>OZ220487.1:0-5535000 GCA_965116085.1 uncultured Binatia bacterium (SeqCode)
AGTCGTCGGCCTTGATCTCTTCGGCGAGTTGAGTGAGGGGATGGAGGTTCGCTCGCTGTGCCTCCACAATATCAAGCCAGCCAAGCCACTGACCCTCATCCTTGCCTGACCAGAGTCCAGGATCCTTCTGCCATAAGCGCCGGACTTTCCCTTGTGTCCGCCAGTCTTTCAGGCTGGCTTCGACGGGGGTGGAAGCGTCCCCCAGACTATAGGTCTGCTGGGCTAACTCACGGCCCGACATGGCCTGGCGTTTGCGCTCGATTGCACTCAGCAGCGTGTCGAACGGTTCGACAAATTTACGCACGGCTTCATCCAGGAGTTGGTCGGTCGCGTCGTGTAGCGACACTCCCACCTCAGCCAGGGTGCGAATGATGGTCCGCGCGTCCGCTAAATTCTCTTCCCAGTTCGTGGTCAACCTTGACTCGGCCCGCCCCCTCTCCCGAAAGGCCGCAAAGGTTTCGCTCGGTATGGTGTTGACGGTGTCCGGGCCAATCAGTTCGTCGACATAGAGCGTTTTGGCATAGCGCGGATTTTTCGTGCTCGTACTCGCCCATAAGAGACGTTGCGGTCGAGCGCCGTTTGCTTCGAGGGCCTGCCAGCGTTCGCTGGCCGTCAGCTTTTTATATGCGGCATAAGCAATTTTTGCGTTCGCAATGGCGACTTTCCCGAGCAGGCCCTTGATCTTGGCCTTTTGCTCAGTGCTGTCTGCAGCCTCAACCGCTTGGCTGAGTTTGTCGTCGATCAGGGTGTCAATGCGACTGATAAAAAAGCTGGCGACACTCGCCACCGTACTCAGGTCCCCTCCTTTTTGAGCGCGTTGCTCCAAGCCGTCCAGATACGCCTCAGCAACCGCTTGATACGCCTCGACCGCAAAGAGCAGGGTCACATTGATGTTGATCCCCTCACCGATCAACTGAGCGATGGCCAGAACACCGGCTTGGGTAGCCGGCACCTTAATCATGACGTTGGCCCGATCGACCATTTTGTGCAGGCGACGGGCTTCTTCGAGGGTTCCTTGCGTATCATGAGCCAGATAGGGAGAGACTTCAAGGCTGACATAGCCGTCTTTGCCCTCGGTTCTTCGATACACCTCGAACAACACGTCCGCGGCCATCTGGATATCCTGAATCGCTAGACGCTCATACACGTCCACGGCCGACCCAACCCCTTGTTCGATCAGGGCCCGCATGGGTTGATCGTAATCGGAACTGCTCGTCAGCGCCCTCTCAAAGATAGCCGGATTCGACGTCAGGCCAAGGAGGCCGTCACGATCGACTATGGCCTGGAGATCACCAGAAGTGATAAGGTTGCGGTGGATATTGTCATACCAGATACTTTGACCCAATTGCTGGACAGCAACTAATGGATTCTCCATGCTTTTCCTCGTTCCTCGTCCTTCCCCCCTCACCCCAAACACGTGTTCCTACCGGGCAGGGTCTGGTATGGCATCAGCGATCTGTACGCTCCCCTCTTTTAGCATAGCTCCTTTCTCGTCAGCAAAGGGGGAGGCCTTGAAAAGCATATTCCCAAGCAGCATGCAGGGCTTGGACAGGTGATGAAGGATGACGTTTGTCCCTCCGGCGCCTGTCAGATGACCACGGACGCCTGGACGAGAGAACACCTGCTCCCGGTGGGGCTAACGGAGGGCTGGCGCTACGGTTTCATGGCAGGCCAAACGTGCAGCAATCAAAAGTCCGCCTTGGACGCTGTCGCCATCCCAATAAGGAAGATATGCAGTGTTCCGGCGATATTTGTCTACCCGCCGATGCCGAATCCGGGGGCAATGGCCGTCGAGGAACGGGGCAAGTCCCGATGCCGAAGAATTCTTCGCTCGGATAGCCCGCTGGTGTCACCGTCCTGAAACGCAGACCTGCAGTGAAGGGAGCGTAGGTTTGCAGTGCGAGTCGACCCGAACGACGGAAGCGTTCAGTGCGCTTGGAGGTCGGTCATCTTTGTAGTCGAGACCCGTACTCCAAGGAGGCGTTTCTTAATGCAACGAACGAGCAGCTCGGATATTTCGGCTCACAGGATTTCAGGGGACGCGGGGCAGTGAATTTGAAGACGGGGGATGGGGAAGAGGCACGGATTCTTGAATGAACAGTCCCGCAGGTCGGAGGCGCTGGGAGCGTAATCAGACACCAGGGGGGCATCGCTTATCGTCGATATCGCCTCAATGCACCGTGCCACCTCCGCAAAATATCCAACTTCCTCCGGCAACAACGCCCGTCCCAGCACCGCGCGATAACTCCTCCTTGAGCACTAAACAGCCCCCCATTTGGCATGACGCCGGTTGTGGCTCAGCCCGGCCTATCGGATTGCGCGCCCAAAGCCTGAGCGAGCCGCCCATCCTGCGGAGAGACGGCCCGGGGGCGGTCGCGCTCTGCGTCGACGATGCAGAAAAAACCAAAGGGCTCATCGCCACCGGCCAGCAACTGATGGGGGGTCCAGGGAGCAACGTACACGGTGTCAAGTGCCTGCACCTCCCAGGTTTGATCGTTCAGCACCACCCGCCCCTGCCCGCGCACAGCAATCACGACATGCGCGTGGGCATGCTTCTCCAAGCTGGAGGAGCCGCCCGGTTCGATTTCAAAATAGCGCAGATGGAAGCTAGTCGCTTCGGCCTGTTTACCAACCAGAACCTGGCGGACAACGCTTCTCCACTCTCGTCCCGCTTCCTGGCTCTGCTTGTAGTCCTCACATTCGACCTCGGACCAGATGTACGCGTCATGGTCTTTTTGTGCGCGCATGAGACGACTTTTGGGAGCGGACATAGCCTTCCTTAGGCAAACTCAATAATCGTCTTGAGTGAATCTCGCGCCGCAGCCGCGTTGCGATAGGCAGCGTGGAGTTGCTCAAAGGGGAAACGATGGGTGATAAATTTTTCGGAGGTAATGACGCCATCCTGAACCAGCCGGAGGGCTTCGCGGGTATCGTTCGGCCCGCAGGAATAGCTGGGGATGAGGCGGACTTCGTTAAAATACAGGTCGTTAGGCGAGAGCGTCAGCGTGTCGCCCGGCTTGCTGGCGGTAAACAGCACCACGGTTCCGCCTTTGGCCGCACAGCGCAGACCGAGTTGCATGGCTTCGACCGAACCCGGTCCAACAATGACGATCTCAGCCATCTCGCCCCGGGTGTATTCCCGCAGCGCGTTCTCGACATTATCATCCTTCACGTCGTGCGGATTCAGCGCGAGGTCGGCACCGAGTTCACGCGCCCTCGTGCAGCGATAGGGGACGAAATCGGTTCCGATAATGGTTCGAGCCCCCGCGTGTTTCGCCAGAGCGACATGCAACTGCCCCATGATACCGAGTCCAATCACAAAGACACTGGCGTCGGCCTGAACCCCCGAGCGTCGCAGGGATTTGACCACGCAGGCCGTAGGTTCGACCAGAGAGCCGTCGGCAAACGACATCTGCTCAGGTAGACGTAAGGTATCACCGGCTAAATTGTCCTTGGGCACCACGAAGTATTCAGCCATCCCACCGGGAACAATCTTTGTTGATCGCCACGTTGGACATTGGACAAACTCACCGCGTTGACACGCCCGGCACGAAAAGCACGGAGCATGATGATGGACAAACACTCGGTCGCCGGGCTGGAAGTCTTCCACTCCCCCACCGACTTCAACGATTTCACCCGTGGGTTCATGTCCAAATACCAGCGGGGCCTTTTTCTTCATATACCAGCCCATCACATCGCCCGAGCAAATCCCGCATGTCCGCGTCTTCACCAGCGCCTCACCCTGCCTCACAGCGGGGATAGGAGCGTCTTCAAAACGAATATCGGTGGAGTCGTACCAACGGGCAACCTTCATAGTGGACATAATGCGAAGAGTTTCCTTTCTGCGTCGCAACCTAGCCCATTATGCCAGGATAGGATTTTGCGGCAAGCCGAACGAAGGTCTGATGCGATCATCTGGAGGGAAATTGTACGGTCCGTGTGAAAACGACGGTCTCAATACCCTGACTCCATGACATACGGCTGCGGAACACCTCGCTCGGCGCCGAGAGAAATCTCGCCGTCCGTTGGACAGTGAGGCGGTTGCGGAGCATATCATCCGTCACGATACCGAGGCATTCACAGAGGCGATGAACGAAGCCTGGAACGCGCTTGATGCGCCTTGTGAGGCGGCCTGTTCATCCGGGACTCGACACGTTCTCGAACGGGGCGATATAGTCGTAGCCCTAGGTGACGCCCATTGGGCTGATCGGCCTACCGGACAAGTCGATCCGGCCCATCCGTCACATAGGTCGCAAGGTTGATCGGACCGAGCGGAGCGGCCAGAGCGGCGAGGCGGATCATTTCTTGGCGGAAGCGCGGGCCGTGGTGCACGTTAGTCGCTATATGGGCCATTTCATGGAGCAGGACGCCTTCCCCTTTGGGGAAAGGAAAAGCCTCCAACAAAAGGCGGCGGCGTTTTTTATCGCAATAGCCGGCTATGTATCGACTCATTGCGGCAGGTATCCCAGGAACGATGAGTGGCTCATGGAGCGTGACACGGTAGGGGGGCAACGCATTGGCGAAGTACTGACGGTTGAAATACTCGAAGTGTTGCCGGTATCGCTCCTCCCACTCGGCGAGTTGGGTGGCAGTGGCTCTGTGGCACTTGCGATCTTTCCAGGTGGAAAGAGTGGAGCGGGGGGCTCCCATAATTTTTTTCCTGTCGTGGCCCGAAGTTGCATGGGGGCAGGAAGCACCCTCCCCAGCGGGGAAAGGAAAACGAGAGGCGGGCGGGAAGAGCTTACGCCGCCATCAGCCACTTGGCCATGCGGAGCATGTCCTGCGGACTCTCGGGCAGTTTGCGCATGACCGAGGCTTCAAAGCCGGAGTGCATGAGACAGTTCTGACACAAGGCGTCTTCACGTTTTTCCCAGTAGTCCCAATCCACCCCGTTCCAGAACTCGTCCCACGTCTTGAAATATGTCTTGCCGATTAAATAGCACGGGCCCTTCCAGCCAAAGGGCGTCCGGGTAACATTGCCCCACGGCGTACAGGGATAGTCGCGCTCACCTGCGGCAAACTCCAGGAACAGCGGGGTGAGCGAGATCTTGTAGCGCTCGGATAGTTTCAGTACGTGTTTGAATTTTTGGTGGATCTCATTCCGGTACAAAAAGTGATTGGTCTCGAGTGCCGCGTAATGATAGCCGGGCGAAACCATGATGCCGTCGACTCCAAGCTCGGTCAGCATCTCGCACATCTCTTCGATCTCTTCCATGCTGGTTTCACGGAACACCGTAGTATTGGTGCACATGGAGTAGCCGAGCTGTTTGCCGAGCTTGATCATTTCAACGGCTTGGTCAAAGACGCCAGGCTTGTCACACACGAAGTCATGGGTGTCACGCAGACCATCCAGGTGAACGTTGATGGACAGGCGCTTATGTGGTTTCCCTTTTTTGTAAAATCGTTCCAGTAAAATCCCGTTGGTGCACAGATAGATGTGGCGCTTGCGGCCAATGACCCCCTCGACAAGCTCCGGCAGCTCCGGATACACAGTGGGTTCTCCACCACAAATTGATACCACCGGCGCTCCGGACTGGTCCACCGCTTCAAAGCATTGTTCCAAAGAGAGGCGGTCTTTGAGGTCGCCCTGGTGCCGCTCCGGCGTACACCCTACGCAGGCCAGATTGCAGGTATAGAGAGGCTCAAGCATGAGCACAACAGGGTAACGAGACTGGCCGCGCAGCTTGTTCCTGAGCTGCCATTTAATCATGTCGGTCGTGATATGTAATGGAAACCGCATATCCTTCCTCGCCCCCGGCCTACTAGACGTTGCCCCCATGCAGGCTGACCGTTCGGTTAGCGAATATTACCGATCCATAGGCAAGCCCGCAAGGGGGCAGTCTGCGCAGTGAGCGCTTTACAAGTTTTCCGGCCTTGGTCACAATAGAATCATGACAAAAAAGAAGAGGAGAGGCGGTCGGGGCAGTGGAGGGAGACGAGAGAACGCGACGCTCGGAGAGCTGAAAGAGGTCGCGACACGGCTAGGCATCCAGGTCCGAGAGGAAAAATTGCTGCGTGGAGTTGGATATCGCGTTCGCGGCGGGAGTTGTCGAGTGCGCGATCAAGATATCGTCTTCCTCGACCGAGATCGCCCGGTGACCGAACGGGTTGACATCTTGCTCGACGCGTTATCGCAACTCGAGGTTGATACCCAGGCACTGTCGCCGTCAATCCGTCACCTGCTCGCAGGCATCACAGGAGACCATCCGTCATGAGTGAGCGGCTTGACGCCTTTCGGCTCTGGATCAAGGAGCAGGGGCTCAAGGCCACCGCTCAACGAGAAGACATCGCTCGCGTCTTTTTCTCGGTCACCCGCCACATCAGCGTGGAAGAACTCTATGGCGAAGTCCGCCAAGTCAATCCTCGGGTGGGCTACGCCACCGTCTATCGGACCCTCAAATTGCTCAAAGAGTGCGGGCTTGCTGAGGAGCGCCATTTTGCCGATGGGCAAGCCCGCTTTGAGAATGTTGAAGCCGAACGGCACCATGATCATCTGATCTGCGAACGCTGTGGACGCATTATCGAATTCGTCCAGCCCCGGATTGAAGAACTCCAGGAAGAACTTGCTCTGCGCTACGACTTTGTGGCGACCACGCACAAGATGGAAATATACGGGATTTGTAAGGAATGCCGAGAGAGTCTCGACCCGCGTCAGGGGCGCTCCTTCCGCGGCTAGGCGTCGAGCCGAAAGAGGCGTGCGGTATTGCGCCACGTGGCCTGAGCCACCTCTTCGAGCGGCACGGCTTTGAGTTGAGCAATCGTTGCCGCCACCTGAGAGACATACGCAGGTTCGTTCCGTCGGCCGCGGTATGGGACCGGGGCCAAATACGGGCAATCGGTCTCAATGAGCAGCCGATCCATTGGCACTAGCGGCACGACCGCGCGCAGTTCCCGCGCATTCTTGAATGTCACGATCCCACTGAACGAAAGAGACAAACCCAGCGCCAGCAGGGCCTCGGCTTCTAGGGCAGTGCCGGTAAAACAGTGCATCACACCGTGGACGCGGCCACCACCTTCTTGGCGGAGAATATCGGCAGCCTCAGCGTAGGCCTCACGGACATGCATGGAGAGCGGCAGATCGAGTTCGAGCGCGAGTTGGATGAAGGTGCGGAAATGCCTCCGCTGCGCTACGCGGGGAGAATACTCGTAGTAAAAATCCAAGCCGGTCTCACCTAATCCGACAACCTTGGGATCCTGGACCAAGCGACGAAGCTGGTCGTAGGTTTTCGGGGTAATCGTTTCGGCGTCGTGCGGATGCACACCCACCGTGGCAAAAACATCCAGGTGTTCCTGGGCCAACGCCACGGCTTTTTCGTTATGCCAAAATTCGCCCGTCGCTCCAATGGTGATAAAACGTTCGATGCCGGCTTGGCGCGCACGGGCCAGGAGAGCGGTCCGGTCTTCGTCAAACTGGGGGTCGGTTAGATGACAGTGTGAGTCGGCCAAGCGCATGGTCGGCATCGCTCCAGCTACCCCGCCGCCTCTTGCTCCGGAACGTTTTCGTCGAGTTTGACAAATAGCGGCGCGGGCGGCCGCAGGGTCTGGCCCGGGGCGAGTGTCCCCGGTTCCCACCGGCCAACAGCTTGGCTGTTGTCATAGCGCAGCACGAGGTGCTCACCTCGGGCGTCTTTGACGGTCTGCGTATACTGACGGCCGAAAAGCTGACCGTCATGACCGAGGAACTCGTGGAGTTGTTGGCTGGTGTGAGGCAGTACGGGGGCCCAGAGAATTTTCAACCAGTCAATGGCTTGCAGCGCCACATAGACTGACGTAGCGGCTTGTTGCGGGTCCGTCTTGATCGTGCTCCAGGGCGCGGCATCGTGCAGATACTGGTTCGCCCGTTGGCTTAGGCGTCGGACTTCCTGCATGGCGGCTTTGAGCTTCACACCGTCGTATAGGTCCCCAGCACTGCGGAACCCCGCTCTGACTTCATCAAGCAGACCTTGTTCTTTTTCGCTCAACGGCCCCGGTTCGGGGACAGCCCCCTTCCATCGCTTATAGGCAAAGCCTAACACCCGGTTCACCAAGTTGCCCCAATTTGCCACCAGTTCGTTATTTACACGTTCAACAAAATCGTCCCAGGTAAAATCCACATCGTTTGCTTCCGGCGCAATAGCGGTGAGCGCGTAGCGCCACGCGTCAGCCTGATAGCGTTCGAGCACGTCTAAGATGCTGATAATCCGCCCCTGACTTTTGCTGAACTTCCGGCCATACATATTCAGATATTCGTTGGCCGGAACGTCATAGGGCAGATTCAGTCTCTGGTAGCCAATCAGCATCGCTGGCCACATCATGGCATGAAAGGGGATATTGTCCTTACCGATAAAGTTATAGATACGCGCCTGGGGGTTGGTAGTGGCCCCCCACCACTGTCTCCACTGTTCGGTGTCGCTGTTGAGCTGAGCCCATTCTTTTGCCGCACTCAGATAGCCGATGACGGCATCGTACCAGACATAGATACACTTCCCCTCCGTGTTCGGCAGCGGGATTGCCACGCCCCACTCCATGTCGCGGGTGATCGGACGGCCGCGCAACTCCGTTTGTTCGACCTGGGTGCGCGCAAAATGGATGACGTTCGGCCGCCAGTGCGTTTTGCCGTCTTGCAGCCAAGACCGCAGCGGTTCCTGGAGCTTCGATAAATCCAGAAAGTAATGCTCGGTCGCACGGACTTCGAGGGCGGTATTCCCGGTAATCCGTGAGCGCGGGTTTTTCAACTCGACCGCCTCGTAGGTACGCCCACACTGGTCGCACTGGTCCCCGCGCGCTTCGTCGTAGTCACAAAACGGGCAGTTGCCCTCGACATAACGGTCGGGCAGAAAACGGTCTGCCTGAGTGTCATACAACTGCTGCTGGCTGTCCTGGTAGATGTAGCCTCCTTCCAGATGGGTGCGAAAAATGTCCTGCGTCACATCCCAGTGGTTTTGGGTGTCCGTGTGGGTGAAGAGGTCGAACGTCAAACCGAGCTTGAGGTAACTGTCGACGAACGTCGCATGAAACCGATCGACGATTTCAGCCGGGCTGACTCCCTCGGCTTCGGCCCGGACGGTAATAGGGGTGCCGTGCGTGTCGGAGCCACTCACCATCAGGACATGGTTGCCGCGCATACGCTGGAAGCGAGCAAATATATCGGGTGGAAGATAGGCACCGGCAATATGGCCGATGTGTTGCTCGCCATTTGCGTATGGCCAGGCAACGCCAACAAGGATATGCCGCGGGTGACCCATATGTACCTCCTCGAATCGTTCTTTCCTAGCGGGCGGGTACCCCCTCGGCAAGTTCCAGCAACATATCTTCAACGGCGAGTCGCGGGTTGGCGTTTCGATCCAGGGCCTGCATCGTATCGTAGACGACAGTCAGGTCACGTAGGGCTCTAGAGATATGCACGTTCGCGGTCGCCTGACCCAAGGCGGACAGGCAGTCCTGATAGCGCACGACCGCACTCTTGCCAAGTAAGAGGTAGTGCAGGGCCTCTTCATACCAGGCCAGAACGAGTTCCAGGCGAGCCCCCCTCTCCAATGCCGCCGATGGCTCGGCCTTCTTCTTTGTCTTGGGGTTCCGGTCGGCCACCAGCCATGCAGCCAGTTGGGACAGGGTCGAAAAAGAAGCGCCGTGTACGGTGGAGAGATGCTCGACGACCCGCTGTCGCTCCTCAATCAGGGTAGGTGGATCAAGGCTAAGGGCACGGCCAATACTCCCACGGCTATAGCGGGCGAGGAGACGGCTAGTGTCGGCCTCCAGGCCGGCCTCCTGCCGCAGGATACGTTCCACGTCCTGAACCGGCAGGGGAGCAAAACGCACGTGTTGGCAGCGCGACAGCAGAGGGAGGGAGAGCGTGGCCCCGCTCACGGCAATCAGCACGATAACCGCGTCGCCGGGCGGTTCTTCAAGAACCTTGAGCAAGGCACTCTGTGCCTGGTCTGTCAGAATATGCGCCTCATTGAGTAGGCAGACTTTCTTGCCGCCGAGAACGGGCCGGAGCCCTAAAAAGCGCTGCATCGTCCGAATCTGATCGATGCCCATGCTCTGCTTTCCGGGCAGGGGTCCACTGCAATAATAGTCTGGATGGGAGCCCGCTTGCAAAGACACGCAGGCGGGACAGGAGGTGCACCCGCGCTGAGGGGCCTCCTGGCAGAGTAAAGCGTACGCCAAGGCAATGGCGGTACAACGCTTACCGATGCCGTCCGGCCCGGTAAAGAGGTACGCGTGGGCAACTCGGTCAGTGGCCAGCCCCTTACGCAATGTCGCAAGCGCGGAGGCGTGGCCGTGTATCTGGTCCAGCAGCATGGTTTTCCCCGAGTCTCTCCTTAGAGAAGGGCAGGCAGACGTTTGCGGACACCGGCAAGAACAGCGGTGTGGACCGCCTTGATATCCTGGGCCGCATCAATCAGACAGACTCGTTCGGGTTCGGCGCGGGCAATGGCGAGGAAGCCTGCACGCACCCGCTCGTGAAACGCGAGCGATTCGGCTTGAAAGACATCCTTCCGCTTGTATTCGCGTCGTGCTAGGCTGTCTTCGACCGGGAGGTCCAGCACGAGAGTCAGTACCGGCCAACAGCCGTCGCAAGCAAACGCATTGAATTCAGCAACGACTTTGCGGTCGATTTTTCGCCCATAGCCCTGGTAAGCCGTGGTTGAGTCTGCAAATCGATCGCACAACACGATCCGCCCTGCATCAAGGCCGGGCCGAATGACGGCGTGTATGTGTTGCGTCCGGTCGGCCAGCATGAGTAGCATCTCGGCCTGTGGCACTGGGCTGGTAGTGGGGGCCACCGGCTCGGGAGAACCGCCCGCATCAGGAGGTTCGGCGAACGCAGGAAAGAGCGGGGCATGGTCCTGAGAGGGAGACGCCTCGGTACGCGGGCGACCGCGGCGTTTGTTGTAGAGGAGCAGATCTCGCAAACTGCTCCCCAGCGGCGTGCCCCCTGGCTCCTTCGTTGTAACAACATCGCGTCCCCGCCCGCGCAGCACATCGGCCAATAGTTTGAGCTGGGTGGTCTTGCCGCACCCCTCTCCCCCTTCGAAGGTAATAAGTACTCTGCTCATACCTTTATACTCTATTTCAGTCTGGGAAACATAAGGCTAGCCGACTTCTAATCCGACCGAGCACATCAGCGCCAAGGCATTACTTTTTTTGACAACACCGGCTCGCATGCGGTAATCGAACCGCAGCTCGCCGTCTTCGAATTGATCCTCGAAACAGACATTGGCCACGCGCGGAGATAGATGATCGGCGATCCGGGCCAGGGCGAGATCGTGGGTAGTGACCAAACCAATGGCCCCCCGTTCAAGTAGACTCCGGACCACGGCGGCTGCGCCAATCTGGCGGTCGTGAGAATTCGTCCCGTGAAAGATCTCATCCAAAAGAAACAATAAGGGCACCGGACCCGCCGCGTCATCCATCAATCGGCGAACGCGTATCACCTCCGCGTAGAAGCGGGAGGTGCCGGCCTGCAGAGAATCCTGGATACGCAGGCTTGCGCCCAGCGTCAGCGGGGAGAGGCGGAGGTGCCGCGCCCGCACCGGAGCACCGGCCAGGGCCAGGACGGCATTCACCCCGACCGTCCTGAGTAGCGTGCTCTTGCCCGACATATTGGAGCCGCTGACAATCAACGCCTGGGGGGACTGCTTGAGGGTAATATCGTTGCGTACACATTGTTGTTCGGACATCAACGGATGGCCGAGTTCGGTTCCTTCAAAACAGGCTCTCCGTTGGCTGCCTGTTTGCTGGGATGCAATTTCCGGAAAGGGATCGGTCGGATGCTCATACGCATAGCCGGCGAGCGCATTCAGGGCCTCGAATTGGCCGATCGCATGCAGCCATTGGGCAATGTCTCGGCCGGATATAGCCCGCCAGCGTTCGACGGCAGCGGCAATCTGTGTCGTCCACAGCAGCAGAGCCGCCAATGGAACGAAAATCTGATTCTTGCGGGATTCGAGCAAGGTAATCAAACGGTTGAGTCGAGCAATCTGACGCGAGGGCGGGGAACCGTTCGTCGCAATTGATGCCTGAAGACGAGCCAGCCACGGACACGTAAACACCTCTTGTTCGAGACAGATCAGAACTGCGGATAGCAGGCCAAGTTCGCGTCCGACCCGCTCGATATTCATGATGGCACGTCCGACTCGCTGCCGGGCACTGGCGGCAAAAAGGCCTTGCACGACACTCGCGACCACAAACGGGACTGGCCCTAGCGATGTCAACCCCCAGGCGCCAAGGGTCACTAACGACGCAAACGAGAGGGTGCCAGCCACAACACGCACCCACCAGTCAGAAAGATGGGGCGGCGCTCGCCCCCAGTCTCGTAGGGCCTGGGGTGAAACACCGGCTACGATATCGTCGCCACGGAGGGCCAGCTCCTCGCGCAGGCCAAGGCGGGGACATAATTCATCAATGGCTGCTTGACGAGCGCGAATCTCTTCGGGCGTGGCTGGTGTTGTCAGCCAGGCGGCCAGAGTCTGGCGTCCGCTCGAAGTCCGTGCGGTGCACAGCAAGGCAAACACCGAGCCTGGCCCAAACAGGTCGAGGTCGGCAGCATAGGGATGCCCAGCCCGCTGGTTCTCTTGCAGGAATTCGTCTCCAGACTCTCCGCGCTCACCCCAACGATCTTCGAGCCGAGCTAATCCCTGCAGGTAAAACGCCACACTCCGTTCTGCCTGCAGCCGCTGGTGTTTGACCCTCTCATGGGAGAGTACGAGACCGACAAAACCGATCACAAAAGGCAGCAGCCAGCCCCACGACAAGGTGCCGGGCTGCAGGAAAAACCAAGCAACACTGCAACCAGCAAGAAAGAGCCCAAGACGCGCGTTGCCTACCGTGCGGTCTCGCTGCGTACAGTGGCGGAGTTGGCTTTCGCGCTCACTCAGCCGTTCAGTATACACGGCATGCGGGTTCACGGGACGCGGCTGGTCTTCAGTATTCCGCGGCAGGTCGGCCGACATCATACGGTAGTCCTTTTCACCCGGACGGTGAGATCAGTTAGCGGAGGTCGAGATACCATGCGGTCAGGGATTCTCCGATGAAGAGGTAACTCCCTGCGCCAAACGCCAGGAACGGGCCGAACGGTAAAGCGAGTCTGGTGTCGGTCCGACGCCGTATCATGGTGGCAATCCCAATCATCGATCCGGTACAAGAAGCGGCCAGCAGGGTAAAGGGTATGGCGCGCCAGCCCAGAAAAGCGCCTATCATGGCCAACAGTTTGATATCCCCCCCGCCCATCCCCTCACGTTCTGTCACGGCCCGATAACCGAGCGCCACGGTCAGCAGGGCGCCGGCACCAAGTCCGGCTCCTATGAGCGACTCCCAGAATGTGACCTGTGGAGAGAACACGGAAAGGAGTAGGCCAAGGAGAGTCCCAGGCAGACTAATGACATCAGGAATAATTCTATGATCCACATCAATAAACGTGATGACGATCAAGGCTGCGGCAAAGACGAAATACCCCAGAGTTGCCAGGGTGAGGCCAAATTGAATCGGCAGTAGAACGGCGATGGCGGCGGTCAGCAGTTCGACCCAGAAGTAGCGGGCAGAAAACCGGGCACCGCATACCCGACAGCGTCCGCGTCGAACCAAATAGGAGAGCAGAGGAATATTATCGTACCAAGTAAGCGGTGTTGAGCAACTCCGGCAGTGGGAACCTGGGGAGACCACCGATTCCTCAAGGGGGAGACGATAAATACATACGTTCAGGAAACTCCCAATACAGGCACCGCAGACACAAGCGGCTAGGTAGACGAACAGCGGTGGGAGGTCAATGGGTAACAACCATCATAGTCTAATTGATCCAGGCCCGACCGGCAAGATTGATCACAGCGCGTTTCGAGAATCTTCCATACAGGAAACGAGGGCGCGAGAGCCATCCCGCCATCGTCATGACCACGGGGAACAAAGATCACATCACCACGCAAGTTCGCAGCCGAGACAACCACACTCGTTGACAGGAAGATACTACCTGACTCATCGTCGGCGCGGTTATGACGGTGGAGGCGACGCTCCTGCCGACATCCGTTTTCTCTTTATTTCGACGAGATAGATATTTGAGCCGAGCTGGAGAGTCACGCGTACGCGGCGGTTGTACGCAATGACTTGCATCCGCACGAGTTGAAGGTCAGCGACCACCTATCGAGCCCCACTGTGGCCGCCGCACGCTGAGGGAGTGCACGAGTTGGGGAGTTGGGCGTCGTCCTGGTCGAAATAGGGCACCGGAAACCCGTTCGCAGGAATCTTCTCGATTAAAGAGCAGGGCCGCTCCCGGTTGCCCGGCGGAGCATCTGCGCCTGGGCACCGCAAGTATACCTGACCCGCTCACTCGGGCCAGCCGGCCGCCGGCGGGTCAAAACGGTCGCCGCGAAAGTCATAGTGGAAGGCGATGGTCTGCTCTATCGGCCATTGAGGAGGCGTTCGAATCCGTCGCACGCTCCACCCTGGACTGGGTGTGCGTCGGCCTTGCGCAGCTCTCTGGCCAAAGAAGCAATGACCAATCGACTGCTCTCGCGTACGTTCAACCGCGCAGTTTCCGCACTCAGGGTCTGAAGATTGAGACGGTCAATCCATGTAAAGCGGGCATGAAAAGATTCGCAATGTTCATCGCGCCAAGCGCTTCGAGCAGGGTCCAGCCGAATTGTCGCCAAGGAGAGCGACGCTGAAGAACGGACGGCAGGCCACTCTTTCGAGCCCTGCACAGATAGAGTGACTGCTGACTGTCTCCCTCCCTCTCGGCCCCTACCGATTCACAACCGTCACTAGGTCCGTAGAGCGGGAGCCCTCTGCAAACCACGAGGCCGTGACGTCAATGCGCGTAACGCCATGCTCGGGCGAGTCAGGCGTCCCCTACCGCCTTCGGATATATCCAGGTCGGGTGGGTCTTCACTATCCCGGAGCGGTGCAAAGGCTGTTCGCCATTCTTCCATCTCTAGTCTTGGGCTAAAGTTGTCGCCTGAGTCACACACTCCCCGACCGACCCGACCTGAATGACCGCGGGAACTCCAGCCGCCCAGCCCGAGCGAGACGGTCGCGGATACTGCCATAGCCACGAGGCAAGGCAGGCGTTCTCAATGAAGGCTTTTTGCATTCCCTACTGCTGTATCGTCTCCACTTTTCACAAGAGGTCGCTCAATGCATGTGAGGGGCTGCGCACTGCCCAGCCCCCAGCCCGCAACATCGAAAAGGTCGTTCAATGCATGTGAGGGGCTGCGTCCTTTGTGTCACAGTATCCGTCTATATAAACAGATACTGTTATAAGGAGGTCTTTGATGAAGGGTCAATCCGCAGTAGAATTCGGGACTCCGACCCGAGTCCATATTGGTTTGTCCGTCTGTGACGCGGAGTGCTCCGCCACGTTTTATCAACACCTGTTCGCCCAGGAGCCGACCAAGGTACGCCCGGGCTATGCGAAATTCGAAGTCGCCGACCCGCCCCTAAATCTCACTTTGCATGAAGATGCGAAACAACAGACCCGGCCCGGTCCGAGTGCGCACTTCGGAGTGCAGGTCAAATCGACCGAGACCGTCGCTCGGATTGCGAACCGATTGCGGGATCTAGGACTCGACCCATATCTGGAAGATGCCGTCTCGTGTTGTTACGCTGTGCAGAATAAAGCCTGGGTCACCGACCCAGACGGGAACGCCTGGGAGATTTTTGTAGTCCTGGATGCCGATGCGCCAGATGACACCAGAGAGGGGCGGAATGCCGACGCTGCGGAAACAAACGACATGCCACACCAAGAGGCCACTCAAAGCTCCCGTTGTGCGGCCGCATGCTGTTCGGAATAGGAGGGCGGATGAGCGTCTCAACCGAGTCCGCCTGGCAAGCGCTGTCCCAACAGTTGCACGCCTTCTTTCGCCGCCGTGTCACGGATGACCAGTTGGCGGAAGACCTGCTCCAAGAGACATTTGTGCGGGTCCACAACGGACTCGCCTCCCTCCAGAAACAGGAACGGCTGACAGCCTGGGTCCAGCGGGTTGCCCATAACACGCTGAGAGACCACTTCCGCAAGGGCTTTGTCTCGAAAGAGGTCCTCACCTCGGACGGTGTCGTGGCGGATGACATCCCTGAAGAGCCCCCCTCAGACGAGAACTATAATGAGGAAATTGCGGCCGGCTTGGGATGTATCGTGCAACAATTACCGCCACGGTATCGAGAGGCCATAGAGCTGGCAGAGATCCAAGGGCTCACCCAAAGTGAAGTCGGTGTACGCTTAGGTTTGTCCCTGTCCGGAGCCAAGTCTCGCGTCCAGCGAGGGCGGGTCAAGTTGACAGGCCTTTTACTGGATTGTTGTCATTTTGAGCTTGACCGGTACGGTAATGTGCTTGAGTACCAGCCACAGCGTATGTGTTCTGGTTGCTGCGGGCCCCCGACAGACGCTCCACCCTCCTCATAGGGCACCTGCTCGCCGCGCACGCCTTCCGTGCCCATCCGCGCGGGATTTCTACTCGCAAGCAACTGTGCATTGCATCCTTCCTCCGAGGCCGCATAGTTTTCAGACAGAGAGGAATACGACCATGCCGCATGAAACCCTGTAAAAATTCGATGACCCGAACACTCTGCTGCATGAGCATACGCACTGGGCAGTCTCACTGCGCTCGCAGCAAATACCAGCCAGTTCGCTCGTGCTGGTGTGCCGTGCAGAGGTCACGAGTATGGCGGAAATCTCAGCCACGGCTTTTGTCGAATTGCACACAGTCATGGCTGACCTGGAAGGGACACTCACCCGGCGCCTTTGCTTTTGACAAAATCAACTATGCTGTTGCTCATGGTGGTCAATCAGCATGTCCATTTTCATACAATTCCGCGCGACGCCACCCCCGCGCACGGTACATGGTGTTGAGTTTCCCGACCGGGCATGGCCCAAGCCGCCTGACGTCACTCAAGCGCTGGGGTTGAGTGAGCAGCGGCTCACGGAATTATGCCAACCACCTCGGACAGCGTGGCCAGCAGAGCAGGACTGAAGTCGGTCGCATCAACAGGCTGAGAGAGAAGAGCGATAGGGGGTTGCAAAATCCGCACTAACAGCTACCTACTGTAGATTATGATGCATGCTGCTGTGGATATGATGATGGTGGATGTGGAAGGTGGCGAGCAGATGCCCCGCTACTCGTTATACAATCCATTCAAGGCGCTCCTCCGTAACGTTTTATCCGATGCCTTTGTGGTACGGGATTTGGTGCGGAAGGATAACAGCGTACTTCTCTCTCAATTTGAGTTGGATCGGATGTGGTTCTTCTCAAAAGACGAGAGCCCGTTCAGCTTCCTGTGGATCTGCCAGCACCTAGCTCTCGACCCGGGGAAAATCCGGGCCCTGTATTGCTCTGCTGAGTCGACGAGGATCCCACGCTGGTGGGCGGCGTAAGAGAGCCTCCCGGCTCTTCCCGCAAGACAAGCTTACCTCTCCACCTTTGCCTTTCGTAAGACCTCGGTTAAGAGCGGTACGACTTCGGCGTAGTCGCCGACAATACCGAGGTCGGCAGTTTTGAATATCGGCGCTTTCGCCTTGATGTTGATAGCCACAATGGTGCCGGCCTTGCGCAAGCCGACCATGTGCTCGAACGCCCCTCGGACCCCAATGGCAAAATACAGCTTGGGCGCGATCGCCCGACCGGTGATGCCGATTTGATGCTGCCGGGGCAGCCAACCCAGGTCCGAAATATCCCGCGTCGAAGCCAGTGGTGCCCCGCCCAGCACATCGGCCAGTTGTTCAATCACAGGCAGATTCTCCGGCCCGCCTATCCCTTTCCCAACGCCAATAGCGATGTCCGCGGCATCCAGGGCCGCAGCTTTGGCTGCGTCGGCACCCGTTTGTGACACCAGTTGCACCCGGCTGTGGACATCGTCCTCAAGCGACAGTCTTTCCACTCGTGCTCGACGGCCGGCAACGGGCCGAGAGGGGGACAGCATACCGGGGCGGACCGTCGCCATTGCGGGTGTTGTCTTGGACAGAATCGGTGCAACAATATTGCCGCCAAACGCAGGCTTGAGTTGCAGCAAACGCCCCCGGTTATCGACTTCCAAATCCACACAGTCGCCGGTGAGGCCGAGACCCAGTCGCGCCGCAACCCGAGGCGCCAAGTCACGGCCAATCGCGGTCGAGCCCAGCAGCAGCACCTGTGGGGTGTGGGTTTGAACCGCCCGACTCAACAGCGCGGCATACAGATCGGTGTCATAGGAGGCAAGGCGGGCATCCTCGGCCCGGTAGACCACGTCGGCACCATACTCCGCTAAAGGCACGATGTGGGCGTCAAGCGCACGACCGATTACGACAGCGCCCACTTCACCACCGTACTGCGCCGACAATTCAACCGCCTTGCCCAGAAGCTCAAAGCTGACCGGTCGAATCGAGTCCCCTAAGATTTCGGCCACAACCCAGACTGCTTTGTTCGGCTCGGGGTCAGCACTTCGTACTTTCCTCTCGTCCGCGACACCATCACCCTGCCACGTTCCAAACAGCCCGCGAGCCAAGAGTGACTGAACCAGAGTATCGACCTGTTCAGACAACTCCCCTTCAAGCACACAACTTTCACGGTTGTCTTCAACCGTTTGGACGGACTCCACCCAGGTCGGCGATCCCGCAGCCCCAAACTGGGACAGGTCCGCGGAAAGGTCGCCTGCCGTCACCGTCTCTACCGGCTTCTCCTGGGCGGCTTGTCGCTCAGCTTTCCTAGGGAAGCGTTCCGGAGCCAGATCTTCGGTGGCCGACACTAGCGCCGGCAGAGGACAGTCAAGGGTGTCAAAGCCGCTATCGGTCTCACGTTCAACCCGGATAGTCTTTCCATCTGTGTCGAGCGTCAATGCAGCTACCCCCGTCACCTGAGGAATATCGAGCAGCTCGGCAATCTCCGGCCCAACCTGACCGGTTTCCGCATCGGTGCTATGCCGGCCGCACAGGATGAGGTCATAGCCTTCTCGCTCGCACGCCAGGGCTAGGGTACGCGCGGTCGCCAGCGTATCTGCCCCGGCAAAAGCCCTGTCCGTCAAATGCACAGAGCGGTCCGCTCCCAGGGCCAGGCAGTAGCGCAGCGCCTCCTCTGCCTGGGGTGGTCCCATCGTCAGCGTAACGACTTCACCGCCGTGTTCGTCCCGCAATTCCAGCGCTTTCAGCAATCCACGGACATCAAACGAACTGACCTCGGACGGCACTCCCTCCCGCTGGAGGGTTTTTGTTTCCGGGTCGAGCTTCATGGCCGAAACCACGGGCACCTGCTTCACCAACACGATACTCTTCATAGATTACGCCCACTCCCTGGATCAAAGCGGTGCGCGGCAGCCTATCTTGCTTGTCCGCGCAGCGTCAACCAAGCCGGCTCAACAGCACACGCTCTTGTCCCGACGAGGACAAGAGCATCATCAGTGACGGGTATAGCTGGTGCTAGGCAGGGGAGCACCGGAATTGGAGAGGAGAGACGAGATTAACTGGCATTCCTCTACTCTGCCCCGCGGCCGGGTGTATATTCGTCGGCCGACAGGCTGTAGTACGTCATGATCTTGCGCTCCTTAAACCACCAGCGGCCTTCGTCTTTGATAAGCTTGTCATCATAGCGACCAAAGACGATCATGGGCTTATTCGTCGACTTTGTGATGGCGTCGGCGTCCAGATAGCAGGTTGAAGTGGCTTCGTTGCCCGATACTTCGATTACGGGCGACTCGATTTTGTGGCGCAGAAAGCGCACGCCGTTCCGCAGCGTATTGTCGTAGTTAGCATACCAGCCCTTCACGGCGTCGCGGCCCGCATAGCACTGATCGCTTTCGTATACCGGAAGCAGAACCGCATCGGCATGAAACAGGGCGGCGATTTCGTCGACCGTACCACGGTCGACCACATGGCAGTAGGTGTGGAGCAGTTGCTGAATAGCGATAACATCGTCCGCATAAGACATGCTCGGTCCTCCTGGTATGCGTTTATTGTCTCCGGCCACGTATCCGCAATAATTCGTTGATCGTCAGGTCGATGTCCTCATCGCGCAAGAGCGGTGCCGCGACGCGTTTGCGTCGGGCGACATCCAGGCTGATGTCCGCGGTCACAAAATCTGCCTCGTAATAGCGTCCTTTGGCAATGCACTGTCCAAAAGGATCAATCACCTCCGAACCACCCCAGAACCCTACCCCGTCTTCAAAGCCGACGCGATTAGCGTAGATCACAAACACCCCGAAGGTTTCGGCATACACACGATTCAGTGCCTCCCAATAGCGTGCGTTCTCGTCCCGTTCTCTCTTGTCAGCAATGCCGCGGAGCGGGCTGGACGACGGACAGATGAGCATCAGGGCTCGGTCGAGGGCCGCAATATACACCGTGGACGGATGCCACGCGTCTTCGCACACCAGGGTTGCCGCCCGACCATACGGCGTGTCAAAGGCGTGCACGCTATCCCCGCGTGCGAAATAGCGCTGCTCGTCAAACATGCCATAAGTTGGCAGATAGACTTTGCGATGGACGTGGCGGATGTCGCCCGCACTGAGATAAACGGCAGAGTTGTAAAAACAAAAGTCCGTGCTCTCTTCGACCAGCCCGGCTAGGTAGGCGACCGATTTGCTCAGCTCCCGCAGTTGGACGAACTCCTGTGCATCTTGGCGCAGGGCGACCGTCGCCACCATGTCCCGCAGGTGATAGCCGGTCAGACTCAACTCGGGAAAGATGAGAAACTGAACGTGCTCGTTCCTGGCGCGGGCAATCGCCTGTTCGTAGAGGGTCAGGTTGGCAGCAACATCTCCAAGACGCGGGCTGAGTTGGGCAATACCGACTTTGAAGTGCATATTCACGGTGACACGGAAGTTACGCTGTGCTTCCTTTTCCGAACAGACTGCTCAGCCGCCTGACGAGAGTCCGCCACAGCCCGTTCCGTTTTCCCGATTTGTCTTCATCGGGCAGGGTTTGAATTTCGGTCTCCATGGCCCTGAAGAACTGACCGATCAGCATCTTCGCCGCCCCGTCTACTAGGCGTTGTCCAACACTGGCCAGCAGGCCACCGACCTGGATATCGCCGTGGTAGGTCAGTGTGGTCTGACCGTTTTGCTCGGCTAAATCAACCGTGCCCGACCCCTTGAGAAAGCCCTGCTTCCCCTTCCCATCAAGGCTGAGCTTGTAATGGAACGGCGGCCGGATATCCTCCATCTTAACCGTCCCGTTGTAGACGCCTTTGACCGCCGCCACACCTACCTTGATCTCTCCGCTGTACTCATTCTCCCCGCTCTCTGTCAGACTCTCACAACCGGGCATACACTTGGCGAGTTGGTCCGGGTCGGTCAGGAAGTTCCACACCTTCTGTTGGGAGGCTGGGACGGTTCGTGTGCCGTTGAGTTTCATAGATGTCGTCCTGTTCGTGCGGATCCACTCCCGACAGCTTATGCTCTGAGTGGTCGGAAAAAAGCCCGGATATCATCGACCAGGAGTTCGGGTTCTTCCATTGGCGCGAAATGCCCACCCGAGGGCATACACGTCCACCGTTGCAAATTGTAATACCCGTCGGCCCACTTGCGCGGCATGAGAATAACTTCTTCCGAAAAAACCGCAACGCCGGTCGGCGCCTGGACAACCGGGGTCTTCTCATGCGACGGCTTCCAGGGGTTATGGGTTGCTTCATAATAATAGCGGGCGGATGTGCCAAAACTCTGGCTAACCCAGTATAATGTCATCGTGGTACAGAGATCATCTTTGCTAAAACGTTTTTCGACCTCCCCGTTGCAGTCGCTCCAGGTGCGACGTTTTTCCAGAATCCAGGCGCACAGCCCGACCGGAGAGTCATTCAGGGCAAAGGCCAGGGTTTGCGGCTTGGTAGTCTGCAAGGCGGAATAGCCACTCTCGGCAGTAAAGAAGTTCAGGTTCTTTTCATACCAGCCTTCCTCTCCTGGACCATACTCGGACGCCTCGGGCATGGAGCCGACAAAAACATCCAGCGGAACCATGAGATTGACATGACAGCCGAGCAAGTGCTCGGCGTATTTATGCCCGAGCTGAGTGGTCACGAGCGCCCCCCAATCTCCGCCCTGAGCGGCGAATTTTTCATAGCCCAGGACATCTTGCATGAGCCCGCGCCACAGGTCGGCCGTTCGCCAGAAATTGATGCCTGGGGTGGTCAGCGGGGTGGAAAAGCCATATCCTGGCAGGGACGGCACAACCACATCAAACGCATCGTGCGGGTCGCCGCCAAACGCGGCCGGATCGACCAGCGGACGAATGACTTTCTGGAAGTCCCAGAAAGTCCACGGCCAACCGTGGCTCAGGATCAGCGGTGTCGGACTCGGGCCTTGTCCCGGCTCGTGGATAAAGTGGATCGGAACACCATCAATCATCGTCTTATAGTGGGAGAAGGTGTTCATCTCGCGCTCATGCGCGCGCCAGTCGTAGTCGGTACGCCAGTACTCGACCAATTCCTGGAGATAGGCTTGATTCGTCCCGTACGCCCACTGCCCGTTGGCAAAATCGCCCGGCCAGCGTGCCTTTGCCAGCCGCTCCCGTAAGTCGGTCAGCACCCTCTCCGGGACCGAGACCGTAAACGCTTCCTTGCTCATGGCGCCCTCCTTCTTTGGCTCATCCAGTGCGTCGAGCACCAAGCAGGACAGATACCGCCCTTCCCTACGGCTGGCAAGAGGGGCATCTTCCTACCGAAACGCTCAGCCCACCTCGCCCGTCGCCAGCGCCACATTGGGCTGCTGCTCGAACTGAGCGACCACTCTTTCCAGCTCTTTCCCGGATATAGTCTCTTTCTCTAACAGGATCTGGGCGGCCTGACGCAGAATGGGGAGCTTCGCCTTCAATATCCTGGTGATACGCACGTGTTGTTCGTCGATAATACGGTGGACCTCCTTGTCGATCTCCCGGGCGGTCTCCTCGCTGTAATCTCCCGGTCCGTGCGGCTGGCCGTTTTGGAGAAACAGGGGCTGACGCTCCTGGTCAAAGCTTTGCTGACCGAGCTTATCGCTCATGCCGTAGGCTTTGACCATGCCCTTAGCGATATCCGTCGCCTTGAGCAGATCATCCCGGGCCCCGGTCGAAATTTCCTGGTAAATCAACTCTTCGGCCACCCGGCCGCCGAGGAGCACGGCAATTTTGTTTTCCAACTCAGATTGGGTCATCAGAAACCGATCTTCGATTGGGAGTTGGAGGGTATAGCCCAAGGCCGCGACACCCCGCGGAATAATTGATATCTTTTGCACTGCATCCGACCCCGGCAACGACATGCCTGCCAGGGCATGCCCGATCTCGTGGTGGGCGACGCGCGCCTTTTCTTTTTGGCCGAGGACGCGATTCTTCTTTTCCAGCCCGGCAATCACCCGCTCAACCGCTTCCTGGAGTTCGGATAAGCCCACCGTATCTTTGCCATGCCGGACCGCCAGCAATGCTGACTCGTTGACGATATTGGCGAGGTCCGCGCCAGCGAAGCCCGGTGTCATGGCGGCAATCACTTCCAGGTCGGCTTCAGCCTCAAGGGGGACAATGCGAGCGTGCACCTGAAGAATAGCCAGCCGCCCGGTTTTATCCGGCCGGTCTACCACCACGTTGCGGTCGAAGCGCCCGGCCCGCAGCAAGGCCTGGTCCAGAATCTCAGGCCGGTTGGTGGCCGCCATCAGAATAACCCCCGCCCGTTGATCAAACCCGTCCATTTCCACCAGTAGCTGGTTCAGGGTCTGTTCCCGCTCATCATGCGAAACGGGCCCCATACCGCGCGCCTTGCCCAAGGCGTCCAGTTCATCCATGAAGATAATACAGGGAGCTTTTTCTTTGGCCTGGGTAAATAGATCACGGACCCGGGCCGCCCCGACACCGACAAACATCTCAACAAACTCTGAACCGCTGATCGAGAAAAACGGCACCTGGGCTTCTCCCGCCACTGCTTTGGCTAGAAGGGTTTTTCCGGTCCCCGGCGGTCCGACCAGTAAAATGCCTTTCGGAATTTTCCCCCCGAGCCGACTGAACTTTTCCGGCGTCTTGAGAAATTCAATGACTTCCTGAAGTTCCGTCTTGGCTTCTTCAACTCCAGCCACATCGGTGAAGCGGACTTTGACATCCTGCTCTATGTAAATCTTGGCTTTGCTCTTCCCGATCGACATAAAACCACCACCGAGACCACCACGCTGGGCCATCCGTCGCATCAAAATCAGCCAGACACCAAAGAATAACAGAACGGGTAAAATCCAGGACAGCAGATCGCTGACAAAGGTGCTCTCAATCTCCCCGGAGAAGCGGATCTCGCGGGCAGCCAGATGTTCGGCCAAGTCGGGTGCCACCCGGACCGTCACAAACTGGCTGGGATGTCCTTCGACAGGATCTTTGAGCGTCCCTTGGATGTAGTGTTGCGAGATCCGGATCTCTGCAATGCGACCATCATTCAAGTATTCCTGAAACTGGCTGTAGGGGATCTGCTCCAGGCGAGTCATCTGCAGCCATACATTATGCAGGATGACGACGCCCCAGAGCGCAAGGAAGAGATACCAGATGTTAAACTTCGTCTTTTTATCCATGGTCGCTCCATTATAGCGCGCCGAAACCGCCTGCCTAGGCTCAGGCCTCATTGAAGCGACCCAATACCGATGGCGGCCCTGAAGAGGGCAGCGCGCCGGGAGGCCTGACACCAAGCCGGTGGCGGGCCGGGCCGCGCGCTAGGCGGCGGCGTCCGTGTCGGCACTCAGGGGCGTCAGGGCACTGGCGGGCAGAGGCGGCTCAAGGCTCTGGGCGCCGCTAGGAATTGACACTTGGCCCGCCGACAGCCCCAGGACGAGGGGCCTGCTCTCCCCCGCGCAACCCGCGGGCGGTGACGGACTCCCTCCTCCCGTTGGGCGACCCGTGGGACGGGGCCGGGGCTATCAATCTAAGCGCTTGAGTCGGTGTCTGCTTCTCCTGCCGATGGGTTCTCCTCCCCATTCTGGATGGTCCGCATGGCGCGGCCGGTCTGCGACAGGAGCCTGAAGTCTTTCCAGCACCGCTGTGTTCCGGGCAGGGGCGGGCGCGTCGAGGGCCGGCAGCCGGCCCGCCGACGGAGCCGGCCCGGGGGCCGAGTTGCCGCCCGGACGCAGGGCCGCCGAGGCCGCCCAGAGCCCCCCGGGGCGCTGCCAACGGCCCCAGTAACGGCCTTGGCCGCCCGACTGCGGAGTCTCGCTCCTCGCCGCCCAGCCGCGGCGACCCGCCGTGTCCGGCACCGGCTCGCGCAACCGGGGGCCGCGGGCGCCAATCGCCCACGCCACGGAGCGGTCGGGCCAGTCCGGCGCCGGGCGCACGGGCGCCTCGAGCACCATCGCCGCCGCCGGCAGGCCCACGCCCCGCCCCTCCGCAAGCGGCGACAGGACCGGGCGTGCCGCCGCCAGGCACGGGTTGCCCCCGCCGCCGGGCCCGTGTGCACGCGTGCCCCGCTCGCGGGCAAGCCCGGGCCGCGGCAGGCCCTCGTCCTTGCCGGCCGGGGCAAATTATTCCACCGGCTCCGCAGAAAACTCACCCCTGCCGATCTGCAGGGCCGCGGGCGGCACACGGAATCCCGGGACGAGTTAAGTATGAATCGTTGATAGGGCCGGGGCCCTGTGAGATGGCGGGACGCCGAGCGGGGCGCCTGATAGGGGGGGGCCCGTCAGCCTGTGGCGCATCCTGCCACGGCCCGCCGTGTTGCCGGCCAGCACTCATCCCGGCAACACCCCGGCGCTCCTCTCCCCGGGGCACGCCGGGCGACGGGGGCAAGACGGGCGCGTGGGGACCCACAAGCCCGCTAATACCCTGAGCGTGAATTCCACGGGGCAAGACGGGCGCGTGGGGACCCACTGCACAGGGGCAAGCCGCAGCACCTCACCCAGGGCACCCGCCATGGCCCTCCTGAAGCCCCCAGGGCACAACACTGCAAATTCATGGATCCTGAGCCTAGGATCTGTTGACACTATCGCAGGGCATCGATGATGAGGGCGAAGACGCTGCATCCGAGGAAGAGCACGGCGCGTTGCTCGAAGCGCGAGCAGAGGCGGCGGCATCCCTACAATCGACGCAACACCCGCGCGATTTCATTGCGCCGCGTGGACAGCTCACGGGCAGGCGCCCAAGGGCTCACCCGGGTGCGCCGCGGCGGCCCCACGGGCACATACCCCAGTGCCACGGCCAAGGGCCGCGTCTGGGCGCCCGCGGACGCCCGGTCCCTCAGCACCGCGGGAGGAGCGGGGGGCGGGCCCGGGCGAGCGCGCGCAGGCGAGCGCCGTGCGAGCATCCGCGGCACCCCTATGCATCGTGGTGGTTCACCCGCCCCGGGAGCGGCCGAGGGATTGAGGACCGGTTGTTTTCGCGCCCCCGGGCCGGCGGGAGGGACCTGGACGACGGGGCGGGCGAGCGACCGGGCCGCCCGCGTGAGGCGCGCGAGCTGTTCCCGGTGCAGATGCGCGAAGACCCGGGCGAGCCCCCCGGTTTGCGACCAGCGGGGCAGCCGGGGGGAGAGGGGGGGCCAGGGGCCAAAGCGGGCCGGCAACCCGCGCCCTGTGCCGCCCTGCTCGGCGACCGATCAGAGGGCGGGGAGCACGGGGCGAGGGGAGAGGCGGACAGGGCCGCGCGGCACCGGGAAAGGGGGCGCGATCCGGGCGTATGGAGCTTGCGTGCGTTCCCTACAGCCAGGAGACCAGCATCATGCAGAATCATCCACATGAGTGTGAACAGGCCCTAGTTTCAGGCTTGCTCCTTTGCATGGGCATATACCACCTTTTGTTTCCGCTTCCGCGTCTTCTCTTGTTGCGCAAAGAGCTTGAAAACATTTGCGATCTTCCCGTGTGGTCCAGTGAAAAAATTTCTGCTCCTATTTGTAGATTTCATCACAACATCCCAGACAAGCACGTACGCTTCCGCATTGTTCGTTTTCTGATTGACGCGATCCCTGTAGACTTCGTACTGAAGACGATTTCCGAACTGGCTGCGCAAGCGAACGATTTCTTCTTCAACTATTTTACGTGAAGAAAAGACGTTGACACATACTTTTTTGACGTTCTTGAATTTGCCTCTTGTCATTCATACTCCCGATGCTCCCCCGAAGGGGAGCGTTACGTTGTTGGGTTTCTTTTCACCCTAAGTTCTTGATTATGCCGGTATGAATTAAATGCCGGAGAGCTCGAATTACTGCTTTTCGCGTCAACCCGTATGATTTTTCGCATTCGTCAACAACATCTTCCAGTGCGCAACGCTCTTCAAATCCAGCCAGTTGAAACATTACCTTGTATACGCAGCGCCTTTGAGAATGTTTTTGTCCTTCGAATGTACGCAAGCATTGAAATTGCGTTCCTATTTTTCTCACTCGTTTTTCCTGTTGTTCACCTTTGCGTGCTCCCCCTTCAGGGTGGCGAACGAGAGCAACGTCAACGTCTTTCAAACGGTAGCTGAAGACGTAGATATGTTCAGCATCATAAAAATCATCTACCGAATGCTGTTCATTTGCGTATTTATTGAGCTGCTTGATTGCGTACTCAGAGACAACCGCGTCTTCCCCAAATTCCTTTTCTAAGCGTCCTTGCTCAGTTTTCATTGAATGGAACGTTGTGTGTACGGATGTATTCAAGAGCATCTCATTGAGATCGCGTTTCAGTTGGTTCATGTCGTTCTCCTTAACTTGAATTTCCACATCATCAAGATATACGTCCTTCTCCGATGCATTTTTCATCATCCATTCGACTCCGGTGTCTTTACCAAATATTTCCTGCATTTCTTCAACACTGCTCTTCGCGTCTTCCCTATTTTCTCGCACCCTGAAGTGTTCTCTAGACTCAGGCCTCATACCCAGCAGATGCCGGTAGCGGCAAGGCAGAGGGCGCGGAAGCCGGAGTGGGCACAGCGGCCGTCTCGCCGGGCGAGGCGGCACCCATCCGTGAGTCGGCCACACAGGCGCGCGATGCGGGCGCGCCGTTTGGGGCGTACGGCATCGTAGGCGACCGGCGCCGAGACAGGCGCGGACCTGGCCTGCGGGGGCAGCAGGATCAGGGGGTGGCCAGCGGCAGCGCAGACCGCAGGTCGCTTGGCAGGGAGCACGCCCCGTGGGCGGCCGATCCGGCGAGAGAGATCCTGGGTAAGCAGGCGCGCAAACACTTCCGCCTGGCTCCCGCGCCCGAAGCGGGCGGACCGGGTCTTGGGCGGACCATAACAAGCGGGCGCGGCGCACCACAGCAAACCTGAACGGATAACGGGGAGGATGCCCGAGATCCCCCGACGGTCGTCGACCCGCGGCCCCCCGCGCCCCTGGGTCGGCCGCACGGGACGGAGACGGGAAAACTGCGCTTCCGAATGGCCAGAAATGGAGGGCCGACATGACCTCCTGCCTCTCTAACCTGGAAACAACAAACACATCGAACACACGATGACAAGACACTTATAGGTTCTGAGCCTAGCAGGCCGGGCACCATGTTTTCTCGATTAGCGCACAGCCTTTCTTGACACGGGAACTCCTTTCATACACGAGACAGGTAAGGCTCTCGCCTGATTCACGGAAGTCCAGAGTGGATCCTCTATCAGGCGCGGGTGGCAATAGGAGGTCGGGTCTATGTTCTGGTTTGGCTTCATTGTTGGTGCGGTCGTGACCACCGTGTTTATTCTGTATGGCAATGGTGAATTGCTGGTGAAACTTTGTGATCGGATCAAAAGCGTCTCCGACCGATTTTGGGAGTCGCAGAAGAAATAAGTGTCTCTACCTGCCGATTACTCACGGCCCTCTTGCTTTGGGCGATCTTTATTATCTTTCGTTCACTTTGTTCGCCTCCTGGCCTTGTGCTAGAGTTCGGGCAAGCAAGAAGCACATCAAAGGAGGGCAGGCATATGGCAAAGCCGCTGGATGGGATTCGTGTCCTTGACTGGACCATATGGCAGCAAGGGCCGGTCGCGACCATGATGCTCGGCGACCTTGGGGCTGAGGTCATCAAGCTGGAAGAGCGCGTGGGAGGCGATCCCGGGCGTGGCGTGATGCAAATCGCCGGGGCCAAAACCGGCGCACGCAACTATTATTTTGAAGCCAACAACCGCCATAAAAAGAGCCTCACGCTTGATCTCAAGAAGCCCGAGGCAAAGGAAATCGTCTATAAGCTGGTCGAAAAGTCAGACGTCTTTGTCCAGAACTACCGTAAGGGTGTGGCGGCCAAGCTGGGGCTGGACTATGTCACCCTCTCGAAATACAACCCCAAGCTGATTTATGCCAGCGCAACCGGCTACGGCCCGAACGGGCCGGACGCAGAGGAACCTTCCTTCGACTATATGGGCTTGGCCAGGTCCGGGATCATGACTGCGGCGGGTGAGCCGAACATGGAGCCCATGAACATTACCGGAGGGATCGCCGACCAGATGGGCGCCATTATGCTGGCCCACGGGATTACCGTGGCCCTGTTGGCCCGCGAACGCCTAGGCATCGGTCAGGAGATCGACACTTCGCATCTGGGCAGTATGATGGCTCTCCAAGGGCTCAATCTGGCCTGTCGCCTGACCCTCGGCAAAGAGTTCAAGCGTTTCTATCGCACGAAAGCGATAAACCCGCTCTGGAATCACTATCAGTGCCAGGACGATAAATGGATCTGTCTGGCCATGCCGCAAGCCGACCGCTACTGGCCGGATTTCTGCAAGACGCTCGGCATTCCAGAGATGGAGAAGGACCCACGCTTCGAGAACATGAAAGTGCGCGGCCGTAACGCCGAGGAGATCATCACCATTATCGATGAAATTTTCGCTTCAAAGCCACGCGCGGAATGGATGCAAATTCTGAGAGACGGCGGTGACTTTATTTATACGCTAGTGAATAATATCGCCGACCTGCCCGACGATCCACAAATGCAGGCCAACGACTATGTCGTCGATTATGCTCACCCCACCTGGGGAGAAACGCAGATCGTCGGCTCGCCCCTGATCTTGAGTAAGACACCGGCCGACCCGAAAGCCCCGGCCCCGGAGTTTGGCGAGCATACCGAACAGGTTCTAGTCGATATACTGGACTATTCCTGGGAAGATGTAGGGAAATTACGAGAGGCCGAGGTGCTGTAAACATCATGTGGCTGCCCTTGTCGCTATAAGAGGAGATGTGTCCTTCAATTCAAATAGATCTGAAGCTAGACACATTTCCTCTTCGGCCAAACAACTCGATGTCGTAGCTTCTCCCCTGCCACATAACGCCGGAGATTGTCCAGCCATAGTTCACCGACCCGCGGCAGATAGAGGGGCGAGGTTGAGGCTGTATGCGGGGTGATAAACACATTCGGCATATCCCATAAATCATCGTCTGCGGGCCACGGTTCGGTGGGCAGGACATCGAGACAGGCGTGGCGCAGCCTTCCTTCCCGCAGTGCCGCTTTGAGCGCCGTTGTATCGACGATGGCCCCACGCGCGATATTGATTAGGGTGGCAGAGGGTCTCATAAGGGCCAATTCGTCTGTGCCGATGAGTTCGTGCGTCTGGGAGGTGGCCGGAGTGGCCAGAATGACAAAATCGGACTCGGGAAGAAACTGGTGGAGGTCGGCCAATGTGCCTTGCTGCTCCACCCCGACCACCGGCTGAGTTGATTGACGAATGCCGAGGATCCGCATCCCAAAGCCAGTGAGCATGGCGACAATGCGACTGCCGATAGCACCGAGGCCGATGACCAGAGCGGTTTTGTCGCTCAGGCTCTCAAGCCCGGCTTCCTGCCAGCGATGCTGGCGTTGATGGGCAGACAATTCACCAAACCGTTTTGCCGACCACAGCACAAAGCCCACAGCGAATTCAGCCACCTCAGGGGCGTTTGTACCAGGACTATGGGAAACGAGCGCACCCTTGGCTCGCATGGCGTCATAGAAACGGCCGTCCGTACCGGCGTCTTCGGTATGCGCCCAGCGTGGCTGAGGGAGCTGTGTCATGGCATCGATAAATGCTCTTCGATACGCGTCGCCGGCTAACACGATGAGGTCGCAGTTGTCTGGCGGGGCCGACCAGGAGCCGTCCGGCTCGATCAAGGCCCATTCCAGCTCCGGCACAATAGCCTGAGCGGCTTCTCCAAAACGGACAAAAAATTCTCGGCCGGCGGCAACTTTCATCAGGACCTCCCTCTCCAGCGGTCTTACCCCAGCGGTCCTACCACGGAAAAGGAGCGTCTGCCTATGGAGACAGGAAAATCAACGGGAAAAGTCCGCCCTAAGTTCCTGGACAGACCGACCCAAATACGCGCTACAGCAATGATGGAGGAGCACTGCATGACATTCGGCATTATCCAGGACTTTCGCAATCCCGCCCAATGGCACCACCCTTAGCCGGAACTATCTCAACCTCCTCCTTGACCCAATCGTTCGAGTTGGAGAGTGGGGCGATGACCCGGCCGATCTCCATAGAGAGACATGATCCTGACCGAAGCCAACGACGCGCCAAGTGACGCAGACGGCTGGCAGTTCACCCACGCTGGCCGACTCCGTGACACAGATTTGACCGGGCCACCATGATCCGGACTCCAGGCCAAGTCGCCCGCAAAATGGAGAATTGCCACCCGCGTTTTCACCGCCCCCATTTTGTGGTGAGGACGCAACTCCCGGGGCTCGACCCGCAAGATGTCTCGCGCTCGCCGGAGCTGTTCGCCCGGGGAGCCATGCCAGGGTTTCGAGAGGGGTGGGAGTATTTATCTCCCAGATGATGGTGAAGCGGTGCGGTGGCCCAGTTCTTGCCCGATATACGCCAGGGCTTGCTGAGGCGTGGAGACCACGGTGTAGAGACCGCGGAATTTCTGGTTGATAAGCGCCTCGGTAAAACCGCGCTCGAATTGCTGCAATAAACCGTCGAAATAGCCGTGAGTGTTTACCAGAACGATCGGTTTGGAGTGAAAACCGAGCTGCTTCAGGGAGATCACCTCAAGGATCTCTTCAAACGTCCCGAACCCGCCCGGAAGGGCGATGAAGGCACCCCCACGTTCATCCAGCCCTTGCTTCCGGCTGCGCATATCATCGGCGGTATGCATTTCATGCCCGGCCTGTGCGTAGCCGTCTTCGAGAAAGCGCATCAGGATAACACCGACCACCTTCCCACCGGCGGCAAGCGTAGCGTGTGACAAGGCTCCCATCAGGCCGGTATTGCCACCACCATAGATTAAGGTGTAGTCGTGCTGCGCCAGCAGTTGGCCAAGTTCGGCCGCCACGTCCAGATACCCCTGCGGACAGCGTTTGCTTGACGCACAGTAGACAGTGATGGCGTGCGGACAATCCGGGAGACGGGAAGAGGACATGGCGGCGCCACGAGTCTGTTATGCGGTTGCTCGGGGAGAGGGGGCCCAATACCCTCAGAGAGTCACCCGCCTCTCCGTCACGAGAGATTGTTTACCACTCCGTCCATACTGCTCCACTCAACAATAGGCGTGAGGCGGCGTTTAGCGATCAGGCCCTGGGCAACGAGGGTCGAAAAGGTGGTGAAGGTCTTGGCGTGATCTTGAATGTCAAGAATCAGCACCATCTTCGCCTCCTCGTTCGAGGCCCAGGGGCCGGCCTTCAGCGTGACCCCCTCGGGAAAGCCGGTTTCCCCGCTTAAGACTCCCTTAAACATATTATGGACCTCTTTGGTCCGAGATGGCTCCCAATAGATTTCGTCGAGATAGAGCGGCATACGACCTCCCTCCTTCTGAGATAGACTTGCTCGGGGCATAGCAAAAAAACCGCACCTAGCCTAGCCCTTGGCCACGTCGGGTCGGGCCCCTGCCTTTGGTATTCCGGTGCGGTGTGCTAGCATCTGCGCACGGGGCGTTGACGACACGGGAAGAAAGGTACCGATGGCACTGCCGCTGCAAGGGATTCGCGTCCCGGATATCGCCAGCATGTTGGCCGGCCCGTACGGGGCAACCATGTTGGGCGATATGGGTGCGGACGTGATTAAAATCGAGCCTCCCTATGGGGATGAGTCCCGTGCCATTGGTCCCAGGGTGGAAAATGACAGCGGCCTTTACGTCGGGATTAATCGCAATAAACGCGGCTTGGTGCTGGACCTAGCCCAGCCGGAAGGGAAAGCCCTGTATTTCCGGCTGGTCCGAACGTCCGACCTTATTGTCGACAACCTCCGCCCCCAAGCCAAAGCCAAGCTGGGGGTGACGTACGAAGAAACGCGCCGGTATAACGAAAAAATCATTTGCATTTCGGTCAGCGCCTTTGGCCAGGACGGACCGTATGGAGGACGGCCGGGCATCGACCCCTTGGTCCAGGCGCTGGGCGGCTTTATGAGCGTGACCGGAGAGCCGGATGGAAAACCCCTGAAGGCCGGGCCGGCTATCGCCGACGCCACCTGCGCCAATCTGGTTGCCTTTGCCGCCATGGTCGGCCTGTGGACGCGCGAGCAACAGGGCGTTGGTCAGCAGATTGAACTGTGTCTGCTGGACGGACTGATTCACGTCCAACCGTCCCAAGTCGGTCAATTCTTTTTAAGTCGGTACATCCAGCCGCGCGTCGGGAACGCCAGCCCGTTTTATGCGCCCTACGGGACCTTTAGGTGTCAAGATGTCCGGGACATTCAGGTCGCCTCGTAATAACAAGCTTCTTCCACAATATTTGCCACGCGGTCGAACGTGCGGACCTGATTGCGGACCCACGTTTCGAGACCGGAGAACTCCGCTTGCAAAACGAAGCCGCACTCAACGAGACGCTACAGGCCGAGTTTGCCAAACGAGATATGACGGACATGATGCAGCGCTTGAGCGCGGCGGACGTGATGGCCGCGCCGGTCAACACCTTTCACGAAACCTTTGCCGACCCCCAAGTCCGGCATAACAACATGACGGTCGAGGTAGGCCATGTCCGGGTCGGCAAACTCAAAGTTGGCGGTATTCCGGCCAAGCTCAAGAAAACGCCGGGTGCCGTACGCCTCCCTCCGCCCACTCTTGGTCAGCATACCTGGGAGATTTTACAGGAGATGGGCCTGAGTGGCGATGAGGTGGAGCACTTGAAACACAAAGGCGTGGCCAAGTAGATGCAGAAAGGAAGTAGGCATGCCCCGAGGAGCCGATGGCATCGTTCAAGCCCTGAAAGAGGCGGGCGTCTCGACCATTTTTGGTATCCCCAGCATCCATAATATCGGTCTGTACGAGTCCCTGCGCCACGAGCCATCGATTCGGCATATCGGGTGTCGGCACGAGGCTGGTGCAACCCATATGGCGGACGGCTATGCTCGGGCAAGCGGGGGGCTGGGGGTTCTTGTCTCGTCCACCGGTCCGGGCGCGGGCTTTACGGTTTCGGCCCTGCAAGAAGCGTGGGGCAGTTGCTCGCCGGTCCTCATGATTACAACCAATATCGACGCCGCCAAGATCGGGCAGGGCCTGGGCGTCCTGCACGAACTGGAAGAGCAGCCCTCGCTCTTTCGGACCATTACCAAAGAGGTGATTGTTGCCCAGGCGGACGACGACCTGTACGCGCTGGCCAGACGCGCTATCTCTGTCGCTCAGGCTGGCCGGCCCGGCCCGGTGTGTTTGGAAGTCCCCACGGACCTGATGGCCGGGGAAGCATCCGCAGCGGCCTCAATCCCGCCGGATAACGCCCCCGCCTCCCCACCGCTGCCGCCCCGGCTTGACGAGGCGGTCGCCATTTTGCGCAACGCAAAACAGCCCCTCATTTTTGCGGGAACGGACGCATCCCGGGCGAGTGTTGCTGGAGACATCCAAGCTCTGGCCGAAACCCTATGCGCACCCGTCATCACCAACACCCCTGGTAAAGGCGTGGTCCCGGAGGACCATGCCCTGGCCTTCGGTAATGCAGCGCGCCGCCTGGTTGTCAAAGAGATCGCCCCCGGCTGTGATGCGGCAGTCGTGATCGGGTCCCGGCTACGGGAGGTCGATGCCAAACGCCGAGGTCTGGTGCTGCCCGAACAGTTGATCCATATTGATTGGAACGAGCGCTGGATCAACAAAAATTATCCGGCTGCGGTGCCGCTGGTTGGAGATATTACAGCTATTACCCGAGCGCTGCGAGATCAACTCGAAGGAGAGCCCTACGCCGGTCCACGCCAGGAACGGACCGCGGCGTGGCGACAAGCGGCCGATACGGAGTTCGAGCGCCTCAGCCAAGAGCGGCCCGAACTCCAGTCGCTCCAGGCGATCCGGGCCGTGTTGCCCCGGGATGGCACCCTGGTTATCGACAACACCCAACTGGGCTATTGGGCCGAGTATTTTTATCCGTCCTACCAGGCCAACGGGATCATCGGGGCCAAAGGTTCCGGTCTGCTCGGCTTCAGTTTTCCAGCGGCTATTGGCATCAAGCTGGTGCGTCCGGCTACCCCTGTTGTCGGCCTGATCGGCGACGGAGGCTTTCTCTACACGGCTCAGGAGTTGGCCACGTGCGTACGCCACGATATTGGCTTTCCGCTTGTTGTCGTCAACGATAATGCCTTTGGGGTGATCGGCTATTTGCAGCGGACCGCGTACCAGGAGGCCTATCAGGCCCAACTGACGAATCCAGACTTCCCGGCCTTCGCGGCGGCATTTGGCGTCCCCGCAACGCGCGTTCAGTCTCCAGCAGAGCTCCAATCGGCCTTAGACAGGACGCTCGCCTCTGGAGAGATGCATCTCATTGAGTATCAAATGACTATTCAGGAACCCCCGTTTGGGAAGTATTAACGCAAGGAGACCGTATGAAACGCCGTCGAACCACTATTTGGGGCTGGGGATTTGAAGACGAACAACCGACCCCGGAGCAGAAAAAAAACATCGCCAAGGGCATTGCCGAGAGCGTCGGGGCCAGCGATTTTACCCTTGATCCAGAGCCGCGCGTTGAGGACATCCGGCTCCGCGCGGCGCGCCTCTCACCGCCCGAGTCTCTTACCGGTATCTGCTCAACCGAGACCTATGACCGCGCGGCCCATTCCTATGGCAAGGCCCTGCCCGATATTGTGCGGGCCTTCCATCTGGACTTTCCGAATCCGCCCGATGTGGTGGCCTTTCCCAGGACCGAGGACGAGGTGGTGTCCGTCTTAGACTGGTGCAACGAGGTGGGAGCTGCCGCTATTCCGTTTGGCGGGGGGTCGAGCGTAACGAGCGGCGTCGAGCCTCCGCCGGGGGACGCCTACCCTGGGAGCGTTTCCATCGATCTGCGCTACCTCGATAAAGTGCTGGAAATTGATGAAGCCTCGCGTGCGGCCTGCATTCAGTCCGGCGTGTACGGCCCCGCCCTAGAGGCCCAACTCAAACCGCACGGCTATACTCTGCGACACTATCCCCAGTCGTTTGAATTCTCGACTCTGGGCGGCTGGATCGCCACCCGCTCGGGCGGACATTTTGCCACGCTGTACACCCATATTGATGAGCTAGTCGAGTCTCTCCGAGTCGTCACTCCAAGCGGTATTGTCGCCTCGCGCCGCCTGCCGGGGTCGGGCGCCGGTCCAAGCCCGGATCGCATGTTTATCGGCTCCGAAGGAATTCTGGGCATTATCACCGAAGCCTGGATGCGCTTGCAGCACCGCCCTGTGTATCGGGCGTCAACCGCTGTGCGGTTTGAAAATTTTGAGAACGGCGTTGAAGCAATTCGACTGCTGAGTCAGTCGGGCCTGTATCCTACCAACTGTCGCATTCTCGATCCGACCGAGGTCAAACGGAACAACGTGGGCGACGGCTCGGGCGGCAGCCTGCTCATGCTCGGCTTTGAGTCCGCGGACCACCCGCTCGAACCCTGGATTGAGCGCGCGCTTGAGTGCTGTACCGACCTCGGTGGCACGACACCAAACGGGGTCGTAATTAAAGACGGCGGAGAGACTACGGGCCGAGGCGGCTCGGTGGGCGACTGGCGCAACGCCTTTATCCGTATGCCCTACGCCTTTTCGACCATGGCGGCCATGGGCGCAATATTCGACACCACCGAGAGTTCAATTCCCTGGAATCAGTTTCACGAATTCCACGCCGGCGTGATGCGCGATGTCCAAAAATCGTTAGATGAGGTGTGTGGTGGTGGCGTGCTGTCCTGCCGCTTTACCCATATTTATCCTGACGGTCCTGCACCGTATTTCACCTTTACCGGCATGGGTAAAAAGGGCAGCGAATTGGGGCAGTGGCACGAAATCAAAACCGCAGCTTCCGAGGCGGTCGTGCGCTACGGCGGCACGGTGACACATCACCACTCCGTCGGTCGGACTCATCGGCCGCAGTACGAGAAGCAACGCCCGGAGCTGTTTGCGAGCGCGCTTCAGGCTGCGAAAGCCGCCCTTGATCCGCAGGGCTTGCTGAATCCGGGGGTCTTAATCGATCCACGTCACTAATGCCAACGGAGCAGACCACGGGGAGGAGAAGCAGAAAGCTATGACGATGGAGATGAAGAACATCCGTGAAGCCATCGTGGGTGGACAGACTAAAACCGCAGACTTTGCGGGCCTTCCGCTCCCGGAATCAATGCGAGCGGTCACTACCCATAAGGACGACGTGAACATGTTCCAGGGACTGGAGTCCCGGGCAAAAGATCCCAGGAAGAGTCTGCACCTTGACCACGTACCGGTCCCGGAGGTCGGCCCGAATGAGGCCCTGGTTGCAATCATGGCGTCCAGCATTAATTTCAATACGGTTTGGAGCGCCATCTTTGAGCCTCTGCCGACTTTTTTATTTTTGGAGCGGAACGCCAAGAAAAGTCCCTGGGACAGCCAGCACAATCTGCCGTATCACATCCTGGGCAGCGATGCGTCCGGCGTGGTTTTGAAAGTTGGACCTGGGGTCAATCTGTTCAAGCCGGGCGACGCAGTCACCATTCACTGCAACTATGTGGACATGCAGGCTCCAGACGGCCACGACGACTCGATGCTTGATCCAGACCAGCGTATTTGGGGTTTTGAAACCAACTTTGGCGGGCTAGCTGAAATTGCCGTTGTCCGGGCGAACCAACTCATGCCCAAGCCACCACATCTCACTTGGGAAGAATCGGCTTCCATGCCGCTGGTCAACTCAACCTCGTATCGTATGTTGGTCAGCGAAAACGGCACCCATATCAAACAAGGTGATATCGTCCTGATCTGGGGCGCGGTTGGCGGGCTGGGCGGCTTTGCGTTGCAGTACGTATTAAACGCGGGCGCCTTCCCTATCTGCGTGGTGTCATCGCAAGACAAGGTCAGGTTATGCGAAACCATTGGCGCACGCTGGGTGATTGACCGTAATGCCGAGGGCTACCGGTTCTGGAATGAAGACGGGTCGCAAAACCTGGGCGAACTCCGTCGCTTCGGTAAACAGATCCGTGACATGACGGGGGGCGAAGACCCGGATGTGGTCTATGAGCATCCGGGCCATGAGACCTTTGCGGCCAGCGTTTTTGTGGCGCGGCCCGGGGGACAGGTCGTCACCTGCGCTTCTACCAGTGGCTATAATCATGAATACGACAACCGCTATTTATGGATGCACAAGAAGCGCATCATTGGCTCGCACTTTGCCAACTACAGAGAAGCCTGGGAGGCGAATCGGCTGGCCTGCAAGCGCGCCATCCATCCCCTCCTGTCGGAGACCTATCCCTTGGCCGAGACCGGAGAGGCGGCGTATCGGGTGCATCACAATGCGCAAATCGGCAAAATCGGCGTACTCTGCCTCGCCCCGGAGGAAGGGCTGGGGGTTACGGACGAGGAAGGGCGCGCGCGGCATATCGGACAGATCAATTTATACCGGAATGCCGTCAGAGGCGATTTTCGCCTAGTGAAGACCGAACCGTAATGGGGGAGCCCGGGTTCATGCCTGGCATCACCATCCGTTTCGCCACTGCGGACGATGCGCTGCTTATCCTTGAGTTCATTCAAGCACTGGCGCGGTTTGAAAACGAACCGGACGCAGTCCAGGCTACGCCCGAAGACCTGCTGCGCGACGGCTTTGGCGAACGCCCTCACTTCGAAGTACTGATTGCCGAACACCAGGAAGAGCCTGTCGGCTTTGCCCTGTTCTTTGCGACCTACTCCACTTGGGAGGGGCAACCGAGCCTGTATCTCGAAGACCTGTTTGTCATCGAGTCGGCACGCAAACACGGAGTCGGGCGGGCGCTCATGGCAAAACTCGCTGCTCTTGCTGTCGAGCGCGGCTATCAGCGCCTGGAACTTCAAGTTTTGGACTGGAACCCTGCCCGCACATTCTACCATCGTCTGGGTATGAGCCATATGGACGAATGGCTGCCCTACCGGCTCAGCGGTCGAGCCCTGCACGCCCTAGCGGCGGATTTAAAGCCCTCCTAAGGGGGCCCCTCGTCCGCAATACACATGTAAACCAAAGGGCTATTCAGGGGGCTCATACAGAGAGGAAAACCGCGTCCATGCCCGTCGGAGTTAGAATAGCTGAGATGGGAGGAGTTCTGCCGACTGAGCGTGAAGAGCATTTCAGTACGTTTGTTACCCTAGCGCGACCGGGCGAGGCGGCTGGCTTGGCGCTTAGTTGGCGGCGCCGAAGCTGCGGCCGAAGATGTCGCTCAGGAGGTCTTTGTCAGGGCATGTTAGGGGCTTAACCGCTTTCGGCGGTGAGGCGAGTCTCGAAACGCGGTTCTATCGCATTCTCGCCCGTCAGGCGCATAGTTATCGTCGCTGACACGCAGCACGAACCCGCTGACTTCGTGAAGGCGTAGAGAAACCTATTGCTCCCATATCAGCCGTGCAGGGCGGCCTGGGTTGCGTCATCGCATTGCTCAGACCCTAGACCGACTCTCCCGTCGTCAGCGCGAGGCCTTTGTCCTTGTCCACCTTGAGGATTTTACGGTGCATGGGTGTGCCGATTTTTTGGGAAAACCGAGCGGGACCATTAGCCCGAAGTTCCAGCACCGATCAGACGTATCATTATGAATGTATTGACGTTTGAAAGAATCGGGGGTGTCGCTCCTGGGAACGCTACAGGCGCCCGCCCAGGAGTTTGCATGCCCTTCTCTGGAGCGGCGTGGGCCGCGTGGGGACCTGGAAGGGTTGGGCGCCCGCAAGGCGGGGCGCCCCGGTGTTGCGGGTGAGGGTGGCGAGATCATTGATGCGGGTCCGGAAACTGTGCCCCGGATCCCCCCCGGGCGTCCTCTTGGTTGCCGCCGTGGCCCGGGCGCGCGCCGAGCCCTCTGCCGGCGCCACGCCGGACAGCCGTCGGGCGCCTTCAGCATCCTCGTCGTCGAACAGCAAGGGCTTCAGTTTGTGGCGCATGTGCCCTTCGATGTAGTCGGCGAGCAGGGACAGGAAGACATGGGCGCGGACCCGGGGCGCGGGGCGGGGGGAGACGGGACGCCCCTTCAGGTCCACGGTCTTGCGGCGGCGGCAGGCCCGTTCCACGGAGCTCAGCCGCTTGGAGGCGCGCCCCGGGCCGGGCCCGTCGAGCGCGCGCTGCGGCAGGCTGGTGCGGATCACGGAGCGGCCGTCGCGCCTAGCCTCGGCCGCGCTGGCCGCCTCATGGCGCCCCTAGGGGAAGCCACCGTCAGCGTCGCCGGACCCCGTGAAGTGCTTGGCCCTCTTGTCCCTGCCGATGACCTTGCCGCCCCGTTCCCCGCTCTGCAAGGCCCCCTCGAGGCGGCGCTTGTCGCGCCGGGTCGCCGCGGCAAGCGGTGCGCGCAGGGCCTCGGTGGCCTCGAGCCGTTCCTGGCGCTGGCGCGCCCGATCTTCGGCCCGCAGCGGGGTGCGGCACACCAGGAGGCGGTCGCCGGGATACGCCTTGCTGGTGAGCTCCACCAGGGCTCTCTCGTCGAAGAGCGCCAGCTCGACATCGCCGGCCTCCACCAGGGAACGGAGGGCCGGTCCCCGCAAGGCGCTGATCCCGTCCAGACCCGCAGGCTTGACCTCCTCGCGGCTCCGCGCCTCGGTCAGCAGCCCCCGGGCCCCCACCAGTCCCCCCTTCGCACAGGAGAACCGCTCCCGCAGCGGGGCGATCGGTGAGGACACCGTGGCCGGATCCGCCGGGGTGCCGGGGAACACCCGCCCCGACACCGGACACCCGTCCCGGTCGCACAGAAGGCCAAACTCGATCGGCCACGTGCCCTTCTTGCCCTCCCGGGAGGGCCCGCGGCGGGCCACGGGACCCTTTCGGCCCTCCCTCCACACCGCGGTCAGGTCATACAGCCCCAGACCGCCCTCTTCGAGGGGCCGCTTCGCCCGAGCCCGCGCGATCCTTTCCTGACGCGCCAGGAGCCAGTCCATGGCGTCGGAGAGGGCGTCCTCGTCCCCTTCCGCCTCGAGGAGCTCGCCCCAGGGACGCGCCGCGGGGGCCGCGGCCAGCCCGCGGGCCGTGGCCAGCTTGGAAGCGGGGGCCAGGATCCTCGCCACGAGCAGGGCCAGCACCCGCTCCCGTCTGGGAGCGGGCTTCGGGGCGATCCGCCGCTCCCAGCCCCGTTTCTTCAGGGGTCCCAGCACCGCGGCCACCGGGCCAGGAGGAAGGGAGCGGACGATGGCGAAGGCAGCGGCCCGGCTCACCAGGGGGGCGTTCTTCCAGAGACGCCGGAGGGGCTCCCCCTGCTCCATGGGCCCGGAGGCGAGATTGGCGAGGGGGCGTGTCCTGACCTTTCCGTTCTCGCGCCCTCCTGCGCGCAGGAGGATGGCGGGGGGCGCATTGCGGTTGGGGACGCTCGATGTACCTGGCAACGCATCTAGGCATTCAATCGTGCGTCGTCCAGAGGCCAATTCCCCGTTACATGGGAACATTTTCATGTGGCCATCATGCAATTTACCCAACACTATCAACCGCTTGGTGTGATTCTCCCGCTGCAATCATACGGAACTTCGGATTAAAGAGCCATCTCCACCGCACCTCAATCAGGCCACGCACGGAGTTGGACGCCCTGAACGAAGTCCAGAGGGTATCCCGCAGACAGGATGCACGTAGCCATGCTCTCTTCAGATAAGCGTACAGACCTCAAGCCCGCCGCTCAGCGCTTTATTCAACATATTGGCTGGGGGCTACACGCCTCGGCCACTTTCAGCGACGCAGCAGGCCACGTTTGACCGAGCGCTTGAAGAGCGGTTAGCGGACTCTTCCCAAGCCCCTTTTCTGCGGCCCGACATTCTTACCCTTGTTTGCACCCTGCTGCTGTGGTTTGCGTTCTCTGATTCAAAAGACCATCCCCCATCAGTATCCATGCCCCCCGTGCGGGATACTGCGGCAACGGAGGTAGCGGATAGACAGGGCACACCTTCTCACTCCAGCCTTTTGGCGCATGCCTATTATCAGTCAGAAACGAATCCTGACTTTTTCCTGCTGAATATATCGCCCTAGCCGATGCTTTTGAGTTGCTGTAAGCAGGTTGTTACGAGAAAGACCGGGATATTGATGTTGATGGCGGGCTTCACTCTGCATTTGAGTGGAGCAGCGGGCAGGCCGGCAGCTGGACACAGCCCCCGGCCTGCCCATCACGACCTACGCCTTAGAGCGCCTTGTCGAGGAGTTGGGGCTTGATAACGCACTCCCTGGCGCAAGTAGACGCGATTATCGACGCTTCCCGTACCCAGAAGCGGGCCCTGCAGCGCCGATTGCGTACGGTACACAAACAGATGTACGTCATGTTGGAGGCAGAGGGGCCTCAGGAAACCGAACTGTTGGAGCAAATCGACCGTATTGGCAGCCTGCGGACGGCCCCGCAATGAGCAATTAAAAACGATGCTCCGCGTCCGGGCTCTGCCGAGCCCGGAGCAACGCGCCAATCTGCTCGAACGGCTCAATAAGAGTTCTCGTTGTGGCCAGCGTGGCCAGCCTCAGGTCTTCGAATCCCCTCTCCCACCGGATGCATCATAGTAACCCGGAATCCGTCCGTACGCGTCTAATTCAGACAAATACACAGACCTAAGGATGTCGATGCATGGCAAAAAGAAGATGGAGCTTCGTAGGTATAAGCGTGGTGACCGCGGGATTCCTCCTCACCTCACTCGTGCCCACCCGCCCCGGACACGGGCGTTTTGGTCGAGGCGGTCCGGGATTTCCCCTGGCGTGCATTACAGTATTTGGCTCTGACCGACACACAACAGGCCACTATCGATGCGATCAAAAAGAAACGTCGAGAAAACCTGATCGGCCTCGGAAATAGTCTAAGGGAGACCCGTCAAGAGATCGTCGACCGACTCTTAGGGGAGTTGGAGGTTGAAGCCGGTGACTTCACTGCCTTGCAAGCTGATTTGAATCAGCTTCACGCAGCCCTGTTTGAAGAATCTTTGACCATGGCATTGGCCATCCGGGCCGAACTGCCCCCTCGCGCAACGCTCCGAAGCCACAACCCGAATGGAGAAGCTTCGAGCGCGTTGGGCCGAGAAACACGCCAGATAGTGGGCGATGAAAAAGCACAAACGCGAAGCGGTTGGAGCAATTCAGATAAAGAGGGCGGCCGTTCAGGCTGCCCTCTATTGTGCGCTCAATCGACCTCCACTACTGTGCCACTAAGCCTCCGTCCACCTGCATCGGAATACCGGTCACAAATGAAGCGGCGTCGGAACACAACCAGACTACGGCTTCACCAACTTCCGTAGGCTGCCCGAAACGGCCAACCGGCTCCATAGACAAGGCAAGTTCGTCGAACCCCGGAGACAATTGCGCTCCCCGTTCGACCATGGGGGTTTGAATCACTCCCGGACAGACCGCATTGACCCGAATGCCAGATTTGGCATATTCCAGGGCTGCGGTCTTGGTCAGGCCGACCACACCGTGTTTGCTCGCCACATAGTCAGGCAAACCGGGAAAGCCAACCAGCCCGGCAACCGAAGCCGTATTCACAATAGCCCCCCCACCTTGGCTGAGCATCTGTGTGATCTCAGATTTCATGCACAGCCAGACACCGGTCAGATTCACCGCGATCGTCCGGTCAAACTCTTCCTCCGTACAGTCAATGGTTGGCTTCACTCCCCCCTCAATGCCGGCATTGTTGAACGCGCAGTCGAGACGGCCATATGTCTCGACCGTCTGTGTGACCAGTGCTTCAACATCTGCAGCCTTTGACACATCGGCTTTGACAAAGGTGGCCTCTCCACCTGCGGCTTCAATCTGCTGAACAGTTTCCTGACCACCTGTATCCACAATATCTGACGCCACAACTTTGGCGCCCTCTCGGGCAAAGATGAGCGCCGTGGCCCGACCAATACCGGATCCCGCTCCGGTCACGAGTGCAATTTTATTGTCCAATCGTCCTGACATGTTCTCCTCCTTCTGACATAGTTTCCTCCTGTGGGGCGACTAGGCCACCATCGGCCGTCATGGGACAGTCTGCCACAAACGAAGCCACATCGGAATACAGCCGCCCCACTGCCTCGGCAATCTCCTGGGACTGGGCTGGACCGACCGGCCGGCTTGATGACGGCGCCCGACTCCGCCATCTGCAGATTCTGGCTGGAGGTCTGCTGAACCACTGGGGGTATCACTCGCGCCGGGACACCCCTCGTTGACCCGAATCCCGCCTGGGAAGCGGCTTGCGCGACATCGGCTTTGACAACGGGGTCTGTCCGTCCGCAGTTGTGATCTGCCCCACGGGTTCCTCGCCGTCCCCTGCCACACGATTCGAGACAACGCCCTTGGCCCCTTCCCGCGCAAAAGAGCGCGTGCCATTTGTTGATACCTGGGCCGGCACCAGTGGCATGCGCAACTTTTAATCAATCCTGCCATGCGCCCATGCACTTCCTCCTGTTCCGGTTTATATCCTGAAGTGTGGCAGGAGAGGAGGGGCAGATGGCCGGTTCTGGCGAGAAACGACACGGCAGATACGTAATCTCGTGAGTGAAACTATTCGTCAGTTGCTCGGGTTCTCCCGTCATTTCAAGGTCTGGGGGGGCGATGAAAGATTTCCCGGAACATGACTTCCATCTCCCGTCGAGCGAGACTGGCCCCCGAATGGAAGTGGGGACCGCACCAAATGCGAGATGCTCATTCGGGCTCCGGGTAATGTCAAAGCCACGCGGATTCTCGAAGACCGCTTCATCCCGATTCGCTGAGGCGTGCCAGAGGATGACCTTCTCGTCCTGACGCAGCGGCTGGCCGCGGGTCTCGGCGTCACAGGTTGTCGTGCGTCGCGTATAAGCGACCGGGCTCCCCCTCTTCGATAGGGGTCCGAGAATAAGCCTCACAGTCCGCCTGCCACGGCTCGCGCTGATCTGGAAAGTTACGCAGAAGCTTGATACCGCGGTTGACCATATTGCGCGTGGTCTCACTCCCGGCGCGGCCAAGAACACGAAAAAGATCCCAACTCCTGGTCTGTCGGGCGGCCTCCATCCAGTTCGGCAAGGACAAGGGCTGAGTCAGGTCGTCAGAGGGCTGTTGGAGACGCTGTTGGCGCATTATCGGTCCCGAGTTGGCTGAGGATCTTCCCAGCTTACATGACCACCGCGAACCGTTCGACCGGATCTTCCGTCCCGTACTCGGGGTCTATACCTCCCAGAATGACATTAGCTTGCTCGAAGACAAAGGTTGCTGTCTCTCCGGGAGACTCCACATGGCGCAGATGATTCGAATCGGAACAGCGCGGCAATGGCATCGACACAGTCTCACTCGCCCCGTTCAACAATACTATTAATCCCCTGCCGCGCCGCCCTTCGCACGGCGTCTTCGACTTGCCGTCAGTGACATGGAGTAAAGGCTTGTGACACGGGGCTGCGAGGTCGTTGATGCCGGGGTTGTCCCAATCATGGAGCCGAAAAGATCCCGCGCTTCGGGCTGAACATCGGGGATGGTAATGCCATAGGCTGAGGAGAATATCTGGGGATTCGGGCTGACGTAGAGCACATCGGCATGCCGGCTCAATACCCAATAGCTTGCCCCCTACAATCGGAACGCTCGCCTCACTTTTCTCAAAGAAAGCAATGGGGCGCTCTTTCCGTAGCAGCGCAAAACCTCCCTCTCCTTCTTCAAGACTCTTACGCCGAAGGTTCCATTTCGACAAGTCGATATCGTTGATAGAGTCAGGATAGTAAAGTGACCTGGCTCCGTCCCGGGGGCTACTCGTTAATACATGTCCACCCCTCACAGATTGGGGTGACTTCACCATTCACCAAAGCTTAAATCTCAGAAGCCACTTTTTTGAGGTCGCTGTCCTAGGGCCTGTTCACACTCATGTGGATGATTATGCATGATGCTGGTCTCCTGGAGGTAGGGACCGCACGCAAGCTCACTACGCCCGGATCGCGCCTCCTCTCCCGGTGCCGCGCGGCCCGGTCCGCCTCTCCCCTCGCCCCGTGCTCCCCGCCCTCTGGTCGGTCGCCGCGCAGGGCGGCACCGGGCGCGGGTTGCCGGCCCGCTTTGGCACCTGGCCCCCCCCCTCTCCCCCCGGCTGCCCCACTGGTCGCAAACCGGGGGGCGCGCCCGGGTCTGCGCGCATCTGCACCGGGAACAGAGCGGGCGCCTCACGCGGGCGGCCCGGTCGCTCGCCCGCCCCCTCGTCCAGGTCCCTCCCGCCGGCCCGGGGGCGCGCACACAACCGGTCCTCCATCCCTCGGCCGCTCCCGAGGCGGGTGGCCCCCCACGATGCCTAGGGGGGCCGCGGACGATCGCCCGGCGCTCGTCTGCGCGCGCTCGCCCGGGCCCGCCCCCGCCGCCCCGGCGGGCTGCCCGTGGCGGACTCGCCGGGGCCCGCCCCCCGCTCCTCCCGCGGTGCTGAGGGACCGGGCGTCCGAGGGCGACCGGACGCGGCCCTTGGCCGTGGCACTGGGGTAGGCGCCCGTGGGGCCGCCGCGGCGCACCCGGGTGAGCCCTTGGGCGTCTGCCCGGGAGCTGGACACGCGGCGCACCGCAATCGCGCGGGTGTTGCGTCGATTGCAGGGAGGCCGCCGCCTCTGCTCGCGCTTCGAGCAACGCGACGTGCTCTTCCTCGGATGCATCGTCTTCGCCCTCATCATTGATACCTTGCGATAGTGGTAACAGACCCTAGCCGCGCTCCTGAGTATCGCAAAAAGTGTCAGGAGGCTGCGGCCAGCGACTATAAGGATTTTGTACTGCAAAAAACTGCATCCGTCTCACTTAAGCCCTAGACACGCGCTGCTCCCTCCCTCTTCCAGGGAGGAGGCAGCAGACCGGGCTCATCAGGTAAGAGACCCATCCTGTCATGGACATACATAGTGAAACATGTTCCTGTCCCCGGCCCGCTCACCACGAACATTTGCTCTGGCGGCCCGGATCCGCAAACGTCCCACAGCCACCCACCCTGACAAGTCTCAGGGTAGGTGGCTGTGGGACGGCCTCGCCCGGGGCTGAAACTGCCCTATACGCGCTAGGGGCGACATGAGGGGCCGACTTGATCGGCCCCTTGCTCTCTCATTCACTACGCGATTTATCTCAGCCCCCGGAAGCAGTTGCGCACCTCGTGCAGATATGACTCGGGTTGTTCAAATGCGGCAAAATGACCGCCCTTGTCGAGCTCGTTGAAGTACACCACGTTCGCGAAGCGCTTCTCGGCCAAGCGCCTGGAGGTGTGAAAGATCTCCTTGGGGAAGATGGAGCATCCGACGGGAACGTTGACCGGGTCCTGCCGAGCGAATGCCTCGCTGAAGCTCTCCCAGTACAATCGGGCTGATGATGTAGCGGTCGCCGGTAACCAATACAGCATCACGTTGTCGAGCAACTCATCCCGCGTGACAACGTTCTCTGGATGGCCATCGCAGTCCATCCACGACCAGAACTTCTCGATAATCCAAGCCGCTTGTCCGGCGGGAGAATCGGTCAGACCGTACCCGACCGTTTGCGGCCGAGTGCTTTGCTGCTTAGAATAGCCGGAATCCCAGTCGTTGTAATACTTCATTTTTTCGAGTGCCGATTTTTCCTGTTCCGTCAAATTCTCCGTCGTAGAATCGGGCATCGCCAATACGAGGTTCATGTGGATGCCGAGGCAATTGTCTGGATCCTGAACGCCGATGTCCATCGTCACCACCGCCCCCCAATCGCCACCCTGGGCCGCGTAGCGCGTGTAGCCGAGCCGCTGCATCAATTGCGCCCAGGCGCGTGCAATGCGTTGCACGTTCCATCCGGTGCGTGATGGCTTATCGGAGAATCCGTAGCCCGGCAGCGATGGGGCAACCACATGGAATGCGTCGGCAGGATCGCCTCCGAACGCGGCCGGGTTTGTCAGCGGCTCAATGACTTTATGGAACTCGACGATCGATCCCGGCCAGCCGTGCGAAATCACCAGCGGCATCGCCTCAGGATGCGGCGAGCGAGCGTGAATGAAATGAATCCCCAATCCGTCGAGCGTGGTCCTGAACTGCGGAAAGCGATTGAGCTGCTCCTCGCGTACCCGCCAGTCGTATTCATCGCGCCAGTATCTGCACAGCTCCTGCGTGTAACTGAGCGGGATACCCTGGGTCCAGTCGTCCACACATTCCTGCTCGGGCCATCGGGTGTTGCCCAGCCGCTGTTTCAAGTCGTCGAGTTGCTCATCAGTTGCCGCAATGCGAAAAGGTTCGATGTCATCACTCATGAATTGCCATCCTTCCGGTCATGGGCTTACAGCCAGCAGTCATCATAGGAGATCTTTACGTAACACAGACTCAGATCAGAATCATCGGTTTCCACCCGCCATCATTGGCGGCTAGAGACAACGGAGACGGAGGAGGGGACAGCGTCAGAGCGCTTTTCACTTGGCCTTGCGTCATTTGAACCTTGTGCTGTGTCTTGACTCCGCGCTGGTCTCTCCCCCTGCAGACCGAGAGGTGAACATCCCGCTCAACCAGCAGGGATACGGCGGGGGTATGGTTAAGCAAAGGCTTGACAAAATTGAGGAAACGAGAAAATACGGCACCAACTTTTGGGAATACTGGGGTATTCTCCTCGGGATAGACGGCCAGCGAGGTGGCTGTACACCCGATCCTTCCCCCTTAGGGCGCTGGCTTCTAACATCATAAGCATTTTGCGGGAAGACGTTCGGAGAGGGGAGAGAAATCATAGGAGCGACATGATTGACAACTTGGTGGCACGTCTGACACGTATGGAAGACCTCGTGGCGGACTATTGCATTCGGCTGGATTCCACGAATTGAAGCGCGCTCGGCGATGTGTTCACCGAAGATGCCGTCCCCGAGTATGGATGGGCTAGGGTCTGTTAACACTATTGCAACGCATCCGTGATGAGGGTGAAGCCGATGCATCGGAGGAATAGTCCGTGGCCTCTGCTCGCATCGCGAGCAGAGGCCACGGACTCCCGGCAAGCGACGCCACACCCACGCGATTGCGGTGCGCCACAGCAGGCCCGAGCGGAGGACGGGGACCATGCCCGCGAGGACGCGCCGATCCTCGACCCGGGGCCCGCCGCGCGGGATCTTGGGCCGAGGCGGACGAAGCCGGGCGCACTGAGACTCGGACCGCCAGCAATGGGGGGCGGACATGGAACATCCCCGGTATGGTGAGGCCTTGAACCACTTCACCCGCAAAATCACCAAACTTTAGAGGGCCTGAGCCTAGGCAAAAGCGGACGCCTTTTCCAAAAAGGTGCCCGGCATCTTAAACAACGCGCGTGTGGCCCAAATGATAGTCATCGGCCATCGAGTCGGCCTGTTTGACACACACTGGCCGGCTTAGCCCCTCGACGAGTGAGCAGACTGCGAGTGCCTGAAACGAACGCTACGTACGCGAGCGGCTCAAACTCATGGTGGCCGGCTAGACTGTGGACGATGACCCCGCCGAGAAACCCTACCGCCGCCCGCCTGAACATGCCGCCGCTGTCACTCGAGCAGCCAGCCCGAAGAACCTCGCGGCGTTACTGCAAATGGCGCCAATGGTGGCAAGATGTCAGCAGGGCATCGTGGACAGTTTTCGTGATGGCGGCGGTGTGCCGTATTCCGTGTTCAGCGACTTCCGTCATCTATGGCCGAGGTGAGTGGAGCCGTCCACGCTACGTCTCTCTCTGACACGACCTTGCCCCTCGTTGCCTAACCGTTCAGACGTTTACGCGTCGGCGTTGACGTCCTTGATGTCAGGTGTGGAAGTGGCCAAACGGTCACTCTCATGGCAAAAGTATTTCCGCAGAGCCATTTGCCGGCCATGACTTCTCGGAAGCAGGCGTCGGCTGCGGGCTAGGCGGAAGCGCAGGGGTGGAACATCGCCAGTGCTCAGTTGGCCGTCAAGGATATGGCCGAGTTCGACCCGGTCAGCCGCTACAACTTCTTCACCGTCCTTGGTTCTATCCACGCCCAGGCGTATCCCCGCACCGTGCGCAAGAGCCTTACGGCCCGACGGCACGTTTTTACCGGTAGATGTGAGCAGATCGAGTCATTTGGAGGAAAGCCACGCCTGCATCCTGGGGCCGATGTTGTATAGCACCTCTTGTATGCATTGAATGTCGGTTTCATTGGCTCCCCGGGTGAGGGTCTCGGCGTGATATGGGGCAGACACCAAGCTTGCGGAGGGATGAGTTGGGCTCGCCGCACGGTCTTCAGCCAGACCAGCGATCGGTGGGGCCAGGGGCTTGACCCCTGCCGGTAATCGCTGCAGCAGCCGGGTGCGCTGCTCATCCAGCGTATCGACCAGGAGGGCAATTTGAGTCGCGGGACAAAAATGGGCGCCGGGAATGTGGCCGGCAAACTGTTTGCAGGTGGAGACACCGGTCTCAGAAAGTCGAAGCCCGAGGACGCCGCCGCCTTCCTCACGTTTCTCGGTGTAGCCAGCAATGCGCCACGCCCCGGTACCCCCCTATCACGCGTACAGGTCGGTACGACCCGTCTACCGTCAAATATGGGTTCCCAGTGAAGCTGCCTGCGCGGGCGGCCGGCACAGCTAGGGACAAGCGTCGAGTCTCTGCCTGGTACGGCCTCGGGCACGACCGGGGCAAACTGCCCGCTTGGAACGCAAGGAGACGCGCGCCAGATACTTTGCCCCGTACATTCCAGCCACGCCTTGTTTCATAGCCGGCCGCTGTCCAAACTGTGAGACCGCTGGCTAGGACCGACACATCAGTATAGCCCAGGATTTCCAGGCTGAGGGCCGCCCGCGCCGGACATTGACCGGAGTCACAATACAGAATCGTATGGCCACCAGTCTTGGGGACTAACACCGAAATATATTTTCCTCATGATCCGCGCGGGGGGGATGTTGGGGCTAGGAATCCGGCCCAGGGAGAAATTCTTCCCAGTCCCGGACATCAAGACCACATAAAGCGCCGGGCTGTCTAGGAGCGTTTTTATATTTTGGACATTCATGCGGCCTACCATGAGAATCCCTCCTTGTGACGCGTCCGTAACAGTGCGTAGGTGCTTGACCACGCCCATATAACGTTGGACAATCGAAGCCTAGGTTCAAGAGATGGTCGACCCCCATCGGAGAAGTTCCCTGCGGCAGGGGAGGGATGTATGGCTGAGAAATGGAAAATTGAGGGTGATTATTTTGAATCGTGTAATTGCGACACGATCTGTGCGTGTTTGATCCAGAATCCGCCCCCTCGTGGACGGTGTGACGCGGCCTTGGCGTTTCATGTTAATCAGGGTAGCTATGGCCGGACGAGCCTCGGCGGCCTGAACGCCGTGCTCGTAGTGTCCTTTCCCGGTCCGGGCAAGATGGGGGACGGCAACTGGACTGCGGCCCTGTACGTGGACGACAAGGCCTCCACAGACCAACGAGAGGGGCTGAGCACGATTTTCTCCGGTCAGGCGGGGGGGCCCATGCAATTGGTCTCTGGGCTGATCAGTAATTTTCTGGGGATCAAGACCGCTCCCATTGCGTTTACAGTGGACGTCAACAATCGGCGGTTGACGATTCCGGACGTGCTAGAGATCGACATTGAGGCACTGACCGGTCGGGACGGCAGGGAGCCGCTCTGGGTCACCAACACCAATCACCCGGTTTCGCCCAAGCTGTCGCTGGCCAAATCCAACGCGTACCGCTACACCGACCACAACTTGGCCTGGGACGTCAATAATACCAACGGGCATTTTGCGCCGTTTAGCTGGCAGAATTAGTCCAGTTTTAACGTGGCCAGACCCTGCCGTTCAGTCCCCCGACCCATATCGACTTGGTTGTCCTTTTTCCATTGGAAAAGAGCTGAGGTGATGGCATAGACTGCTGGCCATGACCTTGCGAGATAAGATCATCATCGTCACCGCCCTCGTGCTACTGTCCGCTCTGGCCTGGATTGCCACCGTGCATCAGGCCGGAGGGATGGGGCTCGGCCTAATGACCATGAGTATGACTATGGGCCTGCCATTCTCCGTCTCTAATGCAGTCCTGTACGTTATACTCTGGGGGGTCATGATGGTGGCCATGATGTTCCCATCTGTAGCACCAATGGCCGTACTGTTTGCCGCTGCCACGCGCCGAAAACGAGAGCAGGCTGCCCCATATGCTCCGGCTTGGCTCTTTATCGCTGGGTATGCTGTACTGTGGACCCTGACTGGCGGGGTGGCCTATGCTGGGGACATCGCCATCCAGTCCCTGCCCAACACTTTTCTTGGCTTGCGAACGTATGGCTCTGTTATCGGTGGGCTGACCCTTATCCTCGCCGGTCTGTACCAACTCAGCCCGCTCAAATACGTATGCCTGTCGAAATGTCGCTCCCCACTCGGCTTCCTGCTCAATAGTTGGCAAGATGGGTATTGGGGGGCATTTCGGATGGGCTTTCACCATGGTGCCTACTGCCTGGGGTGCTGCTGGAGTCTGATGGCCGTGCTGTTCGTTGTCGGCACCATGAACCTAGTGTGGATGGGGGTTTTGACCCTGATTATTTTTATGGAGAAAATTCTTCCCTACGGGGTGGCAATAGGTAAAAGCACGGGCATTGGCCTGATCGGCCTCGGACTGGTCCTGGCGGCCTCCCCCAGTATGTTGGCCGTGAGCTAAGCCGGTGACGCAAGATCGCTCTTCGTTGTTTTTTAGGAAGTTACATACAAGGTGGCCCTAGAGTCTGCCCCGCCGTGCCAAGCCGGTCAGATCTAAGGATCGGAAGACCGGTCGTCACCGTCCCTTCCCCCTCTGCGCTTGCCCCCAAGGCTTCGCCCTAGCGGCATACCCCGCGCCCCGGGCGAAGCACGCGAACGGCCCTGGCTCCTCGCCCCTGCCGCTTGCGGCTGGCCCTTGGCCCGGAAGCCCCTAACCAACCGGCCCCCCACCGCGGAGGAGCGAGGAGGAAGGCGCCGCGCGCCCGCGGGCCATGGAGAGCTTGGCCGAACTCGTATGGGCGGAGGGCAAGCGGCTGTTCTGAGGATCGTCAAATATATAATCCTCCTTGCATTGGTTTCTATGAAGGCTCTACACCCGATTCCAGGATTTGATGCCGGCCCGCCGGATGATCCATCGCAGCGGTGAGCGGGTTGCCAAGAAACCGATAGGACAGAGAAACCCAATACCCAAGGCCGCATAGGCGAGTCCATGCTGGACTGAATGCCACAAATCTTTCCATGCAGTGAGAAGATTCGGCGGAGACTTGTGCCGATGGAGCCAGGCTGTCCACGATCATTCGTCGTGCCGTGAGTCGAAGCTGCGTCGACTAGGTTCTGTCCCTAAACATCGTGCCATGGCGCGGTCCGTCAGTTATGGTGGTCCCCTGCAGGAGGGTGACCCAGGATTGGTGAACGGCCCGCCCCGACGGACGAGGAATGGGCCATTCTCCATGCGGTTCTTCCTCACAAGCCTCAGGGGCCTTCCGGCCAGGGAACCAGAATAGGGGGGAACGGCATCTGCTGCTGCCGCAGTCCTTGGCGGGATCTTCCGAGACGGGACGGCCCGGACACGCCCTGCTCCCCCCTACTGGAGCAAGAAAGGGACATGGCCATTGAGGAGGGATCCACTTCAAAGCCTTGTAGCTGATGAGGCCGCCGACAAGTGCACGGCCGGTTCGCCTCGCCTCCGGCTGCTGGATGCCTCGTCGGTGCCCGTGCCCAGGCACGGCAGGAGCCCACGGGAGGGCGCGCCACCACAACTCGGGTGAGCCATGGTGGCTGGACGCCGCAGAGCCCTCTCGGCCTTGACCAGCGCGAGAGGGGGAAGGTCAGGCTCCTGCCCGCGGACCAGCCCAGCCGCCTGCACGCAGACCCAAGCGCATCTTGCCGGTCTGGAGCCGGACGACACGGGGGGGGTGACAGAGCCTAGGACGCTACTGCGAGCCTCGAACGTGCCGCGAGCGCAGGAGCGGGAGCGGTGAGACCACCCCAATCCAACCGACGGGCGCCGCAACCCCTGAGCGTGCCCCCTACCGGAAGCGCAACCTTGTCGAACGCATTTTCGACCGACTCAAGGAATTCCGCAGGGGCGCCACGCGCTAGGACAAGATCGCCCGACACTTCCTGTCTGCCATCGGGCTGACGAGCAGGCGATGCTGGCTTAGAAAAACTCGCACGGCAATGAATTAAGTCCACAGCCTAGTGTATATACGGTATGATTTGCGAGGTAAAAAGATCAAGCGATCTTTGGCTTTCCTCTGGACTCAATGAGCCCCATGCGAACGAACCGACGAAATAATTGATCCCACTCTCCGAGACCAATCGTTGGATTCGGTCTCGGACTTTGGCGACCGATCCGATCAGTATCGTTTCCCCCGCGAGGCAGGAGTCCCACGCGAAAAAATTGTCGAAGGCGTGATCATTCTTCTGATGCCAGAGTTGCAGGGTTGACTTGTACCAATCATCATACGCTGGCCTCGCCACCGCAAGGGCCTGTTCGTCGGTTTCCGCCACATAGATTTGGCGCATTGCGCCCAGTTTCAGCTTACCCGTGCCGTCATTGCCACTGTCAGCGGCGACTTCTCGATATCGAGCCATGAGATTCGTGATGAGCGACGGTGGGCCAAGGCTCATGAAGTTCATTCCCTCACGCGCGGCAAATTCGACCCCGGCTTCACTGAACGATGGATACCAGAGCGGCGGATAGGGTTCCTGGAGCGGTTTAAGCGTCATGGGCACATCTCGAAATTCGAAATGTTTCCCGGTGTAATTCAGCACATCGTTACACATACCCTTACGGAATATCTCGAGGACTTCCGTGAAGATTTCCCGGGTCTTTTCCGGATCGACACTGTAGGTGGTGATTTCGTACGGTGACACGCCGCGGCTGATGCCGAGTTCCATGCGCCCGCTCGAAAGGTGGTCCAGCATGCAGACTTCCTCTATGAGGCGCAGTGGGTGATACATCGGTAACAAATACGCCATGGGGCTGAAGCGGATATTCTTGGTCCTCTGCGCGAGCGCCGCGAAGAACACCGATGGGGAGGGCGCCATGCCGAGCGGGGTCGAATGGTGTTCCGCCAGATGATAGCCGTAGAAGTTGGTCTTGTCTGCCGATTCGATCAGTTTGAGACGCGCCTCGTAAAGATCACCGACCGAATTCGGGCCGCGATCAATCCAGTCGAACATCCCGAATTCAATTTTTGCCGCCATCACGGATTCTCCTCATTCCATACTCACGCTCGCCGCACCTTTCCCGATCTTAGGGTTAAGAGGAAAAACGGAAAAGTCTTAGGGCCCGTGTAGATCATAATATAGCATTTGATACCACCTTGGTGCCTTCGCGGGCAAAAATCAGGGCATTGCCTGACCAATGCCCCTCCGGTCACGAGCGAGACTTTTCCGTCCAATCGTCCTGCCACGTGTTTTCTCCCTGGGAATACTATTGACGGATTCCTGCCAGAAATCCGCTTTTTCTTAAGATGGTCCTCAACTCTCCTGATTACAAGAGGACGGACTTATCCCTATGGCCCAACCACTTCGGCAGGTCATCCTGCATATTCATACCCCCGCATCCCATAGAGAATATGACATGTGGGTTTGAAGCTCGCTGGCTCCTGGGGTGGACGCCCGAAATCAAACAGAGTGGGAAACGCTAGCCACATCTTGCGGCCCTCATCCGCAATCAGCGTTCCACAACACACGGCACAGCTGACTTTGCAGGGGCGCTCATACCGCTGCCGGCCGCTATGGTAGAAACGGAGTTGGGTGAGGCCGTGCGTGATGCGCACATGGTGTTTGTGAAAAATGGCAGCCCACTGCATTGGCGCGCCGTGCAGTGTCTGGGCAGACCACACAGTGACAGATTTTCGCGTCAGCCGCATCTGCCCTCACTTCGTAGTGGACGGCCTGACAGTGACACGTGGCATGGTATTTTGCCGTTAAAGGCCGTATCCTCAACAATTGACGCAAATGTGTCTCCAAATTCTTTTTGCGTAAATACGTCACCCCACTCCCCCGTTAAGGGGGAGATTCAAGGGAGCCTCGGCCAAGCATACGAGCGCGTCCAGTTGATTGGCGCCGTGCGCGTACAGCCATCTTGGCAGTGGTCGCCTCTAGCTTGTGCCGCCATCCCCTCGCCCCGCAGGGTCACCACATGCCCAGCTCGAAATGGCTTGATCCCGCGTATGAGCAAGTGGCTGCCGGAGTAAAACACGGACAGCGGAAACGCCAGAGTGAGTATTTGCTCCGCGTAGGACATCATGTGGCGGGTCCGGGCGTTGACGATCCCACCAAAAATGTTTTGGCGCACAAACTCTCCATCCCTATAGATATTGCTCATCATGGGTCGGCCTGCCAACTGGATATCGTTATAGTCCAGATCGAGTCTCAGATCTCTGTAGCCTGAAGCGCAAGCAGTGTTGTGCCCGCCATAGCGTACTCGGCCGTCAGGACCCGACGCGCTTCGGCCACAGGTTGCCAGGCTTAGCCGTTGTCCCCCCATCTCGGCCCCTCCTGAGGCGGGTACGGTCTTCTGTCCCTAGGCATAGATGAAGAGGCAGGCGTAATCGTAGTCGGCGACCAGGACCCCCGCGTTGATTCACCGCTTCTACACGAAAGATCACAAACTTGCCGCCGCTTCGTTCATACCCGTTCAAGACTCGCCGGGTGGCGGTAGCTTGGCACACATCCTTCCCTGCCGTCCGTCCGGTATTCCAGTTTACTCGAGACTGCTCCGAGGTGCGATTTACAAGGGCTTGCACAGCCACGGCCCTGTAGGGGTCTTAAGGGAGCAAACCCCCTGGGCGCCAGCAGAGGAGTTACAAGCTGAATCTAGGACAATTGGCAGAGGAAGGGAGCAGGGCGACGAGTGCCATGGGGGATGAAGGTTTCGGGCTACACCGGAAAGGTCACATCAACGATAGTGGCAGCGTGGTGTCCCCATTCGTCACGGAGATATGGCGCAGAGGGGTGCCACGAGGGGAAGTGAAGGCGATTAACATGGCCCCCGCCGGGAGCCGTTTTTTCTTCGTCGCAGTGTGAGATTTGGCGACACGGTCGCTCGCGGGCACGGCCTATGCCTTGGGAGGAGAAGAGACGGAACAGAGTGAGGAGTGTGATAGGCGAGAAGGTTACGGACTATACCGAGGGGGGTGACGGCAACGACAGTGACAGAGGCCGGAGTCGTATTCAATGTGGAGGCAGATTCGGACCGTTTGGCACGGTGCCGTATACGGGGACGTTTGGGCCAGCGGTGGATGCAGCAGGGGGGACGGGGTCTGTGGCGCTTTGTGACCAGTGTTTTCTTGTGGATGGAGGGATGTTGCCATTCAGAAGCCACTCACTTCCGAGACTCGGGCCACAGAGGCGATATGTCCTCTCACGCAGGTATCTTCTTCGGCCTAGGCCGGGGTGACGGCGACCGTTGGCAGGTCATTTTCAGTGGGGTGTCTCACGTCCATCCCCTATCCGCCGCGGGGTTGTTCCCGGGTTGCCCCTCATAATAGCAAGTCACCCGGACAAGAGCACGCTGTTGCTGGCCCAAGTACGCGAGATGGCCAGTACCGGTATCATCAATGAAGCGATCTAGTCCCCTGGCACTGAAGGAGAGTTCATTGCAAGATGGCCCTCCGGGTCGGACAAAGGCGGTCATCTCGATGGGGCGCGGGACGGGACGGGGGCTGGCGGTCGTGGGCTTGAGCGCTGAGGAACGGGCGTTTCGGGAAGCGCCGGTTCGGCGTCCCCGTGTGGCGCGCGCGGTCGGATCGCGGCCGCCTGAGCCGGCGGGGCGCGGACGGGCTGGGCAACAAGGCGGGGGCCGCAGCACGCGGCAGGCACGAGCACCCCGTCGGCCCATGGCGCAGGCGTTTCGTCAAGGCCCGCCTCGAGGGGCTGGCGGACGAGCCCCGTCCGGGGCGCCGGCGGCGCAGCGCGGACGAGAAGGGGGCGGCAGTGATGGAGCGCAGGCTCACCTCGACGCCTGCGGACGCGCCGCACTGGTCGCTGCGCTCGAGGGCGCAGGCGGCGGGGCAGGCGCACACGGCGCTCCAGCGCCTCTGGGGCGCCTTGGGCCGGCAGCCGCCCCGGGCTGAGCCGTTCCAGCGGCTCGGCCGATCCGCCCTGCGTGGCCAAGGGCCGCGCCATCGTCGGCCTCCCCCTCTCGCCGCCGGCGCGCGCGCTGGTGCGCTGCGGCGACGAGAAGAGCCAGCGCCAGGCCCGCGCCCGCCCCCCGCCGGGCCGGCCGCTGCGGCCCGGCCTCCCTGAGCGGCACCCCCTGACGACAAGCGCCCCGGCCCCCCCTCGCGGTGCGCGGCGCTCGACGGCGCCCCCGGCTCGGTCAGCGGCCAGTGCTCTCGCCGCCCCCGGGCCCGGGCGGGCCTCGCCTTCCTCAAGCAGATCGACCGCACTGTCCCGCACGGGCGCGCCCTCCACCTCGTCCTGGACACCGCCGCCCCCCACAAGACCGCCGCGGGCAAAGCCGGGCGGGCCCGGCACCCGCCCGGGCATGTCCACTGCACGCCGCCCTCCGCCTCGTGGCTCCCCCCGGGCGCGCGCGGGGGCGCCGAGCTGCCCCGCAAGCCGTGGCACCGCGGCGGCCCCCGCTCGCCCCTGCCCCTCGCCACCGCCCTCCGGGCCTTCAGCGACCCCCCAACGAAACTCCCACGCCCGGCAAGTGGACCAACTCCGCCGCCGACATCCTCGCCGCCGGCCAGCGCTTCTGTCTCCGCGTCGAACACCACTGATGCCGCGAACTTGAGATTCAGGGGACTAGAATCGTTTCGGCTCTTACACACCACGTATAATATCGATGCCTGCCTGCATGAACAGGGCGCGATCGTTATTGGGAAAAATTGCTGCACCTGCTCTGTCATCGGTTGCAGATGCAACGGGACTTTGCTCAGCATCCGGAAATCGCGGAGGTCAAGATCCAAAGTCCGCCCTTTGTCTATGGCCAGCTACGCAGCGGCGCCACAAAGATACAGAAGCTCCTAGCGGCCTCCGGGGATTTTCCCCATCTCCTCTTCTGGCAAACGTACAACCCGTCACTGATCACCGAGTCCATGACGGAGTCATCGCAACCCCGGATTGATGAAGCGGACGCATTTATCAGATGGTTCGACAGCATGTCACCGGAGGCCAAGTTGGGGTGCCGGTCTCAAACCTTTGAACCGGAAGAGGAAAGTCTCTATTCTTGCTCGAACACAGCTTGGTCAGCGGTGTCTTTATCGCGTTCAATACGATGAGCAGTTACATTATAGTGGTTTGCCACCCAGAGCCCGGCCATTATCGCAGGATACCTGCGCGATATGCTGAAATATCTATAATGGCAATCGGGCGAAACAGACCATGGGTCTTAAAAGGTCCACTGTGGTGTGGCATGGAACCATCATTGTGGGGGTCTTTCCAGATGCCCACCTGCTCATAACCCATCGCACTCCGCACAAAACCGTATCGAGCCTGTTCCGCTCACTGGATACCTTTCACGCTCCGTTTTCCAATAAGCATCCAGGGCATGAAACGCTCAGAATGGGGCTCGCGCTGGATTATGGAGCAGCATCTGAATCGGCAAAGCCGGCCAGACAATTACGATGCTGGATATTCCCTATGAAGTCATAGGTCCCAGCGAGGACATCGCCACAAAGGTCTATAATTTCTGTGGCATGCCCTTACGTGAGGAGGTCTTGCAAAACGTACGGAACTGGGAGGCGGTAAATTCTAGCCACAAACTCGACGCGTTCACCTATAATCAAGCAGATTATCAGTTGACACTCGATCTGATTAACTAGGAGTCTGCCTCCTCTGGAGTTTCTCGACCGATCGTTTCCTGCAATCTCGCAATCTCGTACGCTCGACAAACAATGAGGTTCGTGGGTCCGGGAAATACAGGCTCTTGCAAAGATAAATCCTGTGTGACATCATTGGTCGTATTCTAGACTGGGGGAGGACATGCCATGGGGCTTGACAGCATTGAGAACAATACTGTGGGAGTTACGGAGAGAGATCCGTCAGCCTATGTACCCCCCCTCCAACTCACCGTCGGGCAGCCAACACCCATCGCGGCGAATGGCGGTTTGTCCTATATGTCGTTCGATCAGGACGGGGATGCGGGAACTGCGGCGGCAATGGAGGCGGCGATCCGCCAAGTTACCGAGGGTGAAGGGCAAGCGGTCATGGACATGATCGAGAACGCTCCTCCCGGCCCGATCAAGACCAAGTGGGGCCTTGGCTTTCGTAGCTACGAAGAGTGCCTGGAATATATCCGGGCGAGTAATATCGAGGCACCTGAAGGCGGCGTCGCGATTCCGCTACGCTACACCGTCTACGAGTTGCCGTCCTACTCAATCGTCTCGTCCAACGCGCTCTGGCAGGATCCGGCACGCGCGGACGCGGCCAAAATGTTTCGCAAGGAAGAGCAGGAGATCGGGCGGCGAGGTCTCTATTTTCCGCAGATCCTGCGGGACGCGCGCCGGATGGAAGAGTACTATCCCGGTCTCTCGCCCACGAGCCCCGAGTGCATGGACAAGCTCGGCGTCTCGCTCGCTCACTGCGAATCGAAGTGCCAGAACTTCTACGACGCAGCTGAGGTGCAGCGCGTATTCTACCCGGAGATGGAGAGACTCCTCCTTGATTTCTTCCCCGGTGCGACCGATGCACTCGTGTACAACCATGACGTGTTTGACAAGGACTACAAGGGGGCTGTCAAGGAAGATCAGGACAACAAGGATCCGGGGGTCAACACCTTCTACGCCAACATCGTTCACAACGACCTGAATGACAACAGCGGCCGCGTGCGTTGCCGCGAATTGCTGACGAGGAACCTGCGGAACTTCGGGCGTCAACAGCACTACACGGAGGCGGGGGCCGACGCGAAGATGTCGCGTCGATTCATGTCGATCAACCTCGCCAAGCCGATGGAGACTGTGGGTCAGTATCCCTTTGTCCTCTGCGCTTGGCCGTCTTTCGCCGACCAGCCATATATTACCAACTACCGGATATATGATGACCGCGTTGGCGAGACAACCCGCTTCACATACCGTCCCAGCCACGAGTGGTACTGGTTTCCGCAGCAAAAATCGACCGAGGTCTCAATGCTGAAGTGCTACGACTCGGTCACCGACGGCTCCGTTTCACGGTGGTCGTTCCACTCTGCCTGCATCGACCCGACAGCACCCAAGGACGCGCCTTGCCGCAGGAACGTGGTAGTCCGGTCCTATATCTTCTTCTAAGAAGAACAGCAGACGCGGCAGGTACTGGTATATGCCCAAACGCCAGACGCCGCAGAAAACCCGCCCTATCACTGGTGCCTCACAAGGGGTCGATAATCCGGCAGCACTGGCACATGCGCGGACGGAGGCTAGAGTCTGTTCCCACTATCGCAAGGCATCAATGATGAGGGCGAAGACGATGAATCCGAGGAAGAGCACCTCGAGTTTCTCGAAGCGCGAGAAGAGGCGGCGGAACCCCTGCAATCGACGCAGCACCCGCGCGATTGCATTGCGCCGCGTGGACAGCTCACGGGCAGACGCCCAAGGGCTCACCCGGGTGCGCCGCGGCGGCCCCACGGGCGGCCTACCCCAGTGCCACGGCCAGGTGCCGCGTCTGGGCGCCCGCGGACGCCCGGTCCCTCAGCACCGCGGGAGGAGCGGGGGGCGGGCCCAGGCGAGTCCGCAATTGGCGGCCCGCCGGGGCGGCGGGGCGGGCCCGGGCGAGCGCGCGCAGGCGAGCGCCGGGCGATCGTCCGCGGCCCCCCTAGGCCTCGTGGGGGGCCACCCGCCCCGGGAGCGGCCGAGGGATTGAGGCCCGGTTTGTGCGCGCTCCCGTGCCGTCGGGAGGGACTTTGACGATGGTGCTGTCGAGCGACAGGGCCTCCAGCTTGATACGCACGATCTGTTCGCGGTGCAGATGTGCGAAGACCCGGGCGAGCACCCCGTTTTTCGACCAGCGGGGCAGCCGGGGGGGGGATGGTATGCCAGGTGCCAAAGCGGGCCGGCAACCCGCGCCCTTTGCCGCCCTGCTCGGCAACAGACAAGATGGCGTTGAGCACCTGGCGATTGGAGAGGCGGACATTACCGCGCGGCACCGGGAAATGAGGCGCGATCTGGTCGTATTGAGCTTGCGTGAGTTCCATACAGCCAGGATACCAGAATCATGCATAATCATGCACATTAGTGTGAACATGTCCTAGCTTGAACTAAGAGGAGCCGACGCCAGGTTCGAGCATTGGCGATATATACTACCCAACTTTGGTGCGAGTTGGTCGGACGGAATAGCGGTCGACACTGTCAATAATTTGATCCGTGTAAAACCCTGCTCAGCCTTTTGAATAAGAAAGCTTTCTTGCTATCCAATCGAAAAGCCAGAATTCGTATTTTCCCTGCCACTGGAGCCTCTGTTCGTTGCCGCTTTGTCTCTAATGCTGCCAAACGGCACAATACGAGCACAGATCCACCTACTCTTATTGAGGACAACCTTCCTGCGAGTCCAGAATAGGGCTTTATCGATTCGTCCTTGAGTTTTGCCATTTTTGGGACCTGAAATCCGCATCAATCTCGATGTTCTCGACTGGAACTTGATTCGGCGCCCCGCCTGCCTTCTCCCTCATCAAGTGTCGGATGGAGGCGTTTCGGTTTCACGCACGCAGCGTTGGTGGCGACAATGCTGCCAACGTACATTTCTGTGCTGGTGCCCCGCTTGCCAAGCTCGAGCGCGCGATAGCGCTGCAGGAATTGCTTGATCGTTACGACGGCATCGACGTCACTGGGCCCGTTGAGTATATTCCGTCGAACTACGTGTTCGGCTTCGCCTATGCCCGTGCGACTGACGCGTAAAGCGGTCGCGTAGGTCTCTCCGAGCTTTATTCCGCTCATCTATGGGAGTAAAGATGGGATAAAGAAGGTTTGAGTTGACCATCACCCACGGAGGGAACCCCAAGTGCAAATCGGATATTTCACCGAACGACCGTATCGCTGGCTGCCCGAAGAGCTCATCTTGAAGAATCGGGCGTTTTTCGCTATCTCGAACCAGCATTTCGACCGCGAAAAGGCGGCCGACGACTACAATTACTACCTCGACGAATATTGCTACGCCGAGGATCTGGGCTTCGATGCCCTGGCCCTAAATGAGCATCATGGCAACCCGATCTGCATGGGATCGGTTATGAATGTCGAGGCCTCCATTCTGGCTCGGATTACCAGCAGAGCAAAGATTGTTCTGGTCGGGAATCCCTTGCCGGTCATCAAACATCCGCTGCGGATGGCTGAAGAGCTGGCCGAGATCGATTTGATCTCGCGCGGCCGCCTAGTCACCGGCTGGGTGCGCGGCGCGGGCAGCGAGCAGTTCTTCAATAATGCCAATCCGGCGTACAACCGCGAGATGTTCAACGAAGCGCACGACTTCATTATCAAGGCATGGACCAAGCCGGGACCGTGGCGCTACGAGGGTAAACATTTTCATTATCGCCACGTTAATCCGTGGGCGTTGCCCTACCAAAAACCCTATCCCCCGATGTGGATTCCCGGGACGCTGAGCCCTGAGACTGTCGAGTGGTCTGCCGCACATCGGTATCCATATATCGGGCTTGGCACCCCGCTACCGGCCACGTGCGAACTGTGGGACTTCTACGCAGACGAGGCGGCCAAGCATGGCTACCAAGCCGGATCGGAGAATTTTGGCTACATGGTCGCAACGGCCGTGGGAGAGACGGAGGAGAGAGCGCAGCAGGCCGCCGCGGGGTTCGTCTACGGAGGAGGGCAGAATGCCTTCTCGGGGGCGGAATTCATGATGCCGCCGGGCTACAACTCGAAAGCTGCTATTCGCGCCTTGGCCAAGACCCAGACCAGCGCGTGGCTGGGGATCAGCGGCCAGAGGCTGAAAGAGCAGAAGCAGGGCGTCGCGGGCGATATCGATTATGCTGCTATCCGAGGCAAGCTACGAGCGGCGCTGGAGCGCGGGCAGCAGAATATGCAGGTGATTGTCGGTACGCCCACGACCGTGATCCCCAAAATCAAGGCGATCATGAGCGTCCTGCGGGTCGGGATCTTCATCATCCTGCACCTGCAGGGACCGCACAGTGATGACGAGCGGCGCACCAGCATGCGCTTCTTCGCGGAAGAGGTGATACCGGCACTGAAGGACCACGCACGGGTGATCGATCTGGCGGACCCGTTTGAGCGTTCGCCCGGCTCGGTGAGCTTGGGGGCCGGGACCAAGCGGGCGCCCGTCGCGGACCGCGGCCCGTTGCCCGGTCTGGGGTTCCACTAGCCCACCCCTCTTGGCGTGACGACGGTGGTGAGCCTCAATGGTTCGTAACTCCTGGGTCGGTTCGTCCGTTCGCCCAGGAAATTTTTACCATTCCGTTCGAGATGGAGTTCGAGGGGCCGAGGCGAGCATCGCGGATAAAGGCGCCCCATTGGGGGTTCCTCGACAAGCCCGTAGCCAGCAAGAACTTACATGCAGCGATCAGTTGCCCGGACCGCAGCTTCGGTGGCGACCAACTACGCCATAGCCGTCTCGGTGGAACCCTCCCTTCCGTTGGATTGCAACTAGTAGTCCAGAAACGTTGAATTGACGGCAGTAGGCTGGCCGGATTGCCGTGTCGGTCCGGGGCGCCCCCCCGGCGGCGCGGCCGGGTCCGGCCCACGGGCACCGAGCCGGCCGGCTGGGGGCGAGGGAAATCGTCGAGAGCCTTGCGAAAGAAACGGGAAGGAAAACGCTAAAAAGAAGAGAGCAAACCATGGCGGAAACCGTCCTGGGGCCTGCTGCCACGCCGCAGCGCGCCGTGCGGGACGGCGAGGGAGGAGGGGCTGGACACATATCCGCGGGACTTGGCCACAGACGAGGGATTGGTCTGCAGGGAGGATCCCAGCCGGCCGCAGACGCCGGCCCCCGCCTCCCCCGTCCCGTACGCCCCGGGCCGCCGGAGATGAGCGAGGGCGAGGATGCGCGAAACGGTCCGGCCACCCTCCTCCTGGCTTGCGCGCCCACCGAAAACGGGCGCCCGGTGCCAGTCCCCGCCCGCCGTCCGGCACCGGACTGGGCGCAGTTCGTCCGGAACCTCGCGGCTGCCCCTGTCCCTGCCAAGCCGAGCGTCCTGGTCCTGGGCCATCGGAACCCACCCCGCGCCGCCTCGCGGTCTGCAGCCTTTGCCCCCACGGAAGCGAGGCGGGGGCGCAAGCGGTGCGCGTGGCACTCCACGCCCACGCCCGGCAGCGGGCTCCACAGGGCCGAGAGCGAGAGCGGCGCGCGGCAGGGTCTGCGGCGATGTATGCCCGGTGGCGACCCCAGGCGGTGGGCGGTACACGACCCGGGATGCCCGGACCAAGCGGAAGTCCCTCTACCCGTCAATCCAATGATTTTGGACTGCTGGGCCCGGGGGCGCACAACGGAGATCGGGTCGCTCAGATTCCCGCGCTCACCGGAACGACCGGGTCGAAACTGATCCCTGGCTCTATTCGGTTAACGCCAGACCGTCCGACCCGGTACACACACGCTACTGGCTCCCGGCAGTAACGCGAGAAGACCTTAAACTAGGAATCTCCTGATGAGGGCGGGATCCAAGGGTCTCTCAACTTGACAGTATCCCGAGGTGGCCTGATTTGTAATCATACTTAGTGACGCTCATGTGACGACTCACTAAACTGACAGACCCTTAAAAGTCCATCGGCAGCCGTAAATGGTCGTGATAGATCCGGTCGCGGTGCCCCAATAATTGGGAAGACAGCGCCTCGGCCACCACGGGGTCAGTATTCACGAACGAGGTCCGGAAGGCCGCATCCATCGGACACAGATCAAGGGGGAGGGGATCGACGAGTACGGCGAATGTGGACCAATAAATATCCAACGCGGACAGAGTGTCCCCGATCAGGTACTGACGGCCTTGGGCCTGCTGCTCGGCTAAGTGGGCACTCAAGGTCCGCAGGATCTGGGCGACGCGCTGAGGGGCGGCTTCGGCGGCGGCCGGGCTATACCCGTACTTACCGCCGAGGTAGGACGCAACGGCTTTACCTTGCTCCCCCACCTCGGGGTTGGCCAACATGCCGTGGACGATCATGATCCGGCGGGACCAGCCAAAACCTGTCTCCCCACACAACTCGTTACACAGCCCGAACATAAGAATGCGATCGGTCTCATCGTCCGGGACGAGCGATGGCTGGGGGGCAAGCCGCTCGACCAAGTAGAGTTGTTCATTCCAGGTGGCGCGCGGCCGTTCCTCATTCCAGACGGCTACGGGTGCGCTGCTCTGACGGGTCCAGTCCTGCAAGGCGGCATCATGCCCGGCCGCCTTGCCGACTAGCGTAAACGACAGGTTCTTAACATGACACATACCTTTGAGCCCCTCGGCCCAAGGGTTGGGACGGCCCGGGGGGGCAACAATACGTAATCCGTCCAGAGTTTTGGCCAGTTCGATATCGATATAGTCTGCCATGCGGTCTTCCTCCTTGGTGTCCGCGCCATTGAGCCCTTAGAGCAGGAAATGGACGAGGGGGCAACGCACGTCCCAGTGTCGGACGCCACTGAACTCATCCGCCCCCCCCCCCCACACGGGATAACAGTATCGCAGTCTCGTTTGACATCGGCTGCCGCTTCCGGTACGGGAGGCTTGGCATCAACGCTTACACCGGAGGTACCGAATGAAACTTTTTGACACGAGTAGTCTCAACTGGATCCATTTCACAGGGGACAACCGGTTTGACTATCCCATCGACTACTGGGCCTCCGTCCTCACGACGCGCCCGGACGGTCACATCGACATCCTGTTTCGCTGGGAGCCCAATTCTTATTGCCACTTTCATCGGCATCTTGTCGACACAACGACGACCGTGCTTCAAGGAGAACACCACGTCATCGAGATCGAACAAGGTAGGGAGATCGAGCACAAGGTCCGTCTTGCCGGTGATTACGCACACAAACCGGCTGGGGACGTTCATATGGAGTACGCGGGCCCAACGGGATCACTCCTGCTCTTCAACATGTACGCTCCCGATGGCCGGCTCTTCGATGTCCTCGACTCGAACGAGAACGGGATCGCTCCTATTTCGACCAAGGATCTCATGCAACAACAACGCCTCGCGAGCTAGACGCGAGTGGGCTCTGCGGATGGAAGACCACGGCGTCAGGAACAGATGTTCCATAACACTGAGCCTACGCTGGCCTACAGCGCATCTGCAAATCCTTTGATATCGCGGATGGTGGCCGCGCGTCCGGGATCGCTTTAGGGAAAAGGACGTCGGCGGCATGGCAGGTGCCGTTGACGGTCCGACTGTATACCGGCACCCCCGCTGCCATGAGCATCTGATAATATTTCAGTCCCTCGTCCCGCAGGGGGTCTAATTCGTTAACCGAGATGACGTGCGGAGGTAGTCCCCGGAGATCCTCGCTCGTCGCCCAGTACGGCCAACACAGCGGATTTTGGGCGTTTTTGCCTTCAGGGTCGTAAATACTTGCCAGCACCTCCATTTGACGACAGTTGATCAAGTAGCTCTCGTTCTCGTACAGAGAGCGCAGCTCCCGGCTCGGCTGCGCCCAGCCGCCATAAATGTACGGACACAAGGCGTAAGCGCCGGCAATTTGTTCAAGGCGTCCGCCCTGCTTGGCCTGTAAGCACGTGGCCAGAGCGAGATTCCCCCCGCCAGACTCACCGGACGCAATGATCTTCGAGACCCCCAAGCTAGCCTTGTCGTCAAACACCCATTGCACCCCGCTCGTGCAGTCGTTGAGGCCAGCCGGAAACGGGTGGTTGCCAAGCTTGCCTGCACCATTGCGGAACTCCACGCCAACAGCGACCAGCCCGACGGCCGCGAGTTCATCGCCGCCAACGTCGATAAGAAGGATCATCGGCTGTCAGGATAACCATGCCACCGCCGTGCATGTGATACACACACGGCAGCGGACCAGACGCATCCCGGGGGGTATGGATGTACAGCTTGATACCGTTACCGTCCACGCCCTTGATGACCCCGGTCCGCCGCTCAATATTCGGTATCGCTGGTAGATCAGCGCACAAGGCGGTAAACACCGTTGCCATACCAGCCTCGCTTCCCGAACAGAATTCGAGCTTTTCCGGCAAAGGTGAGTCTGCGTTGACCGGTATCGGCGGCAGGGCCACGTCAAGCTTAAAGGGAACACAGGCAGCGACCAAGCGAGGATCCGTGCGCGAATCGGTCTTCATGACTTGGTCCGGATTGCCAAGACGGCCTGGTAAGAAAAACCTATCGTTTTGGTCTGCTATGGCTGTTGTCATTGTGTTACTCCTCTCTAGATCTGATTACTCCGACTAAAGAATCGCGAGGCTACGCTATCATCGTCTCGTATAGCAGTGGTCAGCTCTCCACATAGTATTGTCAGGTTATTGGCCTCTTGTGAGGAGTCATTGTGACCGGCCTGTCGCGTTGGAACTACGCGATTTCTTCCAGCTTGTCTTCCTCGAACTCGATAGAGACTATGGCAAGCCCCCCTTCCCTTGCACCCTGCATACCAAACCGGCATAGCAGAGAGAAGCAGTTGGGCGGAGGCTTGGTGTCGGTAGACTCGGCGGCACTCTCAGTCTGGGCTTGCGTACGAAACCTTGGCCGTGGTGGACTCACAGACGGATGGCACTCTATTAAGATTAAGGAATCCAACTCGTTCGTTCAGAGGGGGAGAGCAGGGATGGAACGCATGACTCCTGAAGAATGCCGGAGTTTTTTACTCAGACCGGTACGGACCGGCAAACTCGCCACCGTGCGGAAAGATGGCCGACCCCTAGTGGTGCCAGTCTGGTATGATCTCGAGGGAGAGACCCTTGTCTTTATGACTGGGCGTAACTCGATCAAGGCACACAATATACGTCACGAGCCCAGGGTCAGCCTCTGTATCGATGATGAGGTGACACCGTTCGCGTATGTTGAACTCGCAGGCACAGCTGTCATGTCCGGTGATACAGACCAAGTGCGCTATTGGGCGAAACGGATTGGGGGGCGCTATATGGGGCAGGCGTTAGCCGAGACCTATGGGCAAATCAACAGCGGGTCAGGGGAGTTGGTCGTACACGTCACGCCAACGCATCTGCATGGGTATAAAGATGTGACCGGTCGGTATCCACAGCCGACGTAGCCGCACCCCCTCAAGCTAGCCGTTATAGCTTGGCAAGTAGTAACAACGGGCCGAGCGGTTCTGTCGGCCGGAGCCTCCCGCTCAGCGAGGTAGAGCAAAATCGTTCCCGATTCGATTAGCGCGAAGCCGCCATTGTCATGGTCGCCGATGGCGGGGATACGTCTATTTGGATTGAGTTCGAGAAAACCCGAGGTCTTCCGGTCATTGTTGTTGAAGTGGGGAGACGCTGCGTTAATTGATGCCGAGTTCTTCAAGGGCAGTGGGGATTTTCACCCGTTCGCGGTCGGGGCACTAAGTAATTTCGCTCATGGGTCTGATCCGCAAGATGTTATGATGTATAGAGAGGCACGGAGCGAGTGGATTGACTTGCTCCCAGTGAGCCTAGTTCCAGAAGACACCGAGAGAAATAACCGGACGGACCGTCATCGCATTGTCACGATATCGCGAAGAGGCAAAAAGTGGTGCTGGGACTGGGGAGAATTATACGGCCTGAGAATTCGTCGCCCAGAACTTTCCCTTGACGTGCAGAAATTTCCGTGTTTGGGTGGAGTAATTGCCCGATCTAGGAGGTCATGCAATGGCAGATGTCGGGTCCGAAAAGGTCTTCGAGAACGACACGGTAATCGTTTGGAACTTCGAGCTCGCCCCGGGCGAAGAAACGCCCGTGCACACGCACGAGCACAGCTATATGTGGTACGCGATATCAGGGGCGCCCTTGCAGGTGACCGACGAGAACGAGAATGACTTAGGCACAATGGACGTGCCGACAGGCGCAATCTTTTCGCTGAAAGTGGACAAGGTCGAGGTTTTGTCCGGACCGGGAAAGGGGATGCGCGTCCCAGCACGTCATAAGGCACGTAACGCCGGGACAACGCCATATCGGGAGATCCTGGTCGAGTTTAAATGAACCCTGGCCGCCGCTCCGTCTGGAAGAGCGAGCAACTCCCGGACCGATCATCCTGCTTCGACAGGCTCAGCCCGAATCCGTAATAGAGCACTACCGTTCTTGGGCTTCCCCGGCCCGCCGCGCATACCCATCACGGGCTTGCGGCAAGCGGCGGCCTAAAATCCGCGAGGCAATGACCGTGCGTAGGATCTGGGCCGTCCCGCCCCCAATAGTGAACATTCGAGCGTCACGCACCATGCGTTCAGCCGGCGTATTGCGCGAATAGCCTTTGGCGCCAAACACCTGTAAGGCATCATTTGTGACCTTCATTGCCATTTCCGAGGCGAACAGTTTCGCTTGTGCGGCCGCATTCGGATCCGGGAACGGACTCTCGTGGGATCCGCGCGAACGAGCCGCGCTGTGGATCATGAGCCGCGCCGCTTCGGTCTGCGTCGCCATATCGGCCAGCATCCACTGCAGACCCTGAAACTCGGCAATCGGCCGACCAAACTGTTCTCGGTCTAAAGCGTATTGTTTCGCTCCTTCATAGGCCCCGGTTGCCAGCCCTAAAGCAACCGCGCCCGCGCCAACCCGTTGGGTGTTGTAGGCGTTCATTAATTCGGCAAAGCCACGTCTGAAGCCGCCGGGCGGTGTTAAGACTCGGTCGGCAGGCAGTGCGAGATCTTCGAAATATACTTCGGCTTCAGGAATACCTCGTAAGCCCATCGTGGGTTCACGTTGACCGATGCGCAATCCACGATCCTGGTCACGAACGGCAATAAATCCACCTATGCCTTGCTCTATTCCTCCTCCGTCAAACACGCGGGCGAAGATCAGATGGAGTTTTGATACACCGCCTCCGGTAATCCAATGCTTCATGCCGTTCAGCACATACATATCGCCGCATTTATCAGCCCGCGAGGTCATCTCTGATGCGGCACTGCCGGCGTGAGGCTCGGTAATACAGATGGCGGGCTTATCCCCAGCCAGGACAAGAGCAGCCGCCCGCTCTTTTTGCACCGGCGTGCCGTAGTGCATGATGGCGGAGAGCGCTCCCATATTCGCTTCGACCACAATACGGCCGGTCACCCCGCAAACCTTTGCCATCTCTTCAATAACGAGCACCACGTCGAGATAGCTCAGGCCGGCCCCGCCAAACTCCGGGGGGATGGTCATGCCAAAGAATCCAGCCTCATTTAAGGCGCGGACATTCTCCCAAGGGTATTGTTCGCTGCGATCCACCGCTGCGGCGCGTGGGGCGACCACCTCCCGGGCCAGTTCGCGCGCCCGCACTCGTAACGCAAGCTGCGCCTCAGTCAGCGGGTAATGCATTGCCAAACCCCTCCCTATGAGTGCAGGCGAGCCGCTCTTTGCCGCGCGTGTTCCGCACGCGCGGCGTCGCCGCACGCCTGTAGTACTGTTGCGTACTTTTGCCAGCTCCCAAGACTGTTCGGTCTCAACAACGCCCGCTGCGCCAGCAGTGCCCGTGCCTGCTCATAGCGTTCAGCGCGAATGGCAGCTTCGATGAGAATCTGCGTAAAGATATCCCGCTGCGCGTGAGATCCTCCGATCCCAAACCAGCGATCACGCAGCGGCCACAATACATCGACCGCCCGAGCGTACTCCTCGTTTTCAAACGCCAGCACTCCTTCACACATCGGCACTACCACATCCGCCATCAGCGAGGCGGAATAATTATCTGGTGTAGCGCCAAATGATTCGAGGGCATTGATATACGCCTGCGCAGTCTTCTTATCGTCCGCAGATGCCAACGCCATCAAGCTGTGCAGATCCGTAAAAGCCAGCACATGATCATCGACCCGCCTCCGCGCATACTCTGCCAAGGGCTCCCAGCGGTCACCAACATCAACCCCTAACAATTCCAGGCGCTTGAGCAGCGAAGCACCGTTTTGCACATCCAGAAAAAATTCCGTATTAGCGGTCAGTATCCTATTGTCATAGACGTCCAACGTAAAATCGTAGTCACCTCTCTCAAGCGCGAATAAGGCCAAGTGCCACCAATTATGGCCTTGAAATGGGTTTCGATCAGCCCATTGCTCGACCGGCCGATCAATCCATGCAATCCCTTCGTCCAGGCGGCCCTGCATCTCCATCACATGCGCGACCGAGTGGATCGCCCACAGATCATCCGGATTCAGGTCAATGGACCGGCGGCCAAAAGCTTCTGCTTGCGTATAATCGCCGCATTCTTCAAATGCGAAGGCTAGCATGCCGAGGACAAAGCTGTAACCGGGGACCGACGCATCCCACAAGTCGAACACACTGGCGGCGGTATTGCGAATAACATAACTCCGACCAGTCCAGAAAGTCGAATGGTGGTGCATTTTGAGCGCTAGCAAGTCGTGAGGATAGTCGGCCAGTATGGCCTCCCAAGCGGCACAGGCCCATTCGAGATTACCCGTAGCTAACCCTTCCAATGCGTCACAATGCAGACGTTCGCGGCGGGCGTCGACCGCGAGATGTTCGCGGGCGTGTGACGCACTAGCAAGCATTTTCGGGCGGACTGCGACCGTCTCGAGCATGGACATAATGTAACCCCGGACAACGTGTGCCATTGGAAAATCCGGGTCGAGCTCGAGGACACGCTTGAGATTTTTTGGCGCAGCGAGCCGATAATTCCAGAGATCCGTTAGCACCTTGTCATACTCGGTCAGAGCCTCAGCATTCGTCGCCGTGATATCAAGACCGCGAACGTCGGTTGGCACGATATTTCTCCTTTGCGTTACGGCACCATATGAGTGGGGCAAATTAAAATAGACCAGACAATAAGAACGGGTTAGATAGACTTATTTGATGAACGTGAAGTCGGGCTCCCAAAGCTCGATACCGCCAGAACCGCCTTGTCTCCAGAGACTATATCACTTGCTTCATGTTCGAGTGAAGAACCTGCGTTCATAAGGGAGGAACGGCATGGGTGTACTAGATGGACCGCGGACAGAGTGGCGTCGGATTTTGTACGAAGGCCAACCCAAATGGGTCAAACCGGACGGCGACGAGCTGCGGCTAAGCGATGGCCGAACGATACATGAGGCCGAGGCTACCTATCTGCCGCCGTGCGAACCAAGCAAGATCCTGTGCATTCACCTGAATTATGAATCGCGCCGTGCCGAGTTCCGCGTCCCGCGAATTGAAACGCCCACGTATTTTCAGAAGCCGACAACGACGCTTAACAGTCATCGGGGCTCCCTCGTGCGTCCACGAGGCACGAAGTACCTCAACTACGAGGGTGAGGTAGCGGTGATCATTGGTCAACCGATGCGCAACGTGGGTCGCGATGAGGTGTGGCAGTATATCGCGGGCTTTGCGCCCGGTAATGACGTGGGGATTCAGGACTTTCGCGACACGGATGCGGGCTCGATGCTACGCGTCAAAGGTATGGACGGCTTTTGCCCGATTGGCCCAGGGGTCGTGAGTGGGGTGGACATTCGCCAAGTCACGCTCCGGACCTACCTCAATGACACGGTTGTGCAGGAAAGCGCTCTTAGTGAAATGCTCTTTCCGGTCGACTATATCCTGGCCGACCTGTGTCGCTATATCACGCTACTGCCTGGAGATGTGGTTATGTCGGGCACACCCAGAAATTCACGCCCAATGAATGTTGGGGATATTGTCGAGGTTGAGGTCTCCGGTTTAGGGCGCCTCTCGAATCGGGTCGTCGAAGCGCCTGCACCCAAATATCAGATTGGACATCAGCCGACCGACACCGATGCGGTCCGCCGCGTCGCATTAGGGTCGGATTGGCGGAATGAGTAATGATGAGCCCGGGGTCGGGCCGATTCAACTCGAGACCATAAAGACTTCTTTGTCTCCAAAGGGTATGTTGCCCGCTTAATGTTTGAACAAAGAGCCGAAATGCAAAAGGAGGACTGGCAGAATGAGTCAAACCACAGCCCAAACTGAACCGAGCCGTATCCCGACTGCCGACGAACTGGGTTTTGATCCCGGTGCCCTGCGTGAGAAATATGCTGCCGAGCGCACGAAACGTCTGCGCGCAGATGCGAACAATCAATACCGGGAAATCACCGGCCAGTTCGCACATTATAACGAAGACCACTATGTCGAACCGGGCTTCACCCGCCCCACCTTGCAAGAAGATATCGATATCCTGATCGTCGGCGGCGGCTTTGGGGGGATGTTGGCAGCCGTCCGACTGCAAGAGGTCGGCATGACCAACTTTCACATCATCGAGAAAGCCGGCGACTTTGGCGGCACCTGGTACTGGAACCGCTATCCTGGCGCACAGTGTGATATCGAGGGGTACCTCTATCTGCCTCTGCTCGAAGAGCTCGATTACATTCCGAAAGAACGCTATTCTTTCGCACCGGAGATCTTTGCCCACGCGCAGCGGATCGGCAAGCACTACGGTTTATACGAACGCACCTGCTTCCAGACGAAAGTCAACGAGGCTCGCTGGGATGAGGAAGCCGGACGTTGGGTCGTCACCACGGATCGTGACGACAAGTTCAAGACGCGCTTTCTCATCATGTCGAGTGGGCCGCTGAACAAACCCAAGTTGCCTGGGATTCCTGGGATCGGAAATTTCAAAGGCCATACCTTCCATACCAGTCGCTGGGACTATGGCTACACGGGTGGTGATACCACCGGGGGCTTACACAAGCTCCACGACAAACGGGTCGGGATTATTGGTACTGGGGCGACCGCGATTCAGTGCATTCCCCATCTGGGCGAACATGCACGGCAACTCTACGTCTTCCAGCGTACGCCGTCCTCGGTGGACGAACGCAACAATACCCCCACCAACCCGGAATGGGCGAAGACACTCGAACCCGGTTGGCAGGCGTATCGGAACCGCAACTTCACTGCCCTCTTGGACGGGGTGCAGCTTGAGGACGATGAGGTCCGTGACAAGTGGACCAGCCCGCTCAAAAAGCTCAGCGATCTGCTTTCGAGCCAGAATGAATCGGACCTCTCCGGCCGAGAAAAGGCGCTCTTGGCAGAGATTGCCGACTTTCAGAAGATGAACGAGATTCGTGAGCGCGTGTCCTCGACCGTGCGCGACCCGGAGACAGCCGAGGCCCTCAAGCCGTGGTTCGGCCAGTGGTGTAAACGCCCGACCTTCAATGATGAATATCTGCCGACCTTTAACCGGCCGAGCGTCAAGCTCGTCGATACCGGCGGACAAGGGGTCGATCGCGTGACTGAGCACGGTGTCCTGGTGGATGGGGTTGAGTACGAGGTGGACTGTCTGATCTTCGCGACCGGCTTCGAGGTGGGGACCGCGTACACCCGGAGGGCCGAGTTTGGCATATACGGCCGTGATGGGGTGTCGCTCGCCGATACCTGGGCGGACGGGATGCGGACCTTCCACGGTTTTCTGAGCTGCGGGTTTCCGAACTGTTTCCACATGGGACTCACGCAGACCGGCCTCACAGCAAACTTCACCTATATGCTCGATAATCAGGCCCAGCATGTTGCCCAGCTCATTACGCTGGTAAATCGCCGCAACGCGAAATCAATCGAGCCGACCCCCGAAGCTGAGGCGGAGTGGGTGGAGGTCGTCACCGGGCCGAACATGATGACCAAGTATCAAAACGCCTGTACACCGGGGTATTACAACGGCGAGGGGACCAACGAGGGCCAGGGGTTTCTCCAGACCGTATACCCCAAGGGCGCGCTGGCCTTCTACGACATGCTTGCCGAGTGGCGTCAAAAGGGGGATTTTGCAGGCCTTATTGTGAAATAGATGGAGCAGACGATGCAACCTATCCTCTTGTATGGTGTGCCGTTTTCGCAACCGGTACGCGCGGTCATGTGGCTGATGTTGTATAAGCGGACACCGTTTGAAATGGTCCTGATCAACCCGGGCTCGGAAGGAGAGAACGGGAGCCGCAATCCGGCCTATCTGGCCAAAAATCCCGGCGGGACGATTCCGATGATTGAGGAGCCGGACACCGGCTTTGTGCTCAGCGAGGCGCATGCCATTATGTGTTATCTGAGCAATCGGCACGGCTGGGAAGACGTGTACCCGGCGGACTGTCGGCTCCGCGCCAGGGTAGACTGGTATTTGCATTATCACCATCGCAATGTCCGCGACGCCTCCGTCGGCTTAGTTGCCCCAAATATCCGCAAGGATCTGAATATCCCTGACATCGTGCAACAGGCCGCCCACGCGACACTGACGAAGGCGCTCCACGCCTTGGAATCGAGTTGGCTTGCGGAATCCCGCTATTTGACGGGTGCACAACTCACGCTGGCCGATTTTGCCGCGTACGTGGAGATCGGGCAGTTACAGCCGGGTTTTACCAACGTCTACGATTTCACGCCCTTCCCCAACGTGCGCCGTTGGTTAGGCGAAATGAAACGCGTTGGCGGGCACGACGACGTGCACGTCGTGCTGGCCGAACTCGGCGATATCAGTGGCGAGCCGCCTGCCATGGCAGCGATCAGGAACGCGAACAAGAACGCGCTGAGGGTCTTGAAGGCAAAACTGAGAGAACTCATGCTATGATGGAACCACAGAGATACTGTGCGGACGTATTCGCGGCCGTTCGCGAGGCGTTGCAGGAGAACTTCGCCGACGGGCGAGGAGCTTGGTGCCAGTGCGTGTGTCGTGCACGACGGAGAAGTGGTCGTTGATCTGTGGGGCGGCTCCGCAGTACCGAGTGGCGAGCCTTGGCGGAAGGACACCCGTGGCCTCAGGGAACTGCACCTCGAGTGCGACCCAAGCGCGAGAATGAACGGCACAGGAGAGGTGGAGTATGACAACGCGTGAAAAGGTTTATGCGGTGCTATTTGTCTTAGGGATTCTCCTCCCTATGTATTATAACGTCCAGTATATGGGTGCAGGAGGCAATCTTTTGGTTGATTTCTTTCTTGTACCGATGGAAAGTGCGGTCACAGCCTCGCTCCTGTTCGACCTGCTGATCGCCTTTGCGGCGTATAACGTCTTGTTATTCTCCGAGGGGCGAACGCTGGGGACATGGAATTTTATTATTTGCCTTGGGGTCTCATGGCTGGTGGCGTTTGCCGCTGGTCTCCCATTATTCCTGTTGCTCCACGAGCGACAGAAGCGGCTTTCTGAGGGCGCTTAGACTCATTGCGGTTGTCTTTGTGGAGGGGAGTGACTCGGGGGGAGCCTCTCACCCTTGCCCAGAGGGAGAGGGGCAGCCAGCGCGCTATCGCACAAATCCTCGAAGCCTCTCACCCTTGCCCAGAGGGAGAGGGGAAACAGGAGTAGAGTTGCCGGGCTAAAGGCGTTGCAGGGATATATCTCTTAAGGAGGGTCTCCTGTATGGGTTTCAACCCGTTATCCCTGGAAGCGACTGCTCATCCGTATCCGTGTTATGCTGAGTCGAGAAACAAAACCTCATTCATTTGGCTTGAGCCTTTTCGGTGCTGGGCACTGAGCCGGTAGGTTGATGTAGATCTTGCCCGGCACAATCCGTAGGTCTTTTCGTCTTCTGGATTTACTCCCCGATCCATGGGTGGTCTGAATCCAACACCAGAGGTACCGTGGCTACTTGATGTGCATCCTCCCGCTCGTACCCTGCTGCGGGAATTGGCGAATGCAGTCTTTGCACCGCGCCTGCTCCAGACACTTGCGCTGCGCGGGCGGGCGCTTACCCAAAAGATGATCGAAGCCCTCCAGAGTCAGCCGGAGGGTGATCTCGTTGAATCCCCTCTGGACCGCTACCAATGACCGTGATCGCGGAAATACTCGATATCGGCCCCCAACGGCACGGTGATTTGAAGCGCGGGTCGGATGACGTGGTAGCCAGAGCTATCAGCTGCCCGACTGACGGGACCGAGCTGACTCAGATTCGAAAGAGTGAAGCTGAGCGCCGGGCCTATTTTGAGCAGATGGTAGGGCGCTGACGAACGGTGCTGGAGAGGACGTGGTGACCGCCCTTGTGCAAGCTGAAGAAGAACGCGATACGCTGTTTTCAACAGAGATTCTTGCATTGGCCGTCTTGCTGATGTTGGCCGGGAACAAGACCACGCCCCAATTAATGAGGAACGCGGATCTCTTGTTACTCGACCATCCCGACGAATTGGCCAAGATTCGGTCTGATCGCTCCCTCGTACCCGCACTCATCGAAGAAGATCCACGTTCTGACTCACCTGTCCGGGCGATCCAAGAAGAGGCATTGGACGGCGGGAAAATTCCAGCCGGACAGAACGGGTTCTTACTGCTAGGAGCGGCCAACCGCGATGAGTGTCGGTTCCCTGAAGCCGGGCCGCTTCGACAGCGTCCGCAATCCGCAAGATCACGTCGCCTTTGGCTATGGCCTCCATTATTGCCTTGGATGCGCCGTGGGCTCGGCTGGAAGGCCGGAATGCCTGAGAGTCGTTGTTGTTCGAGTGTCTGCCTTTTTTGTGCGATAGGGGCGAGCGGATGACGTCGATGGTTATCCGGGCCCACAGACTTTACCGCCCCGATTTGGTACAGTGGGAGCGTAGAGCCTGAACAAAATAAGGAGGAATACCATGGCAGTACAGGGAGCGTGCGATCAAAAGTTTCAGGAAGTGCGACAGGAGTTCGAGCGCAATTTTGCGGAGCGGGGCGAAGTTGGCGCATCATTGTGTGTGACCGTCGGTGGGCAAACCGTGGCCGATCTGTGGGGAGGGACGGCCAACACCGAAACCGGTACACCGTGGACTGACGAGACGGTCAGCATCGTCTTTTCCTCAACAAAGGGGGCAACCGCCATTTGTGCCCACGTCCTGGTCTCGCGCGGCCAACTCGACCTTGACGCGCCGGTCGCCACTTACTGGCCCGAATTTGCCCAAGCCGATAAGGAAAATGTTCGGGTGAAGATGCTACTGAATCATCAGGCCGGTCTGCCAGCCGTGCGCGAGGATCTGCCGCAAGGGGCCTATGCGGATTGGGAGTTGATGGTTGATGTTCTGGCCAAAGAAGAACCGTTTTGGGAGCCCGGCACGCGGAACGGCTACCATGCCCTCACCTATGGCTGGCTGGTCGGCGAGGTAATCCGACGCGTCTCCGGTAAGTCGCTCGGCACCTTCTTTCGGGACGAGATCGCCCAGCCTCTTGGTCTGGACTTCTGGATCGGCTTACCCGAGGATAAGGAGGCGCGAGTTGCCCCCATGATTGCCTCGGAGCCCGACCCAAACAGTACGCTCTTTCAGGAAATGACCACACCTGGTACGCTGGCGGCATTGGCCATACTCAATGTTGGAGGTTATATGGGCGCCGCTCCCGAGTATGACACTCGGGCCGCGCATGCTGCGGAAATTGGCGGTGCGGGTGGGATCACCAACGCCCGTGGACTGGCCGGCATGTATGAGCCGCTCGCCTTGGGCGGTGCAAAGGGGAACGTCAGGCTGGTCAACTCCGAGACCCTGGACCGGATGGGCCGTGTGTCGTCTGCAACCGGCAGAGACGCCGTGCTGGTCATGCCGACCCGGTTTGCCTTGGGATTTATGAAAACCATGGACAACCGCAATGAGCCGGCTGGCGTGCAGGACAGTGCCCTGTTCTCAGAGGAGGCGTTCGGTCATGTCGGTGCGGGCGGCTCGTTTGGCTTTGCTGACCCCAAGGCCAGCATGTCGTTTGGCTATACCATGAACCGGATGGGTTCAGGCGCGTCGCTCAACAAGCGGGGACAGAGCTTGGTCGATGCCGTCTACCGGGCGCTGGGCTACCAATCGAATGCCTCGGGGGCTTGGAGGTAAGCGCAGTATTACAGGGGAGATTGAATGCCACGCATTATCGAAGAACAGATTGATAAACTCCACTTCCGAGGAGCTGTGGACGCGGACGGCCATATCCTTGAAGCCGCAGACCTGTGGGCAACGTATTGTGACCCCAAATATCGCTCAACGGCGATACGCGTAAGGGTTGACGATCAGGGTATGGATTACTTGGAAATCTGCGGGAAGCCTTCACGGGTCAGCCGTGGCGGAGCATTCTCGAACGTTGGGTCGATGGGCCAAGTGACGCGAGAAAAAGGTGAGGTCAATCTGCGTCGACATTATGGTGATGAGTTTTTACTCGGGGCAATGGACGCCAAGCAACGGATGCAGCGCCTTGATTTAGAGGGCCTTGATGCCGCGATTATTTATCCAAGTCTCGATCTGGTGTGGGAAACTGAATGTGAAGATGCCACCTATGCCCAGGCGATGTGCCGGGCGTATAACCGCTGGATCGTAGACTGGTGCTCTGACAGTGGTGGCCGCTTGATTCCAGTGGCGCATCTGTCGCTGGGAGATCCACATGCCGCAGCAGAAGAGCTAGAACGGGCAGTCAAAGCCGGATGTAAAGGCGGCTGGGTCGTCCAGTTTGTCATGACCCGCAAACCGCATGCCCATCCAGATCATGACGTCTTGTTCGCCAAAGCCCAGGAGCTTGACGTCCCATTAGGCGTCCATCCCTCCCTCGAACCTCAGTGGGCACTGCCGGGTCGTTACGATCTGGAATATATCCGTAAGCAGAGCTTCTTTCTGAATGTCACCGCCTCGGACGCGGCCCGACACGCGCTCGCGAGTTTCATGCAGTACGGTACGTTTGAGAAATTTCCAAAATTCAAACTCGTCATTCTCGAAGTTGGCGCAGGTTGGGCCAGTTATTGGCTCGACCGTATGGATGCGGTATACGACAGCATTATTGGCCGCTCATTACCGATCAAAGAACCCCCCAGTGAATATTTCAAACGCAACGTGTGGGTCTCCGCCGATCCAGACGAAAAAGCGCTGCCTGCCATGGTTGACCTGCTCGGGGCGGATCGTTTCTTCTGGGCATCCGACTTTCCTCATCCCGACCATACAGGGAACTATATTAAAGAGTTGGGCAACCTCACGGCAAAGATGCCGGAACGGGCACGGCTCCAGGTCTTAGGGGAGAATGTCCGGCACGTCTACAATTGTCCGGCTGGAAGGTAACGGAGAAAGGCCGGGGTCATGCCCACAAAAGAACCTTTGACTCTCCAGAGCTCGGACGAGATCTGGACTGCTCTGCGTGAGCGTTTGATTCTGACCCGTTGGACCACTGATTTCCCCAATGACGAATGGGCGTATGGCACGGTGAACGTGCCTCAAAGAGTTAGTCACGGATTGGACTGAGGGGTACGACTGGGCGCACCCACGAAGCCGAGTTGAATGCCTTCCGCACCACAGGACCACGGTTGAAAATCTTCCCGTCCACTTCATTCATGAGCCCGGCAAGGGTCCGAACCCGATGCCATTCATTGTGAATCACGGCTGGCCGTGGACGTTTTGGGACCTCAACAAAGTCATCCGGCCGTTGACCGACCTCGTCGCGTTTGACGGTGATGCGACTGATTCGTTCGATATGAACGCTTGGCGAACGGCTGACTTGCGGGTGACCTTGATGCAGGAGGTGTTGGGCTATGACAGACTCGCCACGCAGAATGGTGACCAGGGGCCGCTGTAGCTGCCCAACTCGGCCATAAATACGCCGACCGCGTCATTGGGATCCTACCCATCTCATGTTACCACTCAACGCCTTTGCCGGTCCACTGACGAGCATGGTGCGTCGCTCAATGTATGGGTCTGGCGAAGAAGGGTGGTTTGACCGCAGCATGCATTTTCTGATAGCGGAAGCTGGCTATGCTGCCCCCAAGACCACTCAGCCACAAACTGCTGGCCTATGGTCTAAGCGATTCAACCATCGGGCTGGTGCGTGGTGATTGGAGAAACGGCGAATCTGGAGCGACGGTAACGGCAGCGTCGAAACACGCTTCACCAAAGATAAGCTATTAACCAACATGAACCTTATACTGGGTGGTCACACAGAGTTTCGGCACGTCCGCCCGATATTATTACGAGGTTCGCGTACAATCTGTGGCAGGCATCTGGGCAGAGACATCTTACAGCCCCCAGCGCCCCCGTAAGGTCAGCGGGTGGACATTTTGCCTCAAATGGAAGAGCCGGAACAGCTAGTCGAAGAAACTCGGACGTTCTTTCGTCCGCTCCAGAGCTAATCGAGTACATGTATTTTTGACAGCACAAGGAGGTCGCATATGGCAGAACTCTTAGACGGCAAGGTCGCTTTAATCACAGGCGCGAGTACCGGCATTGGCCGGGCGACCGCTCAGGTTTTTGCTCGCGAAGGCGCAAAAGTCGCGGTAGCGGATGTGAATGTCGAAGGCGCAGCGGAAACCATGCAGCTCATCACGGAGGCTGAGGGCGAAGCGGTCTTTATACAGACTGACGTATCCCAAGCGGCTGAGACGGAGGCCATGGTCAGGACAGTGGTTGAGACCTATGGCCGGCTGGACTGCGCCTTTAATAATGCGGGAATCGAGGGAGACTTCGCACCAACCCCGGATTATCCTGAGGCGACCTGGGATAGGGTGATTGGCATTAATCTCAAAGGGGTGTGGCTCAGCATGAAAGCGGAAATCCAGCAGATGCTCAGCCAAGGGGGAGGCGTGATTGTGAACACGGCTTCGGTGGCAGGTTTACAAGGCCTCCCAGCTGGGTCGGCCTATGTCGCAGCCAAACATGGGGTGGTCGGACTCACCAAGACCGCAGCGCTTGAGTATGCCAAGTCCGGTATTCGAGTGAATGCGGTCTGTCCGGGCGCTGTGGAGACGCCAATGCTCAAACGCGCCTTTGAAAAAGTCCCCGAGATGGCAGAGGGGATGAACGCCGCAGAACCCGTTGGCCGTATGGCGCAACCAAGTGAGATCGGGGAAGCCGTGGTGTGGCTGTGCTCCGAAGCGGCTTCGTTTGTGACCGGTCACCCCATGGCAGTCGATGGCGGCTATGTGGCGCAGTAACGGGACCGAGGGCTATCTCCATATTTTGGCGAATGGGATTGAGACCTTCCAGGATGGGCAATGTCCGGGGACGCCACGGGACGGCTTGCTGCGTCATGGACGAGCAGTCTAGACATGTTTTTCAACATGCCGGTGGGAGGAATCCCCTCCCCCCGCTGACCGGAGTACTCACAGGAATGAGGAGATATCAAGGCTGGTCGGCAGGAGTCTGTTCTCTACATGCCGCTCAACAGTATTTTTCGAACCGCCTGCTGTTGTTCAATGGCGATGGAGAATCAAGTCGGCAGGTACCACCACCCAAACAAGCGAGAGGGTTCCCTGCTATTGTCCGTTCTCTCCATGTAGGAAAGATACAAATTTCCTCTTCATCCGCGCCAAAGGCGCATTTGAAGAGCACGGGGTCGAAATACTCACGGAAGAGGACAATCTCTCCCTTTTTTCACGAGAAACAGCCCACCATAACCTTGATGGCACATACGACCTGTCGGAATGATCTCTGCCTAGCCTTTAGGATTCAGCGAAAATCCGCTCCAGATCCTGCAGCGGGCAGAAGACCATGCGTGGGGTAAAATCAGCGCTGCTCCTTGGCCAAGCGGCGTAATGCTTAGCAAGGTTCGCTGCCGCTCACGCGTTTCGGGGACTCAGGCGCGTATGGCATCTTCACTGCATCCTCAGCTCACGCACTGGCAACCTGCTCCATATCCTTCTGCTCTCAGAGCTTTTTCCTAAAGTTGAGGGCCTCGCAAGCGTGTAGCATGGTCCTGTAGTCTTGAAACGAAGAGGGCATGTCCAGTGCTAGGGTCGAGCCCCCTCGGGAACAGGATAAACGGACAAGTGGGAGGTGCCGCAGCCGACCCGGCAGTCGAGCCCCCTCGGGAGCAGGATAAAATCCCTTCGGATCGCTTGGAAACCGATGTGAGCGCTGCGGAATAGGGGGCATAAGCGCTCACGTATTTATCCTGGTGTTGGCTCCTTGTATGATGTGTGGCCGCAGGAGGCGAGGATGCGGTGCGAAACGAGGGCGGGGAGGTGATGGTGTCGTTGTTACCGGCCAGCCGGCCGGCGCTTGCGCGCGCGGCGGGGGCTTGGAAGGGTTGGCGCCAGGACAGGCGCGGGACGCCTAGCTGCGGGTGCTAGCGGTGGCGGAATGCTTGTCGATCTTGAGCGTCCACTTGCCGCTCCTGTCTAGGGCACCGCGCCGCTTCGGTCCGGCATATCCGCCGTCGGCAGACAGATGGCGCCGCCGGGGGCAGACAGGGCAGAGCGATTGCAGTACGGCCGGGGCTCAGGTGCGCTCGTGAACATTCCCGGCATGAACGACGAGCCCGAAGAGCAGGCCGAGTATCGACGACAGCGGGACGCTTGCGCCCTTTGACCTTCTTGCCGGCGTCATCACCGCCACCCTCGCCGGCCGCCGGGGTGGGGACCAACCGGGCTTTGCGCAAGCAGGCTGGCCTCCCGGCACAGGTCGGGGGGCGGCCCAAGACCGCGGGCGGCGCCGGGCACCTGCCGGCCGCGGGGCCCGCGGGGATGGATATGCCCTCCTGGTTCGGCTGGAGGCGGCCTCTGGCAGTGCGAGCGGGTGGCGCGCGCAGGGGACGGATCTGGGCCTTGCCTCTGGGGCCGGCATTAGGAGCCCCCCACCGGGTGGCTGGCAGCGGGCCCGCCGCCAGTCGAGCCGGGGCGGCCGGGCCCGGAGCTTGCCCCAAGCCTGTCCCCCCAGGACTGGCCGCCGCTCCGTCGGCGCCAGAGGGCCCCCTGCGCCGCTAGCGGGCCGGGCTGCCGCCGGGCGCGGGCCCAGCGCCCCCCGCGCTCACAAGCAGCGCCCCCGCTGCCGCGGGCCCAAGGGCGGGGGACCGCAGGGCCGTCAGGGGAAGCCGAGCCGGCCCAACACGGGCGGGCGCCGCGGCCGGCAAAGACCCGCCCGAAGGCCCTTGGCCCTGCCTGGACAATGCACGGGCGCCTTGAGCGCGCTGAGCAGGCGCGCACGCAGGCAAGCCGCCTCGCTCCCTTCGCGGGCCGAGGCGGGACCGGTTTCCACCCCCCCCTAGGGCCCCAGCGGACGGGGGCCGCAGCGCCGACCGGGCACGGATCCCCCCTCAAGACCGCGCACACACTTGAGAGCATTCCAACGCCCTGCCGTGCCCGCAGGTGCCCGACCAAGAGGGGCCGCCGGTCCGGCCGCCGCGACCTGGGCAGAACTCCAGCCCCACAACGGCTCCAGATAGCGGCAGCGCCCGGCCGCTGCCGCCAGGGCCGGGCGGCCCGCAGCCAATAAGGATCACCACCCATCCGGGTATTTGTGATGCAGGAGGATTAGATCCCACACAGCTTTTTCGCTTGCTACCGTTTGATATGTGACGCGAGATTAGCAGCGGCGTACTGGCTGGACCGAACACATTGCGGATTCCGCTTTCCTTGCGCAGGTTAAAGGGATAGCTGGTAGTTTGTCACATCTCGTCAATTTTTTGCAACTTATAACGGTAATCTCCATGGACTTGTCAAACCAGATCTTCCACATAATGGTCAGCGATGACATTGGCCGTCGCCTCGGCCCATGCTCCATCAAGTGTGACAGCAATATCTGAGACGGCATGCCGGGTCCGGACGAAACCCGGTAAGACATCGGCCCCCTGGGTCATCACCGCTTGCGGGCTTGTGTGTGCGACCTCGTCTCTAGTGAGGGACATATAATCCATTTTGACTTCATCAGCATACAGTTTCCCGGCTTCTTCGAAGTTGCTCCGGTCCGCGAAGATTCCAACACTTTCAACGATGGTTTTGATAGCGATCTCCTCTTGCGAGCCACTCGCCGCAGGTCCCGAGGTACTCGCTAGAGTCAGTACAGTCATCAGCAATACCCCGGTCAGTGCATATTTCGTGGTTATTCCTTTCCTATTGCAGGGTTGCGCTGAAATGCTCCATTACTGCATCACTTGCTACTTTAGCGTCTATTAACACTATTGCAAGGCATTGATGATGAGGGCAAAGACGATGCATCCAAGGAAGAGCACGTCGCGTTGCTCGCAGCGCGAGATAGAGGCGGCGGCATCCCTGCAAGCGACGCAACACCCGCGCGATTGCGGTGCGCCGCGTGGACAGCTCACGGGCAGACGCCCAAGGGCTCACCCGGCTCCGCCGCGGCGGCCCCACGGGCGCCTACCCCAGTGCCACGGCCAGGTGCCGCGGCTGGGCACCCGCGGACGCCCGGTCCCTCAGCACCGCGGGAGGAGCGGGAGGCGGACCCCGGCGAGTCCGCAATTGGCGGCCCGCCGGGGCGGCGGGGGCGGGCCCGGGCGAGCGCGCGCAGGCGAGCGCCGGGCGAGCGTCCGCGGCACCCCTAGGCATCGTGGGGGTCCACCCGCCCCGGGAGCGGCCGAGGGATGGAGGCCCGGTTGTGTGCGCGCCCCCGGGCCGGCGGGAGGGACCTGGACGAGGGGGCGGTCGAGCGACCGGGCCGCCCGCGTGAGGCGCCCGCTCTGTTCCCGGTGCAGATGCGCGCAGACCCGGGCGCGCCTCCCGGTTTGCGACCCGCGGGGCAGCCGGGGGGAGAGGGGGGGCCAGGTACCACATCGGGCCGGCAACCCGCGCCCTGTGCCGCCCTGCGCGGCGACCGACCAGAGGGCGGGGAGCACGGGGCGAGGGGAGAGGCGGACAGGGCCGCGCGGCACCGGAAGAGGGGGCGCGATCTGGTCGTAGTGAGCTTGCGTGCGGTCCATACAACGAGGACATCATAATCATGCGCATGAGTGGTAACAGACCCTAGCACCGCTTTTCGGCAGGCATGCTCTGAAACGCGGACTCCTCGTGCGGGGAATAGGATCTGATGAAATCTGGGTAGCACCACCGCTGAGCCATTACCCAGCGGGGGGTCTCAGCCTGCTCCTCCAGCATCTGAAGGACGCACTGGGCAGGGACCGACGCCTGGGCTCGCCGCCAAGGCACCAAATAATAACGGACCGGGGGGCCTCACGGCCCCCCGGTGACCTAACGAACGATCAACCCATCGAAATCGCCCTGCGCACGCCAAGCGGCAAGCATATCGTAAAAGGGCACGGCACCCTCGGGATACTGCGTTTCGATAAAGCCCTGCCCTTCGTTTTTTCCCTCTCCATTGTAATAGCCCGGCGTACAGGTGTTCTGGTACTCGGTCATGAAGGTCGGACCGGTCACCAGTTTCACCCACTCTTCCTCAGCCTCGGGACTGGGCTCGATTGACTTTACGTCACGGGCTTCTACTTGGGTAATGAGGTGGGCGATATGAACGGCCTGCCCGTTCAGCATATAGGTGAAGTTGGGGGCGAGGCCGGTCTGGGTGAGTCCCATATGGAAGCAGTTCGGGAAGCCGTTACTCAGAAAGCCGTGGTAGGTCTTCATGCCGTCGGCCCAGTAATCGCTTAGTGACAGCCCGTCACGGCCGTATACCTCGAATTCGGCGCGGCGCGTATACGCCGTTCCGACCTCGAAGCCGGTCGCGTAGATCAGGCAATCCACTTCGTACTCAACGCCATCCACGACCACTGCATTCTCGGTGACGCGCTCGACGCCCTTGCCCCGGGTGTCCACCAGCTTGACGTTGGGTCGGTTGAAGGTTGGCAGGTATTCGTCGTTAAAGGTCGGTCGCTTACACCACTGACCGTACCAGGGTTTGAGCGCTTCTGCGGTCCTTGGGTCGGTGACGGTTGAGGACACGCGCGCTCGAATCTCGTTCATCTTCTGGTAGTCGGCGATCTCCGACATAAGCGCCATGCCTTCGTCGGAAAGGTTTGAATTCTCCTTGCCCGCGAGTAGTTCGGAGAGTTTCTTGAACAGGCTGGTCCACTTGTCGCCAACGAGATCTTCCTCAACCGGCAGGCCGGCTAGGATGGAGCAGAAATTGGTGTTCCGATAGTCCTGCCAGCCGGGCTTCAGAGTCCTGACCCATTCCGGGTCGGTCGGCTTATTGCCGCGCTCGTCCACCGAGGAGGGCGTGCGCTGGAACACATAGAGTTGTTTAGCGTGTTCACCGAGGTGTGGCACGGACTGGATCGCGGTGGCTCCGGTGCCAATGATCCCCACGCGTTTGTCTTTGAGCTTGTGCATGTCCCCGGTGGTATCGCCGCCGGTGTAATCGTAGTCCCAACGACTGGTGTGAAAGGTATGTCCTTTGAACCTTTCGATGCCGGGGATCGCCGGCAGCTTGGGGCGATTCAGAGGTCCGCTCGACATGATCACAAAGCGCGCCCGGAAGACATCGTCGCGGTCGGTGGCAATCGTCCAGCGTCCGTCCTCGTCGTTCCAGCGCGCCTCCCGGACCTGGGTCTGGAAGCAGGCCCGCTCGTAGAGGTTGAAGTGCTTGCCGATCCGCTGGGCGTGCTCAAAAATTTCCGGCGCAAAGGAGTATTTCTCCTTCGGCATATAGCCGGTCTCTTCGAGTAGGGGCAGATAGACATAGGACTCGATGTCACACTGCGCGCCGGGGTAGCGGTTCCAATACCAGGTTCCGCCAAAATCTCCGGCCTTCTCGATAATACGGATATTGGTGATCCCAGCCTTCTGCAGCCGCGCGGCCGCCAGCAGGCCGCCAAAGCCGCCACCGATAATCACCGCGTCGAGTTCTTCTTGCAGCGCGGGGCGAGTAAAGCCCGGCTCCACATAGGGGTCGGTGTTATAGTGTTCGTACGGCCCGGTGATTTCCTGATACTGCGTATTCCCGTCCCCGCGTAGACGCCGGGTCCGCTCCTCGGTGTACTTCTGGCGCAACGCGGCTGGGTCGAAGCCCAGTTCTTCGGGAGTTGGGATGCCAGTCGGCTGGGATGTCTCTACCGCTTCGTTCATATGTCAGCCCTCCTTATTGTCTGCTCGCTGGAGCATCTCAATCTCTTCGTCGGTGCGAAGTCTGGCATATCAATGCAATTTTTACAACGCACATCCAGGGGGAGATTCGACAAAGCGACGATTATCTTTTAGGTTTGTCAGACGCTGCACAGCACAACCAGTGGAACCTCAGGACCACCACGAAGGCCTGCGACCCAGGAGGATGAAGTCTCTGACCGGCACCATGAATGGACTCTTGAAGCCGGAAAAGCCGCAGGCGTACTACGATGCCATCAAGCGGAAGTTTGCCGAAGAGCGTGAACTCAGGCTGTACTGCCGGCCGGAAGGCACTTCGCAGTAGATGTCTGACCTCACCAGTTCTTTCGCCAGATACGAGACCGATCCTTACGGGGGAGAGGTCGTCCCGCGTGCACCCATCAACGATACGGGCGAGTGCTTATTCATGGACGGTGGGCTCTCGGCACCGCTCACCTCAGCCCGGCTACGCGAGTACGGAGTCGAAAGTATTCGCATCTTCGAACGAGGAGCCGATGTGGGTGGAACGTGGTACCGGAATCCCTCCCCCGGAGTGGCCTGCGACGTGATCTCGTACGACTATCTGTCGCTGCTCGACGATGATGGACTACGTCCCCAAGAACCATTACGCCAGGAGCCCGGAAATTCTGGCCTACTGCCAAGCCATTACCAGAAGATACAATTTATACGAGTTGGCAGTTTTCCAGACCGCAGTCGCCTCAACTGTATGGCATGGAGAAGAAGAGAGGTGGGATCTCACCACAGGCCTGGGCGACCACATGAAAGCGCGCTTCGCCATCGGTGCCAACGGCACGCTGTCCAAGCCCAAGCTGTCTAAAATTAAGGGTATGGAGTCCTTCAAGGGCCATCCCTTTCCATACCTCACACCGGGACTATGATTACACCAAAGGAAGATTTGTGCGGCCTGGAAGGGAAGACCGCCGGCATCATCGGTACAGGCGCGACCGCGGTGCAGGCTATTCCCGGTCTGGGCGCCTCATCCAAAGAGTTGTATATGTTCCAACGTACGCCGGCGTCGATTGACATCCGGGACGACTGGCCGACCGACCCCAACTGGGCACGCAAACTGAAGCCGGGGTGGCAGGCCAAGCGGCGCGAACGCGCCATGCACGGGCCGCGGCTGACCACGGAACAGAAAGGCCGAACGGGTGGCTATGTCTCGTGAGGAAAAAATCCGCCGACAGGGGAATACCAATATCGACAACATGATGAAGATTCATCAACGCATCGACAAGGTCGTGAAAGACAAAACCATCGACGACGCGCTTAATCCCTGGTATATGTTTATGTGCAAGCGGCCCGGTTGTTCACAACGACTATCTGCCGACCTTCAACCGCCCCAATGTGCACCTAGTCGATACCCACGGCAAAGGCATCACCGAGTTCGCGGCGAGAGGACCGGTGTCTGACGGGACGCAGTACGAACTCAATCTCCTGATCTATGCCACCGACTTCGATGTGCAGAAAACTGGCATTTACAACCAGATCACAGGAGAAGACGGCTTGGCCCTCAACGATAAATACCGCACCGGCATCCACACCCTGCTCGGCATTCACTCGCAGGGCTATCCCAACCTGTTTATCATGGGTGGCTATCAGGCATCGTTTCAGTTCAACCTCACAGATATGCTGCAGTCCCAAAGCGACCATATTATGGCGCGCATCGACTATGTACGCCGACATGACTATCAGTCCATCGACGTGAATCCCGAGGCAGAGGAGTGGTGGGTACAGGAAGTGATTCATCATCGTGGCAAAACCACTCGCAACTAGGGCGGTACACCGGGCTATTATCATTTCGAGAGTGCATTTCGGCGCCGTCAGGACGGCAATTGTAATGGCGGCTTTCCCAAGCATGTGACACACTTAAAAGAAGTCCGGGCACGGATGGCAGAGAATTGCGTATTTACGACAAGATAGCCCTGATCCAAAGGAGAAGAGCAGTATGACCTACGAAACATTTACCCTCGAACGCTCCGGTCCCATTGTCACCGTCTCTTTCAACCGACCAGCAAAACTCAATCCCCTCAACGAGCAAGTACTCCGCGAGTTTCTGGCCATTACCTATGAACTCCAAGAGGATGAGGACTCGCGGGTTGTGGTGCTGACCGGCACAGGCCGTTCGTTCAGCGTTGGCGCGGATATGAACGCCCTGTCCGAGAGTGCCAAACCGGAAACCCAGGCCACGCTCACCGATACCGCCAGGCTGCGGATGGCGAAGCTCGGCTGGCGGGTGATGGATGAGTGGGAGCGTCTAGACCAGATCAGCATCGCCGAGGTCAATGGCTTTGCGGTGGGCGGCGGCGTATCTTTGGCCATGGCGTGTGATTTTCGCATCGCCGCCAGCGGCGCCCGCATGTGGTTGCCCGAGGTGCGGCTGGGGGTCCCGTATATGTGGGGTTCGATTACCCGCATGATCAATCTAATCGGCATGGCCAAGGCCAAAGAACTGGTAATGACCTGTGATGAGTTGACTGCAGAAGAGGCCTGTAAAATCGGTCTAGTCAATCAGGTCGTCCCGTTGGAGGAGTTGCCCGAGGCGGTCCACACCTTTGCCCAGAAGCTGCTTAACAAGCCGCCCATGGCGCTGCGCCGCACAAAAGAGTTCTTCAAAGCGCTGAGCACCAACAAGGCCGGCGATATTACCTATGCCGATGCCCATCTGGGGCTGGCCTGTACACTCGGGGACGATATGCGTGAGGCCGTAGCCGCGTTCCGGGAGAAACGCGACTCGGTGTTTGCTAATCGCTAGGCAAACGGAGAGAGTTGAGCCGGAGGGACTCGCATGCAACAAACTGCCCTTGATCCGCTCCAATACAATGCCCTTGTTCAAAACGAGCGAGTCCATAGGTCGCTGTATACCGACCCGCATATTTTTACCGATGAGTTGGAAAAGATTTTCTACCGCGGCTGGGTGTTCATTGCTCACGAGAGTGAAAATCCCTCAGCCGGGAGACTTTATGACGCGCCAAGTTGGCAGCCAGTCGGTCATCTTGGTGCGTGACATGGGCCATAATCTCTCAGCCCTCCTCAACCGTTGCGCGCATCGTGGCAAACCGTTTGCCCTGCGGAACGCGGCCACGCCCGCACGTTTACCTGTCTCTATCACGGCTGGAGCTATGACCTGAGTGGGGCCTTGCAGGGGGTCCCTTACCCGGCCGGATACGGAGAGTCTTTTGACAAAGAGGCCTATGGGCTGATGCGCGTACCGCGGCTGGAGAGCTATCGTGGCTTTGTGTTCGTCAGTCTGAGTCCGAGCGGTATCTCGCCGACCGACCATCTTGGGGCACGACGGCGCAATTGATCGACCGGGCATGCGGTCTCTCTCCAGAAGGCGAGATAGAACTCAACGTCGGTTGGATCAAGCATCGCTACCCGTCCAATTGAAAATGCTACCCGAAAACGACACTGACGGCTCTCACCTCGGCTTTGTACACCGCTCCATATCGAAAGCGGGCGGCTCACAGTATCGACATTTGGGGGGCGAAGGAAAAAGCATCAAATCCGTCCTGCGCGCCCTACTGGATTCACCCATCGTGTTTGAGTCGGTAGCCGCATTGTATAGCCCGGACCTGGTAGGGGCCGTGGAGCCTGACGCCGGGGCCGGGTTTTCCCTAATACCCGGTCCCTCCGCCGAGGCGGGCGCAGCCCCAGACGGCGCAGGCCAGCGAGCCTTTTGGGTGGGGGGGCTGCCTTGCGGTCTTGCCTGCAAGCGCGGCGGAGCCGGCGTCGAGAGCGGGCCGGGCTGCGACTGCGCAGGCGGCCTGGAACGTCTTCCGGCCCCGCCGTCGCGGCCCTGGCCCCTCGGCAGGCAGGAGCCCGCCGGCCCCGAGCGGCAGCGCGTAGCGCGTCCTGACGGGGGCGGGATCCCTGGAGACGCACTCGATGGCAAAGCCTTTGGACTTGATGGGGCGGAACAGGTGTTCGCTCCCCCCGCGCAGACGGGAGCGTGGCGTGCTCCCGCGCGCATGCTCGCAGCTCTCGCCCCGGGGGCTGATCAACCACCGCCAGTGCGCCGGGGGCACCTTGGGGAGGGGACCTCGCGCGCCTCGCCACGGAAGACGGGCGGGGGCACCGGCCGCCCGGACGTCACGGGCCTGGTCTTCGGGCGCCGAAGCGTGCCCGCCCCGACGCGCCCGGCGAGGCGGGCCGTGCGCGTCCTGTGGCCGGGCCGGCCGTTCGAGCATGGACGCCTTCATCCGGCCTGTCGGCCCCACCGGGACCGCCCGGTCCTGCGCCGCCCGGCTCTGCCCCTCCCCCCCCCCTTCGGACCTGGCGGCGCACAGCTCGTACATGGCGTCCGCACGGTCGCAGCGCGCCGTCTCCCACGCCGCCCCCGCCACACGCCCACTGGCCCGCCGGCCGGCGAGCCAGCGCGGGCTCGGCTTGGCGCAAAGAGCCCGCTCCTGCGCGCCCTTGCCCCCGCCGCCAGGACGCGCGATGAGCCGGGTAGCCACACGGCCGCGTAGCGCGCCGTGCTCCGCCTTGCCCGCAAGCGGGGCAGGACCGACACGGCGGTGGCCCCGGTCGGCGGCGCCTCGGAAGGCTTGGCCGCATCCTATCTGGCAGCCATGGAGCACAGCTATGGCAAAGAGGAAACCCAGCGCCGGGTTTTCGACGGTCCGCCGCACGCCTTTATTTTCCCCAATCTCTTTTTGGCCGAGATGAATATCGCTATCATGCAGCCCGTCAGCGTTGGCGAATGAGTCCATTGGCACACGCCCATGTTTCTCAAGGGCGTGCCCGAATTCACTACGCGCCTGTTGCGGCAGAGCGAGGCAGCAATGGAGCCGGGGGCGTTTTTACTGCCCGAAGATGTAACGATTGAGGGCCGGAACCAAGTTGGATTAGTGACGCGAAACGCCGAGTGGCTGGAATTGAGTCGTGGTCTGAACCGTGAGCATGTCGATAGCCAACAGCGGCGTGTCAGGCATATGACCGCTGAGACAACAAACCGGGCGTTTTGGTGGCACTATCGCAGTGTGATGCAGAACGGCCAAGCCTAGCATCTATGGTGTCAGACGCCGAGTATAGAGCGGTTGAGACCTTCCTGTATAAAGAGGCGCGTTTCGCGGATGAGGCGCGCTATGCGGACTGGGAAGCCTTGTGGACAGACGAGGCCGTGTACTGGGTACCGGCGACCACCGGCCCGGAGGCTGATCCCAACACCCATATCTCGCATATCTATGACAACCGGCAACGGATTGCCACACGCATCAAACTCCTGCAAAGCGGTCATCGCTACAGCCAGGAGCCAGCCTCGTCCATGCGTCGACTGATTTCCAATATCGAAGTTGAGAAAAACGAGCACAATGCATTTGTTGTTGGCTCGAATTTTCTTTTGGTCGAACTCTCGATTCAGGCCAAACACGAGACCCATCTGTGGGCCGGACGCACGACGCATACCCTTCAGTGGGTCAACGACGAGCTCAAGATGCGCCGCAAAAAAGTCATCCTGGCCAACGCCGCCGAGCCACTGCTGAATCTGTCGTTCCTGATTTAGCCTTGGCGCCCGCAGAATTGGCGAGGCTCAAGCCCCTTGTGTCGACTAGGTCACGGTCGCCAGCTTCTCAGCAGTTCTCGCCAACCTAGTCTGTAGTGCCAGAGGACCATTTTTTCCGTACACGCCAAAGACCTGACGGTCCGGCCGTCACCTGTACGCTTGAACCACGCGACAAGGTCACCGTTCGTGTGGACAACGGCTGACACGCTTGAGGCCGCGTTGTCGCCGTGGGTTACTTGGTTTGCAACCTGGATAAAGCGTGTCTTGAGTGTGAAAATACTTGGCTTGCCTTGGCGATTGCCTTCGTAGGATTCATGTTCAGTCCGAGCACGGCAGACCCGTCACCCAGGATCGTACCGGGTGGGACTCGCTCCCCTGACATCGCTACCACATGCTCAATTTGATGCCTATCGGCGGTCTTCGCGCTCAGGGGTGTGGTCGCGTCGAATAGCCCGGGGCCGAGCGGCTAGGCCGAATCCCATAGAAAGGGTTTTTGCAGGACCAGAAAGACGCTTGCCAAGACGAAGAAGGATCAGACAAGCCTCGACAGGATGCATTGTTTGGATGACGTTTCCAGCATGGATGGCCTGTTCAATAATCATTCGGCCCGTCACCCCCCCCTCAATCTTCTCTCTACAGGGAAACCGCCAGAATATGGCTGTCAGTACCCTCGTGAAGTCCATCCGGGGCATCATGCGCCAGGATGTGGGCGTCGGCGATGCCCAGCGCATCAGTCAGTTCTGCTGGATGTTCTTCCTCAAGAGCGTCGACGATCAGGACCAGGAACTCCAAGTGTTCAGGGACGGCTATCGCTCACCGATACCCGCCAGCTTGCAATGGCGCGCCTAGGCTGCCGGCTCGGAAGGCCTCCCCGGCGAGGAACTCCTCCCCTTCTGTCAACGGCACCCTCTTTCCGGCTCTGAAGAATCTTGCGTCGGGGAGTGGCCCCCGCGCCCACGTCGGCTGCACCGTATTCGAGAATGCCTACACCTCCATGACCTCAGATCATCTGATGCGGTAAGGCGGCCAGCATCGACTTCAACGCCCTAGGAGCCTGCGCCGTAGAAACCAGCATGCGAGAATACCCCCATGTGGAGCCGTTGAGGTTTTTGAGATGCCGCCGCCATTTCGCCGGTATTGCCCGGATCAGGGTTTGTTGCTTCCGCCGAATATGCAGGCTGGGCTGCCGGAGGGGCATCTGGCGCCCCAGGTCAGCGACGTGGTGGACGAGCTGGATTTGGCGGTGTTTTCCGCGCCGTAGGAGGGCGCCGGGCGCCGCAAGTCGCCGGAGGAGCCGCGGATGATGCTGAAGGGGCGGATTGACGGGTAGGCGAGGGGCGTGTTGTCCTCGCGCGCGCGGGCGCGCAAGCGGGAGGAAGCCGTGGCGGTTCGGGGAGTGGCGGCGGGGCACTGGCCGAGTCCTCGGCCGCTCTGCGAGTGTCGGCGTCGTCAGTTGCCGGCCTTCAAGCGGCGGTTTGTGGAGGGGGTTCGTGTGGCGTCCGAGTTGGGCGGGGCGCGTTTGGGCCAGGTGTCGATGGACGGGAGCAAGGGTCGCGCGCCCGCGGCGAAGCGCCCGGCGAGGCGCTCCGGTCGGAGGCGGGAGGAGGAGCGTCGTCGGGAGTCGGAGAGCGGTTTGTGGCGGGATCGGGCGCGGGCGGTGGACGAGGCGGAGGCCGAGCGCTTCGGGCAAGCATAGCGGGGCGACGAGGTGGCGCAGGAGGTGCGGCGCCGGGCGGAGCGGTTGCCGGCGCTTCGCGAGGCCAAGGCTGGCATTGAGGCGCGTGGGCGCGAGGCGGCCGCCGCCCGGGGCCGGCGGCCCGACGAAGAAGGCAATCCGAAAGGCGGGCAGCGCTACAAGCGGGCGTATGGGGACCCCGCGGAGCAGGCGCAGGACCCTTGCACGGATCCGCAGCGCCGCCTCATGAAGACCTCCGCGGAAGGGGATCCGCCGTGCGACAACGCGCAGTGGGCGGTGGACGGAGCGAACCCGCTGCTCGTCTCGACGCAGGGGGCTTCGAGCGCCCGCGCCCAGGGGCCGTGGGTGAAGCCGCGGCCTGAGTGGCGGGCGATCCAGGGGAAGCGGCCGGCGAGGGTGTTGGCGGACGCGGGGGACTGCCATGAGTCGGACCTCGGGGACCTGGAGGCGCTCGGGGTGGACGGCTATGGGGCGTGGGGCCGGGCGGGGCGTCGCACGGGGGCGGTAGACACGCGCCAGTCTCCGGCGCGGGCGCGCCGGGCGGCGCAGGTGGCGCCGGAAGCGGGACGCGCGCGATACGCCGCGCGCAAGTGGCTTTCGGAGGCGCCGAGCGGGTGGAGCAAGGCGGCGCTGGGACTTCGACGGGTCAGCGGGCGCGGCCTTCACCAGGGGCGCGGCGAGGGGGACCTGGGGTGCCGGGCGTTGAACATCCAGAGGAGGCGCGGGTGTTGGGCGGCCGCAGGACCGGGATTTCGCGCGGCTATGGAGCGGACCGGGGGGCGATGCGGGCCTGCTTGAGCCGCCGGACCGCCAGCCCGCGGCCCGCAGGCCGACAGCGCCCGCGCAAAAATGCGGGTGTTGAGGCTTCAGAGGATTCTCCCCTCCTCATGGCGTCTTATGGCGCAAGCTCCTAGCAGAGCGCCAGCATTGCGGCGACATCTGCGAGCCAATCCTCAATGACAGTCGGCCGGCAACGCGGGCGAGTACTACACGCCGCGCTCCGGGACCTCCTTCATGACCCAGATGATCGACCCCAAGTCTGGCGAGACGCTGTTCGACCCAGCCTGCGGCACCGGCGGGTTTCTCACTTGCGCTCTCCACAACCTACGCGAGCGCTACGTCAAACACCCCGAGGACGAGGCCCGCATGCAGACCTCGCTGCGCGCCGTGGAAAAGAAGCCACTTCCCCCTATGGCGGCGACTCCCAACATGCTCACGACATCAAGGATTCGTTCTCCCTTGGGCACGACAACACGCTGGGCCGTCCCTACATTCCGTGGGGACGGGGCGGGCGGGTGGATATCATTCTGACCAATCCCCCTTTCGGCGGAAAGGAAGAGGACGGCGTCGAGTCCAACTTCCCGAAGCACTTCCATGTGCGCGAGACCCCGGCCTGTTTCTGACCCTCATCATCTGGGAGGTTGAAACCCCAGCGGCCGGACCGCCGTGGTCTTGCCAGCCGGTTCGCGGTTCGGCGAGGGTGTCAAGCCCCGACTCAAGGAACGCCTGATGAAGGAGTGTAATCTGCACACCAGCGTCCGGCTGCCGAGCTCGGTCTTCCGCCCCTACGCCTCGACCGGGACGAACCTGCTGTTCTTCGAGAAGGGCGAGCCAACGCGGGAGATGGTTCTGGGAACATCTTGTGCCCGAAGGGCAGAAAGCCTGTTCGATGACCCGGCCCATTCGGCTGGAGCGTCCGGGACGATTGCGCCGCTTTGCGGGGCGGGCAGAATCGCAAGGGCCGCACCAAAGGCGGGCACACTTGGAAGGGGGACGCTGCAGATATTGAGCGCTCGCTCGCAACACTGAACGTCGCCGAGGTGGAAGTCGCATCGGTGTGCGCCCGGTTGAAGGACGCTCTGGCGGAAGTATTGCCACGATGATGTTATACCAGCGGCCATGGGTAAGGACCGCTAAGCCTCTCTCGGCGGAGATTCCCCCTTTCGGGGCGAGGCCCCGACTCGGGGTCCGGGCGACGGAGGGATGGCTCTGCTATCGGTTCCAATCAACGACCGTTGGTATTAGGTAAGGGTATCGTTTGCCGCCTATGTGGGAGGACTGATCATGCAGGCCACCATTGCCAACAAGAAAAACGAACGGGCAGCACTGTGTCGCCGCTACGATGTCGTGCGTCTGGTATCTCCGGCCCTGCGCCCGGAAGTGCTCCAGCGTCGAACGCTTGACCCGTAGCGCGATCCGCTCTGTGCGGTCGGGCTCCACCAATTCGGCCTTGCGCAAGTAGGGACGAGTCAAGCTCCGGAATATTACCGAAGTCGATGTCCTCGTCCTTCACCACCGCGATCTCGTCCGGGGTCAACTGCCTAGAGTATTGTGTCATGTCAGAGTCTCCTCTCGCCGCGCGACGCCGGCCGCGCCGAAATCAACCGCACACGTCCGCCGCGCACGGTATAGGGACCACGATCACGACCGCGCCCATCTGTCCGATGCTGACATGCCGCTCCTCGCCAGAATCACGGCACCGGGCGGGACACGTAAACACCCGACCGCCGAAAATCCTCAGCGCGGTCTCGAAGACGACTCCGTGCTTGATCGTGTTGGCCTAGCTCCCGGCACCGTTTCACTCGAATGGCTTGACGCATGTATGGATTGTCACAACGCAAACGGCAAGCCTGTCCGCGCGCGTCGCGCTATCGACGGGCGGACCGCCGGGATACCTTCGCGGGTCGACGAGTTGATGGATACGGAAGGAGCGTCAGACACGGACACAAGCTGTTGTGGGTAAGCGGGGAAATCTGACGACTTGCGCAAACTGAAAGTAACACTTGCATTCTTCACAAAAATGACTACCCTCGGCATCATGGTCGAACGAGAAATCACGCCCTGCCTAGTCAAACTGTTTGAGCAGCACCCTTTCGTTACCGTGACCGGACCGCGACAGTCAGGCAAGACCACGCTATGCCGCAGTGCTTTCCCTAGTCTCAAGTACATCAACCTTGAGGCGCCCGATCAACGGGAGTTCGCCGAGTCCGACCCCAAGAGTTTCCTCATGCCGCTTGTCGGCGGCGCCATCCTCGACGAGATCCAGCGGGTTCCGGCACTCCTTTCCTATCTGCAGGTGCTCGCCGACGAACTGCGCCGGAATAGCCTCTTCATCCTTACGGGCAGCGAGCACTTCGCCCTCTCTGACGCCATCAGCCAATCGCTCGCCGGGCGCACTGCCTTACTTCGGCTGCTACCCTTCTCCCTGAAGGAACGGCGCCAAGCGGGTGCAAGTGACGACATCGACGCTATCCTGTACTCCGGCTTCTACCCCCGAATTCACGATCAAAAACTCGAACCGCGGGAAATGCTTCGAGACTATTTTGAGACCTATGTAGAACGTGATGTGCGCAGAATTGGGAATATCCGAAATTTATCCAGTTTTCAGCGTTTCGTGCGGCTTTGCGCTGGGCGTGTGGGGCAACTCGTCAATCTGTCTTCTCTGGGTGCAGATGCCGGTGTGTCACACACCACGGCCCGCCAATGGCTGACAATCCTGGAAGCAAGTTATCTGGTTTTCCAACTCCCGCCGTTTCACGCCAACATGAGAAAGCGTCTGGTCAAGTCGCCAAAGCTCTACTTCTATGATGTAGGGCTGGCAAGCCATCTCATCGGCATCGAGCACCCAGGGCAAATCGGCACCCATCCACTTAGGGGACCGTTGTTTGAGAATGCTGCCGTTGTTGAGGTTCTCAAACATCGCTTCAACCACAACCGGCAACCCAGATTGTCATTTTTCCGCGATGCGCGGGGGTTGGAATGCGACCTCGTGTGCGAGTATGGCAGCGGCCTCGGCATCATCGAGGTCAAATCTGGATCAACTATTGCTGCCGACTACTTCCATGCTATCGACCGGGTGTCTGCGATGCTGCCGCAAGTCACCCGGAAGGCGGTTGTCTACGGCGGTGGACAGCATCAACTGCGAAGGGATATCGAGGTCGTGCCGCTGCCCGGTCTAGGTCTTGCGCTCGAAAGGTTCGAGCGAAGGGCACCGCCAGTAGCGAGCATGCCGCAAGCGGTTCGATGGATGGTGCATTTTTGGCATTCAGAAGGCAAGGATCGCGATGAACCGTGCTTCCCGGAGATTGCTTTTTGGCAGCCCAATAAGGAGACAGCCATGAAGGAAGCTGCCCGCGTGCTGATCGAGTTGGTAGAGAAACGCGGTGACAATCGCGACTGGGCGGCGGCGGGTCATCCCGACCCCTTTGCAGTTGGTTCTGGCCAGCACCCGGGTGGACAGTGGATTCTCCGATACGATGATTTGGAACGTGAAACCGGCGACAGCAACGGTCCATGAGCGGCACTCAAATGTGCACCGCGCCCCGGCCCCCCCCCTCGCCAGCCGAAACGTTTATGCTCTCGTGGGGGATGGCGAGCGCCGCCGCGACGGACGGGTAGCGGCGGTTGGCGTTGGAGACGAGCAGCGCCTCCAGAGCGAGAACTGGCTCCAGCACCTCCTTCACGTTGTCTGCGTCGAGAGCGGACAGGGTATAGCTGAAGGTCTCGCCGCCACGGTCGACGGCGACCAGGAACGGGCCCGACAGCATTGATGCGACCTCCCCGCACTGCACCGTCAACTCATCTCCCGAAATCGTCCGTGATCCATCTCTCTGGTTCCCAAAGCGAGCCGGGAGAGATCCTGTCATAAGCCTACGATTCACAAGTTGAGGCTAGGCTCAGGCCTCATTGCAGCCATCCAATGCCGATGGCGGCTAAGGTCATGGCGGCCCTGAAGAGGGCGACGTACCGGAGGTCTCGGGGGGTGATGCCCGGCCAGTCTTTGAGACGCCCGCCCCTCTGTTCACTCTGAGGGCGGTAATGATCTAGGGGGAGCCGAGGGAGGCTGGCCTCCAGCGCCCCGTACGCGCCGGGAGGCCTGACACCGGACCGGTGGCGTGCCGGGCCGCGCGCTAGGCAGCGGCGCCCGTGTCGGCACTCAGGGGCGGGGGGCACCGGCGGGCAGACGCGGCTCAAGGCTCTGGGTGCCGCTAGGATCTGACACTTGGCCTGCCGACAGCCCCAGGGCGAGGGGCCGGCCTTCCTCCGTGCAACCCACGGGCAGTGGCGGCCCCCCCGGCGGCCCATGGGACGGGCTCCTTCAAGCTAGGCATCGGTCGCAGAGCGCGAAGGGGCGAAGCCGAGGCGCTGGCTGTCCGGGCGCCGCTGGGGGAGAACGAGCAGGGTACGGCAGGCCAGTCCTGCGGCGACGGGTCCGACAAATTTCCTAGGGTTGCAGCCGCGGAATCAGCCGAGCGAGGGGGGCCATCTGTTTGAGCGCCCTCCTGCCCCGCGAGAGGGGCCGGGACAAGGGGACGGGCTAGGGCCCCCTCGGGCGCTTCCCCGAGCGGTCTCTCGACGCGGCACGCCGAGAAGGCGCGGCCGTGCGCGCCCGCCTGTGGGGCGGCGAGGAGGTGACGCCGCCGTGCAAGGAGAAGGCACCGCTGTTCCGGGACTTCGCCGCCCGTTACCGCTCGCGGCGGAAACACCGCTGGAAACCGTCCTCGCTCAAGACCTTCGCCATCTCCCTGAAGAACCGCCTGAGGCCGCACTTCGGCCGGCTCCGGCTCGACGCCATCGACCCTGCGCGGGTCTCGGCGTGGTGCGACGCCGCCAGCGCGGCCCGGCCCGGCGCCGCCAACCGCGCCTTCGAGATCCTGCGCGTCATGCTCTGGGCGGCCGGGCAGTGGGGCCACCTCGGCGCGCAGGTCCCCGACGTCTGCGTCAGCCTCGTGAAGAACCCCCGCAAGCCCGTCGCGCGTTACCTCAACCGCGAAGAGGTGGAGCGTCTCGGGGCGGTGCTCGACCGGCACTGGAAAGAGCACCCTTGGCCGGTGGCGGCCATCCGACTGCTGACGCTCACCGGAGCGCGGCTCTCCGAAGTCATCAATCTCAGGTGGGACGAGGTCGGCGAGCTGACCGGAGACGGCGCGCGCATCGAAGATTCCAAGACCCGGCCGCGCACCATCTGGCTGGGGCTGGAAGCAACTAGCCTGCTCACCGCACTGCCGCGACCGGACGGCCGGGAGCGGGTATTTCCCGACGACCTCACGACCGCAAGGCTCTATACCTTCTGGCGCGGCATCCGTGACGAGGCGGGTCTTCCGGGTCTTCGCACCCACGACCGCCGCCATACCTGGGCATCCTAGGGCGTCATGAACGGCGTCGGGCTCACCACGGTCGGACGGCTGCTCGGACACCGCCAGCGAGAGACCACCGCGATCTATGCCCATCTGGCCGATGGCGCACTGCGGGACGCTGCCGCACAGGCCACCGCCGTCATCGCGCGAGCGATAGGATACAGGGCGGAGGCGCCTCCAATGCCGGACGATGGAGAACACCGCGACGTACTGGCCGACATGCCTGTGTCGTCACGGCTTGGCACGTCGGCCTTGCCGGAGAAAGGGCGATCCTCCCTCCGGGTCAGAGTTGGGGATCCCCTGCCGTCGGCGTCGGATAGCGCGAAGCCGGAAAGCCATACGGGGGCGTTGCCCGGACGCCCGGTCGCGGACTGGGTTGTGACCCTGACCTTCGGTGTTCGATCGCCGGAGTGCATCCGAGCGCATGGGCCGCCAGTCGCGCATATTTCTTGAAGAGCATCAGGAGTTGTTCCTGCACTGGGAAACTAAGCAGGGCACTGTCCCGTCTTCAAAGTTCGAAGACACTATCGCTAAATTGACCAGCCTATTACAGCCCTTCGAAATCGTAGGCTGGCATTGTACGTGTCTCACAGATGGTGAAATCGAGGAAATCATACTCAATGGCATGGGATTACCCGATGGTAAGATGCTCGCACGACGAATAAACGCCATTGAGGAGACTGGCTGCCTTACGCGGGATATCGCGTTGCTTTTAAAGTCCCGAAATCAGGCGGACAAGAAATATCGCGCCAGTAGGGTCTGGTTTTGCTTTTACCCTCCAAGAGAAGCCGGTGAACATGGAATTGGACGATTCTTCCGTCACTGGGGAGGCGCAGCACTCTACATCAAGCATGAAAAAGATCCGATAACATCGCAAGCAATCAGCCGCAGCGGGACGCCGTGCTTGGTTGAGGCAAGTGTGACGATCTCAGATTTAGCCCGAGGACCAGAACTAAATATAATCCGACGATTCCTTATAGACCAAGGCCTGTTCTCACGACTTGTAGATCCATATGAAGGCCCAGTCGTTCGTGCATTGCCGATTGGAAATGTTCGGCGCGTCGTTTGATTTCCTAGTCGTTACTTTTTTGAACTGACCGGGTGTTCCGATTGGGCTAATCCGATTCCAAAAAGTACAGAGTGCTAAAGAAATTCGCAAACTTTCGGGCCACAGCCCAGTCATCTTGTTAGCAGGTTCTGAAGAATTCATAGCGTCTTTGCGCATGTCGGCAACTTCGTTGACGATGTCGACGTAGCCGAAGATGTCCCGTTCGAATTCCCACAATCATGGGTTCAAACAACATCACGTCTCATCCAAGTGACGTTCGTGGCTGCCGCAATTTCTCGTCCAGTCTCGCCTCGCGCAGCGGCGTGTTCATTGGCGACCGTCGGTTCTCGGCTGATCCGCGCTCGCCAGTCCCGAATCGTTGCAAGGTCGATCCCCGTTGTGGCGGCGGCGACCCGGTCGAGGGCATCGCGCAGGTCGTCGTCCGCCGCGTTCTTCCAGGGTTCGACCGGCATGCCTTTGGTTTGATCGGATGCTGCGGCAAGCAAGCTGGCGGTCGCATCATGGACCGTGATGCCAACGCGGCACGGAACATTTTCTAGTGTGGCATCGCGCTGGCCGGATGGGAAATCGACCCGCCGGGCCGTCCCGGTGTGTCCGAAAACGTTCCACCTTCATATGTCGCCGGGTTGTCGGGGCAGGACGCAGAACGGTATGCCGCTGGGAATGTCTAGCGATGTTTATAAGTCCCAAAACAATACCTTGTGTCCCGACTGAAACCCTACCACATTACATCAATTGTCCGGCCATCGCTGTGTTGGCCAACGCCGACGCCCCCCATCGGAGTAAATCCAGCACTGTCAGCATAGTTCATATTGCAGCGCATCGTTGATCCCTTGTCACCAAACATGACAGCTACGAATTTACCGCTAGTTGAAGATGTGACAACCGGAATTGTATTTCCAACAGAAAAACCAACACCTACGCCGGTTCGGGCGTCGGCCTGAACTAATTGCCCCTTGAAATGCCCACCGTCAATTGTTGCCTCGTAGAAGTCGCAATCCATACCCTGATTGTACTGGAAGCTGACGCGAGTTCCCTCACCCCCTTACTACGCCGTTCATTGTACCACCGCAGGCGGCCAGAAATACAAGCGTGCCGCTGGCAAGAACTCCAAGAATAATTCCGGTCAAGCTTTTCGGTGCTCGCGCTAGCTCGTTCAAGACCATATCTGAGAGTCTGGCTCATAAGTAAAGGGGTTGTTTTCAATATCTTGCCAGTCTTCTGGTGATGAGTTGAACGCTGGGGATGAAGAGCCCCGCTGGGGCGGGGGCGACGCGGGCCTCGAAGTCCTTGGCGAGCCGTCGCTTGCGGTTCAACCGGGCCAATGTGCCCTCGCCCCCCCAGGGGCGCGGCAGGACCTCGAACCCGCAGGCCCCGGCCGGGCACTGGACAATCTCCAGGGTCCACCGCCCGGTCCGCTCCAGAGCCGCCGCGAGCTTGGGGCCGGCCTGGGCGTCGGCGGCGAAGACGGGCCGCAGCCCGGGGAAGGCGGGGCGGATGGAGGCAAGCACCGAGGGGGCACCGGCGCGGTCCTGGAGGGTGGCGGCGTGGCCCTGAGCGGCAACCAGCAGGCCGCCAGGGGCGGGGCGGATAGGGCGTTTGCGGCCCTTGATCTTCTTGCCCGCCTCAAAGCCCCCCGGGCCCCGCCGCTTTCCGTGGTCTTGCCCGCCACCCTGGCGATGACGCCGGCCGCCGGGCGGGCCGCCAGCAGGAACTGGTGATGGAGGCGCGCCCACAGCGCCTCGTCCCGCCCCACCGGCGCAATAGCGTTGCCCCGTCGAACGGGGCGGAAAGGCGTTCGGCAGCAAGCGCCAGGGGCAGCCCGAACGCAGCACATACCGGAGGGCGGTGCCCACCTCCCGCAGGGCCGGCGTCCGCGGCCGGCCCCAGAGCCTTCGGGGCCGGCCTATGGGGCTCGCTCACGCGCCATTCGGCCTCGCTCAGCGCGCTTGCCTCACCAAGCCCCGTACGGTCCTAGTTCGGGCGAGGGACTTCAGGCCACCTCCCTTGTGCCTCGCTGATTGCTTGGACACAACCCAGTGAAGCACCACCCACTGAAATGACTCCATTCATTCTGGACCGGACTCTGAGGGGCTCCCCCAGTTGTTGGCATGTCACCTGCTCTGGCCCGCAACCGTCTCCAGATGGCCAACTCAGTGGCGGTCACCAAAATTATCACTATTTGCCCCTGATCGGCACTCCTTCGCCGACATTGTCACACACACCGTCATTCCCCAGGACAGCAAGTGACTCACACTGTAACCCGATCCGGCTCGAACACAAGTTCGGGCACGACCACCTCCCAGATGTCGCATTTCATGGCGTCACGGTATTTCGGGTCCGAGGCCTCACGGCTCCAGCCCAACACGGCGAACACTTCCGCCGAGCGGCACAGTGACCCGGGCGGCGGCCTGAATGACATGGCGAGACGTCCTACAGTGCGGCCGGTCCGGTCGAGCAAGGTCCAACGCCCGTCCTTTCCAACCCGCACGTCAAGCGGGTCGCCGGTCGACAGAACGGCAATGGCGCCGTGCATCGGATCGCGGGGACGACGGCGCCCGGCGAACCCCAGATCGACATCCTGAAGGGTGGGCCGGACATGGCGGTACGCTACCGCCTCCGGGCAGGGAGGAAGCTTGGCGGCCTCCCGCAGGACCGTGGAAGGGCCGCCGACAAGTTCGGCCTGGAAGCCTCGGGAACCGTCGAGCCCGGCGAGCGTCAGCGTATGCCGCGCCCGCGTCATGGCGACGTAATACAGTCGGCGCGGCGCGTCGGGATCCTCGTCGCGGCCCACGCGGTTCCAGCCTCCGTCCAGAACCGCGACATGGTCGAACTCCAGCCCCTTGGCGCGATGGGCGGTGAGCAGCAGCAGTCCCCGCTGGCGGCGGCGGATGTCCCGGCCCCACTCGGCTAGCCACTCCACGAAGTGGTCTACCGGGGTGTCTCCGCCCCCGGCTTCCAGCGCATGTTCCTCGACGGCCTGGCGTAGCAGGTCGTGCCAGGGACCGGCGGGCCGCGCGTCCACCCGGGCGCGCAGGGCTATGCCGTCGACGATCCGGGGGTCCCGTTCGTGAAGCCATCGGACGAACGCCCGGGTCTCCCGCAGGCGCCAGAAACTCGGGATCTCCTCGTTCGCCATCTGAACCGGAATACCATGCGCCTCGCAAAACGCCCGTACGGGAACCAGATACTCCCACTCGCGCGCGATCACCGCACAGCGCGACCAGTCCCACGCGGGCGCAAGCCCGGAGAGACGCAGAAACTCCGCCATGACGGCGCGCGCCTGACAGACCGGATCGCCGCCCGCCGGCAGGATTTGCACCCGCCCGCGCGAAACCGGGTCCAGCGCCGCCCACTCTCCGCCCGGCGCATCCCCCTCGCGGGCGCGGTCGATGCGAATGGGATGCCCTGCCTTCATGCGGTTCCGCGCAGGACCGATGACCGTGTTGGCCGCCGCCACAATATTGGCCGTCGAGCGGTAGTTGGCGGTCAGATAGGTGGGTTTCGGTCCGTAGTCGGCCTCGAAACGACGGATGAACTCCACCGATGCGCCGTTGAAGGCATAGATGTTCTGGTCGTCGTCCCCGACCGCGAACAGGGTGAGCTTGCCCGCGTCCTCATCCAGCGTCCGGCCTGCGAGTGCGGCGATCAGTTCGTATTGCTCGGGGCCGACATCCTGGTACTCGTCGACGAGAATCCAGCGGAACCCCGCGAGTAGACGCTCGCGGCGCTCGTCCGCCTCCTCTGGCGACAGCTCCTCGCCCCGGAGCAGCGCGACGGCGCGGCTCATCACGTCCCTGAACGCCCCGTCTTCCGGCCGTTCCGACCGTCCGGTGAAGCTCGCGCCTGCCAGACGCATGGCGAGCGCGTGGCAGGTGAGCACCGTCACGCCGCGGGCGGCGTCGCCGATCAACTCTCCGAGCCGGCGGCGGATATCGACGGCTGCGTGGCGGTTGTAGGCGAGGGCAAGTATGCCCCGGGCGTTCTCCCGCCTGACGCGGATAAGCCAGGCGATGCGATGCACCAACACGCGCGTCTTGCCCGAACCCGGACCCGCGAGCACCAGCACGTTGGTCCGTTCCCGGTTGTCGGCCGCGATGCGCTGCTGGATCGGGTTTCCCAGGCTTTCGACGATGGCGCGCCAGGATGCCGGCGTCGTCTGCCGGCCAATCTCCCGGTCCCGTCCGGGCAGCCAGCGGGCGAGAAACGCATCCTCACCGAGCGCGAAATAATCCATCGCCAGTCGCAGCGCCTCGCTCGTGGCGGCGAGGCCGCGCTCGGCGAACTCCACCATGACATGGATCTGCAGCACCTGGCCCTTGTAGTGCAGTGCAAGAGGCTCGAAGTCGGCCCTGGAAAACCCCCGCCGGTCCCGCTGCTCCAGCCGGATCGTCATCGCCGGACGGAACACCGCCAGTCCCTTGTTGAGGCGGATCACCTCCTGTTCGTGGAGCCAGAGCAGGGCCCGGTCCAGCAGCCTAGCCGGGTTCCGGACCCTGCTCTTCAAGACCAGGTCGGACTCGATCGCCTGCAGGAGTTTGCCGAGCGTGGTCTCGGCCAGAAGATCGGTTCCGCGGCTTCCGGGCGGCAGGCGCCCCAGCAGATGCTCCAGAAGGCGGCCGGCCGCCTCGCGGCGCAGTTCGGCGGTTTCTTCGAGCGCACCCCATTCTCGATGCAGCGTGACCCGAGCGGTCTCCGCATCCCGCTTGCGGACCGTGAGGCTGCCCGCGGCGCCGTCGTCCTCACCGCGCCCGTCAAAGGCAATACCCCGAACGATGCGGAACAGTCGTTCCGGCAGTGGATCGGCCAGACCCCGGTCCCGCAGCACTTGGGCGGCAATGCGCAAATGGAGCGAGGCGCTGTCTCCCTTTCCGAGGTCGGGAGCAACCTCCCGCATGTGGGCAATCAGGGCGGTCTCCAGCGCGGTCGCCTCTTCGAGACGCTTGCGCGACGAGCGCTCCACGCCGGTATGGACGAACGCGGTCAGCGCCGTGTCGTTGCTGGCGATGCCGAGCCGTTCCAGATCGTGGAGCGCCCCCCGCACGCGTTCGGGGCTCAACCCCGAGACCCCCATCAGCTCGTCGGTACTCACCCCCTCGTCGGCATCCGCGTCGATCAACGTCTCTGTGATGCGCAGCAGCTGCCCGCGATACGCCGCCTCAATGCCAGCCCTGGCAAGCCGTCGTTCGGCCTCTTCGACCGAACTTACCCGCAAGGAGGACGGAAACACCTGGACGACATTCTCTTCCCTGGTCAGGAGTTGCGACTCCTCCAGCCAGGCGACAGCGGTGCGCACCCGGGTGTCGTCGGTCGCGGAGTCGCGTTCGAATGCCTTCTCATCGTCCTCGCCGAGGATTTCGCCGGCGGTCGCCACCACATCGCCGGCGAAACGCTTTTTCCGGTCGAGATTTCGGAGCGCCCTCAGGATCCCGTGGATCTCCTCGCGGGTGAGCCGCGAGCGCGCGGACATGCCGAACTGGCGCTCGACATCGTCTGCGGAGTAGAGAAGAACGCAACGCGCCGGATTACGATCACGCCCGGCGCGACCGGCCTCCTGCAGATAGTTTTCCAGCGATCCCGGTATGTCGGCGTGGATGACAAGTCGCACGTCCGGCTTGTCGATCCCCATGCCGAAAGCGTTGGTGGCCGCGATCGCGCGCAGACCTCCGGCAACGAAACGCCGCTGCACGTCCTTCTTCGTCTCTGGAGGCAGGCCTGCGTGGAAGCGGTCCGCGGCAACCCCCTTCAACTGAAGGTATTCCGCAATGTCCTCGCTCTGCTGGCGCGTCGCGCAATAGACGATGGCGCCGCCCGGCATGCCGGGCGGCAGATGGAACTCCAGGATCTGAAGAATGTCGGAGAATTTCTCTCCCCCGCTGGTCGGAATCACCTCGAAGGCGAGATTGGCGCGCTCGGCCCCGCCGTTGAACACGGCGAGTTCGACGCCGAGCTCCTCCCGGAAATGCCGGGCGATGTCCCCGATGACATCGGGCTTGGCGGTCGCGGTCAGGCACAGCACCGGCGGTACCTGCTCGTCACCCGCCTTCTCGCGAATGAAACGCCCCACATAGCGGTAGTCGGGCCGGAAGTCGTGGCCCCAGCGCGACAGGCAATGCGCCTCGTCCAGAACCCAGGCGCCGATCTGGCGCTGGTCCAGCGCCCGCCTCAGGGAGCGCGAGCGCAACTGCTCCGGCGAAATCAGCAGGATGCCGGCATCTCCCAGCCGGATCCGGTCCAAGGCGCCGGCGCGCTCCGGCATCGACAAGAGCCCGTTGACGGTCACGCAGCAGCCGATGCCGCGCTGCTCCATTCCTGTCACCTGATCCGCCATCAGCGCGACCAGAGGCGAGATCGCGACCGTCAGCGCACCGGTCTTGTCGTAGCGCGACAGTGCTGGGATCTGGTAGCAGAGCGACTTCCCCGTGCCGGTGGGCAGAATCCCGAGCGCGTGCCGGCCCGCCATCGCCTCCTCGACGATGGCCTGCTGCAAGGGCCTTCCGTCTTCGTCCGCCGGCTCGGGACGAAAACCGTCGAAGCCGAACCAGTGCTTCAGTTCCTTTACGGCGTCATGGCGTTCCCGGCACCACTCGCAGGCCGGATCGGAGCAGGCGGTATCCCTGAGGCGGCGCACCAGCCGGCCGGCTTCCGGAAACTGGTGGCGCACCCAGGGCGGCATCACCGAATTGTCGCCGGCCACAGACAGCCAGGCGAGCGCATAGGCCAGCGACCAGCCGAGCCTCCCCGCGTTCGCGATGACCTCGCGCACTCGGGTCGTGCAGGCCGCGTGTTCCAGTCTCTGCCCGATCGTCGCCCTGGCCTCCGTCTGCGACGGCCGGCCGGCCCGCCGAAGCTGGAAGAAGAACCCGTCCAAGGCACGGTCTACCCCGTTGGGTTCGGGAGTACACAGCCAGTGCCACGCGGCGAGCAGGTCGGGTGCGGCCTTCGCCAGGGCCTCGCGCTCGTCGCCGAAGAGCTTCAGCGCCAGACCGGAATCGAGCTCGGGATCGTTCACCCGGCCGCGCTTGAGACCTCCGTCCTGATAGTGCTTGACGAGCCTGTGATAGGGGTTGCGGGGAAACGCGAGCGGGCTGAGGCGCAGCGTGTCCACCGCCGGCAGCTTCAGCAGCCGGAGGTTCGGCCTTGCCGCCGCCACGTGAGGCAGGTCGAAGGCGATCAGATTGTGTCCCAGAACGAATTCGGCACCGTTGGCAAAGGCGTCCAATTTCGTCAGCGCGGCTGCCAGGTCGCCGCCCGAATGCGTCATGCTGCGACCGGTATCACCGCGCACCGCACCGAGAGCATGAATGCGGTCGTCCTTGCCGATTTCAAGATCGAGGGAAACGCAGGGCGGCCAGAATGACGCGCTATCGCCCAACGCGGCCACACGGTTCATGGCTCCGCCCAAAGGTCGATGACCTTGATGCTGGTATCTTCGAAGTCCCGGACGTTGCGCGTCGCCACCGCCTTGCAGATCGATTTGGCCACATCACCAGGTGCCCTAGCCGCAGCGCTTACATTGGTATCGAGCAGTACGGACACCTTTTCTGCTTCGGTCCCGGCAACCGACCGGATGTGGTCCAGTACCCGCTGGAAACCGTCGTTCATGTTCGCGGCGTCCCTTGACTGTCACAGCCACGGGTGATCTTCGTGCAGCCCGTCACCGGATTCCACGTTGCGTCGATCCACTCGATTGCAGGTTCAGCGTCCATGGTGCAGCCCCGCGACGAACTCGAATTTGAGCACGCCCCGGTTGCGCAGGGCGGAGCCGCCGATTGGTGCGTATTTTTACGCAACCGCACCGAGGCCGTTCTTCGCCACCAGCGTCAGCAGCTTCAGCGAGGTGCCGCTGGTGGCGCTTCTCGCCGCGCTCCCACTGGCTCACCAGCCCGGTCGTCACGTTGAGGTAGCGCGCGACCCCGGCCTGGCTCGCATGCTCGCGCAGCCGAAGCTCGCGAATGTCCTCCGGCGTCATCTCCTTGACGGGCGTGAGACATATCTCGTCGAACTTCCGCATGGCCCGTTTCGACATCAGGCCCGCTGCGGCCATGCCGCGCGCCGCCTCGTGCACCGAAGCCAGCACCTCGCTCTCATACTGCTTGGTCATCGCATTCCACCTTGATGATCGATCCAGTCGCCTGCGCGGCCGCAAGACCCGCCGCATCCAGCGCCAGGTGCTCGTTTGCCAGCGAGCGCAGCCCCGAAAGTTCCTTGCGCCGGATGTTGTCCCGGGCGCTCTTCGCAAACCCGTGCACGAAGAACGCCAGTTCGCCTCGACGGGACAGCACGATCGTGCGGAACTCGCCGAACCGGCCGCCGCCCTTACGGGCGATGCGCTGCTTGATGACGCCGCCGAGGTCGGCGTCGATCAGTCCCTCCCCGGCGTGTCGGACGGCCTCACACAATGCCGCATCCTCCAGCCCCTCGCGGTCGGCGAACCGGGCGAACGCCTTGGTCTTGAACGTCTGCAACCCGAGCCTCGCGCATGTTCGCCTTCATGCCTCCCTTTATGATATCCGGTGTGGCTTTTCAACTCGCGCCCCGCTCCTGTCCGCTGCACGTCCGTCCTGCCGCCGTCTCCATCCACGCGCCTCCCACCGGCAGGAGGAGAGGCTGGCCGTGAACGGGGCGGCGGTCGGCGCTCTGGAGGGAGGGGAGCGCTGCCGCCGTTCCCATTCACCTGTCGAAGGAGCACGGCACGATGCCGGCAGCAACCGCACCGCGCGGCGACGCGCGCACCTATCTCATCCATTTCGTCAGAGGCGGTCTCGCGGACAAGCGCTACATCTCGAAGGCCAACGGCGAGATCGTTCCCGTCCAGTCTGACGGCCCGGCACGCAAGGGCCGGCGCAAGGTGCGCGGCACGGTCGTGTCGTTGAAGGCGCTTGAGGAGATGCGGCCTGCCCGCGCGAGATCATCATCGCGACGGGGCTCAAACTGCGGCATTGCGGGGTGCAACTGTGGGGCTGGCGCAGCCTCGGTATCTTCGCCGACCGCCGCCAGCGCGGCTGATCGTCCCGCCCGTCCGGACGTCCTGCCGGCCCGACGCGGTCCGCCGCCGGCCTGGTCTCCGCCAGCCGTGTTCCATCCCCCGATCCAGAGCAGCCGATGAGTTACCGCGACCCTGCCGTCAGCCGCACGCGATCGCGAGTACGCATCGGGACGGGACCTCGCCGACCGTCCCGCCGTCGGCCGCGCACGCGATCACGAGCGGTTCAGGAAGCGCACCGAGGTACGCCGCGCGGCCAGCTTGTGCCCGAGGTATGGAGTCCGCTCTCCCGTACTCGACCGGACGGTCTGCGAGGATTGCGCCCGGAAGAGGAACAGCGCGAGTCGTGCCCGCGACGACCGGCTGCGGGCCGAAGGCAAACCGCGCAGGGACCCGGAGCGCGCGAAGTCCTGAGAGCGCGGGGTCCCGCCGGCAGGCCGCCGAGCGGCTCGCCGCGGGGGTCTGCACGAAGTACGGCGCCAATCCTCCGCAGGATGGGCGGCGCCGGCTGCGCCGGCTGCGCCGAGGCCAGCGCCCGGGGCGAGATCTACGGGGGCAAGGACCCGGAGGCCAAGCGCCGCCTCGCGCGGGAGCGCAGCCGCAAGCGCCGGCGTGACCGCGTGGCAGCGGGAGCCTGCACCCGCTGCGGGAACGAGCCCGCTCCCGACGACGGCGCCGTCTGCGAGCCCTGCAGGTGAGGCCCGCCGTGTAGCGGACCGGGAGCGGTATCGGCGGCGCGCCGCCGCCGGCCTCTGTGTCTCCTGCGGCCGCCCGGCCTTCGACGGCCAGTCCCGGTGCGACGTCTGCGCCGCCGTCGAGGCCGAGCGCCGCGACAAGGGCGGGAAGAACGAACGCGCCCGCGAGCGGTACGCCCGGCGGCGCGCCTGCTCCGAGTGTACCGATTGCGGCCGGCATTCGGGGCCTGCCGTTGTGCCGGCCGAACCACCGGTGGGGCCGTGCAGGTGGAGAGAAATACGCGTAGGGTCGAACCGAAGCGCCCTGTCGGCCTTACGGCCGATGGGTTTCTCCGGTCCGCCCTCCGAACCGGACGTGCACCTTTCGTTATGCATCCGGCTCTCCAAAAGCACGAGCGAAGTCGGGAGACCTCAGACCGCGCCTTGGACCACGGGGTCAGCAACGGTTAGGATACCGAGGGGTCGGAACTTCCCCGGCTTGCCCGGCTTCGGAATCCACTTTCGCCTCGCGGGAGACGGTCGGTAGCTGCCATTCCGCAGCGCCTCCCGAAGCTCGTCCAGAAAGAGCGGTACGCCTCCGTTGCCGTCAGCAATGCTCGCCACCGTCGACCCATCGACGCCCGGCGTCCGTCTGCCCTTGTTCCGGGCAGTCATCTGCCAGGCACAGCGAAGGTTGCGCGGATCGGTTACCCAGTTCCACACATCGCCGTAGGCGTCTTCGGGCGTCTCCTTGCTCCACCGACACAGCTTCCGCTGCACGCCGAGAAGCCAAGCTCTGTCGGCCTGATTATCCGAGTCCACCGATACTTTCTCAGTCATGCGAACGCCGATCAGCTTTCTGCTCTCCTTCGCCATGTGTGCGGTTTTCCCGCACTCCGACTACTACGAGGGCTCCGTTCCCATACGGTCCGTCTCCGTTCTCCGCGACTAGCCCGGCTCCGTACCGGGCGGACAACATGGGTTCCTGCGTTCCGATGACAAACCTGAGACCCTTAGGCGGCACGCTTTACCCCTTACAACTCTGGAGCGCGGGACCGCACCCGGATGCGCTGCGCGCACCCGCCAGATGGCGAGCGGCAGGCCATCTAGATCGCTCCGCAGTCCCTCCGCCCCGTCGGGCCGTTGAGGGTTTGACCAGCGAAATAAAGAGACTTCCGTCACGTGCTTCGTACGTCCTCGCCATAGGCCCTGTGGTAGCCCGGCCCGCAAGCGACGGCTCGTGTCCGGTATAGTTAAGATCGCAGTTGTTTCGCCCCACCGTCGGAAACCGGCAGAACTTAGCCCGAAGTTCCAGCTGATTTCCATCTGACATTCAGGCCAAGTCGTTGATTGTGCGTGGCTTGCCGGATTTGTTGGGTGTCGTAGTGTACCCATGTATGGGTGCATTGGGTGCTTGACATATGGTGGGTACATGTCTATGTCCGGCAGCTATTTCTATCGCATCCGTCCCCAACCGCTCCTCCCCGCCCGCCCGCCCGCTCCGCGAGTCCTCTCGCGCCGGCAGAAAGGGCAAGCAGCGCCCCCTCGCCCCCCTCTCCAAGTGGTCGTCCGCTCTCGTCGAGGGATGCCGCCTCCTGCTCAAAGGAGGGCCTGCGGGGCGGTGCCGCGACGACGCCGTCGCCCTCGTACGCGCCCTGCCTCCTAGTCCTGTGGCCGAGGTGCTGGGCCCCCTGAAGAAGCTCGGCCTGGAGAAGCGGATCGCCCCGCAGCCCTCCCCCAGGCGGGATCAGGTGCTGGCTCTGATCGTGGCACGGATCCTGGCGCCCGCCTCGCAGCGGGCCCCGGTACGGGGGCTGCCGAGGCCACCGCGGTGAGCCCCCGGGGCGAGCTCCTTGATGCGGCACGGGACGAGGCCGCCCTCTCCGGCGCCCGGGACTGGCTCCTGGAACGCCAGGAGAGGAGCGAGCAGTCTCTGGCAAAGCGGCCCCTCGAAGCGGGCGGCCTGGTGCTCTCTGCCCCACCCTCGGTGTGGAAGGAGGGGAGAGCAGGTCCCCTGGCCAAACGCGGTCATTCCCGGGCTGGCCAGAAGGGCAAGCGGCAGAGCACGTGCGGCCTGCTGTGCGACTGGGACGGGGGCCGGTGGCGGTGCAGGTGTTCCCCGGCACCACAGCGGATCCGGTCCCGCTTTCCTCGCAGGTCGCCCCGCGGCGGGAGCGGTTCTCCCTTGCGAAGGTGGTGCTAGTGGGAGACCGGGGGCGGCCGCCCGCGGCACGGCTCCGCGAGGAGATGGCGCTCTTTAACGAGAGCGACCTGGGAGAGATCACCAGCGAGGCATCTCCCGGCGAGCGCCTCATGGGGTGCCACACCCCGCTGCAGGCCGAGGACCGCGCTCGCAAGCGCCAGGGCCTGCTCGAGGCCACCGAGGCCCTGCTTGAACCGATTGCCGCAGCAACGCGGCACGAGAAACGCCAGCTCACGGGGGCGAGAAACTCGGGGAGCGGGGCGGCAAGGGCATCGGCCAGGACCAGGGGGCCCAGCACGTCACGTGGTCCATCGCCGATGACGGGTGCTTCACCTCCCGGCGAGACGAAGCCTCCATCACCGCCGCGGCCAGGCTCGACGGGCTCTCCGTGATCCGCACCCGTCTGCCGGAGAGCGCACTCGACGGTCCCGGCACGGGGCGCGCCGACACGCGGTGGAGCTCGGGGGAACGGGCCTTCCGCCGCCGCAAGACCGGGGACCTGAAGGGCCGTCCCGTCTCCCACCGCACCGAGCCCCGGGTCCGAGCCCACGTCCTGTTGGGCATGCTCGCCTACTACATCGAATGGCACATGCGTCAGAGACTCAAGCCCCTGCGGTGCGACGACGAGGAGGCCGCAGGCGCCGAGGCCCGGCGGCCGTCCGTCGGGGCGCCGGGCTCGCCGCGCGCCCGGGCCAAGGTGGCACCGCAGAGGACGCCCGAGGGGGATCCGGGGCACAGCTTACGCACCCTCATCGGCGCTCTCGCCCCCATCACCCGCACCACCGTGGCGCCCCGCAGCGCTGCGACGGCTGATGGGGCGGCATGGGCCATCCACCCGCACCACCGTGGCGCCCCCCTTGCGGGCGCCGACCCATTCCCGGTCACCACCCGGCCCACACCACTCCAGAGAACAGCATGCAAGCTCCTGGGTGTGAAGCCATAAGGTCCCCAGTACAACGCCGCTGCAATCTCTCGAATGTCATTCATATCAGATACTTGCGCTTGAGCGGCGCTGGAACTTCCGCTTAGCGACCCCCTTCCGTCCGGCACCCCTCGCCAGACGGAGTGGCATCTCAGCCACCGGTCGTTCATCCGCACTACCAAGTCGTTGGATTACTTCATGTTTTTCCCCTTCTTGGTATACGCAGCACCACGCTGTGATGTCCCATTGTGCCACGCGTGCTCCCTCTGCCAACCCTGCGGGTCCTCCGCTGCGCTCCGGCCGGGACTCGGAATGAAACGGCGCAAGCGCCTAAGCCTGGCACCATGCGTGACCGTGGCTCCGCGCTCGCTACGCCCCCTTGTGCGCCCGCACCACTCGCGCATCCCGCCAGGCCATTCATTCCGGCCCCGGTGGCTCCGTCCGCGCTGCCGATGTCCGCGGCCGCACTGGCGCACCACACCCGCGCGGCGGCCACCGCGGTAACGAGTGCGCCGTCCCCGTCTGCGTTTGCCGTAACGAGCGAAGCACGCTATCACCCTGAGCAGCCCCGCTTTCGTCGAGCACACTTGCGCCGCGGTCACATGTGCGTGGCGTCCACCGGCTCCGCGGAACATGTGCGGCGATGCCCGTGCTGCCGAGGTAACGCCTCCGGCTTCGATGCGCCATGTGTGAAGACTGCTGCCCGCCGTTTGCACTCCGCGCCGCGTTCTGTTGCTTTTGTTGCTCGGACGACAACGCGGAACGCGCTCGAAGATCGCGGACCGGTCGTCTCGCTCAATCGCCGCGACGGCTCCATTCCCTTGTAACGCCGGCGTTTCAGGCGATGGTGGTGTCAGGGCAACTTCGCCCAATCTCGATTCCATTCGGAGTTTTACCGTCACACCACACGCATCGATGATGAGTGCGAAGACGATGCATCCGAGGCATAGCACGTCGCGTTGCTCGCATTGCGAGCAGAGGCGACGAAATCCCTGCAAGCGACGCAACACCCGCTTGATTGCGGTGCGCCGCTTGCCCAACTCACGGGCAGACGCCCAAGGCCCCACCCGGCTTCGCCGCGGCAGCCCCACGGGCTCAGACCCCAGCGTCCCGGCCAGGGGCCGAGGCTTGGCGCCCTCGTCCGCCCGGTCCCTGAGCAGCGCGGGACTCGCGGGGGGCGGGCCCAAGGCGAGTCCGCCACGGGCGACCCGCCGGGGCGGCGGGGGCGGGCCCGGGAGAGCGCACGAAGGTGAGGGCCGGGCGCGCAGCCGCGGCACCCGGAGGCCTCTTGGGGGGCCAACCGCCTCGGGACCGCGAGGGAGGGGGACCGGTTTTTTCGCGCCCCCCTCCCGGCGGGAGAGACCTGGACGAGGGGGGCGGTCTCTCGACAAGGCCTCCCGCCTGAGGCGCACGCTCGGCTCGCAGTGCCGAGGCCCGCAGACTCGGGCAAGGACGCCGGGTTGCGACCAGCGGGGCAGCCGGGGGGAGAGGGGGGCCAGGGGCCCAACCGGGCCGGTCGCCCGCGCCAGGTGCCGCCCTGCGCGGCGACAGACACGAGGGCGGTGCGCCCGGGGCGAGGGGAGAGGCGGACCGGGCCGCGCGGCACCGGGAGAGGGGGCGCTATCCATGCGGAGTGCGCTTGCGGGATGTCCATCCACCGAGGAGACCATCATCATGCTCATGAGTGGGAGCAGACCCGAATCACACGATCGCATACTTAATGGGGACAGACCCTAGGCAACCTCAAAAACGGAGATGCGTTGCCCGATCAGCCACGTATTTGCCTGTCGCCACTGCTCAAGCGTCTCAAAGGCTTCAGCAAAAGCATGGACCGCGACCCGAGCCCAGGCCGGGTGCACCCCTTCCTTGGCAAAGACACGTCACCGGGCAACTTCTTTGTCTCGCTTGGGATCCGGCGCACTGCTTTTCTCATAGGCGTCCAGCACCTTGGATGACTTTCTTGCCGGAACGGACGGCACCAAAAGTCTCATGGCAATTGTCCATCCATATGCAGCGAGTCTTCAAGCGCCAGGGATTCCCGGACTCTTGCGCGCTCAAACGTATTTTGAGGGAAGGTGAGGATGCCGAGAGGCCACGGCGTGGCATGTTCCTGACGGAGAGGCTCGACGGGATAGAATTCCCACGCGGTTCCCTTTTCCGCCAAGAAAATATAGACTCTTTACGAACACGCGGAGCCCTGCAAGTGTAAGGAGATGGATGCCATGCCAACTCTTAGCCTCTGGCGTGGCGACGACTTCGCCAGAAAGCGGCAGCGGGCTTCTCCTCGTCCCTGATATACGGAGGAAATACTACAGCGACAGAGGAAACGCCAGTCTATGCGGGCACGGGATAAAAACCGTACTGATAGACTGACAGACAGCGGCCCGGTCCCCCTCACCCTTTGTCCCCCATTAGCGTACTCCCTGCTGACTGTGTGCGCGCTCCTGCATTCGCAATACCTCTGAGCATACCGGCAAACACCAGTTGATGGAGCGGGGAGATTCCGTACCAGTAGACGAGACCCGAGAGGCCGCGCGGGTCGAAGGTGGCGGTTTGACGAATCGTGGCCTGATGCGCATCGCCTTCAACAATAAATTCCAGCCAGGCCCGGCCAGGGAGTTTCATCTCGGCCTGTAAGCGTAAAAGGCGGTCGGTCTCAATTGCCTCGACCCGCCAGCAGTCTAACGTATCGCCGACCTTGAGTTGGTCGGGATGAGGCCGACCACGGCGCATGCCGACGCCACCGAGCAGCAGGTCAAGAACGCCACGCAGTTGCCACAGCCAGTTACCATAATACCAGCCGACCTCCCCGCCAATACGGAGAATCGGACGGAAAGCCACTGCCGGTGAGACGGGAACGTGAACAGTCCGAGAGTCAATCAGACGGGGGCCAAACCGAACACCGCCCCACGTCTGGAGCGAACCGGCCGCGGAGAGGGCATCAGACCAGCGGGATTGAGCAAGCTCCCGGTCCTCGTTCTGGAGGGCCTGAGCAATGGACTCACGCACTCCGATGGGACGGATGGCAAAATACTGCAAGGCCGAGGCGTCTTGCACGATGGTTGGGTATCGCAAACTCTCGACCAGTTTGCGTCCGACGCGGGCATAGAGCGGTGTGACTAGGCCAAGCCATAAACCCGATAGACGTGGGGTTAGAACCGGAACGGGGAGCATCCAGCGCCGGACCCCCCGCTGCCGAGCGTACTCCTGCATCAATTCCCGATACGAGACTCGGTCAGCCCCTCCAATCTCAAAGACTCGATTGCCCGTACAACGCAACTCGAGTGCCGCCGTCAGATAGGCCAGTAAATCCGCAATGGCAATCGGTTGGGCTTGAACAGCTACCCAGCGCGGCGTGAGCATGACAGGCAAGCGTTCGACCAAGGCCCGGATCATCTCAAAAGACAGGCTGCCAGAGCCGATGACAATCGACGCACGCAACTCAATGGTCTGGACGCCCGAGGCGCGTAGAATGCGGCCGACTTCCTGCCTGCTCCGCAAGTGAGACGAGAGCCGGCCGGTGCTATTGTCGCCCAGGCCGCCAAGGTAAATCAGGCGCCGGACTCCAGCCTGGCGTGCGGCCCGTCCGAAATTGTGGGCCGCCTGACGGTCCTGCTCCTCGAACGCTCCGGCCGACCCCATGGAGTGGACGAGGTAGTAGGCCGTATCTACGTGCCGGAGCGCAGCATCCAGAGAGTCTGGATTCAGGACATCGCCAGCGGCAATTTCCGTATGTGGCCCAACCCGGGATCGTAAGAATGCGGGCTGTCGCACGAGACAGCGGACGACATGGCCCGTCCGTTCCAGGGCTTTGAGCAAGCGCCCACCGACATAGCCTGTCGCACCGGTGAGCAGGATACGCTGAGGAGACCCGTCCACTTACCGCTGTGATTCGAAAAGATACACTCGCCCGACGTTGACCTCACCCATGATATGCTGACCAGGGGCGCTCATGGCGAACTCCGGGATGCCATCCTGATTCAGATCACCCGGCGAGAGTACGGTGTAGCCGAATTTTGATCCCTGGTGGCCCCATGGGTTGTCGAGCGTCATGAGGTGCCGTCCGTCACGTCCATTATAGACGAACACCTCGCCCTGGATGTCGAACGCATCCACCGCCTGAAATGGAGCGCCCACTAAAATCTCAGGCACCTCGTCTGCGTTCACGTCCATGCTGGTGGCCAGCGCCCAGCCAAATCCAGCATGCTTGCGCGGAAACGGATCTTTCAGGGCGTAGATCACGGAGCCGTCTTTCCCGCTAATCGCGTAGGCCGCGCCCTGGCCCTGATAGGCACCCACGTCATGATAGGGCGCGCCGACCAATAGGTCGGGCGTCCCGTCTTTATTCAGATCCCCAGCACCGGCCACACGCCAGCCAAAGGCCGAACCTTCTTTGGGATCGGGATTTTCAATTGTGAGCAAGAGCTGGCCGCCCGCACCGCTATAGATATACGCACGCCCTTGGACACTCAGATTCCCGACAGTGGTGTAGGGTGCACCCACCGCTATATCCTGGACACCATCCTGATTGAGGTCTCCGGCAGCGTTGACAAACCATCCAAACGCAGAGCCACCCCGGTCGGTAGGCGGTCCGAGTGTATAGACGAGCGATCCATTCTGGCCGCTATAGACAAAAGCCCTGCCCTCTCCGTCCTGGTCATAGGCCCCCACGACTAGCTCGGGGAAAGTATCACCGGTGACATCCCCGATGCCGGTGACCGACCAGCCAAATCCAGCGCCAGGCTGCGATTGTGGCGGTTTCAGCGTGAGCAAATACGCCCCGGCCGCGCCACTGAAGACATAGGCTTGGCCTCCTTGATTTTGGCCAAAGGCACCGATCAATAAATCTGGTAGCCCATCCTGGTCCACATCCCCAGCCGAGGCCACCGAACAGGCAAACGCCGCAGCCTTTTGCGGAAATGGATGATCGAGTGCGTAGAGCAGTTTGGCCGTCTGTCCGTCGAAGACAAAGGCCCGACCCTGGTGGTCCGCGTTTTCCCCAGACTTCTCAGCGCCGCCGAGGCCGATCTCCTTCCCGGTCATCCCTTCCCTGGCGTAGGGCTGGTCATATGCGCCAACCAGATAATCCGGGATGCCGTCGCCCGTTATATCGCCCAGCATGGCCAGCGAGGTGGAAAAGCTGGAAAAACGCATTCGGACAGGATTATCCAGAGTTTTAATATTCGGGCCGGCCCACGCAGAGGGACTCGCCAGCAGGAGGGCGGCGAGAGAGAGGCTTATCAGCGGAAACATCACAAAGCTCCTTACTACCGTAGGAGTGAGGGGACTTCTCCCCCCCCCCCTCCCTCACTCCTCTCCCACTAGCGGGGAGAGAAGAGAGAGGTCAGACTTATACTCCTTGAGCCGCCTCCACAAGGGGCGCAACCGTGTCTATGCAGGCCAAGGCTTGGCCGGTCGCAATCGCTTTGGCAAAAGGCTGGGAGAAGAGCACGATCCGACAGGCACCAGCATCGTGATAGGCTTTCATCTCATCAACGGAGAGGGCTCCGTCTTTAGGATCAATAAAAGCCGACATTTGCAACGCGTCTGGGTCACGGCCAAACTCTCTGGCCATGGTACGGACCGATTCGACCTTGGTTCTATAGTCCTCAGGGTCAAACGCGAGCGGACACCAGCCATCGTAAGTCCGGGCAACACGCTCCAGCGCTTTTGGCACATGGCCTCCCAAAAAAATTGGTGGACCGCCCTTTTGGACGGGCTTGGGATCGCAGAATACGGGTGGGAACTGGACCATCTCGCCTTGATAGCTAGGCTCTTTCTCGGTCCAGCAGCGACGCAGCGCTTCGGTTGTTTCGCGCAGGCGTCGCCAGCGCAGCCGGAAGTTGGTCCCCATGACCTCGGTCTCTTCGCGCAGCCAGCCGGCACCGACTCCAATAATGGTCCGACCGCCGGAATAGAGATCAAGGGAGGCGATCACTTTTGCGGTGATGAGCGGCTCGCGCTCCGGGAATAAGCAAATACCAGTGGCCAGTTTGAGCTTAGTGGTGGCAGCGGCGGCCATGGTCAGTGCAATAAACGGGTCGGCCCAGCGGTTGTAGTGCTCGGGCAGGGCCCCACCCCCAGGCACCTCGGTTTTGAAGCCCACGGGAATCACCGGATGTTCGGGGATCCAGAGGGATTCAAAGCCCAAGCCTTCGACCCGTTGCGCGATTCCAGTGATGTTCTGCGTCTCTGCCGTTGCCGGCACAAGGATACCAATATCCATCCGTTGCCCTCCTGCGGATTCATGTGGTCAAGATGGACGTTCTCGACTCTTGGATAAGGAAAACAGGAGTGGGCAATCTGCCCACTCCCGTCATCTGAAGACAGAGCGCGTTACGCACTGCGGACAACACGCCCAGGCCGGGCACCCGTGTCTTTTCCGTTTTCTTGCACGACTTCGCCGCTCACATAGGTTTTCTCATAGCCTTGAGCGGTCTGCATCAGGCGCGGCATACCGGCCGGCAGATCGTAGACCATCTCGGGGTGACTGACGCTCAGATTGTCATAATCAATCAGGTTCACATCCGCCTTGGCCCCTGGCTCAAGCGTGCCACGGTCCTTCATACCAAAGAGACGCGCACCATCGTGGGTGAGTTTCTTCACGACGAACTCTAGTGGCAGGCGCCTGGGATCGTCCTCCGCTTTATCCCGTGCCCAGTGAGTCAGGGCATAGGTGGGGACACCTGCGTCAATAATCTGCCGCACGTGGGCACCCGCATCGCTGCCGCCCATGACCGTAATGGGATCACAGATCAGTTCGTGGAGCGGGTCGGCGTTGCCATCCGCATAGCCGGCCGCAGCATACATCAAAAAGGCCCGGCCGTTTTGTTCGAGCATCAGGTCATAGACAACCTCGCGCGGGCTGTGGCCTTCGCGTGCCGCAAGAGCGGCAATGCTCGCGTCGGCACTCGGCTCATAGCTCAGTTCCTCACCCATGGGATAGGTCCGCTCCCAGACCCGCTCGTTCTGATACAGCAGGGACATGCCGGTGGTGTTAGGATCCTGTTCCGTCACCAGCTTGTGGCGCAACTCGGGATTACGCAGCGCCGCCATCTTCTCGTCGTGAGAGAGCTTTTTTAGCGGCTGAAAGCTCGGCAGATATTCGAATGGATTATCTCCCTGAAAGCTGAACAGTACACACACCGGACGGGCAAATACCATCGGTGTGATCGGCACACCCCCTTTCACCGCGGCGGTGCATCGCGCCATAACCTCACGCCATTGGGCGGGATAGGTATTATTTTGGGCCAGGAGGAAGGTCAACGGGCAACCCGTCGCCCGGGAGATCCGGATCATCATATCCACTTCTTGCAGCAGATCTGGGTCTTCGCCAGCAATACCGCGCGGCACCATCTCCAGAATGCCGCGTCCGGTTGAGCGCACGGCTCGGGCAATCCCGATCAACTCCTCTTCGTGGGCAAACGTACCAGGGACGGGTTCGCCGTCGTTGGCCGTATGCACCAGCGTCCGTGAACTCGAAAAGCCGAGCGCACCAGCGAGGACGGCGTCTTTGACGATGGCAGCCATCTTGGCGATGTCTTCTTCAGTCGCAGGTTCATTCTTTGCCCCACGCTCGCCCATGACAAAGGCCCGCACCGCGCCGTGCGTAATCATGCCACCAGCGTCCAAGGTGCGGGGCAGACTGTCCAGCACGTCGAGGTATTCGGCGAAGCTCTGCCAGCCCCACGGCAGTCCGGCCGATAATGACGGACCGGGAATGTCTTCGACCCCTTCCATGAGACCGATCAGCCACTCGTGGCGATCTGGTGTAGCCGGAGCAAAGCCCACACCGCAGTTCCCCATGACCACGGTCGAAACACCGTGCCAGAGCGACGGGGTCATTTGTTCGTCCCAGGCCGCCTGACCATCATAATGGGTATGCGCATCGACCCAAGCCGGCGTGACCAACAGCCCATCGGCATTCACCGTCTGCTTTGCGCTTCCCAGGTCTTTGCCGACGGCGACAATACGCCCATCGGCAATGGCCACGTCGCCGGTCAAAGCTGGCTTCCCCGTTCCGTCAACAATCTTTCCACCGCGAATGACTATCTCGTGCATGTACAGACCTCCTTTGATGCTATTGCCGAATCATTGATATCGACCGAGCGCACCATATAGGGTTCACCGCCTATCTGACAACCAGCCTGAGCGCACGATCAGGTAACCGTTGTCCCCCATACCGAATACGCTGCCACGCCGCGGGGTTGCGGAGTCAGCCTTGCGCGGCTAGGTAGCAAGGAGGCGGAGGATGGGAGAAACCGCAACCTAACAGGAGGAGAATGATGAGTGAGAACACCTATAATGGGAGCTGTTTTTGTGGAGCCGTACAGTTGACCGTCGCCGGCGCCCCCGTGGCGATGGGCTACTGTCACTGTGAATCCTGCCGTCACTGGTCGGCGGGACCGGTCAACGCCTTCACCTTATGGCCGCCCGATGCCGTGCAAGTCACCCGGGGGGCGGATAGTATTGGGACTTATGCCAAGACCGATAATAGTCATCGTAAGTGGTGTAAGGCCTGCGGCGGTCATATATTCACCGAGCATCCCCGCATGGGCCTGACCGATGTGTATGCGGCCGTGATCCCGGACCTTCCTTTTCAGCCCGGCGTACACGTCTTCTACGGAGAAACCGTGCTGCGCATCCATGATGGTATTGTCAAACAGAAAGATGTCCCGACCGAGATGGGCGGCTCCGGCGAAGTCCTGTCGGAATAATTTCCTCTCGGCAGCCCAACCCTCAGGCGGAACTGGCAATCGGGCCAGGGCAGAGAGAACCCCGGCCCTCAACATGGCTCTTGATGGGGTCAGGCCGCAACCCTTGGCGCGTGACCCAGTCCAGGGTTTCATTCAGCCCCTTTGTATAACGTACGAAGATCTCGTCCACTTCATCCGCAGAGACAATGAGCGGCGGACACAGCGCCAGCGTGTCCGCCGACGGCCCGCGAAATCAGGCCGTTGTCTTTCATGCGGGCGAGGCCGTATCTCCCGACTGCGATCTCTGGACCAAATGCCTAGTCGGTCGCCTTGTCCATAACCAGCTCGCAGGCACCAACGAGGCCCTTGCCGCGTACCTTGCCGACCAGCGGGTGGTCGGCCAACTGCTGCAGGTGGGCCTGAAACTGCTCACCGAGTCGGGCCGCCCGCTCGAAAATACAGTCTCTTTCATGGATTTCGATCACCTTGATTCCCAGCGCGGCCGAGACGGGATGACCGCTATAGGTAAAGCCGTAGCCGAACATTCCCCATTACTCACCTCGGCAACCGCCTGATAGATGAACTCGGGGATCATGACCGCACTCGGCGGCAGATAAGCCGAGGTCAGGGACTTGGCCAAGGATATGGTGGCTGGCTGAAGATCAAAGGTCTGGGCGGCAAAAGGGTTGCCCATCCTGCCAAAGCCGGTGATGACCTCGTCGTTGATGGACAGGATATCGTATTTTTTCAGTACGCGCTGGATCTTCGGGAAATATGAATCCGGCGGCACCAGCACACCCTCCGCGCCCATACTCGGCTCGGCAATAAACGCCGCAACCGTAGCCGGATTTTCCGCCAGGATGAGCCGCTCCAAGTTATCGGCGAGCCGGGCGGTAGAGTCTTCTTCGCTTTCGCTAGGCTCATGAAAGCGGTAGTAGTGCGGGCAGTCGGTGTGCAAAAAAACTCTCGACTGGCAGATCAAACCCTTGGTGAAAGGGGAGCCAAACCGGTCGCACTAGCCGCGGCGAACGTCACGCCATGGTAGGCCTTGTTCCGAGCGATGATTTTCTTCTTCTCGGGTCGCCCGACCGCATTATTGTAATAGCGCATGAGTTTGACCTGCGTATCGTTCGCGTCAGAGCCTGAGAGACCGAAGAAGACTTTAGAGAATCCACCTGGCACCACCGTCTTGAGCTTTTCCGCAAGTTGCATGGCAGTGTCATGACTCTTGTCGGTGAAAAGATGGCCATAGGGCAGCTTCTTAATCTGCTCGTAGGCAGTCTGAGCGAGCTCTTCGTTGCCATAGCCGAGCGACGTGCACCAGAGTCCGGCCAGCCCCGTCAATATACGACTTGCCCTCTTCGTCCCACACATAAATACCTTTACCCCGCAGGATCATCAGCGGACCCTGTTCTTTCAGTGTCGCAATCTGGGCCATAGGATGAAGCACACTGGCAAGGGTGCGCTGGCCGAGCGGTGTTAGTGTTCCTGTCTCGCTCCTGGTTCGCTCCTCCGTTGATCTCCACGCTCACTTAGTAATACATCGGCTTCCTCTCAACCACCATCTAAGGAAAACCACTTGAGAACCTCGTCTCAAGGGCGCCAATCGGGTTCAGGCTAGGGCATGTTCACACTATCGCACGGCATCCATGATGAGGGCGAAGACGCTGCATCCGAGGAAGAGCACGTCGCGTTGCTCGCAGCGCGAGCAGAGGCGGCGGCATCCCTGCAATCGACGCCACACCCGCGCGATTGCATTGCGCCGCGTGGACAGCTCACGGGCAGACGCCCAAGGGCTCACCCGGGTGCGCCGCGGCGGCCCCACGAGCGCCTACCCCAGTGCCACGGCCAAGGGCCGCGTCTGGGTGCCCGCGGACGCCCGGTCCCTCAGCACCGCGGGAGGAGCGGGAGGCGGGCCCCGGCGAGTCCGCCACGGGCAGCCCGCCGGGGCGGCGGGGGCGGGCCCGGGCGAGCGCGCGCAGGCGAGCGCCGGGCGAGCGTCCGCGGCACCCCTCGGCATCGTGGGGGGCCACCCGGCCCGGGAGCGGCCGAGGGATGGAGGACCGGTTGTGTGCGCGCCCCCGGGCCGGCGGGAGGAACCTGGACGAGGGGGCGGGCGAGCGACCGGGCCGCCCGCGTGAGGCGCGCGAGCTGTTCCCGGTGCAAATGCGCGAAGACCCGGGCGAGCCCCCCGGTTTGCGACCAGCGGGGCAGCCGGGGGGAGAGGGGGGGCCAGGGGCCAAAGCGGGCCGGCAACCCGCGCCCTGTGCCGCCCTGCTCGGCGACCGATCAGAGGGCGGGGAGCACGTGACGATTGGAGAGGCGGACATCGCCGCGCGGCACCGGGAGAGGGGGCGCAATCCGGTCGGATGGAGCTTGCGTGCGTTCCCTACAGCCAGGAGACCAGAATCATGCAGAATCACCCACATGAGTGTGAACAGGCCCTAGCGGAACTCTGCGCTGTCCTGACCGGCCTGTCCATCCTCCAGGCCCAGGCGCGCCGTTGCCCGCCGGGCAAGCCCAGGATCTGCCCGCTGGCTGCGAACACCGCCCTCGCGCGCACGGCGTTCAGAGGCGGAGAGAGCCCCGGGGGGGAGCCTGCCCGTGCTTGAGTTGTTCTCCGGCCTCCCGTCAACCCGACAAAATGCGGGGGGGCAAAGAGTCCCGGGATCCCGGGGAGGCAGACGCCAGCCTCCAGCTCCTCCGGGCGGTCGAACTTCAAGCGCGCCTCCCCTGCCCGGGAACCCCCTCTTGACTTGACGGGGGGGGGGGGGGGGTAAAACAACATCCGGGAGCGGTAATGTATGGATTGTGTAGGGCGAGGCAAACCCGGGGTGGCTGACGAGACCGGGGGTTTTCAAGGAGGACTGTGATGGCACAAGACTGTGTAGAGGTCCGGATGACGGGTCTGGAGTGTAGATATGATAATGTGCTGGGACCAGGTGTCTCCAAGACCGGCGCTGAGGGGGACGATACCCTGACTGGTAGCAAGGGGGACGATACCCTGGCCGGTGGCCCGGGGGACGATCTCCTGGCCAGCGGCCAGGGGGACGATACCCTGAACGGTAACATGGGGGACGATACCCTGGACGGTGACAGGGGGGACGATAAACTGGGCGGTGGCAGGGGGGACGACACGCTCTATGGCGGCGACGGGGACGACCGGGTTGAGGGGGGGGCGGGCAACGACATATTGTTCGGCGGCAAGGGGGCCGACACGCTGACGGGCGGCAAGGGGGCCGACACGCTGACGGGCGGCCCGGGGGCCGACACGCTGGGGGGCGGCAAGGGGGCCGACACGCTGAGGGGCGGCGCCGGCGCCGATACGCTGACCGGTGGCCGGGGCGCCGACACCTTCGTGTTCGCGGTCGGCGGCGCCGGGGCCGACACGATCACCGATTTCGAGGCGGGGGACAGGATTCGCCTTGAGGGCGTGGTCAGGGCGCTGCATTTCGATCAGGACGGTGCCGATACGGTCGTCCGTTACAGTGCCGGCGCCGATACGCTAACCCTGTCGGGCGTGTCGGCGAACTTGCTCGGCGAGAAGGACTTTTTGATCGTGCCGGGCGTTGCTGACAGCGTCCCCCCCGGAGGCGACCCCATCGAGGGCGGGGGCGGTCGCGACACGCCACGCTGGCTAATGCGGCGGTATGCTGCGGGCGACACCATTGAGGGCGGGGGCGGTCGCGACAGCATCACCGGCGGGGCCGGTGACGACATCATCAACAGCGGTCGCGGTCGTGACACCCTCAACGGCGGGGCCGGTGACGACATCATCGACGGCGGGGCCGGTGACGACACCCTCAACGGCGGGGCCGGTCACGACGTCATCAACGGCGGTCGTGGTGACGACACCCTCTACGGCGGGCCCGGTCGCGACCCCCGCTACGGTGAGGGCTATAAAGACACCCTCTACGGTGGTCGCGGTGACGACCACCTCGACGGCGGGGACGGGCGCGACTACCTCTACGGCGGTCGCGGTGACGACATCCTCGACGGCGGGGCCGACTTTGACCTCCTCAACGGCGGGGCCGGTGACGACATCCTCAACGGCGGGGATGAAGAATACATCTCCCATCCCTCCTGGCGTTTCGGCGACTATCTCGAAGGCGGGGCCGGCGACGACTATCTCGACGGCGGGGCCGGCATGGACGCCCTCCGTGGCGAGGATGGCGACGACATCCTCGACGGCGGGGCCGGCGATGACGACCTCCGTGGCGGGGCTGGCAACGACACGCTCGACGGGGGTGATGACAACGACATTCTCTACGCCGACAACTACCCCTTGGGGGTACAGGGCGACGACACCCTCAACGGTGGGGCCGGCAATGACCGCGTCTACGGCCATGGTGGTGACGACACGGTGATGGGGGGCGCGGGTGACGACGAGGTGTGGGGCGGCGCGGGTGACGACACGGTGATAGGGGGCAAGGGCAACGACGATCTGCGGGGCGACGGGGGCCCCCTGGAGCCCGTCACGGGCGCCGACCGGTTCGTTGTCGACAACGAATCCGACACCGACACCATCCACGACTTCGAGGACGGGGAGGACATCCTCGTCATCAAGGGGGGTCTCACGTTTGCCGACCTCGATATCAAGCAAAGGGGCGCCGACACCGTGATCGGCGGCCCTGCCGACACCTTCTCGATCGTGCTTTTGGATTTCCAGGCGTCGCAACTGACCGAGGCCGATTTCGACTTTCCGGGCTGACCGCCCGCGCCGCCAAGCCGCCAACGGGGGCGGGCGGCTAGACGCCAGGGTCGGAGGGGGGGGGTGAACTGGAGGCCGGGGTATGGAGGTTGTGGGAGCGGTGAGTCTGGAGGAGCAGGCGCGCCCCCGACTCACCGATGAGTCCGCCCCCCCGCCGGGCGCTTCCCCCGTCGCCCGCTCCCGGCTCCCGGATGGGTCATCCGGGCGTCGGCTGCCGGGCCGTATGCAGCCGACGCCCACTGGAATGTAGAGTATTCGCCCACTGGCCAAATTAAGGAGGCAGCTGGATCAGGAATCTGTCCTGGGCGTGACTCTAAGCGGCAGGCGGGTCAGACCGACCAGCCGGTTGTTGTTCGTCCATTCCAGGTCGCCGACAATCTGGAAGTCCGCGTAGCGGGCCAGGAGCTCTTCAAATACCACCCGAATTTCAAGCCGCGCCAGATTCGCTCCCAAGCAGAAGTGACTGCCAAGACCGAAGCCAACATGAAAATTGGGGCTGCGCCCGATATCGAACCGGAACGGATCGGCGAACTCGTCTTCATCCCGGTTGGCGGACATCTCCCAGATGGTGACCTTTTCACCTTGACGAATGTACTGTCCGCGCAACTCGACATCCCGCGTCGTCGTCCGGCGCTTGTACACGGACGGCGAAGTCCAGCGGACGATCTCTTCGACCGTGCTTTTCATCAACCCCGGGTCGGTACGCAGTCGTTGCAGTTCGTGCGGATTTTCAATCAGCGCCACCAAGCCGCTGGCAATGGAACTGCGAGTAGTCTCGGCCCCTGCCGGAAAGAGCAGAGCAAAAAAGGCACGCAACTCACGATTGTCGAGTTGCGGAGAACCATCCTCTAATTGGGCATGGACAATCACGGATAAGATATCGTCAGCAGGGTCGCAGCGTTTCTGCTCCACGATCCTGTCCGCGTACGCGCCCAGACGTTTGATATGTTCCAGGGCCAGGACTTCGCCCGTCCCGGCGCCAATGGCAAGGTCAACAATATGCCCCAACTCTTCTCGGTCCTCCTGCGGAATCCCGAGAATAATACAAATAGCCTGCAGGGGCAGTTCACGCGCCACGGCCGGAACGAAGTCAAATGGATCTCCGGGCGAGAGGCCGTCAAGAATATAGCGGGTCCGTTCTCTGAGTTGATCTTCCAGCCGGCCGATCATACGCGGCAGGAAGCCGGTGTTCACCAGGGCACGCAGTCGGCGGTGCTTGGGATCGTCCGTCTGGTTTAGCTGATAGCCGGCTCCCCTGCCGTCGAAAATCTGCGTTCCGCCCAACTCGGAGGAAAACGTCTCGGCATCCTTAAAAACATTCACCACGTCCGCGTAGCGACTCACGACCCAGAACCCCTCACCACCCGGCGTATGCTCGGTCGGCGCATGCCACCAGACCGGGGCCTCGCGGCGCAGGCAGCAAAAAAATTCGTGCGGAAAGCCGTTGGCAAACGAACGGCCATACGACAGATCAACAGACTCCATACATCTCTCTCGTTCGTGGGCCGATTTATATATGGCAGATATCCAACATCCCCTCAACAACGTCATTCAAGAGGGTGATTTTCTTTTTGGTGATCCGCTAGCCCCCCAACGTCCACAGGAACAGATATTCATGAAAATCGTAATAGGGAAACGACCGATGTTTCCCGGGCTTGTAAACGTTCACCTGCCAGGTGCGCCGCCACGGCCGGTCGCTCAGCGTCCTCATTCGTGAGACGGATATTGGTGATCAGGTGACAGATGCGGTCCAGGGGGCTGGGAGGCTGGTGACAGGTCCGACTCGATCCGCCAGACCCGGTCTGCCAGTCCGGCTTTGCTGTTGTAGTAGTAGAGAACTCAGTCTGTGGATCGTTCGCGGGCCGGCCCTCATCGGTCCAGGCCGGAACCCAGTATTCCGCGTCATCGGCATACAGGGACAGCCAGTCCGCCCGCGGCGCTGGGCCAGACAGGCGGCCTCGTTAGACACCAGTCGGGTGCAGTGGGCCAGCAACTCAGCCGTCATGGCCATTTCCACATACGGCTTCCGGGCCCTGGCGCATGAGGGCCAGCCAGCGCCGGTACTGGCCCTGAAAGATGATCTCGTCCTGAAAATTGCCGCTACTAGCAACTCGTTGCAGGCCGACCGAGCGAGCTTCGGCATCGGCACCCGACACGGTCCGGCCGGTGTCGCGCACATAGCCCTGCTGCCAGCGCACGTGGTGGACGTTAAAGCCGCGCTGACAGGCCTCAAACGCGGCTAGGTCGTCCGGGGTACCGACCCCGCTGGCGTCGAAAAAGTCTTCGTACTGACGCAGTCGGTGGGCCCGCATCTCGGGAGCCTCGCCCACCGGCGCAAGGCAATAGGTCGGGACCGAGGTCTTATCGACCGCCAGCGGAATTACGGCCCAGATCTGAGCCGAGATATGATCCATCAGAAACACGTTGGGGTAGAACGACAGGTTGCGCAACCGTTTCGGCCATCCAGCGCGTCTGCATTTCTCCATATTGGGCGCACAGGGCCTCCTGCTGGGCGTAGGAGGGCCGGCCGCGGGTTAGGATAGTCGGTTCACAGCAAGGCGTGGCCATTGTCCAGATCGTAACAGCCATTCGCGTTAGAGCTTCGGGCGATTCATGTGGCACCTAGCCTGCGTCTTTGAGGGAGTGCCAGCATGCGCGAGGGTCGAAGAGGCGGCAGAGGGCGCCCCCGGCGCGCCACAGGGCGGCATCGGGGCGCGCCGTTGCGTTGCTCCGCCGGGGCTTGCGGGTGGCGACCGCCCGCTCAAAGGAGTGAGAGCGGGGGAGCGCGGGGCAGGAACAGGCACCGCGCGCCGATTGCGGCCCAGGCGTGTGCGGCCTGCGGGCTTTTGGGCACAGGGAGAGTGGCGAGGAGGCCCCCCGCGCCTCGGCTCAGGCGCGGCGCCAAGGGGGGCTGCCTTCAGCCGCGCAGGCGAGGCCGTTCCTGGCCCCTGCGACACTCCCGGGGGCGACTTTGCACAAACGTGCTTCCTGCCGTCTGCCGACACGGGTGCTGCCACGATATCAAAATCCACTTCAAACTGAATAGGCGTATCAGGCGAGCTCTCCAGCCGTTCCTGCCAGTCTTGGACAACCTCCTCGGTCAGGCAATCCTGCGGATTCCACGGGCGAATGTCGGCGAGATGTCCGAATACATCCCTCCATGCTGTGTACCCGTGTCCGAGTTCCTCGCCGCGCTGGTATCGTTGCCACAAGCTCACAAGTTCCCTGCGCGCGGTCTGATCTGGAATTGTGAAGCAGAACCAAAGTCCACGACCTTGCTTGCGACCTCAAACACCAACGCACACGCGGGTACAATTGCCGATGGGGCGTCACGAGGTTCGCCGAGATCCTACAGGTCGCCAAGCGACCGTTCGAGACGTTCGAATTTTGGCCCGATCCGCGTCGCCTAGCGATCTACTGACACATCCTGTATTTTCTCTCGGTGGATTCCCGGATCTCTCTCGTCCTTTTCGGGCGCGGCATTGCCAGAAGGGGTCGTTCAGCCATCGGACAAAACTTGCTCTGCGTAATCGGTACGGACCGGTTTGGCCCGCTCTTCCCAGAGCTTCAACTATATCCTCGATTGTCTTCTTCAATGGCCGTTCTTTCATCGCCATCACGGCGCGACGACGTGCGTCCAGCGCGAGCGCTTCAGCTTCTGCGTAGCTAATAGCGCCAAGACGTTTGCGATTGAGGCTCCAAAACGGCTGGCTGTTTCGCCGAGATAACTGCCTACCGTGGCCTCGTAGCGCACCACGAAGAACGGCACTGCCAGCGCTTCGGCCAGCGAGGTCTTGCCGTTGTCGGGCGGCCCGACAAGAGGCAGGCGGTGCCTTGGGTCGAGCCCGTGTGCGCCGGAGTGGGCTGGAAGGCACACTCCTTGTGTCCGCTCTCGGAAACCGAGAGGAACTTGTCCATATCGTTCCTATTGGCTGCATGCCCGGGTGAGTCTGTCCGCCAGTACCGTGTGCTGCTTGTTCTTCATCTATATATCTGCGATGATCGTCTCGACCGCCGAACGAACCGAGTTCTTGTCCCCAGCTACGCTTGCCCGGGCAAGATTTATGAGAAGATCACCGCGCACCATTTAATGCGCATCCGGGCCGGCTCGTCCGAATTCTTCCACCAGCGCGTCGAGACGCGGCAGCGCGGAGATGCCTCGACGTACTGTTCAGGTACGTTCCATTCTATGGCACGCACCAAATCCTCCGCCATCTCTGCCCTACGGCCGACGCTTCTTCAATTCGGGTCCAGTCCCGCGACGGTCGCCTGATCTACTCGCCCGCCCAAGACGCAACCGTTTTGCCAATCATGCCAGAAGAAACGTGCTCAGCCCTTTCCCAGTATGGCCGTGCCATCGTCCGAAAGGCACCAACAGGATGGGCCGTAATGCTCCATGATGCGAGGGGGCGGCCGAGTTGATCCTCGGAAACACGGGAGACGCCCTCTGCGGGTGCCTCGCCGGGATCATCCGAGATCATAGCGATCAAGGTTCATCACTTTGTCCCACGCGGCCACGAAGTCGTGCACAAACGCCTGCTGCCCGTCGTCACACCCGTACACCTCTGCGAGGGCCCGGAGTTCAGAGTTCGAGCCGAAGACGAGGTCCACCCTGGTACCGGTCCACCGGACCGCACCGGTCTCGCGATCACGCCCCTCGAACACCTCTGCTGCTGTGGGGGACTCCTGCCACTCCGTGCTCAGGTCCAACAAGTTCACAAAGAAGTCGTTGGTCAAGGTCCCCGGCCGGTCGGTGAACACACCGTGTGCAGACTGCCCGGTGTTGGCGTTCAGGACACGCAGGCCGCCAACCAGCACCGTCATTTCGGGAGCCGTCAGCGTCAGCATGCAGGCCCGCTCCACCAGTTGCTCCGCGGCCGCTGCTCCGTTTCCGTCCTTGACGTAGTTGCGAAAGCCATCTGCGGGGGGTTCCAGTACGGCAAACGACTCCACGTCAGTCCACTCCTGCGACGCGTCCGTACGCCCGGGCGCAAAGGGGACCAATACATCCTGTCCTGCATCCCTGGCAGCCTGTTCGACGCCCGCGCACCCGGCCAGGACGATCAGGTCAGCGAGTGAGACCCGCTTCTCGTCGGTCCGTCCGCTGTTGAACGCTGCCTGGATCTGCTCCAGCGTCTGCAGCACCTTCGCCAGTTCGGCAGGGTTGTTCACTTCCCAGTCCTTCTGCGGTGCGAGCCGGACACGCGCTCCGTTCGCGCCGCCGCGCTTGTCGGTGCCACGGAACGTTGCCGCCGACGCCCAGGCGGTCGAGACCAGTTGGGAAACGGACAGTCCCGAGGCCCGGACCTTCGCCTTGAGGTCCGCGATGTCCTGCGCCCCAATCACGTCATGGTCAAGGGCGGGGACGGGATCCTGCCACAACTGCGGCTCGGCAGGAACCAGCGGCCCCAGATACCGGCTGCGGGGGCCCATATCGCGGTGAAGCAGCTTGAACCATGCCTTGGCGAAAGCCTCTTCCAGATCCGTCGGATTCTCGAGGAAACGCTTCGAAATCGGCGCGTAGACCGGGTCCATCCGCAGCGAGAGGTCCGTCGTGAGCATAAAGGGGGCGTGCTTCTTGTCGGGGTCGTGTGCATCCGGCACTACGGCCACTTGGGCGGCATTCACAGGCTGGTACTGCGACTTGCCGGCGGGGCTCTCCGTCAGCTCCCACTCGTAATTGTGCAGGTTCTCCAGGAAGTTGTTGTCCCACCGGGTTGGGCTGGTGGTCCAGGCACCTTCCAGGCCGCTCGTAATCGTATCGCCGGCCTTGCCGCTACCGAAGCTGTTCTTCCAGCCCAGGCCTTGCGCCTCTATGCCGGCCCCCTCCGGCTCGGTGCCGACATGGGCCTCAGGGGCTGCGCCATGCGCCTTGCCAAACGTGTGTCCACCGGCGATGAGCGCAACCGTCTCCTCGTCATTCATCGCCATACGGGCGAACGTGGCACGAATGTACTGTGCCGCGAGATTGGGGTCCGGGTTGCCGCTCGGTCCCTCCGGGTTGACGTAAATCAGGCCCATGTGGTCGGCACCGAAGGGGCCTTGGAGATCGCCGTCTGCGTTGTGGCGTTGGTCGTCAAGCCACGTCGTCTCATGCCCCCAGTCGGTCTCGTCGGCCTCCCAGACGTCCGGGCGTCCAAAGCCAAACCCCAAGGTCCTGAAGCCCATCGACTCCAAGGCACAGTTGCCGGCGAAGATGATGAGGTCGGCCCACGAGAGGTTACGTCCGTACTTCTGCTTGACCGGCCACAGCAGACGGCGCGCCTTGTCTAGGTTCCCGTTATCCGGCCAGCTGTTCAGCGGTGCAAAGCGCTGGTAGCCCGAGCCCCCGCCGCCCCGGCCGTCGGCGATACGATACGTGCCAGCGGCGTGCCATGTCATACGGATGAAGAGCGGCCCGTAGTGACCGTAGTCAGCTGGCCACCAGTCCTGCGAAGTCGTCATCACCTGTTCGATGTCCTGCTTCAACTCATTGACATCAACGTTCTTGAAGGCCGCAGCGTAGTTGAAAGTGCCCATCGGGTCTGACAAGGAAGAGTTGTGGCGCAGTGCCTTCAGGCTCAACTGATTCGGCCACCAGTTTTGGTTTGTAGTCATAGTATCCCTCCATATGGCAATCACGTGACCCGTTGGAAGCGTAGCGTATCGGTCACATCGTGGCCCCCAAACGTGACTCCTTTGGAAGCCTGGCGAGGACCAGGAAGCCACAGCCCGGCCCCCGGGCTCCATGGCGATCACAGAGGCAGGGGACAGCCACTGAGTCTACCAAGGCCGCGTGGCATCTTGTGGGCTGGGAGTGACGTCCATGCCCGTCACTAGCATAGCAATCAGGCCGTCCGCAATCCCTCTGAGAACTCGAGCCCGCGCCGCCGCCTCGTGACGCCACCGAGAAAGCCGGCGCCGCGCGGCGCTTCCGGCCGCCCGACAGGCCCGACTGCAACCCCCTCGCAATGGCGTGCTCGACACTCAAGGCGATTGTGCAAAAAACGCCGGCCGAACCAGCAAGGAACTCTAGGCCAACATCGCCGCCGCCATCCATGCCTTCTCCTCAGACAAAGCGCGCCAACGACTGCAATGCCGTCGGATATGACCCCGTTTGACGTCAAAACGCTCTAGGTTCAATCGCCATTCAGGGTTTCCTTGGTAGAGTATGATGTGATTCATGGCGCTCCACCCGATTGTCGGTGGGAGGGGGGCGCTGGTGCAGCGCTCTGCGTGGACGGAGGCGCAGGGAGGTGCGCAGCGCAGGGCTGCTGCGGGGCCCGCCGGGCGAGCCGGGGCGGGCGGGCGCGGCCCCCCGGGTGTGCGTCCCCGTGGTGCGGTGGGGGCGGCGGGCGGGCGCCCCCGGGCCCGCCCGGTCGCCGCGCGCCGGGCAGTGGCCGGCGGGGCCCCAGCGTGTCCCCCGCGGGGCCCAAGCGGGCGTGTGGGCGCGGGGGTGCGATCCCCGGACGACGGAGCGCGCCAAGGCCGCTCTCCTGCGCGCCAGCCCCATCGTGCGCGCGCCGCAGCTGGCGGCCCCCGGAACAGGGGGGCCCGGGAGCAGGCGCTGGGGCGTGCCCGAGGCGGCCTGCCGACCACACTCCCCCGCGCCGGCGACCCCCGCGGGCGCCCGCGCCGGGCGCTCCGCTCGCCCGGAGCGGCCGGCGCGCCGCCACGGGCCCGGGCGGGGCTGGCGGGGGGCCGGCCCCGCCCGGGGCGGGCCGCCGCCGCTGACGACGCCACGGCCCTCCGCCCCCGCCGCGCCGCCCTCGGGGCGGCAGCCGCCCTCCCCGGCCATCCCACGCGCAAGCGCCGCAGCGGCGAGGACGCCGCAAGCTCCAAACCCCGCCCCCGCCGCGCACGCTCCTGCCACACGAGCACACACGGCCGACGCCTCGCCACCCGAGACCACCGAACCGCACTATCCTGCCTCGCCTTCCTCCCCCTCGCTTCCGCAATCCGGTGGAGGCCATGAATGGCGATTCGGCCTAGGCCGATAGTCAACTCGGCGCTGTCGTGCCGGAGTTCCGCACAACAGTTGCCGGCCGAGCCAAGCTGCAATTGAACAATGCAGATAGCGGCTTCCTTTTGTCTTCAGAATGTGGAGCATTACCTGCTACCGGACGGACATCCTAGGCTCAGGCCTCATACCCAGCAGATGCCGGTCGCAGCGAGACAGAGGGCGCGGAAGCCGGGGTGGGTGCGGCGGGCGTCTCGCCGAGCGATCCAGCACCCCTCCGTGAGCCTGCCACACAGGCGGGCGCTGCGGGTGCGCTGGTTGAAGCGTGCGGCCTCGTAGGCGTCCGGCACCCTACGGGGAGTGCGCCCGAGGAGGCAGGGGGCGAGGCCGCGCCCGGCGCGGAGGGCGCGGAAGCGGGCGCAGGCAGAGCCCGGGCGGCCGGCAACTCGGGTGCCCGGGCCTCGGCGCTGCGAGAGGCGCGGACCAGGCTGGCGGGGAGCAGTCGGCGCACGGGGGACCGCGGCGGCGCAGCGCGCCGGCCGCTGGGCAGGGAGCCCGCCCCGTGGGCGGCCGCTCCGGCGCGAGAGTCCCCCTTTGGGAGCCGGCGGGCCGCTTGGCTCCCACGCCCGAAGCGGGTGGACGGGGAGGAGGCCCGAGATCACTCGACGGGCAGCGACCCACGGCCCCGCACCCCTTGGGCGGCCGCCCGGGACAGAGCCGGGCGCACGACGCTGCCGACAGCCAGCCATGGGGGCCCGACAGGACATCCTCCCTCTCTCTTGACACCAGCCAACACAGCCAACTCACGTTGACAAGACGTTTATAGTGCCTGAGCCTAATCAGGGGGACCTCATGCTCGTGTCGTGGGAGAACCCAGCCGCATCGATAATAGCATGAATAGAGGGGTCTCTATCCGCGCCTGCTTTATGCCCTATACCCACCTCATCGATGTCGATCAGGGGCCGAGGGTCTTTGAAGGCCCCCCCACTACCTATGCTTCATTAGCCCGATCCGCTTTGAACGGCGGGTCGAGATAGCTCAAGGCTACGACTCCCTGCTCATGCCGCGCACGGTACCCAGGGATCCCAGGTTCAGAGCGTCCGGTTTGTCCAGTTGGGGGCGGTCATGCTACGCCCTGTCCTGGCCCGAGGACTTCCGAACAAAAGGCTACGAGACAAAGGCTGGGTTGGGGAACAGATAAGGAAAAGATCGGCTGCCCAGCCGGGCTTTTGTGCTACTATTTGGACCATTTGGTCGCTTTTAGTCGACCTGAGAAATACAGTCGAGGGACGAAGAACCTGTCGTTACGATTGTTTCTTAAGAATCTCCTCTTCGGGCCTCGGGCTGCTGCTCTTCTTTGCCTGAAGCCTCTTTTTTTCACTGCATAAGCTTTTGCCCGTTTTCTTGAAGATACCGCCATGCTTTTGAGACGGTCCCGCCATAAGTATCTCTAGGGGTGTCCCCCGGGGTATCGGGAATCAACGGACGAGGGGCCACCGGCGCCGGCTCACACCGCGGTGTCCCCCGGGGTATCGGGAATCAACGCCATGGGGCCGGGAGCGTGGCACCGCTCGCTCGGTGTCCCCCGGGGTATCGGGAATCAACGCGCGGGAATCTGTTGGGGTTGACCCCTGCCCCGGTGTCCCCCGGGGTATCGGGAATCAACGTGACAATTTCACGGATCCCCAACCGATACGGCGGTGTCCCCCGGGGTATCGGGAATCAACGAACGGTGAATTTCTGCCCCGCCAGACGGCCCTGGTGTCCCCCGGGGTATCGGGAATCAACGTGACAATTTCACGGATCCCCAACCGATACGGCGGTGTCCCCCGGGGTATCGGGAATCAACGAACGGTGAATTTCTGCCCCGCCAGACGGCCCTGGTGTCCCCCGGGGTATCGGGAATCAACGTGACAATTTCACGGATCCCCAACCGATACGGCGGTGTCCCCCGGGGTATCGGGAATCAACGAACGGTGAATTTCTGCCCCGCCAGACGGCCCTGGTGTCCCCCGGGGTATCGGGAATCAACCATACTTGGACGACTGTAAGATGGCCCTGCCCCGGTGTCCCCCGGGGTATCAGGAATCAACGGGCCTTCGCCTCAAAGTTGGGGAACGAGACGGTGTTCTCCGGGGTATCGGGAATCAACTCAGGCGCAGGCTAGGCAGGACATCCACATGACGCTACATGGGAATGCGTTTTTGGGAAGCCTTTTTTGAGTCTTCATGATCTATCTCCCTCCACATAAAATGGACCGGATTGAGGCCAAGCCATTCTGCCCCCGGCCGGAAAGCATTCTCAAGGGCGCGAGGCTTCTGCGGTGCGGGAAGGCTGATCCCAAGCTTGGTACGAAGGACAAGGGGGGGTGTTACATCGGCGTTTGGCCGACCGGCTTGGCGTGTTGTGGTACGTCCTGCCCTGCCACTTCTGCCCTCCCCCAAGCCAGCCAAAAACAGTATGACAAAGTATGTCATCGCCTTTTTAGCGATCCTACTCTCCGCCTCGGCGACCGTCGCCGAGATTATCGGTGGCTGCGCGGGCAGTCGATAAGGCCGGGGCATTGGGTGTTTGTCAAGACACCACCGGCACCGACCTGAATGACTGGCTAGTGGCCTAGAGCAGGGCGGCGATCTACTGACGCTACTCCACCGCATCCCGTCCCGAGGAAGAGCAAGTGAAGGCAATGCAGTTGGGCATCTGGGCGGGGGAGTTCGTGCAGCCCCTGGAAGGGCGGCGCGAGAAACGGCTCGACTGAAGCCAGTGAGCGACTGACACACTTCGCCCTGCGGCGTTTGTACAGGAGCCGGGAGGCCGTCGATCAGAGTTTCGTCCGCGTCGCCTTGGCTGGCCAACCTCTCGGGTGTGAAGCGGTGCCTTGTGAAAGGGATGGGCCCCGTTCGTATGGCCTTGGCACGTATTGCTGTGACCTAGGAAACGGATAAGAACAGTCTGTACTACGGTACCGACAAGCTAGCGGTCTACTGAGCGTCGAGCCGGCTCGGCGCAGGGCGTGGTCGCTTTCGTGACCAGCGGACCGTGGGTCGACGGCAACGTGGACTCCGGCATTTTCCACACGCCCCAGTATTAGGCACGTTTTGCCAACGGTTCGGCCAGGGACCTGCCGTCTCCACCCTTTGCCCCGGATTTCCGCGCGCCTTTGCTGATGCTGGCCGCACACTGAGGTCTTGGCCTACTGCATCGGGGATCCTCCGTGCTAGGCTATCCCCTGGCCCAGGGGAATGGGGCTCTGGTCCCCACGCATCTTCACTGTCGGCATGTGCCCTTCTCTGGCTGGCGGAAGGAGAGGCGGCTACGCGGTGCGCCGTAACAGTTCTTCCAAAGCTTGCCCCTGCCGTTCGAGTGCTTGCCCTTGCTGAGCCAACGCCTGGGTCATGGCTTGCCCCTGCCGTTCGAGTGCTTGTCCCTGCCGTTCGAGTGCTTGCCCGATGGTGCGGGCCTGCCGTTCGAGTGCTTGCCCCTGCCGTTCGAGTGCTTGCCCCTGCCGTTCGAGCGCTTGCCCGATGGTGCGGGTGGTCTCCTGCAGACTCGCCGCCAGCACATCAATCTCTCGATCCCGCCGAACCCCCGCTTCCTTCATCCGCGCCAAGCCCACAAGGATCGCGATGAGCCCGCCCCCACTGACGAGCACTTGCGCACTCATCAGCGCCAACTGGCCCCACTCGAAGAAACTCACTGCCATACGGGTCTCCCTACTAGACAGGATAAAGCTTGCTGACCTGCAATAAAAGCGGGGCCGTCGACAAAGTGGTCGGACCTGTGCGAGGAACTGGTGCTAGGCCCTGTGTCAGGGGGCTCCGCTGGGCGGGGGCGGGGCGACTGCCCGGCCTGCCATCCGCCCCCTTTTTCCTTTGATCTCACCTAACCGACATCATCCGGCACCATATCCCCTTTGATTTCTCCCCATGACTTCATGCAGGATGTTGTGAGTCCGATCTGATGGCATTCTTTCAGAGACAGACTTGAAAACTTCGCACGGAGATCGACATCAGGTCTGAAAGCCCGACGAGTTCCGAGGTCGCTAGGGGCATCGTTGAGAGAACTCTTACGACAAAAATGGACTATACGCACTAGGTTCAATCGACATTCAGGATTCCCCGGGAAGAGATTATGTGATTCATGACGCTCCACCTGATCTTCGGTTGGAGGGGGGGCGATGGTGAAGCGCTATGAGTGGACGGAGGCGCAGTGGGTCCGCAGCGAAGGGCTGCTGCTGGGCAAGCCGGGCGCCCCGGGGCGTACGGGCGCGGACACCCGGGTGTGCGTCAACGCGGTGCTCTGGGGGCTGCACTCGGGGGCCCGCTAGCGCGACCTGCCGCCGCAGCGCCACCCGATCCGACCGAACAGCACTATCCTGCCTCGCCTTCAGACACCTCGCTGCTGCTCTCGTGTGGAGGCGATGAATGTCGATTCTGCCTAGAGCATGTTCCCACTCATGCGCATGATTATGGTCTCCTCGGTGGATGGCACCCACGCAAGTTCACTACGCACGGATCGCGCTCCCCCTCCCGGTGCCGCGCGGCCATGTCGGTCTCTCCACCCGCCACGGGCGCGCCGCCATCTTATCTGTGGCCGAGCAGGGCAGCAAAGGGCGCGGGTGACCGGCCCGGTTTGGCCCCTGGCACCCCCTCTCCCCCCGACTGAACCGCTGGGTCGCAACCCGGCGTCCTCGCCCGGGTCTGCACGCTTCGGCACCGAGCACCGAGCGGGCGCCTCCAGTCGGAGGCCATGTCGAGAGACCACCCCCCTCGTCAAGGCCCCTCCCGCCGGATTGGGGGCGCTCAAACCAACGGCCCTCCATCCCTCGGGCGGTCCCGAGGCGGCGGGACCGCCAAGATGTATCTGGGTGCCGCGGATGCGCGACCTGCTCTCGTCTGCTCGCGCTCGCCCGGGCACGCCGCACCACCGGGCGCAGGCCTGGACGGATGCATACGTCTGCTCGCGCTCGCCCGGGCACGCCCCCCGAGAGTCCCGCGCTGCTCAGGGCCCGGGCGGACGCGGGCGCCAAGATTCGGCACCTGGCCGTGGCGCGGGGGGAGGAGCCTGTGGGGCCGTCGCGGCGTACCCGGGTGGGCCTTGGGCATAATCCAATCACGGGGGGTCGACCCTCTGTGGTACGACAACGACGGCACTGAGGACCGCCCATCACGAGCACGCAGGCATCACGACGCATATCAATTCCTAAGTTTCGGTATGGCGTGGTCAGACGAAGATGGCCCCCTACTCTAGCGCTGTGATCAGAACGCTCCTCGGCGCCTGCACTCGGAGAGTTGCGGCCGTCAAACAAGGCACCTTTGAGCCGGTGTCAGTGCCGCCTACTTCTTCATATTGAACGATGGTGGTGCGCAGCGGCGTTGGCGTTTCTATGCGCCTTGAGAGCCGGTATTGAAATTGAGGCCGACGCATAATCGCCCGAAAGTGGCTTTAATACTGACCGCGCGTTTTGTGGAACGCTGATTGAATCGTCGAATGTATCGTTTAGTCACGAATCAATGTCGTCGAGGGATACTGAGCAAATTACACATGTCGCTTGACATCGACGTGGGACATGGGAAAGTTGGCAAATTACGTAGCCAAGTATTTCCATGATGTCCAAACCATTTGGGTGCACTGGTGGGGAACTCGGCGCGTTACGGTGTGCTTTTACCAGTGGAACGGTTTTACGCAGCAGCAATGTTGGGGAAGTCCAGCATGATATAGAGTGTCATTCAATCCGAAAGAGGAACTCGAAAAAGGAGTTGTTCGAGTTTGATGTTTCAGTGCGTTGGAATGGATGAGAGAGTTGATGGTGGAGCACCATGAAACTGATCCACGAAACGGCTTCAGGCTTTGAATTATCGCAACATTGACGACAGCGGGCGGATTCCGTTTGAGCGGGTGACGGCATTCGTAGGCCGTAATGAGGCACACCCATTAATATCTGAGAGACAAGAATGGCACGAGAGGCTGCTTTTTCTGCCCCTCCAATGAGATGAGGACAGACGGCAGCAGGTTTAAGAGCGACGCGGGCGTGATGTTTTCGATGCCAGTTCGATTCTTGCCGGCCCTGTCCCGCCCGAGTTCACAGCTCGGCGGGAGCGCTCCGGTGGCTTGCGGTTTATACTGTCGACGGAATCGAGATGACGGTGGTCTGCGCGGTCCGAGTCGGCTGCGGTCGAGACATCGCCGTGTAGCCTATCATACGGCGCAAGCGTACACGGGCATGTATGTGGCGGGGGCGGGCCGACCTCAGTGCTCAGCCACTGGGCCCAGGAGGATGTGGCAACGCTGATCGAGCGGCGGGGCTGCCAGTGCGGGTGCGCCGCACCGTTTCCGGGGGACGGGGACTACGGAATGTCTACAGGGTGTGAGACATGTTGGAGATGACGGTCCAGATTGCGAGCCGTGCCTCCACCCGTACCACGCAACTCTACAGTCGGCTGCGGGACGAGATGACTCTGGACGAGATCGAACGGATTTATATCTAAGGAAAGCAGCATGTACATATCTTTCAGCATAAAAAACTTCCGCTGTATCAGGGACATGACCATTGAGAAGATGGCCCGGGTCAATCTCATAGGGGGCCGGAATAATGTGGGCAAGACCGCATTATTAGAAGCGTTATGGTTGCACTCTGGCCCAAACATGCCAGAACTGGGACACCGTCTCGCTCGATTTCGGGGCATTCCCGATCTCGATCCGGAACGTCTTTTGGTCGATCTATTCCACGATTTCGATTCCACCCATACGATCTCCCTCTCCGCAGGAGGGGACTGGAACAAAGAGCACCTCCGTATCCTCACAGTGAAATCCCAGCCTCTAGACCTGACTAGGAAGGCCGCCCAATCGGCAAAAGAGTCGTCCTTGCCGCCACGAGGCTCCCAAGAGCCCGATGTGGCGGCTGTTTCGAGTTCCGAAATCGTCTTCGAGTATATTGATGAAGCCGGGAAGTCTTACAAATCTACAGGCTATTGGGCGCGATCAGAAATTCCGCTAGTCCCGATGGGCTCAAATTGGCAGATACGGGGAGAAAGCTTCAGTTTCGTATCAGAAGGGGCTAGGGTGCCGCCTCGTCCTGGGGCGGTATTCCTGAGCTCCAGACGGCACGCCGACTCAGAAGAAGATGTGCGTCGCTTTGCAGAAATGGAGTTAGAGAGGCAGACCGACAGGATTACGGAGTGCCTAGCAGCAATCGATAAAAGAATCAAGGGACTGAAAAGCCTGACCCTTCCGAGACCTATGCTCTACGCCGACGTTGGGCTGAGTCGTCTCGTTCCCGTAGGCTTTTTAGGTGACGGGATCGGGCGATTCCTGTCAATGTCCCTCTCATTCTACCAAGCACGCAACGGGATACTTCTCATTGATGAAATAGAAAACGGATTGCACCACAGCGTTCTGAAAGGTGTCTGGGAAAGCTTGTACGCCCTCTCGCAACAATTCGGCGTGCAGGTCTTCGCAACCACCCATAGCTGGGAATGTCTGATTGCAGCACGCGACGCTTTCGCCGCTGACGAGACAACCAAAGCCGCCGTCCTTTACCACCGTCTGGGGCAGCGAGACAATCAGATTATGGCCACGACCTACCCGTTTGACGATTTCGATTTCACTCTCGGCTATGAGGCAGAAATTCGCTGATGCACCAGAATGATCGGTTCATCCTTAAGGATGTGGAGCGTGATGCCGTATTGCTCGTGGAGGGTATTGATGACGCTAGGTTCTTCGAGGCTTTCTTGATGTCGTTAGGAAAGGAAAAGGTGATTCAAGTCGCTCAAGTGGGTGGAAAATCTCAATTTCGTTCCTTTCTGAGCGGCCCACTCATACGTGCTAACAATTTCTCCCGATTGAGCAGACTCGGCATCATACGGGATGCCGACACAGGCGCCAAATCAGCGTTTCAGAGTTTACATGGGGACCTTACCGCCGCCGCCCTACCGCCGCCGTCGCAGGCCTGGGCTTGGGAACCCCCACGCCAAGGCAAGCTGAACGTCTCAGTGGCAATCCTACCCGACATGAATTCTGGCGGGAGCCTGGAGGAATTATGTCTCCGTTCGCTCGAAGTTGAACCAGAACTCTCGTGCGTTAATGATTATGTCGAGTGCGTTACCAGTAGGAGTTCTCCGGTCTCCGCCCACCACATAGCGAAGGCGAAAATACACACGTACTTGGCGGTGGGGGCTCGCCCGAAGAAAGGCGGTAATCACGGCAGGGGGGTCACAAATCGGAGAAAGCCAGGGCTCCGTCTCGGTGAAGCCGCTGAGCAAGGCGTATGGAATTGGGCTGATCCCGCGTTTCAGCAGATCAAGAATTGGCTCCTCGGATTAGCCTGAACGACGAGGTCGCGCTTGATGAAAGTGCGCGGATTCACATCTGAGGTCCAAGGGTCCGTATCGGTTTCTCCATAATGTTTCCCTCCCCCTCCTGTGTGGCGGGCCGCTCCTGTTCCCGCTCCTCCAGCCGGTTGGTGGGATCCTCTCTCACGATGCCGAATTCTGGCCACAAGATGCCCTGATTGATCGTGGAGGGCGGGGGCTCGCCCCGTCCCCGCACAGCTGCCCCGACCGCAAGCCCCAGTAGGAAGAGCATGGCATGGCGTCTCATTCCTTTGTGACCTTACCCATCTCGTTTCGCCGGGGCGAGGGCGTCCATCTCTCGGACTCGGTGCCCCAAAAATGACGGAGCGGATACCCAGCCTTTGCCAGGGCATTATTCACGTCCCGGACAGGGAGGAGGCGGACCTTGGAACCATACACCTGCACCCGCGAATAACATACCACATGGCGGGAGGCCCCGCGCTGCGTGATAAGCGCCCCGGAATCCCCGCTTCTGGACGCACGGGCAGGAACAGGGATGACGTCACAGGGAATCGCCCGCCGGACCGTACCGGTGGTCGCCACCAGATAGGTGGGGACCGCACAGGTCTTGGCAGACTGGACCCACCCATAGATGCCGATGGCCATCGCGCCCCAAATCTCGAGCTTGTTCTTCCGATGGGCCATCCAAATGAGGCCGGGGGCCGAGGACAGACTTCCCGCTCCGATAGTGGAGGCGGCGGAGCGGAGCGGTCCTCAGCGAATTATTAAACGACGGGGCCCGCCGTCCCCGGCCGTCTCCAGAATCGCACTATTCGGACCGTGGGGGGGGGGGGGGGGGGGAGTCTGGAGGGCCCCGCGCCGCCGGCCGCTAGTACGGGGCTCGGAACGGCGCACACCGGATCAGGGTAAAGGCAAGAACCACCACGTTGCCAAGGGACTCCTCCCTATCGGCGCAGGACGGAGGCTGGTCAGGCCAAAAAGTCAGTCTGGAGCGGACTCCGGGTCGGGGAGGCCGTCTATGGCGGTCGGCCCATCCTCCTGGTTCCGCGACAATCCGACCGTAGCCGGGCGGCGAAAGTCAGTCTTTAATCGCCACAATCTGGCAGTGTCACCGGGCAATGCACCGAGTGGTGTGAGCGCTTGGGCACCACCTAGCCCCACCCGGTTGGAGGCGGCTAGGTGGCTCGCCGCACCAGCGTGGCGGGCCCTGCCTCCTGGCGGCCGAGCACCTACCCGATTGTGTCCAGCGTGACCCCCTGCTACCCTACAGCTTGGCCATGTTGGTCACGCTAGGGCCTGTTCACACTAATATGCATGATTATGCATGATTCTGGTATCCTGGCTGTATGGCACTCACGCAAGCTCACTACGACCGGATCGCGCCTCCTCTCCCGATGCCGCGCGGCCCTGTCCGCCTCTCCCCTCGCCCCGTGCTCCCCGCCCTCTGGTCGGTCGCCGCGCAGGGCGGCACCGGGCGCGGGTTGCCGGCCCGATTTGGCACTTGGCACCCCCTCTCCCCCCGGCTGCCCCGCTGGTCGCAACCCGGCGTGCTCGCCCGGGTCTTCGCGCATTTGCAACGGGAACAGAGCGTGCGCCTCAAGTGGGCGACCCGGTCGCTCGACCGCCCCCTCGTCCAGGTCCCTCCCGCCGGCACGGGGGCGCGAAAACAACCGGACCTCAATCCCTCGGCCGCTCCCGGGGCGGCTGGACCCCCACGATGCATCTGGTTGCCGCGGATGCTCGCCCGGCGCTCGCCTGCGCGCGCTCGCCCGGGCCCGCCCCCGCCGCCCCGGCGGGCCGCCAGTTGCTGCCTCGCCGGGGCCCGCCCCCCGCTCCTCCCGCGGTGCTGAGGGACCGGGCGTCCGCGGGCCCCCAGACGCGGCCCTGGGCCGTGGCACTGGGGTGTGCGCCCGTGGGGCCGCCGCGGCGCACCCGGGTGAGCCCTTGGGCGTCTGCCCGTGAGCGGTCCACGCGGCGCAATGAAATCGCGCGGGTGTGGCGTCGATTGCAGGGGTTCCGCCGCCTCTGCTCGCGATGCGAGGAACTCGATGTGCTATTCCTTGGATTCATCGTCTTCGCCCTCATCATTGATGCCTTGCGATAGTGTTAACAGGCCCTAGATAACATGGCGCGCGCCGGTAGCGCATTAGCCGTATGCCCTTCCTCACCGCACGTTGCAGCAGGGATCCCGCACAGTAGTCACTCGGACGTGCGCCTACAGCGCAACGATTTTCTGGGCCCATACATCCTCCTTACCGGGCTTGCCCCCAGCAGGGGCCTAGAATGGAGTTGCACTAGCCCACGGTCGGCTCGTATACACCGCATATGGTGCCCGGTTTTTCTCGGAAGCGGCTGAAAGCCCGTCCCGCAAAACGCTGGGCCTACCCCAAGACGGGCTGAACATGGAATGGGGTGTTGACTGCATTCGCCTGGAACGGGAAGCTGAGGCGGGACGGAGCCCGTCACAGCAAGAGCAAAAAGGAGTGCGCGACGCGACCGAAAACAACATCCTGAGCCCCCGTATGAGGTGGAGACCGGAATAGACCCACGGCCCCCTGCTCGGCTCTCACCAAGATCATGCGACATCTTTTCCGCGACCAGGGAATCGACATGCTGAGTCCCGAAGGCCGGGCCGCCCACAAACGCTGGAGCAGGGCCAATCCCCCATAAGCGTTAACTTATGTAGCGAGTGAGACTTCTGTAGCATGGGGCCGGTGGGCGATGCCGGGGAGATCTGGCGCTGGATGGTGGGGACCTGCGGGCGACATTTTTGCCGCCTGAGTGGCGGGATTGGGCGTGCGCAGCCCGGCGCGTTGAAGGGGTTGCGCACGCCCAAGTCGGTCAAGAATCGGTTGCGCCTGCCGGGGCGGGCAGTCGCTGCGGGCGACGGCGGTGCGGGCGACGGCGGTGCGGGCGAAGAAGGCGGGGCTTGGCGATTTCTCGGCGGGGGCGCTGAGGAAACGGCTGAGGAAGGCGGGGGACTGGCTGCAGGCGCTGGGCGGCGCACTTTGCCGGGAACGGGGGCGTGCGCTGGCGGCAGAGGGCGGGTTTGAGGTTCAGGCCTTTTGAGGCGCCGCCGGTGACGGAGCCGGGCCAGCCCGGGTCTTTCTGGCGCCTCCCCTCCAGCGTGTGCCTGTCGGCGCGGATGTGCGATTGTGTCAGGCTCCCGGCGCCGGGGCGGGGCCGGGCGCCGCCCCGGCGCATCGTGCTCGCGGGTTCCGCTCCGCGCGGGTGCCCACCTTCTGGCCGCCCGCGGTTCTTCGCCCGGCACCGGCCTCCGCCCTGTGGTTTGCGCGGGGGAGGCGGCATCGGGTGGGGGAACCCCGGTGCGCTTGTGCTGAAGACGCCGACAGGAGCGCGCCGGGCGGGGCGCGGATTCGGGCAGGGGCGAGCGGGGCAGGGCACGGGCGCCGTCCAGAGCGCTGCCGCCGAGCCGCCGCGGCGCCCGTTTCTCATCCAGACAACGACACTCCTCTTGCGCTGCGCGCCTCCGCGGCCACCAGAGGCAGGTTGGTGCTCCCAGCCCCAGCGCGACTGCCCAAAGGCTGGAGGCCCCCGTTTGTTGCAGCGCCCCCACCCTGTCCAGAGGTCCCTGCACGAGCATGCTTACGAGCAACCTCATCTCCCCCTGCACGCGCATGAGCGCCAGGCGCCGAACCTCCGAGCACCCCCAAGCTCGCACACCGTTCTACGCCCAACGGGTCATCCGCGTGTCCATGGGGGTGCCGGCGCCGACCTCGTCCATCTCGACGCCGACTGCGGGTCATCCGCGTGTCCATGGGGGTGCCAGGGGCCAAACCGGGCCGGTCATCTTCGCCCTTTGCCGCCCTGCGCGGCGACAGACAAGAGGGCGGTGCGCCCGTGGCGGGTGGACAGGCCCACATGGCCGCGCGGCACCGGGAGGGGGGGGGAGGCGTGATCCGTGTGTAGTGAACTTGCGTGGGTGCCATCCACCGAGGAGACCATAATCATGCGCATGAATGGGAACAGGCCCTAGCTTGTTTGTCCCAGCGGAGCGTCCAGCATCCCCCTGACACAGGGCCTAGCACCAGTTCCTCGCACAGGTCCGACCACTTTGTCGACGGCCCCGCTTTTATTGCAGGTCAGCAAGCTTTATCCTGTCTAGTAGGGAGACCCGTATGGCAGTGAGTTTCTTCGAGTGGGGCCAGTTGGCGCTGATGAGTGCGCAAGTGCTCGTCAGTGGGGGCGGGCTCATCGCGATCCTTGTGGGCTTGGCGCGGATGAAGGAAGCGGGGGTTCGGCGGGATCGAGAGATTGATGTGCTGGCGGCGAGTCTGCAGGAGACCACCCGCACCATCGGGCAAGCGCTCGAACGGCAGGGGCAAGCACTCGAACGGCAGGGGCAAGCACTCGAACGGCAGGCCCGCACCATCGGGCAAGCGCTCGAACGGCAGGGGCAAGCCATGACCCAGGCGTTGGCCCAGCAAGGGCAAGCACTCGAACGGCAGGGGCAAGCTTTGGAAGAACTGTTACGGCGCACCGCGTAGCCATCCCCCCCTCGGCCCAGACGAATCTGGGGCGACTGCGCCGTCGGTCGGTGGTGCCGGGTCGAAACGGTCGTCCCAGAGATCCCGGACCTTGGTGGGATGCACCTGCATCGGCGTCGCCGTCAGCAGGACTAGTCCCTCGGCGCACTCTTTCAAGCCATGCATCAATTTGAGCAACGCGTTCGGACCACCCTCCTGCGGCTACCAGTTCCGCGCCGACGGGCATGGTCCGCCTCATTCAGCCCCCCCAAGTCCCAGGGGTCGGCCTGGACGCATCAACTGATTCGATACGGTCACAATAGGTCCGCGATACCATTCCTCACAGTCGCTCTCGCGCTCGTGCCGCCTGCGCACCAGCGACGGGCCCCATCAGCTTACACCGCCATAGATCGGCCAATTGAAATTAAACTTCTCCCGCAGTTCGGTCTGCCACTGCCCCAGGAAGGCCTTTAGGGTCAGAATCAGGATCCGTTTGGCGCACCCAGCCTGGTCACGCCTGGCGCAATAACAAGCCGGTCTGGATGGTCTTCGAGTCCGGCCTCGTCGTCGATGAGGAGTCTGAGCGGCCACGCACGAGAGAATAGCTCCAGAGCCTGCACTTGAATTGGCGAAAAACCGTAACGGGTCGAGATAGTCGGCAGTGCCCTCGCCACCAATCACTTGTGCCAGGTCGGCCGCAAAATCGGCTTCCTTCACCGCCCCCGCCAGGACATCAAGGCGCGGCCAGCAGGACTCGAAAACCTCCGGGACCGTCATCGCTCATTCCCCACCCAGTTTGTCTTGCACATCTGGGCCGGTAGCATTCGCCTCGGTCTATCGGTCGATCTCGGCTTTTCTGAACCGCCCCAAATCGCCGACCTTGACGCCCGGCCACTCTCCGTTGACAACATAGGCGGGAGATGGTCCGGTCCCTGACCTTCCGGGCACCAGCGACGCTACCACACTGCTCAATATACGCGACAAGCAGTGGTGGGCGTATGTCTCCGTCCTTCATGGACTTTTCCCCTCTCGTTCCAGATCAATTTCTTGCAACAGCGGCACGCACCGCGTCGCCCAAGGCGAACCGGGCCTGCTAGAGAGTCAGGGAGTCATCCCGCCTTTGCGGTCTTGGGTGTCCAGAGTTAGGTTCGGTTATATCTTTCCTCGTCCTTATACAAAGCGTGGGTTGGCATACACGGGCAGGCCGAAGGCCCGCCGCCCGAGCAGGGCTCTGCCTTCCATGCCGGCAAAGGGCTGATGAATGACCGCGGCCCGCACATCGCGGTATATCTGTTCCATGGGATTCTTTTTGAACAGAGCTGCGCCACCGACCATGCGCATGGCTTTATCGACCACCTGCACGCAGGCTTCCATCACAAACTGAAAACACGAGATCAGATTGACAAGATCTTCCTGAGTCCGCACTGCAACATCATCGTGGGCAGCAACGGCGTGGTGCAGCATGGCCCGCGCCGAGCGCAGGCCGATTTCCATTTCCGCGGCCAGGAGTTGATTGCTCGGATAGTAGGTCATGGGCTGGTCGAACGGCTGCTGGGTGCGCCCGGCAACCCACTGCATGGCGAAATCGTGCGCCGCCTGGGCCAAGCCGATATAGCACGCCGGGGCAGAGGCCACCCACCACGCGGCGGTAATGTCGGCTATCACGTCCCAGCCCTGGGCTGGGCGTAAGATTGCAGCCTCGTCGGAGACAAACACATTGTTCCAGACCACATCGTTGCTCTGTGAGGAACGAATGCTCATCGTATCCCAGTTGGTCTGAATTTCGACGCCCTCAGCCGTGGTCGGGAAAAAGAACAGCAGGCACTGCGGACCATTCTCGGGGTCTTCGTAACGCGCAGTCGTCAGCAGATAGTCAGCCCCCGCGGACATGGTGCCGAAACCGCTCTTGCCGTTCAACCGGTAGCCGCCAGCCACCCTGGTCGCCTGGCGGGTCGTGTCATTGATGCCAGCAAAGCCGACCGAACTGTTCATGCCGGGGTCGCTGACCGGTCCCCCGAAAATCAGCCCGTCGGTCACCGTTGCCTTGAGTAGGGGTTCAATCGCGTCCAGATAGGGCCCCTGCCCGCGTTGCTTGAGCCGCCACAAGTCGGCCAGGAGGGCGACCACGATGTGATGCATATTGACGGCAATGGCCATGGGCAGGTCGCCGTAGGCCAGACGTTCCTGGGCCAACGCAATATCAAGCGGTGTGGCTCCGGCGCCGCCCAACTCCTCCGGGACGATGAGCGCGGTATAGCCCGACGCCTTCATGGCCGCCACATTTTCATGGGGGAAGCTGCCTTCCGCATCGTGCTGGGCCACCCGTGACTTGAAATCGTCGGCATGCACGGCCGCCATATCGATTAGACGCTGCTGACACTCGGTTGGATTCGTTGCCATGATTGAAACCTCCTTGCTTGACCTACCCCCTTAATCAAATTGTTCTCGCTGGACGAATGTGCAGGTTCTGATCGGACAAACTGGACAACCACCCAAAGTTTGTCCCGGTCGTTCCGAGTGCCGCTTAGCGCAGATCAAAACCTTCATAGCCTTTTGCCGCAACATCAGCAAAGATTTTCCGGTAAAGCGGGACGCCGCCGGCAAATAACAGGAAGCGGCCGCGTACGTTCTCCGGGTTCGTGCTGCCGAAAAACCACGAGTCCTGCATCTCGTTGATGAGCAGCCCTCTGGCCGAGTCATAGCAACGCCGGGTCCAGGCATCCTCGGCCTCGACGGTTGTGGTCATGGTCTCGAACCCGTGCTCGCGCAGATAGCGAATACAGTCGACGATCCACTCGACATTGGTCTCGGCACAGCGGGTGATATTGCAGAACACGGCAGGGTTGTGCGGCCCCATAACGGCCCACAGGTTCGGGAAGCCCGCGAACTGTACGCCCAGGTTGGTGCGTGGTCCATCAGACCAATGCTCTTGCAGGGAGCGTCCATTCTGGCCGCGAATATCCATCCGCAGCAGCTCGCCGGTGACGCTGTGAAAACCGGTGGCATAAATAAGAACGTCGAGTTCATGCAACTCGTCTCCAGCTTCGATTCCGCTGGGGACGATCCTGGTGATCGGAGTTTGGCGCAGATCCACCAACTCAACGTTGGCACGGTTGAAAGCTTCATAGTAATTCTTCTCGCCCGGACACCGCTTGGTGCCAAAGGTGTGCCCGGGGACGAGTTTTTCGGCCATCGCCGGATCAGCGACACGGGCGCGGATCTTGGCGGCAAGGAACTCAGCGACTTCATCCGCGGCTGCCTGTGACATAAAGGAGTCACTATAATTGCCCAACCAGAGCGCGAACCCGCCCCGGTCGTATAGCTCCTGATAGCGGGCCCAGCGCTCTTCTTTCGGCACGTCCATGGCAGCGCGCGGGTCGGGCTCGTGGATAAAACCGGCCCAAGTCCGCTTGCACAGGGCGAAGATTTCCCGCGCCTGTTCCTTGAATTTCCGTTGCTCCTCCGGGGTGACCGGGCGGTTACGCAGCGGGGTGCACCAATTGGCGGTCCGCTGAAATACAGTCAACCGTCCACATTCGGGAGCAATGGTCTGGATGATCTGGACACCGGTCGGGCCGGTGCCGATGACACCGACGCGCTTGTCCGTGAAATCGACCGGCTCTTGGGGCCAGCGAGCGCTATGCAGCGACAGGCCGGCAAAGTCGTCAACCCCTTCATAATCGGGAAACTGGTGGGCCGACAGGAGCCCCGTAGCGCAGATCACGTAGGGCACCCGGGCCTGCCGACCGTTTAGGGTCTTGATCTCCCAGCAATTCCTGGCTTCGTCGTAGACAACCGTCGCCACTCGCGCGTTACACTCAATATCTCGTTTGAGATCAAATTTATCCGCAACAAAATGCAGATATCCCTCGGCTTCGGGCTGGCCCGAGAAATGCTCGCTCCACTCCCATTCCTCTATCAGTTCCTGAGAAAAGGAGTATTGGTAGGAATAGCTCTCCGAGTCGAAGCGGGCGCCCGGGTAGCGATTCCAATACCAAGTGCCACCGATATCGGTCCCAGCCTCGAACACCCGTGCGGAGAGACCCAGCTCACGGAGTTTATATAGGCTGTACAGGCCAGACACGCCGGCCCCGATGACGATGGCATCATAGTCCTGGATCACCATCAATCATTTTCCTCCATTCACAGACGCTTTCTCCACAGATTCAGTGTGACGGGTATGCACGCATCACTATCCTGGCTGGAAAGGCGACTCTTGACAAGCCCCTCGATCACTTGGCCGGAATCTTTGCCGCGCCGTGTCAGGTTCGCTGTCTATCTTAACCGGCCACCGAATATCAGCGGAGGGGAAGAACAGCAGAGCTTATCGCTGCGGTCCGGTCCAGCCATCCCAGGCCAAAGCCGAGTGGCCAGACCGCCGAGGCCATGCTACACACACGACAGGAGGGCAGATTATGACACAGCCACTAAATTCCAGCGTGGCCGGCAAGCCGAGCTATGACTGGTCCGCGCTAATCGATGAACTCAACCGTCGTCTCCACCTGCTGCGCGCCACACCGAGGGAAGTGGTTTACCTCGGTCGAGGATCTAGGAGGCGATTCCCCGGCTCCGGCGGCCCAAGAATATCCACACCGCTGACCAACTCGTCGCCCAGGCCGCCCGGCTCAATTGGACCGTCGGTCTGACGGCAACAGACTTGGTCGGCAGCCAGTGCTCGGACGTGCTGGGCCTCACCCCCCCCCCCCCCAGGACTGAGGAGTGGCGCTGCGGCAGAACCATGGCCGGAGTGTGGTTCGAGACCGATCAGGACCCAGCCGCCCATCAACAGGCTATGGATGTGGTACCCTACGGACGCTATCAGGCCCTAGCGGTCTCGCCGCTGGTGTCGTGTCGGCTCAACCCGCCGGATATCTGCCTGATTTACGCCACCCCGGCCCAGATGATCCTACTGATCAACGGCCTGCAACGGACGGGCTATAGGAAAATGCAGTGGGGCAGCGTGGGCGAGTCGGCCTGTGCCGACTCCTGGGGGCGGGCCAAGCTGACCGGCGAGCCGAGCGTCTCGATTCCGTGCTATGCCGAGCGACGCTACGGCGGCGTGCTTGAGGATGAACTGCTGATGGCCATGCCGCCCCACTATCTGCCCAAAGCCCTGGAGGGGCTGGCCCGGCTGGCCAAGAATGGACTATCCTACCCTACCCCCGAGTACGGCATCCAGAGCGACGCGCGGGCCGGCCTAGGTTTCAGCTACAAAGACGTGAAGCCGACCGATCGGCCCAGCTCTCGGGGCTAAGACGAGCCGGACACCTGGGCCCTCGCTGACACCGGCCACTCAGCCCCGGGCACGTCCCCCCCAGCCCTCGTTATTGATTCTCACAACTTGTTATTACCAGCCGGCTGAGATTTCGTCTCCGCCGTGGCCAGACCGGCGGAAGCGGAGTCACAGCCGCTTCCGCCGCAGCGATCTGAACACTTACTCAACAAGACGAATATCACATATTGTGATAGAAAACTTGCAATACCCCCGAGGATGTGCTAGCCTTTTTAGGAAACTTAAAGCCACCGGCCGCACCCGTCTTGCGCGGCAAACCCCAGGAGCGTCGAACTTCATCTAAATATATTGTGGTAAACCTCACGGATATCGCTAAAACGCAACCGACCGCCGTGCGCTATCGCCCGCCGCGGTTGTCTGACGGCCAAGCGGCCCACGCTCTAGTGAAGCGCTGTGAACCGCTGGACCTGAACTCACCCTACTCCTACCTGCTGCTGTGTACCGATTTCGCCGCTACCTGCGCGGTCGCGGAACGGGACGGGGAGATGGTGGGCTTCGTGTCGGGCTATCTCAAGCCGGCCGACCCGTGCGTCCTATTCATCTGGCAGGTGGCGGTCAGTCCCGCGGCGCGCGGTCTGGGGGTGGGCAAGGGGCTGTTGCGAGCGGTGCTGAGGTGGCCGGCCTGTGTCCAGGTAGAACACCTGGAAACGACGGTCACCCCGTCCAACGCGGCGTCGTGGGCCATGTTCCATTCGCTGGCCCGTGAGCGGGGAGCGCGCTGCACGCGGCGGCCGATTTTTCGCGCCGAGGACTTCGGTGAGGAAACGCACGAGGAGGAGCACCTGCTCCGTATCGGCCCGATTCACGAGAAGGAGGCAGAATGAGTATATTCGAGCAATTGGAATCAAGGGTACGCAGCTATTCCCGGTCGTTTCCGACCGTCTTTTCGGAAGCTCGCTGGTCAACCCTGATTGACGAGGAAGGGAGAGAATACATCGACTTTCTGAGCGGGGCCGGCACCCTGAACTACGGGCACAACAACCCGGTTCTCAAGCAAGTGTTGCTCGCCTATGTGGAGTCCGACGGCATCGTTCATGGCCTCGACATGGCGACGACTGCCAAGGCCGACTTTCTGCGGACCCTCAAGGAAGTCATCCTGGACCCGCGCAGTTTGGACTATAGGGTACAATTCACTGGCCCGACAGGCACGAACGCCGTCGAGGCTGCGATGAAGATCGCCCGCAAGGCTACCGGTCGCTATAATATCGTGTCCTTCACCAACGGCTTTCACGGCGTGACGGCCGGCGCCGTGGCGGCCACCGCCAACTCGTACTATCGCGACGGTTTAGGTCTGCCCCCCAGCGGGGTGTCCTTCCTGCCCTACGACGGTTATCTGGGTGCCGGGACCGATACCTCCAGCTATCTGGCCCAGGTGCTGCGGGACGGCAGCAGCGGCGTGGACCATCCAGCGGCGGTCATCGTTGAGACGGTCCAGGGCGAGGGCGGGATCAACGTCGCCACGTTCGACTGGCTGCGGCGCGTCGAGGCCGTCTGCCGCCAGCACGACGTATTGCTAATCGTCGATGATATTCAAATGGGCTGCGGGCGCACCGGCACCTTCTTCAGCTTCGAGGAGGCCGGCATCTCACCGGACATCGTCACCCTCTCAAAATCACTCAGCGGCTACGGGCTGCCACTGTCGCTGGTGTTGCTGAAGCCTGAACTCGACCAGTGGAAGCCGGGTGAGCACAACGGCACCTTCCGAGGCCATAATTTGGCCTTTGTCACCGCCAAGGCAGTCCTGGACGAGTACTGGCGTGACGGCGGCTTCAGCCGGGAGGTCCGCCGCAAGGGTTGGCTCGTCCACTCAGAGTTGGAGCAAATCGCGGAGGCGTCGGACAGTCGGCTCACCGTTCGAGGCAGGGGCATGGTCCAGGGTTTGGACTGCGGAAGCGGGCGCGTCGCCTCCGCCATTACCCGTCAGGCGTTTGAAAACGGCTTGGTGATTGAGACCTCGGGCGCCGACGGTGAGGTGATCAAATGCCTGAGCCCACTCACAACCTCCGACCAACAGCTCAGGCAGGGGCTGAGTATTCTGGCGGAAAGCGTCAGGGGCTCGCTCAGCCGCTCGTCTGCCAACGGCCCCAGCCCGATGGAGGCAGTCCAATGATTGTGCGCGAACTCGAGGCGGCGGAGCGGTCCGGGCGGCGGATCACAGCCGAGAACTGGGACAGCGTACGGTTGCTGCTGAAGGCCGACGGCATGGGCTTCTCCATGCACGTCACAACGATTTATGCGGGGACCACGACCCGGATGTGGTATCGGAATCATCTCGAAGCGGTGCTGTGTATTGAGGGCGAGGGCGAGGTTGAAGAAGTGGACAGCGGACGCGTACATCCTATCACACCAGGCAGCCTGTACGCTCTTGACCAGCACGATCGGCATATTCTGCGGGCCAGAACCAGGATGCGGATGGTGTGTGTCTTCAATCCGCCGCTGATCGGCAAAGAGGTGCATGATGCTGACGGCGTCTACCCCCTCGAAGCCGAGGAGGTAGCCGACTAATGGCACCGGCGAGTCCTGGCCGCAAAGACCTGTATCCGTCTCGGGTGGCCGACCAGCCGCGGCTGGCCGCTCGCCTCGACCCGGTCGTCTACCCCAATGGTCCGGTAACGCAGCGGCTGTCCGCCCCAGAGGTCGAGTCCTACGTGCAGCAGGGCTATCTGGTCGTGGAGCACCTGTTCCAGCCGGATGAAATCGCCGCGCTGAACCGTGAGTTGGAGCGGCTGGTGCGCTCAGATGATATCCGGGAGCGGGAGGAAGTCGTTATCGAGCCCGGAGACCAAGCGGTACGTTCGATCTTTCAAGTCCACAAATTGAGCCGTGCGTTCGAGCGAATCGCCCGCACCCCCCGTATCCTGGATGTGGCGCGTCAACTCCTTGGCAGCGAGGTCTATATCCACCAATCTCGCGCCAATCTGAAGCCGGGTTTGACGGGCAGGGAGTTCTATTGGCACTCCGATTTCGAGACGTGGCATGTCGAGGACGGCATGCCCCGTATGCGCGCCCTCAGCGTGTCGGTCGCCCTCACGGCCAACTTCGCCTTCAACGGCCCCTTGATGCTGATCCCCGGCTCGCATACCAGCTATGTTGCCTGCGCCGGCCAAACGCCCGAGAATCACTACAAGCAGTCGCTCCGCAAGCAGGAGTACGGAGTGCCCGCCCCGCACTTCCTCAAGCAACTGGCCGACCGAGGTGGTATCGTCGCTCCCGTCGGGCCGGCCGGCTCGGCGGTATTCTTCGACTGCAACACGCTGCACGGCTCAAACTCGAATATCTCTCCCTATCCCCGACGCAACGTCTTCATTGTCTATAACAGCATCGCCAACCCCCTGGAGGAGCCCTTCTGTGGTCTCAAACCGCGCCCCGAGCACATCGCGGCCCGCGCGGACTTCGCCCCGTTGCTTCCTCTGTCCACGTGAGTAGGGTAGGAGGGCCTTCCCCCCATGACCCTACTCAGCTTCGGCTTCTTCCTGTTGCTGTTCGTCCTCGTCGGGCTGCTGTCGGTGCTGCGTCGCGAGCCGACCGGTGGCGACTATCTGCTTGCTAGCCAGCGCGTCAAACCCTGGCTGGTCGGGCTGTCGGCAGTTGCGACCAATAACAGCGGCTATATGTTCATTGGGATGATCGGCTACACCTATACCTCCGGGCTGTCCTCGGTCTGGCTGATGGTAGGCTGGATTGTTGGCGACTTCGTGACCTCTCTCCTTGTGCACCAGAAGCTGCGGGTGGCGACCGAGGCGCGGCGTCAGCACAGCTTCGCCGGCGTCCTGAGCGCCTGGCATGGGACCGACTACCCACGTCTGCGAGCCCTCGGCGGGCTTCTGACGATCATGTTTCTGGGGGCCTACGCGGCGGCGCAGTTCAACGCCGGCAGCAAGGCCCTGTTCGTCCTGTTCGGCTGGGAGTACGGGCTGGGGGCGGTCATCGGAGCGGTGATCGTCCTGCTGTACTGCTTTGCCGGCGGTATCCGGGCATCGATCTGGACCGATGCCGCTCAATCGCTGGTGATGATCTCGGCGATGGGCCTCATGCTGTGGGTGGGACTTCGGGAACTCGGTGGCTGGCAGGCCTTCGGGGCCGCACTCGGTGACGTCTCACCCGGCTTCATGGACTGCTTCCCTGAACAAACGACGTTCGGCAGCGTTGGCGGCTCCGTACTGTTCGTTCTCGGCTGGCTGTTCGCCGGGGTGGCCGTCATCGGCCAGCCGCATATCATGGTACGCTTCATGGCCATGGACGACCCCGGGCAGATGTGGCGCGTCCGGTGCTACTACTACGGCTGGTATACCGCGTTCTATACGCTCACCATCTGCGTCGGCTTGGTCGCACGGCTGCTGCTGCCCGACACTGCCGACTTCGATGCCGAACTCGCCCTGCCGACCCTGGCCGGGGATCTCCTGCCGCCGCTACTGACGGGCTTGGTGCTGGCCGGGCTGTTCGCGGCCACGATTTCAACGGCTGATTCAGTCATCCTGAGCTGTACGGCAGCTCTCACCCGCGACTTTCCGTCTCGCCGGTTTCAGAGCTATACGGCGACGAAACTGGCGACGGTCCTGGTCACCGTGCTGGCTCTCGGCATCGCCTTGAGTCGTAACGAAAGCGTCTTCAGCCTCGTCCTGATTGCCTGGTCTGCGCTGGCGAGCGCCTTCGGTCCGCTGCTGCTTGTCTACGCGCTCAGCCAGAAGCCAACCGAGGGACTAGCCCTAGCGATGATGCTCGTCGGGGTCGGCGTCGTGCTGCTGTGGCGCTTCCTGGGCTGGCACGAGACGGTCGTCTATGAGGTCATGCCGGGGATGCTGAGCGGTCTCGCACTCTTCGCCTTCGGCAAGTTGCTGGGCCGCTCCGCGCCTGTACGGGAAGTGCCGTACGGGGGGCCGGTTCGTTCCACCGGGTCAGGCTGACCCCACGGCTACTTTCTCCCCAGCCCTGTGCTACAGCATCCCTGGTCCGGCCGACAGCCGCGGGACAGCCATCAAGAGAAGAGCAACACATGAAGCAACGCATAGTCTTAACCGGTTGGAGACAGGTGACCCAAGCAAAACAGAGTCGCCCGCCCTTCCGGGACCCAATCGACCTGATGGAGCAGGCAGCGCGCGACGCCGACAAGCTGGCCGGGACCGACATCTGGAGCCGAGTCGACACGGTATTGGCCGGGCGCACGCAGAGCCGTCATCTCATCGACCCGGCGGGTGCGCTCTCGGGGCGGCTCGACATGAAGCCGGCATACACTCAGGTGTCGGGCATCGGCGGCGAGGTGTCGCAACACTTCGCGAATCGGGCTACCGGCAGGTTGGCACGGAGCGAATCCAAGGTGGTGTTGATCTGCGGAGCGGAAACCTATATATCTGGGAAGTACCACTGCCGTAACCGGCGAGGCCATGCTCGCCCAAGGCATACCGGAGGAGTATGACGCCGACGACGCGGTTGGCACCACCCCGCTTGCAGAACGGCACGGTTTGCGCCCACTCATCCACGGCTTTCCTCTCTTCGAGAATGTCCTATTGGCCAGATCCAGTCTGAGCCGTGACCAATGGCTCCACCAAGTGGACCTGGATGTGGGCCGGATTCAGCCAGATGGCAGCGAGACACCCCAATGCCTGGACCCGCACGGCGCACACGGTTGACGAGATTATCACTCCATCAGCCGACAATCCCCCCATCTATTTCCCCTATACCAAACGCATGGTGTCACTGGTTTCGGTGGATGTTGGCGCGGCGCTTCTCATGGCCACCGAATCAATCGCTCGTGAAATGCGCGGGGGCGGGGTTCATCCGGTGTACCTTCTCTACGGTGGCTATGCGAAGGACCGGCAACAGTTTCTGGTTGACAAGGCCGACTTTACCCGGAGCCCTTCGTTAGCAGCGGCGACCATGGCGCAAGCTCGGACGAATATAAGCGTTGCGGACATAAAAGGCTTCGACTTGTACAGTTGTTTCCCCTGCGCCGTCTCTGTTGCGCGTGGAGAACTCGGATTGGAGAATCGAGCTCCGCAAATGTTGACCACTACTGGAGGGTTGGGATTTTTTTGGTGGACCGGGCAGGAACTATGCCTTACACGGCATTACCACGCTTGCCGAACGCATTGCTGAGGGAACTTTCCAGACCGGCATGAGTACCACGCTCGGCTGGTTTATGCATAGATACGCCGTAGGGATTTACGGGAATAAGCCGAACGATGTGGACCACACCGTTGCCGACCAACACGATGAGGCAACCCCCGATGCGGGCTTCTCACCGGTGGACCGAGTGGAAACGTTCAACGGGCCCGACACGATTGAAACCTACACGGTGGTCTATGCGCGCGATCATTCACCGTCGTGCGGTATCATTGTTGGCAAGACTGCATTCGGCCAGCGGTTCGTTGCAAATTCCGAAAGCGATCAGGCGACCTTCGATGCTCTGACGAACGAAAACTGTATTGGCAGAGCGGTCAGCGTGGCAAGGGGCCCCGACCGGTGTCAATCGAGCGCGCATCATGGAATAATTCAACTCGTTGTTCTCATTCGGGAAGGATGCGGTACAGTATCCTGATGTCGAATCGCTCGGCCGCCAGACCGCCTAATACCAACGGTCGTTGATTGGAATCGACAGCAGAGCCTTCCCTCCGTCGCCTAGCCCCCGAGTCGGGGCCTCGCCCCGAAAGGGGGAACCTCCGCCGAGAGAGGCTTATCGGTTCTTACCCATGGCCGCTGGTATAAGACACCTCCGTCGGCTCTCGCCCGAAAGAGAATTCTGGAATTATTCAGAAATCCAGCAACTCACACTCCGAGAAGAGCCGGGACTCTGGGGAGGTCAGGTACGGAAGACCTCCTAGCCCCTGTCTCGCTAGGGCCTTATTACCACTCATGCCTGATTCTGGTCTCCGCGGCGGATGGCCCTCTCGCAAGCGTACGCCGCCCGGAGCGCGCCCCCCCTGCCGGGGCCGCGCGGCCCTGTCCGCCTAGCCCATCGCCCCGTGCGCACCGCCACAGTGGAGGTCGCCGCGCAGGGCGGGGCCTGGCGCGGGGGACCGCCCCGATGACCTGGCCTCCCTCTCCCCTCGGCTGCCCCGCTGGTCGCCACCCGGCGTGCCCGCTCGGGGCTGCGCGCCGCGGCAGCGAGCCCCGAGCGGGCGCCTCCAGCGGGCGGCCCGGTCGAGAGCCCACCCCCACGTCGAGGTCCCTCCCGCCGGGCCGGGGGCGCTCACACAACCGATCCCTCTCCCGCGGTCACTCCCGCGGGGACGGGCCCCCAAGCTGCATCGCCTAGGCCCGCCCCCCGAGAACCCCTCGTGGAGCAAGGACCGGGCATAGAACGGCGCCAAGACTCGGCAGTGGGCCGGGGCGCGGAGGCATGAGCCCGTGGGACCGTCCCCGCGCACCCGGGGTACCCCACCGCGATTTATCGAGATCGTCATGGAGGGTCAGGCCGTCCCTGCGCACCCGGGGCCCCGTGGGAGGATGCCCAGGAGAGGGGCACGAGGCGCTCCGTCATTGAGCGGGTGTTGTGTCGGTTACAGGGGTGCCGTCGAAGCTGCTCGCGCTGCGAGAAGCTCGACGGGATAGTCCCTGGATGCCTCGGCTTCGCACTCATCAGCGAGGCGTTGCGAGAGGGTGAGCAGGCCCTAGTCCATCGGAGATGGAAGACTTGACGATGCCCCTATGTCGTCCCGCGCGTGAGACGTTGAACAACCGGGGGACAGACGCCCGTCTATCCGGCGCACGGTTCTTACATGACGACGCCGTTATCGGACTCCCCTACTCCCTTAGGTAGCTGTCGTCCTGGCCTGCGTAAATAATGCCGTGGTTGTGGCCACTGTGAACCTCCGTTCCCTTTAAGACCGCGGTCTTTCGCCTGAACTCAAATTTCACGCCGTCGTTCAGTATGTGTCCAACGTTCTCATATTGCCATGCATTCACTGTCTTCGCATGCGGACGTACGGCCATTGTATCGAACCATGCTCTGACCTTAGGGTACTTCTTCCACACCCCGTCCGGAATGATCTTCCCCGCGTCATGGGAAACGAGATCCTGGTAGGCGGCCAGGTCCGCATAGCTGACCTCGTCGCCACACACATAAACACGGTCACTGAGCCAGTAGGTCTCTAGGAGGTCAAGGGACTCATACAGAATGTAGCGCCCCTTCTTTATCTCTGCGGAGAAGTCCTTATCATATCCGTAGATCATTGGGGCGAAGATCGTCCAGTGGAACGCCCCTCCTCCGAGGCGGAGCGTGTAGGCGTACCATTGTAGAAATTGCTGAATAAGCCCCCTTTGCTGTGTGTCGCCTCCGAACCAGTGATCGGGACAGTTGAACTTCTCGTTCAAGTAGAACGCAATGGCCGCACTCTCCCAGATAACGAAGTCGCCATCAACGAGAATCGGCACCTGCCCTGTCGGATTGTACTTTTCCCGGAACTCCGGTCGTTCGTTGATGTCGGTGGTGATATCGACCAACTCGAGCTCAAAGGGGATGTTGTTCTCCAGCATGAACTGATGCGCCGCACGGCACGGCTGTGACGCTGGGTGGTGAAGGTAACGCAAGGTTGTGCTCATCCGAAACTCCTCCATCCTCATTTAGTCAGCATGCTCGCCCTCTTGCGAGGCATTGTCGCCTTGTGGCACTGTTTGTCAAGAGGTAAATTCGACACGAGCGCATGTGCACGACGTCACTATCCTCGCTTATTGCAATGACAGATAAGCGATGTACTCTTTCGAGGAGGAAGGTATTCTCATGGCGCTTTACGCAGATTCTCGCTACCCCGTTTCTCCCACGATTGAAGCCTTACATATGGACGAAATGCAGTCCTATGCTCGCGTCGGTACGTGGGGCACCGCAGCCCAAAGGACCGCCATTGTGGCGACCGCACGCATTGCCCTATGCGAACAGGGCTTACAAGAATCGGTTGAGGATGAGAAGTTGACGACGCAGGCCAGACTCCCTGAGGCGGCAGTGCGGTTGGCACGCGCAGTGGCAGTTGACTCGCAAAACATCGACCGTAAATTTTGTCAGGACACACAAGCCCAGGGGGTGAGCGAGGGCGCTTATGTTGAAATCGTCGCGCTTGTGTCGCGACTATCCAATATTGACGTTTTTGCTCGTGGCCTCGGCATACCGCCTCGAAAATTAGTGGAGCCCGACGACGAGACGCGCCCTTCCTTTGAGCGTCCCACTGAAGCCGTCGATGAGGGCTTCTTTACCGCAAGTGTTCCTAGTGCTCCAGCAGGTGGCGCGTTAGCCGAGTCGTTATACGGTAAAAGTCCGGCGGGGAATATTTTCCGCGCCGTGAGCCTTGTCCCCAATGAAGCCCGCCGCGTGATGAGCTTGGTCAGGCAGCAGTATTTCGGAGCTGAGCAGTTGCTCAATTTCCACACCACATCAGACCACGCACTTTCGCGAGCACAAATAGAACTCGTCGCAACCAAGGTTTCGGAGCATAACCAGTGTTTCTACTGAACGACCTGGCATGCCCACCTGCTCCGGGAGAGCGGAAAAGCTCACAACCGAAACTACGAGTTAGCTGGTGCAATCGACGCAAGCATTGACAGCGGGGTGGAGCACGGATGCAGCCTTGTGATATTCGCCGGTGCTTTGATGAAGCCCGATACCGCAGAACTGACGGCCGCCCGTGAGGCCATTGCCGAGCGATTAGGTCCCGAGGCGGTAACGACGGCGTCGATCATCGGCGCCAACTTTAGTATGCTGGACCGCGTCGCCAATGCGATGGGCATCAGCGTCGATGCGACGGTCGTGCAACCCACCGCAGATTTTCGGGAGGCACTGGGGATCAACGCGTTCCCATCTGCAGTGAATACACTCGGATAAGACCTCGCATCGTGTGAGGTCCGCAGAAGTAGAAGGGGGTTCGTGCGTTTCCGTTTCGCTCGGGAATCCCCCTACCTCATTCGGTTCACATCATCCGGGTTGATCAGGTCCGGGACAGTCCAACCCTCAATATCGTATTCCGCCATACATTGATCGACAAAGGATTTAAGCTGATCCGTGCGGCCCATTGCTATAGCCGCAGGCAGATTTTCGAGTTTAATATTTTCGTAGTTGCCAGCGTAATTGCGCTCGTACAGCTCGTGCCGTCCGCCAAACTCGGTCCCGGTCGCATCCCACAGAATTTTGAGCAGCTTGACCCGATCTAGCGCATTGTAATCGTTGGAGCCACGTAAATACCTCTCAAGATAAGGCTGGAGTTCCGGCGTCTTGAAGTCTTTGACATGGGAGTTGAGATAGATCAGACCGCTCGAAATGGTTTGCTCCACAATCTCTTTGATGCGGGGGTAGGCGACCGGAGCTAGGACGCGGTAGGCCAGACCGTACTCCGTGTTGGGCTGGAGGGCACCGTTGACCCATTGCTCGGGGGTCTTGGTCATTGCTTCGGTCAGGCCCCAGAACATATGGCGCCAAGCCAGCACTTCACCGACCTGCACCTGGGCGCTGCGCTGGCCCTGTATGCCGAGCGCATCGAGCGCTTTCAGCAGGACCCCGGCCAGAAAATCCAACTTCACCGCGAAACGCGTGCAGCCGTGCAGGGTAAAGCGTGGGATAAAACCCGAGCCGGGGAAAAAAGTGTTGGCCTTATCCAGGTCGCGATAGACAAACAGATTCTCCCAAGGGATGAGAACCTTGTCCAACACTAGGATGGCGTCGTTCTCATCTAGCCGGGAGGATAGCGGATAATCGAACGGACTCCCCATGGTAGCGGCGTGCAGTTCATACGACGGGCGACAGATAAGCTTCACGCCTGCACTCTCCATGGGAATCATGGCAAACAGCGCCATCTCGGGTTTACCCAAGGGCGTTGGGCCGTAAAAGCCGATAAAATTATGGTGCGTCAGGGCAGAGCCAGTCGCGACCACCTTGGCACCGCTGACAATGGCTCCCGCATCGGCTTCTTTTTCCACCCGCACATAGACATCTTTCACCTCGTCGGGGGATTTGGCCTTATCCACGGGCGGGTTCACCAGCGCATGGTTGAGAAACAGGCAGCGCTCCTGAGTGTCACGATACCAGCGCAACGCATTGTCCTGGTATGGCGCATAGAATTCGGCATTTGCACCCAAGGTGCCCGTCAGGCTGGCTTTATAGTCCGGCGAGCGCCCCATCCAGCCGTAGGAAACGCGCGCCCACTCGGCAATGGCATTCCGGCTGCCGACCAAGTCTTCCTGGCTCCTCGGCACCTTGTAAAACTGATGCGTGAACCCACCGTTCCCCGTATCGGTCGGCGTGCTAAGCACCGGGCCTTTTTGTGGGTCGTGTAACGCGTCATACATGCGTGCCAGCATGCGAGCAGAATTCCGAAAGGCCGGGTGCTGGGTGACGTCTTTGACGCGTTCGCCATAGATCCAGACCTCTCGGTCGTCTTGCAGGCTGTCCAAGAATTCCCGACCGGTCAGGGGTCTTTGTCCATGCTCGTTGTCGGCCTGTAACCTCGGGTCCTGTGTCTGTTGGCTCATCGTCCCCCTCCAATCTCACCTGCTGCAGTCAGCTTCTGTCTATAGTGCAGACCGTATTTCGACAAGTTCGAGCGGGCCGGAGCGAGGCGGTTACCCTAACCACCTACGAATGAAACCGCAACGCCTTGGGCATAAGTCGCGTCGGCTTGTCGCATCTGCCGGTAGTGAGTGCGCCACCGTGGGCGTGCTAGGCCCTGTTCCCACTCATGCGCATGATTCTGCCTCCTCGGTGGATAGACCTCACGCAAGCTCACTCCGCCCGGCTCGCGCTCCCTCTCCCGGTGCCGCGCGGCCCTGGCCGCCTCTCCCATCGCCGCGGGCGCACCGCCATCTTGGAGGTCGCCACGCAGGGCGACAAAGGGCGCGGGTGCCAGGCCGTCCTCAAGCTTCGCGCCGCCCACGTCGGGCTCCTGCCGCCGAAGGACCGGACCGACCGGTCGCCACTGCCAATGCTCGCCGTCGCGGTCCGGGACCCCCGGCCGCGCCGGGACCGCGAGCCGCACCCCTTGGAGCGGCTCACCCCCAAGGGGGAGGCCGACCTCGCCCACACCCGGCGCATCGTGGCTTGGGATGAGGCGCGCTGGCCCCTCAAGGAGGACTGCCACGTCCTCAAGGTCGGCGCCCGGAGCGAGGCCCGCAGGCTCGACGACGCTAACGACCTGCACAAGAGCCTCGCCTTCGATGCCGTGACCACCTGGCGGGGCATGTATCTTGAACGCCGCACGGCGCGGGCGGGGCGGGGGCCTGATCGACCGCCGGCCGCGGCTCTCCCCGCCAGCACCCGGTAAAGAGGCTGAAGTCCCGCCCCGTCGATGAGCTGGGCGTGCAGCCAGCCCCGGGCCGCACGGACGGAGCCGATTATTACGTACCGCAAGTGATACCGACTGGAGCCAGCCCCGGGCCGCACGGGCGGAGCCCGAGCCCAGGATGCGGTGACGCACGCCAGCGAACCGGAAGCGCCATCCGGCCAGCCGCGCGGGCACAATCCCCTAGCGCCACTGGCCTGCCAACCGCCGCGCGACGGCCAGGGCGGGGCCCCGGGCCGTCAGCACACCCCGGCTGGGCGGCGAGCACTGGGAGTGGCGCGGAGCAGCGGCAGGTCACTTGCCGCTGCCGGGCGAGGGCGTCGCTTTCCCGGAGCCGGGCGAGGCGGCCCCGCGTTGCGATGATCAGATGGCGGCCCTTTTGGCCCGCGCGGCGGATTTCGACGATCTGGAGGGAGGTGTGGGAGCCACTGCCTTTTACACGACAGCACATCGGGCCTCTCCAAAAGCCACTACCTCTCATGCCCCGATTCTGCGCGCATACCAAGACAAAACCGCTGATGCTACCCCATTGCAATCTTCCCTAGAGCGGAATTCGATCAAGTTGCATCATAGCTGGCGGCTTGGCAGGAAGTTCGGCACTCTTCGGGAGTAATACAGGTCGCCGCTGCGGCCGAGGGCGGTTCACAACCCCTCGCGGGTGCGTTCAGCGGCCTTGCACAGCAACGCCTTGAGCTTGGCGACGGTGCGCTCAATGGGGGTGAAGGCAGGGCTGTAGGGCGGCAGGATGAGCAATAAGGCGCGGGCGGCCTTGATCCATCGGGCGGATCGTGACGCCTTGGTGGCTGGACAGATTGTCCATGAGGACGAGGTCCCCAATCCGCAGTGCGGGGACGCAGCCGGTTTCGACAGAGGTCTCAAACCGAAGGCGACGGAGCGGCCCGTCCAGCCCCCAAGGCGCACGCTGGCCGCGTGTGGTGCGGTCGGCGACGAAAGTGGTGGTTTTCCTGTGGTTATGCGGCGTGGCCAGCCCGCAGGCGCTGGCCACGCCGAGGGCGCCCATGCGTACGCCCCATATGGCGCGTCCTAGGTTTCGGCGCTGAAGACAAGCCGCTCGGGATCGAAATCGAGCGGGCCGTCGAACCAGACTTGGCGCTCTCTCCGTCCGGCGTGGCGATCCTGGGCGCTGGCGGGCGTGGCCTTTTTGGGTACGTGAGACCCCGCCGCTTGAAGACGCGTTGGAGCGGGCCGCAGCCGCAATTCAGGCCCCGTGTGCGCAAGGGTGTCCTCACCTCTTTGATGGGGAGGGCCGGCGCCCCCTCCAGAACCGACAGGAGCAGTGCCTTGTGCGTCTTGATCCTCCCAGACTTGCGGGCGCCGCCGAGCGCCTCGGGGCGCGGGTCGCCTTGTTCACACGCCCGGGCCCGCCAGCGGCTCACGCTTGCCGCACGCCCCCCCCCCCCCCGACCCGCTCGGCTACCGGGCGAGCGTCGCACCCGCCGTCACTGCCCCCAGAACGCGACCCCGAAGATCATCCGAAAACGCTTTCGACATGCCTGCCGGCCTCCTTAATCCGGCAAACCGCTTGAATCAGAACCAAACCGATTCGGACACCCCCGATTCAATCAGATCGGGGACCGCTCTAGGTTCAATCGCCATTCAGGGTTTCCTTGGTAGAGTATGATGTGAGTCATGGCGCTCCACCCGATTGTCGGTGGGAGGGGGGCGCTGGTGCAGCGCTCTGCGTGGACGGAGGCGCAGGGAGGTGCGCAGCGCAGGGCTGCTGCGGGGCCCGCCGGGCGAGCCGGGGCGGGCGGGCGCGGCCCCCCGGGTGTGCGTCCCCGTGGTGCGGTGGGGGCGGCGGGCGGGCGCCCCCGGGCCCGCCCGCCGCCGCGCGCCGGGCAGTGGCCGGCGGGGCCCCAGCGTGTCCCCCGCGGGGCCCAAGCGGGCGTGGGGGAGCGGGGGTGCGATCCCCGGACGACGGAGCGCGCCAAGGCCGCTCTCCTGCTTGCCCGCCCCCGCGGGCGCGCGCAGCAGCCGGCGGCCCCCGGAACAGGGGGGCCCGGGAGCAGGCGCTGGGGCGTGCCCGAGGCGGCCTGCCGACCACACTCCCCCGCGCCGGCGACCCCCGCGGGCGCCCGCGCTGGCCGCGCCGCTCACCCGAACCGGCCGGCGCGGCGCCACGAGCCCGGGCGGGGCTGGCGGGGGGCCGGCCCCGCCCGGTGCGGGCCGCCGCCGCTGATGACGCCCCGGCCCTCCGCCCCCGCCGCGCCGCCCTCGGGGCGGAAGCCGCCCTCCCCGGCCATCCCACGCGCAAGCGCCGCAGCGGCGAGGACGCCGCAATCTCCAAACCCCGCCCCCGCCTCGCCCGCTCCTGCCACACGAGCACACACGGCCGACGCCTCGCCACCCGAGACCACCGAACCGCACTATCCTGCCTCGCCTGCCTCCCCCTCGCTTCCGCAATCCGGTGGAGGCCATGAATGGCGATTCGGCCTAGGGCCCCCACATGTTTTGCCGCTCGACGGCCCCGCACGAGCAGAAGCCCCGGCATCCCGGCCTTTCTTACCTCCCCGCCCAAAAGCACACCCCAAACTGTTGAAGATGAGTCTGACTTTATCGCCGAATAAGTCCAGCGTCTCCAGAGCCGGACCGATGAACCTAACATCCTCGGCGGCACACCAGGCGGAAAAAGCAGCATTCTAGGACAAGAAACCATACCCGGAAAGACAGTCACAACCGCGCGATGGCCGTCTGAACAAGCATATCTGCGTTCACATATGCCTCAACAGCGTCTGGCCTCCATGATGATCTCATGACTTCCCGTCATACAGCGGGTATGCAGGGAAAACGCATCAATGGTCGGATACCCCCCCCCCCCCCCCCGATGATTCCGGGCCCAAGGCCTTGCGGATTTGGCAACGCGAGTGGCAATTTCACCACGGTTAGCGATAAAGACGCGAGTATGCCCTATCAGTTATTCCCCTCTCCGGCTCCTTTTCTCCCCTCTTCATTGCACGAGCACGTATCAGAGGTGAGGAAGGGGAGCAGAAACGTAGGGGAAGCGGGATTATCTTCGTTCATTGAAGCGTACTTGAGCACCTCTCCGTAGCAACGAAACGGGTATGGGAGGCCACAAGAAACAGCGGCGTGGGAAGACGGCGAAGTATTTGGGGGGGAAAAGTGGAGCCGATGAGAATCGAACTCACGACCTCTTGAATGCCATTCAAGCGCTCTCCCAACTGAGCTACGGCCCCACAGTGCCAGACGAATGCAGGTTGGGTCGGTACCTGGGTGCAGGAAATACTGCCATGTTCTCCGGCAGACGTCAACTCGCAAACAGCCCTTAATTGCGGACAGTTGCCGAGTTTGCCATGCTCTTCGGGGCCGTCGGGGCACGGCCTCCGCAAACCGCGTCCTCAGTGGCGTTTTGTTGGCGCCCCAGGGCTGGGCAGCACGGACCGGACGGGTTTCCATTCCGGGAGTGGGCCGCCATTAGATCCTTCCTCCGTGCCGCACCACCCGCCATACCCGGGCAGTCCACTCAATTCCCACAGCAACGTCATGGTCGAATCCGTGGCCAACTCGGCCACTACCCTATTGCGGACCAATGGCAATGGCAAACGGCTTATTCCCTACCTGAATCGTTGCAACCACTCGTTGAGCGAGCGTGCTGAAAACCTGGACGACCTCGCCCTCGTCTTTACGGGAGCCGAACAGCGTCGTATAGCCCCGGAGGCCGTTTGGCGTAATCGCGATCCCATACGGCTCGTTATCCACCGCATTGAAGCGTGGATTGAATGCCACGCCAAAAGACGGGGTTCCGAGTTCTGAATCAATGTCTTCCTCCGCTATCACCGATACGGTTGCGTCAAGAAAGTTGGCGACAAAAGCATCTACCTGCAATTCTTTTTTCACAAACTCTAGTGCCGTTCCAGGGACCACTGCCACCCCGGCAGGCTGCACACCGACTTGCAGATGCTGTACTCCCTTTGTCTTAGAGTCGGTATCAACGACGGTATTCGCTGCTGTATCGATAAAGGAAACCGTATCTCCATTGTCATCGCCCTGATCGGTATCAATCGCCCCAAAATTCGTTACATAGACACGCGTCCCATCTGACGTGACCGCAACCCCAAGCGGTCCCTCTCCTACCACAATCGGGTCAGGAAGCGGGGTATGTGTCGTCAGGTCAATGACGGTCACGGTATCATCATCGAAGTTCGGCACATAGGCTCGTGGCCCATGAGGAGTGACGGCAGCGGCAATGGACTGCGGATTCCGACCCACCGCTATGGTGGTTGTCTGTGTCCGTGTGGCAGTATCAATAACAGAAACAGAATGGTCCTTAATGTTCGTCACATAAGCGGTAGCTCCATCCGGGGCAAAGGCAACCCCCTGCGGCTCATCGCCAACCGCAATTGTCGCCACGACTGTCTTGGTGGCAGTGTCGATGACCGACACCGTGTTATCGTCCGCATTCGCGACATAGGCTTCCTTCCCGTCCGGGCGAATCGCAATGCCGCGCGGTCGGCCACCGACCGGGATCGTCTGCGTGACCTCGTTCGTGTCCGTCCTGATTACCGCTATGGCGTCGTCATTCACCAGGGTCACATAGGCCATGGCTCCCCTGTCGCTTCCACATTCTCCCGTATTCAATACACAGAAGTCTGTGCCAGTCTCATCATCCCGCTCGCAACTGAGTTGCCCCTCGCCGAACCCAAGCGTCTGACAACTCAGTTCGCCAAGGGCCTCCCCGTCACATTCTTCCCCAACGTCTCGCCCACCGTTTCCACATAGCGGCCAGGGGAGAAAACACTGGCAACTGGCGTTCCAGACAAATCCGGCATCCACCGTCATGGTCTCGTGCTTGGCTTTGATCTCGACATCTTGAAGGGTCAATAACGCGCCTGTCACGGCGACACTGCTCTCTTCGGTTAGCTTAAACTCGTCGAGAAACTCGGCATCGCCCAGGCGGACCACGGAGACTTCGTGATCGAAAATACGCACCTCAGCCGGGTCCGCAGTGTCCTGGATTTCAACGCCAATGGTACGCGCGCCGCTGGGAATCAAATTAAAATTGATGGGACTGCCAAATCCGCTGTTCCGGGGCGCCACTGCTGGGAAAGCTTCACTGACATCAGGCCGGTCCGAGCAGCATGGAATTTCCTCGCCAACTGTGGGTGAGGCGACACCGTCCACCCGCAGTGAGACGCGATCAATTTCGGCGTCGGGATTTCTCGTAAACGCCCAGCCGGAAACCATCCCGATCCCCCCTGCCGTGATCTGCGTCACCATCGCCTCTTCCGTCAATGGCGGCGGATTTTCAAAGGCTGCGGTGATTTTATGACTATCCTCGCCCGCTGCCGTCTTGTCCTCATCGTCCTCGGTCTCTCCTGTCTCCAGTATACGTGAGCCGACCACGGCTAACTGCTGGATATTTTCCTGCCAAGCCAGCCAGAGTTCGCCGGACGCCGTCGCGTTGCTGTGCTTATCATGAAAAGTGACATTCTGGACCATGATCTCCTGAGCTTCGGTGTCAATCTCGGGGGCGGTGGAACCACTCAATCTCTGACGCTCAAGGAATCTATAGCCAGCCGGTCGGACCACAGTCACTGTGTGCTCAAGGGTTTTACTTGCAATGCCCTCGGCGGATATCGTAATGCGAACCGTGTGTTGTCCCTTGGCTTGATCCTGCTCAGCCCTCTCCTCCGAGTCTTCTCCGATGCCGCTGAGTTCACTGAAATTAAACACCTGCCCGAAACCGCTTTTGCGCGTGTGCTCGCCATGCGCTTCTTGCACGTCTCTTCGATCAGCACAACAGGGGATCTCACCGTAAGGCTGGCCATCGACGAAGAGTTGGATGGTAACGGGCAGTGCAACCGGCTTGCCGGGATCGTCAGAGACCGCGAACGCCCAACCGGAAATAAGCCGGACGCCACTGACGATCTGATTATTGCCCGGGCTCTCCAATACCGCCTCGATCCCAGCCCAGGCCGTGCGTACCACCCCTCCGATCAGGAGAAGGGAAACAATGCTAGACAGTATGGCACCTTGTTTATTCATCATTTATCCAGTTACCCCTTCCACGGCTTGTGCTCCCACCGCGACCACTCGAACCCCGGCGGCTTGGGCACGCTCCAGCAGCGCCGAGCGCTCTATCATAAGCGTCTTGTCAGCTTCTATGGCCAAAACGGCGGCCTTGACCTCGTGCATGACCGTGATGGTATCGGGCCCAACGGCTGGAACGTCAAACCGTAGATCCTGCTGAGGCTTGCTGACTTTCACCACAATACCCCCCTCCCCCCCCAATGTACCACCACGCCGGATGGCGGCGTTTGTGCCTTCAACGCCTTCAACAGCCAGAACCGTGCCCCGCTTGACGACAACGCTCTGCCCGATATCCCAGCGGCCGATCTCTTTTGCTACCGCGACGCCAAGCCGGATGTCCTGCCACTGCTGCGCGGCTGGCTCGGCGCGGGTCAGTATCCCCTCCTGGGGCACGAGGGATGACAGGAAGCGGGTAGATTCAACAATCGTGATGCCCTCGTCTTCAAGTTCCTGGGCCACCCCTCGCAGGATCACATCGTCCTTCAGACTCGGCAGTTTCCCGATGAAGGCCAGCCCCCGCGCATCAGGCTGCACCCGCGTCATGGCACCGGTCTTATAGATGCCCCCGGCCATAACGGCCTGCGTCACTCCGGCCTCGTGGAAGGTGGAGACGATTTTTCCGAGTTCTCCAACCCGCACCCAGGTGACGTGAGAAGCGTGGTCGCTGATGGTCTGCGGGGTTTCTCCTTGGTGCGCGACCGCAACGACCTCGACACCTTCTGAGCGGGCCGCCGCGCAGAAGATAAGTGGGAACTGTCCATTCCCTGCAATGAGACCGAGACGAGCCATAGGGGGGGGGGACGCTCGCTATACGGCCACCACACGATTAGCCAAGATCATCCTCACCCTCCTGGCTGGCATTCCGTCGCGGACGACAGATGCCTCGCTGTGAGCTGGCAATGAACTCCGCCACATGGACGGCCTCGGGCGAGGCCGCCTGTTCCTGTCGAGTGCGGTCGGTCGCCTCCTTGAGTGTCAGTCCCTCAGCAAAAAACGTCCGATAGACTTTTTTGAGTGCGCTCAGTTGTCCCTCGCCGAATCCGCGTCGTTTGAGCCCGATAAGATTCAGACCAAATAAACGGGCCCGATCTCCCTGGGCCACGCAGTACGGCGGTACATCGAGAGAGACCATTGCCCCCCCACCAAGGTAAGCCGACTCCCCGATACGTGTAAACTGATGGATAGCAGCCAGCCCACCCACGCCAACATAATTTTCGAGTACGACGTGTCCAGCCAGGGTTGCACAGTTCGCCAGAATCGCATTGTTTCCAATCTGACAGTCGTGCCCCACATGGGAGGAGACCATGAAGAGATTATCATTCCCGATCCGTGTTACCATCCCGCCCCCGGTGGTGCCGATGTTTAATGTAGCGAATTCACGTATGGTATTGCGGTCCCCGATGATGAGGCTGCTGTCCTCCCCCTGATATTTCTTATCCTGCGGGGGGGCCCCGACACTCGCAAATTGAAAAATGGCGTTCTCACGACCAATCGTCGTGCGCCCCTCAATCACGCTATGCGGCCCGATACTAGAATCTCGGCCAATACGAACTTGCGGGCCAATCACCGCATAGGGTCCGACTTGGACCCCGTGATCAAGCTCCGCTCCAGGCGCTATGACCGCCGACGGATGGACCACGGTCTCGGTACTCACGCTTACGTCTCGCTTTCCGAGTCCACATCAACAACAGTGAATTCGAGTTCCGCCGCGACTTGGCCGTCAACCCGAGCGGTCCCCTGCATTTTCCAGAACGTACCGCGGCGGCGCAGGATTGCTGCTTCCATAAGCAGTTGATCCCCAGGGACAACTTGGCGTCGAAAGCGAACGCGATCAAGCCCGGTCAACATTGCAATCCGGTGGGGCGACTGGACGGGCAACTCGGCAGGAGCAGCGGTCTCCGCGGAAGGATCAACAGACGCCTGCGCCAGAATGCCACCGGCCTGCACGACAGCTTCGCAGATGAGCACGCCAGGCATAAGCGGGTGAGCGGGGAAGTGCCCGACAAAAAAAGGCTCGTTGATCGTCACGTTTTTGAGCGCAACGATACGCTGACCGGCTGAGATTTCGACCACCCGGTCAACGAGGAGGAACGGGTAGCGATGGGGGAGGACAGTAGCGATAGTGGGGTGATCCATGTGGCGGTGAGCGCGCAGCCGTCCCTTAGTTCTTAAAAGAGATCTTGGTGCCCTTTCTATTATAGGCTTTAATGACCGACTCAGTCAGGTCAATGCTTTTTGAGCCGTACAGCACAACCGTGTTATTCCCTTCGAGAATAACTGAATAACTCCCCTGCTCTCCGAGATCGTTGACGACTTGGCGGAGTTCCACCAGGATACGCGCGGTCAATTCTCGGTCTCTGATCTTGAGCTCCTCCTGGGAGTCTTTATACAGCCGTTCAAAGTCCCGCAGTTCCTGGCGGTAGTCGCGCTGCAATGCGATCCGTTCGTCGTCCCGGAGTAAGAGGGCTTTTTTCTCAAGTTCCTCCTTGAGCTTTTCGACTTTTTCCCGGCGCTTTTCAAGCCTTCGTTCCATCCGTTCCACTTCGGCCTTGAAGCTGTCTTTGGCCTTTTTCCCGGCGCTCGACGTATTCAGCGCGACCTGAAGGTCTACATAGCCAACTTTGATGGCGTCGGCCCCCTCACCGCTTGAGGGGAAAAGGAGAAAACCAAGACTCACAGCGACACAGGCGATCTTTTTCCAGTACATATCTCTCTCCATTTTTCAGCGTACTTGATCCAAACGTCTCCCTCTCCCTGGGCGTTAGAGACGGACACACGGAAATGCGGGTCACACCTCCAGACTAATAAAACCCGCCATACCGGCCTCGTCCACCGCCAATCCCACCAGTTGCGCCACCGAACGAAAAGTGAATATTGCTGGTCCGCTCGTTCTTTTTTGCGTTGAGCGCCTTGGCCAGGTCGATTCGGATGGGTCCGAACGGCGACTTCCAGCGGATTCCGGCCCCGACCGAGTAGCGCAAATCTCCAAGGTCAATACCCTGTTGGGCCGTGAAGGCATTGCCGATATCGTTAAAGACTGCGCCCTGCAGATTCAGCTGCTTCACAATGGGAAAGCGCAACTCATTCTGAAACGTCAGTTGTTGGCTGCCACCGATCGGCCGATGATACGTTTCTGCGCGTATCCCGCTGGGCGCCTCTCTGTCATTAATCAATACCGTCACAGGCTGACGCGGCCCCAAACTCCGTTCGCCAAACCCCCGGATAGAGTGCAGTCCACCGGGGAAATAGCGGTCAAACAGCGGGAGGTCGTTCTCCAGGATTTTTTCAGCCTTCCCGCCGATAGCGGGTTCGTCCGTAAAATCAATGTCACCCACTCCGTACCCAAAGAAGTTATTCGACATCCAAATCAATTGCCCGAAACGCGGGTTGCGATAGACCGGGAAGAAGAACTGGGCCTGAATTTCCGCCTTGCTATACGTCGCATCTCCCCCGAGACCAGCCTGACTAAAAGAGATTTGTTGATAGGAGCCGGCGGTCGGATCCATGAGGTGGTTGAGGGTATTGCGCCGAAAGGTTGGCGTGATTCTACTCGTAGTTTGAGCCCCCTTTTCAGCCCGGATCGCATCGGGGGCGATCGGCTCAAAATTGTTGATCTTGGACTTTTCCCACTGGTATTGCATACCAATATCCACATCCCGTAGGGGGAAGCCCCACAGGGTCTTAAGCCCCAGCTCATCAATGGGGTAGAAGAACCGTGTCCCGCCGCCCGTCCCGCCGCGGTCGAAATCCTCGAACGCAAAGCGCCAGTCAAAGACTTCCACCCCAAGGGTCAGATGAGTGTCCAAAAAATAGGGGTCGGTCCAACTGACGGTGGAGTTCCGGTACCGGCTGCCCATATTGCCGCTGATCACGAACTGCTGGCCATAGCCAAAGAGATTGCTTTCCTGAATACGGGCAGAGCCAACGAGACTGGTTGCGGTATTAAATCCGGCCCCAATACTGAAGGCTCCGGTTTGGGCCTCTTTGACATCGACCAACACATTGAGCAAATCGCTCCGTGCGCCCCGGCGCGTCGCAATGTTCACATCCTGGAAAAACCCGAGTCGCTGCACCCGGGCGCGGCTATGCTCTATACCGGTGGCATTGAACTTGCTCTGCTCGGCAATGCGTAATTCTCGCCGAATGACTTTGTCACGCGTCTTGGTATTGCCTGCGATATCAATCCGGTCGATATAGACCTCCGGCCCCTGATCAACCCGGTAGGAGATGTTGACAACGCTATCGTCCTGCTCGACCCGGGTTTCCGGCTCGACGTTCACAAAAGCAAAGCCGTGGTTGCTGAAATAGCCGGTTAACCGAAAGACGTCTTCTCGCAGATTGCTGGCCTTAAAGACCTCGCCTTCTTCCAGGGCGACCCTCCGCAAGGCTTGGTCTTCACTCCCGGGGAAGTCGCCAACGATGTGCACCTCGCCAATGGTGTATTGCTCGCCCTCATCAATCCGAATGGTGACATGCACCCCATCATCATGGCGTTCGATCTTCGGTTCATCGACTTTGACGTTGATATAGCCATTGTCGTAGTAATAGGCGGTAACTCGCTCCGTGTCCGTCTTGAGCGCTTCTCGGTTGAGCGTCCCGATACTCGTGAAGCGCGATAAGAAGTTCTTCTTGCGGGTCGCCATAATGGATTGCAGCCGGGCGTCTTCAAACGACTCATTCCCCTCAAAATGGATTTGGGCAATACCGGTCGGCTTCCGTTCCTCAATCGTGAAAGTCACGGCGGTTTCTCCCGGCCCGACCTGCTCGGCCCGATATGAGATATCGGTGTCTAGATACCCTTTTTCTTCATAGGCTTTTTTGGCGTCTTCTATCCCCCGCCTGATGCGAACGGGGTTGAGAATGGTACGGGGATGAATTTTCAGCGCGACCTCAAGCGCTTCTTTATCGAGTTGCTTGTTCCCTTCGAAGTGGACTTCGCGAATGAGTGGTCGCTCACTGACCCGATATGTCAAGACGTTACGCCCGTCTTCCCGCTCAAAACGCGCTTCCACATTATGGAAGAAACCCATGTCGTAAATGGACCGAATATCGGCATCGACCATCTCCCGATTCAACGCGAGGCCAGGCAGCGCAGAGGTCCGAATGCGGATCGCCTCTTCCTCGACACGGTCGTTGCCACCAATCACAATTGTATCGACCATATCGGACGGCTCTCCGGGCTGAACTGACTCGAATGCGCCGTCTTCTGGTCCATCTGCTTCGACCACTGCTGCGTCCGATGCGTCTCCGTCTCCACTTGTCTTTTCCTCAAGCAACGTCTCGGCCTCGAATTCATCCGCTTCAAAGACATCGTCGGGAAGAGTGCCGGGAATGTACTCCTCCGAGAGTTCTGCGTCGTCAGTCCAGGCAGGGGATGCAATCCCCAGAAGCCCGGAGCCGATGAACAGACATATGCTGGTGATTACGAGAAATGAGCGAGCCATGCGTGTCGTGTCTGCCTTTGAGACCGCCCCTCCCCCTACCAAAGTCCCCTCACCTTGTAAAGGCAGAGCCCCCCTCGGCCCTGTCCTAACGAGGCAGTTCCACGCTTTTGGGCCCTTGGAAAAAATACTGAACTCAGTGAGTTGGACAGTGCGATGTCGGATGAGGACAGTACCATCCTCTCTCCTGAAAGACACCGGGGAAGGGGCAAATAGTCGAATTTTCGCCTAGTTTCGCCTAGTAAGGCACCCTAACCGCAGCTCCCCTCTACACATATCCCTGCCCTAGCTCCGGTCAAGATGTTCCGTCTCCTCGACCCACCTCGGTGAGTATTCCATGTTTGAGGTGCAGTGTCCGGTCCATTGCTGCGGCGAGTCTTTCGCTATGGGTGGCAACAACCATGGCTACGCCCATGGCCTGATTTAGCGCGAGCAATAAGCGCAGCACTCCCTCGCCGGTCTCGGGGTCAAGATTGCCGGTCGGCTCATCGGCCAGTACTAGGCGGGGCTTCAGGACCAAGGCACGCGCAACCGCTACCCGTTGCTGCTCTCCCCCGGATAATTCCCCTGGTCGGTGGCTCAGGCGGGCAGACAGACCGACCCGCTCCAGTATCTCGGCAGCACGGGTCCGGGCCTCCTTCTGGCTCAGTCCAGCGATCAATCCTGGCATCATCACATTCTCAAGGGCGGTAAAATCCGGCAGGAGATGATGCAGCTGAAAGACAAATCCAATCTCTCGGTTGCGCAAGGTGGCGAGTTCCCCTTCGGGCAGGCTGAACAGATCCTGACCGTCAAGCGTGACATATCCTGAGGTGGGACGGTCGAGCGTACCTAGCACATGCAGCAATGTACTCTTCCCCACTCCAGATTCCCCAATAATCGCAGTCCGTTCTGCCGGCCGCAGGGTGAGGTCCAGTTTTTCAAGTATACGGACCGCGTGCTCACCCTCTCCGTACTGTTTGCTGAGATGCGTTGCCTGGAGGAGATATGCCATCTCTCAGCGGTCCGTTCCTTACTCGTAGCGAATGACCTCGACCGGCGCCAATCGCGCGGCCTGACGGGCAGGATAGATGGTGGCAAGCAAACAGATCATCATCGACGCAACTCCAACAATGAAGAAATTCTCCATATATATTTTCACCGGCAGGGTCGAAACATAGAAAACATCTTTCGGAAGTTCGATGAACTCATAGCGGTCCAACAACCAACAGCCGATCCAACCCAGCAGTGTCCCCATAAGCGTCCCGGCAACGCCGATGATGAGCCCTTTATAGATGAAGACACGACTGACGGCATTGCCCGTTGCCCCCATGGACTTCAACACCGCAATATCCTTACGTTTTTCCATGACCACCATGATCAGCGTGGCAATAATATTGAACGCAGCGACCAGGACGATGAGCAGGAGTACGATAAAGTAGACAACCTTCTCAAGTTTCAGCGCAGCAAAAATATTGCTGTTCACCTCTGTCCAGTCTCGGGCCGTATAGGGGAATCCCAACACACGCTCCAACTCGCGAGCGACTGTTTGGGCTTGGTATACGTCGCGAATCTTCACCTCAACGCCAGTCACCTGCCCACCGAGAGTAAAGAACTGTCGCGCGTCGGCGAGCGACATATAGATTAGGGCGCTATCGTATTCAAACATGCCCGCATCGAACACCCCGACAATCACAAAACGTTTCACCTTGGGAACAACGCCAAGGGGACTCGGGGTGGTGCTCAGTGGAGAAATGATATTGATCGGGTCGCCCACAAAGACGCCAAGCTGACGCGCCAACTCATGCCCGACGAGCACACCGGAGAGCTGAACCGTTTGAACTGTCTCCTCAGTCTGGAACGTCAGTTCCTGTTGTTGGCCGAGTTGGTCAACGTCCCCAAAAGACAGATGTGCACCGATATCGACCACCGCACTGGCCAACGAGGGGTCTACGCCGCGCACAAGCGAGCCAGCCACACCCTGCCCCGCACTGACCATCACCTGACCGTAGACAAACGGCGCTACGGCAACCACATCGGGCACTTGGCTCACCGCGTCAACCACCTCCGCATATCCGTCCACAAAACCCTGCAAGCTGGAAATCACGATGTGCGGATTAAAACCCAGAATGCGGTCTCGTAAATCTTCCTCAAATCCCGTCATGACCGCCAGGACGATGTTCAGCGTCATCACGCCAATCATGACTCCGGCCATGGAGATCATGGTGATTAACGAGATAAACGCCTCATGCCGTCTGGCTCGCAGGTAACGCAGACTCAGAAAAAGTTCGTATCGCACGAAAGCTACCGGATTATTGATTCAACACCGACCGTTCGCGCGGCCTAGCGGGGTTTCCATCATAAAAGAATATCTATTTTTTCTTTCTTCATCACTGGTTAGGATGAAAATATGATCCAGCACTTGAGATATGATTGTTATTCGTTTATCCTGAGGGCGTGTGGAGGTGGTGGAAGTGGTGGATAGGCCCCGATTGGGGTACGGGCCCTTGAACGGGCCTTCTTGCTTACTGGAATGCCATGGCGGTGGAGGAATTTGCGGCCATGGCATTCCCCCTCCCTCAAGCACCCTCATTCGAGAGCCCATTCATTCCATATACAACAGCCCAATCGGTCGTTTTCTCCTAGGTTTTCCGTAGCTTGCGGACATCACCGACTCGGACCGTGAGGCCGTTGCGGTCGAAGTATTCCAGCAGGGGGATGGCAGTTTTGCGACTGATGCCGAGCAAATCGCGGAATATGGCCGCGGTAATCTCTCCGTGAGTCGCCACATAGTCAGTCAGGCCCTTTTGGGCCAGGCCCAGCACTGTTCCGCTGATGTAAAAATCCGGTGTGATTTTGACCAGCACCCCCCGTGACTCAAGCACCGCCAAGAGATCGTTCAACCGTTTACGAGGAAGTCGCAGTAATTCCCCCAGCCCCTTCGTGTCCGGGGGGGTGAATTGTCCGTCCTGCACGAGACGTTCGAGCCGAGCGGCGATAGTCTGCTCTTCTTGACTCAACGAGACAGCGTGGGAGGGCAGACGCAGCAAGCTCTCGTGGCGAGCGACGACCCCCTCCGCAATCAGCCGCTCGGCGACAGCCCGAAAGATCTTGGGGGTCAGGTTAAACGGCAATTGGCTCCGCACCGACTCCATGTCCCTCCCCTGAGCCAGCGGGGTCTGGGCGTGAAACACCTCCAGCATCTTTTCGACGGCAGCGACCAGCCGCCGCCATTTTGTCGCACTGGAATAGGCTTCGGGGTGCTGGGCATCGGGGAGAGGCAGAATCGCTTCATCGTTTGCAAGCAAGGTTGTAATTTCCTCTTCCCGCGTGTTCACCCCATGGTAAATCTCGTCCAGCCGGACGGCAAACTGCGGGCAGACTTCCAGATAGGCGTGGCAGGCTTCACGCAGGTCCGTTGTTCGCAGAGCCTGCAAGTGTTCCAGGACTTGGGTTTCCGCCTTACGGTGGCGTTGGGCAAAAGGGTTCACGACCACTCCGCCCCCTAAGGTTCCTTGCGCGGTTTGATTTCGTAGCACGAAGTGATCCCCGCGCAGGGCAACCAAGGGATCCTGGGTAACAAGCTGACACAGGGCCGTCGATTTCGGCGGCAAGACCTCCCGCCCGCCGAGCAAGATGATTTTTCCAATGACTTCGGCCGTCCCCAGATGAATGCGCACCCGCTCGTGGTTCACAACTTCGCGGCCCGCACTCGGCCGAATTTCGACGCTGGCATCAAAACGGGTGGTCGTCATACTGACTTTGGGGTGACATACGACATGGCCACGAGCCACATCCGCCTTATCCAGTCCGGCCAGATTTAGCGCAACCCGCTGTCCCCAATGCGCTTCGGACAGATCCTCTCCGTGGACTTGGAGCGAACGCACTCGCGCTTCGCTCTGTGTCGGAAGCACCCGAACCGTCTCACCTTCGCCGACTGTTCCGGCCAGTGCGGTCCCGGTCACAACAACCCCGTGCCCTTTGAGGGTAAAGACCCGATCGACCGGCAGCCGAAAATAGCCGGACCGAGAAGGCCGGCTATAGGTCTCGAGCTCGCGCGCAATCTCCTGTTGCAGCCCGTCTAGTCCCTGTCCGGTTACCGACGAGACCGGCAGGATGGGCGCGTCTTCAAAAGCAGTGTCAATCGTCAGAATCTCGATTTCCTCTCGGACCTCTTCAATCCGCTCGGGGCCGACCATATCGACTTTGGTAATCACGAAGAGGCCCTTTTGGACGCCGAGCAGGTGGAGAAAATCAAAGTGTTCCTCGGTCTGGGGCATCACGCCATCGTCTGCGGCAACGGTAAACAGCACGAGGTCTATACCTTGGGCACCGGCCAGCATATTGCGGATAAAGCGCTCGTGACCGGGCACATCAACAATGCCGACCCGCTCCCCGCCCGGCAGATCCAGATAAGCGAAGCCAAGATCAATAGAGATGCCCCGCTCCTTTTCCTCTTTGAGTCGGTCAGTATCATGTCCGGTCAGAGCCTTGAGTAATGAGGTCTTGCCGTGGTCAATATGTCCGGCCGTACCAATAATATGCGGCATAACGTGTCCCTGAGGCCGGAGCGCATTGTGTCAAAAAGGCGGGCGAAAAGAAATCCCTCACAAGCGGGCGGTGACCCCAGACGGCCAAGGCCGAGACAAAACGCAGAGACCTGTGCTACCAAGAATTGGGAGGAGATGTGTATGTCGGAATGCTTCGAGCGGAACACAGAGACCCGTGCTCCCAAAACGACTCGACCCGAGAGAAAACCATGCCCCCCCTGGTCCGGCTGAACCCCGGAGCGCCCCGGCAGGCCGCTCGTACGACTCTCGCTTTCTATGAGCGGTTTGCAGAGGAGTTCTGGCGCGGGACACAGGACCATGACGTCAGTCAGAACCGGACAGCCCTGCTCGGTCATGTCGCGGGGGACGGGCCGTATACCATTCTCGACTTCGGCTGCGGCCCAGGCCGCGACCTGGCTGCCTTCCGCGCCCTGGGCCACGAAGCCGTTGGACTGGACGGCGCGGAACGCTTTGTTGCCATGGCCAGACAACGGACAGGCTGCGAGGTGTGGCATCAGGATTTTCTCGATTTGAGATTACCACCGGAGCGCTTTGACGGCATTTTTGCCAACGCCTCCCTCTTTCATATTCCGAGCCAAGAGTTACCACGTGTCCTGGCTCAGCTTTGGCATACACTCAAACCAGACGGGGTTCTCTTCAGTTCAAACCCGCACGGTCGTGACCAGGAGGGCTTGCAGGATCATCGCTACGGCAGCTTCTACACGTTTGAGACTTGGCGACAATTTCTCACAAAGGCAAAATTTCAGGAAGTCACGCATTATTACCGTCCGCCCGGAAAACCGCGCCAGCAACAACCCTGGCTGGCAACCATATGGCGCAAGGGCGTCGCCTAGGCAGCTATTCTGCCGCGTAGTGGAGCACTCCGGTTGCTCTCGGCCCTTCCCGTTAGATGCGAGTGGATGGGACTCCCCAGTTGATTCCAATCTGGTTGGTGTGGGAGGCGAACAGGCGCGCAGCTCCATTATCACCGAGCGTACCAAATATAAAAACTGGGCCCGCAACGCCCCTATGAGCCTGAGCATCAACGATGTCACCGCTTCGCTATGTCACTGAGGGCACAGCCGAAATCCGCCCGCAGGTATTTGAGATGGCGCCCGGAAGATCCCGGTAAGACATCAAGGCGAGGAAGGCGGAGCGCAATATCAGGAATGCGTGCAAACGGCCCCCGGATGCTGGCCGTCACAAAGCCCACCCGAATGGAGACCAAGGGGTTGGCAAAGCGACCTTCGTCGGCCGCTGCTTCACGCCAACGGCTGCGGGGCCTTCGGCTTCGAGCAGATCTTTGACCAGATGCGCTTCAGCCGGACCGTAAGCGGTGTAGACACCCGGCACTGCGGTTGACGAGCCGGCTGTTTAGGGAAAAATGCCGAGTTCCATGTACGAGACGGCAATTTTTTTCACCGCACTAATAAAGGCTGCCGTGCGTAAGTCGGGCACCCGGCGGTCTCCTTTCCACTCTTCGTGGATCCGGTGGTAGGCGGTAATCATGGTTTCCTCCAGCGCCGAATTCACCAGATCAATTTCGTCTGCGCCCTGTATAATCGATCGGCGGTCCGCCTCCGGGAGCCACTTGTCCGTCAGGTGTTCAACCGTGTGGAGAATTTTATCAAAGGCCGACTGCTCAAAGCGCTTGCCCATGCGACCGAGCTGGACGTGAGACAAATTTTTCAGCCACTCGAAATACGAGACCGTCACCCCCCCGGCATTCAGATACACATCGGGGATGATCAACACGCCCCTAGCCGATAGTATGTCCTCGGCCTCGGCGGCTACCGGGCCGTTAGCGGCCTCGGCAATGATCCTAGCCTGGATGCAGGGAGCACTGGTCTCGGTGATTTGGTTTTCGAGCGCGGCGGGGATCAGGATGTCACATTCTCGCTCCAAGGTGTCTGAAGAGTGCGGGATATTCTCCGCCCCCGGGAAATCAAGAATGGATTGCGTCTCTCGCCGGTGGGCGAACACCGCCTCAACGTCGAGGCCCCGAGGGTTATAAATCCCGCCCTCATACTCGGCGAGGCCGACAATACGGCAGCCTCCCTCCTGGCAGAATTTCGCCGCATGGTAGCCCACTTTGCCGAGTCCCTGAACAATGACCGCCTTGTCCTCTAGGCCTGGGCTCAAGCCGATCCGTTTCATATCATCGGCGTTCCCGCACACTTCACGCAGCCCGAAATAGACCCCGCGGCCGGTTGCCTCGACTCGCCCCTGTACCCCTCCCTGGGTGACAGGTTTTCCAGTCACACAGGCTGCGGCATCAATCTGGCCCGGATGAAACGAGGCATAGGTATCAAAGATCCAGGCCATCTCACGGGCGCTGGTGCCATAATCGGGGGCCGGGACATCAATGCCGGGACCAAGGAAATTCTTCTTGATCAGCTCGGCCGTATAACGGCGCGTGATCCGCTCGATTTCGTCGATCGTATACCGGTTGGGGTCGATTTGGACTCCGCCCTTTGCGCCCCCGAACGGCAGGTCAACCAGAGCGCATTTATATGTCATCAAGGCAGCTAGCGCCTCGACCTCCTGTTCACTCACCTCTGGGGCGTACCGAATACCGCCCTTACAGGGGACTTTGTGGTGGCTGTGCTGCACCCGCCAGCCGGAGATCACTTCGTAGCCGTACTGCGCTTTTATGGGGAACTGCACCAGATACACACTGTTGCAGGTACGTATCTGCGTGAGCAGGCCCTCTGGATAGGTCAGGAAGCGAGCCGCTCTATCGAAACTCCGGTTCACGTTCTCAAAAAAATTATGTGTCCCGTTTGTTTTTGACATGAGACTCCCCTCTCCCATCTGTGTGTTGGCGCACTATACCATTCGGCACGATAAGGGGGGACCCTCGGCGTTATCTTCATCTGTCCCATTGCCCTCTGCGCAGGTAGAGAGATGAGCCGTCTGGCCCGGGCCCTGACGGATAAATGTTTGATGCTCGAATTCCCAACTGGCGGCGCAAAGGCCAGCATCTGGTATGGCCAGGCGATCCCAGGAACGGAGGGCGGTCCTAGACGAGTTTCTAGGCTCAGGACTCATACCCAGCAGATTCCGGGAGCAGCGAGGCAGAGGGCGCGGAAGCAGGGGTGGGCGCAGCGGTCGTCTCTCCGGGCGAGGCGGCGCCCTTCCGTGGGGCGGCCGCACAGGTGCGCGATGCGGGGGCGCCGCTTGGAGAGGGCGGTGTTGGAGTCGACCGGGTTCCTGCGGTGGCCGCGCCCGGCCAGAAGGCGGCGGAAGCGGGCGCGGGCAGAACCCTGGGCGGCGAGCCGGGGCCGGGCGCCCGGGCCTCGGCGCCGCGACAGGCGCGGACCTGACCGGCGGGGAGCAGCCGGATGAGGGGGGGGCCAGCGGCGGCGCAGACCGCAGGCCGCTTGGCAGGGAGCCTATCCCATGGGCGGCCGAGCCGGCGCGAGAGCACCCCTTTATGAGCCGGCGGGCCGCCGGACGGGGTGCCGGGGGCACGGCGCACAAAGGCGTGCAAACACCCCCGCCCAGCTCCCGCGCACGAACCGATTGGACAGAGTCTTGTACGGGGCCGGAGCCTGCGGGCGCGGCCCCCCCGCATCCCGTGGTCGGCCGCACGGGACGGAGACGGGGCCCCCTTGCTGCCGATCGGCAGCAAGGGGGCCCCGCCAGGACAGGCTCCTTCTCTACTTGGCGTCATTAAACACATGAAACACCCAGTGACAAGAAATTTAGAGAACCTGAGCCTAGGCTCCTCAGCCCCTGTACGCAAAACAGACCTATTATCCTGGCACGAACATGGGGACATCAGACGAAGACTTTCTGCCCTTGCCGCATGCAGCGGGGCTGTGTTGCTATAGCAGGTTACGGACCGGACATTTTGAAGGGCTGCCAACCAGTTGACGGGCTTTGGCATGGTTGATTCAGCCCTGGTGGCGGCCAAAGCATGTCAACGGCCCATACAGGACGCGCTAGTTGCCATCGGCGGGGTTCGGCAAGGTTGGCAGCGGGGTGGCGCGTTTTTTGCCCGTGCCGGGATCCGCGTCGTGGCCGTCTCAACGCTGGCCGGCACCCGGTATGCACGGGGTCCGGGTGTCGGGCGGCTTTTGGACCGCCGCCAAGCATCTGGAGATGAGGCCGTCCGTCAGTGTCGAGGCGGGAGACTCCTCTCTCGACGCGGGCCCTTCACACTGCCGGTTGACATCCTCATGCCCGGCGCGCACCCGGATGTGATCCACGTCAAGAATGTCGACCGAATTCAGGCCAGACTGATGGTCCCGGTGGTCAACATTCCATTTCGCCCATCGATCGGGGACCGCCTGTCCCAGCGCGGAGTTGGCGTTGTGCTCAATTTTGTCTCAAACAGCGGCGGAGTGAGTGCTGGCCGTGCTGGCTGCTATCCAGGGGCTCGGGCCCAAGGAGTCCTTTGCCTCTGTCAGCAAGCGGATTCGGGAGAATACCAAACTGGCCCTCTCCCGGAGCAGACGCTCACGCCGTATACCGTTTGAGGCGGTCCTCAGGATTGTACGAGAGCACTGGCAAAAAATTCGCAAGTCGACAGCCGTCCGTTGCCGAGCCTGCGTAACGGCGATTCTCCTTATCCCTCAAGCAGGTGCCCAGTATCGGAGAATGAGGAGGAAAGTGTGGCATTTCACGTACGCAACCAAGCTTGCGTGGCAATGTCTATCGGTGTTGACGATTTTCCAAAAGCGGAAAACCGAGTTTGCAGAGTACCGCAGTTCATTGGATCTATGTAATGGGACCTTGCCAACGGGCGGCCCGGTCAGGGATCACTTCGAAGTCTTCGTGTCGTGTGGAAGGCATGTACTGGCTGACTCATTGAACTTGCAGACATTAAGGCAATCTTGGCGGGAGTGGCACGATAGTTTTCTTCGAGAGGGCGCTCCCAGCGGATATGACATTCCATCTCTCCCCTCAAGAGTTGAATCTTCAGTCATATCGGAGGGGGGCCTCTAGCGTGAGGGTGCCGGGCATCCAGCGGGGAGTGAAGCCCCCTGATGTCTCGCCCGCCTGCTTCCCGGCATTAGCGCTGTCCATTCGTCCCGGGCTCGATCAATGTCAGGCCAAGTTGGGTGTCCGCGGCCGAGACGCTTTGTTCTGCTCCCCTCCTACCGAAACGCCGCAAGCACTTCCTGCAAAGCGACCATTTGGTTGCCATTAGCTGATGATGGTACCAGAATGGGGGTCTTGAGGCCGGTATCATACCAGGCTTCGACGCCAGCCCTGACCTCGGATACACTGCCGTACAGGGTAACCTGCCTCAGCCAGCGGTCAGACATGAGGGACGGAATCTTCTCGTCTTCCTTATGGACTATGGCCTGCCGGATGGCCTGCATTTCTTCTTCATAGCCAGCTTCGATCCAGTACTGTCGGTAGTTGGGTAAGCGGACATAGGTGCTGAGTGTCCGCCGGTGGACTTTCGCGGCCGCTTCTTTATCGTCCGAAATAACGGTTGGGATCATATTACCAACAAAAAAATCATCATCCTGCATTTTCTCCGGTGGTAGAAAGCTCAGCGATGTGGCCATATGCGACCGGGCCGCATTGGCCCAAACCGCGCCTTGAGAAATCTCAGCCGACAGTTTGACCATGGCCTTACGTAAAGTGGCCAGGACAATGGGCGGCAACGCATCCTTTCGGCCAACGCTGGCGTGCAGGTCAGAGACAAATTGACGCATATCGGCCAACGGCTTACCTGCCTTCACCTTCAGGCGGTTCAGCATCGGGCCGTGACTCACCCCCACGCCAAACCGGAAGCGACCGCCCGAGACCTCATGAATAAAAGCCGCGGTTTGGGCGAAATCATATGGATGGCGGGTATACATATTGGCAATGCTGGTCCCGAACGGAATCTCGCTGGTGGCAAAGGCCAAGGCCTCACACAGGCCAACACAGTCGCCGACACTCTGGCAGTAAATGCCGCTGAAGCCCTCCTTTTCGATTTGGGTCGCCACTTCCAAGGTCTGTTTTCTTCGTCCTGCAACGGCGACTAAAGCGATGGCCGGTTTCTGTGTCATGGAGCCTCCTTCTTTTGGTTTCAAAGCCGCCGGATTGTAGCGGGTATAAGCGGAAGTTGCTATCAGTTAGTGTGAAGACAAGCTGGTCTCCGTATGGAGTGGAAAAAAGGCCGGCTGTGTCGACCCGTCTCGGCATTCAAATCAGAGCAAGATGCTCTACACATCAATCCGGTCGTAATACCGAACGCTCGCCGGACCAGCCAGATTTGAGTTGAGATTCTCAAAATCGCCTCCCTCGGCCCCCAGTTCAGATATTTCTGATAGTGCTCGCGAGAATCCCAGAGTTGGTAGAATGCAAGTTGGTTGACTCATCGGGATTGCCACAGATATCAATACTCTTGTATCTGTTGCAGCCCCGCGTATCCGGTAAGGCCTCTCTCAGATAGTCTCTCACCTTTTCCACGCATTCGGGTTTGACTTGTATTTCCAGCAGAACAACTGTTGTCCCTATTCCGGTCTCCTCTCTTATGTATGGCCCTGCGTCTTGAGTTCCATGGTGTTGCCAGGAGATCAACCTCTGGACCTGACAGTAGCTCTTGCGGTACAAGAAGGAGAAAGAACAGGAGGTGACTATGCCACAAGTGATTGGTGGAGAAATCGGCGACATTAAAGAGGAGCAATGGTCCTGCGGAGACTGTCAGGCTACTGGCGCTGAGCATAAGGACACCCTGGCCAAGGTGCTCATACACTGCGCCACCCAGCACGATGCCTGGGAAACCGCTCAGGACACAGAGAAAAAGGTGGTCTCGATCACATCCCGAAAGGCGGATCGGTAAACACCGGCTCTCACGTAGATTAGAGGCGTCCGCGTTGATACAGCACACGGGCCCATCGCCCGGTGAGCTTCTTCTTCCCCGATGCAGGTTTCCCCGATGTAGACCAGCCCTTGCCGCCCTGTGACGACTCGCATATGCAATCAGAAAGATCCATACAGACGAAGGAGGGCCCGGCATGAACTATTGGCAAACTGAACAGCGCGACGGAGTCGTGATCGCAAAATACCATAACCCACCGATGAATTATTTCTGTGCGGAAGGCACCCAGGAGTTGTGGAAGCTGATTGAGGACTGGCGCGACCCCGCTACCCGGGCCGTTGTTTTGACCGGCGCGATGGCGGGCAAGTTCATTACCCACTACAGCGTGGAAGAACTCGTCGATTTAGCCAAGGACCGGGAAGCCATGCGGCGGGCTGGCACCTCGCTGACTACCGCCTATCATGCCATGCTGAAGGGTTTGAGCGACCTGCCCAAAGCCATCATCGTTGCCATGAACGGAGACACCATGGGCGGGGGGTTTGAACTGAGCTTGGCGTGCGACCTGCGTATCGGCCAGAGAGGCGATTATCGGTATGGGTTTCCGGAAGTCAAACTCGGTATTCTTCCTGGCGGCAGCGGCACCCAGCGCCTGTCACGGTTGATCGGGGTCGGACGCGCACTTGAGTTCGTGATTCGCTCTCGCGTGGTCCCGCCCGACGACGCGCTCCATTTCGGCCTAGTCCATGAAGTGGCCGACGACGCGCTCGTCCGCGCCACGGAAATCGCCCACGAGATTGCAAACTTCCCACCTATTGCCGTTGCCCGCGCCAAACATGCGGTCTATGCCGGCAACGATACCCACCTCGCCGCCGGGCTTGATATTGAAAGCTCGGCCTTTCTGGAGACCATGCTGTCCGACGACGGCCTGCTGGCCATGCAGACCTATATCGCTCTACCGTACGAGAAACGGCGCGGCTGGCTCGATAACCCCACCAACCCCGGCTATACCGGCAAATGAGACCTCTCCTCTCGGGAACTCTCTGTGGTTTCCGAGAATGATCCTCGACCATCGTCCCCGGAATCCGCCATAGAGAGAGCGAGGAGAGTCGCTATGCACCTCTCGGGAATGATGCACGTCAATGTCAACGGTCGTAACCATGAGTGCTCGCGTCAGTTTTACGAGTGACTCGGGTTCAGGGTCAGGCGGGAAGGGCCGGAGCAAAACACTCCAGAGGCGGCCGGCCGCGGCCGGCATGCCGCCGCATCTTGTACAGAGGATCCTGCTCCAGTTGGAGGGATCACCCACCACCCCGCTTATTGATCTCTTGGAATGGAAAAAGCCCCGAGAAGACGCCCCGCCGTACCCACAACTGTATCACCTCGGTATCGCTCGGAGTGCTCGACATCGCCCCGAATCTTGAGGCTGATGTCCAAACCCTGAGCGAGTCCGGAGGCGAATTGATCTCCGAGCCTGTCCTGCTCGCTCCTCTCGACCAGAGCACCCGCTTCGTGCACTTCAGAGACCCGGACGGGCGTGCTGGAGATGGTTGAGGTGGCAGGACCCCAGGAAATCTCTGAAGAAGCCCCTTCAAGATGCGAGAATGCCGGGCACTCACTGGAAATCCATTTCAGGAGACAGTCCTATGAATCAGCTCAGTTTCTCCGAAGCAGCATAGCCCCATAAAAAGCGTCAAACACGCCGGGAGCAGTTGCTTGACCGGAGGGATCAACTGCTCCCCTGGAACCAGTTGGGGAAGCAAAGTGCCAACCCCTCCCCCCGGGCCGGCACCGGGCGTCGCCCCTGCTCGCTGCCAACGAGGTGACGGGTTCCCGGCGGGCCGCGGTGCTCCACCCTGAGCGAGCCGGCGCGGCCCGAGCGCGCGGCCCGAGCGCGCGGCCCTGCGCCGTGTTGCGGGCCGGCACCGGAACGAAGCAATCCCGGCTGCCCCCCCCCCGCTTGCCCTTCCGCCCTCTGCTGGAGCACCCGCCTCTAGGCCGAGGGATCCTGGAAGCAGGGCACCATCCCCTGGGCCGTCAGGGCCGGCTGTTGCGAGCAGGGACTCTCGCCGATGCGCCCCTGCTCGCAGCCCCCCCAACACAGCGGGCCAGCGGGACCCGGAGAGGCACCAGCCCAGGAAAGGCACCCCATGGCCCCATGGGAGGAAGAGGCACCTTGGTGGGGATGCGACCTCGGGGGTTCTCCACACCATGACCCCCCGGCTGCCACCGCCCCTGAGATCACCCAGACGGTGCACCGATTACATGGCCAGGCACAGTGGCTTGCTCCGGGGCCGCGGGGTCCCTGGGGGGGGGGGGCGAGCAGCGGGACGAACTCCCGGCCAAGGGGGGACAATGGGCAAGAGCGGTCCGTCCGAGGCCGCGCAAGACACGGACTGCCAAGGCGCAAGTTCTTGCACGGACCACGGCCCGCAGCCGCGCCACAGGGGCGCCTCCCTGCCGAACGATCACGCGGCAGTTTGGCGCTGACCCGGGGAGGGAGCGGGGCCGGGAGAGTCCCCCCACCCGCTTGGCGGGACTCTCGGCCTTCCCGCCCCGGTTCCTTTGCCAAGGGAGGCTGCTCACGGAGAGCCCAGGGCGGCGGGATTGGGCGTCCCGACCAGAAGCCGCCAATTGAGGGAGGGGGATTCTCCCCCGATTTGGGCGCCACACTGGAAAAATCGAGCTTTTAGACAGTTTTGAATGGTTGATCAGAGGTTCCCTAGGGCCTGTTCACCCTATCGCAACGCATTGATGATGAGGGCGAAGACGCTGCATCCGAGGAAGAGCACGTCGCGTTGCCCGAAGCGCGTGCAGGGGCGGCGGCATCCCTGCAATCGACGCAATATCCGCGCGATTTCATTGCGCCGCGTGGACAGCTCCCGGGCAGACACCCAAGGGCTCACCCGGCTCCGCCGCGGCGGCCCCACGGGCGCATACCCCAGTGCCACGGCCAAGGGCCGCGTCTGGGCGCCCGCGGACGCCCGGGCCCTCAGCACCGCGGGAGGAGCGGGGGGCGGGCCCCGGCGAGGCAGCACTTGGCGGCCCGCCGGGGCGGCGGGAGCGGGCCCGGGCGAGCGCGCGCAGGCGAGCGCCGGGCGATCGTCCGCGGCACCCCTAGGCAGCGTGGGAGGCCACCCGCCCCGGGAGCGGCCGAGGGATGGAGGACCGGTTGTGTGCGCGCCCCCGGGCCGGCGGGAGGGACCTGGACGACGGGGCTGGCGAGCGACCGGGCCGCCCGCGTGAGGCGCCCGCTCGGTTCCCGGGGCAAATGCGCGCAGACCCGGGCGAGCCCCCCGGGTTGCGACCCGCGGGGCAGCCGGGGGGAGAGGGGGGGGGGCCAGGTGCCAAAGCGGGCCGGCAACCCGCGCCCTGTGCCGCCCTGCGCGGCAACCGACCAGAGGGCGTTGAGCACGGGGCGATGGGAGAGACGGACATGGCCGCCCGGCACCGGGAGATGAGGCGCGCTCCGGTCGTAGTGAGCTTGCGTGCGGTCCCTACAGCCAGGAGACCAGCATCATGCAGAATCATCCACATGAGTGTGAACAGGCACTAGATTACCACGGTCGGCGGAACTCGCACTCAGGCAGCTTTGCCTGAAGTGCGTCTATGCCGCCGCGACTGGCCAGGGTGCTGCGCAGGTTGAGCACCCGCAGCCCGCTCAGGCTTTGCAAATGTACCAAGCCAGCGTCGCTGACCCGTGTGTCGTACAACCACAGCACACGCAGCCCGGTCAAATGGGCCAGATGGGCCAGGCTCTCGTTATTCACCCGTGAGGCCGAGAGTTGCAGGTATTGGATGGCATGAGCGGGAATCGCACGAAACGGTGAAAGGTCGGTGGAGGCCTGCGGGTTGACGTTGAGCCGAAGTTCTCTGCTCGCAGGAACGGTAAGACATCCCTGTGCCCGACCAATCGGCTCCCAGAAGGCATAATCGTCCGCGCGATGCACGCCATCTCGAATGAACATCTCTCCCATAGAGCGATCGGTGGGAAAGTGAAGGTCACGAGCTGGAAGACCGAGGTATTTTTCGGCACTGCCGTTGTTCGTACCAGTCACGGCCAGGTTCCTACCTTTTCCCGTCGAGCTCAGGCATTCACATCAATGACCACGCGGCCACGGACCTGTCCGCGCAAAATTTGCGGGGCGAGCTCCAACACTTTTGACATGGGTTCCACCACAGTCAGGGCGTCCAATTTTTCCAATGGCAGATCCTGGGCGAGGCGGTCCCAAGCCGTTTGCCGTTTAGGATTGGGACACATCACGGAGTCCACCCCAATCAAACTGACGTTCCGCAAAATGAACGGCAGGACCGAGGTCGGCAGATCAGCCCCGCCGGCCAGGCCACAGGCCGCCACCGCCCCACCGTAACGTATTCCCCGTAAGATCGAAGCCAAGGTCTGTCCACCCACGGAATCGACGCCGCCCGCCCAGCGCTCGGCGTCCAGCGGACGGCCCGAGGGCTCGGCGAGTTCTGCCCGTTCAACAATAGTCGAAGCGCCCAGACCGGTGAGATAGTCGCTCAGTTCCGGCCGCCCGGTTGACGCGGCCACCGGATAGCCGAGCTTGGACAGCACCGCGACCGCAATACTGCCAACACCGCCTGCGGCACCGGTCACAATGACCGCTTTCTCTCCGGGTGTTACACCCATACGCTCCAGGCCCAGGATGCAGAGCATCGCGGTATAGCCAGCCGTGCCCACGGCCATGGCTTGTTTGAGGCTGAAGGCATCGGGTACGCGCGTCAGCCATTCGGATTTGACCCGCTGTTTCTGGGCATAGCCGCCACCGTGGGTCATGCTGAGTTCCCAGCCGGTGATCAGGACCCTATCGCCAGGCCGATAAGCTGGCGAACCGGAAGACTCGACCGTCCCGGCCAAGTCGATCCCACCAATGATAGGATAGGTGCGCGCAATGGGTGTGGTTCCGGTGACAGCCAAGCCGTCTTTGTAATTCAGCGTGGAATAGGCGACATTGACGGTCACATCCCCGGCTGGCAAATCGTCCAGGGCGATTTCTTTCAGCTCGGACGAGATTTTTCCCTCAACCCTGTTGATAACAATCGCGTGTATGGCTTCCCCCATGCGTTTCAACTCCTCACGATGACTGTCTAGGGATACGGTGTATATACCGGACAGGCAGGATAGCTACCCTACGGAGAAAAGGCTACACCCCGTGTGACAACGTCGTCGAAGCGGGCAACCGCCTAGAACGAGGAGCCGGGCTGCTCGAGAAACTCTAACTCCGCCGGCGTCGAGGCCCGGCCTAAAATGTTGTTGCGGTGGGGAAATCGGCCGAAGCGGTCTATTACTTCCTGATGTCTGATCGCATAGGAGGTATTAAAATACGCCCGTTGTGCAGCCAACTGCTGAAAGAGCAGCACCGAGCGTTGCTGGTGTGCCCGATTCTCGCTGTGCATAAACGGGACGTACACAAAATAGCGCTCGACCAAAAGCAACAGCTGATCAAGCTCCGCGTCGACCATTTGCTCCGCTATCTGCTGTGCCAGCGGGTCGGTCGCAAAGGCACGCGGGTCGCTGCGAAACATATTGCGAGGAAACTGATCGAGAACAAGGATAAGCGCTAATCCGCCCCGCGCCGTCTCCGTCCAGTGGGTGAGTTGACCTTGAGCGGCCAACTCATAGTCGGCCTGGAAACGCTGGACGATCTCTCGGTCGAAGTCCACATTCTGAGCAAACCAGCGCCGTGCGTATTCTTCGAAAGAGGACGGCTCGTCGCGGACTTCGCCAAACCAGAAGGTCAGGATTTCTTCGATATCGGCCATGCGCAGACCACCCAGGCGGGGGTGCAGACCAGGGACGGGCCGGAACGGCCCGCTCCGTCCGAGATTTAAATCGCCCGGTAGGCAGCAAACGATTGTGTCGACGACCGCGCGTTGGGGTCGGTTATCACATTGATCACCGCCGGCTTACCAGAGGCAGCGGCGCGTTCGAGGGCGGGCCGAATGTCATCCGGCCTTTCGACAAACTCACCGTGCGCCCCGAATACTTTGGCCATCTCGTCATACCGGCTGAAGCCCAGGTCGCGTCCGGCTGTCATCACCCCTGCGCCGGCCCAGCCGCCGTTATTGCTGATCACGATAATGGCTGGGATGTGCTTGCGTACCATGGTGTCGATTTCCATGCCGTTCATACCAAACGAACCGTCTCCGCTGAGGACAATGACCTGCGTGTCCGGTTTGGCCACTTTTGCGCCCATGCCAAACGGAACGGCCACACCCATACAGCCGTTCGGGCCGGCGTTGACCCGGTGGCCAGGAGCGTTCGTCGGGACCGATTGCCGCGCAAAGTTGAGAATCTCGTGACCGTCGACGACAATAATGGCGTCGCGGTCCATAAAGTCGCGAACCTCTTTGCACAAGCGGAGGGGATGCATGGGCGAGGTGTCCGCCTGCATGATGGCCTGCATCTTTTCCTGAGAGCGTTGGTCATGGCCGCGCAGCGTATCGATCCACGCCAGTTCGTCCCGCCCCCGGAAAGAGTCGCTCGCCTCGTCTGTCAGTTGGCGTAAGACCACCTTGGCGTCGCCCACGATCCCGATATCAACCGCGCGGTTGCGGCCGATCTCTTCGTCTGCGATATCGACCTGGATCATTTTGACACCTGCTGCGAAACGCGGCGCCTGCCCAAACCCTAGAATGAAATTGAGGCGCGTCCCTACAATCAGCACCATGTCGGCCTCTTTCCAGGCCCGGTTGCGCGCACCCAGGAAGCTCAGGGCATGATCCTCAGGAATAACGCCACGCCCCTGTGGGGTGGTGTAAAAGGGAATGCCTGTCGTTTCCACAAACTTCTGGAGTTCCTGCATTGCACCCGACCAGATGACGCCGGTTCCGCTGATCACCAGGGGTCGCTCGGCCGCCTTCAGCAGCGCGACCGCCTTCCTCACGAGGGCTGGATCACCGGCTACTCGCGGAACCTGATGGGGGCGCTTGGGAAACGTGACCTCTTCTTCTTCAACCACACGGTAGAGCACATCGCCTGGCAGATCGACGTAGACCGGACCCGGCTGGCCACTGGTGGCCACGCGAAAGGCTTTATTGATGATTTCCGGAATGCGCCGTGCGTCTTTGACCCGCTCAGACATTTTGGTGATCGGCTTGAACATGCCAACCTGATCCATCTCCTGGAACGCGCCCATGCCGTCCTGGGACATCGCACTCGCCCCGCCCAGAGCAACGACCGGAACGGCATCCAGATACGCATTGCCGACACCGGTGATTAGATTGGTGACGCCAGGACCGGATGCGGCAAAGCACACTCCCGGCTTGCTCAGCACCCGGCTATAGGCGTGGGCGGCCATGGAAGCCCCTTGCTCGTGGCGGACATCGACCGAGTTGAATCCGATCTCAATACATTTGGAGGCTACATCGACCATCGGTCCACCGGTGATATAGAACACGGTATCCACGCCTTCGTCTTTGAGCGACTTGACGACCAGTGAATTCCCATCGACTTTTGCCATACTTTCCTCCCTTATTTATTCTTCTGATTTGTTGGGTTCACCCGGTGTGACGGGGCATTTTATCCTTAGTACATACGAAAATACCAGAGGCAGGCTCCGCATATCACACTCGCACCACAAGCCGCCCCTCAGCCCGAAACGCCACCCCCATCGATTCCGTATTGTAGGCAATACCACTCCGGCCAAAGGGATCGAGCAGAATCAGACCGGCCTCTCCCCGTGTCTGTCGGGCGAGACGAGCGAGAGCCGTACGAGCGGCTTGTGCGGGGTCTTTGCCGCTGCGCAGTAATTCCACTGCCGTGCGGGCCAGGGTCGCCCGGATGATGTGCTCGCCATCGCCCGTTGCCGAGCACGCCCCGATTGTGCCGTCCGCATACGTCCCGGCCCCGATGACGGCAGAATCGCCTACACGACCAGAGCGCTTGCCCATCACGCCCCCGGTTGAGGTTGCCGTCGCCAGCCCGCCTGACGAATCCAGGGAAACCGCACCGACCGTACCGGGTCCACCGGTGGTTTGTTGTGCCTGCCAGCGCTGGTACTGGTGTTTGGTAATCAGTTCGTCCGCCACAGCCTGTGACAGCCCGTGCTCGCGTGCGAATCGCTCGGCACCAGCACCGACCAGAAACACGTGTCGCCCGTCCGTCATAACAGCCCGCGCAAGTTGGATGGCGTTCTTGATATTCCTGACCGCTCCCACGGCGCCGGTCTGAAAGGTAGAGCCGTCCATGAGAGAAGCGTCAACTTCAACAGTCCCGTCTTCTGTCAGGCAAGCGCCAAGGCCGGCATTGAAGAGGGGATGGTCTTCGAGGGTCACGGTTGCTTGCACGACCGCGTCGAGGGCAGTCCCGCCCTGAACAAGGATATTCCAGCCCACGGCATAAGCGGCTTTCAGTTCCGACCGACACTCGGCGCGCAGTGCTGGCGGCGTCACAGATCCGGCGCCACCGTGAACGATCAGGGCTGGGGGCATGGCAGACGGTGACGTGCTGCCTACAAGTCCAGCGTCCGGGCCACCACTTCACGGTGGGTCGGGGCGCTGCCGAAAGCAGCTTCGGACGCCAGTCCACGGCGATAGAAGAGATGCATATCGTGCTCCCAGGTAAACCCGATGCCGCCGTGAACCTGAATAGCCTCACTGGTGACCGTCTTGCACATATCGCTGCAATACGCCTTGGCCATAGGTACAGCCTGGGACGCTTCGTCATCATTCTCATCGACTGTCCAGGCGGCGTAATAGGTCAGTGAGCGTGCATTTTCGACCTGGACCATCATATCCACACATTTGTGTTTGACGGCTTGAAAACTGCCAATCGGCTTCCCGAACTGCACACGCTCCTTGGCGTACTCAACGGCCATATCGAGCGCCTGTTGTCCGGTCCCGACCATCTCGGTGCACAGCCCGGCGATGGCTCGATCAAGGACGTGCCGGAGAATCGGCCAGCCTTGGCCTACCTCGCCAATGACCTGCGAGCCGGCCACCGCAACATCCTGAAAAACGACGTGACACTGGCGACGAGTCATGTCCACGGTTTTCAGTTGCGTGATCTCGACCCCCGGCGACTTGGCATCGACCAGAAAGAGAGTAATGCCCTCTTCTGCCGGAGCATCGGGTGAGCCGGTACGGGCGGCAACCACCATTTGATCGGCAACATGCGCGTCCGGCACAAAGAGTTTTTCCCCGGACAGGGCAAAGCCGCTGCCCCGAGCCGTGGCCGGCATACCGATGCCGCCAGCGTCATAGCGGCCGCTCTTTTCGGCTTGGGCCAGGGTCATGACGAATTCACCAGACGCGATTTGGGGAAGAACGGCAGCCTTTTGCTCGTCTGATCCGCCGGCCAGTACAGCCGTACCACCCAGGAGCACGGTCGCCAAAAACGGACCGGGCATCAGTGACCTGCCCATCTCTTCCATCACGACAACCAGATCGAGAAAACTCCCACCAATGCCGCCGTGCTCCTCAGGAATCAGAATGCCCATCCAGCCCAACTCTGCGGCTTTTTTCCAGAGTTCCGTGGCGTGGGCGCTGTCATCCTCCATCATCTTGCGCACGAATGTGGTCGGGCATTCCGCGGCCAAGAACTTTCGAGCCGAGTCGCGGAGCAATTCTTGGTCTTCGCTGAAACCGAAATCCATGCTTCCCCTCCATCAGTATGGAACATAACCTCTGGATACTTGAGATGCCCAATACTTCTGTCATCCTTTTGGCAACTGTAGGACGCGCTCACCAACGATATTGCGCATGATCTCCGACGTCCCGCCTGCAATCGTGTACAAGCGAGAGCCTAAGGCGCGACGCGCCCAAAAACCGTGGTCGATACCCTGCGCTTCCCCCAAGGCGCACTGACTGTAGGGACCCAGCAGTTCCATCGCAAAATGCGCCATGCGGATATAGAGTTCACTTCCTGCCAACTTGCTGATCGAGCCTTCCGGTCCCGGCGGGTTGCCGCGTAACTGTTGGGTCAGTTGCCGATAGCCGTTGAGCTTGAGGGCCTGGATTTCAACATGGAAGGCTGCCAGCTTTTGTCGCACCTCTGGGTCGGTGGCAGCCGGTTGACCGTTGACCTCCAGGTCTTTGAGACCCGCCTTCAGTCTGTCCAGCAAGGGCTCCAGGTTGTATACCATGCCAAAGTTCGCCCGCTCGAACATGAGCGTCGTAATCGCGACCTGCCAGCCGTTGTTCCGTTCGCCAACCAGATGGGCTTTGGGCACCCGGACATCCTCGAAGAAGACCTCGTTGAATTCCGCATCGCCGGAGATTTGGACCAAGGGCCGGACTGTCACCCCGGGCGAGTGCATATCCACCAAGAGATAGGATAACCCTTTGTGCTTGGGCGCGTCGGGGTCGGTCCGCGCCACCAGAATGCAGTAATCGGCCTTGTGGGCGAAGCTCGTCCAGACTTTCTGGCCGTTCACGACAAAGGCGTCGCCATCCTCAACCGCCCGCGTTTGGATCGAGGCTAGGTCCGAACCGGAATCTGGTTCGGAATAGCCCTGGCACCACAACTCGTCAGCGCTGAGTATCTTGGGAATAAAACGTGCTTTCTGCTCCTCCGTCCCCCAGTGCATCAAGGTCGGACCGACCAGCGAAATCCCCAGGGGATTGGCTAATCCGGGTGCGTGCACCCGGGCCATCTCCTGCTGATAGAGGGTCTGCTCCATCACCGTGGCGCCCCGACCGCCGTACTCCTCGGGCCAATGAATGCCAACCCAGCCCGCGCCGTGCAGCTTCTTCTGCCAGTCGAACTTGATCCGAAAGCGTTCTTCCTGGTCGATAATCTCAAAGGTCTCCGGATCGTAGTTGTCCACTGGGTTGGCTTCGAGCCACGAGCGTAACTCCTGCCGAAACGCTTCTTCTTGCGGAGAATAGTCAAAGTCCACGCCGTGCTCCTGTCGCGGGGAAATAGCGCACACGGATTATAGTTTTTGGCCGGGAGAAAGAAAAGGGGGCAAGGCGAAAGACGACGCCTGGCTTGACACCTCGCCATTAGGCTGACTAATTGACCCCGACATCTCTCTCATCTGATCGGGGGTACGGGTGCGCTATCGCCAGACATTCATACCAACATTACGTGAAGATCCGACTGAAGCCGAGGTCATTAGCCATAAGCTCTTACTGCGCGCTGGCATGATGCGCCAAGTGGCGCGTGGCGTGTATGACTTTCTGCCGCTCGGGCTGCGCGTTGTGCGGAAAGTCGAAAACATCGTACGCGAGGAAATGAACCGCGCGGGGGCCCAGGAAATTCTCATGCCAGCAGTCTGCCCGGCCGAACTCTGGCGGGAAAGTGGTCGCTGGGATGTATACGGCAGAGAGTTGCTACGTATCAAAGATCGGCACGACCGGGACTTTTGCTTCGGGCCAACCCATGAGGAGGTCGTGACCGATATTGTCCGACGGGAGATCCGGTCGTACCGAGACCTGCCGCTCAACTTGTATCAGATCCAGACCAAGTTCCGAGATGAAGTCCGGCCCCGTTTTGGCTTGATGCGTGGCCGTGAGTTTATCATGAAGGACGCCTATTCTTTTCATACAGACCTGAAGGACTGTCAGCACGAGTATCGCAATATGTACGACGCCTACCGGCGTATCTTTGATCGGTGTGGGCTTACCTACCGTCCGGTTGAGGCGGATACCGGCGCAATTGGGGGTAGTCTGTCGCATGAGTTCCAAGTGCTGGCCGATTCCGGTGAAGACGCCATTGTCAGTTGTGACTCCTGCGATTATGCCGCCAATGTAGAGAAGGCTGAACTCGCCCCACCTCCGGTTCCGACGGACGCACAGGGGGCGGCACTCATGCGAGTCGAGACGCCAGACCAACGGACTATCGAGGAAGTCTCGACCTTTCTGGACGAGCCTCCGGGACGCTTCGTCAAAACCCTGCTCTACGAGACCGATACGGGCGAGGTTGTCGCCGCCCTGGTGCGGGGAGACCACGAACTCAGCGAACCCAAGCTGAAAAACCTGCTCGGCTGTGAATGGGTGGTGCTCGCGGATGAGGAAATCGTCCACAAAGTGACGGGCGCTCCAACCGGTTTTGCCGGACCAATACGGCTCAAGGTCGGGCTTATCAGCGACCAAGCCCTGCGAAGGACGAAAGGCTTGGTGTGTGGGGCGAACGAGCAGGATATGCATATGACCGGGCTTGATATCGAGCGCGACCTGCCCGCCCTCCGGTTCGCCGACCTGCGCCGGGCCGTAGCGGGCGACACCTGTCCACGCTGCGAGAAAGGGCGGTTTACCGATCATCGCGGCATTGAAGTCGGTCAAACGTTTTATCTTGGCACGAAGTATAGCCAGGCGATGAATGCGACCTATTTGGATGCCAAAGGCAAACAGCACCCGATGGAAATGGGTTGTTATGGCATTGGTATTACCCGGATCGTTGCGGCCGCCATCGAACAGAACCATGACGCCGCTGGCATTGTCTGGCCCAAACCGCTCGCTCCCGCGGACCTCCATATCGTGCCGGTCAATTGGAATGACGACACTACCCGGAAGGCGGCAGAAGACCTCTATGCCAAGCTTCAGCGGTCCGGGACAGACGTATTATTTGACGACCGGGAAGAGCGGCCGGGCGTGAAGTTTAAGGATGCTGATCTGCTGGGCATTCCGCTCCGGGCCACTATTGGTGGCAAGTCTTTAGCCCGCGGAGTGATTGAATTAAAGGCGCGCGCGGATGGAGCAATGACAGAAGTCCCGGCAGACCGGGCGGTCGAAACCATCCGGCAGGCGATCAGCGATACAGAGACCGCCTGATTCCGGAAAGCGCACACCCCCATGACTCCTCGTTCCGTCGATCAGGCAAGTACTCCGCAGGCACGCTCTCGGGGTTCCGGGAAAACGGCCCCTCAGCGCGCTCGCCGCCAACTGACCTTTGCCCTTGGTGTTGCTTCACCGAAAGAAGTGGATCATTACGTCGCCCTGCTTGTGGACGAGGTTGGCCTGTTCAAGGTGAGAGCCAAGAGGAAAGCAAAGGGCATGTTGCTCAATAGGCAAGGCGACAGAACAGACATGAGGTCATGCGTCTACTGGGTTAACGAGGGCTGGGTTGGATGGAATCGATAGACAATATCATGCTCGCGCACGAGGACGAGCCTATCGCGAGCAAGGTGTTCCAAAAAGAGATCGTCCGTATGCAAACGCCGAATGCGTTCCTTGAGATCGTCGTTCTCCCGCAATAGCGTCCGGACTCGCGTCTCCAATACGCGCTGCTCTTCGGTCAGTCGGAAGAGGTGCAGCAGCCCACGCTCGCTCCACACGGTTGAATACCCGAACAAGGCGTACAACGCTAGAATCGACGGAAGCCATACCCAGCCGCACCGCCGCACCGCCGTTCGTCCCATACAGCACATTCTACTGGCTGCGAAAGGTTGGAGCAACTGTGAGCACTGGGACGAACCAGGACACAGGCATCACGACAGGAGGATCGGGTGAAGATCAGAAAAGTTATTGGTCGAGAAATTCTGGATAGCCGGGGGAATCCCACGATTGAGGTGGATGTGATACTGGCGGACGGTACGTGTGGACGCGCCGCCGCACCCTCAGGTGCGTCAACCGGAGCCCATGAGGCGTGGGAGCTTCGGGATCGAGCCAGAAAACGTTATCGTGGAAAGGGCGTCCAAAAAGCGACGGCACAGGTGAACGAACATATCGCCCGTCGTCTGAAAGGCCGGGACACCAGCGACCAACTCGGCATTGACCAACTCCTGCTTGAGTTGGACGGCACGGCAAATAAGAAGCACATGGGGGCGAATGCGCTCATCGCCACCTCGCTTGCCGTTGCAAAAGCAGCGGCCGCATCTGCCGAACAGCCTCTCTATCGCTTTCTGGGCGGTACGCGCGCACGGACTCTTCCGGTTCCACTCATTAACGTGCTCAACGGCGGAGCCCATGCCACCAATAATCTCGATATCCAGGAATTTATGATCGTTCCGGCTGGCACACAATCATTCCGCGAGGCGCTGCGCATCGGTGCGGAAGTATTCGCCGTGCTCAAAGTCATACTCCAGAAAAGGGGTCTTACCACGGCCGTCGGAGACGAAGGAGGGGTCGCCCCTGATCTTCGATCAAACGAAGAGGCGTTCGACCTCCTGCTCGAGTCCGTGACACAAGCGGGCTATACCCCAGGTCGGCACGTCTCACTAGCCCTCGATATCGCAGCAACCGAACTGTACCAAGACGGGCACTATGTTTTCCATAAAGCAGGTGGGGCCGTCCGTCAGGCGGAAGACCTCGTTCAACAGTATGCAAAATGGGCCACACACTACCCGCTGATCTCCATAGAGGACGGCTTGGCCGAAGACGACTGGAACGGGTGGCAATTGCTCACCCAGGAACTCGGCTCAACACTCCAACTCGTGGGCGACGACTTGTTTGTCACCAACCCGCAACGGCTCGCTCGCGGTATTGCAGATGGGGCGGCAAATGCCATCCTGGTCAAGGTCAATCAGATCGGGACCTTGAGCGAAACCTTGGAAACCGTCGCCTTGGGAAAGAAACACGGATATGCGGCGGTGATCTCACATCGTTCGGGGGAAACGGAGGACACCACGATTGCCGACCTGTCTGTCGCATTGAATGCCGGACAGATCAAGGCCGGTAGCGTCTGCCGCGGAGAGCGAACGGCCAAGTATAACCAACTGTTGCGTATCGAAGAAGAACTCGGACGACGCGCCGTGTATGCTGGACGGAATGCATTTACAGCCCGAAAATAATCCCCTGTTCTTGCGCATTTTCGTTGCAGCAAAGAGCCCAACCTGATACTCTCCGGGAGGCCTTTCCATCCTACACAGATGGTTTTTGCGGACTAAGGGGCTCCCCATACTCATAACGAAGGAAGTCATCACTTGCCTGCGAAAAAGAAAGCCCCCAAGAAGAGAGCGTAGCGTCCTCAGTGCGGCAACGAGATACGGGCCAGAGAATTTCCAAGCGAAGGCTCCAAGCGGGTCTCTGCGGTCATTCGTGCATATGAAACAGCGACTCGCCGCATACACCGCCGAGGTATTTCTCCCGGAACGCGAAAAATTTACTGCCCCGCTACTCCTGCTTCCGGGTTTATGGACAGGAAGCTGGATATGGCAGGAAGTCGCGTGGGGCCTTTCTCAGCGGGGCTGGACATGTTGGGCGCTTGACCTGTACAGTCAGCCCGCAATCCGTCGGCGCGGCGACACATCTCTGAACGATCATCTCACGACCATTACTACCGCCACCGCCGCGTTCGATTGCCCGCCCGTTGTGATCGGTTTTAATCTGGGCAGTCTCCTCGCGCTCCTCACCGCCGCCCACATACAACCGCGAGCCCTCGTCTGCATCTCTCCCCTACTACCCTGTAGCTGGCAAGCCGACATACGTCCGGCCCTGCCTCTGGTACGACTTGCCGCCCTGCCTGCGCTCTTGTGGAATCGCACCCATCCCCCGCCGTCCCGGCGGCTTGCTCGCGATTTTCTTTTCCATACGGTTCCGGCGGGACTACACGACCAGTTATACGCTCAGCTTGAACCGGACTCCGGCAGAATCGTTCGCAGCCTCACCCGAGGCCCGGCCGATTTTCCGACAACCGCTCCTCCCTGCCCCAGCCTGGTTGTCTGGGGGCAGGAAGATCGCTTGATGCCTGCTCCAGCCCTACAGTGGCTCGTAGAGACCCTACAGACCACCAGCCTGAGCTACCCGGACCAAGGTCACTGGCTTCTGTCTGGTCCGCAGGCGACGATCCTTGTCGGGGATGTTCATCGCTGGTTGGTCCGCTCGCTGGGAGAAGCGTTGTTGCTACCCTCAGAGGAAGATGACCTATAGATATGGCCGACCAACGTGCATCAACGATCTCGTCCGATTTGGATCATTCTCTGCCTGCCCCGGGAATATGAACGCAGGCAGCCAGCGACAATCGCTGATTGGTTGAGCCGCATGAAGAAGGTATTTCTCTCAGACTCGGACCCCTTGCTCAAGGAATCCATGGACAATGAAGGAAAGAGCTCCAAAAAATCGGACGCTGATATGTAGCGCGGCCGAGATGAAACGCCTGTCCAGTCACCTCCTCTCAGCCAAAAAACCTATAGGAAAGGAGGAGATTGAAGATAGGGTCATCTACGGCGACGCGTTTGAGGTGGTGCCATATTTACCCAACAGCTTTGTTGATCTGCTCATCCTGGACCCCCCCTATAATCTTTCTAGAGACTATAACGGGACTCCATTTGGGGAGAGGGGGAGGCAAGCATACCAGAATTGGTTTCACAATGTCCTCGAAACTCTAAAACCGGCCCTCAAATCAAGCGCGACCGTGTATGTCTGCGCCGACTGGAAGACTTCCGTTCTGATAGCACCTCTCCTCGAATCACAACTACAGGTCCGCAACCGCATCACGTGGGAGAGGGAGAAGGGACGTGGGGCGAAGACAAACTGGAAAAACAATACGGAAGACATATGGTTCTGTACCGTATCGGACTCGTATTATTTTAATGTTGACGCCGTCAAGCTCAAACGCAAGGTTATTGCTCCTTATACCGCAGACGGACGGCCAAAAGACTGGCAGGGAGAAGAGCGTGGCAACTATCGCCTGACTCACCCATCAAACATCTGGACGGATATCACCGTGCCGTTCTGGTCCATGCCCGAGAACACGGACCACCCGACTCAGAAGCCCGAGAAACTGGTCGCTAAACTCCTTCTTGCCAGCTCAAGAGAGAACGATTTCATTCTTGATCCATTTCTTGGCAGTGGCACGACGGCGGTCGTTGCACGAAAATTAGGCCGGCGTTTTTGTGGTATAGAGCAGAACCGAGAATACTGCTGTTGGACGCTGAAGCGCCTCGAACGGGCGGCTGATAGCCCGACGATCCAAGGTTATACGGGAGGGGTCTTCTGGGAAAGAAACTCGCTGAGCGATCAACCGGCGACATCGGGCGGGTCTCGGAGACGACAGGAAGAGCTTTTCTGATGAAGTCAAACTTCTACTATAGCGATGCCCACTTGAGAGTTGCCGAGAAGATAAGGGACCATATCAACACTGCTTCAGATTTTCTTTCTCTGCAAACCGCGCGCAGCACCCGCGCCGTAGGCGACGCCCTTGAGTCTCTGATCTCGGAACGATTCGATTCTTTTCTCGGAGATTGGTGTGCCGAATATTTGAACGATTTTGCACGTCGCGCAATGGCGGACCTCGCATTTACCGATAAAGAGGGATTCTATTCGGTCATTGATGTGAAGACACACCGGGCCGATACGAAATTCAACATGCCCAATCTGACTTCTGTTGAGCGGCTGGCGAGGTTCTACGAATCGGATGCCAATATGTTCTCCTTGATATTGGTCAGATACGACGTTGAGGACACGAAGGTTACGGCAAATGAGGTCATATTCACGCCGATCGAATTTCTGGATTGGGAATGCTTAACGATAGGAGCATTGGGCTGGGGACAGATTCAAATTGCCAACTCGAACGTCATAAAAGCAGCTGAGAGTTCCTCTCGGAAGCAATGGATGCTCCAACTCTGCGCCGCCATGCTCGAATTTTATCCTAAAGAGATCCTCAAGATACAAGATCGAATCGATAGATTCGGCAAAGTGAAGGCATATTGGGAGTCCCGAGAAGACATATGGAGCTAACAAGGCCTTGATAACAAAAGGCCCTTCCGGTTGTTCAATCTGTCGAGAGAGAACAACTACAGGACAGGGAGCAGCTATATTTCTAGAGTCCGTCAACAGGTGGGTAGCCTTTGGCCAACCGACGCGTGATAGACGATCACGACACTCTATACGTTGCCGACCGTTTGCTGTAGATTTCGTTTAGTTACTCTCTACCTAATACTGCCTGAAGCCTCGCTCTTTGATCCCCTCAAAGACGTGCAACCTGAACGTCGTTCGGATATATGCTCCAGCTCATCAATCTCTCTCTCGCCTTTGGCGGACAGGAACTGTTCCGCAATCTGAACTGGCATATTCGGAAAGGCGACCGGGTGGGTCTAGTCGGCCCCAACGGGGCGGGCAAGACGACGCTCTTCCGCCTCTTGACCGGACAGCTTGAGCCCGATGCGGGCCGAGTCCAGCGCGGTCGGGACCTCAGCATTGGCTATCTTCCCCAGGAGGGAATCGAAATTTCCAGACGCAGTCTCTTCGCCGAGACACGCTCTGCTCTGCCAGAGCTGACCGCACTCCAGCAGGACCTGGAGGCGATTCAGGCCACGCTCGACAGCACTAATGGAACACCCTCTGATGCGTTGGCGCAAGCGGAACTGATCTCACGCTACGGAGACATCCAGCACCGAATCGAAGGACTCGGCGGATTTCAGGTCGATGCCCAAATCGCCAAGGTCCTGACCGGCCTGGGATTTCACGAATTCCAGTTTACGGCGGACACCAAGACCTTCAGCGGGGGCTGGCAGATGCGGATCGCGTTGGCCAAGCTCCTACTCCAGCAACCCGATGTCTTATTACTCGACGAGCCGACCAATCATCTCGATCTCGACTCGTTGCTGTGGCTTGAGTCCTATCTGCATGATTACCGTGGCAGTATCGTCCTCGTTTCGCACGACCGGGCCTTTCTGGACCGGATGGTTAATCGGGTGGTTGCCCTGCATCGCTCCACCCTGACCGAATATACGGGCAATTATTCGACCTTTGAGCGGATGTTTGAGGAACACCTGGAATCGTATCGAAAAGCCTATGACACACAGCAGGAAGAGGTTGAGCGCCTGACCCGCTTTATCAATACGTTTCGCTATAACGCTCGGAAGGCACCGCAGGTCCAGAGTCGAGTCAAACAGTTGGAGAAAATGGAAAAGCTCGACCCGCCCCAAACCGTACCCAAGGGTGTCCACTTCCATTTTCCTCAGGCCCCCCGGAGCGGCCGGCGGGTGATCGAATTACAAGGGGTCGGTAAATGCTATGACAGTGTACGCGTGTTCGAGAGCCTGGACTTGGTGATCGAGCGTGGAGACCGGGTTGCGGTGGTCGGCGTCAACGGGGCGGGCAAGTCCACCCTCAGCCGTATTCTGTCTGGAGTTGAAGCGCCTACCTCGGGCAGCCGGCAGCTCGGTCATCTGGTCGTTCTCGATTACTATGCCCAGCAACAGGCCGAACGCTTACAGACCGACAACACGGTATATGAGGAGATCCTTCGGGAAGCGGCAGCCGACATCGTCCCCCAACTCCGGACCCTGCTGGGGGCCTTTCTCTTTTCTAGAGATTCGATTGAAAAGCGAGTCTCCGTGCTCAGCGGCGGTGAAAAGAGCCGCCTCGCGTTGGCAAAAATGCTGTTGCAGGCCTCCAATCTGCTCATTCTGGATGAGCCCACCAACCATCTCGATATCCAGACCAAAGACATCGTAAAAGAAGCCTTGCTGCAATATGAGGGAACTTTTGTCGTAGTATCGCATGACCGCTATTTTCTCAACGGTCTGGTCACGAAAGTACTCGAACTCCAAGATGGAGGCTGTACTACCTACCCCGGAACGTTTGAGGAATTTCTGGATCGGAAAGCACGACAAACGGACCCGACTCCGCGCCGGGGACAGGTGCGCTCCCGGAGCACAGGACAGCGGGCAGCCGTTTCGCTGCCCACGGCAAGCGCGGCCGGCATTGAAGGGACACTGGCAGCCATTCGTGAGGCCAAACGCGGCAAGCTCTCCTATCAACAGCAAAAGGCCGCCCGAGCCGAACGGCGCAAACGGGCCAAACGGTTGGCCACGCTGGAGCACCATATCGCCACGCTGGAAGGCCGTAAGACAAAACTCGAACGCCATCTTGCCGATGAAAAGACTTTTCAAGAGCCGGCAGAAGCCCGTGTGGTGGCGAGTCAGTACGAGCAGGTCAAACAACAACTCGACGAGCAATATGCTGAGTGGACAGCATTAGCTGAAGAGCACGAAAGCAATTAGGCATGGAACGAGACGTGGAAAAGGGAGAGCGCGTATGCGCATAGGATTGAGCCTGCCGCCGACCGGACATCATTTCGAGGTGTATCAGCAGGTCGCGTGCAAGGCCGAGGAATACGGCTTCGAGAGCCTGTGGTTCGGCGAGGCCTGGGGCACGGAGACGAGTACGCTGGTCACTGCTTTTCTGGCCGCCACGCGGCGCCTCCATGTTGGCACGGGCATCATCTCGCTCTACCTCCGCCCCCCGACGCTGACCGCCATGCAGGCCGCGAGCATGGACTTGGTGGCACCAGGCCGGGCACGGTTGGGGATCGGCGTGAGTACCCGCAATATCAATACCTTGCACGGCATTGCCTGGGACCGACCCGTGGCCCGCACCCGCGAGTATGTGGATATTGTTCGCCGCGTACTGGCCGGTGAGCGCGTCACGCGTACCCACGGGTTCTATCGGCCACGGGGATTTCGCCTCAGCCTGCACCTGTCGGGGGCCATGCCGATCTATCTGGCAGCCGTGAACCCGCGCATGCTCCGGTTAGCCGGAGAGATTGCGGACGGAGTGCTCCTGGCTTGGCTGCCGGCCCGTCAGATTCCCCATTCGCTGGCCGAGATTGCAAAAGGGGCGGAGCGTGCCGGACGGAGCCTGCACGATATCGATATCGGCTGCTATGTACATACGCTGGTCAGACCGGACCGGAAGCAGGCCTTGCGGCAACTGCGCCATGTGTTGGTTGGCTACTGCCAAGCCAATACGTATATCCAGGGGTTCCGCCGCTTTGGTTATAGCGCTGTTCTGGATGAAGTCCATGCCCGTTGGCAGGCTGGCGACCGGAGGGGGGCGGAAGAATCCATTCCAGATTCCATGGTCGAAGAATTGTTTATATTCGGTCCACCCGAGGATTGTCGCGCCCAACTCAGTCGTTTTATCGATGCCGGCGTACAGCAGCCCATAGTCGCCGCCCCGCCCACAAGCCAACTCACGGGGGAAGACATGCATACGCTTGTCGAGGCGTTCCGACAGTGAGTGTGGCGGGTCCTGGAAACGCCATGGGGCAGTCGAGTGGGAGCAAGGACTCTCGATCCGCCGGATAGTGCTCATCATCATTCTGCTGAACCAAGGCCACCGAGAAAGTCTAAAGGCCCTCTTCTTCGGGTGCAAGCTCCTTCGTCAACCAGTTCGCGGATATAAATAGCATGCAGTCGTCCGTACTCGCCTTCCGGCCGAGTTTTGACCAGCGGCCCTTTGGAAAGCAGACGAGCGTACTCTTGCCCGTCAAGGGAACGGAGCATGGATTAGAGGGTGATCTGCCCTGATTGCATCGTCGGGGGGATTCACGGAGCTTGGGCTTGGTGATGCACGAGGTCGGCCGGGTGGAGGAGGGCGGCCGGGAGGTCGAGAGCGCTTGCCCTGGCTCTGCGTCTTCGTGTTCTCTCGGCGGGTGGGGCGGGCCTGCGCCCCAGGGCGGCGGGCGCGCGTGTCGGTGTGAACGCCGCGCGCGTGAGCCGGTGGCGCACCTGGGACCGGGCGCAAGGCGCCGCGCGCCGGCCGGCGCTGGGCGGCGCCCGTCGCGCGGGCCGGCGCGCGGCGCCGCGCGGCGGGCGCCTGAGCCTACTTGAGGAGGCGCCGGCCAGGACCAGCGAGGGGTGGCGCGCGGGGCGCGGGGGCTGGTCTGCCGCTGCGGGGCGAGACCGCGCGTCCTGGTGCGCCCCGGCCGCCCGCGCAAAAACAGCCCGGCCCCGCGGCGGCGCCGGCCCGCCCGGGCGGGCTGACCCCGCGGCCCGCCGGGCGCGCCAGTCCGCCCCGCCTCGCCCCCGCCCGGTGGGGGGGCCTCGCCGAGCCCGGGGCCCAGACCCACCGGGCCCGCCGCCCGCCAGAGGAGCGAGGCCGCCGCCGCCCCCCTCCTCTGCCGGCCTCCCGACCGCCCCGCCTTCACGCCCCCTCGAACGCGCCTGCGCCACGCGCCCAGGCACGGCGCCGACCGGCCGCCGAGAGCACCGGCCACGGCTTGGGCCACACCAGCGGCCCACTCCCCCAGACCTTCTCACCCCCTGAAGGCAAAAACTCCTTCAACGCCGCTGGATACCGCCCAACAGGATCCGATTCTGCTCTAGGATGATTCCGAAGATCGTCCCGCCACGTTACCCGACTAACTTCGCCAAAATCCGCTCATACTCTCTATTATTCTCTGCCTGCACATTGACGTGGTGCAAGTCTACTCCGCACTCTTCCTGGACTTGCAGGCGGTCGATGCCGGCTTCCACTGACCCCACACAGCCGATTGCGTCAACCAGTTGAGCGGGCACGGCTTCACCGGCGGCACGTGAGCCGCCCGTCCAGGCTTCTTTGATGGTTTCAACCGCTTCTCCATATCCGAGTCGGGTGAGTTGAGCGGCGTAGAATGTCCCCATACGGCCAACATAAAAGGCTAGCGTACGGGCTGAGTCAGCACGAGCTTTATCAACCTGTGACGTCACTGTGATGGTGCCCGGCGAACGGACGACGACCGCGCTGGCAGGACGCCCAGCAGCTACGCTGGCTTGACGCAGATTGTCGATTTCGCTCCTGAGTTGTTCGAGGGGGATCATAATCGGCAACCAACCATCTGCCAATTCAGCGGTCATCTTCACACTCTTGGCATTCAGCGTTGCCAGATAAATCGGAATATGGTCGCGAACGGGTCGGAAGCGTAACGTAAAACCGCCTTGCAGGTCGAACAGTCTGCCCGAGTATTTGAGTGGTTCGCCTTTCATCATGGTGTTGACGATCTCCACATACTCACGCAGGCGCTGAAGGGGCGGGTGGAACGCGACCCCGTGAAAATGCTCAATCACCTGCGGACCACTTGTTCCCAGGCCGAGGAGCATACGCCCCCCAGAGACCTCGTCCAGGGTGGCAAAATGCTGGACCAACGCGGCAGGAGTGCGGGAGTAGGTGTTCACAATCGCCGTACCGAGATTGATATGCTTCGTCTTATCGGCCAACAGGGTCAAAATGGTGAACGCATCCCGCCCCCAGGCTTCCGGCACCCAAGCCGAATGGACGCCGGCCGCCTCCGCAATATGCACCCTTTCACACAGCGCCTGGTAGTCGAGCTTGCCCTGCCAATCGACCCCGATGGAAATTTGATAGGCCATTTTTTCCTGTCCTTTCTCGAACTCTGTTTCGGTCGAGCGACTGTAGCACGCTCCCTTTTGACCGTCAGCTCTTCGTCAATTTGCATTACGCCCGGGGCCGCCCTCTTTGGCGTAGAGGTGTTCAATTCTATTGGCTGGGCAACCCCTGTCCACCCTGCTCCAGTTGATTAAGGGAGGCCCTCAAGTCTCGGACACGGCCATAGGGTTTCTGACCGGTTTTGCCTTTGCGGTCTTTACGCGATTGCCTGCCTGCCACTCGCCCGTGCCGCCAACCGTTGGGCGGCGGCCTCATTGCCCTGCGCATTGCACCCTGGATTTTGCTGACCGCGGCTTCTGATTGGGCGCGGAATGGTGCCGGTCTGGCAGTCACACGGGAGGGCGTCGACATATGGGTGAGGCGGGCTGCACCTTGCCGGCACCCTCCCTGCTGTCCGACTGTTTCTGCCCGTATAAAGATTGGAAGCTTCAACCCCTGCCTTGCGCAGCGCCATACGATGCTCCGAGCCCAGCGTTGATCTCGCGATTGAGCGGATTGAGGATGACGTGAGTGAAGCCCGCCTCGTCTCGCCCAAGGATATTGAGGAGACTTGGCTGCAGGGCCCAGCCCTTCAAGGAGAATGAAACCCTCTTCGACGGACCGGACCTTGGCCTCGATTCCGCCATTCTGACATTACGTTTCGACCTGTCCGAGTGTACTGCTCAAGAGCCAAGTGCCGATCTCGTAGCAGGCGACCTCAGCGGATCGCAGCCTGTCCGCCGCACCCCAGAGTCGCTCGGCGAGGGCCGGAGTCAGAGGCCCGACGCCGGCTCCGGGATCCAGTATCCGCCTATCGCCAACCGTTTCGGAAAACAGGGCCCCATAAATCGGGCAATTGGGGCTGGGGTCATGTACTGCCCGGGTAGCGGGCCCGCTTGTTGGAGTCCAAGTCGTCAATGCGTCAACGCAGTAGAAGGTCGCGGTTTCCACGAGCGCCACTCCAGTCATTCCTGCCGACTCCCGCCAGGGTTCGCGAGGCACATGGCAAGTCTCCCGTCGCCTCGCTCATGGCGCTCAACAAACTCGGCTATAGCTCGCCTCACGATCTGGAACAGAGGAATATCGTGCTGCTCCGCCATTTCCGAGAGGACGGCAGAGTCTCCACCCTGCAGACTGACGGTGACGTGGACACTGCCCTGTGGGCGAGCTATCCTCGAATACCCTCTCCGTGCGGCAATTCATGCAGCAGGGGCATCACAAGATAGTCAGACCAATGCGATCCGCTGCAGCACTCAGGCCTCGCTCCAGGGTGACCGTCCAGCCACCTGCTTGATGAAGCCCAGGCCTTGCGGCCCTGAAGCATGTGCACACGGTGCGCACCGCAAAACCCACCGAAACAACGCTTCGATGCCGCTTCCTCCGATCGGTCCGAGGACGAAGTGGATTCGCTGCTGACCAGGATTTTTTCGTTGTACTCGTAGGGGGTCAAGAGATTGGAGGTGCGTTCAAGCCTTCGTGGGCTGTGGACTTGCGGCCTAAGTCCCCGCCTTTTTTACCCAGCTGCACGGTATGGCACCTTGGCCTCCCACACCCAGATCCCAGCCTCCCCCCTCTGCTTTAAGTCCGGCTTGCTGCGTCTCTCATCCTGTTTTCAACGCGTGACTGCTCCTTCTCCGCCTTCTTGTCTATTCGCTCCAGACCTGTCAGGAATAGGGTGTAGCCCAGGAGGGATGGTTCATGGTGACAAACGGGGTATCCCATATTGCAGTTGGCGTCCGTGACATGGATGCCTCGCTCCGGTTTTATCGCGACCTGCTCGGCTTTGAGGTGGCCCGGGATGAGGTGCAAGCCACACAGGGGACGGTCCTGCCGGCCTTGTATAAAGAGCCGCACGACCAGCGGCGGGTGGTGACACTGTATTGGAAAAAAGGTCTCCACGAGGCCTTTTTGGTCTTATCCGAGCACTCGGATAAGCCGGCCAGTGGTGAGGCCATCAAACTCGACCAGATCGGCATCCATCACTTTGCCTTTTGGGTAGAGAATCTCCCCCAGGTTTATGAGGAATTAAGGGCCCGGGGTGCCGATTTTGTCGTACCGCCAACCGTCGCAAAAACACAAGACGGCAACTTTAACAGCGCGTTCTTGCGAGACCCGGATGGTATTCTGGTGCAGCTTGACGAATTAGTGGAGGACTCATCCGATGATGATAGATAAGGGCGTGACGTCAGGCATATCGACTGGCGAGTTGCCACTTCTCTATATATTATATTGTGCTCTTGACTCCAGCAGCTTCGGTTGTTCAGGGCGCGGTTTATACGGATGACCTTGGGAATTATCGGATGCCCCCTCCTTTTGCCCGACCGTCAGTTGCGGAAGTGGAGTGCTCAAATAATTTTTTCCTCTTCCCTATTGCCTGCCAATCTAGGTCCCTCGCTTCTCGTCGCCTCGCTCAGGAAACCACAAACACATCGGGACGAGGCTCCCGAATATAGCTGATGCGGTTTAGGTAAAGGGGAGGCCACAGTGGCATCGCATTGCGGCGCTTCGTGAAAGGGCGAAACTTCTTGGACAAGTGGACGCCCCCTTACTCCTGTTACGGGCGCTCTCGCACCCATGAAATCGGACAGGGATGGCAGAGGTCTGGCATCTCGGGCAGCGGTCACACTCCCGCATCGATTGTTGCAGGAGCGTAACGTCGCGGCGGAATCGAGGTGGATCGAGAAGACCACATAGACTGGAAGATAGGCGTACCACCGCGCTACGGCGGCACTATCGACCGCGACGGTCTATCTCTATTGAATCTTGGCTTTTGTCGCCTCGACGTATCTCGAATACTACCCCACGGTACAGAACATCCGGGATATCAAGCTGCCCACAATAGTCTGCCATCCACTTTCGAGTGCTCTCCCGAACGTCTCTTCTGGCAAAGTTCCCCAGTCCCCTGACAATCGTCAAGGAACCATTTTTTGGTCGCGCCGGGGCGGGATTTTTTGGCGTAAGACCAGATCGATGATGCGCGGTCTCCTATCCCACGGAGTCGAACAGGACTACCCGAAAAAGCCGTTTACAGCCAATTCCTAGCTGTTGATAGACGGATATCATTCCTCCAGCGGCTTTGTGGACTGCGCATATCTCCGGCGGAATCCAACCTTATCCAGGAGAAGAGGGGGGCCTGCCGGATGGATCTGTGAAGTCAAGACGCTTCAGCCCCTGTCTCCGTACGGAGGAGCCGCATTCCGGGGTGTCCGCACCCTGACAGGCCAGTTCAAGGAAAATTTCAAGCTCATCACCTTCGGACAGAGGGGGGAAACGCGTGATGCTGGCTCACACCGGGATAAGAGAACCGCAGGCCTCTTGGATGAAATGGGCAGATTGACCGGACTTCCGTTCCTTTGCTACGAGGAGGGCCCTTACCTATATGAAAGGTTTCTCCCATGACACGACCATATACGCTCACTATCTCCACCGCCGCCGAACGTATTCGTACTCAGCAGATCTCTCCCGTGACCTTGGTCCAGTCCTGTTTGCACCGCCTGGACCGGCTTGAGCCCCAGCTCCGCGCCTGGGTGACAGTGGACCGTGAGGGCGCTTTGGCCACCGCCCGGCAGTCCGCAAGGGAAATCAACCAAGGGCACTACCGGGGGCCGCTACACGGCATCCCGCTCGGCCTCAAAGACATTTTCTTTACCGCGGGGATGAAGACGACTATGGGATCGTCTATTTATGCCGACTATGTTCCAGACTATGATGCCACCGCCGTGCGCCGCCTCAAGGAAGCCGGGGCCGTCATTCTGGGTAAAGTCCAGACCACGGAATTCGCCGCCCTGGCTCCATCGCCAACCCGCAATCCCTGGCATCTGGAACACACACCGGGCGGCTCCAGCAGCGGGTCTGCAGCCGCGGTGGCCGCGCAGATGTGCTTTGGTGCCTTGGGTTCTCAGACCTATGGCTCGACCATACGCCCAGCCGCCTACTGTGGCTGCGTCGGCCTCAAGCCAACCTTTGGCCGGGTCAGCACCCACGGCGTCTATCCTCTGGCGGGCAGTCTGGACCATGTAGGGATTTTTTCCCGTACCGTGGCAGATATGGCCTTGCTGCTTCAGATTTTGGCCGGCGAGGACGCCAACGACCCGATGAGTGCGACGCAACCGGTCCCGGACTACACTGCCGCCCTAGCCGACCCACAGCCGCCTCGTATCGGTCTGGTCCAGAAGTTTTTTCTTGAAAAAGCCGACGCGGAAACCCGGCAGCATATCGAGACAGTGGTGGAGCAACTGACCCGGGCCGGAGCACAGATCACCGAGGCGGCACTCCCGGAGAGCTTCGAAGGCGAACCTGAAGCCCACTTCAGGATGATGTTCGTTGAAGCGGCCTACTCACATAGCGAGGTCTACGACCGGTATAAAGAACGGTACAGCCCGCAGATGAAGGAGGTGATCGAGAAGGGCCGCCAAGTCTCCGGTGTGGAGTATATGGAGGCCCAACGCCACCAACACACGTTTCGGAATGAGATGGACGCACTCTGCCGAACGGTCGACGCCCTGCTGACTCCGGCAACTCCGGCCCCCGCTCCCAAAGGCTTCGCCACCACCGGTGATCCGACCTTTAACGGTCCGGCGACCTTTTCCGGCCTGCCGAGTCTGACCTTGCCCTCGGGGCTAAGTCATACCGGCTTGCCCATGGGTCTTCAATTCATGGGAGCAGCGTTTCGTGAAGCCAAGCTGCTAGCGGTGGGCGAGTGGTGTGCGGACGTGCTAGCCTTCTCGGAGACCCCCTCAGTCGCATAAGTGTCGGGGCGGCTGGGTCGGTCCCTCAACTGACCAAGAGCGCTATCCCCCCCGACAATGAAGAGCCGCACGGCCACGGCCCGCCTTGGTGAGGAGCTCACTATCGTGCAGCACCAGATGGCTCAGGACAAGCGTGACGAGCGGCACGGCTGAGGTGAAGGGAGCAACAATGGCGGCGGGTAGATGTTCCAGCGCAAAAACAGTGCAAAAATGGCCAGGGTTGAGGCCAGACCGGCCAGGCCAAAATACATGCCCGCCTGACGTGGTAAGGAGGATAACTGGCCGGCTTGTCCACTCGCAAAAAATAGGCCGCAGAGATTGCCACGCCGGCAATAATACCGATGCACGCCCCAAGCAAAGGCTCGTTTACTTGCCTGCAAGCCGAGCTTGGCGAGAATGAGATTCATGCCGTAGCAAAAGGCAGCAGGAAACGGATAGAGGAGATGGCTCGTCCTCATCTTCAACTTTCCTAGCGCTTTTGTCCGGTCAGAATCACCGCGCCGGTCACGACGCTCAGGATGCCGCCCAGAATCTTGAGGGTGAAACCCTCATGCAAAAAGAGCAGCGCAAAAACCGTCGTAAAGAGTGGCGCGATATTCACCTAGGAGCGTACTCTTGGCCGCCCCAAGATAAGCCACCCCCAATAGTTACACATCCGGCCTAAACACAGACCAACTCTGTCTGGCGAGAAACCACAGCGCAGCCTGGATGTAACACCTGCGTTGCCGAACGCGGGTGAGCGCCAAGACCAGAGCCATCAATGGCAGGCTGGCACCCAACCCGCACAGCAGCCCGGCCGAGACACTCGCGTATGGCAGCCCTTTGCGGATGAAGATGGGTAACTCCTCCCACAGGCACGTCGGCGAGGGCAAAAAACTCACCGTAGAACACACCGCCTCCGAGCCTCAATCACCCTCACAAACGAAACAAAAAATGGTTGCGGAAATTTGTACCTGAAGATCCCCCCGCAGGGATAAGAATGGGAACTAGAGAGGGTGGACAACTCGGCCCGGCCCCTCTCTCCATCGGTCAGACTGAGGAGGAGTATCTTGCCATAATTCAGTTGACACAACAGACCAGACAGGCATACACGCGAAGGATGGCCCCCGCGCCAATAGGCACAGCCGGAGCGCCTGAGTATAGAGCGGGGGACAAAGCCCGGACAGATAGAAGGACAAAGGAGGAACTGGTGTTGACAATCAAGCGTGTTGTTACAGATCACCGAGCGGACGGCAAATCCATTGTTGCGAGCAATGGAGAAGAGACAGACATTGAGGTACCCGGCTACCCGGTGCTAGTTAGCCACCCTGGGGGGGGGGGGCGGACGAAACCCTCACGTATCCTGACTCTGGGAGCGAGCCGCATCATCAGGACCGGGTTTCCGCTTTGTCTCATTTGTTTGAGATCCAGACAGCACCCTAGCTGTGGACACCGACCTAGAAGCTGCCCCTGCCGAAGTCGAGCACTTATTTCCGGGAGAGCGCTCGCGGTGTTCTTGCGGTCTTATTTGGAGGGAGCGTCAGGCGCACTCAAGTGGCAGGGGACAGTCAGCACGGAGAACAGCACACAATGTATTGTGACCGAATATGTTGAAATGACGGAAGGGGACAGGCGCAGTATCGCCAATCAAGAATCATGCATAAAACGAGAGAGTAAAGGCGTCAGAAGCAGGCGACGGCGGAAGCGGACGACAAGGGAGGGACGGAGCAGCCCACCTCTCGAGCTCCGCCCGGCGTGCTGGCAAAGCAATACTCTGCCCCTCCCCCTCGGGCGTCCCCGGCACGGTGACGGGACGGGGGACAAAGGCGCTTGGCAGTCAGAAAGGCCTCAGCTCGAGCCGAGGAAAGGGGAGCGGAGATCCGCGCGGCAGCGCGCGGCACTGAGTCAGGCCCGCTGCCCGTTTTTTCGGCGGCTGGCGGGGGACAATGGCTGGCCACGAAAGGGGGGAGCGCCTCGGGTCGGTTCCCACGAATGCTGCGACTCGCGGGCGCGTGCTCGGCTGGAGATTCCCGGGGCGCACGGCACCCCCCTTGACCGGTACCTGCCCCACGGAAGAGCGGGAGGCGTGCCCGAGAGACGCGCAAACCCGTGGCCCCTCCCGCGCCACTATCAGGCCTCCCGGCCCTAGCCGACGAAAACGAAGTCGAAGTCGTCCAGGGTCAGGGAACTCGTCCCCACGCCTTCGAGCGTAATCGTATCATCCCCCGCCCCATAGCGGATGACGGTATCCTCCCCCTGCGCCTTGATCTGCACCAGCATGGCGGCCGGCAGCTTGAGATGGATTTCAATGCTATCCAACGCCCCATTGGCCCGTGCCTGGACCTCTGCCGCTTCTCTGGATTCGAGAGTAAGAAAGTACCCGTCACTGCCACTCCAGCCGAAGCCGAAGTCTTCGATGGTGTCGTGCCCGTCGCCCTCGCGAAACACGAAGGTGTCGGCCCCCCGGCTGCTCACCAGCGTGTCGTCGCCCTTGCCGCCCACCAGGCGGTTGTCGCCCCAGCCGCCGTGCAGGAAATCCTGGCCCTTGCCGCCGTACAGAATGTCGTCGCCCGAGTCGCCGCGCAGGGTATCGCCGCCCTTGCCGCCGTGCAGAATGTCGTCGTCCGGGCCACCAGCCAGGGTATCGTCGCCTTGGCCGCCGTGCAATTCGTCGTCGCCCCAGCTGCCTTCCAGGATATCCTGGCCCTTGCCGCCGTGCAGAATGTCGTCGCCATCGCCGCCGTCCAGGGTATCGTCGCCCTTGCGGCCGTGCAGTTCGTCGTTTTCCCAGCTGCCGGTCAAGGTGTCGTCGCCCTTGCCGCCACGGAGTTCGACGGGGTCCCAGGCGCCTTCCCGCACGATCCCGTCCGGGTCCGTCTGCACGAAATGAAAGTTGGCCGCCGTCAGCAGGGACGCCCCGTCCGAGCCGATGAGCGCCGCCGCGTCGCGCAGCGTGATCTGGTTGCCGCTCCCATCATACCGAAGGGTGATGGTCTGGGCCGTCGTATCCACCGCGAAGGTCAGATCGCGAAACGTCCCCGCGAAATCCACGAAGCGGATCTTGTCGTCCAAGGCGAAGTCCTGGATCGTGTCCTCCCCGTGCCGCTCCCGAAAGACGAAGATGTCCTTGCGCGCCGTGGCCTGATACGTCTCATTGTTGGGTTTCCGGACATCTCTAAAAATCGCCATAAGGATCTCCTTCCGTGAATATGATTGGAGGATATCCTACCCCTCCCTGCATGCAACCCCCCGTAATCCCGGGTCGCGATCGGACAGGGGCCCCGGCCCCTAGGGGGAACCCGCGGCGGCCCGCGGCCTGGGCTCTGCCCCGGCGGGCGGGCGCGGGCAGGGGGCATCTCGGGGACTGATCCGCCAAGAGCCGCCGCGCCCATGAGTTGGGGAGCGGCCAGAACGCGGGTTCGCGGCGGGCCTCCCGGCGAGCTTGCCGGCCGCGCCGCACGCCCCCCCCCCTCCCCCCCGATTGCCCCCCGCGCCTGGGACCTCACCCCCCAGCGGCCCCTAAGCGTGAGCGGGCCGCGGCTAGGGGCCGTGACGGTGCGGCGGGAGCGAATCGGGGGCTCGCTTCCCCTTGACCCGGGCCGAATTTGCTCGAGACCGCAAACCGGGCCACCGCATGAGGCGGGGGCGGCCTCAACCTGAGCGTCGCCGCGCGGGTGGCGTTCCAGGTTAGTGACCTATATTTAACATACTCGAAAGAGAGAGTAGCTAACTCAACTTGAGCGTCGCCGCGCGGGCGACGTTCCAAGGGCCGGGGGTTACCGCCTAGGGGGGTACACTATATTGTACCGCTTCGATGCGGCGTGCGAAGCCGAGGAAGCCGAGGACTCCCACGGCGCGCTGCTCGCAGCGCGAGCAGTGGCGTCGCTATCCCTTCCACCGCCGCACCCTCCGCGTGCTTGCCGGGCCTCGGCGGTACCTAGGAGGAAATGTACGATCATAACCCTAACTTCTGACTCCATATAGGGAACTGTTTTTATTGCGATTTTATTAAAACAGCGAGACCCTTCAGAAATCCAGTAGTCATTCTGAAAGCGAATCCGATCCAATCCGGGCGTATCCCCACGTAAGCCCATCGGCGGAAGTTGTCGCCAGCGAATCGCCTGCCCCTAGTCGCCGGTCTGCCACAGGCCTCATCGGTCCGCCGACATGAGGCCCACGGTCAGCCGCGTACCGGTTGCTTTGGCGTAGCGGCGAAGGGTCGTGAAGGACGACAACGATGGCAACGCCCAGCAATAGGGCCGTTGGTCTAATCAGGCGGTCCCGTATCTCGGGATTAGGAGTGTTTGCCATCATCAAGCGCGGGGTGTCCTCATTTAGGACAGTACGCCCGTGCAGGTCCACCCGTACGACTTGAAACTTCCCGGAGCAAGACATATGCTCCCGGCAACAATTTTCCCAATCTCTCAAGGAGGAACGACGCATGAGACCGCCAGCAGTTCAATCCAGTATGAGGCAGTATTCTGGCCAGGGCGCGACGCTAGTCAACGCCTATGTGAGCCAGCCCACCACCGCTGGTCCACATCCCGGCGTGATCGTCATCATGGAAGCCTTCGGCTTGAACGATCATATCAAAGACGTGGCCGACCGGTTTGCTCGCGAAGGCTATATTGCACTGGCACCGGATATGTATACGCGCGAGGGGAATCCCGACCCTACCGATATCAACGATGTGATCAAAGTGATGTTCTCCGTCCCGGACTCTCAGGCCATGGCCGACCTAGACGCCGCAGCCCAGTATATTAAGGACCGGCCTGACTCCAACGGGAGAGTGGGTGCCATCGGCTTTTGTTCTGGTGGACGCTATGCCCTGATGTTTGGCTGCACGAGTCAAAACCTCGATGCCGCAGTGGATTCTGCCGGCGGTTTTATCATTCAGGACGATTTCCCGCCGACCCGGCCGACCTCCCCGATTGATCTGGTCAAAGACCTTTCCTGCCCCTTGCTCGGCTTATTCGGTGAAGATGATCCCAATCCTTCGCCCGCACATGCCGACCGCATCAAAGAAGAACTCGACAAGCACGGCAAAACATATGAAATGCGCATGTATCCCAACGCTGGCCATGCCTTTTTTGCCGACTATCGGGATAGCTATCGCCCGGTGGCCGCCCAGGATATGTGGCACCGTGTGCTGCTATTCTACGACAAATATCTCGACAACTAACGCAAGCTCTCTTGTGAGAGTGGACCGGAGTGAGGGGGCTGGGTGGGCCGGACTCACCCTTGATACGTACAGAAGGAGACACACCCATGGCAGTAGAGAAATTTCCCGTCGAAGCGAGCCATATCCTCATGTTCGCTCGTTCCGTGGGCGACTATAATCAGATTTACTCTGACGAAGAGTATGCAAAGACCACCGAACCCGGGTCCATCATTGCTCCGCCAACCTTTGTTCAGGCGAGTGCCCAGTTCGATCCCAACTATTTTTTACGGCCCAAGCCGGGCACACCGTGGATCGGCTCGGGCAAAGAGCCTACGAGCGTCAAAAAAGAAGGTAGCGGCGGGGGCGGCATCGGGGGCGGCCTACACGCCGAACAGCACTATGTCTACCACCGTCATCCCAAACCGGGTGATGTCCTAACCGCCACGGTAAAACCGGGCAAGAAATGGGAGAAGCAGGGCAAGCGTTCAGGCAAGCTGCTCTTTTCCGAGACCATTACCGAGTATCGCGATCAGAACGACGAACTCGTTGTCACTGCCCGGAGCGTTGGCGTCCAAACCGAGCGGCCTGTCGATCGGTAGGAGGAAGAACATGGCATTATCAGCGAGCACACTCAAAGTCGGAGATACCTACGAAGAGCAGGTGGTCGAAGATCTCAAACGCACTCAACTCGTCCAATACGCCGGGGCATCGGGCGACTATAATCCGGTTCATACGGATGAAGTTTTTGTCACCAAAGTGGCCGGCTATCCGACTGTCTTTGCCCACGGCATGCTGTCCATGGGAATGACCGGCAAGATGTTGACCAATTACGTCGGCGACGGTCGCCTCACCCAATACGGTGTCCGCTTTACCCGCCAGGTCTGGCCCGGCGACTCCCTGACTGCCAAAGCTACGGTGAAAGCCATCCGGGAAGAAGAAGGCGGTCACATTGCTGATCTGGATGTCTCGACCGTCAATCAAGACGGGGTCGAGATCGTCAGTGGCTACGCCTCGGCCCGGATTGATCCATGAGTTCCTCCAAAGTAAAGTTGCCTTGACCTCACCGGCTTTGCTTGGGCTCAGGATCTATCAATCTCTTGTCGATGGGTGTTCGCTGTGCTGGATAGCGCCAAGCCGGGGGAGATGTCATGTCGGATGCCATTTTCGGCGATCGGCAGCGCCATGCACCCATCTCCGTCCATGGCGGCCGACCAAGGATCGACGGGTGATCTCGAGCATCATCCCCACCCTCCGTCCGGGCCTGCTTGGGCGTACCGCGCCCCCTCTGTAAGGCGCCCCGCCCTACGGGCCCGCCTGCTCAACAAGGAGATCGCGCACGCCATCTTGGCCCCACGGGGCAGACGCCCCTCCACGCAGCCGGGCGGGCTCCATACCTCCATGCCGGAGGCGCCTGCCCCGCGCGCAAGCGACGGCGTCGGGCGGAGGGGTCAGTCAGAGGGCGCTGCGCTTCTATCGGTGGGTTGCGAAGATACATATAACGGCCTCGCCGCCGAATGAGGCGGAAGGAAAGAGACTCAAGGAGAAGCTGGCCGATGGGAAGATAGTCTTTCTCGCTAACCACGGCGTGATCGTAACTGGGGCCGGACGTGGCAACCGCGTTCGATGGCTTATACGACATGGAGTGGGTGCGCTTGGTTAGGGGGCTGGCCCACTCAACGGGCTTGCCGCTCGCACATCTCCCCGATCAAGTGTGTCGTCACACGAGTGAGTGGTTTGAAACATCACGCCAACAAGCCGCCCTCCATCTGGCGGCGACCGGATGAATGCCAGAGCGTGAGGCTTCCGAATTCCTGGAGCAAGTCGAAACAGGGGGCGCCTCCCGGCTCCCCCTGTTTCGAATAGGATTGTCTTGCTGATCCCGTAATCTGGATTGGTTTTTAGACGTCGAGACGATAGCCAGCACCATCTCGGACCAGCTTGCCAGCGGTCGGGCCGGCAAAATGGGTGCCGATGATCAGCGCCGGCGTATCCGCAAACTGCTCAAAGGTCCGCCAACGGGTGGCCAGCGCCATGTTGTTATCGATATCGAATGGCGTGCAGATATTGGGGTCGTGGAACTGGATCGGGTGATGAATGAAGTCACCCGTGATCATAGCCATCTCTCCATTGGACTCAACCACGACCGAGCAGTGTCCGGGGGTATGGCCCGGCGTTGGGATCAGCCGAACTCCTTCACAAATCGTCGTCGGCGCGTCGATCGGCCGGGCCAGACCAGCGTCGAAAACTGGTTGCATGGAGTCCTCAAATACGCGGCGTTGTATCTTGAAGAAGTCCACTGCATCGGCCGGCAAGTCAGCGATCATGTCGTCGTCAATCTTGCCGAACAATTCCAACTCTTTCTGATCCATCAGATAGGCCGCCTTCGGAAAGGTCGGGACCCACTTGCCGTCAATCAACTGCGTATTCCAGCCCACATGGTCAAGATGCAGGTGGGTGCACATGACGTAGTCGATGCCGTCCGGGTCATAACCGGCCGCCTTCATGTTGTCCAAGAAGGGGGTCGAAAGATTGCTCATGATGTCCATGGGAGTGCGGTTGCGGTCGTTGCCGATACAGGTGTCCACCACTACGGTGGCACCGGGCGTGTCCACGACCAGCGAATGAATGCTCAGGGAGAGCATCCCTTCGGGTGTAACAAAGTGAGGAGAGAGCCACTCGACTTTTTTCACGACCTCAGGTGTTGCGGTCGGCAGCACATCCGAAAACTCCGGATACACGATCTCCTCAATCTTCGTGATTTTGGTATCACCTATCTGCCAATGCATAATGTCCTCCTGTTCTCTGCATTGTTCTGGCGTTTCTATTGCTTGGGCTGGATTTTTTCCGCTCCCACTAGGGGACAGGCCTGCTTTGCAACTAGTCTATAACGGTCCCGGTCGGACGGGGTTCTTGCCGTCCCAGTTTTTCGCTGCGCTTTCGACTAGCATAAACAAATCCTTGAAGACAGCACTATTGTCCCACAGCTCGGTATAATGGCCAATGGTGTTGACCGTGTCAAAATACACCAGTTCAGCATTGCTGACCGTGCACTCAAACGCGGCTTCATGGCCCAACTCCTTATACCGGGCATAGGCCGCCTTGTAATCTTCCGGCATCAGGCCGAAATGATGAACACCAACCCGCCCGGCATCCAGAAACTCCTTGTAGACGGATGGCTCGTCGTCATGTTGCACGATCAGCTCGATCTGAAGGGCACCGCTATTACCTAGGGCCAAGGTCACATCCACATTCGAGGGATTGCCCCGGTAGCGCTGATTTCGGAGCGGGCAGTGCTCAAACAAATAGAACGGCCCCACTTTCAGCACATCCACCCAGTATTTGAGCGCGGCGTCCATGTCTTTGACCACATAGGCCAACTGACGAACGGTGTACAGCGGTTGTGTCATCTGCATCCCCCCCCTTGTGGAAATATTCGATCACGGTCAGGATCAGACGGTTGAGCCTGCCGAACTGTTAGTGTCTTAGCTTACATCGGAGTGATCGACAAGGATGAGAGCCCCTCAGGCAGGTCAGGAGGGCAGAGGGCCCACCTGACCTGCCTGAGGCGGGTGCCCACGTTGTACACGCTAAGAGGAGGATTCCTTGGACTCGCCAAAAATCGAGTACCCGTGCACCTGGGCGTTCAAGATCATTGGTTCTGATCCCGCCCAGATCACGGATACCATAATCGTGATGCTCGAAGCGTTCGAATATCAGTTCAGCGAATCGCGCCACAGTCGGACGGGGAAATACACGTCGTTTAATCTCTCCGTTCACGTCAGGAGCGAAGAAGAGCGGAATACCATATTCAGAAACCTCAAGCGTATTCCCGGTGTCAAAATGATCCTGTAAATTAAGGAGACGTCCGTCAAGAAGGAGACTGCGTATGAAGTTCATGTCTGTTCGTCTTCCATCCATTCCCGCTACTCTCCAAGAGCGGAAAGACCTCCGACCCATTCTCCATCACGCTGATCGCTAGTAAAAAATATTCGACGAGATTGCACGCATGGTGGAAGACCTAGGCTTCACCGGCGTCGCCTTTCCTGAGCGCCATCTGCAGACCGAAGGCATGGAGGTCGACAGCCTGTCCCCTCCGGCCCGATACGTCATTCACTCACCAGGCCCCAACGCTCACGGCCCCATCGGCTACGTCCTGCCGGGCTGGGGCCCCCTGCGGCTCGCCCCTGAGATTGCCTGGCTCGACCAGCTTACCGAGGGGTGCACCCATGTCGGGGTTGCCCGGGGCTATCAATCCCGCGGGCTCAATCCCATGGCATAGAAGATTCACATCAGCGCAACGGGCAGAGCGGGCAGAGCGATATCAATGTGCGTCATCGTAAGGCGTTTGAGGAAGTCTTTCAGATTCTGAAATTGGCCTGGAAGAATGAGTCCTTTCGGTTCAAGGGCAAACACTGCGAGTGTCCGTCCCCGTATGAGGGAGGAACGCCTTGGCCAGCCTGCGAACGGACGCGCGGACATGGCTCTCCGGGCGAGACCGATGAGAACGGCCGGGTCCAGATGATCGCCATCGCACCCAAGCCGTATCAGAAGTCCCACCCCACCCTCCTCCAGGCCCTTTCCATGAACGAGACCACCCTCCGCTGGTGTGCCAGGGAGGACATCGTGCCGACCCTGCTCATTTCCGACTCCGACCAGGTGCGCTTTATTTGCCGAGGTCCACGTCGAAGAAGCCAAATCGCTGGCCGTGCACTCAGGTCCGGTGAATCGCTCGACCTGCTGCGCGCCATATACCCCCGGAGATACCCAGGGGGGCCGCCAAGAATGATGCTGGCGCCCTGCGGACAGTGCCGCGTGGCACCGCAAGGGACGGGGCCAGGCAGGCGTCTTGAGCGGCTGGAAACTCCACCCCAGCGCAAGAACACAACCCGCAGCATGCATGGGAACAGGCCCTAGGCGAATCCTGCCGATTGAAGAGCCGGAGCCCTTCAGATCCGGTCTTAATACGGGACGTCACCCTACACTTGTAAAAAGGCGTATATCGAAGAAGCTCGTCTGCACGATGATATGCAATGTTGATAGGCCTTAAGCGGGAGGCCCCATGGGAGCAGAGAGAAGGCTATGGGCGGATGTAGCACTGCACGCTGGTAGACGTGTGCCGGTCACTTCCGGATTTAGAATAGGACAGTGAAACCGTGTTCACACATTCTCACCAACTGTATGCTGCGCTGAGCGCCGCTCAGTCCGCTATCGGAGGCGATATGGCCCGACTCCTGACGGAATAAATCTTTCGGCAGCGACCAAACGATCCTCGGCCGCGTAGTCAAACGGGTCTTGCAGCACTACACTTCCTCCCGCCCCTCCCTATATGTCAATGGATGGTCGCGCGTCACCGGACCATCACCTGTTTGCTGCCCTCAACTGGCGGGGCAATATTCCGATGGCCGGGCTCTGGCTTGGTTTTGGCGAGGTCAAACACCCGGTGGGTCGTCCAGGGTCGTGAGATTAACGGTCTGGCACTGTATGAAGTATGGGCCACGGACTCGGGAATATCATCCACTTCGTGGTTACCCGTATGCAGGATGGACGCCTCGAATCCACGCTTAATCAATCCTTCCACGAGAAGGTGGCCGGTCGGTCCGCTCCCTCCGATAACCAAGGCCCGCGTGGTTAAGCCCTCCAGATAGGCTTTTCACTCATCCGTTTCGCACTATCCAGTTTCCTCATGAGGACTTCTCTATGGATAGAGGCATCATCCCACCTCAACTCCACGCGCGATACAAATGTGGCCAACTCTTTTGCGAGGTGTTATGGACCTAGCGAGGATTGGCCCCTGAATCATCGACCCTTTATGGAGAAGGACGACGAAGGGAAAGGGCGCTCTCGCCGCCAGACCGGCTTCCATGTCCTGCAAGCCGGATATGCTTGACGAAATGGCGAAGTTGACGCAATCTTTCTTGCGTATTGATGACAAAATCGAGATGCACGGGGGGAACACCGATGGCGGAGCCCGATACCTTGTGTGGCTGGGGAGACCAGGACAAAGTTGACTATTTTGTCCAGCAGAGCGCGTTCTTGATTCCGAAGCGCCTTGAGCAACTCAATACCTTGCTCGACCTCTTCCCTTGGTCGGTGGATGAACCGATCCGTGTGCTTGATTTAGGCGCAGGCTATGGTGCGGTCACAGAGACGCTTCTCTCCCGTTATCCACGCGCAACCGTCACCTGGGTCGACGGCTCGACCGCCATGCACGGGCATGCCGAATCCCGCCTCAACAAATACGGCTCGCACATCGAATTTTTTCTGCGCGACTTGGCTGATCCCACTTGGCATGGCGACCTGCCCGGACCGTTTCACGCCGCCGTCTCAGCCATTGCGCTGCATCACCTGACTGACAGTCGTAAAAGACTGCTATGTGCCGAGGTGTTCAACCTGCTCCAGTCTGGCGGTCTGTTTCTCAACAATGATGTCGTTGCCGGCGACCCTGCGTTACGCGATCAGTTTACGCCCTTGGCCGATCGCGTGATTCAGCAGCAGGTCCAGGAACAGACCGAAGAGTTCCACTCGCTCGAAGCAATTCGCAAAGTGCGGGCCGCCTTGCCGCGTCCCGAGGGGCAGAGTAGCCACATCGCTCCGCTAGAGTTCCAACTCAATTGGTGGCGAGAGGCCGGCTTTACGATTGTGGACTGCTATTGGAAGTTTCTGAATTTTGCGATTTTTGGCGGCTTCAAGCCCCAAGCCGGTGGATAATTAAGGAGCACTTCATTTCGTTGTAGCACTCGTCTTAACGAGTTCCATCTCTTCCCCAAAGACAATCTATCTAGCCGTGCCCTGGGCACGAGTACGCGCTTCAATGGCAGGTGATAACTGGAAGCCTCACCCTTGCGGAAATTTATCCTTGTATCAATGCGAACGCAAAGAGAACTCTTCTGACGTTCTCATGATCGCTTGAATTTCGAGAGGTTCCGGGAACCAACCACGCCGCATAAAGTCGGGCGAGAAGAATGCGCCCACGTCTTTCCGTGACCATTCTTTGACCTGCATGGCCTCATGCACCGTGTAGCCATAGTAGTCTGCCTGGGCATTCTACCGGGCTGCAATCAGGTTGTGGTCGCCACGCCCCCCGAGGTTCGGATTCATCATTTGGGTGACCCATTCCTCGACGAAGATGAGTGCCTGCTGCTCGTAGACCTCCATCCGTAGCGGGTAGAAGAAGGGATGTTGGTCTAGCCGATACCCTCTACCTTAGCTGGCGTAATGATCCGGCAGCCAGTCGAACTTTGGTTGCGCACCCATCAGGTCCTCAGATTCCGATAATGGGCCAGGACGAGAATTTGTGCACCGGCCAGAGAGTCACAGGGAATCAGGAGTTCCATATCTTCAACCTGGACGCAGTTCCAGCACGGCGTATGCTGGAAATTCCGTGGCCCGAAAGCCCATTTCCTCGGCCGTATGCCGTATAGAGAGCGCGAAACGGATAGGCTTCGGCCCCCAGATACGGAATCTTGGCATCGTGCGGCGTGTCCTGCCCCATATCGAGAGCGATTCGCCCCTCTTCAGAAAGCTCGACCAGCGTCTGCCAGATTTTCTTCGGGCGTCTGTCCCGGTCTTCCGCATCCCAGAGGGGATACGCGAAGAAAACGAGGCTGAAACCAATGAAGACGGACAAGTCCGAGGCTGAGGCCGGTCGGCTATTCAAGACGGTCAAACTGTTCAGGCCGGGCTCCGCATCCAGCCTCTCCTTTCGCTTTCGGAACACGCAGGACCTATCGGGCCCATATCCCCCACCGTGAACACCGAGCCAGTGACCCATGACGCCTCGTCCGAGGCCAAGAAGAGGTCCATGTATGCAACATCTTTCGACGTGCCCACGCGTCCAAGTGGGCAACTCCTGGCCACACATTCCAGGCGTTTAGGGTTGGAGCCATGGAGAACATGGGCCATCAGCGGTGTATCCACAGCGCCGGGACAGATCGCGTTGCAACGGATGTTCTTGGAAGCACGGGGCGTGGCAATCGCTTTGGTGAGCGACGCAACCCCACCTTTGGCCGCAGTATGTGACAATGACCTTTGCGCCTTCTTGTTGGGCGAACATCCAGAACACGGCGAGAAGCACCATACGCGGCCGCACCCTGGCCTTCTCCGACCGATTGCGATGAGTTCGCTATCCGCTACTGGACGGAAAAGATGAACACGTCGCTTGGCTGGGCGCACCTCTTATTTGCTTTGAGTCTTGCATACCATCTACTTGGGCAGGCTGCTGATAGGGTGGCTTTTTCTGCTGGGCGACTTGGGCGGACTCTAGGCCCTCACACAAGTGCTCATTCTTCCTTCTCCGAGTATCCCCCTTGTCATTGGTCTGGCACCCCCAAAGCTCTGTCAGAATTTTGTGCTCACCATCCCATCCTCGAGTTGCCCCTGGGGGGGCGACTGGCGCGGCCGGTCCGTGGGGGGTGATGACGGGTTGATCTCTCGACCCTACCCTGACAGACACGAAAGGCAAACGAGAAGGTTGAAACCATACTGCCGTAATCACCGCGATCAATGGAAAGTATAGTCTTTTCAGGAGGATTACGCGCGTCACGCCAGGGCGAATCCGATCGCTGGCCCGTCTGGGAGTCATCGACATTTACCCAAATTTCCAGTACAGTGCATTACTCAGACTCGGGCAAAATGAGGTGCATATGAAGGCCGAAATCATTCAAACCATATCAGAGACCATACTGCCACGGTCACGATTGATCGCCCGCCCGTGAATGCCATGAACCGGCAGATGTTTGAGGAGATCCAAGCTACCTTTGACACACCGAATGATCGGACCGAGGTGAGGGTGGCCATCTCTACCGGGGCGGGGAGATGTTTTTGTGCGGGCGCGGACATGACAGCGCATTCGCCCTCCTTGGATGACGGCGCACACAACCGCGTCACGGGGCCGTGTGGGCTCACTCGCGGACGGCACACGAAGCCTTGCATTCCATTCTGGAATGTCCTGTCCCCGTGGTGCGATCAACGGCCCGGCTCTCGGTGGAGGGCTCGCCCTGGCGGCACCCTGCGCCATGCTGATTGCGTCAGAGTAGACGCCGCTCGATCTGCCTGAGATCGATTTGGCCTACGGAACGGTGGCCGCCATATCCGCCGCCGGATTGGTCTCTATACAGCCGGCAAGATGCTGTAGACGGGAGAACGGATCGGCGCAGATTAGGGTGATCCCGCCGGGGCGTTGTTGAAAAAGCTGTTCCAGCGGAGTAACTCATGGGCGAAGCCTGGACTCAGGCCCAAGTGATGGACGCCAAAAGTCCGCTGACCGGCCGGCTTGCCAAACACGCCATGAAAACGATTGAGTTTATGGACCTGCGCGAGAGGTATCGCTTTGAGCAAAACAGGGCGCACGAGTCGACGGGGAGCGAGGATGCCAAGGAGGCGACCCGGGCGGCTGTGGAAAAACGGGAGCCGGTATTGACCGGACGCTAAACGAGACTGGAAGGGGAGCGGATATGCTGTTTGGCTATTTTACTGAGCGGCCGTATCGGTGGGTCGATGAAGACGAGGTGCTTGAGCACCGCGGGTTTTTCGCCTTGCCCAACTCGCGCTTTGACCGCGAAAAGGCCGCCGATGATTATAACTTCTTTCTGGACGAATACTGCTATGCCGAAGAAGTCGGCTTTGATGCGCTCATGCTAAACGAGCACCACGGCAATCCCTTCTGCATGGGCAGTGTCATGAATGTGGAGGCCGCCATCCTGGCCCGTATTACCAGCACGGCCAAGATCGTCCTGATCGGCAATCCACTGCCGGTGCTGAAGCATCCGCTGCGCATGGCCGAAGAACTGGCGGAAATAGATCTGATCTCCCGCGGTCGCCTCGTCACCGGTTGGGTGCGCGGCGCGGGCAGCGAACAGTTCTTTAATAACGCCAATCCGGCCTATAATCGGGAGATGTTCAACGAAGCCCATGACTTCATTATCCAAGCCTGGACCAGACCCGGTCCATGGCGCTATGAGGGCAAGCATTTTCACTATCGGCACGTCAATCCGTGGGCCTTACCCTATCAGAAGCCACATCCACAAATGTGGATTCCCGGCGTATTGAGTCCGGAGACGGTGCACTGGGCGGCCCGGCATAATTATCCCTATCTGGCCCTGGTGACAGCCCTGAGTCCAACCTGCGACCTGCTGGACTATTATGCCGATACCGCGGCCGAGAACGGCTATCAGGCCGGTACGGAAAATTTTGCCTATTTGATTGGCGTGTTCTGCGCGGACACGGACGAAAAGGCGCAAGAGTTGGGCAAAGGGTTCGTGTGGGGTGGAGGAGCAAGTGCGTTCTCCAGACCGGAGCACACTCTCCCACCGGGCTATAATTCCAAAAATGCCATTCGGCTGCTGGCCCAACGTCCAAGTGGCGGCTGGGTCGGGGTTGATTCGGACCGGCTCAAGGAGGCACAGCAGGGCCGCAGAAAGAAGAGCACGAATCTGGATGAGGTTCGCCGCAAGCTGGAGAAATCGTATAGGCGTGCCCAGGACGACTACCTGATGATCGTCGGCTCACCCAAGACGGTCATTGAGAAGATCAAGGCCATGATCCGCGTGCTGCGGCCGGGAACATTCGCCTGCTTCCAGGTTCAGGGGCCGGTCGGCAATGAAGACCGGATGAACAGCATCCGGCTGATGGGCCAGGAGGTCATCCCCGCGGTCAAAGAATATGCCAAGGAAATCAACCTGGTCGATCAGTTCACCCGAGTACCGGGTTCGGTCAAACTCACGCCAGGGACGCGACGCCTGCCGGTCGTGGACCGCACGCCCTTAAAGGACCTTGGCATGCAACCGAGTTCGTAGAATAGATCTTCCCTCTGCCCCCCTCTCCCGCTGGGAGAGGGCCAGGATGAGGGGGCCCTATTCATATGTGGTGGCGTCCTATGCCGTGTCAGTGAGGCTATGACACCGAACCAATTCATCACCAAGTGGCGCGCCTCGGAACTCAAAGAGCGCTCGGCCTCGCAAGAGCACTTCATCGACCTGTGCCGCCTGCTCGGCGAGCCAACTCCCGCCGAAGCCGATCCCGCCGGCGACCGGTACTGCTTCGAGCGCGGTGCGCGCAAGGACACCGGCGGCAAAGGTTGGGCCGACGTGTGGAAGCGACACCACTACGCTTGGGAGTACAAAGGCAAACACAAGAATCTGGACGCGGCCTTTAATCAGTTACGGCAGTACGCTCTGGCGCTGGAGAATCCGCCGCTGTTGATCGTCTCAGACATGGTGCTCTTCCGTATCCGTACCAACTGGACCAACAGCGTCAGTGAGACCCATGAGTGTACGCTGGACGATCTCGCCGACGCAGCCAAGCGCAACATCCTCAAGTGGGCGATGTCCGAACCCGAACGGCTCCGGCCCGGTGAGAGCAGGCAGACCATCACCGAACGCGCGGCCACCACCTTTGCCGCCCTGGCGCAGGCGTTACGGGAACGGGGCCATGAGAGTCACGTTGTTGCGCATTTCGTGAACCGCTTGGTGTTCTGCATGTTCGCCGAGGACGTAGGGCTGCTGCCGAACACTATGTTTACGCGGATGCTGGAACACGCGCGGAAGCAGCCAGAAGAGTTCTCCGCGCTTGCTTGTGACCTGTTCGGGGCCATGTCCACAGGCGGGCGCGTCGGCTTCGAGCCGGTGGCGTGGTTCAACGGCGGGTTGTTCGACAACGATACGGCCCTGCCGCTGGAGGAGACTGACATTGATACCGTACTCGCGGCTGCGGCCCTTGACTGGTCGGAGATTGACCCCTCGGTCCTGGGCACATTGTTCGAGCGCGGGCTTGACCCGGACAAGCGCTCGCAATTGGGTGCACATTACACCGACCGTGACAAGATCATGCTGATCGTTGAGCCGGTGATCGTTCGCCCCTGGCTGGCGGAATGGAAAACGGTCAAGAATAGGATCGTATCGAGTCTGGAAAAAGAAACCGCCGCCAAGTCCGCAGCTGCGCAGACGAGGCGGCACAGGGAGGCCGAGCGGCTGCTGGGCGAGTTCCTCAAACGGCTACGCGCCTTTACGGTGCTTGATCCCGCCTGTGGTTCGGGAAACTTCCTGTATCTGGCGCTCCATACCCTCAAGGACCTGGAACACCGGGTACAGTTGGAAGCCGAGGCACTGGGCTTCGAGAGAGCATTTCCCACCATTGGTCCGGCTAACGTCAGAGGTATTGAGATTAACGCCTACGCCGCTGAACTGGCTCGCGTCTCGGTCTGGATTGGCGAAATCCAGTGGATGCGGCGCAACGGTTTCAACGAATCCCGCGACCCGATTCTCAAACCGCTCGGCACCATCGAATGCCGTGACGCGATTCTGACACCGGAGGGGAGGGAGCCGGAGTGGCCCGAGGCCGATGTGGTGATCGGCAATCCGCCGTTCCTCGGTGGCAAGTTGTTAATCGCGAGACTTGGCGAGGACTATGTCTCAAAAGTTTTTTCGACATACGCAGGCCGCGTGCCGGCAGAAGCCGATCTTGTCACCTACTGGTTCGTCAAGACCGGCGAACACCTGAAATCGGGCAAGGCGAAACAGGCCGGGTTCGTTGCAACCAATTCTATTCGCGGCGGCGCGAACCGAAGGGCACTACAGGCCGCGACAGCGTATGCCCCGATCTTCGAGGCGTGGAGTGACGAACCGTGGGTTGTGGACGGCGCTGCGGTGCGTGTCTCCCTGATCTGCTTCTCGCGCGTAGACGGTGAACCAGGGTTGGAAGCGCGGCTCGACGGCCGTCCTGTGGACGAAGTTTACACTGACCTGACCGCCCGATATGGGGATACGGGCATTGACCTGACCGGAGCGAAGCGTCTTTCCGAGAATGTCGGTGTTGCCTTCATGGGTGACACGAAAGGCGGTCCTTTCGATGTCTCGGGTGACTTAGCTCGTACCTGGCTGCGCTTGTCGGCCAATCCCAATGGACGGCCCAACGCCGATGTGTTGAGACCCTGGGTCAACGGTACGGACTTGGCTCGCCGGCCAGCGGGGAAGTGGATTGTCGATTTCGGTTGGGACATGTCGGAAGGGGAAGCCGCGTTCTATGAGGAGCCGTTTCGACATATGAAGGAACAGGTGTACCCCATGCGGCAGCGGAACCGCCGCGAAGCCTATCGCCTCTATTGGTGGCGACACGTCGAACCGAGAAAGGGCATGTGGCGGGCTCTGCATAGCCTGTCTCGCTATATCGCCACGCCGACCTTGTCCAAACACCGGTTATTCGTGTGGTACGACACCCGCGTCTGCCCCGACCACCAACTGATCGTCATCGCCCGCGACGACGACACGACTTTCGGTATCCTGCACAGCCGGTTTCACGGACTCTGGGCGCTGCGGCTCGGAACCAGCTTGGGAGCCACACCACGTTACACGCCGACCACCACCTTCGAGACATTTCCGTTTCCCGAAGGACTGGCACCGCACATCCCCGCCGACGCTTATGCTGACAATCCACACGCCGTTGCCATTACCGAGGGCGCCCGGCGGCTAGTCGAACTCCGCGCCCGCTGGCTCAACCCGCCCGAATGGGTCGAGTGGATAGACGAGCCGGTTCCCGGTTATCCCAAGCGTCCGGTACCCCGCAACGAGAACGCAGCCAAGGAACTCAAAAAACGAACTCTGACCAGCCTCTACAATGCCCGCCCGCAATGGCTGGGCGACGCACACGCCGCCCTTGATGCTGCCGTGGCGGCGGCTTATGGCTGGAACGCGGATATTTCTGACGACGACGCGTTGCGCGAACTGCGGGCATTGAATTTGCTCGAGTCGGAAACGGTTGGGATTCTTTAGGGGATCGCTCTTCGGCTTCCTCGCTTCATATCGGGCAGCAGCAACCACCATCGCACCATTGTTATTGTAGCGTCGGCAGTGGTGACAACTCTCTTGGCCCAACACTCGCCCGCGAAGACGAGCAACTCCGTAAAGCGGGCACGGGGCCGGAAGTTGTTGCGTTGCTTGATCCCAGCTTCCACTTCATCAACTTTGTTCTGGCGAATACCGGGGCGAGGTCCGGCGCAAAAAGTCAGATCCAGTGAAGCAGGAAATATTTCTCAGGAAGAAACGCTACGCGCACGCCGATCGGTTCTCTCCAAAGGGTGAAAACACCCGCATAGTGTTCTGTCTTGAAAGAATACCATGCGCCAAGCTGAAATCCCCTTCCCTTGACAGCTGAATCAAAGACGCCAATGTCATGCGCACCCAAAGTCAGCCGGTCTCGCTTGCCAGCCGCGCAGCCGCCCACGCCCGGCTATGCCCTTCTACGATCTGGAACTCTCCTGAACCGTACGACGGATTCCAATCCGGACGCTCTGGCGGGGGAGGCCGCGCCGGGCGATGAGCACCCCTCTCCCCCTACACCGGGGTCTCGCACATCCGCCACGACTTCTTCCCCGCGGGCAGGTTGAACAGCCTAGCGGCATTCTCTCGCATGATGTCCTGACGTTGCGCTTCCGTGATATGGGCCGCGTGGTCGGCCAGCAATTGCTGGGAGCGCGGCCAAGTGGAATCCGTATGCGGAAAATCGCTGGCCCACAGCAATTGCTGATGCGGCATGATATCGACCGCATGAAACGCGGTCGGGTCGTCCCGGAAGGTCATCCAGACGTTGCTCTTGATATATTCGCTGGGCAGCTTTGACAGGCCGTCGATAATACCGCCCTCGGCGTTAATCCTGGCGGCGTGATCCATGCGGTACATATAGTGCGGCATCCAGCCGGCGTCACCCTCGGCACACACGAGTCTCAAGTGCGGATGGCGCTCGAAAACCCCGCCCAGGACCATGAGGCCGACCACATCCTGGACGGCCCGGATGATGCCCAGAAAATTATTCATCTCATGGCCGCGGTGCGGCATGTTCAGGCTGCCATCCCGTGAGGTCAGAATATGAAAACAGATCGGCAGTTCCAGGTCTGTGGCACACTCCCACAGGGCGTCGTAGTCGGCGTGGTCATAATCCTCATAGATGGGCCGACCCGGCATCATCATGCCGATCATACCCATGTCCCTGGCGCGCCGGAAATCCTCGATCGCGCTGTCCACGCTCAGGACCGCGGTCTGCGCCAGACCCAGGATACGGTTCGGCGCTTCGCCGCACGTGGCCTGCAGCCAGCGGTTATAGGCCAGCATGCAGGCGTTCTTATAGTCCGGGTCGCGGTGCATGCACAGCCCCATGCCGATAGAGGCGTAGATGACCTCAGCCGCAATCCCGTCCTGATCCATATATGGAATCCGCGCATGGCCGCCATAGGCTCCCTCGCGAATATCCGGGAATCTGATTTTTGCCGCCCGGTTGTTCCGTTCCGTGACCGTAAAACCGGCACCGTCAATGAATCCCAATTGAATCGGACGCTTCATGCCATGCACGACAAAGGCGTCCGTACCATCCGGTTGTTCCACGATGCGCGGCGCGACATCCCGGTATTTCGGTTCGATATAGTCGATATAACAGTTGGCCGGCTCACACACGTGGCCGTCGGCCGAAATGATCCCTGCCGGTATCTCTATGCATCATTGCTCCCCGTTCCAGACCGGATTGGCGGTCACATATACGGTCTAGAGTAGGGAGAGCGCACACTCTTTTCAAGTAAAGAAGAAGATCCGGTCGTGTCTTGGCTTGGATCCAGCCTATCCTCCTCCACATGCGGCCGCCGAGAAAGGGGTCCCAACGACGCCAGGTGTGCCGAGACGTTAGGGACTACGCATTGATGACCCCATGCTCGCGCAAAATATTGAAATAATCGTCTTTGCCGAGGGAGCATCGGGCGAGCGATTCTGCCTCTGCTGGCGATACATGAATCTGTCTCGGCACGTAACTGTGACTTACGTCATGACTTGAGCGCCGAATACCGTATCGTGCAATAATCTGTCCTTCATGTCGAATTATGGCAGAATCGTATTTTCTCTTCTTCTCAATTTTGGCGTCGGGTTTTCTCGCGATAGACGCCGCTTCCTTCATTTCTAATACTCATTATTGACTGACCCTTACATGCTGCTTTAAGGCGCATAATTCCCGTGTAAGAACTGGACTCAGGGTCCCGCTTTCGGAAAGAAAAAGATCAAGGGCGTAGACAATATCATCAGCAAGGGACTGTTTCGCATCTTCGGGACTCGTGCCGGACATGCTGATATTCCCCTCCTCAAAACGCGCAATCCAGTTGTCGGGGGATTCCCGTTTTAGTTGAATGAGGATGGGCTGGATCACATCGTAACGGGGATCCGGTAAGGAACGAATCGTGTCTTCATGGTCCCCCGTATATGCATACTTGAGGTCGGCAACTTGTTCTTTCGTGGTAGATATCGTTGCCTGCATTGCTCCCTGCTCGGAGGTCCTCATGAGGTACCCCATAATCTACATCCTCCTCTTACATGGGTTCTTGAGTCGGTGGTTCAATGAGACTGATCATGTTGCCGCTAGCCAACATATAAACAGGATTCCCTTCATTATCTTTTTGGTCATCCAGACGGACAGCTCTGGCTACATCGACCTTTATTCTCAACACGGCTCCGGCTGCAAGTCGAACATCCGTCCCTCTTTGGGTTGTCTCCAATATTTCTACCTCCACGCCCTGAGAGAGCTTTCCAGAGCCAGGGGGATTTTCCACCTTTCTCTTTTTTTCAGACATCTATAATTTCCTCCTTACCAGATGGGCTCATATCTATTCGTCCAGTAGATCAAGAAGCCACGCCATGGTGTGCGGAGTAGCGGCTTCGACATCAATTGTAAAATCTATAGTGCAAAACAACTACGTAACCCAGATTCTCGATCTTCTCTGGGAGTCCGTTCGTGCGCCGGGTAAACCGACGCATACTCATCCGCATGGTTCGAGACTGGTTTCCTTCCGGAGCTTGTCCAGGACTGAAAAGATATCGTGCGATTGCCGGGGATGACAAGTGAGGCGGAGAGCCGCGGCGAGACAGTCTTTCGGTCTCAGGCAGCTGTGAATTCTTCGAATTCCATCACAAACATCCTTCCAGGTTGGAGTCCTGTGGTTAACCGGGAATATCAACGGGCCAGTCGAGTCATCCATCGTCCTGGTTGACCGGGCTGGCATCTGCCTTCGACCCGGACTAGGGCCTGTTCACGCTAATGCGCATGATTATGCATGATTCTGGTCTCCTGGCTGTAGGGAACGCACGCAAGCTCCATACGCCCGGAGCGCGCCCCCTCTCCCGGTGCCGCGCGGCCCTGTCCGCCTCTCCCCTCGCCCCGTGCTCCCCGCCCTCTGGTCGGTCGCCGCGCAGGGCGGCACAGGGCGCGGGTTACCGGCCCGATGTGGCACCGGGCCCCCCCCTCTCCCCCCGGCTGCCCCGCGGGTCGCAACCCGGGGGGCTCGCCCGGGTCTGCGCGCATTTGCACCGGGAACAGAGCGGGCGCCTCACGCGGGCGGCCCGGTCGCTCGCCCGCCCCCTCGTCCAGGTCCCTCCCGCCGGCCCGGGGGCGCGCACACAACCGGTCCTCCATCCCTCGGCCGCTCCCGAGGCGGGTGGCCCCCCACGATGCCTAGGGGTGCCGCGGACGCTCGCCCGGCGCTCGCCTGCGCGCGCTCGCCCGGGCCCGCCCCCGCCACCCCGGCGGGCCGCCAATTGCTGCCTCGCCTGGGCCCACACCCCGCTCCTCCCGCGGTGCTGAGGGACTGGGCGTCCGCGGGCGCCCAGACGCGGCACTGGGCCGTGGCACTGGGGTAGGCGCCCGTGGGGCCGCCGCGACGGAGTCGGGTGAGCCCTTGGGCGTCTGCCCGTGAGCTGTCCACGCGGCGCAACGAAATCGAGCGGGTGTTGCGTCGCTTGCAGGGATGCCGCCGCCTCTGCTCGCGCTTCGAGCAACGCGACGTGCTCTTCCTCGGATGCAGCGTCTTCGCCCTCATCATTGATGCCTTGCGATAGTGGCAACAGACCCTAGAGAAAAGGCAGAGGGGGACGCAGAGATTCTTCCGACCAGTGTTGGGCTCTGGAACACGCAGGACAGGAGAGAACGAGGCCCAGAGGACCGCACGGCCAGCGGCGGCCACGCGATGTCGTGGGGACAGCGGTACGGGTGGCCCGGGTCGCCACCGGCGAAGAATGCGAACAGGGGCCAGCGGCGGCAGTTCGCACCACCGGCTAAATCCTGGGGCGGGTGGCGGACCCGACAAGAAACAACGTTCAAAGGGAGATACTACCGAAGCCCCCCTCAAGAGAAAAAGAGAGACTACAAGATTTGGGTAAAGGAGGGGGCTGTGCTCACCATCCTTGCGATAACAGTTGCTCTTTTCGTCTTTCTGGCTCTCGTCGGCCTTCTCGCCCAACGGGCAGACCAAATACGAGATGAGGATAGGCAACGGGGAATAGAGGACAACCCCTAACTGTCGCCGCAGCCTGCCGTGTGGGTTCGGGAATAAGCGGTTCGCGGCAAGGTGTGATCTCTGAGGTGGGCTCGGTTTGTCGGGCAGCCTGGGTCGGCTCGGTTCAGACGTATTCCGGTTGTTTCGCAGCCCACGCGAATCCTCTGGCAGGGCTGTTCCGGTTGCTACGGTTGCGCCGGGGATGAGGCAGGCCACGCCGTGGCCTGCCTCATCCCCGGCTGGTCGGCTCGCCCCGCCGCGGGGTCAAGCCGTCGGCGCGATCATGGCGATAGCCCGCCTCATATGTGAGCGCCCGCCCCCGCCGTTCGAGAAAGCGGTTGGCCCGGCCCCGTCCGGCTCTCGCGAGGCGACGGGGGAAGCCCCGGCGGAGGAACGGGGGGGGGGGGACGGCCGCGCCGCGATATCCACCGTCAGGTGGTGGAGATGTTCTACGTGGCCAAGGGCGCAACCGAACTCCTCGTCGGGGACGAGGAGATGGCGGGCCGGGACGACCGCCCTCGTCCCCAAGGAAGCGATCCATGCCTTATTCCAACCCGGGCGCGTAGCGCTCAGTGTTGTTGATTATGTTTTGTCCGGCCGACTCACGCGAGAAATACTTCGAGGGTCTGGTCGAGCCCACCAAAGACGGTAAACCGCCGGACCAGCGCGGCCTCCTTGAGTTGGTCCGCCAGTATGACACGGAGCCAGGGGCGAAACCACTCCATGGAGAATTATAGAGACGCCCTAAAAAGCCCGAAGCTCACAGCAGAACACTCTCGCAGCGCAGCCCTTCGATGCAGCAGAAGTGTTTTTTGTTTTTCGGGCTGGTGAGTCCTTCGAATCCGAGATTGAAGTGCTGTCGCCCCGATCGCAAGGGCGTTTGCCGGAATCATCTTTCCTCCCCGACTCCGCATAGCGAATAGATCGGCCTATCATTCTGCGACCGCGCTACCGAACTCGACCATAGGACACCTTGCTATGAGGGCTTCCACTTGAGCTCGTCGGTGAGTTGCTCGAGTCGGCGTATCAGCAAGTTGGACACCTACGAGTAACTCGGCGTAGACAACCGCTGGAACAGCGACCCGTTCGTCCCGCCAGCTTACCCAAAGCCATCCCCTAATCTTGGGCCCGCGCATTCCAGTGTAACGAGTGCGCTTGTGTAGATGCAGGCCCAGGGATTGGTCGGAGGTCGGCTCGATTGACCTAGGGTCTGTTCACGCTAATGTGGATGATTCTGCATGATGCTGGTCTCCTGGCTGTAGGGAACGCACGCAAGCTCCATACGACCGGATCGCGCCCCCTCTCCCCGGTGCCGCGCGGCCCTGTCCGCCTCTCCCCTCGCCCCGTGCTCCCCGCCCTCTGATCTGTCGCCGCGCAGGGCGGCACAGGGCGCGGGTTGCCGGCCCGATGTGGCACCTGGCCCCCCCTCTCCCCCCGGCTGCCCCGCTGGTCGCAACCCGGGGGGCTCGACCGGGTCTGCGCGCATCTGCACCGCGAACAGAGCGGGCGCCTCACGCGGGCGGCCCGGTCGCTCGACCGCCCCCTCGTCCAGATCCCTCCCGCCGGCCCGGGGGCGCGCACACAACCGGTCCTCCATCCCTCGGCCGCTCCCGGGGCGGCTGGACCCCCACGATGCCTAGGGGTGCCGCGGACGATCGCCCGGCGCTCGTCTGCGCGCGCTCGCCCGGGCCCGCCCCCGCCGCCCCGGCGGGCCGCCAATTGCTGCCTCGCCGGGGCCCGCCCCCCGCTCCTCCCGCGGTGCTGAGGGCCCGGGCGTCCGCGGGCGCCCAGACGCGGCCCTTGGCCGTGGCACTGGGGTATGTGCCCGTGGGGCCGCCGCGGCGCACCCGGGTGAGCCCTTGGGCGTCTGCCCGTGAGCTATCCACGCGGCGCAATGAAATCGAGCGGGTGTTGCGTCGATTGCAGGGGTTCCGCCGCATCTTCACGCGCTTCGAGAAACCCGATGTGCTATTCCTTGGATGCATCGTCTTCGCCCTCATCATTGATGCCTTGCGATAGTGTTAGCAGGCCCTAGTCGAGATCGTCCGCGAGGCAATCATCACTTGGTTCGGTTCCAACCCAAACGCTAAGCGCTTTGCGCGGCACTGCATCTGAATGCAACGTGAAGGGACAAGGGCTTGGCCACAGCCTCACCGTTTCATTCAACGACGAAAACGTCCCTACGGTATCAAACCTTACCCCAGAGGCATCCCAACCTTCGCGCTAACTCTCCGTTGCGCTGACCTTGGCCTGCCTTGAGCGTCACACTGCGCTAGGCTAACGTGTCGGCATGAACACCCCACAAGAATATCAACCATGTGAGATGCTCACCTTCGACAATCGCTTTACGCGGGAACTGCCCGCCGATCCTGAAATCGGAAACGCCCGCCGTCAGGTCACCCAGGCGTGTTATTCCCGTGTCCAGCCGACAAAAGTCGCGCACCCCCAGGTGGTTGTCTATGCCTGGGAAGTGGCCGAGGAATTGGGCTTTTCTCGTGCGTTTTGCGAGTCGGACGATTTTCTCCACATCTTCTCGGGCAACCGGGTGTTGGATGGCATGGACCCCTACGCGATGTGTTACGGCGGCCATCAGTTTGGCAACTGGGCCGGGCAGCTCGGGGACGGCCGGGCCATTAACCTGGGCGAGATCATCGGGCCGACTGGGAAACGCTGGGTGGTCCAGCTCAAGGGGGCGGGCCTGACGCCCTATTCGCGGAGTGCGGACGGACTGGCCGTCCTACGCTCGTCCATTCGTGAATTCTTATGCAGCGAAGCTATGTACCATCTCGGTGTCCCAACCACTCGCGCACTCAGTCTCGTCTCGACCGGTGAGCACGTCATTCGCGACATGTTTTATGATGGGAATCCCAAACCCGAACCGGGAGCCGTCGTGTGTCGAGCCGCACCGTCTTTTGTGCGCTTTGGCAATTTTCAGATCTTTGCTGCCCGAGGAGAAACCGATGTCTTGCAGCAGTTGGTGGATTACACCATCCGGACCGACTTTCCTCATTTGGGCGAGCCGTCCCGTGCGACCTATCTGGCCTGGTTCGAGGAAGTCTGTCGGACAACTGCCCAGATGATCGTACACTGGCTGCGGGTCGGCTTTGTCCATGGGGTGATGAATACGGATAATATGTCCATCCTGGGGTTGACGATTGACTACGGCCCCTACGGCTGGCTGGAAAACTATGATCCCAGCTGGACGCCCAATACCACTGATGCCGCGAGTCATCGCTATGCCTTTGGCAAACAGCCCCAGATTGCCCATTGGAACCTAATCCAGCTTGCCAACGCCCTCTCCCCCCTGATCGAGCAGACAGAACTGCTGGTAGAGGCGCTGAACAGCTATGGGCAGGAATTTGAATCGCGCTGGCAAGCCATGATGGCCCACAAACTGGGACTCCACGCCTTCAAGCCCGATCTGGACGCTTGCCTAATCGCCGACCTGTTGGAGATTTTGCAACTGGCCGAGACAGACATGACCATCTTCTATCGGCGGCTGGCGAGCCTTGATCTCGACACTCAACCTGGAGACCAGGTCGACGACACCATTTTCATGGAACCACTTCTGGACGCCTACTACGTCCCAGAACAGCTGACCCCGGAGACAACAGCCCGTATCGCCGCATGGCTGCGTCGCTATCACGCCCGTGTGCGGAAAGATGGAATGGATAACGAGACACGCCGGAAACGGATGAATACGGTCAACCCGAAATATGTGCTGCGCAACTATCTCGCCCAACTCGCTATCGACAAGGCCGAGCAGGGCGACCCCTCCATGGTGTATGCCTTGCTGGAACTCCTCCGCCATCCCTATGATGAACAGCCGGACAAAGAAGCCTACGCCCAAAAACGGCCCGACTGGGCCCGTCAGCGTCCGGGTTGCTCCATGCTGTCGTGCAGTTCGTGAAATTCAGATACACGCGCCCACCGCGTGCTTCACCAGTCTTTGTGGGGAATCAATCCAGGCCAAAGTGACAAGGCGCTGGGACACGCGAGGGGAGACTTGACCGGGAAAGGAGAAACATATGGCTAACGACGAGCCAAAGGCATTATCGCTGGCGACTTGGATTGTTAATAAAGCGGTAGCAGGTATGCCCCCCTTGTCTTCGGCAGAGGACTTAGCACAAGAATATCTTATTGATTCTTCATATATGACGGACGATGACCGGGTGGCGGCATTGATAAATTGGGAGAGCAGTAAGAATTTCACGACAGGGTTTATAACCGGGCTGGGGGGCTTATTAACGTTACCTGTCGCTGTTCCATCCGCGTTGGGCGCATCTTGGATAATTCAGGCTAGGATGTCGGGGGCAATAGCAATTATAGACGGCCACGATCTTGCAGAGGATAGAGTCAGAACGCTTGTCCTACTGTCGCTTGTAGGCGACTCCGCTAAGGAAATTCTGAAACAAGCAGGAGTAAAAATTGGACGCAAACTTACCGAAAGAGTTGTAATGCAGATGCCCGGAAAATTTTTAATAGAAATAAACAAGAAAGTTGGCTTTCGCCTCCTGACAAAGGCTGGAGAGAAAGGTGTCATAAACCTGATAAAGGCCGTGCCGGTCGTTGGCGGACTCGTAACCGGAGGATTTGATGCGGCGATGTGTCGGGTGGTGGGAAAGGCAGCCCATAACATCTTCAAGGGATCACCGTGAAGCACAGGTAGGGTATGTGATGACAATCCCGATAAAACTGTGAGACGTAGGCTCCCTCACCCACGGTTAGCTTGCCTGGCTATAAGCTTTGGCGCGGGCAGGTTGGGGCGCTTGGAGAGATGCTGGAGGATGGCGAAGCGTTTGAAGTCGAACTTTGTAACTGAGAGGGCTAGACATACGGGTCGGTGGGTCTCTGCCCGGATCAGATCATGAGGTTGTACTATGAGCCTCGGGCATCTCAACCGCCCTCTGCGCCGGGGACCGCTTAGAAGATTGGTAACATTCCTAGACGGTCCCAGCTGTTTCATGCTGTCGTACAGTTCGAGAGCCTCACGTACGGACAAAAGAAGAGGCCGCCTTCTCAAGATCCACCTGTTGGCGGTAACATCGCTCCTGGTGTAGGATTCAGACCAATCGACGTCCGACTAAAGACCCCAGCGAGAAGACCTCTCGAAAGAGAGGGAACGTAGACGGGGAAAAGACTGCTATGGTTGGGCAACCTTGACAGTCAGTGATGCGACAGCCAATGAAAGAACCGTGGAGACCACTCCTACCGATGCCATAAAGATACCACGCTGATATCGTTCTTCATCTCCCCGAGGATAACGAACGGCGCGACCGACAGAAGCAGCATGCCAACGAGCTAGCCGCACTCGTGCAGTGGAGGGTACGTCTTAGCCATCTTGTTTTGTCTTATGAGATTCTACAAGAACTGCACCGTTCGCGAGCTCGGCGGGATAAGAAGAAATTCAGAAGGAGAGCGCAATGACACATTTGACAACCCTCCCGGCAACGGTAGACACCGCGGATATCCTCCCGATCATCGAAAGGGACGGGGCGGTTATTCTGAAGGCTATGCTCACCCCTGCCGGGGTCGATCGGGTGCTGAATGAAACCGGACCGTATATGGAAGCCACGCGCAACGGCCAGGACCCATTCGTCGGCCTTCGAACGACCCGCACGGGCGCACTGGTGGCCCGCTCGCCGGCGTGCCGTGACTTGGTGACCAATCAGTCGGTGCTCAGCGCCGCCCAGACCTTTCTGGCACCCTACTGCTCCCGCATCCAACTCCATCTCGGTCAGATTATTCGCATCCGACCCGGCCAACCCAAGCAGGCGATCCACCGGGACCGCTGGGCTTGGGGAACGTACCTGAAAGGCATTGAGCCCCAGTTCAACACCATGTGGGCACTGACCGATTTTACCCGTGAAAACGGCGCAACCCGGGTTATTCCGGGCAGTACGGACTGGCCAGACGGACGACGGGCGGACAAGAGCGAAATTGCTCAGGCCGAGATGACGCGCGGCTCGGTGCTGCTGTATACCGGCTCAGTCTTGCACGCCGCAGGCGCGAACGACTCGGACGCCGACCGGATCGGCCTGAACATCACCTATTCGCTGGCTTGGCTACGCCAGGAGGAGAACCAGTATCTGTCCTGTCCACCCGAAATTGCAAAAACCTTATCGACCGAACTGCAAGACCTGCTCGGCTATACGCTGGGAAGTTATGCCTTGGGCTATTACACTCCTCCGCTGCCACCGGGAGAAGGCCCCGAATCCATCGGCCCGCAATACGCCTTGGGGCGTGAACAAAATGGAGAAGGCATGGGCGGTACGGAGTTGCGCCGGGAAATCCGACATGCGACAGGTAGGAAGATCTAATTGATGGAACAGTGGCAGCAAATGAACCCTTTTGTCACTGGCGCAGCAGCCTTGAGGAGCGACGCATGATCAATCGCAATTTCGAGATGATTCAAACCAACGGAGTCCGGCTCCGCACCGTCGTGGAAGGCGATGGACCGCTGGTGATTCTGCTCCACGGCTGGCCGCAGTGCTGGTATCTGTGGCGACACCAGATCGACCCGCTCGTGACCGCAGGCTACCGCGTCGCCGTGCCCGACCAACGCGGTTATGGCGGTAGCGAATGTCCACTCAACGTCTCGGATTATAATATTCGCGCACTGGCCGCCGATGTGGCCGGTATCGCCTCGGCCCTGGGCTATGATGAGTTCACCCTGATCGGCCATGACTGGGGCTGCATTGTGGCCTGGAATACCGCGCTGCTCCACGAGGAGAGCTGCACTGCCGTGATGGGCCTGTCCGTTCCTTTTTGGCGGATGACGGACGCTGCGGTGAATCCGCCGGGTATGGACGACCAGTTCTGGTATATCCGCTATTTTCAGGAAGAAGGCCGGGCTGAGGGCGAGCTTGAAAAAGATTTAGAGCGCAGCCTCCGTATCCTCTATTACGGGCTGTGCGCCGACGCGCCGCCGCAGAGTTGGATGAAGCAATTGGAGCATTCCAGGTCGAGCAGCCTGCTGGACGCATTGCCCGAGCCGAAGCAGTTGCCGAGTTGGCTCACCCAGGAGGACCTCGACTATTACGTCGAGCAGTACCGGACGAGCGGTTTTAGAGGACCGGTGAACTGGTACCGGAATATCCCGACGAATAACGGCATCACGCCCGAGCTCGAAGGCAAAAAGTTCGCCCAGCCTGCGGCTTTTGTTGCCGGGTCGGCAGACGATGTCCTCCTTTACGACCCCAACTGGCGCGCTACGTTTCCGGACGCGTTTGAAGACCTGCGCTTTCTCGAAATCATCGAAGGCGCAGGCCATTGGGTGCAGGCGGAAAAGCCGCAGGAAACAACGGCGTGCATCCTGCGCTTCTTACGCGGCCTGTAGAATGGAGCGCCGGCGCCGGACTATTTGCCGACCGCCTTGGCCCCCTCAAGCGAAGGCCGGGTATAACACGCCTCTGCCCAGCACTTCACGTTGGCGGAGGCTGAGGAGTCGAATTTCACCATCGCTCACAGCAGCATCACTCTGGCCATATCAAGATCGGCGATGCTGAAGGCGCCGCCAACCAGCCAGTCGCTTTTGGGCGAGGTATCATCAAGCACCTTCAGGAGGCGGGCCGGCGTCTTCTCGGCAGCGGTAAGAACCGCCGCGTTCCACTTTATCCTCAAGCGTAAAAAGACTTTTGGACGACGATGTCCATCTGGAGGGCTCGACCTCGGTCATGACCCGCACACGCCATTGCCAGACCAAAGCTTCATCAGCAGGATTCCTGGGATAGAGATCGCCACCGTAGGTTTTGACCAAATGGAGATTGATCGCCATGGACTCAAACAGGGTCACCTCGCCATCTTGTCAGGCGAGACTCCAACCGTTCGGATTCACCGCCAGATATCCCGGCGTTTTTGACTCGCCCATGCAATTGACCGAGGCGTGCTCATCCTCAATGTCCCCATCCTCAATCGCCCCATATTGAGCGGAGCGCCCGCGAGCCAGAAATCTCGTACAGCTTCGGTTTGGCCATGTTTGTCTTCCTTTCCGTTGCTTCTGTCGGCGTATCGCTGCATTTGGCCAACGTCTGCCTAGTGGTACGCCCCCCACGCTATGCCTCATGGACCTACGACAGCGACCCGACAATCTGGTATATGACGGTATCAGTAAAGGAGATATCCGATGAGTCAGATCCGAGATGAGGTCCTCGCGGCCAACGCCGCCTACGCTGAGAATTTTGGCAAGAAGGCCGACCTGCCGGCCCCGCCCAGCAAACGTTTTGCCATTCTGACCTGTATGGATGCCCGGCTCGATCCGGCAAAATACGCCGGCCTGGCGGAGGGCGACGCGCATGTGATCCGCAACGCGGGCGGACGGGCGAGTGATGACGCCATCCGCTCCTTCGTGATTTCGTATAAACTCCTGGGAACGCGCGAGTGGTTTGTGATTCATCATACGCAGTGCGGTATGGCGACCTTCACCGATGAGGTAATGCGCAGCCTCCTCGCCAGCAGCCTCCAGACCGCAACGATGGGCGCTTCGGGTTGGCAGGATTCCGGCGAGGGCCCTGGTTCGACAGAGGGGAGCTATATCGATTGGCTGACGATCTCCGATAGCAAAAAAAGTTTGGTCGAAGACGTGACGCGCATCCGCTATCATCCCTTGGTTCCCGGCGATATCCCCATTTACGGCTATATCTACAACATGAAAACGGGGAGGCTTGAAGAAGTGCCCGAGGCAATGGAAGCAGGGAAAGTTTCTTAAATGGATAATACCAAGCACCTGAAGACCATGGCCAGCTACTGTGAACCACTCTCACTCCGCGCCGGAGAATCCATCCGATGTATGGCCTCCAGCCACATACCCGGCCGTCCGACGTGACCAAGTGCTACACCCGCCCCACCTTCGACAAGCAGCAACTCGGCCAGTTCGTTGGCCTGTTTGTCAGTCTGGCCTGTAGGCGGTCATCAATGAGCCCCAGCCGTCGGGCGGATTTTCCCGCGCCAGCATCTTGGCAAAGACTGTGTACGGATCGGCCCTGCTTCCCGATGAGCGCAGCGTGGATTGGTCATTGACCCACGCGTAGACGATCACCTTCTCCCCGGCATCGTAGCGGAAGAACAAGCGGAACCGCCTACCGGTCCTGGCGCGCAGCCAATGGCGGTAGCGCGCACCGAGCGTGCTGCCTTGGCGGTACTCGTCCCGGGGACCCTGCGGGATGACCTCCAGAATCAACCGGCTCAGCGCGTGGAGCAGCTTGACGTTCGCATTGGGGGAGAACCCCGTCGGATCGCTTCGTTGCGTACGTTGGACCGCACGATGGAGCTGGCGCAACTAGTCGATGATGCAGTCGTGGAACAGTAGCATCCATCCGTGGCGCTGCATCAGAGGTCAACGTCGCCGTCAATGTCCTCGTTCAGTCCCGCTTCACGCTGCCCATGTTTGAGCATGCCCTGTACCAAGCCGTCGGGAATGGCCCGAACATGCCGGTCGGCTCGGATATCGCTGTCGAGCAGGTCCAGGAACGAACCGATCGCCGGATCTTCATGCTCGGCGGCGGCACGGCTGACGATGATTTGCCCGTCCTCGTGGAGTTCGAATGCCACCTTGGCGCCAACATCCGCCCCCAGTGCCTGACGGACCGTCTTGGGCAGGGAGATCTGGCCCTTCGCCACCATCGTTGCGACTTCGTGGATGATCGACATGGTTCGGCCTCCTTCTGTGCATTGATCGATGGTTAAGGAGATTTCCTTACCTTGTCAATGCGATATACGGGTCCACTACATGAGACTGTGCGGGTTCGGCTATCATCTGTGATCTTTCGGTTCTCGGGTGATGGATGGAGTTTTCAACGGTTGAGGATTTGTCTCCAGTTTCGCCTGAGCGGTCGCAGACAGATGTACTATATTGGGGCTTGGCACGCTTCGTGTGCGTGTCGTAGCGTCCCCCGGCCCTGAGTGGTCCCGACGCGAGTCCAGCCTGACGCCTTGTAGACGGTGCCCGTGTGCGGCACGGAGAGTGTTTCCCGTCTTCGAGCCGCATACGCACTGGATTTCCAAGGGCAAACCGCACTGGGCGCCTTCTCCTGAATCGTCTTGCCGAGTCGAGACCGGAGCGGTTGAAGACATTGAGGGCGATGTAGCGTTCGATGGCGAAGCGGCGCTGGTCTTCGGAAAGTTCCGGCAGATTGGCGTTAGGGAAACGATCGAGCAGGTCTGCCATGACGTTGCGAATAGCACTGCGGGCGCCTTCGGCGTTCTGCGTGCCGTCCGTCGGCCGCACAGCCTCGACAAACGCATCCATAACCTCGTCTGCCGACCGGGCCGGCTGGTCGGACCGAAGGGACTGCCGGGCACGGCGGCCTACCCGGCCACGACAGAAGAAAGCGCACTGTAAAGGGTGCCCGCAGTGCGGGCCGTCCCGCCCATGCGCTGGGTTGCAGAATCGGCGCCCTTACAGCCCTTGCGAACGTAGTAGCCGATTCCGCGCCGCATGTCGTCGGAGGAACCGGGGCGGGCGAAGCTTCCGAGGCCGGTGCGGGCTGGGCTGAACCGGTCCGGCGGCGCGAGCGGGACAGGCTAAGGGACCGGAGCAGGTTGCGGCGCTGGGCTTGGCTGGTCCTGCGGCTCCTGACCGGCCAGATTCTCCGGGCCGTCCCCGTCCGGCGGAGGCGCCGGGTCGGGAACCCACGACGGGACGAGCGGAACGCCTGGTCGCAGACCAGTACCAGACCTAGAGCGGAATCCGATCATGTTGTCGAGTATCCGGCGGCGTTAAAAGAGTTGTTGCCTCCAGGGGGTGAGAGGTGGCCGAGGACGGTCTCCAGGCCGTCGCCGGTGCTCTCTGCGGTCTGTCGGAGCCGGGCCTTCCGCTTGGCGCCGGCGAGTTGGAGAGGAGTGAAGGCGGGGCGGGCGGGCGGGCGGAAGCGGAGGGGGGCGCCGACGGCCGCACTGCTCTTGCGGGCCGTGGGCCCCGTGTGGCTGGGGAGGGGGTCCAGGACGGGGAGGGTGCCGGGGCGCAGGGCGGGGACGAGCCCCGCCTTGAGGGAGGGCTCGCAGGGGTTGCGGGCACTCGCCGGGCCGCCCGCAGGGGACCAGCAGGCCGCGGCGCGGGAGGCCGGCGCCGCAGGGGGTGGTGTGCCAGGGGCCGGGGGGGGGGGGGGGTCAGGCCGGACGGGCGATCCTGCGCCGCCGCGGGGCCGGGCTTTGTTTTCGCGGGCGGCCGTGACGCACACGCAAGCGTGGGATCGCCCCGGAGCGGCAAACACGCCCCCGCTTCCCGAGCGCCGCGCGCACCTCCTCAAGGAGCCTTGCCCGCCTCTCCCCAAGCAGGGTCAGGAGCCCGCCACGCGCACCCCCAAACGCGTCCCGACTGCTCTCTGGCTCCTCCCGGCCGAGCCTGCCGACCGCACGCGCAGGCGACGAGCACCCGAACGCGCTTGCGACCTGACTGCCGGCTTCCTCCTACCGGCCGACCTCTGGACTCACACTCCAGGGTCCTGTGACTCCTCCTTGATTCAGGCAGGTCAGATCACGCTCTAGACGACCGTAATCTCGAACGCGACCTGTACGGATTCAAGCGGCGTCTTGAGGAAGACGGCAGCCGATACGTCGATCAGTTTTTTCCGGGGATGTGGTCGATCAAGAGATCAGACACATCCGGGTGACCTGCTATGTGTTCAAGGCGCGGGTGGAAAAGCGCACTGCCAAGGAAACCCGCGAAACGATCCAGCGGGAGTTTTTCAAGAACAACATGTCGGTCCTGTTTTCGGTGAACGGTCAGGTCCACGGGTATTACACGTCCGAGTTCATCATGCGGTCGCTCAAGTTTCCGCTACTGAGGGACTATCTGCTGGTTCACGTGGACTGCGCCGACCTTCAAACCAGGTTCCGCAATGAACTCTTCATGGCCTCATGCGGCCGCCTCAAGGACGGTGCGGAGCCCCGGAGCCTCCGGCGCAGGCTCGCCGACCTTCTGGCCAATGGCCGCCTGAAGGAAGTCCACAAGGAGCGCAAGGCGACTATCACCGTCGAAAGTGGAGATGCCGACCGGGGAGATGAAGGTTGGCCACGCCATCAAACTCCATGCATCTCTAGTCCAGCCCGGAACGATCACTGGAGCAGATCTTCATGGTGCGGATTGGGGCGCCGGAAAAGAAAAACACCGATCCCAAAAAGGGCGACCAGCCCGACACGCGGCTCGGCCTTCCCCATCTCCACATGGTCTACAAGGATGAAAGCCGTGGCAAAGCTCCATGGGACACCCTGAAGGCGACCCGCGTTTCAATGAACCACAATGTCGTCTATCCGCTGGTCGAGGGCAACACGTTGAGCGCGGCCTATATCAACATGGATAGCAATGCCTTGCTGTCTCATCGCGCGAAGCTAACCAAAGAGGAGGCAATCGCCACTGTTGAAAAACGATAAGTATCGGCAGTCTACTTCCACACCCTGTTTCTCTACACGATCACGAAGAACCGCAAGTTCGAGATCGTCCAATAAGGAGGAGGGCACTCGAAAACCAGTCGATTGAACAATGAGCCTCTTGCAGAATTGTCGCTCTGCGGTATAGGGGCAGCAATTCTGGCACCGGTTTTGTTGCTTTGTGGTGTTTGGGGCGCTGCGGCAGGAGTGCGGAGTGTCACGTTGCCGGCTGTGCCCCTTGGGGAGCACGGTTCAGGACCGACAGTACCGGGTCGAAGGCTCTACGGGGCAGGGCGGATGACCTGGTCGGCGGTCAAGGCGAACAGTCCGAACATGAGGTGGCAGGCGACTTTGGTGGGGCCCCGCACTCGGACATGGCGTGCGCCGAACTCTTCCTTGAGCCGGGCGTTTGTCCTCTCGACGGCGGAGCGGATGCGGTAACGGATGGCTCGGGATCGGGATGGCCGGCGGCCCGCCTAGCCCGGGCCTCGCGCCTGAGCGCCTTGTCCCGGCGGGGGTTGGGATCAATGATCGGGATATGGCCGAGGCGTTCGCTCGTCGCGTGTATCTCGCGCGCGTTATAGGCGGCGTCCACGAGGTCGTAGAGATTCGCGACGCGCCCGGCGGTCATGGTGACCAAGGGGATGGCGGCCTGGGAGTCGTGGACCGATACGCGCATCTTGCCCGGGATTCGATCCAGAACGCCACGGCCCGGATTACCGGGAACATGGGCGCATCTGTCATCCGCTCAGGACGACAATGAGTGCTTTCAGTACGCCATCCTTCAAGACACTCCGTAATCCCCCTTTACTTTCCGCATTGCGATCATGGACGAAGATACCGGCCTGCCCATTGTAGGCACTTCCCAACGCCCCTCCCGATCAGGCGGGCATCTTCGCAGGTGGCTTACGCGATTCTCTTAGCCGTTTGTTAAATTGGTTTTCGGCAGGTCGGGACAGGCTCAAGGAAGTCGGAGGCGGCCACGGTGCAGGAGAGCCGAAGATAGTGGAGGGATGATCGGGTTGAGGGGTGTAGCCAGAAAGATGTGTGTCTGGAAACAATACGTCAATGGGCCAAGTGTGCAGCCGGCATCGGCCACGCTGTGGCACCCGACAGGTTGGGAAAATCGGCAGCACCATGGCAAAGGTCTTGATGGCTCGCGCTTCGACGGGTTTGGCCCGAACGCTCCGTGACAGGTTCAAACAGATGGCAGGGCGCGCGAAAGGTACGCTGACAGCTCCAGTCTCCGTGCTGATCCTCGGCTTCGCGATTGCGGGGTCAGGTGGGCCAGCTGCGGCTGAAGCCATCTCAGCCCGCTCAGTCTACGTGATCGACGGCGACACGATCGATGTAGCTGGCCAACGCTATAGGCTGGTGGGCTTCGACACGCCGGAAATCTACCACGCGCGATGCGACTATGAGCTGGCGCTTGGAGAGACCGCAACCGCGCGCCGGCGCGAGCTGGTCGGGTCTGGACAACGCCTCGAACTCGCGGTTCTACCCGGACGTGACAGATATGATCGTGGCCTGACCCAGCTCTTTGTCGGAAGACGTGACGTGGGCGATGTCCTGATCGCTGAAGGGCTCCCAGAGCATGGTGGTGGCCGCCGCGACAGCTGGTGCTGACAGCCCTGCATCAGGCCAGGACACAGGATCACATTATGCTAAGAGAGAAATTGACAAATGGTAACGTATATGTAATCAATTGTTCCTATGATCGAACTTGTTCTCTATGTCACTGAAGAGGGAAAAGCGCCGTTCGAAGACTGGTTCGACAAACTCGACACCACCGCAGCCCTGAAGGTCAGAACCGCACTTGCGCGGATCGAGACCGGCAATCTGGGCGACGTGAAGCCTGTAGGGCAGGGGGTGTCTGAGCGGCGCATCACGTTCGGTCCGGGCTATCGCGTCTATTTCGGGCAGGACGGCGACAAGCTTGTGATCCTGCTCTGTGGCGGCACGAAGAAGCGCCAGTCCAAGGACACCGAGCAAGCCAAGGCATTTTGGGACAACTACAAGAGCCGAAAACAGAAAGGAGACTGACATGCCACTGACCAGAGATTTCAAAGACACCATCAAGGCCCGCGTCGAGCGCGATCCTGAGTTTCGCGTCGGCCTGTTCCGTGAAGCGATCGAGGCGATGCTCAGCAACGATTTTGAGACCGGCAAGGTGCTGCTCCGTGACTATGTGAATGCCACGATCGGCTTCGAAACCCTTGCCGAGGACACGCAGAAAGACCCCAAGAGCCTGATGCGCATGCTCAGTGCCAAGGGAAACCCGCGCGCGGACAACCTGCTCGCCATGGTTGCCCGCCTGAAGCAGCGCGAGGGCGTGTCTTTTTCGCTGACGCAGAACGACCGACTTCACGCGTAGCTTTTCAGTCCAGACGCTTTGCACGCCAGTATTCTGCCACTTGGCGCATAAGGCTTTGGATTACTAGGCTGAGGCCTCATAGCCAGCAGATGCCGGTTGCGGCGGTGTAGAGCGCGGAGATAAAGGGGGTGAGCGCAGCGGGCGGATCGCATTACGATGCGGCGTCAGTCTGTGCGTGTGGCGAAGCGATTTTCGCCCTTGTGACGTTTTTTGTCGGTCGCCGCGCCGGGCGCGCTTGAGGCCTGGCGATTTGTCTTCGAAGGGAGGCCACCCTCAATCTGCTGAGCCTGAACGATTTTCCGGCCCTGGGCGCGCTCACCCCCTTTACCGGCGGCAACCCCGGCAGCAACCCCTCTGCCCCCTTGCAGTCCCGGCGCGGGCCGGCGGGCAGAGGCCAGCGAAGCGGGCGACCTGCCCCAGCGCCAACGCCGGGCCGTTTGCTGTTCATGCCACCCTTGGTGCGTCCGCTCCGGCGCGGGGCATGGCCCCCTTTTTTCGGCTTGCCGCCGGGCGGGGCGCCTGGAGAGGTGTTGTGGCAATCCTCAGGAGAGCCGCCGCCGGGCCAGGGGGGGGGGGAGCCAGGGCTCCAACGATGTTCTCGCAGACCCCCTTCCCGGACTAGCGCACCAAGCTGTGGTCAAACGGCTTGGGGGGGGGCCATATTCGCGGGGCGTATCACCCCAGCGTCAGCCAGTGCGAAGAATGACAATGATCCCACTCAACACGCGCCGGGCATCAACACGGGGGCGACCGGGGGACTGCGGAAAATACGGCTCAAGGCGGGCCCTCTGCGCCTCACTCAGCCAAAACGGGCACTCCTGATACCGCTCCGTTTTGGAGCCCTTGAATCACCCGCAACAAACGCAATCAATGCGCCCTGAGCCTAGATGAATTCCCTTTCGGGCATATTGCTGGTTACAAGGGGCAACTGCCTCCCCGAATGCCCGTAAACCGTTGTTTATTCCAGTTTATTCCACATCATTTCCATTTTGCACGACTTTCGACGTCCTACACGGTCCATTGTCTTCGGCACGTTCTGTTCGAAGATATGATTACGCTTGCGTCCGATTTTGCGGCAGAGGTCTTACAAAAAGTGATTCAGGTCATTGCAGGCCCGACCGGGCAGGATTTTTTCACCTCGGAGTGGAATGGGGGCGAAACAGAGGGGCAAACGCCAGGATTTGGCACGACTTTCGATTTTTTGGTTACAGAAAGCAACTATCTCCCGAACGCACGTAAACTGTTGTTCTGTAACGATCAATAACGCTTGTTAACGCTTGTTAACCCGCAGTTCCAGCGCCGATCAGATGTATCGTTTTGCCTACATTGATGTTTGAGAGAATCGGGGGGGGGGGCGCTCCTGGGAACGCTCCGGGCGCCCGCCGAGGTGGTCCAGGGCCTTTTTCTGGAGCGGCGGGGGGCGCGTGGGGCCCTGGAAGGATTCGGCGCCCACAAGGCGGGGTGCCCCGGCTCACCGTCAGCGTTCCGCTTGCGGCCGGCCTTGGCCCGGGCGCTGGCCGAGCCCGGCGCCTTCATCCTCCTCGGCGTCGCCCCGCAGGGGCTGCCGTCGCTGGCGCCGGTGCCATGCGACGGAGTCGGCGAGCCTGCACCGGAAGAGGGGGGCGCGGCCCCGGGGGGCGGGGGGAGACGGGGCGCCCCTTCAGGGCCCCGGTCTTCGGGCTGCGGAAGGCCCGGTCCACGGAACTCAGCCGCTGGTAGGCCCGCCCCGGGCCGGGACCGGCGAGCTCGCTCGGCAGCAGGCTGCCGCCGCCATCCGCCTGCTGCTATTCACCGGCGCGCGGTCGTCCGAGATCACCGGCCTGCAATGGGACTGGATACGAGGCACCCGTGCGGTGTTGTCCGATTCCAAGACCGGGCCGAGCGGGCTGTACTCAATACCCTGCCGCGGGAGGGGGGCTTCGTTTTTCCGAACAGGTAAGGATGACGGTCCGATAAAGGACCTCGGGCTGCGCTGGCAGAAGCTGCGCGGTCTTGCCGGGCTGGACGCTGTGCGTCTCCACGACTGCCGACATGCATTCGCATCCCATGCCGTAATGAGCGGTCTCGACCCCTACACCGTCGGTCGCCTGCTCGGCCATGCCGATGTCGCCTCCACCGAACGCTACGCCCATCTCGCCGACGAACATGTCTGCGAGGCGACCGGGCGCATCTCCGGCATCGTCCACGGCGCCATGACCGGGAAGGAGAGCCGACGATGAGCGGCAGCAAGCACCGTATCCAGCTCACCGTGAAGACCAAGCCGGCAGCGATGGAGTAAACCCTGTGGGACAATCTGCTGGCGCATTTCGTGGGCAGGGTGCAGCCCTCCGGCGTCAGGTTCTACAGCGTCCAGACCCGCGTGAAAGGACGCATGCGCAAGGATCACCCTCGGGCGCTTCTCTCGACGCGGCGCGCCGGGAAGGCGCGGCCGTGCTCGCCCGCTTGTAGGGCGGCGAGGATGTGACGCCGCCGCGCAAGGAGGAGACGCTGCTGTTCCGGGACTTCGCCGCCCGTTACCGCTCGCGGCGGAAACACCGGTGGAAACCAGCCTCGCTCAGGACCTTCACATCTCCGGCGCAACCGCCTGAGGCCGCATCTCGGCAGGCTCCGGCTCGACGCCATCGGCCATGCGTGGGTCTCGGCGTGGTTCGCCGCCGCGAGCGTCGACAAGCCCGGTGCCGCCAACCGCGCCTTCGAGACCCTGCGCGCCACGCTGACCTCCGCCCGGCAGTGGGGCGACCTTCGCGAGCATATCCCCGACGCCTGCGTCAACCGTCAGGAACCCGTGCGGCCCGTCGCCCGCTCCCTGGACCGCAACGAACTCGAACGTCTCGGAACGGTGCTGGACCGTCACCGGAAACAGCCCCCCTAGGCCGAAGTTCCAGACGACTGCCAACTGCTATTCGTGTCAAGTTGTTGATGTGGCGTGGTTTGCAGGAGTTGCCGTATCATACTGTACCCATGTATTTCCATATCATGTGCTTGACATACAGCGGTTGTTGGCCTCGTTTCAGGAGCCAGGGACAGCGAATCCGTCCCCCACCGCTCCTCGCCGCCCGCCCTCCGGCTGCGCGAATCCTCTCGTGAAGCCGGCAAGGTCAAGAAGCGCCCCCTCGCCCCCCGCTCCAGGTGGTCGCCCGCTCTCGTCACGGGATTGCGCCCCCTCCTCACGGGAGGAACCGCAGTGCGCCATCCAGGCGCCGCCTTCGACCTCGGCCGTTCCCTTCCCCCCGGCCCTGTCGCCGCGGTGCTGGGACCCCGGAAGAAGCGGGGCCTGGACCGGCGGATCGCCCCGCAGCCCTCGGCCAGGCGCGATCCGGTCCTGGCCATGATCGTGGCGCGGCTCCTCGAGCCCGCCTCGCAGCTGGCCCCGGCCCGGGGGCGGGCCGAGCCGCCCGCGGTCAGCCCCCGGAGCGAGCTCCTGGAGGCGGACCCGGGCGAGGCCGCCCGCTCCGGCGCCCTGGACGGGCTTCTCGAGCGCCAGCACAGGATCGAGAGTGCTGTGGCGAAGCGGCCCCTTGAGGAGGGCGGCCTGGGGCTCTATGCCCTGCCCGCGGTGTGGATGGAGGGCCCAGCGTGTCCCCTGGCCAGGCGCGGTCATGCCCGGGCCGGCAAGAAGGGCACGCTGCAGAGCGAGTGCGGCCTAGGGTGCGCCCGGGACGGATGTCCGGTGTCGGGGCAGGTGTTTCCCGGCAACACGGCGGAGCCGGCCCCGCGGTCCTCGCCGGGCGCTCCGCGGCGGGAGCGGTGCCGCCGTGCGAAGGGGGGTCTGGTGGGGGACCGGGGGCTGTTGACCGAGGCCCGGATCCGTGAGGAGGGGGCGCCTGCGGGGCTGGACTGGATCAGCGCCGTGAGGGGACCGGCCATCCGTGCACGGGTGGCGGCCGGCGCCGTCGAGAGGTCGCGCTTCGACGCAACAGACCTGGCGCGGATCACCCGCGCTACGTATCCCGGGGCGAGCGCCTCAGGGCAGGCCGCCCCCCGCTGCGGGCCGAGGCCCGCGCCCGCAAGCGCCAGGCACTGCTTGAGGCCACCGAGGCCCTGCTCGCACCGATTGCCGCAGCGCCACGGCGCGAGACGCGCCGGCTCAAGGGGGCCGGGAAGAGCGGGGAGCGGGGCGGCAAGGTCATCGGCACGTACCAGATGGCCAAGCACGTCACGGGGGCCATCGACGCTGACGGGGTTTTCCCCTCCCAGCGAGACGACGCCTCCATCGCCGCCGAGGCCAGGCTCGACGGTCTCTCCGTGATCCGCACCAGCCTGCCGCAGAGCGCACTCGACGGGCCCGGCCCGGGGCGCGCCTCCAAGCGGTTGCGCGCGGTGGAACGGGCCTACCGCAGCCTGAAGAGCGTGGACCTGAAGGTCCGCCCCGTCTACCACCGCCCCGAGCCCCGGGGCCGCGCCCACGTCTTCCTGGGCCTGCGCGCCTACGACGTCGAATGGCACCTGCGCCAGAGATTGAAGCCCCTGCTGTTCGACGACGAGGAGGCTGAAGGTGCCGAGGCCCGGCGACCGGCCGGCGGGGCGCCCGCACCGGGCGCGGCGAGCGCCCGGGCCAAGGCGGCACCGAAGAGGACGCCCGAGGGGGAGCCGGTACACCGCTGCTCCACCCTCCTCGGCGCTCTCGCCCCCCTCACCCGCAACACCGTGGCGCCCCGCCTTGCGGGCGCCGAACCCTGCCCGGTCACACCACACGGCCCACGCCACTCCAGACAAAGGCACTCAAGCTCCTGGGCGTGAAGCCAGAGTGTCCCCAGGCAGACGCCGCTGCAATCTATCGCATGCCATTCCTATCAGATACTTGCGCCTGTTCGGCGCTGGAACTTCGGTTTAGCCGGCCGCGGCCGTCCGCCTGTTGACCCTGCCCGGAGTGCGGCTCTCCGCAGTCATCAACCTCAGGTGGGACGAGATCGGAGAGCTGGGTCGAAGACGGCGCGAGCGCACGGCTCGACGATTCCAAGACTGGGCCGCGCACCGTCTGGCTCGGATCCGAAGCGGCAAGGCTGATCGCGGAATTGCCACGGGCCGAGAGGGCAGCGCGTGTTGCCCGCGCCCCTCACATCGGATCGGCTTTACACGTTCTGGGTCGGCATACGGGATGAAGCCGACCTGCTTGGCCTTCGCACCATGCCTGCCGGCACACCTGGGCCTCGCAGGGCGTCATGAACGGCGTCGGGCCACCACGATCGGACGGCTGCTCGGACACCGCCCGCGCGAGACCACCGCGATCTACGCCCATCTCGACGATGGCGCGCTGCGGGACACCACCGCGCAAGCTGCGACCGTCATCGCGCGCCATGGGGGACAAGGCGGAGGCACCTCCAATGCCGGATGAGGCGGAGCACGGCGACATATTGGCCGCGATGCCCAAGTTCCCAATCACCGGCGGGCCGTCCCCCCCCCACCCAGGGGAGAGCGAACGCCCCTTTGCGTGAGACCCGAGGGGACCGAGCGGACGGATGACATCGAGTTGGATGGTGACCCGGATGCGTCGACCGGACGCCCGGCCTTGGACTGTGGTTGTACCCCTGGTCCCATTGCTCGTTGACCGGACGGCAAATCGGGCGACATGGAGCACCCGGCCCCCATGACCCGCTACCATATTGATCTGCCGTGCAGTGTGGGCTATGCGAGAACATCGACATGGCCTACTGTGGAATATCCGGCCGTTCGGGCCGCATCGGACAGGCCCAACGTGGCGTTCATGGAGCCGACTGGGCAAATTGCGTCTCCGTTGGAAAGTAACGGTTAGAGACCACATGGCAAAGCCAGCGAACAACAACGGCGCCAATCTCGGGTTCGAGGCGCAACTCTGGGCTGCGGCGGACAAGCTGCGCGGCAACATGGAGCCGTCCGATTACAAGCATGTCTCCCTTGGGCTGATTTTCCTCAAGTACATCTCCGACGCCTTCGAGGCCAAGCGGGCGGCGCTGCTCAAGGAAGACCTAGCCGACCCGGAGGATCCAGAGGAATACCTTGCCGAGAATGTCTTCTGGGTCCCCAAGGCAGCCCGCTGGCCGCATCTGCAGGCCAGAGCCCGGCAGTCGACTATCGGCAAGGACATTGATGACGCCATGCTGGCGATCGAGGCCCGGAACGCATCGCTCAAGGGGGTCCTGCCCAAGGACTACGCCCGCCCGGCGCTCAACAAGGTCATGCTCGGCGAACTGATCGATCTCGTGAGCGGGATCGGAATGGCCGAGGAGGCCGACCGCTCCCGCGACATCCTCGGGCGGGTTTACGAGTACTTCCTGGGCGGCTTCGCCGGAGCCGAGGGCAAGCGCGGGGGCGAGTTCTACACGCCCCGTTCCGTGGTCCGTCTGCTGGTGGAGATGCTGGAGCCCTACAAGGGCCGCGTCTACGACCCGTGCTGCGGTTCCGGCGGCATGTTCGTGCAGTCCGAGAAATTCGTCGAGGAGCATGGCGGGCGCATCGGCGACATCGCGATCTACGGGCAGGAGAGCAACTACACGACCTGGCGTCTCGCCAGGATGAACCTCGCGGTCCGCGGGGTCGACGCCGACATCCGCTGGAACAACGAGGGCAGTTTCCACAAGGATGCACTGCCGGACCTCAGGGCCGACTTCATCCTCGCCAATCCGCCGCTCAACGTCTCCGATTGGGGCGGCGACCGGCTGCGGGAGGACGCCCGCTGGACGTTCGGCGTTCCGCCAGCGGGCAACGCCAACTATGCCTGGCTCCAGCACATCTATCATCACCTCGCCCCGAACGGGACGGCGGGCGTGGTGCTCGCCAACGGCTCCATGTCCTCGGCACAGTCCGGCGAAGGCGACATCCGCCGCGTCCTGGTCGAAGGCGACGCGGTGGACTGCATGGTCGCGCTGCCGGGGCAGCTCTTCTACTCGACACAGATTCCGGCGTGCCTCTGGTTCCTGACGCGCAACAAGAATCCGGGCGGGGACTGCCGCGACCGGCGTGGGGAAGTGCTGTTCATCGACGCCCGCAAGCAGGGGCATATGGTGGACCGGACCCGGAAGGAGTTTTCCGCCGAGGACATTGCCAGAATTGCTGGTGCATGTCACGCTTGGTGCGGCGGGCCGGATACGCCCCCCTACGAGGACGATCCAGGATTTTGCAAGTCCGCCACGCTGGAGGAGATCAGGGAACACGAGCACATTCTCACCCCTGGCCGCTATGTCGGCGCATCGCCACAGGAGGACGACGGTGAACCCTTCGAGGACAGGATGAAGCGCCTCGCCGCCCAACTGCGCGAGCAGCAGGCCGCGGGGGCGCGGCTGGACGCGGCAATCGAGAAGAATCTCCAGGCGCTGGGCTTCGGGGGGCGCGAGGCATGAGCATGACGGTCGCGGAATTGATCGAGTTGCTTGGCGGCTATCCGCCCGCGCCGCGTGTCGTGGTGGACGGCTACGAAGAGGGTTACGATGATCTGTCTCCCGAGCGCAGGATTGTGAAGAAGATCCACCTTGATACGGGAACGGAGTCCTGGCAGGGAAGGCACGGCGACCCGGAAGGGTTGCCTGGAGGGAAACCGGATGCGGCCAGAACCGTTGAGGCGCTGGTCTTGCGCCGCTCTTCCTGGCGAAAGCGGTGCGGAAGGGCTGTTCATGATCGACTACGGAAAATTCGAGCTGTCCCTGAAACGCCTGGAGGAACAACATGACAACTACCAGTCGCCGGACGAAGGACTATCCGAACTGATCCGGGAAGGGGTCGCCGAGTCGGTCATTCAGCGCTTCGAGACCTGCTACGACTGCTTGTGGAAGGTGCTGAAAAGATACCTTAACGAGACACTCGGTATTGCCGAAGTGCCCAACAGTCCCAAGCCTCTCTTCAGGCTTGCACATGAAAACAGCCTGTTCGCTTCTCCGTTGGAAGATTGGCTCGAATATGCGGAAGCGCGCATCAATACGGCGCACGATTACGACGGCGAGAAGGCGAAAGCCTGCCTGGCCTTGATGCCCACGTTTATCGACGATGCCATAGGCCTTTACCAGACGATGACCGAGCAAATATGGGAATAGACTTCTCCATCGATATCACCGCCGGACAACGCAAAGATATTTTGGCGTTGCTCGAACGCCATCTCCCGGATACCAAGGCTTGGGCGTATGGCTCCCGGGTCAGTTGGACCTCTCGCCCCCAATCCGACATCGATATGGTGGTGTTCGCGACGCCCGAACAGAAACGCGCCGTTTCCGACCTCCGGGAAGCGTTCGAGGAAAGCAGTCTCCCATTCCGGGTGGACCTGTTCGTCTGGGATGACGTGCCGGGTTCCTTCCGGAAGCAAATTGAGCGGGACCATGTAGTGCTGGCTGGTACGGGGCGTTCTTCCAGCACGTTTAGAACTGCGATATTGGGTGAAGTCACCAAGCTAACTTTGAGTAGTGTCGACAAAAAGACCAAGAGTGGAGAATTCACTGTATTACTTTGCAACTATATGGATGTCTATTCAAGGAGATTCATCCGAGCCGATATTCCATTCATGACGGCGACTGCTACTAGGAAAGAGATTGAACGGTGCAGATTACAAGCCGACGATGTCGTTATTACTAAAGACTCGGAAAAACATGATGACATTGGAGTTCCCACGCTTGTCCGTGAGAATATCAAGGGGCTTGTGTGTGGGTACCATCTCGCGATTCTTCGCCCATCAAAAGATGAACTTCATGGCCCTTATCTGTACTACGTACTTCAAACCGGAGAGGCTCGGCAGCAATTTCACTCCTTCGCCAACGGCGTGACGAGATTTGGCTTGCGTAAAGACGACATTCTTCGTGTCAAGGTTCCTCTCCCACCCCTCCCCGAACAGCAGGCCATTGCGGATATCCTCGGCGCGCTGGACGACAAGATCGAACTGAACCGTCGCATGAACGAGACGCTGGAGGCGATGGCGCGGGCCATCTTCAAGGACTGGTTCGTCGATTTCGGCCCGGTCCGAGCAAAGATGGAAGGGCGTGCGCCCTATCTGTCTCCCGAAATATGGAAACTGTTTCCCGATAGTTTGGACGAGGAGGGCAAGCCGTCCGGGTGGGAGGAGAGATCGCTCTTGTCGTTCCTTGACATTGTCAGTGGAGGTACACCGAAGACAAGAGTTGCAGAATACTGGGGAGGAAAAATCCCCTGGTTTTCAGTTATCGACGCACCGACAAATGGCGGAATGTATGTGCATTCGACTGAGAAAAACATTTCTGAAAAAGGCCTTGCCGAGAGTTCCGCAAAACTAATTCACGAAGGTACAACTATCATTACAGCACGTGGTACTGTCGGAAAAATTGTGATGGCGGCGCGCGATATGACCTTTAACCAGTCCTGCTACGCTCTACGAGCGCAGGGCCCTGTCGGTGATCGTTTTGTATATTTGGTGGCGGTGCTCATGGTTCATCGCTTGCAAGTAATGGCACATGGTTCGGTATTCCCGACCATCACGCGCACTACGTTTAATAATTTGAATTTCCCATGGGTTGGAGAACATTTGTTTGAAATATTCGAGGAGATCCTCCAACCTATATTCTCTAAGATCAAGGCGAACGGTGTGGAAATCGAGATCCTCGCCCTGATCCGCGATCTTCTCCTCCCGAAGCTGATGTCCGGCGAAATCCGCCTTCGGGATGCTGAAAAGGAAGGCGAGGCTGTGGCATGATCCGCGCTCCCGTCAATCCCGAGCTTCTGCGGTGGGCGCGCGAGCGCGCCGGGGTCGCGCAGGAACATCTTGCGGGGAAATTCAGGAAGCTGCCCGAGTGGGAGGGCGGCCAATCGCAGCCCACTCCGAAGCAGGCGGAGGCGTTCGCCCGCGCGGTCCACGTACCATTCGGTTATTTGTTTCTCTCCGAGCCCCCTGAAGAACGCCTCCCGATTGCTGACTTCCGCACCGTCGCAGACGAAGCGCGGGTCAAAGCGAGCCCGGATCTGATCGACACGCTCTACGCCATGCGGCGGCGACAGGCGTGGTTGCGCGAGCACCTTGTCGAGAACGAGGCGGAACCATTGACCTTCGCGGCAAGCGCCCGACTTATAGACGACCCCGATGCCGTGGGTCGCGAGATGCGGCGCACCATCGGTCTGGACGACGGCTGGGCGGCGGGAGTTCGCACCTGGCAGGATGCGGTGAATGAGCTGCGCCGCATGATCGAGCAACTCGGCGTCATGGCGGTGATCAACGGCGTCGTCGGCAACAATACACACCGGCGGTTAAGTGTGGGCGAGTTTCGCGGCTTCGCACTCACCGATCATTACGCGCCCTTGATTTTCGTGAACGGCTCGGATGCGAAATCCGCCCAGATGTTCACGCTGGCTCACGAGTTGGCGCACATCTGGCTCGGAGAAGAAGGCCTTTCCGGTTTCGAGAGTCTGCTCCCCGGCGGCGGGAACGTGGAAGACTGGTGCAACCGGGCGGCGGCAGAATTCCTCGTTCCCTCGTGCGAACTGCGCGAGCGCTGGATACAGGACGAGCGCGGACAGCATCGCTTTGAAGCCCTTGGGCGGTCGTTCAAGGTGAGTCCGGTGGTCGCCGCCCGTCGGGCCATGGACCTCAAGCTCGTTGAGCGCAGCGCTTTCTTTGAATTCTACGAGCACTACATCAACCGGGAACGCCGGGGCGGCACGACGAAGTCCAGAGGTAATTTCTACGACAATCAGAATGCGCGTGTCGGTCAGCTCTTTGCGACCCATGTAATGAGAGCGGCGATGGGAGGTCAAATCGGATTCAGGGAAGCTTATGAACTGACTGATCTCCGGGGTGGAACGTTTCAGGACTACGCCGGGCGATTGGGCTTCCCGCTCTCATGATGGCGAATCGGCCCTACCTTGTGGATTCGGATGTCTTCATAACGGCGAAGAACTTGTATTACGCCTTCGACATTTGCCCCGGTTTCTGGAAAAGCTTGCTTCATCATCACCGGGAAGGCCAAGTATTCAGCGTCGACAGGGCGCGCAACGAACTACTCGCCGGTCGCCGCACCGAGGATCTTGTTCAGTGGGTGATGGACGAAGTCTCGGAAGGTTTCTTCCTTCCAGCGGAGACCGATGAAGTAGCCCGCGTCTATACGGAAATCATGATGTGGGTTCAACGCCATCCAACGTATTTCGACTACGCCAAGGCGAAGTTCGCGACAGGTGCGGACGGCTGGCTCGTCGCATATGCACAGGTACACGGTGCAACCATTGTGACGAACGAGCAGCCCGCCCCGGCGTCCAGAAAGGACGTAAAGCTGCCGGATGTCTGCGACGAGTTCGGAGTCCCTCGGGAGAACACGTTCGACATGCTTCGAGCGCTGAGGGCGCAGTTCGATTGGGCTGGAAGGGTTGCATGAGCCGCGTCAAAGGCCAGACACCTTGGTGGTCCCTCAAGAGAGGGCAGCACCGCCAGAGAAGGTTTGGGAGAGGCGAAAAGGCCGCGGCGTAATGACCAGAATCACCGAAAGCGAAGTGGAGGACGCGGCTCTCGAATGGTTCGCCGGGCTCGGCTATGCCGTGCTGCACGGGGCGGACATCGGCCCGGAGGGTCCGGCACCGGAGCGCGGTAGCTATGACGAGGTGATGCTGACCGGCCGGCTCCGCGAAGCGCTCGCCCGCCTCAACCCGAACCTGCCCGCCGACACGCTGGAGGATGTGCTGGGCAAGGTGCGGCAGACGGAAACCCCCTCACTCGTCGAGGAGAACCGCCGTTTGCACCGCTACCTGCGCCCGCCTCAACCCGAACCTGCCCGCCGACACGCTGGAGGATGTGCTGGGCAAGGTGCGGCAGACGGAAACCCCCTCACTCGTCGAGGAGAACCGCCGTTTGCACCGCTACCTGCGCCCGCCTCAACCCGAACCTGCCCGCCGACACGCTGGAGGATGTGCTGGGCAAGGTGCGGCAGACGGAAACCCCCTCACTCGTCGAGGAGAACCGCCGTTTGCACCGCTACCTGATCGAAGGCGTGCAGGTCGAGGTCGTCCGCGGGGACGGCAGCATCGGCGGCGACGCCGCCCGTCTGATCGATTTCGACGATGTTGAGGCCAACGACTGGCTGGCGGTGACCCAGTTCACGGTGATCGAGCACGAACACAATCGCCGCCCCGGCGTCGTGCTGTTCGTCAATGGCCTGCCCCTGGCCGTGATCGAGATGAAAAACCCCGGCGACGAAAACGCCACCCTCGAAGGGGCATTCAATCAGCTCCAGACCTACAAAGACGAGATTCCTTCCCTGTTCCGCACCAATGCCGCGCTGATGACCTCGGATGGGCTTCAGGCACGCCTCGGATCGCTGACGGCCAATCTCGAACGGTTCATGCCTTGGCGCACCGTGGACGGCTCCGCCGTCGCCCCGAAGGGCGCGCCCGAGCTCGAAACCGTCATCGAAGGCGTGTTCGAGAAGAACCGCTTCCTGACCCTGATCCGGGACTTCACCGTATTCGAGGACACGGGCGCGGGGCTTGTCAAGATCGTGGCCGGCTATCACCAGTTCCACGCCGTGCGCCATGCGGTCGAGCGCACGATCTCCGCAACAAGCCCGGTGGGTGATCGCCGCATCGGCGTGATCTGGCACACGCAGGGGTCCGGCAAGAGCCTGTTCATGGCGTTCTACGCCGGACAGATCATCGCCCACCGGGCGATGAGGAACCCCACCGTTGTCGTCATCACTGACCGCAACGACCTCGATGACCAGTTGTTCGGCACGTTCTCGATGTGCCGCGACCTGCTCCGCCAGACCCTGCAGCAGGCCGACAGCAGGGAGGATCTGCGGAACGTGCTGACCCGTCCATCCGGCGGCGTAGTGTTCACCACCCTTCAGAAGTTCGCGCCCGATCCCGGTAAAACGGACTATCCGGTGCTCACCGACCGCCGCAACGTCGTCGTGATCGCCGACGAAGCGCACCGCAGCCAATACGGCTTCCGCGCCAAGGTGGCGCACGAGACGGGAGACATCTCATACGGCTTCGCCAAGTACCTGCGCGACGTCCTGCCGAACGCTTCGTTCATCGGCTTCACCGGTACGCCCATCGAAAAGGAGGACGTGAATACGCCGGCCGTGTTCGGTGAGTACATCGACGTCTACGACATCAACCGCGGGGTCGAGGACGGGGCAACGGTGCCGATCTACTACGAGAGTCGCCTCGCGCGGATCGAACTGGACGAAGACGAAAGGCCCGCGCTCGACGACGAGATCTCGGAGCTGGCCGAGGACGATGCCGAAGGCGAACAGGAGCGGCTCAAGCGCAGATGGGCGAACGTCGAGGCTGTCGTCGGGGCGGAAAAGCGCCTGCGTCTGGTTGCCCGGGACCTCGTCGAGCACTTCGAGAGCCGTGTCGTCGGCATGGACGGCAAGGCCATGATCGTCTGCATGAGCCGCCGGATTTGCGTCGCGCTCTATGGCGAGATCGTCAATCTGCGCCCGCACTGGCACAGCGACGAGGACGAGAAGGGGGTCATCAAAGTTGTCATGACCGGCGCGGCGTCGGATTCGAAGGACTGGCAGCGGCACATCGGCGGCAAGGCGCGCCGGGAGTTGATCGCCAAGCGGATCAAGGACCCGGACGACGCGCTCAATCTGGTGATCGTGCGGGATATGTGGCTGACCGGGTTCGACGCGCCGAGCCTGCACACGATGTATGTCGACAAACCCATGCGGGGGCACGGGCTCATGCAGGCCATCGCCCGCGTCAACCGCGTGTTCCGCGACAAGCCGGCCGGATTGATCGTCGACTACATCGGCATCGCGCAGAATCTGAAGGCGGCCCTTGGCCAATATTCACGCGAAGATCGGAGGCACGCCGGTATCGACGAGACCGAGGCCGTCGCGGTAATGCTGGAGAAGTACGAGATCGTAAGCGCCATGTTCCACGGTTTCGACTACCGCAAGGGGCTTGCCGGGTCGCCGCAGGAACGGCTCGCAGCGCTTGCTGGCGCCATCGAGTGGGTTCTCGACATGCAGCAACGCGAGGCAGCCAGGGAATCAACCGAAGAAGGCAAGAAACGCGCCCATCGCCGTTTCAATGACGCCATACTGACGCTCTCCAGGGCGTTCGCACTCGCCGCCGCCAGCGACGAGGCGCGCGACATCCGCGACGACGTGGGTTTCTTCCAGACCGTCCGGGCGGCGCTCGCCAAGACTGCGCCGGGGGCTGGCAAGTCCTCCGCCGAGCGGGATCTGGCCGTGCAACAGATTGTCAGCCGCGCCGTCGTCTCGACCGAGATCGTCGACATTCTCGAAGCCGTCGGGCTTAAGACGCCCGACATCTCGATTCTCTCCGACGAGTTCCTCGCCGAGATTCAGGGCTTGGAGAAGAAGAACCTCGCACTGGAAGCTCTGCGCAAACTCATCAACGGGGAGCTTCGCTCACGAAGCCGGGTCAACGTCGTGCAGACCCGTGCCTTCTCCCAGCGGCTGGAGGAAGCGATCGCCCGCTACCACAGCAATGCCATCACCACGGCGGAAGTCATTCAGGAACTGATTGGGCTCGCCAAGAACATCCGCGCCGCCCACCGGCGTGGCGAGGAGGAAGGACTCAGCCAAGAGGAAATTGCCTTCTACGACGCCCTGGCCCAGAACGAGAGCGCGGTCGAGGTGATGGGCGACGACCATCTTCGCGTCATCGCCCAAGAATTGCTGAACGGGCTGAAAAGCAACGCCTCCGTGGACTGGCAGCACCGCGAATCGGCGCGCGCCCGAATGCGAGTGCTGGTCAAGCGCATCCTGCGCAGGCACGGGTATCCGCCCGACCTCCAGGACACCGCCGTTCAGACCCTTCTGCAACAAGCCGAAGTCCTCTCGGCGAGGTGGGCTGCATGACCGCCAAGACCTTTGATATCCAGGTTCAGGACGACCATCTGGAGCGGATCGCGCAGACCCGAAACCCCATCCTCGCCCTGGCCGAGCTGATCTGGAACGCAGTCGATGCGGACGCCACGCATATCGACGTGACGCTGGTTGAAGATGGCCTCTACGGGCTCAAGATCATCAGAGTCGCCGACAACGGACATGGCATCCCCTTTGCCCAAGCCGAGGAGTTGTTCTCCCGTCTGGGAGGATCGTGGAAACAATCGCGAGTTCATTCGAACGAACAGAAACGAATGCTGCACGGCAAGGCAGGAAAAGGCCGATTCCGCGCCTTCTCGCTTGGTCGCGTCGTTGATTGGGACGTTTGCGTCGCTGACCACTCTGACAAACTGCAGTGCTATCACATCTCCATGTTGAAGGACCACTTGCGTCGCGTACAAATCACAGACGCCAGCCCAGTGACCGAAGGCAGAGATCGTGGAGTCACCGTCACAGTCTCGGAACCCGAGAGAGATTTCCGATCGCTGCACGGCGACAATGTTCCAGACGAACTTGCTCAAATTTTCGCGCTCTCCCTTCGTCAGTATCCGGAAGTCCGAATTATGTACGGCGGCACGACAATCGACTCTCGATCAGCCGAGGATCTGTCGACTTCCTACGAGCTTCCGAATATCGAGACAACGGATGGACGAGTGTTTCCAGCCTCTCTGGAAATCGTCGAGTGGCGAATCAAGGTGGAACGGAAGTTGTTCTTCTGCGACGCCAACGGATTTCCGATCGACGACACATCACTTGGCATCCATGCACCGGGTTTCGAGTTCACGGCCTACGTCAAGTCGGACTATTTTGCAGAGCTTCTCGCATCCAACATGCTCGACTTGGCCAACATGGATCCGGCAGTCGACAAGTGCCTCCACACCGCCAAGAAAGCCATGCGAGATCACTTCCGTCAACGCGCAGCCGAGAAAGCTGCCGGGCTGGTTGAAGAGTAGCGAACGGAGAACATCTACCCTTACGAGGACGAACCCACCGATGTCGTTGGGATAGTGGAACGCGAGGTCTTCAACGTTCTGGCTCTTAACGTGAACACCTACCTGCCCGACTTCCCGACCTCCGATGACAAAACCAAACGCTTTCAATTCCGGCTTCTTCGCCAGGCCGTAGAGCGGGCACCAGCCGAGCTGGCGCGTATTGTCAACGAAGTGCTGGATCTGCCCAAGGACAGGCGCCAAGAGTTGGCCGGCCTCCTTGATCGCACCACACTGGCGGCATCATAAGCGCTTCGCGTCTCGTCGCGGACAGGCTTGATTTCTTGCGTGGTCTTGAGACGCTCGTCTTCCATGCGGAGTTCAAGGACAGGGTTCGAGAAAGTGCGCAGCTTCACCGGATCGTTGCCGAAAATTCATGGATGTTCGGAGAGTAATATCACTTGTCCGTGGATGATCAGTCCCTTACCGAAGTGTTGAGGAAGCACATCCAGGCGACGGACCGCGAGGTTGAGATCGAGACGGTGAGGGCCGACGCCGGGGTCTCCGGCGGGCTTGAGCGCCGCGGCCTCGCCCCGGTGATGCCCGGTCCGCAAGGCCCCGTCCCAGGAGCCGGGTTCCTTGCACCGTTTCCGTTACGCCGCCAGGAACGACATCCTGAAGTGCCCGCGTGGGAAGGTCCTGCGCTTCCTGCGGGTCACCGGGCGCGGGCGCTTCTTCAGTTCCAGGACCAGCGACTGCACGCGCTGCCCGCTCAGGGGCGTATGTCTGCCGAGCGCATGAAGATCCTGGCCGACCTCACGGGCGCGGCGGTCAATCTCAAGCGACGGGCCCCCGTTCTTCTTGCCATCCTGGGATCCCTCCAGGCATCTCGAACCGTCGAGCCCTCCACCGGGCGTCCCTCACGCTCACGCCTCCCCGAACTGACTTCCGAACGACCGCCGCCGGCTGATATCGCTCGCGCCTCGAACGAAAATCGGGTTCTTCAACAACCTCATCATCGGCAAGCTGCTCGGACACCGACGGCACAGGGCTACGCAGGCTGTGCCCATCTTGCGGACGGGCATCTGGTCAAGACAGTGGAGGCAATTGGTACGATAATCTCACGCGGGATGCGGATGCCGAGCGCAGATGACCGCAAATGTTTGCACGCCGAGCCGACTAACGATACGTTCTATAGGAGAGGCAATCATGTCGCTTTTGGAACATCCGATCATCGCTGGAATCATAGTCGGGGTTTTATTACCGTTGGGGCCTTGGATCGTTCGAAGAGTCTTCCGCCCTGAAATTCGCGTGGCAACCACGATAGAGAAGGGTCCTACCACGCGGCGAACTGGGGTTTGCAGAGCCTGCCGTAAAGATTACATTGGCGAACAAGAGCAGCAGGGACATTCAGATTAAGGATGTTCGCCTGATGTTTTGCTGGCGCTTCGGAGCCCCGGCAGCCCCCAAAGCTCCGCCGGGACGTCTCCACCCCGAGTTACCCGCGAGCTTGGCAGCAAGCCCCGAGGAACACTGGTACGTTCCCGCTGAGAAGCTATCGAGCCTGCTTCGTAACTTATGCCGTCCTCCAAACAAATCTGGAAACGTGCCTACCGCAGTGAGGCTCTACGCCAGATGCGTGATCGGCACTGACAGGGCCTACAAAGGCAAATCGTTCTCTCTTCTCCACTGACCTGAATTCGCATTGGCCGTGAGCAGAGCTTTTTTCTCATTGAGATTTGCCGCACTCTATTCCAAAAATCAGGGATCAAGACTCCCTTTCGAAGCCAGGCGTCAACAGCGACACGTCATTGAGATCGCAAGTCATAATGCCAATTTACGTCCTTGGAGTTGACCACAACAACCCGATCCCAGAAGTCAAAACCCTGATCCCGGACAAACGACAATTCATGCTCCGAAAGTCCCTGCATCGGCACAAGGCAAGCATGGTCAACGAGAATCAGTCACCAGCTTCCATGTGCCCCGATCCTGTTCTGATTGCGAATAGTCTCCAACTTGACACGAATTCTACTTCGGATGCTTTTTGCCAGTTCGGCAGCTACGGGAATCCCTTTTCCATCCGATACATTTGGCATGAAGAACTTTGCCGGCTATGGGAAAACTCTTGCAGATCAAGGCAGATACCGCATTCCAGGCAGAGAGGCAGAAATGGAATGCCCAAAATCTCTCCGGCGTGTTTGCTGAAATCGGTGTGCCTTGCGTGCATGCCGGCAACCACACTGTCGTCACATGGCTTCAAGAGTGTTGCCAGCATCCGATATTTGAGCGGCCACTGTCCTGCGATTTGGTAGCCGCACGGAGAAGTCGTACCCGCAATTGATATTCCAACTCCTTCCTCTATTTCCCGGGTGGCCCCCAGTTGCTCAATTATTTTTTCGATCCGGTCCGTCAGCGGTCTCCGTGCCTGCTCTTCCCCCTTGGAGTGGTTATCAGAGCCAACGATTATACTTTGACCTGGCCGAGTCACTTCCACCGCGCATTTTCCATCCACAATGAAATCAGACGGATCCCTGTTCGACCTCCGCATATCACCGTGTCCTTGCGCCCTCAATCAATCCCGGGCAATGCGTTCAACGTCGTTTTGGCGCTGCCTGCTCACTTCAAAGTCGGTATTGCGATCTATTTTCTCAAGTCGCCTCAGGCCGATGCACACACCCGACGTCTGGAGCGCCGCTTCGGTTTCCGTCGCACGAAAGTATCCAGAGGCGTACACATGCTCTCATACAGTACGAACAGGTGTTCAATGCGTTCGCGTTCGGACGCGAATCCGTTGCGCCGGTAGAGCCGGTCCACGGCGCGGTCAAGAGCTTGGTGTGCCCGGCGCAGATTCTGCGGCATCAGGTCCGGATCGTAGAGATCGGCCAAGGTCTCGCCCGGATGAGCGGCGCGGGCATCAAGTACAGCCTGCGCGAGCGGTTCCAGTCTCGACAGGCTCGCAGCCTTGGGCGGCACCGGAAAGGTGTTGTAAACAAGGCCGCTCGAATAGCGGTAGTCACTTTTCAACCGCCCGCCGACCTGGCGCAGCCACGCCATGTGCATCGACGAAGTCAGCAGCGCAAAGATCGCCAATGTCGCATTCTCCACGACCAGCAATTGATTACTGGGGATGGCTGGAGGCTTCAGATAGCCGACAGGAACATATTCTCGACGCTCCGAACTCACTTCGGGGATCACGAGAAAGTCCGCTCTTGGCAAAACGGTGACATGAAATGCCGTCGGCTCATTTGCCAGCGACTGGGCCAGCTTGCCTCCTTCGTTTTCCCGAAAAGCCCGCACTGACCGAATACGCTCCATGACACGCGGCATGGATCGGAGAATTGACGGCGAAACTCCGGTCACGCACAATAGCCAGCGTTGCAAGCCATTGAGGTATTCCCGCCCCCCAACAAACGGGCGAATAAGGCCAGAGGCTTTCGGTTCACAGTCCAAGAGCCTGTCTCTTTCCGTCTGGTCCAAGATGTAGTGGCCGCCATCAACAGGCTTCGTCCCAACACCGATCTTGGGAAGCCCGGAAATGGAGCTTCTCCGGCGAGCTATCACAAGGCGCCCATCCGTTAGCCCGCTTGCGTCCTGCAAGTATGGGCCAATATGATTTGGCTCGATTTCGCTGGGCTCGCCCGCAGGGTCGTCATACAAGAAGAGGCGGCGCCGGGACGGCGCTGTGTCCCGGTCCGACAGACCGACAATCACGACATGCACATGAGCCACGCCGCGCACATCGGAACCCCATGGGAATGTTCTGTGTCCGAGCGTTATTTCAAGTCCATACGTCTCAAACAGGGTCGGCCAGAGTTGCGCTACTTGCTCGCCTTGGGTAATGGAGTTGGTTGCGACGAAAGCGATGCGGGCGGGCTTCTTCGAGAAATACGCTCCGGCTTTCAAGAACCACGCGGCTACGTAATCCAGGCGCGAGCCACTCGCACCAAGTTTCGCCATCTCAGCTTTCGCCTGCGCTTGCTTGACGGCATCCCGCATGACAAATCCACCGAACGGCGGATTGCCGAACAGATATGAGCACTGCTCTGGCGGCAAGACTTCCGACCAGTCGATCTCCAGCGCGTCGCCGTGCACAATGTGCGGCGACTTCGCAAGCGGGATGCGGGCAAAGGACTGGCCAAATTCCAGACTCAGCCGATTGTTCATGATGTGGTCCATCATCCACAGCGCGGTCTGTGCAATGCGGGACGGGAACTCGCCCAGCTCGATCCCGTAGAACTGGTCCACATCCACCATCGACTGCCATTTGGTATTGAGCACCTTCTGCTCGGTCGTAGCGGTCGCTTTCCGAATCTCGCGGATGACCTCGATTTCGAGCAACCGCAACTCCCGGTAGGCAATGATGAGGAAGTTGCCGCAGCCGCAGGCCGGATCGAAGAACCTCAGCCGCCCGAGTTTCGCCTGAAACTTTTGAAGCTCCGGCACACGCCGGCTGTCCTTGCGGGACTTCAGGCGCTCGAACTCGGCGCGCAGATCGTCCATGAACAGCGGCTCGATCACCTTGAGGATGTTCTTCTCGGTTGTGTAGTGCGCGCCCTGGGCGCGCCGCGCCGCCGGTTCCATCACCGACTGGAACAGCGCACCGAAGATTGCCGGCGAGATGTCCGACCAGTCGAAGCGGCAGGCATCGAGCAGCTTCTCGCGCATGTCCGAATCGAAGGCGGGGGTACGGAGCGGCTCCTGGAACAGGTCGCCGTTGACGTAGGGAAACCTTGCAAGGTCTTCGTCGAGCGTGCTCTGACGCTTGACCTCCGGAATGTCGAGGACCTGGAACAGGTGTATGAGCCACGGGCCGAGGTCGGCCCCGTCCTCGCCTGTGCGCTCCTCAAGGAAGTCGAAGAAGATGTCACGCGGTTCGAAGATGCCGGTGTCGTCGGCGAACAGACAGAACACAATCCGCACCAAGAGCCGCTCCAGGTCGTGCCCCACATACCCGGTGTTGCAGAGCGCATCGCGCAGCCGCCCGACCAGTTCCGCTGCCTCGATATTGGCGGGATCCTGATCGCGGAAAGTTCGGCGTTGGCGGCCGAGGATGAAGCCGAATCTCTCGACATACTTGGGGAGGTCGGCGAGCGAGAAGGCAAAAGGCTGATCCTCGTCGAGGTCGCGAAGCTCGAAGGTCTGGAAGTCGCTCACCAGGATGTAGCGAGGACGGTCATGCTCGGGGAGCGCGTCGAAATACTCTCCGGCCTGCTCGTAGGCTTCCTTCAGGTCGCGCCCGGCGCTCTTATGTTCCACAATGAGCACACCCGGCCAGAACAGGTCGATGTAGCCCGAGCGGTCGTTCAACTTCCTGACATGATCCTCGTAGCGCGCCACGCTGCGCCGCTCGACACCGAAGGTTTCGAAGAATTCGTTGTAGAAAGTCTGCGTCTCGCCCTTCTCGTAGGCAGCGTCCCGCCACTTATTGGTAAACGCGGCAGCGCGGATGCGAATCTCGTTCCAGGACAGGCGCATCAGTATGGCTCGGTCGCACCGGCGGCCGGAGCGTCGGTCATGCGTGCAGCGCCCTCGTCCGCTGTCCGGGCGCGGCGCACCTGCGCAAGCTTGTAGCTCACCTGCATTCGCCTCCGATGATCGGCGGTCCCCAGCCGAGGTCCTCCAGCGCCAACGCCATGTTCGCGGACACCCCCGCCTTGCCGTTCAGCAGGCGCGACAGTGTGCCGCGTTCGCACCCGAGACGCGCTGCCGTCTCGGTCACGCTCCAGCCCTTGTCGTTCATGCTCTCGCGGATCGATTCGCCCAAGTGCGGCGGATTCCGCATCGGGTCAACGCGCTCACTTGTCACGTCGTTCATGGTCAGCACTCCCTCCGGTCAGTGATGGTCGATCGGATCCACATCCACGGCTTCGCCCTCCTCGGAGCGAACCACCACCCGCCAGTTGCCCGAAACGCGAGCGCTCCGCTGGTCCGCGCGGTCGCCCTTCAGCGGATGCGGCCGGAAGCCCGGCGCGTCGGCGCTGCGCGGATGCATGGCCTCTTGCAGCCGGAACAGGATGCACCGTAATCGAGAGGCGCCAGGCCGGCAGGCACTCGCCCGGGATTGTCCCGCTCATACAGCGCCCGCAGCCCCTTGTACCTGATCCTCATGCTTCAATGCAACTTGGTGCGCCACGCGAGCAAGCGTCCATCATGCCGTCATGCCTGCCAATGCGTGGCGGTAACAGGTACGGTGGTACTTGCTTCGCTCCGGTAACGTGGAAATCCCGCCGCCACCGACAGTGCGAACAAAGCGCATGGCTGTGTCGGCGCCCGAGACTGTCTGCGTTGATTTGTTCCCTCGCGTTTCCTATAGCGCGGGCTGGGGGACTATATCCGCAGGTGCGTGGTAGGCGCTGCCGCTCAAGCGCCGCTCGGACTCAATGCCGATTGTACAAGGGTTTTCATCGCCCGACGGGTCAAGCAATCAGGAAGCGGCGATAGGGACGCCCTTCGGCGCGTGGTTGCACACCCCAATCACTGCGGAATGTCGGAGCACCGAGCGTTGTGGTTGCAACCGGTGCCCTTTACGGACGCATCGGCTATAGCCTCTATCGTCCCGAGCACGAAGCCGTTCCCGGAACTGCTCTCCCCCACCTGCTTGGGGTTGGTCCGGCAACCAAACGGGCCATCGAAGACACCCGGGCGCTTAGCTCGCGCGTTCTCCTCCTGGATGAAGCGGGCGGCCATTTGCCTTTTACCCTGGCCCATGTCCTGGCCACAGCAGGGGTCGATGTCCCCGGGCCCGCGTATGTTTGCCAGCGAGCGCCTCTTTCGGAACCTGGATATCATGTATATCTTCCCGAGGCCGAAGAAGCTGGACATCCGGATGACCCAGCAGTATTTTGTCGAGGCGACCCGTCTCGGCGAAGCCGATAGGTATGATGTCTGGGTTGGGCCGGAAATGCTGGAAACCTGCGAGTGGCTCGATAGTGCGGTGACGTCGATTCTTCGCGCACCCAACGATGAAGCTGATGTTGCGGCCGGAGATTCTTTTCCAGGAGGTGCCAGAATCGGCGATGCGGCCACCCCGCGAGATGTGACGGCCGCCATCTTTGACGGCGAGAAATGTGGCCACGAGCTGTAGATTGACGAAACGGAGGAGTTCGACAGCAGGCCCGGCGCGAAGCGAACATGCTGATGAGCCAAGAAAGAACCTCACTGACCTTCAGCCCAGAAGAAGCGAGAACCAAGAGTGGAGGAAGATTACGCCATGAGTCATTCGGTTACCTATACCAAAGAGGACGGTATCGGCATCATTACCGTTCACAATCCGCCCGTGAACGCGCTGAGCCAGCATGTTCGTCAGGGCCTGCTGGAGAGCTTTACCGCGGCCGGTAAGGACGACACCATCGCGGCGGTTCTCATTTGCGCCGGTCGGACCTTTATCGCCGGCGCGGACATTACCGAATTCGGTAAACCGCTCCAGCCGCCGAATTTCCTCGATGCCATGGAGATTATTGAGCATCTCTCCAAGCCGGTTGTGGCGGCCATTCACGGTACGGCCCTGGGAGGCGGTCTCGAAACCGCGCTGTGCTGCCATTATCGCGTCGCGGTGCCGTCCGCGCGGGTCGGGCTGCCCGAGGTTACCCTTGGATTGTTACCCGGTGGCGGCGGAACCCAGCGCCTGCCGCGGTTGATCGGTCCCGAAGCAGCCCTTGAGGCCATCATCTCAGGGGCACCGATGTCGGCCGGCCAGGCGCAGAGGGTTGGTGTGATTGACGAGGTCGTTACCGAAGGCCGTCTGCTTGACGGCGCAAAGGCCTTTGCCCGTCAGCTCATCGCGGACGGGGCCGCCCTCAAAAAAGTGCGGGACCTGAACGATAAGGTCACCGGCGTTGACCTAGCCATCTTTGATACCGTCCGTCAACAGGCCGACAAGACGCGGCGTGGCTTTGAGGCGCCCCAGCGCTGCATCGATTGTGTCGAGGCGGCCTGCACCCTGCCCTTTGACGAAGGATTGGCCAAGGAGCAGGAACTCTTCCGCCAAGTTCTGACCAGCCAGCAGTCGGCCGCCCAACGCCATATTTTCTTTGCCGAGCGCGCGGCGGCGAAAGTCAGTGATATGCCGAAAGACACACCGACCCGCACCATCCGAAAAGTGGGTATCATCGGGGCCGGCACGATGGGCGGCGGTATTGCCATGAACTTCGCCAATGCCGGAGTCCCGGTCACCATCCTCGAAACCGACCGAGAATTTCTGGACAAGGGCTTGACGGTGGTGCGCAGCAACTATGAACGCAGCGCCAAGAGAGGCCGATTCACGCCGGAGCAGGTCGAGGCGCGCATGGGGCTCATCACGCCTGCCCTCGACTACGCGACGCTCGGCGAGGTGGACTTGGTGGTGGAAGCCGTGTTCGAGAATATGGAGGTCAAAAAGCAGGTCTTCGCCCAATTGGACACGGTCACCAAGCCCGAGTGTATCCTGGCGACCAATACGTCTACGCTCAACGTTGATGAAATTGCGTCGGTGACCACGCGCCCGGACAAGGTCATCGGGACCCATTTCTTCAGTCCGGCCAATGTCATGCGTCTGCTCGAAATCGTCCGCGGCGATAAGACAAGCTTTGAGACCCTGGCCACGACCCAGGCGGTCGGCAAGGCCATTCAAAAAATCGGCGTGGTCGTTGGGGTATGTGACGGTTTTGTCGGCAATCGCATGCTGCATAAATACAGTGCTCAGGCCCAGTACCTGCTGGAAGAGGGGAGCTTGCCCCAGGATGTGGATGGTGCGGTCTACGACCTGGGTCTGGCGATGGGGCCGTTTGCCATGGGCGACTTGGCCGGTCTCGACGTGGGCTGGCGCATTCGCCAAGGGAAAGGGCTGCCGGACAGCCTGCCCGCAGGCGCGCGATACTGCTCGATTCCCGACCGCATTTGTGAGCTCGGACGCTATGGCCAAAAAACCGGCGCCGGGTATTACGCCTACGAACCCGGCGACCGCACCCCCCGTCCTGATCCGGCCATTGAGGAACTCATCACCAACTACTCCAAAGAAAAAGGGATTATGCGGAGACCCATCAGCCGTGAGGAGATCGTCGAGCGGCTGATATACGCCCTGGTTAACGAGGGGGCCAAGATTCTGGAAGAAGGCATTGCCCAGCGCGCCAGCGATATCGATGTCATCTACGTCTATGGCTATGGCTTCCCGGCCTATCTCGGCGGTCCCATGTTTTATGCTGACACGGTCGGCCTCAAAAAGGTATATGAGCGCATCTGCACCTTTGCCGAACATGACCCTTCGTCCTGGCAGCCGGCGCCACTGCTCAAGCAACTAGCCGAAGGGGGCGGAGCGTTTCATTAAAAAGACGACACTTGCGTCGCCCCTGTCGTGCCGAAGAGTCCTTCTTCTTCGACATGGGCCAGAACGTCACGATCCAGTAACACGCAACGCCGAGCCCCACCGTCGCTCCGAGTGGCAGACCCAACTCCGCCGGTCCGAAGCCTCTATGGGCATAGGCCCAGGGCGGCTTCGGATACGGCAGTATCAGCGCCCACACAATCACTATTAGTGTGATGTCGTGCATATCAGCCTCCCCGCGGACAGTGCCCTTCTCGGAGCCGTGGCTCGGATTGAACGCTTCATGGTATTGGAGAACTTACCTATCTAGACGCTTGGCAAGGAGCGTAGGGAGCCCATGGATCAATATCAGTTCAACCAAGCCCTGACCGAATTTCTAGCAGCATCGCCAACCCCGTTCCACGCCGTCGCACAAATGGCTGCGCGCCTTGCGGACGCGGGCTTTGAGCGGCTGGTCGAGTCCGAGGCGTGGCGGCTCGCTCCCGAGGGTCGCTATTGGCTCAGCCGCAACGACTCGTCCATTCTTGCCTGGAGGATGCCGACGCGCGGTGCCTTGTCCGAGAGCGGCTTTCGCATGGTCGGGGCTCACACGGATTCCCCGTGCCTGAAGGTCAAGCCCCAGCCCGAATTATATCGCCACGGCTATCTGCAACTCGGGGTCGAGGTTTATGGCGGCGCCTTGCTCAACCCCTGGTTTGACCGTGATTTATCAATGGCCGGGCGCGTCAGCTATCTGAGTCAGCGCAACGAGGTGGCTCACGCGCTGCTCGACTTCACTCAAGCGGTAGCCGTCATTCCCAGCCTAGCCATTCATCTCGACCGGGAGGCAAACCAGAGTCGCTCAATTAATGCCCAGACCTACCTGCCGCCCATTCTCGGCCAGACGGACGAAAAGCCAGATTTCAGAGCGCTCCTGCACAAACGGCTCGAAGCGGACGGTGTCACCGATGCGCGTCAGGTACTGGACTACGAACTGTTTTTCTATGACACTCAGCCGCCGCGGCTTGTCGGCCTGGCGAACGAATTCATCACCTCGGCCCGCCTGGACAACCTGCTGAGCTGTTTTGTCGGCCTCCAGGCCCTCACGACAAGCGCGAGCGAGTATGGCCTGCTGCTGGTGTGTAACGATCACGAAGAGGTCGGTAGTACATCGGCGTCTGGTGCGTGTGGACCCCTGCTTGGACACATGCTGGAGCGCGTCATGCCGGATGCGGAGGAACGCGGCCGCGCCCTGGCCCGCTCCCTGCTGCTCTCGACCGACAATGCCCACGGCGTGCATCCGAACTTTTCCGACCGGCACGACGACAACCACGGTCCCCGCCTCAACCACGGCGTGGTCATGAAACTCAACGCCAACCAACGCTATGCGAGCAACAGCGAGACCAGCGCCATCCTGCACAAACTGGCCATGGAGGCGGACGTACCGGTCCAGGCGTTTGTCGTGCGCAGCGACATGGCCTGCGGCAGTACCATCGGGCCGCTGACCGCGTCCGAGATTGGAGTACGGACCGTAGATATCGGCGTCCCGCAGTGGGCGATGCACTCCATTCGGGAAGTCGCGGGAACCACCGACGCGTTTCATCTGCACCGGATATTACAGCGATTCTTTGAGACGGAGCGAGTCTGAACCTTATTCCCCCGCCAACTCGGGAACATGGACAGAAGGGCGGCGATGCTGGGTGCGTTGTTCATACGCGTAAGCCAGTGACAGGAGTTCCGCCTCACGATACGGCAGGCCGACGATCTCCAGACCCACGGGTAGACCACCTGTGGTAAAGCCCGCCGGCACGCTCACGGCTGGCATCCAGGTCTGGGCGGCGATGAGCGTATTAGTCGGGAAATCCAGGAGAGGCCATTTGCCGGCGTCAAGCTCGGCCCTTGAGGGCGAGGGCACTTGCGTGGTGGGAAAGGCGAGCGCGATTGCTCCTGCCTTTGCCATTTCATTGACCACGACCCGCTGAAACTGCTCGCGCGCGGTATAGCGCTGGTAGTATTCAGGGTCGGCATAGGGGTCCTCGGGACCTTCGACCAGGGCATCGATGAGGTCACATTTAGGATGATATTTTTTCGCCTCGACAATGTCCTTCAACGTTCCCATCGGCAGTTGCGGGCGGGCTGCCAAAAAACCATCGATGTCGTGGCGCGAATGCGTGACGTACATGGAAGATAATTCGATATAGTGTCGCAAATCGGGAATCTCGATATCAACCAGGGTTGCACCCGCCGCGGTCATCGCTGCCAATGCAGCTTCGATGACCGTATTGACCTCGGCAGCCTGCGGGTCGGCAGCATCCCCAAACACTTCGCGTACCACACCGACCCGCACACCCGAGAGAGCGGCCTTGTCGAGCAGTTCCGAGTACTTGACTGCACCCACAATAGCCGCTGTCGCGGTATAGGGGTCGGCCGGGTCGAATCCGACCAACACCTCAAGCAGTTTGGCGGCATCCGTGACCGTGCGACACATGGGTCCGGCAGAATCCTGAAAGACCACCAGCGGCGACATGCCCGCCCGACTGATGAGGCCGGGCGTGACCTTGAGGCCGACCAGATTATCGAACGAAGACGGCAGGCGGATCGAACCGCCCGTGTCCTCACCCAGACCGATAGCCCCCAAGTTGGCCGCTACCGCCGCGCCGGTTCCACCGCTGGAGCCGCCCGGGTCGTGCGCCAGATCATACGGGTTCTTGGTCGTGCCCGACTTGGACGAGTAGCCGAACCAGGAGGTAGCAAAGTCCGGCATAGCGGTCTTGGCCAGAATAATCGCACCTGCCGCCCGGAGCTTGGTAATGGCCGTAGCATCCATCTCGGGCAGATATCCGTCCAGGGCAATCGAGCCGAAGGTGGTCATGATCTCGGCCGTTTCAATCTGGTCCTTGACCACAATGGGAACGCCGTGGAGTGGCCCGGACAGCCGACCGGAGGCAGCGAACTCGGTGTCGAGCCGGACGGCCTCGTCCCGAGCCTGCGGATTGATGGTCACGGTCGCGTTAAGCGTCGGGCCGCTCTGATCGTAGGCCTCAATCCGGGCCAGATAGCCTTCCACAAGGTCCACACAGGTGACTGCGTCCGTGCGTAAAGCATGATGAATCTTTGCAATAGTCGTTTCTTCCAGCTTGAACGACATGGCCTTATCTCTCCTCCATACTCCCCCCTCCTTTGAGGGGTGGCCCGTCCGGGTCGGGGTGGGTTTCAGTCCTCCAGTCCTTACTGCGCCATAGCACGTGTACTGTCCAGTGAGTAGGGGTGGATTTCACCCCACCCTCCGGTAGCGACCGTCATCCCAGCTTGGGCTTCGTGACCTTCACCGTCGCCCACAATGCGCCCGGGGAAAAATCTCGTCAGAAAAATGAAATTCTGAGCGACAGCGGCAAAGTCCGCTCCCATGATAATGAGTCGTAGCGTGTGGGCGAAATAGCGGGCAGGCAGGCCCCCCATCGGCCTGCCGCTACCGTTCACGAAGGTGCCTGTTCAGTTATACAGTATTCTGAGTTTAGTGGCGTGGCCAAACGGCTTGGCTAAAGTCCGAGCCAGCCGTCTGGCCCTGCCTTTCCCGCATGCCCTCTCGCCAGTTTTTCAGGATTTGAAACTCTCTGATTGGGAGGCGTTTCTTCATCTGAAGTGCAAGAGCGATTTGCGGAGGGACGGCAATGGCATGAACGGAGGGCGGCAAAGTGCAAGAGCGATTTGCGGAGGGACGGCAATGGCATGAACGGAGGGCGGCAAAATGAGGTGCGGGATCGGTGGGAGAGCCCGGTTGAGCACAAGGCCCGCTATAGGAGCCGTTCCGTTCCCCCCAGGCGGCTGAGATTGCGGTTGAATATCCCAAGGGAGAGAGGCCCGCTTTACGGGCGACTTCCAGGGTCGGGCAATGAGAGAAGCCGAGTTGGGCCTTTGTCGGTTTAGGTTCAAGGGCCACGCTTGCAGCTTCAGCACTTTGAATTGTGAGATGTTCGTGTTGCAGGAGCATTTCGGCCGCCGTCACAAGCTCGTGATGACCAAGACTGTAAGGGAGGATTTAAACAGCCTCAATCACAACAAGGTGGGGAATTCATGAACCTTTCGCAACAAACGCCCCAGCAGTAAGGACTGCCCGTCGCGGGTGACGAGCCGGACCAGGAGGTTGGTATCAACCGCGCGCATGTCGGTCTCTAAGGTGTTGTTTTATGCCTTTTTTCATCCCCACCACTGCTCGTTTCTTCGGATAACCTTGCAGAAACAGGAATTCAGTGCATATCCTCAGAGGCGAACTGTCCAGCCCTTCGAACGACGCTCTAGTCCCCGACTGAGTCTCATTCAAGTACCACTCCAGGCTCTATCCCGAGGCGGCGACGGACCTCAGTTGGCATCAAGAGCCGCCCCTGTGCTGTAAGATGTGATTGTGCAGGGGCATACAAGTATATGCTCTGGCAATGGATCTGGAACAATCCGATGGGGTCGTCCAGCAGGACACCTTCGTTAGAGCGGTTCCAGTTGCCCTCCTGTGCCATCGATCAGCACTAACGCACTCCGACACGGACGGTCCAAGCGGTTGCTCCAGGCGCGATTGATACCGCGCTGGATAATGACATCATTAGCTGTGACCAGCATCTCCGGGTCCTCCAAGGCCATAGGGCATTCACCCGAGGGCACGCGCGCGTGATCAACCGTCTCGGTCTTGTGCGGGGGCGGACGTCGGGACCGCTCGGAGTCGTCTAGCGCCTGCTCCGCCCCAAACGAAGCAAAGCTTTCCCCGGACAGCCTCTCCCAGTCTCGCTGATTGATCCAGTCCTTTTCCGGCGAAAATTCGCCAATCCGAAAGGCCGGACCGTTGGCGAGAGGAATCAGGGTGACCGGACCTTGGGTGCAGCCGGTTGCGTCGGTCAAAATCGTGGACGTCTCGGTTGCGACCCACAGATTGGGGACCTCAACACCCGGCCTGTTCTTTGGATTCAATACGGATACGGGAATATCGGAGAGGATCGTTGCCCGTCCGCTTATGCCCTGTCCGGTCACGATGCGTCACGTGCAGTTCTCCCTGCTGACTGCATCCGGTCATCCAAGGATGCTCGATTCTCCGCCCAAATGGGACAGCGAGCAATGACTCGGCACTCTTTTCTTTGAAATGAGAGTTGGTGTAGCCTGCGTCTATCCCGATGGAGCACTTTTTCAATGGGACTCTGGCGGAGGAAAAGCAATGCAAGGCAAAGTGATGACCGTTCTTGGCCCAATCGATCCCGACACTCTGGGTATTACTCTGACACACGAACATCTGCTCATTGATCTCCGGGTGTGGTGCGAAGAGCCCGAAGACGAGGAGCAAAAGGCGTTCGTGCATGCGCCGGTAGAAATGGCAATGCTCGGCGCAATTCGGCGCGAACCGTTTGGCAATCTGGACAACTGCGTCCTTGATGACACGGCCCTAGCTATTGAGGAGTTGCATCGGTTTAAGACCGCAGGCGGTGGTAGCGTGGTGGACTGTACGAATAATGGCCTGGGTCGCACACCTCTGGTCTTGGCAGAAATTGCCCGGGCCACCAAGACCAATATCGTTATGGGTTCAGGCTATTATATCGGTCGTTCCCATCCCCGCGACATGGTCGATCGGTCCGTCGAGATGATCGCCGATGAGATTGAAGCTGACCTGATGCAGGGCGTTGCCGATACCGGGGTGCGCTCCGGCCTCATCGGCGAGATCGGCACCAGCTTCAAGGTGCGCGAGAACGAGCAGAAGGTCTTGCGCGCCGCTGCCCGTGCGCAGCAGCAGACCGGAGCACCGATCAGTGTCCATCTCCTGCCGTGGCAGAAAAACGGGGTCGAAGTCCTCGATATTCTCGAAGGCGAAGGCGCAAATCCGCATCAGGTCATACTCTGTCATCTCAGTCCGACGAGCGATGACCTGGACTATCATACCACTCTGGCCAAACGCGGCGCTTACGTCGAGTACGACTTCTTCGGCATGGAATTCTACGTGGACAGTGTTGGCCGCTATACGGGCTCGGACGCCAGGAGTGTCTCTGCGCTGAAACGCCTGATCGACGAAGGCTGTTTGGAGCGGCTGCTCCTGTCCCACGATATTGCAATGAAGGTCCAACTCATCCGATACGGCGGATGGGGTTACGCCCACCTAGTCAGAAACGTGGTTCCCATGCTGAGTCGCAGCGGACTCAGTGCCGAACAGATCGATACTTTGATCGTGGCGAACCCTCGGCGCGTGCTGACCTGGGGCGCGCCGGTGCAAACGCGGGCATGACTCGGAAACGAGCCCGGGTATATTCACGTCCGTGAGAGGGCGCTGTTGTGGCCGGTTGCGTTTCAGGCATTGGGAGAAACGGTGTTCCGCTTCGCCGAAGAGAGCAGCGGTCGTGGCCGCCGACCGGAATCCGGGTGGTCTGGAGCAGACCAAAAGCCTGACGCAAGAGACCGGCCCGAATATCGATACCGTTACCGTCGATGTCTCCAAACTGGATCAATTGAACATATGGTTGTCATCACGGTTGAACATTTCGGGCGTCTGGATGTCCTGGCCAACGCCGGCAGGGATGGGTCGGGTGGGTCGCGGGGCAGCCGCCCTTGCGGGTCGAGCGGAACACGCGGCCGTCTGTCACGTCGGCGACCTGCGGCCAAGCCCGCGCCCGGTTCACCGTCTGCGCGCACGGGTACAAGACCGCCCCCTTGGCCTTCCTGCTCGGTTTTGGAGTTGTTTTGAGCCTGATTTGTGCGCGTGTGAGTGGGGGGGGGGGGGACGGTGCTGTACCCGATACACACGCCTTACCCGCCCCCCTACGCTTAGTTCCCATCTCTCCTATTATAATCCCCCTCTATTGTGTCCTAGGCAACATTTATTGCGCTGTTTGTTCTGGTCATCTGGCAAGAGAACCGTGTGTATGAGTAGAACCAGGCGTGCGTAGCGGGCACGTTGCGCGTATGCGGACACGTTTTGACCGGGTAAAGGTGCGTGTGTGCCTGCGCGCGTCGTGTGCGCGCGAGGCCTCCCGACATGATGAACCCGGCACGGTCCCTGTCTCTATGGTATGGGTGTCCACTTGAAAAATTTAGAAATGCAGATTGTATGAAGAATGCCCGAGAGTACCTTACCGGACGCAATTCGGGCATCTTTCCCAACTCGACGACCCCTCTTGAAATTGGAAAGTAGCGGACCTGAAGACATAGCAAGCGAGCGACCTATCCGGCCGAACAATCAGGGGGGGGGGAGCAATATGGACACCATACGATATTCCCACACCCAGCACGGCGCTACGGTCTGGCTGAACGAGTGTGCGATAGAGGGCCGGCTTGTCCTGCTGCGGGCTACACAGGCGACTAGGGCTGGACAGCCCGGAAAGAATGAGCAATAAGGAGGCGTTGGTCATGACAATTCTCCTTCACGAAATTTTTCCTCTTGCTGAACCCAACGACTACAAACTCCACTTCGCGCGATGGAATCGTAAAAATCAGCCACTGGAGGTATGGGCCCGAGATCGGGATGAATGGCAAGGCTGGCAGGAGTACCGTCCTGCCAACAATGCGTTTAATCGTCCCTACATCTTTACCTTAATCCAATTCTATCACGAGACAGATGCGTGGCTGTTTGGGGGTATCTTTCGCGTGGTGCGGCGGCATCCTGATCGCTACGAAGTCGCGCTGACCGACCAAGGGGAGGGGTTCCTAGGCCGCCTCAAACTGCGCTCCGCCTATCGCCAGCGTGCAACCCGCGTCAATTTCGAGAACTACTATCGGGACTCGGAGGTTCAGGAAATCCTCCGCGAGCCCTACGCCGGGCGGGGTTTTCCCGGGTTCGAGAACATTGAGCTTTCATTCGAGGAACTGGAGACGCTGTCGGTAATGAGAGGCCAGACTGGAAGGCCACGCTGAAAAGTGTGAAGGGCGTCTATCTGATCACGGACACCGCCACCGGAAGGCGGTATGTCGGCTCAGCCTATGGTGATCAGGGTATATGGGCGCGGTGGTGCGATTATGTTGCAACAGGCCACGGGGGGAACATCGAGTTACGTCACCTCGTGACCGAACACGGGCTTGATTATTGCCGACAGGAGTTCCGGTTCGCCTTGCTGGAACATCGACCCGACTCCACCTCTGACGAGGACATTCTCGCGCGGGAAGCCTTTTGGAAACGGATTCTCCGGACACACGGGGCAGATGGGCTGAACAGGAATTGAAGACGGCCCGGTCTCCCGCCCGTCTTCACTCAGGGCCTCGCCACCCTAGCAACGACTTCACGCGGTCGTGTCTGGCTCGGGCGCGCGGCGGATATTGAGAGAGCCTGCGCCCTCAATATCCGCTACAGCTATCTCCTGTCTGCTAGTTCTTTCTGGTTGGACCTGAGCATTGCCACATAGAGGATTGCCGGGATTAAGCGGTTATAGTTTGGACCGGTCAATTTCCAGATCGCAAGCAGTGCCGCGCCAATCCATCCCACCGGTCCGATGATAACCGCGATGGCACTAGACATCGTCGTGTACACAGCAAACGGCAACGTGACTCCCAATGTCGCCGTTAGAGCCCCAAGAGATGTAGAGGCGAGCAAATAAACGCCAAAACCAGACAACTGAGCCGCCGTCAGCGCTGAAAACATGGTCGCGCTGCCAAGAAGAGTTCCGCCCTTGTCAAATTTTTGGGCCGTATTCCGTAATTCCTCCTCCATTTGCTGGCGCTGCGCTGGCGTCATCTTTTCCCACACCGTCTCGAACACCTCACGGGCAATTCGCACTTCGACTTTGGCACTTGGTTCAAGAGGGGGATAGGACACTCCGAGCTTAGCAGCGGCCTGTAAAACTATCTCCCGGTAGGAGCGACCTGAACCAAAAAATGAGCCAAATATGGACTGGCTGTTATCCTCAAATTCAGACACGATGAACTCTATAAGACTGTTCTTATCCAAGCCCGTCTCGCTGAGGATTGACTGATCTGTGTCGTCCGTCCCAAGAAGGATGTCTAATAGTCCTTGAAGTTCTTTCAAGGTTGCCTTTTCCAGAATTGATCGTAGCTCGTTCATTGGCGTATCCTAATTTCAACCGCAATTATCAGATATGGGCTTGATCATCACTAGGCAAAGGACTTCATGCCCCTCTATGTGGCTGAGACATCCTGGAAATATAATCACCGGAAGGATACGCGGGCGTTTGATTCGGTCCTGGCTGGGGTGTTTTCGTAGGTTGCTGCTTCCCGTTCCGTGAGTGGGCTTCTTTTCTCCTTTCACGGATAAGCTCAAAGTAGCCGTCCTTATCAGAGTGCATGTTGCAAGTACTAATGTCTGGTGGGGGGAATACCTAAGTGTTCCGGGATATAATCATGCCCAACTTCTCTACTCGCCCGCCGAATACTAGCGTGCCACCATCTGCCCCTGATTGCGAGTAACAGTACGATCGTGCTTCTTGGTTGGTATGATTTCTCCTTCAGGCTTTCTGCCAATGGCGCGGGCATGTCTTTAGGTCAATTTTTTCATCCAGCATCACCTTTTTCTAATGTACTGACGTAAGACTGCGAGATCCCGTTTCAGCCGTGAGCTTAACGTCTCTTCTTCCGCAAGAAACGAGGTAAACGCGCCTGCAATATCCTCAGCAAGAAGTTGCATCGCCTCTTCAGGATCACTGCCCGACATGCTGATATGTGCATCCTCGAAACGGGCAATCCATTCTTGATCTTCCTGCCGTTCCACACGGATAGAAATAGGCTGGCGGAGTGTATAAGGTGAATCTTCTGGAAGCGTGAAGATGTAGGGTACAAAGGAAACGGACACGGACACCTCTCCTTTGTCATCAGACTCAGGGGTAGAGCTGCGGACGACAGTATGCCGGTACTCGTTCTCCGAAATTTGCGTCATGGCCGTAATCGACATAGCAATTGTCCTTTCTACTGGCCGGAGGCTTCTTGAGAACATTTGGGGCTTCAATGACAGTCGGCATATATTAGGATGCTTTCCACACTATGCATAGGATCAGTCCTGCTTCTGCGCCTGGACCGCCCCCTCGGCAGTCATGACCACCACGTCGCCTGGCCCGGCGCTAACCTCGCCACCGTCAACCACATAGGTCATACCGGTCGCGAACGTTCCGGCCGGGCTGGCCAGGAATAGGGCTAGACCGGCGATTTCGTTCGGTTCGCCCACCCGTTTCTGCGGGTTGATCGGAGAGCCGCTGGTCTCAACCGCCTCGACCAATTCCTTTGCCAAGTCGGTCCGGATCAGACCCGGCGCGATGCAGGTCACCCGAATTTTATCGGCCGCCCACTCCTTGCCCAAGAGCTGCGCCATATTGATCAGGGCCGCCTTGGACAGAGCATAGGTGCCGATACCCATGGACGGTCGGACGCCTTCATTTGAGGTGATGTTAATTACCGCCCCCCCACCGCGTTGGCGCATGGACTCGCGACATAAGCGAGCCAAATGCAACGGCGCCCACACATTGGTCTTCATCACTCTGAGGAAGTCCTCTTCGTTTTCCTCGGCCAAGGTCACCAGCGAAACACCGGCGGCGTTATTGACCAGGATATCGACCCCGCCGAACTCCTCGACCGCTTCCTGGTACAGCTTGTCGCAGTCTGTGCTGACCGACATGTCTGCCTGGACGGTCAATACGCGCCGGCCTGTCGCCGCGACATCCTGTCTGGCCCGCGCCAGGGCTTCCGGTCTACGCGCGGCAAGTACGAGGTCCGCGCCATGTTCGGCGAAGGCCAAGGCAATCGCCCGGCCGATGCCTTTGGAGCCACCGGTTACAATGGCAACTTTGCCGTCCAAAGAAAAATCAACGCTCCCCACAGTGCTCCTCCTTGACGGTCGTCGTCTGTATTTCTACCCTTAGCATGATTGGGAATAGGATCCAAAACGCTTTTTCTCCTGACCCTGCCTTCCGCCGACGCTTCGCATCCGAGCGAAGGGGGCGGTATGAATTCCGAGTTGACGACCCAACACAAACGTATCCAGGCTCAGTGCCAGGAACTGGCGACAGACTTTGCCACCAGGGCGGCCGGGCACGACCGTGAGGCAGCCAATCCGATCGAGAGCTATGCCCTGCTGCGTGAGGCAGGGTTTCACACGTTCAATATCCTCATCGAGTTTGGCGGCTGGGGAGAAAAACTGTTCGGCCACTCGCTCGCCCTGGAACAGCTTGCCCGGGGCTGCCCGGCCACCGCACTGTCCTTCAATATGCATTTGGCCCGGATTGGCTGTCCCATGGAAAATATCGAGATTACCACCGGCGTAAAGCACCGCGTGGCAGACTGGGTGGTACGGGGCAGTAACCTGGTTGCCGGTTCGACATCCGAGGCGAACACATCGGCCCTATTGGCGTCGTACGCCCCGGCCACCCAGGCGAGACAGGTCGACGGCGACTATGTCATCAACGGCAAGAAGTTCTTCTCGTCCATGGCTGGAGCGGCGGACTTCCGGGCCGTCCCGGCGCGGCGCGAGGACGCCACCACGCCCGGCGCAGCCATCGTTTTTCTGGTTCCGCAGGAGGCTTCAGGGCGGACGGTTGAGGAGGTGTGGGATGTCCTGGGAATGTGCGGCACCCGGAGTGACTGTCTACTCTGTAGAAGACGGTTTTGTACCCGCAGAATCAGCCGTGTTCGACACCGACAATTTCTTTCCTTCCATCGCCCGCGGAGCGAACTGGTTCTGGGCCTCGTATACGGCAGTCTATTTGGGGGTAGCCGCCCGATCTACGCCGAAATCCTGAAGGTCGTTCAGGAGCGGGTGCCACAGGGTTTTACCCAACCTGTGGCCTATCATCCCGATGTGCGCCGAAAGATTGCGGAGATGAACGCCGACCTCGAATCGGCGCGGCTGAGCGTCTACCACTCGGCTTGGTTGAGCGATACCGAAGGCCCGACACGGAATGCCGTCGCGGCTCTCTATCGGGCCAAATATCTGGTCGGTGAAGCCGCGGCGCGCATCGGACGCAACGCCCTGACCCTCGGCGGTGCCCATGCCTTGTTTAAGAGTTCACCGCTGGAGCGGCTGTTCCGAGACGGCACGGTCGGCGCCATTCAATTCCCGCCCAGCGATTTCTGTCCGGCGAGCCTCGGGTCATTGGAGTTGGGCCTCGACCCGCATGAGATTCCACCGCCGATGAAGTAGCCCGTCGGATGGAGCAGTGAGCTCCGTTACGGCCGCGCTCGGGTTGCTTTGGAGCGGTCCGAGCGAGTCGGGTCGTATGGCATCATCATTTTCGGTTGACAAGATTGCGCCTCCAGACGGATACTGCGCGCAGTAGCGCTTTCCATTCATTGAAGGAGAGGATCGTATGCAAAAGCCCAGAGTTATTTCGTCGGACGACCACATTTATGAGCCTCTCGATCTGTGGACGACTCGGCTGGATAAAAAATTTCGCGACCGCGCTCCACGAGTGATACCGGACGAGGGTGACGACTGGTGGTATTGCGAGGGCATCAAAATCCAGACCGCGGCGGCCGGTGCCCAGGCGGGCCTGCGCTTCGAGGACCCGGATAGCCTGAGCTTTAAGGATAAGATGGAAAATATCCGCCCCGGCGCCTATATCCCGGAAGAGCACATCAAGGATATGGATGCCGACGGCATAGACATGGGGCTGGTGTATCCGACTGTCGGCCTGCAACTCTACCAGCGTATTCAGGACAGCGAGTTGATGACCGCCCTGTTCCGGGTCTACAACAGCTGGCTGGCCGAATTCTGCGACACCTTTCCGAATCGTCTCCGGGGCATCGCCATGATTAACCTCGACGATATCCCGTCGGGGATCAAGGAAATGGGGCGCTGCGCCAAACTCGGCCACCGCGGCATTATGATTACTATTCAGCCTTTAAGCGGTAGGAGCTATGACAGGCCGGAATACGAGCCCGTGTGGGCCGCGGCCCAGGACTTGGCCCTACCCATCAGCCTGCACGTCACCACCAACCGGCCTGACCCGGACGACCCGGGCGCCCTCCTCCTAGATGCAGCCAAGCCGTCCTTTTTTGTCAACCTGGATCATTGGCCCCGGGTGTGTCTGACCGACATGATTTTCAGCGGCGTGTTTGAACGTTATCCCAAACTCCAGGTCGGTTCGGTCGAAATGGAACTGTCTTGGGTGCCCCACTTCCTGGACCGCATGGATTATAACTACACCCAGCGCGCGCGGGAGATTGCCGGAACACGCTTCAAAGAGGACATCATGCCGAGCGAGTTCTTTCATCGCCACGTCTTTTTGAGCTTTCAGGAAGACGAGACGGGGATTCGCGACCGGGAGGTTATTGGCGTGGATAGCCTGCTGTGGGGTTCCGATTACCCCCACCAGGAATCGACCTTTCCCAAGAGCCAGGAGCTCCTCGGCAACCTGCTCGCAGACTGTACCGAGGAAGAGTGGGCCAAGATTGTCGGGGGAAATGCCGCCCGGGTCTATCAACTAGGGTAAAGGCACGTGGGAGGCTGAGGGTGGAACTGAAAGAGAAAATTATCGTCGTCACCGGTGGGGCGAGTGGCATTGGCAAGGCATTATGTCGGCGCTTTACGGCCGAGGGTGCGCGGACGGTGGTGGTGGACATGAATGCGGCTGGGGCGGCTGAGGTCGCGACCGAGGTTGGCTCGGTCGCCATGACGGCCGATGTGTCCAAAGAATCTGACGTGGTGCGGGTGGTTGACCAGACCGAGCACACTATTGGCGCCATCGATCTGTTCTGTTCCAACGCTGGCATTGCCGTGACCGGTGGAGTAGAAACCTCGGATGCGGACTGGCAGAAAAGTTGGGATGTCAACGTCATGTCGCATATCCACGCGGCTCGCACACTGGTGCCGCGCATGATTGCCCGAGGCGGTGGCTATCTGCTGAACACCGCCTCTGCCGCAGGCTTGCTCAATCAGATCGGCTCGGCCTCCTATGGCGCGACCAAGCATGCCGCGGTCGGCTTCGGGGAGTGGTTGGCGATGACGCACGCGCATCAGGGCATTAAGGTCTCCCTGCTGTGTCCCCAAGCGGTCAGGACCCCGATGCTTGAGAACAACGAGAGCAGCCGAGCAGCGAGTGTGGACGGCCTGATGGATCCGGAGGAATTGGCCGAGGTTGTGGTCGAGGGCCTGCGGGCCGAGCGTTTTCTGATCTTGCCCCACCCTCAGGTCCTGGAATACATGCGCCGCAAAACCGGCGACTACGACCGCTGGCTCAGGGGAATGAACCGTTTGCAGGAACGTCTGGGCGCGGCCAAAGACGAGAAGATCCTGCCATGAGTCTTCTCCCCAGCGAGCGAGTGTTAGCCCTGCGAGCGCGGCTTGAGCACGTCATGGATGAGCATATCTATCCGGTCGAGCCCGCCCATTGTGCGTTTGTCGAGGATCAGGACAATCTGTGGCGGTATCCCCCCTTCTTTGCAGACCTCAAGCGCCGGGCAAAAGAAGCCGGTCTTTGGATTTGGCTCTTGCCACATGAAGATGGGCCCTGGAGTCCGGGTCTGCCCAATCTGGAATTCGCGCCACTCATTGGATATCCTGGGCAAAATACGGGACGCCGGCCCCGCAGGAGCAGTGGATCAAACCCTTACTGAACGGAGCAACCCGGCCAACCTATGCCATGACCGAACCCCGGGATACCTCCTCGGACGCAACCAATATGGAACTGGCCATCGTGCCCAAAGGGGACCACTATGTGTCCAACGGGCGCAAGGGGCGGATCACGGAAGTGTTAAGCGAGCACTGCAAGATCACGCTGGTCATGGGGAAGTCGAATCCCGAGTCGGACCGTCACTCCCGGCACCCAACCGTAAGGCGAACTGGTGTTTGAAGATATCTGGATCTCCAAGGAGAATCTTGTTCTCGGCGAAGGATACGGCTTTGAGATTACCTAGGGCCGGCTTGAGCCGGGCCGCTTTCAGTACGCCATGATGTTTGTTGGCATGACTCAGCACTGTCTCGACCTCGATGTGCCGGCGGATTGGCGACCGGGTGCGTTTGGTGAGACCCCCATCAAGAGGGCTGGCATCCAGCATGAAATCGCCCGCGTCCGGTATGACATCGGGCAATGTCGGCGACTGGCTTGCGGGGGCGGATAAAATGGACCGGCGAAGGGTCGGAGGGCGCGCGCGATTTCGTTGCTCCGGTCAAAATCTTTGCCCCGCAGATGTGTCAGACCGTGGCCGACCGGGCCATTCAGGCGTTCGGCGGGAAGGGCGTCGTCAGGACGTACCTATGCAGTACGTGTTTTTGACCAGCCGTTCCTGTCGTATCGCCGGCGGGCCGGACAAAGGGCATATGTCACAATTGGGTCGCTGGATCCAGCGCGATGCCGTGGCCGGGGAGGTGCGCTAAGTGGACCGGGCCGGGTCGAATCGGCCGTTTATCCCCGGGATGGTCCTGACCTGCCCGGAGCCGACCTGCGGCTATGCGCTGTACGAAGTCACACGCTGGGCCCTCACCCGAGATTTGCTGGAAGACAACCAGCACTATATGAAGCCACTTCACCCGGCGATTCGCCCGCGCTCGGTGTGGTCTTCACTCAAATGCGGGTTTTGCGGCACCTCTCTGTACGACTATAAGCGGCGCGCGCTGCATACCTTTGAGTTGGGCTGGTGGTAAGTCCTAGCCTTCCAGGCCCGCTTCGTTGGCGACAGCGAGCAACACATCCGCATGGCAGTCCTCATCCAGCGGACACCAACAGGCTAGGGTCTTTCCTTTCAAGTGTTGCTGAATGGTCTCCGCCGAGGGCGGGGGCGGGAGTGCGTCGCCACCCGTAAAAAGTGCGGCCAGCCCCGGGACTAGCCGTCCGTTCAGCCACAGCTTGTACACAGCCACGAGAAAGCCTCGGTCAACGGCCGTGTCGGGTTGCTCCTTGAGCCGAAAGAACGGATTGCCCCACTTGCCGGGCCGTCCGACATAGACAGCGTTCTTCGGCATCTTCCAGTCCTTGGTACCTCTGCGTTGAATCCGCTTCGGTTGTCTTTTGCGTGCCATGCCCCCAACATAGGGGGGTCCGGTGTTCAGAGCAAGCGTTGACAGCCGCTCGACAAGGCGGCCCTGAACGCAGTACGCTGGATGCGTTCGTGTATCGCTCATGAGGATACGGCAATGCCCAAGCAAGTCCATCTCGCCGGCTTCGCCCTCTTTACCCCGGCTCCGCATATGCCACTGTCGTGGATCTATCCGCACGAGAAGATTCGCCACAAATGGTATGAGGGCGAGTACTGGGAATCCGTGGTCCGGACGTTGGAGCGTGGCAAGTTCGACATGCTGTTTTTTGCGGACAGTCTGGCGGGGGGCACGCAGCCCGATCAGGTGCGCTACGCCATCCAATTCCCCAGCCACGACCCGGTTGCTCTGATAACCTATCTCTCGGCGATAGCCAAAAAAATCGGCTTTGCCGTCACCATGTCCACCACATTTTACCCGCCATTTCTGCTGGCCCGGACGCTGTCGACCCTCGATCACCTCACCAGGGGCCGGGTCGGCTGGAATATCGTATCCTCGACCTCGACGGCCGAGGCGAGAAACTTCGGGTTGGAGAGCCTGCCGACGCATGACGACCGCTACGAGCGCGCCGACGAGTATATGCAGGTATGCTACGACCTGTGGAATAGTTGGGACCTGGATGCCGTCCAGATGGACATGGAGCGCAAAGTCTTTGCGGATCCGTCCAAAGTCCATCGCGTCGACTTTCAGGGACAGTGGTATCAGGTCCAGGGGCCGTTTACGGTCATCCCCTCTGCCCGCCGACGGCCGTTTCTGTTCCAGGCAGGCCAGTCGGACCGGGGTCGAGCCTTTGCCGCCCAACACGCGGAGGGTATCTTCAGCGCCGCGCGCGGCATCAAGCAGATGCGCGCATTCTGCGAGGATATTGCCCTCCGGGCCGAACGCCTAGGCCGCAACCCGGACGACATCCCCATCATGTGGGCCGGCCAGCCGCTCGTGGCCGGGAGCGAATCTGAGGCGCGCGAACGCTGGGCCGCCATTCGTGCCCGGATTCCGCTCGAAGCCTCATTGGCTCAGATGTCGATGCACTTCAATCTCGACCTATCCCAGTTTGACATTGACGTGCCGGTCCAGGATTTGGACGTGCCCGGCACCAGGGGTCTGTTCGAGATGTATCAAAAATACGACGTGCATATCACGCTGCGTGATATCGCCAAAACCTATCTGACCGGAAGCGATACCAATCCACTGGTCGGCACCCCGCCGCAGGTGGCAGACGCCATGCAGTACTTTCTCGAGGAGGGCGGCGGCAGCGGGTTTCAGATTACGCCACCGTTTTATGCGCCCGACTATTATGAAGACTTGGTGAATCTCCTCGTCCCGGAACTCCAGAAGCGCGGCGTCTACCGGGACGCTTACACGGGGACGACTTTACGGGAGCACCTTTGCGGCTAGCTTCGGGAGTGTTGCGGAGGTTGTCTCGAAGGTCAAGAAGCTACGGCCGCCTGAGTGCCCTTAGGCAGTTCCATATACGTCTCCCGCCACTCACCGGTTTCGTCCCACCGAAAGGGCGTTTGCAGCGTCGTAAGCGGATAGCGCGCGGTCTCAAGCAGGTCGAGGGCCATGCCGACGATGGCCCGCTGCATGCTCGTGTCGCCGGGCTTGCCGCACGGGTTGCCGAGCGGAAAATCCGTAAAGACAAAGCGCGGCGCTCCGCACTGCTCGACAATATCGCGGGCCGAGCCGAGGACGGCCGTGGGAATGCCGTGCGCTTCGAGATGTCGGGCGACCAGACTCACGGTCTGGTGACACACCGGTCACAGAGCGACCAGCAGGGCAACATCGACCCTGTCCTCACGGCAGAAGTCCAGGACAGTCGGGGCATCTTCGTGAATGGTTCGCCGCGCACTATAGACCGTGGGCGCGCCGTAAAAGCGTGGCGACAGGCTGCCAAGTCTGCCTTCATCCACGTACTCGGTCAAGCGGCGGACAGGCAGAAAGCTCTCCACATCTTCGGTATGGGTCGCCGTTTTGTGCCACGAGAGGTGATGGGTGTAGAGCGCCTCGGGTGCCGGTTGGGCGGGCGCAGTATACGGGCTGCGCTCCCGCCCGCCGTGCGAATCCAGGGCCGCGGTGGTAACTAGCGCGACCCGGCTCTCACTGAGCGGCTTGGTCAGCGGCGTGAACGGCGCATCCGGGTTGGATGCCCAGCGGTAGGGATTGCCGTAGCCCTTTGCCAAGTAGAATTCGCGCGATTTGTCGATGTAGCTGACAAAGCCGCGCTGAGTTGGATCGAAATCGCTCATTGCCGCTCCCTTCTTCATCGCGGGAGGCCGTGATCGGGGTGGAGAGATGGCCCGACCGGCTCCCACTCAATTAGGAGCCGGTCAGCTAGATGGACCCTAGGCTGCCATTAACTCGGCCAAAGCATCGGCATCACTGACAGGATCCGGCCTGCCGTTGGCCAGGGGCCGCGCGCCGGGGTTTTGCTCGAACGGGTCAACTAGCCCGAGTGTCTTGCCGTGCTCGCGCATGGCCGGGATGACGTCGCGGTTGATCAGTTCCAGACAGCGCAGCCGGTCCTTGGCGGGCACCGGACCGTCCAGCCAGAAGGAAAAGATGCCCGGCCGCAGGATATCCTGGATTTTCTTAAGCTTGGGAATCACATTGTCCGGCGTACCCGCGATCATGACCATTTCCTTGAGGACGCCGGGGTAGCCCTCGTAAATATCTTTTCTGACGGCGGCGATCTCTTCGGAATCCGTTTCCCAGCCCTCGCCGTGCACGGGCTTGCCCGCGGCGTTGATACCAAAGTTGGTCTGAGCCAGCCGACGGGTCGCGGCCTTCGAGTTATAGCCCGGCGGAAACATCCACTCGGGTCGGGCAAAGTGGGAAAAGGCGCCACCGTACAGAATCCGCTTGCCCATCTCCTCCGCTCGTTCCTGGTTATCGGAGACCATGACCGGTTGCAGATAGCCGAAATTCTCCGGTCCGGCCTGATAGCCCTCGCGGGCCGCGGCTTGGTTATAGAAGTCCCACAACTCCAGGGTGGGTTCGAGTCGGGTAGCCAGAGCCACGTAAGGGTAGCGTTTCTTGGCACACCAAGCCGCGGTTTCCGGGCTGATGAGGCCGGGAATCCAGAAGGGTGGATGCGGCTCCTGGACGGGTAGCACCCAGGGATTGACGTGACGGAAGTGGAAGTGTTTGCCCTCATACCGGAACGGGCCAGGTTTGGTCCATGCCTGGACGATAAAGTCGATACCCTCTTCAAAGTACTCGCGGTTGAAGGCGGGGTTGGTGTTATTGGCGAGTTGTTCGCTCCCCGCGCCACGGACCCAGCCAGAGATCAAGCGGCCATTGGAGATTAGGTCGATCATGGCCAACTCCTCTGCCAGCCGCAGGGCATTCGAGACGGTCGGGACCGGGTTGCCGAGCAGGGCCATTCTGAGCCGGCTGGTCACCTTGGCCAGGATCGAGGCTTCGACATCCATGACCGCCCCTAGGCAGAAGGGGGTGGCATGGTGCTCGTTGAGCATAATGCCGTCAAAATTCATCAGTTCCTGATCGGTATAGATTTTCTCGTCGAGATACTGGTTGAGAAGCCGCACGCCGTGCTGGCGGTCAAAAAAGCGGTTCGGCGTGCCGAAAAAGCTGCGTTTGCGAAGAATCTCGTCTTCGAGATCACGATACTGCTTTGGATGTTCTTCCGGGTCGTAATGATACGCCCGTTCCGTAAACCACATGAAATGCATGGTCTGTCCTCCTCCTGCGAAAGAGCCAGATATATAAGAGATGGGCGGAGGAGGCAAGAGGGAAGGAAAGATCGTTTTGCTGCTGAGTCTCTTCTTGAGAGAGACCATATGAAGTGGTCTCAGACCGATAGCCCTGCCAAGTGTGAGATCCTTCGACCGGCTCTCAGTCCGCCTCCTTGGCCTCAGTTCCAGCGGGCCGTCTCTCCCATAGTGCATTTTTCTTGGCGAGTCTGGATCGTTTGTGAGTGCACCCAAACGGATAGCGTCGCCTCTATGACGCCTGAATTCGAATGGGATCAACTACTGAGGTACGTGTTGGCCGACCTACGAATCGTATCGGGTACCCGCCAGGGGGCTCGCTTTTGAAGATGAGATGTCGGTGTTGGTATTTGCGGTTCACCCTGCCGTTTCCGTTTCTGGTGAGTGAGTGGGGGGGGGGGGTCGTCGGTATGCGAGGGGGTGGCGGGTCCGCGTCGCAGCACTGCGGCCCGTCCTTCGCTGCCCGAGCTGCTGCTTGCGTTGCTGTCGCCCTTGTGCGGCGGGGAAGGATGCGCGGCCATGGGGCGGTGCGGGCGGGCCAAGGAAGGGGGGGGGCGCCGGTGCCTGAGCTTGTCGCTCGGCAGGCCGAGTCCCGAGGCGTTTGCGGCTCTGTTCAACGCCCTTGCTCCCCACCGCTTGCAGAAGGGCGGCGGCTTCTGCCGGCCTGGACGGCCAGTCGCGGCGGCGTGCCTGCCCCGGGGCGGCTGGGGCGTGCGCCGGGGCCCGCCTGGGGCTCGGCCAGGGGAAGGGGGAGGCCAAGTCCAACGAGATCCCGGCGCTTCCGCCGCGGCTGGCCCTGCGGGCGCTCACGGGCAATCAGGGCAGCCGGTATGAGGCTGGGCGCCGGTATCTGGCCGATCCCGCCCAGGCGGACAAACTCCCATCAGGTCCGCCTGTGGCGGGCGCTCACAGGCGCAAAGAGCACGCCCCCCGAACCCTGCTCCGACATCCTGAGCGCGCCGCGCGCCCCTTGGCCCATCGCAAACGGCCTGCCCTGGGGACTCGATGGGACCAGGAACGAGGACCGCCGGCGACACCGCAACCACCACGGACCCGCAACCCGCGCCCTGCTCCGACGCCGCGCCCGCAACCTCGCTCGCCGCCGCCTCCTCAGACGCCCTGCGCGGACAACGCAAACGCGCCGTTTGGAACGACGACTTCCTACTCAACGTGATCCGGGCAGCCGCATGAATGCCCAAAAACGATTGCCCTGGGGTACCCGCCCGCCAGGGAGATTACGCCCAAGGATATCAGCGAGAGAGATTACTGCCATTTTCTCTACTCGTTTCAGCCAATTACACAGCCTTCTTTTGACCGTAGGAGCCGATGCTGGCCTGGGCAGTGTTGTCCACATTGAGAAATATCGGAAGGCGTTCGAGGCCTCTCACCGCGGCTATATAGCCCAGTTAAAGGGCCCCAGTGATCGTGATTGAGTCGGCTATGAATTACGGAACTCTCTATTTCGCGCAGCGGTTTCCAGAGGAATTCAAGAAATTTAGTTGGAGGAGAGATCAGAAGAACTCGACAAGAACTGAAGATGAAAAGGCTTTCGCAATACTGACACCCCCAAAGACGCATACGATATTGATGAAGCGCCGGGTTTCGGTAAACCTCGAATACCTGACCCCGGAAGACCTCGAACTCGTCGACTCCAAACAGGACACCGGGTTTCAAATTGCGGGTTTATTGCCACAGGGTGTCTCAGCTCGACTTTGTGCATTAGGCTGCGCAGCAGAGGGCGTACTGCATCCGCCTGATCTTGTCGGGCGGAATTATGTTTGGTTCCCGGTGTGGCGGGGAGCGCGATAAATTGTTTCCAAGCCAGAGTTGGCATCGTATGGCCGCGATGGCATCGGAGAAGGTGACGCGGGTTTGCTGGTACCAGGCGGCGGCGTAGGACAGGGGGTTTGTCGAGAGCACGTCTGGGGCCCAGAGGCAGACGAGGCTGTAGAGCCCGCAGAGGACGGGGGGGGGTCGTGCGCTCGCCGCGTGTGACCACGGGCGTTGTGTTTCGCGCCCGAGATGGGCGCGCAGTTCCTGGAAGGTGACCTCGCCCTGCCCGCGCCGCACGAAGGGGGCGAGGATCTTGGCCGGCGCCATGTGGGTGTCGGTGCAGAAGAACGCCTGCGGGTCGCGCGCGCCTTCCGGGTCGCGCACCCGCCCCCATCGGATGGCCTGGGGAGGGGTGCCGGGACGATACCAGAGCGCGGTATCGGAGATGATCCGGAGTGTCTTTTCCTTCGAACTTCCGTACCAGCGCGGAAGCGTGATGCTTGGCCAGCGGGCAGCGGGGTCGTCAAGGCGGGTCTGGAGCTTGGGCAGGGGCGGCCCCTTTTGCCGGGGTCGACCGCGTTTGTTCGGGGCGCGCGGCGGCGGGGGCGCGAAGAGGTTGGCATCAAGCCTCAGCCTGCTGATGAGGGTTGCGCGCTGTCCGATGCGCCAGGCGAGTTCGTGGGTTCCGAAACTGCTGTCGGCGACGCAGACGCTCGCGCGGTGCGGGACCCAGCGAAGGAGTTGACGCATGCCCTGTCGCGCCCAGGCGGTGAGTTGCTTGTGCCGCCGGCCTTGCCGGGCGGCGAAGCGTTCGGACGGGGCCAGGATGGTCAGGAAGGGCAGGGCCCTGATGCCCGGCGCCCAGGGCAGCGGGACAAGCCGCATGAAGCTGAGCCAGCGCCGCCCGCGGGTCTTGACGCAATGGCCATGGCGGGAACGCACCGGGTCGCGCTAGATGCCGCGCGCCTTGAGACGCGCGCCCCAGCGGCGCTCGAGGGTGTCATCGAGCCCGCTGATGATCGGTCCCTGCCCGGCAAGCCGCGCCACCAGCACGCGCACGAGCCGGCGTGAAAGGTCACGCGGGTCCCAGCGGGCGCGATTGAGAACCTGAGGGTCGGACGAGAAGGTCTCGCACAGCGCCCGCCCGGTCACCCGCAGGCAGGCCGACACGGTGCTCTTGCCCGGCGCCAGCCCCGCTCCCATGACCAGCCCCGCCCCCCGCCGCCAGGTCGGGGAGGAGAAGGCGCCTCGAAAGGGCTCCCGCCAGTCGATCAGGAACGGCGGAACCGGATCGCCGCTGGCGCTCGAAGGGGCGTCGCAATGTGTCATGACGACCGTCGGATCCAGAAGCATCCGGCAGGCAAGGGCGCCCGCATGCGACCGGGTGAATCAGCAGCGCGGCAGCGACAGAAGCCCTCCCATCCGCTATCACTGCTTCATGGCCGCCTCCGACCCCTGTCTGGCGCGCATCGAAGCGGTCAACAAATCCAGGGGCGGGGGCGGGACGGTCACCCAGGGGGCGCGGCGGCTACAATCTGTATCTCACGGCCCCGCAGGCACCGATCGCAAGGCTCCCGCCGACAGGCTCAGGGGACACGATGAGGGGGCGCTACTGGTCCTGGCGCCAGTCCTGGCAGGACGGCGGAGACATGGGGGGCCTCGTGCTCCCGCTCGAACAGGCCCTCGACGAAATCGCCAAAAACGAGATCTTCTGGACATGGACGTGAGGTAATTTTGTACAAAGTCGAGCTCAGAGCACGGTTCAATAAAAATCAAGTAGCCTGGCGCGGCGGCTTGGAAGCCTAATGCCATAAGACAGGATGATATAGAGGCACCCGTACGACTTTTGGTATTCTCGAAAGAGGACAAGCAATTACCGGAGGGATCACAAGATTGAATGGGAGTCTATAGCCGAGCAAGGATAGTGCAGTGATGGGATGGGGGTGATGGCCTAAACGACTGGGGCGTATTGGGGATTTTGGCCATGTCACTCGACTATCCGCTTGATGGAGCACCAAGACCACAAGCGCGATGGAGTGGACCGTCCGTGAAGCTGGGGGGATGGCACGCTGGACACCAAGACCACAAGCGCGATGGAGTGGACTCTTTCCAGACGGGCATTCATGGACACGGACACGGCACAAAAATCGCAGGGTTGCGGTATTCGTATCCGCACCTCAGACTACATGGGGGAGGATGAAATACGCACGTTTTGGTGACGATCTGATCCACAGTCTCCCAATGAGGCCCTTGCTCATACAGAGGGCGGTAGTCCCGCTATTCTCCATACGGTTATGACTCCACGTAAGGCTCGGAAACGGGCGAACTTTACACAATCTCAGATGGCACCGGCTGATGGGCATGAGTCTTATCCGGCTACCGGAAGCACGGTGGGTCAGCGGCCTGATTGCCACTCCACTGCATAGACTCGAAAGGAGGCCGGAGGCGGTCAAACGGACGTTGCTTGACCCATTAGAGGTGGCTAACCTTGAGCGCTCCAACTTGGCGTTCAGTCCACAATACACACCTCGTGCCCGCTGCATACCAGCATGGGCTCGACCAACTCGCCGAAACCGTCCGGCTCATACCCTTGGACATCGGCGAATGTAGCGTTGGGATGATTGATGCAGATTTGCGCCACCCCGTCGTAGGCGCGCTCTCGCTCGGCATCGTCCAAGTCAACAAGGTCCACGGAATAGCGTACCGCGTCCGGCGTGTTATTGATGGCCGCAACAACGTTCGGCACGTGGACGTTCAGCCAGTAGTCGTCCAGGTGGGTACGCTCAATTCCCTGGCGTCTCTTGATAAAGAAAACGAGTTTGGTGGTGTCGCGCTTCGTCGGCCCATCAACGTTGAGATGTTCGGTCACAAACAGATGACAGCCCGGTTGTATGGCGGCATAGGTGCTGAATTTATCGGCGTCGATATTGGGCAGCGCCTGCCGCCCGATCGTCGTCTCAAAATGCCCCCTGTCCCGAAACCACAACTCGGCCATACCATCCGGGAAACGGCTGGCATCGGCACCGGCAGAGGTCTGCGGTGGGTTAAAGAAGGTGAGACGATAGCGCTTCGGCTTGACCAGCGAAACGATATGCGGGGCGTGAACATGTTCCCAGACATGAATCAACTCGTCATGCGAAACATGCTCCAGACGCCGAACGACGGCCATAAACTTTAGCATGGTTTCTCTCCTTAGAAGCGTGCCTGGGGTACAGGCAGTCCAGGAATATCAGAACGCGCCCGAAAGACGCTGCCCTTGAGCTCGCGTTGATCGTTGTTGGCGGTAACCACGTACAGGTCCGACATATCGGGCCCGCCAAAGGCTACACTGGTGACCGTTTTGGCGGGGACCTTGATGCGTTGATCGACCGTACCGTCCGGCTTGAACCGCACGATTTCACCCCGTCCGGCCACCGTGGCGACCCACACTCCGCCTTCGACATCAACGGTCATGCCGTCGGGCATGCCCTCAGGCAAGTGCGCGAATAATCGACGGTCGCTGACCGTGCGGTCGGCCCGTACCTCATAGGCCCAGACGGCCTTGGTGGTGGAATCACAGTGGTAGAGCAGTTTGTGGTCTGGGCTGAAGCCCAGGCCGTTGGTGACCTCGACCCCCTCCCAGAGGTGCGTCACTTGGCCCGGCGGGTCGATGCGAAAAAGCGCACCTGGTGGCGGCGTACTCTTGAAATCGAAGGTCTGAATATTACAGCCAAACGAACCGACCCAGATACTGCCCTGATCGTCCATGGTCAGGTCGTTCAGGCCAAACAGCGGCTTTCCCTGCCATTCGGCGAAGATATCCCGCAACTCGCTGGACTCCTCATCCCACTGCGCTAGAGACAGGCCCGTCACCAAGATGCCGCCCCCCACGTTCAAGGCGATGCCCCCGACAAACTTCCGATCCGCTATCAAGGTTTCAATCGCGCCGTCGGGGCTGCGCCGGAAGACCCCGCCACCCCACACATCGCTGTAATAGAGCCGGTTCTGCTCATCGGTCCGTGGCCCTTCAATCAGTCCGTAACCGGTGGCCAAGGTTTCAAATTCCATATGCTCCCCCTCCTTCTCTCTCTAGCCGCTCACATGAACATCAATCCGGTGGCAGGAGGGTAAGCCCTCCGGGGATGGAAGGCAATGGGTGGAGTGGTGGCCACAGACAAAGCAGGCGATGTTGTGTATAGTGTGCCGTCATTCTGTCCTCCCGCCATCATCCAATGCGCCCCAAAGCCTTCCCTTTTTATTACGGCTGGGCCGTCGTGGCCGTCGCCTTTCTCACCCTGGCCATTGGCGTGAACACCCGTACGGCCTTCTCTCTGCTCTTTCCCCCTATTCTCGCAGAGTTTGGGTGGGACCGGGGCAGAACGGCCGCGGCCTTTTCTTGCGGGTTTCTAGCGGCCACCGTGTATGCCCCCCTGGTCGGTATGCTCATGGACCGCTGGGGGCCGCGCCTCGTCATCCCGCTGGGCGCCGTGCTGGTCAGCACCGGCATGGTGGCGATGACCCTGATTGCTCAGCCATGGCACCTATATCTCACCTTTGGCATTCTGGTTGGCGGGGCGAGCACCGCCCTCAGCTATCTCGGCCACTCCCTCTTTTTACCCTACTGGTTTGTGCGGCGGCGCGGGCTGGCTCTGGGGGTGGCCTTCTCCGGGGTGGGCGTGGGGTCCATGCTGCTCTTTCCGTGGGTACAGACCATTATTGACCAAGCCGGGTGGCGGCAGGCGTGTTGGGTGGTGGCCGGGGTGCTGGTGGTGATCGTCTTGCCGTTAAACGGGATCCTGCAACGGCGGCGGCCCGAGGACCTCGGCTTAGCGCCCGACGGAGACCCTGTCTCCCCCGCCGGACCTGGGGCGTCACGCCCGGCGGACAATGTCGTCGACCCCGTCTGGGCCGCGACCGACTGGACCCTTGGACGCGCCCTGCGCACCGCTCGGTTCTGGTGGCTGGGCGTCTCCTTCTTCAGCAGCCTCTATGCTTGGTACGCCATCCAGGTTCATCAAACCCAATACCTGACCGATAGCGGCTTTTCCCCCGAAATGGCGGCCTTTGCCCTAGGGCTGGTGGGGCTGACCGCCTGCGGCGGCCAGATTGGCCTAGGCCTGCTCTCCGACCGGATTGGACGCGAGTGGGTCTGGACCATCAGCATGCTGGGTTTTGTCCTGTGCTACATCCTCCTGCTCGGCATGCCCGAGCAGCCCGGCCGCGGGCTGTTATACGCCATGGTCGCCGCGCAGGGCATGTTGGGCTACGGCACGGTCTCGGTGTATGGGGCCATTCCGGCCGAGATATTCCAGGGCCGGCAGTACGGCCGCATCTACGGTACCCTGACCATTGCCGGCAGTCTGGGCGGGGGCAGCGGTCCCTGGGTCACAGGCCTCCTCTTCGATCGCACTGGGAGTTATACAGCGGCCTTCTGGATTGCGCTGGCATTTGCTTTGCTCTCCATCGGCAGCATGTGGCTGGCCGGGCCCCGCAAGGTGCGCGTAGTGGCCGGTCAGGTGAAGTTCCTGGCGGCACGTCGGACACCGGCAAAATAGAGACAACAGGTCCGAGGAAAACGAGAAGACTGTTTTTATGTCCACTATCTATTATAGGCGAGGGGTCTCCGCGCCAGTCCTACCAAGGCGTGTGCACGCAAGTTATGGTAGCTCCGAGCTCCCTGTCCGTGGAGAGGAAGCCCTGTCAGGGCCCGCCCGCCCACCCAGGACGAGCGCCTCGCTCCGGTCTGTCCGGCGGCCCCGCGGTCAGCTCCCGCTCCGCCCGCGGTCGGTTCTCACCGCCCTCCTGTCCAGAGCCGAACAGAGCGGCCAGGGGCACGGGTTGCCGGCGCCCTGCGGCAACGGGCAGCCCCGCTCCCCCCGGAGGAACCGCTGGGCGAAGCAAGGCGTCCGGGAGCGAGGGTTGCGGAGTGGCACCGGGAGATCGTCCGAGGGCAGGGAGCGGGGCTGGTGTGGGACAGCCCGGGGGTGCAGGGTCACCCGGCCGGGACGGGGGCGAGTGTCGGAAGGCCCCGGGGCGGTCGTTCGCCGCCAGTGCCGTGCGGGATGGCGCAATGTCGAGCACGGCTCTCGGGATCTGGCGGACATCTGGCACCGTCCCGGTGCTGCTGGCGGGGGGAGGAAACCGATAAAATCGCGATAAGGCGGTGGCCCCCATCGCCGTGCTCGAGGACGGCAGAGTCGTTTGGACAAAGGGGGGGGGATGATAGAGTCATCGTCATGGCGGAGGCCACACGGAGGTGTGGAAAGCGAAGGAGGGAGAGGGGGGGACGTGAACGTCAAGGTCTCGGCACCCGAGCCGCCTGTGATACTGCCAGAAGCCTCGACGCGGTGGCCGGACCGATGCTAGTGGCGTGGCAGGCGCACATGGTCGGATCGAAGGAGGATTCCGGGACACCGCCTTCGTTTGGTTTGGCCCAGATGGACTATTCTGGAAGAAATTGCTGCTCTGGTGGAATACCGGGCTCGACGAAAAATAGACAAGCTGAGTATCTCCGACGCATTGCAGGCGCTTGAAGCGGGGAGCGATGATGCCGAGAGGGAATGGCACCTGAGCAAAGCGTCGGCCGTCGGTGATGATAGTAGCGACATGAGCAAGGAAGATTTCCGGTACGTGCGCCGAGCCTCGGTGTAGCTCTTATGGATCGGTGCTCTGGTCAAGTCCTGAACAGCCCGGCTCTTTTTCCCGTGCGTGCGCGAACAGGCGAACGACGAATCGCTCCCCCTCTTCAATCAGATCGGGGTCGGTCTGATTATGCTCCTTCATCCCACGGATGATCTTTCGAGGCACGCCCATCCCCATGTGTTCGAGATATCCGTAGTCCCTCATGATGTCTTTCAGAAGCTGATTCCGGGCGGCCCTTGTCCCTGCGCGCATGCGCTCCGGCGTGATGCCGTTTGGCAACTTCCCCGGTGAGACGATTTCCAGGCGGTCCTCATATACTACGAGTTCGATATCGGTATTGGCGAGAAGATAGTCGCGGTGGATCAGGGCGTTGACCACCGCTTCGCGGATCACCTCGATCGGGTATGTTGGCCGTTCAACGCGCCGGGCTCCATCTTCAAGAACAGCGGTCACGGGCGTGTTGCGCCTGACAAATTCAAGCGCCTGTTCGACAAGTCCCGCTTCCACGACCCCACCGTTTGCGTCCATGAGCGGCGTCATCGGTCCGCGCAGTGTTGCTCGTTCCTTTCCCGCGTAGTCTTTTTCCGTTCCCGGAAATGCTGCCGCATCAATACCGGCCTGCGGTAAATATCGGTTCGGCGTTTTTCCGAACAGTAACATTCCCGATAGGGCGACGCCCTCTTCGACCATAATTTCCGTATTGACCAGCAGCGTCTGCCATCCCGCGTCGTCACCATCCTCCGGGACTTCCTGCTGCCGGACGCGCTCGAAATAATCCGTGAGGCGCCGCCGATCAAGGTTGTTGACCTCCGTGCCCGAAACCGGCCGTAGATCGGCCCTCAATGTGCCGCGCTGTTGGAAGAGGCGGCTCAGTTCCTGGGGCGCTAGTTCCCGGCTTTGCGTGCCTACCCGTATGTAATACGTGTTTCTATCGTTGTGCCAGTGGCTGTGGACATCGGCCCCCCGCGGCACGCGGACGACTGCAACGTCTTTGTCCGGCTCCACGTCCCTGATGGTCTCAAAAAACGGAATTATGCCGGGCCTGATCTTGTCCCGGCACACCGTTATCACCCATTCTTCGAGGTGAGGCCTCGTCAGTCCAGATACCGTGCCGTCGTCCTCGACGCCGAGTAGCACCCTTCCGCCTTCGGCATTGGAGAAGGCAACAAGTTCCTTGGCGAGGGCGTGGTTTTGCAGATCGTCCCGTTTGAATGCCACCCCCGAATTCTCGCCGTTCACAGTGGTTTCCAGTAGTTCTGCTCGTGTCGTCATACTTCAGAACCCGTACTTCGAGCGCCGCATCTCGAACGCTGCTCTGCCACCTTCGAGGATGTCCTCGACCAAGTCCCGCACGGGCTGCGAGTCTATGGAGCCCATATGCTCAGTCGCGATCTTCGCACGGCCTTCCCCAGCTTCGTCGGTCACGGCGAAGCCGAGAATCAATTCAGTGTCTCCAAGGACGGGGATGTTGGCATTGTGTGTCGAGAAGACGAACTGACGCCGCCGCTTCTCCTGTCGCATGATCGGCAAGACGCCTTCTGTGATGAAGCGGTTGTCAAGATCGTCTTCCGGCTGGTCGACAACGAGCGGGGCCTCGGATTCGAGCAGTAGGAGCAAAAGGACGGCAGTTGCTTTTTGGCCGACTGAAAGGGCTTGCAGCGGCTGCCATTTGGCCGGCGAGCCAGCCGGGGCAGTGTTCAACTCGATTACGGCTGTCGCCCGCAGTTCGAGCTCCTCGATTCTCATGAACAGGTCTGGATCGGCCTGTGCGACCCAATCCGCCGAGCCGGACGGCAGGTTGTAATGTTCCATGAGCGATGCCTTGCCTTCCCGACACCGTTGTGCCAGTTCCGGCAGGGACAACTGGTCTTGCGAGCGCAGGCGGTCGAGCGCTGCAGCGAGGTCGCCACCGACCTCGCCCAGGAGATGTTCGAGCGGTTCACGGTTTCCGGCCATTGTGACCGCGACGCGGACCCGATCCCGCAGTCTCTTCGAAATTTGCCCCGCCGCGGTGTCGATTCTCCGGTATTCAGCGGCCTTGATATCCTCCCATTCCGCCAGCAACTCACGGCGTTGCGCCTCATATGCTTCCAAGGTGCGCTCAAGGTGCCCCGCCCTGTCTTTTAACGGCCGCAATGCCTCGATCTGCTGGCGGAGTTGGATAAGTTCCGCGCCGTCGATTCTTGATTTCTGGAGTTCTCGCAAGAGCTTCTCGTAGGTTGCCTCAATCGCCGTCCGGCGCTCGTTCCAACGCGATTTCGTCTTCGCGAGCGCACGGCCGGCTTCAGCGAGCGCGTCGCTGAACTGCTCGCCGACCGCCTCAAACCGCCGGCTCAGCTTCCCGAGAATTTTCCCGATCTCCGCAAGGATATCCGCGTTCGGCAGCCCCTCAAGCGCTTTGCTTGAGACGAAAGCCGTGTCGACTGGCCCATCCTCGACCAGTGTCTTCTGGAGTACCCGGTATTGCTCCAACCGTTCCGTCAGACTGGAAAACAGCCGTTCTTCGCGGATCAGGAGACTCTTTTCCTTGAGGTGTTCCTCTAGCCCGGCTTGCTGAAAGCGCTTCTGCCTCTCTTCGAGACCGGACAGCGCTGCAAGGCGTTCTTCGAGGCCTTTCATGTCACGGCGCACATCCATGATTCGACTTCGCGACCGTTCCAGTTCCGGGCGAAGTTTCGCCTTCCGGCCCGACAGCGACGGGTCACGCCCAACGAACCGTTCCAGCAACAGGGTGAGCTTCTCCGGGCTTTTCGTCAGCTCGGAGATTTCATGCTGGCCGAAGATTTCCACACCCGGCATGACGTCACGAGGCAACAGCGCCAGGACTTCGCCCGCTTCGTCCTTCACGACGGGCGGATTTGGCACCGATCGCTCAATCGTGTAACGACACTCTGGCGGCTTGTGTGACCGCACAAGCAACGACACCTTTGTGCCGGGTTGCAGGACATGCCGGACCACACCCTCATGGGCCTTGCGCGCTTCCTCGCCGAGAGGGTCCAGGCCGAGCGCATAGCGTATGCTTTCGATCATCGTCGATTTGCCGGTGCCACGCCCGCCGACCAGGACATTGAGATTTTCGTTGAAGTGCACGGCGGTGTCGCGCAGGAAACCGCCTTCCCAAGTCAGCGCCAGGAGTTCGGCATGGGGTTCCGGCTTCGGGTCGCTGTGCAGCCTGATGCGGGATTCTGGGTCGAGAAACGCTTGCCGAAGCGCCTCGACGGAGACGGTGGACATCTTGATGAAACAGGATGCCCTGTCCTGCTTCAGATCTTTCGGGTCGTTCACGTCCGAGGCATTCAGGATCGCCAGAGGGCGGCCGCGCATGTGCTGGGCATCCTTGTTCTCAAGGATAGGCCTGATTTCGTCCGGGGCAGCGCTGACGGGACCGGGCAGCGCGCAGGCCAGCAAGTCCGGACTTGTCCAGACATTGACCCGTGGTTGTCCCGACAACTTCCTCAGCAGGCCGCCTTCTGATGCCACATGGGCGGCGATGCAGACTGCCCCCCCATTTCTTCGAAGACTCCAGCAGTTCGATGGAACCGAGGCTGCCGGTGGGTGTCGGTTGACCGGTATTGTGACCGCACTCTCCGATGAATCGATCAAGAACGTCGTCCTTGTCTGGACTGAACAGGCACAGGAAATGAACGCCGTCTTTGGTGACGGCTTCGAAACCGCTGAATGCGAACATTCCAGCCTCGCGCGCAGCGTGCACAAGGCTCGCGGAGTGTTTGACGCGGTAGTGATCCATGACCGCGATGACCTCTATCCCCCTTTCGATGCAGGTTTTGACAATCGCCTTGTTATAGGCGTCTTCCAAGGTGAAAGCGGCCTTTTTGTAACGCCTGTACACATACGCGAACGGATTGACCTGCAAGGCGCAGCGGTGAAACCGCGCACCGTTCGGACGCTCCAATGCGGCCTCAATTCGACCCGGCCGTGGGCAGGCCAGACTGGCCGTCTCTGCGGTCGTCTGCGGCTCTCTGTCAATATTTCCCCGGTCAAACCTCATTCCCGCTCCACGTGTTCTTTTTCTTCGGCGACGTGTCGTTCGACCGCCTCCCGGACAACCCATGCCAGCGATACTTTTTTCCCTGGCAATCTGCTCTAGCACCTCGTAGATATGCGATGGAAAGTTGATCGACGCACGGACCGGTGTCACTCCTTCGGGTCTCACACCTCGCATATCTCCCTTACGTCCCCCCCATTCACTTTCACCACATTACACCCTGTCGGTAAACCGTAACAGCTTTTGGAAGAGGGACTGTCGGGCAACAATCCCTCGCACCGGTTGATGCGATTGGCCCGCTCCCAGCCCCTGAACGGCGGTATCGGCCTTCCGGCCCGGTTCCAGCTAGATAGGGAGCGTGCAGTCGCCTGTTCTTCGCCTAGAGACTGGCTGGGCCGTCGCGGGCGAAAGGTCGCGACGGTCAGACCAGCCGCTTTATTTCGTCCACTAGTCTCTCAAGAATTGCCGCCTCGCGTAGTTCGGGCGTGAGACCCGGCCGCCTTGGACGGAGCGCCTCGACTCGCTCCTTACCGAAGAAGTCGTCCATATGCAGGGCTACGAATTGATTGCCGAGGCCCGCATTAAAGCCCCTTGTATCCGAAGGAGTCGATAAAGGAATTAAAGTAGGCCGCTTCGGCGTCTACCTCGCCTCAGATGACGGTCTGCGTGTATGTAACCTCAGGATACCCGGCATATTTTTTATCTCCTCTAGGGCCTGTTAACACTATCGCAAGGCATTGATGATGAGGGCGAAGACGCTGCACCCGAGGAAGAGCACGTCGCGTTGCCCGCATCGCGAGCAGAGGCGGCGGCATCCCTGCAATCGACGCCACACCCGCGCGCTTGCGGTGCGCCGCTTGTCCAGCTCACGGGCAGACGCCCAAGGTCTCACCCGGCTCCGTCGCGGCGGCACCACGGGCGCATACCCCAGTGCCACGGCCCGGGGCCGCGTCTGGGCGCCCGCGGACGCCCGGTCCCTCAGCACCGCGGGAGGAGCGGGGGGCGGGCCCCGGCGAGTCCGCCACGGGCGGCCCGCCGGGGCGGCGGGGGCGGGCCCGGGCGAGCGCGAGCAGACGAGCGCCGGGCGATCGTCCGCGGCAACCAGATGCATCTTGGTGGTCCCGCCGCCTCAAGGGGGTCCCGCCGCCTCGGGAGCGGCCGAGGGAGGGGGGGCCGGTTGTTTTCGCGCCCCCGTGCCGGCGGGAGGGGCCTGGACGAGGGGGCGGTCGAGCGACCGGGCCGCCCGCGTGAGGCGCACGATCTGTTCGCGGTGCAAATGCGCGCAGACCCGGGCGAGCCCCCCGGTTTGCGACCAGCGGGGCAGCCGGGTGTCTAGGGGGGGGCCAGGAGCCAAACTGGGCCGGTCACCCGCGCCCTGTGCCGCCCTGCGCGGCGACCGACCAGAGGGCGGGGAGCACGGGGCGCTTGGAGAGGCGGACCGGGCCGCGCGGCACCGGGAGATGAGGCACGATCCGTGCGTAGTGAGCTTGCGTGAGGTCCATCCAACGAGGAGACCAGAATCATGCGCATGAGGGGGAACAGGCCCTAATCCGCATTGTCCGAAAGCGACAAAGATGTCGCCATCTGCACAGACAGCAAGGGGAATCCAGAACCGGATATCGAGTTACCCGCCCATGAGCTTGTTCCGTTGAAAGAGGACTGGCGCGACTTTGTCGCGCGTGAAGTCACGCCATTCGTGCCGCACGCATGGGCGGACGAAAGTCACACCGACGCTCGCGACGGCGAGGCTGGCCGCGTCAGCTACGAGATCAACTTCAGCCGGTATTTCTACACCTCCGTTCCGCCGCGGCCTCTGGAAGAGATCGACGCTAAACTGAAGGTGCTCGAAGCGGAGACCGCCGGACTTTATGAAGGAGATCGTTGCATGAATGTCTTGTTCACCCGCCCGGTTTCTTGTTGCTTTGACAGGAAACCGGTCTTATATCTTATGATAACAAGACCCGCTACGCCTCGGACGGAGCCTCGGTTCCGCACTGCGCACCCCGGCGGGTTACTTGTTTCTGAGGCCTCGGCCCTTTTGCGGAGACGTGCCGCATGAAGTTCAAAAAACCATCCACCTCAGTTTCAGATCAGATTGTCCTTCTGAAGAAACGCGGCATGGTCGTAGATGATGAGCCGGGCGCCGAACACTACCTGAGGTTCATCTCTTACTATCGGCTCCGCGCTTATTGGCTGCCCTTCGAAATGTCAGCGGAAAACGAGGGCGATCACGCTTTTTGTGATGGGACGAGGTTCGAGGACATGCTGGCGCTCTATATTTTTGATCGAGAGCTTAGACTGTTGATGTTGGATGCAATTGAGCGCGTCGAGGTCGCCTTGCGTGCGCAATGGGCACATCACATGGCCATGGCGCATGGCCCCCATGGTTATCTTGAACAGGGTCACTATGCGCATATCGCCCGTCATGCCGAGGCGCTAGCGGAACTCAACAAGGAATTCAGCCGTTCGCGCGACACTTTCGCTGTTCACTATCGTGGCAAGTACACATCCCCGAAACTCCCTCCCGTCTGGATGGCGGCCGAGGTCATGTCTTTCGGACTGCTTTCGAAGTTCTACAGCGCCCTAAAACGGCGTCATGAGCGGCAGGCGGTCGCCAAGCCATTTGGGCTGGACGAGAAAGTTGTCGCGTCCTTCGCGCACCATATCAGCTATGTACGCAACATCTGCGCTCACCATGGAAGACTTTGGAACAAACGCTTCACGGTCAAAATGGCTGTCCCGAAATATCCCGCGAGACTACCCGTCGCTATGCGTGATGCGGACCCACGCTCACTACACAATACTCTAATCATGCTCGATTATCTTTTGTCGATCATAGCGCCAAGCAGTGAATGGCGGAACCGCATCGTCGCCCTGATCGACAGTTGCCACTTGGCTGATCCAGCCAATATGGGGTTTCCCGAGGGTTGGCACACGAGGTCAGCGTGGAGGACGCCATGATGAACGGACAAGTCAGCACTCTAAAAAAGATCAGAGAGGAACCGAAGGCGTTGGAAGCTGAGATCACAGGGCTTCTGAAGGAGGTCGCGGCGTGAGCAATCAGATTGAAGGTGCGCGGCTTGAACGGGCCAATAGAGATTGGCCTGTATTGCACCTCAAGCATCTTGCTTCTGTGACTGGCGGTGGTTACCCCGTCAAAGGACAACGTGGCGTTCTGGGAGAACGGCAGCATACCCTGGGTTTCTCCAAAGGATATGAGACACCGAACTATTACCGAGACCGAAGATTACCTTACCGAAGACGCGGTGAACGGCAGCACCACATCATTCGTCGAAGCCAACTCACCGCTCATGGCGGTACGTCCCGGTATCCTGCGCAATGCACTACCGGTCGCTATTGCCGGCTGCAGGCTCACGCTTAACCAGGATATGAAAGCGTTTAAGCTGAGTTCCGCCCCAACCCGAATTTCTTCGTTTATTGGATCGAAGGGCAATCGGATGATTTGCTGCCGGAGTGGCGGCAACCAGGTGCCACCGTAGAAAGCATTGATGTTGATCGAACGAGGAATGGCAAGATTACCGTTCCTGATTTGGATACCCAAGAATCAATTGCGAGTGTCCTTGACCGTGAAACCGCACGTATTCATCAGCTGATTGAGAAGAAGAATCGGTTGCTGGAATTGGCGGCGGAGAAACGCTCGGTCGCTATCACGCGTACCGTCACAGGAACAGTTGATCCGAAGGGACACCTGCCGGGGATGCCATGCACAATCGAAGCGTCAGAGACCGGATATCTAAGGAAGGTCCGAACAAGTTGCTTGTGTCATAATCTAGTGACAGGATGGTGGGCTGGTGAGGGGAGCGAAGGAACAGGCCGCTGTTGCGGAGTGGGAACCCGCATCGCAGCAACGCCGGACGCGGCGCGGGGGGGGTCTGGGGAAGATGAACAGGCTGAGCCCGTGGGGCCGTCTGGATGCGCGTCTTGCGCCGTGCTCTCCGCAGGCCGGTCGCGGTCGCCGTCCCTCTCCGCCGGGGGTGCTGCTGCGGGGACGCGGCGGGCAATGGTTCGCCACCTTGAGCGACCCGGGAATGGAGGCCCTACTCTCCGAGGGGGAGTCGGTACGGCGTTTCGGTGGCCTGCATCTGTCGGGGCCACTGCCCGACGAGACGCCGTGCCTGAACTGCCATCCCTTGTGGGAGCAGCCCGGGCTCGGGCAGACGCTGTTCAGGGCGATCAAGGTGCCTCTGGCCGCGCTCGGATCCTGGCTGAAGACCGGGACACTCGTGGACACGCGCCTCATCGATGCCCCGTCGGCGCCGAAGACCTAGCTCGGCCCGTGCGCCCCGGCGAGGCCCCAGACGCAGATAGAGACTCCTTGGGTATTGCGGGAGGAAGGCGCATATCGGTGTGGAGGCGAGGCGGGCCTGGCGTCCAGCCGGGAGACGCCGTCGACGAAGGTAGCGGGCAGCGCGCCTGCGCTGGGGCACGGGGACGAGACGCAGGGGTGGGGCGACGCTGAATCTCAGGGGGGCGGCAAGCGCGTGGAGAACCGGGCCAGGCCACGCTGAACCCGGGTCGGCACCGGCCGCTCGGCAAGACGGGCACGCTAGCGGCGGAGAAGCGCAAGGCGGCGGGGCGGGCGAAGGGGGAACAGCCGTTCCTGTCTGGGAAGCGCCCCTTTGGCTATGCGCAGTTGCGCTCCCGGGGGCGGGCGAAGATCAGGCTACGCCTCGCCGGGCCGCTCGGGTTCGCCCCCCTGCTGCTCGCCGGACACCCCGCCGCCGGCTGACGAGGGGCCGACCCGTCCGCTGCCGGGCCTACCGTATGCCCACATTTTTCCCGCTTGCGTCCTGGGTTTGTGCAATGTGCCGTTTGTCGTGTCGATGCTCTCTGCTGTCTTGCCGTGTCAGGGGGGGGGGGGGGGGGAGGAGAGAGGCACCCCCCGCGGTCGCATTGTGGTGCTCTGCGTTGGGATCCGGCGGACCGCTTGTGTCAGGCTCGGCTGGTCGCGGACGGGCCGCAGGGGATGGCGGGGCGTGGGGGCGGCGGCCAGCGCGCCGGCGCAGGTCGCGGGGGCCGGGGTGTGCGGACCGTGCCCGTGCCCGTGCCCGTGCCACAGCTCGTCGCCAAGGCCGCCCGGCCTCCGGCCGGGCGCGGGGACGGGGTGCCGCTGCGGGCGAGTCAAGCCCCCCTGCGCTTGCGTGCTGACGGGGCGGGCAACGGCCTGGTCGGCCCGGCCCCGCTCGCGGGGGCGGCGGCCCCGGGCCCGGGGCGCGGCGCGGGCGACCGGCCCCTCATGGACCGCGGCGGCGGCCCGAAGCCGCCCGGCCCCCGGCCGCGGCGCGCACCGGCGCGCTCCCGCTGGCTGGACGCCCGGCCAACACGGGCCCCCGTGCTGGACGCGGCGGCGCAGGGCCCGGGTGTCGCCGCCCGGGAAGGGGCCAGCTCCGAGCTGGGCGCAGGCCGCCCGGCAGGCGGGGCCGGGCGGAGCCGGGCCAAAGACGCGCCCGGCCCGCCGGGGCGTGCGGTGCGCGGGCGGGCCCCGCCAGCCCCCCGCAAACAGCCCGCTTGCCCCCGGGGTGCCCGCCCGCCAGGCCGGCGACAGCGGCGCGGCGCGGGCCAGCGACCCGCCAGCGGGGCGAAACGTGCGAGCCGGCGCGCGGGAGACCGCCACGCGCCCGGCGGCGCGGGGGCAGCGCGCAGGGTTTCCAGACCAGCAAGCCCACCGGGGTCGACCGCGAACCCGGGTCCGTGGAACCCGCGCCCGTCCCAACGCTTGGCGCCCTGCCGCTGAGCGCGGGGGGAGCGGGCCTGCCCCTCGGGCCGGCCCGGGAGGGCGCCGGCCACCGCCCGCTCACGGAGGGCTTCGCGGCGCGGGAGCACCCGGGCCTTGCGGCCGGCTCCGCTGCGCGGGACGGGACGCCCGACCAGCAACAGCACCCGCCGCCCAGGGGCGCGCGTGCCTGGGCGGCCTGGGGGGGGGCGCCCGGCGCGGCGGCTGGACCGGAGAGTATGGGCAACCGGGCCCTGGGGGCATGGGGCGCGGGCGGTATCCATTCCGGGCACTCCCATTCGGATAGGGGATCGCCGGACATGTGTGAATCGGGTAGGCTGCCGGGCGGAGGGTATGGTCCAAGATGCGCTTGAAGAGCGCAAACGGCCGACCCGCCCGCTGCCGGGCGGGGGAGACGGTCGGTCTGGCCCGTCGGCTCTATTTTCCTGGTGGAGTCCCGCGCCTATCAGCGCGGCCGCGAGGCGGATTCAACGGGGCCAGTGTCCGGGAGGAACGGGTATGACCGAAAAATGGGCCAGTCATGACGATGTAGGAGCCGGCGATGTCTTTCATACGCTGCATGCCGGGCTGACCGTTGAGCTAATCTCGACAAAACGTTCGAAACTGATGACATGCGCTCCGTTCGAGTCCCTGTCCGATGTCATGGTGCGGAACGAGGAGCCATACGATTTCCTGCCCGTCGTGGAGTCCGGCGACGGACCTCAGAGTCGCATCATCGGTCTGTTTCACGCGGCAAAATTCTTTGATGAGAATAGGCGTGAAGGCCTCATTGAGCAAAAGTATGCGCCCCTCTCCGAAGACTATCTGATTGGCGCTGATGCCAGCATCCTGAACTTCGTCAAGGATGCCAACGAGAAGCCTTGCCGCCTTGTGGTCTCCGGGCCGGACATTGTCGGCCTAGTCAGCTTATCCGGCCTCCAAAAACTGCCTGTCCGTGCCGCTCTTTTCGCCCTGATCACTGGTTTTGAAATCACTATGTTTGAGGCGATCAAGAGAAAGTACGCAAATGACGAGGACTGGCAAGGCCATCTTAGTGAGAATCGTCAGAAGAAGATCAAAAAGGAGACAGAGCAGTCGCGCAAAGATGACGGCTTCGTCGATGCACTGCTGTTCACGCAGTTTTGCGACAAGTCGGACATTCTGCTGAAAGGCTTCCAGATTCAAAACAAGAAAGATTTCAGCGAAAAGCTGAAACATATACAGGAACTCAGGGATAACCTTGCGCATGCCAACGAATACGCAGCTTCGCCCTGTCAGGCACGGAAGGTGTGCACCGTTGTCCGCGATTTGCTGACGCTCAGGGGGCGCATCGGGGACATGGGGCGGCTTGATCCGGTGTGAGCGAAATCGGCGCTATGCGGCGGGAGTCGACCTGACCGAAGCCCGTTCCGCCGACACCGTTCATCGCGAGGTCGTCCTTGAGGACCACCTTGTCGCACAGTTCATCCGTGAGAGGGATATGTCGAGCGGTCGCCGAAGGGCTTCGACCGGGACTTGGCGCTGGCCTGGGAAGTTTGTGTTGCGTTCGTGTGGGGGCACAGCCCAAGGAATGGAAGAAGCTGGAGGCGCAGTACGCGGGCAGCGCCGAGGCAGAGTTTCTCAAGCAACTCGAAAAGGAGGCTGAAGGATCGCGGCACACTCGACGCGCTGCGGCGCGGGTTCAAGATGATTCCAAATATCAATTTCGTCTTTTGCTCCTTTCAGCCCGCGTCGGGGATGAACCCCGAACCGACCCGGCTGTGCGAGGCGAACATTCTCAGCGCCATGCGGCCGGTGTGCTACAAGAACGAGAATGCGATTGACCTAGGGCCTGTTCCCACTCATGCGCATGATTATGGTCTCCTGGATGTATGGACCTCACGTAAGCGCCATACGCCCGGAGCGCGCCCCCTCTCCCGGGGCCGCGCGGCCCTGTCCGCCTCTCCCCTCGCCCCGTGCGCCCCGCCCTCTGGTCGGTCGCCGCGCAGGGCGAAAGGGCGCGGGTTGCCGCCCCGCTTGGGCCCCTGGCCCCCCCCCTCTCCCTCCGGCTGCCCCGCGGGTCGCACCCCGGCGTGCGTGAGCGGGTCTGCGAGCGTCGGCACCGCGCCCCGATCGTGCGCCTCAAGCGGGAGGCCCGGTCGCTAGCCCGCCCCCTCGTCAAAGTCCCTCCCGCCGGACCGGGGGCGCGCACACAACCGGCCCTCAATCCCTCGGCCGCTCCCGAGGCGGGTGGACCCCCACGATGCATGGGGTTGCCGCGGGATCGCACGGCTCTCGTCTGCTCGCTCTCGCCCGGGCACGCCCCCGCCGCTCCGGCGGGCCGCCCGTGGCTGACTCGCCTGGGCCCACCCCCCGCGCATCCCGCGTTGCTGATGGACCGGGCGTACGAGGGCGCCCAGACGCGGCACTTGGCCGTGGCACTGGGGTATGCGCCCGTGGTGCCGCCGCGGCGGAGCCGGGTTGAGCCTTGGGCGTATGACCGTGAGATGTACAAGCGGCGCAATGAAATCGCGCGGGTGTTTCGTCGATTGCAGGGATGCCGCCGCATCTTCACCCGCTTCGAGAAACTCGACGTGCTCTTCCTCGGATGCATCGTCTTCGCACTCATCATCAATGCGTTGCAGTAGTATGAACAGGCCCTAGTAGGGATGGCAGTATTCTCGTTCCTCGTCTCGCTAGAGTAGAAGACGAGCAGGTGCGGCATGCGGGCGTCTTTAATCGCCGTCGGGAGAACGAGAAGAGGTGTGGAAGCGGAAACATCCATGTAGCAACCAAGCCTCGCATATTAAGGTCAATGTAAGCGATTTTATCGCTATGTTTGGCGGCGGTGTAGAGGCAGCCACTCGATAGCGTAGCGCGCGGGCGCAAGCTGGACGTTTGGTCGTGTCTCGGTTTGAATTTTTTTGGCCAATCGAAACAATGGGTTACGGCCCAAAGCGAGACACTGCCCGATACCGGCATTATTGGCTGGAATGTCGAGCCCGCCAAAATGTGCGACATCCGGGTCAGCGTGGGTTCGGTCTCTGCACTGTTGGCGGGGTCCGGGGTCCACTCCGCAGCCGTACTGCCGGCTTGGGTAATCTCCTCGACGACTCGGGCAACGCCTTCCGCATTTCTGTCCAAGGCAGCGATCTGAGCCTCTTCGGCGGCAAGATGGGGGTTGCCCGTCCCCATGCCGCTCGCGGGCCCTGGTCACCCGCGCGATTTTTCCTTTGATCGGTCGACCCAACTTGCTCAGGCGTGGCATGTTTTGTGGCCCCTTCTTTCCTCGTATCCATCCCATCCATATTTCCCTGTGGCCGGACTGACACAAAAGACGCTAACGGGGTTTCGGATTCCGGCGCGCGCACCTCCCTCTTGTCTTGCTCTCCGGTCTCGTCCCGAATACACCTGCTAGCGAGGAGGGGAGCAATTAACTATCGAGCCATGACATGACCGGTCGGCATGATCCTAGCGCCCACTCTCATACTGGGCCCGTCCAAGCCCCGCTCAAGCAACAGACTCCCTCCCCCGCTCACGGCGACGACGCTGGAGCAGCGGATGGCCAGCCTCTCAAATTGGGGACGCTGGGGAGAAAACGACGAGCTCGGCACGCCCAATCCGATTACTCCCGAGAAACGGCGTCAGGCCACCACGCTGGTGACCGAGGGCGTCTCGGTTTCTCTAGCCTTTGACTTGGCGAGAGAGGCCAGCAATCAACAATGAGTTTCCGCTTGAGCATAGCCTCATTGTTCATGATGACGACGGCAGCGTCTTTGCCCAGGATATCTATACAATCCGGTATCATGGCTCTGCCCATTCGCATGGAGGATGCACTGTGTCATATTTTCCCATCAGGGCAAGATGTATAATGGCTCTCCGCATTCGGTGGTCACCCCCCCCCGGCTCGGAGCAACTCGGTGTACAGGCCATGAAACAGGACTTCTTCACACACGGGATTCTGGTGGATGTCCCTTGGTTAAAGGATGCCCCCTATCTCGAACCGAACACCACGGTTCGCGTCGAAGACCTGGAAGCCTGGGGGCAAAGGACCGGTATACAGATCGAGAGCGGCGATGTCCTGCTGGTCCGCACCGGGCTGTACAAACGATCCCAGGAAGTCGGATCCTGGGATCTTACCCAGGAGGCCACAGCCTACATACGGCGGCTTGTACCCTGGCTCAAGAAACGCGATGTGGCAACGGTTGGCTCCGACGGCACGAATGAAGTCGTCCCGTCCGGGACCGAAGGGATCCCGTTTCCGATTCACCGACTAGCCGTGGTCGCCCTAGTGATGCCACTGTTGGATAATCTGAACCTCGGAGGTCTCGCCCGCGAAGCGCAGGCACGTAAACGATGGACCCTCCTCTTCATAGCCTCACCCCTGCGGGTTCCTGGTGGAACGGGCTCACCGCTCAACCCGCTGGCGGTGTTTTAGGTGGAGACCCATTGTGTTGAGCGTCGAAGCAATACGGAGTGCCCTGGCCACCCATCAGCCTATGCACGGCCGTCTTACTACTGACCGCAGTTGTGCCGCGGTGGCCATGATACTTGCCGGAGCGGAGGATAATCCCGAGATGTGCGTGATCCGGCGGGCTGAAAAACCGGGGGACCCATGGTCAAGCCATATGGCCTTTCCGGGCGGGCGCTTTTCTCCCGAGGATGCCGACCTTCGTGCTACGGCCGAGCGTGAAACGCACGAAGAAGTGGGCCTGTGCCTGGGCCCAGCCCACTATCTGGGGTCGCTCGCCCCACTCTCCATCTGGCTGAGCGGCAGGGAACAGCCCTTGGCCCTGTTTCCTGCGGTCTACTACCTGGGATCGCCCCCCCCGGTATTGACGCTGAATCACGAGGTTGCTGCGGCCTACTGGATGCCGCTGGGGCATCCCTGGGAGGCCGGAAACGCCACCCACCTCAAACTGTCTGCGGACAGCAAGACGCTCTCCTATCCGGCGATCCGTTTTCGGGATCAAGTGATCTGGGGCATCACCCTACGCGTCCTGACCCTGTTCTCCGATGTGCTGGGCCGCCCCTTGCCGCATTTGGAAGAAATTCCAAGGATCGGATACTAGCCCATCCATGTAGGAAGGAGGGAAGCATGGAAATCGTTGGTTGCCGGTCGGTTCGGTGTCGCGCCGGGGGAAACGGTTCGATTTCATGTGGATGGCATGCAACCCAACGGTAGGCGGACGTCGTGCGTTTGATCCATGGAGATCCCGAGGGAGAGATGCCATTGTTGTACATATCCCCATACGCTTGGGCGGCTGCAAGACTACATTCTTCCTATGTCATCGTTTCCTCCCTTGAAGTGCGGATGGTTTGAGGATTCAAACGGCGCTTTGTCAAGAACAACAAACCCCTCCTCAGTCTCCTTTGCTCAGGGAAGACCATTTGTGATATGGGTAGGTTGCCTGCGTGGCTGCTCGGGCAGCTACCGAACGGATCTGGGAAGGGGAGAGTATGAGCGTATTATCTGGATATAAAGTCGTCGAATTTGCGGGCATTGGGCCCGCTCCAATGTGTGCGATGCTGCTCTCGGACATGGGAGCGGAGGTGCTGCGTATAGACCGGGTCGAAGATGCCGCCCTCGGCGTACCGACCGACGCCAGGTTTAACCTGCTGGGGCGCGGGCGACGCTCGGTGGCGATTGACCTCAAGAAACAGGAAGGGATAGAGGCGGCGCTCAAGCTGATCGAGCAGGCTGATGCGCTCATCGAAGGCTTCCGGCCTGGGGTGATGGAACGGCTGGGGCTCAGCCCCGAAGTGTGTCTGGCCCGCAATCCCCGTTTGGTCTTTGGACGTATGACCGGGTGGGGCCAGGAGGGCCCGCTGGCCAACGCGGTGGGTCATGATATTAACTATATTGCCTTAGTTGGGGCGCTCCACTCGATTGGGCGCAAAGGCGAAGCGCCTGTTCCGCCCCTGAATCTGGTTGGCGACTTTGGCGGCGGTGGGGTGTTCCTGGCGCTGGGCGTGGTCGGTGCCCTGCTCGAAACCCAGCAGTCGGGGAAAGGCCAAGTCATTGACGTGGCCATGATTGACGGCGCGGCGTCATTGATGACCGCCATCTACGGTCTGCGCGCGGCCGGCAAGTGGACGGACAACCGTGGAGAAAACATCCTGGATACGGGTGCACATTACTATAATGTATATGAGACCAGTGACGGCCAGTACCTCTCCATCGGTTCGATTGAAGCGAAGTTCTATACGGAACTGCTGCGTTTGACCGGACTGGAGCGGGAAGAGTTACCCCACCAGAACGACCGGGCCGAGTGGCCGGTGTTGACCGAGAAACTGGCCGCGATTTTTAAGACCAAAACCCTGGCGGAGTGGAACGAACTCCTGGAGGGCAGCGACATCTGCTACGCACCCGTCCTGAATATGGCCGACGCGCCCAACCATCCCCACAACCAGGAGCGCGGTACGTTTGTCGAGGTCAAGGGTGTTCCTCAGCCGGCTCCGGCTCCGCGTTTCAGCCGCACCCCGAGCGCTATCCAACGTCCTCCCGCCAGTCCGGGCGAGCACACGGAAGAGGCTCTGCTCGATTGGGGATTTGATGCCGGAGAGCTTGAACGGTTGCGAGGAAGCGGCGCGATCGGTATTCGGACCGCGGTACAATAGTCCCGGCAGCCATAGCAGTGCCGGGTGGTTCCGCGCCCAGCAAGTCGTCATGTCCCTTCAGTGCCGCCCCATGCAAAATCCCCTCTCGGGATGGTAGCCGCAGACAGCCCCTCTTTCACGCTGAAACGGAGTCGGCGCGATGCACAACCCGGTGCGATTGGTTTAGGCCAGATGGGTGGCAATATGGTGCGCCGCCTCATGCGTGGCGGACAGGCGTGCGCGGTGTTTGATCTGAACGCTCAAATGGTCAAACAGTGTGAGCGGGACCGGGCGAGTGGAGCGGATTCCCTCAATATGAGCTACTTCGAAAGCTCACGCTGCCCCGTGCCGTATGGGTCATGCTCCCATCGGGCACAGCAACGGATGAGACGGCAACCGCCTTGGCCAGAAGAAGGGACGCGGACGGCATCATCGTTGATGGCGGAAACTCGCATTTTAAGGATACTCTTCGGCAGACCAAAGCCCTCACTCCATTACGTGGATGTTGGGACGAGCGGTGGAGTGTGGGGAGTCAAGTGCGGTTATTGTCTGACAGCCGGCGGAGAGCAAGCGCCCAGTCCGGCGGCTCGACCCTATCTTCCGTACCCTCGCCCCAGGCAGGGGGGACATTCCAGAAACGCCGGGCCATCGGCAGATGAACGGCACGGCTGAGGAGGGCTATTTGCACTGCGGCCAGACCGGAGCCGGACGTTTTGTGAAAATGGTCCATAACGGCATCAAGTAGGGATGGATGCACGCCTATGCCGAAGGCTTTGATATGCTGCGAAGCGCCCGCGCCAGCGGACTGGACTATCACTCCGAGTCGAAGTTCCCGCATATTGCCGAGGTGGAGCGTCGCTGCAGCGTGGCTGGCTCCTCGCTGCGGGATTTGACGGCTATGGCGCTGGCGGAAAGCCCGGAGTGGGCCGAGTTCTCCGGCGAGGTCCGGGATTCGGGCGTAAGGCCGCTGGATGACTGCGACGGCCATTGAGGGCGGTTCCCGCCGATGTCCTGTCAGCAGCGCTCTATACGGCGCTTTCGGTCCCGCCAAGCCCATACCTTTGCCGAGAAAATCTGATCGACCATGCGCTTCAAGTTCGACGGGCATGTTGAGTCGCCGTAGACATGAAGCGCTCGCCTAGTGGACTCTCCTTGCGGGAACCAATCCGACATGAGGGAAAACCGTCATGACAATTCATGTCCTAGCCGGTGATATTGGCGGAACCAAGACAAATTTGGCCCTGTACGCGCTTGAGGGAGAGGATGAACTCCGCCTCGTTCGGGAATCGTCCTTTCCGAGTACGCAGTACGCCGGGCTGGAGGACGTCATTGCCGACTTTCGTTCCAGAGAGGTGGATACGGCAATAGCGGCCGGGACATTTGGTATTGCCGGACCGGTTCTTGACGGCAGGGTCGAGGTGACGAATCTGCCCTGGAAAGTTGACGCTGCCGAGATCCGCCAAGCTATTGGCGGTGGCCAGGTTCGGCTCATGAACGACCTTGAGGCAACCGCCTATGGAGCATTATTCCTGCCTGCGGCTGAACTTCTGACGCTCAACGAAGGCAAGCCCCGGCGCGGCAACTGTGCGGTGATTGCGGCCGGCACCGGCCTGGGGCAGGCATTTCTGTTTTGGGATGGACAGGGCTATAGACCCGTCGCTACGGAAGGCGGCCATATTGATTTCCCGCCTCGGAATGAAAAAGAAGTATTCCTGCTGCACTTCCTCAGAGAGCAACACCAGGGGCGCGTGTCCTATGAACGTGTGCTGTCCAGCCCCGGCCTCGTGAGCATCTTCAATTTTTTGTGCCAGGTCTTGCAGCGCCCTGTGGCCAAGACTCTGCGGGCGCGCCTGCAAATCGAGGACGCGGCCGCAGTCATCGGCGAAGCGGGCGTCGCCGGCAGTTGTCAGACCTGTGCGGAAGCGGTGGACCTGTTTATCAGTTTGTACGGGGCCCAAGCTGGCAATCTGGCCTTAACGGTGATGAGTGTTGGCGGGGTGTATATCGGCGGCGGGATCGTGACAAAGCTGCTGCCCAAAATGACGGCTGGTGGGTTTATGCGGTCCTTGACGGACAAGGGGCGCTTCAGTCAGCTCTTGCAGGATATGCCGGTCCGCATCATTCTGAATCCCAGGGCCGCCCAGGTCGGCGCGGCCCACGCGGCCCGAGCGCTCGTCGGCCGGGATTGAACCGACCGCCTGAACGACCGCCGAACGGTCCCCTCTTATTTGACCTTGCCGGTCTGGGTTGTGTCGTAGCCGTCTAGTTGTTCGACCGCGCGCATGAAAGCGTCGGAGCGGATGACGGCAACGAGCCGCCGACCTGTTTCGCCGCGGAAAAAGGCTGTCTGAAAGACAAGGTCGTATTCCTCACGCTCAATGGGGACAAAGTCGAGTTCCAGGGCTTTGGCAGCTGATTTGACGCCGAGACCGGTATCTACCAGACCGCTGGCAATGGCGACCGCGACCGCCATATGGGTGGTTTCTTCACGTTCGTAGCCCTTGATGCGCTCGGGCTTGATGCGAAGCTTCCCGAGCTTATAGTCCAACAGCACGCGGGTCCCCGCCCCAGGCTGGCGGTTGATAAAAGTGATGTCTTTTCGCGTCAGGTCTCTGAGGTGCTTGATCTTTTTGGGATTGCCTTTTGAGACGATCAGGCCCTGTTCCCGAATAACCAGATTCATCACGACCGACTTGGTGAGCAGCCGCTGTTTTTTGAGGTCGGGCAGGTTATAGACACCGCTGGCAGGGTCGAGCAGATGGGTGCCGACTATATGGGCTTCGCCCCGCCTCAGGGCGACCAGACCACCGAGTGAACCGATATTGCTGGCGGATATTTTGAGACCCGGATGCTGGGCACGGAGTTGATCGTCAAGCACGCCGATGGTCAGGTCGTTGCTGCCGGTGAACAGAATCGTATTGGCAATTTCCTCCGCTGGACGCAGGAGTTCGACCTGCACCTCCGTGCCCGCGTTCAACCCTTCGTCCAACGATGGAATGCGCAGCACCCCGTCGGCTTTAACCATAGTGGTAATGACCCCAGCACCGCGTCCGATAGGGTTGGCCACGACCGTATCGCCAACCTGGCCGAGGTTGACCCGGACAAACTCTTCCAGGCCGAGCCGCGACGGCACCTTGCGGGGCAGGACCGCTCTGATTTTCGCGGGCTCTTCTGCCGGCCGGCCGAGATAATGGGCGATGAGCTCGCGCAGAACCTGCTGACAGATCACGACTGCGGAAACCGGATAGCCGGGCAGGCCGATGACCGGCGTGTCGTCAAGAATTGCCAGAATTGCGGGCTTGCCGGGCATGACCTCAATACCGTGGACCAAGATATCACCCAGCGATTCCAGAGCCCGTAGCGTAAAATCGTGCTCCCCCGCCGAGGAGCCGGCAATGATGATGACGATATCATGTCGCCTGATCGCCTTTGCCAGCGCCCGGGTAACGGTGTTGAGGTCATCAACGACTCGAGGCAGCCGTTTGGGTACGCCGCCCCACTCTTCGACAAAAGCCCCGGCAACGCGGGAGTTGAATTCGATAACCTGCCCGGGCTCGGCCGGGTCACCGGGTTCGATCAGTTCCGAGCCGGTGGGAATAATACCGACCGTCGGCGGCGTCATGGCCGGAATGGTGGTATGACCCGCGGCCAGCAGTGCGCCGAGATCATACGGCCGCAGCTTATGGCCGCGCGGCAGCAACGGCTCCGTGGCGACAATATCCTCGCCGACGAGGCGGATGTGCTGCCACGGGGTGGCGGAACCCCGAATTTCAACCTCGGCGTCGTTTTTCTTAAACACCCGCTCGATCATGACGACCGCATTGGCCCAGGTCGGAATGGGATGGCCGGTATCGACGTATTGAAACGGAGGCGGGGTGGCCACACTGTTCTTTTTCCGACGCGGCTGGGCGTCTTTTGCGACCCGCTTGAGCGTCAACGGGGCAAACTCACTGACGCCGAACGTATCCTCGGCTCGTACGGCAATGCCGTCCATGGCCGCGCCGTGGTAATGCGGGACGGAGCGCACTGCGAAAATGGGTGCCGCGGTGGTGCGGTGAAGTGCCTTTTCGACCGGGACATGTTCGGTTTTGGGACTGGGCGGAACGGCGCCGAGAAAAATATCGAGGGCGTCTTCCAGCGCTTTCTTTTTCAGGTAGCGCTTACGGTCGGTTTTGGCGGCGTGCTGTCCAGGCGGGTGACGGTCGGGCATGGTGAACCACTAGAACAGAATCACTTCAACTTCTTCTCCAGCCTCTCGGCCTTCTTCATTATGGGGAATACAGACCATGCCGTCGGCCTGCACTAGGCTGAAGATCGCGCCGGATTTTCCCGGCAGCGGCTGAGCGAGCTGCGGGCCTCGTTCTCCATGGGGGGGGGCATTTTGCAGCGTGACCCGGACGTAATCCTCCCGTCCGGGGGCAGAGGCAATGTTCTGGGCCAATCGGGCGCGGGCCGTGCGCAGCGGCACAAAGGCCGTGTCCGCGGACTCGCCGCCGATCATCCGCACTAGCGGCGCACCAAAGAGGGCAAAAACGACCAGCGCCGACACCGGGTGACCGGGCAGACCCATGATCGGCTTACCGGTGGCACGGGCAAAGATCGTCGGCTTGCCCGGAGCGATGGAGATGCCGTGAAAGAAGAGTTCCGAGCGTGGGAATGAGCAGATGACGTCCAGCGCCATGTCCTTGATGCCCACCGAACTGCCGCCGGACACCATGACGGCGTCGGCGGCTTTCAACGCGCTGGAGAGCGCCTGAGTAAACGCCTGCGGATCATCTTTGATGACCCCCAGATCCGTCACGGTTCCGCCACATTCGGTAATCATGGCGTGGAGAGAGTATTGGTTCACGTTCCGAACCTGGCCGGGGCGGGGAGCGCGCGAGGGCGGAATGATTTCGTCGCCCGTGGAAATCAGTGCTATGGTCGGGCGTCTATGGACCGGCACCTTGGTGATCCCCACGCCGGTCAATGCGCCGATATCGTGGGCACGGAGGCGGCGGCCGGCAGGAAAAATCGGCTTCTTCTTTTTGATGTCCTCGCCAATGCGGAGGATGTTCTCCCACGGCGACACGCTGCGTAAAACCTCGACCGTCCCGTCGCCCAACTCCTCGGTATACTCCACCATAACCATGGAGTTCGCACCTGGCGGGAGCATTCCGCCGGTCGCAATCCGCATGGTCTCACCCTTCTTGAGACGACGTTTCGCTTCCGAGCCCATCTCGATTGCCCCAACGAGTTCGAGGTAGGCCGGCAGACTGGCCGACGCCCCAAATGTATCCTGGGCGCGGACCGCGTAGCCGTCCATATTCGTCCGGTTGAAATGGGGCAGATCGACCGGCGAGACCAAGGGCTTGGCCAGCGTCCGTCCGCAAGCATCAAGCACCGGGATCCGTTCGCTTTTAGTCTGAGGAGCAAAGGCGGCAAGCTGGCGGCGGGCCTCCTCGGACGTCACCACCCGAAAAAAGGCTTTGACCGGGGCCGGCGCTAGAGGCGTTGGTGCGCGAGGCACGGCAGTTCCTTCCTCACTTTTTCCAGATAATCGAGATCAATCTCGGCGGTAATGAAACACTCGCGGTCAGGTGCCCGGGCGAGAATTTTGCCCCACGGATCAATAATCATGGAGTTGCCATAGTCGGCAAAGCCGTACACGTTCTTCCCGATCTGGTTCGGGGCAATGATATACACTTGGTTTTCGATGGCCCGCGCCCGCAGCAGGACTTCCCAATGGGCCGCACCGGTCGGAAAGGTAAACGCCGACGGAACGGAGATGATTTCTGCGCCCTTGCGGGAGAGCCCCCGGTAGAGTTCAGGGAAGCGGAGATCGTAGCAGACCGAAAGACCTACCGTGCCGAGCGGCGTGGAGGCCACGACGACGTCTTCCCCCGGCTTCATGCTGTCGGACTCTTTGATGCTGACCTGCCCCGGGATATCAACGTCAAAGAGATGGATCTTGCGGTACTGGGCCAGCAGGTCACCCTGCGGGCTAATCAGCAAGCTGGTATTATAGGCGCGGACTTCGCCCGCTCCCTCAAGGAAAGAGCCAGCCAGCAGATGGATCCCGAGTTGGGTTGCCAAGTCTTGCAGGCGCTGTGTGGTCGGGCCGGGGATGGACTCGACCTGTTCAGGCGCTTTTTTTTGCCGTCCGCGCCAGGAAAAGACCTCCGGCAGCACGACCAGGGCGGCCCCCCGTTCTGCGGCCAGACGTACGAACGCCTCGGCCTTGGCCAGATTCTCTTCTTTTGAAGAGGACGCCGTCATTTGCACTGCCGTGGCAAGGTAGGACCGCATGACTCAGACTCCGGTAGTCTCTGAAGACGGAGACTACCGAACGTCCCGCAGAGGGTCAAGATGAAGAGACAGGGACTTTGCGACTCCCACCTGTTCCGATACAGATAGATCAGGGCGATCACCCGGCTTCTTTTACTATGCGATCTCAGACGAATAGAGCGGGCTGGCGGGGGCGACTTCAACTCATGGGGGGAGTCCTGGGAGTCCTAGGGATGCTCCTCGCGGGCTGCCAGACGCTTCAGTACACGTTGTCTTTTACCGAGTCGGGCCGAGACCCCCAGCTTGCCCGGATATTGGGCAAACGAGCGGAACTGGAGGAGCAGTATTGGCAGTGCCGTGTTGAGCACGGTACTGCCGACGCCGCCGAGTGCGCTCAGTACAAACAGGAATTGGACAAGCCGCTTGCGCCGCCGGCCGCTTCAGAGTAGAAGCCGCTGGGCAACCCCCCGACACCAGCGGACGGCGGCTCAGTTCGGCGTATCCATAACAGCCAAGCCCTCCAGAGCCGGCCCTTAGCCCAGACCGGCGAGTATCAGTTTTGAATCTGCGGGGTCTGCGCATATAGACCAGAGGGGGCTGTTTTGCCGATTGTTCGCCCAGCCCACAATCGGCCCGGGCGGACAGATGGTCCGGTGACAGCACCTCGTCGACCACCCCAGGGATGAGCCCTGGGTGGACAGATTCTGCCCGGTCACAAGAAATAGCCCCCGGTTGGTTCCAAAAGCAGCGGCCGGGCCAGATGGATGCCGTTACCCGGCACAATGCCGTTTGGAAAACGGGGGGGGGGCGTCCTGAAACGCCGCGGCCTCGGACGCCAGCACGATGTCGCACAGTACAGGGACCTCCGCATGGCTGGGGGCCGGCCCGTTGACCACAGATATCATCGGCACGGGGATATCGAGAGATTCATCAGCAGGCGCTTGCCCTCCTCATACCGGATATCCCAGCCGCGCGGCGTACCCGGACTATCACCAAAAGTTGGCAAAATCGATATCCGCCTAGCTGTCGCCCGTTCCGGCCAGAATAACGGCCCTATTCTTCGGGCCGGCTCCGATATCAACGCAGGTGTGGCCGATTTCGCGGTGGGCCGGTTCATTCCAGACCAGCGGGCCATCGTTGACGTGAAAGGTGATCTCGGAGATGCCGTAGCGACGCTGCATTTTCATTGTCTCGTCCTTACTTGGCGTCCTCTTCAAACTGGCCGCCCATCTGTCTTCCTCCTGTTTTCCGTGACCTCCTCTGCTGACGCTTCTCTACAGGGCGCTGTCGAGAGATTATGGTATATGGAGAACAAGTCAGCACCAACAAAAGAAAGGTGAATGCCCATGCCTCAGTTTGAGAGAACCGAGCGAACCCGACTGCGCCGTATGCCGGAGCGTGCATCGTACGCCCCTACAGTCGTCGAGGCCATTCTGGCGGAAGGCCTGTACTGCCATGTCGGCTTCAGCGTTGACGGTCAGCCGTATGTGATCCCCACTATCTACGCGCGTATTGAGGATCGTCTGTATATTCACGGCTCGGCTGCGAGCCGGATGCTGCGCACGATTGGGGGAAGTCTGTCGGTCTGTGTCACCGTCACCCTGCTGGACGGGCTGGTGCTGGCTCGTTCGGCCTTTCATCATTCGATGAATTACCGCTCCGTGGTGATCCTCGGTCAGGCGACAGAAGTGACCGATCCAGACGAAAAGCAAGCCGCCCTCAAAGCCATTGTCGATCACGTTTATGCCCGAACGCTGGGCTGACGTTCGCGAACCGTCGGCTCAGGAACTCAAGGCCACAAGCGTGGTCCGCGTGCCCCTGGAAGAGGTGTCAGCAAAAATTCGCACCGGGCCACCGGTGGATGCAGAGGAAGACTATCAACTCGACTGCTGGGCGGGTGAACTGCCGTTGCACTTGGTGCCACGGCAGCCGGTCGCCGACCCGCAACTCCGGGCCGGTATCACGCTGCCGGAGTACGCGAAAGATTATCAACGTTCCAGGGAGAAATGATGTGCTACCCAGGGACGTTTGCGGTTTCAGCCCCCGAACAGATCCAGAGTTTTGTCCGGCGGCGTAGCTTTGCACATTCGTAAGCACCGTAGACGGATATCTTTTTGCGATGCATCTCCCGCTCATTCTTGACACCAGCGCGTCAGCGCACGGGGGGCTGCTTTGGCCACCACATGGCGCGGGCCAATCCGTAACGGCATTTGAGGGCGGTCAGGAGGTGCTTGCTCTATTTCAGGGATCGCACTCCTGTATCTCCCCGAGCGGGTACGAGCCGACACCGGATGTTACTCGGCATTATGCAACGGTGCGTGTATATGGTGTGTCTCGCATTCTCGATAATAGCGAGCGGCTCGCGGCCTTGGTTCGCCGGCTCACCACCGTCTAGGAGTCATGGGATGCCACAGCCATGGCCCAGGAGATACTCCCCATGGATTTTGAGCAAAAGCTGCCCAAGGCCATCGGCGGCTTTATGATCGATAGCACGCCGCATTAGGAGGGGTATTCAAACTTGGTCAGAACAGGCAGCGCGGACCAACAGGTGGTAGCCCAACGGCTCGCTGTGCAGGCTGACCCCGCCGTGCATGAATTGAGCGAGATGACACTGGCACCGCTCGCAGAGCATGCACCCTCCTGAGCATAGGAGAGGGGCGCATCAACGAAAAAGGGTATTTCTGCCGAACACTGGGCCTTATTCCGACAGCGCACCGCCGCAGGAGCTGCCCGTACCGGCGGTGCAGCCATAGCAATGGGAATCCAGACGGATGTCCCGGTCGATGAGCTGCCGAATCAGGCGGTCGGCCGAATGCTCGCCTAAGCGCAGGGGGGCACCGTTACCCAGCCGTAGATCAAGCATCTGATTGAAATCGCAGTCGTATAGATAGCCGTCCCAGGAGACGCTCACTAAGTGGCGACACATCAGGTTCTCAAGCGTGGCTGGATTGAAAGCCTGAGCCAAGAGCTCCATGTATGCAGCCAGTTTACCATCTCGCTCCAGGCTGTGGGCAAAGCGAGCGATGGGCATATTCGTAATCGTCAGCAGACGGTTGAACGTCAGCCCGAAGCGTTCGTCAAGTTCTCGTTTGTAATCCACCTCCAGGTTCTTCTGCGGTGGCGGCAGGTGAGCGCCAACTGGATTATAGACAAGATTGAGGATTAAGTCCGAACCCGCCCGTCCGTAGCCGAGGGCGTTTAATTGCTGGAGGGCCTGAATGGATTTCTCGTAGACGCCGTGACCGCGCTGCATTTTGACATTCCCTTCCGAGTAGCAGGGGAGGCTGGCAAAAATTTCAACCTGATGTTCGGCCAGGAACTCGGCTAGGTCTTCCTGTTCGGGCTCAAACAGGACGGTCAAATTACAGCGGTCCAGCACATGCCGACCGTCCCGGCGGTTTTGCTCAACCAGAAAGCGGAAGGATGGGTTCAACTCGGGCGCGCCACCGGTCAGGTCGACTGTCCGGGCCCGGGCCGCACGGATGAGTTCAAGGGCCAGTTCAGCCGTCCGCGGGGCCATGATCTCGGTCCGTTTCGGACCGGCGTCTACATGACAGTGGAGGCAGGCCTGATTGCATAGCTTGCCCAAGTTGATCTGAACGGTCTTCAACTCGACCCGTTTGAGGGGCAGGCTCCCCTCTTGGCATAGCCGCCCGGTAAAAGACTGAAAAGATGGTTCAGCGGCGCGCATGTGTCAGCATCCACTCCGCTGGCTAACAGCACTTACTTGGCGCACAGCGCGCCCCGACGTCTGTAGTCGCTTGATCGCCAAGTTCCCGGGTTCCAGGTTCTCCTTTATAGGCAGCCACGGTCATGGACCGGAATGCGATCCCTTCGACCGTTCGCCACGGCTGCTCGTCACGCTTGAGGACAGCGACTCCAGAGAAACCGGCTTCTTCGAATGCTGTGATGAATGCCTTTTCCTGCATGGCCCCAGAGACGCAGCCACTCCATAATGCGGGGTCGGCCTTCATGTGGGCTGGTACCGGTTCGTCGGCAACGATATCGGAGATCACCGTCCGCCCGTCCTGGCGCAGCACCCGAAAGATTTCACTAAACAGTTGCCCTTTGTCTGAGTCCTGGACTAGGTTCAGCACGCAGTTCGAGACGACAACGTCAACACAACCGTCGGCAATGAGCGGCCGCTGCGCACGCTGTTCGGCCATGACCTTCTCAAAGGCTTGGAGTTCTTCAAACGAGGACACCGGATGCTCGCGTAGATAGGCATCTGCGGCATTGAGGTCGGTTCGCAAATCCTGGATTCTGCCGCGGTGAAACTCGACGTTCTGATAGCCCAGTCGTTCGCCAATGAGACGACGATATTTCTCCGCTAGGACTAACATCCCCGGCGTTATATCAACGCCGATAACCCGGCCCTCGGCCCCGACGACCTGGGCGGCGATATAGCAGATCTTGCCCGCGCCCGAGCCAAGATCAAGGACGGTCTCGCCGGGCCGGAGGTGCTGCGAGGGGTCTCCACAGCCGTAGTCGCGTGCAAGGATTTCTTCGGGGATGGGCGCGAGAAAACGCGGGTTATAGTCCACCGGACAACACAACGCCGCTTCCTCCTGCTGGGCTCCTGCGGAATAGCGAGTCTTGACCTCCTGCTCGACATTGAACATTTCTCCCATTGCTTCTTTCCTTTCCGTATCACACCTAGCGGAGTCGGGCTGGTATCTTATCGTATCTCTTTGTCAGTGTACTAGTCCCGCGGACGATCAAGCTACCACCGTGTGGGTATGTAGTACGCTCTGGTGAAGATTATAGAATTGACTCCACTCTTGACGGAGTCACGCGGACATCTTGTTTTGAGAGAGCTAGGGTCCGGCCTCAATCGAGCCCCCAGAGGAGGGTGGCGGCGCGTTGGGCAGCCGCAGCCCCATGCCCGGCACTCCCGCCTGCGCCTCCTCTTATGAGTTCACGGGCCTAGCCCCTGTACCCATGAAGATACCATCTATGATATTGAGGGCTATGTGATTTTGTGGAGAAGGCGTGGCACGGCTTGATTTGCCGGATGCGGAGTGGGCGCTCATTGCGCCTCTCCTACCCGTCAGCCCGGCGGCGGACGGACAAAAGAGGAGCCAGATCCCGCCATCGGCCGTTCCCGCGGCGGGCGGAGCCGCACAATCCACGCTGGGGTCGCTGCGAGCGGCCTGCCGATCAGGCTCGGGCGGAGCACCGGCTAGGCCGCGGACAAGGGCAGCGTCGCGGCCCGGCTTGACGGCCTCGCCCCGGCGCTTGGCCCGCCTGACGGGCGAGCCGGTCCAAGTCGACGTGAAACCTTTCTTGGAGGGATCCATAAGACTCCTTCTCCGATGTCAGGGATCTGGTCGTCGCGGCGCTCTCGAGTCGACTGAAGCGGGCCTTGGATGGCGGGGTTGGCCCGCTGGCAGCCAGCCGCGCCCCAGGTTCCCGCTCAACGCCAGGGAAGCGGGCCGTTCGATTGAGGTCCTCCGGCCCCCTTCGCCCTAGTGGGCCGCCTAAAGGTCGGGGACCGCCTCTCTCGAGTGAGCACTTTACTTTGCCCTCAAATTCTGCCAGTTTCTCTTCAGCGCGTTGACCCAGGACGAATGGACGCTTCCCACGGCGCACCGCCGGACCAAGCTGAAGGCGGAGCAAAGACGGGGGCCAGCGGGGCGGTCGCCCTTGGGCCAGTGGTGAAGCAACCAGACTGGGCCTCCAGGAAGGGCGGAGCGTCGGCACGAGCAAAACGGCTGTGTGCCGCCCTTTGGTGTCCACCGCCACCCACGTAATACTGCCTGGGCGAGAGCACCGGATGGCAGACTCTAGTTAAAGACACGGGAGAGAAGCATGACGATCCATCACGCCCCCCCGTGGGGTTCCCAACTCTGGCCTAGCTGGGCAGGCCGGGGGGCACGGCTGGGCCTCCTGGCTTGGCTTGCCACGGCGACAGCCGCCGATTTTCAAAGTGGACTCAAAGCCCATGAGCGGGAGGATTTCGCGGCGGCCCCTCATCAAACGATAAATTTCAATGTAAATAGGCTCCTCAAAGAAACTGAACCCAGCCAGCAAGATGAGCGGGAGGATTTCGCGGCGACCCCTCTCAGCCCCTTGGACCTCCTCATGAGTTTCCTCAAAGCCCATGAGCAGCGGGAGGACAAAGCCCATGAGCAGCGGGAGGACAAAGCCCATGAGCAGCGGGATGAGAAAGCCTATCAGAAGTTCTTAGCGGCAGCCCTACGGGAATTGACCCTGTTGGCCGAGCAGGGACTCGCCAAGGCGCAAACCAGCCTCGGCGCCGCGTGTATATATGGCGTTGGCGGCCCCCGAGATGAGACCGAAGCGGTCCGTTGGTTTCGTCAGGCGGCCGAGCAGGCATACCCCCCAGCGCAACACAGCCTCGGCCTCATGTATGCCGAGGGCCGCGGCATCCCTCAAGATGAGACCGAAGCGGTCCGTTGGTTTCGTCAGGCGGCCGAGCAGGCATACCCCCCAGCGCAACACAGCCTCGGCCTCATGTATGCCGAGGGCCGCGGCATCCCTCAAGATGAGACCGAAGCGGTCCGTTGGTTTCGTCAGGCGGCCGAGCAGGCATACCCCCCAGCGCAACACAGCCTCGGCCTCATGTATGCCGAGGGCCGCGGCATCCCTCAAGATGAGACCGAAGCGGTCCGTTGGTTTCGTCAGGCGGCCGAGCAGGCATACCCCCCAGCGCAACACAGCCTCGGCCTCATGTATGCCGAGGGCCGCGGCATCCCTCAAGATGAGACCGAAGCGTATGGCTTGTATTTTGCGGCGGCCGAGCAGGGATACGCCCCAGCGCAACACAGCCTCGGCCTCATCCATGCCGAGGGTCACGGCATCCCCCGAGAGGAGACCGAAGCGGTCCGCCGGTTTCGTCAGGCCGCCGAGCAGGCATACCCCCCAGCGCAACACAACCTCGGCCTCATGTATGCCGAGGGCCGCGGCATCCCTCAAGAGGAGACCGAAGCGGTCCGTTGGTTTCGTCAGGCCGCCGAGCAGGCATACCCCCCAGCGCAACACAACCTCGGCCTCATGTATGCCGAGGGCCGCGGCATCCCTCAAGAGGAGACCGAAGCGGTCCGTTGGTTTCGTCAGGCCGCCGAGCAGGCATACCCCCCAGCGCAACACAACCTCGGCCTCATGTATGCCGAGGGCCACGGCGTCCCCCAAGATGAGGCCGAAGCATATGTTTGGTTCAACCTCGCCGCTGCACAGGGATTCGAGCAGGCAAGAGAGGCGCGTGATCACACGCGGAAGGGCCTCACGCAGGCCCAGATCGTCCAAGGCCAAGCCCGTAGTCGTGAGTTGGCTGAGCGCTTCTCGAGACAGGGACGGTAAGGGAAGGCTCGAATGGAGGCGCGGAGGTATGGGTCATTGCCCTGTCTCTCACGCTCACCACCCTGAAGGACCGCCGCATGAAGACCGCTGCTGGGTCGCAAGTCTCTTGGCCATTCAACATGCAAAGGTGGAATGGGCGGTCACGGAGCCGTTCGTACGGGACGTCTGGAACTGGTTCCCGGTCGCCAAATGCGACCTCGACCGCCGAATCTGCACCGCATTAGCTAGCCATCCCCACGAGCCGCCCTGCGCGGCGACCGACCAGAGGGCGGTGAGCCCGGGGCGAGGGGAGAGGCGGACAGGGCCGCGCGGCACCGGGAGAGGGGGTGCGAGCCGGGCGGAGTGAGCTTGCGTGAGGCCCATCCACCGAAGATACCAGCATCACGCTCATGAGTGTTAACATGCCCTAGGCTCGGACATATTGCAGACCATGGCCGGCGCGGTACCCCACTGGCCCGCCCCCGTTTCCGTCGTCAGCGTCGTGATCCCTTCTTGCCTGGCGCAAAAGGCTTGGGCCACGGATGTGTTCGGCTTGTGCGAACCAACCGGACTGACACCTTCGTATTTGTCATAGGGATATGGGCCGGTGTCCAGAGCACCGGCTCCAGGCGACGGGCCCGAAGAGAGGGAGTCGTCCGCCAGAGTTTAGAGATATCATGGATTCGGTGCCGGGATCTCACTATATTGCTCTTGGCTGGCATCCTGAGCGAGGGGCGCGGATGGCGCAAAGGAAACGAGGTGTTCGGGTATGGCCGTCTGTTTGGTTTCCGGGTGGAGCGGCGGCATCAGGGGCGCGGGCATATCGGCGTTGATGTTGCACCACGCTGTGGGCATCTGGTGTTCTTTCAACAGATGTTTGATCTGGCCGCTCATGCACTCATCCTTGAGACGGGTCAGCATTCGGTCGCTACGCCTGAGTCACGTCGCGGACCGCTCCGCGGGCCGCGCTGGTTGTCAGCGCGGCATAGGCTTTCAGAGCGGCGGACACCGAGCGCTTGCGTCCGAGCGGCTTGTAGGCGTCCTCGCCCTTGGCTTCCATACTCTTACGCCGTTCGGCCAACTCTTCTTCCGAGAGCAGGACGTTGAGCGAGCGTCGCGGGATATCAATGCGGATGATATCGCCCTCTTCGACCAAGGCGATAACGCCGCCTTCCGCGGCTTCGGGCGATACATGTCCGATCGACAGGCCGCTGGTGCCGCCACTGAAACGGCCATCGGTCACCAAGGCGCATTTGGTGCCGAGATGCTTGGACTTGATGTAGGAAGTCGGGTAGAGCATCTCTTGCATCCCCGGTCCGCCGCGCGGGCCTTCATAACGAATGACCACCACATCGCCGGGCTGGAGTTGATCGTCAAGGATGCCCTCGCAGGCCGCGTCTTGCGACTCGAAAATACGCGCCGGGCCTTCCATGACCCAGATGGATTCGTCCACACCCGCAGTTTTGACAATGCAGCCATCCTCGGCCAGATTGCCGTACAGGACGGCTAGACCGCCGTCCTGACTGTAGGCGAATTCGGCCGAGCGAATACAGCCGTTGATCGCGTCCTTGTCCGGGGTGTCATAGTACGGATCCTGCGAAAAGGCCTCTTTGGTCCGGATATTGCACGGTGCCGCCAAGCTACGTTTGCGGGCGAACTCGTCCGGCCGTTCGCGCCGGATATCGTTCGATTCAAGCATCTCCCCCAGGGTCTGGCCAGAGACGGTCTTGGCATTGAGGTGCAGTTTTCCGGCCCGGTCCAATTCACCCAGGATGGTCGCGATGCCGCCGGAGCGGGCGCAGTCTTCAATATGGTAGACGCTCGAGGCCGGGGCGAGCTTGCAGATACACGGCACCGAACGTGACAGCCGGTCGATATCGGCCATAGTGAAATCGACCTCAGCCTCTTGGGCTGCGGCCAGCAGATGGAGAACCGTGTTGGTCGAGCCGCCCATGGCGATGTCAAGGGTGATCGCGTTCTCAAAGGCTTCAAACGTGGCAATGCTACGCGGCAGGACCGATTCATCGCCCTCGACATAATAGGCGTTGGCCATCTCGACAATGCGTTTGGCCGCCCGCTCAAAGAGTTCCCAGCGCAGGACATGGGTGGCCAGAATGGTGCCATTACCCGGCAGCGCCAGCCCGATGGCTTCATTCAGGCAGTTCATGCTGTTGGCGGTAAACATACCGGAGCACGAGCCGCAGGTCGGACAGGCCGCCTCTTCCATCTTCTCAACGTCTTCATCGCTGAGCGAGTCATCCCCAGCCCCGATCATGGCGTGGACCAAATCAAGCTTGGCCGGGCCTGTAGACAGTTCGGTCTTGCCGGCTTCCATTGGTCCGCCGGAGACAAAAATGGCCGGAATGTTCAGCCGCATGGCCGCCAGCAGCATTCCTGGGGTAATCTTATCGCAGTTGGAAATGCAAATCATGGCGTCGGCCTTATGCGCCTGGACCATGTATTCGACGCTGTCGGCAATCAACTCGCGGCTGGGCAGTGAGTACAGCATGCCGTCGTGGCCCATGGCAATACCGTCATCCACGGCAATGGTGTTAAATTCCACTCCGTAGCCGCCGTTGGCATCCACTACCTGTTTGACCCGCTGCCCGATTTCGTGCAGATGGACGTGGCCGGGCACGAACTGGGTAAACGAGTTGGCAATGGCAATAATCGGTTTTTGGAAATCTTCCTTTTTCATGCCGGTCGCCCGCCACAGGGCGCGCGCACCGGCCATACGCCGACCTTGGGTCGTGATGCTACTCCGAAATCCGCGATGTTGCATAATTCCTTACCCTCCTTTGCGGTAGGCGCAGCACTATAGCATTTTTTTCTTGGAACGTCGTGAGGTTGTAGGAAAAACCTCGCTTCCCGAGGCGGGTGTGCGAATCCACACACCCGCCTCATCCATTTCTCTGAGGGGACGATCCTCCTGCGGGACCTTCTTTCCCTTTCTTGCTAGCCTCCGATACGCTAGTACGCTGGACGGAGACGTTTTGTAATATAGAGTAAGGAGGAGTCCAACATCATGGCAGGGCAAGTCGACGGAAAAATTGCGCTGGTGACCGGCGGTGGGTCAGGCATTGGTCGGTCTACATCGTTAGCGTTCGCTCGCGAAGGGGCGACGGTCGTTGTTTCCGACGTGGTTGTTGAAGGTGGAGAGGAAACGGTCCATCTCATCAAATCCGCCGGGGGTGAGGCAGTGTTCGTTCAAACCGACGTTGCCCAGGCTACGGAAGTCGAGGCCTTAGTTACGCACACGGTTGAGGCGTATGGGCAGCTTGACTGCGCGTTCAACAACGCGGGAGTCGCGGGGGCTGCTGCTCGGACCGGAGAGTATACACTGGGACACTGGGACCGGGTGGTTGCGATCAACCTGACCGGAGTATGGCTGTGTATGAAGTATGAACTCCGGCATATGCTGACGCGCGGTAGCGGTGCGATTGTCAATACCGCGTCGGTTGCCGGCCTGGTTGGTTTTCGGAGTGGGCCGGCGTATGTGGCGGCAAAACACGGTGTGATCGGACTGACCAAAACCGCAGCGTTGGAGTATGCCAAATCCGGCATCCGGGTGAACGCCGTCTGTCCAGGGGTCATCCGTACACCGATGTTCGAACGTGGCCTGGAGCTAGACCCACGCATAGAAGGCAGCATGACCGCCAGAGAGCCGATTGGTCGCTTGGGACAACCTGGGGAGATCGCCGAAGCCGTGGTCTGGCTCTGCTCGGATGCGGCGTCGTTCGTGACCGGCCATCCAATGGTTGTTGATGGCGGATGGGTTACCCAGTAGGACCGGAAGAGAGACGCGGGAGGAAGATTGCAGTCCGCCGGACAACCGTCCTACGTCTTTTGCCTAAACGCGCTTGCCGTCTCCGAGCGTGGGTCTCGGCGGCTCCACTGTCCGGCTTAATACCGCCTGAAAGAATTCATCGATCAAACTATTGAAGCGCTCTGGCTCTTCACAGGTTCGACAGACGTCCGCTTTTCGGAAAGATGCCGGACCCCGAATAGAGTATGGTCCATTTAAGATACAGATTGACATCCAGACAGGATTCATCTTCATCGCCGACAACCAAGAGTGCCGGCGTGGTCGCAGCGCGGAGCTCATCCGTGAGGTCATACAGCGAGGGCCGTTCGGCCTGGACGTGGCGCAGGGTATAGGCCGAGCCTAGGGCAGAATGTTCGGACAAGTGCGCCGCAAACTACTCCCAGATCCCGCGGTTTTTGTTCTGAAGCTGTACCCGGCTGGGGCCGGAGGCAATCCCCGACGCATCGACTGAGTGCGCCCGTAATATTTTTGCTGCCATGGCGTTGGTATCCGCTAAGAATTGTTTGCGCGGGGCTGGGCGCGCCCGAACCGCCACTGGCAAAACGAGCGCACGGACGCGCTCAGAGTGCTGCATGGTGAGCATCAGGCCCGTATAGGCTCCCATATTCAAGCCGACGACAAATGTCTGCTCATATTGAGCGCATCAAGTACGCCCCTCAGATCAGCGGTGGAGAGATGTGGGCTGGAGCGTCTCTCGTCTTCGGGAACATCCGAGGGTGGATAGCTCCGGGCGTTATAGACTACGTACCGATAGCGACACGAGAAATGCTCGGTCTGCGGCCGCCAGCTTCGTGCATTACCGCCAAACTCGTGGGCAAAGACAATCGGTTCTCCAGAACCGGTCTCTTCAGCGTGAAAGCTGGCGCCATTTATCAGCATGCGTGCCATGCATAATCCTTCTGAGAGCTATTTCTCCGGCCGACCCACTCTCGGGATACCGGCCATCACCTCGCTTGCCAGTTCCGTGCGGACGATCCGGGCTCCGTCTGCCAGGACTTTCATTTTGCCGAAAGCCGCTGCGCGGCCGCGAGGAATCATACCGAAGTCCGTAGACGGGTAGAGGTTGTCCGGCACGACATAGGGCAATGCGGCTCGGATACGGTCCACAACAGTTGCAAGGGTTTCAACTACTTCCGTCCCTGCATTGATGACCCCGGCCATGAACTCTTTTCCTCGGGCCAGTTGCAGGACGGAGAAATCAACCCAGAGGCCGCGCATTCGACCGAGATCATAGCGATCGTACTGGGCGTAGGAGGAGAAGCGTACGCTGGTAATGATGCCAGTCGGTATTGCTTGCCTTCCAGGCCAGGACCTGGGGAGCGCCATAGCCGTAGCAGATATGGACCGCGGTCTTTGCCCGGACCCCCTTGGCTGCGGCTTCGAGCGCGGCGATGCCCCACTCCTCAACCGCATCAAGACAGATATCAAAACACGGCTCGTCAAACTGGACAATGTCACAGCCGCTCTCGCCCAGTTCGTGCGCCTCGTCATTGAGGACAGCCGCCAAATCCGCGGCGAGCCGCCACGGCACCCCGTCGTGCTCATCCGCCAGCGTATCCGGGGTAGTCATCGGACCGGGAAGGGTGGCTTTCACCGGTAGAGTCGTATATCGTCTGAGGAAGCGCAGCGCATCAAGAAAGTGGCTGGACGGATATCAATGTTGCCCTTGACCTTGGAGGAGTCAAGCTCCTCTTTTGTGAAGATCCGGGGCTTGGGGGTCGCACGGAAACGACGAAAGTTTTTCTTTGTGGTGGGCTTCATACTTCCGTCCTTTCTCCCTGCGCCGCTCTTGGGCTAAGATCAAGCGGGTGACCTGCACTCTGTGAGGATGGACAATAGCCACAATCCTCCCGTTGCGGGGCCTTCCCGGCCACAATCATCGCTATTCCATTATTATTAGAGGAGGGGCGATACCGTCTTTTCCAAGCCCGCATGGATCACTCAACACTTGCAGAGGTGCTTCAAATGCGCCGCCGTGTTTCACAAAATTCCGAGGGTTTTTCTCCTCAGTCCCATGCCCACTCCATTCGACACCTTCACGGACATAGCGTATCCATGACACAGTAGAGGTCGGCAACATGTGGGAGCGCGTACAGCGCCAAGTACGGAACGCGCCCCTGGCTCCTTCGAGGCAGCTTTGGTACAGTTCATCGAAACGCTTCGAGAAATGGAGCCCAGCATGCGTCAACGCCCTCGCTTCGGTGCTTTACCCTGCCCCCCATCGTCCACTTGGGGAGCATCCGACCCCCCAGTTTCAGCGCGCCCTCGCCACGCTTCTGGACGAGCTTCAGTTCAATGAGTTCTGGGTCGGGAAGCATCACTCGGGCGGCTGGGAAACCATTGGCTCGCCAGAAATGTTTTTGGTCGTTGCTGCGGAGCGTGCCCCAGCGCATCCGACTGAGGACCGGCGTAATTTCCGTGCCGTATCACCACCCCTTTAATACCGCCCAGCGCATCGTCCATCTCGCCCATCTGAGTCGGGGTCGCGCCGTACCCGGCGTGGGTCCTGGAGCATTACCGTCTGACGCGGTGATGCTGGGCATCGGCCCCGGCACACAACGCGACCGTATGGATGAAGGGTTGGGGGTGGTCCTGCGCCTACTGAACGAGGACGAGCCGATTACGATAGAGAGCGGCTGGTTCGAGATCCACGAAGCGGCCCTCCAATTACGCCCACTCCAGGACGAGATTCCCGTGGCCGTTGCCTCGTCGGTCTCTCCGGCCGGCATGAGAGCGGCCGGCAAGTGCGGCGTCGGCGTACTCTCCATTGCGTCGTACCTGGAAGAAGGGCTGACCGCGCTGCCAACACAGTGGGGCTGGGGCCAAACCTCAGCCCGTGAGCACGCCCAACGGCTCGGCCGGGCGGACTGGCGTACTGTGGTGCCTCATCAGTTGTCCTCCTCAAAGGAACAAACCTACCGCAAGGTAGCTGATGGACTTCAGCGCTAGCAGAATGAGTCTATGGTCGGCATCCTCGGCACGCCAAAACGCAAGCCGTTTGACGATGGCTATCGAGCGGCGCGGCGCTTGGATGAACACGGCGGAGGTAGTCTCGGAACACCCGAAGACGCGCTGGAAAAAATCGCCCACCTCCCGTTTGACGATGGCTATCGAGCGGCGCGGCGCTTGGATGAACACGGCGGAGGTAGTCTCGGAACACCCGAAGACGCGCTGGAAAAAATCGCCCACCTCCAAGAACTTTCAGGTGGTTTTGGAACGTGGCTATGCTTTGTCCACAACTGGATACCTCTGGCCTTGGCCCGCAAGAGCTATGAACTCCTGGCAGGACATGTGATGCCGCCCATCCGGGGACTATTACGGCGGCTGGACCTCGGCTGAGCGGGTACCGGCCAAGGAAGGAACTGATGGACAAGGCGGGCGGGGCGATTTTGAAAGCCATTCGTGAGTCCATTGTCGCACATCCACGAGAGAAGTAGGGTATGGGCATGTTTACTGGAAAAGTCGCCGTCGTGACCGGCGCCAGCCGCGGCCTGGGTAGACCGATTGCGATTGAGCTGGCAGAAGCCGGTGCGCGGCTGGCCTGCGTGGCGACCCGGGCCGAGAACGCGGCGGATACGGTTGCCGAAATCACAAGTCGGGGCGGAGAGGCGTACGCCTTCGGCTGCCGGGTCGAGCAGGCAGACAGTGTCAGGCGCTTGTTTGCCGCAGTGGAGGAGCAACTCGGGCCGGTCGATATTCTGGTCAATAACGCCGGCATCACCCGTCCGCAGTTGACGCTGGAGATGACCGAAGAGAACTGGGACCAGCATATGGACATCAACGTGAAGTCCATCTTCCTCTGTTCTCAGGCCGCAGCGCGTCAGATGACACAGCACGGCGGCGGCGGCATTATCAATATCGGGTCGGTTCTGGGCCGTAACGCCTTTCCGGCCACGCTCGGGTACTGCACCTCGAAAGCCGCGGTTGATCACATGACCAGGGTCATGGCGATCGAGTGGGCTAGGTATGGCATTCGTGTCAACTGTATCGCGCCGGGCTACATCAAGTCGGACATGATCGACGGTCTTGAGGCTGACGGCAAACTGACCGCTATTGATTTAATAAAGCGCACACCCCAGCGGCGGCTGGGCTCGGGCATGGACATTGCCAAAGCCGCACGCTTTGTCGCCAGCGAGGACGCCAGTTTTATGACCGGCGAGATCATGGTGATTGACGGCGGCTGGAGCGCCTTCGGCTATTACCAGACCAGGGGCGGGCAATTAAGGAGTGAAGGCCATGACCAGAGCAGATTGGAATAGCTTAGCCGCGCGCCTCACCAGGGTGCTGCGTCCGGTGGCCGCGCCGCTAGCCATTACCTTCAGCCCGGCCCGACCGGCCAACGTCCCGGCCTTTGACGGACCGCTGGCCAAACCAACAGCAGACGGACGGACCGGGCGGGTGCCCGCTGGCTGTGTCTTCTGGATCAAAGCTGGAGCACACACTTTCAGTACGGTTGCCGAAGACCACAGCAACTGTAGCGTGGGTAGCCTCACCCACGGTTTCAAAACATTGGAAGAGGCTGCGCGGGGTAAAGACCTGGCGACCTTGCTGGACAGCGGCTGGGTGACAGAGGAGGTCTTCCCTCATATTCCAACCGTATCGGACAAGCCCGGGGCCGTTACTTATGGGCCGCTGGCAGCGACGCTGCTCGACCCCGACGTTGTGTTGCTACGGATCAACCCGCATGCCGCCATGATACTCTCGGACGCCCTGCCCAATCTCAAGATTGAGGGCAAGCCGCAGTGTCATATTGTGGCTATGGCGAAAGACGGCCAAGCGGCCGTGAGTGTTGGCTGTGCGCTGAGCCGGACGCGGACCGGCATGCAGGCCACCGAGATGACGTGCGCCCTCCCCGCCCGCGATCTGGCCGAGATCCTCGACAAGGTCGAACGGACCTCACAAATTGAGACAACAGTGGCGCGCTACGCGGGAGAGGACACTCGTCGGTTTCAGTAAGCAGCCGATGTTTCCCTCACGCTCCTGCTCCTGTCCATCAGGCGTGGCGACGGTCCCCGTGCGCGATACCCGCATTGACGGAGGGAGCGGCCCTAGGGGCGAGGTGGACAGGTCCTTGGAGCCGGACGGAATGCCCGCGAGGTCAACTGCCCACGACAGAGTGGGCTCGTTCGGTTCCATCCCTTTGCAAGTCTACTTCCAGGACATCACGAATCAGTGCCAATTCACTCACACCCTTCCGTTACGCCGTTTCAGCGGGGTCGGCGGCAGGCGGTTCAGACGCCTTCAGCGAAATAGTCTTCATTGGCAGCCCCAGAGTCTTATTCTATACTGACCAATCAGCAAAACCACCGGCGACCGGGGACATCAACGCTCTCGAGCCGACTGAGGCGGCCCCGGTGGGTTCCCTACGGATTTTCCGGCCTGCTTCAGCGGACCGCAACGGGATCGGCACTCGTTTGCACCGCCCGGCCATGTGCGGTGCGCCGAACACGAACAGGAACATGGCCACATCTGTGGCCAGCGCGGCCGTGGCCATGTCCTTGAGGACATAGGTGCCGCTCTTGGCCGGTAGCTCCTGGTGAACCGGAAAGCGCCCGGCCCCCTTCTCGAACGAGCAGCCTCCAGCGCCTAGGCGTCCGCCCCATCTGCAACACTGCCTTTCCCGCCAGATAGTGCGCACCCTGGACGCCAATGCCCGGTTCGGGAAAACCGCTCTCCGGCTCGTCCTCACCCATTCTGCGCACATTGCTTCAGCCAGCCGGTGTGGAACAATAGCGCCTCACCTTCGCAGATTTCTCCCCCCTGCCTCTTCGCGCCCTCGCCGAGTTCCTTACGGTTAAAGGCCGCCATTGGAGTCAATATCGCCCGTATCGTATTTTGTCATATCCAGCAGCACCCCACGCGCCGCAGGGGTCGGAATGTTCCCCGCACCGAACTTCTTGATGCCCGTGAGTGGCGAGGATATGCTGCGTCTTCGAGCCGTTGTCATGCCCGTGATCAATGCCAGTGTGGCCGAACCCATCGGCCTGGCTGCCGACTCCCAACTAGGGCCTGTTAACACTATCGCAAGGCATCAATGATGAGGGCGAAGACGCTGCATCCAAGGAAGAGTACGTCGCGTTGCTCGAAGCGCGTGAAGAGGCGGCGGCATCCCTGCAATCGACGCAACACCTGCGCGATTGCGGTGCGCCGCGTGGACAGCTCCCGGGCAGACGCCCAAGGGCTCACCCGGGTGCGCCGCGGCGGCCCCACGGGCGCCTACCCCAGTGCCACGGCCCAGGGCCGCGGCACCCCTAGGCATCGTGGGGGGCCACCCGCCTCGGGAGCGGCCGAGGGATGGAGGACCGGTTGTGTGCGCGCCCCCGGGCCGGCGGGCGGGACCTGGACGAGGGGGCGGGCGAGCGACCGGGCCGCCCGCGTGAGGCGCCCGCTCTGTTCCCGGTGCAGATGCGCGCAGACCCGGGCGCGCCCCCCGGGTTGCGACCAGCGGGGCAGCCGGGGGGAGAGGGGGGGGGGGGCCAGGGGCCACATCGGGCCGGCAACCCGCGCCCGGTGCCGCCCGGCGCGGCGACCGACCAGAGGGCGGGGCGCACGGGGCGAGGGGAGAGGCGGACAGGGCCGCGCGGCACCGGGAGAGGAGGCGCGCTCCGGGCGTCTGGAGCTTGCGTGCGTTCCCTACAGCCAGGAGACCAGAATCATGCAGAATCATCCACATGAGTGTGAACAAGCCCTAGGGAACGGGCAAATCGCCGGAGGTTGCGACTTTGTTGAGGCCCTCCAACGCAAGCTCCCAGACGTGCCCCTTAACGGGGCGGGGCCCGTCACCATTCCGAGCGCGGACGTCTTGTCGGTCTCGACCAGATTGGCCGCGAGCTTCACACGTTCAGGCGTGATGCCGTCCGCGCTTCCGGCCCCGTCGTCCAGTTCCCACTTCAGTCGTGTCCATTCTTGTCCGGCGACCGAATAACCCCACTCGAGGGCGCCCGCCAGCTATCCTTCTTTTTTGACCTGTGCTATGCTACGGAATCTTCGAAGAGCAGCGCTGGAAGGTTGCTATTACTCAGAGGAGGACCCACAACATGACACGACTCGATTCGCCAATACAGATTGGTATGGCTGCAATCTGCCAAAATCCGGCCCAGAGGATCTCAGACTATGAGGTCTACAAAAACGAGATGCGGCTGGCCGATCTGGCCGAGCCGCTGGGCTTTGATTCAATTTGGAGCGTTGAACACCATTTTACCGACTACACCATGGTACCCGATGTCCTCCAGTTCCTGACTTATATGGCTGGCCGGACCAAAACAGTCAAACTAGGCTCGATGGTCGTCGTGCTGCCTTGGCACGACCCCATGCGGGCGGCGGAAGAAATTTCGATGTTGGACGCTATGTGCGACGGACGGCTGATTCTCGGGCTAGGCCGCGGCGCCGGACAGGTCGAGTTTGAGGGCTTCCGGGTCGATATGGGCGAGTCGCGCGAACGCTTTATTGAGGCCGCGGAGGTGGTCCTGACCGGACTCGAACAGGGCTACTGCGAATATCAGGGCCGGTACTATATCCAGCCCAAGAAAGACATCCGTCCCAAGCCGTTCAAATCCTTTAAGGGCCGAACGTATGCCGCCGCGGTTTCGCCTGAGTCATCCGAGATCATGGCCCGTTTGGGTGTCGGCATCCTCATCATTCCCCAGAAGCCGTGGGAAGACGTGGCAGTAGAGCTAGACACGTACCGGACGATCTACCGAGAAACCAATGGGACAGAGGCACCGGCACCGGTCGCCGGCGGCTGGGTTTTCTGCGACAAAGATGCCGGCCGCGCCGAAGAGATGGCCCGACGCTACATCGGTGCCTACTGGCAGTCTGCCATGAAGCATTACAATTTCGGTGGTGACCATTTCGCCAAGACCAAGGGCTACGAATACTACGGCAAGATGTCTGAGGCCATGGGCAGTGTCGAGAGCGTGACCGACTTTTTCCTCAACCTCCAGGTCTGGGGCACGCCGGACCAGTGTTTCGAAAAAGTCCTTGAGATCCGCTCCAAGATCGGTTGCGATGCCTTCACTGGGGTGTTCAGCTACGGCGGCATGCCGTATGTGGACAGCGAGCAAAGCATGCGCCTATTCGCGGCTGAGGTCATGCCGCGCTTGCAGCAGTTAGACCAAAAAGCGGTCGCCTAAGCCTCCTTCCGCTCTCTCGGCTCCCGCCCAGTGATATAGGCGGGAGCCCGCCTTTTCCCCTCGGTCCCTACTGTCCTGCCGCCGAGCGCCACGAGTCGCGCTCGACATCGATCTCCTCCCCACGCGCTTGCGCATCATAGGCCGCACGGAGCGCACCCACGCCTCCATTGCCGTCCAATAGCTTTTGCCCAGCCGGCCCGCCATGTCGGTAGGCATACGAGCACGGCCATTCACCAAGTTCGAGAGGGTATGGCAACTGACGCCAAGCACCGTCACACCTTCGGCGACGTTCAATCAGAGCGGACCCAGGAAGGACACCCGTCCTTACCGAGGTGTGGCGGATGCTTCGTCGACACAGCGGTTCTCCTTTCAGTGAAATCTGCGGATTTCCACTTCTTGCACAAGAATCAAAAGTGGGACGAGACGCTAGGGCTTGTTCACACTCATGTGGATGATTCTGCATGATTCTGGTCTCCTGGCTGTAGGGAACGCACGCAAGCTCCATCCGACCGGAGCGCGCCTCAGCTCCCGGTGCCGCGCAGCCCTGTCCGCCTCGCCCCTCGCCCCGTGCTCCCCGCCCTCTGGTCGGTCGCCGCGCAGGGCGGCACCGGGCGCGGGGTGCCGGCCCGCTTTGGCCCCTGGCCCCCCCCCCCTCTCCCCCCGGCTGCCCCGCTGGTCGCAACCCGGGGGGCGCGCCCGGGTCTGCGCGCATCTGCACCGGGAACAGAGCGGGCGCCTCACGCGGGCGGCCCGGTCGCTCGCCCGCCCCCTCGTCCAGGTCCCGCCCGCCGGCCCGGGGGCGCGCACACAACCGGTCCTCCATCCCTCGGCCGCTCCCGAGGCGGCTGGCCCCCCACGATGCCTAGGGGTGCCGCGGACGATCGCCCGGCGCTCGTCTGCGCGCGCTCGCTCGGGCCCGTCCCCGCCGCCCCGGCGGGCCGCCAATTGCGGACTCGCCGGGGCCCGCCCCCGCTCCTCCCGCGGTGCTGAGGGACCGGGCGTCCGCGGGCGCCCAGCCCCGGCCCTGGGCCGTGGCACTGGGGTAGGCGCCCGTGGGGCCGCCGCGGCGCACCCGGGGGAGCCCTTGGGCGTCTGCCCGTGAGCTATCCACGCGGCGCAATGCAATCGCGCGGGTGTTGCGTCGATTGCAGGGGTTCCGCCGCCTCTGCTCGCGCTTCGAGCAACGCCACGTACTCTTCCTCGGATGCAGCGCCTTCGCCCTCATCATTGATGCCTTGCGATAGTGGGAACAGACCCTAATGTGGATGATTATGCATGATTATGGTATCCTGGTCGTATGGAACTCACGCAAGCTCAATACGATCGGATCGCGCATCATCTCCCGGTGCAGCGCGGCAATGTCAGCCTCTCCAATCGCCAAGTGCTCAACGCCATCTTGTATGTTGCCGAGCATGGCGGCAAATGGCGCGGGTTGCCGGCCCGATTTGGCAACTGGCACACCATCTACACCCGGATGAACCGCTGGTCGAAAACCGGGGTGCTCGACCGGGTCTTCGAGCATCTACAACGAGAACAGATCGTGCGTATCAAGCTGGAGGCTCTGTCGCTCGACAGCACCATCGCCAAGGTCCCTTCCGACGGCACGGGAGCGCAAAAACAAACGGTCCTCAATCCCTCGGCCGCTCCCGAGGCGGGTGGACCACCAAGATTCATATGGTTGCCGCGGATGCTCGAACGGCTCTCGTCTGCGCGCTCTCGCCCGGGCACGCCCACGACGCCCCAGCGGGCCGCCCGTGGCTGACTCGCCTGGGCCCGCCCCCCGCTCCTCCCGCGGTGCTGAGGGACCGGGCGTCCGCGGGCGCCCAGACGCGGCACCTGGCCGCGGCACTGGGGTATGTGCCCGTGGGGCCGCCGCGGCGCACCCGGGTGAGCCCTTGGGCGTCTGCCCGTGAGCTGGACAAGCGGTGCAACGCAATCGCGCGGGTGTTGCGTCGCTTGCAGGGATGCCGCCGCCTCTGCTCGCGCTTCGAGCAACGCGACATGCTCTTCCTTGGATGCAGCGTCTTCGCCCTCATCATTGATGCCTTGCGATAGTGGGAACAGGCCCTAGTATCGTCATAGGAGGTGGTCCAGCCGATCTTGAGCTTGCCCTGCATCGCTTCGCGCGCCGCGTTGGCATAGGCATCCGTATGATTGATCACTATCCGCAGATTGGCTCCGCTCGCTCGTGGCCAGAGGACCCCGCCGGGTCGACCTGTCGTCAGAGTTCCCGGTCGGTATCGACATCGAAGCGAACGGCCTTCAGTTCGACCCCATATTGCAACAAGGTCACGTCCACCCAGGCAAGAGAGCCCGCCTTGGCGAGCACCTCGATATCGTGGGCGTAGTCGGCGGCTTTGTGTGGAGTCCATGCACCGGTGCTGTCAGCGATCATCGCGAGATCGGCCCGCACGCGCCGTACCACGTTCTCGATATCCGTCGTCGTATAGGTGGCCGAAGCCGTTCTCGTCCGGCTCATGTCAGTCCTCCACCTTGAAGCCCGGCCCGAAGACTTCTTTCCAGACCGTATCGTCGTCTTCGACCGACGCGAAGTTGACCGTCTCCCAGGCTTCCTGAGCCGCCGCGACGATCTCCTGCCGCTCAGCCTCGGAAATCCGGCTGGTGACGTTATTGAGGCTGTAAACGGGATCGAAGAGCACCACCGGGTCGGAGAAGGTGCCGAGCGGCAGCGTGTTCTCGGGGAAGCTGATCTGCTCCTTGAGGCCGCTCTGCGCAATGTAGAGAAGGAAATTGCGGAAGCGCTGCTCGATGCTGCCATCCTTACCCTGGATGGCAAGCACATGAGCCATGACGAGTTTGATGGCAAAAGACTTGAGCGGCTTGAGCTCCGCATAGTTGCGCCACTTCTTCGCCATGCGGACCAAGGTGCGGAAATCGCTGTCCTGATTCTTGCGGTCACGCACGAACTGGATCTGGCACGGCGCACAGGTCTGAATTTTCGAACCGTCGTGGATATCGAACTGCCATCCGTAGCCTGGACGGCTCTCGTCCTCGATCACCGGTACGATACGATATCGGCGCTCAAACCCGTGCCGACGAAGGTCACGGTGGCGGCCTTCCGCTGGATTTCGAAATCCTCGACCGACTTGTTCGGGTAGATTTTGATTAGCAATTCGTGCATTGTCGTGCTGAGGCTATCGAGTGCCTCCTTGCTGGCGTCCCGCCCCGAGATGTAAGACACGACACCGACATCTACGGGATCGTAGGTCGTCTTTCGCAGGATCGTGAATTTGGCAAAAGATCCCACCTTCACGACCTTCGTGATCTTGATCTCGGTCTTATCCTTGACGCTTTTGCGCAGGTCGATCAGTCGATCGACCTGCGCATGATATTCCTTGCGCTTGTCCGCTGGCAGGCGGAGCACATTGCTGTCGTAGTAGAGAAGCTCGGTATCGGTAAGAGCCATGATCGTTCCTGCGGTCTGATGCTGATCGAAACGATCGGGAACGGGCCAGTCCCCGCATCGGCGTCATTCGGTTTACAAAATCGTCGGATGTCCGACTTGGCCCGTCCACATGGAAGCTCATTAATATTATTTCATGGGGTTCCAGTTTACAAAATTGACACTATATCCTAAGCATGGAAACCGAACTGCAAGGAGGCCTCCATGATCGGAAACAAGCTCAAGGTCGCGAGATCCGCGTCTGGTCTCTCTCTGCGTGCACTTGCCGAGGCGATGGATGGGGTCGTTTCCGTGCAGGCCATCGGCAAATACGAGCGAAACGAGGATATGCCGAGTTCGCGCGTGCTGATCGCGCTCGCCAAGGCGCTCCACGTATCGGAGGAATACCTGTTAAGCGAGGATGAGCTTTCGCTGGAGGGCGTGGACTTTCGGAAGAAGGTCGGCACGTCTTCTAAGGAGGAGGCTGCTCTGGAAGCGCGCGCCATCCATATGCTGGAACGTTATCTGGCCGTTGAAGATCTGCTTCACATGCGAAGTGTCGAATGGGAGCAACCGCGTAGCGCTCCACATCCGGTCGCCGAGATTCGCGACGCAGAGGACGCCGCCCGCTCCGTTCGCGAGGATTGGGGTCTCGGCAATGATCCAATTCTTCAGCTCGCCGAGCTTCTGGAGGAGCGCGGGATCAAGGTGCTCCCACTCGATCTCGACAATGTCGATGGCCTTGCCGCCAAAGTGCACCGCAAAGAGCGGAGCGCCGCGCGCGTGATCGTGGTCAAGCGGAGTACGTGGTCCGAGCGCAAGAGGTTCAATCTGGCCCATGAACTCGGCCACATGGTCATCGCCCCCTCTGATGGTGTTGATGAGGAGAAGGCCGCGCATCGGTTCGCGGGCGCTTTCCTCATGCCTGCTGATGTTCTGCGTGCGGAAGTGGGCGCGCATCGCTCGTCCATCAACATCGGCGAACTGGTCGCCCTGAAAAAGCGCTTCGGTGTGAGTATTCAGGCGATTGCCTATCGTTGCAAGGACCTCGGCATAATTAGCCAACCTGCCTGCGCCCGACTCTTCAAAGTCTTCACCGAGCGGGGTTGGCGTACAGCTCCTTATGAGGAGCCGGAAAGCCTTGCTCCAGAGGTCGAGGAACCGCGTCGTTTCGAGCGTTTGTGCTTCCGCGCCCTTGCCGAAGGAGTGCTCGGCGAATCGCGAGCCGCCGAGCTTCTCGGCATTTCCGTGCGCGAACTCGACAAACGGCTTGATCAGGTGGCGATTTGACCCGTGCCAATACTCGTCTCCGATACATCTGTGCTGATTGACCTCGAAAGGGCTGACCTGCTGGAGGAGACGTTTCTCCTGCCGTTCGAATTTGCCGCGCCGGACCTCCTGTTCGAGAGAGAACTCACTGGCGAACTTGGCGACAGCCTTATCCAGCTTGGCCTGCGCATCAAGGAGCTAACATCCGTCGAGCTTCGACGCGCTACCGCTGTCAATCGGCAGCACACCCAGCTTTCGGTTCCCGACACATTTGCGTTCGTCATAGCAGAGTCGCGTGGGTGGGGATTACTGACTGGTGATGGCACGCTGCACACGCTTGCCATTTCCGAACGGATTGATATGCACGGCGTCCTCTGGGTATTCGATCAACTCGCGGACGGCGATCATGTCGGCTTTGATCGTCTGCATAGCGGCCTGAGCAGCCTCTTCGTACACCCTAGATGCCGCTTGCCCGCAAATGAGGTGCGGCGGCGACTGGGCTCGTTTTGCTCAATAACCGAGTTCTGGGGGCACACCTCCACACCGACCATCCGACTGGGAACAGTAGCTGCTGGGACATTGGGCTCTGGTCAAGAGATGATGTTTGCGTTTTCAGCAGCGTATTTCGCCGCCCAGATCGAACTAAATAACGTTTCAAAGCGCGTTCAATATCCTGTCGATCCGCGCTCGGCACTCCCAGCAATTCTCTCGGTTCGCGGTCAAAGCTGCATGACGCACTTTTTGGGTGGCTGATAGACCCGAGACCTCTATCTCTCAAAAGCATATTCATTCAGAAACTGCCGTTCCCATAGAAACGCACGGTCAACCGCGCTGAGTTCAGCCTCGTCACAAACATCGCCCCACGATGCCCGAATGCCCTCGACCTGCGTTTCAATGACGGCATGCGCATCGTCGTCATTCAGCAAGAAAGCGGAAGCCGCGGCACGGCAAGTGTCAAGACGGCTGCGCCGGTCCTCCTCTCCGATCAGCATGGCCTGATTGGCTTCGCGACCGGTTCGCGGCTAGGGGCAGATGTCGTAGGCGGGTGTTGGCGAGAGCGACGCGCCGTCCCAGAAGGCCGCGTGGTTGCGGGCGTGGTCATCAGTGTTGCCGGCGAGTACGTTGAACACCATGCGTCCGAACAGTTCACGCAGCGTTTCCTTCGGTTCAGTGAAACGGGCACGGATCATGTCGGCAAGATCGCGATAGCTGGCATAGCGTACCTGCATTTCGGACAGGCCAAACATGGTCAGCGCCGAGACCATGGCCCGCCGAGTCCAGCCCTTGTCGGTACGGGTGCGGTCGAAGCGCTTGACCAGAAGCACCTCCTTGCCATTGGCCTGGACCAGCCTGACGGGCGCGACGTTGAGGCCTGCCGCCACATAGGCCAGCCGCATGGCCACATATTCCGCTTTGACGACGGCGTAGGTATCATTCGTCGCCGAGAATCAAGCGTTGCGTTTTCGGCTTCGCGCGGCTCATAGCTCTCCGGCGACTCCTGAGAATCCAGCGCGCCGATGCGGTCCGAGCCAGAATTCAGCATGTAGGTCAGTTCATCGAACTCGACCGCTTACGCGCCAACGCCCTTCAGCCCCGTCAATCGGTTGATGATGACCCTTCGCCCCCAGGCATCGGGCGATCCGTCGCGCAAGGCGCCCGCCATGTCGAGCGGCGGCTGCGGCACAAGCGCGCCGCGCTGCAACGGCAATTCCAGCAGATAGACCGGGAGCGCCTCAGCGCGTTCCAGATAGGATCGGCCGTAGTTGAAGACATGAAGGTCACCCTCACGGGTAAGTCGACCCGCGACGCCAGGTTCGGTGCTTCCGGGCAACCAGATCCAGACATATACCTCGCGTGGCTGCGATCTCGTGCTCTGCCGGTCGCTTGTCTTGCGCTCAGAAGTCATCCCTCACCTCCGTGCGCGGGCGTCGGATCGACTGCGGCAGCAGCGCCAGCTTGTCCTCGACGCGGGCAATCTGGACGGCAAGGGCTGACGGCTCGCTGACGAACAGCGGCACGCCAACCAGATGAGCGGCCTCAAACACCAGGCCGATTTCCGCCTTGGCGCTTCCCTTCTCGATCATCGGCAAGGTGCTGCGGGCAATGCCGATGCGTTCCGCAAGCTCCGCTTCGGACATCTTTCGCTGTTTGCGGGCAAGCTTGATCTGCTCGCCCATGAGGACGAGCGCCTCCTGAGTTGCGCGCGAGTAGGTTCGAATGGTCGAAACCATCAATTTTGCCTCTTATGCCGGTCGTGAGTGGCTTTCATACCTGATATAAAAGATACGTAGCACAGAAGCCTCAAATTTTCAGTGAATGACTGTTATAAACTTCTCGAAATGATCTTATAGCGTTTATATCGGTCATATTTTTCCAAACGTCGCTTGGCGTAAGACTCTCAAGATGGCTGTGTCGCGATATACGAAGGCGGCCATTGCCCATTCCTTGATGAGGCGCCCTCCGAAAACAAGGGGCAAGCAGGTCCGCCGTTCTCCTGTATTTGCACGCCACATCCCGACGACGACGAAAACCTGTTGAGCCTGCCAAAAATCTGGCTCTCTTAATCACCCCCGTGCCGAAAGCGTTTGTTCGCTCCCGGCAGAAATAGGGATCGAATGGCCGACAATTCGGAAGGCTTCGCACGCGGCGCGCGGATGCTGCGCACGGCACTGGGTCCGGCGATTGCCCGGTTCCTGGAAGACACTTCCGTCGTTGAGGTGATGTTGAACCCGGACGGACGCCTCTGGATCGACCGGCTCTCCGAAGGGCTATCCGACTCGGGCGAGTGGCTGTCGCCCGCCGATGGCGAACGCATCGTGCGGCTCGTCGCGCACCATGTCGGCGCGGAAGTCCATGCGGGAGCGCCTCGCGTCTCAGCCGAACTGCCAGAGACGGGAGAGCGGTTCGAGGGACTACTGCCGCCCGTCGTTACCGCACCGGCCTTCGCCATTCGCAAGCCTGCTGTGGCTGTGTTCACGCTCGACGACTATGTCACGGCCGGCATTATGTCGGCGGCACAGGCCGAGGCGCTGCGCACAGGTGTCGCCGCCCGCGCCAACACCCTCGTCGCCAGCGGCACCTCGATCGGCAAGACGACGCTGACCCAAGACGACGCCGACCAGTGCGCTGCCGGCCGAGGTGGCGAAGACTGCCGGTCGCATCGTCATCGTTGAGGATACACGCGAGTTGCAATGCGCCGCGCCCAATCTCGTCGCAATGCGGACGAAGGATGGCATCGCCTCGCTCTCCGATCTCGTGCGGTCCTCGCTGCGCCTGCGTCCCGACCGCATCCCGGTCGGCGAGGTGCGCGGCGCAGGAGCGCTCGACCTGTTGAAGGCATGGGGCACCGGCCATCCCGGCAGCGTCGGCCCCATCCACGCCGGCGGCGCCATCGGCGCGCTGCAGCGGATGGGGCAGCTCATCCAGGAAGCCGTCGTCACCGTCCCGCGCGCTGATCGCCGAGACGATTGATCTCGTCGCCGTGCTCTTCGGCCGCGGCCCCGCGCGACGCCTTTCCGAACTCGCCCGTGTCGAGGGCCTCGGCCCAGACGGCAATTACTGCGCCCTGCCCGCCGTCACGGAGGGCGACGGCGATGCGGCTTCCATCCCTCGTCCCCTCTGCCTCAATCCCGAAGGAGATCGTCCATGATCCAGCGCCGACGCACGATGTGCCATCAACTCATCCTGCCGGCCTCAGTTGCCATCGTCAGCATCCTTATGGCCGCACCAGCCCATGCCTCGGGCTCGTCCATGCCGTGGGAAGCGCCACTGCAATCCATCCTCCAGTCGATTGAAGGGCCGGTCGCCAAGATCATCGCCGTCACCATAATTATCACAATCGGCCTGACGCTGGCCTTCGGCGATACATCAGGCGGATTCTGGCGCTTACTCCAGATCGTGTTTGGTCTGTCGATCGCCTTCGCCGCATCAAGCTTCTTCCTGTCGTTCTTCTCCTTTGGCGGTGGAGCGCTGGTCTGATGATAACGGCGGGTGACGAGGTCCCGGGCTTCACCGTGCCGGTCCACCGGGCGCTGAGCGAGCCAATCCTGCTCGGCGGCGCGCCGCGCGCCATCGCGATCCTGAATGGCACACTGGCTGGCGCGGTGGGCCTTGGACTGCGGCTCTGGCTCATCGGCCATTTCGCGGCGGTTTGGGCAGCGAAGCGTGACCCGCTCTTTGTCGGGGTCGCAAGAACGCCCGGCTTGCCGACTTCCCGCCTTGGGCGGCGCTGGCCGGTCCCGGCATCGCGCTCAACAAGGACGGCAGCTTCCAGCACACCGCGCGGTTTCGGGGTCCCGATCCGGATTCCGCCGTGCCCGCTGAACTAGTCGCCGTTGTCGGCCGGTTGAACAACGCTTTCCGCCGTTTGGGTTCGGGCTGGGCGACCTTCGTGGAGGCGCAGCGCCATCCGTCGAACAGCTACCCCGACAGCCGCTTTCCCGATGCAGCATCCGCACTGGTCGATGCCGAGCACAAGGCCAACTTTGAAGAAGCCGGCGCGCATTATGCCGGCATCGCCTATGTCACCGCGACGGTGACGGTGTGGGACAAGGATCCCCGCATCGCCGACGAGAAGCTGCGGCTGGTCGAGAAGGTCATCCAAGGCCGTGATTTCACGGCGATGGCCGAGACTATCAATGCCGTGGATGCCTGGCTTGGTTCTTTGCCAAGTCATGTCTACGCCAATGTCCGGCAGCCACCAATTTCCACGCTCAATCTCGCCCACATGATCCCGCTGTCGGCGGTGTGGGCGGGGCCGGAACGGGACGAGCATTTTGCAGCGCCCCCACTGCTGTTCGGCAAGGCCGAAGGCTCGACCCCGTTCCGGTTTTCCCTCCATGTCGGCGATGTCGACCATACGCTCGTCGTTGGCCCGACCGGCGCGGGCAAGTCGGTCCTGCTGGCGCTGATGGCCTTGCAGTTCCGCTGTTACCGGAACGCACTGATCTTCGCCTGCGACTTCGGTGGCTCGGTCCGCGCCGGCGGCGCTCGCCATGCGGGGCGACTGGCACGATCCCGGCGGCGGTCTGACGGACGGATCGGATTCCTCAGTCAGCCTTCAGCCGCTTTCCCGTGTCGATGGGCGGCCGAACGCGCATGGGCTGCCGACTGGATCGGCGCGGTCCTCGCCTGCGAGAGCGTCGCCATCACCCCGGAGGTGAAAGAACATCTCTGGACGGCCCTGAGCTCGCTCGCCTCTGCTCCGGTCGAGGAACGCACCGTTACCGGCCTTTGTGTCCTCTTGCAGTCCAACGACCTCAAGCAGGCGCTCCGCCCGTACTGCATCGGTGATACCTGGGGCCGGTTGCTCGACGCCGAAGCCGAACATCTTGGCACGGCGTCAGTTCAGGCGTTCGAGACGGAAGGGCTGATCGGCACCAAAGCCGCGCCCGCCGTGCTCGCCTCTCTTTTCCACCGTATCGAAGACCGGCTCGACGGGGCGCCGACCCTCATCATCGTCGATGAAGGCTGGCTCGCCCTAGGGCCTGTTCCCACTCATGAGCATGATGATGGTCTCCTCGGTGGATGGACCTCCCGCCAGCTCACTCCGCCCGGCTCGCGCCCCCTCTCCCGGGGCCGCGCGGCCCGGTCCGCCTCTCCCCTCGCCCCGGGCGCGCCGCTCGCTGGGCTGTCGCCGCGCAGGGCGGCACAGGGCGCGGGTGCCCGCCCCGGTTGGGCACCTAGCCCCCCTCCCCGGCTGCACCGCTGGTCGCCACCCAGTGTCCGCGCCCGGGGCTTTGCGCCTCGGCACCACGAACAGCTCGTGCGCCTCAAGCGGGCGGCCCGGTCGCTAGCCCGCCCCCTCGTCAAAGTCCCTCCCGCCGGAACCGGGGGCGCTTACACAACCGGCCCCCCTCCCTCGGCCGCTCCCGAGGCGGCGGGTCCCCACGATGCCTAGGGGCGCCGCGGAGGCGCACCCGGCGCTCGTCTGCTCGCGCTCCCCCGGGCCCGCCCCCCGCTCCTCCCGCGGTGATGATGGACCGAGCGGACGAGGGCGCCCAGCCTCGGCCCCCGGCCGTGGCGCGGGGGGAAGGAGTCCGGGGGGCCGCCGCGGCGAAGTCGGGTGAGACCTTGGGAGTAGGACCGGGAGCTGTCCACGCGGCGCACCGCAATCGCGCGGGTGTGGTGTCGGTTGCCGGGATGCCGCCGCCTCTGCTCGCGATGCGGGCAACGCGACGGGCTAGTCCTCGGATGCATCGCCTTCGCCCTCATCATTGATGCGTTGCGAGAGTGGTAACAGACCCTAGCCTGACCAGAACTAAGATTTGCGGCCTTTTCAGCGACCAAGGCTTCAACATTGGAAATTCGCCCGCGCCTGGTCATCGCAGAAAGAGCGTTGCCGATTTCATAGGGCAATATTTCCGGGGCACTCGGAACCGCGTCCGACGTGACTATCTATGAGGTGCCCCCTTTTGCAACTCGTTCAGTGCAGATAGCAAGGAAGATGTGCGTATCAGCCACTAATACCAGCGGCCCTGGGTAAGAACCGATAAGTCTCTCTCGGCGGAGGTTCCCCCTTTCGGGGCGAGGCCCCGACTCGGGGGCTAGGCGACGGAGGGAGGGCTCTGCCATCGGTTCCAATCAACGACCGTTGGTATAAGTTCATAGTGGCAATCGCACGATGAAAAGGCGATCGGAGTAGAAGTGTGAGAGCAGTACGGTCGCTGGGGCAGTAAAAATCCGGATTGTCGCCCTGGAATGATCCGAATACGGCGAGCCCCCGAGGGGATACTCGGAGGCTTATGTTTGCTCCTCTATCAGCGTCGAAGATGCGGCCTGGGAGAGCGTCGCCTCACCCGACACATCAACTACTCCGGGACGGGACGGGCGCGTTGATTGTAGAGCATTTTGCGCAGTTGGTCTTTCTCTTCCTGTGAGAGCTTGGAGACGTCAAACCCGAGTTCGTTGCCAACGGCCATGCCCTTTTTGACGCCCTCGCGCTCCGAGAGTTTCTCAAACCAGCGCTTGAAGTATTTGAACTCGTCGATGTCCTGGCCTTGGGCTTTCCAGTTGACCGTCCAGGGGTAACAAATCATATCGGCGATGGTATACTCGTTCCCGGCCAGATAGGGCAGGCGGTATAACTGATTGTTGAGCACGCCGAACAAACGATTGACCTCATCCGTAAAACGCCGGACCGCATAGGTCTGGTCGCCCTGCTCGTCGCCTAGGCGGCGAAAATGTCCACACTCTCCACTCTTGGGCCCCTGGTTGGCCATCTGCCACATCAACCACTGATTCACTTCGTAGCGCCCGCGGACATCTTGGGGATAAAACCGCCCGGCCTTCTCGGCGATATACATCATCATCGCCCCGGACTCGAAAATACTGATCGGCTCGCCCCCGCCGAGCGGCTCGTGGTCCACCATGGCCGGCATCCGATTATTGGGGCAGATTCTGAGAAAATCGTCCGTGAACTGATCCCCCCGGGCGATATTGCACGGGATCGTATTGTACGGCATGCCGCACTCTTCCAGCAGAATGGTGACTTTCTTGCCGTTCGGGGTGGGCCAGTAGTGTAAATCTATCATACCTTCTTCCTCCTGAAAGGGGGTTCGTCTAGCTCATACTCGACATAAACGCGGCGTACCTGTCCAGAATCGGTAGGACCTTGTCTCGGCTCTCGGACGGGACAGCGAAGATTGAGCGTTCGATCCCCAATTCCTCATACTGACTGATAACTGCTTCCTCGGCAGGGGCCATAAACGCCGAGACGGCCAAGTCCGAGGGCTGACGACCGAACTTCTCGGCTCGTGCGTGCATATCGCCGATCCAGCCCTTGAGATCTGGAATTCGTGGCCCGATCGGAATCCAGCCATCGCAGTAGTTGACGACCCGATTCAAGCCTCCCGGGGTGTGAGCCCCTAGCAGAATGGGAGGATGGGGTCTCTGCAGCGGCTTGGGATAAGACCAGATTGGATCGAAGTTCACAAACTCCCCGTGATACTCGGCTTCCTCTTCCGTCCAGATCGCCTTCATGGCCTCGATTTTTTCTCTCAGAATCTTCCAGCGCCTATCAAAGGGCGTGCCGTGGTTTTCCATTTCCTCGGCATTCCAACCGCCGCCAATACCGAACAACAGGCGGCCGTTCGAGAGCCGGTCTACCGTAGCCACTTCCTTGGCCAGCTTGATTGGGTCGTGCTCCTGCACCAGGCAGATGCCGCTGCCGACATTGAGAGTTGTCGTGGCGGCCGCGGCGGCCATCAGCGACGAGAACAAATCGTGGGTATGCCAGTAATCCCTGGGCAACTCCCCGCCGCCCGGCCACGGGCTGCGCCGGCTGGCCGGAATATGGGTATGCTCTGGATACCAGACCGACTCAAAGCCACGGTCTTCACACTCCTTGGCAAAATCGTCGGGACGGATGGCGTAATCCGTGGCGAACATCACAACACCGAATTTCATACTGTTCTCCTTGTTTGGAAATGATGGACTTACAAATCGCCGTACCAGGTTGCCAACTCTGTCCCGATGAGATGCGGGTTGTCTTCTTGAACAAAGTGAATGCCCGGCCCGATATCGACGACCTTGAGATTCGAGAGATGCTGACGGCACCATTCTACCCCGGGAGCGGTGATCAGTGCGCCTGGGGTGGAGCAGAAGAGCAATTTGGGGAGCGGGGACTGCTGAAGCTTGTGGCTATACGCTTCTACCGCGGCTACCACATTGACCGGTTGCCCGGCAATCGGGATCTCGTTCGGCCAACGCCAGAGCGGCTTGCGGCTCGCCGGGTCGGTATAGGGGGCGCGGTAGTGGTCCATTTCGGCTTGGGCCAGGGGCCGGACGATTGCGCCGGGTAAGATCTGCTCGACAAACATATGCTGGTTGACAATCATTTCCCAGCCTACCTCCGGCGTCCGGAAGGCCTGAAAGGTTTGCCGCAAATCCTGGGGAAAGGCGTCCCAACTCGGGATGGGCGTAAGCAACGCTTCCATGAAGGCCAGCGCTTTCACGTTGGCCTCGTTGCGGCTGGCATAGTGAAAGCCCAAGGCCGAACCCCAGTCGTGGACGACGAGGGTGAGCCGCCGCAAGTTCAGCCTCTCGATAAAACCTTCTACATATTTGACATGATCGAAAAAGGAATATTCCAGATCGGGTTTGTCGGACTTCCCCATGCCGATCAGGTCCATGGCAATACAGCGCCCGTGGGCGTGCAGATGGGGCATGATGTTCCGCCACAGATACGAAGAGGTCGGATTGCCGTGGAGAAATAAAATCGGGTCGCCGTGGCCTTCCTCTACGTAGTGAATCCGCGAACCGTGCACATCCACATACCGGGCAGCATAGGGGAAATCTGCTGAGACATTTCGAGTCATTATGGTGTAGCTCCTTTTCGGTTGGGTGTCCGCCGCAGGGTATAGGGTCGGGCTACCACGTTTCAACCCACGGCCGTAGCACCACCTCGAAAGCCCAGGTCGAACGGGGCTGACGGTGGAGTTGCAGATAGGTCTCGGCGATACAGTCCGGGTCTGCCATATTGTCGTCGACCGTTGTACCGGCCAAGCGGTGCCAGCGGCTGCCGTCTTCCTGGGTCCAGCCGATAGCGGCGTCAATCGGTATGTGGGCTATATGGATGCCCTTGGGCATAAGTTCTCTGGCCATGCTCTCGGCCAGACCCGATTTGCCGTGACAGGCCATGGCAAATGCGCCGCTGCGCGGATAGCCCTTAAAGGCCGCGCTGGCGTTGGTGAAGATAATGGTCCCCCGGTGGCCGCTGGCACCGGGCGGGCGGGCCAGCATGCTTTTTGCCGCCTGTTGGCCCACAAGGAAGGCGCTATATGCGGAGTTCATAAGGGTGTCGAGTACCAGGCCAGGGTCGGCCTCCGCGAGGTCTTTGCGGAAAATGTCCGGGGTTCGTCCGTCGATATTGTGCACGACCAGCCTGGGCCGTCCGAGGTCGGCGTGCACCGCTTGGAACAGCGCTGCCACCGCTTCAGGTTCCCGCGCATCACACGCATAGCACCGCACGCCATACTCGCTCTCCAGTCTCTTCAGTGCGGGTTTATTCGGGGTGCGTGCCGCAATGGCCACCTGCATGTCCTCGCGGGAAAAGAGCCGGGCGCAACTCGCGCTGACTCCCGGACCGCCTCCGACGATCAAGGCTATCTCTGTTGTCATAAGTTTTTCCTCTCGTATCGTATGGGACAGGATCACGCTCCACCTGTTCCATCCATGCGCCGCTGCCTGTTTTGGCACTCGCAAGCGTAGTCGATGGCCGGGACTGTCAAGCGGTAGGGAGCGGATACACACTCTCTGCACAGCCCAGCAGGCGGAAGCTTCAGTGGAAAGGTTTCTTGCCCAACCGTTGGCTATTATAGATCATGGGGTTAGCAGGCGCATCCGGGTAGTGCGGGATACTACACAAATATGCCTCAAACACAGTCCCTGAGACAGGGGCTCGATTGGTATTCAGGTCTCCCGCACTCATGTCGAGAGTCATGTGTCGCTGGTACCGAGTCTTCCACTTGAACGTGAGACCCAGGATGATATTCCGTGCAGCCCCGGCCTCTGTATCAAACACCGTCCATAACGGCTCGAATCGCAACCGTGTCGAGCCACGGCGCCACCTTCCCCGGTCCGGCCCCTTCAGGAACGTTCACCAACCACTAGGACCTGTGCACACTCATGTGGATGATTCTGCATGATGCTGGTCTCCTGGCTGTAGGGAACGCACGCAAGCTCCATACGCCCGGATCGCGCCTCCTCTCCCGGTGCCGCGCGGCCCGGTCCGCCTCGCCCCTCGCCCCGTGCTCCCCGCCCTCTTGTCTGTTGCCGAGCAGGGCGGCACAGGGCGCGGGTTGCCGGCCCGCTTTGGCACCTGGCCCCCCCCTCTCCCCCCGGCTGTCCCGCGGGTCGCAAACCGGGGGGCTCGCCCGGGTCTGCGCGATTTGCACCGGGAACAGAGCGGGCGCCTCACGCGGGCGGCCCGGTCGCTCGCCCGCCCCCTCGTCCAGGTCCCTCCCGCCGGCCCGGGGGCGCGCACACAACCGGTCCTCCATCCCTCGGCCGCTCCCGAGGCGGGTGGACCCCCACGATGCATCTGGTTGCCGCGGACGATCGCCCGGCGCTCGCCCGGACCCGCCCCCGCCGCCCCGGCGGGCCGCCAATTGCTGCCTCGCCTGGGTCCGCCCCCCGCTCCTCCCGCGGTGCTGAGGGCCCGGGCGTCCGCGGGCGCCCAGACGCGGCCCTGGGCCGTGGCACTGGGGTAGGCGCCCGTGGGGCCGCCGCGGCGCACCCGGGTGAGCCCTTGGGCGTCTGCCCGGGAGCTGTCCACGCGGCGCACCGCAAGCGCGCGGGTGTGGCGTCGATTGCAGGGATGCCGCCGCCTCTGCTCGCGCTTCGAGCAGCGCGACGCGCTCTTCCTCGGATGCAGCGCCTTCGCCCTCATCATTGATGCCTTGCGATAGTGGGCACAAGCCCTAGTGCGTCGAGCTAGATTTGACTTGGGGCGTACAAGACTGCCTGAAGATGTGACCCCAGGTGAACCGTTTCTCAGCGGGCAGTGGTACCCGGATTTTTTTGGACAACGGCTCCACCTTGGTGCTGCATCCGTGCGGCCATCACTCACGGACTGACTGTGAAAAACCTGGCGTTCTCCGTCACCCACAACATCCCGCCCACTCCGGCCATGCGCATGCAGCAGATTGTTGAGCGGTTCGGGCGGCACGACGCCGCTGCCGGTCAGGAACCCCGTGATATCAACCGTATACAGGTGCCCGCTTTGGCGCCGGGCGTCAGACCGGCCCAGATCCCCAGCGTCCGAGGCCCTGAGCGACTCCCAAGGTTGCGCCATAGGGTTGCGGCGTATCCGAGCTAATGACCGAGCCGTTCCAGCCCTTCACTAATCCAGCCGCTCCTCCCCCGACTTTGTTCTTGCTTCCCGGCGGGCTGGTTATGTATGCTTGGAGCGATGTTCGGTGAGGGGGGAACTATGAGCAAAGTGCACGCGGACCATGTCTTGGTGAAAGAATCCTGCCCGGTGAGCGCTCAAGATGTTATCCCGGTCTTGGATCTCGAACCGTTTCTGGCCGGAGAGCCCGACGCGCTGGCCCACCTAGGTCGACAGGTCTGTCAGGCGCTAGAGGACATCGGTTTCTTTTTCATTAAAAATCACGGCGTACCCCAGGAACTGGTCGACCGGGTGTTCGCCGAAAACGTCCGTTTTCATGCCCTGCCGCCCGAACGCAAGCTGAGCGTCAGGGTCGATAGCACAGGCATCGGCTATATGCCGCAGGGGCTTCAGCAGCCCAAGTATAATCAGGACGAACTGTCCCGCAAGCCGGATATTGGCGAGGCGTTCTTCATCGGACGTGAGGTCCGGGCTAGGCACGGGGGCAGCAAATCGCCCAACCCACTCTATCAGGGCGGCAATCAATGGCCAGCGGATTTGCCCGGCTTTCGGGAGACTCTGATCGAGTATTTTGATGCCATGGAAACACTCAGCCTGCGCCTGCTGCCGGTGTACGCTGCCGCCCTGGGTCTCCCCGAGCATTTCTTTGACGACGCATTTCTGCACTCGCAACCGATGGGCATCCTGCGCTTGTCTCACTATCCCGGCACTGCCTGCGAGGACAATCAGTTTAATGCCTCGCCGCATATCGACGGTGACTTTATTACGTTTTTGGCCCAATCCGAGGTGCCCGGTCTGGAGTTGCGGACCTCGGAGAAAAAATGGATTCAGGCACCAGCGCTGCCCGAGACCTTTCTGGTCAACGCGGGCGAGATTCTTCGTCTGTGGAGCAACGGCCGGTTTCGCGCGACGTTTCACCGAGCTATCAACCGATCAGGTCGCGACCGGTACGCGATTCCGTTCTTCTACAGCCCCAGCCCAGACACGCTGATTGAGTGTGTGGAGACCTGCTGCGGCGCGGACCATCCGCCCCAGTACCGGCCGGTAACGGTCAGGGAGTATACCGAGTGGTTTTCGCATAAGGTCTTCGTCCACCTTAAGGACAAGCCGGGACGGTCACCGTATTACGAAGGGGACCGGCCCGACAGTGCGACCTAAGACAGTCCGAGATTGCAACTCTCATCAGAGGAGGAAACGGATATGCCTGCACAGAAACCTGAAGAGTGTGACCTGTTGTTGCTCGAAGCACTCGAATCCGGCGACATGGAGACGGCCATCTCGCTCTATGAATCGGACGCCACGTTTGTGGTGTCGCCCGAGCAGGTAGTCAAAGGCCATGACGCCATCCGCGAGGTTATGCAGGGCTTTATGGACGCCCAGGCCACGTTTAACGTCGAAGCGGTTACGGCGGTGACAAGCACGGACGGAACGGTGGCGGTTACACGGGTGAAGGGCAGCAGTACCAGTCCTGGGCCGGATGGCAAGCCGATCACGGCACCACTGCACAGCGTAGAGGTGGTCCGTAGGCAGGCAGACGGGACGTGGCGGTTCATTATCGACGACCCCAGTGGTGAGGGTATCAAGTAAAACGTGTGGAGCCGCTGCGCCTAGCGGGCACTATGCCGCCGCGGCTCCAGCGGCTTCAGACGGGTCCCACAGGGTGCTCAGCTGACGCATGACGCGCCGTTCCGTCGAGTCCCAGGCATCACGCCGGTGCAGGGTGCCCAACGTATCGAACACGATCATATCGCCCAGTTGCCAGTCGTGGGCGTAGACCGCAGACGAGCGGGTTGAGTGAGCATGGAGATCCTTGAGTAGGGCGTCACTCTCGTCTCGGGGCATACCCACGATATACCGCGTAATCCCGGGATTGACGTAGAGAATTTCCCGGCCCGAGTCCGGATGGTGAAGAACAACCGGATGTTCAGCCTCTGGAATACGAGGACGCTTGAGGCCGGCCTTCTCGTTGCGCGCTTTTTTGGCGAGAAATCCTTCCCGCAACTCGTTACGGGTAGCGCGGTAGGCTGCGTCCTGCCCGGACTTTTTTGCCGGCTTGGCCGACTCGGACTTTTCCGCAGAGATATAGCCGATGCTGTGAAAGGCGCGCAGTGGTCGCAGCATGTCTACGGTCTTACGCGGCAGCGTCTCCAGAGCGACATATTGACTGCAAAAACAGGTCTGCGGGGCTGAAGCGGGGAGTTGAGAAGCTTCCAGGAAGCTCTCCTTCCCGACCGTGGAGACGTAGGAGTAATCGGCGTGCCACTCCAGAGAGGCTGAACCGCCCGTGCCCATGGGTACACCGTCGTCATCAAATAGATTATTCACCGGCAAGATTTCGGCATACTCTCCGATATCACCGAACCATTCCGATCCTTTTACCAAATCGCCAAAATGATGCGCAAATTGCACCAACTCACGGTCGCTCGGCCGTTCATGCCCTCGAAACACCAATACCTGATATTGCCGCAGACCCCGCAGAATATCGCCATGGTCCTGAGCGCTGAGTTCCGCCTTGGGGTTCCATCCATACACCAGCGCGCCGAGCGGTGCCGCCAGAGGTTGTATCTCCAGTGCCATGATTCCTCCTTGTCGCTCCAGAACTATCCTCCCTATCACCTCCGAGCCCACGGGTATAGGCCCACGGCCAGCCCTCGACTCTGCAGGGGCGTCCCACTCGGCAGCCCGACCGGCGTGCGTCCGGAGGGCTTCCAGACCCGACCTCGTAATGTAGGACGATGCGTTGGCTGATTGTACGCAGGCCACATCACGTGCGCTGGACCGGATGCTTGAGATATAGGGATCGGCGGCCGCGACAAATGCGGCCATCCGAATGAATGGTCCGAAAGTGGGCCATATGGCCACGCGGGGTCACGAGGCCGGTTTGTATTTACTGCCGGTATGGTGCAAAAGTAAAGGACTCATTAAATCTGGCGGTCGAATATCCGAGGCCGTTCGTACGGAATCGTCTGATCATGGGCATGACCGAGCGCACCACCACGAGAAGCGAGGTTTTCGTTCCTCTGAATGAGGAGGAAGTGCGAGCGGCAATCCACCAGTTCGAGCGGTCGGGCGTAGGACCGCCGCTCTCAATAATCCCGCGGGTCGGGGTAGCTGAACAGGCATGGATGTGACCTGCAACGAATCCCGGCGGCGGGAGTTGGCCACAGACTCGGAGCCACGACGTGTCGCCTCGGAGCCAGATGCTTTTAGCCTACTCGATACGATCCCGAACTCGGAGCGAGCAGGCCGATAGAAGCGCAAGGTAGCCTTCGCGAAAAACCAGTCCCCACGGCGCCTCGATGATACAATCTCTGGTGCGGTGATTGGTCTGGCGGTGGCGACGAGCCGGCAAAGAGAGTCGGCGGAGCCTGAGCGCTAGCCAGCCAAAGAGCCGACCCGGCCAGACCGCCCTGTACCAGGAGCCGGCGGCGGGTCTAGGTCACCACCCCCATGCTGCTCCTTCGACAGGTCCTGGCTGGCGCATCCAAAGCGTCGTCCACCGTAAAAAATGAAGCCATCGGCTCTCTCCGAGTCGTCCGCCCCCGTCAGCGGTCCGCAAAGCGCGGCAGGACTTCCTTGGCAAACAAACGCATTGAGCCGAGCGCCTTATCGTGCGCCAGACCGGGAAACTGCATCCGTGCAATCAGATAATCCATCCCGAGCTTCTGCCGATATTGCTCGATTTCCCGGCTCACGCTATCCGGGTCCCCGATGATAAAGCGACCCCGAATTTCCTCAAACTGCACCTCGGACTTGTCGGCCACCCGTGTGCCCCGGTCGTTGGTAAACGGACGCCACTGCGACCAGGCACCATACCATTCGCGGTGAATATACACCACGTGCTCTCTGGCCTCTGCTTCCGCTTGGGCGGTCGTCTCCGCCACATACACGTCTCGCATGACGGGCCTGAGTCGGCCCTGGGTGCCAAGCGTGTCGCAAAAGCCCTGGTACGTGGCGTAATGGTCCTCGAGCTCTTCGAGGCGGTGGCGGGGGGAGGCCAGGAGCGGCAGGCCGTATCTGGCCACTCGACGTACGCCCTCTCTAATGGAGGCGCCTATCCAGATGGGCGGATGAGGTTTTTGGACTGGCTTGGGTGTCACGGCCATATCCGTGTAGGAATAAAATTTTCCCTCAAACGAGAAGCGCTCCTGGGTCCAGGCCCGAATGAGGATGTTCATGATTTCTTCCATGCGCGCACCGCGTTTCTCGCGGGGGATACGAAATCCGGCGAATTCCTCGGGCCGGTATCCTGGGGCAATACCGAAGATCAAACGCCCCTCCGACAGCAGGTCGACCACCGCCGCTTCTTCGGCTAGGTGAATCGGATCATAGAGGGGTAGCAGGATCACGCCGAGACCAATTCTGATGCGACTCGTTCGCGTCGCCATGCCCGCGGCACAGGCCAGCAGTGCCGGGAGATAACCGTCCGGAAGAAAATGATGCTCGGTGAGCCAGACCGAATCATAGCCCAACTCCTCGGCAACCTCGGTCTGCTCCAGCATCTCGCGGTAGAGCTGAACGTGGCTGAACCCGCTCGCCGGCGGGGCTTGCATTCCATATGGTCCAAGACCGATCTTCATCGTCCGCTCCTCTCTGGTGTGCGGCTAGTACACCTCTGCATACATACGCCTGATGTCGGCTGGATCTTTGTCCTGGAGAAAGGCGATCTCCCCCGCCTTGTGAGCTACAAACACATCTATGAATTTCCCTGGAAACCATGAGCGCAGCAGTTGCTCGTTCCCGAGCAGGTCGAGGGCAGACGGCAAGTCGGACGGCAGCCTGACAACATCGATTTCCGCCAATTGGTCGGCCGTCAGCAGACTGAGGTCTCCCGTCGTCGGGATTGGTGCCGGCTCCTTGTCCCGAATCCCTTGTAAGCCGGCGCGGGCCAGAACGGCGAGTTGCAAATGGGGGTTGGCGGTTGCGTCCGCGGCTCGGTATTCCACATGGAATTGCGACTCCGCGTTGAACCCTTCGAGTCCAATCACCGGACACAGGCGCAGCGCGGCCTCGCGGTCATTCTCGGCAAAATTATTGAAAGCTGCACTCCACCGATGCGGCTGCAACCGCTCATACGACACCCCGCAGGACGCCGTTAGCGCCAGCAGGCTGGGCAGGTATTTCCGAATCCCGCCAAAGAAGCTCCCGGCCACGCGACTTAGGCGCGCCGGACGCTTGGCATCGTAGGTACAGGAAACACCGTCCCGATCAAGGAGACTGATATGGATATGAAGTCCATTTCCGGTCCCCGCATTCACAACCGGAGAAAAGCTCACCCGGCGGCCCGTTCTTTGGGCGACGGCCCGGACCATTTCCCTGACAATAACGCACTCATCGGCAGCACGGAGGCCCATGCTAGGTGCAACCGTGATCTCATATTGATCCCGACCGTATTCCGGTAAGAAGGTGTCGGGAGCGAGGCCGGCTGACCGCAGGGCAGCGAGCAGCGTCCGTCCGAACGCTGCGCTGTGCCTGAAATTCCCTAAACTGAAACTCGACCAGGGGACTGCCTCGCCAGCAACGCTCCAGAACTCGTGTTCAAAGGCTACTTTCATTTGCAAGCCTGCTTCAGCGAGTAGGTCGGCCAAGGCACTTCGTAAGATTGACCGTGGACAAAAATCCCAGGGCGCGCCGTCCAAAGTCCGAATATCCCCAAGCATGAAATGCTCTGGAGCGCTGCCGTCATCGAAAGCAGCCCGCACTTCCGCGCACTCGTCCGGAATGAGCAACAGGTCGCCGAGGGATCCGAAAGGACCATCCGCAATCGTGTTGAAACAGGTGATTAGGCTATTAGTCGGGACCCAACCGACACCTCGCAGGAGCCGCGCTTCTCTCTCGCTGGCAGGAAAACCCTTACCACGCACCTGGTTCGCCAAATCCGCACAGACGACCATGATGATATCTTCGCTAATCATTGAGGTCCGTACTGATGTGCACAATTTCGGCAATCAGGTCCGCTGTCACGATTTGCCGACAATAGCCCTCGGTCGCCTGCTCGCTGGCTTGCTGTCGGGCGGCTGAGTAGGTGGCGCAGGCGTCGGTGACCATGGTGACCAGATAGCCCAGATCGCAGGCGTCACGGATGGCGCTCTCCACGCATTGGTCGGTTGCGACCCCAGCAATCACTAATTGTTTGACTCCGAGCGCACGCAGCACATAATCGATATTGGTGGAATTGAACACACTCGAGGCCGTCTTGCTGATGACAATCTCATCACCCACAGGAGCAATTTCATCAAGGACTTGGGCGTCCCAGGAGCCCTTCGGGACGTTAAAGCCGGTAATCTTGTAGTCAAGGCCGCGGTCCCGCCCGTCTTGCGTCAGGTTTTCGATCACGCAGAACATCACCTCTATGCCGGAGGCGCGGCAGCAGTGCTGTAGACGGACAATGTTCTTGACGGTCGATTTGAGGGCGGCAAAGAAGAAGTCGCGTTCGGCTTGCTGTGCTTTCGGCATCGAACGGACTTCTCCTCCGTCTGGATGAGCACAGTAGTTTTGTACGTCGATGACGAGAAAGGCCGACTCGCTCCTGCGGAGCGGCAGGTCACGCCTCATGCGCATAGCCGTAGCCCGCAAGCTGCACATCCCCCATACTGGCTACAGGGTCACGCCTCATGCGCATAGCCGTAGCTCCTCAAGACAACGCCGAAGCGAGTGGGTTAATATCCGCCCCCAGCGTGCCCGTCCCGCTGTGTTGCAAATAAGATCGTTCCGTATTTCGATCAGCACGTGGGGGATGCCGCGTGCCTCACCGAACCTCGGAATAGTATGGTCCTCACCATCGGCTACAATATAGGGTTCGTTCATACCGATGACGGCCTCGGGTGCTTCTACGCGCAGGTGCTGGGCCAGCGGGGTCGCCAACGCGTCATCGCGATTGAACAACAGCCCCAGATGCCAGGGTCGGTCGACTCCGTTCAGCCTGGGGGTAAAACTATGGATACACACCAAAACAGTCGGCACCGCTCGATGCTCCCGGTCGTCAAGGGTCCGCTTGATGCTGTCATCGAAGGGTTGCCAAATCTCGCGTACCCGTTGCTCTCGCTGCCCGTCTAACAGATGCCTATTGCCCGGCACGCGGACTCCTGCCGAGACTTCGGGTATCAGATCCGGCACCCCCTGCGGTCGATTGCAATCCACCACTAAGCGGGAGTAGTTTTGATACAGGAGTTCTCCCGGAAGAGCATGCGCGATCCTCCGCGCAACTGCAAACGCTCCGATGTCCCAGCCAATATGGCTCCTCCGTTCAACCGGCAAGAGTCCGAGTGTGCCGAGTCGTGAGGGTATCGCGTTTCCTGCGTGCTCGCAGACAAGGAGAACGGGCGTGTCCGCTTGCTGATGGAGGTGGCCGACCGGAGAGACGTCGTGAGGTTGTAGCAGCGATAGTTCGGGGGAATCCAAGAGGCAAGCGTACAAAAACGAGAACCGCATTTCAACATTGCGGTTTTGCTTTGTCACCACATACAGCCACAGTTCAGCCAGATCCAAACGAAAAACGTTTGGACACCCTCTCCGTTCGGCCTGAGCGCGGCGGAGCGAAATCAAAGGTCGACGCACCGTGTTCAATCGGACTCTTCGCTCCTGTCACCCACACGATGACGCTCAGCGTGGATGGGATGGGTTGGTACCGAGACTGGGCGGCCCATACGCTTGCATTTCAGCCCACGTGGTCATGCTCAAGACTTTGAGCCGGGCGGGGCAGAATGTGCGGCAACCCGGCAGATGCGCGGGGCACGGCAAAGGGAGGAGCGATGGCGCAGCGTCTCTATAGACGCCCCTGGCCGGGCAGGCACGGTGCACATAATCTTCCGGTCCCCCAATAGGTCCCAAAGCCATCGGCTTCCGCCTGTCGGGCGGGGCGCCATACGTTCCCGGGCCGGCAGGTGCCGAAAGTTCATCCCAAATTCCGTCACCTGTCCCATCGCAAGCTCTCAGTGCTTGTGGGACAGGCTTTGAAACCTTTTTTGCCGTGCCCTTTTCTGCTCTTCGTGGGCAGCGGCAAAATCCTCCAGGCTGAGCGTAACGTTGACACTGAGGTCGTCTTCCAGTCCCTCGAATAACACGCCGTCCTTGCCCCGCACGCTATAGAAGACGACCCCACCGCCGTCACCGGCTCCCTCGCGATGCGGGTCGCCCGGCGGGCTAGAGGTATAACTGCCCACGGGGCGAATCTCCATGAGAGAGCCGTTGGGCTCGTACAGTCGGTGCTCGCCCTGCACGACAAAGGTGTTGGTGAGGGCCAAGTGTCGATGCAGGAATATCTGCTCGTAGGCCGGAAATTTAAGCAGGAAGTCGACGATGAGTTTTTCACGGTCAACAGCAAGCATGGCGAACACAAAATGCTCGAAATCTCCCAATTGGTACCAGCGCATGTCGCGATCATCGAAGGTATACCGCAGTGTTTCAGCCGTGCGAGTGGTGGTCATACCGTCCCCTATTCTCTCAGTGCGTCGAGGAGTGTGCAAAAGATCACCCACTGCGGCCCATCATAAGCCGACGGCTTTCTGAAAGGAGACAGGATTCCAATAGTCGGAGATCTGAAGGATCAGGTTGCCCTGGGTCCGAATGATGGAGCTGGCTCTGAGTTCGAACGTTTTCCCCGTGGCGGGCAGGCCCGGAAGGTCTCCGCTATGTGTGCCCGACATGGCCCACGAGGCGGCGGCGTGCGAACCATTCACGATGACTTGCTGGGGGACGACACGAAAATTCGGGATGCCTCGGTAGGTCAGATCAACAAACGAGCGAATGGCCTCAAGGCCCTCGAATTTTACATCAAAGCCCAAGTCTTCAAAGACAGCCTCGGCGGCAAAGAACTCCATCACCTGAGCCGCCTCTCCTGCGCTCCAGGTTGCGTAGTAATTCCGCAGACGCTTTTCATCGAAAGTTGCCATTCTCCATGCCTCCTGTGTTGACTTGGTCAGATGCGTTCCCGGCGACCGATGCCACTAGAATCCCCGTGTCGCCCCGTGTCGCTGATGAACCGCGGGGGGGGGGGGGGGGGGCGTGTCACGTTTCCTGTAAACCGGGAGGGGAGTTCCCATCGCAACCTCCGTCGGTCGGGTCGGGCTTCTTTTCTTATACGGCCCACCCCGGTTGCTGTCAACGAAGACCGACGAGGGCGTTGTTGCCACGCCCTTACTGCCTCGCCTCTCAGCGGCTATCGTGCCCCCCGCCCCCGGTCCAGTCGGATCGCCCGGAACCTGAGCCATGTCGCACCCCGTGGCTCCAGCCCCCGGTTCTTATCGCCAGCGCGGTACTGGTCTCGCTCGACACCTCGGTGAATACCGCCTTCCCGGCGATGACGGCTGCCCTTGCCCCGGACGTCACCGCCATGCAGTGGGTAGCAGCCGGCTATGTCCTGACCTATGCCAGATGCAACTCAGATGTGACAAGCTCGTCGGTATATGGGAGTACGTCCTGAGTCGGGGTCTGGTCGCCAGCGCCGTCGCCTTACGGCTGGGCGGCCTAGCGCCCAACCTTCCCCCTACTGCTCGGAGACCGGGTAGCCCAGGGCATCGCCGCCGGCCCTGGTTTTGCCCTGGCCACGCTAGCGGCCTCTCTGCCCGCCCGGGGGCGCGTGCTGGGCGTTTTTCAGATGAGTGCGGCGGCCGGCTTTGCCCTAGAGCCCCTCGTCGGTGGCCTTTTGATCGACAGGCCCAGGGTGGTTTTTGGGGTGGCCGGGGAGCACCCGGCGATGGTGCGCCGGCCGCCCAGGCATCAATACGGGGGCTGCGTTTCCGCCCTTTTAGTCCCCCGCTTGCCGACCGGAGGGACCCTGGCCATGAATCCGGTGCCGCCACGGTGGGCCTCGTCATCTGCGCGGGCCGGGCGACCCGGTGCCGCAGGAACCGGGAGCCGGGTTTCACCCATCTGTTGTCGGGGTATTGCCGCCATGCCCACCGCCGGCAAATCAGCATCGTCGGGATGTCCAACACCTGCTCCAACGCCGCCGCGGAGTCGGCGGGGTCCTGTGGAGGTATGACCCAGACGACCCGTTTCCACGGTTGGCTGGCGTTCTTCCAGCATCGGCCCACCGTAGGCGAGGCGCTGTCGCTGCATCTCAGTGCCACCACGCGACCCCCCGCCACCTCAACGACCGTTGCACGGGGCCCTTCGGGGGCTCGGCGCCACCCCGTGCGACCAAATGCGCCGCACACGCTCCGGCCGCCTTGCGCAGAGACGTCCGCCGCCATACCCGCTTCGACCACACGCTTGTTGACCCGGGCCACTTTGTGTGACCGGATCCGGAAAATCTCAGCGATGTCCTCCCCGTGCGCCTCGTGTTCGTTGTACTCGCCTTCGTCACTGTTAATCTGGAGCCGGGCCGGGCGCGGCCGGCCAAGTCGCGTATTTGCACCCGAGAGGGGTGGCAGCGGTTTTCAATTCAGCCCGGCATATGATGCGCCCGAGTATTTCGAGGACATTGTCGATTTGCTCATTCCGGCCTTGCAGGAGCGGGGGCTCTTTCGTCATAGGGGTCGGGACATGCTCCGGGCTCATCGACAGGAGGCATGGCAACTGCGGTTTCTCCAGAAGAACCGAAATCCCTACTTGAGCCAATCATCATGCCGCGATCGAGCCAAATTTCGAAGGCCCCCCGCTCACTACCGTCCAGCACGGATTCGTCGCCTCACGCCTCGCCGCTATCAGATGCCTATCCCCACTCTGGGCCTATATTCCCGGTCCAACCGCTCTCACGAGTTCTTCCTTCATCGCTCCGCTTCGTAACCATCTTGGATTTTGACTTCAACGAACACCGCGCCGCTCCATTCCGCCCGCATATAGGTCCACGGGCGCAGTTTCTTGAACCCGGCGCTGCTTCGCTCGGGATCATCAAGAATGGGAGTGGCCCAGCCAGCAACCTCCGTTCCTTGGATAAGCATGGTGACTTTCGCGCCACCTTCGAGGTGTTTCCACCAGTCGGAGTCACTCCCGATGTAGACCATGTTTCCCTCGCGCATATAATCCACCGGGAAGGTTTTCATCTCCGATGAATCCCGCTTCTTGAGGGTGATGAGCATGACGCTCTCACTCAGCAGTCCATGCCGCTCGGATTGCAGGACGACCGGCACGAGCGGATGGTAGGCCGCAACGAGGACGGAGAGGCCGGCTAATACGGAAATGACAATGCTCATGAGTTTTCTCCCAATTGTTTGTTCCGTTTTCCTATCGAAGATTACGGAACCGGACGAATTCGGCGGCGAGTCGAGACGTTCCCAGGGACCGTCGACAAACGGAGTTGCTGAGTACTCGGGCTGTCCGGTTCGGTACAATCGAGCCGAGCCGTGATAGCGACTCCTGAAGACTTTCATTGCGGGCCAGATGCACGCCCGAACAGAAGTGGACCCTCAGTCCGAAAGCAAGGGGGTCTGCTGCATTCTTGCGTCGAATGTCGAGGCGGTCTGGCTCGGGGAGAGCGGCCTCATCACGATTGGCCGATAAATACGATAACAGCAACACGGCATCGGTCTGAAGGGGCGTACCGTTCATCAGGAGGTAGTCCTGTTGCACGGTCTGGAGAACATGGTGCACCAGCGAGCCTCGGCGGATCATTTCGTCGATGATGGAGGTGTCGGGCAGACTGGGGTCATCACGCAGCGCACGGAACTGTTCGGGATGCTGGAGGAATGCCGCAGACCGCCTGCCCGGCGAGCTCGCCGTGGTCTCATGGCCCGTGGTCGCGATGATGGTGTAATACCAAAGCGTCCGAAGAGCACCTAAAGGCTCGCTATCGAGCGGCGCGTTGGCAATGGCGGAAGCGAGGTCACTCTGGGGCCGGGCGTGACGGTCGGAGGGCACGGGGTGAAAGTGTTGCATCATGTCACGCAGGACAGAGACGAGCGCTTTTTCCCGGCCGCTGCCGAAATCCAGGTCTTCCCCGCCAAAGGGGTTCTGTGTCGGCACCAACATGGACAGTGCGTCAGATTCAGGCCCTCCGAGTGCACTCAGAATCACCCGGGGCAGGACGCAGTGTCCGCCGCAAAGCCACACCTCCCGTCGAATTCGAGCAGGCGGTCGACAGACAGCCGGGCGAGTCGTCTGATTGCGCCCCCGAGCGTTCGGCGCAAGTTGGCCAGCTCGAACCAATCGTTGGTAATCTGTCGATAGGCGCTGCTTGGCCTCATCCATGCCCCGTCTATATGGATCAGCCTCTTGACAGCGGCACTCTGCGTCCGGGCGGCCTTGATCGCACCGTGTTCACGCGGGTTGGAATTCAGGGGGTTTCCGAAGGTATCGTTCCGACACTCGATTTCGGTCACGTCGGCATGGCGTGGTGGCCTCAAACGAATCATAGCCCCCGGCATTGACACACACAGAACCGGGCTCTCGCGTCGGAGCCGAGCAGCGCTCTCATTGCCAAACCTCGAGGTCGGTATTCGCCTAGGGTCAAGTAGAGATGCGGCCAATCTCAGGTTCACAAGCCATCCGCTCCGAACTATGCGACATACGTCACACCGGTACGCTGCGCTGACAGTTCCCACAGCATTTCGGCCTTTTCGTCGTCACGGGCGTGTTTGCTCATATACGCCTTGGCCGGCGGCCCGGTCATCTCGAATGGGCCGCCAGGACCGAAGTAGTCCCCTCCGAGGATATCCCCAGCCGTGGCCGCATAAAGCGTTGGAAGCGCACCGGCAGGCGGGTCCTGCGCCAGAAACGGAAGGCGCATAAGAAGCCGAAAACTTGGTTTATATCGCTGGAGGTTGGTTCGGGTTGAACCAGGGTGCGCCGCCGTGGAGAGGAGCGAGTCTTTCTCTGTGCGATAGCGACGTTGCAACTCTTGCATGAACAGCAGATTGGCCAGCTTGCTATAGCCGTACGCCCTGTTCGGCGAATATTTCCTTTCCGCATCCAGATTGTCGAAATGCATGGGACTATACCGATGCATGATACTGCTCACGGTCACAACGCGCGAGTTTTCCGTTTTGAGCAAGGGCCCCAGCAGGCGCCCGGTTAGCGCAAAGTGACCGAGATGATTCGTGCCAAACTGCCGCTCGAAGCCGTCCGCCGTCCGCTCCAAAGCAGGCACCATCATAACACCCGCATTGTTGATCAACAGATCGAGGTTTTGATAGGCGGCGGTAAAATTCTCGGCGAACGTTTTCACGGCCTCCAAGCTCGCCAAGTCAAGCGGGTGAAATTCAATCTTGGCCTGTGGAGCGCTTTGGAGAATATCCGCACACGCGGCTTCGCCCTTCTCTTTATTCCGACAGGCGAGAATAACCCGGGCACCCTTTTGCGCCAGAACACGGGCCGTCTCAAGTCCGATACCACTGTTTGCGCCGGTCACAATCGCAATACGCCCGGTTTGATCCGGAATATCCTTTTCGCTCCACTCCATGGTCGATCCTCCGTCGAATGCCCCGCTTCTATTAAAGGGCAACATTTTGACATATCGACTTATTCTGTCAATATGTTATCCTTCGCCCTTCACAACCGGCAAGGAAATTGACAGGCCGGCAGGGTCTGTCATTATGTCTCGACCATGGACATGGCCGCAGAACGTACCCAGAGCGAAGGCCGACGTGCTGCGATTTTAGAGGCTGCCCAAACCTGCTTTTTTCAATACGGCCTAGAGCGAACGCGGATGGAGGACATCGCCCGTCTCGCGCGGATTTCAAGGCCAGCACTGTACGAGCATTTCGAGAACAAGGCGGCCATTTTTCTGGCTCTGGCACGTTCCATCATGACCTCTCAATTGCAAGAGGCGGAAGGGGAGCTCCGGCATGCTGGCCCAATCTGGAAGCGGGTCCTCTCCGCTTTTGAAGCCTGGTCAGTAAAACCGCTAGCAATGATTGTGGCAGCACCGCATGCCGACGATATCATTCAAGCGGGATCGGGATTAGCGGCAGATGTGTATCGCGAAGGGCGTGAAAATTTCTGCAAACTGCTCTCCGCCGCTCTCCAAGATGCCGTCCGAGAAGGCAAGCTGGATCTGGAAAAAGCGGGCCTCACGGCAACGTCAGCAGCAGACCTGCTTGCTGCCGCTTCGATTGGTGCGAAAAGTGATTGGAGAGACCCCACCCTCTACAGAAGACGCCTCGCCGATTTTATCCGCGTGTTTGATGCGGCAACTTTACCGGCGGAATAGGGAATAGTTTATCTGTGGGTATTAACTCGTGAAACGGTGCTGACGGACAAGCTCGACTAGGCGCGTGACCAGTTCTGAGTGGCGTTGCACTCGGAAGATGTACCGAGGCACCTGTTTCTCTGCATATTGAGCCATAAAGGGCGCTCCCCAAAAACTCATCAGCCCCTCTGCCGCCCCCTCCGCACTCACATCGGAGAGAATCAGGGAGACATGTTCCTCAATCGTTGTCCAGCACGGTTCCTGTACCTTCTCGCGTCCCAGGCAAGCTGTCACCTTTGGTATGACCTCCGTAGTCCAGAGGTCTTTCTGGTTGTGGTCCAAGACGAATTGAATAGACGTGACCTTCGAGTTTTCGATCGCCGGACGCAGGAGGGTGTCGAACAGCACCTGAGGTTTGAACATGAACAAACAGACATGGAACCAGAGCATGTCTCCCTGGGCCTGCCGGGCAAATCTTTCGCTTTCAGCGAGAAGCTGCCGCGGGCCTATCAGGATGGTGTCGGGCGGAGAGAGTACGGACTGGATGCCGATCACCCCGTTCTCGGTCTTTCTCAGACTGTCGCGCATTTGTTCCATGAGCGGCCCCCGGCGTAGGTCTCGGATGAAAAACAGGGAGATCAACACGACCGCAATGACCAGGAGGACATCCACTTCCACCATATGGAGGAAATGCATCACAAGGGCCATGACAGCGGCGACGAGGCCGGCAATGACTTCCCACTCAAACTTAAGAAATCTCTGCATACCTCTCGCTTCGGCGCCCGTGTCACAGCCTCAGCCAACCCTCATGAGTGTGGCACCGTCTCTGGCATCGTCTGCCCTTCTGCGGCGGAGACATCGGTCCGTGTTCCTTTGACTGACCAGCCCGTTGAGAGGCCAAGATGGAACCAGCCGAACGCCAGTATCCCCATTGCGAAAAGCGTGTCGCCAATCACCCGCAGCCACCGGAATGTATCGAGCACGGGCGTCTGGAGGAACTCGGCCGAGCGAGCATACCACATCCCGTGTTCTACACTCGCCCAGGTCTGGGCCAGCCCGACCGGCAGTAGGCTGAGGAGCACCTGTAACCCCATACCAATATTCATCGCCCAGAACGCAAATCCGAGGACTGTCGTATTCCACTCCTGCCGCATGGTGAGCAGCCGGAGGCTCAACAGAGACAAGCCTATCCCAAGCATACCGTACACGCCAAACAGAGCCGTGTGAGCATGCACCGGGGTCGTGTTGAGCCCCTGCATATAATACAGCGCGATCGGCGGGTTAATGAGAAAGCCAAACAGGCCCGCCCCGACCAAATTCCAAAAGGCCACGGCCACAAACCAATATATCGGCCACTTATAGTGCCTGACCCAAGGCGTCAGGTGGACCAGCGACCAGTTCTCATAGGCTTCAAAGCCGATAAGAACCAGCGGCATGAGTTCCAGAGCGCTGAACGTACCGCCCAGGACCAAAATGATAGGCGTTGTCCCCGTGAAATAGAGATGATGGAACATCCCGAGGACACCGCCGGTCAGATAGAGAATCGTGGTGAATAAGACCGCCATTGTCGCCGAGCGTATCCGAACGAGTCCCAAGCGGGTGAAAGCAAAAGCAATCACCGTAACTGCAAAGACCTCGAAAAACCCTTCCACCCATAGATGGACGACCCACCAGCGCCAATACTCTGCAATGGCCAAGTTCGTGTGCCGATCCCACATCAACCCCGCGGAGTAAAATAGGGCAATGGAGATTGCGGCCAGGACAAAGATGCCGAGCAACTGTTTGTTTGCTCCCCGGGAGGTACGCAGCGCCGGCCACAAGGCGCGCAGCATCAGACCCACCCAGAGCAAGAGCCCGACAAGCAGCAGAATCTGCCAGAAACGCCCCAACTCAACATACTCAAAGCCCTGGTGCCCAAACCAGAAGTTCGCTCCGCCCTCTAACTGATGGTGGATAGCCAGGGCTTGGCCCGCCATTGAGCCTATAACAACAAAGACGAGAGCGACAAAGAGAAAGTTGACGCCCAGACGCTGGTAGTCGGGTTCTCGTCCGGCAATGGCCGGAGCCAGACACAGACCGGTCGCCAACCAAGACGTGGCAATCCACAGTATGCCGAGTTGCACATGCCAGGTCCGGGCCAGCGAATATGGCAGCCAGTCAGCCAGGGGGATACCGTAGAAGCCGGTTCCCTCGACGCCGTAATGGGCTGCGACGATGCCCATCAGCATTTGAACGATAAGCAGTGCCCCAACGATCCAGAAGTACTTCCGGGTTGCATCCATCGAGGGGGTAGGCGTCAACTCTCGCAGCGGGTCGTCGGCTGGCCGGTCATGCATATTACGCCAGAATTCCCGAGTCGCCGCGTAGAACCAGACAAGCCCGCCAATGCCGCCCAGCAGCAGGACAAAACTCGCCACCGAAACGACGATCATTGCCCCAGTTGGCACATTGCCAACCAGCCGCTCGGGCGGCCAGTTGTTTGTATAAGTAATGATCTCGCCGGGGCGCTCGGTCACACACGACCAAGTCGCCCAGAAAAAGAAGGCGGTGAGTTGGCGCGCTTGCTCAGGTGTGGCCACCGTCTCCGCTGGCATCGCGTAACTCTCGCGCAGAGCATTATACTGGGGGTCCAAGCCAAACAGGCCGAGGTAGTGCGCCTGCACGGCGTGAATGGCCTCCGCCCGCAGCTCTGATACGGTGATCGTTTCTGCCGCGGGATCATAGCTGTTCGTCCGCATTTCATGCTGGAGCCGAGCCCGAAGTGCGGCTTGTCGTTCGTCTTCGAGATCGTCGTAGCCAGGTCTCCCTTCCTGGCGAGCCCAGTGGTCGAGCAGCCAGACTGCCTCGCGGTGCAACCAGTCAGCGGTCCAATCCGGTGCGGTGTAGGAGCCATGCCCCCAAATGGATCCGAGATCGTGTCCGCCAATTGCACGCCACACATCCTGGCCCGCCCGGATATCGTCTCCGGAGAAGACTATCGTACCGCCAGGGGTGAGGATACGCTCTGGAACCGGAGGCGCCATCTGGTAGACATCGCGCCCATAATAGAGCAACACACCGAATGATACGATGACCACACCGGCGAGCACCCTCCAGAGTAAACGGAAGCTCCTGTTATCCTGCCACAGTTCTACCATAGGGAAGTCTCCTATCGGCTAGGTATGACGCGACCGGCAAGTACCCCACGTGAATCGAACAGGGTCCAGGCAATTCCGGTCGTCATTGGCTCACCTGGGATGGCCCGCCAGATTCCAAAGAAGTGACGGGCATCCCCCTTTTGTCTCCCGGCTCAGGCGGCAGCGAAGACAGGGGTTCGCGTGCTTTGTGCACCGGATCTACAGAGCCTTTGGCGTGGGGGTAGTCCGAGCCGACAAAGAATTTTTCGGCTCCGGCAAACTGGACGACAGGGGGAAACATTTTCTCTCCGGGATCGCCGTTAATCCAGATATTGCGCTCGAAGCATTCGGACGCCGGGCGATCCATCGGCGAGGGATGGCCCATGTACTTATAGCGGTAGTCGAGCCGTTCCATCCACTCGCCAATCCAGCCGACCATAGTCCCTATGGTGGCCATCCGCAGACGAGGAAAGCGTTCCAGCACACCATCGTAGACCACGGTGGCCAGCCCCATGCCCGGGCCCTGAATCAAATTCATGGTCACAAAAATCATGCCGAGGTCGCGGTCGCGGAGCCATTCGCGCCCGGCCGAATTATACCCGGTCAGGTGGATGCCGACACTCAGATCCAAGTCCTGCACCGCTTCCCGGATAGGGTCCAAATCCGGGCGGCCGAAGCTACGTCCGTTGAGGAGAGCCGCGGCCACAAGGGTCGTCCGGCCTCCCAGCCCGGCGGCCCGGTTGAGTTCGCGCACGGCCAACTCTGCGTCGCACAAAGCGATATGCACGCAGGAAAAAGCCGGTCACTATGGCTGGCGCATAGTTCAAACGCCCAGGTGTTATAGACCCGGCTCAGGGCGTCGGCAAGGACCGGGGCCTTCACAGTGCCCTCCCACAGGAGGCCGAGCGTGGGGTAGATAACCTGGGCCTGAATCCCTTCAGCGTCCAGGAACTCGACCCGTTTGTCCATATTCTGCCAGTCCGGGCTGAGCGCCAGATACTGATCGAAGTGGCTGTCACCACCGATCACGTTCATTGCTCCGCTCCTCTCAACTCGACTCCGACAAAAAGTTTCGATCAAGGACCTGCTCCACAGCAAACGGGCCCGTGGCGGGAAGCAAGCAATGGGCGAACCTCTCTCATCCGCGGCCGCTCCACGCGTGCCCTGGTAGCACTCATTAAAGAATACGTTCAGGACGCGGTCGCAAATTTGGGCTATCGGCCAGTTCGCCGCGCACGGGGCGGCGGTACTCTCGTATGGCTGCCCGCCACCTATTGGTCCGGGTCTGTCAGAGGGCGATGCTTGAGGAGAGGAGTGCCGGGTGGTGACAAGCGCACTCATCGCCACCCGGCACTGGCTTCTCCCCATGTCCTCAATCTCCTCAACTAGGTTCTCGATATCCCGCCTGTGCGTCTGGCCGGACCGCAGCACTCCCACTTGTTCCTCGCCCCCGGCGAAGAAGTGCTGAAGGGCTTGCCGCTTCTCTAAGGGCGGTGCTCCGGGCATGAGGTTTACCCTACCACCAGTGCTCGCGTTGAGAAACACCTCTACACACTAGGGCCTGTTCACCCTATCGCAACGCATTGATGATGAGTGCGAAGACGATGCATCCGAGGACTAGCACGTCGCGTTGCTCGTATCGGCGAGCAACGCGACGGCATCCCGGCAAGCGACGCCACACCCGCGCGATTGCAGTGCGCCGCGTGGACAGCTCACGGGCAGACGCCCAAGGTCTAACCCGGCTCCGTCGCGGCGGCCCCCCCGGGCTCCTCCCCCCACGCCCCGGCCAAGGGCCGCGGCTGGGCGCCCGCGGACGCCCGGTCCCTCAGTCTGAATCCAGAGTGGATTGTCGAGTGGATCATGGGCGCCCGCGGACGCCCGGTCCCTCAGCACCGCGGGAGGAGCGGGGGCGGGCCCCGGCGAGTCCGCAATTGGCGGCCCGCCGGGGCGGCGGGGGCGGGCCCGGGCGAGCGCGCGCAGGCGAGCGCCGGGCGAGCGTCCGCGGCACCCCTAGGCATCGTGGGGGGCCACCCGCCTCGGGAGCGACCGAGGGATTGAGGACCGGTTGTGTGCGCGCCCCCGGACCGGCGGGAGGGACCTGGACGAGAGGGCGGTCGAGCGACCGGGCCGCCCGCGTGACGCGCCCGCTCGGTTCCCGGTGCAGATGCGCGCAGACCCGGGCGCGCCCCCCGGTTTGCGACCAGCGGGGCAGCCGGGGGGAGAGGGGGGCCAGGTGCCAAAGCGGGCCGGCAACCCGCGCCCTGTGCCGCCCTGCGCGGCGACCGACCAGAGGGCGGGGAGTACGGGGCGAGGGGCGAGGCGGACAGGGCCGCGCGGCACCGGGAGCTGAGGCGCGATCCGGTCGTATGGAGCTTGCGTGCGGTCCCTACAGCCAGGAGACCAGAATCATGCGCATGAGTGGCAGCAGGCCCTAGTCGGCACGGCCCGGCGGGGGTATATCCGAAAGGGGCACGATGAGACCCTGCCCGGCAAAATCCGGCCACGGAATCACATCGTGAATATGCCTGAACTCGCCCTTGCCCCGCATGGCGATTTGATAGGCGGTCTGCACACCCGGCCCTCTCGAGCGGCCCCAGAAACGATTTGAACAGGACATAGGTCAGAACCAGAATCGGATAGCCCAGGGCGACAGGAAGCGGCTGACTGTGGCTAAATGAAGGAGGCGTCATTGCCGAGAGCCGCTCTCCACCTTTTGCACCAACTCGATTCCGAACTGTTCGGCGGCATTGCCGCCCAGCATACGGGCCAGACTGACCTCGTCGATGTCAGCCTGGCTCAGGGTCTCAATCGCCTCCCAAGCACTGGTCGTATCCTGCTGAGGATAGCGCGAACCCCAGACGATCTTGCGAGAAAAGCTGTGGGGCAATTGCTGAATCAGACGCTCCTCGGCGTCAAAGGCGAGCAGCACCCGGCCCTCTTCCCACATGTTTTCCACATCGGTCCGTACCGGGTAGTAGTGCAGGGGCGGAATCGTCAGCGCCGAGGCTTCCATCTTCTCCAGCACCTCTTCCATCCAGGACGCCTGACCGCCGGCTATCACCACCTTCAGCTTCGGATAGCGCTGCATGACGGTAAAACCGATCAGAGTCGCGGCCACAAACATATGGTTATCCAACCACGGGGACAGGATCGGCGCGATCGTATGCCCGATCGGCTGTTGGGCTCCGAAGGTGAAATTCGGCCCGTTGCCCCCGCCCGCAAACGGGCCGCCACCGGCTTCCCTGAAAAGGGTGACTTGGTTGAGTCGGCGGTTGATCTTCTCGATAAACGGGGCGTGGGATGTCCATTCCGGGTTCCATAAACCGCTGGCCGGATGAACGGCGAGCGTCAGGTCGAGCCGCTCAAGCTCGGCCCAGAACGGATCGTAGTAGGGATGAGTATAATAGCGGCCATGAACAAACAGCGGCCGAAGAAACACCCCTCGGAAGCACGGGATGGAGACGATCCGTTGCAGTTCCGCCAGCGCATAATCCATGTTTTGCAGGGGGATCATGGCCGCGGCGTACAGGCGGTCGGGGGCGGCTTGGCAGAAGTCGGCGATCCAGTTGTTATACGCTTGGGCAAGGGCGTTGGCACAGTCCGGGTCCTTGACCAAGGGAAATCCCTCGGCAAACCAAGTCGGATAGAGCAAGGTCTGATCTACCCCCATGGCATCCATATCCCGCAGCCGAGCTTGGGGATCAGACGCCCCCTCAGTCATGACATGCCGGGTGTCAGGGTCGAGTTGCCCGATTTGCTCACAGGTCATGCCCGGTCGCCATATGGCGTAGCGGGGGATGTTAGGATTGACCTGGTCGTGGTGGGCTTCACCGTTGATTTTCAGATAAGAGGCGTACTGGCCGTCTTCCCGCCACAGGGAGAATTTGCCCAGGGCGCGATAGTCCGGCTCCAGGTAGGTCTCCCAGATCCCGGGCGACTCCACAATGTGAGAGTTGGCATCAAAAACGGCAAAGCGCTTGGTCATGGCCGGGCTCCTTCGGCAGCCCGGCCATTTCCATTGGGCCGTCTGCCACGCTCACGTGGCGGCCGGATAAGCGCGGCTTCGGGCTCCAGCGCCCGCCTGATCTCGTCCTCGGTCGGCCACCAGTCCGGTCGTTCGATCTCGGTTACCCGCTCCCGGATGAAAGTTTTCGGAGCTTCGATATGATAGAGCCTACGGGCGTTCTCTCCCAGGAATCTCCTCTGATAGGACTCCGGCAGATCGCATGATCGCATGGTCTCAAGCGCCCGCCACACATCGTCGCCGTCGTGATGATACACATCGGACGACCAAGCCAGGATGTCTCGATAGAACTCGGGCAGACGAGAGGGCGGAGCCTCATCGCCCTCGAATCCGGTCACACAGTGCGCAAAAAAGGTTTCGCTCGGCAGCCGTGTGAGCGGTGGCAGCTCGCGCTCGTTGCGGTACAGCTTGTAGAACTTATCGCAGCGGTCGAGCAGAAAGCTCAGCCAAGTCGAAGAAGCCTCAAATACCGCGGCCCGCAGCCTGGGGTGGCGTTCAAAAAAGCCCGACATCAACACCATGACGACCCATAGCGCGGCCTCGGCCTGAAAGTTCTGGACGTTGGTCAGAAATGAATGCGGCAGACCTGCGGAGATAATGGTTCGGGCGATCAGTTCCGCGCCCGAGTACTGTTCGGCATAGCCAGCCGGCTTGAGCGAGCCAAAGGCCGGAAAGGGGTGCATGCCGTACACCACGCCGGTCTCTTCCATGGCCCGCCACACCTGCTCATATTTGGGCTGGAGCGGATAGTTGCCCATGGCATCCACAGGCCGGACTAGGCCCACCCGACAGCCCTTATCCGCCACCCGGTACACCTCCTGGGCCGCGTACTTCGGATCCTGCATGGGCAGCATAGCCGCAAAATAGAGCCGTCCTGGGTCTTCTTGACAGTAGTCATATCCCCATTCGTTATAGGCCTTACACATGGCCTTGGCCCCAACGGCGTTTTGCAGCCAGGGGTAGGTGTCGATATCGGTCGGGATAATCATCACCTGATCGATACCCTGGATGTCCATATCCCGCAGCCGCTCCCGTGGTCTATACGACCCCTTGTGGTCAAGATAGTCGGCCTGCTCAGCCGTCAGCGCGGTCTCGGGATTCAGGTTGCGGACGTACAGGGCGCGCTGGATGTCGTGTTTGAGTCCTGGTCCGGCAAAGGAGATGGCGTGGATACGGCCTCGCCGGCCGCCAATCAGTTGGGAGCCGATGCCCGACCCAGGCACACCATTGACAATCAGTTGCTTGCTCTCGGCGTCGAACCACATGGTGGCCTTGAGGGCTTCCAGTTCGTCCTTGGTCAGCCAGTCCTTGGCCCGCTCCCAAATCCAGGGCGGCTCTGTTACATGGGCATCGCAGTCAAAGGTCGGGAAGTCTTTGGTCATGGGAGCAAATTTTTGAACCGGCATGTCCTCGTCTCCTCACCGCGTCACGCGGCCAATCTGGACATAAAGCTTTTGATAAAGGCGTTCACCTGGTCTGGAACTTCGAGTTGGAGGAAGTGGCCCGCACCAATGGCCCGGGCAAATTCGACCTGCTTAAAACAGGATTTCAGATGGTTCGGGTCGGCGGCCTGCGGAAAAGCGTCCGCCATCCAGGGGCCAACCATGACCAGCGTCGGCTGCGACATAGCAGTAGCCGACGTGACGGAGTCGGCGGCCATCAGACGAATCTCTTTGACGCGCACGTCTACGGGCGTGCGACAGGCCTGACCGACTGCCGTCTCGACCATCACTCGGTCAGCTTGGGGACCAAAAAAGCTGGCATACAACTCCCGGAAATAGGTCTCGCCGTCCGGGGCGGTCAGTTTTTCTACCATCTCGGCGTAAAACCGTTCGGTCCCGGTTTTGGGGTTATCGAGATCGGCTGCGGGCGTCACTGCCGAGTCAACCAAGATGAAGGCACGCACCAAGTCCGGGTAGGCATGGCTGAAGGCGACACCCACCGGACCACCACCGGCGTGGGCAATCGTCACGGTGTTGGTGAAGCCTTCGTGGCGGGCCAGGGCCGCGATATCATCGGCGTGCCTCTGGGGCGTATGGCCGGAACCCGGCGTAGTCGATTTGCCCATGCCGCGCCGGTCCATACGGAGAATGCGGTGGGAATCCCGGAAATAAGCAGATTGCTCTTCCCAGTGATTCAGATTCGAGCACCAGCCGTGGATGAAAATCATGCTGGGCTTGCCACAATCCTTACCCTCGACCTTATAGTGCAGTTCGGCGGCGTCCTCCGTTCTGAAAGTCGGCATCCTTATCCTCCTTGTGAGAATTCCCTCATATCATATTGAGACCACTTGACTACTCGCTTCCTCCACTCTGCGTGCCGTCTTTCCGGCGGTCCGGTTCCCCTCCAACCGAGACAGTTGACATGCCGGAGGTATTCACCATGTTAACAGCACGTAATGATTCGGGAGAGCGCTTGGAGCGCGCTGGGCCTTGGATGGACGAACGTGGCCCAGGTAGCCACGCCCTGTTTGTAACCTAGGGCCTGTTCACACTCATGTGGATGATTATGCATGATGCTGGTCTCCTGGCTGTAGGGACCGCACGCAAGCTCACGACGACCGGATCGCGCCCCCTCTCCCGGTGCCGCGCGGCCCTGTCCGCCTCTCCCCTCGCCCCGTGCTCCCCGCCCTCTTGTCTGTTGCCGCGCAGGGCGGCACAGGGCGCGGGTTGCCGGCCCGCTTTGGCACCTGGCCCCCCCCTCTCCCCCCGGCTGCCCCGCTGGTCGCAAACCGGGGGGCTCGCCCGGGTCTGCGCGCATCTGCACCGGGAACAGAGCGGGCGCCTCCCGCGGGCGGCCCGGTCGCTCGACCGCCCCGTCGTCCAGGTCCCTCCCGCCGGCCGCTCCCGAGGCGGGTGGCCCCCCACGATGCCTAGGGGTGCCGCGGACGCTCGCCCGGCGCTCGCCTGCGCGCGCTCGCCCGGGCCCGCCCCCGCCGCCCCGGCGGGCCGCCAATTGCTGCCTCGCCGGGGCCCACACCCCGCTCCTCCCGCGGTGCTGAGGGCCCGGGCGTCCGCGGGCGACCAGACGCGGCCCTTGGCCGCGGCACTGGGGTAGGCACCCGTGGGGCCGCCGCGGCGCACCCGGGTGAGCCCTTGGGCGTCTGCCCGGGATCTGTCCACGCGGCGCACCGCAATCGCGCGGGTGTTGCGTCGCTTGCAGGGATGCCGCCGCCTCTATCTCGCGCTTCGAGCAACGCGACGTGCTCTTCCTCGGATGCATCGTCTTCGCACTCATCATCAATGCCTTGCGATAGTGTTAATAGACCCTAGAGCAGATTCGTTTCATTCGGATTCATAATACGAGCGGGCCTCCTTCACCCACCCCCAGCGTGATTCACAACATCGACCGATTGGGAATCCCTCACCGATTCAATCTCGCGCGAATTCGCTCCAGTGCTTGTCAGAAAACTCACAAGGTGTTGACTCTGTTGTAATCCTTCGGTTTTTGGGCGATCCCTGTTTGGTCAGACCATGGAGGCAACGATATCAACGATGGAGTGTTTGCTTCCAGTTTCGCCGGAGCGACCGCATCGAGAGGTCCTTTTAGGGCGTGTCGCGGAGCATGTCGCGGTCGTAGCGTCCTCGTCCCTGGGTGGTTCCAACACGAATCCAGCCTGACGCCTTGTAGACGGCGCCGGGTAGCGGGGCGTCTCGACGAAGGTTTCGATGAGCACGGGCGTGAGGTGGGAGCGTTCGGTCCAGTCTCCGGGCGGGCGGCGGCGCACGAGGGCGAGGAGGTACGATCCGAGGTTGGGGATCGCGATCCACGGCAGGAGCAAAAAGCGCGGGTTGTCGACCACCAGCGGCAGGTTGTTCTCGCGCTTGTCGGGCGTCCACCCGATGAACTGGTCGCGCGGGGCGAGTTGCCAGGACGGCGGGGGAGAAGCCGAGCAGGGCGAGGGGGTCGCCGGTTCGGGCGTGGACGATGGAGCGCCTCTGGGCGCCGCACAGGGGCTTGGCGACCTCGGCGCTGCGCGAAGGGGCGATATGGCAGGAGACCGCCTCCGGGCTGACCGAAGTCCAAAGCCAGGCGCGACTCGACCGGCCGCGCGCGCAAAACTCCTGCACCCGCCCACCGGTCTCGTCGGCATGGCGCCCCCCGTCCGGTTCTGGGGTGCACGGAGGGTCTCGGGAAGCGGCCTGAACAACGGCCCAAAGTGTTTGCGCCGATCGGCCAGTGTTCCCGGCGAGATCGGCACCCCCGGGTTGGCGAGCCACGCCGAGACCCGGCTCAGCGGGCACAGGTAGGCACAGGGCTCGAACAACAAGCGGGCCCACACGCGGGTTCCGTAGAGCGTGCCGGGGAACAGCCGGGGCACCGGCGGCCCCGTCACTTCCAGGGGCGCGGACGCACCGCCGCAACCCCTCCGCCCGCGCGTCCGCTCGATCCTGCGGAGATGGGCCTTGACCTGGATCTCGACAAGGCTCGGGGAACGCTTGCCGTGGGCGCCATAGGGCTTGCCACAGCAGGAACACCCACGCGCCTCCTTCGGCGGGGTGCGCCGTTCCTTGATCTCCCGCAGTCCGCAGCGAGGGGGACGGCCCTGACCGGGAGCACCGCCTTGCGGGCCGCGCTGGCGTCCCGGGCTTGGTTTGTCCCGTTGTACGCTCTTGCTCGCAAACAGCGCTTTCACCAATACGCGCCGGGGCGAACGAAGCTTCTCAATGTGGGCTTGCAGCGCCTCCTCGCGCGAGCCCCGCGCAACCCTCCCGGTTTGCAACTCCCGCGCCGCGGTGGGCAGGCGGGCGGTGCGCCGACGCACCGAGGCACTCGTGCCCTTCGCCGGCACAAGGGCCTGACGCAACGGGCAGACTTCCCGACACAGCGACAGGATCGTGCTGCGCTTGCGAGAATCAACTCCGGCCTCGGAAAGCAACTGCTTCAAGCGCGCTACTTCCGCCTGGGAAATCAGCGCGCCCTTCGCCGCGCGGCGAACCTCCTTGACCTCCTCAAACGCCGCCTTGAGCCGGCCCCGGCTCTTGGCGAGGTTCCACTGCAGCATGCCCGCACGGGAACGGGCGGGCCTCTCCGCACAGCGCACCTGTTCACCGCGCGCTTGCGCGCCTCCGCCCGCGCCCATTCCCTCTGGGATCGAACCAGCGCCTGCTCGTAAAGCGAGCGCTAGGCGCACGGCATGCATGCCGGGTCCAACAGGGCCGGCGAACCCAGCCCGCCGCCCGCCTCAACCCGCGGCAAAGTCGCCCCGAACTCCTCGTCGTGCACCGCCCTGCGCGCAACCATCAACAATTTCTGAACGCGCTATCAGGGGGCAAAGCGGTACGAACAGCCCTCAAGAAAACCACTGCGCGCCACCGCTCCATCAAAACTTGAAGATCAGATGGAAGTCACCGAAGCCTCCATACATCACCAAAGAACCGGAAGATTACACTCTGTTATCCAATATGTAGTATCCTGTGATCGAAGATTGGGGCAAAAGGGCCGCATGATAGGCTATTCGGCCTCAATCGGGGTCACAAGGACGATTCTTCGAGATGCTGACATGAGACACGTACGCAATCCGCAAGGGCAACTCGGGGAAATGTGCATTGAGGACATCAAGATCGACACAAAGTCCCGGGACGACATTCCGGCCCTGCTGCTCGGCCTTCAATATCTGTACAGCAACGAGACATTCTGGAGAATCTGTTCGCGCTCTGCAGCATCCCTGGCGGCGTATCCGGGCACGCGCCCGATTGGATGACGTACGCATCCACGGCCTTCGTCACAGCTTCGCCAGCGGCGGTCTGCTGGTCGGCGAGAGCTTGCCGATGATCGGCAAGCTGCCCTGCCATACCTAGGTCCAGACCACCGCCCGTTACGCCCACCTCGCCAACGATCCCGTCAAGTCCGCCGCCAACCGCATCGCTAGCAGGATCGCCGACGTCGCGGGATAGCCGGCCATATCAGAAACGCCTGTCCAACGGATGTGGTATCCGCTGGCGCTGGACGGGCGCGATGCTGAACCTGCTGACCCAGGATAGCATGCATCGGTACGAACAGACGAAAAGCCTGTGGCAGGACTGTCTGCAATGCAGATCCGGATGCAGAAGTTTCTGCACGTGGTGCACCACTCCATCGGCTGGGACACGCTACCGTGACCAATCAAGCGGCCCGGCAGAGGAACTTGACCGAACAGGAATAATATGTCTAGTTTCTGACACTCAGACAATCAGCACGGCACATCCTCCAATGGGCACTCTCTCCGACAGAATCATGCAGCGCATGCAGGCGCACGGACGCGGGGCGTGGGTGGCGACACCCCGGGACTTCCTCGACCTAGGCAGCCGCCCGGCGGTCGACCAGGCCCTGTCGCGCCTCGTCCGGTCCGGGAAGTTGCGACGGGTCGGGCGGGGCCTCTACGACCTGCCGCGCATCAGCCCGGTGTTGAAGCGCCCCGCACCGATTGACATCGATACCGTCGTTGCCGCCCTCGTGCAGCGAGACGGCATTCGCATCATGCCCGACGGCGCGGCGGCCGCCCACCGGCTGGGCCTGACCCGTGCCGTGCCGGCCAAGGCAAGCTTTGCCACTGACGGCGCCACGCGAACGGTCGCGGTCGACGGTCGGACGATACGCTTCCGTCATGTCGGCCCTCGCGTCATGCGCTGGGCGAACCGGCCCGGAGCGGCCGTCGTGCAGGCCCTGCGCTGGCTGGGCCCCGATACCGCCCGCGACGCCCGGGTGGTGTCGAAACTGAAACGCCTTCCGGACGAGGTACGGCAGGACCTAGTCCAGAACATCGGAGACCTGCCCGGCTGGGCCCATCCATTGGCCCGCGCAGCGGCGGTGGGAGGAGAGGCCGAAACCACATGACGGTGGACGGCTATGCCTCCTTCCTGGGTCTTGCACGGCAGGACCGGCGAGACGTGTTTGCCGCTGCAGCGCGGCGCCTCGATACCCTGCCAGATTTTGTCGAGAAGGACTTCTGGGTCTGTCTCGTTCTGGATATCCTGTTCAACCGGATGCCCGGGATCCGCCCTCGAATCCTCTTCAAGGGCGGCACTTCCCTATCCAAGGGCTTCGGCCTCATCCGACGCTTCTCGGAGGACATCGACCTCGTCGTCCATCGCGGCGACCTCGGCTTTGCCGGAGAGCACGATCCGACCGCTGCGGGTGCGCTTTCCAACAAGCGCCGCACCGCACTGTTCAAGGAACTGGTGCTGGCCTGCAGCGCTCATGTTCAGGGCCCGATGCGGTCCGCCCTGACGACGGCCACTGCCGCGATGGAAAAAGGTTGCACCGTCATTCCGGAAGACGGCGACGACCAGACCCTCCTTGTCGTCTATCCCGGACTGTGGCCGGGAAGCGAGACTGCCTATGTGCAACCGCGCATCAGGATCGAAGCGGGTGCCCGGTCGGCGCTGGAGCCTGCGGCATCCCGGTCCATCGTTCCCTACATTGCAGACGACCTGCCGAACTGGCGGTTCACGGTGACGGGAATCACGATGCTTACTCCGGAACGGACGTTCTTGGAGAAGCTGCTGATCCTGCACGGCATCCATTGCGGGTACAGGGACGCCCGACGGCTGCCCGCGGACAGCGACCGGATTTCGCGCCACTACTACGATGTCGCCATGATGGCAGCGACCGGGACCGGCACTGCCGCCCTTTCCGATCCCTCTCTCCTCGATAGGGTCCGAGAGCATAATCTAACGGCCTTCCGGCAGGCCTGGAAGCGCTTCGAGGAGGCGGTTCCGGGTTCACTGCGCATGATCCCGCAGCCGGAACCGATGGCTGTGATCGAACGAGACTATCGTTCCATGCGCGGCATGATCCTGGGCGATGCTCCGCCGTTCGCGTGGATCATGCAGCAGTTGCAGCGCGTAGAGGCCACGATCAACAGCTGACAAGCCCGTTGATCGACGACTGAGCAAGAAACAGAATTTTCTTCCGCAAAATTTGGATCGCAGGAATGAACACCGCCGCCGTAGCCAAAGCCGCACAAGCCTGCTTTCAGCGCTGCCCCACGATCATCCTTGGAAGCGGCGCATCAATGCCGCATGGTTTGCCCAGCATGAGAGAGTTAGGAGACTACCTGAACGGAAACTTGAAAACCAGCAACGACGCAGAAAGAGACGCTTGGATTTCGGTTAAGTCAGACTTAGAGAATCATCGCAATCTTGAGTTCGCCCTAGGGCCTATTAACACTATCGCAAGGCATCAATGATGAGGGCAAAGACGATGCATCCAAGGAATAGCACATCGGGTTTCTCGAAGCGCGTGAAGAGGCGGCGGAACCCCTGCAATCGACGCAACACCCGCGCGATTGCGGTGCGCCGCGTGGACAGCTCACGGGCAGACGCCCAAGGGCTCACCCGGGTGCGCCGCGGCGGCCCCACGGGCGCCTACCCCAGCGCCACGGCCCAGGGCCGCGTCTGGGCGCCCGCGGACGTCCGGTCCCTCAGCACCGCGGGAGGAGCGGGGGGCGGGCCCCGGCGAGTCCGCAATTGGCGGCCCGCCGGGGCGGCGGGGGCGGGCCCGGGCGAGCGCGCGCAGGCGAGCGCCGGGCGAGCGTCCGCGGCACCCCTAGGCCTCGTGGGGGTCCAGCCGCCTCGGGAGCGGCCCAGGGATTGAGGACCGGTTGTTTTCGCGCCCCCGGGCCGGCGGGAGGAACCTGGACGACGGGGCGGGCGAGCGACCGGGCCGCCCGCGTGAGGCGCCCGCTCTGTTCCCGGTGCAGATGCGCGCAGACCCGGGCGCGCCCCCCGGGTTGCGACCCGCGGGGCAGCCGGGGGGAGAGGGGGGGGGCCAGGGGCCACATCGGGTCGGCAACCCGCGCCCTGTGCCGCCCTGCGCGGCAACAGACAAGAGGGCGGGCAGCACGGGGCGAGGGGAGAGGCGGACAGGGCCGCGCGGCACCGGGAGATGAGGCGCGATCCGGGCGTATGGAGCTTGCGTGCGGTCCCTACAGCCAGGAGACCAGCATCATGCAGAATCATCCACATGAGTGTGAACAGGCCCTAGTCGGCGTGAGCTTCCATATCGGCATCGCTCGACTCCTTCCTCGCTGCTTCACGCGAAACAATCTCCGATTCAGAACTCAATATCCCCGACATCAATGGTCCGGGGCACACGCCGAGCAATGAATATCCCTGCAGTAGGCACCCCCGGGTATCGAGTTTCGATCACGGCTTGGGCAGCTTTGAAATGAGCCCCCGCCGTCAGGAGGTCGTCGAACAGCGCGACCACCGTCGGCGGCGGTTCGGCGATCGCCTCGTCGATGTGATAGTTTTCGATGAGGTCTTGCGGCGATGGTCGATCCTCGCTTTCATGAGCCGCCGCCATACTCTCGAGCTGCAAGATCAATTCGCGAATGTCGACCTTCAGTCCGCGGCCGAGCACCTGGAGCATGCGCAGCATCCGGTCGTCGTAGAGCAGATCGTTTTTCACCTTCGAGGGCGGGATCGGCACCAGCGTCGCCGTGCGCAGCCACTCCTCGGGGAGCGCGTCTCGGAACATGCTTGCGGCCTTGCCGATGGCCTCGCCTTTGTACCGCCACTCGGGCAACCTCCTTCTCTCCGGCGACTTCTTGAAATTGGAGATGAGATTGTTAGTTTCGCTGAACGCGTACCCGGCGCGCGCCGTGTACTCCCCAAGGAAGAAGCAGCGATCCTCGGGCGTCAGGCACCAGTGATCGCAGCGCGTAAGGTCATCGATCTCAGTGAATCGCAATGTCGAGGTGCCGCCTGATATCTTCGAATTCCGCGACCCGAATGGCCCCCCTCTTGGCGAGCTTCTCAGGCCAGGTGAGGGATGAGTTCCGGAAGCAACTGTCGAGGATGAATAGCTTCCGTCCCTGCTTCAACGCGGCATTAGCCTGGATCAGCGTGCCCGAGGTTTCGCCGGCCTCTACAATGATGGTCGCCTCGGTGAGCGCGGACATGGTCACGTTTCGCTCGGGGAAGAACAGCCGGTTCCCCCGCGGCCCTTGCTGCGAATAGCGCCAAACCGGGATCTGACTGATCAGCAGAAATTCGTCCGCAATCCGCGCCTGAAGCTCGGTGTTCTCTTTCGGATAGACCTCAGAAATCGGCGTTCCAATGACCCCGATCGTCCAACCTCCGCATTCGAGCGCCGTGGTGTGGGCGATCGTGTCGATCCCCGATGCGAGTCCCGACACGATCGTGAATTTTTCTGCGACCAGTTCTTTGACCAGACGCCGGGCGCGAGCGACTCCTTCCTTCGACGGTTTGCGAGTGCCGACGACCGCCACCGACCGGGTAGCGATCAAGTCCCACCATCCCTGAAAATAGAAAAGTTCGATGGGGTGGGCCGCATCCCGCAGCCTTTCGGGATATTCCCCTGCGCCGTGAACGCGGACCCCGAACTCGTCGACATTTGCCTCGGCGAGCAAGTCGCATACGCGCTCAGTGAATTCGAACGCCAGTCGCTCCGGCACGAAGTCCGACGGCACCGATCCGGGCCGGGCCCGATGCATTTCGGCAATCTTCTTGAAAGATGCGCCCTTCTGGTCCCAAAGCGCCTCGTAGGCGCCCAGCTCCTTCAGGGGAGAGATTGCCCGCAACTCGAAGTCCGGTGGCCCGAAAGGAAGTTCTTCAAGCATGTGCCACCTCCTTCGCTTGCCGTTTCCGTACTGCACTACCCGCTGGTGATCGGATTATGCAATCCGAGCGTCGGATTCTCAGACGCCATCCCATAGAACTAAAATGGAACATACCCAACTGCATCGCCTTTGTCCAACCGATCAGCCGCCGACCACATCCTTGGTACCGCTTTCTAACGGTTTCGCCAACGCAGCAGTAATCTTGAGAAACGCCTCCTGCTGCTCCTCGAACACCCCGGCGTGGTCGCCGCACGGTCGACGAGATCGGGCGCATCGGCGGGCGGGTGGCGGCACTGCAACCGTTGCCGTTGGCAATCAATATCGCATATCGACCAGCCAACCAGTTCTTCCAGAGCATTGCCATCCGTCCTTCGTCTTGTGACTGAAGCCGGGAGTCCTGCTTCGTACGTCTGAACCTCTTCCCGCACACCCCGCACTCGCAGACGTAGACTGGTCCTGAGCGGTAGCTCGGTCTCCGGGATGTCCTGCGAACCGAAGGCCTAGTTACTCCCGATTCTCTTGCTGTCGGCAACACCGGCAAAGGTCCCGCGGGCGTCAGCTCAAGGGCGTATTTCGGAGTGAACGCCTAGTCGTTCGACCCGGTGGAACTAGGGCTTGTTAACACTATCGCAAGGCATCAATGATGAGGGCGAAGACGATGCATCCGAGGACTAGCACGTCGCGTTGCTCGAAGCGCGTGAAGAGGCGGCGGAACCCCTGCAATCGACGCAACACCCGCGCGATTTCATTGCGCCGCGTGGACAGCTCCCGGGCAGACGCCCAAGGGCTCACCCGAGTGCGCCGCGGCGGCCCCACGGGCGCATACCCCAGTGCCGCGGCCAAGGGCCGCGTCTGGGCGCCCGCGGACGCCCGGGCCCTCAGCACCGCGGGATGAGCAGGGAGCGGACCCCGGCGAGTCCGCAATTGGCGGCCCGCCGGGGCGGCGGGGGCGGGCCCGGGCGAGCGCGCGGTGGCGGCGCGCGAACAGGCGCGCGCCCGTTTCGTCCGGTTCATGGGCGACGGCGACGCGTACACGCGGCGCTAGTCGAAGAGGTACGCGATGGACGACCTCAACGTCATCGATCAATTTACGGAGACTTTCGTCACCTACATCGATTCCGGCTTTGGCCTGCTGACGCCGGACATTGCGTTCCTCACAACGATCCTGATCGGGATCGACATCACGCTCGCCGGGCTCTTCTGGGCCATGGCGGATGACAAGGCGATCATCCCGGCGCTGATCAAAAAGGTCCTCTACGTCGGCGCCTTCGCCCTCATCCTGAACAACTTCTCTTTCCTTGCCGACGTCATTTTCGATTCCTTCGCCGGGTTGGGGTTGAGGGCGACCGGGTCGCCCATCGGCGCCGACGACCTCGTCCGTCCGGGGTTCGTCGCGGAGACCGGCTTTGTCGCTGCCCAGCCGCTTCTGGCCGAGGTCAGCGATCTTATCGGCCCGATCGCCTTCTTCGAAAATTTCGTGCAGATCGCCGTGCTGATGATCGCCTGGATCATCGTGCTCCTCGCCTTCTTCATCCTCGCGATCCAACTCTTCATCACCATCCTGGAATTCAAACTGACGACGCTCGCGAGCTTCGTGCTTGTCCCCTTTGCACTCTGGGGCAAGACGGCCTTCCTCGCAGAACGGGTGCTCGGCAACGTCATCGCAGCCGGCATCAAGCTCATGGTGCTGGCTGTGATCGTCGGCATCGGCTCGACGCTGTTCGGCGCCTTCGCCGCGTCCTTTGCGGGCGGGGACATCACCATCGAACAAGCGCTATCGACCGTCCTCGGCGCACTCGCGATCTTCATGCTGGGAATCTTCGGTCCCGGCATTGCGGCCGGCCTCGTCTCCGGGGCGCCGCAGCTCGGTGCTGGCGCGGCTGTCGGATCCGTCGCCGGGCTCGCGATCGGCGGAGCTGCGGGAGCCAGCGTCGCCATGGGGGGCGCTCGCGCACTCGGTGCGGGAGCGGCAGGTGCGACAAAGGCTGCCGCGTCCGTTGCTGGCGGCGCCAGCGGCGCCTACGGGCTTGGGCGCGCAGCATCGGGCGCATCGGGCGCTGCGGGTGTTGCCGCCGGCGTCGCCGGCATGGCACGCGGCGGTGCCGGCGCTATCGGGCAAGGCGTGCGCGGCATTGCTGACCGGGCCACGTCCGGGATCCGCCAGTCGTTTCAATCCGGCCGGCACGGTGCGTTTGCTGCCACGGGAGGCACGCTCCCCTCAAGCAGCGAGGCGTCAGCGGCCGTGGAGGCCGCCACCGGCGCGCCCGGTTGGGCGCAAAGGCTGCGCCGCGAACAACGCCTGCGTGAGGGCGCGACCATCACCGCACACACGATCCGTGAAGGCGACCGGCCGGCGTCCGGCGAAAACCCGCGACTGAGGGACGAAGAGTGATGTTCAAGCGATCGACCACAAGCTATGGGCAGACGCCGACCCCTGTCACGCCATATCAGAAGGCGGCCCAGGTCTGGGACGAGCGTATCGGCTCCGCCCGTGTTCAGGCGCGGAACTGGCGGCTAATGGCGTTTGGCTGCCTCGTGCTCGCGATCGGGCTTTCCGGAGGGGTGGTCTGGCAGGCCGGGCGCAGCACCATCACACCCTACGTCGTCGAGGTCAGCACACTTGGTGAGGTCCGCGCGGTGGGTCCCGCTACTGCCAGCTACGACCCGGCCGACGCGCAGATCGCTTACCACCTGGCGCGCTTCATCGAGAACGTCCGCTCGCTCTCGATCGATCCCATCGTCGTGCGGCAAAATTGGCTCAGAGCCTACGACTACGCGATGGCGCAGGCCGCCAACACGCTCAATGAATACGCGCGAGAGAACGACCCGTTCTCCAATATCGGGCAGCGCACGGTCACCGTCGAGGTAACGAGCTTGGTGCGGTCGTCGGGCGACAGCTTCGACGTGCGCTGGCGCGAGCGCGCTTACGAGAACGGCGCACTGGCAGAGACTGCGCGCTACACCGCCGTCCTCTCCATCGTCCTACAGCTGCCGCGCACCGAAGGCGCTCAGGAAGAACCCCCTCGGAATCTACGTCCACGGCCTCAATTGGAGCCGCGACCTCATCGCGGGAGAAAACGAATGAAAACGATCCTTGTCCTGACCATGACCGCATTTGTCGCCGCCTGCGCCACCAAGCAGCCGCCACTAAAGATCAGCTATGACCCTGAAGACTTCGATGCGGCTGCCCTGACGCTGGAACCGCCGCGGCCGGTCGAGATCGTCACAGTTCCCGAGCCGTTGCCGCTGCCCGGCCAGTTGAAGCGGTTGCCGGGCGATCAATCCCGCACTGAAGACAATCGGCCGCCGGAAGAGCGAGTGACGGACGCCAACGCCGGTGCGGCCGTCGAGCCGAGCGCGGATGGTTATGTCAACGCAATCCAGGTCTATCCCTACACTGAGGGTGCGCTCTACCAGCTCTACACGGCGCCCGAGAATGTCAGCAATATCGCCCTTCAGCCCGGCGAGGAAATCGTCGCCGTCTCGGCAGGTGATACGGTCCGCTGGGTCATCGGCGACACGGTGAGCGGCTCGGGCGACACGGCCCGCGCCCATGTGCTGGTGAAGCCGATTGCCGAGGGCTTGTCGACCAACCTCGTCATCATCACCGACCGGCGCGCCTATCATCTGGAGCTCACCAGCACGCTGGAGACCTATATGGCCTCGGTCTCCTGGCACTATCCACGCGATGAGCTTCTGGCGCTCACGCGCCGCAACGCGGCGGCCGAGGACGCTGCTGAGCGTGTGATCGACAGCGGACTTGATATCGATAAGCTGCGCTTCCGCTATGCGATCAGCGGTGACGAGCCGCCCTGGCGGCCGGTGCGCGTCTTCGACGATACCCACAAAGTCTATATCCAGTTCCCGGCGCGCCTCGACCAGGGGGAGGCTCCGCCGCTCTTCGTGGTTGGGCCGGACGGCGACAACCAGCTCGTCAACTATCGGGTCCGCGGCCGTTACTACATCGTCGATCGCCTGTTCGCCGCCGCCGAGCTACGCCTCGGCGAGGAGCCGCAACAAGTCGTGCGCATCACCCGCACCGACGGGCGTCCGGCCGTGTCAAGTCGTGAACGGACGGACGAATTTATAAGTGACGACGGCGTGTTCGAGGTGGGGAACCACCGATGACGGACGAGCGCCGAGAGGACCCATCGGGTCCCGAGCCGCCGGCCACCCCGAAAGTCGATCCGGAGGACCTGGTGCTGCGCGCCAAGCCCAGGCCGGTGACCCGAATTAACCGACGGGTGCTGATCCTTCTCTCCGGTGCGGGGCTGCTGCTGATCTTTGGTGCAACCATCTTCGCACTCGATCCGCCGCGGCTCTTCGACCGAGACGACACCGGCCGCGAGCTGATCCGAACCGAGAACGCACCTAGGCCGGAGGGGCTGGACGCCCTGCCGCGCGACTATGGCGACCTGCCGCCGCCGGTGCAGTTGGGGCCGCCACTACCCGGCGATATTGGCCCCGCCGTCGTCGGCGCCAAGCAGGATCTGGGGATCGGACCGCCGCCCAATCTGCCGTTTCGCCCAAGCCCGGAGGATGACGCGGCGCGCACCGAGCGCATCCGGCAAGCGCGCCTGGCACAGCAGGGCCGCGAGGCCGGCGTGTTCTTTCAGCTCACCTCCCGCACCGCGACCGGCGCCCAACCAGCTGATAGCCCGACGCAGATATCGGCGACGCCCGACCGCAATCCCTTCGACGTTCTCCGCGCGGACACGCCTGACCAAGGGCTCGGTCTCGATCTCCAGAGCGATCAAAATCTGCAAGGCCGCAAGCTCGACTTCCTGAATCAGGATGTCGACGCGGACATCTACAATCCACACACGCTTCAGGACCCGACCTCGCCCTATCAGGTAATGGCGGGGACCATTATCGCCGCGAGCCTCGTCACGGGCATCAACTCCGATCTGCCGGGCCGTGTGATCGCGCAGGTGACGGAGAACGTCTACGACACAGTCACGGGCCGCTATCTCCTGATCCCGCAAGGTTCCCGCGTGATCGGCACCTATGACAGCGTCGTCGCCTTCGGCCAGGAGCGCGCGCTGGTCGTTTGGCAGCGGATTATCATGCCGAATGGCTCGTCGGTCGTGATCGAGAACCTGCCAGCGACCGATACCGCGGGCTATGCCGGCCTCGAGGACGAGGTCAACTTCCACACCTGGCGGCTCCTCAAGGGAATCGTACTCTCGACGCTGCTTGGTGTCGGCACCGAACTCACTTTCGGCGACGAAGAGGACGATCTCGTCGAAGCGATCCGCGAGTCCGCCCAAGATAGCGCCAATCAGGTCGGCCAGCGCATCACCGAGCGCAACCTCAACATCCAACCCACCATCACCATCCGTCCCGGATGGCTGCTTCGCATCATCGTCAACAAGGACATGGTGCTGCGGCCCTATCGCGGATGAGGAGACGCAACATGACCCTCAAGCTCGACCGGCTGCCCGATCGCGAGAGCGTCAAGGTCACCTTCACGGCCGATGCCGACCTCAAGGCGGCGCTCAACGACTACGCCGAAATCTACCGGCGCGCCTATGGGCAGAAGGAGAGCGTCGCCGATCTCATCCCCTTCATGCTGGAGGCGTTCATGAACGCCGATCCGGGCTTCAAACGGGCGCGCAAAGAGCTCGACGAGACGCGCCCGTCTTCACCTGCAACCCAAGCGAAGGAGACTTGAACCATGGCTACGATTGGCAGCTTCACCGCCGGCAAGGACGGCTACACAGGAACGATCCGGACTCTGACGGTCAACGTCAAGGCGAGGATCGTCGCCAACGATCAGAAGAAGAGCGAGGGCGCGCCGGACTTCCGGGTCTATGCCGGCCGCGCCGAGCTCGGGGCGGCCTGGAAGGCGCAATCAGGCGGCGACGAGCCGCGGGACTATCTCAGCGTACAGCTTGACGACCCGAGCTTCCCCGAGCCGATCCGCGCAGCACTCTTCGAAGAGGACGGCGCGGCGTTCCTGGTGTGGAACAGGAGAGAGGAATAAGGGAGCGTGGCAATTTGAGCATGACCAAGAATGTGACAAAACGTCGGAGGTTACGCGCATCTTCTGACGATTAGTCACATTACCTACACAGCTGCGTAATCGTTGCACTTGGGGAAAAGGGTGATGGAAACTCGCTTTCAAGGGCGAAGATGTCGACTTACGCATTGGTTAACAACGAAAATCAACCCATAAAGTCATTTATTATCAACAGTATAAGGCATGTTGACCGTCAGCCAAGCATCACAGATAAGCTTGAAAATAAATTGTCAATTGACAAGTGACAGGCGACAGTTTAGGACTCTTCGATGATAATGTCGTTCAAGCATCGAGGGCTCAAGTCGCTTTACGATGGTCGGACGGCGCGGCGGGTGGCGCCGAAGCATATCCAGAAGCTTCTCGACATTCTGGCTGTGCTCGACCAGAGCTGCGGGCCAGAGGACATGGACTTACCTGGATTTCGGCTCCATCCGCTAAAAGGCGAATTAAGGGGTCATTTTTCCGTCTCTGTATCGGGGAACTGGCGAGTGATCTTTCGATTCGAGGGCGGCCATGCACGCGACGTGGATTACGTCGACTACCATTGACGAGGATTGAACTATGGCTATGCAAAATCCTCCGCATCCCGGCGGTATCGTAAGGCGACAGTGTTTGGAGCCGTTTGGGCTCTCCGTAACCAAGGCAGCAGAAGGCTTGGGCGTCACACGGCAAGCGCTTTCCGATCTTGTGAACGAGAACGCCGGCGTTTCAGTGGAGATGGCAATCCGTCTGTCAAAGGCGTTTGGATCTACGCCAGAGACATGGCTCCAAATGCAGATGGCTTACGATCTTTGGCAAGCGAGAGAACGTGCTGAGGAGCTCAAAGTAGAGAGGTTTGATGCGGCATAGAGCTACCAATTGATATGAAGGCTCATCATAATGTTGATTCTCCATCTTTCTGATATCCATTTTCGCAAGGGTGAAGTGGGAACCGCAATGGATCCCAATGCTCACTTGCGAAATGAGCTTCTTCTTGATGCGGAGAAGATGTGTGATCGGATTGGGGAGGTTCCAGAAGCGATTGTTGTTTCGGGCGACATCGCCTTTGCTGGCGATGCCGATGAGTATGAATTCGCACTGAGTTGGTTGAATGAGCTGTGTGTGAAATGTCGTACCGATCTCACGACAATTTTTGTAGTGCCGGGCAATCACGACGTATCGAGAAGTATTGCGTCTAGGGCGATTATCCAATCGCTACACCGAGACATAAAAAACGCTAGCGATTTATCTCTCGATGGCACATTGAGAGGATTACTAACTGATCCCGAGGCGTCCAGATTACTATACGAATCTTTAGGTGAGTATAACGACTTTGCGGGTCGATTTTTCTGCGATCTGCTGCCTCCAGACAGGACTCAATCGAGACGTGACCTCAAACTAAACGATGGATCGATTCTTCGGTTGGTTGGCCTAAATTCGGCTTTTGTTTCCAGCTCGGCCGATAAATCCGGCGATCTGTTCGTCGACCCAGCCTCGTTCCAAATCATGAGGGAACGTGGCGTGGAGAACGTCGTGCTGTGCCATCACCCCTATGAATGGCTTAGGCAAGGAAACACTCTGCGCGATCATCTCAATGACGTAGCGCGTCTGCACCTTTTTGGACATGACCACACCAGCCGGATAGAGCCAGCACGTGATTGGTTTCGCATTTCAGCAAGCGCGGCGCATCCAGATCGTACAGAGCCGGGCTGGGAGCCCGGCTATAATCTAATAACACTCGAGGTTTCCGGTTCCGGAACACAGCGCAAGCTAGACGTATGTGCACACGTCAGAGTGTGGCAGCAGCGACCAGGACAGTTCCGGCCCAAGATGGATCGCGAGTCAGACGTCTTTTATCAGTCTATCGAGCTCGACGCTTGGCTTTCCGCGGATAACCAAAGTAAGCCGCAAGACGTTCCTCTTGAAGAACCAGTCAGCACCGAAACGAAGGTTGAAGATGAGACAGCAAGGTCCGATGCCATGGATACACTACGGAACATCAGTATCCGTTTCTTTAGGCTGTCGCTGAGCCAAAAATCCGCCATCGCTGGGAAGCTTAGTTTGCTTGAAGACGACGATACGGGACAGCCCGATTTCGAGAGGTTTCGAAGGGTCCTGATACGCGCGCGCGATCGGGGGTTAGTTGAAGACCTAGATCGAGAGATAAAGGCAGTATCTGCCGAAACAACTGAATGAGTAAGGATCGTCGCTATGGCCAATTTCAACTTTGCAGATCGCTATCGAGCAGCGGGACTATCGCCGGGTCCGGATATTATCCGGCTCAGACAAGAGCCATTCGACGGGATTAGAGGAGATGTCGATACTTCTGCAATTGTGGACTTGGTCCGTCTTTATTTCGAACTTCCGACCTCCAATGGTGCTGACTGGTTTCGGGACGCCTTTGCTCAGACTGATCCAAGCTTTTCTATGGTGGATAACGCTCGAGAGGCGGCCGTTTTGTCGGCGTGTATTCTCGAGGCAGCAATGGAGGACGGAAATGATATAGCGGCGCTTGCTACTGTAAGCGCTTCGGTTGCAGGAAACCGTCAATCGGCAGTTGCCGCAGAAGTGGTCGAGCTTGCGCGCGATTCATTAATAAAAAAGGCGATTGCGCAACGGTCCAACCAAATCGCGGATCCGAAGGAGATCAAGCCTCCTGTAAAGAGTAAGGCGCCCGCAGCCGCTGATGCTCTTGTCCAAGGACCCGACTGGCAAAAGGCCGCGGACTTGATCAAACAGGTCAGCCAAGAGGGGAACGAGGCGACAAGGACGTTAACTAATCAGGTATCCAAAGTTGTAGCGGCGCTCGCCGAAAACACCAGTGATTTGCGCGAAGAAGTAGATATGCTCTGGCGGCATGTTGGTGGCTGGAGCCGGGTTCTTGATAAACCGTTCACGGAACTTGACATGGCCCTTGCTGCAGCCTTGGCGGGACTAGATCTGGCTGACTTAAGCCGAACTTGCGCAGGACCAGCAGCGGCTCAAGCCATTTTGTATCGGACCATCTCGCAAGGGCGCAAAGGCAAGATGACAGCGGTCTCAATTGCCGAAGCGGTCGATTCTTTAGAAAATGCGGAAGCCGAAAAACTTAAGCTAGGGGAAGAGCTGAAAGCTTTTCCAGATATCTGTCCGGTTCTAGCCGCATTCCAAAAAGCGCACGAAATTGGCGAGACTCCCGCTTGGCAGAAGAGCTTTTTCAAGGCGTCGGGAGTGGAGGCTTCGACCTCTCTTCAACCAATTGATCTGGCGATGCAGGTATATCGAGAGCGATCCCTGATTGCAGCTCTGAGTTGAAGATGGAAATGACTGAAGCAGATAGAAAAATACTATGTAGCAAACCTGACTGCGAGGTCACTGCATCCGGGGTGTGTGCTGAAGGGCATGAACCGCTTGAAGCTTGTCCGTACTACGGCAAGGAGCCAGAAGATGTTGATGATGGCGATGTTCAGAGTGAACCCACTGATAACGATGATGCGCCGACCACAGGAGACCGGATAGCGCTTCCAACAGGACAGGCGTTAGACGTTGCAGGAGTGGACGAATTTTTGCTTTGGCGACCTATTTCGCTCATAGCAATCGTCGGTGACAGAGACAGCGGAAAGACTACGCTGATCTGCTCCATTTATGATCGATTCTTGAAGGGTCCGTTTGCTAGCTTTGTGTTTGCTGGTAGTCGCACATTGGTCGGCCTTGAAAGGCAGTCCCATTATTCGCGAGCGGAGTCAGGACGTAGCGTTGCCGACACGCCCCGAACGTCGATTTCCGATGGTCTAACGTTTTTCCATTTTGCCGTCGCGCCGGAACGGCAGCCGCAACGCCGTTCAGATCTAATGGTGTCTGACCGAGCTGGTGAAGTGTATCGGCAAGCGCGTGGTCAAACCGACCTGATTGCGGATATCATTGAGATCCGCAAAGCGGCTAGAGTTGTGCTGCTTCTTGACGGCACAAGAGTGGCAGATCAAGTCGAGCGCGCGGGTGCAATTCAAAACGTTCGTCAAACGCTCCGAGCGTTCTTAGACAATGATGCGCTGACCGCGGCTTCGATTGTGCAAGTCGTTACGACCAAAATAGACTTGTTCGAAGGACACCAAGATAAACAGTCGATTGATTCGACACTGGAACAATTCCGACAACGATTGACGGCCGATTTCGCTAATAGGCTAGCCGAGCTCTCCTTTTGGGAGGTGTCTGCTCGAGATCCACGTGGAGAGCTTGAGCCAGCCTTCGGTGTCGACAAGCTCTTGCAGGACTGGGTTAGTTTGAGATCCCCTGATGTCAATCAGGCCCCTTCTTGGCCTTCGTGCCAGAACGAGTTCGATCGTCTGCTGGAGCGCACACCAATGGGGTCTTCTTTCGGATGAGAGCGTACCATTCGATCATCGGTCTTCCAGGATCAGGTAAGACAACGTTCCTGGCTGCCTTGTGGCATTTGATTGATGCAGGCGAAGTGTCCACTAGCATCGTGTTGGACAAACTCGTAGGAGATCATTCTTACCTTAACCGGATCGTAGAAGCTTGGCGAAGGTGCGAAGAAGTGCCGCGAACTTCCCTCGCGTCAGAAACAAGCGTTTCGATGCATGTCCACGACCCAACATCGGATCAGCGGTTTGTCTTGGGCTTCCCAGACCTTTCGGGAGAATCTTTTGAGTCGCAGTTTGCGGCAAGGAATTGCTCCGCATCGTACCTTGCTGGGTACGAGGATGAGGGAGGGATTTTGCTGTTCATTACCGCGGACCGTAGGCAGGACGGAATTACGATTAACGACATTAGGCCAATTCTACAGGGAGAAGAATCGGACACCGGCCAAGATGCCGTGAGGGAATGGTCACATGAAATGGTTCCGGAACAGGTTCGACTCGTTGACTTGCTCCAGTTCTTGCAAATGCCACCCTTTGTTCGCCGCTTTCGTCGTCTCGCTATTGCAGTGTCCGCATGGGACGTAATCACAGAGTCTGAGCTCACTCCCGACGCATGGTTACAACGGGAGTTGCCGTTACTTCATCAGTTCTTGACTGCAAATCGAAGCAGCTTTGAGTTCTGTGTGTACGGCGTATCGGCCCAAGGTGGAAATGTCAGGGGTGAACAACGATCACATTTACTGAGCAAAACGCCTAGCGAAAGAATTCACTGCGTCGGCCCGGATACGGATCAGCATGATCTAACTGCGCCAGTGCGGTGGCTGACGCGCGGAACATAAGATGGTGGAGCAAGGCATAACTCCATTGCACGTTCACCAGTGCCTTTTCGGATATGATGATGGCCACCGATTACTCGCGTCTTCTATACAAATGCCTTCTGAGGCGTCCTCGGTTCTGTTGAGGCACAGCGACTTAGAATCCGGATTGCAGTCAGACTTTTCGAACGGGTACTGGACGGGGATTTCTCTTCCCGCAGCGAAACAATACGCGTTGCTTAAGACATGGCCCGCACCGGAGATGCCGCGTCCGGGCTGCGTTTGGACCCATGTAATACTTATTGGATTTGCCGACATTGCAAGGCTAGTTGACCTTAGCTACTTAACTTCCCTTGTAAGGCGTCCATTGAAGAACTCATCCTATGAAACCTATGGCAGGCCGATACCGATTAGCGCCGAAAGTGCCCAAGGCACCGATCAATCATCTTCGCGTAATGTAGACCCGAATAGGCTTCTTAAAGTAATTCGCGCGATCTATAAAACGACCGAGTCTGTTCACATAAGCGGCATCGGAGATGAATTAGACGACGCCATATTCCGAATATGGTCGCAGCAGTGGCCCAGTTTGAGACGCTCCTTCTCGTTCCGTACGGCAGCAATTGGATCCGTCAGGCAATCACCTAGTTTGCGCTTTGACGTTCGTGTCTTACACGATCCTGAGAGTGGGGGGCGACTGCAGGTTCAAGGCACCACTGCCTCGCCTTCATCTTGGGAGGCTGCGGCGCTTGAGGATGCGTTGAGCCAAGAAGCCACGCTCTTTCGAAAGTTCATTTGGCGGTATGGCTCTGACATCAAGCGTGGCCGAGAACGGTTTCAATTCCTTTCTAACCTATACGTCCGTTCAAGAAATTGGGAATTCCGAGAAGATGATTTTGAGTGCGTACTACTAGATGTGGCGCAAACGCTGCCAGAGTTGGACGACGGTAAGTTGCTAAAGAGCGATCTCATCGCCGGCGGGCGGACAGCCTACTCTCTTCTCCCTCAAATGGATCCGTTGGAACCACTCAGATTCCTCGTGTATCACCCCAACGTCGCAGGATTATCAGCGCCTTCGTCGGACGCGCTGCCGGCAATTCGTGATCTGTGGCCTGCGCGATCGGAAGAAGTTTTGGATTTAGCAGAGCAGGCAATAAAACAGAAATCCGATCTCCGTGGGTACTTGCTTTCAGAGTTAAGCGAGATCGCTGAGCCACGTTGGTTTTTGGAACTGACCCAACGGCGTCCAAATGTGCGTTCAAACATTGCTTCTGCCAATCCGAAGGTTCTCGACAGCGATAGTTTATTGAACGTCCGTCAACCGGAATTGTTGAACTTACTGGAGTTTCTGCCTCCTGATAAAAAGCTCGCTAATAGAATTATCCGGCGGCTGGTGCGCTTAGAGGATGAAAATGTCGCATTGTTGATGTTTGAGAGGTTTCCGGAAACGGTAATCGGCAATGTTCTCCGCTTTGTTGAGAAGTCAGTAGTGAAAGGAACTTGGTCTCCGCCGAGTGTCTGGTTAAGCACTATCGCGAAGTCGCCGGCTCAGTTTTTGAAAAGTGGGCATATTGAGAAGGCGCGGTCTATGAAGGCCCTATTGGTGTTCGCAGATACATTGGATCTGAGAAACAACGATATTCTGCAATTCAATCCATCACCATGGGCTGAGGCTGTTCGGGATGCCGATGACGATCTTGAAGGTAACGACCGCGATAGATTTTTTTCTTTTCTGTTGAGATTAGCGTTAGCAAAACCGGTATCTGGATGTGAATCGTTTTTTGAATGTGCATTCGAACCGGTGCATTCTGCACTTTGGGCGTCTAGCCTTTCATATAGTGATCGGTCTCTTTTTGATAATTTTCTGATTGACCTGGGGTGGTGGAGAAACTGGGATACTTGCCTACGGCTTCGTCTCAGCGTCGTAAACTCGTATGTGAACGCCGGCCTAAATCGCGAGAGCTTCGATAGGCTGGCGAAAGATCGCCAATTAGCGAAAACTCTGGTGGAACTTGCTGAAGAAACAAAAAAGGGACGTAAGTTTCTCAAGAAACCAATTTCTGCATAGGTGAGAAATGGGTTCAACATCGGTTAAGAATTTGATGATCTCATACAATTGGTCCCCTGTTTTGATAGAAGCATGGTTTATTGGCTGATTTGCCCCATTGCTGGAGACATAGTAAGACGGACGCCATCGACTGGAACATCGGTGCATTTTTTACGCTACAGAGCTGGATACCGAAATCTGCTCTGCGATCCGATCAGCAGCGGACTTGATGGGATCGTTTGCCAGATGGGCATAGCGAGCGGTTGTCTGGATTTGTGAGTGCCCGAGCAGCTTTCCGATCATCGGCAGACCTTCACCGACAATAAGGCCACGACTGGCAAATGAGTGCCGAAGGTCGTGGAGCCTTACATCGTCAAGTCCGGCCGTTTTTCGAATGCGCCTCCAGGGATGCTGAAGATCTGTGAGGCGACCTCCGGGCTTCTTTCCTATAATGACGAACTCGTTGTCATCGAGTTTCGTGATCGTCTTGAGCCGGTCAATCGCCGCCGCGCCGAGATGAACGGTCTTTGCACCCGTTTTGGAGTCGGGCAGGCGTAGCTCTCTAGCTTCGAGATCAACATACGCCCACTTCAACGTCATAATTTCGTTCAGCCGGCAGCCTGTGAGCATAAGCAGCCAGATCGCATTGATCGCTGATTGGGTTTCTGTCTTTTCAGCCTCGGCTTTGCGCAGCGCCTCACCGAGCCGCTTGTACTCTTCGTCGGAAAGAAAGCGCTCCCGCTTTTCCTCCTTGTACTTCTTCACATGCCGGCACGGATTCGACCCGTCCGGACGAAGGCCCCAGATTTCCGAAAGACTGAACATCTTCGACAGGACCCCGAGCGTCCGATTGGCCTGGTACGGCTTTTCCCGCAAGCCATGGTGCAGTTTGGCGATGTCGGTGCGCTCGATATCGATGACCTTCCGTGTACCGATCTCAGGATTAATGAAGAGCTCGACAGAACGCCGGTACTCGCGCTCGGTGGTAGGGCGGCAGTGGGTCGGTACGTACTCATTGAGGAAGCGCTGCCCGAGCTCCTTCATGGTCGGTGACTTCCGAATCTGGGAGTGCTCAGCGGACGGATCTTGCCCGGCCTTCGCCTCAGCAATGATACCCCGCGCCTTGGTCCGGGCCTGCTCGACGGTCATGGGACCGTGAGTGCCGATAGTCATCTTGATCTGACGGCCGCGGCAGCGGCATTTGACGATGTACGACTTTCGACCGGTAGGCCACACTCGCGCGCCGAAGCCCGAAAGGGCGGTGTCCCAATGGACGACTTCCGACGCTTTTGGCTCCAAGCCATCGACGACACGCTTGGTAAGTTTCGGCATATGGCGGCTCCTGGCTGCGCCCTGCGCCAGCTCATTTCAGGTACCATATAGGTACCACTTGGACGCAAGTTCGCGCTATCTGCCGCCTAGTCTATCAAACTCATCGCGTCAAAATAACCCATGCTGTTCAACACTTTATCTAGCGTCCGCCAATTCCGTCCACCGTCGGGAAAGCGGCCTTAAACGATCTCATAACCTGACAGTCACAGGTTCAAATCCTACCCCCGCAACCAGATTTATCTAGTAAATACAATAATTTATTGAGTACTCTCAACTTCCTCCGATTGCTAAAAACCATCCGGGTAAGCAATAGGTAAGCGGTTGAAGACCGTAGAACCTCCTCGTAATCCGGTTCAGCCCGGTACCATTTCCGCACCGCGGTATATGCAGGGGTGTGGCTCTACTGAAGCCTCAATCAATTAGGGAACCTCTGATCAACCATTCAAAACTGCCCAAAAGCTCAATTTTGCCAGTATGACGCCAAAATCGGGGAGAATCACGCCCATCCATAGGCTGCTTCTTGTCCGGCGGGTGCCATTGGGCACAAAGCCAGCCGCCCTGCCCCTACGCGGGCAGCCTGTCTTTGCCAAGGAACAGGTTCGTGAAGGCCGCGAGTCCCGCCCAGCGGTTGGTGTTTTGCGCCAGGCCCCCGATCCCTTCCCTTGGCAGAGCCAAACTGCCGCTTGATCGTTCGGCAGGGCTGCTCCACTTTGGCGCGGAGGCGGGCTTTGCCCCTTGCAAGAGATTGCTCTTTGGCATGCAGCCTCTTGCGCTTGCCCGGACGGACCGCTCTTGCCCATCGAATCGCCTTGCCCTTGCGTTCTACACGCTTCCCGGCCCCCAGCTACCCCGCGTCACCATCGCCAATCACTGCCTTGCCCTGTCACAGGGGCTCCGGCTGGGGGATGGCAGGGGCGTTGGCCGGCGGGGGTTCATCCTGTGGAGAACACCCGAGGGCGCCTCCACCCCCATGTGCAGCTTCATGCCATGATGCCCTTGGGTGCCTTTTTTGAGCTGGTGCCCCTGTGGAGCACGCGTGCCTTCCTTGTTTTTGGGGGAGGGCGGGGCGGCGATAAGGGGGGCAGCGACGCTGGTGCCTGCCCGCAACAGCAGCCCATGACGTTCCAGGTGTTGGTTCCCTTCTTGCAGGCGCTTGGCCCAGAGGAGGTTTCTCCAGACGAGGTCGGAAGGTCAGGAGAGTGGTGTCCTCCGGTCTGGCTTCCTTCCGGCGCCGGCCGGCAAACCGGCGCCTGGACTCGATCTCATACCGCGCATCTTCCCTCGCCGGATCGCTCAGAGTGTCGACCAGCAGCCTGAAGTGACCCCGTCACCGCGTTGGCAGCGGGTAGGGGCTGCGGCCCTTCCCGGCCTGGGGAGAGTCTTTGGCAACGTTCTTCTCCCGCCGTTTCCAAGGGATCAGTTTGTCCCTCCGTTCAAGAAACTTCTCCCGACGTGTTGTGCGTTGTTTGTGGGTCTATGCTGATTCGGAGAAACGGATCTCGTGCATGAGGGTGCCTCATGAACGGGGGTTCCAGTGAGTGTCCGGCATTCTCCCATATTGGAGAGACTTATGCAGATGTTCCTTAGTTTTCCTGAAATTGGGATCAGATGCAGTCTCGCGCAAACGGCACTTATCCTTAAGCCTGCATGCCTACCATGGGCGATGGGTATCTGAACTAGTCTGTGGCACAAATAAAGCTTGAGAAGAACAGCCCTGAATTCCGCTAGAACTTGGCGCTTGGTATTCGCGCGTTGATGCTCCCACAACTTTCCGTTATTTCCCATAGGTAAAGAATTTCCGTGGAATAGGAGGCCAATGGAATCCGAAATCATGACCATGAAAGAGGTCGCTGAGCATCTCAAGATCAACGAGAAGACGATCTACCGGCTGGCATCGGAGGGGGAAATCCTCGGTTCAAGGTCGGGGATAGTTGGCGATTTCGTCAGTCGGATATTGATGATTGGATAGACATGGCAGCTAAAACTCAAGTAGGAGCGGATGAATAATGACGACTGAGTATCACGCAAAGCTTTTTGCACACGAACTGAGCCGTCGGCATTCGGTTGGCGACTCCGAGAAGCTCGCCAGCACGCTTCTTGATGCACAGGTGGACTTAAATCCGCATCAGGTAGAGGCCGCACTTTTCGCCTTCAAGTCACCCTTTTCCAAGGGGGCGATCCTCGCCGATGAAGTTAGCCTCGGTAAAACGATTGAAGCTGGGCTCTTGCTTTCCCAGAAATGGATCGAAGGCAAGCGCCGGATCATTATCATTGGCCCGGCCAACCTTAGGAAACAATGTCCAGAACATCGACTGCTCGCCCGACGCCGAGTACCTGGAGTTCAACCAGGGCAAGTTCCTGGAGCTTGGTCAGGAAATGGGCGGAATGGGCAATGACATCATGAAGGCCCAAGTCTATGAGGCCGTCGAGCAGCACCTGAAGAAAGAACGCGCCCTAAAGGGCAGGGGCATCAAGGTGCTTTCGCTGTTTTTCATCGACAAGATCGTGAACTACCGCGTCTATAATGATGACGGAACGACAAGGCTCGGAAAGATCGGTCTGTGGTTCGAAGAAGCGTTCGCCGAGTTGTCGAAAAGGCCCCTCTACAAGGGCCTGATCAATCACCCGGTCGAGAAACTTCACAATGGCTATTTCTCACAAGATCGGCAAGGCTGCGCCAAGAACACGAGCGGATCGACCAAGGATGACGAGGATACCTACAGCCTCATCATGCGCGAGAAAGAGCGCCTGCTCGATCCGGAAGAACCACTGCGCTTCATCTTCTCGCACAGCGCCCTTCGGGAAGGCTGGGACAATCCAAACGTTTTTCAGATTTGCACCCTCAACGAGACCAAGTCACAGGACAAGAAACGACAGGAGATTGGCCGGGGCTTGCGCCTGCCGGTCAACCGCAAGGGCGAGCGCGTTCACGACGAGCACATAAACCGACTGACCATCATCGCCAATGAATCCTACGAGGAGTTCGCCAGAACGCTGCAAACCGAATTTGAAGAGGATTTCGGCATCACCTTCGGCAAGGTCAACGCCATCGCCTTTTCCAGGCTCGTGCGCCCGTCCGATGCTGAAGGGCATGCGATTGGTCAGGACTCGTCAAAATCCATCTGGGAGTCTCTGGTCTCCAACGGCTATCTCACCGGTGACGGCGAGATCACAGACAAATTTGATCCCAAGAACCCGCTTTTCGAACTGGCTTTGCCCGAGGAGTTTACGGAGTTGCGTCCGGCGGTAGTCGATGCGATCCAGTCACGCCTCTTCAAGAACCGGGTGGTGAACGCGCGCGAGCGGCACACGATCAAATTCAACAAGCATGTCCAGCTCAGCCCGGAGTTTGAGGAACTCTGGAGCCGCATCAAACACCGCACCCGCTACCGTGTGCGGTTCGATATGGCGGAGCTGATCGAGAAAGCGGTCAAGCGTATCAACACCCTTGACCCGATCCAGCCGGTTCGCCTCTCAATAACCCGCGTTGGCGTCGATATCACCGATGCTGGCGTTCAGGCCGACCGGACATTGGAACAGCGCACACGAGATGCCGCACCCGTCAAGATGCTTCCCGACTTGCTTGCCTATCTCCAGAAGGAGACGGAACTGACGCGCCACACGTTGGTGGAAATACTCAAGAAGTCCGGGAAGCTGGCGGAGTTCAAGGTGAACCCTCAGGCATTCATGACCGCTGTTGGCCGAGAGATCGGCCGGGCGCTGCATGACCTGATGTTGGAAGGAATTCAGTACGAGAAACTTTCATCCCAAGAATGGGAAATGAGCTGGATCGAACCGGAGAGCGAAACCGAGTTGACCCGCTATCTTAAAAATCTCTACGAGGTCCAGAACAAGGATAAGAGCCTATTCGATTTCGTTGAGTTTGACTCCGAGGTCGAAAAGCAATTCGCCAAGGATTTGGACAACAATGAACACGCGAGGCTCTTCGTTAAGCTACCACGCTGGTTCAAGATCGATACGCCGATTGGCCCTTACAATCCCGATTGGGCATTCGTCACCGAACGCGAAGAGCGCCTTTACTTCGTTCGCGAGACCAAGAGCACGCTCGATAGCGAACGGCGCCGGACGAAAGAAAATCAGAAGATCGCTTGCGGCCGCAAACACTTCGGTGCGCTCGGCGTCGATTACGACGAGGTGACCTCACTTTCGGAGGTTCGCATTTGATGGTGGACATCCTTTTCGATGGGGTCATCGACAAGATCAAGGGCGGGACGATTTCGCATTTTGTCTATGACCCAAACTTGGCTAGCCTGAAGAAGGCAAAATAAACAAAGATGATGCGAAAAGTTAACGTAATAGGCGCTGCCGATCGATTTGGTTCGGTGTCCTTGAGCACTGAGAGAAGCATTTTGGTTTATGGGAAAGAAAGGCTGTGGCAACCTGATGCCATGCCAAGTTCGTGAATGCTTGGAAGGACAAAATGGCTGAGACCCAAATTGAATGGACGGACGCTACCTGGAATCCCGTTGCGGGGTGCTCAATCGTCACCGCAGGCTGTACCCATTGCTATGCGATGGAGATGGCCAGGCGTCTTGAAGCAATGGGCGTCGAGAAATATGCCGGGCTGACGCGGAAGACGGGCAAGCGGACGGTTTGGAACGGCGTGGTGCAGGAGGATCGCTCGGCATTGGCGCTTCCATATCGCTGGCGAAAACCACGGAAGATTTTCGTGAACTCAATGAGCGACCTGTTTCATGAACGGGTTAGCGACGGGTTCATTCTGGATGTCTGGCAGGTGATGCGTGACACGCCTCGTCACAACTACCAGATACTGACCAAGCGTCCCGAGCGCATGGCGGAACTGGTCGCCACCCGGATCGGTGATGTCCTGCCCAAGGTCTGGTTGGGGACCGGTATTGAAAATGCGGATGTTGTTTGCCGCGTCGATCATTTGCGCAAGGCTCCCGCAGCTATTCGATTCATTTCCTTTGAACCGCTTATCGGATCGGTCGGTGCGGTCGATCTCACCGGCATTCATTGGGCGATCGTCGGAGGGGAAAGCGGTAAATCTGCGCGCCTGATCAGGGAAGAATGGATTGATGAGGTTTATGCACAGTGTTTGGCGGCGGGAACGGCCTTCTTCTTCAAACAATGGGGAACCTGGGGCAAGGACAACAAAAAGCGTTCAAAGAAGGCGAACGGACGTGAGTATCGAGGTCGAACCTGGGACGAGATGCCGAATGCACCGCAGATTTCTGCTATGCAGTCCGAGGTAGAGGGGACGAGAGAAATAGCTTGGTAGGGAAACGATATGAATGGGCTGAAGGAGCCAAACTCGAAGATCATTCCCGCCGCAAGCATAAAATCTTGCGCGAGTACGTCTTCGACTATCTGAGTGTGCGTTGCAAATTGCCACAGCAGGAGCGTTTTCGGCTCGCCATTGTTGACGGCTTTTCTGGCGGTGGACGGTATCAGTGTGGCACGGCCGGATCACCGCTGATCTTCATGGAGGAACTGAAGCGCGCCGTTGATGCGGTGAATACGCAGCGTACGGTTCAAGGTCTGGGCGCGATTGAAGTCGAATGCCTTCTGATTTTCAATGACGAGAACCGTGACGCGATTGAGTTATTGAAAACAAACGTTGCGCCGGTACAGGTCGATATCGCGCAGACATGTCCGACACTGCATATTCGTGCGGAGTATTTGAACGAGCTCTTTGAGGACGCATATCCGAAGATCAAAGGATTCCTTGATCAAGGCCGCTATCGAAGCGTCCTGTTCAACCTCGATCAATGCGGTGACAGTCACGTCGAACGGAATACCATCCTCGACATTATGCGCTCTTACCCCTCTGCTGAAATCTTCTACACCTTTATGATCAGCTCGTTGCTGGCCTTTCTCCAAAAGAACCAGCCGGAACAGCTTCAGGCACGGCTCAATCACCTCGGGGTGACGAGCGCCGACATTGACGCGCTCAACGGAGTGATGAGCAGGAATGATTGGCTTGGCACGGCGGAGAACATTGTCTTTGATGCTTTCCGGCTGTGTGCGCCTTATGTCAGCCCGTTCTCAATCAATAATCCGGGCGGCTGGCGATACTGGTTGATCCACTTCGCCAACGCCTATCGGGCAAGGCAAGTGTACAACAATATCCTTCACGACAACGCCAGCCTTCAGGCGCATTTTGGTCGCTCCGGCCTCAATATGCTGTCCTATGATCCCCGGCATGACGGGATGCTCTACCTCTTTGACGATAATGGTCGAGCGTCTGCGAAAGACCAGCTTCTAGGCGATATTCCGCGCCTCGTGGCGGAATCAAGCGATGCCATGCCGGTCATGGATTTCTACAAGAGCATTTACAATATCACCCCGGCGCATGCCGATGACGTTCATGCCGCTATCATTGATAATCCGGACCTGGAGGTCATCACTCCGGTTGGCGGCGAGCGACGGAAGGCCCATACGATTGCCGCAACTGATGTCATCAAATTGAAGCGGCAGACCAGTTTCTTCCCAATGTTTCTGAGGGCGGGAAACAAGACATCCGGGGGAGAAAAAGAATAACGGCCTTGATTGAGCATGTGCCTTTGTTAGGAGACGTGATGCGGAAGCCCGAGAGCAGAGCGCATCATGCCCGGACGCGGACGATCTCCCGCAGCCGCTCGCGAACGCGCTCATAGACCGGTACGGCGACATCCTGACCGACTTCCATGCGACCACAGCATAGGTGATCGGATCGTCCCAGTTCACCGACTGCCGGTGAGCATGTGACATCGAGTACGAGATTGCCGTTATCAACGAATTCCGTTGCGTCTTCGCCTTCCCAGCGCTGGTGATAGACGGTGCCTTTGCCGAGCGCGTTGTGCGATGGCTGTTGCTTCGCGTTGCCGGCGCCGATGGAAAACTTCTTGTCGCCGCCCGGACCGGCCTTGAATTTCGCAAGCCTGTACATGCGGTGCGAATGCGTGATCGGGGTCAACCATGCGATTGTGACCGACAGCGCCCGGAATCTTGTTGTTCCGTCCAGTTCGGCCGGAAGCGGCACCGCGAACCGCTCCGTTTCTTTTGAGCTGATCGTATTCCAGCCGATCAGTGTTGCGCGGTTCTCGGCGCAATCGACGACGCGTTCGATGTCCGGGCAGCCGAAACCCAGAAAGCGGCTGATTTCGTCCCGCTCGTGTTCCCAGTGCAGGGCGATTGCGGGCCTCGAAGCGGAACGGAGCCAGATCGTCCTCCGTGTCCGGCTGTTTGAGCAGGCCGGCGAAGGCGCGGAAATAGGTGGCCGCGGCATCTCCTTCCACCCCCAGGAGTTCGGGCGAGCGCGCCGCGTTCCCGGCCGATCTGCGAGCGGCGCGCAGGCGATGGAGAACGGCCGGGCGCTCCTCCGGCGGCTCGCGCCAATTCCGCCTCAGGATCGTTCGCTGGTTCATGATCTTGGCCGCGACCAGGTCTCGCGCAAAGCGCAGACAGGATGCCTCATCGAAGCTCATGCGATACTGCGCCGTACGCACCTCGCCGTTGCGGTGGCCGACGCCATGGGCGATGCCTCTGAACCATCCACCGTGGCTGTGGAAGGTCACCGGGATCTCGCGTTCGAACAGCGCGGAAAGGGCGGGCGTCGTGATCGACACGTTGCCGAACAGCGCAACGTCCGAGATATCGATGAAGCGAACACGCGTCTCGCCCTGCTCTTCGTCGGTGATCTTCAGGGTTTCTCCGTCCTTGCCGATCCGCGCATGCTGGGACTGGACGACAAGCGGCAGGGCCTCATCGGCAGGCACGGCGATGGAACGCGGCGCGAGCGACGAGCCGGTGAGCGCGCGAACCTCGTCCGGCAGGCAGACGGTCACCAGCGCGCAGCCGGGGCATTTGGGACTGTCCTTGAGCGGCGGCGGAAGGCGGCCCTGGGAGACGGTCAGGCGCAGGTCGCTGACCGCGGTCCGCGCCGCCGTGCGCAAGGCATCGTCGAACACGACGCGGACGCGCTCGCGGCTCTCGGCGTAATAGATGACACCTTCCTCTACGCGGTAGCCATGCTCTTCGAGCAGCAGGCCCTGAAGGCAGACCTGGACACGCTCGGGCTCGTACGCGCCTTGCGCGATGTGCGGACGCTTGCCGCGCTTGTAGTCGATGGGCGTCACCACGCCGGCCTCGGCCTCGGCCACGTCGAGCTTGGCGATGACGCCGAGCGTTTCCGACGACAGCGTCAGCGAACGGCTGCTGATTTTGTCCGCGGAGGCCTCATCGGTCTCTAGGTTCAATCGCCATTCAGGGTTTCCTTGGAGAGTATGATGTGATTCATGGCGCTCCACCCGATTGTCGGTAGGAGGGGGGCGCTGGTGCAGCGCTCTGCGTGGACGGAGGCGCAGGGGGTGCGCAGCGCAGGGCTGCTGCGGGGCCCGCCGGGCGAGCCGGGGCGGGCGGGCGCGGCCCCCCGGGTGTGCGTCCCCGCGGTGCGGTGGGGGCGGCGGGCGGGCGCCCCCGGGCCCGCCCGGCCGCCGCGCGCCGGGCAGTGGCCGGCGGGGCCCCAGCGTGTTCCCCGCGGGGCCCAAGCGGGCGTGGGGGAGCGGGGGTGCGATCCCCGGCCGCCGGAGCGCGCCAAGGCCGCTCTCCTGCTTGCCAGCCCCCGCGGGCGCGCGCCGCAGCTGGCGGCCCCCGGAACAGGGGGGCCCGGGAGCAGGCGCTGGGGCGTGCCCGAGGCGGCCTGCCGACCACACTCCCCCGCGCCGACGACCCCCGCGGGCGCCCGCGCCGGCCGCTCCGCTCGCCCGGACCGGCCGGCGAGGCGCCACGAGCCCGGGCGGGGCTGGCGGGGGGCCGGCCCCGCCCGGGGCGGGCCGCCGCCGCTGACGACGCCACGGCCCTCCGCCCCCGCCGCGCCGCCAGCGGGGCGGAAGCCGCCCTCCCCGGCCATCCCACGCGCAAGCGCCGCAGCGGCTAGGACGCCGCAATCTCCAAACCCCGCCCCCGCCGCGCACGCTCCTGCCACACGAGCACACACGGCCGACGCCTCGCCACCCGAGACCACCGAACCGCACTATCCTGCCTCGCCTGCCTCCCCCTCGCTTCCGCTCCGGTGGAGGCGATCAATGGCGATTCGGCCTAGGGCACCGCTGATCAACTATCCAAAATTGCCCAAGAGCTCCCTTTTTCCAGGGTGGCGCCCCAATGGGGGAGGCATCCCCTGGGGCAGAACCTCTTCCAATTGCGGATCGTCAGTGGCGCCCCAATGGGGGAAGCATCCCCCCCAGTCATGGGCTCTTGCTTGTCGGGATGCTGCCCTGAGGCACCATCCCGGTTCCGTGGCCCGACGCGGGCATCCGCGTTTGGCCACGGAACCGGGCCGGCCGCGCGGCGCGCCCCTGGGCGGCGTCCAACGGCCGCGTGAGCGTGCGGCCTGGGGGCGCCCCGGTGGCGCGGCGGCGGGCCGGGGGCGTTGCACGAGCTTGCGCCCTCGCCTGTCGCGCTGTGCGCTGCCCCACCCGGGCCGCGCTTGCCCCTGCGCGCCCCCGGTCCTGGCGGGCTGCCCGCTGCGCGCCACCCCGGGCCCCCGCGGCCCCGGAGCACGCCCCTGCTTGGCCCTGGCATAGGGGCGCCGGCTGGGGGCGGGCATGCGCGGGAGCCGCAGTTCTTGTAGCGATGTCCACTCGCATCCGCCAAGTACACAGGCGCCGGCTGGGGGCGGGCATGCGCGGGAGCCGCAGGGGGGGCCAGGCGGTGGAGAACCCCCGCGGATTCGGCCCCCCCCTGGGCCTCTGCCTCCCCCAAGGCCCGTGGGGGCCGTGCTTGGGCTGGGGCAGCTCTGGAGCCCGCTGGCCCGGCGTGTTGGGGGGCATGGGCGGCGCGGAGAGCATGGACGCCGCGCCGAGAGGCCCTGCACGCAACAGCAGACCCGGACGTGCCAGGGAGTGGGGCCCGTCTGCCAGGAGCGGCCGGCCCCTCGGCGGTGTGGCCCGCAGGGGACGGCAGTGCCAGAGGGAGGGTAGCCGGGATGGACCCGCGCCGCGGCGCCGGGACGCGAGCGCGGACCGTGCCGCTGCCCGCGCCGGCTCGCCCCGGGTGGAGCACCGCGGCAGGCAATGACCCCGGAGCCTCTGGGGCCGCGGGCGGCGGCGCCGACCTGGCTCGGGCTTGGGGGAGGGGCGGACCCTGGGCTTCTCCCACGGATGCCAGGGGAGCAACTGACCCCTCCGGGCAAGACCCTGCTCCCGACGGGTTTGGCGTGTCTGGGTGGGCCTATGCTGCCGCGGAGCGACTTCTCTGGTGCAGGGGGCTCCCGCAGAACATGGGCTTTCGCTACCAGAGCCTCTTTAAGGGACTTCTTCAGCGGCCCCCTAGAGCAATACCTCCCATTTTAGTTCATCTTTCTTAATTCCTTAGCGGGTTTTCTCCGTAAATGTTTCGGAAGCGGATTCGGATGAATTCCTATGCGCATGGCCGCGGTGCCGTCGTTGGCAATGTCTCAATGGGCCATGTTCCAGAGGCCGGGGTGAAGGATCATTGCGGGTGGTCACGATTGTCCCTCTCGAACCCTAGGCAGTGCCGCCACCACACGCGCCTCGACATCCGCTTCGATGCCCAGGACCTGTGCCAGTGTAGATCTGGCCCGTCCCCGAGCCCGAGGTGGACCAGTCGCACGGCGAGCGGTGCATAGATCATGCTGCTCTCGCCGTTGCCCCAACCGCCGCGCCCTTGCCGGGAGCACCAAACTCTGTGGCGTCGGAGGATCGTAGGTTGCAAGCATCCCATTCCTCTCCTCTTCGGCCCCCGCGCCATCCTCCCTCTCGTCCAGCCGGAACTTTGGGGGGACATGCCTCCATATGGTATTCATTCGCTCGAAAGCTGCCCGAAGCTCTGTGGCGATCACATGCTCGACGCCAGCACCGATTGCCCCGCCACCGAGGGCAGCACGTGACGGCACATCTTCCGCAAGCGGCCGATCCAATCGGGTCCGTCCGCCTGCATCCTGCGTGTCGGGGCGTCGGTTTCCAGATGAATAGGTGCCAACTCGGCGAGCGGGTCGCGCCATCTTTCGCAACGGACGCGTAGCTCGTGAACCCCTCCGTTATCGGTTCCCGGCGCGTTCGGTACGCCGGCAACCATTCAGTTCGCCCCCTATGCATCGGAGTTCCCGCTCGTGACCTTGGTGGTGATGGACTGCCGTCTCGCTACTACTGAAGAACGCCTACAGTGGCTGCGCGAGCAAGGCTACCGCTACCTAGCGGTCAGCCGCGAGCGCAAGCCGGCACTCGACCCCGGGACGGTGCGGCGCAGCCAGACGGCTTCGAAGCACGGCGTGCAACTGTACAAGGCGCTGTCCGACGCTGGCACGGCGTGCGCCTGTATCACGCCCGTCCGGTCGGCGAGCAGATAAAAGGCGGGGGGGAGGGGTCAACGAGTCGGGGCAGGGCGAGCACAGCTAGGGGACCTATGAGCTGCCAAGCAAGGAAGCTTTTTCTTTTTTCTTCTCCTTGATTAGCAGTGGAAATCACATCCGCCGCCGACCTGTACAAATGTCTCATCGGATAATGAGGATATTCAGTCTCGATCCACACCTGAACCTCTTTGGGAATTGTTCCCTCCAATTCGGTCTCTATAGGCCTTCACGATCAACCGATGCCCAAAGAGACGCTGAACCGTTCAGACACTTTCTTAAAATGGGGCAGGCGTTCTCCTCGTTTTCCTTGTGGATCAAGACCGCGCCCTCTTCGGCACCAAAACCTCGAATGAGTTCATTCCCGAATGCATCGCCAAGCGCTCGATACAGGGAACCGATCTCCTCCACGGCCGCGTCGGGTAAAACAACGGCTCGGGTGTCCGATGGTTTTCGCCCATCAGAGCATGTCTGTCCCCCCTCATTGAGCAAGGGCATTGATGGTTTTTCGCTGCGGTGTTCGCTCCCTGCTGTCCCCAGGGCATTCGGTAGAACTATTGAAGAACGCCGCTGGCCTGCCCAACTGTTCTCGTTGAAATATCGGTGTAGCGCATAAATCAGGATCGTCAGGTAGGATTTACCGCTTTTGCTCGGTCCCAGGAACACCGGCAGCGGGCGAAGATCGATTTTGGCCTCGACGGTCAGCCCCAAACCGCCACTTCGGGTTCAAGAGACTCTAGGGTGCTCTGGTCGCTCATGTTCCTGTTCTCCCGTTCCGGCTGATGGGCCCTGACCGACCGAGCTTGTCCAAAAACGGTCCTGATTGCGTATCATTCTCAGACAGCTCAAGTACTTGGTAGGCAGACATAAGCGGAGCGAGCAGGGCTACGCATACGAGCCAGCGAAACATTTCGCGCAGCGGGCACCGGTGGTTGAACCGGCAGGAGCGTTCGGCAAGACCTTGAGACGCAGACAGTCGGCACTCCCTGAGCGGATTGCGGCGTCCTAGTCGTAGCCGAAGAGTCTATCCAGACCTCTTTGGGTAGAGGCTGGGGTTTGGGGCTCCGCGAACGAATCGTTCCGAGTGCGGGGATCAAGCCGAGTGGAGAACCCCCTGGCGTTGTTTGAGCATGCGGTGCTGGGCGCGGCTGTAATGAACGTCGTCGGGTGAGTACTGCGAGGCCAACATGGCGGTGCCCAATATTACACCAGAGTGAAGGAGAGTCCGCAAAATACGACAGTGGCGGTACTATATTGCCAGGGTTTTGACCACTGGGCCTCGGAGAAGGGATTGTCGTTGCTGAATCGGCAGGACCGGCGAGGTGAGGCCGAGGGCTTGGGACTCGCTCTTCTCGTCGCCCTACAGCACCGGGGTGCGATCAGGCAGCAACAGATGGAGGTCGATGATGTCATGGACCTTATCCACGAAATACGGCACCCGGAACGAACGGACAGGGCCTTATCCAGATTGCTAGGGAAGAAACGGGAGGAAGGAAACGGATACGGATAGTGTCGGGACTTTGGAAACCATGCGGTTCTCTTCGTTTGATGGGAGTCCGGGGTCTACGACCGTGGCCCAATAGACGCCTTGATAAATGTTCTTTAAGTTATGTGCTCATTACGCAGAGCAATGTCTTGAGGAATCAATGCCATAGAGGGCCGAGGAGATACGCATGAGCATCGACCTGTTAGAGGGCGACCCAAAGGAGAAATTAGGCTTTGACCCGAACGAACTGCGGGCCAGATATCGCTACGAGCGCGACAAACGGCTGCGCGAGGACGGGAACGCGCAATACCAGGAAGCTGCTGATGAATTCGCCGGCTATACCGCCGACCCCTATACCGAATGGGTTGAGCGCGACCCGTTTCATGACGAAGCCCAGGTGGCCATCATCGGTGGCGGTTTCGGCGGACTGCTGATGGGCGGTCGACTGCGCGAGGCTGGCTTTAACGATATCCGAGTCATTGAGAAGGCCGGTGACTTTGGCGGCACCTGGTATTGGAACCGCTATCCCGGCGCCATGTGTGATGTCGAGTCGTACTGCTATCTGCCGTTGCTCGAAGAGTTGAACTACATTCCCAAACATAAATACTCGTATGCGCCCGAGATTTTTGAACATAGTAAGGCCATCGCCCGCCACTACGACCTGTACCGAAACGCCTGCCTCCAAACCGGGGTGAGCGAGATACGCTGGGACGATACGAGTGGGCGCTGGGTTATTTACACCGACCGGGGGGATGCTATCCGGGCGCAATTCGTGGCCATGGCCAACGGGCCGCTCAATCGACCCAAGCTGCCCGGTATCCCCGGCATCACCATTTTTCAGGGCCATACGTTTCATACCAGCCGCTGGGATTATGACTATACCGGCGGCGGCTCGGAGGGGAATCTCACCGGCCTGAGCGATAAACGCGTTGCCATCATCGGTACGGGGGCGACCGCGGTGCAGTGCATTCCCCACCTCGGCGAGGGGGCCAAGCATCTGTATGTGTTCCAGCGCACCCCCTCGTCTATCGATGTCCGCAACAACCGGGAAACCGGGCCGGACTTTGCCGAGCGACTTGAACCGGGCTGGCAGCAGCGGCGCATGGACAACTTCAATATTCTGGTCAGTGGTGGCGACCAGGACGAAGACCTCGTGGCTGATGGCTGGACCGAGATTTTCCGCAACCTAACCGGCATTGCTGCCAAGACGGCATCGCGCGAGCTGGGCCGGCGTCTCACCTCACGGGAGAAGGGTCAACTCATGGAACTGCTCGACTTCCAGAAGATGAATCAGGTGCGTGCGAGGGCCGAAGCTATCGTCAACGACCCCGGTACTGCCGAGGCTCTCAAGCCCTGGTACCGGCAGTTCTGCAAACGGCCCTGCTTCCACGACGAATACCTGCCAACCTTCAACCGGCCGAACGTGACCCTGATTGATACCGACGGCAAGGGCGTCGAGCGCATCACCGAGCACGGCATCGTGGCCAACGGGACCGAGTACCAAGTCGATTGCATTGTCTTCGCCACCGGCTTTGAGGTCGGTACCAGCTATACCCGCCGGGCTGGCTACGAGATCATCGGCCGCGACGGTCTCTCCCTCGCCGACAAATGGGCCAAGGGCTGGCGCACCCTGTTTGGACTCCAGGCTAACGGTTTCCCGAACTGCTTCTTCCTCGGCTTTACCCAGACCGCCTTGTCGGTCAACATTCCACACGCCCTGAACGAACAGGCTAAGCACGTCACCTATATCCTTGATCAAGCCCGCCAGCGAGGGGCGACTCGGGTCGAGGCCACGCTCGAAGCCGAAGACATGTGGCTGGCCGAGATGAAGGACAAAGCACGCATTGCCGAGCGGTTCTATGCCGAGTGTACGCCCGGCTATTACAATAACGAGGGCCATCTCGACACCGGCAACGGCTTTTTCGCGGGCACCTATGGAGCCGGACCTATCAAGTTTTTCCGTATCCTCGACGACTGGCGGTCCACCGGACGGCTGGAGGGCGTGGAACTCACGTAGCCGGCCGTGTACGCCCATCGCGCCAGCCGTGGCACCCTGAATGCATTCGGGTTTGGCGCCATCGCCAGCGGGGTGAAGAACCACGTCTTCAGCGGCTGGGTACTGCTCTACTACAATCAGGTGCTGGGACTGGACCCGGCCCGAGCCGGACTGGCCTTGGCGCTGGCCCTGGTTGTCGATGCGATCACCGACCCGCTGGTCGGCGTCTGGTCGGACCGGGTGCGAACGCGTTGGGGCCGACGCCACCCCTTCATGTATGCTGGCATCCTGCCGTTTGCCGTCTCGTTCTACGCGCTGCTTCAGCCGCCGGGGGATCTGAGCCAGAACGGTCTGTTCGTGCGGCTTTTGTGTCTAGCCGTAACCGTGCGAGTGTCGATGACCCTATACGAAATTCCACGGGCTGCCCTCGGGCCGGAACTCGCCAAGGACTACGACCAGCGGACGCAGCTGGTCGGCTGGAGTACCTCCTACGGCTGGTTTGGGGGCGCCGGGTTCGCTTGGCTGACCTTGGCCTTTCTGTTACCGGAGACGGCCGAGCACCAGGGCTCGCGGGCCTATCTGAATCCGGACGGCTATCGCAATATGGCCTGGATAGGGGGGGTGATCATTTTCGCGACCGGCATGATCTCAACGCTCAGCCTGCACCGTCATATCCCTACCTTGCATGTTCCCGAGGACGCCTCTGCAGCGGGTTTCGGCCTGCGTCGGCTGGGCCGAGAAATCGCTGAGACGCTGTCGAACCGCTCGTGGCGGACGTTGTTTGCTGCGGGACTGGTCTTTGCTCTGTATGTCGGCCTGCACAGCAATACGGACCGCTATTATGACCTGTACTTCTGGCAGTGGACGCCCGAGCACGTCCAGGTCTTTCCGATCGTGCACATGCTGGTCGCTGTCAGTTGTGGACTGCTGGCCTATCCGCTGGCGCGCGGGCGGGACAAGAAGCGAATCGCCATCGGCCTGTTCGTGCTGTCGGCTTCGCTGGGACCGCTGCCGGTCGTGCTGCGCCTGCTCGACCCGCTGGTGCCCGTGCCGTTGTTTCCGGCCAATGGAACCGAGGTGTTATGGTGGCTGCTACTGCTACACAGCACCTCCATAGTATCGCTAGCGGTGACGGGGTTTATCCTGGTCGGCTCCATGGCCGCGGATATCGTGGAGGAAAGCCAGCGCCAGACCGGCCGCCGCAGCGAGGGCCTGTTGACCACCGGTCCGGCCCTGGCCCAGAAGATGGTCAGCGCCGGTGGCGTACTCATCGTCGGTCTGCTGCTGTCGGTCTTCGGTTTCTCGGTCTCCAATCCGAGCGTGGAATCCATGCAGGGGCCAATACGCAATCTGGCCATTTTCCATGTCGGTCTCAGCCTGAGCCTGCCCTGGATTTCCATCTATCTGGTCAGCAAATACACCATTACCCGTCAGGGCCACGGCCACGACCTGCGCCGCCTCGGCTATGCCGAAGTGGACGGGACCTGACCCGCCGGCAAAAGCATTGCTCATCCTCGCGCCACTGCGGCCCCCAGCGCGTATAGTCGCGCTATGGACGCGCGGACAACCAAGCGGTGGGTGGACGGTGTCACCCTTGAACGCGGGAGAACCGCGGTGCCGGCCGGGCCTGCCCGATATTCCCGGCTGGTGCTACCGGGGGACTGGCGTTCTTTGCCCTGGGACGTGAGGCCCTGTCCAAGCGGGACTGGATCTATGCCGGTCACACGGACCAATTCCCCGAGCCCGAGCCTCATCGTCTGGTGCCGGACCGACACTCCTGTCCCGGTGGTCCGCAGTGCTGGCGGTCAGATGCGAGCTTTCTATCATACCTGCCTCCACCGGAGCGCCCCGCTGGTACACTCAGAGGAAGGCCCTCAGTGGCGGCTATCACGGCTGGACGTACGACCCGACCGGAGCCCTCACCCGCCGTTACCAGGCCGTGCGCCTGGGCTCATCTGGACCAATCGTATCGCAGCCTGATGCCCGTACAATGCGACTTCCTGACAACTGGATTTACGTGTGCGAAGCCTCCGCTGCCCCGTCTCTGGACCACTTTTTGGTGCTGAGCGCACACTATAGCTCTCCGGCCCACACGAAACTTCGTCAACTGCGCCGTCCAGATCAATCGGAACTGGACGCGCCGTTTCTTATTCCCGCTCCAGAAATCGATGCTCCAGCGGCTGGAGGAGGTAGCGTTTCGGGTCGGTGGCCTATCGGGCCGGTGGCCGAGTCCTCACCAAGTGATGACGACGGTGGGGGCAGAGGAGGGAGACATTGATGCCCTCGGCGTCCGTGACCCTGCGGCGCCGGAACCGGGCCATAGCTGCCCGGCGAGCCGCCGTCCGCATGCGTGCGTTTGCTCGGCGTGAAAAAATTTCGGACGCTTCGGGGTTCGAACCCGCCTCGCCTAGCGCGGTACGAATGACGTTCAGGGGTTTGTTGTCGAATAGGAGGACTCCCTAGGCGTCGTCGCGTTCGAGACGTACGGCCTGGCCTCGATATTGAGGAGGGACAGGCTTCCGCCGGGTATCGGGTGGCTTCAGCACTGGGCCGTCGGCATCCACAATCGGACCCCGGACTTTCCGTCGCCATGCCGCACCTCCCCGGTGATTGATGTTCCCCTGTATTGCCCCATCTAGAGATGTCAAGGAAAGCGGTGCCACTCCTCAGGGGGAATTGGGGAGGTCGGATGAGTGGGACGCAATCCGACAAGGGTAAGTGTGGGCCGCCTGGTTAGCCGTAGGCGTAACCCGGCCTAGGGGACTCGGTTCTCGGAGATACCGCGTGCCCGCGCAGTACGCGGTTGGTCTCAGCCTGAAAGCCCCGTCCGCCGGGGCTTTCTTGAATACGTCAGCATCTAACCGCAGGGCAATCTGCTACTTCACCGGCCGATACAGGAGAGTGCGTCGGCCCGATTCGTCATCTCGGGGATGTCGCTTGTATCAATCTGCTCGTCGGTCAGAGCCGCCCGTGCTTGGAATCCCGGACTGCGCGGTCCCCGCTGCAACGCCGGTCCCGGGTTTTGTTGTGGGCCAAGTGTGCGCCACACTCACGGCTCACCGATCATGCCAATCGTGTGCCCGCGCTCCTCTCTCTCATAAGGACCGGGCCACTACGCCATCAAGCGGGTCGTGGAACACGGGCAGCGCCGTCTACGAATCTCGGGCTATGCTTTCGCGTGTCGACGCGGTTCTTGTTCTCGTCCCATGTCCAGCGCAACGATCCGACTCTGTGTCACTGCATTTCAAGAGCTACATTCTTAATTTCGCCAACGGTATGAGCTGAATTCCGTCCCAGCGGCCTGGTCTGGGCGCCTGTTATTGGCAAAATTCGGGAAGAACGGGTATAATTGTCATCTTACAGAGACCATCGGACGAGAACCGGCAGGACTGTAGAGGAGAGCGATGGAAAGTATGGTCGGCGTTCTGGTCGGCCCCACTCTGCTGCCCGGGTATAGCTTGCCCGGGCCAGCCGTTATGCATGATATCGTCACCGCCGAGCTCCGGGAGGGCTGCGCCCTGGAGAAAGTGTCAAAAATTGTGGCCTCTACCAAAGACAACTGGCGTGTACATATGAGCCCTCGCACCACGCCAGAGGCCTTATCGAGGCGTCTATATCGTCTCCTGGAGTGCTTTCCCAACGCGACCGCGTTCGGCCCTCTGGATGGATCATTCCGGGACAGCCGGACGACAGTGCGGCGGGGAGAATCCTGACGCGGGCGTACCAATGCCTCACCCTCGCGAGTCATGCCAGCGCACTCACGGTTCAATCATGACTGTGCGCCCGTGGCTGGAGAAAGAAATCCCTATGGCAGAACAGCGCATTTTTACCGCACGAGACGACCGCTTTCACTTCGACGAGTTGGCCGGGGACTGGTGGTCAACAGAGACGGCCTGGTTCTCATTCTTCCACCCGCAGCGACGCTTGGGCGGCTGGTTGTACACCCTGGTGCGGCCGAATATCGGCACGGTCGCTGGCGGGGCCTGGGTCTGGGACGATTCGGCTCATCTGCCATGGGAAGTGCTCTATTCTGCAAACTATACCGCTCTTGAGCTGCCGCGCGACCAAAATCTTGACGACGTGACGCTGCCGACTGGCGTTTCGGTCCGGGTGATCGAACCTTGCATGTCCTATGCGCTGGGTTATCACGATGGGCCGCGTTTGCGAGCCTCGCTCCGTTTTGAAGGCGTCATGCTGCCCGTGCCCCTGACTAGCACGGGTTCGACCTTCGGGCGCTCGCACCATTTCGACCAGATCGGGCGCGTAAGCGGCGAGATCGTCCTGCACGGAGAGACCATTCCGATCGACTGTCTGGCTGTCCGCGACCGCACTTGGGGTCGGCGGCGAGAGGATCGCCCGCATCAGGCGGCTTATGTCACCGGCGTGGCCACGGACCGGCACGGTTTTCTCGCCGTCACTAACGCGGAGGCCGACCGGAACCCGGTCGCGTATGGCTTTCTCCACCGCGATGGTCGGACGCTGCCCCTGACGCAGGGCGAGCGCCGAGTCGAGCGTGACCGAGAAAATGGCTGGATCACCTGCGTCGAGATTCAGGCTCACGACACCGAAGGCCGGATCCTCCACGCGCTGGGCGAACCGTTGAGCCGGATCGTGATTAATCGCCACACGTTTATCGATATCAACAGCCTGATGCGCTGGGAGATCAATGGTGAGGGCGGGCACGGTGAGGACCAGGACATGTGGCCGGTCCATCGCTGGTCCCGGATGCGGCGCCGCGCCCGGTCGGCAAGCAGAGGAAACGCCTGATGGGTGACTACATCGAATTGGCCCCGGACGAGTTCCTGGAACGTATTGCCCGGACGCTCAAAAACGAGATCGGCCCGGCGGTCGAGGAAGCCTATCCCAAGACGCAAGCCTTCATGGCAGCGGTGGCGCTACAGAAACTCGCCGGCCAGTTGCGGATGGCTAACGCACACGCCGCCGCAAGTCAGCGCGATCTGCAAGAACTCGCTGGAGAGCTCGATCCCTTGACAGTCTCCCATGACACGCCCCCTGTTCTGCGGGCCGCCGTGGATACTGTCCGCCAAGACCTCGACACGGCAAGCGTGTCAGGCCTGATTGAAACCCTATACGCAACCCGGCCCGAGTTAGGCGAGGCGCGTTTTTCCGATTTGTTGGGCCGTGTCCGCGCCCGGCTCCGTGCCCGCATTGACCGCGAGATAGTGTACGCCGCATGAGCACGTCAGACCACAATCGAGACGCACGGAACGTGGAGGAACGCATCCGCCGCTATATCGAGACCCGGATGCCGAACGCCTCGGATCTGCGGCTCGAAGCAATGAAACGGATTGCTGTCGGCTGGTCGCATGAAACTTGGCTGTTTGACGCGCATTGGACGGAGAACGGGAAATCAAAGACTCAGGGTTTCTGCCTGCGGCGGGACCCCGGCAATGCGCTGCTGCGACACTTCTCCGATCTTGGCGTACAGTTTCGAGTCCTCCAGAGTTTAGCGCCCACGCCCCTCCCCACCCCCAAACCATACTGGTACGAGAGCGACACCAGCATTCTCGACAAACCGTTTCTTGTCATGGAAAAAGTCGCCGGGGTCTGTCCGAGCCCCTGGGGTTCGGCCGGTAGAAAATTTTACACCGAGGCGGCTAGGCGTGGCACGCTGCCAGAGAGTTTTACTCAGACCCTGACAACCCTGCATACCCTCGATTGGCAAGCGGTCGGATTGTCGTTCCTGGGCGTGCCCGAGTCGGGTAAAGACTTTGCGCTACACGAGGTCCAAAAATGGTGCGAATTGGTCGAGCTCTCGCAGTTAGAGCCGCACCCGATCCTCGTCGATCTCATCGGCTGGCTCGAAGCCAACGCCCCGGAAACCACGCGTCTCACCTTAGTCCACGGAGCCTATCGGACCGGCAACCTGCTCATCGATAAGGATCGGGTCTCGGCGGTTCTCGACTGGGAGCTACAAGGCATCGGTGACCCTATGTACGATGTGGCCTATGTCCTGACTGACCTCAACCGTGAGGGCAGTCAACTCTTATCTCACCTAGTTGAGCGGGACGCTTTTTTTCGGGACTACGAGCAAGCCACAGGCGTTGAGATCGACGAAGAAGTCTGCCGATACTATGAGATGTTGTACCAACTGCGCTCGGCCGCCTTCTGGATGAGTGCGGCCGGCCTGTACGCTTCGGGCCGGAGCGACGATATTCGCCTTGCCCGTACGGCTTGGTCCGTCCCCGTTGTCTTGGAAGGCGCGGCGCGGGCCTTGGGCTATTAGGCCCCAAGGGCGGGACGCACCACCTAGTGGCCAATGGGACAAAACGAAACGCCATCAACCTGAGCTCGAGTGTCGCTATCCACGTCTGTCCGAAACGGCACGTACACCCGGCTTGCCATCGCGGCAAGGGCTATGGCCATGCACACCTCTGGGCAGTTCCTCACGTGGGAAGCGCGCCTCAAGGGCATACAGGGCCTCGTCTATCCGATTCTCGTGGGGCGGTGTCCCAGCATACCGCAACTAGGAGGTCCGTGTCGTTAAACAGCGGCGTGGTTGCCCAGTCCGCCATGGCTGCTATCTCCTCCTCTTTCAGTCCGACGCTCCGACCGAGCATCAATGTGTCGGCACGTAGCAGTGACAGGAGGTGAGCTGTGAGGCACGCAGACAGGCCAACTCGTGATAATGTGGTGCGACGCGAGAGAGGAGTCCGATAAAGGACTCTGGCCCAACTTGAACAGTTGGTGTCGATTTTGGGGGGTTCCGGTTTCGCCAAGTTATTGAAATGATTGGATAGTGGGGTGGTGGTTGGCGCGGGTTGAGAACAATGGAGTGAAACATTTTTGCTGATTTGTCGTTGTTTTCTTGATTGGTCGATATCGAAGACAGACCACGAGGTCATGTTGGTGCGCGAAACGCCCGCCCGGGGCCCCCGCTCTCTCTCCCTCGTGGAGAGCGGGCGCGCGGAGCGGGTGCGCCCGCGCCCGCTCCGCGCGCTCGGCCGCAAGGAGGTGTTGCAGGCGAGCGGGGAGCTTGCCCGTCGGATCGCGTCCCTGGCGCGCCATTCGGAACGGTCCGTGGTGCTGGAGGACATGGAGGCGGGCGCGCTGCCCTGCGTGCGGATCGGCGGTCCGCTGCTGTTCGGTCGGCTGTGGGATCGGCTGGGCTGGGGCGCGGTCGTGAAGGAGCTACTGGACGGTCGCGGCGTCGGGTTCGCCGTGGCGCGCGCGGTGTTCGTGAGCGTGCTGCCCCGTCTGTTCGGGTCGGGCTCGGACCGGTCGTGCGAGACGGGGATGGCCGACGACGCGCTCGCCGGGCTCGAGGGGTGGCGGCTTCACCAGCGGGATCGGGCGAGGGCCGGGCTCGGGGAGGAGCGGGAGGCGCCGGCGGCGGGCGCGCTGGCGCCGCGCGGCGTGCAGGAGGCGGGGGCGGAGCGTCGGTTCGAGCGCAGGCGGGACCTGTTCACCGACCTGTCTGTGGTGTTCATGGACACCCCGACGCGGGCGGTCCCCGGCGCGGGCGGCGAGCCGCTGGGGGCGCACGGCCCCTCGACGGACCATCGCCCGGACTTGCGCCAGAGGGTACTTGCGGGAGGGCGGGACGGCGCGGGCCGGCCTGGGGGCACGGAGATGCTGCCGGGCAACACGGCCGCCATCAGGGTGCTGCTGCCGATGGTGGCCCGGCTGCGGTCGCGCTTGCGCCTCGGTCGGGTGGGCGTGGTAGCGGACCGGGGGATGCTCTCGGCAGCGCCGAGAGCGGCGCTGGAAGAACGGGGGCGGGCCTCCCTCCTGGGCGCGCGCGAGCGGCGCACGCAGGTGGTTCGCGCGGTGGGGCGGAAGGACGCGAAGCCCTTTGTGCCGCTGCTGATCGAGCGCGTCCGGGGCGAGACGCAGCGGTTCGTGAAGGAAGTCCCGGGGGGCGGCGCGCGCTACAGCGTGTGCCGCAACGAGGCGGAGGCACAGCAGGCCCGCGCCGACCGGCAGGCCGTGGGGGACGGTCTGCCGAAGCGCCTGGCCTCGGGCGAGCAGGCGCTGAGCGGCACCCGCGCCGACCGGCGCTCCCGGCGCCGCACCGGCGCGGGCAAGGCGTTCGAGATCGACGCCGGCAAGCTCGCCGGGGAGGCCCGCTTCGACGGCCTCTTCGGGCTGCGCACCCCCGCCGGCATGACGCCACTCAAGGCCGTGCGCCGCTCCCGGGAGCTGCTCCCGGTGGCAGACCTGTTCCGCCGGGCGAAGGCCCAGTTGCGCCCCCGCCCGATCGACCACTCCTGCGACGCGGCGCGCCGCGGCCAGGGCTTCTGCTCCTTCCTCGCGCTGGTCCTCCAGAAGGAACTGGCCGCCCGCTGCCGCACCGCCGACGTCAGCAGCGAATGGCACGACCTGATCCGCGACCTCGACCGCCTTCAGCAAGCCCCCCTCGAGAAAGACGGCAAGCGCATCACCACCCGCCCCCCTGTCGAGGGCCAGGGCGGAAAGGGCTTCCAGGCCCTCGGCAGCGCGCTTCCCCCGACTGGCGCGAACACAAAGCCGGATCCCCGCCACAATCAACGCAATGTCGTGGGGACACTCGGCCGGGCCTGTGTAACTCGTTGCAATATCGAATACTTTTAATCGTCACTGTTGAAGTTGGGTCTGGCGGTATGGGGCAGACCAGCCAGCAGGGTGGGCCATTCCCAAACAGATTCATGACACATTCGGCACCGGCCAGCTAGGCCCCGGCTAGGCGCCCGCACGGAACGAGCCTCAGGCGAGGCCTGCTCGGGCCCGACAGGTGGAATACAACGACTAATAGGATGAAGCGCCGCGTTCCCGACCCGGACACGAATGTCCCCACCCCCATCTGGGCCGGTGACGCATATCCCTTCGTTGCGCTGCTCAGTTACGCCGCAGCGTTCGCTTCGTTCAACAGCGCGTTCGCTTCCAGTAACCACTGGCCGCTGGACATCTCGTCCTGCACCATTGAGCGCAGCAGCTCTTTGGTCTGCTGGTCGTCTTCAATCTGGTCGATAACGTCGGTGATAAATTTCAGCGCCTTGGGAAGGTCCGGGATTTGGTCTGCCAGGTATTGAAGCTTTTCCGCATCCGTCTTGTCTGTCGCAGCGTACACGGCCATTTCTTTCTTTCGCTGTTCGGTCGGCACCGAACACTGCACGCTCCCACCGAGTTCCTTCAGACGCGCTTCCAGCAACTGGGCATGAAAGGCTTCGCGTTGCTGAATCGTACGCAAGCCGCCCTTGACGCACTCCTCCGTACTCACGTCATTCCAGCCGCCCAGATATTCTGACGCAAAGTTCTCGGCACAGCGGTATTCATCCAGAAAAGCCACCAGCATCTCATGTTCGCTGTTGTACGACTTGCCGTTGACGACGTACTTCCTTGCCCCATCGCCATTCTGAATTACGTTCATCTCTGATTCAAACAGTTCATCCGAGATGACTCCCTTCCGGTAGGCCTTGAGTAGTTGCTTGACCTCAAAGTCGTGATTCGCTGCCATATCTCTCTCCTTTCTGTATTGAGAATGTATGTTGCACACGTGGAACAGCTTCAGATTTTCATCAGGAGCTCGATCAGTTGCCGGCATTCTTTGGGGGACAGGCGGATGTTGTGTCCGATGATTTTTTCGTCCGCTTGCTGATGGAGTCTTCGTCCCTTTTCTGTCAGCGAGACGTACACTACACGTTGGTCCTCCACTCGTCTTTCTTTTTTCACCAATCCCTTGTCCACCATTTTGTTAAGTATACGGGAGACATTCGGACTATCATCAATCAGGATCTTCCGCAGCTCGCTAACCGCCATTTCGTCCTTTCCGGCTTCGTCCAGAAAGTGCAAGACCCCCAGCTGCGAGCGACTTATATCAAACTCTTTCAGCCTATTCTCCACAAAATTGTCTATGTCTTGGGCCGTACAGCCAATGAGCACTGCCGCTTTATCCCGGATCAAAAAATTCGAGTCGTAGACTTGCTGTTTGTTCGCCACAGTATTTTATACAGAATTCCTGTTTTTATTGGGAACTCTCCGGCTTCGGTAACTAGCGGAGATTTAGGCTGCCATGAATGCCGGAGGAGTCGCCTCCTCTATATCGAACAGCGGCTCGTTACCAAGCTTGCGGAGTTCCGGCATGACCTCTGTGGCAATGTTGGGATTCATGATGTAGTCGGTAAAGTGGTGCTCAATCCCCCACACCGACTGGAAGCCCAAGTCCGTGCATTCTTTGGCGAGGGCCATATCTTCCTGATATATCCGATAATCAGGTACGGTCTGGTTCGGGTTCTGAAAAATCGCGGTATGTCCGACATGCATGGCCCCCCCCCCTTTCTTTTTATATTCCTAGGATTTGAAATCCAGGGACGATAAATATTGCGAAAAAAGGGAGGAAGTCAACCCCACTCCAGGGATATTTCCAATAGAGGCAAAGCCGTTCGTTCTTGCAAACGTGAGCCCCCTTCGCACGGAGAATGCGGCTGCAATAATTTGACAGCAATCGAGCGACGCAGAAAAAAGATGTACGTGGCAACAGATTTGCCTAAGATTTGCCTAACCCGTTTCCAAAATGGGATTGCATGCATGGGGCACTCCCGCTATGAGCAAGCGAGACCAGCATGGAATACGATCAATGAAAGGGACCTCGCCATGAAGCTCGCCCTGTATCTGCCGAATCTCCGTGACAAGATCACAGTCAGCGAAATCGTAGACTTGGCACGTGAAGCGGAGGACCTCGGATTCGACTCGGTATGGTCGCTGGACCGCATCGTCGTGCCCGGAGCTTCGGACCGCCAGGAACTCGAAAAGTCGTTTGGCTTCATGTCGGAATTCCCGAAGGCGCTGCCAGTGAGTGCCCGGGCGGAGTTCCTGCATGGCATGCCGCTCATCCCGTATCTGGCGGCCATTACCAAGCATGTGCGGTTGGGGGTTAGCATCATTGTCACGCCCTATCGCGCTCCCGGTGTGTTAGCCGCAGAACTCGCGACCTGGGATCACCTCTCGGGCGGCCGTCTGAACGTTGGGGTCGGCTCGGGCTGGATGCCGGAGGAGTTTGCCGCTTCAAGCGCCACCCATATCTATAGGAAACGCAACAAGCACGTGAGAGAGACGATCGAAGTGATGCAGGGGGTTTGGACCAACGAGTTGTTCGAGTACCACGGAGAGTTCGCTGACTTCCCAAAATGTGGCTTTGGCGTGAAGCCGATCCAAAAGCCACGGCCGCCGATGTTTTTCGGCGGCTTGGGTCGGCCCGATCTCGCGGCAGCGCGGATTGCCAAGTACGGCCTCGAAGGCTGGATCGGGATCATGGATACCCCGGAAGCAATCGCCGCTTGGCGGACCGCCATCAAGGACGAATTGGAGAAACTCAGCGGTGAGCATTCCATCGACGACATCGAAATTTCAAGCATGCTGCCGTTTGAGGTTACCCGCGACAAAACGGATCAGACGCCGCGGGGCAAGTTGACGCCAACGCTGGTCGGTACGGCCGGGCAGATAGCGGACAATCTCAAACGGTATCGGGATGTCGGGCTGACCATGCCACTCCTGTGGCCACCGTTCAGTGGGACGCCAACCGCGAAGACCATCGGGGATATGCGGCACCTCGTGCACGATATTCTACCGCAGGTCTAGGACCGGCATGGCGGGTCGGTTCTGTCAGGTTGTGAGTCTCGCGTGCCAATATGCGATTTGACATGCTTTCCCACGATAGAGTCGCCAGCCCTCCCACCATTCATGCGCTCACATGCGCAGGAAACGCCAATATATGGATGCATAATATCAATAAGATATGAGGATTCTTCCTTGCCGGATGCCGTCAGACAGTGATAGCGATACGCTGTGTTTCGCTTTGCGGGGTTGATTGCAGGTTGATATTTTCAGCCCCGGCGGGAAGATCGCCCCATGATGAAGCAGAACTCGGCAAAACGTGTCGCCAAGGTCAAACCCACGCTCACCAAGCGCACCGTCGAGGCCCTCGAACCCGCCGACAAGCCCTGGATCGCCTGGGACGACAAGCCCGTCGGCTTCGGCTGCCGCATCCAGCCCCCGGCACACAGTCCTTCGTCGTCAACTATCGCGTCGTCGAAGGCGGGCGCAAGGCGCCCAACAAGCGGGTCATCGTCGGCCGCTATAGCCGTGTCACCCCCGACTAGGCCCGGCGGCGCGCTGTTTGGCCGGCGGGTTCTTGAGTTCGGCAGTCGCCGCCGTAATGCCGTTGACGGCAAGCGTCGCGTCGATGACTCGACGGTGGTTCTTGCCGTCGACTCCCTTCATGGCTGAGGTGGAGGCGACCTGACGCACCATAGTCAGCCGATTGCTGGGCGTAGTTCTCCGCCGCCCTGGGGTTCATGCCGGTGTTGGGGCGAAACCGGGCCATGCGCAGGGTTTTGCCGTAGTATTTGAAGCCGTGACGCAGGACACGCAGCGTACCCTTAGGTTCCAGTTTCTTCGACAGACTGTCCAGCACTGCCGCGGCGGTCTTCGATCCGAGCAGATTTTCCAGTGCCTGCCACTTGGCCGGCTGTCTTTCAGGAAACCGGTGACAGCATCGGGAAAGAGGGCAAGCGCTTTGTTATAGGCGTTCGGGCGGCGCTTCCGGTAGCCGCCCGCACCGGTCAGTCCAGCCTCGATCGCCTGCTCGTAAACACGTTCGGTATGCGCGGGCATCGCTCACAAACCCGGCGAAAAGCGGTATTGGATCCAAGTGGATGCGCAGCATGGCGAAAGTGTCCTCGAAATCGACGCAGAAGGCATGGCAGACATCGGGCAACTTGATCTGGTTGCGCGACTCCGGGCGTAGCTGCTCCTTGGTGACCACGGTCTTTCCGCTTGCCATGCCGTGAGCGACCAGCCAGCCAGCCAGCCGCGCCGCTGGCGAACTTGGCCTTGGCCTCGTCGTCATACTGCACATGACGCGTCACCCGGAGCATGACGCGAGTAAAGGCGGCGACGCCTGCTCCAACATCGCTGCTGAGAAAAAAGCCTGCCGGGACGGACTGACCAACCCACCGCACCAAATCGTCGTCGCTGCGTCCGAGGAGCAACTCCTGCTTGACGCGATCAATGCTGTGGATGCGTCCGAGCGCATGGCCGTGCAAGACGCGGTCCCAGAACCCCGGACAAATCCGAAACGCATAGTATCGATTCTTCGCCGTGATCAGCACGTCGGAATCGATGAGGTAGCCGGACGACGAAATCACGGTAGCGTGAGTTCGAGTTTGCGGGCATATCTCTGGAACGTACCAGCATGCAGCCCGGTCAGGTCGTAGGCTTCCTTGAAGCCGACGCGCCCCTCCTTGGCCGCCCGGATCAGGTGAGAGGCAAACAAGTGGCCCACGCGGTTATTTTGGTTATTGCAGAAATCTCCGCTGCCTGTTGCCGTTTGCTTTTTTCGGCGTTCGCTTCGGGTGTAGTCGCGGTAGAACCTGAAAAACTCGCTGCGCTCCATCAAACCCAGATCCATTGCCCGACGCCCGAACACCACCGGGCTGACCTTGAAGCGCCTGGCCAGACTCTCCGACGGCGCTTCGCCACCGGCGGCCCCGCGCCAGACGGCCTGAATCTCGGCGGCAGGCACGAGGAACTCAGCCGCCGCCCGGTCGCAAGATCGCTCTATCTCCCCATCGCCCGGTTGCAGCCCCTTGAAGCCGGACAGACCTTCTCCCGCGTCGCCCAGCCACAAGTGCGCCAATTCGTGCGCGAGGGTGAACATATGGGCGGACTTGGCGTCAGCCCCGTTGACGAAGATCAGCGGGGCGTGGGAATCGCTCAGGGCAAAGCCGCGAAACTCGTTCGCGTCCAGCTCGCGGTGTGACGATGTCGTCTTTGCCCCCTTTTGCGGCGGTGAGATCACCCCGGAGGTCGCACACGAATTGAGATGGCGCTGGATTGGGATCGACATTGCCATTCCTGCCATTAAGCGCGTCGCCAACCCACGGACTCGCAAGTCGTCCAGCGTCAAGTGCCAAGCCGTCGGCGTCTCCTCCAAATCATTGATCGTGAACACCACGTTCGAGTCGGTCTGGCCGTCCGGCCAGACCGGGTCCCAGACCGTCCCGCGTCTGACCGCCTCGCCCCCATTGGATTGGAGGTAGCTGACAGTCATGCGCTCCACCCAATGGGGCAAAGGGTGGGCCCTCAGTCGCTGGGCTTCCCCGGGGCTCAAATCTTCGGAGGAGCCCAGCACGGACACGCTCTCCTTCGCCGCTTCGGCCCGTTCTCGGATGCGGGCGATCACGCCGTCCACCTTCTCGACGGCCTCCTCGGGGTGGGGGATGGCGTCCACATAGAGAGTGCTCGAAGATCTGGCCGCCCTGCGCCGAGTCCGGGACATCGCTTGCCTTGTCGACCCCGAACTCGCGCAGGATGACCGCCAGCTTCTCCTCCAGTACCTCGCGAACGCGGAATTCGACCGTCTCCTCGAACAGCAGATTGACCGCGCGAACGGCGTGCGTCTGACCGATGCGGTCGACCCGGCCGATGCACTGTTCGATGCGCATCGGATTCCACGGAATGTCGTAATTGACGACCGCGTGGCAGAATTGAAGGTTCAGGCCTTCGCCGCCAGCGTCCGTGGAGACCAGTATCCGGGCTATACTCGGCGAACTCTTCCTGGACTCGCCTCCGTTCGTCCATGTCCATGGACCCGTTCGGGGCACGCCACGGCGAAGCCGCGGTCGGTCAGGAAGTCGTGCAGCACTGCCTGGGTCGGAACGAACTCGGTGGACACGAGGATCTTGAGCTCGAGATCGCCTTCCTCCTGCTGGAGACGGTATATCCATTCGAGGAGCGCTTCGGCCTTGGCATCGGGGCCCGCCCGTTCGCATGCCTGTGCTGCCTCCAGCAGCACCTTCACTTCGGCCCGTTCGTTCTTGAGTGATTTGAGTCGGGTGCCGAGGAGCGTATCGACCTGCTCTTGACCGTCGAGATTCACCCATTCCTCGTCGGTCATGAACGGAAACAGCGACAGATGCTCCTCCGGTTCCTGCAACGCCTCCAAGCGCCGCTCCAGGGTTGTGCGGATGGCGCTCGTCGAAGAGGCGACCAGCCGCCGCATAAGGATCATGAGGAAGCCGACATGAGTCCTCTCGCGCATGGCCTGGTTGTAGCCGTCGCGGACATAGTCGGCGACCGCCTCGTAGAGACGCTGTTGTTGAGCGTGGCGCGGCTGCCAGGTCACTGGTACGAGCTGCGTCCGGCGCGGCTTGAAGAGCGGCGCTCCCTCGGCGTCGATGGCCCGGCGCTTCTCGTTCCGGATGACATAGGGCTGGACCCGCTCGCGGGTGACGGTCCCGACATCGGGAAGCGCGTTTTCGTCAAGGAGCGAGACCAGCCTGTGAAAGGCCTCGGTCTTGCCTTGATGCGGCGTTGCCGACAGCAGCAGGTATGGCGCCGCCTCGGCGAGACCCTGGCCCAGCTTGTACCGGGCGACCTGATCCGTACTGCCGCCGGAGGCGGTGCGCCTCGTCCACGATCACGAGGTCCCAGCCGGCGGCGATCAGGTCCTCGAAGCGCTCCCGGTTGTAATCCTCCACCCTTTCTCGGGACCAACCGCGCCGGCCCCAGCCAAGGGCTTCACAGAGTCAAGTGGCGTCACCACCCGGTCATAGGCGCGCCAGATGTTGTCCTCCCTGGCTATCCGACGATAGGCGGAGAAGTCGCTGGGGGACGAGCAATCGGAACTCCTCGCCGCAGTGGGTCTGCATCTCTGCCACCCACTGCGTCACCAGGCCTTTCGGCGCGATCACCAGGGTTCGTCGCACGAGTCCGCGGAGCTTCAGTTCACGCTGACGAGGCCCGCTTCGATGGTCTTGCCGAGCCCCACCTCGTCAGCAGCAGGTAGCGGACGCGGTCGTGCTCGATCGCACGGCCGAGCGCCCTGATTTGGTGCGGTAACGGGATGACGGACGCCTCGATCGGCGCCAGAAGCACGTCCTGGGTCAAGGCGTCCGCCACCCTGGCCGCCGCGGCGACGTAGGAAACGGTTTGAGGTCCCTGGACGAGTGCTTCGTCGGGTCGCTTCAGTTGCTCAGCGCGGAGGCGGACGACGGTATCCTGGGCGGGGAGCCATACGCGGCACGTGGTCTCGCCCAGCGTCTCGCTCTCGATGACTCGGCACAGTTGGCCGTGATCGGTGCTGTAGACCCACGCGCCCTCTCGCATAGCCTTCTCATGCCGCTTCGGTGCGCGTCAACGCCTGGTCGTACCAGAGCATGGGCGACCTCCGTGCCCGCCATGCGGCGCTTGTCATACTCCGCCACTTGGTCGGGGAGAAAGATCATGCCGTCGCGCTCGGGGAACCGTTGCGCAAGACCGGCCAGGAACTCGCCCACAGACAAAGGCACCGTCACATTGCGGAGCACATGGAATGCCACCATCCGGTTAAAAAGCAGGTGCGGCTGCCGCTCGTTGACGATCTCGACGCGGCCGTCCTTCAGGACGAAGACGGGGAGCTGACGAAGGTGGGTGCGGATGAAATCCCAAACGCCCTCCTCCGCCTCTTTCTGGAGTGCGAAGCGTTCCTCCAGCCCACTATTTGGCTTATTAAGCGGAAATGACCAGATCCTGCTTTACAGCGGTGCTGGTGACCTGCCGATACGAGCCTCGCTGCTTGTCCATAGTGCGGACATCGGCTACCACAAAGCCAGCCGCCAGCATGGCCTCTTGGATCGCGGTCCAGACCGCGTTCTCGGAATTGTGAAAGACGGCCGTGATCCACCGGCCGGGTTTGAGCACTCGCCGATATTCCTCGAAGTACCGCTGCATTAGGTGTTGGTATTCGGGAAGTCCCTTTTTCTTGAAGCGATCGACGATGGCTTCGGGGACGGCATTGGTGAGTACCTTGTGCCAGGACTCCACCAGGAAATTAAGATCCGCGTAGAAGATGTTTCCACCGAAGGGTGGGTCGGTGAGGACATAATCGACCGTGTCGTTGGGAATTCCAAGAGCTGCGGTCGTGCTCGCTGTAACGATGCATGAAGCGTTGTTGTCTGTTGGCAAGTCACGAAAGGCCTTTACAAGGTGTTTAAGTTTTCCGTCAAGGATATACGAAGGGTTGACCTCGGAGTGTTGCGACGCCACGGAGTAGACTCCGCTCAGCTGACGGTTGACCTGCGAGAAACGAGAAGGACTGTAACGGTTGAGGATGGACATCCCCCAAATTGCCTGCTCTACGAAATAGAGAAGCATGTGGCGAATGCGGAGATCGGGGTGGGCGTCTGCCTGGCGCCACAGCGCGGCCAGTGAATGAATTGGGCGGAGGAGAAAAAAATGATGAGCATGAGTGATGCCCTTCGGCTTAAGACGAGAACCGTGAGACATGTCTTCGATAGGCAGGTGGTTCGACGGAACTCCTGAAGGGAATGGAAGTTCTGCGATGCGCCGAAGAAGCTCTTGATCATTGGCGTCTGGCTGCTTTTCAAAGATGCGGCCGCCCACGGAATACCGGATCAGCGATGGCCGGAAGGTGACATGTTTCCACCATTGTCCGGTGGCCGCATCGACGCCGGATTCGAACACGCGTTCCAGTCTGTCCTTATTGAGCTCCGCATCACAGTGAGGACACGGAAACGTGCCTCTAACTTGGCCGGTTACTTCGTCCAAGGCATCCTCGAGAAATGCGACCTCACCGGCACATTCGGGACAGCTGAAGACCTCGCTCCAGACGGTGTACTTGATGCGCCCCTTCGTCTTTCCATCGGAGTGGAGGGTCTCGCACCTCCAACCGAACTCGCCCTCGACATCGTCGAGAAGCTTTCGGCCGGCTCTCTCGAAAGCATCAATGTCGAAGGGCAAGTTGTAATTGGCGGCAACGAAACTCGCGAGCGGCGACAGATCGTTCTGGATCGTGTAACGAATCCCCCACTGCGGCTTGCCGATGCCTTCCTTGGCCCAGAGCGCTTCGAGTGATTTCCTGTAGCTCTGCGATGCCGTTCCACACCATTGCGCCGCGACGCCCGTCATGCCGGAACCCGCGAAGCCGTCGAGGATCAGATCACCGGGCTCGGTGTAGTGCAGGATCGACGGCACGATCGCCAAGTGCGGGACCTTGGTGTGATAGGCATGCGCCCGATAGACGGGGTGCGTCTTGCCTTCGCTGACATCGACCGCAAATGGCTTCCGGTCGTAGGGCTTTCAGGATCGTAAGGCGCGCCATGGGCCTCGACGAATTCACCCAAGAATGGGTTCGGGCACGCCGTGTAATAGGGCGGATCGGAGAGCTTGAGGATGTCCTCTATATCGCCGTGGGGGAACCCAACCTCATCCTTCCAGCGTTGTAGCAGGTCCTTGGACGATTCCGCGTGGCACATGCCCTCGGCAAGCTTCCGAAGTTGCACGTCGTCTCCCATGGGCCAGGTTTCGATGGCCGTCACCCGGGCTACCGCGTCCTCGATACTCGTGAAGGGAACACCTCCTAGCTTGCCATGAAGCTCGTTCAGGCCCTCCTTGAGCTTCCCGAGGAAGTGGGCCCTGCGGGCGTCGTCATTCTCGAACGTCAGCCCGAGACACTCGACCGTCCGGCCGCGCCGGGCCTCCAACTCCTCCTCGTAAGACTTCTCGAATAGCTTCTCCTGCCCTGCGGCGCGCCGGAAGAGCCGCCCTGTCTGGTGATCCGATTTGCTTCGGGCCATTCTGAGCTCGACTTTGTACAAAATTACCTCACGTCCATGTCCAGAAGCTCTCGTTTTTGGCGATTTCGTCGAGGGCCTGTTCGAGCGGGAGCACGAGGCCCCCCATGTCTCCGCCGTCCTGCCAGGACTGGCGCCAGGACCAGTAGCGCCCCCTCATCGTGTCCCCTGAGCCTGTCGGCGGGAGCCTTGCGATCGGTGCCTGCGGGGCCGTGAGATACAGATTGTAGCCGCCGCGCCCCCTGGTGACCGTCCCGCCCCCGCCCCTGGATTTGTTGACCGCTTCGAGGCGCGCCAGACAGGGGTCGGAGGCGGCCATGAAGCAGTGATAGCGGATTGGAGGGCTTCTGTCGCTGCCGCGCTGCTGATTCACCCGGTCGCATGCGGGCGCCCTTGCCTGCCGGATGCTTCTGGATCCGAAGGGTCGTCATGACACATTGCGACGACCCTTCGAGCGCCAGCGGCGATCCGGTTCCGCCGTTCCTGATCGACTGGCGGGAGCCCTTTCGAGGCGCCTTCTCCTCCCCGACCTGGCGGCGGGGGGCGGTGCTGGTCATGGGAGCGGGGCTGGCGCCGGGCAAGAGCACCGTGTCGGCCTGCCTGCGGGTGACCGGGCGGGCGCTGTGCGAGACCTTCTCGTCCGACCCTCAGGTTCTCAATCGCGCCCGCTGGGACCCGCGTGACCTTTCACGCCGGCTCGTGCGCGTGCTGGTGGCGCGGCTTGCCGGGCAGGGACCGATCATCATCGGGCTTGATGACACCATCGAGCGCCGCTGGGGCGCGCGTCTCAAGGCGCGCGGCATCTAGCGCGACCCGGTGCGTTCCCGCCATGGCCATTGCGTCAAGACCCGCGGGCTGCGCTGGCTCAGCTTCATGCGGCTTGTCCCGCTGCCCTGGGCGCCGGGCATCAGGGCCCTGCCCTTCCTGACCATCCTGGCCCCGTCCGAACGCTTCGCCGCCAGGCAAGGCCGGCGTCACAAGCAACTCACCGCCTGGGCGCGACAGGGCATGCGTCAACTCCTTCGCTGGGTCCCGCACCGCGCGAGCGTCTGCGTCGCCGACAGCAGTTTCGGAACCCACGAACTCGCCTGGCGCATCGGACAGCGCGCAACCCTCATCAGCAGGCTGAGGCTCGATGCCAACCTCTTCGCGCCCCCGCCGCCGCGCGCCCCGAACAAACGCGGTCGACCCCGGCAAAAGGGGCCGCCCCTGCCCAAGCTCCAGACCCGCCTTGACGACGCCGCTGCCCGCTGGCCAAGCCTCACGCTTCCGCGCTGGTACGGAAGTTCGAAGGAAAAGACACTCCAGATCATCTCCGATACCGCGCTCTGGTATCGTCCCGGCACCCCTCCCCAGGCCATCCGATGGGGGCGGGTGCGCGACCCGGAAGGCGCGCGCGCCCCGCAGGCGTGCTTCTGCACCGACACCCACATGGCGCCGGCCAAGATCCTCGCCCCCTTCGTGCGGCGCGGGCAGGGCGAGGTCACCTTCCAGGAACTGCGCGCCCATCTCGGGCGCGAAACACAACGCCCGTGGTCACACGCGGCGATCGCACGACCCCCCCCCCGTCCTCTGCGGGCTCTACAGCCTCGTCTGCCTCTGGGCCACAGACCTGCTCTCGACAAACCCCCTGTCCTACGCCGCCGCCTGGTACCAGCAAACCCGCGTCACCTTCTCCGATGCCATCGCGGCCATCCGATGCCAACTCTGGCTTGGAAACAATTTATCGCGCTCCCCGCCACACCGGGAACCAAACATAATTCCGCCCGACAAGATCAGGCGGATGCAGTACGCCCTCTGCTGCGCAGCCTAATGCACAAAGTCGAGCTCAGAGACCGTTTGAGAATGTGTTCAATGGGGGATTCGTCGGAGCAGGTGGCTTCCCAAGGCCACAGGGATCCTGGCGGCGGAGCCGGCGAGGCGGTGTTCATCGCCTCGCCCCAGGCGTCTCCACCGGGTCAGCCACCCACAGGGGCGCGCGACACCCCCTCGGCGGGGCCCACGCTGGAAGCCCGGGGCGGCGGCGAGACGGCGCACGCCCGCAAGGACGAAGGCGCGGAAGGCGGCCTGAGCCAGGAGGGGGGTCTTGGCGTCAGCCCCGGCGGCGCACAGAGGCTTGCCCCACGGCCACCGCTGGCGCCGGGCGTCGAGGAGCCGCTGCGCGCCGGCGCGGGCGGAGCGAGCGGCGGCGGGGAGGGAGACCATCCGCAGGCGCCCGGCGGTATCGACTGCCGCCTGCCGTTTGCGCCCGCCTGTCCGCGTGGCCCCGGCCCCGCCGCGGGGCGCACCGGGTGCGGGGGCGTTGATCGGTCGATGCCCCCGGCCGACGGCCTGGCCGTGCGCCCGGGCACGCCTCCCCGCACTGGCGGGAAGGAGCCGCAACCGCCTCCCCCGCACCCAGCGCCGGCCCCACCCCTCCCCCGTCGGCCCCGGCGGACCGGCCTGCGGACGCCGCCGCCCGCCGCCCCCCGGGCGCGGCCTGGAACGGCGGGCGTTCCGCCCCGCGCGAAGGGCCACGCCCGGCTGGCGGCCCCGCGGCACCGGCGGCCACCACGGCGCTCTCCGCACCCCTTCCTCAGCACGCAGCGCGCTCGGAGAACGCCGCGGCTTCCGCTCCAGCACGGCCCGCCGGCCGCGCGGCTCTCGGGTCCACAGGAAAAGCCTGGATCACCTCCCGCATATCTCCGCAACCCTATGCTCAAACGGTCTCTGAGAGCTCTTCCCGCTCGACCTTGAGGCCGCCGAGCGAGGCGCCCTCCTGCAAGCGCGCCATCATTCGCTTATAGGCCGCCGCCCATTCGGGATCGGCCGTCTTGTCGGCCATGTGGGGTACCAGCTTGGCGATGGGGCACCCGCGCCGGGTGATCAGGAAGCCCTCACCGTGCTCAACCTCCTTGATCAGCTTGGAGAACTCCTGGTTGGCGGTCATGAGAGAGACAGTCCGCATTGACCTCTTCCAGTCTCTACTATATACTATACTTTTATGATGCATGATCCCTGCGTGTCAAGGCGCGAGTCGGGAACAGGCTGGGTAAAATGCACGTCAAGCCCGAACACCCAATGAATGCCGGTGGGGACAAAAATCCGCGCCGAACCCGATCTTGGACAGGCTTGTCCCTGCTTGGCGGAAGGCGGGCGAGATCTGCGCCGAGCTTGCCTGAACTTCGCATAAACCGTTGATTTAACTATGATAAATCAATTGGTCAGGGATTTCGAGTGTGACTTGCTGGCCGTTGACCATGGTGTCAAGAGGCCAGGGGCGATCACTTGATGGCGAAGAAGGGACTATCGGAGCCGTTCACGGTATGCTTCGTTCCCTCCGACGCAAAGGACGGCGGGACCGGCTTCCGCCCGAACGAGCCGATCCCCCTTAGGCTGCAAGGCCTTGATCCCCGCGTCGTCGAGTTCGTGCGCCTGCTGGGGCGTGAGACCGCCCGCGCGGTGATTGCGCGCAGCCTGAGAGAGGCCGAAGCCCGCAAGGGGTCGAAAGGACACGAGGACTGACGCCATGACCAAGGTCGCCATCTACCGCCCACTACTCCTTGGACAACCAACGCGAGGCCGAGATTCCCGGCGAGAACGCTTATGTTAAAGATATGAAGCGGCTCATCGCCCTCGTCGAAAAGGAGCCAGACTGCGCAAAGCTGCCCAAGGACTACTACATTTTCGAATGTGAGGGCGATTAATGGTGCCAGCCCCCGCAGGCCTATCTCAATGAACCGTTTCTCGAAATAGGGCTTCAAGCTTATTACAAGGCACAAGGGGATGATGCTGAATCGTTCGCTCTGGACGGACGGTGCCAGAGCTGTGGCATCTCAGCGAAGAAGATCGCGGCTTTCGCGAGGGCTGTCGGCGTTCAAACTATGTTAGAGATTGAGGCCACGACCTGCTACGGGAATCCTCAGTGGATCCATCTGAGCGCAGCGCCGGGAGAACGATACACGTCATCGTCGATTAATCGTGATTACACTATCGATGGTCTCGGAACTGTTCTGGAAAATCCAATTCTCGAACTATCCAAGTTGATTTGGCGAACGATGGCAGACTTGCCTGGAGATGGACGCCACCTAACAGCGCTGTCCCGAAAGAACGCTAGCTCAGGGGCGCGACGAGCAGATTCGAAGCTTGTTCATATCCTCAGAAAGGCAGAATGGATTCCGCAGAACACCGGGTCGTTCGTACGGCCAGCAGAAGCGAGCCGAGATTTGCTTCTAGGCGGCTTTCCGTTCGATCCAGAATGGCAGTGGCTCAGGGCCATAAACTTCGGGGCCGAGGTCACTAAGCGCTCAGAGGCGCAGCGGCAAAAAAGGGCCGTCGCGACGGATCTTGGGTTCGAAGACGACGCTACCCTCGAACGTGCCAGGCAGTTCGCACGCATGCCGCGGGAGGAACAAGAGCGCGTTCTTGCGGATTTCGAGGAACGGCAGAGGCTTGAGCTGCCCGAGCATGAGCCTTCGAACCCCGACCGCCGGGCGCAGCGCGTCGGCGCGACGGCTGCCGAAGCTCCCGGCGGACGGACAGAGGTTCGCAACCGATCCGTGTCGGTCGGTCTCAATGCCGTAAAGGAGGAAGCCGGGCAATACCTGAGCCAGCAATACACCAATCCTGACGGCGAGATGATCTGTCAGGCATGCAGAAAGCGCCTTCCATTTGAGCTTGATGACGGGACCAGTTACTTTGAACGGGTTCAGCTTATGAGCGAACTCAAGAAACATCACTATCAAAACTATCTGGCGCTCTGCCCGAACCACGCTGCGATGTTTCAGTATACGAACGGACCGCGCGACCAGATTAAGGGGATGACCATTCAAGCCAATGCAAACGAACTGGAAATCATCCTCGCGCAGCAGCCTACGCAAATCTATTTCACCGAGACGCATCTATCTGACTTGCGAGCTCTCATCGCGGCCGAGGACGAACATGACGACAGCGAAGGCGGAGACGACGAATGAACCGCCCTCTTCGCCACATCTCGATCCGGGTTCCCTGGCACGATACAGGCTGGGATGGCCGTGTATGTGCCGCGCCCCAGATGAACGGAGCCTGCCTAAGTCTGAGGCGCATTGCCGAAAGCCGGAAGGACGGCGCAGAAGAAAAGATCGCGGGAAAGACTCTGGAGGAGATTCCTCACCATCAGTGGCCGCCGTGCGTTGCCGAACGCATGGGCTTCATGGCGCCCTTCGAGTACACGCGATTTCCAAATCATCCCTACAATCGCGGACCTGAAACAAGCCATGGACATTTCAAAGACACGCCGCTTCGGCATTCGCCGTATTCAGCGCCTGCCGTTCCATTCTACTGGATGCTACGGGAGAACCTGACGGAACTGGCAGCAGCGCACAGCATTGACGCCATTGACGAGCGTGAACCCGACCTCGGGTTCGAGGCGGCCAAGACGTGGGTACAGGATCAGGAAAACCAGAAGGCGCTGCTGGAGTGTTTCCGCAGCTACATCAAGCCGCAGAAATCGCTCTGTTTCTTCTATGCCAAGCAGGTCCCGTTCGTGGAAGATGCCGGTGCGCGCCGCATACTGATCGGCGTCGGCAGAGTTCTGCATATCACACCTCCGCAGGAATACGATTACGTCACCAAGGACCTCTCCACAAGATTGCGTTCCATGTTGTGGGAGCTGATGGTCCAACATTCCATCCGTCCGGACTTCAAGGACGGATTCCTCCTTCCTTATCACGCGGCCGTCCGCAAATTCGATGACGATCCGGACTTCGATCCGGCGTATGTAGCGGCTTTCACCCCCGCTGACCGTCTTCCAGAGTTTTCACATGCCTCGCAACTCGTGACGCACGACGGCGCCATAGCGTCTTTGCTTTCATGCGGTACGGCCCTGCGCCGCGTCCGACAGGTCCTGCCCGGCAAATGGGATCACTGTCTCGACTGGATCGATACGCGTCTCGGCGAGCTTTGGAGGGCGCGCGGTCCTTGCCCCGGGCTAGGCCCCGCATTGTCGGCATTCGGTTTGGAACAGGGCACTTTCGTTGCATACGCGCTCATGGAGAAAGCGGGTGAAAATGCCGATCCGTGGCCGCTGGTCCAGGCCATGTTTGCGAAACCTGACGAGCACCTACCACCAGAACTGACCGGCGAGGTTGGAAAGACCCTTCGGGCCAAATGGGAGAGGCTGCCGGACGAAAGGCGCGCGTTACTGCAATTGCTCAGCCGGTTTGAACTTTCGGGCGATCAGGCGCAGCTGCTCTACGTCCAGGAAGAGCGTACCAGCAGCGGTATCGACCTCAGCGACGCGGCAATCATCGATAATCCGTATATGATCTTCGAGGCCACGCGCCTGACCAACGATCCGGCGAGCGTATGGACGATTGATCGGGGCGTATTTCCACCCGACGAAATTAGGACGAAGCATCCGCTTCCAGAGCCGAGCGCACTGGATGCGGGAACGGATGCGAGGCGCGTCCGGGCGCTTTGCGCCAACATCCTCGAAGACGCCGCGGCCGACGGCAACACACTCCTGCCGCAAAGCCAGATCGTCCTGGCAATTCGCAATCTCGCGATCCAGCCGGCATGCGCGGTCGATTCCGATCTGATGGATGTGGCGAAGGACGATTTCGGCGGCGTCATCAATGAAATCAGGATGGCGGGCGACTCTCCCGCCCTTCAGCTCACGCGCCTGTCGGACATGGGCGCGGTAATTCGTGACGCGCTGGAAAAGCGCATAAAGGGCAAGCGGCACAGCATTGAGGCTGACTGGAGGAAGCGGCTTGATGAGCACCTGAAACAACAGGGTTCCGGCGAAACCGATGAACAGGAAGAAAAAGCCCGCACAGAGAAGGTCGCTGCGCTGAAAGAACTGTCGGAATCCCGCCTATCCGTTCTCGTCGGACCGGCGGGAACGGGCAAGACGACATTGCTCTCCGTGCTGTGCGCGCATCCGGATATTGCTTCGGGCGGCATTCTACTCCTCGCGCCGACCGGGAAGGCCCGCGTTCGCATGGAGCAGTCCACGAAGGGCCTTCAGTTGACAGGCTATACCATCGCCCAGTTCCTGAGCCCGGACCGCTACGACGGCGCTACGGGGCGATACCGACTGTCCGCAAAGCCGGCGGACGCTGACGCGCGAACGGTGATCGTCGACGAAGCGTCAATGCTCACAGAAGAGATGCTCGCGGCGCTCCTCCAGGCTCTCAAGGGCGCCCATCGCCTCATACTGATCGGCGATTCGCGCCAATTACCGCCCATCGGGGCCGGACGTCCATTTGTAGATGTGATCAACCGTCTTGCGCCGGATGACTTGACCGGAGTGTTTCCACGTATCGCAGCCGGTTACGCGGAACTGTCAATCCGCCGCCGGCAGGCCGGAGAGAACCGCGAAGACCTCCAGCTAGCCGAATGGTTCAGCGGCGCACCGATTGCGCCCGGTGAGGACGACGTGTTCGATAAGGTTGTGCACAAGGGCAAAAGCAAGCATGTACGATTTGTTCAATGGGACAGGGCGGACGAGCTGCAGTCCCGACTTGTAAACATCCTTGCCGATGAGCTGAAGTTGTCCGGGCCGGACGATTTAGAGGGGTTCGACGCGACTCTTGGAGGCGAACCTTGGAATGAACTTCGCTTCTTCAACCCCCAGGACAACAGGAAACCTGGCGCGGCTCAAACCGCGGAAGGTTGGCAAATTCTGTCGCCAGTCCGCTCCGCCGCGCACGGCGTCGGCGACCTCAACCGCTTCATCCATAAACGATTTCGACAGCACATGATTGATGCGTCGCAGAAGGAGAGGAATCGCAAGTACCCGAAGCCTATGGGCGCAGAGCAAATCGTATACGGGGACAAGGTCATCAATCTGATCAACACCGATCCTACCTCCCGGAGATACCGTCATCGCCACGTATATCCCAAAAAGGACAACCCATACATCGCAAACGGCGAGATCGGCATGGCCGTCGGGTATTTTTGGAAGACAGCGGATAAGAAAAACGGACGCGATTTTCGATGGAAGCTGGAGGTCGAGTTTTCATCGCAGCCAGGCTACAAATACGCCTTCACGACACGCGATTTCGGAGAAGAAGGCAGCCCGGTCCTGGAACTGGCCTATGCGCTGACGGTACACAAATCACAGGGCAGTGAATTCGGAACCGTCATTCTCGTGCTGCCAAACCCGTGCCAACTGCTGTCACGCGAACTCCTGTACACCGCACTCACGCGACAGAAAGAGCGTGTGGTCATACTTCATCAGGGGGACCGTAGCGAACTACGGAAGTTTTCATCCGATAACCGATCCGAGACCGCGCGTCGCCTGACCAATCTTTTTATTGCGCCATCGCCGATTGAGATCGATGGACGGTTCTTTGAGGAATACCTCATACATCGCACATCGCGAGGAGAGATGGTCCGCTCGAAGTCAGAGGTCATCATAGCGGACCACCTTGCCAACAGCGGGCTGGAGTACAGTTACGAACGCGAATTGACACTCGACGGAGTGACCAGGTACCCCGATTTCACCATCGAAGATGCGGAGTCCGGAGAAATCTTTTACTGGGAGCACTGCGGCATGCTGCACGTACCAAGTTACAAACAGCGGTGGGAAGAGAAGCTAGCGTGGTACAAGACCAACAATATTCTTCCGTATGAAGGCGGCGGTGGCTCAAAAGGCACTTTAATCATCACGCGCGACGAATCGAATGGGAGCATCGACTCTGCCCACATTAAGCAGATCATCGCTGAGGTACTTGATGCTCATCCAGATGGTTGACTGCCTTTGGCCATTGGACTGTCTTCGAGATCCCCGCACCAGTAGAGCAATCGATCGGTAAAGCAATCAGGCGAGGTGGCATCACGTCACAGGCAACGGCCGTGTTCGTTACATGCTCGTCGAGAGCAACCTGGAAAGCGACTTAGGCCGCCTTTCGGCGGCCTAAGTGATTGTTATATCTCACATTCTATGGAGTTATAACGAAAGTGGTTGCGAGGGCACGCAACCGCCGATATCAGCACGGGCTTTTCCAGGCTGCGGCATGACGGTCCACTGTCAGCTAATGCTGATGATTGAACTCACAGGCCAGGTCATTGATTCTCGGTCGAACGAGAAAGACTGACCGTTAACCTGTCTTGGCTGGACTTAGATTCAATTCAATTATCTTAGATGAACTTTGGTGAGGAGGTTGATCATAGATGTCATGAAGCCACAGCGTCCCCGAGCAATCGAAGCTCGTGCAGTGGATACGGCAGACTCGTGTCATCGTACTGTGCATGTAGCCGATGTGCCAACATTATGAGGTCGATAGCATCATCTGCTAGCTGCTTGAACACAGTACAGATCTCATCGAGAGCAGCAATGCGGTGCGGCTTGCCATCCCGACCCCGGTTATCGCCTGCAGGGAGATGGCGGGCAATGATCGCAAGATGTCCACTGTTTTTCGCCGACGCTGGCTTCTTCACACTATAGGCCGTGCGTGACGCGTCGCCCCCGGCGAACAGGCCGCCAGGCCAAGCTGCGTCCATCTGGAAGTAGCATGGCAGCGTAGCCGTGTCTCTGCACGTCCGTACGATGCGCAGGTTCGGCAATTGCCCGGACGAAAGCGTCCGGTTTCCGACCGAAACGGTATCGAATACAAGATTGTCGTTGCGGAACATTGTGAGCCGGCCGGCAATAGTGTCCATATCGGCAAGCACTAGCGACGGACCCGTACGGTCGATCTGGTCGAGGGCGGCGTCGAAGAACATGTCGAATTTTCGTTGGTTTTCGTCACTACGGTTCCTAGCGAACCTACCGTAATCGCCGGGAGTAGATCCGTAGAGCGGCGTGCGCATAGTGCATCCATTCCAGATGGCCAGATTCGTCCGGCAAGGAGCACTCAACGAGACCTTCCCTAACGCGGGCAGCTAACGGAAACGCCTGCGTTTTGATCCGGCCTCCACCAACCTTCTCATCGTTCCGCTGGATGACCGTGAGCGCTACGGGCAGCAGAGGCCGTATGTCGAGGAGAAAGCGGGGGTGGCAAGCTTGCGAACATTTCTAGGAAATCTCTGAAGAAGCCCCTTCAAGATGCGAGAATGCCGGCCACTCACTGGAAATCCATTTCAGGAGACAGTCCTATGAATCAGCTCAGTTTCTCCGAAGCAGCATAGCCCCATAAAAAGCGTCAAACACGCCGGGAGCAGTTGCTTGACCGGAGGGATCAACTGCTCCCCTGGAACCAGTTGGGGAAGCAAAGTGCCAACCCCTCCCCCCGGGCCGGCACCGGGCGTCGCCCCTGCTCGCTGCCAACGAGGTGACGGGTTCCCGGCGGGCCGCGGTGCTCCACCCTGAGCGAGCCGGCGCGGCCCGAGCGCGCGGCCCTGCGCCGTGTTGCGGCCCGGCACCGGAACGAAGCAATCCCGGCTGCCCCCCCCCCCCCCGCTTGCCCTTCCGCCCTCTGCTGGAGCACCCGCCTCTAGGCCGAGGGATCCTGGAAGCAGGGCACCATCCCCTGGGCCGTCAGGGCCGGCTGTTGCGAGCAGGGACTCTCGCCGATGCGCCCCTGCTCGCAGCCCCCCCAACACAGCGGGCCAGCGGGACCCGGAGAGGCACCAGCCCAGGAAAGGCACCCCATGGCCCCATGGGAGGAAGAGGCACCTTGGTGGGGATGCGACCTCGGGGGTTCTCCACACCATGACCCCCCGGCTGCCACCGCCCCTGAGATCACCCAGACGGCGCACCGATTACATGGCCAGGCACAGTGGCTTGCTCCGGGGCCGCGGGGTCCCTGGGGGGGGGGGCGAGCAGCGGGACGAACTCCCGGCCAAGGGGGGACAATGGGCAAGAGCGGTCCGTCCGAGGCCGCGCAAGACACGGACTGCCAAGGCGCAAGTTCTTGCACGGACCACGGCCCGCAGCCGCGCCACAGGGGCGCCTCCCTGCCGAACGATCACGCGGCAGTTTGGCGCTGACCCGGGGAGGGAGCGGGGCCGGGAGAGTCCCCCCACCCGCTTGGCGGGACTCTCGGCCTTCCCGCCCCGGTTCCTTTGCCAAGGGAGGCTGCTCACGGAGAGCCCAGGGCGGCGGGATTGGGCCCAATGGCAGAATCCCGACGAGAAACAGCCAATGGATGGGTGTGCTTCTCCTCAATGTCGGCGTCATACTGGAAAAATCGAGCTTCTGTGCAGTTTTGAATGGTTGATCAGAGGTTCCCTAGATAGCGGCCGAACATTTCGACGACGCGCTCGACCTCCAGCACCTCGAGTACCTCGAGTGCATGCGCAAGGTCGTAGAAATCGCGCTCCTTGTCGCGCGGCAGCAGTGCGCGCAGCTTGGTCGCCAGCATCTCTTCCCTGGAAAATGTCGGGATCGCCGCCTCACCGGAGAACCACGGATTCGCCACCTTGAGCGGCAAGGCCGTCGGCGCATCGAAGACCTCGGTCGCGCGTGTTGATCTCGATCTTTAGTCGGATCGGTATACCGCTACCGTCCTCGGCGTCGACCCGAAAGCGAAACTTCGGCGCGACCGGACTTTGGTCGAACTGCGCGCGGCCGAGCTACGGTTCCAGAACGACGCGCAAACGGTCGAGAATCGGACCGATCGGACCCGCTGACGTACGAACCAGGTCGATGTCCTCCGAGTAGCGCAGCGGTTCTGGAAAGTGCAGCTTGTTAAGCGCCGTTCCACCGCGAAACCGCAGAGCCTCGCGCAGCATGCCCTCCGAGAAGATCCCCACAAGGGCGCGGCTAATGATGAGGTCCTGCTCCACCTGCCGCTGATCCGCTCAAGGGACCACGTTGCCCCAGGCGACGATGTTCTGCGCCGGGATCATTCGTCGGCCTCCGGCCCGCGCCGCACGATGACCCGCCAGTGCGCAGCGCGCTCCTGAGGTTCGGGTGCAAAATCCGGATCCCGGACTTCCCGGCGGCCGAGCTTGGTCCAAGAACCCGTTCCCCGCGCCTGCAGCGCGCTCAGCATCGGGCCCGTCAGAGCCTCATGACCAAGACGATCCAACAGATGCCCGAGGCGTTGCACGACCGGGCGCTCCACCGCGACAGACAAGGCGCCGAGTTGGTCGGCGTCGATCTTCTGGCCGAGGTCGGAAAGCACCGTAGCGACATTGTCGATTCCGGCGGACGCCTGCGGATAGCGCAGCAGATCGAGAACGGTGAGCGCGGCCGACGAGATCTTCATCGTGCCAGTATCGGTCTTTCGGTCCTTTATCCCCGTCGCCACCGCCTCCATGTCCTTGCGGAAGTAAAAGACGATCAGGTTGCGGCCGGCGCGGATCTTCGGTAAGCGCTTAGCCGAAATGACTTGGGACTCCATAACCGCTTGATGCGCCGCCCCATGCAGTTCAGCGGCCCTGGGGAGCCCGACATAGTACGCTTGGTCCTCGTCGCATGAGCGCGTCGGTGTACCAAGCTGGTGGCGGCGCACCCCACGACGCAAATTGCGGGGGAACGACGCCATAGCAACCCTGCCGCGGATTCAGCAGAGCCTTGCGCCGCTGCAGCCGCTCAGCGGCATCATCCAGAAACGCACCGCGCCCGACGCCCAACGCTTCCTCAGCCTCTTCGGCGGTGAAGACCGTTCGGCCCAGGGACAGAAGGCTGCTGACATAGCTTGACGGAGCGAAGCATCGTTCTATATAGGGATAAAATCCAGTCTCGAATATCCACACTAACACGGACTTCCAGATCGTCGGCGACCTGGAATGGACGAACAACAACCGGCTGGTCGGTCTGACCCGCCTGCCGCCTAGAGTGACGCCCAGGACAGATTCCTGATCCAGCTGCCTCCTTAATTTGGCTAGTGGGCGAATACTCTACGCCCTGATGCGCAAGCTTGCGCGTTGAAGCCCGCCCGCGTTTTAGCACTGACCAAAACTGGCTGAGTGCCCCCGCTGAGCGGACTCACACATCAATCAAACGGGGCGGGCTGCCCCTCCAATTTGCGTCCCATCTGGGAGGTCAACAAACATGTCTCTGCGCTGCTGGACGGTTGAGAATCTTTTTGACAAATCCTCGCGTGAACACGGGTCCGGGATTAACGTACCTAGAGTGTGATCTGACCTGACTGAATCGAAGAGGAGTCACGGGGCCCTAGATGTGTGATTCAAGATGTCGGCTGGCAGGAGGAGGCCGGCAGTCAGGTCGAAAGCAATTGCGGTTGCTCGTCGCCTGCGCGTGCTGTCGGCGGTCTCGGCAGGGAGAAACCAGAGAGCAGCCGGGGCGCGTTTTGGTGTGAGCGCGGCGCACGTGCGCCGTGGGCGCGCGTGGGAACGGGAGCAAGGCGCCCTCGTCGTCCTGGACCACCTCGCAAGCCACACGAGGCCCACGGCCCGCAAGATCATTGAGGGTGCCAGCGCCCAACTCCTCCTTCCTGCCGCCCGACAGCCCCGCCTTCACTCCCCTCGCACTCGCCGTCGCCAAGCGAAAGGCCCGGCTCCGATAGGCCGCAGAGAGAACCGGCGACGGCCTGTGGCACGCCATCGGTCACATCTCACCAACCTGCTCACCCCATGAAGGCAAAAACTATTGCAACACCGCCGGATACTCCATAGCATGATCGGATTTCGCTCTAATCGCTTGTAGGTGTCCGCAATGTTGGCCATATTTGCACGATCCGCTTGAAAGGTACAAAGGAGTTCAGGGTGGCGTTCAAACTTCCAGCTTCAGCACTTGAGAAAGCGATCACGCATCTCTGTAAATACGGTGACACTGATGTATTCCCGCATTTGCCGGAGCTTGCTTTCTTTCGTGATGAGAGCTCAGCTATTGTGGCCGAACTGAAGGATCTGGACATTGATTCTTACAATCCCGGTGGAGCATTCGAGGCACTTGCGCCGAAGAGCCGTTTCGGCTTCAGGATCACTCACCAGTTGGGCGCTGTGGATACCGTCCTGCTTCTTGCGGCGGTTATAAAGACCGGCTCTCTGATTGAGGCTAGGCGACCCGATGCGAATGGCATAGAGGCATTTTCGTATCGTTTCGACGGTACTACCGACGGATCGCTGTTTCTGCCGAACCGCATGTTCAAGGATTGGCTCCGTGCGCAGCAGAACCGCATTCAGGGAAGTCTCAAGATCAAGCAGGTGGTACTGACTGACATCTCGGACTTTTATGCTCGCATCAATTTTCACCGACTGGAGAACTTGCTCGACGAGGCCGCCCCGGCCAACGGTGAGGCCAGATACATCAAGAAGGTGATCAAGGTCATCCGGGCAAAGCAATCATTCGGATTGCCAGTCGGCGGCACAGCGGCGCGACTGCTGGCGGAGTTGGCCCTTTCCGACACTGACAAGGCGCTCATAGACCGCGGCATGTAGCCACGCGGTTCGTCGATGACTTCCGCATTTTTCTGAATGCAGGCGATAATCCGTATGATGTCCTGAGCTTTCTTGCCCAACAGCTCAGCATAAATGAGGGCCTGTCGCTCAACGCCGCAAAGACGAGAGCATGTCTCGAACGCTGTATTTGGAGACGCTCAAGGGGCTTACCAGCGACATATCGGACGAAGCCGAGGGAGAAGCGCTCAAGACCTTAACCACGGACATCTATTTCGAGGAATCGCTCGACCCTGAAGATGTAGAGGCCCTCAAAGCACTCAATCTGCTTGGTTTCCTCCAGGAGGAAATCGGCAAAGAAAACTATGACGCCGGCCGGATCAAAGTGATTTTCCGCGCCCTTAAAATCGTGAACCCCCCGGACGCCATCCAATACATCGTATCGAATTTTTCGGAACTGGTGGGGTTCGCCAAGGAGGTGAGTCTCCTGATGCAAGTGCTGGAGGAGGAAAACCCTGGCTGCTTTAACGACCTCACGGATAGCGTCATTTCGGCGATCCTGGAGCCCCCGGCCTCCAGCGTCCAACTGATCCGAACCTGGCTGCTCGAGTTGTTCGTGCGTGGCACTGTGCCTATCGCACCATACAGTTCAAGAAGGTCGAGAGCCTTTCGTCGCTACTGGACAAGAGGCAGCTTCACATCATCCGGAGCAGGACGAATAACAAGCACTTCTTCCGTATGAACAAAGCCGCCGTCGGACAGATCCCGCCCTTCGAGCAGCCCGCATTTATATCTGGCGCGGTTTGCCTGCCTAAGGACGAATATGAAAACTGGCTGGCCACGCTCAAACCTGTCTTTTCAGGGCCGACCTGCCACTTGTTCTTGAAATGGATGGAGGCCAATAAGGTCGAATCGTAGTGGAACGGGTGGGATAAAGCGCTGACTTTGCGCCGGACTCAATGCGCACGGCTGGTCCCACATAGGCGCCGTCGCGTGGCTCGACTTCGGGATACCAGACTAGGGCCTGTTCCCACTATCGCACGGCATCAATGATGAGGGCGAAGACGCTGCATCCGAGGAAGAGCACGTCGCGTTGCTCGAAGCGCGAGCAGAGGCGGCGGCATCCCTGCAATCGACGCCACACCCGCGCGATTGCGGTGCGCCGCTTGTACAACTCCCGGGCAGACGCCCAAGGGCTCACCCGGGTGCGCCGCGGCGGCCCCACGGGTGCCTACCCCAGTGCTACGGCCAAGGGCCGCGTCTGGGCGCCCGCGGACGCCCGGGCCCTCAGCACCGCGGGAGGAGCGGGGTGTGGGCCCAGGCGAGTCCGCCACGGGCGGCCCGCCGGGGCGGCGGGGGCGGGCCCGGGCGAGCGCGCGCAGACGAGCGCCGGGCGAGCGTCCGCGGCACCCCTAGGCATCGTGGGGGTCCAGCCGCCTCGGGGGCGACCGAGGGATTGAGGACTGGTTGTTTTCGCGCCCCCGTGCCGGCGGGAGGGACCTGGACGAGGGGGCGGTCGAGCGACCGGGCCGCCCGCGTGAGGCGCCCGCTCGGTTCCCGGTGCAAATGCGCGCAGACCCGGGCGAGCCCCCCGGTTTGCGACCAGCGGGGCAGCCGGGGGGAGAGGGGGGGGGCCAGGTGCCACATCGGGCCGGCAACCCGCGCCCTGTGCCGCCCTGCGCGGCGACCGACCAGAGGGCGGTGAGTACGGGGCGAGGGGCGAGGCGGACCGGGCCGCGCGGCACCGGGAGAGGAGGCGCGATCCGGTCGTCTGGCGCTTGCGTGCGTTCCCTACAGCCAGGAGACCAGAATCAGGCAGAATCATCCACATGAGTGTGAACAGGCCCTAGCAATGTCTGTCCGTCTGGATCGGCTTCGTCGATCTCGACACGCCCGGCGCCATTGGTTGCCGCGGCGAGCTGTGCGCTAAGAAGTTCGTGGAGCGGGCCTGTGATATAGGCACGGCACGCGTCGCGGATCGCATTGAGCCTGGCGCGGCGTTTCTTGTTCGACAGTGCCTCCAGCTCTTCGAACGAAGCAGCCTCGTTAAGGTCGTCAAGGAAGACTGCGACGTCGATGTCCTCGGAAAAGCGCTCGATCAGGCCATAGGCTTTCGACAGCGATGTGCCACCCTTGAACAGGAGGCGTGGCCCTCCAGCGGGCCGCTCGTGATAGAGCGCATTCAGCGTCCAGCAGACCCAGAAATCTTTCTCCACATTGCCGATCGGCGTACCGAGCCGATTGGCGGTGGTGAGAAACAGGTCGAGCCGGTCACCCGGCGGCGCGGCGATGACCTGCCCGTACGCAGCGCTGGTCATGGCTGGCCCTCGTGCGCAGCGGTTGCGCTGAGCAGGTCTCGCAAGAACTCCTGCATCCAGATGGGCAGCGCGGAGAGGCCTGCGCGGAGATCGTCACGGATCGCCTGCCCGTACTGCGGATCGGTGAAAAGGCGGCGCAGCGCGGCCTGGACGCGGGCGCGCTCATCGTCCTGCGCGAGCATATCCTGCACCCAGTGCAGTGCCTGGACAACACGCATGGCCGGCCGGCCAGCCCAATAGAGACGGCTGGGTGCAGCGAACTTGAAATGGATTTTCTGCTTGCCGAGCTTGATCGATTTCAGACGCGCGTCGACTAGCACCTCAATGCGCGCCGGGACAGCGGTAGTAAGGCCGAGGTCGTTGGCGGCGGTCATACCGTCCACCACGGCACGCGCCTGGTCGCGGCGGATGACGGCACGGATGACGGCACGATAATCCGGTACGGCGAGGCGGCCGGTCAGCTCATTCTTGCGGGGCTGGTCGTAGAGACCGCGGTCGATGCGGCAGAGCTCGCCTGCGGCGGCGAGGCGCTGCAGGGTCTTGTCGACGGCGGCGCGGCTGCCAAGGTCGGCAAAGTCGCCGGGCGTCCAGACTTCGTTCGGGCTAGAGGCGATTCGGGCGATAAGCCGGGAGCGGAGGGGTTTCATGCGCTAAGGTCACAATGTCGGAAATATGATACATTTTTCGGACAAACGCAAGCCTGCGTCCGAAGATTGATACGTTTTTCAGACGAAGCGCGCGAACCCCGGCGCCCGAAGCTTATCGCAAACTTCGGACACTCACACCCCGTTCGATTCCAGCTTCTGCTCGGACCAATTACGGCGAGAGGGACGGGAGCGAGTTGGCGTCGCCCGCCATCAAGCAGATCGGCCATTTCGTCTGCCACCCGGTCAGCCGTCATCCTGAGCGCTTCGTCGATGTGGACATAGCGCTGGGTGACCCCCTTGGCGGAATGGTCGAGCAGCGCCGCGACCGTCAGCTCGGAGAAGCTGAGATCACCCGCGAGGCTCGCAAAGGTGTGGCGCAAGGTGTGCGGGGTGATGTCCGCCAGCCCGGCCTTCTGACAGACGCGACCGAGCATGACAAAGCACTTGAACGCGCGGTAATTGAGCTTCTCTCGGACCATACGGAGCTTTTCAAGCAGTTTAGCGACAATCCCTCATTCAGGAAGTGGCTTACCGAAACGATTTGCGCTGCAACAGGCGATAGGCCGGACCCCGCAGAACGAGAGAACAGCACAGCATCTTGAAGCTGAGTGCTATTCAAGCAACAGGAATTAAAGAAGCAACTACCGCCAGGAATAGCCATGAAGGCGGCCCCGGACTTGGATTACATTTGAGTCGATACTCTTGGGCGGCTAAGCAGCACCAAATAGACTTGGCCGCATGCCTGAGGCCGGGGCCGCACATTCGACAAAAGAGGCCGGGATTCAAGCGTCCCTCAACCGTGCCAGCTCGGCGGCGCAGTCGCACTTCATCGACCTGTGCCGGCTGCTCGGGGAGCCGACGCCGACGGATGCCGACCCGGCTGGCGATTGGTACTGCTTCGAGCGCGGCGCGCGGAAGGACACCGGCGGCGACGGCTGGGCCGACGTATGGAAGCGCGGCTGCTTCGCCTGGGAATACAAGGGCAAGCACGCCGACCTGGACGGGGCGTTCAACCAGCTTCGCCAGTACGCGCTGGCGCTGGAGAACCCGCCGCTGCTGATCGTCTCGGACATGGCGCGGTTCCGCATCCGCACCAACTGGACGAACAGCGTGAGCGAGACGCACGAGTTCGCGCTCGACGATCTGGCCGACGGCGCAACCCGGGCCAAGCTCAAAGTGGGCGATGTCGGACCCGGAGCGGCTGCGGCCGGGCGAGACGCGACAGGGGGTGACCAAGCGCGCGGCGGCGACCTTCGCGGCGCTTGCGCAGGGCCTGCGCGAGCGGGGCCACGATCCGCAGGCGGTGGCGCATTTCGTCAACCGTCCGGTGTTCTGCATGTTCGCGGAGGATGTGGACCTGCTGCCCGGCAACATGTTCACCCGGCTGCTGGAGCGCACGCGGCGCGATCCCGACAGGTTCGCGGACTATGCAGCGCGATTGTTCGGCGCGATGGCAGTGGGCGGCGATGTCGGGTTCGAGGCGGTGGCCTAGTTCAACGGCGGGTTGTTCGACGACGACGCGGCGTTGCCCCTCGACCGCGCGGGGAGCGAGACGGTGCGCAAGGCCGCGGCGCTCAATTGGGCGGAGATCGACCCGTCGATCCTCGGCACGCTGTTCGAGCGCGGTCTCGATCCCGACAAGCGCTCGCAACTCGGGGCGCCCTACACGGACCGCGACAAGATCATGCGCATCGTCGAGCCGGTGGTGGTCCGGCCGCTGCTTGCGGAGTAGGACACGGTGAAGGCAGAAATCGCGCCCCTGGTCGAGCGCGCCGACGCGGCGGGGTCGCCAGCGGCCCGGACACGGCGGCGGCGCCGGACGGAGCGGCGGTTCGAGGCGTTCCTGGCGCGGCTGCGGGCGTTCACCGTGCTCGACTCGGCCTGCGGGTCGGGCAACTTCTTGTATCTCGCGCTGCATGAGCTCAAGGACATTGAGCACCGGGGCCAGCTCGAAGCGGAGACGCTCGGCTTCGAGCGCGAGTTCCCGGCAGTCGGCCCGGCGAATGTGAAGGGGATCGAGATCAACGCCTATGCGGCGGAACTGGCCCGCATGTCGGTGTGGATCGGTGAAATCCAGTGGATGCGGCGCAACGGCTTCGGCACCTCGACCAATCCGGTTCTCAAGCCGCTCGATACCATCGAATGCCGCGACGCGATCCTCGCGCCGGACGGGAGCGAGCCGGACTGGCCGAAGGCCGAAGTCGTGGTCGGTAACCCACCGTTTCTGGGGGACCGGATGATGCGGGGCGGTCTGGGCCACGAGTACACCGAACGTCGGCGCCGAGCCTATCGGGGTTCGGTGCCAGCCTCCGCCGATCTGGTCTGCTACTGGTTTGCCAAGGCTGGCGCGCTGGTGAGCGGAAGCGGAATCGCCCGGGCCGGCTTGGTCGCGACGCACTCCATCCGGGGCGGCAACAACCGGAAGGTCCTCGACCGAATTGCCAATGAAGCCATTGTTTTCGACGTTTGGTCGGACGAACCTTGGGTTATCGACGGGACCGCCGTGCGGGTGTCGCTCGTTTGCTTCGGGGCGAAGGATGCGGGCCTTCCGGTTTTCCTGAATGGGAAGAAAACGGCGCATATCCATGCCGACCTTATGGCAGATGGACTCGATCTGACACGAGCGGCGAGGCTGCCCGAGAACAGGGATACCGCATTTCTGGGCGTCAACAAGAACGGCGCATTCGACATTCCGGGCAGCTTGGCGCGGGAATGGCTGCGGCTCCCCTCCAACCCGAATGGACGCTCGAACGCCGATGTCTTGAAACCCCGAATCGTCGGCAGGGATGTTGTCCAGCGCTCCTCCGACCAATGGATAGTCGACTTCGGCTCCGCCATGACCGAAGCGGAAGCTGCACTTTACGAAGCGCCTTTCGCCCATGTCGCCGAGCTTGTGAAGCCGGTGCGGGCGAGTAACCGGGTCAAGGCGCTCAGGGACAATTGGTGGCGGCACTGGCGGCCTCGCCCGGCAATGCGGCGGGCCGTCGGTGGTATGGCCCGCTATATCGCCACGCCGACCTTGGCCAAACACCGGTTATTCGTGTGGTACGACACCCGCGTCTGCCCCGACCATCAACTGATCGTCATCGCCCGCGACGACGACACGACTTTCGGTATCCTGCACAGCCGGTTTCACGGACTCTGGGCGCTCCGGCTCGGAACCAGCTTGGGAGCCACTCCACGTTACACGCCGACCACCACCTTCGAGACCTTCCCCTTCCCGGACGGCCTCTCGCCCGACCTCCCCGCGGCTGATTACGCCGATGACCCGCGCGCCGCCGCCATCGCCGGGGCCGCCGTGCGGCTGGTGGAGTTGCGCGACCGCTGGCTCAACCCGCCGGAATGGGTGGCGTGGGTGGACGAGCCGACGCCGGGCTATCCGAAGCGCCCGGTCGCCCGCGACGAAGCGGCGGCGAAGCACCTCAAGACCCGCACACTGACCAACCTCTATAACGCCCGTCCCCAATGGCTCGCCGACGCCCACGCCTCCCTCGACACCGCCGTCGCTGTCGCCTACGGATGGGATGCGGGGATCGGAGAGGACGAGGCGCTGACGGCGCTGCTGACATATAATCGGGCACCGCATTCCTGAATCGGCCACATGCTTGTGAAAATCACCGATGCATCGTTCCAGGGCATTGCGGCTTTATTTTCAGAGCCGTACTGTACGCATTGAATATGCTGGACTTTCATGCGGAGAAGGGAGAATCTGATGGTCGAAGAGTCGCTGCGGAGACTGTCGAAAGAGTTCACGGCGAGTTGGAAGAGCACTATGAGGAGCTTCACGGCGTCGGCGACAGGGCTGCCGCAATTTTGGCGGCAGCGTACTTCGAAGATAAGCTCAAGGAGGCGATAAAGCGAAATTTTCTTCAAGAAACACAGGAAGTTGCGGAATTATTCGTATCTGGGAAAAAGATACTCCGACGCGGAGATGGAGCAGTTGATCCTACTCAAAGTTTTGCTTCTAAAATCGAAATCGGCTTTGCTCTCGGGCTCTACAGCGACAAAGTCAGAAGAAAACTATATGGAGTCAGAAAGGTAAGAAATGAATTTGCGCACTCCCCTAGGGCAATCACATTCAACCACAAAGAAATAAAAGATACGTGCGAAAATATCAAACCTGTGATCATTTCTGATCGTGGTAATATGCGCGGCAGATTATATTGCATTCTTGAAAGCAATAGAGCAAAACATTGCTGATCCTACGACCTCCGTTCCTGGCAAGATAAAGAGCTTTACGGCGACTGCGGGAGATGGTGAGGTCGACCTGAGTTGGACGCTGCCATCAGGTATGCCGACGGAAGTGCAGGTGCGGTGGAAGAAGACAGGCTATATGCCGTTTAATTCAAGGAATGGCTGGAGCCGGAGAGATTTGTCTGGGACGGCAACGAGCCACAAGGCGACAGGGCTTGAGAATGGTATCGAGTATGTCTTCACAATCCGCGCCGGGAACCTGACTGGCCCAGGCGAGGCGGTAACCAAGACAGCGAGACCGCGGACAGCTTCATCTTCGTAATACGCAGGCAGGAAGTTGGCCCGGATTCAACAACGTCGCAGCCTGCAGATGGGGTGCGAGATCTTCGACGGCGCGCGTAGGGTTGCCGATAATGCATCATTCAGCCGGACAACAGCGCCCGCCTGACGGCCTCCGGCTCTTTCTGGATCACGCGCAGCAGTGTTGCCACCGGGCCGCTGATCCGGCGCGTGTCCTGCTCCCACTTCCGGTAATCGGATACGCTCATCCCCATCAGGGGCGTCATCTGCACCTGAGTAAGCTTGGCCTGCCTGCAAACCTCGCGCGGCGTGGGGGCGTATGCACGATGGCGGGGCCTTTGCCCGTGGCGTGGGCAAGGGCCTCATTGAGGGACTGGATCAGGTCGTCTCCGAATGTGCTCATCGGTTCTTCCTTTCGGTAGGCTTGATCGCGGCGACGATGCCGGCTACGGCGCGGCGTTCGGATGGGCTCAGGTCGGTCTTCGCGGACTTTGCATAGGCAAGAAGCGCATGGACCGGTTATAGTGTCGCCGCCATAGAAAATAGACCATCCACGTGCCACCCCTCTTGCCCCGGCCCAAGGCGGCGAAGCGTAGCTTACGGACGCCGCCCGTCCCCGGAATCTCGTCACTCGCCAAGGGATGTTCGGAGATGATCGATCAGCGCACGCCGCTCGTCCTCGCTGAACAGCCGGTCCGCATGCCGGATGAAAGTCGGGGTCTCGGCGATCGTTTGCATTTTTCGTTATACGACCCAATGGGGCATTCCGGTCAAGGGGCGTGGAAGGGTTCCTGCGGTCAAGCCGCTCGACCCCTTTTGCCGGCCATCCTTTGGCCATTGCCGAGTCCAACAACGGCGCGTGGCCGGAGGGAGCGCAAGACGCAATGTCAGACCCGGCGGTCATGCCTGCGATACGGGCGGAGATGGGGAAGCGATGGCCCGGCGCCGAGGTTCATCGCCTGCGCGATGATGTTCCCGACCTTCTCCGCCGCATCGACGAGATGGGCATCGGCGAGGTGGGCGTAGCCGCCGGTGGCCGAGCAGCTTTCCCACAAGCGGCCGGTTTTCGCCGGACATGACGGCGTGGCTCGCTGCGGTGTGCCGGAGGTCATGCAGGCGGAGCCTGCCGAGCTTCGCATCCGCGCAGACCGCCCGCCAGCAAGTCGTGAGAATCCAGATACCCCGGCCTTCGGCATGGCGCGGGAACAGGAACGCGTCCGGGTCGCGGGGACCGGGCAGCGCCTCGATGAGTGCCCGCGCGACTTCGCCGAGCGGCACGGCGCGCGGGCCGGTCTTGGAATCATTGAAGTTCAGCGCATCCGCGCCAATGTTGCGCCAGCGCAGGTTGAGCTCCTCGCTGCGGCGGCCGCCGGTGAGCGCCAGAAGGCGGGGGGCCTGCAGGGCAATCGCTTGTGGGGCTTTCATGCAGCGGTCCGGATCAAGGTGAGGAGGACGTCGTCGTTCCCGGCGGCGCGCGTGAGTTGTCCGCGCAGGGCGTCATGTGTGGGTTGGCGGCGGGCGCTGTTGCGGGCGAGGCGGCGCCGCCGGGCGAGGGTGTCGGGTCCGTGGGCCGTGCGGGTGCGCTGTCGGTCCGCGTGCAGGGGCACGGCGCGCCCCCAGGGGCGGCCGTTTGCGAGGGCCGCCTGGGCGCGCGCGGCGGGCGGGCCGCGCGCGGGGGAGCACGGCGCGCGCATGAGGGAGGCGCGGGGTGCGGGGGTCGGGCGCTGTGCGGTTGCGCGACTGGCCGCGATCTGGCCGAAGGCGGCCCGCCCCGGCCAGGCGGGGCGCGCGCGCAGCCCTGCGCTCTCGTGGCAGACCGGGGCGCGGCGCGGCGCGAGGCGCCCGTGAGCCCCGTCCACAGGCTGCCCGGAGTGGCGGGTGTCCGCCGGGGCGGGCGCCTCCCGATACAGCCGTCGAGCCTCCTACCGGCTGCCCGGAGTGCCCTGGAGCGCCCGCCCCTAGGCCCCGCCCCTAGGGCGGGGACAGCCTCGGCGGGCGCCCGCTGGGGGGGGGCCTGGCGTCCGCCGGCACGCTCCGGGCCTGGAGCGCCCGCCGCGCCCGCCGCTTCGGCCTCGCCGCGCGCTCGTGGGACGTGTCATCGCCCGTCACCGGGCCGCGCCCCAGGCAGGCGGCGGCGAAAGCCGGCCCCCGAGGCCCCGGCGCGCGCGGCGGCAGCGGCGAAGGCACGCCGCCGCGACTTGCCGTCCATGGCGCTCCCCGCGCCGTCCAGCACCGCCGCCCAGGCCGGCAGACGCCGCCGCCGCACCCGCTGCAAGCTGGCGGGATCCCGGGCGGTCAACAGGGCCGCAACCGCCGCGGGGCTCGGACTGCCGGGCTTCCAGCTCAGGAAACGGCGCAGCACCCCCGCCGTGGCCCGCCCGCACCCCTCCATGTCCGCGCCTCCCTCCCCGTCGCACCAGGGCGCAAGCCACGCAATCAGCCGCAGCTCGGGCCGCGCATGGCGCGGCCCGAGCTGCGAGGCGGCTCCGCACCCCCTGCGCATACCCACGAACACTCTTCCATCTCCCCCCTCCATTCTCCAGAAACCCAAGCCGGAGTGTGAAGCGCAAACACAAGCGCCTCACAGCTCCTCCTCAAAAGCGATTCCCCTGGGGAGGCGGCGACAGCCTCTGGCGAGCGGTCCTGATGGAGACCGAGTGCACGCCCGAGCCGGGCCAGCTCTTCCGCGTCGAGGAACCGGGCAACGCTGTTCCTCCGGTTCCTTGCGGTGCCGAGACAGGGGTTGGTGCCGCGCTCGTGCAATCCCCATTCCTCGGCCCGGAACATCATCGCGCGCAGGATTTCGAGTGCACGGTTGGCCGCGCCGGGCTTGTCCCTGCTTGCAGCGTCGAACCACGCGGCCACATCCTCGGGTCCGACACGGTCCACCGGCATCCTGCCGAAGGCAGGCAGGATGCGGGCCTTGCGGTAGATACGCACGGTCCTGCGCCCGGAGGGCTTCCAGTGCGGTTCGCAGCGTCGCAAGTAATCCTCCGCGAACGCGCGCAGGGTCCGGGCCTCCTTCTCCCTGCGGATGTCGTCTGCGGGGTTCCCGCCCGCGCGGATGTGCGCGAACATGTCGTGTGTGCGGTGGCGGGCGTCTAGACCTTGGGCACCGGCCAGCATATTGTCGAGCATGTCGCGTACGCGGCGGCGGGCTTGCGCCAGATCCATTTCGCCGTGCCGGGCGATGACGATGCGGCGGCTCCGTCCCTCAATGCGGGCCTGCACGATCCGGACCTTCCGGACCGACGGGTGGATGCGCAGTCCGAAGCCGGGCAGCGACTTGTCGAACAGGGACGTGTCCCTGGCCCGGGGCTTGCTCTGGCGGGCGAGGCGCGGGGTGAGGTCAACGATGGGAATGGCGGGCGCCTCCGTCACACTCCGCGCCCCTTCCGGCCAGGACCGCATGGATGCGGTTCGATACCCGGTCGGCGGCGCCCGCAACGGATTGGTCGGAGAGATGGACATAGCGCTCCGTCGTTTCGACCAGGGCGTGACCGAGCAGCTTCGCAACGGTCACCGTGTCCATCCCGTTCATGGCGGCGACCGAAGCCCATGTATGGCGAAGGTCATGGAGCCGCACTCCGGGCAATCCGGTCTCGTTACGGATGCGGCTCCATTGGTATTCGACGTTGTCGATGTGGCGTGTCGGGGGCGCGCGCCGGAAACAGGAACGGGCAATCGGGGCTGTAGCGCGGGATGGCGTCGATGACGGCGCGCACCGCGCCCGATAGCCAGACCGTGCGCGGCCCCGACTTGGCATCGGGGAAAGGTAAGCTTGCCGCGAATCCAGTCCCACTCAAGGGAGAGGACTGCGCCGAGGCGGTAGCCGGTCAGCACCAGCAGGCGGATGACGGCGCCGGCCTGCGGGCAATTAGGACTCGTCGCGGGTGAGCACGGCGTTGAGCCGGGCCAGCTCGTCTGCGGCAAGGAAGCGCTCCTTCGCCTGCATCCGGTATCGCTTTGTGTTCTTGCAGGGGTTGGCGTTGCGGGCGCGGTATCCCCAAAGCTCGGCCATGCGCATCATCCTGGACAGCACCGGCATGGCGCGGTTGACAACGGCGGGCGTTCCGGGTCTGCCGTCCCCTGTCGCGGTGTCGGCGAAGCTGGCGATGAGCCTGCGGGCCTCGCGCCGCGCCTCGGGGACCGTCACCGTGTCGGCGCTGCCGAGGGTGGCGAAGTGCCTGCGCCCGCGTGTCATGCGGTCGAGGGCGAAGCTGCGCTCGCCGGAGGGGAAGGCGCGCAGGAACAGGCCGGGGATGATATCGTCGCGGATGTCGTAGCATTTCTCGCGCGGCCTGGCGGCGCGGACGCGCCGGGGACGGCGGCTTTTCGCGCGCAGGCCGGCAAGGCCTTCGGGCCGAGAGCGCGTGCGCCCTCGAAAGCCGGGGGCGCGCGACCAGCCGGCCGCTGCCGCGTCCGACGTGTCATTCACCCTGACGCTGCGGGAAGAGTTCCCGCGCAGAGATCGTATCTGCATGGTGTGGGTACCCTTATTGTCGTGGAAAACAATAAAGCTATCCTAAAACAGCGCACCGGTCCGTTTTCTCGAACCGAATCAACCGTTGTCAAAACGGCAATTCAGTCTCATATGTATGTGAACCAGCACAATCGTCCCGTATCGGGGTTGAACGGTTCACACAGCGAAAGGGATGTCATGAGTAAGCCGGGAGTTCGCGGAGTGAGGGGAGAGTTCCAGAAGATTGTGGCGACCCTCATGCGAGCGTTGCTGGAGGAGCATTCCACGCTTCTGGAAAAGAAAGAGATCGTCAGCCTGATGGATGCAGAGCATTGCAAGGACGTGCTCGGCTTGAGCCTCTCGAACCTCGCACTTCTGCGTCATCGGAACCAAGGGCGCATGATTCAAGGCCACGGCCGGTACTGGGAGCATGTGTACGCTGACGAGTTCCTCGTGTGCTCGCAGTGGTGGAAGGAGCATCACCGGGCCAACGCCCGTGCCCTGTCGAGGTTCGTGTCCGCGCTCGTGCGGAGAAGACCGGAGCACGCTGGTTCTCGGACGCTCCTGCCATACGTTGAGGCTTTCGACCGTTACGCTGCCGGCGGCAAGGCCGACTCGACTGACGTTTCTGCTAAGCGAGCGCCACAAGTGCGGCCGCCCCGACGGCAGGGTGCAGACTGGCCGGCTTGGCCGACGCCGAGCGACGAGGATTTGCGTGAGCTTGCTCGAGCGATGACACCGTTCGTGCGTTTCCTTGATCCCGGCATCGTCTACGCTGTCGTCGAGAACAATCGCCGCATGGGGGCCGACTGGTCTTCCCGGCTTGAGGAGCTCGGCATTGATCCCGCCATCTATCTGTGGGAAGGCTCGCCCTGCGTTTTCCCGGGCGTCCGTCGGTACGCCGGAAGCACGGAGATTGCGGTGTTCCGGCAGCGGGCTACGGCGGACGAAGTTTCCCCGCAATGCCTTGCGCTCGACGACAACGACTATCCGAAGCATTTGTGGGCGTTCGCCTTCACCGGCAAGCCGTTCCGCAAGCGCGGGCCAGACGACTACCAGCTTGCGCACATCTTCGACCACAAAGAACACGGGAACCGCTGGCGCGAGGAGTTGGATATCCTGCCAGATGCCAAGGAACCGGTCCTGCCGTACGGGTTGTTCACGAGCGCGGCGAACTCGGCTTATGTACCGAGCGCTTTCCTGAGGCCCACGGACTTCTCGCCCAAGCTGCGGAGTCTGATGCAGCGACGGGCTCAGCAACTCTACGGCAGGATTTGCCGCATCGTACCGCCGCCCCTGGCGGTGAAGCCCTGCGACGACCAGATTTGGTCTCTCGACAATTTCCGGTGGAGCACTCCCGTGGGAGGCATGGACAACATTCCCGATTTTCTGGAGTTCCGCCACGCGCGCCTGGAAGAACTCTTCGACAAGCGGCATGCAGCCCTGCGGAATGACTAACGGGACCCATCAAGCATCACAAGCGCGGCTGTCGCTGCCGGGGTCGAACGACAGTCGTTGCAGCGCCGCCCGCCCGACCGGGGACGGAAGTGCGGACGGTCGTGCATGGGCAGGGCCGCACTCCCCGGCGCGCGGCTGCTGGGCGGCGTGTCCGGTCAGCGCCTTGGCGATGAGACGGCCGGGCGGCATCGCGCCAAACGCCGACAGAATCCGTGCGTTCAGGTAGATGCGCACCGTCTTTCGCCCCGACGGCTTCCACTGCGGCTCCGAACGCCGCAGATACTCCTCGGCGAAGACGCGGAACAGCGGCGTGCGCCGCACCCGGCGGCGCGCCTGGACGATGTAGACCTTCCGGCCCGAGGGATGGATGCGCAGCCCGAAGCCGGGCAGCAGGATGCGCCTGTCCCTGATCCAGTCCTATTGCAGGTTGATGACCTCGCCGTAGCGGCAGCCGGTCAACATCAGCAGCCGGATGACGGCGACCTCGCGCGGGCAGTGTGGAACTCGTCGCGGATCAGCACGGCGTTGAGCCGGGCCATCCCGTCGGCCGTCAGGAACCGCTCCATCAGCTTCGTCTTGTAGCGCCGGGTGTTTTTGCAGGGCCGGCATCAAGCGGTTGGCGGTACCGGGGCGGTCCACTATGGAGGCGAACCAGTCCCGCACGTGCTCGACCGCGATCTCGTCGACGGCGAGATGGCCGAGCGCCGGGAGGATGTGCTTGCGCAGCGCATGGGCGCTGCTCTCCAGCGGGTTCGGCTTCCAGTGCCGGGCGTAGCCGTTCGAGGAACTCTTCGGCGAACTCGACCATCGGCCGGCCGGGGTGGCTGGGGCCGCATTCCTCTTCCGGCACATCGAGCAGGGTGTCCAGCACCCGGCGCGCCTCGGCCACGCTCATGCGATTGGCCGACCCGAGCGTGACCGAGCGCACTTTGCCGGTGGGCAGCTTGCGGCGCAGGAAGAACGAACGTTGGCCGGAGGGACCGATGCGCGAAGGCCGAGGCCGGATACAGTCTCGGCCCAGAGGTCGTACTGCTTGTCGCGAGGCTTAGCGGGCGCGGATGCGCTGGCCGAAGGTGGATCGGGCGATCATCGGGCGGCTCCCTGGTCGAGCCGCGCGGCCGTTGGTCACAATAGGAAGCGGCCGCGGCGGCGATTGCACAAGGAAGCCCCGCCGCCGGGGCCAGACCGGAAGTACCCTAAAGCACTGATTCCATGAGCTTTTCCATCAATCTCGACAACGGCAAACACCGACGCCACCAGGAACTGACAGTGCGTGGGGTGTGACGGTAAAACTCCGAAGGAGCGGAAATCCGGCGAAGTTGCCCTGCACACCGCCACCGCCTGAAACGCTGGCTTCACAAGGGAATGGAGCCGGCGCGGCGATTGAGCGAGACGACCGGTCCGCGGTCTTCGAGCGAGTTCCGCATTGTCGTTCACACTCCAGGGCAACAGAACGGACCGCGCAGCGGAAAGGTCCTGCGCCGTCCATCACACGGAGCGCACCGAACGCCGGACAGGCGCGGGGTTGTTCCCGCAGCGCAGACGGTTCGACTCACAGGGGCCATGTCCCCGGAGACCGCGTTTCACATGTTTCCGCAGATCACCGATGGATAAAGGCAGCGCCGGGATTTCCGCAAATGTTCTCCTCAACCCGGATGAGGACCCCGGAGCGGTCTCCTGGTGCCTGCGGAAGGCCTGTCCTAACTCCCGAAACGCCGGAGTAGGCCCCATGGCGCCCTGCCTGCCGCGATTTTTGCAAGCGGCTCTGATGTCACCATGCAATAGGGACCGTCAACCCGGGACGCAGGGAGACTTATTGCAACTCTGATGTAATTATGCAATGGTGGTGCCTGTCCCCCGGATGTAAGGGGGGATTGGGGATTATAGTGGCAGGGTTAAGCGGAGGAGGAGACGAGTGGACGCCCCAAGACATGAGCCCGGACCCGGGCGGCCGGGCGGTAGAATCGCCGAACCCCAAGGGCCACGGTCTCCAGACTGCGGAACGCCTGTTTAAGGGGGAGGAGTCTCAGGAACGAGGATGAAATTCAACAGATTAAGGATGACTACCATGGCAAGCCCCCCAAGCCACGGCGATATCGCTGGAAGTTCAGGTTAAGAGTGAGGAGTCTCAGGAACGAGGACGGAATTCAACAGTAAAGGAGAGCTATCATGGAAGAACCGGAAATGCCGATCCATTATTTGATCGACAGCGAGGAGACCGTAGACCGGTCCGGCGATGCCAATCGGAACACTTTCAGGGCCAAGGACGGGTACTCCGGCTCGATGAATGTCGTGGGCGGGCAAGGCCACGACACTTTCATTGGGAGCCATGGCCACGACTACTTCCGGGATACCGGCGGCGCCTGCACGACTGCGGTCTGCAGTGTGGGCGCCGACGAACGGCAAAACCAAAGCGCGGGAACGAGGAACAACGGAAGACGGCCGCCGGACAGCGGCCGCGGAAAGTGATGGACTGGCCCCCGACGGCACACAACCAACCATTGAGGAGGAACAAACCATGAGCGAAATCATATACGGCGGATCGGGCAATCGAAACGAAATTCTGGGAACGACAGAAGGCGAATACATCGAAGGAACCGGACAGAGCGATGAGATATACAGCGGGGGCGGCGACGACTGGATTAGGGCCGGCAAGGGCGACGACGGAGTCAACGGCGGCTCAGGATCGGACGTAATCCGCGGCGGCCCCGGCGTCGATAACCTAGCGGGCGGATTATGGACGCGATATCATATACGGTGGATCGGGCAATGACTCAATATCAGGCGACAACGGAGTACTCGTAAGACTTCTAGAGCCAGAATTAATGATGAAGATAGACCCTAGCGCAGCATATAATGGAGGATCTCACGACGATTTGCTATACGGCGGCCCCGGCGATGATGCGATAGCCGGCGGCAGAGGAGCAGATATCATCAAAGGCGGATCAGGAAACGACACGATATCAAGCAACCGAGGAGGAGACGATCGGATATACGGCGGAGCGGGCGACGATGACATAACCATATATTCAAACGGCGGCGCGGTCGCAACACCAGTGCGAGATATCCAAAAACTAGAAACCGACAACAAACTCCTGAACGGCGGACCCGGCAGCGACACATTCACATTCGAAGACCTAGCAAGAATGCCTAAAGCATATGCGGACAAAAACCTATCGGAAGACTATCTAGAATGGCTGGGAGCAGAAGAGATGAATGAGGAATGGTTGCACTGGGGGAAACCCGACAGGCATATCATAGAAGACTTTCAGCAGGGCAAGGATCAAATAATTATCCGCGCAGTTAAAGATGATCCGATACCGGACAAAATAACGATAGACGAATTAACAGGCAAGATATATTGGGGATGGGATGGCGATTTCCACTCCGTCCCAAATTTCGAAAAGAAAACAAGAATCGAAGACCTCAATATCTCGCAAGGCAAGCATGGAGCGATAATCTCCGACGTGGGATATATGGGACTGGACACGATCATACTGATCGGAATAAACGCCGACGACCTTACGGCGGCAGACTTCGGATGGGAAGGGTAGGACGGTCAAAATCAAAGGCATAGCGTTTCGGCTACGCCGACCGCCTGCGCTCCGCCTGCGAAAGGCATCAACTGAATAGAGTTGCGGAGTTATATATCAAGTAGCCGACACCTGCGATAAACTGACAGAAACAGCAATCAGGGAGAAAACGGAGGCATTTAACAAGGCAAGACACCGAACCTGCCTTCACAGGAAGGCCGCAGAATGAAAGGAACGGAAAATCAGAAGCAGCGCATAGCGGCAAGCCCCAAAATCGAGTAGAAGGCCGCCGCGGCCTTGCAGGGATCAACGAAATAAACGATCCTAAAAGCAAGCCCGGATCGGTGTAACCGATCCGGGCCTGAAGGGTTCCGAAACGCGGAGAACAGACCGGAACCGAGGAGCGACAGCCGAAACCGTTCCTTGCGGCTATACACAGCGGGCTCAATAAAGTCCCAACCCTGACGCTACCCTAAATGATGACAGCCCCATGGGAGCATCGTCAGGAGGAACCTTCCCAATTCCCACCCCCGCAGGAATGCGCATGGCGATCCAACCGGCAAGGAAACGCTCCGATGATTCCCGGCACCACTGCCGCTTGTAGGGCCTGCGACGGCGCCCGGAAGGCCGACGGGCCCCCCCGGCGCCGAGTGATTTGGCCTCCATCGGCCTCCTTGGCCACGGTGGGCCCATCCATGGGCGCAACACGGGGCCAAGCGGCATGCAGGAGGGAGACCGGCCTAGTCGCCCCCCGGCACGGCCGGAGGAGCCACGGCACGAGTGGAATCCAGCTCTCCGCAAAGCCCCCAACGAGGTCGGCCTGCCAAGCCATCGGTGGGAGGGAAAGCTGCTTGCCGCGTAGCGGCCACGACACGAGGCCGTGCCGCTGTGCGGTCGCCCGTGCCTACGGCTGTGCAAGCAGAGGGGTATCAGGGGCCGCACACCTCATCCCCAAGGGGCGTCATTGACCTCACAGAGGCCGAGCGGTTCGCAAAACGCTCGGCCAGCAAAGGAGCCCAGAGGCACGCCCGCCCCCACCCGCAAGACCGTCTCCTGTGTCGGCGCGGGCCGTCGCCCAAGGGGCCAGTACGTCCCCCTCCGCTCGCCACAAGGCAAGGCGCGCCCGTTCGCCACCTTTCGGAAGCAACGGCATCGCCAGCGGGCTCGCACCAAGACAATGGGAGGCTGGATACCGTCCGTTCTCCCCACGCCAAGCGGCTCAATCCGCGATTGAAAACGCAGCGGGATCCTCGCCCAGTGTGGCTCCTGCCCCCAGACCGCCCCCAGGTGGCACCCGTCGAGAGGGGCTGGAACCTCGGCGAAGGCGAGCCACACCCAAGCAATATGTTGCGACGCGAAGGCGAGCCACACCCAAGCAATATGTTGCGACCCTGGATGAACTGGGCAGGGTGGGCGAGGCCCGCTTCAACGCAGGGCGCACGCCCAATGCGAGGTTGCTAAGATCATGCGGCACTAGAGCGAATTCGCACGAGATTGAATCGGTGAGGAACTCCCAATCGGTCGATGTTGTGAATCATGCTGGGGGCGGGTGAAGGAGGCCCGCTCGTATTATAAACCCGAATGAAACGAATCTGCTCTAGGTAAACTGCTGTGGATAGATTTGGTTTTCCCCAATTACTCCACAAGCAATTCGGAAACGGATTGGGGTGAAAGCCCGCGTGTTCCAGCGTGGTATTGTCAACGGAAACCGTGATTCCATGCCCACCCACGCGCCTCCCGTACCTACAGCATTTCTGGCGTGCTCGAATAGCCCTGCTCAATGGGCTCGGCCGGGATTTTCCAGTCGGACCGAAGCCCGGAAATGTGTGCGATCCGTTCAGGTCGTCCTGCACCATCCAAGCCGGTACCGCTGCGAGTCGGGCGAGGTTCCACCCCCGCGCTGTTGGCAGACCAGCGCTCTGAAAAACCGCGAGAGCGCAGATACGCTTCGATCTGCGCTCTCACCGCTTCGTTCTGCAGGTCTTTGGTCGAAAACTCCTGTTTTCTTCACTGCAATAAAAACGACTCTTCAGATCAGTGATGATATCTTCCGCTGTTGGAAGATTGGCGTTGCGCGATGCGCTGGCCCCCAAGAACCACGCATAGCTCTCGGGTCGCTCGCAGAATATTCGCGCAAACTCAGCTTGGTTCATGCCTTCTTGACCAATACATTAACATGGTGTGCGATACAGGCCTGTGCGGGCATTAGTTCATCCCACGGGGTTTTACCAATCCCATGGACTGAACCAAATCATCGGTGCGCGCCCACCGATGGCCAAGGATCAAGGCAATTACGTCGGTGAACACCCTCCCAAAAGCTGCGCGGCCGGCAGCAGCAAGCACGTCTGCCCGATCAGGAGTGAGGAGCGCGAACATCGCCCAACAGGTCTGACCGTACGAATTTCGCGAGCATCCGCTGCTCTGATTCCGCCCGGGAGATGGCCCGACCTTGCTGATCAAGATACTGGACAGAGAGCTCTACAACCCGGTCGATATCGAGATTGGGAAGCGCAGCGAGCGCATGGCCGAGATCGAAAAGATCGCGCGCCTTGTCGCGCTGCAACAAGGCGCGTAGCTTCGTCGCCAGAAGCTCTCCAGGGGAGAAAGACGCTAGGGTCATACTACCCGTGAACCACGGGCTTTCGCCAGCGTATGGGATCGAAACCGGCGGACCGGAAGCTTCGATCTCAGCGATGTTGATCTCGACCTTCAGCCGGAGCTGCGCTTCGGGATCATCCTCAGCCGGCACCCGGAAGCGCAACGTCGGAGCCACTGGGCTAGACACAAAGTTGGCTTGTCCCAACCATGGCTCCAGCACCTCTCGCATGGCATTGAGGATGGGGCCGATCAGTCCTGCCGTCGTCCGAACAAGATCAATGTCTTCCGAATAACGCAACGGTTCCGGGAAGATGATCTTGTTGAGGGCGGTGCCTCCTCGGACCCTCAGTTCGGCTCCCAGGAGATCGTGATTGAAGATCTCGACCAACGCTCGTGAGATGATCAAGTCCTGTTCGATTTGTCTAGGCTCGGCTCAGGGCGCTGTCAGGCTCCGGGCTGTGATATTTGTCTCGGGGATCACTGCTCATCGACCTCGATTGGGCGGCGGACAATGACGGGCCAGCGTGAGCTGCGTTCTCGTTCATCGCTGGAAGCGATTACATTCGCTTCTCTCGGCTCACGTTCAACCCGTGGCGCATTGACGCCGTTCTGGAGATGTCTCTCCAGAGAGGCGGCAATCTCTTCCTTGTCCCAAGTAGGCGAGCAGGTAGCCGAGGCGTTGGACGACAGACCGTTCACATTTCGGCGCCAACTCGTCAAGGCGCGCCGGATCAATCTGTACGGCAAGCTCATTGAGCACGCTCGCCGCAGAGTTAATGCCGCCGCTCGCATGCGGATAGCGCACCAGCTCCAATGCTGTTGCGCCGACGCTGACATTAGCATTGAACCGGTGTCGGGCTTTCTTTGCTCAATACCTTTTTGGAGGCTTTCCCTATCCTTGCGGGATATAGAAGGCGAGCTTGGAACGCCCAGCCCGAATGGATTTCCACCTGCCGGTCGGTTACGACCTGAAATTCCATAGTGAGACGCACCTCCGCCAATCTGGTACATCAATGCCATGATGAAGGACGCAGGGCGGCCTTACTATGTGGCGCTCCTGTAAAGCCTCAGAATTCCATGGGGCGGCGCACCGGACAGTGATGGATACAGCGTGGGCGTGATCACGTAGAAGCCGCAGCGCGGAGCGAAGACATGACCCCGCTTCCTTGAGGCGCAGCTGCGTCGAGGAAGGCCCCGTGGCTGGTCCCCAAGGCTTCCATCGCCTCCTCGCGCGTGAAAGTGGGGCGTCCGCTCGACGCCAGCTCTTCAACATAGGCAGCAGGGCCGTGGTGCGCTCGGGTATCATATTGCAAGATCCACTCTACCAGCCAATTTCCTATTATGATATTGGTCTGCGAGCAAGTTCGATATGGCGAACTCCGGATATGACGCGGGGTTCGCCATATGATTTTGGGCATAACGCATGATGGAAATCGATGATAGCGGCCGACTGATTCAAGATGTCCTTTCCGAGCTCGGTTGGGATGAGAACCCCAAGACAATCGCGAACAAGGTCAAGCAGCTCGACCAAGGCCTACCGGCTGAGGACGAGTTCACTGCCCTCTGCAGCTGGCTCGGGACATTCCCGCCTGCTTCACAAACGGGAATGTCCCGAGGGATGCTGAAACTCGCATCGGCGATGCCGCCGTTTGCGTGTCTACGCGGCGTCCTGGAGCCGGTTGAGCCGGTCCTAATTGCTGGTTGATACTGAATAGAGGCCTTCAGGTTAAGACTCACTTCGTCTCCCGCTCGTAATAGAGAATCGAGTACTCGATTCTCTTCATTCACTAAGGCGAGCCCTATATATCTCGGCCCGTCACCATTCTGAACTCCGGCCGGAACGGGCCTCATCCATGCTAAGCATTGTAAAAGCGTTGTCTTGCCAACCCCATTGTCCCCTAGGAGTAGAGCCCATTGAGCCGGACGATCTTTCTCGTCCGTCAGTTCCAGAGTCTGACGCTCACCGAGGCAGCGAACATTTTCCAGTTCGAGAGAGCGGCAACACCAAAGGGGGGTCGGCAGAAAGCATGGTCCCCTACTCTTTCTTTCCACTTTGTGAATAACCTTGCATATGAAAAGGGAAAAGGAATAGCGATTCCCTCTTCTCAACCCAAGAGGATTCCATGCGCGCCATGATTCTTGCGGCCGGCTTCGGGACCCGGATGCAACCGCTGACGGAGACGCTTCCCAAAGCGCTGGTGCCGGTCGCCGGCCGACCGCTGATTGAATACACCCTCCTGTTTGTCAAATCCCGCGGCATCGAAGAGGTCGTGCTCAACCTCCACCATCTCGGGCATCTGCTCAGAGACGCATTGGGCGACGGGAGTGCCTACGGCCTGCGGATCACCTATTCACTGGAAGACCCTCTCCTGGACACCGGAGGCGGGATCAAGAAAGCCCAGCCGTTTCTCGCCGGTGAACCGTTTCTGGTCTTGAATGCCGATACGATCCTTGATTTCGATCTGACCGCCTTCTTAGCCACCCATCGGCAGACCCGCGCCATTGGCACCTTGCTGCTCAGACCGAATCCTAATGAGGCAACGTACGGTCTGATTGAAACGAACCGAACTGGCGCGGTCCGGCGTATTCGAGGCGAGCCGAGCGAGGGGGGGATCAAGGAGCCGCTGTCCGCCTTTATGTTTACCGGTTGTCAGGTCCTGGCACCACGTATTTTTGAGGCCATGCCGGCAGACCGCGCCTTTAGTACAACCCATGAGTTGTATCCCCGACTCATCCGAGCGGGAGAAACGTTGCAGGGCGTTGTACATGCCGGCCCCTGGATGGTTGTTGATGACATGGAAGGCATCGCCCGTGCGACCAGGGCGATTGTCTCCGGCCGCCTGCGCCTCTCCTACTTACGCCCCTAAGAGAGCAGGACCCCTCCAATGAATAGAGGTGTTGACACGTTTACTCTTTTAACCGCTGTGTGACCAGCGCGGCAAAATTCGTGAGACAGCGCTGGGCCGCGGGCGCATTTTGCACGGCCTTGAGCAGCCAGTCTTGCAGCGGCTGCTGCGCAGCCGGCCAGCGCGGAAAGGACTCGGGAGGTATGACAGCGGCCAGCGAAGCAATCAGCCCCTCCATAATCGCAGGGGTGAATTCCGGGTGGAACTGAGTTCCCCAGATGTGCGTTTCCAGGGAGAATGCCTGATAGGGGCAGGCCTCATTGCGGGCCAGGGCGGTCGCGCCCGGAGGCAGGGCGGTCACAATTTCGCCGTGACTCTGCTGGGCCAGAAAGGAGACAGGGACAGTAGAAAAGAGCGGGTCCTTCTGCCCGTCTGAAGTCAGACTGACCGTCACCGTGCCGAGTTCCCAGCCCTGCGGATTTTTTTCGATTGTGCCGCCAAACGCATGGGCAACGTGCTGATGGCCGAAGCAGATCCCATAGATGGGCACGGATTGGTCCCCTGCCCGTTTCAGAAAGTCCTCACTCTTGGCCACCCAGGGGTCAGGGTCGTTCGCTGAAGCGGGTGAGCCGGTGATAATAATGCCGGCCCAGTCCGATTCGGGGAAGGGATCCTTGCGCGCATCGACAACAACGCAGCGCGAAGGGCCCAGGATATTGAAAAACGCCTGCTCGTATCGCCCGCACTGCGCGGTCACTGCGCGAGGCAATTCGCCCGTCTTCAGAATGAGGAGTGGTTTCATCATACGTACATCTTTTCTTTCGTTTGGTGAAATATAAAGCCCACAGCCAGGATTGGAAACCCGGTGGAGAGCGATGAACATACAATACAATAAGGGCTAGGCGACGCCCCTCTCGCTCCGGTATGCCTGAGTGTAGCCGAGCTCCTTGAGGCCGGGAGCGGTTTGTCTCAATTTAAGGGGGGAAGAATATGCGTGACTATACAGCAGACAACATCACCGAGGCGATTGTGAAAGAATATGCGAGCAAGACTCGGGACCCACGCAGGCAGCGCATCATCACCAACCTCATCGAACAGCGGAGTGGTTGGCGGGCATTCAGTCTCTGACCGCCACGGGCAAAAGGTGCGACGACAAACGGCAGGAGTTTATCCTGCTGTCCGACACGCTTGGAGTGTTCATGCTGGTCGGTACGCTCAATCATCCCAAGGCGGGTCTTGGAACTGAATCCACCGTCCTGGGTCCGTTCTATGTCGGGGATGCACCGGAACAAAAGAACGGCGCATCCGCCATCCGCAGAGACGTTGGCGCGCGCACGACGTTAATGAGGGGAAGGGTCACGGATGCCGCTGGGGCGCCGATTGCAGGTGCCACCGTTGATGTGTGGCAGACCTCGGCCAACGGCCTGTACGGTATTCAGGACCAGGATGCGCCAGAGCGGAATTTGCGTGGCGGGTTCACGACTGAGGCAGACGGCAGCTATGCGCTCATCTCCGAAACCCCGGTGAGCTATTCGATTCCGACCGATGGCCCGGTCGGCCGCATGCTGGACGCAACCGGACGGCACGGGATGCGTCCGGCACATGTGCCTTTCATGCTATCCGCTGATGGCTACAAACCGTTGACCACCCATATCTTCGTGAAGGGTGACGCCTATCCGGACTCCGAGCCACCAAGGTATCCGCTTGTGGCCGACTTCCAGGAGTGTAAGGCTGCAACAGGCTGCGAACGCTATGACCTCACAACACCCTTCACCCTGCTGGAGTACGACTTTGGCCTGATGCCGACGTAGGGACGGGCCGCCAGGGTGAATAGTGACGTTAGGTCAGAACTGGACCTCTTGAAGGAAAGGATTGATCTTCCGAGATTGTGGCGCGGTCTCTTCGTCGTCGCGGAGGTCAGTCTGCCCGGCATGGTTGGCATCCATGGCGAGGCAACAACCCTGACACGCCTCTCCAGTCTCCGTGGCCATGATCGGCCCGTGAGTTGTGATGCTGGCATCTCATCGAAGAATCGAAGCGCTTATTGAACAGCGCCGGGATTTGATCGTCGTTTCCGTTGTTTTTCCGACTTTTATCGGGGTCCTGAGGGTATTGTGGTATCGACGTCTTGCGCTGGACGAAGTGGCTCTCTCCGTATTACGCATATTGTCCATGCCAGGAAAGGCTCTCCTCAAGCACGAGGGGAGGCCCGTACCCTTGGACGGCCCTGCCGTGCCTTGCACTCTCCCATCGAGAGAGGCTGAATTCCTTATGCCGGGAAGGAGACAGTGCCCCCCCGCCCTCTTCCCCCGGGAACATCTGTAAGCAAACATACAGCGCCATGATCCACCGCCGTTAGCGTTCCCGGTGGTCTCGTTCCTGGCCCGGCTCCTTGGGGTGGGCGTACGGGTGCGGGCGGTCCGTTTGGGCCGCAAAGGGAATATCGGCTACGCGCTGCATGCTGTCTCGATACGCGGCGATCAGGCGGTCTTCAGCCTCATAGTGAAACGGGTCTTGCAGGCGCTTTTCGATCTCTCCACCTCGTTCGGGCTGGTTGGCCAGATACCAGGCGACCGTTTTTTCCATAGCCTCTTCGACTGGATAAAGATCCGCGTACCCCAGTTGGTTTTTGATCTTGGTCAGGTCAACAATCCGGTGGTGCGAGGTTTCCTGCATGATGTAGGGACGCGCCGGGTGCGCCAGCTCGTTGGGCATATTGATAATGTCCCATTCGTAATTCATGGCTCTGGAAATTACCTCAATCACCTGATGGATCGTGAGCTGACTCTCATCGCCACAGTTGTATAGCTGTCCGGCCGATGCCTCGGGCTGATCGACCGCCAGCAGGACAGCGTGAGCCAGATTGGCCGCATAACCGTGGGTAAAAAGTGTCAACCCCCCGTCAGGAACAATGATATGCGGGCGCTTATCGAGAACACGCCGAATCACACACCACTCGCGTGGAATGAGTTGATAGGGACCATAGACGTAGGGATACCGGAAATAGGCCGCAGTAGGATGGCAAGCCAATACGGTTCGTTCGGTTTGGGCGATCAGATAGGCAAAACGGAGTTCCGCCTCGCTCTCAACAACGGGTGCGTCCTCAGCAACCGCCACTTTGAGCCCGACGGGGGAAAGCACCGACGGATCCATATATCCCCGGTAACTCGCTACCCCGCCCACACCCACAAAACGCCCGATTTTGCCGACCAGCGCTTTGGCAAGAAAGCGAATCCGTCCATAGGTGACGACCGCCAGATCGAACGTGCGGCCCGCCAGGGCGTCGTCTATGGTTTCTCGGAAATGCGGGTCCCCGTGAAGATGTTCGACCGCAGGCGGAATTTCAGGAATTTCGTGCGCTCCACGATGAAAAATCGTGACCTCATAGCCACGCTCGATCAGGCCATTCACAATAAACGGTCCGGTCGGTCCGGTGCCTCCGACAACCAATGCTTTCATCGCATGCCTTTCCCTCTCTCAGAATCCTGACCGTATCGATAGCCTTTCTCCCCACTTTCAGTACTGCCCCAACCTCTTCTTCTGCTCCCGCTCGTATTCCTGGTGTATCCGCTCCCACTGGCGTGGATGGATATCCGGTCCTATAGGCTGCTCGTTCTTCGTAAACCAGCCTGTGACGCCGCGGATCATTCTTGCATAGAGCGACGCCTGTCTTTTTTTCGGCTTGCGTGTTTTGCGCGACGCCCGCCAGCCAAACTCCCGCTTCACCTCAGCCCATACCCCTTCATCTGGCTGTGTCAGGTGCGGGTGGTACGGGACGCGTTCTGTGTACGAGACACACCCCAAAGAGAGGCTCACGCCGAACAGGAGGACAATACATCCCTTTGAAATGTCCATGGTGTAGCCGGCGTCACGCGTTATCGGCCCCTCCCTCTTCTGTGCAGGGAGTCAAAATCCACTGACGAGCGGGTCCTGACGGCCTTCTAGGCTTTGTCCTCGAGAAAGGAGGCAGACCGCTCGGCGGCGGTATCGTACTGCTGCTGGGTTATCCGTCCACGCATCAACTCGGCCCGCAGAAAAAGAAAATAGGTTTGGATGACATCAGTGCGGCAGTAGTGGTGAATATCGTCCAAACGTCCATCTTCCCACAATTGCTGGACCATCGATCCATCGATATCGGTCTTCCCCGGCAGTCCGATCAGCTTGGCCAAGGCGTTAAAGCCGCCCCGCAGACGATGGACTCCGTAGTTGGTCAGAAAATCATAGAGATCGTAGTGGCCCTCGTCAGAGAAGCGGTAACGGGCCTTCCCGCTAAAGTAGCGTGGAATGCGGCAGCCATGCTTGAGCGCTTGCAGTTCCAATACGGGCAGGTCGAAATTCCGTCCATTGAAACTGACCAGAGTCCCGGAGAAGCGCTCCAGCCGTTCCCAAAACACCCGGATCAATGCTTCCTCGGCCATCTCTGATTGGGCGGTGTCCGCGGCATGAACCGTCTCGACTCCGGTCAGCACTCGCTCCTCGTTCACTTGCCCAACAGCGATGGAAACGGGCCGATGAAAGGACAGCGGGAAAAAATCGTTGCCTTGTTCCTCGCGCAGACGTTGCTGCATCCGGCGGTAGGCGTCGTCGTCCGACAAGCCTTCTTCTTCCGCCTGCGGAAAATAAACGGCCCGCACCAGACTCTTGTCGATCCGGGTCTCGATATCAAAAACAGTGTAGCGCATACGAAAGCCCCCCTGAGTGAAATGCGCTCCGAGATACCGAACCCGCAGCCCTGCTTCAGGCGATAAAGCGAGTGGTGGGTTCGTCGTCGACTCGTTTCACCTTCCCGTCGTACATCAGCAGGTGGAGATGGGCCAGGGTTTCAAACGTGGCCGCAAACACATGAAAGATAGGCAGGCCGGAATTCAAATCAAAGACCTTGGAGGCGACTTCATAGGCCGAGTGCGCTTTCCCACGAATGAGGTCGGACATCTCATCCAAACGGTAGCGATGATGCTGGATAATCTGCTTGGCCCGATACCGGTGATCCTGAAACACGCCCCCGTGGGCGGGCAGCACGAGTTCCACATCAAAGTCCTGAACCTTCTCCTGGGAGTCGAGAAAATCCTGGAGCGGATTGTCCGGGCCCGCATAGTAGACGCCAACGTGGGGCGTAATCTTGGGCAGAAGGTGATCCCCCACGATCATGACCTTATCCTCGGGCAAGTAGAGACAGCAGTGTCCTTGCGTGTGGCCGGGGGTCCAGACGACTCGCAGCTCGCGTTTCCCCACGTAGAGGGATTCACCATCACGCATGAAACGATCCGGTTTGGCCGGCATATAACGAGAGCCGTAAAAGCTGCCTGGGGTCGGCAGTTGCTCCGGCGAGTCCAACGGAATGCCGTGTTGCTGAAAGAACGCAAACGCTTCGGGGTGGCGTTCGGTCGCTTGCAACCGTTCGACCCGGGAGAGCTCCAACTCATGCAAGTGAACCTCGGCACCGGTCAACTCCTGATATGTCCGCGAGGTCCCAAAGTGATCGGCGTGATGGTGGGTTGAGATGAGGGTACGGATAGACGTCGGTTGGCAGCCGACCGTGCTGAGAGCGGCCTTGAGCGTGGCAATACTGTCTGCGGTGTGCATGCCCGTATCGATCAACGCCCATTCATCATCGTCTCTGACCAGATAGACATTGACAATGCTCGGCCGCATCGGGAGCGGCAGAAACAACTGGTAGACGCCGGGGGCAACTTCGCGGACCTTCGCGTCGGTCTTGGGTTCGATCTGTGTCATTCGTGTATGCTGTCCTTAATGGGGAACGTTGCCTTTATTTTCACCTTCCAGCGGGCGACCACTCCGTCTTCGACAATTGCGGTAATGTCTGAGACCTGGACCTCGTATATGCCGCTCACCGTGACGGCCGCTCGGGAGACGGCAAGCGAGACCGCCTCTTCAATGCTGGCTGAAGACACCCCTGTCAGTTCAATCGTTTTCTCGACCATAGGCCCTCCTTGTGTCATGTTCACGGATCTGGGCGGGCTATCGCTCCGCGGCAGAGTGTGCCCCATCAGCAGGACGATAGGCTGCGGTGCGGCCTAAAGGGGGGACCGCCTCGGGCATAGAGAGCCGGCTCCAGAGCGTCTCCTTGAAGCGGGCCAGCAAGCGGGGCGCATCAATGCCACCATTGGCGTCGACAAGCCGCTGGACCAGTAGCCCGTTCAGGGTTGCCATAATCAAGGCCGCCTCTTCCGCCGACTGAACGTCCGGCATGAACACCCGCGTTTTTCGGCCCTGATTCAGAATAGACGTCAGCAACTGCTGATACACGTGGTAGAGGTCGTTGACATGGTCAATGACCTCTTTCGCGTTCGCTTCCTCACGGACGACCTGACCCAGCACGAATTTGACCGATGGTAAGTGGTCGCTGATAAAGGTATAATAATCGTCGATGAGCTTCTCGAATTGTTCCCGTTCACTCAGCCCCCGCAGGCCGGTCGCGTCAATAGCATACGGGGACAGGAAGTTCTGCAAGGCCGTCCGAAAGAGGTCATTCTTGCTATTGAAATGCCACAGAATGAGGGCCTTGCTCACCTCCGCAGACCGGGCCACTTGCGCCAATGAGGTATCGGCATACCCCTGCGTGGCGAACAGCCGTCCGGCAATGTCGAGAATTTTTTCGCGCGTGTTCACACGGGCACGGTAAGTAAAAAGTCCAAGACTGTCAAACATGTCGGAGGGGCGGGCGGTACAATAACGCAAAGAGCACAGGGTATCTCTGCGGTCAGTATGCAATATAACAGCCTTCGTCTCAGTATCCTCGTCTTGACGCTCATGAGCGTGCTCGGCGGCGTCGTGCTCTGGTCTCCACCCCCCGCGCCAGTCCTGCCCGTTCCGTCTGCCGTTCAGGTTCTGCACGTTCCGCGTCCAACCGTCGCTGATATCCAGAAACGGGGTGTGCTCACCGTGCTTATGCACCACGATGCAGCGTCCTATTTTCTCTACCGTGGCCGGGAAAGTGGGTTTGAATACGAATTGGCCCGTGAGTTTGCCCGGCAGCTTGGCAGCGCCCTCCAGGTCCGGACCCCGCCCCCAAGTGTGGCGCTCACGCAGTGGCTCATTGAAGGGAGAGGCGACATTGCCGCCGGTGTCGTTATCCCAGAGGGCAGCCCGTCCGCTCGCGTCCGGTACTCTCAGGCCTATCTGAGCACGGATGTTCAGGCCCTTCCTCGGGCAGACCGGCCTCACACGCCACTGCTCCTGCACAATCCCCCCCCAGGTCCACTCGAGGCGCTCCGTACTGCCGCCGTTCCTGCCGAGGTGCCCGTTCGCTCCGACAGCGCATACACCCGCCCGGAGCCGGCCCGGATAGGCTGGGCGGTCCGAGCAGAACACTCGGAACTGCTCGCCGCGATCAATGACTATCACACCCAAACGAGGCGTTCTGGTCTCAAGAGAATTTTGCACAACAAATACTTTGCGACCGCTCGGTTTCTCCGTTCGGATGAGTCCACCATATTCGCCAACCGTTTGTCGCAGCACGATGCCCTCATTGCGCGGTATGCCGAGCGGGCTGGTTTTGATTGGCGACTCATAGCCGCCCTTGTTTTTGAGGAATCGCGCTTTGATCACACACGGATGAGTTCGAGCGACGCGTATGGCCTCATGCAGGTCACCGAAATTGCGGCTCGTGAGGTCGGTGTGGACGATTTTCTCACCCTGCACGGCAATCTTGAGGCAGGGACCAAGTATCTGCGGTTTCTCCTGCAACAGTTCCCCGATGGCAGGAACCAGGACCGTCTTGCCCTTGCCCTGAGTGGCTACCTCCTTGGCCCGGGTCGAGTCAGAGCGGCCCAGCGGCTCGCCCATACCCTAGGCTACGACCCGTACTGTTGGAAAGACTCGGTCGAGTTGGTTTTCCCCCTGCTGGAAGACGCCGAGTATTATCGGCGGATCAACGCCGGTTTTATCCCCGGCGATGAGGCGGTGCGGTATGTCAATGCCATTCTCCGGCGCTATGAATTATACACCCGTTATATCCCGCGTGAGCTGCCGGCCACCCAGCGGGCTCCGCGCCAGCCGTTGCTCTCGGCCGCAGAGCCGCCGGGCTAGGGGAGACCGCCGGCTACCTCGACCGGGCGAATCAGGCGAACATGAGGAGTCGTCACGTGACGTGGGTGTTGAAGCGCTCGTTGACCTCTCGGTGAATATAGAAAATGGCTTTCCCGATCTGGTCCGCGGTCCAGGTAATGCGCGGGAAGTCGGCGTAGGTCATATATCCGCCTGAGAAGACTTCATTGCGATTGCCGTTCGGGCCCAGGAAGTAAATGGTCGTACCGCGGGTGATTCCATGCCGGGCCGGACCGAAGTCGATTTCCACATTATTCCTGCCCAGAATGTCGCCGGCTCGCAGGATATCGTTCCAGCTATCCAGCCAGAAAGCGAAGTGGTGCAGCTTCCCGTTTGCGCCTTTGACAAAGGCGATGTCGTGCGCCTTGTTCGAGCAAAACAGAAACGCGCCGAGCAGTTCCTCGTTGTTCGGGTCGGGAATTATCCGCTCGCTCACCCGGAAGCCCAGGACCTGGGTGAAGAACTCCACATTGGCCTGCACGTCTTCAGCCGTCAATAACAGATGATCCAACCGGTCTGGCCCGATGCCAGCCACCGGCCGGTCGCTCGGCCACGGGTCAGGATTGAGCACACCAACCTGCGTACCGCTCTGCTCAGCCTCGGCGTACAACTCCAAGACATGGTCGGACGGGAGCGTACAACGGAGAGCCTGTCCAATCCCCAGGTTCTCACCTGCCGAGACCCGACTGACGCTCAGGCCGAACCGCTCTGCCCCCTTCTCGATCTGGGCGAGCTCATCTTGGGCCGCGACTTTATAGCCCATCTTCACCAGACCCAGTCCACCATTTTCAACGACCAGACTGTGATGGTCGTACTCGTCCCAGCATTTGAAATACTGTTTGCCGTCCTGACAGGCAACTTCCTGCAATCCCAGGACGTTGCTGTAATAGTCGACCGCTTTCTCCAAGTCTGATTCCCGGACATGTACATACCCGAGTCGCATCACACTCATAGGTCTCCCTCCTGCGGAATATTCATCAAAGAGGAAACGCGTCCAGCAGTTCTCTGCTGATGTGGAGGACACGTTTGCTCCTCCCAGCCTTATATCGCCTAGTTCCTCCTGTCCAGCGCAAAATCGTCCGGCCCGGCCGTTGTTCCACTCGGGGCGAATCGTTAAGCTCGGGACCATGAAATGCCCCTACTGCCAGGAGCGCGCTGGCTGGTTCAAACAGATATGCACAGACTGTCGACGCTTACACGGTCTGTACGCCCAACGGCGCGGGCAAGTCGACTTGCTGCAATTCCTTGACGCCTGTATCGAGACCGGCCTGCCACGCAAAAAAATCGAGACCTTCATGAACGCCGACCCCTACGGCAGCGGTAGTATCAAAGATCAGATTACCGCGGATATGAGCACCGAACTCCTGAGCGCAATGGGGATGCGGGTGCAGCAGACCGCCCGGGATGTCAAGCGATTGCGGGAGAAAAATGCGTGGCAAAGGATGGACGAGAAGCCGGAGAGGTAGGCCGGGGCTCCGTTCGACCTGGAGCGGGCCGGACGCGGCTTGATTTCTCTCCGTGTTCACCGCTATGGGAGGACATCATGTCGTAGGAGGATGTATGGAAGATATTGCATTTGGAACGGCCTTACCGATCCTGGACAATACTATTGGGGCATTTGCCCAGCGGGCAGAGCGGCTCGGTTTTGATTTGCTCGGTTGTGGCGAACACGTCATGTTTCACGGACCGGTGGGCAATACCTTTATCTCGCTCTCGGTTGCGGCCGGTGCCACCCAGAAGATTAAACTGCTCAGTTCCATCGTCCTCCTGCCATTGTATCCGGCCGCCCTGGTAGCAAAAATGGGGGCGGCGCTTGATGTGGCCTCACACGGGCGCTACCATTTTGGGGTTGGCGTCGGTGGAGAGTTTCCAAAAGAGTTCGAGGCCTGCGGCGTACCGGTGAAGCAACGCGGCTCCCGCACGAATGAGGCGCTCACAGTGATCACCCGCTTATGGACGGAAAAGCGAGTGTCCTTCGAAGGCAGGTATACAACACTGAACGAAGTCAGCATTGAACCGGCTCCCGTACAGAAGCCGCGGCCACCAATCTGGGTCGCGGGTCGCAAGGAGCCGGCCATGAAGCGCACGGCAGAATATGCGGACGGCTGGCTGCCGTATATGTATACGCCCGAACAGCTCCACGACAGCATTGAGAAGATCAAGAGTCTGCGCAAAGAGTACGGGCGGGATGTCGAGTCGTTTCAGCCCGGGGTGTTCATCTTCACCGCGACCCATACGGACGGAGACAAAGGCCGGGAGATGGCGGCCACTCGACTCGGCAAACAGTACGCCCAGGATTTTTCCAAGCTGATCGGGAAATATGCCCTGGCCGGGACTCCTGAAGAGTGCCGGAAACGACTTCAGGAATATATCGACGCCGGCGCGCAAACGGTGATCCTCCCCTCAGCCTGCCCAGCCGACTATGTTGACGAGAATACCCGTCTGATTGGGGAAGAGATCATTCCGGCATTCCGGTAGAAGACGGGTTGTCTCTCGGGGGGCAGCCGCGCCTCATGCCCTCCGATACGCGGCGCGGCACTCCTCACTACAGAAGTAGGTAATCCGGCCACGCCGCGAGGCCCGGATCGCTTCGCTTTGCGGAATGAAACGCCCACACTGGGGGTCCTGGACTAAAGGCACGCCCTCCGAACCCGAGGCGTCCGCCTGCCGCCTCGTGGGGTCGGAAGGAGTGGGCAAAAAGAGACGGCGGATACCCACGATAACCAGATAGCCCACTGCGAGCAGGAGCAGTAGGCGAACGAGTCCAGGCATACTCGGCTATTCGCTGGCTTGCGGACCGCTCCCCGGACCCTGCAGGTAATTCAGCAGTTCGGAGTCCGGGTTCAGGACGAGCGTGGTGTCATTACTCAGGATTTTCTCATAGGCCTGGAGGCGGCGCGTGAAAGCATAGAACTCGGCGTCCTCGCCAAATGCGGTGGCATAAATGCTCGTGGCCTCGGCATCGCCCTCACCTTTGAGCTTTTCGCTCGACTCGTACGCGGTGGCCAGGATAATCTCCCGCTCCCGGTCGGCAGAGGCCCGGATCTGCTGCGCCTGCTCTTCCCCTTCCGCCCGGTAGCGCTTGGCAATCCGCTCGCGCTCCGCTCGCATACGGGCAAACACGCTGGCTTGGACTTCTTCGGGCAGATCGAGTCGCTTGATGCGGACATCGGTCACTTCGATACCAAAAGTCTTGGCCGTCTCTCGGGTGTCTCTTGTCACGATGGCCATAATCTCTTCACGCTTTGCCCGAATGAGGTCGAGAAAATTATGCGTGGCGATTTCCTGTCGAAGGCGGGCCGAGATAATGTCGTCCAACCGAGACATGGCCCGAATGCGGTCGCGGACACTCCGGTAGAATTGGAGGGGATCGTTGATGCGCCAGCGCGAGACATGGTCCACCAGGACACGCTTCTTGTCGAGCGTAATATATTCGGACTCACGGGCATCGGTTGTCAGGACCCGTTTTTCGAAGCGGACCAGATTTTGCGCTATTGGCAACTTGAAATATAAACCGGGTTCCTGAATGATCCGTTTCGGATTGCCGAACTGTACCACCATCCCCTGCTCCCACTCACCAATGGTGAACGCAGCCTGGGCGGCGACGAAGACCAGGACCAAGCCTAGCCCGATAACTAAGCGCGTTACCATTCTATCTCCCCTCCTGACTCGCTACGGCACCGGCTGCGGTCTCGCCGGCGCTCAGATCTTTCAGTGGCAATAAGGGGACAACCCCGCCGCCGCCATTTTGTGAATCGAGGATGAACTTTTCCATCGTCGGCATAATCCGCTCGACACTCTCAAGATAGAGCCGGTCGCGCGTCACGGACTTGGCTTTCTCATATTCGGCCAGGATCTGGAGAAAACGCTCGGCGTCGCCCTGGGAGCGGATGACCCGCTGAGCCTTATACCCCTCAGCCTGCTGGATCATTTGAGCGGCCTCACCACGGGCTTTTGGCACCACATCTTCCTGATAGCCTTCGGCCTCCTGGCGGAGCCGGTCGCGGTCTTCCAGGGCCCGGACCACATCGTTGAAGGCGTCCCGGACTTCATTAGGAGGGTCGACCGCGAGCAGGCGGGCCTCGGTGACAAACAGGCCGGTTTGATAGATGTCGAGCAGGCTCTGGAGCGCCCCTTTCGCCTGCTCCTGTACCTCAAGCCGTCCATCCGTCATCGTGTAATCGATCGTGTTCCCACCAACCGCACTCCGCAGCGCGACCTCCGCCGAGGAATGCAGCATTCCCTCGGGCTCATACGCGCCAAAAAGATATTTGACCGGGTCTTGGATGCGGTACTGCACCACTAGGTTGACCTCAACGATATTTTCGTCGCCGGTCAGCATTAAGGCTTCCTGCGGGATGGTGCGGCCACTGCCTCTGCCGCTGCGTCCAGGCACCCCCGACGGACGATAGCCGACCTGGGCGCTCCGGACACGAGCGATATCGACCACCACATGTCTCTCAATGGGCCAGGGCAGATGAAATCGCAAGCCCGGGTCAGTTTCCGCAACAACCGCCCCGAAGCGCAACACAATCCCTCGTTCGCTCGGACCGACGACATAGAATCCCGAGCCAATCCACAAGAGGGCGATGGCCCCGATAATCAGCCATACCCCGATCCCTTTGGTAAAGCGTTGGAACGTCTGCTTGAGATCATCAAGGCCCTGAAGGAGCTCATCGCCGGGAGAAGAGCCTCCTTGGTTTTGCCATCCATCTGCCATATTGCCCTCCGTCTCTCCTGCCGTCGAGACTCTACACCGTATGTCACTCCGGCAGAGGGTCGTATGAAGTTTCTGGAAGAAGATACATGCGAGGGAACGGTCGCGCTGGGAGCCATTTCTTTTCGTCTGTCATGATACACTGGACAGAAGGAGAATGCCAGACAGCTTGCGCATTCCAGATACGGTCGGACGAAGAGACACAGCAATGGACAACACCCCAGCGAGAACGATATGCTGGGTGGGCGCAAGCGTGCGAACGACAAAACAGGAGTTCCCCATGCCGGACACTCTCCTTCTGCAAAAAGAGTCCCCGTTGGCCTGGATCGTTTTCAACAGGCCCGAGCGCCGGAACGCGGTTGACCTGGACATGTGGCGCACCCTGCCCCAACTCGTGGCCGAGGTCGCTACAGATGATGACCTCCGTGTGCTCATCCTGCGCGGGGCCGGCGAGGAAGCCTTTGTCTCAGGCGCCGATATCTCGCAGTTCGGCAAGGTCCGCTCCGGGTCCGAGTCAACGCGGGAGTATGACCGTGCTGTGGACGCCGCGCTGAAATCGCTCGCTAGCCTGGAAAAGCCGGTCATCACCCTGATCCATGGCTTCTGCATGGGCGGCGGGTGCTCGGTTGCCGTTATGTGTGACCTGCGGCTGTGTGCCGATGATGCCCGCTTTGGGATTCCGGCGGCGCGGCTGGGCATTGCCTATCCGCTTGAGCGGGGGGTGGAACGGCTCGTTCATATCGTTGGGGTCTCCAACGCAACCGAGATTCTGATGACCGCCCGGGTTTACAACGCGGAAGAAGCGGTCCATATGGGCTTGGTCAACCGCGTCCTGCCCAAGGTCGAGCTTGACTCCTATACCCGCGAATACGCGCTCAAGATAGCTGATAACGCCCCCTTAAGTGTAGCCGCTCACAAGTTTTTCGTCCGGGAAAGTGCCAAAGCCGCAACCCTGCGCGACATGGACGCCGCCGAGGCGTGGTCCATCCGCTGCTTTGGAAGCCAGGACTATCAAGAAGGGATAAAAGCGTTCATGGAAAAACGCCGCCCCCGATTCCAGGGACAATAGAATAGTCGTTGGATACGAAAGCCTGCATCTACCCTTTCGCTTTTCTACCTTGGACTGTCTCAAACATTCAATCTGTTCCGGCTAATTCGGCTCAGCCGAAACCTGCCTACACAATAAGGTGATCTTCCGTCCAAGCCGGTTTCGGGGGAAATCGGGGCAGGGGGATGGTGCCAACCAGGCATGAATCGAACAATCAATGTCCCTCATAGATGCCGACATTGTTCAAGTAGATGGGCAATCTATACTTACTTGCTGCCCGCGTCGCTTTCCGATTATTCCCCTATCCAGGAATCGCCATTGAGCCAGAGGAAACGCCACGTGTTGTGTCGAAATGGCGCAGGTGGGGGAGCCCATCATGTCGTTCCTTGGAAGAAAGGGCAGTCATGGCTCAGGCGATTAAACGGTGCCGATATGCCCTCCGAGCTATTTCCAAGATTTTTACACCTCAGGATTGAAGACGGAGGGAAACGAAGAACATCATATTACCAGCGATAGATTGCTATTTGCAAAGCAATATAAGCAGCGTCCCTTACGTTGGACTTCCTCTCACACAAGCGGCCCTCGAACGATTATCTTATCAGATCCTCGAGCATGGGAAGTGCCAGATTCCCAAGAACGGAGGGAGGGGGAAAATCATCAAAAAGTCATCTAGGGCCTGTTCACACTCATGTGGATGATTCTGCATGATGCTGGTCTCCTGGCTGTAGGGACCGCACGCAAGCTCCAGACGCCCGGATCGCGCCTCATCTCCCGGTGCCGCGCGGCCCTGTCCGCCTCTCCCCTCGCCCCGTGCTGCCCGCCCTCTTGTCTGTTGCCGCGCAGGGCGGCACAGGGCGCGGGTTGCCGACCCGATGTGGCCCCTGGCCCCCCCCCTCTCCCCCCGGCTGCCCCGCGGGTCGCAACCCGGGGGGCGCGCCCGGGTCTGCGCGCATTTGCACCGGGAACAGAGCGGGCGCCTCACGCGGGCGGCCCGGTCGCTCGCCCGCCCCGTCGTCCAGGTTCCTCCCGCCGGCCCGGGGGTGCGAAAACAACCGGTCCTCCATCCCTCGGCCGCTCCCGAGGCGGGTGGCCCCCCACGCTGCCTAGGGGTGCCGCGGACGATCGCCCGGCGCTCGCCTGCGCGCGCTCGCCCGGGCCCGCCCCCCGCTCCTCCCGCGGTGCTGAGGGACCGGGCGTCCGCGGGCGCCCAGACGCGGCCCTTGGCCGTGGCCCGGGGGTAGGCGCCCGTGGGGCCGCCGCGGCGCACCCGGGTGAGCCCTTGGGCGTCTGCCCGGGAGCTGTCCACGCGGCGCACTGCAATCGCGCGGGTGTGGCGTCGATTGCAGGGAGGCCGCCGCCTCTGCTCGCGATGCGAGCAACGCGACGTGCTCTTCCTTGGATACATCGTCTTCGCCCTCATCATGGATGCCTTGCGATAGTGGTAACAGACCCTAGCAAATCGGCGCGGCCGAAATACTGAGGTGTCTGTACCGTGGGCTCAGGAGTCTCAGAATCCATAACTCCCGTTACCGGATCCGCGGTCGAACAAGCGGCCCTAGCTCATCTTTACCACTATTGACATAATCCCCTTGCTATCACTCGGTTGCGGCGGACGGACCCGGCAAGTGGCACGACAAGTGCGCGTTTGAGGGTCGGCTCCACGAGCGTCTTGCTGATGCCTCCCGGATCGGAGTCGCTGCTCCAGGCGTCGGAGACGGCCTGCTGAGCCGGTTCGGCGCGGGGTGTCTTGCGCACGTGCCGGGCGCGGCCGGCGGCCCGGCAGCAGGTGGAGGTGCCGCGCGGCTGGGCCTTCGAGGAGGCGGCGCCGCGTGGTCCACCTGGCGTGCGCGCCCGCTTGCCGGCGGCGCGCGCGGATGACCTGCACGAGTTGGTACGCGAGCCCGGTGAGGAACAGCTGGCCTTCGGCGCGAATGGGTTTGTGGGGATAGAGGGGCCGCAGGCCGAGTTCAGATGTCAGCGAACGGCACCCCGCTTCGAGGTCGGCCCGCATGTAAGGAGGCGCGCCACCAGGGCGCTGCGTCCCCGTCGGTTTCGCCGCTGCGTCGACAGTCCACGACCGGATGGGTCATCCTTGAACCGGGGCGCGCCCGGCGGGCGCACTTTGTCCGGTCGGATCGGTGTCGCACGCGATATCGTAGTGGTGGGCGAGACCGCGGCTTGGCTCCTTGAGCCGCCCGAGGCGCGGCCAGCCCTGGGCGACGCGGTTGCGGGGGCGGGGTGGACCGTCCTGCGGAGAGGTTGGTCAGCGCTTCCTCGAAGCGGCGGGCGATGAGGCCGCGCGCTTTGGCGGCGCGTTGGTCGGAGACGCAGGACCGGCGCGGCTCCCGGCCGTCGTCGGAGCGCGTCTTGGGCAGGTCCCCGCCGTGCTTCGAGGCGGTCTCGACGCGCAGCGCCGCTGCGGGGGCAAGGGGCCGCGCACGTTCTCGGCTGACGACCAGGGAGCGGCAGCCCCGCGCGCGCAGCCAACGGGGGCGCTCTTCGGTGGCGAGGCTGCGGGCCATCACCACCAAGGCGGCGCGGGGGGCGGCGAGCATTGCGGAGAGCGAGCGGGGCCGGCAAAGCCGCGGGAGCGGCGCACGAAGCCGCTGGCGTCGAGCACCCGCGCCAGGGGGAGCAGCGGGCGGGCGGCGCGCTTGTCCGTGGAGTGACCGTGCCGGGCTTTCGGCGGGCGGCGCACCTCGCCTGCGAAGGAGGGGTGGGCAGGGCGTAGAGCGTAACGGCGGGGCGGAGGTCGAACGGGGCCGCCGCCCGGTCGAACAGATGGCGCTCGCTGGCTTCGCGGCAGGCCAGCAGCGCGTCGGAGGCGCGATACCGCCGCATCGGTCCCAGGGCGGCGAAGTCCGTCCCGAGCAGCTCGCCCAAGGCGCTGCGTTCGCCGAGCCAGCGCCGGGCAAGTACGCTCGGAGCCCAGCCGGGCCAGGCGCGCGCTGATGGAGCCGCCGGCGGCGCGCCTCGACGCGCCGAGGCCGAGGTCCTGGAGCAAGGCGCGCCGGCCGAGCTGGGCCATCGCCCACAAGCCCGCGGGCGCCACGCCGACCGAACGCGGACGCATCAACGCCAGGGAGTCGATGGCGACGCGCGGGACATCACGCCCCTGGGCGAGCAGTGGGGCGGCGCGGCGCACGCGATTCCAGCGCCGCGGGACAGTCCGGCGCCAAGGGAAGGCAGCCGGCGAGGAGGTCGGCGACGCGCCGGCACAGGGCCGGCCAATCGTCCGGGTCAACATCGAAGGGTCGGGCGAGATGGAGCAGGGGGCGGTGCCGCACCTGCGCGCCGGCGCGCTCGGAGCGCACGAGGCGGCAGGGGAAGGAGTGCTCGCCGCTGCGGCGCGTGCGGGGGCGCCGGATGAACAGGGGAGGACGCTAGCAAGGCGTGGAAGGCGGGACAACAAGCAGCTATTATTTTAGGGCACTCCATCGGGTCCGCTCACGGCAGAGCGATGGGGTGCGCGCGAAAATCGGCAGAGCCAGCCCGAATTCCTGTTCAATCGCAGGGCCAGGTGGTAAAGATGGGCTAACCACGGCTGGCTACGCCCATCTCGCCGATGCCAGTCTCGTTGAAGTTGCCGAGAAGGTCGGAAGCATCGTCTCGCGGGCGATGCAAAAAGATAAAACTTAACTCGCCGGTTGAGGACTGACAGTTACTTGGGTATTATTAGGCGAGTTGGATCAAGCCAAGCGCGCTCTTCCTCCTAGCCAACCCTTGCCTCAGTTGGTTAGAGGTAACAACCAAATCGGTTGGAGAGAACTTAGAAAATTGAGCGACTTACGGAGACACGAACTCTTAGAGCTATACAAGCTCCACGCAGAACTCGCCGACAGAGTGAGCCAAAGGCGTGAGGGGGCCAGTCGTCTATCTATCAGCTTACTCGTCGGATTGATACTGTTCCTTGGAGCATTTGTTCGATTTGGATCGGATGGAGTTTCTCTAGCGATCATTTGTTTGTTTGCCGGGATAATTGGAGTCATGTTGTCAGTCTCTTGGTATGTCGTGATTCGTTCTTATCGTCAACTCAACACTGGTAAGTTTCACGTTTTGCATGAGCTAGAGAAAGAATTATCCTTCTCGTTTTTCAAGAAAGAGCGGGAATATCTAGAGAGCGGCAACAAACCCAGTCGCTACTGGAAGCTAACCATTGTCGAGACAAGTCTTCCTGCTATCTTCTTTATTCTTTCGGTAGTGCTTGTGACGATTGGTGTGTGTCAACTTCCGTAGTGCTCACGAGGAGATGCTCTTTCCGTCCTTGGTATTGGTGTCCTATGAGAGCCGACCGACGATCCGGGAAATTGCATCGACCACATCGGCCGCAGCGTCGCGCTCTAGGCCGGTTAACATTAATGAGCACGATTATGATCCCCTCGGTGGATGGAGATCACTTAAGTTCAATACGAACGGGTCGCGCCCCATCTCCCGGCAATGTCCGCCGATCCAACCTCCAAGTGCTCACCCTCATTTTCGTCTGTCGCTGAGCATGGCGGCAATTGGCGAGGGTGACAGGCGCGGTTTGGCAACTGGCACACCCTCTCCCCCCGGCTGCCCCGCTGGTCGAACACCGGCGTCCTTGCTCGGGTCTTTGCACATCGGCAACGAGAACAGATCGTGCGCCTCAAGCTTGAAACCCTGTCGATAGACAGCGCCATCGTAAAGGTGCATCCCTCCGGGACGGGAGCGCTCAAAAACACGGCCCCCAATCCATCGGTCGATTCCGAGGCGGTTGGACCACCAAGATTCATATGGTTGCCGCGAATGCTCGCGCCGCCCTCGTCTGCTCGCTCTCACCGGGCTAGGTCCCCAACGCATCGGCGAGCCGCAAGGTGCTGAATCGCCTTGGCCAGCACCACGAGAGTTCCTCGCTGCTCAGGGACCGGGCATACGAAAGCGACAAGACCCGGCAACTGGCCTTGGCACTGGGGGAGGAGCCCGTGGAGCCGCCACTGCGAACCCGGGTTGCACCTGGGGAGGATGACCGTGAGAGGGACAAGCGGCGCACCGCAATCGAGCGGGGGGGGGGGGGGGTACGTCGATTGAAGGGATTCTGTCGCATCTTCTCGTGATTCGAGAACCGCGACGTGATATTTCTTGGATTCCTTGTCTTCGCACTCATCATTGATACGTTTCGATAGCGTTAACAGGCCCTAGTTGGCCGAGCACGACCGCACGAAACGCCGAGACATGCCGCACGCCGAACCGAGTGCGAGTGTGATCAACGGCTCCGTCCGCGCCCGCCAGAATTGCTGGTGCGCCGCCCAAGAGACCCACTGCGCCAGCATCGAAAGCGTGCCGCGGGGTTGCTGGAACTGGGTGAGCGCGCTCCACTTTCTACGGAAGACGGAGAGCGCCGAAGGATGGAGCGGGTAGCAAGCTTCGACGCGACCTCGCAGGTGCTCCCGCGCTCTGGCCTCCGTCGTTACGCTGGCCGCGGCCATCTACTCCACAGGCAGCCGGGCGGTCCGCTCGAAACACCAATCAGCATACGTTCTGGAGACCCGCCCGCGAATGCGCTCGTCGCCGAGCCGAGATTCTCGAACAGCCGCCAGCGAACCACATCGCCGACCTCGGCCTCGTCGTTGGCGATCAGGTCACGGGTGACGCGGCGCCCACCTTGACGATCCGGTCCTGCCATTAGCGGTCCCAGTCCGTCATCTCCACCTAGCTGTACGGCAGGCTGATAACCGCCGCCCCGGCGGCTCCCGTAACGGCGACCGCCAAATTCTGGATGAGGGCATGGAGGCTCTCGGCCCTGTCGCGGTGGCGGTTGACGAAGTTCAGAACCTCGTCGAAGAGCAACAGTACGGACGCTTCCGCGGCAACGAATACTCGGGCAGCGTCTCGGTTCCGGGTCGCGTGGTCCTCGCAGTCGTTCCGAGGGCTGTGACGCCCTTGTCTCCGGTAAGCTGGCGGGCGGGATCAATCCACAGAGTCTCACGTCCTTCAGAAGGACCCGAGGCTCAGGCTTCATTGCAGCCCCCAAATGCCGATGGCAACTAAGGTCATGGCGGCCCTAAAGAGGGCGGGCGTGCCGGGCGTCTCGGGTGGCGAGGCACCACCAGTCTTTGATACGCCCAGACCTCTGTTCACTCTGAGGGCGTTGGTGATCTGGGGAGTTGCCGCAGGAGGCCGGCCCTCAGCGCCCCGCGTACGACAGGAGGCCGGACGCAAGGCCTTGAGCTTGCCGGGCCGCGCACTCGGCGGCGGCGCCCGTGGCGGCACTCAGGGGCGTCGGGGCCCCGGCGGGCAGACGCGGATCAAGGATCTGGGCGCCGATAGGCGCTGCAACTTGTCCCGTCGGCAGCCCTAGGGCGAGGGGTCGGCCCTCCCCCTCGCACACCGCGGGAAAGTTCGGGGCCCAGCCCCCCGTTGGGCGGCCCATGGGACGGGGCCGTGGTCCCCTTTGATCCGGCGGGGCGCATGAAGGGGGGTGGCTGCACTCAGCACTGGATCCAGCGGCCCGTCTGGCGCCGCCAAGGGGCTGACCCTCTGGGCGCCTCCCCCCTCAGGGGCGGCCCGCGGCGAAACCGGGGGGGGCTTGAAATGCCAGCCGCCGCCAACAGATCGGACGCGCCCAGCAAATTGCAACCCCCGTTCACCGACGTTAGCGAGATGGTAGAATGCCGTGAGGGTATGGATCTTGCCGCCGCCGAACCGAGTGACGAGCGTGAGCGCCGACGAGGTGTTCCGCGTCCTGCTGGCGAGGCAGCGCAGCACCGTGTCGGCATGGTCTGTCAGCGCGCGGGTGAAGCGGGTGTGCGAGAAGGGCTTTTCCTGGCCGTGGCGATCCAGCGACCCCGTGCCTGCAACGACCTGTTCCAACGCGATGGCGATCATCCGGGCTGAAGAGGAGCGCCTTTCCCGCATCTCCTGCCGGGGCGTGGCGGCCTTGTACCAAGGGATTCCTAATCATTGCTCCTTTCGACATTTCTCGCCGACCGTACCCGCACACGCCTTCCGGTGACCACGATGATCTCGCCTTTGCGCATCGCGGTGCCTTTGCGCTGCTCAATCAAGTCCCGCATGACTGCCACTTCCTCCGCAGCCGTCAATCCGCCGAACCGAACGATGTACGGATGCGACAGGTCGCGCAGAAAGACAGGCTCACCGAAGTCCTTGTCCTCGGTGACGAGCACCGGTCTTCGCGATGGGCAATGGCGAGTAGCGCCTCGTCCGAGGCGCTCACATGTCCTTCACGGGCGGACAGCACATCGTGCCCGAGGTCGATCAGGTCCCGTCCGGGGCAAGCGGCGCGACGCCACGCAAATATCGAGAAGGAACTTCACGAAGCCTCTCGGAGAGCAATACGGTCATGGACACGTTCACCGGCCAGAGAACGGTGGGCGAAGACTAGGCAGGCCCGGATATCCTCGGGCTCGAGAAATGGGTACTCGCGGAGTATGGTTTCCGCGCTGGCTCCCGCTGCCAGCTTTCCCAGGACATGCTCCACCGCGATGCGCATGTCGCGGAGAATCGGCTTACCACCGAAAATATCGGGCCGCACGGTGATGCGAGCCAGCAGTTCGGTTTCTTCCGTCATGGTTCTCCTCCTTCGATTCGGGGATTATATCCCTACGTGGACAAGACTCCTTGACCGCATCACCCCTGTTTGGGGCGCGAAAATATCGTGACAGAGAGGGGGAATCGATGCAAGACGATATGCGCTTCGGTGCAGGCTACCGAACCTTTCCTGACGAACAAGCCTGCTCTGCTTGCCTCATTGCAGAGCGGGAGGGGGAGGCAGCCGCGGGGGCCACGTGGCGGCCTTACCAACACTTAGCGGGTTGTTGGACATACGGCGTTCAAGTGCGCAGGCTGCCGGAAACGGTTCAGTGAACGCACGGGGGCGGTCATAGATGAAGTCAAATCTTCTCCTCAAGACTTGGCTCTTACGATCTCTATCATGACGACGGCCAAGAGGGGCCTCTCTAGCGCACGATTCGCCGAAGAACTCGGTGTCACCAGCAGACCGCATCGCTGGTCAACCGTATTCGAGCGTCATGTACAGAAGACGACGCGCCGCTCTCTGGTGAAGTTAAGAGAGACGAAAGCTATTTCCGCAGCAAGGATAAAGAACCCACATGAGAGCCAGACAAAGCGTCTCGGGCGGGCCCCGTGGGCAAGCAAACCGTGCTCGGTCTGAAAGAATGTGGGGGTGGTACCCGCCCATAAATCGGTCTGCCATAGTGCCGGTGAATACGTCAAGGCGCGGGTGAGCGTGAATGGGATTGGATCGTTCTGGGCCCTAGAGCGTTTTGATTTCATGCAGAGTCATTGTGGGGATTCTCAAATCGTGTGGTGAGTGCTTCCTAGGCTCCCCTCTGAGTTGAGGGAGGTGGTTGTGGCGCGGGCATTGGGGAGTGAGCTTCGGCGGCGGGTCAGTGAAGCGATTGAGGGCGGCCGTGCGACTCGGGCCGCCGCCCGTCGCGTTGCCCGTGGGGCAGCGCCTGCAGGCGCAGGGCAGCGCCAGTGGCACCAGCCCGGCAGTGACGAGGCGCTGGCCCCGGGCGGAGTCAAGCGCTCGAGCCTTGCGGCCCAGGAACGGTTGCTGCGGGGGGGGGGGGGGGGGGGGAGGGAGCTCCGCGCCCCAGCCGCCACCCCCCGTGCCGAGCTGGCCCAGCCGCTTGCAGCAAAGCGCGCCCGGCGCGGCACGCCCGCAACGCGCGGGGATTTGCGCAAGCGGCGCGCCGGGTTTGACGGCCCACGCGATCTCGCTCCCGCAAGGCGGGGGGGCCGCCGGTATGGCCGTTCAACGCGCGGCGCGCGGTCCCGGGCCCCCCGCCCGGCCCCGGGCAGCCCCCCACCTGGGGCGGCGCCCTCCGGCGCGCCGGCATGACAGCCCCCGGGGTGCTCGCCGGGGCCCTGCCCGGGGCCGCCTTCGGCGCCTCTGTGGCACCGGGGCGGGGTCCACCCCGCAGCCCCGGCGCTAGCGTCCTGCTGGACCACCGGCCCGCTCCCAAGCCGGTGGCGGGTCGTGACGCCACCGAGAAAGCCGGTGCCGCGCGGCGCTTCCGGCCGCCCGACAGGCCCGACTGCAATCCCCTCGCAATGGCGTGCTCGACACGCAAGGCGATGTTGAAAAAACTGCCGGCCGAACCAGCAAGGAACTCTGGGCCACAATCGCCGCCGCCATTCACGCCTTCTCCTCGGAAGAGGGCGCCAACGACTGCAATGCCGCAGAATATGACCCCGTTTGACGTCAAGACACTCTAATGAAGCGCGCCTAATCGGGACACACCCCTGGTGCGGCATGAAACATGCCCATCGCTATGCCGCCGAGTATACACTCCGGCATCACATCCGTGGCCTAGCAGCGGGGGCGTCTCCAGGAGATGACGCGCCTGCTCACGCCGCATGACACGACCTTCTATAACCCTACATGACAGAGGCAAAACGGCCTGCCCCAAGACCGTTCGGATATTGTGGTCGGGTTCCCTGTGCGTCAGATTCTCATCTGGCACCGCGTGGGCGGGATCAACTTCAATCCCGGCTATTTCCTGTCGAACCATGAGGGGGTCTCCCTCATTGCGAAACCGGACTTCACCCTGGCCCTGAAGGCGAACGCCGTGGGCTGGGGTCTAGCAGATCACGCAGGAGTATGGCAATCCGCACTCGGGCCGCTCCCGGTTGATCTTACGGCCCGCTGCATTACACCGGCGCAGGGTGGGCTGGTGTTGGACCCCTTTCTCGGGCCCGGCCCGCCAGCCCTGGCTCATCGCCCCGCGCGACGGAGAGCCCATGGCGTTCGCCGGACTATGGGAGCGCTGGCAGGTGCCCGAAAGCGTAGAACTTCCGGGCTCGCTCGCTGAACGCCTGCCGGGCGAATTCGTCGAGACCTTCACCATCCTCACCACCGAGGCGAACGAGGTCATACAGGCACTCCACCATAGGATGCCGGCGATCCTCTCGCCGGAGACGTTCGAGCCCTGGCTCTCGGGAGCAGACGCCGAACTCCGACCCGCGCCCGAGGACCTGCTCGCGATGCATCGGGTCGGGCGCGGAGTGAACAACTCGCGCTACGACGGTCACGAGTGCGTCACCGCGCTTGCGCCGGAGTTAGGAAGACGGCACACCGACCGCGCGCGGCGCTCAAGGGCGCACTCACTCGCACACGATTCCGTCGCCATCGCCGTCGCGCATGTACCGATACGCAGGATGCGAGCGCGGGACCGGCGCGATACCGTGCCGCCTCGCCTCGGCACAGGTAATCCGACCGTTTCGATTGTCGTCGTAACGGGAGAGGATGCCGGCGCTCCCGTCCGTTACGGCTCCGGAGCCTCGCTCGGACGTGGTGCTCGCGTGACAGACCATGGGCTCCATCGCGGTGCTCGCGCAGCCGGCGAGAACCCGTTCGAGGGCGTCGGCCTCCCTTCGGTCGATGGTGAGCCCATAGGCGCGACGAACTTCGACCACACGGGCCGCAAACCAGCACCGGTTGCGCCGCGGGAGCCACTCTGCGGCGTCCTTCCCGCTCTTCCGGTGGCGGTTGACGCCCGGCGAGGCCAGGGTGAGGTTGCGGAGATCCGTGGCAAAACGGGCCCGCGTCGCGCGGTCCGCCGCGCAAAGCCCGGAGTCATGCGCCTCAGACGTCGCCACCATGTGTTCGATATCGGTCTCGGACCTCGACGTGAAGCAGGTGCCGGTATAGGGGCCGTAGACCGCGCCAAGGCGGCGCACGATCTCCTGCTCGATGGACTGCGGGTAGCGGTAGTCCCGGCTGCGGTCGTAGGGGGAGCAGCGGTGCTCAGGGGCGACGGTCAGGCCGCGCCACGTCGCTGCCCGGGCAGCGCCCGCGACAGCCAGGGCAGCGACGGTGGCGAGGATGCAAAGGATGAGTGTACGGCGGGCGGTCATGGCGCGCCTAATGGGGAGACGGTCTCGCCCGCCAAGTCCGCCCGGAGGCTCCCGGCGACGCACGCGGCCGACGATTTCACCAAGTCGCGCGCGAGGGGGGCGTAGCGCGCCGTCGTCTGCACCTTCCGGTGTTCGAGCAGCTTGCCGAGCGTCGGCAGGCTCTCGCCGAGCGCGATACCCCAGTTGACAAAAGGGTACCGCAGGTCATGAATTCTCATGTCCTCCATCTCGACCCGCGCCCGGATGACAGGCCAGCCGCTGTTGTGATTGCTCAGCCGGGCGCCCGGCTTCGCCCCGACGATAACCCAAGGATTGTCCGGCAGGCGCGGTATTCCGGCAGGTACGATTCTCGCTGCTGGCGAGAGCGCCACGGAACGCGCACCGGTCTTCGTGTTCGGAAGATGAATCTCGCTCGCCTCCGGGTCCACATCGGTCCAGCGCAGCGTCAGGGTCTCGTTGCGCCTACAGCCGGTCAGCATCAGCATCCGGAACGCTGCCATCGCGCTGGAGCCCGCCTTCCCTTCGGCCTCGCCCTCGCTCAGCACGCGGCCGAGACGGCGGAACTCTTCTTCGGAGAGGAAGCGCTCGCAATTGCGCTCCTTGTACTTGCGCACGAACCGGCAGGGATTGCCGTGCGCGGGGGCCGTCCCCCACCCCTCGGCCATGTAGTGGAGGCGCGAGAGCATGTCGACCATCTGGTTCTCCATCACCGGCGTCTCGTGCAGGCTGTAGTGCAGGGGCGCGGCCCGCTCGCGCCCGGTCGTCCCCAGAGGCTCCGAGCCCAGCGCAGGCAGAAGGTGGTGGTCGAGCATGTACCGGCACTGCCCGACCGTGGTCGGCTTGCAGCGGACCTCGACGTATTCGCGCATGTAGCGCCCCGCCACTTCGGCGACCGTGGGGCCGGTCTCCGAAGTGGCTGCCCTGTGGGCGCGAAGCGGCTCCCTGCCGGCCTTGATGCCCGCGATTACCCGCGCCGCCTCGGTGCACGCCCGGTCGCCGAGATCAGCCCGTGCCGTCCGACGGTGAGCCGCCGGGACTTTCCGCCCTTGCGCGTCTGCACGAGGTAGGCCTTCGACCCCGAGGGGTAGACGCGAATGCCGACGCCCGAGAGCTCCGAGTCCCCGTAGAGCGCCTCGACGGCTCGCCGCGAAATCCGCTGTGTGTTGAGTGTCGCTTCGATGGGCGGCAGTCCGGCCTTGAGCCGGCGCGATGATATTCGCGGCGCCCTTGCGGGCCCGGTCGAACGCGATGTCGCCGTGACGGCCGGCCGTGAAGCGCCTGGGCTTGCCGTTGGTCCGCGTCTGGACCACCTGGACCTTACGCCCGGTCGGATAGACGCGAGTGCCGACTCCCGGGATCTCGCTGTCCCAGAACACCGCGTCCTTGCCGTCGGCCGCGAGACGGTCCACGGTACGCTGGGTGGGCGTTCGGTACTGGCGTTCGGGCAAGGCGCTGCTCCTCGACAACAGGGGCGCTCTTCGGTTCGCCGGATCGGAAAGGCTCCAGAGGGGTTTCGGCCCAGGTAAGCGAATCGAAGGCGACCGACTGAAAACCGAGGTGCATTGAAGCGCATCCGAGGCGGGAGCGCAAGGGGTGAGACGGACCGTGAATCTGAGGAATATCGCTTATTTACAACAGGTTGTGTTGCTCACGCGCACCTCTGCGCATGCTGGCGCAGGCAGAGCCAAGTGCCGGAAAAAGTGAGTCGTCTTCTCGACACTAACGTCGTGTCGGAGTTGACGAAGGCCGCTCCAGAATCACGGGTCGTTGCGTACCTTGCCACTCAAGGCAATCTATAGCTGTCAACTATCATCCTGCATGAGTTGGAATTCGGCCTGAATCTGCTGCTGTTGGGACGTCGTCGAACCGCACAAGACGCTAGTCCGGTCGTGCCCTGTATAGGAGCAACGCGCTGACCGCCGGGACATAAGGCCCACCATCTCGTCGTTGCGACGCGGAACGGGGACGACCTTAATATGGCTTGGAAGCCTGCGCAACCCACGAGAAGGGGAAAGACCGACACTCTTCCTCCTTGTACGATCCGCGCAGTGACTGTATAGTCAGTCGCATGACTAAAGGTTCATCCACGAAAAAAGAGGAGGTACTCCGCAAGTTTCGGATCCGCGAAATTCTAGATGCCACCTGCCGGGTGGTCGCACGCCACGGGTTTCAGGGAGCCACGGTTGAGCGCGTTGCTGAGGAAGCGGAGATCGCCAAGGGGACCGTCTATCTGTATTTCCAGAACAAAGAGGAACTCTTCACCGCGGCGGTAGAGCAGGGAATAGAGAATTTCACCAGTCAGGTACGCAGGCAAGTGGCCGAGGCGCTGACTCCGATTGAAAGGCTCCAACGTCTCGTTGAAGTCAGCCTTGAACTGAGCGATACCTACCGCGATTTTTTCAAGACCCTGCTACTGGAGCGAAACTTTCTGGCCGCTTCGCCCAATCATCCAGAAGCGGCGCATATGCTCGACCTGTATCTGGCCTATATCCATTTTATCGAAGAAATCATTCAGGACGGCGTTCGCGCAGGCGTACTTCGGCCCCATAATGTCGAAGCCTCGGCCTTTGTCCTCAACGAAGCGATTCGCGGCTGCTTTCAGCAACGGGCATTGGGGCTGACGGCTCGGCCAGTCACCGAAGACGCAGGTATTCTGCTCGATTTGTTTTTCAACGGAGTTCTGCATCAACATAAGAACCACGAGGAGCCAGTGTCGTGAAGCATGTCGTATTCTTTCTTGGCCAAGTGTATATGGCATTGGCCCTGCTCGTCCTTCCAAGCTGCCAGTCATCCAGTTCGGAGGTGGCAAAAGCACAAAACCAAACCGCCGTTGCCCCGCCCCTTACGGTTCAGGTAGCCCAGCCGGTCGTGCGCACCGTGGTGCGGACCGGCCGGGGACAGGGCGCGCTGTTCGCGAAAGAGAGCATCATTCTGTCGAATAAGCAGGAGGGGTACATCCAGCACGTGTATGTTGACTTTGGCGACAAAGTCAACAAAGGCCAGCTCCTGGCCGAGATGGAGCAGGAAGAGCTTGCCCTGGAGGTCGAAGTACAGGAAAGCGCACTCAAACAGGCGGAAGCCAACTTCATCCGCGCTCAGGCTGAATATACCCGTGCCAAAGAGTTGGCCGCGGAAAACTTGATTCCCGAGCAACGGATGGATGCCAATAAGGCCGACTATCAAGTGACGGAGGCACGGGTTCGCACCGCAGAAAAAATCCTGGCTCTGGCGCGCAAACGCCTGCGCGATGCCCGGATTGTTTCACCGGTCAACGGCTTTGTGCAGGAGCGCTTTATCAATCCCGGTGAGTATAAGCAGGCGGCGTCATCCCTGCTTGAATTAGTCGTGGTCAACCCGCTCAAGCTGCGCTCCCCCGTGCCGGAGCGTTTTGCCGCGGTGGCCGAGACCGGCATGCCGCTTCGCGTTGAGGTCGAGGCGCTGCCCGGGCAGATTTTTGAAGGGAGACTGACCCGTATGGCCGCCCGAGTGGACCACAGGACACGCTCGCTGCTGATTGAAGCCGAGATCCCCAACTCTGAGGGGAAACTCCGCCCCGGCTATTTTGCACGGATTACCGGCGTGCTCGGAGAAGAGGACGCCCTCTTTATCCCACGCACCGGCCTGGCGCGTTTTGCCGGTGTGGAACGCATCTTTGTTATCGAGGATAACATTGTCACTTCGCGTGAGGTGACCTCGGGCATGGAGGACGGAGACTGGATAGAAATTGCCACGGGGCTCGCTGAAGGAGAAACGGTCGCCGTCAGCGCCCTCAACCGTCTCGCTGATGGCATGACCGTGCAACCCCGGGAAGTCGTCGGGTCGTTGGGTCTTGGGGACTCGACCGACTCCTGATCGCAACCCCAGTGAGCCCTGTGGAGAGCGTATGATTCTTGCCGATGTGTGTGTTCGCCGTCCCGTCTTTGCCACCATGCTGGTTGGGGTGCTCGTAGTGGCCGGCTGGTTTTCCTATAACAGCCTGACCTTGGAGTTGATGCCGAAGGTCGAAATGCCGGTTGTGACGGTGACAACTACCCTACCCGGTGCCGGACCGGAGGAAATTGAAGCTCAGGTGACCAAGATCATTGAGGAAGCCATCAACACAGTCGGCGGAATTGATGAGTTGCGGTCGGTCACCCGCGAGGGGTTGTCACAAATTATTGTGCAGTTCGTTCTGGAGAAAGACCTTGGCATTGCCGCCCAAGAAGTCCGCGACAAGGTGGGCACGATCCTCGCTGACCTGCCCGAAGATGCAGACCTGCCGATTGTCGAGAAGTTCGATATTGACGCCACCCCGATCGCAACTGTGACCGTCTCAGGCTTTCGCGGTCTGAAGGAGTTGACCGAAATTGCAGAAAATCAGGTCAAAGAGCCGCTGGAGTCAGTGACCGGGGTCGGCGCCATTGATGTATTAGGCGGCCGGAAACGGGAAATTCAGATTTTGATTGATCCCGACCGACTGAAAGCATACGGGCTGGCTATCCGCACCGTTGCACGGGCCCTGGCCAAGCAGAATGTCGAATTTCCGGGCGGACGGATCACCCAAGAGAGCGGAGAGACCGTTTTGCGCACGCTCGGACGGGTCAAATCGGTCCGCGAGTTCGAAGATATCGTGGTTGCCACCAATGACGGGGTGCCGATTACCCTGGCCGATATTGGCCGGGTCGAAGACGGCGTGGAAGAGCCGCGCTCATTATCGCGGTACGACGGCAAGAATGCCGTGTCTCTGATCATTCGGAAACAGTCCGGCTCGAACACGGTTGACGCAGTCGAGGCAGTTCAGGAGCGTTTGACTGAGGTTCGCCAACTCCTCCCGCCGGGGATCGAAGCCCTCGTCACCCGCGATCAGTCAGAATTCGTCAAGGCTTCCGTGCACGAGGTCGAGCAGCATCTCATCCTGGGCTCGCTGTTTGCCAGTATCATCGTATATTTCTTTCTCGGCAATCTGCGCTCGACGCTGATTGCCGCGGTCGCGATCCCGGTGTCCATCATCTCGACCTATACCCTCCTGGCCGCGGCCGGCTACTCCCTCAACCGCGTCACCCTGCTGGGACTCACCCTGGCCGTCGGCATTGTCATTGATGACGCGATTGTCGTGCTGGAAAATATTTATCGTTACATCGAAGAGAAGGGCATGAACGCCTTTGAAGCCGCGCGCGCCGCCACGGCCGAGGTGGGCTTGGCCGTCAGCGCCACCACCCTGTCGCTGGTTGTCATCTTCATTCCGGTTGGCTTTCTCAAAGGGATCATCGGCATGTGGCTGAGCAGCTTCGGGTTTACCATGGCGTTCTCGATCATGGTCTCCCTGTTGGTCGCCTTCACCCTCACCCCCATGCTGTGCTCGCGTTTTCTGCCCAAACATCTCGACGAGCACACGGCAAAGAAGCGCGCTCTCCAACAAACATCGGACGCCGAGCCCGTTCACTCTTCCGATCACCCCCATTCCTCACGCGAGTCACGCTTCTACCGGCTCATTGATCGTTCCTATACCGCCATGCTGAAGTGGTCGATGCGCCATCGCTGGGCGATTGTATGCCTCACGCTGGGCGTATTCGTTTCCACTCCTTTTATGGCGAACCTTGTCCGCCCCAGCCTGATGGCCAGCGACGACCGAGGGGAGTTTGAAATAAACATCAAGACACCGCCCGGCTATTCGCTAGCGCAAACTGACGCCGTTACCCGCCAGATTGAGGAAGAAATTCGCCCGCTTCCCGGAGTGAATCACCTGCTGACCGAGATTGGCTCAACCGTAGGAGAGTCGGTCACAAAGTCAAAAATCGTCGTCATCCTCACGCATTACTCCGAGCGAACCCTCCACCAGAGTCAGATCATGGATTTGGCCCGTGAGAGGGTCCAGGGATTTCCCAATCTCAGGATCAGCGTGGACCAGATTCTGCCGGTCAGTGGTGGGGGTATCCAGAACGTGGATGTCTCTTACAACCTGCGTGGCCCGGACCTTGAAACGCTCCGGGAATATGCGGAGGCGCTGAAAACCCGTGCCCAGCACATGCCTGGCCTCCGCGATGTGGACTCGACCTTTGAGGGCGGGAATCCCGAACTCCAGGTCCACCTCAACCGCCGCAAAGCCTCGGACCTCGGCATTGAGGCGGCGGATATCGCTTCGACCCTGCGCATCATGGTCGCGGGTGAAAAAATCACGACCTACCGGGAGGGCGACGAGTTATACGATGTGCGTCTTCGCTTGACACCGGAGAGTCGGAATCGGCCGGAGGTGATTCAGCAGGTCGCGGTCCCGTCAGCGTCGGTTGGCCAAGTCATCCTCAATAATGTGGTCAATCTGGTTCCCGGCACCGGCCCGGTGCAAATTGACCGACAGGACCGGCAGCGTCAAATTACGCTGACCGCCAATCTGGCCAAAGACAAAGCGCTCGGCGACGCGATTGCCGACATTGATGCCGAGGTTGAGGACATCGGCCTGCCGCTCGGCTATACCACCGGAGTGACCGGCATGGGCAAGATGTTTGAGGAGATGATGGACAGTTTCCAGATCGCCTTTCTGTTGTCCATTATTGGCATGTATATGGTCCTGGCGGCGCAGTTCGAGAGTTTTCTGCACCCGATTACCATTATGCTGTCTCTGCCCCTGGCCGTCCCCTTTGCCCTGTTGGCACTGTATATCGCGGGCCAGCATTTGGCGTTGTTCGCGATTCTGGGCATGCTGCTGTTATTTGGAATTGTGAAGAAAAACTCGATTCTGCAGATTGACCATACCATCAATTTACGGGCTGCCGGTCTGCCGCGCGACGAAGCCATTCTGCAGGCCAACAAAGAACGGCTCCGCCCGATTCTGATGACGACCCTCGCTCTTGTGGCCGGCATGATCCCGATTCTGATCGGCCAAGGTCCGACCGCGGAAAGTCATCGGGGCATTGCGGTCGTGGTCATTGGCGGCCAAAGTTTATGCTTGTTGATCACCTTATTGGTGACCCCTGTCGCTTATTCCCTCTTCGATGACATTGAGGCATGGCTGGGCCGCACGCTTCCGGCCCTGAGAAGCCTGCCGCGCCGACTTTTCCGCCGGAGACCGCAAGGGCCGCCTCCGGTCCCCGACCCGCTACCTCCAGGCCCAGCCCAAATAGAAGAAGAGAAGGCCTTCGGGGATTAAACGGCATCCCTCAACACGGTGACGGAGACAGGGGCGAGACCATGCTCGCGACACCGGCCGAGCGGGCTGCCACGCCCCCCGGTCGCTGCCCATGGAGCAAATTGAGGACATGGCGGTCAGTGTCGGCCGTATGGCGCGTGAGACAGGACTGTCAACGATGCGCCTGCACGAGATGGGCGCGGCGTGAGGGCCGAGACCACGAGCGCTGACGGCACCATGCCGCACAGGCCGGCCGTGGTCGCCGCAGTCGGCTGCGGGGACGCAAGTGTCGCTCCCGGCCTCGCCGACGTCAAGACCGAGATTGCGACGGTCAACGCAGCATGGCGGCACGCTCCTGCCACCGGTCAGAGGGAAAGGCCGCTAGCCCGACCTTGCGGCAAGCCAAGTCAAAGGGCATGCGCAACGTGTCTCAACCGGCGACAGGAGCCGCCCTGGCCATTGCCAGCCCTAGGCATCGGGGCGGCCGTCGCCGGAGTCCGCTCCGTGGCCCCAAGAGGCCACGACAACCCCAGGAGACGGCTGAGCAAAGCGGATGCCGGGAAGCGCCGGTCAAGAGGTACGGTCAGCACAGGCGAGTGCCGGCGTGCAGGCATCCCACATCCTGCGGGCCCGTGGCACAGAGCGCCTATGACGCCACAGGCCCCCTGCAGCCGGTATGCACAGTTTACCGTGACGATTCATCGGCGGGATCCAGCGGATAGACCTTGAGGCTCTGCCAGCGACGCAACAGCACTTTGCCGGGTGGAAAATCGGGCGGCTGGGACACATCCGCGGTCCGGCAGAAATGCACTTCCACTTTCCCCCGGCGGCCACGCGCCTTGGAATGCCAAGCCGCCAGCCGGGCCGCACGCGCCAGGACTGGAGGCGGCAGTTCGGCAAGCCGCTCCGGATTGCGGACGACAACATGGCTGCCGGGAAAGTTGGCCACATGCAGCCAGAAGTCTTCAGGCTCCGCAACCTCGAAGGTCAGCCTGTCATTCTGGCTATCCCCTTTGCCAACCAAGATTTCGAAGTCCTCACAGGAGACGGTACGGAAAGGTCGGCCCTTACTCGCCATTGTCGTTCATCCTCTCCGTGGCGTGCATCTTTCAGAGGAACGCTTGGTCGCCGCACGCCGTCTTTCTGTTACCGGACGCCCTATGCCTCCACTTCTTCGGCCTATACCATAGGCTACACTATTCGAGGTTGGCGAGGAATGCAGGTTCGAGGGAGAAGCGTGGGGAATCAAAACGTACTCGGCGATACTGATCCAGGCCAGCTCCGCCGCTTTATCGTCCAACTCCTGCGCGATATCCACGCGCTCGGGCAGATGCTTGACACCGGGTTGATCGAATCCGGGGTCCACCGGATTGGAGCCGAGCAGGAGCTGTTTTTAGTGGATGCCGCCTGGCGTCCGGCTCCGCTTGCGTTGGCGATCCTCGAGCGGATCAATGATCCCCATTACACCACGGAGCTAGGGCTGTTCAACCTGGAAATCAATCTGGACCCCTTGGTCTTCGAGGGGGACTGCCTGAGCCAACTCGAGGCCCAACTCAACCGCTCGCTCGCCACAGTCCAGACAGCCGCGCACCAGTGGGGGGCTCAGGTGGTCCTGAGTGGGATTTTGCCAACGCTGCGCAAGTCCGATCTGGCACTGACCAATATGACCCCCAAGCCGCGCTACCGGGCGCTGAATACCGCGCTCAGCCAACTCCGTGGGGGCGACTACGAATTTCAGCTCAAGGGTGCAGATGAACTCAGCCTCAAACACGAGTCGGTCATGCTGGAAGCGGGCTGCACCAGTTTTCAGGTCCACTACCAAGTCGAGCCGGCCGAGTTTCCCGAGTGTTATAATATCGCCCAAGCCATAACGGCTCCGCTCCTGGCCGCGGCCGCCAACTCGCCGCTCCTGTTCGGCCGCCGGCTGTGGCGCGAGACCCGGATTCCACTGTTTCAACAATCGGTTGATACCCGCCGCGCCAGCTCCCATATGCGTGAGCGTGCACCACGGGTGAGCTTCGGCCAGCAGTGGGTAGACCACTCGATACTCGAACTCATCCAGGAAGATTTGGCCCGCTTTCGGGTCCTGCTCGGAACTTTGTCAGAGGAAGACTCTTTACGCTTGCTGGAGCAGGGCAGGTTGCCCGACTTGCAAGCCCTCCGTCTCCATACCGGAACGGTGTACCGCTGGAACAGGGGCTGTTTTGGCATGGGTGGCGGGAAAGCCCACATCCGCATTGAGAATCGCGTCCTGCCGGCCGGCCCAAGTGTTGTTGATGAAGTCGCCAATACCGCCTTTTTTCTGGGTTTACTCCGGGGAGGGCAACACATCTATGGCGACATTACCAAAAAAATGCCCTTCCACCACGCGGAAACCAACTTTCTGGCTGCGGCTCAGATGGGACTGGACGCCCAGTTTACCTGGCTCGGCGGACAGGTGGTACCGGCCCGCGACCTGATTTGCCGGGACTTGGTACCGCTGGCCCGGCACGGCCTGCGCACCGCAGGGCTGAACTCGGCAGACATTGAGCGCTACCTGGACGTGATCGAACAGCGGGTGTCGGCCGGTCGGACCGGTGCGTCCTGGCTCTTACGCTCATTGGCAGCCATGCGGGAGACTGACACCCACATGGCGCGATTGAGTGCGTTGACCGCAGCAACCGCCCGCAGACAAGGGGAGGGACGTCCGGTGCACGAATGGCCGTCGGCCCAAATTGAAGAAGGGCGGAGCGATACCTTGCACGCGCTACGTCTTGAGGAATGTATGACGACCGATCTGTTCACTGTCCATCCCAATGAACCAGTGGACTTGGTGGCCAAGCTGATGGACTGGAAACGGATTCGGCATATCCCGGTCGAGGACGACCAGGGCAGGCTGGTAGGCTTGATCTCGTGCTTTGAGGTCCTCCGTCTCTGTGCGCCGACAGTCCGACCGACCGATGACGAGCCGGTCCCGGTCTGGGAGGTCATGCAATCGAAGCCCCTGACGCTTCCACCCGAAACACCGCTCGGAGAAGCCGTCGCCCGGATGCGACAGGAAAAAAGCGCGTCGCTGCTAGTGGCCAAAGACGAGCGGCTCGTCGGGATCGTGACCGAGCATGACATCCTCAGGATAACAGCCCGTCTGCTTGAACAGTCGGCCCGGAAGGACTGATGCCCGCACTTGCCACCCAATCCCTCAGCTTTCCCCGTCTGCTCGGCAGCTATGGCGGCGGTGCGCCCGGGCCGCTCGTCATCGGGATTGGAGGGATGCACGGCAATGAGCCCGCTGGAGTGTTTGCGCTGCGGGAGGTATTGCACCGTTTACGCTCTCAGCGGCCTTCCTTCCGGGGCCTGCTGCTTGCCCTGACCGGAAACCGTGCCGCGTTGGCGCGCGGATGCCGGTATATTGACGAGGATTTCAACCGGCTGTGGGGACCTGAACGTCCACAAAGGACGGAGGAACGACGCGCTGAGCCAACCTCGGAGGAGCAGGAACAGCGGGAGCTCCTCGCGGCCATAGAAGCCGCGCTGGCGCAGCGCCAGGGCCCGGCGGTCTTCCTCGACCTGCATACCACCTCTGCCGCGGGTCAGCCGTTTGTGGTGATTGGCGATAGCCTGCTCAACCGCCGCTTCGCGTTCGGTCTTCAGGCTCCGGTCATTCTCGGCCTGGAAGAACAGCTAGAGGGCACGCTCCTCAATTATCTGAGCGAGCAGGGGCATGTTGTCGTTGGGTTTGAAGGCGGCCAGCACGCTGCGCCAGAGGCCGTGCAGAACCATACCGCGGCCATCTGGAGCGTCCTGACAACCGCCGGCTGTCTCCAGCCCCAAGATGCACCAGGGCCGAGCGACCGGGACCAACCGTCTCGCCACAAGACGCCACCCGGGCAGCCGGTCTGTCCGGTGTTGGAAATCCGCTATCACCATCTGATCCAAGCTGGTGACGATTTTGTGATGGAACCCGGTTTCACCAACTTCCAGCCGGTCGAGCGTGGCCAACTCTTGGCCCGTGACCGTCACGGGCAGATTCGGGCCCAGGAGTCTGGACAGATCCTGATGCCCCTCTATCAGGGCCAGGGAACGGACGGATTTTTTCTGGCCAGAACCGTCCGACGGTTCTGGCTACGTCTTGCGGTATGGCTACGGCACTGCCGGATCGAGCGGCTCTTACCGCTTCTGCCTGGCATACGCCGACATCCGGAGCAAACCGCGACCCTGATTGTCGACTCCCGTATTGCCCGGTGGTTTGTGCTGGAAATTTTCCATCTGCTGGGCTTCCGCAAGAAACGGTACCACCGTGGGAAACTGCTCGTCAGCCGCCGCTGGCACGAGCCGGAGACGCTTGGCGGGGACAGGCAACCCAATCCGTAAGAGACAGCACCCGCAACCCTATTTGCATGTTTTAGAGAAGATGTGGTATGGGGGGCTGTTCTGGACATCGCATTATCCTTGTTCCAGAGTTGTCCGATACCGGGGACTCGGGACTGAGCGGGAATATACGGGGAGGGATCTTCGATGGCAGCAATGTCTATGTCAGCTTCAGCCGAAAGACATGCGGTCCGGCCGGAGGAAATAAGGACACGGGGCCAAACGGCGCGCGGCGAGATGCCGTTCATGCGCTTTCTTATCATCGGTGCCGGCCTGGGGCTGTTGTCGTTGTTTCTCATTAGGCTATGGCAGGGCGAGTGGTGGTTTCCGGTCGGTCTGGATGCGACAACGCCCGAATTTGCGACGTATTGGCTCGGGCTACTCTACGTTGAGTGGATCGTCATCATTGCCGCCGCCATTATCGGCTTTGTGTCCTATCGCAAACCCTGTTCGACCTGTGCCGTTCAGAGAGCCGAGTTGGGACGCATCGACCCCGAGCACGAACTCAACCATATCGGCAAGCTGTGGGCCATGGTCGCGGTGGCAGCCACATTTGGCTTTGGCGTCAGCTATTTTGCCGAGCAAGACGCCTCGTGGCATCAAATTGTCGTACGCGATACGGCCTTTACCCCCAGCCATATCCCCCTCTTCTTCTACACCTTTCCCATGTTGATCATCATGACTGGTGTAAGCTCCTGGTATGCCTATAACCGCCTGCACCATCTCTACGTCGGTGAAGGGGGGAAAGGCATCCCCATCTGCTATCTGCTGTTCCCGGCCGGCGGCTGGTTCCTGTTCGCCAATGTGGCGTTCAATGAGTTGGGGCACTCAAGCTGGATTACCGAAGAACTGTTTGTGCAGCCCTACCATTTTCCGTTTGCCTGGGCGACATATTTCTTTTTTGCCGGGTTTGCCCTGCTCTTCAAGACCGTCCCGCGCATCTTCGAAAATTTGGGAGCTATGACCCGGCAGGCCTCAAGCGACCCGCACCACGCCGTGTGAATCAGAGCCGCTTGAGCAGGGCCCCCCTTAGCGTCCCGCCCCCCCCCTTGAGGAGGCAGGATGGAGGGAGCCGAGGCCCTCCGTTTTTTTCTCTTCTCCTGCGGGGAGTAGAGAAAAGACGGGAAGGAGTTGGGAGTTATGAAGGCCGAAGAGCTCGCCGCGCTCGGTCATCACCGGATGGCCAAGGTTTTTGACGTCATCCTGCTCCTGGCGCTGATCGGCTTTTTCACCGTCATCCCCCATATCAGCCGTATGCTCTATATGGGTGACTGGGACTTCTGGGTGGACTGGAAAGACAAGCTGTGGTGGCCAATCGCCGGCCCAAGCGCCGCCCTGTTGGTGACCGTGGTGGGCCACTATCTGGCTTGGCATTATCTCCGCCTGCCACTGGGAGCCACGTTTACCGCCGTGTTTGGTTTGATGGGAGCCTGGCTGAGTCGGATATTCAGCTTTTACGGCTTGGAGTACTATCCGCTCAATTTCGTCTGGCCAGCCACGACGATTCCCATGGCGCTGGCGCTAGACCTGATTCTCCTGTGGTCACGCAGTTATTTGGTGACGAGCCTGATCGGCGGATTTTTATGGGGATTTCTCTTTTATCCCGTGAACTGGCTGATGCTCATGCCCTTCCTGCAGCCAGTCACGCTGTTTGGCAAAACCTTTACCGTCGCCGATTTGATGGGCTATTACTTCATCCGCCCCCAAACGCCGGAATACTTACGCCGGATTGACGAAGGCACCCTGCAAGCCTTCCTGGGCCAACGCATCTGGATCAGCGTATTAATGGCCGGTATCGCCTGCACCCTTATATATTGGGTTGGCCTCGGCCTGGGGAAAGTGCTCGGCGTGATGCCGATGCGGAAAGTCCTCCGCCAAACCTGACCGGGATTGACGGGATTCAAGGATGAACAGGAATATCGCTGGCTGGGTTAAACGGCCCCACCGGGGGGCGGGACAGCGGAGCATTGTGGCCTCCGTCATGCTGGCCCTCGGCTTCGGTGCGGCGGCGTTTGTCTCTCCACCGCTTGTCCAAGCGCATGGTGAACACAACCTCGAACCGTTTGTTCGCATGCGTGGAGTCTCGTTCTTTAACGTCGAGTTCTCGCAGAAGCAAATCGCGGTCAACGAGACCATGACCGTAACCGGTAAGTTCAGAGTGATGAAATCCTGGCCTCGCATGCTGGCCACTCCGGAGTTGGCGTGGGTGGGTATCCTCGTGCCGGGTCCGAAACTCGCCGTGCGCGAACGCTGGGTGAACGACCGCTTTATCCAGAACGCGTTTCATATCGAGTTAGACAAAATCTACGACTTCAAGATGGTTCTCCAGGCACGAGAGCCGGGCCGGTATCATGTCCACCCATTGGTCAATCTGTCCGGGACAGGCGGGCTGGTTGGCCCGGCCAAGTGGATCACCGTTGTGCCGGGCGACGCCCCGCCATCCTATACCATACAGATTCCGGCGACCGGCGAGACCATAGACCTGGAGCACTACGGGTTTGGGCGGGTCGTCGGCTGGCATATCGCGTTCGGGATTCTCGGGCTGGCCTGGCTGGGCTATTGGGCCAGACGGCCGATGCTGGTCCGTCACGCCCTGCTGATTAACGGGGTCGATGAAGCACAAATCACCCCTGCTGATCGGCGGACTTCTCGTATCTTCGGTGTCGTCCTGATTGTCTTGGTTGTCGGAGGGTTATTGGTCACGAACTCGGGTCGCCCGCCGATCATTCCGCACCAGGCCGCCAGAATGTGGGACCTGTCCGGCCTCCCCGTCCCGAGTGCCGTGCAAACCGAGGTCAAGGAGTTGCGTTATAATACCACCGAGCGGGCTCTGAGCATGCAGGTCGAAGCCACGAACACCTCGGATCAAGCGGTGGTCTTGCGCAAGTTTACGACCAGTTACCTGTCCTTCGTCAACCCCGCCACGCAAGACCTCTATCCAGATACGGAAAACGAGATTCCGACGATGCAGGTGGAACCCGACGGATTCTTCCAACCGGGCGAGACAAAAACGCTGACGCTGACGATGCAGGACGCCATCTGGGAAACCGACCGATTCATCGCGTTCGACCAGCCGCAGATCACCGCGGCCGGCGTACTCCTCTTCACCGATGCCCAGCCCCTTGCCAGAGAAGACCTGCAACCCATCATGATGGGGAACAGCCGTGAGGGCTTAGGCGTTCCGTGGGAGCACATCTCCAGTCTGAACGAAGTCTATTCCAATATCCAAATTGATTTCGGACGCATGGGCAGTCAGGCCTCTCTTTAAGTCCGTATCTGCGACAGTATTGCTCCCGCAGTTTGTACCGTCTGGACGGCTGAATCGTTCTCGTGGCAGCAGACGAATGGTCATGGCGTAAAATTACACGTCAGAGGGGACGAGCACTTTTCTCTCGCCGCAGTGACTAGAAAGGGCCAGTCTCTCGGATCAGCTTGCCCTTTATGCTGACTGCATTCTTTCGATTCGGGATCCAGGGCGGCTCGCAGACTTCGACTCACGATCAGTTGAAATTCCGGGCAACTTGTTTTACGGCGCGTCTGCGAGACCACCCTTGGACGGCGCGACCGTCCGAGTTGAATAGCATTGGTCGGAACCTGCAAATCGCAGTGATCCTTCATGCGATTGTCGATTTTACCCAGGCGACTATTGCCTGGAATTTCTCTGCCGCGCGAAAGCCTCTCGCGCATAGCCGCACCAACGCGGCTGAAGCATGTCAAGCAGGGCAGGATGGTAGGGCATCGCTCAAAGCACTTCCTCGAACGAAGAGAACGCCATCCGAAACCTGTTTGCTTCCAAGACTTCCTTCATGCGATCCCCCTCTTCTATCGAAATAAGTCCCTGTCGCAGTGCAAGAACGAATATGCCCGGCGTGCTCAAAATTCGATTAGCACCAATTCGGGCGATAGCCTCTCGTCTAAAAACTCGCTTTTCGTCACATGCTATGGCATGGCTTCGAACGACTGCCAGCGCGAGCGAGGCGGCTTCGCCACGACCCATGATTTGTACGAGTTCGGAGAAAAGCCTGAGACTTTCTATCTCTTCCAATCGAACTGAACTGAAGTGCCCTTCTTGCAGAGATGCTGCCACTGCATCCTGCTGTTCTTGCCGCGTTATCTCTGCCAGGACTTCATCGACTACGATAAGTCATAGTTATCAAGGGTGCCAAGCACTGAGAGCCAGTCGACATGAATTAGGTTGATAAGGACATTTGTATCCGTGACGACAATTTGTGGCACTGGGTCACAGGCCTCTGTTTAAGTCGGGATCGAGATATCGGTCGAATGTTCCAACTCAATTAGGCAGCTCAATTCAAGCTCTACTTCCGGTTTGGGCACGTCCAGAATGACAGCAAAAAGCTCTTCGAGCTTAGATCGACTGATCAACTCTCTATCAAAAGCATCTAGCGCTAGATTTAGGAAATGGTGACGGAACCGATTTCTTTCTTCGACATGAGCCGGCTCCGGAAGCTGAAGTAGCTTTTCGAGTTGACGCCCGCGCCCCGCCTGCTCTTGTTCCAACAATCGCTTCAGCTCGGTTGGCGAAATCAATTGCAGGTTTCGCAGGCGGTAGATAGCGACCATTCTGCTGACGCTGAAGTGCCGCGCCAACAATACAATGTCGTGTAAGTGAATCTCGCCGACCTTCGAACTACTGCGAGCTTCCAGAGCAATCGCGTCCTCGTTGTCAGTTGGGGTTTCTGCAAATACGCGAGATTCCCTCCCTTTTCCTACATGAGCGAAGAAACTCCTCACTCCGGCCTCCGGCATGAGGAAGCTCGCGGCAAAAGAATTCGCGCGCACTTCTAATAGATCGGTGCGTTCACTACCACGACTAATCATGCCCTTCGAATCCCGGTCCGTTAAAACATGCGCGTATTCATGCGCGAATGAGAACGTGCGCCGAACAACAGGCTCCTTTCTGTTGACCGCAACAAAAGCACCTATATTTGGCACAAAGAGAGTCAATCCGGATACGGCGTCCGGCAAGTCCACAACGGCAGTGCGAACGCCTTGCTTCTCAAGGTATTCAGCGATATCTCCAATCGGTGCGCTACCGATCCCAATTCGTTGACGCTCCTGCTTTGCAACCGATACGCCGTGACGAATTGCGTCATAACGCGACTTGGGTGCAGGAAAATTGTAACGCACTACGGACGAGAGTTCTCTGTCCAATCCAACGAGGCGTTCCAAGTTGGTAAGCTCAGAGCCAATTTGGAGGCACTGTCGTAGAGAGTCGATCGTTTCCTCTTGTTGGGCGAGTTCTTCGTCAGCGCGGAAGAGAGCCACAAGCGGCCCCTCTTCCTGAAAATCTCCAGAAAGAAAATCCCGAATATCGCGACCATAGAGGCGCGCAAGCTTGTTCAGTTCAAGGCTGGAAACGGAACGTTTCCCGAGTTCGATTTGCGCGATTGCAGAGCGTGGCAAGCCGAGATGATCAGCTACCTGCTCTTGGGTAAACGACGACGCCTCACGGGCAACCCTTAATCTCTGCCCTAGCTGCTTCTGTGATATCGACATAATCAACTCCTTTCCCCCAGCGTGCGCCCAAGTATCGCCCCTGTAGTGGGACGGGAATCCGTCACTCCCACTACAGGGTCTTCCGATTCTACGTAAAGCCGCTTCGCCTGCCCCGCAAGGTTCAGATTTATCACTTTTACGTTTGAATTTCGAACAAATCTCTCGCAAATTCCTCTCCACGCGTATGTTTGGTAGGGCTCGATGAGAGACATCCGGTCCTTCTTTAGATAACATATTGCACCAATTGGCTACGCTCCGCCAGGGCTGGCAAAGTTAACCAAATGAGCCGAGATCACGTCCATCATGAAGATCTCGTTCGATTTGCAGACGGACTTGTCAACCCTAAACGGGAAGACGCAAGGGAGATGTGCGAGTCGGTTTTCGGTCAACCGAAGACCGCGCCCAAACGGCGCCCGGCCTCCAGCGTTATCCAATAAGAGAGTGAGGGTGAAGCCGCGCGATTTGTGAAGCGGATGTCCTTTCTTCGTTGCCGCCGATGAGTGCGCTCTGTTCGGGCGTGGTCAAGGGTGTTTTTCCAGGACGTCCAGATAGACTGTAATGTTCGCAGCGAACCCTTGGCCCGCCCTTTGCGACAGTATGCCGAAATCATTTCCGAACAGATCCGGGCGAATGCGCTCCTCTTCCCTCCACCACCTGCGAAGAAATGGGGTCGGCCATTGAAAAAACAGGCTGCCCGGCCCCTCGAACCGCCCCGGAAACCGTCGAACGGACTGGCTGGACGCATCGACGCGCTTCCGATGCCCGCCTCGATTCCGAGCGTCCCCGGACCGTAGGCCCGCCGCGACAAACCCGGCTCGCATACTTGGACGACTGTAAGGTGGCCCTGATAACCGACTGACAATTTGCGGCGGCGTTGGCAGTGATGTTGTAAAATGAAACTTTCCTGCTTTTGGCTTCCCGCCTGTTCGAACTAACTATGACGAAGGAGCTCTTGCGGGGGCGGGCTGTTTATTGACCCGGTTGGGTTGGCCGTCAGATCAGGAAGCAAGCTCCAGCAGAGAATTTTTTAGGAAATTCCCGAGCATGGTGTTTTTCATGGTACTAGTAGATATTGTCTATACTAACTATGTGAAAATAAAAGAAAAAGATTTCTGATTTGCAATCGGGATTGGCACTATGTGCCGCCGGGACGGCTGATCCGGCAAAGATAGCGTTGAAATCAAGAAAGTCCGACAGATCGATCATGGATGCTTTTTGCCATACCTCTCCTTGAATGTGTCGGGTTCGCTGAGCGCGCAGCGAATCGAGCATACTCCTCTACGCCGAGGTCAGCCTCGACCCGAGCGCGCCTTACCTCTCGCGCCAATTCGGACACCATGGGAGTCGGGATTCAGATGCCGTCAAGCTCGACAATCCTGAATATGTCCCCCGGCTCAATGTTGTACCGCTCTCATAGGCCGGCCGGTAGCGTCGTGCCCCTTTGTCGGACTGTACCATTACATCCACATTGCATATCGTTCCCGATCACTGATTTTCTGATAGGGCTGGTGCTCTGATCGCAAATAGCACTCACAACAGGATGCAGGGAGCAGAGCCGCGAAGACTGAGCGACGGCACTGAGCAGATCAGGCCATGGACGCTCCGCTCCAGAAGGGAAACGTCACAATTGGTGTAGAGAAGAAGAGCGAAACTGAGGGAAAAGGCGAACCGAGTCACCTCTGTGGCACGGTCATAGACATTGTCCTGTGACAAGGTCGACGTCACCCGGACAACTTCGAATCATTTCGCCTGTGTTTGTTTGGGCAGTGGAGTGAAACGGGGGATGCAAGTTATACGGACTGACCACAGCCCTCCGCTCGGTGGGGCGCAGTTCCCCGTTACAAAATCCACTCCCATGCCCGCTGAGCCGCATACGAAGATCGAAGCATCTCTTATCAGTGCGGGGGAACGATAAGAATTTCTCGAAATAGAAGTAGTGAGCAGACATCCCATTGCGAACAGCACGATTATGCTCACCATACCCCCGGGGTCCAGTTGGCTGTTGCGAAGCATTCCGTCGTTCCCCGAGGGTCGTGTGAGGGGAAGATATCGCCCTGTCAGCGAGACGATTCAGCCCTACGGGACCAGCACCACCTTCCCGTAGGCCTTGCCCGCCCCGCTTACGGCGCGGTGGGCCTGGGCGGCTTCGGCCAAGGGGAGTTCCTGTCCGACCACGGGTCGGAGGGTACCGTTGGCTAGGCCGGCCACAAGGGCTGAGTGGATGCGAACATGATCCTGCGGCGTGGCATTGCGTAAGGTCATGCCGACGATGGAGGCATCCCGCATCATGGCCGCCCGCGGATTGATCTTTATTGTGCCCTGATTCCTCTCGCCCCGATTGCCGATGACAACCACTCGCCCATGCATGGCGAGGAGGTCGAGATCCTTGTCGAGATTGACGTTAGCCAGCATCTCCAAAATCACATCAACGCCCCGTCCGTCCGTCAGTGTTTTCACCTCTTCCAGATACGACTCGGCACTATGATCGAGGACATGCTGCGCGCCTTGTTCGGACACGAGCTGACGCCCGCGTTCCGTACTCGCGGTTCCAATTACCGTCATACCGGCGGCCCGACCGAGTTGCACCCCGGCGGTACCTACCCCACCGCTGGCCCCATGCACGAAAAGCGTCTCGCCAGGTGAGGCATGGCCACAGTGAAAGAGCGCCTGATAGGCAGTACCATAAGGCACAAACACGGCAGCCCCTTGGGCGAACGACGCCCGTTCGCCAAGCGGATGCACCTGCTCTTGTTTGCACAGGGCCTGTTCGGCGTACGTACCACTGAGAGAGCCGGCCAGATACACCCGGTCACCCACGGCCACCCGGTCCACGCCCTCGCCCACGGCCTCAATCACACCGGCCCCGTCCGAACCGGGAGTGAAGGGCGTCGGCGGCTTGGGATAGATACCGGACCGAATATAGGTCTCAACCGGATTGACTCCGATCGCGTGCATGCGCACCACGACTTGACCTACTCCAGGGGTCAGGCCAGCGATGTCTTCGAGTTGTAATACTTCTGGTTCACCAAACTCGTGTATCCGAATAGCTTTCATAGCCTTTACACTCACTTCCAGGGCGGTTTGTCATTATTTAGCCGCAGCTTGCAAGGTCCGGGTATCAAGCGCGGCCAACATCTCCGCAACGGTCGTCATCTTCTCGCGTGGCTTGCCCACTTTTTTTCCATTCTCGACTTCTCTCCGATCTATATACTCCCAGTCGGCAAAAGAGACGTAGTGGACACCCTTCTCTGCCAGGAAAGCAGGAATCGCCTCGTCGCCAGCGTTGATGGTATGGGGCACTTTGCTCTGGTGCAGGTCTTCCAGCATGAGCCCGACGGTTTCAATCGCGTCCGGCTTATTCGTGCCCACCACTCCGGACGGACCGCGCTTAATCCAGCCGGCTACATACAGGCGCTCAATAGGCGTCTGTGTTTCCGGGTCGATGACCCGACCGATTTGATTTGGAATGATCCCTGAGCGCTCGTCAAACGGAACGTCTTTCAGCGGATGGCCCTTATAGCCGATAGAGCGAAAGACCATCTGAATATTCGGGAGTTCCTCGTATTCTCCGGTTCCGCGCGCACGCAGCGCCCCGCTCCCATCCTTCACCAGACGGTTTTTTTCGAGCCTCATGCCCTCGACGCGCTCGGTCCCGTAGAGTTCAACCGGAGAAACAAAAAAGCGCGCCCGAATTTTCCTCGGGGCCGTTCCCTCGCCCTTGGGAATCTGGGCCGTCAGGATATCCATATTTCGCTGATGTACTGGCTCTGTGGCCTGCGCCAGGAACTCGGCATTGACTTCGTCGAGTTCGAGGTCTTTCGGCTCGACGACCAGATCGGTGATTGGCATTTCCGTCAGTTCACGGATCTCGGGGTTGGTGAAGGCCGCCTGCGCCGGCCCACGTCGTCCCAACAGATAGATCTCCTTGACCGCACTTTTCTTGAGCGCTTCGAGCGCGTATTCGGCGATATCCGTTTTTGAAAGTTCTTCAACAGAGCGAGCCAGAATACGGGCGACATCCATGGCCACATTGCCGTTTCCGATCACGGCGACACGTTCGACATTGCTCAGATCATAGTTGAGATCACGGTAATCAGGATGCCCGTTATACCAGCCAACAAAGATCGTCGCCGGGTCGCTGCCGGCTAGGTCTTCTCCCGGAATGCCGAGCTGCCGGTCGGATTCCGCGCCGGTCGAAAACAGGACTTGATGGTAGTGTGCCAGGGTATCGGCAAGCCGGATGTCTTCGCCAAAGGTCACGTTTCCGAAAAAGCGGAAGCCAGGCAGACGGGCAAATTTTTCGTATTGTCGAATGACTGCTTTGATTTTTTGATGATCCGGTGCCACTCCGCCTCGGACCAGCCCGTAGGGCGTCGGCAGGCGATCAAACAGGTCCACCCGGATAGCAGTATCTTTTTGCTTGAGCAGTTCGCCAACCGCGTAGAATCCAGCCGGTCCCGAGCCGAAAATAGCGACACGGAGAGGGGTTGTTTCAGAGCCAATCTGGTCCGCCATGCAATACCTTTCTCAAGGAGAGAATATTCTCTCCCGTACCCTTCTTGTGTGAAGCCCGTCCGCTATACAGAGAACCCTGCCACCCGTCAACTAGGCGGGAGGGGCCAGGATTCTCTGGGGCGAAGAGGTGCCGCCGGACGAATAAATTGTCGCAGAATCCGCTTTCCATTTTCACACTGAAACCATAAGATACGCAATCGGTTATCAAGGAGGACAGCCCGATGAACGAGAACGGAAATCCGAAAATTCGCTTTGGCATGTGGTACGACTTTCGGAACCCGCCCGCCTGGAAACGCCCCTATGACCAACTCTACAACGAAATCATCGACCAGATCGTCTGGGGAGAGGAGAGCGGCTTTGATGATATCTGGCTGTCCGAGCACCATTTTATCGAGGATGGCTATTCTCCTTCGCTGCTGCCGATTGCCGCCGCGATTGCCTCGCGGACCAAGAAAATTCATATCGGGACGAGCGTGGTGCTCCTGCCTTTTCACAATCCGGTCCGGATGGCGGAAGACGCGGCCACGGTGGACGTGATTTCGGGCGGTCGGTTCGAGTTGGGGGTGGGCGTTGGGTACAAAGTCGAGGAGTTTGAGAGCTTCGCGGTCTCGAGCAAAGAGCGCGGCGCCCGCACGAATGAGGGCCTCGAAATCATTCGCCGCCTGTGGGAGGGTGAGACCCTGACGTTTGAGGGGACATATTACACGGTGACCAAAGCCAGACTCACCCCGGAGCCGATTCAGCAGCCACGGCCACCGATTTGGGTCGGTGGCTTCACCCCGCCAGCACTCCGGCGAGCGGCAAAATATGGCGACGGCTATATCGGCGTCGGCCCGCTGAAAGAGGCGTATGAACGCTATGTGGCCGCCTTGGAGAAAGTCGGGAAGTCCACCACGGATATTCGTCTCGCGGGCGGCTATTTTTGGCTCATTCCGTCCGAAGACCCGGACAAGACCTGGAACGAAGCAGCCGAACACGTTCGCTATCAGATCAACGCCTATGCCGAGTGGTCGGAAAAGGCCGGCATGTCCCTGTTTCCAAAAGTTCCGGATATCGCCGCACTGCGCGAATCGGGCCTGTTTCAGGTGGTAGATGTGGATACCTGCATTCAGATGATCCGGGACTACGCCTTGGAGACCCCGCTGACGCATTATTATTCGTGGACGCTACCGCCGGGCCTGCCAGCGAGCTGGATTCAACCCCATTTGGAATTGTTTACCAGCAAGGTTATTCCGGCTTTCCGTTAGTCCACAGGAACAGGCCATGAACCTCCGGCTTCCTGTCGTCCTTCTCTGTAGCATGGTACCTGGTGATCAATGCATGGGAGGCCTCTCGCACGGCGCCGGGGGCTATCAAGCGTCGTTCTGGCCAGCCGTCTTCATCGCCCCGCCCTCGTTCGAAGCACGCGACTCGCCCACCTTCTCATCTCTGCCGTTTCGGGGTATGTCTCTCTGCACCTGCTGAAAAAAGGAGAAGCCCTATGAAACTCGGACTCTTTGGCATTAACATGGGACCGTGCAGCACACCGGACGCATCCGCGCGGGTGGCGCAGACGGCCGAGGCCGCAGGGTTTGAATCTGTCTGGGCGGGCGAGCATGTCGTGTTACCGGACCCGCAGGAGCCGCCCTCGCCCCTACCGCCAACCTACCCCATGCTCGACCCCAATATCGCCTTTGCCTTTCTGGCTGGCCAGACCCGGACCATCCGTATGGGAACTGGTATCATTATTCTACCGCAGCGCAATCCGCTGGTCCTAGCAAAAGAGATGGCCAGCCTGGATGTCCTGTCAGGCGGCCGCCTGATCTTTGGCGTGGGGATTGGCTATCTCAAGCCGGAATTTGACGCCCTCGGAGCCCCATTCGGCCATAAAGGGCCGCGGACACTCGACTACGTGGAGGCCATGCGGGCGATTTGGGGTCAGGACACCCCGTCCTATCAGGGACAGTTTGTCTCCTTTAGCGGCGTCAAGGCATTCCCAAAGCCAATCCAGCAACCCGGTCCGCCGGTCGTGTTTGGCGGGATGACCCCCCAGGCGTTCCAGCGGTCCGTGACACACGGCGATGGCTGGTACGGCTTTGCCCTTGATGTGGACGGAACCCGGAAATGCCTCGACGGTTTGCAGGCTGCCGGAGAAACGAACGAGCGCCCGAGTGGATTGGGCACACTGGAAATCAGTGTGACTCCGGCTGGCCGGATCGATCTCGCCACGGCCAAACGGTATGCGGACCTGGGCGTGGATCGTTTGATTCTACTCTTCCCGCCCAAAGGAGACGCCCTGTTCACGCTCAGTGCCACCGAGACAGAAATTATAGATTACGTCAAAGAACTTGGTGACACGGTTGTCGGACGGGTCTAAGGCAAGACTCTGGGGCGGACCACGGTATCCGCCCGGCGGACCCGACTCGGGATATCTGTGTCCGGTCCCGATCACCCCCCCTCGGCCCGGTTTGCGACCGCTTCTGGAGTGACGTCCCGAACCTGCTCACGCCAATCGTCAATTTCAGTCGGAGCCCGTCGCTGAGCGCCTGGACGTCTTGTCCACGATCACCCAGGGATTCTCGTTGTCACAGGGAAGGGCGGCCAGAAGCCATATCGCCGAGTGCACCAGCAGCACCGTGCGGTCGCGGTCCTCTGTCCGATCATCGCCGGGGCACACTACCGGCCTTTCAGGCCGTCCAGGAACGCCGTTGACGTCAGGGCGGTAATCTGATGAAGTGGCTATATTGTCAGGAGATCGCGGTCCCCCGTTATCAAGCAGTCCGCGTCACCCATCAGGGCCGCCCCCAGCAACCTGTCGTCCTCCGGGCCCAGCACCCAAGCCTCGCGGCGGCGATCGAGGTCCATTCCGAGGCCGCTTCGACCCAAGCCATCTACATCGTCCGCATGTTCCGGCTGATGTACCGGTCGGATTCCCGGCGGGAGAATCGGGTCCGCAACTCCGCGAACGTCTCATCGGAGAGTTGATCTCACGATCGGCGGCGAACAGATTGCTGGTGAGGTCGCCCATCTTCTTCACGACGCACCCTCGACCGGAATCGGTCGCATATACATAGGATACTATGGATCCGGCAAGTCCCATCAACTGGGTATCGTGAAGTCGGTGGCGCTGCGCGACGGTTGGGTCACAGCGTCGCTTGAACTGGACCCAAAAGCGGCGGATCCCGCCAAGCCTTCGACGGTTTATCAGGCGCTCACAAGCGGGCTGGAGTTCCCCGTTCGAGCGGACGTAACGCGAAGCTCCGATTTCTTTGATCTCGTCAAGGAGATGCGCGACAACTGGGCGGCAGTAAGCACTCTATTCTTACTTGAAGCGGTCACCCTGGTGGTCAGGGCTTAAGTTCCTGCCCAGAGACTTCCCCGCTCTCCATCCCCTCGAGCTGGCGTTCGCCCAACGCAAGACCCTGCTGAGAACAGAAACGGCGCGCCCCTAGGACGCCCTGTGACGCGCCGGGGGCGACCGGCCCTCCTCCAGGAAGAACTCGCCGCGCTGCAGGACGCCCTGTGACGCGCCGGGGGCGACCGGGATCGCCCCGGTTTGCCCCGCATAGGTGGACGGACGCCCTGTGACGCGCCGGGGGCGACCTCTGCCGCCTCTTCGAGCCTCGCGAAGGCTGGCACGACCTCACAGACGCAGGCTATGTACCACATTAATCGCCCGAAGCTCTAAGGAATTTTTCGCTCAAAACCCCTGAAATCGGCGATTCCGGACCAGAATCGGCGGAATCTCGTTAAACATGGGTTGAGCGCATGGAAGCTCGCGATCTCCTCCTCACTCATCGGCTCGGTCTCACCGATGATCCGGCACAGGCCATAAGGGAAGTCTGTGCCGACCTTGATCCATTGCCAGCCTTCGGTGCGGATTGTGTCGGCCTCCAGTTCGAGCTTCTCGTCGACGAGATTCAGGAGCAGGCCTGCATCCTGGAGCCAGCCGCCGTCATCGGACTGGAAAAAGTCGCGCAGGATGGCGCCGCCGGCTGCCTCATAGGTGTCGAGCCCGACGAATTGCGCCCAACGGTCGGAGGCACGGACTGCGCCTTCGGTCAGCATACGACGGATTTCGTAAGGTTGTTTCGCGTAGGTCCGCGTGATCGACTCCCAAACCTGTTCCTGCCGTTCATGACCGGGATTGACCGTGAAGGCCATGAGCTAATTGAGGGTCAATTCTTCCTCGGCATAGGCATTGAGGAGCGGTGCGACGGCGGCGAGCTTGAGCCGCTGCTTGACCACGTTCGCTAACACGAAAAAGGCCGCCGCGATCTCTTCTTCGCTCTTGCCCCTCTCCCGCATCGCCTGGAAGGCGCGAAACTGGTCCAGCGGATGAAGCGGCGCGTGCTGAACATTCTCGGCGAGGCTGTCTTCCTCGGCGAGGCCGTCCGTGCGCACGATGCAGGGCACGGGCGCGGTGCAGTTCAGGCGCTTTTGCTTCACCAGCAGTTCGAGCGCCCGATAGCGGCGTCCGCCGGCCGGGATCTCGAACATACCGGTTTCCGCGCCGTCCTCGCCCAGCCCCCGGTCGGACGGTGATCAAGGACAGAAGCGTACGCCGAGCGATGTCCTCGGCCAGATCCTTGATCGAGACGCAGGCCTTGATGCGCCGGACATTAGACTGGCTCAGCACCAGATTGTTGAAGGGGATGTCGCGCGAGGCGCTGAGGGCGATCTTCTGAGACTTGGTCATGTCAGTTCTCCGCGACGGGCTGGTCAAAGCCTCTCTCTCGGCCTCCAAACCCGTCACGAAAAACCCGGCCCGCCTCTTCCTCTTGAGGAAGCGACGAACCAGCTAGGCAGAGCCCCGGTTGCAGCCACGGCCGCGCGCTCCAGAAGCTTCTTCGCCTTGCCCTCCATATCGGGCCGGACATCCTGCTGAGGCTTCGAACGGGCGACGGCGGTGATACCCTGCACGAAGTCGAACACGGACTCGGGGGGCCTTCCCCTTCCTCGGCCAGGACCGTCTCGACGATCCCGGCCGTCTCCGCCTTGGAGAGTCCACGCTTGCGGAGGAAGTCGGTGCGATCGTCATCGCGGCTGGCGACGATGCGCTCGCGGGCTGCACGGATGCCTTCGCTGAAGGGCCGCGGCAAGGAGTCGGCGAAGCAGGTGAGCGCCGGTGCCGCCCCATACGCGAAGCGAGTGGCGGCGTATTTGGAATGCCGGATGCTGGTTTCCTGGCAGTCCTCGACGCCCCAGAGATTACGGTTCTGGCAGACGGCGCGGAGATAGAAGCTGGCGATGCCAAGCGTCTTGGTCCCGACCTCCGAGTTCCAGCAATAATAGAAGCCCCGGAAATAGAGGTCCGGCGATCCGTCCGGCAGCTTGCCCGCCTCAATCGGGTTCATGTCATCGACCAGGAAGAGGAAGACATCGCGGTCCGAGGCGTAGATCGTCGTCGTGTCCTTGGTGATGTCGACCATCGTGTTATGGACGCCGCTCGACCAGGCGAGCGGGCCGGGCACTTTCCAGCGCGTATCGCCGGTTCCGTTGCCTGCGATCTTCCCACGGCGGCGACGAGTTCGTGGCCGTAGATGCGGCCATAGTCCTGCCTAGTGACGGCGCGCAACTCCGTGCGCCCGTCCTCGGTCTCCAGCGTCTTGATCTGCTCGGCGCGGTGCGAAGTGAGCCCGTATTGCGGATTGATGCCCGCGGGCGGTGCTGAAAGCTGGCGCAGATAAGCCGCCGGCGCGCTGACCAAGCTCGCAAGCTGGCCGAAGCTCCAATGGGTCGGCGCCACCGGCGCGTCGGTGTCGGGCAGGATGAGCGCTAGGTTTTCCGGCTCGTCGCGATGCGCCTCGACGCGGCTCGCGACCCTCTCGGCCGTCCGCGTGCGGCTGCGCTCAGCGCGGCCTTTCACAAACACGTAGAGCTCCGACAGGGACAGGTAGCGCTCGTCGTCCAGCCGCGAAAACCATTCCGAGGAGACACGGCCGATCCGCTCTCTGCGTGATACATCGACTTTGTAGCCGCCGCTCGCGTCACGCTGGACGTCCAGGGTTTCAAGGTTCGTCACGGGTCAATCTCCGCGACAGGCCGGCCGGGAGCCTCTCTCGACATCCAAATCCGTCACGGCGAAAGCCGCAGAACTCTTACTCTCTTGTACCCACGCAAACGGAGAACCCTGGCGCTGCGGGAATTCCGGGACGCCCGCGTCAGGGATGGAAGCCCAAGAGAGGGAAGACCCATGTGGGGCTTCCGCTCCGCCGACAGCCCGGCCCGTAGAGTGACGCCCCCTTCCTTGCTGCCTGGATCAGAGCCTAGTAGTCGACTTTACCAATGCTTTATCTTTTCCTTCACCGTCTCATGTGATACAAAACCTCGCACTGTGGATACTGAAGTGAAAGAATACATATCAATGCCCCAGACCCGATCCCAGCGCGAGATTGCCCGCGATCTCCTCGCGGCGCGTGGGATTCTGCGCCTTGCGGAACTCAGAGACGCCAGCGTCACTGCTGCAACGGTCAGCCGCATGGAGAAGGATGGCGAGGTGATCCGCCTGGCGCGCGGGCTCTACCAGCTTCCCGATGCAGATCTCGACGCAAACCACAGCCTCGCCGAGGCTGCCAAGCGTTTCCCCAAGGGGGTGATCTGCCTCGTCTCGGCACTCGCCTTTCATGGACTCACGGACCAGCTTCCCAAGAAGGTGTGGATGGCGATCGGCCGGAACGACTGGACGCCGAAACCGAGCGACATGCCGATCCGTGTGCTGCGTTTCTCGGACGATCTGCTTGCCGACAGCGTCGAGACCCATGTGATCGAAGGCGTATCGGTGAAGGTGTTCGATGTCGCGAAGACCATTGCCGACTGCTTCCGACATCGCAGCAAGATCGGTCTTTCTGTCGCGCTGGAAGGCCTGCAGGAAGCCCTGCGCCAACGCAAAGTCACGCCGGCAGAGATCGTGAGGGCGGCGGATACAGGCGGAGTCGGAACGGTGATCCGCCCTTATCTGGAGGCGTTGACCGCCAATGGCTAAGGGGATCAAGGATATCGGCGCCTCGGTGCGTGCGCGGCTCCTCAAGCTCTCCAAGGCGAACGGACAGAGCTTCGATCTCGTGCTCACGCGCTTCGCGCTGGAGCGACTTCTGTTCCGGCTCAGCCAGTCGCCGCATGCTGATCGCTTCGTGCTGAAAGGCGCCATGCTGATGATGAGTTGGTTTGACGATCCGCACCGCGGCACACGCGATCTCGATCTGCTGGGTTTCGGTGACCCGAGCGAAGATGCGATGCTGGCGACATTCCGGGATGTCCTGTCTCAAGAGGTCGAAGACGGCGTTGTATTTGATGCGGATACGCTGCGCGTCGACCGCATTCGCGAAGAGCTCGACTATGGCGGTCTCCGGATGCGCGCCATCGCCTCGGTCGGCGGCGCCCGGATCAATCTGACAATCGACATCGGTTTTGGCGATGCGCTGGAGCCTGGGGTAGAAGTCGTCGACTATCCGGCCATGCTCGACCTCCCCGCGCCGAGGTTGCGCGCCTATGCGCGGGAGACCGTCATCGCCGAGAAATTCCAGGCGATGGTGGGGCTGGGCCGGGCGAACAGCCGGATGAAGGACTTTTACGACATCTGGATTCTCAGCCGATCATTCAGCTTCGATGATGACAGGCTTGCGCAGGCGATCGACGCCACTTTTGCGCGGCGCGAGACGGCGATTCCGACCGAGCTGCCCGATGCGCTCACCCCGGCATTTGCGGCGGACGAACAGAAACAGCAGCAGTGGCGCGCCTTTGTTGAAGGCCTTTCAATAAGTCCTGGTAAATTAGACGATGTTGTAGAGGAGTTGAGCGTTTTCCTCATGCCCCATGCTGCCAGAGCTAGAGCATTGTAAAGAATCAGTTCGAGGGCGTACCGTTGAAAGACCTATCTGGGATGGGCTGCATCCTTCGATCTATCTGTGAGATACCTTATTGCTCGATTCGGCAAAGTTCACTGCCGATCATTGTGCTTCCAGCGCGCTTATCAATCCCTGCGTGTCGAAGCTGAGAAGAAACTAAGCGAGACATTGGTGAAAAGGTCAGAGATGTACTCGGTGATCTCGACCTACACGCTGCCCGTATCCTCCGCCTCACGCTGGATGAGGTATTTGCGGCTTCTTGTGATCGCAAACAAGAATAGGGTGTGGAAATACACTGCCGAAAAGTAGCGCTTTTCCGTGATCGTTATTGCTTCGCATCGGCATGTCGAAATCGCGCTGCTTCCTCCCGAGGCTGTCCCCCATGGGCACCCTCCGCAGAGCCTGGCCAAACGCGAGAGCCCCCTGCGCCAAGCCGGGCAGCACAACCCGGAACGATTCGGGCGCGGGAGACCGAAGCCACCAGCCCCCTGAGCAGGGCTGGATGACCCGCCAGGCCCAACCACTACACTGGAGGTGGCACCTTAAGTGCAACAAACAGATGTCTCCTTCTTGTTGACAGGTTCCGATCCCTTGGAGTGGCCAATCAGCGCGGCGATCGTAATTTCAGTGAAGCCCCGGTCATTCGCGATGCTCGCAAAGCTGTACCACAGAACATGATGTGTGACGCCCCAGAGCCGCGTGTCCTTGAACAGCTTCTTCCAACTCTACGGGAAGTTCCGACGGCGTTGTCCAAGCCCTTGCCGGGGAAAACGTCCGTGCCCGTCCGTTGTTGGCGTTCACCTTCAAGATACTCCACGACAGGTAATCCGACAGGACGAACTGAGGAGCCTTCCTTGCTATCGACCAGTCGCAGGCAGCTCCCCTCAAGGTCGATTTCGCTCCATTTGAGACTGACGATTTCCCCGCGACGACAGCCTGTCAGCGCGATCAGCCTGAGGATGTCGGCGTGTATGCGGTAGTGGTCGCTCTTCTGCGCCTCCCGGAGAATGCGACCCAAGACCCGATACTCGGCTTCACTGAGCCGACGGTCACGAACCTGATATTTCGGTTTGCGGAGACCATACGTCGGGTTGTGTTCGATCACCCCGGCCTCGACCGCGTATGAGAAGATACCGCCGAACAGACCCATCGTTCGGATCGCGGTCCCGCGGCCGCCGCGGAGCTTTTCGGTCTTCATGGTCACGAGAGTCTTGTCGGCGATGATGCCCTTCATCGGGTTGTTCATGTCCGGCTTGGTGATGTCCCGCATACGCCTTGTCCCGAGCAAGGGAATGACGTGCCTGCAGATACGGCCCGACATCGGTGGCGATGGTGGCGTCCTTCTTCGGCCAACCGCCTTTCCCAAGGATGAGACCAGCTTCCATATCGATGATGTATTGCTCGCAGAGCTGCTTGATAGTGGGCGCCTTCCGATTTTCTTCTCGTTCCTCTGCAGGATCCTCCCCCTGAGCAACCCGGCCGAGTTGCGCTTTAGCCTCACGACGCGCGGTCTCCGGGGTCCATACGCCATGGAGGCAGATCGTGTAGCAACGCGACCGCTCTCGTGAACGATACTGGATTACGTAGCTCCGCTTCTCGGACGCGAAGACGCGAAGACCAAGCCCAGGGAGTTCATCATCCCAGATGACGTAGTCCTTGGTCCCGGTTTCGACCGTATCGACGACCCGCTTGGTGATCTTTGCCATGGTTCCAGTCCCTGTCGGATCCGACTTTCGCGTAAGCACCGCGTAAGCACTTCGCGGCAAATTCGGGCGTATTCTCGGATAGGGATTTCGGAGAGAGGATTCTGAAAATCAATGTGTTTCAGGTGGTTATCGTGCTCTGGTGTGCCCTATCGTGCAATTCGGATAGGGCAATGAGCCAACTCTGGAGGCCGTCCATGAACCTTCCCGACGTCAACCCCGCTCTCCCGCGGGGCCGGCTGTCGGCCACTGACGAGCCGATGCCGAAGAACCGCTGCACGGCACCGGCGCTATCACAGGCAGCATCGGCGGACACGTCAGCATCCGCGTGTGCTCCCCGCCGTCAAGGGCTCGACGCTCACACGTCGACCCGCTCCGCGGGCTGAAGACCTTGACGCCGACTCCGCGCACGCCCACATCTGGCTCTTGTCCGACGGCGCCGAAAACAGACCCCGCAACCCGAATCACCCAAGCAACGAGCAGCCTTGGACGCCCACACGTTGCTCCGGCACCCTACCCTTCACGCGCTCGCCCATCGTTGTCGCGGTCTATCAGACGTTGATATGCACAGTGACCACGCGAAACGCCGCCGGGATGATCCCGCCTGAGCGCCGTACAGCTCGGATACGGATCGCACCCGCCCCCGTCAGCAGGAGACGCCCGAGTCGGCAACCGGCAGCCACTCCCCGACTCGCAGACCATGCCGTCACCGACGCCATCCCGCATAAACAGATACGCAGGGTGATCGTGCGTCACCGGCGCGATGCTATGCCCACGGGCCTCCGCGCAACTGATGTGGTCGTTGCGATTATCGTCCCACGCGGCGACCACATCCGAGTCGACGGCAACCGGAGCCGCCGCCGAAGGCATCAAGCCGCGGCCGAACACTACCAGGTCCGTCGTCGTACACTCGGCGAGAACCCGGTCCAGTGCGTCCGCCTCACGCCGCTTGATGCTCAGTCCGCAGCGTTGCCGGACTGCGCTCACCCAAGCCGCGAACCAGCAGTGATTCTGCGCCGGAAGCCACTCGGCCACGTCATGGTCGACCTTCTCGTATCGATTCACTCGGGGGTCCTACCAGCGTCAGGTTCAGCGGACCCGTCGCGAGCTTCCGCCGCGTTCCCGCATCGGCGGCGCACAGGCCGCTGTCGTGCGCCTCGGACCGGGCCACCATGTGTTCGATGTCGGGCTCGGACTTGCTCGCGAACCAACGGCCCGTGTACGGGCCGTAAACCCCGCCCCAGCTCACGGATGATCCGATTCTCGACCGACTGAGGTTATCGATAATCGTCTACGTCGTAGGGCGATCACCACCGTTCCGGTGCCCACCGTCAAGCCAGGCCAGGAGAGCGTCCCCGCGGCCTCGTTCGACCCTGTCGACCCGGCTGCACCGAGCCAAGGGACGCGAGGAGCACGACGATGACGACAAATGAATGTGTGCGCAGGGCTGCCTCCGAACCCGCACCTGATATTAGCTCACGGCTGCATCGACGGTCACGCCGCAGCCATTCATCCTGACACCGATTGTACGTTCATCTCCAGCAACTTGCCGATAGCGTCCTCGTCAGACACATCGGCAGGCCACCCGTAGGCCGCCGCCACAGCCGCGTCCAGCGCCGCGTGCGCGTCCGCCAGCCACTGCGGCCGGGCGTTGTACAGGGTCGTCAGCGTCCGCTCCTTAAGCGCCTTCGCCGCATCCTCGTTGCGCGGGACAGGCCGCTTCGGGTAGCCCGGCACCGGCTCGTCCACCCACTCGACCCACTCCGGCGGGTTGAGCCAGCGGGCGCGCAACTCGACCAGCCGCTGCGCTTCCAGAGCTACAGCCTTTGAACGCGGGACGGTAGTGTACTCGCTCGCGGGGATGTCCGGCGTCAATCCGGGCGGGAACGGGAACGTCTCGAACGTCGTACTCGGCGTATAGCGCGGACGATCCTCCAGACTGGTGCCGAGCCGGAGCGACCAGAGTTCGTGAAACCGGCTGTGCAGGATGCCGAAGGTCGTGTCGTCGTCTCGAGCGACCACCACCAGTTGGCCGTCGGGACAGACACGCGCATCAACCCAGACGAACAGACGGTGCTTGGCAACTCGTGCCGTCGCGATGTAGCGCGAAAGAACTGTAAGTCGCTCGAACATCGTCTGGCCGGATCGGTCATGCCGCCACCACGCCAGCCGCAGGTCGTCGCGCCGGTTCTGCTCTCGGATGGGCCTCACATGTTCCATGACGTACTCGAACGGCGTCTCGTAGAATGCCGCCTCGCCGGCCGGCATGCGGTGTCCGAAGTCGACGATCCACTTCCCGGCAGATCGACGGGTCAAATCCATGCCGTTCATCCACGGCTTTAGAACGTCCGCATTCGTCCGGCCGTTCGGATTCGCGGGCAGGCGGAGCCACTTGCGTGCGAGGTCTCCGGGAATGTCGAAGCTCCCCTTCTTCATGCCGCCAATGAAGGCCACGCCGCGGTTGCCAGCCAGCCTTGTTGCCGTCGTCATGTCCGCGCCCAACGCCGTGAGGTCAGCGTTGATACGGGAAGCCTTGCCCCCATCCAGATGCTTGACGAGTCCGGCACGCTGCGCTCCAAAGCAGATCAGCGACACTCTCACCGCGGCACCGTCCGCAACCCAAGGCTCATCCGACCAAGCGTCGAAGACGATACTGTCCTGTACGATTCGGTCAAGTACGGCGCGGTTTCGCCCGCCACGGATCGAGTTGGTGGCGACGAGGCCAGCGCGGGCGATCCTGTTGCCGGCCACGAGCTTGCCAGCCTTGTGAAACCAGTAGCAGACGAGATCGGCGAAGGCGGGAACCGCACCCTCGTAGAGGCGGCGCATAGCCTCGGTGTACTCGTGGCCCAGAGTCTCTCGTTGCGGCGAATAGCCGAGGAATGGCGGGTTCCCAATCACAACGTCCGTCGCGGGCCAGTCCGGTTCCATACCGTCGGGTTTCAGGATAGCGTCGCGGCACTCGATGGTGTCGAGCGGCTTCAGGATCGGGGCGCGGGCCTCCGAGAATCCGTTGCGCCGCATCCACTGGATCTCGCCGATCCAGACCGACACGCGGGCCAGCTCCGCCGCGTACGGATTGATCTCAATGCCCTTGACGTTGGCCGGGCCGACCTCCGGGAACGCCCGCTGAAAGCCAAGCGCCTCCGCCTCGAACTGCACCCGGTGCTCCAGATCCTTGAGCGCCTGGAGGGCGAGGTACAGGAAGTTGCCCGAGCCGCACGCCGGGTCGAGCACCGTGAACGCTCGCAGCCGATTGAGAAACGCCCGATACCGCCGCTCCGCCTCGTTCCGCCGCTTCGTCCGGGTCGCCGGTGACTTGGCCGTCGCCGCCCGTTCCAACTCCGCGGCGATCTCCATTTTCTCCGTATTCCATTCGGAGAGCCACGGGCGGATCACCACCGGCTCGACGAGCAGCATGATCTTGTCGCGGTCCGTGTAGTGCGCCCCGAGTTGGACACGCTTGCCGGGGTCGAGCCCGCGCTCGAACAGCGTCCCGAGGATCGATGGGTCGATCTCCGACCAGTCCAGGCGGGAAGCCGCCAGCACCGTGTCGATGTCTGACCTCTCCAGCGTCAGCACCGTGTCGTCGAACAGCCCGCCGTTGAACCAGTCGACCGTCTCGAAGCCGATCCGCCCGCCGGAGGCCATTACCCGGAACAGATCACCGGCAAGGTCGGCAAAGTGCGCTGGCGTGCGCTGCGCCTGCTCCAACATCCGCGTGAACATGTGGTTGGGCAGCAGGCCCACATCGTCGGCGAACATACAGAAGACCAGCCGGTTGACGAAGTGCGCGACCACGTGCGGGTCATGGCCGCGTTCGCGGAGCGACTGCGCGAGCGTCGCGAACGGCTGCGCCGCCTTCTCGGTAAGCGATTGCCAAGTCTCGCCCGGTCGCAGCCGTTCGGGGTCCGAGAACGCCCACTTGAGCCGGTCGCGTGTCGCCGCGTCGACCAGGTCGTCGAGTCCGAACTCGTGCGTCTTGCTGACGCAGTTGGTCCAGTTGGTACGGATGCGGAACCGCTGCATGTCCGAGACGATCAGCAACGGCGGGTTCTCCAGTGCCAGCGCATACAGACGGAGCTGACCGAACGCTGCGTCCAGGTTCGCCCGCTTGCCCTTGTACTCCCAAGCGAAGTGATGGCGCTTCCAGACATCGGCCCAGCCGTCGCCGCCCGTGTCCTTGCGAGCGCCCCGCTCGAAGCAGTACGCCTCGCCGGTCGGGTCGGCTTCGGCCGGTGTTGGCTCACCGAGGAGCCGGCACAGGTCGATGAAGTGCTCCTGCGAGGCCGAGCGTTCCTTCAACTCGACGGCGCGCCACTTGGCGATGAATTCGTACGGCGTCATGGCGCGTTCAGCGTAGCTCATGATGACCGCCACTGCTACGACGCGGGCGACACCACCGCGCCGTGGTCACCGGCGGCATCGTCGAGCCAGCCAGCATCAGCACGTGCTCGCCGGCGTCAAGGCTCTCCACTCCGACCCCGCTTCGCGGGGCTGCGGCCTTGACGCCGGCTCCGACCATGCTCGTCCAGATTTGGCCCTTAGACGGCGATGCCTCCTCAGACGCTCCCTCCAGACAGACCGCCGGACGGTTTGTCCGTGAAACGAGAGGTCGTACGGGATGCCTGTACCGTCCTGCTTGCACCCGTACAGTCCGCAGTTGTTCATTGTCGTAAAGCGTTACTAATCAGTAGCTTACATGAACTCCGCGCTACACTCGGCCAAGACCGTACATAGCGGAACAACAGGGTCACAAAAGTCAGGACCACGCCGGCCCACCGACCACGACGACCGAAGCGGCCGCACGGGACGGGGCAACCGAAGCAGATGAGATCCGAGCAGTCCCGCCGACTCACCAGATCCCGACAGCCCCGGTCCATCCGATCACTGGGATTGTTATGCCACCACTCGGTCGCGACCCGTCACCAAGTCGTTTCTCCCGACGCAGGGAGCCGAACGGACTCGCTCAACCGGCTGTTCAGCACCTTGATCCCGACCGGCCTCATACGCCTAAGGCAGCAGGCGATCGCTACCCCGTCAACCATCGTCCGTCGTCGCAAGTAGGTGCCGGTAACACCGGAATGCTTTCGGCAATAGTCCAAGCTGTGATCTTCGGGCAGTTTCCTTAGCTCGGCATTGCCGCCGTGGCCGTTGAAGCGGTATTCCCGCCACCGCGACCAGACACCCCCGTCGCTGTATGCCGCGCCTATATATTATATACAGCGCACCGACCCCCGCCGCGTAATCGGCCTCTCCGTCCTTCAAGGCGGCCGGAACAGCGCACGACCTTGCAGCCGGCCGCCTTGAAGGCGTTGGAAAACGAGTACGACAGACCCTTGCCATAGTCGTCGTTGGTATAGTGACGAGGATTTTCGCTCTGATGCAAATTAAGGTGGACAACGCGGCCGCATGGCCTGGAAAGCTGCATACCTTTCTAGAAAATCATTTCGATATGTTCCTGCGCTGGGAAACCAAGCAAGGCATTGTTCCGGCCCCAATGTTCGGTGACGCTCTAGGCAGATTGGAAAATCTATTGCAGCCCCGCGGGATCGTAAGTTGGCATTGCCCACGGCTTACGGATGAAGAGAGCTCGGAAATATCCCGTAACGGTATGTAATTGCCCGATGGCGAGATACTCCCGCGCCGGAGAAACGCTGTCGTGGAAACCGATTGCCTTGCGAGATAGCGCTTTGGTACTCCCACAATCAAGCGGACGGTGAGAGGTGCGCTGGCAGGGTCTGGTTTTGCTTTTACCCTCCGGGAAGAGCAGGCGAAGACCGAATTGGACAGATCTTCCGTCACCGGGCGGCGAAGCGCTCTACAACTCGCATGGAGACAACCCGATGATATCGCGAGCGATCAACCGCATCGGGACCCCATGCCTCGTCGAGGCAAATATGCCCTATTCTCGATTTTTGCTCCGCATGGAAGACCAGGGCTGAGGAGAGTTCGGCGATTCCTCACCGGACGAGGCCAGTCATCACAATCGGCGGAAGACTACGAAGGGCGGGTCGTTTGTCCACTGTCGGCTACAAACGTTCGGCGCTTCATTCGTTTTCCCGAAGCCGACTTCCTTGACCTGACCGGGTACTCGGGCTGGTCTTGTCCGATTCCAAGAGTGCGGAATGCTTGAGACCGTGCGCCGGATGGTGGCCCCGCCGGGAGTGCAAGAGTGGAGTGTCCTGCATTGCTGAGGCTGCCACATCGCCCGTTGTTACGCATGCTCTGACAGAAGGGCCAGGAGCGGCGGGTTGCTGTAAAGGTTCTCGCGTCCCATCTTGATTTCCTGGAGGACCCCTTCGGCGGCTAGGGCTTTCAGGTAGACGGCAACCGTTTGACGCTTAGCGATGTCCGCCTTGACCACATCACTGATCCGGCAGTAGGGATTCACGAAGATCAGTTCCGCCAACTCCCGAGAGTAGATCTTCGGCATCCTTTGTCGCATTGCAGTCACTGTCTCGTCGAGAAGCTCCCGGATCGCATGGATCTTCGTGATGGTCCATTCAGCCGTCGTTCAGACGGCTTCCAGAATGAAAAGCATCCACGTTTCCCAGGCCTGCTGGGTCGTCACTTCAAGCAAATACCGGTAGTACAGTGCCTTGTTCCAGATGATGTGCCGACTGAGATAGAGGACGGGAAGGTCGAGCAGGCCCTTGTCGACGAGATAGAGCAGGTTCAGCACGCGCCCAGTCCGACCGTTGCCGTCGACAAAAGGGTGGATCGCCTCGAACTGATAATGCATGACCGCAAGACGGATTAGTGGGTCGATCTCTTCGGCCTCGTGAAGGTAGCGCTCCCAATTGGCCAGCTTGCTGCGGAGCATCTCCCCTCCCTCTGGCGGCGTGTAGATGATCTGGCCGGTTGCGTCATTCTTCAACGCTGTTCCCGGCGTGCTGCGAATATCCAGATCTACACCCTTGATCGTTCGACAGACCTCGACCGCCACGGCGGTCGAAACCGGCCGTCGCTTCAGCATCTCGAAGCCCCGGTACAAGGCGGTGCGGTAGCGCAGAGCCTCTTTGGTGGCAGGATCGGCTTGACCCGCCGCGTCGTTGGCATAACGGAACAGTCGGTCCGTCGTCGTGACGATGTTTTCGATCTCGGAACTCGCCTGAGCTTCGAGCAGGAGGATCGAATGAATCAGTATCGCCTGGTTCGGGATCATCTGTCTGGAGACCCGGAGATCAGCTAGGGCCGCGCGCGCAGCGATGCAACTCCGGAGAATGGCCGTTGTCTCGGTTTCCGAAGCCGGCGGCAGGTTCGGAAGGTCATCGAAGGGACGCTTGGGATCGAAGGTCATGTCCAGGTATCCTGCTCATGCCGGGCCGTTTTCCCAATATGTCGATCTCGTCAACACGTCACCATAACGTATCGATGAGAAGAAAATATATCGACAGATGATGCTGTGGTAAGATGCGCGAACAGGTAATAAGCTCGACTTTGTACAAAATTACCTCACGTCCATGTCCAGAAGATCTCGTTTTTGGCGATTTCGTCGAGGGCCTGTTCGAGCGGGAGCACGAGGCCCCCCATGTCTCCGCCGTCCTGCCAGGACTGGCGCCAGGACCAGTAGCGCCCCCTCATCGTGTCCCCTGAGCCTGTCGGCGGGAGCCTTGCGATCGGTGCCTGCGGGGCCGTGAGATACAGATTGTAGCCGCCGCGCCCCCTGGGTGACCGTCCCGCCCCCGCCCCTGGATTTGTTGACCGCTTCGATGCGCGCCAGACAGGGGTCGGAGGCGGCCATGAAGCAGTGATAGCGGATGGGAGGGCTTCTGTCGCTGCCGCGCTGCTGATTCACCCGGTCGCATGCGGGCGCCCTTGCCTGCCGGATGCTTCTGGATCCGACGGTCGTCATGACACATTGCGACGACCCTTCGAGCGCCAGCGGCGATCCGGTTCCGCCGTTCCTGATCGACTGGCGGGAGCCCTTTCGAGGCGCCTTCTCCTCCCCGACCTGGCGGCGGGGGGCGGGGCTGGTCATGGGAGCGGGGCTGGCGCCGGGCAAGAGCACCGTGTCGGCCTGCCTGCGGGTGACCGGGCGGGCGCTGTGCGAGACCTTCTCGTCCGACCCTCAGGTTCTCAATCGCGCCCGCTGGGACCCGCGTGACCTTTCACGCCGGCTCGTGCGCGTGCTGGTGGCGCGGCTTGCCGGGCAGGGACCGATCATCAGCGGGCTCGATGACACCATCGAGCGCCGCTGGGGCGCGCGTCTCAAGGCGCGCGGCATCTAGCGCGACCCGGTGCGTTCCCGCCATGGCCATTGCGTCAAGACCCGCGGGCGGCGCTGGCTCAGCTTCATGCGGCTTGTCCCGCTGCCCTGGGCGCCGGGCATCAGGGCCCTGCCCTTCCTGACCATCCTGGCCCCGTCCGAACGCTTCGCCGCCCGGCAAGGCCGGCGGCACAAGCAACTCACCGCCTGGGCGCGACAGGGCATGCGTCAACTCCTTCGCTGGGTCCCGCACCGCGCGAGCGTCTGCGTCGCCGACAGCAGTTTCGGAACCCACGAACTCGCCTGGCGCCTCGGACAGCGCGCAACCCTCATCAGCAGGCTGAGGCTCGATGCCAACCTCTTCGCGCCCCCGCCGCCGCGCGCCCCGAACAAACGCGGTCGACCCCGGCAAAAGGGGCCGCCCCTGCCCAAGCTCCAGACCCGCCTTGACGACCCCGCTGCCCGCTGGCCAAGCCTCACGCTTCCGCGCTGGTACGGAAGTTCGAAGGAAAAGACACTCCAGATCATCTCCGATACCGCGCTCTGGTATCGTCCCGGCACCCCTCCCCAGGCCATCCGATGGGTGCGGGTGCGCGACCCGGAAGGCGCGCGCGCCCCGCAGGCGTGCTTCTGCACCGACACCCACATGGCGCCGGCCAAGATCCTCGCCCCCTTCGTGCGGCGCGGGCAGGGCGAGGTCACCTTCCAGGAACTGCGCGCCCATCTCGGGCGCGAAACACAACGCCCGTGGTCACACGCGGCGATCGCACGACCCCCCCCCCGTCCTCTGCGGGCTCTACAGCCTCGTCTGCCTCTGGGCCACAGACCTGCTCTCGACAAACCCCCTGTCCTACGCCGCCGCCTGGTACCAGCAAACCCGCGTCACCTTCTCCGAGGCCATCGCGGCCATCCGATGCCAACTCTGGCTTGGAAACAATTTATCGCGCTCCCCGCCACACCGGGAACCAAACATAATTCCGCCCGACAAGATCAGGCGGATGCAGTACGCCCTCTGCTGCGCAGCCTAATGCACAAAGTCGAGCTCAGCTGCGGACTCAAAATCTCATTAGGAAATCAAAGAGTTGACACGGTTCAGACTGGTACCTCGATCAAAGGTCGGTCTTGAGGATTGCGAGCCCCGGATTGCGACCCGGGGTGTCGGGGAGGCCCACGCAGCGGCCTGAAGTGCGCATGCGCTCGTCCGGTGGCTCCGGCAGTTCGGTGGACATTCGCGCGCATGCCCGATTCTCGGCATTGATCTAATCAGGGTGCGTACCGATTACACATCCGAGAGGATATCTTAGATAACCCATTGAAAGATGGTGAATAAAAATTCCTGTGCGGGAGAGGAGGGGCGCAGGGCGTGCAGATGCAGGTCATTGAGTCCGGTTGCCTTGCGTCCCCGGCGTCAGGGTTTCTGTAGGGAGACAAGATGGGGGCCGAGCTTGCATCCGCCCATCACAGGGCGGATAGTCCTCGGGGCGGGGTCGGCGGGCGCGCACTCCAGAACGACGTGGGCCGGTGGCACAGTCGCCACCGGCCCATTCAAGGGGGGGGGTGCCGGGCGCCGCTTCAACTTCCTCCGGGCTTATAGAGTGCTCCCTTTGCTTCTCTGGATAAGGCCTGATCACAAAAGCGGGGGGCTGCTGCGCGGGCGCAAACGCCAAGCACGGGGCGGTTCGAGACGCCTGAGCGGCAGGGTTCGCCCCGCGCTCTGTCGTCCGATTGCCAGACTGGTTCCGGCGCGTTCGGATTCTTCGGCAAAACGCGTGCCCTTGCACGCCTCCATGATCTCGGCGAGCTGCGCCATCTTGCGGCGGCAGAGGCCAGCGAAGTTGGGGTGAATGTCCGGCAGGTCGGCGGGCGCGGCGGCGGGCTTCTCGTTCGGTTCGTCCTGGCGCGCCTCAAGCTCGCGCAGCCGGTCCACCATGCCCCGGACATAGCCGCCGTCCTTGATGACAGCGATCATAGCCGCGATCTTCTTTTCGACCTCGGCGAGTTCCCTACGGTCGCCCGCGCCCAAGGCGCGGCGCTCCCGGTTGATGCGGTTGATCTCCTCATAGGCCCGCATCGCCTCGGCGGCCGCTTCCGGCACCATCAGCCGGTCCTTCAGCCCGGCCAGCACCCATTCCTCAAAGACCGTGGCGGATGCCCCGGTCTTTGGCGCAGGACCGGTCATGATGGGGTTGGAGCAGCCGTAGCGGTCCTGCCCGCGCATGGAATAGGGGCCGTCGCAGACGCCGCATTCGAGCAGGCCGGAGAACAGATGGCGGGAGCGGTGGGCACCATTCAGCCGGTGGGCGCGTGCGGTTTGCGCGGCCTTGATGACGGTGGCGTATTGCTCCGTGATTTCCCCCTAGCGGTCCTTGACCGTCTTCCACAGCACGTCGTCGACGATGTGGAGTCGGGCACCTCCGCGACGATCCACTCCTCCGGCGGGTTGATCCGCGACACCCGCTTGCCGGTCTCCAGATTCTTGACGTAGCGTAGCCGGCTCCACACCAACCGGCCGATGTAGAACTCGTTGTTGATCAGGCCGGTGCCGTGCTTCGCGTGGCCCCTTATGGTGGAATCCGTCCAGAGTTTGCCCGAAGGGCCGGTGATGCCTTCCCCATTCAGGCGCTTAGCGATCGCGCGCGAGCTCGCGCCGGAAGCGAACTCCCGGAACACCCGGCGCACGGTTTCGGCCTCCGGTTCGTTGACCATGCGCCCGTCGCGGACCGGATCCTCTGTCCCGTCGACCGCCTTCACCACGTCATAGCCGTAGCATGCGCCTCCGCCGGAGCGGCTCTGCTTGACCCGGCCCCTGAGCCCCCGGTGCATCTTCGCCGCGAGGTCCTTCAGGAACAGTGCGTTCATCGTCCTCTTGAGACCGAAATGGAGCTCGCTGATCTCGCCCTCGGCCAGCGTCACCACCGTCACCCCGGAGAAACGCAGATGCTTGTAGAGCGTCGCCCCGTCCGCCTGGTCGCGGCTCACCCGGTCGAGCACCTCGGCGGCCAAGATTTCGAACAGCACCCGCAGCGTGTCCTCCAGCAGCGCATGGATGCCCGGACAGAGAATCATGTTGCCGCCCGAGATGGCAGAGTCCTTGTACGCGCCGGCGATCTTCCAGCCCTCGCGCGCCGCACGCTCACGGCAGACCCGGAACTGGTCCTCAATCAAGGCCACTCTCTGCTGGTCGGATGAGTAGCCGGCATAGAGCGCGCAGTATGCGTGCGCGTGCTGCCTCGGCGGTTCGTGTCGGGTGCGAACCGGCCAGGCCAGACGTGGATGGCCGCCTAGGCGATCGGTGGGAGCCCGGGGATGCGGCTTCCCTCCCTCCCGTGCGTTGGCCTGGCTCGGGGAGGAGGGGGAGGCATCGGCGGCAGGCGCGCTAGCGCCGCGCGGCGGGAAGGAGGCGGGAGAGACGCGGCTGTGCGGGCGCAGGCGCTTACTGTTCCCCGACCTGTCTGTGGGGTTTCTGGCCACGCCCCCGCGGTCGTTTCCCGGCGCGGGCGGCGCGACGCTGGGAGCGCCCGGCCCCGCGAAGGCCCATCGCCCGGCCCTGCGGCAGCGGGTGCGGGCGGCGGTACGGGACGGCGAGGGGCGGCCGTGTTGCCCGGAGATGCTGCCGGGCAACACGGCCGACACCGGAGAGCTGCTACCGATTGTGGACCGGCTACGGGCGCGGGCGGGTGGACATGGGGGTGGGCCGGGGGAGGATCTCGGCGGCGCTCCCGGTGCCGCACGGGCACGGGCAAGGCGTTCGCGGGCGACGCCGGTACGCGCGCCGAAGAGGCCCGCTGCGCCGGCCTCTTCGGGCTGCACACCAATACCACTAGGATCCCGCTCCATGCCGGGCTCAGATACCGGGACCTGCTCGCGGTGGAGGCCCTGCGACGGGCAAAGGCCCCGTGGCGCACCCGCCCGCTCTCGCACTCCTGCGCCGCCGCGATCCGCGGCCATGTCTTCTGCTCCTTCCTCGCCCTCGTCCGACAGCAGAACCTGGGCCGACCGCTGCCGCGCGGCCGGCATCACCGTCGCATGGGATCCACTGATCCGCGCTCTCGACCGCCGGCAAGAGGCCATCATCAAGCAGGACGGCAAGCGCCTGCCCACCCACACCCACGTGGCCGGGCAGGTTGGCAAGGTCTTCCAAGCCGTCGGTATCGCGCTTCCGCCGAACTGGAGTGAACACACACCCTGGCCGTCTCCAAAACCACCGAACTGTAGTGGGGAAACCCGGCCGTGCCGGCGTAACCCTCTGCTCTATCGAACATTTTTAAATCTCACTGTTGAAGCTGGGCCAAACACTTCCAGTGGGGGATTTCCCGCATGGAATCAGGCCCTTGCGTAGCACGGGGCGCGCGGGGTCTGGCGTATGATCGAAAAAAAACGCCGGTCGCATGACTCATGACCATTCCTGATCGAAGAGCGGAATACCCATCGCGCGGGCGACACCGTTCATCCGCCGGTCGTAGCTCGCGAGTTCCATGTCCTGGCCCTGATCCGCCAGATACACGCACGACGCCAGATGCAGGGCGTCCGGGGTCCGCAGCGGCCCAGGACCCCCCGGAAAAGGCGTCCAGCGCCCGCGCCAGAACCCGCGGGCTCAGCTCCAGCAGCGCGACCCGTCCGACCAGCCCGCGCGCCGCCTCGCTATGCGAGTCCGCAAGCTCGCGCGCGTGCAGCGCCGTCCATATCTCGTATTCGATGAGTCGGCTAGACACCAGCGTCTCGTCCCAGAGGGACGCCGGGGGCTGGCGATCCTCGGCCAGCAGCCAAGCCAGCGCGACGGACGTGTCGAGGTAGATCACCGGTCGCGCCGGCTCTCGTCGAGTTCGGCTAGAACCTCGTCCAGACTAGCGACCGGGGCGGGTCTGGGCGGCGGTCCCGATCCCGCCAGCGCCGGCGGCGCAAGCACGCCCGACCGCACCGCCTCGGCAAGGAAGGCATCGGCGAGGATCGGGCTTCGGCTCTCCCGCAGCGGGCCGAGCTCCGCCACGACCCGGTCGCGGTCGGTCACCAGGATGGTCTCGCCCGACGCAGCGAGCCGGACATACTCGCTCAACCGGTTGTTCAGCGCCTTGATCCCGACCGATCTCATTTGAGCAGAGTAGCTACCGCGCCCTACTGCGTCAACCGATGTCGCAGGCCCGCGCGCAGCCAGACCAGGTTGGGGCCACAGGTATTGATCCTAAATCCGGCGGTTGGCGGTTATCTGGATTCGCTGAAGCTCCTGTAGACTGGTCGGATGAGCGGATTCGAAGGGGCCCGCGATGACCACCCATTGGGTGAAGGTCCTGGCGCAGAGTGGGAGGTCGCCCATGAGGCCGTGAAGGTGGACACCTTCGGCAACACGGTTCATGTCGAATGGGGCCCGGCAGCGGCGGTGAAGCAGTTAGGCTATCTCGCGTTTTTCGCGGAATACCTGAAGGTGAGCGGTCGCCTCGAGGCTCTGGTGGCGGACTGCCCGCCGCGCTATGCGAGCCCGAACGCGCTGTCGAAGCGGGACGTTCCGGGCACGGTTCTTCTGTCGGTTCTGGCGGGCCAGTCGCGCTATGCTCATATCACGCGCTGCGCAGTGACGAGGTCAATCCGTCACTGTTGGGAATAGGCAAGGTTGAGAGCGAGGATTCAGTCCGGCGCGCTCTGAAGCAGATCGGCGCAGAGAACGGCACATCGTGGCTTCAGGACCATCTCGACGACACGGCTCGTCCCCTGCTGAGCGAGCCGTGGATGCTGGATTGCGACACGACGATCAAGCAGATCTACGACCACCAGGAGGGGGCGGTAGTGAGCTACAACCCGAAGAAGCCGGGCCGTCCCTCGCATGCCTGCCACGCATTCCTGATGGCGGGCACGCGGCTTGTTCTGGATGTCGAGGTTCGCCGGGCAACCATCACCGTTCGAGGCGCGCGGCATCGTCCTTGTGGGCGCTGCTCGACCGCCTCCGGCGGGATCGCTGGCCGCGTATGGGGCGGGGCGACAAGGATTGGGGCAGCGAGGGAAACATGGCGTCATGCGAGGCGGCGGGTTTTGGACTATCTGTGCAAGCTGCGCCTGACCAAGGGGACGCGCCGGCTTGCCGAGCGGCTGATGGCGCGGGACGGATGGGAGGATGCGGGCCAAGGCTGGTCGGGGATCACGGCCGATCTTCGACTGCAGGGCTGGAGATGGTGGCGCCGGGTTGTGATGCTGCTCCGGCGACTTCCCGCTACTCTGGCGCTGATGCGCGGCGACAACGCCCAGGGTAACCTGCTCTGGACCGAAGCGCAGCCCGGCGCCGGCGTGTGGGAGTTCCCGGTCCTCGCCACCTCGCTGGACCTGGAGATACCCTCGCTGGCCCAGCTCTACCGCGACCGGGCCGACGCGGAGAACAGCTTCGATGAATTGAAGAACCAGTGGGGCGGCTTCACCGCGCGCGACCTGATACGCTGCCGGCACATGGCCCGACTGATCGCGCTCATCTACAATTGGTGGAGCCTGTTCGTGCGACTGGGCCGATCCTGACCACCACCGCCCGGCCAGACCCGGCTGACGGTGACCTCCCATCACGGGCGCCGCGAGGCGGTGATGGCGGCGCGGCGGCGGGTCGCCGGCTTCTTCCGGTCCCTGACGCAAAATGCGGAGCATCTGAGCACCGAGGACCGCTGGCGCCGGATCCTCGCCGAAGCGCTCAAGAAATATCTCCCGGGCCACGAACCCGGCCGTCAACCCTGGCTGCCGCCACCCAGGACCGCGCCGGCCTGCTGAAATCGACCCCGAAAACCGATCGGCGAACCCCGCCGAGAGAGCGACCGCACCCTCCAACTGCCGGATTTAGAGCAGCTTCGTTTCATGTGGGTTCATATCCGCAGGCATGAAGCAGTTGCGGGCGTCTTTGGGAGTGCGGGCGGCGAGAGCGGCGCGGAGCGCCTCCCAGCGGGCAGTGACGGAGCGAGCGGCGGCCTTTTGCAGGAACGCCGTGCTTGTGGCAAGGGCCCTCGCGCTGGGGGTGCAGTCGGGGCGGCCGGCCGGACCAGGCCGCGGGCCCCGGTGGTCTCGCTGGCGTCCCGGCGGGCGTGGGGCTGGTGGGCCGGCCGGTGGTCGCGGAGGACGCTGGGGCCTGGCAGCAGGGTCGGGACCAAGACTTGTGCGCCAGAGGCCAGGCAGGCGGCCCCGGTCATCGCCCCGGCGAGGGACATGGGGGCGCCCCCGCCGGCGCGCGGGAGGCCGGCGCCCAAGGGGGGGGGTCTTCCCGTGGCCCGCAGGGACGGGCACGCGCCCCTCCCTGCGGGCCCTCTGGGGAGAGGGGCCGCTTGCGGCGAGGAAGATCCGGCGCGCGGGGGCGAACTCGGGCGGGGCTTCGAACCCGGCCGGCTGCGGCGCGTGACGACCCCGGGCCCCACGCGGGGCGGCCGAGAGCCGCCCGCCGCCTCACGCGTGGCCGCGCGCTCCTGAAGGGGTCGGGCGGGCGCCGCCTCGCCCCACGCCCTGAGCCTCCATGCGCCCGGGACGGCGGCCGCCGCGGGGCTTCGGCGCGAGCTCGCCGGTCCGGCGCGCTTGGGGGATCCCGCGGCGCGCCGCCGCCTGCCGACGAGACCTCCCGGCCTCCACCGCGGCCCCGACCCGACGACGCAGAGCAACAGTAGGAGACGGCGCCCTGCGAGCGGGCCTCCTGCACCCGCCCCCAGCGTGACTCGTCAAATCGACCGATGGGGAATCCCTCACCCATTCTCTCTCACGCGAATTCGCTCTAGGTTCAAAAGCTCTCCCGCAGGTCAGCATAGATCGCCTCGATCCGCTCTGTCTCTTCCTCAGTCAGCGCTGCAAATTCCTTCGCGCGTGCACGCTTCGAGAGTGTCCCGCTATTCTGGTGAAGGAATCGGAACAGCAGGTCGAGGGTCCGGTCGGGCATGTCGATCAACCCCGAGACGCGGGATTTGAACCCGTCATAGGCCTTCAGAAACCGGGTCTCTGCGGGCAGGTCGGTGTCAATCGCCTGTACGACGCAGGAGAATAAGAATTCGGCGTGAGGGGTGGCGTCGAAGAAGCGATAGAAATCGCCCGTATCGTTCAGTACCTCGACATTGCCGTGTTCCGTCGGGCGCCAATCGACATGAGGCAACAGCCGGCGCGAATAGCTTTCAAGTACCTGCCGGTAGACATCGATCCGTTCGAGGATCACCGCCGAGACCGGGAAGACCAGACCGGGCGGGTTGAACCCGCGCGCGGCAAGAACATGGTGGATCAGGTAACGATGCAAACGCCCGTTCCCATCCTCGAATGGGTGGATATAGACGAAGCCGAAGGCGAGGCTCGCGGCGGCAAGAACCGGATTGAGTCCTGGGGCGATGTCGCGATCAAACTGCTCCAGCCCGGCGATCAGCGCGGGCAGATCCTCGTGCCGGGCGCTGACGTGATCAGGGATCGGGGTGCCGCTCATCCGGTCATGCTCACCGATGAAACCGCCTTCCTGGCGCAGGCCGAGATGTACGAATCGCCCATCCCCGATGACGATGCGTTGCAAGCGCTCCAGTCCGGCGCGGTCGACCGGGTGTCGTCCTGCCTCGCCGATGATCTGGCCCCAGCGGCGGATGCGATTCTGCGGCGGATTCTCGCCCTCGATCTGGAAGCTCGACCGGGAATCCTTGAGCAGCAGGAAGGCTGCCGCTCGCGCCAGCAGAGCGGCGGGTATATTCGCCAGCACATCGCGCGCCTGTGCGACCAGGTCGCAGGCGATGAAGGCCTCGATTGCCTCGGTCCGGAAGATCATCGGGCAGAAATCCGGCGTACCGGGCAAGTTGTTGCGCACCCGGTGGCGGGGCGAAGCAGTACCCTCCACGGCCCACTGCAGTTTGGGGTCGACGACGGGCGCGTAGTTCCCGCGGGTGGCATCGGGCAGGTTTAGAGGCGCGCCGAGGAGCCATTCATAAAGAAACCAGATCCGGCGCGCATAACTACCCGTCGGCGCGACCTCGACGAGGGCTTTGATCGGTTCCGTCCCGGTTGCGCGAAAGAGCCGCTTGAGGACGGCCAGATCCAGCCCCTCGTAGCGCAGGGCGAAGATGAGATGCCCGATAAGGCTCGGCGCCGGCGCATGGCGCGGCGTGTAGAAGCGCCATGCGTCAGCCTCGTAGACCTTATGGCGCGGGCCGATGGCCGAGAGCGTGCGGGGCAACGGTACCGGAAGCGCATAGGCGTCGATCAGCGCGGCATAGCCCGCGGGCGTGGCCTCTTCGGGTAGCCAGCGTTCGCGAAAAACGCTTACGGCGCCTGAAAACGAATTCCTCTGCCCTTGCTCCATGAATTCCGGTTCGCCTTCATGATATTCGCTTCAAAAGTCATTCGTTGCATGAAATCTGGTTCTAATCAACGGTATTCTATGAATCGCCATTACGCCGAGACCTTGAATGCTTTCAGGAGCTTCCTCCTGAATGCTCTGTCAAAGGAGATATATAGAGGGCTGCAGGATGGATGAGCCCCGGCGGTTGAGAGAAATGTCCGGGCTTTCCCCTTCCCGCTCTCCCGAGGTTTCCCCGATGAACATGGCTTTTCCCGTAATTGATCCGGTCACGCCACTCAATGCTACACCCGTGGTCCTGGGATGTGGCCAATATCCTGCCTCCCCATCTCGAACGCGGTCATTGCGTCGATACCACCACCCTGCACGGCGCAATGGCAACGGCCTTCGATGCTTCCGACGTAGACCGGCGCATGAGACTGGAAGATGGCTTATAAAGCCTGTGAAATCGCCACGGCCCCATTCCTACGCAAATACGGAAAGGCGCTGTTCCGCAAAGCCGCTTCCCCGGCTGCACGGCTTGCCGTGCTCTCGAAGACCACGGCAATTCTGCCGGAAGGCACCCCGATACTCCGAGGAGAGCCAGAATTTCCAGCAATTCTCGACCCCGATTCCGCTGGGCCCGGGCCGCAATGTCTACCGCTGCAATCGCTGCTCGCATAACGCCGATGAGGCTCCGTCGAGCATTGATCTTGACTGAAACGAGGCAAAAGATGGCCGCTAGAGCGAATTCGCATGAGATAGCATCGGTGAGGGATTCCCCATCGTTCGATTTAATGAGTCACGCTGGGGGCGGGTGCAGGAGGCTCGCTCGCAGGGCGCCGGCTCTTGCTGTTGCGCTGCGTCGGCGTGTCGTGGCCGCGGTGGAGGCCGGGCGGTCCCGTCGGCCGGCGGCGGCGCGCGTCGGCGGCGGGGGGTCGGCGGCGCGCCGCGGGGTCCCCCAATCGCGCCGGACCGGCGCTCTCTCGCCGCAGCCACGCGGCGGCCGCCGTCCCGGGCGCATGGCGGAGCAGGGCGCTCTGCTCAGGGCGTGGGGCGCGGCGGCACCCGCCCGGCCCCTTCAGGCGAGCGCGGCCAAGCTCGAGGCGACGGGCGGCTCTCGGCCGCCGCCCCGCGTGGGGCACGGGGTCTTCAAGCGCCGCGCAACAAAAGCCAGCCCCCGCGACCGCGTCGGACCGGCCGGATGTCGCACGCCGGCGTCCGGCCGGGTGCGAAGACCGGCCCGCGCTCGCCCCCGAGCGCCTGCTCTGCATCGACGCAAGCGGGACCTCTCCCAAGCTGGCCCGCAGATATGGGCGCGCGCCCGTCCCCCAGGGCCACAGGAAGACCCCCACCCTGGTTGCCGGCCTCCCTCGCGACGGCGTGGTCACCCCCATGCCCCTCGCCGGGGCGATGCCCGGGGCCGCCTGCCTGGCCGCTGGCGCACCGGGCTTGGCTCCGCTCCTGAGGCCAGGCCCCAGCGTCCTCCGCGACCACCGGTCGGCCCACCAGCCCCCTCGCCAGCCGGGAAGCCAGCGAGGCCACAGGGGCTCGCGGCCTGTTCCTGCCGCCCTCCAGCCCCGACTTCACCCCAGGGGAATCGCTTTTGAAGAGGAGCTGTGAGGCGCTTGTGTTTGCGCTTCACACTCCGGCTTGGGTTGCTGGAGAGTGGAGGGGGGAGATGGAAGAGTGTTCGTGGGTATGCGCAGGGGGTGCGGAGCCGCCTCGCAGCACTGCGCCGCGCCATTGGGGCCCGAGCTGCGGCTGATTGCGTGGCTTGCGCCCTTGGGCGGGGGGGAAGGAGGCGCGGACATGGAGGGGTGCGGGCGGGCCACGGCGGGGGTGCTGCGCCGTTTCCTGAGCTGGAAGACGGCAGTCCGAGCCCCGCGGCGGTTGCGGCCCTGTTGACCGCCCGGGATCCCGCCAGCTTGCAGCGGGTGCGGCGGCGGCGTCTGGAGGCCTGGGCGGCGGTGCTGGACGGCGCGGGGAGCGCCATGGACGGCCAGTCGCGGCGGCGTGCCTTGGGGGCCGGCCTGCGCCGCCGAAGCCCGCCGGGGGCGCGGCCCGGTGACGGGCGATGAGAAGTCCCACGAGCGCGCGGCGCTGCCGAAGCGGCGGGCGCTGCGGGCGCTCAAGGACCGGAGCGTGCCGGCGGACGCCAGGCCCCCCCCCAGCGGGCACCCGCCGAGGCTGTCCCCGCCAAGGGCGGGGCCTAGGGGCGGGCGCTCCAAGGCACTCCGGGCAACCGGTAGGAGGCTCGACGGCTGTATCGGGAGGCTCCCGCCCCGGCAGACCCCCGCCAATCAGGTCCGCCTGTGGACGGGGCTCACGGGCGCCTCGCGCCGCGCCGTGCCCCGGTCTGCCACGAGAGCGTCTGGCTGCGCGCGCGGCCAGACGCGCAACCGCACAGCGCCCGACCCCCGCACCCCGCGCCTCCCTCATGCGCGCACCGTGCTCCCCCGCGCGCGGCCCGCCCGCCGCGCGGCCCAGGCGGCCCTCGCAAACGGCCGCCCCTGGGGGCGCGCCGTGCCCCTGCACGCGGACCGACAGCGCACCCGCACGGCCCACGGACCCGACACCCTCGCCCGGCGCCGCCGCGCCCGCAACCTCGCCCGCCGCCAACCCACACATGACGCCCTGCGCGGACAACTCACGCGCGCCGCCGGGAACGACGACGTCCTCCTCAACTTGATCCAGACCGCTGCATGAAAGCCCCACAAGCGATTGCCCTGGACTTCACCCCCATCGCGGGGGGCCTTCGCCAACATCAAGGCGCTCTCGCAAAAGGCCGCCGCACGCTCCGCCACTGCCCGCTGAGAGGCGCTCCGCGACGCTCTCGGCGCCCTCATTCCACACGACGCCCGAAGCTGCTTCACTGCCTGCGGATATGAACCCAAATGAAACGAATCTGCCCTAACCAAATCGCACTGCTGGCGAGCTCGCGATTGTTGAAGCTTTTAGTGATCCACATCCAAAGGCCATTCATGCCCGATAAGAAGCTTCCCGATTTGCATCTTGTCTCCGTGCCTCCATGATTTTCTGTTCCATCCATGACACCATTCGATTAATCCACCCGCGGACATGTGGATTGCTTGAAAGCTCCCGGAGTTGAAGCAACTGGTTGCACCCAGGTTCAAACTTGTTGGCATACGAACCGACCCAAACGCCTGTTGTTAGCCTAGAGCACAACCCATCCAGTCTTTCTGGACAATCCACATGTGCATCGACAAATGACACAAACTCCGGTTTCCAGTTACGTTCGTTACCCGCTCCGGTAAAAAGCTGAATCCAATCCAGAATAAATGGCATCCGCTCTTCCTTGTTTTCCAGCATCCACGGAACATAGATTTCTTGCGGAATATCATTAAGTATGCCTGGACCCGAAGAATGCTCGACGCCCCCTCCAAACAAACTTGAAAGTCTATATTTGGCTCTCCTGTCTGCGGCTGTTCGCACCTCATGGTATTTTGCCCAAACCAAACGTGGAGAGCTGGAAATCAGACGCCGAAGTATCTTTTGCGCGTAATCATCGAACCCCAGTTGAAAGTTGTATTTCTCCACAGAAGTCACGCTAATGATGAAGTCTACCAGTTCCACACTGAAGTCATCATCAATATGGCCGCCATCGAACAACTTTTCGACCAACTCGCACCAATGGTACCAATCCATAGGTGAATATCGCGGCTTCTCGAACAGCGCACGATTGGTCACAGACTGCTTGAGGCTTTGCAGCAGCCTTCCCTCTTTTGGGTCAGAGCGATACAAAACGGCTAGAAAATCGACAGCCGCCCACGCTCCGTGTTCTTGTTTGGCCAGCAGCGTGATGATCAATGTTTCGATCAAACCGTGCGTGACGGTCTGGAGAATATCGCTGGAGGCAAGAACTGAAACTTGATGCGGTTCGACCGTATCGTGTTGCACGAGCTCAATCGCGCACCGCATGAGTTCATCATCCAGCCCGACCGCAGAAATAAAATCAATTGATGCTGCACTCAGGCTTTGAACACTCAGGGCCAAGCCCAAGCATTCAAGACCTTTGTTTCTGTCGGCTTGCGCTGCACCGGAAATGATATTACGGACATAACCCGAAACAACCGCGACTTCGCTGTCCGCGATAGTGCTTTCTAGAAGATGTTGTAGCAGACATTCAGGATCATTGACATGTTGCGCGACGCGATTTATGGCAATCCAACCTGTTTTTGCCTGCTTGGCTAGATACTTATCTATAAGCGGGAAGAAATATGCGGCGTCACGCGGACTTGCATTGACAAGCTCGTTGATCTTGTTCGATCCGTAGGCGTGATCGTTATTACCGTCTTGATCATAGCAGGCATCCGGGTCATGAGCCCAGCCGCTGCTATAAAAGTAAATTTTTTCTAGTGGATCGGTCGGTAGAAGCCCGTCATAATACTTACGAAGCCTTCGTTGATACGCTTCATCCGCATCGTTTCGATCAAAATATAGCCACTCATTGACCCCGAATGCGGCTTTGTACCATCCGGGATAAGCTTCACGCAGGCGCGCTGTCATAGCCTGAATTTCATCAAGCAGGGTGACAATGGAAAACAGGCTCCTTAGATGTAAGCCGATACTGTTTAATCCCCTCTCGCAGTTTGGGTCGTTGGCATCAAGAGCGATTTGTTCAAGCCGCGACAAAGCTGCGCGATGATAATCGAAAATCTCTCTGTATGTTTCAGGCCGCCAATCCTGCAAAGCTTCTCCGGCTCCGATATGTTCCGAACCGGCGGACCTGGAGAAATGCCCATTTTCGAGCATGCGATTCAACGCTTCAATGCAGAGCTTGCGAACTCGCTCATCCGCATCAGCTAAACCATCATCCAGCACTATGAGCTTTTCTTCCGGTGTGGCTTCCGTTCCTGACAGATAAAGTTGGAACAAGCCTACGAACTGACCAGAGGCGTTATTCGCCCAATCTTCTTTTTTTGGTAGTGCTTCGGTTTGAAATTTTGCTGCACCTAGTTTTAGGAGTAGCCTAGCCGCCGCATCAAAAGTCTGACGCCGGAAAACCAACTTCTCCAACGCCCATATTATATGGAGCCTACCGGCATCAAACGCTGGAAGCTCATCAATTGATTTACTCGAAAGCAGGCGATCTAAATGATCCATTGCTGCATCGGGGGCGAGGTGAACGAAGCGGTCGAGGAGCTTTGACCCGAATTCGCTGTCCAGGGACACCAAGTCAGGCAATGCTTCAATGAGCAATGTGCGGGCAAAGTTCGTTACTTTTTCTGACCACGACACCCAGCGTAGACGTCCGACCATTTTCAGCTTCATCACTTCACTGAGCGAGCGGAATAGAGTTTCTAGCGTGCCTCCAGGATTGCTTTCGAGCCATTGATTTGACAAACGCATAGCGAGAGGGATCGGCCGGACCTCGCCGTAATCCCCTTGGCGAAATAGGACCCCCCGCTCGGTAAAGCGGCGTAATTCCCGGTACATATCACGCGCAGTCTTTCCGCAAAAAGACGCCATTTCTTCGAGTTCATGAGCCGTATCGTTCTCCATTCCAACAATTGTGAAAAGGCTAAGAAGTTGCAAACTTTCAAAGGCCGATTGGTCTTCTTCATGCTCACCCCAGATGATCCGGGAGAGCAGCGTTTCAACCGAACTCAGTTCTTCGTCACCGTCTTCCAACGCCCGAGATGCCAAGACCGCCATTCCCGGAAAGCCTTGAGACAATTCGCGGATCAGGGCAGCATTCTTGTCACTCACCTTTTTGTTTGTTGCCTCAGCGATGTGACCGATCAATTCGTTTGAAGCCGCGTTGAGCTCAATAATCAGATTGCGACGCCTGCCGTGGGCCTTAGTCTCTACTCCAATTGTCATGAGAAGACAGTGGGAACCCTGCCGATGGACTATTTCGCTCAGCCGTGTATGAACAGCGTCTGGACAATCATCGACAACAAGCAATGCTCGGGATCCGGTGTCGGCAATTCCGAGTGCAATATTGGGAAGTTGACCTTTAACGTCCTCGTAGAGGCAGTAGATTATCTGGCTTTCATCCAAAACATCTTGAGGCAAAGAAATCTGGCTTGCGACAAGCTGATGTGCGAGACGCGTCTTCCCGTATCCTGATGGTCCGATTACGCGGGCCGCATTTCCTCGCGTGAGGTAAAACGTCGATATAATCTCTCGGATTTCATCAAAGGACTTTTCTTGCGAAATCGAGGCGTCTTCATTTTTCCAGGTTCGAATTTCCTGTCCCTTGGCAACAAACCGCGGATCTTCACTTTGCTGAAACTTGATTTCGCAAATCTCTGGAGCCCGTCCCCAGTCTTCAAATGTTTGCAAGCCACCCAGATAAACATCTCGCAGTAGAGCGTTGAGCCATAGAGCGACCGACGGATGTGTATTTGTCCACGCAGACAGCTTGTTACAATCATATATTTGGATTGATGATAGCAGAGAGGGGTCACTCCCTGTGTCACTAATCCCTTCCCGAATAGCTTCCACACGGCGATCGACATTAGTGCCAACAACCGGTGTAGCGGTCACAACGACATACGCACCGCTTTGCGACAATGCCTCCCCAATAGCTTCGTTTAGCTGTGGGTTCTCAGAACCTTGAGAAGATTTGGTGTGAGTTTCCGCCCTGAGCCTCGAAGGAGAAGTTTTTCCTTTTTTGCTCTGAAAAACTGTGAAGCGGCCGGGCAGCCAATCTGTCTCATTTGGTCCGCCGATCCACGAGACTCGAGCGTCATCACCACCATCAGGAATGTTGATTTGTGCCGGAGTTGCACCGGATCGCAGCGGAACCGCATTCTTATTGAGTTCAGCATAGATTAGTCTTCGAAGAAGGCCTGTCATCTGACCTTCGTCCAGCCTCTCAATTTGGTCGGCGGTCACTTCAAATATCATCTGATACTCGTAATGGTTGAGGATTGGAGAGTATAGCTGCAGAGGTTGTGTGAGAGAGAAATGCAATTTTTAGTCGCATTGACAATCTCACATTAGAGCGTTTTGCGTCTAGGCACTTGGCCCTGAAGGAAGATTCATTGTGTAGGGGCCCTCCGGGTCTGCCAATGGAGGTCACCTTGATGACGCACGGGACGGGACGGCGGCTGGCGGTCTTGGGCTTGAGCGATGCGGAGAATTCGTTTCTGGCCGCGCAGGTTCGGTGTCCCCGGGGGGCGCACTTCCGGTCGGATCGCTGCCGCCTGTCCCTGCGCGGCGCGGACGGAGCAACCAAGTGGGAGCCGAAGAGATTGGCGAGGCCAAGCATCCCGTCGGCACGTGGCGGAGGCGTTTCGTCAAGGACCGCCTCAAGGGCCGGTCGGGACGCCCGCGGAGCATCGGGCACAATATAGGGAGCGGACGTGATCAAGCAACCGCTCCCCTCGCCGCCGGTTGACACCCCCCACTAGGCGCTGCGTTCGCCGGCGAAGGAGACGGGGCTGTCGCCTACGTGATCTGGCGCCTCTAGAGCGCCTGCGGCCTTTAGCCGCCCCCCTGAGACGTTCAAGCGGGCGATCGCCCCTCCCTGTCGCCGCTGGACCGCACCCTGGTCCTGTGTGTGGACGAGCAGAGCCAACTCCAAACCCTCGCCCGCTCCCAACCGTCCTGCCGAGGCTACCCCCCGGGACGTCCAGCACACCGGCACGCTCTCGCTGTTCGCCGCCCTCGACGGCGCCGTCGGGGCCCGGACGGCCTTGACCTCCCTGTCGGCATGAACAACTCCGCTACCCACAAGATCGCAGGGGGCACGGCGTGGCTGGCACGACATCCGCACTGGCATCTCTATTGCGTGCCGACATCCGCGTTGTGGCTCCCCCAGGGCGAGCGCTGGGTCGCCGAGCTAACGCGCGAGCAACTGCGACGTGGGGTGCACCACTCGACCCGACAGCTCACAGTTGACATCCGCACCTCCATCGAAACGCCCCTCCCCCCGGCCCTGCAAGTGGATCAAGTCCACCGATGACACTCTCGCCGCCGTCCAGCGCTTCTGTCTTCGAGTCGAACAACACTTATGCCCCAAACTTTAGATTCGGATGACTAGGTTCTGTCCCCTTAATGAAGATATGGCCTATATCTTGGGTCTTGTTTAAGTTTGGTAGAGAAGGGTGGCGTAGGATGCGACCCCCCGCAGCGGGCGGAAAACAGAGGGGCCGGCTCAACAGGTCAACGCGGTCCTTCAGGCGGCTGTCGGGCCGCTCACTCTATTCGCTCAAGGTTCGATAGCGGTCGGCGGCCTTGGCATAGTACGTTCGACTGACCTGCATGCGGATTGCCATACCTGCCCAGCAGGAGGTCAGCTGGATCGCTGAGTGGGGAAGGTTTCCGCAGCATGTTCGTCATCGCGCCCTCCTTTCGCCGGAGCGTTACCGGCATTAGAATTCTCCGCTCACACGAACCAGAATGCCCTGCAGATCGTCCGCCTTTCCGCCTTCGTTCTCGCCGAGAGTAAAGACCCTGTCGCCGTCGCTTGCTCCTGGAGGAACGCGGCATCAAGGTCCTTTCGATGCATCTTGCCAACATTGGCGGTCTCACGGCCGGCGTGCGCCGTAAAGACTGGAGCGGCGCGTCGGTGAGCGTCGTGAATCGCCGGGACTGGAGAGCACCGGCGATTTACAGTCGCCCACGAACTCGGACACATGGTTCTGAACGTGGCACCGAAAGTCGCTGACGAGAAGGCCACTCACCGCTTTGCTGGCACTCTCCTCATGCCAGCCGAAATACTGCGCGCCGAAGTCGGCAAGCAGCGCTCAGTCCACGGACTGGGCGCAAACTATCCGCCCTCAAGCAGATTTTCAGGGGTCAGCGTGCAGGCCCTCACCGATCACTGCGAGGATCTGGAGATCCTCGGCAATATCCTGTTCCAGGGCCTATTCGGCGAATTCAGCCGTCGCTGCCGGCACCGTCCACCCCGCAGGGAGCCGTAGGCGAGGGGCGGCGAAGAGCCCAAGCGTTTCGAGCTTCCATGCTTTCGTGCCCTGGCGGAAGGCGTCCTCTCGGAGTCGGGAGCCGCTGAACTGCTCGGACACTCGGTCCACGAACTCGTCCAGATCATGGACGAACCGCCGGACATAGAAGCCGCTCCCGCCAACGCTCCACTCCCATGCCGGGACCCGTCTCCGCCTCCTTGATGCGGGTCGACCTTGAATGCGGTTCGTTCCTGGCGTCCCGCTTCCGTCTGCCACCGATAATCTCATCATATACGCGATGAGAGCATGATAGGCTGATTTTCACTTTATCCGAAAAGTGCAGCCCGTGTCATGAAGCAATCATCTCGCACTCGGAAAATCTCACCACACCGGAGTACGCGAGCGAGTGTGTGAACGGCCTAGTCACCTGAATCTCAAGTTCGCAGCATCAGTTGTGTTCGACGCGGCAACAGAAGCGTTTGACGGCGGGGCGGCTGGCGGCGGCGGATTGGGTCCACTTGCAGGGCGTGGGAGTTTCGTTGGGGGGGGGGGTGAAGGCCGAGCGGAACGGGATTTCTCCGCGGTGCCCGCGCGCGCCCGGGGGGAGCCCGGAGGCGGAGGGCGGCGTGCAGTGGCCGGGCCCGGGCGGACGCCGGGCCCGCCCGGCTTTGCCCGCCGCGGGGTTGTGGGGGGCGGAGTGGTCCCTGGCGCTATGGCTAGCCCACCCCTCGGGGACCTGGCGGGCGCTCCCCTTGAGGACGGCGAGGACCGCCCTGGCCCGGGGGCGCCGCTAGCACTGGCCGCGGCCCGCGCCGGGGGCGAGGGCGCGCGGCGCACAGCGCGGGGGGCCGGGGCGCGGGGCATCGTGGGGGCGCCGCTCAGCCATGCCCGGCCGCATCGGCCGGCCCGGCGGGGGGCGGGCGCGGGCCTGGCGCTGGCTTGTCTCGTCGACACCTAGCCCCCGCGCGCGGGCCGGCGGCGACAGCGAGCGCCCGACGAGGTCCCGTCCCTTGTCCACGCAGGGCGGGGCGCGGGAGCGCGTGACGGGCTCGCCGCGGGGCGGCGGCCGGCCGCCCGCGCCCCCGTGGCGCCGGCGCGGCGTGGGCGACCGGCCAGTCGCCTGCGCCAGCGAGCGCCGCGACCACGGGGGGGCAACGGCCGCTCGCTCCCCGCGGCGCCCCGCGCGGCCGCGAGGCCCGCGAGACGCTCCCGCACGACACGGCGCCGCCCTTGCCCCCCGTGTGCTCCTGCCCGCCCAGCGCGCCCGCCCCTGCCGGGTTGCCCAGACCCTCCGCGCCACGCCGAATCAGGCGGCACCCATCCGCCCGCGCCCGCGCCATCCGGGGGCGACGAACCGGCGCCACCAGAGACGACCGGGCCGCATCCCTCCAGACCCGCACCACCACGGGCCGGCCCAGACCGCGGGGCAGCGCCAGGACCTCCGTGTGCACATTCCGACCGCCCTCAGACAATCATGCTTACTTCAGTTCCAGGGGACTAGGCTCAGGACTCATACCCGGAATTTGCTTCATTGACGCTCTCTACGTTCATGTCTACACTCCTCCTCCTTTGAGGCGGCCCCCTAAACCGGAGGCAGCTCTGGAATGTCCCGCATATTGGGGCTAGGCGGTTTTTTGGAACAACGGACAGCCACTTCTTCAGCATCGGCCTTTACCTACCCCAGCTTTCAGCGCTACTGGGCTGCCCGGTTGTGTGTCACCCTGGCCATTCAAATGCAAGCGGTGGCCATCGGCTGGCAGATTTATGATATCACGCGCCGGCCGCTCGCCCTCGGCCTGGTCGGTTTGGCACAATTTCTCCCGTCGCTCGGGCTCGCACTGGTAACCGGCCATGTTGCCGATCGTTATGACCGGCGAATCGTGGTGGCGATCTGCATGGTCGTTGAGGCGCTGTGTGCAGTCCTCTTTCTAACGTTCACGCTACAAGGTGGAACTGGAACACAGACGCTCTTCCTCTTTGGAGTACTCATCCTGTTCGGAACGGCCCGCGCCTTTGAGTTTCCGGCCTGGGTTGCCCTGATGCCCAACCTCGTGCCACCGCGGCTCTTTACCAATGCCGCGGCCTGGAGTTCGTCCGCGTGGCAAGCCGCAACCATTGTCGGCCCGGCAATCGGCGGGCTGCTCTACGCCGTCGGACCGGAGGTAGTGTATGGTTGCTGCGTGCTGATGTTTCTTCTTACCATTTTCTTAGTGAACACTATCCAGATTGAACAACACGAGAGAGAGCAGGTCGCCGCCACATGGGAGTCTGTTATCGCCGGGATTTCCTTTATTCGGAGTCAGCCGGTTGTTCTGGGCGCCGTATCACTCGACCTGTTTGCCGTACTGTTGGGCGGAGCAACTGCGCTGCTGCCTATCTATGCGCGGGATATTCTGCACGTTGGCCCCTGGGGGCTCGGGCTACTGAGAAGCGCTCCGGCAGTTGGGGCGCTTCTCACGGCGTTGATTGTTGCCCGCTGGCCAATTCAGCGCCATGCAGGTGCGACTCTTCTAGGGACCGTCGGGCTCTTCGGCCTGTCCATTGTCGTCTTTGGGCTGTCTCACAATCTCTGGCTGTCTCTGTTGGCCCTCATGATCTTGGGCGCGTCAGATATGGTCAGCGTCGTCATCCGTCGAGTCCTGGTTTTGGTAAAAACACCGGACGCGATGCGCGGCCGGGTCAGTGCGGTGGAGTCGGTTTTTATTGGCGCATCAAACGAACTCGGGGAATTTGAGTCTGGCGTTACCGCAACCTGGCTTGGAGTGGTACCCGCAGTGGTGCTGGGCGGACTCGGCACCCTGATCGTTGTTGGTCTGTGGGCGCACATCTTCCCACAGTTACGCCAGGTCGATTCCTTGGAGGGAGAAAGACTGGAGCGATCCTAGACAGTGATCTGCCGCAGGGGGAGGGGAGTCAGTCCCGGGCCGAGCGCCGGTATGAATCACTCCAGACCCGGGAAATTAAGTGTCGGGTTTGCCCCCTGTCTGCCACCTGCGGTACCCAAGATTTAACCATGCCCCCCCGCTTTATATAGCGGGAAGTACCACTCTGGTCCGGCAACAGGAGGGCGAGCGGCTTTCGGCCGAGACCACCCCCTGCATTGCGGTCATCTCTGCCCCGAACTCAGCCGCGCCCATGATACGTCCTGGCAGGCGCCCCCTTCTTCTTCGCGCAGCTCTTTCCTGATGACCGCTCCTGAGTGACATGTGTGTAATGAGCACATCCCGGGACGGGGAAAAGCCTGGAGGCTCAAGCTAGGGCCTGTTCACACTCATGTGGATGATTGTGCATGATGCTGATCTCCTGGCTGTAGGGACCGCACGCAAGCTCCATACGACCGGATCGCGCCTCCTCTCCCGGTGCCGCGCGGCCCTGTCCGCCTCGCCCCTCGCCCCGTGCTCCCCGCCCTCTGGTCGGTCGCCGCGCCGGGCGGCACAGGGCGCGGGTTGCCGGCCCGATGTGGCCCCTGGCCCCCCCCCCTCTCCCCCCGGCTGCCCCGCGGGTCGCAACCCGGGGGGCGCGCCCGGGTCTGCGCGCATCTGCACCGGGAACCGAGCGTGCGCCTCACGCGGGCGGCCCGGTCGCTCGCCCGCCCCCTCGTCCAGGTCCCTCCCGCCGGCCCGGGAGCGCGCACACAACCGGTCCTCAATCCCTCGGCCGCTCCCGAGGCGGCTGGACCCCCACGATGCCTCGGGGTGCCGCGGACGCTCGCCCGGCGCTCGCCTGCGCGCGCTCGCCCGGGCCCGTCCCCGCCGCCCCGGCGGGCCGCCAATTGCGGACTCGCCGGGGTCCGCCTCCCGCTCCTCCCGCGGTGCTGAGGGACCGGGCGTCCGCGGGCGCCCAGACGCGGCCCTTGGCCGTGGCACTGGGGTAGGCGCCCGTGGGGCCGCCGCGGCGCACCCGGGTGAGCCCTTGGGCGTCTGCCCGGGAGCTGTCCACGCGGCGCAATGCAATCGCGCGGGTGTGGCGTCGCTTGCAGGGATGCCGCCGCCTCTGCTCGCGCTTCGAGCAACGCGACGTGCTCTTCCTCGGATGCATCGTCTTCGCCCTCATCATCGATGCCTTGCGATAGTGTTGACAGGCCCTAGTTGTGGGAGACACCTAAACACGCGCCCGCATGACATTCGAAGGGCCGGCATTGGAAAATCTCCGATCCCTGTTTCGCCTCGAAAGGCCGAATCAGGCATCCTTTTCAGAAAGGGGCCTGAAAGATTGGCTTGAAACCGGGCGGCGCGATGCCATCCACCTGCGACAATAGGCAAACCAGGAACTCAGGCCTCGTTTTGCGCGTCTTCTTTCCATCCCCCGCCGAGCATCGTGGGTGACCTAGCCTGGACATCTGGTGGGTAATTGATAAGAAGGCGGCTGCAAAGCGCGGGACACGACGGCCACGCCGACAGTCCTGCCATGTCACGGAGAAGGAAGCATATGAAACTTGACAGATTACTCGCTGCCCGCTCACTTGATGAGGCGATAGCGATCGCGCGTCATGCCGAGGACATGGGTTTTGATGGGGTGTGGAGCATGGAAAACCAGCACGACCCCTTTCTTTCCCTCGCCGTCTCGGCAACCGCCACCACCAAGCTCACGCTCGGCACGGCGATTGCCTTGTCGTTTCCGCGCAGCCCGATGTCGTTGGCTTATACGGCCTGGGACCTGCAGCGCGCCTCTCACGGGCGCTTTATTCTGGGACTTGGTACCCAGGTCAAGGGTCATAATCAGCGGCGGTATAGTGTCAAATGGGAATCGCCCGGCCCGAAGTTGCGCGAGATTGTTTTGGCGCTACGGGCGATTTGGGACTGCTGGCAGAACGGCACGGCGTTGAACTTTCAGGGCGAGTTTTATCAGCTGACGCTGATGACCCCGGCCTTTTCGCCGGGGAAAATCGACCATCCACAGATTCCTATCTATATTGCCGGGGTGAACCCGTATATCTGCCGCTTGGCGGGCGAACTGTGCGATGGCTTTCATGTCCACCCGTTTCACTCTGTGAAATTTCTCCGTGAACGGGTCATCCCCCAGATCGAAGAGGGCGCCCGGAAATCCGGACGCGGTCGAAAAGATGTCGTGCTCTCGAGTTCGTCCTTTGTGATTATGGGTGACACGCAGAAAGAAATGGATGCCATGCGCGAAAAAGTGCGCAGGCAGATTGCGTTCTATGCTTCTACCCGAACATATAAACCCGTACTGGACGTCCATGGCTGGGGCGATGTCTGTCTCAACCTAAACGCCAAAGCGGCCAAGGGCGAGTGGCAGGCGATGGCCAAGGACGTAACCGACGACATGCTGGACGAATACGCGGTGACCGGTTCCCCTGATGAAGTCCCGGCCATGCTCAAAGAAAAATACGACGGCCTGCTCGACCGGGTAGCCTTCTATCATCCTGACCGTCCGGGTGTGAACGAAGCTCGCTGGCGCTCGATAGTCAAAGCGTTTTCCGCATAAAAAGCGAATCCGAAAGGAATTACTGACATGCGTGCGTGGCAGATTAATCAGGAATTTGGCATTGAAAATTTAACCCTTGCGAACCGACCGGCCCCGCAGCCCGGTCACGGTCAGATCGCTATCCGCATCAGAGCCACGTCACTCAATTATCGTGACCTCATGACCGTCAAATACGGCGGGATGCGGGACCTCAAGATGCCGTTGACTCCTCTGTCCGATGGCGCGGGCGAGGTGGTTGCCATTGGCGAGGGCGTCACACGAGTGAAACAGGGTGACCGAGTCGCAGGGATTTTCTTTCAGAACTGGCTGGCCGGTGGGCCGGACGGATCCCATGCGGCCTCGGCGCTCGGCGGTGCCGTGGACGGCATGTGGGCCGAACTGGTCGTGTTGCACGAAGACGGGGTCGTAACGATCCCCGATTATATGACGTATGAAGATGCCGCCACCCTGCCCTGCGCCGCGGTCACGGCTTGGCAGAGTATGGTCACACGGGGGAATATGAAAGCGGGCGACACGATATTGATTCTGGGGACCGGGGGAGTGTCGACCTTTGCCCTGCAGTTTGCCAAAGCCGCCGGGGTGCGTACGATTGTGACATCGAGCAGTGACGAAAAACTCGAACGCGCCACCCAACTCGGCGCGTCCGAAGTCATCAATTACAAGGCCACACGAGAGTGGGGGAAAAAAGTGCTGGAACTCACTGATGGAGTAGGGGTGGATCAGGTGGTCGAAGTGGCCGGGGCCGGGACGCTGGGGCAGTCGATGGAGGCCACGCGGGTCGGCGGCTTTATTGGTCTGATCGGGATTCTGGCCGGCACAGATGGTGAGGTGAATCCTATCCCGGTGCTGATGAAGAGCCTCCGGCTCCAGGGGGTCTATGTTGGCTCACGCGAGATGTTTGAAGAGATGAATACGGCCATGGCCGTGAATCGGATCAAGCCGGCGATTGACCGGGTGTATCCATTTGAAGAAGCTCGGGAAGCCCTAAAGCGCATGGAGAGCGCTACGCATTTTGGCAAGATTGTCATTACGGGCTAGGGGATTCCACTTTTCCCACTTTGGCGTAGCGAAAACAGCCCGTGGTGTGGTCGTTGACCATGCCGGTGGCCTGCATGAAGGCATAACAGATTGTTGGTCCCACAAAAGAGAAGCCACGCTTTTTGAGGTCTTTGCTCATTGCCTCCGACTGCGCGGTGTGTACCGGGATTTCCTGCGGGGTGCGCCACGTGTTCCGACGCGGCCGCCTACCGACAAACTGCCAGATGTAGGCGTCGAAGCTACCCGCCTCTTTCTGGACAGCGAGAAAAGCCCTTGCGTTCTTTATGGCGGACTCGACCTTCAGCCGGTTTCGCACGAGGCCGGGGTCGGCCAACAGGCACTCCACTTTGCTCGGGGTGTAGCGGGCGACACGAACGGGGTCGAAGTGGTCAAAGACGGTTCGATAGCGGGTGCGCTTCTTGAGTATGGTGTCCCAATTCAGGCCGGCCTGAGCCCCTTCGAGGATGAGAAACTCGAACAGCGTCCGGTCGTCGTGCACCGGCACGCCCCATTCCTCGTCGTGGTACTGAATCGCCAGTGCGTTTTTGGCCCACGCGCAGCGGGTGACTGGTTTCATCTCACCCCTCTCTCGATCTTTTGCCCACGTGGAGAAGGAGCGCATAGCCAACCCCTGCTGCACGAGCTCCTTGAGGGGGCCGCGTAAGACCGGACAGACACGGACTTGCCGGGAGCCCCCTTACGGCAACGGCCCCTCCTGGAGGAAGCCGCGAATGACATTGGCCGTCAGGCGCGACACATTATTGTCATAATTGTTGTGCGAGAGGCTCCCACACCAAGCCATGGAACTGGCTGAGAACACCGCCCCGTCATTCGGTGTTTTGAAGTAGACGATGTCCGCCCGGATATAAGGATTCTGGTCGCCGGTGCCTCCAGCCGCAAAGTAGCCGCGCGCATTGAAGGTCGATTCCTCTGAGACTGTCACGAAAATATCGTTATGGCCCTCGGAATGGGCGAGTAGAAAGGCGTTGTGGGGTGTCCCGAGTTCCAGGTCATAGCGGTCGAGCTCCAGCCCAGCTGCTCCACCTCCGACCAGACCGAAATTCCCGATCGGCTCGTCTTCGCCGATGCCGTCAAACATCCAGACACATTCCGGCCGGAAGCTGTCTGGGGCCCGGCGGTAATAACTTGAGGCCGTCAGACCGAACGAGGTAAAACTCACGCCGGTCAGCTTGCTCATATTCCGGCCCCGTACCCGCCACAGGCCACCGTGTTTTCCGTCAAAGGCGTTGCAATACTCCCCTGGATTGATGGTCCAGGCCCGCGTGCCGTTGTCCCCTTTACGCACCTCGATGAGAGCGGGATTATCGGGGTGAAACACCGTACACCAGTAAAAACCGTTAGCGGCGAGGTAGAGCCAGCGACCGCCCTGCTGTTGGTAAGCTTCGTAGGCGTCCAGCATTTCTTCCGAGCAGTACTCGGGATGGTGACAGGTCAGCACGACGCGGTATTGCTCGAGCAGTCCGACCCCTTCACGTTGCAGGTCTTCATCCGTATGCACATCGAAGTCAAACGCCATGGCTTCAAGCCAGTTAGTCAGATGCAGGTCTGCGTTCAGTTGCCAGACCGACGGCGATAGCACGTGCGTGTATTTGGGCCGCATATTGAGAATGGGCCGCAACCGCGAGGAGATGTGTACCCCCCAGCCATCACTATGAACGGTGTAGGTGCCGTAGCCGTAGCCGCCCTTTTCCTGGAGCAAGAGGTCCCCTGGCTGCATCAACGGCACGCGGCCGGTCAGGAGCTGGGCGACCTGCGAGTCCGCGCTGAGATTTTCGTTGGCATAGGCCATATAGCTGGCCGTAGGAATAATCACCGCAACCCTGGCGGCGGGTTTGCCTACCGGAGGGCGAACAAAAAACGGGATGTAGTCTTCACTGCCGGGCGTATCCCGCCCCCCCAAACGCAGGCGAGCGGCATACACTCCGCTTTTCATACCTGCGGGAACGGCCAGGGCAAAATCCATCTCCCAGCGCGCGTCGTCTACGGCGTCGTCATGAAAATGAATCGCCCCGTACTCCTGTGGAGCGGCGATAAAACTCATATGATCCGCCGTCCAGTTATGGCCGGGCATGCCGCGTGACGGCATATTGATGCAGTGGCCGTGCAGGCCGTGCAAGGAGTCGTCGAGCACCTGGGTGGAGGCCGCGTTCGGAACGATATTGGCCGCAAAATCCCAGGCCGCGACCAGCGCCGGCCGCAACTCGGTCGGGAGGGGCCGGGGACCTTGCAAGACGCGCTCAATTTCCGCCCGGCTGAGCACCCGGTTGGCGATAGCCGGGCATTCTACCCGTCCGTTCAACTTGGCTTCGTGCTCTGGAATCTCGATGGGCAGGTGTACGTGACGGAAATGCCCCCCACAGATGTATCGCCCTGAATGCGCCCGCGTGGTCGCCGCAGCAATCAGCACCGGACAGTCATTCGGGGCGGGGGCCCGGGGAGAGCCACTCCGTTCGACTGTGGTACGAGTTTCTTCGATGGGATGGATAAAACGCATTCCGTGCCCCGTATTGGTACTGGTCACGATCGGTTCCTGCACCAGGGTCATGTGCCCGCTGGCCGCGTCAAAACTCGCAGCCACCAGATACCACACCTTACGGAACAACGGTTTGCCCGAAGAGAGATGTTCGACCACGCCCTTTCCTCGGCCTATCCGCACAGCCACGTTACCCTGTTCGTCAATGAACAGGCCGTAGCCCGTCTCCTCCGGTCCAGACCACTTCGTGAGGATACCCTGTACTCCTTTGGTGGGCGTCGTAGGAAAGACAAAGGCCATCAAGGTAAAGCTGCTGATATCGAACCGTGCATCGTGTGGCACACAAATGTATGAGCCAGCATGGACGGCCTGATGACGCCCCGGATACTCGCCGCTCACCGAGGTTGCAATCTCCTCTTCCTTATAGCCGGGACCGTCGGGATTGGTGTCGCCGTGGATGAGCCGGACGATATCGGCCCGGTAGGATTCGTTGCGCTCGGAGTGCACATAGAATTGAATCGTCTGCCCGGGTTGAGCGGAAATCCGGTCGCTATAGCCAGTAATCCCCAGTGTCGTCATACCTCTCTCCTGACAAACTGCGGCTTAGCCGGTAATCCCATACGCGTCGAGTAAGGCGTTGAGGCGTTTGAGGAAAATCGCATGCTCAGCGTCTTCCCGGGTGGGGTAGGTTTCGTCCGTTACCGCAACCGCCCTGCCCCGGACGCCAGGCAAAACACCGAGGCGATATTCCTCCCAGGGACGCGTTTCGATAATGATATGCTTGTCCTGCTGAGGGACAACCCGCAGGCGGTCCAGCAGACGGGCGAGGTCCGGGCTATCCATGGGGGCCGGCTTACCGGGCTGGGCAGCTCGATACATCGGGCGAGCACGGTGCTCGGCAATCAGGGCGGCGCGGCGCTCAGGGTCGGCGAGTGCCGGCAGGAGGTACATCCGGGTGTTATAGGCATCGACCGCCCGGTAGGAGTAATCGTCTTGCAGGGCCGTTTTTTCCGGTTTGTTTTCCATAGTGCCCTCCTTTCGCTCCTAACGGCTCACGAGCGCGCCGCTGGGACGTGTCACAGTACGGTGTCGCCGTGGGCTCCGCTCTCGTCTTGCCGGACGTGAGTCGGCGTCAGGGGCGCGATTCCTACCCCGTATCAAGTCCGGGATGGCGCTTTTGCACGGGAATGACGGACAGCTACACCGCATCGTAGATTGCTCCAGCCTAGCTGGCTCCATTGCGAAAGCCACTGACCGATATACGACCCAACGGCGAGTTTTCCATCATGGGCCGGGGGCGGTAGACCCAACGCGCCGGTCTAGGCGGCCGGCGCGGTTGTCTTGATATCGGCCAGGAACTCAATGACCGCTTGGCTGAAGACGTCGTTTTTATCTCCGGCGACCATGTGGCCGGCGTCGGACACATCGACGTATTTGGCGTGCGGCACGGCATCGAGAAATTCCCGGGTTGTCTCGTCGCTGATCACGTCGCTGAGTTTGCCCCGAATCAGCAGGGTCGGCACCCGTCGCAGCCCGTGGGCCGCGGCCATGAGCCGTTCGGGGTCGCGCCGAAAGCGGGCCGGGTTCATGAAGTTCGGATCCCAGTGCCACCGGTAGCGACCATCCGCTCCCTTGCGCAGATTTTTTGCCAAGCCACTCACGTCTTTTGGGCGTGGACGATGGGGAATATAGGCGGCGATGGTATCGGCAACCTCTTCCAGATTCTCAAAACCGTCAGGTCGGGCGGTCATGAAGGCCCGAATGCGCTCTACGCCCTTCTGCTCCACCCGCGGTGTGACATCGACCAGTACAACCCCGGCACTGACCGGTTGCGGCGCTTCGCCTTCGGTCAGCATTGAGGTGATGCCGCCGAGGGAGGCTCCAACCAGGACCGGCCGTTGGTCGAAGTGACCCAGCACAACGTGGAGGTCTGCGGCAAACTTCTCCACGTTGTAATCGCCGTCAGGAGCCCAGCCGCTCTCTCCATGCCCACGCAGGTCCAGGGACACCGCATACCAGCCGTGTTCGGCCAGGGTCCGAGCCGTAGTCCCCCAGGCAAAGCGCGTTTGGCCCCCGCCGTGCAAGAGCAGAACGGGCGGATTGTCGGCGTCTCCCCAGGCATCGGCAACAATGGTGAGGTCTTCTTCGACGCGATAGGTCACACGTTGGGCTGAAATGCCTGCTTGCTGTTCGGACATGTGCGCACTCCTGAACGTCTTCCGGTCGGAGGACGGGCCGTAGGGTTGAGGAGGAAACTCTACCATTCAGCCAAAACAGTGGCAAGGGAGGACGGAGGGTCCTAGGAGCGCGGATATTTTGTCCACGCAGGTTCGCTCAGCCAGCCCACACGGCACCGGGGGCTGACGCGAAATCACCATCCTGATTGCAGTCTGGAAAACAGTACGTTGTTTGCCAGTGTCGGTATCCCCGTGCGGAAACTTGGAGAGTTGTATACCTGACGATCCTCAATGACAGCCATGGTCTGCCCCTCTTTTTCCGATAGACCTATCGCCGAATACCGCCGCACCGCCTCGCGCCTCGCCGGATTACCGGCCCTGGGGGGCCCTGATCGGCGAGGGCGTCGTCCTGAACAAGGACGGCTCGTTCCAGAGGACGGCGAAGTGTCGCTGTCCCGATCTGGCTTCCGCCGTCGCGGTCGAGCTGCGCGCGGTGGCCGGGCGGCGGCACGACGCCAGCCGGCGCCGCGGCGCCGGCTGGGCCATCTTTGGCGCGGCGCAGCGGTCGGAGGCCGCGCCCTCTCCCGACAGCAACTTTCCCGATCCGGCCGCCGCGCGGGGCGCTGCCGAGCGCAAGGCCAAGTTCGAGGCGGAGGGCAGCCAGTTCGTCGTGGGATGTTGCCTGCCCTTCCTGTGGCTCCCGCCCGTCGAAGACGCGGCCCGGTCCGAGTCCGGGCTGTCTAAAGGGCGCGCGCCCGCGGGCGGGAATCCCTGGGACCGAATGCGCGGCGTCATCGCCCGCACCGCTCACGGGCTGGCGCGGCGCGCCGACTTCAGGCCCGAATGCCGCGGGCTTGCTGACGCGCCACCGCTCCCCTCCCGGCCCCCGCCGCTCTCGCCCCCCCGGCCTCGCGGGCGCGGGCCGGAGGTTCCGCTGCCCCTCGACGCGCGGCGGCCGGCGGCCGCTGCATGTGGGGCGGGAGGAGGGCCACCGGGACGGCGGCCCGGCTAGCGGGGAGGGCGCGGCGGACCTTTGGAAACGCCTCGCAAAGGCAGGGCGCAAGTCCGCGGGCGGAGCCTTGGGGGGCTCACCGCGGCCAGCCGAGCTCGCCGAGACGGGGCTTTCCCCGGGCCGCCCTCTCCTCGCGCGCCGCCGCTCCCCCCCCCCCCCCGCGGGCGCGTGAAGGGCGCGCGGCCTGACAAGCTGTCGGGTCTCGGGGGGCTTCTGCCGGGGCGGCGGACGTGGGGGACCGTGCCGGGCGGCGAAAGGCGGGCCCAATGGACCTGAGGTGGAATCAACTGGAAGCAACAACGGTTGACGGGCATTCGGGGAGGCAGGGGCCCCTTGTCACCACTGGGGCGACAGGCGGGCCAAATCCAGGCGAAACGGGAGGGGGGGGGATCCGGACTGGAAACCGGCCTTCACAATCACGCCTTTGACGACCGTTTCAGACGGGTGGCTGTTCGAGGGCGGCTCGAACGGGCCGGCAGGTCTCGGCCTTCAGCACGACTGTCGCCCCGCTACAGGCGGGAGCGGCCCGCCTGTAGCGGGGCGAAGCGCCTCAAGGCGTTCGGCGGCTTGTGGTGGGGGAGACGGGGCGCCGGCCGAGGGCGGATTTCAGAGAGCGGCAGCCGGCGGCGCGGGCGGGGAGCCTGAAGCCGGGACGCCACCGGGGGCTTCATTCCAGTGGACATCGGCTGCCGGCCCGGCAGCCGACGCCCGGATGACCCATCCGGGAGCCGGGAGCGGGCGACGGGGGAGGCGCCCGGCGGGGGCGCGGCCTGCTCCTCCGCACTCACCGCTCCCACACCCTCCATACCCCGGCCTCCAGTTCACCCCCCCCCTGCGTCTAGCCGCCTGCCCCCGTTGGCGGCTTGGCGGCGCGGGCGGTCAACCCGGAAAGTCGAAATCGGCCTCGGTCAGGTGCGACGCCTGGAAATCCAAAAGCACGATCGAGAAGGTGTTGGCAAGGGTGCCGATCACGGTGTCGGCGCCGCTTTGCTTGATATCGAGGTCGGCAAACGTGAGGCCCCCCTTGATGACGAGGATGTCCTCCCCGTCCTCGAAGTCGTGGATGGTGTCGGTGTCGGATTCGTTGTCGACAACGAACCGGTCGGCGCCCGTGACGCCCCACAGATCGTCGTTGCCCTTGCCCCCCGTCAGCGTGTCGTCACCCGTGCCGCCCAACATATCGTCGTTGCCATCATCCCCGTCGAGCGTGTCGTCACCTGCATTGCCGACGATGATGTCATTGCCGGCCCCACCGTTGAGGGTGTCGTCGCCTTCGCCGCCGTGGAGGGTGTCGTTGCCATCGCCCCCGTCGAGCGTGTCGTTGCCAGCCCCGCCCTCGAAGTAGTCATCGCCGGCCCCGCCGTAGAAGATGTCGTCGCCATCCTCGCCGTAGAGGTAGTCCTCGCCAGCCCCGCCGTCGAGATAGTCGTCGCCAGCCCCGCCGTGGATCATGTCGCCTATACGGAGGGAGGGAGAGAGGTCGGGGGGGACTTTTTCATCCCCGCCGTTGAGGATGTCGTCACCGTCCTCGCCGTAGAGGTAGTCAACGCCGGTCCCGCCGTCGAGAATGTCGTCACCGCGACCGCCGTAGAGGTAGTTGCGACCGTCCCCGCCGTCGAGGTGGTCGTCACCGCGACCGCCGTAGAGGGTGTCGCTATAGCCCCTGCCGTAGCGGGGGTCGCGATCGGGCCCGCCGTAGAGGGTGTCGTCACCACGACCGCCGTTGATGCTGTCGTGACCGGCCCCGCCGTTGAGGGTGTCGTTACCGGCCCCGCCGTCGATGATGTCGTCACCGGCCCCGCCGTTGAGGGTGTCACGACCGCGACCGCTGTTGATGATGTCGTCACCGGCCCCGCCGGTGATGCTGTCGCGACCGCCCCCGCCCTCAATGGTGTCGCCCGCAGCATACCGCCGCATTAGCCAGCGTGGCGTGTCGCGACCGCCCCCGCCCTCGATGGGGTCGCCTCCGGGGGGGACGCTGTCAGCAACGCCCGGCACGATCAAAAAGTCCTTCTCGCCGAGCAAGTTCGCCGACACGCCCGACAGGGTTAGCGTATCGGCGCCGGCACTGTAACGGACGACCGTATCGGCACCGTCCTGATCGAAATGCAGCGCCCTGACCACGCCCTCAAGGCGAATCCTGTCCCCCGCCTCGAAATCGGTGATCGTGTCGGCCCCGGCGCCGCCGACCGCGAACACGAAGGTGTCGGCGCCCCGGCCACCGGTCAGCGTATCGGCGCCGGCGCCGCCCCTCAGCGTGTCGGCCCCCTTGCCGCCCCCCAGCGTGTCGGCCCCCGGGCCGCCCGTCAGCGTGTCGGCCCCCTTGCCGCCCGTCAGCGTGTCGGCCCCCTTGCCGCCGAACAATATGTCGTTGCCCGCCCCCCCCTCAACCCGGTCGTCCCCGTCGCCGCCATAGAGCGTGTCGTCCCCCCTGCCACCGCCCAGTTTATCGTCCCCCCTGTCACCGTCCAGGGTATCGTCCCCCATGTTACCGTTCAGGGTATCGTCCCCCTGGCCGCTGGCCAGGAGATCGTCCCCCGGGCCACCGGCCAGGGTATCGTCCCCCTTGCTACCAGTCAGGGTATCGTCCCCCTCAGCGCCGGTCTTGGAGACACCTGGTCCCAGCACATTATCATATCTACACTCCAGACCCGTCATCCGGACCTCTACACAGTCTTGTGCCATCACAGTCCTCCTTGAAAACCCCCGGTCTCGTCAGCCACCCCGGGTTTGCCTCGCCCTACACAATCCATACATTACCGCTCCCGGATGTTGTTTTACCCCCCCCCCCCCCCCGTCAAGTCAAGAGGGGGTTCCCGGGCAGGGGAGGCGCGCTTGAAGTTCGACCGCCCGGAGGAGCTGGAGGCTGGCGTCTGCCTCCCCGGGATCCCGGGACTCTTTGCCCCCCCGCATTTTGTCGGGTTGACGGGAGGCCGGAGAACAACTCAAGCACGGGCAGGCTCCCCCCCGGGGCTCTCTCCGCCTCTGAACGCCGTGCGCGCGAGGGCGGTGTTCGCAGCCAGCGGGCAGATCCTGGGCTTGCCCGGCGGGCAACGGCGCGCCTGGGCCTGGAGGATGGACAGGCCGGTCAGGGCAGCGCAGAGTGCCGCTAGGCCTGTTCACACTCATGTGCATGATACGGGGGTCCTCTGCCGGGCAACAGGCCGGCGGCATGACGAGGGACGAGCGCCTGATGACCGGGCTTGGCGACGGCGGGGGTCCCGCCGCGGATGAAGCCGGGGATTTTGCCGCGACCGGCCCCCCGCCCTAGCAGACAAAGCCGGCATACCGCTACCAGGGCAAGGGAGGCAAGAAGACGTTCCATGCCGCGACCGGCACGCCTTTGTCGGGTCTGCACCCCCAGGAACAAGGGCTTGCTTTCGGAACCTGTGTCGCCGGGGGGCTAGAGCAGCATCTCCTGTGGGGCGGTATACCGCGGCGGTGACGGAGGTGTGGCCTTGCTGGGGGAGAGCAGGGGGGTGAGAGGGGGCCGCTGGCGTGCCCCAAGCCGGCGCCGGTGCTCGCGGCGGCCGGTCGGCGGCGGGCCTGGCGCGGGGTGCCGGCCAGGGCGCGGGGAGGGCAGGCGGGGCGGTCTGGGGGCCGGACGAGGCGCGGGGCGCCGGCGTCGTCCCTGCTCTTGCAGGCCTGGGGCCCCGGGTGGCGGGAGCGGGGGTCCAGGACGCCGCGGGCGCCGGGGCGCCGGGCGGGGCCGAGGCCCTCCTTGAGGTAGGGCTCGCAGGCCTCTCGGTCGAGGGCACCGGGCCGCCCGACGGGGGCGCTCCTGCCGCGCCGGGTGAGGCCGGCGACGCAGGGGGGGCCCCCGGGGGGGGGGTCTGGGCCCCGGGCTCGGCGAGGACCACGCCCCGGAGCGGAGGACCAGCCCCCGCGCCCCGAGCGCCGCGCGTCACTCCGCAAGGGGCATGGCCGGCGCCTCCGCAAGACGGCTCAGGCGCCCGCCGCGCGCACCCCGACACGCCCGCCGCCCTAGGGCGCAGGCCCGCGCCAACCACCGCTCGCACGCGAAGGCGACGAGCCAGGGCAAGCGCGCTCGCCCTCCACGCCGGCCCCCTCCACCCGGCCGACCTCGGGAATCACCAAGCCCAAGCGCCGTGAAGCCCCCGACGATGCAATCAGATCAGAGCACGCTCTAGCCTGAGTTGAGGCGGGCAAGCTGAGACAGCCCCGTCCGCCAGAGGGAGACTTGATGGTCCGCAGCATCGTGCTGAAAAACTCGCTGTTCGTGTGCGTGTGGCCGCCTCCTAGACGGAGGTGGCCGGGCGGCAGAAGCGGCCCGGCTGGAGAATCTGGCGGCGGAGCGGCGCTGTTCCGGTATTGGGGGTCATTTCGGGCTGGAGAAGTGCGACGTCGAGGGGCCCGTGGCGGCCCCGCTCAATGCCTTGGGTCCCCTATTCCACTGGTGTGTATGGCCGTGAGCGCCTTTGAATACCAATAATACAATCCCCGTTTCGGCGGGGATTTTTCAAATCAACCGAGACCGTCAGTCTTCAAACATTACCCACATCAACCCGCCGTTCTCCAACCATAGCGCCCGCTTCCAATCCCAAAGGCAGCACAGACAAACCCACCGATACTCGGATGCCCCATTCAAAGAAGATCCTCACGAGGGTAAAAATGCGGATCCCCTTTTCGACCACTCCAACAATCTTATGGATAACCTTATCAATCATCTAGTCACCTGAATCTCAAGTTCGCAGCATCAGTTGTGTTCGACGCGGCAACAGAAGCGTTTGACGGCGGGGCGGCTGTCGGCGGCGGATTTGGTCCACTTGCAGGGCATGAGAGTTTCGTTGGAGGGGGGGGTCGAGGCAGGCCCGGAGGGCGGTGGCGAGTAGCAGGGGCGAGCGGGGGCCGCCCCGCGGCAACGGCTTGCGGGGCACCGCGGCGCCCCCGCGCGCGCCCGGGGGGAGCTTCGCGGATTGGGGCGCGGCGCACGATCTCCGCGGCGCCCCCGCGCGCGCCCGGGGGGAGCGGGGTGACGAGTTCCAGCCGGTGGCTCCCGTCAGGCGCCCCCGCGCGCGCCCGGGGGGAGCCAAGCTACAGTAAATCTTTTTTGTCCAGCCCTAGGCGCCCCCGCGCGCGCCCGGGGGGAGCTGACAATGGCAATGTCCGATGGGCGGCTTTCGCGGCGCCCCCGCGCGCGCCCGGGGGGAGCCCGGAGGCGGAGGGCGGCGGGCAGTGGCCGGGTCCGGGCGCCGGGTCCGCCCGGCTTTGCCCGCCGCGGGCTTGTGGGGGGCGGCGTGGTCCCTGGCGCTATGGCTGGCCCGCCCCTCGGGGACCTGGCGGGCGCTCCCCTTGAGGACGGCGAGGACATCCCTGGCCCGGGGGCGCCGCTAGCACTGGCCGCGGCCCGCGCCGGGGGCGAGGGCGCGCGCGGCGCACAGCGCGGGGGGGGGCCGGGGCGCGGGGCATCGTGGGGGCGCCGCTCCGCCCGGCCCGGCCGCATCGGCCGGCCCGGCGGGGGGCGGGCGCGGGCCGGGCGCGGGCGTTTCGCGTCGACACCCAGCCCCCGCGCGCGGGCCGGCGGCGACCATGCAAGCCGAATACAAGACGGACATTGCACCCAGCCCCCGCGCGCGGGCCGGCGGCGACAGCGGGAGCCCGACGAGGTCCCGGACCTGGTCTACGCAGGGCGGGGCGCGGGAGCGCGTGACGGGCTCGCCGCGGGGCGGCGGCCGGCCGCCCGCGCCCCCGAGGCGCCGGCGCGGCGTGGGCGACCGGCCAGTCGCCTGCGCCAGCGAGCGCCGCGACCACGGGGGGAGGGGAGGCGGCCGGGGGGGGCAACGGCGGCTCGCTCCCCGCGGCGCCCCGCGCGGCCGCGAGGCGGCGTGGCCGCCCCGACCGCGGCTCGTCGCGAGGCCCGCGAGACGCTCCCGCACGACACGGCGCCGCCCTTGCCCCCCCGTGTACTCCTGCCCGCCCCGCGCGCCCGCCCCTGCCGGGTTGCCCAGACCCGCCGCGCCACGCCGAATCAGGCGGCACCCATCCGCCCGCGCCCGCGCCATCCGGGGGCGACGAACCGGCGCCGCCAGAGACGACCGGGCCGCATCCCTCCAGACCCGCACCACCACGGGCCGGCCCAGACCGCGGGGCAGCGCCCAGGACCTCCGTGTGCACATTCCGACCGCCCTCAGACAATCATGCCTACTTCAGTTCCAGGGGACTAGTAGCGGAAATCAACAATTCACACGCGCTGTTCATGCACGACTCGGTTTCATCAACATATCCGACCACCCATCTCTATCATTGCTTGTCTGCAACCGGCATGAAGGAGTTTGCCTTAAGTATGGAGAAAATCCGCGGCGTACTGGACGTAGCGCATAAGGACACCTCAATAGGCTGAGGCAGGAAGCGTCGTGCCAGGATCCCCATAAAGTCTTCATGAAACGTGCTAGGGCGTGTTATCGGCGGTAAGCACTCCCGCCGGACATTCACCCCGCAACGGCCTCCATTGCGGGGCGGAAGGACAGGGACATGGCCTTGCCCAAAGGCACACTCGACCGGACCATCTTCTCTTGTCTGATGTTGAAGATCGCCCTCGAACTCGGCCGGTGGCTGGGCTGGATACCGCACTAGGAACACCGCCCCCGCCGGGGGCAGAAAGGAGTCCATGGACTCCACCCGCACCGACCCGGCCCCCCGCCATGAGGGGGCACTCACCCCGACTTCGGACACCGCCCGACGCCTGGTCGAGGCGTCGCTCTCCCCGAACACCCGCCGCGCCTACCGCGGGGCGCTCGCCCGCCTGGATGCCTGGCTCGCCGGACGGCCCGGCGGTGGCCGCGGTCCTGAGAGGGTTGAAGCGCGAAGGACGGGACCGGGGCCGGGGGCAGGTCACGGGGGTGCGGTGGGAAGACGTGGACGCCGCCGTCCGGATCGCCGCCGCCCACCGCGGAGCCAGCCTCGCCGACCGGCGGGACGCCGCGATGGTCGCCGTGGCCTCGGACGCGCTTCTCCGGGTGTCCGAAGTCGCCGCCCTCAAGGTCCCGGACGTGGACCCGGAGGCCGGCACCCTCACCGTCCGCCGGTCCAAGACCGACCAGGCGGGGGCGGGGGCGGTCCTGTTCCTGGGGCCGCCGACCGTCCGGCGGGTGCGGCGATGGACCGCGGCCGCCGGCCTCACCGCGGGGCCGCTCTTCCGGCGGGTCTCGAAGGCAGGCCGGGTCGGCCCGCGGGGCCTCCACCCCAACTCCGTCCGGGCGATCATCCAGCACCGGGCGGGGGCCGCCGGGGTGCAGGGCCGCGTCTCCGGCCACAGCCTCCGGGTCGGGGCGGCGCAATCACTGGCCGCCGCGGGGGCCGGGACGGCGGAAATGCAGGTGGCCGGGCGGTGGAAGTCGGCGAACTGGCCGGACGCGGGGCGGTGGCCCGCTATCGGTACGGGCGCACCGTCCTCCGGGGCAGGGACTAGCGAGGGACTACGTCCGAAACCGTATCCTCCCCCCTCAATGAGGGGCGCGGCGCGTTGGGCAAACGGCCCGCCTCGCCGAATAATTGAAGGCACGCCCCCGCCGAACACGCCCAGGAAGGGCGAGACCGCGCCCGGTCAGGCCGTCGCGGCCCGGCCCCGCACCGACCCCCACCTAATAATCTTCGGCGGGGGTCCCCATTGACGCATCGGCCAGGAGGCGCCCCGCCCACCGATTTTTCACCCGATCGATCACCTCTTCGTGGTCTAGCTCCTGTTAACACTATCGCAAGGCATCAATGATGAGGGCGAAGACGCTGCATCCAAGGAAGAGCACGTCGCGTTGCTCGAAGCGCGAGCAGAGGCGGCGGCATCCCTGCAAGCGACGCCACACCCGCGCGATTTCATTGCGCCGCGTGGACCGCTCACGGGCAGACGCCCAAGGGCTCACCCGGGTGCGCCGCGGCGGCCCCACGGGCGCCTACCCCAGTGCCACGGCCAAGGGCCGCGGCTGGGCGCCCGCGGACGCCCGGGCCCTCAGCAACGCGGGAGGAGCGGGGGGCGGACCCCGGCGAGCGCGCGCAGGCGAGCGCCGGGCGATCGTCCGCGGCACCCCTAGGCATCGTGGGGGGCCACCCGCCTCGGGAGCGGCCGAGGGATTGAGGACCGGTTGTTTTCGCGCTCCCGTGCCGGCGGGAGGAACCTGGACGAGAGGGCGGTCGAGCGACCGGGCCGCCCGCGTGAGGCGCCCGCTCGGTTCCCGGTGCAAATGCGCGCAGACCCGGGCGAGCCCCCCGGTTTGCGACCAGCGGGGCAGCCGGGGGGAGAGGGGGGGGGCCAGGTGCCACATCGGGCCGGCAACCCGCGCCCTGTGCCGCCCTGCGCGGCAACAGACCAGAGGGCGGGCAGCACGGGGCGAGGGGAGAGGCGGACCGGGCCGCGCGGCACCGGGAGATGGGGCGCGATCCGGTCGTAGTGAGCTTGCGTGCGGTCCCTACAGCCAGGAGACCAGCATCATGCAGAATCATCCACATGAGTGTGAACAGGCCCTAGCGTACCGCTTCGACCCGCACGGTCACGATGTCAATATCATGGTATTGCTGGTGGCGAACCGAGGCGGCAAAATGCTTCAGCAGGCGAAGGGAAATCTCGTGCTCTTCGGGTGCGGAACTCCCCTCACCGAGCAGGACCAAGCGATCTTCGAGATTGTCATCCCCGACCGCAGCCACAAATTCCAACTCGATTTCCGCACTGTCACCACGCGCCACCACGAAGAGCCTCCGCTTGTCGGGGGCGGCTTCGTCCTCCGGCTGCCCAAGACTCAGTAGCGTTTCCTCACCGGCCGCGCACAAGCGGTCCGTCGAGGCAGTATTCCAGCTAAAGCGTGACGCCAACTCACGCAGAAACCCGTCGACCCTGGGCAGGGCGGCCATATCCAGGTCCAGCTCCAGACGGTGGCGACGCGGACCCGTCAGTTCCATGAACAGGGTCAGGGCGAGGACGGCTAGGCCGCCGGCTGTCATACCGTTACCGAGCAGTACCCCCCACTGCTCGCCGAGTTGGGCGGCGAAGATCGCTTGGTTCTGAAAGCCCGCCCCGAGCCAGAAGGAAATCCCGACCACCACGCCTTTCCGATAGTCAAGCCCGTCCTGCATGACAATCTTCATACCCTGGACGAAAAGCATCCCTAGCAGCACCAAGACATAGGCGGCAACCACTGGGCTGGGCACGGCGAGGATCAAAGCCGCCACCTTTGGCAGAAAGGCGAGAGCGATAAAGATGAGACCGAGACTGACCCCGACATTGCGCGCTGCCACGCCAGTCAATTCGGTGAGCGGAATACTGCTTGAGTAGGTGGTATTCGGCACGGTGCTGGCCAGACCCGACAACAGATTGCCCAGCCCATCGGCATTAACCGCTCCCTGGACCGTTCGGAAATCGGTCGCTCGCGGGGTGCGCCATGAGACGCGCTGAATGGCTACAGCATCGCCTATTGTTTCAATGGCACCGACCAGGGTCACAAACACGAAGGCGGGCAGAAGCCCCCAGAATTCACTCCCAAATGACAGGTCGAAGCCAGCCCATCCGGATGTCGGGATGCCAATCCAATCTGCCTCGGCCACGCGCGCAACATCATAGAGTCCGAAGAACGAGGCCACCAGACAACCCGCCACAAGGCCGATGACCGGTGCCCACAGTCGCCACACCCCCGACGCGCGCAACGCCAGCATCACGATGGCGACTAGGGTGGCCGTAGCAGACACTGGCGCCGCTGCCGGCGACGCGCCTGGAGGGACATCCGATACCATCTGAAATGCGATGGGCATAATGGTTACGGCAATCAGCGCAACCACCGTGCCCGAAACAACCGGGGTAATGATCCGTCGCAAGAGCGACAGCCGCGTCGCCAGGACGAACTGAAACAGGGACGAGATGAGAATGAGCGTCGCCAGCAAGGCCGGGCCACCTTCCACCAAGGCGGAGATACACACCGCGATGAAGGCACCGGAGGTCCCCATGATCAGGATGTGGCCGGACCCGAAGCGCCCGACCCGTACGGCTTGCAGGACGGTGGTTGCTCCGCTGACGATGAGGGCCACAAAGATTGCCCAAGACAGATAGACCTCGCTCTGGTTGGCCGCCCGGATCACAATCGCGGGGGTCAACACGACGCCGCCGACCACGAGCATGGCCGCCTGAAAGCCGATACCAAAGGAAAAAAGGAGCGGCGGATTCTCGTCGGGTTCGTAGCGAAGGTGGCCTTTACCATGCGTCATGTCTGGGTCCATGGGTACGCCATCTTTCTCGGTTGACGGTCCGTGTTAAGGAGGAAGGTCCCGAAGTTCGTGAACTTCGGGACCTTCATAGGTTGCGGGGCTAGGATTTGAACCTAGGACCTCGAGGTTATGAGCCTCGCGAGCTACCGGACTGCTCCACCCCGCGCAGGACAGCGATGCGGCTGATGCCGCGCCGGACAATAGATGTAGCGCCCCGAAGAGGTGACGTCAAGACCAGGGTCAAGGCGATGCGTGAGCGGGCTTTTCAACCAGACGCTTCAGCCGTTTAACCTCTTGTGGGGTCAGCATCCGGTAGGCACCCACCGGAACGTCTAGACTGAGCGGGCCGTACTGCACGCGGGCCAGTTTCTCCACTCGATAGCCGAGCACTTCACACATTCGGCGCACCTCGCGGTTCCGTCCTTCGCGTAGCACAAGTTCGAGCCAGGTTTTCCGAGCCGTTGTCCGGAGAATATGCACCTTGGCGGGAGCCGCAAGAGTGCCGTCGTCCAATTGTACGCCGTGGCGAAGCTGGGCCAGCGCTCTGCCGGTGACGCCGCCGCCTATCTTTGCCTGGTAAGTGCGGGGCACCTGGAAACGGGGGTGGAGGAGGCGTTCCGTCAGCGTGCCGTCATTGGTCAGCAGCAGCAGCCCGGACGAGTCGTAGTCGAGACGGCCGACCGGAAAGAGACGTTCGCGAACTCCAGAGAGCAAATCGCGAACCGTTCGGCGCCCCTCTGGATCTTTGAGGGTGCTGACCACACGCGGCGGTTTGTGCAGCAGGAAATAGAGCCAACCCGTAGGCAACTCGATCAAGTGCCCATCGACTTCAATGCGATCCCGCCGCGGGTTCGCCGTTGTCCCCAGACGCGTGACCGTTTGTCCATTCACCCGGACTCGACCGGCCCGAATCAACAACTCCGCCGCCCGTCGCGAGGAGGTCCCGGCCTGGCTCAGGATCTTCTGGAGCCGTTGGATCTGAGGGGTCTCCTGCATGGGCATTTGCCGTTGGCGCATGGATGTCGGGCAGCGGGGGGAGGTCTGTAATACTCTCCAGATTGAAAATCTCAAGAAACTGCTGGCTCGTCCCGTATATCCACGGCCGGCCGGGTACATCTTTACGCCCGAGGACAGTAATGAGCTTGCGGGTCAGGAGCGAGTTTAACACGCCGTCCACATCGACGCCACGAATGGACTCGATCTCGATCTTCGTCAAGGGTTGACGATAGGCAATAATGGCGAGCGTTTCGAGGGCTGCCCGGCTCAACTTGACCGGCTTATCTCGACCCAGAGATTTCACATAGTCGGCATAGGCCGCAACCGTCCGAAACTGATAGCCACCCGCGACTTCTCGAAGCCGCACCCCTCGGTAGGGGCCAGTATACTCGGCACACAGGGCGGCGAGGGCTTCCTTCACTTCCGCCTTGGTTGCGCCGGCAACCTCAACCAGGCGGCGAAGCGGCAGGGGTACGCCAGAGGCAAATAACAGACTTTCGACGATTGCCTTGAGGTGATCTGTTTTCATAGGTGTCCGAGTGCCTCGGGTAAGGGCTCCTCTGGGCTCACCGCCAGGGAGGTCACGATCGGGCCAAAGAGATTTTCTTGGCGCACATGGATCATCCGATTCCGGACCAGTTCGAGGACAGCCAGGAAGGTCACCAGGATCTGCAGCCGGGTTGAATTCTGGGGAAAGAGTTGTTCGAAGAGGATCTCTCTTTTTTCCCGTAAGGTATCAAGTACCGCACACAGTCGATCCCGCAAAGGCACATGCTCGAGCAGGATCTGATGCGCCGCTTGAGAACCTGCGCGTGTCATCACATCCTGCAGGGCATCAAGCAGATCGCCCAGCGACAGGTCATACACGACATCGTCTTTACCGTCCGGTTCAACGGGTATGGGGGGGCGAACAAAGACGTCGCGGTTGAGCATCTCCCGGCTTGTCAGCGTCTCGGCTGCTTCTTTGAAGCGCTGGTATTCGAGCAGTTGTCGAGCCAACTCCGCACGCGGGTCTTCACCCTCCTCTTCTTCGGAGGTTTCCTCAATAGGCAGGAGGAGGCGTGATTTGAGGTGGAGCAGGCTCGCCGCCATCACCAGGTATTCTCCCGCGATGTCAAGGTCGAGCTGCTTGAGAAGATCAAGGTAGGCTAAATACTGGTCGGTAATTTCAGCAATGGGGATATCGGGCAACTCCACTTCGTTCTTTTTGACGAGGTGGAGCAATAAGTCGAGCGGGCCCTCAAAGACATTGAGTTTAACGCGATAAGACATGGAAGGGGCTTTGTCGGCTGAACACTCTTCGCCGTTCGTCATCAAGAGTAAACACGTTCGCAGCCGTGTCTGATTCGGGGAGCGTGCCTACTCTTTTTCCCATGTGGCAAAGGGGGGGGGGCCGACCCTGTCTTCCCGACTCTCGTAGCCTCGCCCTTCCGCCAGCTTACACACCAACAACCTCCCGCACCTCCGCCATGGTTTGACAGGCGATTTCGTGAGCTTGACGTTCCCCTTCCCGGAGGACGTCGCGTACATCGTCGCGGTGGTTTTCCCAGTACGTTCGTTTTTCCCTGAATTCGGCCAAATCGTCAAGCACATGCTTGATCATAATCCGCTTGCATTCAAGACAGCCAATATCCGCGCTTTTACACCCACTTGTGACAAATTTGATTTCTTCCGGCGTACAGTAGAGGCGATGCAGGTGAAAAGCCGGGCAGTCGGCCGGGTCGCCAGGGTCGCGCCGCCGCGCCCGGCGCGGGTCGGTCATCATCCGCGACAGTTTCGTATCGACCTCCTGCGGCAGGTCTGACAGCACAACCGCGTTGCCATAGCTCTTGCTCATTTTACGACCGTCAACGCCAAGAATTTTTGGAATTTCCGTCAGCAGAGCCTGAGGCTCGGGAAAGACCCCGGCCTCATAGACAGCATTAAAGCGCCGGGCAATCTCGCGGGTCAGTTCGATATGCGGAACTTGGTCGACTCCGACCGGAACTCGCTGCGCCTTATACATCAGGATGTCGGCCGCCTGAAGTACCGGATAGCCGAGCAGCCCGTAGTGAATCGTGGCCACCGCCGCCTCATCATCGGAGTCGATAAAGCCCAGCTCACGCGCCTGCTCCTTGACGGTCGGGTTCCGAATAAGCCACGGCGTCGGCGTAATCATCGAAAACAGAAGGTGGAGCTCGGCATGCTCTTTCACATCGGACTGACGAAAAATCACAGACTGATTGGGGTCGAGTCCGACGCTCAACCAGTCAATCACCATCTCTTCGGTGTTGCTCCGAATGCTTCTTGCATCGGTCTTCCCGGTGGTCAAGGCGTGCCAGTCCGCCACAAAGAAAAAACACCGGTACTCATTCTGGAGCCGGACCCAATTGGTGAGCGTCCCGTGCAAGTGTCCGAGATGGAGCTTGCCGGTCGGGCGGAAGCCACTCACAATCGTTTGGCGCGTCGGGACGGTGTCGGTCATAAAGCGTCTCTCACAAGAGCGTACTGAGGACGAAGAGCGTCAGCGGCTGGAGCATAGCGCCCAGAAACCCGGTCGCCAATAGCAGCACCACGACCAACATGCCGTAGGGCTCGAGCCTAGCGAGCGCCAGGGCCGGCTTTCGAGGCAGCAGTCCGGTGGCAACTCGCCCGCCGTCGAGTGGCGGGAGCGGAAATAAATTGAAGACGGCGAGAACCACATTAATCAGGACGCTGTTGAGCAAATTGCGGGCGAGCAGTCCATCGGTGATGAGTTGGAGGGACAGCAGGGACTTCAGTGCAAAGGCGGACAGCCCGGCTAATATCAGGTTCATAATCGGACCAGCTGCGGCCACGCGGACCATGTCTCGTCGAGGGTTGCGCAGGTTCGTACAGTCGACGGGAACAGGCTTGGCGTAGCCAAAGAGAAAGGGCGCGCCGGTCATGATCAGCAGAAAGGGTAAGAAGAGGGTTCCCAGCAGGTCGACATGGGCAATCGGATTCAGGGTCAGTCGGCCCATTCGGGCAGCGGTCGGATCACCTAATAGATAGGCGCTATAGCCATGCGCGAGTTCGTGCAAGATGACCGCCACAAGGACGGGTAGTCCCCAAACGGACACTTGCTGCACCACACCCGAGACATCCATCGTTTCCTAGTCTATAGACTCCATTTTACCGACACAAGGCGTGGAACACCAGGAGTTCGAGCGCGAGAGTGAGAGACTAGAGCTTACCTTGTCCCGTTCAAAGCATAGTCGAACAGGTCAAAGTTGCGGGGTCGGCCGGTAGCCACACGGGTCTGGTACGCCTCGGAGACAGGCTCGGACAGAATGAATGGGACCACCTGCTCCGCGCGTCCGCCATGAGAGCGGAGCGGGACGTCTCCTAATGCGGACAGGTTATGGTCTCGCTCTGCCGCCCCAATGGCGGTGTGTCGATCTCCAAGCACCAGGAGGTCAGCCTCACAGTCGGGTGGGAGGAGAAACCGCTCGCACGCGGCGGGTCTCTCATAAACCGCTTCAACCCCGGGAATATCCGCGGTGATCGCCCGCACGGCAGCCCGGTCCGCATCAAGACAGTAGACGCGGACACACGACCCCAACGCGCCATGATGGGCCACATAGGGATCGGTAATCGGACAGATCACGTGTGCCTTTCCCTGACCACAGCTCGCATCCAGGATATCCTGAAGAAAGACGACCTGGGGTTTGGCGTTCATGCCATGGTCGGCGGTAAGGGCGACCATGGCTCCCGCTTCAGCCAGCCGACCGCACGCCCGGTCAAGCGCGGCATAGAACGCGTTCGCTTCCGCACTCCCCGGTGCATGTTTATGCTGGACATAGTCGCTCAGCGAGAGATATATCAACTCCGGCCGGTACTCCTCAAGCAGGGCGAGGCCAGCTTCTAGGACAAAGAGTGACAACTCGGCAGAGTAGACATCGGGCTGTGGGCGGCCAATCCGCTGACAAACGTTCTCGATACCGTGCACGGAGGTGGTACAGTCCTGCGCTTTCTCGGCAGAGAAACATATCCCGTCGACGAGACCATGGCCGAGCAAGCGGCGCAGTTTTTCTTTAGCGGTGATGGCGACGACTTTGGCCCCGCTGTGGGAGAAGCGCGCCAGCAGGGTTTCCGAGCGGAGTCGGCGGGGGTCGGTCATCATGACCGGCTGTCCGGTTGCCGGATCGAGAACATAATTCCCCGAAATCCCATGCACGGCGGGAGGGCTGCCCGTGACAATGGACAGATTGTTCGGATTCGTGAACGTCGGGACGCCGGCGTCCGCCCAGGTGCCAAACCCTTTGGTGAGAAACCGCTGGATGTTGGGCAGAAGATTCCGGACTAGACCCGCCTTGGTATAGGCTGGATCGCTCCCGTCTATGCAGACCACGACCACAGGCCGACGCGGGAAGGCGTAGACCCGTTGATTCAGGCGTACCGTGTGAGCGTGTCGGCCCGGCTCCTGTTCCGGCATCCGTCTGCCCCTTCCTCCCGATCGGGGAATTGTCTCTTCGCCTACTCCGTATAGCAGCCTCCTCTGTGAAAAAAAGGACTCCCTTGGGTACTCGCTTCGCCGGTCCAACGCCGCCCTGAGATGGCCATGCCGGTTGCAGAGGTTTCTCGGAGGCTTTAAGATACGCCGTCCAAGTAAATTTCCGGGAGGCAGAGAGGTGCGGAGAAAAAACTACTGAGCCCACCCTTGGGACGGTGGCATCAGTGGTTTGTAAGGCAGGATATTATGCAAGACAGGCAACGCCGTGTCGTCATTACTGGGCTGGGGGCGGTCACTCCACTGGGCACCGGGGTGGAGAAAAACTGGCAGGCACTGCTTGAGGGGCGCTCTGGAGTGGGACCATTGACTCGCTTTGACGTCTCAGATTTTCCCACGCGGATCGCTGGCGAGGTCACCGATTTCACCCCCACCGATTTTATCGAGAGGAAAGAGGTCAAGAAGATGGACCTCTTCATCCAGTACAGTGTGGCCGCCGCCCAGATGGCAATGGATGAAGCCAAGATCCCGATCACGCCGGACAACGAGGACCTCGTAGGATGTATTATCGGGGTGGGCATTGGTGGGCTCACCAGTATTGAAGAAAATCACATCCTCTTTCTCGATACCCGGCTCAAGCGCGTTTCTCCTTTTTTTATCCCTAAGCTGTTGAGCAACCTCGCACCCGGCCAGATCTCTATTCGCTATGGTGCCAGGGGCATCAATTATACCCCGACAAGCGCCTGCTCTTCGGGTGCTCATGCCATTGGTGAAGCGTACCGCACCATTCGACTGGGCGACCAGGACGCCGTTATTGCTGGGGGAGCAGAGGCAGCGCTGACCTCCTTGGGGCTGGGCGGCTTTGTTGCCATGCGGGCGGTCTCGACGCGCAACGACGAGCCTGAGAAGGCCAGCCGGCCGTTCGATAAGAATCGTGACGGTTTTGTCATGGCCGAGGGCGCCGGGATCGTGGTGTTGGAGGAACTTGAATTCGCGAGGAGTCACGGGGCAACCATCTACGCCGAAGTGGTCGGGTACGGCGCCAACGGAGACGCACATCATATCACCGCCCCCTCGCCCGAAGGGGAAGGGGCAGTCCGGTGCATGCGGATGGCCCTCCGGAGCAGCGGGCTTGATCCAACCGAGATCGATTACGTCAACGCGCACGGCACTTCAACACCGTATAACGATGCAACCGAAACCTTGGCCCTGAAAAGAGTCTTTGGCACACACGCCGCAAAGCTCGCCATCAGTTCGACCAAATCCATGACTGGCCACTTACTCGGAGCTGCCGGTGGCGTCGAAGCTGTCTATTCCGCTTTGGCGCTCCACCATCAGATCATGCCGCCGACCATTAACTATGAGGAACCTGACCCGGAGTGCGATTTAGACTATGTGCCCAACGAGGCCCGCTCGACGCCAGTCCGGACCGTCTTGTCCAATTCCTTCGGCTTTGGGGGAACCAACGCCTGCCTCGTCTTTCGCAAATGGGACAACGATCTAGAGCGGGCGGAGCGCGAATCGGTAGAACAGCGACCGACACGACGAGAACACTGGGACCGAAGCGATGAGAGCCTGCCTTGAGCGAAATCGTAGGAGACGGAGTGATTGGTCTGAAAGAGTACACGGGTCCTCCACATCGGACAAAGCTGTTGGCACGTGTCTTCCGTATCTCGCTGGGCAAGAAGGATTAAAGAGGTAGCGCATGGGCGCACGTATTATCGGCACGGGTTCCGCCGTCCCCTCGACCTGTCTCACCAATGACGATCTCGCCCGACGGGTTGACACGAATCATAAATGGATCGTCACCCGAACCGGCATACAGGAGCGGCGCGTCATCCGAAAGAATGAGACTTTGCTCGACCTCATTCACGCGGCCAGCGAAACAGCACTCCAGGAGGCCGGTCTGACCGCACAGGACTTGGATGTGATTCTGATCGCCACGGTCTCTGGGGAGTATGCCTTTCCCTCCACTGCCTGTTTGCTCCAAACGCGCCTTGGCGTGGATAATATTCCCGCCTTTGATGTGGCGGCGGCCTGTGCGGGGTTTGTGTACGGGATGTCGGTTGCCCATAGCTATCTCAAAAGCGGCGAGTATAACCGCATCCTGCTGGTTGGCGCGGATGCCCTGAGTTCCATGGTCAATTGGGGAGACCGGACGACCTGTGTGCTGTTCGGTGACGGGGCCGGGGCCGTCGTATTGGAAAACCAACCAAACGATCGAGGCCTGCTCAGCACCGTCGTCGAATCTAGCGGTGCCCTGTGGCAGTTGCTCCACGTTCGGTCCGGTCTGCGGCAAACGTTTGATCAAGCCGGAGGGCAGGAACCGGACTGGGGGATTCAAATGAAAGGCCCCGAGTTGTTCAAGGTTGCCGTTCGTGCCTTGTCCGACGTGACGAAAAAGGCCCTCGAAAAAGCCGACCTCGCTCTGGAAGATATCAAGCTGATGGTCCCCCATCAGGCGAATTTACGCATTATCCAAGCGGTGGCCGACCGCCTGGGAGCCAGTATGGACAAAGTGCACTGCAATGTGGACCGCTTTGGAAATACCTCCGCGGCTTCCATTCCAATAGCCCTGGATGAAGCGGTTCGAGCAGGCAGAGTCCATGAGAACGATATTGTCGTGCTCAACGGCTGTGGGGGCGGGCTCACCTGGGGGGCATCGGTGGCGCGTTGGTAGGACGTGCGCGAGCGCGGGCTGCTCCCGCTTGCGCGCGACCTCTATTCCCTCCAGTGAAGTCTGCCTTTTCAGGATTTTCCTGTTGTCAGAGAGGAGGCACGAATATTATCGGGCATTCTACGCGCCCGGGTCCGTCATCGCTGGCGCCCCTCCCTGGTTTGGATCGAGAAAGGCCAGCACACGCTTTCCTGACGACTTATCCATCCAGCGACGCAGGCGTTGCTCAAGCATCAGCCGGAGCTGATAGTCACGCTTGATGCTTGCCACGACTTCTTCCGCGCTCCTGCCCGTCAGCGGTGTCGACTGCCGTCTTCCCTTTCGGAGTCCTGCCGAGGAGCGGGACTTCACAAGCAAGGGGCGATACCGGCCGTTTTGCTTGTGATACGCTCGCCAGACGGACGCAGACCGGTCACGGACGAGACGCAAAGTCTGTTTTTCGTTCTCCCAATACTGGTGTTTAGGGGTACTGCCGTAATACAGAATCTCTTGAGCAGAAGCCGCTCGCCCCATAGCATCCCCCACGAGGTTCTCTCACTGGTTCCCGCCACTAGTATAAGGGGAAAGGCGTATGGAAAGAAAGAGAAGGAAAATTTTCTCGGTGCCAGAGGTCAGGCCGCTAGCCGGTTTCGAGTCGGAGGTCCATAGCTTGCGTCGAGTAGGGTTCGGGCAGCGTACGGCGTGGAGCCTTGGCCCAGAGTCCTTCAAGATTGTAAAATTCTCGTACTGTTTCGTAGAAAATATGGACAATAACATCCCCAAAATCCATGAGGACCCATTGTCCGAGCGAAACGCCTTCAAGGGCTAAGGGGCGCTGGCCTTCCCGCCGGAGAGCCTCCTCAATCGCTTGGCTGATCGTCTGCACCTGAATATCCGATCGCCCGGTGCAAATCACAAAATAAGAGGCAACAGACGTCAGCGCTTCCACATCAAGGACAACCAAGTCATATGCCTTTTTGTCCAGCGCGGATTGTGCGCACCACAGGGCTTTTTGCCAGCTGTCGTCAACTTTCAAGGGAGAGGGCCTCTTGGGTACGATAATAGAGGGTGTGCGTCGCGATATAGTCCGCCACGGCGGGCGGAAGATGGCCGCGCGTGGGCCAGCCAGCGCGAAGGTTGTCACGGATGCTGGAGGCCGAAATATGGAGACCGTTCAGTGTATGGAGCGTCAATGTATGCCCTGATTCGTGCTGGTACCTTTGCCGGGCCGGATCATACCAAAAGGCGGGCCGAAGAGCAACGGGAAGGATGTGATCAAGTGGTGGAGTGGGAGTTCCGGGACGCGAGGTGACAATCAGGTCGCATAAGCTGGGAATCTCCAGATAGTCCTTCCAGGTCTCTATCTCACAGAACGCATCCATCCCGATAAGAAAGGCGAGAGAAGTCGCTGTGCCTCTTGTCCGAAAGGCGCGGATCGTATCAATCGAAAACGAGGGACCGGCGCGGTCGAGTTCGATACGAGAGGCAAAGAAGGCAGGGTTGGCGGCAACGGCCATCGCTACCATATGGTAGCGATGGTGGGCAGGGGCGATATCCGTCAGGCGCTTGTGCGGAGGAGAAGCAGCGGGAATGAAGTAGATGCGGTCAAGTGCGAACGCGGCGCAGACTTCTTCCGCACTGCGTAAATGACCCAAATGGATGGGGTTGAACGTTCCGCCGAACAGTCCGACTTTCATACGCGAGAATCTGGAAGGGTCAACGGGCCCTCTCACTCATATCAAGCGGTTGGCTCGTCGCCCCCTTTTCGTCCGTTATGCTCGAATCTGGCCCTCTCCGTAGACTACATATTTATAGGTTGTCAGCTCACGCAAGCCCATGGGCCCCCTGGCGTGGAGTCGGTTCGTCGAAATGCCGACCTCAGCTCCGAATCCGAACTCGAAGCCATCGGTGAAGCGCGTTGAAGCGTTTGCATAGACCGCCGCAGAGTCGACTTCGCGCAGAAACCTCCGGACGTGCGAGTAATCTTCGCTGACGATACAGTCGGCTAGTCCTGACCCGTTGGCATGAATGAAATCCAGCGCTTCATCAAGCGAGTGCACCACTTTGACGGAGAGCACCTTATCAAGATACTCGGTTTGCCAATCCGTCTCAGTCGCAACGCCCACCTGAGGGACGATCTGGCGTGTCCGGTCACAGCCCCGAACCTCGATATCCTCTTGTTCAAGGCGCGCAACAAAGTCCGGGAGGAAACGGGGCGCAACGGTCTCATGCACCAGCAGGTTCTCCATAGCGTTGCACACCCACGGTCTTTGGGCCTTGGCGTTCAGGCACACTCGGTGTGCTTTCTCAAGATCAGCCGCAGCATCGACATAGGTCTGACACACACCGGAGAAATGCTGAATCACCGGGATAGCGGAGGCGCGCGTGACGGCGCGGATCAATTCCTCTCCGCCGCGCGGAATAATGACATCAATATAGCGGTCTTGCTGGAGGAGGAAGGTGACGGCCTGTCGGTCAGTCGAGCGGACTAGCTGAACCGCCCCGTTCGGCAAGCCCGCTTCAGTCAAGGCCTGGGTCAACACATCAACAATGGCACGGTTGGTCGCGAACGCCTCCGAGCCCCCTTTCAGCACGACTGCATTGCCGGCCTTGAGACACAGGCCAGCGGCATCGGCCGTGACATTCGGCCGCGACTCGTAAATGATCCCGACGACACCGAGCGGGACGCGAACCTGACTGATTGCCAAGCCATTTGGCCGCTTCCAGGTGGAGACCGTCTCCTCGACCGGGTCCGACAGATCGGCTATGATTTCGAGCCCTGTGGCCATAGCCCGTACGCGCGCTTGATTCAGCGTCAGCCGATCGAGCAGGGCGGCAGAGAGACCGTGGTCTTTTCCCCGAGCAATGTCCTCGGCGTTGGCAGCAAGCAGCCCTGTCATCTGCTCCCGGAGTTGCCGGGCGGCGGCGAGAAGCGCTTGATTCTTCGTGTGGGTTGACACGGTAGCCAATATTCGGGCGGCTTTTCTTGCGGTTTGGGCTAATGTGACCACCATGTTTTCAAGACGCATCGTCTTTATCCTCTGTGTCTCCGTCCGGGTCTTATAGCAAGGCCAAGTCGTCACGATGAATCACTTCATCGCTCACCTTGTAGCCGAGGGCCTGTTCAATCCGACTCGTGTGTACGCCTTGAATCTGCCTCAGCGCCGCGGCGCTGTAATTCACTAAGCCCCGAGCGAATTCATCCCCGCTTTCGTTGAGACAGGTCACACAGTCCCCTTCCTCAAAGTTTCCATTGATCCCACGCACCCCGGCAGGCAACAGACTCCTCCCATCCCGCCGAATCGCCGCCGCCGCCCCGGCATCAAGACGGAGTGCGCCGGCCGACTTCAGCGTGTAGGCAATCCAGTGTTTCCGACTCGCAATCCTATCCGAAACTGGGAGAAACAGCGTACCCACTTCCCGCTGCGGATCAAAAGCCGCAGAGAGCGCTTCAGTGCTCCTCCCATCTATCAGCAGGGAGGGGATGCCCGACAGGGCCGCCTTTTGTACGGCTTCGATTTTAGAAGTCATCCCGCCACGCCCTAACGGGCCGGCTTGCCCGCACCGCTGCATCAACTGGGCGTCGAACCGCTCAACCAGAGCAATGCGTTTTGCGTGCCGGGCCAGACGGGGGTCTGTTTCGTATACCCCCGCAACATCACTCAGGATAATCAGCAGATCCGCCTCGACAAGGACGGCGACTTGGGCGGAGAGATTATCGTTGTCGCCAAACTGGATTTCTGCAACCGCAACCGTATCGTTTTCGTTGACAATGGGCACGACCCCGGATTCGATCAGCGTCAGGAGAGTATGCTTGGCGTTCAAATAGCGTCTTCGGTTAGCCAGATCGTCATGGGTGAGAAGAATCTGCGCCACCCGGACGGCATGCCGCGCAAAGCAGGCTTCATACCACGCCATGAGCGTGATCTGCCCGATGGCGGCGGCCGCCTGTTTCGCCGGTATCGTCCGCGGGCGCTGTTTCATATTGAGAGCCCCCATGCCCGCAGCGACGGCTCCCGAAGTGACCAAGACCACTTCGGCCCGCTGCAGGGCGGAAAGGGTCGCCGCGATTTGGCGAACCCGTGGAGCAGAGACGCCGTCTCCGTCAGACAGCACACTGCTCCCGACTTTCACCACAATACGCCGCGTCTTCTCAAGAATACGCGCTTTATGGGTCAGCTGGATATTGCCGTCGCTCATGGTGGGGAATCCTCAGTCTCCCCTGCGTCACCCGTCCGATGCCGTTGCTGTTCGAGCAGATGGGCAACCGCTCTTACCAATTCCCGTGTCCCCTCGCCTGTTACCGCGGAGAGACAATATAATGTTTTCTCATGCTGAGCAAAAACCTCCTGCACCTCAGGAAACCGGTCGCGGGTGATCGGCAGGTCAGCTTTTGTGACGGCCACGATCTGCGGATGTCGGGCCAGAGCCGTATCAAAAGCGGTCAGTTCACGGTTGATGACGCGGTAGTCGGCATACGGGTCACGTGCCGGATCAGATATATCAAGAAGATGGACCAGAAGAGAAGTCCGCGAGAGATGGCGCAAAAAGCGCACCCCTAGCCCATGTCCGGCATGCGCCCCCTCAATGAGCCCTGGTACGTCAGCCATGACAAATGAGCCCTCATCACCATGGCGCACGACGCCGAGGTGCGGCACGAGGGTTGTAAAGGGGAAATCGGCAACCCGCGGACGTGCGGCAGACACGGCGGAGATCAGCGTCGACTTCCCGACGTTGGGAAATCCCACCAAGCCGACATCAGCCAGTAAGCGGAGCTCCAGTTGAATCTGCCGTGTCTCCCCGGGCAGTCCCGGCTGGGCGAACCGGGGGGCCCGATTGGTGGAAGAGGCGAAAGCAGCGTTCCCTCTTCCGCCTCTTCCGCCGTGGGCGACCACAACCTGTTGCCCGGCGGCTCGCAGGTCGGCGAGTATTTCTCCACTTTCCATATCGCGCACCAGGGTTCCGGCCGGGACGGGAAGAAGGAGGGCCTTTGCGTTCTTCCCGTGTTGATCCTTGCCCCGTCCATGATCGCCCCGTGCCGCTTTGACGTGATGCCGGTGGGCGAGTTCAAGCAGGGCGTTGCGTTGTGGGTCGACGCACAGGATGACGTCCCCGCCATTGCCGCCATTGCCGCCGTTCGGCCCCCCCCAGGGCCGAAACTTCTCGCGCAGAAAGCTGACACAGCCGCGCCCGCCATCCCCGGCTTTTACGGCCATGGTCACTTCGTCGACAAAGTTCATTCGCCCATGTATATCAGGAATAAGGGACCGAAAAAGGCCAATAAAAAAGCCCCGAAGTGGGGCTTTTCTACAGCCTTGTGGGTACGCGTGAGCCGTGCAGATTACTGCGGGTAGACGCAGACCCGCTTGCGCGCTTTGCCCATACGCTCGAACTGAATCACTCCGTCAGTCTTCGCAAACAACGTATAATCTCGTCCCATACCAACATTGGTCCCTGGATAGATACGTGTGCCGAGCTGACGAACGATAATATTCCCTGCTTTTGCAAATTGTCCGGCAAAAAGCTTGACGCCGCGGCGCTGTCCCTGGCTGTCTCGGCCATTCCGGCTGGAGCCTTGTCCTTTTTTATGTGCCACGTCTATCCTCCCAGGTTGATCGATTTGACCTGCACGGCCGTAAAGTGCTGCCGATGGCCATGCTTGCGTCGATACCCTTTGCGCCGTTTCTTCTTGAAAACAATAATCTTTTTCTCTTTCCCATGCTCAACAACGCGGGCCGTCACGGAAGCGCCGGGCACAAGCGGGGTACCGATTTGCACGGCACCCTCAGCCGAGGTGAGCAGCACATCGGGGAACGTAATGTCCCCCCCGACCTCTCCCGGCAGGGACTCCACTCGCAAGAGTTCACCCTGCATCACTCGATATTGTTTTCCACCCGTACGAATTACTGCGTATGACATCCCCCGTTACCTATGCGAGCGTGTTTTTTCTGTCAACTCCCAAGCGCATGGCGAATAGCCTCGGGAATGGGCTGAGGCTGGTCCTGCAAATTCACAAAAACTGCGGTGATCGATCCACTGACGCAGCGCTCTCCGGCTCGGGAGATCTCCCCGGCAAAGGTCAGGGAGGTGGTTCCGACCCGCTCAACCCGGACTTTCACCTCAATCAGTTCATCAACAAAGAGAGGGGCAGCAAATGTTGCCGAGACGTGGACCCGCGGCAGCCCTGAGATCTTGCGGTGATCAGATAGCGGGAACCCGGCCTGCCGCATCAATTCCCACTCGGCTATCTCAAAATACCGGAACGCTGCCGTGTAATGAATACGACCCGACGCATCGGTATCGACCCACCGAACTCGAAGTTTTTCCGTATGGGACAACATCGGCTTCAATAGGCGTTCTCAACGGGGAAGGCGCGGCGCCGCATTAGGCGTAAAATAGGGAGGCCCACGGCGGACCACATTACGCCTGTGGCTCAACGCCCTGGCGGGCTGCGGTTTGAATCCGTGGGATGGCCGTGTGGATGCGGCTCTCGGGTCCGTTCTGTACGCTCAGCCTGGCGAGATACTCCTCCAGTTTCTTTCGTATTACCGCGAGCTGTGGGTCAGGCCGGGCTTGATGCGATCTTTTTTGCCAAACGAGGGTCTTTGGTGCCGGCACTTTTTTCAGTGGGTTGATATACTGGCCGTCTTTATGCATCTCAAAGTGCAGGTGCGGGCCGGTTGCGGCTCCTGAAGACCCGACATAGCCAATGACCTGTCCCCTTTTGACGAAAGTTCCGGCTCTCACTCCTTTTTTGATGCGTTGCAGGTGGGCGTATGCCGAACTATAGGGCTCGGCGTGGTCAATTTTGAGGAAACGGCCATAGTTGCCTCTCCAGCCAGCGTAAGTGACCTCGCCATCTGCCACCGCGTGTACCGGTGTTCCTGTCGGAGCGGCGAAATCCACACCAAGGTGGGGACGTTTCTGCTTGTAGATGGGATGCAGCCGGGCATCGCTAAAGATCGACGAGATGCGGGTGAATCGGACAGGGTAGCGCAGAAACTGCCGTCCACCTCCCCCCCCTTCTTCCGCGCCGAGAGGAAAGACGAGGTGCTTTTTTCCCTTGTTGACGATTTCTGCGGCAAGCACTCTCCCATGCCGCACGGCTTCCCCGTTATGCTGGATTTCCTCAAAAATTATCTTGAACGGGTCTCCCGGCTGAAGGTCGTATGAAAGATTCAGATCCCAGCCCATATCTGCCACCGCATCAATGATGCCAGCCGGGACACCTATTTTTTTGGCGGCCCAACCCAAGCTATGGATAATGCGGCCGCCAACGGCCCGCCAGACCAGGGTCGTGGGAGCGGTCTCGAGTCGGGACTGCACGCGTCCGCTTTCATCCTTCTCGAACACAAGCGAAGTGTCCTGATTAATACTGCAGGAAACGGCTCGCAGCGTTGACCTCTCATTGCGGCCAGGCTCATAGGAGAACGTTATCGTGCGTCCAACTTGCAACCTCCGCACCTCAGCCCTTTGCTGCGCCGCACTGATCCACGCGGCCGTCTGTTGAGGCGAGAGCCCTTCTTTTTTCAGAATATCTGCCAGCGTTTCGTTCGGCTTAATGGCATGCACGATGTGGTGCGGCATGCCTCTCGGCGTTACGGACTCGGACAACGGGGGGCGGGTGACGGAAGCGGACGAGGCCGTATCTTCTCCCGGGATTGAGTGCGCTTCGGTCGAAGCCGTCTCCACATGGCCGGAAACAGTACTTCTTTTCGGAACGTCGCTTCTTTTTTGAATCTCGTTCAAACGTTGTTGGACCTGAGCGGTCACCAGGTTTTTGGCAGAAGCAGGGTCAACCGCCGGGTTTGCCGCCCGAACGATCAATCCGAGAAAACCCACTGCCAAGATAGGAGCGATAAGCAGCGCCGGAACATGACCGTTCTGGCACCCGGGGGAAATGCAGAGTATTGCCCTGCAATACTCCAGCCACCGAATCTGCATGGCCGTAGAGGGTGCCAGCCCCGAGCAGGGAAGTCAAGGAGATATGCCCCGACATTGTCTCGCCACTAGACCGGTGGTAAGTTGGGCAGCGGTGAACAAAGCCCTGCCTCTCATCGCGTGCTGTGTCATCGGCGTCGGCGGACTCACCGTCTACTGCGTCTACGCCCAGCTCAACACCCCAGGCCCGTCTTTAGCGGCACCCGCTCGGGTCTTCATCTCTCCGGGCAGCTCCCTCCAACAGACAGCACAGCTACTGGTTGCCGAAGGCATACTGGCAAGTGTCCAGCCGTTTCGTCTCTGGGCGCAATTCACAGGTAGAGATCGCTCCATCCAAAGCGGGGAGTATCTCTTGGAAACCCCGCTGACCCCGCGGAGGTTGCTTGAGACCCTGACCCAAGGTCAGGTCATCCACCGCATGGTCACAATCCCGGAAGGACTGACACTCAGACAAATTGCCAAAAGACTGGAAAACCAAGGGTTTGGCCCCCAAGAGCACTTCCTGTCTCTGAGCACCTCTCCTCAGTTCCTCGCCAAATGGAATCTCCAGGAGCACGGACTTGAAGGCTATCTGTACCCGGACACCTATTTTTTTTCAAAGCACAGCTCTGTGGCGGATATCCTGGAGCGTATGGTCACACGTCTGTCTGAGGTCTTCACCCCGGCGATGCAACAGCAGGCCCAGGAATTGGGGTTCTCCCAGCATGAGGTCCTGACCCTGGCCTCGCTCGTTGAGAAAGAAACCGGGGCGGCAGAGGAACGCCCGCTGATTGCCGGAGTCTTTCACAATCGGCTCCGTCAAAACATTCGACTCCAGTGTGATCCAACCGTCATCTATGGCATTCCGGACTTTGACGGGAACCTCACACGCCGCCACCTGCGTACCCCCACGCCGTATAATACCTACCTCTTTACCGGTCTTCCGCCCGGCCCAATTGCCAATCCGGGACTCGCGGCTATTCAGGCTGCCCTCTCTCCAGCCGAAACCAACTACCTCTATTTTGTTGCCAAGGGAGATGGCACACACGTCTTCTCTACCCGGCTCGCGGACCACAATCGCGCGGTTCGCCGGTTCCAGAAACGTGGCCCGCGCAATGGATAGCGTGGCCCGCCTCTTTACCGCGACGGCCCATCGGCTGCGGCGGCAGCGGGTCGCCAATACCCTCGGTTTTTTTCTCCCCCTAGGGATTGCGGTCTTTTTCCCGGGATACCGTCTGATCCTGGCCTATGCACTCCCCCTCGGGTTTGCTTTTCTTCCACTCGGCGTCGTCTTTGCTTTTCTCCTGAAATCCCTCAGACAGGGAAAAAAGAGCTGCCAGGACGAGAGCATCGCTCGCCTGCTGGACGAGAGGACGGCGGGCCAAGAGCGCTTCCTCACCCTGGCGACCCTGTCATCTCCCTCGGACTTCTTGGCCCAAGTTCGGAGCCAAGCCGCCCGGAAGGCCGCCTTCTTCGTTCCCGAGCGCGACCTGCCCTTCCATCTCGACAGGCGGGTTCCGTTTGCGTGTGTCGGCGCAGTCCTCGGTGGCCTGCTCTGCTTGTTTTTGCCGTCTGGCAGCACGGCCCTGGCTCCAGGTAGCCCTTCACCCGTTCCGTCGACGCCCGAGAACCTGCCCCGGAACATTGAAGACATTGCCCGGCGGTTGAGCCGCGCACGGTCTGCTCCTCAAGAACAGCAAGCCGGCTCCCAACTCCTCGTCCTCGCTCAGGAACTCAAGAATCCAGCACTGACTCCCCGGGACAAGATGCGCCTCATTGAGGAGGCGCAAAAACGCATGAATCTCCCGCTCCCGGTGCCACAGATCCTTCCGCTTGATCTCAAGCTCTTTGGGAGCGACGGCAAACAAGGCGAGAGTCCGGGCAATCAGGACGACAGCCCACCGCCGGAGCATCCGTCGCTGGCGGAGACAAATGCAAATCTGGAGCAACTCAAGAAGTCGCTATCTGCGCAGGGGAGCGAGGCGCAACCGGGCGCGCAAAACACCAACCGGACGGAGCAGGCAGACAAACAGCAGTCGCCGCAGCAGAATACCCCCCAGGAATCCGGCGGGGGCATCAAATTTGACCAGCCCCAATCTCAAACACGGAAAGGCACGAAGCAGGCCCAACGGAATACCTCCGGTCTGCAACAAGCGCCGCAACCCGGCCAACGACCGGACATCCAGCGGCCACCTTCCGGGGTGGCCCCCCACAAAGCCGGAGATGAGCAGCCCCGTCACGCCACGCAGCAGAGCACCGAGAGAAGACAGCCTCGGCAGTCTCCAGAGCAGTCGGGCGAACAGGCCGGACAATCTGACGGACAGGGAAAAGGGGGGCATTTTTACAAACCAGGCGAGCAGCCTGGCGGATTTCTGACTCAGGAGGCCCGCTATGTCAAAGTCCGTATTCCAGCCGGTATGAAGGCGGAACAGGACAGCCGGGGACTGACCGAAAAGACCAGCCCGGCGGTCCCAACCACACCCTATAGCAACGCCCCACTCGCTGACCATCCGCCGGAGAAAAATGCCCCCCAGCAGCGCATTCCGCTCGAATACCGAACAATTTTACAGTAAAGCGTGAACGGGCCTTCCATGTCATACCTAGCTGTCGGTCCGTTTACGCCTTAGGGGCAGCATGTCAGCTTCGTCCTCCCCCCTCTCCTCGGAACAACGGGTCGAACACTTTCGACACATCTTTACGACCATCGAAGAAGAGGTCGGCCAGCTCATCGTTGGCCAGCGAAATATCTTGCGGAAGATATTAACCGCCTTTTTTGCCGGCGGACATGTCCTCATTGAAAGCGTACCGGGCCTGGGCAAAACACTGATGGCCAAGTCACTCAGTCAGTCTCTGGCGCTGCGTGCCAAGCGTATTCAGTTTACGCCGGACCTCATGCCATCCGATATTGTTGGAACCCAAGTCCTGTCTGAAGGAACTGACGGGAGGCGCTATTTTGAATTCAAGCCAGGCCCGGTCTTTGCCAATATCGTCCTGGCAGATGAGATTAATCGGGCCACACCCAAGACCCAATCTGCCGTCCTCGAAGCGATGGAGGAGGAGCAGGTCACTGTTTTTGGGGAGACCCACCCCCTCACGCCCCCTTTTCTTGTCGTGGCGACCCAGAACCCGGTTGAAGTCGAGGGGACCTATCCGCTCCCCGAAGCGCAACTCGACCGTTTTCTGTTCAAATTGATTATTGAGTCGCCCAGCGCGGGCGAGGTGGCTGAGATTCTTGAACGCACAACAAAAGAGACGCCGTACCGCATCAAGCCAGTCCTCTCGGTAGACACGGCTCCGGCAGTCATCGCCGAGATGCACACTCTGGTACGCGAGGTCCTGCTGGCTCCTCCGCTGAGTTCGTATATTGCCCGGTTTATTGAGGCAGCCACACCCAGCAATCCGAATTCACCAGTGCCTGAGGTCACGCACTACCTCCGCTACGGTCCCAGCCCGCGGGGGGCACAGGCGCTCGCCTTGGGGGCCAAGGTCAACGCCCTGCTCGACGGGCGGGTGCACGTCGGTTTCGAAGACATTACCGATGTTGCCCTCTCAGCCCTGCGGCATCGCTGCCTCCTGAATTTTCAGGCGGAGGCAGAGGGTATTCGTGCCGACCAGATCATTGAACTGCTGCTGAAGCAGGTTCCGAAACAATAGGGAGGCCCAGAGAACAGATGCAGCCAGGACGACGAATCCGGTCACGGAGGGAGGGACAGGCGTTTCCGTAGCAGCGCTCTTTCGTTGTGATTCAACCCCTCGCTCCCCCGAGATACCATGCCGCGGTGTTCCCTTGGCTGTCCACTACAGACTCCTGCGGAAAGATCAGCCCGCGCTTCAAGGAAGTGTTGCCATCAAGAGGGACGCCCCATTTCCCGCGACATCCATGAGCGGTGCACACCTGTCGCGCTCCCAGTCCGCACAACTCTCGTCATCGACAGAGGTTTGCGCTGAAGGGCTGGGCGTCATGAGTGAGCGGGCCGCAGTGAGCAAGATCATTGGCCTGCGTGGCGCACATACGGAGCATCTCACGGAGCTCAGATCGAGGCGTTCACATCGGTACCAAATAAATTCACGGGAAACATCCATATCGGCGGGACCGCGACCCTCGTGGACAACGAGGTGACGGTGATCCCGAACCCGAACTCCCAGACCCAGGTCCAGCAACGGCAGGAAATCGCGAAACGACGGCTCCGGCAGTTGGAGTCGGAGCCGGTGGCCAACTGGGGGCTGTGGGGGACCACCCACCAGGCCCGGGCCACCGTGACCTGGTGGTGGATGGAAATGATGGCCGCGGCGGCGTCGATAGACGACAATCTCTCCAACAATACCCTCTGGGGACATTTGCAGGAGGATCTCTCCGTCTCGGCCCGCACCTTCTACGACAATTTCGGGTCGAACTGGCCAGGCTTCTCGTCTGTCGCGACCTATTATTCGTATAAAACGTCCGATGGCCAGTGGACCGCGCGCGGTGATATGGACATGCCCACGAATGCCGTGTGGGGACGGACCGGACTCGCGAACTTCTTGGCCTCGTAACGGCACAGACAAGGATGGCTGATGGCTGCCGCATCTTCGACTCCTGTCACGCCGGACCTGACGGCAAAAAACCCGCTCGATCCGAACTTCGAGTATCTCCACTGGGCCACGCAGACCTATCTCAAGGGCAGCGGCGTGACGGAATTCAATTACTGGAAAAACCCGAGTCTGCCTCTGTCCTGTGCGATCCATGACCGCAAGCCGGGTAGGAGCAACTCGCTCGGAACCTATTCACCAAGCGCGGCCAATGGCGTAGTGTCCAAATAAGCCCCCCGTTTCCGTGTACGCCATCAGCGTCCCCCCCCCCGGGCTCTTCCTCTCCTCATCGGCAAGCGCACCTTCCCCAGTCAGCACGCATGCGTTCCGGGGGGGGCCAGCTCGGGCGGAATCCTGGCGCGTTACTAGAGCGCCGCAAGTAGGGCCCATTGGTTGCAGGTCAGGGAAGAATTGAGACCTATTGCCTCGGCAGGAGCATCTCGCAGCCATCCTTCAACCTCCGCGCGGGCGCCCTCTTCTGGCGAACTGTCCAGCCCCATGTTCAGCCGAGACGTGTTTGTCCAGAGCGACCAACACATGGGGTCCCCCATTCTCCATATCAAGGGACGAAGCTCCCGGGCCGCGGCACCCTGTGCAGAATCCGATATCGTGATGTTGCCGTATCGCTTCCGCCGAGCGAGGCGGTGAAAAATCGCCTGCAGAATTTCTTTCACGAGAGAAATCGCTTTCCCCCCAGCCCGCCTGCGGACCCGCCCGCATCATTCTCAGAGTCCGAAAAAACTCTGACTCCGTGATGAAACCCTGAAGGCCCTCGAATTTTGGAAGCAAATCGACAGTGTACGCATCCTGCGGCCCAGCCCGGTCGGGTTGGGCAAGACGGGCTGGGCGCAGGGGAGGTCAGGGCTGGTGATACAGATATGTCGGCACAGAGTCGAGGAAGGCAGAGGGGGTGAGGTATAGGCCCATGCCGAGAGAGCACTCAGCCATGGTCGGCAGATTCGGTATGGACGACGGCCTCTTCTCCGTCACCGGCGAAATCGCTCACAAGGCGGGGGGGCTAGCGATAGTTGGAGGTTGAAGGGGAATGCCTCTGCCCCTGGACACGTCGCCTTCCCGGATGGTGCTCCGCCGAGCCGAAGTGACGACCCTCACAATGTCAGCGCCGGCGCCTTTGCTCAAGGCTGGTCGGTGAGGTGTGGCTGGCGGCGAGTCATCCCCGGTAGGACCAGGGGAGACACAGCGGAAAACGAGGGCGGTAACGATTCCGAGGTTCCTGCACCGGGGTGTTCATTCCACTCTCTTTATGGTTGAGGGAGATGGATACATCTCCGCCCAGCCTACGAGGCAGCGCTCTACCGGTCAACGAAAGAAAGTCTTCGTAGCTGGGACTGCACACCGAGACTCTCGACGTGATTGATCTTTCGACGTACCCTAGGGCAGCAGTGGAAAGAACCGGAATCCCACGATAAGGCACTGAGGGCGCATGAGTTGACGGAAAACCAATCTTGAAAAGCAAGCCAGGTAGGGGGGGTCGAGCAGGATGCATCTTATCCACACGGTTTTTGAACCCGAAGGTCCGGGCCCACATCCAACCATTCTTGCCCTGCACGGCTGGGGGGCCAATGCGCTCGACCTCCTAGGCTTATCTCCGCATCTGTGTCGGGGCCAGTTTCTTGTCCTCTGTCCGCAGGGTCCGCTTCAGGTCTCCAGCGGTCCGAATATGGTCGGCTATGGCTGGTTTCCACTGACGGGTGGCGGACCGATTGATGTCCAGCCGATTCTCTCCGCGCGCGAGGCCGTTCGGACCTTTCTCGACGAAGCCCTGCAGCGCTACCCGGTTGATTCCAAAAAACTCTGTGTACTGGGTTTTAGCCAGGGCGGGGTCATGGGCTACAGCCTCGCCCTAGGCGAGCCCGAGCGCTTTGCCGGACTGGCGGCTCTCAGTTCGTGGCTGCCGAAAGACATGCTGACCGCATTACCGGACGTGCCGGCAACCGAGCGACTTCCCGTGCTGGTCCAACACGGCAGCAAGGACGAGTTGGTCGATGCGGGCCGCGCTCGACAGTCTGTCGAAATCCTCCGTGATGTCAAAGCGCCCGTGGCCTACCGGGAGTATGATATGGGTCACGAAATCAATGCCCGCAGTTTGACCGACCTGTCCAACTGGCTCCAGGAAAAGGTGGTGTCACCGATTACTTTGGCGTCCTGAAATTCGCCCCACCGGGTAGCGTTATCCCGTCGACTTGGACCCAAACAGAAACTCCGTGGTCACCCGCAGGAAGTGCTCGAGTTGGTCATGGTGCACCCAGTGACCGGCTTGGGGGACCGTCATCAGGGCAGGATTGCGGAATGCTTTTGCGCGCTCCCGGTCTTTCTCCAGATCAACCGCCCAAGATTCACTGCCCCGAAGGAGGAGGAGCGGACAGGTAATACGTCCCCAGATTTCTTGGGCATCCGTCATATTGAAGCGATACGGTGAGCGGGCGCGGACATAGTTGTCAAACTTCCAGGTATAGGTCCCGTCCTCGTTGCGGTGGGTTCCATACACGGTCAGATGGTGGGCCTGCTCCGGGCTGAGGTGGGGGTTGGCTTCACGCATACGTTCGACTGCCTCCTCCAGCATCTTGTAGCGCCTCGGCAGGCGACCGGCGAACCCGCGCATTTCATCGACCCAGTGTTGCATCCGCTCAAACGCGCTCTTCGGCTGCTCTTCAAGCATATGCGGAGGGGGCCCCCAGCCTTCAATAGACACGACCTTGGCTACCTTTTCGGGGTATACCCCGGCATACTGGAGCACGATGCCACCACCGAGAGAATGTCCAATCAACGTGACCGGAAACAAGTCGAGCTGGGCGAGCAACTGCGCAATATCGACGACATGGTCAATCATTGAGTACTCGCTGCCGCGGGCCCACTCCGAATCGCCATGTCCGCGCAAATCCGGGGCGACGATGTGATAGTCTTCGCGCAGCGCCTGGGCGACCCAGTCCCAGTTCCGACAATGATCCCGCCCGCCATGAATCAGAACGAGCAAGGGTTTGTCCGGATTGCCCCAGTCAACATAGTGCAGCTTGAGACGCTGCGAGTAGAAATAATGCGAGGTCGGTCCGAGAATGTGTTGTTCTGCCATGCGCGTCCTTTTTTCTCAGGAGGGAGATTTGAGGCGGTCTCGGGGTGACAGGATATCGTCAGGCCGTGCCGGTCCGCGGTGCAGAGGTGGCTTGTGTACCTCTTGATCGCCCCGCGCAACGAGGACTGCGTCGGCATAGGCCGCCGCCGGGACTTCGTCGGATTCCATATATCCACCCCATGCCATGAGAGTCCGGAGGAGAGCCAAGTTTGGGAACGCTACCGGAAGCGAGCGGATAATGCTATATCCGGTGGGCAGAGACGGCCCTGCCGGGAGGGCCACCAAAAGGAGTACATCAATGGAGACACGCTACGGAGATGTTGAAGTCCGGCTGGCCGATTACGTCGCAACCGCCGAGATTCAGCGGCCTCCCAACAATTTCTTTGATACGGCCCTCATCCAGTCCCTGGCCGACGCCTTTGAAGAATTGGATAAAGAAACGGACTGTCGAGCGATCGTCCTTGCGGCGGGCGGCAAGCATTTTTGTGCCGGGGCAAATTTCCACAGTGGTCAGGCGGAGCGGGATCTGCGCGCTGTCGAAACCGGCAATCCGCTCTATGCCCAGGCTGTGCGGCTGTTTTCCGGTAAGAAGCCGGTTGTTGGCGCGATCCAGGGCGCAGCTATCGGGGGTGGTTTTGGCCTCGCGCTCGTACCGGATTTCCGTGTGCTCTGCCCGGAGACGCGATTTGCAGCCAACTTTGTCAAACTCGGCTTTCATCCGGGCTTCGGCCTGACCTATACCCTCCCCCGCCTGATCGGTGAGCCCCGCGCCAGCCTGATCTTTCAAACCGGCCGGAGGATAAGCGGCGAAGAGGCCCACAGATGGGGCTTGGGCGAGGTTCTGACCACAAGGGAGAACGTCCGCTCGGCGGCCCTGGAACTCGCCAAGGAAATCGCCGAGAACGCGCCCCTCGCCGTGCAGTCCGTGCGGGCAACCATGCGAGACGGTATGGCCGCTGCGGTCAAAGCGGCGACGGACCGCGAGTTTCGAGAGCAGCACCGCCTCCAGCAAACGGAAGACCATAAGGAGGGCATTAAAGCCGTGGCGGCGCGGCGCCCCGGCAATTTTGTGGGACGGTAGCCTCATCGGGCCGGAGCAGAATGGGCGCAGGTCCGAGGGTCGGCCGGCTGCAAGCTGCGAGACGGAGCGCGCCTTCGGGAGAGGTCACGGGGGCGACGTAGAAGCGGCCAGTGCCGGTCCGTAACCCACTTTCGTCACCACGTATCAATACACGGCCGTTTTTTCCCCGTCCGGGGAGCGGGCGGGAGTGAGGAGCGCAGGGCAGTCATAATCCAGCGCCGGGATTCGGCGGGATCAATCACGTCATCAATCTCGAAATAGGTTGCGGTGCTGAGCGCTTTGCCGCTTTCATACATCTTGGCAACAAGCTGTTCGTAGAGTTCTTTGCGCTTATACGGGTCCGTCTCCGCCTCCAATTCTTTGCGATAGCCCAGCTTGACCGCACCCTCCAGTCCCATGCCACCAAATTCGCCCGTTGGCCAGGACACTGCAAAAGCCGGGGCTTTGAAACTTCCCCCGGCCATCCCCTGTGCGCCGAGTCCGTACGATTTTCGTAGCACGATAGTGAAGAACGGCACGGTCAGGCTCGCACCGGTCACAAACATGCGACAGCAGTGACGTACCAGAGCGGTCTTTTCGTACTCGGGGCCAACCATATTGCCCGGTGTGTCGCACAGCATGAGAAGGGGCATGTCAAACGCATCACACAACTGCATAAACCGCGTGGCTTTGTCCGCCGCGTCAGAATCAATAGCTCCACCCAGATGTTTGGGGTTGTTGGCCATCACGCCAACCGGACGCCCCTCAATCCGCATGAAGGACGTTACCATGCCGATACCAAAATGCTTGCGGATTTCCAACACGGAACCGGTATCGGCCAGGGTCTTGATCACATCGCGGATTTCATAGACGCGCAGGCGGTTCTCCGGCACGATATCACGCAACAAGCGTTGGTCGTCACATGTCCACTCGGCGACCGGTCCTTGAAAATAGGAGAGATATTGCTTTGCCACCCGGACCGCTTCGGCTTCGTCCTTGACCGGAATATCCACCACCCCGTTCGGCACCTGCTCTTCCATCGGCCCCACCTCTTCCGGCCGGAAGACACCCAGTCCACCCCCCTCGATCATGGCCGGTCCACCCATGCCGATATTCGATCCTGCTGTCGCAATAATCACATCACAGCAGCCCAGAATCACCGCATTGCCGGCAAAACACCGGCCTGAGGTAATACCGACTAGAGGGACCATGCCGCTGAGCTTGCCCCACAGGTAGAAGGCCGGAACATCCAACCCGGAGGGGCTTGACCAATCGGTGTCACCCGGACGCCCGCCACCCCCTTCGGCAAAGAAGACAACCGGCAGCTTCCAGCGCTCGGCCAACTCAAACATACGATCTTTTTTGTAGTGATTCTTAAAGCCCTGCGTCCCGGCCAGCACAGTGTAATCGTAGGAGATGACAATGCACTGTGCGGCTTTTTCGTCGAACAGCTCGCCATTGACCCTGCCAACCCCGGCAATCATGCCGTCCGCCGGGGTGCGGCGGATTAAATCGTCCAGCGAACGCCGCTGCCGTTGGGCCGCGATAACCATGGGCCCGTACTCGACGTAGGTATCGGGGTCACAGATATCGTCGATGTTCTCACGTGCCGTGCGTTGGCCGGTCTTCCGCCGCCGCGCAACCGCCTCGGGCCGAGCGGCATCCATGCCCAGTTCATGCCGCTCGACGATCTCGGCCAAGTCCGGGCGGATAGAGTCGAGGTCACGGCCGGCCGTCTGTTCGACTGCCGTCACCTCCACTTCAGTCTCCTCGATAAAGGCAAGCGGATAGCCCTCAAAAACGGCGTCTCCCTGACTGACGGTCAGTCGGCGGATAATGCCGCTCGTTTCCGCCGGGATCACATGTTCCATCTTCATGGATTCCATGACGAGGAGTTGCTGGCCGCCGTGCACCGCATCTCCTTCACCGACGTCCAGACTGACAATCGTGCCCTGGAGGGGAGCCGGGACGGGGACGGTCCCATCAGGACCGCTCACCTCGGATGTCTGTCCGGCCGGAGTCACGGCAACCGAAGCTGTCGAGCCCGCAGACTTGCCGTGCTCAAGCACGGCCAGAGGATCAACGCTATCCACCTTCACACCAGCTAACGCCGGGGTTTCTGACTGAGCCCGGTCGATATGAAAAAAGAAACGCCGGTGATGATTCGCCTGAACCAGTTCCGCACTGTGGTCTTCGACAAAGCGGGTATAGATATCGTTCTTCACAACTGCCGGATGCCGCAGAAGGCTCTGTAAGAACGGGATGTTCGTGGCCACGCCTTCGATCTTGCACTCACAGAGTGCCCGGTAGGTTCTGGCCACGACGTCGGAAAAGTCCACAGAAGGTGAAGAGCCTATCAATTTGGCCAGCATGGAATCGAAGTTCGGACTGGTGGTATAGCCGACATAGCCGAACGTATCCGTTCGAAGACCGGGGCCGGACGGGAGTTCAAACGCCGTTAAGGTCCCACCCGACGGATGTAGCGCCCCGTCCGCCGCTATGGTCTCCATATTGATGCGAACCTGCATGGCAAAGCCACGTGGCTCGGGAATACGTTCCTGAGTGAGTCCTAGGTCAGCAAGCGAGCTGCCACCGGCTAGGCGTAGCTGCGTCTTGACCAGATCCACACCCGTCACTTCCTCGGTGACGGTGTGCTCGACTTGCAGCCGGGCATTGGCCTCAATAAAGGCAAATGTCGCGTTGTCACCCCCATGTTCCGCATCAACCAGAAACTCGAACGTCCCCAGGCTGGCGTACTGCACCTCCCGGGCGAGTCGAACCGCGGCAGCACTCAAGCGCTCTCTGAGCGCGGACGACAGCCCGGGCGATGGAGCAATTTCCACCAGCTTCTGGTTTCGGCGCTGGATACTGCACTCACGCTCGCCAAGATGGCTGACCGCACCGGACCCGTCACCGACGACCTGGACCTCAATATGCCGCGCTCGGGGAATGAGTTGTTCGATATAGACATCGCCGGTGCCAAACGCCGCGGCCGCTTCGGACCGGCACCGCGCATAGGCCGCCTCAAGATCATCGGCCGTCTGCACCGCCCGCATACCACGGCCGCCACCGCCAGCCAAGGCTTTAATCATCACGCCTCCGCCGGTACCCAGGGAGGTCAGGAATGCTCTGGCCTCGTCTACACTCGTCGGACCGGACGTCCCGGGCAGAACCGGCACCTCGCACTTTTCAGCTAACGCGCGGGCTTGTCCTTTGTCGCCAAACAGCGTCAGCGTTTCGACCTGGGGCCCGACAAAAGTCATCCCAGCCTCGGCACAGCACCGGGCGAACTGCGCGTTCTCGCTCAGAAACCCGTAGCCGGGATGAATCGCCTCGCAGCCCGCCTGCACGGCCAGCGCAATGATCTGCTCGATATCGAGATAGGCCGCGGCACCTCGGCCTCGGAGCGGGAGCGTTTCGTCGGTCTTTTGGGTATGGAGTGACTGCGCATCGTCTTCAGAGAAAATGGCAACGGTCCGTATGGCGAGTTCGGCAGCCGCGCGGGCGATACGGATAGCGATCTCCCCTCGATTGGCGATCAAAAGACTCGTCAAGCTCATTTCTACCCCCTAGCAAAGAGGACGCGCCTATTCCTGCTCATCGGATCTATCCCCCTCCTTCTTCTCCGGTTCAGACGCAGCCGTTATGAATCGGGACATTCGTGACATATCGCCATTCATCAACTCAGCGATTTCATCAAGATCCTCTAGGAACGCCTTTGCTCCCACTCTACAATATCGCCAGCAGCTGAACGCTGGGCGCAGTTCGACGATTTCAACCGAATGGACGTTCTCAATTTTTGAGGCGACGAGATCCCACACCCCCGGGCCGGTGAATGGAAGCCCTCCCTCAGGATTGCGCACCTGTTGCGGATTCCACCTCGCCGGTCGCCCCTTTTCGAATCTCGTCTCTCTACGGCGGGATTGCCGCGCAAAAGAAACGAGCTCGCGCCTTATCGAATCGTTGATACTCACAGGAGCAGCCGGTCCATACATATGGGTGAGCCTTCATCGCAGCCAACCATATGATCAATGATTGCGTGAAGCCAGACTGTTTTTCGATCATATGATTAGGATAAGAAGTTCTTACTGGACCGGCTGTCAGAAAGATGTGGAACGGGGGGCCTTGGCTGGATCCGCTAAGACGCCGGCCTCCTGTGTGAGAGGGCGTGTTGTATAATGCTCGCTGGACGTGGTTTCCTACGCCTTGGCTTTTTTGACCGCCTCGGTCAACTCGGGCATGGCCTTGAACAGATCCGCGACCAAGCCGTAGTCGGCCACGTTGAAGATCGGTGCGTCAGGATCTTTATTCACCGCCACAATGACTTTCGAATCCTTCATGCCGGCTAAGTGCTGAATTGCGCCGGAAATCCCTACCGCAATATACAGCTCCGGCGCCACTACTTTTCCGGTCTGCCCTACTTGCAGATCGTTGGGGACAAAGCCGGCGTCGACCGCGGCCCGACTGGCCCCCATGGCCGCGTTCAACTCGTTCACCAAAGGCTCCAGGTAGGTTGTGAAATTCTCGCCCGACTTCAGCCCACGCCCGCCTGACACCACAATGCTGGCCTCTGTCAGATTGGGCCGGTCGGACTTGGTTTCATTGAACTCAACAAATTGCATTTTGGTCGCGTCTGCTTCGAGGCTGACACTGACCTGTTCCACCACAGACTGCTCTCCCGGCCGAGCGGCGTCAAATGCCGTGCTGCGGACAGACACGACCTTGATCGTGTCCGTAAGCGTCACGGTTGCCATGGTATTGCCGGCATACATGGGCCGCTGCAATGTGCCATCGTCGTGAAAGCTCACCACATCACTGGCCATGCCCACGCCTAGTCGGGCCGCCACCCGCGGCAACAGGTCCTTACCCACCGCCGTGGCCGTCGCTACCACCAACGTGACCTCGTTTGCCTGCACGAGTTGTTCGAGCGTGGCGGCATAGGCGTCCGCGAGATAGTTTTCGAGCACCGCATCATTGACGGCCAAGACCTTTGCCGCCCCGTATCCTGCCACTTCCTGGGCAGCGGCAGCGTTGTCCGAGCCCAAGACGGCCACGAGCACGTCACCACCGATTTTACTCGCCGCATCTTTACCGGCCTGAATGGCGATCAGCGAACTCTTGGGGACCCGTCCTTTTTGAGTTTCTGCAAAAACAAGTATATTTCCCATTATTCTCGTCTCCAGATGTCATCTCGGAATGCAACCACGCAGCAACGTTAGATCACTTTCGCCTCATCGTGTAGCAGCCCGATCAACTCTTCCACAGTCTCGACTTTTTTGCCGGCCTCTTTCTGGGTTGGCGGTGCAAGGCTGTTGATCGTCAGGCGGGGGGTCATCTCAACGCCGAGGTCTGCGGCGGCAATTTCTTTGATCTCTTTTTTACGCGCCTTCATGATGCCGGGCAGGGAGGCGTAGCGAGGCTCGTTGAGCCGTAAATCAGCAGTGATGACACCGGGCAGGGGAAAGCCGATTGTTTCCAGTCCACCGTCCACTTCGCGTGTGACCGTGGCGGCTTGCTGGTCGTCGGACAACACGACCTCGGAGGCAAAGGTCGCTTGAGGCCAGCCCAACAACGCCGCCAGCATCTGACCGGCCTGATTGGCATCGTCGTCAATCGCCTGTTTCCCCATGAGGACGAGTTGTGGACCTTCGTCTTCAACAATTTTGGCCAGGATCCGGGCCACGGCCAAGGAGTCCAAGTCCTGGTCACAGCCAATCAAAATGGCCCGATCAGCCCCCATCGCCAATCCGGTCCTGAGTTGCTCGGTCACCACGCTGTCGCCAATACTGACTAACACCACCTCACCGGAGCCCAGCTTCTCCTTGATACGCAAGGCTTCCTCAAGCGCGATCTCATCGAACGGGTTGATGACATATTTGATATTATCCGTCTCAATGCCTGATCCATCAGATTTTACACGGATCGTTGTCTCCGGGTCAGGGACCCGTTTGACCGTCACAAGTACTTTCACCAGTGTTTTCCTCCTGCCATGAATTACGCAACGCGGATATGTCCCGCTTCTTCGGGCGCGGCTCCTAGTTCAACGCGTCGCACCTTGGCTGTCAAGCATGCACGATCAGACCGTCAGCGAAGAGCGATGCCCCCTCCGGCCTGTTCACCTCAAGAAAGCGGGGGGCCAAGACGGCTGGAGAGCTCTTTCCCCGCCCGGGTGGTCAAAGGGGCTAACTCTTGCTCAAGCCGCTCGAGCCCAATCCGATAAGCAGGGCCGCTAACCGCCAAACTCCCGACGACCGTACGGGTGTAATCTCGGACCGGCACGGCCACCGTCCGCACATCGGTCAGGTGCTCACCGTTTTCAAGCGCATAACCCTTTTGGAACACCTCTTTCAGTTGGGCTTCTAACAGCGTCCGGTCGGTAATGGTTTGCTCGGTATACACCTGGAGCGAATCGAGCAGGGAGCGTCGGACCTCTTCTCTGGTCTCAAAGGCTAAATGGACTTTCCCCGCAGCCGTGCAGTGCAGCGGCAGGCTCTCCCCAATATGCGAGACGATGCGAATGGCCTGATCGGGTTCAGCCATGTCGACCGGCACCACTTTTCCCTGCCGCATCACGGCTATATAGGCCGTCTCACGACAAGCTTGGACGACCTCACACAGGACCGGCTTGGCTTGTTGCACCAACCCCATGCGTTGGATATAGGCCTGCCCGAGTTGCAGGCATTTTGTCCCCAGACGATAGTTCTCGGTCGAGCGGTTTTGTTCGATATAGCCGCGTGATTCCAATGTTGCTAGGATTCGGAAGACATTATTTTTGTGGAGGGTCAGTCGTTTACTCAGTTCGGTGACACCGAGTTCCGCATCAGCTCGAAATTGCTCAAGAACGTCGAGGGCGTGGGCGACCGCCTGGATCATATAATTGCTTTTTTCTCGTCGCACCACGATATCTCCATTAGCCGGAAATAAGGGCGGCTCCCTAATGGAAAAGCTGTTCTAATTTAAACCCCATTCAATTGTCAACAGAGTTATAAAATTGTTCTGTGAGGATTCTCGACGTGAGCGCGACGTCTTCCTTCACGATTCTCAACCCGAACGGCACCTCTCCCGTGGTGCTCACCTGTGAGCACGCATCATACGCACTCCCGCCTGCATACGGGACGCTTGGGGTGCCCCCTGACGAGTTGCGGCGACATGTCGGCTGGGATATTGGTGCGCGAGCGGTTGTCCAAGAGATGGTCCGATATGTTGATTCCACAGCTATTCTATCCCAATACTCGCGCCTCTTAATTGACTGCAACCGTGCCCTGTCAGACGATGATCTCATTATTCCCGAGAGCGATGGCACGCAGGTTCCGGCGAATATGCGTCTGACCGAGGCAGAGCGACAGCGGCGCATTACGCAATTCTACCACCCCTATCATGCGGCCATTGATCACACGCTGGCGAAAAAAGTGGTACGGCCTATTTTTCTGCTCAGCGTTCATAGCTTTACCCCGGTTCTCGGCGAGAGGGAAAGAGCGTTTGATTTAGGCATTCTCTTCGACCGCTATGAAGCTCTTGCTCAGGAGTTCGGGCAACGGCTGAGCCGTGCTGGCTACCGGGTGCGCTATAACGAGCCCTACTCCGGTTATGATGGTCTTATCTTCAGCGTCTGGAATCATGGCGAGCGCCATAATCTCGTCTATCTCGAAATCGAAATCAATAACGGCTTATTGCGAGACAGGACGAGTATCGCTGCGATGGGTGACAAGCTAAGCCGCGTGCTGAAGGACGTATTTCCACTACGCTGAAAACACCCCAGAGAGTACACAGATCCTCCAACCAGACAAACGGAAAGGAGCATCCACATGCGTATCATTCTCATCGGTCAAGCCGCTTTTGCTTCAAGCTCACTCGATAAGCTCCGGGACAAGGGCCAGGACATCCTGGCGGTTTTCTGTCCCCCGGACAGCGTCGAAGGAAAGTTTGATCCGGTCAAAAAGCGGGCAGGGGAACTCGATATTCCTGTGTACCAACCTCGTTCCATGAAGGGCCCCGAGGTCCTGGAGAAATTTCAAGAACTCGACGCTGACCTCGCAGTATTGGCGTTTGTGACCCAAATTGTCCCGCCTCCAGTGTTCAACGCGCCCAAACTTGGCAGCATCTGTTTTCACCCTTCGCTCTTACCCAAGTATCGTGGGGGGAGTGCGATTAACTGGACCCTGATCAATGGTGAGACAAAGACCGGCATCTCCTGGTTCTGGGTGGACGAGGGCATTGATACCGGTCCGATACTGGTTCAAAAAGAAGTCGAGATCGGCCCAGAAGAGACAACCGGAGCTCTGTACTTCAACAAACTCTTTCCGCTCGGTATCGAGGCCGCTGGCGAAGCGATCGACCTGATTGAGGCCGGCAATCCGCCGCGTATGGTCCAAGACGAATCCCAGGCCAATTACGATCCGTTGTGCCGGGATGAACATTCCGGCATCGACTGGTCTCGGCCCGCGCAAGCCGTCTTTGACCATATTCGCGGGTGCGATCCGCAGCCCGGCGCATCGACGCCGTGGCAGGGACAGAAAATTCGCTTGTACGACTGCCACTTGGAGCCGTCTGGGGGGTCGGCATCACCGGGACACGTGGTCGCTCTTGGAGGAGGGACGGTCAGCATTGCCCTGAACGGTGGTACGGTCGTGGTCAAAAAGCTCCGAGGTGAGCCGGGCAAAATTGCCGCGGATGAACTCGCCGGGCATATTGGGCTTCAGGTGGGCTCCCAGCTCGGCTGAGAGTCTAGCCCCTGGGCTGCCTACTCTGCCTCGATTGGCTCGAGCGCGACCAGAACTTCACCGAGCTCGACGAGATCCCCGCCGGCCACATGGATGGTAGCCACACGGGCGTTCCCCTCGGCGACCAGCGTGTTCTCCATCTTCATGGCTTCGAGAAGCACGAGGGTTTGCCCATCTTCGACAACCTCACCTTCGACGACTTTGACGGCAAGGATTTTCCCTGGCATGGGGGAGCGGATCTCGGGCTCAAAGCCTCCCCTCGTCCCCCGCTGGCGGGCGTGGTCATGCTTGGGAGGGGTGTGATTGAATTCGTAGGTCCGCCCCTTGATGGATACCAAGCTCCGGTCACCATCCCGGACCACATGGGCATGCAGAGGATGACCATCGACGAGGAAGGTGATCGTCCCATCCCGGATGGCGACCACGTGTGCCCGTTGCTGAGTCTGTCCGTTCCAGACAAGGTCGTACAGATCGTCACGATCCTCGTGTTGGTGATATTCCAGCGCGAGTTCTTCACCTGCGCCATAGAGTACGGTCTTCATCTCAGGAGTCGTTTCGGGATCATGCGGGCATTAAGATCCAAGACGCCAGCCGCCAAGCTGTTGCCACGGCGTCGAGGAGTCCTGCGAGGGCGGCGAGGCCTGTCCGTTCCCGTTGCGCAGGGAGCTGCGATGTAGGCTGGCGGCCAGAGCAGCCGCAAGCGTATACGGCTGCTCGCCAAGCTTCCAGTCCGGAAAATGCTCGGACAGAAAGCCGGTGTGTGTATCGCCGGCAGCAAAGGCAGGGTGGTCCATAAGCTCAATTAAAAAGGGCAGATTCGTCGTAAGGCCCAGAATTGCCGTTTGACGAAGAGCCCCGGCCATGCGTCTACGCGCTTGTTCGCGGTCCGCCCCCCAGGTTGAAATCTTGGCAATCATGGGATCGTAGTATATCGGGACCTCGGTCTGCGACTCGACCCCGGAATCCACCCGTATCCCCAGTCCTTGGGGGGCGTGCCAGGCCAGGACATGTCCGGGCGACGGCAGGAATCCGCGGGCGGCGTCTTCCGCGTACAGGCGGCACTCGAGGGCATGGCCGTTCCGGCGGATGTCGTCCTGCCGGAAGCCTATCGTTTCCCCGGCGGCAATCCGGATTTGTTCTCGCACCAAATCCAGACCGGTAATCCACTCGGTAATCGGATGTTCTACCTGAAGGCGGGCGTTGACTTCCAAAAAATAGAATCTTCCGCCGTCGTCGAGGATGAACTCGACGGTCCCGGCGTTATCATAGCCGGCGGCCCTAGCCACGGTCAGCGCGGCCCTAGTCATCTCCTGCCGCAGAGACTCGGACACAGCAGGCGAGGGAGTCTCTTCGACTATTTTCTGGTAGCGACGCTGAATGGAGCATTCCCGTTCGCCGAGATGGACAATATTCCCGGCAGCGTCACCAAGAATCTGGACTTCCACATGGTGGGGACGTTCGAGAAAACGCTCGACATACACCGTCCCTTCGGCAAAGGCTGCTTCGGCTTCGCGCTGCGCCGCAGACAAGGCCTCGACCAATTCGGCTTCCTCACGCACAATGCGCATGCCTTTCCCGCCCCCACCCGCGGCCGCTTTAATCAGGAGGGGGTAGCCGAGGGCCGTGACTTGTTCACGGACAACCTCGGGGTCGGCCGCCGGGTCTTCGAGCGCGGGAATCACCGGAACGCCGAGTTGAGCCACTGTTCGGCGTGCAACAATCTTGTTGCCAACCGCAGACAGGGCAGCCGGAGTAGGGCCGATAAAGGCCAGGCCGGCATCCGCCACTGCCCGAGCAAACGTCGCATTCTCCGATAAAAACCCATATCCAGGATGGATCGCGCTGGCCCTAGTCTGGCGGGCAACGGCCAGGAGAGATTCCATGTTGAGATAGCTCTCGTTGGCCTGAGCCGGCCCCACACACACGGCTTCGTCCGCCGCATGCAGATGGGGTGAGGACCGATCGGCCTCCGAATATACGGCTACTGTCGCAATGCCCATTTCGCGACAGGTCCGGGCGATACGGGTGGCGATCTCGCCCCGGTTTGCAATGAGTAGCTTTGAGAACACAGTGGCCTGGATGCCTTCGCAATGTTGTCAGGGCGCCGGGAGTGGACTGTTTCCTGTACCGGACTTAGGCGTTCACGCCTTTTTCCTCGGCATGGATCTTTTGATACTTCCGGTAGTCATAGCCCGTTGCCATCCTGAGGAGCATTTGGCCCATCCCGCCGCTTCGCTCCCGGCGGAGGATTCTGAGACGGTGAAAGAATTCCCGATAATCTTTATTCACCCGCCGTTTTTCATCCATATGGCGAAAGAAAAAATCCCGCAGGCGGGTCAAGGTGAAGCGGAAAGCGGAAAAACGGAGTTCATTCGGAAAGGCGTCCCACTCGGCCAGCGACAGTGTACGCTCAGACTGATAGCCGTCAAGGAGGGCATTGAACCGGCCAATATGGTAGCGCTCCTCGTAATAACACATCGCGTTTACGGCCGTTGCTAGGTCGGCAATGAATTTCCCGAAACAGGCCGCTTCAAAGTCGAGCACCCCAACGACTCTGCCACCACGGAACAGGATGTTGTCGGGAAAGAGGTCGCCGTGGATCATACCCTTTGGCAGCTTTTCTTCCCGATATTCTTCCTGATGTGCGATTTCATCCTCCAGGATGTGGCCGATATGCTTCAGATGGACCGCAATACGTCCACGCAGGGTTTGATGCATACTGCGGACATGGTCGAAAGCAAACCGGTTTCTGATCGGGGTATGATATGCTTGGCCAATGAGATGGAGCCGGGCCAGGGTCTGTCCAATCTTCTCTATATGGTCAGTGGTGAGCGTTGCTGCCGAGAAGTCTTTACCAGCCAGATGACGATAGATGGAGACCGTTTTCTTTTCGTAGGGCTGGAGATAGGATCCGTTTTTATCAGCTACCGGCCGTGGACACGGAAAGCCATGTTGACGCAGGAAGAGGAGAAAGTCGATTTCACGTTGTGCCTCGCTGGCGTCTTTGACCTCATTGATCCGAAGAATGAATTTCCCCTTCGCAGACTCAAGGCGGTAGTGGGTGTTCACCGACCCGGCAGAAATGCCCTGGACGGTTGACAGACGCCCCAATCCATAGTCTTTGACGAGGCGATTAACTGCTTTGCGGTCAAGGACAGTGTAGACAGCCATGAAGACTTCTTCGGACAGCGGACCTCAACCTTTTCCGCTCCATCCTCGTACTGCCCGGACAGGGAACTATATTCCCGGTACTGGGGTTTTGTCAAGAAAAACTGACTGAATGTCCATTCAGGAGAGGAAAAAAGGGGATTTCTCATAGCTCCGTTTGAATATGCGGAGGCTGAATATCGGCATCCGCTCGCCCCGTTTCCAGTTGGCGGATAACGGTGAGGCTAGCGTCGGACAGCAGGCTGAGCCGGAGTCCGGCATATATTGGTGGATAGGCTAGCAGGACCTGACAACCACGCGTGAGCAGTTTGAGAGCACCAGGATACTGGGCACTGGAGAGCTTGAGGTAACCGGCTGCTAACTGCACAAGCCCCTGGACAAAACGTTTCTCTTCGCCAACCGTCTCATTCCAGAGCACTTCCCAGATTTCATGCGCGTCAAAGAAACGGCCTGCGTTAAAAGCCGCCACTCCGCGTAACAACAGGCGACGAGGCATTCCCTATTCCTTTTGGGGGATTATACGGGGGTTGACAAGTGTCCCTGCCCCCCGATGGACCAGGGAAGCCGGGGAGGCCGCCCCATGACGGCAAAAGCCCCGGGGCACATCGCACTGCGGAGGCGTCACCATGCCGGAGCGTTCGGCCATGTGTTCGCCCGCCGCAGCGGCGCGGGCATGGTGCGAGGCGAAGGTCTGGCCCGTAGGGTGCCCTTGCCCCCGCTGCGGCTCGCCGCAGACGACGGAAGCCCGCTCTGCGAAGAGGCCGGATTGGTGGGCGGCCTGCCGGTCGTATTTCAACGTCACGACCGGTTCCGGCATGGCAGGCTCGCCGTTCCCGCTCCGCAAATGGGTCTGGGCGCTCTCCCGGCATATGAACTCGCTCAAGGGCGTATCGAGCCCGACGCGGCACCCGGACAGCGGGGTACACAGAAGCCGGCGTGGTTCATGCGCCCGCGCCTCCGCAAGCCATGCGCCCGGGGCGCCGCCGAACCGCCCTTCGCTGGCCCGGCCGAGGTTGACGAGACGTCTTGCGGCGGTCTCCGCAAGCACTTGGCCAAGGCGAAGCGGGCCGGGGCGCAGGGGGCAAGGCGGCCGTCGTGGGTGTCAAGAACCGGGAGTCCACCCGGGGTACGGCCCCGTCTTGGCCCGGGCACGGACGCCCCGCCCCTTGCCGGATTTGCTGCTGAGACGGGAAAGCAGGGCGCGCCCATCCCCAGGCGAGCGAATAGGGCAGGGGCAGGACGCAGCCCCGCGGCCTAGCGCGCGGCTGGACCCTGCTGAAACGGGCGGCCCAGGGCCTCTCCCACAAGTGCAGCCTGAAGCCCCTGCCCCGCTCCAGCGGCGCGTTTAGCGGACGCTACAATATCCGCGCCACGGGGCCGCTAGGCGCAAAGGGCGGAGGTGGCGCCCGGCATGGCGGAAGCGGCGGAGCGACCGGGCACGGCTTGCCGACAACGGCTTGCCGAGCGGGACGCCCGGTCCGCAGCAAGCCGCCCTTCCCCGGGCGGAAGCATCCCGCCCAGCCCCGCTCGCCTGAGGGCGCGGGCAGGGGTCCTTCGACAGTTGATGATGCAATGGCTTGGACGCCCCTGGCCGGGCAAACCGCGCGGTGCATTGCCGCTGGCTAGCGGCCCGAGTCTCGCCCGCCCCGGGCGCATAGCTCGCCCGCAGACGCCGCCCCAGCCGCTACGGGGGTAGCCTGCGGCGGCTGTCGCAGACGCCGATTCGGCGCCCGCAGGCGTTCCCCTGCCTCGGCGACAGTCCTCGCTTGATTTGGTGCGCGACTTGAGCAACCGGGCGCCGGCCCATGCGAGTCTCCGAGGGGCATGGGGGTTATGATGATCCCATGATCGGAGATCTCGGAGGAGACTTCAACTCCCTCAATCAAATCAATAAGCTCCTAAGATCCTACCTGTGATGCCGCGCTGTCGAGGATTTGCTCGGGGACTCGCAACCCCGAGACCGACACTCGGTCGAAATCCCGGTCTGAGCCATCGCAGCTTATTGAATTAATATAGGATTTGGCCGCCCGCACGATTCCTGAAATCGGGATACTCCAACCTTGCTGGCGGCGCTTTTTCCTATTCGACCAACAGCATCTCTCACGCGCAAGGCCGTGCCTGGCCCAAGGGCGATGGAGTAGCCGGATCAGGCCGGGTCGAGTATTTCCCGCATCGCAGCCTTCTGGACGAACGCGGAGCGGGTCATGCCGCGCATGCGTGCGGCTTCGTCGAGCGTATCGACAAACCCCTTCTCCAAGCTCAGGTTCACCCTTACCACCCTCCTCCGGTCCCGGACATAGGGAATCATCATGAGGACGGTGCCCTCCTCAATGTTTCCGGCAACCTCTTCGCGCACGGCCTCGAAACCGCGCGGCCGCACGGTCTCCCCGTCCTCGAAGAATAGGCTCAACGCTTCGATCGCGTTGGGAACGATATCTGCGAAGGTGTCGGCGGCTGAGAAACATCCGGGCACCTCGGGGAACTGGATCCCGTAGGCACTGTCGGAGTCCTTGTCGATCACGGCGACATAGTGCATGCTTTCCTCCTCAAATCCAGCCGACCGTCCTCGCGATGCTCCGGGCCGTGCCGAGCGGGAGGTCCTTCTTCGGATGAGGCACCACCACGGTAATTGCGCCCCTTCTGAACTTCTGGTGCGCTCCTTTGATGCTCACCAACTCAAAGCCCTCCGCCTTGAGCCGCTTGATGATGTCCCGGCTGCTGCGCAACATACGCAATTATATCCACACAACAGACGGTGAGGCAACGACAGCGAGGCTGTCCAAAAGGGCACAGCAGCGCTGAAGAACGGTCCCCAAGCCCATCGTGCACCGCTGGGGGCGAACGACTTCGCGGGCTTCGGCGAGAGGCTCCGCCCCTGACTGGGCGGGAATTTTCTGCCAGTGGCATGCCAAGGGCGATCTGGCACGCTACAAGGCCTGGTATGAGAGCCCGCTCACCATGTGCCTGCGCGCGGTCGGGAGGGACCTGAGCGTGGAGGGGGCCTCGCATCGCAATTCTTCGCAAAGCTCATATTCTCGCGGAAACGGAAGCCCGCCATTATATGCTTACCTCCGAAAGTGAAGTGACCACGCCAAAATCAACGCCGAGAGCGCCGAAATGCTTGCGACCGCAGGTGATCTTCTGGTTCTCCTTGGTGCGCCGTTCTTCCGAGTCCAGAGTGCTCTTGGTCTCGCGGACGAAGTAGAGTTTTTCCTCGCACTTGGTGACGAACGCCCAGTCGGGATTGTAAGGGCCGATCGGCGTGTCGATCTTGAACCAATCCGGCAGTTTGACGAACAGTTTGACGTTCTCATTGTTATCGAGATCGAAGGCGAATTTCCTCTCCACCTCCGATTCATATTCGATTGCGTCGAAAAGCGACTTTTCTCGGTTCTGCACCTGATAGAGATTACTCAGGTGTCGAACGACACCCTTCCCGGCTTCCTGCTCGATCCGGCTCATTTCCCAAAACTGGCCAGCAGCCTTGTCATATCGGATGCCCTCCAGCATCAGGTCGTGCAGCGCTCTTGAAATCTCCTTCGCAACCGCTGCCATGAATGCTTGGGGATTGAGCCGGAATTCGGCGAGCCGACCCGAGCGCCTGAGAATTTCTGCAAGCGTATGGCGGGTCAGCTCCGTCTCTTTTTGGAGAAATGCGAGAATATCGGGCAAGACGCCGACAGGACCAACCTCCTGAACTCGCACTGCAATCTGACGGTCGGCGGCGACGCCGGCGTCCGAGATATCGACCGCGACTACGGTCGTCGACACCCGCGGCGGTTTAATGGGTTCGATTGTTTTGATCCGCGCCAAGGTGCATTCAATGAGATCAGCCGTGTCAAAATGTACGCGATAGCGGGTCCGGTGTTTGATCCGCTCCCAGAGCTCTTTGAAATCTTCGCTGAGGTGGACTTCCTTACGAAATTTGAGTTCACGTCGCTCTCGGGCGTTGGCGATCCTGTTCTTGAAAAGCTTGCGATTGATTTCGTCGATAATTTCCGGCTTCAGATCGGCGAACTCCTCGGACACCTTCAGGTCGAAATGAGGACTCTTCGGATCGAACGTACTGAGGATTTCGCCCTCGGCGCCAAGGTATCCGTTGGCGACAAGCTGCGACCAAAGTTCCGCTGACAGTCCTTGACCGAGATCAACCTCGCGTCCGTCCGCGTTGGTCCTGACGAGCTTGGCGAATGCTATCCGCTCGACTTTGCCGAACTGAAGGCCGAAATCGTCTTCGAACTCCGTTTGGAGGGTCCGAGCGAACTCCTCATACGATTCGTTGGCGATGACCGTGAGACGGTTGACGGTTTCGTCATGGACCCGCTCGCCATCGCGGTTGACTGGCAGGCGCAGTCCACGTCCGATTTCTTGACGCTTCTTCTCGACGGATTGCGTTTCGTTCAGCGTGCAGATTTGAAAGACGTTGGGATTGTCCCAGCCTTCACGCAGCGCCGAATGAGAAAAGATAAATCGTAAAGGCACGTCTGGATCGAGCAGACGTTCCTTGTCACGCATAATGAGGTTGTAGGTATCCTCGTCGGCGGCCGAATTACCGCGCGTATCTTTTGCATACCCCTCCTTATCCTGGGAGAAATAGCCATTGTGGAGCTCACCCACCTCATAGGGCAGAACGCCCTTGTAGATCGGTTTCGCTGTCAGCTCCCTTAGCGATTCTTCGAACCATAGCCCGATCTTTCCGAGGCTCATCGTTCCGTCGTCATGATAGATTCGGTAGTTGGCTACCCGATCGATGAAGAAAAGCGAAAGCACCTTGATGCCCTTGCCGTGGAGCGCTCGCTCTTTTTTAAGGTGCTGTTCGACAGTCTCATAGACCTGCGCCCGAATCACATCATCGCCAAGCCCGCTGATCGCCTGACCCAATTCGAGGAACCGTCCTTGGTTGAATTCGATATTTTCCGAGCCCGGCCTGCAATCGATGTTCTGGACGATATAGCCGTCGCGATAGATTTCCCGCTCGCCCGATTTGATGAAGAGGTCGTCGCCCTGCTTGACCCAGACCTTTGAGGCTTTCGGTCCGGCGGAGCCTTCCTTGTGAATTTCGACCTGCGCCTTGATCCCGTTCGTGTTGTCAGTCTTAAGCAGCTTGACGTAGCCGTCGTTGAAGCCGTTCTCCTCACGGATCGATGCTACTTCGATCCGTTTGACGAGCCGAAGGTCGTAGGCGCGGATCGGGTCAAGTTTATAAAGCAAGTTGTAAGGATTGCTGTGTGTGGCGCTGTAGCGCAGCGTGAAGAGCGGATTGAGATTCCTGATCGCGCGGCGTGATTTTTCCGTGTTATCGACGCTTTGAGGCTCGTCGATGATGACGACGGGATTGGCGGCCTGGATAAACTCGATCGGTCGCCGGCCGGACATACGGTCATTCTCGCGGTTGATGACGTTGAGCTTCTTGATCTCGTCCTCCGTCATCTCCGGTAAATCCTTGTCCGACACATCCTTCTGGAAGGACTGGATGTTGATAACCATGATCTGAATTTGATTGCTGGTCGCAAATTGGCGGACTTTGCCGAGACGCCTGGAGTCGTAGACAAAATGCTCGAACGGCGTCTTCTCGTAGAGCGTCTGGAAATGCGCCTTGGTCACGTCGATGCTCTTCAGCACGCCCTCGCGAATGGCTACGCTCGGCACGACGATGATGAACTTCTTGAAGCTGTATAGCTTATTCAGCTCAAAGATCGTGCGGAGATAGACATATGTCTTTCCCGTGCCCGTCTCCATTTCAATCGAGAAGTCTTTACCCTGAAGGGCGGCAACCTTCTCGATATCGTTGGCTTCCTGAATTGCGTGGACGTTCGTCAGGATCTCCTCTTCCGAAAGGATAAGCTGGTTGCCCATGCCCAGTTCGGTCTGGAACAGACCGCCGATCTGAATCGAATGAAACGCCATCGCCCCAGTTTGAACAGAGGGCTGCCCCTCGAACACGCGGACGACGGCATTGACCGCGTCTTGCTGGTACTCAAGCGAGGGATCGAATTTGAGCCTCATACGGCCCCTCACACCGTACGGAAGACGATTTCGGTTTCGCGGGAGGCGGCGCGGGCTTTGAAGGTCTGTACTGCATTGGCTTTGAGCTGGTCGTTGCCCTTGAAGCCTTCGTCGAGACAAATGACCTGGAGGGGATCGGCCTCGGCGAGGGCGTCAATAAGTTCGGAGGTAATGTCTTTCTCAAGACAAATGAGCAATGCACCGTCTTCGATTGCGAACAGGTCTGAACCTGCGAGCTTGATCGACTCCACCTTCGCAGAAAGAGGAAAGCCCGCCTTCAGGAGTATCTCGTAAGCGATGTCATCGGGGGTGCTCTCGATTCTGCTATGATTGACGTGAAGTTCAAGCTGCCGCGCCAACTCGTCCACGTCCTCTGGACCGCCGAGGCCGTCCCAAATTCTGAAGTTGGACCGGTCAAGCCGAAACGCTTTGAACCCGAGGTCGGCGGCGCCCCTTTGATCGAGGGCGAGCTGTCCCTCGGAGGCTTTGCGTGCCTTGTCGATGACGCGGCGAATGCGTTCCCTGCCGATTTCGGCGATCGTCGAAAACCCGGCCTTGGCGGCATTAGAATCCTCTTCAGTCGGTTCCGGCAGTTGGACGAGAATGAATTTCCAGCTGCCGCCGTCTTCGAGGTTCAGTTCTAGCATCGCCTGTGCCGTCACGCTTGAGCCGGCGAAAAAGTCTAGGACGATGTCGCCAGGGCCGCTACACACATGCTCCAGCATCCTGCGGACGAGTTGAACCGGTTTCGGATTGTTGAACACCTTGCCGGGAATGAGCGCCTCAAGGTCCCGCGTGCCTTCGTCCGTGTGCCCCGCATAGTCGTGCGCCCAAAAGTTAGTGGGGGTGAGGCCGCGCGCTTCGGAGAGAAACATCTTTATCGAGGGCACGGACGCCTTGCCATCCGGTCCCCAGTAGAGACGGTTGTCGGCGAGGAGTTCCTCGAAGGCGTCCTTTGATCGCCGCCAAGCGTTCGTCGTCGGCTGAACGACTTCTCCCGTATTCGGATTCTTCAGCGGGTAACAGAGGTTTGGGCGATCCTGCGGCGAAGCCGGGTTCAGGAATGACGCCCCTTTCCAGTCGCCGCGTGGGTCGTTGTCAGGATTCGAATAGCGCGCATCCGCTTCCTCGGTTCGAGGCAACAAGTTCACCTCAAACGCCTCCGACTTTGCGTAGACGAGAAGGTGTTCCACCACAGTAGTGAAATCGACCGTGTTGTTGCTGCGCGTATATCGTTTTTGCCACGCGATATCGGCCTTGAAATTTTCTTCACCGAAAATCTGGTCGCAAAGTTCCCGAAGACGACTCAGTTCGTGATCATCGATTGATATGAAAATCGCCCCGTCGTCCCGCAAAAGGTTTCGTGCGAGGTAGAGCCGCGGGTACATCATGTTCAGCCAGTTGGAATGATACCGGCCGACGGTGTCCGTATTGGTGGAGAACTTTCGCCCTTCGCTGTCAATCTGCCCAGTGTAAGTGAGGTAAGTTTCCAAACTCTCGGCATATTTGTCGGGGTAAATAAACTCCTGCCCCGTATTATACGGCGGGTCGATATAGATCATCTTGATTTTGCCGAAATACGACTTTTGCAGCAGCTTCAAGACTTCGAGGTTGTCGCCTTCAATGAAGACATTGTCCGTAGACTCGAAATCCACAGACTCGTTCCAGTCGGGCCTCAACGTCGCAGTGCTCGGTTGCTGTATGATTCTCATGCAATACGCCTTGCCGGGCCAGACGAGGCCAAAGCGCTCGTCGCCCGCCTCGACCCAGTCCCCGAGCGCGCGCCGCAGTGTCTCGAAGTCGATGCGCCCTTCGGACAGGCATTCGGGGAAACTCTGCATCAGCAAATTTTTCAACGTATCGCGCTTTCGCGCTGCCACGTCATCTGACAGCGCGACGATCTTCGTCTTATCGCTCTCAGGCGCCTCTCTGTCCATGATCGTGCCGCTTGCAGGTGAAGATTTCGTGTCGCTGTTCATCAGTACCAACCGTATAGTCTTGTGGGTGTTCGCCCCCACGTGCCAAGCGCAAGCGATCGGTCCACGATGTCCATCATCAATTGACAGGGGGCCAGTATCTCGAAATACAGCGCGCCTTGCGCCTCGCTATACTCAACATAGGCAATACCTTGTTTGTGATTGCGTGCCCAAGCGACAAGAGGTGCCGTATTAGGGATGTTCAGTCGGAACATCCCGTTGTCCTCATAGAACCTGTATTTGAAATTGTGAGCTTCACCGTCTGCGCAGAGTATGTCGATTGTGTCCTCCTGCGTCAGGTGTTCGAAGATACGGAGAAGAACCAGCCCGGCTTCTTTTGGAAACTCGACCTGGAGAGTGTAAGCACCGGTGAACGACTGCAACCCGGCCCAAGCCACTGATGCCGCGGTTTCGGAAATCGCCTTGTGTTCCGCCTTCGGCGGCGTAACGCCCTTCTTCGGCGCGCCGTCTGTCTTTTCTGGAAGGCTGTTGGCAATTCCAAGGGCGACCATATCTTCCGGCTTGCGGTGTCTATTCCGGAGGGCGAAGTATTTCTCGTAGGCGGCCAGCATGTCAGGCGTGAGCTTAGCACCGGCTTTCCAACAGTCCACCCACGCCTTGACAACCGATTTGAGGCTGTGGGGAGCCGCACTCCAGAAGACGCATTCCCCGTTTTTCAGGAAACCGCCATGACTGAGATTCGGCGATCCGGTGATCGCGAGAGAGAGATCGGCCACGCCGTCGTCATCGTCGAATCCGGCCGCGCCGACGTACAGCTTGGGATGAAACGTACCTGCGAGATTATCAACGACACGGACGTTCCAGCCACTGTCCACAGCGCCTTGCAGGGCCTTGGGGTGGGTCACGCCGTCCTTGGTATCGGTGACGAGCCGGACTTCGCCGACGCCGCCCTCGTCAAGGATGTGCTTCACGAGGCTAAATCCCGACGCGGAGACATAGGCCACGGCCAACCCGACGGCGGGCGGTCTCACGCGCAAAATCTGTTTACGAAACAGATTCTTGTAGGTATTGCCGGTCATCCCGGTTGTCACCACTGCACTCGTCATTCGGCCCAGCCCACTCCTCTCAAACGATCTCGAACCTGATGGTGAAGATCTGCTCGTCGGACGCTTCCTGTCCGAGGCGCTCTTCGACGAAGTCAAGAAGCCCGTCCTTCTGAACTTCGATCTCTTTCACCGCGGCGTCATAGTCACGCCAAACTTCGCCGCGCTTCGTCTCCAAGCCGCGCAATTCCTGTTGCAGCGTAAGCTTGTCGGACAGGTTCCCGATTTTGGCGAATCTGCTTCTTCAATCTCCTTGATCTGGCCATCAAGGTCTTTCAGGTCGGCCTTGAGACCGGCGCGCTTGTCTTCCGCCCAATGATCAAGCTTCTCCGTCTCTTCGTCAAACCATTTCGCATGGCGGACTGCAAGGTCATCAAGGATCGTCTTGCGCTCGGCTTCAATCACGCCTGTGCCGTTTCCGTCGTTGAAACCGGCTGGCTCGCGTTGTGGTCTATGGGTAGATCAAAGAGGCGCCAGGCGGCTTTGGCGTCCAGCCGCTTTTCGTCATCCGTTAACCCCGCGAGGATGATATGATCCTGATCGTCCGCCCCTCGAACCGAAAGCTTATGTGCCAAGATCACGCCTGAACCGCCGAGAAAGAATTCGAGCGCCGCCTTTTGGGGCCAGCCCGAATAGTCGAAGGTCAGTGCGGCGCCTTTGAGCGCCCTTGCGTCGGCGCGCTCAAGAATATGCCGGGCAAGGGGATGATCACCGAGGCGGAAACGACGGCCGTCGAGTCCGTGCTTTCCGAGGGAATGGGCGCCGGGCAGCGCGCTGACGCCATTGGGCGTCTTCTGCACGTGGAGGGGATGATAGGCGTCGTCGAACTTGGCCCTGCCCTTGAGCTCGAGCTTCGTCAGGGCCCAGAGCATGCGGGCGTAGCGGTCGAGATACTCGTTGGCCTGCGCCATGTTGATCTTCATGCGGTTATGAACCTCGGCGTCGAAGTCCTCAAGGAGCTTTTGGCGCATGTCATGCATCGTTTCGGAGATTTTCTCTTCCATCTCCGTTCGCAGCACCTCGAAAGCCACCTCAATGACGCCTTCACGGTGTCGCGGGCCAGATGTGTATATGAGCGGTCGTCTGAACCTGCGTGTGACCGAGCAGCTTCCCGATCATCGGCAACCCTTCGCCAACGCCCTGCTAGCAAAGCGGTGTCGAAGGTTGTGGGTAGCCTCGACGCAAGATCTCAGAAACATCTACATTTTGGCATATAACATATTGAGGGCGGGTATCATCGTCAACCCTGCACTGCAACAAAACAAAGTCTTTGATGCGGTTTCGCGAAAGGGAACGGACAGCTTCGGAACGGCCATGAAGTGCGGGCCAAGCCGGACCAAGGCCGGGCGACGGGATCAGGCAAGGCAGGGTCGGTACCGCCACCGGAGTGGTTCGCGGCGTCAACATTACGCCGCTTCGACAACTGCCACCGGACCGTTCACCAAGGCTTCGATACGCTCGGCGATCTTCTGCGCGGGCCCGCGTGCTGGATGAAGGTCCAGTCGGCGGCGTATCCCTCGGTGACATCGTTGGGCCGAGCGTGGTTGACGAGATGATTGGTCAGCGAGGGCGGAAACACCAGTTCACGCTCGGCGACGGTGATGAAGCGTTGCGCAGTCCGTGGAACCAGAATCTGGCCCCGCCTGCCTTGCTGATCCGCCGTACAAATGATGCGGGTCCTGCACCTAGCCGGCGGCACTGGTCGGCGACGGGAACACCCATGCGCGAATCCCGGGCGGCGGCCGTCGGCCGCCGTCGCTCGGGAATGGCCGCAAGCTGGCGCGTGACCGGCAACTCCAGGGGCACGCCGGTCTTGGTTTCCTCGACGCGGAACGTCAGCGTGTCCATGTCGATCCGTTCCCAGCGCAGAGTCAGGATCTCCTCACGAAGCAGGCCGGTATAGAGCTCGAACCAGAGGGCGTCGCGGTCGGGGGGGGGGTACGCGATTCACACATTTCCAGCGATCCCCTATCCGAGTGGGATGGCCCGGAATTGATACCGTCCGCGCCCCATGCCCACCGGGCCCGGTTTCCCCTACTCCCCGGTCCAGCCGCCGCGCCGGGCGCACCCCCAGGCCGCCCAGGCACGCGCGCCCCTGGGATGCGGGGGCTTTTGCTTGTCGGTCGGACCTGCCAGCGCAGCGGCTACGGCCGCAAGGCCCGGGTGCTCCGGCGCCTCGAGCACCTCCTCAAGCGGGCGGTGGCCGGCGCCCTCCCGGCCCGGCCCGAGTGGCCGGCCCGCTAGCCCCGCGAGACGCGTCCCGGCGCCAAGCGTTTGGACGGGCGCGGTTGCCACCGACCCGGTTTCGCGGTCGACCCCTGTGGGCTTGCTGGTCCGGCAACCCGGCTTGATGCCCCCGCGCCGCCGGGAGCGTGGCGTTCTCCCTCGCGCCGGTTCGCCCGTTTCGCCCCGCGGGCGGGTCCGCCGGCGCCACTGGGCGCGCGGCCCGCCGGCGGGCGGGGCACTTGCCCGCGCCGCGCCGCTAGAGACGGCCTGGCGGGCGGGACCGCCGGGTTCAAGCGGGTTGGTTTTGGGCGGCGTCAGGGGCCCGCCCGCGCACCGAACGCCCATACGGGCCGGGCGCGTCTTTTGCCCGGGCCGTGCGGGCACCGCGCCCGGATGGGCCGGCGGCGGCCTGCCCGAACGGCGGGCAAAGCGCGGGCCGGTGTCCGCGCCAAGCCGGCGGGCAGGGGCCGCCCGGCTCCGCCCGTCCCCGCCTGCCGGGCGGCCTGCGCCCCTCTCGCCGCTGGCCCCGGCACGGGCGGCTCCACCCGGGACCGTCGCCGCCGCGTTCCGCACGGTGGCCCGTGTTGGCCGGGCTTCCCGCCCGCGGGCGCGCGCCTGTGCGCGACGCGGGCGGGGGCCGGGCGGCCTGGGCGACGATCTTCTTCCCGGGCACTGTCCCGTGCCTCACACACCGGCCCAAGCGGCCCGCGCCGGCGCGCTTGCCGCCGCCCCCACGCACCGACACCCCACGCGGACCGCCCGCGAACAGACGCGCAGGAAAGAAGGGTTCCGCCGGATCCCAACGCAGAGCACCACAATGCGCACGCGGGGTTTGCCTCTCTCCGACCCCCTGACACGGCCACACAGCAGAGAGCATCGACAGGACAAACGGCCAAGTTCACAAACCCATGACGCAAGCGGGAAAAAATGTGGGCAGACAGTAGGGGGGGGGCACCTCGGCCTCGGTCCCGGCCTGCCAGCATGGTAGCACCTCCGTCGGCGCCGGACTCTTGCGCCGTGCCTTGCGGTGGAGCCTGCCGCCGCCGGCAAGCCAGAGACCGACCGGGTTGCGCAGCCCTCCATGAGCGACGCAGGGCCGGCGACAGACGGAGCACGGCCGCGACATCGCCCGGTTCCCCGGCGACCATCCGTGTGTGGAAGTGAGCCGAGTGAACCGGTTCTCGACGGCCCGGCGCGTGATGGCGGCCTAGGGGCCGGGGCAGCCAGTTGGCCAGAGAGCGGTTCGCCTCGGAGCGATACCGCTCGTCGGTGCGTCTGGAGCGATGGGAATTGACCAACATGTAGTCTTCGAAGGCGTCCCCGAGTGGCGGCCTAGACCCGCTCGTCGGCGCGTGCCCCGACGGGACCGTCTCCACCCTGCGCCCCTTGCCGAGCAGTTCCTGCGCCTTCCGTCGCGCCTGGTCGGGGGAGCACTTTCCGTAGCGGCCGATCACGACGCGCTCGTTGGGGCCTTCCTACCGCCGTCGCCGGCGCGGTAGTTGACGATGAATCTTGGTCCCGGAGGGGTGAATGTACACCCCGAAGCTGGTGATCTTGTCGTCCCAGGCGATCCAGGGCTTGTCGGCGGGCTCGAGTGCATCGACGGTGCGCTTGGAGAGCGTCGTGCGCACCTTTGCAGTTCGTTTTCCGCTCCCTGTGCTCATGGAAGCAAGGTAGGTAATGCGGCGATACGATCAACACAACGGGCCAACACGCAAAAAGGAAAGGACTGTCTATAAAAGACGGGGCATGGCGGCTTATGGCGAGACAGATCTCCCCATAAGCCAATGGAACATTACAGACATATCGTCGTTTGGGTATGGAGAGCTGCCATTTGGCGACGTTGTTTCGCGAGACTCATAACTTGGAGGTCACAGGTTTGAATCTTGCCCCCGCAACCACTCCTAACCCTTGAAAACAGCGATGTTTTCGATATCTTTTCGATTCCGGGCACAGGGATTTGATTTGGCGCTGGGAATGCCATGGGAATCATACGGAATCCAAGGCGAAGCGGTCAAAAGCGTCTAACGACTATAAGGGTCCGGGATTCGGTCGAGCCGGGGGTGTCGGGCGGGCGTTCGCGGGCGTCGCTCATGCGGGTTCCGCGCGGATGCCGAGGAGGTTCCGCGTCGCGCCCGCAAGCCACACCGTTCAGGTGGACCGGCCCGTCGTGGGCGCAATGCACCTCCGCATAGCTCCGCGCGTGCATCTGCGCCATCGCTGCATCAAGAGCGGTAACGCCGGCTTCCTTGACGGCGGCCATCTTAAACTCCAGCACGAAGACCTGCCCCCCGAGCCGTACCACCAGGTCCGTCCGGCCCCGATGCGAGGCCTCCTCCATGCTCGGGCCCACCCCGACCACGCGCAGACACATGGTGAGCAGGCTCGCATACCGAATCTCGTAGCGTGCCAGGTCGCCCTTCGCATGCCACTGGTAAGGGATCCCCGCCAGCCAGGCCCGGAGCGTCTCGCCGAAGCCCGCGAAGTCGTGCGCCTCCAGTAGCGCGCAGAACGCCCGCCCCCGCTCCAGCGGCTCCGCCCCCTGCTGCCCCAGCCAGGCGAGCAATCCGCGGTTCAGGCTGAGCCGGACCTCAAGATTGGGATAGTCCAGCCGGTAGAGAGGGTCGAAGTCATCCCGCTCCTCCTCTGCGATGGTCAGGTAGCCGGTCTGGAAGAGCAGCGCCTCAATGGCGATGTCCCCCACATCGAACTTCGAGACCAACGCCATGTCCGCCAGCCGCCCCTCCAGTTCCATCGGGCTCACGGACTTCTCCGTCAGCATCCGGAACAGGAAGTGCGGCGACCCGGTCTCGAACCAGTACGGCCGGAACTCCCGGCTGTCGAGCAGCAGGAGTACGTCGTAGGGATTGTAGACCCGCTCCCCGCCCCGCCAGTGGTAGCCATTGTACCAGATGCGGATCCTCTCGCGGTCCAGTCCGGCCAGCTCGGGGCCGAACACCCGGTCCAGATCCTCCTCGCGGTAGCCGCAGATCGTGGCGAAGCGCGGGTCGAGGCTGATGTCCTTCAGATTGTTGAGTCCGGAGAACAAACTGACCTTCGAGAACATGCTGACCCCGGTGACGAAGACGAAGCGAACATGTTCTGCACTGCCCTTGACGATGCCGTAGAAGCCGCGCAGGTAGTCCCGATTGGCCGTCGCGAGTTTCGGGGCGTGGAGCACGTCGAGGATCGGCTTGTCGTACTCGTCCACCAACACCACCACTGGCCGGCCGGTGGCCTGACGCAAGCGATAGAGGACATTCCAGAGCCGCCTCGGACCGGTATCGGATGTCCGAGCGGGCGGGAGACCATGCTCGCACTCCACACTTTCCAGTTGTTCGATAATGTCCCCTTCGATATCCCCGGATTCATTGTATTTCCCGTCGAAGCTCAGCCGTACCACCGGATACGGTGAGGACCAGTCCCCGGAACAGGGGTTCGTGACAAGAAACAGCGCTCGCAGCGTGTCGAGCAACAGGCTCTTGCCGAACCGGCGTGGCCTGCTGGCACGCGCAAAGCCGCTTTGGGCACTCGAAATCGGACCGAATGGCGATCAAAGCAACAGTATCTCCAGGTTCGGATAGGGGATTATACGGGGGTTGACAAGTGTCCCTGCCCCCCGATGGACCAGGGAAGCCGGGGAGGCCGCCCCATGACGGCAAAAGCCCCGGGGCACATCGCACTGCGGAGGCGTCACCATGCCGGAGCGTTCGGCCATGTGTTCGCCCGCCGCAGCGGCGCGGGCATGGTGCGAGGCGAAGGTCTGGCCCGTAGGGTGCCCTTGCCCCCGCTGCGGCTCGCCGCAGACGACGGAAGCCCGCTCTGCGAAGAGGCCGGATTGGTGGGCGGCCTGCCGGTCGTATTTCAACGTCACGACCGGTTCCGGCATGGCAGGCTCGCCGTTCCCGCTCCGCAAATGGGTCTGGGCGCTCTCCCGGCATATGAACTCGCTCAAGGGCGTATCGAGCCCGACGCGGCACCCGGACAGCGGGGTACACAGAAGCCGGCGTGGTTCATGCGCCCGCGCCTCCGCAAGCCATGCGCCCGGGGCGCCGCCGAACCGCCCTTCGCTGGCCCGGCCGAGGTTGACGAGACGTCTTGCGGCGGTCTCCGCAAGCACTTGGCCAAGGCGAAGCGGGCCGGGGCGCAGGGGGCAAGGCGGCCGTCGTGGGTGTCAAGAACCGGGAGTCCACCCGGGGTACGGCCCCGTCTTGGCCCGGGCACGGACGCCCCGCCCCTTGCCGGATTTGCTGCTGAGACGGGAAAGCAGGGCGCGCCCATCCCCAGGCGAGCGAATAGGGCAGGGGCAGGACGCAGCCCCGCGGCCTAGCGCGCGGCTGGACCCTGCTGAAACGGGCGGCCCAGGGCCTCTCCCACAAGTGCAGCCTGAAGCCCCTGCCCCGCTCCAGCGGCGCGTTTAGCGGACGCTACAATATCCGCGCCACGGGGCCGCTAGGCGCAAAGGGCGGAGGTGGCGCCCGGCATGGCGGAAGCGGCGGAGCGACCGGGCACGGCTTGCCGACAACGGCTTGCCGAGCGGGACGCCCGGTCCGCAGCAAGCCGCCCTCGGCAGTTGCAGCTTGGTCCGCAGATCCTCCCTTCCCCGGGCGCTCTTGTCCCAGTTGCCAAGCCCGCAGAGCAGTTGCAAATGGTCAACCTGGGCGGTCCCGCCCTGCTGCCGGGCGCTGATGGGCTCAACCTCCCCATGCCGCATCTCGCAATGCCCGTCGCAGCCCCGGCAGGGCCCGCCTGGCTCGCCGTCAAGCAACCGCTTGGGGCGAACATCTTTCAATCGAATGAGCGGGCCGATATCGGGACGCGGCGGAATGGCGGGGCGGACTGCCCCTGGGAAGAACAGCCCCGGTCCATCGCGCCTCCGGCTCTGCAAAGGAGACGCTTGGTGGACATCTGGACTGCTGCGGCCAAATTCTCGATTTTCGCCTACTCCTTCCGCCAAGGGCGCGGTCCCCCGTGGCCTGCATAACCCGCCCGCGACCGCCCGGCGGTTCAGATTGGCGAGCCGATAGCGCCGCCCGTCTTGCTCTCGGAGCGTGCATTTGGCCTTGATGGATTCATCGGAATATGGTCGGCGAACAGGCTTGCACAGCGGTCCGCCCGGGGAGAAGAGAAGGCGGACGGGAAGCCCGCCCAAGCGTTTTGCGGCAGAATGAACATTGAACCGCTTTCAGACAATCTCCTTGCGAAAGGCCGCCCGTCCGAAGAGGGCGGCCCTGCCGGCCTTCAACGTAGGGGCTCAGCGTCGGAGCGCGCGCAGTGCAGAGAGATGGAGCGGTGGGCTTCAGGACGCGTGGCTTTCCAACAGCCGTGCCGCTATAGAAGCCCGAGAGGACTTGTCCCCATCCGTCAGGGCGGCAAGCCGGACACGGGAGAGCGCTGGGGGCTGGACCTCTATGAGGGTGATCCACTCAAGGCCTCTGTCGGGAAGCGTCCCTGAAGCCTCGAAGGCCGCGCCCGCCACCTTGCTGCCGCTGGGCGCGGCGTAGTTGGCCTTCGAGGTGAGGGGGGGGGCGAGAGAGATCAGATCCACGCACCCGCTATTCCTGCCGCGCAGGATGCAAGATTGGCCTCGGTCCATAGGGACGGATTGGCCCAATTCGGCGGCCCGGTTTCCTGCCGGACTGCCGGACGACCCCTCTTTCAGCTTCCCCCGATTCTGTGCCCTGCTCGCCTCCCCCGTTTTCTTACCGGAAGGCTACCCACGTGCCGCGTCACCCGGCAATCCCCGCATATAATCCCCTTTTTTGCCGTAGCCCTCTTCGGCGCCGGGAGGGTCCACAAGCGCAATTTTAATATCCATCACGTTTGTTCCTGTTGCGCCTGGACTAAACAGGTCCCCGAGCGTGGAAAAGAAGGTATAGCTATCATTATTGCGCAAGAATTGGGCGGGATCGAGATTTTTTCGGCGCGCCCGATCCAGCGTCTGGCCGTTCGCAAAGGCTCCGGCGGCATCGGTCGGGCCATCTCTGCCGTCCGTTCCTGCACTCAGCAGACTCCACCCGGCTTCCCCGACAAGCTCTTGGGCGACAGCCAGCGCAAATTCCTGGTTGCGCCCCCCCTTCCCGGAGCCTCTGACCTGTACCGTTGTCTCGCCACCAGCCAGAATACACGTCGGGCCAGAGCAATGTCGACGGATGGCTCGCAGGGCTTGGGCAAAGGCGCGGCCAGCCACGAGGGTATCACCTGCGAGGGGCTGAGGAATCAGGTGTGTGCGCAGCCCTCGGTATGCAGCAGCCTCGCAAGCCGCCTGCAAGGCCAAAGGGTTCGATCCGATCACCCTGTTGTGAACGCGAGAGAATAGCGGGTCGCCGGGTTTCGGAGTCTCAGGTCTGGCTCCACGGGCTCCTTGCTGCAGATGCCTCTGTACAGGCCAGGGGAGCCGCGGCTTGATGCCATATTGCTCTACAACTCGCCAAGCGTCCATAAATGTCGTTGGATCAGCGACGGTCGGACCCGAGCCGATCACACTCATGTCATCACCGATCACGTCCGACAGAATCAGACTGACCACGGTCGCCGGCTGAGCATGGTACGCAAGCCAGCCGCCTTTGACCCCTGATAGGTGTTTTCGTACGGTGTTCATCGCTAGGATATCCGCCCCGCACCCCAATAACACCGCATTGGTGATGATCTTGTCTGAGAGTGTCAGCCCAACTGCGGGATGGACGAGCAGACTGGAGGCCCCGCCAGTCAGACACAACAGGACGAGATCGTCGGATTGGACCTGGGAGAGGCTCTCTATGAGCGCTTGGGTCGCATACTCACTGCCCGGTCCCGGCAAGGGATGCTCCCCTTGCACGACCCGTATTCCAGGTAGAGACAGATCGAGTACCGCTTGCCCACTCGGAATGATGATACATCCGCTAATGCTCCGCGGGCCGAGCACGGGCATCAGCGCCTGGGCCATACCGCCGACCCCCTTCCCTGCCCCAATCAGGAAGAGGCGGCCGGTCAGAGCGAACGTCGACGCACCGGCGGCCTCGTCCCGTGACCGAACGAGCAGATGTTCCTTTTCAATCGTAACCATCTGTGGGATCAGGCGGCGCGGATGGGCCGCCTCAACGGCCGTCCGAAAAAGTGTAGTGAGGAGTGTGTGGGCGTCGGATCGCATCTTACCGCTGCGGGCCGACAGAGGGAGGGCCTTACGCAGACGACCAGAAGAGACCGAGGAGAAAGACGAGGCGGATTTTACCCGTCGTCCAGATCAACCAAGTTGGACCGACCGAATCCACCTCCGTCGTCAATACGGCGCTGAAAGCGCGCCTCCTTTTCGCGTTCCTCCTGGCAGGCGACACATAGTCTGGTGAACGGCAACACATCAAGGCGTGCTGGGGCGATCTCTTCTTCGCAGTCTTCACAAATGCCGTATTCGCCCTCTTCGATCCGCTCCAGCGCATTTTCTATAGCTTGCAGCTTATCTCGGTCGCGATCACTCAGAATCAGGTGGATTTCCCGTTCGCGCTCCTCGCTGGCGAGATCGTAGGTATCCATTCCTTCGTCCAGCCCACTCTCTTTGCCCTCTCGGATCTCTTCGTCAAGCTGCATCAGAATTTGCTGCTTTTGGCCGGCGAGCGTCGTCCGCATTTTTTTGAGGAACGTTTTTCTCATGACGCTTTCTCCAAGGAGCAAACGCGTCCAGCCTTATTGGGGTGAATGAGGATGTGTTTGCTCTTTATTCACCACGGTTGGGGACAAAGGGGAGGAGCATACTAGGGAAAAGCGGCTGCCAAGTCAAGAGCTGGCGGCGTTTGGTAGTGTCTCAGTTTGAAATTTTTTGGCCAACCGGAATCAGGGGTTACAGCCCAAAGTGGGACATCATCAGCGTTTGAAACGGTTGCTCGGGAAGACACCGTGCTTGCAGGTCATAGCCGGACGCTCCGGTAATCCGGGTGCGGACCATGTCGCCGCTGTCAGCCAGACACTGTTCCAGGAAGACGAGGCCATCGATATCTGGAGCCTGCCCCTGCGTCCGTCCCCACCAGCGGCCCTGGTCGTCCTGACCACAGACGAGTACCGACCGTTCTGCACCCACCAGGGCTCTGTTTTTTTTACGTACGACCTCGGCCTGGCAGGCCATCAACTTGTGCCAGCGGTCTTCTTTGATCTCTTCGCTGACTTGGTCGGCCATTGTACCAGCGGCCGTCCCTTCCTCCTGGGAGTAGCGAAACACCCCCACGTGGTCGAGCGCCGCGTCTGTCACGAAATCGCACAGTTGTTGAAAATCATCCTCTCGCTCGCCGGGAAAGCCAACGATAAAAGATGAACGGAGCACCACACCGGGAATAGCGGCCCGAATCCGGCCCAACACGCGGCGGATCCCATCCCCGCTTTTCTCCCGCTTCATCCGCCTCAGCATCTGGTCGCTGATGTGCTGGAGCGGCATATCGATATACGGGCACACCTTCTCCTCTGCGGCAATGAAATCCAACAGGGCTTCGTCGAGATAATTCGGATAGCAGTACAGCATCCGGATCCAGTCCAGACCCTCAATGCGCACGAGGGATCTGAGCAGGGCCAGCAGGGTCGTCCCATCGCGACGCTCTCGTCCGTAAGCGGTCAGGTCCTGCGCGATGAGATTGATTTCTCTCACCCTGTGGGCAACCAGTCCGGTGGCCTCGGCCACAAGAGAGGCAATTGGCCGACTTTCCTGCAGGCCGCGAATTTTTGGAATAATACAAAAGGTACACTTATGGTTGCAGCCCTCGGCGACCTTGAGATAGGCGGAGTAAAAATGGGTGGTCGGGATACGCGGAACGGTATGATCCGGCAGGACGTGGGAAGCCCCCAGATACATGGTAGGGCCATCAAGCGCACGCCGCTTCTGTTCCAAGATCTCGGTGATCCGGAGAAACTCCCCCGTTCCCACGAAAACGTCAACTTCGGGCAGGAGTTCGCGCAACTCTTGACCGTAGCGCTGGGCCAAACAACCGGTCACAACGAGCGGTTTCTCGGTCTTTGCCTTATAGGCAGCTAGGTCCAAGATCGTCTCAATCGACTCCTCCTTCGCCTCGTCGATAAAGCTGCACGTATTGACCATCAGGATCCCGGCCTGTTCCGGGTCGAGGCTCAGCGTATAGCCCGCCTCCGCCAGCAGGCCGAGCATGACCTCGCCATCCACGAGATTTTTAGGACAGCCCAGATTCACCAGATACACGGAATTATCTAGGCCGGACCGGACCCTATTCGTCATCTTTACGCGCCTTACGCTGCCGCAGGAAACGTTGGAGTTCTTCGGCCATATCCTTGCCGTTGGCATGCCCATTCCCGTTGCCATGTCCATTGCCGGCTGCGTCCTGCGCGGCAGTCTCCGCTTCCAGCCCCTCTTCCCGCTCCTGCTCTTCTAGGCGCTTGACGTAGGCGGCCAAGTTGGGATTCTCGGCAATCGCCTTTGCAACCTGTGCGTCGAACTCCGCCGCACCTGTCACCAACTCGGTAGTATCCAGGGCGAAGTGGAGAAAAGACTCAAGGCGGCTGACAAGAGCCAGGGCCGCCTTTGGGTTTGGAGAAGCGGAAATATAGTGCGGCACGTTGGCCCAGAAACTCATGGACGTCAATCCAGCCTGGCGGCAGGCATCGTTCAGCACCCCGACGATGCCCGTTGGCCCCTCGTAACGGGACGGAGTGAGTTGCAGCTGCGTCGCAATGTCGGGGTCGCTGCTGAATCCGACCACGCGCACCGGTCTGGAGTAGGCGACATCGGCTAAGAGCGCCCCAAGGGTAATCACCAGACGCACCCCGCACTGCTTGGCAACATCCAGACAGGCCGCTGCATACGCCTTCCAGCGGAGATGCGGTTCAATGCCGAGACCAAGGACCATGCTGCGCTTGAGTCGCTCTGCGTTACTCGCAAAGAATTCGTTGGCCGGCCAACGAATCTCACGGTAGAGGCCGTCTCGCAGACGTACGTGGGGGCGGACTTCGCTGAAATTATAAAATTCTTCAGGGTCGATCGTCGCGAAACGCTGTGCCTGGAGCCGCTTGATGAGGAATTGCGTGGCATGCGTCGCCGCGCTGCCGGCATCGTTCCAGCCGGCAAAGGCCATAATCAGGACGGAATCGTTCAGTTCCGGAATTCGTTCAATCGTCAACGCGTTCATGATCTCCCTCTAGAGACGCCTGCTCCTTGGTCACAGGCGAGGACAGGTCGCAGGAGTGTACCTGCTTCCCGGATGATTGCCAAGAGATTGGGCTGGTCTCGCGGCCCCGGTGCGCGGACCGAGAACTGATCAGGAGACCGTTACTCGGCCGCCGACTGTTGGAGCAGATAGGCTTCAATGAACTGATCGATATCGCCCTCCAGAACCGCGTCAGTATTCCCGACCTCCACGCCGGTGCGATGGTCTTTGACCATCCGGTAGGGATGGAGGACGTAGGAGCGGATCTGACTTCCCCAGGCAATATCCTTTTTGCTCTTATGCAGGCCCTCCATCTTCTCCTTTTGTTTCTCCGTCTCCAACTCGTATACACGAGCGCGAAGAATTTTCATCGCCATGGTTCGATTCCGATGTTGGGACCGCTCGTTCTGACACGCCACCACGATCCCGCTTGGGAGGTGGGTCAGCCGAATCGCTGAGTCGGTTTTGTTGACGTGCTGCCCCCCGGCTCCACTGGCCCGGTAGGTATCAACGCGCAAATCCTCAGGGCGGATATCGACTTCAACCGCCTCATCGATGTCAGGGTAGACAAAGACAGAAGCAAAGGAGGTATGCCGCCGGGCATTGGCATCAAACGGTGAAATCCGAACGAGCCGATGAATGCCCGCCTCTGCCCGCAGATAACCGTAGGCATAGGCCCCCTCAACAGTGAAGGTTGCACTTTTTACGCCACCGCCTTCACCAGGCAGGTGTTCAGCCATCTCGACGGTATAGCTGCGGCGTTCCGCCCAGCGCAGATAGAGTCGGAGGAGCATATCGGCCCAGTCCTGGGCTTCAAGACCACCGGCTCCAGGATGGAGACTGACGATGGCACTCTGCGCATCATGTTCTCCGCCCAGCATACGCTGCAACTCTGCCCGGCTCACGGTCGCCTCAAGCTCGGGCACCGCCCGCTCAACTTCTTCAACTGCCTCAGCGTCTCCGGCTTCGGCCAGTTCCAGAAAGATCAGCGCGTCAGATGCAGCCTGAGTCTGTTTTTTCCACTCCGTTACCGCATCAAGTACGCTTGCGCGCTCCTTGAGGATGGCTTGCGCCTTCTCTGGATCGTGCCAAAAGCCGTCGGCCAGCGTTTGTTCTTCCAGTGCTGCGGCACGGGCCTCCTTATTCGGGATGTCAAAGATGCCTCCCAAGACTCTCAATGCGCACACTCAACTCATGTAATTTTTCTCTGATTTCTGCCAGCATCTCTGCCTCCTCTGGCTCGCTTGACGAATAATACGGTTGTCCCTGCATAGCCTAACATAACGAGCGCCCCGACAACGCACAACGTCACAAACCAGTGACCGTACTGGGTATAGAAAGAGGTCACGTGGGGCCAGGCAAGCCGGTCGGCAATAAAGGTGGACTCCAAGAGGGCGGTTTGGGCTTGAATCTGGCCATCGATATGAACAATGGCTGAAATTCCGGTATTCGCGGACCGCACCAAGGGCACTCGATTCTCGACGGCCCGCATGGCCTCCATTGCCAGATGTTGATAGGGAGCCGAAGTCTCCCCGAACCAGGCATCATTCGTCACATTTATGAGGAGCCGTGCGCCATTATGCACGAAGCGACGCGCGAGATCGGGGAACACGCCCTCGTAGCAGACGAGCACGCCAAAAGTCTCAAAAGCCTCAACGCCCTCAGCTTGAGCGTCGGAGTGGAGGGCCGGTCGACTCTTCAGGGGAAGGGAGAAAACGGTCGGCGTCGTCCCTGGCGCAAAGTCGCCTATCCCTTCCACAAATTTGTCCAGGAAGAAGAGCACACTGTCTTGAAAGGGGATATATTCGCCAAAGGGGGTAAGGATCATCTTGTCGTAATGCCCTAGGATTGTCGTGTCTGGAGACAGGAGATAGACGCGATTGAATAGGGTGAGTTCCGTATCATCGACGCGAAAGGCCGGACTGCCAAACAGGATGGGCGTGTGAGTGTCTTGGGCCAAGTCCAGCAGCCGGCCACGATAGGTCACATCAGATTGGAAGAAGAATGGCACGGCCGCCTCTGGCCAAATAACGAGATCCACATTGTGTTCCGCTATCTGGCGCGTGAGTTGCTCATAGCGTGCAAGGGTGGCCTCTTGATAATCGGGGTCCCATTTTTGATCCTGGGCAATATTCCCTTGGGCGACCCCAACGTGCAGGGCATGGACCGGAGGCAGAGCCGCCAACTGACTGCGACGCCAGTTGCCCCACCCCCAAAGTCCCGCGACAATCAGGAGCAGAACCAGCACCAAGCGCCCACGGTTCTGTCGGGAAAAAGCGAGAAAGAGCGCGACATTACCAAAGATCACCAGCGCCGACAGTCCGTAGACGCCAGTGTATTCGACAAACTGGATCAGGTTTACGAAGTTGTATTGTGAATAGCCCAGACTGGCCCAGGGAAACCCAATAAAAAAGAACGAGCGGACCCATTCCAAGGCGACCCAGAGCATGGGTCCGAACACGAGGAGCGACCAACCACCGTTATGGAGCCTGCTCTTGTGATAGACACACAGGCCGACAGCAAAGACCCCGGTGTATACCGACAGAATGGCACACATGAGGAGCAGTGGACCGACGGCAACAATATGCGGGATATTGCTGTACAAGCCTATCGTATCCACGACCCAATACAGTGTGCAGAGATAAAACCCCATGCCGGCAATCCAGCCTCGGCCGAAAGCCCGGCGCAGCGTCTGCCCCTGCGTTATCCAGAGCAGCGGGACAAAAGCGCCCCAAGCAAGAATATTCCAATCGACTTTCGGAAAGGCCAAGGCGAGCACAACGCCACTCGCGCCGGCGAGCAGAACGGGCCACACACGCTGCATGTATGACAGCCTAGCCTGACTCTCCCAGCCGGGGAAGGCCGCATCGGCCTTCCCGTTATTCCAGCAGAAGTCGGAATCCTGTATCCTGCATCGGGCTCAGTTGAAATGATGGAAGGGGAGCCCTCGGGGAATGGCCGGAAACATTCAATGCCCCCACTGCCGAGGAATGGTTCGGCTCAGATGGAGGTTCAGGTGGAAATTGGTAGGGGTGAGCTTCGGTTCTGCTCTCGGCTGGCTGGTGGGGTCATTTGGACATGTCATTGACTATACTTTTGCCGGACTGACCCTGACACCCGCTACAGGAATGATTCTGTTCGGGCTCATCGGTTTTGGGAAGGGAATCAGGGTAGACAACACCGCAGTTTGTCCACACTGCTCCAAGACGTTCAAAGTGTGAAGAAGTGACAGAAGACAGGCCGGAGCGGGCCCTGGATACCCCTTCCTCCCAGTCCGTTTATTTGATCAGCATCTCCGCTTCCTTCGCTTTTTCCATCAGTTCGGCCTCCGTCCCTCTGGCGATGCTTTCAAGTAGATCGTCAAAAGCGTGGGCTTTTTCTTGTAGGGCGTCGTAAGTCTGACCCCATAGTTCCTCTTGGTTCTCCTCCAGCCTCTCTTGAACAGTTTCTTCGGATATCATCACTTTACGGATCATTACCAGGATGTCGGAATCCTTAAGGATGTCCATAGCAACCTCTTTCCCCAGGAATGCGGCACAGACACCGATGACAAGTCCGATCATCCATCCGATAGGACCGCTTACTAATATGGCGGTTCCACCGCCACCGAGCAGGGTGGCGATAATGATTGATCCGACGACCGCGGTCACGGCACCTAGCGTATCGATATTTTCAAGCGGATTTATGTCTGGATCTCCTACATCGACAGATGGTGGGACAAAATCAGGGGAAATATTGAGTGCCGAGCCCGGAATGCGGGCCTTTTTGCAAATCGGGTCGATTAACCTTTCGACTGCCGGCTTGACAAATTCGTCAAGCCACGGTTTCACCACCTCACTTTCTAATACTTGCGAGCCAGCCCCACTCAATCCTTCGAGGAAGGAACGCGAACGTTTTTCAATTTCTTTTTCCAGACCATTCAGAGTCGAAATGTGACCCTCCCTCCATTCAACAAAGGCCTGAAAGGTGACGTCCAATAGCTCATAGCTAACAAAGCCAGCAATACCCGCTATCAAGTGGTCAAGGGGTGATCCCTCATCCTTCTCAGATTCCTCTCGCAGCATTTTTTGCAGTTCACCCGGCGCGAGAATATCCTCAATTTCACTGCGAAACCGTTCTAACCTCTCGTTTGTCCGACCTGCCAAGGCGAGGCCGCGTGCGATAGTGAATTGCGGCTCCGCACCCTTCACGACCTTTGTTGGCTGGGGAAACACCCTCTCACAGCACTTGAGAACGAAATCCATTCGTGAAGCTCCACCCGTGAGCAAGACTATTTGTGGTGGGCTGTTCCCCATTTTTTCACGAGCCTGTTGTAATTCTCTCAGGAAAGCGCTTGGCCAGTCGAGACCGCCGCACTCCTCATCCGGCTGTCGAAGATATTCTCCGATTGAGGTGGACAGAATTTTGTCCATATCACCGCTCCATATTTCCACCCTGAACAAGATCCTTTTATTTGTCGATATTCTTATGCTCTTGGAGACCTCAACCGGTATTTCCTCGGTATTGCTAGAATTGAAATACTCTTCTTTCGCCTGACGAGAGTGGAGCAGACATACGTCTCTATACGTAGGAAATTCTTCGAAAAGTTCCCTCAGTTCGGCATTAAGCGACCTCTCCAGGATCATTTTATCCAGGAGACCGGCTCCGAGTTCGTTACTCCCAAAATCGATACGCTTTTCTTCTCTTCCGACAACAGCAGTAAAATCGGTAGTTGACGAGCCGATATCAACAATGAGAACGGAACCTTGTAGATCATCCGAAGATACAGAGAGGTCCTTCACTTCACGGGCTGCCAGAAAGGCGGCGTGTGATTCTGCTACGACCCTCACCTGCTGCATACCCACCTCCCGGAGTAATGCCTCATAGTCTCGACGCACGCTCCAGCTCCAACCGGAAGGACAACCGGCCACGAATAGACTCTCCGCGCCTCCTTTGATCTGGTGGCTCTTGGTCAAAATCTCGATAACTTGTTGCACAAAAAGTGCTGTGGGACGCCGGACCTCAGGGTCTTTCAATCGTGGACTCTTGAACGCGACGCGCAAACCTTCCGGGAACACGCGGCGGTAGGCATTACTTCCGACCAGCACTCCTCTTTCCGTTTCGGAGACAGCCGTGACCATAGGGGCTTTGCCATCGACCTCCAAAACTTCCGTCGTCCCCCCTGGTGCGCCTATCTTCGCCTTTGTCACTGCTGTTTCCGCATGACCAAAATCGAAGCCGATAACCTCGGAGATCGTATCTTTTGTTTTCATTGTTGTTTCTCCTCTGCGCCTTCCGTGGCGTTTACCCTTCTAGGGGCCTGACTCACTGAAAAACATTACCTTTCTTCGGAGGGTTTTATGACAGTGCCGACCAATAATAGTCGTCCATCCTTGCTGACTAGCGCAGGCCGCTGCATCAGGTGGGTCGTACCGGGTAAAAAGCCGAAATAATGATCGTTCTCCCCCTTCTCGTAATCTTCAACGCAGATATCCTGGTTGAGCAGGAGTCGTTTCAAGCCTCGTACTGTCTCCAGGGCAAGCTCCGTATCCTTGAATTGTGCTGCCTCCAACAAGTTCTGAAAGAAATCAAGCAAGGCTCCTGATTCATGTATTGGGTTAGCTGGAAGGGGCTCTGGTTCGTCGGCCTCGTCCTCAAATGCTGTCTCTGCGGCCTCTATCATCTGCCTGAGTTGGCTGAGCAAAGCGCTCGTATTGATGGTCACTACAGCCTGGGCATCATTTGCCTCTCCGAGAGTGGAATCTCCCTGGTCCCTCTGAGATGTTTGGGACCAAAGATAGGGCAGCCATTTATTCGGATTGCGTAAAATCGATGGCGGCAGCGTGACGGCAACCAGCAGCAACAGAATCAACAGGGCGGAAAACGCTCCGACAGCCAGAAGCCCACCCAGGAGCAGGGCAAAGAGGACTATCTGTGCCGTTTTTTTGAGTGTGCCCTTCTGCATATCTCCACCGACCGACCTGCTATCTGGCCGACATGGACGATTCAACTCTGCGGAAGGGACGACTAACAGTGAGGAAGCAACTTGCAACAGGTCGAGGAGAAACCCGAGTCGGCGCTTCTCGTTCCGCTTCAGGACGGTTTTTTCCTCATACCGAGTTGGAAGATTACCCAAGAAATCTCGGATTGTACGTACAGCCTTTTCAGGGGGAGCATCCCCAATCCTCTCAGAGAGGTGCCGTCTCTCCTCATCAAAAATATCCACCAAGATGCCCATACAAAAACGCCTCCATTTGCCGTTGTGGGAGCGTGTCTCATGGCACCTTTTATGCCCTTTATCAAGGGGCGATTCGACCTGCACGCTAGGGCCTGTCAACACTATCGCAAGGCATCAATGATGAGGGCGAAGACGATGAATCCAAGGAAGAGCACGTCGCGTTGCTCGCATCGCGAGAAGATGCGGCGGCATCCCTGCAATCGACGAAACAACCGCTCGACTTCGTTGCGCCGCGTGGACAGCTCACGGTCATACGCCCAAGGGCTCACCCGGGTGCGCCGCGGCGGCCCCACGGGCGCCTACCCCAGTGCCACGGCCCAGGGCCGCGTCTGGGCGCCCGCGGACGCCCGGGCCCTCAGCACCGCGGGAGGAGCGGGGGGCGGGCCCCGGCGAGAGCGCACAGGCGAGCGCCGTGCGATCGTCCGCGGCAACCAGATGCATCGTGGGGGTCCAGCCGCCTCGGGAGCGGCCCAGGGATTGAGGACCGGTTGTGTGCGCGCTCCCGTGCCGGCGGGAGGGACCTGGACGAGGGGGCGGTCGAGCGACCGGGCCGCCCGCGTGATACGCACGCTCTGTTCCCGGTGCAGATGCGCGAAGACCCGGGCGAGCACCCCGGGTTGCGACCAGCGGGGCAGCCGGGGGGAGAGGGGGGGGGGCCAGGGGCCACATCGGGCCGGCAACCCGCGCCCTGTGCCGCCCTGCTCGGCAACAGACCAGAGGGCGTTGAGTACGGGGCGATGGGAGAGGCGGACAGGGCCGCGCGGCACCGGGAGAGGGGGCGCGCTCCGGGCGTATGGAGCTTGCGTGCGGTCCCTACAGCCAGGAGACCAGAATCATGCAGAATCATCCACATGAGTGTGAACAGAGCCTAGATGACTGCAACAGGACCTTCAGGGATATCTTTCGTCTGAGGATCACAATCGGGGACGGTGTCAAGCCGCATGAGTGGAGCTTGGAGGGTGTTCGGAGCTACATCCCCCAGCAACTCGTCAATCCGGTTCGCCACACGCTGAGCCGGTCCACAGATCTGTTCCACCGCCCCAGGGGAATCACTTTTGACGATGAGCTCCCATGAGTTTGAGTTTTCGCGACACAGTACGGCCTCGGTTTTCGGTGATTGGGGTGTGACGGTAAAACTCCGAACGGAGTCGGGATTGGGCGAAGTTGCCCTGCACACCACCATCGCCTGAAACGCCGGCGTCAAAAGGAAATGGAGCCGTCGCGGCGATTGAGCGAAACGACCGGTCCGCGATCTTCAAGCATGTTCCGCAGAGCCAGTGGAACGCCGCGCACATGTTACCGCGGCGCAAGTGTGCTCGACGAAAGCGGGGCTGCTCAGAGTGATAGCGTGCTGCTCATTCGTTACCGCAAACGCAGACGGGGACGGCGCACCCGTTACCGCGGTGGCGGGCGCGCGGGTGCGGTGCGCCAGTGCGGCCGCGGACATCGGCGCTGCGGACGGAGCCGTCGGCAGTCGTGCGGATGCCGGTGCGCGGCGAAGCCGTCACCGGCAGCGCCGGAGGCGCAAGGCGTCGTGACGGGCGGAGCCGACACGCGCGGTATCGGATATGCCGATGCCGGTGCACGGCGAAGCCGTCAGCGGCGAGGCCAATGTTGCGGCCCGGTGAGCCGAGGCGATGCGCGATGCCGACGCAGCCGGCACGCGCGAGCGAGGCGTCGGCGTTGCCGCGCGGGCGGTGTGCGCCTATGGAAACGGACCGCGCCGCCGCCGGAGCGACGACGCGGCCCTTGGGGTGTTACGGATCAGGCGGCACAGCGCATGACCGAGATGCCGAGGGTGCGGGCCTAGTCGACGAGGTTCCCGGTGATGCCGCTGCCGGGGAAGGCGATGACGCCCTTGGGCAGGAGGTTGAGCAGCTCGTCGTTGCGGCGGAAGGGTGCGGCGCGTCCGTGGCGGTCCCAGTCGGGCTTGCAGACGACCTGGTGGACGCCGTTACGCTCTGCCTAGCTGGCTGCGATCTTCTCGACGCCGGGGCCGCCGCCATGCACGAGGACGAGGTCTGCATACTTGGCGCGGGCCTGGTCCAGCTTGGCGATCGGCGGCCGGGTCGTCAATGTCCTTGCCGCTGGCGATGGCGACCAGCGTGCCCTGCGGCAGGTGGGGCTGGGTCTTGCGGTCCTTGCGGGCGCGGAGGAAGCCGCGGGCGTCGATGGCTGCGGAAGTCAGATGTCCGGTCCGGCTGGCGTGCCGGGGCCGCTAAGTGTCTCCGGTGATGGTGCGGTAACTCTCGGCGGCTGCGGCTCGCATTTTCTCGAAGGCGTCGCGTCGGTCGCCGCGGTTCTGCTCGCGGTCGGTGACGAATTCGAGTTCGCGGGCGTTGATTTCGGAGCCGTCCTGCTGGCGCGGGAGGTCGCGAAGTTCGGGGGTGAGCTTGTCGACGCTGCGGTCGAGGCGCTGTATCTGTGCGTGGAGCATGTTGACGAAGCCCCAGAGGGGGGTGTTTGCGCTCGTCGGCGATCTGGAAGCCGTCTGGAGCGACGCCCTGGCTGAGGATGCGGAAGGCCTCGCTGACGGCGGCGAGCGCATCGTCCTCGTCCCACACCTCGCGGCTGTCGAACTCGTCGCGCTCCGGGGTCGCGCCGTAGAGCTGTGCCTGTTCGCAGACGGTCGCGGTGGCGGACTGTCCGCCGGTCTTGATGGTGTCGGTATGGAAGGTCATGTCGATTTCCTTTGAGATCGGTTTGCACGTTCGGGGCCGGTCCCCGACGTGATGTCCTGTTGGGTCACGCGCGCGGACCGCAGCCACCGGGGCCGGAATGAATGGCCTGGCGGGATGCGCGAGTGGTGCGGGCGCACAAGGAACTGCGCCGCCGCTTGATCGAGAACAACCGGGTGGAGGCGGTGCTGTCGCTGCCGGGCGGCGTGTTCAACCCCCTATCCCAGCGTCAAGACCTCGCTGCTGCTGTTCCGCAAGGGCGGGGCGACGCAGCGGGTGTTGTTCCTCTATGCCGAGAGCGACGGCTTCAGGCTCGACGCCAACCACGACACGCCCCCGTTGACGAAGACGACCTGCCCGGCCTGGTCGAGGCGTTCCGCGATCGCGACGCGCGGCAGGCGGAATGGCAGGGCCGCGACCCGGACGAGGACTGGACTGCGAACTGGTGGTTCGCCGGGGCCGCCGCCCTCCGCGCTGCCGACTTCAACCTGAGCGCCAACCACCACCGGCCACCGAGCCGCGCAACGGTAGAGCACCGCGACCCCCCTGGAGATTCTGGAAGAATTGCGGGGCATTGAGACGCAGCTACTCGGCGAGATCAACGACCTCGCCGAGGCGGTGCAGGAGGCGGTGGGGAATGAGTGCCTATCCCACCATGATGCTTGGAGACTTGGCAGATGTGGTCACCGGCGATCCTGCGCCTCAAGACCCCGGAGCATTTGCGCCGGATGGGCCGCTGTTTGCTCGGATGCAGGACGTTGGCCGTCATCACCGTCATTCGGCACTTGACGACTCAACGGATCGTCTGAGTCCAGAGGGGATTGCGCGAAACCGTCTCCGACTGTTTCCCAGAGATAGCATTCTGATACCGAAGAGCGGCGCATCGGTGAACCTGAACCACCGTGCAAAGCTGGCCACCGACGCTTATGTCGTCAGCCATCTTGCGGTTGTTATTCCAGATCGCACAAGGATAGACCCCGATTACCTGTTTTGGTGGTCTGCAAGCTACGACCCTGGATCCCAAGCGCAGGTGACAAGCCTGCCATCCCTCAAATTGTCGACATTGAGGTCGCAATGGTGCCCCTTCCTCCGCCCGACGAGCAACGACGGGTCGCCGGCATCCTGAACCGGGCGGCGAAGATCGAACGGCTGCGGACGCAGGCGGCGCGCAGGCGCGCGCAGGAAAGGCTGCGGGAGTTCCTGCCCGCACTGTTCGTCAACATGTTCGGCGATCCCGCTACCAACTCGATGGGGTGGGAGGTACACCCGTTGGGAGAATTCTGTATCTCTGCGCAATATGGCACCAGCAGGAAAGCTGATGATGGCGTTGGGGTTGGGGGTCTCCCCGTGATTCGGATGGGTAAACGTCACATACCGTGGTGATCTTGATTGCGCTGATCTGAAGATGGTCACTCTTCCAGAGGGCACAGCAAGGAGCTTGTCGGCAAGACTGGTATTTGGGACGGACGATTTGCGGCGGTTGCAGCTTCATATTTCATTCGGTTGCGCTTCAATGAAGCGCTCATCAATCCTATTTATATCTGGGGATTCATGAATTCTGTAGCCCTGAAGCACTATCTGTTTGCTGTAGCACGTGGTGCAATCGGACAGGCCAACATCAACACAAAGGAGGTCACGTCGTTTCCGACCCCCCTTCCTCCGATCAACATGCAAAGACGCTTCGCGGACATCACGCAGGCAGCTCGAGCCGCAGTCCAGCACACGGGGCCTGCCGGTCGGCTCGCTGCAACGCTGAATGCCTCCCTCATGTCCCGGCTCTTGGAGGACACGGCATGACCGACATCGTGAATCTCCAGCGCTACCTCCCAATCCCCATTTGTCATCTTCGTCGACATGAACGAAACCCCCGAAGCGTCGACGCCTCATGATTTAGACCAATCCTTGTCCGGGAATCCCTGGACCACCAACTGAGATAATCCGTCCACAGAACCTAGCAACGTTACGATTCTGATCGAATACTTCTTTCAGCCGGCGATAGCGCCCGCCTGACAGTCTCCGGCTCTTTCTGGATCACGCGCAACAGGGTCGCCACCGGACCGCTGATCCCAGACAGCACCTATGCGAACAGTTCTCGGAGGAAATCGGACATTTCCGCGAACGCCTCGGAATCGAAATCCCACATACCCTGCCTTGCGCCTTCGCCGACCCGCGCCACGGGGTCCTCTCCGGCGGCCAGGTAAGCATGGGCGAAGGTCTTGTCCTCATTCCGGGAGCGCAGGGCGCGCTGCTCCTTCAGGCAGTCGATAAAGGCTTCGACGCAGCGGCTTGCCTCGTCCCCGGTGACGGACTGCCGGCAGAGGGTCTCGACAGCGCCGTTTCCCGCGCCGTCCGGAAGGATGAAAACGCCTACCGGCGGGTCGCCGTCCGAGACCGCTCCATGGACCGAAGGCGGTTCGTAGCCTGCATGGCGAAGCGCATCGCATACGCTCTGGAATGCGCTCCGGGCGTTGTCGTCCGCATCCCGAACCGCGCCGACTGCCCGGAGTGTCGGCCGCGCGCGGGCCGCAGCCGCGATTGCCGTGAGATTTCTTCGGAAGCTGTGCCTTCCTCCCGCATCGATAATCTGTATGTCCTGCTTCCCTACGGCGGCGAAGCAGTGTTTCAGGAGCGCTTCGAACAGGTTGACCTCGTCCCGGCCTTCCACAAGCAAGAGACAGTCCGAACGTATTTCCAGCCTTGGCGCACTGTCGTCCGCGGCCACCATCACCGGGTCTCCAGATTGAGCTCGCGCGCACCTTCCAAGGCCTCGCCGGTAAAGGTCGTCGCCTCCACTTTTCCTGTTTCCGCATTCCTGTAGAGCTTGTGGACCGCCAAGTCGTCCGGCGCGTCCTCGAACGCTGCCATCGCCGCCCGGATGCACTCGCCACTATGGGTCGTTGCCACCAATTGTACGTCCCATTTGTGCATCCACATGCGCGAATAGGACCAGATATTTTCCAGAACAGAATGATGCAGACCGTTTTCCATTTCATCCGCAAAAAATGCGCCGCCGCGGGAGCCGAAAAAACCCAAGTACAATTGGGACAAGCGCTCAACACCGCCACCCAAGTCGTGGAGCGGTAACTGCACACCGTCGTTCGTATGAGCAGAAAGATACGGCTCACCAGTTTCGTCCGTAAGGATTTCTATATCGCGAATTTTCGGAAGAATCAGGTTGATCGCTTCCGTAAAATTCTTCTTAAATTTCGCTCTGACCATATCCGAATATCGTTGAAGATACTCGTCGTGTGTTTGGATTTGGAATCTTGTCCCAAAAATAATGGAACCCTTTCTTTCCGCAGGTATTTGCGGTTTTCCGAATGCAACGGACCCCCAAGGTGTTACCTTTGCTCCACTAGTTTTTGGACTCACAGGGCTTTCATCTAACTCTATATCAATGTGCGCGATCACCGGTGGCATCTCAAGTAGAGATCCTGGCACAGGTCCTGTCAGAATCTTGTCGGTTCTTTCTATATCCGCCAATTTCCGGAAAGTAGCCCTAAGACCATGGCACGAACCTCGCTCCTTGCCCCGGAGTTCCAGTGCTTCTTTCGCCAGCCTTGCAACAGGGTCCAGCACTGGCTTATCGGAGCGTTGCACATGTTGGTTCCAAAGCAGGGACGTGTTGTACCGCCCGGTAAATAACCACATCGCCTCCAGCACCGCCGTCTTTCCCACTCCATTCACACCCGTGATGAGGTTTGCGCGTGCGAGGTGTGGGAACGACAGGCCATCTATGCCTCGATAGTGGACGGCTTCGAAACTGTTGAGGAAGGTCATCTTTAGCCTCCGGCGCTCCACCAGCCTCGTCGAGAGTGCGATTGCACGCGATTATATCTCAAACGGCCTTCGATAGGGAAGCCATGCACGCGGCCCGGCGGCCGGAGCCGGTCTGGATGGCTCGATAGCTTGCGGCAATGCCGTCAAGTGCGCTCCAGCAGCCGAGCGCGTCGGTGACAACATCGGTTCCAGAGGCCAGCCAACATCTGGCGTCGCGCGCGATGCGGATTGCGGGCCGTGCGGGCGGGCCTGTGCCTGGCCGCAAACGTCCCGAAACCCGGGAGGCTGGCCGGTTCGCCCCGGGCCAGCGCGCCGGTAATGCCGGACAGCACCGCATTGACCGCAGCCCCGGCGGCGGACCTGTCCATTCCGGTTTCGCTGGCAACATGCCGGACAAGATCGCCCTTGTTCATTCCATTCCCTCTCTTGCCTGCCGAACCGTTTCGGCGTTCGGAACCGGTTCCGGTCTCCTCGAGGCGCGCTCCCCGACCGGTCCGTCCCTGCAATATTCGACGCATGGCAATCCTGATGCCGACATGACGGCCCGGTCAAGACCGGATACCCGAACGGCCACTCCCCTTGCAGAGCCATGCGACCGGCGGACGGTCACTCCCCGACGGGTTCGACGATCACGCGCCCGCGGCCCCGACGGACGCCATAGCCGCCCCGCCGGCTCGAGAGCCTGCCGTCCCGGATCAAGCTCCAAAGCGCGTCGCGGACAACCTCCGCATTCTCATCGACCTCCGGCACCGAGGTTTCCTGGTCGAGCCATCTGGAGAAAGCCTCGTCCGCGATGGCGCGCCCGAGGGATCTGCACAACGCATTGAGCTTTCGCAACTGGCCCTTCGTCACGACGCACTGAAAATCACGGGATTCGTGCTCGCCGGACACTGTCAACTGATAAGGATATGCTCGTACGATTACAGTCAATCCAAGCTCGGGCGTTTTGGGGGCACCCCCACATCTCCTTCCAGTTCCGCACCATCCATCCCCTTGGGTCTCACGCAAAGGGGAGTTTGCTCCCCTTCGGGCAGATGGGGCGGCCCGTCGGTGATTGAGAACTTGGGCATCGCGGTCAATATGTCGCCGTGCTCCGCCTCGTCCGGCATTGGAGGTGCCTCCGCCTTGTACCCCATGGCGCGCGCGATGATGGCCGCGGCCTGTGCGGCGGCGTCCCGCAGCGCGCCATCGTCAAGAGGGGCGTAGATCACGGTGGTCTCGCGCTGGCGGTGTCCGAGCAGCCGTCCGACCGTGGTGAGCCCGCCGCCGTTCATGACGCCCTGGGAGGCCCATGTGTGGCGGCAGCCGTGGATGCGAAGACCAGGCAAGTCCGGCTTCATCCCGTATGCCGCCCCAGAAGGTGTAAAGCCGATCCGATGTGAGGGTCTCGGGAAATACCCGCTCCCGGCCATCCGGCCGCGGCAGCGCCTCGACCAGCCTTGCCGCTTCGGGTCCGAGCCAGATGGTGCGCGGGCCGGTCTTGGAGGCTTCGAGCCGCGCGCTCGCGCTGTCTCCGGTCAGCTCTCCGATCCCGCCCCACCTGAGATTGATGACTTCGGAGAGCCGCGCTCCGGTCAGGGTCAACAGCCGGATCTCTGCCACCGGCCAAGGGTGCTCTTTCCGGTGCCGGTCGAGCACTGCACCGAGACGCCCCAGCTCTTCGCGGTTGAGGTAACGCGCCGGGCTTGCCGGGGTTCTTCACGATGTTGGCGCAGGCGTCGGGAACCTGCTCGCCGAGGTCGCCCCATTGCCGGACCGTCCAGAGCATGGCGCACAGGATATCGAAGGTGCGGTTGGCTGCGCCGGGCCTGTCCGTGCTCGCGGCGTCGAACCACGCTGAGCCCCGTGCATGGTCGATGGCGTCGCACCGGAGCCTGCCGAAGTGCGGCATCAGGCGGTTCTTCAGGGAGATGTCGAAGGTCTTGAGCGAGGACGACTTCCAGCGGTGTTTCCGCCGCGAGCGGTAACGGGCGGCGAAGTCCTGGAACAGCGGTGCCTTCTCCTTGCGCGGCGGCGTCACGTCCTCGCCGCCCCACAGACGGGCGCGCACGGCCGCGCCTTCCCGGCGTGCCGCGTCGAGAGACCGCTCGGGGAAGCGCCTGAGGATGATCTTGCGCCTGCGGCCTGTCACGCAGGTCTGGGCGGTCCAGGACCTGACGCCGGAGGGCTGCCGGACCCCGAAATGCACCAGCCAACGGTCCCACAAGGTGTACTCTATCGCTGCCGGCTTCGCGGCGGCAACGGCCTTCACGGTGAGCCGGCTACGGTGCCTGCCGCCGCTCATCGTTCGCTCTCCTTCCCGGTCATGGCGCCGTGGCCGATGCCGGAGAGGCGCCCGGCCGCCTCGCGGACCTGTTCGTCGGCCAGATGGGCGGAGCGTTCGGTGGAGGCGACATCGGCATGGCCGAGCAGGCGGCCGACGGTGGAGAGGTCGAGACCGCCCATCACGGCATGGGAGGCGAACGTATGCCGACAGTCGTGAATGCGCACATCGTCCAATCCGACGAGATTGCGCAGTTTCTGCCAGCGCAAGCCGCGGTCGGTCATCGGGCCGTCGCCCTTCCCGTTCGGGAAGACGAAGCGTCCTTCGCGCGGTAGGGTGTTGAGCACCGTCCTTGCGGGTGCTGGAAGCTGGACCGCCTTCGGTCCAGTCTTGCTACCAGGCAACACCGCGCGGGTGCCGCGGATCCAGTCCCCTTGCAGGCCGGCGCTCTCGGACGACCAGGCGCCGATGAAGAGCAGCAGGCGGATGGCGGCGGCCTGCCGGTCCTCGGCATGGTCGAGGACGAAGCCGAGGCGCCTGAGTTCCTCCAGAGGCAGGAACCGCTCGCGCGGCACCGTCCTGTAGCGCCGTATGTTGCGGCAGGGGTTGGACCCCTGCGGACGAATACCCCAGAGTTCCGCCTGCCGCATCATCACCGCCAGCACCGGCAGGGTCCGGTTGGCATTGCCGGGGGTGCCGTTGAGGGAATCGAACCAGCGCCCCACCTCGGCGCGGTCGATCCCGGCGACGCGCATCGCACCGGAGAAGGGCAAGAGGCCGCGCTTGATCAGGTGGGCGTTGGCCGACTTCGTGGACGGCTCGCACGAGTGGTCTTGGCTTCCGCGATGGCGGCACTGGCCTTCTCTCTCGCCTCGGCGGCGGCCCTGTCGTCGGCGGTGCCGAGGACGGTCTTCGGGGCGCCGACGGGTCGCGGGGCCCGGACGAAGAAGATCTTCGTTCCGTTCCTGGCGACGGTGAAGCCGCAGGCGGGCAGGTCCCTGTCGAGGACGGTCCGGCCGTAGCGTCCGGGGTCTTTCTCCCTGAAGGGGCGGCGGACCGTCCGCTCGTTGCTGGGGGCATGGATGCGCATGGGCGTGTCTCCGTTGTCTGTTCCCTCGGGCGCCGTCCGTCCCGGGGGAACGGAACGACGCTCTTGAACGGACAACGCGCCCCGCGCGCGGGACCGCGGCCACAGGCCGGGCCTGGCCCAACCATCTGTCACGCAACGGAAAACTCCCGACCGATGCAGGCCCGCCTGGTCTCGCTCTCTGCATCAACGATGCGTGGGGTGTGCGATGGAAAGTGTTCGTCGGTATTCGAGGGAGTGGTCGACCCCTGTCGCAGCAATGCGCCCAGGCATTCGCGGCCCGAGCTGCTGCGGGTCGCGCGGCTTTCGCCCTGGTGCGGCGGGGAGGGATACGCGGCCACGGAGCGGTTCGGGCGGGCCAAGGAGGGGGTTCGGCGCCGTTTCCTAGTGTTGAAGCACGGCCTTCCGAGCCCCGAGGCGTTTGCGGCCCTGGTCACCGCGCGGAACCCCGGCGGCTTGCCGAAGGTGCTTGGGCGGCTTCTGGAGACCTGGGCCTCGGTGGTGGACGGAGCCGGTATCGCCCTCGCCGGCAAGCCGCTGCGGCGTGCCTTTGCCGCTGCCGCCGCGCGCGCCGGGTGCCCGGCCAGGTGAAGGGGGATGCCGAGTCCACCGAGATTGCGGTGCTGCCGAAGCGGCTGGAACTGCTGGCGCTCACGGGCCGGATCGTGACGGCGGACACGCTGCATCCCCAGCGGGCGCCGGCCGAGGCCGTCCCCGCCAAGGGCGGGGCCTCGGCCCTGGCGGGGACGGGCAATCCGGGCCGCCTGCCTGAGGATGGGCCGCTTTCTCTGGACGCCCCTGCCGAGGGGGGCAAACTGCCATCATGTGAGCAGGTTGACGGCGCTCACGGGCACCTCGCGCCGCGCCCCGAGTTGCCACGAGAGGGTACGGCTGCGAGAGCGCCATGACTGGCCGGGGCGGGCCGCCGTCGGCTAGGGCGAGGCAAGGCGCGAGACCGCACACAGCCCGAAAACCGCTCCTCCATCATGAGCGCGCCGCTCTCGCCCGCGCGCTTCCCGCACGCCGGGCGCGCCCATGGGCCCCTCGCAAACTGCCGGCACGGGGGACGCGAGGTGCCCATAACCGAGGACCGCCAGCGAAACCGCAACCACCACGGCCCCGACAACTGCGCCCTGCTCCGCCGCCTCGCACGCAACATCGCGCGCTGCGCACCCCCCCCCCTCAGACGCCCTGCGCGGCAAACTCAAACGCACCGCATGGAACGACGACTTCCTCCTCAACTTGATCCGGGCAGCTGCATGAATGCCCAAAAGCGATTGCCCTGTCCACCGTCCCAGTCCGCAGCGTAGCCCTCCGTCACGTCGCCGGGCCGGGTATGGTTGACCAGCCGCCTAGTCAGCGAGGCGACAGCATGAGTTCACGTTTAGCCACGGCGATGAACGCGTTGTGCAGGCCATGGAACCGAAACTTGACGCCGCCAGCTTTCGTGATGTTGCGGTAATGACGCCGAAGCTCCTTGACACGGCCCGTCTTGCTTGACACCGACAAGAACACCTAGGCCCGCAGGCATTGGGCCGCAGTGGGCCCGGCACCGCGCGAGCATTTCTCCGGGCTGCCGCGTGACGATCAGTTCCAGCGGCACCCCGCTCTTCGTCTCCTCGCCCCGGAACAGGCCCGCGTCGAGATCCAATTCTATCCCTGTAGCGGCATGATCTCACCCTGGCACATGCCTGTGTAGAGACCGAACAGCAGTAGGTACCGGTGCACAGGATTGCGTACCCTCGTCTTGATCCTTGCGCGCTCGGCAGCATGTCGGTCGGCGAGGAAATCCGCTTCCGGGTCTTGGGATGGTAGCGCCCACCTCCGACGAGCCACATCTCGGCCAGATTGCACAGCCCCTCGTGATCGACACAGGGCCGTCGGTAGACCGAGCGCAAGCAGACAGCGCATGGTTGGCCGGCATTGCGCCGTGGCGCTCGGTGATGAGACGGAATGCTCCTCGACGTCACAACGGCTGATAGCGTCGAGAGCGTGGGAGCGCCAATCGTCGGGATACATGTTCGCATAGCGGCGATGGGACCGCTGTGTCTCCGCCGCCCGGCCGTGCCCAGAATCGATATAGTCGTCACAGGCTTCGCCCAGTTTCGGTAGGACGCGCGTCAGCCCGCTCCCCCGCCGGATCGTCGCCGCCAGCAACCCACCCGAGTAGCTCCTGCACCAGACGTCACGAGCGGTTAGAGATGATCCGTCCGAGGCGCCCGACGACGTGCTTGTTCGGAGCCTTCCGCCTGCCGTTGCCTACTCGATAGTTAACAACGAAGGACTTGGGGCCGGAAGGCTGGACACGGCATCCGAACCCGGTGAGCCGGTCATCCTAGGCGACACAGGGGTTGTCGGCGGGCTCGAGCGCCTCGACGGTGCGCTTGGAGAACGTGAGCTTCACCTTGGCGATGCGTTTTGAGATGCGCTGTTCCATAGGGTCCAGCAGACCGATTAGTCAGCCCGAAGGTCGACACATGAAAAGAGATCGGGGCGCATGTCAGCATCGGTCAGGCGGCATCCAGTCAAGAAAAATCCTCATAACATGCTGATGTACGGCGTTTATTATCGTCCCCAGCGTATCGGGGCATAGGTATGAAAGAGAGGTTGGCAATGGCCCGACCTGCTAACACGCAGCTGCCTATCTGACGGACCGGACCCAGGAGATGACTAATAACGCTGGGGAGCCTATTTTCTACACTGCCCGGCATCGCCTGGAAAACAAGCGGCAGAGCTACAACCGGGACGTGGTGAATACTTTGGAAACCGGCGGATGGGGCGTTGTACGCCATCTGGGGTGACTCATACGATTGCCTCTACATCGGCAAGTTGGCAGACGGTCAAAGATCAACACCCGTCTGCTAGCCCACATGCCGTCCCAGGAATCGGTGTAGCAATCGCTGGCTCTACGACGCCCTGTACCTGAAACCGGGGCCACGTTGAGTTCGCCGTCTGCCTGGACCGACAGGTCGGCGTGGGCCACCGAGTTGAAAAAGCAGCTAATCGAACACTATCAGCCAGAGTGCAACCGTATTCTGCTGGGTTAGCGACAACGCCAGGCAGGCCTACGGCACAGCCTAAAGATGGGAAACGTGGCTAGGACTCTGTCACCGAAAGTTCCCTTCTTGTGCTTGGGAACCATGATTTTGCCCTAAGCTTCTAACTCCAAAAGAGCCTGTCTGTAGTTGCTTTTGACGAAAGGCCGTCCCACGTTGTGGGCCTCGTAAATTAATGCCATGCGAGCCGTCTTGCCATCGCACTCCTTAACGAGCATATCCGCCAAGTCATCAAATAGACTTGACCGGCATTGACTGGGTCATGCCGACGGCGAGTCTGGCCCTAGGGAAAGGCATGTTGGGGAAGATTGGGTGAGGAGCATCCGCGATCAGTGCGACGCCGCCGGATTGCGATTTTTCTTCAAGTACTGGGGCGGAAAGAACAAGAAGCGCAACAGCCGCGAATTGGACGGCCAAAATTGGGACGAGTTCCCAAATACCCAGCCGTAACAGGGATGGGACTCGACAGGACCGAGTACAAGACTAGGGCGTGTTCACACTCATGAGCATGGTTCTGGTATCCTTGATGGATGGCCCCCCCGCATTACGCATGGGTCGCCCCACAACTCCTGGTGCAGCGCGGCCATGTCCGCCTTTGCAACCGTCCTGCTCAACGCCGTCGTGTCTGTCGCCGAGCAGGACGGCAACTGGCGTGGGTAACCGGCACGGTTTGGCTATTGCCCCCCTCGCCACCCGGATGACCCGCTGGTCGAAGGCCCGCGGGGACCGGGTCTTCGAGCCTCGGCACCAAGAGCAGAGCGTATGCCTCAAGCTTGAAGCCGGGTCGATGGCCAGCCCCAGCGTGAAGGGGCATCCCGCCGGGACGGGGGCACTCAAAAACCGCCCCCCATCCATCGGTCGGTCCCGAGGCGGCTGGACCACCAAGCTTCCCAAGGGTGCCGCGGCGGCTCGCCCCGCCCTCCCCCTACTCGCTCTCGCCGGGCCAAGCCCCAGACGCCCCCGAAGGCCGTCAGTGGCTATGTCGCCGTGGTCAGCAACACGATCGTCCTTCGCTGGTCATGGACCGGGTATCCGAAGGCGCCAAGTCCAAGCCACGGGCCTTGGCACTGGGGGATGAGCCCCTGGGGCCGTCGCTGCGCACCTGGGGCAAACCTGGGGAGGATGACCAGGGGGTGGACAAGGACGCACAACCGAGCGGGTGTTACTTCGGTTGAAGGGACTTCGACGCCTCTGCTTGCCGATGCGAGCAACTCGCGTGATATTCATCGGATTCGTCGTCTTCGCACTCCTCATTGATGCGTTGCGACAGTGTTAATACGCCCTAGACCAAGTGGAACTGGCACTCTCTAGCTGACCCGCCAGAGCCCTCTGTCAGCCCGGATGAAACCATCGCTGACCATTGACATCCTTGCTGGCGATGACATAGAGGAGAAGCCCGTCTTTGGTCGGACCATGTCCTGACCTTCCCGGCTGGCGGGAACGTCAGCCCCCGCCAGTCCATCGCACGGGTGCAATCTATCTGGGAAACACATTCCAGCATAGGCCTCTCCCCGTTGCTCAAACTGCTGGGCCCTTCCCGAAGCTAGCGGAAAAAGCCGCCATAGCGCGATCATCCTGCACCTTTGGAAACCCGAAATCTCAGCCGGCATGTAAAAACGGAATTCGTTACTGGATTGGACATTCTCCGCTATAATGCCGTCGAACTCCGAGTTCCGCAATTTTCTTTACTATTTCGTTCATGTTCTTTATCCGTCAAGGCGCGATTCGACCTACATCGCTAGAGGACTGCAACAGGGCCTTCAGTTCACGCTCTTTTCGGCGCATACGGCTGGCCTCGCTGTCCGACACTTCGTGGTCGTAGCCGAGCAGATGCAGGATGCCGTGAGTGAGGAGAGTGCGCAGTTCGTCGGCAAAGGCGCGTTTGCGCTGCCGAGCCTGCCGACGGGCGGTGTCGACCGCGATGATCACATCACCCAAAAGAGTCGGACAGTGTTCATCGGCCAGCGGAAACGACAACACGTCCGTTGGCCGATCTTTGTACCGATACCGCCGATTCAGTTCATGGATGGTCTGATCCGTCACGAAGGCCAGGCTCAACTCGGCCTGTTTCAGATCCAGGTGACGCAGGATCGTTCGACTCCAGCGACGGATCTGGGGCCGGCTCAGACCCGGTACTGTGCCGCTGATGTCTATGCTCAGACCGGGCCTGGAGACGTCTACGGCGGAGTGCCCAGCTTTCTTGGGCGCGGCGCTCTTGGGCTTCTTGGGCGCTTTCATAGGCAGCAATCACATCTTGAACGAGCCGGTGGCGGACTACATCTTTTCCCGTAAAAAGCGTAAATCGGATCCCATCGACATCACGCAGAATATGCCGAGCCTCTTTCAAGCCCGAGCGCGTCCCGGCGGGGAGATCGATTTGAGTGATGTCGCCAGTAATCACGGCCTTCGACCCGTAGCCCAGCCGGGTGAGAAACATTTTCATTTGCTCACGGGTCGTATTCTGCGCCTCGTCCAATATGACAAAGGAATCGTTGAGTGTCCGGCCCCGCATGAATGCCAGCGGTGCCACTTCAATGACCCCGCGCTCGATCATCTTTTGGGCGCGATCAAAGTCAACCATGTCGTGCAGGGCGTCGTACAGAGGCCGCAGATAGGGATTGATTTTTTCGGCCAGATCGCCCGGCAGAAAACCCAGCTTTTCCCCAGCCTCGACCGCAGGCCGGGTGAGGACGACGCGGCTCACTTTCCGTTTCATGAGTTCGGCAACCGCGACCGCCATGGCCAGATACGTCTTCCCGGTCCCAGCCGGTCCAATGCCAAACACAATATCGTAGTGACGAATGGCGTCGATATAGGCTTTCTGGGCAAGACTCTTGGGGGTAATGGTCCGGCGGTTAGACGACACGTAGACCGTGTCGAGGAAAATATCCTGAAGATTCGCCGTATGATCACGGCTGAGGATGCGAACCGCGTAATCCACATCACTCGGATAGACAGGATAGCCGCGTTGGATGAGATCGTACAATTGGGTCGCTACCCGGCCCGCCAAGTCGCGCTGGGGCTCCTCTCCGGCAATGATGAGGGCGTTGCCTGAAGCTGAGATTTTCACGCCGAGCGCGTTCTCCAGGCCATGCAGATGTGCGTCGTGGTGGCCGAGGAGATCGCGCAGGAAGCGATGATTGCCAAACTCGATATGGGATGTTTCTGCTGTCACCTGCTCTACTTCGGTCAAGCAACCTCCGTCAAAAGCGTAACCATCCCCAGACCTTGGGAGCATGGATTGACGCTTTATGTTCCTTTTTCAATCAGCTCATACACCCTTTGGAGGGCTTCATCCAGCCGCGTCGGATCTTTTCCTCCGGCCTGGGCAAAATCGGGCCGCCCCCCCCCACTGCCACCCACCAACGAGGCGATCGCTTTGATAATCTTTCCCGCGTGATACTGCTGCACCAAATCCTTACTCACCGCGGCGAGCAGCGACACTTTCGCCCCGTTCGTCGCTCCGAGAACGACCACCGCAGGATGGTGTTTGTCGCGCAGCGTATCCGCCATCTCCCGGAGGGCTTTCTGATCCACGCCCTCGACCTGACCGGCGATCACATTGACCCCGCGGACCGAGCGGACTTGGGAAGCAAGCTCGTCGCTTTGCGAGCCGGCGAGTTGGCTCTGCATCTGGTCGATTTGTTTTTCAAGCTCGTGTTGCCGGCTCAGCAACGTTTCCAAGCGTTCGAGCGCCTCCTCCTCAACCCCCCTCAGGAGACCGCTCATGTCCTTGAGCACACGCTCGCGCTGGCGCACCCAGTTGAGGGCACCCTCACCCGTGACTGCCTCGACCCGCCGAATACCGGACGCCACGCCGGTCTCCGCTCTGAATTTGAACAATCCCACGTCTCCGGTCCGACTCACATGGGTTCCACCACACAGTTCGGTCGAGAAATCTCCCATCCGTAACACCCGAACGATCTCACCGTACTTCTCGCCGAAGAACGCTAACGCCCCTTTTTGGATCGCGTCGGTAAAGGACATCTCCTCACTCGTCACTGCGGCATTCGCTCGAATATAATGGTTCACGAGGTTCTCGATTTCATCCAGGACGGCGTCCTTGACCGGACGGGTATGCGTAAAGTCAAAACGGAGTCGATCCGGGGTGACCAGAGAGCCGGCCTGCCGGACGTGGGAGCCTAAAATCTCACGCAGCGCGGCGTGCATGATATGCGTTGCGGAATGGTTCAAACGAATGGCTTCGCGCCGTGGGGCGTCAATACTGAGTTGGACGATATCTCCGCTCTGCACCGTCCCCTGCACCACTCGGCCTTTGTGTACAATGAGTGAAGGCTGTGGTTTGAGCGTATTCAGCACCTCGATGAGACCGCCACGGCTCGTCCGGATCGTCCCCGTATCCCCGACCTGTCCGCCAGACTCGCCATAAAAAGGCGTCTCGGCAGTAATCAACTCAACCGACTCACCTTCGCGTACCCCGTCCGTTCGGAGCCGTCCGTCCACCAGCAGCGCCCGCACCGCGGATTCATGTTCGGTCCGACGATCACCAACAAAACGGGAATGCACCTCCGAGCCTGTGAGTCCAGTGTTGATATAGACGGACCCCTTTTGCCCCTCACGCGCACGAGTCCGCTGCGCTTCCAGGGCCTGCTGATATTGATCGCGATCGACGCTGAAGCCTTCGGACGCCAGAAAATCCTCGGTCATATCCAGCGGGAGGCCATAGGTATCGTACAAGCGAAAGGCGGTTTCGCCGGGCAGGGTTGTGGCGCTGCGCTGACGCAGGTCGTGGATTTCTTGTTCGAGCAGGGCCAGACCCTTGTCCAGTGTTTCGGAGAAACGGGTCTCCTCATGGTGGATCACCTCAGTCAGATAGTCCCGTCGCTCAACCAGCTCGGAGTAGGCCGGACCCAGGAGTTGTACCACGCTCCCGGCAACTTGAGAAAGAAACGGTCCCTCAAAGCCAAGCAGTCGCCCGTGGCGCAAGGCGCGGCGCATAATCCGCCGTAACACATAGCCTCGCCCCTCGTTGGTCGGAACCACGCCATCGGCAATAGCGAAGGCGGCCGTGCGTGCATGGTCGGCAATCACCCGAAACGACACGTCCCGTTCCCTCGTCTCGCCGTAGCGCTTGTCGCCTAACCCCTCGGTAAAGGTAATGAGGTCGCGCAACAGGTCGGTATCGTAATTGCCCGGCACGTCTTGGAGGACAGAGACAATGCGCTCCAGACCCATGCCCGTATCGACATGGGTCTCGGGCAAATCGTCCAGGGACTGGTCCGCACTGCGGTTATACTGGATGAACACCAGATTCCACAATTCGATATAGCGCGGACAGCCGCCGTTGACCTCGCAGCTGTGCCCCGGCGTATTGGTCAACTCGCAGGCCTGCGGGCCGCGGTCAATATGGATTTCCGAGCACGGCCCGCAGGGGCCCGTCTCGCCCATCTCCCAGAAATTGTCCTTTTCGGCAAAACGCAAGAGCTGTTGCGGGTCGATATCAGTTTGGGTCCGCCACCACTCGTCCGCTTCCTCGTCTGTCGTATACACGGTCGCCCAAAGTTTCGGCTTGGGCAGTTTCCAGACTTCGGTCAGCAACTCCCAGGCCCAGCAGATGGCTTCCTTCTTGTAGTAATCGCCAAACGACCAGTTCCCCAGCATCTCGAAGAAGGTGTGGTGGTAGGTATCGCGCCCCACTTCTTCCAGGTCGTTATGCTTCCCGGAGACGCGCAGACATTTTTGGGAGTCGACCACACGCCGGTGGGTCGGCCGTTCAATCCCGAGAAAAATATTCTTGAACGGCACCATCCCGGCATTGGTAAACAACAGCGTCGGATCATGGGCGGGCACCAAAGACCCACTCGGAACAATCTGATGACCCCGGTCGGCAAAGAATTGCAGGAAGCTGTTGCGTATCTCGTTCCCTGTCATGGCAGTGACTCTTTCTCTTCGCTAGTCGCCATCCGCCTCTCTTCCTAACACGCTTGCCGCAACACTGGCAGAGTATCCTCGTCGCAACAGGAATCGATACGCGCGGGCGCACATCTTGGGATCTTCGAGCGCGGCAGGAAGGAAACGGCGCTGGATGATCTGCTCGGCGATACTGATATCCGCCCTCTCTTCCCACTCGCTCAGCGCGGCCGTAATCACGTCGTCCGGGAGTCCCCGTTGCTGGAGTTTGGCCCACACCCCACGTCGACCAAAGCCCTGTTTCTGAAATCGCTCGGCCAGACCACAAGCCAAGCGCGTGTCGTTCAGATGGCCGCGCTCCCTCAGTGTGTCAACCGTCTCGGTTACGGCCTGTGACGTGAACCCCTTGAGCCGCAATTTTTCATGTAAACGGGCTGTGCTGTAGTCGCCCCGCGCCAGGAGACTGTAGGCATAGTGCAGCGGGGTCTGCTCAGAAGAGGAACGCGGATGACTCATAAGTGCAGGGATGTCAGGCTAGGCATTCTCAGCCGCCTCTTCTTTTCCCACTGCGGCAGCGGCTTGCGGAGCCTCGAGGCCGAACTTCTCCCGGACCTGATGCTCTATCGTGGCGGACACCTCGGGGTTGTCTCGCAGATATTCTTTGGCGTTCTCTCGGCCCTGGCCGATCCGCTCTCCAGCAAAAGAGTACCAGGCGCCGGCCTTTTCAACGATGTCGTTGTCCACACCAATGTCGATCAGCTCCCCCTCTTTGGAGATTCCGATTCCGTACAAAATATCAAATTCCGCCTCCTTGAACGGGGGGGCAACTTTATTTTTGACCACTTTGACCCGGGTATGATTCCCCACCACTTGAGCGCCCTGCTTGATGGCGCCCGTACGGCGGATGTCCATGCGGACGGAGGAATAAAATTTGAGGGCGTTGCCGCCGGTTGTGGTCTCGGGACTGCCGAACATGACCCCGATCTTCATCCGGATTTGATTGATGAAGATGACTAAGGTACGCGAGCGTGAGATCGTACTGACGAGTTTCCGCAGCGCTTGCGACATGAGTCTGGCCTGCAGGCCCATCTGCGGCTCACCCATATCGCCTTCGAGCTCAGAGCGGGGAACCAGGGCGGCCACAGAATCGACCACGATCACATCCAGCGCCCCGCTTCGGACCAAGGTGTCCGTAATTTCGAGCGCCTGTTCACCGTTGTCGGGCTGAGAGATCAACACCTCGTCAACTTTCACCCCAAGCTTGCCGGCATAGCTAACGTCCAAGGCATGTTCCGCGTCAATATAGGCGCAGGCTCCCCCCCCCTTTTGTGCCTGGGCAACGACGTGCAGGGCAAGCGTCGTTTTCCCGGATGATTCAGGTCCATAGATCTCGACCACCCGTCCGCGCGGCAGGCCACCAATACCGAGGGCGAGGTCCAAGCCCAGCGAGCCGCTCGAAATCGAGGCAATGTTGCGCACCAGCGCATCCTCGCCGAGCTTCATGATCGAGCCCTTACCAAACTGCTTTTCGATCTGACTAACCGCTAAGTCCAACGCTCGTTCACGATCTCTGTCCTCTGCCATGTATACACTCCTTACTGTTGTGGACGGCGGCCTGCTCCCCCTTGAGTCGGATTCAGGCAGGCGACACCGAGTGGCGTATAGACTGCTCCGCTTAGTCTCAGGTCACTCTGATAGAGAGTCACTTTGTCGATAAGACTCTCACCGAAATCGTACTGGAGATACACCTTGATTCCTTCCAGCACCTGACTCCAGCCACGCCGGGAACGGACCCGGCCCAGGGTGATATGCGGGCGAAACGCGCGGTCCTCGGACGGAGAATCACAGGGGCCGAGCGCCGACTCAATCTTGGCGTGCAACCCTTGTGGACCGTCACTGGGCAGACGAGCCAGCAGCACTCGCGGCCGGGTGAGGGAGGGGAAAGCCCCGAGCCCCTGCGTGCGGACTCGGAACTGAGGGTGAAGCCTCACAGCTGCTCGCAATGCGGTCAGGATGGGCGCAACGCGGGTCGGCTCGATATTCCCAAGAAACCGAAACGTCAGATGAAATCCCTGCGGGTTGACCCAGCGGATATCGCTTTTGGCCTTTTGGAGGGCAGCCTGGACTTTTGCCACTTCTTCGCTTACCGACGGGGCTAGACTAGCGGCAATGAAAGTGCGAATCAACAAGGAGCCCGCTCTTTCCTCAGCGCCGGATAAATCCCGATTCTGCAATCGGAATCCCAAGAAGCGCGCGCCGCACCCAGTCGAGACACAACTGGGAGGTCAAGGTTTTTATCCACTCCCGGTTGCCCCAGAGCTTGTACTGCCGCGACACCAGCGTGCTATCCATGGCAAGCGCTAGGCAGGCAGTTCCGACCGGCTTGTCCGGAGTACCACCGTCCGGTCCGGCAATGCCCGTTACTGCGACACCAATATTGGTGCCCAGACAGGTACGGACGCCGCTGGCCATTGCCTTGACGGTCTCCTCGCTGACCGCGCCGTGCTGACTCAGCGTGTCGGGGTGGACATTGAGCAACTGGGTTTTGGCCTTGTCCGAATAGGCAACAATGCCACCGAGAAAATAGTCCGAACTGCCCGGCACGTTTGTCAGGCGATGACTAGTCAATCCACCCGGGCACGCCTCAGCAAAGCCAACCGTTTTCCCTTGCTCCTTGAGGAGTTGTCCGACTACGCCTTCCATGCTGACATCCCCCTCGCCGTAGACGTACGGCCCGATTTTCTCGCGCAGCCGCTGGGCCAGCCCTTCGACTCGTCGCTCGACTTCACCGGCCTTCCCCCGAACCGTCACGCGCATGGAAATCTGGGGGAAATTGGCCCGAAAGGCCAGTTTCCCCTCGTCTTCGGCAATCAGGCCAGACACCAGCTCATCCAGCCCGGACTCACTGATGCCGAAGGTCTGAAACGTCCGGGTCAGAAAGAAGGCGTCCCCATCCCGCATTGCACCAATCCAGGGGATGACACTTTCTTCCATCATGGGTTTCATCTCACGCGGGACACCTGGCAGGACGATGAGATGCTTGCGACCGTGCGGTGTCTCCAGGGCTAAGCGGTAGCCCGGTGCCGTCCCGAGATGGTTGGGAATAATGGTTGCTCCGGCGGGGAACTGGGCCTGCTTGAGATTGTTCTCCGGCATGGTGCGGTTCAACGAGGCAAAAATCCGACGGATATTCTCAGCGACTTCTTCTGAGAAGACCAGCTCGACTCCAGCAACCCTCGCGATCAGTTCAGTCGTGAGATCATCGGCCGTGGGCCCGATACCACCGGTGGAAACGATCACGTCAGCGTGAGCCATGGCCTGCTCCCAGGCCCACACAATCCGTTCCGCCACATCGCCAACCGTGACAATCGAGGCAACGTCCAATCCGGCTTCAATCAGCTTGTCCGCAATATAGTTGGAGTTCGTGTCGACGACTTTGCCGGTCGTGATTTCATCCCCCGTACTCAGAATAGCGGCCCGTTCAATCATAAGCGTCCCCTCACACGGATTGCTTCAATGCGACCGGGGCAACGGATATTGACGAACTCTCGAACGTTCAGTCACAATCCAGATTGTCTCTGCCCAGCAGCCCCGGCAAGCGATGCATGACTAGCGAGAGACTGAGCGTATCAAACGGGTCGGAGAGAAAAAAGGCACGGGGGGATATCTCGCTGTGCCTTGCTTTTCTTGACCGGTCTTGACCCCCTGTGCCTGTGGCATTATAGGAAGAATATGGCTACCCGTATGTTGTCGGCTGGTCAGCCTCAGGGCAGGGACAGGGGCAAGAGCGTCGTTATGGCACCCGTGGCGAAGCGTCGCCATCCGCATACCCTGACATGCCTCTCTCGCCCACGTTCTCCGGTAGATGCTATCGTAAAGACCTTTCAGATTACTCCTCGGGTCACATATGTTGAGAGAACGGGACCACAGAACTCCGCGAAAAAGCTCCGTTCCCGTGTCCGAAAGCTGCGCCAACTAGCGGCCAGGAGTGTCCCTGTCGTGTCACATGGCTGACGAAAAGCCTCCAGTAGAGGCACAGCCGGTCACTGGTGAGCTAGAGCCTGCCCTGGATGATGAAACATACGCTGAGGCTTGGAGCAGCCCCCTACCAACCCCAGCGCATGTCGCCCAATACGAGGCAATTCTTCCCGGATCGTTTGAGCGGATGTTAAGCCTCTGGGAACGCCAAACCGCCCATGACCAGAGCCTCGAACGACAAGAGTGGGAACACGAACATGAGATAGGGATTCGCACGGTGGAACTGTATAAACGGGGTCAATGGTTCGCTCTCACTTCGATTCTCGTCGTTATGGGAGTTGCGTGTCTGGCAATTGTTAAAGGATATCCATGGCTGAGCGGCCTGTTTGGGGTCTGGACTTGCCGCAATAGTAAGCATGTTTCTTTTGCGAGAGAGGAAAACAGCCGGGTCTGACTCGTAACCAGCTCTCATAACAAGTCCATAGTGCTCAAATTCAGACCGACATCCTTTAGGGGGGGGACTAATATTGCGCCCCCGCGAGTCACCTCACTTCCGGTAGGCTGAACATTTCCTAGCCAGAACACTGCTCCAGCTCAGGCCGAAAATCCGGGTGGGCGATTTGGATGAGGGCTTCGGCCCGCCCGCGGAGGTCTTTGCCCTTCATACGGGCAATTCCGTATTCGGTCACGATATAGTCGGTGCAAAAACGGGGGGTGGTGACAGCGGCGCCACTGGCTAGGCTGGCAACGATCTTGGAGCGCCGATGGTCTTCAGTCGTTGACGGCAACGCAATGATGGACACACCGTTCTCAGCCAGTGCCGCCGCTTCCACATAATCGAGGCTTCCACCGACGCCGCTGATCTGCACTGGCCCAATGGTCTCGCCGTTGCTCTGGCCTTGCAGGTCAATCTCCACGGCGGAATTGATGGAGACGAAGCGGGGCAGCTTTGCCAACTCCAGAATATTGTGCGTGACATCGACGGTCGCCATTTCCACGAGCGGGTCGCAACCGCAAAAATCAAAGAACTCCTGGTCACCGGCAAGCTCGCCAGTGATGATCTTGGGGGTGTGTTTCGCCTGATCGAGAAACTGCATCAACCCCTGAGACAGCATCCCTGAGTAGAGATTCACCCCCCGTTTGTCTGCCAGTCGGCCCAGAACCGCATCGGGGACGGAACCCACCCCGAGTTGTACCCAAGCCAAATCGGGAACCAAGTCGAGAACATAGTCAACGATTTTGGCGTCGCGCTCGCTTTGGTGCGGGGGGCGATAGGTCCCGAGGGGCTCGGACGATTCTATGGCAAGATCAATTTTCTCGACCGGAACCCGGCTCCGGCCGTGCGTGACCGGCATATTGGGATTCACCTCGGCGATCACCATTTTCGCGCTCTCAATGAAGTCTTGATAGATACTGACCGAAATCCCCAAACTGACCGTTCCGTCCGGGGCGGGCGGCGAAACCTGGGCCACAACGACATCCGGCTTGATGATCCCGTTTTTATTCACAATGCGGGTAATCTCGCTAAACCGCATGGGAGTAAAACCGACCTTGCGCGGGTCGTTTTCCTTGAACAGGTGCCGGAGCTGGGGCGCGGCCTGCCATGTCACATAGCGGAAATTCTCTCCCAATCCTTTTTCCAGAAAGGAATATTTTCCAAACGACAGCCCGGAATACACGGTCAGGTTGCTGAAGCGCTCAACCTCGTGCTGGAAAGCCCTATAGAAGGTCGTCGGTTCGACACAACTGTGGGGGAAGATCGCGATACTGTCGTCGGGGATGGCCCGTACGGCCTCGCTCGGGGTCACATTCTCCATGGCAGCCTTTCGCCCTCAGGGGACGACTTCGTATTTGATCCCCTCACCACGCTGCATACGATCGAACGCCTGGCAGAGGTCAACTAGGGGATAGCGACCACTAATCAGATATTCGGTTGGAATCTGACCGGATATGAGCAGTTCGGACGCTTTCCGCACAGCAGCCGGATTGAAGTGAAAGGGGCTCGACAGACGAATCTGGTCATAGTGCAGCCGGGTTGCGTCCAGCGAAACCTTGGTTCCCTGCGGGCAACCGCCAAAGAGAACGACTTGCCCGCCGGGACGGGCAAAGAACAGGGATTCCTCCCATACGCTCGGCTGGGCCGTACACTCAATGACCAGGTCGGCTCCACGGCCCCCGGTGGCCTCCAGGACTTCCTCCCGGGCCTCCTCAGCCGGCCGGGCGATCACGCGGCCGGCGCCAAGTTCGCCTGCCACTCTGGCCCGGTCTGGGTTCCGGGCCACCATATGGACCCGCTCCAGGCCCTGCATCTTTAAGAGGATGAGATGCAACAGGCCAAAGCCACCCGCGCCAATGATCACCACCGTGTCTTCAGGCGTGAACCTGACCTGCTGTAATCCAAAGACCACACACGACACCGGCTCCAGCAGCGCGGCTTCAACAAAAGGCAGGCTTTTTGGCTTGGAGAACATATTGGATCTGACAATCCGACCAGGAAGACTGACGTATTCCGCATAGCCGCCAAATGCCATGGTCGTCATGAGGGACGTACACAGGTTTTCCTGGTCACGCTGGCAGTAAAAACAGAGACCGCACGGGCCGGTCGGCGCGAGCATAACGTCGTCCCCCTCGCGGAAGTTTGTGACCTGCGGCCCGCACGCGGCAATCGTTCCAGAGTATTCATGGCCAAACCGGATCGGTGGGGGCATCTTGGGGTGGCCACGCACGAAAGCCTTGAGGTCCGTTCCGCAGGTCAGGGCCGACTCAACCTTCAGCACGACATCTTCAGGGCCTGGTTCCGGCACGGGTAATTCCTGACAGGCAATCTTCCCTGGGCCAAGCAATAATATCGCCTGCATAGTCGTCACTTCCTTCTCCTCTCCGCCTACCAGAGCAAGGGGCGGACATGGAAATGATAATGATCCGGGATCTGCCGCATATTGTGATCGAACATCCACTTCGGGAATTTTCCGGCATACTTTTGCTCGGCCACGAGATTGAGGGCATTTTCCATGAACGCAACCTCCTCCAGACGCACCTCGACGCGGTGCTCGCCAAGGACTGCGATGGGCACCTCACAGGAATCGCAGTCGAGAATGGTAAAACGGAAGGGGGCGTAAAACTCGGCATACCACTGCGTATAATGCGCCATCTCACACAGGTCGCACCTCCGCCCGGTCGGCATTGTGCCGGCTGGGGGAGAGAGAGCGCCGGGGGGCTGCGGTGGGACTGAGCCGCTCTGTTGCTGTTCCGTCACAAAATTCAGGGCCTTCTCCATATAAATCAGATCTTCCGCCTGAATATCATCAAGTGCGGTTTCCACCGCCACCGTTAAAGAGGCTCCAGATGCTCGGCCGATAAGGGTAAAAGCGAGGGGATAGTGAAAGAGCGCGAGCGGCGGTGTTTCCCCTGGGGGGGCGCCTTGCGAGAGCCATACTGGATGGTCAGTCACTGGATTATCCTTATCCGCACGTTGAGGTTCGCTCACGCCGACGGCGTTCTCCCTCTCGTCAAGAGGGAACGTGCCAACTCTATTGGCCGATGGAGGACATGTTTCCTCTTTGAGCGCGTATCAGCCTTATGACTTATATTACGGGGCGGGAGAACGAAGATCAACCTGACCGAGCGGTCAGCCTCAATCTTTTGCGCCATGCGGGCAGGAGGGTTGTATGAGTGTTCAAAAGACCCCTTATGCCGCAGTCGAAGCGATTGCCGACCTCCAGACGGAGCGGAGATTCTGATAGGCGGATTTGGCGTCCTCCAGGGGTTGCATGAATCACTCTTTGCGCTGCGAGACAGCGGCGTGAGCGACCTGACCGTCATCTGCAATTCTCCCGGATTTGGGCCGCTGCCTCCTCAAATGCTCGCCGAAAACGGCCAAGTCTCGAAACCGGACTCCTCTTGGGGGGGGGGCTATGCCTCCCGCACAACGCCGCTGTCCGAACAGATTGGACGGGGCGAAGTCGCCTTTGAAATCGCATCCCAGGGAACCTCGGTCGAGCGCATTCGTGCGGCGGCCGCATTTTTCACTCCTGCCGGGGCTGCCACGGTCGTTGCCGAAGGGAAAGAGAGGCCGACCCTTGACTGACGGCCGAGAGGTATCTTATGGAAACCGCGCTCCACGCCGACTTTGCCCTCATTCGGGCGTATGGAGCGGATACGTCCGGGAATCTGATCTACCGCGGGACGGCGCGGAATTTACCCCCCCCCCCCCCTTCGTTCGCCTCTGCGGCGGCGATTACCATCGCTGAAGTCGATGAAATTGTCGAGCCGGGGCAACTCGATCCAGAGGCGATTGTCGCCCCACAAGCATCTTTGTCGACCGTCTTGTTCTGTGTGAAAAACCGCTCGACCGTGCTCAGGCGTTGGAACTCATGCAGACCCAAGGCCGGACAATCGAAACGGCAGCGCAGACTGCCAGGCCGCCAAGCGGCCTGACGCCAGAGCTCATGACGCTGCGCGCCTCTTGGAGCCTGGTCAGTACGTGAACCTCGGTATCGGTCTGCCGACTCTGGTCTCGGATTTTATTGCCGACGACATGACGCTCCATGCCGAGAACGGCGCGCTGGGTTATGGCCCCCTTGCCGCGGCCATAATGCCAGTTCTCAGTTGGTGACGCTGCAACCGGGAGCCAGCTTCTTTGATAGTCCATGGGCACGCGGGAGACCTATAGACACGGCCATACTCGGTGGCTTTCAGGTTGCGGGAAACGGCGACCTGGCAAACTGGCAAGCCTCACATATGAAAGCCGGTTCGATCGGTGGAGCCATGGACCTGACTGCTGGAACACGCCGGCTGACCGTTGCGATGTATCACACCACAAAGGCGGGTGAGCCGAAACTGCTCCCCACGTGCACCTATCCGCTCACCGCCCGTGCGTGTGTCTCGTGGGTACTGGCAAATCTGGCCTTGATTCGAGTCGCCGCTCGGGGCTTTGTCCTGAAAGAATTTGCGCCGGGCGTCGCTCCCGACGCAGTACGGACGACTGCCGCCGCGTCCTTCCACCTTGCGGAAGATGTCAGAGAGAGGGAGTTTTGACCCAGAGGCCGCGTAAGGCCAGTGCGCCTCACACGCCCTCCGTATAATGCCAAGGCTGCGTGGACTCCTCACGCTCGGCCACCAGCCGCTGATACTGTTCCTCCAGGAACCGCCGATGTCGTTCTTCGGCCTGACAGATTGCGTGCAGCACCCGACGAGCGAGCGGCTCTGTGACTTGCCGCTCTAGTGCATGATGGCGCCCGAGCGACTCCCGCTCTTTTGCCAGCGCCATCTCAAACAGCGTCCGCACGGGGTCGGGGACCTTCTGCTGGTGACATAGCTCTACCCAGTGCCGCACGGCATCGGTTTGGGGTGAGGGGTCGTACTGGAGAAGGTGAATGTTTTGTAACACCACGCGGAGCTCCGGATCATCTTCCCGCTCAATCCACTCGATGAGATCGTCAAGATGCTGCTCTTCTTCCCGGGCGAACTGCCGGGCTGCCAGTCGAGCGGCTGGCGTGGACGCAGCATCCGCGGCAAGCACGTAAAAATCAATCGCCCGGAGTTCGTCTTTCAGCGATTCGCTCACAATCCTATAGGCGGTATCCTTCATCAGAGTGCCCCCCCTCTCCTTGCGTCGTGGACCAGGCCCCGTCGCTCCTTCTCTCAGTTACTGGTGAAGAGCTAAGACCGGGCAGCCCGCTTCACGCATCATTTTTTCGGTCAGACTGCCGAGCAAAAGGTGAAACAGACCGGTGAACCCATGGGTCGCCATCACCAGTAAATCTGCACCAACTTCTTTTTCCATTTCAAGAAAAGTGCGGGCCGGATCACTACTCACATGGACGACCGGTTCGTATCGGACGCCGTCAAGATAGGTCTGTGAGACTTCCGCTAAGCGCTCTTTGGCCACCCGTTCTGCCCGTACCAGATTGGTTCTCCCTCCTTCCTGAAGCCGGTAGACATCGCGCTGGAGGTAGATGTCTTCGGTTGGGACAACGTGGAGTGGGTAGACAGTTCCCCCATGCTGTGCCGCAATCTGCCGAGCATGGATGAGGGCAGTCGCCGACCGGTCGGCAATGTCAACCGGAACAAGGATATTCTGGAATGCAGAGGGGGCGACTTCTTCCTCTCCTTGACGAATGGTCAACACTGGGCAGACGGCCTCCCGGACGACCCTTTCGGCAACACTACCCAAAATGAGATGGGCAAATCCGGTTCGGCCATGCGAGGACATCACCACAAGGTCAGCACCTACTTCTTTTTGGGCTTCCAGAATGCCAGCAGCCGGATTGCTATTGAACTGGGTCAGAATCGCATAGGGGGTGTCGCTGAGATATTCCTGAGCAATCGTCTCTAACTGCTCCCGGGCAACGCGTTCTGCCGTACTGATATCCGCCCCGCCACTTTTGTCCGGCTTATAGACCCCGCGCAGGAGATGAAGCTCATCTGTGGGTACGACATGAAGGAGGTGGATGGTCCCGCCTCCGAGTCGGGCGAAGTGCTGCGCATACGAGAGCGTCTGGGGCGATGCTTCATCCAAATAGACAGGGCACACAATCTTGCGAAATCCCTCAGCCATAGTTTGTCCTTTTTCCTTCAGGGGACGGGAACGGTCGGTCATTCGTTCAATGCCACGACTCCGCCATGGCGGAATGCGCCTTCACATCGCCGCGTTTTTGGCGGGCATAGTTTTGCAACTGACGTTTGGCCGCATCAAAGGCATCCCGAATGGCGACTTTTAAATCCTGATTTTCATGGTGGTTGACGACCAGTTCGGCACCGGGGACGCTCAGGTCGACCCGAACCTTATAGGAGTGGCTCTTCCAGTGATGATGGGTCTGGGATTCAATAACCACTTGACAGCGGGTAATGCGGTTATAAAAGGTATCAAGCTTGTCGGCCTTCTCATGAATGGTTGTCTCTAGGTGTCGGGAAAGAGGCAGGTCGCGGGAGACGATTTGCACTGGGAGTTGCATACTTCTACTCCTCCAACTCTTTGGGTTCACACAAATGAGGCCTATCGCGGCGTAAGACGGGCTGGGGGGCGAACGTTGCCGGACAGAGAAGACGTCAACCGTCTGAAGGGCAGGGGTGTTTCGGCGGAAGAGAATGGGGGAGTTTTGTGTGGACGGGAAAAACCCGATCGCTCGGCTGAGAGGAACGGGGCTGAGATGTTGCTCCCGGGTTGGCATATAGAGCAGATGGCCTCCTCTCTGTCAGTCCGTGGGCGATGTCCCCCTCGCCACGCCCTTCCACACCTCCCTCCTCTCTATCTAACACCCTCGCATTCAGAGTCAAGGTCTAAAATTGAGTTTTAGTTATTCTAATATGAGGCGGGTACAAACGATGGGAAAGTCGAAAAAGCACCCCACCACCCACAGCAGACCTTACCAGCCAATGATATGTGACGGCATGCGTTTGCTCTGTTCCCCGCGTATATCCGCTCCGCCGTATAGCGTGCCAGACGTCGCATCAATGCGGATGCCCAGCACGTCCCCCTCGCTCCACGCCGGGTTGACCTGAAGCCTATGTCCACGGGCTTTGAGTTCACGCTGGACCTCTTCAGAAATCCGCTCTTCAACCCGGAGGAGACCGGGGATGCAATTATGCGGGTAGAAACTGGTCGGGAAGTGGGAGGTCGAAAACCGGGGGGCTTCTATGGCCTCCTGCACTTCCATGTCAAAATCGGCCACAGCCAGAAAGAACTGGAGCGTCCACTGGTCCTGCTGGTCGCCACCCGGCGTTCCAAAGACCATGCAGGGATTTCCGTCCCGCATGACCAGGGTCGGCGTCAGGGTGGTGCGTGGACGTTTTCCCGGCACCAAGGCGTTCGGATGTGTTGCATCCAGGAAGAAGGTCTGCACGCGGGTCCCCAAGGGGAAGCCAAGTCCATCGATCACCGGGGAGGACGGAATCCAGGCACCACTCGGGGTAAAAGAGGCCATATTCCGCTCTTTATCGACGACCGCCACATAAACGGTGCCTGGACCCCAATTCCGGGCCGCAAAGATGTCTTCCCCTTCGAGTAACGCGGCGCCTGTCCGCGGATTCCCCGGCCGCTGATCAAGCGACGCCTGTCCGTTGCCGATCAACTCACGCCGACTGGACGCATAGTCTTTGGAGAGGAGTCCTTCTAGTGGAACATCGGTAAAATGCGGATCTCCGTAGTATTGCTCACGGTCGGCAAAGGCCAGCTTGGCCGCTTCTGTGACCGTATGAATATAATCCGCACTATTCAGGCCCATCGCCTTGAGATCAAACCCTTCGAGCAGGGCCAGTTGCTGAAGAAACACCGGGCCTTGGCTCCAGGGGCCACATTTATAGATATCATAGCCCCGGTAGTTGAGGGTCATCGGCTCTTCGATCTGAATATGGAAGTCGGCCAAGTCTTCCGCGCTCAGCAGCCCCCCCTGCTCTTTTGCGTGGGCCGCTATGGTCTGAGCAATACCCCCTTCATAAAACTCGGCCCGAGCGGCGGCGAGACCAGCGAGGCGGCCGCCACCGGCTCGTTCTTCCGCCGCCATCAGACGCCGAAATGTCTGGGCCAGATCCGGGTTCGTCAGGACTTGACCAATATCGGGCAGATGTCCACCTGGCAGATAGACCTTGGCTGAAGACGGCCAGTGTTCCCTGAAACGCTCGGCATTCCCGGCAATCGAAAAATCCATATTCAGATAGGCCGGTGCCGGACCACGGAGGGCCCGGTGCATGGGGAAGCCGCGCTCAGCCAGTTCCAGCGCAGGAGCGACCACTTGGGCAAAGCGACACGTCCCAAAGCGTTGCAGCACGGAAATGAAGGCGTCCGGGGCCGCACACGGCCCGGCGGCCAAGGCTCCGCTACCTGGAATGAGGGGAAGGCCCTGTTGCTGGAACCATTCACGTGTGGCCGCTTTGGGGGCAATAGTACTGCCGTTGATCGAGGACACTTTTCTGTCCGCCGCTCTATAGGCGAGAGCGGACAGTTCTCCTCCAAAGGTATGCATATGGGGGTTGAGCACGCCTTCGGCCAGCGTTGCGGCCACAGCCGCATCAAATGCGTTGCCCCCGGCACGGAGGATGTGCATCCCGGCTTCGGCGGACAGATAGTGTTCAGTCGCAATCATCCCTCGCGTGCTCATCAGGGTCGGGCGATAGGCCATAGCGTACTCCTTCGGAAGGTTCGAGAAGCTTCATCGATCCAGTCAGCGCTCATTCTCGATACTTCGACAGGACAGACAGGTATCAACCGGCGGCTTCCTCACTCAACGCTCTCACCTGCTCCTGTACCACGTCGGGCGGACACAGGGAAAGGAACCAACGACCGGCAAGTAACAGGACGGTAATATCGTCGGCAATACCGACGAAGGGCAGAATATCGGGGAGGAAGTCCATAGGCAGCAGCATATAGGCCAACGCCCCGACCAGCACGGCCTTGGCCCGGAGCGGTACCCGTCGGTCTCGAAACAGCCGCCAGAACAGCTTTGCAAACCGGGGCAGATTCCGGACGAGTTTCAAAATGTGAAGAGGGGACAGGCTCGGTCTTCCTGTAGGCATAGGCACTCACATGTCGTTAGTCAAAAGGAACGGAGAAAGCCGCTCGACATAGGTCCGTAATTCTCGCCGTGTCTGGTACAATACGCGCATTCGCGCTGTTCGTGAACCTGAGGCGTCCGAGAGATATGCACATCCTTGTGATTGAAGACGAAGCAAAGGTCGCCAGCTTTATCCGCCGCGGTCTTGAGGCCGAGGGCTATAGCGTTGATATCGTCCCGGACGGCGAGGCCGGACTGACCCAAGCGTTCGAGTACGAGTACGATCTGGTCATTCTGGACGTGATGCTGCCCAAGCGGGATGGACTGAACGTCCTCCAGGACATGCGGAAGCACAAACTCCACGTTCCGGTTCTCATGCTCACCGCGCGAGATACAGTTGCGGATAAAGTCACGGGATTGGATCGGGGCGCGGATGACTACCTGACAAAACCGTTTGCTTTTGAAGAGCTGCTCGCCCGAATTCGCGTCTTACTGCGCCGAGACAGCCCCCTGTCTCCCTCCACCTTGAGCGTGGCGGACTTGGAGCTCGACCTCATCTCGCGCAAAGTCACGCGAGCGGGCACTCGGATTGAGCTGACCGCAAAGGAATTCGCCCTGCTCGAATTCTTTTTACGCCACCCCGGGCGGGTGCTCAGCCGCGCCCTGATCGCCCAGCATGTGTGGGGCGTGGATTTCGACACCTTTACCAATGTGATTGACGTGTACGTCAACTATCTCAGGAAAAAACTTGATGCAGGGTTTCCCGCCAAATTGATCCACACCGTGCGCGGGGTGGGCTATGTCATCAAGGACCTTGAGGGATAATGCGGCCCCTTTTTTCCAGCCTGCGGACTCGTCTGACGCTGTGGTATACGGCCTTCCTGACCGGGATGTTAGTTCTCCTTGGGACGGCGGCCCTCCTCCTCCTCGACCGGGGACTGCGCGACAATATCGATGCCTCGCTGAAATCGGTCGCCGTGTCTATCGCCGATTCAGTCCGGCGGCCCTCGTCGCCAGGGCGTAATTTAGAGGCGGCTCTGGATGCCCTGCTTGGTCCGTTTGGTCCTGGGCCAGCCTCTCGGTTCTTTCGCCTCCTCGATCCATTCGGCCGTCCGGACCCCCGCCTTATGCCACGCCCGCGCGTGCAATTCCCGCTCAGCCCGGAAGCACAGTGGAATGCCCGGCAGGGCCGGGAAACCTATCAGACCATCACCGTGTCCCCTCCTCAGGGGGGAGATGGGGAGGGAGTGCCGGTCCGGCTCTTGACGCTGCCGGTCGTTGCACACGGCCGGATGATTCATCTCGTTCAGGTCGCTATGCCCCTTGAGAGTGCGGACACGGCCCGTTCCCGGTTTCTCTTAATTCTCTTGGGACTCGTCCCGTTGGCACTCGGGGGCGCTGGAGTGGGCGGCTGGTTTCTGGCGCGCCACGCCCTGGCCCCTGTGGAGGCGATGGTCGATACGGCCCGGACGATAGAGGCGGAAGACCTCTCGCGCCGGATCGAGGTCGCGGACAGTACGGACGAGCTCGGCCGTCTGGCCGCCGTCTTGAACGCCATGTTGGCGCGGCTGGAACGCGCGTTTACCGCGGTCAAGCACTTTAGCGCCGATGCCGCTCATGAACTGCGCACCCCGCTCACGATCTTGAAAGGCGAGCTTGAGGTGACGCTCCGCTCTCCTCCGACGCCAGCGGAATATCGCTCCGTTCTGGCCAACTGCCTTGAGGAAGTTGACCGCCTCAGTGCGCTCGTCACGGACCTGCTCTTTCTGGCCCGCTCCGACAGCGGCAATATGCATATCGTGCGTACGCCGGTCGATCTGGCAGCAATCCTGCGCGATGTCTGTGCGGCGTTGGGGGCGCTGCCTGAGACGGCGCAGAGGACCTTGAGGCACGGCGCGCCCACTGAACTCTGGACGCGAGGCAGCGAAACCATGCTGTTCCGGCTTCTGTTCAACCTGGGGGAGAATGCCATTAAATACACACCGGAGGGCGGGACCGTGACGCTGACCCTGGAACCACGCGGGACAGAGGCCTCCCTGTCGGTCAGAGATACCGGAGCCGGCATTGCCGCCGAGGAGCAACCTCATATCTTTGATCGCTTTTATCGCGCCGACCCGGCCCGAAGCCGCGGAGGAGCCGGCCTCGGTCTGGCACTAGCCCGCTCAATCGTGTGCGCACATGGCGGGCACATCAGTGTCGAGAGCCGCGTGGGGCACGGGAGCTGCTTCACTGTCCGGCTGCCGCTGACTCCAGCGCAGCAGCCTGTCGCATCTCCCGGTCAGGAGGAGCCCAAGCCGGAAGACGGGCAGAGGCAGTGAGGCAGCCGACGGCGGGCGGGAAGCATGTCAGGGAGGCATCCGATGTCCAGGCAATATGTCCGTCCTCTCAGCCTCTTGATCTGGGTGTGCGCCCTTTTGCACGCCCTCCCGCAAGAGTCTGGCGCTGAAGGGCCTCCGCTGCGAGTCCGTCTCAGTGGGCAACTCTATTTCGTTCCGCCCGGTGAGCCAGACAGACATGGCGCCCTCCTGGCCTTCGGGATTGCCGGAGAAGAGGAAGTCTATCTTCAGGTCCATGAATTCCGCACTACGAGCAAAAGGCAAAGCGAGCTTTCCGTGCTCCGAGATATGCGCCGCCACAAACCGCGTCTGCGTGTCATCAATGGAGAGATTTTAGCCCCGATCCTGACCAAAAAGCATATTCGGAAACCCGTCCTGTTGGCCGGATTCTTCTACCGTATGAGTGGTCAACTCGCTCTTGTCTCAGCCATCCTCGAAGAGGAAACGCCTCCCGCCGAGCAGGCCCCGAAACCGAAGGCGCACTCCTGGTGAAGGCCCCTGCCTGCCTCAGCGGGATAACCTCGGAGCCGGGAGGCCACCGCTCCCGGCCCACATTCCTCAGAGCAGATGTCCTGTGGTACACTACGGTCCACACCAGACGACGGAAGGAGGTTCCTATGGCGGTCAAACCTGGCTGGGAGGGACGCTGTTACGAGGACTTTGCAATCGGGGACGTCTATCGGTGCCGCTTGGGGCGGACGGTGACCGAGACGGATAATACCTGGTTCACCTTGCTGACCTGTAACACCAATCAACTGCATTTTAATACCGAATACGGCAAACAGACCGAATTCGGCCAATGCCTGATTAACAGCGGGCTCACCCTGGCGATTGTTGCCGGGCTCGGCGTCGCCGATGTGAGTGAGAACGGTTTTAACCTGGGCTGGGACAAGATCACCCTCCCGAACCCGGTGTTTGCCGGCGATACGCTGTATTCCGAGTCGGAAGTCCTGGAGAAGCGCGAATCCAAGTCCAAGCCACAGTGGGGAATCATCAAAGTCGAGACGCGGGGCGTCAAGCAAGACGGCACGTTGGTGTGTCAATATACGCGGAACGTGATGGTCTGGAAAAAGGCGCATGTCCCCAAGCGCGCCCTCTTTCCGGAACTCAAGCGGGATGAGGTCTAGGCCTCATCACCAGAAGATGCCGGGAGCGACGCGGCCGAGAGCCGGACAGGGGAACCCGACCTGACAGGCTCCCTAGCATCTTGGCACCACCAAACACCGCCAAAACCCAGTGACAAGAAATGTAGAGGACCTGAGCCTAGGCAGCAGGGCAGCCGCACGGGGCTGCCCTGCCCTCAATCTAGGCCCTTTCCGCAGCCCCCCTGATGTGGAAACACTTCCCCGTATCGGTTCAGCCACGTTACCTCTTCGACCGGGCGTCGGGTCACCGGCCCAAATTTTCCTTGAGGATAGCCCAGCGGAATGAGTGCGTACGTTGTGATAAATGCGGGCAGACCGAGAATTTTCCGCATCTCGTCCTCATACAGTGTCGTAATCGTCGTCAGCGAGGCACCCAGACCAAGGGCTCGGCACGCCAGCAGGATATTCTGCACCGCAGGATAGATACTCCCACCCAGAATCCGCAAAAAAGTTTCTCTATTCGGTCCGTTGAGACGGGCCTCATGGCTCTTGCGTGAACGGAGGCAGGGGATAAGCAGGACCGGCGCCTCAGCCAGGTGCTCGGCCAGATAGGCGGCCGCGCGCACGTTTTTGCTGTTCTCTGGTGTGAGTCCGGTTTTGGCATAATTGGTTTCCGCCATGCGCCAGCCGCGCAGATAGATCTCGGCAATCTGTTCCTTCACCTGCTGTTCTGTCACTACCACAAAACGCCAAGCCTGGACTCCACCCCCACTCGGCCCCTGGGTGCCGGCTTCAATCACTTGGTAAATCAGTGCCAATGGAACCGGGTCGGTCTTCAGGCGGCGCATACTGCGGCAGGAATACATGATGTCAAACAGCTCGGTCTCGGCCATAATGTCCCCTTCTTCTCGTGTCGTCGGACCGAACAGAGCATAGCTATTCCCTGAGGAGAGCACTAGGATGCGCTAGGTTGTCGCATGGCTTCGGGCTTGGCACGATCCCGACACGGGGAGGGTCTCGTATCATAGCCTCAACCATCCATGACATTCCCGTAGAGCAGGCCACCCCGGAAACGGTTGCGCCATTCGGACAACTGCTCGGCATCCATGAGCAGGCCAAGCCGCTGCCGGTCGCCTTCTATTATGATGGCAATGGCAGCGTCTCCGCTCCGGTGGCGTTCGAATCCGATGAAAAGACCATGCTCGCCCTGGCAGCGTGGGCCGCCGCGCGATGCGGGCCCAATGGATGGAGCGCCGTTTCAAACATACGCAGGCCTTCATTCCGCTTGAGGGAAAGCCGTTCGTCGTTGTCCTCGCTCCACCGACTGAGGACGACCTGCCGGATCTCGGGCAGGTCAAGGCCCTCCTGTTCGACGGCCCGTCCGGCTTTACGATGCAAGGCGGAACCTGGGCGCGAAATTCCGTTCGCCCTGGTCGATCAGTCAAAGATCCCTGTTATCCTGTGCCGGGAGGCCACGCAGAACCTCATGCCCGGCCATGTCGTCGATGGGGAGGCGTACGGGCCGGACCTTGACAAAAAGAATCTGGCCGCTCGGACCGGAGTGACGGTACAGGTCAGAATGTAAGGCGGAAGAAAAAAGTCGATTTCTTCTCCGACCCTACCCGGTCGTTAGTAATGGCACCGCCCTCATCGATATTGAGCGTTTGCCCGCTCACCGAGGCACTCGCGTCCGACGCCGACAAAGAGGACTGTCCCCGCCACGCCTGCCGACTCTTCGTTCCGCTTGCCCGACCGCTCAAAGGTTTCGGGGGAGAGAATCGTCTTGCTCGCTTCTGTCATCGTGTAGCCCGGGAGTGATGGCGTTCCCATGAATCCCCGTCCGGGCGAGTTCCCTCACCAGCGTACGCGTTCAGGGAAACCACCGCCCCCTTTGAGGCGACGGAATGAGAGGGCAAACGATCGCCAGCCCAGATCTTACGCGACGAGACATTCATAATCTTGCCTTCTCCCTGTCCCCTCAGCGTCGGCATGACCGCCTTATCGCAGAACTGGATCTCTTTGGCGTTCACCTCCATCATCCGCCCCCGTTCGGCTTCCGCACCCTGACCGAGCGGGCCCACCCACATCCCCCATACAGGGCCGCATTCTCGACCAGGGTGGCAGCGCTCCGGCCGAAACGTTCGGGCGCCTCAGCGGCCATGGCTTCGGCCCCCTGGACGCTCGTGACATCGGTGGTCACCGCCACCCCCTCTCCCCCCAAGTCCCGGACTCTGGGACTGGCCTCTCCACACGCCGGGACATCGGTTGCGACGCCCGGGCTCCCTCATGCGCAAAGGCACAGCAGGTATTCCCGGCCGATTCCCCCCGCGCCGGTCACACTGACCACTCGCCCAGTCAGTGATGTCGTCTCCATCTTTCTTTCGTGTTCTGAACAACCTGCATCTGAGACCCTCTGTTTCCCTGAGCAGCACAGACGAAGGCTCCCGTGCCTCAGTCTCTTGCCCGCGCCGCTTGAATCAGCTTCCAGATGCGCTCCGGGGTGAGCGGCAGGTCTGTGATTTTGACACCCAGGGGTTGCAGGGCATCCTCGAGCGCGTTCGCCACCGCAGCCGGCACCATGCCGGGTGTCCCTTCGCCTTTTCCCTTTGAACCCAACGGGGTGTGCGGAGAGGGGACGTTGTGTTCGATGGTTTCGATATGCGGGAGATCAAGAGAAGATGGGATATGATAATCCAACAGCGTAGTCGTGAGTTGCTGTCCGTTTTCATCGTAGATGAACTCTTCCATACACGCATTGCCTATCCCCATGGCCACCCCGCCGTGTATCTGGCCCCGCACCACCATGGGATTAATCGGCTGCCCGGCATCATCCACCGCGATATAGCGCACGATGTCATATTCCCCCGTGTCGGGAAACACTTCGACTTGGGCCGCATGAACATTGCAGCTATGCATGCCGGCAGTCTCGGCTTCAAAATGGGACGTATGCTCAAGGCCGGCCTCCATACCGGGCGGCAGTTCGGTGGGGGAGAGCAGCGCGACCTCGGCAATCTTGCTAATCGCCACACGCTGGGTTTCGTCTTTGGTCAAAATGGCGTGTCCGTCACGAAAGACGAAATCGTCCTCGCCGGCTTCGATATGCAGCAGGTGGGCGGCGATATTGGCCATCTTGGGCCGCAGTGCACGCGCGGCCAGCACCGCAGCGCTGAGCGTATAGGAGGCGCCACGGGAGCCAACGGTCCCCGCAGAAAAGGGACCGGAGTGCGTATCGCCGTAGGTGACATAAATGTCTCCTGGTGACAGGCCGAGTTCACCAGCGACGACTTGGGCGATCGTTGTCTCATGCCCTTGGCCGTGCGGCGAGTCGCCTTCGGCCACCTGGACTTTACCGTGCGCGTCGAACTGGACCGTGGCCACGCCAAAGCCGGGCTGGTGTTCCATAGGGACCAAGACCTCTGAGGGGACCCCGGAGATTTCCACCCCCATGCTGAAGCCGACGCCAAGATAGCGTCCGTTTTGCCACGCCTCGGACTGCTCTTTCCGAAAATTATCGTAATCCAGCGCAGCGCATGCCTTGGCGAACGAGCCGGGGAAGTCCCCCGAGTCTACATGGACGCCGACCGCGGAGACGTGAGGGAATGCCTTGATCGCGTTTTTGAGACGCATCTCAACCGGGTCGATCTCCAGGGCGCGAGCGGCTATTTCAACGGCCCGGTCGAGCGCGAAACGTCCGGCAAACGAACCGAACGCCCGACTTGGCGTCAGACAAGCTTTATTGGTCACCACGCAGGTGAGATCGATATCCACGTTGGGAATATCGTATCCGTTGATGAGGTACATCGCACCCAAAAAAGGCATGGCAAAACCGACGTAAATGGCTGTTCGAGCATCGCCGCAATCGGCCAGAATTCTGTCACGTAGGCCAAGAATGGTGCCGTCCTTCTTCACGGCCAGTTCGAGCTCATGAATCTGATCCCGTCCCTGCCCCACATTCATCAAACTTTCTTGACGATTCTCAACCCATTTCACCGGCCGGCGGAGCTTCATGGCCAGGTGACAGGCCAGGAGTTCTTCCCGATAGAGCGGCGCCTTGGTCCCAAATGCGCCGCCCATGTCTTTGGGCATAATCACCCGTATTTGACTATGGGGCAGGTTGAGGTATTCGGCCAAGAGGTGGCGTTTGATGTGGGGGCGCTGCGTGGTCAGCCACAGGGTCAGCCCCTCGCCCGGGTTATACGTTGCCAGACAGCCACGGGTCTCCATGGGCTGGCCACCGGTGCGGTGGCAACGAAAACGTTCTTTGATAACCAAGTCGGCCCGAGCAAAGGCCGCATCGACATCGCCGGCCGGAATATGCTGATGGTAGAGCACATTATCACCCCAGTCAGGATAGAGACGAGGCGCGTCAGCCTGGAGGGCATGTTCAGGGTCGATCACAATATCGAGCGGCTCATACTCGACGTCGACCAGCTCAATCGCGTCCTCAAGGGTGTATTTATCGCGGGCAACCACAACGGCTAGTGGGTCGCCGACGTATTTCACCTCATCGATCGACAGCGGCCAAAAGATCGGCCGCTTGGTCTCCCCGGGCAGGTTCGGTGTACTCATGTCCGACAATACCGACCCAAGGTGTTTGACATCGGCGCCGGTGAGTACGGCCCGTACGCCGGGCAGGGCAGCCGCCGGGGTGGTGTCTATGGACGTGATTTTCGCATGTGCGTGGATGCTGCGCACAAAGCCCATGACGACCATGCGTGGCAGGACGATATCAGGCAGATATTGTCCGTCTCCAACTAATAAACGGCGATCTTCCTTGCGTTTAATGGATTGTCCGACCCAGGCGTTTACCGTAGCCATGATGTGCTCCCTGTGTTGCGGGGATACCGGCAATGTCCGCTATACGGAATGAGTGAACCATTCTTTACGCGCTTCCGGCGACAGCGCCTCGATCGTGGCGATGGCGTGCTTGACCGCCTCGACGATATGGACATAGCCAGTACAGCGACAGAGAACTCCCGACATAGCGGTACGGATTTCTTCGTCCGAGTGCTTGGGATGCTGGAGAAATTCGTACAGGGTCATCAGTAAGCCGGGCGTACAAAACCCGCACTGCAGGCCGTGCTTTTCCCAGAATCCTTCTTGGACGGGATGGAGCGCATCCTCTCTCGCCAAACCTTCGATGGTCAGCACGCTGGCTCCGTCTGCCTGAACCGCCAACAGCAGACACGCCTTGACGGCCTTGCCATTCAGAATCACGGTACACGCCCCGCAGCGCCCTTCGACCGAGCAGCCGACATGCGTCCCGGTCAGTCCCGCCACCTCGCGAATAAAGTCAACCAGCAAGAGACGCTGGTCAACCGTCTCCTCATAGACTTCGCCGTTAATCGTTATGCCGATGCTCCGTTTCATGCCGACTCTCCTCACAGAGTGAATACGCTAGCAGCTTTGTGTGATGTGGAGGGGGCCGTTTACTCTTCTGCTCGGACACTGGCCTGACGTACCACCTCTGGCACCGTGACTCGAATAAGCTGACGACGGTAGTCCGCCGATGCTCTTACGTCATCATCGGTTTCCACTTCCTCGGCCGCAGCCTCTCCGGCCTGGGTCAGGAGCGGCGCGTCAAGGGTTTTTCCTTTCAGGAGGCTGGCGGCCTGCGCGGCCCGGCACGGCTTGGGCATCACGCCGCCGACAACGATGCTTGCCCGCTGGCACACCCCGCTCGGGTCTAGCGTCATTTGGGCCGCCACGCTGATAATGGCAAAGTCGCCAGCGACTTGACTGTGCTTTGCGTATGCGCCACCGGAGTGAGCGGGCGGCGCTGGAATTTCAATCCGCGTGACCAATTCATCCTCGCTAACGTCACTCATCAGCGGTCCGACCAGAAAGTCGTCAATCAAGACTGTCCGCGTCCCACCATCCGCCTTGGCGATGACGAGCCGGCCGTCCAGGGCCATGACCGCGGGCGGATAATCGGCTGAAGGGTCGGCATGGACAAGACTTCCGGCAATCGTTCCCCGGTTACGGATTTGCGGGTCGCCAATATTCCGGGCGGCATCCGCCAGGATCGCGGAAGATCGTAGAATGAGCGGGTGGGCGGCCATCTCGACATGCCGGGCGAGCGCACCGATCTGGAGGTAACCGCCCTCCTCACGAATGTCGCCGAGCGCAGCCACACGGTTCAGGTCGATAATGGTCTGCGGCTCGGCCAGCCGCAGCTTCATCAGCGGCATCAGACTCTGACCACCGGCGAGGAGTTTGGCGTGCGCCCCGTACTGGTGGAGGAGCGTCAACACCGCAGCAACATCAGTCGGCACAAAATAATGCTCAATGGCTTTGGGATACATCCTGTCCCCCTCTCCCTGCTGCCTAGCAAACCGGAATGGGAAGTCAAGCAGAAACTGCTCTGACCCAGGCGTCTGCGCCCTTCGAGGCACGCGCGAAGATTGTCGGGTTTTCCGGCCTGGGCCAGGTTAGTCCGAGGGCGGGTAGACCTGGTAGGAGACCAGTTCGGTCACGCTCTTCACTGGCGTCCCGGCACCTTCGCTGCTAATGGCTTTGACCAAACCCACCCCTCGTGCGTACCACTCGGTGTGGTGGAGGTGGAATTCCGTGGTCTCATGTCTTGGGTCCGCGACCCTACTCGTCGTCCGGGTCTCCACGCGCAGACAGTTGCGAAACGTTCCGGCCGGAACCTGCACCGCGGCCGGATCGATCCGCGCACGGGCCGAAGCCGTCACCTGTTGACCGCCCTCAAGCGGCCAGGCATGGGTTTGGAGCCCAGCATTCCAACTCCGCTCCCCGGTATAGGGGCTGGGCAGGATCCGCTCGACCCCTTCCCCAAGATTCGTATCCCACACAGTGTCATGCTCGGAGTCGAGCCAGGGGTAGCGGAGGAGAAAGCCATTTTTGCGCATATAGGCGACCGTGCTTTTCGCCTCAGGCGCCCGGTCGGTCAAAGGATCGTAATCCTCGGCAACGATATAGGACACGCCGCCCAGCAGCGGAAAATCATCGCGGATCACGGTTTCCGTCATATAGTAGTGATAATCTCCCCCGGAGAAGGTCACTTCGTGCGTCCAGGTGTTGTGCAGGGCGAGCGGGAAAAAACTTGTCCGTCCGGCGGGAGGCGGGACCGTCAGGGCGCTTGGGAGCGCGACCAGCACGAGGAGAGCAATGAGCGTTGACGCAATGTACGGCATGACACCCGGACTATACGGACCGAAGCACTGGCGAGCAATTATTTTTTCACACCGAGAAGCCTCCGGTGTCTTACTAGAGGACGGAAGAGAAATAAACGAGAGGGAGGTCAATGTTTTATGTATACGTATCGTTCGCTGCTCGTGGCGTGGTTTTCACTGACTTGCTTTCTCGGGGCTCTCGCTCCTCTGCCAGTAGGACTCTAGAGTCCAGGACCGGGCCGCGGTGCCCCGCCCTGGCCGAGCGCCCCTGCCAGTAGGACTCCAGGTAGGATTGCTGCAAGCGGAAAAATATTAGAGCAGGCCTGCTCTCCGGCATTAGCATGGCACTTCCTCCAAAACAGCCCGGCAACACGGCAGACGCCTTTGAGGAGATCATCGATCTCCATCAGCACGCCGTCTATCGCTATCTCATCCGCTGTACGGGTCATAGCGACGACGCGCGGGAATTGTTTCAGGAGACCTTCCTCCGAGCATACCGTGCCTATGCCGTCCTGCCCGCTGAGGCGAATCACCGCGCCTGGCTCTTTCGGATCGCCACGAATCTCGTCAAGAATTATATCCGTGGCCGCCGTCGTTATCGAAAAGTGTTTGTCACGGACGTCCCCCTCCCTTCTTCAAACGGACATCCGCCGACGCCGGAGCAGACGTTACACGCGCAGGAGAGGGACCAACTCCTCCTGAATGCGATTGGAGCCTTACCCTTCCGACAGCGCACGGCCTTGATACAGCGGCACTTCGAAGGACTCGCCTATCGAGATATTGCCGAAAACCTGAACTGCTCCGAGGACAGTGCCCGGGCGCATGTGTATCAAGCGCTGAAGAAACTGCGGGCCTGCTGGCAGCGGGCCACGCTAGGTGAAGACAGGAGATGCCATGTCAACCCAAAAGCGTAACCTATTCGCGTGTGGCTTTTCTGAAGACGCCATTATTGCCGAAGCGCTCGGAGAAACCCCACAGCGTCTACAGCAGACAGTCCAGAGTCACCTGACCGCCTGCCCCGACTGTGCGCGGCACCTGGAGCAGTACAAGCAGATCCGCTGCCAACTGAGCGCTTTACCGGCCCTGGAGACAGGGCTCGTCTCAGCTCGACGCGCATTCGATATACGGTTGACCCGCTTGACTGCGGACGCTCGTCCGCGCCTCGTCCTGAGCATCTGGGATTCTCCTATCGGGCCGCTACGGATTGGCCGAACGGATAAGGGGGTGGCACTGGTTGAGTTCGCTTCTCCCGACACCCCCGGAGAGAGTGCAGAGAGGCTCGAGGAGAGATTTGCGGTCGAGCACGCTCAAGGCCATGGGGACACTCCCGCGGCGCTCACCCGAAAACTTGAAGCGTACCTCAGCGGCTCGCGGCAAGCCCCAGATTGGACGATTGATGACACGCTCATGCGTAGCAATTTTCAGCGTCGGGTCCTAGGGGCGGCGAGCGAGATTCCCTATGGCAGCTTGACGACCTATTTAGGGCTTGCGGAGAGAATTGGTCGCCCCACAGCTGTCCGGGCAGTCGCGCAGGCCCTGCGCTACAATCCGCTGCCGATTCGGATTCCCTGTCACCGCATTGTCGGCAGGAATGGCAATCTCACCGGTTATGCCGGCAAGAAAATCGCGCTCAAGCGAGATATTCTTGCGGTTGAAGGCATACCCATCGTTCCCTCCCGCTCGGGTTTCGCCATTGCCCGGGACCGGCTCTACGTGGGTCGACAAGCGGAGCGGATATTCTGTCTGCCCGGTTGTGAGGACGCAAAAGGGATGCGAGCGGGAAATCAGATATTCATTGCCTCACGTCCCCGAGCGGAAGCCATTGGTTATGCGCCTTGCGGCGCCTGCCGGCCGGACCTCCAGCCGGGCCGTCCAGAGGCCGAGCCCAGCCTCTTTTGATTGCCGCAGAATTTGCAGGTCAGCGCTGCTCCCAGGCTTGTCGAGAGGCCCGCTTTTCTGTACAGCCTCAGGTATGAACGCATGGCGTCTCTTCCCCGCGGTCCTGATTGCCCTGTATATGGGCCCTGCCTGCAAACGCTTGCAGGGCCTCGCCGGCCCGTCGGTTCCGTCCGACCTACGGCAGACCCTGGAGCAGCTCACTGACGGGCTGGAAGCCTTTGGTCTGGAGCAGGTGCTTGCCGTCTATGCGGATGATTTCATCAGCGGCACCGGACGCTCCAAGCGCGGCGTGGGAGAGGTGCTAACGCGGCTGCGGCAGAGCAGGGTATCGCTGAGGGTCGAGAAGGTCGATATCACGGACGTGAACGATACGCGCGCGGCAATCACGACCTCCATACGCCTGCGCTATGCTGATCGGTTTCGTCATATCGGAGCCGGCGAGGTGGTCGTTACCGACGTTCTATCGCATCTCTTGCGGAAGGACGCAGGACGGTGGAAAATCTACACCGACAGACGTCTAGCCACCTATCGGGAGGGACGGTTCGGTGCGTCTTCACCGAATGTGACGATTCAGGTGCCGGACCGGCTGCCGACCGGTCTGGACTACCCGGTGACCATCGTTGTGCAACAGCAGCCCCAGACTCGGTACCGTGTGGCCATCGGCAACTATCCTGAAGACCCCGGTGTTCTCCCTCCGCCGGATGTCGAAGCCCCGCTCCCCAAGGGCGGGCGGTTGGAGACGAATCTCCTCCCGAACCCTCAGGGCGTCAGTGAAATGGTCCGGGTCACCGTTATTGCGGCAGATGTTCAGGGGGACTGGCGGGGAGCGACAACCGTGTCCAAGCTGGTGCCCGGCGTCCAGCGGACCGAGCGCTATAAACAACGGGGTGCCTCGTCGCCGCTACCCGAACGGCAGGGTGTGTAAACGCAAGATTCGCAACACGGAAGCCGGAAGCGCACTCATGTCTATTGCAAAAAACAAAGCCATTGTCCGTCGCTATTTTGAAGACTGTCTCAATCAGGGCAAAATAGGGGTCATCGATGAGCTCATCTCCCCGACCTATGTCAGCCACTATCCGGCCGGTTATGATCTTGGCGGCGGACCGGACGATGTCAAACAGATCGTCTCTTCGGTACGCCGGGGATTTCCCAACGTCCATTTCACGGTAGAGGATTTTATCTTGCAAGGAGAGAAAGTCGTCGCCCGCTGGACCTTCCACGGCACGCACGACGGCAACTTCATGGGGGTGGCGCCAACGGGCAGGGAGGTCGTGGTCGCGGGTGTGGCGGTATATCGCCTGGCGGACGAGAAGATTGAAGAGGTCTGGCTCTCGTGGGACGTGTTCGGGCTGTTCAAGCAACTGGGGGTGCTGGCCTCGTAAGGGGAACCCGTTTTCCATGCCCGACCGACCGCCGCGTTTTTTTACCCAGGTCTATCGTCTGGTCGCACAGGTCCCGCGCGGAAAAGTCGTGACCTATGGACAGGTCGCAGCCTTGCTAGGCGCGCCCCGGGCCGCACGGGCGGTCGGTATGGCACTCCGTCACCTGCCGTGCCCTTTGACGAAAAAAGTCCCGTGGCAGCGGGTGATTAACGCCTCGGGCGGCATCAGTCTGCGGAGTGACGTACGGCGTGCCGAGGAACAACGCTGGCTGCTGGAAGAAGAGGGGGTTGCATTCAACCGAAACGGCAAGGTCAATCTGGAAAAGTGTCGCTGGCGGGGTCTCAAGAGTTGGAGAGCCCCGAGGTGGAACGTCCGGCTGTAGAAAAATAGACAGACACGGATCAGGAGTCCTAAAACCCGCCCTCGCCTGTGGCTCGGAAGGAGTCGGGCTCCCCCGCGCGACATCACACCCCGCCCAGACTTCAGGCAGACTCGCGAGACTGCGAGGAGGCCGCTGGAAGCAGGGGGCGATGTTGCGTAGCCCCCCGTCATCCCCACGAAGGAACGCCATCCCGTACTTGATACGGAGAGGGCATCTCGCCGCCCGCAAAAATCTTCCTGTGAAGACGGATCGACTCGGCCGCCTGACGCGCTTTTTCTCTTTTGATCCGCCCGGTGCACTGCAATGGCTGCCACCAAAACAACGCCCCTGACAAGGGCCTCCAGGGGTATACCGAATATCCCTGCATCCTCCTCCGAACGCCGCATACGGCCGGATTCTCGGCTCGGTCAGCCAGCGTCCGGGAGGCGACACCCTCCGCACAATGAGGTGCCAGAAACCGGGAGGCAAGCAGGAGAGATGCTTAGCGAGACGAGGAGGATTACGCGAGCATCCTCCGCGGTGGGCTCGCCGACTCTCCCCTTGGGCCCCCTTTCAAGGGGCACCCCCAGTTGTGTCTGTCCTCGGAGGCTACGGGGCGCACTGTCGTGCGCCCCTGAACGGCTTACGCAAACTTTGCGATATAGGGCTGGTACCGATCCAGGAGAGGCAACACGGTATCGGCATCGGCCGAGGGGAGAAACAGCACCGCCCGCTCAACGCCCAATTCCTTATGGCTGGCCAAGACGTCTTCCTTATCGGACGAGCCAAAAACCGAGACCGGCACTTCTTCAGGCGAGCGACCGGCCTGCTCGGCCAGGGCGCGCAACTCTTTTATCGACTCGGGCAACGTCGAGGTGTCGAAGCCAACCGGAATCCAGCCGTCACAGTAGTTGACGACCCGCTTCAAGCCGCCGTTGAAGGTTCCCATCAGAATTGGCGGGTGAGGCTTCTGAACCGGTTTGGGATGCGCCCAGATCGGATCGAAGTTCACAAACTCACCATGATACTCGGCCTCTTCATTGGCCCAGATTTCTTTCATGGCTTCGATCCGCTCGCGGCAGACCTTCCAGCGCCGATTAAATGGCGTCCCGTGGTTTTCCATTTCCTCGGCGTTCCAGCCGCCGCCGATGCCGAACAGCAACCGCCCGTTGGAGAGTTGATCCACGGAGGCCACCTCGTTGGCCATGGTAATCGGGTCACGCTCGATTACTAGGCAGATGCCGCTGCCGATTTTGATCGTGCGAGTCACGGCCGCGGCTGCCGTCAGGGCGACAAACAAATCATGGGTATGCCAGTATTCCTTCGGCAACTCCCCACCACCTGGCCACGGACTCTTGCGACCGGCCGGAATATGAGTGTGTTCCGGGAACCAGATGGACTCGAAACCACGATCCTCACACTCTTTGGCCAGGGTATCGGGTCGAATCGCATAGTCCGTTGCAAACATTGTAATACCAATTTTCACTGCGTCCTCCTTAGGGTGAAGATATAGGCCTTATTTCATGACAGCTTGCGCGCGCCGGGTCAATGAGGGAGCGTTCAGGCCTGCCCGTAAAACATCCGTTCCGCCGCTTCCTGCAGTTCGGCCCGAAAGTTCGGATGGGCCACACGGGTCAAAGCCTGAGCGCGCTGGCGGAGGCTTTTCCCGCGCAGCGTGGCGACCCCGTATTCCGTGACCAGATAGTCAATAAAAGCCCGAGGGGTCGTGACAACGGTTCCGGGGGCCAGGGTGGGTACGATGCGGGGGATCCGTACGCCATCGAGGAACGAACTCGACGGCACGGCAATAATGGATTTGCCACCGGCCAGACAGGCCGCAATGGCGAACGCCGCCTGGCCGCCCGTGCCGGTGAACATCTGCCAGCCGATGGACTCGGACGCGACCTGTCCGGTGAGGTCGACGCTCAAGGCGTTATTGACGGCGGTAAAGCGCGGGTCTTTGCTCAGCAAACGGATGTCGTCGGTATAATTGAAATCGTATAGTTCAAAGAGCGGGTTCTGGTCGATAAATTCCAGTTCTTCGGCGCTCAACTGGGGGTGAAAGGCAGTGCCCACCACCTTGCCCGGATGGACGGTCTTGTTTTTTCCGGTCATGATGCCCTCCCGCACCAGCGCCACGACCCCCGGCGGAATGATCTCGGTCTGCATCCCGAGAGCACGCCGGCCAGCCACATAGCCGAGCAGCGGGCTGGTCATATCGCCCGCTCCAATCTGGATCGTATCCCCATCTTCCAGCAAATCACTGGCGATCTGCATACAGATAGCGTCGATCATATCCTGCTTTTCCTGAGTAACAGTCTCGGGCGTGACCGGCGTGGCTGGCGAACTATGGCGTTCGACCAGGCAGTCGATTTCGGAGACGTGGATCGCATTCGTCCCCCCCGTTCTGATGAAACTCGGGTCGACCTCGGCAACAACCCGTGAGGCCCGCTGCGTCATCAACGGCGACATGCCCACACTCGTGCCAAAACTGCAGTTGCCGTGCCGGTCGGGCGGCGACACGGTCACCAGATACACGTCCAGGTCGTCAATCCCGTAGGGGAGGGCCTCTGCCCGAAAGTAGGAGACCGGCATATAGTCGAGTTTGCCCTGGTGGAGCAGGGGCCGTTCGCGCCGGCTCAGATACCAGGACTCGAAATGAAAGTACTCGTCGAGGCCGGGCAGATTCCAGTCAAACAGGGAAACCAACGTATTGAGGCGCAGACCCCGCAAACGTTCCCGGTTTTCGACCAGCGCTTGGCACAACGTAAACGGCGTCCCGGTCAGGCCGGCGGTGAAAACATGGTCAGTCGGGGCAATACGATCGAGCGCGGCGTCTGCGCTCACCAGTTTATCACCCCACTGTACTTGCCAAGTCATGACGGAGCCGCCTTGTCTCGCGCTCGCACGGTCTACGGAATCAGCACGAGTTTCCCTACCGACTGGCGCGATTCCATGTGGCGATGGGCCTCGGCCGCTTCCGCCAAGGGAAAGGATTTGCCAATCAGCAGTCTGAGCTTGCCTTCGTCCATGAGGTGGAAAGATTGCCGAACGCCGCTCTGATGGACCTCCGGCATGGCCGAGACCGTATACAGAATGAAGCCGCTGACCTTAATGGATTTCTGGAACAACCCAAACAGATTGAGTGGGTCAGGTACGCCGCCCGCCCGCCCATAGAGAATCAGATGACCGAACGGTGCCAGACAACTCAGGCCCTTCTCCAGGGTTGGTTTGCCCACCGCGTCGAGAATCAGGTCCACACCTTTGCCGTCGGTCAGTTTCAGCGTTTCCGCCGCGAAGTCCTGAGTGGCATAATTGATGACTTCGTCCGCGCCGTACTCTTTGGCCAGGGCCGCTTTCTCCTCGGTCGAGACCGTGCCGATCACCCGGGCGCCAGCCGCTTTGGCAATCTGCACCGCGGCCAAGCCAACACCGCCGGCCGCCGAATGGACGATGACCGACTGGCCGGCAGTCAGATTGTGGGAGGTAAAAAGCATGTGGTAGGCGGTCAGCACCTGAATCGGAAAGGCTGCGCCTTGCTCGAAACTGACCGAGTCGGGCAGAGCCATGACCTGGCCGGCTGACGCGAGCGAGTACTCTGCATAGGTCTTCACGCCGATCGAAGTCACTCGGTCGCCCGGTTTGATCCCCTCCACGCCATCCCCAACCGCCTCCACCACCCCGGCGGCTTCAAGTCCTGGGATGTCCGGCAGCTTGGGCTGCATGGCATATTGGCCCTGGCGGAAGAGGGTATCCGCAAAGTTGATGCCGATTGCATGATTTTTAATCAGCACCTTGCCCCGCCGCACCTCCGGAGCGGGCGCATCCCCGAGTTGCAAAACCTCCGGACCGCCGAGTTGGTCGAAAAGAACGGCTTTCATATTTCTCTCCTTCTCACCGCAGTATCGGCAGTCGTTGTATCCCTCACCTCGCCTTTCGACAAGCGCAGGCTTGGGGTAAAAGGCAAGACCACCGGGCAATCTCGTTTACGACCTGCGTGAGAAACGTATCATATCTCTGCACTTGGACGTTGCCGGATGGCCGAGTACCAGCGCTGCACGTGCATCCAGGCCGAACCGAGTTGGAAGTTCGACATGGGAGCAAACTCGATAGCCACGAACAGCGAGATATCGGCCACCGAGCAGACACCGGCCAGCCATTCGTTGTCTTGCAGATGCGCATTGAAGAGGGAGAGCCGTTCGCCGAGCCCCTACCCGGCTTCCTCGGCCACCTTTGGGTTCCGTTCGACCCGCTCCGCAAGATATGGGCTGGCATACAAGAAGCGACGGATCCCTTGGAGCAGTACACCAAATTCCGCCCGGCGCTCCCACACCCGCACCTGAGCGCGTTCAAACGGCGTCGTGCCAAACAGTGGCGGGTCGGGATACACAGTTCTTCCAGATACTCGACAATGGCCAGCGACGCTGGAATGACCGAGCCGTCGGCGAGCTCAAGCAGCGGGACTGCGCCAAATGGGTTTTTGCGGAGATAAGGCGGAGGTTTTCTGTTCTCCGCTCAACAAGTCAAGTGGTTTGGGAGTAAGAGTTATCCCCTTTTCCGCCAGATACATCCGCACCCGGCGGCAGTTGGGCGACTGTGGAAAATCGTAGAGATACATGACGGGGACTCTCCCCCTCGTATTGGACAGAAGTACAAGGGTACAGGAGTACAGGATACGGGAAAAGATCTGGCTGCGTCCATACGTGAGGGCCGTCCTCTGGGAGCATGGGCTTCCATCTCGCAAAGTCCGTCCTCCCCAATCCTCTTCTCGGAGAATGATACGGAACTTGACCACGCCCACAATACACACCCTGGGCAAAGGGACGGAGGGGTTTACTCACACAGGTCTTGCCTGTCGGGCAATCACCCTTTCCCTGCACCTCGCCAGCTTGAAGAGCGTCTCTTCGATGCAGAGGCACCGGGACAGAGGCGGTACGCAGAAGACGGCGTGGCTCATGTTGCCGCGTATCCGCAAGGCGTTCGACTGCGCTGCTGAGCCGCCGTTCTCCGGCCCGAAGGCCCAGGAGCCGAACAAGGGCCGGGCGAAGGTTGTAACGGAGACGCCGGGCGCGAAGGTCTTCCCGGATGAGGCAGTGGCGTCTCTCGGCCTTCGCCCTGATTGCGACCCTGAGAGCGTCAATCACCGCGTCGGGGAGGATGTCCGGGGCCTGGCTTCGACGCACGGCAGGGCAAGCTTCTGGGTGGCGCGCCGACAAGGGCATTTACCACAAGATCCGCCCGAAGCCCCTTGGACGGGATGGCAGCGACTTTGCGGGGCGGCCTAGCCTCCGGGGCCATGACACCATCGCCATACTGGCCCCCCTTGCAGGCGGAGTGCGCGGCAGGCGATTGACCGATCGGACACTGATGGCCGACAGTGGACTGTCGAGCGGAGCGCGGGCCGCATAGGTCACGCCTCCCCCAGCCCCGGGAACTCCGCCGCGTGGCGCGGCATCCGCTCCTTGCGAAATTCTCTTGCGTCCCCGTGTGCCTTTCGACGCATTGCCGTCGGCGCCCAGCCAGCGGCATACCCGAAGCGCACGTCGGGCTTGCGGTTGAACTGGCGCAGGTCCGGCGAACCGGGGCCGGTGGAGCACCACACCATCTCGCTCCGATGTCGCGCGGCCCCGAAAAGGCGGTCCAGGAACCTCTTGAGGTCGTGCGAGGCCGTGGGGTCGCAGGGCAAAGAGAGCGAGCCGGGCGGCTTCAGGACGGGCCACATCTCAACCAAGCGCCGGGCCCGCAGGCCGAGAGACGCTGCCATGCCCTTCCCGCGCGCCAGCCGCGCCGCGTCGATTCTGGCGAAAGTCGTCGGGGCGCGCAGATTCAGGAGCGCCAGGGAGCGGTGGGCCGCATCGTCGCAAGTCTCGGCGTCCTTGAAGGCGGCACCGGCAGCGGCCGAGCCGCTAGGGGCGCTGTCGGTGTGGGTGCGGTTGAAGGGAGGGGCGAGGGAGAAGAGGTCAACCGAGGCCGAATTCATGCCGCTCAAGACATGGAGGTTGGCGCGAGTTCATATGGTGCCGTTGGGCCAGTTGACTTCCTGCTCCGGCTCCCTCCTCTCCTATCAGATTGCCGCGCCACTGACTTGCCCTCCGCTTGTGGAGAGCGCAGGCTAGGCTTATGGCAAGCGTCCAGTCAAGGATATAACTCCCTCCCGATCCTCGTTCGCACCGCCGGGTGAGACGCGCGTATGCCCTCTTCGCCCGCCACCCGAAACGCCAGCACGCTCTAGAGATGCTTGAGCCAGCGCAGCGCACCGCCGGGAGCGCTGGCAGCGACCGCGGATCGTGCACCAGGTGGTAGAGCGTCACCAGCGTATGGGGCTTGTGGCCCCGCCATAGGTGAGGTCGAGCTGGCGGATGGCCCTGGTGTTCTTGTCGGCGAGGCGCAGCGCCACATCGCGCGCGATTTCCCGCAACGGGGAAGCCGGATAGGTCAGCACAAAGAACCGGCCCGGGTCTTCATACACCGGCCGCACGCCCTTCTGCATCGCCACGTCGTGAAGATCGGCGGCGAAATCGGCGAGGGAGAGCGCGCCCGTGCGCACATCCTCGCGCAGCGTTACGACGACCTCGTGCCAGGGCGTCCAGGAGAGTCCGCCATGTCGTCCTCGCGGTTCAGGCGGCGGCACCGAGGCGCTGGGCGAGAGCGTCGAAGTCCTCGGGGCATTTGCGCCGGATCGTATTGATTTTACGCGAGGCCTCCTCGCCAAGCGCCTTGCGGCCGCCGCCGGGGCCGTCGGCAACACCGCGCCGCTCGGCGAGCCGCCTGAAATATCGCTCCTTGACCTCGACTTCGGCGCGAACCTGCGCCCAGTTCCATTCGCCGGGCAGGTCCAGACCGGCAAGCACTCAGGTCTCGACTTCCTCCCAGGCGTTCTCGGCAAACAGGCGGCAATCGTCTCCGAGTTTCTCTTCGATCTCGGTCAACCGCGCGCGCCGCCCCGTCTCGCCATCGCGGTCGACGCAAAGGACGAAGATATCCGTCATGCCGCGATGCTGGTCCATGATCTCGCGGATACGCTCGGTTTTCAGCGCCTCGCCGACGCCACCGAGTAACGGGCCTTGGCAAACCCGGATACGCGTGCGCCTCCGGCCCAAGGATGCGAACAGCCGCTTGAATAGGGGCTTCAGGAGATATTGATCGTTGCGAAAGTCCTCGGGAATGACAAGGACATTCATTCCGGGCCTCCCTCGCCCTCGCCGCCTTCGGTGAAGGCAAGGACGGTCTCCATCCAGCCCCCGGCGAGCAGGCGGCCCAACCCCTGGGTCTTTCGCAGCGCCTTGGCACTATGCAGGTCGGAGACCGGGCGGATAACGGCGTCCTCCGTATCCTCAGAACGGCAGACGACAGACATGTCCCGGAAAGTGCCGTCGCTCACCATGGAGAGCAGTTCGGGCGAATGGGTCGTGGTGATGACCTGCACTGTACCCTTCCTGGTCTGGCGTTCGATCAAGTCGACCGGCAGATGAAGCCGCGACGGGTGGATGCCGTTGTCGACCTCCTCGAAGAAGTAGAGGCCCGCCGGCTCCTCGTCAAGCAACGCCGCCAGCATGGCGAGGAAACGCAAGGTCCCGTCCGACGCGCTGTAGGCGGAAATCCTTCTTCCGTTTCTCTCGCGGATCGCGAGTTGCACCAGCCCGGTCGTCGGGTCGCGCGGAAACTCGAAGTCCGCCACATCCATCGGCGTGAGTTCACGGGTCCAGTCGAACAGGGCTTCCTTCTTTCCTTCGCCAGCGCAGATTTTCTGCAGCACCGTGGGGAGGTTCTCGCCGCTGTCTCCCAGCGTCACCTGACCGGGGAAGGCGGGCTTGCGCATGAGGTCCGGCGTCGGGTCGAGAAAACGGCAGTGGCCGAGCAGGCCCGCCACCTCCCCGGCCCAGTCCTTGTGTGTGCGCGCCACGCGCCTGACGCCTTGAAGCTGGGTCAGCGCGGGCTGATCCCATCGCACGGGAATTTGGTGGCCATACTTCCGCTGGGTGCCGGTTTTTTCCATGCGAAGCAGCAGATGGGTATCGTCGTTCTGTTCCCGAACGGAATCGGGCCATGGCGGATGGCTGGTATAGATCTCTCGGTATCCGATCTTGAGGATTTCACGCTCAACCCGAAAGCGGCCTTCTTTATCGAGCTTGGTCCCGATGCAGTAAGAGGCGCGCGATCCATTCGCCAGCTTCGCGGTGAGGCCAATAGACAGGGTTTGTCGCCCCGAGCGGACGAGGTCTTTGGCGCCGCCGCGAATCGGACCCCATTCGACCTGCCCGCCAGCGCCGTATTTGCCGCCGATGGTCTCCGCGAGGGTATAGCCGCGCCCGATGCCGTGCAGAAAGCGGAAGGCGTCGCGGATGTTGCTCTTGCCGCTGGCGTTGGCGCCGACGATCACGGTGAACGGGCCTACGCGCAGCGCCTCGTCGGCAAAGTTCTTGAAGTCCTTGAGCCGGACCTCAGTGATCATGGCGATCCCTCCAGCCACAGGGCACCCTGGCGCGGGGGGAGGGGAAGGATTCGAGGATCGCGCGTTCTTCCGAGCCGGCCGGGTCCTGTTCGATCGGCGCTTGCAGCAGCCGGGCGAACAGGGCGTGGCGCGCGAGGCCGCTGTCGTCGATATAGGCATTCACCTTTGCCTCGTCGCCGACGCGCCAGAGCTGCATCAGCCTGTGCACCCGGTCGATCAGCGGGGCGGGGCGGCCGGCCGGGCCTTCGTGGCCCAGCCCCTTGGCCTTGCGCCGGCGGCCAGGGCAGCAGCTTCGCCTTGCCGCCCCGGCCGCCGGCACCGGCATCGCCGCCCTCGTCTTCGTCGCCGGTCCCGTCGTCCTCCGGTTCGTCGAACAGGGTGCGGCCGGAGCGCGAGGAGATGGCGAAACGGTCGGAGAGTTCACGGGCGGACAGGTTGCAGGACAACGCATAGAGGATGCAGGCGCCGGCGTGGGCCTCGCCCAGGCCGAAATCGCCGCGATGTAGCAGGTAATAATAGGGCACCCTGCCTTCGCGCTGGGCACGCGCGAGCACATGATTGGCGTCGCCACGCCAGCGCTCGGCCTCGTCCCGGCTGTAGACCAGAATGTCCTTCGCGACGTGGAATTGCGCGAGGGCGCGCCAGAGGCGTGTCTCCTCGGCGCCGCGGTCCCGGCTCGGCTCGAAGGGTTCCGCCTCGACGACCACCAGGGCGATGTCCGAATCCGCCCCGGCGTCGCCGCGGGCGCGCGAGCCGAACAGGATCATCCGCTCCGGGTCGGCCGCCGCGCCGCTGGCTGCCGTCATGCACCCCAGAAGCGCCTCGTCAACCCGCATCATGCCCTTTCGTCCCCGCTCTTCGCCGCGCCGCGCGGCCGGCGTAAGGTCAGGGTTTCCTTGTCCACCTCCATCCAGACGATCTCGCCGTCCTCGAATACAGGGATGGTGTCGGCGCCGCTCTCCACGGCCCGGCGGCGGGCGGCCATGGCTGCCCTCAGCATGGCCGCATCGGCGCCGGCCATGTCTGGATCGCGGGCGGGAGCCTCCGGTTTCTCCCGCCCGGGCTTCGTCGGCGTCATCCGTTCCCTCCCTTCGCCAGCAATACCGGGGCCGGCCCCGCGTTGTCGTAGACGGCCCATTCGTCGACCAGGGTCCGATAGATCCGTTCAAAGTTGCGCCATCCGGCGGCGAACCGGCGGCGGACGAGCGCCTCCGGCACATCGTGCCCGCCCTCCGCAACCCGCCTCCAGACGCGGGCGAGCGCCATTTCCGGCGTCGGCAGCCGCAGGAAAAACAGCTTGACACGATACCCCTGCGCCCGCCAGCGCGGGATCGAACGGGCATGGCCGCGCCCGCTCAAGGTCGTCTCGAAAGCGAAGCTCTCTCCCCGGGCCGCATATCCGCGGATCGTATCGACCATCAGGCGGCCGGCTCGGAAGGCGGCCGCAGCGGGACGGAACGGGTTCAGCCCCACAGCAATCGAGTCCGCATTGACGAAGGTCAGGCACTCCGCCTCGTTCGGCAGGAACGCCGTGGCGAAAGTTGTCTTCCCCGCCCCGTTTGGCCCGGCGATGATCAGAATCTTTCGGCTCACGGTCATACGCCGGTCCTTGCTTCGAGCAGTTGCGCACCGTTGGCCGGCTTCGGTCTGGTAGGGCCGAGTTCGTGGATGAAGCGTGAGGTAATGCTTGGAACAGTCTGCCTGTGACCGGTTATACACACTTGAAGACGATAAGCTAAGTCTCGAGGTAAATTTGCAGCGCCCGCCAGAGCTAGTGTATCACGTGAACGGGTCAATGCAACATAGAACAGCCGCCGCTGCTCTTCGAGAATCCTGTTCTGTCCCGCCTACGATAGCGATTCATCAACGCGTGGAGTTAGCCCTTCAACACAACCCATCACGACTACGAGATCGGCGGTCGGGCCCTTTGATTTGTGCAGGCTCATCACGCGAACATAATCGGCATCTGTCGGCAATTCATGTTGGGTGATGCGTGTGCGAAACATGTCTAGGAGAGATTTGACACCGGCACCTTCAGGAAACCCAGAAGTCCGTTCGCGAAGCTCCTCGAAATCGGGATCGTCCGCTGGAAACGGCGCATCCACCAAAGCCTGGCCAACCAAGTTTTCAAGAGCCTGTAGCCGCTGTCTAAGCTCAACGAGTCTGGCCCGGAGAGAGCCGCCATAAGGCAAAGAAGTGCGCTCGTCCCGAATGCCATCAGGAACATCCGTCAAGGCATGATCGGATTGGTGGCACAATTCGCGAACCCGTCCCCAAGCGGTGGCGCGAAGAGATTGATTGCCGAAGCCGCACCCAGCAGCGAAGCACCACTGCATCAGCTGGGTCGGCTGCAAGCGTCAACAGGGTAAATGCCTTCTGCCTCTTGCTACCGTCCATGCTCTTTGGATCGCCTTCGAGCGCCTGTTCCTGAAAAAAGCTGGGGCCGGTATATCGAGCGCGTTCAGAGCATCGCGAACCACGTAGCCGAGCGCCCGGCGTGGAGCGAGGACGAGAATCCGACCGGGCTGGACGCGTCCAGCAACGACACGCTGTCGGATGAATTGAGCCAATCCTTCGGCTTCCGCCTCGATGTCTGTCCATTGGACGATAGGGGCTTCCCCTTGGCCGTTTTCCACGTGCGGCAACAGAAATCGACGACTCTATGGCTGTCGTTCCCGATTAATTAATGGGCCAGTGCGACAATGGCTGTCGGGCACCGCCGACATACGTCCAACGTTCTGTCCACGGTCCCGGCGTCTCTCTGGCGAAATTTCTCAATCCCTTCAGGATATACGTGCTTGAGAGAATAAATCGATTGATCTTCGTCGCCAATGACCGTCAGCTTCCGCGTCTCTCGCGAGCAGACCAACAACCTCCTGTTCGTTCGGCGACGTTGAGATATTGATACTCGTCAACGAGGATCTTCGTGAACTGGTCAAAGTCCCGTGCCGCCGAGTTGGTTCGAAGATAACGCAAGGCCTCCGGTACGAGTTCACCGGCCAACATTGCCCGATGAAAGCATAGCCAATCAAGAAGTCCGGTCTACAACGCTCTGTCCGTCGCACTGTTCGGCCAGCCCGGCTGCTCGTCTTGGAGTCTCGCCCAAGTTACTTCAAAGGCTTTGAGCCGTTTGCGTTTGTCGTGAATCGTGCCGAAGCCGTCGCCCCGTAGATCCTCCAAGAGAAAGCGCTGCCCAAACTCCAACAGTGGTCGTGGAGCCCGAGCGGTCGAAGCCAGAACATCATCTCGCATGGGGATTCCGAAACAACGGCTATGGATGGTGGGCGTCTTTACGCTATCCGATCCAGGCGCATTCAGCACAACGACGGCTTCTTTCAGATCGGCCGCCGCTGTCCAAGTAAAGGGACATACAAGGATCTGCCTTGGTTCGGCTCCCTGCTCCAGGAACCGTGCGATTCGACGCATCAACGTAAAGGTCTTGCCAGTGACAGGATCTGCGCGCACACGCAGGGGTGATGCGTCTGACGCGGCAATGTCAAGCGCGTCACCGTGTAAATCGTCACTCCACGGCATTACGTCGCCCCATCGTCCATGCCCGCCGAGACTATCTCCGATGCCGGGATGACGACGCCGCCCTTGGCCCCGGCCAGCAGGCAGCCGAACGGGTCGCGGACCCTGACCGGGCGGGGGCACGGCCCGGCGCAGTCGAAGACGACATAGAGCCAGTAGCGCTCGCGCAGGTTGCAGGCCGCCACCCACTCGTTCTCTTTTAACTTCCACCGCGCCGGAACCCGCGCGGCCCTTGACCTTGATGGCACGGCCCTCCGCCGGCCCGCCCGCGCCAGCCGGGCGCTACGAACGGAGGTCGAAGCCGGGCCAGTCGCCCAAGCCCTCGCGCCGCGCCGGCGCCGGGCCGCGACACATCTCGAATCAAGGCGCCCGCCGCTTCCTCATGGGCGCCCGCAAGGGTCATGGCGATCTGCTCGACGTCCTCGTCGTGCCGCTGTCGCTCCTCCGGGTCGTCGGTCAGTACGATCAGCGCGTGAGCGATCATCGCCGTCTCGCCGGGGCCGATCGAGGCAGGCTCCGCCTCCAACAACGCCAGACGGCGGCGCTGCTCCGCGACCAAGCGGCTGGACCACGACCGCATTGTCGAGGAGGTCAAGGTCGGGCGCACGGCATAGACCGAGCTGTTTTTCTGCAACATATGCTGAACCATCTGAAGACGGGCGGGCGCTGCGGCGTGGTGGTGCCAGAGGGCGTGCTGTTCAGCTCCACCGGGGCGCACCGGGAGCTGCTCCAGCGGCTGGTGGGGAACAACCGGGTGGAGGCGGTGCCGTCGCTGCCGGACGGCGTGTTCAACCCCTACTCCAGAGTCAAGACCTCACTGCTGGTATTCCGCAAGGGCGGGGCGACGGCGCGCGTCATGTTCCTGCATGCCGGGAACGACGGCTTCAAGCTCGACGCCAACCACGACACGCCCATCGACGAGGACGATCTGCCCGGCCTGGTCGAGGCGTTCCGCGGCCGCGATGCGCGGTGGACGAAATGGCAAGACCGCGACCCGGACGAAGACTGGACCGTGAACTGGTGGTTCGCCGAGGCCGCAGCCCTCCGCGCCACCGACTTCGACCTGAGCGCCAACCGCCACCGGCCGCCGGTCCGCGCCAAGGTCGAGCACCGCGACCCCTGGATATTCTGGAGGAACTGCGGGACATCGAGACGCAGATCCTTGGGGAAATCGGGCTGGCCAAGGCGGGGCGGGGAGCTTGACATTTTTTGACTCCATGTCGTTATAAGGACTCTGCTGATATTGGAGGTGCTGATCATGGTGCGCGACACCTACAAGTATCACTTCAAACAGGGTCGCAGGATCGTTCATACCAGCATCACGAACGATCCTGAACGTCGGGAAGCCGAGCATAGAGAGAATTTCGGCAGTCGACGACCAGAGATGCCGCCCTCAAATGGGAGCACGAGCAGGCTGCCAAAGGTCGCCCTACCCGGCGCCGGTGATCAAACGACATGCGAGGGCGTACCTGTTGCGTTGTACCTGCGAGGCCTGTCGCTGCTGATCGGGATCGTCGCCGTTGTGATTCCTGTGGCTATTTCACTGGCCGGATTTTACGTTTCTCGGCGGTTCTCCAGCCGAATGGATAGCCTCGCGGCAGATCTGGACGAAGCTCTTGACCGGATCGTTGAATTGGAAAGCCCCAGTTCAGCCGTTGCGGGGCAACACAATTAGCGCGGAGTTCTCGCTTTCCTCCAGCGTTAACCGGCGTAGGCCACCGGGTCACGCAATGGTGGGACACCGCCACAAACCGCTGGATACCCTTAAGGAACTGCGAGGCACCGAGATGCAAATCCTCGGCGAGACCGGCGGACTGGCCGAAGCGGTGCGGAGGGCGGTGGGAGAATGAACTTCCCGGTCGCAAAGCTGGGTGATCTCTGTGATATGCATCGCCAGGGGCTTGACCCGGACGACGCTGCCGCGGCGGGGCTTCGCTTCGTGGGCGTCGAGACCGCCGAGTCCCAAAACGGTGTTCTCAATTTCACCAAAGGCGCGCGTGTCGGGAGTCCAAGGAGCACGACTTTCCGGTTCGACGAGCGCTATATTCTCTATGCAAAGCTCCGACCGTATCTGAACAAGGTTACAACCCCTGATTTTGCTGGCAAGTGCTCGACCGAACTGGCCCCCCTTCTTCCTCGGGATGATGTGGATCGCGAGTTCGTTGCCCACCCGCTTCGACGAAAACAGACCGTCGAGCATGTCAGGGCGTCCCTGACTGGTTCCCGAATGTCGCGAACTGACATGAAAGCGTTGATATTGCTGCCGGTCCCCTTTCCTCCGCTGGACGAGCGGCGGCGGATCGTCGATATCCCCAACCGGGCAGCACGGATCGAACGGCTGCGGACGCAGGCGAGCCACGAGCTTGCGCCGCGCGCCGGGAGCGTATCGCCACCGAACGGCGCGTGGGCGTGCTGCACGCAGGATCGGGACTCGCGCCAGCGTCACCGGACGGGGCACTGTCCCGCCTGCTGTCGTTCGTCCGGTTCCGTTCGGGCTGGCAACTGGCCGTGCGGTGAGCGGCGCAAGACGGACATTGTCACCTGATGCGCCTGTCGTGGAACGAGGTTCGCGCCCGCGCCGCCGCCTTCGCTGAAGACTGGAAGGAGGCAGCCTACGAGAAGGGCGAGACGCAGAGCTTCTACAACGCCTTCTTCGATGTGTTCGGTGTGCGGCGGCGTAACGTCGCCCGCTACGAGGCGCATGTCGCCAAGCTGGGCCACCGCTCGGGCTTCATCGACCTGTTCTGGCCGGGCGTACTGCTCGTTGAACAGAAGAGCGCCGGGCGCGATCTCCGCAAGGCGTACGAACAGGCAGGGGAACATTTCGACGCGCTGCCGGATCGCGAGCGCCCGCGCTACATCCTGGTGAGCGACTTCCAGACCTTCGAGCTTCACGATCTCGACGAGCGCGAGGCCGTCGCGTTCCCGCTCGCGGACCTGCCCGCGCATGTCGAGTCGTTCGGCTTCATCCTCGGCGTGCAGCGCCGGACCTTCCGCGACCAAGACCCGGCGAACATCGAAGCGGCCGAGTTGGTCGGGCGGCTACACGAGGCGCTCGCCGACGCCGGACACCGGGGGCACGATCTGGAACGGTTCCTCGTGCGGATGGTGTTCTGTATGTTCGCCGACGACACCGGGGTATTCGAGCCGCGTGACCTCTTCCTCGACTTCATTGAGACGCGCACCAGCGACGACGGGGCCGATCTCGGGCCATGGCTTGCGCAGCTGTTCGAGGTGCTCGACACGCCGGAGGGCGAACGCGCCGCGACGCTCGACGAGGATCTGGCGCGGTTTCCCTACGTCAACGGCGGCCTGTTCGAGGGGCATCTGCGGACATTCTCGTTCGACACGGCGATGCGGGGTGCGCTGCTGGACGCCTGCCGCTTCGAGTGGTCGAAACTCTCGCCCGCGATCTTCGGCGCGTTGTTCCAGTCGGTGATGGACCCGGCGGAGCGCCGCGCGCAGGGGGCGCACTACACGACCGAGCGGAACATCCTCAAGGTGATCGAGCCGCTCTGCATGGACGCCCTGCGGGCAGAATTCGAGCGGCGCAAGCGTCGTGGCCGTGGCCGGCTCGCGGCGCTCCGCCAGTTCCAGGCGAAGCTCGGCAGCCTGACCTTCTTCGACCCGGCGTGCGGCTGCGGCAACTTCCTCATCATCGCCTACCGGGAATTGCGGCTGCTCGAAATCGAGATCATTCGCGAGATTCGGGAGGCGACGGCGGCGCCCGGGCAGGCAGTGCTCGACACCGCCTGGCAGTCGATGGTGGATGTGGACCAGTTCTACGGGATCGAGTTGGGCGAGTTCCCGGCCCGTATCGCGGAGACCGCGTTGTGGATGATGGACCACATCATGAACAACCGGCTGAGTCTGGAGTTCGGCCAGAGCTATGCCCGCATCCCGCTGGAGAAGGCGCCGCATATCGTCCAGGGCGACGCGCTGGAAGCCGACTGGTCCGCATGGCTGCCACCGGGCGCGTGTTCGTTCGTGTTGGGCAATCCGCCTTTCGTGGGGGCGAAATACCAGACGCCGGACCAGCGGGCGCAAGTGCGCGGGGTCGCGGCCCTCGGCAAGAGCGGCGGCACGCTCGATTACGTCGCCGCATGGTTCATCAAGGCAGGGCAATATGTGCAGGGCGGCGATGCGCGGATCGGATTCGTCGCGACCAACTCGCTCACGCAGGGCGAGCAGGTCGCGCAACTCTGGTCGGTGCTGTTCGGGCGCTGCAAGCTGGAGATTGCATTCGCGCACCGGCCCTTCGCCTGGGGATCGGATGCGCGCGGCAAGGCGCATGTCCATGTTGTCATCCTCGGTCTCGACCGGCGCGAGGCCGCGCGGGCGGAGAAGCGGCTGTTCAGCTATCCCGACAGCCACGGCGACCCGGAGGAAAGCCGCCACGGGGCGCTGTCACCCTACCTGTTCGATGCCGGTGGGCTGTCGGATCCGCATCTGGTGGTGCGGGAGGAAAGCGCGCCGATCAACGGCATGGGCAGATTGATAATCGGCTCCAAGCCCATTGACGGCGGCAAGTACATCCTCGACGCGGCGGAACGCGCCGAACTATTGGAAGCGGAACCAGACGCCGCGCCATATTTGCGTCCCTATGTCGGCGCTCGCGAGTATCTGCAAGGCGGCGAGCGGTGGATTCTGGCCTTGCAAGACACATCGCCCGACGTGCTGACGCAGTTACCGCGCGTCCGTGAGCGGATCGTCGCAGTGCGCACCTACCGAAAAGCCAGCAAGAGCGCGCCGACCCGAAAGCTCGCCGAGACGCCCACGCTCTACCATGTCAACGTCATCCCCTCGGCCCCGTTCCTGGTGATCCCCGAGGTCAGTTCGGAGCGGCGCGAGTATGTCCCTATCGGCTGGCTGGCGCCGCCGGTCATTCCGAGCAATCTGGTGCGCGTCTTGGAAAATGCGACACTCCCCGACTTCGCCCTGCTCACCTCCGCCATGCACATGGCGTGGCTGCGCCATATCGGCGGGCGGCTGGAGAGTCGATATCGCTACTCCATCGGCCTCGTCTACAACACGTTTCCGACCCCGCCCGGCTTCGCTTCCGGCGAGGCGGACCTGTCGAAGCTGGAGCCGCTGGCCCAGGCCGTCCTCGACGCCCGCGCAACCCATCCCGGCGCGACGCTCGCCGCTCTGTATGATCCCGACCTGATGCCGCTGGACCTGCGCCGGGCACATCAGGCGCTCGACCGCGCCGTGGACCGGCTCTACCGGCGCACCAGGTTCAGTACCGAGCGCGAGCGTGTCGAGCACCTGTTTATGCTTTACGAGCAAATCCGCGCTCCGCTGGCGACAGGAATAGCGAAGAACAGACGAAAACGCCTTACCAACATGACCATCCGGTGACGTTGCCGGTCGTGACCCGAGAACGGCAACCGTTGTCCACGGTCTGCGTCACTTACTCTTTGTCTTGGCCGGAGACGGCGGCGGGGGGCGGCGATGGCTTGACGGGTGTAGTAGACGGCGGGCGACGGGACACCCCCCTCTTTTCTAACGTCTTCCCCACGCCGGCACGCTTTTCCGGCGATACAGTTGGTTCCTTTGCCATTAGAGCCTGTTAACACTCATGTGGATGATTCTGCATGATTCTGGTCTCCTGGCTGTAGGGACCGCACGCAAGCTCCAGACGACCGGATCGCGCCCCCTCTCCCGGTGCCGCGCGGCCCTGTCCGCCTCTCCCCTCGCCCCGTACTCCCCGCCCTCTGGTCGGTCGCCGCGTAGGGCGGCACCGGGCGCGGGTTGCCGGCCCGATGTGGCCCCTGGCCCCCCCCCTACTCCCCCCGGCTGCCCCGCGGGTCGCAACCCGGGGGGCGCGCCCGGGTCTGCGCGCATTTGCACCGGGAACAGAGCGGGCGCCTCACGCGGGCGGCCCGGTCGCTCGCCCGCCCCCTCGTCCAGGTCCCTCCCGCCGGCACGGGAGTGCGAAAACAACCGGTCCTCCATCCCTCGGCCGCTCCCGAGGCGGGTGGACCCCCACGATGCCTAGGGGTGCCGCGGACGATCGCCCGGCGCTCGCCTGCGCGCGCTCGCCCGGGCCCGCCCCCGCCGCCCCGGCGGGCCGCCAATTGCGGACTCGCCGGGGCCCGCCCCCCGCTCCTCCCGCGGTGCTGAGGGCCCGGGCGTCCGCGGGCGCCCAGACGCGGCCCTTGGCCGTGGCACTGGGGTAGGCGCCCGTGGGGCCGCCGCGACAGAGCCGGGTGAGCCCTTGGGCGTCTGCCCGGGAGCTGTCCACGCGGCGCACCGCAAGCGCGGGGGTGTGGCGTCGATTGCAGGGAGGCCGCCGCCTCTGCTCGCGCTTCGAGCAACGCGACGTGCTCTTCCTTGGATGCAGCGTCTTCGCCCTCATCATCAATGCGTTGCGATAGTGGTAACAGGCCCTAGTCAGGGAAGAGCAGGTGCGCGATTTCATGAGCGACTGAGAACCGCACCCGCTCCCACGGTTGCTGAGGATTGAACTCGATCTTTGGGCGGCTATCAGTCGCCACCAGGCGTGCGTCTGCTACGCTTGAGTTGGCCTCGATCTGTACCTCAAGCATTTCGGCGATGCGAAGAGGGTTGAATGGTGGGCCTTCCCAACCCTTTTCGCGCGCCTTCAACACGAGCGCGCGCTGCCTCTTCTATCGCGGCGAGCGGGTCTGCGTCCTTCGCAAATGCCCTTACCGAAGCGTTAGTCCAGTTGATTGAGGAGGCGTTTGACATTTTATCTAGGAATATCGGGAGGGTTGTGAGAAACGCGGTTTTCTCTGAGCGGCAGGTCCAGACTGCAAGCGATACCGACAAACCATAGACAGATGGGAATCAACCTTCGCCAAAAGACCGGTCCTACAAGACATCCGAGTAATCCTGGAGTGCCGAGAAGAATTTAGTCATGCCCATCCTTTCATAAGCTTCGAGATGCTCTTCAGGGATTCGCGGTTGGCGGCGCAGCGCAGCCCTGTGGTCTCGAACGGCTCCGAGGACGGCTCCCGGATAAAGATCAAACAGGCTGAGGGCGAAATCATCCGGATGCTGGGCTTCGATCTCATAGGGATCGGGTTGTTCTTGCGGAAAGTCCTTCAAGTTCTGCGTGACGATGACGTCGGCGCGGCCCCTGATTGCGGCTGCTAGAACATGCCGGTCGCTTGGATCTGGTAGGCTCAGGCCTTCGACGAGCGGCTCGAACCCGCCACCAATGCATCCAGAAAATGACGGTCCATCGTGTTCCGAGTTCGTTGAAGTTGATCGGCGCTCAAATCGGGCCGGTCCTTTTGTACGTTTCGAATCCACTCTTCATGGACCATAGCACTCCAGCGAGCGCGATAGAGATTGCGATCGGCGAGCCGGAGAAGGACGTCTCGAAGACCAGCGTGGTAGATGACGTTGGCATCCAGAAACGCAGTGAACCGGTCCATCCGCTATTGAAGGCCAAGCTCTTGATCAAGTTCCGTAAGCTCATCGAGCGCTTCACGTCGCGCACGTTCGGACTCTCGCCGGTAGGCAAGAATATCCTCTGCACGCACCCGCCGGTGAGTGCCGACCTTCCGGTGCGGAATCTTCTCCTCGTCAAGCAGCTGAACAAGATGCGTCCGCGATACATGAAGAAGATCGGCCGCCTGTTGAGTTGTCAGCTCGGCATGCACAGGCATCAGTGTCACCGCATTGCCACGCGCCATCTGCTCCAGGATATCAAGGAGTAATCGCACCGCCGCTACCGGCAACTCGACGTTCACAGCGCTCTTTGGCCCAAAATGCACCGGCACGGTCTCCGCGCTACTAATGATGGAGGCAATCTGACGGCCAGTCTCAGCCGCAAGCGCTGCCTCCTTATCAGTCGGCATAGCCAACTCAGCTTCCTTTAAGACGGCAAGGTTCATGGCCAATCTCCTTTCCACGAGAATATGGGCCATAAACGACGCAAACGCAACAAACATCGCAAACGAAACTCTGATTTTGTAGGAGGGCTTGAGGTGGCCCCGGTTCGCCGGACAGCCTGGCGGCTGATTTGGCGGCTGATTTAAGGTGTATTTCGTTTGAAGCTCAGGCCCCCCGAACTCCCTTGAATCGATCCTCCTGTCGTTGCTGTTGCGCCTGTGGAGATGTGGGCAAGGCGAAGCGGCTTGTCCATCATATCCACAGGCGTCTCGCCCCGCCAGGCCTCGGCCGGCGTCCGCCGCCGAAATAAGGGTGCGCGTCACGGTCGAAACAAACATCTGAACCGTGCGCCGGTTCTGCATATCGGCCCCGTCCACATCAAAGCGTCGGTTCTTTCGGTGACTTGCTGGACGGCGACGTTACAATAGATTTGCGGCTGCGCGCCGGCGGCCTCCATCCTCGGGAAGCGGTTCTTCGTCATCATCCGCGCGCCCATTCCAAAGCAGCCCAGGGTGTGGAATGCGATAGTATCCCTCAGCGTTCTTCTTCGGACTTCCCGCCTTCGGCGTCTCAGTGGTCTGCCCAAACCTTCCCATCGCGCCGCGTAGATACGACTCGACGATTTCTGCGCATACTCATACGGCCAAGCCGTTCGGCGACCTCGCCTGTGACACAACTTCCAGCGAAGGGATCCAGCACCACCTCGCCCGGATCGGTGACCATCCTGACGGAATACTCCGGCAACGCAGATGGAAAACGCGCGGGAGGTGCCTTGATCCCGATCATCTTGCAGTAACGCAAGTAACTGCTATTGCTCTCGGTATTGGGAATAGCGATCAGATTCGGGGGGATCGCGGCACCATTGTCAATGGAAAACTTGTTGCTGATGTCATGCCCGGACGGGCGCAGCATTGGCTTGTAGCCGTTGCTCAACAAGGTCTTCATGCTGTCGCTGTAGGACTGCAAGACCCGGCGATTGCTCGCACGTTGCCAAGGCGTCTTGGACAGCCACCACACGGTATTGCCCCCGTCCTTGACCCGGATTCGCCGTACATTGACCCATTCCGCCGGCGTGGGGAGCTTGGACGGGTTCCACCAGTAGAACGCTTGGGCTAGATGAAAGTCGTATTCCTCACATAGCATGATCAGCAGCTTGAAATGATAGAGACTGCGCACAGGCACGCCCGGCTTCCATGCGCCGCCCAGATCGATCACCAAGCTTCCGTCCTCCTTCAGAATGTGGTGAAATTGCTCTGCAAAACCTCGAAACCATTCGAGATAGTCATCTTCCTGTCTGCTTCCGTAGCCCTTCTTGCGGGTCAGGGCGAACGGGGGGCTCGTCATGACCAGGGCGACAGAGGCCGGTTCCCGGGCCTTCATCACATCCAGACTGTCGCCGTGGTAAACACGGCCAAGGGCAGTTCGATGGAATACGCAAGGGGGCTTGTTGGTTGTCATCGTCCGCCTCCCGGGAGATCGAGTTTCTTCAGGTTCATGGCGCGGTGTGCTTCACATTCGAATGCTCGCAATATTGCTGCCGGCTGTTCGCTTATTGCCGCCAAGTCCACGCCGTCCAGCATGACAATCGCAAGGTTCGAGTCGGCCATGACCCTGTTGGCGTACCGCCGGGCCTCGGTGCCCACTTCGCCGGTAGTGACAATGACAATCACAGTGCTCTTCAGGAATTGGGTAAGACCCACCTCCTTCGCGATATCGTCAGCGACACGCGCGCGGTGTTCTTGCACTGGATTTGCCAGCGAAAAAACACCAGGCAGGCGCTCTCGAAAATCAGGTCGACCTCCGCACCGCCCGTCTGATTGACGCGCAACCGGGTCGCAACATAGGTCATGTCGAGGAGCCGCATGATCTTGAAGGCGAGCGCTTCAAGCGCAAGCCCGGCCCGATAGCGATCCTTGCCATTCATCTCTCTCAGTATTGTGGAAAGCGGTGTTCGCAATAGCGCCAAGAGCTTCGGATCGGTCTGTTCCCGAAGCTGCTCAAGAAGCGGTTCAACCACATCCGCGATCAATTTTTCCGTGGGCACCACCTGAAAGGGCTTGGCGCCCCGTCCAGTCGTGGTCTTTTCGGTGGTGATATATCCTGCATCCTCCAAATCGTTGAGAACCAGCTTCGGCAGGCTCTTTTCCGGAAACTTCACGCCGGAGGTCGCCGTGGCAAGCTTCGCAACCGCATTCGCGGGTTGCGGCTCATCCGTCCCCATGTTCGCAAGAGCCCTCAAGAAGGCTCTCTGCTCAGCGGTCAGGTTGCCCCAAACTGCGAACGCGTCCGGGTTGGTGCCAAGGATTTCTTCAATCCGGCGCTCATTGATTTGCCACCGGCTGCCGATGAAGACGCCAGCCCTCGCAAGCCACAGGCGCATCATGCTCGGATGCTTGCCACCTGATGGATAGTGGATATCACAGGCCGTGAGACCCTCCCGAAGAGGGGTCAGGTGTACCTGTTCGCCCGCCGCGACATTGCGGCGCTTGCGCAGGGCCTGCGCGAGCGGGGCCACGATCCGCAGGCGGTGGCGCATTTCGTCAACCGTCCGGTGTTCTGCAGGTTCGCGGAGGATGTGGACCTGCTGCCCGGCAACATGTTCACCCGGCTGCTGGAACGCACGCGGCGCGATCCCGACAGGTTCGCGGACCATGCAGCGCGATTGTTCGGCGCGATGGCAGTGGGCCGCAATGGCGGGTTCGAGGCGGTGGCCTGGTTCAACGGCGGGTTGTTCGACGACGACGCGGCGTTGCCCCTCGACCGCGCGGGGATCGAGACGGCACGCAAGGCCGCGGCGCTCGACTGGTCGGAGATCGACCCGTCGATCCTCGGTACGCTGTTCGAGCGCGGCCTCGGCCCGGACAGACACTCGCAACTCGGGGCGCACTACACGGACCGCGACAAGATCATGCGCATCGTCGAGCCGGTGGTGGTCCGGCCGCTGCTCGCGGAGTGGGACACGGCGAGGACAGAAATCGCGACCCTGGTCGAGCGCGCCGACGCGGCGGGGTCGCCAGCGGCCCGGACACGGCGGCGGCGCCGGACGGACGACAAGCTACGTGCCTTCCTCGAACGGCTGCGGGCGTTCACCGTGCTCGACCCGGCCTGCGGGTCGGGCAACTTCTTGTATCTCGCGCTGCATGAGCTCAAGGACATCGAGCACCGGGGCCAGCTCGAAGCGGAGGCACTCGGCCTCCCGCGCGGGTTCCCGGCAGTCGGCCCGGCGAATGTGAAGGGGATCGAGATCAACGCCTATGCGGCGGAACTGGCCCGCGTGTCGGTGTGGATCGGTGAAATCCAGTGGATGCGGCGCAACGGCTTCGGCGCCTCGACCAATCCGGTTCTCAAGCCGCTCGATACCATCGAATGCCGCGACGCGATCCTCGCGCCGGACGGGAGCGAGCCGGACTGGCCGAAGACCGATGTCGTGATCGGTAACCCACCGTTTCTGGGGGACCGGATGATGCGGGGCGGTCTGGGCCACGAATACACCGAACGTCTGCGCCGAGCCTATCGGGGTTCGGTGCCGGCCTCCGCCGATCCGGCCTGCTACTGGTTTGCCAAGGCTGGCGCGCTGGTGAGCGGAAGCGGAATCGCCCGGGCCGGCTTGGTCGCGACGCACTCGATCCGGGACGGCAACAATCGCCCCGTCCTTGACCGGATCGTCGCCGACAGCGCCATCTTCTCGCGCACCAACATGGAACCGTTGTCCACACGGATGCGAGCAGAATCAAGACAAATAGACCCAAAATCCCCAAAATGTTCCACTACATCCCTTTCAAGACCCGTAAAACCAAAACCAAATATCGCCAAAATCAATGACTTGACCGGATCCACCTGATCAAAATCCTCCTTCTACCGTTCTTCAGCTACGGGTCGATACAGCGCTTCCTTGTGCACCCCGGCCTCCCGCGACAACAAAGCCCAGCCCCGCGGCGGCGCCTGCCCGGCCGGGCGGGCGGAACCCGCGGCCCGCCGGGCGCGCCCGTCAACCCGGTCTTGACCCCGCCCGGGGGGTGGTCCTCGCCGAGCCCGGGGCCAAGACCAACATGGCCCCCCGGACACGGGCACACCACCCCCTGCGTCGCCGGCCTCACGCGACGCGGCCGGATCGCCCCCGTCGGGCGGCCCGGCGCTCTCGACCGACACGCCTGCGAGCCCTACCTCAAGGAGGGCTCCGCCCCCGCACTGCGCCCCGGCACCCGCGGCGGCCTGGACACCCGCTCCCGCCACACGGGGCCCACGGCCCGCAAGAGCATGGAGGGCGCCGGCGCCCCGCGCCTCGTCCGGCCCCCAGACCGCCCCACCTGCACTCCCCGCGCCCTGGCCTACGCCCCGCGTCAGGCCCGCCGCCGACAGGCCGCCGCGAGCACCGGCGCCGGCTTGGGGACCGCCAGCGGCGACCTCTCACCACCCGGCTCTCCCCCAGAAGGCCACACCGCCTTCAACGCCGCGGGATGCCGCCCAACAGGATCGGATTCTGCTCTAGCACGGAATCTCGTCGTCGGGACCGTCGGCCTGCGTGGGAGCACTGGCGGCAGGCGCGGCCGGACCGTTCGCCGACGCCTGGCCCTCGGGCGTCGCCGCGCCGTTCGGCTGGTCGAGGAACTGGATGCGGCCACCGGGCACCAGCAATATCTCGGTGGAGAAGCGGTCCGAGTCCTCGCCGTCCTTGCGCCAGCGCCGGGTCTGCATCTTGCCGGCGATGTAGACCAGCCGGCCCTTCCTGGCGTGCTTGGACCAGCATGTCGATCAGGACGGGCTGGAAGATCACCGTCCGGGGCCACTCGGTACGGTCCACCCGGTTCCCGGTGTTGTCGATGGAGGACTCGTCGGTGGCGATGCTCAGGTTGGCCACGCGGCCCCCCGAGACCAGGCTGTCGACAGTGACGTCGGTGCCGAGATGGCTATCAGCAAAGAGAAGCGAATCAAGAGATGAATGACGGGACTGTCTTTCTCATATTGTCGGCGGTCGGCTGGAGACATTGTGCCTAGGGTCGGTCCCGTTCGCCATCTCTACACATTCGGTCTGCTCCTGGACCTCCTCCACCAGGGCTTTCAGTTCCTCGACATCGCGTGATATCTGCCGGAGGTGCGAGGTGGTGGCGAGTTCGCCGATCGTCCACATGAAGACGCCGAGCATCAGACAAATCCAATACAGCATGGCCGCGCCGTCGGTATTGAGAGAACTCTTGATCTGTTCCGTATTCATGGCTGCTGTCGCTCCTTGCTCGTATCCTTCATTCTGCCTTGTAGCAAAATCCATGTAGGTGACCAGAGTATTTCCATACTTCCTCGCCGCCCTTCGGCCGTCTTCACCAGGTGGACGCCGAAAACACAGAGGACGTATGCGGCCGACCGCTTGTGGGCGGTCCACCACCCTTCTCCAGTTGTCCGACGCGCTCAGCGTAGCCGCGGAGAGCGTCCCGATACGGTTGACTGGTGTGGGAATTCGTCCAGACGATGAGACCGGCGAGCTGTACTCGTACTTTGAAGTCGGTCTGGCTGGCGAAGCATGGAAGATGCATATCCGGGATGTTGAGGCGGGACTGGCGGGCAACTCTGTGCCGACGGTACTCCACCATTCTGGGCGCTTTCTTTTCGCCACCGGACCGGTCTCCATCATAAAATATAGACAAAGTGCCGCCGCCAAAGGGCTGCCGCTGCACTTTGGAGGACCGCGGTATTATAAAAAGCGCACTTTTCTGCTCAACGCGGTGAACCTGGAGCAGATTGAGGAGTTGCCGGATCATTACTCGGCAGGAAGGGCGTCCTGGCGTCTGTCCGCAGTCGCCCGAATCACCCGTCCGGCAATAGAGCATACCAGCCACAGGAACCTTCGAGCAGACCGGGGCCCTCATATCTCATTTGCCCGCATTCGTGTCAAGAACACCGCCCATGTTGCTACCGTACTACGAAGTCCGGGCTGGACAAGGACCGTATGCGCTGATGCTGCACGGCTTTCTCTCAAGCCGGGCACAGTGGCTGCTCAATCTGGAGACTCTGTCTACGGTGTGCCGCCCGGTTGCGACTGAGATCTTCGGTCACGGCCGCTCACCCGCTCCCCACACTCATCACGAGTACGCTCCAGAGCGCTACGTCGAAGCGTTTGAACGCATCCGGGAAGCGCTCGGCTGGCAGACTGGCTTGTTGTTGGTCAGTCGCTTGGAGCCGGCCTGACTCTCCGCTATGCCCTGGTCTATCCGAACCGGATCCTGGCTCACCTGGTGACCAATTCCTCGACCGCGTTCAGCAGTATGGACTGGGTGCAAGAGGTCCGACCGGAAGCCGACAAACCAATCGCGCTGGTGAAACGCGATGGGGCCGCCGCGCTGGAAAGAATCGCCGTCCATCCGAAGAATGCGCGGCGCCTCGCCCCGGAACTCAGACAGGGGCTGTGCACGGATGCGACGCACCACGATCCCCTCGGAGTAGCCTACACGGCACGCTATACCTCACTCGCCGACCCGGTCGACCCGGCATTGATGAACACCAATCAGGTGCCGACCCTGCTGGCATGTGGCACCCAAGAAGAGCGCTTTGTGCCACGCCGTCGCTTTGCCGAGCGGACCCTACTCCATTTGGATGTTGTTGAGGCCAACGCCGGGCATGCAGTCAACCTTGTTGATGAACTCCTTGGACAGAGAGCGGATGAACATCCGCTCTAAAATCGCGTCTTGCGCCTAGCCGCCGGCCACGGTCAAATTCGTGGCCACGTCTTGCCGGATTTCCGGCTCATCATGCCGAATCAGACAGTCGATAGGCATTTGGCCGACATCCAAATTGCGATGCTAGCGGAGTTCCAGCGCCGGACCTTCGACCTCACGCCCGGCCAGGAACGGCCCGACATACTGGCCAATCGTGGCTTGCCGTTGGAGCGCCCGCAATTCGCGGCCCTCGCTTCCCTCAATCGGGCGGGCCGCCGCCTGTTGGTCGGCGAGAATGGCGGCTTGGATTTGCTTTTCCGTGTCGCCCAACTTTTGCTTCAAGTCATCAAGTACGGTCCGATCCTTGTCCATGATTTTGTCCGGGTCGATTTCAGAGAGTCTTCTCAACTCTCCGCGGATTTCACTCGCTCGGATTTCCAGCTGTTGCTTCCGGTCCATTACAACTCTCCTATGTAGACTTGCGTTACTGTACTTGCGCCGCGGATGGTGCGGACCGCAATAGGCACCCCACACACCGCAGGGAAGCGGCCCGCATCCAGTTGCTCGGTCACGTCGCCGTCCGCGTCCGTGTTTTCCAGCGGTCGGTAGGTGAGATTCGCACCCGATGCGGGGGTCACGACCTCAACCAGACTCCCCGACGGAATCTCAATGTCCACGCTTGCGATAGTCACCGCCCGTTTGGTACGGAGCGGACCGCCCCGGCTTCTCAGATTTACGATTGCCATATCAGTTTCCTTGGTCCTGGGTGGTCGCCCGGTCAAAGAGTTTCAGTATGTGTTCCGGCCCCCGCGCGTTGCCCTTGTTGTCAGAGACGTGAGTCGGCACGCTGGCGGCCGCGGTGCGCTCCCCATCCTTGAGCCGGAGCCACAGCGTGCCGTCCTTATCCTCAGCCTTCACCGAGAGACCCGCCAGATGCCGAACGAGCTCAGGCACCCACATGGTCGTGAGCTTCCGCGCTTCGCGGTTGGTTTGCTCCCCCGCCTCACGGAGCCGAGAGGGCCGCACGGCGACCAAATCCACGCCCGGCGCATTGATAGCGCAGACCGTCCTGAGTGCGCCCAGGACGCGCCGCGTATCTTCGGTCATCGGTCGGCCCTTGATTTCGTCCTGGGGGGGGGGAGGGGCGGGGCCAACCCATGTCCGGGCGAGTTCATCAAGCAACCCGCCGGGGAGGCAGACATATCGGCCCTTCAGTCCTCCAGTGCAGCGCGATTTACAAAAAAGCGCTAGCCGGACAAGATGAAATCTGTCGTGATTTTATGTGCTTACGATTACGGGTCCTTGGGAGATTATCTGACAAGAGTCCGGGGAAAGGGGCTAGCCAAAAATGAGTTTTGCCACTCCCAGCGCCAAGGCCGCGATGCCACCTACGATACCGACCATCCACCGCATCAAGCGCACCTCGCGCGCGGATGCCTCCGCGCGTCCATCCGCCATATCCTTGGATGCTTCCGCGCGTCCGTCCGCTATCTCCTTTGCCAGCATGACAATGTCCGTCTTGTATTCGGCCTGCATGGTGTTCATCGTCCCTCCAAGCGCGCAAAGGCGACTTCCCAGTCTTCTGCCATATCTCCCATGTGCCACCCGAACCGCGCATTTACCAGCTATGCCTGGGTATTTACCGGGGCGAGGGCGGCCCGCATACGGAAAATATGGAAGCCGTTTTTTCGCGCCGCCCCCATTTGCCACATTCGGTCAAATCCGGGGACGGGCTCTCCTCGACGGTTTTCCGCGTGACACGCGGAGCATAGCAACGCCAGATTTTCGAGCGAGTAGGGGTCGCCACCGCGGTGTAAAGGGGTCCGATGGTCCACTTGGAAGCGCGCCGAGAGCCGCCCGCGTTGCTCGTATCTGGGGGCCTCGCCCGCCCGCCGGAACACCGCCCGCCGCGCCGCCGCCCATCGCTTGCGGTCTAGCTGTCGGTGCAGATCGCACCCCGGCTTCATTGAAAAAATCCAGTGCCTCGGCCCGTCGGTATCGGTCAAAACCAACCGCACAGACATTCACTTCCTTAAGCGCACGCACCAAGTCTGCCAGGAACGGCACTACGGGGGTTGTTCGGCCCGGATACAGCTTGAGCTCCCCCCGCAAAACGAGTTCGCGGTAGTAGGACACGTTGTCCCCCTCGTTCGCGTTCTTTCAACGGCAGTGTGTCCGGGAAGCCCGCAAAACTCTCAACCCTGCCGCTCTCGAACAGCGCGATGGCACAACTCATCAAGCTAGAACCGCCCAAATCGAGACCGACCCAGCACCGGCCCCCGCCGCGGTCGGGCAGCCTGTCGGTCTCAATGGCGACCCAGGATTCGGGCGCGCATAAGGGTTCGTCGCCCGGCGCATCCAGGACGCCCAAATTCAGCCTGAGCACCAAATATCGTGGCAGGGCCGCCGTATCTGCCTGGGCCTCGGCCCGTTCCCTCACTATCTCTTTTTTCAAGAGCGGCATATGGTCAAGGTGGGGTTCGCGGCCCGGATGGACTTCATCGCAAACAGCTTGTCCGGGTCGCCCGCATAGACCCGACTCCAATCCGCCCCCCATCCAGCGCTTGCTGAACCAATGCCCCGCGTCGGCGGACCGCGTGCCAATCGCGATGAATGTGCTGGATGCCTGTTTTCCCGCGGATGTCCGGAGCACGGAGTAGACCCGGTCGCTTTCCCCGACCGGCCACTGACTGCCCTCATCGCAGATGGTGAAATTCGGCGCCAAGCCGTGCAGATTGCCGGGCACACATGGCACACCCGGACCATCGCCAAGCTTTCCCGATGCCGTATCCGCGCCAGCTTCGCGCTGTCCCACACCCGAAAGCCCTCCGTTGACCCCAGGAAGCTCAGCACGTGGTCGTAGATTATTCTGCCCGCTTCATAGGTCTGCACTGTCACCAGGAACTCGCCCCTGGGAACTCTGAGCGGACCCGCTATGAACACGGTAGCAAGCGCGGCGAGCATCGTGCTTTTCCCACAGCCGCGCCCCATCGAATGACGTTTCCCCCTTTAGCATTTTCGAGGCGTTCCCTACTAAAGGTCAGGTTGCAGAACCCCTAGCCCAGCCTCATTCTTGCGTCTAGGCTAGCGGACGAAAGCTTGACTCCACGTCTGATCCGACCTCCCACCAAACGGACCTGTTTTCTGGGACGGACCGCAGCTATCGACCCGGCTGGCTGCGAATCGCTTTGTTTCTGGGTCGCCCGCATCCCCTCACCCACCGACAGTGGCGCGTTCTGGGCCCAGTGGCGGCGGCTTCTTTCTTTTGAGATGTCCGGGCCTGTACCTGTTCACCCTGTCCCTCAAACAGATACGGGCCGGACTGAGGATTGCCGAAGACCAACTCGGTATCTTGGCTCCACTGTCTGTTTTGGGGCGCTGTCGGCCTTTGGCGTCGCCCTAGTCCCCTGGAACTGAAGTAGGCATGATTGTCTGAGGGCGGTCGGAATGTGCACACGGAGGTCCTGGGCGCTGCCCCGCGGTCTGGGCCGGCCCGTGGTGGTGCGGGTCTGGAGGGATGCGGCCCGGTCGTCTCTGGCGGCGCCGGTTCGTCGCCCCCGGATGGCGCGGGCGCGGGCGGATGGGTGCCGCCTGATTCGGCGTGGCGCGGCGGGTCTGGGCAACCCGGCAGGGGCGGGCGCGCGGGGCGGGCAGGAGCACACGGGGGGGCAAGGGCGGCGCCGTGTCGTGCGGGAGCATCTCGCGGGCCTCGCGACGAGCCGCGGTCGGGGCGGCCACGCCGCCTCGCGGCCGCGCGGGGCGCCGCGGGGAGCGAGCGGCCGGCCGCCGCCCCGCGGCGAGCCCGTCACGCGCTCCCGCGCCCCGCCCTGCGTAGACCAGGTCCGGGACCTCGTCGGGCTCTCGCTGTCGCCGCCGGCCCGCGCGCGGGGGCTGGGTGTCGACGCGAAACGCCCGCGCCCGGCCCGCGCCCGCCCCCACGATGCCCCGCGCCCCGGCCCCCCCGCGCTGTGCGCCGCGCGCGCCCTCGCCCCCGGCGCGGGCCTCGGCCAGTGCTAGCGGCGCCCCCGGGCCAAGGCGGTCCTCGCCGTCCTCAAGGGGAGCGCCCGCCAGGTCCCCGAGGGGCGGGCTAGCCATAGCGCCAGGGACCACTCCGCCCCCCATAAACCCGCGGCGGGCAGTGGACGGGCCCGGCACCCGCCCTGGCCCGTCCACTGCCCGCCGCCCTCCGCCTCCTGGATCCCCCCGGGCGCGCGCGGGGGCGCCGCGGTGCCCCGCAAGCCGTTGCCGCGGGGCGGCCCCCGCTCGCCCCTGCCACTCGCCCCCGCCCTCCGGGCCTGCCTCGACCCCCCCCAACGAAACTCCCACGCCCTGCAAGTGGACCCAATCCGCCGCCGCCATCCGCGCCGCCGCCCAGCGCTTCTGTTGCCGCGTCGAACACAACTGATGCTGCGAACTTGAGATTCAGGTGACTAGGGACTGTTCACACTAATGTGCATGATTCTGGTCTCCTCGTTGTATGGACCTCACGCAAGCTCACTACGCCCGGAGCGCGCCCCCTCTCCCGGTGCCGCGCGGCCCGGTCCGCCTCTCCCCTCGCCCCGTACTCAACGCCCTCTGGTCGGTCGCCGCGCAGGGCGGCACAGGGCGCGGGTTGCCGGCCCGCTTTGGCACTTGGCCCCCCCCCTCTCCCCCCGGCTGCCCCGCGGGTCGCAACCCGGGGGGCTCGCCCGGGTCTGCGCGATTTGCACCGGGAACAGAGCGGGCGCCTCACGCTGGAGGCCCGATCGCTCGCCCCCTCGTCCAGGTCCCTCCCGCCGGCACGGGAGCGCGAAAACAACCGGTCCTCAATCCCTCGGTCGCTCCCGAGGCGGCTGGACCCCCACGCTGCCTAGGGGTGCCGCGGACGATCGCCCGGCGCTCGCCTGCGCACTCTCGCCGGGGCCCGCCCCCCGCTCCTCCCGCGGTGCTGAGGGCCCGGGCGTCCGCGGGCGCCCAGCCGCGGCCCTTGGCCGTGGCACTGGGGTAGGCGCCCGTGGGGCCGCCGCGACGGAGCCGGGTGAGCCCTTGGGCGTCTGCCCGGGAGCTGTCCACGCGGCGCAATGCAATCGCGCGGGTGTTTCGTCGATTGCAGGGGTTCCGCCGCCTCTTCACGCGATGCGAGCAACGCGACATGCTCTTCCTCGGATGCAGCGTCTTCGCCCTCATCATTGATGCCTTGCGATAGTGGTGACAGACCCTGGGCTCTGTCCTCATAATAAAGATTAGGCCGTGGACTCATAAGGGCGTAGCCAGAGCCTGCCCGTAGCGATCTTGCTCAGGGCGAGGCAGTGGGCCGCGCGCTTTTCGTAGCGGGGGGCGCGGCGGCACTGCGGGAGCGTGTGGCAGGCGCGGTCGAGCCGGTGTCGCACTCGAGACAAGGGGGGGCGAAGGCGGGCCGGGGCGGCGGGCAGAGCGGAGCGGCAGGCCGGGAACGTCCGCCCCGGCGGGGCTCTTCGTGGTCCGGCCGCCACGGGAGCGGCCCCTGCCACGCTCCGGCCCCCCGTTTTTGCTCCCGCCGCCTGCGGATGACCCCGGCCGCTCGCACGGGCGCTCCTCTGCACCCTGCCGTCATCAGCCTCCCCCACCGCCGCCCGCACCCGCTCCCAGCCCCCCTGCTTGCGCCCGCGGGTGCCCCGGGTGGCGCCGGGCGTCTAAGGCCCGGCGCCACCCGGCAGGGCACGCCCCGGCCCCCCGGGCGAAGCACATACCGAAGGCCGTTCCACACCCGCCGGGCGTCCATCCGCGGCACGCCCCGCGGCTTGTGCGGCAGCCACGGCTCGCTCACCCGCCATGCGAAAGCCGTCCGATCGGACCGGCCCCTCTCCTCGCTCCCTGAAGGCGGGAGCTGGAATCACCGCTTCCATAAAGAAGAAACCCCTTATGGGCACACGACCTAGTTTCCGGTCGTATAGGCCGGCGGGTGCTGTTGTTCATCATTCTGGCCTATACCCTGTTCACAGGGACACCGCTTTATTCGCCCAATGCCACTACCTTTGTGATCTGCCAGTTTTTCGCTAGGACCTCTGCCGTGGCCGAGTCACTGCTGGCGGCCGTCGTCATTGCCGAGGAATTTGACCCTGAAGTCCGGGGTTGGGGAGTTGGGGCGTTAGCCGCCATCCAGTCGGCGGACGCAGGACTGGCCGTGTTGCTCTATTGCCCAGGTCAGACATATGGAAAATGGCTGGCGAGGTCTGTACCCGGTAGGGTTGGGTCCCCTGTCGCTGCTGGCCTACTGGCGCCGGGTCCTACCCGAAACGGCTCGATTCGAAACCCATCGCCAGCAGCGCACGGACACCATGCTTCAGCCCTTGGTGAATCTCGTGTCTATGTATCCGGGCCGCCTGCTGGCCGCGACCAGCGTCTTGTTTGTGGTTGCCGTAGCGGAGTCGGTGACACATCTTTTTTTCGGCCCCAAATATCTCCAGGACGTTCACGGCCGGACACCAGGCGGCGTAGGCCCGATGACGTTTGGGGCTGGGGCGTTTGCGATTGCGGGCAACACGTTCGCCGGTTGGCTGAGCGACCGCATCGGACGGAAGAAAGTAACGACTGGTTTTCTGATCGGGCAGGCGACCTTCACCATGGCCTACTACAATGTCCCGGCCCTATTCGTAATTCCGAGTTGGGTTGTTATAGATGATTTTCACCCTGCTCGGCGTGAATGTCGTGCTGGCCGCGTATGGCTCCGATCTCTTCCCGACCTCCTACCGCTCAACGGCCGCTGGAGTACGAGTGATTATTGCGACAGTGGGAGGGAGTATCGGGCTGATGCTCGAATCGGTCTTGTACGGCGTGCATCAGTCGCGCTGGCCCGCGACTTCGACCCTGGCCCTGAGTTATACCCTTCACTCCGGTATCGGTCGCTTTGGTCTCTCCCGAGACTAGCGGCCGTACGCTCGAAGACATTGCCCCGGAACGGAGAGAGAAGAGTAATTAGTGGCTGGAGCAATTCACGATTCCGTGTCGCCCATTCCCGCGTGCGAGCGGGAATCTCGCCTCCCCGCCCCACCACCATCTGGAGGCCAGATTATGTCCGGCATGACGCGAGCGGAACATACGGAGAACTTGGGCGTGAGCCGGGCTTGCGGCGGGCAAGGAAAAACTCGTCGTTCTCCACGCCTCACTCTCCGCCAATCGCTCTCAAGGCGTCCACCTTCTCCTGGACCTGCTTGGCTAAGTCGCGCCGCCCGGCGAGCAGGTAATGTCGAATGGCCTGCTCAAAGGACTGCTGGGCTGCCGGCTTCTTGCCCTGGTGAAAATAGGCCTCTCCCAGCCCGGTATAAGCTTCCGCCCTGGCCGGATTGGCATTCAGCACCGCCCTCAGTGCCGTCACGGCCTCAGCGTACTGCTTTTGGGCGAGATAACCCTGCCCCAGTGCTAGTTGGGTATCAATATTGTGCGGGTCGGCCGCAGCCGAGGCGATATAGGCCTGCAGGGCCTCGTCGAGGCGGCCCTCTGCTTCGTGGACCCGTCCGAGCTCAAGCTGGGCCACGCTTGAGTGTGGGTCAACCCGCACCGCGGCTTGCAGTTCGCTGCGGGCTGCACTCAGCCGGCCGTGTTGCCGGGCGATGGTCCCACGGTTGATATGGTAGGCTGTCATCGCTCGCTTCGCGCCCGGATGGTTGGCATCGATATTCAGGGCTTGACGAAACTTTTGCGCCGCAAACTCCGTATTGCCGAGTTCGTTGGCCAACGCCCCAATGCGGTAATAGGCTTCGGCGTTATCGGGGGTTTCTTTGATGGCCTCTTCGTACTCCTTCATGGCCGGGGCAAACAAGGTCCGGCTTTCAAGCTCTCTTGCCGAAGCCATAAAATCTTTTTTCTCCGTAGCACACGCGCCCATGAGCAGGCCACCCGACCCATACGCGGCCAAGCAAAACACCGCATACCAGTGCTTCATATCAGACCGTTCCGTACTCATTCTGAGTGCATCCTAGGCGTTCAAGTCGGCGGAGGCAATCGAGAGTGCTCTCGGCCCTGCTTGCCAGCAGCGGCGGACGAATGTATCGATTTGGATCACGTATGGTTCATGCCGCTGTGATCTCAACCGGAGGAGCGGATTCCGCCTCTCCACTGACACGTCTTGGCGGACTCTCGCTATTGAAACGGGCGCTGCTGACCGCCCAGCGAGCGGGCGCACGGGTCTGCTACATATTGGCTCACCGGGAGGAAGCGACAGCCCTGCAACGCTTGATGGGAAATGACCCACGCCTCACCATAAACATGGTGTGGGTCACACCGCACGGTCCGTTGACGACAGGTCCCCCTTCCGATGGAGGGTACGGTCTGATTTTTTCGTGCGATACGCTCTTCCGTCCGACCCTGATTCAGGACATAGGGAAAACATACGAGGATGGCTGGCAGGTACGCGGCGGCTCCAATCATGCAAGCCTAGCGGTTGTCCCTGTTGCGCAGATATCTTCCCTGCTGACGGCCTGGACGCAGGAGGGCAGCCTGTCGCAGGAGTACATGGAACAGCTTCCGGTGCGGTCTCCCGGTCAGCACTTCTTGTATCGTTTGACCCAACAGGACGACTGTGGTGCGGTTGAGAGAGCTTTTCTCCTCACCTTGGAAAATCCGCGTGACGGTCTGGTTGACACCTATCTCAATCGCAGGTGCTCTCGACTGCTTACCCGCCTTTTCCTTCGCACCCCGCTGACACCCAATCAGATTACCATTCTCTCATCTCTGACCGGACTGCTGGGCGCGAGTTGCTTCCTGCTCGGCAGCTATGGCGGGTCGGTGATAGGGGCGCTACTCCTGCAGTGCTCGACGGTCCTTGATTGCGTAGACGGCGAGGTCGCACGAGTTAAAATGCTGGAATCACCGCTGGGAGAGTGGCTCGATATCACTCTGGATACGGTAGTCCATATTGCCATTTTTCTCGGAGTCGGGGTGGCAGTGTGGAAACAAGATGGACTAGCCGCTGCTCCGCTGCTCGGCGGAATACTGGCCGCGGCCGCGTTCATTTCCTTCCCATTGGTGACGCGGGCCGAGAAAACCGAGGACGCTGGCCGGATGCGTGGCGGCTGGGAAGATGTCTGGATTGAGAAAATGCTCGACGGACTGACCAGCCGCGACTATTCTCTGCTCGTGCTGCTGTGTGCCCTTGTCGGCAAACTGGCTTGGTTCCTGTGGGCAGCGGCTATTGGTGCCCAGGTGTTTTGGGTCGTGCTGCTAAGCTTGCTCTGGAAGGCTGGCCGCTTGTGGCATTCCGCTTAAGCAGGGGCGACGCCTACGTCGCCCGCGAAGGCGGGGGAGGGGGGACGGTGCTTAGGCGGAACGGTGGCCGCTGATAGCTTCCCGAAGTCCTTCAAGTAACTCCACCGCCAAGTGGGCTTGCCCGTGTTCCGCGCTTGTCAGTCGACCCTCCAGGCGACCCATACGCGGGGTCAGGCTGCGGTTGCCATTCAGGAGAATCCGGCGAAGGTCGCCACGGTCGCAGGCGACAGCAATCAACTCTGGTGCCATGCCGCTCTCGTCTTGGAGTAGCCTATAGAATGACTGCCGCTACATCTCAGTTACTGCTTCACCATGCACCCTCTTCGGTCAAGCAATCGTGCCGGCCGCCCGCAACTCGGCCAGGGTGGCCGCAGACAGGCCCAGGTCGGCCAGAATCTCGTCCGTCTGCTCGCCCAGCAGGGGGGCCGGCTGCCGCAGCAGATCCGTGGGCGTGCCCTCGAACCGCGCGGCCGGCCGGGCTTGCCGCATCGGACCGGCGTGCGGATGGACCGATTCCACAATCAGCTTGTTGGCCACCACCTGCGGGTCGGTCAACACCTCCCCCCGCCGATGGACCGGCGCACACGGCACCTGCTCCGCCACAAGGCGAGCCAACCACTCGGCCGAACTCCTCCCCTGCAACACCTCCGCCGTCATCCCCACCCGCAGGTCCGCAGAGTGGACCCGCCCGCCCGGCGTGCCGAACCGCGCGTCGGCCTGCCACTCCGGCCGCGCCAGGGCCCGCGTCAGCCCCTGCCACTCCTTGTCCGAAACCGCCGCCACCGTGATATAGCCGTCCGCCGTCTCGAAGATCAGATCCCGCGGGGCCGCGGGCCGGCCCGGAGCGGCGCCCGCCCCCCGAAAAGTGTACGGCGCCATGCCCTCAGGCCACAGAAACGCCACCACCGCGTCCAGCATCGCCACCCGCACATGCTGCCCCGCCCCCGTCCGTTCCCGGGCCAGCAGCGCCGCCGTCATCGCCTGCGCCGCGGTCAGGGCCGTCACCTTGTCGGGAATGATCAGCCGCATCATCCGCGGCCGCCCCGTCTCCGGGGCCGCTTGCATATCCGCCAGCCCGGACAACGCCTGGATGACCGGGGCGTACACGCGCTGGCCGACATACGGCCCCCTCTCGCCCACCCCGCTGAGAGACACCTAGATAAGGGTCGGATTCTCCGCCCGCAGGGCCGCCTCCCCCATCCCCAGGCGCTCGGCCACCCCCGGGCGGAAGTTCTGGACGAACACATCCGCCCCCGCCACGAGGGCCTTGAGGCGGCCCACCCCGCGGGCCGCCTTCAGATTGAGCACCACCGAGCGCTTATTCCGATTCAGGGTCGCAAACAATGGGGGGAGGGGCCGCCCCGGATCCCCCAGCGCCCGGGTCAGGTCGCCCGTGCCCGGCGGCTCCACCTTGATGACCTCCGCCCCCTGGTCCCCCAGCATCAGGGTCGCCATCGGGCCGGACACCATCCGGGTCACATCGATTACGCGATACCCCGCCAATGGGCCTGCCATGCCCCGTCTCCTCCGTCCGGTCGCATTGCCAGGTGTCGTTTTGCCCGCAATCCTCCGGCCCTGTCAAGCCCCCGCACCCGGGCGTACGGGGAGGGGGAGAAAGTCAGTCCAAGACGGATGCTTCGGACCAGGGCCTGTTCCCATGCATGCTACGGATCGCGTTCTCGGGCTGGGATGGAGCTCCCGGCCGCTCAAGACGCCCGTCTGGCTCCGTCCCTTGCAGTGCCACGCCGCACCGTCCGCCGGGCGCCCCGGCCAGGGCTCACCGCCCTCCGGGCTGACGATGAGCAGGGCGGCCGGGGGCCCCAAGCCCCCCAGCTCCAGACGTAGGAGCCGCGGGGCGCAGAGCGGAGGCCTCGCACGCGGCGGCTGAACTCCTACGCAGCAGGGGAGCCACGGAGGCCCGGCCGGCTGGGCCTCGCTCGCACTCCCCCGACGCTGCGCCCGCTTCATAACTCCTCTCGTAGGACGCTAGGGTGCACAGACCCTAGTCTGCGGACGCGGCAAAGATGACGACCCAGACCAATAGGACGGCGGCCAGGGCCGTGGCAATCCTGCCGATCCGACGCGGCCGGCCCTCAGGTCTCTGGCCAGCAATCTGAAACGCAGTTAGAGCCTGAGACAGGTAGTAGGCAGCGAAAGCACGCGAGGCCAGGGCGATGATCTCGAACACATTGGTCGTCCAGACCAGAACGATCCCCAAACCGATCACCGCCACATAGGCGTATCGGGCTGATATCCGACCTCCACTTTCTTCCTCTACCAGTCCGCCGGCGCCAGCCGTATCGGCCACCGCCGCGCTGAATTGGCTCATGGTGGCAGCCAAAACAAGGATGGCCGGGAGGACCATGGCTATGTGACCCGAGAGACCGATAATCGCCGTCTCGTCTACTTTCAGACCGTCCAGGTCCAGAAGAAGCGGCATGCACATGACAATGAAGGAAACGTAGATCAGGCCCGAGACGACCTGGACGAAACGCATGCTCTTGATGCGCAGTTCCGCAGAGAACTCGCTCCCAAGATAGCGTGAGGTTTCAAAGCCCTGCACGACTAGCAACATGCCGGCGAGTTGGCAAAATTGCTCCCAGGTTGACGACGAGGACACTGGAAAATCACGAATCGAAAAATCGACGGAAGCGTCGTAACTTGCCAGTCCGAACAGCAAGGTCACGATGATCGCCAGCTTTATGCTGACCGAGTACTCCTCTATACGGACCAGACCCTCCAGACCCCGACGCCAACCGGTATAGCCGATGAATATCAAAATCAGCGTGGTCAATACCCGTGCGCCGATTTCCGTGTCTAACCCGACGCCTCCGAATACAAAGGAGGCCAGCAATCTTATGTAGAACGCAACGGATACGATGTAGGCCAGCAAAAGGGTCAAATTCGCGACCCGCTCGGTCATCACCAACAAGGCCGACGCTTCGCCGCTGCGTAGCAAGGGCTCGCCATGACGAATATTGAAGCGCGAGATTTCACCCAGACCATAGGCAATGACGACGATGGCCAACATCGCCAGAGGAGCGATCCGGCCAACGACCAGGGCGAGCAGCGGCGCGACAACCAAAAAGCCGCTGCCGATGATTGAGGCCAACGGTGTGACGCTCGCTCTCCAGACCGGGCTCTCCTTGACCGCCGGCAGTAGCAAAAGAGCGGCAACAGTGATTGAGATAAGTGGGAGAATGAGATCAATGGCGCCCATGGTGCCGCTACTCTGGCATGTAACCTGGCACCTCGGGTGAGTACGAAAAATCGTCAGACGTAAATGCCCGGAACGCAAACACGACAATGGTGATCAACCCCCAGAGCAAGCCGACAACAACCCCGGCATCGACAATGCCGCGCCACGGCTGAGCCAGATAGGGTATGACCAGGACGAAGGCGACGATCATGGCGGTGAGAACGAAGATGGAGATTTGTCGGGGCCGGTGAATGGAGAAGTAGCCCATACAAAAGGCAGGCGCCAGCAATGCACACAGCGGACTCGGATGGACCGCTAGGTATTTTGCACGAGCCGCGAGCCGCGGTGCGAAGCCGCACTGAAAGCCGTAATAGCCTTCCGAGTAAGCCATCCAGACGACGTTCAGGCCGAGCGCCAGCCAGTGGTACCAGGAGAACTCATAATGAAAGGCATCCACCGTAATGACGGAGAGGCGGGCGATGGAGTAGACCAGTAGGAGGATAACACCGCCAATTCCCCACACCGCCCCAAGCCGCCCTAACATGGAAGTCCTAGCATAAAGTCGCTTCCCGCTCTCTCAGGTAAAAACAGGTCGGAGCATGATGGCTTGCCGTCTGGAGCGGGTCAAGAGGAGGGACGGGCTACAGCGCAAACCACAGTGCTTCGGGGAGAAATCGATCCGCGATATTGAGGTAGGTTTGTTTGTTCGTGACCCAGTCCAGGAAAGGCTGGGCACTCGGGGTTGAAAAGAACATGAGCAGCGTCGCGGCCGTCATGAGCAGAGAGGTTCTCGCGTTATGAAAATCGGCGATTTTCAGCGCGGTCCCGAATGAGCTTTTGAGCCGGGAGTTCAAGAGGTCCACGCTGAAAAGCTCGTCGAGTAGCAGATGGAGGATATAGCCAAAAAAGAGAAAAAACCCGATGGACCAGGCGAACAAGGTGCTCAAGGCAAACAGAGAGTAGCTCAGGCTGGTCGCCAGGAACCAGAAGAAGAGGGCGGCAACGAGTGAATGAAAAATGCCGCGATGGACCGTCAGCGCAGAGAAGACGCCCAGGGCAAGATAGCGGACCGCGCCGTACACCACCCCCCAGACGATCCAGAGTTCGACAATCGAGTAGCTGGCGACTCGGTTGAACGCGGCCAGAAAGGCAAACACAATAGCCAAGGCAGTAAAGATCAGCTTGGTCGGGCTGGAATGGTCGAGATCGATGTCCGGCAGGAGCCCGCCGACCGTCCCGACCACGGACAGGGTAACGACTTCTTGCGGGCTGCTCATCCCCGCGCCCAAGCAGGCCGTGGCCAGGAGTCCGCTCCCCACCGCGGCGACGCCAAGGTGCGTTTTGAAATTGGCCATGCCTTAGCGTCGTGTCAAACCCGTCAGCATCCCCATCGCCGCCATACTGAACGAAGAGAGATTGTGCATCACAAAATCCCGAAAGTTCTCCGCCCGGGGCAACACCCAGCTCAGGGCCGACTGATAACTCGTCTCGATATTCTGCCAGTCCAGATACAGCACCCCGAGGTACTGCAACCCAAACAGGGCGAGCAGGACCAAGCCGGCCAGAAAGGCGGTCGTGCGCAGAAAGATCAGCAGCATATAGCCAATGCTGAATCCAACGACAAAACTGAAGCCCATCTTCGTGAGGAGGGGCGACCAGTCCTCTAATTGCTTCTCCCAGTTCGGCGGGAGGGGATCTTCAGGCGTCTCCTCCATCATATCGAAGGCCGGGTCGAAGGCCGGCACCGGGGCAGGCTGAAAAGTCGGCGGGTCTGGCAGCGTCCCGGTTCCGGAGGCAGAGAGATTCCCCACGGTCCGCGTTGCCCAGATACTTGAAGGCGGCTGGGGATGCAGCACCATGCCGACCACCCCCATCAGCAGAGCGAGGCCGACCAGAACGATCTTCCAGCGCGACAGGCGGCGCGGAATATCGGTCTGCACTGCTTCGGGACAAACGGCCTCTTCACGGTCGGCGGCGGCCTGACGCATAGGCGTTTTCCTTGTTCTGGGAGATGGAACTCAGTCGGGCAATGGCTCTCTCCAGGAATGTGGCGTACTCGACGGCGGCCGGGTAGCCGGGGGCGCGCTCCAGCCCCCGTTCCTGCTTGGATATTTCAAAATTCCATACGCGCAGCAGCCACAACAACTCGTACCAGACAAAGGTCTCCGACTCAACACTCTCAGGCCCGCGGGGGCCATAGCCGGTGACGAACGCCCAGAAGAGGGCGGGGTTGTGGCTGAGTTGACCCCGGTCGTCTTTTGCCGTCCAGTATTTCATTTTCACAAAATCGAGCGGAGCCACATCCACGACCGCGTTATCCCAATCAATGACCGCCTCGAGCCGCCCGTCCCGGACAAGAATATTGCCCGGCGAGAAATCGTTATGGACAAGACAGGGGGAGAACGGCAGCGTGGTCGGAAGGGAGACTTGCTCCAGTCCGTGCAAGAGCGAAGCGCTGAGGCGGTTCCGCGCTTCGCCGACCTCCTTGGCCAAGGCAGCCCGAAAGCGGTTCGCCCAAGCCTGCGGAGTCTGGCCTATGGCAAAGAAATCGGCGTAGAGGGCATCGAACCGCACCCGATGCAGGCTTGCCAGCGCCTGTCCCGCAGCCCGGTATAATCGTTCGTCCGGGTCATCCCATAGGGGCTCGCCTTCGATCCACTCATACACGAAATACGGCTGCGGCAGGATTTGCCGACTCCAGTCGAAAGCCAGTCCGGTGGGCTCGATACCGGCACGTTTGCGCCCGACCCCGTGCTGCGCGCCGCGCAATTGGCTCGGCGCCCGTGCCTTTTCCGCATCGTCCGCCCCGGCATGATCGGGGTCCAGCAGCCAACTGATGAAAACCTCTTTCACCAGGTCCGGCTCGTAGCGATAGACCTGTTCCTGGCTCCGAATACGGAGGCCATACATCTGTCCGCTGGCTTCAACCTTGAGAACAGTATTGACATTGCCGAACAGCGTTTGGCACACCCGAGGGGACGGGTCCCCGGTCAGCGGGGTGAAGACCTGCTGGAGTTGCCGGGCGGTAATCATGTAGGGAGAGACGCTTAATCCTCCGCGGTCATCTTATCATTTGTATGCCCGCCCCTCGAGTCTGCCATGAGTCATATAATGAAAGGCAGGGTCCACGCCAGCCTCTGCGACATCCGGCTGGAGGACGAGGTATCGTGCGCCGTCAAAGTCTTTGGGGAGGGTGTTGGCCGGGGCCTCGTCCGGTGCCGACAGCGTCTGCTGCTGGCATCGGAGGACGTAGTCGCTCGGCAGTGGGCACTCGGCATACAGTGAACTGACCGGCCGTCGAGTGCGCACGTCCAACGGATCATAGAGAGCAATTTTCCCGGCAATCACATGCGACGCCATTGGCCTGTAATAGGCACAGTTTTCAAAAAAATAGTGGCTTACCTGAGACCAACGTGTGAGAGTCCGATCCAGTATCTTCTCTCCACCATGCAGCAAATAGGCAGACCAGATGAGAGCCTGTCCCCGCTTTGCAAGAAAGGTCTCTTTTTCGCAGTGGTGTGCCGCCACAAGCCCCCTCCAGAGCTTCAGATAAATCGCCTGTGACACCGGTTTGCCCAGGTCGCTCTTCCGCGCGGTGGTGTGTTCGTTGGAATAATCGGCCCACTGATGACTTCCGGGGTGGTAGTAGAGCGGGCCATTTTTCACAGTGACATCCTCAAGGGCTACCCATACTCCGCACATGAAGCGCTCAGGCCAGGAGTGGAAGTGCACCGCGTCGGTATGGAAGCTTTGCTGTGACCCTCGATCGAAATTCAGGGTCTGGAACGGGAATGCGCGCCGGCCATACAGTTTGGACAGCAGCGTCAGCAGAGTTTCGTTTGTGGCAATCGTGGCGACATCGTCATTGATGTGAAAGGCATCCTGAAATCGAGGCGGCTGGAGACGTCCGTCGAATTTTTCGCCGCCTTGTCTGGCAGCGGCAAAGAGAGGAGAGAGAGCGTGACGGATTCGTTGCGCCCGTACGGAGATGTCAGGGTCAGGATAATCAAGAACCGCATAGCCCTTGTGGTATAGGTCGGCCGCCACCTGCTTTTCCCAATCACGGAAATAACTGGAGGCCAGGATCTCTTCAAAAAAGGGAGAGGCTATAATTGGAACACCCGGCACCAACTCCATATGACGAACGACGCTGGGGTCCATGCTATCCTCCCTGAGCTTGCGACCTGCACACCATCCGATGAAGGATCTGCGCCATAGGAAACCCGCGTGCTAGGGACCGGATCGTTTCCATACCGTCACTCCTTGGAGCCGCCCTTCAGTGACCGTGCAGGCGCGGGCCCTCCGGCCGAACTCGGGACAGGCTTACTCCACGACCGCGCTGAGGACGAGGTCGGACAGCCGCTGGAAGCGCTCCATGCTGTACGATTCTTCCATGGCTCCGGCAGTCAGGCACACAAAGGTGAGCGCGCGCACCGGATCAATCCAGAACAGGGTGGACCCCGCTCCAATCGCGCCAAACGTGTTCGGCGACGCCAGTGTGCCGAAATAGGTCGGGTAGATGCCGGTTCCGCGGACGAAAAATCCCAGGCCGAGCGATGCCGGGAACTCGTCCCAGCCGCGGACTTCCCTGGTGTAGTTCCACAGATTATTGGGCTTGAGGCCGGTGTGGTTTGTTGCGGCCAGGCGAATGACAGCCGGCGATAAAACGCGGACTCCGTCCATCTCCCCGCCGCGCCTCAGCATTTCCGCCAGACGAAAGATATCGGCGGCAGTCGCCACCCCGCCGCCGCCCGGAATTTCCGTGTCCTCGTGAAGCATGGCGTTGAAGCCTTCAAGGACCTCCGGTGGAAAGAGCCCTTCCCGTCGGTCTCGCACCACGACCGGAACCCGCCGCTCGACCAAGTCAGGCCGCAGGCCCAGGGCGGTATCGGACATCCGCAGCGGCGTCAGGATATCCTCCGCAAAGACCTGCCGCAGCGACCGCGTCCCCCCATCCGATCGGCGAACCACTTCACCCAGAATCGCGTGGGCGGTAATCGGGCTATAGCTGACGATCTCTCCAGGCAGCGCATCCAGCCCCTGTTGGCAAACCGCAGCGACAACCGCTTCGAGATTGCCCATCATCTTCTGGGCTACGGGTGGAAACCCGGCGGACATGCCGGCGGTATGGGTCAGAAGCTGAGCGAGCGTCACCCGATGTTTTCCCTTCCTCGCGAATTCGGGAATAATTTCGGCCACGCGCGTTGTCAGAGCGAGCTGCCCCCGGTCGACGCGGGCAAGAATCGCGGTGGCCGTCAGCGCCTTTGTGACGGAGAAGAGATAGAAGACATCGTCCTTTTGCATAACGCGCTGGCTTGCCCGCTCGGCAAAACCGAGCGCCCGGTGCAACACGACACGTCCCTCGCGCGCCACAATAACAACCGCCCCATCATACTGCTCCCGTTCAATATCGTTCTGCATGCACGCCACGAAGTGGTCGAGTCGCGCCGCGTCAAACCCACCCGCTGAGGGCTGGACCGTTTCCATACACCGGCCTCCTTGAAATCGCTGCCAAGGGGCAGAGTATAGCGCCACGGATGGGAGGGAGTAAAGGGAAGAAGACCAAGTCCGTCGTGAGCACACAGGGAGTTGAGACTGTTCCTCCCGGTCTGGTACTCAGACAATGACCGCCTTGATCCGGGGAGTAGACATGCCTGACAAAAAAACGGTTCCGTACGGTTCGTGGAAATCGCCTATCACATCGGACCTGATTGTGGCCGGAACAGTGGGCTTGGGCCAGATTCGACTAGATGGAGGGGCGGTGTATTGGATAGAACAGCGGCCGACCGAGGGCGGGCGGAATGTCATTGTGCGACGTAGGCCGGACGGAACGATAGACGACATGACGCCCGCGCCCTTTAATGCGCGGACGCGCGTGCATGAGTATGGGGGCGGGGCGTACGCCGTCCGGGACGGTACACTCTACTTTTCGAATTTTATGGATCAGCGCCTGTATCGGCAGGTCGGACTAGCCGCCCCTGAGCCTCTGACCTCGGAAGATGGGTTGCGCTATGCCGATGCCATTGTTGACACCCGTCACAGCCGTCTGGTCTGCGTACGCGAAGATCATCGACTGAGGGAACAGGAAGCGGTGAATAGCCTCGTCAGTATTGATCTCGGCAGCGGGGAAGAGACGATTCTTGTCTCCGGGAGTGATTTTTATTCCAATCCGCGGCTCAACCCGGATGGCACCCAACTCGCCTGGCTGTCGTGGAATCATCCGCGCATGCCCTGGGACGGCACCGAATTGCGGGTGGGGAAGGTCCGCTCGGATGCCTCCCTAGCCGACGTCAGGCTGGTGGCCGGCGGCGACGTGGAGTCGATTTTTCAGCCCGAGTGGTCTCCGCTCGGCCTCTTGTATTTTGTGTCGGATCGCTCCGGCTGGTGGAACCTGTACCGGGTGCGTAACGACGGCGTTGAGGCGCTCTGGGAAAAGAACGTGGACTTTGGCCGACCGCAGTGGGTGTTTGGGATGACGACCTATGCCTTTGCCTCTGCCAACCGGGTCATCTGTACCTACGCGGAAAACGGGACTTGGCATATGGCCAGCCTTGATCCGGGGACGCGGCAATGCGACGTCATTGCGCTGCCGTATACCGAAGTGGGCGAGGTGCAGGCCTCGTCGGGCAGAGCGGTATTTCTGGCGGGCTCGCCAAGCGCACCACCCGCCGTCGTCCGACTCGACCCGAACACCCATGTCCTCGGCCTCCTGCGTCAATCCAGCCGACTCGCCCTGGACCCGGACTATCTGTCAGCGCCCCAGGCTGTTGCCTTTCCAACCGAGCACGACCGGACCGCGTACGGCCTGTACTACCCACCCACAAACGCTGACTACATCGCTCCAGAAGAAGAACGTCCGCCGCTGGTCGTCAAAAGTCACGGTGGCCCTACCTCGGCCGCGCAGACGGCCCTTGATCTGCGTATTCAGTACTGGACGAGTCGTGGCTTTGCCGTTCTGGACGTGAACTACGGGGGCAGCACTGGCTACGGACGGGCCTATCGCCGGCGCCTGAACGGCCAATGGGGTATCGTCGATGTAGACGACTGCGTCAACGGCGCGAACTACCTGGTTGCCCGCGGCAAGGTCGATGCCGAGCGGCTGGCTATTACCGGCGGCAGCGCCGGAGGATACACCACTCTGTGCGCATTGACCTTTCGTGACACATTTCGGGCCGGGGCGAGTCATTACGGGATCAGCGACCTCGAAGCGCTGGCGCGCGACACTCATAAGTTCGAGTCTCGCTACCCGGACAACCTGATCGGCCCCTACCCGGAACGACAAGACGTCTATGTCGCACGCTCGCCGGTTCATTTTACCCGTCGACTCTCGTGCCCGCTGATCGTCTTCCAGGGCGCGGAAGACAAGATCGTCCCGCCGAATCAGGCCGAGTCGATGGTGGCGGCCCTCCGGGAGAAAGGGTTGCCGGTCGCCTATGTCCTGTTTGCGGGCGAACAGCATGGCTTTCGCAAAGCCGAGAATATCAAGCGTGCCTTGGACGGCGAGTTGTATTTTTACTCGCGAATTTTCGGGTTCCTCTTGGCGGAAGCCGTTGAGCCCCTGACCATTGAAAATCTGCCGGACTAAGCCCTGCGCCATACGTCCGCATTGGTTTATTGGCAAAGGGAAGCCTATTGCACGAAAAAAGGAGGAGGAAGATCAATGTTACGTGTCAACAAGGTGCCGTTTGAGAAGGTTGATCCCGATCTGCAAAAAACCATGCAGCAGAGCGATGAGGCGCTCGGCGGGTCGGAATGGATACAGGTCTTTGCCCATACCCCGAGCCTCTATAAACACTTCGTCGATTTTTACTACTCCCATATTATGGTCGACGCCGACGGGATCAGCGTGAAGCTGACCGAGTTGATTCGTCACAAAGTGGCTCAAATCAACGAATGCCAGCTTTGAATGACGGCCGTGTATGCCTCGGCGAGGCAGCAAGGTCTGACGGAAGAAATGATCCACGCCCTGCCCCATTTTCAGGGCAGCCATCTGTTCACGTCGCGAGAGAAAGCCGCTCTGCGCTTTGCAGAGACCTTGGCCCGCGATCATAAGCAGGTCTCGCAGGATCTCTTTGACGAACTGCGGGTCCATTACAGCGAGCCCGAGATCATGGCCCTAGGCTGGCGCATGGCGATTTTTATTGGCTATGGACGCTTGGTCTATGCCGTCGGGCTTGATGGGGTGGGTAAACCCTGTCCGCTCTCGTTTGCGCATCAGGACATGCGGGCGGAAGCGGAACAGCCGGGCGGCTAAGGAACGCCAGGACTGCCGTGGGTCTGTTCACAATTCCACTCTATTCTACGGCGCCCTTAGGTGCGGAGGTCGGGCTGCGGACCTTGGCTGCCGTCGGCGGGGTCGCTCTATGCGGCCTCGCCGCGGTACGAGAACGCGTAAAAAAGACCGGGGCTTTGGCGTGCCGATGCCTTTTGTCCACGGTACGCCCGGTCTGGGGCAATGACCGCATTGAGCGGGTGCGCAAACGCATGGACGAGATGGAACTGTAGGCAATGTGGTGAAACTTCTGACAGCCCGGCTTGCAATGTCAGGATTCCCCGTCGGGAGGAGAATTTTTCGGCAGATATGGAGGAGTCATGAGCACGAAGTTGTCCACCCCTGTTGTCATTGATGTCGAAACGACGGGTCTAGGCTCGCACGATAAGATCGTCGAGGTCGCGGTGATTACGCTTGATCCCACAACCTGGGAAACCGTTGACGAATACGACACACTCATCAATCCCGAGCGGGACGTCGGCCCGACGGGGATACATGGGATCACCGCCTCAATGGTCGAGACCGCACCCGTCTTTGGAGAAATCATGGCCGCGGTCGCTCGGCGCCTGCACAGCGCCGTGCCCATCGCCCATAATTTGGCATTCGACTCGCGGATGCTGAGGTCCGAGTTCGAGCGGAGTGGCATAACGATAGACATGGGAAAGGGCCTGTGCACCTATCGGGAGACTCGCGAGAAGCTCAACATGGCGTGCGAACGCCATGGCATCTCTTTGTCTCATCAGCATCGTGCGCTTGCGGACGCCCGCGCGACAGCCGCGCTCGCCCGATGTTTGAAACTGCCTCAAGCCCTCCCTCGCACGGAAGCGGTGTGTGTAGGATCTATCCCGAACAACCCGAGCCAGTACACTCTACGCCGGGGGCTCGCGGATGCCGGCACAAGCCCCATGCACCGGATCGTCTCTCGCGCCCCCTACCCGGCCTGCGACGCAGCGGTGGCCCAATACTTGGACGCACTCGACTGGGTGCTCGACGATGGTGAGATTGATCGGGCGGAGCGTTGGGAGATCGAGCGGCTGGCCAGGGAGTGGGGGATATCGGAGCAGGAGCGCAGAGCGGCGCACAAGGCGTATTTCGCCCGTATCGTCGCCGCGGCCGAACGGGACGGCCTCGTCAGCGAGACTGAGCGCGAGATTATCACAAAAATCGCCCGGCAGTTGGAGATCGCGGACGCGGCCATTCCTGACGCAACGCCACTCCCAACTGTTTCCGAGATCCGCCCCGGAAGCCGTGTGTGTTTCACGGGTGAGGCCGTTGTCGGAGGCAAAAGGTGGAACCGGAGTGCGATGGAAGCAAGCGCGAAACACGCAGGCTTGACCCCCGTCAAGAATGTTACGAAAAAAGCCTGCGACCTCCTTGTCGCAGCCGACACTTCCAGCGCCTCGGGCAAGGCGCGGAAAGCGCGGTGCTATGGCATACCGATTCTTTCGGCATGCGATTTTCTCACCCGCTATGAAACCCGCTAGCCCCGCGGGGCGGGCGAATCGAAGGCGGAGGTCACCAACCCAGCGGCCAGCCCCCTGTCGGCGTACGCTACGCTAATCCGACCTACGCCCGCTCTCTTCTCTACAGGCCGAGTTCCACCACCGCGCCGCCGCTGCCGTAGAGTGGGCCATAGGCGTGCACCTGCGCACCTGCGAACTTTCTGTCCAGGGCACCCAGTACCCAGGCACCGTGCTTAAAGCCCATGTCGGCCCGCCCTTTTGTCGCGAACTCGGGCAGGACCGCAGACAGTCCTTTCTCATCCCCTGCTTGCAGGAGAGCCAGGATCTTTGTATTCCAGCTATCATATTTCGGGGCGGCGATCTTGTCTTTGGCAATATCGATTTCGTGCCGAAAGAACGCACCGGAAAAATTTCCCACGCCCACAACGGCAGCCCGTTTTTTTTGTTTGCTGGCCAAGCGTGCCGCCAGGCGTCCGAGTTTTTCGGTCAGCGTAAAGTCGTGGTAGAGATTGTTTGAGGCCAGGACCATCGGGATTTTGCCGCCCGGGTTCAGGAAATTCGCGGCGACAATCGTGCCCGTATCAATCGGAAACCCCTCATAATTCACCGCCTTGGATTTGACCCCGATCGTGCCGGTTGCCGCCACGCAGGCCTTGGCCAGCCGGGTATCGATCTTCAGGCGATAGGGCAATGCACCGTACTCGTGCCAGTTTTCGTCAACGTGCAGGCCGCTTACCCGCGGACGGGTTTGCCACAATTGGTCCAGGACAGCGATCCACTGCGTTGAATATAAGAGGATCACATCCGGTCTGGATTGGACGAGCGCCGCGCCGGCCCGATCCAGACCCGCCGCAATGCTACCCCAGGGCGGATTATCGCGTTTAACGTAGGGCAGGGGCGAGCCGGGGACAAGAAAGGCAGAGACCACCGCCATAGCGCTTCCTCCCTCTCTCTCCTGCCTATACCGCCTGCCTGATGGCCCGGCGTGAGGCGTGGGGTTTCGAGGCCGGTTTGGAGAGCCCGGCCCGCTCGAGGTTCCACTCCATCACGGCATTCCCCGTGCCGATCACGGTGCCGTATCCGTGCAGTTCAGCCGGAATCTCGGGATAGCCCATGGCGGCAAACATCCAGGTAAAGGCCCCGGATTTCACCTCGGCAAATGCCTCGTCGATAAATTGCGGGAGCAGACGAAAGACCTCTTTGGTGTTGCCCTGACGCAGGAGATCGATAATCCGCATGTCCCACTGATAGCCGGGCAGGCTCTGCGGATGTTCTTGAGACATATCTTCCGGCAGGGCCGGCTCTTCATGAAAATGCCAGTGGCACAGCGTATTGGAAGCCAAGAGCACGGCGCGGCGGCTGAGCTTTTCAATGGCTGTGCGGGTGGCCCTGCCCAGACGGTCCATTTCTTCGAGGCCCTCTTCGGTCGAGAGATAATAGGGCGAATTATTGGCCGACAGCCCGACAACCGGCAGGTCCCACTGGGGGCGTATCATATGCAGGGTTGTGATGGTGCCGTAGTCGACACGAAAATTCGGGTTGCGCATCATCTTGGTATACAGTCCCTGCTTGGCCCCTTCCGCGCAGCAGGCTTCGGCCAAGGCAACATCGACGTTCAGCTCGAAGGTATAGCGAAAGATATTCGGAAAGATGGGATCGACCGATTTGCCGCTGAGTTTGGGAACCCCGAGAAAATGATGCCCTTGCTGCGTAATCCAGTGCGGGGAATGGACCAACAATACGTCCGGCTTGAGCGCGTCGAGGCTCTTGCGGGCACGCTCATACGCCCAGCGGAGCTGTTCCCAGCCGCACTGCGACCGGGGTTCGTTCTGGGGCGGATTTTCCCCGTACACCAAGTGGGGCGGGTGGGGGGCCAGAAAACCCGCGACGATGGCACCTTTCTTTTGCCTCCGTGGCATGATGGTCTCCCTTCACAGCTTGAGACAGACGTTGCGCAACTCCGTATAGAATTCCAGCGAATGCCCCCCGCCTTCGCGGCCAATACCCGATTGCTTGGCTCCACCGAAAGGGGTGCGCAGATCGCGCAAGAACCAGCAGTTAATCCAGGTGATGCCCACGGTGATCCGCGCGGCCACCCGATGGGCCCGGGCCACATTCTGCGTCCAGATTGAGGTGGCGAGCCCGTAGGGCGTATCATTGGCCAGACGCACGGCTTCTTCCTCCGAGTCAAAGGGCTGGACATGACAGCACGGCCCAAAAATTTCTTCTCTCACAACCGGGGAGTCTTCCGACAGACCCGTCCAGATGGTGGGCTCAACCCAGGCTCCCTGCGTATACGGAGGGGCCATGTCGGGGATGCCGCCGCCGGTGATCAGCGTCGCTCCGTCGGTCCGGGCACGCTCGTAATACGAGAGGACCTTCCTGCGATGTTCGAGGCTGATCAACGGTCCCAGGGTCGTGGCCGCGTCGTGCGGGTCACCGAGCGTGAGGGACTCGGCCCTGGCTTTGAGCGCAGCCAGAAACTCGTGAAAAATCGGCCGTTCGACATATACCCGTTCGGTTCCCAGACAGACTTGGCCGGTGTTGGCGAAGCACGCCCGGCCAATGCCCTCAATGGTCGCCTCAAGATCGCAGTCGGCAAAAATGACGGCGGGATTTTTGCCACCCAACTCAAACGAGACATCCCGTACGCCCACGGCCGCGCACTGCATAATGGCCTCGCCCGTGACGGTCTCGCCTGTAAACGTGATCGCGTCAACACCCGGGTGGCTGACCAGCAATTCGCCGGCCGAGTCCGGCCCAAACCCGTGCACCACATTATAGACACCTTGAGGTACACCGGCCTCGTTCATCACCTCGCCCAGCAGAGTCGCCGTGCTCGGCGTTTCTTCCGAGGGCTTGACAACCACGCTGTTCCCGCAGGCTAGGGCCGGCCCCACCTTCCAGGTCATGAGCAACAGGGGTAGATTCCATGGACACACCACCGCAATCACGCCTTTCGGCACGCGCAGGCTATAGTTCAGCGCTCCGGTGCCGTCCGGGGTGGGCATGTCGAAGTGTTCACCGGATACGTTTTTGACCACGTCGGCAAAGACACGGAAGTTGGCCGCGCCACGCGGAATATCAATATGGGAGGCCAAGCTCACCGGCTTGCCGGTATCGGCCACCTCGGCCTCGAGAAACTGCTCAAAACGTTGCTCGATACCGGCGGCAACCGCGTATAACACCTCCGTGCGTTCGACCAGGGTCAGCCAGCTCCAGGGTCCGCTCAGGGCGTCCCTAGCCGCCTGGACCGCAGTATCGACATCGGTCCGGCCAGCTTCGCACACATGACTGATAAGCGCATTGTCAATAGGGCGTCGGTTCTCAAAGATTCGGCCGCTCGTCCCTTCAGTATAGGCGCCGTTGATAAAATGGCGGGTTGTCTGGGTATTCATCTGCGGACTCGTTGGCTCAGAGGGAGCGATGGGATGCGACACGATTGCGCTCTGGCCAAGCCGATGCCGAGTGTATACCATACACTCCAGCCTGCAACCACCAAGGAGGATGCCATGTCCTATGTCAATCCCCACGCTCTCGCCGAAGCGGACTGGCTGGAAAATCATCTGAACGATACGGACCTGTGCCTGCTCGACTGCCGTGTCAATCTGATCCCCGAGGATTCCGGCGGCTTTCGTATGGAGAGTGGGCGGCTCGCTTGGGAGGAGGGCCACATCCCCGGGAGTCATTTTGTCGATTTCACCACCGACCTGTCCGACCCGCACAGCCTCCTGCCATTGATGATGCCGCCCGCCGACCAGTTTGCCGACGTCATGGGACGCGTCGGGGTGAGTCCCCACACTCGCGTTGTTCTCTATGACGATTTCTATAACATCTGGGCGGCCCGAGTGTGGTGGATGCTCCGCGCGAGCGGCTTTGACAACGCGGCCGTCCTCAACGGCGGATGGCACAAGTGGATGCAGGAAGGACGGTCTGTCTCGAACCGTCCCGCTGCCCCCGTGCAGGGCCGGTTCGCATCTACCCCGCGGCCCAATCTGATAGTGGGCAAACAAGAGGTTCTGGAGGCGATACAGGCGCCGTCAAGCTGCCTGCTGAACGCTTTGACCGCCGAGGATCATGCGGGCACGGGAGGGACGATTCGATATCCCCGGCCCGGACGTATCGCCTCGAGTGTGAACGTCTCATTTCATGATCTGGTCGATCCAGAGACGCACGCATATCTGCCTGCCGAGCAACTCTACGAAAAATTCGAGGCCGCTGGCGCCATCGGTGCGAAGCGGGTCATTACCTATTGTGGGGCCGGGATTGCGGCTAGCAGCAACGCCTTCGTCCTCACCCTGCTTGGATTAGAAGACGTGGCCGTCTACGACGGTTCACTCATGGAATGGGCGGCGGACGCGAGCCTGCCGATGGAAACGGATACCTCCCTCGTCGGACGGCCTTCGTCGTAGCGTCAGTGAAAGAAGACCGGCGGACGCCGTTCAGAGACACAAGGAGGAGTGAACGAAGAAACGCGGGAGATCGCACTCGTGAATGATCGGAAGGAGCCCCCCCGCCGTCGCGGAGCAGATTGACGGTTCCTGCGCGGTTTCCCAGGACCTGACGTCGGAAGTCGCCTATGCGGCCGATCTGGCCCTAGACGAGTTCCTGATCAATACCATCAGCTACGGGTATGCCGATGATGAGCCGCATCGGGGCGAGATCATCCTCAGTCTGGAAGCGGGGGCACTAGTCATCATGGACGACAGCGCGACGCTCGACCTGTCGAACGCACCGACACCCGGTATCGGGGCCTCCCTTGAAGAACGGCCCCTGGGCGGACTCGACTTTTTCCTCGTGCATCAGATGGCGGACAGCATAGCGTATCGGCGAGAAGAGGAACGCAACCTCGTCACTCCAAAAAAAGAACAAGACCCCAGAGATAGGCCTAGAGGTCGGCTAACGGTCCCGGTGTCTCCTTCATCTGCATCACTACCTCACTCAGGACGCCTCTTACACCGGAAGATATTGGACGCCTGGGTTGGCTTTCGTCGTACCCCCATCTGTGACTGCATCCGCCTTGAGCCGTACCGCCACGCTCTAGCCGAGCGTTGTCGGCGCCACCACCATCCGATAGCCACTGAACGACTCGAGTGGAAAGCCGCCCGCTAGCGCGCTCAGTGTGACGTTCGTCACCACGCAATCCTCTACCCCAAGCCCCGTGACTTCCGTGAGGGAGTCAAGAGGGCAGTGATGGCCGAACCCGACGGCGACATCGGACAGGCCAGTCGACATCTGCGGCACGCCGGGAACATCGGAGCACCCTCAGGCCACCCACCCCGAGCTCTGCCCACCCCGCCTCCGGGAGGAGCCAACGTCCCTCCATGCCCCTCTTCCAGCACGCCCCCTCTCCCTCCCCGCAGCGCCACGTGGCGGGCATTCGTGAACACGGCCTAGGGCCGGATTGTATAGGCGCGGGGACCGGTATGCGCTGAGAGTTGGGGCTGAATCCAGTCCACCCAGTCACACAGCACCGGGCGGGTGTGTCTGGGGTCGATCATGTCGTGGACGGCAAAGCCCTCGGCCCGGGCGTAGGCTGAGCGCTTGCTGGAGAGCGCTTCTTCAATCTCCCGGCGCTTGGCCTCCGGGTCTGGCGCGGAGGCGATTTCGCGCCGATAGGCGACCGCGACTCCTCCTTCCAGCGGCAAGGCGCCACTCTCGGCCGACGGCCAGGCAAATACCATTCCGCCCGGCCCGAAGTGGGCCACACCGGCAACTCCGTAGACCTTGCGGACAATGACCGACACCCATGGAATCGTGCATTGCATGAGGGCAAAGATGGCCGCCGTTCCATGGCGAATGGTGGCGCTCTGCTCGGCCTCCGGGCCAATCATGAAACCGGGTTCGTCCACCAAGCTGACCATGGGCAGATGAAACGTGTCGCACAGATCAATATGGCGCCTCACCTTTTGAGCCCCCTCGGCGGTCATGGCCCCCGCATACCACTGCGGGTCGTTGGCCAAGATCCCGACCGGCTGGCCGTTCATCCGGGCCAGCCCGGTAATTTGGGACGGACCGTACAGAGATGCAATCTCGAAAAATGAGTTGCGGTCCACAACGCACTCAATCACCTCTCGCATCGGATACGCGCGTCTGCGGTTGCGCGGAATAATGCCAAGCAGTGCTTCTTCCTGGCGGTTGCGGTCGTCCTGGCTGGGCTGGACCGGAGCCGCTTCCCAGACATTGGCTGGCAGATAGCTCAGGAATCGCCGGATTTGAGCAAAGACAGCGGGCTCGTCCTCTGCGACATGGTCCACTACTCCGCTACGCAGGTGGATGTGCGGACCACCAAGTTCTTCCTTCGTGGTGGGCTGACCGAAGGCGCGTTCCACCAGAGCCGGTCCGCCAATCATCACCTGCGAAGACTTCTGGGTCATGATCGAGAAATGGGAGGCGACCAGACGGGCCGCAGGCAGGCCCGCCACGGCCCCCAATGCAGCAGACGCAACCGGCACCGTGGACATCGCCCGCATGACCGACATGAACCGGGGCGGCGCATTGACCGACTCCGTACTCCCGGTTTCTTCTCCACTGTTCTTCCCACGCGGGACACTCCCGCCACCGCCTTCGAGGAAGCGGATAAGGGGCAGCCGGTAGCGACACGCCAACTCTTCGGCCCATACGCTCTTGCGAAAGCCAGCGGACGAAGGCGAGCCGCCCTTAAGAGTAAAGTCCTCGCCACCGACCACACAGGGGCGGCCTGCGATCTTGCCGAAGCCAACGACATAATTCGCGGGGGCGAACGAGCGGAGCTGACCCCGTTCATCGGTTTCGGAGTAGCCGGCAATCGACCCTTGTTCGCGGAAAGACTCAGGGTCGAGCAACTGGTCCACGCGCTCGCGGACGGTCAATCGCCCTCGGTCATGTTGCTTGGCAACCGCTTCCGGCCCACCCAACTCTCGGGCCAGTTGTCTGCGTCGCTCAATGCCCTGAACTTCTTTTTCCCAACTCACGGCGCGGTGTCTTTTACTTGGTGGCGGAGGAGTCCGCCAATTTACTGCATGGGCGAGAACGCGGCCGGCAGGACGATTTTGTTCTGCTGCCTCAGCAGCAACTCTTTGGGGCCGGGCGGCCAGTTGGGCAGTTGCGCGGCTTCGGCCCGGACACGGCTGCGCTCGTCCAGACTCGCGTAGGGCCAGATATGGACGAGCGTATTGAGCATCCCGAGATCGCTATACCAGCAGGCGGCCAGGGGCGAAAGTTCGATCCGGGCGGGAATGGACTTGGCCCACCGCTCCAACACGGTCGGCATGGCACTTGGCCGGTACAGAGAGGTGCGAACCTCATACACCGGACCAAGCTGCCGCTTCCCGAGCGGTTCCATAAAAGGCGCCGGAATAAAAATCTCGGATTCCATATGTTCGATGAACGTGCCGATCGGGGGAGGCCACGCCCCGCTTTTCATGGCCTGCGCTCGAGCCTCCATTCGTTGCTGAAGCCGCTCATACGGCCAGACGTGGATGATCTCGTTGAGTGGGCCGATCTCGGTATGCCAAAAGGCCCCGAGCGGGGAAAATTCCTCGCGCTGCGGCAGGGCGTCGCCAAAGATTCGTTCACATTCGGCCAACGTCCCTGGTTTGAGGCGATAGGTTCGGACTTCATAAATCATACTGATCCCCCTTGTCGGCGTGCTGGCCTTCCGCGGCTGCTATTGGAAGGAGTCCGATAAAAAATACCCAGCGTTGCATGGACGGATCCCATCCATACGGCACGGCACACGCCGAGCGGCAACAGAACAAGGGGGGACCATTTCTGTCAGCGCACCGATGAGGACTCCCCATATACCCTTGTCCCAGCCTAGCGTGTCCATCCGGCTTCCGAGTTGCCCTTGGGTTGACATTCCCGCAAAGCCTGTTGTAGCCCGTTCCGGTCAAAACCCTTGCCAATAAAAACAACGTGCTCGGGCGGCTCGGGTAATAAATCCAGCCACTCCATATCGAATGCGCCGGTCACATATTGAAACATCCACTGCTCGTCCGAGTCGGTAAACCGCACAAATCCTTTGGCGCGCCACACCGTGTCCGGCAGACTACGCATCAGCCCCTCAAACCGCTCCCGGACTAGTGGGACTTCGCACAGACACGTCAGCGTATGAAAATGGTCGTGTACCGGTGCCTGACGCGAAACGGAAACATGCCCAGCCTGTTTGTCTGTTTGGCAATAGACAATCTGGGCGTAGTCCATTTCTCCACGCTCTGTCCGAACAATCGCCGTGCGCGGATTTAACTGACGAATCTGTGCCTCCAATTCGACCAGAACAGACCCGTCTGCTAAATCGCGTTTATTTAATACCACCACATCGGCGAGTTCCGTCTGCTGTCGGATACCCGAGTGTACTTCTTCAGCCAGACGGCTGAAGTTAATGGGGTCAAGTACGGCAGTCAACGAGGCTAGGCGAACCAAGGGCAGGACTTCTTCTTTTGTGGCTTGGTCCATGAGTTCGACCGGGTCGGCGAGGCCGGTGGCTTCAATGAAAATGACATCCGGCTTGAGGGCGGCGACGTCCTGGAGAGCGAGGCCCAGGGTGCCGCCAATCGTGCAGCAGATACAGCCATTGGTCATTTCCCGGATGGTATAGCCCTGCCCGCGCAGCAGCTCGCCATCAATGTTGACCTCCCCATATTCATTCATCATGACCGCGGGTTTAAGTCCCTGGGCCAGACAATAGTCAAGGAGGCCACGTAGGAGGGTTGTCTTACCGCTGCCCAGAAAGCCGGAAATCAAATGGACCGGAATCCGCTCAGCGTCAGAGAAGACAAGTCGCTCTTTGGGCTCGGCCATAGCGTTAATAATATGCCAGGATTCACGAGCACGGGGAAGGCCAGTCGCAGGCCAGATTGGTTTTAGCAAGGCGCCCTGTCCGTGTGAGGGAGTGTGTTTGTTCTATCCGCCCTTTAACGAGAGGTTTCCCTTAAAAGCGTAATGCTGGCGTTTTGAACCCATCGTCAATGAGGGAGGCAAAGTTAGGAAGTCTGGCAATCCGAACTCTTGGCGAGGGCGGGGACAAGGCGCTGAAGGCACAGGCCAAGGCTAACCACCGCCACTGGAGGCCGGGGGCCGGTATGTGTGACACAGCGAGCAGACCAGCGCGTCCGTATGGCCGACTTTCTTGAGCGCACCCGCTGGATTGCCGCCGGAACTCCATATTGCCCCCAGACCGTGTCGAACGGTTACACGATGACCGGCAATGCCCGGAGCCTATGCAGTCTGGTCACCGCCACCGTACTACACACTATCTCACGGTCGTCATCCGTCACGAGACCGGCTTCTCCGCCATGGGCGGCGGACTGCTGAATCCCCGGAAACCATTCTGGCACAGTTCAACACCATCGCTACGCGACCACTTGACGTTCCCACGAACCACAAAGACCCGTTCGGCGAACTCCTCTTTTTTGAGACAGGGTGAAACGAATCTTGGCGAGATAGACCTGCTAGGTGATGTCCATGCGTTGGAAGTGAATTTTCGCGAATCCGGTTCGAATTATGACGCTGGTCCTGACAACAGAGTGCCCGAGAAACTGCTCCAGACCTAGCAGCAGGGAGTTCCCCTTCATCAGCCCCAAGACCATCGGGCCCCAGGCGCGCGGACGACCGCCCCGGCCGGGGCCGCGATTCCCGCGCCTCGACTCCGCGGCGCCCTCAGCCCGCACGATATGGCCGTGTTTCAGGCCGGGGGGACCCGGCGGGGCAGCGTCCGTGAGGGCGGGCCCCCGCCCCCCTCAGCAAGCCCCTCACCGCTCCCCTGAGCCGCCCCACGTGGACCCTACGAACGAGGGATACCGGCGGCCGCTAGTAGTCCACCGACATTGTATTGATGGTTTTTTGTGGGGTAGTATTCCTGTGTCGGCCTCCGTTGGAATCCGGCTCGTGCGGATAGCCACCCGGGCAAGCTGGCGAACAGGCAGGCCGCCGCGGCCCCATGGGCAGGGCCGGACAACGGGAGCGGCGCAGGCCCGCAGGTCTTCGGCGCACGGACAGGAGCGGCGCCTAGGGCCAACTCTCGGGGCAGGAAGCTCTACCGGGTGCCCCTTCTCGGCGCAGGAGCGCCGGGAGCTGAAGGCGCTCGCCGCCGGCCCCGGGGCCGCCGGGCGTCGGCGCCGGGCACCGGTCCTGATGCGGGCCGTCGCGGGGGGCGCCGGCGCGCGGCGTGGCGAGGCCGCCATGGCGCAAGGGCGGGGCAGCGGCACGGCGCCGGTCGAACGCGGGCGCAAGCGCGGCGTTCTGGAGGGGCGGGACGCCGCCCGCAGCCGCAAGGCGCAGGGGACCCGTCGGTCGAAACGGCGGGCCGGGGCGCGGGCGGCGAAGCGGGGCGCCCGGGCCTGCTCGGCCCCGCCCGCGGGCACAGCCCGCGGGACGCGGAAGTGGCTCGCCGGTCGTCTGGTGGAGAGGGAGAGCGGCGAGCGCCTTGCGGAAGAGCCGGTCAGGGAGACGCTCAAAAAGAGCGCGCCAGCCGGGGCGGAAGCCGTCCGGGGGCATTCCACCGCCCCGGCGCGCCCAGGGCGGGGCAGCGAGGGCGGCGGGGCTGGACCTTGAGCAGCGGGACTTTGCCGGGGCCGAGGGGCTGGGGGGCCGGGAGGAGCCCCGCCGGCCGCCGACGCAGGCCCCCCGCCTCCCCCGTCCCGGGCGGCCCGGGCAGCCGGAGGGGGGCGACTCTGAAGATGACCGAACCGGCCCGGCCACCCTCTTCCCGGCCTGTGCGCCCCACGAGAACGGGCGCCCGGTGCAAGTCCCCGCCCGCCGCCCCGCGCGGGACGGGGCACATTTCCTCCGGGCGCTGGCCGCCGCCCAGTGCCCCACCAAGCAGATCGGGCTGGTCCTGGACAATCTGCACACACACCGTCCCGCATCGCGGTCTGAAGCCGGCGAGCCCGAGGCGGCGCGGCGGGGGCGCAAGCGGGGCGCGTTTCGCTCCACGCCGCCGCACGGGAGCGGGCTCCACAGGGCCGCAATCGAGAGCGGGGCGCTGGCGCGGCCATGCCTTCGGCGCCGCATGCCCGACCGGGACACCAGGCGGCGGGAGACGGCCGGGGGGGGGGGGGGGGGGACGGCGCAATGCGGCCGAGGTCACTGTCGCCTGGCGGTTCACGACGCAGGAGGCCCGGACGAAACTGCAGTCCCTCTATCCATCCATCCAATCATGTCAGACTCCTAGAGATGGGGGGGTATCCGTCCAGTCCTCCTCTGCCGTTCCCGCCGGATCACTCTCCACCCCATGATGGTCCCCCAGTAACGGCATGACTTGGTCGTACTCCCTGCCGTCCGTCCCCCTGAAGTACGAGAAGACCAAGCCGATGAGGGGAAAGCGGTAGGTGGCGGCGGGCACTTGCCCCCCCCCCCCCCCCCGCGGGCCGGGTCCCCATCCCGCTCCCATCCGCCGCGGTGGCCCGCTTGACGCTGAGCCCCCTCGCTTCGGTCCCGTCATTGGTCACGATGCCAGCGTCGTTCAGCGTCACGGCGGTGTTATTGAAGAGCCGGAATATCCCACTCGTCCCCTGCAGCGCACCGACCAGCCGCCCGTGACAGGCCAGGCCCGGCAGCCGCCCGGCGGCCTCCAGGGCCATCCCCGCCGACAGGAACGTACAGACGTTGACGTCCTGGGCGAGCAGGACCTCGCGACTGTCGAGCGCCATCCCTCCATCCGCATCGAACACCAGGATGCTCACCGGGTCCGTGCCCCTCACCTTGGCCCCCCCGGCGGTCTTCTGCCCCTCGTACCGCAGCGGCGTCTGTGGCAAGGTGAGCCCCACCTTGGTGTGGGCCCGGACGTTCGCATCGCTGAGCGCCGTCCACTGACCGACCAACGTGCGTTTACCGGTCAGGACGGTCACCACATCCGTCAAGGCCCGCGAGATCGGATCCACCTCATTCCAGGTAGCCGAGGCCCCCGTCTTTTTCTCGTCCACCACGCCGTCGCCATCCATATCTATAGTCCAGCACCCGTCCCCGGTATCCACGCGATCATTGGTGGCGTCGTTGTCGCTGTCACGATAGGTGGCCGTGAGCGGCGAGTTGAGATAGTTGGCCTCGGCGGTGTCCACAGTATTCGTCCACTCCCCACAGGTCCGCAACGTCACGGCCGCGTAGCTCGACGCGAACCCCGAGCCCGGTGAGACCAGCGGCGCCACGCCCCCCAGGAAGACCCCAGCGGCGGGGTTGGGTATGACATGGTCGGGCTCGGCATCCGCATCCGGCCCGTCCTGCAGGGCGTGCGCCGGGGTCAGCCACACGTCCAGCCACCCACAAAGCCCTTGAACCTCACCGGAATACCCGAGAGGGAAGTCAAGAATATCCAGACTCGCCAAACAAGGAAAAAAGTCCTTGGAACTGAGGAGCGCCTACAGCCGAGCAGCGAGAATCTTATGAAAACACTACTGTAAGGATCACTTCAGACTTCTTGAGGACACGGAGAGGGAGAATTTGGTGGACCGGGAATACGGTCAAGACGCTTTAGGACTCAAAATCGGAAATCTTGTACTTTTGCATCCTAGCGAAGATGGGCGAGAAGTGAGCGGTCACTCCGGGTACTGGAAGGGACGGCAGGCTGACAGACACTATATCTGCTCTGAATGGTGGATAAAGGGATCATAGCGGGAACGCGAGACGCTTGGCGAGGTTTGCGGGCCCGGGTCGCAGAAAGGAAACCGGAGGATCCAGGCACACCGGCACTGAAGGGACACTGTAAAAACTCAATGCTGATGCCAGTCCTGCGCAAGAGACAGGAGGTATCTAAAAAGACAGTGCGTGCCGATAATGAGCGATGAACGCGGTGCTGGCTGTTTTTTGTACTGCATCACGGCTCCCGGGTGATGACCAAACCACTTCCCCGCAGCATGGGGGAACCGTCAATGGCGCAGACGGCCGAGGCGTTGGGGACTTGGCGCTTTTCCGCTCGGTCGGTCACCTGCATGACGGCTTCGGCGATATGACCCATGCCGTGCAGCCGACCTTCACTCAGACTGCCACCGAACGTATTGACCGGCAGCTCGCCTTCCAGGGCAATGCGCCCGTCCTGAATGAAGCGGTAGGCTTCACCCTGTCCACAGAATCCTGCCGCCTCCAGCCAGTATAGCGCGGAGGGACTGAATCCGTCGTACAGCTCGGCGGCACTCATATCCTGGGGCCCCAGCCCCGAAGACGCCCAGAGCTTGCTGGCCAGTGAGTAACCGGACTCCATATAATTGTCTAGCGAATAGTGAAACAGCGCCTTGCGGCGGCTCGTGTTCTGTCCGTAGCCGGCGATATAGGCCGGTGGGTGGCGGAGGTCGGTCGCACGTTCTGTCGTGGTCAGGACGAGGGCAACACAGCCTTCAACCGGGATATCGCAGTCAAACAAACATAAGGGCTCGGCGATCCAGCGTGCGGCGAAATAATCCTCACGGGTCATGGGCGTGGTGTAAAAATAGGCGTTCGGATTGAGGTTCGCATTCCGCCGACTATTCGTCACAACGGTCGCGAGATGCTCCCGGGCGGCACCGTAGCGATGCATATAGCGCTGCCAAGCCATGGCGTGCCACTGAAATATACTCGTACAGCCATAGGGAGCCATGAATTGGGCGTTGCCAGGAGCCCGGTTGCCGGACCACGCGCCATAGCGACCGCGCGGGTTGTGGAGTGCGCGCCAGACCAGCACGTACTTGCACCCCCCGGCCAACAAGGCGTTGACCCCTTCAATGACCGCACTCGCGATCAGACCGGTTCCGATTTGGGCATACCACCGAATCTCAGGCGCGAGTGGGAGGTGATTCATCACGTATTCGACGCTGACAATCTGCTCGCCGTCCTGCGCACCCGCGCCGTGAAAAGGCGCTTCAGGAAAAGTGGCAAGGCCGTCAATCCGCTCGGCCGGCAGCCCGGCGTCATCAAGAGCGGCCCGACACGCTTCCAGGCTCAGCGTACCGAGGGACTTCTGCGGGCGTCGGCTCAGTTCGGAGTAGCCAATACCGACGATGGCTGTTTTGCCTTTTCCTTGCCATCTCATGGATACGTCCCTTGATCACGCAACGAGACGAAACTTGGGCAGCGTCAGTTCCGCATCAATATCCTTGAAATAGACCTCGACTTTTCCGCCGATTCGGACCTGCTCGCGGTGCGTTCCGGGCAGGTTGGAGACCATCAGGAGTTGTGGCTGTTCTTCGAGCTCGACGAGAATATTGAGATAGGGGAGTTCGTCCCCAAAGCCGGGCACATTGGGCTGGTACATCACACTAAAACTGTAGATCGTGCCGCGGCCTCTGACCGGCTCAAACGCGAGGGCGACACTGTGACAGGCGTCACACACCGAGCGTGGCGGGTGATTAAAATAACGACAGTCCTGGCAGCGCTGGATGATCAGGCGATGTTCCCTGGATGCCTCCCAGAACGGCCGCGTGAGGCCGTCAATCAGGGGACGCGGTTTTTCCTGTGCGGTTGCCATGTCGCCCTCGCATCCTGCCATAAGACAGGCCTAGAGTTCAACATCAATATGGCGGAAGACGTGCGGGATTTTGATGAAGCTGCCAGCAGAGACGAAGAGACCGTCCCTCGTGCCCTTGTGCAGCCATGAGTCGTAGGCGGACAGCCGGTTCAAGTGTGGCGAGAATATCGCGGGTTCACACAGGCGGCCCTTGGCCCGAGCTGCTCGTATCACCCCCGCCTATCTGTCCCAAATTGAAGCCGGCGTCCACCGAGGGAAGGGTGCGAGTCCTTAACCGCCCCCGCACGGACTCTTCAGGTGGATAGAGGGGATTTGGTTGCCTAGGCAGAATCGACATTCATCGCCTCCACACGGGAGCAGAAGCGCGGTGCATGAAGGCCAGGAAGCAGAGTGCTTGTCTGGCGTATCGGGGGGCGAGGCGCCGGAAATGGCTGAGCTGGTTGAAGTAGTGTTCGATGCGGGTGCGGGGTTGGTCGCTTGCGGCGTCATAGTCGATGAGACGCCTGCGCCTGGGATGGCCGGGAGAACGGCCGCGGCCTCAATGGCGGCGAGGCGGGGGCGGAGAGCATGGGGGTCGTCAGCGGCGGCCCGCACAGGGCGGGGCCGCACCCCCGCCATCCAGGGCAGGGCCCGTGACGCGACGCCGGCCGATTCGGGCGAGCGGAGCACCCGGCGCGGGCGACCGAGGGGGGCGCAAGCGACGTGTCTTGTGGTCGTCAGGTCGCCTCGGGAACGCCCCAGCGCCTGATCCCGGCCCCCCTTGTCCGGTGGCTGCCTGCGGGTGCGGGCGAGCAGCAGCTCTGCATTGTCGCGCTCCGGCGTCCGGGTATTGAACCCTGCTCCCACCCGCCCCCTTTGGCCCCGCGGGTGAAACGCGGGGGCACCGCCTGCCACGTCCCGGAGCGCGGCGGCAGGGCGCGCCAGCGGGCCCCCGAGCGCAGTACCCAGAGAACCGCGTTGCCGCCCGACTGGTTGGTCGCGCCCGAACGCCCCGGGGCGCCCGGCTGGCCAGCTGCAGCCCTGCGAGGCGGCCCCCCTGCGCGGCCGTCGACTCCTAGCGCTTCACCAGCGCCCCCCTCCCATCGACAATCAGGTGGCGCGGCATGAATCACAGCATCTCTTTTCTTTCCAGGGAATCTGGAATGTCGATTGAACCTAGCGAACGCTATGCGGCCGAGCGCTTCCGCGCCATGGCGGCTGGCGACATCTGCGGCTGCCCTGACCCGGCGTCCAAGGCCAGCCCGCGCACAACGAGATCATCGTGTGCACCGGCCTGCGCTCCCGCGGCGGCGGCCAGTACTGGGGCGGTCTATGCCATGGGCCTAGGCATCGACCGCCGCTCCGTACAAGGGGGTTGGGTTGAAGACCTTTGCTTGACTAGGGCCTGTTCACGCTAATGTCATGATGATGGTCTCCTGAGGTGGAGGGAACTTGCTCAAGCGCAATACGAACGGATCGCGCCCCCTCTCCCGGTGCCGCGCGGCAATGTCCGCCTCTCCAATCGCCAGGTGCTCAACGCCCTCTTGTCGGTCGCCGCGCAGGGCGGCACAGGGCGCGGGTTGCCGGCCCGATGTGGCACCTGGCCCCCCTCTCCCCCCGGCTGCCCCGCGGGTCGAAAACCGGGGTACTCGACCGGGTCTTCGCGCATTTGCACCGCGAACAGAGCGGGCGCCTCACGCGGGCGGCCCGGTCGCTCGACCGCCCCCTCGTCCAGGTCCCTCCCGCCGGCACGGGGGTGCGCACACAACCGGTCCTCAATCCCTCGGCCGCTCCCGGGGCGGCTGGACCCCCACGATGCCTAGGGGTGCCGCGGACGATCGCCCGGCGCTCGCCTGCGCGCGCTCGCCCGGGCCCGCCCCCGCCGCCCCGGCGGGCCGCCAATTGCGGACTCGCCTGGGCCCGCCCCCTGCTCATCCCGCGGTGCTGAGGGCCCGGGCGTCCGCGGGCGCCCAGCCGCGGCCCTGGGCCGTGGCACTGGGGTAGGCGCCCGTGGGGCCGCCGCGGCGCACCCGGGTGAGCCCTTGGGCGTCTGCCCGGGAGCTGTCCACGCGGCGCACTGCAATCGCGCGGGTATTGCGTCGATTGCAGGGATGCCGCCGCCTCTGCTCGCGATGCGAGAAACTCGAGGTGCTCTTCCTTGGATGCATCGTCTTCGCCCTCATCATTGATGCCTTGCGACAGTGTTGACAGGCCCTAGGAAGCGCCGCGCGTTGTGGGCGTAATTGATGTCATCGCCAAAGGCAAAAGGCTACTCCTGCGAGAACCAGCCGGTCATCACAGGATGGCGTGATAGCGGTTGGTCCGGACGGACGTACAGATAGGCCGGCGCCCGGTCCGCCGCATAACCAATTTATGCGAGCCACCGATCACAAAGTCAGCCTGCCAAGCCTGCACGTCGATGGAATACAGTCCCAACGGTCTGGTAGGCATCAACAATCACCTAGGCGCCACGCGCATGCACGACCTGAACAAGGGGGACGATATTGATCAATGCCCCGGAACGGTAGAGACCGTGGTCCAGAACCAGTAGCAGCGTCTCATCATCAATGGACTCGATAAAACGCTCCGCTGGTTGTCGAATGCCGTCCGGAGAAGAGATCTTCATCGGTCGGAGACTACACCGGGATCAAGACTGAATATTATAGCGCAGAGTGGGAAAGGTCAGTTCGGCGTGTAGAACTTCATTGCGTTTTACCGCTGAAATCTAAACAGGACCGCGCCACGTTAAACAGGGCTGACACGTTCTGGTGCAGGACTACGCTTCCCGGCTCGGCATTGAGAAACCGGCCAAGGAGTCCGGCGATCTCCTCGGAAAACTCCATCCAGCGATCCCAGACTGCACTCCCTTCCTGCTGCCAGCTTTCGGCATACTCGCGCAGCCGGTCCATCGTGGCCCGAGGCATTGCACCCATGGAATGGGAGATCAGATAGGTCGAGGTTTCCAGGATGGGGAACGCCGTCCGCCAGCGGGATAAATCATGTGTCATACGGTCCTCCGCCGAGTTGAGTTCCGACATCCCAAAGAATGGGGAAAAACGGACGCCGACCCGCTCCTGAAGAGCGGGACACCTGGGGCTTGGAAAGACGCGCGACCGACCAGTTTTCCGGCGTATGCGTCTCACCGGGCTTTGCGCCAACCATGCGTTCGGCCATCAGGGCGTGGTGGGAGCGCCAAGTACAAAACTGTTCGTCATATTCAACCATGGCCTCGCACAACTGGTGCAGGTCCCAATGTCGGGGGTCGGTATAGATATGCTCGACCGCCCGCTCCTGTTGCTCCGCCGTGTCCGTCTCAAATCTGCGGCTGTGTAAGAGTTCACAAAATGCGCTCCGCAGGTTGGACTCATCCTAGGCCGCCCGGAGGCGCTGCCGGGAAGCCTCACTCCCGGCGAACACCTCAAAGAAGCGTTGGTCGCGGAGGCCGGACGGGAATTCGAGTTCGCGAAACTGTAAGGATTGCAAGCCACTGGCCGGTCTGAGCAAATCGCGAAACTCAAGAAAATGTGCTGGCGACAGGGGCTCCAGTACCGAGATCTGCTAAATCATCACCCGCTCGATTGCAATAAGTCGCCCTATCAGCCCAATAGCCTGTCGCCCCCTGCCTGCCCGCATATGACCGATAATGGTACGGACTTCATACAGGAGCAGTCGAAACCAGAACTCGTAGCTTTGATGGACAATGATGAACTGGAGTTCGTCGTGAGCAGGCGCGGGTTGGACCGGAGCGTCTGGGGGCTGAGTAGTTCAGGCAGGCGGAGATAAGATTCGCGGGTCAGGTCCGGCTTGGCCTGGGGCATGACGATTAGTGTACTGCCGAGGGGGGGGGCAATTGGGGTTTTACCGAATTTGGGCCGTCGAGTCTCCGGTGGACATGGGAAGAGACGTTTACCCCCGTAGCCCTGCTTGGCGCATTAACGGCATAACGCGCTCGCCGAAATACTGCAACTCTTCATTATAATCCAGCCAGGAGACAATTAGCCCTTCAATGCCAGTATCGGCCAGCCTAACCATTTTATCAACAACCTGCTCCGGCGTACCGACCAGGGGATAGCCGCCCCAGCCGGCAATAAAGCGTTCGGCAAACTCGGTGAGGGTGGCTTCGCTGAACGACTGACTCTCGACGCCGAGCAGGTTCAGGATATTGCGGGCCGCGGTCCAGTCGCCCTTTGCAACGACGTAATCATAGGCCTGTGTGGCCTCCCTTTCCGTGTCGCGGCAGACAACAAAACCGTAGGACATCATGCCGATCTCCCGGCCATAGGCATTGGCCTGTTTTTTTACATCTGCGACGATCTCCTTGCCGTGTTCCAAGGTATCGACCTGAATAAAATTAAAGTCCATTTCACGCGCGGAGAAATCCCGGCCGGCAGGAGAGGAGCCAGCGTTAATCAGAGCCGGATAGGGCTGTTGGACCGGCTTGGGCAGCAGATAGCCGTCTTTGACCTGAAAGAACTCACCCGCATGATCAAAATTCTGCTCGGTCCACAGACGCTTGATAACCTGGAGCCAGTCGCCAGCGTATCGGTAGCGCTCGTCGTGTGCCATCTGCTTGGCCGCAAACATTTCCATCTCCGGCGAGAACCAGCCGCACACAACGTTCAGGCCCCAGCGCCCATGGGAAATATGGTCAATTGTTGCGCCCTGCTTGGCGGCCATAATCGGATGAATGGTCGGGACGTGCGAAGTGGAGAAGAGCATGATGTTTTTGGTCTGGGTGGCCATGGCCGTGGCCCAGGTATAGGTCTCCATGCAGGCCCCATTAAAATCGGTGCTCCCGCCAAAGCCCTTCCAGCGCCCGACGGGCACCAGGAGTTCGAATCCCAAGTCATCGGCCTGCTGGGAAATCAGCACGCTATGCTCATAGGTCGGCTCAAAGGTGGACTCGGCATGCGTGATAGTGCACCCATAGCTACAGTTTTGACCGAAAATGCCCAGCTTCATTTTATTGTCGTTAAAGACTGGGACGTGCTGGCGGCGATATTCTTTGACGGCGTCTGGATGCATGGAGGTTCCTTTTCTGGAGCGTTGGCTCATAGGATCGTTCGAGAGCCTCTTATATCTGCCCCGCGCCTGTGTCTTTGTAGGCAAAACGTCAACGTGTCCGCTAATCAGACGCAATTGCTGGACATACTTACTTTTTGGAGCCAAAAAAGCACATGGAAAACGTGTGAGACGAGTTGGGGCGCGGGGGAAAACTCGAAATTCATATCCGTACCAGAACCAAGTGTATGAACAGAACCGTTGAGGTCAAGGTCCGTAACGCCAAGGCCGCGCCCGGGGTCTATACCAGGCTTCCAAATGCGCTTGTCAACACTATCGCAACACGGCGACAAGCCCTGCGAAATGTCTCACTCGCCCACTGAGGTGGCCTCGAAAAGTCGGGCAGTTTGTTCAGGAGCCTTCCACCGTCTGACGGAGAAAGGCAGAGGAGCGGAAAGCGGCGTCGGTTGTCGGGGGAGCAGAAGGCGAAGATTGCGCTTGGGGTGCTACGGGACGATAAGACGCTTCAGGAGATTGCCTCGCCGCTACCATTAATCTACTGGTTATGAGTCCACGGCCTAGTCCCCTGAATCTCAAGTTCGCGGCATCAGTGGTGTTCGACGCGGAGACAGAAGCGCTGGCCGGCGGCGCGGATGTCGTCGGCGGAGTTGGTCCACTTGCCGGGCGTGGGAGTTTCGTTGGGGGGGTCGCTGAAGGCCCGGAGGGCGGTGGCGAGGGGCAGGGGCGAGCGGGGGCCGCCGCGGTGCCACGGCTTGCGGGGCAGCTCGGCGCCCCCGCGCGCGCCCGGGGGGAGCCACGAGGCGGAGGGCGGCGTGCAGTGGACATGCCCGGGCGGGTGCCGGGCCCGCCCGGCTTTGCCCGCGGCGGTCTTGTGGGGGGCGGCGGTGTCCAGGACGAGGTGGAGGGCGCGCCCGTGCGGGACAGTGCGGTCGATCTGCTTGAGGAAGGCGAGGCCCGCCCGGGCCCGGGGGCGGCGAGAGCACTGGCCGCTGACCGAGCCGGAGGCGCCGTCGAGCGCCGCGCACCGCGAGGGGGGGGCCGGGGCGCTTGTCGTCAGGGGGTGCCGCTCAGGGATGCCGGGCCGCATCGGCCGGCCCGGCGGGGGGCGGGCGCGGGCCTGGCGCTGGCTCTTCTCGTCGCCGCAGCGCACCAGCGCGCGCGCCGGCGGCGAGAGGGGGAGGCCGACGATGGCGCGGCCCTTGGCCACGCAGGGCGGATCGGCCGAGCCGCTGGAACGGCTCAGCCCGGGGCGGCTGCCGGCCGCAGGCGCCCCAGAGGCGCTGGAGCGTCGGGGGCGACAGCCCCGCCGCCTGCGCCCTCAAGCGCAGCGACCAGTGGGTCGCGTCCGCAGGCGTCGAGGGGAGCGGGCGCTCCATCACTGCCGCCACCTTCTCGTCCGCGCTGCGCCGCCGGCGCCCCGGACGGGGCTCGTCCGAAAGCCCCTTGATGCGGGCCTTGACGAAACGCCTGCGCCACGTGCCGACGGGGTGCTCGTGCCTGCCGCGTGCTGCGGCCCCCGCCTTGTTGCCCAGCCCGTCCGCGCACCGCCGGCTCAGGCGGCCGCGATCCGACCGCGCGCGCCACACGGGGACGCCGAACCGGCGCTTCCCGAAACGCCCGTTCCTCAGCGCTCAAGCCCACGGCCGCCAGCCCCCGTCCCGTCCCGCGCCCCATCGAGATGACCGCCTTTGGCCGACCCGGAGGACCATCTTGCAATGAACTCTACTTCAGTGCCAGGGGACTAGTCCCCTGAATCTCAAGTTCGCAGCATCAGTTGTGTTCGACGCGGCAACAGAAGCGTTTGCCGGCGGCGCGGCTGTCGGCGGCGGATTGGGTCCACTTGCAGGGCGTGGGAGTTTCGTTGGGGGGGGGGGGGTCGAGGCAGGCCCGGAGGGCGGTGGCGAGTGGCAGGGGCGAGCGGGGGCCGCCCCGCGGCAACGGCTTGCGGGGGCACCGCGGCGCCCCCGCGCGCGCCCGGGGGGAGCGCCGGAATGGAAATGGAGGCGGGACAGGAGGAGGGCGCCCCCGCGCGCGCCCGGGGGGAGCCAGAAGGCGGAGGGCGGCGGGCAGTGGCCGGGCCCGGGCGGGTGCCGGGCCCGCCCGGCTTTGCCCGCCGCGGGCTTGTGGGGGGCGGCGTGGTCCCTGGCGCTATGGCTAGCCCACCCCTCGGGGACCTGGCGGGCGCTCCCCTTGAGGCAGGCGAGGACCGCCCTGGCCCGGGGGCGCCGCTAGCACTAGCCGCGGCCCGCGCCGGGGGCGAGGGCGCGCGCGGCGCCCAGCGCGGGGGGCCGGGGCGCGGGGCATCGTGGGGGCGCCGCTCCGCCCGGCCCGGCCGCATCGGCCGGCCCGGCGGCGACAGCGAGAGCCCGACGAGGTCCCGTCCCTGGTCTACGCAGGGCGGGGCACGGGAGAGCGTGACGGGCTCGCCGCGGGGCGGCGGCCGCCCGCGCCCCCGAGGCGCCGGCGCGGCGTGGGCGACCGGCCAGTCGCCTGCGCCAGCGAGCGCCGCGACCACGGGGGGGGGGGGCGGCGGCCGGGGGGGCAACGGCCGCTCGCGGCCCCGCGGCGCGGCCGCGAGGCCCGCGAGACGCTCCCGCACGACACGGCGCCGCCCTTGCCTCCCCGTGTGCTCCTGCCCGCCCCGCGCGCCCGCCCCTGCCGGGTTGCCCAGACCCGCCGCGCCACGCCGAATCAGGCGGCACCCATCCGCCCGCGCCCGCGCCATCCGGGGGCGACGAACCGGCGCCGCCAGAGACGACCGGGCCGCATCCCTCCAGACCCGCACCACCACGGGCCGGCCCAGACCGCGGGGCAGCGCCCAGGACCTCCGTGTGCACATTCCGACCGCCCTCAGACAATCATGCCTACTTCAGTTCCAGGGGACTAGTCACCTGGAACTGCGGTAGATTTCATTATAGATGTCCTCCGGCATGGAATGCCGGAAGGAATATCGCTGGTGCGCGGTGCGGGTCGGCCGGTACCGCGGTGAGTCTGATCAAGGAAGCGCGGGCTGTTCTTGCGCGTCCGACGCGGCACCCTCGGGGGGCACACCCGCTGGCGGGGCGGGGCCGCAGGCTCCAGCGTGGCGCCGCCGGGCTAGGTTCAATCGACATTCAGGATTCCCGTGGAAGGGATGATGCGATGTATGGTGCTCCCATCGATTGTCGGGGGGAGGGGGGCGATGGGGCAACACGCTGAGGGGACGGAGGCGCAGGGGATCCGCCTCGCAGGGCGGCAGCGGGGCAAGCCGGGCGAGCCGGGGCGGGCGGGGGCGGCCCGGTCCTTCACCACATAGCAGACCGAACTCTTCACGGGCGAGCCGGGGCGGGCGGGGGCGGCCCCCCGGTCGTGCGCCAACGCGGGGCGGTGGGGGCGGCGTACCCGGGGCAGGGGAAATCGGTACCCAAGCGTGTCCCCCGCGGGGCCCAAGCGGGGGTCTGGGCGCAGGGGTCGAGGCCCGGACGGCGGAACGCGCCCAGGCCTCTCTCAGGCTCGTCCGCCCCATCGGGCGTACGCCTTAGCCGGCGGCCCCCGGCAAAGGGGGGCGGGATCAGGCGCGGGGGCACTCCCGAGGGGGCCTGACGCCCACAAGACCCCTGGCCGGTGCCCCCCTCGGTCGCCCGCTCCGTATGCTCTGCTCGCCCGGACCGGCCGGCGATGCGCCACGGACCCTGCCCTGAAGGGCGGGGAGGGGGGGGGGGACGGCCCCGCCCGGTGCTGGCCGCCGCCGCTTACGACCCCCAATGCCCTCCGCACCCGTCTCGCCGACATCAAGGCCGACGCCGTCCTCCCCGGCTCTCCCAGGCGCACGCACTTCCTCGGCGATGACGCCGCACTCTCCACCCCCCGCCCCCGCCTCGCCCGCGCCTGCCACACCCTCAACCCCTGCCGCCGCCACGCCTCCCGAGACGACCGAACAGCACTATCCTGCCTCGCCTTCCTCCCCCTCGCTGCTGCTCTCGTGTGGACGCGGTGAATGGCGATTGAACCTAGGGCCTGTCAACACTATCGCAAGGCATCAATGATGAGGGCGAAGACGCTGCATCCAAGGAAGAGCACGTCGCGTTGCTCGCAGCGCGTGAAGAGGCGGCGGCCTCCCTGCAATCGACGCCACACCCGCGCGCTTGCGGTGCGCCGCTTGTCCAGCTCCCGGGCAGACGCCCAAGGGCTCACCCGGGTGCGCCGCGGCGGCCCCACGGGCGCCTACCCCAGTGCCACGGCCCAGGGCCGCGGCTGGGCGCCCGCGGACGCCCGGTCCCTCAGCACCGCGGGAGGAGCGGGGGGCGGGCCCCGGCGAGTCCGCAATTGGCGGCCCGCCGGGGCGGCGGGGGCGGGCCCGGGCGAGCGCGCGCAGGCGAGCGCCGGGCGATCGTCCGCGGCCCCCCTAGGCCTCGTGGGGGTCCACCCGCCCCGGGAGCGACCGAGGGATGGAGGACCGGTTGTGTGCGCGCCCCCGGGCCGGCGGGAGGGACCTGGACGAGGGGGCGGGCGAGCGACCGGGCCGCCCGCGTGAGGCGCCCGCTCTGTTCCCGGTGCAAATGCGCGCAGACCCGGGCGAGCCCCCCGGGTTGCGACCCGCGGGGCAGCCGGGGGGAGAGGGGGGGCCAGGTGCCACATCGGGCCGGCAACCCGCGCCCTGTGCCGCCCTGCGCGGCGACCGACCAGAGGGCGGGCAGTACGGGGCGAGGGGCGAGGCGGACATGGCCGCGCAGCACCGGGAGATGAGGCGCGATCCGGTCGTATGGAGCTTGCGTGCGGTCCCTACAGCCAGGAGACCAGAATCATGCAGAATCATCCACATGAGTGTGAACAGGCCCTAGCGCACAAGGCGGTCGCTGCGACGCTGGGCGTGCCCGAGCACCCGGCCGGGATTCCCCTGCGATGGTCAGGGAGCCGGTCTGGAAGAGCAAGGTCTCGCAGTTCGCTGGGGACGACAGCGAACTGCGAGCCCCGCACCATGTCCGCCACAGATGGCCCTCCAGTTCCATCGGCCGCTCGGCTTTTTCCAGTAATACCGACAGTCGTTGGTTGGAACCGATAGCAGACCCTCCCTCCGTCGCCTGGCCCCCGAGTCGGGGCCTCGCCCCGAAAGGGGGAACCTCCGCCGAGAGAGACTTATCGGTTCTTACCCATGGCCGCTGGTGTAACGTTCGACATTAGGAATGTCGGGAACCCGTCTCGCCCCTCCAGGGGCGACCTTGGAACCCGGGGTGTCTTCTCACGGGCCAGCCCGGCCAGCTCCGTTTCGGACACCCGATCCAGATCCTCATCGCGGGAGCCGCAGAGCCTGCCGAAGCGCGGGCCGGGGCGGCGGTTCTCCAGCGTGTTGAGCCCAGAGAACAAGCTCACATCGGTAGCGAAGCTGAAGCGGTCATATATGACCCGCCCGTGACGATGCCGGAGCCGCCCGCAGAGAGCCCCGGCGAGGCTCGGCTTGCCATCTTCGCCCCCCTCACCGCCCGGACGGTGGCCAGCCACAGATGGGGGGCCTGCCAGTCCCCGGAACAAGGATATGTCACCTGCGAACGACACCCCCAACGGGGCGGCCAAAGCTAGACAGGATGGGGCTCTGCTCGACGAGCCGGGATAGCCCGGGACGACAATCCCGGGCGGGAGGGGGTAGATGGCGCCTGTTCCTCGCCACGGGAACAGGCGCCATCTGCCTGCGGGCCCAGCCCGCTCAGTTGATGATCAGAAGGTTCTCGTACTCCTCGAACGTCACGGCGTCGAAGTGACCGCCGTTCAGCTGCTCGAAAGTCACCCCCTCGACGATGATCTCGGTGCCTTCGAGCTTCTTCGACGTGATCACCACGCCACCCGCCTCCTCGTCATCGACAACCTTCAGGTCGGACACCTGGAGGAACGTCTTCTTCGTGCCCGCATCCTCCTTGGCTTGGGCCAGGAAGATGATGGTGTCCTCCGCGGGATTGAAATCCTTGATGAAATCCATGCCGTCGCCCTTACGGAAAAGGAAATAGTCGGGGCCCTCGCCGCCATGCAGGTGGTCCACCCCCTCCCCGCCCTCAAGCCGGTCGTTCCCGCCGTCGCCGAACAGCCGGTCGTCCCCTTCCCCGCCGTGCACGACATCCGAGCCTTCTCCGCCTTCCAGCCGCCGGTCGTTGCCAGCTCCCCCGAGCAGCGTGTCGTTGCCGCCACCGCCGGACAGCCGGTCCTCGCCATTCCCGCCCTTCAGCGTGTCGTTCCCGCCGTCGCCATGCAGCACATCGTCGCCATTCCCGCCCTCCAGCGTGTCGTGGCCCGCCCCGCCATGCAGGATGTCGTTGTTGCCGTCCCCGAAGAGGTCGTCATCCCCCTGCTCGCCATACAGGATATCCTTGCCGTTGCCACCGTAGAGCGTGTCGTTCCCACCCCGCCCGTAGAGCACGTCCATCGACCTCAGGCCCGTGATGGTGTCGTCCCCACTGTCGCCGATGAGCAGGTCCTTTTTGTCCGTCCCCGTGATCTCTTTCCCGGTCTTCGGCGGCGGCGGCTGCTCGGCGTTCGGATCGAAGTCCCAGATGAACTCCACCTTGCTCTTGAGGTCATTCAGCTCCCAGGTATTGTAATTCTCGAACCCCTCGAGCCGGGCCAGCACCTTCTGTGACTCGCCCCTGCCCATGACCAAGTGGGTGGTCGACTTGCCATCTCCAAATCCCACCCTAAGAGGGATTCGCTCGCTCTCCGCGCCCCGGATGAACCGGACATCGTCCCACGAGACGCTCAACGGTAGCCGGATGTAGTCCTCCTCGTGATCGAAGTCCACGATAATATCCGCGGGCTCGTCCGTCGTGCGAACCACGAAGATGTCCCGGCCGAAATCGCCGTAGAGCACATCCTCGCCCGCCCCACCGTCGAGCCGGTCGTGGCCACTGAAGCCGTAGAGACCGTCGTCGCCGGCGCCGCCGTAGAGCAAGTCGTTGCCGCCCTCGCCGAAGAGCCTGTCGTTGCCCGCGCCGCCCTGGAGGGTATCGTTCCCCTTGCCGCCGGTGATCATGTCGTACCCATCCCTGCCGTGGAGGACATCGTTGCCGTGGTTGCCGAGGAGCCTGTCACTGCCCGGCCCACCGTCGATCTCGTCGTCCCCCCCGTTGCCACGGATACGGTCTTGATACGCGGTGCCCTGAAACACCTCGCCCTCCTCCGTCCCGAGAATCCATTTCCCACTCGTCTGCGAGAGGCCCTCGTTGATCGCGTTTTTCCACGACGCCATGCTCCTTCCGTCCCCGGTGGCGATACTGCTCCCGATCGATTTCCCGAGGTTGAGCTCGGCGAGCACCTTGTTGCCGAGCATGATCCGGAAGTGGGCCGCCCCGTAGTACCCCTCGGGATGGTGGACGATTGTGGCCTTAACTCCCTCTGGGAGACCGGTCACAGAGATGTAGTCCGTTGTCACCCCATAGTCCTGAAGGTAGGCGTAGCTGTTTGGGAGCAGGATGAAGAAGTCGTTCCCCGGGCCGCCGTAGAGGAGGTTCCCCCTCTCGCCAGCCTGATCACTTACAGGCCCCAACCCCCGGGTCAGGTCAGTCAGTGCCCCCGTACCGTCGTCGACGCGGTTGTCGGGGGCGATCTGGCTCGCGACCAGATAGTCCATCTCAGCCCCGCCGTAGAGCCGGTCGGCGACCGCGTTTTCCTGGTTCCCCACCAGCGTGTCGCCGTTCGGGCCGCCATGCAGGACATTCGCACCGAGGCCGCCCTCAAGGTAGTCGCGTCCGTGTCCCCCTCTCGCCAAGCTGCCGCCGCTGGTATCCCGGAAGTAGTCGTGATCATCGCCCCCAATGAAGGTGTCGTGGCCTTTCCCGCCCACGACATTCATCGAGTCGAAGTACCATTCCTTGGCCCTGAACTCGTTGTCCCCCATATCCTCCGACCGATCCATTAGCTGCTCGTCGTCAATTATATGGATGTCTGCCATACTTGATGCTCCTTTCGCTGGTTGATCTACCTCCACTGGGCGCCCGCGCTCGCTGACGCCCACAACAACACGGGATTACGACGCTTTTACACCTTGACCCGCCGCCACGTCAAGTCCCCATCCCGCCCGGGGTGACGGGCCTGGGCCCGGTCGCACGGGGGAGGGGGGGGGCATGGACCGAGGGCTACAAAGAGGGGGTTGCCACCGCCCGGTCGCACGGGGGAGGGGGGGGGCATACTGGCCTAGCCCGCGCGCATGTGTGTCCCGCGTCTCATTCTTTCCCTCCTTCACCCTCGTTAAGGCCTAGCCCGCGCGCAGGTGTGTCCCGCGGTCCGCTTCCGGGGTCGCATCCAGGGACACTGCTGGCCCGCGCGCATGTATGTCCCTGGGCCCGGTCGCACGGGGGAGGGGGGGGGGCAGTGCGGCTATGCCTGGAACGGCGCCACGAAGGCCCTGGCCCGAAACCGCTCGCCGTCCGTCTCGGCGCACGCGACGCCAAGGCTCTCCCGGCCCGTAATTAAGAGGGTCTGGAGGGAACCGGTCCTGCCGCTGGCGCGCCATATCGGTCGCTCCTGCAAGCCCGCTGGGCGCGAGGGCATACACGCCGGGCTATCTGGGGCGGCGCCCGGTTGTCAGTGGCGCCAGGTACCGCCGACCTGCCCGCCGGTCTCGCCGGAGCCGCGTGGCGCGCCCGCAGGCGCTGGCAGATGGTCCGCTTCCCTCTGGCCGGGCCGGCGGGCGGCGTCCGTTGTGCGCCAACGGCGGAGAGGCCAGTAAGGAAGCGACGCGGCGCCCTCGCCCAGGAGCGGCCAGCGCTCCGACACCGCCAGCGGCTTCGCACTCCTCCCCCAACAATGGATCGTCGAACGTCCCTGCGCAGGACTGGGGCACTGCCGCAGGCGGGCGAACGACAGGGAGAACTCCATCGCATCCAGCGCAGCCTGGACCAACGTTGCCCACATATGCCTCACAAAAAGAGTTTCGGGCCAGGCTCTTACTGATAGACTGGCATGCATGGTGCCTGAAGTGCAGCAGGGCACATCACTTGTAGATTAGTACACGGGCAGGTTCTCGAACGGGCATATCACGCCTACGATCTGCCCGGGCTCCCAACCATGACCCCGGCCCTGCAAAAACTCCATATCGCCCCAGGCTGGCCCATGCGAGGCGCTGATGCGGCAAACCGCTACCCTGGGGCGCGATTCCCGTGCGCTTGATGTGTCCTTGCTGGGCGGGTTCTTTTGCGCCGATAAGCTCAAGACCGGCCCAAATGCGACGGTGACCACCAACAACGAGCCGACCCTGGCTCACAATATTGCAGAACAGGGGAAAGAAGTTTGCCGGGCCAAGCGGCATGCGTTTCATACCGGCATGGTTCCGGTGGAGGAAGGTGTGCAAGCCCCCATTGAAGCGGAGGACGGCCTGGTCGTCCTTGGGGACTGGGTCTATAGTGGCGGCACCGGCACACCGGGTGATGGAACCGTCCCGCTGACGGAACTGCTCAAGCAGAATGGCCAGGGGGCGGTGGTTGGCAATATTATCGATCCAGCGGCGTGCAGAAAACTGCCCCAGACGGGATTGGCAAAGCAGTAGTGGACTGTGGCGGGGGCGAGGTTATTTTGACTTCGCGTCCACCCCACGGCTTTGAAGCCAGCCATTTCCACAGTCTTGGCATTGAACCGACCCACCGGAAAATCCTGGCGGCGACGTCCGAACTGCAACACCGTGCCGGTTTTACTGAAATCATCATGACATTCATTGATGTGGACACGCCGGGTCTCTGGCCACTCGGGTGCATGCGCGCTTGCCGTATGTGAGAGAATCCAGCGGCCGGTCTCTCCACTCGGTGACATCTAGGAGCACCTATGAATATCCGTCAAATCGATCATATTGGTGTAGCAGTGAGGGACCTGGATACCTACCTCCGCGTCTTCGGAGGCGTCCTAGGACTGGAAATCCACGACTTTGAGGAAACCGGTCCGCACGCAGGCTTGCGGATTGCCTCTGCCAGGATTGGGGAGACTGACTTCGAGTTTTTGCAGGACCGGATGCCGGAACTGGACGAGAAGGTAACGGACCAGCGCGACATCTCGCGCTGGATAGAAAAACGGGGTGAGGGCCTCCATCATGGTGCCGTTCGGGTAGACGATATCGACGCTGCCATCCAGGAGGTCGAGGCCAAAGGCTTGCGCGTCCTCGACGAGAAGGGCCGCTCAGGCGCGCGTGGCTCCAGAGTCGCCTTTATTCATCCCAAGAGCACCGGCGGCGTACTCATCCATTTTGTGGAGCGAGAAGAACGGCCGTGAGCGCGCCCTCTGGACCGGGTCCGCACACGGACGACAGACCGCTGGAGCCGTCCGCACTTGCGCTGACGGCACTGCTGAGCGCGATCTGGGGCGGGGCGTTCGTGGCGATCAAGGTCGGCATCTTTGATATGCCGACTCTTGGGGCCGCGGCCCTTCGGTTCGGTGTGACGGCCGTCATGCTCCTGGCCTTGGCCTGGTATCAGCGGGTGCAACTCCGCTTTGGCTGGAGGGATCTCAAAATCTTAGGCCTGCTTGGCTTATTGTTCTGCTACGGTAATATGGCGGTCTACCTGGGAACCGCGCTCACGACCTCCGGCCGCTCGGCCGTATTTTTTAGCGCCCAACCTATTTTCATTGCCCTGCTGGCACCCTTTTTCCTGCCCAGGGACCGCCTGACGGCCCGAACGGTCGGCGGCCTAGCGGTTGCCTTTAGCGGCATCGTCGTCCTCTTCTCGTCACGGTTCGGCGGTGGCTTGAGCAATGCACTGGTGGGCGACGCCATTGTCCTGAGTTCGGCCCTGACGGCTGGCATCTCCGGCATTCTCACCAAGCGCGTCGCCGGACGGGTTCATCCCGTTGCGCTGGTGTGTTGGCAGACCTGGATCGCCTGGCCCCTCCTGACCCTCTTCTCCTGGATGTTTGAAGCGGGTCAGCCATTTCTCCTCTCGACCCGCGTGGTCGTTTCCATTGTCTATTTGAGCGCGATTTCCGCGGCCTTCGGGTTTGTGACTTATGCCTGGCTGATTCAGCGCCATTCACCCACACGTGTGGCCTCACTGACGTTTCTCACCCCGGTGTTTGCCGTGCTCTTCGGCTGGCTGTTGTTGGGGGAGCACATGGGCGTGGTCCAATTACTCGGGGTAGCCAGCGTGTGTGTCGGTGTTTATATCGTGAACAGCAGCGGGCCGTCCCCATCGCCAGATGGCTACATAGGTACGCGCTGTTGGAGCAAAACTCAACGACCCCATAGACTCGGTAGACGCTAAACGGGGCCGGCTGGCTGTATGGAATCGTGCATTGATCCTGGGCCTAAGAGTGCTACGCGGTCCGCAGCACGTGCAGTTTCAGGAATACATAGGCCGCCACGAGCAGACACAGACCACCCGTACTGCCGACCGTCAGCGGGACACCGATGATGGGGGCGAGAAAGCCCGCCAACAGACTGCTCAGGGGCGGCGCCCCCATAAACATGATGAAGAACAGACTCATGATCCGGCCGCGCAGATGGTCCGGCGAGAGGGTCTGAAGCAGGGTGTTGGTGGCGGCCAAGGGCACCATGATGCCGGAGCCAACAAGTGGCAGGACAAGCACGGACAGCCAGAAGTTGTGAGATAAGGAAAACAGGATGAGACCAAGGCCAAATCGAATAAAGGCAAAGGCCATGACCCGCCCGAGCTGTTCCGGGCCTTGGTGACGGGCCATCAGCAGGGCGCCCACCACGGCTCCTGCGCCGGTCGAACCCATCAGCAGACCCATACCGTTTGGTCCGCTGTCTAAAATATCGCCGGCAAAGACCGGCATCAACACGGTGTATGGGGTGCTGAGCAGGCTGATCATGCTGACCAGAATCAGCAGCAGTCGGATCGCCGGGGTATGCAGGGCATAGCGGATTCCTTCCCCAATGAAGGTGGTGGTTGATTGCACGGAGTGCGGCTCAACTACCCTGGGGGGGAGTCGCATGGCGCGCAAGCTCCCGATAATGGCCAGGAAGGTACAGCCGTTAAAGGTGAAGCACACGCCCTCGCCAAACTGGGCAACCAGCAGTCCGGCTAGGGCCGGGCCGAGAATTCGGGCAGCGTTGACCAGGGTGGAGTTGAGGGCAATCGCGCTCGACAGGTCGTCTTTACCCACGATCTCCATCAGAAAACTCTGTCGGGCAGGCATCTCAAAGGCCTGAATCGTGCCGGCGACCAGGGCAAGAAAAAAGACCTGCCAAGCGGTAATCCATTCACTTATGGTGAGGATACCCAGCACGAAGGCCTGCAGCAGGGCGAGCCAGAGGGAGATCAGAATGACTCGGTAGCGGTTGAAGCGGTCGGCAACGACCCCGGCTAGCAGCCCGAACAGGAGGGTTGGCACCTGACCGGCGAAGGCGACCAGCCCGAGCATGAGGGAGGACTCGGTCAGCCGATAGATCAGCCAGGCCTGGGCCATGTTCTGCATCCAGAATCCGGTGCGGGAGACGAACTGGCCAATAAAAAAGAGACGAAAGTTTCGATGGCCGAGCGCCCGGAAGGCGTAGGGCAGGGAGTAGCCCAAAAGGGTCTTCTCGGTCTTTTCGATTTCGAGCGCTGAGGGTGTGGACGGGGGGCCACTCAATATAGCGCGCTCCTCATCATGGAGGAAACGCTACACGGGAAGAAGAGGCTGTGTTGCGGCATAGCGCGTAAGGCTATCTCGGGCTTTGGAGCCCTGTCAAGGAAAGGCTTGTCCCGGAGTGGTGAATTTGGTGTGCTGAAGCACACGTATTTAAGGAGGGGGCCATGGATGTTGGCAGACTGGTGACGGCAACAGCGGGGGGCGGAGACCTGAGGGCGGTGGCCCGTCGGGCCGAGGCACTGGGGTTTGCCTCGCTGTGGATTCCTGAACACCCGGTAATCCCGGTTGGGCATACAACACCGCTTCCTGGGGCGGCCGATGACGTTCTGCCAGAGCACTACGATCGTTGGGTTGATCCGTCTACCGCATTGACCGTGGCGGCCGGAGTCACGAATCGCATCAAGCTCGGCACCGGGATGTGCCTGCTGCCCGAACGCGACCCGTCAGTGACGGCCAAGGTGGTTGCCAGCCTTGGTTTGTATTCCAAAGGCCGGGTGATCCTGGGCATTGGCGGTGGGTGGCTGCGCGAAGAAACCGAGATCATGGGGACCTCATTTCGTCTGCGCTGACGACATCTACGGGAGACCGTCGAGGCCATGCGGCTGCTGTGGGCGCAGACAGAGGCCAGCGGAAGGGGAACTGGTCCAATTCCGGCGGCCCGTTGCGAGCCCAAGCCTGTGCAGCAAATACGGCCCGCCGGTGTTACTCAGCGCACGCGGCGCAAAGCCCTGGAACGTGTCGCGCGTTCCTACGATGGTTGGTTTCCGCTAGCCTGGAGTTCACGGGCATTAGGAACTGATATCGAAGAACTTCGAAAGCTCGTCACAGAGGTGGGTCGTGCCCCCGACAGCGTGTCGGGGGCACCTCTTATTGATCCGGGCAGCGGCACGCTTTCCGTTGATACGCTGACACGCTATCAAGAGGCCGGGGTGGATGGAGTCGTGGTGTTTAGCCAAAAGATGGGAGCCGAGATCTCGGACGGGAAAGCACACGAATGGCTCGACTGCGTAGCCCCGATTGCGGACCGGGTGCAAGGGGTGTGGAGGTTACGCGCTCCACAACTGAAGCTTGTGCCCGCTGAGGAGTTGAAGGTGCCCAGACTATCAAGCATGGCGGGGGGCCGGAGGCCTCATAAAGCAGGGCTGTCGCTGCTGGAGCATATGCCACCTCGTGCGTTGCCAGACCGTGGTCGGTCCAGAACCGGGTCCATAGCGAGACCTCCCTGTCAGTGGCCCAAATGATCTAAGGGGGGGGAGGTCAGAGCGGGGGCGTTCCCGCAAAGATCGCCTGCCGGGAAACCGAGGGGACCGTCGGCACCCACGCGAACATGGCGTCTTCGTGAAACCGGGAAGCACAGCTGACGAAGTGCGAACATATCCCGTCGCGCACCCCATTGGGCGAGCGCGACCCTGCTCCCGCCTGCATCCGAAAGCCGCCGTTCGAGAGACCACGGCCGGTTATGGACCACCGCCGGCAGGTCGGGCGGCTGATTGTGGAGCCCCACGTAGCGGCACTCGACCCAGGAGGGGAACGACCGGTCGGCATCCCTGCGCAGGCCGAGCATCCGCTTACTTCATGTCTGATCGCGCCCACGGCCGCCGTGTCCGACCGGAGAAGGCTCAACTCCGCCCAACGATAGGCAAACGCCGTCCGGCCGCAATGCAGCGCGCCGGGATCGGGAATCGTATCAGCAACGGTATCCATCAGGCTGTGGAGACGCCACGATTTGTCAGCCTCGTAATCGGTTCTTATCCCGGCCGCCACCCATTTGTCCTTAGATGACGCCGCTCGACCCGTGAGGTACGGGCGAAAGCCTTCCCTCGGCGAACAGAGCCTCAATGTGAGTGCGTGCGCCATTGAGGTCGAAAGACAACTCGACGGGGCCTTCCATCGTCAGACCGAACGGCTTGCCCGCATCCAGAAGACGCCTCCTGGTGTTTTCTGTGACGCGATCGAAAAAAGGGAACCGGCGCTCTCTCCACCGCAATCGGGGTAGCCGGATACTTCACTCCAGACGGGATAGTCGAGCCGCTCCTTGGTCTTGCCGTGGGTGTGTCGAATTTCGCACATCCAGCCGAGTTCGGCTTCCACCTCGTCGAGCAGTGTGCACCCGGCCTCGGCAAAGGCATCGACATCAAAAGTAGGCCATAGTCGGCAGCAATGAGAGCCGACAGGCGGCGACAGGCCGTTCAGGATCGTGCGCCGAAGTCCCCATCTCGGCGCGCCGAACTCCTCTTCGACCCAAGCGCTTCCAGCGACTCGCGGGAGTTCTCCGGTGCTGTTTCGCATCATTGAGCCGCCACACCGGTCATGCCGGAGCAGACGAAGCCGTCCAGGATGAGACCGCCAGACTCGGTGTCCTGGAGAATCGACGACACGATGGCCAAATGCGGTACCTTGGTAGGGGAGCCATGCGCTCGGGAGACAGGATGGATCTTGCCTCCGCTGACATCGACAGCGAGCGGTCTGCGGCAATAGGAATTTTCCGAATTGTAAACTCTGCCGTAGGGGTCCCCACGAACGCACCCGGGAGCGGGCCCGGATATGCCGTGTGCCACGGCGGATCGGATAAGTTCAGAATATCTTCGATCTCGCCGTGGAGGAATCCGCCCTCATCCTTCCAGCGCTGGAGCAAATCTTTCGGTGGGTCCGCATGGCGCATGCACTCCGCGGACTCGCAAAGCCGGGCCTCCCCGCCCATCGGCCAGTGCTCAATGGCCGCCATCCGGGCTGCCGCATCGTCAACATCGGTGTAAGGCACGCCGCCAAGGGCCGTATGCAGTGCCTCCACCCCCTTCCTCCTCAACCTGTCAAGAAAGTGAGCCTGCCGGACCTCGTCATTTTTGAAGACGATACTGAGGCACTCGATCGACTGCTCGTGTCCGGCTTCCGATTCCTCTTCGCGGGACTTGCCGCACAGCTCTCCCTGTCCTGACAGGTTCCAGCAGTGCCGGCCGGTTGGCGATCCTGCTCGCTATGCGCCATTCGTCGCCCCCCCATCGTGTGCATCTGCGTCCCTGTTTGCGCGGCGGAACTTGAGTGCGACACCGACCGCGGTCAGCACATAGGCCTGAGGCGGGTGATTGGGCTGAGTCGGATGGACCATGCGGGGAACGCCGCCTTGTAACGGGAGGGGGGGGGGGGCAGGATGATACTTCTTGAAGAGCCCCCAACCGTCCACCCCGACCTCATCCGTGATCTCTGTCCAATCGGCGGGGCGTGTCACAGAGCCTGACGATCTGCTCCTGGGGCCGCCGAGGGTTCCATGGAAGCATCCAATCTCGCCACGATATTCGTCGATGGCAGAGAAACATCTTGTGCAGTAGACAAGTCGTCCGCATCCGAGCCGGGTTGTACAGTGGGCAAGTCTCCCCGCCTTTTAGGAGCTCGGTCAGTGATCAAGTGCAGCGCTCCGGCACTCCTCTTATCGCCGGAGCGGTCAGGTCGATCGAGCCGTTCCTTGAGAGGTTGGGCGACGACGAAGATCAATGATTCGTCGTCTGCCATCGGCGAAGCGATCCCCTGGACCGTCAGGGGCTCCAGGACTCCTGAAACATTGGCTCCGGACAGGCCGGTGACGGCGCGTACATCGTGTAGGATGCGCCCTCCCCTCACGGCAGGTGAAGGCGGACGTTTTGGCTTCGGCATCGTCGGGGCTTGCATGGGACAGGAGTTTCTCCTTGACTAGGATCAACTGAAACGCCTTACGCACCCTGCCGTTGCAGATTGTCGGCGGCACACGTTCGGGCTGCCGCCGGTTACCGGTGGCGGCACGGATGCCCGTACCCCCCTGCTCGCTCAGACCGGTCCGCCGGAAGGCGGCAACGATCCCCGGATTGCGCCTCTCCTTCTCGCCGGGATCGAACAAGTCATCCGCAGAGGCGAAGACGGCGGCGAGACTCCAGAATATCGTGCGGTTGTCGAAGAACCGGATTGTCGGCTTTCGGGCCTTGTTCCCGCATCGGTGGACGAGGTCGAGCGGCGAGGCATCGCCGTGTTGACCGGTCCCGGGACGACTGCGACAGACACGGCAAAACGGTGCCATATGCCGCCATGAAGCGCCATGCGGAGCGGCAATTGGGTCGGATCGTGTTGCAATGGTGTTGCCCGCTGGGATGGATGCGACCAGCGACATTTCTCTTTAGTCATAGCCCATTGAATCCTGTTTTTCGACGGAACCGATTGGGGTTTCCCCTACAGGGAAGCGTTGTCGGCCCCGTCGGCTCCCGTAGCCACGGGAGCGTTACCAGCGAAGCGATTACCGTCACTCAACTAGGGCCTGTTCACACTAATGTACATGATTCTGGTCTCCTGGCTGTAGGGACCGCACGCAAGCTCACTACGCCCGGATCGCGCCTCCTCTCCCGGTGCCGCGCGGCCCTGTCCGCCTCTCCCCTCGCCCCGTGCTCCCCGCCCTCTGGTCGGTCGCCGCGCAGGGCGGCACAGGGCGCGGGTTGCCGGCCCGATGTGGCACCGGGCCCCCCCTCTCCCCCCGGCTGCCCCGCGGGTCGCAAACCGGGGGGGCTCGCCCGGGTCTGCGCGCATCTGCAACGGGAACAGAGCGTGCGCCTCACGCGGGCGGCCCGGTCGCTCGCCCGCCCCCTCGTCCAGGTCCCTCCCGCCGGCCCGGGGGCGCGCACACAGCCGGTCCTCCATCCCTCGGTCGCTCCCGAGGCGGGTGGACCCCCACGATGCCTCGGGGTGCCGCGGACGATCGCCCGGCGCTCGCCTGCGCGCGCTCGCCCGGGCCCGCCCCCCGCTCCTCCCGCGGTGCTGAGGGCCCGGGCGTCCGCGGGCGCCCAGACGCGGCCCTGGGCCGTGGCACTGGGGTAGGCGCCCGTGGGGCCGCCGCGGCGCACCCGGGTGAGCCCTTGGGCGTCTGCCCGGGAGCTGTCCACGCGGCGCACCGCAAGCGCGCGGGTGTGGCGTCGCTTGCAGGGAGGCCGCCGCCTCTTCACGCGCTGCGAGCAACGCGACGTGCTCTTCCTTGGATGCAGCGTCTTCGCCCTCATCATCAATGCGTTGCGATAGTGTTAACATTCCCTAGAGGCCCGGTATGGGTTATGCGGGGTGCTGCGCCCCCGATTCCAAGCGACCCATGCTCCCGCTTCGACCTTCCATGCCACCGAGGTTTGATGTCGCCCGTGTCGAGCGAGCCGTTCGAGCCGGATGTCACTCCGCTGACTCCGCCCGTCGATACCCATGCTGGTGCGCCAAGCACGGCAATGCGTGTCAGTTCGACCTCGTCAACCCAAGATCAGATCGGCCCGGCGAGTGATATCGATTACTTCCGAATTGAGGCACCCCAAGCAGGGGCACTGACGGGCGAGGCGACCGAACCTGTGAACACGGTCGTCTATGGCAGGGGGCAGAGAGATTCCGATGCACGACCGCTGGAAACAACGGGCACAATTTTGGCTGGCCGCCCCTGTCGACGCCGGGACGTATGCGGTCACGGGGCGGGGCTATGGCGCTTCGACCGGGCGGTATACGTTGGATGTCGACTTCGTCGTTGATGCCCTGGATATGCTGGGACCCGAAGTGTTTCAGGGTGGTATCGGATTCATCTCGGGCTGGGTGTGTAGGGCCGAGCAGGGCGAGTGGAAATTCGGCGGCGAGACCGCAGCAGTCGGGACTTCTTATGGCACCGACCGAGAGAACACCCTAGAGGCCCATGAGGCCCGGGATCATGGCTTTGGGGTAGGTCTTCAACTGGAACCGGTTAAGCGACGGCGAGCGTACGGTAAGGGCCTTGGCCGATGAGGTGGAGTGCGGACGAGCGACGTTTCCCGTCATGACCTTGGGCGAGACGTTTCTGACGGGGCGCGAGTGGCGTGTATGATCGGCCCGAATTCTCCGAGCCGGACACAACGGTGCCGGTCGAGTGGCAATGGGGCAAGCCGAAATTTCGTGATTATCGAGGGGCAGTTGGGGGCGCACGAATCATGCAGCTGCGGAGCATTATGTAGATTATCCGGTATTATTGACGAACAGTTTTTCGGTTGTATCGGCGCGGGGCAGGTCGAAGGCTGCGGCTACGCCGGGATGGACGACTTGACCGTTCCTGGTGTTCAGTCCGCGTTGCAGGGCGGGGTTCTCGCGGAGGGCGACCGTCACGCCTTTGTCGGCCAACTCGAGGGCATAGGACAGGGTGGCATTGGTTAGGGCATAGGTCGAGGTGTGGGGTACGATAGCCGGCATATTGGTGACGCAGTAATGCACCACCCCTTCCTCGCGGTAAATCGGATCGTGGTGGGTGGTCGGACGTGAGGTTTCGGCGCTGCCGCCCTGGTCGATGGAAATATCAACAAAAGCCGCGCCGGCGCGCAGGTTCCGGAACAGGTCCCGCGTCAGCAGCCTAGGCGCGCGGGTGCCGGGCACCAGGACCGAACTGATGACCAAGTCGGCGGCGGTCACCTCCTCTTCGATATTGGCCCGGTTGGACATGACGGTGGTGACATGGCCGCCAAGAATATCGTGGACGTAGCGTAACCGCGCCGGATTGACGTCGAGAATACTCACATAGGCCCCCACGCCTACAGCTACTTGGCAGGCGTTTGCTCCAGCTATACCGGCGCCGAGAATGACCACGTGGCCCGGCTTCACCCCGGATGCGCCACTCAGCAACACGCCCCGGCCACCATTATGGGCCTGGAGACTCCAGGCTCCAACTTGAAAAGCTAACCGTCCAGCCACCTCGCTCATGGGAGCGAGCAGTGGCAGTGAACCATCGTCGAGTTGAATGGTTTCATAGCCGAGCGCGGTCACCTGCCGGTCCAGCAGCACCTGGGTGAGCGGTTCTGCAGCGGCGAGATGAAGATAGGTAAACAGGATGAGACTAGGCCGCAGCAAGGGATACTCGGCGGCCAGGGGTTCTTTGACCTTGAGGATAAGGTCGGCCTGCTCCCAGACCCCTCGGGCGGAGCCCTGGATATGCGCCCCGGCCGCAGCATACTGCTCGTCGGGAATACGGCTCCCGACACCGGCCTGGGTTTCGATCAGAACCCGGTGGCCGTGCGTCACCAGAGCGGCGACGCCACTGGGCGTGATGGCCACGCGAGTCTCCTCGGCCTTGATTTCCTTAGGAATACCGATCACCATACGAGCGCTCCTGTCTTTGTTGCACATGGGAGAAGAGCTTCGTGTATCTTGACGAAAGCGTAAACGTATCCTCCAATGCGGGACAAAAAAACCGGACACGTTCACTCTTCAGTAGCATGGGTGTGGTACTTGATGGAAAGCGATATGCGCGGACAGTCCGCCAGGGGCTGAGGGAGCGCATTGCGCGGAGGCGGCTCCAGCCAGGATTTCACGCGTGGCGACCGGGGCTAGCGACGATTCTGATCGGTGAGGACCCGGCCTCGCGCGCCTATGTCGGCACCAAGGAGAAGGCCTGTCGTGAGGTCGGCATTGCGTCCTTCGGCCATCGTCTGTCGGCGACCGCATCGGCCGACGAAATTGTCGCGCTTATCGGTCGGCTCAACGCGCGCCCCGAGGTCCACGGCATTCTGCTCCAGCTTCCTCTTCCAGATCATTTGACCCCGGCGCCCCTGATTGAGGCCCTCCAGCCGGACAAGGACGTTGACGGGCTCCATCCGGTGAACCAGGGGCGCTTGGTATTAGGCCAGGATGGGCTCCGCCCCTGTACCCCGCTGGGGGTGATGCATCTTGTTGATCAGAGCGGTATGGTTGTCGGGGGCAGACACGCGGTCGTTGTCGGTCGGAGCAATCTGGTTGGCAAACCGGTGGCCCTGCTGCTGTCGGAGCGGAACGCGACTGTGACGATCTGCCACTCGCAGACGGCCCATCTCGCCGACCACATACGCCACGCCGATCTTGTCGTGGCCGCAATCGGACAAATCGACGCCATCAAAGGGGACTGGATAAAAGAAGGGGCAGGGGTCATTGATGTTGGCATCTCGCGGAGTTCTGATGGATTGCTGAAAGGGGATGTGGAGTTCGCTGTTGCCAAGGAGCGGGCCGCCTATATTTCTCCTGTCCCAGGCGGGGTCGGACCGCTGACGGTTGCCATGCTCTTAGCCAATACTGTTCAGGCTGCGGAAAAGCAGGCCAACGTTCGGATGTGATATGGGGTCCAAGCGAACGCCACTGCATGAGGTGCATCGTGCCTTGGGGGCACGTCTGATTGAATTCGGTGGCTGGCAGATGCCCCTCCACTATACCGGGATTCTCGCCGAGCACCGGGCTGTACGGACACAGGTCGGCTTGTTTGACCTGAGCCATATGGGGGAGATCGAAATAGCTGGTCCCCGGGCGCATGAGGTCTGTCAGGAATTATTCGTCACCGATATTGCCCGCATACGGATCACGCAGGCCCAGTACTCGGTCATGTGTTTTTCCGACGGCGGCATAGTCGATGACGTCATCATCTATCGTCTGGCCGAGGAGCGCTATCTGGTGTGTGTGAATGCCGCCAATTGCGTGTCCGACTACGAGTGGATGGTGGAGCACAATCGGGGCCGGGCTGACGTGACTGACCGGAGTAGCGAGTACGCGCTGGTCGCCCTCCAAGGTCCGCAGGCACGGACGGTTCTGTCTCGGCTGACCCCGCACGATCTTTCGGTCCTTCGTCGCTCTTGGGCGGCCGAGGGGGAAGTGGCCGGGGTGCCGACCCTGCTGGCACGAACCGGCTACACCGGAGAAGATGGTTTCGAGCTGTTTGTCCCGGCTGAACAGGCTGAATATATCTGGCAGGCGTGCGACGAGGCAGGACGCGCCTCGCATCTGGTTCCTGTCGGCCTGGGGGCGCGAGATACACTTCGCCTGGAGGCCGGCTATCTTCTATACGGCCACGATATCGATGCCCGGACCACACCGCTGGAGGCCGGTTTGCAGCGTCTCGTCCATTTTGAGGCCGGTCCTTTTATTGGGTCCGAGGCATTGCGCAAGCGACAGGCTGATGGGCTTGCAAAACGACTGGTGGGGCTCAAGATGGAAGGGGCGGGCATTCCGCGCCAGGGGTATGGGATTTGGAGTGAACAAGAGCGTCGGCGTCAAGTTGGGGCGGTGACGAGTGGCACCCAGTCTCCCATGCTGGGCGTGGGTATTGCGCTGGGCTATGTTTCTCCATCATACACGGCCAGCGGAGCACCGCTGACCGTTGCGGTCCGGAATCGTTACATTCCGGCGACGGTTGTACAGACGCCATTTTATCGGAGGAGCAAGTAAGGGAGGAGGTTATGGAAGCCCCAAAGGAGTTACGCTATTCACGGGAGCACGAATGGGTCTTGGTTGAGGAGGAGAATCTGGCAACCATCGGCATCACCGATTACGCCCAAGACCAGCTTGGGGATGTCGTGTTTGTTGAGTTGCCCGAGCCAGATATCCAGCTGACACAAGACGAGCCCTTTGGTGTGGTTGAATCGGTCAAAGCCGTATCGGACCTCTACGCCCCGGTGAGTGGTACGGTCAAAGAGGTCAATACTGAGTTGCGGAACATACCGGAGACGATCAATGAAGACCCGTACGGCGACGCCTGGCTGGTCCAGGTTACAATGAACGATCCCGAAGAGTTGGACGCACTCCTGACCGCTGAGGAATATGAGCGCTTTGTTGAAGAGGAACAGGAAGGCACCGAGGCATAAAACGTCGGTCGACTCGGTAGGGCCGCCGCATCCATTGAGTCTCGCCCCGACATACCCACCCGTCATGCGCTATATCCCGCATACTGAGCACGATATTCAGGCCATGCTGGCTATCCTTGGAGTGGATTCCGTTGAGGACCTGATTCGCCACCTGCCCGAGGACCTTCGGCAAAACGCCAGCCTTGACCTCGCTCCCGGCCTGGCGGAGTCCGAGATTACCGCCCGCCTGACCGCGTTCGCCGCAGGGCAGACTGGATACCGTCCGGAGCGATCCTTTCTTGGCGCTGGAGCCTATGCTCACCTCGTTCCTGTCGTCGTTGACCAGATCGTGCAGCGGGCGGAGTTTGCCACGGCCTATACCCCCTATCAGCCCGAGGTGAGCCAGGGGACGCTCCAGGGCATTTTCGAATTCCAGTCGCTGGTTGCTTCCCTGTTGGGCCTGGAAGTCGCCAACGCCAGTATGTACGATGGGGCGTCCGCGACCGCTGAAGCGGTCCTCATGGCCAAGCGCATTTTGCCCAAACGCTCACGGGTGCTGGTCGCCCGCTCTCTGCATCCGCAATACCGCCAGGTTATTCAGACCTATTTGGACGGCTTCCCCGGTCTGTCGCTTGTTGAGTTGGGCTGGGATGAAGCCGGCCGGCTTGACCAGGAAGCCCTGGCCCAGCACCTGGATGAGCGCGTGTGCGGCGTGGTCGTCAGCTACCCAAACGTCTTTGGCACGATCGAGGATATTGCGGCCGTTAGTCGCAGGGCGCAGGACGCTGGCGCGCTGACCCTGTCCGTGACCCCCGAGTCCGTGGCGCTGGGCCTTCTCAAGTCCCCCGGCGAACTCGGGGCCGATATCGCGGTGGCGGAGGGGCAGAGTCTGGGCATTCCCCTCAGCTATGGTGGCCCGGGCGTGGGCCTGTTTGCCTGTCGGAGTCGCTATATCCGGAATATGCCCGGTCGTCTGGTTGGGAAGACGGTCGACCGGGATGGGCGCAGCGGATTCGCCCTCACCTTGGCCGCCCGCGAACAGCATATCCGGCGGGAGCGGGCAACCTCGAACATCTGTACCAACCACGGTCTGTGCGCCTTGGCCGCCACCGTCTTCCTGTGCCTGTTCGGCAAACAGGGGCTACGCGAATTGGCGATCCGGAACGTGAAGAGCAGCCATTATCTGGCCGAGGTGCTGCAGCAGACGGCTGGAGTACGAGCGCGTTTTCCAAGTCCTTTTTTTAATGAGTGTGTGCTGACCGTACCACACGCCCGCAGCGTGTGGGCCCGCCTCAAAGAGCAGGGGATCATTGCGGGTATCCTTTTGGAGGACTGGTATGCGGAACTCCGCGATTGTCTCTTAGTGTGTGCAACCGAACTCCACACGCGAGAAGCGATTGAACGCTTCGGACAGCAACTCAGGCGGGTCGCAACACTCACGGAGGTCGCCTAATGGCTGCGACGCACAGCCCTGGTAAACGGATGATGCTGAACGAACCACTGATCTCGGCGCGCGGGTCAGTCGGACGGGTCGGCTACGCGCTCCCACGAGACGATATCCCCGAGCGGGATCAGGCCCGCGATCTGCCGAATGATCTGTGCCGAGAGGCGCTCGATGACTTCCCCGAGGTCAGCGAAGGCGAAGTCGTACGCCATTTTACGCGTTTGTCCCAGTGGAACCTCAGCGCGGCGACGACCCTCTATCCTCTGGGATCGTGCACGATGAAATATAACCCCGTGGTGAATGAGTATATGGCTCGTCTGCCGGGTTTGGCTCAACTTCACCCCCTGACTCCAGACGATCAGGCCCAGGGGGCGCTGATGTTGCTCGCCGAGCTTGAGCGCTGTTTGGCCGAGATCAGCGGTATGGACGCGATCAGCTTGCAGCCCGCGGCTGGGGCGCAGGGCGAATTGACGGGGATGAAGCTCATTCGGGCCTATCATCAGGACCGGGGAACGGTGCGCAAGAAAGTCTTGATCCCGGCGAGTGCACACGGCACCAATCCCGCCTCGGCCGCCCTATGCGGCTATGACGTGGTGCAGGTCGCCACCAGCTCGGACGGTATGCTCGACGCCGACGAGGTCGCCAAGTGTACGGACACCGAAGTGGCCGCTCTTATGGTGACCAATCCGAACACGCTCGGACTCTTTGAGCGAGAGATTCTTCGGATAACCGATGGACTGCACGAGCACGGCGCACTGGTGTATATGGACGGCGCCAACCTGAACGCGCTGATGGGCGTGGCCAAGCCGGGTCATATGGGAGCGGATGTCATTCAATTCAATCTGCATAAAACCTTCTCCACTCCGCACGGTGGCGGTGGCCCCGGTGCCGGGCCGGTCGGCGTAAAGAAGATTCTCGAGCCTTATCTGCCCATCCCTCGACTCGTCCGTGGGAGCGCTCCCTATTCCTGGAGTGACGACGCGCCCAAATCAATCGGGCGGGTGCGCTCGTTCTACGGTAATTTTGGCATCCTGGTGCGGGCCTATGCCTATATTCTGGCCATGGGTGGAGACGGGCTCACGCACGCCACCCGCATGGCCATTCTGAACGCCAACTACCTCCGTAAACGGCTCGAATCCGTATACACCTTGGCCACCCATGAGCCCTGCATGCATGAATGCGTCTTCTCGGACCACTCGTTTCGGCAGACCGGTGTAAAAACCCTGGATATTGCCAAACGTCTGCTTGATTATGGCTTTTATGCTCCGACGATTTATTTCCCCTTAGTGGTGAGCGGAGCGCTGATGATTGAGCCGACGGAAACGGAAACCAAAGAGACCCTGGACGAATTTGCCGACGCGCTGCTGGCCATTGCCCAGGAGATTACTGACCAGCCCGACTTGCTCAAGCAGGCCCCCTTCACCACGCCGGTCAACCGCCTGGACGAAACCCGCGCTGCCCGCCAGCCAATCCTGCGCTGGGGCCACTCGCCGGCCCCCTCATCCCCGACCTCCGATCCCTGACCCCCATTTCAGCGTTCTGCTAGGCGGTGTGGTGTGGAGACGATTCGTATTCGAGGGGCGCGCCAGCATAATCTCAAAAACATCAGCCTTGAGATTCCGCGCCAGCGGTTTGTGGTGATCACCGGCGTCTCCGGGTCGGGGAAGTCGACCCTGGCCTTTGACGTCCTCTACGCCGAGGGACGCCGCCGCTATATGGCCTCCCTGTCCGCCTCGGCTCGTCAGTTTCTGACACAGCCGGCCAGACCCGAGGTTGATGCCATCAGTGGACTGTCCCCGACGGTCGCGCTTGAACAGCGTCGTGCGTCGTCTTCAGTCCGCTCGACCGTTGGCACGGTCAGCGAGGCGGCCGACTATCTACGGCTACTCTACGCACGGGCCGGGACGCCTCACTGCTTGGAATGCGGACGAGTGATTGAACGCCACAGCGTACCTCAGATTGTCGATCAACTGCTTGACGTGTCCGAGGGGAGCCGGCTCCAGCTTCTAGCACCCATCCGCCTCTTCCATTCCGAGGATTGTGACACTGTTCTCCAGGATCTGCGCAAAGCGGGATTTGTCCGTATCCGTTTAAACGGAACGCTCCACGACCTGATGGATCCGGACCTCGCCAGAGAGCTTGCGGGTCTGAGACCAAGTGAGATCGCCGAAACACGACTCGATATCGTTATTGACCGGCTCGTGGTCACAAGCGGCGTGGCCCAGCGCCTTGCCGATTCGCTGGATACGGCCTTGCGCTATGGCAAGGATATAGTCAAAGTGCGGATTGGGGAAAACGAGGAGCGGCTGTTCACCCAGCGCCTGCTCTGTCCGGCCTGTGGTTTTGCCTATCCGGAACTGAGTCCAGCCTTCTTTTCACCCAATAGCCCCGAGGGAGCGTGTCCGGCCTGTGGGGGGCTAGGCGGACAACGGAAGCGAGCGACAAAAAAACGGGGAAGCGCCCAGGCCACGACCGAATCTCAGGTCTGCCCTGAGTGTGACGGCACCCGCCTCCGGCCAGAGACTCAGGGGATACGCATTGAGGGAAGGAGCCTGAGCGAACTCACTGCCAAACCGCTTGGAGAGGTACGCGACTTTTTTTCCCAACTCGTTTTTCACGGGCAGACAGAACCGGTTGCCCGACCGCTCTGTCAAGAGATTCTCTCGCGTCTTCAGGCCCTGGTCGATCTCGGGTTGACGTATGTCAGCCTGGATCGCACGATGGTGTCACTGTCCGGGGGCGAGGCTCAGCGGGTCCGGCTGGCGGCGCTGCTGGGGAATGGCTTATCCGGGGTCATCTATATCCTGGACGAACCCTCGGTAGGGCTGCATCCGCGTGACACCCATCAGCTCCTGGAGATGCTCAAACGGCTGTGTCAGCAGGGGAATACGGTAGTGGTGGTCGAGCACGACCCTGAGACCGTGCTGGCCGCTGACCATCTTATTGATTTGGGCCCGGGGGCTGGCGAGCAGGGAGGGCTGGTCTGTGCCGTAGGAGCACCCCAGACCGTGAAAAACGCCCCGGACTCGCTGACCGGACAGTATCTTTCCGGCGCATCGCGGATTCCACTCCCACCAAAACGGCGCCTATCGAAACATTACCTCACCCTCGCCCCGACCAGGGTGCATAATCTCAAAGATATCAGTGTGGACTTCCCGCTCGGAACGCTGACGTGTGTGACGGGCGTCTCGGGCTCGGGAAAGAGCTCGCTTATCCGCGACGCCCTAGTGCCCGCTCTTGCCGCCGTGCTCGCGGGTGCGCAACCGGCCGAAGCAGGCATCGGCCAGCTCTCCGGCTGGCAGTATCTCAATAAAATGATCGTGGTTGACCAAGCCCCTATCGGGCGAACGCCCAGTTCCACTCCAGCAACGTATATCGGGCTTCTTCGCCCGCTCCGCGCCCTGTTTGCCCAGTTGCCCGAGGCGCGGGTGCGTGGCTATAAGCCGGACCGCTTCTCTTTTAACGTCAAAGGCGGACGGTGTGAGGCATGTGAAGGAAATGGCGTCTTCGCGGTGGAGATGAGCTTTTTACCCGATGTCTATGTCCGGTGTGATGTGTGCCACGGCCAGCGCTATAATCGAGAGACGCTGGCGGTCACCCTGCGCGGCCGGAGCATCGCCGACATTCTGCATATGACCGTCGCCGAGGCGCTCTCGGCGTATGGCGATATACCCGAAATCCATGCGCGTCTGGAACCCTTACGCGCGGTCGGGCTGTCCTATCTACGCCTGGGTCAGGCCGCTCCGACGCTATCCGGCGGCGAAGCCCAGAGGCTCAAGCTGGCCAAAGAGTTGAGCCGGAAGAGTACAGGGCGGACCTTGTTTCTCTTTGATGAGCCGACCACCGGCCTTCATCTGGCCGATATTCAGCGCTTGCTGGATATTTTCACCCTACTCGTGGAAGCGGGGAATACCATTGTGGTGGTCGAACATAATCTGGAGGTGGTAAAAACCGCGGATTGGGTCATTGACTTGGGTCCCGAAGGGGGAGAGGCTGGAGGCAACATCGTTGCCTGCGGGACTCCCGAGGACATCACGCGCGTTGAGCAATCGCACACCGGCCAGTTTTTGAAAAGCCTATTGTGAGCATCGACCTCCCCCACGCGCGGCCTCTCGTCCCGGCCGCGCCGTGTAGGTTGACAGGTTCAGGGAGAAATCTTAAGTTAGACTCCTAAAGTCCACTTTCAGCAATTCCAACTCGTAGCGAACGACGAAGGGGTATTATGGAGCGCGATCCGATCTACATGGATAACCAAGCCACCACGCCGGTAGACCCGCGCGTGATTGAGGCGATGGTCCCGTTTCTCGGGGAGACATACGGAAATGCGGCCAGTCGGAATCACGCTTTTGGGTGGGCGGCCGAAGAGGCCGTGGACCGGGGACGACACCAGATTGCGAATCTGGTCGGCGCCCGGCCCAAAGAGATCATTTTCACCAGCGGTGCGACTGAGTCGGACAATCTGGCGATCAAGGGAGTGGCGGAATTCTACGCAGACAAGGGTAACCACATCATTACGGCGGTCACGGAGCACAAGGCGGTCCTGGATACCTGTCAGGCTCTCGAACGGGCGAGTATGGCGGAAGTGACATACTTGCCGGTGGATCAGTACGGTCGGGTGGATGTCGATGACGTGAAGAAGGCGATCCGGGACGAGACGGTCCTGATCTCTCTGATGTATGCCAACAACGAGATTGGCACCCTGCATCCCATTCGAGAGATTGGCCGGCTAGCCAAAGAACAGGGCATCCTGTTCCACTGCGACGCAACTCAGGGGGTCGGCAAGATCCCGGTGAACGTTGATGAAGATGGTATCGACCTGATGTCGATGAGTGCCCATAAGATGTACGGGCCCAAGGGCTGCGGGGCGCTCTATGTCAGGTCACGGGGCCCCCGTGTTCGCCTGCGAGCCCAGATGCACGGCGGTGGTCATGAGCGGGGGATGCGCTCGGGGACGCTGAACGTGGCGGGCATTGTCGGATTTGGAAAGGCGTGCGAGCTGTGCGGGCAGGAACTGGAAGCCGAAGCCGGCCGCCTGATTGCCCTGCGACAGAAACTCCATACCGGTCTGACCGAAAACCTGGAGGATGTGCATTTGAACGGGCATCCAACCGAACGGATTCCCGGCAACCTGAATCTGAGTTTTTCGTACGTGGAGGGTGAATCCTTCCTGATGGGGCTCAACCGGGAGATCGCGCTTTCGTCCGGCTCCGCCTGTACCTCGGCGACCCTTGAACCGTCGTATGTCCTCAAGGCGCTGGGGGTCGGAGAAGAGTTGGCCCATACGTCGATCCGATTTGGCCTGGGGCGCTTTAACACCGAAGAGGATGTGGACTATGTGATCAAGCGCGTCTCCGAGGTGGTCCTCCGATTGCGGGAGATGTCTCCCCTGTACGAGATGGCCAAGGCCGGCATTGACCTGAAATCCGTCCAGTGGAAAACCTGAGTCAGGCAAGTATTCAACACTGATCAAACGCGACCATGGAAGGAGCACGGAGCGATGGGATACACCGAGCGAGTGATCGAGCATTACGAGCGGCCGCGGAACGTGGGGAGTTTTGGGCCGGGGGAAGCGGATGTGGGGACGGGGGTGGTGGGGGCGCCGGAGTGCGGGGACGTGATGAAGTTGCAACTGAAGATCAACCGGGAGACGGAAGTGATCGAAGAGGCGAAGTTCAAGACGTTTGGGTGCGGGTCGGCGATCGCGTCGTCGAGTTATGTGACGGAGTTGGTGAAGGGGAAGACGGTGGCGGAGGCGGGGGCGATCGCGAACACGCAGATCGTGGAGGAGTTGGCGTTACCGCCGGTCAAGATTCACTGTTCGGTGTTGGCGGAGGAGGCGATCAAGGCGGCGGTGGCGGACTGGCGGGGGCAGGGCACCCCCAAGCCGGAGACCCCGCAGACAAACAGAGACTAGCAGCAGATTGGGACAACTGGCATGGCAGCAAGCGCGAAAGCAAAGCTCAAGATCGAAATCAGCGAGAACGCGGCCAAAAAGATTGGAGACCTGGCCGGACAGGACGAGCGACAGGATTGCGGCTTGCGGGTCAAGGTGGTCGGTGGGGGCTGCTCGGGTTTGTCCTACAAGATGGACCTGGATATCCCGCGTGATGGCGACCGCGTTTTTGAGCGGGAGAGTGCCAAAGTGATTGTGGACCGCAAAAGCTTTATCTATCTCCGGGGGACCGAGTTGGATTTTTCCGAGACCTTAATGGATTCGGGCTTTAAGCTGACGAACCCCAATATCAAACGCTCGTGCGGCTGCGGCAGCTCATTCTCGGTCTAGCCCCCTCTTCACTATGTCAACGGTGGTGCGCTGCTGGCGCTGTCAGGACGAGCATTCTCTCCAGGTGGGCTGCCCCGCCTGCGAGGCTCTCCAACCTCTACCGCCAGACATTGACTACTTTACGGTATTTGGTCTGGTCCGGGATCCGATGCTTGATGAGCGAGCGCTTGCCAAGACATACTACGCATTGAGCCGCCGGTTCCACCCGGACCTGCATCAGGCCGGCACTGCGGAGGAGCAGGAGATCAGCCTCCGGAACACCGCGGTGGTGAACCGAGCGTATCGGACACTGCGTGATCCCGTCCAGCGCGGCCAGTACTGGCTCGAGCTCAACGGCGAACGACTCGGCAAGGAAAATACCAAGGTCCCTCCCGATTTGGCCCTCTTCGTATTCGAGGTGCAGGAAAAGCTGGCAGCCGTCCGGGAGGCCAGCGTTACCGGACCGCCTGACGCACGAGGGGGCCTCGGAGCGGAGCTCACTCAGGTACGGGACGGGCTGGACGAACGGAGGCAAGACTTGCATCGAAAGCTGGCGGCCAACTTCTCCAAATGGGGGCGGGCTCACAGTTCGTCCGAGCTCTTGAGCGAACTGAAGCGGGTACTGTCGGATATGGCCTATCTGCGGACATTAGCCCGCGATGTGGAAAAGACCCTCTCCACCTTTTGAAAGAAGAGGCAAGGCGCGTGGAACGTATAGTTGGGATTGATCTTGGCACAACCAATAGTCTGATCGCGTATGTGGACGCCGCCGGCCCACGCGTCATTGCCGATGGCGGAAGCGGGCAGAAAATGCTCCCCTCTATCGTTAGTTTTTTGCCCAACGACCGGGTTGTGGTCGGCCGGGAGGCGGGCGAATTAGCCCGCACGCAGCCGCTCTCGACCATTCGGTCGGTCAAGCGCTTTATGGGTCTCGGCATGGAGCATGTGAGTGTCAAGGATCGGCAGCGCTACCGCTTCGTTGACGATCCGGGCGAAACTCCCAATCTGGTCCGGTTTGCCATCCACGACCGGCAGGTGACGCCACCGGAAGTCTCGGCTGTCATTCTCCGCGCCTTGCGAGACCGAGCGGAGGCGGCACTTCAAGAAGAAATCCGTCAGGTGGTCATTACCGTCCCGGCGTACTTCAATGATTCGCAGCGTCAAGCGACCAAAGGTGCCGGCAAGCTGGCCGGCCTTGAGGTCATTCGTCTGCTCAACGAACCGACCGCGGCCTCTCTCGCCTATGGCCTCAATACAAAAGAGGAGGGGTTGATTGCCGTGTATGACTTTGGCGGAGGCACGTTTGACGTGTCTATCCTGCGACTCCACACCGGCATTTTCGAGGTGTTGTCCACTAACGGTAGTACCCGCTTGGGTGGTGATGATATCGATCAGGCCATAGCCGAGCGTTTTTTTCTCGCGGAGTTGCCGGAAGAGCTGCGCAGCGACTTGCAGGTGCTGAATGGTGCGCTGCGGGCGGCTGAAAAGGCCAAGCAGGTCTTATCCGAGCAGGACGAAACGGTCCTCCATCTATCTGTCCCGGAAAAAGGCGTTCAGCTCTCTCGCAGCCTGACCCGTCATGAGATGGAGGCCACAGTTGACGAGATTGTGGCCCGCACGCTTGAGCCCTGCCAGCAGGCCCTCAAGGATGCTGGACTTGAGACCCGGGATATTGAAGCAGTCGTTCTGGTCGGCGGCTCAACCCGCATGCCGCTAGTGCGCCGACGCGTGGGGGAGTTTTTTGGCCGGACGCCACTCACCGACATCGACCCGGATGAGGTCGTTGCCCTCGGGGCGGCTGTTCAGGCGGACACCCTGTCTGGGCGGCGACGGGATATGTTGCTGCTTGATGTGGTCCCGCTGTCTTTAGGGATTGAGACCATGGGCGGAGTCATGAGTCATCTCATTGAACGCAATACGACGATTCCGGCAAGCGTGAAAGAAATGTTCACCACCGCGGTGGATGACCAGAGCGCGGTGGCCGTTCATGTCCTGCAAGGAGAACGTGAGCTGGCCCAGGATTGTCGAAGTCTGGCCCGTTTCTCCATTCCTATTGAACCTAAGCCGGCTGGGGTCCCGCGTGTCGAAGTGACGTTTATGATCGATGCCAACGGTATTCTGAACGTCTCCGCGACCGACTTGCGGACTGGGCTCGAACGCTCGCTTGAAGTGAAACCGTCCTATGGCTTGACCGACGAGGAGGTGGAGTTGCTGCTGGAAGAGTCCATAGACTTTGCAGAGGAAGATGTTGAGCAGCGTTTGCTGATCGAGGCCCGGACCGAAGCGGATACCGTGCTACACGCGACCGACAAAGCCCTGAGTCGGAATGCCTCGTTTCTGCAAAAAGGAGAGAAAGAGCAGATTGCCCAGGTCGTGCAAAAGGTCCGTGAGGCGTGTGCTGGAGAAGACTACGATCTGATCCGGGACCTGACCGAGGAGTTGAGCCAAGTGACAACACCGTTTGCCCAACGGATCATGGATTCTTCGATCCAGGAGGCACTGGGTGAAAAACATCTCTCCGACTTATAGCAAACACGTACGGGAGGGGGCTATGAAGCTATACTGGAACACACCTGAGGATATTGCCGAGCAGCTTTTCGAAGCGCAGCCCGAGACCGACCCGTTGAGCATCCGTTTTACCGATTTGCTACGCTGGGTCACGGCGTTGGAGGATTTCAGCGACAATCCGAAGGCTTCGAGCGAGGGCAAGCTCGAAGCCATCCAAATGGCATGGCTGGAAATCTATAAAGAGGAAAACGCCTAGCAGCCCGCGCCGGAGAAACTCCTCACTCCCATACACAGAATATGAGAATAATTAGAAACATACTATATAGTACTGGGAAGTGGCGAAATCATTCTACGGCGCAAGCCCCTGGAGGATTGTTCGCCATGGCCGCTCCTTTCCTCCACCACGGTGGTCACGAAGTTCTCCCAACTCTGGCGCGGCCGGCAACTCCACCCGTCTCTCTCGAAGTCGCCGGGTCCGGTGTGCAGGACGTGTCGGGACAATCACGAGAGTGCGAAGCGGCGCGGCCGCAGTGCAAAGGCGTTGGAGTCGAACCCGCCCTACTTGCGACAGTTCGTCAGATGTTGGCGCACGGCAACTGGAAGCTCGCCACTCTGGCAACGAATAGACGCCGAGCAACCCCAGCCTCAGCCGTGATATCTAGCCAGACGTTAACCGAGGCCGAACCACCATTTGCCTCTGAAAACGGAAGCTGCCGTTCCCTGACTTTCGCAGACAGGCTCACCAACGATGTGATCTGCCGTTGGAAGAATCTCGACGGTTGCGAGATTGAGGACCTCTGTATACGCCGGGGGCTACCGGGCCGCTGAAAAAACCATGCGCAGATGGAGCGACAAGCCCGCCTATTCATCACAGCCCGGGTCGCGACTCTCATGCTGTGGTGGAGCCAAATCCAGATGCTCTTGCTGAAGTCAGCAAGAGGGGCATAGACTACTCCATAGTTGTGATACGCTTCTTGCTCCGCAGCACTGCGCGTTGTGTTCTTTGGGCCATTGATCTTCTTGCGCGTCTCACCGGCCGGCACCGGCCGTATAATGCCCTTCAGATAGAGCTGACTGGCCATATTACCGAAACCGGTGTCCTGGGCTTCCTGCCGTTTCGATACTCAGCCGCTCCAGACCTGTTCACCCTGACCACCCTGCTGCGCTGGGCGCGGGAGGACGAGCAACTCAGCGCCGTTGTTTTCATCATCGACAATCTGGACACGGGCTGGGCCCGCCTGCAGAATCTGCGGCGCTCCATTCAGGCGCTCCGTCACGCCGGGAAATACGTCCTCGTCTATCTGGCCGAGGGGAGCACCCGGGAATATTACCTCGCCAGCGCAGCCAACGCGGTGGCGATGGCTCCGTCCGGCCACCTGACCGTCACTGGCCTGGCGGCCGAAACGACGTTTTTCAAGGGCGCGCTCGACAAGCTGGGCATTGAAGCCCAGGTCACTCAGGCCGGGCAGTATAAATCAGCCGGGGAGCCGTTTACGCGGACATCCCTGTCTGAGCCCCATCGGGAGATGATGAATAGCCTGCTGGACGATCTGTACGATCAGATTGTCGAGGGAGTCGCCACAAGCCGGAATACAGACAAAGCCACCGTGCGGGACCTCATTGACCAAGGGCTGTTTCTGCCTCGCGAAGCCCAGGAAACGGGCCTCATTGATCATATTGGCTATGAGGATGATATCCCGCACTGGCTCGAAAGCCGAGGAGGGCAGGGAAAAACGGAAGAAAAAGGACGGACCGCTGCCGTGACTTCAGCCGAGAGCGACCCAACCGCTCCAAACCTCTTCATCGAAGCGGGGGCCTATCTGCGGCGCCGCGGGCGACTCATGCGGCGCCAGGCGCTCCGTTATCCTTCCGCGCGGATTGCCTTCATGACGGTGGGGGGGACGATTACACGCGGCGAAACCGAGACCGGGAGCGAAGGGATTCGGTCCACCGGATCCAGCAGTGTGATCCGGGACCTCAGACACATCCGTGAAGACGACGATATTGCCGGGGTTCTGATCCGCGTGTCGAGCCCGGGAGGGTCCGGGCTAGCCTCCGATCTGATCTGGCACGAGATTCTCCAGACCAAAGAAGAAAAGCCCGTGATTCTCTCCCTGGGCGATGTGGCTGCGTCGGGAGGATACTATATCGCGCTGGCCGGCACGACGGTGTTTGCTGAGGCGGGAACGGTGACCGGCTCGATTGGCGTCATTGCCGGGAAGGCGGTCTTACACGGCCTATATGCCCAGCTTGGCATGGACAAGGAGATCCTGACTCGGGGCAAACGCGCGGCCCTGTTCTCTGACTATCTGGCCTTTGGCCCGACGGAGCAGGAGCGCATGAATAGCGAGATCCAAAGTTTCTATCGGGACTTTGTCAAGAAGGTCGCCCAGTGTCGGTCGCTCAGCTATGAAGGGGTCGACGCCTGTGCCCAGGGACGGGTCTGGAGTGGGAGACAGGCCGCAGCGCGTGGCCTAGTTGACCGGATCGGCGGGCTGGAAGAAGCCATGGCCGAACTCAAAATTCGCGTCGGGCTCCCTGACTACTGGCCGGTTGGGGTCGAACGTTTTCCCAAGCCCGCTTCGCTCTTCCGGCTCCCCTCTCTTTTACGCCTCCTCCCTTTAGGAGGGAGAGTGCACGGCACCGGCTGGCCTTGGGAGCGAGACCGCATATGGGCAATTCTCCCGTTTTCTTTGCGCTTTTTGTAACCTAGGTGACAGCCGGACCCTTGCCTTGAGCGTGGAACGTCGGATATCCTGTTGGCTCATAACCTTCTTTATCCATGTTCCGATTCATCTGTAATGATTCCGAGCGGACAGCGCTGCGACAGCAAAGGGGGAAGATATTTCATGGCCACCAATCCAGCGGGAGGGCCCCTAGAGAAGGCGACGCAGGAACGCGAGAGCGTCGTTATTCGTTTTGCCGGTGATTCCGGGGACGGCATGCAGTTGACCGGCACCCGTTTTACATCTGAATCCGTTCTTGCCGGGAACGATGTCGGGACCTTGCCTGACTTTCCGGCGGAAATCCGGGCCCCTACGGGGACGCTGTATGGCGTGAGCGCCTTTCAGATCAATTTCAGCAATAAAAATGTCTATACACCGGGTGACGATCTTGATGCCTTGGTGTGTATGAATCCGGCCGCGCTCAAAACCAATATTGCCGACCTGAAGCAGAACGGCATTCTCATCGTTGACCCGGCTGAATTCACCTCGGCCAATCTGAGGAAGGCCGAATACGAAAACAACCCGCTTGAGGACAATTCGCTGGATAAATATCAGGTCTATCAGGTGGAAGTCACCAAAATGACAACCTTGGCTCTGAAGGACACGGGCCTGCCGAATCGGTCGGTCATGCGGAGTCGAAACTTTTTTGCCCTCGGCGTGGTGTCCTGGCTCTTTAATCGTCCGATCGAGCCCACTCTGGAATGGATACAGCAGCGGTTCGGGAAGACTCCGGTGGTCGCCGAGGCCAACACCCTGGCGATCAAGGGCGGCTATAATCTGGGTGAAAATACCGACATGTTTGCCTCGTCCTACGAGATCAAACCGGCCGAGATCGACCCTGGGACGTATCGCAATATCACGGGAAACTCGGCGACCGCTCTCGGTTTTGTGATTGCTGCCCAAAAGGCCGGGCTGCCCCTCTTTTTGGGCAGCTACCCGATTACGCCGGCCAGCGACGTGCTGCACGAACTCGCCGAGTATAAAAACTACAATGTCTATACGTTCCAGGCGGAAGACGAAATCGCCGGGGTGGGGGCTGCCCTGGGCGCTGCTTTTGGTGGGGCACTAGCCATTACGACAACAAGTGGCCCCGGGATGAATCTCAAGGGAGAGACCATAGGGCTCGCCGCCTCGGTCGAATTGCCCATGGTGGTGACCAATATCCAACGAGCCGGGCCGAGTACGGGCATGCCGACCAAGCCCGAACAGACCGACCTCCTCCAAGCGATCTATGGGCGGCATGGAGAATCGCCACTGCCCGTGATTGCTGCCTCGACACCGGCCGACTGTTTTCACGCCGCCTTTGAGGCAGCCCGGGTCGCGATACGGTATATGACTCCGGTCATCCTGCTGACCGACGGATTCCTGGCCAATGCCTCGGAGCCCTGGCTCCTGCCGAGTGCGGATGACCTGCCCAGTATCCCGGTCGAGTTTCGGACTGAGCCACAAGGCTTCTTCCCCTATCTGAGGGATGAAGAAACTCTGGCCCGCCCCTGGGCCAGACCGGGAACGCCGGGTCTTGAGCACCGTATTGGCGGCATTGAAAAAGATTATCTGACCGGAAATATCAGCTATGCTCCTGCCAACCACGAACAGATGGTGCGCGTCCGCCATCAAAAGGTGGCAAAAATCGCGCAGGAGATTCCCCCGATTCAAGTGAAGGGCCCCGAGCGGGGCAGGTTGTTAGTGCTGGGTTGGGGCAGTACGTATGGCGCTATTACCGCTGCGGTCGAGGCCGCGCAGGCGCAGAGCCATTCGGTCGCCCAAGCCCATCTCCGCTATCTGAATCCGCTTCCGGCCGACCTAGGTGACGTCCTGCGTCGTTACGAGAAGGTGTTGGTCCCTGAGATGAATATGGGCCAACTCCTCAGGTTGATCCGCGCCGCTTATCTGGTTGACGCGGTTGGACTGCATAAGATCCAAGGCCGTCCATTTAAGGTGTCTGAAGTCGCAGCCCGCATTGCCCGCATGTTGGAGGACTAGGGACCATGAGCACAGAAGCTGTGGTAAAATTGACCCGGAAAGACTTTGTTTCAGACCAGGATGTCCGTTGGTGTCCGGGCTGTGGGGATTATGCTATTTTGGCTCAAGTCCAAAAGATCTTCCCTGAACTCGGTATTCCAAAAGAAAAAGCGGTTTTCATTTCGGGTATCGGCTGTTCGAGCCGCTTCCCGTACTACATGAACACGTATGGCTTTCACACCATTCATGGTCGGGCACCGGCGATTGCAACCGGACTCAAGGTCTCCCGACCCGACCTGCACATTTGGCTGGTCACTGGTGACGGTGACGGTCTGAGCATTGGCGGCAATCACCTCATCCATGCGCTGCGTCGGAATGTAGCGCTCAAAATCATGCTCTTCAATAACCGGATTTACGGTCTGACAAAAGGCCAGTACTCGCCAACTTCAGAACTCGGCAAGGTTGCCAAATCCACGCCCATGGGCTCGGCCGACCATCCGCTCAATCCGATAGCCTTGGCGATGGGGGCAGAGGCAACGTTTATTGCCCGTAGTATCGACACGGAAGCCAAGCATCAGCAGGAGACGCTGAGGCGCGCCGCTACCCATAAGGGCGGCGCGTTTATTGAAATCCTGCAAAACTGCAACGTCTATAATGACGGCGCCTGGGAGTACCTGAAGGCGAAAGACTCCAAGGCCGATACCCAACTGCTGCTTGAGCATGGCAAGCCGATGGTTTTTGGCAAGAACAAAGATCGTGGGATTCGCCTAAACGGCTTGACCCCTGAAGTGGTCACTACCGGGAATGGTGTCAGCATCTCAGATCTCTTGGTTCACGATGAACACGATCACACCCTGGCTTATTTGCTCGGTCGCATGACACCGCCCAACTTCCCCACGCCGGTTGGGGTCCTGTTTTCGACTGAACGGCCGACTATCGAGTTCTTGATGAACAAACAGATTCAGGATGCTATTGAGAAGTCTGGCCCGGGGAATATTGACACTCTCCTACGTCGTGGGGACGTCTGGTCAGTAGAATAATCGTGTCGACGGGCGAGAAGACCCCTGTTGATCTCTGTGTGTGACGAGCCGGGGTCAAAGGGAGATCACCACCGCCATCACAGCCCCATGCATGCGGTTGGACGATGATATCCCCATTCGTGTTTCTAGCGTATGCCACTCCATCTCCAGGTTCCCTGCCCCCAGTGCGGAAAAGTGCTCTACCGCAAGCGCAATGGACGTTGTCCAGAGTGTGGAATGCGGGTGAGTGCGCATGTGGAAAAGGTTCGCAGGCGGGAGGAGCGGATTGAAAAGATTGTGGCGGTCATTGGGACGGCGCTGGTTGTTCTGGTGCTCATGCTCGCTGGCGGAGTCGGCCTAATAGAGGGCGTCCTGATGTATGGGACGGCTGGCGCGGCAATGTTTTATCTGGCAAAAAAGACATTCAAGCCCAACCAAGGCCAAGAAGAAAAGAGAGAATGAAGAAAGAGACTATGGCAGAGAAGGCCGACCTGAAAAAACAGATGAAGGAGTTCAAAGGACAACGTGATGCTGCCCTGGAGCAAAAGGAATCCAAAGAACTCAAAAAGATCCGACGCAACATCCGCTCCGTCAAACGGCAGTTGCGCGCCCTGGCACGCGAAGCGGCCCCGACTTCGTAATGCTCTGGCCTCAGTCCAGACTTCTACGGGAAAGGGAAGAAAGCTATGAACGTTCGGATTCAATCGCAATCCATTACGGCCATACGCAGTGACCTGCTGGTTGTCTCAGTCGCTCAAGGCAAACAAAACGCCGCCCCCCTGAAAGCCCTTGATGCCGCCGTGGATGGTGCGCTACGCGGGCAGATACGACGCAGCCAATTCCAAGGCAAACAGGGTGAGACCCTCCTGTTCCATACGTATAAACGCCTCCCCAGCGTATCGGTGCTGCTGATTGGACTCGGGAAGCAAGATGACATTGAGTTGTCCACCTGGCGTCAGGCTGGAGCGACCGCTTGCCGCCAGGCGCAGGAGCAACGCGCGAAGAGTCAGACTTGGTTTGTCGAACCAAGTCTGGATGTTCAGACCATGGGCGCCGCTGTGCTCGAAGGGATCCTGCTGTCCGGGTACGCCTTCCAGAGGTACAAGTCTGACAACGGAAAAAAGACGGCCATCGAGACCTTCACCCTGGTCGGTCCCGGTCTCAGGAAAAGTGCTCGGCTCAGCCAGTCTCTCGAGGCGGTTCAGAATACTGTTCCGGGTGTCTTTCTGGCACGCGATCTGGTCAATGAACCCGCTTCGGTTTCCACGCCCACCTACTTAGCCAACCAGGCAAAAAAGCTCTCTGACGGAAGCGGGCTCAAAACCGAAGTCTGGGGTGTGAACAAGATCAAGGCGGCCGAAATGCATGGCCTGCTCGCGGTTTCGCGTGGCAGTCAGGAAGAGCCGCGTTTCATAAAACTACGTTATACGCCTGTGGCAAAGCCCAAAAAGAAAGTGGCCCTGGTCGGAAAGGGGCTCACCTTTGACTCTGGCGGCCTGTCGCTCAAGCCGGCGAAGTCCATGGAGACGATGAAGATCGATATGTCGGGTGGGGCAACGGTACTGGGGGCGATGCGGGCGGTTGCCGCGCTCAAACCGCAGGTACAGGTCACGGGGTATGTCCCCTCATCGGAAAATATGCCGAGCGGAACGGCTCAGAAACCCGGTGATATTATCAGCTATCGAAACGGCAAAACCGTCGAGGTTCTCAATACGGATGCAGAGGGCCGTTTGATTCTGGCTGACGCGTTGATCTGTGCCGTAGAAGACAAACCCGACATCATTATTGACTTGGCTACCTTGACCGGCGCCTGTATGGTCGCCTTGGGCTCCCGAATCGCCGGGTTGTTCAGCAATAACCAGCAACTGACGGACGCCTTGTTGGCCAGCAGCAAAGAGACCGGCGAGCAGTTGTGGCCCCTGCCCCTGGTGGAGGAGTACAAGGACGACATCAAGAGTCCTATTGCCGACATTAAAAATATAGGCGGGGGCTATGGGGGGGCTATTACCGCAGCGCTTTTTCTTGAAGAGTTTGTCTCGGAGGTCCCCTGGGCGCATCTCGATATTGCCGGTCCGGCCTTTTCGGAGCGGGCTCTGCCCTACACTCCGAGAGGCGGGACCGGCTTTGGCGTGCGGACACTCGTGCAGTATATATTGAGTTTATAGCGCCGGCCGCCGGGGAGACGGAGATAAAGAGGCAACGTGTCCGCTAACACCGACAAGGCTGGACACGTTGCCTCTTTGCGGACCATCGCCCAACTCCAACGCCAGCTCGTCGCCTGCCAGCGCTGTCCCCGGCTCATTCAGCACTGTCAGCGCACGGCCCAAGGGAAAGTCAAGCGCTACCACGCCTGGGACTACTGGGGCAAGCCGGTCCCGAGTCTGGGCGACCGCACCGCGCGTCTCTACATCGTCGGCCTTGCACCGGCAGCGCATGGCGGCAACCGAACGGGGCGGGTGTTTACCGGAGACCGCAGTGGGGACTGGGTGTTCGGCGCGTTACACGCCTCTGGCTTCGCCAACCAGCCGACTTCAACCCATATCGATGATGGCCTCAGGTTGCAGGGCGCGTACATTACTGCGGCCGTCCATTGTGCGCCACCGGCCAACAAACCATCACGCGCAGAGTTCGACGCGTGCCAACCCTATTTGCTGCGCGAGATCCAACTGCTGAAACAGGTCAGGGTCGTTGTTGCGCTGGGGCAGCTGGCTTTTGCGGCCTATCTCAAGGCCCGGCGGGAAGTCGGCCTGCGGGTGCCGACGCCCAGGCCGAAGTTCGGACATGATAGGCGTTACGACCTGGAGGACGTCACCCTCATTGGTTCCTATCACCCCAGCCAGCAAAACACCTTTACCGGCCGGCTCACGCCGCCCATGTTTCATGCCATCTTCCGCACGGCTCGAGAGATCATTGAGGGCGCACCGCCCTGATACGACAGACTGGCAACGAACCTACTCTGGAAAAATCGCGTTAATGACCTCATCGATCGCGCGCTGGGAGTCGTTGTCGTCTGTCAGTGAACGGGAGACGGCAACGGTACAGGCGCGCCGTGGTTTCACCCCCTGGCGAATGAGCTGGCCGGAATAGATAAGCAGCCGGGTGCTGACACCTTCTTCAAGGCCGCTGGCTTTCAGGTGGCGGACTTTTTCACCCAGCTTGGCAAGGTCGAGCGCAGCTTCCAGTGACAAATCACTCTCGTGGGCGATGATCTCGGCTTCCTTATCACGGGGCGGGTAAGTGAACTCGATCGTGACAAAGCGCTGCCGCGTCGAATGTTTGAGATCTTTGAGGATACTCTGGTAGCCAGGGTTATATGATATGACCAAGAGAAAGTTCTCATGCGCCGCAAGGATTTCGGCCCGCTTATCCACCGGCAGAATACGCCGATGGTCGGTCAGCGGATGGATAAGGACGATGGTATCCTTGCGTGCTTCCACGATCTCGTCCAGATAACAAATCGCCCCAGTGCGGACTGCCTGGGTCAGCGGTCCGTCCACCCAGACGGTATCGTCGCCCTTGATCAGATACCGCCCGACCAGATCACTCCCCGTCAGATCTTCATGGCAGGCAACCGTGACGATGTTTTCGGGGGCTTCCGGGTCGCGGTTTGGCATGAGCACCTGGGCCATATGCTCGACAAAGCGGGTTTTGCCGCAGCCGGTCGGGCCTTTCAGCAGCACGGGCAGACGACACTCATAGGCGGCCCGGAAAATCTCGACCTCATCGCCTATGGGCACATAAAATGGAACAGCACCATTTGGAGTACCTTCGCTCATGATCGTGACACGTTTCCCCTATCATTATGAGGTGGTCGTGAGAGTTTCCATAACTTGCTGGGTATCCATATCGATCAACTCAACGGTCGCCAAGTCACGAACGCCAGTCTTTTGCCCGGCGTCAATGAGTTGGCCCTGGAGTTTTTCTCTGAAGCTATTCCGGACCGTCTGAGGCATACCAGCCATAGGAAAATCGCGAAAGAAAACCCGGGCCTGGGTTTGCGATGGCCATTCGATCCGGACGATTTTGGGCGCCATCATTTCATGTGCGCGAAAGAGTGTTTCCACCGCTTGCTGAAACGGAGAAACTTGGGTTGGGGCTGTAGTTTGGGATGGGTCCGTCCCGTCCGAGAAGTGTGTCAGGAGTTGGTCAATGCGAGCCTGGACGGCCGCGTTGTCCGTCAGGCTCCTGGCCTGTTGTAATGAGGCTGCGGCCCGTTCGGGCAGGCCTTTCTCCTGGTAGGCGATCCCGAGGTTGAAATGGGCCTGAAAGAAGCCGGGCTGCTTGGCCAAGACGGATTGGTATAAAGCGATGGCGCGGTCGGCTTGACCGGTATAGAGGTACATGGTCCCAAGGTCGGTCGTCACACTGGCATTATCCGGGTCCAGCGCCAAGTAGCGCTGATAATACTCGATCGACTTGTCATGTTCCGCAAGGTCGTAGTAGACATTCCCCAGGCCACGCAGCGCATCCAGATCATCCGGTACCAACTCAAACAACTTGCGGTAGGAGGCTAGGGCCGCACTCCGGTAGCTGGCATCCAACTGCGACGCCCGGAACTGGACTTCGGCCAAGGTCCGCCACGCATTGGGGTCCTGCGGGGTGGCATTGGCCTGGGCAACCAGTTCCGCAATACGCCGCTTCGCTTCCTCGGGCAAAGAGATTTGGGGGTGATCCTGGGGCAAGGCCGAACCGCCCGTACTGGCTTGCGTGGAACGGGGAGGGGCCGGGGCGAAAGGCTCTGTCCGCAGGACAAATACCCAGAGCCCGATACCAACGGCAAGGTAGCAGGATAAAACAATGAGGCCAGGGAGGGGCGGCCGCTGGGCGCCCGTCGCAGCCGGGGTGACTGACTTCTTGGCCCGCTGCCCCCCGGCCTTCCCTTCGAGAGGTTCTCCGCAATTCGTACAGAAATTTGCTTTGGGGATAGTCTTTGCCCCACACTGGGGACAAAAACGCAATGTCGCCATGCCGCCTCGACCTCCGTGTAGCCTACCTAACAACAATGCCCTCTGCAGGCTAGACCGGGTGGAAGGCGAATCCCGTTGACAGTCGGGGAGCCGGCTGGATAAGCTACGGACAATTCTGGGGAGGAAGACATGGCGAAAAAGAGGGCGAAGCGCGACCCACGCCTAGCACGAGGCAAGAAAGCGTTGGAGGAATGGGGAATTCAGCCCTCTGCCGGGCCAAACCTCGATATTGCTGGCCTGAGTACGCGTATAGGCCAGAATGCGGACGCCGACTTGGCCCTGGCCGCCTTACTAGGCGAGGTCCAGACGGCAGAGTCGGCCCGGTTCCTGACGGATTGGGGCGAGCAGGCGACTGGTAAGCATTTGCGCAAAGAGATTAGCCGTGCCCTCTATCGTCTGTCACAAAAAGGGATACAGGCCGACCGACCGCAAAAGGGAGTAGGGAAGTCCATTCTCACCCCGGTCGAACCGGAGGGCTATCTATCCTCAATGGATGGACGAGGCGACCGTCTCGTTTGGATAGTGAAATTGCGCGTTGGCGGTGGGTTGTATTTCTTGTCTGCGTTGATCAACGAACCCGCAGGCATGCGCTCTATTGAAGGTGCGGAAATATCGCGCAAAATGCTGCGGCAGGTGCTTCAGGATTTGCTCGAGCGCCGTGGCGTGACGATGGTTCGGGTCCCGTGGCGGTATTGTGATTTCCTGATGCAGGAAGGCTATGAGCGGGCGGAGCAGGACAATCAAGAGGTCGAATCCTATCCAGCCCTTCGGTCTTTTGTGTCCACCACACCGGCAGAGCCACAAATCGTTCCGCTCCCGGACAGTTTGGATCGTGAGGCCGTTGCCGCCGACGACACTCTCTTGGCCACCTCTCTCCAACTGGGCGAAGAGCCGGAAATGCAGCGGTGGGTGTTTGATGCAAAACAGGCAAAACCCTATGTCGAAAAGATAACCAGTGCACAGGAGAGCCCCCTGGTGCTGAACCCGCACCAGCAAAAGGACCGGGTGGACGATGTCATTAAGCAAGCGGAGACCGAAATATTCTCAGGGGAGAGCGGGCAGGTCTACGCGCGGCGCTTGGAAGAAATGGCTCTGTATTTTGCGGCAACCGGACGTTTAGCGTCAGCCCAACGCGCCTTGGCCGTGTCGCTTGCCCTCCAAAAGGAAGGGGCGAGTGGTAGTGGGATCTCCTTTTGTGAAGGATTGGTCCAGCAAAGCATTGGCCTGCACTACACGGAAGAAAAGCAACAACAACAGGAAGAAGCGAAAGGCTCGCTCATCATGAAGCCGTCTGAGTTTGCGTCTCAGGCGCAGCAGGCCCAGCGCCAACGGCGGGTCTGAGTATTTGGAGGGGACAATGCCGCCGCCCTTCCCAGATCAGATTACCTCGCTCCCGTTTTTGTATGCAGGGACGATTCTCTCATGTCCTGATTGTGGCATGGGACTCTACTTGCTGACGAAGAAAGTCACCCGAGACGGGACCTTTGAAGGCACGGTGCAAGCCATGGCCGGCGTCCCGGAATACAAACGGGGATCCACGCCAAAGAGCTGCCCCTTGTGTCAGACCGGCCAGTGGTGGTATCCGCCCGGCACGATCCATACCTTTCAGTACGGCTGGGTGGCCTAGGGCGTCCTGGCCCGTTTTGAGTTGACAATACCCGGGTGGGGTTATACCGGTTATACGTCTTCAGTCTGTAAATGAAGGAGGTTTTTAATGGCAAGTCCGCAACTACAACAGGCCCTTGATCTGTTCAAGGAGATGGGGGCGAAGATGGCCGAGGCCACAGACATTAACGCTATGCGCGCCATCATGATAGAAGCGCAAGCTCCGGCTGGCGTAACGTGTACCCCGGTTGACGCCGGCGGGGTGTCTGCCGAATGGAGCGCCGCGGATGGCACCGACCAGGATAAGGTTATCTTGTACGTCCATGGGGGTGGCTATGTGATGGGCTCTGCCGGTTCCCACCGTGATATGACCGGTCGTCTGTCGCAGGCAGCAGGCGCCCGTGTGCTCTCCCTCAATTATCGTCTGGCTCCCGAGCACCCCTTTCCCGCTCCGGTCGATGATGCGGTGGCGGCCTACCGGTGGTTACTTGGACAAGGGATTCAGGCCTCGAACATTGCTATTGCAGGAGATTCGGCTGGTGGCGGCCTCGCTCTGGCTGCACTCCTCGCTGTTCGTGACGCCGGGGAGCCTATGCCTGCCGCGGGTATTGGCATTTCACCCTGGGTTGATATGGAAGGGACGGGAGAGTCGATGGCCACACGGGCGGCGGTCGACCCGGTTGTCCAGAAAGAAGGCCTACTCGAGATGGCCAAGCTATATCTGGGCGGTGCGGACCCAAAGGATCCGTTGGCTGCCCCGCTGCATGCCAATCTTGCGGGTCTCCCGCCACTACTGATCCAGGTCGGGGATGCAGAGACCTTGTTGGACGACTCTACAAGAATCACGGAACGAGCCCGAAAAGCCGATGTCGATGTGACCTTGAAAGTCTGGGATGAAATGCCACATGTGTGGCATTTATTTGCACCGATTCTTCCTGAAGGCCAGCAGGCTATAGAGGAGATCGGGGCATTCTTTAAGGAGCGGACGGCATAGAACCGACCACACAGGCAAGGCAGCACGGGGCAGCCCTACGAGGCTGCCCTTTTTTACACTATGTCCCAACGACTGCATTTGAGTGTGGCGGATCAGTCTCCTGTCCGACAAGGGGGAACGGCCGCCCAGGCGTTACGGGAGACGGTCGCCCTTGCCGGGGCGGTAGAAAAATTCGGCTATGAACGTTTCTGGGTGGCCGAGCATCACAATCTCCCCGGCTTCGCCGGCACCAGCCCGGAAATTGTGGTTGGCCAAATTGCTGCGCACACGCGACATATTCGAGTCGGAAGTGGGGGCGTGATGCTGTCCCACTACAGCGCACTCAAGGTTGCCGAGATATTCCGTGTCCTTGAGTCCTTTTACCCCGGCCGCATCGACCTGGGTCTCGGCCGCGCGCCTGGAAGCGACCAGCGAACCGCGGTGGCGCTCTCCTACCCCGGTCAACCCCGCGATATTCGGACTTATCCGGAACAGGTCGATGACCTGCTCGCCTATCTGGCAGATAATCTCCCTCCAGATCATCGTTTTGCCGATGTGCATGCCGGACCGACATCGGGCACCACACCGGAGGTCTGGTTGCTCGGTTCGGGTATTGATTCGGCTCTCATCGCTGCTGAGCGGGGCCTGCCGTTTAGCTATGCCTATTTCTTTGGGATTGGCGTCCAGCATGGTCCGGCTATTGTCGAGAGCTACCGCCGCCACTTTCGTCCATCGGAGTTGCTGGCCGAGCCCAAAGTCAACGTGACAGTTCAGGCTTTATGTGCGGAGACCGAAGAGGAGGCGCAACATCTGGCGGCAAGCAGAAATCTGGTGCGGCTGAACATCATTCGAGGCCGCCGACAGGGAGTTCTCACACCCGAGGAAGCCCGCGCCTACCCGTATAGCGCTGACGAACTGGCCTATCTGGAACAATATCGCCGCTCCAATGTTGACGGCGACCCACAGCAGGTAAAAGAGCAACTCGAACATCTGGCCGAGGTGTTTCAGACCTCTGCCCTCGGCATTGTCACGATTTGTTATGATTTTTCCAAGCGCGTCCGTTCCTATCGACTCATCGCCGAAGCCTGTGGTCTGTCAGCCCCAAGCCCCCGACAAATGGAGACGTCCGCTGCTTCGTCTGGAGGCAGCTAGGACATGTTCGCCCTCTTACGTTCAACCCTGGTATTCTTCCGCCACATACTCCCGTAAGGGACCGGGGAAGGAGCGGCAAGCCAAGGGCATACAGCGGATGGCCCGGCTGCGGCGGCCGCAAGCCGGGCCACGGGAGTCGGTCGAAGCGCACGGGACCCAACGCGCTCCTCCCCGGAGCCAAGCAGGGCGGGCGCGCCCGGGGATTTACACAACTGCGGCAGAGAAGCAGGCGCGGGGAGGACGCCCGGGGGAGGGACAGGCGGCGCAGCGAAGTCGAGCGGGGGTTTGTGGCGCTGGAGAGGATTCCGCCGCCTCTTCTCTCAATGCGAGCGCAGGCCCTGGGTCATCACCACTGCTTCCAGAAGTCGGGCAATCTCGCCTACGCTCCTTCGCTACCGGGGAGAACGTGGTTCTTCCAGAAGAAAGCCTCATGGCAAGCCGTTGCAATACCTGTTGTGGAAACCCCTTATTCCAAGACAGGTCAACGGAGAAATGGGAATTTATCTGTCCATTCCAGCACCGATAGACGCAAGAAGAAGTCTTGGTATGATATCGGGGATGGCCAGGAAGGCTCAAAAAAAGCGGAGCCCAACAGCACAACTGAAAAAAGGGGACACGGCCACAGGCAAGACAGGCCGTGAAGAAATCCGTCACTAGGGAAAAAACAGGAGTTGCCAAAAAGACGAGAGATAAACCCACTCCGAGGCGACCAAAGAGATCATCCAAGGAATGCCTAGAAACTTTTATCCTCAGCCTTGTTGTCGTTCAAATCCAAGAATTTTTCCGTTGGTGCTGGGAGAACATTGACAAAAAACAAGCCCATGAAATCGCGGTTGCTCTGTATCGTGAGATATTCTTTCCCTTTGAGTCAATGCCGGAGCATAAAAGGTTGCCCATCTGGCGGCAGAGAAGGGTTGAGCGCTTCATCCACGGTCCGACGAGTGCGCGGGCAACAAGGCTGGAGACACTGACTCGGCAATGGGCTGAAGGAACAGGGCAGAGCGTCGATCACATAAGGAGCGACGAGGGATAGGACAGCGTCCTGATACGTCATCAAAAACGGAATCGGAACCTTTGAAGCCTCTTACTCGCGTCCCTGCGTTTCGGCAAAGACGTATCTGTCGTCCCGTTTTTCGACCCACTGCCCGCGGCCCGTTGTTTGCCCATCCGTATCAAGCTGGGTGCGGATGATCTCCAACTCTTCTTCCGTGGGGGGATCAAGCGTTTCGATGGTCGGGGCTATTTTCGGCTCAAAGGACATCTCGGCCAGAACCATATCAACCGTGACAAACGGTGAAATCGCCATAAGCATCAGCTCACGCGTCTTTTCTTCATAGCCGAACATCGCCCACGGGGTGAAGACGCGCCAGGGACCGGTTCCTGGGGGCAGACCGTTGGCCTCGCGCGCCCCGGGTCCGTCGAGAAAACCTGGAGATGAAATAAAGTCTACCTGTTCGGGGAACTTCCGCTTCTGTTGGTCGGTCATCAGGATTGTCCGCCAGCACTGAGCAGCAATAGTATCAGCACCCCCCGGACCGCCAAAACGCCGACCCTGGCCACCTTCATATTCTCCCAGCACGGTTGAATTGATATTGCCGTAGCGGTCGACTTGGAGGGTATTGAGGATACCGACATCGACATAGCCGAGTTGGGCGAAATTGCCCGCCGTGTTCATGGTTCCCCACTGGAGGGCGCGATAGCCGGCCCGCGAGGCCACCATGGTCATGAGAGGATCCCAGGGCATCATGGATTGCGGGGCAATCACGCCATCCTCTGTCATATATTGGACACCTGAGGCATACAACCGCTGGGCCAACAAAATGCTGTATAAAGGCTCTCCGCCGCCACCGACCCAGTAGCTTTTTTCTTCCTCAATGACCCGCGAGACGGTACAGATCAAATGTTCTCGTTCCGCAAAATGTGTGGCCGGTGTCATATCGAGTATCCTTCCCGAATGGTTTCGCGTCGTTGCAACTCCTGGAGTTTTTTCCACCCCACGCGCCTCTCCAGCATATCAGCATGCGAATCGACACTATACACCCATTTTTCGAGATAGGGTTGTAGGTCGCCACGCATGGTCCCGCCGAAACACTCGACCACGTGCTGGACATCTGAGGCATAGCGTCCTTGGACCGTTCCCGGGTAGGCACCAAAAGGAGCATGCACGACCGCATCAACCGTAAAGTGGGGGATGGACGTCCGGGCCGGGTCGCGTCGAAATTCATCCGTTTCGATGATTTCTTCGGCAGACACAATGACCCTTTTGGATGCCAGGGCACAGTCAACATGGGAGATTCCCGTACCAAAGACGCGGGCATTGCCGTACACGTCAGCCTGATGCACATGGATGATCGAAACATCCGGGTTCAGGGCGGGTAGCAGGACAACTGGCTTGCCCGAAAACGGGTCTTTGACCAGCTTGGCCCCGGATTGAGAAAAGCCAGCGGTCCCTCCAAACGACCGTACGCCAATAAACGGCAGTCCCTGTGCGCCTGCCTGCAAACGATACGTCATCACTACATTTGAGTACTCGTAGGTTTGGAGGCGACCTGCTGCGACGGCTTGGGACAACCACGAGCCAAAACCAACAAACCCGATGTCCGCCTTGGTGGCACAGCCCCCTTCAACGAGCAGCGCGAGCGCGACGTAGGTGAATTTTCCACAGATCCACAGATCCTTTTTCTTTTGGCGAATAATCTCACGGATCAGAGAACTCGGGCCACGCTGGAAGTAGTTGCAGTCATACGCCACATAGTCGCCATCGGAGACAAACTTCTCAATGGCTTCATGCTCGTCCATCATTTTATGCACGAGCGTCCGCGGCTTGTTGTCTCTCACCCAAGCGCGGAATCTATCGGGATCAGGTGGCAGGTACGCGCCCTGCCCTTCTGCAAGAATTTCCATGTGCAGCAGTCTCCTCACAAAGCCCCAATAGGCCTTTGCGCATGTTCGATAACGCACCGTCCAAATATCACAGTCTCCGGAGACGTGCCAATACTGCAAGAGAGCAGCCTCTCCTCTCCGGGCTTGCGTTACCGGGGTCCTTCCTCATCCATGCCCCTATTCGTCATGGTTCATGTGAGCGCGGCTCGGACTCGGCTCGGTTAGCTAGAGTAAGGACGGAGTCAGGTGAGAGCGCGTGGCTCGCGGCCCTCTTGCTCGTAGGCCTCGTATTGACTCCCAGAGTGGCTGAACCCGATGCGGGGACGGCGCAGACGATCCAGGGTTCAACACCTTTTGGGGAGACTTTTCAACAAGCCCCCGCTGGTATGTTCTCGTCAGGCTGGAAGATACGGGGCAGCGAAGCAACCGCGCAGGCCGTCTACCACATGGTCGCAGAAGGAGGCAATCGCTTTCTCCACGCCTATGCCAACAACCAGACTGTCCCCAGATTAGGCATAGAGTATACATGTATGCTGCGGGACTATCCTGTTTTCCGCTGCCGCTTGCGCACAACCAAACTCCCTTCCGGCGCCGATGAGCGAGCGCAGCACACGAACGATTCGGCCTACGGCCGTTTGCGTGATATCTGACAGCCGCCTCAGGACGCGCGTGATTAAATACGTCTGGACCTCAACGCTTGCGGTTGGCACGCGGTTCGACAGTCCGGCCTAGTGGCGCGCCAAGGGCGTCGTCCTACAGCGCGGGCCGGCCGAGCCTGGTGGAGTGGCGGCGAGAGGTCGTAGATTTCTGCCAGGGACTATAAGGGCCCCTTCGGTTTTGAGCCGGGAGGGGGCCCGTGGCATCGCCGTCCTCTCGGACTCCGATACTATGGGCAGCATGTCGGCGGCCTCTGACGACTTGATGCTGCCTGCGGAGAAAACTCCCTCCCTGCCCAGCCCACACATGGGTCCGGTCAGGCTCTCACTCAGGTGAAGGGTCGGAGCCTGACCGCGCAGAACCGGGACAAGACACCCCGGCATTCCTATTCGTTATCGTAGCGCAGGTCGTGCGCGACACGCTCGACCGACTTGCTGGCCGGATCAAAATAGTTCAGCGTTTCGGTGCTGATATCCCCGCCATAGATGTGGACTCTCACCGTCGGCTCGTCGGTCTTGTTGAGGAAATCATGGACTTCCTCGTTCGGGGACAGGACATGAGCGACATCCCCCGGAAGGAGGTCGAGTGCGGTGGTTTCGCGGAGTTCCGCATATCCCGGCTGCGTCCCAGCATCAAGGCGTGTGTACCGAATGGTATGGAGCTGGTTCCGGTACACACCTTCGACGACCCAGTTTCCGGCATGGTCGTGTACACCACTCGACCCGCCCGGAGGCCAGATGGCGACCATGATATTAAAGCAGTCTTCAGGCCCACGGTGAAGTCGATACAGGGTGAAGTCTTTGTGCTCAGTGGCAATCCGGCCGGAAGCTGGTTGACCGTATTCTTCCGCCAGACTCCCCGCGGCCAGAAAACGTTCCAGCAGGGGTTCCGTTGCCGCGACAATCGCGGCGTGTTCTTTTTCACGGGCGACCAGTGCTTCTACATCTTCGGCAAGCCGCTCAAGCGTGTATACCGCGTTGTCTTGATAAGCAAGGTTACTCATGACATTCCCTCCTCTCGCTGTCCTTTTTGCCAACTCGGCGCTGAAAAGCAAGAGGCTTGCGTTTTCCTGGTCGTGTCACCGTTCGGAATTTGTGCTTCTCCAGGTGTAGGCCATGAGGTCCTCACCTCCGCGCATCCGCGGTCAAAGGCGGGGCTCGCCCCAGCCCAGCGCCCCCAGGACGGGCGCCAGGGACAGGAGGAGGGACGCTTTCCCTCCTCCAGGGGGCGTGCCCACCGGCCGGGGGGGTCTGGCCGCCGCGCCCCGTACGGGAGCCGAGTGAAGGCCCCGGCGGCCGAGAGGGGCGGGCACCATTTTCCTGGTCAAAATTTTCAAACCGAGACCCCACCGCTTCCTTCCTCCCTTGACAAGTGTCCCGCGCATGTCAGAAATAACCCCTCGGATATCCGTATCCTTATTCTAACGCTATTGATGGGGAGTCTCGATTCTCATGTCCCAGGCGCAATCTCTCCGACCCCTGCTTTCCCAAGATCGATTTCTCATGGACGCAGGTGCCGATGATGTTATTCCCACCCGGCTTGTTGAGGAAGCTAGATTTCCGCTGGTATACTGCATCTGGAGGCGTTTCTGCCGGCACGCTAGGCTGTCCGCCTTTGGAATGCGGACGCTGACCGAGATGGGTATTCGGCTCGAAGGCATCTGCCGTGCGGTGAGCGCTCCGGTGAGCGCTGATACCAGAGCAGGATTGGGTGATGCTCCCGTTTAACGATGTTTTCAACAGCTTCCTCGACTGAGGACTAGGCCCCGGCCTTGATCGATCATTATACGCACGCCGAGTGACACTCATGGCCAATTCTGAACGTGTGCACCATCCCGACTTGGTCGACCTGCCCGAGCTATCCGCCACCGAGCAGGCTGCCCGGCTAGTGCAGCTTGATGCCAAGGATCGGCAAGAATTCCTCTTCTCGGCAAAGAACAGTGTGGCAATAGTCCAGACGCTCTCCTCCGAGACCTTACTGTACACCCTCAAGGAGATTGGACTGCACGATGCGGTCGGACTGCTGGCAATGGCAGCGCCCGAACAGGTGCGGGACCTGCTGGACCTGGACTGTTGGCGCAAGGACAGATTGGATGATGAACGCTTGACAAACTGGCTGATGCTGCTTGATGAAAGTGGGAGCAATGCGCTGACTGAATGGATTTTGCACGCCGACATCGAGCTCCTGGTCCTCCTGATTCAACGCCACTTTGAGGTTGTCCGCAAAGTGGATATCGAGGAGAAGCCGGACTTTGACGAATCCAAATATTTCACCTTCGACGATCAGTATCTCCTCCGCTTCCGCGCCGAGTCGGAACCCACGTTATACCTCCTGCTTGAGCAACTCCGCACACTCAGTTACCGCAGATATCTCCACGCGCTCGAAAACAGCTTGTTTGAACTCGAAAGCGGCCTCGAAGAGCAGGCGTTTCGCTGGCGAGCGGGGCGCCTCGAAGACCGTGGCTATCCGAAATACGAAGAGGCGCAGTCGCTCTTCCGCTTTATCCCGCTGGACTCCATTCCATTACAGACCTATCAGCGTTCCCCCGATACCCTTCATCCTGCCACTGGGGACGATGCTATTACGCCACCCGATCACGCTTTAGCGCTGCTCGCCGAGCCCAAGTCTTTTTTCTCCCGGGGATTGGCGGGCCTGCCACGCCAGACCATTGCCCAGATCGGCCAGGAACTCGCCTATCTGACCAATCACATTGCCATGGCTGAGGCCCGAGATACCGGAGAAGTCAGCGAAATTCGTCGCTGCGTTGGCATGGCGCACGACTATGTCAATATTGGCCTGTCCTACGTGGCCAAAGAAGACGGAACCGTAGCACAGGAACTCCTCCAGACGACACAGATTCGTCCGTTCTTCCAGACCGGCTGGAGCCTGCTCCAGCGCCTCCGTCAGCAGGCCAGTCGCATGGCTACGCAGCTAGAGAAGAGCGGTCTGTCAGAATGGGAGAGCCACCTTGATCCACCGTTTCGGGAGATGTACGCCGGGGTCAGGCGAAAAGAGCCCCTCTTTTTTGTTGGTCTGAGGACGCCAGGCGAAATCGTGTCCCGGCGCTTTGGACAACTGTCCGAGATTCGACAGGTCGAATCGCTGCTGGCTCAGATCCCGGCTTGGTTCCGGGTCTTCCGGCGGTGGACCATACTGCCCGAAGAAAAGGCACCCGAAGGAGTTGGCCTGACTACTCTCTGGAATACGGCCTTTGCGTGGTGGATCCTCGAAGACCAGCTCGCCATTCATCCCTTGAACCGGGCTAAGATTCAGGCTCTCCATGACCACCTTTCATATGCGACCCTCGAAGAACGCTGGGAGGCGTTCCAGACAGAAACCGCCGCACACTCTGGAGTCACGCCACGGGAGTTGCACGCCCTTGGTCCCCTGGCAGCCTATGCACGCGACGCAATGGAAGAGATCCTGGCCATCGATATCCAGACCGCTGATCTCCGCTTCATTGAGGGACTCCTGGTCGTCGAGTAAGACAGGTACCTGTGGCCTGACATAGGAGGGAATGAAGTATGGAACACCTCGCCGCCAAAGTTGCCGTCATCACGGGCGGAGCAAGTGGGATCGGCTTTGCCACCGCTCGCCGCCTTGCTAGTCGAGGCGTCCGACTCGTGTTAGCCGATATTGAAGAGTCGGCCTTGGACCGGGCTGTCTCCGCATTATCGGTTACGGACACCGCCGTAGAGGGAGTCGTCTGTGATGTCGGAGACCTGAAAGCCGTTCAGCACCTAGCGGACACTGCCTTTGAGAAAATGGGTGCGGTTCACATCGTGTTCCATAATGCCGGAGTGGCCGTTGGCGGGCCTATCGCTGAGATGAAACATAGCGACTGGGAGTGGACCATGCAGGTCAATTTATGGGGTCCGATCCACGGTGTTGAAGCCTTCACGCAGCGCATGATAGCCCAAGGCCAGGGCGGCCACATGCTGTTCACCGCGTCGTTTGCCGGCCTCGTCCCCAATGTGGGGCTTGGTCCGTACTGCGTATCTAAGTATGGAGTCGTGGCTTTAGCAGAAGTTCTGCACCGGGAGTTGCGGACGCACGACATCGGCGTGTCGGTCCTGTGTCCGATGCGCGTGGCCACCAATATTGGACACTCGGAGCGCAACCGTCCCGACGAGTTGGGCGGGCCAGAGGCGTCACCACCCGTGCTTGACCAAGGAGAGGATAACTCGAATCTCGCCGGGCGAGTCCTGGACGTTGAGCATGTTGCAGCGCAAATTGTAGACGCCATCATCGCCGATCGCCTCTACATCCTGCCCCACGAGGAAAGTCGGACGCCCATCCGGCGACGGTTTGAACGGATCGATCAGGCCTACGATGAACAATAAGACCACAGGATGCGTCTTCATACCTTGAAGAAACCCTTCCGACTCCCTCTTGCACCGGGAGCGGGATTCAGCCAAGGCAAGGACATGACCAGCCACGAGCAAATCCTCAGACAGTGGGTCCGCTCGCCCGAGCGGTGGCAGCGGTTGTGGGAGACGTGTCAGCACGGTGGAGGGAAATATAAGCGCGGCCTGTTTGTCTTGGATGGGAAGGGACAGAACCAAACACGTCCCAAGACTCGCCAGCAGGTGATTGTCGAGTTGCTGAAAAGCGAGCCGATGGGCTATTTGTCGTGAAACGTCATAGCCCGTGCTTGATGTCCGGGGGCAGGAGTTTCCCCAATGCTCCTATCGATACTTTTCTGAGACTGCGGTCATCCGATTGTGCCGTTCTCCGTAACGCTTCAACGATATAGGTGTCCGGGTCGCCGACCTGTCCGCAGGTCATGGCGGCCGAACGACGGACGCCCAGGTCTGGGTCATGTTCGAGAAGCCGGATAACCGCCTCTCGAATTGCTTCACCGGTCAGTCTGAGCTTACCCAAACAGGATAGACCCCCTAGGCGGACCATAGGGTCCTCGTCACCCAGGCTGGCGAGATAGGCGGTGTGGGCGGCGTGGTCCATTTGCTTCAGATCACGCAGGCAGTAGAGGGCCATACGGCGTTGCACGGCATTCCCCGTACTCACAAGCTGGACCATGGCGTGAGCGACCTCTTGAGAATAGTGCCGAGCGAGTTGCACGGCAGCGGTTGCCGCTGCCCAGCGGAGGTCACTTTCCTGATGTCCCAGGTTTTCGATCAAAACGGGAAGAAGAGTAGGCGTGTCCAGCAATTGTTGTGTCTGATGGGAGGACATGGGTACCCTTCGAGGCGAGGGGCTCGGCGTGGGATCGAGCTGAGAGAGGGCAAAAGCCGCGGTCCAGCGCAACCGTGGGTCCGGGTCCGTCAGCCGGTGAGTCAGCGCTTCCATAATGTCAGGCTGTCGGGGGGCAAAGCGAGTGAGGATGGTCACTGTACCGCGCTGGATTTTTTTCGTCGCATGTCCCAAACACGCCAAAAGGCTCTGGACCACATCTTCCGGCAGAGAGGTCAGCGCCCTCTCCGCCTTAAGCCACCCGAGCGCCGAGAGCCGCGTGTAGTCATCGTCGGCGAGCAGTCTGGAGGCAAGCTGACCAAGTTGGCGGGGCGCGTTGTGGGTCTGCTCCATAGCCTCCTCAATTGGCAAGACTGGGAATATAGAGGGAACGTGTCCTCCAGTCGGGTATGGGGATGCCGGACATGTTTACTCTATTGAGGCGCTTATCATCACTCCAGGCAAGTCGGCCAACTTCCCCGCCCCCATCAGATAGTGCTCCGGATCAAGAAAGGTCCTGTCAATGACCTGCCAGAGGGCGGCTTTCTCCAACGGACAGCCCTCGAGATTGTGCTCCAACGCCTGTATCCCGGCTGGGTCGGCAATGAAATCACCCGAGAACTGAACAGTCTCGACTGTCCGCCCGGGAGAGAGGGAGAAACGGACATGAAGCGCTCCAAGGGGCGTTTGCCTTGTGACTCCGTATGGCAGGTCGGAGCGCGGAGGACGGCGGTCTGGAACGGGGTCGGACTCCAGAATGGCCGCGCGCTCGTTTTGGTTGAGGTCGTGCTCAAGGCACTCTAGCCCGAACTGCTGGGTAAAGCCGTTCTGGAGCAGGCGAGCGACTTGGTCCGGTGCAAGAGACCGTCCGAGGACCTTGCCAAAGTTGTGGACTTGGTCCGGCGTAAGGAGCTGACAGGGCAGAGCCCCCTGTGGATCAACCCGATCAAGGAAATAAGGGAGAAGGCTCATATCCCGTTGGACAAACACGCCCCCTTCATACAGTACCGCTCCACTGTCTTTTGTTACAAAAGAGTGCCAGCCAATCGGAAGCCGCTGAACCGTCAGAAAATCCTGTCCTGGATAGAAGGCTTCAATCCCCCCTGTTTTCAGACCGTGCAGCACTCCGCGGACGTAACGATTGAGAATCTGAAACGGCGCAATGTGATGTGGGTCAGCGGAGAAGATGTATGAACGGTGCGGGACGATGAGGGAGAACTGGACAAACCCGTTGCCGCTCGGAAAGGCCCGCCCACCTGTCAAACGCCGAGTCATCGTCAGACCTGAGTCCTGACCAAGAGCACTGGCAGTATGATATCGACCGAGCAGAAGCACATCGCCTGGGTACGTATAGAGGCGCAATATGGGAAGACCCGTCTCAAGCACGGTACGAAGAAAATACCGGTCCGTTGCCAAGCTTTGGGTTGGAGTCGTATCGAATTGGGTAAGCAAACGGACCTGCATGAGAACGCAGCATAAGTCAGGCGGGAATCCGCGGCAATGGTGCCCCTGAACGGAAGAAGCTAGGATGAGGAATACAGGGAAGGAGTAGAGCCGATGAATGTCCAATTCGCAACCATTCCCCTTGCGCACCACTATCCTGACCTGCCAGAGCTGGTGCGCCAGATTGAAAACTGGGGCTTTGAGATGGTGGGGGTGCCAGACGCGCATTGGCTATGGCCGGACTGCTATGTGACCTTGACTCAGTGCGCGCTGAACAGTCAGCGGTTGCGGATGGGAACATTTGTGACCAACCCCCTGACCCGCCATCCCGCGGTCACGGCAGGGGCCATCGCCTCAATCAACGAACTGTCGAACGGCCGCGCTTTTCTCGGCATTGGGACGGGTGACAGTGCCGTATATAACGTGGGTCTCAGGGCCGCCAGACTCGCCGAGTTTCGCGAAGCGCTTGAAGCGATCAAAGGGTTTTATACCGGCGAAACCCGCTTCCAAGGCAAAACCGTTCGCCAAGTCTGGGTGAAAAGACCGGTTCCGCTGTATGTCTGTGCTGAAGGGCCAAAGACCCTCCAATTAGCGGGAGAGTTAGCCGATGGGGTGATTGTGGGCAGCGGCCTGAGCCCCGCAGTGGTGCAGGACGCCTATGCGCGTATCAAGGCCGGAGCCGAGTCTGCAGGACGGGAACTTGATGACTTGGATATCTGGTTTTTCGCCAAAACTAATGTGGCTGAGACCTCTCAGGCCGCGATGGACGAGATCCGCATGGCCCTCGCCGCAAGCGCCAACCACGCCTTTCGGAGAACCTTGGAGGGCAAGCGTATTCCTGCCGAACTGTGGGAGCCGATTGAAACACTCAAGGCCGCCTACCGGCCGCATGAACACGAATTGCTCGGTGCTGAGCGGTTTCATGCCAAGATGGTTGATGAACTGGGACTGAAGGACTATTTGGCCGAACGCTTCGCCATCGTCGGGACGCCGCAAGACTGTCTTGATCAGGTCGGGCGCGCGGCCGAGGCTGGAGTCAAGAAAATTTTTCTTGGACCGATGACCGGCGACCCGTCCCGGGTGTTGCAGACCTTTGCGCAACAGATCATACCCCGCTTCTCATAGCTTCGCAAAACGGACAGTCTTCCATTGCTTTTCCCCTGGCTGTTCAGGTAGGATTCGTGACGTGGAAGAGCTCTGGGAACGTGCAGAAGAAATCTTGGCGGCCGGCAAGCCCTTTGTGTTGGCGACCATTATCCGTACGCGGGGCTCCGTACCACGTGAGGTTGGGGCGAAAATGGTCGTACCACCCGAAGGACAGCCGTTTGGGACGATCGGCGGGGGCTGTGGCGAAGGAGAAGTGCTCCGCCGGGCCTATCCGGTTCTGGACCAGAAACTCCCTCCGCGCATTGTTCAGGTCGATTTAACCGGCGACTTTGATCAGGACGAGATCCAGGTCTGTGGTGGAGTGATGGATGTCGTGCTTGACCTCTGGCAGCCGGAGGAACATCGGGAATTGGCGCATACCTTGGCCGAGGCCACACGCGCCCACCAGCCCGCAGCCTTGGTCACGGCACTCGACCCGATCGGCGGAGTCCAACCTGGAACAAAGAGCTGCCTGTCTCTTGATCAGGGTGGAAACGGTGAAGCGTCGCTGACTCCGGCCGTCTCAATCGCAGCAGAGACGGTCAAGACATTTTCCTCATCCGTCTCTTCGGGCAAACCCCAACTGTTCGCCGTATCTCCACAGGGCGAAGTCCGGGAAGACGCAGTTGTCCGAAAAGAGGATTGGCCGCGTGTTTTCGTTGACGTGCAGACCGGCGTACAGACCTTACTCATTGTGGGTGCCGGCCACATTGCGCAGCCGCTATGCGAAATAGGGGCTATGCTCGGCCTCCATACGGTTGTGGTCGATGATCGCTGGGCCTTTGCCAATCGGGAACGCTTTCCTCATGCCGCCGAGGTTCGAGTCGGACCGTTTGAGGAGGTTCTGAACAGCCTCAATATCGACCAGCAAACCTTTGTCGTTGTGGTCACACGCGGCCATGTGTGGGACGAGATCTCGGTCAAGACGGCCCTCAAGAAGAATCCGGCCTATATTGGTATGATCGGCAGCCGACGGCGCTCAAAAACCACCCTCGCCCGCCTGGTTGAACAGGGCTATCGCCCGGAAGAGGTCGCCCGTGTGCATACACCCCTGGGGCTTGATATTGCAGCAGAAACGCCAGCGGAGATTGCCGTCGCCATTGCTGCTGAAATCGTTCGTGCCCGGCGCAAAGGTCCGGCCGATACCCTCTCGCTAGCCGCCAAAGTCCGGCCTGACGGGCCCCTCAAGTTTACTCCCTGACGGCGCTACTCTCCACCAACGCGCGGTATGATTTCCGGAATTATCCTAGCCGCTGGTGAGTCTCGGCGGATGGGATCGCCCAAAGCGCTGCTCGACTCCCAAGGACGAACCTTTATTGAAAGCATTTGCACGAGCTTTTTGCGTGCCGGAGTCGATGAACTCCTCGTTGTACTCGGAGCGCACGAACATGAAGCATCGATTCGGGCGGGCGTCCCGACACATCCCGCTCTTCGGACTGTGGTAAACCCGCACTATCGACTGGGCCAACTCTCTTCCCTACAAGTGGGGATTCAGGATCTGTTGCCCGAGAGCGAGGCCGCAGTGGTCAATCTGGTCGATCATCCTCTTATCCGAACCGAGACCATACGGGCTCTCATGGCGTCGTTTACGACCGATCCCCTACCCATTATTATTGCATCCTACCAGGGCCGCCGCGGCCATCCGGCCCTGTTCGCAAAGGATGTCTACGGAGAGCTGCTAGCTGCCCCGCTGGATAAAGGGGCAAAGGCGGTTGTCCGTAAAGACCCGGAACGAGTGCGTGAGATTGCACTCGACGATCCCGGTATTCGCGCCGATATTGATACGCCTGAGGAGTATGCCCGGTGGATGGGCGCATGAAAAATCTAAGACGATATGAGGCAAGAATGCCTAGTTAGAGAGGAGGCATGTCGGGCTGTTGACACGTTTCCTCTCTCGGAACCCTTGCACTTCCTGGCGCTTTTATATAGCAATCTAGGAGCCTGCCGATTAAGGCGGGAATTCGTAGAAGACGAATCAGAATCAATAAAGGAGGCGACCTTGCACGAACTGAACTATGAAGCGCCGACTTCGCTCGGTCAGGCCGTCAGCGTTCTGGCCGCAGCAGGCGAAAATGGGCGGATGCTGGCAGGAGGTACGGATCTGATTATCCAGATGCGTGCCGGTGTACGACACCCAGGACAGGTGATTGACGCCAAAAAGATCCCAGAACTCCAAGCCTTGTCTTTTGATGTGCAAACCGGGCTCCGGCTCGGAGCCGCACGGGCGTGCTGCGAGATCATTGCCGACGCGGCAGTACGGCAGCACTATCCGGGGCTGGCTGAGGCTGCCGCACTGATCGGCTCCGATCAGATCCTGGCGCGGGCCTCGGTGGGCGGGAACGTGTGTAATGGTTCCCCCGCCGCAGATACGACGCCAGCGCTGATTGCCTTGGGCGCGGTCTGTCAGATCGCCGGACCCAACGGCATGCGCGAGGTGGCAGCTGAAGATTTTGTGACTGCTCCCGGACAAACGGTACTCGCGCCGAACGAACTGCTGGTGGCATTCCAGATTCCCGCCCCACAGGGACAGGCGTCCGACTGCTACCAACGTTTTATCCCTCGGAATGAGATGGATATCGCGGTGGTCGGCGTGGCCTCGTGTGTGGCGCTTGATGGCGATACTTGCACTGCCGCCCGTATCGGTCTTGGTGCAGTGGCCGCTCGGCCACTTTTGGCCAAAGAAGCGGGCGATTCTCTCGTCGGGAAAACGCTGGATGAGGGTGCTATCGATGCTGCGGCAAAGCTCGCTCAACAAGCTGCCTCGCCCATCAGTGATATGCGCGGCACGGCAGAATTTCGGACGCATCTGGTCGGGGTTCTTACCCGCCGCACTTTGCAGGAGGCAGCCGCGCGGGCGCGGGCACGTTAGGGGGAAGGCAGGAAAAACATGAAGAAAGTACATGTGCAAACAACCATTAATGGGGAAGAGACCGAGTTCCTGTGTGAGCCACGTCAGAGCCTGCTTGAAGTGCTGCGTGATGTTGTCGGGTATACCGGAACGAAAGAAGGCTGCCTGACGGGCGACTGCGGGGCGTGCAGCGTCATTCTGGATGGACGGCCCACAGATTCCTGTCTCGTGCTCGGAGTTGAGGCCGAAGGCAAAGAGATCACCACGGTCGAAGGCTTGGCCGACGGGGACACCCTCCATCCGCTCCAAAAGAAATTTCTGGAGCATGCCGCTCTCCAGTGCGGAATCTGCACCCCCGGCTTTTTGGTCACGTCCAAGGCGCTGTTGGATCGGAACCCTGCCCCTACTGAACATGAAATTCGCTATGCCCTAGCTGGCAATCTCTGCCGCTGCACGGGCTATGACAAGATCGTGAGAGCGGTCCAAGACGCCGCCGCTGAATTGCAAGGGAGGTAAACATGGCTGCCCAACAAGAATATAAATTCAAGGTCATCGGGACGCGCCCGATTCGGCACGACGGAGTCGATAAAGTCACCGGTCGGGCACAGTATGGCGCCGATATCAGTCTGGCCGGCCTCTTGCACGGCAAGGTTCTACGCAGCCCGCATGCCCACGCCAGGATCAAATCGATCGACACCTCGGCCGCAGAGGCCCTGCCTGGGGTGAAAGCGGTCGTCACCGCCAAGGACTTCCCGGAGATTGGGCCGGGTATGGCGGCCATGGGAGAACTACCAATCAACCCGCAGCATCTGTCTCTGAACTGTATTGCCCGAAACAAGGTTCTGTACGACGGCCATGTGGTAGCTGCAGTCGCAGCTACCAGCCCACATATCGCGGAGGAAGCCGTCAAGCTGATCAAGGTTGACTATGAAGTCCTGCCGCACGTGCAAAATGTGGTTGAGGCTATGGATGACAAGGCCCCGACCCTGATCCCCGGCCTGGGCAAGGGCGACGATGGAGAGCCTACGGATACGAACGTCGCCAGCCATGTCCAGTTCGCGCGAGGTGACCTAGCCGAGGGCTTTGCTGCCGCCGAGGTGGTCATTGAGCGTGAGTTTGACACCTCCATGGTCCACCAGGGCTATATCGAGCCGCATAACGCCGTGGCCCAGTACAGTTCGGATGGACAGAGTACGATCTGGGTGAGCACCCAGGGCGCGTTTACGGCCCGGGATCAAACGGCTTTTGTGCTCGATATGCCACCGAGCAAGATCAAGGTGATTCCCGCGGAAATCGGGGGCGGTTTCGGCGGGAAGATTCCCATTTACTACGAGCCGATTGCGCTGATGCTGTCGAAGCATACGGGGAAGCCGGTCAAAATGGTCATGAGCCGCGCCGACGTGCTCAAAGCCACCGGACCGACCCCAGGCTCGCATATCAAGGTGAAGATGGGTGCAGACAAGGACGGCAAGATTACGGCCGCCGAAATCTGGATGGCCTATGAAGCCGGTGGTTTCCCGGGCTCTCCAATCGGCGCAGGCTGTATGACCGTTATTGCTCCGTATGATATCGAGAACCTCAAAATCGACGGCTATGACGTGCTGGTCAACAAACCCAAAACCGCGGCGTATCGGGCACCGGGCGCAACCAACGCGGCCATGGGCTCAGAGACGGTGATTGATGAACTCGCCGAGCTGCTCGGCATAGACCCGCTGGAGTTCCGCCGCATCAACGGTGCCAAAGAGGGCACGGCACAGCCCGCGGGTCCAAAATTTGGCCAAATCGGCTTCCTCGAAACGCTTGAGGCCGCCAAAGAGAGCGACCATTTCAAGTCCGAACTGCCACAGGTCGCAGGCCGCCGGGTTGGTCGGGGTTTAGCCTCGGGCTTCTGGTTTAACGCCGGATTTCAGTCCAGCGCGACCGTCGCCATTAACACTGACGGCACCGCCAATGTGGTGACCGGTTCGACCGATATTGGCGGCACGCGGGCGTCCTGCGCCATGATTGCCGCCGAAGTACTCGGCCTTAAGGCAGAAGAAGTCCACCCGGTCGTGGCCGATACCGAGTCTATCGGCCATACGGATATGACCGGCGGTAGCCGGGTCACCTTTGCCACGGGGACGGCCGTGTACGAAGCCGCCCAAGATGTCCTGAATCAACTCAAAGAGCGGGCGGCCAAATCCTGGAAGGTGGACGCGGATAAAGTTGCGTTCCAGGACGGTATCTTCACCTGTACTGAGAACGGCAACAAATCCATGACCCTCAAGGAACTCGCCGGCAAGTTACCACGGACCGGCGGCCCGGTTGCGGGTCGTGCGTCGGTCAACCCACGCGGTGTGGGGCCGGGCTTTGCCACCCATGTGGTTGATGTGGCCGTGGACGAGGAAACCGGCAAGGTGGACGTGTTGCGCTACACGGCTGTCCAGGACGTCGGAAAGGCCGTCCACCCCAGCTACGTAGAAGGCCAGATGCAGGGCGGCGTAGCCCAGGGGGTCGGCTGGGCGCTGAACGAGGAATACGTCTATGGTGAAGACGGATGTATGCAGAACACCGGCTTCCTGGACTATCGGATGCCGACCTGTCTTGATTTACCCATGATTGAAACCATCATGGTTGAAGTCCCAAACCCGGGTCATCCGGTAGGAGTGCGTGGTGTGGGCGAAGTGCCGATTGTTCCTCCACCAGCGGCCATCGCCAATGCAATCTATAACGCAACCGGCGTGCGGCTGCTGGACCTGCCCATGTCACCCCCGCGTGTGACCAAGGCGATCCTGGAGAAAAAAGGATAACGGCCAGAGGAAGACAGCCCCTCCCGCGTTCTATGGCAATTGTCTATATCCCCTCACTCCTGCGTAAACTGACCGGTGGCAAAGACCGGACGACGGCCACCGGGAAAACAGTGGGGGAAATAGTCGAAGACCTCGAACGCCAGTTTCCTGGCTTTCGGAGCCGCGTGGTTGAGGACGGTGACCTAGTCGGCTCCGTTGCGGTCTCGATCAACGGGGAGATCGGGACGGAGGGGTTGACCGAATCGGTTCCAGACGGGGGCGAAGTCCATTTTGTTCCAGCCATTGGAGGCGGGTGAACCGCTGTTACGGTCACCCTTGAACGGGGAAGGGTGGACTACTGCTCTTCCCCGTTTCTCCTGATCGCAGGAGAGGACGGGATCCGGGTTAACGCCCCCCTACCCGGCCGCGTGCGATCCGGGTGTCGTGCTGATATAGTGTTGATACGCTTCTGGTAGGTATGCACGCTCTCTAATCGATTGTAATTCGTGCACTGTTTCAGCATATTATTCGCTTTGCCACTCAGTTTCGCCGTATCAATGACGCCAAAGAGGGAACGGCCCAACCCGCCGGGCCTCGGTTCAAACGGATCGGCTCTCTCGAAACGGTTGAGGCTCCTCAGGACAGCGAACACTATCAGTCGCCACCGCCCCGGAGTGCAAACAGAAAACTCCTCGGGCGGGGAGCAGCAACCGACTTCTGGTTTAATGCTGCGTTTCAGTCAAGGGCGACGGTGAGCATCAACACCGATGGCACCGCCAATGTGGTGACGGGCTCGCCCGATATCGGTGGGAGCCGGGCCTCGTGCGCCATGATTGCGGCCAGGGTATTGGGTCTCCGCAGAAGACATGCACCCGGTTGTCGCAGACACGGAATCCATTGGCCATACCGATACGACCGGCGACAGTCGATGAGTGACTTTCGCCACCGGTCTAGCCGTGTATGAGGCGGCCCAGGAAGCCGTCCGGCAACTGAAGCGGAGGGCCGCCACGGTCTGGAAAGTCAAGCCGGAAGACACCATCTACCAGGACGGAATGCTCTCCTGTCTAACCAATGGGCTCGACTCCCTGAGCTTGAAGGAACTCACTCCCCAATTTCCCCGCTCCGGGGAACCTGTCATGAGCCGGGCGTGTCTGTCCGGCCACGGGGGGGGGGGTTGGCCCATAAGCGTTAACTTGTGTAGTTTCTGTGGTTGAAAAGGCTGGAGGTCGGGCACTGGCGTTGGCGAGGTCCCGGTCGTCTCCCGCCACCCGCTGCGATTGCCAATGCTATTTACCGGGCAACCGGAGTGCGGATGACCGAACTGCCCATGTCTCCAGCCAAAGTCGCAAAGACGATGCTGGCGAAGAACGGAGCGTAGGAAAGCACACTCGGAAAAGCACAGGGCCGCGGAGGCGTCATGGGCGTCGCCCCTGCGAGCTTATCAGCACCCATATCCCAACCCCGGTCTCATTTTTTGCCAGGATCAACGACCTGCGCCCGCCCTATCTCGATTGGAGGACAGCAGGCAAGCGACCGTATATTTTCTGTCATGGTGGGGCACACCCAAGCGCGCTGGGTGGGACTTGATTGCACCGGCCTTTCCCGAGTCCTGTGGGTGATCACCCCGGACTGGCGGAGGTCCGGCGAAAGCCGGCACGCGGAGCCGCCATCCTATAGCACCCGGCACTATAGTTGATGATTTTCACCAACTGGTCCGCGCTCTGGGTGTCGTACGCCCTGTCCTCTTGGGGCACTCGGTGGACGGACGTAATACCAACGGTCGTTGATTGGAACCGATAGCAAAGCCCTCCCTCCGTCGCCTGGCCCCCGAGTCGGGGCCTCGCCCCGAAAGGGGGAACCTCCGCCGAGGAGAGATTTATCGGTTCTTACCCATGGCCGCTGGTCTCATACCAGCGGCTTGCGTTGGAGACGCATGTCGGGGAGTCCCGGCGAGAGAGCTTTGGGAGTCAAGGGCCGGATCGGCGGGGGGGGGGGGGGGGGGGGGCATGGGACGGGCGCGCCGGTTGCGGGGGGATGTTGAGGCGACGGGCGGGCGTGGTCTTGCGCAGCGGAGCCGAGCCGGGGCGCAGCGCCGGGGGTTGCTTGCGCGTGCGCGGATTGACGCCGGTCCTCCGCGTTCGGAGGCGGCGCGCGGGGCGCGCGGGCCGGCCCCGGACGAGGCGGGGGGGGGGGGACAAACCAGTTGCCCGCCCGTCTGACGGCAAGCCGCGCGCCGCGCGGGGCCAGTGGCGCGGGCGCCGGCTGGTGGCCGGCCGCGGCGCGCGGCGGACAGCAGCACCAGTTCCCCCGGCGCGGGGCGCCCCGCGGCCCGCGCCCGTCACACCCCCCAAGGCCCCGCGAACGGGCGCGGCCGACAGCTTCGGGGCCAGCTGCCCGCGCCGGGCCAGGCCGCCGGGCACGGCCGACCCTACGCCACCACGGCGGCCCTCCCCGCGCCGCGCGCCGAGAGCGCCCGCCCCGGTGAACCGGGCGCCCCCCTGCCCGCGTCCGGCTCGATCAGGCCGGCGGGCCTACCTCCGCGGCCCTCCACGGTCCCGCCACCATACCCCTGATGCCGCTGCCGCCCCGGGCTCCCGCACGCACTCCCGGCGAGCACCTCTGGCCTTTCCTGCGTGACCACGGGCGCTCGACCCCCGGCTGCCAGCACGACCACGACATCCGCGACCCTTGCAGCCATGGCCTGGAACACTCTCGTCTCTCCGCCCGCCCGTCTCGCCTCTCGCGGAACCCGAGAACGGGCCCAGGGGGTCTGAACTCTGCCCGCTGGTATAATACCCTCATCTATGCGGCCGAGCACGCCCAAGCGCTTGACGCTTTGATTCTTGTCGATATCAAGCCTGGATGCCCCGAAGCGGCTCTCGAACTCCTGCGCCGCATGGGGGGAGGCTATTGCACGTTTCCGCGTCTTCCCGCGCGAGCCCTTGATCTCGGAGGACAGACTGCAGTACTTGGCCTCTTTTACCTTTACCGGACTACCAAATGGGGAATAGGAGGCGGGCCGGTCTGCCCAACGGTCGCTGGGTCGAGGTGCCGAACACTTCCCACCACGTCATGCTTGATAAGCCGGACGGAGTCATCGGTGCGGTTCGCGAATTCCTGCCCGAAACACCCTGAGTATAGAGCGGGAGGTGAGCGGCCCTCCTTCACGGCTCCGTAATGAGATCCAGAAATCCCTGCAGCATCCGGTAGGTCAGGCCCCAGATTGTTTTCCCCCCATAGAGGAGTGCAGGCACCTGAATGGTCGATCCGGTCTGAAGCTTACGTTCAACGATCTTCTCGACATCGTCCCGTTGCATGAATGACAGCGGGACCCAAATAACGTCCTGGACTTCAACCGGATCAAGTATCGGACTGACATCCCGAGAGACGAGATAGACGAACGGGGACACAACCATGCCTATCTGTTTTCCGCGTGCCATAGCCTGGACTTCGGCCAGACGTCCAAGGTATTCGCCGTGCTCGGTAAGGTCAATCCCCACCTCTTCGTGGGTCTCGCGTTGGATGGTCATAAACAGATCGGAGTCTTCCGGATCCTGACGTCCCCCGGGAAAGGCCATGTGTCCAGACCAGGGATCGTGGGGGTGATGGGCACGGTGGATGAAGAACACATACATATCGTCAGGGCGGGGTTGCAGGAGCAACGCGACCGCTGCCCGCATCGGCGCGTCACTATCAACCGGAGCGGGGCGATACTTCGAGAGTTGGTCACGAATATATACAATACTGCTGTTCATGGCGGGTGCTGAATCTCACTCTCAATACCTCAGGCAACCCTCGGGGAGTGACATGCCCTTGTCCGAAGCAGATAGAAGGGCGAACCCGAGAGCAGGGCGATTCGCGGGCTCCTCTTACTGGCGGGACGACTCTTCTTGATTGGCTTCTTTGACTGCATCAAGCACGGCGCTTGCGCGCTGAACATAAACCTGGACTTCGAGGATCTGATTGAGCAGGCGGCTGATATAGGTGCGAGCTTCTTCGGTTTGGGGACCAAGCCCTTTGACAAGTTGGGTGGCAGAGCCTATCCCCCGGGTCGCCTGGGTAACGGCACTTTCTATTTCACCGAAGGTTTCTGAGTCAATAATCATGCGAGTCCTCTCTGCGCGCTTTACCCTCGTGACTCATCGTATAGACATCCGTTCATTCCGACAATGTATAGAGAGAACCCCTTCCCTCGTCAATCTATCCGACAACACGGTTGTCACGGTTGACGTTGCAGGGGTGAAGCGTGACAGCCGTGTTGCCGATGTCCGGTAGTGGGGTTCCTTTGAAATCTCGCATATCTCAGCTTGGATTTGCACGGGCTCGCGTCTGGTCCCATATGAAAGGCAGGCGTGCTACCCCCAAGCGGCCCAGAGACGCCCACTCGTTGGGCCCACCTGATGACGGGGATGGTGACTGGTGAATCAGAAGAAGTCGACAAGCCAGAAGGACCGGTAAAGGGCGGCAAGAGTGGTGGGAGAGCGAGGGCGGCGGCTTTGACGCCTGAACTCCGCCTGCCCATCTTTGGGCTCTCGCCGCTTTGGTCCCGGTGGTTGACGCAAACGAACCGGCACCTACAAAGCGTGGCCCCTGCAAGAAACAAATTGCAAAGTCACCCACTACCCGATCTTCGGTAGTGTTTCAGTTTGAAATTTCTTGGCCAACTAAAATAAGGAGTTACAACCCAAAGTGAGACACCACCACAATGGCTTCCTCGGAGAAAGACTAGGCTCACAGGCCTTCTAAAGTCTTGTCAATGGGTGTATGAGGTGGTTCAAGTCCCCAATGTAGAGGAGGCTCCATGTCTGCCCACCATTGCGGGCGATCCGAGTCTCAGTGCGCCCGCCTTCGGCCGCTTCTGCCCCATAACCCGGGCGGCGGCCTCCGGGGCGAGGGCCGGCGCGTCCGCTCGGGCCTGAGGGGGCGCGCCGCGCCGGCCTGCTACGGGCCGCACAAAACACGCTACAACCGCTGCGGGCGCTGGAGCAAGGCCGGAGTGTTCGACCGCCTCTTCCAGGCGCTGGGCGACCGAGAGCGCCACGCCCGGGACGGTGAGGAGCGGGGCGCCGGCTCAATAACGGGGGGCTTGCGCGCGGGATCGGACGCACACGGGGCGGGCTCAACTCGAAGCTCCACTCGGTCTGCGACGCGGACGGCCAACCCCTGACCCTGCGGCTCCCCGCAGGCCAGGTCCGCCGACTAGCGGGGCGCCGACCAGGGCTATGACAGCGCCCGCTTGCGCGAGGCCCGCGCCGTGCGCCGGATCATCCCCCCGGTATTCCCGGCCGCGCCACCCGCAAGGACCCGGTCGGGGCCGGCACCGCACGCTCCCAGCAGCGAAACCTCATCAAGAACAGATTCGGAAGACTCAAAGACTGGCGGCGCATCGCCACCCGAGACGACCGCTGCGCCCACCCCTTCTTTAGCGCTCCCTGCATCGCTGCTACCTTCATCTTCTGGGTATGAGTCCTGAGCTTAGGATGAACTTTCAGCGGGGTCACTACGTAACAGTTTGATATGGAATATGTTTGTTGAACACCCGGGTGTCTCTACTGGGAACTGAGGTGGTCCTGGTTTGTGAGACAGTCCGAGGGCTGATTTAAGGTGAGCGCGGGTTGATTCGAAGCCCTCGGTAAACGCAATTGACGATTGATGCGAGCCGCCGTCACGTGCGCAATGGCTGATGCCAGTGTGGTTGTAGTTGCAAGCCGGTCCTTCAGGGTCGAAAGACCCTGAAGGCCCTGATTACCCGCTTCGCCAGGGCTGGCGCTATTGGTGCGCTGGATTCTCACGCGGCTTCCCTCTCTTTGCGCTGAGAGACCTCGTACGGCGTGCGGCCTTCAAGCTCGGAGGACGGCCGCCCAAGGTTGTCAAACCGGAACCCGGCGCCACTCGCGCGACGGCGCGTCTGGCGGCCAGCGCGCGCAGAGACCCCACCTCGTCCTTCAGCAATCGCCATCGCCTGTCGAGGAAGCTATTGGTCAGGGAGCGGCCGCGCCCAAGCCCTGGCACAACGCGCCTCGGACGCGCGCCCCCAATCCGTGAAGCCGCTGCCGGCCAACGGTGCTCCCTGGTGCGTGTCGAAGAGCTCCGGTGCTCCGGTCCGCAGAGCCGCTTCCAGCGTCGCGCTACCGAAGCCGCTAGCCATCGGGCGCGACACCCGCCCCGCCCACACCTGCCGGCTGCCCCCTCCATAAGGGCCCCTAGGGAGAAAACCCCACCGGCAACAGGGAGCTAGGGAATAGCCGCGCACCCTCCCTGGTCTGGCTAGTTACTAGGTAGAACACGCTCAGGTCCTGATCCTCCTAGGGCTGCGGCGTGGGCACGCTGCGGTGCGGGGTGCGGGGTGCGGGAGAGTGCCTTCCTACCCATCCGACGCATCAATCGGTGCACCCGCTGGTGCCCGGCTAAGCCCCTCGCGGCGCAACTGCTGTCCCATCTGCTGGCTACCATCAAACGGGGGCGCCAGAGGTCATGCGCCCAAGCCGGTGCCTCAGCGCCAGCTTGGGCGCTTTCACCCGACCGGTCGGCCGTCCTGTGCCGAACGCATCAAGCCGAGAAAGCCGCACCGCCGGGACAGGGACCGCCCCCTACTGTCAGCGTCATGCCCGCCCGCGCGGGACGGCGCAGCCGCCTCCACCCGCGCAGCAAAACTCCCGCTCCCCTGGCAGCGCGCCAAGCTTGGCGGGCAAGGCCAGGAGCATCGCTTCCTGATCGGCGCCGTCTTTCGACCCGGCACTCGCAACCCCTTCCTCACGACACTCCACCGCCGGACACTTCCAGGCGATTCTTGCACTCCGCCGTGAAACGGCTGCTCTTCCTGGCCAGGCTCCTGCCTCCTGGCGGCATTGACGCGCACCGCAGCCGGCTGTCCCAAAAAGTGGGGCCGCATCAGACGTTCCAGACTCCCGCTGCGCCGCGCGCGAGCCTGGACATGGAGGGGGGGCCGTGTAACCATCTCGCAGGGATCCCTGCCCTCAAGGCGGGGCGTGACGGTGTTGCGGGGAAGCGGCGCGAGCTCGGCGAGCACGGGGCGGCAGCTGGGCACGGGGCGTCCGCCTGGCGCGGGCAGCGGACCTTGTCGGGACGCCCAGCCAGGGTGCAGCCGGAAAGGCGAGCTGCCCGGGCTTGTTCAGGGGCAGCATCATCGAAACGCCTGGGGGCCAGTTCTCGCCGCCTGGGCCCTGCCACCTAGGAGGCGAGCAGGCCCAAGAACCGGCCGGGGGTCCGGCCCCGCTCGGCCGGGTGCTGGCCCTCCGGGCGGCCCCGGCACGCCGGTCGGAGAACGGCCTTCGTTAGCGCTCTCCCACCCACTGGGCTTGGCCATCTTGGGCTGCCGAGGCCCTTGCCTCCCCGGGCCGCGCTCGTCTTCACCCCCTGGAGGCGGCGTGCCTGGCTCCGGGTCATCACGACGAAAGGTGCCAAGCCAAGCTTCCGTCGCTTCAAGGCGTTCCGGGCGCTTGCGCGCCCGCTCCCCGCCCAGATGGGGATGGCCGGCCGACCAGGAGGCGGTCCCCGGGACAGAGAGCGATGCGCAGTGCAACCAGGACGAGTTCGTCGAATCGTGACAACTCCCCCTCGCCTGCCTTCGCCAGTTGGCGGAGCGCTGGGCTCCTGAGGTTCCTGAGCCCATCAATCCGGACCGTCTGCAAATCCTCGCGCAGCCGCACCTCCTTCACCAAAAACATAGTTTTTTCAAATACTTAGCCCGGACCGTCTGCAAATCCCCGCGCAGCCGCACCTCCCCCGGGCTCCTGAGCATCCCACGAAAGCCCGCAGGGGAGGCGCAGCCGCTCGACCGGCCCCCTTGGCGCCAGTTGCGGGGTTGCCGGCAACCACTTCCCCCGCCACCGAGCCACCGTCGCCCAGGAGGTCCCGCGTGATCGTCCGAGTGCCCTTCTTGCCGTCTCGGGAAGAGTCGCGCCGACCAAGCGAACGGCGGCGCCCCGCCAGCCTGAGGGCAGGGCGTCGAGCACCAAGCAGCCAGCCTTGGGGGGATGCTGCGCCAAGCCCCGATCAATGCGCCCCGGGCGCTTGAGGAGCTAGGGCCTGTTACCACTCATGCGCATGATTCTGGCATCCTCGTTGTATGGACCTCACGCAAGCTCAATACGAACGGATCGCGCCCCCTCTCCCGGTGCCGCGCGGCCCGGTCCGCCTCTCCCCTCGCCCCGTGCTCCCCGCCCTCTTGTCTGTCGCCGAGCCGGGCGGCAAAGGGCGCGGGTTGCCGCCCCGATGTGGCCCCTGGCACACCCTCTACACCCGGCTGCACCGCTGGTCGAAAAACGGCGTACTTGATCGGGTCTTCGAGCCTCGGCAACGCGAACAGATCGTGCGCCTCAAGCGGGCGGCCCGGTCGATAGACAGCCCCCTCGTCAAAGTCCATCCCGCCGGCACGGGGGCGCGCACACAACCGGCCCCCAATCCCTCGGCCGCTCCCGAGGCGGCTGGACCACCAAGATTCATATGGTTGCCGCGGATGACTGCACGGCGCTCGTCTGCTCGCTCTCGCCCGGGCACGCCCCCGCCGCCCTGGTGGGCCGCCCGTGGCGGACTCGCCGGGGCCCGCCCCCCGCTCCTCCCGCGTTGATTATGGACCGGGCGTCCACGGGCGACCAGACGCGGTACCTGGCCGTGGCGCTGGGGGAGGAGCCCGTGGGGCCGCCGCGGCGCAGCCGGGTTGCGCCTTGGAAGTCTGCCCCGTGAGCTGGACAAGCGGCGCACCGCAATCGCGCGGGTGTTGCGTCGATTGCAGGGATTCCGCCGCCTCTGCTCGCGAGGCGAGCAACGCGACGTGCTAGTCCTCGGATGCAGCGTCTTCGCACTCATCATCAATGCGTTGCGGTAGTGTGAACAGGCCCTAGGCCAGCGGCGGCGGAGAGGGCGTTCTCGGCGGGCTCTTTCCGCCCCGACTCCAGCTAGGCTGGCACGCGCCATAGCTGAGTTGAGGCCAGCCCCCGGGCCCACGCCCGCTGCGCACCCGGAGCCAGCCCCCGGGCGACCATTATCACCATCACCCGGGTACGCGCGGGCGACGCTTCCGGTCGATGCGGGGGGGGGGTAGGGAGTACGCATGATGGAGGACCGCGGCCCGGACGCCCAGAGGTATGTGCTTGAGCCCCCTGCGCAGGCCTCGCTCTGGTCCTTGGGCCCCGTGGAGAGGGTGGCAAGAAGGGATTTTGTCGAACTTATGAGTAACGGATGGAGTTAATCGCCGTGTGGCGAATAGCGCGATTATTTGTCACGCATCGCTTTCTACCTGCGCCTGAATCTGGTTTTCAATAATAGAATAAATATCGACGCTCTCATCGGGCACATCAATGCTTACGATAAGGCTGAAACGAACAGAATTTTGCCAGCGATCCAACGCAGTCCGATATTTCCACCACCCACCGACAGGGTAAACTGCAATTGTGTGCATATCAGCAAGCGAAGCTGCCGAACCGGTCCACGTATCAGAATGAAGAGAACCATGGGTGCGTAGCTGAGACCCGAGTTTCCAACCCTCGTTCTCGCCTTCCGGACCACTGTAGGTTTCCGTTTCCTCGTTTGCTCTTTGATTAATAAAGGCTCTGAAATTGGCCAACGTTTGCCCCGGCCGAATAACTTCAAAGCGTAGTCCATGCGATTGGTAGCTATACCGCTTCCTGTAGCCCCTTCGCCCCGGGTTGGGTTCAATAAAGTAAGACAATGTTACCCTGAGCTTGACCTCCAACTCCGGTAGAAGCTGTTGAAGAGTTTCGATAGGCCAAGGCAACTGATAGAGCTGCATTTCGTGCAAATTCGGATCTTCTGAAGCCCTGGCGTTAGCCTCTTTGAAGAACAGCTGCAACTCATCTTGTGCAATTAGTGTTAAGGCATGATCTGCACTGTAACGGGCGCGCTCAAGGTTCGGTACACCATACCCCACAGTTTGCAACATAATCTCTTTCGCCAATTTCGGACTGTGTTTGTCGTATAGCAGTCAGAATCTTTCGGACATACGGGGAGTCCACTCCGCCGAATGTACAATCAGAGCACGAATTGTCTCTGGCCAATAATCTGGGTACTCAGCCATCAGGATCGCTGCCTGTCGAGAAACCAAAGCACAAGCGGCACTCGTGTCACTATTAGTTTCAAAAAGTTGTCCGGCTGTTCATCCAGAGGTTGTTAGAAGGGAAACCACATCGGCGGTGGTAACTTCAGTACTATCTGGAGAGAGAAGTCGGTTACCTCCTTCCTCGACGACATCGGGCTTATAAGGAGCATGTTTTCTCCAGCCCCAACTGACAGCCGAACGTGAAGACGGTGCAACGTCGCCGAACTTTGCAAGAGGTGACCAACCATCGAAGTCGATATCATCGTTCGTTGTTCTTTCTGTAAATGCTCCCACCGTCAGAGCATTCCATGACTGAGCGGGATCTTCTATTTGTGCCAAATGCACTTGATCCCAGTAGTCCGGCTGGGGGCGCAACATGGGCATTGTTACCTGCAGAGATAACGAACAATCTCGATTCAGCCTCATCCGGTGCGAAAGAAAAATCATCGATCTCGGCAGACCAGGAAGAAGGTTGCCCTCCCAACGCCTCAGGTTCAGAGGTGATAGCCAGAGAATAAACACGTTTCCAGTCTGGCCTATCAACCGCAAGTTTTTCCGCTGTGCCAACGGTAATGGCACCGTAAAGCTCAGGATCGTTGCTGCCGGTTGGAGGAAGAATGCGGGCAGACTCGATTCGATGATCCACTGCAAATGGGTCATTACTCATTAAGGCCTCATGCAGATCACCATATACCGCTAAACCTGCTTGCTTCGAACCATGGTCGTTATAGGGTGCGAAAGGATTTGTCGGATCGTGGTTATCATATCTCGGCCATGTAGGATCCCATCGTTCCGCACTTTCCTCGTTGCAGAAATACCCGATCAATGGGTTATTGTAATTGACCCCAGTATCAAGAATGGTGATGGCCGTGGAGATGCCAGCATTGATCTGTACGCGTCCATTGAGATCTTCTTCCCATTGTTGTTGCTCCTTCGGAGAAGACTTTAGCAAGATATTTGGAGTCTCCTTCGCCCGCCTGAGCTCTTCGAGATTTGCTATCAATTCCGGGGCGCGTGAAAGTTGTCCGGATGAAGCTCTAATCAAGACAACCACGCTATCGAAAAACGTTATGGATGTATTTCCCAGCTGTGCATTGATTCGCTCAGCGAGTTGATTGGGAATATGAAGTAGGTCCTCCGCACCAGGCTGTTTCTTCAGCCACAGTTCCCACCAGAAAACCTGGTCCTCGTCCTGTGGAAAAAGATCACTCGCATCCGTCCAGAACGACTGCAGGTCAGCTAGTTTTATTTCGGCAATACTGTCAACGAGAGTGTGATTTCTCGGGCCGCCTTTACCATCTCTATCAGGATCGAGGTACTGTTCGAGTTTGTTCTGGAAGACACCACGCCGAGACTCTGGCACGAAAACGACGGCGACTTCATGGTCATCTACCTTACGGCAAGAGCGAAGTTCAAAGTCCCTAGAGGTATCAAGACTGTCGAGCGGTAGCTCACAGTCAGACATTCCGACAATTTCTACATAGATACCGACATCTTCAGTAATTGGAGGTACAGCTTGGGCTCGCCGGGCATCATAACTTTGCAGAACGCCGACATATTGCCCGGATATGGATTGACCATGCTGATGCCGGTCTTGTAGTGGAATGACCGGGTTTCGGCCCCGCCTTCGTGAACTAAAATCCTCGCGATCTGCGAAGCCTTCGAGGAGAATATGCGGCTTCCGTTCCGGCATTTCGTTTTACTTTTTCCCTGTTTGGCGACGTTCGATTGCCTTAATGAGCAACGAAGAGGTGATTATTTCTTTATGGTTCAATACTGCTTCTTTTGCAGCATCTTCACAGGCCCTGGTTATCTCAGCCGAACTGAGGTTCTTTGCCGCTGCACTTATCTCGCTCCATTCCAACTGGTCTGTATCGAACATTGACAGTCGAATTTCGACGAGCTGTTTTATCTGTTTTTGACTGGGCTTCTCGAAGCGTATGATGTCATCAAAACGACGATAGAGTGCTTTGTCCAGTAGCTCAGGATGATTTGTGGCTGCAACGATAATGCTTTCCGAGGCGTCTTGTTCGACAAATAGGAGAAAAGAATTCAGTACTCGCCTAATTTCTCCCACGTCATTCGGTACGCCCCGTTGTGTACCAATCGCATCAAACTCATCAAACAGATAAACAGCCTTTATCTGTTTGATGTGATCGAAAATTAAACGGAGTTTTGCCGCCGTTTCTCCCATAAAACGCGTAATTAAACTGTCTAAAACCACTGTATAGAGAGGTAACTTGAGCTCAGTGGCTAGAACTGCAGCAGACATGGTCTTCCCTGTGCCAGACGGACCTGTGAATAACAACTTACGGCGGGGAAGAAGACCAAACTGAGACAATTTATCCTTTTGTCGCTGTTCGAGTAGAACTTGCTCCAAACGAGTGCTGATGTCCACCGACAGAACCAGTTCGTTTTTACGAACGGAAGCCGGAGTCAAATCCAATAAGCCTTTCAGTTCTCCTACTGGCTTTTTCTTCAGCGGAGTCGGGCTTTGTGCCGCGATACCTAGCTTTGGTGTCTTTTGAGAGCTCTCTACTAGGGCCTTTAGCCCATTGGCGAGTTTGTGGTGGCCTTGGCGAGCTTCTTTTGCGGCAACTTGCAAGGCAATAGAGTAGAATCGCTGATCATCTCGATCCGCGTGGCTTTTCAAAAGCGCCTTGATTTGTTCTGCTGTCGCCATATTTCACTCATCCATTCTAATTTGCAGTAATAGCCAGTCTGTTCGCCAAAATAATTATTTCAACCTCTTAGCTCGACTTTGTGCATTAGGCTGCGCAGCAGAGGGCGTACTGCATCCGCCTGATCTTGTCGGGCGGAATTATGTTTGGTTCCCGGTGTGGCGGGGAGCGCGATAAATTGTTTCCAAGCCAGAGTTGGCATCGTATGGCCGCGATGGCCTCGGAGAAGGTGACGCGGGTTTGCTGGTACCAGGCGGCGGCGTAGGACAGGGGGTTTGTCGAGAGCACGTCTGTGGCCCAGAGGCAGACGAGGCTGTAGAGCCCGCAGAGGACGGGGGGGGTCGTGCGATCGCCGCGTGTGACCACGGGCGTTGTGTTTCGCGCCCGAGATGGGCGCGCAGTTCCTGGAAGGTGACCTCGCCCTGCCCGCGCCGCACGAAGGGGGCGAGGATCTTGGCCGGCGCCATGTGGGTGTCGGTGCAGAAGAACGCCTGCGGGTCGCGCGCGCCTTCCGGGTCGCGCACCCGCCCCCATCGGATGGCCTGGGGAGGGGTGCCGGGACGATACCAGAGCGCGGTATCGGAGATGATCCGGAGTGTCTTTTCCTTCGAACTTCCGTACCAGCGCGGAAGCGTGAGGCTTGGCCAGCGGGCAGCGGGGTCGTCAAGGCGGGTCTGGAGCTTGGGCAGGGGCGGCCCCTTTTGCCGGGGTCGACCGCGTTTGTTCGGGTCGCGCGGCGGCGGGGGCGCGAAGAGGTTGGCATCAAGCCTCAGCCTGCTGATGAGGGTTGCGCGCTGTCCGAGGCGCCAGGCGAGTTCGTGGGTTCCGAAACTGCTGTCGGCGACGCAGACGCTCGCGCGGTGCGGGACCCAGCGAAGGAGTTGACGCATGCCCTGTCGCGCCCAGGCGGTGAGTTGCTTGTGCCGCCGGCCTTGCCTGGCGGCGAAGCGTTCGGACGGGGCCAGGATGGTCAGGAAGGGCAGGGCCCTGATGCCCGGCGCCCAGGGCAGCGGGACAAGCCGCATGAAGCTGAGCCAGCGCCGCCCGCGGGTCTTGACGCAATGGCCATGGCGGGAACGCACCGGGTCGCGCTAGATGCCGCGCGCCTTGAGACGCGCGCCCCAGCGGCGCTCGAGGGTGTCATCGAGCCCGATGATGATCGGTCCCTGCCCGGCAAGCCGCGCCACCAGCACGCGCACGAGCCGGCGTGAAAGGTCACGCGGGTCCCAGCGGGCGCGATTGAGAACCTGAGGGTCGGACGAGAAGGTCTCGCACAGCGCCCGCCCGGTCACCCGCAGGCAGGCCGACACGGTGCTCTTGCCCGGCGCCAGCCCCGCTCCCATGACCAGCCCCGCCCCCCGCCGCCAGGTCGGGGAGGAGAAGGCGCCTCGAAAGGGCTCCCGCCAGTCGATCAGGAACGGCGGAACCGGATCGCCGCTGGCGCTCGAAGGGTCGTCGCAATGTGTCATGACGACCCTTCGGATCCAGAAGCATCCGGCAGGCAAGGGCGCCCGCATGCGACCGGGTGAATCAGCAGCGCGGCAGCGACAGAAGCCCTCCCATCCGCTATCACTGCTTCATGGCCGCCTCCGACCCCTGTCTGGCGCGCATCGAAGCGGTCAACAAATCCAGGGGCGGGGGCGGGACGGTCACCAGGGGGCGCGGCGGCTACAATCTGTATCTCACGGCCCCGCAGGCACCGATCGCAAGGCTCCCGCCGACAGGCTCAGGGGACAAGATGAGGGGGCGCTACCGGTCCTGGCGCCAGTCCTGGCAGGACGGCGGAGACATGGGGGGCCTCGTGCTCCCGCTCGAACAGGCCCTCGACGAAATCGCCAAAAACGAGATCTTCTGGACATGGACGTGAGGTAATTTTGTACAAAGTCGAGATAAGGTAAGTCTTTAGCTACCGCAGCACGACGTATAGCCAAGCCCTTCAGACGCTTGCCGCCAGCCCACATCCACCGCATCGACTGACCAAGTACCTAGCCATGTTCTTCCCGATTCACCTTTCCCCCTGAGAGTGGACCGCAGCAACGCCTCATTTCCTTACTTGCCTTCACCAGCGCCCTTTGAAGACCCTTCTTGCTTTGCGGCTATCATCATTCAAAGCCATTGATCCCGACCGACATTACCCAGAAAATCGGCGTAGAGCCAGCCTCTCTCAGCAAAATTAAGCGCGGGGATGTAACGCTACCGTCCGAGGCGAAAATCCAGATATTAGCCAAGGAATTCGGCGAAGACCCAGATGTCCTGCTGGCAATGGCGGGGAAGGCATCGCCGGATTTGCAGGAGATCATTCGTAAGCACCCGCAACTGTTCGCAGACCTGATCCGCCAGATCAAATCCGCGCCGGACCACGCCATTTTGCGTATTGCCCAGGATGTCCGTGATGGAGACTGGTAATCTGTGGAGGAAAGACAATGATCGAACTACTGAACAACCAACTGACCTTTCCGTTTCCGGAGGTCCACCAAAAAGCAGCATGGAGCATCGACTTTCAACGCACCCTGCGGACCCCGGATGACAACCGGCCCCCCGGCCTGGTCGGTTCCCGGTGGAGCCCGTGGATGACTTTGCAAATAAGTTCAGACATCCTGACCTGGAGCGCGCGATTCTCCCATGTCTCATGAACCCAGGCGAGTGTCACTGGAGTGGGTTTCAGGTAGTTCGTAGACGAGGCACCGGTCTGTTCTGGGGGAAGGGGGTGCGGGTCCGGTTGAACTCCTCCAGCAGTCCGGCAATAGCCTGATCGCCGGCCCGGGAGGTGGTTCTGAGGATCCGTACCCGTAAGATCCGGCGAGCGAGAGCGGGAAGGAGGTTCGCGGCAGCCTGCAGGAGGGCCTTCAGGTTGCTCCGGGGGCGGGAGGCCTTGCCCTGGGCCCGGGCGACGGCGGGCATCAGGCGGATGAGATTGAGCACGAGCCTTTCTCCCTTGGGCAGGGCATCAAGCCGGTCCGATGCCTTCCGTGCGGTCACGGGGACGTAGTGGGGGAGTTCCTGTCGGCGGAGTTCCAACTCGTTGTGCCGGACTTCAAGGGCCCGGCCCTCGGGCCTGCAGGCGCTGGAGGGCGGACCGGGGCTTGCGAGACAACGGGTTTCCGGTGACTCGGGCTTTCCTGATCCGGTCGGCGAGCCGGTTGTGGTCGTATATTCCCGCCACGACGGATGGACCACCCGGGCGGCCGGGGCCTGTCGGGTCCGTTCGTAGACGACGAGCGCGTCAAGGTTGAATTCCTGGCGAGCGGACTGGAACCCAGTTTTCCTGCGACCAGCGAGACATCATGGCACCGGCAAGGGCCTCCGCCGATGTGTGGAAGCCGGTGGCGGCGATGGGGACTTGGCTCCCCCGGTCGGTCAGGCGGCGGATCTGGCGGACTTCGGGACCGTCCTTGAGCCAGACCCGCTGTTCGGCCAGCAACATCCGGCCCGGGCGGGTGGACGCCGGACCGTGGGTGGGCACGGGCCTCTCGGAAAACCGCTCCCCGGGCCAGTCCGCCCCATGGAAATTCCTGTGCCACGCAACACCGCCACACCCCGTCGGGCCAGATGGCGGAGCAGGACCGGATCCACCCCCCACGGTCGAACACCGGGGGTGAGAGCCGGCGGCGCCAGTTGGTCCGGGGTGAGAGCCGGCGCCTCGGGGGCCCGGGCGGCCGAGCGGATTGAGCGCGGGCCGGACTTCCTGTTCCAGTGTGTAGGGCAGGAGCGGGGCCAGTGCCTTGTGCAGGCACAGGAAGGGCTTCCTTCCTAGGTTCAATCGACATTGAGGGTTTCCTTGGAGAGTATGATGTGATTCATGGCGCTCCACCCGATTGTCGGTTGGAGGGGGGCGCTGGTGCAGCGCTCTGAGTGGACGGAGGCGCAGGGGGGTGCGCAGCGCAGGGCTGCTGCGGGGCCAGCCGGGCGAGCCGGGGCGTGCGGGCGCGGCCCCCCGGGTGTGCGTCCCCGCGGTGCGGTGGGGGCGGCGGGCGGGCGCCCCCGGGCCCGCCCGGCCGCCGCGCGCCGGGCAGTGGCCGGCGGGGCCCCAGCGTGTCCCCCGCGGGGCCCAAGCGGGCGTGTGGGCGCGGGGGTGCGATCCCCGGACGACGGAGCGGGCCAATGACTCTCGCATGCTTGACAGCACCCGCGTGCGTGCGCAGCAGCAGGCGGCCCCCGGAACAGGGGGGCCCGGGAGCAGGCGCTGGGGCGTGCCCGCGGCGGCCTGCCGACCCCACTCCCCCGCGCCGGCGACCCCCGCGGGCGCCCGCGCCGGCCGCTCCGCTCGCCCGGACCGGCCGGCGAGGCGCCACGAGCCCGGGCGGGGCTGGCGGGGGGCCGGCCCCCCGCCAGGTGCTGGCCGCCGCCGCTGACGACGCCCCTGCCCTCCGCAACCGCCTCGCCGCCATCGGGGCGGAAGCCGTCCTCCCCGGCAATCCAACGTGCAAGCGCCGCAGCGGCTAGGACGCCGCAATCTCCAAACACCGCCCCCGCCGCGCACGCTCCTGCCACACGAGCACACACGGCCGACGCCTCGCCACCCGAGACCACCGAACCGCACTATCCTGCCTCGCCTTCCTCCCCCTCGCTTCCGCAATCCGGTGGAGGCCATGAATGGCGATTCGGCCTAGGGCGTTGAGGAGCCAGTAGCTGATCGTGGCCGGCCGGCACAGCTTCTGACGAGAGACAAAATGGTTGGGCAGACTCCCCTTGTGGCCCGTGTAGACCTTGACGTGACCGGCCACCGACAGCGTCGCAGAGGTGCCAGGCTCGGCGTCGCGCCCCTGTTGTGTGGGAGCCATCTTCCAGTTCCGGACCCGTTCGACATCGGAACCCGGCAGCCGGAGCTTGTCCCGGAGCGTCTTGACCTCGGAGCCTCGGGTCAGTCCGAGAAGCACCCCCCATGCGCCGGTAACGGGGGCAGAGAGCCTCGGGATTGCGCCCCCGGGCTAGGTAGGGCGAGAAACGCCAGCAACAGCCCCACCGTCGTGAGCCCATAGTACCCCGGACAGTAAGCATGAGGTCCGCTTCAAAATGCCCTTCCAGATCAGCCGCAAGGCGGCCAGAACTCCCCCGCAAGTCACCCCGGAAAGAGTTTCGGAGAACTGCGGCCGAGCCTCGTCCAGATTCCCGAGGTCCACCAGCTGGCGCTCCGTCGGGCGGCGGGTTGCCCGTCCCCTGGCGGGATCTCGCTTCGCGCGTACCGCGGTCCGCCCTCGACTCCGCCTCTGTCGATCCCTTGATGGCCTCTTCGGGGCTGCCACCGTCGCTGCTACCGCGGTCGGCATGGAAATCCGTCCTGACCGGATGTGGTTGTCCAGGGTCTGCCATGCGACCCCGATCCTGCGCGCCACCTCGGCGCGGTCGTACCCCGAAGCTAGCAGTTGTTTCGCCTGACGGACTTTGTCCACCGTCATCGCGCTTGGGCCCCGGCGTCGCGGGGAAGCAAAGAAGCCCGCCGGTCCGTCCCGACGCAACTGGTTGACGACGCACTGCAGGGTGGAGCGACTCACGTGTGGCCTCGAGGTTGCGTCGCGAAACCCCGCACTCGGCGAGTTCGGAGACCTGCAGGAGTAGCATCGGACGATCCGACAACGCGTGGGAGGCAAAGGGCTCCAGGTTGCTGAACCAGGTTCGGCGATCCGCGTTGTCCACAAACGAAAAGCAGGTGTCGCTGATCGGGGTCGCCGCGTGGTACTGTAGGGGGAAGAGGATTACGGGACGGAATCCTTGAAAACGGGCTCAAGGAAAAACAGGGCATTTCCCGGCCCTTGTCAACCTGTACAAACACACAATTCGTTGTTTTTCAGGGACAAGTCAGCGCAAACCCATCCGCAAATCCGCTCTAGGTTGTGAACTCGTTAGACTTGGCAGGCGTGTTTAAGGTTCACCTGGAGAACGAATTCGTTCTCCAAGAAAGTCGAGAGCCTGAAGCGGGCGCTGCGCTGCATTCATGCACTACAATTTCGTCCGCATTCATAAAACAAGGCTGAAGTCACACAGCGGCTCCGAGAGCATTGAGGGTCTCGGGACGTTGCTGGACGAGCAGACGCCAAAACCAAGTCCGCCGGGGGCCATACAAAAAGAGAATTTCAAATTGACCCGCTACCCGATGTCCAATACTCGCATTTTCTAGCGTGTTGGAAAACAGGAGGTTCAGCCCGTCCCGGGCATGAGCTTTGAGCAGCATTCCCCCCGGCTCTGGCATCCCCGAGTACCCCGTCGACAAGGCGGCCTCCCGGCGCAACGCCGTGTCGTGTAGGCGCCATCGCCACCACGGGTCGTATCGATCCGTCGGCGCGGCCCTTTTCTGGGCGGACACCACGGCTCCGCCGACCTTCCCCTGCCCCGCATCCTGCCAACCTGCAACGCCGAGTCCGGCCTCGGTACGAGGATTCCGGCCGACCCACTTCGCGGTCTCGTCTCTGATGGGCAGGTACCCCTTCGCCTGCGCGAGTTAACGCTCACTACACTCACCGTCGTATGCTCGCCGACGCCCCGGGCAGACACCCCGGACGCGGCGGCCCCGAGTGATGACTTCGCCGCCCACCAGCATCCGCATCACACCGATTCAACAACAGAGAGAGGCAGGCTGTTGGCATGCTGAATTAGGCGGGCGCCTCGACTGCAGGGAGCGCCTGGACGTGGGGAGGCACCATACGTGTTCTGCGCAGTGGCTCCTGTTCAACCGGCCGAGGGATATTCGCTCGGGCTTTCGGGATAGCGGCAACGACTTTCTTACATCCCGGCCCCTGACTTCGTGAATCCGTACTTCTCCGGGGCCCGGGGACGCAGCCCCCAGGCGAATTTTCCGGCACCTCTCCGTCAGGGGCTGCGCGTCTGGCGGGCGGCAATGATTCCGTGGGGAGGGGGCATGGATGGCAAGGCGGGATGGGACGTTTCACGCTCGACTGTCGCCCTCCATCAATAGTCCGCCCCCTCTCCCTTCTCCTGCTAGGAGAGAAGGGAGAGGACCTTTTTATTGATCGTCCACCACTTAGGGCGCGCAGACCCGGACTGCATCCAGCACGTGCTGTTTCCCGCTTGGGCCGTCGCTCACAGGGAAGATAACCGGATGCACGATGCCTGAGTGACGATAGGTTTCGAGGCGCTCTCGGCATTTAGTCGGTGTCCCCACGACGCTGACCGCTTCAATCAGAGGGTCGGGAACCAATTGGATCGCCTTCTGTCGGTCCCCCTGCTGCCATGCCTCCCGAATAGCCCGGGCTTCCTCGGGGAATCCCTGCTCCGCCATGACACGATTATATCGAGGAAAGAATCCCGTGTAGAATGCGACCAGAGGCCGCATGCGCTCCAGGGCTTCTTTATGGTCCTGGGCTACACTCATCGGGAGGAGCGAGACAACATCGACTTCTTCGGCTTGGCGGCCGGCTCGGCGTGCCCCTATCGCGATATTTTCAGCGACCAGCTTACCCGTCTCCGGGGCACTCCACACCAGGATAGCCCCCTGTGCGAGTTCACCGCAGGTTTGAAGCATCGGCGGAAAGACGGCTGAGAGATAGATCGGCAGTTCCGGGCGGGCGGGCTGAAACCAGAGATCAAACCGCTCAATGGTCACCACCTCACCGTGATAAGAGACCGACCCCTCACGCAACAGCGTACGGATAATCTCGACCGTTTCCCGCATGCGCTGGACGGGCTGCCCGTACGGGATGCCGTGTTCCGACTCAACCTGGACCTTGTGACTTGAGCCGAGCCCTAAAATGAAACGGTGCCGAGAATAATGATCGACGCACGCAGCCGCCATAACAATGGTCGGCACACTCCGGACAAAAATACTGCTGATACTCGTTCCGAGTTGGATCCGCTGGGTGGCGAGAGCACAAGCCGTCAAAATAGCGAATTGGTCTCCGCCATGTCCTTCCGCAAACCAAGCTGAGGTATAGCCCTGCTCTTCAGCGTATTGGATACAATCAACAACGTCGGTAGGCGACATCCCACCGGCCAAAGCGAGCCCAATTTGCGCCATAGGAGCTCTCCTCCCTATCTACACGACTCGTCTTTTGAGGCAGTGTGGGCCTATTCTTGACCGGAATGCGGATTGCGTCAAGTCGGAAAGAGAGGTGGACGGCCGGTCTGGGGGAAGACCTTGCATTTACTTCCGTTCACCAGCAAGATAGATGGCTCAACCCGACACTGGGATTATGCAGAGACGAAGCAGTCAGCGTTGTAGTCTGGTGTGGACACTCAGCATTCTGAGCGCCTGTCTGCTGTGGTGCAGGCATTCTGGGGCCACGGCAGCCCCGCTGCATACGATTGATTTCTCCGGCCATCCGGATGGCCCTGCAGAGGAATGGTTGAAGCAGCAAGGATTTACCTTTCGCCTTGCTGCCGACGCTCTACAGCCGCACTTCAAGGATAATCGCCTCGTTTTACACACCTCCCGGAACAAAGCAGGCCTATTCGAGTTGCCCCTACACGTGGACCAGGTGAGGCGGATTCGCATTCATTGGGGGGTCGAACGCTATCCTCGCGGGGCGGATTGGAGCCAAGGGGTCACTGCGGTCCCCATTGCGGTGATGACGACGTTCGGGACGAAAAAAATCGCGAGCGGTTCGCTCTTTTTTCCCAATGCTCCGTATTTTATCGGCCTCTTCCTCGGGGAAAAAGAGCAGGCAGACCGGGCGTATACAGGGAATTACTATAAAACCGGCGGGCGCTATTTCTGTACCCCTTGCGGGGTGCCGGCGGGGGAGCGCGTGGTGACGGAATTTGATTTGGGCCAGACCTTCCGCACCCAGTTTGGGCAGACCGATGTTCCCCCGATTAGCCGATTCGGCTTTCAGATGAATACCAGAGGGACATCCGGGGGGGCCAAGGCTTTTTTAGAAAAAGTGGAATATCTATCCAAATAGTTGAGGGACAGATTGAATACTGACGGAGGGTGATACGTCTGCCATAGTAGACATCCTTTCTTCTCCCTCCTCCCAGTGGCGGGGGGAGCGTGTGAGCTCCCCGATACACGCTCCCCCCGTCATGCTGGTTTCAGCAGTGGCAATGCAGATATCGTTCCTAGAGATCCGGCCCGCTCCAGTCAAAAGGGATGTGCTTGCTCGATTTGCCCTTCCAGTCCCACTCGAAGCCGTAGGCGTTGACCCGATTGCCAACCGTTTTACCCCAGGTTGCGACCTGGCCGGGTCCAACTTCAGAGCCGGGCGGGTTCAGCAGTTGCACCCGTTTCCCCTTCGGTGTGGTCGGTCCGGTCAGCGCCTCGGCAAAGGCCGTGACGCGCCCGGGAATCTCCGCTTTCCAGAAGGCTAGGTCATCGGCGATGTCAAAGGTGATAGGCACAAACTCAATCCCGCGCACCTCCCCAATCGAGCGCGCGAACCCGGCCATAAATCCACCGGCCTGCCCGGAAAAGATACATTGCAGCGCTTCGCGCTGCTGGGTATCGGCCTGTTCGTCAATAAACAGCCCCAGTGAGATTCTGGCCTCACCAGCCCAGACATTACCGCTAAAGCTCGCCACAGCAAGGACGTTCAGGCCATCAAGACGGGTTGGACCGTACATCCCTTCTCGGGCATGGTAGGCTAGGACGCCTTCACAGTGATTGTTTGTTGGCGGCTGGGCGAATTCGCATGGACAGGCGATATCGCAACTGCACACATCAAACCAGTCGCCCCGGAGGGTCCAGTTCGGTATATCAGCCATGCGGTCCTCCTGATGAAACCTCAGTGCCAGGGTTCCACGATAATTTTCACATGCTGCTCAGGCGAGTGCAGGTCTTTGAAGGCCTGGGCGACGCCGTCTATCCCGACCGTTCCCGTAATGAAGAAGTCGGTCGTAATCTGGCCCTCGGCAATATGCCGCAGGGTGGACGCGTATTCTTCCCCGCTATAGCCCAGGACGAACTGAAGACTCAATTCTTTGTTGATTCCGAACATGGGCTCAAAGCTGTCCTTTTCCATACAGACGCCCACAACCACAATCCGGGTGCCTTGCGGGGCCGCGGCCATAATCTGATCAATGACCCCAGGAACACCAACGCATTCAAACATGACGGCTGGCCGCAGCGGCGGACCCGAAATCCACGGCGGCTGGGGCGGGGCCGTACTCGGGTCGGCCCAGACCGCGGCCTCTTGCCAACTGCTATACGGCGACTGCTCGGCAGGGTCGATGACGATATCCGCCCCCACGGCCTCCGCGAGTTGGCGGCGACGGGGAGAAAAATCCGCGGCGAGAATGGGCTGCATCCCTTTCATCCGTAGGGACGCGACCACGGCCAGACCGACCGGCCCACAACCGATGACCAGCGGGACATCGTCTCGTGTCAGGCGTGCCATTTCAACCGCGTGCAGGCCGACCGCCAGGGGTTCGGTCAGGGCGGCTCTCTGCGTCGGCAGGCCGTTCGGGACTTCGATCAACAGCTTTTCACTCAGGCGCATATACTCCCCGTAGCCGCCTGGATTGTCATTTGAATAGCCGACCGTTTCGACACCGGCCGGTCGAATGAGGATCGGCATGGAGACCGCACGTGTGCCGGCTTTAAGGGTTCGGTCCGTGTTCGGCCCATGGTCAACCACCTCGACACAGAACTCATGACCCATGACGATCCCCCGGCCGAGATCCATATTAAATATGCCGTTGGAGCGCTCTGAAACTTCAACCAACTTCTCCGTATGCTTCAGGGCATGGAGGTCCGAGCCGCAAATCCCGCAGGCCAGGGTTTTGACCAGGACTTCGCCCGGTCCGGGCTCGGGAACGGGAACATCTTCCACTATCAGCTTATGGTTCAGCATCACTACTGCGCGCATCCTGTTCTCCTTCGCCGGTCTCTTCTCGTTTCGGCCACACGACTATAAGTCATAAACGATGGCCCTGTCCAGGGAAGCTAGAGCAGATTCGTTTCATTCGGGTTCATAATACGAGCGGGCCTCCTTCACCCACCCCCAGCGTGATTCACAACATCGACCGATTGGGAATCCCTCACCGATTCAATCTCGCGCGAATTCGATCCAGGCGAAGGAGGCTCGGAGAATCCGGGATGGTTTGACACTCAGGGGTCCGGTATCATACAGTTCAAAACCTGCGGATAAGGAGGCCCTGCATGAAAGTCACCCGCATCTATACGGGTCCAGATAATCAGTCGCATTTCGAGGATGTCGAGATTCCGCTCAAAGACGGTGGTGGGGTAGGACAACTCTCTGAGTGTATGCCGGCAACCGGCGTGATCTTTCGAGAAACGGGCGGAGACTATGACCTCGATTTTCACAATGCCCCGCGCCGGCAGTATGTTGTCATGCTTGAGGGTGAGGTCGAAATTGAGACTGGCGACGGCACGAAACGTGTTCTGGGAACGGGGGAGATTCTTCTGGCCGAGGATACCACCGGCCAAGGACATATCAGCCGGGCAGTCAACAGCAAACCCAGAAAATCATTGTTTATTCCGTTGGCCTGAGCGCTGCCGAGGGCTTGTCGTTTTGCAAAGAATGGTTGAGCGCATCTCCTGACAGTTTCGTAGCGTGGCTTTCATATGAGGCGATCTGACATTCTCGACCCGGCTACAAGGGGTGTCAAGGAACGCAACCTTGAAGCGAAGAAGCAGTATGTTGGCCTGGTATTTTAACGCAGCCCCTGACCACAGAGGAAGGGCGCATCAGGCAATGAGCACCGCACTTGATGGTATCCGGGTGTTGGACTTGACCCACGATCGGGCTGGCCCGTCGTGTGGCCAGATTTTAGCCTGGCTTGGGGCTGACGTGATCAAGGGCGCCCCGCCCGGGCGGGACGATATTGCCCGTGTGAGGATGAATGACCGGCCGGGAACGGACAGTCTCTTTTTCCTTTTTTTCAATGCCAACAAGCGCAGCCTCACGCTTGATCTCAAACAGCCGGCCGGCAAGCAAGCCTTTCAAAAACTGCTTGCAACCGCCGATGTCGTGTTGGAGAACTTCGGCCCCGGCACGATGGAATGGCTCGAATTTGGCCATGATAGCCTCAAGCAGATTAATCTTCGCATTGTCTACGCCAGCATCACAGGCTTTGGTTCGTATGGGCCGTATAGTTCTTTCAAGAGTTTTGAACCCAGGGCCCAGGCGATGGGCGGCATGATGAGCGTGACCGGTTCTCCTGACAAGCCACCCACGTTCACCTGGTCGAGGGTCGGAGACTCAGGCACCGGCAGGCACTGCGTCATCGGCACCCCGGCCGTCCTGATGCAACGTCACACCACGGGAGTCGGCCAACAGGTCGAAGTATCCATGCAGGACGCGGTGGGGAATCTGGTCCGGGTCAGCCCGCGCGACCACCAGCGCCAGGGCAAACCGGTTGCACGCACGGGCAATCAGCTCAGATTTGTCCCCGCCACGACGTATCGTTGCTATCCCGGAGGGCCCAACGACTATGTGTTCACTATTGCCCAGCAGCAGATGCGGGTTCCCTTGCTGTGCGCCATACAACGAGAGGACTTGATTGACGACCCGCGCGCTCACACACCCGAGGCCCGGGCTGAGCATGTTACTGAGGTGAACGCTTTGATCGAAGCCCGGACATCGAAAAAACCGAAACATGAAGTCATGCGGATTGTAGCAGAGGCTGGGGTGCCGTGCGGGGCGTGTCAGGACACGGGCGAGGTCATGAACGATCCACATTTGCGCGAACGGAATATGATTCTCGAACTCGATCACCCCACGCGCGGCACGTACACCATGGCCGGCAATCCTATCAAACTGTCGGCCTCGGAAGTCCCCTTGCGGCCAGCGCCCTCGCTCGGAGAGCATGGTGCGGAGGTCTCAAGGGAACTCGGCTGCGACACGCAGGCTATCGCGACGCGAGAAGCAGGGCTGATCTAGCGCTTCCCCACAGAGCACATTCAGACCATCAGGAGGGCTTTATGGATGTCGGTTTACTCTTTCCCTTTCGCAATCCCCCCCAATGGCGCAAGCCGTTTCCCCAATTCTATGCTGAGCAATTGCGTCAAGCTCAGGTGGCCGAGGAACTCGGCTATGACACGATCTGGCTGACTGAGCACCACTTTGCCGAAGACGGCTACTCCCCCTCGCTACTACCGATTGCCGGGACGCTGTCCGCGATGACGAGCCGGGTGCGGATCGGGACCTTTCTGATTCTCTTACCCCTGCATAACGCCGTGCGGATTGCCGAAGACGCGGCCACCGTGGATATCCTGTCCAATGGACGCTTTGACCTGGGACTAGGACAGGGGTATGCCCTGGCCGAGTTTGCCGGCTATGGTATTTCGCGTAGGGAGCGCGGCTCGCGCATGGAGGAGGGAGTGAGGGTCATCCAAGGCATCTGGGCTCAAGATCCCTTCTCCTATACAGGCAAGCATTATCGGTTGAAGGATATTCGCCTTCAGCCCAAACCGGTCCAGAGCCCACATCCGCCCCTGTGGATAGGTGCCAACGCGCCAAAGGCGATTGAGCGGGCCGCGCGCCTGGGCTGCCACTTTCTTGGCAGTGGGGCCTCGGAAGCCCAGGAAGCCTATGAGGCCGCGTTGCGCAGGCATGGGCGTGATCCCAAAGACTACCACGCCGCCCAGTTGCGCTGGGCGTATGTCGCGCCCAGCCACGATCAAGCCTGGGATGAGGCCCAGGAGCATCTCCACTATATGCTGAGCTGGTATGGTCGTTGGCTATCCGAGGCCAAGGACTTTCCCGGTGCCGAGCAGTTCGGTCAACTGCCGCCCCCAGCCGAATTGCGTGAGTATCCCGAGCGCTTGCTCGCTAGTCCCATGATCGGTACCCCGGAAGAGGTCGGACGTGAGATTGAGCGGTTTACCCGAGAGGTGCGCACAACGCATCTCGTCCTCGGTATGCACCTCCCCGGCCTCGACCCGGTCAGGAGTCAACGCTCAATGGAACTCTTTGCCAAAGAAGTGATGCCAGGACTTCACTGAACAAGAGGAAAAGAAAGTCGCCACAGGGCTCTCCCTTACCGGTTTGTCTCCAACCATTTCTTGAAATCATCAACCACGCCGCCCTGCCATAACGAAACACCGGCACGATAGGCGGCCCGGGCGATCATGTGCGCCCCAACCGGGGCGGTCAGAAAGAGAAAGAGGATGATCAGAGACTCTTTTAGCCCCGAGGAGAGCCCCAAATAGCGCAGGTAGAGCAGCGCAGCCAGGACCATCCCGGCCACACCAAATGTCGTGCTCTTGCTCGTTGCGTGCATGCGCGCATACACATCCTTCAGCCGCAACAGGCCGAATGTCCCGGTCAGGAGAAAAAACAGACCGAAGAGCAAAAGGACACTAATCAGGATGTCGAGGCTGTAAGGGACTTCTATCAATGACCGTTCCTCTCAGCAGATATTTGGCCGCCGCAACCGTTCCTAAAAATGAGAGAATAGCGAGGACCAAGGCAACATCAATATACAGCGCACTCTGAGCCCGGATCGAAATGACGATAATAGCGGCAACCAGATTGATCGCAATATTATCGAGGGCTATGACCCGGTCGGGGACCGTGGGGCCATACAGAACACGATACGCACTGAGTAAGATCGAGAGCGTGATGCCAATCAGCACGATAACGGAAACAAGAGGCGTAATCATTGGGCAATGAGCAGGAGATGGCGTTCAAAGCCGTCTTTAATGATGCGGATTTCTTCCTCCACATCAGCGACATCAAGGAAGTGAATAAATAAAAACTGCCGGTCTGGACTCACCTCGACTGACAACGTTCCCGGGGTCAGGGTAATCATATTCGCCAGCAGGGTGATCAGCACATCGTTCTGCAAGGAGAGCGGATAGGCAACGATACCGGGCCGTATGGTGAGCTTCAACGCCAGGATCTGTCTAACCACGGTCCAATTCGCAATCAGGAGTTCCTTCACAAAGGAGAAAACAAGACGGACGCTCAGCGCCACCTTGCGGAAGTAGCGCCGCTCTTGGTGGAAGGAGCGTGGGAAGAACAGCATGGCCAAGAGGCCGACCAGAGAGCCAATCACCATCTGGCGCATGGATATCTCGCCTTGCAACAGGCACCAAGCCACGGCCAGAATAATATTGAGAAAAAATCGTATCACCATGATGAGCTCTCTCCGTCAACCCTGCATTCAAGAGACAATCGGCCCCAGGACTGCCGTAATATACACACGAGGATCAGTGACTTGTGCGGCGGCGGTCTGCGCTATGCTGTACAGTATATCTGGAAACAGCCCAATCCCAACAATAAAAAGGACGAGCAGGACAATACCGGGGAAGAGGGGTTGGAGTGATACTGACCGGCGGTCTCCGGCTGCTTCGCCCCAGAAAATCCCGTTCCAGATTTTGAGCATGGAGGCCAATGTCAGAAGGCCGCCCAAGAGTCCAAAACCCACATAGCCGTAGCGACCGGCCTCCATCCCGGCCTGCAGCACGATAAATTTACTGAAAAACCCAGCCAGCGGAGGAATGCCTGCAAGGCTCAGCGCTGCCAGTAAAAAGAGAAGACTCAAGGGTATGGAATGGGACTGCAGGCCACCCACCGCTTTGAGGCTGGTCGTACCGGTGGCTGCCTGTACGACGCCGGCAATCAAGAAAAGGGCGGACTTCGCCAGGACGTAGGGGACCATATAGAAAAGGGCGCCAGCCAGTGCCTGCGGCGTCAGCAGGCCGATACCCAGAATGAGATAGCCGATCTGACTGATGATATGGTAGGATAGGATTCGTTTCATATCCGTCTGGGACAGTGCGCCAAAGACGCCCAGGAGTATGGTCAGAACAGCTAGCATAAGTAGCAGTTCATGGGTCAGGGCCGGGTTATGGCGGAAGATCAGGGTGAAGGTCCGGAAAATGGCATACACCCCGACCTTGGTCAGGATCCCGCCAAAGAATGCGCTCAGGCCAGCCGAGGACTGGAAATACGGTCCGGGCAGCCAGAAATAGAGCGGAAAGATGGCCGCCTTGGTGCCGAACACAAACAGGAAGATCAGGGCCAGAATGGTCAGCGTCGGGTCCAACTCCCCAGACATAGTCTGAATCTTAGAGGCCAAGTCCGCCATATTGAGCGTACCCATCGTCCGGTACAGCACGGACAGGCTGATTAGAAAAAAGGCCGAGGCGATCAGGTTGATGACCACGTATTTGACCGTCTCTCGCAGTTGACCGGGTTGAGAGCCAAGGGCCAGGAGCGCAAACGACGCGATCAGCAGAATTTCGAAGAAGACAAACAGGTTGAACAAATCTCCAGTGAGAAAAGCACCGTTCACGCCCATAATAAGGATAAAGAAGAGCGGATAGTAAAAATGCTCCTGGTACGCTTGTTCAACCGTGCGCAGTGAGAAGACCACCACCGCCACCCCAATCGTCATGGTCAGGACGACCATGGTCATACTCAGGACGTCGGCAACCAGGATAATGCCGTAGGGCGCGTCCCAGTTGCCCATACGCAGCACGACCATCCCCTGCTGGCCATCTTGCAGCAAGGAGAGCAGGCCCGCGACGGACAACCCCCACAGCCCAAGGCTGACAGCGAGACTCACCCCCCGCTGAAAGATATCCCATTTGTGAAAGGCAGCCAGAAGCGCTGCCGTGACAACCGGCCCGACAATAAACAGGACGAACAGATCTGGCGGCATCACTACTCTTCTCCTCCCGCCAATTCGTCCACTGCATCCGACCCGTACACCTGTCTGACCCGAAAGGCCAAGACCGTGGCAAAGGCCGTCATACCGAAGCTGATCACAATTGCGGTTAGGATGAGTGCCTGGGGGAGCGGGTCAGCGTACGGGGCCTCGGTCGTCAGCAGAGGAGGATTCCCCCGCTTCAGGCCGCCCGAGATCATGAGCGCGAGATTGGCCGCGTGTGAGTATAAGGACAATCCCACGACCACCCGTAATAAATGCTGCTGCAAGATCAGATACGTCCCACAGCCAAAGAGGACACCGATCACACTGATAATCACAAATTCCACGGATTAATCCTCAGCAATGGCCCGAATAATGCCCAGTGAGGTGCCAACGACGACCAGATATACCCCGATGTCAAAACCCATAGCGGTGGCCAGTTCGAGATCACCGAGCAGCGGCAAATGATAATGGCCGATCGCGCTGGTCAGAAACGGGTAGCCAATGAATAGAGACCCAAGACCGGTGCCGGCGGCCACCAGGAGTCCAACCGCAACCACCTGGAGCGGCTTCCAGGGCATCTCGCGCGAGAAGGATTCTACGTGGAAAGCCATCATCTGAAACGTCATCGCCACCGCGGTGAGCACACCGGCGATAAATCCTCCTCCCGGCGCATTGTGGCCGCGTAGCAACAGATACAGAGCAAAGACCAGCATCAGATGGAGGGTGAGCCGGGCGAACGACTGGAGGATAGGCGAGGGGAGAGACACCACAGAAATGGCATCCGGGGGCGATTGCCCTCGGATGCCCAACTCGACTAGAGCGAGGACGCCAAGGACGGCAGCACCGAACACCGTAATCTCTCCCATGGTATCAAAGCCGCGGAAATCCACCAGAATCACGTTGACCACGTTGTATCCGCCAGCCAGCAGGTGGCTGTTCGCCAGATAGTAAGACGGAATGACGGAGGGGATGGAGGGCCCGGTATTCGCCGCAAAGAGCAGTAGGCTCACCACGAGACCCGTGCCCACGCTGATGCCAAGATTGAACAGCCGCGTGCGTGGGGTGCATGGCTGTGGCCTGATCATCGAGAAATAGCGCAGAACCAGGAGGAACAGGACGAGGCTGACCGCTTCGACCAAGACCTGCGTCAAGGCGAGGTCCGGGGCGCTGAAGAGCACGAAGAAGATCGACATGACCGAGCCGACCAGACCGAGCGACAGCACGAGAACAATCCGCGAGCGAGTCCGGCAGCACATGATACCGGCGACCGCCATCAGTCCGGCCAAGCCGAGTTCGTGGTATTCTGGACGAACGATATCTACCCGGAGAGCCATCTCCTCAAAGAAATTCCACAATGGAATACTGAGCCCCACGATGAGGGCAATCAGGAGATAGCGTATATAGTCGGTCACCGAACCGGTCATGTAGAGCGCTCGTGTCCAGTGGAAGAGGTGAGTGAAGCCGGTCAGGCCATCGGTGTACACCCGGTTGAATGAATACGTAGCCCGGTACTCGCGGGCGGCCTGAAGAAAACGTTGCTGGAGCAGGAAGGCACCGCCTCCCAGGATAATCGTCACCACACTCAACCCCAGAGCCGGAGTCAGACCGTGCCACAAGGCAAGATGCAACTGGGGTGGAGCCCCATGAATAACGCGGAAGGCTGGCGCCACCAAGGCTTCCGCGAGACTGGGAACGAGCCCGAACAGCACGGCCAAGCCGCTCAGAGCGACGATGGGCGCAATCAGACCAAGTGTAGGGCGATGCCCGGCGTGTGGAGAGGAATGCGGTTGCTCAGACGGATGGGAGGCCGGGGCGAAAAACGTCCCGTGGAAGAAAATGAAGGAGTACAAAAAAGTCAGACAACTGGCCGCAACGGCCGCCGTTGTGAGGAGCAGGTCCGCTTCAAGGACGCCCTCATAGAATAATTCTTTACTCAGGAAGCCGCCCAAGGGCGGCAGGCCGGCCATGGACAGTGAGGCCAAGGTCGCCGCCAGCGTTAAGGTCGGCATGAGGGGACACAGGCCGCCGAGCCGACGCAGGTCACGTGTCCCCGCTTCATGCTCGACTGTACCGGCCGTCAGGAACAGCGCGCCCTTGAACGCCGCGTGATTGAGAATATGCAGGACGGCCGCAAAGAGCGCGACTTCGGTTTGTAGACCGAGAAGAACGACGATCAAACCCAATTGGCTCACGGTTGAGTTGGCCAGCAGGGCTTTGAGATCGACCTGCTTGCAGGCTAACACACCGCCCCACACCAGGGTGACTGTCCCCACGCTGGTCACCGTGGCGGACCACGTTGGATTGTCCGCAAATAACGGCGTCAGCCGAGCGATCAGATAGAGACCGGCTTTGACCATAGTGGCGGCATGCAGGTAGGCGCTCACCGGGGTTGGTGCCTCCATAGCCGACGGCAGCCAGATATGGAACGGAAATTGGGCCGACTTGGTGAAAGCGCCAACCAAGAAGCACAGCCCTGCTGCCGTAGATATCGAGGTGGAATTTGCAAGCAGGACCGACAGCTCGAATGTCCCGTGCTCAGCATACACGGCCAAAAGGCCGAACAGCATGACCAGGCCGCCAATCGCCGTCAGACCGAACGCCTTGATCGCTCCCTCACAGGCAGCAGCCCGATGTGAGCGGAATCCGATGAGCAGAAACGACGAGACGCTCGTCAATTCCCAGAAGACCAGCAATAAGATCAGGTTGTCGGCCAGCACGACGCCCATCATGGCGGCGTTAAACAAGAGCAGGAAGCGGTAGAGGCGGGACAGCGTGGGATCGTCAGCCATGTAGAACGCAGCATAGATGAAGACAAAGACGCCCACCCCTGAGATCAGACCGGTGAAGAGCCAGCTCAAGCCGTCCAGGTTAAAACTCACATACAGCCCCAGACTCGGAGCCCACGGCCAGGAGCACTGGATCCGCTCTCCCGCCTGGACCGTTGCCCAGAGCGAGATGACGATCAGCAGTTGGAGAATCGGGACCAGGGAATATGCTGGCGCCAGACGCTGGCGCCAGCGCTCCGGCCAGGACACAAGTGAGCCGAGTAACGGGAGGAGAATCAGGCTAATAATGAGGAATCCAGGCACTCCGTTCACCTCTCCATACCTACTGGTTGCAGGACAGACTTAGCAAGGGTATGAGCGGAGACCCGAATCCCCCACCCCCTAACACCTACCTCCCCAATGAAATAGCCTGCCTCCTCGGATGTGTCTAACCCGTATACACCCCGCGGCTGGCGCCCGCCGTCAAGGTCTTTATCTGTCCCGTCGATCCCCCCCTACAACTCAGACTTTAGGGGAGGGCCCGAACGAAAGGAAAAAATATATGCCCTTGGCAGGGAAAGTAGCACTCGTGACCGGCGCGTCACGGGGTATCGGTCGAGCCGTTGCGCACAAACTGCCCCAAGAAGGGGCGCCTATAGCCATTACATTACCCTCAAAACCGGGAAGCGGCAGAGCATCCCCTGGCAGCTTTACCTGACGGTGATCATCGGCTCTTTCAAGCCGACCTTGCCGACGCACCAGCTGTGGGAGCCCTGATATCTGCGGCGCTCAGCCAAATGGGCGGACTCCAGATAGTGGTAAACAACGCCGCCATCAACGAGTGGCAGCCATCGTTTCGGGCTGACTACGAGGTATGGAATGACGTGTGGCAGCACTCGCCCGACACCAACCTAGGGCCTGTTCCCACTCATGCGCATGATTATGGTCTCCTCGTTGGGTGGACCTCACGCAAGCTCCCTCCGCCCGGCTCGCGCCCCCTCTCCCGGTGCCGCGCGGCCCGGTCCGCCTCTCCCCTCGCCCCGTGCGCCCCGCCCTCTGGTCGGTCGCCGCGCAGGGCGGCACAGGGCGCGGGTTGCCGGCCCGCTTTGGCACCTGGCCCCCCTCTCCCCCCGGCTGCCCCGCGGGTCGCCACCCGGCGTGCGCGACCGGGTCTGCGAGCCTCGGCACCGCGAGCAGAGCGGGCGCCTCACGCGGGCGGCCCGGTCGCTCGCCCGCCCCCTCGTCCAAGGCCCTCCCGCCGGCCCGGGGGCGCGCACACAACCGGTCCTCAATCCCTCGGCCGCTCCCGGAGCGGCGGGACCCCCACGATGCATCTGGGTGCCGCGGATGATCGCACGGCGCTCGTCTGCTCGCGCTCGCTCGGGCCCGCCCCCGACGTCCCGGCGGGCCGCCCGTGGCGGACTCGCCCGGGCCCGCCCCCCGCTCCTCCCGCGGTGCTGAGGGCCCGGGCGTCCGCGGGCGCCCCGCCGCGGCCCCGGGCCGGGGCGCGGGGGGAGGAGCCCGGGGGGCCGTCGCGGCGCAGCCGGGTGAGCCCTTGGGCGTCTGCCCGGGAGCTGTCCACGCGGCGCACCGCAAGCGCGCGGGTGTGGCGTCGCTTGCAGGGAGGCCGCCGCCTCTGCTCGCGCTGCGAGCAACTTGATGTGCTCTTCCTCGGGTGCAGCGTCTTCGCCCTCATCATCGATGCCTTGCGATAGTGGTAACAGGCCCTAGACGGCCCGGCCAATGCGAGGTTCTGGGCCGCCCGGCATATGGCGGAATGCGGAGGAGGGCAAATGGTGAAGATCTCTTCTAGAGGCGCCTTTCGAGGAGCGCCGGAAGCGCCGGCCTACGCGGCAAGTAAGGCCACCCTCAACTCCATGAGCTAGTCGTTGGCCCAAGCCTTCGCCCCGCATGACATCTTTGTATACGTTGCACCGGGCTTCGTGGAAGCCGATATGTCCACCTCCGTTCTTGTCCGCCCCCGGGGCGAGGCCGTCCGCCAGCAAGGCCCCTTGCAGGCCGGAAGAGGTAGCTACCATGGTTGCCTTCCTCACTTCAGGCGAGGCAAATTTCGCAACCGGGACCATTGTCGATGTGAATGGTGCCTCGTATACGAGGACGCAATGCTAGAATCTCCAGAAGAGGCCTAACGCGCATCAGCCTCCGCCACCCGCACCACCTGAAACAATTTCTCCGGGGTCATTGGAATCTCGTTGATCTCTATGCCCAGGTGAGACAAGGCGTCGGAGACCGCGTTGGCCATCGCGGCCGGCACACCGATGGTGCCGCCTTCTCCCATGTAGCGAAATCCGCCGAGCGCGGACGGAGAAGGGTGTTTCAATGTGATGGACTTCTATGGGAAGGAGTTCGGAGGCAGTGGGGACGAGGGAGTCCACCAACGAGCCGGTCAGCAGTTGACCTTCGTCATCGTACACCACTTCTTCATACAAAGCGGCCCCAATGCCTTGGGCGACGCCGCCACGGACTTGGCCATCGACGATCAGCGGATTAATGATCCGCCCGCAATCTTCAACCACAATATAACGCTTGACTGTGACTGCATACGTCTCGGTGTCGACCTCCACGACTGCAACGTGAGTAGCGCTCGAAGCCGCCCCAAAGGGCGGGTCGTAGAGGCGCGTGACCTCCAGCCCCGGTTCCATGTCTTTGGGCAGCCGCCGCAGGCCGGCATAGGCCGTCTTCGCAACCTCGCGGAGGGGCAGCCTGCGTTCCGGCTGAGCGCGCAGGAAAACCTGTCCGTCTCGAATGTCCAGATCGGCCGGGTTGCTCTCCGTCAGGTGGCCGGCAATCTTGAGCGCCTGACCTGCCAGGATGGCCGCACCACCGGCTAGCACGGCACTGCGGCTGGCATAGGTTCCCGTTCCTTGAGGCGCGAGCGTGGTATCGCCGCAGACCACCCGAACACTGTTAAGGGAAACGCCCAGCACGTCCGCCACCACCTGGACGAGCGCAGTCTCATGGCCCTGACCTTGGGGAGCGACGCTGAAGGCGTCGGTGACGGTCCCGGCCGCAATCGGCATGCCCGGCGAGACAGGAATAGCCAACCCTACCCCGGTCAGTTCAATCTAGGTGGCAAAGCCCACACCGACCCACCGCCCTGCGGCACGTGCCTGCGTACGCCACTGGGCGGTCGCATCAGCACCTAGCACCTCCCGTGCCTTTTGCATGCACTCGGTCAGGCTGGCCTGACCCCGCACGAGGCCGGACGGTGTTTGTACGAAAATTCGTCGGCCGGATATAGTTCTTGAGCCGCAGTTCGGCCGGGTCCAGAGCCAGCCGGCGCGCGGCCCGGTCCATCAGACTTTCCAGCACAAAGGTGGTGACCGGGCGGCCCACCCCTCAATACGGCCCCACCGGCGCCTTACACGTGGCCACCCACAATTGTGTCCCCGATAATGCGACATTCGGTACGGGCCGGACAGAAGGCTGATGATCTGGATCGGCTCGACCGTAGCCGTCCAGGGATAGATGGAGTACGCGCCAATATCTTGTTGTCACGTCCGCTCTGAGGCGGCTAATGGTACCGTCGGCCTGGAGGCCCAGTTCGGCATCCACGATCATCCCAGGCCTGCGTCGATGTCTTGAGAGATCCTCCCGGCGGTCGCTGATCCATTTCACCGGCCGTTTCAGCAGTCGGGCGCCCGCACACAGAACAATCCCTTCGGGATAGAGCGAAGACTTGACCCCGAACCCGCCCCCCACATCAGCAGCGACCACACGAATACAATGTTCGGACATGTCCAACAGGTCGGCTAGGGCATCCCGGAGTAGACCCGGACATTGGGTGGCGGAGCGCAGCGTCAGCACTCCTGTACCGGCGTGATAGTCTGCCAGACAGCCCCGATTTTCCAGACACACGGGGGCGTGTCGCCGAAAGCAGCAGGGATGCGTCCGGCCGAGCCGCGGCCGGTGCGTTGGCCATGGTCGGCAGCGGGTCGTATTCAACGTGAATCCATTCAAGGGCGTCTTCGGCGAGATAGCGATTTTCCTCGATAACCACGGCGAGCGCTTTGCCGACATATCGCACCTTGTCAACGGCCAACGGCGGAAAGCTGGTTTCCTGGTACTCCCGCATTCTTGAGGCGACCCGGACCGGTTTGACTAGCGGGAGGAGATCTTTTCCTATTGACAACGGTGGCAACGCCCTCACGCGTCCGGGCGGCTGAGGTATCGAGTTGAGTAATTCGTATGCGCATAAGGGCTGCGCAAAAAGGCGGCATGGAGCAGGCCTGGCGGGCGATGATCATCCACATACGCGCCCCGGCCTGTCAGCAGACGTTGGTCTTCCCGTCGCTTCACCCGCGCACCAACGAACTTTGGAGGAAATTCTTCCACGCGACTTCCTCGACTCGACATTCCCTCCTCGGAGGGAATTATCTATCAGAGTGCCGAGGTAGAGGTATAAAAAAGCCCAGGCACAGGGAGCCGGGCGCTGAAGGACATGCACAATGCAATGTTACCGTTCCCTTACGTCCTCTTCTCGCACAACTATATTTATGGAAGGCTGGCTACCGAAGAGGCAGCAGAGTGCGAGGATCGGGGTCTTATGGGCGAGGTCCGTGCTGCCTGGGCTTGTGCCTGATCTATTTCATCAATGATTCTTTGTGCCGCGTCGTGCGGACTGGAGGCCGTATAGATGGGCCGCCCGACGACGAGATAATCCGCGCCGAACTGCATGGCTTGGGTAGGAGTGGTATGGCGCTTGTGGTCATGGGTTTGCGCCCAGTGAGGTCTGATCCCAGGACTCACAATATCGACGGTCCCGCCAAATGCCGCACGGCATTCCTGTATTGCGGTTCCCGATACGATTAAACCATCACATCCATACTGCAGCATTGCTCCGCCACGCTCCACAATATACGCGGTCGCATCTATGTGTTTCCCTGTCGCCTGGAGCAGATCGGCATTATCAAGACTGGAGAAGAGAGGAACTGTCAGGAAGCGCGGGTAACGTGCCGTCCCACGTACTTCCCGTGCTGTCTGAAGCGTTCTTATCGTGATGGCACTTTGCTGCGCCTCAACCAAGGTGATGAATTTCACGTTGAGGGCCATACAACCCTCAACGAGCCTCGTGATGGTATTCCCAATGTCGCCAGAGAGTTTCAGATCTACGAACACGCCTCCTTGACTGGCGCGACTTTCTTGGAGCCGTCGGATAAATCCAAGCATATCGCCTGCCAGGAGGAGTTGTAGCCCGACCTTGAAGAACGACACATTATCAAGGCGCTCTACCAACTCAAATGCCTGCTTGTGCGTCGGCACATCAAGTGCCACGATAAGCCGGTCCTTGCCCGACAAGGCTGGGCTGTCCTCTTTATTCAGAACTGAATCTAGCATAGAGACTCCCTCTTCAACATTCCTTTACTCCTTTGAGTAAGCAGCCTAATGCAACTCCCATGACAGCAGAATGCCAATGAAAGAAACTTATGCTCCGCCAAGCCTGTGGTAAGGGGGGCTTAATAAAATGCAAGGTGTAGCAGGACGTAAATATGAAGGAGGCTGACCTGTCAACCCCCACGCCTCGGTCGTGGGCATGACGGAAGAGGGAATGGTTGAAGTCCTACTTTCCATGCAGACGCAAGCAGATGAGCAGGGCTGGATTTAGGAAGATATTGAAGAGTTGGGAGACCGAGAGTCTTGCCGGGAAATTACGGCCAAACGGGGCTGGGGTTTCAGCACTTTGGGACATCATTCCCTCCTCGGAAGGGTGATGCGTAGCGCCGGGGGTGGGTTTCCCTTTAACTGACTCTCCCTCCGAGCCCTGAGCGTCTCCGCTGCAGCCTGAACGGCTTCAACAAGTCCCTGATACCCCGTGACATAGCACCGTGGAGAAGCCCGTGCGGATTTCTTCCTCGCTCGGTGTCGCCTTTGTCTGGAGCAGATCATAGGCGGTCATGAGCACCCTTGGCGTACAGAACTCGCCCTGAAGGCCGTGGTGTTCCCAAAAGGCTGCTTGGTAGGGGATGGAGCTAGCCCTCTTCGACCAACTCCTCAATGGTCATCAACTCCACTCCGTCTGCCCGAACTGCCAGCGTCGGGCACGAACGGGCGGCTTCACCTTTAATGAGAATCGCACACACCCCACAGATGCCGTGTTCACAGCCGACCTGAGAGCCCTCAGACCCAGATCCTCACGCAGAAAATCAACCAACAGTTTGCGCACCTCCACCTGCCCTCGGTACTCCGTGCCGTTTACGCGGAGCATGACCGCTCTCGTCTGGCTACCCTCGTTCGGTTCGCTCATGCCCTACGCTCCTGGCCGCGCTCAAGTGCCCCCTGAATCGCCCGCCGCGTCAGCACCTGAGTTAAGTCCCGCCGAAAATCGGCCAAGGCGTGGACATCGCTATCGGGTTCAACGAGTTCGGCGGCTTTGGTGCCGCCCGATGAAGGCTCTGTTCAGCCATGCCTTCCCGTACCAGGATATCCTCTGCCGCAGGCAGACGGATTGAGGTCGACCCGACTCCGGCGGCAGCTAGGCGCGCGACCCGGCACTGCTCACCGTCCGCATCAATCACGCTGGCAACACCGACAAGAGCGAAATCTCTGTGTCGCCGGGTAACTTCTTCGAACGCCCAACCGCTTGTCGGCGAAGTAGGTGGAAAACGGATTTCGGTGACGACCTCGTTCAGGGCGAGGGCCGTTGTCAGATGGCTCACGAAAAATCCCTCAGCCGAGAGGCTGCGCTGCCCCTCCGGTCCCTGAAGGACCAGTTCCGCGTCTAAAACCAGCGCAACAGTGAGGTACTCTGCCACGGGGTCGGCATGGGCCAAGCTACCACCGATGGTGCCGCGGGTGCGGATGGGCAGATGACCGACCAATGTGGTTGCCTCGTACAACACTGGAAGCTGACAGCGCACCAGTTCCGAAAACTCAATCGTTCTCTGGCGGGTCAACGCGCCAATGCGAACCTGTCCGTTCTCTTGCCGCAGATAGGATAATTCCGCCACCCGGTTGATATCGACCAAGGCCGACGGAGAGCTCAGCCGGAAATTCAGCAGCGGCATCAGACTCTGCCCGCCAGCCAATATTTTTGCGTCGCCTCCATGGTGCTCTAGGAAGGCAAGCGCTTCGTCAAGGTGCGTTGGCACGTGAGAGGCGAACGGCGGCGGCTTCATCCGGCTCTGGCTTGTATCCGGCTCGGTACAGGTGCTAAAGGGTGCAATGTTAGCCGTAGAAAGAAGTCCCATGCCACTCATAAATCAACACGAGGACATTCAACAATTCTATGCCAGCTACCTGGATACGTTTCACTTGGGCGCGGCCAAGGCAATGGTGCCGTTCTACCACGCTCCCTGTCTATTTATCGCGGACCGGGGCGTAATCTTGCTTTCAAGCGGAGCGGAGATCGAAAAGCTCTTCGCCCAGATTATCCAGGACCTCAACAGCCGAAACTATGGACGCAGCGAGGTCACAAACATTCAGATCAAGGAGATGACGGATCGCATAGCGCTCCTCAGCGGTCTCGCCGTGCGCTATACCAAAACCGGGGAAGAGTTGGAACGCTTGGGAGCAACCTACACCCTGCGCAAGACCGACGACCGCTGGCAGATTGTCTCTGTCGTTGCCCATAGCCCAGAGACCATGGTGCGATTGGGGTGAGGAGGCATCGATTCGTGCAGTGATAGCGGTCGGATGAGCAGCGCATCCGAGGCGACCCGGATAGCTAGCGCTGACCGCCTCTTTGCAGATGGGGTCATGCAATACGTTCAGCAACTCCGTCACCGAGGAGTGCTCCGGGATGCCTAATTAAGCGTGAGAAGACGGAGGAGGGAGCGTGACGCAGAGCCGTGCTCTCCTCTTCGACTCCTCCGTGTTCATTACTCATCATTCGTGGAGAAGCGGGTGAAGCCCTCTCCCAACGGGCGCTTCGCACCGCAGAGTACGCTTGAGTTCGATAGGCATGCAAGAGCCCTATAGCCAAGCGTCCGTAAGACGGGGGCATATGGCGGTCCCAAACCGGGGCATTAGGCAGGGTACTTCTTGCGCACACTATCAGCAACAGGAGGGAGGGGTGGAATCTCGGGATCATAGCAATGACATGGCTATCCTGTGTGCGGTGCGAGCGAACGCTGCATTGGTGACCGAAGATATCGCAGACATGGAGAGCTGGAAGAGGGTGCTTGGATGCTCGCAGGAGAGAGACTCAGCCTCCAGTTTGTCATGGGGTGAGATGGGGCCATCGTAGACTATTGGGCCAGCCAGCCGCCATCTACCGACATGGTGTGGCCGGTCACAAAGGAGGCTGCCTCAGAGCTGAGCCAGACAACTGCTTCCGCGATTTCTCCCGGCTGGCCCATACGGCCGATAGGCTCCATCTCTGCGATCTTGTCGGCCATCTCAGGCTGACCCTCGGTCAGCCGACTGACCATTGGCGTCTCGATCGCGCCCGGACAGACGCAGTTCACGCGGATGCCGCTCTGCGCGTATTCCAACGCCGCCGAGCGCGTAATCCCGACCACGCCATGCTTGCTGGCGATATAGGCCGGAAGACGGTACCCCCCTACCAACCCATAAGCCGAGGAGGTGTTCACAATGGAACCGCCGCCCTGCTTGAGCATCTGGAGAATCTCGTATTTCATGCACAGCCAGACGCCTTTGAGGTTAATCGCCATGGTGCGGTCCCAGCCCTCTTCGCTGGTTTCCGCTGTCAAGACGCTTTCCCCTTCGATCCCCGCGTTGTTATAGGCACAGTCAAGGCGTCCGTACGTTTCAGTGATCTGGGTGATGAGCCCCTCAACCTCAGCGGCTTGGGAGACATCGACTTGAAGAAAGTGGGCCTCTCCTCCCACGCCGTGCACGAGCCGTGCCGTCTCCTGGCCTCCGTCAGTAACAATATCGCTGACCACCACGGTCGCGCCTTCTCGCGCGAAGGCAAGGGCTGAGGCGCGCCCGATCCCCGAGCCGGCTCCGGTAATCAACGCAATTTTTCCCGCTAATACGCCTGCCATGACACTCCTCCTTTTGACCTCTTAACTCCAGTATGTTTGTGTCTTACATGATTTTGCCCGCTACGGGCAAGAAACGATTCACAGCAATTAAGGTATTCTGGCTCCCGTAACGTAGAAGGAGGGGCGGGTATGACGAGAGGGGAGCGATGGCAATACAGTCTCCTGGTGGTGCTCTTGGTCTTAAGAGGCTCGCTGCAAGCGGGAGCACAGCAGGCCGAGCAGGGAGAAGAGGGCGTCGGGCTCGAAGCAACGGGTGGTTGGTTCCCGGTCAGCGGGCCGCTCCGCGGCGGATTCGCCTGTGCCGGTGGACGTCATCGACGGTGACAGCCTCAAACACTACGGCACCACGGACATCGACGAACGGCTGTCCGCAACCGTCCCATCGTATAGAGTCTTTCAGTATGGCCTCGGTGTTGAGGCTGCCCTGGTCCGTCCAGCCAGACTGCGCGGCCTACCGCCGGACTCGACCCTGGGGCTGGTCAACGGCAAACGCCGCCACCGCTCCTCCGCGATCAGCATCTTCACCTTTGGGCAGGCGCAAGGGGCACACGGAGCCGACATCCGCTCAATCCCGTCTATCGCACTCAAGCGTGTCGAAGTGCTGCGCGACGGGGCGGGTGCCCAGTACGGCTCTGACGCGGTGGCTGGGGTGTTGAACTTTGTGCTGCGCGATGCGCCCGAGGGTGGTACGCTCGAAGCCCGCTGGGGCCAATATTATCAGGGGGACGGCGACCAAGTGAGTACGGCGGCCAACGTTGGACTGCCGCTGACTGATGCTGGTTTCGCCAATCTCAGCTTCGAGTTCACCAACGCCGACTCGACCAGCCGCAGTACACAGCGCACCGACGCGCTGGTCGCAATCGCCAGCGGCAACGAGCATGTCCGCCGTTCCTCGGTACAGGTCTGGGGCGCGCCGGACGTGCCGTACGATTATAAATTCTTCGGCAACTTCGGCCTTGACCTCAACGACCACCACCAAACCTACGGCTTTGGCAGTTGGGCGGAACGGGAAATTCTGGATTCGTGGTATTGGCGTAGTCCGTACGCACGTCCGGGAGTATTTACGGACCCCAGCGGTCCGGGCGGCGGCTGGTCCCTGGACGACCCCTTGCTGATCGCCGACCTGTCGCCGGACGGCAGCAGCGGGGCCTGTCCAAAAAACATCACCGGGCGCGATTATCTGGAAAGCGGCCAAGCTGCGCTGAGCGGGCTAGGCTCGGATTGTACTGGTTAGGCCAGGAATTTCCGGGTGGGTTCATCCCGCGTTTGCGTGGCGGCGTGGAAGACTGGGGTATCGCATTCGGCCTGCGCGGGACGTTGCAGAGCACCTCTCCGTTGCTCAATGGTTGGAACTACGATATGAGCGCGGTGTTCGGTCGAAACCGAACGACCTATGTGGTCTGGAACAGCGTCAACCCGCAACTCGCTCGTCTCCGGGAGGAGATTCCGACCGAATTCTTCTCACGCGCCTACCAGCAGCGGGACAAGATATTCAACCTCGACCTCTCCCGACCGTTCGACACCGGCCTGTTCTACTCCCCGATGAACGTCGCCTTCGGACTGGAAATACCGCGAAGAGGGGTTTGAGATCGAAGCCGGCGAGCAGAACGCTTGGTGCGTTGACGATGACGGAGAATGCGCGGGTGGGAGCCAGAGCCCGAACCGCCGCGGCCTCGCCCAGCATGGCTTCGATATTGGTACTAATGCGTATCCCGGGCATCCGGCCCGAGCACGCCATGGAGGCCAACCGGGGGAGCTTCGGTGCCTATGTCGACCTGGAAGCTACTGTCATTGAACAGGTATTGCTCAGCGCCGCGGGCCGCTTCGAACATCATGAAAGCCTCGGTGAGTCTCTGGACGGTAAGCTAGCCGGTCGCTGGGACTTGCTCGAAAAATACCTGGCCGCGCGCGGTTCCTTTGGAACCGGCTTTCGAGCGCCGACCGTGAGACAGGCAAACTACCGGGACACCACTTTCGGTATTGACGCCGACGGCAACCTCGTGGAACAGCCGACCCTTCCGGGTAGCGATCCGATTGCACAATACAAGGGAGCCAGACCTCTCACTCCGGAAACCTCCTTTTCTTTTTCCGTTGGCATGGTGCTCTCTCTCAATGCCCTGTCCGTCACCCTTGATTATTACAAATAGAGATCAGAAATCGGATCGGGCTGACCAACTCGCAAACCATCACCGCTGCCGACGTCAACGCCCTAGCAGCCCAAGGTGTTGACGTCGGCAGCGTACGGACCGTCAAATTCTTTGCCAACGCGTTCGAGACCTATACGCAGGGCATGGACCTAGTGGCGACCTATCCGCTGGAACTGTTTGGCGGCAGCATCGGCACAACCATGTTGATGTTTGCCGGCAACTGGAATGATACCAAAATCAATCTGGATTCAATTGACACCAATGTCATTACCGCGCTCCAAAAACATCAGCTTGAGGAGGTGGAGCCGGAATTCCGCTTCTCGCTGATGGCAAGCCACACCTGGGGGGCGTGGCACCTCCTCACCCGGCTGCACTACTACGACGATTTCACCGAGCGGCATCAGGACAATGATGCCCAGCCCATCTACGCCCATGCCCGCGCACTACTCGACATAGAAGCGTCGTATATGTTTCGGAACGGCCTTGAGTTTGCGGCTGGCGCGGACAACCTGCTCGACACCTATCCGACCAGAAACCGGTATGCCCGCGACTATGGCCAGAAGTATCCGGTCACCTCGCCGTACGGACATAATGGTGGATTCTACTACTTGAGGGCGTCGTACTCGTTCTGAAGCCCTGCATTCACGCACAACGACCACGGATATGAGCGGCCTGCTATCCGCGGCCATCCCATCCAGGTCTTTCAGTATGGCAGCGGTATTGGAGGCCATTCCGATTCACCCGGCCAAGCTGCACGGCGGGTCGTCAAACACGGCCCTAGGATCCGTCCTCAATGAGAGAATGCTCCTTTTTTCGGATTGGTGAGTCAAGCGACCCGCAGCGGAAAGGCGGCGTTGGGTGGCCCGCTCCGTATTGGTGGCGGCGCGCCGCCGAAGGGCGGCGGCTTGGTCTCTGGGTTGCCGCGCGGGCGTCGGGGGGAGGCCCGGCGGGGACTCTCGGGCCTCCTGCCCGTCCAGAAGACGGGGGGCCTGCGAGCACGCCCGCGGGCGCTCTCGCGGCGGGGGTGCTGGCTCACGGGTTTGCGAAGAATCGCAACCCGTGACGACAAACGCGCCGACCCATTCCTCTCCACCGTCCTCATCGCCGCCACATTCCTATGGGGGCTCAATTGAGTCCGGACCCTGGGGTGACATCCCGGCCCAAAGGCGTTATGGGCCGCGTTGATCCTGAGTGCAGGACCAATCGGGCCATTCACAATCAATCAGGGGGAGTGCCGAGCCGGTGCTGGTGGCCGGCGTGTGGGCATGAAACCCGGGACGGCGCAGGCCCCGGACCGCGGGCCAGCACAATGGGGCATACGCGGGCAACCAACCAGCCCCCCGTCAAGCCCCGCGCCACGCCCCTGCACACCCCTTCCCACAAAAAACGGAGCGGGATCCCCCGCTCCGTTTTGGGGCCGTCCCACGCGCGGACCGTGCGAACAACCCACGTAGGCGGCCACTACAGAGCGGAGACCATTCGTCCGCGCATCCTCGGCCGTCCCCGCCGCATCCACCGTCACCCAATGAAGGTCCCCCTTCAACGGCATGACTTGATCGTACTCCATGCCATCCGTCCCCCCTGAAGTACGAAAAGACCAAGCCGATTGTGGGGAAGTTGTACTTGGCGTCGGGCACTTGCCTGCCTGCGGGCCGCGCCGCATTGCTCCCATCCCTCGCGAGAGCGCCCGAGGGCGTGCGCGCAGGCGCCCCGTTGGCACCCGCGGCCGAACGGGGCGCCGGGACGGGGGGCGAAACCACCGCCGGCGGGCTACCACCCCCGCTAGAGCCGCGCAAGGCAGAGCAAAGAGCCGCCCACACGCCCGGCTGGCTCCACCGGGGGGGGGGGGGGGGGGGCGCGGAGGAAGAGCGTCGTCTCGGGGCCAGAGGGCACCGGGGCCATCCCGCCACCGCCACCCCGTCTTCAGGACGGGAAAGAGGCCCGAGCTTCCCCGCCGGTCCGCAACCCGGCGCGCCCCGCGGCGCCCGCGCGGCACCCAAGGGGCAAGCCGACACCATGCGTCGTCGCGCCGCCACAATACGGAGCGGGCCCTCCACGCCGCCTTTCCGCTGCGGAGAGCTTGAAGCATACCTCCGCAAAAAGGAGCATCCCCTCATTGGTAACAGACCCTAGGGCCTGTTACCACAATCGCAACGCATTGATGATGGGTGCGAAGCCGCTGCATCCGAGGCCTAGCACATCAAGTTGCTCACAGCGCGAGCAGAGGCGACGGCATCCCGGCACGCGACGCCCCACCCGCGCGCTTGCGGTGCGCCGCGTGGACAGCTCCCGGGCAGACGCCCGAGGGGCCACCCCGGCTTCGCCGCGGCGGCCCCTCGGGCTCCTCTCCCTGCGCCCCGGCCCGGGGCCGGGCGAGCGCGCGCAGACGAGCGTCGGGCGCACAGCCGCGGCACCCCTATGCAGCGTGGGGGTCCACCCGCCTCGGGAGCGGCCGAGGGATGGGGGGCCGGTTGTGTGCGCGCCCCCGGGCCGGCGGGAGGGACTTTGACGAGGGGGCGGTCGAGCGACCGGGCCGCCCGCTTGCGGGGCCCGATCGGTGCGCGGTGCCGACGCTCGCAGACCCGATCAAGCACGTCGGGGTGCGACTCGCGGGGCAGCCGGGGTGTGAGGGGGGGGGGCCAGGGGCCAAATCGGGGCGGGGGGCGCGCCCCGGGCGTATGGAGCTGGCGTGAGGCCCATACACCGCGAATAACATCATCATGCTCATGAGTGGGAACAGGCCCTAGGTCGGACTCAGGCCGGACCCCGCGCGCTGGTGAGGGACTAGGCTTAGGGCGGAGACCGAACCCCGTGACCGGGGCAAAGGCCTGGGGCGTGAGCCGGGGGGATCACCGCGGACGAACCGGCTCTCGCCGGGAGAGGATGAGCGGGAGCTTGACAAGACACGCCCTGAGGGCACACGGCTGTTGCGGCGGTGCAAGCGGGTCCAGCGTGGCTTCACCCCGTGCGACAGCTTGATGGCGTTCTTTCCCCTCTGCATCCATTGCGCGCTCAGCGGCAATGCCCTTACATCCAGATAGCGTGAACACGCCCTCGGAAAACGATTGCCAACGAGCTAAGCTGGCGGCACGCTGGGTCGGGCGCGGTCCATCCCGGTTTTCAGCAATTCCGGGAGAAACCCACCACTCAGGACAATGAGCAAGACATGTCCGATCTCCGCTCAGCGCCGACGCTGGCAGAATGGTAGCGGCGCATGCTACGCTCTTGACCTTGGTGCCGATGACTTGTGAGGCAAGTTGTCGGGAGAGGGAAATAGTATGCAGAAACTGGCATGGTCCGCCCTTGCTGCAAGCATCCTTTTCAGTCTGGCATGCGGCTCGACAAAGACCCCGACGCTTTCAGTGCCGTTTTTGAGCGCCAAGTCCACTACCGACCCGCCGATTCGGGCCAAACGCATGGAGTTTTCCCGCTTTGAACTGAATTGGGGCGGAATGAAGCCGCTAGGGAGTCGTCCCAAGGCAGATGTGAGAGCAACATTATTGGCCAGCATTGAGAGCGACTGCCCCAACTATCAGGTGGTCAATGAGGGAGAAAGTTCCGAGGAGAATACGGGCCAAGCGCAAGACGACGTTCAGCAGAACACTAAGATAGTCAGGAATTACTACTGGATCCGCTACCGTTGCGGAGAGTAAGCGTGTCCCCCTTTACGCACTGGAGATGGGATGGATACCCTTTCCTTTGCGGGGCGGGAGTTGGCCAGCGTGACGCGGGAGAGAGACGATGCGTGCAATCTTTTTAATGATGAAAGTTGAACCGGGCACCCTGGCCGAAGTCGCGGATCGGGTGACCGATTTGGAGAGCTTCTCCGAGGCGTATTCCATCTCGGGAGCCTATGATCTGCTGGTCAAGTTATACGTCGATGACTTTGAAGACCTGTCACATTTGGTGACTGAACAGATCCAGAAAATCCCTCATGTGCGAGAGACATTCACCATTCTGACCTTTCATGCCTTCAAGTAGGCTGGCGGATTAGATCACCGCGTCCTTACGAAGCTGATCAATTTCTGCCTCATCCACTCCCAACTCTCTCAGGATTTCGTCCGTGTGCTGGCCCTTCTCTGCGGTCGGCGTGCGAATGCGGGCCGGGGTCCGACTCAGCGTTACCGGCAAGCCAAGGATCTGGATAGGCCCAAGCGCTGGATGTTCGATCGCATGCGCGAGCTCCAGATGCCGGACCTGTTCGTTGTCAAAAACCTGATCAATGGACAGAATAGGGCCGCACGGAATGCCCGCCGCGTTCAGCGTATCAATCCATTCGTCCGCAGTACGGTCTTTGAGTTTCTCTTCGAGAATGGGGGTCAGCGCATCCCGATTTTTCGAGCGCCTGCCCGGAGAGGAAAACCGTTTGTCTTCGGCCAGCGCGGTGTCACCTAGCACGTTACACAACCGCTTCCACATGTGGTTAGTGGTGGCAATATTGATGTGGCCGTCTTTGACCTTGAATGTCCCGGTGGGAATCACGGTTGGATGATTATTGCCGGCCTGGGGCGGCACCTCTTTGCCCATGAGCCAGCGCGTGGCCTGAAAGTCCAGCATCGCGACCATGGCTTCCAGCAGTGACGTGTGGACCCACTGGCCTGCGCCGGATCGTTCGCGTTCGAGCAGGGCAACCAGAATGCCCTGTGCCGCCAGCAGCCCGGCGCTCAGGTCGGCCACCGGAATCCCGGCGCGGACCGGACCACCTCCGGGCTGACCGGTAATGCTCATCAATCCACCCATTCCCTGGGCGACCTGGTCATAGCCGGGGCGGTCTTGATACGGCCCGGTCTGCCCAAAGCCGGAGATGCTGGCGTAGACGAGACGCGGATTCAGCGGCCTGAGCGATTCGTAGTCTATACCAAGACGTTTTTTGACGTTCGGCCGATAATTCTCCACCAACACGTCTGAGTTTTTGACGAGTTGTTCCAGAATCCGTTTGCCACGCCCGTCCTTCAGGTTGAGCACCATGCAGCGCTTATTGCGATGCAGATTTTGGAAATCAAAGCCGTGCCGGCTCCACTCACCCTCGTCCTGGGGCTGTTCGATCTTGATTACCTGGGCACCCATATCGGCTAACTGGCGCACACAGGTCGGTCCAGCACGGGCTCGGGTCAGGTCGATCACCCGGATGTGGGACAGTGGCATGGTGAGACTCCTTCTGAGACGGAGGAAGAGGCTGCTAAGCGGCTTTCTAGCATACTCTTCACCCACCCAGCTAGCAGAAACTCTTGGAGTCATTCGTTTCCACTGGACAAACTCCGCCAAGATGTGCCATGTCCAAAGGAAGGGATCCACCACGAAAGGGAGGACAGTATGCCACTGCGCAAACCGACCAAAGACGATTTCCACCGTTTGGCCCACGCCCACCATTTCGAGTTGAGTGCGGAAGAGGCGGAGGCGTATGAAGCCATGCTGCCGGATATGTTTGCCGCGCTGGACGCCCTCGACCAAGCGCCCGCAAATCTGCCGGATATTGCCTATCGTGAGCGTGAGCCCGGCAACCGTCCGAGCCGGGAGGACGACCCACTCAACGCCATCGTCCGGCGCTGTTCAATCAAGGGTGCCTCTTCGGGCAAGCTGGCCGGGAAGCGCCTGGGTGTTAAGGACAATGTCAGTATTGCCGGTATTCCCATGACCTGCGCCTCCCTGCTGCTGAGCAATTATGTGCCGGATATTGATGCGACTATTATCACCCGCATCCTCAATGCCGGCGGCGAGATTACCGCCATCCTCAATATGGACAATTTTGCCTTCTCGGGTGGCGGCCATACCAGCGCCTATGGCCCGACCCGCAATCAGCATAATCCCGACCACATGGCCGGAGGTTCGTCCGGGGGTTCGGGGGCCGCTCTGTCGTATGACGACATTGACCTGACTATCGGCGGAGACCAGGGAGGCTCCATTCGCATTCCAGCGTCCTGGTGCGGTGTCGTGGGGCTCAAGCCTACTCACAGCCTTGTTCCGTACACCGGTATCGTCGGCATCGATAACACCTTCGACCACACCGGGCCAATGGCGGAGACTGTAGCAGACACTGCCCTGCTCCTTGAAGTCATTGCCGGGAAGGACCCGCTCGACCCGCGCCAATACGAAGTTCCGGTACAGCCCTACATGCAAACCTTAGGGCAGAGCATCCGGGGTCTCCGTTTGGGTGTCGTCAAAGAAGGGTTTGGTACCCCCGTGTCACAACCGGGGGTCGACACCAAGGTCCACGCCGCCGTCGACGCATTGCAGGATCTTGGAGCGCAGGCAGGAGAAGTCTCTATTCCGGCTCATCTTGGAGCAGGCGGGATTACCTGGGCCTTAATTGCCGAAGGGATGACGGCTTTGATCTATGGCAACGGTGTCGGCTACCATTGGAAGGGATTATACAACGAGAGCCTGATGAACACCTTGGGCAAATCACTCAAAGCCCAAGCCCGGGATCTGCCTCACCAAGCCAAGTTTGTGACCCTGGTCGGGAGCTATCTGAACCAAGCCTATTATGGCCGTTTGTACGCCAAAGCCCAAAACCAGCGCCGCGCCCTCCAAGCCGCCTACGATCAGGTCCTCGAACGCTTCGACATCCTTGTCATGCCAACAACGCCAATGACGGCCCACCGCTATGCTCCCAATATGGGGCCGCTCGACTCGCTTCAATTCGGCTGGAATATGCTCGGCAATACGGCACCGTTTGATATGACCGGTCATCCCTCGCTCACCATTCCCTGCGGGAAGGTCGATGGCCTGCCGGTTGGCCTCATGCTGACCGGACGGCATTTTGATGACGCCACCCTCTTGCGTGTCGGCCATGCATTTGAACAGCAGAGGCCCTGGCAAGAGCGATAAATCGCCTCGCGGCGCCCGATCCTCTGCCTTCTGGAGATTCCTTATGGATGGTGCGGCACGCCAAGAATCTGTCGCGTTTCCTGAGGCGTGGCCTGCTCACGTCCATGTGCCCGCGCACCCTCGGTCACCCACGAAGCGTAGTCGGCGTTGCTGTTCGCGACAGAGCCATCAATACGGGTTGCCCGGTCCTCGAAACCCACCCGGACATGTGCGCCGGTAGTGATCACCAGACTGGCAATGGTGAGGACGCTGTCCTCTATACCGTGGGCAATCCAGGTGGCATTCGGAAAGACCTCCTTGACGCAGTCCATGACATAGGCATAGCTTCACGGTGTGCCCGGCATGGTCTGAAAGCCAGCGCCAAATCGTCCTGAGAACTCAACCAGGAGATAGCGCGGGGCGGGCAGCAGGCCGTTTTCGACAAACATGGTGACATTGGACAAAAACCCGCATTGAGGACCGCCGGCTCAGGCGCTATGCCGCATTCGCGACACACAAGAATGGTCTGGCGAATATCCTCATAGGAGTTCAGAAGCACCAGCGTTTGCCGGGTGCCATTCACCTGCGGCGTATTAAGAACGATACTCCCGGTGTTGAGCGAGATCATATCAACCGGGGTCAGGCGTTCCCCTGGAGGTAGCGTAACACCTGATCGACCGGCGCGTCTGGCAGGCGGGCGGTGGTGTGATTGATGACAAGAGCGGTCTGTTCCCGGAGGCGGTCGGCTTCCACATACCACCCGGGATCATAGCTGATGCCGCCATCGTTTGCGCGAGCATGGATATGAACGATAGACGCGCCCGCCTCCGCGCAGCGCTTGGCCTCGGCCGCAACTTCTCGTGGCGTCCATGGGACATTCCGGTTTTGCTCGCGACCACGCATACCGCTCAGACAGGCTTTGATAACGATCTTGTTTATCTGTAACCCCTTTCCCGTTTTTCGCCGCCCAAGTCTGGCGCGGGCTGTGTCAGTGTCAATCTGGATTACAGTTCGACCGCCGCCGCTTCCTCCGGGTCTCCCTCTTCTTTCTGGGCGAAGCGCTCGCCAACAATGCCCGAAGAGACGATGAATGTGAACGCCTCCTCGACGGTATAATCGACTTCGACAACCTCCTCCGGCGGCACCATAGCCAGAAACCCAGAAGTTGGGTTTGGCGTTGTAGGGATAAAGACGGAGAGGAGTTGCGCAGCAGAGGAAAGTCCCAGCGTGTCGTCCCGTTCCGTAGCAACCAGCCCCATCACCCACAGCCCCTTGCGCGGATATTGGAGGAGGACGACGCGCTGAAAGCTGCCGGACGGCCCATGGAAGGTCTCCACCATCTGTTTGATCGCGCTATAAACGCTGCTCACAAGGGGCAAGCGCAGAATCAGGGTATGCACGGCGTCCAGAATCTGTCGCCCAATAAAATTGGTTCCCACCAGACCCAAGAGAAAGATAATAGCCAGGGCTAAGACAATGTTGGCCACAGGCGTAATCGGCTCCAGCCACCAAAAGCTCTCATGCTGCTGGACCGGACCGAACAGGGTCCGCATGATGGGCGCCCCCGCGCCGCTGAGGAGATCAAACAAAAAGGCGACCAATAAATACGTCGCGACCAGAGGAATGAGGATCAGCAATCCAGTCAGGAAGGTGTTGCGGACAAAACGTGATGTGGCTCGTTTCTGCTTGACAGCGGCTCCTCCATTCATAGGCAACCCTCTTTCGTCTTGATGTGTAGAGTAAGAGTTCGGGGCTTCGGAAGGAAGGGGGGGCGTGTTCACGCCGGTCGATTTTGGATGAACACACTGACCGGGACAATACGCTATGTTCCTTCCGGGACAACAATTCTGGAGGAAGAAAGTCAATTATGAGGCGTAGCAGGCGCTCCCAGCTTCGACGGCATTGAGCGCTTGCGAAGCTCCGGAATCGGCTCTTCATCCAGCCAAAGAGATTGAGGAAAAACGCCCCTAGCGAGCAAGAGGCCAACCCCAACGGCACCGATCCATTCTGCGTTATCAGCAAAAGCGAGGTCTGTGCGCATACGCGTCAAGCTCCTTACGGCATGATGAGTCAAGACGTGCCGATACACACACAAACGCCGCTCACTATCAAGAGCAAGTATGCCTGAGAATTATTCATGCAGCGTGAATTTTTACAGATGAGGAAACGTCTCTTGAGAGCAATGAAGAGGAAGATGAGAAGCCAAATGGGTCCGAAGGATAGGAAAGCAATCAGGGAGGATCAATACGTGAAAACAACATCGACCGGTACTGACTTCAGCGGAATCGATTCCACTTCTTCTCACGGGACATCGGACCTCGCTGCAAAAGCGGGGCAGTTTCTCTTTGAACGGGGGAGGCTGGCCGAGCGGGAAGCTCTTGTCCCGGCAGCCGTTTTACCCGAACAGTTCCGCAGTGCCCCACGTCCGCACTCCCACATCCGCGGAGAGGTTGCGCTCATGCAGGCCGTTCTGAAGGACGCGCTTGAGTGCTTCCAGAAACAGTTTGGGACGCCCCGTTTTCGTGAGTATCGCATCGCACGGGAAGCGGAGCAGTGGCTTTTTACGGACGACTACCAATGGCCATTCTCATTTGTGAACATCTGCGCTTTCCTCGGGATTGATCCTGAGTATGTCCGGCGTGGCCTCACCAAGCAGAAAGCCGAGCGGCCGGCTGAAATTCCACGACGTGCGTTACACCACCCCGTTATCGTCCGGCCGCGCCTCAAAGAAGCAGCGTAGTTCCGCCCCTTACGGAGTGAAGATGCAACAGGAGGCAGGCCCCCATGTGGCCTGCCTCTTTCATTGTGCCGCCGCCTTACTCTAGCGCGGGTGCTCGGCGAGCGCAGTCTGTGCCGCCTGCTGTTCTCTGTGTTTGAGCAGCTGACCGATAACCTGGCCAATGACCTGATCCGCCAAGGCTCTGACCTCGTCTTCAGTCCTGGGCTGAATCGGATGTTGAACCAGAATAGGCTGGTACTGCGCCATCCCAAGCGCCGCGCACTGGGCGTTGGCCGCGCCGATAAATTCCGTCGTGGTGACGTTTGCCGTTGGGATCCCGTTTTCTTCAAAGTGGATGACATCGTGCGAACTGCACGAGATGCAGGCCCCTCAATCGCTGAGGGCTTCAATGACGGCATCACATCTTTCGCGCAACTCCACTCGGATCGGCTCGGGTGCCGGCCTCGTGACCGTAGGCTTCATACACCGCAACACTTCTTTGACACCATACTGCTCGCGGAGCACCTCCTCTACACGATCAAGGAAAAAGGAGCCTTTTGCTTTGCTGATATCAAGCAAGCCGATGGTTGTCCCGGATAGCGAGTCGAGTCGCGGCGCAAAGGCTTTCTGAGAACGTTCGACCGTATCGGTCGGATCAAGTAACATCTCGCCCATAGCGTACCTCCTCTTTACTTTTTGATCTCCTTGGTCGTAATCCGGCTGCCGGCGTCAAACCCGGCCCAGCCCTGGACAGCGGCGGAAAATCGCCCGGCCGTACCACCGGCTACGATAAGAACGATGTTCTCCGCTTTAGGGAACTTCGGAAAGAGCGTGTCGTCGGTCGGGGGTTCACGGTCTTTCTTTGGCGTGCGCAGCATGCTGACCCCAGCGCCTTCGCCGCCGTTGACACCCGGACGGAGTTCGCGCAAGGGCCGCCGAATCTTCTCGTACAGGAATTGGCGCAGGTCGTTTTTGGACCAGCCGTCTTGGCCAAACGTCTTGGCGTGCTCAGGGCCCACCACCAGAACGGTATCGGAGAACAACGGATAATTTTTATGATTCCACAGCGCTGACATGGTCCAGCCGAGTGATAGCGCCAGTTGTTCCGCGTTGCGGCTAGCGTGGTCGTTGATCTGCATGGGGGAGTGACCGCCAAAGAGGGTCATCGTACTTTGGTCGGCGGCATAGCCTTTTTCCACGTGGAGAGGCTCCCACGGACTGTTTTCTTCATTCTCTCCCACACAAAATGTGTACTGCGCCGGATGGCCCATGGTCGCCTTGGTAATCTCATGCGGCTTGGCACCGCCGATATTGATGATGATCAGCCGCAACGCCCGGCCTATGGTGGCATTGGCCCGAAAGCCGTGCCCGAGGGCGTTATGGCCGCAGTTGACGCCGATCTCATGGCGGATGGGGCCGTTGATAATGGCCATGGGCGTAGCCGAGAAGGTCGTGACGTTGATGCCGTGGATGCAGAACTGCTCTTCGCACATGGCCTCGACCCCAGCCAGCACTACCGGGAAATACGAAGGGTGGCAGCCAGCCATGACCGCATTGATCGCAATCTTCTCGACGCTGGCCCGACCATAGTTTGGTCCGATTTCACCAATGATTTCTCGGGGGTCACGGTTTGTTGCCGCCAGCATCCGCGCGACACGCTTTTCTGTCGGCGGCACAACGGGCAGGCCGTCGGTGACCCCGCGCTCGTAGAGCAGGTCAATCGGGTCATCTTGAGCTTGGATACGTTGGGAGTGTAGATCAGCCACTTCTGGCATCACAATGCTCCAGACTATTTTATTGCTTGTGGATTGATTGGCGAACCGACAGCGCCGGTGATTGGCAGGGGTGGAGCCGAAAACATAAATTCGTAGACACCGTCGTTGGCGCAATCATCGGCCAGCCCCTCAAGATCGAAGATCTCACCGACCAGCACACCCGCATGGACGATGAGGATCATATGCAAGGGCTGAAAAATTTCGGACGTTTCATTGGGAATCACCTCGGTTCCCCAAGTGTCCGTGGCATAGCCGGCAAGTTCTTTTTCACAGATCCAGGCGGCGCAATCCACGCCGAGGCCCGGGGCTGAGCCGCCACTATATTCGCCCCAACTCCCCTCGGCCCGCACCTGACCGATCTGGCCGGTCCGAATCAGGACAATATCCCCTGTCCCAACACTGACGTTGCCCATCGCTGCGGCTCCGTCGAGGTCTGCGGGATAGATGGCCTCGCCCGGGTCGAGCCACTGCTTGCCCTTATAGCGCGGAATGTCAAGCAGGGCCCCGCGCGTGGCGATTTTATCTTTCGCGTTTTCCATGCCGTTTTTCTTGGCACCGGTGCTGTTGATTTCACTGGCTTCATAGCCGTTATACATTTTGCCCTGATACAGGATGTGGGCCAGCGCATCCCACTGCGTGGCGCACTGGAGTGGCATGGTCACGGCGTCGTCCGTGTATTGAAGATTAGGGATATGGTCCTGCGCGCCAACGCTGATGTCCCCGCCATCCTGGAGCATGAAGTGGATGGGGTTAAAGCGTCCGAACGAACCGGTCTGAGGACCCTTGTCATCGAACGGGATGGCAAGGGAGATCACCTTGCCCTGCTTGACCAGCCGGGAAGCGTCGATGAGCTTCTGCGGGGTAATATAATTGAGGGTGCCAATCTGGTCGTCAGGCCCCCATTTGCCCCAATTCTTGTATTTCTCGGCCAGCGCCTTGACATCGTCCATCGAGAATTGTTTTGCCATAGCCCTTCTCCTTCCGGACCTTTGTCTTTCATATCCCCCACCCGCTCGTCAACAGTAGAGACAATGCCGCTTGAGGCTGGGGCTCAGCGGCCAAGGTGGTCGCCGGGCTTGAGGTTGTGGCCGACGAGGAAGGGGGCTATGGGCAGAGGTTTTTTTCCTTCGAGTTGAACGCGGTCGAGGAGGAGGCTGCCTTGGCCGGTAGCGACGGCCAGCCCGTTGTCGTGCCGGTCGATGATGGTGCCGGGAGCAACAGAAGCGTCGACCGTGCTCAGACGCACGGCCAGAATTTTCAGCCGCTTGTTTCCCATCCAAGTGTAAGAAGACGGCCAAGGATGAAAGGCGCGGACGCGGCGCTCAATGCTAGCCGCACGACGGGACCAGTCGATCTCTCCGTCCTCTTTTTTCAGTAGCGGAGCGTAAGTAGCGGCAGCGTGATCTTGGGGTGTTGCCACGAGTTTCCCCCGTCTGAACAACGTCATTGCTTCCACCAGCGCCTGTGCGCCGAGTGCGGCAAGGGTGTCGTGGAGACTGCCGCCCGTCTCGTCCGACTTCAGGGCGACTGACTTCTGAAGCAGCATATCACCGGCGTCCAACTCCTCACTCACCTGCATAATGGTGACGCCCGAGTGCGTTTCGCCTTGGGCGATGGCCCACTGCATGGGCGCGGCCCCACGATATTTGGGTAAGAGTGAGGCATGAATGTTGATGCAGCCAAGGGGAGGCAGGTCCAGAATCGTCTTGGGAAGGATCTTGCCATAGGCGGCAACAACAATGAGGTCAGGCCGCCAACCCCGGAGATGTTCTCGCGCCTCGGGAGTGCGAATCTGCTGCGGCTGAAAGACCGGCACAGAGTGGACGTGGGCGCAGTTCTTGACGGGGGGGGCGTGCAGGCCTAACCGCCTTCCGGCGGGTTTGTCCGGTTGACATACCACACCGACCACGGTGTCCTCGCTCTCAAGCAGGGCTTGGAGCGCAGGCACGGCAAACTCTGGCGTCCCCACGAAGACCAACCGCAACGGCCGGTCCAGAGCGGGCGGGGGGAGCGATGTGGACATCTCGGGCGGATTCCTCGCGAGCAGAAGGGATTGAGGAATGAGGGGGGTGGGGGTGAAGGAAACTCAGATTCCAGCAGACTCCGGATTTTTGCTCCGTTCGAGCGGACGGCCCTCGCGGATCAATTTCTTGACCCGGCGCGAGTACAGTTCACGCTTGAGCCGGCTGACCCGATCAATGAAGAGCTTGCCCGAGAGATGGTCGAGTTCGTGCTGGAGACAGACGGCCAGGAGGTCTTCGGCCTGGAGGGCAACCTCCTTCTGATCCAGGGTCCAGGCTTTCACTTCGATCTTGGCCGCCCGTTTGACCTCGGCCGTGTAGTCGACCACGCTGAGACACCCTTCTTCCCAGATGATGGAACCCTCGCTTGCCGTGATTCTTGGGTTTACCAGCTTGAGCAGATCCTTGCCTTTTTCTTCACGATTGACATCAACGACTACAATACGGTCTTGCGAGCCGACCTGGGGTGCCGCCAATCCAATGCCTGGGGCGGCGTACATGGTTTGGACCATATCCTCGACCAGCGTCGCTAATCCCCCGTCCATATTTTTCACTTCGCTTGCCGCCTTTTTGAGTCGGGGGTCCGGGAAGGTTAGAATCTCGCGAATCATAGAGCCTCCCTATACCATGCTGTATGGATCAACATCAATGATTGTTCGCACGGTGCGAGGTGGCTTGGCCTGGATAAAGGCGCCGTGTGCCGTGCCGATAAGGGCGTGTAACAGTGGACGGTCGGAACCTTTGACCAGCAACTGCCAGCGTTCCCGTCCCTTGATGCGTTCAATAGGGGCAGGCGCAGGTCCCAATATCTGGAGGTCTGCGGCCTTGGCAGACGCAAATTCCTCGGACTGTCGGGTCTGTTCGACCATCTGTCGAAAGAGGGAAGCCGTCGCCTCGACCTGTTGCCCGTCTCCTCCCTCGAAGCGCACATTGATGAGACGGGTGAAAGGGGGATAGCCAAGCTGTTTACGATAGTGCTGCTCTTGAGCGGCAAAACGGGTGAAGTCATGTCGGGCGGCGCATTGTATGCTGTAATGCCTCGGGGCATAGGTCTGAATAATCACCGTTCCAAGGTCTTTCCCTCGTCCGGCCCGGCCTGCCACTTGGGTGAGTAATTGAAAAGTCCGTTCCGCGGCCCGGAAGTCCGGAAGGTTGAGCGTCACATCGGCCAGAACCACACCAACGAGCGTGACACCTGGAACATCGTGCCCCTTGGCGACCATTTGCGTTCCGATTAACACGTCGAACTCATGCGCCCGCCACGCCCGGAGCACGCGAGAAAGCGCTCCCCGGTGCTTCGTGGTGTCGCGGTCAAGTCGGGCAATACGAACCTCAGGCAGTAGCTCCCTCAGTGCCTCCTCGACCTGCTCTGTTCCGATTCCACTCCCATCAAGCGCGGGGGCCTTGCAACTCGGGCAAACATCCATGCCGCGCCGGGTAAAGCCACAGTAATGGCAGCACAATATGTTTCGCTGGAGATGGAATGTCAGGCTGACGCTACAGTGCGGACACGAGGGCGTCTCACCGCACAGGCGGCATTGCAGGGAGTTCGCATACCCGCGTCGATTCAGAAACAAGACGCTTTGCTTACCGGCTTGATAGTTCGTCCGCAGCGCCTGTTGTAGGCGGATTGAAAAAATAGAGGCGATTTTTTCTGAGCGAGCCTCCCGGCGGAGGTCGACAATCTCAACCTTGGGCAATGGACGCGCAGCCACACGAGTTGGCAGCGTCAGGGCCGTATAATGCTGCGTTTGACTATGGGTATAACTTTCCAGGGATGGAGTCGCAGATCCTAAAACTACAGGACAGCATGACATTTTACCCCGGACAACAGCGATATCTCTCGCATTATAGCGTATGCCATCTTCCTGCTTGTACGCTGTCTCATGTTCCTCATCTACGATGATCAGGCCGAGATTCACCAAGGGAGCAAAGACAGCCGAGCGTACGCCAACGACAACGGATATTTTTCGACGGGCAATCCGCTTCCACTCGTTCCAGCGTTCTTTATCGGTCATTGCACTGTGGAGAACGGCAACACTCCTACCAAAACGCTGTCGGACCTGAGCGACGAGTTGCTGGGTCAGGGCGATCTCCGGGACGAGGAAAAGTGCGCTTTTATTCTGGCTCACTGCATAGCGAGCCGCCCTGAGATAAACCTCGGTTTTCCCGCTCCCGGTAACACCGTTCAGCAGAAAAACGCGAAATTCCCCCTTTTTCAGGGCGTTTTCCACCTCGTGTTGCGCATTCTTTTGGGCGGATGTCAAAGTGCGCGTTTCCCGCTGAATCCGCTCGCCATCGTCCCTGGAATCATCGACACCCTCCTCAATACAAGCCCTCACCTCGGCTGTCGATTCAGAGGCTTCGGTGATAGTCCGAGGCCGAGGGAACGACTCCGTCAGACGAATCAGATTGCGTGATTCGAGATGCCGAAGCATTTCTCTGATGGCTAACTGAGGGAAGTGTCGCTTCAAGGTCTTTACACTCACCCTTTTCCCTGTGATGTACGCGAGCAGCTCTCTCTCGTCCTCTTTCAAAAGGTCAACGAGAAGCTGCTTCCTCCGGCCCTCTTCCTCCGCCGTTTTTCTCCGCCCTTTCTTTTTAGGCGACGTAACGAACACGGTGCTCTGATGACGTATTGTCCGAGGAAGAATAGTCTGCAACGCCACTCCAGGCGAAGAAAAATAATAGTGCGCTATCCATTCCCAAATATTTTTTATATCTTGAGTGAAAATAGGGGCTTCATCTATGATATCGAGAATATCCTTTACCTTTCGGGAATGGACGTCACCAGGATGAGAGGATCGGCCAACGATAATTCCTGTTATTTTTCGACTATTTACAGGAACAATGACACGAACTCCTTCTTGAACCCGGGAAAGAAGGGCGTCCGGAACGCGGTAAATCCATTTATTCCTTCGACTAATAGGGAGCGGAAGAGCCACAGAAACAAAGCAGGAATTCGTGGAAAATTGCGAGTTAAGCATTTGACAAATTAGTTTTCATATTGCACAGTAAGTACTAGAAATACTTGGGTTAAGATTATCATGACTGTCCTGAACGAGACTTTTAGACGCCCTGACAACCCTCTGGCCTCTCTAGTTCCGTTTGAATGGGATCAAGGCTACCCCAGCCTTGATATCGGTTCAAGCTCAACCAAGATGGTCGGGGTTCGTGGGCTAGGGGGGTTGTCCTCACCGATATCCGTCTGGACAGCATCCGCCCAGACAGAGGAGAGCGCCTCTTTTGGCGACTCGGTCGGAAAACGCGATCCATTCTTGTCCCCGTTTTTTATTGCCCCGGGACAGAACGTTGTTGCCGAGGTCACAACCCAACCGCAACGTTTTCACCTCGAGCAACTCAAACTAGTTGGTGTAATCCGGCAGACCAGCCAACCAAAGGCACTGATAAATGGTGGTGCTATTCGGACGATTGAGCCAGGACGGATTGTAGTCGAAGAATACGAAACCGACTGGTCCGAGTAGGGATGAGGATGCGGAGCTTGTTAGACCGACACACCATAAGAATAGCGGTCCCGTTATGGGTCTGTCTGAGTGCAGGGGCCTGCACTCATCAGTCACGGAGTTTGACAGGGAGGCCTTCGCCCCCTATTCCTCCCGAACCGACGAAAAAGCCGGTGCCCACACCGACGGATACCGGGCCACTCGAGCTTCACGAGATCCGTGTGATTACGAACGCGGGGCAACGGAGTGTCATGTTTCGTTTCTCTCGTCCCCTAGAAAACCTGCATTACTTTTCCCTCAGCGCACCGAGCCGTCTGGTCATTGACATTACCGGCCCGATTGAGGCGCAGCCTCAGGTCGCCGCGTATGAGGCGGACGAGCCTCAGATTGCGTCCGTCCGAGTGATCAGCTCGGTAGGGCATATACGTCTCGTGATCGAGTTGGCGCTAGATGAGGCCCTCCCGGTTTCTGTTGATGCCCATGCGGCGATTCTCACTGCTCGGATCGGTCGGAAAACCAAAACGGCCGACTCGAAGCATGCAGACACCCAGATCCTTTTCATTGCCGAGAATGCAGACCTGACGCAATTGGACCGGACTCCGGCAATTTCTTCAGAAGCAAAAGAGGGACCGGCCTTCCCGCCTCCCGAATCCTGTCCACGCGTCCCTGACACCTCCCCGTCTGAAATATCTCTCCGAGAAGACGCTCCAGCGCTCGCTTCGTCCCGGTCACGTTCTGTGGAATCGGACTCTCGCCGTTGTCCTGCCTGTGAGCGGGTGAGAGCGGGCGCTGGCAGGCAACGTCTTCACCATTTCAACTACGACACATCCGGAGGCGGAACGGACTACGCAGATCAAGACTCAGGAAGCGGAACAGCACAGCCCGCGCACCATTCCTCGCCTCCCGGATGTCCTTTCGCGGACGACGAATTTGCCAGTGTTGATCCGCGCAGGCGCGACCTTTGTCTTAGGTGGCATCCTGCAAGACAATCTGGACCGCCGGAGGAATGGGATTCCCTGCCTGCGTCCTCTGGTACTGGTTGGCCGTTTCGGGGCAAGGTCGGGCGGAGAACGCAAGATGGACTTCTGATTTTTCTGACACCGAAGATTGTTGCCGGAGTATCAACTGCGAGTTTACCGTCGGCTCGCCAATTGTGGGGAGGTCGTTCAACAGGTGTGGAAGACGTGTTGGGAGAATTCTCAGACTTGTCGATTTCTCGTCCGGCGAAAATCGGAACTAAGGAGAGCCTGTGTTGGAAGTGGCAGGGACACTCGAAGGCTTGGATGTCAAGTACGGACATACCGAAGTTGTACTACGGTGGTCGAGGTTGGCCTCAAGCCTTCGCGCGTCTCTATCAGTGGGGGTATGGTGTGGATGCGGTGGTGGAAATGGAGAGACGAACATAGAGGCGGACGCATGCCCCGTCCGCCCCTATACAAGAAACTCAGTGGAAGATTGGAGGAATATACAGACGGTCCCAAGTTAACCAAGAAAAATTTGTACGCCCTGGCCTGCCACAGACGACACACAGGGTCACGTTTTAGGTGGGGTGGTGGTGGTGAAGGCGGCAATCCTTATTGCCGCTAGGGCCAGGGAGTTTTGCCTAGTGGGGCAACGCCCTGAATGGGGTGCTCAGATCCGTACCCTTCAGGTCGCTGCTGATGGAGGAGGTGGTGGTGGGGTTATGATTGACCACGGCAAAACTCCCTGGCTAGCACACAAGCCGCACGCTTGAGCGCATGAGACATTGTAATGTTCGCTTGGCGTGGACGCAACATTATTTTTGTTGGCTTCATGGGAACGGGAAAAAGCCGGGTCGCCAGCCATCTGGCAAAACGACTTGGCCGCAGGTTTGTTGACACGGATACCTGTATTGAGCATGAGGCAGATATGTCGATTGCTCAGATCTTCGCCGCTGAGGGAGAAGCTGCCTTTCGTCAACGAGAGCGGCAAGCTATAGCCCACGCCTGTCAAGAAAAAAAGATAGTGATCGCGACAGGGGGCGGTGCCATTATGGACGGAGAAAACGTCAAAACGATGAAAGCGAGCGGCCCCGTCATTTGTCTGACCGCTCGTCCGGAAGTCATTCTCCAGCGTGTCCACGGTGATACCACTCGTCCATTGTTGCAGGGACCCAATCCGCTCGAAAAAATCCAACGACTGCTGGCAGACAGAGCAGAAGCCTACGCCCGTGCTGATATCACTATTGATACATCGGACTTAGGTCTGGATGCGGTTGTAGCGGCTACACTGGCAGCCTTGACCCAAGCGAACCCCGCTGTATAGAAAAGCTGCTATGGATACGCTCACGCTGAACCTCAGGGCGCGATCCTACCCCATCCACATCGGGTCAGACATCCTCCACACATTGGGTCAGCTCCTCAAACAGCAGAATTTCCTTGCCGGTCGAGTCGGGGTGATAACGGACTCCCATGTTGGCAAACACTACCGGAATCCGGTTACCGGCACCCTCACCGCTGAGGGATTTGAGCCGGTGGTGATTGAGATTCCTGCGGGCGAAGAACACAAAAACTTGGCCTGGCTGACCTTTCTCTATGACAAGCTCGTTGAGGGGCGTATTGAGCGTAATGCGCCTTTGATCGCCCTAGGGGGGGGGGTCATTGGCGACCTCACAGGCTTTGCGGCGGCTACCTTCCGGCGCGGAGTTCCGTTTATCCAAATCCCGACCACCCTCCTTGCCCAGGTTGACGCGAGTGTTGGCGGCAAGACGGCCGTCAACCATCCGGCAGGGAAGAATCTGATCGGCGCATTCTACCAACCGCGTATGGTCTTGATTGATGTCGCCGTCCTCAAGACGCTCCCAAAGCGTGAGTTTGTGTCAGGGCTAGCAGAAGTCATCAAGTATGGCGTCATTCTGAGTCCAGAACTCTTCGGGTTGCTTGAAGAAGAACTCAAAGTACTCCTGAGCGTCAATCCGGCTCTTCTGACCTCAGTGGTCAAGACCTGCTGTCAACTCAAGGCCCTCGTTGTGGAGGAAGACGAAACGGAAGAGGATTATCGAGCAATTCTCAATTTCGGTCACACCATGGGACACGCGATTGAAAGTGCCACCAATTACAAAAGCTTTTTACACGGGGAAGCCGTCGCGCTTGGTATGGTTTTCGCCACCCGCCTGTCGCAACAACGAGGTCTGTGTCGGCCGGCGGTACGTGACCGCGTCGTGCGTCTCATCAAACAGGTCGGCCTACCAGTAGACATCCCACAAGATCTTGCACGGGAGCATCTCCGGCTAGGGATTGAGGCGGACAAAAAAGTCACTTCCGGAAAAGTCAAATTCGTCTGTCTAGAGGATATTGGCAAAACACGCTTTGCATTTATGCGTGCAGCCGAAATTGTCGGGCATTTATACCGGTCGGCCTCCTGAGCGGGCCCGCTCAGAGTTCATACTTCTCCTCCCTAGTCTTCACGTCCAGATCAACTCGAGATGGCCCCGGTCCAGAGTGTGCCGGGGCCTGTGGAACTGCATGCGTGGCTTTCGTTGGTCGTGACGGCACCTTGCGGTCCACTGCTTGCCCCGGTCTGTCTCAGACTCTGGCGGATTGGGTCTCCAGGTACGGCATGGACCACCTTCGCCGTACTGGTGCCTTGACTGCGGTGGCCTCCCTAGTTCGCGAGCCTGCTCGGCCCGTCAGCGATCTCGCCGAAATATTTTTCGTTTCAAGGCAACCGTCTATCGGACATTGGACAAAGTCAAAAATGCTTAGGGTGTCATTTAACACTGAGCCGGGCTCGACCCCCAGTTCGGCCGCGCCTGACGGTGCCGGCCCACCGGTGTCCCCGACCGGGACGTGGTCCCCGATGATGCACGAGTCCGGCTTGTTAGCCGACCCCACCAGGGTTGAGCACGTCACTCAGATAGGCACTCGGGAACCGGTTTGGACAAGGTATAGAGCTGGCGGTCTTCGAATCAATCACGTACGGAAGCCAGAGCCCGGCGGAGACACAGCGAGGTGAGCAAGCTAGCAGGCTGACGCGGTCAGAAGCACCGACTTTTTCCACATCGCCACAATTGACTGTGGCTTTCGCCCGCTGCGCGGAAAATCCGCAAACCCTGCTGGTTTCCCGAGGATCAAGGGTGGAAATGTCGTGCTTGACATGAAAAGTCCATTACGGAAGGAAGCCGGGCCCGACCCCGATTTATCCTTCTTGAAGCGTGTACACATAAAAGGGCACATATCTATCAGAGAAGCAAATTAGACTTCCGCGAACGCAAAATGAAACAAAGTAAAGGAGACAGAACGCATGCAGGATCACAAGAAATTATACCGAGGTAAATACAATGATCTTCGAGTGGGACGAAGAAAAACATCAGCAAAACCTCGCCAAACACCGCGTAGATTTGCTGTTTGCCGCTTTGATCTTCGAGGGTCCAACCCTCAGTAAAGTTGATGACCGATACGACTATGGAGAAAAACGATTTATCTCTCTGGGCTTGGTTGATGGTGATCCATACACCGTTGTTTACACCATGCGAGGCGAGAACATCCGGCTAATCTTCGCCTGGATAAGGAGGTCGGAAGGATTATGAAAAATACCAAAACAGCTGCCCTTGAGGAAATAAGGGCGATGCAGCGTCACGGCGAGGTCAAAGCGCCGAGTGACGACACAGAAGCCCTCAATATGCCAGACGGCTTCTGGGATGACGCCGACATTGTTGAGCGGCAACCAAAACAGTTGGTCCATTTGCGTATTGACGCAGATATTCTTGAATACTTTAAGTCAGGTGGCAAGGGCCACCTGACACGCATGAACGCTGTCCTACGTACATACGTTGATGCGCAAAAAGACCGAGACGCTAGGCATTAATGGTAATAGGGGAGTACAAAAATCCCGGGGGTCAAGCGGCGCCTTTCTCCACTTCCTGATTAATGTTTGCCGCATTGAAGAGACCGGGATACCAGGTCTGGAACTTCGCCTTCAAGGTGTCATCAAGCACCCGGGTTCTGGTTTGGAGCAACAGGTGCACCCCCGCTTTTGACTAGGACCTGTTAACACTATCGCAAGGCATTGATGATGAGGGCGAAGCCGATGCATCCGAGGAAGAGCACGTCGCGTTGCTCGCATCGCGTGAAGAGGCGGCGGCCTCCCTGCAATCGACGCCACACCCGCGCGATTTCATTGCGCCGCGTGGACCGCTCACGGGCAGACGCCCAAGGGTTCACCCGGGTGCGCCGCGGCGGCCCCACGGGCGCCTACCCCAGTGCCACGGCCAAGGGCCGCGTCCGGTCGCCCTCGGACGCCCGGTCCCTCAGCACCGCGGGAGGAGCGGGGGGCGGGCCCCGGCGAGTCCGCCACGGGCAGCCCGCCGGGGCGGCGGGGGCGGGCCCGGGCGAGCGCGCGCAGACGAGCGCCGGGCGAGCGTCCGCGGCACCCCTAGGCATCGTGGGGGGCCACCCGCCCCGGGAGCGGCCGAGGGATTGAGGACCGGTTGTGTGCGCGCCCCCGGGCCGGCGGGAGGGACCTGGACGAGGGGGCGGGCGAGCGACCGGGCCGCCCGCGTGAGGCGCCCGCTCTGTTCCCGGTGCAGATGCGCGCAGACCCGGGCGCGCCCCCCGGGTTGCGACCAGCGGGGCAGCCGGGGGGAGAGGGGGGGGGGCCAGGGGCCACATCGGGCCGGCAACCCGCGCCCTGTGCCGCCCTGCGCGGCGACCGACCAGAGGGCGGGGAGCACGGGGCGAGGGGAGAGGCGGACCGGGCCGCGCGGCACCGGGAGAGGAGGCGCGCTCCGGGCGTATGGAGCTTGCGTGAGGTCCATACAACGAGGATACCATAATCATGTCCATTAGCGTTAACAGGTCCTAGCGCATCTGCTGACGCTTCGAGAAGCGCTTGCCGACTACCGGGTCTAACCGCATAAGGGTACCGAATCCACCGTAGGATTGCACAGCTTCGATTTCTTGATTCCGTGCTTCTTCATCCAGTTGGCGAGCAAGGATTTGTAGCGTTTCGCGGTGAACTTCTGGGTGGACCAGTTGGCGAGCAGCGCCTTGATTTCCGGGCGGTACTTGTTCAGCTTGCTCTTGCCAGGACCTTTCGGCCGTCCTCCGGGCAGGCCGGAAGCCCGTCTCGCCCGGAGGGCTCCCTTCGTCCGGGCGGAGATCAGCCCCCGCTCGGTCTCGGCGGCATTGAGAGCACCATGGCAGTGATCTTGCCTTGGATGGTCTCATCAGGGTGCCAGTTGCCCTTGATCGCATAGACCCGGATTTGCGCCTTTGCCGCGGTGGCGAGGACTTCCATGCAGTCGAGCATGGAACGCCCGATCCGGGACAGTTTGCTGACGATCAGGATGTCCCCGTCCCGAGCTCATCCAGCACCGTCGCGATCTTTCGGTCGCGCCAGACCGTTCTGCCGGATGCTGTTTCCTCGACAAACTCGACGCGGCCGAGATCTTTCTCGTTGGCGAAAGCCAGGATTTCGGTGCGGTTCTTTATCCAGGTCCTGGGTGTCTGTAGAGACAGACCCGCAAATAGCCGAGGACGCGCCCTGTCGAGGAATATCCGATAAAATGATCATTCTCACAAAATCATGTCACTTTATAGACGAAGTATATCATGCTGGTTTCGTGCTGCTTCAAGCGCATTCGAAACGACCGTTTCCATCCAATTATCCAGCACTGGATCACCAATGCCCAGAATGCGCATATGCGCCGAGGTTCAAGAACCTGAAGAAGCAAACCCTTTACCATTTTCGGAACCGCAAGGACGCAAGGGCCGACTGGGCGATCGCACCGAAGAAATACGTTAACGAGAGGATCATTCTCGAATGCTGGGATGACCTGTTGCGCCTTGTCGTCACAATCAAACTGAAAAAGGCAACCGCATCAAGCATCTTCCGCCGCCTGAATTCCTAACTCCCACCAGCACCGCCTCTACCAGGCGATGAAGGCTTTCCGCCAGATCATCAAATCGCTGTTCATCTTGCGCTCCATCAACCAGGTCGAGCTGCGCCAGGCCATTGAGAAGCAACTGAACAAAATCGAACTGGCGAACAAGTTCACCCGCGCCGTCGCGGTTGGAAACCCAAACGGTCTGGAACACGCCGAAAAATCCGAACATGAGAGATCGACCGAATACAAGGGTGTGGCGCGACAGGCGCCTGCAGTGGACGGCTCCCCCGGACCTTCACGTAACCTGGGGAATAGCGCATGGACTGACAGAAAACGCACTTGACAAAAAATCTCCATACAAGCGGGGGCGCGATCCGGGCGGAGTGATCTGGCGTGAGGTCCACTCACCAAGGAGGCCAGAGTCATGCTCATGAGTGGTAACAGACCCTCGCTTCCGCAAGCGCGCGCCGTGCCGCCGCCCCTCTATAAATAACAGAGGATGCCGGGCGGAGTGTTATCGGGTAACGCTCTACTCACCTGCGGCCCTCGTTCTGTTGACACCCAGGAGCAGGCTTTGTAGTCTGCCACGGTGTCCGAACATAACCCCTCGCCCCCGTCCACATCCCGAAAAAGATACACCGCTTTCCAGCGTCCCCGTCGCGTTTCAAAGCCGGGCAGTCAGTACAGAGAGAAGAAGGCAGATTCAGGGGGGGCGCGTCCAAATGTCCGTTCAGGCGGCAAGCCTGACTGGAGGCCGCCCTGTCCGCATGCGCCTCACTGTTACGGCTGCCCTTTCGTCTCTGTCCCCTATGACCAGCAGCTTGAAAGAAAACGCACTATAGTGCAGGAAGCGTTTGCCGCCTTTCCGTCGCTCAGGGCAGTCAATATTCCTCTGCCTGTTGCTTCGCCCAAAAAATTTGGCTACCGCTCCCGCGTTAAGCTGGTCGTACGGGGTGTCAAAGGGCAGACCCTAATTGGCCTGTATGTCCCTGAAACACACCGGGTGTTCGATATCTCAGATTGCCCCGTCCACCCCAAAGAGGTCAACCGCATCGTCGCCTTTCTCAAGCAGGCGATAGAACGGCTGCATATTGTTCCCTATGATGGAGTGCGCGATACTGGCCAACTCCGCTATATAGACCTGCGCTATAGTTTTTGGCAACGGAAGGCGCTCCTCCTGCTGGTCACCCGGCATATGCATTTCCCCCAGGTGCACGACTTGACCCGTCAGCTTGAACGGCGGTTTCCCTTTTTGAGTGGCATTGTCCATAATATCAACGACCAGCCGGGCAACGCGATCTGGGGGAAACGCTTCCGCCCCTTGCGGGGGCGGGACTCTTTACTCGAACAAATAGGGCATGTTCGGCTCAGTGTCCCGGTGGATACCTTCTCTCAGGTCAATCCACCTATGGCGAAACGTATTTACGAAACCGCTGTCCGGTGGGGCGATATGACCGGACGGGAAATCGTCCTTGATGTGTATTGCGGAATCGGCCCTATCGCCCTGTACTGTGCCTCACAGACCAAGTTTGTGGTCGGGATTGAGGAAAATGAGCGGGCCGTGAATGTTGCAAAAGAAAATGCCCGGCGCAACGGCTACCACAATACCCGCTTCTTTCATGGCGATGCAGCGCAGAAGATAGAAGAGACTGCTATCACCCTCCCACCCATCGATAGGATTATGCTCAACCCTCCTCGGGCAGGACTGAGCCTTGAGGCATTTTCCTCAGTCATAGGGGTGAACGCGCCGAAGCTCCTCTATATCTCCTGCTCGCCCCGGACGCTCGCCCGCGACCTTGATCGTTTTTCCAGCGCTGGCTATGCCGTCGTACGGGTTCAGCCGTTCGATATGTTTCCACAAACGGACCAGATCGAAACGCTCGCCCTTATTGAGAAGGGAGGGAAGAGTGCTGCCTGAATCGACTCCACACCCAAAAGAGCCACCCTGGCGGGAGCTCTGGATTCGGACCGAGGCGTGGAGTACGTTTCCTGGCCTGATCCATGGTTTTTCCCGTCGCTTACCACAATCCTTCTCACCAACTTTAATAGGCGCCTCTCTGGGCGCTCCTGGCTGGCCACTCCACACCCTCAAGCAGGTTCATGGGAATACCATCTTGCGTATTGAAGGGGGGGAAGTAACACCGGGGTCAGCAGATGGGATGCTCACAACCGAGCAAAATATCCTGCTCGGCATCAAGACCGCGGATTGCGTACCGCTTCTCCTCATTGCTCCACACAAAAGAGGCGTTGGCGCGCTTCATGCCGGATGGAGAGGGACGCGGAAGGCAATCGCCCTCCGGGCAGTCGAAATATGTGCTGAACGAGGGAATATTTTCCCCGACCAACTCTGGGTCGCTCTGGGTCCGTCAATTGGCGGCTGCTGTTATCAAGTCGGCTCCGAGATAGGGGAGCCACTCTTCGAACGCTGGGGAGACGGACAGCCGACGACCTGGAATCGACAGGGGGACAAGGGCTATCTCGACCTGCGGGCGATAAACCGCAGGCAGTTGATTCAGGCCGGTGTCCCGCAGACACAGATTCACAGCGTCGGCCTCTGTACATTCTGCCATCCAGATGAATTTACCTCGTACCGCAGAGAAGGAGCTTACGCCGGTCGCCAGTTTAGCGTCATCGGCTGGCGTCTCAAGTGATATGCGAGTTGCTGTCATTGGCGGAGGCGGGTGGGGAACCGCCTTGGCGTGTCTCTTAGACTCGGCCGGGCATGAGGCCCAGGTGTGGGTCAGGCATGAGACCCTAGCCCAAAAAATTGAAAGAACACGAGAGAATGCAGCCTACCTGCCTGGGGTGCGGCTCCCGGAGACGCTCCGCTTTACCCCAGAATTGTCTGCAGCAGTCCTCGGCACCGAAGTGCTTGTTATCGCCATTCCCTCTCATGCGATCCGTTCCATCGCCTCAACGCTGAGCTCTCTGCTCACGACAACACCATTATTGGTGAGCACGAGTAAGGGTATTGAGCAGGATTCGCTCCAAACGATGAGCGGAGTGCTCACCGAGGTTCTCCCCCCGCGGTTCACACACAAGGTCGCCGTGCTCTCGGGTCCCAGCTTTGCCGTGGAAGTTGCACGTGGGCTCCCAACCGCAGTAACGGTCGCAGCGAAAGATCACGCCATCGCCCAGCGGGTCCAGGCACTGTTTGCAGCTCCGACATTTCGCGTCTACACGACGACGGACATGATTGGAGCCGAGATTGGCGGTGCGGTCAAGAATGTGATTGCCTTGGCCGTCGGCGTGAGTGACGGCTTAGGCTACGGCTACAACGCGCGGGCGGCCTTAATCACGCGTGGCATGGCTGAGGTTGTCCGTTTAGCAACCCGGATGGGTGCCCATCCCCAAACGTTATCGGGCCTCTCTGGCATGGGTGACCTGATTCTTACGTGCACGAGTGACCTCAGCCGTAACCGGACTGTCGGTATTCGGCTTGGAAGAGGGGAGTCGCTAGAGGCCATTCAGCGGACCATGACCACGATTGCCGAAGGTATCCGGAACTGCCGCTCAATCCTGGATCTAGCCCAGCACCTAGCCGTTGATATGCCCATTGTGGAGCAGATGTACGAGCTCGTCTATTCGGGTAAACCGCCGATACAGGTGGTCACCGACTTGCTCGCACGTCAGACCAAAGCCGAGTTTCCACCAGGAGGAAATTGACATCTTGGGAGCGGTATGGTGGTATGGGCGGCCAACTAAGCACAGCACGCCAGGAACGGATGAATATCGATGAAAAGGACTTATCAACCAAGCAATACCAGTCGAAAGCGTACACACGGGTTTCTCGTTCGAATGAGGACAGCCGGGGGTCGTGCGGTTATCCAGAGGCGACGCGCGAAAGGACGCAAACTCCTCAGTGTACGGACACCGCTCAAGCCGGCGCGTCGCTAGTTGCTCGCCCAGGCCGATACACATTTCCCAAAGCGGCGCGTCTGCGGGTTCGCCGAGAATTTCTTGCCCTCCAAAGACGAGGAGAACGCCGGTATAGTCGTAATTTTATCGTTATCACCTCGCCCGCCCGCACCGCTCGCCCCCGTCTTGGAGTGACGACTTCACGGCGCTATGGCCGAGCGGTCATGCGGAATCACATGAAGAGAAGGTTGCGCGAGTTTTTTCGAGTTCGGCAGGCGCACATATCCCCACCACTTGATATTCTTATTATTCCCAAGTCCCACGCGCAGGAGTTAACTTTCGCCCAGATCGTTACCGAACTAGAGAGGGTACTTCCCATTGCTCAACGTACGCCGTGAAATCGCTCACTTTTCCGAACCGCCTTACGCCTCAGCAGTCTCTCGGCTAGGCCAGTTGCTAGTCGTAGGCGGGCTCAAGAGCTATCGCCTCTTCATCTCTCCGCTGATAGGTCCGGCCTGTCGCTTCTATCCCACTTGCTCTCAGTACGCTCTGCACGCCGTACGCAAGCATGGGACGCTCAGGGGGCTGCTGCTCACGATTCGGCGTCTCGCCAGATGTCACCCATGGCACCCGGGCGGAGTTGACCTCGTCCCCTAACTCGTCTTGCGGGTGCTTCAAGTTCTATGGATAACAAGAGTCTCCTCGCTATTGTCCTCTGTATCCTCATCCTTATCGGGTATCAGTCGCTGATCTCCTATCTATACCCGCCGCCTGACCCTCTCCAACCCCAGATTCAGCAGCCGTTAGTCGAATCGGAATCCGCCACTCCTGTAGACCGACAGCCCCCACTCCTTGTGGAACGCCGTCAGAGCGGTGTTGGAGAAGAACAGACTTCTCGTAGGCCCCAGCCCGCCCCAGCAGCTTCGCCTGCTCCCGTTGCGCAGGACATCACTGTTGAAACAGCCGCATATATTGCCGTTTTTACTTCCATGGGTGGACGTATCAAAAGCTTCCAACTCAAACAGTATCCAGTGACGCTCAACCCGGGGAGTCCACTGTTGGAAATGGTGACTGCCGGAACTTATGGAGAACTGCCCTTCGTCCTCAACCTGAGCGGCAAAGGTATCACTCTGAGTGATGATACGCTGCCGTATATCGTAGAGGGGGTCGCTGCGGGAGGACGGCTCTTTGTGCCAATGGGGGACCACAGGGACTTGGTGTTCAGAGGGTCGCTGGCGAACGGAGCAACCTTTACCAAAACCTTTACGTTTTCCGGGGAAGGGTATGGCATAGGTCTCAGTGTCGATGTCGCGCAGATTCCTTTTCAGGCCTCTGCTCTCTCTTTATCCTGGCTCGAAGGCTCACGCTCAGAAGAGAAGTCCGCCTATTATGATGTCTACGGGCCGGTTGCGCTGATTGGTCGGACCTTTGAATATGAAAATGCCTGGGATTGGGAAGCCGGAGACTCATACGGGCCGGGGGATATTCGCTGGGCCGGATTCACAAACAACTATTTCCTCGCAGGTATGATGCCTCGGGATATCGAATCGGCCCAACTCTTCTTTCGTGATGAAGACAAGACTCTGGAAACACGCCTCTCGACTCCCTGGAACGGAGCAACCGTATCTTACACCCTGTATGTCGGTCCGAAGGATACAGAGGCCCTGAATGCAGTTGACCCGGCATTTGACCGAGCTATCGACTTTGGCTGGTCCCACTTTATCGCCCGGCCGTTAGTCTCGTTGCTGAGACTCCTCTATGAGGCGACCGGGAACTACGGCATTGCCATTATCTTGCTGACTGTCCTGGTTAAACTAGTGTTCTTTCCGCTCAGTAATAAGAGCTTTCGGTCTATGTCTGCGATGAAGAAACTCCAGCCGCAGATGGAGCGACTGCGTGAGCAATACAAGGATGACCGACAAAAACTGAACCAAGAAATGATGGAACTGTACAAGCGGTACGAAGTGAACCCCCTCGGTGGGTGTCTCCCCATGATCGTACAGCTCCCGGTATTCATCGGCCTCTACCAAGGGCTTTTATACGCCATTGAATTGCGACAAGCCCCGTTTTTTGGCTGGATTGAAGACCTGTCTCAGCCGGACCGCTTGGGTGCGCTTGCCATTCCTTTCGTTGATCCTCCGGGTATCCCGGTGCTGACCCTGCTTATGGGGGGATCAATGGTCATCCAACAGATGATGATGCCAACCACCGGAGATCCGATCCAGCAGAAGATGATGCTCCTGATGCCGGTCATCTTTACGGTGATGTTCATTAATTTTCCAGCCGGACTAGTGCTGTACTGGCTTATCAATAATATCCTGAGTGTCGCTCAGCAGCACTGGTATACGAGAACGTATGGATAACAAGAGTAAACGCATCACATACTCTTTATCAAATAAGGAAAGACACCATGGGTACAGTTGAAGCGGAAGGACCGACTATAGAAGCCGCGGTTACAGCAGCCCTGACCCGACTCCAAGCAGACAGAGAGCAGGTTGAAATAGAAATCCTTGCTCAGGCCACAAAGGGTTTCCTCGGTATTGGCGGGAGGAAGGCACGCGTTCGAGCGACGCTGAGAAATCCTGTTTCCGTTCAGGAGCCCAAACCTGCGTATCCGTCCGCTATCGACACATCTTCCCAGGAGAGGGGGAGAGGAACACGCCAGCGTACTCCTTCTGGAGAATCAGCCGCTCAGCCCGTTCCCAGGGAGACGGGAGAAAAGGCCTGTCAAATACTCTCAGAAATCCTTCGTCTCATGGGCGTAGAAGCTCCAGTCTCACTCAATTTCCAAGGAACGGAAGCCGTGATCACTCTTGAGAATACTGCCGACGGCCTGCTCATTGGACGGAAGGGGCAGACGCTTGATGCCCTAGAATATCTGCTCAACCGTATGGTCGCCCGTGGAGAAGAGGGGGAGGCGCACCTCATCTTGGACGCCGAGGACTACCGTGAACGGCGCCGTCAGAGTCTTGAAAGCTTGGCCCTCCGTTTGAGCGAGCGGGCCAAGCGACGGCGGAAGACCGTTACCTTGAACCCATTGAGCCCACGAGACCGTCGCGTCGTCCATCTAGCGCTTGAAGGCGACCCTCTTGTAGTGACAAAAAGTATGGGCCGTGGATATTTCCGTCGCCTTTCCATTGTTCCCGAGGAAGCCGGCAGTCCTCGCCGTGAGCGCGACCGGCGGGCGGCTCGCTCGTGACCTATTGTGTACGAGCATGATACGATTGCCGCTATTGCGACCCCCCCAGGCCATGGTGGGATCGCCGTTATCCGAGTTAGTGGCGCGGACACGGAAAGCATCGTCAGACAGCTCTTTCTCCCCCGAACGCCTTGGGAACAACTCCATTCTCACCATTTCTATCTTGGTAAGATTCAGGATCAGCCGAACGGGCGACCAATTGACCACGCCGGCCTGATCCTGATGCGTGCACCCCATAGCTATACGGGTGAGCATATCGCGGAGTTGCACCTCCATGGCGGCAGTTTCCTGAATCATCGGGTATTGGAAACGATCCTCAATCAGGGGGCTCGCCTCGCCCAGCCCGGTGAGTTTACCAAACGCGCCTTTCTCAACGGCCGCCTCGATCTCATACAGGCCGAGGCTGTGCTTGATGTCATTCATGCGAATAATGAGACGGGCCTACATCTTGCCTGTGATGACTTATCCGGCCGCCTCTCCCAAACATGTTCAGCCATTCGGGATCGCCTCATGACCCAGACGGCTTACCTAGAGGCTTTTATCGATTTCCCCGAAGACGACATCCCTGAACACAGCCGAAACGAACTTCGCTCAGCTTTCTCTTCGATTCGGAGCGATATAGAAGCACTCGCAGCGACTTTCTCCCAAGGAAAAATCTATCGCGAGGGGATCAGGACCGCGATTATTGGGAAGCCGAATGTCGGAAAGTCGAGCCTGCTTAACCTACTAGCAGGCCTAGAGCGAGCCATTGTCACCGAGATCCCCGGTACGACACGGGATGTACTCGAGGAATCCGTGAGCGTGAACGGAGTCCCCCTCGTCGTGCGGGACACTGCTGGAATTCGTCGAGCAACGGGTGAGATCGAGAGGATCGGCATCGAGCGCAGCCTGTCCAACATTAAACAGGCCGAAATTATCTTAGCGCTCTTCGACCTCTCCCGCCCCTTTGATACGGACGACGCCTTCATCTGTGAAAAGATCAAAGGCAAAAAGTTCATCCTGGTGGGGAATAAGAGTGATCTCCCTCAGAAGTTGGATGTGACCTCTTTGCTAGACAATCTTGATACGAAAGCACATCAAAGAGGAAACGTGCCCCCGCAATCATATAAGGCCGCTGACACATTCCCTCTTCTTCGCATCGCCACGCTGTATGGGACCGGGATGAGCGACTTAGGAGACAGCATACAAGAAGTCGCTCTGGGGAAGAAACAGTCTGGAGGACCCGGCAAAGATCCGCCGTATAAGGGGGTTCTGATTACGAAGATACGGCATAAAGTTGCCCTGGAAAAAGCGGCGGAAAGCCTCACGGGTGCAGAGCAGGGGTTAGCGACCGGTCTCCCCCTCGACCTGATCGCTGTTGATCTCCGCGCCAGCCTGGACCATATTGGCGCCATAGCGGGCCAAGTCAGTAGCGAGGAGATACTCGACCGCGTGTTTCAAGATTTCTGCATTGGGAAATAGGTGAAGCCCCATGGACTATGATGTGATCGTTGTTGGCGCTGGCCATGCCGGTATCGAGGCGGCACTGGCGGCGGCACGTCTTGGCAGCAAGACTCTGATGCTGACGCTGAACCTTGATCACATCGGTCAGATGTCATGCAATCCAGCTATTGGAGGGATGGGCAAAAGCCATTTGGTGCGGGAGATTGACGCGCTCGGCGGGGAAATGGCTCGCGCCATTGATGAGACAGGTATTCAGTTCCGTGTCTTGAATACACGCAAAGGCCCGGCCGTTCGCGCAACGCGTGCGCAAGCGGATAAGGCCCGCTATCGGCAGCGCATGAAGAGAGTGGCTGAAACCACACCCAATCTCACCCTGCGCCAGGGCAGTGTGGAACGCCTCAGGGTTGAGAACAGCCGAATCAGAGGAGTGATCACTCAGATAGGCGAGTCCTTCTCGGCACAGGCCGTTCTTCTGACGACCGGAACCTTTCTCAAGGGTCTCATACACGTTGGCCTCAAAAATTACGCAGCGGGACGGGCGGGGGACTTTGCTGTTGAAGGATTAAGCGGCCATTTGAGCGAACTGGGTTTTCATATTGGGCGGCTCAAAACTGGCACCTGTCCGCGTTTGGACAAGCGAACCATCAATTACGACATTTTGGAACCCCAGTACGGAGATGCCCCTCCACCGGCCTTGTCCTTCTCAACGGAGGCAATGACCCGGGAACAATTGCCGTGCCATATAACGTATACAAATGAGAAGACGCACCAGACTATTGCCGCAGGACTTGATCGCTCCCCCCTGTATTCCGGTGTGATTGACAGCAGAGGGCCGCGTTATTGTCCCTCGATTGAGGATAAAGTCATTCGTTTCAAAGAGAAGTCACGTCACCAAATTTTTCTCGAACCGGAGGGGCGAGACACCGTCGAAGTCTATCCGAGCGGCCTTTCTACCAGCCTGCCACTGGATGTACAGCTCGCCATGGTCCGTTCAATACGAGGGCTGGAGAACGCGGAGATCATGCGCCCCGGCTATGCCATTGAATATGACTACGCCGACCCGACCCAACTCACGCAGACTTTGGAAACAAAACTGATATCGGGCCTCTACTTCGCCGGGCAGATTAACGGGACGACGGGCTATGAGGAGGCGGCGGCACAGGGATTAATGGCTGGGATTAACGCGACAATGCAGGTTCGGGGCGTCCCCCCCCTCATCTTTTCCCGCGATCAAGCTTATATCGGCGTTCTTATAGACGATTTAGTCGTGAAAGGGGTAGGAGGAGAGCCCTACCGGATGTTTACGTCTCGTGCCGAGCATCGGCTCTTGCTCAGGGAAGACAATGCAGATGTGAGGCTGAGCGGGTTCGGGCGGAGAATCGGGCTCATAGATGGAAGATCGGCCGAACGGACGCTGAGGAAAAAAGACGAGATTGTACGAGAGGTCCAGCGTCTAGAGGGCACGATACTGACCCCAAACGACGCTGTGAATACCCGCTTATCTGCGTTAGGCACGGCAGAGATCAAAACACCGACATCACTCGCGAAATTGCTCCGTCGCCCTGAATTGTCCTTCGGGGATGTCCAGTCCATCAGCCTGTCTCCGACTCCCCTCTCCACAGGAGTTGGGGCCGAAGTGGAGATAGAGGTGAAGTATGCCGGCTATATACGACGGCAGGAAGAAGGGGTAAACAGGGTCCGACATATGGAAGAGGCTCTTATTCCCAGTGATGTGGATTACACCAATGTCCACGGCCTCTCAAACGAAGTCACAGAAAAACTCCTGACATTACGTCCTCGCTCGCTAGGTCAGGCGTCACGTATCCCGGGAGTCACGCCCGCAGCCATATCGCTACTAGCTATTCACCTGAAACGTACAGCTACCCCTTAGTGGAAAATGGACGGGAGATCCATTGACCTTCTTGAGCAGGGGGCACTCGCATTGGGGTCGCCTCTATCCTCGCATGATATCCGTATCCTTTCCCTGTACGTAGAAGAGTTGCAACGCTGGGCCCAAGTTTTCAATCTCGTCTCGCAATGGGACGAGGCGACGCTCATACGAACCCATATCCTTGATTCGATCGCGGCCGCCCCCTTCCTCCCGCACTGTGGACGCCTCCTTGACCTTGGTAGTGGAGCCGGGCTGCCGGGGCTGATTCTTGCCATAGTGCAACCCAAAAGACACTCGACATTAGTTGAAGTCCGTAGGAAGCGTGCAAATTTTCTCAGGCATGTTGTAAGAGAGGCAAAAATAGAAAATGTTGATGTGTACGAGAGGAGGGCGGAAAGTTTAGCCAAAGAAGCTGCGTTTCAAAGAAATTTTCAGATTGTCATATCAAGGGCGACCTGGAATATACCCCACTTCTTACAAATAGCGCGCCCCTTTGTCGCGGAAGACGGTCTTGCTGTCGCCATGAAAGGGCCAAAAGCCCCAGAGGAGAGCAGAAAATTGGCAGATCCTATAGCTCAACTCGGATTCCTTCTTCGCTCCACACATCTCTACTCAACTTCCCTCGACGGAGGAAAGCGGAGCGTAATATTCTTTGCCAAAGCAAGTTTCACGTGATACATGACGGTGAAACAACATCGGATGACCGTTCTCCCGAGGCATTTCACCAATCGGGGATACATGATCCGTTCATTTCCGGCGTTATACTCGGCTTGCTCATAGGAGAAGAACATTTCTTGACTTCAGACATTTTTAGTATTGTTGGGCTTCGGAAGTCCGGCAATGGTGGGCCTTTTGGCGTCTGATTCGGGAAAACTGCGCTGGGAGTGCCCTAGCAAGATTTCTTGGTTGACAGGCGGGCGGCCCCCCAAAGGCGAGATTGGCAAGTCCGGGTGCGGCGGCACCTAAATATGTCGGCGGGCTCTGCGGTCTGGCAGCACCAGCAACGCGCTACGCGCGAGGTGCGAAGGACTCGCGCACCTCATCAGTGAGGACATCACCCCAAAGGAGAGCCACCCAGCTGCCCGGTTCTCGCCACATGCGTGCACCGCTCTGCTCGAACCGGCCCGGCGGGTCGAACCGGCTTGCGAACCGTGCGGCATGGACCTCGCCGATGGCCGAGAGGAACGCCGGGTCGCCATCGGCGTGCGGGAAGCCAGCGGCACAGTCTACGCCCATCTCGGCTGGGACCGTCTGTGCGGCGCGCGGCGCCAGAGCGCCAATCACATCGTCAAGGAATTGCGGCTGGCCCGGATTGTCCAGCCGCTTTCCCAGCGGGCCCCCGGTGCGCGAGTTGGCCCGCCAAGGCACCTAGTCGCTGCCCCTGGACGCTGTCTATCGCTAGGGCCGGATTGACGGCGTCCGGCTCCAGGCGAGGGACCGCCGTGCGCTGGAAGTGGCACAGCCCCGGCTCCCAGAGCCGCGGACGGCCATTTGCTACGACCCGCCTGGCTTGTATGGCGAGAGCGAGCCCGATGACGCGTGGCGGCGCGCTAGGCGGAGCGGGGGAGGGGGCTAGGAGCTTGCCGGCTGGCTGGCCTGAGGTGTCGCCAATCGCTCGAAGTGGCAGCCCCTGCCTCTTTGGGTGGATTTTGTCGGACTTCGGACCACGGGGGAGCTGTCCGGGGCCCCAAGAAGGCCCAAGTTGGCCCGCAATGCGCCCGATAACCGGGCCGCCTCCCGGTCGGGGGGCCGCCTCCCCTCCTCTTGCTGATCCACGCCCGACCGATGAGCGCCCCCGGGCCGCGCCCTGGCTGAAGGCCGCGCCCCCGGCACGGTCGCCATCCCCGTGCCGGCTTGAGCCCCCCTGAGCGGGGCCACCGAAAGCCAGTGGCGCGACGCGGAGTGGGTATGGCCCGTCGCCGGCTCCCGCTTGGCCGCCTGCGCCCTCGCGCGGGACACGAGGGGCGTTCCCCGCCGCCTTGCGCCGGCCCCCCACCCATAGCCGGCTGCCCCCGCGCCTCCCGTTTCGCCCGCTCCGCTGCGGTGCCGTGCGCTGCCACCGGCGCTGCGACGCGCCACGGGGGCGCTCCGGCCCCCGCCAACGGGGCGTGGTCGCCCGGCAGATCCCCTGCCGGAGCGGTCTTCCTGCTCCGCCGCTCCGAAGCGGGGCAGTTCGCCGGGGCCTGCTCCTCGGGCGCCCCAGAGGCCCGCGTGTCAGCATCCCCCCCTTCGGGTGGCGCTCTGCACCCGGCCGCCACCCCCGCGCCCCAAGACGAGCCTAGGCCGCCCGTCTTGCCGCCACCCGCTCTTGCCGACGCTGCCACGCCTGCGGCTACGCCGCCCCCCGCCCCACCTCCACCAAACGCGCGGCCGCTACCTCGTCAACCCGACGCCCCCACTCCAGCCCCCCGGCTCGCGGCCGCCAGCCCCCGCGCCGCCGGCCGCCGCCCGTCACTCCGCGCCTTGCGCTTGGAGGCCTGCGCCCGAACCTGGGTCCCGGCAAGCGACCACGGGCCAAAGGCCCCCCCCCCCCGACGCGCACGCCCGACGCCCCCCCTCCCCACAACGCCCCAGCTTCCTCCCGCTGGCGCACCCGCCCCCGAGAAGCAAACACCCCCGGTGCATCCCCAGAGATCAACAGCGGCCCCAGCAGCCCCGGCTCCTCCGGCGCCTTGCGACGACCAGCCCCTTCGGACGGGGCGGAAAACATCCTCAGGGCCGCTACGTCCATCCGTTCGCTGCCTTAGAGCGCCCAATGCTTCTCCCGCATCCCATTCCTGAAAGCCGACGGCAACGACATCCTCTGAGCAGGCCCATACCGGCGCAATGGAGTCGGCAGCGAACACCCCCACCCCACTGTTCGAGGGGTCTAGTATCGCATTCATCACGTTCCTACGGCACAAGCTCCTAGGGAGGCGGGCACACCGACCGGGGGAAGTGTCTTTCTGTGCACGCGCTTGGTCTTACGCTAGGGAGGCGGGCGCGCGGGCCGGGGTGCAAGCGGCAAGCCGCGGCGGGACCGGGGCGCGGTCGGGCAGGAATTACTGAGCAGGCGGGACTGCGGGGTCGATGTCGCGCACCCTATGCGTGCGCGTGTTGCCCCGGCGGATCGGGCGGGCGGGAAGGGGCAGGCCGACGACGCGCTTGACGGGATCAAGGGGGGGCGGCTTCCCCCTCGCTCCTGGGCGATGGGTTCCGCCTCACACACCCAGCCCGCTATGACGCCGGCTTCCCCCTCGCTCCTGGGCGATGGCGTGGCTCGGGGAGGAGATGGGGCCGGCGGCGGAAGGCGCGCTGGCGCCGCGCGGGCGCGCACCGCCGGGCCAGCTCCAACATAAACGAACTGGAGTGGAGACACCCGGCCGGGCCGGTGGAACCCGCTGTGCTATCGAATGTTCTTAAACGCCACTGTTGAAGTTGGGCAAGAGCAAGGACGACAAGCCGCAGCGGGGACAGGGGCGGGGCACCCGGCTGGTGACGCCGGAGAGCCTGCCGGGCGGGGAGGAGAGGTGCCCCGGGCGTCCGCTCCGCAGGCACTCCCCTGGAAGCGGCCCTTGGGGCGCGGGAGCGACGTCCTGTCGGGGCACGGTTCACGGGGGGGGGGGAGGGGGGGCCGACCGGCGCTGCTCAACAAGGAGCACGAGGCGACCTTGCAACAGCGCGGCCCCCCTCCCTTCTTCGGTGTCCGCTTGCAGCCCCGTCCGGCAGTGCAACAGTGCAAGATTCTGGAGCCGGACGGCTCCCGTGCAGGAGAGCGAGAGGAGGCTTCGGCGCCGCTCGGCCACTTCCGGCACCGACAAGTCGACGAGCGCCCGCTCATTATCCCCTAGGCACCGCGTCCGCACGACGGTCCGCGACCGGGGGTGGCCAGGGCAATCGCTTTTGGGCCGGCCCTGCAGCGGCGCGGAGCAAGGTGAGAAGGCAGGCGTCGTTCCCGGGGGCGCGCGTGAGGTTTCCGCGCAGGGCACCGTGGGAGGGGTCGCGACGGGCGAGGTGGAGGGCGCGACGGCACAGCAGGGCCAGGGTTGCGGGGCCGTGGTGGTTGCGGGGGCACTGGCGGGCCTCGTTCCTGGGCACGGTGCGCCTCTAGGGCAGGCCGTTTGCGATGGGCCCATAGGGGCACCCGGCATACGGGAAGCGCACGGGCGAGCGCGTCGCACTCCTGAGGGAGGAGCAGGGTGCGGGGTACGGGCGGGTTGGCGTTTCGCGCTACGCCGCGAGCTTGCCGCCCGCCCCGAGAGGCAGGCCGGACGCTCGCACCAGCCTGCCCTCTCGGGACAGAGCGCGGTGCGGCGTGAGGCGCCCGTGGTCGCCAGCAACAGGTGCACCTGAGGGCAGGTTGCCCGCCTGGGCGGGGTCGGCCAGAGAAAGTCTGCCCTCCTCATCCCGGCGGACCGGAGTGCCCGTGAGCGCCAGTACAGAAGCCCCGCCCCGGGCGGGGCCGGCCGCGGCCGGAGCGGGGTGGACGCGTTGCCCCCCCCCCGCTCCGGCCCGTGAGCGCGAGTATCGCCAGGAGCTTCGGTAGCGCCGCCCTCTCGGTGGACTAGTCCTCCCCCTGCCCCTGGCCGCGCCCCATGCGGGCCCCGGTGGCGCACATCGGCATCCGAGGCCCCGGCGAGCGCGGGCGGCAGCGGTGAAGGCACGCCGCCGGGATCCAGGGCGGGGAATAGGGCCCAAAACGCAGCGCGGCTCGGACTGCCGTGGTGTAAATCGCATGCAACGGCGCAGCACCCCCGCCTTGGCCCGCCCGACCCGCGCCATGGCCGCGCCGCCGCATCGCGGCGTACGCCGCGCACGCAGCAGCATCTCGGGCAGCGCATGGCGGGGCACCGTGCGGCGACGAGGATCCGGAACCCCTGCGAAGACAGACGAACACTCCTCCAGGGCACACCTTTCGCATCCAGCAACCGAGGCCGGAGGGGGCATCGCACACGCAAACGCTACAAGCTCCTCGCAAAAGCGATTCCCTGGGGGGGGGGGGGGGGGGGGGGGCGAGGCGAAAAGTTGCGTGCGCACCGCCTCGCAGAGCCAGCGCGGCCCGGCCCGGTATTGGGATTTCCCCGACGGGCAGGTTCGGGCGGAATAGAGGACCCGGTCGTCCAAGCGGCCCGGAGGCTGGGCTGCGGGGCGCCTGGGCCGGGGGCTATGCCTATCCCGCCCCGCTTGCGTCATACTCTATACTCTTTGCCAAAGGAGGTTTCACGTGATACATGACGGTGAAACAACATCCCCCCTCACGGACGACAAAGGAGGTTTCACGTGATACATGACGGTGAAACAACATCGGATGACCGTTCTCCCGAGGCATTTCACCAATCGGGGATACATGATCCGTTCATTTCCGGCGTTATACTCGGCTTGCTCATAGGAGAGGGACATTTCGGTGGAGATGGCAGACAGCCTCAGGTAACTCTCCGCATGCACACCCGGCACGAGTCTCTGTTTCGTTGGCTTATGGAAAAATTCCCAGGAGGGAATTTATATGGTCCGTATAGCCATGGAGGAAGGCATTATTTCCAGTGGATGTTCCGCGGAAAAAGCTTAAAAAATTTCTTGATTCCTCTCCTCGACTCCTTCCCTTTTGCCGAAATTGACGCACATGCCTATAGCAGATACATGCATATGAGAGAGAGATATGAAGTATAGCGGGAGGAGATAAGCATTTTTCCTATCATTGATGAGAGAGGAGAGGGGGGTGGCACGAATTATTTGTATAGCGAATCGAAAGGGAGGGGTTGGAAAGACCACGACTGCTATCAACCTTTCGTCCGCCATAGGCATATCTGGAGCAAAAACCCTCCTTGTCGACTGCGACCCTCAGGGGAATGCTTCTAGTGGTGTCGGGATTCGTCCTGAGGGGGGGGTGGCGACCGTCTATCAACTCATCCTCGGGGAGTGCACTTTCCAGGAAGCAGTCCAAAAGACGACCATTGAAAAACTGGACATTCTTCCAGCCAATCATGACCTGATAGGGGCGGAGGTTGAACTCCTCAACATCGAAGATAGGGAATATCGTCTACGGACTCTTATTCGGCAATATGGTCATGCCTATCGCTATATTTTTCTCGATTGTCCGCCCTCGCTCGGCCTCCTCACGGTCAATTCCCTGACCGCGGCAGATAGTGTCCTCATCCCCCTCCAGTGTGAGTACTATGCCCTTGAGGGGCTACGGTCACTGATAGAAACACTCGACATCATTCGAGAGAGACTCAATCCGGCCCTTGCCATTGAGGGTCTCTTGCTGACGATGTTCGACGCGCGCAATCGGCTCTGCCATCAAGTCGCCGAAGAAATACGGGAATTCTTTCCTCAGTATGTCTTTGAGTCTATCATCCCCCGTAATGTCCGGTTAAGTGAGAGTCCCAGCCACGGCCTACCTGTTCTCTTGTACGACCCCTCTTGCCGTGGTGCGAAGAGTTATATGGACCTTGCTCAGGAGATGCTCAGACGAGAGCCCGAAGAATGGATTCATGCAGAGGGAGGTTTTGGTCCCACAACAACGATTGCAGCAACACCAGACACTCACACAACAATGCGTGTCCGCTCGCTGGGAGAGGAGGAGGGAGGTGAAGGATGAGTGACGTTGCCGTGCACGTAAAAAGGCGTTCCCTAGGCAGGGGTTTGAGTGCGCTGATTCCCAAGGGGACATCCCTCGATATTCCGGCCGAGCGTCAGGTGCCCATTTCCGAGATACGGCCGAACTCCAGACAGCCGAGACGCTATTTTGATGAGACGAAGATTACGGAGCTTGCGGAATCCATCCGCAGCCAGGGTATTTTACAGCCGCTGGTGGTTAGAAAAATACCGCAGGGATATGAGTTAATCCTTGGGGAAAGACGGTTGCGTGCAGCACAGCGCGCCAAGTTGGAGCGCGTTCCGGTTATTGTTAAGGAGGTCAGCGACGCAGAAAGTTTCGAAATGGCGCTGGTCGAGAATATTCAGCGCGAGGAACTCACCCCCATAGAAGAGGCCCTTGCCTATCGGCAGCTTATGGAGGAGTTTCATCTCACTCAAGAGCAAGTTGCGCAGCGCGTCGGCAAAAGCCGCCCTGTCGTGACCAATCTCCTGCGCGTTTTGAATCTTCCTGAGGAGATAAGAGAAAATGTTGACAAAGGAACCCTCACGGCGGGCCATGCGCGTGCCCTGCTCGCGCTGAATATGCCAGAGCAGCAACTGGAAATGGCCCGGCGCATTATGGCCGATGGTCTGTCTGTACGCGCAACAGAAACCCTTGTCTCACAGTCAAATATTATGGAGAGGCCACTAGTTGAGGCGTCCGCTCCAGAAAAACCGACGCTCATCGAAAAGACGGGTGTTTATCTGAAGGCGGTCGAAGAAGACCTGACCCGTGCTCTGGGAACCAAGGTGAGGCTCATCTCTCGGAAGAAGGGAGGCAAGATAGAAATTGAATATTATTCCAAGGAGGGACTAGAAGGGCTTGTACAGCGCTTGAAAGGATGAAAAGAAAAGGAGCGCAAAGAAATAGGGCGACTGACAGAGGCATTATTTTCATTTTTTCCTTTATAGTGTTTGATCCAGCTTTGACTTTGAATCCCTATCGATAGGAGACCTTTTTTCAGTGCTTTCTTTCCCGCCAGACTGGACTTTTATAGCCCAAATCATTCTTTTTCTTATTGTTTGGGTCTACTTGCGCCGTTTTCTGTTCGAGCCCACCCTTGCGGTGCTCAAAACGCGAGCACAGCGGACGGAGGGGGCAATGCGAGAGGCGGCGGCGGTCAAGGCAGAAGCCGAGGCCAGGGGCGAGCAGCATCAAACTCGACTCGCGACCTCCCGGGCGGAGGCACGACAGCGTGTCGACGCTATCTATAAGGACGCGGAAGACCAAGCGCGCTCAGTGGTTGAGGCAGCACGGCAAGAAGCCGAACAATCCACTGCCAACGTCCGAGCCAGCCTCTCTGAGGATATACGGCGTACACGCCAGAGCCTTGAAGCGCAGGTTGGCCAATTTGCCGATGAAATAGGCGAAAAACTCCTGGAAAGACCTCTCTCCTAGTATGGTAAAACGTATACTCCCCCCCCTAGGTTTCACCTTCAGCAGCCTTTTTCTCTCTCTTTCCTGTTCCGACCTATCGTGGGCCGCAAGTGCCGCACATGGGGAGGGCTCTTCTCTCCTCACCTTAGGCTTTTTTGCCATTAATTTTCTTATCTTCGCCTTTGTCGTCCGGAGATTCACCAGGAGCCTTATTCTTCGGAAGCTCAAGGAGCGCCAGGAGACGGTCGTTCAAGCGCTTGAGGAAGCAAAAAGGGCCAAGGAGGAGGCCGATACACTGCGCCAGGAATATGACACCAAGCTAGCCAATCTCGCCGCCGAGGAAGAACAGCTACGGAGTCAAGCCGTTGAGGCAGCCGAACGCGAGCGCCGACGCCTGATGGGAGAGGCGCACCTGATGGCAGAGCGGGCGAAGACTGAGGCGCAACTGATCGCCCGACGTGAGGTTGAGGAGGCGCAGCGTCTCCTTCGACAAGAAGTTGCAACACAGGCGGTCGCGATTGCGACCGGGCTGATCCAAAAAAACGTGACGAGAGGTGACAACCGCCGACTCGTGGAACAACTGATTCAAGAGGTGAGTAGTGCCGAGAACACAGGCAGCTAGACGATATGCCAAGGCCCTCCTGAGTCTCGCCCAGGAGCAGGGAACGGGAGAAGTGATCGGAACTCAGCTCGGCCAAGTCGCCGAGATCTTGACCGCCCCGGAGTTGGCAAAAGTCCTGACACTTCCAGCGCTTCCGGCTAGCGTACGCCAAGACATGGTGGCCCAGTTGGTAGCCCAAGGCTCTCTACACAATATTGTCGAGAAGTTTCTGCATGTCCTTGCGGACAGTGACCGCCTCCGGGACGTCAACGCGATTAACGAGGCATACCAACAGTTACTTGATAAAGCTTTGGGACGGGTTCGTGCGCGGGTTCGCTCGGCGGTGGATTTGGAAGCAGAGGAAAAACAGCTTCTTGTGCGTACATTCGGCCAACTCACGGCGAAAACGGTCGAACCCGCCTTTGAGACAGACGCGACACTCTTAGGTGGCGTCGTCGTTGAGGTGGAAGGGCGGGTGTATGATGCCAGCCTCAAAACACAGCTTGCCCGACTCGGCGATCAACTAGCACGCCAGCTATAAGCATTGAGGGTTACAGGATATTTTTTCCAAATAATATCGTGAGAGGGACGAATGGAACTACGTGCTGCTGAGATCAGCAAAATCATTAGGCAACAGATACAGGGTTACGGCCAACAAGTCGAGCAACGCGAGACAGGCACAGTGCTCTCGGCCGGGGATGGGATCGCTCGTATCCATGGTCTCGACCGGGTCGCCTCAGGGGAACTGCTCCAATTTCCGGATGACCTATATGGTCTGGCGCTGAACCTTGAAGAGGACAACGTCGGTGCGGCCATCTTTGGTAAGGTCCAGTCGATCAAAGAAGGCGACGAGGTCCGTCGCACCGGGCGCATTGCAGAGGTTCCTGTTGGCGCTGCCATGCGGGGACGGGTGGTCAACTCCCTAGGCCAGCCGCTCGACGGCAAGGGCCCTATTGCCACAACGGAAACACGCCGCATTGAAGTCAAAGCACCGGGCATCGTCCTGCGTCAGCCGGTCACCGAACCGTTGCAAACCGGGATCAAAGCTATTGATTCCATGATCCCGATCGGTCGTGGACAACGGGAACTCATTATCGGAGACCGTCAAACCGGGAAAACCGCCATTATTGTTGATACGATTATCAACCAGAAAGGCGGCGATGTCTCCTGTATCTATGTCGCTATTGGCCAGAAGCAATCAACCATTGCTCAGGTCGTGGAGCGACTGACCCGGGCCGGGGCAATGGAATATACAACCATTGTTGTCGCGTCCGCCTCTGATGCAGCACCGCTGCAATTTATTGCGCCCTATTCTGGAACTGCCATTGGCGAATACTTCCGCGATAATGGACAGCACGCTCTGTTAGCTTATGACGACCTGTCAAAGCATGCCGTAGCTTATCGTCAGCTTTCCTTGTTGCTGCGCCGCCCGCCCGGCCGTGAGGCCTTTCCAGGTGACGTGTTTTATCTCCATTCACGCTTGTTGGAGCGCGCCGCAAAAATGAGTGATGACCAGGGTGGCGGGTCGTTGACCGCCCTTCCGGTGATTGAAACCCAAGCTGGCGACGTCTCTGCCTATATTCCGACCAACGTTATCTCCATTACCGATGGCCAGATCTTCCTGGAGTCAGACCTCTTTTTCTCCGGTGTACGACCGGCGGTCAACGTTGGTATCTCCGTTTCCCGAGTAGGCGGCAATGCGCAAATTAAAGCGATGAAGCAAGTCGCCGGGTCGTTACGCCTAGACTTGGCGCAATATCGTGAGATGGCGGCCTTCGCTCAATTCGGGTCCGACTTGGACGTTGCCACGCAGCGGATGCTGGCCCGCGGCACACGCTTGGTTGAGATCCTCAAACAGGGACAGTACGAACCGCTTCCGGTCGAACGCCAAATTGCCATTATCTACGCCGGTACCAATGGCCACCTGGACGATATCCCCGACACGGCGCTTGCCCGGTATGAGCCAGAACTCACTCGCTTCATCGAGAATTCTCACCCGGACATTTACACTGATATGCTGGCTAGGGGCGCGTTGGACGACGATCTCACCGGACGGCTGGACACCGTGATAAAGGAATTCAACGAGAGCTTTTCCGTACAATAGTTGAACCATGGCGACTCTGAAAGAAATCCGGAAACGCGTCTCGTCTGTCCAAAACATCCAGCAGATCACCAAGGCCATGAAGATGGTCTCAGCGGCGCGGCTGCGACGAGCACAGGAAGCCGCGCTGGCCGCGCGCCCCTACGCGGAGAAGCTGGAAGCCGTTTTACAGAACCTGGCAGCCCAGGGGGAGACACTCTCCCACCCCTTTCTCACCGAACGCGTGGAAAACAATACCACACTGATTGTGATGACTTCTGATCGCGGGCTGTGCGGGGGGTTCAACTCTTCCTTAATACGTGCAGCAGAAGCCTTCCTGCGACAGCGTGCCGAACAAAAAGTGCGCCTCATCTTCGTCGGCCGCCGTGCCTATGACCACTTTAAGCGCCGAGACGTCACCATTGCTGAGGAGCATATCAATCTGTACGGGCGGCTTTCCGCGGACTTGGCCCACGATATTGGCCGGCGGGTTGGAGAGCAGTTCCGGAGTGGCGGGACCGACAGCTTGTATGTCCTGTACGCTCAATTTCGTTCGCCGCTTGTTCAGGTCCCGACCCTGGATAAAATCCTCCCCATTGCGTCAACGCCACAGACGGCAGACCAGAGCGCTCTGGATTATCTGTATGAACCCGCTCCACAGACTTTATTGGCCAGCTTGTTGGAGCGCTATATCGACATGCTGATCTATCGGGCGATGCTGGAATCGGTGGCAAGCGAGCACGGGGCACGAATGACGGCCATGGATAATGCAACCACTAACGCCGTTGAAATGATAGGCCGCCTGACTTTGGATATGAACCGTGCCCGTCAAGCCGGGATTACACGGGAATTATTAGAGATCGTTGCAACTGGCGAATCGTTGAAAGGATAAGGCGAGCACGGTCTCGCGCATGCAACACTGAAGAGAGGATGCATACCGATGAATGTTGGTCAGATTACTCAGGTCATGGGCGCGGTGGTTGACGTGGAGTTCGAGGATAGCGCCCTCCCTCCCATTTATAACGCCCTGCAGGTGACGAATCCTGCGATCAGCGACAAGGAGTGGAATCTGATCCTTGAGGTCGCACAGCATCTTGGAGAAAATACCGTCCGGTGTATTGCAATGGACAGCGCGGAAGGACTCTCACGGGGCCTAGCGGTCCGTGATACCGGCAATGTGATTACGGTGCCGGTTGGCGGAGAGACTTTGGGGCGCATCCTCAATGTTGTAGGCGAGCCGGTCGATGAAGGGGCCCCGCTCGACCGAGTGAAGCGCTCGCCCATCCATCGAGCAGCACCAGCCTTCGTCGACCAAGCTACCGAGGTCAAAATCCTGGAGACCGGCATCAAGGTTGTCGACCTGCTCGCCCCCTACCCATTAGGCGGGAAAGTGGGCTTGTTTGGCGGTGCCGGCGTGGGCAAGACCGTGATCCTCATGGAGCTGATTAACAATATTGCGCAGGAACATGGCGGGTATTCCGTCTTCGGAGGAGTCGGCGAGCGGACGCGTGAAGGCAACGACCTCTGGCTGGAAATGAAGGAATCCGGCGTTATCGATAAAACCACCCTGGTCTACGGCCAGATGAATGAGCCCCCGGGCGCCCGGGCCCGTGTCGGTCTCTCTGCCCTCACCATGGCGGAGTATTTCCGGGACGAGGAAAACCGGGATGTCTTGCTCTTCATTGATAATATTTTCCGTTTTGTGCAGGCAAACTCCGAGGTGTCCACGCTCCTGGGTCGTATCCCCTCCGCAGTGGGGTATCAGCCAACCCTGTCGACCGATGTGGGGGATTTACAGGAGCGCATCACGTCAACCAAGAATGGCTCGATTACCTCCGTCCAGGCCATTTATGTCCCGGCGGATGATTTGACCGACCCGGCCCCCGCCACCACCTTTGCCCACTTGGATGCCACAACCGTGTTATCCCGCCAGATTGCCGAATTGGGTATTTATCCTGCGGTGGACCCACTTGACTCAACCTCCCGCATGCTCGACCCCAACGTGATTGGCGAAGAGCACTATGCCGTTGCCCGCCAGGTCCAGGAAATTCTCCAGCGCTATAAAGACCTGCAGGACATCATTGCCATTTTGGGTATCGACGAGCTGTCCGAAGAAGACAAGCTCACGGTCGCCAGAGCCCGGAAAGTCCAGCGCTTCTTGTCCCAGCCTTTCCATGTTGCTGAGCAGTTCACCAATTTCCCCGGAAAATACGTGCAAGTGAAGGACACGGTACGCAGCTTCAAGGAGTTGGTAGAAGGCCAGCACGACGCCCTGCCTGAGCAGGCGTTCTATATGGTTGGCACGATTGAAGAAGCGATGGAAAAAGCCAGGACTTTGGCTGAATAAGCAAGAGGAGCACTATGGCCGATACCCTGCGTCTCCGTTTAGTCACCCCAGAGCGGCTCCTGCTTGACGAGGAGGTCGATGAAGTCACCGCTCCTGGCACGGTGGGAGAGTTTGGCGTACTCCCCGAACACGCCACGTTTCTGTCCGCGCTCCAGCCTGGGCGCTTGTCCTATAAGCAAAACGGACAAACCCAATCATTAGCGGTCAGTGACGGCTTCGCTGAGGTGGTGGACAACCTGATGACCGTCCTGTGTACGGAAGCCGCATACGCCAGCGAAATTGATGCGGCCCAAGCCCAAGAGGCGGTTCGCGCGGCAGAAATCACCCTCGACAATCTTTCGCCAACCGGCCCCGACTTTGAGGACGCTCGACATACGCTCCGTCTTGCTCAGGTCCGTTCGGACGTAGCGTCCAACCGGTAAACTGCCCAGATCCACTCAAACACTGTACGTTCGATAAGGGGCCAGTGGATCGGCCCCTTTTTCGTTGCGCCCCACGTGGTAGTATCACTCGGGATGGGAGGCGGGCTGAAAAATACTCGGCGGTTTAGGATGAATCGATGACAGGCAATACTTTCGGCACCAGCTTGCGCGTCACAACCTTTGGTGAGAGCCATGGCAGGGCGGTCGGTGTCGTGATCGACGGTTTTCCGGCTGACTTCGAGGTCGACGAGACCGGTATTCATACCGAGTTGCAGCGCCGTCGGCCCGGTCAGTCCAAGCTGGTGACCCCGCGTCAGGAAAGAGAGCGGTTTGAGATTTTCTCTGGTGTCTATGAAGGCAAAACTACCGGGACCCCCATGATGATCCTGGTCTTCAACGAGGATATCCGTTCAAAAGACTATGCAGATATCAAAGACATCTTTCGTCCCGGCCACGCAGATTTTACGTATTTTGCCAAATACGGCCACCGCGACTATCGCGGAGGGGGGAGGGCCTCGGCTCGTGAGTCGGTGGGGCGTGTGATTGCCGGAGCCTTGGGAAAACAACTCCTGGCAAAATTCGGCGTAGCCATAGTTGGCGGCGTCGTCCAAGTCGGCCGCGTCCGAGCGCAGCGCTACGTGTGGGAAAAGGTTGAACGGAATGAGCTGCGCAGCGTTGACCCGGACACCGTACCGGCCATGCGCGAGGAAGTCGAACAGGCCCGTAAAGCGCGGGATTCGGTTGGCGGAATTATTGAGGTGGTCGCTACCGGCGTTCCGCCCGGCCTGGGCGAGCCGGTTTTTGGCAAGCTTGACTCTGCCATTGCAAGCGCCCTCATGTCTCTTCCTGCAGTGAAAGGCGTCGAGATTGGGGCAGGCTTTGCCGCCGCGTCCATGCGGGGCAGCGAGATGAACGATGAAATGGACGCCGGTGGCTTCCGGAGCAATAATCACGGCGGCGTTCTGGGCGGCATTTCGTCTGGCGCACCTATTGTGGCCCGCATCGTGGTGAAACCAACCTCTTCGATCCCCCGCGAGCAGCGGACGCTCGACACGCAGTTGCAGCCCCGGACCATCAACACCAAAGGAAGACACGACCCCTGTGTTGCCATTCGCGGTGTGCCGATGGCCGAGGCCATGCTGGCCCTCGTCCTCGGTGACGCCCTGCTCCAGGACCTGGCGACCCGAGGGGCCCGAGAGCCGTACTCCCCACGTCCATACTTGTGGCTAGGAAAAGACTGAAGCAAGTCGTGGGAGCATAATGGAGAAGGGAGAGAGGGATGGATGTATTATGGAGCTTGAGTTTGGTTGTATATTGGGTTGTATGTGGAGTCATTGGCGGGATAATTGCCGCCAACAAAGGCCTAAACGCAGGGAGCTGGGCTTTGGGGGTGGGCCTTATAGGACCTTTAGGCATTGTCCTCGTTTTGGTTGTGGGCGAAGATGAAGAAGTTGTCGAAGAAAAGGCTCTGCAAAGCGGAACAAGGCGCAAGTGTCCTCAATGCGCTGAAATCATCAAGGCCGCAGCCGTCAAATGTCGTTATTGTGGGAGCGAATTGGAGCCATTGAGTTTGCGGACCAAAGATGAAACAGTCGGCCCGGCAGCCCGGCAGCCCGGCAGCTATTTCAAACAACTCAAATGGCAGGTTCATGTTTCATATGCGGCTTTGCGTTGGTTGAGGATTTTGCCAAGTACCGTAATAGACCTTGCCCGAAATGTGGGAGGAAAGACCCGCTTGCCCGGCCCGAAGGTATTCAGTGACCACAACTTTAGTTGAGGACCGCTCAATTTCCATCATCTGTCACCAGCACTACCAGCGCTCTTTTGCCCACCACAACCACGTATCGGGTCAGAGTATTCACCCTTGGGCTAGCGGCTACATTATTCTCCAGCCGGGGTAAGGCTGACCGCTCAATGACAGTACGTTCTTTCATTTCGATCAGACTCAGGCCTTGTTTCAGTCTCTTAGCCTTTAGAAGGGATGTCCCGTTGGATGTTGAAACTTGCCTGAGCAGCGCCGCTGTTCAGTGTTCAGGCGGCGTCCTTGCTCAGGTCAAGCTGATCCTTGTGGCACTGCGTGAGGAGAGCCTGCTTGAGAAGGGGCCGCGACTTGTAGGCCTTGACGGCGGAACCCCTTCTCGGCCTCGCACCTGCCGGCCACGGTCCAGCATCGGGCCATCCTAGCCCCCCCGCTTCCCGTTGCGGTAGAGTCGATGCTGTTGGGGCTCGCCAGGGAGCTGCGCGCCTCAAGCGGCAAACCGAACCTGGTAGCGGTCAGGGTTTCGTCGAGGCCTTCGAGGAGGGACCGAGCGCCCTCGGGTGCCTCGTGCTCGACCCGCAGCGCCCGAGGGTGCCTCCGACGTTCGGCCTTATCCGCATCCTCCCGTTCCCAGGCCTGTTGCCGGGGCCGTCGCCCGGCGGCATGATGTATGGGGCGAGTCGGTCATTGCTGGTGCGGGCCCTATGGCTCGGGCAGCGCGGGATGGGGGCATCGTCTTCATGGTGTGGCTTCCTTGCCTGCTTGAAGGGCACCGAGCCGGCAGCTCGGGGGAACAACGCCACCCTCAATCAAACTTTCAACATCCTCCGGGACATCCCCCTTTAGGACCGCCAGTGTGTACTCAAGCGCGGTCCCCCGCCGGACAGCTCTGGCGGATTTGTTCCCGAATATGGGAATGCTGCCCTTGTTCTCCCGCCGGGGCTAGACTATAAATCCACCTCATCTGATGAGTCACACTGCCTCCTCAAGGCTCTATTCCATAAGCGGTTATTGGATAGAGGGGCGTTCCGTCAAGTTCTTCATAGACCACAACGATGTAGCGACCATCTGGCGTGAAGCCATACGCCATTGGCTGGCCTGATGGACGGCTTGTATCGTTGCCAGCTGGGTGAGACAGGATTTCCTCGACATCTTCTAAAGGGGGGCCGTGTTCCACAATATGGGGGATATTCCCGTACGGTCCCGGGTTCCAAAGCACATCGTAGTAGACCAAGCATCTCCCGCCCCTGAGGCATATTTATATCAACGACAATCTGGAGACTGACGGGATTGATCCTCCTGCTGGAAGTTGCGGGCTGCGGTGAAGCGGGTCAGTCAGGAGGGCGCAGGGGAGGGGAGAAAGGGGCAAACCTTTGCGGTATCGGCAAGGCCACCACTTTTGAGTAGAGTAAACTCACAACTGATGCGTCCGTTTATTCATATAATTCTCCATTTCATTGTTCCGGCGCTGGTCGCCCGGACATGGTCTTTGGAGCGGTGGCGGTGGGCCTTCCTGCTCATGGTCGGCACGATGGTTGTTGATATTGACCATCTGCTCGCCGACCCTATTTACGACCCGCAGCGCTGCGGCATCGGCTTTCATCCGCTCCACTCCTATCCAGCCATTGCATTCTATCTGCTCCTGCTCGTGATATCCCAGGTAAACTGGCTGAGACTGGTCGCCCTGGGACTGGTTATTCACATGTTTCTGGATGGGGTGGACTGCCTCTGGATGCGACTCGAATAGTAAGGAAGGCTGTATGCAAAAAATTATCGAGATTAAAAATGCAACTGTCTACCGTGGTCGAACTTGCGTGTTCGAGAATTTCTCCCTCGACCTGAACAAGGGCCAAAACACCGTCATCCTGGGCCCCAATGGCGCAGGTAAATCAACCTTGCTCAAACTCCTGTCTCGCGACCTCTATCCGGTTGCCCAAGCAGAGAGTTACGTGCGTCTATATGGAAAGGAGCACTGGGATGTGTGGGAACTGCGCTCCCGCTTTGGCCTCGTGTCCCATGATTTGCAGCAGCAGTATGTCGGTCATGCCCGTGGGTTGAATATTATTTTATCGGGCTTCTATGCGAGCATAGATATCGCCTGGCACCACAGTTTTAGTGACGACGCGAGGGTACGTGCGCAAAAAGTCCTGGACATGCTCGGGATCAGCGCCCTGCAAGAGAAAACCTATGCGACCATGTCTACGGGTGAGCAGCGGCGCTTTCTCCTGGGACGGGCCCTGATTAACGATCCTGAAACCCTGGTCCTGGACGAACCTACCAGCGGACTCGACCTGCAGGCGTGTTTTCAATACATAGAGATCATTCGGCATCTGATGCAGGTCGGGAAGACGGTGGCTCTGGTGACCCACCACATTCACGAAATCCCACCGGAGGTCTCACGGGTTGTCCTGTTGAAACAGGGCAAGGTTATCGCGGACGGTGAAAAGGAAGAGATCTTCACCAGCCCACGGCTCAGTGCCCTGTTTGAAACGCCGGTCGAATTGGTTCAGATCAATGGCTTTTATCAGGTCCTGCCAGGCGCGGCCTGAGGGCCGTTACCGGAACTGGGCAGCGGGTTGGATTTTATAGGTTCGTGCAGCCGTATCATGGAAGAGAGCCACTCGCTCGTCAGGTGAGAAGTCTTGGACGATACGCTTAAACGCATTCCACAGCACAGTGTACGAGCACGACGCCTTATCAACCGGGAAATTACTCTCAAACATACAGCAGTCTATGCCGAACTGCTCGATACAAAAGAGGTAATACGGGGCAGTTGCCCAAGCAATTTCCTCCGAAGTCGGCGGTTTTTCCCACTTATGCCAGCCGAATCCACACATCGGCATAGTGGCGCCACCAAGCTTGACCACCACATTCCGACAGTGAGAGAGAGCGGCAATACTCTTTTTCCAGACCCGCATGACTTCGTCTTGTTTACCTGCGTATGGACCAATACCGAGCGGTCCGCCAATATGATCCAGGACGATGATTGCATCGGGAAACGCGTGGGCCAGATCAACGAGGTCGGCAAGCTGGGTATGATACATCCAGGCGTCAAAACTCAGGCCGAACTTGTGTAAACAGGCAAACCCTTGTCTGAAGGACGCGTCCAACAGGAGTCCTTCCGGCGGATGCGTATGCGCATTCCTGATCTGCTCATGCGCATGCCAGCTTGAAGCGTGTCGAATCCCACGAAACCGGTTACGGCTAGCCGCCATGTGCGCTTCCAGGACCGGTTCGACCGCTAGGCCGAGAGCGAGGTTGGCGAGGCTGACGATTCCGGCGGCGACCGCTATCGGCCCATAGTTCCCACTGGCACTCTGGGCGGCAAGGTCCTGCACAAACTCGGTCTCCCCGACCGGCTTCAGCTCTTCGGGGCCCTCCTTGCGGTACATTGATACGCACTCGACAAAAACCGTCTGAGTTATCCGATGCCCACCCCCGAGGTCTTGAAACAACTCTTCCAGCAAATAGCGATTATTGGGGTAGTCCCAGAGATGATGATGGGGGTCGCAAATAGGGAGGTCCGGGTCAAGCGCTTCTTCTTGGGTCAGTGTGAGCCAATTTTCATGGTCGGCTGCCATAGTCTCCCTCTTCAAAATCTGTGAGCCTATGCCTTCAGGCGAAGACGATGACTTACTTCTTCCAGGAGTGTGTTCAAGGACTCAATCGTTTCAGAGGCGACCTCTTGGCCGTCTCCCGGGGTAACGGACAGCTTGAATTGCAGTGATACACCAGCCGCAACTTTGATCATCTCTGGCGACACGTCAATCAGATCCTGCAAATTGGAGGGGTCCAACTCCGCGGACGATGTGTAGTCACCGGTTTGCTCCTCTCCTTTTTTCATCAGGCCGTTGATCAGCAGGGCCTCTTGGTGTCTCTGGCTGTTGCCAGATGACAGATGATGATGAAACACCGGTCGCTGGCCACGGGTCGCTACCGGGCGGGTCTCAAGCCAGCCAGCCTTGATCGCCCCGTCGATTCCGTCACGGAGCACCATCCACGGTACGGGTTGCCCGTGACGAGGATCACCTCCTCGCTCCCATGATTGGTCCAGAAGCGTGCCATGGTTAGAAAGTCAGACTGGACGCGGTAGTCTGGACGGACTCCCAATCGGGAGGCAAGGGTGTCGGTCTTCGCGCGGCAGTCCAAAGAGATCCTCGTCCAAGTGCGGACGACCTCCGATTTCGCCGAAAGAGCGTCGACACAGACCAGCATGGACAGCACCGAGGCAAGGACAACAGGACCCGTTTTTCCGTCCAATTGTCCCCTCCAAGGGTGCGCCGCCCTCGCATCCAGCGGGGGCCTGTCGCCGCGGCGCGATGGTGAGAGTGCGGCGCATTAGGGGAGATAGCGGATCGCGGCGAGAATTGCGCCCAGGATCGCCACCCCGATGCCGACCCGAACCGTCATCCGATCAACCAAGGCGGTCTCCCGCTGGGCCGCTTCCGTGCGCACCGCGGCCAACTCTTTCTCCAGCCGCGCATCACGCTCGGCCCGTTGTTCCGCCAGCCGCGCATCGCGCTCGGCCAACTGTTCGGCTAGCAGGGCAATGTCCGTCTTGTATTCCGCCTGCATGGTGTTCATCCGTTCCTCCAGCCGAGCCATCTGCACCCGGAGATCGTTTTCTCCCATGCCCATACCCTACCACCGCGGGGCAGTGGTGCAAGAGAAGGGGCAAGGAGGCCGCCCCCCACGGGGAGGGGGGCGGACGTACTGGCACATGTATTGCCACAGCATGATTCAGGCCGCCCCTCACGGGGAGGGGGGGCGGACACGTCCATACCGGCGGCCCGTCTCATTCTCCGGGCCGCCCCCCACGGGGAGGGGGGGCGGAAGGGGGCCAGACAACGACTGGCCGGAGCACGGCCGGCTCGGCACGCCCCGATCAGCCGGGGGGAGATCGGCCCGATTTTGGCCCGTTTCGGCGGAGCTTGGCCAGAGCCCCCGTCCGGGGCGGGCCGAGGCGGGGGGAAAGAGGTTCGTCGAGAATCGGCGCCGGTGCTCTCCGCGGTCGGGCCTCCCCGGCCCGCCCCCGCCCCTCGGCTTGTGGGCGAGTCCTAATTGGCCCTTGTTCCCTTGCCTGTCGTGCGCCTGCCCCGATGAGCTTTTCCCCCAGCGGGATGCAGCCCCCGCCGGGGGAAAAGCTCATCGGGGCCCCCACCCCACCGCTTTACGCGGGGCCGGCCCAGGTCCACCTCGGATAGCCCCCCCACAACCCGGGCGGCGGGGGGGCTCCTCAAGGGCGGGGCGGGTGGAAGATCGGCGGCGGGGATTTGGTTTTCCGGAACCGCCGGGCTTATTTGCCTTTGGCTTTGTGCCGGACGTGATTTCACCGAGGGCAAGGGGGGAGGGGGGAAATGTTCCCCGGTTCCGCAGAACGGACAACCGGGAGACCCCCTCCCCCGCGATCGCCCCCGTGCTCATTGTCCGCGCCGACGAGGCCACCGCCCACCCCGGCGGGACCGTGAACCCGGACAGCGAGGATAGCCGGCGTGGAACGGCGCCTTGACAAGGAGCCGTGCTCACGAGAGCGTGATCTGACCTGACTGAATTGAGGAGGATGCACGGGGCCCCGGATGTGTGATTCCAGAGGTCAGCCGTCAGGTCGCAAGCGATTGCTGTTGCTCGTCGCCTGCGCGGGCTGTCGGCGGTCTCGGCAGGGAGGAGCCAGAGAGCAGCCGGGCCGCGTTTGGGCGTGCGCGCGGCGCGCGTGGGCACGGGAGCACGGCGCCGTCCGCCGGCGCGGGGCGGAGCGAGGCGCCGCGCCGGCGGGCTCCTGACCCTGCTTGGGGAGAGGCGGGGCAGGACTCTTGAGGAGTTACGCGCGGCTCTCGGGCGGGGTCGTGTTTACAGCTCCGGGGCGATCCCACGCTTGCTTGGGCGTCACGTCCGCACCTGAAAACAAAGCCCGGCCCCGCGGCGGCGCAGGACCGCCCGGCCGGCCTGAACCCGCGGCCCGCCGGGCGGGAGCGCCAGGCGGGTGTGCCTCGCCGCGACCTGGGCCACGCCCCATTTGGCCCACTGCCCTGGCTGGGCCCCGCGCGGCGCCCGCCGGCGCAGGGTGGGCCCCACGGACACGGCCCCCCCTGCGGCGCCAGCCTCACGCGCCGCGGCAGGGTGGCCCCCTGCGGGTGGCCCGGCGCCGACAGGCCACAGAGAGCATGACGGCCTGGGGGCCTCCATCGGTCACCTCTCACCACCCTGCTTACCCCCTGAAGGCAACAACTCTTACAACGCCGCCGCGGATACTCCACCACAGGATCGGATTCCGCTCTAGCGAAGCGTGGCCTCGTCCCGGTGCGCGGGAATTGATGCTAGAGCGAATTCGCGCGAGATTGAATCGGTAAGGGATTCCCAATCGGTCGATGTTGTGAATCACGCTGGGGATGGGTGAAGGAGGCCCGCTCGTATTATGAACCCGAATGAAACGAATCTGCTCTAGGGTCTATTAACACTATCGCAAGGCATCAATGATGAGGGCGAGGACGATGCATCCAAGGAAGAGCACGTCGCGTTGCTCGAAGCGCGAGCAGAGGCGGCGGCATCCCTGCAATCGACGCAACACCCGCGCGATTTCATTGCGCCGCGTGGACAGCTCCCGGGCAGACGCCCAAGGGCTCACCCGGGTGCGCCGCGGCGGCCCCACGGGCGCATACCCCAGTGCCGCGGCCCAGGGCCGCGTCTGGGCGCCCGTGGACGCCCGGTCCCTCAGCACCGCGGGAGGAGCGGGAGGCGGGCCCCGGCGAGTCAGCAATTGGCGGCCCGCCGGGGCGGCGGGGGCGGGCCCGGGCGAGCGCGCGCAGGCGAGCGCCGGGCGATCGTCCGCGGCACCCCTAGGCCTCGTGGGGGGCCACCCGCCCCGGGAGCGGCCGAGGGATGGAGGACCGGTTGTGTGCGCGCCCCCGGGCCGGCGGGAGGGACTTTGACAACGGTACGGGCGAGCGACCGGGCCGCCCGCTTGAGGCGCCCGCTCTGTTCGCGGTGCAGATGCGCGCAGACCCGGGCGAGCCCCCCCGGGTTGCGACCCGCGGGGCAGCCGGGGGGAGAGGGGGGGCCAGGTGCCAAAGCGGGCTGGCAACCCGCGCCCTGTGCCGCCCTGCGCGGCGACCGACCAGAGGGCGGGGAGCACGGGGCGAGGGGAGAGGCGGACCGGGCCGCGCGGCACCGGGAGAGGAGGCGCGATCCGGGCGTAGTGAGCTTGCGTGCGGTCCCTACAGCCAGGAGACCAGCATCATGCATAATCATCCACATGAGTGTGAACAGACCCTAGGTACTTGCGGAACTTGAAGAGCTTGTATCGGATTGTTGCTGAGCGCCGATGCGCGCCTTGAATAACCCCTAATTCAACGGGTTGGTGGTCCGTTTGCGCAGTTTGCAAATTGGGAAACTGTGTTCCCGCGCCCCCCGGAAGGTCATAATCCAGCTTCGCCGCACTCCTACTACGTCAACCAGTGGCGCCCCACAGAAATTTGAGCGTCCACGGCCCTCCCCCCCCCCCGCCCAGCGGACCAAATCCGCCGGGCTCATTCCCTGTGTCCGAAATACACAGGGAGATGCATAGAACAGGAGCCCGAACGGAAAGCCCCCGAACAAGATACAGCAGAGCTACCCGCAGCAGTTTCGTTCGAGTTGAGATGGGTTTCGAATCCACCCGATTACCGACTCCGCTCTACTCCGACTTTTTCGCAGAACCGCTCAATCGGACAGAGACTGCATTTAGGGGAGGTTGGATGGCACAGAGTCTGTCCAAATGCGACCAGCAGGTCATTGTAGCCGATCCAGAAACGCTTGGGCAGCATGGCGCGGAGTGCCATTTCTGTTTGTTCCGGGTTTTCTGTTTTAACATAGCCCCAACGGTTCGAGATGCGGTGGACGTGCGTATCTACACAGATCCCTGGCTTCTGGAAGCCCAGCGTCACGACCAAGTTGGCGGTTTTCCGGCCCACGCCCTTGAAGGTCAGGAGTTCATCGATATCGTCAGGGACTCGACCTTCATAGACATCAAGTATCCGCTGTGAGACATTGAGCACGGTTTGCGCTTTGGTTTTATAAAACCCAACCGGATAAATCGCCTTCTTCACCTGAGCGGGAGTCAGAGTCACCATTTTTTCCGGTGTATCGGCTAGGGCAAATAGCCGCCGGGCCGCCGGGCCGGTTGTTTCATCTTTGGTCCGCAAACTCAGCAGACAGGCGATCAACACCTGATAGGGATCACGCGAAAACCCTGCCATTTCCGTGACAACGGGAGCGTCCCAATCCTCGGATGCGCGACGGAGAATATCGATCGCCCGAGAAATGGTTCTATTCGTCACCGCTGCCCCCTCCCTCTCCTCTCTGTATGGTGACAATGGCGACGGGTAGGGACAAATGGTCTTCCCACTCAGGCACTTCTTCCTGGGTCCACTGCAATCCTGCTCTGTCAAGTTGCTGGTAGAAGCTTTGAGTATCCGTCCGTTTGGCGTCGGCAAGCATGGCCCGTCCTGTGGGGGAAAGATGGGCGGCGAGAAAACGCACCAGGACGGGGAAGGTCAGTCTATCATATAAAATCTCCGCACCAAGGATGAGCCCAAAACGAATCTTCAGTCTATCCTGGGTAAAATCGAGCAGCCGCGTCTTGTATTGCATGCATCCGTTCAACTGCGCGTTCTCCCGTGCAAAGGACAGTGCGCCAGCCTCCTTGTCGGCAAAGGTGACCCGCCCCCCTTTCTGTGCGGCGACGATACCGGTCAGCCCAAGCCCACAACCGAGGTCGAGCACGGTTTGGTCTCGGGCGTCAATACAATTATCTATATAGCGGGCCAGGGTCAGCGCACCGGTCCACAGATGAGCCCAGTATGGCGGCTCCTCCGTTTCGTCGCGCAACAGGGCCTTACGGTCAACCAACCGTTCCAAGTCTCTCACACGGAGCAGGGTCAGCGAGCGTGAGCCGATTCCGACTGCAATCGGCTCCGAAGAGTAAACCTGTCCGCTTGCCGCAGACGCCGTGGCGCTCACTCAAACGCACTCAAGCCTGTGATATAGCGGCCCAACGTCAGGCGGTGGATATCCTCGGTACCTTCGTAGGTATTGACCGTCTCAAGGTTGAGGAGGTGCCGAATGACCGGATACTCATCCGTGATACCGTTTCCGCCGAGAATGTCCCGAGCGAGCCGCGCAGTGTGCAGCGCGGTCGAGACATTGTTCATCTTGGCCATACTGACTTGGTCCGGCCTCATTTTACCTGCGTCTTTTAGGCGGCCGAGCCGGTACGACAAAAGTTGGGCCTTCGTGATATCGGTCAACATGGTCGCGAGTTTGGCCTGTACGAGTTGATAGCCGCCGATCGGCCGCGAGAACATCTTGCGGTTTTGGGCGTAATCGACCGCACACTCATAGCATGCCATGGCCGCCCCGGTCGCACCCCAGGAAATCCCGTAGCGCGCCTGGGTCAAGCACATCAGTGGGGATTTGAGGCCACCGGACTTCGGTAGCAGATTGTCTTCAGGAATCCAGCAATCCTCGAAAATCAACTCCGAGGTCACAGACGCTCGAAAACTGAATTTTCCGTCAATGTTTTGCCGGATGAAGCCTTCGCGTTCTTTTTCAACCAGAAAGCCACGAATCACCTCCTTGCCGTCCTCCTCGAGCTTGGCCCACACCACGGCCACATCAGAGATGGAGCCGTTGGTGATCCAGCGCTTGGTGCCGTTGAGCAGATAGCCGCCGTTTTCCCGCCGGGCGCGGGTCATCATCCCGCCCGGATTCGAGCCAAAATCCGGTTCGGTCAGTCCAAAGCAGCCAATGGCCTCGGCCCGCGCCAGACGGGGCAGCCAGAATTGCTTTTGCTCCTCCGAGCCAAACGTCAGAATCGGATACATGACCAGAGATGACTGCACGCTGGCGAATGAGCGGAGCCCACTATCCCCGCGCTCAAGCTCCTGGCTGATTAGACCGTAGACGACGCTGTTCATCCCGGCACCGCCGTGCTCGGCTGGCACCGTCACTCCCAGAAAGCCCAACTCGGCGACTCGAGGAATAAGTTCCATGGGAAAAGAGCCTTCACGGAAACACTGCTGCACTCTGGGCAGGAACTCCTCATCCACGAAACGACGTGCCACATCGCGGACCATACGTTCCTCTTCGCTCAACAACTCTTCGATGTGATAGAAATCGGTGTCTATCAGATCCGCCACAGCAGACTCCCTTCGCAAAGAAAATGGACTTGATCCTAGCCCCTTCCACTACCCGGCGTCCAGGCCACGCGGTTGTCCTTCTCCGCGCGGGTCGGATACCCCAATTATCAGGCCGGACTCCTGATCAATATGAATCGCCTGGATATTGCCGAAGCGGGAGCGTTTGCCGGGCTCCCATTCCACACCCTTCACGTTGTGGCCCATAGCCTGAAGCTTTTCGACAAGTCCGTTCGATTCACTCCCCGTTTGGAATTCCAGATGCAGTCGGTCCGGATACCACTGATGATGAATGCGTGTGGCAAACATGGCATCAGGCAGGGACATCTGGTAGGCGAGGACATTGAGCAGGACTTGTAGGACCGAGCTGATAATGCGTGATCCGCCGGGTCCGCCAATCACGAGTTCGACTTTTCCGGCCCGGGTCACAATGGTTGGACTCATGCTGCTCAGCGGCGTTTTCCGGGGGGCAATAGCGTTGGCGTCCGTATTGCCAATCAGGCCAAAGGCGTTGGGCCGGTCGGGCTGAGCATTGAAGTCGTCCATCTCATCGTTGAGCAGAATACCGGTTCCAGGAACCATGACCCCACTGCCGAAATACAGATTCACCGTCTGAGTGGTGGCCACGGCATTGCCCTCTTTGTCAATGACGGACAGATGGGTGGTACTCGTCGACTCTATCGGTCTTGTCGGCATTTGCGGAATGCCCTGGCTAGGTGTGGCTTTGGAAACATCGATCTTCGCCCGTACGTCTTCTGCGTAGGCGGGAGAGACAAGGTGCTCTACAGGAACGGACACAAAATCTGTATCGCCCAGATAACGGGCTCTGTCGCGAAAGGCCAAGCGTAGGGTTTCTGCCAGGATATGTGTGGCACCGGGAGTTTGGAAACCGAGTTGCTGCAAAGGAAATCCCGACAGGACATTTAGCATCTGGATGAGCAGAACGCCTCCGGAGCTCGGTGGCGGCATGGAATAGATGTGCCTTCCCTGAAAACTTCCCGTCACAGGCGTACGGTCAATCACGCGGTACTGATCCAAATCGTCCTGGGTCAGCAAGCCACCTATCCGTTGCATTTCCGTGACAATTGCCGCTGCTACCCGACCGGTGTAAAAGGCGGCTTTGCCGTCCTTGGCGATAGCGCGGAGGGTGCTGGCCAAGTCTTTTTGGACCAAGAGGTCGCCCTGTCCGAGCGGTCGACCGTTTCGGTAATATACCCCGCGAGTTGTGTTTGATTCTCCTAAGACCTCGGCTCGGTAGGCTATGGCATGGGCCAAATGCGTATAGACCGGAAATCCCTCGTCTGCCAGACGAATGGCGGGTTGCATGACCTCTTCGAGCGATAAGCCGCCGTATCGTTGTTGGACCTCCAGCAGGCCGGCAACGGTGCCGGGAACGGCAACTGCCAACGGTCCGGTACGGCTCAGGGAAGGAACGGCTTCTCCGTCCCGGACAAACATGTCTCGGGTGGCTTTGAGCGGCGCTCGCTCACGGAAATCAATCGCCAGGATTTTTCCTTCGCTCGCCAAGTAGAGCAGCAGGAAGCCGCCACCGCCTATTCCGGTTGACTGTGGCCTGAGCACGCTGATGGCAAAGGATGTCGCAACCGCAGCATCAATCGCATTGCCTCCCCGGCGGAGCATGGCGGCACCGGCTTCGCTCGCCTGTTCGTTCGCGGCAACGACCATGCCGTGCCGAGAGGTTGAGATAAAGGGAGAGTTTTCTTTGAGCCCGGACGTCTCCACATCATGCGCCCACCCAGTAAGGGGGATGAGTACGGCCAGCAATAAGAAAATCTGTTTTCCTCTTTGAAAAGTTCGAGCCTTCGGCATCATCATTTCCTCACACCAGCAGATAATGAATATAAGTGAGCCGGAGAGGGGCGACAATCCCTCTGGTTGGTGGTATCTCAGTTTGAAATTTTTTGGCTAATCAAAATAAGAGGTTACATCCCAAAGCGATGCACACCACTCTCTGGTCTATCAGATTGACTTCAAAAGACGGGGTTGGTATGGTCCCCGCCAAGGAGGGTTCTTCCATGGCTTCGGTGAATAAAGCGATTATTATCGGAAATCTCGGCAGAGACCCGGAGGTACGCTACACGCAGAGCGGGCAAGCCATGGCGCGCTTTACTGTGGCCACCACAGATGTCTGGACGGACCGGGACAATGGGCGCCAGGAACGCACGGAGTGGCACAACATCGTGGTCTGGGGCAAGCAGGCCGAGACGTGCGGCCAATATCTCTCCAAGGGTCGTCAGGTCTATATTGAAGGGCGTATCCAGACGAGAAAGTTCGAGGATAAGGAAGGGAAAGAGCGTTATTTTACCGAGATCAACGCTCAGCAAGTGAAGTTTCTCGGTGGCCGTGACGGTGGGGGCGTACGTTCGGGCCAGTCATTCGATGACGAGCCAGGCGACGGTTTTGATAATATGGGAGCAGGCTCGGTTCCCCCGGATGATGACGTGCCATTCTAGCACAGGTTTTGTAGAAACCTGTGCAACCTCCACCATCCCGGCTTCGTGCATTGTTGTCCGGCTAGGTCGGGTGCTGCAGCACGGTGCCTTTGAGGCCTTGTTACGGCATTGGGCCGCGCAGCGCTCTCCGCTCATTGCCGCGTAGTCCTTTTCCAATCCAGGAGAAGCCGCTGCGTCGATGCCCGCCTGCGACAGGAAGCGATTCGGCACGAGACCGAAGGGTAGTGTACCTGAGAGACTCGCGCAGTCTCCGACCGTAATCTCGGTGTTGACCAGCAAGGTCCGCCAACCCGTTTCGTCGGCGTCGGCCGGAACATCCTGCTGACGAATCGACTTGAAGTACTTCTTGAGCCGACGAAGGTCCAGACTGCCGAGTGTCGACCCGAAGACCGACCGTAGGTCGGTGCGAAGGTGCCGCGCGGCTGGAAGAGCCCTCTCAGTTCTTGAGGCGTCGGCTCACCGGCTCTGCGTACCGACCCGGGTGAAATAGACATTTCTGTTGTCGTACTACTAGCTATGCACATTGACGCCGTACGGCACCCGCACGGTCGCCGGGATGCACCTCCCTGACGGTCTCGAAGAATGGGGCTTCGCGTTGTGGGTCAACAAGGCGAACTGCCGCCGCTTTTCCTGCCGCAGGATGTGGGAATGATTCCCTCGGTGATGAACTGGTTGTGGAGATCCTCTTCAGACCGGTCAACCATGAGCGGCGCCTCGGCGGGTGTCGAACAACAGAAGTAGTAGGGCGGACCTCGCCTTCTGCCCCTTGGAGAGCGCCTCTAGCGTGCGCGACGTTCCGTCGCCATACACGCAGCAGGCCTCCTTCAGCCATTCCATAGCGTTCTCCGTCAGTCTGCGATCCAAACGCGCCAGCGGTCAGATGGTATATGTAACCATCGTCCAGATGCTGAGCCGTCAATCGGTCCCGCATCGCCTTGGAATAGGTACCCATCGCGCCGCGCACAGCGTCGGCAGTATACACGGGCCTTCGGGTTCGAGGGCAAAGACGCCGCCTGCATTGTCCTCAAGATACAGGTCGATCAAGGAGGCCGTGGTTTCGACGAACAGGCGGACATGGGACCGAGGAGCAGGCTGCGATACTGTTCCTGCTCCCCGGCCCACGTTGAGTTGATCCCGGGCAGGCGTTGGTCGATGGCGGCGAGCCTGAGCCTCTGTGCAGGCCCTTGAGTCCCTTGGCCTCACTCCCAGTACCCATCGTCGACAAAACTGATATAGCGGCCTTTGCCGATAATAAGGTGATCTAGAATATGGACACCCATAATTTCACCGACCTCCCTGAGACGTTGGGTGATCTTGATATCTTCCTGGCTCGGCATAGGATCACCGCTAGGGTGGTTATGCACCAGAATCGCGGCCGCGGCTGACTCTCGGATAATGGGCTGAAAGACCTCACGCGGGTGGACTAAGGAAGAAGTCAAAGACCCTTCTGAGATACGCACATCTTTAAGTTTTCTGTTCTTGGCATCCAGGAGAAGCACGTGAAACTCCTCTTTTTTGAGGTTGCCGAGTTGTTCACGGTAATGATTGAAAACATTAAGACTAGAACTAAACGACTCGCCCCGGCGGATTGCTTCTTGTGAGAAGCGCTTGGCAATCTCCAAAGAAGCCTTTATCTGCGCGGCCTTTGCCGGCCCGACTCCTTTGACTTCGCACAGTTCAGCTGTGCTCGCCTCTTCCAGTTTTCGGAAAGAGTCACCAAAACGAGAGACAAAGGCCCGGCCGTGGTCAAGCGCGCTCTGTCCTGAACTTGCATCGCCAGTACGAAGGATTATGGAAAGGAGTTCTGCATTGGAGAGGGCTGCCGCTCCGTGCTCGATCAGTTTCTCACGCGGCCGGTCGGATTCGGGCCACATGCGGATGGGCGATGCCATAGTATTGGGGGCTCACCACCACGCAGTGATTGCAGCCCTTCCTATTTTTTCTTCTTTTTTTTGCCAGTGGAATGTCGAGACATCTTGTCTTTTTTCGCGAGGAGACGATCAAGTTTCATGTTGAGGTTAAGAAGATTGCCTTGAACTTCTTCAACCTTTTCGACTACATGCTCGTAATCTGCCCTGGATGGGATATTCAACAGAGAGAGTATCGCTCCCATATTGCGAGCGACTTCTTCCCTCGCCTGAGCAGCGTCGCGAAACGTCTCCTCCGTAATGTCGTGCATACACCCCTGTGTCAAGAAGTCCTTTACAAGGTTGGTAAGGTTCTCTCTATTTGCCTCGTAGAACCTCTCGAAAACCGTCTTCTCTTCGTTCATACTCTGGAAGTAAGATGCCGCTTAGGAAAATTCGATAGCAACAATTCAGTCAGCAATAGGGAGATCGTGTGGATTTCACAGTCTTTCTCGGGTACTTCACCGGCTTACGTTTCCTTGATGAAACTATTGACTTTCCGGCGCTTGTTGGGACAACGCTCTTTATTCACTTTCTTGACGGGGTTGCCTGTGGACTCATGGCCAAAAGGAATAACCGTCCGCTCTACCTGTGGGTCCTGAGTGGATTGCTGTTTGGCATATGGGCACTCATGCTGCTCATTCTCCTGGTGATACGAGGGAAAGGAAGAAAAGGCGAGGCTGAGTGAGCCCCGCCCTTCGTATGCGATGTCGTCTCATCCGCAATTCTGGAGACAGTCCCGTATGGGACCCAAGTCAGGCAGCTGGCTGGCGTCCTCTGTAATCCAGGTGTACCGCACTGTCCCGCTCTTGTCCACGACAAAGGCCGAACGTTTGGAGACGCCCTTGAAACCAATCAAGTCTTCATAGAACGATCCGTATGCTTGAGAGACTTCTTTATTAAAGTCACTCAGCAGTGGAAAATCATAGCCTTCTTTCGCCGCCCAGGCGTCAAGCGAGAAAGAGCTGTCCACACTGATAGCCACAACCTGAGTATCGTCATTCTGCAAGGTGTTGATATTGTCTCGAACCGAGCACAATTCCTTCGTTCAACCACCGGTAAAGGCGAAGGGCACAAAAAGAATGACAGTATTCTTCTTCCCCTTTGCCTCACTGAGTGCAAAATCCTGCATTTTATTGGTCTTGAGTGTGAAATCTGGTGCCGTTTGGCCGATCTGAATGCTCATAATTACTCCTCCATACTTTGTCCATTGAGAACTGCTTCTTTACTTTCGGCTCTTCTTGCCCCGCCTTCCTCTTCTGCGACCAATGCGATGCTGGAGACGTACCCCTCCGCACCAACGTTAAAAAGTTTAACACCTTGGGTGTTCCTGCCTATCACCCGTAACTCAGCGATCCGAATCCGTATTATCTTGCCGCTATCCGTCACGAGCATCAAGTCATCATCCTCCTTCACCTGCAGCACACCGCAGACCAATCCGGTCTTGTCCGTAGTGCGCAGCGTACTGACTCCTTTCCCTCCACGCGACTGTAGCGGGTAGTCCTCCATCCTGCTCCGCTTCCCGTACCCTTGAGATGATACCGTGAGAAGCGTGGCTTCTTGGTTGAGGAGTTCAAGAGAGACAACCTCGTCCTCCTCTCCCAGCGTTATCCCCCGAACGCCAGAAGTTCCGCGGCCGGTCGCTCGGACCTCGCCTTCCGCAAATCGAATCGCCTTTCCGTTCCTGGTCGAAAGGAGGATTTCTTGTTTCCCGTCCGTTAGTTGGACACCAATCACCTCGTCGCCAGCCTTGAGAGCAATGGCGATGATTCCATCGCGACGAGGATTTGCATACGCCATGAGTTTCGTTTTCTTGACCTGCCCTTTACGGGTCGCAAAGACAATAAAACTATCATCCTGAAATTCTCGAATAGGGAGAAAGGTGGAAATTTTCTCTCCTTCTTTCAGCGGCAGGAGATTCACAATGGCTTTTCCTCTTGCAGTGCGGCCGCCCTGAGGAACTTCATGGACTTTGACCCAGTACATTTTACCTATTGAGGAGAAAAATAACAGGAAGGCATGTGTAGAGGAGATGAAGAGGTGCTCGACAAAGTCTTCCTCCCGGGTTGTTGCGCCAACAACTCCTTTTCCTCCCCGCCGCTGCGAGCGGTATTCGGTTAGTGGATTTCTCTTGATGTAGCCGGCGTGGGATATGGTGACCACGACGTCCTCTTCAGCGATCAAATCTTCGTCTGAGAGATCTGCGCTGGCTGACTGGATCTGTGTCCTGCGCTCATCGGAAAATCGGCTCCGAATACCTATCAGTTCTTCTTTGATGATGCCGTCAATCTTCTCCGGGCTGGCCAAAATACTCTGCAGTGAAGCAATAACACCGAGCGTCTCCTTGTGCTCGGAAAGAATTTTTTCCCGTTCGAGCTGGGTAAGCCGCTGTAAGCGCATATCGAGAATAGCCTGCGCCTGTGTCTCCGTCAGTGCGAATTGGTCCTGGAGGGCTCGCCGCACGCGTGCCGGATCCTGCCCATGACGAATGGTGTGGAGCACAGGGTCGAGATTATCCAGCGCCCGTTTGAGCCCTTCAAGAAGGTGGAGGCGCTCGTTGGCCTTCTGCAGATCAAAGGCGGTCCGGCGACGAACCACCTCTCGACGATGTTCAAGAAAGTGGAGGAGGATGTCTTTGAGGGTCAGGAGGCGAGGACGGCCATCGACGATGGCGAGGAGAATGATCCCAAACGAATCCTGAAGGGGGGTCATTTTATACAGTTGGTTGAGTATGACGTGTGGGACAACATCCCTTTTCAAATCGATAACGATACGCATGCCATCCCTGTCGGACTCGTCACGCAGGTCGGAAATACCTGTAATGCGTTTCTCGTTGACCAGATCGGCGATACGCTCAATTAAACGAGCCTTGTTCACTTGGTACGGGATCTCATGCGTAATAATACGGCTCTTTCCGGTCTTCTCGTCTTTTTCTATAGAGGTCCGAGCTCGCATTTGAATGATGCCCCGCCCGGTTTCATAGGCGCTCCGGACTCCTGAGCGTCCATGAATGAATGCTCCAGTAGGAAAGTCTGGACCAGGGAGGTACTCCATAAGGTCACGGTTTTTGAGGCCCATATTCTCGATTAAAGCCAAAAGCGCATCAATCACTTCGCCAAGATTGTGAGGGGGAATATTGGTCGACATCCCCACAGCAATTCCAGAAGAGCCGTTGACCAGCAGATTGGGAAATTTACCTGGGAGAACAGCAGGCTCGTGGCTGGTATCGTCATAGTTCGGGATGAAATTAATGGTCTCTCGATCAATGTCGGCAAGCAACTCCGAGGAGATCCGGGTCATGCGGACTTCGGTATACCGCATGGCGGCAGGAGGGTCGCCGTCAACCGAGCCAAAGTTTCCCTGACCGTCAATGAGCGGATAGCGCAACGAAAAATCCTGCGCCATACGCACAAGGGTGTCGTAGACAGCCGAATCTCCGTGTGGATGGTATTTGCCAATCACGTCGCCCACGATACGGGCGGACTTCTTATATGGACGATTCCACTCGTTCCCAAGATCGTGCATGGCGTACAGGACACGTCGGTGGACCGGCTTCAATCCGTCACGGACATCGGGCAGGGCTCGACCAATAATGACACTCATGGCGTAGTCCATATAGGACTGCCGCATCTCCTGCTCAATATTGACAGTGGGAAGGGTGGGAGAGTTAGAAGAGTCTTCCATTATGGAGGGAATTCCTTTTTGACTATGACAGGGAACGTGGTGGGATTAGATGTCAATATTCTTGGCGGAGAGTGCGTTCTCAGAGATGAATTTCCGTCTCGGCTCCACTTCATCTCCCATAAGGGTAGAAAAGACCTCGTCAGCCTCGTAAGCATCCTCGACCCTGACCTGCAAGAGGGTCCGCGTCTCCGGGCTCATGGTTGTTTCCCAGAGTTGCTCAGGATTCATTTCCCCAAGACCTTTATAGCGCTGAATATCGACTCCTTTTCTGGAGCGCGTCACTATCGTATCAAGGACCTCCTCCTGACTCTCCAGGGTGAGGGATGTATCTTTCGCAGAGAAAGTGAAAGGCGCCGGACCAATACTTGCAAGCGCACTCAACAGTCCCTTCATTTCTAGAGCCTCTGCGGACTCAATAAAGTCTCGATCGAAGATCACTCTTTGTCCGGAACCGTTCAGCCCCTGGGTGGCGATAATCCTGTATCCACCGAGTTTTCTATCTTCCTCTATGGAAAAAGAGGGCTGGCCACGGCCTGCCAGTTCTTTTTCGAGTGTAGAGAGTACCGGCTCCAGAAGGGTCCGATTACTGAAAGCAGTGGGAGAGAGGGCTGGATGGGAGAGAAGGGAGCAGACAATGGTACGACTTCTTCCTCTCCGCTCGACGAGGTCAAGAATACTATTCAGACGGAGGGAGTTATTGACCCATGCTTTCAGTGCTTCCCCCTCAAGCTCCCCCACCAGGACATGTTCAACGCCAAGATCGACCAGAAAATCGTCGAGCTCGGCATCATCCTTCAGGTAGTGATCGGTTTTTCCTTTTCTGACCCTATACAGGGGAGGCTGAGCAATACATAAATACCCTTCCTCTATAATACCGGGGAGTTGGCGATATAAGAAAGTCAGCAGCAAAGTACGAATATGGGAGCCATCAACATCCGCATCCGTCATAATGATGATTCTATGGTAGCGCAATTTGGAGAGATCCGTCTCATCCTTCCCGACTCCAGCCCCTAAAGCGGATATCAGGAGGCGTATTTCCTGGGATGACAGCATTTTGTCAAAGCGTGCTTTTTCGACATTCAGGATTTTCCCGCGTAGCGGGAGAATAGCCTGAGTACGCCGGTCTCTCCCCTGCTTTGCTGACCCCCCAGCGGAATCCCCCTCGACGAGAAAAATTTCACTTTTCTCCGGGTTGCGCTCCTGGCAGTCGGCGAGTTTTCCGGGAAGAGAGCCGGAATCAAGGGCTCCCTTCCGCCGCGTGAGTTCACGCGCCTTCCGAGCAGCCTCACGTGCGCGTGAGGCATCAAAACTCTTCTGGGCTATCTTCTTGGCCTCCGCCGGGTGCTCCTCAAGGTAAGCCCCAAGCTTTTCGTTCGTCAATGATTCGACAAACCCTTTGACATCGCTATTGCCGAGCTTGGTTTTTGTCTGTCCTTCGAATTGCGGTTCTGGAACTTTCACGCTGATGATGGCAGTCAGACCTTCTCGGATATCCTCTCCCTGGAGACTTTCCTGATCCTTTTTGAAAAGGCCGAGTGATCCGACGTAGGAATTGATAGTCCTGGTCAGCGCCGCCTTGAGTCCAACGAGATGGGTTCCCCCTTCTATCGTGTTGATATTATTGGCAAACGAATAGATATTTTCGATATACCCCTCGTTCCATTGGAGAGCGATCTCGGCTGCCGTTCCGCCTTTCTCTCCGCTGAAATAGATCACCTCGCGGTGTAGCGGTGTTTTCGCCAGCCCGAGATGCTCAACAAAAGAAACAATTCCCCCTTCATAGAAGAAGTCGTGGCGTTTCTCTAGCCCTCTTTCGTCAACAATAGAAATATGGAGACCTGGATTGAGGAAGGCAAGTTCACGCAGCCGACTTGAGAGAATGTCGAAGCTAAAAGATTTCTCACCAAAAACCTGGGAGTCGGGCGTGAAAACGACTTTCGTTCCACTCTCCTGAGTCTGTCCGATTTCTTTTAACTCAGTGTCAGGCTGGCCGCGATGGTAGCGCTGGAAGTAGATTTTCCCTGCTCTCTTGATCTCGACTTCAAGGGTTTCTGAGAGTGCGTTGACAACGGAAATACCGACACCGTGCAACCCTCCAGAGACTTGATATGCTCCTTTATCGAACTTTCCACCGGCATGGAGCTTAGTGAGGACGACCTGAGCGGCTGAAATGCCCTCAGTCGGGTGATTTCCCGTCGGAATGCCTCGGCCATTATCGACGACGGAGACATGCCCTTCAGCATGGATAGTGACGACAACGTGAGTGCAGTAGCCGGCGAGGGCTTCATCGACAGAGTTGTCGACAATTTCAAAGACAAGATGATGGAGGCCTCTCTCTGCGGTATCACCTATATACATTCCCGGCCTCTTGCGGACCGCCTCGAGGCCTTCGAGCACCTTTATCTGTCCCGCCCCATAGTCTTGTTCGAGCATGTACTCCCCAAAGCACGATTAATACGGAAACAATTTTCTACTAAGCGATTTTCATAGGCATTATAACGTATGAAAATTCATGGCTCTCTTTCTGCTGAAGGAGTCCCGGGCTCATTTCATCTTTCAGGAAAAGGACGACGGAATCTCCCTCATTCATGACATTTAATGCCTCGGTCAGATATCTCCCATTAAATCCAATGGATAATCCGTCTCCAGCATATGAGGCTGCAATCTCCTCGGTTCCCTCACCCAACTCAGGAGTATTGACAGAAATCTCGATCTTGTCTTTCTCGAATTGTAATTTTATCCCCCGAGATCGTTCTGTCGTGAGAATCAAGATACGACGGAGAGCACTGAGGAGTTCATCACGAGGAAACTCAATACGATGGGCATGTTCTTTTGGAACAACCTGCTGGTAGTCAGGAAATTCCCCCTCAATCAGACGCATGGAGAGTTCAGTTGTCTCCTTCTTGAGGTTGACAACTGAATCGTCGACAGCAACGTCTACTGTCCCCTCGCTCTTCTCAAGGAGTTTCCGTGTTTCAACTAAGCCTTTTTTTGGAAGTATGACGCTTGGCCAATCTGGCAGTGAGGAGGTATCGACCTCTCGCTCGATAAGGGACAGGCGGTGTCCATCACTGGCAACCATACGCACCTTTCCCTCCTTCTGGATTTCAAAATAGACACCGCTGAGGTTTAGGCGAGTCTCATCGGGTGAGGTTGCAAAGAGGGTTTTCTCAATCATCTCCCGTAGAGTCGGGCTAGGCAGAGATATGAATTGATCGGAAGAAGATGGGGACTCCTTCTTCTCTTTTTTTCCTGTGATGGTGGGAAATCCTTTCGGATCCAGGCTTGCGATTCTGAAGTGAGACTTTCCACTATTGACTTCCACCCATCCATTTCCACTTGAGCGTAAACGGATCGGGCCGGACGGCAGTTCACGAATGATCTCATACAACTTTCGTGCGTCCGCGGTCATTGACCCTGACGCTTTCACTTCTGCCTGACACTGCTGGCGGATTCCGATTTCGAGATCGGTTGCCCCGAGAGAAAGAATACCCTCCTTCTCTCCCGTGGGGCCTGATTCGAGAAGCACATGGGAGAGCAGGGGAAGAGAGGATCGTCTCTCAACAACACCTTGAACGAGATATAAGCACTGAAGGAGGTCCTCTTTACCGACACTGAATTCCATACCCTCCCCCCTTCATAATCGTATTATAAGATTCTAGCAAGACTATCAGGAATTTGGGGGCGATAAAGAAATCTCATGAGGTTCCTCCCCGTTCTTCTACTTACTACTACTTATTCTTATTATATCTATATATTTATATATAGTAGTAGTAGGGCCTGTGGATATGTGGATAAGTGGGTTAAGTATTTGTTTATAATGGAAAAGTTATCCACAGGGGGGTGTGGATAACTTCGGCAACCCTGTGGATAACTCACGGGAGCAAAAAAGTTATCCACAGGTTATCCACAGGTTATCCACAGGTTATCCACAGGTTATCCACAGGGTTATCCACAGGGTTATCCACAGGGTTATCCACAGGGTTATCCACAGGGTTATCCACAGGGTTATCCACAGGGTTATCCACAGGTGAGAAGGGCCTACTTATAAATCATGGTCTCTATTCGATTGATAATATTGCGAAGCTCTTCGTCCCTTTTAAACCGATTTTCAATTGCATGACAGGCATGCAGAACCGTCGTGTGATCTTTGCCCCCAAATCGCATGCCGATCATTGGGTAGGAGGCACCGGCAAGCTTACGGCAGAGAAACATGCCGACTTGTCTTGGAAAAGAAACGATCTTTGTCCGTTTCTTTGAAGCCATATCAGCAACGCTGACTCCAAAATATTTGCCCACTGTTCTCTGTATGGTCTCAATCGAAACCTTCTTTTCCTGGCCTGTGACTAAATTCTTGAGAACCTGTCGAGCAAAGTTGACGGTGATATCCGCCTGATTCATGGCGGCTAGCGCTCCTAATCGTGTCAGACCACCCTCAAGCTCCCGGACGTTCGACGTTGCATGAGAGGCTATAAAAAGAGCAACATCGTCGGGGAGGGGGATACGTTTTGCACGTGATTTTTTTTGCAGAATTGCAACCCTGGTCTCAAGGTCGGGTGGCTGGATATCGGCGATCAAACCCCATTCGAAACGGTTTTGTAATCGATCTTCGAGCCCACCGATCTCATTTGGGAACTTGTCGGACGTTAATATAATCTGCTTGTTCGACTCATGAAGAGAATTAAAGGTATGAAAGAATTCCTCTTGTGTTCGCTCGCGACCGGATAGAAATTGCACATCATCAAGAATAAGAACATCTGCGCGACGGAATCTGTTTTTGAATTCCGTCATTCGATTCTTTCGTAAATGAGTAATCAATTCATTGGTGAAAGACTCTGAGGACAGATAAACAATATTGTCTTTTCCCTGTTTTGCCGATGTCTCATGCCCGATGGCATTGATGAGATGTGTCTTTCCTAACCCCACCCCTCCATAGATGAATAATGGATTATAGCTTTTCCCTGGATGTTTGCTGACTGCCCTCGCCGCAGCATGAGCAAATTGATTACTGCCACCGACCACAAAGGAGGAGAAGGTGTAATTCTGAATCAGGCCATCTTTTCTCTCCCTCCCCTTTCTCCGGGCTGGCTGTTCCTGCCCTTCTTCTGGAAAGAGTTCTCCTTGGGGTTTCTCCTGGACATGCAAGACGAGGTGCGTTGGCTGACCAAGCATTTCAGTCAATGCATTTTCCAGGGGGCCGACAAGATTACTGAGTAGCCAATCCTTAAAGAGTGCGCTTGGGACCTCAAGATGGAACACATCGTCTTTGAGCCCAAGGGGCCGGATCGGCTTCAGCCATGTCTCACTATTCGTCCTTCCTACTTGTCCCTCAACAACCCTCAACACACGTTCCCACACCCGATGCATACCGCGTCCTTCCCCCACTCAACAGCAGTTGTCCACACTTGTGGACAACTCGGTAAATCCCTATTGAGGCTAGGGAAATGACCGCCAAGTGACAAGGTTATCCACACATATTTGTCTGTTTGCCGTGCCTTCTGCCCCGGGAAATTCCCGTTCACCAACTTCACAGTCAAAGGGGCGAGAAGGAGACCCACGTCCATCCGAATCAAGATGCCGCTTAAAACTTACGAGGCCAGGGAGGATAGGGTCACTGCGTCTTAAAATTTTTCTCTCAAGAATACAAGAAGGAGGGTGAGCTTTTCCCAAAGCGGTGAATATCACTAAAAAAAATCAAACTCATAACACAATGTGATGTTCTAACAATTGGAAAGTTGGGAGACCGTATCCGTATTTTCTTGTTTTTCTTATTTATTTATGGAAACGTCTCTCGTCAAAAGGCACGCGGTTCACTCACATGTTGTTATCCGACCCCTAGTAAGAGCGTTCGTGGAGAGCGAGAAGATTCTCATAACTCCGGACCATTTGTGAGGGAGTGGCTTGTGCCTTGACTCTCCGTATGGATGGATGGTAGCAGGGGGGTCTTACAACTGAGATGTGGTGGACTCGGATGTCAGCATCGCAAAAACTTTTCAATGAAGCACAGAAATATATCCCGGGAGGAGTGAACAGTCCGGTTCGTGCGTGGCGGGCCGTTGGTGGTGACCCTCTTTTCATCCACCGAGGGAAAGGGTGCCGCGTTACTGATGCGGATGGGCGTGAGTATATAGATTATGTCGGTTCCTGGGGACCGTTAATAGCCGGACATGCTCATCCGCAGGTTGTTGGGGCACTCGAGCGAGTGGTGAAGAGCGGAACTAGTTTTGGTGCCCCAACGGCAAAAGAGATTGAGTTGGCAAGAACGCTGACTCAGACCATTCCGTCCATTGAGAAGGTCCGCCTGACCTCCTCGGGCACAGAGGCGGCCATGACCGCCCTGCGGCTCGCCCGGGCCTATACCGGTCGTGCGAAGATCATCAAGTTCTCTGGCTGCTACCACGGCCACGCTGATGCGCTCTTGGTGAGAGCTGGGTCTGGAGCGCTGACGTTTAGTACACCGGACAGTCAAGGTGTCCCCGAGGCCTTTAGCAGTATGACCCTTGTGTCTGAGTACAATAGTCTCTCTAGCGTACGAGCATACCTGGAGGCGGACCCAGAAGGAGTGGCCGCTGTTGTATTGGAGCCTGTTCCTGGAAATATGGGCCTCGTCCTACCCGAGCAATGCTTTCTTGAAGGCCTCCGGGAACTTACCCGGGAGTTCGGAGTCGTGCTCATTTTTGACGAGGTGATGACCGGCTGCCGTCTCGCCCGGGGTGGAGCTCAAGAGATCTACCATATCGACCCAGACCTCACCTGCCTGGGGAAAGTCGTAGGTGGTGGCCTGCCATTGGCCGTGGTTGGCGGAAAGGGAGTGATAATGGATGGACTCGCCCCTTTGGGGGGGGTCTACCAAGCCGGGACGCTATCTGGAAATCCGTTGGCTGTGGCCGCTGGTATTGAAACCCTAAAACTTGTTCATGCCGCTGGAGCCTATGAGCGGCTGAATATGCTCGGAGATATGCTTGCCGAGGGATTACGCGCTGCCATTCGTGAGACTGGCATCAAAGCCTGCGTGAACCAAATAGGTTCGATGTTTACCATCTTCTTTGGGGTCGACCATGTTCGCGACTATGAGTCAGCAACCCAGAGCGATACTGAAATGTTCGCTCGCTACTTTCACGGTATGAGTGAGCAGGGCATATACCTGCCCCCCTCTCAATTCGAATCCGCCTTTATCTCCCTGACACACGGCGAGGACGAAATCCAGGAAACCCTCCGGGCGGCGAGAGCCGTACTGAAGAACCTCAGTAGCTGAGGCAAAATGGCTCAGGAGAGTTCGCACGGAGGAAACGTGCCCTCCAATCATACGAAAAAGCCGGAAACGTTTTCTCTTTTCATCACCTATGGAAGGTATGGAGCGCTTGGGTTTGAATTCGCCGGAGCCATCGTCGCTGGTCTCCTGATCGGAGACTATGCAGACACCCAATTTGGCACAGCTCCCCTCCTGATGGTCATCGGGGTGATCGTTGGCATGTCAGGGGCGATATATCGCCTGCTCATCGTGCTCCAGCGCCTTTCTGCCTGTGAAAAAGACAATTGAGAGAAGAATAGAAGTCCTGAACCTTGCTTTAGTTGGGACTGGTGCCGTTATCGGCTGGATAACAGAAATTATTCATGTTCCTAGCTTTGTACTTGGCGGTGGCGTTATGCAGGCCAACTTCTGGCTGCTCAAAAAAGCGGCCTACGCCGCCCTCACTCCTACCGATTCGCGCAGTAAAATTCATGTCGCCCTGTGGCTGACTGTCAAAGTCGGATTCTATTTATTCCTTTTAAGCGCCGCCTTCATCCGGTATCCCGTTGACGCCAAGAGCTTTGCTGCCGGGGTCCCTTTACTGCTTATTGCCTGCATGATAATCGGCTTGGGAAAGTCAAAGGACCACCACCCTTGTATTTCACCGATCAGATCTGGAGACTGATACGTATGAGCGCCTTATAAGCCTGCCCTGCGTGAGCGTACCGCACTGAAAACATGGAACACCACATCTTTCTATGGGTTGAAAATATTCCCGGGCTCAGCCTTCTCCCAGGCCACATCGCCACCTCCCTTATTGTCTCTGTCGCTCTTATTCTCTTTGCCTATATGGCAAAGAGGCAGTTGGCTGCAGCAGATAATGTGGCGGTTCCCGATGACTCGCTGACCTGTCGGAACATGGCCGAACTCCTCACTCAGGGCATCTCCGATATGGCGGAGGGAGTACTGGGTGAACGGGCGCAGAAATACGTGCACCTCTATGGCAGTTTTTTCCTGTTCATTCTGATTGCAAACCTCTCCGGGCTTTTACCTGGATTTTCTCCCCCAACCAGCAATTTTAATGTGACACTCGCCCTAGGTGTGCTTTCCTTTGTCGCGTATAATTTTTACGCTTTCCAGGAACAAGGCTTGGCTTATTTGAAGCATTTTGTCGGACCGGTCTGGTGGCTGGGAATTTTGATGGTCCCGCTCGAACTCATTGATAACTTTGTCCGGCCCTTCTCTCTTTCCCTGCGGCTTTTTGGGAATATGACCGGCGACCATGTTGTTTTAGAGATATTTACGGACCTGACGAAAGTTGTGATTCCGGTCGTCTTTTACGCGCTTGGAGCTTTTGTCTCTCTTGTACAGGCATTTGTTTTTACCTTGCTCAGTATGGTGTATGTCTCCTTGGCCGTGGCCCATGATGCACATGATTAAGAGAACAAGAGAAGTAACTTTGTGCAATAAAATCCATTGTCTCTGTGGCGGAGAGAGTATGAAGCGGTGAGGAGGATAAGAGGATACGGACTCGACACTGCGCCATTGGGGCATGAGAGGAGTAGGATGTATGAAGAAACTATGTGTAACTGGTGTGTTTGCGGTTTGCATGATGCTGCTTACCGCTGGAACCGTTCTCGCGGCTGACGGAGACGGCGATTCCTCAAGAGGTATGATCGCCCTCGCAGCCGGCCTCGGCATCGGTCTCGCTGCTGTGGGTGCGGGCCTGGGTCAGGGCAAGGCGGTGACTGCCGCCATGGAGTCTATCGGTCGGAACCCAAATTCGGCTGATCGCATCCAGACTCCGATGATCATCGGTATTGCTTTCATTGAGGCCCTGGCTATTTACGCGCTGGTGATTGCGTTTACGCTGTCCGGCAAAGTGTAATCACTCAGTCGAGAAAGGGCCGTCTGAAGGAAGACGGAAAGCCCAGGAGGAAACCGGTATGAAGTCAGCCTAGATCTTGGCACTCTCACCGCGAGTCTGGGTCGTTGGGCCCTACGCTTTCGCCCATATGGATGACCTCCTGAGCGAGGCCTCTTGCAAAGGGATATTGGGGCGCCTCCGGTATCTGGTTACGTGAAATGCCAACATATTGCATGGTGCACCCGGCTCCTAGGCCATCAACATACCGGGACTCGCCCTAGATTTTTGCAAGAGGCTCTACAGAATGACGATCACCTTCATTATTGTGCTACGGAGTGCTGTGGGGCTACATTATTTCGATGGCGCGACAAGCAACGACAAAAAAATCGGAAGACCTATGGGCTGACCTACCCGGCTTCGATCCGATCAAACGAGAGTTCAAGACTCTGGATCTGGGCCTGTGGCTCAAGCAGCACAAGATAGAAGAGCGGGCCAAGGAGGACGGCGAGCAGAACAGGCCTTCTGCCGGACAGAAACCGACGGGTATTCCAGACGAGATTATCGCCTGGGCACATAGACGCGCTCGTAAGTGCCGGGAGAATATCAGCAATTGGCTGAATGACTTTCAGATAGACCTGACTGATCTCGGTGGGTCAGAGCACGGGAAACGAAACATACAGACAACCCTGGAAGATGCCAGACTAGATTTAGAAAAAGCAGCAGGCAAACAAAGAAATGATCTTGTAGATGTGCAACAAACGGTTCGCGAAGCCAAGCACGACTATGAACGGTTTCGGAGTGAATCTGGCCTGATAAGACCGCCAGACTATGAAGGACGCAAGTCTTCCCCACTATACATTTCCTTTTTCTTCATTCTGGAAATCATCCTGAATGCCGCCTCCTTGATGGATGCAAATCCATTCGGGCTTGTTGGTGCCACTATCCAGATGGGTCTGATATGCTCGGTAAATGTTCTGTTCATGGGTTCGTGGATGGGTGGCTTAGTTCGCTCTTTGAATCACATCAAGCCTTTGATCAAGTGCGCTTCTGCCTCCCTAGCCTTCTTGCTACTACTATTTGCTATCGGCTTCAACCTGATGGTCGGCCATTTCAGGGACAGCATGCAGGCGATACTTGATGACCCTAGTGCCGATATTTTCGCTGTCGGCAGCGACACCTTTGCCAGATTCTCTGAGAGCGTCATAGCCTTTGATTCGTTTCAGTCAGCGCTGTTGGCCTTGCTCGGTTTTCTTTTTTTCTGTTTCTCGGCGTGGAAGTGGTTTGACAGAGACGATCACTACCCTGGTTATGGCAAAAAGCACAGATTACTTCAGGAAAAACAAGCTGATTACAGGAACCGGTTTAATGCTGCCAATGATCAATTGAGATCGGTATTCAAGGAATATGAGGAAAAGCTAAAAGATGCCCTGCATCGCTTGGATGCCGAGCAGGCAAGATTGCGTGCACATCGTGCTCGAGGTAAGAGTGTAATCTCCGATTTTGGGGTCAACATGGAACAGCATCAGCATGATTTGAGAGCATTGCTTGGAGCCTACATCGCAGCGAATCGGTCGACCCGAACCGAACCGGAGCCAGCGTGGTTTTCTGAAGAACCCTCAATAGACCCGAAAATTCTCATCCCCCCATCATTCGACATTCCTGAAGAAACCAATTTGGAGAGCGTAGAAAAACGAGAATACGAAGCCATCACGGCCCTACAGGGATTTTACGAAGAAAATAGATCAAAGTTCCCCACATTGGAGGAAGCGATGGATTACAACCCAGTCTCACCAGAGCAGGCTGCAAGCAATTGACCGGGGAAGCTCTACAGAAACTACGCATGCTAAGGCTGGCGGCCGCCCTACCGACTATTTTGGTACTCCTTTCGGCCTGTGATCAGAATTTGCGTCTGGATGAAAACCTCTGTGCTATCGGCAGACCACCTGCGGGACGCACGATATTGCTACTGGATACTTCGGACCCGCTCAGCCCGCAGCATCAGGCCGAACTCAACAGGCTGCTGCGGGAGATGAATCCCGAGTTCCAGGTACAGCCGGATTCCGATTTTTTCCTGGCCCAGGGCGAAGAATTGGTGGTCTACGAATTGGCTGAGGATTTGCGCTCACTTGAGCCATCGCTCCGCCTTTGCAACCCTGGAATTAACCCTAATGCCCGAGAATGGTCGCGAGACCTGGTCGAAGGCCGGGGGATTGCCCTACGTCGCTGGCAGTTGTTCGATGACCGGATTCGCGAGATGTTCGCTGTGGAAGAATCGCCACCCCAATCAAGTTCTCCCTTGATTGAGGCGCTTGGGATTATCGTGCCGCGCCATGTTCCAAGCGAACGTTCGCAGTCCCAGACCACCAGCTCGATTCATTTAATCCTGTTTTCCGATTTGCTGCAGCATTCGGAATCACTGTCCCACTACGGGGCTTATCCAAGTGCAGAGCAGTTGCTGACCACATCGTCCCTGCGCCATCTGGGAACAAATCTTGACGGTGTTGAGGTCAGCATTTTCCGGCTTGAGCGAAGCCGCGATGCCCGCTGGCAAACCAGGGACCACTACTACTGGTGGACCAAGCTTGTGCAGGAATTTGGAGGAACGGTAATCAGTCAGGAGTCCGTCTAAATGCAAGCAAAATACCCAACTGGATTGGCATCCATTGAGTGGTGGAGTCCAACCAGAATTCTGGTAACCGCATTCCTGATTGGTTCGTTATTGATAGTCAGCCTTCGCCTGTTGATTGGCGGCTTGGGAGGTGCCACGATAGCGGCCTTTTTGGCTGCCTTCATCATCATTTTGGTTGGAGCCTACTACCATAAAGAGCATCGGTCGACCGAAGACCGACAAATGGCTGGCGACAATTTGTATTATCTGGGGCTCTTGTTCACGCTCGTATCTCTGATTTTTGCACTACTGAAATTGTTTGTGCTTGATATTGAGGCTGAGGTAGACGAACGGGCGAATGAACTGATTGGAAACTTTGGGGTAGCGCTAATCTCCACGGTGGCTGGAATACTCGCAAGAATTTTCTTTCAAAATCCTATTAATAGCACTGCGAACGAGAATGGACGATCAAAAAGCCAGTCGAGTGACGACATCCCGAAACCGGGACTCAACTACACCGGCGCTGATATGTTCGATCAAGTGCTTGAGAGTGACGACATCCCGAAACCGGGACTCAACTACACATATGAAGCTGAAGCGGTCAGATTGCGGGAAGAATTGGCTCGCCTGCGTTTGGTATTGCGGCAAGCTGAAGATGCGTTTGTGCATTTTTTCAGGATCAGCTCCGAACATGCGCGAGACAGCTTTTCCCACACGGGTTACTCGATCAGAAAGCAATCCGAGGATTTTAAAGAGGATTTCAAAAAATTTACCGAAAATCAAATCGAGCAAACGACCGCTAACCTGAAATCGATAACCGAAACCTTTCAAACGGAAATGAAGACCTTATCCGAGAACTTTACGGACGTTGTGTCTGAATTTAATAGACATATGACGGCAGAGGCGAGCCAGGGTATAGCGGTGACAAGCAAGGTATGGAGTGACACTTCAGCCAGATTGAAATCCGATAGCGAGAACCAGATTAAAGCTATTTATGGAGACATTAATGGCCTGCTTGCTGGTGCTGAAAAAAGCTGGGGACAATTGTCAGAACTCAGTCAGATGATTGCTGGCTCTATGGATGGCATGCGCACGAATATTGAGACAATTCAATCCATGATAGAAAGTTCCGCCAGTGCCAGCCTTGAAACCAATAATCTGGTAAGGGCAATGAAGAGTGCTCAGGCTGAACTTGATTTGGCTGGCAGTACGGTCGCCGGGTCAATCGCCGCAGTGGCAGAAGGTGCTCGTGAGATCTCGGGGCTCCAGAACACGCTGACCATTAATATGAATCAAGCCCGGTTGGAGGCAACGGAAGAATACAGGAAAGTCACTGCAGGAATCAGCAGCCAGATCAACCAACGGCTCGAATCCGACTGCAGCAAGCTGAAGAAAACGCTGGCGAATGCCGTAACTGATATAGACAGCCACTACAAGACCGGCTCAGAGACGCTTGAGCAAGCACAACAGTTGATGACAAGGGAAGCCGAGGAGTGGAAAAATCTTGCGGAACATACGCGAAAATCCCTGGCCAGGGACGCCGAGCATCTGGCCTCCCTGGCACGGAAAACCTGACAGTTTGCGCATAAAACTCCTGCGCTATCCGTAACACGGCGGAGTTTCGACATTTCATTGACAGGAAATCAACAAATTGGGAGTGTGCTTCGCTCTATTTGGCGCATGCAGAAAGGTTTTTCAACCGCCTGTTAAGAAAGCACTTGGTCTGTAAATCAATTGATGAGCAACGAATCACAGAACTTCGCGCAGATGAAGTACCGACGGGGTACTATTCTGGGCCTGACAGTGGCAGAAATATTTATCCTGTTGCTTTTTCTGTTGATGCTTGTTTTCCTTGTTTTGAATCAAGATCAGCGGGCCAGGGAGGATGCGAAGGATCAGGAATTGGTCGAGCTAAGGGAATACCGTAGAACCTGGGAAAAATCCCTTACCGGAATTGAGACCCCGGATGAAATTATGATACTGAGACGGTGGCAAGAAACCGTGGATAGTCCGCAAGGGAACACACCCGAGGAATTGAAGCGCTTGCTAGTGGAGACAGAGCAGCAGCGCGATGCGGCGGAAACCGAGCTTCAACGGGCAATTGAGGGCAATGAGCGACTTGCTTCCCAGGCAAACCGGCAACGGGAAGAACTCGAAACGCAGGCACAGACTTTGGAACAACTCCATCAATTAACGGCAGAACTCAGAGATCGTATCGCTGGCCAGGAATCAGCCCTTGCGGAAGCCTCGAATCAGAGAGATGCGCTTGGCGTGGAGTTGGCAGAGGAGAAAGCTGGCGAGCTAGTGATCTGTACCTATGAGCCACCCTCCCCCGATAGGGGAAGTCCGCTGCGGGGCCGCTCAATTCCTCTGGGCACGGTTCATCTTGAAGCAGATGGGGTCACATTGATTGAACGGAATGATACCCTAAGAAATTCCCGCATTGTGGACTATATCGGCGATGATTATGACGCCGATGAAGCAATAGAAATTTTGGAGGGATGGGCTCTCCATGAGAAAATCAATTTTGAAGAATTGGAGTCGATTGGCAATCAGTTCATTGCCATTGGAGACCGAGCAGTTTTGACTCGGTCACGATGCAGATTCAGTATGGATTACTATATTGAGGACTACATTACACCCCATTCCGTATTACTCGAATTCGAGAGATTCTTCTTCCAACAGTCTCGAATATCAGATGATCAATTTGAGCAGCTTGCGGATGTTGCCGGAAGACGACGAGATGGGGTATCTCTCCGCCCAAGGTCCGCTTCGGACAATTCGAACAACGTTCATAGACCAACGACTGGGCAGCGGTAGGGTAGCGCTAATGGCTACCATGACCACTGAAGTTTATAAAGTCTTCCTCTGACTGATTTCCCCCGGGATTTCTCGCTGCATTCCGCTTAAGCCGTTGATTTACAACATAATATGTCGTCTGGGCGGCTCTATACTGTTCCCATGTGAGCCTCTTGCAAAAATCTTGGCTGTCAGGATTCCATGGGGCCTACCCGGCGTTTCGGGAGTCAGGACAGGCCTTCGGCAGGTGACAGGAGACCGATCCGGTGTTCTCCTCCGGGATGATGAGAACACTGGCGGAACACTCGTGCCGCAGACACCCCTTCCCCTTGCGCCCCTCGGGACGCCTGCCGCCGGACCTGATCTGCGTCGCGACGGGGGCCGGCCGCTCCAGAGGGGAGCGGCCGGCTAGGAGCAGGAGCTGGTCACCCGTCAGGACGAGGACACCGAACATGAGGTGACTGGCAACCTTGGCCTGCCCGCAGCCCGTGACCTGCCGGCCCCGCACTCGTCCGTGAGGCGGCTGTTGGTCCTCTCGTCGGCGGAACGGAGCCAGAAACGGACACTTTCGGGACGGTCATGTAGCCCCGCTCTCACGTTCCCGCTCCGCCTTGAGAGCCTTGTGGCGACGCGGATTGACAGCGATGGTCGGCCCCTGCCCAAGGCGGTTGCTGACCTCCCGGCTCTCCTTGGCCTCAGAGGCCGCCTCTATGATATCCTAGCCGGAGAGCACACGCCCGGCAGTGATCATGGCCAGGGGAAGGGCTGCCTGGGTTGGTAGGCGTGGAGGCCGACGGGAGCATGGAGCGCACGGGGCCCCCGCAGCCTGCGGGGGGCCAGAGGCAGCTTGGCGCCCTACCATGGCGTCGCACCCCTAGGGGAATCGATTGAATGTTGATTGCCCCATGCTGGCGAATCCGAATAATAACGGCGCGGGGGTCGCCTATGCCGGGAGGGGAATCGATTGAATGTTGATTGCCTCATGCTGGCCGCTATGTAGTCATCGTCCCAAGCGGCTGAGCCTTTTTTGTGGCCGGCTGCTTTGGTCTGGGACGCGGCGCAACCAGTTGATCGCCGCATGGTTGATAGTGGCGCAAGCGGCGGCGGCCTTCCCGTTGCTGAGGCGGCACGCGTCCTGTCGGCAGGTGACGTCGAGCACCCACTGCCAGCGGTTTTCCACCTGCCAGGGAGTGCGGGTGTGGCGCGGCATTTTCTCGGCACGGTCAAAGAATTTTGCCGCTGAGCTCCCGTGTGTAGTCGGGCATGAGGAGGGCTTTCCGCCCCGGCCCGTTGGGGCGGACGGTGTGCCCATCGGCAGTTGCGCCGACCGGAGAACGGCGGGAGGTACGGCGCCTAGGGGCTGCCTCCACGGGGTCGCTTGGCTTGCGGAACGCCCCGCCGCTCTCCCGCGTCCGAGGCGTATCGCAAAACCATTCGCCCTCCGCGCGCCAGCTGCTAGGCTGGCCCTGCAGGCCGCTCCCCTCATTGGCCTCTTGCTCAATGCTTTGCCGGCAACTCCGGCGCTGTCATTCCCTCGTCTCACTGGCCACGAGCCCGCCAAGCGGGAAGGGCCGTGCTCTCCTGGGGACTTGGCAGCGGCCCTGGCGCGGCCCACGGAGCCGGGGCTCTCCCCGGCTCCAGCCGAACTCCTAGGGAGGGCCGCCTTGGTTGACTTGGGGATCGCATGACCGGCGCAGGGGGTTCCCGTCACCGGCGCCGCCCCCGCAAGGGGGTCCTGCCAGCAGGCTCTCCAGGCGCTGAAGCCGCGTGGGTACGCCGCCAGAGCCAGCCGAGCAAACCGGAGGCCCCATGGATCAGGGCTTGGCGTGCCGTCCTTGACCGGCAGCAAGCGGCGCACCGGCATGCCCGCGTCTTTTCGCCCTAGCGCGCGCTGGACGTCCCACCCTCAGCGCCTGCTATACCCGCGCCCAGCAGCAGCACTGCGTCCTGCGGAGAGAGAACGTTCGCTTCCTGGCGCGGGGCTGCAACCCATTCGCAATGCGGCAGCAAGGCGGGGGGCTGTTCGAGCGCGGGCTAGGCAAAATCTCCCCCCAAATGAGCGTTCCGCCCCCTTGATGAAGCAAATGCACCTTTGTCAGCAACTTGTTCAGGTCGCCCCCCCCTTGGCGGCCTCTTCGTTCCCCTGGCACAAGCCGTCGGAAGGGCGGCACGCCTCTCCTCAAGGCGCATCTCCTGCTCTGTCCGTTCGAGCAATCTGCGTGTCCCGAACTGATCCTCACCCTTGCGCGGTCGCCCGCGTTTCGCCCATGCTTCCGCCTGCTGCGGCTTCGCCCCCGCTTTCTCCCGGCCCTCGAGGGCCGGGGACTCCCGCGAGATCTTACCGATCAGGTGGTCCCCCAGGTTCTCCTTGAGCAGGGCCTCATGCCTTCGCGCCGCAAGCTGCGACTGGGCAACCTCCGCACAGGCCCGCGATAAGGTCGCTTCGCTCGGGAGCTCGCTGCAGTGCGGCCATCCGCAAAGATGCCGCAAGCACATCTCCCCTATGAACCTGTCGATCAGAGCACGGGGCGAGTGCGGGGGCTAGGAGGGCTGGGCGAAAAAGGCGCGAGCCGCGCACGCCGATCCTCGCTCGGGCAGCTGCGTCCCGGGCAGGTATTGGAAACCAAGCGCACGCCCTCGACACCATCAAGAACCATCGCGAACTTGCCGGAGCGTTCGCAAAGAGGACCGGCCGCCTCGGCCCGGCTCGGGAGCCACTCCCCCTTGAAATCTCATCCCCAACTTCAACAGTGGTTTTAAAAACATTCGATAGAACATATAGTTACATCGGCATGGCCGGGTGTACCCCATCCATTGCGCTGCTTTTGGAGCCGAGGCGGTGCGTATGCGCCAGTGCGGCGGAAGCGCGCGCCGGCCTGGAAGCCCTTGCCCACTTAGCCGGCCGCGCGGCAGCGGTCGGCTAGGTTCCGCTAGAGGACGCGGGCGAGGCAGGAGCAGAAGACAGGGCCGCGGATCGCGACGTCGCAGGAGTGGGAGAGTGGGCGGGTGGGCAACTGGGTCTTCGTCCATCTGAACAGGTCCTTCCCTAGGAGCCTACTCGATTCACACATTTCCAGCGATGCCCTATCCGAGTTGGAGTGCCCGGAATTGATCCAGCCCGCGCACCATGCCCCCAGGGCCCGGTTTCCCATACTCTCCGGTCCAGCCACCGAGACGGGCGCACCCCCAGGCCGCCCAGGCAAGCGAGCCCCTGGGAGGCGGGTGCTTTGGCTGGGCGGTCTGGCCGTCCAGCGAAGCGGATACGGCCTCAAGGACCGGTGGATCCGGCGCCTTGCATACCTCCGTGAGCGGGGGGTGGCCGGCGCCCTCCCGGTCCGGCACGAGTGGCAGGCATGATACTCCCGCGCTAAACGTCCTGGCGCAACGCGTTTGGAAGGGCGCGGGTTCCATAGACCCGGTTTCGCTGTCGCCCCCTCGGGGCTTGCTGGTCTGGAAACCCTGCTCGATGACCCCGCGCCGCCGGGAGCGTGGCGTTATCCCTCGCGCCTGCTCGACCGTTTCGCTCCGCGGGCGGGTCGATTGCCCGCGCCGCGCCGATGGAGCCGGCCGTGCGGGCGGGCACACCGGGGTCAATCGGGCTGTTGGGGGGGGGGGGCTTGCGGGGCCCGCCCGCGAAACGAACGCCCCGGCGGGCCGGGCGCTTCTTAGGCCCGGGGCGCGCGGGCCAAAGAAGCGCCCGGAGGGGCCTGCGGCGGCTGGCCCGCAAGGCGGGCAAAGCGCGGGCCTGGGGCAGCGCACAGCCGGCGGGCCTGGGCCGCCGGGATCAACCCGTCCCCGCCTTCCGGGCGACCTGCGCACCTCTCGAAGCTGTCCCCTTCACGGGTGGCTCCACCCGGGACCTTCGCCGCCGCGTTCAGCACGGTGGCGCTGGTCGGCAGGGCGGCAAGCCCGCGGGCGCTCTCCTGTTCGCGCAGCGGGCGGGTTCCGGACGGCTTCCGGCTGCCGCCGGAGCGTTCAAGAAGGGGCCTGTCGCCCGCGCCGCGCCACGGGCCCGGTGCCGCCTCCCCCGCGCGCGGGGCCTGGCCGACAACACCGTTGCCCGCCCCGTCGGCACGGAAGCGCGGGGGGGCTTGACTCGCCAGCAGAGGCACCCCGTCCCCGCGCCCGGACGGGGGCAGGGCGGCCTTGGCGCCGCTCTTGGTCACGGGCACGGTCCCCGGCCTCACACACCGGCCCCCGCGGCCCGCGCGCCGGCGCGCGGGCCGCCGCCCCCACGCACCGCCACCCCACGCGGCCCGCCCTCGACAAGCCGATCAGGCAAACACCGGTCCGCCTGCTCCCACCGCAGAGCCCCACAAGGCGCACGCGGGGTTTGCCTCTCTTCTCCCTCCTGACACGGCAAGACAGCAGAGAGCATCGACAGGACAAACGGCACATTTCACCAACCCATGACGCAAGCGGGAAAAGATGTGTGCATACAGTAGCCCTAGGAGCAGGTCCCGGTATCTGAGCTCGGCATTACGCGGGGGCATGGTGGCGGTGGTGCTCAGCACGAAGATGCCGTCGAAGCGGGCCTCGTCGGTGCGCGTGCCGGCGTCGTTCGCGGACGCCCTGTCGGCACCCGTGTGGCGCCGGGAGCGCGCTTTCCTCCGCGCCTGCCTGCCGTCCGCCATTCGGCGCTGCAAGCCGTTCACCACGGCCTGCCGGTCGGCCCGGTCCTTGCGGGCCGTTGCCTCGGTGCGGCACCCGATGGAGCGCACGCCAGCGACTTTGTTCTCCTTTACGCACAGACGCTCCTTTTGGCGGGCAGTCGGATCCGGCGACCTGGACGTCCCGCCTGTGCGCGCACAGACGCTCCTCCACCGCAGCCTTCCCGTAGTGAGGCGCCAGCGAGCCCGCCGCTGGTACCTCCAACTCCTCCCCGAGCCAAGCCAACGGCCTAGCCCGAATATTGCATAAAAAGGTGGACAAGGCCCCCTCGAAGGCTGCCTTGCCCAGGACGAATCATCATCGAGCCTCCATGCGTTTTCCCCGTGGCAAAGGCCGCTTGGTGGAAGCGTCTTTTGCCGGCGGCGCCTCCCCTCCACCGCTGGCGCACTGCTGCTGCGCCCGGCCAACCGGCTCCTGGGATTGCCCAAGCGCGCGGCGCGCACGGTGCACGACCCGCGCCGCACGGCTCGTTGCCCGCAAGCGGCCTTGTCGCTGAGCCGCCAGCGCGTTCATGGGCTGGCGCTGGGCTACGAGGCCTTGAACGCCCCCCATGCGCTGCGTTCGGACCCGGTGCTGTAACCCACGGGAGGCAGCGACCAAACCCTGGCTGGCGCTTCGCCCCGGTGCTGGTTCGAGCAGCGCGTCGGCCGGGATGAGGCGGTTCGCCTGCACTAGGTCGTGGCCGAGCAGTTCATCGCCTCCTTGCGGCCCCCGCCGCGGTGCTTGCTTCTGGACTGCGACGCCCCCGACGACCGGGGGCACGGGCAGCCGTTCTGCCGATTCTTCCACGGGTATGACCACCACGATTGTTTCCTGCCTCTATCTGTGTTCTGCGGCGGCTGGCGAGCTCCCGGCGTACGAGCAATATCGCCGGGGCCCAACACGCCTGGGCCTTGCTGGCGTTGCGGACCAAGCGGCGGCCCCAGGCTTGGTTGCAGGGCGAGATCGGGTTTCGCGGTGCCCACGGCTTTTGCCGCCGGCGGATGCTCGTCTGGGGCGAGCGCAACGGGGTGAAAGACATCGTCGGCATCGCCCGCAACGCGCCGCCGCAAGTCGGCGGCACCGTTGACAGGCCGGGCGGCGCGGGCATACGAGCGAAGCGGCGACAAGCCGCGTGTGTGCGGCGAGTGTCGCGACGCCGCCGGAACCTGGGACCGGCCTAGGCGGGTGATCGTCAAGGCCGAGCATGGCGCGCGGGGCGCCACCCCGCGCTACATCGTCCCCCACCTCGAGGGCGAGCCGCAGCAGTTGTACGACAAGAGGTATTGCGCCCGCGGCGAGATGGAGAACCGGATCAAGGAACAGCAGTTGGACCTGTTCGCCGACCGCACCAGCGGGCGCGAATGGTGGCCCACCCGATACCGGCTGCTACTTTCTTCCCTGACCTATGTGTTTGGAGTCCATCCGCCGGGGCGCCTTGGCTGGCGGTGCCCTCGCTCGCGCCTATGTTGGCACGGTGCGACTGAAGCTGCTCAAGAGCGGCGCGGTGGTGTTGCGAAAAACACTTTGCGTCCCGGGGGTTCCCCCTTGCCCGAAATCCGCCCAAGAGCCTCGGGCGCCTCGAAAACGGGCTGCAAATGGCGACGCGTACGCCCAAATCCGAGGCGGACGGCCCGGCTTCCCCTTGGGTGGGTGCTTTCATGCCCCGACAAGGCGCAAAAACACCGATTCCTTGCCCAATCAGCCTGCTCATGCAATATCCGGGCTAGACCGGGGAGGAAGCCGCGCTCCTACGATCCCGGCGAGTGCGTCATCGGTCAGCCCCTGCTCACACGACCGGGCCGAACCCGACCCGAACCGCCGGGGTAGACCCCATGGAACCCTGACAGCCGCGATTTTTGCAAGAGGCTCAGAGGCTAGAGAACCAAAATCCCCCGACTGCCGAACAGATTTTCTGGGAGACGCGCTCCGGGCCTCGGGCGGAAAGGGAAGCGGTTGTCTCAGGGAAATCCGCAGTCGTGAGGCTTTGGGCATCTCCGCTCTGCGGCGGACTGTATCAAGGCGGGCGTACGGAACTACACATAGCCCCTCTGACACAGATACTCCGCTGTCAACACGGCCCCCTTGGCCGCCCCCATCTTGGTATTGTGGCTGACAAGAAGATATTTCACGGCATTCTCAAGCGTCTGGTCCGCCCGCAGGCGACCCACCGATGTTGCCATGCCGTCTTCAGCATCACGGTCCAAGCGTGGCTGGGGCCGGAATGGGTCATCGTGTACGATGATCATACGTTGCGGGGAAGAGGGCAGGCCCATTTCGACAAATTCCTTGCCAAATCCGACCATTGCTGCCCGGACATCCTCAGCCGAGCATGGGGTATCCATAGAGACCAACATCGCCTCGGTATGGCCCTCAAGAACCGGTACGCGAGTGCACGTTGCGCTCACCAGAAAATTGGCGGGCGTAATGGCTCCATTATCGAGGCGGCCTAGAATTTTATGCCCTTCCTTTTCTACCTTTTCCTCTTCACCAGCAATAAACGGAATAATGTTGTCTATGGTATCTATTCCGATCACACCTGGCGAGCGACCGGCCCCGGACAGCCCCTGCATGGAGGTCATGATGACTTTTCTCAGACCGAATTGATCGAAGAGTGGCCGGAGGGTAATCGCCAGACCTATCGTGGTACAGTTGGGCTGCGTGGCAATATAGCCCTGCCAGTCGCGATTTTTCTTTTGTGTGTCAATCAGATAGACATGATCCAGATTGACACCCGGAATAAGTAGGGGAACATCCGCCTCTTGCCGAAACGCCGAGGCCGTGCTGACCACCGGCGTCGTTTTGGCGTACACCGGCTCCAGTTCCCGCGCCGGTCCTGATTCGACGGCCGTAAAAACGAGATCGACTCCCGTCAGGTTCAGAGAGGATGCTCCATGGACCGGAAGCGGCAGCACGGACTGCGGGGGTTCCCCCCCGCACCACCATCTCCGCGCCCCGGTTTTTGGATCACGGATGGCTTCTGCATAGCTTTTGCCCGCTGAGCGCTCTGACGCGGCCAGCAAAACAATTTCAAACCAGGGATGGTCCTGGAGCGCAACAAGGAATTGCTGACCCGCAATCCCGGTTGCTCCGACAACAGCGACACGCTTTTTCATAGCGGGTCAGACAACGCGAGAGCGGACCAATTGTCAACACCCTGCGGTTGACTTCTTCGGCACAAGCTCGCAGACTCCTAGCTGACGCCTTGCCTGAGGAAATCATATGGCACTTGAGTACTTTGAAGAGTATGAAGCCGGCACGGAGTTCGGGACCAAGGCGCGAACAGTCACCGAAGCAACAGTCACCGAAGCAGATGTTGCCAACCCCGAGAACCTGTTCGGCTCTCACGAGCCCTTGTTCATGGACATGGAGTTCGTCAAAAACAAAGGCTTATTTGACGGCCTGACCCTGTCGGGGTCGTTTACCTTCGCCCTAGCCAAAGACCTGACCGCGCAGTCCGGCATGGCCAAGGATGGTATGGTCCTGCTCGGTATTGAAAACATGAACATCCCGGCTTCCCCGCGCTGTGGAGATACCGTCCGGGTCAACGTCCGCATTCTCGAGAAACGCGAGACTTCTAAGCCCGACTGCGGGGCCGTCACCTCGCTCACCCAGGTCCTGAATCAGGCCGATATGGTCTTCCTGAGATACCGTTAACGCATGATCCGCCGCCGGTCGGTTAGGCGACGGGAACAGAGTAGTGTGTATGGATCAGAAAATTCTTGAGCGCTTGTATGACATCGTTGGCCCTGACGGGGTGGTCGCGCATAAGAGCGCCCGCTCGGTCTACGACTGCGACGGCTATACCTTGGAAAAGGCCGTCCCTGATGTTGTCGTCCTGCCTCACTCGACGGGAGAAGTGGCGGCGGTCGTTCGATTTCTTAATAGGGAAAAGATCGCATTTGTCCCGCGCGGAGCCGGGACCGGCCTCAGCGGAGGCTGCCTGCCGGTCGAGGCGCCGGTCATGATCGGGACGAGCCGCCTCAACAAGATCGTCCATATAGACCTGCTCAATCGCTATGTCGTGGCTCAGTCCGGCGTGGTGAATCTGTGGGTGAGCAATGCGGTCAAAGATCAAGGCTTCCAGTATGCTCCTGACCCGTCCAGCCAGCAGGCGTGCACAATTGGCGGCAATATCGCCGAGAATTCCGGCGGGCCGCATACGCTCAAATACGGTGTGACCACCAATCACGTGCTCGGGCTAGAAGTCGTCCTGCCAGACGGAGAAATCGTCACCCTAGGCGGGACGGTTGAAGACGTTCCTGGTTATGACTTACGAGGGATTACCATAGGCGCGGAAGGTACGTTCGGGATTGTGACTCAGGCCGCCCTCAAGCTCACCCGTCAGCCGCAGGCCTACCGGACGTTTCTGGCCGTGTTCGAGTCGGTCCACCACGCCACCCAAACCGTCTCTGGTATTATTGCTTCCGGTATTGTTCCGGCAGCCCTGGAAATGATGGATACGCTGATTATCCAAGCGGTCGAAGCAGCCTTTCACTTTGGGTTCCCAACCGACGCTGGAGCTGTTTTGATTATTGAGATCGACGGTCTTGCCGCCAGTCTCGACCCCCAGACTGAACGGATTCAGGCGATTTGCAAACAGAATCAGGCCCGCGAGGTCCGAATCGCGCGGGATGATGCGGAACGGATGGCGCTCTGGAAGAGTCGCAAGCGTGCCTTTGGGGCCATTGGTCGCTTATCTCCTAATTACTGCACCCAGGATGGTGTTGTCCCGCGAACCAAAGTCCCTGACATTCTGCAGCGGATTACTGAAGTTTCAGAAAAATATCAACTCCGGATTGCCAATGTGTTTCATGCCGGGGACGGCAACATTCATCCGATTCTGATGTACGACGAGCGCAATGCCGACGAAACCCGGCGTGTGGTCCAAGCCGGGAAGGAAATCTTGAACGCCTGCGTGGATTTGGGAGGGAGTCTGACCGGTGAGCACGGGATCGGCGTCGAAAAGATGGGACAGATGCCGCTCATCTTTAGTCCTGAAGATCTGATGGTCATGACCCAACTCCGGTCCGTTTTTAATCCAGACAACCTGTGTAATCCCAATAAGATCATCCCGACCCCCGGCGGCTGTATTGACGTGACGACGCCGCGCCGCCAAGTCCCGCTATAATAACAGAGGCCGAGGTCAGGGAGAAAGCCAGACCGATGACGCAGACCGCAGATCACCCGCAATCCGCACAGTTCGTCATCGACGGGCAAGCTCCTGAGACGGTCGTCTACCCCGCGTCGATTGAAGAGGTCTCTCTCCTGCTGAAAGAGGCAAACGGGAGCGGCCGCGCCATAAGTCCGGTGGGACAGGGGGCGTTTCTCCACTTGGGTGGCGTACCAAAACGATACGAGCAGGCGCTGTGTACGACGGGGCTGAGTGCGGCTATCGACTATCAGCCGGCCGATATGACCATGACCGTTGGGGCTGGCATGTCTCTAGCCCAACTTCAGGCGATTCTCGGAGAAAACGGCCAATGGCTGCCGCTCGACCCGCCGTGTCCTGAGCGGGCCACGGTCGGTGGGGTCATTGCCACTAATCTCAACGGGCCCGCCCGATTCTCTCAAGGCACAGTCCGTGATTTTCTGATCGGAATAAAAGTTGTTCGCGCAGATGGGACACTGATTAAGGGTGGCGGGCAAGTTGTCAAAAATGTGGCCGGTTATGACCTGCCGAAGCTTTACTGTGGGTCGTTTGGAACGCTCGGCGTTATCGTCGAGGCGACCTTTATGATTCGTCCCCGGCCTGAGGCCCGAACAACGTTCGCCGTCCCGTTCTCTTCAGCGGAGAAAGCTGGTGAAGCCGCACTGAAATTGACTGGCTCGGCCATGCAGCCTTTCTTCCTGGAAATGGCCAATTTTTCTCCGCTCCCGTCTTCCAGGGACCAAGAAAGCGGCGAGGGAGTCTACCGTCTCTTCGTCGGCTTTGCCGGGATGCAGGAAGAAATCGACGCGCAGCGGCGCCATCTCCATGATGTTCTTGGGGATGAAGCTAGTATCATTGAGGAGTTGGAGGCCGACGAGGCGCAGACGCTCGCTCGGGTTCTCCGGGATTTCCCTGTGTCTGGCCCGGCAGCGCTTCGCTGTAAAGTGAGCCTTCAGCCAACCCAGTTGGCGACATTCTGCGCAGACTTGGCAACTGAAGCCCGGCGTCGCCACGCTCCAGTCCGTTTACTGGCTCGGGCCGGGAATGGCATCCTGTACGCGGCTTTTGCAGGAGAGATTGTCCCCGGCGACCAGATTCTGTCTCTTGTCGACTGGATACGCGTCCATGCAACCGGCAACAACGGATTCGCCGTTGTGGAAGAGGTTCCCCCGGCGCTCAAGGAACGGGCGAATGTCTGGGGTACTGTGGGCAGAGCATTTCCGCTTATGCAGCGGCTCAAAGACACCCTGGACCCCAACGGTATTTTGAACCCCGGTCGCTTTGTTGGCGGAATATAGAATGGAAAACCCCTCCTTTGTCGATCACGAAAAATTCTTCGACTGCGTGCATTGCGGATTGTGTCTGGCCTCGTGTCCAACCTATGTCGAATTAGGGACGGAGATGGACTCCCCCCGGGGACGCATCGTGATGCTACGCGCCCTGCAAGAGGGGCAGGCGCAGCTCAACGACGAGGTCGTTGGACATCTTGACCTGTGCCTGGGGTGTCGGGCGTGTGAAACTGCCTGTCCGTCCGGGGTGCAATATGGAGAACTCATCGAAGGCGCCCGGCCCTTTATTGAGCAGCACTATCGCCGGCCTGTACTGGAGCGCGCAAAGCGCTGGTTCATAAACAAGACCTTCCCTAATCCCTGGGGGGCGCGGCTTTTCGCGCTGTTCCTCAAAGCGGGGGCCGCCCTTGGCCTCGCTCGTCTCGCCCACTCCGAGGCCATACCTACCACGCTACGCTATTGGTTCGGGCTCTTGCCAGAACGGGGCAGTATTTCTTCCCAGCCTCTCGCGGAGCACTATCCGGCGATTGGAGAAAAACGCCACACCGTTGCCGTGCTGTCGGGCTGTGTGATGTCGACGGTCTTTGGGACAACGAACCAGTCTACGGTGAAGGTCCTCCGCCACAACGGCTGCGAAGTCCTCATTCCCAAGGCTCAATCCTGTTGCGGTGCACTCCTCTTGCATAACGGAGAGAAGCAGAGGGCCTTGGCGCTGGCCAAACGGAATATTGATGTCTTCGACCAACTTGATCTGGATGCCCTTATCATCAACGCAGCTGGCTGCGGAGCGACGATGAAGGCATATGGCGAGCTGTTCAAAGACGATCCTGCCTACCGAGAAAAGGCAGCCCGCCTCACGAAAAAAATGAAGGATATAGCCGAGTTTGTGGGCAGCCTAGAGCTCAGGACACCCACCCGAGAGGTGCGGGTCAAGGCGACCTACCACGACGCTTGCCATTTGGCGCACGGACAAGAGGTGCGCGGGCAACCCCGTGCTTTGCTGCGAGCTATTCCTGGGCTGAAGCTGACCAACTTGCCCGAGTCAGACTGGTGCTGCGGCAGTGCCGGTACGTATAATCTCACCCAACCGGAGATGGCGGCTCGGCTGCTGGAGCGTAAAGTCGGAAATATCCGGGCAACCGAAGCCGATATTGTCGTGACCGGCAATCCCGGCTGTCTAATGCAGATCCGGGCAGGATTACGGCAAAGTGGGCTGCCGATTAAAGCCGTGCATACTATCGACCTGCTGGCAGAGGCCTACGCGGATGAGCCGGAGAGTGAGCGAGCACCAAAAGGCAATCCTTAGGAACGAGCCAGCAACCTCTCTGAAAGATCATGAGGGGCGATGAAGACGAAGGCGTGTCCGGCCTTTTCGTGCCGAGTAGTTTTCACCCCGCCAGCTCAAGCCGGTCTGTCCGTGCCGTTTGATACGCCACTCCTTGGCTCTTCATTGTGTGAAGTGATCGTATAGCGCATTCCAGGGTGGCGGGAGCGCATGCCCAAGAAGAGCGACCTGGCGATGGCTGAAAGCGATAGAGGAGTGAGGAAATTGCTCGGTTTGTCAGATTCCATCAGCCTGCCTGTCGAGGTCGGCCTACACCTTCAGTATCGGAGGATAGAAAGGCTCCTCCTGGATTTGATTCGCAAAGTCGAACATCGTGGCCGTGGTTCGACTTGAAGTGGGCTCAGCAGGAGGGGCTCATACACGAGGGTGCCGTCCCGCTCATCGACGGCCGCGATTTGGTCACTAGGGGCTCTGAGGCAGTCCCCCTCGGCGCCTTCCTCTCAGGGCCTTGAATAACGCCTTGTATGGATGATGAAGAGAGCCCACGGGTGAGGGGCTGGTCTTTCAATTGCTCTCTGCCGGAGCTCTCGTACTGGGTCGGCCAGGGGGGGGTACGCGAATGGTCCCCCCCCCCTCCCTGTCCTGCGGCAGAGGAACCTTTTTGGATCTTTTACCTTCGTGAATATGTCAGCCGGGGTTAGTGTGGTTGCAGGAATTTTCATCCTTCAAAAGACGAGCCAGCGAGAATCGTCTTTTCGTCAAAGTCGTATAAGCGGAGGCAGTTCTCCCACATAATTTTGCGCTTGGAGTCCAGGCCGACCCCAGGAAGCTCAAGAAATTCTCTAATTCCGTTCGGGAAAGGCCCGTCTGCATGGGGATAATCGACCGACATGACAATATTGTCATCGCCGATTTTATCAACCGTGACCGCTAACAACTCCTCATCGACATCCGTCCCAATAAAGCACTGACGCTTAAAATACTCGCTCGGCTTGGCCGAGAGTCTGATCTCTTCCCCGCCGCCGTACTTCTTCCATTGATCGTCAAGACGATCCAACCACCACGGCAACCAGCCACAATTGCCTTCCAGAAAGCCAACTCGCAGGTCAGGAAAGCGCTCAAGCACCCCGCCCACAGTCATGGAACCCATGGCTAGCATGAGTTCCATAGGAAAAGCGGACGAGTGATTCAGCGTGCGGAAATTTGGATGGTTTCGATAGCGATTACTCACGTAATCCTGAGAAGCCCCACCGCTCGTTCCATGAAGGGCGAGGGGGACGTTCAGCCGGGTTATCTCTTTCCACAACACATCACATTCGGGTGCGTTGAAATAGCGTCCATTGCAGGGCATGGGCAGCAGCACGACGGCAACGTGGCCCTTGTCTTCTACGGCACGGCACGCCTCCGCCGCTGCCAGCTCAGGGTCGTGTAAGGAGACAATAGCGGCCGCTTTGAGACGCCGCGTGTCGGTCTGACAGTAATCGGCCAACCAATCGTTAAACGCCGCGCAATAGGCCGTGGCATAGGTGGGCTCTAAATCATCAATGGAAACGACCATGTGTGCAAACGTGCGATAGACGATGCCTACGTCAATCCCCTCGGCGTCCATGGCCTCAAGCGTGGAAGCTGGTTCGTATTTGCGCTCGCGAACTGACTTGTAGATATGCTCGGTGGGTTTATCGAGATATTCCTGGGCTTTGACCACTTCAGCGGACTGTGCCCACGGGGGGATCATCCGCCCCTGTACCTCCCAGTGCGGGAAATTGGTCGGGCTCCAACCCAGGTAGCGGGGTTTTTTGTCGCGGTATCGATCGTCGAGGTATGTTTCATATACCTCGCCATTTTCAATCACGTGGAGATCGCTGTCCATTACATGAAAGCCTGATCGCATAGCACTTCTTCCTCTGGGGTATCTCTCGATCCATCACACAGCGCGGCCACGGTATCAGGCAGCCCATTACCGCACAATACAACGCAGCCCGTGTACCAGCCGTCGGCCCGCCTCGGTGGCTGCCTCTTCGTCCAGCGCACCGTAGGATGCGCGCAGATAGCAGCCGGTCGTAAGTCCGAAGGCCGTACTGGGAATGACCGCAACACGATGCTCCCGGATTAAGCGCTCGGCCACAGTCATGGCATCCATATCGGTACGCACCCACAGCAGGAAGTAGAAGGCGCCGTCAGACCGAGGCAGGGTGATCAATTCTCCCAACTCGTTGAGTGCGTGTTGTATCATGAGCCGGACCACGGTCATCGCCTTGAGTTTTTCCCGACAGTAGGCTGAACCGACCTGCATCGCCGCGACCGCAGCGTATTGCGAGACGACCGGCGGACAGATCAGGATTGTATCCTGGGCCTTTTTGATCGCCGCATACAGGTGGTCCGGTACGACCATCCAGCCGATGCGCCAACTCGCAAACCCGTAGGCTTTGGACAGTGAGTACAGAGAGATCGTATACTCGCTGCTGTTCGCGATGGACCCCGGCGAGAAATGGCGTGCGCCGTCGTAGGTGAAATACTCATAGGCTTCGTCACTGATGTGATACAGGCCCGCCTTCTGACAGAGGGCATTGACCGCACGCAGGTCTGACTCGGTATACACCACACCGGCGGGGTTATTGGGCGATATGGTCACAATGGCGCGCGTACGGTCGGTAATCGCGTTACGGATCGCTTCAAGCTGAAGTTGATAGTGCTCATTAGTCGGCACACACACAGCCTCGCAGTTGACCATGCTGATCGCCATCTCGTGGTTGAAGTAATACGGCAGTTGCAAAATAATCTGGTCGCCTGGGTCGGTGATTGCCAACAGTGCATGCATAAACGCCATATTGCCCCCGGCCGTCACGACGATACGCTGCGTTTCAGTCAACATGATGCCGTTCTCCTCCGAGAGTTTGCGGCGAATCACCTCTAAGAGCGGATCAATGCCCTGGACGAGAGTGTATTTATGGTTGACCGGATCGGCCTGAAATTGCTGGACTGCTTCCAGGGCCTCGGGCGGCGGGCCATAGTAAGCTACCCCTTGGCCTAGAGAAATCGTACCGGGGTGCGTGCGGACGAGTTCAGCAATGACCGGAATGATCGGTGCCTGAACCTCCTGCATCCGCCGGCTCTCGCGCATCATGTCTCTCGCACTAAGCAGGAAACTGCCCCCGGCGCGATTCGAACGCACGACACCCGGATTAGGAATCCGGTGCTCTATCCTCCTGAGCTACGGGGGCATGAAAAAATACGGTAGGATACTACTACCCCATCATCCGACCTCCAAACAAGCCTCTGGATATGCCCTAACTGCTAAAAAGTCGGACGGACAGATGGGCGTGTTGCATCGCCCGGATATCGGCGAGCGGAACGAAAGCGCCGATTTCCTCGAGCGGCTTGTCCAGCGCCCACTCCACTAGCGGCATCACCTGCGGTCGGAAGTGCATGAGCAGCCCTTGAGCCTCCCGGTGCCCGAGGCAGCCCAGGCGGATAGCGGCGCTCAGAAAATTCACCATAAAGGCGTATAGCAGCAGACACCCGCCTCTACGCCGAGGGATATGCCATATACAATGGAGCATAGCCAGACAAACAGGAAGATGACCACCGCTTTTGCCCGCATCGAAGCCCGCAAGAAAGGTCTGGAAGAGCGGCTTCTCGACGACGCGTCGCAGGGTTTCCAGAGTTCCCCGACCCGAACGTACCGAGCCCTGCCGCAGCTCTTGCGGCAGGAGCGAGACATTCAAATAGCGATCGATCTGGTGCAGGCGCTCACTGTCTTCCTCTGCCGCGGCCTGATACGCGTGCGTATAGGCAACCAGATCGAAGGGAGCAATTTTTCTTTCGAGATAATCGTGCAGGAGTTGAGACAGGTCTATGGTCGTGGACTGATCACTGAGAAAGGTCTCTAGGCCGTGGGACAGGGTGACGGCACCGGAAGGAAAGAAAGAGTCGGTCAACTGTAAGGCTGCTATGAATGCGGTGTCGTCCATGTGATGCTGTCTGCTTTTGGCCAGGAACGTTGCTCATATCGAATCGTAAACCGGTCGAGGAGACGATGGGTGCGCAGGACGGTTTCCATCACCGCTCGGTCGAGGGTAACTGGCACAAGGACTGCCTCGTTGACACTCGCGACCGGCCAGTGTTGGTTGCCCAGCACATGACCCAAGCGGACCAGCCAGGAGTGTTGCTCACGCAGAGACAGTCCTGGGCGCAGCGTGAGGACCATGACCTCCTGAAGGGCGAGGCGGACCAACAGGCCCCCTTCCCTATCGGTGAAAGCAAAGACGTCGCCATCGGTTATCTCCGTCCCACGGGGCAGGACGAGTCCCAGGTCCTGACCCGTCGCGGTCTGGAGGCGAAGCCGGCTCTTCCGCGCCTCCCGCTCGCTAATGGTCACTTCTTCCAGTTGTTGCGCGTTCTCCCACTGTGTGACCTGAGCAGCGAGGTCGGAAGCCTGATGGATATTCCCGAGACGATGACTGGCGCGCAGCATGCATGGCCTCCCTTTCTCATTTTGGCAGGTCTGGGGCAGGAACACCTAGGTGCCGCAGGCGCAGCCCGTGCCAGGCTCTGTGGAGCACCCGTCGCACCGCTGGGACCTGTGCCCCGACGGCTTTCACGCAGACCCCACATTCCCCCGGCAGGACGGTTGCCCCGGCCACGAGAACGGTGTCGGGGAAGGATGCCTCTTGGATCTCCTCCTGGATCTCTCGTGCCCAACTCTCGGTCACCGGTCGGCCAGCGAAGACGGCTTGGCCCCAGACGTGAAATCGATCCAGGACGCCGGGGCCGGTGAGGCGCTGCCGGAGTGGCAGGGCGAGACTGTTCTCTCGCATGAGGAGGCCGCCGGCAGCGTCCGTAACTGTCAGACTGGTCGAGAGCGCTTCAAAAGACTCCCGGCTCACATCCCCCCGGATGAGGAAGATTTCGGAAAGGAAAAAGCTCGCCCGCCGGCCAAGTCGGACGCGCAATTGCTGGCCGAAACGTGCCTGGGGAAAGAGAATAACAGGTTCGGGACAGTACTCTGCATAGGCCCCCTCACCCACAACAAACGACACGCTTTGCAGGGCACAGTTGGCCGTCATGGAGTGGATCTTCTCAGCCGCCTGAGTGGTAATGTGGACCTGGGCCATGTCTCCCAGATCGAACTGGAGTGTGGCACGATCACCCTGAATCAGGCCACCCGCGGGTGTTTGAACGTACACCACCGCCATACCGGGGAGGGTGGGATCCAAATGCCAGGGCCGGGTCAGATGAAAAGGATGGGAAACAAACGACTGCTGAAGCTGGGTCCTTCCCGATCCTGCTGCAAAGGTCAGCCTACACGTGCCCGACTTGCCGGTTGACCCAGCCGGCCGTTGGTCGAGCGTATCGGACAGATAGGGCTGGAACGATTGTGGCCAGAAAACGGTATCGAGGGAGGCCCGGTCGGGAGGTGGCATATTCAGACACTGGCATAGATGGCGCTAAACGAAGAGCAATGCGCGCTCAATCCACTCGCCCACATCCTGAACCCCCAGTCCTGTTTTACAGTTGGTGAGCAGAACGGGCCGCGTTCCACGAGCATGATGGGCATCCTGCGTCATCGTCTCAAGGTTGACTCCGACAAAGGGGGCGAGGTCGACTTTGTTAATGACCAAAAGGTCTGAGCGGGTAACGCCCAACCCCCGCTTACGCGGGATGTCGTCGCCCCCAGCCACGTCAATGACAAAAACAAAGGCGTCGGCGAGTTCTGGAGAATACGTTGAGGCCAAATTATCTCCTCCACTTTCCAAAATAATGAGATCCAGGGCGGGAAACTGCTCCTCCAACTGACGGACCGCCTCAAGGTTCATGGTCGGATCTTCGCGAATGACCGTATGTGGACAAGCGCCGGTCTCAACGCCGACAATGCGTTCCGGCGGGAGAAAGCCGCGATTTCGCAGGCGCCGAGCGTCCTCTTGGGTCAGAATATCATTGGTGATGACCGCAACCTGCCGCCCCTGTCGCTGAAGATAGGGGACCGTCTGTTCTATCAGCGCGGTCTTTCCCGAGCCGACGGGTCCACCGATCCCGAGACGGGGAACTTCAGCATGGTCTGTCATACCGCTTCATCTCCCGTTAAGCCGGCTCAGCCTCTTCGTCCGAGGACAGGAAGCCTTGCTCTGACGCCCTGTGGAGTGCCCGTTGCCGAACGGTTGCATCCTCTGTATTGCCTTCGGTCAAACCGTTCAAGCCCAAGACCGTCCGTTGCCCGCCGAACGGGACCAGTTGCACGACTTTTTCTTCTCCTGGCTCGAAACGAACAGCCGTACCGGCCGGAATAGCAAGCCGAAGACCAAAGGTCGTGGCCCGAGGAAAGCATAACGCGCGATTGGCCTCGAAGAAGTGGTAATGCGAACCCACCTGAACAGGTCGGTCTCCGGTATTGAGCACCGTGACGGACCGCACGGGTCGCCCGGCATTCAAGACGACGCCACCTCCAGCCGGAAGGATTTCCCCAGGAATCAGCATGGAGGCCGTTTTTTCGATCGGCATGAATATCTCCGCTTATCTTTCGTGACCCTCATTTCTATCTGTCGGATGTTCCTAGGGCAAGAATCTTACCTATTCCCTGTACGGTGTGAAAGCACGGAGGAAGCCAGTTTTATTGCTCAGTTTTCATGGAAAGCATGCTGAATTTATGAGCCTGATAAAGGAGCACCTTGCATAATAATAGGGCAATCTGCCGCGTCTTGAACCGCTCACTGAACTATGCCTATCCCACTGCTTTTTCCTAAGATGCCGGCTCCTCAACGTCTTGCAGTCGGAAACTTTTGATAGCCCCGCACAGTCTGGCCTCTATTTTGCATCTCTCCTCGACTTTGTCCAGTCACTCGCAGTCGAAGGTGAAGGAGTACCTACGAATATGAGAGGAAGAGGAAGACGCGCCGTACTGGCCCGTCTCATTGCCGGTCTTGTTATCAGCACCCCGGCGACTCCAGTGCTGGCCGATGAACTCAGCGAGTTACGCCAGCAGCTTGCCGAGCAGCGCAAGGTCATGCAGGCCCTTGAGCGTCGCATGATGGCGCTTGAAGCAAAGGAGAGGGAACGGACCGAGAAAGGGGTTGATTCCGGTTACGCGGCGCGGGGGCGGAAGCCAGATTTTGCCCCGGAAGATGTGTATGACGGTGGCTTCTTCATCCGAAGTAAAGATGGGCGCTACTCGCTCAAGCTGAACGGTTTCCTGCAAGCCCGCTATACGCTGAGTGCTCCCGATGCGGGGAAAAGCCGCAATAATTTTGATGTTGCCTTGGCCCGACTGGCGCTTTCCGGGAATGTCTTTGATCCCAAAGTCACATACTTCTTTCAGTATGAAGCGACTACCTTTGGCAACACGAACCAATCAACCATGCTTGATTGGTGGCTGCAGTATAGCCACTCCCAGTATCTGAATGTGCAGACCGGTCGTTTTATTCTGCCCTATAGCCGCCAGTTCTATACCCATCCGGGCCATCTATTGTTCCCGGACTTATCAGAAGCGGATTATGCTTTTAATCTGCAACGCGCGGTTGGCGCGCACCTGGGCGGGAAAGTCGGCCGGCTGTCCTATCACGCGCTGGCCACCAACAGCATCCGAGCCCTGGACGCGGGCGGACAGCAGAACGCCGGAGCAGAAGTCGCCTGGCAGGGGCGTCTGGAATACGACATTCTTGATCCCTACGGCTACCTGGAGAGCTCCCCGACCCCGGCCGCCACCCCGCATCTCTCCTTTGGTATTGCCGCAGCCTTTAACCCGGTCGATCAGGCCTCCCGCTTTCAGAATGTCATGCCGGGCGACCGCACGACCAACGTCACCATCGACGGCGGTTTCCGCTATCAGGGCCTGAGCGTCCAGGCCGCTGGCTATTACCGCCGTAATCATCTCGAAGCCCTGGACGAGAGCGGCCATGACTGGGGCTATTACGGCCAGATTGGGTACTATCTCACGGAAAAACTGGAAATCGCCGGCCGCGTCTCCGGAGTAGATTTCCAGTTTGCCAATAACCCCCGAACGGCTGGCGATGTCCGGGAATATGCGGGCGGTTTCAATTACTACCTGTACGGCCACAACGTCAAACTCCAAGTGGACTACAGCTCCCTGGATGGGGATCCGTTCGTGGGCAGGGGGACGAGCGCCGACCGTATCCGGCTGCAGACCCAGATCCTATTCTAAAACGGGACAAGAGAAGGAGGAATTGAGAGATGATCCGAGTGAACGATGTCCACGAACGTACGAAGCCTTTGACCGTGCGCTTGCGTTCTCCAATCGCTCTGATTGGGCTGTTGTCCGGGCTGTTCGCCTGGCTACCTGTCGTTCAGGCAGCCGAACCCATCAAGGTTGGCATCCTGCACTCACTGAGCGGGACTATGGCGATTAGTGAAACGTCGTTGAAGGATGTGGCCTTGATGGTGATCGAAGAGATTAACGAGGCCGGTGGGTTGCTGGGCCGCCCGGTCGAGCCGGTTGTGGTTGACCCGGCGTCTGACTGGCCGCTCTTTGCCGAAAAAGCCCGCGAGCTGATCCAACAGGAAAAAGTCGCCGTTGTTTTCGGCTGCTGGACCTCGGTGTCCCGCAAATCAGTCCTCCCTGTCTTCGAAGAGTTGAACGGCCTGCTGTTCTATCCGGTCCAGTACGAAGGCGAAGAGTCTTCTTTCAATGTGTTCTATACTGGTGCCGCGCCAAATCAGCAGGCCATTCCAGCCGTAGAATATCTGATGAGCGAGGACGGCGGCGGAGCGGAACGCTTCGTGTTGCTGGGCACTGACTATGTCTATCCCCGGACGACGAACAAGATTATCCACTATTTTCTGGAATCCAAAGGGGTGGCCAAAGCAGACATTATGGAGCTCTATACGCCATTTGGGCATAGCGACTATCAAACCATCGTGGCCGACATCAAGAAATTCGGGATCGGCAAACCGACCGCGGTGGTTTCGACGATTAACGGCGACTCAAACGTGCCGTTCTACAAAGAGTTGGCCAACCAGGGGCTGAAGGCTGAGGACATTCCCGTTGTCGCTTTCTCGGTTGGCGAGGAAGAACTCCGGGGTATCGATACCGCCCCGCTCGTTGGTCATTTGGCGGCGTGGAATTATTTTATGTCGGTCGACACCCCAGAGAACAAGAGTTTTGTGGCGAAGTGGAAAGCCTATGTGCAAAAACATCAGTTGCCTGGTGGCGATAAGCGGGTGACCAATGACCCAATGGAAGCCACCTATATTGGCATCAAAATGTGGGCCCAAGCCGTCGAGCAGGCCGGAACGACCGATGTTGACGCCGTACGCCAAGCCGTCGGCCATCAGGTGGTGCGTTCACCCTCCGGCTTTGACATCAGCATGGATGCCAAGAATCACCATCTGCACAAACCGGTCCTTATTGCCGAGGTTCGCGAAGACGGTCAGTTCGACATCGTCTGGAATACCGAAAGACCCATCCGGGCGCAGGCCTGGAGTCCTTTTATCCCGGATAGCGCGAAAAAGGTGGCCGACTGGACCTATCCCTGGGTGTGCGGCAACTGCACCGAGCCCAAGTTCAAAAACTAGGGACGCTACATTTGACGGACCGATACCGGAACGGAAGCGGGAACGAATCCCTCAGTTCCACTCCGGCTGAAAGAGCATGAAAACCCGCCCCTTTCTCCTCTATCTGAGCACTCTCCTTCTGCTCGCCCCCCTCTCTCCCTCCCGGGCCATTGCCGAGCGGGAAGACCTCGCCTCTCTCCTTCAGGGGCTGGGGGCCGAGAGCCGCCGGGATGTCCGGCAGGCCATAACGGCGCTCGGTATGCTGAACGATCCGTCCGCGCTGCCCGCTCTCGAAGCTTTAGGCGCCCGGCGTTTACGGGTCGATAAGACCGGGCTCGTCTATATCAAGGCCGCAGACGGTAGCCTACGCGATGCGCTCAGTGGAGAGACCGTGGAGTTGGACGTGGCTGCGCTACGAACGCCTCGGATCAATAATGCCATTCGACGAGCACTACGGCCGGTTATTGCCCAACTTCAGCTATACGATCCCGACGTTGCTGTACGCTCGGCCGCAGCGGCAGAGTTGACTAGGCGTCCGCGGCCCGAGCCCGAGACGATCGGCCCCCTTCAAGCCGCCCTAGAACGGGAGGCCGATGCTGCCGTACGGGACGTTTTGGCCGTTGCTGTGGCGCAAATGCAGCTTCAGAGCGAAGACCAAGCCGTGCGGCTGGCCGCCATTCGGATGATTGGTGAGTCGGGCAACCTTGGGCTGCGACCCCAACTAGAGGCCCTGGTCGCGACACAAGAAGATGGATCTTTTGCTGAGGCAGTAGCGGTGCGCGAAGCTGCTGCGGCCGCGCTGGTACGCTTTGAGCGCACCCAGTTGCTCATCAACAGCTTGGGGAATCTCTTCTATGGGACGAGTCTAGGCAGCGTATTGCTCCTGGCCGCCCTTGGCCTGGGTATCACGTTTGGCCTGATGGGCGTCATTAACATGGCCCACGGTGAGATGTTGATGCTCGGCGCGTACACCAGCTATGTGGTCCAGGGCATATTTCAGGAAAGTTTCCCGGCATTGTTCGATTGGTATCTGATGGTTGCGATCCCGGCCGCTTTTGGGGTGTGCTTATTGACGGGGATGATCCTGGAACGCGGGGTGATCCGCTTTTTATACGGCCGCCCCTTGGAGACCTTGCTCGCAACTTGGGGTATCAGTCTCGTGCTGATTCAGAGTGTGCGCCTCATCTTCGGGGCTCAAAATGTACAGGTAGCGAATCCAGCCTGGCTATCGGGCGGCATCGAAGTCCTGTACGGCGTGGTCTTGCCCTATAGTCGACTGGCCATCATCCTGTTTGTCGCGCTGGTGGTCTGCTTGGTCTGGCTCATTCTCCAACGGACCCGCCTCGGCTTACAGGTTCGAGCCGTCACTCAGAACAGAACCATGGCGTCCTGCATGGGCATCTCGGCCCACCGCGTCGATATGTGGACCTTCGGCCTGGGTTCGGGCATTGCCGGCCTAGGTGGGGTGGCGCTGTCCCAGATTGGTAATGTCGGGCCGGAACTCGGTCGCCTTTATATTGTTGATTCGTTCATGGTCGTGGTGCTGGGCGGGGTCGGGAATATCGCCGGTACGGTAGTGGGCGCGCTGAGTCTGGGCTTGGTCAACAAGCTACTCGAGCCGGTTGTCGGGGCGGTATTGGGAAAAATTGGTATGCTCGTTTTGATCGTCTTATTCATTCAGCAGCGACCCCAAGGCTTCTTTGCACTCAAGGGGCGTCTGGCGGAAAGCTGAGTCGAGGGTGAGTTCTTCATTATTCGAAGCCTCTCCAGAGCCGTTGGTTGCCGACCCGCCAGCGCAGCCTGCGCAGTCCGGCTCCGTGCCGAAGACCTTGCTGCGGCTTCACACCCGGCGCGAATGGAGCCTGATAGGGCTTCTCCTCTTCCTTGGAGTGATTGTCATTCCCGGCCTGAATCTTCTGCCTGCCGACTCGGCGCTCCACTTCCCGGACTATCTCATCCCGCTGCTCGGCAAGTTCATGTGTTATGCCCTGGTTGCCCTGGCCGTGGATCTAATCTGGGGGTATGCCGGCATTCTCAGCCTGGGGCACGGTGTGTTCTTTGCGCTGGGCGGCTATGCCATGGGAATGTACCTGATGCGGGCCATTGGGACGGAGGGGGTCTATCGGAGTGAGCTGCCCGATTTCATGATCTTTCTCGATTGGAAAGAATTGCCGTGGTACTGGTATGGGTTCAGCAACTTTGGGTTTGCCCTCGGGATGGCCCTCTTCGTCCCTGGAATATTGGCCTATATCTTTGGGTTCTTTGCCTTTCGCTCGCGGATTCGAGGGGTCTACTTCTCTATCATTACCCAAGCCATGACCTACGCGTTGATGCTGTTGTTCTTCCGCAACGACACGGGTTTTGGCGGGAATAACGGCCTGACCGACTTTAAGTGCCTGCTCGGGTTTTCGCTGCAAGAGCCGACGACGAAACTGGGGCTTTACGTGACGTCTGTCGTGGTCCTGGCGCTCGTCTATCTGGCTTGTCGCTATCTGGTCACGTCGAAGCTGGGGCGGGTACTCATGGCCGTTCGCGACGCGGAGAGTCGTTTGATGTTCTGCGGCTATAACACGCATGGTTATCAGCTCTTCCTCTGGACCCTGTCCGCGGTGCTGTGCGGTTTGGCGGGGGCGCTGTATGTCCCCCAGGTCGGGATCATCAACCCCAGCGAGATGCAGCCTGCCAATTCCATTGAGATGGCCATCTGGGTCGCGGTCGGTGGTCGTGGGACCCTGTCCGGTGCCCTGCTCGGCACCTTTTTGGTCAATGGCGTCAAAAGCTGGTGTACCGCTGCGTTTCCCTATCTGTGGCTGTATATTCTCGGTGCGATGTTCATTGCCGTTCCCCTCTTTCTCCCTCGTGGTGTGGTCGGTCTATTACGTCGGCAGGCTGAGTCAAATACCAGTGAAATGGTGGGATAGGTGTTGCTCAGATGAACCGGGACCTTCCGGAGGAAATGATCGATCAAGGCGGCAGCCCGGCGATGGCCCATGTGACCCAGCCTGGCCTAGATGCCAGCCACGGTATCATGCTCTATGTTGAAGATGTGACGGTGAGTTTTGATGGTCTGAAAGCCCTGAATGCGTTGACGCTGTATCTGAACGCTGGCGAGCTCCGCTGCCTGATCGGCCCCAACGGAGCCGGTAAAACAACCTTCTTGGATGTCATCACCGGCAAGACTCGGCCGGATACCGGGACGGTATTTTTTGGCAATAACCTGGACCTGACGCTACTCTCGGAATACGAAATTGCCCTAGCCGGAATCGGCCGGAAGTTTCAACGCCCGACCGTCTTCCACGGTCACACTGTTCTCGAAAACCTTGAGTTGGCCATGAAGGAAAGTAAAAAAGTGTGGCATAGCCTGCGTACCCGGCTGAGCCGTACACAGCACGAGCGCATTGCCTCAACCGCGGACACGATTGGCCTTCTCGATCAACTGTACACCCGCGCCGGGCTCCTGTCACACGGACAAAAGCAGTGGTTGGAACTCGGCATGTTGCTGATTCAGGACCCGCAACTGCTGTTGATGGATGAGCCCGTGGCCGGCATGACCCACCAGGAGACTGAACGCACGGCTGAACTGCTGGTCTCGCTGGCGGGTAAGCACACCGTCGTGGTTGTCGAACACGACATGGAGTTTGTCCGTAGTCTGGCCCGGACGGTGACGGTCTTGCACGAGGGGAGTGTCCTGGCCGAAGGCAGTATGGAAGAGGTGCAGAGCGACCCCCGTGTGGTCGAGGTCTATTTGGGGGTATAGTGGGCCGAGGACGACGATGATCCGTATTCACGGCCTGAATCAATATTATGGCGAGGGCCATGTTTTGCGGAACGTTGACCTCCATATCCCGGCCGGTTCCTGTACCTGCCTGATGGGCCGGAACGGGGTCGGCAAGACCACCCTGCTCAAGACTATCATGGGTATCTTGTCCATCGCCTCCGGCAGCCTCCGGTTTGAGGATACCGAACTCACGCGTCGCCCGGCTGCGCTGCGGGCACGCCTCGGCATCGGCTATGTTCCCCAGGGCCGTGAGATCTTTCCGCAACTGACTGTTGAGGAAAACCTGCGGGTCGGCCTGCCGACGCGGCGTGATGCGCTCGGGGTTGTCCCCGAGTCGGTATTCCACTACTTTCCCGTGCTCAAGGAAATGCTCGGCCGCCGGGGGGGGGATCTGTCCGGCGGGCAGCAGCAGCAGTTGGCCATCGGCCGCGCTCTGGCCCTGAATCCGAAGTTGCTGATGCTGGATGAGCCCACTGAGGGCATTCAGCCCAATATCGTCGAGGAGATCGGGGATATCCTGCTCCGGCTTAACCAGGAAGAAAATCTGACTATTTTCTTAGTCGAGCAGAAACTCCCCTTTGCCCGCCGGGTAGCGAATGCCTTTGCCGTGATGGAAAAGGGCAGCGTGGTTGCCGACGGACCCATCACCGCCTTGACGGATGATATTGTCCAACGGCACCTATCGGTCTAGTCTCGTTAGGCGATGAGGGAGAACGGGTATGCATCTTACTCCGCATGAACAAGAGAAACTGCTGATCTATCTTGCCGCCCAACTGGCCCGTGAACGACAGGCGCGCGGGTTGAAGCTGAACTATCCCGAAGCCTTGGCCCTGATTACCAGCGCGGTGCTGGAAGGGGCTCGGGATGGTCAATCCGTGTCGGAGCTGATGTCGCACGGCGCGACCATCCTGGGTCGGGACGATGTGATGGACGGGGTGGCCGAGATGCTTGATCTTGTCCAGGTCGAGGCGACCTTTCTGGACGGGACCAAGCTGGTCAGCGTCCATCAGCCGATTCGCTCGAGAGAGGTGAGAAGGGACGGATGAGTCAGACGATTGAACACCGCCGGTATGCTGCCATGTTCGGACCGACCGTTGGCGACCGGGTCCGGCTGGCCGATACCGATTTGATCATTGAAATTGAGCAAGATTACATCCAGCCGGGGGATGAGGTGAAATTCGGCGGCGGCAAAGTCATTCGCGATGGTATGGGGCAGTCGCCCGTCCAGACATCAGCCCAGGGCGCGCCGGATTTGGTGATTACCAATGCGACCGTGGTCGACCACTGGGGCATTGTGAGGGCCGATGTCGGGGTGAAAGACGGTCGGATTTGCGGGATCGGCAAAGCCGGCAATCCTCTCCTGATGGCGGGTGTCTCGCCCGAATTGGTCATTGGCCCTGGGACGGAGATTCTGGCCGGCGAGGGCAAGATTCTGACTGCAGGTGGCATTGATGCCCATATTCACTTTATCTGCCCCCAGCAGATCACTGAAGCCTTGGCGTCGGGCATCACCACGATGTTCGGCGGGGGGACTGGCCCGGCTACCGGGACCAACGCGACCACCTGTACGCCTGGGCCGTGGAATATCGCCCGGATGCTCGAATCGATTGAGGATTTCCCCATGAATCTGGGTTTTCTGGGCAAGGGGAATGCCTCGCGTCCCGAGGCCCTACGTGAGCAACTCGGAGCCGGTGCCATGGGACTCAAACTCCATGAAGACTGGGGCTCGACGCCCGCCGCGATTGACTGTGCGCTCTCCGTGGCCGACGACTATGATGTCTAGGTCGCTATCCACACCGATACCCTGAACGAGACCGGTTATGTCGAAGACACGATTGCGGCGTTCAAGGGCCGCGCGATTCACACCTACCATACCGAGGGGGCGGGTGGGGGCCATGCGCCGGATATCATCAAGGTATGCGGATTTCCGAACGTCCTGCCGTCGTCAACAAATCCAACCCGTCCCTTCACCGTCAATACGATAGACGAACATCTCGACATGTTGATGGTCTGCCACCATTTGGACCCCAGCGTTCCCGAAGATGTGGCGTTTGCCGAATCGCGTATTCGACCGGAAACGATTGCGGCCGAGGATGTGCTGCACGATATAGGTGCCTTCAGCATGATGGCGTCGGACTCCCAGGCCATGGGCCGCGTCGGAGAAGTGATACTCCGCACTTGGCAAACTGCCCATAAGATGCGAGTTCAACGCGGTCGCTTGCCGGAAGAGATGGGGGAGAACGATAACTTCCGGGTCAAGCGCTATATGGCCAAATACACCATCAACCCAGCCCTGACCCACGGCGTTGCCCATGATGTGGGCTCGATTGAGGCGGGCAAGCTGGCCGATCTGGTAGTGTGGGAGCCGAAATTTTTTGGTGTCAAGCCGGACCTGATCCTCAAGGGTGGTTTCATTGCCTGGGCGGCCATGGGTGATCCCAACGCCTCCATTCCAACTCCCCAACCGGTACTTGGGCGGCCAATGTTTGGCCACCTAGGCCGGGCTCCGACCTCGTTGTCCGTAAGCTTCGTTTCGCGCGCCGCCTATGAAAACGGCCTGGGCCAGCGATTACGACTCCAGAAGCCGCTCGTCCCTGTCCAGGGCTGCCGGAGCGTCGGGAAAAAAGACTTGATCCACAACCAAGCGCTGCCGGAGATAGAGGTCAACCCGGAGACCTACGTCGTGAAAGCCGACGGTGAAATACTCACCTGTGAACCGGCGCAGGTTCTGCCTCTCGCCCAGCGCTATTTTCTCTTCTAAAGATGGACGGCTGTATAAGTTTATATTATAAATAAAACAAATTTAATTCAGCGTAACTTATCTTGTAAAAAAACTCCGCCTCGGCTACAATTCCCTCACTGAACAAATCGTTCAGATCATCGTCGGGTCCTCCCCGTCCTGGCGATGATTTAAGGCCCGCAGGTTTCCCCTCCTTTCCCCTGCGGGCCTTTTCTCTTTCTGCTTTTGGGATCAGACGCTGAACACATGGACGGACGCGACTGCGTTTTCGTCGCCAAGGACGCCACCGCCGTTTTCGGTCAGGCCGACCTTAGCGTCCGCAACCTGGCGATCACCCGCTTCGCCCCGAAGCTGCCAGAATATTTCGCAGATCTGAGCCACTCCGGTCGCGCCGACCGGGTGCCCTTTGGCCAGGAGACCGCCGCTCGGATTGACCGGGCAGCGGCCGCCAATCTGGGTCACGCCCTCGTCAATCAGTTGTCCTCCCTCGCCCGCTTGGCAGAGACCCAGCTCCTCATACACCAGAAGTTCGGCCGGTGCGGTCGCGTCGTGGGCCTCGACCACTTGGACATCATCCGGCCCGAGCCCGGCCTGCTCGTACGCCTTGTGGGCGACTGACGGCACGATGCCAGGGGAATTGGCCGCAGGTCTGTTGCTCGAACCCAAAGTTGAAGCCCTGACGTAGACGGGCCGGGTGGTGAGCTGGCGGGCTTTGTCGGCTGTTGTCACTAGGACTGCGGCCGCACCATCGCCAATCGGGGAACACATCATGCGGGTGAGCGGGTCCGCGATGAGGGGTGCGGCCAACACATCTTCGACCGAGCGCCGGGTTTGATACTGGGCATGTGGATTCAGGCTCCCGTTGGTATGATTCTTGGCGGCGACCCGGGCAAACTGTTCCCTCGTCGTGCCGTAGCGCTGCATGTGCTGGCGGGCGAGGTTGGCATAATAGTCCATAAAAACGCTGCGGGACTGACCGGCCCCCGCGCTCTGTTCGCCGCTCATCTCTTTGGCAAAGGTATCGGCCAACTCAAGGTCGATCGCACTGCCAATCGCCTGAAACGTCCGCTGCTTATCCGGGTGAAAGAGCTTTTCCATCCCCAACGCGAGCACGACGTCATACATTCCGGCCGCGACGTAGAGCCAAGCCAGATGAAAGGCGGTGGAAGAGCTGGCACAGGCGTTTTCCGTATTAATGACCGGGATGCCGCCGATGCCGAGCTCGCGCAGTACGATCTGACCCCGGATGCACTCCTGTCCGGTAATCAGACCGGCCACCGCATTCCCCACCGCCGCGGCTTCAATACTCTGTGTGGCAACTCCTGCCTGGTGTATGGCCCCTTCGACCGCCTCACGAGCCAAATCCTTCATGCTGCGGTCCACATGTTTGCCAAAGCGTGTCATCCCCGCTCCAATGAGTGCAACCTGTCGCATACTCTTCTCCTCTCCTGTAGATATGAGGAGCCCTAGTCTACCAAAGGAGGCAGATCGGATGGAAGATGCGCTTGCGGTTATCGGCCAATGGATCGGCTTGGTGAAGTCGGCCAAACTGTCCATTGCAGAGGTGAGTCAGGATTGCGAAGCCCGCGTGGCCGCCGGTGTGGTCAGTGCAGAGGAGGATTTCCAGGAAGCGGTGCGTTCCGTATTTGAAGCGCTGAGTACCCTCCAGGTGCGCCTGGAAGAACAAGAGGAATTGCTGGAAGTGGAACTGGAAGAGGAGGGGGCGTGACACGGACCGATAGAATTGAGACTGTCCGATGAGGAACCGCAAGAAATGTATGTTTTATACTGGCATATTCAACCGGGCTGTTGGGCACAAAGTCTCTGTCAAGTTGCTAGGGTCTGTTAGCACTATCGCAACGCATTGATGATGAGGGCGAAGACGCTGCATCCGAGGAAGAGCACGTCGCGTTGCTCGAAGCGCGTGAAGAGGCGGCGGCATCCCTGCAATCGACGCAACACCCGCTCGATTTCATTGCGCCGCGTGGACAGCTCACGGGCAGACGCCCAAGGGTTCACCCGGGTGCGCCGCGGCGGCCCCACGGGCGCCTACCCCAGTGCCACGGCCAAGGGCCGCGTCTGGGCGCCCGCGGACGCCCGGGCCCTCAGCACCGCGGGAGGAGCGGGGTGTGGGCCCCGGCGAGTCCGCCACGGGCGGCCCGCCGGGGCGGCGGGGGCGGGCCCGGGCGAGCGCGCGCAGGCGAGCGCCGGGCGATCGTCCGCGGCACCCCTAGGCATCGTGGGGGTCCAGCCGCCCCGGGGGCGGCCGAGGGATGGAGGACCGGTTGTGTGCGCGCCCCCGGGCCGGCGGGAGGGACCTGGACGAGGGGGCGGGCGAGCGACCGGGCCGCCCGCGTGAGGCGCCCGCTCTGTTCCCGGTGCAAATGCGCGAAGACCCGGGCGAGCCCCCCGGGTTGCGACCAGCGGGGCAGCCGGGGGGAGAGGGGGGCCAGGGGCCACATCGGGCCGGCACCCCGCGCCCTGTGCCGCCCTGCGCGGCGACCGACCAGAGGGCGGGGAGCACGGAGCGAGGGGAGAGGCGGACAGGGCCGCGCGGCACCGGGAGATGGGGCGCGATCCGGTCGTATGGAGCTTGCGTGCGTTCCCTATAGCCAGGAGACCAGCATCATGCATAATCATGCACATTAGTGTTAACAATCCCTAGTCATCTGGAACTGAAGTGGATTTCATTATATCCTCCTTGGACTGAATTGGCCTGATATGGCCTGCTCCGGAGTCAATTGACCGCAGTGCGTTTTGGTCGCGGATGGAGCATGCTGCCTGTATGCATGATGCCGTAGCGATCCGTCTGAGCGAATCAGCGCGCGCCGCCCGTGAGGCGCTCTGCCGCCGCCCGGTGGAGGCTCTGGTGTGGAAACGCGTCCGGGCCGTTTTGCTGCGGGCTGCCGCATCCTCGCCAGCGGGCCACCTGTCCTGAGGGCATGGCAAGCGGCCTTTTCGCGCGGGGGCCTGTGGTTTGTCGGTCTGCATGACTACAGCCCTCGCCAGGGCCATTTGTCGGTTGCGCAGGAAGAGGCGCTGGAGGCGGATTCGTGCGACACCGCGCCCCGCCCCCCGATCCGGTGTGCGCCCATGTTCTGGCGCACACCGGCGGCCGCTATTGTGCCTCGGGAGCCGCTAGGCTGATGCCCCGTCTTGGGTTTGAGTCCACGCCACCCCAGGGGCTGCCGGCAAAGGCCGCCGCGCAACCGGCAGCCTTCCGCGCCGATGACGAGGCGCGGCGGCGGCGATTGGGCGCCGAGGAGGGGGGCGTGTTTGCGGACGCTGTGCACCCGACACACCTGCGCCGGCCCGCCCCTGGCGGGGTTCCCAGGGACCGGCAAACCGCCCTCACGGCCAGTTCCGGTCGCCACAGGCTGCCCCTCCAGGGCGCGCTTGCTCGCGAGCCCTTCCGCTTCCCCTTCGGCGAGGCCGACCAGATCAATGCCGACACGCCCCGGCAGATGCTTGAAAAGCTGGCACGTGCCAACCCGTCAAGGACGACGATCCAGGTCTTTTGGGACAATGCCCGCTCTCATCAGGCCAACGTGCTTCAGCCAGGGCGGAATGCACCGGGTCGCCAGATCAGGCTGCATGGCCTGCCGCCTGAGGCGCCGCCCCTGCACCCGATCGCGCGCCTGTGGGGCGGCAGGCACAAGGGCGTGACGCATAAGCGGCCTGACGCCCCGTTCAATCCGTGCGCCGATGCTGTTCTGGGGGGGGGGCTTTCGAAAAACCCTGCCCGACAAATGGGCAGAGTTCCGGGACACGGGGACAGACAACTTTCGGGGCGTCTCACACACGCAATACACCGTGATCCATAACGCCAGTCACTAGGTCAATTCAGTCGCATCAGTATATACAGCCTCCGGCCTGGGACGCTGGAGGGTTTGTCGATGGTGCGCAGTGCGGGTCGGCCGGTAGCGGCGGTGGGCCTGCACGAGGAAGCGCGGTCTTTTCTTGCGCGTCAGGCGTGGCGCCATCGGGAGCGGACTCGCTGTCGGGGCGTTGCCGTATGAGCCTGCGTGGTGCCGCAGCCTGGCGCACCCGAGCGCCCGGTCGGCACGTGGCGCCGCCGCTTCGTGACGGCACCTGGACGGACTGTCGGACGAGCCTCGGCCGGGCCGGCCGTGTCGCCTGCCGGATGACAAGATGGCCGAGGTCATCAAGCGGACCCCTCCAGATGCCCCCGCCGGACGCCTCCCCTGTCGCTCCGCTCGCTGGCCAGGGGGCCGGGACTGTCGCACCCAACGATCCGGCGCCCCGGGACGGCGTTCGGGTTGCCGCCCCGCCTCGGATACCGCCGTTCCAGCTCTCCGGCGACCCGTCGTTCGCGGACAAGGTCCGCGACACCGCCGGGCGCTAGCTCTCGCCGCCAGTTGCCGAGCCTGGTGGCAACTGGCCCCCTCCCCGGCTGACCCCGCTGGTCGCAACCTGGCGTCCTCGCCCGGGTCCGCGCGCCCTCGGTAACGAGCCCCGCTCGGGCGCCTCAAGCTGCGAGAGCCCGCCCCCACAGCCAGATCCCTCCCGCCGGACCGGGGGCGCTCACAACCACGGCCCCCCGCCAGCGGCCGGTCCCGAGGCGGCGGACCCCTCAAGGGGCATCTGGGGGCCGCGGCAGCGCACCCGGCCCTTGGCTGCTCGCGCACGCCCGGGCCCGCCCCACGAGAGTTCCGCGCTGCTCCTGGCCCGGGCGGACGAGGGTGCCAAGCCTCGGCCCTGGGCCGGGGCGCGGGGGGAAGAGCCCGGGGGGCCGCCGTGGCGCACCCGGGGCGAGCCTGGGGAGGAGGATCGGGAGAGGGACACGCGGCGCCCCCCCCCACTTGATGGAGGTGCGCCGCGTGCCGGGATGCCGGCGCCTCCGCTCGCGAGGCGAGCAACGCGCCGTGCTAGTCTTCGGAGGCAGCGGCTTCGCCCTCATCCTTGATGCGTTGCGGTAGTGGTAACAGGCCCTAGGCGACCGATACTGCCTGGCAGGCTATGCGGACGGAGAATTGACCGCTCACGAATAAAGTTGCCGGCCGGATGAACCCGCCCGGCTCAGAGCCATCCCTCCTCCTCGTCTTCAAAGTTGTCTTTTCTGAGTGGGAGGGCCTGTGAAGGCAGACGGTCACGCCAACGCAGTACTCGATAGGACTGACCTCCCGTGCGGTCAATCACTCCGGCCAGTCGGCGGGTGATACGCTGGGTGTTTAGATAGCCGACGCTCTCTATGGTGAAAATCGTGGGCAGTCCCCCCCGCGCCGTAGTCGCGTCCAGGAACTCTTCCCCGCAGTTTTCGCGCCTTTGCCGGATCGTTTCCTCCGCGGTTTCCGCATCAACCCCCTGTATGGCCCGGAGCACAAGGGCGTTTGCGGTTTGGGCGTTGACCATATTGCCGCTACGCGCATTGCCATACACCGTGAACACTTCGTTCAGGGTTTTGTAGAAGAGGTCTTGGGTGACGTCACGGACCAGCAGAAGCTCATCGATTGTGTCGAGCGCCCCGTCCTTGGCTGGATAGGCAATGTCCTGGGCCAGATAGTAATCACTCTCGACCCCATTCAGCCGCTCTAAGGGATCCGGGTCGCGCCAGTCGAGGATGGCATCGGCCAGGGCATCCCCAAAGTCCGGGTCAAAGTCCAGATTGGTAAAGGTCTGACGTAAGGTAATCTCATCCGCTTGGTTGACGTTGATTTTGCCGCTCTCGTCACTGACGCGAACCTGATATCCACCCTCGCCATAGGGTTCGCTTCTCCATTGTCCATCGCCGAGCAGCCAGACGTTCGGGCACTCCTCCGGCTCATCATCGCCCAGCCGGTCACGTGAGCCCGGTCGCTCGTCGTCTCGGGTACTCCGCGTTCGGCCTTGCTGGCTTGTCCAGAGGAGTTGATAAACGGCGCGGTTCAGCCCGGCGATGGCTAAATAGTAGGTTTTGACCTCCTGTTGGTAGACATCGGTGCTCAGCCCCTCCACCCGGGCGGTCCGGCCAAGCTCAATCGCGACAACCATGAGCACCATCAGCGCCCATAAAACAACAATCAGGATAACGCCACGTTCATTCCGCATGGAGCTATCTCCGACTCTGCCGGCGGTTCTGAGGAGTGCGCTGCAGTTGCGAAACCGGATCCTGGACCTGAATCGGGACTTCAATCTGCCATTCGTTTGGCAGGTTACTCACTCGGGCGCGCCACGACAGCCGCACGGCTTGGGGCAGCTTTGGTTCCTCTTCGCCGCTCCAACTCTCATGCCACGCCTCTTCATCCTCGTCTTGCCGTTGCCCCAGATATTCCCAGACCAGTTCGTCAACACCGGACAGAATCTCAGTCTCCAAGTATAAGCTCCCTTCCCGCTCTTCGGCTAAATCGGCCGGTAGGGTCGGAGCGGAAATCCGCATCCATAGCCCGTGCTCGCCGTCTTCATCTTCTTTTATGAAATAGGAGACTTTCTCTAACCCGCCGGTCTCGGGTCGGTCGGCAGAGGCCACGAAACGGAGCTCCTCCTTGTCGCCAAAAAAGTAGACTAGGCGCTTGCCGTCGACGAGCAGCGTGAGCGGGTAGGCAGACTTCAATTTGCGGACAATCAGGGCCAGGACCGCGCGAACCCGTTGGTTCTCAATACTCCGGGAGGTGCCACGTTCGATCGCGCTCGCGCCAAAGCCGAGCGCGCCATAGACGCCAAGGCTGACCAGACTGATCAGCATCAGGCTGACCAGGAGTTCAAGCAGGGTAAAGCCGTGGGCGTGTCGCACACTCAACAGGGGAGAGGACACGTTCACTCCCCCCGTTCCCCTTCCTTGAGGCTGTCCTCGTCCTCATACATGATACGCATGGAACGCAGTTCAAAACTCCGGTGGCCCTCCCCTTCCTCCCAGCCGACGCTGACGGTGATCTCCTTGATGTGCAACAGCGCTGTCTCCCCGCCTAGCGTATCGTTTGCCCTTTCCGCAGCCTCCTCTTCGGTTTCATCTGGAAAGATCTCCTGTACCCGTGCCCGCCAGAAAAATCCACCAGGCAGCTCCCCGTTCTCCTCCCCGTCTTCCAGGAAATCCGGGGCAAAGAACCCATCCATCACGTTCTGGGCGTGGATGACCGCCTGGGTGCGGTGCGAGGCTTTTCCCGTGAGGCGGAGACTACCGGCAAAGAGTTCCAGTACGGCAACTAGGCCGACCGCCAGGATGGCGAGCGCGATCATGACTTCCAGGAGGGTAAAACCCGCAAAGAGGGAAGGCGTCCCGCACCTGCCAGGCGAGGGACACGTTCTCTCCTTGCTCCAACGGTGTGTCTGATGCTGCCGGTCTTCTCTTTTCATCCTGGCGGCCTGCTTTGGGCGGCGGCCCTCCTTGGTCTCCTGACTATTCTTCTCCAGAATAGCCGACGGTGGCCGTCCCCAGGAGCGGATTGAGCGTGACGATATACGCGCCCCCATCCGCTCCCCGCTGCTGTTCTATGGTGATCTCCCCTCCTGCATTTGTGCCGTCCGGATAAAAGCGAAACTCAACTTCCCCATCCTCCCGCACCCACAGACTCCTGGCCGAGAGGAGAATGCCTTCACCAGGGGCAGTGACCTGCTCGTCTTCGTGGCCAGACTCCCCCTCGCTGTCATCCCGAGCCGCAACTTGGCGCCCGGACTCCTGCCAATACTGATTGGCTTCGGGGTCAATGACGAGACGTTGCTCTATGCCATCCGTGAGCGCCCGCAGCCGTAAGAGTTCCAGTGTGGTCCGCAGCTGCGCCGCCGTCCGCTTCGGGTCACTGCGGCCAAATCGATTCCCGACCGCGGGAGCGACAATGGCAAAAGCGATACTGATGATGACGAGGACCAGCACCAGTTCGATAAGGGTAAAGCCGTTCTCCGTATTGGATGGAAAAAGACCGGAAGGTCTACCAGTGCTGAAGAATCTCTTTCGCATGGAGGGGGAGGAGCGGAGCGCTCATGGGTTGGAGGGTGTCTGCTGCTTCGCCTTCTGCAGGGCGCGCAGCTTGAGGGTAATGACCAGCACAGCTCCACCTATACCGACCCCACACCGGAGCAACTCCGTGGTGCCGTTCCATATCTCCATCAAGCAAAAGCCGGTCACCCCTACCATGAGGGCAATCATGATACGATCCCACAGGTTCCGCATGGCTCTCCTTGCCCTCCTTATCGAATGCAGTCCATATGCCGCGTCAAGTCCTTGGTAATATTCTTCTGATGCGCTTCCAGGGTGCCGCCGCCAATCTCAAGCAATTTTGCATCCCGCCATAAGCGCTCAACCACATACTCGTTGAAATAGCCATAGCCCCCCAACACCTGCATGGCGTTGTCCGCGACGTTTTTTGCCATGGTCGTGGCAACCAGCTTGACGCCGTCCGAGTCGAGGCGGTGGCCAGGTTGGTCGAGGTCCATATTTCGCGCGGTGTGATACAGGTAGGTTCGCGCAGCCATATATTGGGCGTAGGAATCCGCGATATAGCGCTGGATCTGACCGAAGCTGTTAATGGGCTGGCCATAGGCGGTGCGCTCACTCGCGTAGCGGGTCATATCTTCGACACAGCGGCCGGCGATGCCCGTAGACATGGCACCAATCGTGACCCGCTCGATTTCCAGGTTGCGCATCATGTGGAGCACGCTGTCGCCTTCTTCGCCCAGGCGATTGGCAACCGGAACCTGACAGGCGTCAAAGACGAGTTCGGCGGTCATGGATGCGCGCATACCGGTTTTCCCATGGAGCCGTTGACCGAGCGAAAATCCGGGAAAGTCTTTCTCCACAATAAACGAACTCAGCCCCCTTCCTGTTTTCGCATAGACGAGAAAGAGATTGCCTAGCGTGGTGTCATCCAGTGCGCCGTTGGTAATGAACATCTTGCGCCCGGTAATGGCATAGGTATCCCCTTGACGGACCGCCTGCGTGTCCATACCGAGCACATCCGTGCCGGCTGAGGGTTCCGTCATACACATCCCGCCAACCCATTCCCCGGAGAGGAGAGGCGGCAGATACTTCTGGCGCTGTTCGTCATTGGCATTACGACAGAAATTATTGACGAGGAGCATGGAGTGAGCCAGATAGGCCAAGCAGAAGCCTGGGTCCGAGGCGGAAAGTTCCTCGTGTGCGATAACGGCAGCCACCGCGTCCATACCTGCCCCGCCATACGCTTCCGGTATCGTAATGCCCAGCAGCCCGAGTGTGCCGAGTTCGCGAAAAAGCGTGATATTGAAGCGTTCCTGACGGTCGTGCTCCAGCGCCTGCGGCTCAACCCGCTCCCTAACAAACCCCCGAACAGTCTGGCGCAAAAGACGATGCTCTGCAGAGGGATGAAAGATATCGACGTCTGCCGTCACGTATACACCTCCTCATCTCTAATTGAGGTGCATCCAACCTACCAGCATTCTCTCCGTATTGCAGTATACCAAGATTTTTTGCTTCCTCTCTTGTAAAAAAGACTGAGCGGGTCTAGGACAGTCTTGGGCGAAGAGCCACGCAGCGGGCATTGGTCGGGGAGCCCGGTGGCCCCAAAGTAATGAGACACCCGGGGTGCCCGTTCACGGGAGCGGTTTGCCGGGATCTGTGGTGAAGAGGAACCGTGTCCTCCAATCGGGCAGAAAAGCGGGGTACGCCTCCCCCGGACTGAGGCCAAGTCCAGAAAAAGATCTGTCCGGTCGAGAACAGCTATGAATACCAACGGGCATACTTTACGGACTGATCTGGTGGATATCTGCCATGTCATGTACCAGAAGGGCTTCATTGCGTCCTCAGAAGGGAATGCCAGTGTGCGCCTGGGGCCGGACCGTATCCTGATCACGACTCGGGGCGTCCACAAAGGCTTCCTCCGAGCGGAGCAATTGATTGAGACCGATCTAGATGGGAAGGCAGTGAGTGACGAGTACGCACCGTCATCGGAAATCGTCCTCCATCTTACTGCGTATCGAGAACGGGAAGATATTATGGCAGTTATCCACGCCCATCCGACAACCGCGGTTGCGTGCACCTTAGCGGACATCTCGCTGGCCGATGGAACCCTACCTGAAGTCGTAACGGCTTTAGGCGCCATTCCAACCGCCTCATATGTAACCCCGGGGACGCGTGAGGCTGGCGAGGCCATCTGTCCTTTTATCCGCCAGTTCGACGCGCTGATGTTAGCCCGACATGGCTCTGTCACGGTCGGTGGGACCCTCCAAGAGGCCTACTCAAAGCTGGAGATGCTTGAACACGCCGCCCAGATTCTCTTCCGGGCGCACCTCCTCGGCGGAGGCCAGCCGTTACCAGAAGCGGAGGTGGTCCGCTTATTACGCGCGGGGGGACATGATCCTGACCGCGTGCTCTCCCAGGTTCAGGCTGGAAAAGTCAGGCTCGCTAGTTGAGGCGCAGGCATGGGTATTCTGAATCGGCTCTTCAAGAGGGGCGGCTCGTCTGAGGCGGAGTCTCTGCCGGTGACCTCACCCCTTGGCGTCGAGACGCAGCAACTCCCCCCCCCCGGGGGCACCAATAATCATCTCGTCGTGATCCTTGACAGCTGCCGGTATGATACCTTTATGGAGGCCCGGCCGAAGACGGTCAGCACCCTAGGCCAGATAGAGCGGCGGTGGAGCTATGCATCGTGGACCGCCCCGTCCCATTACAATCTGTTGATGGGGCTGCTGCCCCACTCCAGTCCGCGGCAGGTTTATGCCTCGGAGTATTACAAACAGGATTTCTTCAAATACCAGGAACGCCTTGGCGCTGAACAGATTGAGTTCAAGAGTCTGGTGCCGCAGCTCTTTTTACCCACCTTCTTGAAATGGAAGTTGGGCTATCACACGCACGCGATGGTCTCCCTGCCCGTGCTGAACCCGGCCACGCTGCTCAATAAGGACTTTGACTCCTTTATCCTGATGCCGACCCATAATGACATGGCCGCCATGCTTGAGCGTCTGTCCTTCTCCCCCGACCGCCCGTCTTTTTATTTGCTGAACGTTGGAGAATCGCACTACCCGTACGCCTTGCCCGACGAGCCGAGTGAGGAGTGGCCGAAGATTCACGGTGTCCACGGTGTATTCAAGCATCTGGATGACGCCGTCGTCGGCGGGAAGCTGACCGAGGATGAAGGAGAGGCGCGATTTTTCGACCAGGACAAACTCGCCCTTCTCCGGCAGCGACAGGTCAACGCCGTGCGCTATCTTGACGGCGTGTTTGAGCGCCTCTTCGACCTCGTCCCCCGAGATACTTATATTACGATTACCGCCGACCACGGCGAGTTGTTCGGCGAAGATGGCTACTTCGGACATGGTCCCATCAACCACGAAAAGGCCTACGAAGTCCCCTTTGTTGAAGGCAAACTGCGCTAAGACTCGCCTCCCCTACGGTCCGTCGGGCCTGAGGTATGGCAAGAGGTCCGTCGCCGAATATCAGAGTTGGTCCATGGGCGCGGCGGCGGGGATCGCCGGCGGCCTAGTCATATGCTGTGCTCCAGGGTCAAGATAGCGTTGAATCGCGGTGCACACTCCGAAGCCGGACCCCGTCACTATGCTGATCAGTGACCCTCTCAAACGACTGGTTATCTTCCGGTGACAGGGTTGCACGGCACTCGCTCGCGCCGCTTCGCATGTGGCCGCAATACAGCAATACAAGACCGCAGCTCCGGTCAGCATGGTTCGCGACGCAGCCTCGCGTTGCTGCCAGTGCTCCAGCGCCTTGTCCAGACTGGGGGCGAAAACGCTCGGGTGTCACAAAATACGCAAACCAGCCGTCCCCGTACGTCCCGGCCCGTTTCATCGCCGCGTCGACCCGGCCGCCGCCAGATTGGGGGATATGGCTGCTGAAGCGGACGCGGATCCATCTGGGCGTTCTCAACTTGCAGCAATTGCCCATCGCCCGTCGCTGAAGGATTGGTCAAGAGTTCCTTCCTCACACGCAGCCTTCCAGCGGCACGCTGGCCCCGTTCTCGCACCGAAATACCGCAGGCCCCATACTCTTTTTGAAACTCGCCCCCGACACCCACGCCGAGAGTGGGCCGCCCGCAGGACAGCCGGCCTCGGGTGCCTATCATTTTGGCGACCAGGGTTGGATTACGCAGAGGAAGAAGCGGCACCCCGGTGACGAGTCTGATCTTCGTTATCCGCGTGGCAAACGCGCCCAAACCTCCCGTCAACTGCTCCGACCGTGTTTGGCCACGACCTCATCGGCAAAACGCTCCATGGCAGTGGTGACATCGCCGGCCCGTAACGCGTGTATGTTGACCAAGAGGCGGTGAACGCCAAGGTCTTCGTACACCGGAAGACTGTCCAACCCTTCCCCGTAGTAATTCCAGTAGGCCGTGATTTCGAGTTCCTGTCTGCCGCGGCCCTGGCGGTCACATTCTTCTGCCAGCGCCTGCATGTGGGCTCGGTAGTCGTCCAGGTCTTTGCCAATCACATACCAGCCGTCTCCATATTTGACTGTGCGCCGGATAGCCGGTGCCGTCACTCCTCCAATGACCAGCGGTACTCCACTCGCCTGGGCGGGTTTGGGCTGCATGGTAAAACCCTGCCAGTTGATAAACTCGCCTCGGAAATCAATCTCCTCGCCAGTCCAGATTTTCTTGAGGGCTTCGAGATATTCGTTAGCCCGTTGGCCCCGTCGCTCGAACGGTACGCCGATAGCGGCAAACTCCTCACGCAGCCAGCCTATGCCCAGGCCGAGCATCAACCGTCCCCGGGACAGATGATCAATCGACGAGGCCCATTTGGCTAGATAGAGCGGATTCATCTGGGGCAGGATGTTGACCCCGGTGCCCAGCCGGAGCGTCGTAGTGGCCGAGGCGATGAAGGTCAGGGCAACCAAAGGGTCGATAATCGGCGCGTCTGATTTGACCGGCAGTTTTCCGCCCGGATTATAGGGATACACCGAGTCATAGTGCTTGGGAATAATCACGTGCTCTGCCGTCCAAACGGACTCATAGCCGAGCGTTTCCGCTTTATGGACAAACGGAATCACCATTTCCGGGTCGGTGAATCCACGCAGGTTAATCGGGACGATACCGAATTTCATATCTACTCCTTAGTGAGGGAAGCGCCGCCCGAGCGTGTTCAGGAAGCCGCGCCGGGTCAGGAGGCTCAAAGGCAGCTGGTCTCACCTTGCCCTATCGTGTCCGCCGTTCTAATTGCCGAAGCTGGTCCCGACCAGACGAGACGCTTCAATAAGAGGATGATCCGGGGGGACCAGTTTCTTTTTCCCCGCGACTTCTTCCAAAGGCACGGGCCGGAGTTGCTGATCCTGCACGGCCAGCATAAAGCCATCGCGCCCGTCGCGCAGCAACTGTGCACAGCGCGTGCCCAGCCAGGTGGCAAGGACACGGTCCGTTGCCGAAGGTGTCCCCCCGCGTTGCAGATGACCAAGAATGGTCAGGCGCGATTCCTGGCCCGTCAGGCGCTCCAACTCCTGGGTGAGATGAATCGTATGGCCGACGTGTTCCTTATGGAATTTTTCTAGCTTGGTTGAGGCCTTTTCCTTCTCTTCTCTGTCTTTGGCCTCCCGTTTCTGGTGCACGAGTTCCCCGACCTTTTCGGCATCACCGAGAGACAGCGCGCCCTCTGCAACCACGACAATGCTGAAGTGTTTTCCCCGTCTGGTCCGTTCCCGGATCGTCTGGGCAACCCGCTCAATATGATAGGGAATTTCCGGGATAAGAATGACATCCGCCCCGCCGGCCGTCCCGGCTTGCAGGGCTAACCAGCCGGCTCTATGGCCCATGACTTCGACCACGATAATTCGGTCGTGGCTGGTTGCGGTCGAATGCAGCCGGTCTATGGCTTCGGTTGCGATACCCACCGCGGTATTAAAGCCGAACGTGATGTCGGTCTTGGCGATATCGTTATCAATCGTTTTTGGCAGGGTGACGATATTCAAGCCCGCTTTTTTGAGCCGCAACGCATTTTTCTGCGTACCGCCCCCGCCCAGACAGACTAGCGCATCCAGATGATGCCGCCGGTAGGTATCAATGATGGCATCCGTCATATCGTGGATTCTGCCGCCAATGGACATCCGGTGCGGTTTGTCCCGACTAGTACCGAGAATGGTTCCGCCGTCGCTCAGAATGCCCGAGAGCGCTTTTCTGTCCAACTCCAGGGTTTGATTCTGCACCAATCCGCGAAAACCATTTTGAAAACCGATAAGCCGGATATCATAGGCTTCCAGACAGGCCTTACCAACCGCGCGAATTGCCGCATTAAGTCCGGGGCAGTCTCCACCGCTGGTTAAAATTCCGATATATTGCGCCATGTACTTATATTATGATCTCTGTCTATTTGATGTCGAGAGTGGGGCTCAAATCCGATACCTGCTAAGAGCTGGGAAGAAAACCAATCTCATCAGGAAGACGGATACATGCAGACCGAAGAAGCCCGGTCTCTGATCAAAATCTATTACGGAACCCTGCCGACCGGAGACTGGAAGAAGACCTCAGACGAGGCCCCGACAACGCGACCCGCCGGAAGCTTGGCAAACGTTCATATCCCAAATAATCACTCCGCGCGATAAGGGGGCATCACCGACACCTCTGATCTCCGCGCGTATCTTCAGGCGCGTGGCATCTCCGCGGGTAGGGAGGTGGCCGAGGTCAGTGACGACGCTGGGTGCGGAAGAAGCGTAGGACTGCTGACGGCCGTAAAAATCCGCAACGCCTACCGAGTGCTATAGCAGACGGCAGGCGCTGCCCTTTTCATGGGAGGAGAAATCGCCTTTATCTCGCGGAGACCAGTGACGGAGAACGCAATCCGGGTCGCACGGGCGGTGCAGCCACCGGGTGGTCCGTCACGGTAGGAGGCAGGATTTTCTCTCTACTAACAACGGTTTGCATGAATGCACCTCATTCAAGCGTTTGAGGCGCTTGCGGGGTAGTGCCTCAATTTGAAATTTTTTGGCCAGTCGAAATAAAAGATTACATCACAAAGTGATACCCTACCCTTTTCTGAATTGTCAGGAACCGATATGACATCTCCCGCTTGGTAGTCCACTGGCGAAAACAGGTACTGTCGCTAAATTTATGAGGTTGTGGTCGATAGTGAGGAGTCAGCCATTCCCGCCAAATCCGTTGAGTGAGTGATTTCAGGGGTTGTGGGCGGTTCGAGAAAAAGTGCTTTGCAACCTTTGCAGCCGAGAACCGTAGGATAGGGGCGATGGTTGGCGTACGAGGAATGAACGCTGTCCAAGAACCCGCGTCGTACGCCGCGCGGCGCCCCGGGATGGCTCCGGGTGGTGCGCGGGGGTTTCGCCGGCATTGAGGAGCCGGTGGCGAGCCGCGGCCTGCCCCTGCCGGACGGTCGGCGGGCGGCGCTGGCGCGGTGCGGGCTGCAGTCTCCGTCGCTGGTGAGTTGTGCGCGGGCCGCGCGGGGCGAGGCGCGTATCCGGTCGCACGTGAGAAGCCGGTCTGGGGTGGAGCGCGCGCCGTCGGACCCGGCCCTGCGCACGACTTCCCCGGGCCGGTCGCGTGAGATCCTATCCCCACTGCTGGCGCGGGGCTGGTGCCTCTGGAGCATCGCGAGGGGTTGCCGCTGGCGCTGGCGCCGCACCGGCGCACGGCATGTGCGCGGACGCACGCCTGCGCGCGCACATGCCGCTCAACATCGCCCTGTTCCCCGAACAGTACGCGGACGCACGCCTGCGCGCGCACCGCGGCCTAGCGGCTGCTGCGGGAGGTGCGGCGCCAGCATCCGCCTCTGAAGCGATTGGCGGCCGCCTCTCCCCTCGCCCCGTGCTCACCGCTCTCTGGTCTGTGGCCGCGCCTGGCGGCAAAGGGCACGGGTGGCCGGCCCGATTTGGCCTCTGGCCCCCCTCGACACCCGGCTCACCGCTGGTCGCAACCCGGCGTCCTCGCCCGGGTCTTTGCGCCTCGGCACCGCGAACCGAGCGGGCGCCTCAAGCGGGTGGCCCGGTCGCTAGCCCGCCCCCTCGTCCAGGTCCCTCCCGCCGGGACGGGGGCGCGAAAACACCCGGCTCCCCCTCCCTCGGCCAGTCCCGCGGCGGCGGGACTCCCAAGAGGTCCCTGGGTGCCGCGGAGGCGCACACGGCCCTCGCCTTCGTGCGCTCGCCTGGGCCCGCCCCCGCCGCCCCGGCGGGCCGCCCGTGGCGGAATCGCCGGGGCCCGCACCCCGAGAGTCTAGTCCCGCGTTGCTCAGGGACCGGGCGGCCGCGGGCGCCAAGCCTCGGCCCTGGGCCGGGGCGCGGGGAGAGGAGCCAGGGGGCCGCCGCGGCGCCCCCGAGTGGGGCCTTGGGCGTCTGTCCGGGAGCTGGACAAGCGGCGCACCGTAATCGCGCGGGTGTTTCGCCGCTTGCTGGGATGCCGTCGCCTCTGCTCGCGCTGCGAGCAACGCGCCGGGCTATGCCTCGGATGTATCGTCTTCGCCCTCATCATTGATGCGTTGCGATAACGTTAATAGGCCCTAGTCCTCTGGCACTGCAGTAAGCAGAATTGTCTGCTGGCCGTCCGGTTGTGCACACGGAGGTCAGGGCTAGGCCCCGCGGTCTGGGCCGGCCCGTGGCGGGGCGGGTCTTGAGGGATGGGGACCGGTCGTATCTGGCGGCGCAGGTTCGTCGCCCCCGGATGGGGCGCCCACGGGCGGAGCGGGGCCGCCGGCTCCGGCGTGGCGCGGCCGGTCTGGGCACCAAGGCCGTGGCGGCCGCGCGGGGCGGGCAGGCGCCATCCAGACCTGCATCGCCACGCCCAACCAGGCCCCAACGCCCGGCAAAGGGGCCAAGGCCGCCGCCGACCTCCGCGCCGCCGGCAAGCGGGGCTGCCTCAGGGGCGGTCAGAACTGAGGCCACCAACTTTAGATTCCGGGGCCTAGTTGAATAACACCGGCGAGGCGTGGAGCCTCGTCCCGTTTTTTTGATGACGGTACCCCCTCCGCTAAAAGTGACATGGGTATTCTGATGCTGAAGAGGGGTGTCGTGCCCCAGGTCCAGAGCTACAACCGGCCGTCCTCGTCGCGTTCGACTTCCACTGAATAATTGAAAATGCTCGGCATATAGGTTGCCCTCCGCTTAAAAACGGCCCTGTACGGGGATGGCAGCCCAGTGCAGACTTCCTGTTCCTTGCTGGCCTGCTACCAGTTTCATTGCCTGCCCCGTCAGGGGTACGCTCTGGGGCTGTAGGAAGCCTCTCGGTCGGTCGCCCGACATCGGGGAAGTAGGCACTAGGTGTTTCAGCAGCGCACTATTCCGCCGAGCGCAGGAGGTTGACCGAAGAAGGGGCCGCAAAACTGAGCGTGCTGCTGTCGCCAGTCCCCGTCTGGCCCTTGGGGGGCTCGTTCTCGTCAGCGTGACCGGTGGGCAGCCTGCCTTGAACAGGCCAGTATTACGGCCCTAGCCTAGCAGAAAACAAAAATCGTGCTCAATGATCGGCGATGGTTGTGCGCCACGGAATGTGTTTGCCTGGGTATGCCTGACTGGTGACGAGACGCCTGCGGCGGCAAGGTGAACACCGCGGCCGATCCCGCGTTGAAAGGCGTTCAGGGGGGCTGCCAAGCTCTCGTCTCTGGTGAGCTTGCGTCCCCCGACCCTCACGCCGATGCGTGCTTTGTCGGCCAAAAGCGGGGCTATCCCAGCCCAGGCTTCGGTCAAGAAAGTCTGGTATTGGACGGCGTTATAGCGGCGGCCGTCATCACGCGGATGGCGGACAGTGGCTTCTCCACCAAGAAACCACAAGCGCAGCCACTGGTCTTCGCGATAGTTCGTCGTGTCAATATACGGTGGCGAGGTGAGGGCATCTGTCACGTACCCAGCTAGGTTCAATCGCCATGTATCGCCTCCATACCATAGCTGTCGCGATAGAGAGGAAGGCGTGGAAGGGAATGGCTTTGCGGTCATCTCGGGTGGCGCGGCGCCGGAAGGGCGTGATCTGGTGGAAGCCGCGTGCGAGGCGGGGGCGGAGGTGGTCGAGTGCGGCGTCAGAGCCGAGGAGGCGCTGGCGCGTGGGCTGGCAGGGGCGGCCGGCGTCCGCCCCGCTGTGGGCGAGACGGGTGCGAAGGGCAGGGGCGTCGGCCGCGGCGGCCAGCACATGGCGGGGCCGGCCTCCCGCCATCCCCGCCCGGGCGCTGGGCGGGTCGCCGGTCATGGGGCTCTTGGGCGGCAGTCCGCCTCGGGCACGCCCTAGCACCTGCTCCCGACCCCCCCCCCCCCCCCCCCCCCCGTTGCCGGGGGCCGCAGCAGAGGGGCATGGGCGCGCTCCGGCAGCCGGGCCGCGCCCCCCCCGCCCGCTTGGGCCCCGCGCGGGACACGCTTGGGTGCCGCCTTCCACTGCCCGGCCGCCGCACCCACCGCACGGCGGTGACGCACAACCGGGTGGCCACCCCCGCCCCGTCCCGGGGCGCCCGGCTTGGCCCGCAGCAGCCCTGCGAGGCGCACCCTTGGCGCCTCTGTCCACTCCTCGCGGTTCGCCAGCGCCGCTCTCCCACCGCCAAGTAGGGGGCACGCTCTGCATCACACCATAGCAGCAATGGGAATAATGCATGTCGATTGTACCTAGGGCGTATTAACGCTGTCGTAGCGCATTGATGATGAATGCGAAGCCGATGAATCCGAGGACTACCACATCGCGTTTCTCGCGTCGCGACCAGAGGGGCCGGCATCCCCTCCACCGCCGCAACCCTCGCGTGGCAGCTACGGACGGCCCTCTGGAGCGTCGGGGGTCTGGCCCCGGTGAGGGCGCCCGGGCGAGGGCAGGGCGCCCACGGAAAGACTGGTGTCTGCGGCCTCTTCGAGCGCCCAGGGCCAAGAGCGTGCCTGACGGCGCACAGCCGCCCCTGCGGGCCTTCATCCGCGGCCGGGTGGCTCTCCTGTACCTCCACAACTCCGCTGGGTGGCGTGGCTACAACAGCATGATCGCTCTCGTCCCCGGTCACTTCCACGTCGAGCATGTAAAGGGCGGGTTCGCCCAGGGCACCGTCCAGGTCAACGGCATCAAGGGCTTCTGGGGCTTGCCCAGGGTCCGGCTGGCAATGTTCAAGGGCATGCCCAGGCACCTCTGCCCCTGCACCGCAAGGAAACCGCGGGACGCTTCAGCCACCGCACAGCCGGCCAGGACAACCCTGCTCCACGACCTCCGACACAACTCCCTCAGCTGGGCAAGAGCCAAAGCTAGAAGGCAATGTCGTTAGAAACAACATTAACATTGCCGAATAATACCGTTCAGACTCTCGTAGAGTAAGATCCGCATTCCCGACTCGATTGAGCAGCGCTTTTTATCCGCCCTCTTGACACCTTCGCCATTCCTTCCAATAATTGCCGGCATCCTATCGAAATCGGTATAATGTGCAGCAGGATGCCCCCAGTAGATAAGTGCAGATAGCCGCTGGTGGTGCCAGAATATCAAGCTGACATCAATCACATCTATACACTGCTCCATAATTGACCGGGAGGTCAAGGATTTTGATCTGAGCACGGATTTCCTTGCAGTGGAAGAGACGCAATGGGCGGCTTGGTGACTACCACTCCATTACGTTGCCGCGCCAACTGCTTGACCCACAAGCCTGCCAGACCAAATCCCCAGGGGCCGCCTCCGACCCTTCCTGTCAGATGACGCCAGCAGCGTCAACCGGTCTGCTTGGTCCTGGGTGCTGAACCCAGCGGCGCCATGCCCTGCGGGAATTCTTGGATGAGCTCTTCCTTGGAATAGCGAGAAAGGGAGCCATGGAACATATCCATATTATCATGGCCGGAGTGACCGCCGTCATTCTCTTCGTCTTTGGATTGGAGAGCTTCTCCGCAGAGATTGAACAAATCTCCGGTGAGAGATTCCGCAGGTTCCTCGCTAGGGCGACGAAAATCCCGGCTATAGGTGTATTCATTGGTGTCTTGGTAACCGCCATTATTCAGTCCAGCTCTGCAACCTCGGTAATCGCCGTCGGCCTAGTCAACGCGGGGGTGCTCTCGTTCAAAAGTAGCGTTGGTATTGTTTTTGGAGCGAACATCGGTACCACGATTACGGCTCAACTCGTCGCATTCAAGCTGACGGCGTTTGCGCCCATATTTATCATTATAGGCTTTACCCTTTCGTTTGTCCGCTCGAGAATTGCCATCTTTGGCAAGTCCGTATTTTACTTCGGCTTCGTCTTTTTCAGTCTCAATCTTATCTCTGCTTCACTCGCACCTCTCCAGAATGAACCGGCGCTGACCAATTACCTCATACAGCCGCAGAATCCGCTCGTTGCCATCCTGGTAGGCGGCCTCTTTACGGCCGTAGTGCAATCGAGTTCTGTGACGACAGGGCTGGCGATTATTTTCGCGCAACAAGGGTTGTTGAGCCTCGAAAATGCGGTTCCACTCGTCATAGGGGCCAATATCGGCACTACGGCAACCGCGCTGATCACGATGTTAAATATGGATGTTGCCGCCAAAAAGACCGCGCTCAGTCACTTCATTTTCAATGTCGGTGGCGTATTGATTTTTCTGCCTATCCTCCTGTTTTTTGGAGGGCGGCTGAATGAATTCGAGGCCAATCCTGCGGTCGCATTGGCCAATATACATCTCGTATTTAACGTGGTGACGAGTCTCATTTTCGTCGTATTGATCACCCCATTCACTCGCCTGATCGATATGCTCTTGGGCGAAAACGAGATGGACTTTGAGCGATTGGCCATTCCGACGTTTGACGAGCAAGTCGCTTTTGAAAAGGTGAAATCCGACTTGCGTCAGAATCTCGCGGACTTCCTCGCCTTTTTGCAGGAAAGTTATAATCTCGTGACGCTGAGCATTGGGTCCAACTACCGCAGCATCTTTGAGGCGGCCGCCAAGCGCATGGAGTACATCAATTTCCTGGAAAAGGAGTACGTCGGCTATTTTTCCAAGGCCGTCGCCTCCGTCTCCCATGAGTGCGAGTCCAGGGACTTGTTGAGACTGCATACACAGTTTGATTATCTCTTTCAGATATACGATTCCATAGATGATATTTTCAACACAAAGAAAGTGATCAGTAAGCACTATGTTGAGTTGAAGAGCGACATCTTGCTTATGGTTAGGAAACTGTCCAGTCACACGCTAGCGTTGTTTGACGATATCCGCAAGTCGCTGGCGGAGGGGGAGCGGTTGGACATCACGGAAAGGGCTAAAGAACTCCAGGAGGTGCTGGACGAGGTCAACCGGGATTTGCTGCCGTTGCTGGCTCGTCCTGACCGGTCCGATGCCGGGACACTCTCCAATTTTGTCACCTATTCCGTACGTCTCAAGGACAAGGTGGTCAATTTTGCAGCCCTGCGTGACATTGAGCCACTAGCTTCAGGCGAGACACGCCCAGATGGGGCGAAAGACCCTGCGTCCATCCAGGAAACAGCGGGGAATTCCTGACGGCTCCTGACTTCCTTGCGGCTGCATGACAACTCTGAACTCCGCCTGTGTCTTCGATCACTTGATCAACGACTGCCCTCACAAACCACGGGAGGGCTCGCAGCCCGGGCCCCCTTCCAGTGCTGCGTTGGCGGCTGGCTCGGGGCAAGGTGCTTCCGCAGTCAGTGGAAGCACCGTCCTCACGGGTTTCTGAATAAACAGATTGTTTGGGTAGTAGATAATATTGCCTGCAGTGTCCTGCATGACCACCTGAAATAAATTGATGTCAACAATGACTCCCTCGACCCTTTGCTCATCGGAATCTAACACGCGAACCCGGTCTCCGAGTCGCGTTCGGTAGGTGAAGAAGATGACAATGCTTGCAGTGATGTTGCTGAGGATTGACCACTGGGCAAAAAAGGCGGCCCCAAGCACCGCCAAGAGGGACGAGGCAAAAAGAAATACACTCCCGTAATCAATCCCCCACACCAAAAAGATGACCAAAGTCGCGAGGACAGCGAGCCCAAAATCAAAGACCTTGGTCACATAAATAGCTTGATGAGACGGGACCTTTTTCCGTGCTGCAAGCGCGGTCAATCTACGGTCAACCAAGCGGGTCGCAAGGTAGTAACCGACCAAAATGGCCACACTGAGCCCTGCCTCAATGATCATACTGTAGTGCCTCCAGTCGTCTGAGGATTCCCTCAGCTTTGCTCTGCACAGACACGGTCTTCGATTCTTCTACTGCAATCGGCACTAAGCTTATCAGTGTCTAACTTGGCTGAGGAGTCGAAGGGGTGTCGGCCGTACGCACGAGGAGGTCGCCCAACAGAGCGTCAGGCTGGATGTATCCCGTGAGTGGCCCAGCGATCAGACCAAAAACACGCAACGGCAAGACGGCCGGAATTCGTAGTCGCCAGCCCAACCACTGCGTCCCCACCCCTAGAACAATAACACTGACCAACCCGAGCAGGAGATATTCAGTCCCACCGGGACTCTCATCGACTGACAAATGCTCTCTACCCTCTATACAACGCGACCACTGCTTACTCCTTCCGGCGTACGATTTCCACCCTATAGAGCAGCATGCGGATCGCTTGCTGCCTACCACCGTTGCGGTTTCCGGATATTCGTGCCGGGAATCGGGTCCGGCAGTTGTGACCGTCTCAGGGCATGGGGCCGGATATGTCTGGAGAAGTCCGCATGGGTCAGGAGTTGGCGCGCGGGCCTTCCGGTTCCCGGTGTGATGAACCCGATACGCTTGCCGTGGTGGTGCCTGGCGAGGAGCATCGCTTCAGCCAAGTCGCTGTCGTTGCCGATAACCGCTGCGCAGTCGTAGAGCCAGCCGTCGTTGAGCAGATGCCCTTCAAGATTCACGTCCGAGCCCTTCTCCTCCGCTTTGATCACCTCCGCTGGGCACGGTCGGTCGCGCGAGTGGCGCATGGATCGTATGTCTCAGGAAGTGTCCGAAATACACCTCGACCTCGCGTCGATAGTGTCGAAGGGCACGAAGATGCACATCCTGGCGTTGCGGTTTGGATTGGTGGGCGGGGTGTGCCCGATACTCGCGCCGTGAAATATCCGACCGCGAGGATGTCGTGCTGAGGCTGCAGGACCTTCGCGAACAGGGCGGGCAGGTGAGCCCCTTCCATGCCGCTCCCTTGAGGGCTCCGTAGTACAGATCGAACCCGTCTACATAGATGTCGCTGCGCATCCCTTATGGCCCAAAAAAGCAAGGGGTTTTCACACCAATCCAGACGCCTGCGGTCTCAAGATCAAGGTGTGCTGTCCCGGCTGCGCGCTGAGTGCGAGGCTGCCCTCCCCCCTTTTCTTCTGGAGCGCGGAACAGGGAGGGGAGGAAACAGAAAGTTGCAAAGAACGTCTGACTCTGAAGAAATGGATTATAGGTCCTTTCGCTGCCGGCCTCCCGCCGGTCCTGGCCATGCCGCCCGGAAGGAATGATGATAAGAGTTGCCCCGGCCCCCTTCGAGCCGGGACGGGCTGCCTGTCTCGCCGGCCCTCTACGGGAAAAGCACCCTTAAAGTCTCCTCACTTTCTTAGCATTCCCGGCCGCGTCACCTATTGTCATGTCGTGGGGCCGGTGGAGAGCGGTGCGGGTATACGTGCAGCTGAACGATTGAGGGAAAAGGATCGCGCTGTCGAAAAATCTTCAGACAGTAAGGCAAAGAGCGAGACGGCCCCCCGTGGCCAAGGCCATGGAGGGCATCGCTCGGGAGGCCACTGCGGGTGTGTCTGGCATGCTTAGGCCGGTGGCTGCGTCGTGCGTAGAGCCGCTAGACAGGTTGCCATGATCGCCTCGCTCCGCCGTGGCTTCGTCCGTAATGACCTCGGCAGCCTCGGCGGATTGCCGCACCTCCTTGTCCGCCTCGTACGGGGCTCGGGCGATCACCGCGATGTGCGGGGCGGGCGGTCGCACCGTACGAACGGCGGATTCGGCGGCCTTCGTGTCGTTGATATTCACGACCACTAGGCGGGCCTGCCCGCGGCCCCAGATCCTCTAGTCCCCCTGTTGCGCAACGTCTCCAAGGACGGCCCGGTTGCCGGCGGCGTGAGCCGCGCGAACCTTGTCCGGGTTCCGGTCAACCGCGCCATAGGTCAATCCCATCCCTCGCACGTCGGCGCCGTGGGAGGCTGCTCTCGGTGACACTGTTTCCGCGTGGACGCTTGGCGGAAAGGTGGATCTCAAGATTCCCTCGGGTCCACAGTCTAGAACAAAGCTACGATTGAAGGGGCGCGGTTTGCCCGGCAATCCGCCTGGCGATCAGGACATCGTGCTTGATATCGTCATACCGAAAGCAGAGACGGACAACGCACGCATACTCTACGTACAGATGAAACGCGAGATGGCGTTCGACCCGCGAGCAAACCTTGGAGGATGAACTGATGGCACGACACGGAACGAAAAATCTGGTGGGCACCCTCCTCGACGGACGATCTGTTTTCACGCTGCGGGAGCTGTGCCGGGCCTGCGGAGTACACGCCGAACTCGTGATTGAGATGGTGGAGGAAGGCGTGTTGGAGGCTCGTGGGAGAACACCGGCTGAGTGGCGTTTTTCGGGCGACATGGTGACCCGTGCGCAGAAGGCACTCAACCTCACTCGCGACTTGCGGGTGAATTGGCCTGGGGCGGCGCTGGCGCTCGGCCTCCCAGAAGAGATCGAACGAATCCGGCAGGGTCAGCGCACGGCAAGGCGTCGAGTCATAGGATTGGGCCATAGCGATGCTGAAACCATGGGTCGAAGAAGGAGATAATATGGCTCGATCGGACTGTGAAGTACCTTACTGTGTAAACAATAGATAATCCCGTGGGGAACCTAATATACCGCAAGCCAACTTCCACCTTACGTGAGGCCTGTGGCGAGCCAAGACGAAGAATTACGACTTTCCTCCTCGAATTCCCCTCACGTTTCCCTTCGGCACGGCGAAATCGGACCGGAGCGACCAAAAAGGCCGGGTGAAGTGAGCCGAACCCATAAGCCCAGAATCAGCCTGGCAGCTTCGCGACCTCCTGTGCCTGGGCTAAGCGGCCTTCTCAACGGTCAGGGAGACACGCGTACCGAGCTGCCGTAGGACCGCATCTATCGTACCCGCTTTGGTGGCACGGTCCGGGTTCAACATCCGCCGCCCCTCGCGGAGCGTCGTCGCGATCAACTCCCGCAGCAAGTCCTTCGCATCGTCTAGCGCTTCCTCGTGGGTCTCTCCATCCCTCGCCCTCCTCTTGACATGGACTCATTTTTGTGCGCACTAATGGAGCCACCTATAGCGCGAAAGGAGACCCCCTATGGCACGGTATATCAGAGGGCCGACGGGAGGATGGAATGACGGGGAAACAATTCATAAGACGTGTCCAGCAGTGGGCCAAAGCTAAGGGGCTGGAGCGACCCGAATTTATAGCCAGGAAGGGACGGGGCTCGCATGGGACGCTGTTTGTAGGCGATAAGGAAACCACGGTGAAGGGACCGGAAAAAAGAACTTGGGAGGGGGCCGCTCAACAAGATGCTCGCGGACCTCGGCATTGGCAAGAACGAATTCCTTCGCACTGGGCGGTAATAAGACGCTGGCAGCGTGAAGAGGAACCGCGGCAACCAGGGGGCTTCCCACAGCCGCAACCCTAGAGCGCAACCCTGACGGGGTGGGAAACTGGACGAGGCAGCCGTCAGCAAGGAACAGGGAGTCTGCACCGAGCTGGCATTTCGAGTGCAGAGCCGCCCGCCCGCGGACGAGCTCTCTCCCCATTCAGTTGGGGCTTAGGAGAGCTCCGTCTTAGTTTAGCTCTGTAAGGCCCCTATAAAGCGCCATTTCTCCAATCGAAATTAAGGAGGATTGCGCCTAATGCCACACATTTTCAACTATCCTGCGAAGATCGGACGAGACGAAGGCGGCCGGTTTGTCATCACGTTTCCCGACTTCGGGTGGGGAGCCACTGATGGAGCAACCCGCGAAGAAGCGCTAGACGAGGCGAAGGACTTACTGCGGGAGCTAATCACGACGACGATGCGCAAGGGCCGAGCCCTCCCTGAGCCGTCGCGCGCCAGTAAGCGACGGCCGGTGGTCATCCCACCGTTGCAGGTCGCGCTGAAAGCGGCTCTCTACGAAGCCTATCACCAGGCCAACATCTCGCAACGCTGCCTCGCCCGCGAGCTGAACATTGCAGAAAACGAGGTGCGGCGGATGTTGAACCCAGACCATGCCACGAAGGTCGGCACGATAGAGGCGGTCTTACGCCATCTCGGTGCACGACTTTCTCTAACCGTTGATAAGGCTGCTCAGGGGGTGCCCCAGCCCGCGATTCGTCCAAGTCGGCTCCGGCGCGGACCAAGGCAGTCCGAAATCGCCGTCCTAGACGACTGATAACTCCCTCTTGTGTTAAGCTTGGACCAGGGGAAGGAGAAACTGAATTTGACTGATGCGGATCAAGCAGTACGGAGACAAGACATGCCTAAGAGGCCGAAAGTTTTTCTGAGCTATACGTCGGACGATACCGAGTTGGCCCGGCGCATGAGTTGAAGCGCCTATGGCCACTGGTATCGATACTTGGTGGTCTGAGTGGTCCATTGCTCCGGGCGATAGCTTACGCTAGAAAATCGACGAAGAGCTAGCGGATTGTATGCATTTTCTGGTGCCCTCGCGCCCCCAGTCAGTTCGGCGAGGGCTGCATACACCGCATCGTAGCCCGACAACTTCCACCGCCCGGCAAAGCCGGCTGCGAACGCGAGCAGTTCATGCCCATTCCCGACGCGAGCAATACCGAGTGCTTCAACGAGGGCCAAGGATTCCTGCACCATTGACGGGCGACTCTCGGGCAGTCGGCACAGCACTGCCAGCAGTTCGTTCATAAAATATAGAGCGGGAACGATAGATGGCGAAGGATCCTGCCCGATTTCGGCGAGCACCAGCGCGGCTTCCTTGACAAGCGGCCCATCCAACACGAACCACTTGATTGCAACGGAGGTATCAAGGACGATTACGACTGCAAGTCACGCAATTATGCCGAGGGCCGTTCCCGAGGTGGGCGACTTGAACTGCAGTTGCTGCAACCGGGCAACTACATCACGCCGCTGGGCGTCAGCTGCACGGTCCAGAAACCGCTTGCGGTAGTCCTTGAGACCTACCAAGGCTGCATCTGGGGTTCTCCGACGACAGACGAGAATAGGCAGGCTTACCGGCGTGTTCAAGCTGGTCTAATACCTTGCCGAGGGACTGACGAAGCTCCAAAGCATCCGCAGTTTTTATGCCATCTGCAGAGTACCTCACTTGCACAGTTTGGTGTCAAGACCGCAAGAGATGTCTCGGCGGAATGCCCCCTTCACGATAGGCTGTCCAAAGGTCATGGGCCGACCCGATTGCTTCCTCTGCCCACTTATCGAAGTTCTTGTCAAATAACGGACCCCCTTGGCTTTTCAATGCCAACGCTGCTACCAGTCTCCTATCGTTAATGAAGACGACAGCCCAAAGTTTTGGAGAACGAAAAAACCCGCCAGCGTTACGACGCGCCGTGTGCGATGTATATCTGCGTGGACGAGCCCGTTGGTGCCCAGCTCACTGACAAGGCGGATGAAGCCGTCCATGTTCTTTCCGGCGGTCACGCCGACGCGTTCGCCCGGGTCGACTTTACCCGACTCGATCTGCTTTTAGCGCGCCGTCCGTCGAGTGGACCCGAACACTTGAACCGCCACGCGGGCTTTCAGTGCGTAGCCCAACAAGCCTCTTGCCAGAGCTTACGACTGCAAGTCAGTGCTTAGCCTCCTTGCTGCCAAGAACGGCAGGCTCTTCAGCATCCAGGTTGTACAATTTGCATACAACACGATTACCCAGCGCTCCCGTCGTCCGAGTCTGAGGCATCGATATGATCGGTCCTGGTCTCGCGGTGACACAGGGCCAATGGGGGAGCCGGATTCTTCGTAGCTACTTGCGCCTGAAGCCGGAGGTAACCGCCCCGCAGGCGGGGCAAATAAGCGCTATGAACAATGTGGCGATCTCAGCAATGAGGGCGCCATGAAGGGCACGAAGGTCCCATTCCCTCGAGGTCACGGGACAGATTGTGGTGCGGAGAAAAGGGCCTTCTTCATAGACCACGTGCGCCGCGCCCTTGCTGGCTGGAATCAGAAGCTTGGGGGGGGGGGGGGATGCGGCCAATGTTGGGGGGAGAGACGATCAATGGGGCGATCCCAATGCGCCGATGTCTTCCGGGTGACGGGGCGCGTGGCCATTGCTTCTCTTCTCTAACTTCCAGATACCGCCTCAAGCGCGGATAGTTGGCAAAGGCGACAAGTCCCCCTCCCGCGGCAAACGGATTGCGGCCACCCAACCCCGACCACTGGACTGCACCCGACAGCATGCCACGCGGCGTGGCATGCTGCCGCTTGCGACCGTCTTCCATGTCAAGTGCGTCATACCGGCCGATGAAGGCGTTGTCGGCTCTTGTGGTACCGCCGCCGCCAACTTGCAACCCGCTTCTTCAATACCAGGAAAATGCCGTTCCAGCCGCCGCGCAAGCCGTAACTGGTCAGAAGGGTCCAGTCTCCAAGGCTGCGGACCGTTGGGCCTATCCGTCCATGCGGCAACGGATCCACCCTGCGCGGGCTTTCTGCGGTCCACCAGTTGGCAGGCCAGCGCCGTCAATACGGGGCGGCTGATCTCGGAGCGGGGTGCGATCAGTATAGATCACTACCACAATCTCTCGTCCCCCATAATCTGTAGTTCCTGGCAGTCCGAACATTCTCCCCAATTGTCCCCCCCTCCCGGAACCGATACAACTCCTCATATTGTTGACACATGAGGGAAGCAAACAATGAGTAAGCAACCGTTTAGGGTGCTGGGGATTCAACAAATCGCGGTGGGTGGGCTGGATAAGAGCCCGTTGCGGAAGTTCTGGGTCGATACCCTGGGGCTGAGCCTGAGCGGCAATTATCGTAGTGAGAGCGAGAATGTCGATGAGGATATTGCGGTGATTGGCTCGGGGCCACTCAAGCTGGAAGTGGACTTAATGCAGCCTATCGACCCAGAGAAACGGCCCAAAGTCCAGGACCCACCGCTGAATCATATCGGTCTGTGGATTGATGATCTGCACGCCGCCGAGAAATGGTTGACCGCGCAGGGCGTACGGTTCACGCCGGGCGGCATACGAAAGGGTGCGGCTGGCTATGATGTGTGCTTCATCCACCCCAAGGGCAATGCGGAGTTCCCATTGTGTGGTGAGGGTGTATTGATCGAACTGGTACAGGCCCCTGCCGAGGTGATTGAGGTGCTGTCATAGAACGGCATCGCCCCGGCCTTCGGTCACCCTCCCTAAGAGGGAATTAGGGGCAACCACGGGGGCCCCCTGCATTGTTCTCCTCCCCAGTCCCGAATCCCTATCCCCCGCCTCCAGAGAATTTCTACTTTCCCGGTACGCGGTACATTCGGATCGGATGGGAGGTGCGGTGGAATTCGGGCAGGTCGCGCCAAGGGCGGCCTGCGGTGATCCCACCGTCTACGGCCAGGGCTTGACCGGTCACAAAACTCGAATCATCACTGGCCAGCCATAAGGCAGCTTTCGCGATCTCTTCAGGCTCGCCGACCCGCCCCAAGGGGTGCAGGAGAGCTGCGCCTTTGCGCAGACCGGCCACCTGTTTGGCCGTTGGCGACGGTCGGCCAACGGCCAAGGGAGTCACAATTGCGCCCGGACAGATGCAGTTCGCACGAATATTGAACTCTCCGAGTTCCAGGGCGACCGACTTGGTCAGATGAATCACCCCCGCCTTGGCCACACTGTAGAGATGGGTGGCCATACCGGCTTCCACGCCGGCTGCGCTGGAGGTGCTGATAATACTACCGGACTGCTGTTTTTTCATGACAGGCACGGCATGCTTGATGCCGAGAAACACCCCTTTGAGCAGTACCTCAAAGGTCATATCGTAGTCTTCCACACTGATGCTCTCGATCGGCCCCAGCGCCCCGCCAAATCCGGCGTTGTTGTAGATACAGTCCAGCCGTCCCCAGCGTTCGACTGCGGTGTCAACGGTCGCTTTGACCTCGGCCTCCTGGGTCACGTCTACCTGGACAAAAGCGCCTTGGTCTCCCAGTTCTTGCGCTATCTCCTGGCCCTTGTCCGCCTGCATGTCCGCCACCACAATCCGGGCTCCTTCTGCGGCGAACAGGCGGACTGTTGCGGCCCCAATACCGCTGGCCCCGCCCGTAATCACAGCGACTTGTCCATCCAGTTTGCCCATGTCTTCCTCCTTATCTCTTGTGTTCCGCTCCAGGACCGGCTTGTGGCCGCTGCTCTGGAGAGAGTGAGAGTACGTAAAAGACGAGGTCCCACAGATCGTTCGGCTCCAACACCTCTTCGTATGCCGCCATGGAGGAGCCGTCCATGCCATTGGCGATGCGTCGATAGATATCGCTCGGGGTGTGGCCGCCACGGAAACTCCATTTATGGGTTAAATCACGGGGTATGATGGGATCGCCCTCCGCGGTTTTCAAGTCCTGACCCGAGCGTCCGTCCCCCTTGCCTGCTGCCCCATGACAGCTTGGACAGCCGGAATCCATGTAAATTGGTGCGCCTCGGGCGATGCGTTGCTTCGTCGCCCGGGGCGGCGTCGAAACTGAAGTGGACGAGGGCGCTGACCCGCGGGAAAAACGCGGTGAGAATTGCTTGATATAAGTGACCACATCCCGCCGCTCCTGCTCGCTGAGGATGGCCTCAAACGCTGGCATCCCACTCCCGGCCAGCCCTTCGGAGACGGTGCGGAACAGGTCCGCGTCGGTGGGTGGGCTGCCGCTGGGTGTTGAACGATACCGGAATGAGCCGTGCACGAAGTCACGCGGTCGCGGCAGCCAGTTCAATGCTAGCATACCCTGCCCGTCACCGGCCTTGCCGTGACAGCCGCTGCACTGACTGGCATAGATGGCTCTGCCCGAAGCTGACACCCCAGCGGTCGTCTCAGCCCGTTTACCAGGGGTCGCTTGCTTCGATTTGTCGTAGTCCTCAAAAAATTCAGCAATGGCACAATCCGTCAAAAACAAGGACAAGTCGCTCCGCAGGCGGTCTGCCAGATAGAGTGTTATCCGGTCCTGTCCAAGAGCAATCGAGGCCGACCGGCCGTTTGGGGCGACGCTGAGCAGTCCGGCGTTGAGCCTGGGGCGCGCCGGGCTTTTAGGTGCGGTGACGCTGTGGAAGAACTCCCGCCAGGGGTCTAGTGTTCGAGCGCCCATACTGGACAGGCGTTCGGCCAGATCGACACCGAATATGCCGCCGCGGGAGACAAAAAACTCCGGAAAATCAGCATCTCGCCAGCGGCGTTCGGCAATCATATGTCCCAGGGCCTGCCCAAAAGGGAGGACAACATCATTTTGCCAGACCGTGTCTTTTGCCCAGCGGAAGATGATACCGGGCGGTGCCTCTTTTTTTTGGCTCAGCCCAATGATCTGAAAGGTATAGAGCCTCTTCGCCTTGGCCCATTCGAGAAATGCGGGCCAGCGCGGGTCGCCGGGTGTTAAGGTAAAAGCATCAGATCGAAGAACCGTATCTGGATTATAGCTCGTGCGGATAGCGCTACAGGTCTCCGTAGCCGGTGACGGAGGCGGAGTAAGGCAGTGCCAGAGCAATACGAGCGCGGCTAAGCGCCGACCACAGGTTCTCAGCATGACAAGGAGGGATGGGGGCTTAGGGACGCCCCAATCCCTAAAACCGAATCCCCGATTATAAATCGACTTTAATATTCAACTCTCGCAACTGTTTGGTATCGACCGCACCCGGTGCTTGCGTCATCAGGCACTGGGCGCGGGCCGTCTTGGGAAAGGCAATGACTTCGCGCAGCGAGTCCATACCGGCAAACAACATGGCCAGACGGTCAAATCCCAGGGCAATTCCACCGTGGGGCGGAGCGCCATACGACAGGGCTTCCAACAGAAACCCGAACTTCTCCTGAGCCTCGGCCTCACCGATGCCCAGCAAGGCAAAAATCTTTTGCTGCACGTCCCGGCGGTGAATCCGGATACTGCCCCCACCCAACTCGACGCCATTCAGCACAACATCATAGGCAAACGCCCGTACCTTCTTTGGGTCGTCTTCAAGCAGGGACAAATCCTGGTCATTGGGCGAGGTAAACGGATGATGCTTAGCGACATAGCGTCTTTCGTCCGCGTCGTACTCGACCAGCGGAAAGTCCGTCACCCACAGGAAACGCATATCGTCTTTGGGAATCAGCCCGAGCTTGCCGCCAAGATAGAGGCGCAAGCGTGACAGCACCTCGCACGCCACCTGTTCCTGATCGGCAATCATCAGCAACAAGTCCTTTGGTTTGAGGCCGAGGGCCGTCTCAATTTCCTGTTTCCGGTCGTCATTCACGAATTTCGCCAACGGTGACTGCCATCCATCCGCGGTCAGACGAATCCAGGCCAAGCCCTTTGCCCCGAAATCCTGGGACAGCGGAATCAGGTCATCGAGTTCTTTGCGCGAGAATGGATCGTCCGAAACAATCAGTCCGCGCACCACGCCCCCGTCGGCAACGATCTGCCGAAAGACCTTGATGTCGGTCTGTCTGAACAACGCGGACAACTCCTGGATCTCCAGGCCAAATCGAATATCCGGCTTGTCATTCCCAAAGCGGGCCATGGCCTGGCTGTACGGCATCCGGGGAAACGGGGTGGGGACATCAAGGCCTTTCACCTCCTTACACAATCGAACCATCATGCCTTCAATAAGCCGGAACACATCGTCCGGGCGGACAAACGACATCTCAATATCAATCTGGGTGAACTCAGGCTGGCGGTCTGCCCGTAAGTCTTCATCCCGAAAGCAGCGCACGATCTGGAAATATTTTTCCATCCCGCTCACCATCAGCAACTGCTTAAACAACTGCGGCGACTGCGGCAGGGCATAAAATCCACCCGGATTGACCCTGCTCGGGACGAGATAGTCGCGTGCGCCTTCCGGGGTGCTCCGGGTCAGAACCGGGGTTTCAACCTCAAGAAACCCCTCGCCGTCAAGATAATCGCGGACCCCCTTGGCCAGCCGATGCCGTAGGCGTAGGTTCTCGAACATCTTTGGCCGTCGTAAATCCAGGTAGCGATACCGCAGCCGGGTGTTCTCCGCCAGGTCGGTCTCGGCATCAATCGGAAACGGGGGCGTCCGCGAGGTATTAAGCACCCGCAGTTCTTCCACGACGAGCTCGAATTCTCCGGTTGGGATATTCGGATTGATCGTCTCTGGCGAGCGTCGTTCCAGCCTTCCTCTCGCGGCCACTACATATTCCAGGCGCAGGTCTTTTGCCTGTGTATGGGCAGGGGGGCTGACTTGCGGATTACAGACAATTTGGACCAACCCGGAACGGTCGCGGACATCGACAAAGGTCACGCCGCCATGATCGCGCCGGGAGTGCACCCAGCCCATCACGGTCAGCGATTGTCCGACTTGGGTCGCGCGGGGCTCCCCGCAGTAGCAGCTCCGCTGCCAATCACCTAAAGACTCCACACAATCTCCCTTGTATCATTACCTGGCCGGGAACCATTCTGGCGAGGGTTATGCATTATGCTCCGGTTGCCATGCCCATTCTTGTGAGGGGCGATAGTATGCCAGAGGACCTTCGATTGATCTAGGCCGTGAGCGATCAAATGAGGCAGCGCGGCCCCTTCTGCCCGGAATCACGAGCAGTCTGAGGCGGCTCCCTTGAAAGATTTTAGGGGGAAAATGAAGTGGTGCGGGTTCAAATCAGGACACTGCCGAGGCATGTCTGCAAGGTATTTCTTGTCGGGCGGCGGGTGGGTGTCGGCGTGGCGGCCTCTGTGAGATGGACCCTCTCCCGCCTAGCCCCCCGCCTCCATCGCTGGAGGGCCGCGCAAGGACTGGGAAAGCTGGCACTAGGATCAGGACCTATAAAGGTCTTGTCAACGTGAGTTTGCTGTGTCGGATGGCGTCAAGAGAGTAAGGAGAAGGTCCTGGCGGATCACCATGTCTGGCTGTCGGCAGCGCCGTGCGCCCGTTTCCGCCCCTTGCGACCGCCCAAAGGGCGCGGGGTGCCACGGGTCGCTGCCCGTCGGGTCATCATCAGGCCTTCTCCCCGTCCTCCGTGCGAGGCTGCTGTGGCGTGCCGTGCCCGCGTGTTATGGCCCGCCCAAGCCCCGGTCCACCCGCGCTTCGCGCACGGGAGCCCAAGCGGGCGTGGTTGCCCGCCTGTGCGAGGCGCTGGCCGGGGAGCGCTGCGCCCCCTCTGCCGGCACCCCGCCCGGCGGCCTGCCGGCTCGCACAGGGGGTCTCTCGTGCCGGATCGGCCGCCCACGGGGCGGGCTCCCTGCCAAGCGGCCTGCGATGCAGTACCGCTCAACAAAGTCCGCCAGAGGTCCCTCTGTCCACACCAGACGGCCCAAATCGGCCATAAACACAAAGTGTGGGACGCACGGCCCTGACACGGGCAAGGGGACGGAGGGGGGGGGATTAGGTGCAGAAATGTCGTAAGGAGCCTCTACGCTGGCGCGTCGATCTATCGAGACTGTGGTATCCGGCATGGAGGATGATACCATCCCAGGCGGGCGATTCCGGGGCACTGGTGGCCTATTAATAAGGTGAAGGGGAACACTACATCACAGGGGGGTGTTTGCCCGAAACCTCACGGGAGACAGAACCGGCACAATGTACATTCCGGCTGACCACATAATTTGAGGCGCTCAAGAACGCCGACAAATCAATCAGCCATCTCTGGGGGATGTATAGCGATTATCGGAGACCGGCAACCGAAAACCCGCGGCCAGCGACAAGCAGGCCGGGGCAACGTTCGGCAAAAAGGCACTTCTACCTGACATGACAGGGCCTCCTTCTGTGGGCCCCGTGGCGAGTTCATCAAGGAGGCAACAGCGCGTCAACCTCCCCCCTCGGCCCCCTTATGAAGGGGGGAGTCAGAGAGGGTGCCTCCCACGGCCCAATCGAGGCGAATATCCCAGGTATAAACTTTGTCCGGCGGGAGCGTCGGGGCGGTATTGTTATCAACGTATCGGTACACATTTGCCGGCGGGCGCAGCGTTGCGTCACGGCCGTAGATGAAGTCCTGGTCTTCGACAATGAGCTTATAGGCTTTATTGAGTAACAAGGCCCGGGCGGGGGATGGGGTAATCAGATCGTAGACATCCCGTGCCGCAGCAACGGCTGCGTAATTGACCGATCCGTCCGCATGGTACCAACGTGTGGCCATTTCCTGATTGTTGCGAAACTCGGTACCGCCCCCCACACGCTCGAGGTAGGTGAGGATTTCTCCCTGTTGTTCGCCCATACTGGGTGCGTCCGGCATGCCGCGCAGATTGATATAGCCCCAGCCGGCAGCCCCGTCGATTTTACGTGGGAAGCTATACGTCTTGTCAATCGAAGAGCCAACCGTGTTATGGCAGCCCATGCAGAACATGGTCTCTTCGTAGGTAGTGAAACGCAGCTGCCCGCCCTTGTCTTCGATAAACCCCTGGAGGAGCCAACCCATTTTATTGTACAGACCCGCATGGCCACGGTCTGGATAGTGGGGCAGCGTCCCTTCCAGCTTTTCTTGATACTCTTCGTCGTAATAATGCGCGAGGGTCGTTTTAGACAGAAAATCCCGCTTCCGCATATAACGCACTTCTTTCATCCGCCGCGCATTCGTGATGCTCCCGTCCGCGCCGACGCCGACATAGCGCACGGTATGCAGAAATTCCGTCCGGTGGGGATAGACATACGGTTCAACCCGCGTATCACTCCCCGCCCCCACATAGCTTGCCGGGCGGGTAATGGCGTGAATGCGGTCAAGCGTGCCGTCTTTATTCAGGTCCTGACCGAGTTGGGTCTCATCGATGGGCAGGCTGCCAATGGTCTCAACGCCTTTAATCGTGGCTTCGAGGATCGCCAGATTCGCTTTATACACTTCGCGCGAGTAGACTCCGTCTCGGGTGCGTCGAAACTTGGCCGGCAAACGGATCAGCACATCATCGGTCGACCCATTGGTCGGCCAGAACGTGCTCGGAAAGGGCTTATAGCTAAAAGCTACCCAGTGGCTGCCATCTTTGGCAAAGCCCTCTTCATCAAAGGCGGCCGCCCCATTTGCCAGGTTTTGAAGTCGAGGGATATAGCCCCGAAAGTGAACTACCTCCAATCGGCCGGCCAGTTCGGAAAAATTATCGGTGTCAATCCACTCGCGTATGGCCTCGTCACTCATGGCGGCGGCCTGCTCGGTCCGATCTTCAAACAGATTGCGCCAGCGGTTGGTCTGCCCGGCCTGACTAAAACTGTATGTCCGCTGCAAACGGGCATCGTTCATCCGATTTGCCCGGCCTGGGATATGATTTTGATGACAGACGTAACACGGATTAAAGACCCCTTCGGTCCGGGTATAGCACTGCGGGGGAATCACCGCTTCGGGGTTATAGACGCCGACTATTCCCGATCCGGGGGAGCGGGGCGGCAACACCGCCGTCCATCCTTTCAGCAACTCAGCCTTTTGGACCGAAGTGAGGGGATAGCTGACCGCTCTGGTCGGTTGGGTCCGTTGGGTTTGTTGAGCCATTGAGTCCGTTGGACCTAGACCCAAGAGACCCAAGAGACCCAAGAGACTCAAGAGACCCCACAGATTCATCAGCGCTACTCGATTCGGTTTTCGGCTCCAAAACCGAAATATCGATAGGACTGTCTTTCGAGACGGTCCGCCGTCCGTGCGCCAAAATCATACTTCATGGGTCTGACGCGAAACCCTGACAGCCGGATGAGGTCATCGGTCCGAAAATCATCCACTAACGGCATATTGCCGTCGGCGCTATGCTGGATCGCAAAATACGCTTCGGTTCCATCCGGCGTGAAGAGAAAACCGGTTGACTCGGCAGAGCCATCGGCAATTTTGAGCAGCCGCACACAGCCGTCAGACTTGATATCGTCGTCCGCGCCGTCCGGCAGACAGGCCCACACATCGCTATTCCCTTGGCTTGTCCCATTGTCCTCAACGACAAACAGCACCCCCGTTGTCGGCTGAAAGGCCAGATTATCCGGTTGACTGAATTCGGGGCTACCTTCAATGAAACGGTTCAGCACGATCTCTCCCGTTGTCCCGGTTGCCGCAGTCACAGCCTGATCTATAGCGCATTGGACCTCACCGTAGTTGCTGCCAGCATGGTTCCCGGTGACGGCAAAACAGAAGCGAACGGCATCAGGGCGGTCGGGGTCGCTGAACATCGGGTCACGATGGAGATCTTCGGGGCGGTAATAGGCCGTTGCCCCAGCCGCAGCGGCTGCCTCCCGCCCAACGCGAGTTTTGCCCACATCAAGACTGACCTCGGACGCGACGGCCGGCGAGAGCGGGACCCAGGCGCCGTTGCCGACCTCGCAGCCTTGGCCGAACTGCTGAAGGTCATCCCGACAGGACACTTGCAGTGCGTATATGGTGCCTGCGATCAAGGGAGATCGATCGAGGGACGCAATCCGCCCGGTGGCGGGGTCATACGGATTGGTCGGGATGAATTTATACACCGCGCCGCCATCGGTATCGCCCGGCTCATAGCTGCCAGGTCGTTCTTCATCGCCCGCAATCACTACGCCGGTTTCATGAACGAGAAAACCCTCATAGCGGATCCTGGGAAAGGCGGTCCGCTTGATCATGCGGTCCGAGGCGTCCCGGCCGGTCTGATCGACAATCCTGGCCGGCGCGCCGCCACTGCCTCGCTCAAGGATGGTAAACTCGTCATTCGTCAGTGGATCAAGGATTTCATACGCCGCCCCCGTATCGCTGATGAGGTCTTCTTCCGTTGCAAGCACCGTGCCCCACGGCGTCGTCCGAATCCCATCGCAAATGGTCATCCCGCGCACCAGGGTGGTGACCGCCCGAGTCTGCAAGTCGATAACCTGAACGCTCGGTGTCAGTTTATCCCCCACGACGAAGGACTCACCGCAGGTGCCGCTCAAACAGTCGAGGACTTCTTCAATACAGCCGACTAGATGGGTTGGGCGAACGGCCCCGTGCGGCCAGAACACCATCTGATCCCAGTCCTGTCCGACTTCACGCGAAAAGTATTCTGCCTGAATCCCTTTCCGTAGAAAGAGAAACTGCTCCTCTACGGTTTGGGTGAGCGTCCGGAAATCGAGCACTTCTTGATCCCGACTTGCCGCTTGTATCGTACACGTCAGGACAAGAATCCCTGTCATAATGACCTGCTTGAGACCAACCATGTAAGCTCCTCGGGGAAGCGTCTGTAAGGCGGCCATGAAAAGCCGTCATCTACAGCCGGACACGAGCCGTGATCGCCCGAAACACCGCGTTGGCAGATTCCTGAACGGTGCGACCAACCGTCGTCAGCCGGAGTGCCGGCGTTGGCGGCGGCTCATAGGGGGAGGAGATGCCGGTAAAGTCTGGAAGCTCCCCGACTCGCGCCTTGTGATACAGCCCCTTCACATCGCGCTCCTCGCATACTTCAAGTGGGGTATCCACATACACTTCAAAAAAGCGGCCCGCGCCGATGATCTCCGCCGCGTGTTGCCGGTCCGTCTGAAAGGGGGCAATGGCCGGTACGAGGACGATGAGCCCGGCCTGGTTAAAGAGCCGCGCGACTTCGGCAATGCGGCGAATATTTTCTGCGCGGTCCGCCTCGGAAAAGGCCAGGTCCCGATTCAGTCCCAGGCGCAGATTGTCGCCGTCGAGTCGATAGGCGTGAAATCCTTCGGTATGCAGACGCTGCTCAAGGCGTTCCGCGATGGATGATTTGCCAGAGCCGGATAAACCCGTCAGCCAGACCGTGAGCGCGTTTTGTTGCAGGGCCTGCTGACGCTCGGCCACGGCAATCAATCCGGTTTCTGCCCGGAGAGTTGAGTTCGTTGGGCCTCTTGGGTCTTTGGAGTCAAGACTCACCCGACCCCATGACTCAACGGACCCCATGGACCCAAAAGGTTGATTTCGGTCGATGACCATCCCAGCACCGACCGTGTTATTGGTCAGACGGTCAATAATGACGAACGCCCCGGACGCACGGTTCTTGCGGTACGGGTCACAGGCAATCGGCTTTTCGAGGGCAAGAGCACACCGTCCGATTTCATTGAGCGCCAGCTGCGTGGCTTCTTCCCGGTGGAGGGTCGTGACGTCTATGCGATATCGTACGTCGGTAATAACCCCAGGGGTCATGGTCGTGGTCTGCTTGAGCAAATATTGTTTGCCGGCCTGCATGGGTTCCTCAGCCATCCACACCAACATGGCTTCAAAGTGCGTGGCGATGAGGGGGACGTTGTTGGGGTGAACGAGCATATCTCCGCGACTGGCGTCGATCTCGCCTTCGAGCGTCAGGGTCACGGCCAGCGGTGGCATGGCCTGCTCTACTTCCCCCTCAAAGGTATGGATGGCTTTTACCCGGCTTGTTTTGCGCGACGGGAACAGCATGACTTCATCGCCTGGCCGCACGATGCCCGAGGCTACCGTGCCACAAAAACCGCGGAAGTCCGGATTGGGGCGATTGACGTATTGGATCGGAAAGCGAAAGTCGATCAGATTGGCATCCGAAGCAATATAAACCTGCTCCAAGAGGTGCATCAGCGGGCTGCCCGTATACCACGGCATATGCTCGCTTCTGTTCACCACATTGTCGCCGCGCAGCGCCGCCATGGGCAGGAAACGCACATCGTTCAGTTCCAGTCTGGGGGCAAAGTCCGTATAGTCTTTGACTATCCGCTCAAAGACTTTTTGGCTGTAGCCCACCAAGTCCATCTTGTTGACGGCAACAATGAGGTGCTTGATCCCCAAGAGAGAGGCGATAAAGCTGTGCCGCCGGGTCTGGGTCAGGACACCATGACGGGCATCAATCAGGATAATGGCCAAGTCACAAGTTGACGCACCGGTCGCCATATTCCGGGTGTACTGTTCATGACCCGGGGTGTCGGCAATGATGAATTTTCGCTTGGCAGTCGAAAAATAGCGATAGGCGACATCAATGGTGATGCCCTGTTCGCGTTCGGCCTTGAGGCCGTCGGTCAGCAGGGCGGGATCAAACTCCGTGTCGGTCGTACCATGCCGAACCGAGTCTCTTTTTATCGCCTCAAGCTGATCTTCATAGATCAGCTTGGAGTCGTACAGGAGACGGCCGATCAGGGTGCTCTTGCCGTTGTCCACGCTGCCGCAGGTCAGAAGGCGCAGGAGGTCCTTGCGCTCATGCTGTGCGAGGTAGGCTTCGATATCGGTCGCAATCAGGTCAGATTGGTGAGACATCGTGTGATTTAGAAATAGCCTTCCTTTTTCTTCTCTTCCATGGAGCCGGGCTGGTCGAAATCAATCACGCGACCCTGCCGTTCGGACTGCGTCGTCAGCAGCATCTCCTGAATAATCAGCGGCAGGGTGTCCGCCTCGGATTCAATCGCCCCCGTCAGCGGATAGCAGCCCAAGGTGCGGAAGCGGACTTTTCTCAGTTGCGGTCGTTCGCCCGGATGGAGCGGTAGACGGTCATCGTCGACCATAATCAGCATCCCGTCGCGCTCGACAACCGGACGTTCCTTCGCAAAATATAGTGGAACAATCGGAATATGCTCGCGGTAGATATATTGCCAGACATCCAGCTCGGTCCAATTCGACAACGGAAAAACCCGGATGCTCTCACCTTTATCAAGCGTGGAGTTGTACAGATTCCACAGCTCGGGACGCTGGTTCTTGGGGTCCCAGCGGTGGTTGCGGTCACGAAATGAATATACCCGTTCTTTGGCCCGTGACTTTTCTTCATCCCGGCGTGCGCCCCCAAAAGCCGCATCAAATCCGTACCGATCGAGCGCTCGTTTGAGGGCCTGGGTCTTCATCACATCGGTGTGTTTTTTCGACCCATGCGTAATGGGGCCGATCCCTGCCTTTACCCCGTCCTGGTTGATAGACACGAGGAGGTCGAGTCCGAGTTCGTGTCTGATATAGGTATCGCGGAAGGCGATCATCTCCCGGAATTTCCAGGTTGTATCAACATGCAGCAGGGGGAAGGGTGGCTTCCCCGGTATGAACGCTTTCCGAGCCAGATGCAGCATGACCGCCGAATCTTTGCCGATGGAGTACAGCATGACCGGATTATCAAACTCAGCCACCACTTCACGAATGATGTGAATGCTCTCGGCCTCAAGACACTTGAGATGCGTGAGGGAATAGGCATTCTTTTCATTCGTGGCGGGCTGAGGCTCACGGGCCCCCACGTTCTCTCCTTCCTCAATCATGGGCAGGTGCCGAACAGACCGAACAGTGCGGGTTCTTCTCAACCGTCTGCTCGGTACAGTGAAACGCCGGGAATGTATACGCCAACAGTTTTGATGGGCTCTCCGTCTCGGGCCGGAGGATGATTTTCAGGGCCTCGGTGACGAGTTGGGTACCCAAAAAGAGTGCGTACGGCGGGCTGGGGGAAGGCCCGTTTCTTCCTTCCAACAAGAGACAGCGCAGGCAGGGCCGGCCAGCCCTGTCCCCCCGACTCACGAATAAGGAGGCACCTTCTCTGCTGGCTGCTCCCCACACGAACGGCTTGTGCTGAGCGTACCATCTATCGTGCAAGGCGTCCGTTGTTGCCAGAACCAGATCATAATGGTGAGGCGGTTGTTCGTCCTCAGCCGGATGGGTCACAATCGTGCAATCAGGATTCAGACGCCTGAGGGTGTGTACCACCGGCTGCTCATCCCGTCCCAAGGGCCGCTCCGCAAGAGCAGAGAAGACCGGAGCGGCTTTGGCCCGCGCCACGCCGACAGTCCCAACGCCGGCCGCGCCGAGATAAAAGAGGGCGGCAGCGGCGAGCAGCCCGTCCCCGTCAATATACACCTGACTCCGAAGAAGCTGTTCCTGTCCTTCTCCGCCGACCTGGGGCAGAATGATCTGTCGGCTATAGCGTTCGATTTGAGCGTCTTCGAGCATAGGGACGTTCAAAGCCTCACTGACTCAACGACTCCAATGGGCCCCCACTGTCTCCGTCACGCTGCCCTCCCTACCCTCAGGGTGGCTTGGCGCTTGTTATACTCTTTCCAGCCGATCCACAGATTGGTGCTGAGATACTTGTCTCCGAAATCCGGGAAGAGCGTCACCACCGTGCCCTGATCGATCTCACGGGCCACCTGGAGTGCTGCCCACATCGCCGCGCCGGATGACTGACCAACCAACACCCCCTCTTCCCGACCAAGCCGGTACACCGTTTCATAGGCGTCTTCAGTCGAAACACTGATTTTCCGGTCCAACTGCTCTTCATGATAGATGCCCGGCACGATGGAGCTGTCCATATGCTTCAGCCCCTCAAGGCCGTGAAAGGCGTCATCCGGTTCAACCCCAACAATCTGAATGTCCGAGTTTTGCTCTTTCAGGTAGCGCCCGGTTCCCATCAGGGTGCCGCCGGTCCCCATGCCGGCCACAAAGTGGGTGAGTTGCTCTTTGGTCTGCCACCACAGTTCGGGCCCGGTTGTCTGGTAGTGAGCAAGTGAGTTGTGTGGATTAAAGTATTGATCCGGTTTGAAATAGCGCTCGGGATGCTCTTGCAGCCGCTCCCGACACAGTTCCAAGGCTCCATCCGAGCCGTCCATCGGACTACTGAAAATCATCTTCGCCCCATACGCAGAGATGATTTTTTTCCGCTCTATACTGACGTTGGCCGGGATGCACAACTCGACCGGATAGCCTAGAACCGCGCCGATCGTGGCTAGCGCAATCCCGGTATTCCCGGAGGTGGAATCGAGGATGATCTTGTCCGGGGTCAACGCGCCGCTCTCGATTCCCTTTTGGATCATACACAGCGCAGGACGATCTTTGACCGACCCGCCAGGATTGAAACCTTCGAGCTTGGCATAGACCCGGACACCTGGAGGGATATCCGTGCTCAGCCGGGTGATTTCAAGCAGCGGCGTATTCCCAATCAGATGCAGCACGGACGGGACACGCAGGGGACCTGTCGCTGGTGGTCCCTCGGGTGGGCTCGGCAGGAGTGACACGCTTTATCCTCCGGCAATAGCAGGCACGATAGACACTTCGTCGCCTTCATTCACCGGAGTATCCAGGTTGTTGATAAAACGAATATCTTCACCATTCACAAAGATATTGACAAAGCGACGGACTTCGCCCGCCTCGTCACACAATCGCTCTTTAATGCCAGGATGATTACTTTCTATATGATCGACCAACGCTCCAACCGTGGCTCCATCGGCCGATACTGCTTCCACGCCGCCGGTAAAGCGACGCAGCGGGGTCGGGATACGTACCTGCGCACTCATGCTCACTCCCTCCTGATTCAGAATCGCTCATTTGCTCTTTTTCCAGTTTCCACTGTTGCGTTTTTGCTCCGGCCCGGCAATCATCCTGCCCGTAAAGAAGAAACGTGTTCAGCCTCTCTAATTTCCCCCAGGAGGCCACTCCCTCCCCCCTAGTGTTCAGCGCATAATACAGAGACTTTCCAACTCATAGGCTTCGGGGTGGAGACTCGTAATCGTCTGCTGCGTACCGCACAACGGACAATGCGGGCTCGGGTGTACCCGAACCTCTCGCCAGCGTAAGGCTAGGGCGTCATAGGTCAGCAAGCGGTCAGTGAGCAATTCTCCTTCCCCACTCAGGTATTTCACGGCCTCGGCAGCCTGAACACTCCCCAGACTACCTGCCAAGCTGCCAAGGATGCCAGCCTCCTGGCAGGTGGGGTTCTCATCAGGATGGGGCGGAACCGGGAACAGGCAACGCAAACACGTCGTTTGTCTCGGCAAGATCGTGAAGGCTTGGCCATGAAATCGGACAATGCCTGCATGAGAGAGCGGTTTGTTCAGCAGCACGGCACCGTCATTGATCAAAAATTTTGTGGCCACGCCGTCCGTTCCGTCAATAATAAAATCATAGGGGGAAAAGATGTCCACAAGATTCCCCGCATGCAGATATTCGTTATGAGCCACCGCTGTTATCGAGGGGTTGAGTTGCTGAATTTTCTCCTTGGCCGAAGCGACTTTTGGTTTTCCCATATCCGGGGTGAAGTGCAAAATTTGTCGCTGCAAGTTCGACAACTCAACCTGATCCGAGTCCACTAGGCCAATCGTTCCCACTCCATCCAGGGCGAGCGCCAATGCCGCCGGAGAACCCAAGCCGCCAACGCCGACCACCAGGACCTTTCCCTCACGGACGCTCTTTGGAATAGGGGATGTGGCGTGTTTCATGCCGGCCTGTTTCCCCATAGAATGAAAAGCCTCTTCCCCATGGGGAAAGAGGCCTGGCCAGGATCGCTCTCTGCCCCGGTGCCAGGTCTCATTCGTCCTCAAACTCGAAATCTATTTCCCCGATATCGATGCCCAGAATGGCCTCTCGTCCGGCTCTGAGCGCGCCATCTCCATTCGTGAGAGCGTCGGAGGCGGTGGCTGCCTCATTTGCCTCGCTCTGCTCAAGCGACCCACGCTGCTCGACTGTGGGAGGTGCTCCGTCATCCTCGCCCTCCCCTTCGACTAAACTCAGGACAGGTTCTGCCTTGGCTATCTCTGCGTCGACTTCAAGCCCAGCGTCGTCTATCGTCATGTCCTCGACTGCGACAATCTCTTCAACGACATCCTCGCTTTCTTCCTCAGCGTCCAACACCCCAGCGGCTTCCAACGTTTCGGCATCTTCCTCAAGCGCAAAAGCGTCGCTCTCAACGTCAAGGGTGAGGATGGCCTCGTCAGCAAGATCAATGTTGTCCTCAGCGGAGACCTCCAACTCGGCCAGTTCCGAGGGCCCGGGATCGTCTGTCTCAACGTCAAATTCCAACTCCTCAATGTCGGCGGTCTCCAAGACCGCCTCCTCTATCTCCAAGGCCCCCAAATCTACTCCCCGATGATCGTCTCCCACAGATTCCAACTCGGCCAGTTCCAAGGATCCGAGATCGTCTGTCTCAACGTCAAATTCCAACTCCTCAATGTCGGCGGTCTCCGAGGCCGCCCTCTCTGCTTCCAAGGCTTCCAAGTCTACTTCCCGGTAATCGTCGCCCACTTCGTAGGACCGGTCATCGTCAAAGGCGTCATCTAGGGCCCGCTCTTCCTGCTCGGCCTCTTTTTCCGCTGCGAGTCTTGCTGCATCGGCTTCCGTTCGGGCGAGGCGTTCTGCCTCTTCCTGCTTTTTCAACTCGGAAACGAGCAGCAGCAAGGGGTCGACTCCAGCAACGAGCAGTCCGTCCGAGTCAGTTGCCTCGTCCTCCTGGCTACCCTCTTCCGCGCTGGGGGGCCCGCTATTCGCTCTCCGGGCAGACTGAGCTCTGGCCGCTAACTCGGCCAACTCGATGTTACCTTCTTCGTTCAATATCTGTTCGAGCCGACCCAAGGCTTCCACGGTGGCATCCGTCTCGGAGTATTGTTCAATCAGACTGCGCAGGCGTGCTTTTGTAGCGGTAAGATTGTCACGCTTTTCGTTAAAGTTCGCTACCATCAATTCGTGAGCCGCCAAGATGTCGCGCGCCGATTTACTCTTTTCCTCAGCTTGGAGGACAAAAGCACTTTTCGGGTATCGGTCTATCACCTCTTGGAAAAATCCGTCCGCTCGGCGTGTCACCGCTTGGTCGCGATCCTTGGAACGAATCTGACTATAGTTTGTAATGCCGAGAAAATACTTGACAAACGGCATATGCTCGCTGGTCGGATAGGCCCGCTCAAAGTCCTTAAAGGCGGCAACGGCTTCGGCGTAATTTTCTTCCATAAACAGCCCGTAGGCCGCCTTGAGCTGTGCTTCTTCAGCGTACGGGTTGAGCGGATATTGGTCCAGCAACTCCTGATACTGATCGGAAGCCCCTAGATAGTCCTCATCCGCGAAAGACTCGGTTGCCTGCTGATAATATTCTTTGGCCGAGGGGCGTCTGAGGGTTGCCGAGCAGCCCCATACGCTTGCCAGAAGGAGGCTCAAGCACAAGACCCATATCCGTTCGAACATTGTTCTGTACGCTAGAGGATTTCCGCAGGAGTTTCAATGTCCCCGCGCTATGTGCTAGTGAGGGGACAAGGTGCCATCATGCCGCACAGGAACGCGTGGGCACCCGGACGGCCGCTACCCTTCAAAAGGCTGCAAGCCGTCCGGGTCGGGTTCTCCCTCGGCGGGCATCTGCGCATCGGACTGGGCCTTGGTAAACTCGTACAGGCGCTGCTGAGAGCGAACGGGGGTGAGCGGGTCGGGCTCCACCCGCTTGGAGCGCCCATCGGACAAGATCGTGCGGGCCTTGACCGTATCGGCCAGTTGAATGCTGAGGATTTCAAAAAGCTGGGCCTGGATATGGGGGTCAAGGATGGGAAAGGCGACTTCGACACGGCGGTCCAGATTACGCGGCATCCAGTCGGCGGAGGCGAGGAAATACTCGGCATGACCCTCATTATGAAAATAAAAGATGCGGGCATGTTCGAGGTAGCGGTCGATTATGGAAATCACTCGAATCCGCTCGGATATGCCCGGGAGTCCGGGCCGTAGGCAACAGATGCCACGGACGATGAGGTCAATATCCACACCCGCTTGGCTGGCGGTATACAGCTCCTCAATCATGGTGGCATCAACCAGACTGTTGATCTTGGCAATGATTCTGGCCGGCTTACCCTCAAGGGCGTGTTCCGCTTCGCGTCGAATCCGCTCAATCATGCCCTCCCGCATACTCGTGGGAGCGACCAAAAGATGCTGAAACGTCTGCGGACGGGTATAGCCGGTCAGCAGATTGAACAGGTCGGTGAGGTCGTCGCCAAAGGATTCCCGGCAGGTAAAGAGACCGAAGTCGCCGTAGATGCCGCTCGTATTCACATTATAGTTGCCGGTTGCGAGGTGGCAGTAGCGACGGATGCCATCACTCTCACGCCGTACCACCAGACACGCCTTGCAATGCGTCTTATAGCCAACTAGCCCATACACGACATGGGCGCCGACCTCTTCGAGGGCGCGTGCCCAGCTAATATTGGCCTCTTCATCAAAGCGGGCTCGAAGTTCGACCAAGACGGCTACTTCCTTACCCGCTTCTGCGGCCCGCGTGAGTGCCTGGGCAATGGGCGAGGTTGGGCTGACCCGGTAGAGGGTCATTTTAATGGCCAGGACCTTCGGATCTGTTGCGGCTTCTTCCACAAAGCGCATCACCGCATCGAAAGACTGATAGGGATGGTGCACCAGGATATCGCCCTCCCGGATCGCGCTCCACATATCCGGCTTTTTCTCACAGGCCGGAACCGGGAGGGGTGTCCAGGGTTGGTCTTTATGCTGCGGCAGGTCCACCGCTCCATAGAGCTGGAACAGGTCGGTAAAAGCGGTGAAGCCCTCACCAGCATACAGATCTTCAGGGTGCAAGGCGAGCTCATCAATAAACATGTTGAGGACGCTCTGCGGCAGGTCGGAGTCGTATTGTAGGCGCACTGCGGTCCCCATGCGCCGGTCGCGTACGCTCTCTTCGATACTCGTCAGTAAATCTTCGGTTCGGCCGAGCGCCAAGGCCGAGTCCGCGTCCCGCGTCACCCGGACGGCATGACACGACAAGACCTCATAGCCATGATACGGGCGGGGCAGGTACAGCCGAACCACATCCTCAAGCAGGATAAAAATATGCTTGCCGGCCGGAGCCGGCAGCGCGATGAAGCGCTGGACGACTTGGCTGGGAATATGAACAACGGCCAGTTTGGTCTGGGGCAGACGCGAGGTCCCGGCCGAGCGCAAGGCTGCGACCAGACAGAGAGAGCGATTGCCGAGGTGGGGAAAGGGATGGCCGGGATCGATCGCCAGCGGCGTGACAACCGGCAGCAGGGTCCGCCGAAAGAAGTCTTCCAGGAAACGACTTTGCTCGGCACTCAACTCTTCCGGGCGGGTAATATGAATCCCCTCAGCCTCTAGTTGTGGCTGAATGGTCTCCAGAAACCCCCGGTGTTGTTCCTCGGCGAGTTCATGGACTCGCTTTGAGATCGCGGTCAGCGTTTGGGCCGGTGTCATGCCATCCGGACCGGCTTCTAGATCGCCCTGGGCGATGCGCCGCTTGAGTCGCGCCACGCGGACCATGAAAAATTCGTCCATATTGGCGCTGAATATGGCCATGAACTTGACGCGTTCGAGTAAGGGGACGCTTTCATCGAAAGACTCTTCAAGGACGCGTCGGTTGAATTCGAGCCAGGACAATTCACGGTTAATAAAAGGCTTATCTTCCATGTGGATACCACCGTCAAGAGGAAACGTATTCAGCGTCTCTCCGGCATGTGGAAGGCACGTCTCCTCCCTCTATACTATCAGGCATTTGAGGTGCGATCCGACAGCGATAGATAGTAAGCTCAGCACACTGAATAGCAACCCCGTCGCAATACCTGAATCCTGCGCCGCGTTTATATGCATCAATACGATCACAGGGGCGAGAGGGAGGGGCGCTGCCAGGGCGTGTGATCCTTGGGGAGGGAGATCGACACGGTCCCTGGCAGCGCCGGGAGGGAGGGATAGCGTCTCCTGTACCTGTATCTCCTTGGCGTATGACAACATTGTGACGCTGCGGTGAAAAATGCGTGACGCTGGCAGGCTACACCTGTCCGGGACGCTCCGCTCATAGGCGAGTCCATTCATCTTTGGTGATTTGGCAGCTACAGTTCGGGAAAGAAGCGATGCGACGCATGGAAACGCAGACGACATATCCGTCAGTTTCAGCGACTGCTCCTCAGCGGCCTCCGCAGTTGCCCTCCCTTGAACATCTCGTCATTCAGGCCGAGTTGGGTCAGGACGAGATCGTGCGGACGGGGATAGCTGTCCTCCATCCTGCGGACATCGCGGAGTTGCTGAACGTACTGGAAGAGCCTGAGTTGAAGTTCAAGGTGTTTGGCTTTCTGGCCGCCCCACGGGCAGCCGAAGTCTTAAGTCTCGTTTCCGCGCACACCCAAGATGGTCTTGTCGAACGCTTGTCGGATGACGGGCTCGGAGACCTGATCGAATATCTTGACTCGGATGACGCCACGGACCTCCTGGCCTCCCTGTCGGCCCGCCGTGCTAAAGCCGTCCTTGACGAGGTGCCACAGGACCTGTCCGACGGAGTCACCCAACTCTTGCGTTATCCTGAGGATACCGCTGGCGGGATTATGCAGGTCGAGTATGTGGCCGTGCCCCAGGGGACGCGTACCGATCAGGCCATTGAGATGATTCGCAGTCGGAGCGATGCAATCCCGGATATCCACAGTGTCTTTATCGTCAATAACGTCAACCGCCTCGTCGGTGTTCTCCCCCTCCGCAAGTTTATTCTCGCCCGCCCAGCCGATCTTGTCGAAACCGTCATGGACCAGCAGGTCATTTCGGTTCGGGTGGACCTAGACCAGGAACAGGTCGCCCAGATGTTTAAGAAATACGACCTGATTTCTCTGCCCGTAGTCGACAGCGAAGGACGCCTACTCGGGCGTATCACGGTCGATGACGTGGTTGATGTCATGGAGGAGGAGGCGACGGAAGACATCTATAAGCTTGCCGGTCTCGACGAAGAAGAAGAAGTGTTGGACTCTCCCTGGCAGTCCATCCGTCTTCGTTTGCCCTGGCTGGCCCTCAATTTGATAACCACCACGCTGAGCGCTCTTGTCATTGCCTGTTTTGAAGGAACGATCCAGCAAATTGCCATTGCCGCAGCCTTTATGACTATTGTCGCGGCCCAAGGTGGAAATGCCGGTGTACAAACGCTGGCCGTCATCGTGCGTGGTATTGCGCTGGGGGAAGTCCCCCTGACACAAACCAAGCGGGTGTTAATCAAGGAACTGACCATCGCGCTGGGTAATGGCCTTGCTCTTGGCGGTGCGGCCGGCGTCGTTGCTTACCTGTGGAAGGGGGACGTCACACTGGGCGTCGTGCTGGCGCTGGCGCTGCTGGCCAACCTGATCATTGCGGCGTTTGTCGGCAGTATGGTCCCCCTGACCCTCCGTCGCCTGGGTGTTGATCCGGCAGTAGCCTCAAACGTGTTTGTGACAGCCTGCACCGATATTTTTGGCTTTCTGTCTTTTTTGGGCATTTTAACCTTGTTTTTATGATTCGTCCGAAAGATCGACACCCGGGCCCCTTCTCCGGGTAAGGACGCCTCACCTCTGCAAAGAAGAAAGGCGTCCCAGCATCTCAAGTCTATTGGAGGATACGTTTCCCCAACGAGTGCCGTATCCCTAATTATGAGGGTCATCTCCTTCCCTGCCTCATCGGTTGCGCTGAACCTTGGCACCATCGTGTCGACCCATACGCCAGTGACTCAACTCACCCAATGAAGGGAAACTGAACCCGGGCGGTATCTGGTCTGACGCCAACCAAACCGTTGAGCTTTCTGTCCCCGCTGAGCGCCCGGTCGCCCTCGTGATCCAGGTCGTAAAAGTCGAAGGCTGGCACACACGCGATACGGTCAATAAACACCATGGCGGTACGCATTGCGTTCGCCTGTTGAACCTGTTCGAGGAATATTGGTTTGGGTATGCCAAACATGACATGATGATTTATACCACACAGGGGAAGCGCGCGGTCCAGGTTTCAGATGAAGGCGCTCTGCCACATAGGCTTCTGGACCTGATCCGTAAGCATGTTCAGGCCTATCTGGCCGGTTGTCCGCTTACGGTCCGAGAAAAGGGCCAACTCTGCGAGGCTGCGCTCGCTCCCCCAGAACGCCTTCCAGAGGAGCGCCTGAACGATATGGAACGGCTGCGCGACCGGGACTATCTCAACGCCGAGGGATACGAACGGAAACGGGCGGAGATTCTAAGAGACTTGTAAGGGCCGGGGTCGTTGGCACCGTGCGAAATTTGCGCCTCTCCGGGTGTATGCCATGAGGCCCCCCCACGTCCGAGCGTCCGCGGTTATAAGGCGAGGCTCGCGCCAGCCCAGCGCCCCCAGGACGGGCGCCAGACAAGAAGAGGGCCGCTTGCCCTCCTCCAGGGGGCGTGCCCACCGGCTGACGGGGGCGTCTGGCCGCCGCGCCCCGTACGGGAGCCGAGTGAGAGGCCCGGCGACCGAGAGGGGGCGGGCGCCGTTTTCCTGGTCAAAATTTTTCAAACCGAGGCACTACCGGGGGCAAGCATCAATCTATCAATTTCTCTAATAATAGAAATTCGTATAATTCAGGTTAGTTTATCTTTCCAAGCCGATTTGTTCATGCTATAGAAGAACTCGTGCTGCTGAGAATACATACACGCTGAGTTCTCCCCGACTCAGCGTGTATCAAGGCCCGCAGGTTTCCCCTCCTTTTTCCTGCGGGCCTTTTTTCGTCTCTAACTACATTTCGCGCCCCGATGTCCCGCCTCGTCCGTATAAACAGGCCGCATATTGCTCGAAAATCTCAGAGCGAAGGAGCGACGGATGAAAATCATTAGCTCTCAAATCTGTCCTTTTGTTCAACGTGTCACCGCTCTACCGGAGGCCAAGCACGTCCTGTACGATGCCGAATATATCCACCCCAGCAAGAACCTGCGTGGTTTCTCGAAGCCTCTCCGAACGGCCAGATGCCGGCTCTGACCACAGATGACGACCAAGTCCTGTTCGAATCTGATGTGATGTCGCATACCTCAATGAAACCGTCGGAGACCTCACTGCCGCCAACGAGCCGGGCAAGTAGAGCCCAAGACCGCGCTTGGTCTTAATCTGTCGTCTGAGCATCATTTGGCGCAATGCAGTGCACAACGCAGCGCGGAGGAACAAACGTTGGAAGTAAGGCCGAGCGACATTGGGCTTGGTCTTCGCGAAAATAGAACCTCGGCTTGGGGTCGGCCTATACTTTAATGGAAATACCCCGGGCATGGTGGATATCGCCTAGCTGCCCTTGCTCCATCGTGCCGTGATCACCGAGTGCCATACGGGCTTTGGCCTCCTCAAAACGTTTCCACAAGTGAATCGGTGGCAGGAAGCTATGCTGGTAACAGGAATTGCCGAAAAGTCGGTCGCTGAGGATTTTGAGAGCCGATTACCGCATTCTTATTTGGCGGATACAAGGTGTCCTGTGGCCAACTCGTGAAAAAATCAGCTGGAACAGCCTGCGATGGACCAGCGGAATGTTGCGCATCATACCCGTCTGTGTGGCCTGCGCATACTCTCAATACTGAGCTCGACTTTGTGCATTAGGCTGCGCAGCAGAGGGCGTACTGCATCCGCCTGATCTTGTCGGGCGGAATTATGTTTGGTTCCCGGTGTGGCGGGGAGCGCGATAAATTGTTTCCAAGCCAGAGTTGGCATCGGATGGCCGCGATGGCCTCGGAGAAGGTGACGCGGGTTTGCTGGTACCAGGCGGCGGCGTAGGACAGGGGGTTTGTCGAGAGCAGGTCTGTGGCCCAGAGGCAGACGAGGCTGTAGAGCCCGCAGAGGACGGGGGGGGGGTCGTGCGATCGCCGCGTGTGACCACGGGCGTTGTGTTTCGCGCCCGAGATGGGCGCGCAGTTCCTGGAAGGTGACCTCGCCCTGCCCGCGCCGCACGAAGGGGGCGAGGATCTTGGCCGGCGCCATGTGGGTGTCGGTGCAGAAGAACGCCTGCGGGTCGCGCGCGCCTTCCGGGTCGCGCACCCGCCCCCATCGGATGGCCTGGGGAGGGGTGCCGGGACGATACCAGAGCGCGGTATCGGAGATGATCCGGAGTGTCTTTTCCTTCGAACTTCCGTACCAGCGCGGAAGCGTGATGCTTGGCCAGCGGGCAGCGGGGTCGTCAAGGCGGGTCTGGAGCTTGGGCAGGGGCGGCCCCTTTTGCCGGGGTCGACCGCGTTTGTTCGGGTCGCGCGGCGGCGGGGGCGCGAAGAGGTTGGCATCGAGCCTCAGCCTGCTGATGAGGGTTGCGCGCTGTCCGAGGCGCCAGGCGAGTTCGTGGGTTCCGAAACTGCTGTCGGCGACGCAGACGATCGCGCGGTGCGGGACCCAGCGAAGGAGTTGACGCATGCCCTGTCGCGCCCAGGCGGTGAGTTGCTTGTGCCGCCGGCCTTGCCTGGCGGCGAAGCGTTCGGACGGGGCCAGGATGGTCAGGAAGGGCAGGGCCCTGATGCCCGGCGCCCAGGGCAGCGGGACAAGCCGCATGAAGCTGAGCCAGCGCCGCCCGCGGGTCTTGACGCAATGGCCATGGCGGGAACGCACCGGGTCGCGCTAGATGCCGCGCGCCTTGAGACGCGCGCCCCAGCGGCGCTCGAGGGTGTCATCGAGCCCGCTGATGATCGGTCCCTGCCCGGCAAGCCGCGCCACCAGCACGCGCACGAGCCGGCGTGAAAGGTCACGCGGGTCCCAGCGGGCGCGATTGAGAACCTGAGGGTCGGACGAGAAGGTCTCGCACAGCGCCCGCCCGGTCACCCGCAGGCAGGCCGACACGGTGCTCTTGCCCGGCGCCAGCCCCGCTCCCATGACCAGCCCCGCCCCCCGCCGCCAGGTCGGGGAGGAGAAGGCGCCTCGAAAGGGCTCCCGCCAGTCGATCAGGAACGGCGGAACCGGATCGCCGCTGGCGCTCGAAGGGTCGTCGCAATGTGTCATGACGACCGTCGGATCCAGAAGCATCCGGCAGGCAAGGGCGCCCGCATGCGACCGGGTGAATCAGCAGCGCGGCAGCGACAGAAGCCCTCCAATCCGCTATCACTGCTTCATGGCCGCCTCCGACCCCTGTCTGGCGCGCATCGAAGCGGTCAACAAATCCAGGGGCGGGGGCGGGACGGTCACCAGGGGGCGCGGCGGCTACAATCTGTATCTCACGGCCCCGCAGGCACCGATCGCAAGGCTCCCGCCGACAGGCTCAGGGGACACGATGAGGGGGCGCTACCGGTCCTGGCGCCAGTCCTGGCAGGACGGCGGAGACATGGGGGGCCTCGTGCTCCCGCTCGAACAGGCCCTCGACGAAATCGCCAAAAACGAGATCTTCTGGACATGGACGTGAGGTAATTTTGTACAAAGTCGAGCTGAGAATATGTGCAGTTCATGTAGATGTCTTTGCTCTGTAACGCCAGTGTCATATTTTTTGGATTAGGTCACATGGCCTGAACCCCTTCCCCTTGGAATCCGTTTTCTTTCAGCAGTAGAGTACACCCATGGCAACCAAACTATCTCCGTTTAAGCCGTCGCAGGGGCTGAGTGCCTTTGAGCGCTACCTGACCGTCTGGGTTCTGTTGTGCATCGCTGTAGGCATCGGTCTGGGGAGTGCCGTACCGGGGATGGCGGCCTTTCTTGACGAGCTCTCCCTGTACGTTGGCGACGCGCCGGTGGTCTCGATTCCGATTGCGGTTTGCTTGTTTTTCATGATGTACCCCATCATGGTCAAAATCGACTTTGCCGAGGTCATCCGAGCGGGGAAGAGCGTCCGTCCTGTTGGACTCACCTTGTTGATCAATTGGGCCATCAAGCCCTTTACCATGTATGCGATTGCCGTGTTTTTTCTCGGGACCTTCTTTCTCGATCTGATCGGCCCGGATGCCGTCGACCACGTCAAGATGCCGTTCGGTCTCAATCTGCCGGTGGGATCGTATTATGGCTCTGGAACCGTCGTATTGATTGACGGCGTCAAGATGCTGGAGGTGCCGCTGTGGCGTAGCTATCTGGCGGGCTGTATCCTGCTGGGTATCGCGCCCTGTACGGCCATGGTTCTGGTCTGGGGTTATCTAGCCAAGGGGAATGACGGCCTGACGCTGGTGATGGTCGCGCTGAACTCCCTGACCATGCTCGTCCTGTATGGCGTGCTGGGCGATGTGCTCCTCGGCATGGGCCGTCTGCCAGTCCCCTGGCAAGTCCTGCTGCTGTCCATTGGCGTGTATGTCGCCCTTCCACTGGTGGCGGGCTATTGCTCTCGTCAGTGGATTATACGGGCCAAAGGCGAACAATGGTTCCGTGAGCGGTTTCTCCACTTTCTCACGCCGGTCACCATTAGCGCCCTACTCATCACCCTGGTCCTGCTGTTCTCTCTCAAAGGCGAAATAATTCTGTCCAATCCGCTGATGATCGTCTGGATCGCGATTCCTCTCTTCATTCAAACAGTCCTCGTTTTCGCCTTGGCGTACGGACTGGCGAGAGTCTTCAGGCTATCGTACCAGAACGCGGCTCCAACCGCGCTCATCGGCGCCTCCAACCATTTCGAGATCGCCATTGCCACGGCAACCATGCTGTTCGGGCTGTCATCTGGAGCCGCCTTAGCGACCGTTGTGGGCGTGCTCATCGAGGTCCCGGTGATGTTGCTGCTGGTCCGCTTCTGCCAGCGTACCGAGGGCTGGTTCGTCTCGCCTGCTCCCGCTCCCACCCTCCAATCCGTCCGGGACATATCACCCCAAGAAGGACAAACACCGCGCGGTAACGTCCCTCCGTGAGGGGCGCCTCAGAAGCATGCGCAGAGAGCAGGAAGCGTCTGCACGTTTCGTCCCTCTGTCCGCATAACTCGGCTCGAAGTCAAATGGCCGAGAGACTCTTATCGGGCACACGATCCGGAGCGTTTCGAGGTTGCCAGTTCAGGGACCCAAGCGACACGCCTGCCCCCGCCGCCGGCCCGAGCCATAGGCCGACCCTGATATTGACATCTCCGGCCAGCGATCAAAAACCCTAGGGCCTGTTACCACTATCGCAAGGCATTGATGATGAGGGTGAAGACGATGCATCCGAGGAAGAGCACATCAAGTTGCTCGCAGCGCGAGCAGAGGCGGCGGCCTCCCTGCAAGCGACGCCACACCCGCGCGCTTGCGGTGCGCCGCGTGGACAGCTCACGGGCAGACGCCCGAGGTCTCACCCGGCTGCGCCGCGGCGGCCCCCCGGGCTCCTCCCCCCGCGCCCCGGCCCGGGGCCGCGGCGGGGCGCCCGCAGACGCCCGGGCCCTCAGCACCGCGGGAGGAGCGGGGGGCGGGCCCAGGCGAGTCCGCCACGGGCGGCCCGCCGGGACGGCGGGGGCGGGCCCGAGCGAGCGCGAGCAGATGAGCGCCGTGCGATCATCCGCGGCACCCAGATGCATCGTGGGGGTCCCGCCGCTCCGGGAGCGGCCGAGGGATTGAGGACCGGTTGTGTGCGCGCCCCCGGGCCGGCGGGAGGGCCTTGGACGAGGGGGCGGTCGAGCGACCGGGCCGCCCGCGTGAGGCGCCCGCTCTGCTCGCGGTGCCGAGGCTCGCAGACCCGGTCGCGCACGCCGGGTGGCGACCCGCGGGGCAGCCGGGGGGAGAGGGGGGCCCAGGTGCCAAAGCGGGCCGGCAACCCGCGCCCTGTGCCGCCCTGCGCGGCGACCGACCAGAGGGCGGGGCGCACGGGGCGAGGGGAGAGGCGGACCGGGCCGCGCGGCACCGGGAGAGGGGGCGCGAGCCGTTTGTAGTGAGCTTGCGTGAGGTCCACCCAACGAGGAGACCATAATCATGCGCATGAGTGGGAACAGGCCCTAGACCAATTTGTCACCGTCCCTTGGGACTCTGTGATGGCCGTATGCGATACGCCCGGGAGCGCTGCCCGGTCTTTCCTGTCGTCGCTCATCGCCTGCCTTGGAGCTTCGCCGACCCCCTCTCGGAGCCGTGGTTCAGAGCGAGAGCGGTTCTACGCGTTCCGTTATACTCGGGATGCTATTACCTCCATGCGTGGGCTGCCCAGCTCTGAGAATAACGGCTACGTCCCCATCACGTGCTGTGCCACTGAAACATTATTTTTTCACAGGCTCGTCATATTCCGGCAATCTCACATTCTTACCATCCCCCTCTGATCGTGAGGAGGGAGCGCACTGTTGAAAAAGGTTCTGATAGTGGAGGATGAAGCCAGTATTACTCATCTGATCGCCTATAATCTGAAGCAAGCGGGCTATTGTGTCGAAACAGCCGGAGACGGGGAGCGTGCCTGCGCACAGGTCGAATCCTTTGGACCCGGCCTAGTGACGTTAGACCTCCTGCTGCCGCTGAAAAGCGGCTGGCAGGTCCTCGAATACATCCGCCGGCATTCGGACGCGCGTGTCCGTCAGGTGCCGATCATTGTAGTGAGCGCTCTGGCTTCCCAGCGGCAGCAAAAAGAACTGCAACACAGTGGTGTAGATTACTGTTTAGGCAAGCCATTTTCCATTTCCGAACTCTGTCTACTTGTCCACCCGCAGCTCTCCCTCGCCATCCATAAGCCGGGGCACCCAAGCCAGATGGCAACCGGCTAGACAATAGCCGCCCTCTGTATCTTCAGTATTTGATGTTCCAGCCGTCGGATTTTGGCAAGCCCCATCCAAATTTTCACGCCTTCATAACGGTCCTGTCACCTTCCTGTAACAGCCCGAACCTATCCTGTTCGCCTCTGGCCCGTACGAGAGGGGGTGATCAGCAGGAACGGTATACATGCGTTAGCCGAGTACTGGAGCAAAGTCAGAGTAAAAATTCAGCACTGTGGGGAGGAGACATACTATATGAGACGATTGGGATTGGCGCTCTGCGCCTGCCTCGTTGCGGCCGGGCTACTTCTGGCGCGGCCAGCCCAGGCCAAGAATGTGGCCGCAGAAATCCTGGATATCCTGAAAGCCAATGGGCAGATTAGCGAGGAGCAGTACCGCGATCTGATGATTAAGGCCCAAGCCGAGGAGGAGCGGGTGACAGCCGCCTCGGACTTGACCCAAAAGGTCGAAGGCTTAGAGAGAAACGTCGGGAAGAAGAACTTTCTGACCGCCCACTGGAAGAGCGGACTGCGGCTCGACTCGGCCGACGGCCAATTCAAACTGAAAATCGGTGGTCGGATCATGAACGACTGGGCCACGTACAGCACGAGCAAAAAGGTCCGGAGGCAGTTCGGTCGAATCGGCGACGGCACGGAGTTCCGGAGGGCGCGGCTTTACATGGAAGGCAGCGTCTACAGCAACATCAAGTACAAGTTTCAGTACGACTTCGCCAGTTCCGATCCATTCAAGGACGCCTATATTCAGCTGAGGAAGGTCCCGATGGCCGGGAATTTTACGGTCGGCCATTTCAAGGAGCCGTTCTCGCTCGAAGAGTTGACCAGCAGTAAATACATCACCTTTATGGAACGCGCGCTGCCTAACGTGCTCTCCAGTGGCCGTAACCTCGGCGTGCGGCTGAACCGGACCTTTATGGATAAGCGTGCCACCGCCGCGCTCGGATTTTTCCGGGAAGGCAACCCGGCCGACACCAGCACAACCTTCGGCAACAGCGGGATATACAATGCCACGACCCGATTTACGACGCTGCCTTGGTATCGGGAAAAGGGCCGGCAACTCCTCCACCTCGGGCTGTCGTACCGGCACGCCTTCCACGACAAGGGCAACGAGATTCGGTGGCGTCAGCGGCCCGAAGCGCACCTCGGCCCTCGGTTCGTGGAAACCCCGAAGTTCCACATTGAGGATGTGGACTACTTCAATCCTGAAGTGGCGCTAGTCTACGGACCGGCCTCGGTGCAGTTCGAGTGGATGAGTGCCTTGGTTGACCGACCCTCGGGAGGTGACATTCAATACGATGGATTCTACGTCTTCGGCAGCTTCTTCCTGACCGGTGAGAATAGGCCCTACAAGACCTCCAGCGGGGCGTTCGGCCGGGTCAAGCCCAAGAACACATTCGACTGGAAGGGGGGCCTCGGAGCGCTGGAACTCGCTGCCCGCTATTCGATGCTGGATCTGAACGACGAGGACATGAACGGCGGTGAATTGAGTAACTTCACTTTCGGCGTGAACTGGTATCTCAACCCCAATGTGCGCTTCATGCTGAACTACGTGCGAGCGATGTTGGATAATGACGACTGTTATTACAAAGGTGACATGGGTGACCACTGTGGCGATACCGATATCGTCCAGGCGCGCTTCCAGGTCGATTTCTAAAGGACGCTCATACGGAGGAGAGTATGAAAATACGGAAACTACTGGCTATCTGTGGAATCCTGGTGCTGAGCACCTCGGTAGCGACCGCCCAGACGATCCAGGTCGATGCCGACCTGCCAAGCTATCAAAAGGTCAGCGGCATCTCGGGCAATCTGAACAGCATCGGTTCAGATACGCTGAACAACCTGATGACCCTCTGGGCCGAAGGGTTTAAAAAAGTCTACCCCAACGTGAATATTCAGATCGAAGGCAAGGGCTCGAGCACTGCCCCACCGGCGCTGATCGAAGCTACGGCCCAACTTGGCCCTATGTCCCGCGCTATGAAGAGCAAAGAGACGGACGCTTTTGAGAAGAAGTTCGGTTACAAACCGACTCCGATTCGGACCTCGCTCGATTCGTTGGCCGTCTTTGTCAACAAGGACAATCCGGTCCAGGGTCTCAATCTCCAGCAGATTGATGCGCTGTTCTCGAAAAACCGCAAATGCGGTGCGGATGTGGACGCCGCCACCTGGGGCGACCTGGGCCTGAGCGGCGGCTGGGCCTCAGCTCCGATTAGTCTGTACGGCCGGAATTCTGCTTCGGGCACCTACGGCTTCTTCAAGAAGGTCGCGCTGTGCAAGGGCGACTATAAGGATACCGTGAAGGAGCAGCCGGGTTCGGCTTCTGTGGTCCAGGGCGTGAGCGAAGATCGCAACGGCGCGGGCTATAGCGGTATTGGCTACACGACCTCGGGCGTGCGCCCCATCCCCTTGGTCAAAGAGGGCAGGGATTATGTCGAGCCCACCTACGAGAACGTGGCCAGCGGAAAGTACCCCCTGTCCCGTTTCCTCTATGTCTATGTGAACAAGGAGCCGAACAAGGCGCTTGATCCCCTGACCAGGGAATTTCTCAAGTTTGTCCTGAGCAAAGAAGGGCAAGAGATTGTGGTCAAGGACGGGTACTATCCAATGTCGGCCAAGCTGGTCAATGAAGATCGAGCGGCCTTGGAATAAGTGCTCCTCTCACGCAGACCTTCGTACCAGGATGAAGCAGTAGAAGGGCGGGGGGTCCCCGCCCTTCTTTACTTTGTTCACGCTTACCGCTTGTCCTGTCCGCAGAATCGCCTAAAGTAGGTCTATTATATGCCGGAGATGCAGGAACAGACTTCCAGACAGTCGTCGCTGCGGACCGTCAACGAAAAGCACCCGGTCGGCGTCCGTCTCTCGGCGACTGAAGATAAAAGCCGACTCCAGCGGAAAAAGCTGGTCGATAAGGTTGCAACTATCCTCATCACCCTTGGGGGTTTTGCCGTCATTCTGTTCATCACTGCGATTCTTTTTGTGATCGTGGCCGAAACCTTACCCCTCTGGAAGGCGCCCACTGCGGAGCTTGAGACCCCGCCAATGTCGCTGGCCGACTTGGCAGGCAGTGGTCTCCATGCGAATGTCCTCGCACTGGGCATCGATGAGTATCGAGAAATCGCCTACACCATTACCCAGGAGGGAACGGTTGATTTTCTGTCCCTCACGGACAACCAACTCCTCCAACGGTATGAGATCCAAGCCCTGCAGGGGCGGCAGATCACTGCAGTGCACTATCGCAATCTGACGCACACCGCTGCGCTTGGAACTGCGGACGGCGTCGTTATTCCTCTGACGATTTCCTTCCCGGTCTCGTTTGAGGGCAAGACCCGTATCAGTACGCCTCAGGTCACGGAAGATGAGGCGATTGTCCTTGACACACAAGGGCGTGGTATTCGGGCGCTGGTCTATCAAAGTGTCAGCGAAGACGAGGAGAAGAGATCCCTGGCCGCCTTACTCGGCCCACGCACCCTTCTCTTCCTGTCTCGAACAGCCGAAGAATCGTTCTTGGGCGAGTCTCAGGTATCCGAACACCGCACAGAACTCTCAGCTGCACTGGATGCGGACGCAACGGCGTTGGCGTTAGATGTGGAACAGCGGAATCTGTTCGCCGCGTTGGAAACGGGTGAAGTGATCCACTGGGATATTCGTGACGCTGCTGCGCCCCAGGTCGAGCCACGTCTGCGAAGCCAAGGACGGGCGCCCGTCCGGGCTATGACCTGGTTGATTGGGGACCGCTCCCTCGTCATGGGCGATGACGCCGGGGGAGTGAGTGTCTGGTTTCAGGTGCGCGACCAGGACAATCCGGCTGAACTCCCCTTTCGTGAAATTCACGTCATGCAGCCCCACGCCGTCGCCATCACGGCCATCTCCCCTTCTCCACGGAATAAAGGCTTTGTAACCGCCGATACCGGTGGCACGATTCGCCTCCAGTACGCCACGACCGAAGCTACGATGCTGAGTCGCGCCACGGCGAGCAGCCCGATTGCGCAGCTCGCCTATGCCCCACGGACAAACGGCGTCGTCGCTCTCAATCAAGAGGGCCAGTTGTACAACTGGACGGTTGATAATCCCCATCCGGAGATCACCTTTTCCTCTCTGTTCGGGGAGATCTGGTACGAGAGCTATGACGCCCCGGACCATACTTGGCAGTCCAGCAGTGGGACGGACGATTTTGAGCCGAAATTCAGCCTTTCCCCACTGGCCTACGGGACCTTGAAAGGCACATTTTACGCCCTGCTGTTAGCCATCCCCCTCAGTCTGTGCGGTGCGCTGTACACCTCACAGTTCATGCATCCGCGGCTGCGCAATATGGTCAAGCCCTCGGTAGAGGTGATGGCCGCTCTGCCTAGTGTCGTACTCGGTTTTTTCGCGGGTCTGTGGTTGGCTCCCCTAGTGGCCGACATGGTACCGGCTCTATTGCTGATGTTTATCGCGCTGCCTCTGGTGACCCTGGGCGCGTCCTTTGTCTGGAGGCTGTTTCCCCTTGGCTTTCGCAGCAGCCTGAAGCCGGGGGCGGAACTTTTGTTCCTGGGACCGCTGATCATGTTGGCCATCTATGTTTGTGTTGTGCTGAACAATCCCCTTGAGGCCGCCTTTTTCGCTGGTGATTTTCCCCAATGGCTGTACGACACCTCCGGGATTCGGTATGACCCCCGCAACTCCTTGATTGTGGGTTTCGCCATGGGTTTTGCCGTCATTCCCATCATCTATACTATTTGTGAGGACGCCTTTTCCAACGTGCCCCAACATTTGATCTCCGGCTCGTTAGCACTGGGAGCGACGCGGTGGCAAACGGCCCTGCGGGTCGTACTGCCAACGGCCAGCCCCGGTGTGTTCTCGGCCGTCATGATCGGCTTTGGACGGGCGGTCGGGGAAACCATGATTGTCCTGATGGCCACCGGCAATACCCCCGTCATGGACTTCGACCCCTTTACGGGCTTCCGCGCTTTATCGGCGAATATCGCGGTGGAAATCCCGGAAGCGCCCCACGGAGGGACGCTCTATCGGGTCCTCTTCTTGGCTGCCCTGCTCCTCTTTATTTTAACGTTTCTGGTCAATACCGCAGCGGAAGTTGTCCGCCAGCGCTTACGAGACCGCTATGGCCGCATCTAATGCTCCGGCGCCCGCAGCGCCACACACACCGGGGGGTGGCATGCTCAGAGGCTTTTTACGCAGCGGTGACCCGTTCATCTGGATGACAGGGGGAACTCTGGCTTTCAGCCTGCTCATGATCACCGCCTTGATCTGGATCGTTGGAGCCAATGCGCTCGGATTCTTCTGGCCCGACCAACTCAGAGCCGTCAGCCTCCAGGACGGGCAAAAACTGCTGGGGTCGGTCCGTGCCCATGAGGCTATTCCACAGTCGGCCGGCACCGGTCAGGAACGGTACCGGACGCAGTTCCAGGTCGCCAACCGTGACCTGTACGGTTCCGATTTTCGCTGGGTGGATGACAGCCTGATGACCGGACATGCGTTTCCGGAGCAGGCGATTTATTTGGAGCGGTATGAATGGGGCCCGTTTTTTGGCTTTCTCACTACGGTACGACAGGATGGAGAAATCGTAGCTGAGGGCTTTGACCAGGTCTGGCCAAAATTCCTCGAACTCCATGCCCGGACCCAAGACACGCTGGACGATATCCACACCATCGAAAGGAAAGATATCGGGAATATCAACCACGAGCTCGAACAACTACGCATCGAGGTCAAGCGAACGCAGCGCAGCGAGACCGACCCCACCAGAGCCGCCGGAAAAATTGCCGTACTTGAGGAGGACATCGCCTCTCTGCAGCAGGCCTATGAGGAAAAGGCCGAGGAGCTCACCGCATTATACCGGGAAAACTCACGCTATCACATTACTGTGCAGGACATTAACGGCAAAGAAAAAGAGCTGGCTATCGCCGGTGTCGTGCGCGGGTTCCTTCCCAATAATATGAACTGGTTCGAGCGCTTCGGCCTATATGTGACGCGCTTCTGGGAATTCTTCTGGGAAGACCCCCGTGAAGCCAATACCGAGGGCGGTGTGTTCCCCGCTATTTTTGGTACGGTCATGATGGTCATCATCATGAGCATTGTGGTTGTCCCTTTTGGCGTGATCACCGCCCTGTACCTGCGCGAGTACGCCAAGCAAGGTCCCCTGGTCCGGGCTGTTCGGATCGCGGTCAATAACCTCGCCGGCGTACCCTCGATTGTGTTCGGCGTCTTCGGCCTCGGGTTTTTTGTGTATGTGATCGGCGGGACACTGGACCAACTCTTCTACCAGGATTCCCTGCCTACCCCGACCTATGGCACCGGCGGTATTCTGTGGGCCTCGTTGACCTTGGCCTTGCTGACCGTCCCGGTGGTTATTGTCGCAACCGAAGAATCGTTGTCCGCCATCCCAAGAGAGTGGCGGGAGGGCTCGCTGGCACTTGGTGCGACCAAGTGGGAGACCCTCCGAAAAATCGTGATTCCCGGTGCGCTGCCGGGCATTCTGACCGGGACGATTCTGGCCATGGCCCGTGGTGCCGGAGAAGTCGCTCCACTGATGATCACCGGTGTGGTCAAACTGGCCCCGACTTTACCCGTTGACGGCCACTGGCCGTTCTTTCATCTGGAACGGAAATTTATGCATCTGGGATTTCATATTTACGATGTCGGTTTTCAGTCGCCAAATGTCGAGGCGGCCAAGCCCATGGTCTTTATGACGACCCTGCTGCTGATTGTCATTGTCATTGCCTTAAATCTGGCTGCGATTGCGATTCGGAACCGCCTACGCAGCCGCTTACGCTTTGGCGCCTTCTAAAGGGAGAGTGAGTATGGGCCAGGAAGAATCATCGGTCGGCCATGCCGTCACCTTGCCGTCGCGCCCGGACTCGGGCAACGGCCACGACCCCACCGCCCTCGGCACGCGGGACAATATCGAAGTCGAAATCCGGGATGTCTGCCTCAGCTACGACGGTACGACGCAGACCCTCAAGCATATCGATATGGATATTACCAGAGGCCAAGTAACGGCCTTCATTGGTCCGTCAGGTTGTGGCAAGTCCACCCTGCTGCGCTGCCTGAACCGCCTGAACGACCTGATTGATGGCTGCACGACCAGCGGTAGCATTATCGTGGGCGGCATCCAAATCCTCGACCCCACGCTTGACGTGACCGAGTTGCGCAAACGGGTCGGCATGGTGTTCCAAAAGCCGAACCCCTTTCCCAAGACCCTCTATGAAAACGTGGCCTACGGGCCGCGGGTGCTCGGTATTCATAACAAGGCGCAGCTTGACGATATTGTCGAGAAGAGCCTGCGTGGCGCCGCCCTCTGGGAAGAAGCCAAGGACCGGCTGCATGACAATGCACTGGGTTTATCGGGTGGTCAGCATCAACGTCTGTGTATTGCCCGGGCCATTGCGGTCGAGCCCGAAGTCGTCCTGATGGATGAGCCCTGCTCCGCTTTGGATCCGATTGCCACGACAAAAATTGAAGAACTCATTCATGAACTGAAAAAGCAGTATACGATTGTCATCGTCACCCACAACATGCAGCAGGCCGCGCGGGTTTCCGACTTCACCGCTTTTATGTATCTGGGTGAGTTGATAGAATTCGGGGAAACCGAAAAACTCTTCACCCTCCCGGAAAAGCAGGCAACCGAGGACTATATCACCGGCCGATTCGGCTAGGAGCGGAGGTCTTATGCCACTTCATACGGACAGCCAGTACGAAGAAGAACTCCACCAGCTTCGGGCCAAGGTGTTGGAAATGGGCGGACTTGTTGAAAAGCAGATCGGGGATGCCTTCACCTCGTTCGTCGAGCGTGCCTCGCAGACCGCCCGTGAGGTCATCGCGCGCGACCATATGGTCAATTATCTTGATGTCGCCATCGACGAGGCCTGTATCCGTCTCCTCGCCCTGCATCAGCCAGCTGCCCGGGACCTGCGTTTTATTACCACCAGTCTGCGGATCTCAACCGATCTTGAGCGCATCGGCGACATTGCCGAGAATATCTGTGAGCGGGCGATCGAGCTCAATAAGGAAGCGCCCCTCGCTCCGCGGCCGGAATTGCCCGAAATGGCCGAGGGCGCCCGGGCCATGCTGCGTGACAGTCTTGACGCGTTTTTGCAGTCTTCCTCTGATGTCACCGCTGCCCCCGACACGAGGGTCTCCCCCGGACTCGAGCTGAGCGATTTTGTGTCCGAGGCACCCGACCTTGCCCTGAGCGTGTGTCAGCGCGATGATCGGATTGATGATTTAACCGCTCAGGTCTTCAGCACCATGCTCTCTCAGATGCAGCAGGAACCCGAATATTCCAGCCGCGCCATGCGGATACTGTTTATCGCCAAATACCTTGAGCGGGTTGCGGACCACGCCACCAATATCGCCGAGATGGTGATCTATCTGGCAAAGGGCAAGAGCATACGCCACATCTCGCCCCTACCCGAGTCAGTTTAAAACAGAGGGGGTTATGGCGGGACTACAGCGGACAGCGGAGGCGGCGGAGTCCAAGCGGAGAGTGTTGATCATTGAAGATGAAAAAGATATCCGCGACTTGGTTCGATACCATCTGGAAATCGAAGGGTTTACCGTTCTCGAAGCGAGCGACGGCGAAGTGAGTCTGCATCTTACCGCTACCGAACGGCCGGCGCTTATTATCCTCGACCTCATGCTGCCCGGCTTGTCCGGTCTTGAGGTGTGTCGGACGTTGCGTACACAGGGCCATATGGCCACCGTCCCGATTCTGATGCTGACGGCGCGCGCCTCCGAGGTCGATAAGGTCCTGGGCCTCGAAATGGGGGCGGACGACTATCTGACCAAACCCTTTAGCCCGCGCGAACTCGTGGCTCGGGTCAAGGCGGTTTTGCGCCGGACCTATGGCCCGCCGGCGGACCAGCCACACCAGATGTATGCCCATGGGCGGCTGCAGATCGATTACGATACCTACGAAGTGAGGCTTGATGACAATCTGCTCGAACTGGGTCTGCGTGAGTTTGAATTGCTCAAATTTTTCGTTCGGTCTCCGAACCGTGTTTTCAGCCGGACTCAAATCCTTGATCTGGTGTGGGGGCATAACGTCTATATTGAGCCCCGCACGGTCGATGTCCATATTCGCCGTCTGCGGAAGCGCATTGAGCAAGATGACGCCAACCCGAGTCTGCTCCTGACCGTGCGGGGAGTGGGGTATAAATTTAATCCGAAGGCGCTCGAGACCTAATCGCGCGGCTACCGGACGCAAAGCAGTCCGTTCGTGTGAGAGATAATATTACCTTTACCGTTCTGTTTCCGGTCGGCCTCGTCCTGCTGGCCCTGCTCCATCTCCTTTTGCTCTTTCCCGCGGACGCCCGGCCGCAGTGGGTCTGGTACGGAGCCCTCGTCTGCGGTCTTGGTGCGCTGGGCACGGCATTGCGTCAGCGGGCACAGTTCCAGCGACGTTTGAGCGCGCTCAGTGCTTTTCTCGAGGTTGCCCCGAACCGCGCACTGCCACCCGCCCTCCCTGTCCGAGAAAACGACTTGTTGGGCACCATTGAGTACCAGGTCTCCCGACTCTTCACCACGCAAAGCCAGCATCTGCAGCAACTCCAAGACGAGAAGAAAGGACTCGAAGCCCTGCTCCACAGCATGGCGGAAGGCCTTGTGGTGATTGATCCGCATGGCAACATCGTGCGCTGCAACCCGGCCGCTCTGCATTTGTTTGGTCTGGATCCCACGGAAGACTGGCTGGGGCGGCCCTTTCAGGAATTTTCTCGCCACCCGGTTCTGCACCAGCTTTTGGCCGCAGAATCGGCGGAGGGCGCTACCCAGGAGATCGAAGTCGAGGGCCAGGAGCCAAGACAGCTCGCCGTGAATGTCTTGCGCCTGCCCCAGAGCGGAGGATACGGGGAATCTCAGGAAAGCCAGTCAACGGCCAGCGGGCATGTGTTAAGCTGTCACGATCTGACCCCAATCAAACAGCTCGAATCCATCCGGGCCGACTTCGTGGCTAATGTCTCGCACGAACTCCGCACTCCGCTCACCGCAATCAAAGGCTATGCGGAAACCCTGCTCACGGGGGCTCTTCACGACCCCGAGCACGCGGTCCGCTTCCTTACGATTATCGACCGGCACTCGGAGCGCCTCAGTCGCCTCATAGACGACCTGCTGACTTTATCCAACCTGGAATTGGGGCAGACTGAGCTTCACCGGAAAGAGCTCCATATTCCCGAACTCGTCCAGGAAGCGCTTGATATGCTGCAGGAGAAGGCCCAGCGGGGGCAGGTTACCCTCTCTCAGCATATCCCGCCTGCCCTCCCAACCGTAAGAGGAGATCGAGACCGCCTGCATCAAGTCCTGATCAACCTAATCGACAACGCGGTCAAATATACGCCCACTCTGGGGCAGGTCACGGTCACCGCGGCACTACGTCCTGGGTGTGACGACACAGGAGAGCCACCGGCATGGCGGGGACATTCCGCTTCGGCGGAGCACGCTCGTGAGGCACAGGATGCCACCAATACTCTTGATGGTACAGGCAACGGTGCTCAGGACTGGCTGGAGATTGTCATAGCCGATACCGGCTGTGGGATCCCGGAGGCCGACATTCCGCGTCTGACCCAGCGTTTTTATCGGGTGGATAAAGCCCGCTCCCGCGAGCTGGGAGGAACGGGCCTGGGGCTGGCCATTGTCAAACATATTGTGATAGCCCACAACGGCGCACTCCAGATCGAGAGCAAGATCAATCACGGAACCACGGTCCGGGTCGTCCTGCCGCTGCCCCCCCCGTCGGAGTAATCCGTCCAGGCCTCTTAGAGTTACTGCCAGTTTTGGCGTACCCAGGAGAGCGCGGCCTGCCGGGTGCACACTCGGCCTTCGAGTTGGGCCTCCTCCAGCGCCTTCAGGATGGTGGAGAACTGTGGACCGGGCTGAAATCCGAGCTGGATCAGGTCCCGGCCGTCCAACAGACGGGACGGGCGCAACTCCTCTGGGCTGAGCGCGAGCAGCTTCTGACGGCAGAAAGTGTACGCCTCAAGGTTGCCATGTGACGCCAAGGCGTCCAGGCGGGCGAGGTCCAAGAGTTCTTCAATACCGTCGAGACGCAGGAAGCGCTTGAGCGTCGCTGCTCGCATGCGTGGCGCGTCGAGCAGTCGCAGGTGATTTTTAACCAGAAAGGTGACTCGCTCCCAAGTTGCGCGTGAGCGTTTCAGACGCTGACAGATATCGACCGCCATCTCTGCGCCGAACTTGCAGTGACCATGAAAGGTGATGCGCTCTTCGGGCCGCTGCCGGCAGTGTGGTTTCGCGATGTCGTGGAGCAGCGCGCCCAGAGCCAAGCTCTCACTCGGCTGTGCGAGGGTGTCGAGATGGTACAGCACTAACAGGGTATGAACGAACACGTCGCCCTCGGGATGAAAATCGGGCGACTGTGCCACCCCACGTAGCGCGAGAACTTCGGGCAGCACGGCCGCTAGCAGGCCCGATTCCGCCAACAGCTCCACCCCCGAGCGCGCGCCCCCTTCGGTCAGGAGTTTCACTACCTCGTCGCCGATCCGCTCCCAGGCCATATCGGTCAGCGTCGGGGCGAGTTGGCCCACGGCGCGCCAAGTCTCGGGCTCAATAGCAAAGCCCAACCGGGCGGCAAAGCGGACGGCCCGCAGCAGGCGTATGCGATCTTCGTGAAAGCGTACCGTCGGCTCCCCAATGGCTCGAATGATCCGGTTGTTCAGGTCTGCTCGCCCGCCGACATAATCAAGAACCGTGTCCGTCAGCGGATCAAAGAACATGCCGTTAATCGTGAAATCACGCCTGCACGCGTCCTCTCGATCCGTGCTGAAGCGGATCGTCTCAGGGTGACGGCTATCACGATAGGCGCCGTCCGCCCGAAACGTAGCCACCTCATAGGGAACGCCCTCCAGGACGACGAGGACAACCCCGAACTGCGTCCCGACCGGGATTGTCTGCGGAAATATCTTCTGGACCTCGGCGGTTCGGGCATTCGTCGCGATATCGAAGTCTTTGGCCTGAATGCCCAGCAGACGATCCCGCACGCAGCCACCGGCAAAATAGGCCGTATAGTCATGCCGACGGAGCGTCTGCACAATCGTCCTGGCCTGTTCTTCCTGCTGGCCCATGTAGGTATGGTGGCACGCCGCGCCTAGGAGAGCAATGGAGCAGGCCGTGTCTTTACACGAAAGTGATGCTCCCCGCTTGTGTCACGGGCGTAATAAAGGGGCTTGATTACCCATCACCACGGCGTCGCATGGAAGAAAATAACGGGAACGAGATACGGTACAATCTTAAGCGGGTGGAACCCCGCCCAGAAAGGAGGGGATGCTATGGGAATGACATACAAGGTGACCCCAGGGGTCTTCCCTGCCATGCAAAGCGAGGAAACTCGGAGAACCGGCAGACTTGGTGTCACCGCTCCTGCCCCATCTGCTCTGGCCACCACGGCGGCACCCCTCAACTAGGGTCTGTTAACACTATCGCAAGGCATCAATGATGAGGGCGAAGACGATGCATCCAAGGAAGAGCACGTCGCGTTGCTCGCAGCGCGTGAAGAGGCGGCGGCCTCCCTGCAATCGACGCCACACCCGCGCGCTTGCGGTGCGTGGACAGCTCCCGGGCAGACGCCCAAGGTCTCACCCGGGTGCGCCGCGGCGGCCCCACGGGCGCCTACCCCAGCGCCACGGCCCAGGGCCGCGGCTGGGCGCCCGCGGACGCCCGGGCCCTCAGCACCGCGGGAGGAGCGGGGGGCGGACCCAGGCGAGTCCGCCACGGGCGGCCCGCCGGGGCGGCGGGGGCGGGCCCGGGCGAGCGCGCGCAGGCGAGCGCCGGGCGATCGTCCGCGGCACCCCTAGGCATCGTGGGGGGCCACCCGCCTCGGGAGCGGCCGAGGGATGGAGGACCGGTTGTGTGCGCGCCCCCGGGCCGGCGGGCGGGACCTGGACGAGGGGGCGGGCGAGCGACCGGGCCGCCCGCGTGAGGCGCCCGCTCTGTTCCCGGTGCAGATGCGCGCGGACCCGGGCGAGCCCCCCGGGTTGCGACCAGCGGGGCAGCCGGGGGGAGAGGGGGGCCAGGGGCCACATCGGGCCGGCAACCCGCGCCCTGTGCCGCCCTGCGCGGCAACCGACCAGAGGGCGTTGAGCACGGGGCGATGGGAGAGACGGACAGGGCCGCCCGGCACCGGGAGATGAGGCGCGATCCGGTCGTATGGAGCTTGCGTGCGTTCCCTACAGCCAGGAGACCAGCATCATGCAGAATCATCCACATGAGTGTGAACAGGTCCTAGTTCACGATGCCGTTTATGTATCCGTGGATGCAGTCGCTTGCGGCGAAGCCGTTTTTCTACGAACCCATATCCCACGGCTATCGGAGAATGCCGCAAAGGCGCTACCGGACATGTTTTCGCTTTTGGCGGGGCAATCTGACCCAAGAGCAGGAGCGATGCTTCAGCCCGTTCACCCTGCCGCCGTAGCCACGTAGGCCGGGATGGCCCCATCGTCCTCAATGGAGGTCCTGCTTCCGAGGAAGCTCCTGCGCCGCTCGCGGGCAGAGTTTGAACGCTGCCCTATTCAGGGCAGTATCTCCACTGAGCGGGGTGCTTGAGATATGTGATGGAAAAAAGAACCCGCCCCGTCGCTTCGCGGTACTCCTCCCGAGAGGGAAACATGTCTGCCCTCGTCTCAGTGTTTCCCGTCTTCACCACTGTCGGATACCCAGCCTCCAAGGGAGGGAAGGTCTCCTCCCTAGCCCTCTGGAAGAGCGCCTGTCCCAGACGGAGCGGAGCCGAAGAGCATTCGAGGGAGGGTAAAAAGGCAAGGAGAGACACTCCCCATACTTGCGACGCCTGGGTCGCCTCGATAGAGTCATTCCTTATGGGAGTTGCACTATGTGCGCATGATGCCTGTGTCGCCACCGGAGGCACGCTCAGGTGGGGTAGCCCAGATACACTCTTTACCTCGGTCAGTATTGATTCGCGTCACACCGCACCCCGAGCGCTGTTTGTCCCGCTCGCCGGGGAGCGGGTCAATGGGCATAGCTATATCTCGGCCGCGGTGGAGTGCGGAGCGGCTGGCTTTCTTTTTTCTTCGTCCTTCCCGTCCGCGCCGCCGGACGGTGCCACCGGTATCGCTGTCGCCGACCCGCTGGCCGCCCTCCAGGATCTCGCCACTTGGCATCGCCGTCGGCTGTCCGCTCGGGTGATAGGCATTGCTGGCAGCAACGGCAAAACAACGACTAAAGAGCTGATGGCTCAGGTCTTTACCGCCCAACGACCTACCCAGGCGACCCAGGGGAATCTGAATAATCACATTGGCCTGCCGCTGACCTTGCTGTGCGCCGACCCGGAAGATGCCTTCCTCGTCCTGGAAATGGGGACGAGCGGCCCCGGAGAGCTCGCCCTGCTGGGTCGCTTTGCACAGCCTCACATTGGTGTCATTACCTCCATTAGCGAAGAACACACCGAGACGCTCGGCGACCTGTCCGGCGTGCTGGCCGCTGAAACCGAACTCCTGACCGCCCTGCCGCCTGATGGGGTGGCCATTGTCAATGGTGATGATCCTCTGCTGCTGGCCGCCGTCCGGCAGCAGACCCGGTGCCGGACGGTCACATTTGGTGCACAGCCTACCAATCAGGTACGGGCCTCGCGGATTCAGGTGTCGCGGACAGGGACGCGTTTTGATTTGCACGTCCAGGGACAGTATCGACAGGTGCAACTGCCACTCATCGGCTCCCATTGCGTTCCCGCAGCCCTCGCGACCATAGCCGCAGTTTTGGAGAACGGTCTGGACCTCGACACGACCTGCGCTACGCTGCGGACTGCCCAGGGCGCGCCCCGCCGTCTCGCTCCGCTCCGCATACCGACCTACCAACTCATCGTGCTGGACGATTGCTATAATGCGAATCCGGCCTCCATGCAGCACGCGCTTCAGACCGCCAATACGATTCGGCAGGCTGGCGAGCGATTGATTCTCGTCCTGGGGGATATGCTCGAACTAGGGGCAGTAAGCGAGTTGCGGCACAGAGAGATCGGGGCCTATATCGCTGGGCTCAAACCTGCGCTGGATACTCTGGTCACGGTTGGCCAGTACGCACCGCAGCTTGCCGAGGCGGTCGTGCAGGCAGGATTGCCGGCCCAGGTCTTCCCCGACGCCGCCGCGGCCGTCCCGTGCGTCCGCGAGTTGGTACGGCAGGCTGACGGACTGCAGCTCATGCTGGTCAAAGGCTCCCGGGGTGTGCATCTGGAGCGGATAGTGGAATCATTTGTTGACCGGAATGAAAAGGAGTAAGCATGACCTCCCAGATCGGCATTATTATGGGTAGTGATTCGGACCTTGAGACGATGAAGGAAGCGGCCAAAGTCTGTGAGGAGTTTCAGGTCGGATATGAAATCCGCGTCCTGTCCGCCCACCGGACACCGCATGACGCCACCGACTATGCGAGTCAGGCCCACGAACGGGGCCTCAAGGTCATCATTGCCGGAGCCGGGGGAGCCGCGCATCTGGCGGGGGTCGTTGCCAGCCATACGCCCCTGCCGGTTATCGGGGTGCCGATCAAGAGCGCGGCCTTAAACGGACAGGACTCCCTGCTGTCTATTGTTCAGATGCCGGCCGGCGTACCGGTTGCGACCGTCGCTATTGATGGGGCCCGCAATGCCGGCCTGCTGGCCATACAAATCCTGGCAACGGGCAACACAGGTCTGCTGGAACGGTTTCAGGCCTTCAAAGCCGAACTGGTGGAAAAGACGCGAGACAAAGACCGGCGCTTACAGGGGCGCGTCAAGGCAGCTGGGCTGTAAGGCTCTTAGACGGATTTGAAAGAGTAAATGTGTCCTCCAAGAGACATGAGATGCTGGACCGTTTCCTCTTTTGTCGTAGGGTATGCGTATGATCTCCGTCCATGAGGCCCTGACCCAAATTCTGGAGACCGTCTCTCCGCTGGCCGGGGAGCGGGTCAGCCTGTTCGAAGCAACCGGACGTGTCCTGGCCGAGGGGGTCGAGTCTGTCCGCAAAGTGCCGTCGTTTACCAACTCAGCCATGGATGGCTATGCAGTTCGGCATGACGACATTCAGTCCGCCCTGGCAGACCAGCCCGTTGCGCTGTCGATCCTGGAATTCATTCAAGCCGGCACCGTGCCAACCAAGACAGTCGCCCCCAAGACGGCGAGTAAAATCATGACCGGCGCCGTCCTGCCGCCGGGCGCCGATACTGTCATCAAGGTCGAAGACACCCAAGAACAACCCGGCCAAGTGTTCATTCGTAAGGCTGGCCCTAAAGGCCATAATGTGCGCGCGAGCGGGGAGGACATCCAACCCGGCCAGACGATTCTCAAGCCGGGGCGTATCCTCCGTCCGGCGGATATCGGGCTGCTGGCCTCGGTCGGTCGCAGCTTCGTGCTCGTTCATCAGCACCCCAGGGTCGCCATCTTGAGTACGGGCAATGAACTGGCTGAAGTCGATGTACCGCTGCAACCGGGTCAGATTGTGAACTCCAATGCCTATACGCTGGCAGCGGCCGTGCGTGAGGCTGGCGGTCAGCCCGTTCCCTTGGCCATTGCCCGCGATAGCCTGGAAGAAACGCGCGTCGCGCTCGAAGAGGCTGCGCGCCATGACGCGGTATTGTCGACCGGTGGCGTGTCGGTTGGGGATTTTGATTTTGTTAAGGCGGCCATGGACGATATTGGCATTGAGCGCCTGTTCTGGCAGGTCGCCCAAAAGCCGGGGAAGCCGTTGACGTTCGGCCTGCTCCGCGGACGGCCGTATTTTGGGCTGCCGGGCAATCCGGTCTCCGCTCTGGTGTGTTTCTATCTCTACACCTGGGCCGCGCTACGCCGCATGGCTGGCTACCGCAAGCTCTTCCTCCCGACCGTTCAGGTCGCACTCGGTGAAGACATTTCCAAGGCCCAGAGCCTGACGGAGTTCGTCCGCTGTCGGTTGACCCGGACCGGGTCTGGCTATGTGGCGCATTCAACTGGTACCCAGAGCTCTGGCGTCCTGAGTTCCCTCTCTCTCGGAGAGAGCTTGGTGATCGGCCCACCCGGGACCGCTCTGCTCAAGCAGGGTACCACCGCAACCGCTATTGTCCTTGATCGGGAAGAGTTCATGTCCGCCGAGCTACTCTTTTAGGCGCCTCGGAGTCGCCTCCACCCGTTGACTTTCCCCAGGGCTTCTGATTTGCAAAAAACCTCTTTTCGCAAGGAGGCTTCTGTGGAAAACGGCAAAATCTGGATGGACGGCGAACTCGTTCCCTGGGGCGAGGCGAAAGTCCATGTCCTCACCCATACGCTCCACTACGGTGTGGGGGTATTCGAAGGCATTCGCTGCTATGCGGGTGAAGACGGCCGGTCAGGCGTTTTCCGCTTACCCGAACATATCGAGCGGCTGTTCGACTCGGCCCACATCCTCGGGCTCACCCTCCCCTTTTCTCAAGACGAAGTGGTGCAGGCCTGTCTGGAAACGGTTCGGGCCAACGCCCTCAAGGAGTGCTATATCCGTCCGCTGGTCTTTGTGGGCGAGGGGGACCGAGGCCTGCACGCCAGGACCAACCCGATCCGTGTGTCCATTGCGGCCTGGGCCTGGGGAGCTTATCTGGGCGAGGAAGGACTGCTCAAGGGCATTCGGGTCAAGACGTCGTCGTTTCAGCGTTTTCATGTCAACACCCTGATGACCAAGGCCAAGGCTGTCGGCACCTATCTGAACTCCATTCTTGCCGGTCAAGAGGTCTGGGCTCTGGGCTATGACGAGGCTCTGCTGCTCGACACCGATGGCTACGTGGCCGAAGGCCCGGGAGAGAACATCTTTGTCGTCCGGCGGGGCAGGATCAAAACGCCGCCCCTCTCGTCCTCGCTTCTGCCCGGGATTACCCGCGATACCGCCCTCACCCTGCTGCGTGACATGGACGTCCCGCTGAAAGAGGATCGGATCACCCGGGACGAGGTCTATCTTGCCGACGAGGTCTTTTTTACCGGGACGGCAGCAGAGGTGACGCCGGTTCGTGAACTTGATGACCGTGTGATCCGTGGGGAAACGCCCGGAACAATAACCAGAGAACTGAAGACCCGCTTCGACGCGGCTATCAAGGGTACCAATCCGAAGTATCAGGATTGGCTGACTTATGTGTAGCCATTGGGATTGGGGATTGGCTCCAAGCCCTAATCCCTAGTCTCCCCCCTTCCTCCTCGTTCATGTCCTCCGTTCGAAATCTGTGGTTCGATAGCCGCCATTTGCTCGGTGATGAACGAGGCCAAGCCCTGCTGGCCGAACTTGACGCCCTGCCCGCCCCGGTACGGGAGACCCTGCTGGCGGCTGGTGACCGGCTGGCGGACAGCTCCCTCACCTTGGCCCAGGTGTTCTGCCGCGCCGCACCGGGCGCTTGGCACACGTTTGGGGCGGATGGGTTTGTGCAGTGGGTGCGAGTTGGCGAACGATTTGTCCGGGACGAGCCGATCTCGCGTGAAGGGGCGGCGGCGTATTTTTCCATCCCTCCCGACGCGCTTGTCCGGCTCGACTGGGATGAGGTCGAGGCGTGGGCCGCTATCGGTCGTAAAGTGCTTCAGGCTTCGCGCCGCTTGGGCGCGCAATTCTTGCAGACCTCGGCTCCGTTACTGCCGGGGCTGCCGGCTCCGTTCAAAGACCGTCTGCACGCCTGGGCAAAGCATGGGAGTGCGCTGCTCAGGCAAAAAGGCTGGAAGGGCGAGTTTCTGGCGCTCTCCTATTTTTCCGCAGCCCCGGCCGTCCTGTCCGTTCTGAGCCTGAAAGAGATGCGGGAGTGGGCCGCATTAGGCGCGCTCGTCCAGGACTCCGGTCCGTGGACGTTTTATGCGACACTGCCAGAGGGCTTTGTCGAACTGGCCGAAAAGATTCGCCTCCAGTTATTGGTGGACTGCCAAGCCGCGGCCAACCATTCGTCTAACGCGGCGGCAGCCATCTTCGCCCAGCTCCCGGCCGTACTGACCGGATTGTCGCCTTCCCTGCGACCATTTCTCCTGACCATTCTGGCCCCGGTGATTCGGTCCGACCCTGAGGCCCTGCTCTCGCTCTTTCCGCTCATGGCCCCTTGCCTCAACGCGATTGAAAGCGAGCGGCGGCCCGCCCTGCGCGAGGCATTAATGACCTTGGCCCAGGATTTCTCGCTTGGCATCCCCCCCGCCATGCGGACCTTACCCCGAGTCTTCGAGGAAGCTGGCGAGCAGCGGCTGCTGGAATGGACCGCCATGGGACGGTCCATCGGACGCGCCTGCCCGGAAGCGGGGGTGGCCTTTTTTGCGCTGGAGTCGCGGACCAGCCTGCGCGTTCTCCGCCACGACGACACCGGGGTTGATCTGGACGAAGTCCAGGAAGTGCTGCGCAAGTATATCCAGATGTTGTCCGGCCGGGTGGCCGGTATCGAGCGTCAGGAATTCTTCTCCTATCCGCCATCGCTCGAAGAATTTCCCCTTCCCGGAGACGCTATTCCATTGCCGGCCCGGATTGACCTTTTTCCCACGTACGAAGAGAATTTCAGGCTCTTCCGCGTCCTCGCCATGGTTCAGGCCGGTCGGCGTGAGTTTGGCACCTACGACTTTCGCCTGGAACGTCTATGGCCGCAGCTCTCTGCGGAGGTCCGTCAACTCAGAGAACCGGGGGAGCCGCCCGTCGGCGGTCTAGGCGCTTTCTTTGCCTATTTCCCCCACCCCCACGTGGCTGAAGCCCTGTTTCTACTCGTGGAAACGCGGCGCGTAACCTACCGGATTGGACAATCCTACCGCGGGTTGCGGCCGGATCTCGACTGGTTGAACGCCGTATCCCTGCCCTCGCTCCTCCCCGAAACCTTGCGAGCCCTTTTTTCCACGCTGCCGCTCCCCTCACAGCCATCTCACACGGTGTACGATTCGGCCCGATGGGCGGCCGATACGTATCGGCGCGTTTTGTCCTCTCTAGTGAGGGTGCAGCCTCAAGAGCAGGATCCGGCCTCGTTTGAGGCCGCGCTGTTTGAGAAAATGACCGGCGAGGCCCTCATCGACCCGGACATGACCGATAACAGTCCGCCGCCGGCAGAAGAGATGCCGGAACTGCCCCAGTTGGCCTTGGAGCCCGGGGCAGATGACGACCGCGGAGGAGCGCCGCTCTCCCCGGAAGAACTCAAGGCCTTGCTTGAGGCTGGAATAGAACTCGATATCCGCCAAGGCAAACCGGACAGCCTGAACCCGCAGGGCTTATATATCACGGATCTGGACGGCAAGCTGCCGGACCACTCCGACCCGGACGCGCTCCTGCCCGAGAATGGGGCGGTGATGCGTACCGGGCACCGAAGGGAGCGGCAGGAAGCCCTGACCTTTTGCTATGACGAGTGGGATTATCATATTGCTGATTATCGTACGCGCTGGTGTCGGCTGCGCGAGATTATGCTCAGCGGCGACGCGGGTGAGTTTTTTGCCAAGACGTTGGGCGACTATGTCGCCCTCACCCCGGCCATCAAGGCCGAGTTTCAACGTATCCGGCCTGAGCAGTATCGACTCGTACGCGGGCTTGAGGACGGCGAGGAGTTTGATCTGAACGCAGTGGTGACGGCCGTCGTCGACCGCCGGGCGCGACTTGCGCCGTCGCCCAAGGTCTACACTACCAAGCGCCAGACCGAGCGGGATATTGCCGCTCTGTTTCTGCTGGACATGAGTGCCTCAACAGACGAATCCGTGGAGCCGCTACCCCCCATGTATAGCCAGGACGACCCCGATGATTGGCTGGCTACATGGAAGAAAAAACCCATGGAGCCGCAACCCAAGCCACGTCGCATCATTGATGTCACGAAAGAAGCCCTGGTTTTGATGGCGGAAGCGTTGGAGGAGATCGGTGATGCCTACGCGGTCTACGGCTTTTCCGGTCAGGGCCGTGACAATGTCGAGTTCTATCACGTCAAATCCTTCACCGAGCCGCTCTCTCCGACCATTAAGGGCCGGATCGGTGCGATTGAACCCAAGCGCTCGACCCGGATGGGTCCGGCCATCCGCCACTCCCTGGGAAAGCTCAAAGATATCGCCTGTCGGGTCAAGCTCCTGGTCCTGCTCAGCGACGGCTTTCCCCAAGACATAGACTATGGCACCGACCGGCGTTCAGCCACCTACGGCATCCAGGACACCATGATGGCGCTGCGCGAGGCCGACCAAGCCGGTGTGCTGACGTTCTGTCTGACCATCGATAAGGCTGGCCACGATTATTTACGGGACATGTGCGCCCCCTCCCGCTATATGGTCCTCGAAGACGTGACATCCCTTCCCACGGAACTGCCAAAAGTATATCAACGCTACATCCGGCCCCGGCGGACCTGAGCCCAGCCGAGATCATAGCGCGCATCAGGATGGAGGATATATGGATATTCAGAAGAGTGTGGCGGCCGTCACCGGTGGCGGTTCCGGCTTGGGCGAAGCAACGGTGCGGACACTGGCGGCCCAAGGAGCCCGTGTGGCGGTGCTGGACCTGAGCAAATCGAGTGGCGCCGCCATCGCCGAAGAACTCGGAGAAAATGCCGTGTTTCTCGAAGCGGATGTGACGAATGACGCTCAAGTGGCGGCCGCCCTCGCGCAGGCGGCCGACCGCTTCGGCGCCCTCCATGTTGCAGTCAACTGCGCAGGCATTGCCACGGCGGGCCGGACCTTGGGCAAAGGCAACGAGCCGCTCGACCTCGGACCATTCCGCAAAACCATAGAAGTCAACCTCATCGGGACGTTCAACGTGATCCGCTTTGCTGCTGCGCACATGGCGAAAAATATGCCGAATGACGACGGAGAGCGAGGCGTTATTATCAACACAGCCTCGGTTGCGGCCTTTGACGGGCAGATCGGACAAGCAGCCTATTCCGCCTCAAAAGGCGGCGTTGTCGGCATGACGCTGCCGATTGCCCGTGACCTGTCTCGTACTGGTATTCGCTGCTGTACCATCGCGCCGGGTATTTTTGAGACGCCGATGCTGATGGGGCTGCCCGAGCCGGCCCGGCAGGCGCTCGGGGCCAGTGTACCCTTTCCGCAACGTCTTGGCCGTCCGACGGAATACGCCGCCCTGGCCTGCCAGATCATCGAGAACGCTATGTTAAACGGGGAAACCATTCGGCTCGACGGTGCCATTCGCATGGCACCCCAATAGCCACCCCCCCCCAAGTGGGGTGGAGGCCCGCGCCCCAGAAAATTATTCGTGAGTTATAACCGCAAGGACGCCTTCTATAAAAAAGCCAAGCAGGAAGGCTACCGCTCCCGTGCGGCATATAAGCTCCTGGAGCTCAACCGTACTTGGCGTTTTTTGCGAGCGGGCAACTGGGTCATTGATCTCGGAGCGTGGCCGGGCGGCTGGGTCCAGGTCGCAGCCAAGACGGTCGGGCCGTCCGGGCGGGTGCTGGGCATTGATCTGGTCAAGCTGGATCCCCTCCCGCTCGCCAGCGTCACCCTGGTACAAGGCGATGCCACCGACCCGGAGCAGCAGCACGCCCTCTTCGCCACCCTGGGCCGTCCGGCCGATGTCGTCCTCTCGGACATGGCACCCAAGCTGAGTGGGGTGCGTGAGGCCGATGACGCCCGTGTCTCCGCTCTATGCCAGACCGCCCTGAGTTGCTGCGGCCCCCTGCTGAGGCCAGGCGGCAACTTCTTCCTCAAAACCTTTATGAGCACAGAATATCAGCCTTTTGTCACGACGCTACGCTCTGCCTTCAAGACGGTCAAAACGTCTCGTCCGGAAGCGACGCGCAAGGGCTCGGCCGAAGTCTATGTGCTGGCGAGCGGCAAGAAAGAATGGTTTGACAGCCTGTCAGGGCTAGGATATGACCGGCGGGTTCCTCCCCATCTGGAATGACAATCCACCTCAAGGACAGTCGCTATGTGGCGTGCTCCGTTTCTCTGGCTGAGTGTCTTGCTCTTCTTCTGCGGTCCGACCTGGGCAGGGCCGGAAATCCGTACCCTGGACACCTCGAATCGGCTGAGCTTTTCCGCCTTATCCACGCTGGCTGATATGAATGGCGACGCGGTTCCCGATGATATTATCGGTGCGTACGAGCAGACCTGGGACGAGAATAACCATCAGGGACGGGCCTTTTTTTTCGACGGTCAGACCGGCGAGCTCTTATTGGAGCTGGACGACCCGTATCCCCGGGCAGATGCTGCGTTTGGATCTTCCGTTGCCTCGGCTGGCGACGTGAATCAGGACGGCGTACCAGATTGTATTATTGGCACCTTCGGCCAGGGCGAAGCCGGTAGTGCGAAGGCGCTGTCTTTGGCTGGGCCGCCGGGGATGGCAGCGAGTACAAGGTGAGGAAACGGGTGGGCAGCGGACCGGCCTTTGTCTTTAGTGGCCGCGAGTGGCAACTCCTCCATTCCCTCGAAGCCCCTCAACAAAGTGTGGGCGTGGGGTTTGGCTGGTCCGTCGCCTCTGCCGGAGACCTGGACGGAGACGGTATTCCCGAGTGCATCGTGGGTGCGCAGAGCCGGGAACACGAAGGTTGGGTGTTTGTCTTTCAGGGTCGTGATGGCGCTCCCCTCCACACCCTCGCCCCACCCTCCGATTCCGGTGCCGAAGGCTTTGGCTGGACGGTCAATTCGGCTGGCGACCTGAACCATGATGGTCTCCCGGATGTCGCTGTCGGTGCACCCTCCTCCAGCGTCGAGGGGCGGAGCACACAGGGGCGGGCCTATGTATATGACGGCGCAGATGGCAGGCTGCTGTACCACATCGATCATCCTCAGCCGCCGGCCGGCGCGTCGTTCGGCTGGCATATCACATCGGCCGGAGACCTGAATGAGGACAGCGTCCCGGACCTGCCCATCGGGGCGCTCTATCAGGATGTTGGGGCAGTCGCTGCCCAAGGGATGGTCTTTGCCTTTAGTGAGACCGACGGGAGCCTCCTGCTGACTTTCCACGACCCAGCCCCACGCCCCTCGGCCGGATTCGGCCGGGCTATGTCCGCCGTACCCGACGTGAATACGGATGAGATCCCCGAAATCCTGGTCGGTGCTCCATTTCAGAGGGGCGATGAGTTTCACATCCAGGGTGAAGTCTTTCTCTATAACGGCCGCGACGGACATCGTCTGATTCCCTTTGATAATCCCTACCCGCACCAGGGCTCAATGTTCGGCTATGCCCTGGCCTCGCCCGGCGATATTAAGACCGACCATATCCCGGAGTTCCTTTGCGGGGCACCGGGTCAATACCTCATGGAGAAGCCGGCCGTTGGCCGCGCCTTTCTGTTTGTGTCCCAGCGCTGGGGAGCGACACAGGAAACGTACCCAGCATCTGCATGTCTGGCGGAGGCCAGGTCTCCTCTTGGGAGAGAATTGACAAAGAAAGGTCCGGGTTCCTAGGATGCGCTCACGCATCGTGGGTGAAAAGGGAGGCGATCATGGGAAAGTCCATCCTGACTCTATCTCATCTCTACGGCAGTGGTGGCAGCCTGATTGCTCGTGAGCTGGGTCGGCGCTTGAATTGGACGGTCTGGGAAAAAGAGATCGTGCGGCAGATCGCCTCACGGTATCAGGTCGCGGAAGACTATATCGACGCAAAAGACGAGCGGGTAGACTCCTTTATTGAGCGCATGGTCGGCCTGTTCGGCCTGGGCGGCTTTGAGTCCGCCTATGATATTCCGCCGCCACTCTGGCTCAACGATGCCCAACTCGTCCGCATGACCAAGACCATCGTTGAGGAGGTGGCTCAAAAGGGGAACGCCATTTTGGTGGGCCGTGGCGGGAACCGCATTCTTGAACTCCACCCCAAGGCCCTGCACGTGTTCCTGTACGCGCCGCTCGAAGCACGGATTGAGCGAGTGATCCAGGCCGAGGGTCTGAACCGAGATCAGGCCCGGCAACGGATTGCCGGTATGGACAAACTGCGGGCAGACTACGTCCATACCTTCTACCATGGCGACTGGCGCGACCCGAGCCACTATACTCTGCTGCTTGATTCCAGTTGCTGGGGAGACGAGGGGACTGCCGACCTGATTCAGTGGGCCCTGGAACATGCTCCCTGACGCTGCCACAGGAGTGACCAATGCTGCCTGTCCCGACCTTTCTCAACACGGATAGCGATCTGCTGTGCACTCCGGTCCTGCCCGTTATTGCCGAGCAGGCTGCTCACGCCGACCGGACGCGCAGCGTCGATCCAGACGTGATTACCGCTCTTAAAAACACCGACCTCATTCGGGCTTCAGCCACGTGTAACATCGGCGGGGTCGGAGCCAGCATCGGGGCCATCGCCCGGGAATTGGAAGCCGTAGCCGGAGCCTGTGCTTCAACCGCTTGGTGTCTGTGGAACCACTTGTGTGTGTTTCACTTTATCTGCGGCCAACTCGGTCCGGACGGCGGCGGGGTTCTGCGGCAGATGGTCGCCCAGCGGGAATGGGTCAGTTTTCCCGCTGGTGCGGGCACCAGCGTGCACGGCAAAATTGAAGGGGAAGACCTGATCCTCAACGGTCGGGCCAGTTTCGCCTCGGGTGCTCGTTACGGTGACTGGGCCGCCTGTCTGTTTGCGCTTGATCGTGAGACACAATTCCCTGACGAAAATCCGGATCTGCGCTTTACCATTGTCCGGACCGATGCCCAAGGCGTGTCCATTGACCCAACTTGGCTCTCAATGAGTCTGCGCGCCTCGGCCACCGATCACATCAATTACGAGGCTGTGGCCGTTCCCGCCTCCTTGATGCGCTCTTTTTCTATCGACTTTCGGGTCCGATTCCGAGACCCGGACCGTCCTATGGTCGCGCACCGCTATCGTGAAGACTGGGTCGCGGTGTCCGATCTCTGGCTTGGTGCGCAGGCGGTCGGAGTTGCCTCGTCTGCGTTGGCAGAAGCCTGCCATGGGCTGAGCGGCCGGGTGGCTCTTTTGGGGGTGAAAGTCGCCGAACGACCGGCGGTCCAGCTCAATATCGGCCAGGCCGGAGCCGCGATTAGCTCGGCCCGCGCAGCCGTCCTGACGGGTTGTGCGGAGACGGACGCGCGGATCAAGGCAGGTATTATCCCCACGGAGACGGATTATCTGCGTCAGCTTGGCTATAGCATGACGGCGATTCGGCTATGTGACGAAGCCATGCGCCTGCTCCTACGCGTCCAGGGCGGCAGCGGCTTGCGCGAAGGAGGCTCTTTCGAGCGCCGTTATCGCGACTTTCAGTCCATGCCGCTGCACATCAACGCCCATCCCGACCGGGTCTCGGAACTGGTTGGGAAACATCTGTTAGGCGTGGACAACGACGCTCCGTTCCAGTAGTCCTCTCCACTAAGGTCTGTTAACTATCGCAAGGCATCAATGATGAGGGCGAGGACGATGCATCCAAGGAAGAGCACGTCGCGTTGCTCGCATCGCGAGCAGAGGCGGCGGAACCCCTGCAATCGACGCAACACCCGCGCGATTTCATTGCGCCGCGTGGACAGCTCCCGGGCAGACGCCCAAGGGCTCACCCGGGTGCGCCGCGGCGGCCCCACGGGCGCACACCCCAGTGCCACGGCCCAGGGCCGCGTCTGGGGGCCCGCGGACGCCCGGGCCCTCAGCACCGCGGGAGGAGCGGGGGGCGGGCCCGGGCGAGCGCGCGCAGGCGAGCGCCGTGCGAGCATCCGCGGCACCCTAGGCATCGTGGGGGTCCACCCGCCCCGGGAGCGGCCGAGGGATTGAGGGCCGGTTGTTTTCGCGCTCCCGTGCCGGCGGGAGGGACCTGGACGACGGGGCGGTCGAGCGACCGGGCCTCCCGCTTGATACGCACGAGCTGTTCGCGTTGCAAATGCGCGAAGACCCGGGCGAGCACCCCCGGTTTGCGACCAGCGGTGCAGCCGGGGGGAGAGGGGGTGCCAGGTGCCAAAGCGGGCCGGTCACCCGCGCCCTGCGCGGCGACCGACCAGAGGGCGGGGAGCACGGGGTGAGGGGAGAGACGGACAGGGCCGCGCGGCACCGGGAGAGGGGGCGCGCTCCGGGCGTAGTGAGCTTGCGTGAGGTCCATACAGCCAGGAGACCAGAATCATGCATGATCATCCACATGAGTGTGAACAGGCCCTAGTCCCCTGAATCTCAAGTTCGTAGCATAAGTTGTGTTCGATGCGGCAACAGAAGCGCTGGACGGCGGCGAGGATGTCGGCGGCGGATTGGGTCCACTTGCAGGGCGTGGGAGTTTCGTTGGGGGGGTCGAGGCAGGCCCGGAGGGCGGTGGCGAGTGGCAGGGGCGAGCGGGGGCCGCCCCGCGGCCACGGCTTGCGGGGCACCGCGGCGCCCCCGCGCGCGCCCGGGGGGAGCCAGGAGGCGGAGGGCGGCGGGCAAAGCCGGGCGGGCGCCGGGCCCGCCCGGCTTTGCCCGCCGCGGGGTTGTGGGGGGGGGGGGCGGAGTGGTCCCTGGCGCTATGGCTATCCCGCCCCTCGGGGACTTGGCGGGCGATCACCTTGAGGCAGGCGAGGACCTCCCTGGCCCGGGGGCGCCGCTGGCACTAGCCGAGGCCCGCGAGACGCTCCCGCACGACACGGCGCCGCCCTTGCCTCCCCCGTGTGCTCCTGCCCGCCCCGCGCGCCCGCCCCTGCCGGGTTGCCCAGACCCGCCGCGCCACGCCGAATCAGGCGGCACCCATCCGCCCGCGCCCGCGCCATCCGGGGGCGACGAACCGGCGCCGCCAGAGACGACCGGGCCGCATCCCTCCAGACCCGCACCACCACGGACCGGCCCAGACCGCGGGGCATCGCCAGGACCTCCGTGTGCACACTCCGACCGCCCTCAGACAATCATGCTTACTTCAGTTCCAGGGGACTAGGATGCTTGTTCAATGCTTATCCAGGCATGCATTGCGGCCTGCTCTGGCCATTCTGACCGGACTCCTCCCTTACTCGCTGGACCGACTCAGAACGAAGGGAGCAGCGAGCAGACAGACTTCGTGACGGATACTCTGCATTCAAGCCTGCCGTGTGGCGCAGAGCGCGGCGTCTCTTTTCAGGTATTATATGGCCGTTCGCTTCCTGCAGGGGGAGCGTATAGTGTCGTGTCCCCCCCTGTATCATCAGTCACCCCGGTTGGCGCGCGTGGTCAGGGAACAGTGATGAAATTCTGGAGCGCCTCTTCCCACCGCAGCATAGTTATCACCCGGGTGGGGAGGCCTGGGATGATAATCGCCCGCTGCATGCCTTTCAGGAATTCAACCCTCAACCTCGTTACCTGCACCGTCGTCTGGACAAATGCCGTCCCATCAATGAGTTCCCGAATCCCCTACTCTCTTATACCAACGGTCGTTGATTGGAACCGATAGCAAAGCCATCCCTCCGTCGCCTAGCCCCCGAGTCGAGGCCTCGCACCGAAAGGGGGAACCTCCGCCGAGCGAGGCTTATCGGTTCTTACCCATGGCCGCTGGTATTAGTCCCACATTGTTCCAGTTCACCAGCAGACTGAAGCCGTCCTCCCTCGCTCTCTCGAGTACAAAGTCTGCTTCTCCATGTTCACTGATGGAGGGGTAATACGAACGAGGCCGGGGCAGATTGCACCCAGCCTGCCACCCCGCTCCCAGCCAAGTCGAAGATGTTCCCGTCGAGACTTCGTTCCAATAGTGACCCAGACCGGGATAGGTCACCCCCATGAGCTTCTCATAATGCCTGACCGGATGCGGAGTGACGTTCGTGGCATCCCCAAAGCGGCAGAAAATCGCCACCCATGCCTGTGAGCGTGGATCCTTGGTGCTGGGTAAAGTGGGAGTCAACTGTTGTGGGAAAGTAGTGTGCTAGGCCGGAGACAAATTGGATGCGAAAGGTCCCCCCGGTAAGGACATCGACAGTGACGGAGCCTGCTCAATGGAACGGACTTGGAGTTGGAGAGAGGTGTTCCCTCACTTTCCCACCACCGTTCCCCGCTTGCGGTTCAAGGAGACCGGGCCGCTTGGTGGCCGCATGAGGGTCCTATCAATCAGGAGGCCGTGCCGGGCAGCGGAGTCCTCAGTCGGGAAGTTGGATGGTCCCAGAGGTCAGGTTGGTGCCTAATGGGTAATCGGCGACGATAACGGTGAGCCCACCGGTGAGGGTCTGTGCTGAGTTGTGGCGAGCGGAGCAGGGCCCGCCCATATCCCCAGCAGGGGGAAGACGAGAGTGAGTTTGCCTGCATTGCGACGCTGTCCCATCTCTCCTCCTTGCCCCTGTCTCGTGAAGAGCCGGGCCTCCCGGTCGTCCCTCTCCCTACAAGGTCAAAGTGAAGTCTTCGATCAAGAGCCCCGGCAGTCTGCTGCTGCCCGTTGATCGGGCATGATAAGTGTCTGGGTCGAGTATGTAGTCCCGTTCTGCGGTGATGCCAATCAGGTTTGTTCCCAGCATGCGATAGATCGATTCGTCAAACCGCATCACATTGAGCGGAGCCTGAATCTCGCCGTCTTCCACCCAGAAGGTGGCAAACCGGGTCATGCCGGTCATGCGACAGGCTGCCCGGTCCGAATAGTTCAGATACCATAAATTGCTGATATAGATGCCGGTGCCTAGTTGCGTCAGCAGCCTGTCCTGGGTCAACTTGCCGGCGGCCATCTCAATGGATTCAGCGGCCTCCCAACTCGACGCCCCATTGGTTGCCACGCCGTATTCCTTGGCAGACCGGGGGGACACCAGACAGTCCGCCCGACGACCGTGGGTGATGAGGGGCACTTGGTCCGGCTTCCGAAAGCCCTCCTCCTGGAAGTTCGGAGCCACTCCGTCCCGCGTATTTTCGATAAGTGTGACATCGGGGTGCAGTTCCGCTCCCTCCTGCGGCATTTTTATGAGAGGCGTTTGTCTGGTCTGCTGCTCCTTGATGCCAAATCCGCCCCAATTCAGCAATTCCACGATCTCGCACACGGCTGAGGGCGTGAGATATACCCGGTAGCGGCCCGGCGAAATGGTCTTGGCCGGCATGGAAAGCGCGGCTAGTTGTTGGGCGGCGGTGTTGGCCTTGTGTTGAAAGACATTCGGGTTCCACACAAAGCCGGCATCCGCCGTTTTCACCGCTTTGTCCCCACTGAGATAGAAACTCCAGTCCACACTATAGGTATAGGTAGAGAACCAGTTTCGCTGGCCAAAGGAGTTGGCAAACCCCGCGTGTATGCCGCCAGCCGCATAAAAGCCAACCAGATCCCGTTCCTGGCCGGCTTGCAGAACGGCATCGACGATAATCCCGCGCTCTTCCGGCAGCCGGTTTTCGCCGTGATGTTCGCTCGATTGGACCTCGGTCGCGCACAGCAAATGCGGGTCTTCGGGCAGATAGGGAAGCTGGGCACGCAGATTGTCCAGCACGGTGCGGGCACGTCGACCGTCCACGGCAAAGTCGCCGCACAGGCTGATATCCCCAGCTGCGTGGCGCTGCCCAACAATGAGTTCAACTGCGATGGAACGTTGCGCCACCGTTCCCGCCTGGCGGATGGCACTGTAATTGAAGCGGACGAAGTCCGAGTCCTCAGCCGCAAAATTACACAGAACGCTCTCCTCTCCGGTCAGGTGGCTGATGATAAACTCAGCAAGCTGGTAGAAATACTCTTGCATCTTTGCGGGTCCTTGGGTCTTTTGGGTTGCCGTGACTCAACCGCCTCTATCTCTACGACTCTTTCTCACCACCAAAGACCTCAACGTCCGAAAACACGCAGGCCGGGGCGGCATGCCCAACCCGGATAACCTGATTGGGCTCGCCCTTGCCGCAGAACGGGGTGCCGAGCACCTCATAATTGTCCGGGCTGCCGACCATGGCTAGACTGCGCCAGAACGTGGCCGATACACCCCGATAGTTCGGTTTTTTGACCACCGTTGTCAGCCGACCGTCTTCAATAAGCTGGCCCCACTCACAGCCAAACTGGAATTTGTTGCGTGAATCGTCGATAGACCAGGAGAAGTTGGTTTTCATATACAGGCCCCGCTCGATAGCGCCGATCATGGATGAAAAATCGGACACTCCCGGTTCCATATTCAAATTCGCCATGCGGTCAATCGTCGGCCTGTTCCACGTCGTGGCGCGGGCGTTGGCAACGCCGGGCAGGCCCAGCCGCGCCTGCGAGACTGCTCCGCCTAGTCCCCGCAGCAGGCGGCCGTTCTTGATCAGATATGCTTTCCGAGCGGGCTGGCCGTCGTCGTCGAATTGATAGCTGGCATACTGTTCGGGTCGGGAGGGATCAAAGGTGATATTCAACAAGTCCGAGCCATACTGATACGTGCCGAACATGTCCGGCGTCACAAAACTGGTGCCGGCATAGTTCCGCTCATCCCCGAGAATGCGATCAAGCTCAAGCGGGTGGCCGATAGACTCATGAATCTGGAGCATCATCTGATCCGGGGCGAGGAGAACATCCATCCGCCCGCCCGGACAATTAGGCGCACTCAGGAGATGGACCGCCTCGGTGCTGAGTTGCGGCGCAACCGTATAAAATCCGGTCTGGTCCAAGACTTCCAGTCCTCCCTGGCGGCAATAACCGCGTCCGCCGAAGGTCCGCGTGTGCGTCTCTGTCCCGGCGTTGGCGGTGACGCTCAGCATCGGGACGGTATAGCAGCCCCGCTGGTAGATGCGGGAGTCACTGTTCGTGATATAAAGTGTGTCGCTCTGTGTATGCCACAGGCTGGCCTCCCAATCGACAACCCGCTCGTCCGTTTTCAGCCGGTCGCTCTCCTGCTGGAGTAGCGCGATTTTATCGGCTAGGGAGACGGTGTCCCAGGCGACAGCGACCGGCGTCTCATACTCACCCTGCGGATGAGAAAAGCCCACTTGAGAGAAGTCCGTCACACTCCGCTCCGTGCTGCGTTGTGCCCACCCCCGGGCGTGTTCGAGGGCGCGCCTCAATCCTGTCTCAGTCAGGTCACTCGTCCCGGCATAGCCGTAGCCGCCCCAATGGATGACCGTCACCATGGCCCCCAGGTCATCGCCGTTCGACACGGGCTGTAAAACACCTTGACGGACCACCAGCGACTCTGAGCGCTCGCGCACGATGCGGAACGAACAGAAACCGGCGCGTGGCATGATGCGCCGAAAGCGCTCGGCTATCTGCTTGTGTGGCTGGTCCACGCCCCCTCCGTCCCGGTTACGCCGAATCGTTTTCTTCTGTACTCAGAACCACCTCATGGATTTCCAGCACATTTGCGCCGGCAAACATTTCTGTGGGCGGGCGGTTGCTATGGGCGATGCGGAAGGACTCGCTTTTTGTCCAGTCCCAAAACGCTTGCTCGCTCTCCCAATAGGTCTGGACCAGATAGAATCCCTGCTCTTCCTTTTCTTCCCACTCGCCCGTCTGGTGGTTGAACCGACGCCGGACCGGTCGCATCACCAGATTTTTGATAAATCCCGGGGACTGGTCGATCAGATGGGCCCGGTGCCGAAACCGGTCCTCAAAGTCTGCCTCATGTCCCTCAGCAACGGGAATCCGGTTCGTGACAACAAACATGGCGTGTGCTCCTCTACTCCGACATCAGAATGTAATGCCTCCACTGTAAAAGAGTTGCCGAAGAGATGGAAGCACTCCCTTGGGCAGGAACGCAGCAGGAACGCAGCAGGATAACGCAGCAAAGCACCGTGGTTCGTTTCTAGGGGGAGAGCGGAGGAGAAAATTTCTATGTGAGATGCGAGTCGCCGCTCGCACGGTTGCGCTCAACGCGAAAAAGCAATACAGTCCCATCAGAAAGAGAACGGGAGCGGGAGCTAGTCGCTCTCCCGTCGATGTTGAGCTGGTTCGCACGATTATAAGCCCTGGGGATCTTCTCATATGGTTCTTAGGGCTTTGTACGTTTTAGGGGGTTTCCCCTCTACTCAGAAAGGAGTCGTATGAAAATCTTTGTTGGTAATCTTCCCTTCAGCACTGGGCCAGAAGAGCTTGAAGCCCTCTTCAGCGAATCGGGCACAGTGGCTTCGGTCAATATCATCACTGATCGGTTCTCTGGCAAATCGCGGGGATTTGGCTTTGTCGAGATGGAAAATCAAGAGGAAGCGCAGGCGGCAATAGAGCGTTTGAACGGCAATGAACTGCAAGGGCGGCCGTTGACCGTCAACGAAGCACGTCCGCAAAGAGAGCGCCCACGAGGCCCGAGGAGGGATGGCGGCGAACGCAATTGGTAGGAGGAGTAAACGTGCCCAACATCTGCATGTTTTTGGAGGACACGTTTCCTCTTTGAGGAAACCGGCGCTCGGCTTCTCAGGAGGAGTCCCATGATGAGGGCAAAGGACGGTGATACCGTTCGCGTTCAGTATACCGGCAGACTCGACGATGGGTCAGTCTTCGACTCCTCCGTGGAGCTTGAGGCCGTGCAATTTACCATTGGTAAAGGCCAGGTGCTTCACGGGGTTGAGCAGGCCGTCATTGGGATGTGTCCCCGGGAGTCAAAAACAGTCCTCGTTCCGGCTGCGGAAGCCTACGGCCCCCATCGGGACGAGATGACCACCGAGGTCCGGCGCAGTCAATTTCCAGATAGTGTTAAACTAAAAGTTGGTCAGCGCCTCAAAATCAAGCAGAAAAACGGGCAATCGATAGCGGTCTCAGTCCTTGAGTTGTCCGACTCGACCGTCACACTCGATGCCAACCACCCCTTGGCGGGCAAGGATCTGACGTTTGATCTGCAACTCGTCGAGATCACCTGACCCCCCCTCCAGACATATGCACGCTGGTCTGCACTGTCCAGTTCGAGTCAGCCCACGGGTGGATAATTCAAGCGGAAATGCCACCCCGGGCAGCGATGACCGGTCGGCAACGTCCTGCCGCCGTGACCGGGGCAGCGTCAGCCGCACTCCGAACGAACCACTGGCCGAATCGGACACACGGTCAACCACGGCTTGTCGCCTCATAGGTCCCGGTGACCGGCGCGTAGGGCTCGCCCTGCACCTTCATCCCCCTTGGACTTTGGGGAGCAAGGTGAGAGGCAGAAAGGCTTCGACAGACAGGGGGGCCAGCACCACCAAGGTCACGACGTCACTATTCTGGCGGACAAACACGCCCGTTGACAAGCCGCGTTCGGCCACTATACCCTGAACCGGACCTATATCGTGCACTGCTCCAAGGCGACCCGGGAACGGGCATATTCGAGCCGGGCCGGGCTTATTCTCCAGGATTTCGTGCGCTAGGCATTTTCCGCAAACTCCAACTCGGCCTGGGGTCCATCATGTCGCACGGCGGTGACGGTCTGCGACTCTAAGAGCGCGCTGGTCTGCTCCAACTGCTCACGCCCAGACCGGGCCGTACCCGCTCGGCCTCAATCCGGGCCGTGCTGGCCGAGTGGATGCGATTGATCTCCACGGCGGTGGCCTCAGCCCCGACGTGTAAACGCGCAAGAACTTGGCCCTGCTGGACCCTGTCGCCACGCGTCACCAGTACCGTCTTCAGAACACCCATCACCGGGCTGCCGACCCACATCGACTCGGACGGCTCAAACAGTTGCCCCAGCCGCTGTACACGGTCGAGAAGGCCGCACGGCTGGAGGGTGCTTCGCCACTGTAGCGTCCACGCTGAAGCAAATGATGGCGGAGATCGACCGGGCGATATGGCATCACCAATTACTCCAGATACGACAGGACCCCGAGGAGGCTAGCCCCCGCGGGGTCCTGCATTTACTGACGGGTCGCCAAGTTTGACAGTCAGAAGTTGGCTCCTCGGGTTGGACTCGAACCAACAACCCATCGGTTAACAGCCGATTGCTCTGCCGATTGAGCTACCGAGGATCATAGGCCAAACGGTATTACCAAGACGACTCTAGCAGAGGAAAAAACAAGAGTAAAGATGGGATTACATCTCCCGCCGGCCCTCAATCGCCCGCCCGAGGGTGGCCGCGTCGATGTATTCCACATCGCTGCCCATCGGAACGCCGTGGGCGATCCGACTTACCTGGACGCCCAGCGGTTTAATGACCTTGGCCAAATACAACGCGGTGGCCTCTCCCTCGACATTTGGGTTGGTCGCAATAATGACTTCCTTCACCGTACCGGAGCGTAGACGGTCCAGGAGGGGGGCAATCTTCAGTTCATCCGGCCCAATACCGTCGAGCGGGGCTAACACGCCGTGCAGGACATGATAGCGGCCCGTGTATTCATGGGAGCGTTCGACGGCCATCAGGTCGGCCGGTTCCTCGACGATGCAGATCGACTCGGTACTCCGCTGTGGATCGCTGCAAATGGTGCACCGATCGCCCTCGGCCAGCCCAAAGCATTCTCGGCACAGGGTTGTCTCGGTCTTTACCGCCCAGATGGCCTCGGCTAGGCTTTCAACATAGTCCCGCCCCGAGCCCAGGATGAACATGGCCAAGCGCGTCGCGGTTTTCTCTCCAATCCCCGGCAGTCTTCCCAGCTCTTGGACTAGGCGAGCCAAGGCGGGGGTCAGCGTCGTCATAAAGAGTAACCGTGTCCTCCAATAGGGATACAGATGCTGGATACGTGTACTCTTATTACATCCCTCGCCGTCAATGCTGCTCTCACACGTTCAGCCCGGGAATCTTGAGCCCTCCGGTGACCTTTCCCATCTCAGTGGCCATCATGTTCTGGGCTTGCCGAATGCCCTCGTTCACCGCGGCGGTAATGAGGTCTTGCAGCATTTCGACGTCATCGGCTGAGGCTACTGCCGGATCAATACGCAGCGCGACGAGTTCTAGCCGGCCGTTCACCGCGGCCGTGACCATATTACCCCCGGCCGAGGCCTCGACTGTCTTTTTCCCAGCGTCTTCTTGAACCTGGGCCAGTTTTGCCTGCAACTGCTGGGCCTGCTTCATCATATCTCCCATATTGTGTGCCATGCTGCATCCTCCACTCTGCCCGTGTCTAGCCGGGCCTGCTTGCTCTCGGCGTTCGCCTTTCCTGAATCTCTCCGCCAAGAATGTCCAGAGCGGTTCTGACGAGCGGGTCTCCTGAGTTCGGCGGGTCTTGGGCGCTCTGGTGCGGCGTGTCTCCCTCCCCCAGTGGTGAGATGAGCCCTTTTGTGACCGGCCCTTGTTTCCCCTTCTGTACCTCAACGACGAGCTTGCGTCCAAAAAACTGCTCGGCCGATTCCTCCAAAATAGTCCGATTTTCTTGCCGTGCTAATTCTTTCAGATAGGGGTCCTTGTCCACGCCAATCTGCAAGGCGGTCGAGGTCACGCCGAGCAAATAGCCCGCCTTCAGCGCAAAAAAGAGGGAGATTTTCTTGCCCCGAACCATGGTCAGGAAACCGTCCCACTGCTCGCCCCGCTCCCCGTGCTCTATCGCGCTGCTCGCAACAGGAGCCGCCGCAGGAACAGGAGTGGGGTCAGGGGTGGAAGCTTGCTTTGAGTCGGTTGAGTCCTTGAGACCTGAAGACCCAATAGGCTCAATGGACCCAACGGGCCCGACTGAGGCGGACGGCCGAAAGCGTTGCTGTCTGGTCGGGGCCGGACGGCTACCGCTGCTGCCGAGTTGGTGTTGCAACTCTTCCAGTTTGGTCAGCGCTTCCTGAATCGGAAGAACGGGCGGCTGACTGGCCAGCTTGACCAGCGCCATCTCAATGACGAGTTGGGTATAGGCCGACTTCCGCACGGCTTCCTCCGTCTCTCGCAGAGAGGCAAAGAAGCGCTGGAGATCTTCTCGGGAGCGGAGGGCTGCCTGTTTGCGGACGATCTCGACCTCGTGGTCGGGCAGGTCGGCCAGAACAGCCACGTCAGAGCTCACCTTGGCAACAACAAGATCGTGAAAATGTTGGAGCAGATCGTGACACAGGCGACGTGGGTCATACCCGTATTGATACAGATCTCCTGTCAGCCGGAGTACCTGAGCCGGGTCTTCGGCCAAGATCGCTTCAACCACCAGAAACAGGGCTTGGCGGTCGGCCACGCCTAGGGCGTTTCTGACCGACGCCTCATCGACTCGGCCGTTGCTCCACGCAACCACTTGGTCGAGGAGGGACTCGGCATCGCGTAAGCTCCCATCGGCCTCCCGCGCAAGCAGGGCCAGCCCGGCCTCGTCGCATTCAAAGCCTTCTGCTTGTGTCAAATGTTCGAGTTGCTGTATGAGGTCGCGCAGGGCGATCCGTTTGAAGTCGTAGCGCTGACAGCGAGACAGAATGGTCTGCGGAATTTTATGGGATTCCGTCGTCGCAAAAATGAATTTGACGTGCGCCGGCGGCTCCTCTAGCGTTTTCAGGAGGGCGTTGAAGGCGGCATTTGAGAGCATATGGACTTCGTCAATAATGACCACCCGAGAACGGCCTTTGGCCGGTCGGTACTGTACACTTTCGGTCAAATCTCGCACATTGTCCACTCCGGTATGCGAAGCACCGTCGATTTCCAGGACGTCAATGGCGCTGCCATTTGTGATCTCCTCACACTGGCTACAGGCGTTACAGGGAGCTGGCGTTGGCCCCTGCTCGCAATTCAGGGCTTTGGCCAAGAGCCGGGCGGTAGTCGTTTTCCCTACCCCGCGTGGCCCGGTGAACAAGAAGGCGTGTGCCACGCGCTCACTACGGATCGCATTCCGCAGGGTGCGGGTAACATGTTCCTGCCCAACGACGTCATCGAACGTCTGAGGGCGCCACTTCCGGGCAAGAACGAGATAGCTCATAGCATCGCCGATGGGTTGGGGTTGTCCGGTGTGTCAGCTAGGGTATCCCCCTGCTGGCGTCAGTGGTGATAGCTAGGCTACCCTGCGGCACAGGGAGAGTTCCGGTACCGCTGCTTCCTTCCGGACCTGACGGATTTCCCGGCTTCCCTTGCGCAGGACCTAGCTATCACCGCTGACGGAGAGGGGCTGCTATTCTGCGCTCTCACACGATCTTGGTTGTTCCCTCATGTTCCGGTAAAGCCGAGGCTCTTCAGTATATAGGCACTTGACCGTTCTGCCGTATTCCCGTGCGTTCCATTTAATTTTGTGGGAAAGAATGCGGGAAGATGGGATCGGGACATGCTCATGTTTCAACGAGCATACCACAGAATGCAGGGAGAGGCGATACGGTGAGTGAGATTCCAGACACAGCGTGGCCGGAATAAGCAGGGCCGCGGAGAGGGGGGGGGTTCGTCGACCGCTTCCAAGCCCCACTCTCCGGCCGGCGTGTCTCGCGCCGGGGCCGCGGCCTGGCCGCGGGCGCCCGCCCGCTGGGCACCGGGATCCCGCACCCGGGCCACGATCCTCGCCCCCGCCCGCTCCCGTTCGGGCGAGGACCGGCGGGCGAGGAGGGAGGGCCGCCCCCGGCGCTTGCGCGTCCCGAGCCCCCTCGCGACAGGGCCGTAAGGCCGCGAGCGCACAGGGGTGAAGACGGCCTCCCGGGCCACCGGGGATTCGTTTCCGAGCACCCTTCCGGGCCTCGCTCTGCCCCTTCGGCCATGTGGAGCGGGTGGCCAAGGGGCGCGTCCGGGCGGCTGGGCCCGCTCGCCACCCTTCGCACAGGAGGAGGGCGGGCGGGGAGCCGCGGTGGGGAACGGTTGCGATAGACAGGGGGACTAATACGGGCTGTGAAGTCGTTTGTGTCAAACCCAAGCAAACATATTACATGGGAACAATCCACGCCTCATCCAATCGCATATTCTCCAGCACAGTCAATCACTGAGGCCTAAAATCCACGGCGAAATTTCCGGAAGTTCGGGCTAGCTAGGTTTTGGAACTGGATTATCTTTAATGAAGGCCCAGACATCCTCACCAGTTTCGGACGCGCGCATCCGGCTCAATTAACAAGCGGGCTATCTCATCGCGACTCGTACCAATCACATTGGCCATTGCTTCCATTTTTCGCCAACCTTCTGGGCCTGGGAGGATTGAGCATGTCCGCTAATATCGCTTTTCGCTTTTCATCGCGCTTTCGAGAATCCGTAGTTTGCCAATGATGAATAATCATGTGGCCCACTGTCGTAACTGCTCCACCAGCGACAACTCTCACTATGCCCGCCCAGAATCGCCTGAGTCAATCATTGCGCCTTTCCCAGTACCCAGTCTGCCAAGCCTGTCTTCAAAACCAGTTTAACTGTTAATCTCTGCCTGCTCCTCTGCTGGCATACGGTTGAATTGTCCATTCAGCCACTTTGTCACTTCCTGCGCGCACTTTGATGCCTCGTGGTAAGTCTGAAGCATTCCCCCATTGAGCTTCGTGATATATGTCAAACCGATGAACCCCCCAACCAGTGCCACAGGTTGAGAGTCTTGAGGGCATAGGCGGCTAGCATAGCCAAGCTTAGCCGACCGATGGCTCCAAGTACAAATTTGTTGCCATCACCTAGAAAGCGGTGTGCCACCATTTTCCTGTTCGGATGGGTTGCTTGGCTGAAGAATCTGTACATCTTTCTTGTAGCTTGTTCAGACTCACCCGTCGGATGTCTTGCAGGCCAGCGTCGGACTTCCGAATTGCCTATCTGCTTGCCGGCTATCCAGCGCCGCGCGAGTTTGGCTCCAGATGACCTGCTACCATTAGTGACAATGACTCATAGGCTCTGCGGGCCAGCAGATAGTCGATTTCCAGCTTGCACAATCGCTTGAAGCTGGAAAACATCATCCACCGCATATTTGATTCCGCGCGCCTTGATATTCAGGTCAAGGATCGCTTCGACAATCCGGTGGTTCCGCGTGAATGGTTCTTATACCAGCGCCTGCTCAGATTGACTCATTTTATGGAATTCCCAAATTCGCGAAAGTCTGGTTCATTGGGCTGAAGGCTTATGGGAGAAGGACCATAATGGGTTTTGATAAAGGCTCGTTGGTATTGGTGCCGCTTTCGGTCGTTGATGAAGCCGTTGAGAAAATCAAAGACGGCACCATCAAGGGCCACATTTATGATCCCAAACAGGCACGTCTTGTGGAAAGGCGGTCAGTATGAAGATCAAAACATACATGACCGATCAGCAATGGTTGGAGGAAGAAGCTGAGCCCGACCCGGTTGCAGTAGGCGATGGGGTTGAACGTGCAGATCAGCCGGCCCCGGCACGACAGGAAATCGAACGTGTCCTTTCAGATATTGTACGCTCGAAGAACCTGATTGTTCTCGCCGGTCTCGGAACATCGCTATGCGTGAAGGATGGCGGTGACAACGCGAAAGCACCCACGATGTGCGCGCTCTGGCAGGCTGTCCAGCAAGCCTACGCAGCGGCGGAAGAAGGACGACCCACATGGAACGAGGTTTGCCAGATCGCTCGCCATCCCCACGCCAATAATAAGGACATCGAGGAACTGCTATCGCGAGCCAAGATCGCCGAGTCATTTGAAGCCGGCAATGAACAGGGAAAAATTCGCCGCTTCATAGCCGATGCGGAGCGCATCATCAGGGAAAAGGTTGATTTTCTTCAACCCAATGAAGAGCTTCCTTTCCATGAATCTTTCCTCCGCAAGCTCGCCAGACGTTCTGTGCGGCGCGAGCGCCTTAGGCTCTTCACAACCAACTACGATCTCTGTTTTGAGCATGCGGCGCAGCGTACCGGTTTTGTTGTGATGGACGGATTCACACTCTCGCAGCCATCGACATTCGACCCGATGCATTTTGCCTACGATATTGTCCGGCGAGGCAGTATGCCGGATGCCCCAGACTATATCGAGAACCTCTTTCAGCTATACAAGATTCATGGCTCAATCGATTGGGAACGCGATGAAAACGCAAACAAAATTAACAAGATACCCGGTACAGATAAGCCTCTCCTGATCTACCCGCGCAGCACCAAGTACGAACTGGCTTTCGCTCAGCCCTACCTGGAAATGATCTCGTCGTTTCAGTCTGCCATCCGGCAGCGCGATACGGGTCTCTTGATCGTCGGGTTTGGCTTCAATGACAACCACATTGCGGAACCTATCCTCGCGGCCATTGAAACCAATTTGGCGTTGAAAGTTGTGGCGCTTTCGCCCAACATCCAGGAACAGTCGGAAACTAATCCCCACCTTTACAAAATTGCCGGTCTGATCGATCAGGGCGATGCTCGCCTGTCTATGGTGGACGCGACCTTTGAAGAGATTGTACCGATAGTCCCGGACGTAACGGCAATGACTGACCTAGAGCGCCACATCGAACGGGTGCGCGCTGTTCGCGGAGGGTGAAGCCGTGGTCCTTCCGACAGCTCCATTTGAAACTAACCGTTATTTGGGGTCCGTCACGCAGATAGAACCTGCTTCTGTCCGCCTAAACCTGCCTCACGGCTACGCCCCAGCTTCATCAAGCTATTCGGGCTACCGCATAGGCCGGGGCGAAGTTGGAGAATTCGTCCTGATCGAGGGCGAGACTCATGCTGTCCTGGGCCGCTTGACTCAGGTCCGATTGCCGGAAGGCGAAAGGCTGACGGTCGAGCCTTCGCGGGAGGGTGCAAAGACACCGGTAAATCCTGTAGGTATTGTGCAGCTTTTACTCTCTATCGACTTGGCTTCTGGGAAAATCGTCAGGGGCGTGCCCGAGCATCCGCGTATCGGGCAGTATGTGTACGCCGCACATCCTGATCTGGTGAAGCATGCAATTGAAGACCGCCGGGGTGGTCAGGAGCATCATGTCGATTTAGCCCATGTGCCTTCATCACGCATGACATTGGTAACGTTTACACCTTCAGCGCTCTTTGGACGGCATTGCGCGATCCTTGGCGCTACGGGCGGGGGGAAGAGCTGGACGGTAGCCCGCATGCTTGGCGAAGTCGCACGACATCGGGGCAAAGTCATTCTGTTTGATCCAAGCGGCGAGTTCCACACTCTGAACGAGCGTGTGCAGCATGTTTATCTGGGTGGGGAACGCACCGGCGATGAAGACCAACGTGAATTTGTCAGTTTCCCCTATCGGCATTTGTCGGAGAGTGACTTGTTCGCGATGTTCCAGCCGAGTGGCGGGTCGCAATCGCCCAAGCTTCGTGAAGCCCTCATGAGCTTGAAGCTGCTCGCCCTCGTACCGGCGTTGGCGAACCAAGATGGTTTGCTGTTGAAGGCAAATGCTGAAAAGGCCGCGTTCAATGCAGCGCTGGCGCAACACGCCGCCACCATTCGAGAGCCGGGCGCGGCCTACGAAATCACCCTTTTACCTGACCAGATATATGAAGAATGTGTCTGGCCCACTGCGCAGGGCGGAAACGCCACTAATTGGGGGAACTACGATCAGAACAGCAGGGGTTATTGCACGACTCTGGTTAGTCGGGTTGCAGTCCAGATCGGCTCGCGCGAAATGGCCTGCATATTCACGCCGGATAATACGCGTGATCTCACCGAAGTGCTGGACGAGTTCCTTGCCAATGACGAGCAGAGTATCTTGCGGATTTCGATGGAGGACTTGCCTTTTGAACACAATACTCGTGAGTTGGTTGCGAACGGCTTCGGCCGCTATTTGTTGACTAGGGCGCGCTCCGGGGCGTTTCGCGATCGGCCGGTTCTGGTAGTCCTAGATGAAGCCCACCAGTTTTTGAACAAATCAGTTGGAGATGATTACAACCGATTTCGACTAGAGTCATTTGGCCTGGTTGCCAAAGAAGGCCGGAAGCATGGCCTTCTTGCAGTACTCTCAACACAGCGACCCCGCGACATCCCCGAGGACGTATTGAGCCAGATGGGAATGTTTATTGTGCACCGGCTAATAAATGAAAAAGACCGGCAGATCGTTGAGCGAGCCTGCGGCAGTCTTGATGCTTCAGCGGCAGCGTTTCTTCCAATTCTTGGCCAAGGGGAAGCCCTTGTTATTGGTATTGATACCCCTATGACGATGCCCGTTCAGGTTTTAAGGCCTGATTCGGAACCGGATTCCAAAAATATTGCATTGTGGTAATTGTCGCGGTGGGCCGCTGCAGCTTTCATCCGCTGCGAATCTTCCAATTCTGCTTTTGCGTGCCTGTTGAATCGTTTTCGCGCTCTCTTCCGCTTTCCCTTTCGTTTTGACGCTCAATCTGGTCGGGCGCCCCGTCCGGTCAACGGGCTGCCCGCGCCGCCCGTGTTGCCCGTAGCCGCCCCCCTGCCGTCGGGGCGGTGACCGTCCGGCTTGATCGTATTGATGGCAAGGCCGTATTGCTACGGACTGATTTTTGCGAGTTCTGCGAATATCACTTTGCGCGCTTCGTACCGGTCTGCTGTCCGTTTGCATTTGATATCGTTCTTGTAGCTGCGCCGACCGATCAGGTTTCTGGCGATGATACCGGGATAGGCCTCAATGACGATCCGGTCAGGACCGCCTTGTTGATGGGGAATGGTCACGCCGGACTTGATCAAGCGTGGGGCACCTTCAAAGAACATCAGGCCGACCGGCACGCCGTGAAGTTTTTGTGGGCATTTCGAGTCTGCTGCGATGTCAGTCGCGCGGCGGTGTTCTTTAATCACGATAGGGACGGTTATTAAGGTATTTCGTAAGGGCATCATAGAAGCCGGTACGGCCAAGGCTTTGCGCATGACGAACGTAGTCCGGCCCAGTTTCTTGGCCAGCCAATGGTTCCGATGAAACGGCGCGGTTGGCCAAACGGGAGATCGATCCCCGCGACCCAAGGACCGGCCCGGTTCAAGCTTGCTTCGAATGCGTCGAAGTCAGACCACTCTTCCGGGTTGTCGGCGGTCAGCGTTCCGTCTTTGAGCGTGCAGTGCAGCGCCGTGATCGGTTTACGGCGTTTTGGTCTGCTAGTGAAACAATGCCGATGATCTGCATCGCCACTATAGCTGTGCCGTTAGCATATTCGACCCGTATACAAAGTAGAGAAAGCTCATCCCGTTTTCTCCGGAAACAGTCCCGGCATCCAGCGTGAAGCCAGTGATGCGGGGAAGTTCAGGCGCAGCGGTGCGCGCGGGCTTTCCGATGTAACCACTTCATGCTTGATCAGCGCCGAGGTGATACGGCGGGCGGTGCGTTCGCTTGCGCCGAGCAATTTGTCAACATCGCCCCTTGGCAGCTCACCGCGCAACAGGATCGCTTCGAGCACCTGTCTGGATTTTGGCAGCAGCTTGTCAGCTTTTATTTCTTCTTCAGCCCAGACCAGCATACGGGCGCGCAGTTGCTCGGGCTGGACCAGCTTTTCCATGAAATCCACTTGGTCAATGCAGGTCGTCAGGAAGAAATGCGCGAATTCCGTCAGCGCTTCTTCGCTGAGGTTGCCGCGTCCGTCCAGTTCGTTGCGCCGGGGCATGTCACAGGCGGCAAGCTGGCTTTTATATCGATCGACGCTGCGGGCGAGGCCGCGCGCGATCGACCAGATACCCCCTGTGTCGAGCATCTCTAGCAGCATCGCATAGGACATCAGCCGCGCGACACGACCATTACCGTCAAGGAAGGGGTGTATCCAGGCAAGGCGGTGGTGGGCGGTGGCGGCGGCAATGATGCTGTCCGTCTTGCCGAGCTTTTTATAGGCGTCCTCGAAGCGGGTCATAAAGCGCGGCACTGCGCCGGGGCTGATCGCGCCATGCCGTCCGACCTTGACATCGCGTTCGCGGTATTCACCGGGGATCACCTTTACGCGTTCTTTGGTATCCGGATATTCGACCCAGAGCAGTTCGTCTGGCAGCAGGTCACAGAAACGGTAGTGGGTTTCCTTGATGCTTTCGGCAGCAGTAGCACGGCCCTTTAGGCTGCCATCATCAATCCACTGCTGGACGGCGATGTGCGCCTTGGCCTCACGCTGCAGGTTGCGCTTTTCCGGATCGGTGCTGTAGTCGTCCTTGAGCGCCCGCCCAATATCGACCGGATGCGTGTCGTGGCCCTCGATCAGGTTGCTGTAATAGCAGTTCATCGTCCGCACGAGATCGGCGAGCGCGGTTAAGACTCCGTCCGGCAGGCTGTGCCGGAATCCGGCAGCGCGGCTGGCAAGCTCAACCGCGAGGTCATTTATTTCCCAGCGCCTGCGCGAGATTTCGCCGACCAACATAGGCTCCATCATGCCGATGGTTTCTCCCCGGTCGGGAATGTCCTCTTTTCTGGCCAGTTCTTTGGCCGCTTTGCTGTCCACTTTAATATCGTTCATTATCGCAATAATATCAATTATTTATGTGATTTTCAATCTTAACAATGACCGTTATTTTGACCGGTTATATGGCCGTTATTCTGGCCGTTCCAAGATAGGTGCTTCAGGCAAAAATTCCAGTATTTTCAGGCGCGTCTGTCGGGTGTCGGCAGATCGGGCTGTCGTGAACCGAACTCTGCGTGCCGCAGGATTCCGGCCATGCGGCTTCCATCCCTCACGCTGGTGCCTAGCGCACGGATTCTTTCATTTCATGCGTAGCGTCGAATGCCTTTTCGCAAATTTCTGTTTCGCAGTCTTCGAGATTTCGGCAGTATTCTCCGATGTCAGGCGGGTAGGTATGCGCGATGCCTTTTTCTGCGGGCTGTTTCAGAATTTGCCCGTAGATAGAAAAAGCACGCCTTGAGCGTGCTATCGTATTGCGGATAGGTAGCCGTTCCCGGCGCGAAATTTTCAAGATCGAAATGTGCCGCGTGTTTGTCTTGATAACTTTTAATCTCTTCGCGGTACGTCTCCCATTCTTCCAGCGTTAGTCCGGTGGCTTGGTGGAACCCCTCCCGAAACGCTTTCCATTCTCGTTCCGGAACATTGTTTTTCCATTGCACTGCCTCACTATCAGAGCCAAATAGCTTGCACCATTCGGTTGCCGCGATGTCCATGAAGTTGCCGGAAATCACCCTCCATAAATTCTTTTCCGGCATGGCGCTCCTCTTCAATGGCGCGCTTCAAATGGACGTTCCAGACAAACACCACGATAATTCTGATCGCATGCTTTAATTGTTCTTCCCGATTCATCTCCTAATTCTACCATTCCCGGATGAGGCCTAGTAGCGCCGATCATCCCCTTATCGACTTTCCGAAAACTCTGACGCTTTGTGGCCGGATGCGCCATCCGGTCAACCGGCGGCCCGCACCACCTCATTTCATAAGCCGCGTTTCCGGTTCCCCGCCATGGGCGGTGACCGTCCGGCCGATGCCTCCGGCCTTTGTCTCCTGCGTCTTTTAGGAAAAACCAACAGATAGGGAGATAGACAATGAAACTCTTGACCAAATCCACCTATGAACAGATCTTGCGCAACGGCAAGACCCGCCTTGAGCGCCGTGTGGGCACGGTCAGCCGATGCGGTGACGAACTTGCCCGCACGGCGCTCTATGAGGCGGCGCATACACTGCTCGTTCGCTCCAGGAAATGGTCGAGCCTGCGTGCCTGGGGAATGAACATCGCCAAGCGCCGGGGGATGCGCGCGCACGTGCCGCGGTCGCGCCCGCAAGCTGGCTATCATCCTCCATCGCCTGTGGAGCGATGCAACCGATTTCCGTTTCGGCAAGTGAGGCGGAGCGGCAGTGGCATAACACAAATGAGCGAAGATGCAAGGAGAATTGAACAAGCCAATCGCGCCCGGATAAGGGTGAAACGGATCGTTCCCGTGGGACGATGGGCAAGGTGATCTCGTTGAGAGTCTCGAGCCTACAGATTGAAACATCCAGCCCTACCTGACCCCCATCATGCGGCAGCCCAGTTTGAAAACCAAAGGCGCTGACGCAGATATCTATCGACGAGGCCTCGAAGAAGTCGGAGCCTTGTTGGCGGGTGTGAAAACGGCCCTATCCTGACAGATAGACAGCGACATCGGCTCGTCGACTTTCACTGCCATCTGGATCTCTCCAGATCATGCGAAGGCGGTGTCTCAAAGGGAGCGAGAAGGCGTGTTCACCCTGACGGTCACGACAACCCCGAGAGCTTTCCCGCGGAACAAGGAATTAGCCGATCAGACTTGATGTGTGAGGGCTGCGCCGGGCTTGTATCCGCAGCTTGTCGCCGAACGCGCTCATGAGTTATCTATCTGGAAGGACTATCTGCCGACCACGCGATATGTTGGCGAGGTCAGCCTGGATGAGGGACGGCGCTTCTGCCACTCGTTCGAAAAACAAAGGGTCGTGTTCGAACACGTGCGAACGGCTTGTGCCGATGCCCGTGGGAAAATCCTCTCCGTCCACAGTGGGCGTTGCGCCAAGACCGTCTTGGACATGATCGAAACGAAATTGCCGATCGGCGTCGGCCAGGTCGTGTTGCACTGGGTTCGCCGGACCAATGTCTGAGGCACGCAAGGCGGTCGAACTCGAATGCTATTTTTCGGTGAATTCGATTATGCTCCGCAGCGAGCGGGCGCGAGAATTGGTGAAGTCGCTTCCGAGAGGCCGTTTGCTGACGGAGACCGATGGTCCGTTCACAGATGAGACCCCAAAACCTATCGGGCCCGCGAGTGTCGCCCCGGCACGGGGCGAACTGGCCGGCCTTTTCGGTCTTGAGCCAGACGAAATGTCGGATGTGATTTCCGATAATTTGCGGCAGCTCGTCGGCTAGATTGCTCGGTATCAAGCTACGTATTGCGGCTTCATTTCCTTCCGATCATCTGCGAACGATCAACTTGATGTCATGGTGCCGGAGCACGTCGGGGAGTTCGCTGTGCCGGTCAAGCGGTCGTGCAGCTTCGGACTTCAGTTTCGGTATGGCGCGACCGAAGATGGCGTAGACGTCCGCGTTCGTCAGGCGGGATGAGAAAAGGATCCCATCGACTCTGCTGTGGTTGTCATGGACGTCTCGGCCGAGGGCACGTCCGTCCGCATGGTTGTGGGCATTCACGGCGCCGGTGGGGGCTCCCAGACGCGTACACCCATCTCCGCGCAAGTCGAGAATCGAAAGCCGTGTTCGGGGTTTCGAAATGATGCGAGCCTGGGATCGTGTCGTCACTTCCTTGAGAAGAATTTCGCGGTCGTTCGCCCGTGTGAGGCGGTCGCGCACGACCAATTCGATGAAGGCGGTGGCAAAATCTGGCGTCACATACAGCACCGTGAAGCCCGATTCCGTGCCGCAAGGGCGCGAGTCTGCCGGAGCTGTTCCCAAGGGTGTCTTGGCGTGACGGGTGGGAAAGATCCGGTAGGCGGGCGGGAGCTTGACTTCGGTCCAGAGTGCTCCAACTCGGTCTTCGGGATAGGCGCCTTTCGTCACGTAGTCGCTGTCCCATAAGCGGCTGCCGCGCCGAGCACATCCTCAATCCGCCCATCCTTCAGAAGGTCTATCGGACGGGCGACCCGGTCGGCGAATGGTGTATCGGCGGTTAGGAACTCCCAGGTCAATTCAGGGTCGCCGATAACCTCGGTGACGCGGTCGATGCGATCGACGACACGGCCTTCGCTGAGGATTTGTTCCGCCGGGATTGTCAGTCCCCGCTTCGTCGTCCGCCAAGCGAGGAGCACGCCCTTCTCGGCCCAGTCGTAAACCGTGGTCCGCGACACATTCAGGCGTGCCGCGGCTTCCGAGACACCGATCATGTCGTCCTCTCGTGGCTTTACGACCACGAACGGTTTTAACGCATCCAGAACATCGTCTCCAATGGCAGGCATATCATGCTGGCTCGCCGCGGCTTCAAGAGCCACTTTGACCGCGAGCTCCGCGCGATTCGGGTATTGCTTGAGGAATCGAGTGGCCGAACGTGAAAGGCCGCTAAGCCCCTTGATCTGGAAGGCTTGAACCCCGCGTTTGGATGCTGTTTCAGCCATGACATATATCTCTTCGTAACTAGACATCATATAGAGTTAATGTTCAGTTTGTCTAGTATGTATAAGGAATGTGCCCGAAATATGTAGTAACCTTCGGACAGGTACGGTTGGCATTCGGGGACGACTAATCATCATATCTAACTTCTAAAATACAATTATCAGTTAGATATGATGATTAGATTCCTCGCAACGTTGGAGCGAAATTATTTGGTGTCTCAGGTCGCGCGGCGGCCGGCATGTCGTCGACCGCATTCTGCCGTGTTTGCCGGTCCAGCGTGTAGGTGTTCCGTCTGAACTCGCCCCCTTCGAGAAGCGCTTTCACGTATCCCGACATCGTGTCGGCTGCCATGATGAGCGTTGAGTCCAGGGTGTGGATGTATTTGCTCGTCACGGAGCCCTTGGCGTGGCCGATGAGCGCGGCGACCGTGACCTCGGTGAAACCGAGGTCACGGTCGCCGCTGGCGGAGCTATGTCGCAGGATGTGTGGTGTCACATCCCAGAGCGGTGTGTCCTTGAACAGCTTCTTCCATCTCTCTCTGCGGGAAGTTCTCTACGGCATTGGCGATGCCTTGGCCGGGGAACACGTCTCTCCCCGACCGCCGCAAACGCGTCGCCTCCAGATAGTCGACCACCGGCAAACCAACGGGCCGGACCGAGGCCCCTTCCTTGCTGTCTCGGAGCCGCAAACAACTCCCTTCGATGTCGATCTCGCTCCACCGCAGACCGATGATCTCACCGCGCCGGCAGCCGGTCAGCGCGATCAGCCGGAGGATCTCAGCATGGATACCGTAATGAGGGGCGTCTCGAACGCCCCTGAGGATTTTGCCGAGCGTTCGATACTCAGCTTCTCATTCAATCGGCGGTCGCGGAGCTTGTATCGCGGCTTCTTGAGGCCGTGCGTCGGGTTCTGGCCGATGATCCCGGCCTCGATGACCGCCACGGACGATCGGCTTGCCGCGTAGCTTTTCGGTCTTCATCACCACGCTCGTCTTTCCGGCGATGATGTCTTCCATGAGATTATTCATGTCGGGTTTGGTGACGTCTTCGACTCGCCGCGTACCGAGCAATGGGATGATGTGGCGACGGATGCGACCGACATTGGTTGCGACCGTAGTGGCTTTCTTGGGTCGACCACCTTTGCCGAGAACGAGGCCTGCCTCCATGTCCGCTATATATTGCTCGCAGAGTTCCTTTACGGTTACGGCACGCCATTCTTCTTCTCGGGCAGATGCGGGGGCGTCGCTTTACGCGACTTCGCCTAGGCGCACCTTGGCTTCGCGGCGGGCAGTTTCGGGAGTCCAGACGCCATGCAGGCCGATAGAGTAGCGTCGCGCTCGTCCGCGCGCTCGATACTGAATGACGTAACTGCGCTTGCCGGATGGAAAGACACGCAGGCCGAAACCGGGCAGTTTAGCGTCCCATAGGACCTAGTCTTTGGTTCTTGGTTCAGCAGCGTCTACGGTACGTTCGGTAATCCTCTCCATGGGCTTCGCCCTTTTTGGACCCGCGGATCTCGCGTACGCACCATATAAGCACTTGAACGGAAATTCGGGGGGTATTCTCGGATAGAGGCTTCGGAGCGATGACGTGGAAAATATAGTATTTTTAGTCACCTATCGTGCTCCGGCGTGCCCTATCCATGGCGTCCCGGTGTCGACAATCTCGCCACCTATTTCGGCTTGGTCTAGCACTGCTTCCTGCACGAACTGAAACACGGCTGATATCTTGCGAACCGCTACGCTCTCGCTGACCCAGCGTCAGCACGCCGAATTGGCGGCGCATCTGTTTCCCGCCGACGGCCGCGAGGCTGTCGCCATCGCCCTGTGCGGCCGCCGTCGTTGTGCCGAACTGCACCGCCTGCTCGTCCACCGTGTGGCTCCGGTTCCGCACGAAGCCTGTCTGGAGAGAACGCCCGCCCGCGTCACTTGGCCAACCGACTTGCTCCCGCCACTCCTGGAGGAGGCACGCCGACGCGGGTTGGCGGTCCTAAAAATTCATGGCCACAGACATCCATCGCCCTTCTCCGTGACCGATGACCGTGCCGACTGCGCACTTTTCCCATCCATTCACGCTTGGACGGAGAACGGTCCGCACGCCAGTGCCGTCATGTTCCGCGCCGGAGGCACGATAGGCAGGCTGGTCGATGAAAGCGGACGATTCCATCCACTGGCATCGGTCAATGTCGTTGGCGACGATCTCGTGTTCTGGTCAGCCGCCTCCGCCACCTCGGCTGTTCCCGCATTCGGACACCGCGTGGCGCAGACCTTTGGCTCGGGAACCTTCGACCGCCTTCGCAGGCTGCGCGTTGACGTCGTCGGCTGTTCGGGGACCGGCAGCCCCCTCATCGAACAGTTGGCCCGGAACTGCGTCGGCACGCTGGTTCTGGTGGACCCGGACTGCATTGAGGAGAAGAACCTCAACCGGATCCTGAACGCTACGATGGAAGACGCTCGACGCAATCGCCTCAAAGTCGACATGGCGGCCCGCACCGTCGCCGAAATGGGCCTCGGGACGGTCGTGGAGACTCATCCGAGAAATTTGTTCGATCCGGCCACTGTCAGGGCGGTCGCCGCCTGCGACGTGGTGTTCGGTTGCATGGACTCGATCGACGGCCGCCATCTTCTCAACAAGCTGGCCACCTTTACCTCATTCCCTATTTCGACCTCGGCGTGAAGCTCGAGGCGGACGGAAAGGGGGGCGTCGACCAGGTCTGCGGCACCGTGCACTATCTGCAGCCCGGCGGGTCAAGCCCGCTCACCCGACATGTCTACACGATGGAGCAGGTGCGCGCGGCTGGCCTTCTGCGCACCGACCTGTCGGCTTACCGCACACAGCTCGAAGACGATTACATCCACGGTGTACAGGAAGATCGGCCCGTTGTGGTTCAGTTGAATTCCCTTGTGGCGAGCCTCGCCGTCAACGAGTTCCTCGCGCGACTGCACCCCTACCGCCTCGACTCCAGTGCGGACTACGCTGTTCATCGCCTGAGCGTGAGCCACGGGATCTACGAGCACGAGCAAGACGGCGAACCTTGTCCCATGCTCGCTCGACATGTCGGCCGGGGAGACGTCACCCCGCTGCTTGACTGGTCCGAGCTCAGTCTCCAGAAGGACGCAGCATGAGGCGGCTCGTCCGTCTCTAGTGGAAATTGGTTGAACGGTCGGGACTGCGTCCTGGCTATGCCACCGAGGCCGTCGACGAGATGCCCGAGGCGATTGAGCCCCGCCATGTTTATTTGGTGGGCGATCAGGCTATGCCCTGGTCAGCGGCGTTGTGCTGTCCCTGCGGCTGCGGCAGGGGTATACACCTAAGCTTGGTTGCGGATGACACACCGAACTGGAAGTTCCGGAGCCACTTCAGCGGGTCGGTTACTTTGCGCCCATCCATCTGGGGCAACACCGGCTGTCGAAGCCATTTCCTTCTCCGCCGCGGCCGCATAATCTGGGCCGTTCCGTCCCGGTCCGAGCCCAATCGCATGCGGCCTGCGAACGCCAAAACCGCGCCGCGGAAGCGGGTAGTTCAAACCGGAGGTATTTTCGACGCTCTCGACTCGAAGCGACAAATCATTGAAACAGGGATACTTTTTCTGACCGAATGGAGTAGCATTTCCCCTACACGGAAGCGTTGACAGCACTCACGGACGCATCGCGCCGCGCGGGGTCTGCCACGAAGTTGTCTGGCTCAAGGAACGCTAGGACTGGCCGGGGCTGGCCGCCATCGGCAAGGTCGAGGCGAGCAACCGTAGGCGCACGACAACCGAAACCCGCTCCTCCATCATCATTGCGCCGCTCTCGTCCGCATGCCCCCAGCACGCCGTGCGCACCCACTGGGCCATCGAACACTAGACCTATTGGGTCCTCCCGCTGCCATGAATGAGGACCGGCAGTGCAACCGAAAGGACAACGGGCCCGACAACCTCGCCCTGCTCCGAAGGCTCGCCCTCAACATCGCACGAGGCGAACCGACAACGGACGCTATGCGCAGCAAGCGCAAACGCGCCGCATGGAACGACGCCTTCCTGCTCAACCTGATCCGCGCCGCCGCATGAAAAATCCAAAAGCGATTGCCCTGGGTCGAGCCCCAAGCCACTAGGTACTGAAGCGACGGGTGCGTACGTCTCACACTACCGGAGCCCCCGTGCTAACCAGATGGGGGAGGGGTCACTGGCTGGCCAGCAGCCATGCCGGGCAGAGCATTCGGTCACCGCATAATCAAGGAACAGGCGGCGAATCCACATAAAAGAAGTTGCGGTTGTTAAAATACCTCTTTGTCGCTGACCCTCCAGATTGGACAGGGTTCTTCCTCTGCGCTCATGCTTTTCATTTCTTTCAGTTCTGTAGCTGCGAATGCCCATACCGCTCCAGCCCGCCAGACCTGCGAATACTGTGGAATGGCATAACAACAGGTGCAGTCTCATCACGGGATTAAGGGGCCATAGATTAAGCGTCTCCCGTGAGGACAAGGCACGGGATGTTTCAAAAGGTCCAGAGTGTCCCCCCTCCACACCACAGTAAATGGATGGAAAGATGTGGGCAATAATCTACGTGATTACAAGGTATCGACATATTGCAACAACTGATAAAGAGGGGAAGACGGAGAGGGAGGGATTCGAACCCTCGGTACCCGAAGGTACACACGATTTCCAGTCGTGCCCGATCGGCCTGACTCTGGCACCTCTCCCATAAACATGCCTGAAAGAGGAAACATGTCCAACCTCATCTACTCTGTTTGAGGACACGTCTCCTCTTTATTCCTAGGGTTGCATGTGTGGAAGGTTTACCACCTCCCCAGTTCTCCTGCAAGGAAGGGGCGAGGCAATATCGCACAGTCCGATAGACCGAGCGTGCCTAGGAGAAAGAGCGAATCTCAGGAAAGAGGTCATAGGACTCGTGTCGGGAGAAGGAAATTGGTGCTCGGGGTTGTTGACACCGTGCCGGGCCTCTGTATCTTGTGCCGGGGGGACTGAGCAGACGACAACACGATCACAACACCGCCTCTCGTAGCTGCCGGAGATGACGCCTGCTATGGACCAATATGTTCCCGTCCTGATTGCGCTGATCCTTGGCGGGGTTGTGGCCTTGGTCATGACCTTTGCGAGCACGATGCTCGGCGTCAAAACCCACTCAGCGGTCAAGGATGAACCATTCGAGTGTGGCAATCCGCCCAGCGGCTCTGCATGGGGACGTTTTTCTGTCAAATTCTACCTCGCCGCTATCCTCTTCATTGTCTTTGATGTCGAAGTGGTCTTCCTCTATCCTTGGGCGGTCGTCTTCCGCCAGTTGGGCCTGTTCGGTTTCATGGCCATGTTGCTCTTCGTGCTCGTTCTGGTCGTGGGTTTAGTCTATGAGGTGAAAAAGGGGGGGCTGGAATCGACCTAATCAGCCTAATAGGCAGAGATGGCTGAAGCAGACATTTTCTCTCATATCGAGACGGCATTCCCCAGAGCGGTACAAGAACAGCACTCTTCGCACGGGAACGATACGATTGTCGTCGCTCGTGGAGACCTGCTGACTGTCTTGAGCCAGCTCAAAGACCATCCGGATTTTGCCTTCAACCTGCTGCTCGATATCACCGGGGTCGACTTTTTCGGAAAAGAGCCGCGCTTCGAGGTCGTCTACCATCTCCACTCACTGACGCATAATCATCGCCTGCGGGTCAAGGTTCGGCTCACAGAGGAGAGTGCCGAACTCCCATCGGCCGCGTCGGTCTGGAAGTCGGCAAACTGGCTGGAGCGTGAGGTCTGGGATATGTTTGGGATTACGTTTACCGGTCATCCAGACCCGCGTCGCATTCTGATGTATGAAGAGTTCCGCGGCCATCCACTTCGCAAAGATTATCCGGTCAACAAACGGCAACCCTTGGTCGAAGAGCGCGACCCCATTACCAATCCATGGCATAAAGGGTAACAACCTATGGCGGAAGCCGCGGCCCCCCTTCTCCCGACTCAAAAAGAGGTTGCTGAACACGATCCCACCTCTGAAATCATGGAATTGCAGATGGGTCCGTCCCATCCGGCAACCCACGGCACGATCAAGTTCAACCTCACCCTTGACGGGGAAAAAATACTCAACTGCGATGTCGAGATCGGCTATCTGCACCGCGGCTTCGAGAAGATGTGCGAGCAGCGCACCTGGAATCACTGTATCCCCTACACCGACCGCCTGAATTACGCCTCGCCTCTCATCAACAATGTGGCCTTTGCCATAACGGCCGAACAACTGCTCAATGTTGAGGTCCCGGAACGCTGCCAATACATCCGGGTCATCATGAGCGAGATCTCGCGGATTACCGATCACTTGACGTGTCTGGGCATGGCGGCCACGGAAGCGGGGGCGATTTCCGTGGGGTTCTATCTGATGGAATCGCGTGAGACCTTGTACGATCTGGTCACGGCCGTGACCGGCGCCCGCCTGACGGTCAGCTATGCCCGGGTCGGCGGCGTGACACACGATCTGCCGCAGGACTTTGACGGGCGCGTGCGAACGGCGTTCGCCGATATGCGCCGTATCCTGAGTGATTGCGACAAGCTGCTGTCCAAGAACCGGATCTTTATCGACCGGATGTCCGGCGTCGGAACCATTTCGCCGGAAGACGCGATCTCGTACAGCCTCACCGGCCCGCTCCTGCGGGCGACCGGTATACCCTATGATGTGCGGAAAGCGCAGCCTTACTCGGGCTACGATCGTTTCGACTTTGACATCCCGACCGGCACCCAGGGTGATAACTACGACCGCTTTTCCGTGCGCTTTGAGGAAATCAAACAGAGCATGCGGATCATTGAACAGGCGCTGAATGGTATACCGAGCGGCCCGATTCGGATTGACGACCCTCAGATTACCCTGCCGGAAAAGAAACAGGTGTACGGCAATATCGAGGGTCTGATGAACCATTTCAAGCTGGTCATTGAGGGGGTGAAGATTCCACCCGGCGAGGCGTTTCTGAGTGTGGAGGGCGCCAACGGCGAACTCGGCTTTTATCTCGTCAGCGACGGGAGTGGTCGGCCCTATCGCGTCCGGGTGCGGCCGCCCTGTTTTTTTGGCATGGCGGCGCTGGGCGAGATGCTGCGGGGGTGTCTGCTCTCCGATATTATTACGACGTTTGGTATGGTCAATATGATCGGCGGAGAGTGTGACCGCTAAGGGGGAGAGCACGAGCCGTCCCCACTAATGCTGAGAGCAGAGTATGGCTGTCCAATTTTCAGAGGCAACGCACAAACAGTTTGAGGACGTGCTGGCCCGCTATCCGACCAAGCAGGCCGCCATTCTGCCCACGTTGTGGCTGGCCCAGACCGAGTTCGGTTATCTGAGCCCCGCAGTGATGGAGCATGTTGCTGATTTGCTTGACCTGTCGCCAGCCTATGTGCGTGGTGTCGCGACCTTTTATACCATGTTCTACAAGGAGCCGATGGGAAAATGCCACGTGCAGGTCTGCACGAACCTTTCCTGCACTTTGCGGGGCGCTGAAAAGATCGTCCGCTGTCTGGAAGACCGGCTCGGCGTCAAGGTCGGTCAGACCACCGACGATAAGATGTTTTCCCTGAGTGAGGTGGAATGCCTGGGTTCGTGCGGGACCGCACCCGTTATCCAGGTCAACGACGATTACCACGAGAACCAGACCCCGGGAGGCATGCTCCGCCTGATCGATAAGCTGACAAAACAGGTCGAATCTGCCTCCACCCCGGGACCCTGAACGTCAAACTCCATGATGGACTTTCTCATCACGTTTACCCTGACTATCCTGATGCTGCTGATGGTGCTGAATCTCGGCGGGCTGCTGCTGTGGGTGGAGCGCAAGGGGAGCGCGGTCCTGCAGGATCGGATTGGTGCCAATCGCGCGGCTGTGTTCGGTAAACTCCCCTTTAATCTTGGCCTCGTCAACACTTTGGTGGCCGATCCCATCAAGTTGTTCACCAAGGAAGACTTTGTGCCGCCGGGGGCGGACAGGCTGCTGCACACGCTTGCGCCGGCCATTAGCTTGGTGCCCCTATTGGTCGCCTTTATTGTGATTCCCTTTGGCGACGTGCTGATCATTGGCGGACGGGAAATCACCCTTCAGGCCGCCAATCTGAATATCGGCCTTCTGTATGTGCTGGCGATGGTCTCACTCAGTGTGTACGGCGTCGTCCTGGGCGGTTGGGCTTCCAATAACCGGTGGGCGCTGCTGGGGGGGATTCGTGGCTCTGCCCAGATGATCTCGTACGAGATTCCGTTGGGACTGGCGCTCATCGGCGTGGTCCTGGTCTTTGGCTCGCTGGACTTGCAGGAGATCACGCACGCCCAGGGCGCATTGATCGGGGGCTGGATTCCGGCCTGGGGCATAGTCTATCAGCCGGTTGCGTTTCTGATCTTTTTGGCTGCCGGGATAGCCGAGAGTAAACGGATTCCGTTTGATCTCCCCGAGGCCGAGTCCGAGTTGATATCCGGCTATTTCACCGAGTATTCCGGCGCCAAGCAGGCCATGTTCATGCTGGGGGACTTTGTCGAAGCCATCATCGTTGCCGGGCTGATCGCCACGCTCTTCTTCGGCGGCTGGCAAGTACCGTTTCTCCTGCGGGACGGGTTTCATTTCCCGTGGGGCGGCACCCTCGCCCTGCCTTCACTCCTCGTGACGCTGCTGCAGGTCGGCTCCTTTACCCTAAAGGTGTTCTTCTTCTGCTGGCTCCAGATCATGATTCGCTGGACCCTGCCCCGTTTCCGCTATGACCAACTCATCGGTCTCGGTTGGAAAATTCTCCTCCCGCTGGCACTGGCCAACGTCATGCTGACCGCGCTGGCCATTCTTCTCTTCGAGTAGACGCTATGGATCTCGTGACCTTCCTTGCCCTCGCTATTCCGTTGGTCGTGGTCGCGGTCATGGTCATCGCCCATCCTAGTCCGGTCTATAGTGCCCTCTTTCTGGTTCTGACCCTCTTTCTTCTGGCGGTCTATTTTCTGTTTCTGAATGCCCATATGGTCGCCGCACTCCAGATCATCGTGTATGCCGGGGCGATCATGGTCCTGTTTTTATTTGTGATTATGCTGCTCAATTTGCAGAGCGACACCCTGCGGACACAGCGACACGGCCTAGGTAGAGCGGCCATTCTCGGTGGTGTCATCTTGCTCGCGGAACTGGGCCTGCTGCTGCAACGCTCCCCGTCCGAGCAGGCCGAGAGCAGCTTGCCCGAGAGCTTCGGAACGGTCGAAGCCTTGGGTAGTCAGCTCTTCACTACGTATCTGCTGCCCTTTGAAATCACCGGCATCCTCTTGTTAGTTGCGGTCGTTGGGGCAGTGGTCTTGGCAAAACGATAGCAAGAGCGAACGCATGTGTTTCTTGAGTCCTTTGCCTCCGACCCAACTCCTCCAGACCTAATGCTCTTTGAAAGTGACAGATGGTCCCAACCAGTTATCATCTCATTCTGAGCGGCATCCTGTTCACCATCGGCGTGACCGGCGTTCTCCTGCGCCGTAACATCATTATCATTTTCATGGCAATTGAACTCATGCTGAATGCCGTCAACCTGTCTTTTGTGGCCTTGGCCCGACATTTCGGCAATATGGACGGCCAGATCGTCGTGTTCTTTGTCATGTCGGTTGCGGCGGCAGAGGTTGCGGTTGGACTGGCCATCATCCTGCTCGTTTTCCGTGGCCGAGAAACGGTCAACGCAAACGAACTCAACCTGATGCGGTGGTAAAAAACAGCGCGTATGACACAACGCAGAGCAGAGAGCCTGAATCGGCCGGGATGGGTGCTGTAGAAATGGAGCATCCACACGTGGCTGAGGTGGCCGTCCAGACGGTCTCGTATCTTCGCTATATTGTCCTCTTTCCCCTGCTCGGAGTGGTATTCAACCTCTTCTTAGGCCCTCGCTATGGCCGGCAGGTCGTGAACTGGGTTTCGCCTGGCATGATCTTCCTGGCTTTTTGCTCTGCCTTTGTGGCCTTTGTCCAACTGCCGGACGGCGGTGCTCTGGTCGATAATATCTACCCCTGGATTTACTCGGGCACTCTGCATGTTGATATTGCGCTGCGGGTCGACCCCTTGTCCGGAAGCATGATCATGGTCGTCACCGGGGTCGGCTTCCTCATTCACGTCTATTCTGTTGGCTATATGGCCCACGACGACGATGTGGTGCGCTATTTTACTTATCTCAACCTCTTTACCACGGCCATGCTGCTGCTGGTGCTGGGCGATAACATCCTGCTGCTCTTCGTGGGCTGGGAAGGCGTTGGGCTGTGCTCCTATTTGCTCATCGGCTTTTGGTATACGGACGACGAAAAGGCTGGCGCCGGGAAAAAGGCATTTATCGTCAACCGGATTGGGGACGCCGGGTTTCTCCTGGGCCTCTTTCTCTTGTTCTGGAGTCTGGGTGCCCACGGCGTCTGGACGCTGTCGTTCAGCGAAATCGCCGTCCACGCTTCAGTGCTGCCCGTGACGACGGTGACCTTGGTCTGCCTGCTCTTCTTTGTCGGTGCGGCCGGGAAGTCTGCCCAAATACCGCTCTATGTCTGGCTACCGGACGCCATGGCCGGTCCCACGCCGGTGAGCGCGCTCATCCACGCCGCCACTATGGTGACGGCCGGTATCTATTTGATCGCGCGGATGCATTTCCTGTACTCCCTGTCCCAGACTGCGTTAGCCGTCGTGGCCGTGGTTGGCGCCGCCACCGCCCTGTTCGCCGCCACGGTTGCCTTGGTGCAGACCGATATCAAAAAGGTCCTGGCCTACTCAACGGTTAGCCAACTGGGCTATATGTTTCTCGGGTTGGGGGTGGGCGCGTATGCGGCGGGTGTGTTTCATGTGATGACCCACGCCTTCTTCAAGGCCCTCCTCTTTCTCGGGGCCGGGAGCGTGATCCACGGGATGAGCGAGGAGCAGGACATCCGCAAGATGGGCGGGCTGAGAAGCAAGATGCCGACCACCTACGGGACGTTTGCTATTGGCTGTCTGGCCATTGCCGGGTTTCCATTGCTGTCCGGTTTTTTCAGCAAGGACCTCATCCTGGAGCATGCGTTTGGGAGTCCGCACGGTTCTCCCCTGCTGTGGTTGATTGGGACCTTGGGCGCGGGATTGACCGCCTTCTATATTTTCCGGTTATTCTTTGTCACGTTTTGGGGAGACAATCGCTCTGACCCCGAGGTTGCTCACCATATTCATGAATCGCCCCAAGTCATGACCGTGCCCCTGGTGGTGCTCGCCATCCTGTCTTTGATCGGGGGCTATTTTACCCTGCCCGACCTGCTCAGCCCACTCTACGGCCACGAGCATCCGCCTGTGTCGCCCCTGGTGAAATATCTGCCCACCCTGCTTGGGCTGGGGGGTATTGGGCTGGCGTATCGGTTGTACGTACAAGACCCTGCTGCGGCTGACCGCCTCAGCCAGGGGTTCGCTGGCCTGCATCGGTTGTTGCTGAATAAATATTATGTCGATGAGTTCTACGAAGCGACGATTGTCCGGCCTCTGCTGGCCGCTTCGGACTGGCTGTGGAGGGTGTGGGATACGGTCGTTATTGATGGCTTGGTCAACGGCACAGCCCAGGTAATCCAGGCCAATGGCTCAGTGCTGCGTTTCTGGCAAACCGGTAATGTCCAGACCTACGCCCTGTCGTTCTGTTGTGGAGCGATCGTGATTCTGGGATATTATCTGTGGTAAGCCTCATCGTTTTCATCCCGCTGCTGACGGCGTTCTTCCTGCTGACCCTCAACAAGGACGCGGTGGAGTTGGCACGTCGAACCGCCTTTGGCGCGTCGCTCTTCACGTTCGTCATCTCGCTCGGCCTGTTCACCGGCTTTGATAGCGAGACCGCTGAGTTTCAATTCGTCGAGCGCTATGCCTGGATCAGCGAATTCGGGATCGAATACTACGTTGGTGTTGATGGCATCAGCCTGTTTCTTGTTCTGCTGACGACATTTCTCTCACCGCTCGTGATTCTGTCTACCTGGAGCAGCGTGGAACATCGGGTCAGAGAGTATCTCTTTTTCTTTCTTATCCTGGAAACCGGTATGATCGGGACCTTTGTCGCGGTTGATGTCTTTCTCTTCTATGTCTTCTGGGAAGCCATGCTTATTCCCATGTACTTCCTGATTGGAGTCTGGGGTGGCGAGCGACGAATTTATGCCGCGCTCAAATTTCTGCTCTACACCATGGTCGGCAGTCTTCTGATGCTGGTGGCCATTCTGTATCTCGCCGCTCTCCATCATACCCAGCACGGTACGCTCGCTTTTGACCTCTTGCGTCTGTATACCCTTGATATTCCGGTCAGCGCCCAAATGTGGTTGTTCGCCGCGTTTGCTCTGTCCTTTGCCATCAAGGTTCCTCTCTTCCCTTTTCATACTTGGCTGCCGGACGCGCACGTCGAAGCCCCGACCGGAGGATCCGTCATCCTGGCCGGCGTGCTCCTCAAAATGGGAACCTATGGCTTTTTGCGTTTTGCCTTGCCGCTCTTCCCCGATGCGGCCCACGCCGCGGTGCCGCTGATCACGGCCCTCTCCGTGATTGGTATCGTGTATGGTGCGCTGATGGCTCTGGTGCAGCCGGATATGAAGAAACTGGTTGCCTATTCGTCTGTCAGCCACCTCGGCTTTGTCATGCTGGGGCTGTTCGCGTTCAATATACAGGGGGCCGAAGGGGCGCTGTATCAGATGCTCGGCCATGGCCTCTCAACCGGCGCTCTCTTCCTGTTGGTCGGGGTGATGTATGAGCGTCGCCATACGCGGCTCATCAGCGAATATGGCGGCTTATGGAAGCAACTGCCGCTCTTTGCCTCAGTCTTTCTGATTACCATGCTGTCTTCGATTGGTCTGCCGGGCCTGAACGGATTTGTCGGGGAGTTCCTCATCCTTTTGGGAGCCTTTCAGGCGAACACACTCGCCGGTGCAGTCGCGGTTTCTGGCGTGGTCTTGGGTGCCGTCTATATGCTGCGTCTGTATCAGCGGGTTGTCTTCGGACCGCTGACGCAGCCGGAGAACGCCAAGCTGACCGATCTGTCACGCCGTGAGCTGGCCATATTTGTCCCGTTGATCGCCCTGATGTTGCTGATGGGCCTCTCCCCCAAGCCCTTTCTCAGCCGTATGGAGAAGTCGGTGGAAGCTACCTTGGCGCGGATTCATAAAACCGCCGAGAATAAGTCGGTCGAGTCTGTTGAGTCGGTCGAGTCGGTCCTGAGCCGTGTGGAAGGGGCCAAGGGGCCCGACAGACCCCAAGACCCAATAGGCCTAAAAGGGACGAGTTGAGTTATGGATACGATACTCCCCGCCGTCAATTGGCTCTCGGTCCTCCCGACTCTACTCCTGTCCGTGACCGGCATGCTGGCGCTGTTCTGGGACATTTGGATAAAAGATGATGAGCGCTCTCTGCTCGGCTGGCTGAGCCTGACGGGTATCGTTATCACGGCGCTGTGTTCCTGGCCGTTGTGGGGCCAGAACGATGTGGTGTCGTTTAGTGGCATGTTTGCCCTTGATGCATATGCCGTGTTTTTTCATCTCGTCTTTTGTCTGGTCGTGGGCCTGACAGTGTTGATGTCCTTGACCTATCTCGAAACCGTCGAGATTCGGCACGGAGAGTATTACGCTCTTATTCTCTTTGCTACGGTGGGCATGACGGTCATGGCTGCCGCGACCGACCTCATTTTGATCTTTTTGGGTCTGGAGACCATGTCGATTGCCATGTACGTCCTGGCCGGGATCTGGCGACAACATCTGACCTCTCATGAAGCGGCGCTCAAATATTTTCTCCTGGGGGCGTTTGCGAGTGGGTTCCTGCTGTATGGCATTGCCCTGATTTATGGGGCGACGGGCAGTATGCAGCTTGGACCTATTGCCGAACACGTTGGATCCCAGGGCTCTTCACCCTTGCTGTTGATTGGTATGGGCCTCTTAATCGTCGGCTTCGGATTTAAGGTGGCGGCAGTCCCGTTCCACTTCTGGACCCCGGATGTGTATCAAGGCTCACCCACAACCGTGACCGCTTTTATGGCGGTCGGTGTCAAAGCCGCTGCTTTTGCCGCCTTTGCCCGGGTATTCCTGCACACACTTGGTGCGGTCCATACGGATTGGCAGGGCATTCTGTGGGTCATGGCCGCACTCACCATGACGGTGGGCAACATCACCGCCCTTGCCCAGCACAACATCAAACGGATGCTTGCCTATTCAAGCATCGCTCATGCTGGCTATCTCCTCGTCGCCATGGTTGCTGGCAGCGACCTGGGCGGCGCGGCTCTGATGTATTATCTGGTGGCTTATGGGCTGATGAATCTGGGCGCTTTTGGGGTCGTAGTCGCTGTTGGGCGTCGGGGTGAGCCGCACGAAGGGCTTGACGATTATGCCGGCCTCGGTTTTCGTCATCCGGCTCTGGGTGTGGCCATGACCGTGTTCATGCTTTCCCTCACGGGTGTTCCGCCACTGGTTGGGTTCACCGGCAAGTTCTATATTTTCAGTGCCGCGGTGCAGGCCGGCTACATCTGGTTGGCGGCCATTGGTGTACTGAATAGCGTGATATCGGCCTATTACTACATGCGCGTCGTCGTCAATATGTATATGCGTGAGGGCGAGGCTATTGTCGAATTGCCCTCGCTCCGTTCCGCGTTGGGGGCGGCCATTCTGATCGCCGCAATCGGCACGGTGCTAATGGGCGTCTTCCCGTCCGCGTCCATGTCTCTGGCCGGAGCCTCGTTTTTGTCGTTGGGATAAGGCGGACATGAGAAGAGCCGCGTCCGCTCTGCGGGCTTGCACCGACGCTGGTCGTTTGCGTGCAGTCAGGGAAGTGGTATACGAGCCGAGATGCTGACAGACTTCCTGACGGCTTTACACTTTCTCACCATCATCCGGACGAAAAAAGCGTTGCCTTTTGATGCCACGGCCTGTGGACGGTCCGCCGTCTTTTTCCCTCTGATAGGGCTTCTTCTTGGTGCGCTGGCCTGGGGGGTAGACTGGCTGCTCCGGCCCGTGCTTCCAACGACAGCGCTCAGCATCATGCTCGTTGGGTTGCTGGCGGGCGTGAGTCGAGGGTTTCATCTTGATGGGGTCGTGAAGAGTACCGGTGCGCTGTTTGGTGGCTCGGTCCCGGCGAGGAGAATGTCCGCGCGTGGACCGCTTGGCTTCTTGGTCCTTTTTTTTCTCCTCGTGTGCAAAGTGTGTGCCTTGGATATGCTCCTCGGCGGCTATCGAGACATTGCCCTCTTTCTCGGGCCCATGCTGGGCCGGTGGGCGTGCGTGGTAATGGCCTATAGCTCCCGCCCTGCTCGAACCGAGGGGCCGGGCACGGCCTTTGTGTATGGGGTCCGGTTCAATGAGTTTGCGCTCTCCAGCCTCATCGCCTTGGGCGTCTTGTTTACGCTGCTTGCAATCGCTGGGATTGCGCTCGTTCTACCCCTGGGCGGACTCCTTATCGGTTTTACGCTGTTCTGTAATGCCCGCTTGGGAGGTGTCGCCGGAGAGCATTGGGGTGCGGTGACTGAACTCGTCGAGACCACCGCGTTCTGTCTCTTCGCCCTCCTCGCCGGAGGGCGGGCGGTTACTGCCCCACTATAGGAGATAACGGGCCGTGTCGGGAGTGGGGAAGCCTGCACACGAGGCTTTCCCACTCCACCTTTGCGTTAGTGTCCGGCCCAGAATGAATTGAGTGATTTCAGTGTGTTGTGCTTCACTGGTTGTGTCCAGGCAATCAGCGAGGCACAAGATGTGGACTGAAATCACTCGACCGAAATATGACCGCACGGGGCTTCGTGACGCAAGCGATCTGAGCGATGGCGAATGGCGGGTGATCGAGCCCCATATGCCGGCGCCGAAGGCTCTGGGCCGGCCACGGACGACGGACCTGCGGGAGGTGGGAAACGCCAGCCTGTATGTGCTGCGTTCGGGCGGCCCCTGGCGCTTGCTGCCGAACGACTTGCCGCCCCGTTCGCCGGGGCCACGCGATTGCGCCGCGGGGCGGGACGAGGCGCTGGGGGCGCGCATCAATCACCCTCTCCTGAGGGCGGCCCGCGAGGCCGAGGGGCGCGAGGCCAGCCCGGCGGCCGGCGTCATCGACAGCCAGTCGGTCAAGACCACGGACAGCGGCGGGCCACGGGGCTTTGACGCCGGCAAGCAGAGCAAGGGCCGCAAACGCCCCATCCTCACCGACCCCGGCGGCCTGCTGGGTGCCGCTCAGGTCCACGCCGCCAACATCCAGGACCGCGACGGCGCCCCCGCGGGGCTTGCCTCCATCCGCCCCGCCTGCCCCTGGCTGCGTCACGTCTTCGCCGCCGGCGCCTCTGCCGGCCCCAAGCTCGCGGCGGCGCTGGAGCGGATCGGGCGGTGGCCCCTGGAGATTGTCCAGCGCCCGGCCGGTGCGCGCGGGTTCGATGTCCTGCCGCGCCGCTGGGGGGGGGGGGCGAGCGCACATTGGCCTGGTGGAACCGCAATCGACGGCTCGCAAAGGACTTCGAGGCCAGCGTCGCCACCGCCCAAGCCTGGCTCTTCATCGCCAGCGTTCAACTCATCACCAGAAGACGGGCAAGATATTGAAAATAAACACCTCATTCTGGGCCAGACTCTTAGAGAGACTAGATGTCTGCGCGGGCAGGGATCTCTACGCTGAGAGCGACGTCAACTAGAGCTTCGCCGTGCTGGGCATAGCGGAGCGTTTGCTCCTCTTTCCACGTCTTGAGCGCGTCACGCATCCTGCCCGGATTGATACCCAGCACGTCGCAGATGTTTTCAAAAGAGAAGAACCAGAGGTCGTCAGTGGAAACAATCCACTCCTCGGCCTCCTGAAAGAGTCGCCGCTCATGAGGCTTTTTTGCCAGCAAATAGGTCTGGAAACAATGCACTGCATCCTCTAGCATAGCGAGCAGAAGTCGCTTCTCACCCTGTAGGGGTTTGCGCCCGAGCAAGGTGAAATACTGCTCGGGTAAGAGGGTGTCCGGTTCAAACATAGATCCTCTCCTCCACAAGAGATTAATTGAGTGATGATGGCCGTATGTGTAGGGTGGAAGGGTAGCGAACATTCATCTATAAGTAAAGTGAAAAAATCTTTTTTCAATTATTAGCAATTATGCATATTGAAACACTCAAGGTTTTTTGTGATCTCGCCGAGACGGGCAGCTTCTCGCTCGCCTCCTCAAAAAATTTTATTACCCAATCCGCAGTCAGCCAGCAGATTCGAGGCTTGGAAGAACGCTACGGCAGAGAACTTGTGGAACGCTCGAAGGGAAATGCGCGTCTGACACAAGCGGGCCAGGTCTTGTATGAGGCGGGCAAGGAGATTGTGCAGAAGTATCGTGAAATCGAAGACGGTATCCAGACTCTCTCACGCTCGGTTGCGGGCACTGTCCGGGTGGCCACGGTTTATAGTGTCGGACTCTATGAACTCTCTTCGCCACTCAAGCGCTATCTACAGACATTTCCCGATGTGAATATCCACCTGGAATATACCCGCGTCAATAAAATCTACGAAGACGTCAGTCGTGGTGATATTGATCTGGGTATTGTCGCCTATCCGAGTAAGCGGCCCCAGATTCGTCTCACCCCGTTCCGGGAAGACCGGCTAGTCTTGATTTGTGCCCCGCAACATCGCTTTGCCTCACTCCGGCGTATCAACATCAAGAAGCTCGACGGGGAGCAGTTCATCGGTTTTGAGCGGGATATTCCGACTCGTCGGGCGCTTGACCGTCTTTTCCGGCAGTACGGGACCAAAGTTCAATACATGATGGAGATGGATAATGTCGAAACGATCAAACGCGCAGTCGAAATAGATGTGGGAATCGCCATTGTCCCCGAGCCTGCCGTTTCTCTTGAGGTCAAGAATGAGACCCTCAAGGTCGTCCAGTTTTCCGGCGAGGCCATCATGCGTCCACTTGGCCTTATCTCCAAGCGGGGGCGTCGTTTTACCCAGGCGACACAGAGATTTGTCGATTTCCTCAAAGACAGGCAGGTCGAGCCGTCTTCAGAGTCTTCGAACCAAGTCCTCCAAACTCTTGCGTAAGCCGTGGAGCGATGGGGGGAGACGTCCTCCCCGCTCTATGTTTCGTACCCGGACCGGTCAATGCCTGGATACGTGGGAATCATGCGGGTGACCTGACCCGTGCTGACGCATCCTTCAGGTATTCGGAGAATTCATAGATCCCATATGCCTCTCGTCCCTGCCACACGGTTCGGGACAGCCCAAAGGTGACCGCTAGGGCCGGCCCGTTATGCGTATGGCGCACAATGGGAATAGCCGTCAGGGTTTCTCCCTGGCATTCAAGCGACAGTGGGGCAGAGGGCGAGAAGGAGACGGAAAATCGAGTCGGGCGGCCATGCGCAAAAGCATATTCGAGCTCCCAGTCTGCGGGAGTCAATGTCTGCGGGTCGCCATGCTGATAGATGATTCCGGAAGAATGCGACCCGTCAGGAGTTTCGGAGCGGGCCAGAAAAATCCCCAAGTCGGGCCCAAAAGGCAACGACAACAAACGGCGCGGCAGGAGGCGGTCATTTTCATCAGGCCTGAGCACGTCAACAAAGCCCCAAGCGTTGACTATATACTTGCGGTCTGGAAAAGCCACGCTTCCCTGGAGTTGGCACAGTTGGATAAGGGCGGGACAACTGGCATTCACCGCAGGAAACAACAGCTGTAGGTCCACTTCAGCCGGCTCCATCCAGGAAGCAGCCAACCCGTCTTCGAGCCGGATGAACGCCTGGGGATGAGCAAAGCGCATGAGTGTTCCCCGGTAGCTGATGGAGAGGCCCCTCGGCTGTCGACGCCACACACACTGCCCAATCCGCACGTGTCCAGGGTCCGGGCCGCGGGCATCTTCACCGGTGAAGAGCACCATCTCAGTCCCGCCAAGGGAAAGGAGTAAGCGGCCGGAATGGACAGACGCCCGAGGATCAAATTCCACGCCTCCCATGACTCCCAACCCATTCCTCGGATCGTGAAAGTGCAAGGTGCAGCGGGTAGGCTCGCGCCCCCAGGCCAAAGGCAGCAAAGAATCGTACGATGTCTCTTGCTCTTCAAGAAAAGTTTCACGCCGAAAAGAAAAAGCGGAAAAGTCGCGCTTCCTCTGCGGGTCGGATATCGTGTGGTCCTGTAGAGAATTACCCAAGGTATGGCAAAAGACGCGGACAAAACGGTCTCGCTCCGGTCCGGGCCAACGCAGGCCCACACCGAGTTCTAACTGGGCGGCGTTAATTCTGCCCTGCACGGTCAGTTCGGCCAGCGTTCGTATCTGTGGAGAGGCGTCGTGCAGGAAACGTGCGCTGAAGACCTGCATGAAATTATTCTTGGCTGCCGCGGCATAGCGTCGCCCAACCGCGACATCAATATGCTGTTCCCGAGCCGCTTCATAAAAGGGGAGCACGACATCGGAGAAGAACGCGACATCAAGTGTCGGTTCCCCCTTGCCTGCCTTCATGAGTTTGTCGGCGTGTTGGCGGAGTCCAACGCCCACATCACACACGGGCTGGACCACGTTCCAGCCATGAATAAAAAAGACGCGCACTGACTCATGCTGTGCCGTCAGTGCCGACAGGAGTTCGACCAAGGCAGCGAGAAACCACGGCGCCTCTTGTTTGACCTGACTCACGCGGTTCAAGTCCAATTCGTTACGGTCATGCGTGTGGTTGATCAGCGCGTGGCTCCGGGTCTGCACGGCTAAAGTTTGAGTGAGTTCCGCCGTATACAGGTCGTTGACCTTGATACGATCGGTAATCGGGGCATCAGCCGGGCGGCGACCCCCGTGCGGAGCGACCAGGACGATCGGGACCTTCCCGGCGGTAAACGTCATCCATGTGGGTAGGCTGGACTCGAATGCAAACGGCATGGCGCTACTATAACTGATCGCTGCGGAAGGCAGAACGTCTCCGACGCGGGATCCTAGCCGCCGACCTCATCGAGCTGGCGTTCCAGGTCGGCAACGGTCATGCTGCCCGGCTTCTGGCCGGCCCGTGTCATATCATTGACAACGCGTTGAAGCAGCGCGTTGCAAGGGGTGGGGATCCCGTAGAGTCTCCCTAGCATGACAATCTCCCCGTTTAAAAAATCGGCTTCGATCGTGGGCAAACCACGCATCAGACTCTGCCATGACGAACCGCCGGTCCGGGGGTGGCCCTCAATATCGGCGAGCTTGATCTGGGATCGTACCCGCGCTTGTAATTTCTCCTCGGGTACAAACTCAATGCCAGCGGCCTGGTAGCAGGCGAGGGCTTCGGCGCGGAGCGCCCGAATAATTTTTCGCGAGCGTGCGGCAAATCCGCACGCCGCTTGAAAGGCATTGCGCACATTACTCAGCAGTTTTGTGTATTTCCAGCGCATAATGTCGCGGTCGGGTACAGCACTAAAACCACAGGTGGTCAGATCGTGCGTAACCTGGGTAATGATCGAATCGATCCCATTAGGATAACGTCCAGCATCCAGAATGCCGCCAGTGGGATCGGCATGATTCAGCACGAGCCCCGGCTCTAAATAGGTGGCCGGCATCCAGACCACCATACCGTAGACGCGTGCAAATCGGCGGATGGCCAAGCGTTCATTGTTCACCCCGTTCTGGCTACAGACGACGGTTAGGTCTCGGCCTCCTGCGTACTCAAGGTCGCGCAGCGCTGTTTCTGTATCCTGAGACTTCATCGTCAGCAGCACCACATCATCTGGAGTCAACGTGATCTCTGCTGGGTGGCCGACCGCCTGGACCGTGAAATGGAGCGTTTCCTTGGGAGTCTTTAATATCAGGCCTGTGGATTGGATGGCCTGTAAGTGCTCACCTCGACAGATCAGAACAACATCATGTCTGTGCTGAAACAGCCGTGCCCCGATGGCTCCTCCGATGCCGCCTGCTCCGTAGATGATATAGCGCATGGGAATCTCTCACTCCCTCAATAGACTCAGGGACAGATTCTACCGTTCGCCCGTGTCTCTATACACCCCATGTCGCAGGGCGGGTGGTATAACCTCTGAACACCGCTGTCGGATTGGTATTTCCCAGTCAATCACGAAGTAGCACAGTCACCAAGGAAGGAAGGGGGATGGCATGGCACAGAATATGACACCGAGTACGATTTTTTCGACAGGCTCGCACACCATAGCGCCGGCGAACCTTTGAGTGCAACGCGCGGCCCGAGGCTTTCGGGATCGGGCACCGAACGTCATCAAAGACTATCAGGACCAACAGGGGGGCTTTTCTGTTGCGGAAGGACTCGTCCCTTTTTCCGTGGATGGTGGGTTTGCCGCGGGCAAGGGCCCCAAGGACCTAGCGACCGGTCAGAACATCGGCTCCGAGCATGCGCGTCCAGAGCGGTTGGGACCGGCTCAAGCGGCTCAGGGATCAGGACATCGACGGGGTCGAGGAGGAGGTGCTGTATACTACCCTCGGTATGTTTCTCTTCCATCTCAAAGACGTCAACATTCGCCAGTCACGCTCCTCAGCGCCCTGTTGGCCTGGTTGGTCTAGGCTCAGGACTCATACCCAGCAGATGTCGGTAGCGGCGAGGCAGAGGGCGCGGAAGAGGAGTGGGCGCAGCGGTCGTTTCGCCGGGCGACCCGGCGCCTCTCCGTGAGGCTGCCGCACAGGCGGGCGATGCAGGGGCGCCGCTTGGAGAGAGTGGTGTCGGGTAAGGAGTAGGATGAGGGGGGCCAGCGGCGCGCTCCCCGGCTAGCGCCTCGCAAATGTGTGCGAACACCCCCGTCTGGCTCCCGTGCCCGAACTGATGGGACCGTGTCTTGTACAGGCCGGAACCCGCGGGCGCGGCACGCCGCCTCCGCCCCGCCTGGAGAACGGGGATGCTACCCGAGGGAACCCGCCGAGCAGCGACCCGCGCCCCCGCGCCCCGTGGTCGGACGTACGGGCCGGAGACAACCGCCCGGCGCTGCCGATCGCCTAGCAAGGGGAGCCCGCCATGACCTGCTCCCTCTCTCTTGGCGCCATCAAACACATCGAACACCCAGTGACAAGACATTTATAAATCCTGAGCTTGGTGTGTTGTCCGATTCATTACTTGAAGTACCCTGTTGACCGATGCGCTGACCTCGTCGGCGGATGTGGTCCAGCAGAAGGGGGTGGGCGGCGCGTGGTGCCCCGTGAGATCGTCCCAGAGGGCCCGCTCCAAGGGGCCGTCGGAACGGTGGCGGCCTCGGCGCCCCTGGTGTGCGGGCCAGCGGGCGAAGAACCGCTCAACCAGACTGCTCCGGGCACGGTCGGTCGGCATGCAGGGGCCCTGGACCAGCGGGTAACGAAACCGCCGCGGTTTCCCCTGCGCGGTTTGGTGGGCGCCGGAGTGGTCGCGGCTCCGGTGGACACCCCGGTCGAGGGGCCGTCGGAAGCCGATGCAGGCGAGCCTGCGGTCCGGCGCTTGAGATGCCGCTGCCCTGGCCCGGCGCGCCATCCCGGGCCGCAACCCTCGGTGGCGTCCCGGTGGCCGGGAGCCGCTCGGGCGGGTCTCCGGCGGGCCGGAGTTTAGCGGCCACGCCCGGTGCGTCCGTTCCCGCGCCTGGCTCTGGCGCTTCTCGTCCCTGCACAGTCCCCGCGCCTTGTCCGGTGGGTTCCAGAGAGCGGCCGCCAGTGCAGCGTAGCGTCTAGAACATCCTGCCCCGGCGCGCCGCCCGCTGGCAAACCGCCGCCGCCCCTTCGTCACCGGCCGCGGACTGGGCCGAGGGAGTTTGGCGACCGCCACACCGACCACCCCCGCCGCGCAGGCCCGCACGATCCCCGCCCGCACCTACCGCCCCGCCCTCGCTGCGCCGACGGCGCCCACGCGCCCGTTCCGCCCGCTCCGCAGCGCTAGAACCATCTCCACCGCTCGGCACCCCCCTTGAGCCAACCCCCCGACCTCGCCAGGGCACCATCGAACAGCAGGCATGCATATTCTTCAAGTAATGAATCGGACAGAACCCTAGCGCAGGTCAGTGTTTAATTGCCTCCATGCGATGTCCTTGTTGTGGAAATTCTGATGCAAACGGCAGGCGGGGTGGCGGCCCGCCTGCCTGCCTCCTCCCATGCCCTGCGGGAGCGGGCGGTGGCGGCGGTTCGAGCGGGAGAGACGGAGGCGAGCGGTCGCGGGCCGGGTCGCTGGGGCGGGCTCTGCGGGGAGGAAGGGGCCTCGGCGCTTGCGCGAGCCGGGGCGTGGGGCACCGGGCGAGCTGGGCGGGCAGCGCACGCGCCTCCTGGCGGCGCCGCCCGCCTGCATCAGTGCAGCGCTCCCCCGTGTCGCCCCATGCGGGGGGGACGTTGCGGTGCCGCGCGGGCACCCCCTGCCGGTCAGGGCCGCTCCCCTCACCGGTGTGGCGTTCCGGGCCGCTGGCGCCCCGGGCTGTCTGCCTCCCCCCTGACGCCGGGGGCCCGCGGCCTCCTGGCCAAGCGCGGCCGTCCGAAAGGCAAGGCCAGCCGCGCCCTCCTCACGCCCGCGGGCGCCCGGCGTCAGGGGGATAGCCGCCGGAGTCGCCCGTGCTCAGTCCCCTTGCGCAAACCTGCGCCACGCGCCCGCCCGGCGCGGAGGTGGCGGGCGCAGACACGCTCTCTCGCCGCCGCTGGGCGACCCCTCGGCAGCCGTGGGCCACCGCTCACGCCGCCCGCAGGCGTGCACTCTCTCCAGCAGGCCGGAGAGGCTTCAATCTAAACGGGACACGCGCTAGGAGCCCGTTGGTGTCACGTCAAGCTTGACTCTGGTCCTGGCACGCAGTACTCGAAGAGTAAACGTGTCGACAGCTAGTACCGATTGGGGGATGCATTGACTCTCTGTGGCGCGGATGCGGAGTTGATTGACATTTACTTGCGGGTTGAGCGGGCCGATATTGCGCTCATCAAAGGTGTGATCGAGTCCTACGAAGAATTCGGTATCGTGCGGACGATTGACAATACCAGGGCTATTATCGTGCTCCTGATCGTGCCGGACTTTATCAATCATGCCTGGGCCGCGCTCGAATCAATTCGTCGGCATATGGACTGGCACCAAGTCCCCCGCCCGACCGCATCTGACGACTGGTTGATGGAGAAAATGCACCCCGCCTCATAATCAACCATGGCTGATCGCATCAAAGAGATAGCAGCAGGTGAAGTGGGTTGAGCGTTTCACCTCCTCGGAGGGGGGCCCCGAGCCTGTTAAAGGGCCAGGGGGCCACGGTGGAGCGTACGGGAGAAAGATCGATCGGGGACGCGGGTATCATGCCCGAAGCATCCTCTAGGACAAAAGTCTATTGAGGTCTCCCACGTATTCAGATAGCCACAAGCCCGCCATAAATTTGGATTCACTTGAGGAGAGAAGTAATTGCTTGGTAATCGCCCAATTCGCGAATATACGGGTTGGAATCCATATTCTTGATAAAATTGAAAACCGGCCAGCAACTTTTCGAACCAGGGTCCGGCCTCAATTGAGCCCCCAGAGGAGTGTGGCGGCGATGAGGACGGCGGAGAGGAATGGGTCGGCGCGTTTGTCGTCACGGGTTGCGCTTCTTCGCAAATCCTTGAGCCGGCAGCACAGGCGCGCGATCCCGGTGCGGCCTCGGGAGACGAGGCGGTCCTAGGCGCATGGGGCGCGCGCCGCGGGCTCGGAGGAATGCCGCCCGCGCACCACCGCTCGCCCAACCCGTCGCGCCTGGACGGGGGGCGCAGCCACCGCCGGCGGGCTGACCACCCCCGTGGGCGCCGCTCAAGGCCGAGCAACGAGCCCCCCGCCCGGCTTGCTCCCCCGGGTGAAGCGGGGGAAGAGCGGCGGCGCGGGGCCAGCGGGGACCGGGCCCGCCCGCCCCCGGCCCCCCGTCTTCCGGACGGGAAGAAGGCCCGAGAGTCCCCGCCGGGCTTCCCCTCGGTGCCCGCGCGGCAGCCTAGGGGCAAGTCGACGCCCTTCGGCGTCGCTCCGCCACAACAGGGAACGGGCCAGCCAAGCCGCCTTTCCGCTGCGGGTCGCTTGACTCACCCATCCGCAAAAGGGAGCATCCCCTCATTGAGGACAGGCCCTAGTGTATAGCCCAGTCGCTTAATCGGGGGTGATAGCGATTATTAATATTTCCGCATAAGTCTGCCCCTGACTCTCGGGGTATATAAACAGGGGGAGGGCGATTCTTTGCGAACTTGCGTGTCACAAATATTGATGACATCTCGGCCAACGTTTCTTCAAACCATTGATGGGTATGAGTAGAAGCCAACCCCTAATCGGTAAGCGCGTATGCAAGTTCATGCGCAAACTGAGTCAGTATGCTGCTGGTCATAATACTGTTTTGCTGAGAGCCCAACGCGATGTGTTGTCTCCCCATTGATCTCCCAGAGCGCGTTGCCGACGGCTCGCAGACCGCCGGGGCGGGGACGGCCGAACTGCGAGGGTGACGACCCCCGGCCGCTCCTCATCCGTGACCCTCCGTTTCAAATCCAACCGATGAATGCGTCTACGGATTCTGTGTGGTCTCGTTCCATATCCTGGAGCCTTTCCTTTGCCCAGGTCGGAACTGCTTGGACATGCCTCCTGCGGCGGCACCGCTCCACATCTTAGGGTAAAATCCAACAGTTCATTCCGTAAGGCCGCACCGGACAGTTGGGTGCCACTGGCTTGAGCAATTCCTTGAGGAGTTTTACGGCCGGATACTTTTGCCGGGTTGGGCCGTCCAGAGTGCTCGCCGCATGACCTCGCGGACTTTCTTCGGAAATCCCCGCAAGGTTCTATCACTGCCACCCATAAAATACAGAGAGCCGGAGTCGAGCCGGCCATCCATCTTGATACCTCCTACAGGATATCAAGAGATGGATACATCAATCCAAGCCGTACTGGAGATATTATAGGCCTGAGACCGTCGGCCATAAGGCCGTTACTCGTCAGTCTCCTCCGTCTCTGTCCCCTCACTGGCTTCCTGTCCAAACAGATAGGCCACCCCGACGCTGAGCACATACAGTAGGAGTAGCGGCCCGGCGAGGAGCATCTGGGAGACCGCGTCGGGCGGGGTGAGGATGGCAGCGAGGATAAAGATGCCGACTGCGGCGTAACGGAAGGCCCCGATGAGGCTCTGGTGGGTGATGAGCCCCACGCGGGCAAAGAAAAAGGCTAAGACGGGCAGTTCAAACGTGACCCCAAAGGCGAGCAGCATTCTGGCCGTGAAGGTCAGATTTTCGCTGATTTTTAAGGTTGCCTGCACCCCGATACTGCGAAACTCTCCCAGGAAAAACGCATACGCAATCGGGAGGACGACAGTATAACAAAAGCTAGCGCCCAGCACGAAAAAAAACGAACAGCAAAGGACAAACGGCCAGACGTAGCGGCGTTCCTGTGGATAGAGACCTGGAGCAACGAATTGCCAGAGCTGGTAGAAAATGGCCGGACTGGCGCCAAAGAGTGCTGCAATAAAAGCGACCTTGAGTTTCGTAAAGAATGCCTCGGTCGGGCTGGTACCAATCAGAGAATGGGAATCGGTTGCGATGTGGTGGAGGGGCTGGGCGAGAAAGTCGAACAGCACACTGGCAAAGAAATAGGCCGGCAGGAAGACAATGAAAACGGCAAGCAAGGACCGGATGAGACGGGTGCGCAATTCATCCAGATGGCTGGTGAGCGGCATGGACCGGTCGTCATAGACCATGTCCTAGTTGTCTCCTCCGGTACCTGCCTTCTTCTCTGGTGTTTCCGAGGATTGGGGCGAGGCGGCAGAGGCCGCAGTTGGCAGAGCCGTGGAACTCGTCTGTGCGTTGCGTTCGGCGGCACGCATCTCTTCGTCCAGCATGATCTGGGCATTGTCGAGTTCTTCGGTGATCCCGCTCGTTGCCCGGCGCAATTCGGCAAAGGCTTTACCCAGACCGCGGGCCGCTTCGGGCAGGCGCTTTGGGCCGAGGACGATCAGCGCCACGACCAGAATCACCACTAATTCCGGCATCCCGATTCCGAACATGTTTGCCTCCTGGGCCACGGTAGTATAATCGAAAAACCGGCGCAAGTTATGGCCAGGACACAGTGAGGGGAGCACCCGCCCGGCCCGGTAAGGAGCGATCAATGTTACAGACAGGCATCGTGCTGGACGCACGCTATCAGGACCACAACCCAGGTCCGGGTCATCCGGAACGGGCAGAGCGGATCGGCACCCTCCTCAGCCGTCTCGGGTCTTACGAGCGCGGCGGGTTGAAGCGGTTTGAGCCCAGACGAGCGACGCATGAGGAGATCGCTTTGGTCCACGACACCAGTCTGATCGGCCAGGTCGCCGCCTCTGCCGGTCTCGAAGCTGTGGCCTTTGATGCGGATACACGCGTGTCCGCACAGTCGTATGAGACGGCCCTTCTCGCCACCGGTGGCCTGTTGACCATTCTTGATGCGGTCATGGAGCACGAAGTGGACAACGGCTTCGCCTTGGTGCGGCCGCCCGGCCATCATGCTGAACGCAACTTGGCCATGGGCTTTTGTCTCTTCAACAGTGTTGCCGTTGGGGCGCAGTATCTGAGGGAACGATTTGGGCTGAGCCGGATTCTGGTGATGGATTGGGACCTGCACCACGGCAATGGCACCCAGCATGGTTTCTACGATGATCCTGGCGTGCTATACGTCTCGACCCATCAATATCCGTACTACCCTGGCACAGGAGCCGCCGAAGAAACTGGCCAAGGCAGTGGCGAGGGCTATACCGTCAACCTGCCGCTCAGCGCTGGCTGGGGAGATGCCGCCATTGTGCCGCTCTTTGAAGAGGTGATCGATCCTATTTGTCGACAGTTTCAGCCCGAGTTCGTATTGATCTCCGCCGGCTTTGATGCCCACATCCGTGACCCCCTCGGCAGCCTTACCGTCACGGCAGAGGGCTTCACTGCCCTGGCGCGTATCCTCCTGCGCGTGGCGCGGGATCAGGCCCAAAGCCGCTGTGCGGCCATTCTCGAAGGCGGTTACGATCTGGAAGGGCTGGAAACCTCAGTGGTCCATGTTCTGGACGAGATGGGCGGTGCCCGGCTGGACCACCCGCTCCCCGTCTACGAACGCCAGGGGCTGCTCCCCAACGTCCGGGCCGTGCAGCGGCGCCATTGGGAGTTATCGGAGACGGCTTGAAAGCTGCCCGCTTCGATCCGTGAATGAGCGTAGGTGACCTCAGTCCCTGCAGGTCACGACGGCCGGTGTCCTTGCACGGACTCCTCCACCAAGCGGTTAAAAACCGCCGGTTGTCCAAAATATGCGGAATGGCCGGCCTTAGAGACGGCTACAAGAGGGCCTACGGAATGCGGGTCGTAATGCCGTGCATGGCGGGCGGTGGGCCCGTACGTCTTTTTTCCAACCATCAGCAAGGTGGGAATATTGTGATCAACAACGGGCGTTACGTTGGTGTGCGGGCTCACCAGTGTTGGAACGAGATTGAGAGGGATGTACTGATTCAGGGCCGAGATCTATTGGTAGAGAAAACACATGGCTGGCTCTCTCTCGGGAAAAGACATGGCGTACGCGTTGGCGAGAAGCTGGGCCCAAGTCGCCCTGTGCGCGTTCACGTAGGCCAGTGCGCGTTCGATCAATCTTCGGCGTTTCAATACCGGCGATGGTGTCGGACAAAATAAGCGTACTGGTGCGCTCATGGCGGGCAGCGGCAAAGCCGCATGCTGTCCAGCCGCCTATAGATTGCCCCACAAGGGCGGCCCTCCGGACCCCCAAGATGACCAAGTAAGCCGATCAAATCCTCAACAAACGTCTGTGGACTCGGGCTATTGACCACATCGCGGGAATGGCCGAGGCTCCGCTGGTCAAAGGTGACCACTTGATTCGTTTTGGAGAGCGCCGGAACTTGCTGCCACCAACTGAGATGACTCCCCCCTCCACCGTGCGCTCACACCAGGGCTGGGCCCGTTCCGTGCAATTGAAGCCCATTGAGTGAGGCAAACGGCATCGTGCCCCCTAGCCCCGTTTCGCCCGCTCTGCATGAATCTCTGCGTGAGAGGCGATGACACACTCTTCTTTGAGTTGGGCGATTTGCTGATCGGAGTAGTTGAGCAGGCGGCGCAGGACGCTGTCCGTGTGCTCGCCTAGCAGCGGCCCTGGAGCGGCCACATAGCCTGGCGTCTTGGAGAGCTTAAACGGTGGCCCGTCGAGTACGACATCTTCTGTCTTCCCGTTTTCCTGGGCCGGCAACCGTGCCCAATATCTCCGTGCTCGCAGTTGCGGATCACGGTCCAAATCTTCCCCGTTGGCAACCACGCCAGCGGCGATACCGGCGGCCTGTAGGCGGGTCATGACTTCCCCAGCCGCATGTTGTTGCGTCCACGCTTCAATATATCCGTCCAAATCGTCTTGATGTTGGAGACGGTCTGCAAGCGTGGCAAAGCGCGCCTCGCTCGTCCAGGCCGGCTGCCCCAAGACACGACGCAGACGCTGCCATTCTGCCTCGGTAAAAACGGCAATGGCGCACCACCGGTCGTCGCCTTTGCATCGGTACACTCCGTGCGGAGCCGCCGGTGCTTCCTGGGAACGATTGCCGACCGGTTGACTGGACGTCCGATTGTTCAGGATGTCGAGCAGGCCCGGTCCGACCAGACTGGAAATCGCCTCGAATTGCGCGAGGTCAACGAATTGCCCCTGGCCGGTTTGTTTGCGATGCCACAGGGCCGTCAACACGGCCAGCGCACCACTATAGCCGCCGGTCATGTCCGCATAGGAATAGCCCCAGCCGGCCGGCTCGCGGCCGGGATGGCGCATCTGGAGCGTATAGCCGGACAGAGCCTGGAGCGTCGGCCCATAGCTGACATAATCCTTGTGCGGTCCGGTATGCCCGAAACCGGACATGGAGACCGCAATGATATCGGGCTTGATTTTTTTGAGACTCTCGTAGTCGAGTCCCCAGTTGCGCATGACCCGTGCGCTGAAATTATCGATTACGACATCCGAGACGGCCGCGAGTTTCCGGGCGATCTCAATCCCGCGTGGGGTGGCCATATCGATAACCGTGCTCTCCTTACCACGGTGCAGATTGCCGGAGAAGCCGCCGCGCCGCGTCCCTAGGTCAAGCGTATCGCGCCGCTCAATCTTGATGACCTCAGCCCCTTGGTCGGCCAGGATGCGGACTGCGACCGGACCGGCGACCACCCAGGTGAAATCAAGGATACGAACGCCCTCAAGTGCGCGCTGGCCTTTTTGTAGGAGGGACATGGGGCAACCTAGACCGCCTCGGACATATCTTCCTTGGGCGGAAGGCTCTCCGACTTGGGGGGCGGAAAGAGCAGCGAGGCAATGATCGTTGCGGTCAGGATCAGAGCGATCACGCCCAGGGAGAGTCCAATCGGGATGGGATACACGTCGACCAGGAGCATTTTGACGCCAACAAAGCTCAGCACCGCACCCAGGCCGTAGCGCAGATAAACGAACAGGTCGAGTACGCCGGCAATCAGGAAGTACAGGGCGCGCAGGCCCAGAATGGCAAAGACATTTGAGGTGTAGACAATAAAGGGGTCGTCGGTGACGGCAAAAATTGCAGGAATCGAGTCGATTGCAAAGATCAGGTCCGTACTCTCTACGGAAACGAGGACGACCAACAGGGGGGTGGCAAAGATCCGGCCCTGACGCCGGACAAAGAAATGCTGGCCCTCGTATTTATCCGTGACCGGCAGCACCCGCCGCAGGAGTCGAATCGCAGGGTTGTCCTCCGGGTCGGATTCCGTCTCCTCGGGGATGGCCAGCTTGATTCCGGTGAAGACCAGGAAAGCGCCGAAGAGATAGATGGCCCAGTGAAAATAGTGCAGCAGCGTCGCCCCCAGGGCAATGAAAATCCCGCGCATGATGAGTGCGCCGAGAATCCCCCAGAACAGAATACGGTGTTGATAGGCCGAGGGCACGGCAAAATAGGAGAAGATGAGCAGAAAGACAAAGATGTTGTCTACGCTGAGCGATTTTTCGATCAAATAGCCAGCCAGAAATTCCAGGGCCGGCTCCGGGCCGCTGGCATAATAAATCCAGAGGTTAAAGACCAAGGCGAGGCCGATCCAGACCGCGCTCCAGATACCGGCCTCCTTGCGCGACACCTCGCGCGCCTCCCGGTGAAAGACCCCCAGGTCCAGGAACAGCAGGACGAGAACAATCAGGGTAAAGCCGACCCACAGGCCGATGCTGGATGCCATGTGTATCCTCGTGGATTTAGCTGTCTGTAGCCGTCAGGTTTTCGTAGATTTCCTGGTAACGGGAGGCCGCCTGATCAATGATTTCTTGGGGCAGGTGCGGTGCGGGCGGGCGGCGGTCCCAGCCTAGAGAGATTAGATAATTCCGAATGATCTGCTTGTCATAGCTGTCCTGAGATTTGCCGGGCTGATAGTATTCGGTCCGCCAGAAGCGCGACGAGTCAGGCGTAAAGGCTTCATCGATCAGAATGAGCTGACCGTTGCACTGGCCGAACTCGAATTTAGTGTCGGCCAGGAAAAAGCCTCGGGTTTCCATATAGGCGTGGGCGTTCTTGTACAGGGTCAAGCTGAGGGATCGCACCTGAGCGGCTAGGTCCGCGCCAATGAGGCGTTCGACTTCCGCAAAAGCAATGTTCTCGTCGTGCTCGCCCTGCAGGGCTTTGGTTGAGGGGGTAAAGATGGGCTCCGGCAATCGTGCGCTCTCTTGTAATCCTGAGGGCAGCGGGATGCTGCACACGGTTCCACTCGCCCGATATTCCTGCCAGCCGGAGCCGGCCAGATAGCCCCGAACGATACACTCGACCGGTAACGGTTCCGCTTTTTTGACCAGCATGGAGCGACCGGCCAGACTGTCACGGACGGGCTGAAACACAGCCGGGAAGGCATCCACGTCAACCGAGACGAGATGGTGCGGCACAATGTCGGCTAGGTGTTCAAACCAAAAGCGGGATACCTGGGTCAAGACCCTCCCTTTACCCGGTATGCCTTCGTGCAGTACTACGTCAAAGGCCGAGACCCGGTCTGTTGCAACGATCAGCAGATACTCGTCAGTCTCGTAAATATCGCGGACTTTTCCGCGGCGGGGTGGGGGGAGTCCCTCTACACTGGTTGTTAGGATAATGGGTTCGGTCATAACGCGGTCTTCTCTCTCGGATAAATGCGAGGGGTTCAGAAGGGCTACGGCATGATTCTAGCAGACTCGCGATTCTTCTCTATACCCCCCTGGAGCCTAGCCGTCCTTTTTCTTTTCTCGGATTCAGCCTGCCCGAGTTGAAACACGACCAGTTCCTTTTGCTCCACAATCTTTCTACTCCCCAGACTGGTGGTGATACTTTTCACCATACCGGTGCCAGGGGCGTACCATTCCGTGTAGTGAAAACCGCGTCCGCTCGTCCGGGTAATCTTGGTCTCCACCCTGAGAACCTGCCCGAAAAGTAGTTGAGCGCTATCATGGAGTGGTGATGCTCTGTGTAGTGCTCAGCAAACGGAGGCAACCTGTGCCCTGGGCCTGATCCCGCTCGTGCTCGACATACCCGCAAAACAGCTCGCTCTCCCCGTGCTATGACCGCCGAGGAAGGGGGGTGGTTGCCCCGCTGAGACCGGGGGCCCGCACAGGGAGCCGCCCGCGTTCGCCGGCGAGGCGGGAAGGGAGGCCCGCGCGCCTCGCCCTCGGATCGCCGGGCTGGCGGTGGCGGGGGTTGCCCCCAGCCTGTCCCCCGCGGACGCCAGTGCCCGGGTCCTTTTCCCCGTGGCGAGACCATGGGGGGGTGGACGCGCGGAAGGATCGGCGGGGCAGGGCCGCCCGTGCCTTGGCCGGGCGCGTCACTGAGCCCACGGCCAGCGGGAGCGACCGCCCGCGGGTCCGCCCCCCCCCTGCAAGCGGCGGGGATGGCGGCGAGGAGGCCGGCAACAAGGCCACCGGCCGCCCGCGGTCCCATGGGACCCGCCCCCCCCCCCCGTGGGCGTTGGTTGGGCCTCCTCGGTCCTGCGGCCACCCGGCAGGCCCGTGCTGGCCGCGCCAGATCTGCTCCGCGCGGGCGGCAACCGGGGCCCTGGGCGGCGCGCTCTGTGCCGATGGTGGCGAGGCGGGGGATACGCTCCGCGCTGCTCCCCAGGGGCCGGGAGGGACCCTAGCCATTATCCGGCGAACCGGCCAAGCCGGTTGCGAGCGCTGGCCCAGCAGAGGGGAGGTGGAACACCCCTTTGCTGGGCTGGGGCGGGGCAGCCTATACGGGCCGAAGACGGGGCGTGGGCGCTCGCAAGCTCCCCGGCCGGGACACTCCTCGCCAGCCTTCGGCTCTAGAAACTTTTGAGTCAGGCTCTGAGACAGTTTGTGTATGTGCCGGCCTTAACTACAACTGGTTCCGGCTCCGATTCAAAACGATAGAGCGTCATGAGTTGAGACTCCTCGCCCCATTCACCGATCTGGACTTCTTGCCATTCTGCCCTGTGGTTGTCCGTAATCGTTCGGTTAGAGCGGGATGGGGCAGATGCTGAGACTGCCATCACCCGCGCACCACCACATCTGGTAATTTGAGACTGGTAACGCGATCTGACATGCGCTAGCTTCCGCGCATGACGAATCGCGGACACGCCGTTCGGGCGCACCTGTCGTTGGTCGAAGGACCGGATGGTCCATCGTCTGTTCCCCCTGACCCAGAGCCTTGCGAGGCGCCGGATTGGCCGTCGCTGCTTGAACGTGAGCGCGCGCGGGCCGAAGCGGCCGAAGCGGGCGTGGAAGAGCTGCGGCTGGCGGAAATCGATGCCCGCTCCCGGGCCGGCCGCCTGAAGTGGCAGCTCGACGCGCGCCGGACCAGGTTGAAGGCGGCCGTCGAGGAGACGAAGCAGGTCCGCCGCCCGGCGAAGGGCGCCCTCTCCCTGGAGACCGAGGTCGCCCGTCTGACGAAGTTGCTTGCCGAGGCCGGCGGCGAGACCGGCAAGCGGGGCGCGGCCCTCTCCCTGCGCCAGGACGTCCGCCGGCTGCGCAGGGACATTGCTGCGCTGCGCGAGGAAAACAAGCGGCGGGGCAAGGAGGCCGCCCGGCTGGGCAGGGCGGAACGGAAGCCCGAACCCCTGACGGCGCCGGGCGCGTTGCTCCGCGAAGAGAACGCCGGATTGCGCAAGGCGGCCCGGGCGGCGGAGGCCGGGACGGCCACCCTCGCAACGCTGCGCGACAAGAACACCGCGCTGCGGCACGAGCTGGGGCTGCTTCGCAGGGCACAGGCCGCGCTGGAGAAGGAGCTGGGGCCGCCTCGCAACGCGCAGGCGGCCAAGCACCTCAGCGCGTGGGCAAGCGAGGAGAACGCCCGCCTTCGGGCAGAGGCGCGGGAACTGAAGCGCCGGGCGCGCCAAGCCGTGTCGCGGGGCAGGGACCTCGAAGATCTCCGCTGGTCCCTGCGCACCGCCCATACCTCCAACGAGAAGCTCAAGGCGCGCCCCCGCGACGAGATCGCCCGTCTGAACGAGGAGATCGCCCGGGCGCGCGCGACCGCGGCGGCCCCTGGCAGCGTTGGAATGCCCTCATGGCGCCCATGAGCAGGCGCCTGGGGCAGTTGCAGGCAGCGATCGGGCGGGCAAGGGATCTGATCGGGTCCCTGCGCGAACGCAACGCCCGGCGTCGCACCGAGGCCCGGGACCTGAGGGCGGCAAGCACCGAGCGGGCCTCCCGCGTCGAGACGCTGGAGAAAACGGTTGCCGAGCTTCGCGCGACCCGCGCCGTCCTGTCGAAGGCGCGGGTCGGCCGCAAGAGCGAGCAACAGGAGAAGCCGCGCTCCGAACGTCAGCGCGGCCAGCAGCCCGGCACCGCCGGCCATGGCCGGCCCGCCCGGCCCGAACTCCGAGGAACGCCCGGAAGCGCGCAACCCGCCGGCCGATGCCTGCGTCTGCGGAGAGTGCGGGCAGCCCTATGTGCAGAATGGCGCCGAGGAATCCACCCTCCTTGAGATCGACGTCTGCGCCCACAAGCGCGGCATCCGCCGCCCGCGCGGGCGCCGGACCTGCCAATGCGCGTCCTCGCCCAAGGAGGGGGCGGCGCCCCCGGCGCCGCGCCTGTTCCCCGGAACCCCCTACGGAACCACCGTGTGGGCGCGCGTCCTGTTCGAGCGCTACGCCTGCCTGCGGCCCCTGAACCGGGTCGCGGTATGGCTGTCGGACCAGGGATTGCCGATCGCGGCCGGGCCCCGGGGAGACCGCGTGCATCGCTTCGTGCCGCTGTTCGACCCGGTGACGCAGGCAATCCTCGACCACCAGAACGAGGCCGCCGTGCGCCATGGCGACGAGCCGGGCGGGCGCCTCCAGTCGCTGAGCGAGGCCGGCCGCTCCACTCGCGCCTGACGGTGGACCTCGGTCAGCGCGGACGCGGGCTACTGCCACCTCGATCCCTCGCGCAGCGCCGAGGTCGCGAAGACGCTGTTCGGCGCCGCCGGTTGCACCCTGTTCCTGGTCTGCGACCGCCACAGCGCCTACAAGAAGAGGGCGCGCGAACTCGCCGGCGCGGTCGTCCTCGCTTTGTGCTGGGTGCATCAGCGCCGCGACTTCATCAAGTGCGCCGCCGGCCATGTGCGCTTCACGCGCTGGTGCCAGGGGTGGATCGAGCGCTTCGCGTCGATCGACAAGCTGAACGAGGCGCGGCTTGCCCATTACGACCCCGCTCGGGAACGCCAGACGCCGGCGTTCGCCGAGGCGCCGCGCACGTTGAAAGCGGAGGTCGAGGGCCTGTGCGCATACGCCGCACAGGAGCTCGCCAGCCTGACGCCCGGCTTGCGCAAGGGGAAGCCGCTGCGCGCGCTGCGGAAGCACCGCGAAGGGCTGAGCGTCTTCGTCGACCGGCCCTCGGTTCCCCTGGACCACCCTGCCGCCGCGCGCGCGCTCCGAGGGCCCGTCATCGGAAGACGGCTCTCCTTCGGCTCCGACAGCGAGTCCGGCGCCCGGTTCACGGCGCAGATGTACTCCGTGGTCCGCCCTCTCTCGTTGACCGGCATCGACGGCCGGCGGGGGCGGGAGGCGTGGCTCGCCGCCTGCGCGGCCACCGGCGGCCGCCCACCGCCGGATCTCTCGCCCTGGCTGCCAGGGTCGATGAGCGAGAAACGCAAGCGCGCCCTGAGGGCGCCGGAATGATCGGCGAGGGCGAGTGCCGCTACTACGGGCGGGACTTCACCGCAAAGGAGATGGCGCTTCTGCGCGCGCTGATCGCCGCCGCCCCGCCGCCCACCCGCCCTGCCCTGTCGAGGGAGTTCTGCCGGCGCATCGGCTGGTTCAAGCCTGACGGCGGGCTCAAGGACATGCTGGCCAGGGTGACCATGCTGGCCATGCACAAGGACGGCCTGATCGTCCTGCCGCCGCCGAAATGGCCGCGGCCCGCGCGGCGGCCCCTTGTCTTCGGACCCGACACCGCGCCGCCGCTGTTCCCGGCGCCGCCCCCCCCCCTTGATGCAGTCCGCCCCCTCAGCCTGCGGCCGGTCGTGCGCTATACCCGTGAGGGCAAGCAGTGGAACGAGTTCATCGCCCGCTACCACTACCTCGGCTACAAGACCCTGGTCGGCGCCCAGAGGCGCTACGCCGTCCACGACCGCGCCGGCTGGCCGCTGGCCATGCTCGGCTTCTCCACCGCCGCCCGGAAGCTCGCGCCCCGCGACCGCTTCATCGGATGGACGCCCCAAATGCGCGAGAAGAACCTCCCGCTCGTGGTCGACAACCCGAGGTTCCTGATCCTGCCCTGGATCGCCATCCCGAACCTGGGCTCGCACCTCCTCTCGCGCGTGCGCCGGCAACTGCCCGACGATTGGGCCGAGCGCGACAACACGACCCCCGTGCTCATCGAGACCTTCGTCGAGACCCCGCGCTTCACCGGCGCGCTCTACAAGGCATCCGGCTGGACCCCCGTCGGTACCACCCAGGGGCGGGGCCGATACGACCGACACACGAGACGCGACCAGCCCAGGAAGGACATCTGGCTCCGGCCCCTCCGGAAAAACTGGCGACACGCTCTCCATCGGGGACATCATGCCTACTCATCACGGCTTGACCGAACGGATTCGGTTGTCACCCTTGCCGACGGGGTCGAGTGGGAAGACGGGGGCAGAGGATTCACCGATTGTCCCGGTTGAAATCAAGGCTGTGCGCTCATCATTGCCGTAGACATGGTTGGTATTTCGGACCAAATAGCCCTTATAGGGATAGTATAAGACCGATAGAATATCCTTCGGGGCAGTCGGCGTGACACCCGGGTGGGCCTCATCAAGCACCACAGCATGAATCTGGAGGTGGGGGATATGCTGCGGTTCTTTCACCTTTACGCTGAGTTCTACCTGTGTCTCATGCCACGTGCCAGACAGCCGATAGACTCAGCGGTTGTCGGGCGTATGCGGGAAGAGGGGGGCGGCCCGTTGCCAGGCGCCCATAGGGGAAGCGGTCTCATCTCCGGTACGGGGGGCATCGGTTCGACTAGGGTCTGTTACCACTATCGCAAGGCATCAATGATGAGGGCGAAGACGCTGCATCCGAGGAAGAGCACATCGAGTTGCTCGCATCGCGAGCAGAGGCGGCGGCATCCCTGCAAGCGACGCCACACCCGCGCGATTTCATTGCGCCGCGTGGACAGCTCCCGGGCAGACGCCTAAGGGCTCACCCGGGTGCGCCGCGGCGGCCCCACGGGCGCCTACCCCAGTGCCACGGCCCAGGGCCGCGGCTGGGCGCCCGCGGACACCCGGTCCCTCGCACCGCGGGAGGAGCGGGGGGCGGGCCCCGGCGAGTCCGCAATTGGCGGCCCGCCGGGGCGGCGGGGGCGGGCCCGGGCGAGCGCGCGCAGACGAGCGCCGGGCGAGCGTCCGCGGCACCCCTAGGCATCGTGGGGGGCCACCCGCCCCGGGAGCGGCCGAGGGATTGAGGCCCGGTTGTGTGCGCGCCCCCGGGCCGGCGGGAGGGACCTGGACGAGGGGGCGGGCGAGCGACCGGGCCGCCCGCGTGAGGCGTACGATCTGTTCGCGGTGCAAATGCGCGCAGACCCGGGCGAGCCCCCCGGTTTGCGCCCAGCGGGGCAGCCGGGGGGAGAGGGGGGGGGCCAGGTGCCACATCGGGCCGGTAACCCGCGCCCTGTGCCGCCCTGCGCGGCAACAGACCAGAGGGCGGGGAGCACGGGGCGAGGGGAGAGGCGGACCGGGCCGCGCGGCACCGGGAGAGGAGGCGCGATCCGGTCGTCGTGAGCTTGCGTGCGTTCCCTACAGCCAGGAGACCAGAATCATGCAGAATCATCCGCATGAGTGTGAACAGGCCCTGGTACCTCGAGTATGGCTCGGAATTCGATCGCCATATAGCCGACGAACTTCTCGGCGATGAAGGACAGGATCTGCTCCGAAGGGATGGTCAGGCCAGCCTCATTCGTCTGGCGGTTCCGGGCCCGGACGCATTGAAAGCCGCCAATCCCTGGAGTGCTCTTCGAGGCGGTGATATTCCACATTTGGTGAAAGAGTTTCTGGAGGCCTGGGCAGACGAAACCTTCTATCCCGGTTGGACAGGCACGCCCGAGACCGTAGATTGCGGCATAAGATGGTACGATTACCGGTTTGTACCACCGTCCTGGATTGAGAGCATCAAAACGCTGCGGGACTGCGCTCCGCCAATTGGAAAGGCATGAGACAGAACTGTCCGAAGCGCTGCGGGATGCAACGCTAAATTCCGGTTTCCCGGATCAAATCATCGACAAGGTGTCCGGCAGGCCGCCGCCACCGGCCCTTTGACATCTTCGTTATTCGATAGCATAATTCGATAGCATCGTGGTAGTTATCGAACCGGAGGCGCCGACATGAGCACAAGCATCGTCGTCCGCGACATCGACCCCGGAGACAAGTCCTGGCTGCGGCGCGAGGCCCGGCAGGCCGGGGTGTCGATGGAAGAACTGGTGCGCCGCCTGATCCGCGAAACGCGTGCGAAGCGCGAACGCCGGCTGAAACCGTCCGAAGCCTTCGCGCGGTATTTCGGGGAGGAGCACGGCGTCGAGCTTCCGCCGCCGGCCCGCCTTAGCTACAGGCCGCTGTCGTTCTCTGGAGCGAAGGAGGAATGACGGTTCGGCTTGCATGGCTGGTCGACGCGAATGCGGTTTCCGAAATGATGCGGCCGCGGCCCGACCCGAAGGTCGCCGCCTTCCTCGATTCCATCGCCGACGAGGGACTCGGCATCGCTTCTGTCACCGTCTGGGAAATTCTCAACGGTATCGGCCGGCTCGATCCCGGTCGGCGCCGACGGGAACTTGCCGAACGGTTCCGGGACCTTCTCGACGACCTGTTCGAGGACCGGGTCGTGGCGTGGTCTGCGGCGGATGCGCAGGTCTGCGCGCGGATCATGGAGGACAAACGTCGGCGTGGCGAACCGCTGGACGACCATGTTCCGGACGCCTTCCTCGCCGCCGCGGCGGCCGTGCGCGGCCTTGCCATCGTAACCCGCAACCGGGCGGAATTTCGGAACACCGGCGTCGAAACGGTGGATCCCTGGACCGGCCGCCAGTCTTGAGCTTCGCATCGGACGCCGGGTCATGTGGTCCCAGCCGACGCCCCGACCCGCATATACGACCCACATGAGGCCCTGCCGATGACCATGGACAACCAATCCCCCAATGCCAAACTCCGGGTTTCCGACGCCTTGGCGGAAATCGAGGAAACGACCCAGCACGATACCGACAGCAAATGGCTGGAACGTCTGACGCGCGACTGGGCTCCCCTGATCGCCGACTGGGATATCAGCGACGCCTAGCTCTGGGGGGAGTGGCCTGGCCGGAAGTCCGCGGACCTCGGGAGCGATGTCGTCGCCCGGCGGAAGAGCGACGGCAAGTACGTCGCCATCCAGTGCAAGTCCAGGAAGCTGGACGAACATGGGCGCGGCGCAGACATCGCAAAGACGGAATTCGACAGCTTTCTCGCGCACTCGGCCGACCCGGCCTGGGCGGAACGCTGGCTGGTCGTCAATGGCGATGTCCGTCTCGGCCGCAATGCAGAAGCGACCGTAGGACAAAAGCCTGTAAAGCGAATCAACATCGAGAGCGATCTCCAGAAACAACAGGACGCGGATTGGTCCGCCCGGCCCGACCCGATCCCGGATTGCGACGGTGGCGGCGAGGGCCTGACCCGCGAACGTATGCAGGCGGAGGCGATCGAGCGCAGCGTCACGCGCTTGCAGGAACATGCGAGGGCGAATGGCAGCGGCAGGGCCAGGGGGCGGATCATCCTGCCTTGCGGGACGGGCAAGTCGCGCATCGCGCTGCGGATCGTCGAACGGCTCACGGAACCGGGACAGGTCTCGGCCGTCCTCTGCCCTTCGATCGCGCTCGTGTCGCAGCTCCGGGCCGAATTCCTGGCGCATTGCACTGTCGGCATGAACGCCCTGGCGGTCTGTTCCGACGAAGGCGTTGCGAGGGACAAGGACCTGGCATCGGACCCGACGGCGGATCTCGGACATGCGTCCGTTTCCGAGATCAAGGGGCGCGTCACGACGCAGGCTGCCGAGATTGGCGAGTGGATGGGCGCCGTGGCGGCAGAGGGCGACCGCATCGGCGTCATCTTCGGCATCTACCAGTCCAGTCACCGTATCGCAGAGGCGCTGGGCGACGGGCGGCAAATCCGGGTTATGGTCGCCGACGAGGCCCACCGGACGGCAGGCCTCCGGCGGGTCGCGAAGCTGACGGAGAGGCTCCGGGATTTCACCTTCTGCCATGACGATGCGAGGTTCCCCGCGAAGTACCGCATATACCAGACCGCGACGCCCAGGATTTACACGGGCGGGCCGAAGAAGAATGAGGACTGGATTGTACGGGGCATGGCGGACGAGTCGGTGTTCGGCCCCGAACTCTACCGCCAGTCCTACGCCGCCGCGGAGCGCGGCGCGAAGGCGAGCCGCGCGGGCGGTGTGCGCATACGGAAAAGGACCGCACCGCCGCCGGAGCGAGGACGCGGCCCGTCGGGGCGGTGGAGGCTACGCGGCGCAGCGCTGCACCGGGATGCCGAGCTGCCGCGCCTTGTCGACGAGGTTCTCGGTGATGCCGGAGCCGGGGAAGGCGATGACGCCCTTCGGCGGGAGGTTGAGCAGTTCGTCGTTGCGGCGGAAGGGTGCGGCGCGTCCATGGCGGTCCCAGTCGGGCTTGCAGACGATCTGGGTGGACGCCGTTGCGCTCTGCCCAGCTGGTGGCGATCTTCTCGACGCCGGGACCGCCGCCGTGGACGAGCACCATGTCGGCATACTTGGCGCGGACCTTGTCGAGGCGCTCAATGACCGCCGCCGGGTTGGCGATGTCCTTGCCGCCGGCGCTGGCGACGAGGGTGCCCTGCGGCAGGTGGGCCTGGGTCTTGCGGTCCTTGCGGGCGCGGACGAAGTCGCGGGCGTCGATGGCGGTGGAGGTCAGATGGCCGGTCTGGCTGGTGTGCGATCCGGGCCGGGGCCGCCAGGTGTCGCCGGTCTCGACGCGGTAGGCTTCGGCGGCCTCGTTGCGCAAGGTCTCGAAGGCGTCGCGTCGGTCACCGAGGCACCGCGCGCGGTCGGTCGTGAGCTCCATCTCCAGCGACCTGATCTCGGTGCCGTCCTGTGTGCGCTGGAGGTCGCGGAGTTCGGGGGTGAGCCTGTCGGCGGCGCGGTCGAGGCGCTGTGTCTGAGCGTGGAGCATGTTGACGAAGCCTCAGAGGAGGCTCTCGCGTTCGTCGGCCATCTGGGTGCCGTCCGGGGTGACGCCTTCGGCCATCGGCTGAGGGTGCGCCGCGCGCCATTTGCATCGACGACCGCGCTTGGGTCGAGGCGCGCCTGACCTGGACACCGGCCGAATTTATCCATCGCATATTATTGTGGTTTTCGCGCGCCGGACGTGGCGAGTTGCACGACGCACGACAGCCGCTCGACCCGCCGATACTCGGCAGTTCGCTAAGCTTGGTCATTTCGCGCGATGCGCTAAGCTGCGCCGCCGACCTCGATCTAATCGGCGTGCACGATCCCAAGCACCGCCAGACACTGCGCGTCCGCCCTGTCCAAGACATGTGCGAGCCGATCGAGAAGATCGAGCCGATCTGCCTTGCCGCATACAGTATCGCACCGGAGAAGATGCAACGACTGGCGTTCGCGCCGGACAATCTCGGTAGCCTTGCCAACATGCTGGAGAAGCGCGGCGTAGACCTGTTCGAAGACCTGCGCGGTCAATTTTCCGGCTGGCTTTCCGAACAGACGCCTCCCGCCTGGCGAATCAACGCGCGGTTCGCAGTGATCCTGGAAATGCCCATCATCGCGCCGGACGGTGCGCCGCAGGACGGAACCGATTTGCGGGCCTTCATTACAGACAAATCGGTCGGAGAGATTGCCGTCGCGCTGGGCGTTGCCATGTCGGCGAGGCCGGAGGAAGGCAGCAACGTCGGGTTCGTCAAGCCGCTGGTACCACAAGGCGTCGACCCCGATGCGGTTCGCGCGCTCGCGGTACAGTCCCTAGAAGTGCATTACGAGTTCGACCGCAGGCTGGCCACCCGAATCTCGGGCCGCGATATCGAGGATAACCGCCAGGCCGTTATCGTGGGTGCCGGGGCGATCGGATCGCACATCGCCGACTGCCTTGTGCGCGAGGGCCGGTTCCTTTGGATCGTCATTGATGACGATCGCCTGCTGCCGCACAATCTCGCGCGGCACATTGCCCGCAGCCCCGATATCACGAGTGAAAAGGCGTCCTTTGTCGCCAACGTCCTTACCTCCACGCTGGAGGACTGCGCGCCCGTCGCCCGCCCGATCTTTGCGAACGTGATGACTGGCTGTGCCGCGCGCGCCAAGATCGACCTGGCGCTCACGCAAGCCGACCTTATCATCGACGCCACGGCCGCGCTTCCTGTGGAGCGCTATCTTTCCGATCATCCCGCAACGGCGCGCCGCGCCAGCATTTTCTTCAATCCGGCGGGGGACGCGGCCGTACTCCTTGCCGAGCCGGCCGACCGTTCGCTCACGCTGCGCGACCTTGATGCGCAGTATCTCGGCCTCATCCTCCGCGATGACGCGCTTGCCGGCCATCTTGCCCCGCCGCCGGATCCTATGTCTATACCGGGGCTTGTCGTGCCATCACCAGCCACATTCCGCAATCGCGCGTCCTGACCCTCAGCGGCCTTGTTGCCGGCGGCCTCGCCGGAGCTGCCGATCAGGACAGCGCCACGATCAGGATATGGTCTCTGCGCGAATCCGGCGCGGTGAACGTTCACGAGCCTGCCGTTACGCCGACGCAGAGCTATGACATCGGGGAATGGACCGTCTCGACCGACGAGGCCTAACCGACCGCATTATCGACATGCGGGCCGCGTGCCTGCCCGAAGAAACCGGTGGTGTGCTGACCGGGATGGTCGATATCCCGGCAAAGCGTATCCACTTGGTGGATGCTGCGCCTGCGCCGCCGGACAGCAAGGCCAGCGCGTACGGCTACCAGCGCGGCACGGCGGGCGTCCAGGAATACCTGGACCGGGTGTATGAGCTGACGCGCGGGCAGGTGCGGTATGTCGGGGAATGGCATTCGCATCCGCCCCGTGTCGCGGCCCTGCCGAGTGAGACCGACCTGTCCCAGATCGATTGGCTGGCGGCGCTCTTTGACATGGACACATTGCCCGCCTTGATGCTGATCGCGGGCGATCAGGGCGTCACCGTCATCTTGGCGAACACTCAGGCCGAACCAGCAGGGGCTAAATGCGCCGCAGCCAATTACGGGAAGGGCGGTGGCGCATGAAGGGCACGAATATCGGTCTTGCCCTGTCGGGAGGGGGATCGCGCGCGGTCGCCTTTCATCTCGGCTGCCTGCGAGCCCTGCAGGAGGTCGGGATACTCGGCGAGGTCAAGGTGATCTCGACCGTTTCCGGCGGAAGCGTAATCGGTGCCCTTTACGCAGCCCACCAGGGATCGTTCCCCGAATTTGAAGACCGGGTGCAGTGGCTTCTCGCCCAAGGGCTGATACAACCAGCGATCTGCAAGGCGTTCACCACGACCGAAGGTCTGCGGGCACTCTATTGCTTGGCGATTCTGCTTATCGTCAATGCTGTCATATTGACAATTTCGTGGGCGACCTGGGCGGTATCGCTGCTATTCCCCTCTGATCGTCGAAGGGCCTGGCGTAGCGAGGCACTGCATGCGCCGGTGCGCCGCTTCGCCAGCAGGACTACAATACTGCGCCGCGTGTTCGACGACGTGTTCGAAGGAATGCGCCTTCGCGACCTACCAAGGTCCGGCCCGCTTCTCATCATCAACGCGGCTGACCTCAGGACCGGTTCGGCTTTCTATTTTTCGCGGCAAAGTTCTGGATCGTGGCGGCTGGGCGAACTTGCCGATCCGGATGTTTCCCTTGCGCTCTCGGTGACAGCCTCGGTCGCGTACCCGGCGCTGCTGCCCGCGCTGGATGAAGCGCTACCTTTTAACAAAAGGGAGGGGAGTCGCCGCGAAGAGCGAGGCACGCTGACCGACGGTGGCGTTTACGACAATCTGGGCCTTGCGCCGCTCTGGCCTGATCGCGACCCGCAGATCAGCCTGAATGTCACCGGGACCGACAGCATCATCTGCTGCCGCGCCGGATACGGCTTGCGATTCGATCCGCCGAGCCAGTTCTTCTCGCGCGCCTTACCAGCGCCTTTGCCTGCATCCACAACCGTGCCCAGAACGCGGCGATGAAGCGCCTTTTCGACCTGGCGCAGGCCGGGCGACTGAAAGGATTCTTGCTGCCCTATCTTGGCCAGAACGACAGCCCGCTTAAAGTTCCCTCCGGGGGATTTAGTCACGCGTGAGGAGGCTTATGCCTATCCCACGGATTTTTCAGCCATGTCCGAGGAATGGATCGATAAGCTGAGCCGTCGAGGTGAACAGCTCACGAAGGCGCTCATCGCGGAATACCACCCTGAGCTGTTAGCCTATATCACCGACTGAGGCGGACTCCCTGATTCCTACAAACGGGCAACACCGCACAAATAATGCCAACCGCAAGTCATATAGACCAACCGCAAGTCATATAGACCAATGCATTGAGGCGTAGGGTTCCCGCGCTCGTGGCAAAACTCCTTGAGCGAACCTGTCAGGTGAGAACTGGGCACGGTTTGTATGCATCCGCCGAAGACCGCGGGGTGTCGAGGTCTGAGTTTGTGGCGGGCATGGATCTGATCGGGGAGCGTTAGGCGGGGTCTTTGGCTATGCGCCCTGATCGACAACAGTCCTGCGCTCTGCCGATGGCTTCATCGCGATCACCCTTTCCAGCGTCCCGGGATGGCCCGTTGCGGCGCCACTCATTGCAGGGCCCGCTTTTCGTAAACATGCGTCACCCGCTCGCCGTCCCAGACGTAGCTGAGATGGCGTTCCTGGCGGCAGTTCGAGAGGAGACGGGGCCGGAACACGGCCGCGCATTCGCCACCCTCCCGGCGGATTCTGTCATAGACGATGCCGTTCGAGCCCTCCGGGCGCAGAACTCCCGCCAGATGCCGCCCGGCGGCATGACTGTCCTCGCGATAGACCAGCGGGTAGTCGGATTGCCGGCCCCGCAGGTCATGCAGTTCGCCGTCCAGGTCGACGGCATATACCCGCATGTCGAATTCCATGCGGGCCTGCGCAGCGTCGCGTAGGAACCGCTCCCGGTGATGCCTGGTTTCCGCAATGGCGGTCTTGAGGTCGTTGCCGGCGTAGAAGACGCCCCACGAGCCGTCGGAAAAACGGCTGCCCTCCGGGTTCAGATGTGTGAACGCCGCCATGATCACGCTCGAATCCGGACCGCTGACGCGGTCTTCGGGGGGAACGAGGCGGATGTCTCCGACCTCGTCCCGAAGCCGGGGATTGGTCAGCGACTCAAGCTCGTAGATTGCCTCCAGATCGCCGGGATCGGATACCCGCTCGAAAAGTTCGATGGGCGGAAAGCGGCTGGGGATGATCCGCCAGCACGGCTTCCATTCGACCCTGGCGGCAGGGAGACTCATGCCCAGCCGCCGCGCTGCGCATCGAGATACTGCCGGATGACGAACAGGTCCGCGACCTGGCCCGACAGCATCCTTTCGAGCGGCGACCGGCCCCCGAAGGAATGCGCCGTATTCGACCGCTTCACCCACTCGTCCGCCGCCGTCTCGTCCGGCAGCAGGATCTGGAGTGCCTTGTAGATGCCCAGTATGTACGAGATGCGTTCCAGCGTGTCCTTCGGAAGGACTGCCTTCGGGTCCTTCTTCCACTTGAAGAAGGTCGAGCGTGCCGTGACGCCGAGAAGCGCCATCTGCTCGTCCACCGAGAGGCTCCAGAGCGAGGCAATACGGAAGAAGGCACGCAGGGCGGCACCGGACAACCCTCTCCGGTCGACTGCCGTCTCCGGCACGGCACGAGCTTGCATGATGTCCTCCATATTCGGTTCTCGTTGGAAGCATAATCCAGATTGGATATATGCAAGTGGAACGATTGGAGAGAAGGGATCGGGGATGTCGGAGAGGCCTGCATTTGCCGTGGCGGTCGAATTCAACCGCTTGCCGGCTTGCAGGGTCCTGCCGCTCCATTTCCTGCGGTCGCGGGCTCCGGTATTAGGGGAAAACGGATGATTCGACGACCCTCTCTACTTGTAGCGGCCGTGGTCGCCTAGATTTCTCCGGTCGGCATCGCATCAGCCGAATGCGTCAGGCGGCACCGCCACTACCGAGCTGCCGCGCTCCCGACCCGCCTCCGCGTTGCCGATCAGCCCCTGCCGCTGCCACTTGTTGACCGAAGGTGCCGACACGCCGAGAACCCGGGCCACCGCAGAGCCGCTCAGGCCCCCTTCCAGCAATGTCGTCGTCTTCTCCGCCAGCTCCGGCGTGAACACTGAAGGTCCCCCGACCGCGCCGGGGCTTCAGAAAACCCGCTTCGCCTTCGGCCAGGCATCCGCATCGAACGCGGAAGGGCAGGGTTACAACCAGTCCAAGCTCGGGTGCGTAGGCGGCGCCCCCGCATGGCTTTCCGGCTTCGCGCCATCCGACGCCGACGGCAGGGGATTCCCAGATCTGACCCGGAGGGAGGATCGCCCTTTCTCCGGCGAGACCGGCGCACCGGGCCTTGACGGCACAGGCATGTCGGCCAATACGTCGCCGTGCTCCGCCTCGTCCGGCATTGGAGGTGCCTCGGCCTTGTATCCCATTGCTTGCGCGATGACGGCGGCGTCGCGCAGCGCGCCATCGTCGAGATGGGCGTAGATCGCGGTGGTCTCCCGCTTGCGGTGTCCGAGCAGCCGTCCGACGGTGGTGAGCCTGACGCCGTTCATGACGCCCTGGGAAATCCAGGTGTGGCGGCAGTCGTGGATGCGAAGGCCAGGCAGTCCGGCTTCATCCCGTATGCCGCCCCAGGAGGTGTACAGCCTTGCCGATGTGAGGGTCTCGGGAAATACCCGCTCCCGGCCACCCGGCCGCGGCAGCGCCTCGACCAGCCTTGCCGCTTCGGGTTCGAGCCAGATGGTGCGCGGGCCGGTCTTGGAGGCTTCGATGCGCACGCTCGCGCCGTCTCCGGTCAGCTCTCCGAGCTCGTCCCATTTGAGGTTGAGGATTTCGGAGAGCCGCGCCCCGGTGAGCGTCAGCAGCCGGATGGCCGCCCCCGGCCAGGGGTGTTCCTCCCGGTGCCGGTCCAGCACCGCGCCGAGACGCTCCAGCTCTGCGCGGTCGAGATAACGCGCGACGGGCTTGCGGGGGTTCTTCACGATGTTGGCGCAGGCATCGGGGGCCTGCTCGCCCAAGTCACCCCACTGCCGGGCCGTCCTGAGCATGGCGCGGAGGATCTCGAAGGCGCGGTTGGCCGCGCCGGGCCGGTCCGCGCCGGCCGCGTCGAACCAGGCCGAGACCCGCGCAGGGTCGATGGCGTCGAGTCGGCGCCGGCCGAAATGCGGCCTCAGGCGGTTCTTCAGGGAGCTGGCGAAGGTCTTGAGCGACGACGGCTTCCAGCGGTGTTTCCGCCGCGAGCGGTAACGGGCGGCGAAGTCCCGGAACAGCGGTGCCTTCTCCTTGCGCGGCGGCGTCCCGTCCTCGCCGCCCCACAGGCGGGCGAGGACGGCCGCGCCTTCCCGGCGGGCCGCGTCGAGAGGCGGTTCGGGGAAGCGCCCGAGGGTGATCTTGCGCCTGCGGCCTGTCACGCGGGTCTGAACGATCCCGGACCGGCCGCCGGAGGGCTGCCCCCGGACCCCGCAATGCGCCAGCCGATTGTCCCACAGGGTGTATGCCCGTTCCGCCGGCGTCGCGGCGGCGACGGCCTTCCCGGTGAGCCGGATACGCTGCCTGCCGCCGCTCATCGTGTGCCCTCCTTCCCGCTTCCGGTCATGGCCTCGTGGCCGATGCCGGAGGTGCGCCCGGCCGCCTCGCGGACCTGTTCGTCGGCGAGATGGGCGTAGCGTTCGGTGGAGGCGACATCGGCATGGCCGAGCAGGCGGCCGACGGCGGAGAGGTCGAGTCCGCTCATCACGGCATGGGAGGCGAACGTGTGTCGGCAGTCGTGGATGCGGACATCGTCCAGCCCGGCGAGATTGCGCAGTTTCCGCCAGCGCAGCCCGAGGTCGGTCATCGGGCCGTCGCCCTTTCTGTTCGGGAAGACGAAGCGTCCTTCGCGCGGCAGGCCATTCAGGACGGCCCGTGCAGGCGGTGGAAGCTGGATCGCCTTCGGCCCGGTCTTGCTATCGGGCAGCACCGCGCGGGTGTCGCGTATCCAGTCCCCTTGCCGGCCGGCGCTCTCGGACGACCGGGCGCCGGTGAACCGCAGCAGGCGGACGGCGGCGGCCTGCCGGTCTTCCGTATGGTCGAGCACGAAGCCGAGGCGCTTCAACTCGTCCAGGGACAGGAAGCGCTCGCGCGGCGCCGTCCTGTCGCGCCGCAGGTTGCGGCAGGGGTTGGAGCCCTGCGGGCGCAGGTCCCGGAGTGCCGCCTGCCGCCTCAGCACCGACAGCACCGGCAGGGGCCGGTTGGCGCTGCCGGGGGCGGGCCGCTGAGGGAATCGAACCAGCGCCGCACCTCGGCGCGGTCGACCCCGGTGACGGGCAGCGCACCGAAGAAGGGCACGAGGCCGCGCTCGGTCAGATGGGCGTTGCCCGCCCTCGTGGAGGGCTTCCAGCGCCGGCCCTGGCGGCGCATGAAGTCGGCCGCGAAGTCGGCGCACAGCGGGCCGGTCTCGCGGTCGGCCCCGGCTTCCGCGATGGCGGCACTGGCCTTCTCCCTCGCCTCGGCGGCAGTCATCTCGTCGGCGGTGCCGAGGACGGTCTTCGGGACGCCGCCGGGACGCGGGGCCCGGACGAAGAAGGTCTTGGTCCCGTTCCTGGCGACAGTGAAGCCGCAGGCGGGCAGGTCCCTGTCGAGGACGGTCCGGCCGTAGCGTCCGGGTTTTTTCTCCCTGAAGGGGCGGCGGACCGTCCGCTCGTTGCTGGGGGCCTGGAGGCGCATGGGCGTGTCTCCGTTGTCTGTTCCCTCGGGCGCCGTCCGTCCCGGGGAACGGAACGACGCTTTTGAACGGACAATGCGAGACCCGCGCGCGGGGACCGCGGCCACAGGCCGGGTCAGGCCCCACCATCTGTCACGCAACGGAAAACTCCCGACCGATGCAGACCGGCCCGGCCTCGCTCTCTGCATCAAGGATGCGTGGGGTGTGATAGGCTGGCCGAAGACAAGTAAAGTTGGCCCCCTGGGCCGTAGTGATTGCGAGCCGGGAATTAGGTTGAAACGCCGATGAATTTCCCGGATCCCAGCAGGCGGCGGGCGTCGTTGACCGCAAATAGTGCTATCCGAGATGGACGCCGTCGGCCTCGGTCGCCAAGGCGACATCAAGGCGGTCGTTGACCCGCAGGTGCGCCTGATAGCGTGTGGTCGACACTCGAAGCTGCTCGGTGAATGCGTACAGCCCGTGGCTTTCGATGTCCTTAATTTTCGGAACTGAACGGCCCGGACCCCGCCATCAAGAGTGGCGCGCACCATCTGTGAGCGGACGGCTGGCGGTTTGTTTGCGGTCGGTGACGAAATGCAAACGGAAGGTCGAGCATCGGTCGGACAGCCTGGGGAAACCCCCAGTACTCCTTAGAGTCCGTCTGAGAATGTGTTCAATGGGCGATTCTTCGGAGCAGGTGGCTTCCCAAGGCCACAGGGCTCATAGCTGCGGAGCCGTCGAGGCGGTGTTCAGAGTCTCGCCCTAGGCGTCTCCACCGGGTACGCCACCCAAAGGTGCGCTCGACACCCCCTCGGCGGGGCACACGCTTGAAGCCCGGTGCGTCGGTGAGACGGCGCACGACCTCAAGGACGAAGTCGAGGAAGGCCGTCTTAGCCAGGAGTGGGGTCTTGTCGTAAGCCCCGTCGGCGCACGGAGGCTTGCCCCAAGGCCAACGCTGGCGCCTGGCGTCGAGGATCAGCTGCGCACCGGGCGCGGGGGCTTTGACCGGTTGGCTGTCGATGCCCCCGGCCGACGGACTGGCCGTGCGCCCGACCCGCTCCCGGTCACGCCTCAACGCACTGGCGGGAAAGGGCCGAAACCGCCTCCCCCGCACCAAGCGCCGGAACCACCCCTCCCCCGTCGGCCACGGCGGACAGGCCTGCGGACGCTGCCGCCCGCCGCCACCCGGGCGCGGCATGGAACGGAGGGCGTTCCGACCCGCGCGACGGTCTACGCCCGGCTGGCGGCCCCGCGGCGCCGGCCGCGGCCACCACGGCGCTCTCCGAGCCCCTTCCTCAGCGGGCAGAGCGCTCGGAGAACGCTGCGGCTTCCGCTCGCTCACGGCCCGCCGGCCGCGCGGCTCTCGGGTCCACCTCAAAAGCGTGAATCACATCCCGAATATCTCCGCAACCCTATTCTCAAACGGTCTCTTAGCTCGACTTTGTGCATTAGGCTGCGCAGCAGAGGGCGTACTGCATCCGCCTGATCTTGTCGGGCGGAATTATGTTTGGTTCCCGGTGTGGCGGGGAGCGCGATAAATTGTTTCCAAGCCAGAGTTGGCATCGGATGGCCGCGATGGCCTCGGAGAAGGTGACGCGGGTTTGCTGGTACCAGGCGGCGGCGTAGGACAGGGGGTTTGTCGAGAGCAGGTCTGTGGCCCAGAGGCAGACGAGGCTGTAGAGCCCGCAGAGGACGGGGGGGGGGTCGTGCGCTCGCCGCGTGTGACCACGGGCGTTGTGTTTCGCGCCCGAGATGGGCGCGCAGTTCCTGGAAGGTGACCTCGCCCTGCCCGCGCCGCACGAAGGGGGCGAGGATCTTGGCCGGCGCCATGTGGGTGTCGGTGCAGAAGCACGCCTGCGGGTCGCGCGCGCCTTCCGGGTCGCGCACCCGCACCCATCGGATGGCCTGGGGAGGGGTGCCGGGACGATACCAGAGCGCGGTATCGGAGATGATCTGGAGTGTCTTTTCCTTCGAACTTCCGTACCAGCGCGGAAGCGTGAGGCTTGGCCAGCGGGCAGCGGGGTCGTCAAGGCGGGTCTGGAGCTTGGGCAGGGGCGGCCCCTTTTGCCGGGGTCGACCGCGTTTGTTCGGGTCGCGCGGCGGCGGGGGCGCGAAGAGGTTGGCATCAAGCCTCAGCCTGCTGATGAGGGTTGCGCGCTGTCCGAGGCGCCAGGCGAGTTCGTGGGTTCCGAAACTGCTGTCGGCGACGCAGACGCTCGCGCGGTGCGGGACCCAGCGAAGGAGTTGACGCATGCCCTGTCGCGCCCAGGCGGTGAGTTGCTTGTGCCGCCGGCCTTGCCTGGCGGCGAAGCGTTCGGACGGGGCCAGGATGGTCAGGAAGGGCAGGGCCCTGATGCCCGGCGCCCAGGGCAGCGGGACAAGCCGCATGAAGCTGAGCCAGCGCCGCCCGCGGGTCTTGACGCAATGGCCATGGCGGGAACGCACCGGGTCGCGCTAGATGCCGCGCGCCTTGAGACGCGCGCCCCAGCGGCGCTCGAGGGTGTCATCGAGCCCGATGATGATCGGTCCCTGCCCGGCAAGCCGCGCCACCAGCACGCGCACGAGCCGGCGTGAAAGGTCACGCGGGTCCCAGCGGGCGCGATTGAGAACCTGAGGGTCGGACGAGAAGGTCTCGCACAGCGCCCGCCCGGTCACCCGCAGGCAGGCCGACACGGTGCTCTTGCCCGGCGCCAGCCCCGCTCCCATGACCAGCCCCGCCCCCCGCCGCCAGGTCGGGGAGGAGAAGGCGCCTCGAAAGGGCTCCCGCCAGTCGATCAGGAACGGCGGAACCGGATCGCCGCTGGCGCTCGAAGGGTCGTCGCAATGTGTCATGACGACCCTTCGGATCCAGAAGCATCCGGCAGGCAAGGGCGCCCGCATGCGACCGGGTGAATCAGCAGCGCGGCAGCGACAGAAGCCCTCCCATCCGCTATCACTGCTTCATGGCCGCCTCCGACCCCTGTCTGGCGCGCATCGAAGCGGTCAACAAATCCAGGGGCGGGGGCGGGACGGTCACCCAGGGGGCGCGGCGGCTACAATCTGTATCTCACGGCCCCGCAGGCACCGATCGCAAGGCTCCCGCCGACAGGCTCAGGGGACACGATGAGGGGGCGCTACTGGTCCTGGCGCCAGTCCTGGCAGGACGGCGGAGACATGGGGGGCCTCGTGCTCCCGCTCGAACAGGCCCTCGACGAAATCGCCAAAAACGAGATCTTCTGGACATGGACGTGAGGTAATTTTGTACAAAGTCGAGCTGAGAACTCAAATCACGCCAGCCTGCTTCAGGGCGGAAAGACGGTCCGCCCCAATGCCGAGTTCGTTCCCATATACCTCACTGTTGTGTTCGCCCAAGAGAGGGGGGCGACGGGCAATGCGCCACGGTGTCGCCGTAAAACGAATGGGGCCGCCAGGGTATTGCACCGTGCGACCCAACTCTGGGTGCTCAATGGCGGAGAAAAAACCACGGGCGTTCAACTGCGGGTCGTCCACCAAGGCTTCGGGCGGTCGGACCATGGCGTACGGAATACGCCGGAGTTGGGCGCCTTCCATGAGTTCGGCTACGCTGTAGTCTTCGGCCCAGTCATCAAGGATATCGAACAGGTGTTCGGCATGGTCTTTTCGATAGGTCAGATCTCCCCAGCGTGCGTCCTCAAGATCCTGGGCTTTTCCGTCGCCTTTGACCCATTCGACCAGCGAGGTCCAATCTCCCAACGAGCAGTGCATGACATAACCGTCGCGACACCGAGCCACACGGAAATAGCGACTCCAGTGCAGACTGCCGCGCCGACTCTCAATGCCTAGTCCCTGATGATAGAACGGTGCGATATGCTCCACCGCCCCGGCGACGGCTTCCTGTATACTCACGTCCACCCACTGGCCCTCGCCGATGCTATCCCGCGTCCATAGGGCCAACAGTGTTCCGGTGGCGGCAAAAAAGGAAGCGCTATGGTAGGCTTGCAGGCCCATAGCATGCAGCGGGGGCTCATTGGGAAAACCGTTGGGCCAGATCATGCCACCTAGGGCCTCGGCCACCATGTCCGAGGAGCGGTAGGATTGGTAGGGCCCAGTCTGTCCAAAAGGCGTAATTGAAGTGAGCACCAACTTGGGGTTGAGTTGCTTGAGTTCGTCATAGCCCAAGCCGAGCCGGGCGAGGGTGCCTGGCTCGGCTGACTCGACCAGCACATCCGCTTCTGCTGCCAACCGCTTGGCCAACTCCCGGCCGGCTTGCTGGTTCAGATCAAGGGTAATGCCCCGTTTGCTGGTATTATAGAACCAAAACAACAGGCTCCGCTCGGGGTGGGGCTGGCCATTGAGAAAGGGACCAATGCGCCGGGCAGCGTCCCCCTCCGGGGGTTCGATCTTGATGACATCCGCCCCCATATCGCCAAAGAGTTTGGCGCACATGGCCCCTTTGCAGTCAGTCAGGTCGAGCATCCGCAGCCCAGCCAAGGCAGTCATACCGAAACGCTCCCTTTCCTCGTTACAATTTGACAAACACGTCTCCGGCCTCTTTGCTAGTCAGTTGAGAGACGGTTGTAACTTTATCGCTGAAAGGCTTGAGCGAACCCAATGAACTGGCGCCAACGTCGATCAGAATAGAGAAGAGCGAGAAGCCGAGGGCGCCCTTCTCTGTGGCAAAGCGTTCAGCCCATTCTTCGTGGACCCGACATTCGCCATCGGTGACAAACACGATGTCACCCCGCTGGAAACGAGATTCCTGGAGACAGTCTAGGGCTGCGTCAAGGGGTTTTTCAAAATCGGTCCCACCGCCGGGGAAGTATTCGGCCAACTCCAGAACCTTGTCGATGTCCGCTTCATAGCGCACCCGCGTATTGAGATCTACGCTGTACAGGGGTGCGTTCGCGGACGAGAAACAAATCGCTCGAAACCGGCGCCGTTCGCGTCGGGCAATCTCAAGAAGCGTCAGCGTGAGTGCCTTGGCCCAGACTTCTTTGTCCCCCTGCATGGATGAGCTGCCGTCAAGGCAGACGATGAGCGGACCTTTGCCCTGCGCTTCCACCCCGTGCAGGGTATACTGTAAAAGCTCGTTATCCACAAAGCGCCGGATAAAGTCCTGGCGTAACAGGGGGTGCTGCAGGCTCAGCAACTCGTGGGGGAGCAAGCGGCTGAGTTCTGCCCCAACGCCCACCTCGAAGACCTCGTCATTGGCGCGTTCAAAATTCCTCCGTCGCAGGGCGAGCGCGTGGTGCTTCATCCGCCCGATCATGGCGGCGAGCTTTTTGAGCTTGTCGTTGCCAGCCAGCCGCCTCCCCAGCTCAATCTGGCGGCCGGGGGAGGATTGGTGGCCGCCACCAACGGTCAGCCTCCACGACTTGGCCTCTCGGGTTGCGTCGTCGAGATTTTGGGTGACCGTAATCACTTCTTTGAGAAAACGATTGCAGGTTTCCTGCCGTACCCGGGACAGATCCTGGTTGAGTTGTTTGGCTAGGCGTTGCAGACGGGTGCCTTCCGCCCGTGCCTGACTGGCCATACGCTCGGCCGTCTGCTCGAGCCTCTCTTTGGCTTCTTGTGAGACCTCCTCCGCAGCGTCCGCTTGTTCGGCGAGATCTTTTGCATTCCGGGCTTCATTGGTGCGCTGCTGTACCAGCGCTTCTTGCCTCTCTACATTCCAGACATCAAGTAAGTCGCGCCGGGTCAGCGTCTTTTCGGATTTCAGCAGACGGAGGGCCCCTTCACCTAAGAGTACGGTGGCCAGCCCGGCCTGCCCTTCGTCCAGGACGGTGGCTTCTCGCAGCAAATTCGTCAACTCGCCGCTATGCAGTGCGGTAAGGAACTCCCAGTTCACCGCTGCACTGGGGAGTACGGCGTCCGCTTTGAAAAAGACGACATTATACTTGAAGAGTGCGCAAAAGAGGTCGTACAAAAGCGCCCGAAAGTGGGGCAAGAGAGGAGCCCCGCTCTCTTCAAGGCTCCGTAAAGAGGGAGATGCGGCTCGGAGTTGCTCATAGACCGTCCGGTCATACGAATCGCTCTCGACCCAGTGCACATTATCCGGCAGAGGGTCTGGCGGAGGGAAGCTGAACTGGGATTTTTTCCTGGTGCGCCGACGAGGCATGATGCTATTTGGGGCGGCTCAAAGCCTAGCTAATAACTGGCCCTGGATCTCTTGAATTTCCTGTTTTGCTCTCTCAACCTTATCGATGGCCCGCCCAACCTCCTGGACGTGCTGGTGGATTTCCTCCACCTTGGTCAGAATATTCCGAATCTTGGTATGCGCCTCGATAATAGCGCGGGCACGCTGCTCCGTGTCCTCCCAAGGCCGCTCGGCATAGTCGCGCAACTCTCTGGTCTGAAACAGCAATTCCTGCACCTCGTCCTCATAGCCATGAACCAAGCCATGGATCACGGTATGCACGGCGACCTGCTCTGACGGCTCCCTCCACAAAACGTGTTCAAGAAAGAAGACATCAGTTTCGGCGACGGTACGGCGTCCATCCAGGCAGGCGACGGCTCGCAGCAGCCCGACGCTCTGGTGGTAGCGACGGTCGGACGCCAGAACCTCTTGTGTCCGCAGCTCCCGGCGCACCTCGGCGATGACCCCAAGAACGGCATCAGGGACGGTGACGGCTTGCGCCTCAGTTTGCAATTGACGCAGCTCGTCGAGGGTCAGCGTCGTGCGTTCAGCCGGCCTCTGGGTCTGAAGCATATGTAGAAAGCGAAAGTCCTCCTGGATATAGTCCACGGCGAAGCGCAGCAGAAAGCGGTCGTACAGCGCAAGGAGCTCATTGTCTTCGGGAAGTTCATTGCTCGCCCCGAAGAGCGTCAGGAGCGGGACCGCCGCCGCCGCTTTGCCATTGTGAAAGACCCGCTCGTTGATAATGCTGAGGATTGCGTTCAAGATCGAGGAGTTGGATTTGAAGACTTCATCCAAAAAGGCGATATGCGCCTCGGGCAGTTTGTTATCCGTGACCCGGCGATAGTCGTCGGCTTCGAGTGCTTTGAGGCTGACCGCTCCAAAGAGTTCTTCCGGTGTCGTGAATTTTGTCAGCAACCACTGGAAATAGTTTGCCCCGGTAATACGGCGACACAGCTCGTCTGCCAGCATCGACTTGGCCGTCCCCGGAGGGCCGACAATAAGAACGTGCTGCGAGGCTAGCAAGGCCGCTAGTGTGCCATCGATGAGAGCGTGTCGTTCGAGAAAACGGTGTTGGAGTTCTGCCCGGATTTTTTGCAGTTTTTCCTGTAGAGTCACCATCCCGACCTTTTCGTGCCCTCTTCAAGAGGGTGCCCCTAGGCTAGCAGATAGGGAGGAGGGCGGCAATTCGGCTCCAACAGGCTCTTGGCGGAAAGGTTGTTCTGCGATTTGTATGGAGATAGCTCTCATGCGGCACTGGTAGAGAGGGACATTGAGTACCGCTCCTCACACTCAAGTATTATTGGCAGAATGGCCATATGGAACCTTAAAGAAATATAGCTGAAGGGGAGGGCGTCAGTCTTTCCGGAATGCTTCGCCAGATTCTCACAGCGCCCCTCCGTCCCCGAGGAGAGGGACCCGAGCACAATTGCCGGGAGAGGGTGAGGTTCAGCAGCAAGTGGCAAGGCTCATGACCGCTGGTTGTACGGGCAAGAACAACGATGAACGAAGCGCTCCTGATCCCGAACGCCTTCAAGCCATTCTTGATACCCATGTGGCACCTGAACTTATATCTTCGACGAAACCGCCATCCTCACGCGAGTGCGCCTCGGCTACCGTATCGCCCGCCTCGTCGGTAACACTCTCCCGGATCCGAAGCGTGTGGTTCCGCTCCATGTCACGCCGTCGGATGAAAGGGCAGCCTGGAAGCTCTTTGAGAAACGTGCCGACAAATCGTCTAGCTTTCCTGATTGTAAAATTTTGTCGGGGTACGGCGAAATCGGACTGACGCCCACACTTGACTCTTATTCCGCTCAAGAAGGATTCCGCAGGGTTCCCGCCCGCGGTCTTCGAGGTTCGCATAGCTCTAGCGCCTGTATGGATGGATCGTTTATAACAGTCCCCGACAATACTCTTCGTTCTCGCTTGTAAGGAGGGAAGTATGGCATTGGCGCTTGATGGCATAAAAGTTCTTGAACTCACGCGGGTCGGGCCGGGTGCATTCTGTACCATGATGCTGGCGGACATGGGTGCCCAGGTCTTAAAAATCGAGCCGCCTCCAACCGGGAAATTGCCCGGCTCGGGCGCGTCACCCAAGCTGGACGAGGCTCGGAAACTGGCCACCAGTTTCACGAATCGGAACAAAAAGAGTCTGACTCTGAATTTGAAAGATCCGGCCGGACAAGACATCCTACATGCCTTAGCCAAGGAGTACGACGTGCTGGTCGAAGGCTTCCGGCCTGGCGTGATGCAGCGGCTGGGCGGTGACTATGAGACCCTGCGGCCTATCAACCCCGGCATTGTCTACTGCTCTTTGAGCGGCTACGGTCAGGACGGTCCGTACCGTAATTTTCCGGCCCACGACTTGAATTATCTCTCTTTGAGCGGGGTGCTGGACCTGATTGGACCACCCGAGGGTCCGCCCTCCATCCCGCTGAATATTATTGCCGACTATGCCGGAGCCTCCATGCATGGGGCGCTCGGTATCATGTTTGCCCTGTTTGCCAGACAACAGACCGGCCAGGGGCAGTTGGTCGATGTTTCCTATCTGGACACCACGATTTCGTTGCTTGCGGCCACGCCGAACGTCCGCGATTATTTTGCCGATGGTACGATGCCGGGCCGAGCCAAGGGAGTTTTCGGCGGCGGATACGCCTACTACAGCGTATATCAGGCCAAAGACGGCAAACACCTCTCCATCGGCTGTACCGAGCCCTGGCTGTGGAATAATGTCTGTGACGCCCTGGACCGTCCGGACTGGAAGGATTGCGGCATGAAGAAGGGAGATTTTTCCCAGCACCCGACTGCGCGTCACCAGCAGGTGAAAAAAGAACTCCAGGATATTCTGCTCACCAAAACACGCGATGAGTGGTACGATTTTTTCACCAAAGCCGATGTGTGTGTCGGAAAAGTCTACGATGTGCCTGAAGTCTTCGCAGACCCGCAGGTGAGACATCGCAAGATGGCCGTTGAACTCGACCATCCCCAAGCCGGGAAAGTGACCCAGGCCGGCGTGGCCATTAAACTGTCGGACACACCGGGCTCGATCCGCTCCTTTGCTCCCGCACTCGGACAGCATACGGACAAAGTCTTGAGCGATGTGGGCCTGAGCGCCGAGCAAATCGCCCAACTCCGCGAGAAACACGTGGTGTAGAAAGAGGGGCTTGGGGGTTCCCCAAGCCCCCTCGACCCCCTTCTCCCATGCGCCTGTCCTTCGACCTTGGGACGCTCGTGCTCTACGACCCGCCCGAAAGGTTCGTTCCGCCCGCCTGTTTTCAGTGGGATGGCCGGGTAGACCGGTGGCGAACTCAAGCCTATCACTATCGCCGGGTAGTTGAGACCTTCAAGCAGCACGAGACCTCCTGCAGGAACGCCGCGCCGGCTTACCGCACACTGACGCTGTCCAGCCGCTTGACCCAAACGCCGCGGCCGTTTCAGAGCGACGCACTTGAGGCCTGGGTCAACACGGGACGGCGCGGCACGGTTATTCTGCCGACCGGTGCCGGGAAGAGCTATGTCGGCCAAAAGGCCATGGAAATAGTCCAGCGGAGTACCCTTGTTGTTGCCCCAACGATCGATCTCATGAATCAGTGGTACGACCTACTGTGCGCGGCGTTTGGTGAAACGGTCGGGCTGATTGGCGGTGGATACCATGAAATCGAAGACCTGACGGTGACAACCTATAGCAGCGCGTACCGGCATATGGACCGCCTGGGTAATAGGTGGGGCTTGGTGATCTTTGACGAATGCCACCACCTGCCAGGCAACATGTACAGTCATGCCGCGGAGATGTGTCTGGCCCCTTATCGCTTAGGGCTGACGGCAACGCCGGAACGTGCCGACGGGCGTGAGGCGCTGCTCGATACCCTGGTCGGCCCGCGGGTGTATGCCAAGGGGATTGCCGACTTGGCCGGGGAGTATTTGTCCGATTATGTCGTTGAGCGCATCAAGGTCACGCTCACGCCAGAGGAAGAAGCGGAATACCGTCAGGCCCGCAGCACGTTCTATGATTTCATTGTGGACCATGGCATCGTCCTGGATGGCTTGGCTGGCTGGCATCGCTTTATTCGTGAGAGCGCGACGAGTCGGAAGGGCCGGGGTGCTTTACTGGCCCACCAACGAGCGAAAAAACTGGCTTTGGGGACCCAGGCCAAGCTGCGCACTCTTGATTTCCTGCTGAAAAAGCACGCTCGTGACCGGACCATTATTTTTACCAACGATAATGATATGGTCCACGCGATCTCCGCCGCATTTTTGATTCCGGCTCTGACCCACCAAACGCCGACAAAGGAGCGCAAAGCCATACTCGAAGCCTTTAATCACGGGGAGTATCTGGCGCTGGCCACGTCAAAGGTGTTGAACGAGGGCGTGAATATCCCGGAAGCCAGTATCGCCATCGTGCTGTCCGGTTCCGGTTCCACCCGCGAGCACGTACAGCGTCTGGGCCGGATTCTGCGCCAATGGGAAGGCAAGCAGGCGGTTTTGTACGAAGTCATCACCGCGGGAACGGTGGAGGAACGCATCAGTGATCGCCGCCGCCAGCACGCCGCCTACCGAGTCTAAACAACGGGAGAGAGGGAAGAGAGAAACGCGATGGTTCAGGAAGACAGGTCGCTCATCAACCTGCCGAAGCTTATTCGTTTTTTGCATGACAAATTCTCCCTGGCAGAGGGCGACATCAGGATTGAACGGCACGAGGCCGGCTATTCAAACGAAACGTTTTTTGTCTCCTGGGGAGACGAGCGCTGGGTTTTGCGGCGTCCGCCGAGCGGCGACCTCCTGCCGACCGCCCACGACATGTTGCGCGAATACCGGGTGCTGTCTGCCCTGTCCGCCTTTGACGTGCGAACTCCACAGCCGGTGATTGCGTGTGAAGACCGGGACGTTCTCGGGGTTCCTTTTTATCTGATGCAGCGGGTGGACGGCATAGTGATTCGTGAGATGTTCCCGGAAGTTTTTGAGGCACGCGAAGAGCGTCGGCGGCTCGGCGAAGAATTAATCGATGCGCTCGCTGAGCTCCACGCCGTGCCCTGGCAGAATACGGACCTCGAAGGCATTGGCCGACCGCAGGGCTATCTTGAACGCCAGCTCAAACGCTGGACCAAACAGTACGAACTGACCGTGCCGCATACCCGGCCATTGCCCGGACTCGAAGCGGTCGGTGACTGGCTGCAATGGCGGCTGCCGCCGACGAGTGAATCGACCGTTGTGCATGGAGACTACAAAGTCGATAACGTGATGTTCGGGGCGTCCACCCCGGCCCGCCTAGTCGCCATATTCGACTGGGAAATGGCGACCCTTGGCGACCCGCTCTCCGACCTCGGTTGGCTGCTCAGTTTTTGGGGACCCACCGGTGATGAGGGGAACGTCCCGGACCTGATTGACAGCAATGCCATGACCCAGTTGCCCGACTTTTTATCCCGTGAAGAGATGGCTACGCGCTATGCGCAACGCACCGGCCGGACCATGGAACATTTTTCCTTTTACCGCTGTCTGGCGGTCTGGAAGTATGCCATCATTCTGGAGGGCCTATACCGACACTATCTCGAAGGAACCGCGGCCAACCCGAAAGCCGCCGAGTTTGCATGGAAAGTGCCTCAGCTCGTGCAACGCGCCCAGCGGATTATGGCCGAAGCTGGTTGACCCTTTCCGGTTATGGACCAAGCAGCAACTCCTTGGACCGGCCGAAAAGCGTCTTGACCGATGGGGCGATCAGATCCCATTCCGGGTCGTGGCGCTTGCCGCGGCGGTGCAGCATCACGTTAAAGCAACTGATTACGCCAAAGCGATAGCCGGCCAAGGCACGATACCAATTGATATCGGGGACTCTGCGTTGCATGCCCTCTTCGTACAACGCTACGAGTTCGTCAATCGGTGGGGTGGTTGAGATCGGACGGCGTTCGGCCTCCCAGCTCTCCGGGTCAATAAAGACCAGAAGCCAGCCGAGGTCGAGGAGATGCCCACTGATCCCGGAAATCTCCCAATCCAGGAGGGCCATTAGTTGCTCGCCTGTGGGTTGTTTGTCAAACAGCAGGTTGGTCCCCTGATAGTCGCCATGAAAGAGGCCGACCGCAGGGTCTGTGGGTCGGTGGGCCAGCAGGAGAGTGCGCACCTCTTCGCCCCAGGTGATCCATTCCGGATCCGGGGCTTTAGCTAAAATGGGATCCCAGAAGCGAATTTCCTGTTCGAGCGAGCGAGGCGCTTCCCAGCTGGCCAATTCGGTTTTCCAATCGAGTTGGTGGACCTGGACTAAAGCCTGCACCCCTTGCCGGTAGAGCACGGCGACGGCCTCGGCGTCACGGCTAAACGAGGCGTCGGGTTCCCAGACGTGGAAGGTGCGGCCGGGCAGGCGTTCGACCATCAGGTACGGCACCTCGAACCAGCACAGGTCGTCCCCGGCCCACCGCACCTCAGGGACAGGCACCCCGTTCTTCTTGAGCATACGCAGTAAAGGCGCTTGGCGTAGGACATCGGTATTCCCACTTTGGCGAACGCCTTTGGGTGGCAGACGCATGACTAGCGATTCGTCTTCCACTCGGCCGTCTTTTTCATAGGTCACGGTGAAGCCAAAACTCAGCCCGGCATGGCCCGGCATGGTCTCGACTTGGTGGACGCCCGCGTCTTGTCCATAATGACTCAGGCAGAATGCTTGTAGTTGTTGGGTGAGAGCGGATATTTCAACGGCCATATAACTCTCCATCGGTGCGCAGTCTTGCCCCTCAATCGCTACGGCTATCCGAGAAGGACGGGGAAGCGTGTCTGCGCATGCAACCATATTCCAACTCCATTGCCTAGTAGGAAGTCGATGGCCTCCGGTCGATTGGTCCCGATGAACCACAAGATTCTGGCTGGAAGGGGAAATGGGACGAGATGTATCCTGCTGGAGGGAAATTGCTCGTGGATGGAAGTCGTAGAGGGCGATGACCACGCACTAGGCCCTGACCACTGAGGGCCGTGCAGAGAGCTTCAGACCTGCGGGATATTACCCGAGACGATTGCGGCCTGTATGCGGCAGTTTCAGCAAGGTCTCTCCTTCCTGTTCAGTTGGAGTGACCCTGTACGCTCGGGGATGGAATTGTCTGCATACCAGCAGAGGCTGATCACCTGGTACAACTGCAGACCGAAGCTGCAGCAGACCGCCCGATCAAGTTGGTTCCTGCTGCGGTGCGGCCCGGCGGATGTTTCAACTCCTCCTCTCGTTTTCTCAGCAGCCGGAGTCGCTCTCGAATTCGGCACTGTCCAGGAGAGCGACCGAGGGGGATGCCTACTGCTAAATTTTCCAGTGCCTTCTCGGTCAGCTTGGCTACTTCACTTTTGCCTAGGAACTGCGAACCGCCTTACTCTCTCAGAGACGGTCATACCTGAAGTTCCCCCGAGATTTCTCGCTGTATCCCGCTCAAAAGGTTGATTTGCAAGGGGAGAAAGTCGTTCAGGCAGCTGGATAGTGTTTCCATGTAATAGCGTCTTTTTCTCTTGCAATAGGGGAGCAGCAGACTTTCAATGACCCACATCTTGGGATTGATCAGGGTAATTGCCACAATGTGTTGCGTTGTTGGAGTAGAGCATGATTCCCTGTTCGGCCCCGAATCGGGAGCGAAGCGGTGCGGATCAGGGAGGAAAGGTGGTGTGCCGAAGAGCTTGCGGGAGGCCGGCTCGGCGCCGCCCGGCTGGACCGTCGCCTTCGTCAACTGGGCGAGCGCCTGGCTGCCGGGGTCGGAGAGACGCTCCCTCTGGCCTGCCAAGCCTGGGCCGGCCCGCCGGCCGCCGCCCGCTTCTTCTCCCATGCGCGGGGGCGCGCCGCGGAGCTGCTTCGGGGCCATTGTGACGCGCCGCGGCGCCGGTTCGCCGCCCGCGCCGGGCCAATCCGCGTTCTGCATGACCCGCCGGACTGGATCTCCACGCGCCGTCGATCCGAAGCGGGGGGCTTCACGCCGAAGGTGAGCCGCGGCAAGGACAAGCGCGGGCGGGCGCGTAGGCACACGGTCTGGGGGCTGGTGAGGCATACGAGCCTAGCGGCCACGGCGGAGGGGGGGCCGCGGGGGAGGGCCGCCGCCAGATTTGGGCCCCGGAAGAAGTGCAAGGAGAGGAACGCGCGCAAGAGGAAGCTCACCCCGCCGCGCGGGCCGATCGAGGGCCAGGAGCGCAGGCGTTGGCGGGAAACCCTGCGCCCATCCCCCGACCTGCTGGGCGAGCCGGCGCGCGGCGTTCACCTGTGCGATCGCGCCGGTGCCAGCTGGGCGTGGTTGTGTCTGGCCGCGGAACTGTCCCCCCCCTCCTGATCAGGCGCTGTGCCGCCCGGTTCGCCGGCGCCGGCGCCCGCCCGGTGGCATCGAGCAGGGCCGCGGAGAAGGGCCGGGGCCTGCCCTCGGGCGCCGGCCGTGCCGACAAAGGCAAGCGCGGCTCCCCGCCGGGCGCACGCTCCTCCCGCCGCAGGACCATCCGGCCGCCCATCGCTCAACGGAAGCGTTCTCCGGCGCGCCCGCTCACGGGGTTGCCCGCCCGCGCGCCGGCGGACCCGGTCGGACGCCCGCGTCTCGCCGGGAAGCGGCTCCCCGCCCTGCCGGTCGCCCGCCCTGCCGCCGCCGGGGCGAAGCTGCCCGGGTCCGCCCTGCGCTGGCAGAGCGAGGGCTTCCACCCAATCCTGACATCGGGCGGCCGGGCCGAGCAGGCTCGCCTGAGGCCCGCGGCGCGGCTGGGCCGCTTGCTCGCGGTATGCTGGATCCTGAGCGGGCGCGTGTTCGGGGGGACCCAGGCTCCATCGGAGCAAGCCGGCTCTTGAAGCCCCTCTGGGGCTCACCGCATGGGAGACACACCTCCTTGATCGCCTGCTCCCCGATCCCACCGGCCATCCTTTGCCCGCCGGACCCTTCGCGCGAGACCTCCTCAAGCTCGCCAGGCTTGGCGGCTCAATCGACCGCGCCAAGGACCCGCCGCCGGGAACCAGCGTCAGGGGGCGGGGCCGCGGTCGATTGAGCGACGTCGCCCTCGGCGCCACCCTGCACATCAACGATGGGGGAATTGAAAGGATAACCGAAAGATTACACCACCGGGGAATGAATGGCGTCGGCTGCCCTTCAGACATCCAGCCAAAATTGTCGGCCTACATCCGAACGGCGAGTCCGCCATACCAGATCAACATCGTTATCCGGCACCCTGCTGCTGGTTGTATGCTAGGCGGATCGCCTCTTCAAGTTCGTTGGGTTGCACTCTGTAGGAGTCAAAAAACTTGATGTTGTCATTTTTGAGATGTAACTGGCCCTCACCTACATTGCCACGATGTTGACCCTTAGAATAGTATTGACTGGACCCAACCTCACCTGCCGACAAAACCCAATACCGAATAACGTCCCGCCAAACTGCAATCCACACAAATACATCACAGCAATCCGGTTTTATTTGCTGGAAGTTCATCAAAAATTTCTTCTTTGAGTTTGACGAAAGTGCCTTCACATAAAGTGGAGCGTCCATCCCAGCATCAACCGCACGTGACGCCTTGACCTCTATTCGTATCCCATCTAGATTGAAGTCATACTGGCCCGAATAATTCCGGTCCATCTTTCTCGTTGGTTTTCTTAGACTCGGCACCAGTTCTTTCAAATGTCCTTGAGCCCAAGACTCCCCAAAAGTCCGAGGGGCACTAATCTCAAAGATGTACAGATAAAGATTTCTGGATATGTAATCGTCTCGAAGCTCAATGTAGCTATCCAATGTCAACATGTCCGCTGCAAGCAGATGTGAAATTATGTACTCGTACTCATTGAAGGGATACATGGAAACTAGGGTATCTAGTCTTTTTCTTAAGTCATCCCCCTTGGGCAGCTTTTTCAAAAGACGATGAAGTTCCCTGTCCAACTGTTCCACTGCCGTTGCCTCAGAAAAGAGCAGCTTGGGCGTTAACTTCAACAGATTTCGTTGGCGCGCATCCCAACTCGGGTGCATCCTTTTCAAAAGGATGTCCATTCTGCCATCCAGGCTTTCCCGTAGCGCGAAACCACTCTAGGCGGCGTATCGTTATCTCAGCATATATTGGATCAATATCCATCGTATAGCACTTGCGGTCAAGCAGCTCAGACACGATCATAGTAGTTCCTGAATGTGCAAAGCAGTCGATCACCAAATCACCCGGCGATGAGCTTGCTCGAATGATGCGTTCTATGCATTTCATCGGCTTCTGGGCATAACACCCGGAAATGTTTTCTTCCATACGATAAAAAACCTGCTGTATATCAACCCAGACATTGCCCGCCCTGATTGTGTTAGAGCGACTTCTTTCAGCGTTCTCGGTTATCTTGCCTTTTACATCCTTGTAATATCCCCGGAGTATTCTTGGTATGTCTGTGTATTCCGCATCAACATGAAATTGTGGCCTACCCTTTGTGTAATAAAGCAGCTCTTGGCGAATTGCCATCCAGTTTTTTTGAGTGCCATATCCACGTTGATTTCTCATGGTAATCATGCTTCTGGGAGAAAAAGGTTGATTTCGCATCATTACAATGAAATCAGGTAACGGCTGGAAACCATTGTTTTGATCCGCACCCAGCCAGACATACAATGAAGCATCATCATCCAGAATTTCAGAAGTGATGGACACCCATGTCTGGCACCAATGCATATATTCCTTTAATGACATTCTTTCGAATGCTGCCACATTGTAAGGCGGATCTTGAACAGCCAATTGCGCTGGTTCATCAGCCATGATTCCGACAACATGTTGAGTATTGGACGCATCAAGGCATCCGACACGATGGCCACGCACAGGATCGATCCAGACATCCCCCAATTTGAGACGACAATAAGGCAGCAGTCTTTTGCGTAGTTCGGGAGAAGAATCCAGCCGCGGGAGTGGGTTGTTATTCATTGTAAGAGTACCCCCTTTGATAGGTGAATCAGGGTCTGGACGGAGTGGCTGACATACCCCCCCCACCAACCATTATAAGCAGCGGAAGGGCACGTTGACAACGTACAGTGCGTACAGTGCAGGAACATCTTAAAGTCATTGGGGAGTATGAATCGGGGCGGTCGTAACGGATCGAGGTTCCGGTTGCTCTCTGGATTCAGGAGGATAATCAGGCGTGAACTGGTGTGTCCAGCCGTCGGGTTGGGCGTTTTGGTCCGGTTTCAGGTGCAGTTGGCAAGACCGGGCGGCCTGTTTTGGAACCAGCGCCCCGCGGGGACGATCAGAAGACGCTTGTCACCTCTCGTATGATGTCGCTCTGTAAAGGTAACATAGTGCCGATGTGCTGTGGGTTGGAATTTGAACTGCCCGCGCAGACGCACGATAGAGATAGCAGCATTGCCAAGACAGTCAAGATTGCGGGGTAGATGACCAATTCGTACGTGGGACCGGTTCTCATCAAAGGTGAAAGCACGGACATAATGGACCCGGTTTTCGATTTCCCAGTAACCACGGTTGAAAGCAAGTATCTCAGTGGGTCCGGCCTGCTCGGAGTTGAGTGAGGTCAGACCGTAGACCACCTCCTTTGCCCTCCCCTGTTTTCGCGTCGGTGCGCTGTCGCACGATGCGGAAAGCTTGGCGGCGTCCTGGCAGCGGTGCCAGGGTACTACTGGACTGTCCGTCGAGGGGGGCCACTGTGCATCTGCGTTGTCCTTCAATGCGTCCGTGGGCCTTGTCGAGCGTGTTCTCTTCCGCCTCCGACAGGGCTGGCGGGGAAATCCTCGGTGCCCGGCGGCTGATTCGGGAACTGAATGTGATCGGGTGTCTCCTGACTTGATGCCCTGCATACCTGTACCCAAACCGCTCAATTGATCGTGGACGAGGGTGCTGACTATGTGCTGCCGGACGAAGCCATACGTGAGGTAACTCAGGTCTTCCGATCGTCCTCGCGGACTGCTGGTTCCAAAATAGGTCGTCCAGCCTTGCCTGCTGAACCCCAAAACCGTCCAATCCGAGCGCTGGATGTCCTAGGTTCAATCGCCATTCAGGATTCCCTTAGCGGGGATGATGTGAGTCAGGGCGCTCCACCCGATTGTCGGTGGGAGGTGGGCGCTGGTGCAGCGCTCTGAGTGGACGGAGGCGCAGGGGGTGCGCAGTGCAGGGCTGCTGCGGGGCCAGCCGGGCGAGCCGGGGCGGGCGGGCGCGGCCCCCCGGGTGTGCGTCCCCGCGGTGCGGTGGGGGCGGCCGGGCGGGCGCCCCCGGGCCCGCCCGCCGCCGCGCTCCGGGCAGTGGCCGGCGGGGCCCCAGCGTGTCCCCCGCGGGGCCCAAGCGGGCGTGTGGGCGCGGGGGTGCGATCCCCGGACGACGGAGCGCGCCAAGGCCGCTCTCCTGCTCGCCAGCCCCAGCGTGCGTGCGCCGCAGCCGGCGGCCCCCGGAACAGGGGGGCCCGGGAGCAGGCGCTGGGGCGTACCCGAGGCGGCCTGCCGACCACACTCCCCCGCGCCGGCGACCCCCGCGGGCGCCCGCTCCGGGCGCTCCGCTCGCCCGGAGCGGCCGGCAATGCGCCACGGGCCCGGGCGGTGCTGGCGGGGGGCCGGCCCCGCCCGGTGCTGGCCGCCGCCGCTGACGACGCCCCGGCCCTCCGCCCCCGCCGCGCCGCCCTCGGGGCGGCAGCCGGCCTCCCCGGCCATCCCACGCGCAAGCGCCGCAGCGGCTAGGATGCCGCAATCTCCAAACCCCGCCCCCGCCTCGCCCGCTCCTTCCACACGAGCACACCCTGCCGACGCCTCGCCACCCGAGACCACCGAACCGCACTATACTGCCTCGCCTTCCTACACCTCGCTTCTGCTCTCGGGTGGATGCGGTGAATGTCGATTCTGCCTAGGAACTTGCGCCGTAGAATGATTTCAGACACTTCCCAGTACTATATGTTGTGCCTCTGATTATTCTTAATATCCTGTATATGGTGGTGAGAAGTTTCTACGGCGCAGGCTCCTAGAGCACGCCTGATATCTGCCTCGACCCCGAGCGTATACCGAACCCCTGGACCATTACGAAGACCTCAACCCGCATGCTCAAGCGATTTTATGATGTTCCTGCTTCATTTCCAGGTGGTCCCAGTTGCTCAATTGTTTCATTGATTTGCTTTTTCAGCGGTACATGCCTCCTCTTCTGCTATGGAATGGTTTTCAAAGCCAACGATTATCCTTTGGCTCAGCCGAGTCACTTCCACCGCGAATTTTCCATCCACGATGAAATCAGGCGGGTCGTTGGTTGGCCCTGAATATCACTGTGTCCTTGTGCCCTCAACCATTCTTTAGCAATAATCTCATCTTTGTTTTGGCGCTGATTTCTCATTTCAAGGTTGCCTTCGCGTTGTACTTTGCCGACTCATTCCCAAAACCGATCTCAGCGGTTGGTATGAGAAATGGTTGGAACGGTTCGCAACGCTCTCACGGCTCAACGACTAACGGCAGCGGCACCACGACCCCGATAGCAAATGTCAGACGAATTTCGATACGGCGCAGGCAGCATTGGTAAAGGGGCGCGAACAGCTTGTTCGCCCATGCTGAAGCGGAGCGGGCCGGGCTGAAGGATGACGAGGCCATTGAGGCCAAGCCGCTGCTCTCGCTGCTCAACCACCGCGAGGGGCTGTGCGTGTTCGTCGACGAGCCGGAAGTGCCGCCCACGAACAATGCCGCCGAACGGGCGTTGCGCGGGCCGGTCCTCCACCGCCGATTGACGTTCGGCTCCAACAGTGAGCAGGGTGCGAAGTGCACCGCGATCATGCTCTCGGTGGTGGGCACGCTCTCGGTGAACGACATGGAAGTGCTGTCCTGGGCCGGAGGCATGGTTGATCGCGTGCGCGGAACAGGGCGGCAGAGCACCGCCTGATCTGTCGCTCTGGCTGCCGTGGTCGATGAGCCCGGAGCGCAGAAAGCGGTTTCTGCCCCCCCCCCCCCCCCCCCCCCCCCGGATGACCGATGCTATTGAATGCCGTTACTACGCTCGCGGCTTCACCATCAAGGGAATGGCGCGGCTGCGTACGCTTATCGTCGGGCCTCCGGCGCTCAACCGCCACGCCCTATCGAAGGAGTTCTGCCGACGCATCGGCTGGCGCAAGCCCGACGGTGGGATCAAGGACATGATGGCCCGCGTGACCATGCTCACCATGCACCGCGACGGTGTGCTCCAGTTACCACTGCCGAAGTGGCCCTATCGCCAACTCGAGCCTATCATCCTGTCATGGATCAATATCCCCAAGCTCAGTTCACATATCCTCGCCATCGTGCGTCGCCACCTGCCTGGGGACTCCGAATGCTACCACATCATCACGCATGTGCTCATTGAGACCTTCGTGGAGACACTCTGCAAGGCATCAGGCTGGACTCGGGTCGGTACCACCCCGGGCCGGGGACGCTACGCCGGAACAATCTCCGCGACAAGCCCAGAAAAGACATCTGGCTGCGGTCGCTTCGGCGAAACTGGAGACAAACACTCAACCGCAGATCGCGTCGCCTCCCGGGGCCTAACCGAATGGTTATCACCCGAGAATCGAAAGATTACAAATGAGACATTGAGTGGCTTAGTGGTAAAGATATGCTATCGGCGAGCCGGCGCCGGTCGCCTCCTTCGTCCTGCATCCGCAAAACGCCTGCAAAACGGTGCGAGAACTGCGTTTCGATGCCTGCTTGACCTCTATCCAGCTCCATTTAGTGCCCTTATCAAGGCCAACTTATCCCCAACACAGAACCCTGCGGCAAATTTGACCTATTTGCAAAATCGGTGAGATATGCGGGGTAGTCCTACCCAATTGATTCGCCAAGCAGCTACGGGCCACAAAACAGCTCAGCGCGAATTCCTGCAAAATCCATAGATTTCTTGCTCAATCAGCCTGCTCGTGTGATACCCGTGTTGAATAACTCTGACAGGATCAAGTCCTACTCCTATCAAGGCAGCACATTCAGAACTGGCTGGCATTGATCAGCCAATTCCCGCTCAATCCGAACACGATCGCCCCTGTTTTCCTGACGCATGTAGTGCACAGCAGTCATTCCCCGCATCTTAGCCTCCTGCCATTTTTCGTGACCAGATAGGCGGCTACGTAATTGGTTCGTCTGACCGATGTACAAGGAATACCATCCTGGAGAACATCGACTAAATGTATCTGGCCTAGCGAAAATGTATAGACCGCCAATTTCGGGAATACAGTTCCAATCAATTGGTAGATCCCAGCACGTTGAAATTATAACGAAACAGCCATGTGGCAGTCATGCTCATATCCTTATGTATCGGTTTTTGTATCCGATTTTTCGAGTTACCTTGAGTTTCGGGTTCTCTTTGCCAATGTCGGCCATGCAGTTCTCTCCTTGCCAGTCGTCAGACTGTCTGGCACTGTATGAAAATCCCTGTCCTTGTTGAAGGGCGAGTCGGTGGCTGTTAGGTCTACGGATTCGTAGTTCACGGCCCTCAGGAATTACAAGCTTTCACGGTGGAAGATTGTGCTATGGGATCAGTTTGTGTCCGGGAGCTAGGTTCCAAGAGGATACCAAGGAGGAGTGGCTGGAGTTAACATGTGCCTGCCACTCCTTTCAAGAATTTTTTGGCCATGGCATTACATTAAATGGTGGTATCATAGGATATATCCTAACTAACCATATGAAAAACAAATAAAATAAATAGATAACTACGATTCCAGTCAGACGGCTTGTGACCTCACCATGCCAGAGTTTAATTACACGCTGGAGGGACTCCTGAGTAAAGGGCCGCATCACACACCCCTCACATATCCGCCCTCCAACATGTCTGAGCGATGCTGACCGGCCCAAGGGAATCGTGCCATTTCATGCCTGCGAAGACCATAGCCGGATCGCTTTTGAGAGACATCTGTTGAAGCGCTGGAATATGTCCGATGCCTCCTCCATGACGTGGCGGCTTCATGGCTCTCGCGTCCCACCAGCAGGCCGTTCATGCGTATCCTGACAACATGCGCCACCGCTACGCTCAGTAGAGCGCTCAATTCAGGATTTCGTATGCTATTCAGAAGCCCGCGCCAGGCGCCATCGCTGCGGATGTAGACGCCATCCCGGCCAGAGGCAGCAGAGGTGCGCTTGTTTTTCGTCCTGGCGGACACGGCGCTTTATGAGAAAGCCTAGCGAATCTTTAAGGCGATATCGTGTTCATCAAGAATATCGCTCATGCCCTGCCCGATCGACTCAAGCCCGATACCTACCAATATAAAACTCTTGTGCGGCTATTTTTCTACCTCCAACAGCAGGCATTTTTTCATATCGCTCAACTCAAAGCCTCCCTTTCCAGTGATTCGGCCGGTGCGCGTATTGCTTTTGGTGCTGCTCGGCCCTTTTCAAAACCAGTCGTCGCTCGTTCTGCTCCAAGACTTTGAGCGCACCGCCATTTCAAACCAGCGTGATTTGCTCATTACTGAACTCGACCGGCCGTTGCGCGTATGTGGGGTGGTGAAAAATACGGGAGGGCCTTAGCTGGGTCAGACAGGCCAGCGGCACGGCCTCGCTCCAAATGGTCGAGTCTTCCCAGGTCGATACGACAAACGCAGAGCAACGAGCTCGTCGGCAAGCGGCCGCCTACTTCAATCGGGTTGATCTCGTGTGTGGTATGCGAGACCAGCGTGGGCGTCCCTTACCCGTTGGCACCGTCCGTCGATCCCGTGCCCGGATTGATCTCCGAGAAATCAGCAGACAGGCGTTCCCTGCGCACCCTCGAATTACCGGGGGTTGCGGAATGGTGTGATGACGCATTGGAATACCGTTTTTGTGGAAGTGTCGGGCAGTACGTTTCACCCCGTAAAGATGGTGACGGGTCTTCTGCGGCCAGAGAATCAGCCCACTCTTACCTCCCCCATTGACAACCTGTCTCAAGTGAGACTTTGTATGGCGCCAGATTTTCCGGCCGGTCCCCCATTCCACATCGTACGAGGGCAACAGACCCGCGTAGTAAGGTGGAGGAAGGATTTTTGCAGATGAACCGCATATGCCGGGACGGCCACAAGGACAGATGCCATGAGCGACAGGCCTGCCAGGCTGGAAGAATACGCACCGGAATCAATTCTGACGATTGACGAATACGAGCCTTATATCGGCCAGGAACGGGTCGATGCGCTCAAGCAGCTTGCCACACCTGTTGAGGGGAAAGGCTGGGCAAATATCAACTCGACCCTTGCGGGCGGTGGGGTGGCGGAGATCCTGCGGAGTGTGATTCCGCTGGCGCGCTCGCTCGGCGTCCACGCCCGTTGGTTTACCATCCAGGGCCACGATGCGTTTTTTTATGTCACCAAGAAGTTTCACAATACCCTCCAGGGCGTGGACCAGCCGATTTCTCTCCAGGAGATTTTTGAAATCTATCTGGATAATCTGGCCGCCCACGCTCAAAACGCTGCAATCGAATCCGACCTGATCGTTGTCCATGATCCTCAGCCCGCGGCGCTGATCATGAGTGGCCTGCTGGTGGGCAATGTACTGTGGCGGTGTCATATTGACACGTCAACGCCGAACCCGACGGTGTGGCGCTTCCTAGCGCCCTACCTCAACCAGTATGCGGGCGCGATTTTCACCATGCCCGAATTTGTCGGGCCGGGATTGCAGATTCCCCAATACCAAATTACGCCGTGCATAGATCCGCGGGCGGAAAAAAATCAGCAGTACACCAAAACCCGGGCCAAAGAGGTGCTGACTCCACTGTTCCGGCAGCATGCGATCGATCCGGACCGTCCGATTCTCGCTGCCATTTCACGCTACGATATCCATAAAAATCAGGCGTCTATCCTGAGGGCCTTTCAACGCCTGCGCCAGTACAAGGCCTATGACCCGGCCCCCTACCTCATCTTTCTGGGCAACACCGCAACCGACGACCCCGAAGGTGAAGCCACACTGGAGCAACTACAAGCATCGGTTGGTGTCGACCCCGATATTCGTTTCTGGGCTAATGTCGAAAACAACGATCAGGTCGTCGGTTCGCTGATGCGTCTGGCCCGAGGCTTCGTCCACATCTCAACCCGCGAAGGCTTTGGTCTGGTCGTATCCGAGGCGCTGTGGCAAGGTACCCCGGTCATCGGCTCGCGTGTCGGAGGGATTGTGCAGCAGATCGTCGACGGGCAGACAGGCTATCTGGTTGAACCTATGGACGTTGAAGCGATTGCAGCGAAAATGGCCCGGATTCTTGATGATCCAGAGCAAACGGCCCACCTTGGTAGACAGGCCCGGGAACACGTACGTCAAAACTTCCTGCTACCTGAACTGGTTCGGCGCTACCTGATCCTGCTCCGCTATTACACTGGAGTCGACCGAGACTACCCTGCGTTTCGCCTGAACCCAATAAGCTATCGCGAGGTGCTGGCTAGCCTCCTGCCGACTGCGGACAACGCATAACCGCTTGGGTCGGTTGTGTCTTTGGGGCGGTTGGGTCTAAAAGAACCCAACCGCCCCAAAGACACAAATCAGGTGAAGGTGGGTGGCGAAAGACAGGAACCCAGGGACGTATGGAGACCATGCTGATCACTGGCGGGGCAGGGTTCATCGGAAGTAATCTTGTCCGGCTTGCCTTGGCCGAAACAACGGCCGCTATCGTTATTGTTGATAAGTTGACGTATGCTGGCAGCTTGAACAATCTTGGAGACGTCCTCCAAAATCCGCGTGTGACCTTCTCCCGGACCGATATCGCCGAACAGAGAGCGGTGGCGGAATTATTTCGGACGTATCAGCCCCAGGCCGTGGTGAACTGTGCCGCGGAGACCCATGTGGACCGCTCCATTGACAATCCCTGGCCGTTTGTTGAAACGAATTTGATGGGGACAGCTTATTTGCTGGAAGAGGCTCGAAAATATGTGACCTCCCTGGACGCCCAGAGACAGTTCTGCTTCTTGCACGTCTCGACAGACGAGGTCTACGGTAGCCTCGGGCCGCTGGGCCGCTTTTCCGAATCTAGTCCATACGCACCGAATTCGCCGTATTCCGCCTCAAAGGCGAGCGCTGATCATTTTGTCCGCGCCTATTACGAGACATATGGCCTCCCCACGTTAATCACGGGTTGTTCCAATAATTACGGCCCATATCAGTTTCCGGAAAAACTTATTCCGTTGATGATTCTGAACGCCCTTGAAGGTAAACCTCTTCCAATCTACGGCGATGGACAACACGTCCGTGACTGGCTGCATGTTGAAGACCACTGTCGGGGCATTTTGCTAGCTCTGCGGCAGGGCAAGAGTGGTGAACGATATAATATCGGAGGGGGGAATGAGCAGACCAATCGTGCGGTTGTGGAGCAGGTCTGTGCCATTCTTGAGGAACTGCTACCTGCCTCAAAAAATGCGGCTCTTAAGAAGCGAGGCATTACCGCCTACTCCGACCTGATGATCTTTGTGACTGATCGTCCTGGCCATGATAGACGCTATGCCATTGATGCCACAAAAATCAGAACCCAACTCGGCTGGCGGCCACGCTACACGTTCGAGCACGGCCTGGCACAGACGGTTCGTTGGTATGTGGGCAACCGGCGGTGGTGTGAAGCTATTGAAGCGGACAGATATAAGCGCGAGCGCCTGGGGTTAGGTGCGGCACCTCGGACAAAGGATGGATCATGAAAGGCCTTATCCTCGCCGGTGGCTCTGGTACGCGCCTATATCCTCTTACCCGGGCAATCAGCAAGCAGCTCATGCCCGTCTACGATAAACCCATGATCTATTACCCGCTATCTACCCTGATGCTGGCAGGGATTCGGCAGGTCCTGGTCATTACCACTCCGCATGAGCAGGAAGGCTTCCAGCGTCTCCTGAAAGACGGCCGGTGGCTTGGCATAGATATTAGCTATGCGACGCAACCTCGCCCCGAGGGCATTGCCCAAGCCTTTTTGATTGGCCGTGACTTCATTGGCAGTGACGCGGTTGCGCTTGTTCTCGGCGATAACCTCTTTTATGGCCATGGCTTTCCGGCCTCTCTGCGCGTCGCGACCCAGCGGACTAGTGGGGCGACCATTTTTGCCTATCAAGTCCGCAACCCAGAACAGTATGGAGTTGTGGACTTCGATACCCAAGGACGAGCCACCAGTCTCGAAGAGAAACCGGCCAAACCGTGCTCGAGTTACGCGGTCACCGGCCTCTATTTCTATGACAATCAGATTGTCTCCATTGCCGCAGCCCTTAGACCCTCCAGCCGGGGCGAATTAGAAATCACGGATGTGAATCGGGCCTATCTCCGCTTGGGAAGTCTACACGTGGAAAAACTTGGCCGAGGAATCGCCTGGTTGGATACGGGAACCCATGAGTCACTGCTCCATGCCTCGAATTTTATTCAAGCCCTGCAAGACCGGCAGGGCTTAATGGTCGCCTGCGTCGAAGAAATTGCTTATACCCTGGGATATATTTCCGAAACTGACGTGATCCAGCAGGCGCAGAGCATGAAAGGCAATGCCTACGGCCAATATCTCTTCCGTTTGGTTCAGAATGAATCATCATAAAGCGGGCAGTCATGCGCTTTCTCCCGACCAGACTCCCAGGCGTGACGGTGGTTGAACCGGATGTGTACCACGATGCACGTGGCTTCTTCCTCGAAACCTACCACACCCGCACCTATCAGGAGGGAGGGATAACGGCGACGTTTGTTCAGGATAACCATTCCCAATCATCGCACGGCACGCTCCGTGGGCTCCACGCCCAGATACAGCATCCTCAAGGAAAGCTGATACGAGCGATGGAAGGTGAAATTTTTGATGTAGCAGTGGATATCCGACGAGGATCAGCAACTTTTGCCCAATGGACAAGCGTTATCCTCTCCATCAGAAATTTTCGCCAGATCTATATCCCACCCGGTTTTGCACACGGCTTTGCTGTCCTGAGTGAACGCGCTCAAATTGCCTATAAGTGTACGGATTTCTATGACCCGAATGACGAAATTCGCTTGGCCTGGAATGACCCGGATATTGGTATTGAATGGCCGGTAAAGACGCCGCTACTCTCAGCAAAAGACTCGGCCGCGCCATTCCTTCGGGACATTGAGGACTCCTTACCGCTATTACATCCAGAGACAGTAGCGGACTGAAACGGCACGGACGAGAGCAAGGGCACGTGCTCTACCTCCCTCCCCTCCAAGCGGACGAAGCAAGGGGAGGCAACATCCAAGAGATTTCTTGATATATTCCTGGAAGCTTCCCTCTCTTCTTGTCACTGCCCCCTACCGGAAGCATGAGCCATGGGATATTTTGACGCGTGTCTACTCGCCGTTTTGCAAGGGCTAACCGAGTTCCTGCCGGTTTCTTCCTCCGGTCACCTCGTTCTTGTCCAATATTTCTTTGGTAGTTCGGGAGAAATCGACCTCCGGTATACCATCGCCCTTCATCTTGCGACCGCAGTCGCGCTTCTGGCCTATTTCCGCCACGACATTTACGGACTGGGTACCGGCCTTATCCGCGGCGCACCCCCTTCGCCGAGCGTCTTCTCTGGGCGCGAAAGACAAACCGTTGTCCATATCGTTCTGGCCTTGATCCCGACCGCACTCCTGGGGTTGTGTATCGACACCTTTTTCCTTCCATTTTTCATCCGTCCCGATGTTGTTGGCTGCATGCTCCTCTTGACAGGTGGCTTTCTCTGGTGGGGCAAGGGGCGAGAATCCTATACGCCGACAACGCAAATACACATGCGCCACGCACTTGCCATCGGTATCCTTCAGGGCTTTGCCGTTATTCCAGGCATATCTCGTTCTGGGGCGACGATTACAGGGGGTATTCTCCTCGGCCTCAAGCGAGAACTTGCGGCGCGTTTCTCCTTGCTTATCTCTATTCCGGCTATCCTTGGGGTAACCCTGCTGGAAGTTGCAAAGCTGGAAGAACAGGCCCTCCCGCCACTCGGCCCCTATGTTGTGGGTATGGTTGTTGCCGGCAGCGTCGGCTATGCGACGATTGCTCTCATCCTCCGTTGCGTCCAACGAGAGCGGTTTCACCTGTTTGCGTGGTATGTATGGCCCCTCGGTGGGCTGGTGAGTCTGGGCTACCACCTGCTGAGATAACTGGCGTCAGGTGAAGCAGCCTACGGAGGGGCCGCAGTCGAGGAAGGGCGAGGTTATTCTTCCGTCTCAATAACGGTGGGGGGGAGCGTGTCCGCCGCCGCACCGATACGAATGATGAGCGTCCCGCCTTGGTGCTTGCGCCCGCCGACAAAAAGCATGCCGCGATTCGGAATTGATAGAAGGGTGCTCATCAGCGGAGAAGGAGAGGCGCCTTCCGTAAGCATCACGTGAAGCGCAATCTGTTCATTCACATATTCTTTTGGAACGACCTGGAGGAACCGCCCGCCGGGCAGAGAGAAGCTTACCTGCTTACCAAACTCGACTTTGCGACGCTCCTCCTGAACCAGACGATAGGCAGAATAGCGGAAGGCTAAAAGCTGAGAGCGCATCCCGGTCAGCCGATTATCAAATTCTTGCGAGGCGTCGGTTGCCAGGACGGTCTCAACACGAATATGAACCATATCCCCTGCGGCAACTGAGGGGGTACACAGGAAAAACACGAGAACGGCTGGGACAGAAAAGGACGGGCGACGCATGTTCATGGCAACTCTTCCCCCAGTACCTCATTGACCCAGATAACCGTGGCATTGCTCGTCGGCTCATTCCAGACCAGGACGGTCGAGGTCGCGGACAGGGATTCGATCTGTGCTTGATTGTTGAGGGCGACTCTCGTCGGCTTCTTGGCAGCCGGGATGTGCACAGATCCTCTCGAAGTTGGGAGTTGAGTGGAGACCGCCACGGTAAAGAGACACAGCCCCACAGTCGTTGCCCATGCCGGAACGTGCCACGAAAAAGGAGGGGGCCACTGCATACGCCAGAGTTGAAAACGACTCGCCCATCGACTCGTCAGAGAGGAAGGTTGGGCTGCCATTCCCTGCTCAATCCGAGGCCAGAAATCCGAGAAGTCAACCTCAGAGACTTCCTCGTCGAGTGCCTGACTCAGCGTCTCGTGCGTGCGTTCGAGCTGTTGCATACGGTGGGTACACTCTGGGCAGTTTGCTATCTGCTGAGAGACGGCTTTGTAGCGCCGAGCTTCACCAAGCTCGTTATCGTACACCAGAGAAATGAGGCGTGAGGGGTGAGAACAGCTCGCCATACGTTGCTCTATCCCGACCTTAACGGGCATCCTCCCCCCTGAAAGGCGGGATGCGGTGTCTGACAAGGGATACGAACCATGGAGCGGAAGTCTTGGTTAGAGGGTGTATCCTAGACGTTTCTGCAGCTTTTTTCTTGCATAGTGCAAGCGGCTCATCACCGTTCCCCTGGAACACTGCAACACCCGACTGATCTCTTCATAGGACAGCCCTTCGACCGCCCATAGCAATATGACCGCTTTATGGGTGGGCGTCAACTCGTCAATAGCGGCCCGGATATGCTGACCACGTTCGCGCTCGGCAACGAGATCTGAGGGATCAATGCCTTGCGTATCCGGGATACTCTCAATCCAAGCGTCCTCCCCCTTTGACTGATGTTGCTCGAACATCGATCGTCGGCTGCGCTGGCGCTGCCGGTCAATAGCTAGATTGATAATGATTCGATACAACCAAGTGTAAAAGCTGGACTCCTCTTTGAATTTCTTGATGCTGGTAAAGACTTTGGTAAACGCTTCCTGGGCGACCTCGAGGGCATCTTCACGGTCGTTGAGCATGCCCATCGCAATTGTCACCGCCTTTCGCTGATACCGCTCGACCATCTCCTGAAACGCCTGACGGTCGCCCTGCTTGCAACGCCGGACGAGTTCCCAATCGCTTACTTCCACCGTTTTCCAGCATCCTTAGGGTAAGACGTGAAAGGAGACATGGCTATTCAGCACAGAGTCGCAAAAAAATATAAGGGTATGCTCCAGGCCATAGTATCGAGCCCGCCTCTTCCCTAATAGACCCTTATGCACTGGAGCGATAAATAAAAAAGAAAGGAACGTGAATGTCGTGGAGAGTCTTTACGTCCAAGAGCGCTAGGTGCAACTCCCGTGCTCACGGTCAACTTGACAAGAAGGGAAACCCGTCTTAAAGATTCCTGCCAAAAGTGGATTTTCGTCATCCTGCATATTGTCCATTCTCAGACGGAACAAGACGATGATAGAAGTACAAAATCTTACCAAACGCTACGGTGAGCTGACCGCGGTGTCTGACATCTCTTTCCAGGCTGAGTCAGGTCAGATCCTCGGATTTCTCGGACCGAACGGTTCTGGGAAATCCACGACCATGCGTATTATTACAGGCTTTATGCCGGCAACGGCGGGAACCGTCAAAGTCGCGGGGTTCGATATCTTTGACGAATCCTTCGAGGCCCGCAAACGGATCGGGTATCTACCGGAATCCCCGCCGCTCTATAACGATATGATGGTCACCGCGTATTTGCGTTTTGTCGCCCGGATCAAAGGCATGGCTCGCGCGGATATCCCGGAGGCCCTTGACCGTGTACTGGAGCGTTGTGGCCTGACTGATGTCGCCTATCGTGTCACCGGTTATCTTTCAAAAGGCTACCGGCAACGGGTGGGACTGGCCCAAGCGCTTATCCATAACCCAAGCGTGCTCATTCTGGATGAGCCGACGGTTGGCCTCGACCCGCAGCAGATTATTGGTATCCGGTCTTTGATTAAGGAGCTCGCCGGCGAGCATACGGTTATCCTGTCCACGCATATCCTGCCCGAAGTCGCTCAGGTGTGTGAGAAAGTCGTGATCATCAACGCCGGAAAAGTCGTGGCCGAGAATATGCTCGCGAACCTCGCCCAAGACCAGACGCTCGAAGACATGTTTCTCAAAGCCATCGCACAGGAAGATCCGGGAGCGACGGAAACGGAGGAAACGGTGGAGGAAGCCGCGGAATGAGAAACGTATTCACCATCGTCTGCAAAGAACTACGGGCCTATTTTATCTCGCCTATTGCCTACGTTGTCCTGACCGGATTTCTCTTGCTGGGCGGCTGGTTCTTCTTTAACCTGCTCTCCCGCTTCAATATGCTGCTCAGTATTTATACCCAGCTCCAGCAGGGAGCGGCAGATCAGCTGAATCTGAACGAGTTTGTCATTGCCCCGCTGATGCATAACCTGTCCATTGTGCTCGTCATTCTCGTTCCCATGATCACGATGCGCGCCTATGCGGAAGAAAAAAAAGGCGGCACCTACGAACTCCTCCTGACCTCTCCGCTCCGCACAGGCGAGATTGTGTTAGGCAAATTCCTGGCCTCGTTTGTATTCATCTGCATCATGATTGGCCTGACCGGGGTATATCCGGCGGTGCTGATTGCGTTTGGCAATCCGGAGATTGGAGTCCTGCTGGCTGGCTATCTCGGCTTGTTGTTGCTGGCGACCTCCTTTGTCGCCGTCGGACTCCTTACCTCGTCGTTTACCGAAAATCAGATCATTGCCGCAGTGAGCGGGCTGGTTGCTACTCTGTTGCTGTATATCATCGGCTGGCCAGCCGATACCGCCGGTGAGGTGCTCGGCCCCCTCTTGCGCTATTTATCCGCCACCGAACACTTTGCCGAAATGGTCAACGGTCTCATCGATACCCAGAATTTGGTGTACTTCGCCAGCCTGATCCTGCTGTCCCTATTTTTGACCCAGCGTTCGGTTGAATCGCTGCGCTGGAGGTAGTGCTATGGCGCGTCTTGGTTCGTTTTACGGAGTGGTCGGGGGCATTCTGCTGCTGTTTGCCGGAGTGGCCTACTTTCTGACCCGCCATTTGTCAGCCTATGTCCTCATTCATGCCCTGACCGGCCTTGTTGCCGTGATTGGTGCACTCGTCTCGTCCAGAGGATCGGTCAAAACCTTTCTTGGTGAGCGCTCGACCAAATACGGAGCCAGCGCCGCGGTCTATTCTCTGCTCTTTATCGGTATCCTTATCCTGGTGAACTATCTATCCACCCGTCACCATCAGCGCTTCGACTTGACCGAGGCCAACATCTATAGCCTGTCTCCGCAGTCAGAAAACGTGCTCCGCCAATTGGATAAAAAACTCGAAATTGACGCTTTTGTCCAAGCCGGCTCGGACCCGCAGTTGCGCGAACTGCTGAGCAGCTACGAGTATGAGTCGGACAAGATTGCCTCCCGGATCATCGACCCCGACCAGCGCCCGGATCTGGCCGAGCGGTTCCAGATCACCACGATTCCGACCCTTGTGTTACGCTATGGAGACCAGACCAATCTGGTTAACAAAACAGCAGAAGAAGACCTGACCAACGGTATCATCAAAATTTCCCGTCCCGACAAGAAAACGATTTACTTCCTCGAAGGGCATGGCGAGCCCAGCAGCCAAGACCTCCAGGATGCCGGGAGTTATGGGCAACTCAGGACCGCGCTTGAAAATGAGGGCTATACCGTCAACACGCTGGTCCTCGCTCCAGATACATCTGTACCGGAAGAGGCCAATCTGCTGATCGTTGCCGGAGCTCAGCGTTCCCTCCTTGCGCATGAGACCCAGTTGATTGATGCCTATTTGAAAAGGGCCGGATCGGCGCTCTTCCTGCTCAACCCGCGGGTCACACCAGAGTTGGTGCCGTATCTGGCCCAGTGGGGGATTCAGGTCGGCAACGATGTCATAGTCGATGAACAGCTCCAACTGTTACGCGGTCGGACGTTTACCCTCACTCCTTTGGCCCAGGCCTACGGGGAACATCCGATTACTACAGACCTGAGCCGCCGCGGCTCGGCAGCGCTGACGACCTACGGAATTTCCCGCTCGGTTGAAGCGGACGCCGACGGCCGGGCTGGAATTACATCAGTCAGCTTGGTCAAGACCGGGCCGAACGCCTGGTCGGAGACCGACCTTGAGGAGGTGTTCCAAAACCAAAGCGTGCGGCTCGACGCTCATGATCGTAAGGGCCCTATCTCGCTGGCTACTGCGGTCACAGCGGATCTGAAAGAAATAGATGCGGAACTGACGGATACTGCCCGGATGGTAGTCTTTGGCAATGCCGGTTTTGCCAACAATCAGTTTATTGGCCAGTATTTTAACCGAGACCTGTTACTGAACACCGTCAGTTGGCTTGTCGGGGAAGAAGAGTTGATTTCCATCCGCCCCAGGACGATTCGCGCCTCACGGGTCCAACTCACTGCCGACCAAGGAACGACGGTCTTTTATCTATCCGTCCTGATTCTACCCGAGATATTGCTCATTGCCGGGCTCGCCACGTGGTGGCGACGGCGGTAACCGGTCTGTCGCTCCTCTATCGCTAGTTATGAGTGTACTACGAACCATTCTCATGCTGGTCGTCCTCCTGAGCCTAGGGGCGTATGTCTATCTTGTTGAGTTGCCAAGAGCCAAACAGGAGGCCGAAAAACCGACAGTTTTGACGTTCGAGAAGGAAGCGGTTAAGACGCTGACCCTGACCTATCCCGAGCGAGAAATCCGCCTGCAACAGACCGCAGCGGGTGAGTGGAGCATCACAGATCCTATCCAGGCGAAAGCTGACGATACTACGGTGCATCATATGTTGACCACCATCGTAGACGAAGAGGTCACCCGCAGCCTGACCCCCGACGAACCGGCCGACCTCGCCCTGTACGGCCTAGCTCGGCCGCCCGTGGTTCTGCGCATTGCGCTACAGGACGGCACGACGCTGCCCCAAGTGTCGATAGGCAAAGACACACCAGTCGGGTTTTCCGTCTATGTTCAGAAAGAAGGCGACCCACAGCTGCATCTCACCCGCCAGGCGTTCCGTTTGGGGCTCACCAAAGAAGTCAAGGAACTGCGAGACAAAACGGTGCTGCCGTTTGAGAGAGACAGTGTCACCCGGATAGCCATCGACACCGCTGAGACAGGCATTGTTTTGGGCAAGACGGATGATGGTTGGGCGTTTGAAAACCGTCCCTCACACGCGGTTGATACGACCGCCGTCCAAACCTACCTCTCGACCTTGGAGGGGATGCGGGCAGAAGACTTCGTTGAGCAGCCGCTCCTTGACCTGTCAGCCTTCGGGCTCGATCCAGCTCATCTGACCGTTTCGCTCTCCCTTGGGGAAGATACAAAACGGACGCTGTCGGTCGGAGACGAGAAAAGTGTGGAGGCCGGGACAACGCAGCGCTACCTCAAGCGTGATGACGGAGAAACGCTCTACCTTGTGCGCACCGGCCTGCTGAAAGATCTGAATAAATCAGTGGCCGATTTTCGAGATAAGACCGTCGTCAATATCCCGGAAGGGAGAATTACCCAAGTCGTCGTGACGCGCGAGGGGAGAGAGGGGTTTACACTCTCACGGAGGGAAGAGAACACCTGGGAAATCGATAGAAAATCTGAAGGGACGCTCAAGACGGCAACCCTCAGCCAATTTGTCGCTGACCTGCGAGAACTACGCGGATTCGAAATCGCCGCGGATAATCCAGAAGACCTGAGTCTGTATGGACTCGACCATCCCACGATCACTCTTATTGCCGCAGATGAGTCCGGCGAGAAACTCGCGACGGTTTGGCTCGGTCAGACCGTCAAGGGGGAAACGGAAAAGCACTTTGCCTTGCGGGAAGGGGGAGAGAGCGTCTTTGCCCTGCGGGATTATGTTTTTTCCCGGTTCGACAAGAGGCCAGAAGATTTTTGGGAGAAACCAGAGCCGGAAGAAGAAGGTATGGCGGCAACGCCCGCCTCAGAATACAGGGAAGAGGCAGACGTTCAAGAAGAAGAATTGCTGGAATGAACGATCGTTCTCGCAGAAGGGGAGCTCAGAAGGCAGTCCATGAGCACCTCTCACCCGTAGCGGCCCACTAATTTTCAATCACCACTTCGACCCGACGATTTCTGGCTCGACCGGCTGAGTTATCCGAGCCGTCGGGGTTGGTATTGGGCGCGACCGGATACCGTTCACCGTAGCCCGTTGTTGTCACCCGGACTTGGTCGACCCCCGATGTCGTCAAGGCACTGGCAACACTGGCCGCATGTCTTTCCGACAGGAGTTGGTTCGCCTCTTCGCTACCAATAGCATCGGCATGACCCTCGATCGCTACCCGTCGTCCCTGAGCCTGATTATTGAGCACATCAGCAATACCTTGGACCCGGCTCCGCGCATCACCGGTCAAATCAGCTCGCCCGAATTCAAACAGGACATCCGGAAGATTGACCACCACTCCGCGCTCGGTCTCCCGCGCCTCAAGATTGCGTCGCTTGAGTTCTTCCAGGAGTTGGCGGTTACGTGCTATCTCTTGGTGTTGCCGCTCGATTTGCTGCTGGCTCGCTGCAAGCTCAGAATCGCGTTTCTGAAACCGGTTACCGACAACTGCGCCGGTGACACCCCCTAGCGCTCCACCAATGGCGGCCCCGGCCCCCGGATTGCCAACCGCAGCGCCAATAATCGCGCCGGTGGCACCCCCGAGACCCGCACCTCCCAGCGTAGCCTTCTCTCGGGTCGACAAGGGCTGAGAGCAGCCAACCACAAAGACCAGCATGGACATCAGCAGAGGAAAGACCGTCTTTCTCATAGCCAACACTTTCTCCGGTTTAGTATTCTTGCTGCTGCTTGAGTGCTTCGAGTTCCTGCCGCTGCTGCTCAAGCTCGCGCCGTTGCCGCTCGAGTTGAAGTTGCTGGTTCTGCTGCTGAGTTTCTTGACTCTGCATTTTGTCACCAGCAACGGCTCCGGTGACACCTCCCAGTGCCCCGCCGATGGCGGCTCCCGTTCCAGGACGCCCAAGGACGGCCCCGATAATTGCACCAGTTGCGGCACCGAGTCCTGCGCCTCCTAAGGTGCTTTTCTCCCGGGTTGAGAGGGGTTGAGAGCAGGCGCTTGAAAGAAATGCGGTCAGCACCAAGGCTCCACCCCACCGTATTCCGCTCTTCGTGTACATCTCAGACCTCCCAGACTGCCGTCTTCTCTCAGGCTTTCTCTGAATATCGGACAGACCCCAGCCCCTCCTACCCTAATCGACCTCTGGTAGCGGGTCAATATCACAGGGGGAAAACCGCGTGGGATTCGGCCTTATACTGCCGAATCCCACGCGGTTTTCCCCCTCGGCTCATAGACGGAAGATCAGCCACTGAGTAGCAATCAGACAGACTCACGTTGTACGCCAACCGTCAAGTTCGCGCCGTCAATCTCTACACTCCGGACCTGATCTCCACTCGGCCGGCAGTGCACTAAGGCGTGGGCGAGGGTCTCTTGTTGGATATAGGTTTTATGTTGCGCAATGGCATCATGTAAGCGCCCCTCCGCTTCATAGGTTACCGCAATGCGGTCTTCTACCTGGTAGCCAGCCTCCTTGCGGAGTTGTTGGATATGATGCACAACCTCACGCGCCAATCCTTCCTCAATCAGTCCGTCGTTGAGTTCACACGGAAAATCGATAGAGATAAATCGATCAGAACGGACATCCGGCAACCCTTCACGTGCGTGGCGCAAAATCTGAATCTCCTCGGGTTGGAGGGCCTCTCCGTTGAGTTGAATCGATTTTCCCGCCTCAAGTATGAACAGCTGATCGATAGTCAGATCGGCAATCCGCTTGCGAATTTGACCAAAGGCCTTCCCAAAGCGAGGACCGAGGATCTGCGCGTTTGGCTTTGCGCTGAGTGTGACTTTCTCAGCCTCCGCTGTGCTGTACAAGATTTCTCTGACGTTCAATTCGTCCTGCATATAGCCTTCCAAAGGATGCAATTCATCAAGAATCCCTTGTTGACGATGGAGGATCGTTAGCGTTTGGAGCGGGATGCGTACTTTGACCTTCCGTTCGTTCCGTAGACTCCGCCCGAGCAAGATCACCCGCTGCATCCGGGTTACGGCATCTTCGAGCCGAGTATCCACTTGGCTTTCATCGTAGTCGGGAAACGATTCGAGATGCACACTCTCGTTCGCTCCGGCCTCTTGGAGCGAGACTAGATTCGTATAAATGGCGTCCGCCAGAAACGGCGTAAACGGTGCCATGAGCTTGGAGAATGTCAGCAGGACATCATACAGGGCCTGATAGGCGTACTGTTTGTCGTCAGCATTGTCATCGCTCCAAAAACGACGCCGGTTGAGGCGGACATACCAATTGGTCAGCTCGTTGAGAAAGTCCAGCAGTGCGGGGACCACATTGTACAGCCGATAGTTCTCCATCTCGGCACTGACCCGCCGAATCAGGGTCTGTGTGCGCGAGAGAATCCAGCGATCCAAAATGTTTGGCGATATCGCTTCCCGGGCGCGTGGCGGACGCCACTCGTCAACCAAGGCATACGTGACAAAAAATTTATAGACGTTCCACCAAGGCAGGAGCAGCCGGCGGACCGTATCCCGCACGCCGCGCTCACTAAAGCGGAGTTCCTCGGCCCGGACCAGAGGCGAGTTGATCAGGTAGAGGCGCAGGGCATCGGCCCCATGCTCGGCCAGAATCTCTTCGGGCTCAGGATAGTTCTTGAGCCGTTTACTCATCTTCTTACCATCTTCGGCCAACACCATCCCGTTGACAACAACGTTGTGGAAAGCCGGCTTGTCAAACAGCGCGGCAGAGACGACCACCAGGGTGTAAAACCAGCCCCGGGTCTGGTCCAACCCTTCGGCAATAAAGTCTGCGGGGAACACCCGTGAGAAGTTCTCGGCATTTTCAAACGGGTAGTGAATCTGTGCATAGGGCATCGAGCCACTCTCAAACCAGCAGTCGAACACCTGTGGCACCCGCCGCATGACACCGTTCCCGGTTGAGTCGGGAAACGTCAGGTCGTCGACAAACTCACGATGGAGATCGTCCACCCGCGTTCCGGTTCGCTCGGCGAGTTCATCAATGCTCCCCAGACATATGACTTCGGAGCCGGTGTCGTTTTTCCAGATCGGCAGCGGTGTCCCCCAGTATCGATTACGGCTAATCGCCCAGTCGCGCGCATTCTCCAGCCAGTGGCCAAAGCGCCTGTCTCGGAGATGCTCCGGGACCCAGGCCGTCAGCTGATTATTTTTCACCAGCCGCTCCCGAAGGGCTTCAACCCGCACAAACCAAGTCGTGACCGCCTTATAGATGAGCGGAGTCTCGCTCCGCCAACAGAAGGGATAACTGTGCTGGATCGTGCCCTGGTGGACGAGTTGTTTTGCCTGTTTGATCTGTTGGATGATTTTGGGGTCGGCCTCTTTGACGTGCAGACCCGCAAAATCCCCGACATCCGAGGTGAATCGACCATCATCATCGACCGGGTTCACCAAAGGAATACCCGCCTTCTGGCAGGCATAAAAATCCTCTTCCCCAAAGGCCGGAGCCATATGGACAATTCCGGTCCCGTCTTCGGTGGTCACATGCTCGGACTCAATGACCCGAAAAGCGCCCGCCTCTTTTTGATCGACAAAATAGGGAAACAGCGGGATAAACGCCCGTCCGACGAGGTCCTTGCCCTGATAGCGGGCCTCAATGGTATAGCTGTCTTCCTTGGGAAAGTAGGTCTTGAGCCGGGCCTCGGCCAGAATATAGCTGACCTTCTCTGTGTGGTCGTGGATTTTCACATAGTCGATAGCAGCGCCGACGGCTAAGGCCAGATTTGACGGTAGGGTCCAGGGAGTGGTGGTCCAGGCAAGAAAAAAGACCTGCTCTTCGCCTTCGGCCGCAAAGCGCACCGTGATAGCCGGGTCTTGGACGTCTTTATAGTTCAGGTTGGCTTCAAAATTAGACAGCACGGTTCCCAGCCGAGTGGAAAACGGCAGGACTTTATAGCCTTCATAAACCAAGTCCCGGTCCCACATCTGCTGGAATACCCACCATACGGTCTCCATGAAGGAGGCGTCCATGGTCCGATAGTCATGCCGGAAATCGACCCAACGGCCCAGCCGCCGCACCGTTTTTTCCCACTCCCGGGTATAGCGCAGGACAATCTTCCGGCACTCATTATTAAAATTGGCAATCCCGAATTTCTCGATCTCGGCTTTGCCACTCACTCCGAGGGCCTGCTCGATTTCCATCTCGACCGGCAGACCGTGACAATCCCAGCCAAAGCGACGGTCCACATGCCGCCCGCGCATGGTCCAAAAACGGGGAATAATGTCTTTGATCGTCCCAGCCAATAAATGCCCGTAGTGCGGGAGTCCGGTGGCAAAGGGCGGACCGTCATAGAAAATAAAGGGCGGTTGCGCTCGGGTTTTGGCCAAGGTCTTCTGAAAAATATCGTTCTGATCCCACCCCTGGAGCACTGCAAGTTCGACCTCGGCCAGCTTCACGTTTTCCGCAACCGCTTTCATTTCGTTGTCTTCCCCACCCGGACAGTAAATTTGCCATCCAGGCTACCGATTAGGGCCTTATTTTGCTAGAGGGCACTTGGTGTGGGCGGGCGGACTTGACCCGATGTCTCAGAAGGGTCATGAATGAACGACCAAGATCCTGAGGAGAACGGGTGGATGGGTAAACGGATGATGGTCAACTTCGGCAAGGAAGGCTTCCCGCAGTACGAAGAGGTTGAAGAGGAAGGCATGGCAAAGCCCTGCGCTATAGGTCTGCCGTGGGTCAATCCCGATACTGTCAGAACGCTTGAGTTGAGACGGGTCAGACGAACCGGTCCCAAAGGGGAACCCTGGAAGCTGCCGAAACGCTGGAATGAAGTAGCGTCCGAATCTCACCAGTAAATGGGCGAGCCCCGGGGGAGACGCTTGGCTGTCCGCCTTGTTTATTGAGTCCGTCGCTTGACAGGTTTTCGAGAAGCGATAGCGAAATCAGGATCCCCGTCCGGGTCTAACAAGGGGTGCTCATGACGCCGTACACCAAAAAAATAGCAACAGGACTGACTATCAAGATTATTATCGAAGGTGCGCTGCTGCCCATCCTCAAAGTCCACCCGCGCTAGACAGGTCCCACCTTCCAGGACCGAGGTCATCTCCTCGACAACCTTTCCCGTCCCCCATTCTTCATAGCGGCGGTGGATCACATAATCCCCGACCCGGAGATACAAACGATGTCTGACGGACATACGGCGGCCTGAAGAGCAAGGCGGACTGCTTTTGCAAGGGTTGTAGCTGAAAATACGCAGCGATGAAAGCAAGTGCGGAAAAACGGCAGAGAGGTCTACACCAACGATTCATGACGAAAGTCTGCTATCTCGCAGAATAGCTGTCCTCTTCCAGGAGGGGGCTCGAAAAGAGAGCGTCTTCGCCCAGGCTGCAAGCGGCAGACCGCTTGTCCCGAGCCGTTCTGGCAGAGCGGCTCGATTCCGTAATATCCTGGAGTCTAGGGAAATCGTATCACTGCCTATCACAAGGACATTACCGCTCGGTACCGAGCAGGCAGTTGTATGTCGGAAGGCCGCAGCAAACGTCGTACACGCGGCCTCATACACGGGCGTGGAAGCGTGCAGGTTGGAAACGACCAACCCGTGGGGGGCCAAGCGTGCGCGGCACTCGGAGTAAAAGTCATAGGTCAAAAGATGAGGGGCCACTCCTTCGGCTCGGTAGGCGTCCAGAATAATGAGATCGTACATCGTCGCAGCCCCTCGTGCGCGTATATATGACCTGCCATCGGTAATTACGGTATGCTGACGCCCGTCCGGGCAAAACCCGAAGAAGCGGGCGGCAAGGTCAACCACGAGAGGATCAAGTTCAACGGTCTCCAACTGGGCGCTTTCAAAAATATGGTGCAAGACCATTTGTAGCCGTCCACCCCCAAGGCCGATAAAAAGAATACGCCGAGGCTGAGGACACCATGCCAAGGACAACAGCATTGCCTGGGTGTAGGGGGAGAGGAGGGTCAACGGAGAGAGCGGGTCGAGCCGAGATTGGACTTCCTCAACGTGACTCTGCTGGCGTCGATAGCAGAGCAGGAACTGGTTGCGTTTCCTCCGGACGACAACATGATTGTACGCAGACCGCCGCTCAAAAAGGATGCCCTGCGGGGAGTGACGGAGTGGGGCGAGGCGGCGAGTGATGGCCGCCAGATTGTGTTCTTGCCAAGGAGACAGGCCCGAGTTTGGATGTCGGGCCTGGAGGAAGGCGGGGGTGTTCGTCCCTCTCCTCCCGAGTCTCTATCGACTCTGTGTGGCAATGGCGAGGCGGCCCAGCCCCTCGGTACGTGCAAGGTCCATGACCTGAACGACCCGATTATGGGTGACATCGCCGTCCGCTCGAATGACAAGCGTCACGTCCGCGCCTTGGAGTTTTTCGGCCTTAAAGCGGGCTTCGAGTTCTTCAATTGTGGTTGGCGTCTCACCTAAGAAAAGTTGGCCATTCTTTTTCAAGCCCACACTCAGGCGCTTTTTCTCAACCGGGGGTTTTGCGGACGCGGCCTTGGGGAGACTCACATCGACTTGGCCTTCGCGGGTTTTCTGAAAGGTTGCCAGAAAGCTGAAGGTAATGAAGAAAAAGATGAACATATTGATTATGATATCGGTTAGTGCCAGGGGCTCCATACTCGTCAAGATTTTCGCCCTCCGTTTAAACTGCATGACGGGCTGGCTCCTGTAACGGTACGGCCTCCGGCATGGATTCTTGCGGGGCCGTCCCGGTTAAGGCATCAAGGAGTTCTTCGGTGCGCGTCTCGGCCAGACGGGTCAAACGTTGGATACGTGAGGTCAGGTGGTTATACAAAAGATAGTAGGGGATGGCGACCGTCAATCCTGCCGCCGTGGTCAACATCGCTTTATAAATACCGCCGGCCAGAACGGCGACGGTAATTTGTTCGCCCAGAGTCTCCCAACTCATAAAGGCTTCGACCAAGCCAATAATCGTCCCCAAGAAGCCCAGCATGGGCGCGACCCCGACCACACTCGCCAAGGCCGCCATATAGGCTTCTAGCCCGGCTACTGCCTCGCCTCCGAATCGTTCCATGCGCCGAGTCAGCTCCGCCCGTTCCTCAAAACGATGCAAGAAGGCCGTCTCGAACAGCCGGCCGAGCGGCGTATTGTGTTCGCGGCAGACCTGGAGCGCGGCATTCAGGGTGCCGTCTCGGTCGAGGTTCCCTCCAGACCCCTGAATGAGAAGATGCAGGCGCTCGCACAGCCGATTGAGTTGCGCTCGAAATCGCGCCAAGCCCCAAAACTTTGCAAGGACAATGGCCAGCGCGAAAATAGACAGGGCAATAATGAGATACATTATATTCCCGCCCTGGCCGATAAAATACAGAATTCCCGGAGAATCCATCTGTGTTGGCATAGTACAGCGTATTATGTAGCGGAGTTCCCCTCTCAGGGGAAGGGGAGCGTCTTTCGACTCCGCTCGACCGCGCCCCCCAGGATACTCTACTCTGCCAATATCACTGAGACAACTGGTCCCCTTGGAGTTAACGGAGGGCGGTAGCAGGAGCCATGATGAAAGCAGAGAGCGATTCAAGGCAACCAATGAGCGCGAATGCCCCGGCCCTGGGGGGCGAGGGGCGTCGCGAGAAGGCCCCCAGGGCCGGGGATCCCCCAGCGCGGGGCGTCCCGGCCCTGGAGGTCATGGCCAAGCCGCCCCGGCGCCCATTCCCTGCCGCGTGTCGGCTACGAATCCGTGAAGAATATGACCGTTGTTCGGAGGTGGGCGAGATCGGACGGCTGCTTCGCCGTGCAGGATTGTCCAGTGCGCCTCTGTCCGCCTGGCGCCCGGCGGCGGGGCTCGCTGCAGGCTCTGCCCTCACGCCAGCACAGTGCCAGGTCGAAGCCGCCCCGCGCGGCCCCTGCCCAGGGTCGCCCGCTCGCAGCGCAAGTGGTGCGCCTGGAGAAAGAACTGGCCACCGCAAACAGGGTGCTGGCAGGCCAGGGACAAGGTGCCGGGCTGCCAGGATTGCGCCGCAACAGCGAGAACAACCGGCTGCTGGCCACCACCTCGCTGGCAAAGCCGGCCGGCCTCGCGCCCGCCTGCCGCGCGGTGGGGGTGTCCCGGGCACCGTGCTCCCGCCGTCACCGGTCCGTTCTCGGGCCCCAGCCGCCCCGCAAGCAGCCCGCCCGGGCACTACGTGCCAGCGAGCGCAAGCGGGGACTTGTGCGGGGCTCGCTGGTGAACGCTTTGTTGACCGCTCACCCCCCGCAGTCGTCGCGCCCCTGCTGGACGAAGGACAATAGCTGGACTCGGAGCGCACGATATCTCGCCTGTTGGCCGCCGAGCAGCCCGTGCGAGCACGGCCTCATCAACTTCCCCCTCCGCCCTCCGCGAACCCTGCACTCATGGCCACCACCCCGAATCCGGTCTGGTCAGGGGATCTCCCCCGCTGCGGGACCAAGGACCGGGGCCGGTTTCTGCCTCTCCGTCCTGCTGGATATCTACAGCCGCTCTGTCGTCGGCTGATGGTCGCCGCGCGCGCGAGCGCCGCATTGGCCGGCACGCTCATCAAGCCAACGTATCTCAAACCGGGCATTCAGCCCCAGGTGCTTCCCTGACACTCCGACCGTGGCTCACCCCTGACCCGCCAGGGCACCGCGCAACTCCTCGCCCATCTCGGCCTCACCCGGCTCCCTCAGTCGCCCCAGGGTCAGTGACGACAACCCCTTTTCCGAGGCGCAGTTCCAGCCCCTGACATACCCTCCCGGGTTTCCTGCCCGCTGCGAGAACATACGGGCCGCCATGGCGGACTGCTGGAACTTCTGCCTTTGGGACAACCGCGAGCCTCGGCATGCCGGAATCGCGCTGCTTTCTCCCGAGGATGTTCATCATGTACGCACTCCGCAGAGCTTGGCCAAACGTGAGAGGACCCTGCGCCAGGCCTGGCATCGCAACCCGGAACGATTCGTGCGCGGAAGACCGAAGCCACAAGCACCCCCCGAGCAAGGCTGGATTGCCCAGCCAACACATTGGAGGGTGCACCTTAAGGGAAACAAACAGATGTCTCCTTGTTGTTGACGGGTTCCGCTGCTCGGAGATGAGGAAGAAGGTGGCTCAGATCTTCACCTTTTTTTATCCGACTGGTAAGCAGCAGAGCACTACTGGGGGGTTGATGCGCAATGGGAAGAATAGTCGCAACAGTGGATATCGAGAATTTCTCCGGAACCGGCTTGTCCATGAAACTGGACGCCCTCGTTGATACCGGGGCAAGCTATCTCACCTTACCGTCACACTGGAAGAGTCGGTTCGGTGCGTTTGCTTCGGAGCATACGGTTGAACTGCAAACAGCGGCCCAAGAAGTCGTCCAAGGAACAGTCTGCGGTCCGGTAAAAATAACCGTGGAAGGGTTTCGATCCATATATAACGAAGTACTATTTATAGACATGAAACCAGAGGATGGCGAATATGAGCCATTATCGGGCTATATCGCGCTTGAGCAATGTGGGGCGGCTGTCGATATGCTTGGCCATAGATTGGTCCCGGTAAAGTATATGGATGCGAAATAGCGCGAAACGATGTGGACGAGGAAATGCTCCCGGCTGTTCCAGCAGCAAAACCACCGCTCTCTGGGCACGACTACCATGCGTGGCTTCTTGAACAGGCGGCCCGCCTTCGCGGCTCGTCAATTTGGCCAGATTGATTGCGAGGGGCTCGCGGGGAAGTTGGAAGACATGGGGCGGAGTGAATGGCGCGGGGTTGAAAGCCATCTGAAGAATCTTCAGATTCCACCCTGAATAAACGAGGCGGCCCTACATTAGTCTGGCAAGTCAAGAGAATTTAGCAGAATGCCAAACAAGAAATCCGGCCAGCAGCAGAAAAAGCAACAAGCGAAACGCGCCCGCCGGTCAGCACAGCGAAAGGAAAACGCCAAGAAAATTGCCGCACGGGAGCGACACAATAGAGCACTCGAGATTAAGCGCCAGCGACGAGCGGAGTTCCCGGACTTCATGTTTTGGGAGGAGCATGGAAATCCTGAATTTGTCGCTACCGTCAAAGAAGCGATAAGACGCTTCGACTTTGCCGAATTAGACAAAGTCGAGCACGCCTTTCGTATGATGAAAAAGTTTGGGGCGACAGAGACCCTGGCAGCCATCAGGAAGCATATGTGTCGGTTTCAGGAAAAGGGGGAAGTCGATGCTTTCATAGCTTCGGCAGACATATCGTGGTTGTGTAGCGTAGGACACGCTGTCCTCTCACATATCCCCGACGCTGAGAAGCGTAGCTTCCTTACCCATGAATGACGCTGAGTTCCGATATCTTGATGACGTCATCATGGTGAAATTCCGCTCGCTGCTTACTCAAAAATCCTCGGGGGGAACTATATATTATTCCCGTCACAAGCCGACTATCGACTTTGAAGGGCAGGCATACATCGTTGGGTTCTCAACGGAAGCGATCAAACGGACATGTGAGCGAACGAGGAAAGACCCGCTGAGATACGCCTCTTTGGGCGATGTGTATGCATACTTTGAGGATTGTCAGTATTTTGAGTCGTGCACTTTACGAGACGGGAGCCCGGCGTTCTCGTTTTTTGACGAGTGTCCTTCTCATGTTGGGGAACAGGTGGCCTCGCTTCAGTATGGGTGGGCAAAAGATATTCTTGGGATCGAAGCAGTGGACTCCACGCGGGGGGCACTGTACCTGCGTGTAGGCTATTGCCCTGTCGTCTTCGACCAAGGCTTTGCAAAGGCGAAGACACTCCTGTTTCCTGGATTTAAGAAGACACCTGAGTACGAAGTGCTGGAGCGTACTCAGATGCCACCGGAGCTGAAGCGACATTTACAGAGTTTAGCGACAAAAAGTACCATGTCTCATCTGTGGGAAACAAATGACATCTCAGCTCTCAAATGATTTCACGAGCATGGTGTTCCGCAAGTAATGCAGACAAAAAAATCACTCTTTCGGGGGTGGGAGTGGGGGGAGGCTACATGACGAAGGAGCAATAGCGTCCTAGGCGTAATAGGCAAAGGCTGATGAGGGAAGAAAGGACATTGATGCGAGACATTGTCCGAGAAGTCTCCGCTCAACTACGGTCAGGCTCTTCCCCCGGCGTCTTGTCTGTCGCCTGTATCCGATTTTCCTCGGAGCCTATGTTCCGTCTGTCTTGCCGGCGTCCTTTCTCCAGGCCCAGCCGCAGAATGTAGAAGTCCGGGTCCGGCCATTAACCGCAACGGCTCCGGTGACCGCCGTCCCTCCGAGGAGAGGTTCCTCCGCTATGTGCAGGACCGCCGAATGGCATGTGGGAGCGCGTTCGGGACAATGAGAACTTTGCGGTGGAGGTGAAGAGCAACAGGGGGGCCGACCGCGTCTATTTGATCAAAGCCAATAAGGTCTCGTTCCGCGCCGAGTCTGGCGAGCGGGTGGGACCGATGGAAGCAAGCAAAGACGATCCGAATTCTGTCCTCACGGACCGAGACCACTGCGCCCGGCGCGGAATCCGTGGCTATCTCTCTTTCCCGCCAAGCTCATATACGGGTGCGCGGGGTCTTCTCGTCGAAAAGCGCACCTAGGGGAGCGGGGGGGTTAGGACAGACTTTTAGTTCGGCCTACTTGTGGACACATCGCCCCAACTCTGCTTATTTCTGACGAATTTCCGGGGGCATGAATGCGGTTACGGGCGGTGGATCGCCCTGGTAGCGTTCGATTTGAACCAGAGTGGTGTGTGCGCTGGGCCCCTGACTCAGTTTTGAGGTGCCTTTGTCCAAAGTGAGTACATTGGGGTTGCCGTGCTTTTCCAATGATCCCGGTAGCCCCGGTTCGAGTGGGTCATACCACGCCCCCGTGGGAAGCTGGACCACGTTCTTTTGGATATTGGCAGTAATGTGCACACCGGCCAGACATTGCCCCCGGTCATTAAAGACCCGGACAATATCGCCCTCGCTCAGCCCTCGCGCTTGGGCATCGTCTGGATGGATCCACAGGGGTTCGCGTTCGGCGACTTTTGAGTTGCGGCTGACCGATCCCTGGTCGAGTTGGCTGTGCAGACGGCCGGCCGGTTGATTAGAGATCAGGTGGAGGGGATAGGACACGGCTTTCTCACTTCCCAGCCATTCGGCAGGTTCCATCCAAGTCGGGTGAGGTGGACAATTGTCGTAGTGATACGAGGCAATACGCTCTGACCAGATCTCAATCTTCCCGGACGGTGTGTCTAACGGATGGGCGTCGGGGTCGGCCCGAAAAGCGGACAGAAAAGGTTGAGGCTCGGGCGGAAGCGGCAGTTCAAAATAACCGTCTGCCCAAAACTGCTCAAAGTCAGGCAAGGCAAAGCCACGTTCGCCCGCCCGTTCACGAGAGAGCGCATAGAGGTGGCGCAGCCAGCCAGCTTCGTCCCGTCCTTCGGTAAACCCTTCTCGAAAGCCGAGGCGTTCGGCCAGGTCCGCAAAAATATCATGATCGTGCCGCGCTCGGCCGACCGGACCCATTGCCTGTTTATTGGCCACCACAAAGCCGTCGCGGGGCGTACAGACTATGTCGTTGCGTTCGAGCGGCGTCGTTGCCGGGAGGATGATATCCGCGTGGCGCGCCATGGGCGTCCACCACGGCTCATGGACGATAATGGTTTCCGGCTTTTGCCAGGCCCGTAGCAGGCGGTTCAAGTCCTGATGATGATGGAAGACGTTGCCGCCGACCCAGTAGACTAGGCGAATATCGGGATAGGTCGCGCGACGTCCATTATAGTCAAATTCCGTGTTTGGATTGAGCAACAGGTCGGCAATCCTGGCAACCGGGATGACATCGTCAATCGGGTGGGCACAGCGGTCGAGTGTCGCCCAGGGAATACGGGAAGCCGGGTTTCCGACCGTAGCGACGGACGAGTAACCATAGCCAAACCCTCCGCCGGGGAGGCCGACCTGTCCCAACATGGCTGCCAGGGTGACTGCCATCCAATAGCTCTGCTCGCCATGATCTGCCCGCTGGAGGGACCAAGCTATCGTGATCAGGGTGCGCTTGGCGGCCATCCGCCGAGCCAGTGTGGCAATCGTCTCAGCTTTCACTCCGGTGATACCGGCCGCCCAGTATGCATCTTTGGGCTGTCCATCGCTTTCGCCCATGAGATATGGTTGAAACCGCTCGAATCCGACACAATACCACGCCAGGAATTCAAAGTCGGCCAGCCCCTCTTTGACCAGGGTATGGGCTAGACCGAGCATCAGCGCCACATCGGTATTGGGGCGTGGGGTCAGCCATTCAGCCTGCAGAAAGTCGGCCGTGTCGTTTTTCACCGGACCGATATTCAGGAATTCGACACCTCCCTGTCGACAGGCCTCAAGACCCTCTCGGGTTCGATGCCGGGCTACTCCGCCATAAGCCACCTGTGCGTTTTTAAGGGGCATTCCGCCAAACGCCACCACAAACTCGGAATGTCGAGCGATCGTCTGCCACGAGGCCTGCTCGGCCAGCAGACGAAAAAAATTCCCGGCAATATAGGGCATGGCCACATCGGCGGCGGCATGGCTATAGGTGTTTATGGAACGGACAAAGCCGCCGAAGAGATTGAGGAAGCGATGCAATTGTCCTTGGGGAAAATGGAAAGAACCGGCACTGCCCCAGCCGTATGAGCCGGCATAAATCGCCCGGTTCCCGTAGGTGCTCCGGATGCGGTTGAGTTCGGTGGCAACAAGATCAAGCGCCCGCTCCCAACGAAGCGCGACGAAAGGCTCGGCCCCACGAGTACCACTGCCCGGCCCGTTCCCGAGCCAGCCTTCCCGCACCATAGGCTGGTGGATGCGGAGCGCGTCATTGACGGCATCCGCATAGGAGCGTCCGAGAGGAGAGGGGTCCGGGTCCTCAGGCGTGGCATCCATGGCGACCAAACGACCCTCCGTGACTCGAGGCGTATAGCCGCCCCAGTGGAAGGCGGAACGTGGATTCGCAGCGTTGTCAGCAATCTTCATGGCTCGAGATTTTCCTCTGTTTCAGAGGGGCAATGGGGCACCCTAGCGTGCCCCTCGAAAGACGGCAATGAGTAAAGAGGCGTTACGCCCCACACGTTCGGCTGGCGAACTCTTGAATTCTCGTCTTGAGACTGGCATCACCAAGCCGTTTCAGCATTCTTTGAGCGCTGCTGACCGCCTTACAGGCTTGGTCCACATTGCCGAGGGTGTCATTCAGCCGGGCTACTTCAAATGTTCCGCGAAACCAGAGTGGATCACCCACCTGGGTCCCCTTGAGCATGGCCTCCCACAGGGAGAGCGCCCGTTTTTCATCCCCCCGTACCTCAGAGATCCGGGCGAGTCCGACGATAGCGACAAGCGCATAGGCCCCCTGCTTTTGCTCAAGATCTTTATAGATAATCTCAGCCTTGTCATATTGCTGGATATCGAGATAGAGCTGAGCGAGATCATAGTGGAAGCGATCCGGGGACTGATCCTCCGCAAATTCGCCGTCGTTCTCGAGCCATGCCTCGTGCAGACGCGCGAGTGTCCGCTTGGCACTAAGTTCGTTGTCCTTATCACCCTGACGGCGGAGTTTGCGGATGTCTTTTTCCAGCACACCAGACAGGCCGGCAAGGAGTTCCTCTTGTTTGTCGGGCTGATAGCGCCCTAAAATCGCCTCCACGTCTCTGGCGAGTTCGGCATAGCGTCCGGCCTTCTGCAAGGCGACCAGCCGAGTGCGGGCAACGGTTTCAAACGCCTCGGTCTGTTTCGGATATCTCTCTTCGAAGCCTTCAAGAAAAGAGACAATCCGTTCGGCGTTCGCATCCATATCCTGGCTCAAATGGACGGCATGCATCACGCTGACCTTACCAGGATATTCGCGATAGGGATCCCGTTTCACCAGCTTGGGATTGCTCTTGGCCAAGGTTGCGCTGTTCTTCCAGTAGGCGTCCAGACTGGTGCCAATCCGCTGGCGAACCTCGTCTTCACTCGGCCCACTGCTGGTATCGCCGTCTTCAATCGCGTGCAGAACCTCGAAGTACGACTGGAGCGTGGCATAGTCGGCTCGCACCCGGAATGCCGGCGCACCGCGCACCTTTTCATACGCATCGGCCGCTTTCAAATACGCTCCTTGCTCTTGGTAATACTCACCGAGCCGGAAGTGGGCCTCGTAGATGGATCGGTGTTTGGGGTATTGCCGCGCAAAGTCGTGAATCGCCTGCACATACAGCTGCCCGTTCTGTGTGCTTTGGTGCTGTGCGTATAACGATTCCGCCGACTTGAATTGAAAGTATTCCGCGTCCGCCGCATGCGTGGTCTCTGCCCCCCCGTTCCTAAGGAAAGCATCCAGGGTCTTGATGGCCTGTCGATAGCGACGTTGCTCATACAGCCCGACGCCAAGGTAGTATTGCGCGTCCGTCTGGTACACGGCCGCGTTGGGATCGTTTGAAGCCAGGACTTCCTCAAGAAAAGGAACCGCTTTGGCAAAGCGCCTTTTCTGCATGTGTTCTTTGGCTTTCAGCCAAGGCGGAAACGGGTTTTCCTGCTCGGCGATGACGAGTTCTTCCTCGCGTGTCAGCTCTGCCCGTATCAACGCCTCGGCTCGGTCCTCCCACTTACCACCGGCCTTGCGGAGTGCGAGAATCAATGCCAGGAGTTGACCGCGCAACCGACTGCGTTTCTTGCCGCTGGCATTTCTACTCTGCTTGGCAATATGTTTCGCCTGCTGGAATTGGGCTTGCGCCAATTCCGTCGGAGAAGGCTGGGCCTTCCCGTCACGCTTGGCATAGCGCCGTGTCTGCTCCAGCGCCTTCTGAGCCTTTCGTTTCATATCGGCAGACACGCCGGGCTGTTTGAGCAGCAGTTCAAAGTCCCGTATGGCCCAGTCAAACTTCTCGAGTTCACGCTCGCTCAGCGCTCGCCCGAACAGACTCTCGTTCTTGAGCCGTGAGGCCTGATCGCCAACCGCGAATTCCCCAAATCCGTTCATGGCCTGAGTGAGCAGAGCGTTCTTCTTCTCCTTCTCATCGAACGTGAATGAGCCGATGTAGTGCAACCAGTTCAAAAAATATAAGGCGCGCGCGGCTACCCCTTGCTCCGCGCGGTATTCCTGTGAGTCCTGCACGGCCTCCAGGTTGCCGTCCCGTGCAATGACATCCCGCGTCATCTGGTCAACACGCTCGAAGCTGCCGGTATAGATACCGTTGAGCGGACCCCGGAGCGTCTCGTAGATATCGCGAATGGCTTTTTTGCTCGACGGGGTTTTGACTGCTTGGGCCAAATCGGGGAGTGCGACAAATTCCAAGGCAACCGGGCCCAGTATGTGAATGGCTTGCAGCTTGGTCTGCGCATCCCACCCCCTCTGTTTGAGCGCATCGGCCTTGCTCCGGGCCTGCTTCGCTCGGGTAGAGAGTTCAGCAATAGACGCCGCTTCGACCTCGGAGTTCAACCAGCCCAGGTTCAGACCCAGAGAGATCATACCGATAACGGAAACCAGACGCCGCACGCTTGCCCTCCTGACGTGTGGAGTCTTTGAGACCCAACAATGGACTCCACAAGACTCCGACTATTCCAAGTCCCGCAAGTATTTTGCCATCTCCACTTCCCAGCGCGAACCAAAGGTCATGATGATGATGTTCTTGGTCAAGGCTCTCTCTTCGGTCAAGGGGATAAAGTCTCCCCCACCGGCCCGGGCCACAGACGCCATGGTATGCCGGAATTCGCGGTAGAAACTCGGCAGCGGCGTTGGCTTGAAGGCGACATTCATGATTTTCCCGGTCTGCTCCCAGAGCGCGTACTCAAAGTCCTCGTGCATCTTATCGGCCAAGTCCATCACACTGACCACCCCGCCGCGTGCCTTGAACCCCTGCGCCAAGCCCAGTACGCTGCTCATGCTCTCTGGATGAGGCGGGGAGCCCGCGACAAGAATCACCACCCGGCGGGAGCGTTTCCCCCAACTCAAATCGTTCATGGCCGTGTCCATACCCTCATAGACCGCTTCCGGCCAATCGCCCCCCCCGTCGGAGTGCAGGTTAGCCAAAAAGCCTTTGAGCTTGGGTGTGGAAAAACTTAAGTCCACCCATTTGGTGACATATTCTTCGCCCCGGTCACGATAGGCCACCACACCGATCCGGGAGGTGGGGACGAGCTTGCGCAGCAGCGTGACCATCCTCGTCAGGCGGTCGCGAACCGAATCAATCACAAACTGCATGCTATCTGTGGCGTCAATCACCAGGGCGACATCAAGACCAGCTTTGCGCAGCCCCCGACCATAGTCGCCAAATCCCCCACCCCCCCCGAGGTCTCCAGCGCCAACCAGACCGCTGAGCTGAGTGTCGATACCGGAAAAACTACTGTCCGCACGCTGGACTTCGATCGTCACTGGCCCGATACCCGAGAAGACGGGAATAGCCGCCCGTTGGATCGGGGCCTGGAGCGGGCCGGTTGAAGCCGGACCGGTTGGGCGTGCCCTATTCGGCGCCAAGTCCTCCATGGTCAGGATGCCCGGGATATCTTCCAGCGAGGGCTCGCCTTCCCAGTCGTCTGGCAACTCCTCCTCTGTCATGGCGTCCAACTCTTCTGGTGTGAGCGGCAGGGCCTTGACCCGAACCATTTCCGGCTCTTTCATGATGGTCACAGCCGTGGTGGCAAAGATGGACAAAATGAGAATATGGGCTGCCGTCGAGAAGGCGAACCAGCGCGCGTTTCTGCCAAATCCCCCGCCCCGATACAGCCACAGGTCCTCTTGGATTTTCCGCTCGACCGAGGTGCTCTCGGACGTTTTTGTGTTCTCTTCGGGCGCAACCATGGCCCTCCCCTCCTTTAGCGATTGCGACGGGCTCCCTAACCGGTCTGTCTGGCAGCGATCGCGACCTGAGTCGCTCCAGCTCGTTGGGCAATGGAGAGAATCTTGACCGCCTCTCCTAAAATGACGTCCTTATCCCCTTCGAGCACAACCGGTACGTCCGGCTTGGCGGTGACTTGCTGCCGAATGGCGATCTCAAGATCGGCCATGGTCACCGGTCTGGCGTTCACAAAGATTTCCTTCTGGGGCGTCACCGTAATCACAATCTGACGTGGCTCCGATTCGGTTTCCTGTACATCGGGCAGATTAATCTCGGCTCCGGATTGAACCATCGCCACACTTGTCACCATAAAGATGATTAAGAGCACTAAAAAGATATCAGTCAAGGGAGTGATATTGATCTCGGCCATAATGTCGGACCCACTCCCGCTCTTTTTTCGTGGACTAGCCATTCCCATGAGCTTTCCTCCCTAGGCGGACGGCTTCGAGAACGCGGTCCGAACTGATCGTCATGGCTGCCTCGACCCGCTCCAGTCTCGTGTGGAAATAGTTGTAAAAAATCACCGCAACAATCGCCACTGCCAGACCCAGCGCAGTTGCAACCAGTGCCTCGGAGATACCACCGGCAACCACGGCAAAACCACCGCTGCCCTCAACCGCCATGCTGGTAAAGGATTTGATAATCCCGATGACGGTCCCGAGGAGCCCGATGAAAGGAGCACTGACCCCCACCGTTCCCAGCACCCATATGCTGCCTTTGAGCGCCTCGATTTCCTCGAAGCGCCGGTCCTCAACGACTTCAGACAAATATGCGAGCGATTCGCCCTCTTGCTGAGCAAGGACATCGCGAAATATCCGGCCCGCCGGTTTGTCCGCCTGCTCCTCGGCGGAGGTGACCGCCGCTCGAAAATCGCCCTTCTGTAAGACGCCAACCAGGCCGCCGGCAATCTGTAAGGTCCCACCGATCAATCCGCGTAGGGCGACTATCCGTTCAAAAATGATGGTGATGACAACCACCGACATGATGATCAGGGGATAGGTGATATACCACCCCTGCTGGATCATATCGAGAACACTTAACCCTTCCATGCTGAACCCTCCGCGTGTGTATGTTTTTTCCTATATCGCTTCTCTCTCCGAAGAAGAGACGCCAGGTGGTCCATCGGCTTTCAATCCCCGACCGTGCTGGCCATCGACCTCGGCCAGGAATGCTTCAAGCCAATGAATTTCTCCTTTCAAGTACGCCAACCCATGCGCAATAATCTGGGCTTGCGGAAGTGTGACTCTCTGCTCATTCCAGTAGGCCTGCTGCTCGGTGACCCAGGCTAGCCGCCTATGGGTCCACTCAAGTTGGCCCTGGAGTGCCTCACGCAGTTCCGAGTCATCAAGCAGATGACTAAAGGCGAGTGCAGCGTTCAAGGGGTCAAAGACCTTGCCTCGCTCTTCGGTGTCGAACAGCTGACGCCGCAACTCCGCCCGTAAACAATCGTGGCCGGCCGGCGTGATTCGGTAGACCCGCCGAGCCGGGTAGTTTCCCTTTTTCTCGACTTTGGTCTTTTCCACATAGCCAGCCTGCTCAAGCTGTCCAAGATTATAGTAGAGCGAGCCCCCACTCAGGTTGATATACTTGGCGTACAGCCGGTGCTCGACTTCCCGCCGCAGTTCATAGCCATGAAACGGCTTCTCGGATAACAGTCCTAGGATAACGAGTTGTACGCTAATATTCCACCTCCACAAACTAGTTTAATCAGACTAATCAAGGGAAATGGGGGTTTAGGTCAAGGGGGTTGTCGTTCTTTTTTTCGACGACGAAGAGTTTTTCCAGGTCAGTGCGGAATGAAGCCGAACTAGGCCCTTCGGGATCAATCGGCATTATTGATAATGCCACGCCCTTGCAACAAATTGAGAATAATGTCCAAGCTGTGCTCTCGCAGGTGAATCTTGAGCTGATCGTAGAGGGTAAAATTGGCGAGGCGAAGAAAGGGACGCCCGTAAACAAAGTCGATAATATTGATACAACCGAAATCCTGCTCGATATTGAAAATTCTCCCCTGCGCTATTCCTGTGGCATGGGCCAAAAAAGCGTTATTCACGCCCCCGTGCGCGACAAGGAGAATGGTCTGCCAATCATCTTTGGCCAAGAGGGTCTGTAGGAGATGCCCGGCACGGGCATAGACCTGACGGAAACTCTCTCCGCCCAGGTAAGATTCATCCCAGTCAGAGTCCGTATTCTTAAAGAACTCCTGAATCTCCTTGAATATGTCGGTCAGGCTTTTTTGGGCCAAGACCGTATCGCTCGGGGTGATTTCGCTCAGCTCTGGCGACACCTGAACGTCCAACTCTTTTTCTGTGGCGATGATCTGGGCGGTGTCATACGCCCGTTCAAGGGGACTGGCGTAAACCGCATCAAGCGGCACCCCCCGAAAGAGCAAGGCGACCGCCGCGACCTGCTCTTGCCCACGTTCTGTCAGTGCCCCATTCCCTAGCGCTCCTTCGTTTGCCACACGTTGATACAGGGTCTCCCCATGACGCATCAGGTAGATGCGGCGCCCGTCTGCCGGTCCTTTTTTCATGCTATGTCTTCTTGGCAAACGGTTTGTCCCGCTCACGCAGGGCTTCTTTGAGTCCGCGTTCCATCATTTTTTTGACCTCGTTTTTGACTGTCACAGTCTGATGGGCGATGACGTCAAATTCCGTTGCCGACTGTTCAGCCGCATACAGGCCCATGGCCTCAAAAAAGCGATTGGTCGCCGCCTTATGGAGCGTCAACAGGTCGACGGGCACTGCGGCGACACGGCGGGCGTAGCGCAGCACCTCGTCCTCCAACTTCTGCTTCGGGAAGACGTGGTTAATCAGGCCGTTCTCCAGCGCTTCAGCCGCAGTCATGGAATCTCCGGTAAAGAGAAACTCTTTGGTTTTGCGCATCCCCATCAGGTAGGGCCACATGGCCAGCGACGGGAGCACTCCGAGCGAACGTCCGGCGGGATGGCCGAACTGGGCATCGTTGGCCGCAAAGACGAGGTCGCAATGTCCGACAAACTCTGTCGCTCCAGCTAAACAATAGCCGTGAACCTGTGCAATGGTTGGTTTGGGGAGGTTCCACAGACGCTGCCAGCGGGCAACGATCTTACGCAGCCCCCAGCGGTCACTGGTGACGGTAAAGCCTCCCTCCGGCCCTGAAACCGGCTGGAGATCATACCCCGCGCAGAAGGCCCGCCCAGCCCCACGAATGATCAGGACGCTGGCATCGTTGTCCGCTTCGAACTCGTCCAGAGCGGCGTCCAACTCGGACAGGAGTTGGCGATTCATGGCGTTCAGTTTCTCCGGACGATTCAGTGTTACACGGGCAATCTTGTCTGCTACATACTCGTAGATAATGGCCTCATATCCCATCGCAGAGCCTCCTTTATCCTGTCGGCAGGGAGCAATAGAGCGTCCGGCTTACCACAGGCGACCGCGAGTGCATAGGGATAAAAGGCAGGCCAGCTGGGCCCTCTAGCATTTATCCTTGTGCCGCCCTCTCCTCTGCGTCCTGCGTACAGAGGCAAGAGCCTGTTGTTCTGCAACTGGAGGTCTCTGTGTCAACGGAGGTCGACGCACTCCTCAGCAGCGGCGTCCGGTCAGATGCTGCCGACCTCCACCTCAGCAGTGGAGCGCCGCCCATGATGCGGCTCGACGAGATCATAAAACGACTCGAGCGCGCCCCGCCGTCCCGGGATGAGGTCCACACGCCCTGGTGTACGACATGATGGAGGAGGATCAGCGAAGAGCGTTTGAGGAGAGGCTCGAACTCGACTCCTCCTGTGACCTGGGTGAAGGCGGGATACTTTCGGGTGAATGTCTTTATGCCGCAACATGGTGAGGGGGCGGTGTTGCGGGCCATCCCAACGCAGACCGCCTCGTTCGAGGAGCTTGGGCCGTCACCGATTCTCAGGTATGTGCGCGGAGAAAAGGGCTCATCTGAGTGGCTGGGTCCAACCGGCTGTGGGAAGTTGGCCACCCTGGCCGCTATGAGCAACCATCTCGACGAGACTGATGAACTCCAACTCGGACGTGAGGCTTGGTCCGAGCCGGTCAGTCCTCGGACGCTTTCAGCACTGCCTGGGCGAGGGCGAGGTCGGCCGGTGTCGTAATCTTGAAATTGAGCGCGTCGCCGGGAACGATGAGGACGGGTCGGCCCATTTGCTCAACCAGGGTGGCATCGTCCGTTCCTACGATGTCCCGTTGCTGAGCCCAGCGGTGGGCGGCTCGGATCACTTCGACCCGGAATGTCTGGGGTGTTTGCGCCAGCCACAAATCGCGCCGGGAGACTGTCTCACGGACCGTGCGCTGCGCGTCGGCCCGTTTAATGGTGTCGCGGACCGGACTCGCCACAACTGCGCTACCCGCTTCGGCCGCCGCGTCAATACTGCGCTGTACCGCCTCGACGCTGATGAACGGTCGGGCCGCGTCATGAATCACCGCGATCTCGCACTGGGGCTCAAGCTCGGCCAAACCGTTCCGAACCGAATCCTGCCGTTCCGCTCCTCCGTGGACAACGGTAATCGGTTGTGGCCAAGGACCGTGCGTACGGAGCATCTCCCGGCAGAGGGCCTCGCGCTCGGCAGCAACGACAACGACTATGCGTCGGACCGCCTTAATGGGTGTAAAACGCTGCAGGGCATGGACGAGAATCGGACTACCGGCAACGGACAGAAAAGGTTTGGGAAGCCCGCTTTGCAGCCGTGTCCCTTTTCCCGCGGCGACAATGACGACATTGACGTGCATCCCACGCCTACTCCTGCGCAGCTTCAGCCAAGGGCTCAACCAGAACGACCTTGCCATGCCCAATCGAGGACCCGACAAATCCAGCAACACGAGCGAGGGAATATTTTGAGCGAAAGAGGGTGTGGACCCGCTCGGTCTCGGCCGCGTCTGTCACAAATCGTGCCTTCCCAGTGAGGGTGAGTTGGCCGATTTTCAACCGCATCTGCGGGGCTTTTTGCAGGTTCCGATACCAATGGGTTTTTCCATCTTTGCCAGACTGGATATACAAAGCCCCCTGGTCGTAGACAAACCAAATCGGTTTTGTCCGCGGCTTGCCGCTCTCACGTCCTATGGTTGTGATTTCGAGCGTTGATGCACTGGCGACCTGGGCCAGGGCGTCCTGAAGTCTGCTCTCCTGAGCACGACTGGACGTTCCCGTGAATATGCCCACAAAAAGGAGTACCAGCCCGGCCCAGTGATGTTTGCATGGCATGTCACCTTGTATCATGTTCACTCCCTCCCCGCTCTCTAGACAACGACACGCTCTATAGTTTTTCAGCGCAATGATCTATGGTAGCATACCTATATTTTGAACTGAGGAGGAAACCGCGATGGCCACCCGGTACCATTTCCGTATCGCGAACGAAAGCATTGAGGTGCAGATGGGCGCCCATGCGTCCCCGAACATCACCATCACCATGAAGGAGAGTGATTACCTCGAGATGGTCAACGGCAAACTCAACGGCCAAACGGCGTTTATGAGCGGCAAGCTGAAAATTGCCGGAGACATGGGCTTGGCGCTCAGGCTCCCAAACATCTTTCCTCCGCCAGATGCCGGCAGTCCGCCGATGGAAACCGTACAGGAAGTCATTGACGGTGTGCCGGAGGTGTTCAACGCCGAGGCCGCCACGGGTATGGACGCTGTCTTTCAGTTTGATCTGACCGACTGAACACCCTGCTATCCACATCCAGGGAGGAGGGACTCTTCATCCTTGGGCGCCCCATTATTGCACCCACGCGCCCCGCTGGAATGACGATGTTCCCCTGCAGGAAGCTGCATGCCAAAACGGACGGTTATCGGTCTGATGTCGGGCACGTCCCATGACGGGATTGATGCCGTATTGGTGGATATCGCCCGCGTGAGGAGCCGCTTCCGTATTCAACAACGGGCATTCCGCTCATTCCCGTACTCCCGATCTGTGAGAACTCGCCTGCTGAGAGTCAGCCAGGGGGCCCGGATTGATGCCGGCGAAGTCTCACAAGTGAATGTTCTTCTCGGTGAACTGTTTGCTCGGGCGGTACTCAAGCTGTGCGAACGCGCAGCCGTCTCGTGGGAGCAGGTCGATGCCATCGGCTCCCATGGACACACGATTTATCACAGCCCCCGCCAACGACCCGGACCGGGTTCAACTCTCCAGATCGGAGAACCTGCCGTCATTGCGCAGCGGACTGGTATTACGACGATAGCCGACTTTCGTCCGACAGATGTGGCGCTGGGCGGAGAGGGAGCACCGCTTGTTCCCTATGTACACGAGTTTCTGTTTCAACAGTCCAGCCGCGCGGTTGCCGTGCATAATATCGGTGGGATTGCCAACCTGACCTACCTGCCACCGCGTGCCGCAGAACGAGACCTGCTGGCCTTCGATACTGGCCCCGGGAATATGTTGATCGACACCGTTGTCCATACCGTTACCCAGGGCAAGAAGTGGTATGACCGGAACGGCCGAATGGCCCAGGCCGGGAACGTGCACGCACGTCTCCTGGACGAATTGCTCCAGCATCGGTACTTTGCCCGGTGTCCGCCCAAGTCGACCGGCCGGGAAGAGTTCGGTGCGCCGTTTGCAGGGCAATTTCTCAAACGCGCCGCGCAACTCAAGCTGTCCCCCAACGACCAGGTGGCAACGGCAAGCGCCATCACCGCCACGAGTATGGCCCGAGCGTATCACGACTTTATCCTGCCGTACGGCCCGCTGGCCGAGGTCTACCTCACCGGTGGTGGGGCGCTCAACCCGACCCTGAAAGCGCAGTTCGCTCAGGCCCTGCTCGGTGTCCGCGTCCGACTGCTTGAAGAGACCGGCTATGAGAGTCAGTCGTTGGAAGCTCTGGCGTTTGCCGTTTTGGCTTATGCGACCGTGCACGGCCTGCCTTCGAACGTCCCGAGTGCCACTGGTGCACAGCTCCCGGCCGTCCTCGGGAAAATTGTTCCTGGTAAGAACTATCGTGATGTGCGGTTGAGCCAACAGGGGGGACCATAATATGACAAAGCGCGTTGTCGTGATTCCCGGTGATGATGCAGCGCCTGAGGCAATGGCGCCCACAGTCGAACTCCTGAAAAACTTTGCACCGGATCTGAGCTTCACCGAGTTCCCATCCGGTGAACGGGGGGCGAAGCAGTATGGCTCACGAAAGGAGTTTGAGCACGCGCTGTGCGAAGCCATTGACCAATCGGATTCGACCCTCTTTGGTTCGACCAATGGGACAACCGGCGGGATCGGATATCTACGCTGGGGCAAACAGACGTATGCCAATGTCCGTCCGGCGCGCTGGCGGCCGGGGTTTCGAAGCCCGCTCAAAAACCCGGAAGCCATCGACTTTGTGGTGGTTCGGGAAAACCTGGAAGACCTGTATATGGGGGTCGAGGGGGACCTGAATACGCTTGCGCCGCTCGGCTTGACGAGTGCGATTACGCGTGAACCGCTGGATACCACAGCCCCGGGCCTGTTTGCCATTAAAGCGATTACAGAGCACGGCTCCCGCCGCATTGCCCGCTTCGCCTTCGAGTTGGCGCGCAAGCGCAAAGCCTATGGCGGAAAGGGGCTCGTCACCTGTACCGGCAAGTACAATATGCTGCGGAAAAGTGACGGGTTATTCCGTGAAGTGGTCGAAGCAACGGCCAACGAGTATCCCGACCTAGGCTATGAGCAATACATCGTCGATGATTTTGCGCGCCGGCTCGTCGCCAGCCCATCGCAATTCGACGTCGTTGTCATGCCGAATTTGTACGGCGACATCCTATCCGACGTGGCTGCCGGTACCATTGGTGGTCTCGGACTCGCGCCGAGCGGATGCTACGGAGACACCTACGCCTATTTTGAGTCAGTCCATGGCTCCGCACCTGATATTGCTGGCCAGAATATCATTAACCCGACCGCCACCTTGCTCTCCGCGGCGCTGCTGCTCGATTATCTCGGCTGGACTGATAAGGCCAGACGCCTTGAGGACGCAATCGCACAGGTATACGCCGGAGGAGAGACCCTACCGCCCGACCAAGGCGGATCCGCCTCGACAACAGCGTTCTGCGCTGCGGTCCAAAACGTGCTCTAATGGGCTCTTTGGCTCAATAGAGCACCCGTGTCGAATCCGCCTATTGGGAGGACACGCTTGCTCTTTAGAGTAACCGGCTAGAGTCCCCGGCTCTTACGACGTTTGTGAGGGCACTTGGCCAAGGGATTTGCTCCGGGAGCGCTTCACAACAACCACACTTTGGCCGTTCACTCGGACGGTCCGTTTATCTGCGGTAGGAGAAGACTGCCGGACTGGCTTGCGGCCACGTTCTTCCCGCCACCGTCTGAGTTGTTGTTCCAGGTCTTTCGAATTCACTCATTCCTCCAATTGGGTCTACGGAGTCTCAAGGACTCAAAGGACTCAAAGGACTCAAAGGACTCAATAGCCCTTGACTGCTTAGCTATCGATGAAGGCTGCCAGGCTCTTCGCTCGGGTCGGGTTGCGCAACTTCCGTAAGGCTTTAGCCTCAATCTGACGGATACGCTCACGGGTCACGGCGAAGCGCTGTCCAACTTCTTCAAGGGTGTAGTCTGTTTTTTCGTCAATGCCGAACCGCATGCGCAGAATCTGTTCCTCGCGGGGCGTTAAGGTAGCAAGGACTTTGCGCGTCTGTTCCTCCAAACTCAGGGCCATTGCAGCGTCTGCCGGAGAGAGGGTCTGCCGATCTTCAACAAAATCTCCCAGCGAACTTTCTTCATCATCTCCAATCGGCGTCTCCAGGGAAACTGGCTCTTTGACAATCTTGAGGACTTTCCTGACTTTATCCGCCGGCACTTGCATCTGGGCGGCAATCTCTTCCGGCGAAGGTTCCCGGCCGAGTTGTTGGACTAGGTAGCGAGAGGTCCGCAGCACCTTATTGATCGTCTCAATCATATGGACCGGGATCCGAATCGTCCGGGCCTGGTCGGCGATGGCTCGACTCACTGACTGTCGAATCCACCACGTTGCATAGGTCGAGAACTTATAGCCGCGCTGATACTCAAATTTCTCAACCGCGCGCATCAGGCCGATATTGCCCTCCTGGATCAGGTCCAGAAACCCCAGCCCGCGGTTGACATAGCGTTTGGCAATACTCACCACCAGACGCAGGTTGGCTTCAATGAGACGGCGCTTGCCTTCTTGCGCTTGAGCTTCTCCACGCGCAATCGTCTTCAGGGCCTGACGCAACTCTTCACGATTCGTTCCAAGCTGCCTCTCAAGATGCCGAATCTCTTTGCGGGCATCCTTGATGATCTGATTGGCTTCTCGGATTTTCTGCGCCTGGGCTTTCCCACCGTGCGCTCCTGCTCTCGGAGGTGTCCGCCCATTCTTCGATGTGGATGCGCGCGCCAAGGCAAGAATCTCAGACGCCTTGCAATTCAGGATGGACTCTTGTCTACGGATAGCCCGCTCCTGCTTGTCCAGTATGACGCCGACTTCCTTGAGTTTATCGGTCACAACCGTAATATGACGTCGCCCCAAAGGCAGGCTGTCCAGTGAAACCCTGATCTTCTCACGGAGAGTGCCCAGCCGCCTCAGCGCTCTCTCTCGCTCTGCCACCGGACTCCGCTTGCGAGACAGTGTTGCCGCTTTTTCCCGCTCCCCGGCCAAGCGCTTGAGCGGCCCCATACGACTCAGAAAGAGCGTGATCCGCTGGTCTTCCTTGCCGGAGGTATCCGTCTCCTCTTCTTCGTCGCCGAAAATACGCCGCGCCTCTGTCTCGTCCTGTTTGAGCCGACTCGCCAGGGATAAAATATATTGAAGTGCCAAAGGGGTAGAGAAAATTTCCTGACGAATGCACCTCTCCCCAGCCTCAATCTCTTTTGCGATCGCTACCTCCTCTTCTCGGCTCAGGAGAGGGATATTGCCCATCTCCTGGAGATACATGCGGACAGGGTCTGAAGTGTCTCCCGGTACTGGCTCCCCAGCCGTTACCACTCTTTCTCCCCAGCTCTCTTCGTCCTGTTTTACCGTCTCAGGAGCAGGGGCCTCCTCTTCTTCAACGCTGGTGGAACCCCCTTCTTCAAGAACATCAACCGTCTCAATATCCATATCTTCAAGAATGGACATGATGGTTTCCATTGCTCGTGCGGGTTTCTTCCCTTTCGACGTTGAAGTCGCAGAGGTGACAGCCTGGGTTTTTATGAGTATGGACTTTTCAGACTGCTGCGTCGCTTTTCTGTTTTTCTTTTTTTCCATAAGACGCCCGGACTCCCTTTATATGAACAGCATCTAAAACACGACGGGATGCAAGTTTACCTTCATCCCAACGCATAGAAAAGGCAGGGGGAGGATGTGGCTGCTCCAACAGATCTGCTCAGTTGATCCAAAAGAATTTATAGGCGGGCCGATGTGTTTGGCCGAAGCTTTGAAAAAATGGCGCTTCTACCAACTCTATAGCGAGGGGGAGGGAAAGTCAAGAGGATATAACCGGTTCCCTACATCATGGGACTGCGCGGGTTCGGCTCTCCGGTATTGGCGAAGATATGCCATGGGGGTATTCCAGTCCAATGTGTAGGGGGGGGGGGGGGCAGGGTTGGAGCAGGGTGGGGTAGTGGTTCAGGGGGTCGCTGACCTCCCTGACGAGAGGGGGCCCTGGTCGAGGCGCCAGCACTTGGCGCTTACACTCAAGTGGGCGTGTGCGACGACGCCGGTGCTTTGGAGGCTTGTCGGTGGCCGCCCGGCCAGGGGCAGTTCGAGTTCTTGGCCGACCTCCTCGCCCGCGCCTCGGCCCGTGCTGCCGCCGTCGCCCTGGAGGGAGTACCGGGAAGGCCCCAAGTCCTCGCGCTCGGTCTACAGCGAGTGCCGGGCGTTGGTCCGCGGTGGCCCACTGGTTTCCGCTTAACCCGAAGTGCCCGGTCCTTTGGGAGCCTGATTTGCGGGTAGGTTAGGGTGTTGCGTGATTAAACTGCGCCCTCATTGGGTTGATATGTGCCCATGTATTTGTTGATTATTGGGCTTACACAGATTGGGTTTCAGGGCGAGATAATTGCCCTGTCCATTGACATCGTGCCGAACCGCCAAGCGCACCCCGCAGTCCTCCGGCGCGCGGGCTGGCGGGGGGGCCGGGGGCGCCAGCGCCCCCTTGCCAGCCTTACCGCTTGGCCGCCCGGGCAGGTAGCGGCGCGGTGCCGGGTGCGCAGGGGCAAGCGGCTGGTGGCGGCAAAGGACGCCTTCACCGTCGAGCGCTCGGCGCCGCACGGCCCTGTGGCGCGCCTCCTGGCGCTGGTCCGTCGGCTGGGGCTTGAGCGCAGGATCGCCCCGCCGCGCTGCCCCGCGCGCGCCCGGGTCGTGGTTGAACGCGGTGTACGTGCAAACCGGCAGGCGGCGCTGCCTCGCGCGCGCCCGGGTCGTGGGCGACCCAGTCATGAATGCCGTACTCGACCTCTCGCTGCCCCGCGCGCGCCCGGGTCGTGGTTGAACGCGGTGTACGTGCAAACCGGCAGGCGGCGCTGCCTCGCGCGCGCCCGGGTCGTGGGCGACCCAGTCATGAATGCCGTACTCGACCTCTCGCTGCCCCGCGCGCGCCCGGGTCGTGGGTCCGAAGTTGCGCGTTGAAATCCCTCCCCTTCCGCTGCCCCGCGCACGCCCGGGTGGTGGGACCGAGGTTGCGCCAACAATCGGTGAGGTGACCGCTGCCCCGCGCACGCCCGGGTGGTGGCCCACCACCCCGCTGGCGGCGGAACTCGGGGGCGCCGACGCCGCCGAGGATGCGCGGTCTGCCCCGCTGGCCTGGAGGCTGGCGCGCCAGGGGCGGATCAAGCAGCGACTGGCGTCGCGGCATCTGGGCGCGGGGGCGCCGGTGTTTGCGGCTGGCCGCGGGAGTGCCTCCGATGGGCGCCCCTGTCCGCTACTGCGTTGCGGCTCCCGCCGCGCCGGCAAGTGGGGCAAGCCGCAGGTGGGGTCGGTGGGGTGGAGCGCGCCGGGCGGCTGCCCGGTGGCGGCGTATCCGGGCACCCCGCCCGATTCGGCGCCGGTGCCGGGTGCGCGGCGCAAGTTGAGGGAGGGGTTTGGTCTGGCGGGGGGGGGGTTGGTGGGCGCCCGGGGGCGGCGGCTGCCGGCGCGGAGTGAGGCGCGGCAGCGCCAGCCGGGGCGGGGTGAGCGCGCGGCGGGTTGGGCAGGGACGGGCGCGGGGCACGCAGGAAGCGCTGCACCGGTCGCTGGGCGACGAGGGGACCCTGGCCGCACTGGCGCCGCCGGCCTATCCGGGGGAACGCCTGGCGGCGTGCCGCCCCCCGCTGCTGGCAGCGGAGCGCCCGCGCCCGCGCGCGGCCCGGCTCGATCATGCCATCCCCCCCCCCGGCACGGAGCGCCCGCGCGCGGCCCGGCTGCTGCGACACCGGAGAACGGGGTGGGCGCGGGGCGCGCGGGAAGCGGCGCGGCGGACGAGGACGCCGCTGGGGGCGGGCGAGTTGGGGCGCACGGGGGGCCGGGTGCCGGAGAAGCACAAGAGGGCCAAGCCCGTCGCGTGGGCGGGCGTGGACGACCAGTGGCCCTATCGGCGCCCGGTGGACACGATCGTCACCGCGGCGCGCCGGGACGGAATCTCCGGGCTGCGCCCGCGCGCGCCGGGCGAACGCAAGCACAAACAGCACCGGTACAGGTCTAGGGCGCTGCGCCCGCGCGCGCCGGGCGAACGGCTGGCGGTGGCAGCCACCGTGCGGACCGACAAGGGGCTGGCGGATGGCGAGCGCTGGTTCCGCGCCCTGAAGGGGCCGGCCAGCCGGGGGCGTGCCCCCCTCTCGCGAGGAGCGGCGGGGGTGCGCGCCCCTGTTCATCTGCCTGCTGGCGGGCTGCCTGGCGTGGCCCCTGCGGCGCGCCCTGGCACCGCTGCTGTTCGACGACGAGACGCGGGCGGCGGCGCACACGGGAGCCCGGGGCGCAGGCCGCACCGGCACCATGGGCCAAGCGGCAGCAGCCCCGGTGCCGCACCGCCGCCGGCGCACCGCTGCACGGCCGGGGCCCGCTGCTCGCCGCCCTGGCCCCGCGCTGCCGCAACCCCTGCCGGGGGGCGGCCGATACTGACGCGCCGGCGTTCCCCCTGGTCACGCCGCCCACCGGCGCCGCAGCGCCGCGCTGCGGCGCCGGTCGAAACGTTCCCAGTCCCGGCAACCGCCTGAACTCGAAAACCCCATACAGGTCAACGAGTTGCTCGATTGCCCCGGGCGCCGCCTGAGCGGCGCCCATGGGCCCATGTAGCCGGCCCGGCGCGAAGTGTCCCCCCCCCCCCCCCCCCAACTGCTCGGGGATGCCCGCCGAACGGAGGGAGACCTAGATTTCGTCCGAGCGCCAGCCGGTGCGGCGCAGGTCGGAGAGCCGCGAGGGATCGCCGGAGCCCCTCACCGGGCCGGGCCACGACGTCAGGATGTCGAGGAGCGCGCCGGGGGCTTCGTCCGGGCCGTCGAAGCGGGCGCGGCGCCCCCGGCGCGACGACGGCACCCAGGCCGGGGCGCAGTACACCCGTTTGCGGCCCTGGAACGCGAACGGCTCGAGAAAGCGCAGGGCCCCGCCCTAGTGGCGTTCGACCGGGGGGGCCGGGGAAGGGGGCGAGCGCCCGGCGATCGAGGGCGCGGCCGAGGGTCCGCCGCGTCGGCGGCTGGCGCGGCAGGAGCGCGCCGCCTCCCCGGGGCGACTCGCTGTCCACCTCCTGCGACGGCAGGGCCGCGACGAGCGCTTGGCAGAGCCCCAGCGCCGCCTCCGAATCGATTCGACCCGACAGCCCATCCCTGGAAGGTCCGCCTCTCGTGTCAACCGCGCCTCCCCGACGGACCGGACCGGCAGCCGACGGAACCGGCACCGCCGGCCGGCACGATGGTCCCCGCGTCGCAGCCCCGGCACCACGGGCCGGCAAGGGCGACCGGCCGAAGACCGGACCGGTTCTTGCCCCTCGAAACCCGCACCGCCGGCCCCCGGCCGCAGGCGAGGGAAGGTGACGAGAGCAGGGGCCTGACCCGAACGCCGTCAGGAAAAATGATCCATGAGCAGCAGGGGCGAGCAGTTACGATGCAACAACAGGCGAACCGCACCCGCGCCCCGGCGCGCGCCTTCCTCCCCTGCGCGAGGGGAGGAAGCGGCGGGAGCTCCTACCCAAACCGGGCAGAAACAACGACCCCATCACTCCGAATCAGTCTCACATGTTTCTGAACCTGGACAAGGAAATCCGGTGGTGCCTCAGTTTGAAGAGTCTTGCCGGACCGAGCTGTGAGAGACTTGACTGGTGAGTGAGGAGTGTGGCATATTCGCCGCACAGATGACCCCGTGCAATTTGCTGATTGGCCCCCTGCCTAAGAATCTTGAAGGGAATCGGCGGCATTCCGACGAGGGAGTCCGCCCGTGCGCTGGGAGGGCAGGGGCGAAGCCGCTCGGCAAACAGCCCAATTACCCCCCCCCCCCCCCCCCCCCCCCCCCCCCCGAAAACTCCGCCCGCGCCAGCCTCCCGTCGACAGCGCGGTTGAGCGCGGCAGCCAGCTCCTCTCCCCTCTCGTCGGTCTCCCGTGCCTCGCTGGACGCTCCAGGCCGGCGCCGCATGATGGCCGCCGCGGTACGCGGCCCGTGCGCCCCGGCCCGCGACCGGCCGCCGCCGCAGGGCGGGGCGGCTGCCTGCCGGACAGGCCGGGATCCCCCTATCCGGGCCGGCCTCCCTGTTTCATTTCGTCCCCCTGCGCGGGCAGGGGGACTCACCCACAAGCCACTAGACCGGAGCCGGGTCTGGAGAGAAGGAGTACAAGGATGTCGCAAGGGTTTCGTATCTATGTGTTGCTGGCCGCCTGGATGGCGGTGGCGTGGAGTTTCGCCCCCGCAGAGGCTCAAAACATTCATGGGCGCGGGCAGGGGGAGCACCTGCTGTTCGCCTATTGGTCGGTCGAGAACGGGACGAATACGAATGTGGCGGTGTATCGGCATGTGGGGGTGCGGGGGCAGGTGAGTGAGGAGACCCCCTCGGTTGCGCAGGTGGCGGTGCGGGACCGCATGGGGAAGATCGCCACGGAGTTCAAGATCTGTCTCATGCCGGGGGACTCGTGGACGGCGACGCTGACGGGGGCGGGGCTGCGGGTGGGGAGCCCGGGGGAATGTGACGAGAAGATTCACCAGGGGGGCGGCACCCGGACCGGGCAGTTGGTGGTCACCCCGAAGCCGGGCGAGGTGGTCACGCTCGGCCCGGCCACGAGTGGGTGGCTGGACGTGTGGCTGACGCCGGCGAACACGCTACAGGACGGGCCGGATGCGGACACCGAGCCCGACCATGCCTCCGACTCCAACACCCTCAGATTGGGCGGCGTGGCGACGCTGGTCTCGCCGGGGGCGGGGTTTGCGTCGAGCTACCGCGCCGTGGCGTTGTGGAGATGTGGGGATTGGGTGCATACTGGCTCCAGTTCAGGCGAGAGGGGCTATCGAAACTGGAATCTCCAGGTCACCTACCCCGACCTCACCCCCGACCGTTCGGTCGGTGAACGCGTGGATACCGGGGACGGGTGCTGGAACGTGGATAGAAATGCCAACGGCGTGGTGGGCGAGAAAAAGACGGGGGCCTTGGCTCCCTGGGATGAGGTTGATCCGATCTCGGAGGCCTTGACGCAGGTGAGTTCGACCGGCGGGAATCGCGTGGTGGTCGGTGAGTGGACGGCGCTCGACGATGAAAACGTCCAGACCTCCACCAAGGTGGTGCTCACCTTTCCGCAGACGCCGCTGCGGTACGAGGGGCAGAAGACCGCCGGGGGGGCCAAGATGATGGCCACGGACCCGGTGAGCGTTCTGGTGTTCGACGAGGATGGAGAGCTGGCACTCGACAGTCGCGAGGTCCTGCTCGACCAGGACGTCAACGTGTGTACGTTCCTGCCTCAGGATCTGGCCATGGAGGACGACATGGGGCCTGAACCGGGCCTCTCTTGTAACGGGCGGCGGGTGGGCGCCCTGCAGGGGGCGACGAGTGGGCTATTCCGGATCTTCAATAACACGGCCGTGACGCTGGACGGCGCTGGCCTCGTGACCAATGACGGGAGCGAAGCGACGGATCTGAGCGTCAAGAAGGCCACCGCGGGGGCGAGTTCGGGGGATCCCCCGACGCGGCCCAAGGGTGGGCAAGTGCCCGATGGCAATTACCGCTTTGCCATGATCGGTTTGGTCTTCTCGTACTTCAAGGGGACGGACGGCCGGGAGTACGACCAAATCGCGCCGTTAGCGGGGGACTCTTTTGCGGTGCAGAGTGATCCGGCGGGAACCGCAGAGGATGCGCGGACGGATACCCCCGGTCTCTAGTGGCTGCCTGCCCCCCTTGTGCGTGCGGTCGTGCGCGGAGCGGCTCCCATGATGGAGCGAGGATTTCCCGCTCCATCATGATGGGGGGCGCAGGGGGCGGCGCGGAGCTTGAGATGGGTAGCCCCCAAGGGCACTTTCACGACGGGTGTCCCCGCCTCCGAAAGCTGTCACGCTGCCCGGTGGAGAGAAGCCTGAGGCGGTCGCCAGGCCCGCCTGCCGCAGCGATGCCCGTTTCGCCCGCCCCTGGGATCCATTCCAGAGCCTTGGCCGGGCCACCTGCCCCCCCCCCCGGCCTGAACGCGGCCATACCGGGCGGGCCGAGGGTGACGCGGAGCTGATGAGCGGGAACCGCGGCCCCGGCCGGGGCGGTCGTCGGCGCGTCGGCAGGCAGCGTGGCCCCGTGCCCCTATGGTCATGGGGCAGATGAATGGGGCCACCCTGCTGCGTTGCGTGCCCCCGGCCTTTTGCCTCGTCCGCCTGCCGGCCAGCCGGGGTCGAAGCCCAGCCCGAGTTCGCCCCCGCGTGCCTTGCTCTTCCTCGACGCAAGCGGACCCGCGCCCCCGAGGGCCCGCAGGGAGGGGCGTGCGCTCCGGAGCGAGCGGTGCCATGCTCCCGGCCCCCATGGCCACGGCAAGCCCAATTCCCGCATCCGTGTCTGCTCCCATCATTGCCACTCTCCATCGCCCTCCCCTCATTCCCAGGGGACTGGGGGCTCAACAATGTTGGCCGAGAGAGGGGTGCTCTCCACTTTGAAGGGCAATGAGCGGGAGGTAGAGACATGCTGTCCCCACATGCTTTCACGCCAGCCCCCGCTTATACACGCGAATGGACCGTTTTCGTTCGGGGGCATACGCGTTCCATTTCGTCGCCGGGACGGCGCCCGGGTCGACCTGACGGAAATCGAAACGCTCAAAAAGCCGCCGCGCGCCCGCTTGGCTGGTACAGGCGAAGAGATAGGCAAGGCCACGGGCCTGCCCTTCCGTGATCGCTCTCCCCACCAAGCGGCTGCCAATCCCTTCGCCGTGGAATCGTCCGAGGGTGTAGAGACCGGCTATTTCTCCTGCCTTGTCGGTGGCATAGGGCAAGAGCGCGCACACCCCGACGAGGTCGCGCTCTTGCCCGAGGCGCGCCCCATAGCCGTGCAGCAACAACTGACTGACCTCGGAGGGCGTCCGTTTTTTGAGCACGCCGTCCTGTTCGCCCCGCTGGATGAGCTGTGCGGCTTCGGGGAAATCGTCCAGGGCTAAGCGTTCCGCCTGACAGTAGTCGGTCAGGGTCAACAATGTCCCCCCCCCCTCGTAGGTGAAGAGTTCGTTTGCCAGACTCGCCGGCGAGCACAGCGAGACTGAGGCAACGCCGCCTGCTAACGCCAAACGGGCGGTCTCAAGTTGTCGGTGCCGTGCGGGCGGCAACTCCCCGCCCGTGCCAGGAGACCGCAACTCCTCCAGGTGTGCCCCGTTCAGAAAGGATAATCGTGTGCCGCTCGCCGTTAAGCCGCCCTGCGGGTCCAGCAGCACGAGCTTATGGACGGTGAGCCGCGTTGCGAGTTGCTGGGCGGCCTGAAGGGCCGGGAGGCGGGCCTGGGCCGGCCAGAGACCGATGAAAACGGGAACCGTACGTAGAGTTTCCAGAATGAGGAGACATCTCTGGTCTTCATCGGTCTCTGATAACATGTGCACAGGGTTAGGGACGCCGCTCAGCGTATGGGACAACTGTGTATGCAAAGCCTCAATAGCGCGGCGTTCCGGTGAGGATGCGTCTGTTGCCACAAGCAGAATCACCTGTGTTTCATTCAACACCAGCGCGCGTAAGACCTCTTGGACCACATCTCGGTCCTCGGGCGCTGTGACATCTTCCGCCCGCAGAGTAAACAAGAAACTCTTTCCCCGAAATTCTTTGAGGTAGAAATCCTTCTCCGCGGTCGAAAAATCAGACGGCGTGGTTTTCATCGCTGTGACTCTTTGTTCCTCATGGTACCCTTCAGCCTACCCATTGTTCTCGGAAAGCGTCCTTCCCAGGACTCTCCCACGCAATACAGATCTCCTGCTGTCGATCGACCAGCAAGAGAAGCAGGTTCTGCACGGGAAACGGAGTCAGGTGCTCAAGGGCGAGAGCGCTGGGTCCAAGTCGTGCATACACAGTGCTGTGCTCTTTTCCTGAGAAGTCTACCCCTCCCAGGAAAAAGTCAGCAATAACCCATTTGCCGCTTTCGATAAACGCCAGTGGAATACGCCCGGTCAGGAGCATATTGCCGGTGTGCAGCGTAAATTCCTCATCCACAACGCATGTTGGAGCAATGTGAATACGCGGCCAGAGTGCAGTCCTGGTAATAAATTGCCGCATATCGTCAGAGAAGGAATCGTCCAAGGCATGACTGCTATTGTCCTGCACGGCCGCTGCCGTCTGGAGAGAGGCCTCCACGGCTTGGTCCGGCCCTCCCTGCTCTTGCCTGATATATACGGCCGTCTGTGCAATAAGACGCTCCAATCGAACTTGCTGTAGCGATATGCCCCCCTGCTGAAGAATCTTCCGAGGCCGCCGCTTTCGCCGTCCTTTGGCAATGAGGCGCCGTCTGGCCGTTATCCAGTCTATATCGGAAGGCTGAGTGTCAGCAGCAGGCTCTTCTTGGGAGTCAGTCAGGTCAGACTCGGACGAAGCCCGAGGCTGGTCCGTCTGACTGGCATCGCTCTGACGGATAGCCTGCCGCTCTGTGACTAAGAGATCGCGTAGGACCGTATGCAGCATGATGTCTTTTTTTTTCGGCTCTGAGGGTGGGGGGATGGGAAACACGACGTATTCCCGGGCACGCGTAGCGGCCACATACCAGAGGCGCCTCTCTTCGGCAGCGTCCTGCTGGCGTTCTCGGGCCGCGGCTTCCTGCCAGCCCAGTGTGCCGCATTGGAGGGAACGCGGACCAAGGTGGAGTTCAAGACGAGCGTCTTTGCGTCTCACTAGGCCGGGACGGGTCAACCGGTCGGGTGGTGTTCCAGCCTCCGCCACCACGACAAGCGGGAATTCCAGCCCTTTGGCTTTATGAATGGTCAGGACATGGGTTTCGTCTTGCGGTTCATCAAGAGCGCTCGCCTGCTCAGTCCGCCCCTCATCGGATTCGCCCAGCGCAGAGGCGAGCAGATGGTCGAAAAAATCCGGGGAGAAATCCTGTGCCGTTCCGTATTGGCCGATTTCGCGCAGCCCCTCAATACCTTGAAGCATTGCGTGGAGCCGATGTTGTCCGTGGGGGCGGCAGGCAAACAGCGGGAGTAAGGGGGTGTGGCTATATATTTCAGTGAGCAGAGCAGAGAGCCCGGCCCTGACACTCTGAGCACTCTGTACGGTACGGGACAGTCTCTTGTGCAGGATACGCAGCACCGCAAAGGCAGCATGGAAGCGGTCGGCACAGGGAAGCCGCTCCGGGACCCTGCCCCCGAGATAGTCGAAGATTCCACCGACACAGCGAAATTGCGCTAGCTCTTCGTCCGAAAAGCCAAAGAGTGGCGAGCGCAAGGTTGCCACGAGAGCCGTGGCGTCCGCCGGATGAAGCAACGTCCGTACACACGTCTGTATATTGGTTCGCTCCTGACTTGCCGCAACTCTCCGCCCGCCTATACTCCGGTACGGAACGCTGGCATCCCGTAGGGCTTGTGCATACAATTCCACACTTCGATTCGTCCGACACAGGACGGCGATATCACTATACCTCAGAGGACGGCCTGCTTGTATTGCCAGCGTCTTCTGCTCGACGCTGTGACGAATAAATCGTGCCGTGCAGCGCGCTTCGAGCGCATCCCGGTTTGCCCGTTCGTGTGGCGCTGTGGGAGGGAGAGCCAAGAGCAAAAACGTCGGTCCCTCTTCATCATCTTCATGACCGTTCACCGCGCGCAAGGGCAGATATCCAGGTTGATCCCGGTCGTCCTTGTTGTCCAGCACCTGTGAAAAGAGGGCGTTTATCTGTGCCACTAGGGCGGCCCGCATCCGGAAATTCGTTGACAGGCCGAGGACGCTCCCCTGTCGTTCAACCGCCGAGCGAAGCAGGTGATAGACTTCGAGGTCGGCTCGCCGAAAACGATAGATGGACTGTTGGGGGTCGCCGACCAGAAACAGCTTCCCGGCGCGGAGTACGACCTGTGTCCAGCGCTCTGTCTGAGGTTGATCCTCCGCCAGGAAGAACAGAATTTCGGCTTGTAAAGGGTCGGTATCCTGGACTTCATCAACCAGCAGGAAGTCGAATTTGCGCTGAAAATAGCGCCGCAGTTCGCGACTCTGCTTGAGTCCGTCGCGCATCAGCACCAACAGGTCCAGAAAATCGAGGCTGCCCTGGTGCCGTTTTTTGACCTGATAGGTGCGCAGATAGCCGCCCAGCCAGCCGGTTAGGCCCACCGTCAGATTATGCAGCCAGGCAACTCGGGCCTTGAGATGGAGGGTCTTGATCTGTGCAAGCAGTGTCCGTGCCTCATCGAGTGTCTCTGTCGGGTGCCAGTTCGTCCGTCTCCCCTTTCGAGGCTGTACTGCCAGAGGGTGGAGCGGAAAATATTCCCAGGCCTCCGCATCGTCCTGATAAGGGGCTGCCGGAACGATATCGGCCAAGGCTGTGATCTGCTCGAACGCCGGGTCTGATGTGTCGTGGCAGCAGTCTCGTAGAGCGATTAGCTGGGAGACAGCCTGATGAATCTCGGCACAGTATGCCGGGATATCGGAATCGACCGTCGCAGGCAGCCAGTCCAGACAGTCGCGCTGTTCGACCAAAAAATCGCACAGAGCCCGGAGATGGGTCACTGAGAGACCAGCGCGAAACGCCTGGCGTATCAAGTCAGAGCGGTCATTGTCAGGGTGCAGCTCTTGGGCGAGCCAAGTCTGCCAGACCTGGTCGTGCAGGAGGTCTGCCTCGGTCTGATTTAAGACGGTAAAAGCCGGGTCCAGCCCGACCTCCAGCGCTCGCTCGCGTAACAAGGTCGCGCAGAACGCATGGATGGTCATCACCATCGCTCGGTCAAGCTCAGATAGTACCGCCCGCAAGGCCGCGACCTCTGCCTCGGGCAGGGAGGTTTGGAGTGCGGACTCGACCGCCGTGCGGAGTCGCGCCCGAAGCTCAGTCGCGGCTTTATCCGTAAAGGTGATGACAGCGACCCGGCTCAGCGGGCTCCGGCCGGTTCGTAGCAGGGCCAGCAGACGATTCAGTAAGAGTTGTGTCTTGCCCGTGCCTGCTCCGGCTTCCAGTAGAAACGTGGTCTGAAAATCCGAGACGATACGCTGCTGAACGTCGTTGTCGGAAAGGGAGAGGCGGGTCATGCCTGTGCCCGTACCCAGCGCCACGCCGTCGTGTGGGGATCCTGCAGCTTCTGTGCGGCCCACTCAGAGCCATGCGGGGGGCAGATTTCAGGAAAGGCACAGGATTGGCAGGCCTCTGGAGTAGGAAAGAACAGTCCGGCAGTGATGCCTTCGGCAAGGCGGGTGATGATGGTCCGTAAGGTTGCGAGTGTTGTCGCTTGGGTCTCTGGAGTCAGTGATTTTTTGTCAGGCCGGGCAGTTCCGTCCACACTCGTATACTCCGCCCCGACCCAGGCCAGGTCCGGGCGGAGGTACTGGGCAGCATAGAGATAGAGAGCCAGTTGGAGCGTGGTTCCACCCGTAAAACCCCGAGTTGGTATCCGGCCTGTCTTATAGTCAAGAATGCGAGCCTGATTGCGTTCCGCCGAAACATCAATCCGGTCAATCCGTCCTCGAAGCTGAATTTCTTCCCCCGTATCAAGGCGAAAGGGAACGGGAATACCGGGGATTAGGAACTGGGGGTTGGAGGTTCGCTTCGATTCCCTCCCCCCCCATCCTGTCTCCTCTGTTCCGATACCAAAAAACGTCTCAAACGCTGCTGGACAAAAACTGTGTGCCGTTTGGCGCTCGCGCTGGAGAAAGGCGTGTAAATGCCGCAGCAGGTGTTCGCGCTCAAGCTCCCAGATCAGGGCCGCGCCGACTGGCCGTGTCTGCGCAAACGCTGCAAACTGCTCCCCCGCTATCTGGGTGAGCAGTTGCTGTTCGTCATCACTCCGTTGCACGGACAGGGGCAATTGGTTCCTCTGTTGGAGACGGGAGAAAAACTCGTACAGGATGGCATGCACCAGCACTCCACGGTCGCGGGGCAGGAGGGCAAGAATCCGCTCCGGCTCTTCCCACGGTTTGAGCGCAAGCACGGTCTCCAGAAAATATCGAAACGGACAGCGGGCATATGTTTCCATGCTGCTCGCAGATAAACACACGCCCTGCGGGAAGAGGTGCTGGCGCAGTGCGTTTTTGACGCTCTCCGCTTGCATACAGCCGTCAAAGGCCGTGAGGTGCGGATGCTCCCCGCGTTGCACCATCGCCTGTGCAGCAGGAACGAAGAACGGCAGTGTCTGTAGACCAAGCCGAACTGCCTGTGCCGAGGCATCGCGTTTGAGGTGATGCGCACGGGTAAACGCATAGGCTAGGTGGAACTCCAGCGCGTCCACCGCCTGTTGGATGCTCTGTGCATACCCTCCAGCCGCCGATACCCAGCGGCTCCGGTGTTGCAGGTCTGCCAGCGTCGCCTGACGGCCGCACAGCACACTCACCGTCTGTAAGAGGAGCGTGGCTGGAGGGCGGGCGGATCCCTGGACAGTGCGTGGATAGGTCAGACATAACACTTCCTGCGCGCTCTGGGTGGCCAGCATGAAAAGGAGCTGTTGGCGTTCAACCGCCTGGCGGCGAGCAGGTACGTCCATGGTCAGCACTTCGGCCAGATGCTGACGCTCGGCATCGGATAAAACAGGGTCCTGAGCGGGAAGGCGGACCCCGGATTCCTGTGCGAGGCCCGGTATGATGACTGCCCGAAAGCGGAGACCGGCCGCCTGGGTCATATCGCCAAGCAAGACGCCGGTCGTGTGCGTTTTTCGGAGTCGAGCCTTTCCCCAGGAAAGACAGGTCAGAACAACCTCAACCCATTCCTCAGGGCGCGTTGTTTCCACCAGCAGGGGGGCGAGATGCCTGAGGGGTCCCTCAAGATTCAAGCCCTGCTCATCGGCGCCTTCTCGGCCCGGCTCGCCGTCACTCCACCAGGTGCCGGATACATAGTCTCCATACATTCGCAGGAAGTGGGTCAGCCAGCCTTCCCAGGTCTGCTGGCCTTGAACCGTTCTCACATCCGCCAGCAAACGGTCCATAAACCTGATAAGCAAACGGAGGGCGGAGGCGCGCTGTCCGGGGGATCCCCCCCATGCATTTTGGTGGCGGGCTTCCAGGGCGGCGAGCCGGCCCCGCCATTCCTGGCCGCCGCGTCCTATCCCGGCCTCCAGACACAGGGCTTCCCACTCGGCGATATGAGCCTCTGAAACAGCCCCCCCAATCAAGTCTTGAAATGGGGGACGGGCCAGCCTGAGAAAGGTGAAAAGGCGCTGGCGTGGACAGTTTTCTGACAAGAGGTGGCACAGCGCCTGCGCGGCTTTTCCCTGCCGCGTGGCCAGCAAGGGTTGCTCCCAAACGAAAGTACACGGAATCCCCAGGCGGGAGAGCGTCTCCAGCAGCAACGGACCATAGATGTTCGGTTCGGTGAGGAGCACGCCAATCTCGTCAAAAGTATAGTCCTGCTCCCGCACCAGCGAAAAGATTGTGCGCGTAATTTCACGTACCTCCTGGGTTTGATCCGGGGCGGAAATGATGTGAAGAGAGGCATCCGGGAGTGTCGAGATCGGCCGCTGGGGCGGTTCCCCGGCGCGTTCAAAAAGCCGGGTTTGGACCTGAGAGAGCGAACAGGATGGGGTCTGTTGACGGGCTAACGGAGACGATTGAAATCCGAGCCCGTTGAGCCAGCTTAACGTGGGAGTCACGGCTTCGTAGGCTGAACCGGGTCGCCAGGGAAGAAAGGCCAGGGTATCCCCGTCCGTGAAAATCGGTTCCAGAAAACGCCGCTGTTGTGGGGTATATTCGAGACCGCCGTATACGAGCAGCGGTCCGTCACGCATCGCCGCCGGGGTCTGGACAGCGAACAGACTGGCGTCATCAACGAGTCCTCGTGCGTCTAAGTAGGTTTCATAGCTCGTGTAGAGATCCAGCAGATGCCGTACTTTCTCTCGATATAATATGTCCCGTGGAGAGATCCGGGTATACCATACGTGCAGATGGTGGGGCTGGACACCTGCCTGCTTGAGGTCTGCCAACGTCTCGCTCAAGAACTGGGGAAACCGCGGCTGCCGGGCGAGTTCCTGAAAGCCGGCCTGGCCCCGTTCCAGGAGGAGATATTTTACGAGAAGTGGCACCAACCCGGCTGAGACTCGACGTCTCCCCTCCCGCCTCAGGCGCGTTTCGGTCAGGCGGACAGCATAGTCGGTCAACGTCGTAAACCGCAGACCGATATGCCCATCGCCAGCCCGGGCAATTGCAATGCTGAGTTGCGACCCGATGATATCACTGGGAACGATAATTGTGAGTGACGTCAGGGGGTCGGCCGCTTTCAGTGTCTGGACAGCGGCAATGAGCGCCTCTTGCAGGATGGCAAGCGAGTCGGAGAGAAATACTCGCTTTTGAGACATGCCTCTTTGCTTATGGGGCGGGGGCACACACGTCACCCCTACCCGTTATCGTTTGAACAACACAACTTCGAGCGTTTTATCACTATAGCGATGCTTGAAACTCGATATTGTTCCCCCCACGTCAATGCGTTTATTAAAGTCAGGGGGAAACGCGGACGATACCGCGGCAAGTTTACGGATAGTAGGGTCATTGACACTGCCGCGGACAAAGAAATTCCCGTCCTTCAGAGAGAGCGTATACTCATAGTCAGGCATTTCATCGCCAATTCCCATCTCCCGCTTGGCAGCGGAAACCGGGACGCGACGCGGGAATTCTAGGCGTAGGATAGAGGCATTACCCTGTTCCTCGACCGTATACCGCTCGCCGTAGCGGCGCGAACGTTCAGTCTTTTCATCAAACTCCGGCGTGTAATAACCCTCAATCGGCTGGTCGCCCTTATCCGGCGTCCGTCCGCCGGAAACTCCGAGAAAAGGGGCCATCGCCGGAGCAAGGGGGAGGCCATAGAAGGTTCCACGCAGCGGAGTTTCTTCGGTTGGAACACCCTGAAAGAAAGATTCGCGCAGGCGGATGAGGGTCTCGACTGAGGCAATCAGAATCCCAAGAAAGATAAATTTATTCGCCGCCTGACTGAAAAGCTCTCCCCCTAAAATAGCGCTATAAACGGCCAAGAGAATAATCGGATACAGGATCATATTGAACAGGATATTCAGGCTGGTCGCCGTCCCGACATGAAAATAGCGCGTATCCCCAATAGTGTGCTCCAGAGCGCGCTTGGTTGAGAGCGGCAGCGCGCCCAGGATGGGCTGAGCCGAGGCAAGGAACGTTCCCAGAATTGAATGGTTCTGGGCAGGCTGGACGCGGGCCAGGGCTTGGGCGTACGTCCCGGCTAGTTCGCCTTCAAAGATTTTTTCTTCGACAACCTTTTTGGGCGCAACTGGTTTCGGCGTCGGGGCCGTCACTGTCGGCGCTCCGGTAACGGGTGCCACGGGAGCAGGGGCGGCGGCCGGTGCCGCTACAGGAGCGGGCGGTGCCGCCGCAACCGGGGCCTCAGCAGGCTCGTCGCCTCCACCCTTGAAACGGGAGGGGAAATCGTCTCCAAAGGTCTGCTCGGGGTGTAACTCCTTGGCCCGCGCCAGTAAAACATCCTCCGTCTCCACAATGTCCGGGTTGGGAACACAGCAGTCAACCGGGCACACGGCCGCACACGCTTCCTGGTCGAAAAAGCCCACGCACTCCGTACACTTGTCCGGCACGATATAAAAGATGTCCTCATCGATGGCCGGATTCAGCGTCCCGTTAAATTCCCACTCCACCCCGCCTTGATAAATCGCGGTATTGGGGCATTCAGGCTCGCACGCCCCGCAGTTAATGCAGTCCTCGGTAATCATCGTCGCCATACTGAACGGTTCTCCTTACTGTAAGCGGATCGGTAGCTATGGCATATATCAGCCCTTCATCTAACGGGTTTGCCTGGCTCGGTCAACGCGAGCGAGGCTCTCCTTCGCAACGTATTGACAGAGACCGATTGTAGACCTAGTGTATCCCCCTAACCCTATTCTCGTAAGGAGGGAGCATGAAACGGAAATCCCTTTGGCTCGCCCTCGGAGTTCTTGCGGTCAGTTGTTTGATAGGAACGCCCGCCTGGGCGGACCATCATGAGACGGCTGAAGCGGCTTATGGGCAGACGCCCGGGGCCATCGGTCCGATTGACATCAACACGGCGGACGCCACGACCTTACAGGGTTTGCCCGGTATCGGTACAATAAAAGCCGCGGCCATTATTGCCCATCGCGAAGCAAATGGTCCGTTTGCGAGCGTAGACGATCTGAAAAACGTCAAGGGCATTGGTGAGAAGACGCTTGAGCGGCTGAAAGAGCAAATCGCCTTCGGGGCCGGCGAATAACCGGTGGACCCTGCGACGGCATAGCCGCGCATATGAACACTATTGTTAGGGCGGCCTTCGGGGCCGCCTTTCTTTTTTGAGGATTGGTGTGCATACCTTAGAGAGGAAGCCTGTCCCTCAGTCCGACAAAAAAGCTGGACAGGCCTCTCCTTTTTCCTGTAATGCCGGACTCGAAGCCAAGCTGCCAACTCTGCCAACCAGCCCCGGCGTCTACAAGTTCACGGACCGCACCGGTACTGTTATCTATGTCGGAAAAGCGAACAATCTGCGCGCGCGGGTCAGACAATACGCCCGTGGTGGAGATGGCCGCGCGCAAATCCGTTTTCTCCTCGCCCAACTGACTGATGTCGAGGTCATTGTTACGCAAACCGAAAAAGAAGCGTTACTGCTCGAAGACACGCTGATTAAGCAATTCCGGCCTCGCTATAATATTCGGCTCAAGGACAATACCTCTTATTGGTACGTGAAGGTCACCCAGCATGACCAGTGGCCGCGTCTCCTTCTGACCCGCCAGATTGCGAAGGACGGCAGTAAATATCTGGGACCGTTCCACTCCAGTACAGCAGTCCAGGAAACCTTGGAAATCGTCCGCCGAGTCTTTCCCCTGCGGACCTGTACCGACACTGTCTTTCGCAACCGCACCAGACCGTGCCTAGAATATCAGATCAAGCGTTGCCTCGGTCCCTGTACTCTGTCGATTGATCCCGAAGGTTATCAGTCCCAACTGAAAAACGCCCTGCTGCTGCTCGAAGGCAAAAGCCCTCAGGTGATGGACCGCCTCACCCGGCAGATGAACGAGGCCGCTGATGCCCTCCGTTTTGAAGAAGCCGCTCGGCTGCGGGATCAAATCCGGTCCATGACAAAAACCGCGGAAAAGCAACAAGTCGCCATCCCCTTGGGGAAGGACCAGGACGTGTTCGGCCTATACCGCGAGGGCGGACTAATTGAAGGACAAGTCCTGTTTGTGCGTGGCGGCAACCTGGTCGGCAACCTGGCCTATAGCTTTACCGACAATGAATTTCCTGACGCCATGGTTGTGGCTGAATTCCTGAGCCAATTTTACCAGGGTGGCCGGTTTATCCCTGACGAGATTCTTGTCTCTATTGCGCTCGACGATGCCGACATCCGGGCGGAACTTCTCTCAGAGCGAAAGGGGAAGAAGGTTAGCCTGCTCTATCCACAGCGAGGGGCCAAACGGCAATTGGTGGAAATGGCCCGGGAAAATGCGCGCCACAGCTTCGTCGAAAAGCGACGGGGAGAGGAACATAAAGAGAAAACACTGGAGAGCCTCCGCCGTGCGCTGCACCTGCAAAACGCGCCAAAACGGATTGAGTGTTTCGATATCTCGAATACCCAGGGCAATCTCTCCGTCGGGTCCATGGTTGTCTTTGATGAGTGCGAGCCGGATAGGAGCCGCTACCGCCGTTTTCGTATCAAAACCGTCGAAGGAGCAGATGATTTCGGCATGATGTATGAAGTCCTCACCCGTCGCTACCAGCGGGCCTTGGCGGAACACGACCTGCCGGACCTTCTCATGGTGGATGGCGGCAAAGGCCAACTCGGCGTTGCAGTCACCGTGCTGCGAGAGTTGGAAATTGCCGAGGTCGATGTCATTGGCCTAGCCAAGATGCGGACCGAGCGGGACCCGTTTGCCGAAGAGGTCACTCATTCCTTCGAGCGTGTCTTTCTGCCCGGTCGAAAGAATCCGGTCATTCTCAAATCCAACGCCACTGCGCTTTTCCTCCTGCAACGCATCCGGGACGAGGCCCATCGCTTTGCCCTTACCTATCATCGGCATCTGCGTGCCAAAGAGCGACTCAGTTCGCCGCTTGAGGCGATTGCCGGCGTCGGCCCGGCCAAGCGCAAAGCACTCTTACGGCATTTTGGTAGCCTCAAACGCATCCGTGCCGCCGCACCCAAAACGCTGGGCCAAGTCGCCGGGATTACTCCGGCCCTCGCGGAAAAAATATACCAGTACTTACGGGTACATCCCGCTCCACGCTAACCGAGCGTATCCATTTTTAGGAGTGAGTGGTTCGTGGCCAGTGGAGAGGAAACCCGGAGAGACCGCCATGCCCGCGAAAGCGCAGATCTTCCTATCCTATACCAGCGGGCAGAGTTCAGAACCCATGGCTCATTTTCGGGTTCCGCTAGAGGCGCTGCGGGCGGGCGGTGAGCCGAGCTTGTTCTCGGCTTGGCAGCCGTGGTCGCGGATGTCGCCGTCGTGCTGGCAGCCGCGGTGTGAGCGCCCGGTGGCGCGCCTGCACGGCCAGCCGTGCTTGCCGGGAGTGAGCTCGGGGGAGCGGGGCGGGAGCGTCCGCAGGGGGACGGGCGCGGGCCGCGGTGCGCCCCTCGCCGGGGGAGCTGGGTCTGCTGCCCGCCGCGCGCCTCGTCCGGCCCCCCGCCTGCGACCGCAACGCCGTCCCCGAGCGGTCGCGGAGTTCCTTCAGCCGGGCGGGGATCTACTTGTTAACCCCCGCCGCTTCGTCCTGGGCAGCGGGGCGCGGGCGCACAGACCGCGGGGCGTCGCCCCTCCGACGCCCCGCCCGCCCGGTGGCTCCGCCAACGCCCCGCCGCACTGCGCTTTGCGCCCGCCCGCCAAGTCGCCCCGCCCTCCGCCGGGGCCCGCCGGGGTCGGCCCGCTCTCCTCGCTCGCCGCCCGCGCCGCGCGCGGACCCGCGCGCAGCTTGCGCGGCCCCCCCCCCGGCGCCGTGCGGTCCCCCCAGCCCTCCGGTCCCTCCGCGGTGACGCGCAGCACCCCGGCCCGGCCAGTCTGCCCGCCCCCCGCCAACCGCGCCGCCGCCGAACGCGGAGGCCCGGCGGCAATCCTCGCCAGCGCCAGCAACTGCCGGGGCTGCCCGCCGGCGCGGCGCCGCTGCGCCAGACCCCGCCCGCCGCCTCGTCATCCCCCCGCAACCGGATCGTCTGCCCCAGGCCCCCCGCCAACACCCCTCCCCGCCAGTGAGTCCCCCATCTCTTCTCTCGCCGGGAATCCCCTCCCTAAGTCTCAAACGCAAGCCACTGGTCTCAGAGTCTGGCCCAGAATAAGGTATTTATTTTCAATATCTTGCGAGTCTTCTGGTGAGGAGTTGAACGCTGGCGATGAAGAGCCACGCTTGGGCGGTGGCGCCGCTGGCCTCGAAGTCCTTGGCGAGCCGTCGATGGCGGTTCAACCAAGCCCATGTGCGCTCGCCCCCCCAGCGGCGCGGCAGGACATCGAACCCGCGCGCCCCGGCCGGGCGCTGGACAATCTCCAGGGTCCACCGCCCGCTCCGCTCCAGCGCCGCCGCGAGCTTGGGGCCGGCAGAGGCGCCGTCGGCGAAGACGTGACGCAGCCAGGGGCAGGCGGGGCGGATGGAGGCAAGCCCCGAGGGGGCGCCGTCGCGGTCCTGGATGTTGGCGGCGTGGACCTGAGCGGCACCCAGCAGGCCGCCGGTGTCGGTGAGGATGGGGCGGGGGCGGCCCTTGATCTTCTTGCCCGCGGCAAAGCCCCGTGGACCGTCGCTTTCCGTGGTCGTGACCGACTGGCTGTCGATGACGCCGGCCGACGGGCTGGCCTCGCGCCCCTCGGCCTCGCGGGCCGCCATCAGGAGACGGTGATTGATGCGCGCCCACAGCGCCTCGTCCCGCCACGCGGCGCAATAGCGCTGCACCGTCGAACGGGGCGGAAAGTCGTTCGGCAGCAAGCGCCAGGGGCAGCCCGAACGCAGCACATACAGGATGGCGTTTACCACCTCCCGCAGATCCGTCGTCCGTGGCCGGCCCAGAGCCTTCGGCGCCGGCATATGGGGCTCGATCACGCGCCATTCGGCATCGCTCGGATCGCTTGCGTAACGAAGCCCCGTGCGGTCATATTTCGGTCGAGTGATTTCAGTCCACATCGGGGGCCTCGCTGATTGCTTGGACACAACCAGTGAAGCACAACCCACTGAAATTCCTCCATTCATTCTGGGCCGGACACTAAGACCGGCGGCCATGGGTAAGAACCGCTAAGCCTCTCTCGGCGGAGGTCACCCCTTTCGGGGCGAGGCCCCGACTCGGGGGCCAGGCGACGGAGGGAGGGCTCTGCTCTCGGTTCCCATCAATGACCGTTGGTATTACTTCTCCGGCTAATCCTCGTCCATCTCGTCCTGGTGTATCCCCTGGGTCAGGCTGGGCGTGGTCTGGGAGCAAATCGCCTCTCCCCTCTGGCTGGGTGGACTGCTGATACTTAGCGTGGCCAGTTGGATCATAGGCGGATTCCGTCTGGCCGCCTTGGTAAGTCTGCTGAATGGCGCTTTCCCGACCGGTAATCTCACCCTTACTAGCGAGTCTACGCTCCCGATTTTCCGCCACACCCCCTACGCCATCTTGCTTTGCCGCAAAGAGTCATACTCGAAGGCTGGCTGTTCCAGGAGCCGGAACGAGTCTGAACCGCAGCCGCTCGCGCCTTGAGGTGCAATGGGTTTGTTCGGAAACGCAACGACTCTGAGAAGATCCTCAGTTTTAGCCGGCAGCGGGTGATGGCCTCGCCACAGCGACATCTGCAAGGTCCCTGGTAATACGGCGATGTGGCGCGGCTTACGCTCGAACTCCGCATCCCGCGCGATGTGCACGCACCGGGCAGCTTTGATTATGCCGGCTATCTGGCCCGGCGGGGTCTCTATCTCACCGTTTTTGTGTGGGATGATAAGAAAATCGATAAAGACCGAACACTGGGTTTGCCAGCGTATATCTAAAGTGTCGAAGCACTGCGAGACAAGTTGTTGTTCTCTGGTCCAACCATCTGAGGCCGCAAATACGCCCGTCGCGGCTCTCCCACATGAAATATCGGTCACGAAAAGAACCCGGAAATGACGGCTTGCTGTTGATCAATACAAACTTCCTCGAGATTCGGTCTGGAGAGGACGAAGAGAAGTTGCAATCTGGCGTTCAGGGCGTGTTCGAGTGGTCTTTTCGCGTCCCAAACAAGGAAACCTTTGCCTCGGATGAGTTGAAAGCGTTCGGGCAAGTCAACGCTGTGTTCAAGGCGAGCCATATTGGCGTGAATGAGGGCAGACATCACTAGCTCGTATGTTCATGCCGACCCTGACCGTGTCGGGATATCGGTGGCCTCTGAGCGGGTCTGCCAAGAACGACCAGAGGTATCCGGTCCCGGCTGAGGAGGCGGATGAGAGAACCGTGGGGCGCATGTCTACCGCTCCGATCTCTTCCCAAAGCCATGACTCGTAAAATTCGATGACTCGAACCGGAATGCCGCCTAGAGCCAAGCAGAGGCAACTCCCCCAACTATTCTCAAAATCGGTAGGTATAGCGCACCTTGAATCGGCCCTCGCGGCCGATGGAGCGGAAGCCGTCTCCTTCGTCCAGCCAGCGCTGGTTGAAGACCAGAAAGATGTCGTTGCCCGGCTCGATGATCCAGCGAATGCGCGTGTTGAGGCTGAACACGTCCGAGACATTGTCGTATTGGATCAGGCCAAACCAGGACAGATTGGGGTTGACGGCGATGTCCAGCCGCACCCGCAGCAAGCGTGTGACAAAATTGCCCTCAGGCAGCCGGACATCGCTCTGGAGATATTCCGGGCTCAGGAACAGGCGCGGACCAGGTTGGAAATTGAGACGCAGATTCCAATTGTCTCGCTTGCCGCTGTAATAGTCACCCCAGAAATAGGTCAGACTGGCCGACAGCCTGCGTTTATCCGCAGTCTCGGCCTTGACCATATAACGGCGAAAGGTGTAGCGGTCAGGCAGCAGGCGGACACCGTGGCTGATCTCAAAATCTTCGGTCAGGCGCTCCAACTGCTGCCAGGTCCGAAACATGAGGGTGTCGCCGCTCTCGAAGCGCCACTCGCAGGGAAAGACGATGTTACGGGTGAGGAGGCGGTCCGTGGCTTGATCGGTAATATAATTGCCGTCAAAGGCGCAGGCGACTTGCCGCGCCCCCCAACGCCCGGGACGAGGAGCCGCCTGGAGGAACCAGCCAAAGCGTCGAATGCCGGTGCGCGGCACAAAGCCCATGCTGGCGTCAAAATCCCGCTGCACCTCGCGATAGGTGCCGAATATCGTCCAGGTGTCGTTCGGTAGATTGATCTGACCCGCCCCATGCCCAGTTCTTGCGTGCCGTGGGACGAAAACTCTTTAACATAAACGAAGACACGGTGAGGTTGCGCCTTCCCAGAAAGCTGGTGGTTTTATACAGAAAGTCGTGCCCATAGAGACCGGTGGCGTCCCCGTTCTCCGGTGTCCGGCGGGTCGCGATCAGTCCCATCGAAGCACGTTCTCCGACATCGCGCTTGAGGCGGACCACGCTGAAATTCTCGCCCGGTATGGGGTCGCGTTCCTGGGTCTGAGCGCTGAGTATCCCCAGAGAATATTTGCCAACTCGGCCACTGAGTTTCGCGCCCCCAATCAGGTCAACCGGTTTGCCGTCATTGGCAATGCCGACCCGCCGGCTGAAAAAGGGGATAATCACCAACGGCCCCGAGGTTGGGGTCAAACCATCCACCGCAAAATTGGGCGCATCTTCCAGAAAGAACTGTCGCTTCTCGGGGAAAAAGAGCGAAAAACGTGTCAGATTGACCTGTACATCGTCCGCTTCGGCCTCGGAAAAGTCGGTATTGAGCGTCAGGCTGAGCGTTAGGCCGGGAGTAGGTTTGTAGAACAGGTCAAAGCCCGGCTTAAAGGATGTGGCATCACGGCGCACCTCGGTGGTTAGAAAGGGAGAAAAATCGAGTCCTAGACCCTGGGACCTGTTGCGCAGCCCGGTAAGTCGGCCCGCGTGGGAGACTCGGTTGAAGTCCAGACTCTGGAGATAACCGCTCCAGACCGCTTCCTCGTTCACCCGCTTGACGATGCGCTGGACGTTGAACCCCCAGCTCGGTTGTCCCGGAGCATAGCTGAGGGTCTGAAACGGAATTTCAAATTCCGTACTCCAGCCGTTCGGTGAGTGCGCAGTCTTGACGTTCCAGATACCGTTCCAGTCCCGGTTTTCGGTCTCTCCCTCGTCTCCGACGAGTTCATCCACCCGTGCCCCAACCGAGTTGGTTTGGAATTTGAACGCGTTGCGACGGTCCGCAAACGTATCGAACAGGAGCGTCACCCGATCATCCGCAGCGAGGTCCGCGTCCCGGTTGAAGCGGGTGGCAGTCGCCGCGCTCGGGTCCGAGTCGTGACAGATCACCCCGACGTAGAGATGGGTCGCCGTATACAGGACGCGCACCTCGGTGGGCTGAGAGGCCGGGGCGCCTTCGTCGGGCTCGCGTTGGCGGAAATCGCTGCCGACCGGCGCGCTCTGCCAGGCCGGCTCGCTCAGCCGACCGTCGAGGACGATGGAGTGGGGGGTGCGCACGGCCTGCAACGTGACCGGAGCAAGCACCAAGACTTCCATATCCTCCAAGGGAGCGGGCCGAGGAGTGCTCCCGGATTGCGATGTCGGCGTATCGGCGTTGGCCGATACGGCCAGTATCAATACGACCTTAGTCGCGATGGGCAGAAATATGCGCGGGTTCAGTCGTCTTCCTTGAACAGCGCGTCGCGCCAGTCGAGCGCGGCGCGCAGGCCTTTTGCCTTCCGGATCTGGTTGAACGTCTCCTGCTCTTGCGTCCGGGTGGTGTCGAACATGACAACCAGATCAAGATTCTGGTAGATGCTGTTCAGAAAACCCATGTTCTCATATGCCCGGTTAATGGCGGCCTTGTTAAATTTCACCCCGACCTGAGCAATCTTCACCAGTTTGCGGGCGGTCTTCTCGCATTCAGGCATGAGCCGGTCGTGCGGCACGACGCGGTTGATCATGCCCAGACGTTCGGCCTCGTGGGCGGAGAGCATTTCCCCGGTCAGGAGCAGTTCTTTCGCCTTGGCAAATCCAACGCTGAACGGCGTGACCAGGACTGGGGGGCCGGTCCCAAACCGGATTTCCGGCTCGCCCAGTACCGCCTGCTCGGAGGCAATTTTAATATCGCAGAGCTGGGCGAGTTCACACGCGCCAGCCAAGGCATAGCCGTTAATCGCGGCGATATACGGTTTGCTGGAATGCCAGATCTTGAGAAAAATCTCGATGTTCGACTTCAGATCAGACCGCCAGCTATCCGCGGAGCGGTCGTAGAGTTCGGGCTCGCCCTCCGGCGGGGCGATATCGAATCCCGCAGAAAACGCTCTGCCGGCTCCAGTCAGAATCACGACCCGGATGCCATCATCGGCTTCAATCGTATCGAGCGCCTCGCTCAATTCTACCATCAGTTCTTTGCTGAACGAATTGAGATTCCGCGGCCGGTTGAAGGTCAGATAGCCGATGGCGGCCTGCTTCTCGAATATCAGGTTTTGATACGTCATAGCTCCTCCTGTCGGAAAATAGAGTCAACGTGCTCAGCAGTTACGTCCGGGTGGAGGATGTTCCCTCTCTCCCAACCATAGCGAACCAGTCCGAACAGTCTAGCCCGCCTTCTGCCCTCTTGCTCTCAACAGCGAAAATCTCCAGACTCGATCGGAACCATGCTGACCTCAGACCTCCTGCTGACACGAACCGAAGGGCCGTATCTCTATCCACGCTATGTGCGGACCGACGCGCTGCGCTTTACTCGGATGGCCGAGGAGTTGATCTCCATCTATGTCGCGCATCAGGGAAAGGCCAGACGGGAGCTAACTGCAGCGCTCAATCAATATGCGGAAGATCGAACTGACTTTCGCATCCAGCGCGGACTGGCCAAGCTGCTGCGCGACGACCGGTGCGAATTTGAGGAACAGGCGGTTGCCCCGCCGCTGGAGGTCCGTCGCCGTCTGTTCGCTGTGGCTCGTGAAAACCATCCCGTTGTCTTGCAGCCCGACCATATCCATCCCGTGACTAAAGACGAGCTGATCGCTGAGGTTGCACGCGAGTATAAAGCCGAGCCGGAACAGATTGCGTGGGCGCTTTACGCCGATCTGGCTGAAAACCATATCCTGACGCGCTTTGACCCGCCCGAGCCGGTGTGGCTGCTCCAACGCTATAATGTTGCTCTGGCTCAGGCCCTGCTGTATCGCTGCGTTCGGATGAAGCTGTCGGTCTTTCGGAACATTCCGAGCCGTTACAAGCAACTCTTCAAGTTCATCAAATTCTATCAACTCATGCATGCGATTGAGGGCGATCTTGATAGTGGCTATGAGATCCTGCTGGACGGACCGGTCAGCATGTTCCGTCTCTCTCAAAAGTACGGCCTCAAGCTAGCTGTTTTCCTGCCGGCCTTGCTGCTGTGCACCTGCTGGAAGATGGAAGCGGAGATTGTCACCGCTGCGGGCGAGCATCGCTACTTTCCCCTTGACGAGAGTGCCAATCTCGTCTCTCACTATCGTGACAGCACCATGTATGACTCGCTCCTCGAGAAGACCTTTGCCGAACGCTTTCACGCGATTGAGAGCGGATGGAAGATTGAACGGGAGGTGGCCATTATCAATCTGAAAGAGACCGTTTTCATTCCGGACTTTGCCTTTCGCCACACAGACGGGCGCACCGCACTCATGGAAATCGTGGGCTATTGGCGGCCGGAGTACCTGGAAAAAAAGCTCCTGAAGCTGAGTCGTGCAGGCCGGCAGGACATGGTGATTGCCGTCTCGGCCAATCTGAACGTCAGCCAAGACGACTTTACGGACATCCCGGGCAGGGTGTTCTTTTTTAAGAATCGGATTAACCCTAAAGAAGTCATCGCTCGGCTTGAGGAGGTGGGGCGGGATGCCCGTCACGAAATCTGAGGGAGAAGAAACTCCTGCCTGTGTATTGCGTATGAAAAACGTGACCGGATCGCCCATGTCACCACATCAACGACCAGCGGCCCAGGAATGTCTTCGGACCGGCCCACAATCAGACAATCATCGAAGCCTGGTCCGACTTTTGCGGCGCCCCAGATGTCTAGGCAGCCATCCTCAGCGGGAGTGGCGGGCGGGCCTTCTGCGGTAATCCGTATACGTTTCGACAGGCGGCCAATGGCCTGGGCTTCGGGGCATTACCCGTGGCCTCGAAATCTGGAAGTCGATTATCCGTGGCACCAACAGCGACGCCTTAGCCGGAGGATTAGAATTGGCGCTGGCGTGTGATATCCGCGTAGCGTCGGACAACGCCCAGTTCGACTGCCCTGAGGTCAAGTGGAGGGCTCCATTGTGATGGCGGAACGATCCGTCTGCCATCGCCCGTCGACTTGGTCCGCGTCCTCAAGATGCAGCTTGTGGGAGAACCGCTTGACGCCCAGGAAGCGCTCCGGATTGGCCTCATGAGTGGAGTTGTCCCTGCCGCTGAGTTGATGCCCCCGGCCAAGCGCTACGCCTGGATCTTTCTGTACAACAGCCCGCTGAGCGTGCGGCCGGCCAATCCATGCTGTGCAGTCTTCGGGCGCGTGCTTGAAGATCCCTCGCGATTTGAGAACCTTGTATTCTCGGTGCTGATGCAGACCAGGATCATACGGATGGCCCACGCGTGTTTGCGGAAAAGCGTGAGCCCGGGTGGAAAGGACAGATTAAGAGGGGCGGCCTCCTCTGGTGCCATCTAGAGCTTCCCTGCGGCCCGTAGCTCTTTGACCTGAGCCTCCTGCACAATGACGCCGTCCGCGTGCAGCGCGGCGACCTGCTCTTCCGAATAAGCGAGACGCTCCTGCAAGACCTCCTCATTATGCTCGCCTAGGAAGGCCGCACGAAAGGGAATCTCGACGTTCGCATTGGAAAAATGAAAAGGTGATTTTGCGATTGGGGTCGGACCGAGCAACGGATGCGGCACGTCTTGAAACAGTCCACGCGCCTTCAACTGTGGGTGGGCCGCCGCGCCGGGAATATCCAGGATCGACGCGGCTGGCACGCGGGCTTCGGCAAGAATTTTCAGGGGTGTCTCGTCGTCCTCAAAGGTCTGAAGCCAGTCTTCGATATGCTGCCGAACCTCCGCACTCCGCTGGACCCGATCCTCCATGGTGGCATAGCGTTCGTCCGTGGCTAGGTCCGGCTTGCCCATCGCTTTTGTTAATGCCGGCCATTGATGGCCGGCGACCGCAAAAACGAGATAATCTTTTTTTGCCTTGTATACACCATAGGGACACATATTGAAAAAGTCTCCGCCAAAACGCTGCGGCACGATCGTGCCCTGGCTCATCAGAAAAAGTGGGAAGTTGACGTAGTCCAGATAGACCAGAGATTCGAGTTGCGATACGTCGATATACTGGCCCTGCCCACTGCTGGCGCGGTGAAAGAGGGCGGCACAGATAGCGAGTGCACCATGAATACCCGCATTCGGGTCTCCGAAATAGTTGCCCACATAGGTTGGTGGCCCATCCGGTTCGCCGGTCATGGCCATCACGCCGCTCTGCGCCTGGGCGACAATGTCAAAGCTGGTATGGCTGGCGTACGGCCCGTCTTGCCCATAGCCTGATACCGAGCACATGATCAGTTTGGTGTTCAACTCCTTGAGCGTGTCATAGTCGAGCCCGTGCCGGGCCATGACTCGGGGGCTATAATTCTCCACCACCACATCAGCCTTCCGTGCCAGTTGATAGACGATTTCCTTTCCCTTCGGGTGTGTGATCTCGATACAGATGCTTTTCTTGCCGGCGCAGGCCGCGAGATAGAGCGCACTTTGGCCGTGCTCCACAAGATGAATCTGTCGGCCCAGATCACCGTTGGGTGCACGCTCAATCTTGATCACATCCGCCCCGAGGTCGGCCAGAATCCGGGTTGCGGACGGGCCGGCAAGATATTGGGTAAAATCGAGCACGGTTATACCGGCCAGGAGTTTGGGAGTGTCAGCCATGTCTCCTCCTCAGAAGCGTCGCCATCCAATGTGGCCTCTCAGCTTGTGGCTGATCGGCCCATGATTCACAATTTGGCGTTTGCCAGATTGACTCTCGCTGCCAGTCGCTTACGATGATGAGAGCGAGAGTGAAAATATCAAATCGGGCACGCAGCAGAAAGACACTACGCAACAGACAGGATACGGTATGCTGATCCAAACTCCCCGTGGCTGGGAAATCCCTGAGCGGACCGCAACCCCGGAAGATATTTTCCTCAACCGACGTACCTTTTTGCAAGCGCTCGGGATCGCCGGTATCAGTACGCTGGGTGCATTTGCCGGGTGCGACAGTTCGGGCGCAAAAGAAGCCCCTCTGATTCGCGGCCTTCCCGAACCAAGCGCCACCGCCGACCTTTATCCGGCGTGGCGCAACGAACAGTTCACCTTGGACCGAGCGTTGACACCCGAAGTGGATGCAGCCAATTACAATAATTTCTACGAGTTCAGCTCACGCAAAGAGTTGGTCGTACGCTTGGTCGAGCAGTGGCGGACCCGCCCCTGGCAGGTGGAGGTGACCGGCCTGGTTCACAAGCCCCGGCTCTTCGATATTGATGACCTTGTCCGAAAGATGCCGCTGGAAGAACGCCTCTACCGACACCGCTGCGTAGAAGCTTGGTCCATGAGCGTACCCTGGACCGGCTTTCCCATTAAGGGGCTAGTCGATCTCGTTCAACCCCTCGCCTCGGCCAAATACCTGCGTCTGGTGACTTTTCATGACCCCCAAGCGGCGCCCGGCCTGCGCAACGACACCTATCCGTGGCCGTATCACGAAGGATTGAGTCTGGCCGAGGCCACTAATGAGTTGTCCCTCTTCGTGACCGGCATCTATGGCCATGAACTGACCAAACAGCACGGTGCGCCGATTCGGCTCGTGCTGCCGTGGAAGTATGGCTATAAGAGCATCAAGTCGATCGTGCGCTTGGAATTTGTGGCAGAACAACCGAAAACTTTCTGGAATACGCTTATCCCCTGGGAGTACGACTTCGTTGCCAACGTGAATCCCGCCATCCCGCACCCCCGTTGGTCCCAGGCGAGTGAGCGCGTCCTGGGGACGAGAGAGATCAAAGCCACTCTCCCTTACAATGGGTATGGAGAGTTTGTGGCGTCCCTGTACCAGACATAAAAGCGAGCGGCGGATCGCTGATTCCGCAGGTAGCACTCACCGCAGGAACAGTGTGGCAGCTTTTCTGCTCGGAGAGAGCAGGATAGCGCAAAACCTCTCACGCATATCCGTCCCCTCTCCGGCACTCCTCTGCTTTTCTCGTTCCTGCCCGGTTCCCCCGGACTGCACGCTCGAACGATGACTAGGCCCGGGGCGTGGTTCAACCCTTGGGGCCCATCAAATAAACACTGGACCGATCTGTTTCGCTGGGTGGTCTTGCGTATGATTTTTCTGATTGCGTCCTCGGCCCGTGTAGGGGGCGTTGCTCTGGAAGCCGCCCACCTGGGCGGGCAGCGGTTGGGCCGGATGCCGCAGCGCCGGATTAGGCAAGACCAGCCGGCCAGGCCGCCCCACGCCCAATCACCATCGACACCTCAGCTCGACTTTGTGCATTAGGCTGCGCAGCAGAGGGCGTACTGCATCCGCCTGATCTTGTCGGGCGGAATTATGTTTGGTTCCCGGTGTGGCGGGGAGCGCGATAAATTGTTTCCAAGCCAGAGTTGGCATCGGATGGCCGCGATGGCCTCGGAGAAGGTGACGCGGGTTTGCTGGTACCAGGCGGCGGCGTAGGACAGGGGGTTTGTCGAGAGCACGTCTGTGGCCCAGAGGCAGACGAGGCTGTAGAGCCCGCAGAGGACGGGGGGGGGGTCGTGCGCTCGCCGCGTGTGACCACGGGCGTTGTGTTTCGCGCCCGAGATGGGCGCGCAGTTCCTGGAAGGTGACCTCGCCCTGCCCGCGCCGCACGAAGGGGGCGAGGATCTTGGCCGGCGCCATGTGGGTGTCGGTGCAGAAGCACGCCTGCGGGTCGCGCGCGCCTTCCGGGTCGCGCACCCGCACCCATCGGATGGCCTGGGGAGGGGTGCCGGGACGATACCAGAGCGCGGTATCGGAGATGATCTGGAGTGTCTTTTCCTTCGAACTTCCGTACCAGCGCGGAAGCGTGATGCTTGGCCAGCGGGCAGCGGCGTCGTCAAGGCGGGTCTGGAGCTTGGGCAGGGGCGGCCCCTTTTGCCGGGGTCGACCGCGTTTGTTCGGGGCGCGCGGCGGCGGGGGCGCGAAGAGGTTGGCATCGAGCCTCAGCCTGCTGATGAGGGTTGCGCGCTGTCCGAGGCGCCAGGCGAGTTCGTGGGTTCCGAAACTGCTGTCGGCGACGCAGACGCTCGCGCGGTGCGGGACCCAGCGAAGGAGTTGACGCATGCCCTGTCGCGCCCAGGCGGTGAGTTGCTTGTGCCGCCGGCCTTGCCTGGCGGCGAAGCGTTCGGACGGGGCCAGGATGGTCAGGAAGGGCAGGGCCCTGATGCCCGGCGCCCAGGGCAGCGGGACAAGCCGCATGAAGCTGAGCCAGCGCCGCCCGCGGGTCTTGACGCAATGGCCATGGCGGGAACGCACCGGGTCGCGCTAGATGCCGCGCGCCTTGAGACGCGCGCCCCAGCGGCGCTCGAGGGTGTCATCGAGCCCGATGATGATCGGTCCCTGCCCGGCAAGCCGCGCCACCAGCACGCGCACGAGCCGGCGTGAAAGGTCACGCGGGTCCCAGCGGGCGCGATTGAGAACCTGAGGGTCGGACGAGAAGGTCTCGCACAGCGCCCGCCCGGTCACCCGCAGGCAGGCCGACACGGTGCTCTTGCCCGGCGCCAGCCCCGCTCCCATGACCAGCCCCGCCCCCCGCCGCCAGGTCGGGGAGGAGAAGGCGCCTCGAAAGGGCTCCCGCCAGTCGATCAGGAACGGCGGAACCGGATCGCCGCTGGCGCTCGAAGGGTCGTCGCAATGTGTCATGACGACCGTCGGATCCAGAAGCATCCGGCAGGCAAGGGCGCCCGCATGCGACCGGGTGAATCAGCAGCGCGGCAGCGACAGAAGCCCTCCCATCCGCTATCACTGCTTCATGGCCGCCTCCGACCCCTGTCTGGCGCGCATCGAAGCGGTCAACAAATCCAGGGGCGGGGGCGGGACGGTCACCCAGGGGGCGCGGCGGCTACAATCTGTATCTCACGGCCCCGCAGGCACCGATCGCAAGGCTCCCGCCGACAGGCTCAGGGGACACGATGAGGGGGCGCTACTGGTCCTGGCGCCAGTCCTGGCAGGACGGCGGAGACATGGGGGGCCTCGTGCTCCCGCTCGAACAGGCCCTCGACGAAATCGCCAAAAACGAGAGCTTCTGGACATGGACGTGAGGTAATTTTGTACAAAGTCGAGCTCAGAGCCCGTTTGAAAACGCTTGGCCTTGAGGTTTGATCGTGATTCAAGCTTGGCATGTGGGACCAAGCGACGCGAGGCCGTATGGCCGAGATCGAACGGAAGACGAAGCGTTACCCGACCGATCTGACGGATGAGGAAGGGGCGAGGGGCGATCCGGTGATGCCGAAGCCGGCGCGGACCGGACGACAGCGTGAAGTGGATCTTCGCGAGGTTCTGAACGCGATCCGCTCCTTGGCGCGCACGGGCTGTGGCTGGCGCATGCTACCGAAGGACTTGCCGCCCTGGCAGACGGTCTACTGGTGGTTGCGGCGCTTCGGGCGGCTTCTGCTGTTCCAGCCGATCCACGACGTGGCCTTGATGCTGGACCGCGCGCGCGCGGGCCGCGAGGCGAGCCCGCCGGGCGGGGGGCTCGACAGCCAGTCGGGCAAGGCACCGGCCGCCAAGGAACGCGGCTTTGACGGGGGCAAGAAGATCACCGGGCGCAAGCGCCATGTCGCCGTCGCCACCGCTGGCCGCCTGCTCATGATCAATCTGACGAGCGCCGACATTTCGGCCTCCGCTGGCGCGCAGAGGATCCTGGACGCCAGCCGCAAGCGCTGGCCTTGGCTCAAGCCTCTCTTCGCCGACGGTGCCTACGATCGCGGCCAGCTCATGGACAAGGCGGCCTTCCTCGACTTCGTCATCGAGATCGTCCGCAAGATGGAGGGCCAACAGGGCTTCGAGGTGCTGCCGCGGCGCTGGGTCGTTGAGCGAACCTTTGGCTGGATGATGCGATGGCGGCGCCTGGTGCGCGCTTACGCGCAGCGCCTCGACGGCTCCGAGGCCATGATCCAGGTCGCTATGGGTAGCCTCCTGCTCAGGCGTATCGCTCATTGAGCAGTGTTCTCAAACGGACTCTCAGGCCGAAGCGGGGGGACAAGCAGCGGAAAGTACACTTGCCCCGTCTCTGCACACCGACGGGCCGCCGGAGTCCAGCGGGCATCCGGGACGGGCGGAAATCGAGCCCTGGCGTACCCCCCCCCCCCCCGAGAACGGGCCGCAACCGGTCGGGAATCGTGAGGGGCTCCAGAAGCCGCCCCACTACCGCCCCCGACCGCCCGGCGGACCCGGAACGTCCGCTGCCGGCGTGCTTGCGGGGCGGATCCCGCGTCCGTAGGGCGAACGCGGTGGAAACGGAAACCAAAGAGACCCTGGAGGAGCGGGCTCCGCGCCCGCAGGGCGAACGCCACCGCCCACGCCACGCGGGCGGCCGGGTCGGAGCGCGGTGCCTGTTTCGACGGCGCGTCGAACGCCCTACCCTGGCACCCGACACGGACCGCCAGCGCGCTCCCCTAGGCGCACGACCGGGCGAGGCCCAAGGCCCGCCACCCGCTCTCCGCTTCCATACGACCCCGGCCGCCGCCAATGCGCTGAGGAGGCAGCACGCTCCCTGCCAGAACAAGCTCAAGGTGGCCGTTGCCGAGGGGGAGGATGCTCGCGGCGGGGTGCCTCCGAGCAGAAGAACGGAGTGCGAGCCGCGAAGGCGTCCGGTCGCAGGCTCAAGTCCCAGGACGCCGAGACCGTCGCCCTGCCCGGCTCGCTGTGCAGGCCTCACGAGCATCGGGAATGAAGCGAGGCGCGGCATCGGGACGAGAGCACCGGGCTGAAGACGGGGGAGATCAAGGACGCTCGCAACTGGAGAAGGCGTCCCGGAGTCGTAACCGGGCACGCGGATCACGGCACAACCAGGCCGCGTGGAGGCCAGACGGCTTGTAGAGGCCCGGGATGCCCCGATCACGTGGCCGCCGTCCGCAACGCCCGGCAGCGGGCACCGGGCGCAAGCGGGCGGCAGCGCGGCGGTGCCGGACACGGGTGCCCCCAGTGCCCTGGGCTCAGGCAGAAGAAGGACCGGCGCGCCCCGCCGAAGGCTGCGCGCGTACGGGTCCGTGTTGCGGCCAGTCCTATGCCGCTTCAAGGAGGACTCCATCAACCCACGGGCTGTTATTGCACAAACGTCTCGATCGCTTTCTGGACGGCCTGGGCGTAAGTCTGGTCTCCAACCGGCACAGGATTGAGGATCGGTAGGTGAACGCCGGCTTCGCGGAAAGCGGTGATATGCTCCCGGCAGCGCGCGGGCGGTCCGATGACAGACAATTCGTCCGCCATATTGTCTGTCGCTCCCTGCCCCTTCCCGTCTGCGAGTTGCGCTGCTTCCGCTGCAAACCCGCTATCGCGAAACAGCTTGTTATAGAACGGCAGGCCGCCATAGAACCCCAGATTGGCCTTGGCGGCTTGCATGGCCGCGTCCATATCATCGTGAATGCAGGACGGAATACCCATGGTAATGTCAATCTCCGAAAGCGGTCGACCGGCTTTGGCCGCTCCCTTCTCGACCGCGGCCACAGCTGCGGGCAGCCGACGCTTGGGGCAGAGATATAGCATGATCCCATCGGCCAACTCGCCGCTGAGAGTGGCCGTGCCCAGGGCGAGAGCTGCGATGTAGATGGGAATGTGATGAGTTGCCGCGCGAGGTTGCATGGCCATGCCAGACAGCTCTTTGCCTGCGGCCATGTCGCGGACCGCGCCAATATACTGGCGCATGAAGGTCCGCGGTTTGTCCATTTTCTCCTGGTAGAGGCCCTCAACAATGGGCCGGTGACTCACCCCGAGACCCAGAATCAGCCGGCCGTGCGAGGTATCGTCAATTGCAATGGCCGTTTGCGCACACAGTGCCGGGTGACGCAGGTAGATGTTCGCAATCCAGGTGCCGACCCTAATCCGCGAGGTGGCCTGGGCCATGATCTGGCAGTTGATCAGCGAATCGTTCATGAATTCCGGTGAAAAAATCGCCTCAAACCCAGCCGCCTCGGCGCTCTTGGCTAAGTCCTGCAATTCGGGAAACGTCAATCCTGACATGTTGGCGGCAACCACTCCGATCCGGTCCATAACAATCCCTCCTTTTTCTAGCCCAGTCTGTATTTCAATATGGGGCGCAGCCTATCACCTCCCCGTCGTCAGACAAAGGAACGAGAAGGAAACGTGTCCAGCATCGCGTATCTATTTTGGAGGACCCGTTTTCGCTTTTCGACCGGGTGGCCTCATTTGTTGGTTTCCAGAGCTCTCTCCGTTAACAGCAAGGTGTGCTTGCGACATCGGTATCCGGGGCCTTGGTCCGTATTGGTCGAGGCCCGGGTTGATGTGGCGCCAGGGTTGCCGCAGTTCACTACCATCGGCCTTTCCGAGGAGACTGTCTGAGAGGGTACAGACCGGGGCCACTCGGCCATACAGAATTCCGGCTACGAATTCCCCGCTCGCCACATCACCGTCAAGCTTGCCCCCGCGCATGTCAAAAAAAGAAGGAACCGCAGGGCGGGGGTCTCCGGTGTCGAGTTTCCCTGGGCCTCCCAATAACTGGGTCGTTGATGGCCAAGCTCCCGCCGGAACTGTCTTACTCCCTATCCATCAAGGAAAAGAGGTCGGTGACTCAAGTGCCCTTGATGGGACGGTGTTCATTCGTGGCGTGCCGGAAGACTTCGACGGCTGAACGGCCCTGGGTAGCAATGAATGGTCCTATGAGAAAGCGTTGCCCTATTTTTGCAAACCGGAGAGTGATCAGGGTTTTCAAGACGATTCTGCCTGGAACAGATGGGCCTATCCCTGCCCGTCGCTCCAAGGCGGACGCATGGAATACCATCCAGACAGGCTTGTCCAAGTCTGTCTGGATGCGGGATTTCCTAAAGACCCGGATATGAACAGACCTGCCTCAATCGGCGTCGGTGCCTTGCCGTTCAATAGTACCGATGGGATCTGGCTGAATACCGGTACCCCCTATCTACCGTGCATGCCGGTGAGATCATTCTGAGCGTGGGTGCGGTAAAATCCCGGTGTCTCTTATTGCTGTCTGGTGTTGGCCCGGCAGACGAGTTGCACAACTGTAACATCCCGGTGACCCACGACTCGCTGTATCTGGGGGAAAATTCCACCGACCACCCGGCGACGATGATTATGTACACAACAAAAGAGACCCCGGCGTCACCTGCAGAGATATGCCCACGCGCCGGACTGGCCGGTACTATACGACCGAGGGCTCGTCGGCGCGGAGCGACATGGATATCCTGCTGTTTTGTTTCTCCATGACCGACTCCTTTACGACGGCAAGCAGGAGGGGCGGGGGCTCTGTCTCTACCGGGGTTGTCTTCCTTGTCTTTCTCATTCCTTCGGAATCCTGGTGGCCATACGCGGGATTTCCGTCAAGCGGCTGCTGGAGCGGGCCCCAGCGCGGGCGTGACCTGATGATAGACTGTCCCCTGCAAGCGGTGCCGGGCAAGGGCGAGATGCGGCTCGTTTCGGCCGACCCGAAAGTCCAACCGGAAAACTGTATGACCATTGTCCCGCTGACCCCTTCGGCCGACAGCCTATGTGCGAGGGAGTCCGGCTCGCGGTAGAGCTGTTACGCAGTCAGGCGTTCAAGGGGGTGGTCGCCGAGCGGACGGTGCCGGCCGATATCCATCTGGCCTCGAATACGGCCTTGGACAACTGGATGTACACCAACATGGGGACGGCCAATCCACATGCCGGGCAACTGTAAAATGGGGTCGGCCGATGACATGGCCGTGGTGAGCGGGACAGTATGGCCGGGTGCATGGGGTTGAACAAATCCGCGCCGTCGATACCTCGGTCCCAGCCGAGCGTGGTACGGCGTCCGATCAATGCAACCGCTACTATGCTGGGCGAACGTATGGCCGAATGGATCCCGTGAGCGGCCCGTTCTCGCACACATAAGGAGCAAGTCCATGCCGCATGTCGAAAGGGAAAGGGGGGGGGGCGGATGCACTACAACCACTATAGGGAGCCTGATCTTTTTACATGGCTTTTCGGCCAACGCCAAGCTCTCTCTGAGCATATCAGGGATCCTGGCCCATCAATATCGCTGTGTTGTCATTGAGCATACGGACATGGACTCTCCTCCAAGCCGCCCGCGGGCTATTCCACTGAGGACTAGGACGGGGCGGCCCAGTCATGCCGCCCCGTCCACCCCGGGTATTGATCGCGCCATCATGCGCAGCAATGTCTCGTTCTCCGATGGTGTTATCAGGTGAGGGTGGACGAGAGGAGCAGAAGAGGAGGTATCGGAGCGCACAGGGTCCTTACGAAGCGAGGGAAAAATGAGTGGCCGGGACCGGGCGTGGCGCAAGGAGGGGCAAAATCAGCATGGCTTTTGGCGCTCTCGGAAAACGATATGCGCCTGCTTGAGGACTACTATACGGCCTGCCGTAGGCAAGACGCCAGAAGAAGGCGTGAACAGTGGTTAGAAGAACACGGCCCAGGCTCCGTGTTGGGTGTCCAGATGATCGGCAATATGGGGGCTCCCGGAGGAGCCCCCAACGCCCGGAGAGAAAGGAGAGGGGGGATCAGTCTACGGCTGCGTCTGTTGCGACTTCGGCTTTGACGCCGACCGGAATACGTCTCGGCTTGACCTCTTCCGGGAAGGGCACCACGACTTCGAGCGTCCCGTTCTTGGCACACGCTTCGATCTTCTCCGCGTCTATGCCCTTCGGCAAGACAAACGATCGGGCAAATGAACCGTACGAGCACTCTTGATGAAAGTATCCGCCGTTCTTGTCCTCGTACCCTGCCTTGCGCTCGCCCTTGACCGTCAGGCGGTTGCCGTCCAAGGCGATCTCAACATCCTCGGGCTCCACTCCGGGCAAATCCGCTTTGATGTGCAGCCTGTTGTCGTCGACATAGCTGTCAATCCTGAATGACGCTTCCGAGGGCATTCCGCTGCGTACTCCTGGCCAACTGCGGGAAGAGAAGAAGTCGTTGACAAAAGACGCCAGATCATGGCGCCGGGAGTACACGGTTTCAAACGGGTCTCGCCATACACTCAGTTCTCGTCTCATTGTCTCTACCTCCTATGAGTTCGGGTCACTGTTCGACACAAGACAAACGTAAGGACGATCGGCTCTGAGTCAATGGGTCATAATAAAAATTTTGACCTGTTCATATGAGAGACATGGCCCCCTCCAGGATCCGATGAGGGCTGCTCATCGTGGTCCCGGCTTTTTTCTTACTCGTACGGCCATTCGTGTGCTTCCAGACGGTTGGATAGGCACGGAGAGCGGACGGTGACGGGGGACGGTAGTTTTTTCGTATAGACGACTGTTGAGTGGATAGATTTATGCCCCAAATGCGCCTGCACCTCCTCTAGTGCGTGTCCGTCCTCAAGCAGATGGGTGGCAACGGAATGGCGTAAACAGTGGCTGTGGCGTTTCGATGGCGGAAGCTTGGCCTGTTCTGCGTACAGGCGGAAGAGTCTATCGATACGCTGACGGCTGACCGGGCGCGCGTTCCGCGACGGAAAGAGGTAGGGCAGAGAATCACTCCGAGTTTGCAGATACGCTCGGAGCAGTCGTAGATACTCTGCGGTCAACAGCTTCTCTCCGGCGACGCCGCCCTTGAGGCGTGGAATATGAATGTGGCGGGTACGAAAATCGACGTGCTCGCGTAGCAGAAGGCCCACCTCAGAGGCACGGAGGCCGAAGGCGTACATGGCGGCAAACATCGCCCGGTCGCGCCCGTCTGTGATCTGGGCAAAGAGCCGCTCAACCTCCCGACGGGTCAGCGTCACATATTTCGCGCGAGGCTCCTGCTGCCGGGGCTCCGCCCCTCGAACAGCAACGCGTTTTTGGCGTGAGACTTTCGTTTGCAGTTCTCGGAGATAACGGGCGACGCTTTTCCCTTGTCGGGCGGCTTGCTGTGCGGCAAGCTGAAGGAAATTTTCTTGGTGGCCGAGGTCATCTTCCACAAGGGCTTCTCGATCATGTCAGTGGACGGGGTCGGACTACGGAATCCCGAGCAGTTTATGGGTTTGCAGGCTGAGCCGCCAACGCGGGTGATCAAGACAGTATTGCAGCGCCAGTTGGGTATTGCGCTCTCGCCCAGGGCCATCCATGGGTTGCAGGAAAAACTCATGAAAATCGAGTTGGTCAAAGCGCTCTGGCTCGGCCCCGGACTGGGGGAATACGAGTTTCAATTCACTGCCATGCCTAAGGGCGAGGGGCGAGCCAGCCTTGGGACTGACACAGGTCCAGTCGATGCCCGGCGGAGGAAGCAGCATTCCATTCGTTTCAATCGCAACCTCGAAGCCTTCTGCGTGGAGAGCGTCAACCAGAGCGACGTCAAGCTGGAGCAAGGGTTCGCCGCCTGTACATACAACAAACCGAACACCGTGAGGAGTCCGCCGGGCCAGCCAGGTGGCAGAGATCGCCTGAGCCAGATCGGGGGCGGACGCGAAACGCCCGCCTCCAGCGCCGTCCGTCCCAACGAAATCGGTATCGCAGAACTGACAGACGGCCGTGGCTCGGTCCTTCTCCAGTCCAGACCATAGATTACATCCGGTAAAACGGCAGAAGACCGCTGGCCGGCCGGTATGAGCACCTTCGCCCTGGAGGGTATAAAAGATTTCTTTGACTGCGTAGCTCATAAGAATAGAGATGCTAGAGACATCCCTACCTGGACTTGGCAGAGCATAGAGGGACAGAATATCCGGCGGATACAAGAATCGTCAGGCTCGTTTCTTGCGGGCGACTTTTTTCGCTGCCGTCTTCTTCGCTGCCGTCTTCTTCGCTGCCGTCTTCTTCGCTGCCGTCTCCCTCGCTGGGCCGAGGATAGATTCCTTAAACACTTTTGCCGGCGTGAAGGCGACCTTTTTCCGAGCCGGAATAGTAATCTCTTCCCCGGTCTGCGGGTTGCGTCCTTTGCGGCGCTTCAACTGACGGAGCCGAAAGGTCCCCAGGTTAGGGATTTTTAACTCTTTGTCTTTTTTGACCGTTTTTGTGATGAACTCCACAAAGGAGTCCAGCTTGTCGGCTGCTGCATGGTTCGAGGCTTCCCCCCATATCTCACCCAGTTTTTTCACCATCTCGGTCTTCGTCATGCTACCAACCTCCTCACCCTAATTGGGTTCTACACTACATCTCGGTCCAGAAGTCGAGGGGCCTGATCACGAAGGACCTCCGACTCGCCATTTGCCTATCAACTCATCAACGGACTAGTCACCTCTTCTACTTCTACCTGTGTCCTCCTCTCACCCCTCTTCCACAATCACAACATGAGATGTCCGGCTCCGGGCAGAAATAGGAGCACGTCAGAAAGGCGGGTATCGCACTCGGAGCCAAATCCATCTCCTCGATTTCTATCCGTCGGGCTTGGGAATGTCAATAAAATTAGGCAAAGACAGCCATAATCTACCGATACATCTCGACCAATTCGATCATACCGAGGTCTTTCAGTGTGGAAAACAGGCGGCCCTTCACTTCGCGAGCCGTTCCCAGTTGAACAACCTCCTGGGTGAGAGATTGGGCGTCGGTATAGGAGAGCGACCGAATGAGACGTTTGATAACCGGAACAAAGAACGGTTCCATACTGAACTCATCCAACCCGGTGCCGAGTAGCACAAGGGTACACAGCGGGTCGGAGGCCATTTCTCCGCACGTGCTGACTCGTTTCCCGGCGTGTCGTGCGGTGCGGACGGTGGTGGCTATGGCATTCAAGACAGCCGGATGGAGAGGTTCATAGAGAGACGCGACCTTACGGTTATTCCGGTCTACCGCAAGCAGATACTGAATGAGGTCATTCGTCCCAATACTGAAGAAGTCCACTTCCCGAGCGAGCCGGTCTGCTAGCCAGACTGCCGCGGGCACCTCAACCATCATGCCGACCGGCATCGACGGGTCGAACGGTTTTCCCTCTCGTTGTAATTCATCCTTTGCCTGTGCCAACAAGGTCTTGACTTGGAGCAGCTCTTCCACGCTGGAGATCATGGGAAACAAGATGCGAACCAGCCCATGTACTCCGGTGCGTAAAATAGCACGTAACTGCACCTTAAAGAGGTCGGCCATCTCCAGAGAGATCCGAATAGAGCGCCAGCCTAAGAAGGGGTTATCTTCTTGGGGGAGCTTCATATAGGGCGGGTATTTATCGGGTCCGAAATCCAAGGTGCGGATGGTGACCGGCTTGCCCTCCATACCGGTCAACACCCTTTGGTATAGCGCTAACTGGGTCTCTTCGTCCGGGAAATCGCTATAAGTCAGGAAGGGGACTTCGGTCCGGTAGAGCCCAATGTTTTCGGCTCCGTGGCGCTGGGCAAATTCGACATCGCTCAGCAGGCCGACATTGGCGCCGAGCGCAATACGCACCCCATCCCGCGTTTCTGCAGGGAGGTCATGAATCTCTTCGAGATTCCGGTTGAACGCGCGATACTCACGGTCAAAGCGGCTATACTCACGGACGATTGCGGTGCCGGGATTGACATAGACCACCCCGGCATTCCCGTCCACAATCACCGTATCGCCTTGCTGGATAACGGTGGCGTGCTCGACCCCAACAACGGTTGGAATTTCAAAGGACTTCGCCAGAATAGACGTATGTGAGGTCGCGCCACCGTTGGCCAGGACGACTCCCTTCAACTGGCGATGATCCACTCGGCAGAGGTCAGACAGAGAGAGGTCGTCCGCCACGAGAATCAGATTCTCCCCCTGTGGTCTGCTCTTCTCCTCCAGGCCGAGCAGATGGCGGAGGACACGTTGACCGATATCGCGTACGTCGGCGGCCCGGTCACGCAGGTGCTCACCGCCTGTTCGCTCGAGCGTCTCGACGTAGCCTTCTGTCACTTTCTTCAGAGCGGTATCTGCGGCATAGCCATCCTGAATCTGCGTTTCGATCTTCTCGATGAACGCCGCATCCTCCAGCATCATGCGATGCACATCAAAAATCGCCCGGTCGATCTCTGGCAGGCGCTCTTGGACGCGTTCTTTCAGCGTACCAATCTCTTGAATCGACCGCGCCAGAGCGACATGCAGGTGCTGGCGTTCGGCATCCGGATTGTCCGTGCGATGCTCTTCAATCGCGTCAAGACGGACAACTGGATGGACAAGGTGGGCTTGACCGGAGCCAATTCCAGGCGAAGCATTGACTCCGGTCAGGCGTAAACGGCTCGCCCGCCCTGGCCTCTGTGCCCGCCTGCGCTCATAGGCGCTTGGGCGTTGAATGGCTGCCAACATGCGGGCCCGATAATCCTGACGCTCTCGCTCCTTTGTTCTGAGCGAGTCTTGCATACGGGCCTGCATGATAATGCCCGCAACCTGGGTGGCAATCGTTTTGAGCAGCCGGACTTCTGCCTGCGGAAAACGGCGACGACTCAGACTCTGGACGATGAGTACGCCGAGGATTTCATCCTTGGCGCTCATCGGAAGACCCAGAAATGAATGGAATCGCTCCTCTCCGGTTTCCGGAAAGTATTTATTCCGTTCGTGCATCATGGCATCAGGGGCAACGACGGGTTCCCGTGTTTCAATTACGAGGCCCGTCAGCCCTTCATGTTTGTCCAGGCTGACTTTCCCGACGGCCGTCTGATCCAAGCCGGTTGTTGCCCAGAGCGTCAGCCGCTCCCCCTTGGAATCCAAGAGGTAAAGCGAACAGACATCGGTCCCTATACGCTGGGTAATAATCTTGGTAATTTCCTGAAGCGTTCCTCGTAAGTCGTAGGCATGAGAGGAGAGGGCGCCAATATCTTCGAGCAGGTGGAGCCCGGACGGCTGTGTAGACCGCGACTCTGGCCGGACTCGTCCCCCGGTTTGTTTTTGAGCGGCAGTCTTTGAGGGTTCACTCATAGGGTAAGGAGCTACATTCTATCGAAGGCCCTAGGGAGCCACAAGGCACGGGTTCCCCCACGGTCCCAAGTCTGGCAGGCTGGAGACTTCAAGTTGTCCTACAGATCAACTTGATGATTCAGCGGAGCATGCCCGTGTCCAATCCGGAACCCGGTAGAGATCGCGCGAGTCACAAAGTCCTTCGCTTGCGCGACCGCTTCCTCGACTGTTTCGCCTTTGGCGAGTTCGGCCGTGATTGCGGCCGAGAGGGTGCATCCCGCTCCATGCGTACACACCGTGTCTATTTTCTGACAGGAGTAGGCTCGAAAGGCCCTGCCGTCGAAGAGGATATCACAGGCGTCTTCTTCGAGGTGTCCACCCTTCACCACCACATAGGCCGGCCCTAAGGACTTAATACGGCGGGCCGCCTCCTCCATATCAGACCGATGGGCAACTTCCATGCCGGACAGCAGCCCGGCCTCGTGCAGATTCGGTGTCACCACAAACGCCAGTGGGAGCAGTTTCTCGGTCAGGACTTGGCGGGCATCCGCTTGGAGGAGGGCGTGGCCTCCTTTGGCAACCATCACCGGGTCAACAACCAACTTGCGGACACCATATTCTTCTACCTTGGAACTCACCACCTCAACAAGTGGAACGGATGACAGCATGCCGGTTTTTGCAGTCTGAATTTGCACATCACCGAACACGCTATCGAACTCCTGGGCGACAAAATCAGGCGGGAGCTCAACAACGGCCTGGACGCCCAGCGTATTTTGGGCGGTCACCGCGGTCAGCACGTTCAGGCCATACACCCCACGCGCCATAAAAGTTTTGAGATCAGCCTGAATACCGGCCCCACCCCCACTATCCGACCCGGCAATGGTCAAGGCTTTGGGTCGTGCCATGATCGCAGTGTCTCGCACACGCAGTCTACAGGAAACGATGCTGCCTAGAGGAATACGCGCAACTCGCCCGTGTTCAGCCCCTGCCCGGTGGAATAGCAGCCTGCTTTGAGTGCATCAATGAGTTCCCGGGTGGTCGAGAGGGGGCGCTCAAAAATTGTGACGGCACAGCCAATGGAAGAGGCCGAGTGACTGTCGCTGCCTCCAATCCGCTTGCACCCGACATGCTCGGCTACCGCCTGGGCATACCGATTTTCTTCTTCCGAGCAGGCGCCGTTCACCACCTCAATGGCATCTACATATTTCAGCACTTCGAGGGCTTTACTGCCCGACGCAGGATCGGTCTGATCGATCGGGGCGGCTTTATGGATAAACTGGAAGCGGGGGTCGAGCCTGTAGCGAAACGGGTGGTTGGCAATCAGAAAGCCGTCAACCTCATCGATAATGCGCCGTAACTCTTTAACCTTATAGATACCGCCGATATAGCGGTCGAGGCCAAAGGCTCCGACATGGCCCCATTCGGTCGTGACCTCAATCCCCAGAAATAAGGTTACTCCACGTTCACGGGCGTACTCCCTAGTTTCCGGGTCCGTCCAGGCACTGTCGTGTTCAGTGATGCAGATCCCCTCTAGGCCGATGGTGTGCGCCCGGTCGATCATCAACAGGGGATCGAGATTGCTATCAGAGCTGCCGCGTACTGTGTGAACGTGGAAATCAACCCGCATGGTTTCTGAGAGCTCCCGTTTCGTCGGCCGCCTTTTCTATACCGTCTTCTGAATATGCAGGCAAGAGTGCAATCCGGCGTCCTCGTTCAGACTTTCTCCTTCGCTTCCTTTTGTTCTCCGACCTGCCTATGTTACAGTTCGTCCACCTCAACTCTCTCATTCGAGCTATTCCATCAGGAGGGGACAGCTATGAAGCGACCATTAGATGGTGTCCGCATTATTGACTGGACGATTTGGCAACAAGGACCGGTCTCAACTATGATGCTGGCTGACTTGGGCGCCGAAGTCATCAAGATTGAGGAGCGCGTCGGAGGGGACCCTGGCCGAGGCGTACTCAGTATTGCCGGTGCACTCGTTGGGACAACGAGTGGCCCGAATTTCTATTTTGAGGCCAATAATCGGCATAAGCAGAGCCTCACTCTCGATCTCAAAAACCCGAAGGCCATAGAGATTGTCCATCAACTGGCAGAGAAATCCGATGTTTTTGTGCAGAACTTCCGGAAAGGCGTGGCCGACAAGCTGGGCATTGGCTACGAGGCGCTCTCTCAGCGCAACCCGCAACTCATCTACGCCAGTGCAACCGGCTATGGTCCATTCGGGCCGGATTCCGCCGAGCCTTCCTTTGATTATATGGGGCTGGCGCGCTCGGGCATCATGACCGCAGTGGGCGAGCCCCAGATGGAACCCCTCAGCATTGCCGGTGGCATCGCCGACCAGATGGGTGCCATCATGCTCGCATACGGTGTCATGGCCGCCCTGCTGGCGCGCGAAAAATATGGCATGGGTCAGGAGGTCGATATCTCTCATCTGGGCAGCATGACTGCGCTCCAGGGGCTCAACGTGGCGTGCAAAGCCATTCTCGGCAAGGAGTTCAAGCGCATGCCACGCGCCGCCGCGCCGAGCCCGCTATGGAACCATTATAAATGTGGCGATGACAAGTGGATCTGTCTGGCTATGCCGCAGCAGGACCGCTACTGGTCCGATTTCTGCAAAGTCCTGGGGATCGAACACGTCCTGGACAATCCTCGCTTCGCGACCATGGGAGACCGAGCCGATAATGCACGAGATCTGATTCCCATTCTGGACGCCGCGTTTGCCTCTCGGCCGCGCGACGCCTGGATGAAAGCCCTCAAGGAAGGCGGAGACTTCATTTACACGGTCGTCAACACGATTGCTGATCTACCCACTGACGAACAGATGCTCGCCAACGAGTATATTGTCGACTACGACCATCCCCGTATCGGTAAAACGCGACTGGTCGGCGTGCCTATTCGCTTGAGTAAGACCCCGGGTGACCCCAAAGGTGTGGCTCCGGAGTTCGGTGAGCACACCGAGCGCCTCCTCACTGAACTGCTCGACTACTCATGGGAAGATGTGGTCAAGTTAAGAGAAGAGGAAGTGATTTAAGAAGGGGATTGGGGTCTCGGGATTTGGAGTTGGGATCCGTGCGACCGAGAACCGTCATCCCCGACCCTCACAGACGTTGAGCGCATGCCCCTCACCTTTGCACTCCTCCCGCGGGCACCGTATGCGTTCGACTTGACCATGGCCCGCTTCCGGCGTTTTGCGAGCGAGAACGTCGATCTGGTCGCGGGGAATCAGTATCAACGCCTGCTCGCGGCCGGTCGCCAACTGGCGCTGGCCACGGTGACGGATGTCGGCACGCCGGCCAAGCCGAGGCTGGCGGTGAAGTTGCGCAGTCCGTCTAGAGCCGTCCTCAAGTCGGCGGAATTTCACGCCCAGTTGCGTCATATTCTGTGTGTCGACTTTGATATCAGGCCGTTTTATCGATTGGCGCGCCAGGACAAGATGCTGGCGCCGCTGGTCAAGCGCTTTCGCGGGCTGCGTATTACCTCCAGCCCGACATTGTTTGAGGCGCTGGTTATGGCGGTTCTCTCCCAGCAGGTCAACCTCACCTTTGCCTATGCCATCAGGAAAGAACTGGTTGCTGCGTTCGGCCGTAAATGGCGTTACAAGGGGAAGACGTATTATGCGTTTCCCGAGCCAGTGCGGTTTGCCAGCCAGAGTCTGGGGACCATGCGCGGCTTCCGGCTGAGCAATGCCAAGGCCAGCACGCTGATCCGCCTGGGCGAAGCGTTTGCCTCCCGGGTTTTGCAGCAGAACGGAATCGCTCAACTTTCAGACGAAGAAGCGATTGAGGCCCTGATTCGACTCAAAGGTATTGGCCGCTGGTCGGCGGAGACTGCACTGATGCGTGGTCTGGCCAGACCCGACGCGTTCCCGGGCGGTGACTTGGGCGTGGTCAAATATCTTGCCCAGGGCATGTTGGGGAAAAAAGAAAAGGCAACCGAAACCGAAATGCGCGCCTTTGCCAAGCGCTGGCGTCCCTATCGTGGGCTGGCCCTGGTCTACTGCTATGCGGAACTCGCCCGGCGGCGGGCCGCGTGACAATCGGCGTTCTTGTCAGGCTCAGAACATCCCCGAAATTTTTCCGCGTTCATCCATACGCATCCCGGCTGCGGCAGGTTTTGCGCCCAGGCCGGGCATGGTCAGCATGTCCCCAGTGAGAGGGACGCAGAAACCAGCCCCGGCCGAGAGGCGGATTTCGCGTACGCTCAACACAAAGTCGCGCGGACGGCCGTAGCGTTTGGGGTCGTCGGACAGTGACATTTGAGTCTTGGCCATGCAAATGGGTACTTGGTCATACCCCAGGTCGTTGATCCGCTTGAGGTCGGTGCGTGCACGTGGCAGCAGGGTCGTATCTGCTGCGCCGTAGACTTTTTGGGCGATGGTCCGAATCTTGTCTTCGATCGGCATTGCTGCCGGATACAGGAACTGCTGCACCGGCACCGGGCCATCGCAGGCATTCACCACCGCCTCGGCCAGTTCCAGTCCGCCTCCCCCCCCTTGGCCAAACACATCAATGACTATTGCCTCTACGCCCAGGGCTTTGCTTTCCTCGACAACCAGTTGCAGTTCCTCCTCGGTGTCGGTGGCAAACCGATTCACCGCAATAATCGGCCGGAGGCCGAACGCGCCTAGGCTCTCGATATGTTTGGCTAGGTTTTCCATGCCCTGCTTCAAGAGCGACAGGGCGGGTCGGTGTACATCTGCCACCGGCGTCCCGCCGTGCATTTTGAGCGCCTTGACCGTTGCGACCAAGACTACCGCGGCGGGCCACAGGCCAGCCGCGCGGCATTTGATATTGAGGAATTTCTCTCCACCCAGATCAAACCCGAAGCCGGCTTCGGTCACCACATAGTCAGCATAGCCCAGAGCGAGTCGCGTGGCGAGAATACTGTTACATCCATGGGCGATATTGCCGAACGGCCCAGCATGGATGAAGGCCGGTACGCCTTCCACGGTCTGGACCAGGTTGGGCTTGAGAGCGTCTTTCAGAATAATGGCCATCGCCTCCGGCGCATGAATTTGGTCTGCGGTGACCGCCTCCCCCTGGGACGAATAGCCCAACACGATACGTGACAAACGCTGAATCAGGTCTGTGGGGCCGCTCGTCAGGGCCAGAATAGCCATGACTTCCGATGCCGCGGTGATATCGAAGCCCTCTTCGCGTGGGACGCCCATGGGTCGCCCACCAAGACCCATCACGATTTGCCGTAACGCACGGTCATTCATGTCCATGACGCGTCGCCAGCGAATCTGACGGACATCCAGATCTACCGTCCGATGAAATATGGCGGCATCCAGCATGGCCGACAGCAGATTGTGCGCGGAACTGACGGCGTGAATATCGCCGGTAAAGTGGAGATTGATATCCTCCATGGGCAGGACTTGAGAGCGGCCTCCTCCACAGCCTCCACCTTTCACTCCGAAGACTGGCCCCATTGAGGGTTCGCGCACCGCCACGGCTGCCTTTTCCCCTAGGCGGGCTAGGGCTTGGCCTAGGCCTATCGTCGTGGTGGTCTTGCCTTCGCCCGCAGGGGTGGGGTTAATGGCAGAAACAAGAATGAGCTTGCCCTGGGTCTGAGCGGGCACGGCGGAGAGCGCTTCTAGCGCAATTTTCGCCTTCACGTGACCGTAGGGCTCAAGATGCTCCGATGGTAACGAGATCTGCGCGGCGATCTCTTCAATCGGTTTCACGCGGACGGACTGGGCAACGGCAAGGTTTTGGTGTCGGCTCATAAGAAGCGAGCGTATCCAGTTTTTCTCTCTGATGGAAGATCCCGTCGACGCTGTTGCATACAGCCCCCTTATCCTCACCGTATGGTCTCGCCTTGGCAAACGCAGGAGTTGAGGAGATGGTCTCATACAGAATCCGGGCATTCGACTATCGCAACCGACCTGCGCTCCTGACCGGCAAGCCAGCGTGTGCTATGCTGGACCAAGCGCAGGAGCCGACATGGCAGAACACTCTTCCTCTGGTCGTCGTTTGCTGAATCTCGCCCTCAGCTTGGCAGTAAGTGGGGGGTTTCTGTATCTGGCGTTTCGTAATGTCCAACTCGCTGAATTGGGGGCCGCGCTTGGCCGGGTGCAGGTTGGCTGGCTGTGCCTTGCCGTTATCGTCAGCCTGCTCATCATGGTGCTGCGCGCCTGGCGCTGGCAACTGGAACTCCGTCCCCTCGAACAGGTGCCGGTCGGCCGGCTGTGGGTCGTGACCTCAGTCGCCTATATGGCCATCAATCTGCTGCCGGTGCGCCTAGGCGAGGTCGTCCGCCCCTGGCTCTTATCCCGCCGCTCTCAGGTGTCCATTTCCAACGTTATCGGCAATCTAGTGGTCGAGAAGATGATGGACTCGATTTGTATCGTTTTCTATCTACTGACCGGACTGCTGCTGATTGAAAGCCTGCCCGTATGGGTCCGCCGTGGCGCTCTTGTCCCAGCCGTGATTACCGGGGTCTTCGTTTCGGTGGTGCTGCTGTTTTGGTGGAAAGGTGAGGCGTTTGTTGATCGCTGGGTACTCCGCCTGCTCCCGGCGCGCTTTGGCGACCGGGTCAAAAGCATTCTGGCCGCCGTCACCGAAGGGATGAGAATTCTGCCCAATCCCGCCCTGCTCCTGGCCGTCTTTGTCGTCTCTCTGGCCGTCTGGTTCCTGCCTATCATGTCGAGCTATATCATGATACGTGCCTTCGGCCTGTCCGCTCCTTTTAGCGCGGCCCTGGTCATCTTCATTTTCATTAGCTTCGGCACGGCGCTGCCGAACCTGCCGGGCATGATCGGGCCGTATCAGTATGCGTGTCAACTCGCCCTTGGCATCTACGGGGTGAGCGACGCTGACGGCTTGGCCTACGGCTTAGTCCTCAACGCCGTCCAGTTTCTGACCCTCATTGGCCAGGGGTTAATCGCTCTGCCCATTGCCGGGGTGAGTTTTTCCGATATTCGACAGGCCGGTGATCGACTGGCGCAGCAACGGGCGGACGCGGGCTAGGGCCAAATTTTTCCCGGGTTCAGAATGTCCTTGGGATCAAAGACATGCTTAACGCCCTTCATCAACTCAAGTGCAGCACCGTGCTCTTGGGTCACATATTGCTGGCTGCCGAGCCCAATACCGTGCTCGCCCGAAGCGGTTCCTCCGATAGACAGGACAAAGGCAACAATCTCATCTTTGGTCCGGTTGGCGACGGCCCAGCGCTGCTCGTCCACTGGGGCTTCGCACAGGAGAGCGTGCAGAATGCCGAGTCCGGCGTGCCCAAAGGTGTGCAAGACGGTGCCGTGCCGCTCGGCAATCGCATAGCTCTGGTCAATCACCTCAGGCAGAGACGAGATAGGAAAACCCATATCCGTGCGAATCGTTTTGGCACGCGGGTTGAGGGCCTGAATCGCACGGGTCGTGAAATGGCGAATCTCCCACGGATTCCGCCCGCCGGGCAGGACAATCCGTTCGCCCTGTTCCTCCTCACTCAGGCCCTGGACGGTATCGAACACTTCCTCAACCGTACTCTTGGGACCATGGACCTCAAGAAACAACGAGGGCCGCTCGGTGAGACCGAAATCCTGAAAACGGTTGAGGGCAGTGATAGAACGTTGGTCAAGAAACTCGACCGCAGCCAGATCGACCCCGTATCGCATCATTGCCGCGATAGCCGTGACCGCTGCTTTTTCGGACGGAAAGGCAAACGCCCCCTGTTTCCGTCGCTGTGGGAGCCCGACCAGGGAGAGCGTCAGTTCGGTTGCAATGCCCAATGTCCCTTCAGAACCGACGAGCAGACCCAGCAGATGATAGCCCGACGACGTTTTGCGGCTGCGCGTCCCCAGTTTGAGGACCTTGCCCGTACCGGTCACTACGGTGGCGGCCTTGACATGATCGCGCGTCCCGCCGTATTTGACCGAATAGATGCCGCTAGCGTTATTCGCTACCATCCCGCCAATTGTTGCCACATCGGAACTGCCGCCGGGGGACGGCGGAAAAAACAGGCCATGGGCTTTGAGTTGGTCATTCAGGTCGTTGTAGACAATGCCGGGCTGAACCGTCACCTGAAGATCCTCTGCATGAACGGTGACAATACGATCCATACGTGAGAGATCCGCAACGATCCCGCCCCGAACCGGAATCGGATTGCCTTCCAGGCTTGATCCCGCCCCCCGGGCCGTCAGTGCCAAAGCCTGCTCATAGGCATAACGTACGACCCGGCGAACATCCTCGGTCGTCTGGGGCCAGACAATCACGTCGGGGAATGCTGGCGGACAGGCCGACTCGTCGTGTGAAGCACGCGCTAGGTCGGCGGGCCGGATGGAAACCTGCTCCGAGGAAAGGAGCGCTGTCAGGTCATCTGTGAGGGACATCGAACTATCCGAACGGCTGGTCAATGGTAGCAGAGAGGCGGCCATCAGCGCGCCGTTTGGGTCGCAGGTTCTGGCCCAGAACCTGCTTGCGCAAGCGGATGGACAGCGGCGTGACTTCGACCAATTCATCCGTCCCAATCCATTCCAGGGCGTCTTCCAAATCCAGGTCTTTACATGGAACGAGGCGAACCGCTTCATCTCGTCCCGCAGCACGCACATTGGTCAATTTCTTCTCTCGACACACGTTCACATCAAGATCCTTGTCGCGCGCATTCTCTCCCACCACCATGCCTTCATACACGCGTGTGCCGGCCGGGATAAAGAAGGTCCCCCGCTCCTGCAAGTGAAAAAGCGAATAGGGCGTGGCCTGTCCTTCACGGTCGGAGACCAGGGCTCCGTTACTCCGATTCTGGATCGGACCATGCCAAGCGGCATAGCCGTTGAAGAGCGTATGCATAACGCCCGTCCCACGTGTCTCCGTCAGAAAGCGCGTCCGAAAGCCGATCAGGCCGCGCGAGGGAACGGAAAACTCCAGACAGACCCGGCCCGATTCCGGGGGGGCCATATTTGTCAGGAATCCTCTGCGCTGGGCCATAAGCTGAGAGACTTGGCCGACATAGTCCTCCTGGACATCAATGAAGACCAGCTCCATCGGTTCCTGGAGCTGGCCCTTACTTTCTTTCACAATGACTGTTGGCTTGGAAACCTGGAGTTCGTAGCCTTCGCGTCGCATGGTCTCAATTACTACCGAGAGTTGAAGCTCGCCCCGCCCCATCACCCGAAAGGCTTCAGGGGAGTCGGTCTCCTCCACGCGCAGACTCACGTTTTTATGCATCTCGGCAAAGAGCCGTTCGCGGATACGACGCGACGTCACATATTGCCCTTCCCGGCCTACCCAGGGACCGGTGTTCACCCCGAAGACCATGGCCAGCGTCGGATCATCAATCTGGATCGTGGGCAGGGCTACTGGATTGTCACTATCGGATATCGTCTCTCCGATCTGAATCTCTTCAATCCCGGCCACCGCGACAATATCGCCGGCCTGCGCCGAATCGATTTCGTGCCGATTAAGCCCCTGCCAGCTATACAACTGGGCGACCTTACACGGCAGGCGGGAGCCATCGTTGCGACACAGCGTATAGGCTGCCGTACGCTGAAGCTCGCCCTGAAGAATACGCCCGATAGCGATCCGACCAACATACTCATTATAGTCCAGGTTGTTCACGTGGAACTGCACGGGGCCGTCTACTGTGTAGGCCGGACCGGGCAGGACCGAGACAATCAGATCAAAGAGGGGCTGAAGACTATGTCCCTCTTCGTCCAGGGCGCGTTTGGCAATCCCGGCCCGGGCGTTGGTGTACACCACGGGAAAGGCGAGTTGCTCGTCCGAGGCATCAAGATCAATGAAGAGGTCATAGATGGCATCCAGCACGATAGCGACCCGCGCATCCCGCCGGTCAATTTTGTTAATGCAGACAATCGCGGGCAACCCGGCCTCCAGGGCTTTCTTCAGGACAAAACGCGTCTGGGGCAGCGGTCCTTCCGAGGCATCCACCAAGAGCATCACTCCATCAACCATGGCGAGTGAGCGCTCAACCTCGCCGCCAAAATCCGCATGGCCCGGGGTATCGACAAAATTGATTTTTACGCTCCGATACGAGAGGGCCGCGTTTTTGGCCAGGATGGTGATGCCACGCTCCCGTTCTAAGGCAAACGAGTCCATCACCCGCTCGGCTACCTGTTCATTGTCCCGAAAGGTGCCGCTCTGTTTGAGGAGAGCGTCGACAAGGGTGGTTTTGCCATGATCGACATGAGCGATAATGGCGACATTTCGAATATCCTCACGCCGAGGCGTGCCGTCGTGCAAAATCGTATCCTCCCTACGCCATGTATTTCACCATCCCGCTACCAATGTCATCGTCCGTACCCGTAATAAAACTTACTCGCTCCGGGGCCGGAAAGGTCACTAGGCTGGCAATCTCTTCGGGGCGACCAAAACGCCCCAGCGGAATATTCGTCTGGGCAACCCCCTTGATCGTGCCATCCGGGGTCTTCTCGGCTAATGATCTTTGCGGCGTCCTCCCACGACGCCGTCCGAGCCGGCCTCGGACACACGACATTGACCAGGACGTTGTCTTTGGCGATCTCATCGGCCAGGGGTTTGGTCAGACTAATCATCACCTTGGTCGCATTACCGTCGAGCATCTCCTTGCCCGGCCGCTTGCCGAAGATCGACGAGATGTTGACAATCCGGCCCCACCGTTGCTCGTGCATACGTGTCGTGGCGGACCATCTTCCTGTGTTAGTCATACTCATCAGCCTCCGCTGCCCACGCATGCGTGGTCGGGCGAGGCGGGAGCAGCGGAGCATGCTAAAAAAGTTCACGTCACTGTTTCCCTGCCAAACCTCATCCGGCAGATTGAGGAATTGACTCAGGTGCGTCCCCCCGGCGTTATTGACCAGAATATCGAGGGGGCCGAACCGTCCGCTGTTGCGGCAAAGGGCTTCTTGATGTCTGCGACCTGGGTCATATCGGCCTGTGCCGCCAACACCTCAGAGTCCAGCTCGCGTCCGGCTTGATCGAGTTGCTCCCGGTTGCGAGTACAGAGCGCGACTTTTACCTCTTCTTGGATACAACTCTCCACAATTCTATTGGTGCAGTCCTCCAGGGGCTGCCTGAGCCCGAGCAGGCGGCATCGGGCCCTTGCTTCCTTCATCGGGTCGGGGTCGGAGTGCGGCATGTCCGTGCAGTAAGACCCTACTAGCAGGCCTCGGTGGATTGAGGGGGCGGAGGTTAGGGCCACGTCCATCTTCCGATCCGGCCCTGAGCGAGTGAGGCGGATCGACTCCCCGGTCGCCCTCTTGAGCCAGATAGTGTGCCAAGGTCAGGTGAGGACTGCCGCTCGGGTCTGGATGGATTCCCAGTAGAGAGGCAATTGTGCCGATCTTCGCGTTGCCGTCCGAATGGTTCATCGTCTGCGTGCCGAGGAACTCTATTTTCGCCGATTTTGTCGAAAGAGCGTCGGCACAAGCCAGCATGGACAGCGCCGATACCGTGACAACAGGGCCCGTTTTCCCGTTCAATTGCCACCTCCAAGGGTGCGCCGCGCTCGCATCCAGCGGGCGGTCTGTCGCCGCGGCTCAATGGTGAGGGTGCGGCGCAGTAGGGGGGAGGGGTTAGCCCAAAAGGAGCTTCGCCGCCCCCAGCGCGAAAGCCGCGATACCGACCATCCACCGCATAAGGCGTACCTCGCGCTAGGAGGCTTCCGCGCGTCCGTCCGCCAACTCCTTTGCCAGCAGGGCAATGTCCGTCTTGTATTCCGCCTGCATGGTGCTCATCCGCTCCTCCAGCCGGGCCACCTGCACCCGGAGATCGTCTTCTCCCCTGCCCACACCCTACCACCGTGGGGCAGCGGTGTCCACAATATTGTCAGCCGTTTGTCGGATATTCCCAGACTCTCCCACCGTGGGGCAGCGGTGCAAGGGAAGAGGCAAAGAGGCCGCCCCCACGGGGAGGGGGCGGAGGGGGCCGGGCAACGACTGACCGGAGTACAGCCGGTTCGGCACGCCCTGATCAGCCGGGTCCGGCCCGCGGGGCCAGGGGGAGCAGTGTCCAAACCGTCCCCAGTCCCCTCGGGCCGGACCCGGTACGGGGCACGGGCGAGGGGAGCCGCACCGGCCTAGCCCCTCAATGGGGCGTATCCGCTCCATATCCGCCCGCCACCCCTCAATGAGGGCCTACTTAGGGTAGGGGCGCGGTGGGACCGGCCCGATTTTGGCCCGTTTCGGCGGAGATTGACCAGATCCCCCGTCCGGGGCAGGCCGGTGCGTGGGGGAAAGAGATTCGTAGAGAGTCGGCGAGGGCGCTTTCCGCGGTCGGGCGTCCCCGGCCTGTCACCGCCGCCCGGCTTACTTGCCTTTGGCTTTGTGGAACGTGATTTCAACGATGCCAGGGGGGTAGGCGGGAAATTTCCCCCGGTTGCGCAGAACGGACAACCGGGGGGGCCCCCTGATCACCCCCGTGATTGTTGTCCGCGCCGACAAGGCCACCGGCCACCCCGGAGGGACAGTGATGATATCCGGCGTGGAACGACGACCTGACAAGTAGCGGTGCACACTAGGCCGCGTCCTCATAAAAGAATTGCGGTGGAGCGTGAATCATGAGTCAAGCGCCCAAATGGCAGGATCTGGGCCGAGGACCCGCGACGCCCTGCCCGCCTTCGCGGGGGGCTTGTTCGGCCTCAGGTGGAGGCGGCGCGCTGGCGGGCCCGGGCGCGCCCTGCCGGAACGCTACGGGCCCGCCACCCCCTGTTCCACCCGCTTCCATCGCTGGTGCAAGCAGGGCTTCTGGGCTCGCCGGAGGGACGCCCTCGGCGAGGCTGACGCCGGCGCCATATCGAGGCTCGCCAGCGCCAGCGTCCGGGATCCCCCGCCCGCCGTGGACTCAAACAGGGGGGCCGGCTCGTGGCAGGGGGCGTTCCCGAGGCGGCCTGACGACGCAGAGCCCTCCCGGGGAGCGGCCCCGGGCCGGCCGCGGCGCGGCGCCCTGCGCCCAGGCCCGGCACCCGCCAGCACGCGCGCCGGGCCTTTGATCGCCGCCGCTGCTGGCCGCCGCTTTCGGGCGCACCGACCAGGCCTCCGCCGCGCAATGGCTCAGCGAGCGGCGCGAGGCCCGGGAGGCGGTGCCCGCCTCCCGGATCGCAGAGGGGCCAAGACGCCCCAGGCCTGCAGCCGCGCGCTTTCCTGCAGGCGCCGCGCCACCCGCGACGACAAACTCGCCACCATCCGTAGCTGGTGGCGTGCTCATGAGTCCCCGTCCTAGGCAGTATGCGGCCTCCCCAATCGACCCTGGACCCTGCGGCGAGCTGCGTACTTCGGGCTTGTCCGGCGGCCACTCTGCGGGCACAGGGCGGAGCCCGCCGCGGCCAGCCGGAGAGCCGCCTTTCCGTACCGGAAGACGGCCCTCCAGACGCATGGTGCGCCGCTTCCGTGGGCGGTCTGGAAGGACGGCGTCCGTGCGCGCGGACGCCGCTTACGCTTCGCTTCAGCGGCGGAGAGACGATTTCGCCCGGGCGGAAGGGCGGGGCTCCTGAGCGTGAAGACCGGTAGCCCGGCGCCTAAGGGGCGGATTTGGTCCCAGGATCAAACCGCTCCAGTGCCTACAGCCGGGGAGGACACTCTCTCTTATGCGTTTACAGGGAGAGATCCTAGAAGCCTGTCAAGAGGAAAAATGAGAATCGGTCCGACATCCGCCTCGCAGTGGCGTTGCGCGTCTTGCCCAGGAAGCGCAAGATATGTTCAAACTTGTCACGGCGCAAGAAAGAACATTCCTGCTGTCATGCTGGAGTGAACATGGGGGGCCGCGGTTGTTATGCTGAAAGCGGTTTTTTTTGACTTTGATGGAACCTTGGCCGACGATGGGGCAACGATTGATCAGGCCCTCAAGGCTGCGTTTGGGGTGATATGTGAACGCTGGCCGGATCTCGGTGCGGGTTCGCTTGAATCAACCTATCGTGAGATCTCCGCCCGTGCTTGGGGAGATTATGACCGCTACCTGCGTCCCCTAGGGGCAGCGGAGGTCATGCTCACCTCTCTGTGGCAGCAAACCCTCGAAGAGGTCGGCCATGATGACGCAAACGTCGCACACGCTGCCGCCATAACCTATTGGCAAAAGCGGTTACACAACTGTCAACCGTATCCCGACGTGTTGCCCTTTCTCGCAGACTTGACTCAGCGTTTTCATGTGAGTCTGCTCACTAACGGCGCACCGAGCATGCAGCGGGCCAAAGTCAAGGCAGCCGGTCTCCAGACGTACTTTCGAGATATCTTTGTCGGTGGAGAATTTGACCAGGGCAAACCCGCTCCTTTTATCTTTTCTGCCGCTCTCGACGCGGCCAGATGCCGTCCCAAAGAAGCCGTGTATATTGGTGACTCTCTGCTGCATGATGTCGTGGGTGCCCGAAACAGCGGCCTGCATAGCGTCTGGCTCAATCGAAAAAGGCGCCCCAGACATGAATTCCTGCCAGCCAGCCCGGCTGATGGCCTGGACCAGTTGGCCCAGCCCGATTTTGAGATTTCCCATCTCTCGGCGCTGTCAGCCTGTCTCGACCAACTCTAGTAGTCCGACGACGTTGAATTGACGGCTGCGGGCTGGCATGATTTCTGTGTCGGTCCATGTGGGCCCGGGTCTCCCTCCCCCCCACACAGCCCCGAGTCCGAATGGGCAGGCTCCCTCGCCTCCCGGCGGACCGGCCGGATCCGACCCGCGGGCACCGAGCCTGCCGGCCGGTCTGCGATACCGGGACCGGAGCGACCTAGGGCCCCCCTCCGGGCCGGCAGAGATCCCGAGTGCCTCTTTCGGTGCAGGAGCGCCGGCGGCGGGAGCCGGCAGCGGAGGTGGAGCGCCGCACTGCGGCCGACGCCCCCGTTGACTGGCGGTTCACGCCCTAGGAGGCCCGGACCAAACTGACATCCCTATGCCCGTCAATCCAATGATTCCGAACTACTAAAGTGTCCCGACTGCTCTCTTCCGCCGTTATACCCTTGCCCGAACAGCCTCCCACTGATAGCTGAGACACTGCGAGCCAGGAGAGGTCGGCATGGAAGAAAACGACTACAAAACCCTGTTGTTCAACTATTATCGAGATGCCGAATTGCGTGGGGCCGACTTGATTTTGCGGTTAATCAACCTCGCGGAGAACCAGAACATTCAAGAAAAACTGGCCCGTCATCTAGCGGATGCAACCAACCACGCTTGGCTCTGGACCGAGCGTATTCTGGCGCTCGGTGGCGAACCCATGCAGATTGATAATGGCTACCACCGTCAACTCAGGCGCAAGGCCGGCCTGCCAGCGAATTTCCTTGACCTGCTGGCCTTCACCTGCGTGGTGGCCGAGCGAGCGCACAAACGATACACGGAACACGCTGCCCGGCCCGATGTTACCTTGGAGACGCTCAAGATTCTGCACGACATGCAGGCGGACGAGAAGGCACATCTGACCTGGATTAGGGAAAAGATCGCTGAACTCGAAGCCAAAGAGGGCAAGGAGAGGGTGGGTGCCGCCCTCCGGCACTATCGGGAGATTGAGGCGGCTGTTTTTGCCGACATGCAGCAAGAGGAACAGCGCGCCTTAGCTCAGGTTGGGCCGGACGAAACCAGCTAGAGACCCGGTGCGTTGCTCAAATTCTTTTTTTTTGGTTTGCGACATAGTCGACCAGGAGATATTCCCCCAGATTGTCTGGACGGGTGTAAAAGGCGCGGCCACGATTCATCTTGGTCATTTTGTCCACAAAGGTATGTAGGCTCGGGCTGTTGTCGAGCATGAAGGTATTGATCGTGACCCCCCGCTTGGTAACGTTCTCCACTTCTCGCAGGGTTTCCTGGGCCGCCCGCATGCTGATGCCCCCAAAAGATAGGGGCCATTCGCAGTAGAGCCGACCCCGCGAAAAATACGCGGTGGGTTGACCATCCGTCACCACAATAATGTGCTGATTATGACTCGGGTGGCGACGTAGCAAACCCCCGGCCAGCCGCAGGCCGTCTTGAAGGTTGGTAAACGGGTCCCCCATATTCCAACTTGCCTCGGGCAGGTCTTTGACCTTGAGTTCCACGGCCCGCGTGAAAAACCCGACAATCGAGAAATAATCACGCGGATAGCGGGTCCGGATCAGACTCTCCAGTGCCAGTGCAACTTTTTTTGCCGCTCCAAAACGCCCCTCCCAACTCATGGACCAACTCATATCCAGCAGGAGGACGGTCGAGGTGGTAGTTGTATGGTCGGTATCGAAGATCGTGAAATCCCCCGGCTGAATGGACAGGGGAACACCCGCGCTCTGTTGTATAGACTTTTTGAGCGTCCCGACCAGATCGAGATGCATTGGGTCTCCATACTGATAGGGGCGGGTTTCGTCTATTTTGATCTCGGCCATGCCACGATGGTCGGTGGTGTGTGAACCGTTCCGGTCGCGCAGCAGATTGGTGTAGATGTCTTGCAGGGCGAGTTGTCCAATCCGCCGCACGCCCTTGGGCGATAACTGAATCCGGCTCTCGCGGTAGATCAAGAACCCGGCTTCTTCCAATAATGACTGTATCTGCTGGAGATTCTGGAAGTGCTGGCTGGCGGCTTGGCCAATCAATTCCTGGAGTTGGTCCGGGTCGATCTTCTCCGGCTGGCCGGACAGCAGGTCTTGCTCCATCTTCTGGAGTTGCTCCATTTCCTCCATCATTTCCAGCGCCTCCTGATAGCTCATCGGGCGCGGTCCGTTGAACAGGTCGTTGAAACGGCGCTGAAAATTCTCCAGCGAACGAATATTGTCAAACTCCTGCAGGAGTTCGTCAAATGCGGCTTGGGCAGCCTCATCCTCGAACTCATAGTTCGACAGTTTCTCCATTTTTTCGCTCAAGTGTCGCGGCAACTGCTGGAGAAACTGCTCCTTCTCCTCAAGTTCGGGCTGCTGAGGACGCCGCTCTTCCAGCGTGCGCAACTCCTGATGCAGAATGGAGTCCAAGCGGTCCTGCATCTCATCAAGCGAAGAGTGCATATTGGACTCACGGTAGCGTTTGCGCATCTCCTCGCGCAGGTCGCGCACGAGATCATCTAGGCCCTTGAGCTTATCGTCTTCCTCTCCGAGCCCCTGGCGCATGAGCCGCTCCAGCGCCTTATGCATATCGTCCGTCGAGGACAGATGTTCGGCTAGCTCTTCAAAGATTTTGTCGGACGACAGGCGAGCCCGCTGGCTGCCATCCCAGTCGGTATAGCGAATGGTGATCATGTCAGTTTGGGAGCACGGTCACGGAATGACGGGATCATAGAGCAACCCGCCCCCCTTTACTATACCCACAGCCTGTGGTGGAGCGGGACAAAAAGGGATGGGGTCTACTAGCCGAGGAACCGCTATAATGTTCTGTAGGCAGACGACGAGCTGATGAATGGTAGACAGAGACCACAAAGGAGAAGGTATGAAAATGAATTACGTCTTGATTGACTTGGAAAACACACAACCGGAACACCTGAGTGTTTTAGCTGAGCAGAACTTCAAGGTTCTTGTCTTCGTAGGCCAGAACCAATCAAAGATATCATTTGATCTCGTCTCTGCCGTCCAGCATTTAGGGAAAAACGCCGAATACATCAAAATTCAAGGCAACGGGCCAAACGCCCTTGATTTCCATATCGCGTTTTATATCGGTCAGTTTTCCGCAGAAAACAGCGATTCTCATTTCCACATCATTTCAAAAGATAAAGGGTTCGACCCGCTGATTAAGCATCTTGAGTCGAAAAAAATTCGAGTACACCGACATAAGGCCATTAGTGAGATGCTCCTTCCAAAGCCTGCAAAAGCAAAAAAGGCGTCCACTCCAGGTCCAAAACCTGCGAGTTCAGCATCACAAGAAGAGCGCCTCCAGAAAATCGTTGAGTCCTTGATTACCCAAGGGAGTAAAAAACCAAGAACGTTGAAAACTCTTTCCAATTCTGTCAGTGCGCTATTTTTGAAAAGCTTAACAGGGAACGAGCTAAAAACTCTTATTGACGAGTTGATAAAACGTGGCACCGTTATTGTCAGCAGCAATGAAAAAAACGTGAGTTATCAGTTGGAAAAATAATGGTTGCAATAGGCCCCAATTGGGAGTCGTGATGGCCGAAGGAGAGGCGGTATGGCAAAGACTGCCATGATCCCGCCCGTGTGGAACCGAACTGAAAGCAGGAGGCCGAAGAAGCCTGTTCAAGGCGCGGACTCTCATCAACCGCAGTCATCCCCCTGTTCTATCGGCAGGTAGTCTTGCAGCACGGCCTCCTGTTTAAGGGGGAAATTCCCAACGCCGAGACCCGCGAAACGTTGCGAGGCGTATATGAGAGAGAGGGCCTGACCGGCATACACAGATCGTAACCAACTCAAGGCCAAGTTCGGACGAGTAATGTATCAGGCAGCTTGCGAAGAGACTTAATCTGGCGCAACAGCCACCCTCGTGTCTTAGAAGGGAGGCGACTGCGTGACCCTGTTGTTATAGAAGCAGAAGAAGACGGAGACTTCCATCTCTGGTGTCCAGAGCCCTCAAAGGTGTCACACTTACAGGAGGAAACGCGGGAAGAAGCCTGAGAGCACATCTAGGAGGCCATAACCGCCTATTCAGAAAGCGTAGGCTGATGGTTTGCCCCTCCCCGGCAACTGTAACGATCCACCACGTTGAGGCAGCGACCTCATGAAGCTACAAGCGGGCAGGAGCAATTCGTCGAGGACATCTGAGAGTTTGTTTTGGAAGTAGCAGGTGGCCTCAAGACCTGGTACCCCACGGGTTTTCGCAAGACCGATCTGGAGGGTCCCATGGCTTGGAGCGAGGTCCCCCAGTGCAGTATCAACGAGCGGCTGCCCATCGGCAAAACGCCCGGAGCGACGAGGCGGGGGCACGCAGTGCTCCGGTGATCCCGGCGCCGGGCCGGGTGGGTCGGCAGCGTTTGCCGGCTCGGTGCCGGGTGTGCGATGCAATCTCGTCTATGCTGGCCTCGGGGAGCCAGTGGCGCTTGCTCCCGGCTGGTTCTCCGCCCTTGTCCCCCGTTCAACTGAGCCCATGACAAACTGCTTAGGCTCGAGCCCTCTAAATTTCTTGTCCCTGGGCGTTGGATGTGTTTGAAGCGGTAAGATACAGGGAGGAGGTCCTGTCGGGTCCCCATGTCGGGCTGTCGGCAGCGCCGTGCGCAGGTCTCCGTCCCGGCGGTCGACCAAGGGACGTAGGAGGCCGCGGGGCGTTGCCCGGCGGGGGAGCGCGGGCCTTCTCTCCGTCCTCCGGGCGGGGCTGCGGAGGCGTGCCGTGCCCGCGGGTTCCGGCCCGTGCCCGCCCCGGGCTCCTCGGTTCGGGCGCGGGGGCCCGGCGGGGGGAGGGTCGGCGCCTTTGCGCGGTGCGGGCCGGAGTTGTTCGTCGCGCCCCCTCTGCCCCCCCCCCGCATAAGCGTTAACTTGTTTGTTTCCTTTGTTGAAAAGACCGGAGATCTGGCCCTGGCGCTGGCGTGGGGGGTCCGCCAGTGATGTGGGGATAGCGTGCCCTGCGGCGCTCCTCCGCGCCAGCGGCCGGGCGGGGTCGATCGCCCTCCCGCTCTGACGGTGGGCGCATGTGCAGGCGCCCCAGGCGCTCCGCTGGCGCTTCCAGGGCGGCCCCCCAGGGGCAAGGGTGTTGGCGGGAGGGAGCAGCTTGTCGGGCAGCCGGGCGCCACGGATGTTTCCATAGCGCCCCGCCCTGGCGCTTTCGTCCTCGTATGTGGGCAGGGGGCCCCCCTGCGCCAACGCCTTGCACCGCTGGAAGCCCCGTGCAACCTGCCCTCTGCCCCGATCTCACTCCAGGACATCCCGGCCGAAAAGGAGGGTTCGGGGCAGGGCGGGCAGACGATGCCGGAGCGCGCGCAGAGCAGAGGGGCAGGCTGACCCGGATGGCCCTGGCGCGAGGCCTCCCGCTGCCGCTTGCCCGCGGCGCGCCTGCTCGCTTCCTTCGTCTTGCGCCGCGCACAGAGGCGACCCGGCCCGGCGGCGGCGCCCTGGACTGCGCCCTTGACCTGCCCTGCCCCGATCGCCCCGGCCCGCCTCCGCGACCCGCCCGCGGCGCACAGGGCGCAGGACGCTCCTGCCGGCGGCTTCAGCACAAGCGCACCGGGGTGCACCCCCACGGGGATGCAGCCCCCCGCGCCAGCCACAGGGCGGAGGCCGGGGCCGGTTGCATAACCGCGGGCGGCAAGCATGGGGGTGCCGGCGCGGAGCGGAAACCGCAAGCACGATGCGCCGGGGCCCGGCCCCGCCGACGCCGGGAGCCTGAAGACAGCGCACGGCAGCGACGGCAGGCGCACGCGGGAGGGGGAGGCGCCATAAGGAACCGAGCTGGCCCGGCCTTCACCGGCGGCGCAGCAAAGGCCCGAACCTGACACCCGCCCTCGGCCGCCAGTGCAAGACCCCGGTCCCGGAAAAGCGCGACGCACAGCGCCTGAAGCCACTCTCCCCCCTGCTTCAGCCGCTTCATCCGCGAAACCGCCGCGACATCGCCCCGCCCCGCCTGCTTGGCCCGCCCCGCCGGCTCCCGCCGCGCATGCCCGCACCCGACAGGCCGCAACAGCAGGCGCAACCGATGCTCGACCGACTTGTGCGTACGCACACCCTTCGCCGCGCCGGGCGGCGACGCCAGATCCCGCCACCCAGGCGGCAAACACGGCGCCAGCAGGGCCCCGTCAACATCCCTCGCCAGCTCTCCCAGGCCTCGCCACCCGGCACAAGGCTACAGGAGGCTCTCTCGCCAAACAAGTTAACGCTTATGGGGGGGGGGGAGCGCTGCGAGGATGACGGCGCGCTGAGCCGCCAGGAGGAGCGGGCGAGAACCGCCCAGCTAGCCCGGCACCACCCTGCCCGTCTCGCGCAAGCGCTGGGGCCATGTCATCCCCGAAGAGCCCGCCCCAGCGAACCGGGCCACGCCCGCTCGCCTCGTCTCTCCCGCGCTAACCGCCGCCCCCCACGCTCCCGCAGGGCATTGGAGGGGGCGTTCTGCCGGCGGGCCTCCTCAGCCCAGCAGGCCATTGGAAGCAGGATCCCCACAACAAGGGAATCGCATGGATTCAATTAAGCAATGATCTGCTCTAGGTGTTGCAGCCATGGCCGAAACCGAGGCTGTAACGGATGGATGTGTTTCCTCACTGGCCAACCGCAATAAAATCTGCCCACTGGTATGGCACTATCGTATATAATTCCCTTATCGGAAGTGGAGCGCAAATCTAGCTCGTGCAATATCCTCCCGCCCCTAAGTTACGCACCAGCGTTGGGCCTTTCGCGTATCGGACCTCAGGCAACGGATCATTCTCGGCCATCTCCAACCAGCGGACAACAGCCGGGGTATTTCCCGAGCCGTGTACTGCCATTGATAGAGCAAGTTGCGTACTGCGCCACCGTAGCAACGGTACGTTGATATTGTCGTCCTGAGCATGTTCTCGATCGTATCGCAACTCTTCCACCAGAGAGCCAAGACCTTGCATCACGAAATCACATATAGCCTTTCGCTGTGTGTCACTTCCTTCGTCAAATACCCACTTGGCGATCTGTAGAGCCATATCGAGAGAGGCTTTCCTTCGGGTAGCGATCAGGACGCCGATTTCCAAAACTAGCTCATCTGAGGGGGGTTGGGTCTGTGAATTCACTTCGGACGATGTCGTCAGCCAACGATAGAGTCCTACCACTGCACCTCTGGCCAATGCATCATTCTCGGATGACAACCCTGTCCTTATCCACAGAGCGAGTTCATCCAATCGGTTCGGCACGGCCTTGATGAGACCGAATATAAGTTTGAATCCAGGCATCTCTGATTGGTTTAGATCCTGGGCCTTCTTGTAAAGCTTTTCCCCAATAGACTCAGGAATATGGATTGCAGCAAGGACCCAATGCAAACAGTCAAGTGTGTCGTACATAGATTGGCGCCACCCGGTCTCCATGAAAGGATCAGGATAATGCGGCACCGGAGTATCCGACCAACACTCAACAGTATCCGTTAGATAGGATTGTTCCACATCTGAGAGAGACAGCGGCCGCCCGTTGCTTTTCAAGCCGGTTATCGCATATCCAACCTGCTGGAGAATAGCGTCAGAACCGTGGGTACGTAGGCTGCCTGCGTCGAGCCATTTCTGACGGAATCGCCGTTCCGCCAGACCCGGTTTCGGCTCAGGCAGCACGAGAAAGACCCAGTCAAAGAGTCGGGTTCCGCTGGGGAGATCACTGGAGCCGGTAGGCTCTTCGTTCCAAAGGACTTGGGCAATCTGTGACGATTCAGCTTCTGTCAGTTGCTTTCGGAATGCCACAGACACAACTCTGAGCGCCGCCCGCTTACGCGCTTCGCCGCCAGCTTGTAGACCACGCGTCAGCAAACCGACGACTGTCTGCCAGTAGCCCTCATTATCGTCTGTGCGGACAGATGGAAGAGCGTCTTCTACCAGATCGCCAGGGTCCGGGTAACGGCAGTCAGCGGCCGCGAAGTTGTCTAACCCGACAAGCGGCGCGTTCAGTACATCAAGGAGACGGGCAGTCCGACGTTCTTCTGGCAGTGCTTCCCAAGAGCGCTGCATCAGATTTCGGACAGGGTCTGGCAAATGTCGACTAACGTGATCGTTGCGATAGAGTTCCAGGCCTTTGTCGAATATGGCGTTTGCCATGTCTGGTTCCAGACGAAGAACAAAACGTGATAGCGCCTCAATTACGACGCGCATGCGTTCAATCCAGGAGCCGGGATGCGCATCGGTGCCAACCATTCGAGGGAGTGCATAATTGATCACCTTCTGGCATATCTCCGCCAACGCCTTTGCAGAGGCTGCTGGTAATGTAGCCACGCGAGAGCGCAAAAGAACACGTGCCAATGTCTTGTCTTTGTCGCCTATACATGCTCGGAGTACTAGACGGACAGCCATTTCCGGGTCTGACACAGCCAGTTTTTCCGCAGCCAGTTCCCAAATACCCTTAGCCTCTAGCGGAGGTAACCCGACTCTCTCAGAGAGATGAATTGCCCGGTAGGCAGCAGCCTGGGAGCGGACGTTAGAGAAACGCAGGATTTGACCGCTCCGTATCCCAAGATCAAATGGCGGAGCTTTTTCCGTTCCTCCTTCACCCTTGATGGCCTCCTCAATGTATCGTTTCTCCATCAAGTCATTGCACTCCAGCGACGCCAGTTCGTTCCACCTCTTATTAACAACCGCCTGCGAATTCTCGAATCGTGCCGCTAAATACAGTGCCCACCCCTCCCGCGATGGACGCGCTAAGCTGCGGTCGTCGGCAGGCATCTCTCGGATAATTGTGAGCGCGTGTTCGGCCAACGCTGTCGCCTCATCGCCCTGCCCCATTTCAAACAGCAAGGCGGATTTACGCATCATCCAGGCAGGGTCACAGTTTTCAATTCGCCAGTCTTTAAGCAAACCGTCCAAGGATGCAAAGTCCAGAGAGTATATCGCCCACAAGCAGCGTTCATGACAAATCCGCTGGGCAATATCGGGATCGTCTTGGAGAAAAGACGATAAGGACTTAATTCGCTGATCGAATACGTCACGATCAAACCGATGTCGCGCTACTGTCACCAGCGCCAATGCAATGGTTCGCCACGCCCCTCGAATGGCGGTCCATTTAGCCTCTGGATTGACGACACCATCTATAGTACGACGCTGGCAATCTATCAGTTTCGTCGCTTCCTCCGCAGCAGACTCCAACTCGGTTGAGAGAGGCTCCAGCAAGATTTCTCGGTACCACACCAATTCGTGGACTGCGTGTAATCGTTCCACCGGCTCCAAGTCGGCGAGTACTCGAAAGGTTTGCGATCCCCATTCGCGGATTTTCCAGCTCAGTGCGAGGTACGCTTTGCGTGGTGCCACCAGCCAGCCGGGATAGATTTTCCGGTTGTGGCACCAAACCTCCAGGAGTTCCCGGACCCGATCCACGGTGTTCTCAGCCGCGCTCTCTTCTTGGGGCGTGTTGGACATGACTACCTTAACTGGCTCAAGGCATGTTGGGATATTCGCGTGTGCTTGCTCCTTTGGCGAAGGCCAGTTTGTGACATCATACGGTTGCCCTTGTTCCAGTGTATGGAGAAGCCACTCTATCGCGTAGTCATGACACAGATGCTCGGGCCATTCGCGTGCCTTCGGATGACGGGCGAGGTCAATGGGGACCACATTACGATCTTCAAGCATCCGACGCCTATGGGGCGGCAAGTTCAACCAGCCGGCTAGGTATAATTTAGGAGCCGCAGCTCCTAAATTGTCGCGTACCCATCCCGACCATTGCAGGAAATTCGGATCATCACCGGAGAAGCCGATCAGACAGAACACGGATTCCATTATGGCTTGCTGGACCGTGTTTACGAACGGCGCAAATTTTGTTGGATACGTCCGGTAATCCTCTTCCGTAAAGATAAGGGGAAAGTGCGCGGGAAACGAGCCGTGCAGTTTGACGATCCGTGGTCGGTTCGCCATCGGAATTTCGTCCATTATGCGGATGACGTTGTACGCGCGTTCGGCTACTGAAGTCCGCGCCCTTTCCAAGAGGGTGTCCCAATTCGTAGTGAAGATATCGCGCCAGGGAAGGCGCAAAAGCCGGGCATGTCTATCTCCGGGTTTGAAGTCTTCGTCCCGCACCAGATGTTGAAGAAAGCGGTGCAGACGAGTCCGTCCGAATGCAGTTTTGTACTCCTGGGCCAGTCGCAAAGAACCCTCGGAATATAGATAGTCTCCCTGCTCTTGGGGATATAGCTCATTGGCCATCTTGCTTGCCAATTCACCCCACGTTGGAAGGGTCTTTACCCCCGGTAGAGTTTCCAGAGCATTCCTACTGAAACCGCTCCCAACCATGACCGATGCACCTCCACCAGAACGCTGCCAGAGTGCGTCACGAACTTGATTAATATGGCTTTGGTCAGGAAAATGCATAGGTCTAGAACTCTCCTCTCTGCCAATATCACTGAGACATCTGGTACCCTCAGAGTTAAAGGAGGGCGGTAGACAGGAGCCATTATGAAAGCAGATAGGGATTCAATGCAACCGATGAGCACGGATCCCCGGCCTTGGGGGTGAGGAGCGTAGCGACGAGCTCCCAGGGCCGGGGATCCGCTGGCGCGGGGCGTCCCGGACCTGGAGGTCATGGCCAAGCCGCCCCGGCGCCCATTCCCTGCCGGGGATCGGCTGCGAATCCTTGAAGAAGCTGACCGTTGTTCCGGGGCGGGCGAGGTCGGACGGCTGCTTCGCCGTGAAGGATTGTCCAGCTCGCATTTGTCGACCTGGCGCACGGCCCGACGGCGGGGGACACTGTAGGCACTGCCACCACGCCAACAGAGCGCCAAACCGAAGCCGTCCAACGCGGCTAATACAAAGGTTCGTCACCTCGAAGCGAAAGTGGCGCGCTTGGAGAAAGAACTCGCCACCGCCAAAACGATGCTCGCAGTCCAGGGGAAAAGGTGCCGGGCTGCTGGGGTTGAGCCACAAGCACCCCCGGAGCAGGTCTGGATGAACCCACCAGGCCCAGCCAATACTGTTTCAGGATGCCTATAAGGTTGGTCGTTGTTGAAGGTACTGCTCTAACTATCTTCTTTTCTGATTTTTCAATTTTTCCAAATGAACGCTTGCACACTGGGGAAAAAGGGATACGGGGTCCATGGGGGGGAGGGGGCTTCCAGCATGGAGTTCAGCACTCTACACGCACCCCATCCCCGCCTGTTTGAGTGATTTTGTCACAGTCAATACCCGACTCAAATAGCGTCTGCCTGTTGCCCGCATAGCAGGCGCTCGGCGCTATTCGATAAGGGAGACAGACGCTGGGTTTCACCCGTAACGGCCTATCCCCAATGACCGCAGCAATGCGCATTTCCAGGTTGCGTCGTAAATCATCCGGTATGCCCTACACAATGCGGTTATACTGGCGCATATCAAAGTGGGCCTTCTCCAATGCATCCTTTCAGCAAGTGCAGACCGCCTGAATACCGAGCCCACACACAAAGCCTGCTTCGTAATAGACACCTCCACGAGCGCCTTTCTTTCCATGTGTGAAATCGGCGAGGCTAAAATGAGAGCGCCGAATTTCGGCGATGATCTCGTCATCTATCTTACTGACATGCTCTTTCCAATCAATGCGGGGTAGTTCATACTCAGCGTCTCTAATCCCGCGATAGATGCCTTCTTCCCACGCCCCTGCCATAGAGTCGTTCAACCATATGGCTACGGAGGCCTGCGATGAATCAGTCACCTAGAGCAGATCATTGCTTAATTGAATCCATGCGATTCCCTTGTTGTGGGGATCCTGCTTCCAACGGCCTGCTGGGCTGAGGAGGCCCGCCGGCAGAACGCCCCCTCCAATGCCCTGCGGGAGCGTGGGGGGCGGCGGTTAGCGCGGGAGAGACGAGGCGAGCGGGCGTGGCCCGGTTCGCTGGGGCGGGCTCTTCGGGGATGACATGGCCCCAGCGCTTGCGCGAGACGGGCAGGGTGGTGCCGGGCTAGCTGGGCGGTTCTCGCCCGCTCCTCCTGGCGGCTCAGCGCGCCGTCATCCTCGCAGCGCTCCCCCCCCCCTCCTCTGCCGGTCCGGGGCCTGCCGGCGGAACGGGCCGCACGCGGGGTGCAGGGTTCGCTAGGGCGGGGTGGACTTTGTCTGCGCCGCGATGGATTGCGCGTCAAAAAACAAGCCGGTGCGCCGTTGCCTAGGCGCGGGCCGCGCCCGCGAGCAGCTGGCTCTTGGGCAGCGCTTTCTGGCTAGGCGCGCGCCGCGCCGCTTGGGTTTCAGAGAGGCAACCGGGCTCCGCCCCTCCCGGTCGCTGGTGCCCCCTGCCGTGCATCGCTGCCCTACGCGGGGAGGGCTTGCCCGCGCCCGGCGGCTGCGCCGGGCCCCTCATCGGCTGGGCGTTCCGGGCCTCTGGCGCCCCGGTCCGTCTGCCCACCCTGAAGCCGGGTGCCCTCGGCATCCTGGACGCGCTCGGCCGCCATAAAGGTACAGCCCTCCGCGCCCCGCCTCCAGCCCGCGGGGGCCCGGTTCTGGTGCTTGCCGCCGTATTCGCCCGCTCTCAATCCCCTGGAGCAGCCCTTCGCCACGATCCAGCACTGGCTGCGCAGGGCGCAGAGCCGCCCCCTCGCAGCCGCTGGGCGCCCCCTCGGAAGCCTTGGGCCGCCGCTCACGCCGCCCGAAGGCGCGAACTCTCTCCAGCATGCCGGATATGCTTCAATCCAAACGTGACACGCCCTAGCTTGCTGGTCAAAGAGCGGGGCCGGGACTGCAATAATGCTCAGCTTTTGATAGGCGGTCTGTTTCTGCCGACCGCGGCGGATCCGTGTGGCCAACAGAGTAGGGCGGCTAGGCGTGATAGGTTTGGCGGCCACCCTTGCGCTCTTTGTTGAGCTTCTGATGCAGATGCAGACCTTCCAGAATGAATTCGGTGGCGGTGGAGATGAAGCTTGGCTGGCCATCGACACCTAAGGCAGCTAGGCTCTCCTGCAGCCCCTGAACGTTTTGAATGCCCTCCACGTATTGTTGAGACGGCATCATATCCGAGATTTCAACGCCCCCGCCGTTTGCGAAATAATCGATGACCGGCTGTAAATTTTCGATTTGCATGTATTTGTCGAAGATCTTCTGGACGGCGCGATTGACCAGACGCTCAATGAGGTCTCCATCTTTCTGCTCTTCACCCATGTATTCCAACTCGATCTTGCCCGCGGTGGATGGATAGAGCGCATACAGGTCGCTAATACGCGGTACGACTTCACTCTCGCCTAGGCGCACAGCCCGTTTCTCCGCATTGCTGATCACACTTTCAAAATTGTTAATTGTCATGCGGACACTCACCCCAGATGCCTGATTTATTTCATTGGAATTCCGGGCTTCCATGGTGAGCTGGGCGCAGATCTCCTTTATGAACGGAGGGGTATGAAACACCCGGCCATTGTGATCGAACTGGGCAGCCTCCTGCTCCATGATGGAAATTTCTTCCTCGATCGAGCGTGGATAGTGGGTGCGAATCTGCACATCAAACCGATCTTTCAGCGGCGTGATAATGCGGCCCCGGCTCGTATAGTCCTCAGGGTTCGCACTCGCCACAATAATGACATCAAGCGGCAGCCGGACCTTGAAGCCTTTGACCTGAAAATCCTGTTCTTCCATCAGATTGAACAGGCCAACCTGGACTTTCTCGGTCAGGTCGGGCAATTCGTTGACCGCGAAGATGCCGCGGTTCGTCCGGGGGATCAGGCCGTAGTGGATGGTCTCCTCGTCGGCCAGATAGCGCCCTTCGGCAACTTTAATCGGATCCACTTCACCGATGAGGTCGGCCACGGATACATCGGGCGTCGCCAGCTTCTCGGCATAGCGCTCGTCGCGTGACAGCCAGCGGATTTCAAGCGCCTCTCCGCGTTCTGCGGCCAAGCGGCGTGCGTGCGGAGAGATGGGCGCCAGCGGGTTCTCTGGAATCTCACTGTCACGAATGGTCGGCACATGGGCGTCCAGCAGGGCGGTCAAACCCCGGATCACCCGCGATTTCGCCTGCCCACGCTCACCCAGAAAAACGATATGATGGCCAGCTAGCACCGCGTTCTCGATCTCCGGAACCACGGTCTCGTCATAGCCGATAATGCCAGGGAGCAATCTTTCCCCGGTGGCGAGCATCCGGATCAAATTCGCCCGCATCTCTTCTCGCACAGGACGCACCGGATAGTCTATTTTCTTGAGGTCACCAACCGTCTGAACTTCACGGCGGAGCGCTTCAGTTGGAGTTGTCCGTTGCACAATACTGCCTTACTGCCTGCCTTTACTCAGAATATTCCCCTCTAGTTGTGTATCAGGAATCCCTACCCGGAATGGGGCTTGGTCGGAAAAGAACGACCCCGGCCAGGTGTGTCACACGCCCCAATCTCATCCACGCTCGGCATCTGCTCCCGGCTTGGTCGCCGTCTCGGGTTCGGCTGCCGTAAGAGGTTTTCCATCCACGCGAAGGCGTAACTCTTTCCCAACCTTAAAGAGCGGAACTTTTTTGGCTGCAACCGGAACCACCTCCCCGGTTCTCGGGTTGCGGCCTTCCCGTGCCGGACGCTGTTTGACAATGAAACTCCCGAATCCGCGGATTTCAATCCGCTCCGTTCGTTCCAGGGCCTCGGTCATACTGTCGAATACCGTATTGACCATGACCTCGGCGTCCCGCCGTGAAAAACGAAGATAGCGCTGAGCCACTTCCTCAATCAGGTCTCTTTTGGTCACTCCACCATCCCCCATCGGCAAGCCTCATGATTTCTGCGGATCCCCGTCATCCCGGTCGAGACGCAACTCTTCTCCCAGGATATCCTCAAAAGAGAACCGTGATCCTTCTCGTTCACGCTGGAGATAGGCCTCCATTTCCTCCCGCTCTTCACTGCGGCGCAAGGCTTTCACACTCAGCCCCATTTTGTGTTCACGGGGATCAATATGGATCACCTCGGTCTCCACTATGTTGCCGACCTCAAACAGCGCTGAGGGCTTCTCGACTCGCTCCGTTGAGAGCTGAGAGATGTGAATCAACCCTTCAATACCGTCGGCCACTTCGACAAAAACCCCGAAGTCGGTCACACTCGTGACCTTGCCGTTGATCCGACTCCCCACTGGATGCTCTTGTTGCAGGGTGACCCAAGGGTCGGCGCTCGACTGTTTAATTCCGAGCGAAATACGCTCGTTTTCCACATCAATACCGAGAATAACGGCGTCAATCTCATCGCCTTTTTTAAACAACTCCGAGGGATGCTTGATTTTTCGGGTCCAATGCAGGTCCGAGATATGCGCCAAGCCGTCAATCCCTTCCTCAACCTCAATAAAGACACCAAAGTCGGTCACACTTTTGACTTTGCCGTGGATGCGGCTGCCCACCGGGTGGGTGGCCCGCACGGTCTCCCACGGGTTCGGCGAGACCTGCTTGAGCCCTAAGGATATGCGACGGTGAGCCGGGTCTAGGTCGAGGACTACGATTTCGACCTCATCGCCGACGGAGAGGAGTTTAGAAGGGTGAGAGACCCGCTTTGTCCACGACATTTCGGAGACGTGCAACAAGCCTTCTACGCCCTGCTCCAGTTCCACGAAAGCTCCATAGTCGGCCAAACTCACGACCTTGCCCTGCACCCGACTGCCGGGCATATAGCGGTCTGCGACCGATCCCCACGGATCGGGAACGAGTTGTTTCAGACCTAGTGACACCCGCTCCTTTTCTGCGTCAAACTTGAGCACAACGACCTTGAGCGTCTCCCCGGTTTTGATCATCTCGGACGGGTGACCGAGCCGTCCCCAAGACATATCGGTGATGTGCAGGAGTCCATCCAGCCCCCCCAGGTCGACAAAGGCCCCGTAATCCGTAATATTTTTGACAGTGCCCTCAAGGATGACTCCTTCATCAAGGACCTTCAGCGTCTCCTCCCGCAGCGTGGCGCGCTCCTGTTCCAGCACGGCCCGGCGTGATACGACGACATTGGAACGGGCTCGATTGTATTTGAGGATGGCAAATTGGTCTGTTGTCCCCAGGAATTGATCTAGATCGCGGATGGGGCGAGTGTCAACGTGAGAGCCCGGTAAAAACGCGGCCACACCAATATCGACGCGCAACCCGCCTTTTACCCTGCCAACAATGGAACCATTGACGGGCGTGTGGTTGTTGAACGCTTCCTCAATGTCTTGCCAAATACGGAATTGCTCCGCTTTCGCTCGTGATAAAACGACCCCCTCTTGGTCGGAGTCAGCCGAGTCGAAATAAACCTCTATTTCATCTTCCTCACTGACCGTGATCTGCCCGTCGCGTTGGCGGAATTCAGCCAGCGGAATATGTCCTTCCGATTTATAGCCAATATCGATCGTGACAAATTCCGGGCCGATGTTCACCACCCGGCCACGGACGATCTCGCCTGGTTGAACCGAGCGCATGCTTTCTTCAAACATTTGACCGAAATCTTCCCCAACTCTACCCGGTTGGGCTGGCGCCGTGGGGGCGGTGTCACTGCTGGTGCCCGTTGTCTCTGCGGGCTGACTCTCGTTTGCTGCCTGGCTGTCAATGTCAGCGTTCCCTGTCTGGGTCTGGTCTTGTGTGGTGACTTGGCCCTGCGTCGATGTTGTTTCTTCAGCGTTGTGCTGCTCGTTGTGTTCCATGTTATGGTTTACCCCCTACGAAGCTCCCTGCATTGCCTTTGCATACTCTCCTCGTGGCGAGGTTGCAAGAGCTACGAACCCAGCTTTTCCTTTTTGCTTTCGATACTTGCATGGGCATGGACTAATTCGGCCATGCTGTCAACTACGTTCGCTTGGGTCAATGTGGTGGTATCGATATGTATGGCATCAGCCGCGGGTCGGAGCGGAGCATGGGCGCGTCCGCTGTCACGGCGGTCTCGTTCCGCTATGTCTCGAAGGGTCTGCGCAAGCGAAACCCCGGCCTCTCCTTGTTGTCGCAACTCGGCATAACGCCGGCGTCCCCGTTCCTTGATTGAGGCGTCGAGAAATATTTTGATATCCGCATCTGGAAAAACAACCGTCCCAATATCGCGTCCCTCAAGAACGGCCGAGCCAGTCCCGCCGAGCCGACGTTGCAGGCCGAAGAGGGCGCGGCGAACCTGCGGCTGAGCCGAGACTGCTGAGGCCATCCGACTCACTTCCGGGCGGCGAATATCCTCCGTAATATCCCGGTTGCCCAAGAGTACACGTGTTTCTGAGAGTGTAATATCTACCGTGTCACACAAGGCTGCGAGGCGCTCGCCATCATCTGGACTCACACCTTGTTCCCGCGCGAGTAAACCAATAGCCCGGTAGAGGGCTCCGGTATCGATATAGCGATAGCCGAGCCGTTCTGCCAAAAGACGGCTGACGGTACTCTTGCCTGCACCGGCCGGACCGTCGATGGCGATGATCAGGCCCTTTTTCGTTTCCGCCATCAGCCTGTCCCCAGCCGTACTCCGGTCGTCTCTTGGACTAGGCGGTAATACCCGGGAAAGGAAATGGCAATGCACTCCGGTTCCTGGACAACAACGCCCTCGTCCGAACCGAGTCCGGCCACGCTCAGTGCCATCGCGATCCGGTGATCGCCTTGACTGTGGACCGTTCCGCCGCGCACGCGGCCCTGCCCGGTGATCACCAACCCATCCGGCAGTTCCTCAACCGTCACGCCGAGGGCAGTTAGGGCGACGGCCAGAGCGTGAATGCGGTCACTCTCTTTGACGCGGAGCTCTGCGGCCCCACGAATGACAGACGTTCCGTGGGCAAACGCCATCGCTACGGCCAGCATGGGCAGTTCGTCAATGGTGCGGACAATCAGTGCACCGTCGACTTCTATCCCGTGCAAGGAGCTTGAGCGGGCCACCAAGTCTCCGACAGGCTCTCCGCAAACGTCCCGGACGTTGTGTATCTCGATCTGTGCCCCCATGGCGCGAAAGATATCCACGATCCCCGTCCGGGTAGGGTTGAGTCCAATCTGGCGAATACGTAACTCCGAGTGAGGTAGCAGGAGGGCTGCCGCGATAAAAAAGGCGGCGGAAGAGAGGTCGCCAGGGATATCCACATCCCGGGCATGCAGGGGTGTTCCGCCTTCAACGGATACCGTTCGTCCTTGCACCGTAAGCCGTCCGCTGAATGCGGATAACAGGCGCTCCGTATGATCACGGGAACGTTCGGGCTCTCTCACCGTCGTCCGCCCGCTGGCGTGTAGGCCTGCCAGAAGGATGGCAGATTTGACCTGTGCGCTCGCTACCGGACTCGTATACGTAATGCCGGTGAGGCGCCCATTCTGTCCCGTAATTCGTAAAGGCGCATAGTGCCGTCCGCCTTCACCCTGAATTGTGGCTCCCATTAGCCGTAAGGGCTCAATCACTCGTCTCATGGGACGCCGCCGGAGTGAGGCATCACCATCCAAACGGGACGTAAAAGGACATCCGGACAGGATGCCGGACAGCAACCGCATCGTGGTTCCTGAATTCCCGCAGTCGATGGTGGTGTCAGCAGCGTGCGCGGGGTGGAAAGCCCCCCAGCCCCGGCTTCTCACGATCACCGTTGTACCCTGTTGGATGATATCGACTCCCAACAACCGAACCGCCTGGATTGTCCGCAGATTGTCCTCACCCGGCGAACAGCCCTGAATGCAGCTCTCTCCTCTGGCCAGAGCCGCAAACAGCACGGCCCGGTGGCTGATGGATTTATCGCCCGGCAGGCAGATTTCGCCTTGTATACCGTGAGGAGCAGGGAGGATCGTCACCGCTGGCGTCATGTGCCGAAAAGAGTAAACGTGGCCAGTCTCTCATGTCTAGTGGAGGACCCGTCTACCCTCGTTCACGCAAAAGAGCGAGGCGCTGACGTTTCTGGCGGGCCCGTGTAATGTCCGCCGAGAGGGCCTGTCGGTCTCCCTCGGCCACGGCGACTTTCATCTGCGTCAGCGCGGCTTCAAAACTGGAAATCGCAGCGAGCAAGGCGTCACGATTCTCAAGACAGATGTCGCGCCACATCTCGACGGGGCTGGCGGCCACCCGAGTCAGGTCCGCAAACGCACTACCGGCATAGGCGAGTGGGTCGACTTGGCCCGATTGCGGCGGGGTCGAGGACGGAGACGTCTGAAGGAGACCATTCATGACACTGAACGCAATAAGATGGGGCAGATGGCTGACCTGGGCGAGGATGCGGTCGTGGACCTCGGGGTCCATTTCTTCGACACGCATACCAACGCCTTCCCATAAAGCCCGGACCCGCGCCAGGGCGGTAGCATTGGTTTTGTCGGTCGGTGTCAAGACACATAAACGTCCCTCAAAAAGGGAGGCAAAGGCCGCCCCCGCCCCGGCATTTTCAGTGCCGGCAATGGGGTGCGCGGCCACACACGGCAGCGAGTCGGGGACAAGTGATGCGAGGGTGGCAACGACCGGCGCTTTCACACTTCCCGCATCCGTCACAATACAGCCTGGTGAGAGATAGGGCAGAAACGGTTGTATAGCCGGGCCAGTCGCTTGGACTGGGACGGCAAGCAGAACGCAGTCGGTTCTCTGGGCCGCTTCGGCCGGGTCGAAGGTATAAGCATCAATCAGGCCGCGGTCGAGCGCGATTTTCAGATTGGCTTCGGTCCGACCAAAGCCAACCACCTGCTCGGCCAGCCCCCGTGCTTTGGCCGCCAGTCCGAGCGAGCCACCAATCAGACCAACTCCGACGATAAGCAGACGATGAAATAGTACTGACATGCTGTATTATGAGGTGCAGACTATGCCTGCGCTTGCAGCTTCTCCATGGCCGCAATAAAGCGTTCACTTTCCTCAGCCAAGCCCACACTCACACGGGCATAGCCCGGATAGCCATAGCCCTCCATCGGCCGAATGATAATGCCCTGGGGCAAAAGCTGTTGTGGGACGCCGGGGCCAACTTTCACTAGGAGGAAATTCCCCCAGCTCGGAGCGTATTCGATGCCCAGACGGTCCAACTCCCGACGCAAGTAGGCCAGCCCTTGGCGATTATTGTCTTGGGTGCGGCGAATATGCTCGACATCGTCAAGCGCGGCCAACGCTCCCACTTGGGCGAGCGTGTTCACATTGAAGGGCTGACGGATGCGGTTGAGGGCGCCGATTACTTCCGGCGAGGAAATGCCATAACCAATGCGAACGCCAGCCAAGCCGCAGATCTTGGAAAAGGTGCGCAGGGTGATGAGCACCCGCTCCTCCGAATGGTAGTCGAGCGAGTCGGGATAGTCCGGGGCATCGACAAATTCAAAATACGCTTCGTCAACGACAATCACCACACTCGGTGGCACCCTCTCCAGAAACGCCTCCCAGTCCGCCCTGGTATAGATCGTGCCGGTGGGATTATTGGGGTTATCCAAAAAAATAATACGCGTATCTGCTTCAACTGCTCGTGCCATGGCGTCCAGATCGAAGGCAAAGCCAGCGTGTGGAACGGGAATTGTACGGCCGCCGGCCGCGTGTACACATAGAGGATAAATGGCAAAAGCATGCTCCGCGGCGATGACGGATTCACCCACGCGCAAAAAGGTCCGCACGATCAACTCGATCAGTTCATTCGATCCGTTGCCAATAATGATCCGCGACCGGTCTAGCCCGAATTTCTCAGCGAGGCGTTGCTTCAGATAAAAGGCATCACCGTCAGGATACAGATTGAGCCGGGGCAGGGACGCCCGAATCGCCTCAAGTGCCTTTGGAGACGGGCCAAGGGGATTCTCATTTGAGGCGATTTTCACCGAGTTGCTGATCCCATATTCCCGCTCCACCTCTTCAATCGGCTTGCCCGGCTGATACGGGGTGAGGCTCAAGACCCAATCCGGCACATACTTTCGAATATCCATACAAGATTCACCGTTTCTGCCGTGCTGACCCGGTCGCCGACCCAAAGGAAGTATACGAGCCCAGCACTTTGACCGACATACAGCAGGGTTCGATCTCTCGCAGGGCTTCGGCGAGAGCCCGGTCACCCACATGCCCCTCGACATCGATAAAAAAGACGTATTCCCAAGGGCGCCCCTTGAGCGGTCGGGATTCAATCCGTAGCAGGCTCATGCTGTGCGCGGCAAACGGCCTCAGCACCTGGTACAGTATCCCCGGCTCATCCCGAACCGACAGTACTAGGGACGTTTTGTCCCCCCCGGTCGGCGTCCCCGGTTGCCGCGTCCGACTTAGAATGGCGAAACGAGTGTAATTTGCCGTCTGGTCCTGAATATCCGCGTCGATGATATTGAGCCGATAGCGCTCCGCGGCTAGCCGCCCGGCAATCGCTGCGGCATGCGAGTCGCGCCGCACCAGGTCAGCCGCACGAGAGTTGCTCGACGCCGCCTCCGTGGGCACGCCCGGCAGATGCGCGGCCAGCCAGTGCTGACACTGTGCCAGAGACTGTGGATGGGCAAGGACCCGCTGAATACGCTCTCGCTTGGTAGCGCGGCTGAGCAAACAGTGCCGAATGGCCAAGGACCGTTCGGCAATAATATGCAGGTTCGTTTCAATAAAAAGATCAAGGGTGAGAGCTACCGAGCCTTGACTCGAGTTTTCGACTGGCACGACCCCATAGTCGACCTGCCGGTTTTCCACTGCCGAGAAAATTTGGGGAATCGTCTCTACCGGAACAAATTCGGCCTTCGAGCCAAACTGCTCTTTGCTCGCCATATGCGCATAGCTCGCCTCTGGTCCGAGATAGGCAACCTGCAGACACATCTCGAGGGCGCGAGAAGCGGAAATAATCTCGCGATAAATGGCCTGAACGGATTCGTCCGGGAGCGGCCCGGTGTTCAACTCTGCCAGGCGGCCGAGAACGGCTCGTTCTCGGCTTGGTATATAGACCGTGTCGGTCTTCCCCTTTGTGTCCCCAATCTGCTGAGCCAGACGGGCGCGGCGATTCAACAGCGTGAGGATTTGGGCATCAATCCGATCGATTTTCTCCCTGAATGTATCTAATGCCAGCTGTGAAGAGGAGGAACGTTTGTGCGCCACACGGCGTTTTGTACTACGATTTGCTAAGCCAGTCTACGCTGGGGTCTCTCTCCAGGCGGGGGCTGCGGTTCAGTGCATTGCGATACTCTAATTGACCCCGGCTGCCGGCTCCTCTGCCGTATCGATAACGCCGACTTCTCCCATCCGACGGAATTTCGTGTAGCGATGGTCCATAAGCTCGGCAATGGACAAATCGCTCACTGCTCGCAGATGGTGGTCGATTGTGGCTCCAACATCGCTGATCGCCGTCAGGGGATGCCTATGGGCTCCCCCTGACGGCTCGACAATCATCTCATCAATCACGTCAAGATCAAGCAGGTGCGGAGCCGTGACCTTCAGCGCCTCGGCGGCCCAGGCCGACCGTTCCGGGGTGCGTTCTCCAAAGAGAATCGCTGCGCAGCCTTCGGGGGTAATGACCGAATAGCAGGCGTTTTCCTGCATCAGCAGCCGGTCGCCGACCCCGAGGGCTAAGGCGCCGCCACTCCCGCCTTCTCCAATCACCGTGACAATGATGGGAGTCTTGAGACCGGCCATTTCTTGGATATTCCTGGCAATGGCTTCGGCCTGGCCGCGCTCCTCAGCACCAACTCCGGGGTAGGCGCCCTGGGTATCCACAAAGCTCAGCACAGGCCGCTGGAACCGTTCGGCGAGATGAAAGAGGCGGAGGGCTTTTCGATAGCCCTCGGGCCGGGGCATGCCAAAATTCCGGTGCACTTTTTCGGTCACCGTCTTTCCGCGCTGATGGCCGACAACCACCACTGGCATCCCGCGAAAACGCGCCAGACCGCCGATAATCGCCGGATCGTCACCGAAAACGCGATCGCCGTGCAGTTCCACGAATTCGGAGCATAAGGCCCCAATATAATCGAGCGTATAAGGTCGGTCCGGATGCCGAGAGAGTTGCACCCGTTGCCACGGCGAGAGTGCGGTGAATACCTCAGCCTCGCGCTGCCTGAGTTGCTCTTCCAAGGCGGCGAGTTCGGTCTGTTGCCGGGCTGACCGGCTGCCCAACTGCTTGAGGGCATACACCTGTTTATCCAACTCCTCCAGCGGACGCTCAAAATCGAGATAGGTTGTCTGCACGATTGCTCCTTCAATACTCAGGGCGTGAAATGCAGGAGTAGAACGGCCCGACCGTGCTCGGCCGTCCGTCCCGCTACGTTCTCCCTGCCCCTTCAAAGAACTCCTGTACCACACGGCCGATATCTTGCTCTCCTTGTGCGGGGGTGTACCAGCGCACCTCAGGCTCTGCGCGTAGCCAGGTCAGTTGCCGTTTGGCCAGCCGGCGGGTCGCCGTAGCCATATCGCCGACTGCCCCCTCCAGAGTGGACCGTCCATGTAAGAGGTCCACAATCTGGGCATAGCCGATGGTGCGAAGCGCGGGAAGCTGTTCACCAAACCCCATATCCCAGACCCGGCGGACCTCGTCAACAAGGCCCTCACGGATCATCTGCTGGCAGCGCTTTTGAATACGACGAGCCAGGACGTCTCGTTCCAGGACCAGGGAGATCAGCAGCGTCGAAAACGGTCGCTCGCGGAAGCCATGCTCCCGCTGCCAAGCACTCATCGGTTTCCCGCTCAACAACCAGACTTCCAAGGCCCGAACCAGCCGGGTTTGGTCATTCGGATGAAGTCGGCGGGCCGTGTCCGAGTCAACTCGGCGCAGCCAGTTGTACAAAAAACCGGGGCCGTGCTCCCGCTCCTGAACGGTCAAGCGTTTGCGCAGCGCGGGGTCGGCCTGCGGTCCAACAAAGAGCCCCCGGGTCAAGGCCCGAATATAGAGCCCGGTTCCACCCACCACGAAAATGTTCTTGCCACGCCGGGTCAGCGCCGCAATTGCCTCGTGCGCCAGTGTCCGAAAGCGGGCCACATCAAAGGATTCATCTGGACTGACCACATCAATCACATGATGCGGAACCAGGGCCTGCTCCGCTGGGGTAGGTTTTGCCGTGCCAATATCCAGGTAGCGATACACTTGACGTGAGTCCGCGCTGATGATCTCCGCGTTATAGCGTTGGGCCAGGGTGAGGGCGAGCACGGTTTTGCCCGTGGCGGTCGGGCCGGTAATCACAACGACCTGTGGTTTCCCCATAGATCACGGGAGGCGCGTGAGAGGCACTGGGCGCTCTTCTGGCCGGCGCATCACTCCGCCGGATTAATCCCAAGGGCGGGCAGAACATCTAAGTCCTGTAATACCTGATAGGTGTGCGTTGCCGTCGGTTCCGAGGCAAAAAGCGTGAGGTCTTCAACCGAGTCAATATCAAACGCAATCCGTGGAGCCTCAATCACCCGGCAGAGGATATTCCCCTCCCGAGCCCGGGCTTGGTGGGCACCGAGGCTTGGGCCGCCAAAGCAGGTTGGAATCGCCAGCGGCGGGGTGCGTAGGAGCGCATTTGTGCCCTCGCCCTCCTTACACGTCACCAACAGCACCTCGGGCTCGTCCGTTGCCTCACACAGGAGCAGGTCAACGTCTTCAGAGGTCACCAGCGGCAGGTCCGACAACAGGACCAGCAGTGTGGTCCCGCCCTGTTGCAGACAAAACTCTTCACCCACGGCAACGGCCCCATTCAGGCCCCGCGGATGGCACTCGTCAATGGCGTCCGCCCCCAGACCGCGCGCGAGGTCGAGCAGGGTCTGGTCCGAGGTCACGACTCCAAAACGGTCTACCGTCGCCGCCCGGCGCAGTTGCGTGAGCACGTCGCGGAACATGGCCTGAGACAGACTCTGTCGCTGGGTCTCGGACAGGAGGGCGGACAGGCGGCTTTTGCCCTGGGAGAGGGCTTTAATAGGGACTAGAACAAAATTCACACCTGCCATCCTGAAGAAATTCGTCTTGCAGAACAAGAGGGAATGCGGATATAGTCGAACCGCTTACCACAGATAACGAAGTAAGGAGGAGTCATATGAGAGAGGTTGCCCTCGTCGGCGCGGGCATGACCCGCTTTGCCAAGCACCTGGATAAGGGGATGAAGGAGTTGTCCCGCGAAGCTATTGAGGCAGCCCTCAAATCTGCCGGGATTGAATCTGATGCACTGGAGGCGGTTGCGGTCGGAAATGCCATGGCCGGTCTGATTACCGGTCAGGAGTGTATCCGCGGACAGGTGGTTTTGCGCGAAATGGGGATCGGCGGCATTCCGGTCATTAATGCGGAAAACGCCTGCGCCAGCGCGGCCACCGCCTTCCATTTGGCTTGGTTGTATGTTGCGTCGGGCATGTACGATGTCGTGCTCGCCCTGGGCATGGAAAAGCTCTACCACGAGGACAAGAAGAAATCGTTTGCCGCCATTGGCAGCGCCATTGATGTCGAGCTGATGCAAAAAACCCTGGTGGACATGCAAAAGGCAACCCAGGAGAAAGGTGAGGGGGCTGGGGCCGGCAAGTCGCGCAGCCTGTTCATGGATTTTTACGCCGAGTTTGCCCGCAGCCATATGCGGAAATACGGGACGACCAAAGAGCACTATGCCCGGATCGCCGCCAAGAACCACACCAACGGCAGCCTGAACCCACACGCCCAGTTCCAGACTCCGCGCAGCATGGAAGACGTGCTTGCCTCGCCCATGGTCGCCGACCCGCTGACGCGGATGATGTGTTCTCCTATTGGCGACGGTGCCGCCGCTCTGGTGCTCACTCGCGCAGAGAAAGCGAAGGAGTTCACATCCAAGCCGGTCTATGTCAAAGCCTCGGTGCTGGGCTCGGGCCAGGACCATCAGCCCGGGGACCCCGGCGTGACGGAGCGCATGGCAAAAAAGGCCTACGAAATGGCCGGTATCGGCCCCGAAGACCTGGACGTGGCCGAAGTCCACGACGCCTCGGCCCCGGCCGAACTCATCATCTACGAGGAACTCGGCCTCTGCCAGCAGGGTGGGGGCGGCCGCCTGATTGATGACGGAGTGACGACGCTTGGCGGGAAAGTTCCGGTAAACCCGAGCGGTGGTTTACTGGCCAAAGGCCATCCGGTTGGGGCCACCGGAACGGCGCAAATCGCTGAGATCTTCTGGCAACTCCGCGGTGAAGCCGGGAAACGCCAAGTCGAAGGGGCCAAAGTTGGGCTGACCGAGAATGGCGGTGGCATGGTCCGTGGCGAAGCCGCCGCCTTGGCCGTTCACATTCTTAGCGTCTAGATGCGGATCATCTCCGGCTCGGCAGGGGGGCTCACCTTGGTGGTGCCCAAGGGACACAAGGTCCGGCCCACTGCCGACCGCGTCAGAGAGTCGGTCTTCAATATCCTTGCCAGCCGACTTTCCCTCACGGGTATAGACATTCTTGATCTGTTCGCCGGGACTGGCGGGCTCGGCATCGAAGCCTTGAGTCGGGGCGGCCGCTCCGGCGTATTCGTTGATGCAAGTCCAGACGCCCAGAGGGTGATTCGCGCCAATCTCAAGACCGCCCGGTTGCGTCATCGTGGTCGTCTGCTGCGAGCCTCCGCCCTCACCGGCATCCGTATCGTGGAAGACCAGGGACTCCGTTTTGGCGGGGTATTTCTGGACCCGCCGTATGGGGAAGGCTGGGTGGATAAAACCCTACGGCGCTTAGCGCGGAGCCCGGCCCTCCTTCCAGGGGCCTGGATCGTTGTTGAGCACACACAGCAGGAATCTGGGGCCTCGGCCTACGCCCCCTTGGTATTGACGGACCGTCGTCGTTACGGCACAACCGAGATATCCTTTTACCAGCATGAGGGTGAGGAATCCGAGTGAAGCGCCGCGCCATATACCCTGGTTCTTTTGACCCACCGACCTATGGCCATATCGACATCGTCCGGCGCAGTCTCGAGCTTGCCGACGAAGTCGTGGTGGCCGTCGTGTATAATCCCCAAAAAGAGAACTATCTGTTCGCCCCTCAGGAACGGCTCGACATGTTCCGCGAGGAGCTGAAGGAGGCGGGGGACCGGGTAATCTACGACAGCTTTCATGGTCTGCTGGTCGATTACGTCGAGCGCATGCAGGCCAAGATTATCATTCGAGGGCTACGCGCGGCCTCAGATTTTGAATACGAGTTTCAGATGGCGCTCATGAACCGCCATATGAAGCCTGATATCGATACGGTTTTTCTGACGACCGGGGCGGCCCATTTTTATACCGCGGCCCGCTTGGTCAAAGAAATTGCCAGCTTGGACGGTTCCGTGAAAGGCCTCGTCCCGCCCCATGTCGAAAAACGGCTCCGCGAAAAATTCGCGCAGCGGGCCTGAATGTCTACTCACACGCGTATGAGGCTGCACACCATCGTCTGAGTGATGCACAGACGCGTATTCGACTAGAGGAGTGTAGGAAAAATGCGTCTGTCGCCACGTTTGGATCAGGTCAAACCATCACCGACCCTCATGGTTACGGTGAAAGTCGCGGCGCTCCGCCGTGAGGGTATCGAGGTCATTGATTTTGGGGCTGGCGAGCCCGATTTTGATACTCCGGAGCCGATCAAAGACGCGGCTATTGCCGCGCTCAAACAAGGCCAGACCAAATATACGCCGGTCGGCGGAACCGCGAACGTCAAAGAGGCCATTACTGTGAAACTCCAGCGAGACAATGGCCTCGAATATGCCCCCCCGGAAGTCACGACCGGTTGCGGTGGAAAACATATCCTCTTTAACGCCTTTCATGCCCTGGTCGGCCTCGGAGATGAAGTGCTCATCCCCGCGCCCTATTGGGTCAGCTATTCCGATATCGTGGTTCTGGCCGGTGGAACCCCGAAACTCCTGCCGACAACGGAAGAGACGGGGTTCAAAATTACGGCCGCCCAACTCCGCGAAGCCCTCGGTCCGCACAGCAAAATACTACTGCTCAACAGCCCGTCCAATCCGACTGGTGCCGCCTACACCGAGGACGAACTGAGCCAGATTGCTGAAGTCATAGAGTCTAGCGATCTCTTTACCATCTCTGACGACGTGTACGAGAAATTCCTGTATGACGTCCCACGTTGTGCCCATTTGCTCGCCCTCAAGCCGGGGCTGCGCGACCGGGTGCTCATAGCCAATTCGGTCTCAAAAACCTACGCCATGACCGGCTGGCGTTTAGGCTATGCCGCCGGACCGCAGGAGGTCATTAAGGCGATGGAAACCATCCAGAGCCAGAGTACCTCAAACCCGAACTCGATTGCCCAGGCTGCAGCGATTGAAGCCCTGACCGGCGACCAAGAACAGGTCGGTGTCATGGCCGAAGCGTTTGCCAAGCGACGCAATTACGTGGTTGATCGCCTCCGGGCCATCCCCGGCATCACATGTACGCTGCCGGAAGGCGCGTTCTATGTCTTTCCACGGGTATCGGGTTGTTTCGGGTCCCAGTGGCAGGGCAAAATCATTGCGTCGGCTATGGACCTCTCTCTTTATCTCCTGGAAGAGATCAAAGTCGCGCTGGTGGCCGGTGAGGGTTTTGGCTCTGCGGAGCATGTCCGTATTTCGTATGCCACATCCATGCAGAACCTTGAGCAGGGCCTCGACCAGATAGAGGGGGCACTCCAGCGCCTGAGCGGAGGGTAGCGTCAATGTCGGGCTGGGTTCTCGTCGAGGAAATGGATGATAAGGCAGTTGACAGTCGTGCACCCTTACCCCGCTTTCAGATGTACGGGCGGCTCAAGCAGGGGCTACGTTGGTAAATCGCCCTGCACCGTTTGCCAGACCAGGCCCAGATCAATCCCAAAATAGGCAGGAACGAGGGGAATTGCGCATCCCTACGGTTTCTTGCTGCGGAATTTCAGGATGTGCCTCTTTCGCGCCGTTGCTTACCTGGGACACTGCCTCGCCGATGGTCTCTACCGCCTTTAGGATTGAGAGTTGGTGCATCCGCTCGCATTCGAACGGTGGACACGTCAGTTTAGTATCGAATTCAATGGCATCGTCACGCCGCCAGCAGCATATCGAGTAGGTAGAGGCATCGTCACGCCGCATAGATGGCCTTTGCGGATTCAAGAATTGCTTTCCGACGATGTAGTTCCGGCTACCCTCGACAGCGGCACGCGTCGCTAGGCCTACGTCCCGGTCAAACAGGTCAGACAACTCCGCCTCAATGCTAACGAATCCCAGTGAGGCTAGATGTACGGTCTGGATCGAACCCAACTAGAGCGTGATCTGACCTGACTGAATCGAGGGGGATTCACGGGGCCCTGGGCTGGTGATTCCAGAGGTCGGCCGGAGGGAGGAGGCCGGCAATCAGGTCGAAAGCGCTCTCCGGTGCTCGTCGCCTGCGCGTGCTGTCGGCGGTCTCGGGGGGGGGGGGGGGGGGGGGGGGGGGGGGAGCCAGAGAGCAGCCGGGACGCGTTTGGGTGTGCGCGGTGCGCGTGCGCCGTGGGAACGGGAGCAAGGTGCCTCCCGTCCGCAGGCGCCGCGCGGCGTGCTCCTGCGCCTTCTTGAAGAGAGGCGGGCCAAGCCCCTTGAGGAGGTGCGCTCGGCGCGGGGTCGTGTTTGCCGCTCCGGGGCGATCCCACGCTTGCTTGGGCGTCACGGCCGCACGTGAAAAGACAGTCCGGCCCCGTCGGCGGAGCAGGACCGCCCGCCCTGCCTGAACCCGCGCGCTTGGCGCGCCCGCCCGGCGGGTGTGCCTCGCCGCGACCTGGTCCCCGCCCCACCTGGTCCGCTGCCCTAGCTGGGCGCCGCGCGGTGACCACCAGCGCAGGGCGGCCCCCCACGGACACTGGCACACTACCCCCTACGGCGCCGGCCTCACGCGCCGTGGCCGGATGGCCCCCCGCGGGCGGCCCGGCGCCAGCGCCCGCAACGCCTGCGAGCCCGCCCTCCAGGAGGTTCTCGTCCCCGCCCGGCGCCCCGACACCCTCGCCGTCCTGGATCCCCTCGCACGCCACACGGGGCCCACGGCACGCAAGAGCATTGCGTCCGCCGGGGCCCCTCCGCTTCCGGCCGCCCGCCCCGCCTTCCCTCCCCTCGCACGCGCCGGCGCCACGCGGACGGCCCGGTGCCGACAGGCCACAGGGAGCACGACGGCCTAGGGACCGCCATCGGTCACCTCTCACCACCCTGCTCACCCCCTGAAGGCAACAACTCTTGCAACGCCGCCGGATACTCCACCACAGGATCGGATTCCGCTCTAGGGCCTGTTCACACTAATGTGCATGGTTATGCATGATTATGCATGATTCTGGTCTCCTGGCTGTAGGGACCTCCCGCAAGCTCCATAAGCCCGGATCGCGCCCTATCTTCCGGTGCCGCGCGGCCATGTCGCCTCTCCCATCGCCAAGTGCTCCCTGCCCTCTTGTCTGTCGCCGCGCAGGGCGGCAAATGGCGCGGGTTACCGGCCCGCTTTGGCACCGGGCCCCCCCTCTCCCCCCGGCTGCCTCGCTGGTCGAAAACCGGGGTGCTCGACCGGGTCTTCGAGCGTCTGCAACGCGAACAGAGATCGTACGCCTCAAGCGGGAGGCCCTGTCGCTCGACAGCCCCGTCGTCAAAGTCCCTCCCGACGGCACGGGAGCGCGAAAACAAACGGTTCTCAATCCCTCGGCCGCTCCCGAGGCGGCTGGCCCCCCACGATGCCTAGGGTTGCCGCGGACGATCGCACGGCGCTCGCCTGCGCACTCGCCCGGGCCCGCCCCCGCCGCCCCGGCGGGCCGCCAGTTGCTGACTCGCCGGGGTCCGCCCCCCGCTCCTCCCGCGGTGCTGAGGGACCGGGCGTCCGTGGGCGCCCAGACGCGGCCTTGGGCCGCGGCACTGGGGTAGGCGCCCGTGGGGCCGCCGCGGCGCACCCGGGTGAGCCCTTGGGCGTCTGCCCGTGAGCTGTCCACGCGGCGCAATGAAATCGCGCGGGTGTTGCGTCGATTGCAGGGGTTCCGCCGCCTCTGCACGCGCTTCGAGAAACGCGACGTGCTCTGCCTCGGATGCAGCGTCCTCGCCCTCATCATTGATGCCTTGCGATAGTGGCAACAGACCCTAGCATGCTGGCCCCGAGGGTTGAACGTATTTTTCCCGTCCTGAAGTGAACCAGCAGCGTCTGGCGTCAGTAGAGCTATGGCGAATCCGATCTGAGAGCAACGCCTCCGCCAGTGCGTTACTCGTGTCGGCATTGTGCTAGCAGGCGGCGGAAAAACGTCTGGCGCGGGTGCGTATGACGTGATGCGCTGGTCTGGCAGCGCTCTGGTAGGGGGCGACGATGCGTGGCCAAGGCGAGCACAGCGTCCCCGCCTTTTCAGCTATGTGGATCTGGAGGCGCGCGTGCCTCGGGGCACCCCTTGCGAGCGATGCGGGGACTGATGCACGCGGCGCTGGTGGCGATGGCGGCAGCGGGCGAGGTGCTTGATGCGCGCCCGGGCCGTCCAGAGGTTGCGCCCGAGCAGCTGCGGCGGGCGCTGTTGCTGCGGGCGTTCTCCTCGCCCCGCCCGGCGCGCCAACTTAGGGTGCCGCTTGAGATCACCCTGCTGTGCCGCTGGGTTGTGGGTCTGGGGAGCGACGCCCGGGTGTGGGCCGCGCCGGTGTTCACGAAGCACCGCGCGCGGCTTCTGGCGGGCGCGGGGGCAGCGCGCGTTCTGGCGCCTCTGGGCTCCTTGCCCGCGGTGAAGCTGCTGTTGTCGTAGGCCCCCGTCTCGGTGGAGGGGACGCAGCTCGCGGTGGGGGCGTCGAGCAAGAGCTTCCGTGCGGGCGAGGAGGAGCCTACGGGGGAGGATGGCGATGGCGCAGGCGGCGGGCGCAAGTCGGCCTGCGACTTGCAGGGGGCGCGCTGGTCGAATGCGCCGCCCCGCTCGCCCCCGGAGGACGCTGGCCGGCTTTCCCGCACGGGGAAGGGCAAGGTGCCGCCGCGCAGTTCCATGGGCCATGCGCTGATGGAGAACCGCATCGGGCTGGGGGGGACGGGCTGGCGAGCCGGGCGCCGGGGCCGGTGAAATGCCTGGCCGGCGCGGGCCTGGGGAGGCGCCGGGAGGCGCCCAACCGGGCGGTGCCGGTGGGAGGGGACAAAGCCTAGGACACGGCGGCGTGCGTTAGGCCCGGCAAGGCCTTCGGCACCGAGGCGCCTGGGGCGCGCACCACCGCGGGCCGCCGCTCGCATAGCGGCGAGGCGAGGGCGGCGAACCGAGCCTATCAGGCGAGCTAGGTGCACCGCAAACGGATTGAGGAGGTCTTTGGCGGGGTGCAGACGGCGGCGCGTTTCTCGAAGACCCGCCCGTGCGGACTGGCGCGGGTCGACTGGCCGGTCCCCTTGGCGCGTGCGGCTGACGCCCTGATCCGGGTGCCGGAGATGTTGCGGGCGGCCGCATGACCGCCGGGACCCGGTGCCGGCCGGCCGCCGGGCCGCCCCGCTCCGCCGAAATCCGCCGTTCCGTTCCCTCCGAACAAATCGATCCGACCGACACCCTCATGCCGAGAGGCACCCATAAAAATCCCAATTTGCTGCGTTCTTCCGCAGCCTGCTAGAGCCCGTCGACTAGGACAATCTCGGCTTCGGAACCGGTTTGGCGCAGCTTAATTAGTGGGGCGTATTCCGGGTCGTTATACCATGCCCGGGCGTTCTCCAGGGAGGGGAACTCAATAACGACCATCACGCGTGAGGCTGGCGTCGTTCCTTCTACGACATCCATCTCCCCGCCGCGTACCAGGTAACGGCCTCCGTGTTTCTCTACCAGAGTCTGAACCTGCGGCCCATATTCCTCCACCCAGGAAGGATCACTCACATCTACTCCACCAACGAGATAGGCTGGCATGGCTATCTTCTCCTTATCTTATCTCTGGCTGTAGTCTCATCTCTGTGAGTGCTTCTACCACATCGGACCCGTCATGGTCACCCGTACCCCGGAGTCCATACTAGGTTCCGTTTTCTACCCTCACGCTTCGATCGTTGACCAATTTCAAGCCGACCTTTTAGCCGCCCCCAAGATCGGGCGCAAAATGCTCTGAAGGAATGTGGCCACGGATACCGAATATCTGGAGCGCTTCCTCAGCCGAGCCGGGCAATCCGACAACAACGCTGCCCTTGGCCTCCATTCAGGATATCTTGGCCAGATCTTCAATGAATAGGGCTCGCTAGCGTCCATGCTCCATCCGAAAAATCGAAGATAACCACCCGGTGATACTTGATATTTGCCCCGACAGACCGTGCCAGTTCCCGGATAGACGCCGCAGAAAAGTGACCGAGGGGGGGGGTGGCCCGACACAGATATCGTAGGATTTCCCTGCCTCTGGAGAGACCACAGCATCCAGAAACGGACGCGACCTTCTTCAATTCTTCGGGTCCCAAGCGACGCGCAGAGACGAAGCCTGCCACGATCAACCCCACACCGACCGCCAGGATGAGATGAACGAACACGGTCAGCAGCATGACAACGACACTTTCCGTAGCTGCATAGCGGATGCGGTTCAGGAATCGTCAGCCGACGACATCCTAGCCGACCTTCAGTAAGACATCGGCAAGACAGGCTTCTGGGGATTTGCTCAACAAGCAGGCCGAGGCCGAACACACAGGCCCAGGAGGAGCAGCGCGTGTAGCGCACTGGACAGCGGCGTTCGCCCACCGACCCGTACATTGAGAGCCGCTCGCATAGTGGCCCCCCCAGGTATGGGCGCCGAGTACCGACAACCACGTTGCCGACCCTTTAGCCCAACAACTCCCGGTCCGAGTCGGGTTGCGTCGGCGAAAATTAGACGGAAACCGCTACATTAAACCAAAGAGTTGGCCAAACAACTCTCAGTCCGACTCAGATTACGTCGTACCGGTTTCCCGCTGGGGGGGCGGACAAAATTCCTGTGCTCTCAGGGAGGCTGGAACCGCCCGTTCCGCCGCCTCACCTCTGAGAGGCGGTAACATACTATCTTGCCTTATACCAGCGGCCATGGGTAAGAACCGCTAAGCCTCGCTCGGCGGAGGTTCCCCCTTTCGGGGCGAGGCCCCGACTCGGGGGCCGGGCGACGGAGGGATGGCTCTGCTATCGGCTCCAATCAACGACCGTTGGTATTACACGTCCAGAGAGGGGCGGGAGGGTATTCCCTCCTCAGACGGGTGAGGCACGTGCCTAGGAACCATCGCTCGCCAGACGTGGGGGCAGCGCCGGGCCATTGCAGATTGCCCCCTACGTTGTGTTCCGTCGTCCGGGGGGAGAGAGAGCCGCTTGCTCGGTCGTCAATCGGGTAAACAGCAGCGTGCCGATCCCCCCGGCCGCCGCACCAAAACCGAATAAAGGCCGCAGGCCGACAATATCCGACAGCATTCCAGCGACAACCGGGCCGAGCATCATGCCGATGCTCAGCGCCATGTTCAGTACGCCCATCATCGCTCCCATTCCACCCTGTTTGCCTTCTCCTGCGGCTAGGGCGGTCAAGGCCGGGCTGGCCAAGGCTCCCATGATGCCGGTGAATCCACTAATGAGCAGCAGGTCCCAGAAGCCGGTGGAAAAGAGGATAGTCACAAACGTGAAGGAGCCCAGGTAGCCGCTGATGATAATCAGCAGCCGCTTGCTATAGCGGTCGGCCATGCGCCCGAATGGGACCTGGACGATGCTGTTCACCAGCATGTAGGTGGCCATAATGATTCCGATACGGGATTGGCTGAGCCGCAAGAGTTCTACGGCCAGCAGTGGGAGGAAGGAGAACCAGAGCCCCATCTGAATGGATGTCACTACGCGATACAGGGCAATCCCGCGCACACTGGGCCGGCGCAAGAGTTCGCGGTAGGACGGGGGACGCCGCATCTCGGTCTGGGAAGAACGGGTCTCATCCAAAAAGAGCAGGACAAAGAGAAAGGCTAGCCCGTTCAAGCCGCCCATCAGATAAAAACTGAGCGCCATGCCATACATGTCGCTCAGCCAACCCCCGAGTAGGGGGCCGACTCCGATGCTACTGGTCAGGGCCAAATTGAAGATGCCCATCAATCCACCCCGCTTTTCCGTGGGAGCCAAGTCACCGACGTAGGCGGTCGAGATGGGAAGAATAAGGGCAACGGCGATTCCTTGGAAAAATCGACCCAGAGTCAAGTACACGACGTTGGGGGCAGACACATAGACCAGCGACATCAGACTGCTGAGCAGCAGGCCGGCAGCAATAAATGCCTTGCGCCCGTGCTGGTCGGACAGCCGGCCAATGAGCGGCATAAACAAGATCTGAGCGAGGGGAAAGCTGGCAAAGAACAGCCCGATACTGACGCCGGTCGCGCCCAGTTCCTTGGCGTAGATTGGCATGAACGGAATCACCATGCCCATGCCGAGCATGGACGTAAAAATCGCGAGGCTCAGGCTATAGAAAACGCGCCAGTTCAAAATGTGAGTCCAGGAGTGGCAGACTCCATGTGGATAGCATTCTTGTTTCACACGGCCCCTCGTCCGGCAAGGTAACGTTCCTGCTTTCCTTCGCTTGTCGCTTTCTGTTAAGTAGGGGAATCGTAGGGGACACGCCCCGCAGCGGAGAAGCGTGGGGAATGTGATGGAGGGCCTACTATGTTTAATCACCCGGTCATTTCGGCTGATGGCCATATGGACATCCCGTGTTTGCCAGCCACTCTTTTTACCGAGAATGCTCCGGCTCACCTCAAAGACAAAATGCCTCGGGTGATTGAGACGCCGGAGGGGAAAACCTGGGTGGCCCACAACGGGACCAGTATGGGGTTGGTCGGCGGAATGGGTTCGGCTGGCCGGCAGTATGTCCCAGGCCAGATTCATCGGGCCGACCGGATGGCCTCGACCGGCCTCTATGAGGACCAAGGCAAGGGGATTATGCGCACGACCGTGCCCGAGTTGCGGATCAAGGATCAGGACCGTGACGGTGTTGTGGGCGAGGTCATCTACGGTATTCTTGGCGCTGCCTTCCGGATTGATGACCCCGAGGTGACCGACACGGTCGTCTGGATTTATAACGATTTTGCTGCGGACTTTTGCCGCACCGCGCCCAGTCGTTTTGCCGCGGTTGCGAGCCTGCCGGCTTCGGTTCCCGAGAAAACGGCCGAGGAAGTACGTCGCTGTGCGAAAATGGGCCTCAAGGGGGCCGAACTGCCTGTCCGTCACGGCATGATGCCACTGTGGCATCTTGACTGGGACCCGGTCTGGAAGGCTTCGCACGAGACCGGCCTGCCCATCCATTTGCATACCATCGGTCCCAAGCTTGACATGACCTGGGCCACAGACCGTCGCTCCAAGCGGATGTGGCTGGCCACCGTTCTGACCGAATTTCAGATTGCCACGGCTGGCTTTATCGGAGCGGTGATCTATGGGGGCGCGTTGGAGCGCTACCCCCAGTGCCGAGTAGTGATTGGTGAAGCCGGGATCGGTTGGATTCCCTATGTCCTGGAACGCATGGACTATGAGTGGGAAGACCAGTTTCAAGACCTCGGGCTCACCATGAGGCCGAGTGAATATTGGTATCGGCAGATGTACGCTACCTTTCAGCAGGATCAGACCGGTCTGGATATGATTGAACGGGTCGGCGTCAACAACGTGATGTGGGGCTCGGACTTTCCGCATCCCGATGGGGTGTGGCCGGACTCTCAAGAATTTTTACACAAGCAACTCGCTCATCTGTCCGCAGACGCCCGCCGCAAACTTGTCTACGAAAATGTGGCCAAGCTGTATGGCTTTCCCATGGAGCAGTAACACAGTGCAGTCAGGAGAGAACCATGAAAATCATCCCCATCCCCGTGTTGTCCGACAATTACGCCTATGTGCTTATCGATGAAGAGACGCATGAGTCCGGTGTTGTCGACCCATCCGAGGCCGGTCCGGTTGCCGAGGCAATCAAGCGTGAGGGTGTGAATTTTACGACCATCATTAATACCCATCATCACTGGGACCATGTGGGCGGGAATAAAGAACTGGTGAAAGAATTTCCGCAGCTTAGAGTGTACGGTCATAAGCGGGACGAGACGCGTACGCCGTGCATTACCCATATGGTCGATGAGGGAGACACCGTGCGCATTGGAAACCTCGAGGGGCGTTTTCTCTTTACCCCGTGTCATACCAGCGGCCATATTGCCGCCTATTTTGAAGCGGAAAAATCGGTTTTTACCGGTGATACGCTCTTTATTGCCGGTTGTGGACGCTTGTTTGAGGGAACCGCCTCGGACATGCACGACAACATGGTCAAGCTGATGCAGTTGCCGGACGATACTAGGATTTACTGCGGGCATGAGTACACCGTCGCCAACCTGACCTTTGCCCTCAACCTGGAGCCGGGCAATGTGAAGCTTCAGGAAAAGCTGCGCTGGGCCGAGGAGCTGCGAGCCAAAAACCAGCCAACCATCCCCGGCACGGTAGGCGAAGAGAAAGAGATCAACCCTTTTGTTCGGGTAGACAACTCTGAGTTGCAAGAGCACGTGCAGCAGTCCTTCCCGGGACTCTCCCTCGATCCCGTATCAGTCCTGGAAAAGACCCGTTTTCTGAAAGACAACTTCTAGGAGTTGGTGCATGTCCCCTTCGAGGCGCTCTCATCCCCAGAGGGGCCGACCTCGAAGATCCAGTGCGTGGCACGATAGGGTAAGGGGCAGCGAATGCCATTTCTTCGTCTACGTGTTTCGCCGACCCGAGGGCCAATGAGTCGATAGGGTTCGAAGATCTTCAAATCCCGGTTCCCGACCGCCTCGAAAAGAGTATGCCTGCACTCCTCGCCATAGTCGCTGGACTCCTAGTCTAGGTCGTACGCCGTAATCTGCCTCAAACCTTGAGACGTGAACCCCAGACTCCCCCGCAGGAACGATCACGAGAGGAAACAGATGACAAGGGCGGTAGAGAAGAGAAATGAGAGAACAGGCCTTAACGCACGGAGTCCTCTGCCACGGTCCCGTTACCGATTCTTCAGGATCCGGGCAGGCAGCCCATGCCTACTCGCTCCATTTAATATGGCGGGTCCCCCGCTGTTCGGGGGACTCCTCTGGTCTCCGGGTCGTGACCGACGGACATAGGAAAATGGCTAACGACACTCTTCCGGTGAATCCCGACGGCTCTCTCAGCGACTCAACCAGTGGCGGCCACGGCCGGTGTCCGGGATGGCCGTGAGTGAGGAGAGACGATGTCGGCTCGCTTTGCTCTTTTTTTCTTGACCGCTTTAGCCTTTTACGGCCAGCTTTCCTCTTGTAGCCTGTTCGACACGAGCGCCCTCGAACAGCAGCGCGCGGAAATCGAGCGGTTACGCCAGGAAGCCGGGCGGCTGCGGCGAGAGAGGGAAGCTCTCCAGCAGTGGCAGGCTCGGCAGCAACAGCAGCACGAGGCGTGCAACCGGGCGTTTAACGACTTCGACGCGGCCCGAAAGGCAACTGACGATGCAACGGCCATCGCCTCTTATCAGGCTGGCTTGGCAATCTGTCCGAGTGATGACGTGGCCTACTATGAATTAGGAGAGGTCCATATGCGGCTGGGTCAGACCGATGCGGCCCGGACGGCATTCGAGCAGGCCGTGCGCATCAATCCCAATTTCTCCCGTGCGCACCGTCGCCTGGAGGAGTTGGGGGGAGCATTGCCGTCTCTCTAACTATACAGCACATCTCTGACCGCGCGAACGATTTTTTCAGCACTGGGGAAGGCCTCGCGCTCCAGGGTTTTGGCATAGGGCATGGGCACGTCTTCACCCGTAACCCGCACGACCGGCGCATCCAGATAATCAAAGCCTTCCTTCATAATGCGGTAGGCGATTTCTGCTCCAAGCCCGGCAAACGGCCAGCCTTCCTCAACAATAATGCAGCGGTTGGTCTTTTTGACGGAATCGAAAATCATCCGGTCGTCCAGCGGGCGGAGGGTGCGCGGGTCGATCACTTCGAGTTCAATGCCTTCTTTTGCCAGTTCGGTGGCGGCGTCCAAGGCAGTGTGCACCATCTTGGACCAGGCGATAATAGTCACGTTCTGGCCCACCCGCTTAACCTCGCCCTGTCCGAGCGAGATCTGATACTCCTCGCCTTGGACCGGCCCTTTGCGTCCATACAGGACTTCGCCCTCAATGAAAATGACCGGGTTTTCGTCTCGGATGGCGGTCTTCAGCAACCCCTTGGCATCGGCAGGGGTTGAGGGCGCAACGACCTTCAGCCCGGGCACATAGGCGTACAGGCTCTCGACTGCCTGAGAGTGTTGGGCGGCCAGTTGATGCGCGGCTCCACCAGGGCCCCGAAAGACGATTGGCAGAGTGATCTGCCCACCCGACATATAGCGCAGCTTAGCCGCATTGTTGACGAGTTGGTCATAGGCGCACAGCGAAAAATTCCAGGTCATGAACTCGATGATGGGCCGCAGCCCAACCATGGCCGCGCCTATCCCCACCCCGGCAAAGCCGGTTTCCGCAATCGGTGTATCCACCACCCGGCGCTCACCAAAACGGGCGAGCAGGCCCTCGGACACTTTGTATGCGCCATTATAATGGCCGACCTCTTCGCCCATGAGAAACACGCGCTCATCGCGTTCCATCTCTTCCGCCATAGCCTCTCGCAATGCCTCCCGGTATGTCAGCTCTCGCATCTGCTTGCTCCTTGCTTCCCTCTCAAGACGGGAGAGGGGAGGGGGCGGTGCCCCCTTACACGCTCGCCTGCTGACGACGCTTTTCGAGCGGCACAATCTTTTCGTCCCGCTCGCGGTGGTCCGGTTCGTAGTAGATGTCGTCGAACAGCGTGCCTGTGTCGGGCGACGGGGATTCATCGGCAAACTGCACAGCCCCTGCGACCTCTTGTTTCGCGGCCTCGTCGATGGCTTTGAGCTGCTCTTCACTGGCAACACCCAATGCGTAGATGCGTTCGGCCAGAATCCGGATGGGGTCACGTTCCATCCACTCTTTCACCTCTTCTTTGGTACGGTACTTCGCCGGGTCGGACATGGAATGGCCCCGAAAACGGTAGGTCTTGGCTTCGATGAGAATCGGTAGACTCTCGGTCCGGGCACGTTTGGCCGCGTGGCGGACGACCTCCCGGACCTCAAGCACGTCGTCACCGTTCACGATCTTCTGAGCCATCGGGTAGCCCTTGGCCCGCACGGCGACATCTTCGACCGACAGGGTCCGATAGAGGGGGGTGCCCATGGAGTAGAGATTGTTCTCACAAATAAAAAGAACGGGCAGCTTCCATAGTGCGGCCAGCGACAGGCCCTCGTGAAAGGCGCCCATATTGGCCGTTCCTTCGCCAAAGAAACACAGGGTCACATCCGGCTCGCACCGATATTTCGAGGCAAAGGCAATGCCTGCGGCGATGGGAACATGGCCACCAACAATGGCGTGGCCGCCCATGAAGCGTTTCGCTACGTCGAAATAATGCATGGAGCCGCCCCGGCCCTTGGCACAGCCGTCCACCTTGCCGAACAGTTCCGCCATGGCTGCATTCATGTCTCCAACCCGGGCCAGATAATGGCCGTGGTCCCGATAGGTCGCCACAATATAATCCGTGGGTTCGACCGCCGATATCGCCCCAACCGCGACCGCCTCTTGGCCGTTATACAGGTGTAGAAAGCCACCGATCTTGCCCCGCGAATACGAACGAGCCGCTTCTTCCTCGAAGCGCCGAATACGAATCATGTCGCGGTAGAGCGAAAGCATCAGGGTCTTATCCATAACTGGTCCTCACGATCGATTCTCTGTCTCTCGACAATTCTTGCCAGGGTAGGACACTCTACCGCCCGGTTGCAAGCGGGTTGAGACAAAATATCTGCGCTCAAGATGAGCGTATATCCCGTAGATAACAAGCACGAGGGGGAGCCTGGGAAGCTGACGTCAGCGTGATTGGTGCATGAACGCTCGCACTAACCGGATCTCCTCATAGGTATAGTCTTTGCCCAGCATCGCTTTGACCGGAGCCAAGGCGGTGGCTCCAGAACGGTCCAGCGCGTTTTGAATGATCTCCAGACGAGCCGATGACGGGAGCAATGGGCTAAGGTTAACGTCCTCGCCGTCGGTGAGCAGTTTTTCAATATGGCTTACTACCGTGCTGAGAGAGAGGCCGCGCTCCGCTGCGACCTCGGTCATTGAGCGACCCTGCTCAAGCAACTGTTTCGTTGCGGTATACGTCGAACCTTTTCGACTCACCTTACTCCCTTGCGACTCTCTGATGCGCCGCGGGCTCGGTACCGGGTGCTCCGTAAGACCCCGCTCGAGGGCGTGTGCGCGGGTAACCTCCAGAAATGCCTCGCCCCAGCGCTCCAGCTTCGCCGCACCTATGCCCGAGATATGAGACAGGCTCTCGCGACTCTGGGGCAGATAGGCCGCCATCTGTCTGAGTGTCACATCGCCGAAGATGACGTACGGCGGGACGTTGCGCTCCTCGGCCAGGCCGCGACGCAGCGCGCGCAGCTTCTCGAACAGAACCTCGTCAACAGCAAGGCTACTCTGCTGATCTTCCAGGGGCGGCGCATCCCGTCTGCGCCACCCCTGCGCCGGGTCGGAGTGAGGGGTGGCGTGGGGAGCCGGCTCGGCCTGGGCGCGTGTGAGGGTCAAATTTTCCCGATTCTTGAGAAATGCCCGGCCAGCTGGCGTCAGACTGAGGCCAGCGTATTCGCGGCTGTTCTTGCGCAGCAAGCCCTCGGCTTGCAGCAAGCCGGCTACCTCTTTGATCTCACTGTCCGAGAAGTCACTGACAATGCCGTACACGCTCAGCCTGTCGTGTCGCAATTCCCGAATGCGCTTGACCTTTGCGCCACGCAGCACTTGGCTCAGGTGGGCGATGCCAAACCGCTCCCCCGTGCGGACGATGGCTGACAGGATTTTCTGGGCGATGACAGTGGCATCGAACTCCTCCCTGGGCGTTAGGCACACGTCGCACCCCCCGCAGTTGTCCTGCTGCCAGTCTTCACCGAAGTAGGCCAGCAGATATTTACGGCGGCAGGTTTGCAGGTCGCAGAACTCGATTACCCGTGCCAGCTTGTCCCGCGCGTTTCGTTGCTCGGCCGCGTCTTCTATCTGGTCGACGAAAAAATCCTGCTTGACCTTGTCGCCGTAGGAGTAGAACAGTGCGCACTCGCTGGACAGGCCGTCGCGCCCGGCGCGGCCCGTTTCCTGATAATAGCCTTCGAGCGATTTGGGCAGATCGTAGTGCACGACCAGCCGAACGTCGGGCTTGTCGATTCCCATCCCGAAGGCGATGGTCGCCACGATGATCGGAACCTCGTCGCGGATGAATCTCTCCTGGGTTTCGCTGCGGATTATCGTATCCAGGCCGGCATGGTAGGGCAGAGCGGACAGGCCTCGCTCGCACAGGGTAGTCGCAAGATCCTGCGTCCCTTTGCGTGAAAAGCAGTACACGATACAGGACTCCCCCCGGTACTCATCCAGCAAGTCCGTCAGCGCGTCGATGGAGTGACGCTTCGGCCGTACGCTATAGGTCAGATTGGCGCGGTTAAAGCTGGCCACGAATTCCTGCGGCCGAGTCAGTTCGAGTTGTTCGGCAATGTCGCGCCGGACCTTTTTGGTCGCCGTAGCGGTCAGAGCGATACACGGGACGCCCGGCAAGGTGTGCCGCAGGGTGACGAGATTACGGTAATCGGGCCGGAACTCGTGGCCCCACATCGAGATGCAGTGCGCCTCGTCCACGGCCACCAAGCTGACCGTGCGTTCGGCCAGGAAATCCAGGAAGCCCGGTAGGGCCAGCCGCTCCGGGGCAACATATAGGATTTTGACGACATTCTGCTGCACACGCCTCCGCACGTTGTTCAACTCCGGGTAGGACAGGCTGCTGTTGATGAACTCCGCAGCGATTCCATTGGCCTTGAGCGTATCGACCTGGTCTTTCATCAGAGCGACCAGCGGTGAGATCACTAGTGTCAGTCCATCGAAACGCAGCGCGGGCAGTTGATAGCAGAGGGATTTCCCACCGCCGGTGGGCATCAACACCAGGGTATCACGCCGCTCCAGCACACTGGCGATGATCTCCGCCTGCAGTGGACGGAACTGATCGTATCCGAAATGTTTCTTGAGCAAGTCCAGCACAGTGAGGGTCCCTTATCTACACGGCGCGACAATTGAGGATATTCCAGCTCTCCAAACAGACCCGCCACATGAGTCGTGACGAGTTATGACTGCGGCCGGAGAGCGAAAGACCGGGGCGAACGAATGAGAGCAGGCTGTCGTCTGCCAAAGAGACGGGTCTGTGCTCATTGTCTACCCATTGCCATGATCGGCGTCAGAGTCCATATCATCGTCATGATCGGTCCCAGAGTCCATATCATCGTCATGATCGGTGTCATAGTCATGTTCCGAGTCACACCCGTCATCTCCCTCATGGCCGGCAGAACCGAACGGAACGAGCACTCCGCCGAGTCCTCGACTCCGAATAGCCCCAACCTCCTCATCGGACAACGGCAGCATACCCCGAGGCATACGACGACCTGTAGATGGGAGCATCCACGGCTATCTTCTCTGCAATATCGCTCTCATCTGGACGACCCGGATTGTACAAGCAGGGTTCCCTGAGAGTCCTGACCGCTTCTAGCGGCAATCGTACGACGCGGCATATTCCCTTTGGCCAAATCCGGGTTCGCGCCAGGGTGGACCCCCTCGCTGTCGCTCGAATGGCAGGGAAGACTGCGCGCGGTGAAAATTGCTGGCACCCGCGGCCAGAGTGTCACCAGTTATTTCGTCCTCGCTACATGCCTTGACGAGGTCGGTGTTTTGGGGAGGATATAGAATGACCCGCCCGCAGATTGGTCGTACCACTCGGATACATGCCCCAAGACCCCCCTCCTGTGCTTGGACGCTCATTTGAGGACCCGCATGTCTCATCCCTCGTCTCAGTCCTCATTGTTGCATCAACGATGAATTCGCGGGGATGGCCGTAGAATTTCAAACGAGGGCTAAATTTATTGCTGCTCGGGGAGTGCTATTGACCGCCCCGTTACCATAAGTCATGGCCCACACTCCAGAAGAATCTGTGAAGCGTGTAGCGACTGTGCTCATCGCAGAGGGTAGCTGTCGTTTCTGTACAACTGGTCTTAGCTATTGTACTTGGGGTTCCTCAGCCGCCCCCAATGGAAAATATTCATGCACCGTTTCGTAACGTGGACTTCTCCGGCCTCACTCAGCCTCAGTGCTATACCGCTCGGGACGGGACGCATTTGGCATTTCGTGCCTGCGCGCTGGCCGTACCCAGCCAAAGGGATTGGCGGTGCTTATCCATGGGATCCCCGCCCGCACTAGCAACTCCCATCTCTTGGCGAAAGGGGTAGCGTGGGCGGGCTCTACGGTCTCTCCCCTAGATATCCGTGTTCACGGAGAGCCCGGTCCGAGGGGCCAGATTATCTACACTGGCCAGTTCGAAGACGAAGTGGAGGATTTCCTGGAAGTGCTGGCCCGGGGCGCTGGTCGGATTATCGGCCGGTGGGGGCTCTGCCTTGCGCTTTGCCACTAACCCGGGACAGAAACTATTCGGTCCCGTATGCGCTGTTAGCACCCCCCATTCACCAAGACCTGCCCACGTATCGATCTGCAGCCGGCGGCTGGGTCGTAACCGGAGTCGCACGGATCATTGCGCTGACGTTTCTCAACCGTTTCGCTATCACTCGGCTCAACACTTGACCGGGGATTACTTTTGCGTTGACGATCGAAGCGCAGCCGTTCTGAACGCGCACTCCTCTGCAACCAATTTTCGACCTCATGACGATTACCGGGCAGATCGTGGCGCTGCGAAACAACCCCTTCACATCCTGGTCGGTCAAGACGGCGAGGTCTTTCATGCCGATCAACTCCCAGCCGTCGACTCAGTTCGTAGCAGGGGGGCTCAGCCCCGCCGTGCGCCCTCAAGCATTTCGCGCGCGTGGCGGCGGGCTTCAGATGTGATCTCCATACCGCCTAGCATACGGGCGAGTTCCTGGATGCGTTCCCGTTGGGTCAGGCGTCTGGCCGAAGAAATGGTACGGCCTTGTGTGACCGTTTTGGTCACGGTGTAGGCGTGGTCGGCAAAGGCTGCGATCTGTGGCAAATGCGTGATACACAGTACCTGATGCTGGTCGGCGAGGGCCTTGAGCCGTCGCCCGACGACCTCGGCCACCCCGCCACCGATTCCTGCGTCCACTTCGTCAAAAATCAGTGTCGGTGTGGCTTCCGCCGCCGCGCTGAGAGCTTTGAGGGCGAGCATGAGCCGGGAGAGCTCTCCGCCGGAGGCAACCTGGACGAGGGGTAAGAGCGGCTCACCGGGATTGGCGGACAGGTGAAATTCGACCTGATCATAGCCACGCTCTCCAAGACGCCGGCCATTTTTCATGAACGGTGACTTCGACGGACTCGCACCGCCCTCTTCAGGATGCTGCGGAAATTGGACGCCGAAGTGCGCACCCTGCATGCCGAGTTGGCCTAGCTCGGTCTGGATGCTGTGCTCAAGATTCCGGGCGGCTCCACGACGCCCCTTTGACAGTTCGTCAGCCCAGGACCAGGCTGTGTGAGCGGCTTGGGCAACTTCCCGCTGCAATGCCGCAGCCGTCTCTTCCCCGCCTTCGAGGTGTGCTAACTCTTGCTCCAGGGCGGCCTGTTGGGCCAGAATCGCCTCAATACTCCCGCCGTATTTTTTCTTGAGGCGCGAGAGCAGCGCGAGGCGCACATCAGTCTCTTCCAGACGCTCGGGGTTCGGGCTGAGGCGCTCGCTATATTTACGCAGGAAGAGTGCCGCCTCTTCAACCTGGGCCAGCCCATCGCTCAGGAGTGAGACTGCGTCGTTTAAGCGGGCATCCACCCGGCCTAGGTCACGCAGCTGGGCCATTAGTCGCCCGATCTGATCCGTGACCGCACCGTCATTTGTAGTGAGTACCGCTTCGCCACCGGACGCCGTCTGATACAGCCTCTCCGCATTCATAAGAATGGTCCGTTCTTGCCGTAACTCCTCTTCTTCCCCGGGCCGGAGGGCGGCGCGGCGAATCTCATCGACCTGAAAACGAACGAAGTCCTGGCGCGCCTCTGCCGCTTCCTTGTCCTCGGTCAGCGTGCGCAATCGCTCCCAGGCCCGCCGCAGGGTCTGGTAGCGGGCTGCCATTTCCTGGACGCGCTGCGTCGTATCAGCGAAACCGTCGAGCAGGGAGAGCGCCGAATCAGCCTCGCGCAAGACCTGCTGCTCATGCTGCCCGTAGACGTGCAGCAGCCCGACACTGAGGTGGCGCAGCAGCGCCACTGTGGTCAGCGCACCGTTCAGATACACTCGGCTCCGCCCGTTCGCCGTAATGACGCGGCGGACAAGGAGTTCTTCAGCTTCAAGAAGATCATGTTCCGCAAAGAGGGGAGTGAGGTGCGCCTTGTCGAGGCCGAAGACCGCCTCGACAACCGCTGCTGTGGTATCGCGGCGGATCAGGTCGGCGGTCGCTCGACCGCCCAAGGTCAAGCCGATGGCCTGCATGAGCAGACTTTTACCGGCACCCGTCTCTCCGGTGATCACATTCAGGCCGGACTCGAACGACAGTTCGAGATCGTCGATCAGGGCGAGATTTTTTATATGCAGATGACGCAGCACAGAGCGGTTTCCCAGTTGCGTCTATCGTCGGCTTTCGAGCCGCTCTTCCAAAGAGGGGCCACCGACTTCGGCCATCCCGCGTCGAGACGCGTCGTCCAAACGATCGCTCAATATCCTGGCGATATTCAAGAATATCCGGGCGCCAATGCGCGGGTAGCGTTTTTGCATGCGATGCAAGAAGCGCTCGTCCACCACAATTGCCTCCGCGTCGTCTACGGCAATCACGTCCGCCGTCCGCTGATTCTGACGAATGAGGGCCATCTCGCCAATCACATCGCCGCGGCCCATGGTTCGAAGCAGCTTTGACGCGCCGTCGATATTGAGCCGGGCGTCTGCCCTGCCATTGATCAATACGAACATCTCTCGACCCATATCTCCCTGCCTGACGATGAAGTCACCCTTGGCAAAGGTCCGCAATCCACCCATCAGCGTGACCATCTTGGCCTGCACGGGGCGCAGCCCGGCAAAGAGGGGAATCGTCTTCTGCGGGTCACGTCCGAGTTTCAGGTACAGGACTTCCCACAGGGTGATGATCTTGGTGGTAGCGAGCAAGGCCGGCAACAAGATTACGTCCGCTCCAAAGGTCACGATCATGGTTGCTGCCGAGAGCATGCCAAATTCCTGAATTGGGACAAAAGTCGAGAAATACAACACCAGAAAGCCGAGAAATAAGATGACAGAGGCATATAGACTCGGCTTGCCCACTGTCCCGAGGGCGCCGAGCAGGGCGGTCTCCTGGTCTGGTGTCGCGTGCACCTCAGCGCTCAGCCTGGTCATCAGGTGCACGGTATTGTCTACCGCTATGCCCAGCGCGATTGAAGCGATAATGCTGGTCCCAAGATTGAGAACCGCGCCGGAGAGACCCATCAGTCCAAAGAAGATGACAATCGGAAAGATATTCGGGATCATGGCGATCAGCCCGATCCGGACGGAGAGAAACATGGCCGACATAATGACGAAGATGACGCTAACGGCCAGAGACAGACTGCGGATCTGGCCGGTAATAATATCGCCCGTGGTCTCGGTCAGGAGGATCAGTTTACCGGTGGGACGCACCTTGAGGTCGGGCGGGAAATGTTCCTGAGCGTAACTGCTAATACGCTCTGCGAGTGCTGAGATCTCCTGTGAGCCGGAGAGGGTAGTGCGGACGAGGATATTCGAGCGCGCAAAGTCCGGGCTGGCGACAGACCGAAAACTGGTCGGGCTGCTAGCGATGAGTTGCATGACCGCGCGGAGTTGAGAGGGTTCCTGCCAGAAGGTTGTGAGCTTTTCCGGTGGTGGAACTGCGATAGTCTCACCACCCGGACCGATCAGAATCTCACCGCCACCAGACTGCGCCCCGCGGTCGAGCAGTTCACAATAGTCGACAAACGAAACGGTTTTGTCCACACCGGGTAGCCCGTCGATATAGGATTGCAGGTCTTTGATCCGGCGTAGGGTATCCCATTGTTTCATGATGTCTTTTTCTTCGCCATCAATCACTACATAAAAAGCCATGCTGCCGACCAGAGATTTGTTGATGGCGTCGGCGGCCTGGCGAACCGGATCGTTGGGGCGAAAGAAGGACTGAAAATTCGAATCGACTTGAATCGAGGAGAGATTCCATATCGCCACCAGGGCGAGCAGCAACGTCACGCCAATAACGCTCAGGCGGTTCTGGATGGCAAAGAGACCGCTACGCCGCAGACCCGTAGTGACCTTAGGGGCAAACGCTGCCGCCGGGTTGGCCGGCAGTCGCAACTGCATGAGCACGGCCGGAACCAGGAGAACGGAGAGGAGAAAAGCAATCAGAATACCGACCGACGAGAAAATCCCCATTACGCGAATACTGGCGAGGGGATTCACTGCTAAGGAGAGGAAGCCGAGTACGGTTGTCAACGCGGCGATACAAATCGGCGGGCTGGTTTTTTTGAGGGCCTCCAGCACGACCTCCCGGACCGATTCGTCCGGCCGGGCTAACTCGTAATACTCAGCCACCATGTGAAGCGAATAAGCCGTGCCCAGGACAAGAATCAGGGGGGGCAGGGCGATACTTCCCAGGCTGAGGCTGCTCCCGGCGAGTACCATGATTCCCAACGTCCAAACCAAACTGACCAGAATCGTCAGGGAGGGGAGCAAGACTCCACGGAGGGAGCGAAAGCTCACAAAGAGTACAAGAACAATGGCGAGCAGGGTTAGTGGGATGAAATGGCTCAGATCGTTCTGCATGGCCCGCGCGGAATAGACCTTGAAGCGGGGCAGGCCGGTATAAAGGAATTGCTCCGGACCGGCTTCGCCCTCCGTATCGAGGATGGCTTGAATTTGCTCATCAATACCCCGCTGCATAAAATCCTCGCCGTCCATATCGGCGAAGAAGATATTGATGGCCGCGGCTTTTCCATCTTCAGAAACCAGGTTCTTGAGATAAATAGGCCGATCGGATAGCGTCTCGCGGAGCGCATCCAAGCCGACCTGATCTGTGGGAATCTGCGTGACTAAAGGCGGCGGTTCGACCACATCGGCAATCGGGTCAAGCGCATTGGTCAGGCTCAGCACCCCCTGGACCCCCTCAATGTTCTCCAGTGCTTCAGTCAGGCGCGTAATTTTCTGTAAGACGCCAGTAGTATAGATGTCATCGGCCAGTATCCCGACCACTCCGACTTCATCACTCCCAAAGAGTTGACGAACTTCGGCATAGTACCGTCTGTCCGGGCTGTCTTGGCTCAGGAGGCTTTCAACCGAGCTGTCCAGACGGATATCTTTTGCGAAGACACCAAAGATGCAGGTGAGAATGACGAGAAAAAAGAGCAGGGTCTTCGGCCGGTTGACGACGAACAGATAGAGCTGTTCCATAATAAAGGCAGGGGCGGGTATGATTGCGGATCGCGGACGGACCTTGGTAGGGCATACTAGCTGAACGAAGAGTGAAAAATCTACGGTCATTGTGGATTGCGGAATTGTGGATTGCGGGCAGACCTTGGTGAGTTATACTCCACACACTGCAGCCCGTTGAAATCGTGGTGGTTTCGCCCTCCAGATTGGTTATAAAAGCTCAATCTGGAGGGGTGCGGGCTCAGGCGGCTTGCGCTTTCTCCCATAGAAAACCAGGATTCTACCAAACTGTTTGTCGGTAATCTTGATAATGCGAACCTCACCTTCTGGAGGTAGAAACGCTTTTACCCGCTCTACATGCACTTGAGCGTTCTCCTCGCTGGCACAGTGGCGCATACAGACGGAATACTGCATCATGTTAAACACATCTTCCAATAATCGCTTACGAAACCGTGCATGGCTGCTGTCTGGCCTGCTTGGTGTCAGTGGGCAGGTCAAACAGGACAAGAAGCCACATGGTATTCAGTCCGCCGAAAGTCACCATCGTCAGGTGTTCGCTATCCGCTTGGGATTGCAATTTAACACCGCTCTCCCCAAGTGCCTGTCTAAGGTTGGCCGCCATATGGTGCGATACAACATGAACGGTATCCTGTCTCCTTTCCAATCCACTGTCTTGCTCAGTTGTCCAAGCAGGAGTTGCTTGGTTGACCTGTCAATCTGCGGCTCCGATTCCTCTCCTGTTCCGCTATCTGCCGTACTTGAAGGTCCACCCAAGGACGAAAGGGCTCCATGACATCGTCTGCTAAACACAATCCGTCATACTGATTGTGGTGATGCAACCCCAGCGCCGGATGTAAACCACTGCCAACTAGGGCCTGTTCACACTATCGCAAGGCATCCATGATGAGGGCGAAGACGATGCATCCGAGGAAGAGCACATCGAGTTGCTTGAAGCGCGAGATAGAGGCGGCGGCATCCCTGCAATTGACGAAACACCCGCTCGATTTCATTGCGCCGCTTGTCCAGCTCATGGGCAGACACCCAAGGTCTCACCCGGGTGCGCCGCGGCGGCCCCACGGGCGCCTACCCCAGTGCCACGGCCAAGGGCCGCGTCTGGGCGCCCGCGGACGCCCGGGCCCTCAGCACCGCGGGAGGAGCGGGGGGCGGGCCCCGGCGAGTCCGCAATTGGCGGCCCGCCGGGGCGGCGGGGGCGGGCCCGGGCGAGCGCGCGCAGGCGAGCGCCGGGCGATCGTCCGCGGCACCCCTAGGCATCGTGGGGGTCCACCCGCCTCGGGAGCGGCCGAGGGATGGAGGACCGGTTGTTTTCGCACTCCCGTGCCGGCGGGAGGGACCTGGACGAGGGGGCGGGCGAGCGACCGGGCCGCCCGCGTGAGGCGCCCGCTCTGTTCCCGGGGCAAATGCGCGCAGACCCGGGCGAGCCCCCCGGTTTGCGACCCGCGGGGCAGCCGGGGGGAGAGGGGGGGGCCAGGTGCCAAAGCGGGCCGGCAACCCGCGCCCTGTGCCGCCCTGTGCCGCCCTGCGCGGCGACCGACCAGAGGGCGGTGAGTACGGGGCGAGGGGCGAGGCGGACAGGGCCGCGCGGCACCGGGAGATGAGGTGCGATCCGGTCGTATGGAGCTTGCGTGCGTTCCCTACAGCCAGGAGGCCAGAATCATGCAGAATCATCCACATGAGTGTGAACAGGCACTAGAGCAGAATCCGATCATGTTGGGCTGTATCCCGCGGCGTTGACGGAGGTGTGGCCTTCTGGGGGAGAGCAGGGGGGTGAGAGGTGGCCGCTGGCGTGCCCCAAGCCGGCGCCGGTGCTCGCGGCGGCCGGTCGGCGGCGGGCCTGGCGCGGGGTGCAGGCAAGTACGAGGGGAGTGCCGGCGGAGCGGTCTGGAGGCCGGCAGAGGAGGTGGGCGCCGGCGTTCTCCCTGCTCTTGCGGGCCTGGGGCCCCGTATGGCGGGAGCGGGGGTCCAGGACGCGGAGGGCGCCGGGGCGCAGTGTGGGGGCGCGGCCCTCCTTGAGGTAGGGTTCGCAGGCGTCTCGGTCGAGGGCGCCGGGCCGCCCGACGGGGGCGCTCCTGCCGCGCCGCGTGAGGCCAGCGACGCAAGGGGTGGTGTGCCCGGGTCCGGGGGGGCCAGCCCGGCGCAGGCGCGCGCCGCGCGGGGCCCAGCCGGGGGGGCCAGGGGGGTCGTGGCCCCGGGCTCGGCGAGGACCCCCCCCCGGGCGGGGTCAAGACCGAGTTGACGGGGGCACCCGGCGGGCCACGGGTTCCGCCCGGCCGGGCGGTCCGGCGCCGCCACGGGGCCGGGCTTTGTTGGCGCGGGAGGCCATGGCGCCCAAGGACGCGCGGGCGCGCCTCGGAGCGGCAGACCAGCCCCCGCGCCCCGAGAGCCGCGCGCACCTCCGCAAGGGTCATGGCCAGATCCTCCTCAAGACGGGGCCGGCGCCCGTCGCGCGGCGCCTCAATCCGGCCCGCGCGACGGGCGCCGCCCAGCACCTGCGGGCGCGCCGCGCCGGGCGCCCGGTCCCCGGTGCGCCCACCGGCTCCCGCGCGCCGCGCGCACCCCGACACCCACGCCCGCCGCCCCGTGGCGCATGCCCGCGCCAACCGCCGATCGCACGCGAAGGCGACGAGCCAGGGCAAGCGCGCTCGCCCTCCACGCCGGCCTCCTCACCCCGGCCGACCTCGTGCATCACCAAGCCAAAGCGCCGTGAAGCCCCCGACGATTCGATCAGATCACGCTCTAACAGCACGGCCTGGGTCTGGGCATCCTCCTCCGCCGCGGCGGAAGCCTCCCAGGTTTTTCCCCGGCCCATTCGCTACGAAGCATGAACAAGCAGCCCGCCCCCGACTTGCACAAACTTGGGAGCGGATCCAAGCAAACCGCTATGATCGGCGCCAAGACGGCGGGCCACCCGGACGAGACTGGGCTGCTGACGGACAAGGCTCGGGGCTACAACTCGGGGAGGCGTTCCTGGCACAGGCGGGCCTCCCTTTCCGCTGCGCATTTTGATGGAGGATCAGATGCAGGCGTTCCTGGCACAGGCGGGCCTCCCCGTCCCTTTCTCTCACTACCAAGTTGAGGTGTCATATACTCATGCGACTGAATTGACCTGCTGATTGGTGTTTTGGATCACTGTGTATTGCGTGTGTGAGACGCCCCGAAAGTTGTTTGTCCCCGTGTCCCGAAACGCTTCCCCTTTGTCGGGCAGGGTTTTTCGCAAACCCCCCAACACAGCCTCGGCGCACTGATGGAACGTGTCGTCATGCCGCTTAGGCGTCCCGCCCTTGGGCCTGACGCCCCACAGGCGCGCGAGCGGGTGCAGGGGCGGCGCCTCAGGCGGCAGGCAATGCCGCCTGCTCCTGCGCCCCGGTGCGTTCAGCCAGGGCGGAAGCCCTTGGGCCTGATGAGAGCGGGCATGGTCCCCAAAGCCGTGGCTCAACGTCCGTGACGGGGTGGCACGCTCTAGCTTGTCACGCCTCTGCCGGGTCGGGTCGGCAGTGGTCTTTGCGGCCTCGCTGCAGGGGAAGCGGCAGGTCGCGAGAGCACGCGCGCCCTGGAGGTTCAGCCTTGGGCGGCCGACACGGGCCTTGAGGGCGGGTTGCTGGTCCCTGGAAACCCCGCCCTGGGCGGGCCGGCTTGGGGGTGGCGGGGGCCCAGCGGCCGCACACACGCCCATCGCCTCGCCGCCCCATCGCCGCCGCGCCTCGTCATCGGCGATGCAGGCGTCCGGTTGCGCGGCGGCGGCCTTGGCCGGCCCGCCCGGTGGGTTGCGGTCCTCACACCCAAGCCGGGGCAGCAGCAGCGCGGCTCCCGGTGCACACGAGCTGCAGCCCTAGTGCGCCAGCATAGGGGCGCGGCCCTGCTCGGGGTTGCGGGGCGCGGGGTCGCACCCATGCGCCTGCAACGCCGGTGCCTGCGCAACCGACCAATGGCCCTGGCGAGGGCTGGCGTCCTTCCGCCCGAAAAAAGACAGGCTCCCGCGCGCAAAGGCCGCTTGCCATGCCGTCCGGACCGTGGGCCCGCTGGCGCGGCGGCGGCCGACCGGGCGGGCAGCCTCGCCGGCATCCCGCAGCAAAAAAGCCCGGGCGCGGTTCCACATCCAAGCCTCCACCGTGCGGCGGCAGACCACCGCACGGGCGGCGCGCGCTGATTCGCTCAGGCGGATCGATACCGCCTCCTTCCCAACGGCAGCATGCCGCAGCTGCGACGAAAACGCCCTGCGGTCCATTGACTCAGGGGCAAGCAATATCAGGGCAATTCAGTACAAGGAGTATACCAGCGGCCATGGGTCAGAACCGCTAAGCCTCGCTCGGCGGAGGTTCCCCCTTTCGGGGCGAGGCCCCGACTCGGGGGCCAGGCGACGGAGGGAGGGCTCTGCTCTCGGTTCCCATCCACGACCGTTGGTATTACGACCTCAATTGAGACATCACCCGAGCAGCCCTTGCTGCTGGCTCAGACCTACCGGCCCGGCCTGTTCTTCCGCAACCTCGACATCTTTGCCGGTACGGTCATGGATGTGGGCAGCAGCAACGAGGTCGCTGCTTGCGGGGCTGCACATATGGGCGGAGCGCGCCCTGCTCTGGATTCGTTTCCAGTACTATCTGCGGTACACTCATCGGGAATCACGACCCGGGCGGGGGATCACCCCACAGGCGCTAATACCAGAGACCGATGAAGACCGGAGATGTCTCCTCATTCTGGAAACTCTACGCACGGTTCCCGTTTTCATCGGTCTCTGGCCGGCCCAGGCCCGCCTCCCGGCCCTTCAGGCCGCCCAGCAACTCGCAACGCGGCTCACCGTCCATAAGCTCGTGCTGCTGGATCCGCAGGGCGGCTTAACGGCGAGCGGCACACGATTATCCTTTCTGAACGGGGCACACCTGGAGGAGTTGCGGTCTCCTGGCACGGGCGGGGAGTTGCCGCCCGCACGGCACCGACAACTTGAGACCGCCCGTTTGGCGTTAGCAGGCGGCGTTGCCTCAGTCTCGCTGTGCTCGCCGGCGAGTCTGGCAAACGAACTCTTTACCTACGAGGGGGGGGGGGACATTGTTGACCCTGACCGACTACTGTCAGGCGGAACGCTTGGCCCTGGACGATTTCCCCGAAGCCGCACAGCTCATCCAGCGGGGCGAACAGGACGGCGTGCTCAAAAAACGGACGCCCTCCGAGGTCGGTCAGTTGTTGCTGCACGGCTATGGGGCGCGCCTCGGGCAGGAGCGCGACCTCGTCGGGGTGTGTGCGCTCTTGCCCTATGCCACCGACAAGGCAGGAGAAATAGCCGGTCTCTACACCCTCGGACGATTCCACGGCGAAGGGATTGGCAGCCGCTTGGTGGGGAGAGCGATCACGGAAGGGCAGGCCCGTGGCCTTGCCTATCTCTTCGCCTGTACCAGCCAAGCGGGCGCGCGGCGGCTTTTTGAGCGTTTCGATTTCCGTCAGGTCGACCCGGACGCCGTCCCGGCGACAAAATGGAGCGCGTATGCCCCCGAACGAAAACGGTCCATTCGCGTGTATAAGCGGGGGCTGGCGTGAAAGCATGTGGGGACAGCATGTCTCTACCTCCCGCTCATTGCCCTTCAAAGTGGAGAGCCCCCCCTCTCTCTGCCAGCATTGTTGAGCCCCCGGTCCCCTGGGAATGAGGGGAGGGCGATGGAGAGGAGCAATGATGGGAGCAGACACGGATGCGGGAATTGGGCTTGCCGTGGCCATGGGGCCGGGAGCGTGGCACCGCTCGCTCCGGGGCGCACACCCCCTCCCTGCGGGCCCTCGGGGGCGAGGGTCCGCTTGTGTCGAGGAAGAGCAAGGCGCGCGGGGGCGAACTCGGGCTGGGCTTCGAATCCGGCTGGCCGGCAGGCGGACGAGGCAAAAGGCCGGTGGCACGCCACGCAGCAGGGTGGCCCCACTCATCTGCCCCAAGACCATCGGGGCACGGCCACGCTGCCGGCCGACGCGCCGACGACCGCCCCGGTCGGGGCCGCGATTCCCGCTCATCAGCTCCGCGTCACCCTCACCCGCACGGTATGTGGCCGCGTTCAAGCCGGGGGGGCAGGTGGCCCGGCCAAGGCTCTGGAACGGGTCCCAAGGGCGGGCGAGACGGGCACCGCGTTGCGGCAGGCGGGCCTGGCGACCGCCTCAGGCTTCTCTCCACCGGGCAGCGTAGCGGCCTTCGGAGGCGGGGACACCCGTGGTGAAAGTGTCCTTGGGGGCTACCCCATCAAGCTCCACGCCGCCCCCTGCGCCCCCCCATCATGGAGCGGGAAATCCCCGTTCCATGATGGGAGCCGCCCCGCGCGCGACCGCACGCACAAGGGGGGCAGGCGGCCACTAGAGACCGGGGTTATCCGTCCGCGCATCCTCTGCGGTTCCCGCCGGATCACTCTGCACTAGAGGATCGTGTCCCTGTAACGACACGATTTGATCGTACTCCCGGCCGTCCGTCCCCCTGAAGTACGAGAAGACCAAACCGATTATGGGAAAGCGGTAATTGCCATCGGGCACTTGCCCGCCCTTGGGCCGCGTCGGAGGATCCCCCGAATTCGCCCCCGCGGTGGCCTTCTTGATGCTCAGATCCGTCGCTTCGGTCCCGTCATTGGTCACGAGGCCAGCGCCGTCCAGCGTCACGGCGGTGTTATTGAAGAAACGGAATGTCCCGCTCGTCCCCTGCAGGCCACCCACCCGCCGCCCATTACAGGAGAGGCCCGGATTCAGCCCCATGGTCTCCTCCATGGCCAGCTCCTGAGGCAGGAACGTGCACACGTTGACGTCCTGGTCGAGCAGGACCTCGCGACTGTCGAGCGCCAGCTCTCCATCCTCGTCGAACACCAGAATGCTCACCGGGTCCGTGCCCGTCACCTTGGCCCCCCCGGCGGTCTTCTGCCCCTCGTACCGCAGCGGCGCCTCCGGAAAGGTGAGCACCATCTTGGTGTGGGTCTGGACATTCGCATCGGAGAGCGCCGTCCACTCACCAGTCAACAGTTTTTTCCCGAATTGTCCACTCACCAAGGCCTGCGAGATCGGATCAACCTCACTCCAGGCAGCCAAGGTTCCCGTCTTTTGCTCGCCCACCACGCCGTCACCATCTCTATCGACGTTCCAGCACCCGTCCCCGGTATCCACACGATCATCGGTGGCGTCGTTGGGGGTGCGGTCGGGGTAGGTGGCCCGGGTGATCCAGTTTCGATGGCCCCTCTCGCCTGTATCGGAGTCACGCCAGAAGTCCCCCACAATATTCACCCAATCCCCACATCTCCGCAACGCCACCGCATTGTAGCTCGACGAGAACCCCGCCCCCGGCGAGACCAGCGTCGCCACGCCGCCCAAGGTGACGGGGTCGGCGTTGCGGGCCCCAAGGGAGATGGGGAAAAAGCCGCTGGGGACGACATGGTCGGGCTCGGTATCCGCATCCGGCCCGTCCTTCAGCGCGTTCGCCGGCGTCAGCCACACGTCCAGCCACCCACTCGTGGCCGGGCCGAGCGTGACCACCTCGCCCGGCTTCGGGGTGACCACCAGCTGCCCGAGGCGGGTGCCGCTCCCCTGGTGAATCCTCTCGTCACATTCCCCCGGGCTCCCCACCCGCAGCCCCTCCGCCGTCAGCGTCGCCGTCCACGAGTCCCCCGGCATGAGACAGATCTTGAACTCCGTGGCGATCTTCCCCATGCGGTCCCGCACCGCCACCTGGGCGACCTCGGGGGCCTCCTCGCTCACCTCCTCCCGCACCCCCAGAGGCCGCCGCACGGCCACGTTCGTGTTCGTGTCGTCCTCGACCGACCAGTAGGCGAACAGCAGGTGCTCCCCCGTCCTGTGCCGCTCAACGAATTGGGCCTCTGCGGGGGCCACACTCCATACCACGGCCGCCCAGACGGCTAGCCACACATAGGTGCGTAATCTTTGCGACATCCTTGTACTCCTTCTCTCCAGACCCGGCTCCGGGCTGGTGGCTTGTGGGTGAGTGCCCCTGCCCGCGCAGGGGGACGAAATGAAACAGGGAGGCCGGCCCGGATAGGGGGATCCCGGCCTGTCCGGCAGGCAGCCGCCCCGCCCTGCGGCGGCGGCCGGTCGCGGGCCGGAGCGCACGGGCCGCGTACCGCGGCGGCCATCATGCGGCGCCTGCCTGGAACGCCCAGCAAGGCACGGGAGACGGGGACGAGGGGGGAGAGGGGCCGGCTGCCGCGCTTAACCGCGCTGTCGACGGGAGGCTGGCGCGGACGGAGTTTTCCGGGGGGGGGGGGGGGGGGGGGGGTAGTTGGGCTGTTTGCCGAGCGGCTTCGCCCCTGCTCTCCCAGCGCACGGGCGGACTCCCTCGTCGGAATGCCGCCGATTCCCTTCAAGATTCTTGGGCAGGGGGCCAATCAGCAAATTGCACGGGGTCATCTGTGCAGCGAACATGCCACACTCCTCACTCACCAGTCAAGTCTCTCACAGCTCGGTCCGGCAAGACTGTCCAAACTGAGGCACCACCGGATTTCCTTGTCCAGGTTCAGAGACATGTGAGACTGGTTCGAAGTGATGGGGTCGTTGTTTCTGCCCGGTTTGGGTAGGCGCTCCCGCCTCTTCCTCCCCTGCGCGAGCGGAGCGAGCTGCGTGAAGCACAGCTGTACGCGAAGCAAATCCCTTCCTCCCCTGCGCGAGCGGAGCGAGCGCTCGTGTCTTCGGTCAGCGAGACCAAGGCGAACTTCCTCCCCTGCGCGAGCGGAGCGAGCGGTGAAGCACCCTCTCGCCCCCCTCATTGAGGCCTTCCTCCCCTGCGCGAGCGGAGCGAGCGCCTCAAGACGCCCGTGCAAGTCGTCACGCCAACTTCCTCCCCTGCGCGAGCGGAGCGAGCCTGGCCAGGTTTGCCCTCAGACTTGATACCCAGCTTCCTCCCCTGCGCGAGCGGAGCGAGCGCCTATGAGGACGCGCGGGCCGAGCGGGACAAGCTTCCTCCCCTGCGCGAGCGGAGCGAGTCAAATTCTAGTGCATCATCCAATGACGCACTAGCTTCCTCCCCTGCGCGAGCGGAGCGAGCTCAACCCGCGGCTCAACGCCGTGATCACCCCTCCTTCCTTCCCTGCGCGAGCGGAGCGAGCACGATGATAAATCACGGTATTCTCCAGCTTCGGCGCCCTCTGCCCGAAGCACGGCAAGGCCGCAGGGCTCGGCAGGCCCGACGCCAACCCGGCGGCCCTCACTGCTCCTCTCGGCGCGATCGGCCTTGCCGTGGAACCCGGCGCCCAGGCCGTCCTCCTGCGCGCCCGGGCCGGAGCTATCAGGAGGCGGCAATAGAGGCTGGTAAAACCCGTCCTCCTGCGCGCCCGGGCCGGAGGGCCTACCTCCTCGGCCCTCCACGGCCCTCCCACTATCCCCCTCATGCCGCGCGCTTCGCGCGCGCCATCGGCGCGATCAAGGCATTTGAGATCCGGGACCCTCATGCCGCGCGCGTCGTGCGCACCCGCCCTCAACCCCGTCGAAAACGGCCGGCCGTTCCTGCGCGCCCACGGGCGCTCGCACCGCGGCCTCCCAAGCTCCGCCGCCCTCCTCAACCACGGCTGCCAGGCCTGGAACACTCTCGTCTCCCAGCCCAACCGCCTTGCCTCAAACGGAACTCGCAAAGGGACACATGGGTTCTGAACCACCCCCGTTGGGATCACACGTCGCGCGCGTAGCCGACGGCGTTCTACTTGGCCTACCGGCAAGCCGGGCCGAGTCACACAAGGCCACGGGCCTGCCCTTCCGTGATCGCTCTCCCCACCAAGCGGCTGCCAATCCCTTCGCCGTGGAATCGTCCGAGGGTGTAGAGACCGGCTATTTCTCCTGCCTTGTCGGTGGCATAGGGCAAGAGCGCACACACCCCGACGAGGTCGCGCTCCTGCCCGAGGCGCGCCCCATAGCCGTGCAGCAACAACTGACCGACCTCGGAGGGCGTCCGTTTTTTGAGCACGCCGTCCTGTTCGCCCCGCTGGATGAGCTGTGCGGCTTCGGGGAAATCGTCCAGGGCCAAGCGTTCCGCCTGACAGTAGTCGGTCAGGGTCAACAATGTCCCCCCCCCCCTCGTAGGTAAAGAGTTCGTTTGCCAGACTCGCCGGCGAGCACAGCGAGACTGAGGCAACGCCGCCTGCTAACGCCAAACGGGCGGTCTCAAGTTGTCGGTGCCGTGCGGGCGGCAACTCCCCGCCCGTGCCAGGAGACCGCAACTCCTCCAGGTGTGCCCCGTTCAGAAAGGATAATCGTGTGCCGCTCGCCGTTAAGCCGCCCTGCGGATCCAGCAGCACGAGCTTATGGACGGTGAGCCGCGTTGCGAGTTGCTGGGCGGCCTGAAGGGCCGGGAGGCGGGCCTGGGCCGGCCAGAGACCGATGAAAACGGGAACCGTGCGTAGAGTTTCCAGAATGAGGAGACATCTCCGGTCTTCATCGGTCTCTGGTATTAGCGCCTGTGGGGTGATCCCCCGCCCGGGTCGTGATTCCCGATGAGTGTACCGCAGATAGTACTGGAAACGAATCCAGAGCAGGGCGCGCTCCGCCCATATGTGCAGCCCCGCAAGCAGCGACCTCGTTGCTGCTGCCCACATCCATGACCGTACCGGCAAAGATGTCGAGGTTGCGGAAGAACAGGCCGGGCCGGTAGGTCTGAGCCAGCAGCAAGGGCTGCTCGGGTGATGTCTCAATTGAGGTCGTAATACCAACGGTCGTGGATGGGAACCGAGAGCAGAGCCCTCCCTCCGTCGCCTGGCCCCCGAGTCGGGGCCTCGCCCCGAAAGGGGGAACCTCCGCCGAGCGAGGCTTAGCGGTTCTGACCCATGGCCGCTGGTATGACACCTCAACTTGGTAGTGAGAGAAAGGGACGGGGAGGCCCGCCTGTGCCAGGAACGCCTCCCCGAGTTGTAGCCCCGAGCCTTGTCCGTCAGCAGCCCAGTCTCGTCCGGGTGGCCCGCCGTCTTGGCGCCGATCATAGCGGTTTGCTTGGATCCGCTCCCAAGTTTGTGCAAGTCGGGGGCGGGCTGCTTGTTCATGCTTCGTAGCGAATGGGCCGGGGAAAAACCTGGGAGGCTTCCGCCGCGGCGGAGGAGGATGCCCAGACCCAGGCCGTGCTGTTAGAGCGTGATCTGATCGAATCGTCGGGGGCTTCACGGCGCTTTGGCTTGGTGATGCACGAGGTCGGCCGGGGTGAGGAGGCCGGCGTGGAGGGCGAGCGCGCTTGCCCTGGCTCGTCGCCTTCGCGTGCGATCGGCGGTTGGCGCGGGCATGCGCCACGGGGCGGCGGGCGTGGGTGTCGGGGTGCGCGCGGCGCGCGGGAGCCGGTGGGCGCACCGGGGACCGGGCGCCCGGCGCGGCGCGCCCGCAGGTGCTGGGCGGCGCCCGTCGCGCGGGCCGGATTGAGGCGCCGCGCGACGGGCGCCGGCCCCGTCTTGAGGAGGATCTGGCCATGACCCTTGCGGAGGTGCGCGCGGCTCTCGGGGCGCGGGGGCTGGTCTGCCGCTCCGAGGCGCGCCCGCGCGTCCTTGGGCGCCATGGCCTCCCGCGCCAACAAAGCCCGGCCCCGTGGCGGCGCCGGACCGCCCGGCCGGGCGGAACCCGTGGCCCGCCGGGTGCCCCCGTCAACTCGGTCTTGACCCCGCCCGGGGGGGGGGTCCTCGCCGAGCCCGGGGCCACGACCCCCCTGGCCCCCCCGGCTGGGCCCCGCGCGGCGCGCGCCTGCGCCGGGCTGGCCCCCCCGGACCCGGGCACACCACCCCTTGCGTCGCTGGCCTCACGCGGCGCGGCAGGAGCGCCCCCGTCGGGCGGCCCGGCGCCCTCGACCGAGACGCCTGCGAACCCTACCTCAAGGAGGGCCGCGCCCCCACACTGCGCCCCGGCGCCCTCCGCGTCCTGGACCCCCGCTCCCGCCATACGGGGCCCCAGGCCCGCAAGAGCAGGGAGAACGCCGGCGCCCACCTCCTCTGCCGGCCTCCAGACCGCTCCGCCGGCACTCCCCTCGTACTTGCCTGCGCACCGCGCAAGGCCCGCCGCCGCCAAGGCCGCAGCACACACCGGCGCCGGCTTGGGGACCGCCAGCAGCCACCTCTCACCACCCTGCTCTCCCCCAGAAGGCCACACCTCCGTCAACGCCGCGGGATACCGCCCCACAGGATCGGATGCTGCTCTAGGGCCCGTGCAACTACAGCTCGCATGATGGCGTAGCCATAGTTCAGTAAAGCATTTATACTCAATCCATCATCACTGCGCCGAAAGCTATCGCCCATGAGTAGCGACCAGTAAGTCCGAGTGGCCTGTGCTTCACAATTTTCACTGTCTCCAGACTTGACCGCAGTCTCCAGCCGTCGGAGAGGCGCGCTGTCAATCCCACAGTCTTGTAGGGCCGTAATCTGTTCCCGGATTTTACGTTTTACAATCTGCTGCCATAGACGTTTACGGATGGGCAGGCTAGGGCCTGTTAACCCGGATCCGCCAGCCTATCCGCTTGGTCCGGTCGCTCAGGAAGGCAGAATTGACCGGGGCAACGTGGAGGGGTATATTCCCCCTTCAATGGCTGGCCGACCCATCTTCACCGTTCCCCCTCGTTGCTGATAACCGGCGGCAAGAGCGTGGGGCCATGGTCTCAGGTCGGCCAAACCGCAGGCGGGTCGTTCCAGTGGTGCTGAGAAAATCAAATGCGATGACAACCCTTGGGCTTGTCCCCCCTCCCCCCGCTGAGGCTGTGCATCCCTACGTCACGTCGTTTAACGGGATAGCCACCCATCTCTTGTTCCCCTACTGGTCGACCGAGAACGCCACGAACACGAATGTGCATCTGCACCGGCCCGCCGGGGTGATGGCTGATACTTCCATGGAGGAAAAAGTCGTGGTCAAGGTGGCCGTACGGGATGCGATGAATAAGGTGGTGGCCTCGCTCAAGATCTGTTTCCTGCCCGCCAACTCCTGGACGGCCACGCTCAGTGAGGCGGGGCTCACGGTGGTGGACCCGGGGGGATGTGACGCGCAGGTCGAGTTGGACCCGCCAGCTCGTAACGCGCCGGTGCAGTCCACCCCGAAGCCGGGGGAGGTGGTCTCCTTGGGCGGCGTCAGCAGTGGGTGGCTGGACGCGTGGGTCGCGCCGACGAAGGGGCTGGTGGACGGGTCGGATGCGGATACCGAGCCCGACCACGGGGCGGTTCAATTCCTGGCCAGCGGGTCGGCGACGCTGATCTCGGCGGTCTCTGGTTTCTCGTCGACCTACCTCGCCACCCCGTTGGTCACCTGTGGGAAGGATGCTGTCCCAGCGGGGCTCATGACGGCGGCTGGGGATGACGGAGACGGGTGCTGGACCACGCAGAATGATGGGAGTGCCTCGCAGAAGAGAGAGAACGGAGAGGCGATCTATCTGGCCTTAACGAATACGGGACACGACTGTACAATCGCCGGTACCCAGCGATCGGTCTATGTCGGCGGGTGGACGGCCCTGGACGACAAGAACGTGCGGAGCCGGACGAAGCTGGTGCTGACGTTGCCGATGAATCATCTCACTTATACGGGGACGGACGCCGACGGGGAGAAGGTGGCGGGCACGGACCCGCTCAGCCTGCTGGTGTTCGACGGGCAGGGGAAAGTGGTGCTGGAAGCGCGGGAGGTACGGCTGGATCGGAACGTCAATACCTGTATGTTCCTGCCGGTGGCGCTGGCGCAGGAGGTGGAGCTGGAGGTGGCGGCGGGCCAGACGGTACTCTCGTGCAACGGGGAGCAGGTGGGGACCTTGGCGGCCTCGTCGGGCGCGTTCCGGCTCTTCAACAACACGGTGGAGGTTACGAGCGAGGCGGGGGTGATGACGAACACCGGCGCGGAAGCCACGGGGCTGGGGAGAGTTTTTCCTCCGGGAGAGGACACGACGCAAAACGGGCAATCGATAAAGGAGAGCCTGGGGGTGGTCGGCCTCAATTTCTCGTACTTCCGGGGGACCGACACGCAAGAATACGATCAGGTTATCCCGATTGGGAGGAATTATCCGGGTAGCTCCCGCCGCCTCTAGGGCAGATTCGCTTCATTCGGGTTCATATCCGCCTGTTAGGGAAGAAGCTGCGGGCGTCCGGGGGCTGGCGTTGAGAGCGTCGGGGGCCGCACAGCGGGTTTGGCCGGTGCGGGCCGCGGCCTTTTGCAGGGGCACCTGGAGTTTGGCGAAGGCCCCTTTAGGGGGGAGGCGGATCTTTCGGGTAACTGGAGCAGGACGCTGGTGCCTCTGGGGTCTTGAGGGTCTCTCGGAGAGCGCGGGGCTTGGGGCCGGCAGGGTGGCGCGGAGCCCGAGGGGGCCGGGCATCCGGGGCGGGGTCAAGCCCGGTTCGACAGAAGCTAGGCAGGGCCCCGGTCTTCGCCCCACTTCTCGCGGGGGGGGGGGAGCACAGGGCGCTTGATCAGTCCCCGGACTGCCTTCACCGCTTCGCTGCTCCTCCTGCCGCTTCATCGCGTCGGCGAGCTTGTGGACATCGGCGATGGCGAGCTCGATAGTATCCAGCGCAGGCTGACAAGGCCGGTGCTCTCGCAGTCGGGTTGTATACTGCATCGCCGTGGGGAACGCGTCAAAGCTGAGGAACTGATCTCCTAGATATAGACGGCGGAAAATCCACTGGTGAGCAGGGAGACCCGACGGTGGAGGTGGTTTTCCAATACCTTCACCGTCTTTTCCAATCGACACGATTCCAGTTTCTGCACAATGGGCGAACGTTGTTCTTCGAGAATGAAGACCGCCTGCCGGTCAGGTGGACACCCGGGACAACGGTTTCGGCACAGTGTTTCCAACGCCACCATTCATACCGCTCGGGATGCCCGGGCGCGAGAGCCTGCCGTCAGTTGGGGTAATTCGGGCCCACATAGCCAAAAGGAGGTAACGGACAACGGGGCGGCTGCGTCCACGCCACCTCGGAGGACACCGAGTGGGCGTCGCACTCAGCCGAGTAGGCGAACACGCGGAAGACATACTTGGTGCCCGGCGTCAGCCCGCTGAACGTCTGGCTTCTCCGGCCGTCCACGTTTGTTTCCTTGATGATCTTGTCGGCGGTTTCGTCGTAGAGATACCAACCGTACGCTGGAGGGGTACTCGTGCGGCACCGGTGGGGGCTGGCGTCGGCGCGGGGCACCCCCCAGGTCACGGTCGCGGAGGTGCCCGACACCTGGTTCCGCAAGGTGCGCACCGGGAAGGGCCGTTGCTTCGCGTTGCCCGCCGGTGCGGTCGGATCGCTGCTGGCACTGGCCCCGGTGGTCGTGAGGGCGACCGTCCCCGTCGAGTATCCATCACAGGCGGCGCCGTAGGCCGTGATTTCGCCCCGGTAGGCGGTGGCGGGGGCCAACCCGTCCACGAACCACTGAAGGGTGCCCGAAGCAGGGGGGGACAATAGGGGTGACGCTGCCACAAGGCTGCCGTTGGGTTCAAGAATATCCACGTAATAGGATGTCGCCGTACACACCCCTCCGACGCCGGGGCCGCCAGCGGTCCAGGTCAACAACGCCTCGGTGTCACCGACGGCAACGGGCAGGGGGCGGGGCGGGCTGGGCCGGACCGAGGCGGCAGACTGAGCCGGTAGCGGGGTCGGCGCCAGCACGACGGGGACCGAGGCCAACGGGACCGCGAGGGCACTGGCGGCGGCCCAGCCCTTCAGGCGCCCGGGGGTGCGGAGTCGTCCGCCGGGGCGACGCGGCGCGCCGGAAGCACTCGGTCGGGGACAGGCGATGTGGGGGTGGAGGTCAATAGTCACAGTGTCTCTCCTTCACAGTTTTGTGACTTGGCGCCGGAATTTAACCTCACTGCTACAGCGTGTCAACCCCCCCCCCTCCTTCCCCCCCGTGGGTCGCGGGATTGATCTTCCTTACTTGTCGATCTTGCCAGCAACGAGATGCCTTCCCCCATGGGTCGCGGGGTTGGCCAGGACCACGGGCTCGGTCAGCCCTCTCGCCAATCCCGTCATCAGGGATGGGGTGGTGGCGGGCGATTAGGCCCGTGCCCGAGGAGCAAGTGATTCCCTAGCGGGGTGCCCCCCATAAGCGTTAACTTGTTCATGGTGTTGGCTTCTTGTATGGTGCGCAGTCGCCCGCTGCGAGGAGGCGGTGAGGAACGAGGACGGGGAGGTAGGGGTGTCGTTGTTGCCGGCTGGCCGGCCGGCGCTTGCGCGCGAGACGGGGGTGTTGAAGGAGTTGCGCAAGGACAAGTCGCTGGCTGCCGTGCGGCGGGTGCTGTTCCTGCATCTGGCGGGCGGGCCCTCGCGGCGCGAGCCCGTGGTCCGAGCCCGGAAGGCGCACCTGTCGGACTGGTCGGCCGTCGCTTTGGTGAAGCGGCGGCGGAAGTCGGCCGGTGGACTCCGGGCCTTGTGCATCGCCCTGTTTCGCGAATAAGGGGGTGCGCGGTCGGTCCCTGGCGGTTTCCAGGTCAGGGCGTTCGCCGCGCCGCCGGTGACGGAACCGGGCCAGACCGGGTCGCGGTGGCGTCTGCCCTCCAGCGTGTGTCTTCCGTCGCTGGCCTGCGATTTCTTCAAGCTCCCGGTGCCCAAAGGGTCGGGCGCGGGAGCGCCCTTCACCCATGTTTCCGTCGCCGAGGGCGCCTTCGTGCGGGCCGACCGGGGGTATCCGCCCGCGGCGGGCCGCGTCCAGGTAGGGTCTGCCGGCGGTCAGGGCGCCGCCGGGCGGGGGCACACCGGGTCGCGGCCGCTTCATACCCCCGCCGGCACGCCGTTCGCCTTGCGGGTGCGGGTCTCGTTAATACTGTGCGATGCTTGTTTGACTACATATCCGTTCGCCCCGCAAGCGGGTCGGCGGCGGGGGATCCTGGCCCGCAGTGACCGTCGGCGACGGCCTCGCGGGGGCGGGGCGGGACCGGGGAGAGCCTGGAGAACACGGCCGCGCGGACGCGACGGCCTCGCGGGGGCGGGGGCGGGACCCTCCGCAAGCCGCCGCCGGCCCTCCGCAGCGTGCCCCGCCAGCAGCGCCAGGAGGCCGTGCGCACGGGCACCCACCCGCGGCCGCGCCCCTTCGCCTGCGCGCGCGATGGCGGCGGCCGTCGAGCGGCGGCGGGGGCGGCCTCGGCGACCTTCGCCTGCGCGCGCGATGGCGGCGGGTTCCCGCCTTGGCCCGTCGCGGGCCTCGCATGGTCTCGCCCGCGCGGGCCGGGCGCACCGGGCTTCCACCGCTTCACGGCGCGGGCCCGGGTGGGGCCTCTGCCGCAAGCACCCAGGCGGGGCTCGCTGGCAAGCTCCGGGGCGCCCTGCTGGCGGAACAGATCCTGCGTCCCGCCCCCGCGGGGGCCCCCGGGGGATCCCCCGGGGAGGCGCGCTCGCCGCCCCGCCCTTGGCGGGCCTGCCGAGTCCGGCTCCACCCGCTCGCGCGAGCCCGCGCCCCCCGCCTCCCTCTCGAGCCGGGGAGCGCCGCATGGAATCACCTCTCCAGCGCCGTGGCCGAACCGCCCCGGCAACGCATGCCGCAAGGCCACAGATGGGCTACGGTCTGGTGAGGGAGCAAGCTGAGGCAGGGCCCGCGCCCCGTGAGCTGGGCGCGGGCCCGGGGCCTGGAGCTGGAGCCCCCAAGGCAACCCGGGGCATGGGAGCAGGCATTGGACACGAAACGGAAGGACGTCGCCCGGCGGATGCGGCGGCTCAAGCGTTTCCGACGCGGCTTCCCGCGGGGCGACCAGCTTGAGGGCGTCTTCCCCTGCTTCCTCCCGCGACAATCTTGGGCTTGTCACCGCATTCCGCAAAGCCATAGGAGGAAAACCGTGATGGGATACAAAGGAGACACTGCCGCTGCGGAGGAGCGGAACGTACTTCGCCATGCCGTCCATGTTCCACTATCTTCTGGTATAAGTTTCGATATGGAACAGTGATACAGGAGCCCGGATGTTACCGCCGTTATTTACGTCAGACTATTTGTCTCGGCTGGAAACATTACGCATGCAGACCCGCCGTCGCTTTCTTGGCAGCCGTCCCGGCGGCCATGTTTCGCTGCGCCGTGGAGCGGGGCTCGAATTTGTGGATTATCGTCGCTACACCCCCGGCGATGACCTGCGCTATATTGACTGGAATCTGTACGGCCGGACCGACCGACTCTACATCAAACAATTTCAAGAAGAAGAGGACCTCTACGCCTCACTCTTCCTGGATGGAAGCGCCTCTATGGCCCACCCCGCTCAAGACGGAAAGGTCCAGGCCGCTCGGGATATCGTCCTCTCGCTGGCCCATGTCGTTCTGGCCAGTAATGATGCCGTCAAACTCTCTCTCCTGAGCATGGATACGGCGGCCCCATCAACAACGCCGTTCTTCCGAGGCCGCCAGCGTTTGAGCACTGTTGCGGAATTTCTTGACAGCTACCGTCCGGCGGGGCGGGTCAGCGTCGTCCAATCGCTGGCGCAGCAGTTGCAGCAGTCCCACCATCCGGGCAAGGCGGTGTGGATTTCTGATTTTTTATTTCCTCTGTCCGATGTCCGCACCAGTCTGAATCTGATGCGTGGCGCAAACTTTGACCTGGCGCTTATTCAGATTCTCGGCCGTGAGGAAATTGACCCGCCGCTCTTTCCGGGTGGAGCCCGCCTGACGGACAGCGAAAGCGGGGCAGAAAGCGTGGTCTACTTCGACACTCGGGCCAAACAGACCTATATGCAGCGCTTGGACCGACACAATCGAGAACTCCAGAGTTCCTGCCACCAGGCCGGTGTTCACTATGCCCGTTTTATTACCCATCAAGACATCCCCCACTTCATCTTACGCGAGTTGCCGGAGATGGGGCTACTGATGTAATTAGACGCCCATGTCCTCGCGCTGAGTCCCATGCAGTTCAGTTTTCTTTCTCCGGCTGCCTTCTCACTCCTGCTTGCACTCCCCTTGCTGCTTGTGCCATATCTGCTCCGCCCGCGCCATCAGCGTCGGGTCGTCCCGGCCCTCTTTCTCTACCAGAATCTTTCTCCCTCGGCGCGGCGGCGCCTGTGGGGCAGACTCCGGCTGCCTCCGCTCTTTCTGCTCCAATTCCTCATCCTGCTGTTGTTGGTTGCCATGGCTGCCCGTCCGGTCTTGCAATATGACACCGCCGGAAAAACTGCGCTCGTCCTCGACACCTCGGCCAGTATGCAGGCGCGCAGCCCGTCAGGCCAAGCTTCGCTTTTTGAGGTGGCCAAAGAGAAAATTCAGCAGGAACTGGCAAACACCCCGGCCGGGTACCGTACCAGTATTTTCACCACCAATCCCCTTGGCGCGGTTCCCGAGGATCTGCTCGGTCCTCTCGCCGGTTCGGGGAGTACTGAAGGACCTACCACGGCCAGCTCCGATATGCAGGCCGTGTTGGAGCGTCTGCGTGTCAGTGATGCCCCCGACCCGAGCGATGCAACGCTCTCCGCCTTTTTTGCCCGGCTCTTGCGCGATCACGATTTTGAGCACGCCTTGTTCGTGACTGACCGCTCCGTCGCACAGCCCCCCGGTGGATACATGTCCGGGCAGATCCTCCGTACGGTGACGCTGGGCGCTGCCCAGCCCAATATCGGCATAAGTACATTCCGTTTATACCGGAGTCCATTTTTCCCAGACGAGATTCACGCCACGGTTGGCATACACGCTACCGAGGACGCCCTCTCCCAGTTGCCTCTGAGGCAGGTTGTCATCGAAGATGGCCAGACCCGGCAGCGTTTCGCCGCCCGGCAGGTCGGACAGCCAGTACCACCGACCTTCTCCTTTTCCCGGCTTCCGCTCTCGACGAGCTACCGAGCCCGGATTCTTTTTGGTGAGGGGGAAGGCCCGGACAAAGACGGGCTGGCTGTTGATAACGAAGCCTACGCTGTTCTGCCGCCTCTTGAGGAGATGGCCGTCTTGCTCGTCAGCCCAACGCCTGAGGTCGGAGACAGTCTTGGGCAGATACCAAACATCAAATTGAGGCTGATGACCCCCCAGGACTATGACCCCGCCACGCTCACGTCAGCCTCCGAGTTCATATGCATCCTCTTTCACCTGACCGCACCAGAAGCACTGCCACCGATGCCGGCGGCCTTTTTTTTGCCGCCCGACGACAACCGCCTCTTCTCCCTCGGGCAGCGCACGCAGCAGCCCGTGCTCACCCACTGGACCCGCGGTCACCCCCTGACCTCGTATGTCACCTTTCCTTTACTCACCCCAGCCTATGCCCAAGCCTTGCGCCCCTCCGGGTGGAATACGCCCATTATCGAGAGTACGGTCGGTCCGCTCCTGCTGGCCGGAGAGCGGGCCGGGCGGCGTTATGTCGTGGCCGGATTCGACCTCTTGCCCTACCTGGGCATGCGCAACCTGCCGGCCTCCATTTTGACGCTAAACATTTTAGGCTGGCTCTCGGACCACGCCTCCCAATCCGCTCCGTATAAAACAGGTGCTGTGCTGGGCACATCGTCTCCTCCGGCCGGGCAAACGGACTCGCCGCTGCGCGTTCGATTTCCTCAGGAGACCGACTTTCACCCGGTCGAGCGCGCCCTCTCATTGGAGCGGCAGGGGGTGTATGCTTTTCGTGAAAATGGCGTGGACCGTCTCGTGGCCGTCAATCTTCTGAGCCCGGAAGAGACTGATCTGGGCCGGCCGCTCTCCTTGGTGGTCGACGAATCCAGCGGGTCGCCTCGCCTCCTCCAGACAGACCGTGTAGGCCGCATATATGAGCGGCCCGTCTGGCCGTGGCTTTTGCTCGCCGTGCTCGTCCTGTGTAGTCTGGAGTGGTGGTGGGTTGCTCGAAAAGAGAAGGCCCAAGAACAGCATTGAATGGGTGGGTGCGACGATGGAAGGCCTGACGCTGCCGACCGACCTGTTGCCGCCGCTGGACTGGAGCCGACCGGCTGTGCTGTATGGGCTCGTTGCGGTCCCCTTCTTCCTCTTCTTGCCATATGTTGCTTCCCGTCGGCGTCCTCCGTTGCCCAGTTTGGTGCTTCGTGGGTTTTTCCTGATCGTGCTCATCCTTGCAACCGCTGGTCCCTCTACCCGAGGCAAACAGCAACCCGTTTCCCCCATCTTGGTCATTGACGTTTCAGACAGCCTGACCGCACCCCAACGGCAGTGGATGCAGCAGACGATTACAGACCATATCCGGCCTGCTCCGGACACCCCGATTGTGCTCTTCGGGGGGAGGAGCCAGCGGTTAGCCTGGCAGGATATTCCTCCTCTTTTGGCCCTCCCCCAGGAAGGAGTGGAGCCTGAAGAGACAAATATTGAGGCTGCCCTGAGCCAGCTCTTGGAGGAACCCCAACCCCGGCCGGTCTATGTCTTGAGCGACGGCTGGGAAACGCAGGGGGCGGTAACCGCCCTGCTCCCTACGCTGGCAAATCAGGGGCTCCGTCTCTACCCACTGCCCCCGCCTCCAGAAGAGCGTACGCCCAATATCGCACTCCGGCGTTTTGGTGCACCGCAGTCCACCTCGGGCGGAGACGATATCGAGGTTGCGATTGCACTGGAGAATACCGCTCTTCGACCTGTACGGGGTGAGTTGGTGGTGCGCGAGCGCGATACTGTCGTATGGCAGCAGGAAACCGAACTCCGCCCAGGAACCTCCCTCCTCACCCATTCGCTGCGGTTATCCGGCAGCGGACTCGTCCCCCTGCATGCGAGTTTCACCCCGTATCCTGAGGAACCTGACGCCCTTCCATACGACAATCAGGCAACCGCGTGGGTGCAGGTTGCGCCGCAGTCGAGCGTCTTGCTGCTCAGTGCAACATCGCGGGACAATCGCTATCTCGAACAGGCCTTAAGCAGGCGTGGACTCGCCGTCACGGCTCTCACCCTGCATGCCCAGCCCGTCGCTGTACCTGCGCTCGACACCTTTACGGCGGTGATCCTCAATAACGTTGCTTACCGACAACTCCCCGCGGTCTTTGCGCGGGGGATGGGCGCCTATGTCAAAAACGGGGGCGGTCTCATTATGATCGGCGGAGAAAACAGCCTCGGTCTGGGCCACTACGCTGGCACGACAATTGAGAAAACTCTCCCCGTGCGGCTCGTCCCCCCTCAAAAGGAGGAGCAGCGGACGGCCATGCTGCTGATCATCGACAAATCCGGCAGTATGCGGAAACAGCAGAAACTGCTGTACGCGAAATCGGGGGCCCGGGCGGTTGCTCGGAACCTGGCAGATACTGACCTGTTTGGGGTCATCGGTTTTGACAAAACCCCGTTTGTGGTGGTCCCACTCGACTATTTGGGGAAAGCACGTGCCCGGCTTGACGACCGGCTTGACCGCTTAAAGCCGTCCGGGGGGACGTTCCTGCTGCCCGCCCTGCATGAGGCCAAACGCCAACTGGAACGTCAGCATGCCACCCGCAAACATATTGTGCTCCTGACCGACGGCGAAACCGGTGGCAGCGGGAGCGACTATCTGGATCTTGCCTCAGTGCTGCGGAACGACCTCAAGATCACGATTTCAACCATTGCCGTGGGCAAACAAGCAAACCTGCGTCTGTTATCTCGTCTGGCAGACTACGGGGGCGGAACATTCCACCACACAACCGACCCGTTGACCCTACCCGCCCTCTTCCTTGATGAGTTGGAAGAGGAACCGGAAGAAAAGACTATGGTTGAGCGGCTCCTGCACCCCATTCCGAACCCACATTCTCCTCTGTTGCAAGGCTTAGCCCAACGGCGACTGCCGGCAGTGAAAGGCTATGTGCAAACCAGACTGAAAAAGGGAGCGCGGGCAGACCTCTCGGTCCAGGATGCAGATAAGCAGCTACCCCTGTTAGCTTCCTGGTCCTACGGCCGGGGCAGGGTAGCGGCATTCACCTCGGATGCGAACGGGCGTTGGTCGGCACCGTGGATAGACTGGGACCGCTACAGCCAGTTCTGGAATCAAACCGTCCGCTGGAGTTTTGCCCGAGAAGAGGGAGGCGGACACAATGGACAGCACACCTCTCCGTTTTCCGTTGAGGTCGGGCACGATGAGACGGGGCTGTCGGTCGAAGCTTTTTTCTATGGGACGCAGGAGTCAGCCACAACCGACGCAACAGTCACGGCAACGCTGACGGCTCCGGATGGGACGACCGCTCGCCTGTTTTTCGAACGTTTGGCGCCCGGCCACTATCAAGGCAAGTACGACACTCGCATGTCCGGGGACTATAGCCTTGAGGGCACCCTTCCCAGCGGGGAGCGATTCGGGCCGCTCGGTTACACGCTGCCCCGTCTCCGGCCGCGTGAAGTCCCCCGGCCTCAGTCCAATCTCCGCCTTTTGGAAACGCTGGCCGAGGCCACGGGCGGCGTACTGAACCCGGACTTGGCGATTCTCGGCCCGCCGCTTGGGCCGGCCGAGCAGCGGCCGCTTTGGCCGTATCTCATCCCCCTTGCCATGACCCTCTATCTTGCGGAACTCGTCATCCGCCGGCTCGCAGGCTAGGCTGCATTCCGCTCGTCCAGGGCTGCCGTCAAGCTACGGATTACCGCAACCCATATGCGGCGCCCGCCCCGCTTGCCCGGAGAAAGCCGGACTGGTATGGCGAGCGGAAAGACTGAAGCCTCGCCCCTGGGTCTGGAGGACGCTGGGGAAACTCGGAGATAGAGATGGCATACCTTGTACTCCTTCGGCATGGCCAATCACAATGGAATCTGGAAAACCGCTTTACCGGCTGGGTTGACGTTGCTCTGACGGAAAAAGGCGAGGAGGAGGCTCGACAAGCCGGAGAAAAGATCAAAGCCGCCGGCCTGCAATTTGATGCCACGTTCACCTCGGTGCTTCAGCGCGCCATCCGGACGCTCGAATTGGTTTTGGAGGTGCTCGGGCAACCGCACCTTCCCGTCGAACAGAACCAAGCGCTCAACGAACGCCACTACGGCGACCTGCAGGGACTCAATAAAGCCGAAACGGCCAAGAAGTTTGGTGACGAGCAGGTGCGACTCTGGCGACGGAGCTATGATATTGCTCCACCGGGGGGGGAAAGCCTGGAGAACACGGCCGCACGGACTCTGCCCTATCTGAAAGACCGGATTCTCCCAACGGTCCGGGCCGGACGGCATGTCTTGGTGGCGGCGCATGGCAATAGCCTGCGTTCGATCATCATGTATCTCGACCGGTCGAGTCGAGAGGCCGTCCTCAATCTTGAGTTGGGAACCGGTGTCCCGGTGGTGTACGATATTGACGCTGCAGGAAACGTCCAGTCCAAAGAGGTCTTGTAAGGTGCTGCTGCGGTCTCATGGGAGACTACCGCGGGGCCAGGGAGCGATATTTTCCCTGATAAAAGAGGAGTGGGTCGCCCGGTGCGGTCACGAGTTGCTGAATCTCTCCAACATAGATGGTGTGATCCCCCCCCTCGTAGGCGTGGGCGACGGTGCACTCAAAATGCGCCAGCGCTCCCTCCAGGAGAGCAACCCCGAGTTCTCCGAGGCTGTAGGATAAGCCGGCAAACTTCTCAATGCCTTTTGTTGCAAAACGGGTGGACAACTCTTCTTGCGCCGTGCTCAGGAAGTTGACGGCAAAGACCTTGGATTCCTCAAAACAGGGGTAGCAGTCCACGCCTTTATCGACACAGATGAGAAGCATCGGGGGGTCCAGAGACAGTGAGCTGAACGCATTGGCGGTCAGGCCGAACGGCTTTCCCGTGGCATCTTTCGTGGTGATGACGGTAACTCCGGTTGCAAACAGCCCCATCGCGTTGCGTAGCTCTCGTCCATCAATTGCCATGCTGCCTCCCCGGTCGGTATAATGAAGTCCTCCGACAGCTACCAGAGCGCCTCCCAGTCTGTCAATTGCTCCGCCTGTCCGACCTCAGGGGTGCTCCTAGTGGCTCAGATTCGGCTCGGTCAGGGACCGAGCAACATCCTTGTCGCAGCCCGGCACGCGCCCGAAGACCTTTTGCCACACCGGGGCGGTTTCCATGCACATATACGCCGGAACCGTGGGCGCAAGGCGGTTCAACTGAGTGACGAGGTTGCGGTACATCTTGACGCGCAAGGCCTGAAAGGTGCGCCATTTCCCATCACCGCATAAGACCTGCTCGCCGGACAAGATGCGGGTCTGCGGGCGGCGGTGGCGGATGACTTTCCGTAGGGACGGGGTGATGCGGAGGCTGCCGAAACTGACCCAGGCTACTCCACACGGGTCAACGGTCGTAAAGACCTGCTCCAGCGCCTGCTGATAATCCGCCTCCCAGTTGGGATATTCGATGAGCGGGTCGAAGTGAAAACCTAGTTTATAGCCAGCCTGCTGGACGCGGCAGGCGGCCCGCAAGCGGTCGGCAAAAGACGCCGTGCCGTGCTCCTCCGTATCCGCAATAGCCGGGGGCGTCAGGCTCCACGACACCACGACCCGTCCGGCCGACTCGAGCCTGAGCAGATTGTCAACACAGTCGCTCTTCGTTTTGAGTTCGAGCAAAACGTTTTTTCGAGCCGCGAAAAAGGGGACCAGGTCTGTCGAGAAACCGACCAGCGCATCCAGGGCGAGACTGTCGGACAGTTCACCAGTCCCGATCCGAAACTGTCTCCACGGCTGACGGTCGACGACCTGGGCGACTTCATTCAGCAGATCGTCACTATTGGTGAAGACTTTAAGGAGGGGGTTATTGGCAAGATATTCTTGTAAAAAACAATAGCTGCAATCCATTGGGCAGTTGGAGACCGGAGTGACGACCAGATAGTTGCAGCACACCAGCCCAGGGGTGCCGGCCGGACAATGTTCGAGAAATCGGGCACGCCGGCGGGTAAAGAACAGGCGACGCTTGCCAGCCCCGAACGGGTCGTTGCCCACCGGAGGTGCCGCCTGCCGCTCCCAGTCCTTTCCCACAATGCGGACAGGCAGCTCCGGCAGTCTGGCTAAAGCCCGTTGAACGACCGGAGCCTTCTCCTCGCCACGTTCGATACAGATTTCAGTCGGTCGGTACATCGCCGTCTATTATGCCGCAGGACTCACACCTCATCCAGGGCGTCGAACATGCGCTGAAAGCGTCCGTCGTCGAGCCGCTGCTGAAGTTGGGAGAGCACGTCCCGGAGCGCATGAACATTGCGGACCGTTAGGGTGAGCGTCACCTCATCGCCCTCAAAGTCTGGTGGGAAAGAGACCTTGCCTGTCCTGCCCAAGTCGAGGGCTTTGACCGCCTGGCGAACATTTTCCTCCAAACGAGTCAGGCGTGGGTAGCGTATCGTGCGCAACGTTGCTTTGACCGCTTTGAGTTTGTCGTGGCGTGAGCCCGGTGTCGCCCGTGCGCTGCGGAGTTCTTGCCGCCCGAGAATGTCGGCGACAGTCTGTTCCTCCCGCGCAGCAATTTCCTCGAACCAATCGAGCAAGTCTTTGAGATGATTCTCGCCGCATTGGAGGTCTTGCAGCAAGGAGAGGAGCGCCGCCCGGTCTGTTGCCGGCCATGCCTGCCAGCGTGTGAGCGTCGTTGCGCTCAAGCGTTTGTGCCGGGCATAGGCGACGATCCGTGGCACTTGCTCCCGCTCATCCCGTGTCGCCATATGACTCCTTTTGCGTGCAAGGATAACGTGCCATCAGGGCCAGGTAGGGTTCCGTCGACTTGCCCCGTTTGCGTGCGCCATGAGCCAGGATTCTACACTTCTTATGGAGCGTGGAGAGCGTGGCCTGACGTTGCCGGAGAGAGAGTCGGCCCGAATCGAGCAGTTTGCGGAGCGCCACAAGCCGAAAACGATCCATTCCCCAGAACCGACGGGATAATTGGTCGGCGTGACCGCCGCGTTTCAGGACCAAAGGTGTATCAACCAAGTAGACCGGCTCCTGTACGCTAATCCGCAGCCACAGGTCATAATCTTCACAGGCCGGGAGCTGCTCGTCAAAACCTCCCATCCGTTCAAACAATGCCCGACGCAGCATGACGGCCGAAGGACTGACCAGGCAGCAGACGAGGCTTTGGACAAAAATATCACCATGGGGTTTTCTATGTTTATGACGTGGATTGACCCGAACGCCATGACGAAGCCAGGTTTCCTGGGTCTGACAAATCTGCGCGGTCGGTTGCGCTTCAAAAAAAGCGACTTGGTGGGCCACTTTCTCGGGCTGCCAGACATCATCGGAATCGAGAAAGGCGAGGAGTTCGCTCTGACTGGCGGCCACTCCCCGATTGCGAGCGGCGGATACGCCCCGATGAGGCTGGAAAAGGTAGCGTATGGGACGGGACCGGGCGCGAGCATATTCTTCGACGATCTGCCGGGTTGCCTCCCGGGCGGCGTTCGTCGAGCCGTCGTCGACGACAATCGTTTCGCTGTCCTGATACGTCTGAGCCAGGACGGAGGCCAGCGCCTCACGCAGAAAAGTGGGGCGATTATAGGTCGGTATGATGGTCGAAACGCTAGGCATCTGAGATTCTCTTCGTTTCGAGTGCCGCGGACTGGACGGCGGCCAGCGTGAACAGCGCCTGCCATAGAGTACTCGTGCCCTGGCCGTCCCGAGCGGAAAAAAGCAGCAGGGGCCCACCCTTGATTTGCCGCGTCAGGATTTGACGTTGCTTTTCCCGCTGGTTGCGTTTGAGCTTGTCACATTTGGTGGCCACAAAGAGAAAAGGGCGGTTATGATAGGCGAGAAAGTCGGCCAGGGCGGCCTCCTCTGCTTCCGGACCGCGTCGGATATCGAGAATGATGACCACCCCGCACAGGTTCGGCGCGTGTATCAGATAGTCTTCAATCAGCCGCTTCCAGGCCGTCCGCTCAGACTTGGCAACCTTGGCATAGCCGTAGCCGGGCAGGTCGACAAAGGTCAGGATTTGGTTGATGGTAAAAAAATTGAGCTGTCGTGTGCGGCCTGGAGTCTGACTCGTCCGGGCAATTTTCTGGTTCAGGAGCCGGTTGATTAACGAAGACTTGCCGACATTCGAGCGTCCGGCAAAGGCGACCTCCGGATGAGAGAGTCTTGGATAGCGGCCCGGCTGCATCGCGGCGCCGGCAAACTCGATACTAGAAACTTTCACTGTCTTGACTCACGCTCACCCGTGGACCGAACGGGGGCGCTCCGCGGGGTGTGAGCGGAGCGTATCCGACAGCGCCGATTTGTGCCACCTTGACTTCCGCTCGCTTGGATTGTTTGTTTGGGGGAGGTATGAAAAAAGAACTCCTGGGGATGCTGGTGACCGCCTTGGCCATATTGTCCGCGGCCATTGTGTCCGGCCTGCGACTCAAGCCGTATATTGACGCTGGCGAAACGTATACTCCCGCTTCGTTTATGCTGTATCCAGCGCTGGCGGCGGGGCTGATTGCCGTTCCCCTCATCTTCTTGCTGCGTGCCGCCCAAGGAACAAAAGAGATTGAAATCGGCCCGCTTAAATTCACCGAGCGGACGCCGTTCATGGCTCTATGGTGCCTCTTGTACATTGTTATTGCCGTCACCTTCTTCCCCTATGACGGTCCCGAAGAGCCCGCTCCCTTGCCTGGGCCCTCATACCAAGAGGAGACCGAGTCCCCCCTCCATCAGCCGGTCCGTCTCCCTTCCATCATTGCCCCGTTCCAGGAGAGAGGCGTGGAGCGGGGATCGACGGTGCCGGTTGTCGATAGCCCGACCTGGACGCAGTTGTGACCGATTTTCAGCCTCGGCTCGATCCATTTCAGACGCTCCTGGGCTTTTGCCTCGACAGGGTGGCGCCGGAATTCTGCCGTATCAGCCTGCCCTTCAGGCCCGAGTTGCGAACCGCTGGCGATGTGGTGCACGGTGGGGTCATTGCGACCCTGATTGACAGCGCCGGGGTTATTGCCGCTTGGTCGCAGGCCGACCCGAGCGCTACCCGTGGTGCAACAGCCGGTCTCTCGGTCAGCTATTTATCCGCAGCGCACGCCGTCGACCTCATTGCTGAAGCCCGTGTCCTGCGGCGTGGACGGAGTCTTGTCTTTATTGAGGTCGATGTCGCGGCCTCGACCGGAGAGCAGATCGCCAAGGGGCTGGTGACATATAAGTTGGGATATAGGGTATGACGCAGCCACCGCTCGATCACTCCGGCCCGCCAAGTTTTCCGCCATCTTTCGTGTCTTCCCGGATCGTTCCACCGAGAACAATACCGCCCATCCATATCATCTTGTTTGGAGCAACCCTCTTGACCACAACGCTCGCCGGCACCTTTCAGGCGGGTGGAGACCCTCTCAGCGACCCGTCTGCGCTAGTGTTGGGGCTGCCGTTTGCCCTCACCTTACTACTCATCCTCCTCAGCCATGAGATGGGGCATTACTTCCTGGCCCGCATCCACGGGGTTTGTGCCAGCTTGCCGTATTTTATTCCTGGCCCGCCATTCTTTGTCGGGACTTTTGGCGCGTTTATTCGGATGAAATCGGCGCCGGCCAATCGATCTGCACTGTTCGATATTGGCGCGGCCGGACCCTGGGCCGGAGTCTGCTTCGCCATTCCCGCGGTGATCATCGGCCTGACACTCTCGGAGGTGCGGCCGCTCGATCCGCTTTCGGGCGGCATCATTCTCGGCGACTCCGTCTTATTCTCCGCCCTGGTCACGCTTGTGCTCGGCGTCGTTCCCGACGAGGTCAGAGTCATCCTCCATCCCATTGCGCTCGCTGGCTGGTTCGGTCTGTTTGTCACCTTTCTCAATCTACTGCCGGTTGGCCAGCTCGATGGCGGCCATGTCGTGTACTCCCTCTTCGGGCCGGCCCACCGCTGGATAGCGCGTGCCTTCCTGCTGGTCATTCTGGTGCTGGGCTTTCAGGGCTGGCAAGGTTGGTTTGTGTGGGTCGTCCTGTTAGCCGTCTTGGGGATCGACCATCCGCCGACAGCCGATCCGGTATTGCCCCTTGATCGCAAGCAGACCATCTATGGCTGGTGTACCGTCGGGCTCTTTGTCCTGACTTTTACTCCCGTTCCCATCACCATATCGGCGGATTTCCCGCTCCGGGAGGAGGTGATCCCAGTGGCCGGCCAACTCGAACACGAGCCCTTATCGTCATCCCGACCCCCCTGGACGGTGGTGTACCAACCATGACCGAGCGCCTTTCCTGGGATCAATATTTCATGACCATCACGCGCCAGGTGGCCGAGCGTTCGACCTGTCAACGGGCCAAAGTTGGTGCGGTTATTGTCCGCGAGCGGAATATCCTGACCACGGGCTATAACGGCGCGCCAGCCGGACAGCCCCACTGTACCGAGGTCGGCTGCCTGATTTACGCATCAAAGACGCCGACCGGAGAGATCGAACAGAACTGCTACCGGACCATCCATGCAGAGATCAATGCCATTGCCCAAGCCGCAAAGAACGGTACCAATATCAATGGGGCGGATATCTATGTCACCCACACCCCGTGTATCCATTGTCTCAAAGTACTGGTGAATACCGGTATCCGCCGCATCTTTTATGAGAAGGCGTATAAGCTCCACACCGTACAGGATCTGCTCGCCTCCGCCCGGGTTGAATTGCAGCAGGTTGAACCGTAGACATGCGGAACATCCGCCCAGCCTCCGTCCTGGCGGGGACGGCGAGCCCGTGTCGCTATTCTCGCGTCTCGCCCGATCGGGCTGCGGGTTGAACGGACAATCCGTCATAAGCGCCGAATTGATAGGCGGCCGCTAACAAGAGGACAGACAGAACGAGCACCGTAATCAAAATATCGAGGGCGCTGAGCCCGGCGTGGCTCTTCTTCATTTTTTCCTCCATGCGCACGGCTGCTAATAAACGGGGGTGTCACCGGCTGGACGACGCTTCCAGCGCTTGTGTATCCACAGCCAATGGTCTGGGTAGCGCTCGACCATATCCTGAAATATGGCGGTGAATTTTGCGGTCGTGGCGCGAATATCTTCCTCCTGGCTACCAGTCCGGACTGGCTCGATCGACGGTAAGATCACAATCTTATGCTGGTACGAGCCGTTTTCCCGAATGAGAAAAGCTGGCACAACCGGAACGCCAGTTGTCAGCGCCAAGCCGGCAAGGCCGGCTGAGGTTGAGGCCAGTCGTGAAAAAAACGGCACGAATACGCCCATCCGCCCAGAGGCGTTTTGATCAACGGCAGCAACAACCGCGCTCTTTTTCTTAATCGCCCGAAAGACCTCAATCCCGGCGGTCGTTTTCTTAATGACTTTGGTCCCGCCCCGTTCGCGTTCGGCGGTCAGGACCTTTTCAATGAAGACATTGTGCAAACGGCGGTGGATGAGGTGTATGGGGAGCCCGTAGCATGCCGCCGCATGGGCAAAGAGTTCCCAGTTGCCAAAATGCCCGGTGAGAATCAGGGCACCAGTAGCGCGGAGGTTGTCAGCCAACTGGCGCCATTCGTCTGCGTTCTCAAATTGCACCCGCTCGTGGATATTCTCTGGCGTGAGAGAACGCAGATGGCAGAACTCGGCCAGTAAGCGACCGAGATTCCGGAAACTTTCCCGCAGAATACGGTGTCGTTCCGTTTTGGCCTTGGCCGGGAAAGCCAGGGCCAGATTCGTCAACCCTATTCGACGATGTGGCCAGTCTATCCAATAGAGGAGGGTGCCAATACCTTCTCCCATCCGAAACGCGAGGCGAAAGGGCAAGGCTCGAAAGAAAGCGAGGAGGAACAGGAAGAGGACATATTCGATCCGGGCAAGCAGGTGTCTTTTCTCACGAGCGGGCCGGATACGTTTTTTGCGCCGGGGCCGGTCCTGTTGCGCAGCAGTGGGGGCCGGCTCAGCGCTATCGTGGACCGGGCCCCTGATCCCTTCTGGCATGACTCCAAGAGAGACCGGACTATATGGCTACGCTGCGGGGGCATCGGAAAACGAGAAGCCAAACACTTCCCGTTCCTTTGCCACCAAGTCGGCAACGACCTGCCGGTCAATGTCCCGGTAGCGTTGCAGAGTTTTCCGCATCTTTCCTTCCCCACCGTTTGCTCTCGCCATCTCTTTCAACTCGTCTTTGATCCAGCCGATATGCCATTTCTCGTCTTTGGTGACTTCGTGCAGGATGGCGAGCGTCTCGGGGTCGACATCTGTCCGTTTGGCATGTTCAAGATAGCGACGATGGGCGCGCTCTTCGACCACGACCGTGAGCGCGAAGAGATCAACCAACGAACGAGGAATGCCAACCGCTCTGCCGATGCGGGTTTGGTAGCCATCGTCGACATGGACCGGCTCATGTCCCAGGTCGGTAATGCGTTTCGTCCACAACCAGGCGTGGCGGGTTTCGTCAGCCAGATGCCGAGACAACTTGACTTGGGCATCAATGGTTTCGACTCGCATGGTCAGTTTCAAGAGCAGCGTCGCGCCCCGTAGCTCGGCGTCCCGGTAATAGCTGTACAAACGGATCATCCGTGGATCTGCAGACATAGTGTGTTCACTTTCCACTCGAGAAGCCCTGCGCCCTTCTCAATGAGGGAAGACATATACCTCCGAGGGCTCTTCCCGGTATAGAGTAATGGCCGCAGAAAAGCAAGAACCTCAAGAGGGCGCTAAACATCGACAAATACTCCGTTTTTTTATACCGTAGCAGTAATGAAGACGGTTTCCAAGTTTACTCTAGCCCCCTCCCCCTCGACTTGGCTCGGAACAGGCGTGTGGCGGGGTGTTGCACTCTGGATCGGGGTACCGGGTCTCTTGTTGCACGGCCTGAGCGGATGTTGGAGCGGCGGAGACACCCGACTCGTGGCCCGGCCGCCCGGGCCATATCAGCTGACACTGGACCTTGGGTCGACGCTCCCGCAGGCCGGCCAGGAAACAACCCTGACCTTTCACCTGACCCATACCAAGACACAGCGACCGGTTTCTGATTTGCAAATACTGCATGAACGAGCCCTTCACACTTTCATTGTGAACCGTGATTTATCCACCTTTGCCCACACCCACCATGAGGACTATAGTGCGCTCACCGACCACGATCTTCAGCGTGCTCGGTTTCATTTCCCCTACACATTTCCCAAGGCGGGGCAGTATCTCATTGTCAATGAGTTTACCCACAAGGAGAGAAGTTGGACCAAACACTTCACGGTTACAGTCAGGGGGGAGTCCGGCCCGCCACCCGAGCCCGATTTTCGCCGGGAAAAACAGTTCGGTGCGTATCGGGTTGCCCTGCGCACTTCGCCGTCTCCACCCATTGCCGGCCACGAGGTCGAAATTGTGTGTCACCTCACCTCCGCAGAGGGAGTTCCGGTCAAAAATTTGGGCCTCTATCTTGGCACCGAGGTCCATATGGCAAGCTGGCGCCTGGACGGGGAGCATTTTGGCCATCAGCATACCTATACATCGGAGATGGCCCGTTTTATGAGAGGCCGGCGGGATCATAGCATGTCATCAGACCAGATGGCCCGTCTCATGGTCCAACTCATGAGCCGTCCGGCAAAGCAGGAGTATTTTGGCCCGGACGTGCCGCTGCATCACGTCTTCCCCACCGCCGGCGTGTACAAAGTCTTCCTGGAATTGGCACCCAACGGCGAGTATCTGCTGGTTGATTTTCTGGTCACGGTTGCCGAATACACGGACGGCGCGGATACAACGATTCATTCCGTCCTGCAAGAATCCGTCCGACCCACTCCCCACAATAGGCAGGCCCCGTCGTGAAATCTCGCTCCCTTCAAAACGGTCTGCTCGTTTGCTTGTTCCTCGTTTCGTCTCCGGCAGCGGCCGGCCACGGTTTTGTCACGACTTTTGGGGGTATCGAATGGCTGCCGGATCCCGGCCGTACGCCGGACACCGTGGGATATCAACTCGACTCGTGGTCCGAAGCGGGGCAACTCTTGCTGGCCACGACCGCCCGACAGGTCGTCGACCTCTCGCTCAGCTTCGCTCGGGAAAAACTGGCCGAAGCCGAAGCCATGCTGACCGCCCAGGATACGGCTGCGGCCCGGGTCGCGCTGGAGCGCTACTGGTATTATATCGATCAAGCCGAGCGGGCGCTTCCACAGGGCGCAGACCGGCAAGATGAGGATGTCATCGCCCTGATCGAAACGCTGAGCATCCACCTGCTTGAGCACCAGTACATCTTGACCATTATCCACCCGGACTTGTCTGTCGAGTCGCGCGATATCCTGCGGGGGGTCTTCATGACCGCGCAACAGCGGTATCCACGCATAGCCGACCGCCTACCCCGTAAAAAACGCGGCGCCCTCTTTTTCAAAGAAGAAGAGGTGCGTTGGTCGGTTGACATGGCACTGCGGGAGGAGGCTGGGTAGCCGGGAGCCGGAAAGAGCACCGGTCGAGACGAAATGCGCGTACCCTAGGGCTCTCTTACCGATATCAAGAAAGAACCCGTATGCAAAAAGAAGACAAAGAGTCACTTCCCTCCGTCTCGGAAGAACCCGACACCAGCTCCTTTCCAGACCCTATTGTCATGCCCATTGAGGATGTCATTGACCTCCATCCCTTTGCCCCCGAGGAAATCCGCAGCGTCGTCGAGGAATATTTGTGCGCATGTGGCGCCGCAGGATTTCCCCAAGTGCGTCTCATTCACGGCAAAGGCAAGGGAATCCAACGCGAGAGTATTCGTTCACTTCTCGCTCGCCTGCCCTGTGTGAAAGACTTTGCTGACGCGCCGCCGGAAGCGGGCAGTTGGGGCGCGACCATTGTCCGCCTCGACCCATCGCGGGTGGACCCGGCGGGAAGCCGTGAGTCGTAAAACCAGTGTCCGCAGCGGAAGAACTTTCTCATCTGCTGGTTGTTGATGAAGAAATGACTATGAGGCGCGGGGAGGACGCCCACTGGAACGCCGTCCATGCGATGGGCTCAAACGCTCGGAGCCACCGAGGATGAGGTTCGGCAGCCGGCCGTTGCCCAAGAGTTGGTCGCCTCTGTTGACTGGGGGATTGAGCTTGGATGGGAGGAGTACGGTCTGGTCACCCTGGGGGCCATGTCGATCGGGGGAGATGAGGCACCGCGATGATTCCCTGAAGGGCGCGGTGGGTACCCTCAAAAAATACGGTCTGACCAAGCCCGACCTTGCATTCTTCCACGCGTATGCCGGTGAGGCCGAAGTCCACAGGGAGCCCGTTTTTGGCATGGTGCGCGAACATGCCGCCATAACCGAACGGTGGCAGAGGACTCGAGATAGCGTCATGATGTGGTGAGAAATTCCGGGCAGCTCAGGAAGGCGGATATCGGGTTGCGAGGGGCTGGATACCGGCGTCCTCTGCGATGATCCCAGGTGCTTGGGACCCCTTGGTCACCTGCTCCCCATGGTACGGCATCGCCACGGTCGTGATGGGCAACTGTGGGGTCGGTGTTGCGCCGGTTCGACCCAAAGCCCGTGATATTGTCATGTGGGACTTGGTGAATGTCGAGGCAATGCCGTTCGAGGTCATGGAACTGGGCATTGACTGGCAGTGGAAAACCCACGCCGAATATCTTGATGTCTTACAAAAGCGCGGCATGGGCATCAACGGGGCCTCGTTAGCTGCCCTCACACCCCTGCGGCGCTCTGTGATGGGCGAAGAGTCGTTTGAGCGGGAAGCCGCCCCAGACGAAATCGGGGAGATGCAACGGCTGTTTCGCCCCGCCAGGCGCGCCGGCGCGTTTGGCCTGACCAGTAATTGTTCTCAACAATCATATTGGCTCTGAAAGCCGCCCACTGGCTTGCCGCAATGCCAGCCGGGCCGAGTGGAGCGTGCTGTGCCAAGTCTTGAAATGAAGAGGGGCGCGGCACGACCGAGATTGCCCTGACCGGAACCAATGTCGGCCAAGTCTCGGACGACAAATACGATCTGCTCAAATTTCTGGTTGATGGAAGCCGGCGTTCGGTCACCTTCCCGACCCTGTTCGATAAGCCGGCTAAGCCCGAGTCCTATCTGGATGCCGTGGAGAAGGTCCAACCCCTCACCGGTTGGGACAACGCCGTGCCGCAGATCACCTGCCGCCCGCTCCGGGTCCAATTCAGTATGGAGAGCCCATTTCTCTTTGCTGTTTTTTTTCGGCCTGGCGCCCCGTCTTCAGTAAGAGCGTTGAAGAACAGCTGCGGACTTACGCCGCCCCCGGGTTTTGCAACGCCTTTCGCGAAGATGATGGATACGCACCGGATCTTTCGGGGCCAGTGGGATCGGATGACCGTCATTGATGCCCACAGTGAGGAGGTCAAACCGGATGTCGCCAGCAAGAAGACGATAGCCGAGATTGTTCGCGCCCAGGGTAAGGACGTGGTTGACATTTTTCTCGACCCGGCGGTGGCCGACCGGCTGGAGTTGGTGTTCGACCTCTAGGCGTTCGATTTTGAACCCGAGGGGGTGAAGAACCTCGTCAGTGATCCTCGCTTTCTGGCCGGTCTGTCCGATGGCGGAGCACACGTGTATATGCCGTGCGACGCAGGTTACGCGACCTAATCTGCTCGGTCGCTGGGTGCGCGATAATCAGGTGTTGACTATTGAGGAAGGCGTCCGGCGGCTGACCTCAGTCCGGGCTGACCTGCCCGGCCTTCCCAACCGGGGGCGCATCGCTCCGGGCGCGGTAGCTGACCTGACGTTGTCCGATCCCGATACGTGTTGATGCAAAAGACCCGGAATATGCCTGGGATTTGCCCGGCGGTGGAAAACGCTTTGTTGCCAAATCCAAAAGGATCAAGACGACGGTCGTATCCGGCCCAGGTCCTGTATCAGGATGATGAGTGTCAGGGGGGCTTACCCGGACGGGTGTTGCGCAGTATGAACCGCTAAAAACCGCTCACTAAAAACCAGGGGGGACGGTCCAGACCGACCCCCCTGGTCTCCTTCTCCTCTCTAATATCGCTCTGCGTATCCCTATTCCCGTAGAGCTGCCCATCGCGCCGTTTCCGGCCGTCTGGTCTTCAGAGATTCAAAGGCCTTGTCCGCATTCGCTCGGGCCTCAAACCAGACTTCGGCCACGCTGTCGTAGCGCCGGGTCGCCGGTCGTTGCCAGGCTCATACAGTACCGTCTCGAGCCGGGCCATTTCTTCGCCTTGGCGGCATGTTCTTCCCGCCACTGGCGGCGGAAATCTGTCATCGCCATCCCCCAGGCCGTTTGAGAATCCTCATGACTTTAGCCACCGCTCCTCCCTGTCCTGACCGATCCGAGTGTCGGACTCCGGGGCAGTCTGTTCTGCGGTATGCCGCCCTATACTCTCCCCGTTCAGGCAGTCTTTTCCTCATGCCTGATTTCCGTTAAGGATGGAGAGTATAGCGCAGGATACATGGGAGGACCGATATGGAGACACGTCCAGCATCACTGCTACCCGAACAGTTCGGCCCGTTGCAGGGCGTGCGGATTGTATCGAGCGGCACTCTAGTCGCCCAGCCGTTTGCCGCGGCCTTGGCTGCGGAAATGGGTGCCGAAGTCATCCAGATTGAACGAGTCGGAGAGGGCGACGCTGCGTGGCGTCATTTGGGGGTGCAATTGCCAACCACAGACGGCCAGGGGCAGGTGGCAACCACCTGGATTCAGGAACGGAGGAATGAATGGTACGTCACGCTGGACTTCAGTCAGCCTGAAGGCAAGGAATTGTTTCTCAAACTGGTCAAGTCGTGCGATATCTGGATGGAGAGTTCGAAACCCGGCTCCTATGTCAAGTGGGGACTGACCGACGAAGCGGTGCTTCAAGTCAACCCCAAGCTCGTCATCGCCCATGTCTCCGGCTACGGCCAGACCGGCCATCAGGACTATCTGGGTCGGGCCTCGTACGACATGATCGGGCAAGCTTTCGGTGGACTGATGTATCAGACCGGCTTTCCCGATCCTGATCCTCCGGTGCGGGCCAATCCCTGGACGGCCGATTATATTACAGCCTTGTTTTGCCTATGGTCGTCCCTGGCCGGTTATATTTCCGCGCAACGTACCGGCACGGGGCAGGTCGTCGATATCTCGCAGTTCGAGGCGATCCACCGTCTGCTCTCGGGGACGATGGTCGAGTATTTCAGCAATGGCTTCGTCCGCGAGCGAACGGGCAATAAAGCCACCGCGTTTCAACCCTACGATGCATTCCAGGCCAGTGATGGCTGGGTGGTGGTCGGGGCGGTCGGCCTGGCGGTTTTTTCCCGGGTCTGTCGGGTTCTGGGCCTCGACCCGGAAGAAGAGAAATGGCAGCGGGCCAGTGTCGATGTCAACGGCATGGAAGGCATCGAATTTGACGCCCTGCTACGAGGGTGGATCGCCGAGCGTACGGTCGCCGAAGTTGTCGAACAGTTGAACGCCGAACAGGTCGCCTGCTGTCCGATTATGAACAGCAAAGATATGGCGGAAGATCCGCACTACGAGGCCCGGAACGTCCATGTCAAGTGGGAGGACAATCAGGTTGGCCGGGTTAAAGGGACTGGCATCAGTCCGTCCTTTTCCGCCACACCGGGCAAGATCTGGCGAGGGTCCGTACCCGTCGGGCATGATAACGAGCAGATTTATACCCACTTCGCCGGGCTCAGCCGCGAAGAAGTGGCTCAGCTCAAAGAAAAAGGTGTAATCTAAACGTATGGGGCGGGCGTACCCCGTTCCATATTCACGCTGCTTACCCACTTCATCCTCACCTGCCAATGGCCCTCCTTGCAATCCATAGTCTGTGGATCCTGAAGAGGCGTGGCTTCTGCCCGGGCTTATCGAGCCGCTTTTGCCGACTGGTATGTGACAAAGCATAATCGGGACCAACGAATGGGGGCATTGAAGCGACGAAAGACCTCCTTGAAGGCGGTCCACTCAAGGTAACCGTCCCATCTCTATCCAGGGTCTGTCAAGACTCTCGCAACGCATCAAGGATGAGGGCGAAGCCGAGGCACCCGAGGCATAGCCCGGCGTGTTGCTCGCAGCGCGAGCGGAGGCGACGGCATCCCGGCAAGCGATACCACACCCGCGCGATTGCGGTGCGCCGCGTGGCCAGTTCCCGGGCAGACGCCCAAGGTCCCACCTGGCTTCGCCGCGGCGGCCCCACGGGCTCAGTCCCCCGCGCCCCGGCCGGGGGCCGCGGCTTGGCGCCCGCGGACGCCCGGTCCCTGAGCAGCGCGGGACGATCGGGGGGCGGGCCCGGGCGAGGGCGCGAAGGCGAGGGCCGTGCGCGCATCCGCGGCACCTGGAGGCCTCTTGGTGGTCCCGCCGCCTCGAGACTGGCCAAGATGAGGGGGCCATTTTTGTGAGCGCCCCCGTCCCGGCGGGAGGGACCTGGACGAGGGTGCTGTCTAGCGACACGGCCTCCGGCTTGAGGCGCACGATCTGTTCGCGGTGCAGAGGCGCGAAAACCCGCTCGAGCACGCCGTTTTTCGGCCAGCGGTTCATCCGGGTGTATGATGGTGTGCCAGGTGCCAAACCGGGCCGGTCACCCGCGCCATTTGCCGCCCTGCTCGGCGACCTGCAAGATGGCGTTGGGCATGTCGCGATTGGAGAGGCGGACATGGCCGCGCGGCACCGGGAGAGGGGGCGCGATCCGGGCGTATTGAGCTTGCGTGAGTGCCATGCACCGAGGAGACCGTATTGCTCATGAGTGTGAACAGGCCCTAGTCTCCGCCGAATGGTACGTCATACATGAGCCCCCCGCGGCGGTGTTGTTGACCTTCGCCCCTGTTTCAGACTATGAAGACGGGGCTTTCCGCGCAAACCCAAAGGGAGGAAATGTCTATGGTGGATACCGCCCCGACGAAGGACAAACTGCTCGATATGTATCGCACGATGCAAACGATCCGACAGTTTGAGTCCCGCGTGCGTGATATTTTTCAAGAGGGGAAAATCCCTGGCTTTGTTCATGTCTCGATTGGCGAAGAAGCCTCTGCCACCGGAGTCGCCGCCGCCCTCACTAGGCAGGACTACATCACTAGCACTCACCGCGGCCACGGCCACTTAATCGCCAAGGGCGGCGAAGTCAAACCCATGATGGCAGAGTTGTTTGGAAAAAAGACCGGCTACTGCAAGGGCAAAGGCGGCTCTATGCATATTGCCAATTTTGACCTGGGTATCCTGGGTGCGAATGGCATTGTGGGCGCTGGTTTACCGATCGCGACCGGGGCGGGATTGGCGGCAAAAGTGCGTGGCAGCGGTGAGGTCGCTGCTTGTTTCTTTGGTGATGGTGCCTCAAACGAAGGCACGTTTCACGAGTCGCTCAATATCGCCTCGTCATGGAAGCTGCCCGTGATCTATGTGTGCGAGAATAACTTGTACGGGGAGTTCACCGCCGGGCAGGACGTCACCTCGGTCAAGGATATTGCCGACCGGGCGCGCGGCCACGATATGCCCGGTGTTGTGGTGAACGGCAATGACGTCGTCGAAGTCTACGAAGCTGCCAGCGAGGCGGTCGAACGTGCGCACAGGGGCGAAGGCCCGACCTTGATCGAGTGTAAAACCTACCGCTGGGAAGGCCACGTGGTGGGCGAGGAAGCCTTTCTCGGCAAGCGCAGCTATCGTCCCTCAGACGAGATAGAAGCGTGGAAGAGGCGCTGCCCGATCAGCACTTTTGAGCAACGCTTTGTGCCGGACACTTTCAGCCGAGAAGAGCTCGATATCGTTCAGGCCGAGGTGAAGCAAGCTATTGATGACGCCGTCCAGTTTGCCCAAGACAGCCCGTATCCGCAGCCTGAGGAAGCCCTGGACGATATGTTCTCAGCAGCCTAGGGGGGGAGGAAGGACCATGCCCGAAAAGACCTTTATTCAGGCGATTAATACGGCGCTCGCCGAGGAACTCCGGCACGATCCGACAACCTTCATGATGGGCCTGGACATCTGGGTCGGCGCCTTTGGTGCGACCAGCGGCTTAACCGATGAGTTCGGTGCCGAGCGGATTCTGAACGCTCCCATTTCAGAAGCTGGTTATGCTGGCGCCGGGGTCGGGGCGGCCATGGCCGGGATGCGACCGATTGTTGAAATCGAGTTTGCCAGCTTTTTCTACTGTTGCTGGGATCAGATCTGTAATCAGGCGGCCAAGCTGCGCTATATGTCGGGCGGCCAAGCCGACATGCCCATTACCTTCCGGGCGGTATGTGGTGCGGTCGGCTCGGCAGCTGCCCAGCATTCCGAGACGGTCTACTCCCAGTTCATGAGCGTGCCAGGACTGAAAATCGTGGTTCCCTCGGGTGCCTACGATATGAAGGGCCTCCTCAAAAGCGCCATTCGGGACAATAATCCTGTCCTGGTCTTTGAACACCTCAAGCTGGGCCGAAGCAGAGAAGAAGTCCCGGACGATGAATACCTTGTGCCCATCGGACAAGCTGCGGTGAAGCGTGAAGGTTCAGACGTCACCATTATTGCGATTGGCTATATGGTCCCCCAAGCGCTCAAGGCCGCAAAATCCTTGGAAGAAGATGGCATTTCTGCCGAAGTCATAGACCCGCGCAGCCTGATTCCGCTGGATGAGGGGACCATTCTTTCCTCTGTGGCCAAGACGCATAACGTCCTGGTGGTCGATGAAGGCCATCTGCGTTGTGGTGCGGCAGCCGAAATTGCCGCCGTTATCGCGGATAAGGGGTTTGACTCCCTGGACGCCCCAGTGAGACGCCTGGCTGCCCCGGATGTCCCGATCCCGTTCAGTCCTCCTATGGAAAAATTCGTCCTTCCCAACGACAAGAAAATTACCGCGACCGTCAAGGAGATGCTGGGCTAGCGCCGTGTCAGCTTCCGCGGATAAGAAAGGATACTCCTGTGGCCGTAGAAATCGTAATGCCAAAGTTTGGCCTGACCATGACCGAAGGGACGATCCAACAATGGTTCAAGTCCGAGGGCGACGCGATCAAAGCCGGCGAGGCCCTGTTTGAGGTCGAAACCGAAAAAGTGCTGTATGAAGTCGAAGCGACTGCGGATGGAACGGTCGCCAAATTGCTGTATGCGGTCGAAGCCGTGGTCGGCGTTGGGCTACCCGTGGCCATTATTGCAGAAGCAGGCGAGGAGGTCGCCGCAGTCGCTGTGCGCTACGCAGCCGCGGCCGCCGCTCCGGCAGCCGTTCCACCGGAGCGCGCTCCAGTGGCGGTTTCAACGGCACCCCCGGTGGAGGAAGAGAAGCGTGGCCGCGTTCCTGTCACTCCCGCGGCCCGGAAGCTGGCAAAAGAACGTGGCATTGATCTCGCCGGCGTAACCGGGACGGGTCCGCGCGGTCGGATCACCCGCGAGGATGTGCAGAAAATCATCGACGGTGGAGGTCAAGCCGCTCCGCTGTTGGCACCGACCACAACGCTGTCGGCCGCAGAAGGCATCCCTTTACGCGGCATGCGGAAAGTGATCGCCGAGCGCATGCATCAAAGCCTCCAGGGCAGTGCTCAGCTCACGATCAGCACAGAGGTCGATGTGACGCAGTTGATTGATCGCCGCCGAGAAGTCCGTCAAGAATTCAACGTCACGTATACCGACTTTATCGTGCAGGCTTGTGCCCACGCCCTGAGGCGGCACCCGCGCATGAACGCCTCCCTCGAAGGGAATGTCATCCAGGTGCACGATGACATCCACGTGGGATTGGCGGTGGCTTTGGACGAGGGGCTCATCGTTCCGGTCGTCCGGGATACGGACAAAAAGCCGCTCAAGGACATCGCCGTAGAGGCTAGAACCTTAGCCGAGAGAGCACGAGCGAGTCAGCTCAAACTTGAAGAAGTGTCGGGTGGGACGTTTACGGTCTCCAACCTCGGCATGTACGGCGTTGACGCCTTTACGCCCATAATCAATGCCCCACAGTCCGGTATTCTCGGCGTCGGGCGGATGGTTGAAAAACCGGCAGTCTATCGCGGCGAGATCACCAAGCGTTCGATGATGGTCTTGAGCCTGACGTTCGATCACCGCGTAATAGACGGGGCTCCTGCCGGAGCGTTTCTTCAGACCGTGGCCGACCTGCTGGCCCACGGGAACAGGATTTCACTCGACGCCAAGTAGAGGGGGCGCCGGGCGCGTCCCTCCCATTCTTACAACTCGGCCATGACCTGGGCTTCTGCCAACGTCGCTGTGTGGGTCAGTGCCAGGTGAAAACGGCGGACACTATGCTCGGCAGCAAACGCTTTCGCCTTCCCATGCAGGACAATCTCCGGGCGGGAACCCTGCTGCCGCACAACTTCGACATCGCGCCAGCCTACGGCGCGCCCCCAGCCGTGCCCCAGGGCTTTCATCGTGGCTTCTTTAGCCGCAAAGCGCGCGGTATAACTCTGATACTTGGCCTGGCCCCGGCGCTCGCAATAGGCCTGCTCGCCAGGAGTGAAGACACGGTCGCGAAAGCGCCGGCCCGTCCGGGGACGTTCGAGCGCGGCCCGGACGCGTTCGACCTCTGCTAGGTCATTCCCTATGCCGAAAATCATCGCCCGCACCCTCTGGTCAACACGCGGCGCAACTCCGACATGAGGTCACATCACACGGCGGCGTTTGCCGTTCCAATAAGGCCTTACGCCATTCGACCCACAGATAGCGTTTGTCCACCCCATGATCGATAAAGTCCCAGGGCAGCCGTTCCTCGGAGTCATACCGACGATGGACAAAAAAGTCGGGATCGAGTGCGCCGGGCCGACGTTTTGCCTTGCGTCGCCAGCGCTGGACTACGCTCCACCAATCACCCCCGTGCGCGTGGATATCAAGGAGTAGCCGACCGACGCGCCGGTCTCCACGGGAGAGGACGCTCTGGTAGTAGGCCTCACGCGGCGACTCGATATCGACTGTCACACGCGGCAGACCGGCAAGTTGTTTCTGTAAGCGCGCCATCTTACGCCGGAGGGCGGGGAGTTCCTCCATGGGCTCCCACTGAAGCGGGGTCCATGGCTTGGGGACAAAGGCATTGATCGAGAGGGTAATCCTTCCAATCTTGGCCCGTTTGCCGCAAAACCGGTTGTGAATTTTCTGCGTCAGCGTTCCGATGGCATCAACGTCGTCCTGGGTCTCGGTCGGCAGACCAATCATGAAATACAGCTTCAGGGCTTGGATCCCTCCACCGACTAACAACTCCGTTGCGCCAAGAATCTCCGGCTCCGTCAAGTTCTTATTGATCACCCGGCGCATCCGTTCCGAGCCCGCTTCCGGGGCGACGGTGACGGAATGGGTGTTATGACGTCCAATCGCACGCACCAGATCCTGGGTGATCACATCGGCTTTCAAGGAGGACGGGGACGCCCGGCCACCGGCCTGGCCAATGAACTCGCATAAGCCGGCAATGCCAGGCTGACTGGCCATCTCCGCCCCAATCAGACCAATGGTCTGGCGTTCCTGTAAGCCATGTGTCACTTGTTGTGTTAAGGTTGCCGTACTACGATAGCGGACAGGTCGATACATGAAGCCGGCGGCACAGAACCGACAGCCCCACTCACAGCCTCGACTCGCCTCAATGAGAAACATATCGCCAAAAACGGTCTCCTGGGTCAGGAGTTGCGACGCCGTTGGGTAGACGTCCAAATCCATGACCAAGCGACGCTGTACGGTGGGGGGGGGGGTATTCGTCCGTGGGGCTTGAACCTCATCGGGACTCCGAGCGAGAGGTGCCGCACGAGTCACCTGAGCCAGATGTCCAGCTTCATCATACGCTGGATGGAACTGGGTCGGGACATAGGCACCGGCTATGGTACTGAGCGTCTGTAAACGCGGTGCCGGGTCGTTCGTCTCCCGCTCCAGCGACGCATAGCGTTCCAGAAACTCAGGAATCATCTCTTCACCTTCACCGATCAAGAACAGATCAATGAAATCGGCAATAGGTTCGGGGTTGAGAAAGGTCGCTGGCCCACCGGCAATAACCAAGGGGTGGCGCGGAGCCCGTTCCGCGGCCCGGAGAGGAATATGCGCGGCCGCCAGAATATCAAGGATATGCAAATAGTCTGTTTCAAACGAAATCGAGAAGGCGAGGATTTCAAAATCGGCTAGGGGCCGTTGCGTTTCGAGCGAAGCGAGTGGGGTACGAGTCCGTCTCAGCGCGGCCGCCTCGTCCGGGTCGGGAAGAAACGCCCGCTCACAGCGGCAGCTCTCATGTTGGGTAAAGATTTGATAGGCAGCCTGGAAACCGAGGTTCGACATTCCAACGGCATATTCGTTCGGATAAATGAGGCAGAGTGGAATGTCGCCATCAATGGCGGCTGAAAGAATGGGCTTTTCAGCCGCCAGACGGTTACGCGCCCGTTCGGTGGTCAGCCACATACCAGTAGCGTTCTTCTCCCAAACGCACGGGAGTCAGGGCTTCGAGGTGCGGGCTTTCATCCCGCCATATATAATACATGGCCGAATGGGTCACTCCTCTTATCAATTCGCCTGCTTTCTGAGGAAGACGGGCATCCCTTCGGTAAGCTCATCACTCTGGTCCATGTCCAGATTTTTCGCCGAAGGAACGACCGAGCTTTGCACGAGTGTGCGTCTTCGTGCATAGGCTGGTTGTTCCAGCACTGCTGGATCAAATGTCCCGATATGCCCTTTCGTGTTCCGTCTTCCACTAGACGTTCCCAGCATTGGCGTTTGCGCCCGCTCTAATTCCTTTTCGCCAAATCCGGTAGCAATGACCGTAATGAGCAGTTCTTCCTCCATGGCCTCGTTAATGACCGCGCCAAAGATGATATTGGCATCTTCAGCTGCTTCCTCTTGGATAAGCGAAGCCGCCTCGTTGACTTCGTGCAGGGTGAGACTCCGTCCCCCGGTCACATTAATCAGCACGCCACGGGCTCCACTGATGGACATATCTTCAAGGAGCGGGCTGGCAGTGGCCCGGCGTGCGGCCTCTTCTGCCCGGTTCTCTCCACTCGCTGTAGCGGCCCCCATAATGGCGAGCCCCATCTCGGCCATGATGGTGCGCACATCCGCAAAGTCGAGATTAATCAGGCCACTCACCATAATCAGGTCAGAGATGCCTCGAACGGCCTGGAGTAGGATTTCATCCGCCTTGTGAAAAGCCTCGAGGAGTGGCTGGCTGCGGCTCGCTACCGCCAGCAAACGCTGGTTCGGAATACAGATCAGCGTATCCACATTTTCTTTCAACTCGTGGATGCCTTCATCGGCCTGCCGCATGCGACGTTTTCCCTCGAAAAGAAACGGCTTGGTCACAACCCCAACGGTCAACGCCCCACTTTCCTTTGCCAGGCGGGCGGCAATGGGTGCTCCACCGGTACCGGTTCCGCCGCCCATACCCGCCGTAACGAAAACCATATCTGCACCAACCAGATGCTGCCGCAGTTCATCCTCGCTTTCCAGCGTGGCATTACGGCCGATCTCGGGATTGGCGCCCGCACCGAGCCCTTTGGTCAACTCGGCACCAAGTTGAATCTTGGTCGGTGCCAAATTGACCCGCAACGCTTGCGCGTCAGTATTCGCCACAATAAAGTCCACGCCGGACAATGCCCCACTGATCATTGTATTGATGGCATTTCCCCCAGCTCCTCCAACCCCGATGATACGAAGCTGAGCCCCACTACCCTCATTCTCCACAAACTCAATCATCTCCCACCTCCTTCATCCTCAGTTAGCATGTCTCCACAGGATAGGCTACGGTCTAAAAAAACTCCCGAAACCACTCGACGACTCGTTCTCGCATATGTTGCCAGTTCTGCCCGTTCCGTACCTGGGCGAGGGGGCGGAGCGTATCCTGCGCAGAGCATAGGATCAGGCCGACGCTGGCCGCGTACATCGGACTCTGGTCTGGATCAACTACATCGCTCGCACACCGAGGGACCCCTCGACGCGCCGCCATACGGAAGACGCGTTGGGCCAAGTCCGGCACGCCCTCAAGGAGAGCGCTCCCACCGGTGAGGACCATGCCCGCGCCGAGCCGGTCTGAGAGGCCCTCGAAATCGAGCTGCTCTCGGACGAGCTCAAAGATCTCTTCGATCCGCGGTTCGATGATTCCGCTCATTTTTCGCCGTGGGAGTGGGGCGGCATCACGCTCGCCGATGCGAGGCATCTCAATTACCTCGCCCGGGGCAATCAGGCTGGTCAGCGCACAGCCGTGCTGTTGTTTCAGTCGTTCTGCCTCTGCCACTGGAATACAGAGCCCCACGGCCAGATCGTTCGTCACATTTTCCCCACCAACCGGTAGAACCGCAGTATAATAGACGACGCCCTGACAAAAAGCGGCCACACTGGTCGTACCCGCCCCAATGTCGATCACCGCAACGCCTAGCTCTTTTTCCTCTGGAGTCAAGACGGCCTCGGCTGCCGCTAGTGCGCCATAGTATACGCCGTTGAGATAGAGGCCCGCCCGCTCACAGCATTTCTGAAGGGCATACAGGGCGGTTGAGGAAACGCTGATCATATGGACATCGGTCTCAAGCCGTACGCCACTCGCCCCAACGGGGTTGCGGCCACGTTCTTGCCCATCCACCAGAAATCCATGGGGAAAGACGTGCAAAATTTCACACTCCGGGGGGAGGGCGATCGTCCGGGCCACCGCAACCACTTCCTGCACATCGTCCGCAGACACCTCGCCGTCCTTGACTCGGACCACGCCCTGACTCGAAATTCCTTCCATATGTCCGCCGGTCAGGCTGACAAACACATTATGAATTTCGCAGCAGGCATTGCTCTCGGCTTCGGCCACTGCCTGCTGCAGCCCCTGGGCCGCGTTCTCAACATTGGTGACAAGACCCTTACGTACGCCTTGAGACGGCGCCGTCCCCATCCCCAAGACGGTTGGCCCATCGTGCGTTTTTTCCGCAACGACAACCGAGGTCTGATACGTCCCAATATCAACACTCACCAATAGGGAATCCTTGTTCTCCATATTCTCCATACCGCCTCCCTAAGCGTGCGAGTTAGGTCCACGTCTCTTGCTCTCATCCAGTCTTGGATAAGGGGACGCCACAATCTGATTCGTAAAGCGCGCATCAAAAACGGTTGCCCGTCGGTCCGGCCATCGCTCCAGTACCCGTTGTATCAGGACGAATACGGTGGGGCGGATCTGCTGGCCGAGCCGAATCATGACCTGACGGTCGGACAAAAACAGGGTATAGCCTCGCCGGTCATCCCAATGAATTTCGGACAGCGCAACGTTCCATTCCTGTATGAGCGAGAGACACAACCGGGCTCCAGCTAGGACTGTCCTGACAGTCTGCGTGTCCAGGGGCACCCGCTCAAGTCCGCTCACATACGGCAGATCGTACGGGCTTGAGGCGGGAGCGACAAAACTGTCTCCGTTCCCATCCAGATACGCGGCTTCTGGACGCCGGATGCGTGCTATAGGGTGACGCTCCCAGATCGTCAGGGAAAGACGCTGCGGGAACTCCCGGGTGACAGCGGCAGTGTGGATCCAGGGATGTCGCTGCAAACGCCTTTCCACGGCCTGGCCGTCCAGCGCGCTCATATGCATTCCCGGCGTCACCCCTGCCCACTGTCTGATCTCGTCCGATGTGAGTCTCCCGTCAGTCGAGACAACAATATCTGTCGCAGTGAAGTGTGGATGCTGCTTGGCATGGTGTACCAAGACGCCCCCCCCGATACTGCAAACGACACACACAAGCCCCAACAGGAGGAGAGACCGGGCTGGCGTCAGGGGCCGATGGGCCATAGCCTGCCATGGCCGGAGGAGGATTGAGGACTTTTCGCGGGCCAGGGGGCTCATACTTCTCCTCGCGGAATATGAAGGGTTGCCTGCCGCAGGATAACCTCCACGAGGTCCTCATAGGAGAGTCCATGATGGGCTGCGATACGCGGGAGATAACTCAATGCCGTCAAGCCAGGCAGCGAGTTCAATTCGATCAGAAAAATTTCCCCAGCCGGACTGACCCGCATGTCGACTCGACTATATCCGCTGCACTCGAGGGCGCGGTGCGCCTGCCCTGCCAGTTCGAGGGTCCGGGCATAGGTGACTTCCGGGAGCGGAGCCGGCATGAGAAATTCTTCCCGTCCCGGTGTATATTTGACCTCATAGGAGTGGAATTCGCCCTTGGCAATGACTTCCATTGCGCCAATCGCCTGTCCTTTGAGAATCCCGACAGTGACTTCCTGCCCGGGAATATAGGCTTCCACCAAACACGCCGTGTCATACCGAAACGCCTGAGTCAGGGCGGAGGTGAGCATTGCCTCGGAGCGGACGATGCTCACTCCAACACTCGATCCCTCCGCAATCGGCTTGACGACGGCCGGGTAGAGGGGCGCGAGCTGCTCAGTCGATGCTCCCCGCTCGACGATCTGCCAGTCGGGCGTTGGCAAATCATAGGTTTGCCAGATCCGTTTTGCCATCGGCTTATTCATGGCGACGGCACTTGCCAAGACGCCGGACCCCGTGTACGGAACTCCCAGGGTTTCCAGTACGCCTTGCACGGATCCATCTTCTCCGAACTTTCCATGCAGGGCGATAAAAACGACATCCGTCGTTTGCGCCTGAGCGATCCAGGCACCATCGGGCTCGACCGGGATAGCCTGGACGCCATAGCCGCGAGCCTCCAACGCTGCACAGACCGCCTCTCCGGTCAGCCGGGAAACCTCTCGTTCCGCCGACAGTCCGCCCCAGAGCACTCCGACGCGCTGTTCGGATTTCATCTCGGCTACCACTCTCCAACCCGTCGAATCTCGGGCTCGAGCCAGACTCGTTCTTCTTGCCATACCTGGCGTTGTATCAGTTCTATAAGGCGCCATACCTGGCTCGCCGTGGCCTCTCCCGTATTCACAATAAAATTGGCGTGCCGCTCAGAGATCTGGGCCTGTCCCTGACGACTGCCTTTGCAGCCCACCGCCTCAATCATGCGCCCCGCATAGCGTCCCGGCGGGTTCTTGAAGATGGACCCCGCGTTCGGGTACCCGTGGGGCTGGCTGCGATTCCGTTTCTCGCGCGCCTGTTGCATCGCGGCCGTAATACTGGCTCGGGGCCTTTGCGGGAGCCGGAACGTCACTTCACTCACAATAAATTGCGGCGGGAGTGCAGTCGCTCTATAAGCGAAGCCAATCGAGGGATGGGATAATCGCAGAGACCGGCCTGTGTGGGTTACCCCCGTAATGGTCTCAACCACTTCACTCAGTGCTCCCCCAAAGGCCCCCGCATTCATCAAAAGGCCCCCCCCTACGCGACCGGGAATCCCCTCGGCAAATTCCACTCCCCCATACCCTTTGCGCGCGGCTTCTCGCACGAAGCGGCCCAATGAACGGCCGGCACCGACACGAACCCGTGCGGTCTGCTCCCGTTCGGGGTGGCTCTCCCACGCTGCGTAATCAAAACCCCGCCCCAGCCGAATCACGACTCCACGGACTCCCTTATCACTGACGAGGACATTCGTCCCCCCTCCGAGGAGGAAGCAGGGGACTCCATATTCCGTCACCATGCGTCTCGACTCCCGAAGCTCTTCCAGGGTGTTCGGTTCGACAAAAATATCGGCGGGTCCACCAATACGAAAAGACGTATAGCGGGCCAGACCGATATCAAAGCGCACACACGAGCCGAGGGCGCCCCGCAGCCGCGTCTTCAAGGCCGTCTGGGCCTCAGCTTGCATGGGCGCCTCCAGTCCGCAGGTGTGCGAGCAACTCGGGTCCGGTCTGGACGATATCTCCAGCCCCCAAGGTCAACACCAAGTCCCCCGCCCGGACGATAGGCTGCGTCGTCCGGGCCAACTCTGCACGGCGCGGGACAAAATAGACCTCAGCATGACCACGCCGTTTGATGGCTTGGTAGAGCTTTTCCCCTGAGATCTCAGTCTGAGGCTCCTCACCAGCGGGGTAAATTTCCGTCAGGACCAAAACGTCCGCATCGTCAAATGCAGACAGGAAGTCGTCGAACAGGGAAGCGGTGCGTGAGTAGCGATGGGGTTGGAAGAGTGCGACCAAACGGCGCCCGAAGCCTTCCCTGGCCGCCCGCAAGGTGGCGCGTAATTCTTCCGGGTGATGGGCGTAGTCGTCAACCACCAATATCTCCGCTGCTTCTCCCTTGATCTCAAAACGTCGCTGAATACCGGTAAATTCGTGTAGGGCCTCCTGGACTTGAGAGAACGGAATTTCCAGCTCAAGGGCGACCGCTACTGCCGCCAGGGCATTCAGCGCAGCATGACGCCCGGGCAGGTTCAGTTGGATATCGCCCAGGCGCTCTGTTCCGCGCCAGACCTCACACCGGGTGGTGAGGCCGGAGACCGTCAGTTGTTTGGCCTGTATATCTGCCTCCGGACTCAGGCCATAAGTTACAAACCGTTTGCGTACCTGGGGAAGCAGCGCACGGACATGCACGCTGTCCAGACACAGTACGGCGCGACCGTAAAAAGGAATCCGATTGATAAAGTCGAGATAGGCGGCTTGGACGCGGTCCATATGTCCATAGTAATCAAGATGCTCGGGATCGATATTGGTCACCACGACAACCGTTGGGCTGAGCAGGAGAAATGTCCCATCACTCTCGTCGGCCTCGGCAACCAGAAAACGTCCCTGCCCCAACCGGGCATTGGACCCCAGCACATTGAGCCGTCCACCAATAACCATGGTTGGATCAAAGTGGGCATGGGCGAGGGCGGTTGCGATTAGGGAAGTCGTCGTCGTCTTCCCATGCGTCCCGGCAACCGCGATGCCGTATTTAAGACGCATCAACTCAGCCAGCATTTCGGCCCGGGGAATGACGGGAATGCTGAGCTCGCGGGCCCGCACGACTTCCGGATTCGCAAATTTGACAGCCGACGAGATGACCACCACATCGGTATCGGAATGCACATGCTGTGGTTGGTGACCATACGCAATATGTGCCCCGTTGCGTTTCAAGCGCCGCGTTGTTTCGGATTCGGTCATATCCGAGCCATGAATTTGATAGCCGAGATTGAGTAAGACCTCAGCTATACCGCTCATCCCGACTCCGCCAATACCGACAAAGTGAATCCGTCGGTTGGTGTTAAACAAGACCGGCGTCTCGGACACCGCCGGCGCACGGAGGGGAAGGGCGGCCCGGGCGGAAAGAGTAAGCATGTCCGGCTTTTTCGGCTGATGGGGGGGCATGTGTACTCCCTGTGGCCTCTGAAACCCCGCGGTCACGGGTGGCGGCGTCCCCGCTTCGGTCGCCCAGCGGTGTAGAGTGCCGCCCGGTTCCCGCTCTTTCATTTTTCTTGACACGAAACCTCCTGACCGGAAGAAGGCACAGAAGGGGCACAGGCAAAACAGGTCTGGACCACGGCGGCGGTCGCGTCGGGGCGGCCTAAAGTCGCCGCCGCCCGGGCCATATTCCCTAAGGTGTCCCGCTGCTGGACGAGGCGCGCAACCGTCTGTTCGAGCAGCGCGGGGGACAACGTGTGGTCCAGGAGCATCACCGCCGCACCCGCCTGCACTAGGACCCCGGCATTGGCGCGTTGGTGGTCGTCTGCCGCGTACGGGTAGGGAATAAGAACGGCTGGCTTGCCGAGCAGAGTCAGCTCCGCGGCCGTTATTGCTCCAGCCCGGCAAATCACGAGGTCGGCCTCGGCATATACTTCCTGCATGGCGTCAATAAACGGAACCACTCGTGCCCTCATCCCCACAGCCGCATACGAGGCCGAGACGGCAGCGTAATCGGCTCGGCCGGTCTGATGAATGATCTGTATCGTCTGTGCTGGGTCTGCCTCCTTACCGCCCCTCCGTGTATTGCGTAGCCGGGCTAAAGCCTGCGGCACGATGTGGTTGAGCCGGTGGGCTCCGGCACTGCCACCAAAGACGAGAATGGTAAAAGGCTTCTCTATTGCTGCTGGCTGGGGCGTTGGCCGTAAGTCCAGTCGTACCGGGTTGCCTGTATAGACAACTTTGTGCGGAGGGAAAAAACGGGCGGCCGTTTCAAATCCAAGGCAGACGCGGACAGCAAACCAACTCAGGAAACGATTTGCCAGCCCAGGGACCGCGTTGGGTTCAAGCAAGACGCAAGGGATACGCTGCAGCCAGCCAGCCAGGACAGTCGGAGCGGACGCATAACCACCGATGCTGAAGATCACGTCGGGAGCGAACTCACGAACGATACGCCAGGCGGCCCCAACGCCATAGCCGGCGACCCCTAGGGCGCGGATTTTTCCCCATTTCGTTCGTCCGCGGAGCTGCTCGGCAGGGATGAGGCGTAAAGCAAATCCGAGCTGCGGGATGACCTCCTTTTCCATTCCGCCGGAGGTGCCAACAAACAATACCGCCGCATCAGCCTGTCGCCGTGCGCACTCTGCCACAGCAACCCCAGGAAAGAGGTGTCCGCCGGTGCCTCCCGCTGCAAGGAGGAGTCGAGGCGCCCTAGGCATGGGCACTCTCCTGCCGTCGGACTTCACGCGAGAGGCAAAGCAATATGCCCGTACAGAAAAGGGTGACGACCAACGCAGACCCGCCATAGCTGACGAAGGGTAACGGCAGTCCGGTTATCGGGAGCAGGCCGACGACAACCGCCATATTGATTCCGGCCTGACAAACAATCTGAAACGTACAGCCAAAGGCGAGTAGACGACCGAACTGCGTGGGGTGGCGCGACGCGACCCGAAGTCCCCGAGCGCCTAAGAGGCCAAAGAGGAGGAGAATGCCCGTGGTCCCCCATAACCCGGTTTCCTCGCCAATCACGGCGAAGATAAAGTCCGTGTGGGCCTCGGGCAAATAAAACATCTTCTGGCGACTTTCTCCGAGCCCAACCCCAGAGACCCCGCCTACCCCAAAGGCAAGGCGGGATTGATCGAGTTGATAGCCCTTTCCTTGCAAATCCGTCGACTGATTCAGAAACGTCAAGAAACGATCAGTCCGGTAGTCCGCACTCAGGACTCCATAGCCGAGACACAGCAATCCGACGAAAACCAGCACGACGAGATGCCGACTCCGCGCACCGGCAACAAAAAGCAAAGCAACCAAAAGGAGTCCGATAAATACGGCGCCTCCTAAATCTGGCGCCAAGGCAATGAGCGCTCCGATGCACCCGACTACCAGAAGGGGCGGGAGCAATCCATACATAAAGCTGTGTATGCGGTTCGCCTTTTTCGCCAGCGCATAGGCGAGATAGAGCACTACGGCTCCCTTGGCGAATTCAGAGGGTTGGAAGTTCAGCGCTCCAAAGGACAGCCAACGTTGTACGTTGCCGTGGCTGAAGCTTGGTAGCAAGACGAGACCGAGGCTGACGAATGCTGCGATTAATGCCGGGTAGGCAAGTATACGGAATACGGTCGAAGGGAGTATCAGGGCCACGAGACAGCCGAGACCGCCGATGACGAGGGCGACATTATGTTTCCGAATGAAAAGATAGGCATCGTCGAAACGGTCAAACGCATAGAAATACGTCGTGTTCAGGACGAACAGTTCTCCACTCAGGATCAGCAGGAGCACCGCTCCGAGCAGCCATGAGTCAACCGAACCACGACGGAGCGGCTGCGCGGTTTTGACGTCTGTGAACTGCCCGGAGCGTGTTTCGTCAAGCATCTTCATAGCGCTGCAACGTAGGACCGGAACGCCTCCCCACGATGGGCATAGTTTCGGAATTGATCAAAACTCGCGCAGGCCGGGGAGAGGAGGACGATATCCCCCGCTCGGGCTCCTCGGTGGGCAGCCTGAACCGCCTCGTCCAATGCACCGACCAGTAGGGTTTCGGTGTCCTGCCCCAAGGCCGCGCATAGGGAGGCCTGAGCTCGACCAAAGAGAATCAGTTTTTTTACCTTGAGCCGGACGACTTCTCGGAGGGGGCGATAATCCCCGCCTTTCTCCACCCCGCCAGCCAGCAGAATGACCGGATCGGAGAAGCTATTGAGTGATTGGACCACGGCGTCGATATTTGTCCCTTTGGAGTCGTTAATATAGGCTACCCCGTTTCTCTCTGCGACGAGTTCGAGCCGGTGTGGTAAGCCAGTAAAAGAGGCCAAGACGGTCTGGATGACAGCCGGGGGAACCCCCCACAACGTTGCCGCACTCACCGCGGCCATGACGTTGGCAATATTATGCCTCCCGCGGAGCTGGATGTCATCAATCGCATAGCGCATCTCGTGGCCGGCGTGACGGAGGATGAGGGTCTTCGCCTCAATCCAGACTCCTTCGCTCTGGTCCCCAGCCACCGGAGTCCGGCCAAAAGAGAACAGCCGTCCGGGGAGTCCGTGACACAACGTATGGACGTTAGCGTCGTCTCGATTTATGACCGCCCAATCAGAACGCCGCTGCTGAGCAAATAAGCGCCGTTTGGTCCGGCCATATTGTTCAAAACTGTCGTGTCGATCGAGGTGATCTTCACTCAGGTTGAGGAAGACACCAATCTGGGGGCGGAACTGCTCGACCCATTCGAGTTGAAAGCTGGAAATCTCGGCAACCGCAACCGCGCAGGATGTGCCAACGGCCTCAATGAGTGGGGTTCCTAGGTTCCCGCCAATAAAAGTCTCTTGGCCGGACCGCTGAATCATCTCTCCAAGGAGGGCCGTCGTTGTACTTTTCCCGTTCGTGCCGGTGATGGCCACGATCGGACAGGTCAGGAGCCGATAGGCCAACTCGATTTCACTCCGCACCGCAACCTGCTGCCGGACCGCCTCCCTTAGCAGGGGATGGGTTGCCGGCACACCAGGACTGGGAATTACAAGATGCACCCCATGCAGGAGGCCGTCCGTGTCGTCTGGGCGAATTTCCACCGGCCGGCCATCGAACTGAGTGCGGGTCGCTGCAACTGTATCGGCGTGGCTATCCACGATGCGGGCGTGGCCGTTACGGGTGAGAACACAACGCACCACGCTCTCCCCCGTTCGCCCCAGTCCCATGATCAGGACGGTTTTCCCTGCAAGGGTCATATTCGGTCTCTCATCGCAGTTTGAGCGTACTTAACGCAGCGAGCGCACAGATGATGGAAACGATCCAAAAGCGGACGATGATAAGCGGCTCCGGCCAACCCAGCAACTCAAAATGGTGGTGCAGCGGGGCCATGCGGAAGATGCGTTTCCGCCTCAATTTGTAGGAGCTCACCTGAAAGATGACCGAGGCCGCCTCAATCACAAAAATGCCGCCCACGACCGCTAGTACGATCTCCTGTTTACTGATCAGCGCGACAATACCCAGCGCTGCCCCCAGGGAGAGGGAGCCCACATCACCCATAAACATCTGGGCCGGGTAGGCATTAAACCACAAAAAACCCAGCCCGGCGGCCGCCAGTGCTCCACAGAAAACGGCCACCTCCCCGGAGCCCGCCACATAGGGTACCTGTAAGTACTCGGCCATTCCACTATGCCCGCTCACATAGGTGAAGATGGCATAGGTCACCCCAGCGATCATCACCGGCCCAATGGCCAATCCATCCAGACCATCGGTGAGATTGACCGCGTTCGAGGCGCCCACCACCACTAGGGCGGCAAAGGGAATATACCACCAGCCCAGGGCTGGCCGAACGTCTTTGAGGAAGGGAATGGTCAGCGTGGTGTCAAAGCCCGGCTGCGCAGACAGCCACCAGGCTGCTGCTAGGGCGATCGTACATTGTGCCAGGAGTTTAGACCTTCCGCGTAAACCAGCCGAGTTCCGCTGGCTGAGTTTTTTGTAATCGTCGAGGAACCCGATCAAACCAAAACCGATCGTGACACCCAGCACCAACCAGACATACGGATTGGTTAAGTCCGCTAACAAGAGGGTCGCCAGCGTGAGAGAGAACAGGATCAGCGTCCCTCCCATGGTCGGCGTCCCCGCTTTACTCAGATGCGCCGCAGGTCCATCCGAGCGGATGGGCTGACCCGCCTTAAACGCGGTCAGCCGCGCAATCAGCCATGGTCCGAGGATAAAGGAAACGCTCAAGGCCACTAAGCCCGCCAACAGGGTTCTGAACGTGATATAGCGAAAGACGTTAAACCCGGAGTAGGTCGTATGGAGGGCGTAGAGAAAGGCGTACAGCATCAGACACCCTCCTCCACCGACAGATAGTGTCGGACCTCTTCCGCATCGTCAAAATGAGAAGGCGTCGTCCCGATAATCTGATAATCCTCGTGTCCCTTGCCGGCAATAACAATGACATCGCCCGTTTGGGCTTCGTCCAGCGCCCGTTGGATGGCGCTGCGGCGGTCGGCAATGACCATATACGCCCCTGTGGAGACATCCGCCCCCCTCCCCCGAGCGGACTCCGCTCGGGTCATCCCAGTCCGCCTGAGTCCCGGTTCCGTTTCCGTCAAGATCTGATCCGGGTTTTCGGTTCGGGGGTTGTCCGAGGTCAAAACTACGACGTCACTCAAACGGCCTGCGATTTCCCCCATCAGCGTCCGCTTGCCCCTGTCCCGATCCCCGCCGCAGCCGAAGACGGTAATCAGCCGCTTTGCGGTAAGAGTCCGCAACGCGCCCAACGTCTTCTCCAGTGCGTCGGGCTTATGAGCATAATCGACGAAGACCTCGAATGGTTGTCCGACCGAGAGGGCTTCAAGCCGACCTGGAACCCGGCGGCATTGAGCGATCCCTTCACTCACCTGTTCAAGTGGGGCACCAAGGGCGTGCGCAACAGTGACGGCCGCAAGGATGTTATAGAGGTGGGGCTCGCCAATCAAAGGCGACGCTACGGCGAGCCGCTCTTTTCCAACCTGCAGTTCAGCCCGGATGCCAGCCAGACTATAGTTGACGTTCCGGACAGAGACCGTTGCGTTCTGATGGAGGCTATAGCTCAGCAGGGGATAGGCAAATGGCTCCGTGAGCAGTTGCTGGCCCCAGGTGTCATCCGTGTTGAGGGCCGCAAAGCGGCGGGGCTTTGGCGACCTCGCCAGACCGTCACGAAAGAGGAGTGCCTTTGCCGCAAAATACGCCGCCGTATTCAGATGGTAATCGAGATGGTCACGGCCAAGGTTTGTAAAGACCCCACCGTCCCAGCGGCAGCCCCAGACCCGATCCTGGGCTAAGGCATGTGATGAGACCTCCATAATGACATGACTCACTCCAGCTCTGACCATGTCCGATAAGAGGGCTTGCAGTTCAACCGCCTCCGGAGTGGTCAGGGCAGCGGGCCGCTCCTGATCTGTATAGCGATAATTCACCGTTCCGATGACGCCCACCGACCAGCCCAGCGCTTTGCCTATGGATTCCAATACATATGTTGTTGTCGTTTTCCCACTCGTCCCAGTCACCCCGATCAGGGTCAACCGTTCACTCGGCCGCTGATGGAATTGATCGGCGATTGCCCCAAGAAGCCGTCGTGGCTGCTCTGAGGTAATAAGGGTCACCCCCTTGGGCACCGCGGTACCCGGCGGAGCGACAACCGCCCGGGCCCCCAGGTCGAGCGCTTGTTCAAGAAAGGCCGTCCCCTCCGTCTCTGTTCCCGGCAGGGCAAAAAAGAGAGCCCCTGGTATCACTCGGCGAGAGTCGTACACCAACGACTCGATCAGAATATCGGCCGGGCCATGAATCCGGAATGCAGGGCCCGTGAACCCGGATGCGTCAAGCGGTAGGATCTGTCGTAAATACGTCACATCATACCTCACCAAGCTGCTTCCAGTCCGAGTTCATACACCGCTTCGCCGGTCTGTGCCTTATTTCTGACCCTCTGGCCCGTGACATAGCCGCTCCCGTGGGCAACGATCTGTAGCCCGTTTGCCGACGCTTTCCGCATGGCCGCCCGCAGACTGAGTCCAATAAAGTCATCGGTAGAGCGGCCCGCTGATGAATCATCCCCCGCTGCGCTAGAGGCTTCGGGCGAGAACGCGGGTTCAGCGGCAAGCTTGGCGGCCGAGAAATGCGGACTGCCTGCCCACTGAATGTCCGGGCCTTCTCCCGCACTTCCCGCGACCCCAAGGTAGGCAAGGGATTGCCGAGCGATCGCCTGAAATACCGGGGCCGCGACGGCCCCTCCAGAGGTATCCGTCTTGGGCTCATTGATAACCGCTAGAATCACCAAGCGAGGCCGATCGGCGGGAACCATGCCAATAAAAGACGCGATTCGACCGGTCTCCGAATACCCGCCCCGGGGGTCGTGTTTCTGCGAGGTCCCCGTTTTCCCCGCTACCCGAAACCCTTGAATGTGCGCGCGCAGGCCCGTTCCTCCCGGCTCGACAACGTGCGTAAGCAAGGTCCGTATCCGCCGCGCGGTTTCGGGCTGAATCACCTGCCTGACCGGGGCTGGGTCGTTGGCGTGGACAACTTCCCCTGTGCTGCTCACTATTTCACTCACCACATAGGGGCGCATGAGCATGCCTTCGTTGGCGAGCGCCGCATAGGCACAGGCCAACTGCAAAGGCGTCGCTGCCACCCCCTGCCCAAAGCTGGCCGTTACCAGCTTGATCTGAGACCAGGCCTGGAGCGAGGGGAGATCTCCACGTATCTCTCCGGGCAGATCGACGCCGGTTTTCTGTCCGAGCCCAAAGGCCCAAAGGTAGCCGTAGTAGCGCTCTTTTCCCAACAGTTGGCCGATCTTCGCCGCGCCGATATTGCTTGATTTGGTCAAGACCCCGTCAACGCTGAGCTCGCCGTAGGGATGAACATCGTGGATAGTGTGCCCGTCAGCCTGGTAGGCTCCGTGTTCACAAAAGATGGGGTCGGTTTCGCTGACCTGGTTGGCATCTAGGGCGGCGGCAACTAATAATGCCTTGAGCGTCGACCCGGGCTCGTAATAGTCGCTGATCGTCCGGTTACGACGCGTCTCAGGGGGGAAATCTCCGGGCGCATTTGGGTCGAAGGTCGGCACCTGCGCCATCGCAAGAATGGCAAACGTCTGGGGGTCCAGTATGATCACGGACCCCGCCACGGCCCGGCTCTGCCGTACGGCACGCCCCAATTCACGCTCAGCCACGTACTGGAGGGTCGTATCCAGCGTCAAACGTACGCGGAATGTTTCAGGTTGCTGGCCGCCGCCACGAATCAAGATCGCTCGTTGACGCCCGTCACGCTCACCTAGGGTGTAACTCACTGAACCGAGCAAATGGCGATTATACGCCTTTTCGATTCCCTCCAAGCCTTGCGCATCCACGTTGACAAATCCGAGCAGGGGAGCGGCCAAGGTCCGGTATGGATACACACGGCGCCGGGTGCGCTTGCTGTCGAGGCCGGACACGTGAAGTGCTTTGATCTGACTGGCCTCTTGGGGGAAGACTCCTCGCTTGAGCCAGACAAACGGCTTGGAGGAATGGAGGATGGCGTCGACCCGTTGCGCGGGCAGAGAAAGGTGGTGGGCCAGCACGGGAATCATGTTATCCACGTCGGCCGGGAGCTTTGCCGGATGGACATAGAGGGATTCCGCCCCAACGCTAAATGCCAGCCGTCGCCCGTTGCGGTCGACAATAGCGCCACGTTGGGGCATCATGGTCTCATGGTGGCGGTACTGTCCAGCAGCCCGCTGTGCCAGCATGTCCCCCTGTACCACCGAGAGATGGACGAGACGGGCAACGATAAGAAGCAAACCCACTCCCAACATCCCCGCCACCAGGCCTATCCGTCTCGACATGTGATCCTCCTACGGCAGGATAACGATCTGTTCAGGGCGAGGCACAGAGAGTCCGAGCCGGTCACTAGCGAGTTGAGACAAGTGACTGGGAGCCGTGGCCGCTTCCCATTCTATCGTGAGGGCGTGGTGTTCCTCTTGCAGGGCGCTGATGAGTTGCTGCGCATCTGCAAGCGCATACCCTGCAGAGACCACCTGAAGTCGAATCCAGAGGTGGGACAGGACCAGGGCTAGCCCAACGACCGCTAGTATGCCGTACTTACCCCATCCGGGGAACTTCCACATCCTCCTCCTTCGCATCGCTCCACCGCGCGCAGGCGCACACTCCGCGCCCGCCTATTCTCAATGACTTCCCGGCCGGTTGGCGTCAGCGGCCTTGGAGTTAATACCCGGACCTGCGGTTCCCAGTCACAGGCACAGACCTGGAGTTGGGGTGGACAGATACAGGCGGAGGCCCAGCGGCGGAAAGCGGTTTTCACCAAGCGGTCCTCAAGCGAGTGGTAGGAGAGCACCACCAGACGCCCTCCAGGCCGCAGCAAGGTATACCCTTCCTGTAAGAATGCAGCTAAATACCGCAGTTCCTGATTCACTGCAATGCGCAGTGCCTGAAAGGTCTGTGTTGCCGCATGGGCCCGATGCCGCCGATGACGAGTAGGTCTGCGGACACTACGCTCGATGATTTTCACAAGAGCCGTCGTTGTTGTGATCGGCCCGTGTACACGTTCCCGGAGGATTGCCCGGGCAATCGCTCCGGCCGCCCGCTCTTCTCCGTATTCTCGGAAAATCCGGTGTAATTCTTCCTCACCGGAGGCATTCACAATCTCCGCAGCGCTCTGCCCGCCACTCTGGTCCATTCGCATATCGAGAGGCCCCGGGCGTAAGAAACTAAAGCCGCGCTCCCCGTCTTCGACCTGGAGTGAGGAAAAACCCAAGTCAAGGAGTATGCCATCGACTCCCGTCCATCCCACCTCACGCAGGACAGTCGCCGCGTGGCTGAAATTCGCGTGAAGGGTGATATGCCGGCCAACGAACGGCGCTAGCCGCTGTCGCGCAGCCAGCAGCGCCCGCGGATCGCGGTCAAGCCCCAGCAGCCGGCCTTTTCCACGACCGGATCCCAACAGTGCCGCCGCGTGTCCGCCTCCCCCGAGCGTCCCGTCGAGAATATCACCGTCAAGACAAGGTTGCAGAAAGGAGAGAACCTGATCCAGCATGACAGGGATATGCCGGGGCGCGTGGATGGGCTGAAGCGAGTCTGAAGAGAGGGATCCTGTGTGCATGAGGGCTCTGCTCGTTTTGGGCCTGTTCCTATGTATCTGCTGCGACACCTGCGTTCAAATTACTGAATAATCGCGGGTCTTGAGCAAGATCTTTTTCAGATTCTTCATTAAATTCTTGCCATACTGTCCTGTCCCATATGCGAAACTTCTCAAGCGCAGCGGCAAACATGACGTCCTTCTTCAATCTGGCATATTCTCTGAGGAGCGGGGGAATCAGAATGCGGCCCTGCTTGTCGACGGCACACTCCTGGGCGTTGGAGAGGTAAAAGGTCTCGATTTTGAGGAAGTTTTGATCAAAACGGGGCTTTTTTCTCAGGTCCTGCTCAAAACCCTCCCATTCCGCATAGGGGTACACATCAAGACAGCGAAAGGATGCCAAGATGAATTTCGTGACAATCAGCCGGGCATCGTTCCGCCCAACCAGTATCTCTCGAAATTTCGAGGGGATACTGACCCTGCCTTTCTCGTCAATAGTATGTTCGAAACTCCCGCGAAACACGAATCTACTCTAATCCCCACTTTCTCCCACTTTCTCCCACGACTATAGTATGCAACATTTTTCGTGTCAAGCGAAAATCGGAGACTTTTAGGCAGGTTAGGCGCGGATAAGAGGACGGGGCAGGAGCATTGACTCCGCCTCACGGCTTCGATACATCATGTCCTTACCAAGGTGAGGGAGGGAGATCTGACAGCCTGGATACGGGGAGCCCATCCGGGCTTTTTCATGCGTTGTAGCGTAGGCATGCCGATGTTAAAGCGATATTTACTCACTCCGGGGCCAACTCAGGTTCCGCCCGACATCTTGCTGCATATGTCGCGGCCCCTCATCCATCATCGGACCCCGGAATTCAGCCAACTCTTCGCCGAGGTCCAGCACGGCCTGCAATGGCTGTTCCAAACCACCCAGGATGTGCTTATCCTGGCGGCCTCGGGCTCTGGGGCGATGGAAGCGGCCGTTACGAATACCTGCTCGCCCGGAGACCCTGTCATTGTGGTCAACGGTGGAAAATTCGGTGAACGCTGGCTGAAAATCTGCGCGGCGTTCGGTGTGCAAACCGAAGAGGTCGCGGTCGAATGGGGGCAGGCCGTGACGGTCGAGGCGGTCGCCAAGGCCCTGCGGCATCAGCCCAAAGCCAAGGCTCTTTTGATACAGGCCAGTGAGACTTCAACAACGGCCCTGCACCCGGTCCAAGACATCGCCGCCCTGACGCGGGACTCTGAGACCCTGCTCATTGTCGACGGCATTACTGCGGTTGGTGCAACGGATCTTCCCATGGACCGCTCCGGGATTGATGTGCTCATTACCGGCTCACAAAAGGCACTGATGCTGCCCCCGGGGCTGGCGTTTATCGCCTTGAGTCCGAAAGCCTGGCAGCACACGGAACGAGCACAGCTTCCACGTTTCTACTTCGACCTGCAAAAAGAGCGCAGGGAACAGGCCAGACATACCACTGCCTACACTCCGGCCATTTCTCTGATCAGCGGCTTACACGAGGCGCTCCATCAACTCCGGGAAGAAGGACTCGAGCAGGTCTGGGCCCGTCACACGTTGCTGATGACCGCGACTCATGCCGCCGTGCGCGCCCTGGGTCTGCGTCTCCTCGCTGAGACTCATCCCAGCCCGGCCGCAACCGGCGTGTGGCTCCCCTCTCTCGTCGATGGCGTGCGGCTGCTGACCTATATGCGCGATCATATGGGTGTTGATCTTGCCGGTGGGCAGGATCATCTCAAAGGGAAAATCGTCCGTCTTTCTCACCTTGGGTATGTCGGCCCTTTTGATGTCGTTACGGCCATCAGCAGCCTGGAAATGGCTCTGAGCCGGTTTGGAGTCACGTTGCCGTTGGGCAGTGGCGTCCAGGCCGCCGAAGCCGTTCTCCTGCCAAACTGGCCAGCCGTCGAATGAGTGATCCGAGCGACGAGTATCAGCGATGCCTCATAAAGTGCTTATTACCGACCCGCTCGCCCCTCAGGGGGTGGAGCGGTTGCGAGTCCAGCCGGATATCGACTATGCCGTCCAACCGGGGCTGACCGAACAGGAACTTGCCAAGAGGATCGCTCCGTACCAGGGTCTGATTATCCGGAGTGGGACACGAGTTACGCAGGAGGTCATCATGGCCGCTCCAAACCTGCGCGTGATCGGTCGGGCGGGCATCGGCGTCGATAACATTGATGTTGAGGCCGCAACCAGACGTGGCATCGTCGTCATGAACACGCCGGGGGGGAACAATGTCACCACAGCTGAGCACACCATCTCTCTGCTCCTCGCCCTGGCACGCAATATTCCGCAAGCCACCGCCTCGCTCAAGGCCGGCCACTGGCAGCGCTCCCAATTCACCGGAACCGAGGTCTGCAACAAGGTGCTCGGCCTAGTCGGCCTGGGCAATATCGGAACCATTGTCGCCGAGCGTGCCTTGGGGCTACGGATGCGAGCCGTCGCCTACGATCCTTTCGTCCCCTCAGAAGTGGCCGCCAGAATGAATGTCGAACTCGTCTCACTCGAGGAACTCTACCGGCGGGCGGATTTTATTAGCGTGCACACGCCGCTGACCAAGGAAACGCGCGGCCTGATCAATGCCCACGCCCTGGCCCAAATGAAAGACGGGGTGCGCATCATCAACTGTGCGCGGGGTGGGATCGTCGACGAAGCAGCCTTGCTCGAAGCGCTGAAGGGTGGCAAGGTCGCAGGCGCAGCCCTGGACGTCTTTGCTGACGAGCCACCCCCGGCAGACCATCCCCTCTTGCAGCGACAGGATGTAATCTGCACCCCACATTTGGGTGCCGCTACAGACGAGGCCCAGATCAACGTCGCCATTGCTATTGCCGATCAGGTCGTCCACTTCCTCCAGCGTGGGGTCATCCAGAACGCGGTGAATTTCCCTGCGCTGAGTCACGAGCAACTGGCCATTTTGGAACCGTATCTTTTCCTGGGCGAAAAACTCGGGAGCTTCCTCGCCCAGATCACGCCGCACGCCCCGTGCGAGATCCACATCGAGTACAGCGGGGAAATTACCGCGTATGAGGTTGCGCCTGCCACGGCGGCAGTTCTGCGCGGGATACTCAGCCCGATTCTCGAACAGGCGATTAATGCGGTGAACGCGCCGCTTGTTGCGCGCGAGCGCGGCATCCGCGTCGTCGAGTCGCGTAGCAACACCCCGAGTGACTTCTTGAATTCCATCGATGTCAGCGTGCATACCAGGGACAGAGTCAACTCTGCCGCGGGGGCGGTCTTCAGCAATCAGACCGTGCGCTTGGTGCGGGTCAATCATTTTCATCTGGAAGCCGTTCCCGAGGGGACGATTCTGCTGTTGAACAACAAAGACGTCCCCGGTGTGGTGGGCCAGGTGGGTACCCTCCTCGGCACCTTGGGAATCAACATTGCCGGTCTGGAACTAGGGCGGGAGAAAATCGGTGGAGAAGCCCTCTCTCTGATTCATGTCGATGATCAGGTCTCGCCTGAGGTCCTGGCCGCATTACGCAGACTCTCCCCCATTCTGTCGGCTCAACTGATCCGTTTGTAAGCGTTGATGCGGGAAGTGAGGGAGCAAGCAGCCAATGAGCACGCTCGTTGTTGTCGGCGTCCAGTGGGGCGATGAGGGCAAAGGCAAGGTCGTGGACCTGCTCTCACGCGAGGCGGACGTCATTGTCCGCTTTCAGGGGGGGAACAATGCGGGGCACACCCTGGTTGTCGGGGGTAAGAAAACCATCGTGCGCCTTATCCCGTCGGGCGTACTGCATGACGGCAAGGTGTGCGTGATTGGCAATGGTGTTGTGGTTAATCCCGAAGTTCTGGTTGAGGAAATCGATGCCCTCCAGCGACAGGGACGCATGTCTGACCCGGACTCGCTCAAGATCAGTGAAATCGCCCACCTGATCACCCCCTACCATAAGGCCATTGATCTCGCGCGGGAACGGCTCCGCGGAGAGGGCAAAATCGGGACGACCGGCCGGGGGATCGGCCCCACGTATGAAGACAAGATGGCCCGCGTCGGGATTCGCTTTGTCGATCTCCTGGACGAAGGTGTGTTCGCCCAGAAGTTGGCGCGGAGCCTCGAAGAGAAAAATATCTACCTCGGTACTTTGCTGAAAGAGCAGCCCCTTGGATATCAGCAGATATTTGACCACTACCGTCGTCTGCGTGACCGCCTAGCCCCCTATGTCACGAACACCTCGCGCTATATTTACGACACGATTAGGGCTGGCCAGAAGGTGTTGTTTGAAGGGGCGCAAGGCACCATGCTCGACGTGGACCACGGCACCTATCCGTTCGTGACCTCATCCAACACCATTGCTGGGGCGGTGTGCACGGGGGCGGGGATTGCACCACAGCAGATCCACAGCGTGATTGGCATCTCCAAGGCATATACCACGCGGGTCGGCAGCGGGCCTTTCCCAACTGAAGAGCATGGCCCGGACGGCGAAAAGCTGCGTCGCGACGGGGGGGAGTTTGGAACCGTTACCGGTCGCCCTCGACGCTGCGGCTGGTTCGACGCCGTTGTGGTACGGACGGCGGTGCGGTTGAGCGGACTGAATGCCATGGCGCTGACCAAGATCGATGTGCTGAGTGGTCTGCCCATCCTGCGGGTGTGTACGGGCTATCGCTACCGGGGGCAGGAATATGACGAGGTTCCGGCGGGCGCGCACATCCTCGAACACGTCACCCCCATCTATGAGGAACTCCCCGGATGGACCGAGCCGCTGACCGATATGCGCAGCCTGGACGCCCTGCCGCACAACGCCCGTCAGTACGTCGAACGACTCGAAGAGTTGGTCAACGTCCCGGTCAAAATGATCTCCGTTGGTGCCGGCCGAGAAGAAACTATTCTGATTCGTCCAACGTTTTTTTAAGCGCGGTGCTCGGGAAGCCGATCCCTGGAAAGACCAGGAAGGCTAGGCCTCCACAGATGTTCGCTCCCAGCGCGATAGCGCTCCAAACCAAGCCAAAGGCGAGGGCTCCGTCCTGTCCTATCCCCCACAGGGCAAGGCACAGCACATAACCTCCCTCTCGTATCCCCAGCCCGCCAAAACTAATAGGCAGAGTGCTGAGGATTTGGACTACCGGAACAAAAAGGACGAGGTACCATAACGGGACTACAAGCCCGAGGGCGGTAGCCACCACCGTGTGTAAGCTGAGCTGAAAGAGATGAAAGCAAAGAGACAGGCCACACACGGAACTGAGCAAGGTCAGGTTCGTGTGATAGGGCAGGATGAACTGGTCTACATAGCGCCGGACAATATTGCCGGGCGACGCGCAGCGTTCGACCAGCCAGGGGAGGCCCCACCACAGGACGATACTCCCCCCGGCTGTGGTCAGCATACCATAGTACAATTCGACCGGCAGCACACTTGGGCCCCATAACAGAAAACCGCCCGCACTCACCCAGACCAGCATCACCAAGCCGCTCACCCGGTCGGCGAGGACAGACTGGAGCGCCGCACCTAGGCGGCTGCGGCTTCGCGCCAGCAGATAGCTCCGGCCCATATCTCCGGCCACGACGCTTGGGGCAAACACATTCAGATACATGCCGGCAAAATAGTAGGCAATAAAGGTTTTCAGCGGTTGTTCAAATCCGAGCGGGCGGGCTAGCAGGCGCCACCGATAGGCGCTGAGAACCTGTCCCAGCAGATAGCCGCAGAAAGCCAAACCAACATAGTCGAGGCGGGCTGCACGCAGCTGTCGGGCGAGATGGGCCACATCCACGGAAGAGACAACGATGAATAGAAGCCCCAGACTCAGGCCCACTTTGAGCCAGCGCGAGGGCAAAAAACGTAACAGTGTGCTATCCTCGATATGGGAGATTGATCGGGGGCCAGGAGTTGAGGACTGGGGGAATCCGATCCCCAACTCCCTCATGATTAGGCGTCAACCGTCTCGCCGGACAGCACCGCCCCGTTGAGATGGGCAGTGTTGTTAATCGTGTGAATCTTGGCTGTTCCGCCTGGCAAGAGGGAGACTTCGCTGACGCCGGTGTTGCCAATTTTTTCAATCTGGCCGAATTGATTCATGTTCAAACCACAACAGTGCAAGAGGAAAGCCCGCACCGCACCCCCGTGGGTCACCACGATAATCTGTTCGCCGCTATGGTCTTGGACAAAGCGTTGACTCGATCGCACGAGGCGACTTTGGAATTGAGCGAACGTTTCTCCTCCGCCGCGTGGCAGGTCTTCGCCCTGTCGTAGCCGCGCCCATTCCTCGGCGTGTCGGCTTGCCACCTCGGCGGTTGTCAGTCCGCTCCAGGTGCCAATATCCATCTCGCGCCACGCCGTCGCTTCGACCGGTATAACGCCTAGCGCCTGGCCCAGAATATTGGCGGTGTCCCGCGCCCGCCGGAGATCGCTGGTGTAAATCGCCTGAATACGCCGCGCTTCATGCTGAAAGCGCCGGGCGAGCCACCATGCCTGATCATAGCCCGTCCGGCTGAGTGGCGTATCGGCCTGACCCTGCCAGCGGTTTTCCTGATTCCAGACGGTCTCTCCGTGTCGGACCAAGAGGACCCGAACCCCCCCAGCTCTCCCTGCATCCCTGATATCACTCGGCATGGCTGACCCCGGTACCGCCCGTGTAGCATGTCCTTGCGGGGAGGGCTAGAAGACCTGAACTGCCCACCTAGATCGGGATGAGACGGCCTTGCGCATCAGGCTTACCATATGGTGTCTGCGAGCCCGTGGATGACGCACACGAACGGCAGTGCGTCCTTCTGGCTGGGGCGCGTACCCATAGAGATGATTAGCCGCAGGGGGTTGCGGGGATGGACATGCCCCAATAGTGGGAGCCTGCCCAGGACCCGTTCCGCCCGGACCGTCTGGGCCTGCCGTGTGCTCGAACCGCCGTGGCCGCCTCCGCGGCCGCGGCGTCCCGCGCGCCGCTGCCCGGCGCGTCCGCACGGGCCTCAGGGGACGGCGCTCTGGGGTTCCCAGGCGGGGCCGGCCGGAACGTTATGCCTCCCGGCTCAACCCGCTTCCAGCGCCGGGGCCAGACGGGGAGAGGGGACCGCCTGCTAGCAGTCCTCGTCGCGACCGGTGCCGCCGCCCTCCAGTGGTTCGCCCGGTCCCGCCTTCGAGTCCCTCCGCCTGCCGCGGGCTCCAAAAAGGGAGCCTGGACCGTTCCCGGGGCGGCCTGACTGCTCGGGCTAGGCCCCAGACGGTATGTTGGCCGGGCCTTTGCTCGTTGCGCCCTCGCCGGCCACCGGCCTCGTGCTCGCCACCCCGGCCGCCGCTCCGCCCCGGCAATCGCCAGCTCGCCCGCCTGCCCTCCGGACAAGGCCCCCCCACGGCGCTTCGCTCAGCCGCGGCACCCAGAGGAAGCTTGGGGGCCAGCCCCCGTGTGTCTTCCCGCTGGCCGGAGAACCGTTTTGTTGAGCGCCCCCGGCCCGGCCGGGGGCCCCTGCACCCCCATGCGGTCCCGCGACAGCCCCTCTCTGCACCTGGACGCTCTCCCGGCGGGGCCACTCGACATACCCCCGCTCCTGTACGCCCTTCTTCGCCCAGCGGTTCAGCCGGGTGGAGGTCGGGTGCCAGATGCCGACGTGCGGTGGCAGCCTCGCGCCACTGGCCCCCCTGCGCGGCCCCGGACAGGAGGGCGTCGAGAACGGACCGATGGCTGAGCGAGCCATTGCCGCGGGGCTGTGGACAGACCTGAGCGAGGCGCTCGTCCTGGACCCGCGGGAGCTCCAGGACGGGGAATCCTCTCCACGAACAGGGAAGCCCGAGCCCACCACAAATTGTGTTGACAGGCCCTAGGTTGGCTCTGTTATCGTGGACAGAATATCATCGGGGGGATTGAGCGGTGGAACCGGCGAGTTTTGCGCAATCAGAGTGCCACGCGAAGAAGCGCCGGACGCGGCGCGAGGGGTTCCTGAAGAAGATGGCCGGGTTGATTCCGTAGGGTCAACCCGGCGGCGCGCATTGAGCCGTTTGATCAGAAGGCTAGGAACGGGCGTCGTCTGCATCTGCTCGCGGCGCTGCTACGCGTCCACTGCGTGCCGTCGTTCTCCAACCTGAGGGCCCCCCGGCATGGAGAACCGGCTCTCCGAGGTGAAGGCGGTGCGCCGCTTGAGGCGGACTGCGGCTATCGGGACCGCTGCCGGACGAGCCGACGATCTTGCTCTTCGTTGCGCCTCCGCCGGGTGCACCGCGGACGGATGTGGGACCGCTCCGCACAGGTCTGGAGTCGCACCTCCGCTGAGCTCCGGCGTGGCCTGGACGGACCAGATGGCTCGAATCCCCGTCACAATCACGGTTGTTCAGACCTCTAGTTGCCCGATGATGCCGGACAGACGCTTCCCTTCGGTCTTCTGTAGTCGGCTTGCCGGGAAACTTCTCCAACCGACGAAGGACCGTCCCACGAACTGTGCGAACAGGACCTCCCGGTACGCCGCAAGCGGGCGGACATCCATTACAAATGCCACGTCGAGGAATGGCCGTGGTGTACGGATTGCTCCTTCGCCGACGCACCCGCCCGCAATTGCCTGACCACCTTACCCGCGTGCCATTGTCCCCGCTTCAGTTCGAGTACCGCGACCCAGAGGGGCGCCTGTCCGTCTTCGGCGACTAGGAGGTAGTCGCACCGCGTCGTGGCCGTCGCCAGCGGCGAGCCAGGCTTGTCGAAATCGATGACTAGTCTGGAGGTGGGCGCGCCGGTCATCACGACCTTGCATCCTTCGCCCGTTACGCAACAGTTTGCGTCGATCCTGCGGCCGACCCTTTCCAACAGTGTCGTCACGAGTCGGCCTCAATGCGACTTGCGATGTCGGCCCACTCATTGTGCAGCGCGTGTGCAACCTTAGCGTAGCCGGAGGGATAGAGCCCGGTGTCGTCGAGACCGATTTCCTTGACGACTGATCCCTTGGGTCGTTGCTTTGGCTCGAACAGCCATGCCCCCACCTGGTCGGGGCGGAGTGCGATGTTAGTGCCGCGATCAGTCTTGGGGAGTTCCGAGCGCCGCACGATGTTGGCCAACTCTTCGAGCAGCCATTCGCTGTGGGTGGTGACGATTATCCGGATGCCCGCCTTGACGAGCGCGGCAAGTTGGCGTGTGAACTCGACTTGCATCGCGGGGTGCAGGTGCGACTCGGGTTCCTCGACAATCAGGACATGGCCGGGCTCGATCAGGTAACGGAGATACAAGACTATGGGCGCGAGCTCCGAGACCATAGACGACGCGTTCGCCAGGGCCAAGTCGTCTTTCCATCCGTGCGGTCGGTAGACGAAGCGCGGGGAATCGATAGGGGGTGATTGATCGATGCGCACCGAGCCGCTGAGCATGCGACTCTCGATATTTTCACCGAGATCCCGCTTGGCCTTGCGGCGGGGGAACTCGGTCTGGTCGATTTCGATGAGTTGTTCGAGGAAATCCGCCAGCACCCCGGAGAGCATCGGTGTGCGGGCCGCAGGGCGTAGGCCCGCGGAAGGCGCACTTGCAATCAAGGCGCTGACCACCACATTGTGCGCATGCATGACGCCGGTCCGGTCAGCGGGCAAGTAATATGCTGGCAAGTGCAGGGGGCCGACCAACGATGGCAGCACCATGTGGCCGAGTGATGACAGAAACTCCCGGGCCACGAACTTGCGAGGGGACATCATATCCCTCTTCCCTTCTTCCAAGTAGGGAATTTCATGCGACAATCGCACTATTCCGTCCCCCGCTTTGAGATCGACCGGGATTGGCACTTCCGCGGGGACCATAGTCTTGAATTCGAGCTTGCGAGCGAGCGATAATGTATGTTCCGTAATATCCGACCGGTCGCAACTGCGCCGCCGCATTACGACGCGTGATTTCTTCGTCCTGCCCCTGCGGGCCAAGGCACTGGCTTCACCGACTCCGAAGCATCGACTGATTTCGCCAGATAGCGCATATGCCAATTCATTGTACCTGGATCGGAGTGCGGCGGCGATTGGAGGGGGCAGGGCGATACGGTCTTGATCGGACAATTCCGAATTGTCGGCGAAAGACCTTGCTATGTCGAACAGGGCGCCGACCCTCTCTTCCGACAGGTCCTGGCCACCTCGACCCGATAGGAACTGGAATCTTCCACGAAAGTATCTTTCCGCGGCATAGGTATCACCGCCGAAGACTCGGTGCAATGCGTAGACGAGGATCGCCAGATACGATTTCCCCGTATTGCTTGGACCTACGAACACCGTCAGCGGACGCAGGTCGACCTTCGCCTCCACGATCGGCCCGAAATCCGTCACTTCGAGTTCGAGAAGTCCGTCTCCGATCCTTTCGATCATGTCTTGGCCTTCTCCAAGAGCGTTTCCAGGCCGATGGTGGTCGCACCCGCGCAGCAGGTCGGTCAGCCTATACTATGCTACGCGCCCGTAGTCAAATAGCGAGGCGAGAGCCGGTTCACTTCCTGACCCCATCCGAGAGGCGAGCCGTTCCCCATGCGGGTTTTTCTTCCCTTTCTGTACGTGATAAGCCACAAGAACAGAGCGAGGTGGAAAAGATCCCATGCATAAGTTTTTCATGCGCTGTCTCTTGCTGCTCTTTGTTCCCGTGGGCGGTTGCTCCGAGCCCGAGAGATATAAACCCCGTATCGAAATCTCGAACGCGACACTCACCCGTCCATCTGAAGATATCCTACGCGTGACCCTGGACTATGAACTCGCCCCGGAGGAACGCCTGCCGCTGCCCTATAAGGAAATCGTTGTTTCTCCGCTGGAGCCGCAGGTAAAAATCTTTGCTGCCCTGGAAGAATTCATCCTGTCAGTCGACACGGTCATCGTGAAGATCGGTATTCCCCCCCAATCCGTCGACTGGCAGGGATTGAGCGACAAGGAAGAATGCTGTGTGGTGTCCTTGAAAGGGCTGGTGGAAGAAGGGGGGACCTACGAGCGGATCAGCAACCATCTGCGCGTCCTGCCGCCGGAGCCGCCCCAATAGCAGGCCGCGTTACTCATGGGGAGGGAGTCCTGGCAGCCATCATTGATGCAGACGGCCACCTGCTTGAGCCGCCGGGCGTTTGGCAGGAATACGCCGAGCCGGCCTATCGGGCACAGGTAATCCAGAGTGCCGGGGATGCGGATGGGATCGACTGTCTCAAGATCAACGGTGAACTGCGGCGCGGCGGTCATATGGCGATTGCCGCGGCCTGCACACCCGGTGGTATGCCGGACGCCCAGCGGGCGCGCACCATGTCGTGGGACGAGATTGTCCCCGGTGGCTACGACCCGCATGAACGGATCAGAGATATGGACTTGAGGGTATTGAAGAGACCTTCTTCTATCCGACGCTGTGGCTCATCTACGGAGATATCACCGACCCCCGGCTCACGGCTGCGGCCTGCCGGGCCTATGACAACTGGCTGGCCGAATTCTGCAAAGCCTACCCGCAACGTTTCTCCGGCGTGGCGCCGCTACCCCTCCGGGATGTCGAGGAGGCCGTTGCTGAAATGTGCCGTGTTGTCAAAGATCTCGGCCTGCGCACTGTCTTTATTTGTCCCCAATCCATTGAGCGGCCGGCGGCTCAACGACCCGGCCCATCATCCTCTCTGTCGGGCAGCCCAGGAACTCGACGTTCCGGTTGCCGTTCACGATAGTTTCGGCATGAAGATGCCAACCTTGGGCCAGGAGCGATACAAGGAGCCGTTCTTTTTTCATGTGGTCTGTCATCCTTGGGAACAGCAGGGGGCCTGTATGGACATGATCTGTGGTGGGGTGCTGTCCCAGTTGCCCGGCCTCGAAGTCGCGTTTTTGGAGTCCGGGGCCGGCTGGTTCGGCCATCGGCTGGATCGTATGGACAGCCATTGTGACACTATGGGCCATTATGTCCCGTGGCTCAAAAGGCGACCGAGCGGACATTTTCGCGCGCGGCGCTTTATATCCATGGACCCGGACGAGAGCATGCTGAGTAACATTGCTGAGTTGGGGCTTGAGGAGTGTGTTCTTTGGGGGTCGGACTATTCTCACCTCGCCTGCACCTTTCCCGGTGTAGTCGATGAAGTCAGAGCCTCCTGGGCAAAACTCCCGACCCACGCCCAGCAAAAAAATCATCGGCGGGAACGCCAAAGGCCTGTATAATCTCTAGGTGTTGAAGGGAGGCCTGCGTGGACTTGGCATATTCCAAAGAGGACAGGGCATTTCGAAAAACGGTACGGACTTGGCTCAAGGCCAACGTACCGAAAAAGGACAAAGCCCTGAGCGATTTGCCTCCGCACGACCCGCGCCGCATCCGGCGCGCCAAGGACTGGCAGCGCCGGCTGTACGAGGCGGGCTATGTCGCCCTAGGTTGGCCCAAAGCCTACGGTGGCCAGGACGACCCTGATATCATGCGCCAGACCATCGTGAATGAAGAACTGGTTCTGGCGCGGGCGCCGGGCCTTATCGGTGCGTCCGGTTTGACCATGCTCGGTCCCACCCTGCTGCAAGTTGGCTCTGAGGAGCAAAAACATCGCTATTTGCCCAAAGTCCTCACTGCGGAAGAGATCTGGTGTCAGGGGTATTCCGAGCCCGGCGCGGGCTCGGACCTCGCTTCGCTGCGGACCAGAGCCGAACTCGTGGGCGACGAATTTATCGTCAACGGCCAAAAGGTCTGGACCTCCGGGGCGCAGTTCTCGGACTGGATGTTCTGTCTGGTGCGGACCGACCCGCAGGCGCCCAAGCATCGCGGTATCTCCTATATTTTGATCGATATGAAGACACCGGGAATCACGGTTCGCCCCTTGGTCCAGATGACCGGCGACGCCGGCTTTAACGAGGTCTTTTTCGAGGACGTACGCGTCCCGCGCGAGAATCTGGTCGGTGAACTCAATCAGGGCTGGCTGGTCGCCAACGCGACCCTGTTTCATGAGCGCAATATGCTGGGCTCGACCACCCGCACTCAGCTCATGATGCAGAACCTCATCCGCTTGGCCCGTACCCACAGCCGCTATGGCAGGCCCGCGGCGGAAGACCCGAACATCCGCCAGCAGTTGGCCGACCTGACAACGCGGGTCGAAGCCATGAAATACCACTCCTTTCGGCATCTCACGGACGCCACCAAAGGCCGCAAGCCCGGTATCGGCGCCATGGTGAACAAATTGGTCGGAACCGAACTGAACCACGATATTTGTGCGTTAGCCCTCGAGATCCTGGATTCCTACGCTCTGCTCAACCGGGGAACCTCACACGTGATCGACAATGGCGTCTGGCCATACGAATTTATGTTCACGTTGGGGCTTATCATCGGGGGTGGGACATCTCAGATTCAGAAGAACATCATTAGCGAGCGCGGGCTCGGCATGCCCAAGTCGCCGCGCTAACGCAAGGCAGGCACCTCCAGGAGACTGTCATGGACTTCGGCTTATCGGAAGAACAAGATCTGCTCCAGCATTCGGCCCGAGAATTTCTGACCCAGGAATGCTCCCCCCAGTTCGTGCGGGCGCTCTCGGACGACGAGCACGGATTTTCTCCCGAGTTACATCGGAAAATGGCAGAGCTGGGTTGGACCGGTCTGCTCGTTCCAGAGAAATTCGGCGGACTCGGGCTCGGCCTGCTCGATATGACCCTACTGCTCGAAGAGATGGGCCGAGCCGCAGTGCCTGGGCCGTTTCTGTTTTCGTCGACGCTGGCCACGTCCGCCCTGATGCGTGCCGGCAGCGCTGCCCAGAAAAAGGCCTGGTTGCCCCGCCTCGCCTCAGGCGACGCCATCGGGACCCTGGCTTTTCTTGAAGCCAGCGACCGTCTTGACGCTACGGGCATCGGCCTCAAGGCCAGGAAAAAACATGACGGCTATCTGCTGAGCGGCACTAAGATGTTCGTCCCGTTTGCCGCGACAGCCGACCTCCTTGTGGTGGCAGTCCGTACCGGCAGTGGCAAGGGTGAAAAGGGCGTCAGTCTTGTGCTGGTCGAGCGAGACGCGCCCGGCCTGACCATACATCCGATGGATATGTTTGATCGGACGCGCAGGGTGTACGAGGTCCGGTTCAAGGAGGTCCCTATCTCCGGCCTTCTCGGCAAAATAGGAAAAGGCTGGAAAATGCTTGCCCAGCTTCAAGACGTGGCCTGTGTGGCCCTGTCTGCCGACAGTTTGGGTGGCGCGCAACAAGCGCTCGATATGGCTGTGGACTACACCAAGGTTCGTGAGCAGTTTAACCGGCCAATTGCCTCCTTCCAGGCCCTCAAACACATGGCTGCCGAAATAGTGAGTGAGATCGAACCGGCCCGGTCTCTGGTCTGGTATGCGGCCTACGCGTTTGACTCCAGCGCCAGCGACGTGTCGCGCGCCGCGTCTATTGCCAAGGCCCGTCTGTCCGAGGTTTATACGCGTACGACCAATAAGGCAGTGCAGATGCACGGCGGGATTGGTTTTACCTGGGAGCACGATATGCACTTCTGGTTCAAACGGGCCAAGTGGAACGAGTGCGCCTTTGGTGCGACAACCTATCACCGGGAGCGGATCGCCCACTTTGATGGCTACTGATAATCCTGCACGGAAACCCACCGGAACATGAGGGAGACTCTTTGTATGCTGCACTGCTCGTTCACCGCGATGTTTTTACTGCTGGGGAGTTTCCCCTCGTTTGTGTACGCTCAATCGACATCAGGCCTCCCGCTCGGCGCGGAATGGCAGTCGACGCTGGCGCAAATAGAGCAATTACCCGACCTGGAACGGACGGTAAACGACAACTTGAAAGCCGCGGTTACCATCCGTTCTGGCCCTGAAATTGTGCTGTCCGTGATCTGGCAGTTGCGGACCGTGACCTTTCGGGTTGATCGAGATTTTGGCCTGTATGCGCTCGGCATTGAGTTGGTGCCTGAAGCAGTCCAGCATGCGGTCGAGACCGACGACGCTAAGCTCTATGAACTGGAATACCGGGCCCCGGTGCGTTTGGCCGTGGTGAATAAATACGGGAAACCCAAGGGGCTCACCACCCAGTGGAATGATCTTGACATTCGTCCCCTCTCGGAGGCGGGCTGGAAGGCGTCCAACGTGACCGACTGGTCCTATGCCCTGTCCTGGTTGGTGTGGGAAGGCCAGGATACCCGTATTGCCGTCGGTGAACAGGAAGTGTGGTATGTCAGCCAAGATTGGCTTGAGCAGCACCGACAAGCCCGCACCTTCCTCCAACAGGATCCCACATCTGTCCAAGGGGTTGATCTCGTCCGCCAGGCCGCACGCCAACGTCGCCTCGACCGTGCGCGGGCTGCCATTCCAAAGCGGGCGGCGGCCTTGGAGCCCTTGCTGTAAAGCGTGGCCACACTCCCAGCTTCCGTGTCCAGCCTGGATGGATACAGTGGTCGAGTTGAAAATTCTAGCGCTCCTGAAGGAGATTCTGATGTCTCTTGTCTTGCGGTCTTTCGGCTTGATGCTACCGCTTCCTTCCCTGGCCTACGCGGCGAGGCTAGAGATTCCCGGCGATGGAGCCGAACTGCCGGGTATCGGGGCCCTCTCCGAATGGAAGTGTGAAGCTGAGGGGGGACATCACAATCAGTCTCAGTGATGAAGCCCCTTTCTCGGCGATGGACGGTTGCGCCCCGTGCAGATACGAGTTCGATGTGTGGTGATGACGGGAAGAACGACTTCTTTAGCTACTGGAACTGGAGTACCCTAGTGATGGAAAGCCCACTGTGGTTGTGTACGACAATGATCCTGCGTTCGCCGAGCACATGTTCATGGTGACGACCCTCGGAGCAGAGTTCCTGATAGGGGAGAGCAAGGAGGTCATCGTCGATTTTCCTATGTCCGGTGATACCATAGGGCTGGATTGACTCTGAATCCGGGAGAGAGGTGTTGCGGCTCCCTAGATGTACTCGGGAGGGAGATTCGCTTTCTTCCTCCATTAGAACCTCTTGCAAAAATCGTGGCTGGCAGGATTCCATGGAATCCTGCCGACAGGAGAGCGATCCGGTGTTCTCATCCGAGAGAATGAGCACATTTACCGAACATTCGTGTTGCGGGCACACTCCTGCCCCTTGCACCCCTCGGGACGCCGGCCGCCAGCCCTGATCTGCTTCGCGGCGGGCACCGCCCGTTCCCCTCTGGAGCGGTGGCAAGGCGCAGGAGTTGGTCACCCGCCAGAACGAGAACACCGAACCGGAGGTGACTGGCACCTGTGGCCTGCACGCGAACCGTGACCTGACGACCCCCGCCCTCGTCCGTGAGGCGGCCGTTGCTCCGCTCGCCGGTAGAACGGAGCCGGAAACGGACCCGTTCGGGAGGGTCGTGCCCGCTGCGCTTCGTGGCCCTGCTCTCCCGTTCCAGTTCCGCCTTGAGCTCCTTGTCGCGCCGCGTATTGACATCGCTGATCGGTACATGACTGAGGCGCTTGCTGACCTCACGGATCTCCTTGGCATCGTAGGCCGCTCCATGAGATCCTAGCCGGAGGGCACACGCTCGGGGGTCATCTTGGCCAGGGGAAGGGTCGCCTAGCGGTCAGGCGTGGAGGCCGATGTGAGAATGGCGCTCAAGGGACCCCCGCAGGCTGCGGGGTCCAGAGGCAGCTTGGATCCCTTCCCTGGCGTCGCACCCCCCTTGGCGTCCCTCTTCGTTCCCATGGCACAGGCCGTCGGCAGTACGGTAAGCCTCTCATTGAGGCTCATCTCATGCGCCTGCCGTTCGAGAAAGCTGCGTTTCCCGGGCCTCTCCTCGCCCTTGCACGGCCGATCCTGTTGATAGGACGCCCCTCGTAGTGATTGAGGCGAAAGCCTCCATGGACGCAATCGAACAAGCGCTTTCGGAAGCCCAAGGGTATGGAAATGCGTTGCGCCAAATGGGCTTCAGGCCGCTGGCGGTCGGGCTCGCGGGGGCGGATGCTGATGCGTTCAAGTTGCGCGTTTCAAAGTGGGGCGACGACGAGGGCAATTGGGTTGATGTAACATACGAGGGACACCCAATTGACTGGATTCCGAATGAAGTCGACCTGAGACGGATTTCAGCGCCAGGTGGACCGGCCGATATTCGACCAACTCCGCCGCCAGCGAAAATGCTAGCCGAGAAAGCTGACGAAATTAACCGACTTCTTCGCGAGGCCAATATCAAAGACGAGTATCGCCCCACACACGTGGCAGCCTTTATGCTGGCATTTTGGCATTCGCGCGGTGATTTGAGACGAGACCCCAGGCACGTTCTTCAAGATGTGAACGACTCATGCTCAGAGGCGTTTCGCGAGGCCGGGAAGTTTAATCTCTCAAGGTCGATTACGGTTGATAAGGCAAATACAAAGCTACGAACCAAGGCGCCGCGAATCCTGAATATCCTTGAGCGTTTGAATGTAACGGTTCTCACTGCCGAGCACGACTATCTCGGCCAGTTGTATGAAACATTTTTCCGCTACACAGGCGGCAATACCATTGGCCAATACTTCACGCCTCGGCACATCGCCCGAATGATGGCTGATGCATGTCAGGCCAGCAGCAACGACATTGTGGCAGATTTGGCATGTGGGACGGGCGGTTTTTTGTCGCCTATATGAGTCGCCTTGTTGAAGCGGAATTCTTTCGCCGTGACCGCATGGTGGAAGTAATCCAAGAGAATATCATGGGCTTTGAGGCAGAGCCGAACACGGCTGCGTTGTGCGTCGCCAACATGATCCTGCGGGGCGATGGTTCGACAAAAATCAGGCAAGCTGACTCGCTCGCCCATATGCCGGAGTTCCCGACCGGCGAAGTTGATGTCGTCCTCATGAACCCACCGTTTCCCCACAAAAAGACGGACGCGCCTGTTCATGCGTTTGTAGCGCGGGGATTGGAGGCGCTCCGCGCCCGGGGCCGAATGGCCGTAATCGTTCCTGCGAGCTTGCTCTCCAAGGGCGGCGAGGCTGCAAAATGGCGCGAAGCAATACTGCGAGATCATACTCTTACAGCCGTGTGTCAGCTCCCGGACGAGCTCTTTCAACCTTTCGCATCAGTTACAACGTCCATCATCTTTTTGGAGAAACACGCGCACGATCCGGCAGGGAAGACTGTATTCGTACGCCTCCACCATGACGGATTGGTCTTGCGTAAGAGTGTGCGTGTTGCGCGGCCTACAGAACTGAACCAAATTCCAGATGTGCTCAATGCAATAGCTAACAAGGCCGAGCGCCCCGGATTTAGCGCCGCCGCAAGTATTTCTGGAAAGGATGAGTGGTCGGTGGGGGCATACATAGCGTCAGTCTCCGCCGCCGACGAAGAGCTGAAAGCTTCCATTGACGTTCAGTTGCGGCGAATGGCGTCTTTCTACACCAGATATGCTGCTGAAATCGTGGCGCAGCGCCAGGCAATCGAAACCGGCGAACTGGAATTGCATGAATACCGAGAAATCCTGCCGCCTACTCGATTGGACAACGCAAAAAAACTGTCGAAGGAGACCGGAACAATCGGCGGGATGTTCGATATTTACTATGGGGTAACTGCCCAGCTACTCCGACACGGGTCTGTTAGTCGCAGTCCGATGAACCCGGTCTGAGGTTGAGGATGAGTTGATCGGGCGCGGTTTTCAAGGTTCGCAGGATGTCCCAACCTGGTTTTCGTGCGGTTTCAGTGCCGGTTCGAGGCGTCCAGAAGTTCTCGGCCCCCGCCTCACTTCGGCACCAGCCTGAGATTTTCTGTCGTACTTTCGTCATGCTGAGCGCGCGCTCTGCCTCAGTGTTTGAGCACGGGACAGTCAGGTCCTCCAGGCAGAGTAGTACCGCGGGCTTGTGAGCCTGGAGACGCAGGGCGCGCTTATGTCCTGTACGTCGCTTCGGGCGGCCCCGCTTCTTGCGCTTCGGCGGGCGCCCCCTGGGCGGTTCCTTTGCGTGGACCATTAGGGCGGGCTCGCAACAGGTATCAAATCGCCGCCCGATTTCCCTGCTGGCCGCCGGGCGGCCCGCGCGCCGGTCCTGACCGCGCGCGCCCGGCGTCAGCGTCAGCGCGTCGGGCAGACTAGGGTTCATGTCCGAGGCCCAGGCGTCCTGCTCGCACTCGCTCAAGGACTGGAGGGCTCGCAAAAGCTGCGCGTTGCCCAATCCATGGCGAACGTTCCCTACGGTGAAGTTGGCAGGCCAGCAGTCATGAACCGCCGTTCCGGCCAAGGCGGGCGGCACTGCCCCGCGCCGCAGAGGGCTGAGAGCAGGGGAGCACCGCCGATGAAGCCCGCGCGTTTTGCCTACAATCCTGCCCCCGGTCTCATCCCGGTGTTGCACGGCGGTTTTCGCCCCGGACCGCCGGTTCTTCACGGTGTCGGCGCAACGCCCCATCTTTGCCTTCTTGGCGAGCAGGTGGGCGAACGTTGCCGGCGCTCTCTTGATCCCGTCAATGTCCGAAAAACCCTGCGCCAACCGGTCTGCGGGAATGCCGTGCTGAGTCGGCAAAGTAAGCGGCCACCCCCCCGCTTTCATCGCCATCCTGTGCAGGAGCCGTTACGCCTTCGGGAAAATCTGCGCGCGGCTGCGCGCCGCAATGCCGGCATTGGCCAGTGTGCGCCCGCTGCTCGGTGACAAAAAGCGGCGGGGGCGGTTTACGGCCACCCCCCGGTCTGGCCGCAGACCGTCTGGCAGCCTCTGGCGCAAGTTCAGCCGGACAGGCCGGGCCTTGGTCCGGAACATGGTTGGTGATCTCGTCCGGGTTCGCAACCTGTTGCCATGTCTTGCCCGGAGGTCCGGGTTGGCCACCGGCTTTTCGATTTGATTTGCCTCGCAGACGTGTCGTCCGTTTTTGCCTGGTGGGCGACTTGGCCCGACCAGCGCTCGAAGGTGGTTTGTTGCTGTGACGGCTGTTCAGGCCCAAGCGGCGCTCACGCTCTGAAACACCTGGCACCAGGACGGCGTTCTCCCCTCGAAGCAGTTCGTTTGCCTTCCGAAGGCGAGCGTTCTCCTCCAAAAGCTGCGCATTCCGCTCGGTGAGTTGGACAACCCCCCCCCCAGCGCCCTAACCACATCAATCACCTCGGATTTTGAAAAACCGGCAAGAATTTCAGGTGTCAGATTTTCGAGTTTCATCCTCGCAGGCCGCCACCATCACACTGACCATGGAATCCTCAAAATATGTTCTGATTCCAATTGTCGCACTTCGGTACGGCAAAATGGCGGAGCTGGGCAGTTACACTATGGGATGAAAGAGCTTCACTCCAGAGAAGGTATCAGTCCCGGGAAGACGCTGATCATTTCACCGACCGAGAGCTATAACGGGACTTATGGTTGGCTGGATTTTCCAACAACACTGGCCCCGAATTTCGTTACTGTGGCGCAAACAGGATCAATTGGCGAAGCTTTCGTGCAGCTTGAGCCCTGCGCTGTCAATGATGATTGCCTAGTTCTTCTTCACAAAGGAGACGGTCTGCCTGACTTGGTGACCTTAATTCTGGCGGCGGCGACGCTACACGCAGAAAAGTGGCGCTTCAACTACGGTCGTAAACTCACACCACCACGAATAGCGCATTTCAAAATGCCGGTTTCGGAAACCCTCGAAAACTGGGTTGCCGATCAGCTCGATGAGATGGACGTGATTTCCGCGAGCCTTGCTCCGTATAGCAAGGCTGCGCAGGAGGATAGTGATATGGCGAAAAGCAACAGTGGCCGCTTGTCAATCTTTGTGGAGCGCAGGTTGCGGTCTGGAAGGAGCCAAATGGGCGCTTTGTAAGCGGTTCGGCCCTCCATACCTTCCACTGGTGCTGATCGTGTGGCTGACTCTGCCCCTTGGCAAGGAGCCTGGGAGGAGGCATCGCGATGATGGAGTTGGATTTTCTTCGTGGCCGAGAGATCGGGGGTGTGTTGGGTGGGGCATTGGGGACTGCAGAAGCCGCCCCCTCTCCTGCAACTGGCCCGATGCATCACACTCGATGATGGTCGGACGAAGAGAAGGGGCGGATCGTCGAGGGGAGCGACAGACCAGGAACCGGTCAAAAGGAGTTGCGGCCGGCCATGGCCCCAGCGCGCAACCCCGGCGTCAGGAGCGTAGACATGCGCGCACTCGGGCTCTCTCCGGTGCGAGTGGGAATGTGGCTTCCGGGAATCGGCATGGCCGGAGGGCGTGTAAGGCACCGGTTGTTGCAGAGAGTCAGGTGCCCGGCGCCCCCCGATATCGGCAGTTGCCCGTCGTCACGGCATCAGCGAGAAGACGCTACGCCCATGACGTCGTCGCGTGGCGAGTGGCGCTGGTGGTGAGCGGCGGGGAACCGATTCTGCCCCCCTCCTATATTCCGGTTGTGATTGACGGGTGGCGTTCGAGCAGACGGGCGCGATTGAGGCTCTAGGCGGCGCTGTGCGCCTTCCCGTGAAGCGCGCGGTTGATCGGATTATTGTGGCGACCTTGGGTTTGGGTCGGGCGTTGTCATGATTACGGTCCCCTCGCTTTGCCTCGTGTTTGCGACGTGGCCGGTTGATTTTTGTCGAGGCCACGACATGCTTGCGGCGACAGGCTCAAGCTTCTCACGTGGGACGGCACCGGGTGCGGATTGCCATGCTCCTGCTTGATCTGCCAGACCCAGCCCACGGCATTCGCCTTCGGGGCCAGGGTGAAGTCCGGTTTCGCAATAAGGGAGACCCCCCTCATAATTCGGCAGGAAATAGCCGGGACTGAAGTTGATCCCGCCCACGCGGTGCCAGATGAGAATCTGGGCGCACAGGGAACCCGGCCACAATATCCGAACGGTTTTGGGGCAGGCCGTTTTGTCCCTGCCATATGTGGTTACAGAAGACCGTGCCATGCGGCGTGAGCAGGTGCATCATCTCCTGGAGACACGCCCGCTGCTAGGACACGGATGTTGGGCCGGTATGTATACTCGGCGGCATAGCGATGTGCATGTTTCACGCCCCACCAGGGGTGTGTCCCGATTAGGCGCGTTTCATCAGTGCCCAGAACGATCCAATCCCGTTCGCGCTCACCCGCGCCTTGACGTATTCGCCGGCACTATGGCAGACCGATTTATGGGCGGGTACCACCCCCACATTCTTTCAGACCGAGCACGGTTTGCTTGCCCACGGGGCCCGCCCGAGACGCTTTGTCTGGCTCTCATGTCGGTTCTTTATCCTTGCTGCGGAAATAGCTTTCGTCTCTCTTAACTTCACCAGAGAGCGGCGCGTCGTCTTCTGTACATGACGCTCGAATACGGTTGACCAGCGATGCGGTCTGCTGGTGACACCGAGTTCTTCGGCGAATCGTGCGCTAGAGAGGCCCCTCTTGGCCGTCGTCATGATAGAGATCGTAAGAGCCAAGTCTTGAGGAGAAGATTTGACTTCATCTATGACCGCCCCCGTGCGTTCACTGAACCGTTTCCGGCAGCCTGCGCACTTGAACGCCGTATGTCCAACAACCCGCTAAGTGTTGGTAAGGCCGCCACGTGGCCCCCGCGGCTGCCTCCCCCTCCCGCTCTGCAATGAGGCAAGCAGAGCAGGCTTGTTCGTCAGGAAAGGTTCGGTAGCCTGCACCGAAGCGCATATCGTCTTGCATCGATTCCCCCTCTCTGTCACGATATTTTCGCGCCCCAAACAGGGGTGATGCGGTCAAGGAGTCTTGTCCACGTAGGGATATAATCCCCGAATCGAAGGAGGAGAACCATGACGGAAGAAACCGAACTGCTGGCTCGCATCACCGTGCGGCCCGATATTTTCGGTGGTAAGCCGATTCTCCGCGACATGCGCATCGCGGTGGAGCATGTCCTGGGAAAGCTGGCAGCGGGAGCCAGCGCGGAAACCATACTCCGCGAGTACCCATTTCTCGAGCCCGAGGATATCCGGGCCTGCCTAGTCTTCGCCCACCGTTCTCTGGCCGGTGAACGTGTCCATGACCGTATTGCTCTCCGAGAGGCTTCGTGAAGTTCCTTCTCGATATTTGCGTGGCGTCGCGCCGCCTGCCCCGGACGGGACCTGATCGACCTCGGGCACGATGTGCTTTCCGCCCGTGAAGGACATGTGAGCGCCTCGGACGAGGCGCTACTCGCCATCGTCTCCATGGCAGATGAACTCGGACGAACATCGAACGAATGGGACTTGGGAAATAAAATTCATATCGAACGACTATAGGTGGAGGCGGGGGGAAATGTTTGGTCAGAGAACATCACCGACCTTGGAATCTCTCCGGGCACGAAGAAAGTTTGAGCTTTGTTCAGTAAGTTCCGACGCCCGGTGTCCCGATGTTGTTGATAGGTTCCGCCCGACTCATTTACTTCGCTGCGTCGAATGTGCGCGCTTGGAGGGGGTCGGCGATGATTGACTCTAGGGGAGTTCCCTCCGCACCGCTCCAGAAGGATGGTCTCGGCCGAGGTTCCGCAGCGAGAAGCGCAAGCGCTCGGTACTGGATGCGGGGCGTGTCGTTTGCGACCTTGCACCGTGCACTTTGCATCTTCGCAGGATGGGAGTCGCCTGTGCGGTCTCGTGATATCAATGCCTTTGTGCTTGGGGACTTGGACTGTGTGCGTGGCATGAAGCCAGGTGCGACGACGCTGTATCGGTACCGTTCGACGCTTCATCGGCTAGGGCTGATGTCGAAGCAGGGGCGTTTGTGGCGTGTCGAATCGACCGATCCGCTTGTCCGCGCGCTGGTCGCTTTGTGTCCCGGTAAGGGGGCGTCGCTAGCCGCACAGGCGAGGATCCCTTTCGCCGAAGCGGTGCTGAGGCAACCTGACTGCAGGGCACTGCTGTTTGATCTTTTCATGCCTGATAAGTACACTGCGCTCGATTTTGATACGTTCTGCGAGCGGAGCGCGCCGGTGGTGTGGCGTCATATGCGAAGTGGTAGGCATTCTCGCCTTGAGGTCTGGAATCGGCACACTGGACAGCGTCGGTGCTACGAGCACGAGCAGGCAGTGCTGTCGGTGGTCTATGGACTCCGCTACTGGGTGCGTGACGAGTTAGAGGTGGTGGACGAGTACGCTGAAATAGGCGAGAACGCGGTGACGCTGTTCGCGGTCTACCCAGTGCCCGAGGACAAGCACGCATGGGAGGCTCAGGTGCTTGATGCAGTGCGTTTCGTGCTCGGCACGCGTAGCGGTGCGCAATGGACGACGCTCGAGGTGACCGACCTGATTCGCCGCTACTGCGTCGAACGACGGCGGGCGAGGCGGGTGCTATTCGCGGGGCTCGACTGGCTGTGCAGGCACCGTGCAAGTTCCGTGGTCCTGGTGCCCACACCGGTTGCAGTGGCCACGTTATCGGCGTCGAGCGCGAGTCGCGAACATCTTGAACTTGGGCGATACTATAGAGACGGGCGAGGTCGATTCATTGGCGATGTGCGAATTCACATGAATGTGAACGTGCCGTAGCTGTTTGATCCGGTAGGAAGAATCTCATGTCTGTGCTTGATAAGTTTGAGCTACTGTTCAATCCCTTCGACCCGATTGCTTCGGGGCCTCCGGTGAGCGGACCGTTGCTTGCTCCCGTCTCAGTCGAGCAGGAGTTGCGAGCGCGTCTTAACGCGCAGCGCCACACTGAGGGGGTGAAACTCACGGTCATCGTAGGGGAATATGGCTCAGGCAAGACCTACTGTCTTCGTTGGCTTGAGGAGGAAGTATTCCCCAAACTCAATGTGAAGGCGTTTTACTTTCAGGATCCGGGAGTGCAGTTCTACGATCTCGCTGACAGTTGGCTTCGCATGATAGGACGCAAGAATCTTGCGAAGACGCTATGGGAACTTGTCCACACGAAGGCTCCCGAGCCACAGCAGGATCTGTTCTTGTCAGGCTACCAAGCCTATGCCCAAAAGGTGCGTACGATGGCCAATGCGAAGAAGTTGGCGCAGCCATTGGTCGATCTATTCGTCGAGAGTGGCGTGACGACTGACGAGGAGATTGCCCATTGCCTTGCGCGTATTGTCGTCGAGACGCCGTTGAAGCCCAACTTCGAGTACCGCGATTTCATCCCGCGGAGCCCGAGTGCGCTGGTTGCGGAGCGTCAGGAGCCTCGGTACTCTGAAGCGTTACTCAGGGCGCTTTCCGCGGGGTCCGAGGTGCGCGGAATTGCGTTCCTACTTGATGAGTTCGAAGAGATCGGCTTGAACGACAGGACACGTCGGCGTACCGCGCGGCATTACGTGATGACGCTAAAACGTCTGATCGACCTGACGAGGGGTGATTCGCCCGAGTTGTGGGTCGTGCTGGCGATGACTCCAGAGGCGTATCGTCAGACTGAGACCGATGTGCCAGGATTCACTGATCGGATGGCAAGCTCCGGGGCGGACGTCACACTCCGGGCGCAGACGCGTGAGCAGGCCGAAGATTTAATGAAGGTGCGCCTTCAAAGCGCGCGAGCCGACGCGCAAGAGGCTTCGCGGGAGGATTTGTTTCCTTTTCCGAGAGACATAGGATGCTTCGGCGAGAGAGTGCTGTCGAGTCCGCGGCGTTTGGTCCAGACGTGTTCGGTGGCAATCAGTAAAGCGAGTGTAGACACTGTAGTTCCCTTCGAGGCGTCCTATCTGGAGGCGATCGTCGAGGGGCTCTATCCGGAGGAGATGCATGGGCAGGAGTCTCCGTGATGGACGCGGGATGTGTAGTGGTGCTGGACACGAACGTCTGAGCTCGACTTTGTACAAAATTACCTCACGTCCATGTCCAGAAGGTCTCGTTTTTGGCGATTTCGTCGAGGGCCTGTTCGAGCGGGAGCACGAGGCCCCCCATGTCTCCGCCGTCCTGCCAGGACTGGCGCCAGGACCAGTAGCGCCCCCTCATCGTGTCCCCTGAGCCTGTCGGCGGGAGCCTTGCGATCGGTGCCTGCGGGGCCGTGAGATACAGATTGTAGCCGCCGCGCCCCCTGGGTGACCGTCCCGCCCCCGCCCCTGGATTTGTTGACCGCTTCGATGCGCGCCAGACAGGGGTCGGAGGCGGCCATGAAGCAGTGATAGCGGATGGGAGGGCTTCTGTCGCTGCCGCGCTGCTGATTCACCCGGTCGCATGCGGGCGCCCTTGCCTGCCGGATGCTTCTGGATCCGACGGTCGTCATGACACATTGCGACGACCCTTCGAGCGCCAGCGGCGATCCGGTTCCGCCGTTCCTGATCGACTGGCGGGAGCCCTTTCGAGGCGCCTTCTCCTCCCCGACCTGGCGGCGGGGGGCGGGGCTGGTCATGGGAGCGGGGCTGGCGCCGGGCAAGAGCACCGTGTCGGCCTGCCTGCGGGTGACCGGGCGGGCGCTGTGCGAGACCTTCTCGTCCGACCCTCAGGTTCTCAATCGCGCCCGCTGGGACCCGCGTGACCTTTCACGCCGGCTCGTGCGCGTGCTGGTGGCGCGGCTTGCCGGGCAGGGACCGATCATCATCGGGCTTGATGACACCATCGAGCGCCGCTGGGGCGCGCGTCTCAAGGCGCGCGGCATCTAGCGCGACCCGGTGCGTTCCCGCCATGGCCATTGCGTCAAGACCCGCGGGCGGCGCTGGCTCAGCTTCATGCGGCTTGTCCCGCTGCCCTGGGCGCCGGGCATCAGGGCCCTGCCCTTCCTGACCATCCTGGCCCCGTCCGAACGCTTCGCCGCCCGGCAAGGCCGGCGGCACAAGCAACTCACCGCCTGGGCGCGACAGGGCATGCGTCAACTCCTTCGCTGGGTCCCGCACCGCGCGAGCGTCTGCGTCGCCGACAGCAGTTTCGGAACCCACGAACTCGCCTGGCGCATCGGACAGCGCGCAACCCTCATCAGCAGGCTGAGGCTTGATGCCAACCTCTTCGCGCCCCCGCCGCCGCGCGACCCGAACAAACGCGGTCGACCCCGGCAAAAGGGGCCGCCCCTGCCCAAGCTCCAGACCCGCCTTGACGACGCCGCTGCCCGCTGGCCAAGCCTCACGCTTCCGCGCTGGTACGGAAGTTCGAAGGAAAAGACACTCCAGATCATCTCCGATACCGCGCTCTGGTATCGTCCCGGCACCCCTCCCCAGGCCATCCGATGGGGGCTGGTGCGCGACCCGGAAGGCGCGCGCGCCCCGCAGGCGTGCTTCTGCACCGACACCCACATGGCGCCGGCCAAGATCCTCGCCCCCTTCGTGCGGCGCGGGCAGGGCGAGGTCACCTTCCAGGAACTGCGCGCCCATCTCGGGCGCGAAACACAACGCCCGTGGTCACACGCGGCGAGCGCACGACCCCCCCCCGTCCTCTGCGGGCTCTACAGCCTCGTCTGCCTCTGGGCCACAGACGTGCTCTCGACAAACCCCCTGTCCTACGCCGCCGCCTGGTACCAGCAAACCCGCGTCACCTTCTCCGATGCCATCGCGGCCATCCGATGCCAACTCTGGCTTGGAAACAATTTATCGCGCTCCCCGCCACACCGGGAACCAAACATAATTCCGCCCGACAAGATCAGGCGGATGCAGTACGCCCTCTGCTGCGCAGCCTAATGCACAAAGTCGAGCTTAGAGCCTGACCCCAAAAGAGTTGAGCGGTTTCAAGGGATTGTGATTCAGTGCGGTTATGCAGTGGAACGGAGCCACGAATGCCCTGGCGCGAACCCGCTCGCCGGGAGTATCGGCGGGACTGCCCACGATATGCAAGCGATCTGACCGACGCTGAGTGGTCTCTGATCGAGCCCTTCATGCCGTTGCCCTGCCGTATCGGTCGCCCGCGCCAGCCCGATCTGCGCGAGGTCGTCAATGCGGTGCTGTATATGGCCACGACCGGTTGTCAGTGGCGCCAGCTGCCGAAGGACTTTCCGCCGGTCTCGCCGGGGCAGCGCTCTTGCTACGAGTGGCGCGACACCAGGCTGTGGCAGACGATCCGGTTCCCCCGGGCCGTGCCGGCGCGCGAACGCGAGGGGCGCGAGGCCCAGCCGCGCGCGGGCGTGATCGACCGCCAGACAGTGAAACCCACGGAGGCCGGCGGGGTTAGCGGCTCTGACGCCGGCAAGAAGGGCAAAGGGCGCAAGCGCCACGCTGTCGTCGACACCATCGGCCTGCTCTTCGGCCTCGTCGTACATGCCGCCGACGTTCAGGACCGCGACGGCGCCCCGGCCGTGCTGCAATCCCTCCGCCACGCCTGCCCCTGGCTGCGTCATCTGTTCGCCGATGGCGGGTATGCCGGGCCGAAACTGCGCGGCGCCCTCGACCGGATCGGCAAGTGGACGCTCGCAATCGTCACACGCTCCGATACCGCGAAGGGCTTCGAAGTCCTCCCCAGACGATGGGTCGTCGAACGCCCCTTCGCATGGCTCGGGCGCGGCCGCAGGCTGGCAAAAGACTGGGAAAAATCCATCGCCTCAAGCGAAGCATGGATCAACATCGCCCATATCCGGCTCACAACACGCCGACTCGCAAGGGCTTGAAAAACTTCAGCGAGTTTCGAGTCAGGCTCTTACATTGCGTGAGGCTCTATCTGTCTTATGCTGAGGGAAAGCGCCGGTTTCCCCACCAAGACGTGCAGTGGCGCGTGACGGAGGACTATATCCGAAGAAGGGTCGAGGAGAAAAAGGTGTGCGACGCCCTGATCCGTGGTGGACGGGTGCTCCATTTCATGAAGCGCAATGGGGTGGAGTTCGTCCGGTGCTCCGCGGTGGAGGTGGAGTTGTTTCGCCTTGAGGCGTTCTCGTGCGCGCTTCGCACGGCAATGGGGCGATCGCGGGTCCGTGGGCGTTGGTTCAGTCAATTCGGAGACGAAGAGGTCGACCGATGGATGGCGCCACAAGATCGTGAGTCCGTCGTGTCGTCACTGGATGAAACATTCTACGCGTTGGACTCTTTCGGAATTCGAGTATCGGATCTTGATCCGGCGACGGCGTCTGATGTGGTGCAGATCGCGCGCGGCATCATGACCATGGTGTACATGGATGCTATGGACAGCGTGGTATACGCCAACGCGTTGGTTGCGGCGGCAACCCATTTAGTGACATCCGACGGTCGGTTTAGCAATGTGGTCAACGGCTTCAAGAATCCTTGTTCCGAGGGAGCGAGAGCATGCTCCAAAAAGCTTACCTCCTTGGTTAGGGCCTGCACGGGAATGGAACTCGCGTACCGGGAGTTTCCAGTCAGCCAGAATATTTCGAGGCTTTGCCCTTGACGAGGGCGTGCGAGAGGTGGGGTGCCTTGCGCGAATGGCCCATCACTGAGCGCGCGGAGTGGGCGCGTTGGCTGAGCACGCGGAGGTTCTCTCACCTGCCGGTGCATCGCTGGTACGTATTCCCCCACAGCTTCTCGCCCGAGTTCGTGCCCGCACTTGCGCGGGAATGGAATTTGGGAGCCACGGACCGTTTACTGGATCCTTTCCTGGGCTCTGGGACGACGGTGCTCAGCGCTCAGCATTTGGGTATCCCTTGCTGTGGGTATGACCTCTCGCCGCTCGCGAGCTTTGTCTCGCAGGCAAAGTGCGAGCGGCCCTCTAGTCATGATGTCAAGCGCGTGTGCACCGAACTCCTAGACGGAGTCTCAATGCCCGACACATCAGCCAGTCAAAGGGGTCTTTCGGATCCGCTGCTGGAGCGCGCATTTGGTGAGGATCGTTTGGCGAAACTGCTCGGTCTCGCGGATCACATCCGTCGAGGCGACATTGGTAGTCCGTGCCAGACCTTTCTGCTGTTGGCTCTTCTTGGGATCGTGCCTCAATTCGCTTTGGCCGAGCGCAACGGCGGGTGGTTGCGCTGGCGCGACGATGCGAGTCCGGCTTCGGAGGTAGAGACTGCGTTTGCCCAGCGGGTACGCGAGATGGCCGCAGACTTGGCGGACGATGAGTTGCCATGTACAAATCCGACGATTGGGCTTGCTGACGCAAGGGTGCTCCCGGACGCTGACGCCTCGGTGACCGCAGTGCTAACCTCCCCGCCTTATCCGAACCGGCACGATTACACCCGTATCTTCGCGCTCGAGTTGCTTCTGCTATTCCTTGATACCGAGGAGACCGTCAAGTTACGTCGGCAGTCTTTCGAGTCGCATCCCGAGGCGCGCCCGAGCCGACCGGAGCACGCGCAATACTGTGCACCTCCTTCGCTACAAAAGCTGATCGGAGCCTTGGACTCCGCCCGGGTGCGTCGGATGCTCGACGGGTACTTCGTCGACCTGTACCTATCCCTTCGCGAGATGGCCCGGGTGCTGCAGCCGGGTTGTCCTGCCGCTTTGGTTATGGGAAATGCTCAGTATGAGGGAAGGGCGCTACTCGTTGACGAGTTGACCGCTGAAATTGGTGAGGCGGCCGGGTTGGTCTGTACCGAAATCAGGGTGCTTCGCCTGCGCGGCAACAGTGCGCAGCAGATGGGACGCTTTGGGCGTCGTCCGTCTCGCGAGAGTCTCGTGCTATTTCGTAAGCCCTGATGGGGTGGCACTCCCTAGCGGGTGGTATCCCAGCTGCGCTCCGCCGATTGAGACTGTGCCCCCTGAGTTCATCGGCCTTACCCCAAGCACTTCGCGTAGAGCGAGATGCCAACCCCGTTATGCCAGAGAATCTTGACCAGATCGCTGCGACGTTAGCCTCTGGTGAGGACCGTCGGTTTGTCCGGCGTGATGCCATGGTCCGGCTCGGTCAACAGTGAGTGATGCCGGGGAGACATCTGGGTTTCAGCTTAACGGAGGCATGAAGTTTCAGGGGAGAAGGTCATTGATATGGCTGTTGGTATGGCCGGTGGCGATAGCTTTGGGAATGGACTCGAGCCAAGCGTAGGGTTCGACCCCGTTCATCGCAAGCGCTGCGTGTGTCTCACCCCTTTCGCTTGAGTTTGTGATTTGAGATTCATCGCTGCCATGTGGGCAGCGGGAGCACCCCTATGGAGTCCCCTGCAGAGTCTCTCCCCGTAGCGCCGGACCGAGGAGCACGGGTTGCGCCGCGGCGGCGTCATGTCCCAGACCTCGGCAAGCCGGAATATCTTCGCCAGCCCATTGATCGTCTGGGTCCGCTTGCCGGGGCTTGTCCCGCGCCCTGTGGTGCAGCGCCGAGTCCTAGGGGCGGTCCACCTCCGACAAGGACAGATGGTCCAGTTCCGGCACGATGTAGAGGAGCACGCCCCGTCCGAAGGTCTCTGACCGTCTTCGGGTGGCAGTTCACCCGGACATGGGCGTCCATGTAGTGCGTAGCGCACGGTGAGATCAATGATGGTGGGCTCGGACGCCGGAGGCGACGGGAACGGATCGAGTCCCTGCTTGATGCGGTCGATAGCGACCGCCGCCCGACGACGCGCGGCGTCGTCGGGCGGCACATCGCCGTAACTCCCGAGCACGATGCGCTTCGGCCCGCCTGCCGGGCCGTTCGTCTGGACGCACCATACCTTGCGTCCCGAGGCGTAACCCCGGATGCCGAAGCCCGGCAGGTCGCTGTTCCAGACGACAGGATTGCCGGACTCCACGGACAACGCATCGACGGCGCGCTTGGTGAGCTTGACGGGTTGGCGGGCGGTCATGACGAATCGAATCGTCTTTTTCTCGGTTCCAGAATTCGCGGCCTGCCAGCGGAACCGTAATCGTTGGGCAACCGACTGAAAGGTTACGTCTGTCCACTGCTGGCGCCGGTTGGCGTCTCGTGGCGGTATGTCGCGGCGACCCGAAGGATCCCATCCCGGAAGCGCGATGTAGAGACAACTCACAGAATAACAAGGGTAATTCGTGACTTTGTGTTCTTCTGGCGGCGTATGTCCGCTCATGGCTGATATGTCCGACATACCAAAATCGGGGTTGCAGGAGACCGTGATTAATACAAGATATATGGCATTCCTTTGCAAGCAGGGTGCTGGCGCTCGGCTGGGGCCTATTGATGATCGGCGAGCTGCTCGGCTATCGGAAGACCGATACCACCGCCCGCTATGTGCCTCTTGTCCGGGAATCGGTGCGGGTGTCGACGGCAAAGGTCGCCGAGAGAATCAGGACGGACATCCTGATGGAATAGTCCGAGCGATGAGCGGTTCTGGAGCCTTGATGAAAACAGTGAACGGACATGGGCGATGGCGAGGCTGAATCGCCATTCGACTTCGCGAAGGACAGCGGGGGCACCCCCGGTGGGAGACCGCGAGACGGTCTACCGGGGCTCGAAGTTCCGGGGCTTCCGGGTTCGTGTGTATCCGAGCGGCTCGAAAATCCATCTCGTGCAGATACACGCAGGCGGCAAGTCCGTGCGCCGTGAGATGAAGCGCAACGTGCTACCAGTCAACCCGGTACACGCTCCATACCCTGCCGTCCTTGTACTCGCCGCCCGCCCGACCCTGACAATGCGAACCACAGGCAGCCCGCAAATCTGCCTCCTGCTCGTTCGCCTCTCTATAGTCTAGGCCGGACTTAAGAGTCTGCCAAGTCGCCTCTTTGGGGACGGTTCCCTCGTCCTTCAGTTGTCTCACACGGGCGGCGACATCCGTCGCCATGCCAATTCTACAGGCCATTGACTCACTCCCGCCCTTCCATAAGGCTGTACATGATCATGCTACATGAGGCCGCCACCATCCAATTGCAACACTTTCCTCGACCATCCAGCACCGAGTTCGGATTGCATACGCTCTCATGCCTGACATCGCCTTTCCGATATTGGCTGCCCTTCGCGCAGCCGCCGTCCATCTCATCACTACGTCCCCCGGAGCCGGATCCGAACGGGGTGGGCAAAAGCTGCGTTCCGTCCGTCGACCCGTCCACCGATGGAGACTCGCACGGACCATATTGGACCTGCATCTCTGCATATTCCAGCCGGGGCGTCAAGTCGCAGTTCGCGCTCACGCCCGAGAACGTAGGCAAGGCCTCGACCGACGATGTCGCCGCTCATCTCCGGGCCTCCATCACCACCCATGGGCTGATTGAAAACCGGTCTGTGTACATTCCGGTAGGAATGCGCCTGACTGCGCTTCAGAAGCGGGCCTCGACCGCCATTTCCAGCCCATCTAGGGTAGCAAATTATTGATGGTGTGTTGCTAGCCTTCGCACGATTTCCCAACTCCTCTCGCCGGGTGCCCACTGGGGACGGTATGGGGGTCGGAACAACTATGGGAGAGGATCCCGATGCTTGTTCAACCGCGGTTTGAGCAGCTTGGCCTGGGGATAACGGGCGTTGTCCAGCCCCCCCCTCACCATTGTCTTGTTGCAAGCCCGCTGGCGGAGCAGTTTCTTCAGAAAGGCTGCGAAAAGGAGTGCCTAATTTTGGCGACATGAGGGGAACGCACTAGCCCCTTTGTAGACTGCCCACGCCGACACAGGAGACGTTCGTGCGGGTGGGGGCGTACTTGAGACTAGGGGCTCCTTTTTCCTCGGGCGGGATCCACATTTGTCAGCGCGTGCCGTGGTGCTGGAAATAGCACCTCGTCCCGGCTCCACAACTCAACCTCCCCGCGTTTCTCCCAGCGGCCTAGCTTTTTTTGAACCTCTCGGCCTCTTTGGGGTCAGACGGTGCCATTTGGGGACGGGGCTTGCGGCACCTGAAGTCCATCTTCTTGAACAGTCGTTGGCCTTGTCGAACGCACAGCGTCACGGCCTAGTTTCGTTGCAGATGTGCGGAAAGCAGCTTGACATCCCGCAGATGGCATGTCAGGCCGAACTCGTTGGGGTCTTGACGGAGATCCTGATTCAACTCTTGCAGGTGCTCCTTCGTCAGCGATGTGGGGCGACCAGGCGGGCCTCCCTCCTGCAGGCCGTCGATACCGTGTGGCCCATGGATTGCCCCAACATTAGAAGGGATGTCGATTGATGCCAAACGACTCGGCGCCCTGCGTGCACCTCCGGCCTTCCGTAATCAGCCGCATGTCCTACCATCGGCGGCTGTACCGAGGATCATCGGAGCGGTTCATTTCCTATTGGATCGCAATGCGCATTCCTTCGGGGTTGGGAATGGTCAGTGTTCTCCTGACGATGCTCCCATAATGATTTCATCATTTAGGATATCGTCCAGGTTGGGACTTTATTTAGCCCGCTGTGTATATGTTAGGTCGTGTCCCCATAAGGGGTTTCGTCTTTAGCGAAGCTATGATTCAAGCTTCCCACTTCAGGGAGCGAGGACAGGGGCCGGTACGATCCGACGGCTTTCGCATGGCGCGTGATCAAGCTGTTGCTGCAGCACAAGCCCCGGGGCGTGCCGCGGGTGGACGACCGGCGGGTGTTGAACGGCCTTCGGTGGGTGCTTCGCACGGGGGCGCCGTGGCGTGACCTGCCGGAGTGCTAGGGGCCTTGGACGCCCTGCGCCACCCGGGTCACCCGCTGGCGCAAGCAGGGGGTCTGGGCTCAGTTGAGGGATGCGGTGGTGGAGGCTCACGGCGGCAAGGTGTGCCGATGATCGCTAGTGCGAGCGTCCGGGTTCCCCAGCAGGCGGCGGGAGCAAAAAAGGGGGGCCGGATCGTGGCCTGGGCCGTTCCCGTGGCGGTCTGACCACGAAGAGCCCCGCCGGGTCGGACGGTACCGGCCGGCCGCTCCGATCTGACCCCAGCCCCGGCCAGGCACCCGCCACCCCGGCTGCCGGCGCCCTGCTGGCGCCCCTGGCGCCCGCCAGTGTCCTCGTCGCCGACACGGCCTCTGCCGCCAAATGGATCCGTGCCCGGATCGAGCAACGCGATGCCGTCCCGCTCCTCCCCGACCGCGAAGGCGCGCAGCCCCGGCGCGCCTTCGCCCCACCCTTGTCTCGAGTGCGAAACCGGATCGACCGCGCCTTCCACACGCTCCAGCAGTGCCGCCGTCGCGCCCCCCGCTACGAAAAGCGCGCTGCCCACTGCCTCGCCCTGATCAAGATCGCTACTGGCAGGCTCTGGCTACGCGCTTATGAGTCCACGGCCTAATAGGATGTAGGCTATTCCAGGATTTGAGGGAGGCATATCATGCGCTGCTAGGCACCCCGTCTCTTTGCTTGTGTTGTCTATCGTGAGCCTCTTGCAAAAATCTCGGCTGGCAGGGCTTCATGGGGTCTACTCCGGCGTTTTGGGAGTCAGGACAGGCCTTCAGCAGGCGACAGGAGACCGATTCGATGTTCTCACCCGAGAGGAGGAGAACACATGCGGAACATCCGTGTCGCAGGCACACACCTTCCCCTTGCACCCCTTGGGACGCCTGCCGCCAGACGTGAACGGCGGTGGCCGCCCGCTCACGTCTGGAGCGGTGGCCAGGCGCATGAGTGGGCCACCCGTCAGGACGAGGATACCGCGCCTGAGGGGACGGGCATCCGTGGCCTGCCTGCGAACCGTGACCTGACAGCCCCCGCCCTCGTCCTTGAGGCGGCCGTTGCTCCGCTCGTCGGCGGAACGGAGCCGGAAACGGACCCGTTCGGGACGGTCATACCCGATACTCTTCAGGGCTCTGCTCTCTCGTTCCTGCTCCGTCTTGAGAGCCTTGTTGCGGCGCGGATTGACCTTGATGAGCGGCACGTAATCCAGGCGTTTGCTAACCTCCCGGCTCTCCCTGGCATCATCCATCTGCTGTATCCATGAGAGCATAGCCGGAGGCCACACGCTCGGTGGGGAGCAGGGCCAAGGGAACAGTCGCCTGGCTGGCATGCGTAGAGGCCGACGTGAGAATGGCACTCAAGGGGACCCCGCAGTCTGCGGTATCCAGAGGCAGCTCGGAGCCCTGCCATGTCGTCGTACCCCCTTGGAGTTCCCCTTCGTTCCCTTGGCACAGGCCGTCGCCAGGGCGGCGCGTCTCCTTGAGGCGCCTCTCCTGCGCTGGCTGTGCGAGGCCGTGCGAGCAAGCTGGGCTTCCCGGGTCGCTCCTCCCCCGTGCGCGGCCGACCGCGTTTCGCCCATGTTTCAGCTTTCTTCGCTTTGCCACCGCCTTCCGCCCCTTGAGCGCCGGGGAATCCTGCGAGCCAGGACCGATCAGGGGGCCCCCAGGGGCGCCTTGAGTAGGGGGACAGGCCTGCTCCGAGTCGTGGTCCGTTCGGGGCTCCCAGGGGTGCCTTGAGCAGGGCCTCAGGCCTTCGCTTTGCATGGTGCGACTGTGCAAACTCGGCAAAGGCTCGCGACGAGGTCGCTTCGCTCGGGATCTCGTTGCCGTGCTGCCATCCGCAAAAACGCCGCAGGCACATCTCCCCCAGGATCCGGGCGAGCAGGGCGCGGGGCGAGTGCCGGTGCCAGACCGGCTTGGCGAGAAAGGCACGTGCCCGCCGACCCTCGCTCGGGCGGCCGCGTCCCGTCCATGCGCGGGAAACGAGGCACAGGTTGGTCCCGGTAAAATATGTGGATGCCCGCGTCCCGTCCATGCGTGGGAAACAAAGCGCGCGACCTTGACACAATCAAGAACTAGCATGCACTGGCTGTGGCGTTCGCAAAGAGGGCCGACCGCCTCGGCCCGGCGCGGGAACCACTCCCCTTGACTCTCATCCATACAGCACGTAGGGGGCTCGCCAAGGGACAGCGGGGCGCCGCCGGTATCTGGTTGATATGGAACCGCGAGCATACCGCATGGCGCCCCCGATTCCCAGGCCAGCACACCGGGACTTGCCCTGAGGGGCAAAATAAAGACGCCTCTCAGCAGATCTTTGCAAGAGGCTCATTAATGAACCTGGAGAGGGATGTGTAACTGTTCCTCCAATCCTCGACGCTTGCTACGCGGACCCATCCGACCTCCCCAACGAAGTGGCCGGGCTTTCAGTGTCAGCGTCTCCAGGAATACTGATGGGAGTTGGAGGATTGACGACTTACCGTCACCGTCACGAGCTCGCTCGGACGAGAGCGTTCCGAAAAGCAGGAGATGCGGCAGGGGGAGGGGGAAGGCGGAACCCGCCCTCCGTATCTTCGTCCGGTTGCCTCTCAGACAACAGGGAGAGGGGGGTACCGGGCTGGTGGCGGTCCTGTGGGAAAAAAACAAAACGGCTCGCCTGGCACGGGCTGCAGCGGTCAGCGCCTCAGTATCGCTGGGGATCTGACCGCTACATCTCGGCGCTGAAATCGGGCAGGCCTAGTCTTCTTCCTCGACCACATTCCACTGATCGGGAAGCGGCTGCGGGCCGGGCCGGATGCCTGCAATGTCGGGGTCCTCGTCCCCCTCGGTGCGCACCTTGGCCGCCTTGCGGGCTTTGGCCTCGCGCCTGCGCTCCGCCTTCTCCTTTTGCTTTTGTTGGCGGTACTGTTCCCGTTGGCGCTTGAGAAAACTGGTCGGTTTTGCTCTTCCTGGCATACCCCTACCACCGACGTTCGCGACGTTCCCTGGGCCGTGCTTCGTTGACCGTCAGGGGCCGTCCCATAAATTCATGGTCATGCAGACGCTCAATAGCCGTTCGGGCTTCCGCGTCGTTCTCCATTTCAATAAAGCCGAATCCGCGAGAGCGTCCGCTCTCCCTATCGGTAATAATATTCGCTGAGGCGACCGTCCCAACTTCGCCAAATAACGCTTCGAGATCCGCCGGGGTGGCGTCCCATGAAAGATTCCCAACAAATAACTTCATCACAACAATTGCCTCCTCTGGCAAGAAAATAAACATCGCAACCCAGCAGTCGTCCAGCCGAGTCCATGCACTACAAATCATATTCAGGCAAGGTTTGATAGGGTCTCGAAATCTTCCTCGCAGTGTGACAGGTTGAATGGTGGACTCCTGTCCACTCGGACGTGTAGCCCCTCAAGGGGGTCTCCATGATATGCGCAATGTCAGAGGGGCCCGCAAGCCTTGGACGAACGCCCCACGTCCCTCTCCTCTCAGGGCAGCGTGGCAATGTCCGCCGGTCCAGCCGCCCCGTACGCAACGCTCCCCCCCCTGGGCCTGGGCGTCGGACGGCGACGGGCGGTGTACTGTTGTGCGGGCCGGTAGTGTAAACTCGCCCTAATTCGATTGACGGTGGAGTATACGCCTCAGCGCCTCATCAAGCTCAGTATTGAAGCGTTGGGCGATCTCCGCACCGGGAGCAAAACCGTTAAAGCCGTGATAACCTCCTGGATAGACGTGGAGTTCGGTCGGTACCCCAGCCGCCAGCAAACGCTGCGCGTACCGGATGTTCTCGTCCAGAAACAAGTCGAGGTCACCCACCGGAATATAGGCCGGCGGTAAACCCGTGAGGTCACTGGCTCGGGCAGCCGCGGCATACGGTGACACCTCCGCTCCCCCAGGTTCTTGTCCCAGGTAGGCGCGCCAGCCCATAAGATTGTTCTCCCGGGTCCAGACGTGGGTATCCGGTAGCGTGTCGCTGGCAGGAGAGACGTTGCGGTCGTCAATCATGGGATAGATCAGCAGTTGAAAGTCCAGTTCGACCTCAGCCCGGTCTCGTGCCAACAGCGCCACACCGGCTGCCAGCCCCCCACCTGCGCTCGCTCCACCAATGGCAATACGAGAGGGCGCAATGCCGAGTTCTTCGACATGGGTTGCCAGCCATTTGAGCGCGGCGTAGCAGTCCTCGACCGGAACCGGAAAGGGATGCTCGGGAGCGAGCCGGTACTCAACCGATACCACGACGCACTGCGCGACTTTGGCCAAATGGGAGGCCAGCAGGTCGTCTCGCTCCACGCTGCCCAGCACATAGCCACCACCGTGAATCCAGAGAAGCGCTGGCAGCGTGTCCGGACGCTCGGTTGGCTGGTAGATGCGAACGAACACCTCGCTGTCAGGTCCGGGCACTTGGCGGTCGGCGGTGGTGATGCCCGTGATAGGGGGCGTCTTGGCCATCTGTGCTTTGGCCATCTCCTCCATCTGACGCCGGGTCGCCGGGATATCGTGCAGGTTGAGTCCACCTCCGGTCAAGTGAAGAAAGGTTTCGAGCGGCGCGACTAGTTCCGGGTCGAGTCGATCAATCATATTCATCGGCATTCCCTCCTCAAGTGGCGAAAACAGAGGGCTTGTCTCTAATTGTGTGTTTTTCATCAAGTGGACATGGCGGTGGAGCCCGCCATTATCGCTCCCGCCCTAGCCGCAGTTGGACGCGCTCTCGAAGTTGCAGGAGCCGGGCGTACGGCCCCGGTTCCTGCTGGTCTTTCTCCGCGGCTTCATGACTGTCTGCACTCACCAATCCTCTGCCTTGGGGGTCAAGTCTATCGACTGATAACCATTACGGCGGACATAATCAATGCAGGCCCGCGGTACGACGGCCCTCCGCGTTGAGAGTGTCCGGCAGACACGATGAGAAGATTCGAGCAGCCCCGCGTATGGAGACGAACAATGTGCGGATACCGGTGCTGTATTTATCCGTCAGGTCACATTCTTCGATACCCTTGATCGGGTTGTACATGCCAGCCCTCTGGCCTTCAAAGCCAGTGGTATAGATGCGTAAGTCACGCTCGTGCTGTCCTCAAACACCGGTCCCTTTGCCGGGGGTATCGACGAGATGAGCGTTGGGCCGATTACAGGTCGGCACGTACTCGTTGTGAGAGCACGAGCGCTGACACATCGGCCTCTCCCACGACTTGAGCGCCTCGGCGGTCGCTTGGTCTTGCCCCATCTTGTCGATGCGCTGGTGGATACGCAGCCTGTAGTTGACCTTGGCCTCCGTTTGGCGGCGGACGAGCTCATCGTGCGGGAGTGCGGTGCACTTAGCCTTTTGCTCCTCGGTCGACAGGGAGTCCATGATTTTCCGTACCCGGTCCCGTCGCTCGGTCTGCCAGCCAATTTTCTGTTTCCGCGCCCAGTTGGGATCGGTCGGATGACCGGCGCGGATATCAATCGAAGACGGGATATGCTGGAACACGGAGAATTCCCCGGTCGCTTCCCCAAGCCAGGAACAGCGTGGACTGCGGTTGCGTCGGTGCCGACAATGCCGACGGCTTTGTCCACCAGACCTGATAGGTTCTCCTTGGTATTGTCAGAGCTCCAGTGCGAGGTGTGCAAGGAGAAGCCTTGAAAGGCTTCCATGCCTGCGCTCCTGGTCGGCTTCGGTTTGGACAGCGTTCTATTAACACAGACCCCTCACTAGGCTCGCATCTGGCCGCCCTAGTCGGTTCAGAATGCCGCATATCTTCCGCCTCGTCCTACTATGGTGGACGGCATCATGGTTCGGAAAACCGCTGACTTGCACTGATCGTATTTCTTCGCGATCGCCTAGCAGCGGGCATCAATCTCGGGTCCCTTGGCAAAGGCGGTCTTTGGACACGGCACCTATCTCATTGAGCAGCGGCAGACCATCATACGGCGGCACATCGCACGCCACGCCTCGGCAGCGATTCCCATACGAGGTGCCCGCCAACGTCGTCTCCCCGTCCCACAATACGCATATGTTCTACACCCCATTTGCACAGCCGGGCAGAGGTGGGCGGGGCGGAGAAGTCGTCGCCGATGAATCGGCATTCCACTTGATCGCTGAGAGGGACACTTGGTATCATCAGGCCTCCGTAGGAGCCATCCTCGCATTGCGCCAGCATGCCGGTCAGGTCAGAGGACTAAGGCGTCGAGCCCTCCGGTCGGACTCCCGGCCGGAGATTCCGCTCCTCGGTGAATTCCTGTTTAATATGCATCGTCATACGCTCGTGGCGTGGCAGGTGGATACTCCCGACTCAGGGGGTGGCCAGGGGTTTGCCATGATGCCCGACGATTCATCAATGTCTTTCTCCCCCCTCACTCAGTAGGATCGTCGTCGGTGATCCGATACCATTCCCAGCGTAGTCCCTGCGGTTCCAAGGCCCACACCTTGTTTTGGGTGGCATGGCAACACGTCTTCTGACGTTGGACCTCGGGCACGATCCCCGCAGCCTCGAATCGCGCCGCCGCAGCGGCAACCTCGGTCTCATCAAACACCTCAACCCCGAGATGATTCAGCCGCTCCTTGGCCTCGGGATTCTCGAACAAGACCAACTTGAGCGGCGGCGTATCAATCGCAAAATTGGCATACCCGTCTCGCAGTTTGTGTGGTGTGACGGCAAAAAGTTTCGAGTAATACTCGACTGCCTCATTGAGGTCACGAACGTTGAGAGCCAGTTGGAGTCGCATAGCTTCGCTCCTTTATCCTCCCTCATCCGGGGGAAAAGGGGGATGAGGGGGAATCATCGCCCTATCCAATGTCCTGATCACTGCATCATACTCAGATTCGTGACAAAAGCCTAGAGCAATACCTCCCATTCTAGTTCATCTTTTTTATTCCTTAGCGGGTTTTCTCCGTAAATGTTTCGGAAGCGGATTCGGATGAATTCTTACGCGCATGGCCGCGGTGCCGTCGTTGGCAATGTCTCAATGGGCCATGTTCCGGAAGCCGGGGTGAAGGATCATTGCGGGTGGTCACGATTGTCCCTCTCGAACCCCACGCAGTGCCGCCACCACACGTGCCTCGACATCCGCTTCGATGCCCAGGACCTGTGCCAGTGTAGATCTGGCCCGTCCCCGAGCCCGAGGTGGACCAGTCGCACGGCGAGCGGTGCATAGATCATGCTGCTCTCGCCGTTGCCCCAACCGCCGCGCCCTTGCCGGGAGCACCAAACTCTGTGGCACCGGAGGATCGTAGGTTGCAAGCATCCCATTCCTCTCCTCTTCGGCCCCCGCGCCCTCCTCCCTCTCGTCCAGCCGGAACTTTGGGGGGACATGCCTCCATATGGTATTCACTCGCTCGAAAGCTGCCCGAAGCTCTGTGGCGATCACATGCTCGGCGCCAGCACCGATTGCCCCGCCACCGAGGGCAGCACGTGACGGCACATCTTCCGCAAGTGGCCGATCCAATCGGGTCCGTCCGCCCACGGCACCTCGTCGGCGATCTCGGGATCGAGTTTGGCCATGTGCCCGTCCTCCACGCCTTGCACATCCATGGCATCCGTTCGGGCTGCCTCCGGGCTTCGGGTGCGGGGCGCTGCTCCACCCATCATCATACGGAATGGCGCCGGAGGCCTGCGGGCATATGTTGATTAATGTTTTCGGCCAGGCGCAATTCCTGCGGAACAGTGAAGGTGTCGTCCCCGTCATCTTGCGGAACACATCCGTGAAATGGCGTGGCTGGCAAAGCCAAGGGCGAGCGCGATATCCGTGATCGACGCGCGGTCCGACAGCAGCATCTCTTTCGCCTTCTGAATTCGCCGCTCGGTGATGTAGCGACAGGGCGGCCTGCCGAACGTCGCCTTGAAGGCCTTGCCGGAATGATGCGGGCTGAGTCCCGCTTCCGCGGCGAGCGCGGCAAGTCCGATATCTTCGTCCAGATGCGCCTCAATGAAATCGACGGTCCGCCGTCGGCGAGGCGCCGAGACCGCCCCGGATCGACGGCGGCGGCCTACCGTTTTCGCCGTAGGTCTCGAACAAGCGTAAAGCGAGCGACGTGCCGACGAGGTCCAGGCAAAGGCCGCCGCAGCAGCTAGTGTCGATCAAGCTGCGCCTGAGACAGGCTATCAGCTCCTCGACCGCCGGGTCGCGGAGCGCCGCTCGACCTCTGATTTCGGGCACGCGCCCGTCGAAGGCGTTGCCGATCGTGCGTTCGATGAAGCTATTTCCCATGGCAATGACGAAGGATTGCTTGCTGGCCGTCCAGCCCACATGGGCGGTCTGATCGGCTGGGCTTAGGTGGAATTGCCCAGCGCTTACCCGATACTTCTTGGCGCGGAGGCTTTCAGGCTGACGGCAGATGAAATCCAGCGGTTCGCTTTCGTGCATGAAGAGGGCGAACTGTGCCGTGACGATCGGTGGACCAGGATTGATCGGGAGATCGCACCGGCTGACGACACTGCCGCTATCGGCGATGCGCCGTGTAACGGACAGTACCGGCGACACGATCTCCGACGTAAAGTCGATCAGAGTGGTTTCGGCCCCACCCCATCCTCCATCGGGTGAGGATTGATATCTCGGCCGATAACGGGTTGCCGTCCTTTAGAAGTTCCATTCTCGGTAGCCGGTAGAATGTGTGTTTCGAAATCGGTTATCCTGTGGCAACCTTGTGATGACAGCGGCGCGGCTGTGGCAATCTTGGGTTTCGGCTTTTCCGCCCGGACTCATTTGTTCATTGATGAAATTCTGTAATTCGCGCGCCTAACCTGAAGTTCCCCCGGGATTTCTCGCGGTATCCCGCTCAAAAGATTGATTTGCAAGAGGAAAAGCCGTTGGGGCGGCTGTAAAGTGTTCCCATGTAATGGCGCGCTTCACGCTTGCAATATGAGAATTTGCAGGTTGGAATCGTTGCCCTGTCTAGCGACCCCGTCCCCACTCGGAACGCGCCCCCCGCCCTCCTCCGGCGCGCAGGCTGGCGCGAAAACGGCAAAATCCGAAACCGCCCCCTCGCCACCCTCTCCACGTGGCCCCACTCCAAAGTCGCCACCCTGCGCCGACTGCTCAAAGACGCCCCCCTCGTCGGGCGCCACGACGCCTGCCCTCTCGTCCGCGCTCTCCCCCACGGGCATGTGGCCGCGGTGCTCGGCACCCTGCGCACACTCCGCGTCGACCGTCTCATCGCCCCCAAACGATCACACAACGCGAGCGCGTGTTGGCGCTGATTGCCGCGTGGATCCTCACCCCCCGGCTCGAAACTCGCCCCTGCCCGTGGGCTGGCCGGCGCTACGGCACCCAACCCCCTTGCCGCGCCGCTGGGGCTGGGGCCATTGGACGAGAACGCCCTGTCTGCGTCCCTGGACGGGCTCCTGGCCCGCCCGGAGCGCCTTGAGCGCGGCTTGGCCAAGCGCCCTCTCGAAGCAGGCGCCCTGGGGCTCTATGCCTTGCCCTCGGCGTGGAGGGAAGGGCGTTCCTGTCCCCTGGCCAAGCGCGGGCCTGCACGCGACGGCACGCGTAACAAGCGGCCAATCGCGTGCGGCTTGCTGGGCGCCCGGGAGGGCTGTCCGGGGTCGGGGGAGGGGTTTGCCGGCCCCACTGCGGCCCCGAGCCCGGTGGGGGCGCAGGGGGAGCAGCGGCGCCGGCGGGGCGGGCTTGCCCCCGTGGTGCTGGTGGGGGAGCGGGGGAGACGGACCGCGGCGCGGATTCGTGAGGCAGGGGCGCCGGCGGGGCGGGACTGGATCCGGGCCTTGCGCGGCCCCGCCCTCCGCGCTTTGGGGCACAGCGGCGCCGTGCCCCTCTCGCGGTTCGACGAGAGGGACGTGGTGGCAGGCACAAGCGAGGCCTCCCCTGGTGCGCGGCTGATGGGGTGCCGCCCTCCGCTGGTGGCGCGCACCGCGCGCGCACGCGCGAGGCGCGGCTCGCCGCTCCCGAGGCGGTGCTCGACCCCCTTGCCGGGGCCCCCCGCCGCCCGCCGCGGCGCCTGCAAGGCGCGGGGCGGAGCGGGGAGCGGGCAGGCACGGGCATCGGGCGCTCCAAGAGGGCCAAGCACGTCGCGTGGGCCCTGGACGGGCAGGGTGGGTTCAGCTCCCGGCGCACCGCTGCGTCCCTCGCGGCCGAGGCGGCCCGGGACGGCCTCTCCGTGGTGCGCACCCGCTTCCCCGCAAGCCAGCTGGACGCGCCCCACACCGCGCGCGCCTCCAAGCGCCTCAGGACGGTGGAGCGGGCCTTCCGCCGCCGCAAGACCGTGGAGCTCACGGGTCGGCCGGTCTTCCCCCGCACCGCCGGGCGGGTTCGCGCCCAGGTCTGGTTGGGCCTGCTGGCCTCCTCTGGAGAGTGGCACCTGCGCCAGCAGTTGCGCCCGATGCGGTTCGACGACGAGGAGCCCGAGGGGGCCGAGGCCGCGCGCCGCCGCCTCGTGGCGCCGGCCCGGAAGTCTGAAACGGCTCAAGCCCAGGCCCGGACCCAGCGGCCGACCGAAGGGGACCCGGGGCACAGCTTCCCCACCCTGCTCGCCGCCCTCGCTCCCGTTCCCCGCACTACCGTGGCGCCGCACCTGCCCGGCGCCGAGCCGTTCGAGGTCACCACCCGCCCCACGCCGCTTCAGCACAAGGCCTTCAAGTTGCTGGGTGTGCGGCTGTCTTGTTCCCAGTAACGGCGCACCCCACTCTCTTCAATGGCCAGTCATACCAATGGCTTGCATACCGCAACATGCTGGAACTTCAGCCTAACGCTGCGAATATTGCAACGATTTCCTGAAAGTCGACGCGAAAACACGGACGTCGGAGCCGTGCTTCAACTATCGATAGCAACCGATGTCGTCGACATCCTCCCGCCGGTGACATTGCCTGGCACGAAGCAACCTGTCCCGCGCGCGCCGCGCGACGGTTCGGCAAATGGCCGCGCCGTGCGCGCCACGGCCGGATGGCCTCATGAGAGGAGACAAGCCCCATGTCCAAGGAGAAGTCCGTCCCCGGCATAAGTCCGCGCGCCGACTGGCGCGATCCCGCAAGCTACAAGTCCCTTGTCGATCTGGCCCGGGCCGGCTGAGCCTGGGAGTGGCTCAAGCGCAATCCCGACTTCGCCACGGTTGCTGGCCGGCTACCACGGGTGCCCCCGTCACTCCCTCCGTCCGCCGCCGGGCAGCCTGAGGGGGCCGCTCGACCCCGAATCTTCCGTATCCACCATCCGGGGCCGCTCGAAGACTGGGGCGTTTTTTTAGACGCCGGCTTCGTTCTGCCGGCCGCGGACATCTTTTGGCTGCCCGATCTCGATTCATCGGTGCTCGTCGTGGAGATGACGCGCGGGCTGGCGCCGGCGGCGAACTCCCGGAACACCCGGCGCATGATCTCGGCTTCCGCCTCGTTGACCGTGCGTCCGCCCTGCACCGGCTCGCCGGTCCCGTCGACCGCCTTCTCAACGTCGTAGCCGTAGCAGAGACCGCCGCCGGAGCGGCCCTGCTCGACCCGGCCGCGCAGTCCCCGGTGGGTCTTCGCCGTCCAGGTCCTTCAGAGGCAGCGTGTTCAGCGTCCCCTTGAGTCCGACATGGAGCTGGTTGATTTCACCTTCCGCCAGGGTAACGATCATTACGCCGGCGAAACACAGATGCTTGTAGAGCGTCGCCATGTCGGCCTGATCGCGGCTCACCCGGTCGAGCGCCTCTGCGGCCATGATCTCGAACAGGCCCGGACATGCGTCCTCCAGCAGCGCCTGGATGCCCGGACGGAGGATTATGCGGTCGTCCGCGAAATGGCTGAATCCTTGTACGTGCCGGCGATCTTCCAGCCCTCGCGCGCCGCGCGCTCGCGGCAGACCCGAAACTGGTCCTCGATCGAGGCTGCCTGCTGCTGGTCGGACGAGTAGCGGGCATGGAGCGCACAGCGCAGGGTCATGTCTTCCAGTCTCCTATATTCTCGCCGGCCTCCTTCGCCGGCGCGTTGTCGTTGGTAGCGTCGAGTCTGTCCAGTTCCTCGCGCACGATGCGCCGGCCGATGACCCGGGCCAGCGTAACGACCGTGGCATCGGTCCGCGCCTGCGCACCGCCATTGTCGTTCGCCGTCACGCCGGGCATGACAATATTCCCGCGATCCTTGCTCCCCGGCATCCTTTCGCGCCTCCCGCAACACTATGCTCCCGCCGGGCGTCGATTTGGCCCCGCGATTCGGCCCTGTCAAACGGGCCGGGCAGGGGATTTTCTGCATGGAATCAGGCCCTTGCGTAGCTAAGTGGCGCAAGGGGAGACCTGCGGTGCCTAGTGTATAATCGAAAAAATGCGATGCACGGCCAAACGGCACACAAGTCGTTTTTTACACCGTCCATGGATCGACGGTCTTCAGTCCTGCCGCTCCGAACGGAGCCGTGTCCCGTGTCGCCACCATCATGCCGTTGGCTGCGGCAGTCGCCGCAATATAACCGGCGGACACCGGAATCGTCCGCCCCTCGGACCGTGCCTTCGCCATCAGTTCCGCATAGGCCTGCGAGGTCGCAAGATCGAAGGACAGCACCCGCCCGGCGAACATCGGCAAGACCCGCTCCTCCATATCCTCATGCAGTCGGTCTCGCCGGCGGCCGGCTGGCAGCGACCAGACCCCGAAACGCAACTCGGCGACGGTAATGGCGGACAGATACAGCGTTTCCAGCGCCTGTGCGTCGAGCCACTCGGCGACGCGCGGTTCCGGAGCCCTGCGCAGCGGCTCCGATATCACGTTCGTGTCTACCAGAATCATTCCAGATCGATGGGCTGTGCCGGAGCGGCATCGCGTTGTGCGAAGCCCGCGAATTCCTCGTCCGTCAACCCGGCGCGCCGGCCGACAGCGGTAAGCAGCGTCCCCAGCGCAGCCCGCCCTTCCGGCAGGACCGTTTCCTCCAGGATGGCGCACACCTCGGCCTCGGTGCTGCGTCCCCTCAGGGCGGCGCGCACACGCAGGGCGCGATGCACCTCGTCCGGCAGGTTGCGCACGGTCAGCATGGCCATAGTCGATTACCCATCGTGCCTTTGGCGCATGTAATGTGCCATTATGAAGGCATCCGAACAAGCACCTGCCTGCCAAAAGTCAGGTGCACCGAAAGGGTCACATCGCTGACCGCGGCTTCCCAACTCTGACGCTCGGAAGAGGCAGCAAGATTGAGCGTCGAAATTGCCTGGGCGCTTGAGGAAAAGCCGTTCGAATGCCAAATCAAGGCTCGCTCGGCGCTGTGCCGAAGATGGTCAGGTGCGAACCGCTCGTGACGCCGCATGGGGCCTCCCGGGTGAGGAGAGCGATGATCGACTTCGCAGGTGAAGGCGGGCATGCCTGCCAGCATGCCTCACGCCACGGTTCAGGAGCGAACCGTGATACCCAGACTGCCAATACTTGGAATTCCGGAGTGGCTGAGCGGCATTTCGACCGAGACGGAGGGAGGCCAGCCAGCTCCGCTACACGAAATATTGCGGGATCCTCTATACTATCCGGCATCCGGGTTCCACGGCGCGCCCATCCAGTATTTGGCGGGCAACATTCTTAGTTTGTCTATGTGGACTATGGATAAGGGGCGACAACGATGGACACCGGGTTGAAACTGGCCGAGCGGTGACCGCTACGGGAGGGCTCGAATGCAGGAATTGCCGGAAGGTCAGCGAATGCGTGAATCCAACGTCAGCAGGTTGCTTGCGGCACACTGCTGAAGGTCGTTCTGAATCGCTGTTGCCGCTTGGCACGCGAGCTCCGACGCTCAGGACTTCCGGCGCGGGAAAATGGCGTTCCAGCTTTTTTCGCCCCGCCCGCTTCCGTGCAAGATCGGCAGCGTGTTGTTGGGGCAATTCCGCGAAAAGGTCAGCAGCAGGCCCTGCTCTGCGTACCCCAGCGGGTTCCTCTTCTGAACGCGCACCCCAAGGTCACGCGCCAGCGTCTTCGCCTCGTTCTTTTCCTGGACAGACTCCCAGAACCCCAACCCTTTCGGAAACGCAAAGCTGTCCTCACCTATTGTCTCGCACAACTCCAGATCGGCGTTTCTCATCTCGCGCTCCAGGAAGCCCCTCACCGCCGCCTCGCCCTTCGAGGTTCCGCACAAGACCACGACTGACAATGGAATCTTCGTCCCGATCCCGGCTTCCCGAAACGCCGCGCTCAGGTCCGACAGCCTCTCGACCATGTTGTTGCCAGTGCCGAGCAAGTCGTCGACTAGAACGACGCCGACTTGCCTGTCCGGTTCGACCGATCCCACGGCGGACGCGACCTCGCCGGGCACCACGATGTTGGTGGAGGCTATTTCGTTCACGGCTGCGTATATGCTCGCAAAGTGAGAGCCGCTCTTTCCGGGGCCATCTCCATAGGTCACGAAAATGTCTTCCCGTCGTTGCGCCCGGGACCGTTTCACGAATGTAGGCAGCTTCGAGCGAATTCTCCGGTACGCCTGCTCGAATTTCTCCCTGATTTCCGGCTCCCGGAGAAACTTGACGTTTTGAAGTATCTTGAACAGGATCCTTCTTTCGACATTGCTGTCTACCTGTTCGATCCAGGCTCTCACGTCCTCCGACGTAATCTGACGACCTTGGTATAGATCCCAGCTATCGGTCAATTTTCCGATCTCGTGCGCATGGACGTAGGCTTTGTCTTCCCGACGTTGTTTTTCCTCCGCCAGTTCGTCGCCGAGTTGATCACTGATCAGACGAGAAAACCCACCCTCGCGCAACCAATCGGCAAACAGGCTGACAGTCGGATAATACGCACCCTCCTCTTGTCGAAGTACGTTGCGTCGGCAAAAGTCGTCGAGCAAGGGCAGCGCCTCGCCAGCGGGTAGCAGGCTCGAGTAAAGATGCCTCGAGATATTCTCGTGAGTCGGAGACAGGTTTGCTCTTACCGCCCGCGCCCAGGCAACGAGGAGCCGGCATCGTTTCAACGACATGATTTCGACCTCGCTGGAATCTCCTCCTATACCGTCACGCCAGTAATGCGCGAACGCATTGGTGTCGAGGGCGTCGATCCTATCCCCGGCGACCTTATCCACTTCGGCGGGGGAGACTTCCGCATCCTTGTGCTGGACTGCCCGCTCGTACAACGCGGTGCAGAGGACCTTCGTGAAATACGGGTGTCCGTCCGTCAGATCGAAAAGCTTACGAACAGCTGCCTCATGCATCTTGATGTTGTGCGCGACAGGGTTTTCCACCAAGGCACGGTAGTCCGCCCATTCCGAAGAAAAGTCGAAGCTGTCGAGGGACTCCCGGGCGAAACGATTGAGCTTTTCTCCTTGCGACGACATTACGTAGGGCATTTTCTCCGCTCCCACCAGAATGAAGGCAATGTTTCGTTTCGAGGATAAGGTGCGTAAATTCAAGAAGAAAGTATTCGCCAGCTCCCCGTAGCGATACAAATCCTCATTTATTTCGTCGAACTCGTCGAGGATGATGACCACGCGCACATCGGGCAGTTCCCTCTCCAAGGAAAACAGGAGACGATTGAGGGGGATCAGTGATGAGGAGTAGTCATGCTCGGCCCATTCGATATGGCGGGGCAGCAATGCCGACAGGAAGGATTCCAGTTGCTGTCCGAGCTCCCGAAGCGTGTCGGGTCCGGTGGCGTGACGGATTTCGCCGCATTCCAGGTACAGGACATGGTGGTCGTCGCCGAACGGGGGATTCTTCGTTACACAGGCCTCAACTGCGCGCGCCAGAGAGCTCTTGCCGACCCGCTTCTGTCCGGTGATGTAGCAGGACTGCATGGGGTCGGAGGCTAGGAGGCGGATTAATCGCTGGAGGGCATCCTGGCGGCCATAGAAGTGCTCGTCATGGGCAACTTCCAGACTGTATGGCTGCTGCCGGGAAAGCGCTCTCCAATCGAGGTCAGTCCGCTGGGCCAGGACGCGTATGGTGAAGTCGCGGGTCCGGGTGGTGGGTTGGCCGAGAACGTCCCATTCAATGCTGACGAGAACCTCCAAGCCGTCTCTGGGAGCATCAAGAGAGAGCAACAGTGTCAGGATGAAGGATGCCGGGTCGATATCGCCAAGGTTGGGTTCGTCAGTAAGGACCGTACAATGTTCCGCAATGCAGCAAGCACGGACGTTGAGTGCGACGCCCGGTCCGGTGTTTTCCAAGGGGATGTGGAGTTCAAACGGGGTATCGGTAACGTGCAGGGGGTATTTTTTCGGCATCTCGAAGACATCGGCGGGCGGCGCAATGGTACAATCGAATTTTTCCGCCATATCGGATCGAAGGCGGTTGATTTCAGTTTCGACATTGCGCAGGAAAGGCAGGACAAAGTTCCTGATGAAGAAAGTCGGACTGGCTTTGATGTGCTCTATTTCCTCGCTTACGGTTTCCAATAGATTTTGCAGATTGGTCTGGAGTTCCCTGTCATGCGCCCTGGCCGTTTGACCGACAAGATTGAGAATACTGCCGACTGAAGTGATGGTGGTCTGAAATCCCAGCGGATTAAGGTAAGACTTGAGGGGGCCGTAATTCAGCGTCTGCATGAGGGGCTGGCGGCGGCCGACCAGATCGTGGAGGCCTGAGATCGGTTGCATCAGGATCTGCAGGCGTTGACAGGCATCGGAGTGAAACCTTGCGTAGAAGGTAAGGCGGGCGTAGTTCAGCGATTTCTTTCCATCGGGCAGAATCGAATTAATTGTGTTGTTGCCCTGCTCGATAAGTTTCACTAGGTGTCGGTCGGTGGAGCTTTTGACCGTTTCCGGTAGCAGGCCGTTACAGGAGACAAGGCGGATCGTGAGCGTGCTGAACTTATCGATATTTGGCAAAGATGTGGTCGTCGCAAGGCGCTCAAAAATATCGGAGAAAGAGAGAGATGTGTCCTCCGGCATCTCGGCCAACTGAAGCAGGGCGTGGCGTATGTTCTTTCTGGCCAAGCCGCAGTCCAACGATTTGGAGGAATACTCTTCGATGTTCGATTCTATGAATTCATCGGGAGAAAGGGGTCGGTCCATAAGAGTGCCTTGGTCTAGGGTCTGTTAATACTATCGCAACGCATCGATGAGGAGGGCGAAGACGATGCATCCGAGGATAGAGCACGGCGCGTTGCTCGCAGTGCGAGCAGAGGCGACGGCATCCCAGCAAGCGACGAAACACCCGCTCGATTGCGGTGCGCCGCTTGTATAGCTCCCGGGCATACGTCCAAGGCTCCACCCGGCTGCGCCGCGGCGGCCCCACGGGGTCATCCCCCCGCGTCACGGCTAGGGGCCGAGTCTTATCGCCCTCGTACGCCCGGTCCATGAGCAGCGCGGGATGATCGGGGGGCGGGCCCAGGCGAGTCAGCATCTTGCGGCCCTCCGGGGCGTCGCGGGTGTGTCCGGGCGAGCGCGAACAGGCGAGGGCCGTGCGCGCCTCCGTGGCAACCAGATGAATCTTGGTGGTCCACCCGCCTCGGGACCGGCCGAGGGATGGGGGACCGGGTGTTTGCGCGCCCCAGGACCGGCGGGATGGATCTTGACGAGGGGGTGGTCTAGCGTCAGGGCCCCCCGCTTGAGGCGCCCGAGCTGGGCGCGGTGCAGATGCTCGAAGACCCGGGCGAGGGCGCCGTTTTTCGACCCGCGGTTCATCCGGGTGGAGAGGGGGTGCCAGGTGCCAAACCGGGCCGGGAATCCGCGCCCTTTGCTGCCCTGCGCGGCGACAGACAAGAGGGCGGTGCGCCCGGGGCGAGAGGAGAGACGGACAGGGCCGCGCGGCCCCGGGAGAGGGGGCGCGAGTCGTTCGTATTGAGCTTGCGTGAGTTCCATCCACCTCAGGATACCATCATCATGCCATTACTGTGAACAGACCCTAGCAGAACAGTGGAGTTCGACCTGCCCCGGCGGGGACACGTCCTGGAACATTCTGTCGACAACGGAACAGGGTATCATGGACAAGATGCTGGTGTGGGAACACCACTGAAAGAATGGGATATTGCGATTTATCGCGGAATAACCACCTGTCTCAACGAGGCCTTCATCATTGATAACCGGACTAAAGAAGCTTTAGTCGATGGAGACCCCAAGTCCGCCGAAATCATCAAGCCGGTAGTGCGCGGCAGCGACATCCGACGTTACAAAGCCGAGTGGCAAGGTCTGTGGCTAATCGCAACTTTCCCTACCCTTGGTATCTGCATCGACGCTTACCTGGCAGTTTATCGAGATAATAGACCGGACACTGCTAACGCAGATGGACGAACCCAAAGCTGACACCTCGCAAGCAGAAGCAGAGATTGATGAAGGAGTGTACAAGTGGTACGGACTAACGCCTGTGGAAATTTCAGCCGTGGAGGGAAGCCTCTAAATTCGCTGAACTACGTTTCAGGAACCCTGTGGTTTTGCAATCACCCTAACCTCGTCCGAAGTAAAACCATAGAGCGCGTTCACTTCGGCTTCTATTGCTGCTTGTAGATTGTTGGTACCCAGCTTTTGGTCGGTAGATTGGAAAGGTTATCCGCTGATCGTCGTCTGGATTTCGTCCGAGGTTAGACCATACAACGCCTACACTCGCCAATTCTCCCGGCGCTTTTGAACATTATCGACCAAAGGATCTGTGAAACAGGCGGAATATTATTGGCTTACGTTCGACTGGAATAACTTGCTCGCTAGGCCGAAGTGCCAGCGCCGATCAGATGTATCGTTTTGAATACATTGACGTTTGAGAGAATCGGGGGTGTCGCGACTGGGAACGCTCCAGGCGCCCGCCGAGGTGGTCCAGGGCCTTGTTCTGGAGCGGCGGGGGTCGCGTGGTGACCTGGAAGGATTCGGCGCCCCCAAAGCGGGGGGCCACGGTGTTCTGGGGGGAGGGGGGCGAGAGCATCGATGAGGGGGCGCCAGCGGTGCCCCGGATCACCGTCAGCGTTCCGCTTGCTGCCGGCCTTGGCCTGGGCGCTGGCCGAGCCTGGCGTCGGCGCCCCGTCGGCCGGCCGCCGGGCCGCGGCGCCTTCCGCCTCCTCGTCGTCGCACAGCAGGGGCGTCAGTCTCTGGCGCAGGTGCCATGCGACGTAGGAGGCGAGCAGGCACAGGAAGACGTGGGCGCGGCCCCGGGGGGCGGGGGGAGACGGGGCGCCCCTTCAGGATCCCGGTCTTCAGGCTGCGGAAGGCCCGGTCCACGGATCTCAGCCGCTGGTAGGCCCGCCCCGTGCCGGGACCGGCGCGCTCGCTCGGCGGCAGGCTAGGGCGGATCACGGAGAGACCGTCGCGCCGGGCCGCGGCGGCGCTGGCCGCCTCAGCGCGCCCATAGGTGAAGACCCCCTCGGCGGCGAGGGACCCTGTGCAGGGCTTCGCCCTCTTGGACTTTCTGCTGCCCTTGCCGCCCCGCTCCCCGCTCTTCCCGGCCCCCTTGAGACGGCGTTTCTCGTGCCGGGTCGCGGCGGCAAGCGGTTCGCGCCGGGCCGCGGGGGCCTTGAGCCGTGCCTGGCGCTTGCGGGCCCGGTCCGCGGCCCGCCGCGGGGTGCGGCCTACCATGAGGCGCTCGCCCCGGGATACGCATCGCTGGGGATCTCCACCAAGTCCCGCTCGTCGCAGCGTGCCCTCTCCACAGCGTCGGCCTCCACCAGGGAACGGAGGGCCGGTCCCCTCAAGGCACGGATCCAGGCCAGCCCCGCGGGCTTCACCGCCTCGCGGACCCGTGCCTCGGTCCGCAGCCCCCGGTCCCCGACCAGCACTACCTTCGCAAGGGAGACCCGCTCCCGCACCGGGGCGAGCTGCGAGGCAAGCGTGGCCGGGTCCGCGGTGGTGCCGGGGAACACATCCACCGCTACCGGGCACCCGTTCCGGTCACACAGCAGGCCGCACGCGAGCTGCAGGTTGCCCTTCTTACCATCCCGGGAATGCCCCCGTTTGGCTAGGGGGCCCGCGCTCCCCGCCAGCCACCCTGCAGGCAGGGCATAGAGCCCCAGGCAACCTTCTTCGAGGTGCCGCTTCGCCAGCCTCCGCTCGATCCTCTCCTGGCGCGCCAGGAGCCAGGCCATGGCGCTGTAGAGCGCGTCCTCGGCCAGCTCCGCATCAAGGCTCTCGCCCAGGGGGCTGATCGTGGTGGCCGCGGCCAGCCCCCTAGCCGTGGCCCGCTTCGAGGTGGGCTTGAGGAGCCGTGCCACGATTAGGGCCAGGATCCGATCCCGCTCGGGAGAGGGCTTCGGGGCGATCAGCCTGGCCAGGCCCAGCTTCCTTCAGGGTTCCTAGCACGGCTGCCCCCTGACCATGGGGCAGGGGGCGGATGATGGCGAAGGCCGCGGCACGGCCGACGAGGGGGTCGTTCTGCAAAAGGCGCCGCCGGGTCTCGCCCTTCTCCAGGGGCCAGGAAGCGAGATTGGCGACGGGGCGCTTCCTGACTTTTCCACTCTCGCGCCAGCCTGCGCGCAGGAGGACGGCGGGGGGCGAGGTGCGGTTCGGGACGCTGTCTACATACAGGGTAACGAATAGAGGCTCCATAACCAGACATCTCAAGGGTGACATTCATTATTACATGGGCATGCTTTCACGCCGGCAGCGCATCAGTTTGCCAACAAGATCAAACCCTTATCGCGATTCTGCTGCTGAAATCATCTGGAACTTCGGGCTAGTTGCGCAGTCTGCAACTGGAGCTATCAAGAAGAACCTGTTGCCCCTCAAGAGTCCTGGCGCTCGCGCCGACAGCCACCACGATAGTATTGACGACGAACGGTCTCTCTTTGTTAACCCGACGATCGAAGATCTTCGAAAACACATTCGATCCCGGAAAGCGGTCCCATTCCCCGTGCAACAGTTGGGAGAGAGAGGATCAGAGGGATGGGACTGGACCGGCCTGACTTAGAAGAAGACAGGAGAACGCTTCTTGAGTCCTTACGAGCGCATTACGACCTCATTCGGCTAGTCCCTTGGCACTGAAGGAGAGTTCATTGCAAGATGGTCCTCCGGGTCGGCCAAAGGCGGTCATCTCGATGGGGCACGGGACGGGACGGGGGCTGGCGGCCGTGGGCTTGAGCGCTGAGGAACGGGCGTTTCGGGAAGCGCCGGTTCGGCGTCCCCGTGTGGCGCGCGCGGTCGGATCGCGGCCGCCTGAGCCGGCGGTGCGCGGACGGGCTGGGCAACAAGGCGGTGGCCGCAGCACTCGGCAGGCACGAGCACCCCGTCGGCCCGTGGCGCAGGCGTTTCGTCAAGGCCCGCATCAAGGGGCTTTCGGACGAGCCCCGTCCGGGGCGCCGGCGGCGCATCGCGGACGAGAAGGTGGCGGAAGTGATCGAGCGCCCGCTCACCTCGACGCCTGCGGACGCGACCCACTGGTCGCTGCGCTCGAGGGCGCAGGCGGCGGGGCAGGCGCCCACGGCGCTCCAGCGCCTCTGGGGCGCCTTGGGCCGGCAGCCGCCCCGGGCTGAGCCGTTCCAGCGGCTCGGCCGATCCGCCCTGCGTGGCCAAGGTCCGCGCCATCGTCGGCCTCCCCCTCTCGCCGCCGGCGCGCGCGCTGGTGCGCTGCGGCGACGAGAAGAGCCAGCGCCAGGCCCGCGCCCGCCCCCCGCCGGGCCGGCCGCTGCGGCCCGGCCTCCCTGAGCGGCACCCCCTGACGACAAGCGCCCCGGCCCCCCCCTCGCGGTGCGCGGCGCTCGACGGCGCCCCCGGCTCGGTCAGCGGCCAGTGCTCTCGCCGCCCCCGGGCCCGGGCGGGCCTCGCCTTCCTCAAGCAGATCGACCGCACTGTCCCGGACGGGCGCGCCCTCCACCTCGTCCTGGACACCGCCGCCCCCCACAAGACCGCCGCGGGCAAAGCCGGGCGGGCCCGGCGGCCGCCCTGGCATGTCCACTGCACGCCGACATCCGCCTCGTGGCTCAACCAGGGCGCGCGCGGGGGCGCCGAGCTGCCCCGCAAGCCGTTGCACGCGGCGTCCACCGCTCGCCCCTGCCACTCGAAACCGACCTCCGGGCCTTCATCGAAACCCCCAACGAAACTCCCACGCCCTGCAAGTGGACCAACTCCACCGACGAAATCTTCGCCGCCGGCCAGCGCTTCTGTCTCCGCGTCGAACACAACTTATGCCGCGAACTTTAGATTCAGGTGACTAGGAGCAACGTGTCCTAATCATCAAGAGTTCCAAGACTTGGCAACAAAGCCTCAAGCGCATCTTATTAATGCCGTTATTCGTCCAGATGCTGAATAATATAGCTCCATGATGCTCGACCTCCTCGACCCTCCTGGGGGGTGTCTGAGATAGCGAAACCTTGAGTATCTGTACCAGTCCTCAATCCGAAAGAAGCCTTTGTGCAAGACAACTCCCAAGTGCTGTCAAAGCAGGGCAGCCAGTGAATGGCCTAACGTGTCGAACCTGTTGGGCGACTTCGGTACGCCGATGATGCATATAATCCACGCTCTCCGAAGACCAAATGGACAGTGCTAGTAATTGTTCGAGAAACTGATCAATCACTCGAAAAACATAGAGGGCATGCAAGAGGCCTTGGGGTGATCGAAGCTCTCCTTTCCAGGGAGAAAAATAAGTGTCATCAGATGGACGAACCAGGGGTAGAACCTGTTCAAGAAGTGTGAGCTGGAGATGCATTGCTTCATGCACGATAGACTCGACAATACGCAGCTCGCAATTTGCCTTTCGTTGTTGTGGCACTGAGACAAATATGGAGAAGGGGACGGATGGGTCGCTATGGCTCACATCACAGTTATCATCTTCAGGTTTGAGAATATGACAAACTCTAACCAACGAGCCTACCGTTTTTTGCAATGTTGGCACATGTGTCAGAATGCGTATCGCATCTTGTAAACAATCGAAGATGGTGGATGTCTTCAACTCAGCTACCGAGTAGAAAGCCAGTCCCATCTCCTGATATCTGTGGCGAACATTGCTTGGGAGAATTTCGATCAGCATGGCTGACGTGGTGTCTCCTATGTGAGGATTCACTAACAAGCTCGCTACAGTATGATGGGGTGCTCCTGCGTCGCCAGTACGAATGCGATTCGTTCCATAATCACTTTTTGCTATTGCCGTCTGTTGGTGTAGTGTTCGCCACCGTCGTGCTGTAAGTGAAGCCGTTAAACTGGGGAACCACAGCGGGGTAGATCGGTTCTTCAAGACCGCTCGAATATCCTGAAGAAGATCAGCCACCTCCACTCCCCTCGACAAACGAATAGACAAGCGTAAAACGCGTACCGGCGTGAATAGTTGAGACGGCATGATATGAGTGCTGTGTGAGAGCGAAGCCTACCGCGCTATTGTGTCGGGGGCGGAAAATCTTGTGGATATCGGCAGGGTCGTCGCTGTGAAAAAAGAGCAAAAGTCCGCCGTTTGTGTCCTGCCAGCCCCTGTTGAATTGTACAAGCAGGCGATGAGTCTCAGCACCAGGAATAAAATCGTTGTGCAGCCGAATGCGTTGCCCAGGAATAAGCTTATGCGCGGTGATATCCGGGTGATCTTTCAAATCTACCCCAAATACCTCCTCAAGACGCTTTTTGATGGACATCAGAAAAAAAGGAGAACGTAGAAAATTGAGACTCCAAGGCAATAGCGCATCCCACAGGCTGAATTCGAACTGTTCATAGAAGTCGGTTTTAACCAACTGCCATGGAACATGGGTTTCCAACCAGGCTAAGACGCTCTGACTCATAGCTGGCTGAAGAGCTTCAGGAGAAACGAAATACGGGAACGGCTTGGAAGACACCTCAGCCGCGGTGAGCCTCAGTCGTGTATGCATATCTCGTGTGAAACGAGAAGGTCTGCTATACGGGCTCGGATATGTCCGATCAGAAAGAGTTGATCGGCGCAATATACTGACGGATTGTGATACCCGCGATCTTCATGCCACCTATGAATGGGCATCCCACCTCCGCAGACACTGAGTTCTGGACAAGACAAGCATGCGGAAGCGGTCGGGTGTTGGAGCGTATAGTATCTTGAAAACTCGGATGAACGAACAACTTCGGGAAGGGAATGAGTGAGAATGGACCACTGCTGAGTAAAACGATCCGCTCCATTGAACGCACTCTTTAATGTATCGTTTTTTGTCACAGAACCATCGGTGTCGATGACGACGATCCCATAATCGCTCGTCCCTACTCCTTCTTTTGTTCCATCGCCACCTAAGGCGAGTTTGATCATATCATCAAGCAGGCGAATCCGAAGAGGCTTTGGGTCAGCGAGATAGATCTCCAAAAGGGCAGTGAGCCATTGTCCATATTCGGTGGACTGAAAAGACGCCTTGCCATAAGGCAACTGAGAGTGGTTGCCGTCTCGATAAAGAAGCTCAAGGCTTGGGGCGTCGAGTGCCTTGAAAAAATCATAGACTTCACCTGGGTCTGATGCTGGATCAATAACGGCCAGTAGGCCAGTATAAAGAAAGCCGGAGTCCCGATGATTCCGGAGCTTTTCGATCCCTTCGAGAACTCTCCTATGGGTCCCTTTGCCCTCGTGGTCTAGGCGATGGCGGTCGTTAACGCCCGGTGGACCGTCAATACTAACGCCTAAGCTTGTTCGATACTCTGCGCAAAGGTCAAGGATCTCTTCGGTGATAAGTATGCCGTTGGTTTGCAGGCTGAAGGGATAATCACTGGGCAGGGCTCTGCGGAGCGTGGCGAGGAGGCCCCCAAGTTTCCTGGGGCCAAGCAATAACGGCTCACCACCGTGGAAGACGACTGCAAAGCGGCGGTGCTGCGCACGAGACAAATCTCCTAGGGCCTCGGCTAACGCTGTGGTCATTGTATCAGAGATCCGTTTGGGCATAGTCGCCCAACGCGCATCCCCCATATTGTAAACATAGCAGTATCGACAGTTGATATTGCAGCGACTAGCAACTTTTACGAGGACCGTATCAATTGTGATCACATTGTGGCCCTCGGAGACCTTCTTACTCAACGGCCTCGGTTATGGCGATTATGTGTCCGGTTGTAGGCGTGCGTTTCGGGCGATTCTTCATTACGCACCTCCTCAATCAGTCTGGCGAGCGTCGGGCTTGAAATTGTACGCGTGTCTATTTCTGTAAGGTCGGGAATGATGGACGGCTCTTCGGTATGTGGTGTGGTATCTTCTTTCATACAGGATCCTCCTGCAATCCATCAGCCTGCATCTCAATTCGCTATTTCATGGATATTCTATCATGGAAAAGTTCCTCAGTTGTGCTTAATAAATGAAAAAGGTTTGATTTGCCAGAAGTTTATAAACGCGCTTCGGCCATCTGTCAGAGCCCTGAATTCAAATAGAGAAAGCCAAGATTCTGAGAATTATCAAGAATACCAATCTCTTAGGGAAGAGTTCGATCTTCTGTCCTAGAATTTATCTCTCCCATGGGGTGTCTGTTTACTCTGGGAAATACTTCGCCAGAATGTCTTGCAGGCGCCGATATTGTGGCAGACGGTCCAATACCCGGTGGATCGTTGCCAGTGTCGGCGGAATATAGCGCGTATAGCCGCTCTTGCCTTTCTCCAGTTCCAGATAATAGAAGCGGCCGACAACCTTACATGCCTTCTGGAGCAGGCAGAGATTATACTCGGCCCACACATATTCGAGTGACAGCGGGTCCCCACCAGTGCGGTGCCACGCTTCGTGGTAGTAGTTGACCAGCGATTCCTCCAACGCTGGAGAGACGCCTGTCGGCGTATCCCGGTCGTTGAGCAGCGTGGCGAGATCGTAGGTGGCGGGGGCGAGCAGGGCGTCCTGAAAATCGATCACCCGGATGCGCTCCTGCTGGACGAACAAATTCCAACTATGGTAATCGCGGTGGGTAAGACAAAAGGGGGCCCGGTCGAGACGGGTGGCGATGTCTTCAAAGATCCCGCTCAGGGTCCGAGTCTCTGCCGGGGAGAGGGGCTGCTTGCCGCGCTTCTCCAAGCCCCATTCGACGAAATGATCAAATTCCCACAAGAAGAGGCGCCGGTCAAATTGCTGTTGAAAGGCAATGCACCGCTCGCTTTTCTGACGGGTGCCCTCAATCTGGATGAGCAGCAACTGATCGATGGCACGCCGGTACCACTGTTCCACCTCGGCGTGCGGCAGGTCCTGGACGGCATCGCGTAGGGGCAGGTCGCCAATGTCTTCCAGGAGGAGAAAACCATCCTGATACCCATCCACATAGAGCTCTGGAATATGCACGCCTAGGGGCTCCAGGAAAGCATGCATGTTGAGATAGGGCAGTTCCTTGAGGGGTTCGCCGAATACGGCGAGTTCGTCCGAGGAGAGCGCGAGACCGCTTCCGGCAAGAATCATGACGACCGCCGAAGCCGGGCTGGCACCGCTCAGAGACAGCCGGACATAACTCCGGCTTGAAGCATCTCCGGCCAACGGATCAATTCGCGTAATCCGAGTCTCCCGCCCCCACTTTCCCGCAACGGTAGCGTCAAGCGTCTGGCGCAGTGTCATATCCATAGCTGACGAGGTAGCAAGGGGGTGAGGACTTGTCAAAAATGGCCATCCCGCACCCAATCTGCGTTGCAACGCCCCTGCCCGTGATGGAAAAAAGAAGGGAACTCTGGCCTGGACGTTACAGTATTATCGCATAGCCAGTTGGTTGCCTTGGGCTATCATTCGCGCCGGCGGCTGGCTGCCAGAGATCGGGCAATCGCCCGGCTGCAACGAGCCGGTGCCGGGAAGCCCGCGCCGGACGACGAAGACCAGACTGCGGAAGCAGAGCCGTCGGCGGCACGCAGGCTGTCCTCATGGCGCAGCTCGAGCAGATAGACCCCGAGGGCTAGATTCGTCCCCACCACAACCCACCCGCTGCCCTCCAATCTCTTTACCCCCAGATGTGAAGTGGTTAAGGTAGGGTCGCGGAAGGAGATTGGGAATGGATTTTCACTTTACCCCGGAAGAGGAGGTTTTCCGGCAAGAGTTGCGGACGTGGCTCCACCGCCATCTGCCTGCGGGTTACGATCCCGAGCATTTTGACGATATCGATGCGGACGCGCGCTTTGAGTATCAGCGGTCGTGGCAAAAGACTGCTTACCAAGACCGCTGGGTGGGTATCCACTGGCCAGAGGAATACGGGGGGCGCAGCGCCAGCCTTATGGAGATGTTCATCTTCAATCAGGAGGTGCACCGAGTCCACGCCCCGCGGTTTGCCAATACGCTCGGGCTGATGATGTCAGGTCCGACCCTGATTCACTGGGGGACTGAGGGGCAGAAGAAACGCTATCTGCCCCGGATTCTGTCCGGCGACGAAATTTGGTGCGAGGGACTGTCCGAGCCAGATGCGGGATCTGACCTGGCTTCGATGCAGACGCGGGCTGTGGAAGACGGCGACCATTTTGTGGTCAACGGCCAGAAAGTCTGGACCAGCTTTGCCCATCGGGCGGATTTCATCCAGCTCTTCGTCCGCACCGACCCCGATGTGCCCAAACACCGGGGAATCAGCTGTCTGGCCGTGGATATGAAAACGCCGGGAGTGACGGTTCGACCGCTGGTCCAGATGACGGGTGATGCCGAGTTCAACGAAGTCTTTTTTGAGGAAGTTCGGGTGCCCAAGACCAATCTGATCGGGCCAAAAAACGAAGGTTGGAAAGTTCTGGTCACCACCCTGATGCATGAACGTGCCGGGATCGGATCAGGCCTCCCCGTCCACCGTCAATTCTCCGAGTTGCTCAAGGTGAGCAAACAGGTGGAAATCAACGGGCGGCCCGCCTGTGAGGACCCTGCCGTGCGTCAGCAGTTGGCGCAGTTTGCCATTGAATGCAAAGCCATCACCTACAATATGTTCCGCAGCTTCAGCAAACGCCTCAAAGGCAACCCGCCCGGCCCGGAGGGGTCGGTCAATAAGCTCGCCGGCTCGGAACTCAATATGCGGCTCGCCCGGTTTGCCACCGAGCTGCTCGGACCCTACGCTCAACTCACGCAAGGCTCTCGCTACACGATTGATAATGGCCGCTGGCCGCGCGCCGCGCTATGGTATCGCCTGCTGACGATTGGTGGCGGAACCTCGGAAATACAGAAGAATATCTTGGGGGACCGGGTGCTCGGCCTGCCAAAGGGCTGAGGCTGCCGGGCCGGCCGTCCTGTGGAGTCATACACAAAGGAGGCACCAGCATGGGAAAGCTTGACGGAAAAGTTGCCGTCGTCACCGGCTCGGGGCGGGGTATTGGGCGGGGTATTGTTCAACTCATGACCAAAGAAGGGGCGAAGGTTGTGGTGAACGACCTGGGCGGCAGCGTCGACGGCGAGGGGGCAGATAAAGCTCCGGCGCAGCAGGTGGTTGAAGAAATACAGGCGGCGGGTGGAGAGGCCGTTGCCAATACGGACAATATTGCCACCGTGCAGGGTGGGGAGAACCTGATTCAGACCGCGGTCGATACGTTCGGTCAGCTCGACATCCTGGTCAACTGTGCCGGTATCCTGCGTGACCGCATGATCTTCAATATGACCGAAGAAGAGTGGGATGCTGTGGTGGCGGTTCATCTCAAGGGCCACTACTGTACGATTCGCCCAGCATCGGCCCTGATGCGTCGCCAAAAGAGCGGGCGGATCATCAACTTCTCCTCCGGGTCCGCTCTGGGCGCGCCGGGGCAGCCGAACTACGCTGCGGCAAAGGCCGGTATCCTCGGACTGACGTATAGCAGCGCCAACGCTCTGGCAAAGTATAATATTACCTGCAACGCCATACTGCCTGGTGCGGCCACCCGTATGACCGATACGATTCCGGCCAACTTTGCACAGGAAATGGGCTTGTCCGAGAGCAGTGGGGCCGCTCAGGGGAGTCCGCTTGACCCCTCCAATGTAGCCCCGATCGTTATTTTCCTGGCTAGCGATGAAGCCCGGTATGTCAACGGGCAAGCCTTTGGGGCGAGTGGCTATAAAATCTCTCTGTATTCCCATCTCAGGCCCGAAAGGACGATTTACAGCCAGGGGCCGTGGGACCTCGACCATCTCTTCAAAATCTTCAGGGGTACCCTGGGCTCCAACCTGCAGCCTCCGCGCATGGGGTGACGCTCGACTCCCCAGGGCGGTGTGCTATGCTGGCGGTCAGCCCGGCACGCTTCCGGGCGGTCTCTGGCAACGTTTGTGGAACGGCACTCAGGGCACGAGGATCAAACGGAGGTATCCTTGCGCCCTTCTTTTTTTGAGGAGGAAATGACATGCAGACCAGACGGGACGGGAGGGGACGGATTCTCTTCGTGCCGGTAAATCTGGCGCTCCTGCTGACCGTCCTCGGGCCTCTTCCCGGGGGCGCGCAGGAGACGGTTGCCGGCGGCAAGCGCGTGTCGCTCGAATACACTGTGACATTTGCAGATAAGACGGTTTTCGATTCGAACGTCGGCAAGGAGCCGCTGGTGTACATCCATGGCTCAGAGAAACGCGTCCCTTTCTTCTCAAAGCACCTGACCGGACTCAAAGTGGAGGAGACGAAACAGTTCGCCATGCCGCCTGAGGACGTCTACGGCCCGGACGATCCGGAACGGATTATCGAAGTGCCCAAAGACACGATTCCTGAAGACAGACGAAAAGTCGGCGAGAAGCTTGAGGGAAGAAGTCCGGCGGGCCGGCCACTCTATGCAGAGGTTCTTGAAATCAAGGCGGAGACGGTGGTCATCGACACCAACCATCCGCTCGCCGGAGAAACTCTGTTCTTCGATGTGAAAATACTGAAGGTGGAGGCCGTGGCTGCGCAACCGTGAAATCTCCGCTTCATGGCAATGAGGAGGAAACGTGGCCTCCAATAGAGATGCAGAGGCGGGCCACGTTTCCTCTATTGAATCCAATGCCGAATGCAATGCGGACGAGACAGGGAAAGGAGACACTTGATGGGAACGACAGGTTATGGACAGGGAAAACGGCGAATCTCGGGTATCACGCTCGGTCTTGGGTTCCTGTTGGCGACCTCAGGCTACGCGCAGGACACGATCGGCGACGGTAAGCGCGTGTCGCTCGAATATACCCTCACCCTCGAAGACCAGACGGTTATTGACACGAATGTGGGGAAAGACCCATTGGTCTACACCCACGGGGCCAGAGAAATCATTCCGGGTCTGGAAAAGCAACTCATAGGGCTGAAGGTCGGGGATACGGAGAACGTTGAGGTTTCCCCTGCGGAAGGATACGGCGAGGTTGACCCGAATCGTTTCCAGGAGATTCCTAAAGAGAATGTCCCCGAAGAGGCTCGGAGCGTTGGAAAAAAACTCCAAGGACAAGGCCCGGATGGTCAGATGATGTTCGCCCAAGTCACGGAGATGAAGGAGAACACGGTCATTGTTGATCTGAACCATCCGCTGGCGGGAAAAACACTCTTCTTCGCGGTCAAAATCCTCAAGATCGAATCGGATGAGGGGCAAAAAGCGGGCATGCCGGATTCGGCACCAGAAACAAAGCAATAGGCTTTGTGCTCTGCCTCGCGCCCTCGGGATGATGCGAGCCTCTTGCCTCTGACCCGCCCAGCGCCCGTCTTCAGCCTCAGAGCGCCTCCCCGTCCGGCCGCTCCGAGGCTATCCATTTTGCTGGAAGAGGAAGCGCGTATATGGCCATGCTGTTTGTCGAAAACCGCCGGTCGTTTAACTTTGCCCATCTCCTGACCGGTGTGCGACTCGTTCTGACCCCGATATTTCCCCTCGCCATCGAATACAGCATACAGCAGCCAACGCTGTTCCGCGCGGGCTGTGTCGGCGGGCTCTTTCTGGCGGTCTGCGCCAGCGATTACTACGACGGTCCGGTTGCCAGGGCGCTGGGTCTGAGTTCTGATTGGGGCAAGATCCTCGATAATCTAGCGGATATTACCTTTCTGCTCGTAACCCTGACCTATTTGGTATATATCGGCACTGTGCCGTGGTGGATTCCGTGCGCAGTCGGTTGCGCCTTTGGCCAGTATACGCTCGATTCGTGGTGGCTCTCCAGACGAGACACGGCCATGGCGCTGGTGTCCAATCCCATCGGGCACTGGGCCGGTGTGCTGAACTATGTCGGTACCGGGCTGATGGCACTGCACGCCGCGCTCCGGCAGCACTTTCTGCCCTCGCCTCTCGATCAGGCCCTGCTCTTCTCGTGGCTGGGCTATCTATTACTGGCAATGGGTCTGCGGTTCCGGTTTTTTTACCGCGGGCAACGGGCGGTGATTCACCACTAGTGCGCGCATTATCTATATGGAGAGAAAAATCGTCGGATTTCATCGCGATCCGAAAAATGACTGGGTCGCCGACCTGGCGTGTGGCCACGGGCAGCATGTCCGCCACAATCCGCCATTTGAAAGCCGCCCCTGGGTCGTCACCGAAGAGGGGCGAGCTTCCAAACGCGGTTTGCCCCTTGACTGCGTCCGGTGTGACGCGCTCGAGTTGCCCGCCGCCTTCAGGCCGTACAAGCGAACGGCTGTTTTTCAGGCTGAGTCCATTCCGGCCGGACTGACCTCATCCCACTCCACGAAACCGGGCGTGTGGGCAAAGATTCGGATCCTGGCCGGAGAGCTCAGGTACGTTGTGATGGAGCCCATCAACCAAACGCTTCTCCTGGATTCCAAGCATGCCGGGATCATTGCTCCCGAAGTTGCCCATTATGTCCGGCCCGAAGGGGCGGTTCAATTTTACGTTGAATTCTATCGCAAGCCTGAAGCGTAGCGACAACGCGGTGACCCCCGGATGTCCCTCCCGCTCGTGTTACCGCCATGACGCCAGCCATTGACGCCCTCAGACGCGTTCGGATTCCCTATCGCCTGTATGAATACCGCCACGACCCGGCCGCTTCGTCGTATGGGCTGGAGGCCACTCAAGCACTCGGCGTGGACGCGGACCGGGTCTTGAAAACCCTCATCGTCAAACCCGCTGCCCAGGACGCCTGTTGCTGCACTGATCCCCGTCTCCACTCCACTCAACCTCAAGGCGGTCGCCCAGGCAGTTGGGGTCAAGAAAGCCCTCTTGGCCGCTCCAAGAGAAGCCGAGCGGGCAACCGGCTATGTGGTCGGCGGCATCAGTCCGCTCGGTCAACGCCGTGACCTCGTCACGCTGATAGACGAGTCAGCCCTCAGCCACGCAAGCGTCTACGTCAGCGCCGGGCGCCGTGGACTTGATATTGCCCTGAGTCCGCAGGATTTGATTCAATTGATTTGGGCCCGGGTCGCCCGTATCGGGGTATGAACTCTGGGAAAAATGCTCCCGCTGTGCGGCCGTGTCTCACTCGATGTTCTTTCTCCTCGGCTCCCGTCATCTCCCTCCCCCCTCGGCATCCCCGGCTGGATTGTTGCAGTGCGCACATTTTTTGTCATGCCTCCCTCAATTTTACAGGTGACAGAAGCGACAGGATTGGGGAGTAGCGGTCAGGATACGCCCTCGTTGTTCGAGCGGATACGCGCTGGAGGCGTTTTGAAACGACCCGCACGTTTCTTCATGGAGGGCGCTTATGGCAGCCTCCCATGGTGAGCGGCAGCATTTCGGTTCTTGGGTACGCGCCTCAATTCCTGCGTGACCCGACCGCCCTCCGAGAACGGGGCTATCACGGGCACGGCTCGATTTTTTCTCTCCAACTCGGGCTGAAACAGGTGTCATCTTGCTCGGACCGGAGAATAATCGCTTCTTTTTTCGTGAGACCGACAAGCTCCTCTCGATTCGTGAAGGTGATCCCCTCTTTATCAAAATCTTCCATGAGCGCTTCTATCGCTTCGCCGAGTTCGAGGAACACCCGGAACAGCGGGCCATTATCATGCCACGGTTCCAGCCCCCGCAGATGCACCGGTATGTGACCACCATGGTCAACGAGACGCTTGCCTTGATGGAGCGCGCCTGGGCGAGGAGGGGGCCCTGTGATCCGATTCCAACCCCGGGTCCACTGGGAATGCATATTGCCCGCACCCCTTAGTCTTGGTGATGATTTTCGGCAGCGTCCGGGCAGTCGTTTCTTCTCGGACGTTCGCAAATTTTCAGGAGGCATGGAGTCGGTTCTACCCTTGTGGCTCCCGCCGCCCAAACTGACTCGAAGTCAACGGGCAAAAAGAAAATTGCACGAAATCCCGGGCCAACTCACAAAAGAACGCCGTCGGAGCCCGGCTGACCCGCCTGATTTCTTGCAGACGCTGATTGGGTCCCGCTCCTCTGACGGCCGGCCGATTGACGGCGTGGTGATTATCAACATGATCCTCCCGCTGGTGTGGGCCGGGCACGAGACAACAGCCGGGCATGTCAGTTGGGGCCTGATCGACCTGCCCCGATACCCGGCCTCTCTCCAGCCGGTACTTGGCGAACGAGCCGATATTCATGGCGATGGTCGAGGTCGCTTGATGACAGAGGTGCGCCGGTTGCGACGGATTGAGGGGGCGCTCAAAGAAACTTGAGTGGCTCCATCCGGTCGCGTTCGTCATGATGCGCAAGGCCGCCGAGACCTTTGCCTCGCAGAGCTTCCGTATCCCTCAGGGGGCCATGGCCCTTGTCGCCCCGGCCCTCTCGCACCGAATGCCGGAGGTATTCCCAGACCCGGGTCAGTACCGGCCGGAACGGTTCTCCCCGGAGCACGATGAGTCGCCTCAGCCCCATAGCCTGATTGGGTTTGGAGGGGGGCACCGCTGCTCCGGGATGCATTTTGCTTACCTTGAGACGAAAATCGTCCTCTCCCTCCTCCTTCAGCGGGATGAATTCACCCCGCTTGACCCCGGGCCCCAATCGGCTGGGGGGCGAATACGAAATGGCCAGACCGCCCATGTCGGGTTCAATGCCGGCGCCGGGCCGACATTCCCTCCAGGACGGTGCCACGCCGCCCACCCGTCGTATCGCATCCCGTCCGCGCACTGTCCGGTTTCCTCCTGAGTGGTTTCGTGCTTAGTTGAGGGTCCCGTCATCCGCTGCACGATAAGGAGAGATGTGCGCAAAGCAAAAGCACAGGAGGAGACGGATGAGCATACGAGGCAAGGCGGCAATCTCCGGGTTTGCCGAAATGGCGCCGCAAAAAGGCGCTGGGACTATTACACCACTGGGGATTATTGCCAATGTGGCGCGTGAGGCCATTGCTGATGCCGGCCTGGAAAAGAGCGATATTGACGGGCTGCTGACCGGTTGGGCGCTGAGCGACTATAGCGTGCTGTGGCCTTCGGTGGTGGCTGATTACCTGCAGATTCGTCCCACCTATTTTAACCAGATCGAACTCGGCGGCGCCTCTGCCGCCGGCATGGTCTGGCGGGCAGCGGCCGCCATTGAAGCCGGGATGTGCCATACCGTGCTGTGCGTCGTGGGTGACCGGCGAGCCCGGGCGCGGCAAATGCCGCCCTTCCCGAGCATTGAGGCGGAATTCGACGCCCCCTACGGTCTGATCGCCGCCAACCCCGGTTATGCGTTAATCGCCCAACGCCATAAGTATGAATACGGCACGACTGCGGAACAAATGGCCAAGGTTGCGGTAGACCAACGCAAAAGCGCCTGCCAAAACCCGAGCGCCTTGTTCGGAAACAAAACAATCGACATTGATGATGTGCTGAACTCCCGCATGATCGTTGACCCCCTCCATCTGCTTGAGATTGTCAGCCCCTGTACTGGGGGCGGGGCGTTTATTGTCACCAGTACCGAACGCGCCAAAGACGGGCCGCACAAACCCGTGGTCTTGCTCGGAGCCGGTGAGGCCGGCGGCCATTCGAGCATTACCCATGCTCGCAGCCTGACGACATCGTTGGTCAAGCCGGCTGCGGAAGCCGCCTTTCACATGGCCGGAGTCAGCCCGCTAGAGATGGACTTTGTGCAGCCCTACGACTGCTATACCATCACTGTTATCGTGACCCTTGAAGACGCGGGCTTTTGTGAAAAAGGCGAAGGTGGCCGGTTTGTCGAAGACCACGACCTGTCCTATGCGGGCGACTTCCCGTGCAATACCCACGGTGGCCAACTCTCTTTTGGGCAACCGGGGCTCGCCGGGGGCATGAGTCACGTCATTGAGGGTGTGCGGCAACTCATGGGACGCGGAGAAGGGCGGCAGGTCAGAGCTGCCGCCATCGGTTATGTGAACGGCAACGGTGGAATCATGGCCGAGCAGTGCAGTCTGATCTTGGGTGTTTAGCGGACGGAGAGGAAAACCATGGGTGAGTATCACAAACCCCTCCCCCATCCGAATGAGGTCTCTCAGCCCTTCTGGGACGCGGCCAAACGGCATGAACTCCAGATTCAGCGCTGTAATGCGTGTGGAAGCCATATCTTTTACCCGCGCGAAGCTTGCTCGGAATGTTTAGCCGCCGCCCTCATCTGGATTCCCGTATCCGGTAAGGGAACGCTGTATTCCTACACCATTGCCCGGGCTCCGACGCATCCCGCCTTTACCGATGATGTGCCCTACGTCATTGCCATTGTCGAACTCGTAGAAGGACCGCATATCACCACCAATCTGGTCGGCTGTCCGCCCGAGCAGGTGGCCATAGGCATGCCGGTTGTGGCATGCTTTGAGGATGTGAGTGCGGAAATGACCCTGGTCAAGTTCCGGCCCGAATAGGCAGGGGCGGGACGGAAAAGACAATTGGGGGCGGTGACAAAGATGGCCAGCGGACCGATTGATCCGCTATAACTCTTCGAGGGTCTCTTTTTCGACCCACCCGCGCCGGCCATCGCAGCGGGCGACCTGCCACCAACCTTCTCGGACATCGAGCACCTGGACCCGCGTGCCTTGGGGGACGGAGAAATGGACCGTACCACTCGCAGCCGGCTCAAAACGCACCGGGGTGTCCCCTTGTTCGAGTACCACGGCGTGTCGCCGCCAGTCGCCCGTCCGTAGCTGCTGTACCAGCGAGAGCGTGACCACCACCATGCAGGCCGTGACCCCCCAGCCCACAAAGAGGAGCCATTGGGGCCGGCGCGGCCACAGATGGTACCCGGCAAAAATCACGAAAAGCAGCGTATGGGCCGCACTGGTGAACCAGACTAATCGGTCTGTCGCGACCCTATGGGCAAGCGGAAAGACAAGGCGTTGCCAGAGGGGAGGGTGGCAGACTGCGGTGCCCGTGAGTGAGTGGGCGAAGCGCAGGTTGGCGTCCAGGTCCGGGTCGCTCGGGAGGAAGCGCCGGGCCCGCTCGTAGTTCAGAATGGCTCTCCCTACCTGTCCTGCCTTGAAATAGGAGTTGCCGAGGTTGAAATAGAGATTCCCGCTGACGAGGCCGGACTGAAGCACGGCTTCGTAGGCCGCTACTGCCTCGGCGTACTGTCCTTGCGTATAGAGCGTATTCGCACGAAAAAAAGCGGTCTGGGGGGCTGTTGGCGCCGCGGCTGCCGGAGAGGCCGCCCAGCAGAGACAGACACCGCTGAGCAGAGAAAATCGGACGCCTCGAGATGGCAGAAGTCGGAGGAATTGCGGCAGCCTCATGATCCCGTCATACTAAGCGGCCCGCGTTTGAAACTGGCGGTGAGTGCGTTCGAGCTGGCCAATAATCTGACGGACAAGGGAGAGGGTTTCGTGACTCTTGTCCTGCATGGACGCTGGCGTTCCTTGAGCGAAACGCACCCGCTCGCAGGTCTCCCCAACGCGTTCGATCTGGTCCAGACACGCCTGAGAGACGCCACGCTCGCGGAGTGCCTGCGCATCAATGCCCCCAGGGGGCAGGTCGAATTTGGCGGATACATAGGCTTGAAGTGTGTGAGCCAGCACGGTGTACAAGGCGGGATACTCCTCCTGTGTCAGATAGTCCTCCGCTCGGGTCAGGCTTTGCCGTGCGTGCTTCCCCGCCACGGTAAAACGGGCATAGCGACTGTCGCCACGCAGCCGGCGGCGGCGTTGGTCGTACCACCAGGCACCGAGGAAGAGCAGCACTGGCAGGGGCTGCCACAGGAGGAATCCGAGGCTGTGATGCCATGGCCTGGTAGGCGGGACCAGAGAGCCGGGATCGTCCTTGATATAGACAATGTCCCGACCCAGCGCCTGCTGCCCGTCCCGACGACGTGCCGCTGGCGCATCCGGGTGGCCGGTTACGACTGTTTTTCGCGTGGCGGTTTTCGGTGGACGAACGGTTAAGGCAATAGGCTGGCTCTCGAGCGTCCGGTAGCGTTCAGCCTGAGGATCAAAATAACTGAACTGTGCTGCGGGAATGGCCTCCAGGGTCTGGTCCTGTGGAATGAGCACTTGCTCAAAGGATTTTGTTGACCTCTGCGTTTTCCCGGCAAGCGGTTCATATACGCGGAAACCGTCAGTCTGCACGAACGTGGGCGCGGCAGTATCGGCGAGATAGCCCGTGCCGTTAATCCGCATCTGAACGGTAATCGGGTCTCCGGCAGACAGGTCCTGCGGGGTTGCGGTCACGTCCAACTCAAACGAGCCGACCGCTCCTGAGAAATTATCCGGTCTGCCTGCTTCCGGGAGCGGTTGCACGCTGAGCGTCCGGGGAGCGGAACGCACGGTGAGCTGTCGCCGCTCGGAAGAAAACGTCGAAAAGAAGTCGTTCTGGAAAAAACGATCAAAGAACGGGTCGCTAAAAGGTGAGCCGCCCCGGCGACGCGTGAGGAGGGTGAACCGGAGACTCGCCGGGCCAAGTGTCAGATCCCCGGTGCGGAGGGGAACAACCTCCGTGTCGAAACGGAGCACGATGAATGTCCGGCCGTCCCGCGTCTGCCGCTGTTGTGTGGGTTTGGAGAACGGCTCGACAGAGAATCCGTCTTTGCTGAATTGCGGATACTGGACATCGGAGACTCGGGCCGCTCCGATATGAAGTTCGACCGTGACGGGAACACGCTCGTGCAGATAGACCTCGTGGTGCGGGACGGAGAGTTCGAGACTCGGCGCGTTTTGGTCGCGCACGGCTTGAGGACGTTGTTGAGCCGGAGAAGACGGTCTGCCAGACGGCGAAGGGGGTGACCGGGTGGCCGCAACTGGGACGGCCAGCGAGTCGGTGTGAGACGGACGTTCTTGAGATCCCATGGGAGAGAGATCCGGGGTGAATTGCCCCGACTTGAGCGGCAGGAGAGCGTCGCGCTGCTGCACGGACGCCACGACTGGTCCATTGTTGATGGACACCTGCGTCGAGGGGCCAGGATGGCGGCTCTCGGTGCTGTCGATATTGAGCGGCGAGGCCGGTGTGTGCTGGATTGCCCCGACCTCGATAGACAGCGTCAACGCCCCACCGTGCGTTGCACGTTGCGGGTGTATAGAGGCGTGGACACTCACCTCCGAGGGGCTGGCCGGACAGACTAGTCCGAACAGCAGGCAGAGGCAGGAAATCAGTGCGCTCCTTTGCATTCTTCCTCTCTACCAATCCCGTAAGGGTTCAGCCATGTCTCCACGCTGGGCCTGCCGGGCAAACTCCTCCGGGCTGAGCTCCTCGTTGCGGGCCGCATCGACCACCGACTGGGCTTCGTCCTCGGACATCTCGTTGGGCTGGTCTTGGCCTTGCTCCACCCGAGAGGATTCCCTTGGCTGTTCTCCGGCGTGTTTGCGGCCTTGCCCGTCCTGCTGTGCATCGGGCTGTCGTTGCCCGTCGTCCTCTTGCTCGGATTGCCGCTGCTCTTCTCGCTCGGGTCGATTTGGCTGGCCGGGCTGATTTGGCTGCGGCTGATTCTCGAGTTTTTCTTGCAGTGCTTCGATCCTTTTGGCCACAAACTCATAGTTGAACTTTGCGTCCTGATCTGTTGGGTCGGTGCCAAGTGCCCGACGATACGAGGCCAAGGCGTCGGTATAGGCGGTAAGGGCCGCCTGTGGATTCTGTTCCTCTGACCGTGCACCCATTTTATACTGGGCATTCCCCCTGTTATAGGCGGTTCTGGCGGCCCGCCCCGAATCCATATCGGAGTCTGCCGAATTCGCCTGTACGCGGGAGAAAGAGGAGAGTGCTTGCGTGTACTTGCCCGCTTTGTAGTGTGCCGTTCCCATATTGAAATTGAGAACCGGGGAATCGGGATGATCGACTAACGCCTGACCATAGGATTCGACCGCCTCGCTAAAATGGCCTTCGGAGAATAATCGATTCCCCTCAACAACCCGGCCGCGCAGGCCATCGGTCCAGGCGATGCAGAGGGGGGTACAGCCTAACAGCAGCAACCGCTGCACGGTGTTCACGACTCATCCTCCCTTATCTCTTGGAGGTCAGGAGCGACGTAACGGCTTGGGGGAGGGAACGTCTCCGACCGTTTGCAAACGTCGCCCCCGAATGCAGGGTTCCAGGGCGAGGAGAAGAAGGCCAATGGCGAGCGGGAGTTGAAAGCGGTCCGCATAGCGACGTTCCAGGGTTGAGGTGAGGTCTCGCTTCTCGAGCCGGCTCAGATAGCGCGTATAGATTTCCCCCAGACCCAGACTCGGGCCGGTATCGTAGATATAGGCACCGCCCGTTGTCAGCGCAATCTGTTGCAAGGTCTCTGTATCCAAACGCGACTTGACGACCTGTCCCTGACGGTCCTTCAGAAAGCTTCGCCGGCCGTCCACGCTGAGTGGGACCAGTTCGCCCTCCGGGCTCCCAACCCCAACCGTGTAAATTTTGATTCCCCTTTCGGCGGCCCGCTGGCTGGCCGCCTGAATCTGTCCGTCATGGTCTTCGCCATCGGTGATGATCAACAGGGCGTGATGTCGACCGGGCTGGTTCTCAAAGGCTGCTAGTCCGGTTTTGATGGCCTCGCCCAAGGCGGTCCCACCCTTGGGGATAATACCGACCGTGACGGAACGGAGGCTCTCTAAAAATGCCCCGTAATCGAGCGTCAAGGGACATTGGACAAAAGCCGAGCCCGCAAAAGCGACCAGTCCAATCCGATCCCCCTGAAGGTGTCGCACGAAATCCCGAAGGGCGAGTTTAGCGCGGTCCAGCCGGGTCGGGGTGATATCCGTTGCGAGCATGCTGCGCGAGGTGTCGAGCACGACAACGATATCTGCCCCCTCACGGCGCACCTCTTCCCACTGCAGCCCCCAGCGGGGGCCCGCAAGGGCAAGGATCAGCAGGGCGAGTGCCCCGACCAACAGACCGGCTCGCCAGGGGTGACCGCGCCGATCCGTATCAGGGATCAGAACGGGGAGGAGACTGGCCTGGGCGAACTGCTCCAAAGCGCGTCGCCGCCGCCGCAGGGCCCATACGAGGAGGCCGGCAACAAGCGGCACACAGAGCAACAGCCACAGCAATTGAGGGGTACGCCAAACCATCAGGGCAGCTTTCGGAGAAGGGTATGGTTCAGGGCCGTCTCCAAACCAACGAGGGCAAGCGCCGCCGCGATGCACCAGGGATAGAATTCATAATAATCGAAGTAGAGGGGCGCACGAAACGGAGTACGCTCCAACTGGTTGATTGTTTCGTAAATGGACTGAAGGCTGGCCGTGTCCGTTGCACGGAAATAGCGCCCTCCCGTAGTCTGGGCGATATTCGACAGCGTCTCCTCGTCAATATCGACCGGTATGGGGCGATAGACCGTATTGCCAAACAGGTCGCGGGTCGGATAGGGGGCCGTGCCGCGGGTTCCCGCGCCGATGGTATACACCTTGACGCCCAAGGTATGGGCCGCGTCCGCCGCGGTCAGTGGAGAGATCCGGCCCGCATTGTTCTGCCCATCGGTGAGGAGAATCACGAGCCTGCTCTTGGCCTCCGAGTGCTCCAGGCGGCCGGTCGCGGTGGCCAGGGCAGATCCGATGGCCGTCCCATCCTCAATCATCCCGATCTTGGCCCGGTCCAAATTCTGCAACAGCCAACCATGATCAAGGGTGAGCGGACACTGAGTGTAGGGGCGGGCGCTAAACAGGACCAAGCCTATCCGGTCTCCGCCTCGGGCGGTCACAAAATCCCGGACGACTGACTTCACCACCTCCAGTCGGCTGGCTCGTCCGGTATCCAGACGAAAGTCCTCGGACAGCATGCTGCTCGAAATGTCAACGGCCAGCACAATATCGACCCCTTCACCGTACGACTGACTCTCGGCTTTGCCGAGTTGCGGGCGGGCAAGAGCGAGGACGAGGAGAAAAAGAGCCATCCCCCGCAACACCGGCAAAATCCAACGCCACTGGCGTTTCCCCGTATGCGTCAGGGAGCGCAGGACAGCGAGGCTGGGATAGCGGACCGCCGCCTCCTGGGGATCCCGCCGCTGGAACCAGAAGATCAGCGGGAGGAGAAGCCAGGCCAGTAGCATCCAGGGATCATGCAGCCGCATGCCGCTCCTCCCGTGGCCAGCCGTGGTCGTCAGCAAGCGTCTGAGCGTGCCCGGACCGGGTTTCTTCCACAAAGCGTTTCGCAGCCTCATAGGCGGCATCGCTCTCGTCCAGGCTGGGTCGATGCCGGGCGAATTTGACTAAATCCGCTTGGGCTAAGAACGCGCCGAGCAAGTGCTGGTGGGCCGGCGGGAGACGGCTGGGGCGGGTATCGCGCGTGACGGCCGCGAGGAATTCTTCCGTTGTCATTTCCGGGGCACGTACCTGAAGTCCGTCTTCCAGATAGGTCCGGACAATAGCGGACAGGGCAATATAATACGCCTCGAACTGACCGGCTTGTGGGAGACGTTTGGCCTGCAGGTGCGAGAGGGCCTCAAGGGCGATCTCGTGAGCCGGTCGGGGTGGCAGGACTGCTGCTCGACGGAATCGGTTCAAAAAGGAGGAGAGGGCAAGACCGATGCCAATCAGCCCGGCCAAGATCGCTCCGCCCACGAGGACAGGCCACCAGTCAAAGGGGACATCTTCGGGTGGTTTGATATCACGAATATCGGTTGGCTGCCCCTCCTGCGCAAGCAAGCTTGCCACACGAACCCGGAGCGCCTCGCCCGTGGCCTCGTGCCGGGTTCCGTCGGGCATGGTATAGGCGACGCGTGGAGCCGGGAGGATATGATAGCCCGTCGTGAAAATGGTGAGCGTATACCACTGGGTGAGAACGGTCCGTTCTGCCTGCGACAGGTCTGGCTCTCGACCAAAATCGATAATGTCAAAATCGCCGATGCGCTCGCGGAACAGTGGGACGGAGATGTCTACGTCCGTCTCCGCGCTGATCGTAATCGTATAGCGAAGACGATCCCCTATGGTGATTTCATCCTGCTCGACGCTGACTCGGAGGTGGACCGGGCCGGTCGGTTGCTCTCCGTCCGCAGCCGCCCACGGCTCAGGCGGCGGGCTGAACAGGGACCACAGGGCGAGGAGCAAGGCTAGCGGTGCCTTTCGGGCGACACGGGGGAGACGTCTCATGAGGAACTTCTAATGTCGCTTCTCGCGCATGCGAAAAAAGCGCAGCAAGGCGTCGATATATGGCCGGTCAGTGCGCACAGTGATGGTGTCCGCGTGAGCGCGCCGCAACCGGTGCGCTCTCCCGTCTCGGGCCGCTGCGGCCCGACGAGCGAACTCTTCCCGGACCCGCCGGTCACCGGTATCGACCAACTCCCGCTCTCCGGTCTCGGCGTCTTGGAGCTCGATGAGGCCGATGTTCGGTAGGCTCAGCTCGCGGGGGTCGTCTAACGCAATGGCAATCACGTCATGGCGACGATTGGCGATAGTGAGCGCAAAGGTGGCGTTCGGGTCGAGCCAATCGGAAATGAGAAAGACCACCGCTCGTCGCTTACTGACATGATTCAGATGTTCCAGGGCGGCCGTAATATTTGTGCCGCGCTGTTGACTCTGGAAGGAAAGCACCTCTCGAATCACCCGCAGGACATGCCGGAGGCCCTTTTTGGGCGGGAGCGACAGCTCGACTGCGTCACTGAATATCACCAACCCGACTTTGTCGTTATTGGTGATGGCCGAGAAGGCAAACAGGGCTGCCATCTCGGCTGCCATGGTACTCTTCAATTGAGACACGGTGCCAAACCGAGTCGAGGCGCTGGCGTCCACGAGGAGCATCACCGTGAGCTCACGCTCTTCGCTGAACCGTTTGACGTGCGGGATGCCCGTCCGGGCGGTGACGTTCCAGTCTATGGTGCGGACATCATCGCCGGGGCAGTATTGCCGAACCTCGGCGAATTCCATGCCGTGGCCCTTAAAGGCGCTCTGGTACTGGCCGGCAAATACATCGTTGACCAAATGGCTGGTCCGAAGATGAATCTTGCGGACCGTTTTGAGTTGTTCCGATGTCAGCATAGCCTAGGGGACAGGCACACCGTCGAAGATATGTTTCAGGACGGTATCCGTGGTCAGTTCTTCGGCCTCGGCCTCATACGTAATAATGACGCGGTGGCGGAGAATGTCCGAGCCGATGGATTTGACATCTTGAGGCGTGACGTAGCCACGGCCCTGAAGTAGGGCATACGCCTTGGCGGCAACGGTCAGTGACAGGGTGGCTCGCGGTGAAGCGCCGTACTGAATAAAACGCTGAACGTCGATGTCGTAGGCCGCGGGGTCGCGCGTGGCAAAGACCAGATCAATGATATAGTCCTTGATTTTATCGTCCAGATAAATCCGGTCGGTCAGGCCGCATAACCGTACGATGTCCTCCGTGCTCAGCACGGGACTGACGGCGGCAGGCTGCATAGTGGATGCCATGCGATCCAGGATCTGCCGCTCTTCCGCCTTCGAGGGATAGGTGACCCGCAGCTTCAGCATGAAACGGTCGACCTGGGCCTCTGGCAAGGGGTAGGTGCCTTCCTGCTCGAGGGGATTCTGGGTCGCCAGTACGAGGAAAGGGGCCGGCAGGAGATGGGTCTCCTCACCTATTGTCACCTGACGTTCCTGCATGGCCTCCAATAGGGCGCTTTGGACTTTAGCCGGTGCCCGGTTTATCTCGTCCGCCAGCACGATGTTGGCAAAAACCGGTCCTTTCTTGGTGGTGAACGTCCCCTCGCGAGGATTATAGATCAGCGTCCCGATGAGGTCGGCGGGGAGGAGGTCCGGGGTAAATTGAAGGCGCTGAAAGCTGGCGCTGATCGCTTGGGCCAAGGTCTTCACCGACAGGGTCTTGGCTAGGCCGGGGACCCCTTCCAACAGGACGTGGCCGTTCGCCAACAGTCCGACAAGCAAACGGTCTACGAGATACTGCTGGCCAATAATGACCTGTCCCATAGCGTCTCGTAGGCGCGCTAGAGATACGGCTTCTTCTTTCACGCGTTCGCTCAGAGCCGAAACATCTCCGTCCATGGATATGGGTCTTCTCCTCAGGCGTGGCTGGTGCAGGGAATCTGTAGACGGTAATAGACGTTGACGAGCCTGAATTTCTTCATTGATTTTACGTTGTTCGTTTGTCCGAGACTGAACGTCTCTGAGGCGAGAAAAATAAGAACCGAAACCACGGGTGTCAAGGGTGCTCAAAGAGCAAGACTCTTGAGCTACAGCCAATAAATAGGCTATGTTTCTGTCCTTCGGGCCTTTTTGACAAAGGTTCTGGTTCGGGCAGGGGGAGAATGAAACATAACGGAGAGCGCGGCAGCAGACCCCCGCGGGGCCTTCGCACTCGGCCAAAAGGACGTGATGTCGACCCCCGGGCCCTCCGGGAGGTCCAAACCCTGCTGGCCGATGCCCCGCGCCGACGGGACCTCCTGATCGAGCACCTGCATCTCATCCAAGATCACTATGGTCATCTGTCTGCGGCCCACTTGGTTGCCCTCGCCCACGAAATGCGGCTCGCTCCAGTCGAGGTGTATGAGGTTGCCAGCTTTTACCATCATTTCGATGTAGTCAAAGAAGGAGAAGCGCCGCCACCGGCACTCACCGTGCGCGTGTGCGACTCGGTCAGTTGCGAGTTGGCCGGAGCGGAGCAATTACTGTCCGCCCTAGAGCGAGAATTCGGTCAAACGGTGCGGGTCCAGCGTGTTCCCTGTGTAGGCCGGTGTGAAACCGCCCCGGTTGCGGTCGTCGACCAGAACCCGATCGGGGCGGCGAGCCTGAAGCAGGTCAGACAAGCAGTCGAACGCAGGGCGACTCACGCGAGCTTGCCAGCGGGCACGGTGGACTACCGGGCCTATCAGGCGGCCGGCGGATATCGGGTTCTGAGTGAGTGCCTCGTCGGCACCCGTGACATCGATTCTGTTTTGCGTACCCTGGAAGATTCCGGCTTGCGCGGCCTCGGCGGTGCCGGCTTTCCTGCCGGACGCAAGTGGCGCATCGTCCGTGGTTACGAGGGACCGCGCCTCTTGGCGGTCAATATCGATGAAGGTGAGCCCGGGACCTTTAAGGACCGCCATTATCTTGAACGTGACCCGCATCGTTTTCTGGAAGGGATGTTGATTGCTGTTTGGGCGGCTGAAATCAAGGCCGTCTATATCTATATCCGGGATGAATATCCGGCCTGTCTTCAGATTCTCAAGAACGCGATTGCTGCCCTGGAGGGCGACCCGCCGCGAATACTCCCCGCTATCCACCTCCGTCGCGGGGCGGGTGCGTATGTCTGTGGCGAAGAGTCGGGCATGATCGAGTCCATCGAAGGTAAACGCGGCATGCCGCGCCTGCGTCCACCGTATGTGGCCGAGGTCGGCTTGTTCGGACGTCCGACCCTGGAGCATAATTTCGAAACCCTGTATTGGGTCCGTGATATTCTGGAGCGCGGACCCGAGTGGTTTGCGAGTCAGGGCCGGAGAGGGTGTAAGGGGCTCCGTTCGTTCTCGGTCAGCGGCCGCGTCCAAAAGCCGGGGGTACACTTGGCCCCGGCAGGTATCAGTCTGCGCGAGTTGATCGAGGAGTATTGCGGGGGGATGCTGCCCGGACATGAGCTGTACGCCTATTTCCCCGGGGGTGCGTCCGGCGGGATTTTACCCGCCGCGCATGCCGACCTGCCGCTTGATTTCGACACCCTGCGCCCCTACGGCTGTTTCATCGGTTCCGCCGCGATCATCGTCTTGTCCGATAAAGACAGCGCCAAGGCCGCCGCGCTCAATGCGATGCGTTTTTTCTCGCATGAGTCTTGCGGAAAATGTACGCCGTGTCGCGTGGGGACACGGAAAGCGGCCGGTCTGATGGCGCAAGACCGCTGGGATGTTCCCCTGCTTGAGGACTTGGCCCAAGTCATGGGCGATGCCTCGATCTGTGGCCTAGGCCAAGCCGCGCCCAACCCGCTGCGCAGCATCATCCAATATTTCCAAGAGGAGCTTGCCTCATGACCCTCGCTCCCGAAAGCGTGAAGCCGACCTCCTTTCTCCTCAATGGGCGGGCGGTCGGCGCTCTGCCTGGCGAAACCATTTTGCAAGCGGCCCGTCGTCAGGGCGTTGACATTCCCCACCTGTGCTACAAAGACGGACTCCGGCCAGACGGAAACTGTCGTGCCTGTGTGGTGGAAGTGAGGGGGGAGCGGCCCCTTACGCCTGCCTGCTGCCGGATACCACAGGAGGGCATGGAGGTGGCAAGCACGAGTGAGCGCGCCCGCCACTCTCAGAGGATGGTTCTCGAATTGCTGCTCTCGGACGTCTCCGAGACCCCCTATACCCGTACCTCGGAACTGGAGACTTGGGCAGACGCACTGGAAGTCGGCACACCACGCTTTGCGCCGTGTCAGCAGCCGGAATCGGATGGATCCCACCCCGCCATCGCCGTGCATCTCGACGCCTGTATCCAGTGCACCCGCTGCCAGCGTGCCTGTCGTGAAGAGCAGGTGAACGATGTCATCGGCTACGCTCTGCGCGGCAGTCAGGCCAAGATCGTCTTCGATGTAGACGACCCTATGGGCAGCAGCTCCTGCGTTGGCTGTGGGGAGTGCGTCCAGGCCTGTCCTACCGGTGCGCTCATGCCGGCCAAGGAGGGGGGACTGATTGAGCCGGACAAGACGGTGGATTCCGTGTGTCCCTATTGCGGAGTGGGCTGTCTCCTGACCTATCACGTCAAAGACAACACGATTCTGCACGTCACCGGGCGTGATGGTCCGTCCAACCACGGCCGGCTGTGCGTGAAGGGCCGCTACGGCTTCGACTACATCACCCATCCGCACCGGCTCACCCAGCCTCTGATCCGAAAATCGGGGGTCCCCAAGTCTCTCGAGCTCACGGTCGACCCGGCTGATCCTTCGGATGTCTTTCGTGAAGCCTCCTGGGAAGAAGCGCTCGACTTTGCGGCGAGGGGCCTCAAAAAAATCCGTGACGAAAAAGGTGGCCAGGCGTTGGCCGGATTTGGCTCGGCCAAAGGCAGCAACGAAGAAGCCTATCTCTTCCAAAAGCTGGTGCGGACCGGATTTGGGACGAACAATGTCGATCACTGCACGCGGCTGTGCCACGCCTCATCGGTCGCGGCCCTCCTCGAAGGCATAGGGTCGGGCGCGGTTTCCAACCAGGTGGCGGACGTGGCGGAGGCGGAGTGCATTATCGTTATCGGCTCCAACGCCTCGGAGAACCATCCGGTTGCGGCGACCTTCATGAAGAACGCGGCCAAGGCAGGGAAGACGCTGGTGGTCATGGACCCCCGTCGGACCGAGCTCGCCCGCCACGCGTCATATTATCTCCAATTCAAACCGGACACCGATGTCGCCCTGCTCAATGCCATGATGCACACCATCATCGAGGAAGACTTGGTGCACCGGGAATTCATCGCGCAGCGCACCGCCGGGTTCGATCTCATCAAGCAAAACGTAGCCGGCTTCAGCCCCGAAGAGATGGCGCCCGTATGCGGGGTCGCCGCCGAGACCATTCGAGAGGTTGCCCGTTGCTATGCCACCGCGCCGGGTTCCATGATTTTCTGGGGGATGGGTATCTCGCAGCATATCCACGGCACGGACAATGCGCGCTGTCTCATCGCGCTCGCACTGATGACTGGACAGATCGGCCGTCCGGGGACCGGGCTCCATCCCTTGCGCGGACAAAACAATGTTCAGGGGGCTTCTGACGCCGGCCTGATTCCCATGATGTTCCCCGACTACCAGCGGGTTGATGACGAGGGGGGGCGGCAGCGCTTCGAGACCCTTTGGGGGGTCTCCCTGGATCCGCAAGCCGGCCTGACTGTGGTCGAGATCATGGACGCCGTTCGCGACGACCGACTGCACGGCATGTACATCATGGGCGAAAACCCGGCCATGTCCGACCCCAACCTGCATCACGCGCGGCAAGCGTTGGCCAAGCTCGACCATCTGGTCGTGCAGGACTTGTTTTTGACCGAGACCGCGATGTTTGCCGACGTGATCCTGCCGGCGTCCGCACTCCCGGAGAAGACCGGCACGTTTACCAACACCGACCGGCGCGTACAGCTCGCCCGTAAAGCGCTCGACCCGCCGGGTCAGGCCCGTCAGGATCTGGACATTATTCAAGAGATGGCCCGCCGTCTGGGACTGGACTGGCAGTATCGCGACACTGCGGCAGTCTACGCAGAGATGCGTCAGGCCATTTCTGCTCTTAGGGGGATCGACTGGGCGCGGCTCGAAAGCCAAGACTCCGTTACCTATCCCTGTTGGACCGAAGACGACCCGGGTCGGCCGGTGGTGTTCCAAAAGAAATTTCCGACCTCGGACGGCATAGGCCGCTTCGTCCCCGCGCGCCTGATTCACGCCGATGAACTCCCTGATAGCGAGTTTCCGTTTGTGCTGATTACCGGCCGTCAGCTCGAACACTGGCATACCGGCACGATGACCCGCCGGACAAGCGTCCTGGATGCCATCGAACCGCAGCCTGTGATCAACGTGCATCCTGAGGACTTGGCCGCTCTGGATGGAGCAGAGGGGAACCGCCTGACCATTACCTCCCGCCGGGGCGAGATTACCGCCTATGCGCGGGTGGACGCCGGCCTGCAACGGAGCGAGATTTTCATCCCCTTTTGCTATCAGGAAGCCGCGGCAAACCTGTTGACGAACGAAGCGCTGGACCCCTACGGAAAAATTCCTGAGTTCAAATACTGCGCGGTCCGGGTCAGCGTCAACCACACCGCGGAAGCCTGAAAAGAACAAGTGGAGAGACATGCACGTAAGGAGAAGGCGATGACTGCTCTCCCCCAGCCCGCACCCATGACCGCTGAAGATCTGTTTGACCTGCCCGACGACGATTACAGATACGAACTCGTCGAAGGAGAGCTGATTCGTATGGCACCGACCGGAGGCGAGCATGGAGTGTTGACCGTCCGAATCGGCCGTATTCTTGACGAATACGTTGAAGCACGAGATTTGGGCATTTGCAGCGGTGCGGAAACCGGATTTATTTTACAGAGGAATCCCGATATTGTTCGTGCTCCAGACGCCGCCTTTATCGCAAGGGCGCGCATTCCCGAGACCGGCATTCCCAAAACGTATTGGCCGTTTGCCCCGGACTTGGCGGTTGAGGTCACTTCCCCTTCGGACCGTTTCAGCGCCGTGCAAACCAAGATTGCCGAGTATGTTTCAGCCGGGACGCAGTTGGTGTGGGTCATAGAACCCACCACTCGAACCGTCCACGTCTATCGCTCGCCGCGTGACGTTCAGGCGTTGGGGGAAGACGACGAGTTGACCGGGGAGGCTGTGCTGCCGGGCTTTCGGTGTGCGGTGAGGCGACTGTTCGCGTGAGTCAGGGCCGCGGGCAGCGCATATCGGCGCTAGACGGCGCGTCGAGTGCTACACTTGGGATGTGAGGTATTCACCAGCCCTCCGATGGTCCAATTGTTCATGGTGTGATTGGTTGCCATAATCCTTGAGGCAGTCATAACAGGCCGTCTCGCAGCCGCAAGTGTCACAAATCTCCCGCGCGCTCAACGACCCGAGTCCAACTCTCAAACCCGTCTTTCACAAAGACGGCACCACCCGGCGGCCGGTCATACAGGATTATTTCGGTCCGTGAGGTGTCAGTAGCCTTCCGGTCGGTAAGCCGACGCCACGAAACGCCGTTGTCCGAGACGCGGATCTCCGTAATCGTTCTGTCGGGCCGTGCCGGGCCTGATCGACCCATTGTAGGGATTGAGGGTTGGCTGCCAGTTTTTGCGCAGGGTGCGGAGCCCGCTGTTCTTTTGCGGCGGGGCTCGTTGGTTGGGCCTGTCGTAGCGGCCCCGGCCCTGGGTTGTGCCGCCGCGGGTCCAGCCGGCAGCCTTGTCGACGGCGCCGGTGGCTCGCGGGGGCTCGCCGACGGTCTCGATGAGCACGGGGGGGGGCTGGTGTAGCGCGCGGCCCCGTCTGTGGGCAGGCGGCGGCGGACGAGGGCGAGGCGGTGGGCGCCGCGGTTGGGGCTCTCGATCCAGGGCAGGATCAGGAAGCGGGGCGGGTCGACGCCGAACGGGAGGTGCTGCTCGCGCCCCTCGGGTGCCCATCCGATGAAGCGGTCGCGCGGGGCGCGCTGCCCGGCGGCGGGGGGAGCAGCCGCGCAGGGCGCCGGGCCAGCCGTTGCGGGCGTGGACGGCGTAGCGCCTCTGGGCGCCGACCCGGGTCTGGCGCCCGAGGGAGTGGGCGCGGGCGCCGAACTCGTTCCAGCGCTGCCCTGCCCGGGGGCTGTGCACGCCGGGGCGGCAGTCGAGGGGGCGCCCCTCGGCGAGGGTCTGCGGGGGCGGGCAGGGCGGCGGCGCGGGGGCGGGTCCGAAGACGAGGGGCCTGGGCGGTCCTCGCCGCCCTGTGGGGGGAGGCCGTTCGCTGAGGCCCGCGCGGGGCAGGGCGAGGCAGGGGACCCGGGCCAGCAGGTCCTTGAGGCCGCTGGCGGGCTTGAGCCAGCCGAGGCGGCGGCAGCACTCCCGGGACAGGGCGGCCCGGGGGGGCGGCGGCTCGGGGGCGCTGAGCGCGCGCCGCCGCGTCATGTCATCGGTGGTGAAGGCGCGCCCGTACCAGCGGCCCTCGACCGCGCCGGTCATCCCGCCGCCGGGCAGCCGTACCGATCCTCCTCGCCCCTCGCCCACGGCCGCCAGGGCGCCAGGGCTTCCGGCGGCTTGCCGCCGTTGTTCGCGCAGGCGTCCCGCCCTGCCTGGAGCCCTCGCAGGACGGTGAGGCCCTGCAAGGCGCGTGTGCCGATGACGGAGGATGTCCGGGCGGCGCGCCGGGCGCCGGTCTCGCTGTCGGAGCCGAACGAGAGCCGTCTTGCGCTCGCTGGCCCCCTGAGCAGCCTTTCGGCGCGGGTGTTCCCGCGGGGGGGGGGGCCGGGACCGGTCGAGGAAGCCGCCCCGCCCCTCGCGCTGGTTCAGCCGCGCGCGCCCCGCCCTGCTCGCGCGCGCCCCGTCGGGCCGGCCGGCACGGGGCCGGTCGGCCTCGGCCAAGCGCCCCTCACGCGCCGCTTCCAGCCTCGCCTGCGCCGCCTTGACCCCCGGCGTCCGGCGCGGGCGGGCGGGGGCGTGAGGCTTCAGCCGGGCTTCGTGCAGGCGGGAGAGTGCGGCAATCCGCTCGCTCCCGCCCGGGCCCCAGGCCGGCAGCTTCCCCTGGCCGGCCGCGCCGTCGATAACGGCCGCCTCTGAGGGCTCCCGCAGTCTGCCGGGGGCATCAGGTCGCCGGGAAGGCGGACGAGCCGCCTGGAGGCGCTGGAGCGGGCGCAGACGAGGACCGGGTCCGGGGGCGCGGGGGCGCACCGTTCGAGCGCCGCTTCGGCGCGGCGCGACGGGGCGATCTGGAAGGCCACCGCGTCGCGGCAGCCCGAGGGCCACCGCCCGGCGCGGCTCGACCGGTCTGGCCTGCGCCGTTCCGGCACCCGCCACCGCCGGGCGCGGCGGCAGGGCGCCGCGCCCGGCGGTGTGCTGGGGCGCGCGGAGAGCAGCGGCCAAGGGCGGAAAGCGGGGCACGACCCGCTGCGGGCTGTGTGCCCGCGGCCCCGGCGACCCCACGAGCCCGTGGCCGGCCATCCCTGCGGCCCCCCGGTGCAGGGGCCGGGGGCAGGCAAAGCGCGCGCACAGGAATCGCGTCCAGAAGGGGGGGCCGGAGAGCGGGCCCCGGAACCGCCGCGGCGGGGGAGGCGCCCACACTTCCTTCGGCGCGGACGCGCCGCCGCCGGCTCGGCGCCAGCGCGGACGCTGGATCACCCGCCTGTGGGCCTTCCCCTTGATCTCGACGAGGGGGGATTCGTCGGCGCCGTTGGCAACAGACGTCTGCCCGCAACAGGGACAGCCGCGCGCGTTCTCCGGCGGGGGGAGGGGCGCGGGGCGCTCCTCAAGCCCGGGCCGCCGGGGGCGCCCGTGGCCGGGAGCGCCGCGTTGCTGCCTGCGCGGGCGCCGGGAGCGCGGCTTGTCCTGCTGCTCGCGCGGGCGCCCATACCGCCGCCTCGACAATGTCGCCCGGGTCGAGCGGAGCTGCGCCAGCGCTGCTTCCAGCGTCTCGCTCCGGCCCCGCGCTCCCTTGACCGCCCTGCGCAGACCGGGGTGCTCCCGGGCCAGCGAGGTGAGCGTGGGCTGCTGGCGCCGCGCCCTGAGCAGGACCCTGCGCAACGCGCCATCCCGGCCGGCCCGCTTCTTCGACAACGCCTGGCGGGCGGTACGACGCCCCGCAAGCCGAGCGTCCGCCGCCTCCCGGCCCGCCTTCGCCCCCTGCCCGGCCCTGGCCCCCTTCAGCCGATCGCGCCGCCCGGCCACGTCACCGGACAGCGACCGGGCCCGGGTCGCGGCGTGCCGCAGGCACCCCAGCTCCCTGCGGCAGCTCCTAGGCTCGCGCGACAACTGCCTGGCGGACGCCCTGAGGCGCTCCGCCCGCGCCTTCTCCCGGGCAACCTTGGCGAGGGATTCGCCGCCCGCCTTGCGCCATGGGGCCAGGTCCTGGCCGAGCCGCCTGTTCTCCGGGCGCAACGCCCTGAGCGGGGCCTTCAATTGCCGCGCCTCAACCGCAGGCGTCCGCGGCCGGCAGGCGCCGCCGGAATGCAGCCGGGCGGCGTCCTTCGCGACCTCAAACTCCGCCAGAGCCGGGCGCCGCCGGGGGACCTCCGCGCGCAACCGGCACGCCCCTGCCGGCTGCGCGCGCCCGGGGCTTGCCAGCCGCGCGGCCGCAGCGGCGCCACTTCCGCCTCCAGGGAAGGCCTCTCCTTGACCGAGCGGCCAAGGGCCTGCGTCTCTTCGACAGCCGCGGCGCGCTTGCTACGGCAGGACTTGAAGTGCCACTTCCAAGAACCGGCTGCGCTACGGGCGGATCCCTCCGCCCGGCGCAACTCTGCGCAGCGCCTTGCCGCCGCCTGCGCCCGTTCCCCCTCGTACCGGGATCGAAAAGCGCACAGGGTATCCGCAGGCCCGGGAGTCGACCAAATCCCGGCGCCGCCCTCGGCCAGCTCCACATCCGCGCAAATATCCTCGTCGCGCACCGCCCTGCGCTCGACGCTAACCCAGGCCAGAAACCGGTGCCAGCACACACATCAACCCGTTCCGCGGGACCTCAACGGAGAAGCCGGGCGGCCGAACGGCCACAGCCTGAACGCAACCTTACCCGCCCGTCACGGCCCGACGGAACGATTACGGATATCCAGCAAACGGCGGAGTCCTTCTTGGGGAGCGGTGCCTCTCCCCAACCGGGGGCAAGATCCCCAAGCGCTGGGCCACATCCGGGGGGCCGCCGAGAGGCCGGGGGAACTTGCGGGGTGACCGGGGGCTAGCGCCCTGAGAGGGAGGCCTGCCCGCGCAACCCGACCTGAGGCGCTTCCTCCTGAGCAAGCGTAGGACCAATGGCGCGAGCGGGGGGCCGATGCTGCAACAATCTCAACCCCTTGCGACGCCTTACCCCACAAGAGGAAACGCGCAGCCACCCCTGCTAGGCCTGCCTACTCAGCGCAGCGCCCCGGAGTATGTGGCGATCATTGCCAGATCAGTTCGACATACCACGGCCGCTGCGCAGCGCCCCGGAGTATGTGGCGCTCATTCGTCCACACGGACTAATGGAGATCGCGGGCGTATTCTTTCAGCAGCACCAGGGGGATATGTTCGAGGGTGGCCTCGTGGGTGGAGGCCAGGATGACGACGGGTGCGGCCCCGGCTTCGTAGGCTTCCTTCCAGCGTAGTGCACACAGACACCAACAGTCTCCGGGCTGGAGTCCGTCAAAGCCCAGCTCCGGGCGGGGCGTGCTCAAGTCGTTGCCCTTCGCCTTGGAGAAGGCGAGAAATTCTTCAGTGACCTGGGTGCACACGGTATGCAGACCGACATCCTCCTTGCCGGTATTACAGCAGCCGTCTCGATAAAAACCGGTTAACGGTCGTGAACTGCACACCTGGAGTTCTTCGCCTAAGACATTTTTTGATGCGTACATAGTCAAGATCTCTCTCCTATGCTCCGTGCAGAAACCCCTTTACCTAGGGACGCAACTCGTGCGCGGGTTTCCCAGGCTTCTGCGGGAGTGATTTGTGGGCATGAGAAATCGCCTCACCCGCCACGATACCGAGACCGGCCAGATAGGACAGCAAAAGCAAAGACGCCAAGCCGGTCCATTACCAATTCTCCAAGTTCGTCGATTTTTCGATACGCAATGTGGGCGCACCCCATATTTCTGCCCTCGGGTTTTCCGCCTTTGACATTGACTTCAGAGTCCTAACTCCCGCTTTTTCTCCTCCCGGACCAATCCTCGTTCGTTCCAGCCCCGGGCGGTATAATAGCTTTGAATCATCAGTCGGAGTTCATCCGGGGTCAGGCTCACTCCCTGCGCACTCCCGCTTGGCAGCGGCTCGGTTAAGAGGCGAGGCGGCAACCAGTCATCCTCAGGCTGCCAGCCCTCGCGCATATTAAACAGCTTCTTGAGCGTATCGATACGTTCCCCAATGTGCTTGAGATCTGTAGCGGTATAATTCCACCCCGTCACCGCGTTCATCAGGTGAGCGGCGTCGGAATAAAAATCCTCAAAACACTTGCGCAAGAACTTGCACACAATCAGTGAGTCCAGGACCGCGGAGAAGTCTTCGGACGCGGCCACCAGCACCCCGCGGCCGGCGTCGGCTTGTAGGCGGTCGACCTGGCCCGAGAAATCCGCCTCATACGCTCCTGAGCGGTTATGGCAGGCTCCGCGTGGGCTGACCGCCAAACCGAGTGCCATGGTCTTGAGGCTCCGTGGCTCATAGCCCGGCAACTCCATACCTTTGACATGCATGGCGAAGCTCTCCGCTTCGGCCCCGATGCGAAGAGATGCCCGCCGCGAGCCCTCGGCCAGAACCGCCCCCACTCCTCGTCTGTGGGCAATAGCCGGAATCAAGCTGAGAAACGCCTCTGCATTGCCGAAGGTCAGCCCTGCTGCACGCAACTCGGGCCAGAGACCCTTGTCCGCACATTCCGCCGCCCAAGCGAGAGTGCCGCCGGTACTAATGGTGTCCAGTCCGTACCGGTCGCACAGCTGGGCAGCTCGCAGGACCGCGTCCGGCTCCTCGATGCCGCACAGCGGGCCAAACGCAAAGAGGGTTTCATATTCAAGCCGTTGCGCCTCGCCGCTCAGAGATCGAAACAGGCGCTCGCAGCGAATCGTGCAGGCGGCGCAGCCGTGCGTCTGGCTGAATCTGTGAGTGATCAAAGATTCTCCACTGAGCGCTTCCGCCCGGCTCAATGGAGTATTCTGGAAGTTATAGGTCGGCAGACTGCCCAGCCGGTCGAAGACCGCCAGGTTCGCCACCGTTCCAATTTTGCGGTATTTTGCCGTCTGCGGTCCAACACTCCGCTCACGCAAGGTGGCAGCAATTTTTTCCACCGCCTCTATATCGGCCATGGCTACCCGACAACGGCCCCGCAGAGCAACGGCCTTGAGTTTCTTGGCACCGAACACCGCACCGACGCCACCCCGTCCGGCGTGCCGCCCCTCGTTGCTGAGGGTCGCAAACCGCACGAGATTTTCTCCCGCCTGTCCGATGGCGGCCACCCGGACCTCCACCTCTTTTTCCAGGCGTGCCGCGTGCCGAATGCGTTCTTCGGTTTCCTGGGCACTCAGTCCCGTCAGGTGGGTTGCCGCCCGGAACTCGACTCCGTCGTCCGTTATCAGGAGATAGACGAGTTGCTCGGCCGCGCCGGTAATCACCAGGGCATCGACTCCAACCCGTTTGAGCTCCAGGGCGAAAAAACTGGAAGAGAGGGAGTCCGCAATAAAACCGGTCAGAGGGGATTTGGTGACAACCGCATACTTGGCGGTGGTGGTCAGGCCCGTCCCGACTAGCGGGGCGCTGGTGAAAATGAGCGGATTGTCGGCCGAGAGCGGCTCCACGCCAGGCGGTGCGTGGTCGTACAGCAGAGACGTCCCCAGACCCACACCGCCTAGCACAGTGGTGAGCCGGGACGCTTCGATGTCCTGCCAGGCGTACGACTGCGTGGTGAGGTCTATACGGAGCAGACGACCGTGGAACCCGTACATGGTTTATCCGCCCGCATCGCTCGACAAGATCAACAGGCTGTCCCCCGCCTGGAGAGGAACGCGGGCATCTCGAACAAAATCCTTCCCATTGATGCTGCAGGTATATCCGCTCTGCAAGCGGGTATGTCCCGCCTCATCTGCGGACAGCACCGAATCCAGGAGGGCGGGGCACTCCGTCCCCAAGACGGTCAGGGCTTCCCCGAGGGTTGCCTCGGCCGAGAGGGTCAGCGGGACGCGTGGGGTGCGGGCGGTCAGGCGCGCAACGCCGAATAGCTCGACCGTACAGAAGACAGGCGCCGACAGCGTCTGCCAGCGAGCCAGGGCGGCTTGATAGTCCGCCTGGGTGTTCATATTGAGGAAACTCAGCCCCTCGGGATCAAAGCGTTCGATTTCCGTCGGCGGCACCTTTCGGGTTGGGACGGTATCGTACAAATAGACCGGACGAAGGCGTTGGGTAGCAAGCTGTTTTTGCAAGTGGGGAACGACACGGCGACGATACACGGCGTGCAGCGGCTGAAGCCGGTCTTGCCACACGGGGACGACCACATCATAGTCGTGGCCGTTATGATCGAGTTGCGAGACGAGATAGTCGACGAAGGGCAATTGGAGAAAGGGCACATCGCACGACGTGACAAAGGCTGCCGGACCGCGGGCCGCTCGCAGGCCGTAGTACAGTCCGCCGACCGGGCCCTGATAGGCGACGCTATCATGGACGAGCGTAACTGGCAGGGATGGCAGTGTCTGGCCCGGCGCGGCGACCACGACGATATCGGAAAAGCGTTGGGACAGACGCTGAACCAAGTGGGCGATGAGCGGCTTGCCGTCAAATGGGAGCAGCGCCTTCGGCTTCCCCATACGCGAACTTTTTCCCCCGCTCAGAATAATCGCCGAAAAGGCGGGGCTACGGGGTGGGATTTGCGTATCCATGCTGTACCAAATCATCGTACCAAGTTGGAGTCTGCTCGAAGCGAAAAGGCTATCATCTCAGCGGTAGAGGGACAATGAAGTCCTGAGGCTTCCCTCCTGCATACTCTTTTGATTGTAATCGAAACGAGAATTTGTTATCCTCCCCCTCCACCTCAGGGTCGATGGGGTGGAGAAGACTAGGCGAAACAGCACGAGAGGAGACGCTTTTTTTGGCTGTTAAACTGTACGTTGGCAACCTCCCCCCCATGTTCTGCTTTCCAGAGCTTGAAGACCTGTTCTCCCCATTTGGGGATATGCATTCTGCCGAACTCATCACCGATCCTGCCACCGGCTTGTCTCGGGGGTTTGGCTTTATCGAAATGGAGACAGAATCTGCCGCTCAGGCGGCCATCTCGGACTTGAATGGCAAAGAAGTCGATGGACAGGCCCTCACCGTCAATGAGGTCAAACCCGGCCGCGGCGGTCCCATCCTCACTCGGGACAGCGGGCGCGGGAGACCCTCTCCGATGGGGAGTCGCCCGCCCTCCCAACCTCGCTCGCCATCCGGCACGCGGCTCTTTGTCGGCAACCTGCCCTATTCCGCGGGAAACACCGACCTGGAAAAGGTCTTTGCCAAGGTCGGCACGGTCAGCTCGGTCAGCGTTGTCACTGACCGCTTCTCTGGACAATCGAAGGGCTTCGCCTTTGTCGAAATGGGCTCCAAGGAAGAGGCTGATGCGATTATTGAGAAATTCAACGGCCAAGAGGTTCTTGGTCGGGTGCTGAAGATCAACGCTGCTCGCCCGCCGGAACGCCGGCGGTTTGGCGGCGGGGGCCGACGCTTCTAAACGCTGCGTCCCGGGCTGTCTAACCCTGTTCCAGATGGTAGAATACCAAGCCGGTCAATAGCTTGGGGTAGAAATAGGTTGACTTCTGCGGCATGGTCTCGCCGCCGGCACAGACCTGCCGAATCTGCTCGAAGGTTGTCGGCCGCAGGAGAAAAGCGGCCTGAGCGTCTCCGGCGCTCACACGTCGCAGCGCCTCGTCTGTATCGCTCGTATACGAGACGGCCTGCTTTTGGACGGCTGGCGGCAAGCCTAGAAAGCGCTCGAAGAGCACATCGTGCAACACCGTGACATCCAGCGCCCGCAGGGCCGCTGAAGCAGGCAGGCCCTGCGTGACACGCTCGTCGAAGGATAACAGCCAGTCATGCTCGGCCCCGGCCATGATACAGCCGAGACGCCGCGCAGGGCCGGGTGCCGAAAGAGCGTTCAGCAATGCCGGGCGTTGGGCCGGAGCATAACGGGTCAATCGAAAGTCACGCTTGAGAACAGCTTGCAGATTGGCTGGACTGGGCAGGGCGGCCTGCTGGATCAGTCGATGCGTCGGGAGAATAGTCAGGCCGCTGTCCTCGGCACTGGTCAAATATGCCAGGACGTAATGAAAGGGCCTGCCCTCGTCTGCACCGGTCTCCGCCGTCCGCTCGCGGCTGTATTGCAGCGCGGTTTCATAGCGGTGATGGCCGTCGGCGATAATCAACGATTTGTCAGAGAGCTGAGCCGTAATGTCCGCAACGACCGCCGGGTCTCGAACGGGCCACAGTCGATGGATGACACCCGCGTCGTCCGCGACCTCCACCGCGGCCGGTTGGGCGAGCGCCTCCCGGAGGGTGTATTCGAGCGACCAGCCCGCTCCGGCGTAGAGACAGAAGATTGAGCTCAGGTGTGCCCGGCAGGCGCGCAGCAGGGCGAGGCGGTCTTTTTTGGCCCGCTCGAAGGTGCGCTCGTGCGGGCGAATGACCCCGGACTCGAAATCTTCGACCCGCAGCGCGGCAAAAATACCGGTCCGGCGACGAGGCTGGCCATCTTGGAGCGTATACTCCTGGGTGTAGCAGTAGAAGCCGGGCTCTGGGTCGAGCTGTACGGCCCGCTGGGACAGCCAGGTCTGAAAAGTCTGGGCCGCTGCCGTATAGGGGTCGTCTGCCTTGTTGAAGTCGAGATGGGTGGCGTTATACGGACTCTGGAGATGGAGGAGCGTTTGTTGTTCTGGACTGATCACGTCGTACGGCGGGGAGACGACCTTTTTCAAATCACCGACAACCGCCGGATTATACCGCAATGCGCGAAAGGGGCGAATCTGTGCCATGACTTAGTCTGTCAGGGCTCGTTGACCAATATCCCGCCGATAGTGCATGTTCGGCCACGAAATGCGCCCCACCGCTTGGTAGGTTGTCGCAATGGCCTGACGAATATCCACCCCCGTCGCGGTCACGCCCAGAACGCGCCCCCCATTGGTGACCAGCGTATCTGCCTGTCGTCTTGTGCCAGCATGGAAAACCGCCCCGGCCTGCCAGTCGGCGAACTGCTCCAATCCGGCAATCGCCTGTCCCTTCTCATAGCTGCCCGGATAGCCTTCGGCCGTGAGCACGACACAGACCGCGGCGCGGTCATCCCAGTCGAGGCTCACCCGGTCGAGGCGTCCCTCAACCACGGCCTCCATGACCTCGATGAGGTCTGACTTGAGGCGTAGCATGAGCGGCTGACATTCCGGGTCGCCAAAGCGGACGTTGAATTCAAGGACCTTCGCCCGGCCGTGGTGGATCATCAGCCCGGCGTACAGGACGCCTTTATACACGATATTGTACTGTCTGAGCCCGCGGACGACCGGGCTGAGGATGTCCTGTACAATCCGCTCGGTCAACGCCGAGGTGACGACCGGTGCCGGCGAATAGGCTCCCATCCCGCCGGTATTCGGTCCCCGGTCTCCGTCAAAGACTTGTTTGTGGTCCTGCGAAGAAGCCAGGGGAAGAATATGGGTGCCATCCGTCAACGCCAGAAACGAGGCTTCTTCACCGCGTAGAAACTCTTCAACCACCACCCGGTCGCCGGCCGCGCCAAACTGACGCTCGCGCATGAGGGCGGCGATTGCGGCCTTGGCTTCGGCCTGAGTGGTGCACGGCAGGACGCCTTTTCCCGCCGCCAGCCCGTCGGCCTTGACCACAATCGGCGCCCCGACTTCTTCGACGTAACGGTCGGCTTCATCCGGGTCGCGAAACACGCCAAAGGCTGCGGTCGGTACGCCCTGCTGCTGCATGAGTTCCTTGGTAAAGGCTTTGCTGCCTTCGAGCTGGGCCGCGGCGCGGTTCGGGCCGAACGCGCGCAAATCCCGTGACTCAAACAGATCGACAATCCCGAGACTCAGCGGCAATTCAGGACCAACGACCGTCAACCCGATCCGTTCTTTTTCAGCAAAGGCACACAGCCCCTCAATATTGTCCGCGGCCAGCGAGACCAACTCGGCGTGCTCGGCAATCCCGGCGTTACCCGGCGCACAGTAAACTTTCGAGATGCGTGGACTCTGGCGGATCTTCCACACCAGGGCGTGTTCCCGGCCGCCGCTGCCAATCACCAGCACTTTCATGGCTAATGTCGAAAATGCCGCATGCCCGTGACAATCATGGCCATGCCGTGCTCGTCCGCGGCCGCAGCCACCTCCTTGTCCCGCAGGCTGCCGCCGGGCTGAATCGCAGCGGTCGCGCCAGCCTGGGCCACCACATCAAGCCCGTCACGAAACGGAAAAAACGCATCCGAGCCGACCACGCTGCCCCGGGTCTCCAGCCCGAGGTCGCGCGCCCGGGAGACAGCGATCTTGGCCGAGTCGACCCGGCTCATCTGACCGGCGCCCACGCTAACGACCTGATCGCTTGAGGTGAGCACAATGGCATTGGACTTGACGTGTTTGCACACCCGCCAGGCAAAGGCCAAGGCCTGATACTCCATGTCGGTCGGGCGACGTTTGGTCACGACCTCGCAGTCTCGCACATTGATCTGGCCGGTATCGCGCTCCTGATACAGCAAGCCACCGGTAATCGGCCTAGCTTCGTAGCGGGCCTGCTGAGCGTCTGCGATCTCCGGGATTTCCAGCAACCGGATGTTCTGGAGGCGCTTGGACGAGGCCAGCATCTCCAGGGCCGGAGCCGCATAGCCGGGGGCGAGGACAATCTCGAGAAAGCCCTGTTCGTACAGGTTCAAGATTTCTTGCACGGTTGCCGCGTCAACCGTGCGATTCAATCCCACAATTCCGCCAAAAATAGAAATCGGATCACAGGCACGCGCCTTCCGAAAGGCGTCGGCCAAGGACTCCGTCGAGGTGGCCACGCCACACGGGTTGGTATGCTTGATGGCCACCGCGGCAGTTTCATCAAACTCCTGGAGCAGGGCAAACGCGGCATTGGCATCTACGATATTATTATACGACAGCTCCTTGCCCTGGATCTGTGTGGCGGTGGCGACACCCGTTTCCCGGACGACCGGGCTGCGGTAAAAAGCTGCGGACTGGTGTGGGTTTTCTCCATAGCGGAGATCTTGGGCCTTAACGTATTGCAGGTGCAGGGTTTCGCTGAAAGGCTGGCGCTCTCCTCCGTCGAGGCTGCCCAGGTAATCGGCAATGGCACCGTCGTAGCGGGCGGTTGACCGGAAGGCTTTCTTGGCCAGGGCGAGCTTGTGCTCGGCAGACAGGGTGCCGTCTTCTGTGAGCGCGGCCAGAACGGCCGGATAATCGTCCGGGTCCACAACGACACCCACGTCGGCGTGATTTTTGGCTGAAGCACGCAGGAGGGAAGGCCCGCCGATATCGATATTTTCAATCGCGTCGGCCAAGCCGCAGTCCGGCTTGGCCACCGTTTGTTCAAACGGGTAGAGGTTCACCACAACCAGATCGATGGCCTTGAGGTCATGCCGGGTCATGGCCTCAAGATGGCTGGGGTCGCTCCGGCGGTGCAGAATGCCTGCGTGGATGCGGGGGTGCAGGGTCTTCACCCGGCCGCCGAGCATTTCGGGAAAGCCGGTAAAATCTTCAACCGGGGTCACGGTAATACCGGCGCCGGTCAGCGCTTTGGCCGTGCCGTCGGTTGAGAGAATTTCAATACCAAGCGCAGTCAGGCCACGAGCCAAGTCAACAACGCCACGTTTGTCGCTCACGCTGATCAGGGCGCGGGTGACGGTAGCCATGCGGTACTCCTTGGTGAGAGCGAGTTGGAAAAATCGCCATACTGGAGACAGACAGGGGAATACCAGAAGCCTCCCGGGTTGTAAAGGGAAGCCCGTGGGCGTATGGTGGGCTGCAATGACATTGCGGCTCAACGGCGATGTGCGGGAGTGCCGAGAGGGCCTCACGGTTGCGGCCTTAGTCGAAGAACTCGGCCTTGGAAACAAGCGGATTGCGGTTGAGGTCAACCGGGATATTATTCCCCGCGGTGAGTACGCCAACCGTGGACTGCAACAGGACGACGAGGTTGAAATCGTCCATTTTGTTGGTGGAGGCTCCTAGTCAGAGCGCGGCGGCGCAGAGACCGAACACAGCGAGGACGCCATGCCAGGCCCTAAAGACCCCTTTGTACTCGCAGGCAAGGAATATTCTTCCAGACTGATTGTTGGAACGGGAAAGTATAAGGATTTTGCGGAAACCAAACGGGCGATCGAGGCCTCGGGGGCCGAGATTGTGACGGTGGCGGTCCGCCGGGTGAATATCACCGACCCCAACCAGGAGAACCTGCTCGACTACATCGACCCCAAACGCTATACCATCCTGCCCAACACCGCTGGGTGTTATAACGCCGCGGACGCGGTGCGGACCTGCCGTCTGGCCCGCGAGGCCGGGGTCGGCAATACGGTCAAGCTGGAAGTTATTGGCGATAACAAGACCCTCTTTCCCGACATTCCGGGCACGCTTGAGGCGGCCAAGACCCTGGTCGATGAGGGCTTTATTGTCCTGCCCTATATTCACGACGATCCGGTCTCCTGCAAAAAGCTCGAAGATATGGGCTGCGCCGCGGTCATGCCGCTGGCGGCGCCCATCGGTTCCGGGCTCGGTATCCGTAATCCGTATAACATCCGTATCATTCTCGCACACAGCGGCGTGCCGGTGATCGTTGACGCCGGAGTGGGCACGGCCTCGGACGCTGCGGTTGCCCTAGAGATGGGTTGTGACGCGGTGCTGATGAACACGGCCATTGCCGCGGCAAAAGACCCGATTCTCATGGCCGAGGCCATGCGCCAAGGGGTGGAAGCGGGAAGAAAAGCTTATCTGGCCGGACGCATGGGCAAAAAATTGTACGCTACCGCCTCCAGCCCGCTCGACGGAATGATCGCCTAGCCAATGACCACTCCCCCTAGGAGGGGTGGCCGAAGGCCGGGGTGGGGTTCCTCAGGCCGCCCGACCGATGCCCAACTTCCGCCTGTACTTCGTCACCGACCGCAAACAAACCGCCGACCGGCCCCTCACGGATGTCGTGCACGCGGCTCTCGACGGTGGGGTGCGGGCTGTTCAACTCCGGGAAAAAGACCTCGAAGGCCGCGAGCTGTACACATTGGCCGAGCAGCTTCGGGCGCTGACCCTGCGCTATCAGGCGCACCTGCTGATCAACGACCGCCTCGACGTCGCCCTAGCGGTCGAGGCCGACGGCGTCCATCTCGGCCAGCACTCCTTTGCAGTCGAAGACGCCCGTCGCCTGCTGGGAGACGGGAAACTCATCGGCGTTTCAACTCATTCCCAGCCCGAAATCACCGCGGCCCAAGGGGCTGATTTCATGATCTTCGGCCCGGTTTATGACACGCCCTCGAAGGCCGTCTATGGTGAATCTCAGGGGCTCGACCGTCTACGCACGGCGGTTGCCCACAGCGCGGTGCCTGTTTTTGCGATTGGCGGGATCAAGACCGAGCGTGTGGCCGACGTATTGGAGACCGGCGCCCACGGCATTGCCGTGATTTCGGCCATTAGTGCGGCGACCGACCCCGCTCAGGCCGTGCGCGAGCTATTGCGGCAGCTTGAATGAAGTGCATCGGGCTTGCCTCGTGGTTCGTCTCGCTGGTAGAATCCCCGCCGGCACAACCTCGCTACGCCACCCTAGCTCAGTTGGTAGAGCAACTGATTCGTAATCAGTAGGTCACCGGTTCGAATCCGGTGGGTGGCTTCAGTCTTTTAGTCAGACGTGATGATGAAGTAGGAAAGAAAATCGCCATTCGCGCTTGGTAGCCTGAAGTTGTTCGGGACACGGAACGGTGAACCTGGCTAAAAAAAGAAGATGACTCAAAGAGGGGGGGAACCTGCCACGTTCTCTCCGACGGGACCGCCTCGCTCACAATCCGCGCTACTCCTGATCGACTTCACTTGTGCCGAGCCCGTGGTCGTAGAAAAACACGGACGACCGGTCGTCATGGTGATGGCGACCGAGGAATTTGAGGAGTTGGTCGGGGATACGGTTTCTCCTTCACGGGAATAAGGGTGAGGGCTAAATGGCGAAACCGGCAAACAACGATGACGCCAATCTCGGATTCGAGACGCAACTCTGGGCGGCGGTGGCGGACAAGCCGCTTGGCAATGTGGAGCTATTCGACTCCAAGCACATCGCGCTCGGCCTGATCCTCCTCAGATGCCTCTCTGATGCCTTCGAGGCGAAGCGTGCGGGATCTGCTCAAGGAGGAGTTAGCCGACGAGGAGGACGCCGGAGGTGAGCTGGAGGCGTAAGGAGAGAGCAACGACGAATCCCTGCCGAATTGAGGTGAACATCCGGGCCATCCCACACCTTTCCCCTGAGGGATGGCAACTTCACTCGCCCCCGATCTCCCTCGTTGGTGCCGTCCCGAAAGACTATTTATCCTATGGCGACCCCCGCTCTCCCACAGCCGCTGGTTACATTGCAAAAAAAGGCCGACTGGAAGCCGCCGCACGAGAATGTGTGACCGAGGAGATCATTTCAAAGATCGGTCTTATGCTGCCGGTCAAAATGGCCCGCTCAAAGCTCGCCCGTCTATCAAAATATGATGTTCGGTTTCTCTCCCGGAATTTTGTCACGCCCGGCCGGCAGCAGCTTTTGCATGGAATTGAGCTCGTGGCACAGTACTTTACGGTCGAACCATCTGAAGTGGAATCTACCTTCAACTTGGAGGAAAGGAGTAAGGAGCAAGAATTCTACACAGTAGAAAACATGCTGACGATCTTGGAAACTTTGTACCCCGACACGGCTCAGTCGTTGGAAGAAGGATACGCTAAAATGCTTGCCTTTGACGCATTCATTGGAGCACCAGATCGGCATGCGATGAATTGGGGTGTCCTGATTTCCAGCGGAGACTGTGGTGGTTCAGTGCATTTTGCGCCGCTTTTCGATACGGCACGGGGACTGTTTCGTGAGATATCGGACGCTGACCTACGCAGGAAGATAGAACAAAAAGGGATGACGCAATTCATTGAAAGATATGCGAATCGGTCCTACCCTATATTTGGAGTCGGTGATGGAAGGCGCAGAAATCATTTTCAATTGATTGCATGGATTATGGAGAAGCATCAGGATACGCTTGGGAGGCCGATTCGTAAGTTCCTTAGGGCGGTTCACCTTCCATCAATTGATCGCATGCTCCAACGGCGGTTTCGTAGGATTGTTACGCCGCTCCGAATCTCGGTGCATTCTGAAGCTTCTGGCCTTTCGGATTAAGCATCTACTACAGTGAGGGGTTCTACTATGATGGAAAAAATTGCTGAGATTCTACGGAACCAGAGTCGATTTTGGGGAACCCGCATTTTCCATGCCGGCCGTGACACTCCCTCTGAGCAGTACCTGGAAGTATACAGGGGGGTGCCGGACGGGCATGGACGCTCCCTGGTGGGTCGCCTCTCCCAGGAGAAGAGGGAAGGGGGGAGTGAATTTGTATTTCGTTATGATCCAGACTACCAAGAGGAGCCTATCTCTGCCTTCCCTGATCTCAACAAGAAATACCGCTCCAGGGAATTGTGGCCGTTCTTCTCGGCCCGAATTCCGCCAATTGGTCGAGAAGATATGCGCGAGGCGATAGAAGCCTCTCATATCAGATCCGATCACCCCATTGAGATATTGGGAAAGATCGCAAGGTTTTCCGTCACCAGTCCATACGAATTTCAGCTCAACGACGATGCCTGAGTATGTCAAACAGATTGGGGGCGATATTGGCGTTGAGTGCTCTCTAATGAGAAAATTGCGAAACTCAGAAATCCTTTGAGTGGGGTCTGAAAACGGCTATGTAAGTGGCGAATTTCGTCTCGCCCTTTTGACCTCAGGCCCGTTTTTCGGGTTTCTATGCTCGCAGTGATGGTCCATCGTGATAGGCTGACCAGAGTCATCTGCTGGTCGCTAACCTTTAACCGGGGAATATACGCTTAACTAGGGTCTGTTCACACTCATGTGGATGATTCTGCATGATGCTGGTCTCCTGGCTGTAGGGACCTCACGCAAGCTCACTACGACCGGAGCGCGTCTCCTCTCCCGGTGCCGCGCGGCCCTGTCCGCCTCTCCCATAGCCAGGTGCTCAACGCCATCTTGTCTGTTGCCGCGCAGGGCGGCACAGGGCGCGGGTTGCCGGCCCGTTTTGGCACTTGGCACCCCCCCTCTCCCCCCGGCTGCCCCGCGGGTCGCAAACCGGGGGGCTCGCCCGGGTCTGCGCGCATTTGCAACGCGAACAGAGCGGGCGCCTCACGCGGGCGGCCCGGTCGCTCGCCAGCCCCGTCGTCCAGGTCCCTCCCGCCGGCACGGGGGCGCGCACACAACCGGTCCTCCATCCCTCGGCCGCTCCCGAGGCGGCTGGACCCCCACGATGCCTAGGGGTGCCGCGGACGCTCGCCCGGCGCTCGCCTGCGCGCGCTCGCCCGGGCCCGCCCCCGCCGCCCCGGCGGGCCGCCAATTGCTGCCTCGCCGGGGCCCGCCCCCCGCTCCTCCCGCGTGGATGAGGGACCGGGCGTCCGCGGGCGCCCAGACGCGGCCCTGGGCCGTGGCGCTGGGGTAGGCGCCCGGGGGGCCGCCGCGACGGAGCCGGGTGAGACCTTGGGCGTCTGCCCGTGAGCTGTCCACGCGGCGCACCGCAATCGCGCGGGTGTGGCGTCGCTTGCAGGGATGCCGCCGCCTCTGCTCGCGCTGCGAGCAACGCGACGTGCTTTTCCTTGGATGCAGCGTCTTCGCCCTCATCATTGATGCCTTGCGATAGTGTTAACAGGCCCTAGCTTGAGCTTGTTGCGTTGTACTTGCCGCACCGAAAGACCAGCTTCTCGTGCGTATGTCTCATTCGAGCAATACAGGGTTGTGCCGCCGTGCTTGCGTACCCCGTGCATCTTGCGGAACAGCACATCGCGGAATCTTGCCGTACCACAATACGGGCTTTTCGCGGGGCCGTTCTCGGTCGCTGGAAGGATGTTGTCGATTTTTTGCATTGTCTCTCTTCCCTCCGTCTTGCAAAGGGAAGAAAGAAAGGGTAGGATTGTCTTTCTTCCTTTGCGGTCTTAAGCTGTCGCAAAAGGAACTGGACGCCTACCGCAGTAGTGCGGTAGGCGTCGCTTTTTTCTATCCCGCAATTATCTCACAATCCGCCGCCGCCTGCAAAACGTTCAAATTTGCCGTTTCCGGGCCGAACGCAAGGCAGCCTATACCGAGTATTCAGAAATTTCACGTTGCGGCATTCGAGTTGCCGTATCTGGTTCACGAAACTTTACGCACCCGCAACGCGAAGACGCTCACAGATTCGGTTGCGTTCTTTTGTGAAAAAACAGGACAATCGCGTAGCACTGTATGCGGGCTTGCTCGCACCCGAACAGGGCTGCCTGATTCGGCGCTTCAAGCCCCCCGGCGTGAAGACGAATCATCGGCAAGCAACCGCGATTCTTGTTCGTCAACCGCAAACTCGATGACGCGGAAGCGAAGGAATTGTTACATGAGCTTTCCCGTCACAAGAAGCGGTGATTTTGACGGCACGTGCTAAGGATCGGGGGGCGGCGGATTTTTTCCTATGATATTAAAATTCTGCGTCGTCGGTTGCCACGTAATAATTACACTTTCACCAAGGCGCGGGAAATCCGGTACGATATACCACGGGTAGCTTTCGCCCGTCCCTGTGAACATTTCTTTACCGAAGGTTATGACAAAGATGTCCTGCGCCCGGAACCACACCTTGCCATTACGCTTTACTTCCACCGTGTGAAGGCCATCGCCAAGGATATTCCAGTTGAACAACAATCCGAACCCGTTGTCGGCGTCGCCGCCCGCGCCGCGCGTGTCTTCTCGCTCGGTTCCGTAGGCGGCTTGCACAGAGAACTCGCGGTCGGTGCCAGGGTTGAAGGCAATATCAATCCGTTCCGCCTCACATCCCCACCCCGATATGACACCGATACCGCTGAGACGCTGAAAAGAGGCGGGGTTTTCGAGTCCTCCCCGAAGGGCTTGCGGGCCCGCGTGCTCTTGCGTGTGCGCGCCGAAACTCAACAGCACGCACAGGACAAACAGCAACAGGCGTCTCATTTGCTCTCCCCTTCCTGCACCTTCGCGTTAAAGGCAGCCTACATGGTGCAAGTGTAGACGGTCAAATTCGCCCGCAACGGCACGAACGCGCTGTTCCCCTCATTGAGGGGCAGTGGGCGGATATGGGGCGGATAGGCCCCCGTTGAGGGGCCGGGCCGGCTCTGCTCGCCCGTGCCCCGTGCCGGGGCCGGTCGGGGGCTGGCCGAGAGCAAACGTGGCAAAATAGACATCTACCATGGCCCCCGCGTTTTCCCCTTCCCTTGCCCCGCTGCCCCCCGGTGGTAGGGTGCAGGGCATGGAAGACGATCTCCGGGTGCAGGGGGCCCGGCTGGAGGAATGGATGAAGACCATGCAGGCTGAATACAAGACGGATATTGCCCTGCTGGCCGAACAGTTGGCTGAGCGGGACGCGCGGTTGGCTGAGCGGGACGCGCGGTTGGCTGAACAACGGGGCGCACGGGACGCGCGGTTACTAGGCGGGGTGCTAGGGATTATCGGACTTGGCCTCGTGGTCCTGGGCTTCCTTATCCGTCTTGGGTAGACGGGGGGTAGGGTGCAGGCAGGATCGAAGACGCCCTGATCCTGCTGCTGGCCGGTTTCTGTGCTGGCTATTGCGTCCGATGTGGGGGTAAGGCTTGGGGTAAGGCATTGAGGGGGGAGTAGGGATCCTGCCACAGCGTCCGGGAGAGGGGGTCGGGTCCGTGGCGTGGGGATAACGGCACACACAACTATGGGGGGCTTGATGGGTACGAGCCAATATCTGACCCGGACCTGCCGGTTCATTGAGGGGCTGGAAATCCAGCAGGGGCCGCGGGCGGGGTGCCCCCCTGGCCGCTAGGGCCTGTTCACACTCATGTGGATGATTCTGCATGATTCTGGTCTCCTGGCTGTAGGGACCGCACGCAAGCTCACTACGCCCGGAGCGCGCCTCCTCTCCCGGTGCCGCGCGGCCCTGTCCGCCTCTCCCCTCGCCCCGTACTCAACGCCCTCTGGTCTGTTGCCGCGCAGGGCGGCACAGGGCGCGGGTTGCCGGCCCGCTTTGGCACCTGGCCCCCCCCCTCTCCTCCCGGCTGCCCCGCTGGTCGCAAACCGGGGGGGCTCGCCCGGGTCTGCGCGCATTTGCCCCGGGAACAGAGCGGGCGCCTCACGCGGGCGGCCCGGTCGCTCGCCCGCCCCCTCGTCCAGATCCCTCCCGCCGGCCCGGGGGCGCTAAAAAAGGTCCTCCATCCCTCGGCCGCTCCCGGGGCGGGTGGCCCCCCACGATGCCTAGGGGTGCCGCGGACGCTCGCCCGGCGCTCGTCTGCGCGCGCTCGCCCGGGCCCGCCCCCGCCGCCCCGGCGGGCCGCCCGTGGCGGACTCGCCGGGGCCCGCCCCCCGCTCCTCCCGCGGTGCTGAGGGCCCGGGCGTCCGCGGGCGCCCAGCCGCGGCCCCTGGCCGTGGCACTGGGGTAGGCGCCCGTGGGGCCGCCGCGGCGCACCCGGGTGAGCCCTTGGGCGTCTGCCCGGGAGCTGTCCACGCGGCGCAATGCAATCGCGCGGGTGTGGCGTCGCTTGCAGGGATGCCGCCGCCTCTGCTCGCGCTGCGAGCAACGCGACGTGCTCTTCCTCGGATGCAGCGTCTTCGCCCTCATCATTGATGCCTTGCGATAGTGTTAACAGGTCCTAGCCAAAACTCTGATTTTCCTTACATTTTCTGCTTTTCGATACCGATCCAGCAGGGTGGGTCTTCAAAAGCAATTTGACTAACGCAGCGGCCTCCCGATGTATTTCAGCCGGAGTCTCTCCCTCGGCTGTATCTCCAGCGGACATCCCGTACCGGGTGGGACATTGACCTCTCTCAGAAGCCTTTTTGATATATCCTCCATTGCGTCAGTGCCGGACATCACCCTGCTGGCCCCGCAGGGCTTCGCTGTGGACAACACGCTGCGTCTCTTGGGCGGGGGCCGTTGCCGGTAGGGGTGCCGTCGCGTCTTGCCGGGCTGGGGTCGGTTCCAGAATCGATTGTGGCGAGCGTGTCGGAGCGGACGGTGTGGAATACGTGATGGCGCGTGGTGACTTCGGGGCATGGGATGTTGGGCGCGGCCGGGCTTTCGGCAGCGGCGTTGCAGGGCGCGGCCCGCGGTCGCTGGCTCCCGTGGACGGCGGCGCGGCATCGGGATCGCCCTGCACCGAGGGTCCTGTCTGAGGTGTCTTCTCATTCGGGTCCGGTACCAGCACTGGGGCCCAGCCATGCCCTGGAGCGGATCCTGCGGCGTGTGTCGGCCGGACTTCACGTCCCGCTACGGGTTCCGTCCGTTTCTAGTGGAAAGCGAGACAGACGAGGGCTACGGGGACACCTTGCCTTCGGGCGGCGAACTGCGCGTCCGTGGGCACGGCCAAGGGCCGTGGTCGCCAGACCCGTCACCACCGGGGGCAAGACCCTCAAGATGGTCTTGATGCATGTACTCGACCGGCGCCGGCGACGGAAACTCGGGGGCTGGGTTGACGATGCTCCGTCGCTGGAGCCCGGGAGGGGCTCACTGCGGTAGCGTGGACCGAAAACGAATCTGGAGGGGCTCCATCGGGCGACAAGTGGCGGTCTGTACGTTTCGTGAAGAATGCTGCCCTCCTGGCACCCCAATCCCGAACAGAAGATCAACGCCAGCACGTCCGACCACGGCAGTCAGCACCTTCTGCCGTCTGATCGAAAGGCCGGTGGAGAGCGCCGGGACGGTGGAGACCCTTCTTGCCACCCACCGTGAGCGCAGCATCTAGCATGTCCGTGGTCAGAAGGCCGTACCGGTGCTTCAGGACGGAACCGTCCTCAGTTGCTCCCGGCGACCGGGGGGCGAAAGCCTTCAAGTCATCGGCCTCAACCAGACCGGCGCCTCGCTCCTCGGTCTCCACCAGCATGCCACGCTTGCAGTCACCGAGACGGAACTGCTGCCGCTCGGCGTCCTGCGGCTGGGGTTCGGTCCGCTCGCGAAGCGGCCACCGGCCGCCGAAAACCGGGGAGAAAAGCCAGCGGTGTATGGAAGGTTTCCAGGATAGTGGCGAAGTGATTCGTCAGGTTGGAGGCAAGACGCATGTGGTCTCCGTCTGTGACAGGGAAGCGGACTGTTTCGAGTTTTTCGACCACCAACGTCGTCGCCCACGGGTCGAGCTTTCTGGCCCGTGCCCGGCAGGCCCGCGTTCTTGGCGAAGGGGGCACGAGGTCGCAACCATACGGAGAACAGCCGGATGACCGGATTCTCCGCCGAGATCAATGGTCTGACCGCGCACCCCACAGCAGGGCGAGGGCGCGGCCAGCACGGCGCAAGCGTCTGACCCGGTGCTACTGATGTTTCGACGTGTCCCCCCCGCCCTCTACCCTCGCAGATGGGAAGCCGATTCCCCTATCGACGATCAAGATCGTGGAACCCCATCCGCCCGAGGGGGAGAGCCCGGCACAGTGGTTCCTGCTGATCACGCTCAGGGAGAGCACCGCTCAACAGGTCGGCGACATGACCGGTTTCCACTTCCAGAGGTGGCGGATCGAGAATTTCTTCCGCGTCCTCAAGCCGGGCTGCAGCACCGAATTCCTGCTGTTTCGCCCCGCCGAGCGCCTGCAGCGGGCCATCGCCATCGACGCGGTGGTCGTATGACGGATCATGGTCATGACCCTGCTCGGACGCCGAGTTCCCGACTGCGATCCCAGTGTTGATGTTCGCCGACCAGGAACTCCACTTCCTCCGCGACTACGCAAGCAGGAATCCAATGAGGCTTCCCAACCAACTCGGTGGATGCACCTAGTCGCCTATTTTGGCGGATACAGGACCGCAAACAGGCGCCGGAGTCTGGGCACAGGTCATGTGGTGCCGCTCTACCTGCTTGTACTGCCATTGGCCATCATAGCGGGCGTTGAGCCGGGCGGTGATATGCCGCGGACCCGCATGAGGCCCCCGACATCAGGGCACAGTTATCAGCACTCGGTAACTCTAGCGAGCAGCCTTACGCATCAGTCGGTGTCCGGCCAGACGGAGGCCGCGCACGGCCAGAGCGGCTTGCCAGCCTTCTCGGGTCCCGATCAACTCGGGCTTTTCGTATAATCCCTTTTTCTCTTCCTGGCGGGTCAGGCGGGAGAATTTTTCATACAGGGGATGGGCTGTGGAGACAAAGGTTTCTTTGCGGTGCAGGATCGGCGGGTTGGGTGAATCCCGGTAGGTGCGGTAGCGAATCTTGAACGTCTGCAAGGGCACGAGCAGAGAACTGGCTAGGGCGGGATTGGGATCGCGCTCAAAATCCGGGTAGGACAGATAGGAGACCTGAAACTGATCGCGGTGCAGCTTGATCATATTCGCGCCCTCCACCACTCCGATATACGCCCGTGCACATCCCTCAAAGGTGCGCAGGAGGGGCGGAAGTTGAGACAGGGCGGATTCGTGCACGTAGAGGGCCTGGCGCGTCAATTTGCCGACAGTGGCGCTCCGGCAGGCCTGATCGACTGCTGTGCGGTCGCCGGCGGAAAACAGCAGATCGTCGGCGACCGAGCAGGCCCGGCGATAGGACGAGAAAAATGCACGCACATCCAACTGGAGATCGCGCGGGAGCTGGGTAAAGCGCGGACGGCCCCCGAAGCGCGAGAGCGCGAGACAGAGGAGCAGGTCCTGCTGGCGCTCGGCCCGTATTCTGTTCCACTCCTCCCCGCCGGTGACGCGCCGGATAATGCGAGAGGCCCGTTTGAGGCTGCCTAATGTCCGGCAAATCGCGTCGGCCTCGGGCAGTTCCGTGTCTTCGGGTAAGCGTCCGCGGGCGGTCAGGAATTCGATCAGCGGCTCCAGGAGATCCTTGTGTTGCTCGAACAGGACCTCGCTGAGACGCTGGCGCGGTAGCGTGAACTGACGTCGATAGCGCGCGGCGGCAAAAGACTGGCGTTGCTGCGAGTCCCGAAAGACATAGAAAATCCCCGGCCCGGCCGGCATGCTGGATGTCCCGAGGTTGCTGTCGATCCACTCACGCAATTCTTGCTGTTCAAAAAATTTCTGGAAGGTTCCACGGCGGGTAATGCCACCGTCGGTGTGAGGGGTCAGCGTATCGAGCGCCGCCTCCAGGCTGAGTCGGGCGGACACGATCAGCACTTTTTGGGTCAGCGCCCAGGCCCGCCGCAGGGTGTCCGTCCGCTCGCCTGAGTTCTCGATCACGTTGACCACATAGCCGAGATTCACAATATCGGCTGGCGCTCGCTCGTTGTCCGGGAAATAGGACGGGTCCCAGCCCTGGCAGGCAACCCCGCGATGGCGGAGATGCCGAATGTCCGTACCCCGCCCGCAGCCATAGTCAAAGACGCTGGTATCCGGGGTGATGAGGCCGTCCTCAAGCGCCAGGCGGACCGGACGGGAGAGGTCGGTCCGGGTGATTGCGGTGCGGTGTCGTTCGATTGTGGATGCTGTCATCGGCCCGTCAGATACTCACCCTGCGAGAGGCCGAGCATCTCCCAGGAGCCACTGTAGTCCCGGTCCGAGGTGTTCTCAATACCGTGCTATCGGCCCCAAGCTCTTGCACTCCTCTGTTCAGCCTGACTACAATAGCCGCTCAAATCGAGGGGGGACAAAGGAGGGACTCGAAATGGCAAAAATTGAACAGGTATTCGATCCGCTGGACGCGGCCCTGGTACGGACCGATGAAGAAGAGTGGATGCAGAGTGGCGACGGGAATCAGTTCAAGGTGCTACGGATCAGTAAAGAGACCGGAGCATGGAGCGCCCTCATCAAGGCCGATAAGGGCCAAGTGAATCCACCCCATACACATTTGGGAGCGGCCGATTTCTATGTTATCTCCGGGGGCTTCGACTACCGGGGCGGGTCTGCCCGGGCCGGGGATTGGGTCTACGAGCCCGCCGGGGCCGTGCACGAAGCTACCTCGCATCCGGTTGATACCCTCTATCTGGCCAACGTCTACGGGCCAGTCGGATTCCACGACGAGGATGGCAATATCGCCCGGGTGCTGGACTGGCGGACGATTCAGTTAATGGTCGATGAGGGCAAAAAGAAGCGGGCCGCGGCTAAGCGGAGTAGGAAGAAACGGGCGACGACCGCGAAAGCCGCCAAAACCACCCGAAGCCGGAGAAAAGCCGCTTAGTAGCAAGAGGAGCAGGAGGCAAGATGGCCGTGTCTTCTCACGATCCACAGCCCGTCGGCCGCCTGCGCGCCGACCGGTTTGACGTCATCGTCATCGGGGCCGGAGTGGCCGGTCTGTACCAGCTCTACCGGCTCCGGGAGCTGGGGCTCTCGGTGCGGGTGTACGAGACCGGCACCGGTGTGGGCGGGACCTGGTATTGGAACCGCTACCCGGGGGCGCGTTTCGATTCCGAGAGCTATACCTATGGCTACTCGTTCTCGGAGGAACTCTTGCAGGAGTGGGACTGGAGCGAACACTTTGCCGGCCAGCCCGAGACCGAACGCTATCTCAACCATGTGGCGGACAAGTTCGACCTCCGCTGCGACATCCGATTCAGCACGCGCGTGACTGCGGCAAGCTACGACGAGGCCGCGCGCTGCTGGCAAGTCCAGACCGACACCGGCGAGCGGGCGCGGGCGCGATTTCTGATTACCGCCATTGGCGTCCTGTCCGCGCCGTATATTCCCGACTTTGCGGGTCGTGAGAGCTTTACCGGCCTGAGTTTCCATACGGGCCAGTGGCCAAAGGAACCCCTGGACTTCAGCGACAAGCGGGTGTGCGTCATTGGCACCGGTGCGACCGCGGTCCAACTCATCACCGAGATTGCCAAGAATGTGGATCAGCTGACCGTGTTCCAGCGCACACCAAACTACTGCGCGCCGCTCAGGAACGGATCGATAGACCCCGAGACCCAGCAGAAAATCAAAGCCAGCTATCCCGAGATTTTCAAACGCTGTCGGGAGACCTTTGCCGGATTCCTGCATGATTTCGATACGCGCTCGGCCCTCGAAGTGTCCGAGGAAGAACGGCTGGCGCGCTACGAGGAGTTGTGGGCCCAGCCCGGCTTCGGTAAATGGCTCGGTAACTTCGGCGATACCATGTCGGACCTGAGGGCCAACGCCACGATGACGGAGTTTGTCCGCAACAAGATCCGTGCGCGCGTCAACGACCCGGTGGTCGCCGAAAAGTTGGTGCCCAAGAGTCACCCGTGGGGCGCCAAGCGTGTTCCCTTAGAGAGCGGCTATTACGAGGCGTACAATCGGGATAACGTGCTCCTGGTCGACCTGAACGAGACCCCGATCGAACGTATTACCCCCACGGGCGTCAAGACTAGCGACGCCGAGTATGAGTGCCATGTCATCGTGTATGCCACGGGCTTCGATGCGGTCACCGGAGCATTCCGGAAGATCGATATTCGCGGGGTGGGCGGCCGGACGCTCACAGACAAGTGGACCGACGGGCCGCGAACCTATCTCGGCCTGCAGAGCGCCGGCTTTCCCAACCTGTTCACGGTTGTTGGCCCTCACAATGGGGCCACCTTCTGCAATATCCCGCGCTGTATTGAGCAGAACGTCGAGTGGGTGACCGATTGCCTGCGCTATATGCGCGAGCACAATTATACCCAGATCGTTGCGACCCCAGAGGCCGAAGACGCCTGGACGTCCCACGTCGACGAGGTGGCCCGAGGTACGATTCTGCTGGATACCCCCTCCTGGTTTATGGGGGCGAATATCCCCGGCAAAAAACGGACCTTCCTGATGTATGCCGGCGGCTCTCCGGCCTACCGAAAAAAGTGCGACGAGGTAGCGGCAGAGGACTACGCCGGGTTTGTGCTGGAATAAGGCGGACGGCGACGCCCGCCTCCTACGCTCGACTACCGGCGATCGATAAAGACGCGCTCTTTGGCGACCCACATGGCCGAGCGTGGGAAATCGATGAAGTGGGACTCGTCCTCGACCGCGATTTCCATGGCCCGCTTGGCTTCCGGGACGTTGGCTAGCGTGGCGAGGTCGACCCGGTTGAACCAAGCTTCGGCATGGCCGGCGTAGGGTGGGGTGGTTGTCCCGCGGCTGGCCCGGAGTTGGCCTTCCAGTTCATCCGCGTAGTAGTGAACCTGGAAATAGCGCTGCATACCCATGCCCTGGGCTACGCCTCGAATCACCGGGCCGTGGTTGGTGCGCCAGTAGAGTTGAGCCTGTTCGAGGCTGAGATGTTCGGGATGGCGCAGACAAAAGAAAATTTTCACCAAAGGGCCGGATTCCCGCGCGACCATCTCTTCCGGTATGGGATTGACCTGGGGGTACTCGTAGGCAAACCAGAGTGGTGAATGGACCAGATCGATAAAGCGTGCTTCATCCTCGACCAACTCTTTTGCCGCGGCCCGACCGGTCGCATGCTCCAGGCCTGAGGTGAGCGCCTCGCGGGTGGGCCACCACACCTCCGCCACGCCGTCATAGGGTTCCTCCATACCTCCCCGAGCTGCCGCAAGCTGGTCGTTAATGGGATCGTCCAAGGTGTGCACCTGGACATAGCGCAGCATGTTCAGCGCGGTGGAATTCTTTGCCACCAAGGGGCCGTGGACGTTACGCCAGTACTCTTGGAATTCGGCCCGCGACATCTCCGGTTTGCGACGCAGGACAAAGGTCAAACGAATCATGCGATACCTCCTTTTTTGGTCAGGATAGCGGGCCGAGTGGTGCGTTGTCACCCGGGCCACCGGTCTCCTGTCGCCGTCATAGCGCGTCGGACCGGGGCCGTAAAGCGTTAGACGAGTCCGACTCAACTCAGCAGGTCCCCATCCCGCCGGATGTAGGAGTCTCCGGCTGCTTGGATCTCGGCCCGATTATCGGGCCGGCCGTTGCTCACCAGAATCGGCTGGTCGCTGATGCTCCCGAGATCGTTGGTAAGCACACGGGCGGTGACCCTATTCCGGATGGTCTGACTGTGTGCCGTTCCGCCTGCTCCCTGCATGACAACGGCGGGCGACTTGCCGTTGCAAACATTCCGAGAGAGGGTCGCAATGGCCTCGTTGTCTGCGGGATCAATGTTGTCCAGGCCGGCCCTACCGACCAGACAGACTGCGGGTGCTGTCCAGTCGGCGCGCTCGTTGTGGTCAATCATGACGCGACAGGTATGATGTCGGGCCTCTCCCAGGGCTCCGTGGACGGCGCTACCCTTCCATACGCTGGCCCCCGGCGCTACTGTAAGGGGGGCCGCCCCACAGCAGCTGGTTCACAGGCGAGCAGATACGGACCGAGGGAGGGTCCTGTGAAGGGCCTCCCTTCCTTCAGGCAGCACACTATGGCAACCGATCCAACCGAAAAGCTTCCCAAAATCAAGGTCTCCAGCGCCTATCCGGGTGAATGGTATATCGTTGAGGTAGACGGCGGCGATGGTGGCTTATCCATGGAACTGCGTCGTCCGGTGGGCGAAGAGGACTCGGATGTCTTCCACCTTAGTGTGACCACAACGGCACGGTCGTTTGATGTCAAAAGTACGCGTGACGGCGGAGAGGCGCACATCCACGAAGGCGTGCATTCGGCCCACTTGACCTTTACCAACCCCCAAGCGGTCTGGCCGGATTTTGTTCGTTGTGTACAAGCCCTTGCCAGCATCTTTGATACCCTGGAAACAACACCGCTTGACCGCGAAAAGGTCCGCGAGAATCTCCTGAAGAAAAAATAACGGGGCGGTGACGTCGGTCTCCGCCATGCGACTCGACTGCATCATCGCCTCTTTGTGTGCGGATCACGACATCAGGCCGGGTGTTTTCCGCGCGGACGCTCCGGGACCGAGTGCCACCCCCCGAGGACGGATAGCCGAGACTGTACTGAAAGCGGAGTTCGCGCGAGATCGTCCGGGCCGCTGTAGCAAGCACGGTTCTGCTGCTGACCATGTCACGGGCATTCAGCAGGAAGTAGTGTCCGCCCAGCAATGCCCGCCAAGTCATGTTGAGGTGCGGCTGGGGTGGGATTGTGGTGCCTGGGCCGGTGGGCGGATCGGTGGGGCAAGGCTCGCCCGCCGGCTGGCGCCGGAGGAGTCGTTGGGCGACGCGGGTTCCCCGAAGTCTCCGCTCGGCGCCCACCCGAGCGCGGCAATGGGGGCAGGAGGGGGCGCAGGGCACCAGGTCGGTCCGGTGGGAGCCGAAGGCGCCGGCCCGCTCCAGGACCTCCCCGCCCGCGCTGCAGCACGCCAGAACCACGCGGCGCTGCCGTGCCCAGCCGTCTTTGGGGCGCCCGCCAGGTCCGTCCCCCACCAAAAGGGCTGTTCCCGCCCTTGGGGGCCCGGGTTCCCGACATGCCAGACCGCTCCCCGCCCGCTCGCAAGGCCCGTCATTGAGCGGCCCGCCGTTGAGCAAACGCGCCCGGCATCGCCCGCCGGCCTCGCCTGGCGTCTCGCCACCCCGCGGCGGCGGCGCCGACGCCCCTCTCAAGGAAACCACTCCGCCTAGTCGCCCGGCCCCCCCAGCACAAAGCGCAGGGCCCATGCCCGTACAAGGCGGATGGGCGGACCGGGCGATGCTCCAGAGGCACCAGCCCCGCGCCCAGCCTCCGGGGATAGGATCTCACCCGACCGTCCCGGTGAGGCCGCTCGTAGCAATGCGCGCAATGCACCTTCTGCGAGGAGAAAGTAGCCGGGGCCGCCCCCCGGCGCGCGGCCCCGCCGCCCACACCCGCGTGACGGTCCGCCGACGCGCGCGCGGCTCCACTTTGAATATCGTCAGGTTTGAAGCCTTCGCCGATGTCCGCCGACGCGCGCGCGGCTCCACTTCCTCTTCGCGAATCGCCCAAATCCCTGATATCACTGTCCCGAGAGACTTCGCGGGAATCGCTGGCGTCCGCCGGTTTCCTCACTCAGACGCAGAAGCGTTCGTGAATCGACATGCTCATGAGGCCCCCAACGACAACGCCGAATGGGCCGAGGGTGAATCCGCTGCCACCCGGCGTGTAGCGATGGTACGGGCGCCGGTCCCAACCGTGTAAATCAGCACGCCAGTACGCTGCGAGACGGCAAGTGTTTGCGCGAGGGAAGACAGGTTTGTGGTATCCATGCCGTCCGCCATGAAAATCAGGGCTTTCTTGCGGTGTTTGCCCTGCCTCATCCGTCGCAGGCCGGTGAGAATGGTACCGCGGTGACGGTCACGAAGCTTAGGCTGCGGGCGGAGAGGCTGAGGGTGCAACGGAAGGCTCGCTTGTTGACTTGGCGGCGGAGGGGCGGGACCTTGACGCTGAACGGGAATTTCGAGCCCCTGCTTGCCGGTGGGAGCCGGTCGTTGGGGGGCCGGAGTGAGGGGTCGCCGCTCCGCTGGCGGTGGTCGTTCGCCTTGCCGGCCTCCGGTTTGCAGCGTGCTCTCCTGGGCCAGAGCCTGGGGTCGCACTCAGGAGGAACAGTCCTGCCCCGAGGATGCTGCCGGTAAAATAAAGAAGTCCGGCTCATGATATGCCTGCTCTTCGTTGCTGTGTTTGGCCCAGAACCCTCTCTACCTGGGAACAAGAGGGAAGGAGCATGGCTGGCATCTCGCTGTGAACCAGTCTCCTTGACCCAAGATCAGGCAGCGCATAGGACGATCCGACAGCACGGAGGGGGCTATGATTATTACGCACAACGGGATGCGCCCACAGGTCGACTCCAGCGCCTATATCCAGCAGAGTGCCCAGATTATCGGCGATGTTCAGATCGGCCCGGAATCCAGCGTCTGGTTTAATGCCGTGGTCCGTGGCGATGTGTGCGCGATCCGCATTGGGGCACGGGTCAACATCCAAGACAATACCACCGTGCATGTCTTTAGCGGAGGCATCCCCACTATTCTTGGGGATGGCGTGTCGGTCGCCCATAATGTGGTGGCCCATGCCTGCACCATCGGTGACTTCACCCTGGTCGGCATGGGCGCGATTGTCCTGGACGGGTCTGAAGTGGGGCAAGAATGTCTGATTGGCGCCGGCGCGGTGGTGCCCCCGCGAACGAAGATCCCGACCCATTCGCTGGTACTGGGCAACCCGGGCAAAGTCGTGCGCTCACTCACTCCCGAGGAAGTGGCCTCGCTCCACCGCTCGGCGCATAATTACGTCAGGTTTTCGCGTGAGTATATGGCGCAAGGCATTGCCTAGCGGTCACCGCAGACAGGACCCCGCGAGTTGGATACCGGGACTCAACGGAGGCGGGAACGCCGAACCGGTAGCAGCAAGAGCGCCCCGACAGCAAAACCGCCGACATGCGCCCACCAGGCCACCCCGCCGCCGATGTTGACGGTTGCCGTCGTCAGACCCTGCACGAACTGCACCAGGAACCACAGCGCGAGAAAGATGACAGCCGGGACCGAGATGACCTGGAAAAAGAAAAAAATAAGGATGAGAGTCTCCACGCGGGCACGGGGAAAAAGCACAAAATAGCCGCCCATGACGCCGGCAATCGCCCCGCTCGCCCCCACAACAGGCAGGGGAGAGTCCGGTGCAGTCAGCGCATGCAAATAGGTCGCGGCCACGCCACAGCCGAGATAGTAGGCTAGATAGGGTCCTCTCCCCAACCAATCTTCCACATTGTCGCCAAAGATCCATAGCATCCACATATTGCCGATCAGGTGCAACCAGCCGCCGTGGACAAACATGGCGCTAAACAGTGGGCCGAAGCGTGCCAGGAGGTTCCACGGCTCGGTTGCGGAGAGGAAGAAGTAACGGGCGGGCACAAAGCCGTACACGGCGATAAATCGCTCCAACTGTGTCCCCAGTCCCAGTTCATACACGAAGACGAGGACATTCAGACCGATACAGATGAGGGTTACCAGGGGAAACGATCGGGCCGGGATCGTGTCACGGAGCGGAATCATAACACCATCGCTACAATCCACCGTGCGTGAGAACGCACGGAAAAGAAAGCCCCCTAGTGAGGAATGATGCCTCGGTATCATTCCCCCCTCCCCTCCGGCGTGCGAGGTGGTAAAGTCACGGTATGCTGGACGTGTCTACTCTCACGCTGCTCCTGAGCCTGATCTTTCTGGCCATCGGCATTGGTCTTCTTTATGTCCTGGGCAAGATTTTCCTTGTGGGAATTCGGGTTTCCTTTGGCGGCCTGTTTGAACGGGCCGCTTTTCGTCGTCGGAGTCTGCGCTGCCAGCGTGGCGATGCACTCCTTGAACGAGGCGACCTGACCGGGGCCGCCCGGGCATTTGGGAGCGCCTTTTTTCTCAGGCCCATCCGTCAAGACTCGTCTCTGCTGCCAGAAGTCGGCAAATACCACACCGGCTTACTCAACCGTTTGCTGACCGTCGCAGATGAACTGGACACCGGACGCCTCAGCCTGCCCGCCTTGGCGGACGTCGACCGCTTACTTGCCGGGCGCCTGGAAATTCAACTCGACGCCTTCCGGGGGCGAGCCGGAGCGAGCCGACCAAGCGCTGATGTAGACCTTCGGCTCAAAGAGAATGAGCGCCAGTTCCAGAGCGCGATTGACCGCCTGCTGAGTGCCATTTCCTCGTCCGGTGAAGAGCCCGTGGTGTACCATTAGAGCCAAGCCGCGCACGGTCTTTGTTGACAAATGCACCGAGCCAACCGATGGTAGGCGAAGTTTGACAGCACTGGTGCTTTGGGAGGGCGTATGTTCGACGTGAACGCGGTACGCGCGGATTTTCCAGGAACGACGCAACAGGTCTATCTGAACGCTGCCGGGATTGGGCTGCCGCCGAAGTCTGCAACCTTGGCCGTCCAGCGCGCGGCGACTCTGCTCGGTCAGGGGCCGGCTGCGATGGGCTACCCAGCCTATTATCAGGCGCTCGGCAAACCGAATGTTCAGGCGAGACAGGAAGCCGCTCGGCTGCTCGGGGCTCAGCCCGCCGAAATCGCTTTTACCGACGATACCACCATGGGGCTGAATACTGCCCTGGCCGCCATTCCTTTTGCTCCCGGTGATAATATCGTGCTGTGCGACCTGGAGTATCCGCAGGTTGCCATCAGCGCCGCCCACCCCCAGAAGCAGCAGGCGGTCGAGGTTCGGGTCGCACGTCATCGGAACGGCTTGATTGGTGTGGATGACTATGCCCGCTTGATAGACCAACATACCCGCGCGATCATGGTGAGCTCGGTGCAATGGATCAACGGCCTGCGTATGGATTTGGCCGCGTTTTCCCACCTCGCCGAAGAGCGGGGCTGTTTTCTGGTCGTGGACGCCATTCAGCAGTTGGGTGCCCTGCCGCTCAATGTATCAGAACTGCGCGTCGACTTCCTGGCCGCGGGGGGCCAGAAATGGCTGAACGCGCCGTTTAATATCGGACTGCTGTACATCCGCTCGGAAGTCCAGCAGCAGGTCGAACCCGGGTTGGCACATGGCCTGTTCGCGCTGGCCGAGCCGCCGGAAGGGTGGTACCGCTATCTCGGCGACCCAGGGTTGACGCCCTTTCTGTCCTTGCCCCTGACCTCGGACGCTCGCCGGTTCGAGGTCCATGGCATGCCCAAGAATCTCGGGACCGCGGGGCTGGCAGAGTCGCTGGCCTATGTCAACCAACTCGACTCGGCCGCCGTCACCGAGCATATTCTGTCGTTGGGCGACTTTCTGATAGAGGAACTGAAACGCCGCGGCATCAAGGTCTGGACCCAAGAGGCGCACGCGTTGCGGTCGGGCATTGTGACCTGCGAGCCGTTTCCGGACGCGGACCGGGTCCATCAACTCAATCAGGCACTGGAAGCCCGGAATATTTATCCGACCGTGCGGTACTGCTCCAAGGTCGGTGGGCTGCGGGTCTCGATTCATTACTATACCAGCCGGGATGACATCGCCGCCTTGCTGGCCTCGCTGGATGAGATACTGAAGCCGGACGACGTGGCCTAGCCGAATGGATCTTCGCGCCATATTTTTTGACGCCGCGGGTACGCTGCTACGCGTCAACGGCTCGGTCGGTGAGATCTATGCCCGGCTGGCCTGCGAGCACGGTAAGGCCGTCAGTGCCCGGGCCCTGGAAGCCGGCTTTCGACGCTGCTTTGCCGCCGCGCCGTCCATGGCCTTTCCCGGTGCGGAAGCGGACCAGATTGCGCGGCTGGAGAAAGCGTGGTGGCACGATGTGGTCCAGCAGGTGTTTGCCCCGCTCGGCCCATTTCCCGGTTTCGAATCCTACTTTCATGCCCTGTACGATTTCTTTGCCGAACCGCAGGCGTGGCAACTTTATCCGGAAGCCCGACGGACGCTGGCGGCCCTGCACGCACGTGGGTATCGTCTCGGGGTAATTTCAAATTTCGACGGACGCCTGCTTGGCGTGCTCAACGGTTTGGATATCGGCCACTTCTTCGATCCTGTCGTTGCCTCGACGCGCGCCGGGGCGGCCAAGCCTGAGCCCGCCATCTTTCAGAAAGCATTGGTGGAGTGCCAGCTCCTGCCGAAAGAAGCCCTGCATATCGGTGACAACTACGAGCTGGACATTGTCGGGGCGCAGCAGGCCGGGCTCACCCCGGTCCTGATCGACCGCTCCGGTTGCCAGCAGAGCACCGTAGGCTGCCGCGTTGTCCGCCGTTTGGACGAGTTGCTGGCAGTACTTGAATCCCTCTAGGAGCGGCCCCCCCCGCGCGGCAGCGTCTACTACAAGCGCTGCCCCGGCTCCGCTATAACAATGGCATATGCCAAATAAGGAGGGCGAATATGCCTGGACGCGAAGCCATACCAAAAATCTCGAATTGGGGCCGGTGGGGAGCGGACGATGAAAAGGGAACGGCCAATTTCATTACGCCGGAGGTGATTGTCGCCGCGGCCAGACTGGTCCACAAGGGGCAGGTCTTCTGCTGCTGCATTCCGATTGATCAGAACGGGCCGGTCTTTCCTACCCGCACCCCGCCCCAGCGGTTTATGTCGATCCTCAACGTCCCGGTCAAGGAAGTCGGTCTGGCGGGATCAGCCATTGCCAACGACGACTATATCACCATGTATCTGCAAGGTTCGACTCAGTGGGACAGCTTGGCCCATGTCGGCTATGACGGCAGATACTACAACGATGTGCCGGCCAGCGCCATCACCGCCCACGGCGGGGCGTCCAGGAACGATATTGGCAAGCTCTACCAGTCGTTCGTCACCCGAGGCGTGCTGCTCGACATGGTCCGCTACAAGGGCTGCGAAGCCGACGGGCATCTCCCGGCCGACTATCCGATTACGGTCGAAGACCTGGACGGCTGCTGTCAGGCGCAGAACGTCAAGGTCAAGAGCGGGGACGCGCTGTGTATCCGCACCGGCTGGGTACCGTACTGGTATACGCTTGAGACACCGGAGCAGAAGGAGGAATACTTTCACGCCCAGCCTGGCGTTTCGGTCTCAACCGCGGAATGGATACATCAGCAGGAAATTGCCTGCATCGCTGTGGACAATATCGCCGTCGAACGGCTGCCGTCCGAAGTGGATGACGAATTCATCCCCTTTCATCAGGTCGCCATCCGGGACATCGGTCTCTCGCTGGGCGAAATTTTTACGTTTGAAGCCCTGGCAAAAGACTGCGCCGATGACGGCGTGTACGAATTCCTGTGGGTCGCCCCGCCACTCAATATCCCCAACGCGGTCGGCAGCCCCCTGAACCCGTTGGCGGTGAAGTGAAGGGCCAAAAAAGGGCAGCCCTTGCGGCTGCCCTTCCATACGCCTGCGCTCCCGAGAAAATCGAGGCTGTTACGCCATGCCGGACATGGCCCGCAGCCGCGCAATGCGCTCTCCCAGCGGGGGATGGGTGGTAAACAGCCCTGCCATGGAGCGGCCGGACAGCGGGTTGACGATAAAGAAGTGGGCCGTCTGAGGCGAGGCCTCCATGGGAGTGTGCTCGGACGCGAAGCCGAGCTTTTCCAGAGCCGAAGCGAGGCCCTCGGGGTCGCCGCTCATCTGGGCACCGGCCCGGTCCGCGGCGTACTCGCGGGTGCGAGAGATTGCCATCTGGATAATCGTGGCCGCCAGTGGTGCCAGGATGGCCATCAGGATGAGCCCCAACGTCCCGCCGCCGCCTTCGTCATCGTCACTCCGGCTGAAGCCGCCAAAAATGGCGGTCCACTGGGCCATGTTGGCCACCATCATGATGACCCCGGCCAGGGTCGCGGCAATGGAACTGATGAGGATGTCGCGATTCTTCACATGGGCGAGCTCATGCGCCAGGACGCCAGTCAACTCGCGCTCATTCATCAAACGCAGGATGCCCTGGGTGACCGCCACGGCCGCGTTTTCGGGGTTGCGGCCCGTGGCAAAGGCGTTCGCCCCCTCGGAGGGGATGATATAGAGCTTGGGCATGGGCAGCCCGGCTCGAACGGTCAGGGCGTAAACGATGCGAGAGAGCTGCGGGGCGTCGGCTTCCGAGACCTGATGAGCGCCGTACATTTTGAGGACGATCTTGTCCGAAAACCAATAGCTGCCAAAATTCATGATGACGGCAAAGATAAAGGCAATGGTCAGCCCCTGAGGACCGCCGAAATATTGCCCAATCAACATAATCAGGCCGGTGAGGGCGCCGAGTAAAAGCGTGGTGCGTAGCATGACTGTCTTCTCCTCCGCGCTCGACTCCAACGCAGGTTGAGCGCTCCCTGATGATATGAGTATACGCTAAGTCTGCCCGGAGGCGATGTCAATTCCACGCCTCTGCTAGCCGATGAAGCGGCTGAGCAGGAGGCCAACGATCAGCAGGACGCCATATTCGAGATGCAGCTTTGCCGTCTGCTCGTCAATGCCAAGTAGTTCCTCTTCTTGAAACACGCGGCGCACCGTCGGAATCGCCAGCCGAACGGAGAAAAACGTCAGGACAATCGACCACGGCGCATAGCCGGAAAAGACGAGGAGTCCGGTCAGGATGAACGCGCCATAGATCAGCGCCGCGAGTTCCCAATTGGCCACGCTACGCCCCACCAGCGTCGCCAGCGTATTTTTACCGTGGGCGGTGTCGGCCTCAATGTCCCGGATATTGTTGGCCTGCAAAATAGCGGCAACCAGACAGCCGACCGGCAAGGAGATCAGCACCGGAGCCAGGGCAAACCCCTCACGCTGGACGTAGTAGGCCCCGATAACAATAACCGTCCCCATGAAGACAAAAACAGTGGCTTCCCCCAACGCAACATAGGCGAGGGAGAGCGGTCTAGCGGTATAAAAATACCCGGCCAGCACACTAGCCGCACCCAGGGCGAGAATGGGCCAGCCACATCGCCAGGCCAGCGTCAGACCGAAGACACTGCCAATGACAAAGGAGATGATCCCGCCCCAATACATTTCGCTGGGTGAGAGCAATTGGCGCGGCAGGACCTGACTCCCGCTCCGGGAGGCCAGCGTATCCACGCCGCTCTGATGGTCGTAATAGTCGTTGACCATGTTGGTCCCGATATGAATAAAGAGCGCGCCACACAGCGCCACAAAAAAACGTCCCCAGGAAAAGGGGCCATCCAGCGCGCCTAAGATCGATCCGACCGCCACGGGCGTCACAGAAGCGGTGAACGAAAAGGGGCGGCAGGCTTCAATCCATACCTTGAGGCGGCTTGGGGCCGAGCCGCTCTGCAGGGCGTGCTCCATAGTCATGCAGGTCTCTCCCTTCGCCCGCATTATGGACTAGCCGCAGGGAGACAGTCAAAGGGGAAAAACGCGGCGCGGGCACCGCTGCCCTTGCCTTCAACGGTCCAAACACGCTACACCCTCTCCGAGCGCGGTAGGCGGATAAGGAGGAGCCATGGCAGAGGATCGCCCACCACTTGGCCGGCTGGATCACGTTGGCATCGCCGTGCGCAGCATTGAGCAGGCCCGGGCGTTTTTTGAGGGGATCCTCGGGGCGAAATTCATGTTTGAACGCGTTGAGCGCAGCGGGACGTTTCGCTTTGCAGTTTTTGATCTCCAGGGCCTCACGATCGAACTCTTGGAGCCGGTCGCTCCGGACGGTTTTCTCGCCGGATTCCTCGAAAAGCGGGGTGAGGGCGTGCACCATATCACGCTCCAGACTCCCGACCTCAAAGAAAAAGTCTCATTTCTGGAAGGCAAAGGGGTGCGTGTCGTCGATAAGCACCTGGACGGGTCGGATTTTCGCGATGCCTTTATCTCGCCGAAAAGCGCGTGTGGCGTACTGTTTCAGCTCAGTGATACCAAACCACCCCTCGATACCGAGCCGTACTGGAAAAAAGAGTAGCCGTGTACCCCACTAGATACCAGGTATCGACACGTCTACTCTTGCAGGAACAAGCACAGTTCCAGCCCCGGCCATGAACGTCAAACGCGCCCTGGTTCTGACGCCCCTGATCCTGATTGCGCTCTTGTTGCAGTCGTACTTCTGGGTGCCGACCTATGAAAAGCAGTCGGTGGGCAATCCCGCTCGGCTGGGTACCTATATCGAGGGGTCTATCGCCGATGCCAAGATTCTGAATCCCATTCTGAACGCGGATGGGGCGAGCAGCCGCATTACGGACTTCATCTTCGACGGCCTGCTCGATATGGACGAAAACCTGAACCTGCGCGGCCGGCTGGCGACCAAGTGGTCGATTACCGAGAAAGCCTATCTGATCGCCCGGCCCGAGATGACCCTGCCGGACGGAAGTCCCGCGACCGGGGAGCGGCTGATTGAGGTCCTCTCTCGGGCGCAAGCGAACGGCAGCCTGTCCGAACTGGACGGCATACTCCTCTCTCTCCAACTCCTGCCTGCCGAGGAAAAAAACGAGACGATTACCCTGGTGGAACCCGACAAGCAGGGAAACCCGTCTCCAACCCCGGTTGAGGTGACGATTCGGACTCCGCAGCGGGTCGAGTTCACTCTTAGCAGGGTGGACCAGGACTTCTTTACGCGCCTGACCCCTTTCCTGGGGACAGCCTATTTCCAGGATTTCCCCTACGCCGACCACCTGACGGTTGCCGACGCCGCCCTGCGCGCGAGCGCGCATTCGCAGCTTGCGGCATTATTGCCCGTGGCGGAACATAACCCGATTATTCTGTTTCATTTGCGACAGGATGTCCGCTTTCATGATGGCCACCCGTTCGACGCCGGTGACGTCAAATTCACATATGAAGCTATTATGAACCCGCGCAATATCTCGCCCCGGGCCTCGGACTATGAGCCGATTAAGCGGCTTGACGTTCTCGACCCCCATACGGTCCAAGTCACCTATAAGCGTCTCTATTCGCCAGCCATTAACGCCTGGATGATGGGGATCCTGCCCGAGCATCTGCTGAATGAGGCGGCAATGGAAAAAGAAATGGAGGCGCGCGGGCTGTCGGACGCGGCGCGGGCCAGCTTCGGGATGCGTGACAGCCAGTTTAACCGTCGGCCACTCGGGACCGGTCCGTTCCGGTTTGTTGAATGGCAGGGGGACGAGTTTATTCATCTCATGCGCAACGAAGATTACTGGGAGCGCGTTCCCGAGTATGTACACTATTATTTCCGCGTCATCCCAGAGCTGCTGATTCAAGAAGTTGAGTTCAAAAGCGGTGCCATCGACGCCTACGGTGTGCAGCCGCATCAGGTTGCCCGATACAAACAAGAGACGGCGTATCAGTCGTTTTCCAGCCTGGGCTTTGGTTATTCCTATATCGGCTATAACAATCGCAACCCCTTATTTACCGATAGACGGGTACGGCGTGCCCTGGGCATGGCCATTAATGTCGATGAGATCATTACCTATCTGCTGTACGGAGAAGGGGGGCAGGTCACCGGGCCCTACCCGCGTCAGACCGAGTGGTATGACCCGACGATTCCTCCCCTCCCGTATGATCCGGAGGGCGCGCAGCGGCTGCTCGAAGAAGTGGGCTGGCGGCGCAACAGCGAGGGGTGGCTGGAGAGAGACGGGCAGATCTTTGAATTCAATCTCATTACCAACAATGGCAACCTGATTCGGGCCAATATCATGACGATCGCCCAGGACGCCTGGAAAAAGATCGGAGTCAAATGCAATACCCAGGTCTTTGAGTGGGCAGTTTTCCTCAAGGACTTCGTCAATACCGGCTCGTTTGACGCGGTGGTCCTGGGCTGGAGCATGGGCATTGATCCCGATCTGTATCAAATTTTCCACTCCAGTCAGTCCGGCCCCCAGCAGTTGAATTTCGTCGGCTATGACAGCTCGAAGGCGGATAGGCTGATCGTCCGTATCCGTCAGGAGTATGACCCCGGCCGGCAGCGCGCTCTGGCCCATCGCCTGCACCGGGTGATCGCCGACGATCAGCCCTACACCTTTTTGTACGTCGGGCTGACAACCCGTGTCCTGGACAAGAAAATCGTCCTGGTCGAGAGAGAGGCCGACGGCCGCGAACGCTATACGAAAATCCACCCGACCAAGAGTGGCAATATCGCGTTTTATTTCAACAAGTGGCGCAAACTCGAATTCACGCCCGACTTTTAGGACAGACGACGTATGTGGGTTTTTCTGTTGCGCGCCATTCTCCAGCGCCTCGTTCTCCTGGTCGTCATATCAATGGTCGCCTTCTCGATCGTCCATCTCGCGCCCGGTGAGCCCAGCGAGGTCGATCCCGCCAACCCGCGCATGAAGCCCGAGGACATTGCGCGTATCCGCGCCGCCTTCCACCTGGACGAACCCCTGTCCGTGCAGTACGTCTACTGGCTGCGCGACCTGGCAACCGGCGAGTTGAAATCGTTCAAGGACAGCCAGCCGGTGCTGCCCAAAATCTGGCACCGGTTTCTCAACTCCCTGCCGCTCTTCATCTGTGCCACGCTGATTGTGTGGAGCCTCTCTTTTCCGACCGGGATCCAGGCGGCCATCCGGCGTGGCTCGCTCTTTGATCGCACTACGACCGTCGTTGCTTACGCCTTCATCTCCGTCCCCGGTTTTTTTCTGTCCTACCTCGCCATTCAGTGGGTCGTGGACCTCTTCAATGTGCCCATCATCGGCATGCGCACCTTTGGTATGGACCACGCACAGCCGGCCTTCCGCTGGATGGACCGGCTGTGGCATCTGGTCGTGCCCTCCATGATGTCGGCGATTGCCGGTATTGCCATTCTGTCCCGCTACGTCCGCTCCCAGATGCTCGAAGTGGTGCGCCAGGATTATGTGCGCACCGCGCGGGCCAAGGGGTTGCCCGAAGAGAGCGTGATCTACCGCCACGCCTTGCGGAACGCGTTGCTGCCGTTTGTGACGATGTTCGGCTTTTTGTTGCCGAGCCTGATCGGCGGCTCGGTGATCTTTGAGCAGATCTTTGCTTGGCCGGGACTCGGGCGGCTGGGCTACGAGGCAATTCTCGCCCGGGATTTTCCTGTTATCCTGACGCTTAATTTCATCGCCGCAACGCTGACACTGGCCGGCACCCTTGTCTCGGACATCCTCTACGCCGTGGTTGATCCGCGTATTCGGTTGCAATGACCATGGCCGAACAGATTCATCATACTGGCCCGCTCGAAGGGGAGGCGGAGTTGCCGAAATCGGAAACGCCGCTGCAGGAAGCTTGGCGCATCTTTCAGACAGACCGGCTCGCCCTCGGCGGCTTGGCCGTCCTGGTCCTGCTGGTCGCGATGGCCGCCGCTGGGAAGGCCTTGACCGAGTGGGTTATCGTTTTCGATCCGACCACCGTTCGCCTGCCGGATAAATTCCTGCCGCCCTTCTCCTCCGTGTCCCCGGCGCTCATCCCGGCCGCCCACCACCCGCTCGGAGGGATTTATCTGCTCGGAACGGACGAGCTGGGCAGGGACGTGTTTGCGCGCATGTTGCAGGGCGCGTTTGTGTCCCTATCGATCGGCTTTATTGCGGTCGGCATCTCGGTCACAATCGGCATCGTTCTCGGCGGTCTGTCCGGTTTCTACGGGAACGTCAAGCTCGGCCTGGTCTCGGTCGATACCCTCATCATGCGCTTCACCGACATCATGTTGTGCTTTCCGACGTTTTTTCTGATTCTGACCGTCGTGGCCCTCCTCCCGCCGAGCATCTATAACATCATGGTCGTGATTGGGCTGACCAGTTGGATGGCGACGGCGCGTTTCGTGCGGGCCGAGTTCTTGGCCCTGCGGGAACAGGACTTTGTGGTGGCCGCCCAGGCCCTGGGCTTGCCCGAGAGGCGGATCATTTTTCGGCATATGGTCCCGAACGCGATCGCCCCGGTCCTGGTCTCGGCCACTATCGGTGTGGCCGGCGCCATTCTGACCGAGTCGGGCCTCAGCTTTCTCGGGTTCGGGGTGCAGCCGCCGTATGCGACCTGGGGCAATATCCTGGCCGGCGGCCGGGGGTTCATCTTTGATGCGCCGTGGTTGTTCTTTATTCCCGGCCTCGCCATCTTTCTCGTTGTTCTGGCGTTTAATCTGGTTGGCGAAGGGCTGCGCGAGGCCCTCAACCCGCGCCTGCGGAATCGCTGAACGCTATGGCCCAGCCGCTTCTCACCATTTCCGACCTGCACGTCTCCTTTTTCACCGAGCAAGGTGAAGTCAGAGCGGTCCGGGGAGTCGACCTTGAGATCCAGCCGGGCCAGACCTTGGCGCTCGTCGGTGAGTCGGGCTGTGGCAAATCCGCCACCGCCCTGTCCATTATGCGCCTAGTCGAATCTCCGGGGCGTATCGTCAGCGGCTCCCTGGTGTACAATGGTCGCGATCTGGCGCAGTTATCCGAGGCTGAGTTGCGCTCCATTCGGGGGAAATCTATCGGTATGATCTTCCAGGAGCCCATGACCTCGCTGAATCCGGTTTTCACCGTTGGTCATCAGATCGGCGAAGTGTTTCGGCTCCATCAGGGACTGTCGGTACGCGAGGCCAACCAGGCGGCCGGGCACTTGCTGGAAACGGTCGGGATTTCCTCTCCGCGGCAACGACTCGAACACTATCCGCACGAGTTGTCCGGGGGCATGAAACAGCGCGTGATGATCGCCATGGCGCTGGCCTGTCGCCCGGATCTGCTCATTGCCGACGAACCGACCACCGCCCTGGATGTCACGGTTCAGGCGCAGATTCTCGATTTGCTCACCCGACTCCAGGACGAGATGGGCATGGCGATTCTCCTGATTACGCATAACCTCGGGGTTGTGGCGCAGTTTGCCCGGGACGTGGTGGTCATGTACGCGGGAAAAATTATCGAACGCGCCCAAGTTCGTCCGCTGTTTCAAAACCCGTTGCACCCCTACACCCAGGCGCTGCTCCACGCCGTGCCGCGCCGCGGTCATCGCTCCGAGCGCCTCGCCGCGATCACCGGCAGTGTGCCGTCGCCCTTACATTATCCGCCGGGTTGCGCCTTTGCCGCCCGCTGTCCGGCAAGGCTTGATGACTGCCCGACCAAGCCGCCAGTACTGGGCGTAGTAGAACCCGGTCACGAGGCCGCGTGCTGGTTGCATGAGGGAGCAGGAGCGAGGGATTAGAGGACGGAAAGCAATCCATGGCACCTCCCCCTCTGGTTGAACTCCGCAACCTCAAGAAATATTTTCCGGTCCGCGGCGGCGTCCTCTCGCGCGTCTCGGCCTGGGTCAAGGCAGTGGATGAGGTGTCGTTTACCATTCAGCCCCGAGAAACCTTTGGCTTGGTCGGCGAGTCGGGCTGCGGCAAAACCACAGTCGGCCGCACACTCCTGCGGCTCATCGAACCGACCGGCGGTGAGGTGTTTTTCCAAGGCCAGGATCTTTGCCAGTTTTCCGCTGCGCAGATGCGTCAGGCCCGGCAGCGGATGCAGATGATCTTCCAGGATCCGTACAGCTCGCTGAACCCGCGTATGACGGTCGGCGCGATCATCGGCGAGGCGCTCAAGGTGCACGGTCTGGCGCGGGGCGCGGCGCTGGACCGCCAGGTCAGTGCGCTGTTGGCGCGGGTCGGCCTTTCGGCAACGTATCGACCTCGCTATCCGCACGAATTTTCCGGCGGACAGCGGCAACGTATCGGCATTGCACGCGCGTTGGCCCTGGAGCCGCAGTTTATCGTATGTGACGAGCCAGTCTCGGCACTGGACGTTTCCATTCAGGCCCAGATTCTGAACCTGCTCCAGGACCTGCAAAACGATCTGGGGCTTTCGTATTTATTTATTTCCCACGACCTGAACGTGGTCGAGTATATCGCCGACCGGGTGGCCGTGATGTACCTCGGCAAGCTGGTCGAAGTCGCTCCGGTCGGCGAACTCTTTCGCAACCCCCAGCACCCCTACACCCTGGCGCTCATGTCGGCCAATCCCGTTCCCGACCCGACGGTCCAGACCCAGCGGACCGTCCTGACCGGCGATGTGCCCTCTCCCCTGACTCCGCCGTCGGGCTGTGCGTTTCACACCCGCTGCCCTCAGGCCATGGAGCGCTGCAGGACCATCCCGCCGCCGCTTGTCCGCAGCGGGCAGGGGGCAGCCGAGCATAGCGTCTGGTGTCATTTATACGGGGAGGACGCCGCCGGGTAGGGTGGCCTGTCTCTCCCGTATCGGAGTGCGTCGAAGCGGTTACTTGCCTTTTTTCTTCCCCTCCTCGTCGGTGTCTTGCCTCCGGTTGGAGACGACCTCATCAATCACACCGTAATCCAATGCCTGTGCGGAGGTCATGAACATATCCCGGTCCGTATCCTTCTCAATTCTCTCGAGGGTCTGGCCGGTATGTTTGACAAGGAGGTGATTGAGCTCTTCCCGTATGCGCAGCACTTCTCTGGCATGGATGTCGATATCGGTTGCCTGCCCCTGCACGCCGCCGAGCGGTTGGTGCAGCATGATCCGGGAATGCGGCAGGGCGAACCGTTTCCCCGGTGCCCCGGCGGTCAGAAGTACCGCGCCCATGCTGGCCGCTTGGCCGACACACATGGTAGACACGTCGGGGGTGACGTACTGCATGGTGTCATAGATAGCCAGCCCGGCCGTCACCGAGCCGCCCGGCGAGTTCACATACAGGTGAATATCCTGTTCGGGATCTTCAGATTCGAGGAAGAGGAGTTGGGCGGCGATCACATCGGCAACCGCGTCGTCGACCTCGGAGCCAAGAAAAATAATCCGGTCTTTCAGCAAGCGGGAATAGATATCATAGGTTCGCTCGCCCCGACCGGTTTGCTCAATCACGTATGGTACGTAGTTCATAATAGACGCATCCTCGTTCTGTGTTAGGGTCAGCGCACTTTCGTCTGGCTTGTCCACTCATTAGTACGCACATAACGAATTGCTGCAAGGGCGGCTGTGGCGCCATCTCCGGCCGCAGACACGAGTTGCCGTGACGAATCACTGCGGACATCACCTGCGGCCAGGACGCCGGGCGTCGCCGTCCGCATCCAGAGATCGGTCACGATCTGCCCCTTTGCACGGCGCGGAACCAAGTCTCCCAGAAATTGCGTATTGGCCGTCAGGCCGATGTAAAGAAAGACGCCGGCGGTGTACAGACGGGAAGACTGTCCCGTCGTCACGTCTTCGAGTTGTATCCGTTCGACTCCGGTGTGGCCTTCGATCGCCCGCACCACGCTGTTCCAGCAAAAGGAGAGCTTGTCGTTCATCTGTGCCCGTTCCTGCAAAAGTCGGCAGGCGCGCAACGCCGCACGTCGATGAATGACCGTGACGTGCGAGGCGTATCGGGTGAGATGGAGTCCTTCATCAATCGCGGCATCCCCTCCGCCCACAACCGCCACCGGCTGGTCCGGAAAAAACGCGCCGTCACAGGCCGCGCAGTGCGAGACGCCTTTGCCAGCGAATTCTTCCTCGCCTGGAATGCCCAGCGTCGAGAAACTCGATCCGGTGGCGATGATCAGGGCTCTAGTGTGCAAGGCCCCGCTGTCCGTTTGCAGCACGAGCACTTCGCCGTCCCGTTGTACCGCACTGACCTCTGTCAATTGCATCTCAAGCCCAAGACTGGTGGCCTGCTGTTGCAACAACGGTCCCAGGGTATAGCCGGCGACGCCATCCGGGAACCCCGGATAGTTCTCGATATGCTCGCAGTTGAGCACCTGTCCGCCAGCAGAAAAGCGCTCAAGCAGGAGTGCCCGGCAGCGGTCACGCGCCGCGTACAGGCCGGCCGTGAATCCGGCCGCGCCGCCGCCAATGATAATGATGTCGTAGGGCTGTGGCATGCGTGTATCCTCAAGTATCGCGGTCAAAAAAGTGGCGGGTATCATAGCTGAGCGTTTGGCGTTCAGCTATCTGCTGAATAGTAAAGAGTGGCAGCCCGGGGGGCGCAGGGTCCTGCCAAGCAAAGGGGAGACAGGGGTGAATTGGAGAGCGCGTCTTCACGTGGATCTCAAGATTTGTCACGGAGAAGACTGCATCACGGGGCCGCGCATCGTGGTTGCTGTCGTGTTGGACACCCCCGCTGCGGGAGAAGACCCCGCCGGTATTATGCGAGACTACGTCGCCCGTGATGACATTGAGGCAGCTCGACGGCATGCGGCCGAGTTAGTAGGCGCAGGCGCGGGTCATTCCTTTGGGGACAGGGTTTTTATCGTGGGTTTTCAAGGTCGACGGGGACTCGCATGAGGGTACGGCGGAGGTCTGACAAGGCCGAGGGCATGAGGCCGAGACGGTCTAGGAGGGGGGGGGAGGCCTGCTCGGTGCCCGTCAGGGGAATGAGTCCTCATCCCGTTTGCGCTCGGTCTTGCTCCTCTGACTGTCTATCCTCCGCAGGATTCCCCTGATCCGAGCGGCCGCCGCGTAACGGGTCGAAGTCGGACGCAAACGCGACGTGTGTTCGGGCCGATACGCGAGGCAATAGGCCGTGAGCCATTGCCGGGGCATCCCTGGATTGTCGAGGAATATCAAGTCCGACTTCGAGGGGGCAGCGAGTCAGCTCGGACGGAGGAGGCGGGGTTGGGATTGTCCGCCCCTCCCAAATTTGCCATATGGAGGAGTATGCTTGGTGCACTGCTCTGGGGCCGTTTTCAGCGTGCGATGGCGCATGCGTTTGCCACTGGCCGAACAGCCACCCCACTCTCCACACCGGACCTTCAGCTTCTGCAGGAAATAGCCGACGCCATTGTGAGCCGGAGACTTGAGACGCCGGCGGTCCTCTTGCTCGCATCCAGCGAGCCGCTCAATTTCCTGAGCAGCCAGCTCATTCACGGGCTGCGGCCTCTTCTTGATCTGGTGTGTGCGCCGGCGGAAACGGAACGCTTGGCCAGCATACTGGAGCGGAGAGATGGCGTATCACGACTCGTTGGACTGATTCAGGAGCGGTCCCCCTCTCCATATTCGACCGGGAAACCCGTCCCGCCGAAAACCGGGGTGTCATCCTGACAGCGCGGATGGACCTCTTGTTCAACACCCCTGACTCGTCCACCGGCCCCCGGTACCGAAGCAATCGGCCCGGCTCGCTCCTCCTCCTTGGACTGGTATGCGTCGTTTTGTTGGAGATGCGGGCACTGGCCGCCAGCCCTCTTCTGACAGGCGAAGCCTTTGATATGCCGGGAGATGGTGGGGGCAGCATCGGCCTGCGCTGGCAAGGGGAGTTTGAAGGGACGCGGGAGGCTGATTACCAGATTGTGCTCAGCGACCGGGAGCAGGGCGTATTTCAGCCGGTTGCCACGATTCCGGCCGATACTCACTACGAAAAGGACCGCGCGGCTCCGTGGTGGGTGAGCGGCAGCTCGCAACCGCGGACGCATTTCTTTCAGATCCGTACGTCCGCCGCCCGTCCGCTGCTGGATGGGACCCGCTACTTTGTGAAAATTCGAGTGGGCGTCGGGGGCGAGCAATTCGAGAGTCCGGTGTTCTCCGCCGTGCCGCAGCCGAACTGGTTTCGGTGGGCCAAGCTCAACCATTTTCTCTTCATGCTTGCCTTCGGTGCGAGTGTACTGCTCTCGATCCGCTCGGCCCGGACACAGCCTGCGCTCTTTCTCCGCCGTATTCCCGGTATTGACGCCATTGAGGAAGCGGTTAGCCGAACGGCGGAAGCGGGCCGCCCGATTCTCTACCTGACTGGCAGTGGCGAGTTGACCGGTCGCGGTGACGCGTCCAATATGGCCACGATTGCAGCCACCGTTCTGCTGGGCGAGGTGGCGAAGCGGGCGGCCGTGTCCGGGACCGCCATCACCGTCCCGCACCGCTCGCCCATTGTCATGGCCATTGCCCAGGACATGGTCAAAGACGCCTATCGGGCGGCCGGGCGGCCGGATGCCTCTGCTGACGAGAGTAATTTTTTCATTGCGGCCGACCAGTTTGCCTACACGGCCGCGGTTGACGGCATCATGCTGCGCGAGCGGCCCGCAACGCATTTTTTCATGGGCTATTACTATGCGGAGTCGCTCCTGTTAGCCGAGACCGGTGCCGCAACCGGCGCGATGCAGATTGCCGGGACGGATGCCGAGCATCAGTTGCCGTTTTTTGTTGCGACGTGTGATTACACCCTGATCGGTGAGGAACTGTACGCCGCCAGCGCGTATCTTTCGCGTGACCCCGCGCTGGTCGGCGCGCTCCGTGGCCAGGATTTGGGGAAGGGCTTTTTACTTGTCGGTCTGGTGGTGGGAGCAGGGCTACTCACCTTCGGCGAGGTGACTGGCGTGACCATCGGGGAGACCGCCGTACAGATATTTCACGATTTTCGCTAGAGACGGATGGGAGGAAGATGCGTTTCTGGCAACAGACCCTGCCCCTCTTGGTGACGTTCGTATTCGGGTTGTCGTTGGTCCTGCAATACTATGTGCCCCATCCTGCCTCAGAGTATTTTCTGCAGGAGATTTCGCTCTGGAGTCAAATTATTGCCGGATTCGCCATCGTGCTCGGCGTCGGAAGCTTGCTGTCATCGCATTACCGGAAAATCGCACGCCAGGAATCGGGCTGGGGCTATAGTGCCGTGCTGTATGTGTCGATGCTGACGGTATTCGGTGCCGGGCTGTGGGCTGAGGGAAAGGCTGAGGGAACGTTTTTTGGCTGGCTGTACGACTATGTCCTGGTTGCGCTTCAGGGAACGGTGTTCTCGCTCTTGGCTTTTTTTGTTGCATCTGCGGCCTACCGGGCCTTTCGGGCGCGCACGCTTGAAGCGACGATTCTCCTCGGTGCGGCGGTCGTGGTGATGGCGGGGCGGGTGCCTCTGGGGGAGTCGCTCCTGCCCGGAGTCGGTGCACTTGCCGACTGGGTGATGACCGTGCCGAACACGGCAGCACAGCGCGGGATTCTGATCGGCGTCAGCTTGGGCGCCATCGCCACTTCGATCAAGATCATTTTTGGGATTGAGCGCGCCCATCTGGGCGGAGGTGACGGTGCGTGAATTTGCTGCTCGCCTGTTGCAATTGGACCGGCGTTTCATCTTTGGGCTGATGGGCGTGGTGACGGTGCTGCCTTTGCTCTACCCGCTTGGACTGCCCGTCCGTATTTCGCCGGAAACGCAGCAACTGCACGAGGCGCTGGAGCGCCTGCCCGAGCGCTCGGTGGTGCTCTTGTCGCTAGATTACGACCCCGCCTCAAAGCCAGAACTCTACCCGATGACCGTTGCTCTCTTACGCCACGCTTTTGCCAGAAACCTGCGGGTCGTGGCCCTGACCCTATGGCCGGCGGGCACGAGTATGGCGGAGTCTGCGGTTGCACGCGGGGCTGCGGAGGCCGGGAAAAAGGACGGGACAGACTATGTCTTCCTCGGTTATGGACCTGGGGAGGCCAACGCCATTATCAGTCTGGGGCAGAGCCTGACCGCCGCCTTTCCGACCGACTACGCAGGCCGAAAAACCGAGGCGCTACCCGTGCTCGCAGGGGTTCGCAGCTTACGCGATATTGACTACGCCATCAGTCTCAGCGCCGGCTTTCCCGGCCTCGACACCTGGTATGTCTACGGCAGGGAAAAGTATGGTTTTGAGCTGGGTGGGGGCTGTACCGCAGTCAGCGCGCCCAAGTTTTATCCCTTGCTGCAAACCGGACAAATCAACGGCCTGCTCGGCGGACTCCGTGGTGCGGCCGAATATGAAGCCCTCCTTGATCAGACCGGCAAGGCAACCGCAGGCATGGATGCGCAGTCAGCTACCCATTTTCTGATTATCGGCCTGATCATCGTCTGCAACCTCTGCTATCTGCTGAGCGGGAGAAAAGAGTAAACGTGTCTTCTACCAGACATGCAGACGCCGGACACGTCGACCCCTAGGCGCCTATGAGTCCTGAGACGCTGTGCGGGGCCTGGGTGGCCACGGGTTTAAGCCTGTGCATCTATTCGTTTCTGTACCGGGACAATCCGTTCTTCAAGTTGGGTGAGCACATCTTTGTCGGCGCGTCGGTCGGCTATCTGTTGGTCATCACCTATCATGAGGTCATGCTCAAAAAGCTCGCCGTGCCGCTTATCGAGCAGCACGAATGGCGCCTGGTCATACCACTCGTTCTTGGCCTGTCGATGTTAGCCCGATTTTCGCCCCGCCTGGCCTGGACCAGTCGTCTCGCGTTCGCCTTTATTCTAGGCGTAAGTTCAGGGGTGGCGATTCCACGCCTGCTCTCTTCGTTCGTGCTGCAACAGGTTCAGGGGACGCTGAAGCCCCTTGTTGCGGCCGACCCTGCAGGGGCTAGCTTCGGTCTGGCTGAACTGAACACCGCTCTCATCCTGATTGGCGTGGTCAGCGTTCTCGTCTATTTTTTCTTTTCGATCGAGCATACGGGGAGCATGCGTCGCGTGGCTCGCCTCGGGATGTGCTTTCTCATGGTCTCCTTCGGCGCGGCCTTCGGCTATACCGTTATGGCGCGGATGTCGTTGCTCATCGGGCGGTTTGACGAGTTGATGCTGTATGCAACGTCAGAGTATGGCTATGCGACGGTTTGGCTGCTCGGCCTCGTAACGGGCGGGCTGGTATGGTGGCAGCGACGTGTGCGCCGGGCACAGGCCGCTGCGCCCCCTGACGGCACGGAATAGACAGACCGACGGACACCGCGCGGGCCCGTCGCGGGCGAGGATTATTCCTTGGCTTCTTCGGACCGGTCCGGTGTCTGCGCTTTTTGAGCCAGGGCAATGACCTCGCTCATCGCGCCGACCTCGGGCGTTTGGAGACGGGTGCCTTTGATACGGGCCGCCTTCCCGGAGCGTTGACGCAGATAGTAGAGCTTGGCCCGCCGGACCCTCCCCCGAGCGATGACTTCGATCTTCTCGATACGTGGGGAGTGCAAGGGAAAAATACGCTCGACCCCAACCCCGTAGGACATTTTCCGAACCGTGAAGGTCGCCCGGTTGCCCTTGCCGTTCGAGCGGCTGATGACCGCTCCCTCAAAGACCTGAACCCGCTCTTTGTCGCCCTCAGTGATCTTGGCATGGACGCGCACGGTATCCCCTGCCTTGAAATCAGGAATATCAGTCTTCTGCTGTTTGGCCTCAATGGCGGCAAGTAGGTTACTCATGGTGCTGTTCTCCTCCGCGCTCTTTGCGGCAGGCGGGACGAACGATCAGGTTATGCCCCACCTGAGACAGAGAGATGCAGTATTGCTAGAGCCGTGTGTTTGTTGAGTACGGACGGCGAGGGTTTACTGCCCTCCTTGTACTACCCTGCTCCTGGCAGGCGGTCAAGATGGTGTTCCCAGCAGGCGATCGAGCATAATGGCCGCCGCTGCACGGACGGACAGGTGGTTATACGCTCCATGCCCTTGGATGGGCTCAAGAATGGCCTCTGCCTGGGCACAGACCTCCTGTGTCAGCCCCCAGCCGGTCCCCAAAAGCAGGAGGATAGGACCCCGCTCGTGTTTCAGACTTTCACGCAGGTCCGCAAAACCCAGACGGCCTTCTCCACTTTTTGCCGACGTCGCAATGACACGCGGCGGCTGGCCTGCGCTCCGGGTAATGACCGCCCGAACCTCCTCAAGCGAGTCAGCCAGGGAGACAATGGAGAGCGCGTCTCTGCGGGTCGCATTGTACACGCTGCCATGCCCGTTCTGCCAATGGTCGAGAATTTTTTCCGCCAGGGCCTGAAGCGCCCGGACCGGGTGGACCACGAAATATTGTTTGACCCCGTAGGTTAATGCCGACCGGGCAAGGTCGTGAATGTCCATATTGGTAATGGAGGTGGTCACGACTTTCTGCGTTTTGTCGTACACAGGATGATGAATCAGTGCGATATAAACGTCGGCCATAAGCGCCTGCGCTGTGCGGTCCCGGACCTATATCTCGGTCTCATCCATATGCGTGAGCCAACGTTGCTCCTCGGGGCTCAGGTCCGCCTTTTCGAGCAGGTCCGGCCGACGTGTACGGGTCCGGATAAGTGCCTGTCTGCGTCGCCACCGGGTTATGTCTGCATGATGGCCGGATAACAGCACGCCTGGAACCGACAGACCACGGAACTCTTCCGGTCGGGTATACTGCGGATATTCGAGCAATCCCGCACTAAAAGATTCCTCTTCGGTTGATTCTCTCCGCCCGACCACACCCGGTACGAGCCGGGCAACGGCGTCGATCAAGACGAGGGCCGCCACTTCTCCACCGCTGACAATATAGTCTCCAATGGAAATCTCTTCATCGACAAAGGCCAGAACCCGCTCGTCTACTCCTTCATAGCGGCCACAGACCAGGACCAGCGCTTCGTAGGCCGCCAGTTCGGCCGTTTTGGTCTGGGAAAGCGGCTGTCCTTGGGGAGAGAGGAAAATACGCCTCGGATTGCTGAGAGGCACACTCACTGCCTCAATTGCATTGACCAGGGGCTCCGGGGTCATCACCATGCCCCAGCTCCCCCCATAGGGCGTATCGTCCGTTGAGCGATGTTTGCCCGGTGCATGATCACGCAGATTGTGCACACAAAACGAGAGGATAGCCTTGTCTTGGGCTTTCTGTAACAAGCCGGTCGAGAGGGGTGAGGTGAACCATTCTGGAAAAATGGTAATGATGTGAAACTGCATATGGCTATTCGAGGAGTCCTTCGGGGGGATCGATAATGACTTGGCGATCCTCAATGGCGATCATCCGTATCACCTCTTCAACGACCGGGATCAGATATTCGTTCGGCCCATTCCGCACCACGAAGACATCGTGGCCCGGAGTCGTCAGAATCTCTGCAATAGTCCCGATAGATTCTTGCGTCAACGTTCGGATGGGCAGACCGATCACCTGATAGTGGTAGAACTCACCCGCCCGGAGTTGGGGTAAGTCCGTCTCGGCCACGAACAGGCTCGCCCCGCGGAGCGTCTCGGCCCGATTGCGAGACTCTACCTCGACAAACTTCAAAAGGCGGCCGGACGCATGCGGCCGGACCTGTCTCAGTGCGAAGCCCTCTTCCGAGGCGTCCGTCTTTCTCAGCGTAACCCGCAGGCCGGGCCGTAATGTCGGGCAGGGGGGGGCGTGGGGGAGGAAGCGAACCTCTCCCCGAACACCATGCGTATTGACCACACGACCAAGTTCAATCCGTGTGGATGGGCTTGGGCGACTATTTTTCTTCGACGATCTCAAGGACAACTTTGCGGTTTGTACGGGAAGCTGCCGCATTGAGCAGGGTCCGAATCGATTTTGCCGTACGCCCCTGTTTGCCGATGATACGGCCTAGGTCTTCCTTGGCTACGCGCAGCTCAAGGATGGCCGCGGTTTCTCCTTGGATTTCTGAGACCTCAACTTCATCCGGGTTGTTCACCAGCGCCTTGGCGAGGTATGCAACAAGGTCTTTCATAGTCTTCTCCCCGTACCCCAGACTCAGGATTCCTGCATGCGCCTTGCCTTCTTTATGATTTGAGCGACTGTCTCAGTCGGTTGAGCTCCGTTCTTCAGCCACTCTGCAAGCCGGTCATGCTTAATCTTGATCAGGGCTGGGTTCTGAGTTGGGTCATACGAGCCAAGCCGTTCGAGGAATCGCCCGTCCCGCGGCGACCGTGAGTCCGCAGCAACAATACGATAGAAGGGGCGCTTCTTCGCCCCGTGCCGAGCCAGTCGAATCTTTACCATAATTTTTCAGTGTCCCCAGGCCGGGAGGGAAAGGCGTTTCTTCTTCTTTTTTCCTCCGCCGGCCCCGGAAAGCCTCCTCATCATCTTTTTTGCCTCGAGATATTGCTTGAGGAACCGATTGACTGCAACCACCGAGGTGCCACTGCCCTTGGCAATCCGCTTGCGGCGGCTGCCGTTCAGGAGTTCGGGCTTCCGTCGCTCTTCTTTTGTCATGGAACTGATGATTGCCTCAACATGTTTGAACTCTTTTTCCGCCCCCTTCATATCGGTACCCTTGAGCATCTTCTTCGCCCCAGGCAGGAGACCCACCAAGTCTGTGATCGAGCCCATCTGGCGGACCATGCGCATCTGCTCTTGAAAATCTTCCAGGGTAAACTGATTTTTCCGGAGTTTCTTTTCCAGCACCTCGGCCTGCTGCTGGTCGTATATCTTTTCGGCCTTTTCGACCAACGACAGTACGTCACCCATGCCGAGAATACGCGAGGCAACGCGGTCCGGGTGAAAAGGCTCCAGGGCGTCGAGTTTTTCCCCAATACCGGCAAACAGAATGGGCGCGCCGGTTACGGAGCGTAAGGACAGGGCGGCCCCGCCCCGGGCATCCCCCTCGATTTTGGTCAGAATGATGCCGTCGATGGAGAGACGCTGATGAAAGCCTTGCGCGACATTCACTGCTTCCTGGCCGGTCATGGCGTCGGCCACCAGCAGGGTTTGATGCGGCTGAAGCCGCGTTTTCATCCGTTCCAGGTCGGCCATCAACTCGTCGTCGACCTGCAGGCGACCGGCGGTATCGACCACCGCAACATCACAGCCCCGCTTTTGCGCCTCGGCAATCCCGGCTTGGGCAACGACAATCGAGTCCGGAGCCGAGCCGTCGTTCGGGGTCGGATGGACCGGGACGCCGAGTTCTTGGGCGAGAATGGTGAGTTGATCGATCGCGGCCGGACGGAAGGTATCGGCCGGAATCAGGTAAGGGGTGCGTTTTCGTTCGAGGGTCAGATAGCGGGCGAGTTTCCCCGCTGTTGTCGTCTTCCCGGAACCGTTCAGGCCAACGAGCAGGATGACGACTGGGGGCCGAGCCGACAGATTCAATTCGGTCCGCTCTCCACCCAGGAGTGCGACCAGCTCGGTGTTGACGATTTTAATGAGTTGTTGACCGGGCGACAGGCTGGCGAGCACCTCCTGACCGAGGGCCTGCGTCCGAATCCGTTCGACAAAGTCTCTGACCACGCGAAAGTTGACATCCGCTTCCAACAGGGCCAGCCGCACTTCACGCAGCGCTTCATCAATGTTCTTTTCGGTCAGTCTGGTGTGTCCGCGCACCCGGCGCAGCACCCTGTCCAGCTTTTCTCCCAAGGCCTCAAACATGCTAGCTCACTCTATTTTGTCCAACTTTCCCCACATACAGAAACAGGGGTGGAAAGTCAAATCAAACACGCCTTGGGGGGAGTGTCTCAGGTTGAATTTTTTGGCCAATCAATAAGGAGTTATGGTCAAAAGTGAGACGCCACCGTCTTGGGTGGTGCCCTGATTGAGGCAATAACATACTTGACTAACTCCATACTTTCCGCTTACTTCCTGCTCAATAGGGAGAAAGAATATGAAGGGGGATAGACCAATACCAGATGAAGGGTAACTTTGGATGTCCCTCTCCAGAGTTATGGTCCAGGGCATGGATGACTCACGCCCACGAGAGTCCGAGTCCGCGGAAGGTCATGGAAGGTAAGGATGCGGCAGGACAGCTTGAGGGGATGGCCAAGACGGTGATGGCGGGTGCGCCTTCAGCGATGTAGAAGCGCACAGCACCGCAGACGAAGATGCCAGCCCAGCCAGCGATTTCTCGTCGAGATGTCACTCACAGAACGGAGGAATATATGGGGGGGAAAGACCCTCGAGATATCGCCGCATATACGGTAGCCGAGGCCGCTCGGTATATTCGTATCCCTCCACAAACGCTTCGCGCATGGGTTGCAGGCCAATCCTACACTCAGGACTCGGGCCGCCCCCCCTTCCCCGCCCTCATCTCTCCGCCAGAGTCTCACCCCCCGCGTCTTTCCTTCAATAATCTAATCGAAGCGTATACCTTGCGAGCGCTGAGAACAAAACACTACGTCTCCATTGCGGCTGCACGGAAAGCGATCGACTTTGCAGAACAGACCTTTCGCATGAAGAGATTGTTGCTCAACCCTAAATTACGCGCAGGCGCGGGTAATGTGTTTCTTGAAAAATATAGCAATCTCATCAATCTCTCGGGGGCAGGGCAAAGCGCGATGAAGATCATCCTCAAAGACCATCTAAAACGGATTACGTTTGATAAACAGTCTCTTCCAGCACGTCTCTATCCTGCCCCTACTGGTACCAAGAGTATGATTGTCATTGACCCACGTATTGCCTTTGGTCGTCCCATCATTGATCGCCGTGGGATTTCAACGGCAGCGATTGTTGACCGTATTGATGCTGGCGAAAGTGAGGAAGAAGTCGCAAGAGATTATGGCCTCAAAATGACGGAAGTAGAAGGAGCCATCGTCTATGAACAGGCAGCCTAGGCATGATCTTCTTTACAGACCGTGACCTCGGTGCGCTGTTCCCCCGAATTGTATCTGAGGCCGGGCTGCGTGTTGAAAAACATGATGACCATTTCGCAGACAATCACACGTCGGACGATACCTGGTTGCGAATGGTTGGGCAAAGAGGGTGGCTTGCCATCTCAAAAGATAAGCGCATCCGCTATCGGCAGAATGAACGAGATGCGGTGATGGAGGCCGGTGTTGGCCTCTTTCTTGTAGTCGGACGCGCCTGCCATAGAGCACTCGCAGAAAACTTTGTCGCCTGCATTCACAAAATACAGAATTTCTTAAACAAGCACGACCCTCCCTCCATTGCAAAGGTTTACCAGCCACCGCCGTCCAAACAAAAACGCCTGGGTAGCCGGAAGAAAGGCCGTGTGGAGCTTTACCTCTCCTGTGCAGACTGGTCGAAGCGTGCACAATGAACGGGGACTATTTCCTTCGGCGACCATGGTGTTCCCGCTCCATCATGTTGGCTCTGCGTTATCGATGAGTTTTTGATAGGTCAGGCGCTACCAATGCGGTCACTCCTGCTCACAGCGTGTTTGACCCTGCTTGCGGCCGCGCGCCTCCCTCCCCCATGAAGAGCCCAAGGACATCAAGGACTACAGAACCTCCCTCCTCCGCACAGAATTTCCTGACACGACCAAGTCCTTCGGCATCAAGGTCCCGAAGAACTGCCTATGCATCATCTCTCTACAAGATGGAGACACAGTTCTCCCTCTCCGATTCCATTCCCATCGCGACCCGCGTCTATCCCAGGCCAGTCATCCGCAGAGCGGCCCACCGAATGGAGGATACTTCCTGTCTCCTTGATTCCCAACTTGCCAAAAGCCTACTGTACCAGCCCACTGGCGCACAGAAACTGGCCATTGAGGTCGGTCCGCAACGCGCTCCATCGACTTGACCGGCTCGGCCCCAGGCCGTCCGTGACCTCCGCCTGCGTCTCTCCACTCTTGACATTCCATCTCCACCGTGAGGGGCAGGGCCGCAACTCCGTCCGCTTAGTGGACGGGCGTCAAATGAGGCCGTACGGGTTGAAATTGGAGACGTTGGGCTCCAAACCAGGACACTGCTACGCCTCCCCGCGGGCTTTGCTTGCGCAGGGTCTCGAAATCGGTTAGCTGTGGAATATGGGAGCAAAGCAAAGCAAATTCCTGATAGGAGCCCTGTTCATCGTCGGTGCGGTTGGCTATCTGATCTATACGAGCATCCAGGAAACCAAAGTGTATTACTTCACCATGGATGAATTTCTCCTGAACCAGGATACGCTGACCAATACCGATGTCCGGGTCGCCGGGCGGGTGCAGGGCGGCTCTGTCCAGTGGGATCCGGCGGCGCTCAATCTGACATTCAGGCTGATGCCCATTGAGCCGGGCCCGATCCCCGTCGGTGCCCTCCCGCCGGGGCTCGCGGTCTCCTATCAGGGAATTTTGCCGGATATGTTTGCAGAGGGTCGAGATGTGATTGTCGAGGGCCTGTATGCGCCAGACCAGCGACTCGCTGCCTCGACGATCATGACGAGTTGTCCCTCAAAGTATGAGCCCGAAATCGAAGGCTGAGTCCTCTCTCAGCACCGCCCGACCGCCGTCCCGGTCTTTCCGTTGCCAGCCCGGTCTCCTATCAAGAACGGTTCACCCATGACCCATCTCGGCACCCTTGCCCTCTATCTTGCGAGCCTATTAGCCGTCTACGCCATTGTGATTAGCCTGTGGGGCGTTCGGACACGGAGGGCCGCGTGGATTGCCAGCGGAACCCAGGCTGCCTACGCAGTCGGCGGTTGCGTGGTTGTGGCGTCAATCGCCCTGCTGCACGCCCTTCTGACCCGGGATTTTAATGTCGAATACGTGGCGAGCTACTCCAGTTCCACCCTGCCTCTACACTATACGGTCGCCGCGTTTTGGGGCGGGCAAAAGGGCTCCCTTCTGTTTTGGGCGCTGATTCACTGCCTTTTTTCTGTGATCGTTCTCTTCCAGAATCGCGCCAGAAACCAGGAACTGATTCCGTATGTGACGGCGACGCTCATGACTATTGCCTTATTTTTCCTCGGCCTGTTGTGTTTTATCACCCCGCCGTTTGAACGGCTGTCCTTCATCCCGGAGGAAGGCTCGGACCTCAACCCATTGCTCCAGAATTACTGGATGACCATTCATCCTCCGGCCCTGTACTTAGGCTTTATCAGCGCCTCCGTTCCCTTCGCTTTTGCCTTGGCCGCCCTGGCCACGGGGAAACTGGGCGACGTGTGGATCAGGACCACCCGGCGCTGGGCCCTGACCTCCTGGTTTTTCCTGTCTCTGGGGAATCTACTGGGCGGACGCTGGGCCTACGAAGTGCTGGGCTGGGGTGGCTACTGGGCGTGGGATCCGGTCGAGAACGCGGCGATTATGCCCTGGTTTACCGCTACCGCTTATCTCCACTCGGTCATGATCCAGGAAAAGAAAGACATGCTCAAGGTCTGGAATATGACCTTGGTCATCCTGACCTTTGTCCTGACGATTTTCGGCACCTTCCTGACGCGCAGCGGGGTGATTTCCTCCGTCCACTCTTTTACCCAGTCCGGCTTGGGACCCTATTTCCTGACCTTTCTGGCCTTTATCCTGACCGTTTCCATCGGGCTGCTGCTCTATCGTCTGCCGGACCTGAAGAGTGTGAATGAATTCGACTCCCTGTTATCCCGTGAAGCGGCCTTCCTGTTTAATAATCTCCTCCTCGTGGGTCTGGCCTTCGCCACTTTTTGGGGAACCATTTTCCCCATCCTGTCCGAGTGGGTGCGGGGTGTGAAAATTACGGTCGGTCCGCCATTTTTCAATCAGGTAAACGGCCCGCTCGGGGTGATGTTACTGTTCCTGACCGGTATTGGGCCGATTATTGCCTGGCGGCGGGCGAGTTGGAGCAGCCTCAGACGGCAGTTTACACTTCCGCTTGTGGTTGGCCTGCTTCTGGGCGGCCTGCTTTTTGTGCTGGGCTACCGCAACTACTACGCGGTCGTGATCTTTTCTCTGACCGGCTTTGTCCTGGCCGGTATCATAGCGGAGTTCTCCCGTGGGACCCGCGCCCGCCAAGTGATGCTGCACGAGAGCCCGCCTCAGGCTCTGGGCCGTCTGGTCGGCAAAAATCCACGCCGGTACGGTGGGTATATTGTGCATATCGGTGTGGTCCTGATTTTTTTCGGGGTGGGGGGGGCGCTCTTCACGATTGAAAAACAAATTACCGTGAGTACGGAGCAATCTTTTGAGGTTGGCCGCTATACCCTCCTCTACACGGGGATCACAGAAAGGGAAGATGCGCATATTGCCGCTCAGGTTGCCACGGTGCAGGTTCTGGTTGACGGACAGCAGATCGATACCATGCATCCAGAGAAACGCTTCTATAAAAAGCAGAACCAGCCCACCACCGAGGTCGACATTCGACCGACCCTGGTCGAAGACCTCTATCTCGTTCTCGGTAGCTACGATGAGCCGTCGGGCCTGGCAACCTTTCAGGTTTTCATTAACCCGTTGGTGTCCTGGATTTGGATGGGGGGGCTGATCCTGATTCTAGGCACCTGTGTCATCATGGCCCCGAATCCGGCAGAGCGACAAGCCTTTGCCCTGGCACGGGCATCGGCAGATATGCGGGGGGAAGCTGTTGCGGAATAGACGTCTGTTGGTCTGTTGGGTCTGTTGGGTCTGCTGGGTCTGTTGGGTTGACTCCGCAGCCCAGGCTGCGCCTCCGACGAATCAGGAGATGGAGGCTGCGCTCACCTGCCAGTGCAGCTGTGGCCTGACCGTGCATAGCTGCAATCACTTGCAGTGCGGCTTCGCCATTCCGGCCAAAGAGCAGATTGCCGAGCAGCTTGAACAAGGCGCCTCCCGTGAAGCCATTCTGGCCTCTTTTGTGACGCGGTACGGAGAAAAAGTGCTGTCCGTACCGACGGCATCGGGCTTCAATCTCGCTGCCTGGATAGCCCCTTTTCTGGTTGTCCTGACTGGTGCCGCCAGTCTCGGCCTGATTGCACGTCGCTGGACAAAAAATCGGTCTTCGGCCCAAGCTGCACCGCCTCCAACCACCTCCGTTCCAACGGACCCGTATCAGGAACGACTCAAAAAGGAGCTCGAGGCGTTCGAGGGCTAAACGGAGAGCCATGACCTTCATGCTGTATGCCGCCGGCATTGTGCTGGTGGGGCTGGTTGCCTTCCTGGTCGCCTGGCCTCTACTGGCTGTGCGGCCAGAGTCCGTCCAGCCTCTCCCGGCCGCACAGCCCCTCATCCGGTGGGAAAAACAAAAAGCGGCCGCCTATGCCGCTATTAGAGAAGCGGAATTTGACAAACAAATGGGTAAGCTCACGGACGAAGATTACCAATTCATTCGGCAGAAATACGAAGCGCGGGCAATTGAAGCACTCGCGCAACTCGACCGGCTCACCCGGAAAGAACAGGGCAATACGTCTGTTGAGTCTACTCGGGCCATGGGGCCTCCAGAGTCCTGACCCAGCAGACCAAAATGAATACTTGGGTGGTTGAGGCGCAAAATCTTTCCAAGACCTTTGCGTGGGCGCCGGTTCTGAACGACCTGTCGTGCCGTGTTGCTCCCGCAGAGGTGGTCGGCATATTTGGTCCGAACGGGGCCGGCAAGACCACGCTGGTGCGGCTCTTGGCGACGCTGCTGACACCCACCGCAGGCTGGCTGACCCTCTTTGGCTCAGCCGCCTCCGAGCGGACGGTCCGGCGAAAAATCGGGTTTCTCGGACACGAGAGTTATCTGTATCCGGACCTCACCCCGGAAGAGAATCTCACATTTTACGGGAAAGCTTATCAGATCCTGAACCTCACAGACCGTGTTGCGCAACAACTGGAATATGTCGGCCTCCAGGACTGGCGGGCGATGCCGGTCCGTTATTTCTCGCGCGGGATGGAGCAGCGCCTCAGTCTGGCCAGAGCTCTCTTACACGCCCCCGACCTCCTCCTGCTCGACGAACCCGACACCGGCCTCGATCCCAGGGGGCTCGCGATCCTGCATGCCACTCTGGCTCGGGCAAAGGGCCAGGAAAAAACCGTCATTCTCACCTCGCACGATTTTGAGCGCAGCCGGGATCTGTGTACCCGCGCTCTCATCCTGCACCGTGGGCGGATTGTCTGGCAATCCGAGGTGGCCCTCCCAACTCCGCAAGAGTTTGTCGAGATCTACTCTGCGTGCACGCGCTAGGCGGTCCCATGTGGGCGATTCTTTGGAAAGATTTGCTCTTGGAACTGCGGACCAAAGAACGGGTGTCCTCCCTGCTGGTTCTGGCCCTGCTGATCATCCTGGTGTTTGTCTTTGCCCTCACTCCAGAGCAACTGCACCAACCGGCCTTTGGTTCCGCCCTGCTCTGGGTCGCGCTTGTCTTTGCCGGCATGTTGAGCATCCAGCGCGCGTTCATTCTTGAGCAGGAACGCAACTGTTTTGCCGGTCTCTTACTCTGTCCGATTGATCCCGGCCAGGTGTTTTTTGCAAAGTTCCTGAGTAATGTCTGTTTTCTGGCTATAGTGGAAGCCGTTGTGGCTCCGCTCACGCTTGCACTGCTCGATCTGTCCTTCTCGGTTTCTCTGCTTGGGCTGGCGCTCGTTCTGCTCTTCGGTATCGTGGGCTTCTCAGCCCTGGGGACGCTGTGTGGCGCGATTGCCGCTCGGACACGAGCGCGGGAAATTATTCTGCCGCTTCTACTCCTGCCTCTCCTGGTTCCACTCTTCATTGCGGCGGTGAATGTCACCGGGGCACTCCTGGCCGGAGAAGTCTGGACGGGGACGTGGTTCCGTGTGCTGGTTGCGTTTGATGTTATTTTTGTGGTGCTCGGCTGGCTGATGTTTGGTTTCGTTGTGCAAGAATAGGAGGGTCGCCTGTGGATGGAGTGCGTATGGACACGGTAACGTCTCGTTCTGCTCTGGCAGACTCTTTCCTGCCGTGGTTGACGGGTGTCGCGATGCTGGCAGCCCTGGCCATGGTCTTTCTGTACGTCCCCAATGAACGGGTGCAGGGGGAGGTGCAACGGATTTTTTATTTCCATCTGCCGTCAGCCTGGATGGCGTTTCTCGGCTTCTTCATTGTGGCCGGGGCGAGTGCGGCCTTCTTATGGAAAGGCAAGCGGTCGGCTGACCTGCTGGCCCGGGCCGCAGCCGAACTCGGCATGGTGTTCTGTTCGCTCGTCCTGCTGACCGGCCCCCTCTGGGCGCGTCCGATCTGGGGGGTGTGGTGGACCTGGGACCCCCGTCTCACCATGACGCTGGTGTTATGGCTGATTTATGCCGCCTATGTTCTGCTGCGTACTTTTGCCGGGGATAACGAGACGGTGGCGCGATATGCCGCCGTCCTGGGCATCGTCGGCGTGATCGATATCCCGCTAGTCTATATTTCCATCCGGCTCTGGCGCGGCATTCATCCCAAGGTCGAACAGATGGCTCCGGAAATGGCCTGGACACTGCTGGTCTGTACCGGGGCGTTTGTGTGTGTGTTTGCGTGGTTGCTATGGCTCAGGTTACGCAGCCTCCACTTGGGCGACGAGATCAGATCCCTGCGCCAGCACGTGATGGCGGCCTCATAGCAAAGGAAAAGATATGCCGTATTTGTTTGCCGCGTTCAGCGTCGTGTGGATTGTGATTTTTCTGTATGCGCTGTCGATCTCCCGCCGTCAGCGGGAGTTGTCCCGGGAGGTTGAAACGCTCCGGTGTATGACGGAAGAGCAGACGAATACGGAATCGTCGTGAGGGTTCCGTTACCTGCGGCCTTTTGCTTCGTTTATGCTTTCCCCATCACCGGCTCGTAAGGCGGCCGGTGTTCCCTCGTTCCCCGACGCCTGACGGCATATGGCTACACAACCTCGCGTGAACGCTCTGGGGCGTGCTTGGGGGAGTTCTCCCCGGCCCTTCGGCAGACTCAGGGTAACGCTTTCCGAGAGGGGATTAGGTTCTCCCGCCTCTTATCGCCTCTGCTGGTCCCGCGCCAGATTCTGCCTTGAGGCGAGACCCGCCGCTAGCCCCTGCCGGCCCGAACGTTTTTCGCCCACTCCTGCATGGAGATGATGCCGCCCACCTTTTCCGCCCGACCCCGGTCTCTCGGCGGCAGGACGTCCTGTAGCATATCGATACGTTTCCACTCCGCGAGCGGAGTTTCACCCGTCGCTCGCGGAACGTACCGGGATGGGTCCACCTTCTGGTAGCGATGGACATAGCGGGGGCAGTTGGTCCAGATTTCGGATACCTGCACCCGAACGATCATCTCGGCTTCTCTGTATTCGGTTACCAGCGCATCATCGGCAGAGACGGTTGCCCGGCCCTGTAGGCGGACCCGGTTCGGCGTCTCAAAGTCGATAAACAATAGGCCGACTTCGGCATTGCCCGCGATATTCCCCATGGAGAAAAACATGCCGTTCCCGTCGTAGCTAGGGAACACGATCGTCTGCTCGTCAATCACTTTGATAAAGCCGGGGTCGCCGCCTTTATACGAGACCGTGGGCCGGCCCTGATGGTCAATGCTTGAGAGGAAAAACATATCCCGCGACTCGATAAAGGCTTGAGCGCCCTTGCCGATTGCGGTCTTGACCACCGCTTCTTCCACCCGGTCCGCCAGCTTGCGCGTTTCAAACTGGTCTTGCAGGGCGCGATGCCGCTCACCGTACAGTCGGCTCATCGTGTTTCTCCTCTCAGCGAGGTCCCGTCGCCTCATTGATGCTGTCCCGGCGGGCCCACTTTTCAGTTAACTACATGTTGATAAGCATCTCTGTCGAGACCCTCTGCCGATGGGCATAGGCTGTCGGCTTCTTTGCCAATTCCGGCTCTAACACGGTCAGAAAGGGGGCACCGCTGAATATCTACTGCAAAGTCCACTTCCCGATTCAGGTCCCAATAATCGGTCAAGTCGCGGCCGTCCCAGAAGTCCGCCGCTTCCGCAACGTTTTGAAAGTGCCGTGGAATGGGCTCGTGCTGTTGACTGCTTCCTGACATATGCTCGCTTTTCTCTCCAAGCCATTTCCCGGGCGCTGATAATTGACGTGTCCCCTCTCAGAATTTTTCCGCTTCCACCCGCTCCGGCTCTAGGGCCTCGACCGGTCGGCGCGCCCCTCAGCGTCTGGGCGGGAAGTCGGCCCATAACCAACATCATAAGCCATAGTTGTTCATCATAATCATCTAACTTACCATTCGCGTTTAATTAGATTAATCTCCTTTCCGTAATCATTAGCCACCGGGTTCAATCTATATTCTGGTACGCCATGCGCCCCTATCGCCCTCCATTCTCGATTCGGGCGGGCCGTGGGGAGGGCGATATCGTCGATTGAGGTCTCGCTTCCAGTCGCGTCTAATTCCTGGAGCGCCCCCGAACCGGTGCTTCATCGGCGCTGGCCCCTCCTTGCCCTCGGTCCGTTCGAGGGCAAGGAGGGGCCAGCGCCGACACCTCGGGATCTCTCGACCCTGGGCCCTTGGCGGCGTTCTGGTCAGTGGTACGTCAGGTCGCCCTAGGGATCGAACCCGAACGGGTCGTCCTTCTCCAGGGAGAAACCGCGGTGCACGCCGCCGCCGAATACGCCCCCGACGATCTTCCTGCCGAGATCGTCGTCAGGGGCCGAGGTGGTGCCGAATTCCGGTCGGGTTGCCTGGCTGGAAGCGCACGACATCCGCCCGGGCGTCTGCCTCTCCTTCACCGACATGGAGTGCTCGCGCTATCCTGAGGCGGAGTTCTCGTTTCCGACGCTCTGGGTCTATCACAGAGCCCCGCCCGGCGACTGGAACCGCGAGCCCTGGGGCGAGCGCACTCACATTGAAGCGCCATGGATAGCGGCCACCAATGGCTGCCTGGATGTCGGTAACAATTATGGGCTACTTGTAGTCTAGCGAGGAGAGCCCAGGTATGCGTACCATCGTTCGAGCCCGTATTGGCGAGAAGACTAAGGAAGAGGCCGCCGTGCTCAATGCGACCGACCTCACCGTGTCCGACGCCTTCCGCCTGATGATGGTGTGGATTGCGGCCGAGAAGCGCCTGCCCTTCGATCTCCTGACGCCGAACGCGGAGACCGGCGCGGCCATGGAGGCTGCACGGCGGGGCGAACTGGTCATGGTTGGCGATGTCGACGGCCTGATGGCCGGCCTCAATGTGGCCGATTAGGCGGACCGTGGCCTTCAAGCGGGACTACAGGCGCGAAGAGAGGCCGCTTCTCCAGGACAGTCGAGGCCGAGCTTACACATGTCGTGGCCGAACTGGTGGAGACCGGACGCTTGCGCCGCGCCATCGCGACCACGCGCTCGCCGGACAATGGAAGGAGCACCGGGATTGCCACATCCGGCCTGACCTGGTGTATCTACCGTAAGCCCGATGCCGAGCATCTCGATCCCGTGCGCCTCGGCTCGCATGGCGAACTCGGCCTTTGATCATGGGAACCGGCGTCCGACTGAGCGCCGACTCCCTGTTCGAGTCGCCTCCCGATCAGGCCGAGGTCGACATCGCCATGCGAGGAGGGAAACCTGAATCGATCCCCCGTATCGCGGCAGCCAATGGCAGACCGATGAACAGAAGGTGTACTTGAGATGATATTCGAGGGCGCACGAAACGCTGGAAGTCCCTGGATTGGGGAATTATATACTTGACGGTCCTCAGAGCAGCCGCTTGTCCCCCGTCCATACATATAAGCTCGGCCAAGCCCTCTATGGCCTGCGGGGGCCGGTCGGTCGGGGGCTTCCGGGCCAAGGGCTAGCCGCAAGCGGCAGGGGTGTGAGTCTCGCATGGCAGTTATAGGTTCAGTTCCAGTTGTTCATTTCATGCGGCCAACACCGGGGTGTGATTTGGGCTGATGTTGGCGTTGGCTGGTGTGTCGTCTGCCCCGCTCATGGCCGTCCACGCGCTCTCGAAGCGGCCGGATTTGAGCAGGGCGCGGAAGGGGAGCACGGCTGGTCCGCCGCCGCTCCGCCCGCGCAGGCCGGCGCGCGTCCTGTGCGGGGTGACGAGGGGCTGGGTTGCCGCCTCGCCAATGCCCGAGCCGAGGGCGCTCCCCTGGTGCTGGAGCGCGTGGTAGCGCCGGCGGTGGCGATGCTTGCGGCAGAAGGCCAGGTCCCTGACGACCTCGGCGCGGCCCGCCGGCGCGGCGGTGGCGCGACGGTGGCGCAGCGCCCGGATCCCCCTGGCGCTGCCGCGGGGGGCGTGACGCGGGATCTCGCGGGACTTCTCGCACCAGGGGGGCGCCGCTGCATGGTCGGCCGCGGCGCGCAGAGGCGCGCAGGCCTGCCAGCAGTCGCTCCCCTCGGTGTCGGGCTCCAGCCCCCCGCGGAAGGTCTAGGTGGCGGCGCCGGCGGCGAGGGCGCCGATCTTGATCTCGGGACGCCTCCGTCTGATATGCGACCTCGCTTGCGAGCGGCGCCTTCAGCGGGCGCTTGCCGCCCTCGGGCCTGCGGCCGAGAGAGACGGTCTTCAGGCGCTCACCGGCGGCGGCGTGGCAGGAGACCGGGCCACCGGCCGCCTCGCGCCCGCAGGCCTCACAACGGCCGTCCGCGCCGGCCCGCCGCGCCACCAGGACGCCGTCCAGCGAGACCGAGGCGGGGACCGCGTCCTGCGGGCTGTCCGCGGCTTGCCCCGCGCTCCTGCCTGGTCAGGCTCCGGCGCGGCAAGGGGCTCACAGACGGCGTCATGGCGCCGCGCTGGCCGCAGCACGCCTCCGCTGCCCGCGCCGTGCAGTGGCCCAGCATCAGCAGCCCAAGCTGCGCCGCCGGCCGTGTCCGGGAGTCGTCGACGCGACCCAGGCTTTCGTCCACCGGCATCAGCGACGGGCTGCGCGCGCCGGGGCGGGAGCGCGCGCGCCGAAAGGGCACCGGGCCGAGCGAGGTCAGGAGCGTCTTCGGCGGCGGCGCCACACGGAACCCAGCTCTGCCCGTACCGCTCGATCCGGGGCGCCCCGTCGTCCCGGGCCGCGGCGCAGGCGCCCCGGAGCTCGCAGCCCAGCGCGGGCACGCTCTCAAGCCCCCGTCGCGCCGTTTCCTCGAAGGCCTCGGCAGAGCCCTCCGAACCGAACTGCCGATGAAAAACTGCGGTTATCTGCGTGACCGCATCGACCACCCGAGGCGGCAAGCCGGAAAGATCGAGGGACGCGGAAGGCCGAGGCTGCGAAACTGACATGGGAGCGCTCCTGATGGTGTGGATTGCCACCAACATCCTATCGCATCTTGCGGTGTGGAGCGTTCCCACCTCTACCGCTCGGCCCTGTCGGCGTGACAAAATCCTGTCTGGAAACGGGCGATTGTCACGAAAACCCGTTTTCGTCGCTCCATCGCGACCGCACAACCGGGCTCAATCACTGACTTGGGGTTGCCATACGAGAACTGCACCCAGCGGCAGGGGCGGGGAGCCAGAGCCGTCCTGGTATTGGAGGGCGTGGGGTATGCTGTTTGAGAAGGACTCGGGACGCCGGGGTCTTCCGGTTCGCAGATTTGACCAGCTTGGCACGGCAGGGCTGGCTCTAGGATCACCTTGTATATAATTCCCCCGGATTGCCTCTCCGGATGGCCCGTGATTGATCCGGGTGCCGGGAGTAAACACTTGCCGACTGTGGGCGCGCTAAGGACGGGGTGCCCCAGATCATGGACGCATCGATAACTGCCACTGACATCGGCGAGGGCGAGTACGGTACCGAAGCGGACTGGATTCCAGGCTTTTAGAATTATCTTCTCGATCTTGGTCGCGACGCCCTGATTGCAGAGTTGATCCAGAACGATCTGGACCAAAACGTCACGCGCACAGTCATCTCCTTCGAGAGGGACCGTCTTGTGTGAAGGGAACAGCAGTCCGGTGGAGAACGATGGCTGGAAGCGTCTGCGTAAAATTCAGGGCGCGGGCGACAGCGTTCCGGCGAAGCGCGGCATGATCGGCGCGAAGAAGCACGGCCTGAAAACCGCCTTCACCATCGGCGATGAAATTCGTCTCCTAGTCCGGCGGGGCAGGCGGTCATCCAGACGCTTGATGCGAACGGTCGCGAGCCGCCGCACCCCTGTGCAATACCTGAATCTGTGCCCGATCCAGAAGCGCCCACGAAAGCTTGCCGGATCATTGTTCGATACCGGACCACAGCGATTGAGTCGCCTCACGGCGAGGCAACCAAACTGGGTCCGGTCGGCGCGGAAGAAATATATAGAGGTGCTCTTTCAATCTGCCTGCACCAGTACTCCGCAACAATTCGCCGTCAGCGTTTCGCCTGAGGTAAAGCCGCGCTACGAGATCGTCCTGCGGCACTGGCGCCTGGGCGAAGCATGATTTGAATTTTCCGGCACTAGGCCACGTGATCGCTAGGCAGACAGAACTCTATCCGCCGCTGCTGTATAGCCTGCGTCACGGTTTCCAGGTTGTCAGAAGGCTTGCAGGAACAGGCCGCCCGGTGGCTCGTTCCCCTCAAGGGCCGACGGTGCCAGCGCCTCGCTAATTTCTTCAGGTAGGAAAATCGCTTCTTCGCCGAAATCTCCTGGCCGGTGAACGGTCGCGGGAAGCCCAAGACCGGCCTCGGGCGATTCCGCTATCCGATCGGCTACCCGGACGATTCCCGCTAGGCGCGAACGGGTCACGGCGCCTATTTCAACGCGCCGGTCGCCTCGGACAGCAAGCGGCACGGCCCCGCTCGCACCGAAGCCACCAACGCTCCTGCGCAAGGCATGCGAAGAGCTTCTGATCGACGTGCTCGCGAGCCATGCCGTTCCCCGCTGGAAGCCGGGCGGGCTGAGCCCGCTAGTACCAAGCCCCAGAGCAGATAATCGGGATGAAGCGGTCGGCCTTTGCTCGCTACCCTTGCCTTGTTAGGGCGCGACGAACTCCATAGCGGGTCTCCAACTGATTGTTCCTCGCTACCCTTGCCTGTCAGGGTGCGGCCCCCACCCTCACCTGGACCGAAGGATCGCCCGGTTCGCGTCGGCCACCACGCGGTCGTGCGGCCCCCACCCTCACCTGGACCGAAGGCACGGAGCGGCAGCCCTCTCCAATGCAGAACTCGTGCGGCCCCCACCCTCACTGGACCGAAGCCATGACTTTGCTCCAATCGAGAACGGGCAAGGCACAGAGGGCGACCCGGCGGACAGTGGTTCCGTAAGGCGCAACCGAGGCGCGTCGCTACCGCTTCATTATTCCCGCGCCGACATGAGCGCCCGGGACCCCCCTCGCTGGTTGCCGCCCTCAAGGTCGCCCCCGGCCTCGTCCTCGGCACATGCTCCCGGCGCCCCCGGGCCAAGGATGTCCTCGCCTGCCTGCAGCAGTTCGCCCGCCGTGTGGCCGTCGGCCTCGACGGCCACCTCGTCAGGGCCACCTCCGCCACCCCCAAGCCCGCGGTGGTCCGGGCGGGCGCGCCGGTCGCCCGGACAGGTCCACTATCCGCCGCCTCCTGGATCCATCAGGTCGAACGCTGGTTCGCCGGCCTGACGCGCAAGCCGTTGCCGCGCGGCACCCACCCCTCGCCCCATCCATTCGCAGCCGGCAGCCGTGCCTTCAGTGCCAAGCACCACCCAGCCCAAAAGCCCTTCACCGGGACCAAGGCCGCTGACGATATCCGCGCCGCCGTCCAGCACTTCTACCTCCGCGCCGAACACAACCTAGGCCACGAACTTTAGATTCAGGTGACTAAGTGGCCCCTGCTTGCCGTCCACAGCCACTATAGACTTCCTTCAACTTGTCCGGCCCGAAAGTATTTCCCAGACCTGCTTGTATCCCGTCCCTGACAACGTGGCCCCTTCGGGTCTCACCCTCACCCAGTCATCCACGCAGAGCTCCTGCAGGAAGCGGCGCGCCTTACCCACTGAATAGCGGTGTTCGTCTTCTCCAGCGACCTCGCGGTACAAGTTGCCCAGAGCTTCGGCTGCACTTCGTGGTGCAGAGTTCATCCGCATGAGCACTGCATCTTCGCTATGCACCCCGTGGTAGATCATGGCCGGCAGCGCATTGATCCGCCGTTTATCGGCTTCCGAAAGTGTATCGAAATCAATCCCCGATATGTGACTGAGAGGCAACACCCCAGGTGCCACTGTTGACGATTGTGCGATAAATCGCCCTGCATGCATCCGTCAGTGCTTCTGTGCCCGCCTCGTCGTCCTTTTCGTGGCTGAAATATTTCCTGGCAATCGCTTCCAGTCCCTTTCCGTTCACCCAGTCGTTGGTGATTTCGGATATCCGGCTTCGGTCGAGTCCCTTTCCGCCCAGCTCGGCCAAGTCCTGTTTGAGTTGCGGCACTCTCAACATGGCGCCAAAGAGGTCCGCCATTCTACCTCCGTGGCCGAACAGGCTTTCCGGGGCCCAGTCAGATGCCGTGAGGCGGTCTTCCAGATTGCCGATTTCATTCATCGCCGCTCTCACCCCCTCGGGCGAGAAGCCGGTAGAATCGGCAAGCTCCGGGATACCATCAGGCATCTCGGCCAGCTTGCGCACATAGCTGTGCGTCGCATCCAGCAAAGCGTCCGCCTTCTGGCGTTGCGCCGGATCATTTCTCAGCGAGGTATATCCGTAGGTCTGCCTCAGAAGCTGATCGGATTCCGCGAGGACCGCATCCAGGTTCTTCTTCTCCGCCCACAGGTGCGCGATATAGCAGCGAAAGTCCTCCCACTGATCCTTCCAGAGCATGTCCGACAGGTCCGCCAACGACCCTTGGGCCGCAAGCTCGTCAAGCAGCACCACAAGACGGGACACCAGTGCACCGGTACTCCGGCTCACGAACTCAATCAGGGCATCGCGGTCTTTCCCTTCCGACAGGCCAATCACACCAACGCTGTCGTGGCCGATGCGGCCAGCCCGTCCGGCCAAGTTCCAGAAGTCCCGCGGAGTGATCTCCCGCCGGGTGAAGCCCCCCGACCCCGTCCTCTGCGGCACGTAGCGCGAGGACAGAAAGACTGACGACACCGGGAAGTTGATCCCTTGCGCAATCGTCGACGTTGCGCACAGCATCCGAAGATTGCCTGTCTCTGCAAGCCATTCCATCAGTGTTCGGACTTCGTCGGACAGCCCCGCATGGTGGACGCCAACCCCTTTATCGAGCAAGCCGACCAGTTTGAAGTCGGCGCTGATCTCGGTGCGCAGGAAGTTCTGAACCAGCCCGATGTCTGGAGGGACGTCTTTCCACTCTGTAAGGCTCCGTGCTGCTTCCCCGGCCATCTTCCAGACCATGGGAATGGTATCGGCCACCGCCACGCTCGTGCCCCGCGCCGACATCACCGCACCGATCGCCGCCGTTTGCAGCCCGAGCCCCTTCTGAGTCCCCTTTGTGAGCACCTGACTCTTCGGCACAGCGATCGGCCTCACGCCCCCGACGCGGTGAGTTCCATGAAGCGGCATGGCTTTCTCGGTCGCGGCCAGTGTCTCGAAGTCGAGGTGCCAGCCACCCCGCGCGCTGTCATCCGCCACTGCCCGATAGAGGCCAAGGATCCGCTCGTTCGGCTTCCACGGAACCGTTCCCAGACTGATCGCGTTGCCGGCATCGACATCCTGCGCAAGCCAGCGCGCTACCGACTCCGATCCCTCTACATAAGGCATCAGCAGCAAGAAGTTCGCCTGCGGGCAGTCGCGCTTGACCGTCGCCAGCAGCAACTCGATCCGCAGACCTCGGCCTTCCGATTCCATGTTGTGGGCTTCGTCCATCACTACCAGTGCGAGAGGACGCGCTACTTTTCGGTTGCGGATCACCAGAGACAGCTTCTCGGGCGTTGCGACCAGAATATCGAACGGATTGTCCCCTTCGGCTAGCAACTCTTCCTCGAACGCATCCACTTCCACGGCGGCGGTCAACTGTTCGACGCGCAACTGGATTGACTCGAAGTCCGTGCGCAAGCGCCGCGTGATTTGCGCCGCTAGTGCACGGGTCGGGGCGACGTAGACGACCCATCCCTTCTCGCTCCGGAACTGGTTCAGCGCCTGGAGTAGCCGGAACTGCGCGAGCAGAGTTTTCCCGCCAGAGGTCGGCATGTCGACCACGACTGCGGTCTTCGCCTGATCGAGCAGTCCCTGTTCGAGCAACGCCGCGCGTTGCGGCGGCAGAAGCTCGAACATCGCCTGGTGTTCCCGATGCGTCAGGGAGTGCACGAAGTCCGAGGTCCGCGAGTTGATTGTCCGCGTCGCCCACCAGAGCGAATTCGTCACCATGATGCGCGCCGCCGCATGCAGCCAGCGCAGCACCACTTCGTGCCGCGCATCCCCGGACGTCGCTGCCGCCTTGATCCCCGCCTCGAAACGCTTGTCCAGCGTGCCGAACGGTTCTCCCGGCTCCCCTTGTAACATGTACTTTGCAAGCGTTTCCGTACCCTTCGCCCAGTGGTAGAGTGCCGCTAGGCAGGGAGCGACCTTCCGGTCCACAGCCCCCGACCCGCTCCTTAGACGGCGCTCCTCATGAATGCCCTGGTCGTTTCGTAAGCCGGCAATAATCTCGCGAATGCGATCCAGATCGTCCCAGCCCTGCTTGCGGAAGAGTCGGACCCAGCAATCGAACAGTCTGTAGAGGAGCCTGCGGTCCCATTCCGTATCCGCCACGCTCGGCGCCCGCAACGCCTTTCCCTGCTCCCGATACCAGCGCCGCAGGTCGGACCAGCGATCACCACAATAGGCGATTGCAGAGAGTCGAAGCACGAAGAAAAGGCGATCATGCGTTTCTGATGGGACCGGAAGCAGGCGGTGGATGTCGAAGGCCCGGAACGAAGCGGCGACCGCCTGATCCCACAGATGCAGGCTCTCTCCGGCCGGGCGGCTTAGCTCATCAAGCCCCTCGATAGCGGCCAACTCAAAGGCGAGCGCCACCCGCTCCAGGAACGGTTCATCCTCTGCTTTCTCAGCGAACGAAAAGCTGATCTGCCCTCCGACCGACCGCCGTGCAAGGCGTTGTTGGACGAGATCGTCTGCGTGCTCAAGCTTATCGACACCGATTGCCGCGAGCGCCCAATGTTCGTTCAGCGCCTCTAGCGCTTTGTTGGACAGGCTCACCGCTTTGCCCCTGCTCGCCTTGAGACCATCTTCTCTCCGATCCTGCTCAGTCTCCCTTGCGGCAGGTAGAGAGCAAGCAACTCGACACGTGTTCTCTCGGGACGTCCATCCCCAAGGTCGGCGACACGCACTCGCAAATCATCCGGATGGGGTTCCACGTCACGAACGAGATATCCGTAGATCTGCATGTCGGACGTGTTCCGAAGATACCTTCCTGCCGCTCGCTTGAACTGCTCTCGCCACGGTGCCAATCCGGCTCGATGTCCGAGGTATTTCACGAGATCGTCCCGGATGGTCTCGCCGTCACGCAGATCTTCCAGTTGCCGCTTCAGTCCCGTGCGTCCGTACATCGCTCCGGGAGGATGTTCACGTGCGCTCGAAGTCTTGACCTCGCCAAACGCAAAGCAGTCGCCTTCGTCGTCCTTCCCGAATCCAACCAGGTCCGCGCCCGGGAGGCTAGACCGCCTCTTTCTCTCATCCCGTCCATCCGGCCATGGAAAACTACATGCCCGATGGTCGGTGAGGGTAGGCCTCCGCGAACGCTTCGCCTACCCGCCAGTCCTCGGTCTCGTCCGCATCCTCCAGCATACGCCGCAGTCCATCTTGAAGCAAAGTCAGTCTCAGCCAGGCCCGCGAGGATGTCCATAATGTTCGCCTTGCCCTCGTCGTCGAAAAGCACGGCCGCAACCCGACCATCCATCGCGGCACTCAGTTCGTTGTCCACCCACCGGAGGCCAACCCCGGAACATGGAGCCTCGCCTAGCCGAAATACAACCTCGCCCGCGCCAACGGTCACGGGTGCGCTCCCATGACGCCAGCGAAGTCAAAGGCCCCCCCCTCGGCCATTAATAACAATTCCAAGCGAGTGCCGGTCGTCTCGCAACCAGGAAAATGTTCTGAAATTCTACCGACAAGTTCTCTGAGTGAGCCTGCGAAATCACTCGCTCCTCTTACGTTCTCTGCAACGTCAAAAACTTTTTCCATGCCAAAGGATCTATTCTTCTATTATTTCCCCGAATTTCCAGAACCACCACTGCCGAAATAGAAACCAAAATTGTGCCCGCTATCCCGGTCAATGCCGCCACCATCTCTGTAAAGCGGGTGTTGTCTGGAGGTGCTGCGCCACCAAAAATAAGAAATACGACGAAGGATCCCACCACAGTAAGGGCCAACATGGATCTTACCGAACCCTGAGGAAGCGCCAGCCCTTTAAGCGTACCATTGTTCGAGGCTCTCGTTTTTCAAATGGCGTACATGGGAAGAGCAACAAGCGTCAGAGAAGCAAAATTCCTTCTGCTGTGAACAATGGCAGAACGGTGCTGCTTTCTATAGTGGCACTGCGCACTATGTTCTGCATTTTCCGTTTCACTTCGCTCCCCGCCCGCCTTGATGCGCGCGCTGACGCACGCTGCCCGTCCGCCTCCTCCGCCGCCGCGACGACGTGGCGTCTCTCTCCTCGCCGCCCTCCTCGTTCGGGTCATCCGTCGCTTGGAGTGACGGTTCCTAATATCCCCGCCGTGTACCCTAAATAGGGATGAGAAAGGTTCCTCGCATTCCGGAACGCCGTCTGAATGTCGCTCGCTGGGACATGCCAAATACTCGGCCGGCTCGTGAGGCTCGTATCAAGCAATCAACCCGCTCCCGCATCCCCCGTATTCCGTACCCCTAGCCGCCGGACGGCCCCGTATTCATCCGCCGTCGGCTCCGGCCGAGGTGTCGCACAAGGGGCGCCTCGGCCCAGCCCCGAGGGCACGGAGCGGAATCTTGTCGTGTGATGCGCGGCCGACCGAATCGGGCTCTCCGGTTCGACCGGTACGGGCCCGCCATCTAGGGACACGGGAATCTGTCCTCGTTCAGGGCGTACTCGGGGGGCAGTTCCACGATACAGCCTGTGGCTCAATCCCAGCCCGATACGCCCCCTTGGGGTGCATCGGGCTGGAGGCAGGCCACATTCGAGTACGCTTGAGGGCAGGGGGGCGGCGCGGCGCCGGCCGCCCCCTCTTCATCGGTCGGCCCGACAAAGCCCTGGCTACCAATGTTGCCGGATGCGCTTTCCGCTTCACCTGGAGTTGCATGATCCTTCCAGGCGAGCGCATCTAGCGACGTCTCTCGGCCAAATGGCTCCCGTTCTCATTGTCGGGAGCGCAAAGCCGAGAATTGGCTACAAGTTCGCCGCCGGCACCACAATCTGTTCGGCCAGCTTCTCTAGATCGCTCTTGACGGCAGCCGCGCTTTCGGGAAATCCCCCAACAATGATCTGGTGCACGCCCAGGTCGCGGAACTGTTTGATCTCGTCCAGGGTAATCGGTCTGCCAATACCCGTGGAGACGGCATAGTGAAACCGACTGTGGTCGCGTCCGGCCGCCTCGGCATAGCTTTGCATCTGCTTGATATGCTCTTTGGCTGCTTCGGGCGTGACGTTCACCCCAAACCAGCCATCGCCGACCTCCCCAACGCGTCGTAGAGCGGGCTTGCTCTCGCCCCCGAAAATAATCGGTGGATGCGGGGTCTGGACGGGCTTTGGGTAGGAGCGGACTTTGGGGAAGCTGCAAAACTCACCGCTGAATTCAGACTCTTCCTCGGTCCACAGCATTTTCATAACCTTGAGATATTCGCGCGTGCGTTGTGCCCGCCGCTCCCAAGGGACGCCCACCGCGGTGAACTCTTCCGCCAGCCAGCCCACACCCACACCGAAGTCGAACCGGCCACCCGAAAGCTTATCCAGACTGGCGACCTCTTTTGCGGTGACGACCGGATTGCGCTCGGGCACTAGGCAGATGCCGGTTCCCAGGCGGATCGTTGTGGTTTGCGCGGCAGCATACGTCAGCGCGGCAAATGGATCGAGAATATCGATCTGCGTGGTCGGCATGGGCAGGCGACCATCGGCTGAATACGGGTATTTTGAGGTGTACTGGTCGAGTAAGACCACGTGTTCGGGTGCCCAGAGGGAATGAAAGCCTGCTTGCTCAGCGGTCTGCGCTGTAAGGCTGATCACCTCGGGGTCCGCACCCAGCCCAATGCCAATCGCGAAATATCCAACTCGCATATTATGCAATCCTCCTTTATGGAATTCCGACATATGCTATACTAGGCCGCCCCTCAGGCGCAAGGCGTACCCGAGGCTTGGCCGCCCAGATGGGCGTGGAGAGGGAAGGGCTCCCCCTCCATCATGGACCTTCCAATTTCATGCTGCAGGCTCGTGTCTTGTTTGGGAGAGAATGCCTTCGGCCACGGCTATGCCCCTGCTGAACACGACGTACCAACGTTTCGCAGGTATCCAGTAAGGAGAAAGATTGTGCATCCTTCTGCCGCAACCGACGAATATCAACTGCAACAATCGGATGGTCGCCGGTCCGTGTTACGGGCCGGCCTGCGCCGGCTCGCGCTCAACATGGTCCTGCTGCTCTGGGCCGTGGCGCCGCCGGAGTCCGCCCCTGCGGAGCAAACGGAGTCCGCCCCTGAAAACGCACTGCCTGAAGCCGCTATGCTGCTGGAAGATGTCGTTGTCACCGCCCAGAAGCGCAAGCAACTCCTCCAGGACGTGCCGGTATCGATCACGGCCTTCGATGCCGAGCAGTTGGAAGCCGCGAAACTCCGCGACCTGCGCGACCTGACCATCGGCATCCCCAATGTGGGGTTCGACGAAATTGGCACCTCGCGCGGAACCGCAAACTTTTCGATTCGCGGCATGGGTGTCAACAGTTCCGTGCCGTCTATTGACCCGACCGTGGGGGTGATTGTCGATGGTATCTATATGGGGACGAACTCGGTGATGCAGTACGACATTTTTGACCTGGAGCGCATTGAGGTTTTGCGTGGGCCGCAGGGCGTGCTGTTCGGTCGCAATGTGGTCGGCGGCGCGGTGCTGATGAATACCAAGACCCCGACCGACCAGTTTGAAGCCACACTCCGCAGCACGGTGGAAGGGGGCGGCAAAGCGCCCAATTTCTTCAACTCCGCCACCCTGAACGCCCCGTTGACCGATACTCTGGCTACGCGCTTCACGGTGTACTCCAACCAGGACCAGGGCTGGTTCAAGAACAGACGCGACGGCAAGGCCTTCGGCGCACAGGATACTCTCATGCTGCGGCCAGTCGTTCGCTGGCGACCCACCGACACGTTGGACCTGACGCTCCGCTATGAATACCAGAGTCTGGACGCCGACGGAGCAGCGTCCCAGAATACGGCTATTTACGACCGGCGCGATCATGACTTCTTTGTCGATGAGGACGGCTACCTCGATGCCGAAGTGCATTTTTTCAACGCCCGGTTGGACTGGGACGTGGCGTTCGGCAACGGCACGCTGACCGATATTTTCGGCTGGCGCGCCACACAGAGCGACGCCCTCAGCGACCTTGACGGTCTGCCCCCGCCCCGCAAAGACGATTTCGCGCTGTCCCAATTCAACCTGGGTACCCAGCAGGAGTCGGAACAATTTAGCAACGAACTGCGCTACACCGGGCGGTTTTTCAACCGGCTGTACCTGACCACTGGCGTCTACTACTTCACCAACGACCTCGCCTATTACGAATGGCGTGAGTTTGCGGGAAAAGCACCAGGAGCAACGCGCAACGAGTTTGGCGGGGGCTATTATGACATGGACACGCTGGGGCTCTTCCTGAATATGGACTACGATCTGACCGACTGGCTGACCGTGACCGGCGGACTGCGCTATACCTATGAGGAAAAGGAGGCCGACGTCTCCTATATGCAGCGCAACAGCAGAACCGATGTCACTGATTCGGGCTGCAATATGGTGCGTGGTCCGGTCTGCCCCAGCCATTTCAAGGACGATAAAAGTTGGGACAGTCTGTCGCCCAAGATCGGTCTGACCCTCCGTCCCACGGACGACATCCTGGCATACTGGCACTGGACGCGAGGATTTCGGTCCGGCAACTATAATATCCGCATTACCAGAGAGGGCACCGATCCGGGCCCGACCGACCAGGAGCAGGCCGACAATTTTGAAATCGGCTTCAAGAGTACGCTCGGCACGCGTGCACGTCTCAACGGTGCGGTGTTCCTCAATATGATCCAGGATCTGCAACGCATCGTATTGACCGGCGGAGTCGAGGGCGCCGTCCAGGATTTTCTGAATACCGCGGATGTCGATATCTACGGTGTTGAATTGGACGGCTCTTTCGCGCTGTCGGACACCTTGGTGCTGCACGGCTCGGTGGGCTACCTCGACTCGAACTTGACCAGAGTCCGCTATGACCTCAACGGTGATGGGACGGTGGACGACAAAGACGAGGATATGGACCTGATTCGTGCCCCCACCTGGACGTATAGCTTGGGCTTGCTCCATACCCTGCCCATCGGCAACCGCCACCGCCTCGACTCGCGTATCAAGTACGCCTACCGGGACAAAGAATATCACCAGGACAACAACATCGGGTTCCACCGCCAACTCAAGAAGCTGGACGCCGGTATTGATGTGCATATGAATCACGGTCAGTGGGTAGTTGGCCTGTATGGCAAGAACCTGCTGCACGCGGTCTCCCACGGCATTCATTTCGTCAACCCCGGTTTCGGGAGTTTTTCGCCGCTGATGAAAGGCCGGACCTTTGGCCTGGAGTTGACCTATAATTTTGCAGATCTCTGAGGGCGACGTGTGTAGCCCGGAACCGGCACGGTATTATTGAGGCCGAAATGCTGGCAGACTCCTCAGACAAGCATGCCACGCAGAGGATTCGGAAGGTTCCTGAGTTCCATTCCTCACGCTCCGACATGCCGACCGGTCCGCCCGTTCGTCAGCCTGCTCCCGATGGCAGTGCTGAGTGTGATCACCCTCCCGCCACCGGCCACCGCCCGAGATTTCACCGCTACGGATCACGCGGCGACACTGGAAGAGGCCCTGCTGCTGGATGAGGTCGGCCTCGGCCTCAATTTTCCTTCTCGCGACCCCCACAGCGACCTCGGCCGCGTCTCGCAGTCATTCAAGGACCGGATCTGTGACCTGGAACCGGCCTAATCACTGCACGGGCGCTTGGAAGGCAGCGGGGCAGTATTCGAGCCGACCTGCGGCAAGTCAGCAACGGCTCGTCCGGGTGGAGCGTGGCGTTTACAGACCGGAACCGGTGTGTAAAGGTGACAATTCTGATAGCCTTCACAGACATATCACGCTTGGGAACGGAGGACTCATGAGCATCGCCGCCGATACATCCACATTCCGACCGGTCCCTCGGTTCGTTCGCTTAGTGCTGGTAGCAGTGCTGGGTGCCATCACCCTCCCGATGCTGGCCGTGGCCCAGGATATCGAGCCGGCGGCTCAGCCGGAACAGGAGGCGGCCTCCGCCTCCGAGAGCGCCACCCTGTTGGAAGATATCGTCGTGACCGCCCAAAAGCGGGAACAACTGCTCCAGGATGTCCCGGTAGCGGTCACGGCTTTCGATGCCGAACAGATCGACGCCCTCAAGGTACGCGACCTGACCAATCTCTCCATACGCATGCCGAACGTGTCCCTGGACGATGGCGGGACCGCACGCGGCATCGCCAATTTCTCCATCCGCGGTCTGGGCATCAACAGCTCTATTCCGGGTATCGACCCGACGGTCGGTGTCTTCATCGACGGTGTGTATATGGGCACGAACGCGACATTGCTGTACGACACCTTCGACCTGGAGGCTGTCGAGGTCTTACGCGGCCCGCAGGGGGTGCTGTTCGGGCGGAACGTCGTCGGCGGCGCGGTTCTGCTCAACACCAGAACTCCGACGGACCGCTACGAAGCCACGGTGCGCAGCGCAGTCGAAGGCGGCGGCAAAGCACCCAATGTCTACGTTGCGGGCACACTCAACGCTCCGCTGACCGATACCCTGGGGGCACGCTTTACCGTGTATTCCAATCAGGATCAGGGTTGGTTCGAGAATGAACATACCGGTAAGGCGTTCGGCGTACAGGACACGCTCATGCTTCGACCGGTCATCTCCTGGCAGCCCACGGACGCCCTGCGCCTGACGCTCCGCTATGAATATCAGGACCTCGACGGTGACGGGCCCGCGGCTCAGAATCATACCGACGGTTCCGGTCAGTCCAATCCCTTTGCCAACTACGACCGTGACAGCCACGACTTCGCCATCGACGAAGAGGGCCATCTCCTATCGGAGACCCACTTCTTTAACACGCGTCTGGATTGGAATGTCCCGTTGGGGAACGGCACGGTCACCAACATCTTCGGCTGGCGGGATGTGGAGGGCAGTGGACTCAGTGATATCGACGCGACGCCACTCCCCTTGTTTGTCGGCAGTGCCTTGCAACCATCGGAACAATTCAGCAATGAACTGCGCTATGCCGGGTTGTTTTTCGACAGGCTGCTCCTGACGACCGGGTTCTATTATTTCAATAATGAAATCGTCTATCACGAGCACCGTTCCCTATCCTTCGGGCAAATTCAGCAGAGCGGGGGCGGCACCCTGGATGTCGAAACCTTCGGGTTGTTCATGAATGGCGACTACGACCTCACCGACTGGCTGATGCTGACTCTGGGGTTACGCTACACCCACGAGGAAAAGGACGCCGCCATCACCAATTTGACCCGAAACGGCGCAACGGCGTGCAACATCGTCACCGGCCCGGACTGCCCCGTCCATTTCCGGGATAAAGAAACCTGGACCAATCTGTCGCCCAAGATCGGGCTGAGCTATCGGTACGATGACAACACCTTGGCCTACGCCCACTGGACGCGTGGCTTTCGCTCCGGTGGCTACAATTTGCGCGACACCTTTTTCGGTTTGCCGGGCGACCCCCGTGCCCTCGGCCCCGGTCCCTTCGACGAAGAGCAGGTCGATACCTTCGAGATTGGCTTCAAGAGAACCTTCGGGTCCCGTGTCCGGCTCAACGCCGCGTTGTTCTATAATCTCGTTGACGATATGCAACGCGAACTGGTTTTCCCTGAGGAGTTGCCAGTGATCAATCCTGAGACCGGGGAACCGGCCATTGGCGCCGACGGCAAACCTGTGACGCAGGGGAATATCGTGCAGGTGATCCGCAATACGGCCGACGCAAATGTCTACGGCTTCGAGGTCGAGGGCAGCGTGGTCCTCGTCCCCGGCCTCCGCCTGTTCGGTGCTGCCGGTTTTGTGGAGGCGGACTACACCACGGTCAAGTTTGACCTCAACAACGATGGTCGGGTGGATGGTAGGGATGAAAACCTGGAGCCACCCCGGGCCGCAAAATGGACCTATAGCCTGGGGCTGCTGAACGACCTGCGGCTCCGGCCCCGCATCCGGCTGGCCTCGCGGGTCATCTATGCCTACCGGGACAAATCCTACTCAAGCGATGACAATCTCGGCTTCAACCGGCAGCAGAAAAGATTGCAGGCCGGGGTGGACATTCACTTCAACGACAGTCAGTGGGTGGTCGGCCTGTACGGCAAGAACCTGCTGGGCTACAGTCTGTTCGGCGGTGATACCCAGTTGCCGGCAACGCTCGGCGGCGGCACTTTTTCTCCCCTGGCAAAGGGCCGCATCTTCGGCCTGGAGTTGACCTATAATTTTACCGGTGTCTGATTCCGGCGGGCCGTTTCCGGCTAGGTTTTGTCCGCCAGTTCCCGGCCCTTGCCCGGTGTCGGGTCTTTGACGAGACCATAGATTTGACGACCCTCGTGGTCTTCGGGCAGATGCTCGGTAATCGGTACCCCCTCGGGTGTCACGAACAACAGGCAGTGACAGTACTTCCACTTCTTCATTTCATCACAGGCACAGACCCACTCGCGGCTACGCTCGACTTCGGCTTTTTTGTCGGGGTAAAAATTACACGGACAGAGCGGCCGGCCGACCTCGTCGATATTATTGGCCAGACCCAAAATCACCGATTCGGTCACCTCGGGCTCCGGATGGCCTGAGGTCCCGGTTTTCTGCATGTATTTTTCAACGTAGATACGCATGCGCTCGATACTTTTCTTGGAGGGCTGGTCCATGGCGTGACTCCTCAACGTTGTGGTTTCTGACGACTCAGGGCTTTGTCTTTAGTGTAGTATTTCAAGCGTACCTATGCCACCCGGTGGGCTCCTGCTAGACGAGAGCATATCCATGGCTCGGCAACCGCCAAGAATTTATGTCACCCGCCAGCTTCCCGAAGAAGTGCTGGCCCCCTTGCGGGCCTGCGGCGCCCTGTCTGTCCGGGCGTCCGACCAAGCCGTTTCGCGTGAGACCTTGCTGCACGAGGTGCGCGACACCGTTGCCCTGCTGAGCATGGTCACGGAACGTATCGATGACGACCTGCTCGACCACGCTCCTCGGCTCAGGATCGTCGCCAATATGGCTGTCGGGTATGACAATGTGGATGTCCCGGTGCTGACCCGACGCAACATCGTCCTGACCAACACGCCTGGCGTTCTGACGGAAACCACGGCCGACCTTACCTTTGCTCTCATGCTGGGTATCGCTCGCCGCATCGGCGAAGGCGAACGCCGCGTGCGCACCGGTCAGTGGCCGGCATGGAGCCCGTTTGTCTTTCTCGGGACGGACATCCATCATGCCACACTAGGCATTATCGGGTTGGGACGTATTGGTGCCGCAGTTGCCAGGCGCGCGCAAGGCTTCGACATGCGCGTGATCTACCATAATCGCGGTCAGAACACAGAGGCCGAAGAGCAACTGGGGTGTACATGGGTCGATATAGACACCCTGCTGGGCGAGTCGGACTTTGTGGTCGTGTTGGTCCCGCTCGGTCCGGAAACGCACCGGCTCATCTCGATGCCTCAGCTCAAAAAAATGAAGCCGACCGCTTTTTTAGTGAACGCTGCTCGTGGGTCGATTGTGGATGCGCGCGCCCTGTATACCGCCTTGCGGGACAAAGTCATCGCTGGCGCGGCGCTTGATGTAACCGACCCGGAGCCGCTACCTGCAGACGATCCGTTGCTGACACTCGACAACTGCCTAGTCGTTCCCCACGTCGGCAGCGCCAGTATGGCTACCCGGACGCACATGGCCGCCCTGGCGGCGGAAAACATCGTCGCGTTTCTCAGCGGTCGGCGTCCGCCCACACCAGTCAATCCAGAGGTCCTGTAAACTGGCAGATAGACAGTGCGCATCACCAAGAGATGTGAGGCCAAGTCACTGACGGGGACGGCTAGCAGATTGCGACGTTATGACTGAAAGGACGGGGCCACATATCTCCCGAACAGGCGGACCGAATCCATCATGTTCTGGTACGGAATGCCACTGAACTGTATAAAGCACAGCACCTGAAATCCGGGCGGCTTCATGTTTCTTGAGCGTCCGAATACCGCCGGCCGGGCCTCCCACTTCATCGGGCCTGTTTATCGCTCTCAGCACAGTGGACGATGCCGAGGCTGCCACATTGGTCATTCACACAAGCGCCAACGGGCCCGGCCTGTTCTGTCCCTTTTCGGTAGAGTTGTGCCCGGTGGGCAAGTTCCTCCGGTTGGCCTATATAAAAGCACAGTGTGCAGACCCCTCTCTGACCGGCCGTGGTCAAACCGATGGGCTGAGCGCCGGCTCCCCACAGGGGAAGGAGGGGAGGTCATGTCGGGCCAGCCTTGCGGGCGGTCGGCAGCGCCGCGCGCCCGTCTCCGTCCATTGCGGCCGCCCAAGGGGGGCGTCTTTGCGAGGAGCGGGCCGGAGATGGGCGTCGCGCCCCCTCTGACGGTGCCCCGACCTGCGGCCAGCCTGCCCACGAAGGGGCCCGCTCGCGCTGTAGCGGCCGCCCAAGGGGCAGGGCGCAACTCCCAGCGGCCGGCGGGCACCGCCGCAAAGGATCCCCCCCCTGCTTCAATCCCATCCGCGCCCCTATCAAGTAGGCCCTCATTGAGAGGTGGTGGGCGGATATGGGGCGGATATGCCCCCTTGAGGGGCCGGGCCGATTCGGCTCCCCTCGCCCGTGCCCCGTGCCGGATCCGGCCCGAGAGGGCTGGGGATGGTTTGGACACTGCTCCCCCGGCCCCGCGGGCCGGACCCGGCTGATCGGGGAGTGCCGGGCCGGCTGTGTTCCGGCCAGTCGTTGTCCGGTTCCCTTCCGCCCCCTCCCCGTGGGGCGGCCTGACATACCACAAACTCGACACCATCGTCATACCTTCCGCCCCCTCCCCGTGGGGCGGCCTCTTTGCCTCTTCCCTTGCACCGCTACCCCACGGTGGTAGGGTATGGGCGTGGGAGAAGACGATCTCCGGGTGCAGATGGCCCGGCTGGAGGAACGGATGAACACCATGCAGGCCGAATACAAGACCGACATTGCGGACCTGGCCAAGAAACTGGCGGATCGGGACGCCGACATGAAGGGGCAGATAGAGGACTGGCGCGCCGATTTCCACCGGGGCCAGTGGCAGATGCTCCTGGCCGTCGCGGGTTTAATCGGGCTGGCCGTCGCGGTGCTGAAATTCGGCTAGCGCGTGCCTGGCCTTTCCCCCGCCCATGCGCCGCACCCTCACCATCGAACCGTGGCGACAGACCGCCCGCTGGATGCGCGAGCGGCGCGCTCTTGGAGGTGACAATTGAACGGAAAAATGGGCCCTGTTGTCCTTGCCTCGATGCTGTCCATGCTGGCTTGTGCCGACGCTCTTTCGGCGAAATCGGCGAAAACAGAGATCCTCGGCACTCAGATGATGAGCCATTCGGACTGCAACGCGAAGATCGACGCAATTGCCTCCCTACTGGGAATCCATCCAGACCGGAGCGGCAGTCCTCGCGTGACCCTGGCATACTTCTGGCTCAGGGAGGGAATCGGGGAGTCCGCAGGGTTATCCCCCCAAGTGTCGGTCCGCGTCTCTTGCTCGGGGCCGGATCGGAAGATGGGCGTGGCCCTAACCTACGACTCCTCAATCCGCGACCCGAGGAACCCGGAAGTAGAGTCTTACTGCCTCACCGCGCCGCCCCCCGAATCGGCGAAAACAGAGGTCCTCGGCACGCGGACGATGAGCCATTCGGACTGCCGCGCGAAGATCGAAACAATCGCCTCCCTCCTGGGAGTCCGTCCAGACTACAGCGTCCAGTCTGACCTTCTGACCCTGGGACGCTTCTGGCTCAAGGAGGGGCGCGACGAGTCGCTCCTCGTCACGTGCTCGGAGCCGGATCGAAAGATGGTGGTGGTCTTAACCTCCGACCCTTCAATCCGCCGGGGCCCGGAAGCAGAGTCTTACTGCCAGTAACAACGAGCGGGACCCTGCCACCCCCGCCCTCTGGGTGGGGGCGGACCGGTGTGTGGGCTACAGAGGACACAAGGATTTAACACAGGCGCGCCGTTTCGGTTCATGCCCCTGGCCGCTATGTCAATGGGGACACCCACCGAAGATTATTAGGCGGGGGCGTCGGTAGGACCGAGCCGCGGCGGCCTGACCGGACGCGACCTCGCCCGTCCTGGGCGTGTTCGGCGGGGGCCGGGCCTTCGATTATTCGGCGAGCCGGGCGGTTTGCCTAACGCGCGGCCCCCCACGAGGGGGTGAGGGGAGACGGTTTCGTACGTATACCTCTCTAGTTCATGCACTCGGAGGACGGCGGGACGATCCTGGACTGTCCCAGGATCCTGCCCCGACCCTCGGGACGTAGTCCCTCCCTAGTCCATGCCCCGGAGGACGGTGCGCCCGTACCGATAGCGGGCCACCGCCCCGCGGCCGGCCAGTTCGCCGGCGGCGTAGTGAGCGGGCATGGTCGCCGACTTCCACCGCCCGGCCACCTGCATTTCCGCCGTCCCGGCCCCCGCGGCCGCCAGTGACTGCGCCGACCCGACCCGGAGGCTGTGGCCGGACACCCGGCCCTGCACCCCGGCGGCGGCCGCGCGGTGCCGGATGATCGCCCGGACGGAGTTGGGGTGGAGGCCCCGCGGCCCGACCCGGCCCGCCTTCGAGACCCGCCGGAAGAGCGGCCCCGCGGTGAGGCCGGCGGCCTCGGTCCATCGCCGCACCCGCCGGATGGTCGGCGGCCCCAGGAACAGGACCGCCCCCGCCCCCGCCTGGTCGGTCTTGGACCGGCGGACGATGAGGGTGCCGGCCTCCAAGTCGACATCCCGGACCTCGAGGGCGGCGACTTCGGACACCCGGAGAAGCGCGTCCGAGGCCACGGCGACCATCGCGGCGTCCCGGCGGTCGGCGAGGCTGGCTCCGCGGTGGTCGGCGGCGATACGGGCGGCGGCATCGGCATCCTCCCACCGGACGCCCGTCACCTGGCCGCGGCCCCGGTCTCGCCCTTCGCGCTTCAATCCTCTCAGGACCGCGGCCACCGCCAGGCCGTCCGGCTGGGGCTGCCCCTGGATGCGACCCCGGAAGCGGACCGCGGCGAGTACCTGGGTGGCGGTGGCCGGCGCCCGTCCCGTCCCGTGGAGGGTGACCAGATAGTCGGCCAAGGTCGGGTCGGTGAGGGGCCGTCCGGCAAGCCAGCCATCCAGGCGGGCGAGCGCCCCGCGGTAGGCGCGGCGGGTGTGCGAGGAGAGCGAGGCCTCCACCAGACGGCGGGCGGTGGCCGAAGTCGGGGCGAGTGCCTCCTCATGGCGGGGGGCCGGGACGGTGCGGGTGGCGTCCATGCGGTTCCTTTCTGCCTCCGGTGGGGGGCCCTATTGCGGTATCCAGCCCAGCCACCGGCCGAGATCGAGGGCGATCTTCAGCATCAGGCAATAGAAGATGGTCCGGTCGAGCGTGCCGTCGGGCAATGCCAGGTCGCTGCCCTTCCGCCCCCTCAATGGGGGCCGTTGCGGGGGTGAATGTCCGGGGCGTCCTTACTGTTGATAATAAACTCTAGAAGGGTGGCAGAGTAGATCTGCAACAACGTCCGAGACGACCACCCTGCTGCTCAACCCGGAGACGGCTTCCCCTAGTCTGCCTCTGCACGCCGAGCCCGCTCAGGCTTTGGCCGGGGCGTTGACCGCGCGGAATACGCGGCGTGCCTATAAGGCGGCCCTCGGCGGGCTGGATACCTAGCTGACGGAGACCGGGGCGCCGCTAAGTAACCCCGCCCTAGCGGCCTACCTGTCTAGGGCCTGTTACCACTCATGAGCAGGATTATAGTATCCTCGGTGTATGGACCTCACTCAAGCTCAATATGAACGGACGGGGCCCCCTCGTCAGGGTCCCTCCCGCCGGGGGAGGGGGGCGCGAAAAAAACCAGCCCCCCTCCCCCGGCCGATCCCGAGGCGGCGGGCTCCCCAAGAGGCCTCTGGGTGCCGCGGAGGCGCGCACTGCTCTCGCCTTCTCGCTCTCGCCCGGGCCCGTTCCCGCCGCCCCGGTGGGCCGCCAGTGGCGGAATCGTCTGGACCAGCACCCCGATAATCCCTCGTTGCTTAGGGACCGGGCGGACGAGGGCGCCAAGACTCGGCACCTGGCCGCAGCGCTGGGGGAGGATCCCGTAGTGCCGTCGGCGGTGCACCCGGGTGGGGTCTTGGGCGTATGCCCGCGAGCTGGACAAGCGGCGCACCGCAACCGTGCGGGTGTTTCGCCGGTTGCAGGGATTCCGTCGCCTCTGCTCGCGCTTCGAGCAGAGGCGACGTGCTATTCCTCGGATGCATCGTCTTCGCACTCATCATTGACGCCTTGCGATAGTGTTAACAGGCCCTAGACCGTTCGCGACCGGAGAAGCGCCGGCGGGGGCTGCAGTGGTAGTGGTAGTGAAGTCCTGGGCCGAACTGAACGGGATGGCGAGTCCGGCCGGACCAGTCGCGGCGCACAGGCTGGCCAGCTTCCGCCGCGCCGGGCAGGCGTGGGGGCGCAGCCAAGTTGAGGGGGGACGTTAGGAGCAGGCCGATATGGCTGCCGTGCTCGTGCCCAATGGTGGGAGCGGACGGGCCGGACTGTGGGAGGCGGCGACCCTGGCCGTGGTCTCGGAGGCGCTGCGTCGGGCCTCGGAGCTAGCGGCGTTGACAGTGGCAAACTTGGATCTGGCGGAGCAGACGATTACGGTCCAGCCTGGCAAGACGGATCAGGAGGGATTGGCATAGCTGGCCGCTGCCAGTATTGGAGAGGGAGTGCTGTTCCGGGCACGGACCAAGGGCGGCAAGGTGCGGAGCAGGGTGAGTGCCGGGTCGCTGCGGGTGCTCGGTGCGCGGCGGGCCACGGCGACTTCAAGAGCGTTTTTGACGCTTGGGGGACTCCTTTCGTGTCCTTCCTACCAGCCAAGGTATCAGGTCGAAGTCCTCGTCTTCGCTGGGGATTTCAGCGGCCTTGGGCCGCACGAAGGCGCGCCCGCTGCCAAGGCCGCTCGTTTGGGGCAGGCTGGGGGACTCCCGGATATGAGGGAGAGCGGCGGTGAGCAGTTTGTCGTCGTGAGCCATGGTCCGACCTTGGGCGGTCCCCCGGTCGAAGCGGGCGCAGAGCTCGGTACTGGGCCCGGTTTCTCCAGCCGGTGCCGTTATCGAACACGGCCAGCGCCTGCCGCGCGTTCACGCCCCCCTAGCGGAGACGGCCAGTGGCGTGCAGAGACACGAAGTAGAAGGGATGCAGCGGGCTCGCGGCCCTTTGCCGCGAGCCGATGTCGCTGGCGTTGCACTGGCGCAAGCAGCAGATTACGCCGGGGTGAACATCGGGGCCTGGCCCCTTGCTGGCTACGGCATACACGCCAGGTGGCAGGGCTTCCCGCGTATCCTTAATTGGCTCCCAGGTGGCGCAGCAACTGAGTCAGGAAGGGGTCCAGAGTGCAGTCGCCCATTGTTGGCCCATCGTTCAGGTCATCTAGAGCGAAGACTTCCTTGCGTAGTCTGAGCAGTTGCTCAGCGCGGAAGTTCAGCTCCAGTCGGGCCTCGGCCTCCGTGAACGGGGCTTCGGCGCCGCTGGCAGCCAAGTCGGCCCAGGGCCATCCGCGCCTGTCCCCGGCTTTCCAGTTTCAGGTACCCCTCCATGTCCGACGTGGGCCGATGGTTCGTCATCTTGACGGACTTCGTGCGGCTGCCGAGGTGGTCAATCCGCCCGAACCGCTGGATGCTACGCCCCGGGTTTCAGTGGAGGTCGTAGGTAAGTACGGTGTCGCAGTCCCGCAGGGTCTGGCCCTGGGAAAGGCATTAAGTTTCTCTCGCCAGACTGGCTGTTCACTGAGTGCGACTTCTTTGCTTGCCCGTCAAACTGAAGGATTGGCCTAGGACAGCAGTGCCTGAGCCAAGTTCAGTCAGGGATTTTGCGCCTAGTGAGGTTCATCGGCCCTATCCCTCACTGGTGGACGGAAAAGCCTCCTCAACCGATGCCTCAAATAGTCCGGCATGCTGTTTCCTTGGCGGCCGGACCGACTGGGAGGAGCAACTCCGCGATTGCGCTTGCCGGAGCGTTCCCTAGTCCTCTGGAACCGAAGTAGATTGCATTATATGCGATCTCCGGCATGGGCGCTGGAGGGTTTGCCGCTGGTGCGCGGTGCGGGTCGGCCGGGAGCGGCGGTGGTGCTGCGCGAGGAAGAACGGTCTGTTCTTGCGCGTCCGGCGCGGCGCCCTTGGGGGGCGCGCTCGCTGGCAGAGCGGTGCCGCCTGCTCCGGCGTGGTGCCGCCAGCCGGAGAACAAGATGGCCGAGGTCATTGAGCGACCCCTCCCTACGCCCCCGCCGGCCCGCCCCCCACTGGTCGCTCCGCTTGCTGGCCAGGGAGCCGGGACCGTCGCCCCGCCAATCCGGCGCCTCGGGACGGTGTGCGGATGGCCGCCGCCTCGGCCACAGACGTGCAAGCTCTCCGGCGCCCCGGTGTGCGGGGATAAGGTCCGCGACCTCGGCGGGCGCTCTCTCGCGCCGCCGGCCCGCGCGCTTGTGCTTGGGGTCGAGGAGAAGAGCCCGATCCAGGCGCTCGCCCGCCCGCCGCCTGTCCGGCCGCTGCGGCCGGGCATCCCCGCCCGCCGCCACACGCCTCCACGCGTCACGGCACCCCCTCGCTGTTTGCCGCCCTTGCTGGCGCCACCGGCTTCGTCATCGGCACATGCTCCTGCCGCCACCGGGCCCGGGAGGTTCTCGACTTCCTGAAGTCGAGCGACCGCCGCTTTCCCGCTGGCCTCGATATCCCCCCGGTCATGGACAACTCCGCCACCCCCAAGCCCGCGGCGGGCGGACAGCGACGCCCGGTCCGTGGTGCTGCGTGGCGGGGTGTTCCCGTTGCCGCTGAGCGAGTCGGGGCAGGTCGAGGAGCTTCAAGCGCATCATGCCGAGATCGGCAGGGCCGGCGGCACGAAATTCTGGTTCCACGGCCTGCGCAACGCCTTCATCACGGTGGTAGAGCACGAACTCATGCTGCCGCGCTCGCTGACCAAGCGGCCGGCCAACCACGCTCGGCCCTCCGATGTGACCGAGGGCTACGCCGCCGACTGGACAGTCGGCCACTCCGCGAGCCGGCCCAGCGGGTCACCGACCGGGTCGACGAGTTGATGGGTGCGTCCCGAGACCCGGAGCCGGCTACGGCCTCTTCGGCGTCGGAATAGGGGGCGCGGGACCGACGAGAGACCGGGACCGCCTCTGGTCGGTTTCGTGCCCGGGGAAATCGCCACGGCCACCGCCTTCTTCGCTGTCATCGTGCGACGCATCCTGCTCCCTGTCGAAAAGCTCACCGCCCGCCCCAGCATATAGCACGCGCTGGCGGCGGGGGCCGGTGGGCTTGGACGGGTCGGGCGATTGGGCCTCGCCCTGGCGGTACAGTACGATGCCGTCCTCGTCCTTGCCGAGCCGCCCCTTGCCGGGGCGCACGTCGCCGTAGACCCAGGGCTTCTCCGCCGGTTTGCGGTGCGAGCGCACCAAGTGCTGCCACCGAGACAGCCGCTTCTTCCCGGCCTTCATGCTGTCCTGCACCCCGGCGGCGGCCCGGCGTGCGGCCGTGCAACCGGAGGCCGCCAGGGCGAGAGCGGCAAGCGCGGCCAGACAGAGGCTGTGCACCGGATCCGCTCCCGTCACGACATCCGTCCGCCTAGAACTTGATGCGATCGTCGGCGATGAAGATGACCGTGCTGTCGCGCTTCACCGAGCAGACGACCTCCCGCTACGCTCATCTCTCTCGCAATACCGTCAAGGCCTTTGCTGCCCGAATCGGCGACAGCATCGACGGCGATCTCGAAATCGCGGGAGACTACTCGCTGACCGTTGAGCCGCCATCACCATCCCGCTTGCCAATGATTTCCACGCATGATCCACTCCATTGGTTTGTTTCAATCGGTCGGCCGGGTGATTTCACTTGGTCACGTATTGACTTTCAATCGGTCGGCGACTAAGGACAGCCTCATGTATCTTCGCCTCGTCGAACGCCGGATCCGGGAGGCCCTGGAAGACACCAGGGTCGTTCTGGTCTGCGGCCCCCGGCAATCAGGAAAGACCACGCTGGCGCAGCAGATTGCCGGCGACGCCATTCCCTTCATCACGCTGGACGACGCCACCGCATTCGCGGCCGCCTCGACCGATCCCGTTGGTTTCGTGCGCGGCTTGGACCGGGCGGTCATCGCCGAGGTCCAGCGTGCGCCAAGCCTGATCCTGACGATCAAGGCCTCCGTCGACGCCGACCCCCGCCCCGGTCGGTTCCTGCTCACCGGCTCCGCCGACTTGATGACGCTGCCGCGCGTCGCGGACTCGCTGGCAGGCCGCATGGGCATCGTCCGCCTGCTGCCTCTTGCCCAGGGGGAACTACGCGGCGCGGCTCCCGACTTTCTAGTCAAGGCGTTCGCGGGCGAGCCCCCAACATTCCGAACGCCGATTGTCGGCGACAGCCTCGTGGAAACCGTTCTCGCGGGTGGCTACCCCGAAGCGTTGACACGTTCCGGCTGGCGCCGCCGGAGGGACTGGCACCTCGACTACATTGAGGCGACCGTCCAACGCGATGTCCGTGACATCGCGCGGATCAAGCAACTGGGCTTGATGCCAAGGCTGCTGCGCGTTCTTGCCGAACATTCCGGCCAGCTCGTCAACTATTCTGGCTTCGGCGCGCCGCTCAGCATGAATCACGTCACTACACGAAAATATGTCGATATTCTAGAGAATTTATTCCTCGTCCACACTCTTCCGCCTTGGTACACGAACACCCTAAAGCGCGTTACCAAGTCGCCGAAGCTGCACTTTCTTGATGCCGGACTGCTGGCCGCGCTGAAGGGTCTCACGCCCGAGCGACTGCGCCTTGACCGGACGCCGTTCGGGTCTGTGCTGGAGACCTTCGTTCTCGGCGAGCTACTCAAGCTGGCGAGCTGGGCGGACGACCGGTACACTTTCTTCCACTTCCGCGACAAGGACCGCAACGAAGTCGACATCGTGATTGAGGACGGGCTCGGACACATCGTTGGTGTGGAGGTGAAGGGGTCGGCAACCGTTTCCGAGGGAGATTTTGCCGGCCTGCGCCACCTCGCGGCCGCCACCCGCGACAGCTTCGTCTTGGGCCTCGTCCTCTACGACCACGAGCATGCCGTACCATTCGGAGAGCGTATGGCCGCCGCGCCGCTATCGGCGCTTTGGTGAGGTGTCGATCAGCGCAGCACAACTGGGTTACCTGTTTGAGGGTATCGACTGGCGAAACCCGGACCCGACTATTCCGCATGAGCCTTCGTGTGCCGGAAGTTCCGTTCGAATGGATAAGCTCTGACGGATGGCCGAGGCGTGGAGTTCCTCTCGTTTTGGGGCAAGGCGCGTTCCACCGATGCCGACGGAGATCCCGGTTGGCAGCCGTTGGCATTTCATAGCCTTAATGCTGCGGCAGTCGGGGAAGCCTTTCTCGCGGCACATAGCGGACTGACAGACCGCCTCTGCGGATTGGCGGGGTTGTCGGAACCGAAGACGGTCGCGCTTCTCCGTTTTCTGACCTGCCTGCACAATATCGGGAAGTTCGCCGGGAAATTCCAGGCCAAGCTGCCGGAGCGGTTTCCAAAATGCTTCGGCATCGACGCGAGCAAGATTTCGAGTCGCTTCGATCACGGCTTGGGCGGTCTGCGCCTCTTTAGCGAACATTTAGATATATTCGGAGTGCTTGATCGCCTGCAGGCCAAGTGCTGGCTGCCTATCGTCCCCTCGGTTGCCGGCCATCACAGTTCGCCGCCGGATCTGACCGCTGGCGGTGGGGAGATAAAGACCGAATTCAGGCACTCCGGAATCGAGGCGGCGCGCGCATTCGCAGAGCGGGCGCGTGTCCTTCTTGATCCGCCGGACCCAGTGCCGCAAATGGACGACCGGTCGCGCTGCATCTCCCGGCTGCTGGCCGGCTTGGCCGTGCTGTCCGCCTGGATCGGGTCCAACGAGGGCTGGTTTCTGTTCAGAAGCCCGAACTAATTCCCGAGCCTCGATTCCTATTGGACTTATGCCCGCAGGCAGGCGAAGGCCGCAGTCCAGGAAGCCGGGACCGTTCCGGCGGCCGCGACCGGACGTCTGGGCTACGATGCGCTAGGGCCTGTTACCACTAATGTGCATGATTCTGGTCTCCTGGCTGTAGGGAACGCACGCAAGCTCCATCCGCCCGGATCGCGCCCCCTCTCCCGGTGCCGCGCGGCCCGGTCCGCCTCTCCCCTCGCCCCGTGCTCCCCGCCCTCTGGTCGGTCGCCGCGCCGGGCGGCACCGGGCGCGGGTTGCCGGCCCGATGTGGCCCCTGGCCCCCCCTCTCCCCCCGGCTGCCCCGCTGGTCGCAACCCGGGGGGCGCGCCCGGGTCTGCGCGCATTTGCACCGGGAACCGAGCGGGCGCCTCACGCGGGCGGCCCGGTCGCTCGCCCGCCCCCTCGTCCAGGTCCCGCCCGCCGGCACGGGGGCGCGAAAACAACCGGTCCTCCATCCCTCGGCCGCTCCCGGGGCGGCTGGACCCCCACGAGGCCTAGGGGTGCCGCGGACGCTCGCCCGGCGCTCGCTTGCGCGCGCTCGCCCGGGCCCGCCCCCGCCGCCCCGGCGGGCCGCCAATTGCTGCCTCGCCGGGGCCCGCCCCCCGCTCATCCCGCGGTGCTGAGGGACCATGCGTCCGCGGGCGCCCAGACGCGGCCCTTGGCCGTGGCACTGGGGTAGGCGCCCGTGGGGCCGCCGCGGCGCACCCGGGTGAACCCTTGGGCGTCTGCCCGGGAGCTGTCCACGCGGCGCACCGCAAGCGCGCGGGTGTGGCGTCGCTTGCAGGGATGCCGCCGCCTCTGCTCGCGATGCGAGCAACGCGACGTGCTCTTCCTTGGATGCAGCGTCTTCGCCCTCATCATCAATGCGTTGCGATAGTGGTAACAGACCCTAGTCGGTTCTCCGGTTGCGCCCAGCCCGATGTAGGAATGGGTACACAACGTTCCCTTGCCGGACGGCCCGGCCCTGTTCATCGTCGAGGACGAGACGGGCAGCGGCAAGACCGAGGCGGCGCTGATGCTCGCGCACCGGTTGATGGCGCTGGAACGGGCCGACGGCCTGTATTATGACGCTGCCGACCATGGCCACGGCCAACGCCATGTTCGACCGGCTGGGCAGGGTGATCCGCCACCTGTTCGCGCCGGACGCCAACCACTCGCTGGCGTTGGCCCATGGCGCGCGCAGTCTGCACCGCGGATTCCAAGCTGCGCGCGACAATTGGGGCGGCTTGATGCGTCGTATGGAGATGATGGTGAGGCCGATATCGCTACGTCAACGACCTGCGCAGAATGGATCGCTGACGACCGGTGGCGCACATTCCTGGCTGACGCCGGCGTCGGCACGGTGGACTAGGCGTTGCTGGCCGTGTTGCCGGCCCGCCACCAGTCGCTGTGGTTTCTGGACCCAACCCTTCGTGTGCTGATCATTGAGGAGGTGCATACCTACGACGCCTATATGCTCCGTGAGATCAAGACGCTGCTGACATTCCAGGCGGCGCTCGGCGGTTCCGCGATCCTGCTGTCGGTGACATTGCCCGCTGGCCATCGGCAAAGCCTAGTGAACGCCTTCGCGAAGGGTAGCGGAGAGGAACCGGTCCATATTGCGGAACACGCCTATCCGCTGGCTACGGTCTGCGCCCGCGGCGCACGGACGGAGACGCCGGTTCTGGAGCGCACCGGACGCGGCCGCAAACTGCCGGTTCGTTTCCTTCGCAGTCCCGGCGAGGCGCTGGTCGAAGTGGAATGCGCCGTTCATTCAGGCCGGACGGCACTTTACATTCGCAACTTTCAATCGAACGCAGAATGGTCGAGACCTTCGGCAAGGAAAGCATGGCGGACGAGCGGGCCGGAAAGGTCTTGGCATCGACGCAGGTCGGCTGCAACGTCGAGAATACCCATCAGATCGCCGCGTAGGCTGACGCGCACGTCTCCGCGCTTATTGCCGAGCGTCAAGACGACCTCATCCACCGCCGAACGGATCGCCTCCGCTGCCTCCGCGCGCATCTCCGGATCGTCGAGCGCGGCCGCCAGGTGTGCACCCTTCTCCGGTAGATTTCGGCCACGTTGGGATGGATGGCGGGCATGTCGGCCGGGACGTCCTTCATTCGCGCAAGAATATCGGCCTTCTGGTGCTTCATCTCGTCCATCCGCGCCTTCATCGCTGGCTGATACATGCCGTCCTCAATGGCAGCCACCATGCAGGTCCTACCGCGCTCGACCTTCTCCAACGCCTTGTTATCGAGTTCCGTTTGCGACCGACGCTCGCGGCTCTGCTGATTGATGGAACGCAGCCGGTTCCAGACCAGCACACCGGCATAGCGCTCGTTGTTGACGAGGCCGGGGCCCCGGCAGACATGGACGCGAACGGTGGAATCTCCCCACGCCTTGCCATCAAGGCCGGGAATGCCATCGCGGTTGAGATCAGCGGCGATAGCCTTGGGACGCTTGTCGGCGGAGAATTCGCGAAAGATGCGGCGGACAATCTCCACCTCGGCCTCGCTGATCTTCCGCTCGCCGCGCACCTGCTCGCCATCGCCGTTGAGACGCTTCACGACGTCATAGCCGTAGCAGCGCCCGCCGCCCGCCTTTCCCTTCTCGACACGGACGCGCAGACCGCGGTGGGTACTTGGCGACGAGGTCTTTGAGAAACATGGCGTTCGTCGTGCCCTTGAGACCGACATGCAGCTCGGAGATCTCACCCTTGGTGAGTATCCCGAGCGTCATGCCGGCAAAGTTTCAATGCTTGTAGAGGATGGCGACATCGGCCTAGGTATAATCGACATTCACTATTCCCATTGCTGTTATTGTGTGATTCATCTCGTTCCCCCTGATTGTCGATTGGAGAGATGCGCTGGTGAACCGCGATGAGTGGGCAGAGGCGTAGGGGGTGCGCCTCGCAGGACTGTTGCGGGGCAAGCCGGGCGCCCCGGGGCGGGCGGGTGTGGACACCCGGTTGTTCGTCACCGCCGCGCTGTGGGTGCTGCGCGCGGCCGCCCCCTGGCCCGCCCTGCCGCCGCGCTCCGGGCAGTGGAAGTCGGCGCCCGGGCGTTTCACGCGCGGGGCCAAAGCTGGCGTGTGGGAGAAGGTGTGCTATGCCCTGACGACGGAGCGCGCCCATGCCTATCTGCTGCGCGCCAGCCCAGCGGGCGCGCGCCTCAGCCGGTGGCCACCGGCAACGGGGGGGCCGGGAGCAGGCGCTGGGGCGTGCCCGAGGCGGGCGGACGGCCAAGAGCCCCATGGCTGGGGCCCCGCTCAATCGCCCGCGCCATGCAAACCGCTATCTGGCTGGCGGTTAGCCCGGATATTGCACGAGCAGGTTGATGGGGGCAAGGCATCGGTGGTTGGTGCGCTTGGTCGGGGCATGCAAGCCCCCGCCAAGGGGGAGCCGGGGCCGGGCACCGCCGGCCAAAGAGGCTGCCACCCAGCGGCCTGTGCCCCGGGGAAAGCGCAGGAAGGCTTGGGGGGCAAGTCGTCCGGGGCAAGCCCTCCTGTGCTATCCGCTGAACTCACGGAAGTCGCAAGAAAATCAGGGTGCCTTGCCCTCCTTTTCATGCAATATGCGAGTTAGCTCGAGCGGCGCTTGAGCGGCAGTGCCCGTCGCGCACTTCGCGCACTTACGGAGACAGTCCCCGAACCGTCGCGCAGCTTCCGAGCCGTACTATAGGAAGCTCTCTGTAGCGGATCAATGCATGAAGCCGCGTGCGTCGGCAGCGTCATTCACTCGGTCTGCGCTGTCGGAGAGCATGGACGCTGGACGTCACACCGGCAAGAGCGCGGGCATGAGTTGGTTCGCAGCATCCTTTACGGAAAGCGTAAGGTGAGTTACGATCAGCGCGCATGATTCGGAGCCTCAAGGATCGGGCGCCGCGGCGCTTCAAGGCTTCGCCAATCAGGCGGTGCGTCGACTGATCCTGCTGGACAGTGCAGAGACCTCGGAGACCTTGCCGCATTGCCAAGCAACCGGCTGGAGGCGCTACGGGGCGACCGTGCCGGGCAGTACAGCATTCGGATCAACGCGCAATGGCGCGTCTGCTTCCGCTGGGCCGACGACGGGCCATGCGAGGTCGAGATCGTGGACTATCACTGAGGGGCCGAACATGGACACGAGGAACGGCATGAGGCCGGTACATCCCGGCGAAATACTCCGCGACGAAATCGAAGCACTCGACCTGTCGGCCAATGCGCTGTCGAAGGCGCTGGGCGTGCCGGTGAACCGGGTGACGATGATCCTGAACGGTCGACGGGGCGTGAGTGCGGACACGGCGCTGCGGCTCGCGCGGTACTTCGGGACGACACCGCAACTCTGGATGAACTTGCAGAAGACCTGGGAGCTTCGCCAAGCGGAGATCGCGGTGGGCCGCGAGATCGCGAAATGCGTGACGCCGCGGCAGGTGGCGACAACAGGTGCGGCGGCCGATGCCGGTCCCTGATTTCCAGTCGCTGATGCTCCCTGCTCTCAAGGCGTTCGCCGGCGGTGGGGAGCCGTCACTTTCCGAAGTCCGCGAGCGTACCGCCGCCGAGGGACTCTCGGCGGACGATGTCCGGGAAATGCTCCCGAGCGGTCGGCAGGCGGTGTTCGTGAACCGTGTGAGTTGGGCCGTGATGTACATGGAACGAGCCGGGCTGCTGGAGCGGGTCCGTCGCGGTGTCTATCGGCTCACGGACGAAGGTGACTTGTTGTCTCGCGCGTCTTCGAGCATCGACCTGAACCTACTCGGAGAGTACCCGGATTTCGCCGAATGGTCGCAACGCGCGAACGCTCCGCCTCCCAGCAAGGATGCGACATCCGAGCAGAACGAAGCACTCGCCGACACCCCGGAGGAAGTACTGGACCACGCTTCGAGACATCTGAGCAGCGCTCTGGAAGCCGGAGTGCTGTATCGGGTTCGTGATGCGGCCCCGGCGTTTCTCGAACGGGGGTTGTCGATTTGCTGATCGCGATGGGCTATGGCGGCCCCGACGACCATCGGGGCAGAGTGAAGACCTCCCAGGCCCCGGTGGTGGGCTTACATGCGTGCATGGGGTCTCAGACGCCGCGGATATCCCACGCTCCTCGCCGTCTCACGGTGCAGGCGATGTGTAAGCGATTCGTGGGAGGCAGCCGGGTTTCAGTTTGACGCGGGCTTGACGCCCGACAGGAGATTCTTCGAGCGTAGGGCGAGGAAGCTGGCGATCCATTCTTGGACGGCCGAGGTCACCAAACTCAGTATGACGTAGAAGAAGACCAGCCCGAGCCCGATATCGAGGATTGGATGTTCAAACATTGCTGACCGCCTCCTTAGGCCGCTCTGTGTTCTCGGAGAACTTCCCGTTACCCTATACGACTGACCGATTGAAACCGTTCTTGTTCGGCTTGGAACGGCGATCTCGTGGACCTCTCGCCAGAAGCCTGTATTTCGCTCGGTTTCACCAACTTTCCCGCTGCTTGGCACGGGGACGGCGCTTGATCGAACCACTCGCGGGCTGGCTCTGCTCCTGCAAGACCTTTATCGATTTCGTTCACCGTGGATATTTCCGCTCGTGCTCCGGTCGGTCCAATACTGACCGTGCAGCTCGCTCGGCAAAGCAGGGGATCCAATCACATCAAGCACCAGAGCGCCCATGTGTATCCGGCTTCGACCCTGAACCGAGACCCGCGGCTGGTTTCGGCACACTCCGAATACCTGGGAGGTCCCGTCATCCTTGGCGACGATTCTGGAAGCCGCGAAGTCACCCGCGGACTCCGGCGTCTCCAGTCGTAGATGCAGATTGGTGTAGGTCTGCCGGATTGTGACCTTCGCATCTATCGGCTCGGGCCGAAGGTTGGTCTGCGGATGGGTCCAGAGCAACTTGATGACGAATGTCCAGTCCCCGTCCAAGATTGGACGCTTCACGAACCAACCCTGCAGCTCCACGCCCATCGGTCGAAGAGTGCCATGGCACCGACCGTCGCGCTCACGGCGCCACAGAAAGACTTCAACCAGTTCCAAGACAGCGGCTCACCGGCGAGCACAAGCGAAACCGCTACAGATGCCAGTGGCACGGCGATGAGCGCGCTGACCTGAACGCGGTCCATCATCCGTTTTCTACGTAGTTCCGGGCGTCGTAGAGAAACTGATTTGCTTGAGCGCGGGTCCACGACTGGGAATCGTGGAACAACAGCTTGATGCCGTTCTCTTCGGTCCACGCGCCGCACACGGCGTCGGTGCGCGTGTGTTCCCAGAGGTGAGCGATGACGCTCTGCGTCATGTCACGCAGCGAAGGCCGGCCGAACAGATGATCCGGCGCATTCCAGATCAAGCTCTCTATCAGGAAAGAGGCCATTATCCTTGCCGAAGCGACCCCTGCTTCTTCCATCTTATGGCTGAGCTTCTTCGCAATTCGTACCGCCCGCTTGAAGCGGCGATCGGTGGCATTGTTCTTCGCCACGCCGTTGTCGTACTGCTGCTGAGGGAAGTTGGTAATCAGACGTCTCGTATCATCGGCGATGAGAGCGGTGCCTTCATGATATTGCCAACCGTTGAAGTACAACCGAGAAGCGAAACAGGGTGCGGCGTCGGCGGCTGGTATCCCAGGCTGCCATGTGGTCGCATGACGTTGTAGTGGCACCGCCATGATTCAATGAGGATCTGGGCCTCGTTCAGGCTGTAGAATCTCTCCCCGTCGAGGAGTTCGTCGCGGAGCCGGGCGTTGCAGCTTTCGATGTAGCCGTTCCCCCAAGGTGAGCCCGGCCTGCCTTCATCAAGCCGGGCTCCAACCGCGGCGAGCCACCGTCTGACCGCCTTGGCGACGAACTCCGGTCCGTTGGCGGGGCGGATGTGGCCAGGGACACCGCGCAGGAGGAACAGGTCGGGCAGCACAGCGCTGCCGTCGGTGGGGGAAACTTGCGCCGTCCCCGGATCGCCAAGCGCTCGCCTCGCTTGGTGTGGACCTGCCAGCCTCGCGCAGCCGGGCGGCGAGCCGTCGATCTCCGTAACGGCCATACGGGCGGGCCAGCGCGACCCTAGCCGCCACTAGGCGACCCTCCTCGTCACGACCGCGTGGGAGGCGGTGCTGGGTCGAGCGGTGCTGCCCCAGCACCCGGCCGGCCCGCCGCTCCGAGACCCCGAGCCAGCCGCGGACAGGATCGAGGCAGTGGCGACGGCGCGAGGGGTTCAACAGGCGGTGCGCCGCGCGCGGGCGAAGACAGTGGCAGGATGGCGGCGCAGCACAGGCTGGGCGGTCTGCCGCACGATCCGGTAACCGGCCAGCGGTAAACTTCGGTCTTGCGTGGGGTGCGGGGAGGCGGACTGCCATAACGGGGCAAGGTTCGGGACCATGACGGCCTTCGGGAAGTTTAAGCAACTGGCGCCCCTCCCTTCCGCGCCGCCTCCCCCGCAGTCATGTCCGCCGCTCTTCCGCAACGACGTCAGGGCACCCGAAAGCATGGACGATGCGGCGCGGAACTGCGTCCCCGCGAAAACCACGCCGGCGCGCCCGCCACGGCCTGTCGCCGGATTTCCTGAAACCGGAAAATTCGATTGCATGACGGCCGCTCGCCGGGTTATGGTTCTGCGCAATCGTTGCAACGGGTGTATTGGATGTATTCGGACTTGACTTCCGCAGTCAATCACGGTGTGGAATTCGCGCCTCGTGCCTCTTCACTCCGGCTTCCGCGATGCACGTTGGCGGCATTCCCGTTCCCGCCCGGCGCATACGGACCGGCGGCGCGCCCGTTCGACAGTGCATGTCCCCGACCCTCCGGACTTTGGCGCCGGCCCGCCCGGTCGCCCTCGGGAGACCCGCTCCCGCCTGAATACCGCCTTCCCTGCCCGCGCGCCCTCCCGGAGGAGCGCTGGGCGCAGGCAGATGAACACGGCGCCGGGCAGCCCGAAGGGGGCGATCCTGCCGCGCCGGGTGAGGCCGGCGACGAAGGTGGGTGTGCCCGTGTCCGTGGGGGACAGCCCTGCGCAGGCGCGCGCCGCGCGGGGCCCCGCCGGGGGGGCGGGCCCGGGGGGCCGTGGCCCAGGGCTCGGCGAGGAACACCCACCGGGCGGGGGCGAGACCGGGTTGACGGGCGCGCCAGGCGGGCCGCTGGTTCCGCACGGCCGGGCGGTCCGGCACCGCCAGCGGGGCCGGGCTTTGTTGTCGCGGGAGGCCGGGGCGCCCAAGGACGCGCGGGAGCGCCCCGGAGCGGAAGACAAGACCCCGCGCCCCGAGAGCCGCACGTAACTCCGCGATGGTCATGGCCGGCGCCTCCTCAAGACGGGGCAGGATCACGTCGCGCGGCGCCTCAATCCGGACCGCGCGCCGGGCGCCGCCCAGCGCCTGCCGGGCGCGCGCCGCCGGGCGCCCGGTCCCCGGTGCGCCACCGGCTCACGCGCGCCGCGCGCACCCCGACACCCACGCCCGCCGCCCTAGGGCGCATGCCCGCGCGAACCGCCGCTCGCACGCGAAGGCGACAAGCAGAGGAAAGCGCTCTCGCCCTCCACGCCAGCCTCCTCCACCCGGCCGACCTCGTGAATCACCAAGCCCAAGCGCCGTGAATCCCCCGACGATTCAATCAGATCAGATCACGCTCTAATACCAGCGGTTGAGGGTTGCGACTCATGGAGGGGATTCCCAAGGAGAGCGACTTCTGCCTCCATACCGATCCTGCGATGGGAGGGGCGGTATGAGGACAGCAATCCCCTTGAGGGAGGATTTCGATGCGGGGCAGCTGCGCGGCTTGGCGCCGCGGAGCCGGGAGGGCGCGCAGACCCGGTGCTGGCTGGCGCGGGCGGGGATTGACGACGGTCCTCGTCGTTCGGAGGCGGCGCGCGGCGCGGGCGGCGATCGTGGAGAGTGGGCCGGCCCCGGCGCACCCCGGCGTGGGGCGGGGGCGGCGCTGCGACTTGGCGGCCTGGCGCAAGGAGCAGTTTGGCGGGTCCCTGGCGGCGGCGCCGGGCGGGCGGGAACTGCGCCGGAGGGGCTCCGCCAAGCTCTCCGCGCGCCCGTGCCCCTCTGCCCCGGACGAAGCTGCGGGGGCGGCGTGCAAAAAAACTGCCCGGAACGGCTGCAGGGGGGAGACGGGCCACGCGGGACGACGGTGTTGAGAGCGAAGTCTGGGGGCCGGACGAGGCCCGCGTCGGGCAGCAGAACAAGAGCCCCCGGCGCTGGGCAAAGCACGGCCCCCGCCCGTCCGCCCCCCAGGACCAGAGGCCCAGCTCCGCCTCTAGCTTCGGTGCCCTCTGCCCGAACACGGGGAAAGCCGCCGACCTCGGCATGCCCCCCGCCACCACCGAGGCGCGGAACGCCCCTCTCGCCGAGCTCGGCCGCGCCGTCGCACCCGGCGCCCCTGCCGTCCGTATGCGTGATCAGGCCGGAGGGCCCCCTTCCTCGACTCTCGCAGTGCCCGGCCATAGCACCCCCATGCGGCTTCCGCCCCGGTCCCCCGAGCGCAAGCCCGTCGAGAAGGTCTGGCCGTTCCTGTGCGCAAAGTGGCGCTCGCACCACGTCTTCCAGAGCGACGGCGACCTCCTCGCTCACGGCGGCCCAGGCCTGGAACCCTCTCGGCTCACAACCGGCACGCCTCGCCTCCATCGGGACACGAAAATGGACCCATGAGTTCTAACCCGTGCCCGCTGGTATTACTTCACCTGAAAAGAGACGAAACAATGGCGACAGGCATTGAATGGTATGGCACGACCGGCGATGACACCAAAGTCGGTGGTGCGGGCGACGACACGCTGTATGGCGGCGCTGCGCGTGGACGGTTGCGGGAGACGGCCTTCCGCGGCGGCGATGCGGACCCGCAGATGGGCCGTCCGTGAGCGGCGGAGGACGGGCCGGCGAGTAACTATTTCAGCAAGCCGTGGGGGAGGGGGGGAGGGCGCCTCACGGGTCATCCTGCGCCACATCGGTTCCGTAAGGCTGGTGTTGCCCGCCGGCCCTCCGGCACTGAGAATGCGGGCATGCGTCTCTGGAGCATTCATCCCGGGCATCTCGACCCTCGCGGGCTGGTCGCGCTGTGGAGAGAGGGTCTGCTCGCCCAGACGGTACTGAAGCAGGCAACGAAAGGATATCGGCATCATCCTCAGTTGGCTCGGTTCCGCGCACAATCCTCGCCGGTATCGTTTATCGTCGAGTATCTCAAGGTCGTGTACGCCGAATCGGTCGCGCGGGGTTACCGGTTCGACGCGACCAGGATCGCATCTGGCACCGTCGCGGGACACATCGATGTTCCGCGAGGCCAGATCGACTTCGAATGGCATCATCTGAAGAAGAAGCTCAAGACGCGCGCACCCGAGTGGCTCGAAGGGCAAGCGGCGTCCCCGTTGCGGGTCCATCCGCTGTTCCGGGTCGTGCCGGGTGGAGTTGCGGACTGGGAGCGGGGATGACCGCCTACGGCCTGACGAAACAGATCTCAGGGACGGTCCTTTCAGGGTTTTCCGGAATGCTTACGTGCGGCCTCAGGTGCCGTGTTGCAATTGTGTTGATTGTGACCTGGGGCGGTCCAGCGGCATTCCGCCTTCATGCATAAGGCGCTGTAATTGAAAGAATTTTCCATGTGCGGCCCATAGGATTTTTCCCATGACGCCGCGTCTGCAATCTGGCTCTCACAACTCACGACCGGTAACAGGCATCTGCACGGGCCTCAGGACTTGACGTGACGGGCACCTAGTCCGGGCTCGCCCACTCGGAGGGGCCGAGGTTCAGTCCGAACCGCATTTCATCAACTCGGTTAAACTTCCCTCCACGTCAGTCGCATCAAGTACGTCCTGGCTCACAAGCGCGGCATCGACCTTTCCGAGCAGGGCGCCGGCTTCCTCGGGGGTGCGCAGTTCATCCAGCGAGATGCTGATTTTCTGCCGTGGGATATGAGCAGCAAGCGCTGCAACATGGGCGATGTCGAGTTTCCCACCCGGAGAAGCGAGACCGATGACGAAACTCTCGGTTGCCAGCGCTTGACGGAGTTCGGCGGGTGTTCGGGCCATGACAACGGGGGCTACGTGGATGGAACGGGCAGTGGTGAGCAGACGTTCCAAGGTCGGCGCGTCGACTGCATCGGCCCACAGCAAAACCGCATCCGCCCCGCACAGCCGGGCATGATGAATCTGGCTGTCGTGCAGGATGACATCAAGGGCAAACAGCGGAGTGGTGATTCGATTCGAAATCGCGTGCAGGTCGTCACTCGACGTGCCGAATACGCTGGATTCGGTATACACGCCGATGGCCCCGACTTCCGTCTCATCACACGCCTGGGCGAGCGCAACGAGGTCCAACTCCGGCCAAGCTTGACCCGTATCCGGGTCCGTCCGCTTGAGCGCGGGGATGAGACCGAGTTCCTGTTTTTGCGTGGTCACAAACTGAGCAAAATCACGAATACTCGGTGTGACCTCGCTCAGCGGCGCGGCCGCACGCTGCCGACTGTCTGCTTCCTTCGCCGCCCTCAGAGCTGTCCAGTCCACAGATGCTCCTGACTAACTGCCTTGGCCGCCTGCTCTATTCGCTCTCGTGGAGGCTCAGCATATTCGGGAGCCCGGTATGTGAGGTCACGCCGCCGTCCACAGCGAGTGCCTGACCGGTAATGAAAGAAGCTTCGTCGGAGGCGAGAAACAGCACCGTATTGGCAATTTCTTCCGACTCTCCCATGCGGCCGAGGGGATGCGCCTTGCCTTGAAGACGGCGGAATTCGTTGGCCCGGTCGCCCCCAAGAAGTTGCGCCGCCCGCGTGTTGATCGCTCCGGGGCAGACGCAGTTCACTCGGATATTATACTGGGCGTTCTCAATCGCCGCCGAGCGGCTGAGGTTGATGACGCCGGCCTTGGCCGCATTATACGCCGACATGCCGTAGTCGCCGCCTATGCCGGACACGGACGCCGTGTTGACGATGGCGCCCTTGGTTTGCTGCCGCATAATGGGCAGGCAGTACTTCATGCCCAGAAAGGTCCCGGTCAGGGTGACGGCAATTGTCCGATGCCAGCTTGCCAGAGAGGTCTCCTCAAGCCGGGCCAACTCCCCGAGGCCGGCGTTGTTGAACATGACATCGAGACGGCCATAGGTATCAAGCGCGAGTTGAACCGTGGCCTGGATACCGTCCGGGTCAGCAACATCCATTTTCATCATGGTCGCTTTTCCGCCCGCGTCGTTGATCTGCGCAGTGACCGCCTCTGCCCGTTTCCCGCTCAAATCTGCGACAATGACTGCCGCTCCTTCTTGGGCAAAACGGACCGCAGACGCTGCGCCGATCCCGGAGCCTCCAGCGGTAACAATTGCCACCTGTCCGTCGAGTTTCCCCGCCATGGCCATTCTCCTCTCGTCTTTTTCCTTTGGATAGCACAGGGTGGAGGGGCGAGGTAGCCTCCGCTTTCCGGCGGAGGCGTCGCGTTCAACCTCGGTCTCGCCGTGCCGGGTCAGGTCACACCGGACCGTCCCTTTTGAGAAGCCGTACTCGTGCTTGCGCCGGGCGTTCGGGCAGGTCGGGCACGAGGGCGGCAAGATTGCGGCTCAGGTCGTCGATGGCGCGTACAAATCGTGTGTCGGTGAAGGTCCATAAGTTCCGGACCATGCTGGTCACTAGGCCCACCGGGGAAAACGGCACCCCCAGACCGTGCAAACGCGTGGTATAGGTCTCGTGGAGAAGCACGTCTCCGGTGGCCACCCCGACGACGCGGAGGGTTCCTATAAGCGCCAGTTGGGAATAGAAGCCGACATAGATAGTGTCCGGCTTCGAGACCAAGCCATAGACGAGTACGTCGCAGCGGAGGCGGCGACCGAGGTCTTGCGGCATCAGTCTGTGCCAATTGGCTATATTGGCTAGGCGGGCGTCTATTTCGTGCAGTTCGGTATCGGTAAAGCGCTTAACGCTCAGATGACCCGCGACCCCTCTGCGTACCTGTTCGTCCAACTCGTCAATATGGCTGACGTTTTCAAAGGGCAGGACACAGAGTTGTCTTTTGTGGGGATGAGCCTGTTGGCTCCAGGTCACAAAGTTCCGCGTTGGTGGTGGGGACCTACGCGGCGAACAGGCCGGAAGCAAGAGCCAGAATATCATCCCACATACCCACATCCCTCTCCACATCCCATCTCCCTCTTCACCCCAAACCCGCCCAAGCAAGCTGAGCAACGCTCCTAGCGCTGTCGACACACTCCCTATAGCAAATTTCCAGGTAAAGGAAAGACATGCCGCGTTGCCGACGGCCCGAATCCTTGTCGGTGCCCGGGAAAGCAGATACAGTCCGGAGACAAGGGAGCGTCCAGACAAGGAGGGAGGCGACATGCAGTATGACCTGCTGATTAAAAATGGGTTTCTGGTCGATGGCTCGGGCCAGCCCGGCCGTTACGGTGATGTGGCGGTCGCCCGGGGCCATATTGCGGCCATGGGCAAGATCGACGGTCCGGCGACGGAGGTCATTGACGCCAGAGGACTGGTCGTCTCCCCCGGATTTATTGATGTGCACACTCACTATGACGCCCAACTTTTTTGGGACCCGCTGGCAACGCCAAGCTCCTGGCACGGTTTCACCAGCGTCTTTATGACCAACTGTGGCTTTGGCCTCGCGCCGTGCAAACCGGAAGACCGCGACTATATCACCCGCATGCTGGCCAAAGTTGAGGGCATGCCGCTGGGCAGCCTCAAGATTGGGGTTCCCTGGACGTGGGAATCGTACGGCGAATATCTCGACGCCCTCGACCACCGACTAGGGGTGAATGTCATGGCCTTAGCCCCGCACTCGACCATTCGCTACAATGTGATGGGCGATGACGCCCGCAAACGCCCGGCGACCCAGGACGAAATTCTGGCTATGCAGGTGGTAGTGAGAGAGTGTGTTGCGGCCGGCGCGTTTGGCTTCTCGTCATCATACGGACCGGTCCATTTTGACGGAGACGGCACCCCCGTGCCCAGCCGCTTTGCCGAAGAAGACGAAACCGTTGCGCTGGCCACTACTCTGAGAGACTTTCACCGCGGCACGGTGTGTGTCATCCCGCGGGGTATCCCAGCCGTGGGTCCCAAAGACATGGACTACCTGGCCCGCCTCTCACGGGAGAGCGGACGCCCGGTGCTGTGGAATCTCCTGTCTCAGACCTGGGCCGCCCCCGACAACTGGAAAGAGGTCCTGGCCTGGACGGCAGACATCTTTCGGGAGGGCGCTCGGGTCCATCCGCTATCTTTGTGTGAGCGTTTCGATCTCACTTTTTCCCTGCGGGGGGCGGTATTTGAGGATCTGCCAGCCTGGAAGGCCGCCATTCGGGGCCGCCGTCCTGAAAAAATTGCGAACCTCTCGGACCCGGCCCACCGGGCCGCCATGCAGCGCGACCTGGACGATCCCTCGCCAAAGGTTTTCTCAAAACGTATGCAGGATATTCTGGTGGACAGCGTGCGCCAGGACGAGCATCGATCCCTGGCGGGCAAAGACTTGGTCACGATTGGTCGGGAGCAAGACAAAACGCCGCTTGAAGCCATGCTCGACTTGGCGGTCGCCGAGAACCTGGACACCCAGTTTCTGATCAAGGGCTTTCAGAATGGCGACGAGGAGGCCGTGCGCAATCTGGCCACCAATCCCTATGTGCTGACAGGCGGCTCGGACGGGGGCGCCCATATTTCGTTTCTGTGCCAAGTGACCTATCCCAGTTTTCTGTTGAGCCACTGGGTCAGAGAGAAAAAGGCCATCAGTCTGGAGCAGGCGGTCAGCCGACTGACCTTGACACCAGCCCAACTCCTCGGCATCCCCAAGCGGGGCCTCCTCAGGCAGGGCATGGCCGCGGACCTGACCCTCTTCGACCCCGATAGCGTCGAGGCCATGCCCAAGGAATTCGTCCAGGACTTTCCGGGTGGCGCCTCGCGTCTAGTCGCCCGCTCCGAGGGCTATCGCTATACCGTTGTCAACGGGCAGGTCCTGTTGCGCGACGGCGAGCCGACCGACGCCCGACCCGGCCGCGTGCTGCGGAGCTATCAGTAATCCATGCTGAAGCAGACCTTCCGCCACATCCAGGGGATTGGCGAGAGAACGGAGCGACGGTTATGGGAGGCCGGGGCCACCTGCTGGGAGTATTTTCTGGACCTCCCGACACTCGGCTCGTTGCCCCGCTGGCTGCAGGATGAATCGTGTTTCGAGCTTGAACGCTCATTGACCGCCCTCGAAAAACGGGACGCTCAGTATTTTCTTGCCAAGCTGCCCCGCCAGATCCACTGGCGACTGTATCCAGAGTTCTCCGAGCGGGTGGCGTATCTGGACATTGAAACCACCGGCTTGAGCGCTCAGGAGGCCATGGTGACCGTCATTGGCCTGTATGACGGCGAGCGGCCTCAGGTCTATGTGCACGGTCAGAACCTGGAACAGTTTGTGACAGACATTGACACTTACACCCTCCTGGTGACCTATAATGGTCAGCAATTCGACCTGCCTTTTCTGCGCACCAAACTCGGCATCCCGCTCAACCAAGCCCATATTGATCTGCGCTATCCCCTCGCTGCGCTTGGCTATAAGGGCGGTCTGAAAAAAATTGAAAAGCTGATGGGTCTCGAGCGGCCGGGCTTGGTCTCCCAACTCAATGGCTGGTGTGCGGTCGTCTTGTGGCGCTACCATGAGCGGGGCGAGAGCGGCGCGCTGGAAACGCTCCTCCACTACAATCTCGAAGATGTCGTGCATCTCCCGGCCTTACTGGCCGAAGTATATAACACCTCGATTCAACAGTTCCCGTTTCCGGCCGAGCCGGTGACGATTCCGAACCCGCCCCCCATTCCGTTTCAGCCCGACGAATCCATCATGTTGCGCGTCCTTGCCGATACCGGTCGTTTGCTGCAGGCAGACGCATACCACGCTCGGTGACGCAACTGACGCACCAGGGATGCCAATCCGGCTCGTCAGCCTTGGGTAGAAACATTTGAGGAGCCACCCTCAATCCGGCCTTCGCCGCCCGGGACACCGGCGCCACCGATCCAGGTATCCATGACACCGCCTGCCCGTTTCTCCGCCCGCGCCGCAAGCAGACCGGGACGGCCCAGTCCCCCCTTGGCGAATGCGCCAGTTGCCTAGGCTCTGCGAGTGCTGTGCGCAGGGGCTGAGGAGGCCGGCTAGGGTGCGGCTGGCATTGCCCGTGGCCGGGTCTTCGGGCACGTTCCACAGGGGAGCGCACCCGCGGGCGCGGATATCCGAGACGGCATCATCACTCATAGTGTATACAGGAACGAGAGGGGGGAGGGCGGCGGTACCCGCGCCTCCATCTGGCTACCACTCACCCGCATCCGCTCCGGAGCAGGGCGGTCACGAACCTCGACAAATGAAGAACGGCCGGCCAACCGAGGCGACTTGCGGCAGATGGGTTCGGGGCACGCGATATGGTCCGTGGTCGGGGACAGCAGTGCCGCCCCCGTTCCTACGCCGACGGTCCTGCCCAGCGACAGGCGTCCCGGGGCGGTAAGCTCGCACCAGACCGGCTGGGGCCGGCCGCCCGCGGATCGTGGGACCGGCCCCCACCCAGCCCGCTCTTCAAACGTCCCTCTGAGAGCGGTGTCGATCATACCCAGGCGGCCCGTCACCGCCGGGACAAATGCCGCGGCGATATTGGGAGGCCCGGCAAAGAGCCCCTCCGCCGTCGGCGTAAAGGGGCGTCCCTCATTCGTATGCCGCGTCTCATTCCGGCGAGAAGAGCAAGGGCGTCGGAGACAACTAAATTCGCAACCTGCCGCAGGTGCTCACTCGACAGGCCCGCCGCCCGGGGTAAAACCGCCAACTGGGTTGCCCCCGAAGCGCGTATCCGTGAGCACGCCACACAGATAAGAGCGCTATCGCAGAGCGGGTCGCCCCCTCCCGCCCGCCCATCAACAAGGCTCCCGGTGTCTCGGATCCAGGAAACAGATTGACAAGTTTCTCAGGAAGTTGACAATGCAAGGGAAACCGGCGTCGCCTGTTTTCGCTCGGCGCACCGAGCCGGGCGTCTGCTCTGATCTCACAAAAGGAGGGGAGTATGCCAATTCAAAAATTCGCACCGATGACCAAGGATTTTCCGACCTTCGACTGCGATGCCCATGTCACGGAGCCGCCCTGGATCTGGGAGCAGGCCAAGGACTGGCTGACCAAGGATGAACTGGAAGCGCTCAAGACCACGATGTGGTTTGACCAGAAGACTCAACAACTCATCGTCAACGGCCATGCTGGCGCGGGTCTGGGCTCGCAGCGGATTGGGGGCACGCCCGGCGTTGTCAATATCCTCTCCCTGGCCGGACCGGGACTGAAGCATAATATCCAGCGCGCCATTAATGTGCGCAATCTGCACCCCGAGACGGCGATCTCCCGGGAGCAGGCCGCCTATCTGGACCACAAGGGTTCGTATGAGCCCAAGGCCCGCTTGCGTGACATGGACGTGCAGGGCATTGACCAAGTCATGATTATCCCGACCGATATCGACACCTATCCCTGGCTGCAAAACGCCGTTGGGGCCAAGGCCATGTGCAAGGCCTATAACGAGTGGGCGCATGGGTATTGCCAAGCCGACCCGGAGCGGATCTTTTTTGCCGCCTTGCTGCCCATGCAGGACCCGGTCTTTGCCACGGAGGAACTGTACCGGGTGGCGGACAAGGGCTGTCGGGTGGGGCTGGTGCGGCCGATTGACGCCATGGGCAATTATCCGATTCAGCCCAAATATGAGCCGCTGTGGCAGGCCATGGAGGAGACCGGCATGGTCTACGGCATGCACCCTTTCCCGGCCTTTGGGGCGCTGAAACCCCCAGGCTATACGGCCCAATATTCCGGGGCGGAGCTCATCGCCCGCACGGTAGCCACCTCGGGCCTGCCCCACCAATTTTTGACCAATGTCCAGAACTTCCAGTCCGAGGCTGCCCTCTGGGTTGTCATGGTGCTCATGTCCGGTTTTTTTGAGAAACACCCCACGCTCCGGGCCGCGGTATTCGAGGCCTCTTCCACCTGGCTGAGCTTCCTGCTGGACGAGTGCGACAAGGTGTACAAGCTCTACCGCAATGAGCGTGAGTTACCGCCGCTCAAGCGGCTGCCGAGCGAAACCTTCTTCCGCCACTGTGTGACCGGCTTCGAGGGCGATGAGGCGCCGCCGTCGCGCTTGCCGGACTTCTATGGCGATATTCTGGCCTGGTCGTCCGACGTTTACCACCATGATGGCGACGATGCTTGGCGGGCGCTTGAGACTATGCGCACGTGTCACCTGTCCGAGTCCCGTCAGGCACAGTTTCTCGGGGAAAACGCCCGCAAGCTATACAAGATAGAAGCTCCGAAGGCCTTCATCCGGGAGCGGGTGACCGAGATCGAACGACCAGACTGGTGGCCGTCCGAGGCGGAAATTCAGCGCGCCCTGGCTCCTGAAGCCTCGCTGGCATGTCCCTACGGCGAAGGCCCCCGCCGGGTCGACGGCCATGCGGTTGAAGGAGAGCAGGCATGACCAAGCCGCTTGTCGTCTTTGACAGCGACAGCCATGTAGTCGAGTCTCCGGCGGTCTGGGAGGATTACCTGGAGCCGGAGTTCCGCACACTCGGCAAGACGGCTCTGTGGCGTGAGGAAGGTCAGTACGGTTCGTATCTCAAGGTCAACGGCAAGATGTTCCGCGACCCCATGAATCCGAACATCCCGCGCCACGCCATTTGGAAGCCGGGCATGACTTGGGAGCAGGTCGGTGCCCTTGATCCCAATACCCCGCACGCCAAAAATGCCGGCGCGTCAGACCCGCAGGCCAGACTGGCCGATATGGACGCCATGGGTGTGGATCAGGCTTTTCTCTATCCCACTTGGTTTGCCGAGGGCTTTCATCTGGTCGAGGATCCGGACGTGGCGGCGGCCCTGGCCCGAGCCTATAACAACTGGCTGACCGATTTTTGTCAGACGGCCCCATCGCGGCTCTATGCCGCGGCCATGCTGCCGCTCCAAAACATGGACTTCGCCCTGGAAGAGCTGCGCCGGGTGGCCGCGCTGCCGCATTTCCGGGGCGCGTTCATTCGGCCTATGTTTCTTGAGGGGCATTATTTCACCCACCCGTACTACGACCCGCTCTGGGCCGAGTTGGAGCGCTTGGGCGTGACCGCGGCGGTCCATCCGACGCCTGGGCTGTGGAATCCTGAGTGGACCTCACACGGCCCGTTTATCGAAAAGATCAAAAATCGCCTGAATCAACACACCCTGCTGAGAGAGGTCGGCGGAGGGCCTGCTGCCGGTGGCGGTGACGGCCTGGCAAATTTCTCCTTTTTTGCTTCTCCGTCTGTCGGCCATCCACTCGCTCCGATTCTCTCAGGCTGGCTCGACAACCATATGTTCGTTGCCTCCACTCTAATCGGTTTTGCCGTCATGCAGCGCTTTCCCGAGATGAAAGTGGTGGTCGCACACGGCAAGGCATCGTGGATGGAAGAGGTGCTGGAAAAAATGGAGGCCTCGACCAAGACGATTCCGCTCCTCAACTACTGTCCGATCCGGACCGACCCGGAAGAACTGTGGGAAGAGGGCCGGGTGATGCTCGGCTTTGACGCGGAGGAGCGCATGATCCAGAGACTCCCCGGCACCTTTGCGGAAAAGGTCGTTTGGGGCTCGCGCTATCCCCATCACGATACCACCAGCGCCTGGGACGCGATCGAGACCCTGACTCAGGCTGCGGTGGAAGAGCCGATGATGGCCCGCATGTTGGGCGGCAACGCCGCAGCGCAGTTTGGTATCCTGCTCACGCGGCATGTGTAGGCGTAAACGCGCCAGATTGTTCTGCATCGATTATTCGGGCGCTACCCACTCCGGCTCTTCTTCATCGGGCGGGTAATGCCGGAGAATCTGATGCGGGCGATACTGCGCCTTGTAGGCCATGGAGGTGCTATCCGCCACCCAATAGCCCAGATAATGATAGCGCAGTCCCTGCTGCTGGGCGTAGGCGGCTTGGCGTAAAATCGAAAAGACGCCGGGCGCGCGGGGCCGCCAGATCGGATCATGAAAGAAATAGATACTCGAGAGCGCTTCGGGCGTCACATCCGCTAGACCCACCCCAACGAGATGCTCCCGGTCGTAGTACAGGAACTCCCGGGCGAAGCTCCAGTTGCCCAAGAGAAAGCTGCGGAAATACGCGCGTTCATGAATCACTTGGGAAGACCAGCCGCGCCGAGCATGCATGTAGGCGTGGTAGGCGTTAAAGAGCCGAATATGCTCACGGGTCAGGGTCGGTTTTTGCACCACGACCCGAATCGTCTCATTGCGACGCAGAGCGCGTTTCTGACTACGAGACGGTCGCAAATCGTCCAGTGACAGACGGAGGCTCCGACACTGGATACACCGCGCACAGGCGGGCCGAAAGAACGTACAACCAAAGCGCCGCCAGCCGCGTTTGAGGAGTTCATCATACTGTTGGGGGGGGGGCAGGTCTCGAAGAATACGATAGGTCAGAGAGGCCATCTCTGTCGGGAGATAATAGATGCATCGATAGGGAGGCGTGGAAAAGCGCGGCAGCAGTGCGTCCATACCGCGGGTCCAGTGCACGAAGGCGCCTCCCGTGTTCCGCCTGTCCCTGAAAATCGGGGCGTTTAACGCTCGAATCGGGTAAAGCACTCCACCCCGACCCTGGCCATGATTTTACACTCAAGGGCGCGGGTTCGATTGTTGACCGGAATCTGAATGACATAGGTTTCGCCCCCGGAGCACTCAGCGTTCCAATAGGCCGCCTGGTCTTCATCCGTGCCTTGCAGAAACGAACGCGAGACCGTTGCACACGTTTTGCCGCTTGTCTGTAAAATGCCCGCTAGCGTTATGGCCCGTTCAGCCTCACTCTGGCTGAGTAACAGTTGATGACCTTCATTCGCAAAAGCGGGTGCCGCAAGAGCTAGGCTGAGCAGACCGGTCCATACTATCTTCATGACTTCGACTCCAATCCGATTGGCATTCTCTACGGTCAAATATCGGTACCCTTAAAGAGGAATCGGGTCCATGACGCCGTCCGGTCTTTTCGGGGTACACTCTGATGTATTCTCACCTCCCGCTCAAGCCGTGTGGAGAGTTTATTGCTTGCCATATCCAACTCATAATCGAGCTGGAGCCCGAGCCAAAACTGGGAGAACATACAGAATACTGGGCGAGTCGCAGGGCGGTATCGGCAGTCACTCCACATTTTCTCAGGACGATTTCGTTAATACGGCGGGCGGGAACACCGCTGTCCAAAGCTAAGCGATTCCGACTCGGGCCCATGGACTTCAGAAACTCTTCCTGTAACACTTCCTCAGGATGGACGGGCTGGAATGTCATCTTGTGCATTCTCACAGGCTCCTGAACTGAATGGTGGACGACAATCTCGACTTTTTCCACTCCCTTGGGGGATTTCCCGGATCAAAGGCTACCACCGTCGGACACAAACGCCTGCGCGCGCTTCGCGGTCCGCTTCCCCACGAGGTAGCTGATAATCGGTTTGGTGCGGACATCCAGCGCTAGTCCCAGATAGGTGCCACCATACTCTCCTGGATCGCCGTCCTGAAGATCGAGTTGATTTTTGCCAACGAACGACCATATGCGTATGCACCCAAAATGGAGGGGGTTACTCGGATTTCCCTTGGCGAGTCAGATATGCTAAGGAGCCTGCGCGGTAAGACGCCATGCGGAAGAGGGAATCTTCCGGAACCTCAACCACGGCCTCTTTGCGCGGGCGCTGTCGGCCTCCGGGCCACAGGAGGGCGGTCCGGCGGCTCAAGAAAGCCCGCATCGCCCCTTGATCCCCCCAGGGCCGGGCGGAATCCCGATCCTGCGCCCGCCCCCCCTGACTCTCCTGCCTCTGCCGCCCTACCGTTCGGAACTCAACCCCATGGAGCAAATCCTCCTGTGCCTGAAATCGAACCGCTTCGCCAACCGGGTGTTCAAGGATGTCGCCGCCCTGAGGGAAGCCTGCTGGACGGCGTGGCATGGGCAGCGCGACCAACCCGACGTCATCGCCAGAACGACCCGGCGCAGCTGGGGCCGTGGCGCCATCGTGGCGAGCATGTTGCCTAAGCGTATAAGTTTATATGATTTGCTTTGGGACGCCGCACTGCCGCGCCAGCCGTTGCCGCGCGGCCCCTCAACTCAATGCCGCCAGCTGCGCCGTCAGCGCCAAGCACAACCACGACCTACCACCCTGCAAAGGAGCCAAGGCCGCCGCCAATCTCCGCGCCGCCGTCCAGCGGGTCTGCCGCCGCGTCGAACACAACTGAGGCCGCGAACTTTAGATTCAGGTGACTAGGGCATGAATCCGGGACCCTGAGAGACCCCGCGGGCGGGCCGGACCGCGGGGGTGGGGTAGCTAGGCTCGGAATTCCGCTATGGACGCCCCGAGACCGCTCCCGCCGGACCGGGCACTACCGGGCCCCGCCAGCCCCTATCCCCCTTAGGCCCTCATCGGGCTGCGAATTGCGGCGCTTCTTGATTCTGCTACACTCCGCCCCCGCCCAGTGGGGGCGGCCTCTATCTTCCCCTCCACCCGTCCCCTCATAAGAGAGAACTGGAACGCTCCGCCCCTTGGTGGCAGGATGGCGCATGGAAGACGAATGGCGGGTGGAGATCGCCCGACTGAAGGGACGCATGAACACCATGCAAGCCGAATACAAGACGGACATCGCCCTGCTGGCCGAACAGTTGGCCGAGCGCGATGCGCGGCTAGCGGAACGGGACGCACGGCTGGCGGAACAACGGGCCGAGCGCGATGCGCGGGTGGAGAGAGGGCTGGGCCGACGGACGCGCGGAAGCCGCCTAGAGGGAGCGGAACCTAGTGCTGTGGATGGTGGCAATTGTAGGGGGCGTTGTGGGCGCGGAGGGGGCGTTCCTGAAGCTGTCCGGCTAGGGCCTGTTACCACTATAAGCATACTTATGGTCTCCTCGGTGGATGGAGGCCTCCCTCAATTAAGGAGGTGGCAGAGGCGATACCTCAGCCTGTTCCTCCTGGTATGCGGCCCCTCTGGTTGTGGCGCGGCGTAGCTACCGGCTATTTCCGATATTCGAGATGAGGTGGTGAGAGGGTAAGGGTTGCCAGTCGGTGACGACATCTTTATCTTTGCCGGGCCGCGGAGGTGAGAAGACATGAAAAATATCCGCACAACACTAACCCGACGCGAATTTGTGGTATCCACCTTGGCCACGGGCTTCGCTCTTGCCGTTCATCCGGTTTCGGCCCGAACGGTCATTACCGATACCATCGGCCTGGAAGCAGGGGAGGTCCGGATCCCGGGGGGCGATATCGCGATTCCCGCCTATCGGGCGTGTCCGCAAAACGGTGGACCCTTCCCGGTCGTGCTGGTTGTCCAGGAAATCTTCGGTGTGCATGAGCATATCAAAGACGTATGCCGCCGCTGCGCCAAGCAGGGCTATCTAGCAGTTGCGCCGGACCTCTACGCTAGGCAGGGCGATGTGTCGCAGATGACGGATATCGGTCAGATTATCCGGACGGTGGCTGCTAAGGTGCCAGATGCGCAGGTCATGTCCGACCTGGACGCAACCGTCGACTGGATTAAGTCGTCCGGCAGGGGCGATGCAGCCAGACTTGGCATCACCGGCTTTTGTTGGGGCGGGCGCATCGTATGGATGTATACCGCCCACAGTTCGCAGGTCAAAGCCGGGGTGGCTTGGTATGGGCGTCTGGTCGGACAGGTATCTGAGTTCACCCCAAGCCATCCGGTGGATATTGCCGCACAACTCCACGCTCCGGTGCTTGGTTTGTACGGGGCCGCCGATAGCGGCATTCCAAACGCAACAGTCGAACAGATGCGCACCGCGCTACAGGCGGCGGAAAGCCCCTCCGAGATCATTCTGTATCCCGAGACGCCACACGGTTTTCACGCCGACTATCGGGCCAGCTATCGTCAGGAACCCGCCCAGGACGGCTGGCAGCGCCTCCTGGCCTGGTTCAAAAGCAACGGGGTCTCCTAGACACGGTGGATGCCGCGGACAGTCAAGCAGGAGCGGAACGGAAGGTGCCGGCCTCAGCGTCCTGCGGTGCTATCGGCGCAAGCACGGCAGGCCACAACTCGAGGCCGTCATCACAGCGGTTCTCCGTAGCAAGCTTTTCCAGGATCCGGACGCCCTGGGAGGCTACCTCCGCCGTGCCGCTGTTCACCAGTCCGAGACCGGCATCGTTGTGTGTCTAGCGGATGCGATCGCTGGCGCGTAGTGCGATGCCCGCGGAGTGGGCAGACCTCGACCGCGCCGCGCTAGTCGTGTCGGTGGGCTCCTTTTCGCCGCCAGCCCCCGTCAGGGCGTCCGCTGTACGTCCATGCCCTGATCGTCGGTCGGTACCCGCGTGTAACCGCTCGTCATGTCTTCGTGCGTTTATCCGATCAGAGCACCGGCTTATGGCCTTTGATTTATAGATTCTATTACGGGCATATGGGCCCGAAAGCGGGGGGGGGGAAGGGCTGGTTGGCAGTCAGTCCCCTCCCATGACCGTTTTTGGACTATACGCGCCATGCTGTCAATGGAGAACTTTTTACGCCGCATGGCCCTTTCCTGAGGGGTGTCGTAGGATCTCAACTGCTCATCCGATTACAGGACTCGGATCAGCACGCCCAGGATCGCCACCGCGCCGGCCAGCAGGGCCGCAATCCGGATCACCAGGTTGGTCTCCCGACGGGCGGCTTCCGCGCGTCCGTCGGCCAACTCTTTCTCCAGCCGCGCATCCCGTTCCGCCACCTGTTCGGCTAGCCGGGAGAATTCCGTCTGGTACGCGGCGCGTCCATCCGCCATCTCCTTTGCCAGCAGGGTGATGTCTGTCTTGTATGTGGCGCGTCCATCCGCCATCTCCTTTGCCAGCAGGGCGATGTCTGTCTTGTATGTGGCGCGTCCATCCGCCATCTCCTTTGCCAGCAGGGCGATGTCTGTCTTGTATGTGGCGCGTCCATCCGCCATCTCCTTTGCCAGCAGGGTGATGTCTGTCTTGTATGTGGCGCGTCCATCCGCCATCTCCTTTGCCAGCAGGGCGATGTCCGTCTTGTATTCGGCTTGCATGGTCTTCATGCGTTCCTCCAGCCGGGCGAGCTGTACCCGGAGATCGTCTTCCATACCCTCACCCTACCACCGCGGGCTGACCGTTTTCCAGCCCATTGAGGGGGTACTGACAACGAGGAAGGGGTATAGGCCAAGGGCAGATCGGCCCATATTCGGAGAATTTGAACCGAGTCAGTGAGCATAGTCTACGCGTCGGGGCCGGGACGGCAGAAATGTAGGTGGTCGGGCCGGCTAGTCCAGGTTCTGTTAACACTCATGTGGATGATCATGCATGATTCTGGTCTCCTGGCTGTAGGGAACGCACGCAAGCTCCCTACGCCCGGAGCGCGCCCCCTCTCCCGGTGCCGCGCGGCCCTGTCCGCCTCGCCCCTCGCCCCGTGCTCCCCGCCCTCTGGTCGGTCGCCGAGCAGGGCGGCACAGGGCCCGTTTTGGCCCCTGGCCCCCCCCCTCTCCCCCCGGCTGCCCCGCTGGTCGCAAACCGGGGGGCGCGCCCGGGTCTTCGCGCATCTGCACCGCGAACAGAGCGGGCGTATCAAGCTAGAGGCCCGGTCGCTCGACCGCCCCCTCGTCCAGGGCCCTCCCGCCGGCACGGGAGCGCGCACACAACCGGTCCTCAATCCCTCGGTCGCTCCCGGGGCGGGTGGCCCCCCACGATGCCTAGGGGTGCCGCGGACGATCGCCCGGCGCTCGTCTGCGCGCGCTCGCCCGGGCCCGCCCCCGCCGCCCCGGCGGGCCGCCAATTGCTGACTCGCCGGGGCCCGCCCCTCGCTCCTCCCGCGGTGCTGAGGGCCCGGGCGTCCGCGGGCGCCCAGCCGCGGCCCTGGGCCGTGGCACTGGGGTAGGCGCCCGTGGGGCCGCCGCGGCGGAGCCGGGTGAGCCCTTGGGCGTCTGCCCGGGAGCTGTCCACGCGGCGCACCGCAATCGCGCGCGGGTGTTGCGTCGCTTGCAGGGATGCCGCCGCCTCTTCACGCGCTTCGAGCAACGCGACGTGCTCTTCCTTGGATGCATCGTCTTCGCCCTCATCATTGATGCCTTGCGATAGTGTTAACAAATCCTAATGCCAGCGGCCATGGGTAAGAACGGCTAAGCCTTGCTCGGCGGAGGTTCCCCCTTTCGGGGCGAGGCCCCGACTCGGGGTCCAGGCGACGGAGGGAGGGCTCTGCTATCGGTTCCAATCAACGACCGTTGGTATAAGCCTCCCTCATGGGAGGGTGGTGTCCGCCGGGGTGGGCTTCGAGAGTGTCACGGAGTCTCGGCTCAAGATCTATGAATTTCTTGTCACTGGGTGTTTGATGTGTTTAATGACGCCAAGAGAGAAGGAGCTTGTCTTGGCGGGTCCCCCTTGCCGGCGGTCGGCAGCGCCGGGCGCTCCTCTCCGTCCCGTGCGGCTGGCCACGAGGGCGCGGGGGGCCGCGGGGCGCTGCCCGGCGGGTCCTCTCGGGGATCATCCTCGTCCTCCGTGCGGGGTGGAGGGGGCGCGCCACGCCCGCGGGTTCTGGCCCGCCCAAGACCCTGTTCAATCGGTTCGGGCGCTGGATCCGGGCCGGGGTGTTGGCCCGCCTGTGCGCGCCGCACCCGGGCCGGTGCTGCTCGCCGCGTCCCCTCTGCCGACACCCCGCCCGGTGCCCGCTGGGCTCACAAATGGGCGCTCTCGCGCCGGACCGGCCGCCCACGGGGCGGACTCCCTGCCAAGTGGCCTGTGGTCTGCGCCGCCGATGGCCGCCCCCTGATCCTGCTGCTCCCCGCCGGCCAGGTCCGCGTCTCTCGTGGCGCCGAGGCCCTGTCGGCCGCCCGGCCCCTGTTCGTCGCCCAGGGATTCTGACCGCGCCTGCTTCCGCAGCATTCTGGCCGGGCGCGGCCTCGCCCCCTGCCTCTCCGGTCGCATCCACCGCAGGAACCCGGTCGACTCCAACACCACCCTCTCCAAACGGTGCACCCGCCTCGCGTGCCCGTGCGGCCGACTCACGGAGGGGTACCGCCTCGCCCGGCAAGACGGCAGATGCGCCCACCCCTGCTTCCGCGCCCTCTGCCTCGCCGCTACCGTTAGCTTCTGGGTATGGATCCTGAGTCTAAATTTCTCAATGAAGAAAAGTAACGGTTTCCATCTCGAACCGGGACGCTATCACCATCCGCAATGATTGATAATCCCCGTCTTTTCGGACTCTACGCTCACGCCTGCAGGCATCTTAAGGACGACTCAGCGCGTCCGAGATCCGATGCAGGGCGGTCTCGACATTCTCCCGGCTGTTAAACGCGCTCAGGCGCACATAGCCCTCGCCGCATTTCCCGAACCCGGCTCCTGGCGTGCAGACCACCCCGGCCTTTTGCAATAAGCGGTCAAAGAACGCCCAGGAGTCCGTATTGGTTTTAATCCACACATAGGGAGAATGCTCTCCACCAACGCAGGCATAGCCCAAGCCCGTCATTGCCTCACGGATCAGGGTGGCATTGCCGAGGTAGTAATCACTCAATTCTCGAATTTGTTTTTTGCCTTCCGGCGAGAAGGCGGCCTCGGCCGCGCGCTGCACCGGATAGGAGACACTGTTGAATTTTGTTGACTGGCGTCGGTCCCAGAGCGCATGGAGCGCATGGGCTGTACCTTGGGAGTCGTACACTTGGCATTCTCTGGGCACGATGGTGTAGGCGCAGCGCGTTCCGGTAAAGCCGGCGGTCTTGGACAGACTCCGAAATTCGACCGCAACCTCTTTGGCCCCGTCGATCTCGTAAATACTCTGTGGCAGGCTGTCGTCCCGGATAAATTCGACATAAGCCGCGTCATACAGAATGAGGGCCTTGTTCTTCCGCGCATAGTCCACCCAGAGGCGTAACTGGTCTGCCGTAATCATGCTGCCCGTGGGGTTATTGGGAAAACACAGATAGATGAGGTCAACCGCCTCCTGGGGCAGCACCGGGATATACTGGTTGTCCGCTGTTGACTCCAGATAGACTAGCCCCTCGTAGCGCCCGTCCCGGCCGGCCGCGGTCCGCCCGGCCATTACATTGGTATCGACATACACCGGGTAGACGGGGTCGGGAACGGCCACACGCGTGTCCAGGGAGAAAAGCTCCTGAAAGTTTCCGGAGTCGCACTTCGCGCCGTCGCTCACAAAAACTTCGTCGAGCCTCAGCGTGACCCCGCGCGGCTGAAAATCTCCAGCCACAATGGCTTCCTGCAAGAAATCATAGCCCAGTTCCGGGCCATAGCCCCGAAAGGTGGCGTCGTCCGCCATCTCATCCACGGCGCGATGAAAGGCGGTGATGCACGCCCTTGGCAGTGCGCGCGTCACATCGCCAATTCCCAAGCGGATAATGGTCCGAGCCGGATTGTCGGCCTGATAGGCCTGGACCCGCTTGGCAATGTCGGAAAACAGGTATGAGGCCTGGAGCTTCAGGTAGTGTTCGTTCATCGTGATCATGAGGGCTCTCTCCTTCCGGTCTCAGAGTGCGGGGATGAGTTCTTTTGCGCAGATCTCCAGATGTTCCATGTCATCGAAGGCCGGGTTGAGCAAGAGGTGCTCGGCTCCGGCCTGGACGATCTCGCCGATCTTGTTTCGGCATTCGTCCAGACTGCCCCAAACGGACACTTGCGAGGCCATATTCGCATTGTTATACCGGACGCCAAACCACTCCCGCAGCCGTCGTTCCGCGCGCGTCCGGTCGTTGTCCACCGCGATATAGACCCGCTTGGAGATCGTAAAGGTGGCTGGGTCGCGGCCGGCTTCATCCAGAAACTGACGAATCCAACGCGCCTGTCTGATGAAATCCTTGGTGGAGCTCGATCCGGCACCCATCCAGCCGTCCCCGTGCCGGACGGCGCGTCGCAGCGGTTTTTCCTCACGCGCACCAAACCAGATGGGCGGATGGGGCTTTTGCATCGGCTTGGGCTCCATAGCAATGTTCTCGAAGTTCCAGAACGTTCCGCTGACCGTGGCTTTGGGTTCTGTCCACAGCGCCTTGACGGCTTGAATGCCCTCCACAAAACGGCGGGCGCGAAGTTCGCTGGAATAGCCGAAGATGGTCTCCGGAACGTGCCCGCCAATACCCAGACCAAAGATGAGCCGGCCCTGGCTCATCTGATCCAGGCTCGACAGACTCTTGGCCAGTTGCACCGGGTTGCGCAGTGTCGTCAGCAGAACCGAGGTCCCGAGGCGGGCCTTTGAGGTCATGGCAGCAATATAGCTGAGCAGAGCCACGGGTTCGAGAATAGCGAAGTCGCTGACGATACTCTCCTGCACCCACAAGCTTTCGTACTCAAGAGCTTCTGCACGGTCGACGAAATCCCGGACAAACGACATGTCAACCTCCGTGTCGAGAAACACCTGGGGGACGGCAATCCCACACGGAATAGCGCCTATAGTCATGTTTTGTCTCCTTAAATCGATGGTGAGTCCGTTGCGTGGTTGAGGCCTCGGCAGATTCACTCAACCCTATAGACTCAAGAAACTCAAGAGACCCAATTCGCTACCTCCCGGCCAGTTCGGCGCGCACGATTTGCGCCCCTTTGACCATGGCGCGCAGTTTATTATAGGCGCAGGAACGGGGCAGGGCCCGCAGCCCGCAGTCTGTGGTCAGCGTCACCCGCTCCGGCTTGATGAACTGGAGTACCTTGCGAATACGCTCCGCCACCTGCTCCGGCGTCTCGACCTGGAGATTGCGCACGTCAATCACCCCAACCGCGACTTCCTTGTCTGCGGGCAGGTCTTTCAGAATGTGCGCGGCTTCCATTTCGCGGCCCGCAAAGTCGATCCCATACTGTTCGATCCCGGTGTCGTGCAGATGGGGAAGGATGGAGCCATAGTCCGCCCCGGACGGGAACAGACCCTGTGAGGCATTCCCCCAGGCCGCCCCAAAGCAGAAATGCCAGGCGCACTTGGCCTCCACGCCGTCTATGGTTTTGTTGATGACATCCACCACCCAGCCGAAATCGTCCGAGTTCCCGCTTAGCGGGGGGAGCCACGCCCCAAGGTCTTCCAGTTGGAGGAAGGATGCCCCGCTTGCCACCAAGTCTTTCATCTCGGCATTAAAAACGGGCACCAGGGCGTAGGCCAAGTCTTTCCGGGTTTTGTAGTATGCGAGATGGACGTGATAGGTCAGACTGGCCGGTCCCGCGCCGACGCTGCACCGCACCGGCTTCTTGGTATTGCGCTGGGCAAGATGGTACAGATCGGCCAAGCGCAGCGGCCCGCGTTTGACCTCGTCGGTCACCGCGGTCGCGCCCCAGTCGGTGAGCCAAGCCGCATTAGGTGAGACATGCCCACCCTCGCCAAGGGGATGGCTGTGTTTCGTTGGCACAAAGCCGTGCATGCGCTCATACCAATACCAGACAAAAGACCCGATACCGCCACCGTAGTCGTCGAGCCACATCTGACCGTCCGTCAGCACATCCAGCCCGGCCTGCTCCTGGTCTTGCAGCACGGTGCGGACCGCGTCTTCAAACGCCTCGGCATGGTTGACGTCCTTGAACGCCTCCCAGATATCCCGCCCGTGCAACTGATAGGTAAACCAATGCGGGCGGGGATACGAGCCGGCCATGGTCGTGGGCAGGAGCGTGTCGATTATGCTACTTGCCACGGCTGTCTTCTCCTTCATATCGGGTCGAGTGGGTCCTCAGGGTCCTTTGGGTCCCACAGACGCAACCGATTCAACGGATTCGATCATCTCCCGCCCTTTTTCCGAGAGCGTCAGCGTCCGCTCCCATATGCCCTGTACGCGAATATAGCCGAGTTGATCGAGCCGGTTGACGATCACGCTCAGTGGCGAGGCGGCCATGCCGATGGCCGTACTGAGGGTGCGCAGACTTTTGTCTCCATCCATCAATTGATTCAGAATCGAGCGACTGCCCTCGTCCAGACCGGCAAAACCGACCAGGTTCGTAGGCGCGTCGGGCAGGTCGGCCAGCGTCAGGTCTCCCTGAGGTGTGAGGCCAAACGTGAAATAATCGAGCCCGCTTCTGCCCCAGCGCTGGACGAGTCCGGCCCGTTCGAGTTCTTCGATGAGCCGATGGCACTCGGCAGCATTGAGCAGTGTGAAATCACTCAACTCGACCATGGTCGTATAGCCGGTCCGAATCAGGACCAACAGCCGTTTCTGCTCCGGGCTCAGGCGCGGTGTTTGAGCCTGTCCCGAGCGCGGCCGAAGGGGCCGGTCAACGGCCGGGCCGGCCGGCTGTGTCAGCAAGGACAGACCGAGCACGGTCGGGAAGGTAATGATGGAGCCCACCACAACCGTATGCATGGAGCCCAGCGGAACATCCATGAACTTCAGGACTTCGTAGGCGAGCATGGCGGTCGTCCCGATAAGCGTTCCCCAAAACGCGCCGGTAGTGGTAATAAAAGCCCAGCGGTGTCCGAGGAGGAGGACGCAGGCTGCAGGACCGAGCATGGCACAGCTGACGGCCAGAAGATAATACGGCCCGCCAGGATAAAAACTCAGCAGCCAGATGGCAAAGCCGGTCAGCAAGGTGAGCAGGCGGCTCATCCGCAAGACCGCCTCTGGGGAGGCGTCGGGCCGGACAAAGCGCTGGTAGATGTCGCGGGAGAGCGAGGAGGTAATGCCCATATGCGCATTGCTGGTGGTGGAGATGGTGGCGGCCAGGGCCGCTACCAGACCTAGTAGGGCCATGACCGGGGGAAAATCCCGCATGAGCAGGCCGTAAGCACCCATGGGATTAGCCGGATTCACCGGGTCCAGAAAATCGGCGCGATGGACACTGCCGGCGTACAGGCCGAGTGCCCCCATGGACGCATGGATCACCAGGACGAGCAGCCCGCCGATAATGAACTGCCAGCGGGCGATCGGTTCGGTCCGTGCGGCTGCGGCGCGGAGCCAATAGTAGTTGCCACCCCACTGAATGAAAAAGCCGACCACAAGCGAAACCGTCAGCACGCTCGGATAGCTCACCCGAAACCACGGAAAAGAGCCGAGCACGCCCGAGGAGAGGGGTGTGGCGGTCACGAAGCTCGTCTCGACCAGTTCCCAGCCGCCATAGTTGACCACACAGTAGACGGCCAGGGCTGGCAGAAAGAGGAAACCCAGCAGGACCTGCACAACGTCGGTCAGCGTCAGCGCCCACATCCCACCCAGAAAAATGAACGTCAGGTGCCCGCCCAGGACAATGGTAATCATGAGCCACAGCGGCGCGCCCAGGAAACCCTGCATGATCAGGGCCATGGCCACCACATTCATGGCCACTACGCCGGTGACACCCAGCAGGGTGGCAATGCTGACCACGATTCGGGTGCGCGTGTCAAAGCGCATCTCCAGCCACTCGGGGATGGTGTACGCACCACAGCGCCGAATATACGGGCTGGCAAAAACGCCATATGCGATATAGCCGATCACCAGGGGCAGGCTGCCGCCCAGGATCCAGCCGAGAAAGCCGTACTGAATGGTCAGGCCGGGAACGATGCTTGTCATGCTGCCGGCGAACGCAATACCGCAAATGCTGGCAATCCCCGGAATGAGACCGACCTGCCGGCCGGCCAGCAAAAAATCCCCGTCGGTGTGCACCCAGCGTTTGGCGTACCAGCCGAGCGCCCAGAGCAGGGTAATGAGAGCCAGAACGGAGGCAATAACAATCGGCATGGTCCGGTTATTCCGCAAGACCGGACAGACGCCCGTGTCGCCCGAACAGGAGCAACCCCAGAATCTGGAGGGCGTGAATGAGGACCATGAGGCACATGAGGAGGACGACGAAATCGGACATGCTGGCGTAGTGCATATAGAGTCGGGCCTCAAAACCGGTCACGCCTACCAGGCAGAGAGCGGTCGGCAGGTTTTTGGCGCGCCCCAGAAAGAGACTGAGCCCCAGGAGGATGAGACAATCGAAAAGCGGACTGCCGATCCAGAAAAAAGCGGTGAAATTCTTCGTATGCAGGCGGCCGTCAAGCTCGATAAAACTCGGAATCGCCAAAAAGAACAGAGCGAAGCACGCCACGATAATATAGGCTGCTATCATCCGCACCGTCCGCTCTATCATCCGGGCGGCTTTCTCGGGGTCGTTGAGTTCTTCGGTCGATATGCCGGCCAGGAGACGCAGGAGCTTCTCCCCGAGCGTGTTGACCTCCGGCACGTTTCTCTGGCGTGGGTGCTCTGCCATGACAACAGGCTAGACGAATACTCTGCGGGCAACCTTACGCGGTGTGGCGTCTCAAAGCAAATGCCGCCGCCCTCTCTCCGCCCTTTCCTCGTGGCTCGGAACCCGTCACAATGCACACAGGAGGGCAGGACATGACACTACTGAGGCATGAAAAGCATCCGTTCCGGCGCACCCTCGGCCTGATCATGATCGGACTGACGTTTTCGCCACACGCGAGCGCCCAAGACGGTCCCTCCGCCATCCCGGAAGGAAGCGGCAGCATCATCCAGCCGGTCTCATGGCGGTTGACCGGCGAGAACGTCGCCACCCTGACCGAGCAAGTCCACGCGGTCGTTCAGCAATTCGAGGGCGCCGTTCTGGTCAGAGAGGAGAAAAATATCCTCGTACTTTCCCTGCCCTCGGCAAAACTCCCTGCCCTCCATCGAAAGCTGTCTGCGTTGGGAACGCTGACGAGCCCGCAGGCCGCCGATGGATACCAAGCCCCGACAACCCTGCTGCGACTGCGGCTGGGCTCCGCTTTCGAGGGGATTGGGTCCATAGGGACTCAACAGACCCTGTCCTTTGTCAGAGGCAATGGACACAACCGCATGGTCGTGGCTATACTCACGGCACTTTTCCGAACGAGGAGTGTATCATGAGCCTGCGCACACCGGAACAATACAAAGAGAGCCTGAAAGACGGCCGGGAAGTCTATTACCGCGGTGAAAAGGTTGACGATGTCACCACCCATCCGGTCATCGGCAAGGCGGTCCAGCATGCCTGCATCGACTACCAGATGGCCGAAGACCTGCGCTATCGCGACTTGGCGGTTGTCACCGACCCGCAGACCGGACAGGAGTATTCCCGTTATTATCACCTGCCCCAGAACGCCGAAGACCTGCTCCAGCGCAGCCGTCTGATCGCCGCCAGTACCCGCGAGGGGGCCACGCTGGTCGTTCTGATCAAAGAGATTGGCACGGACGCGCTCCTGGCGCTGCATATTGTTGCCGAAGAAATGGCCAAGCACGGCGCGGGACAATATCGCGAGCGGGTCAAAAAGTATTATGAACTGTGTCGAGACAATGATTACGCGGTGGCTGTAGCCCAGAGCGATGTCAAAGGGGACCGCAGCCTGGGTCCTCAGGGGCAGGAACATCCGGATTATTACGTGCGCATTGTTGACCGGCGTGACGATGGCATCGTTGTCCGCGGCGCCAAGGTCCACACTTCGGTCTCCACCAATACGGACGAAGTCATTGTCCTGCCGACTCGGGCGATGCGCGAGGACGATGAGGACTACGCCGTGGCCTTCGCCCTGCCTGTGGCCACCAAGGGGCTCAAGCTTCTCGCCAGTTCCTATGGGGGGTTCCAGAGAAACGACTTCGAGTATCCCATCAGTGCCAAACATAAAATGATGGAGACGCTGACCGTCTTCGAAGACGTATTTGTCCCCTGGGAGCGGGTGTTCCTGGCCGGCGAGGTGGCTGCGGCGGGCTTGATGGCCCTGACCTTTGTGAAATTCCACCGCTTCACCGCGGTGTCGTATAAACTGCCGCTCCTGGAACTCATGGCGGGCGCCTCCCAGGCCATTGCGGAATACAACGGCATTGAGCGGGCGGGTCATATTCGTGAGAAGCTGACCAAGCTGGCTAGCTATCATGCCACGGTCCAGGGGCTGATTCTGGCCGCGGCCCAGCAACATACCGTTGTCCCGCCGGGCATCGCTGTTCCCAACACGCTGATGACCAATGTGGCCAAGTACCAGTTTGCCGCCAATTACCATCAGGCCGTCCAGATGGTGCAGGATGTGAGCGGGGGCCTCTTGGTGACCGGACCGAGCCTGGAGGACTGGCGCAGTGAAGCCACCGGCCCCTACGTCCAGAAATATCTGGGCGGCAAGAAAGGCACCTCAACCGAGCATCGGCTGCGGCTACTGAATCTGATTTCGGACCTGACGGCAGGGGACTTTGGCGGCTATCAGGAAGTGCTGGCCGTGCACGCCGAGGGCTCCCTTGAAGCCGAAAAGCTCCAGACCTATCGGGAGTATGATTTTGCGGCCGCGGCGGAATACGCCCGCGAATTGGCGGGAATCAAAGAAGGATAGGGGATCAGGACTGGGGGGCTGGGCCCCCACAGGGCTAATCCCCCTGTCCGAAGGTCCGCTCATAGCGTTCCTTGAACGTCTCAAACAGGGCGAGTTCCTGCGCGGTATATGTCCGGTGGGCTTGGCTGGCGTGGGGAAAATAGAAGCGCAAGACCGCCTCTCCCTTTTCGTCATCAAGGCTGACAAACACGCTGACGGAACCGTGTCCCGGCGCTTCGGCAAAGCGGACCTTGACCACGGCGTCGAGGTTGGCGTGAATATGCCAGCCGCTATACTCGACCGTTGCCCACGGACCGGCAAACTCGACCTTCTGGACTTTCTCGTCCAGAAAGAGTTCGCTGACGACCCCGTCACGTCCGACGGTACAGACCAGCGAGGGCGTACGCGCCAGATCTTCGAGCAACTGTTTCACGCCGGACATCATAAGCGTCGCTCCTGCCACGAGATCGAGATTGTCCTACTCTACCGTCACGCTCTTGGCTAGGTTGCGTGGCTGGTCCACATCGGTCCCGCGATACACGGCCACATGATAGGCGAGGAGTTGGAGCGGAATGCTGAGCAGAATCGGCATGACCCAGTGGTTGGTGGCCGGAACCTGGATGATCTCCCAGGCGATTTCTTCGAGCTCGGGCGAGGGAGTATCGGTCAGGGCGATAATGCGGCCGCCGCGTGCCTCAACCTCTTTCATATTGTTGAGCGTCTTCTCGTACACCGGGTCTTTGGGCAGCAGGACGACAACGGGCATCTGCTCGTCGACCAGGGCAATCGGACCATGCTTCATCTCCCCGGCCGGATAGCCCTCGGCATGAATATAGGACAGTTCCTTGAGCTTGAGCGCACCCTCAAGCGCAATCGGATAGTTGATGCCCCGCCCGAGATACAGGAAGTCGCTGGCATGACCGTATTTCTTGGCGATCTTTTCGATCGCCTTGACCTTCTCCAACATCGTCTGGACCAAGGCGGGCAGAGTGACAATGTCTTCGATGAGTTTCCGGCTACGGGCCCGGTCGAGGACGCCGCGGCGCTGTCCGAGGTGCAAGGCTAGCAGATAGAGGGTGGTCAACTGCGTTGTGAACGCCTTGGTTGAAGCTACGCTGATCTCGGGCCCGGCGTGGGTATAGACCACCATGTCGGATTTGCGTGCAATGGAGGAATCGACCACGTTGCAGATAGCCAGGGTGCTGGCTCCCTTGTTTTTGCCCCCTTCGAGCGCGGCGAGTGTATCCGCGGTCTCGCCCGACTGAGAAACCGCCAGGACTAGGCTGTCCGTATCAAGTGGCGTGGGGCGATAGCGAAATTCACTGCCGTAATCGACCTCGGTCGGCAGTCCGGCCAGTTCCTCCAGAAGGAATTTGCCGACCAGACAGGCATGCCAGGCCGTGCCGCACGCAACCAGGGTTGCACGCTTGACCGTATCGAGTACGGAGAGTTGGTCCGCGAGCTCGCCTAGCGCGACCTCGCCGGATTCCTCCAAGATACGGCTACGCATGGTATCGATAATGGACTGGGGCTGTTCGTGAATTTCCTTCAGCAAAAAATGTTTATAGCCGCTCTTCTGGGCCGTGATCGGGTCCCAGGTGATATGACGCGGCTCGCGCTCGGCCGGCCGGCCGGAGAAGTCCGAGATCACGACCCCCCCCCGCCTCACCTCGGCCATCTCGCCGTCCTCAAGAAAGAGCACCCGGCGGGTGTAATCGAGCAGGGCGGGGATATCGGAGGCCACAAAGCTCTCTTCCTCTCCGAGTCCGATCACGATCGGAGTGGCGTTTTTGGCCGCCAGGAGTGTCTCCGGATCCCGCTCGCTCAGGGCAACCAGAGCGAACGAACCGGAAAGATGCCGCAGGGCGGCCCGGGTCGCTTCGCGAAACGAGAGCCCCTCCTTCAGGTATTGGTCGATCAGGTGGGCAATGACTTCGGTGTCCGTCTCGGAACTGAACGTCCGCCCTTTGCCCAGGAGCTCGTGGCGCAACGCAAGATAGTTCTCGATAATGCCGTTATGGATGACCACTACGTCGCCAGCGCGGTGCGGGTGGGCGTTCTCCTCGGACGGTGGCCCATGGGTCGCCCAGCGGGTGTGACCGATACCGACCGAGCCGAGCAGGGGTTCGGCCCGTAGGAGTTGGTCGAGCTGATCGAGCTTGCCGACCGCTCGCCGGATAGCAATATGACCGTTTGTGAATGAGGCGATTCCCGCAGAGTCGTAGCCGCGGTACTCAAGCCGCCGGAGCCCCTGGAATAGGAGCGGGGCCGCCTCGCGGTGCCCGACATATCCTATGATGCCACACATGGGGGGGAGTCCTTCCCGGCCGACTTAATCGCCTTGCTTTTCTTCGTTCCGTTTGGCCGCGGTCCAGCCTTCCCGTATTTCTTCCTGACGCCGGTTAAAGACCAGCGCCCCCGCGGGGACATCCTGCCGGACCGTGGTGGCGGTGGCAATATACGCATCGTCGTGGACCGTCAGCGGGGCAACTAGGGTCGTATCCGAGCCGACCTGGACTCGGTCACCAATCTTGGTCTTATGCTTGCGAAAGCCGTCATAGTTGCAGGTAATCGTACCCGCACCGATATTGGCCTCGCGGCCGACTTCCGCGTCGCCGATATACGCCAGATGCTTGGCCTTGGTCCGCTCGCCAATGGTGGCTTTCTTGATCTCAACGAAATTGCCGATCTCGGCGTACGGGGCAAGTACGGCTCCACCCCGCATATGGGAAAACGGTCCGGCCGACGAGCCATCGCTGAGTCGGCTGTCGCTGAGTACCACCGAGAAATAGATGTGGACATTGTCACCGACGGTGCAGTTCTCGATATAGGCGTTGCCGTCGATCCGACAGCGCGAGCCGATAGCGGTCCTACCTTTGATATGGGTATTCGGACCAATGACCGTGTCCGGTCCAATGGTCGCTTCCTCACTCAGATAGACCGTCTGTGCATCCTCGAAGGTGACTCCGGCATCCATCCACTGCTGGCGGAGTTGTTCCTGGCATATTGTTTCCATACGAGCAAGCTCCTGTCGGGAATTCACCCCTTCGACTTCGTGACAGTTCGGCGTGAGCACGGCCCGGGTCGGGAGTCCGGCCTGGACTGCTGCGGCCACGAGATCGGTCAGATAGTATTCGCCCTGGGCGTTTGTCGGTTGGAGACGGTCGAGCGCGGGAAAGAGAAAGTCTGCCGCAACGCAGTATATCCCGGTGTTGACTTCCCGGACGCCACGCTCCTGGGCCGAGGCGTCACGTGCCTCCACAATGCGGGCCACTTGGCCGTTGGAGCGGCGAATCACACGCCCGTACTGAGCGGGGTCGGCGGGTCGGGCGGTCAGGACCGACAAGGTTGCCCGGTGAGCGTAGTGATCTGCGACAAAGCGCGCCAGCGTCCGGGACGTGAGCAAGGGCACGTCGCCGGAGACGATCAGAATACTCCCTTGAAAGCCGGTCAACTGCGCTTTTGCCGCTCGGACCGCGTCCCCGGTGCCGCGCGGCTCTTCCTGCACGGCAAAGACCACCCCGTCTTCTTGGCACGCGGCTTGAACCGCGGGAGCCTGATGGCCGACCACGACGACTAGGCGGCTCGGGTGGAGACGGTGGCTGGTCTGGATGACCCGCGTCAGGAGCGGTTTTCCGGCCAGATCATGCAACACCTTGGCCCGCTCGGAACGCATGCGCGTCCCCTTGCCCGCCGCCAGAATGACGATGCCCAGGGGGGGCGTCTGGTGTGCCACGTCAACCCGTCCAACCCGAAAGAAGCCGCTGCATGTCTATTCCCCCAATCCAATCAGGGTCCCGCTCAATTCGCCGCGTGCCGCCGGTCCGGGAGTTGTTCGAACCAGGGGAGGACCAGGGTTTCGTTGATGGAATACGTATAGGCGTGCCCCCAGTCGGGCAGCTCGGTATAGCTGACACTGGCAAAATCCTGTCCCTCCAAGAAGTCCCGGGCCATGCGCGCCGAGGAGATCGGGAAAATAAAATCCTTTGCGCCGTGAACGATAAAGATGGGCAGGGCGGTGGCCTGTTTATAATCGAGCCAGGGGGGCAGGACCCCGGCAATGGGAGCGATACCGGCAAAGAGCTTGGAGCAGATGATCCCGAGCGCATACGAAAACGTCCCGCCGTCGGACAGGCCGCTGACCAGGATGCGGTCCGTATTCACCGCGTACTCATCCATGACCGTCTCAAGCATGGACAGAATGGAGCGCACATCAAGGCCAGGCTGCTGAATGGACCAAGTCCGCCCCAGGGATTTCGGTGAGAGAAGGATAAAGCTGCGACTCTTGGCCGTCCTGAGCCAAGTTAGCAGATAGTCATCGCCGCGTCCGTGGCCGCCGTGAAGCGTAATCACCAAGGGCCAGCGGTTGCCGGGATCGTAGTTTTCGGGGACGTATAAGGAATATTCGGCGTGCTTGGTGGTCTGCTTGCGATGCATCACGCCGGTCTGGGCCGTATTGTTTGTGGCCGGAGTTTCAAGCTCGGCCCGCCGCAGAAAATCATCGGGTAAAAACCAGTACGGTTGAAGCGGCGGCAACTCGGCGCGCAGGCTGTACAATAGATAAGTGCCCAGGGAGAACGCCCGCCGGCTCTGCATATAGGCGACAATGAAGTTATGCGCCGACCCGGTGCGAAAGGATGTATAGGCGTCCTCGAGATGTTCGAGTGCACCCAGCCACTGTGTATGAAAGGCGGCTCGTTCCGGGGGAATTTCCAGGCCCTCGTTCTGCGTATTGAGGGCAGTGAACAGATCCCCTACCTGTTCGACGAGGGCGGCCTGATGCTGAGGGATTTTCGCCAGGTGAATTTGTTCCTGCAGAGCCTCAAAGGTTCGTAGGAAGCCCAGAATTCGCTCGGCTTGGCGGGTTGTCGTCTCGTGATAGTGGTCCGCAACGCGCTCCATGGTCCGCCTCCCTCAGATATGCGAGGCTAGCAGTTGGGCTTTCGCCGTTGCAAGGGGGAAGGCCGTGTGACAGGTTGGGGGGCGGGTATGAAAAAGCCTTACTCCCTCCTCCGCGCACTCCCCTCCGTAACGAAACTGCTGGGAATGCCGGCGCTTCAGCCCATCCTGGTACGTTATAACCGGACGTATATCACCGCTCTGATTCGTCAGGTCTTGGAGACGCTGCGCCAGGATATTCTCTCCGGAGCGCATACCTCACCGTTGGCCGAGCACGACCTGGTCGAGCGTATCACCGCCCGACTTCGGTGCGAGGACCAGTCCCCGCTGCGTTCGGTCATCAACGCTACGGGTACGGTGCTGCACACCAATCTCGGGCGCGCCCTGCTGGCCCAGGCCGCCATAGATGCCATGGTCCGGGCGGCGTCCACCCCCGTGACGCTCGAATATGACGTCTCCCGGGCCGGGCGCGGCGACCGGGATGAACTGGTCGAGGCCGACCTGACCGCCCTGACCGGTGCGGAAGCGGCCACGGTGGTGAACAATAACGCGGCCGCGGTGTTATTGGCCCTGAACACGCTGGCGGAGGGGCGGGAAGGGGTCGTTGCCCGCGGGGAGCTGATCGAGATCGGTGGCTCTTTTCGTATCCCGGAGGTCATGCGCAAGAGCGGTGTGGTGCTGCACGAGGTCGGTACGACCAACCGGACCCATCCGCACGACTATGCCAGCGCCGTCTCAGACCGGACGGGAGTCCTGCTCAAGGTCCATACCAGCAATTACCGGGTCGTGGGTTTCACCGCCGAAGTGCGCCTGGAAGAATTGGTGGCCTTGGGCAAGGAGCATGGTATCCCGGTCATGGAGGATTTGGGAGCCGGGGCACTGATCGATTTGGCGCAGTACGGACTGCCACAGGAACCGGTCGTGGCCGAGCGGATCGCCAAAGGCGTGGACGTGGTCACCTTTAGCGGGGATAAACTCCTTGGCGGCCCGCAGGCCGGACTTATTGTGGGCCACAAAGCCTGGGTGGACAAGATCAAAAAGAATCCGCTCAAACGGGCGCTGCGCCTCGACAAGTTGACGCTGGCGGCTCTGAGTGCGACCCTGCGCCTATACCGCCGTTCACCCCGGTTGCAGCATGACCTGCCCACCTTGCGTTGGCTGACCCGACCGGCAGAAGATATGATGGCCCTAGCGGCCCGGGCCGTTCCGCTTATCCAGCAGGCGCTCGGCGGTACATTCTCGCTGAGCGTCGAGGAGGCAACCGCCCAGATCGGTAGCGGGGCGCTGCCGGAGGAGGAAATCCCCAGCCCGGTCATTGCGGTTCGGCATGGCGAGCTGTCCGCAGAAAAAATTGCCCAGCGCTTCCGGCAGGCCGACCCTCCCATTCTGGGCCGCATTCACGACGACACGTTCTTGCTTGATCTCCGCGGTATTTTTGATCCGCAGGACCTTGTGCCGTGAGCGTCTCTCTACAAAAGTAGAGGTTTGCGACAAACGACAGTGGGGGAATATGGAAGAATCGAGCGGAGCAACAATCGAAGCCCCTATTGAATTGGTGAACTCTATTGCCGACCCCCAGTTTCCTCGGAAAATCGACACGCATCTTCAGATATTAAATGGATAGAATACGGAGGGTCATCTGTTGGAATCGGAGCGAGCAGAACTCGAAGCCTTGGTAGAGCTGAGTGAAACATTTCCCTCCTCTGCGTTCAGGTCCTTTACACATTCGGTCGAACCGCGCCGTGAAGCCTGCGTGAGCCGAGATTCAGCGGCGGGTTGAAGCCCGGGCTCGGCAACGCTGCGAATACGGCCGGATGCACCAGTCCTTGCACGGAGCCTCTTTCCACGTTGAATACATAATCTCAACTCCTTTGGGGGGAGGTTGGCGAACCGGACAATCATGCGTGGGTCTGTCCTTGTCTGGAACCTCAAAAAGTCGAACCGAATAAGAGTTCTTGCCCCTGGGACGAAAACGGTGGTTCGCTTGTTTCGCTCACGCCTCGATCATTGGGAGGACCATTTCGCTTGGCAGGGCTACACATTGATCAGATCGACACCCATTGCCGGGCATTCATCATCGAAGTTTCCTAGGGCCTGTTCACACGATATGGAGGGGGAGCGGAGAGCCTCCACGAGGAGTGCGCAGGAGAGGAAATGAAGCTGACGTCCCGATTGAGCTTGTCGAGCCGGGTGAACAACCGCTCGCCCGGCGTTGCGCCTCTTAACTTATGCCATGTCCTTCGGTCATAGTCTCCGTGTGCGCCCCACCGCGCCTGTGGCGGCCCCCCCCCGGCTCTGAGTCCTAGGGCTCTCACGAGCGGAGGAGTCCCGTCGCCCTCAGCGGCCTTGTCGAGCACCAGAGCGCGCGCCGGCCGGGGCAGGAACTCACGTCCTTCAGGCGCAGCGCCCGCTGGTCCGGTAGACCACGAAAACCCGACGGCGCTGCCCCCCCCCCCCCCCCCCCCCCCGGCCTTCGCCCCGCGGTGCCGCCGCGTGTAGATGGGGCCCAGAGGCCGCAAGGCGCCGTCCGCCCGCGCCCCTAGCCTGCCTGCTCGGCCACGAACCGGAAGGGCGATGATCCCCGCCTGGCCGCTGCCTCACCGCGCCCGCCCCCGTATTGTCAGATAGGGCGGGAAACGGATTGGCCTTGAGCCGATGGCTATGCACCCGACACCCCAAGCCGGCCCCCTGTGAGGCGGAACATCCGGGCCGCGGAGGCCGGCCACGACCCTGCGGACGTCGGTGTTTTTGTGAGGTACCCGAGCAAAGCGGGCAGGCCGGGAACCGCAAGCTTCCCGGCCTGCCCCCCCCCTCCCGCTGGAGAGATGGAGCCCCCCGCATAAGGCGCAGCACGACCCAGGGGGAGCGTCTACTTGAGCTTCACTTTGAGGAGTTGCCTGCCCCATTTGAGCGCCTCTCCCCCGTCCTCAACCACGCCGCTCCCGTAGCCCGGAATCGTCAGCACCGGGCCGGAGGGCTAGCAGGTGGTATCGGCCGCAAGCGGGCCCTTCGTGGCGATGGCGCCCCTAGCCGACTGGCCGATGAGCGGCCGGCGGCCGGGGTGCGGCCCGCGGGCAAGACCGGCCCGCCCCAGGAGACCGGGCCCCCGCGCCCAATTTGGGCTGACCCCGTCCGGTGCATAGGCGGGGACGGTCATCACGAGTTCGGGCACACTGGCAGGGACGGGGACCCCAGGCATGCAGAGGGCGAGGGCAGTCCGCTTGAGGTGCGCATTCCTCCTTGGGCTCCTCCCACCAGTGCGGCTCCTGATGCGCCGGAGCCGCCGGAGCGGTCGCAAGGAGCGTGGCAGCCCGCTTCCCTCACAACCGCTTTCGTCAGGCCATCCCTGCTAGCCGACTGTCTGGTGATGGATAAAGCCGCTGAAGGCGACGAGGCCCGTGAGATGGGCGCGGGCCGGGGACTTGAGCCGGTGGTACCGCCGAAGGCGAACCGGGTCTCGCCCTGGGAGTATGAGCGGGAGTTGTACAAGAAGCGCAACGAGGGCGAACGCCTGTTTCGGCAGCTCAAACGCTTCCGGTGCGTCTTCTGCGCGGTTCGACAGCTTGATCGTCTTCACCTTCTCCATCCACTTTGCGCTCAGCGTCGATGCCCTCAAATCCATATAGTGTTAACACGCCCTAGGACGGGGGGCCGCGACGACGAGCGCGGTCGTCATCCTCCTCGTACAGGTCCTTACGGTGTAACGACGTATACTTGCGCAATGGGTGCCTATACCGTTGCTCTCCCACCACGAGGTCGTTCTGACAATCATAGCAGAATGAACTTGTTCAGACCCTCCAAGGGGACACTCCTGGCGTGGCGGAGAAGGGATGGAGTCGAACCATCCGCGCAACTTACGCCACGCAACTCGGTTTTGAAGACCGGTACGGCCACCGGGCCGTATCCTTCCCCGTAGAGAGAGCGTATAGGATTGTACGTCTCACAGGAAGCCCGGGGCAGTTTCCGAAATTGACAGACTCACAGGAAGATTTTATAGCGAAGGACTGAAGTGGATGAGGAACAGTATGGCCAGTCAAAAAAACATTCATAAAAAGATGGATAAAATTCTCCAAAAGCTGGCGACGCTGGAAGCGGACGACAGGGGATTGGCTAAGCAGACCAACTATCTGTCTCAACTCGTTGTGCTGGCAAAGCAAGACTCTGCCCATCAACATCAGGAGTCTCGGACGATTTTGCAGGAGTCCCAAGCAATGTTACGGGACATGGGGCAAATGCTCTTGGAAGTCAGAAAGTCCTCAGCTCGAACCGAGGAAAGGGTGGCAGAGATACTCGCGGAAAAGCGCAGGCACTGAGTCAGGACAGAGGCCCGTCTGTGAGAAACGATAGGGGGGAGGGAAATATGAGAGGGCCGGACGGAGCAACCACCGAAGTTCCTATTGAACTGGGGCCTCTGTCGCTGATCTCTAGTTTCCTCGAAAAATCTATATTCATTTAGACGTTGTATAAATCGGAATACAGGGGTTGTCTATCGGAGTCGGAACGAGCGGAATTCGAAGCCTTGGTGGAGGAACTGAGCGGAGCGATTTCCCTCCTCCGCCGTTCAGACCCTGTGCACACTAGGCCGAACAGTGTCATGAATCGAGCATGGGAGAAGACTTCCTTAATTATCCCTTTCTGCCAACATTGTTGATAAAACCCGTCAGTCCGAAAAAGTGAAGGGAACTATTTTAGGACAATGGACACGAATGCATACGAAGATATTAAGAGAGCGTTACGATATCTCTACCTGGAGGATGACCGGCCTTGGCTTGTGGGATTTAGCGGTGGGAAGGACAGTACAATGCTCGCCTCGCTCATCTTCGATACTGTCTTCTCGTTTCCGTATAGAAGGCGAACAAAGCCTGTTTCCGTCCTTTGCACAGATACCCGAGTCGAGATCCCTGCCATTGTTGAAATGGTCAAAGGAACCTTGGCAAAGATGCGTAGGTGCTCGGAAAAGAATGATCTGCGTATAGACGTTCATCTCCTTCGCCCCCCCGCTGATCAGTCATTTTGGGTCAACATCATTGGGCGTGGTTATCCTCCGCCGAATCGTGTTTTTCGCTGGTGTACACAGCGCATGAAGATTGATCCGGTTACTACCTTTGTTCGACAACGTCTCGGTCACTGGGGCGAGGCAGTTCTGCACCTTGGTGCACGACGTGCTGAGAGTAGCAGCCGAGCGCAGACAATGGCGAACCGTGAATCACGTAATGGACTCCATCGCCACCCGGATTTGCCTCGGGTGTGGGTGTCCAATCCAATCGAGTTTCTGAGTACGGAAGAGGTGTGGGCCTATTTATTGCAAAATCCGAATCCATGGGGGACAAACAACCGTTCCTTGTTTGCGCTCTATTCACGGAGCGGCGAGTGCCCGATCCAAATTGACACGAGCACTCCGAGTTGTGGTAAGAGCCGGTTTGGCTGTTGGACCTGCACGGTCGTCGATCGCGATAAGGCAAGCGAAGGCTTACTTGCGAGTGGTGACGAACGTATGGAAGACCTGATCGAATTCAGGGAGACCCTTATACACTATCGTAACCCAGAGAACGGCAAACGAGATATGAAGCGAATGAACGGAAGCGACGGCCCCGGTCCGCTTACTATGACTGCCCGTCGCGAATTGTTGACTCAGATCCTCAAATTACAGGAGCAGACCGGCCTAAAAGTTATCAGCGAGGATGAATTGTTTCTTATTCAACGCTACTGGAAGGCGGCCCGTCGTCCTGATGACGGCGGGGGGGTGGGGCGGATCGTCTCCAGTCAGAAAGGAATCATGATGCAGGATTGGCAAGAAATAAACCTCCTCCGAGATCTACAAGAAAAAGTTGCTGCTGAGAAGGATGTCTGTGCCGATACGCTGCGTCGGATGCTTGCAAAGGTCGATGAATACAGTGAGAGTCACCGTGCCCAGGGGTTGCCGGACGATCTTCTCAACATCCTCAAAGACGATATGGCATGTGGAGAAAGGTCATCCAAAGATGCCTGAAGTCTATATTGATAAACTTACGCTAGAAAATTTTGGGCCGTACTATGGCGAATATGTCTTCAACTTTAGCCCACTGGAGGAGCGTCGTGGTGTTCTCATCGGTGGCAGAAATGGAGCGGGAAAGACACATCTTCTCCGAGCGCTTTATCTCGCGGTGGTCGGCGAACCCGGTGTCTTCGATTTGAAAAAAATAGAGCCAGCCTCCGAAGCGGCACGGTTTGTATTCGACAGAGCGTTGAATAGGCGGGCTCGGGAGGAAGGGCAGGACACAATTCGGCTCAGTGTGACGATTTCCCAACATGGAGAAGCAGGTAGCGGTGAGAGAAAAGCCGAGCTAGCCAGGGAAATTCGCTACCGTCCCCAGTCTCCACCAGTTTGGAGCTCCTATGCAGATCGTCTTGACGGGTCTGGAAGGATCGAAGAGTCGAAGACTTTGGAAAAACTGAGGGACTCGCTTCTCCCACGCCATTTGGCTCGGTTTTTCTTCTTTGACGCAGAGCGAGGCCAAAATTTTAATCTTGGGAAAAAGGAGATTACCGAAGGTATCAGTCGGATATTAGGGTTGTGGTCTTATGGCGAACTTGAGTCCGATTTGCGTCGTCTGATCTCCAATAAGATTCCTCGTGTCTTCTATGGTTCTGGACAAGACGAAGATCGATTGGCAAAAGTTTCTGGTCAAATCGTTACGATGGAAAGACAATTAACCGCCCGCAAAGACGATCTGGAGAATGCCGAGCGCACCCTAGCTGAAAACCAAGCTGAGCTTGGGGAGTTAGAAGAGGAACTCCAGAATCTTGGAGCTATAGACCCGGAAGAGTTAGAGCAGCTACAGACAAAAAGAGCAAAGTTGACGGAAACCAAGACAAGCCTCAAAAGCAAGATGGTATCAGCTTGGGAGCAGGCTATACCTGTAGCCTTAATGGGAAATTATCGTCGAGAATTGCACGATAGTCTGATGCGAGAGGAAAGTCGGAGAACATGGGAAAGTAGTAAATCAACAGTTGAGCCAAAGATTCCTCAAATAAAGCGAGACGTCTTTGGGCAGGTCTCGTCCGATTATCAACTCACGAGCAGGGTTCAGGCCTTCTACGCCGAACGTTTAGAAAAAGCTCTCCACCGCTTGTTTCATCCCCCGCCGGTAGGAATGGCGGAGAGTATTTTTATAACAGACCGCAATGATCGAAGCTCTCAGATTCGGGGTCGACTAGCCACTGGAACAAGTTCTTTGAAGAACGTCATCCAGGATTCCAAACAGATAGAGTCTGTTGAGGCAGATTTGCGAGAACTTGATGGAAAAATCAAACAATTCAGTCAAGATGCCGCAGCAATGGAACAGGGGCGCCAACTACATATGCGCCGTGGCGGGTTGACGACAAGCATGGTCGCTATAGAGAAGAAAAAAGAGAATATAGAACAGGACATTTCCACCCTCCAGAGCAAGCTGCAAGAACTCAAGCGCGAGGAGACAAACCTAACAGAATCGGTCAACAAAGTGAAGCAGGGACGGGCACTAGCTGCATTAGCAGGACGTTATCGAGAGGCGGCTACACAGGTTCGTGACCGTGCGGCTGACCGACTCCGACAACAAATTTCTGAGTACGTAGGAGATCTCTGGATAGAAATCGTTGAACGGAAGCAAGAATTCTTGGGAATAGAATTTGACAAGAGTTGGAAGTGTTGGTTGATAAGGCATTGTGGTGAAAGAACAGCCTGGGATGACACTAATCCTTCTGCTGGTCAGAGACAGGTACATATGTTAGCCTTCCACGAGGCAATTCGTCGTCTGGCGAAGGTCGCACCGCCATTAGTCGTTGATACTCCCTTGGGTCGTCTCGATAGGGAAGTCAAAGATAGTGTGCTCGACAAATTGTATTTGAGAGGTCATCAGTCTGTCATCCTGACTACGAATTCAGAACTTGAGCCCGGCGGGCTGTCGTTTGAACGAGTTCAAGAAAAAATCGGGCGTGTGTATACCCTACATCCACACGGACAAACGGATAGTGACAACTACCAAGTACGCGTCAGTAACGACTATTTTGGAGTTGAACTGTGAGATTCAACACTAGCAGGGCTGCTGAAGAATTCATAGAGAATATTCACCAACGAGTTGGAGCGCGTAACAAAGCCGTGTTAGGTCGCTCGGCTTTGTTTTTAGCTCTGGGTGAAAACGTTCCTCCTAGCTTCAAGCCGAAGGACTTCCAAGGAAAAGACCTGGACGATGAAACTGTGATTGGCAACGAACTCGGCGATGTCGTGCGGGCGGCGCTGAATCATCGTATAGGCAAGCAACTGAACGAGACCGAATATCGTCAAGCATTCCGGCAATATTTCGAATATGGTTGTCAGCGCTTGCAATCGATTTGGGATGAGACGGGGAACGATCAAACACGCTTTGTTGCTGCTCTACTCAAAATTGCCATCCCGGACTTCAGCGAGAATCGCAAAATTCATGTCACCCCCGCATCCGTAGTAGAGAAAGTCGTGGAGCAAGAGGTCAAATTGAAGGTATTGGTTGAAGCTCCCGAATGGAGCATCAATGGGCCAGGCACGAAGAACGGACTCCTCGTCATTTCTGGAGAACCAGGTTCAGGTAAGAGTCAACTCGCTCTTGATCTGCTTGCTCAGCTATCCAATCAGGGGGTGCGTTTTGTTTTCTTCGATCTTAAAGGCGAGTTGGAAGACGACCCGAATAATTCTCAGCAGCGCAAGAACCGCACACAGTTCTTGCAACAGACTGGGGCGCGCTATATTCGGTTAATTCAACAAAGCTTGCCTATCAATCCACTCTACCGCTACTCAAATCCTACGCAGAATGCCCAGGCTGCCTATGAAATTGCCAACTTAATTCGTTGTTTCGCGCGCCAACTCGGCGCGAAACAAGAGCGTAGTATTAGCGATGCCTATCAGCAACTTTCGGCTCCTGACTTTTCATCTCTCGCCCTCCAACTTGAGCAAAATGGAGCAGATGGCGTAGACTTGGCCATCATACAAAAGATTGACCGATTCAACATATTTGCCCCCTCGCAAAGTTCGCTAGGTCTTGAAGAAGGGTTCAGCAATTCAGCCGCTAGAAGCTTACTCAACCAGGAACAGACGACCACCAGTCCAGAAGAGTGGCTCAGCAGTTCAATAGTGATTGACTTCAAAGACATTGGGAATGACAGCGAAACTAAGGCATTGGTTGTCGCGCTTATCTTGAACTTCCTAATGAAGCATCTGAATCAGAATCTTGCGGTAAAGAATAACATCCAACCCATTAAGATGGTGCTTTTTGTAGACGAGGCTCACTTGCTCCTGCCGAAAGAAGGCAAGGCCGGCCTACTCGGTTCCCTTGCGCGTCAGAGCCGTTCATGGGGATTCCCAGTATGGCTCGCCTCTCAGGATGCCGACGCTTTTGTGACAACTGGTGAGAACGTGACCAATTTTGCTAGGCTTGCGGAATGTGGGGTGCATTTTTCACCACATACGCTAACGTCATCACAACAGAGGAAAGTGCTTGGGGGATCCGTTCGCTACGACATGAAAAAGGCTGAAGCTGCTTTGCGCCTGCAAGGCAATCTGACGGTGGCGTCGGCGAGACAGTTTTGGAAAGATCAAGGTAGCTAGAAAGGGGGTGTACTGGTGCCAGCTATTGCGCACGCTCCCAACCGCATAAATGCCTCATCACCGCATACTTTCGGACACTAGAAAATTTTATCATTTCGAGCCTCTTGCAAAAATCGTGGATGGCAGGGCTCCATGGGTCTACCCCGGCGTTTCGGGAGTCAGGACAGGCTTTCGACAGGCGGCAAGAGACCGAGCCGGTGTTCTCATCCGGGATGATGAGAACACCGGCGGGACATTCGCGCCGCAGGCACACCCCTTCCCTTTGCGCCCCTCGGGACGCCTGCCGCCAGACGTGATCTGCGTCGGCGGGGGCCGTACGCTCACCTCTGGAGCGGTGGCTAGGCGCATGAGTTGGTCGCCCTTCAGGCCGAGGCTACCGCACCTGAGGGGACGGGCACCCGTGGCCTGCCCGCGGCCCGTGACCTGACGGCCCCCGCCCTCGTCCTTGAGGCGGCCGTTGCTCCGCTCGCCGGCGGAACGGAGCCGGAAACGGACCCGTTCGGGACGGTCATGCTTGATGCTCCATAGCCCTTCTCTCACGTTCCCGCTCCGCCTTGAGTTTCTTGTCACGACGCGGATTGACCTTGATGAGCGGCCCCTGCCCAAGGCGGTTGCTGACCTCCCGGCTCTCTTGGCCTCAGAGGCTGCCTCCATGAGATCATAACAGGAGGTCCACGCTCGGCGTTGATCATGGCCAAGGGAATGGCCGCCTGGCTGTCATGCGTGGAGGCCGACGTGAGAATGGCGCTCAAGGGGACCCCGCAGGCTGCGGGATCCAGAGGCAGCTTGGAGCCCTGCCATGTCGTGGCACCCCCCTTGGCGTTCCTCTTCGTTCCCCTGGCACAGGCCGTCGGCAGTACGACAAGCATCTCATCACGGCGCATCTCCTGCACCGGCCGTGCGAGCAAGCGGCGCGTCCCGGGCCGCTCCTCCCCCTTGCTCACGGGTTCTGAACCACCGCCGTCGGTATAACACATGCGACCGGCTCGTCTGGGGCTTGATGGGCGGGGGCGCGACGAGGACGTCGCATAGAACCCCCACCCAGAGCCGCCCCAAGACCCCAGCGCTCCAGGTTCGATTTCTCCGCCCGGTTCTCCATCTAGTCATACGAGAGGGGCGTCTGCGTCCCATTCGCAATCACCAGACAGAGCCGGCCTTCCGCGGCCCGGACCGTAGAGACCGCGACCAGCCCCGGCACGAGAGACGTACTCGGGACCGGGGGTGGGCAGGGGGTACTCAAAAGTGCTATGGGCAGCAGTCAGAACATCGGCCCTCACCATGACGCTTATGAAACCTGTACCGCTCCATCTTACCTATAACTGCTGAGTCTTAAGTTAGACCACCACCAAAAAGCAGGCGATATCTCTTGGATTGTGGATCGGCACACACGCCGAGTACGACAGGTTGGTCTCCTAGCCTTGGGCCATGCAAACTCTTGTGCGTACATATGAAACAGGGTAGAACTCAGGCCGAGGGTGGCTCGAAGGGAGAGTATGGAGAGACGGAGGTTTCCTCCGTTTTTCTTTTCGGGAGGCCGCCGCCCTCGGCAGTGCGAGGCAAGGCATGCGGGTAACAGTGCTTGGTGCGGGCGATGCATTCTGTAACGGAGGGCGACGTCATAGTGCCTATCTGGTTGAAGCCCCCGAGACCTGCTTTCTGCTTGATTGCGGTACGACGACGCTGCTCGCGCTCAAGTCCCTTGGCATTCCGGCAGAGCGCATAGATTTTGTAGCCATCAGCCACCTGCACGGCGATCATTTTGGCGGCCTGCCGTTTCTCTTTCTCGAATATATCTATGAAAACCCACGCTCTCGGCCCCTCACCATAGTCGGACCGCCAGGGACCGAAGAGCGGGTCCGCACCCTCCACGCCACCATGTATCGCGAGTTGTCGAAACGGCCGTGTTGCTTCGATGTACGCTTCCGGGAATTGGTACCGCAACAGAGGACGGCCCTCTCTGGCGTTCAATTGCTTCCTTTCCGCGTGCCGCACCAGGAGCGGGATATTTCGTTTGGCTATCGGGTCGAAACCGATGACCGGGCGTTGTTGTATTCCGGCGACTGCGGCTGGAATGAGGATTTGGTCCGGTATTCACATGGGACCGACTTGTTTATCTGTGAGTGTTGCTATTTTCAAACCGAGATCTCGTTCCATATCAGCTATCCCAAAATTGCCCAGGAGCAGCACCGTCTGGGCTGCCGACGACTGCTGCTCAGCCATATCGGCCGGGAAGTCCTGGAACGGCTGGACGAGGTCTCGCTGGAATGTGCCTATGACGGGATGGTGGTCGAGATCTAGTGGAGATTCCTCTTGATACTATCCATGCCGGGCTCAGGCAGTGCCACGACCTGACGGCTCCCAAAGGCGAGGCTGTACTCTCCCTGGTCTTGGAAAAACCGCCGCTCCTCGAAGGGCTGGCCGGGGTGGGGAAAGCCGAAGTTGGCCGGAGTTCTGGCCGAGTTGGTCCAGATGGGTCCCCTCCGCTTGCCATGCGACGAGGGGCCGGATGAGACCCGCATCCTATACGAGCGAAACTATCAGAAACAGTTGCTGCGAATCCTGACGGATACGGCCCAGGGCCTGAGTTGGGAGGAGACCTCGGCACATGCTCGAGCATGAGGATGCTATCCGCAAGGCGGAAGGACGGTTGAGTGGCCTCCTACGCCGGGCTTCGGCCTGATTGTTTTTCCTGGGAAGTCGCCCGCTCGCTCTCCTTCCGCTAGGCTCAGGATTCATACCCAGAAGATGCCGGTAGCGGCGAGGGCAGAGGGTACGGAAAGGGGTGGGCGCAGCGACCGTCTCGCCGGGCGAGGCGGCGCCCCTTCGTGAGTCGGCCGCACCGGCGCGCGATGCGGGGGCACCGCTTGGAGAGGGTGGTGTTGTATTTGACCGGGTTCCTGCGGTGGACGCGCCCGGGGAGGTCGGGGGCGAGGCTGCGCCCGGTGAGGAGGGCGCGGAAGTGGTCGCTGTCATAGCCTTGGGTGAGCGAGCGGAGGCCGGGCAGCCGACAGGGCGGGCGCAAGGGCATCGGCATCGCGACAGGCGTGGATCTGACCAGCGGTGAGGAGCAGGATCAGGGAGTGCCATTGGCACCACAGACCGCAGGCCGCTTGGCAGGGATCCCGCCCCGTGGGCGGCCGATCCGGCGCGAGAGTGCCCCTTTGTGAGCAGGCTGGTCGCTGGCAGAGGGGGCGCGTCGATCATCGCCGTCCTGGTCGCGTCGCGCTCCCCGGCCAGCGCATCGAACATGCGTGCAAACATTCCCGCCTGACTCCAGCGTACAAACCGGTTGAACCGGGTCTTGTGCAGGCGGAACACGCTACAGCAGATCCGCCCGGATGACGTGGATGATGCCCGAGATCTCCCGGCGAACATCGACCCGCGGCCCCCGCGCATCTGGGTCGGCCGCACGGGACGGAGACGGGCGCACGGCGCTGCCGAGATCCAGAAACGGTGACCCGACATGACATCCTCCCTCTCTAACGGTGATCATCCGCGGCACCCCTAGGCATCGTGGGGGTCCACCCGCCCCGGGAGCGGCCGAGGGATGGAGGACCGGTTGTGTGCGCGCCCCCGGGCCGGCGGGAGGGCCCTGGACGAGGGGGCGGGCGAGCGACCGGGCCGCCCGCGTGACGCGCCCGCTCGGTTCCCGGTGCAAATGCGCGCAGACCCGGGCGAGCCCCCCGGTTTGCGACCCGCGGGGCAGCCGGGGGGAGAGGGGGGGGGCCAGGGGCCAAAGCGGGCCGGCAACCCGCGCCCTGTGCCGCCCTGCGCGACGACCGACAAGAGGGCGGTGAGTACGGGGCGAGGGGAGAGGCGGACCGGGCCGCGCGGCACCGGGAGAGGGGGCGCGCTCCGGGCGTATGGAGCTTGCGTGCGGTCCCTACAGCCAGGAGACCAGCATCATGCAGAATCATCCACATGAGTGTGAACAGGCCCTAGGTTCAGCTTAATTCACGCCGACGCGATAAATTATCCAGCCCCGGTCGAATTACATGACTACAGCTATCTTGGTGAGACTTTCCGAGAACGAGAACGAAGCTGGCGCAGAATCGAACGGTGGATGACGCGACTGGAAAGCCCCCCCTCTCGAACGAAACGATCTGCTCTCTGCGCGACCCAGATAAAAACCCTCTCCGCACGTCCCGAATTAGCTTCTTTTTTATTCACCTACTAAAGTCCTTTCATATTGGATGAAGGGGGAATCCATGACCAACAACGAAATCGCAGACCGTCTGAAGAAACTGCCCTACGATGTTCCTCTCGATATCAGACCGCACCATATCGCCTACATGATGTCGGTGTCTGACATTGATACGCCAGAAGAAGAGGAACAGTTCTGGGGCACCTTGATGGAGGCGACACCAGACAAGCAGCGCGAGTTTTTTACCGCGGCACGGGCCAGTCGGGAGGGTATACGGTGGGGGGCCTGGGTCATCCTGTTCATCCTGGCCTTCGTCGTCCTGATGATACTTCGCTGAGAGCAGTCAAAGGAGTCTCCATGATGAAGTACATGAGTCTACTGACAGTCTTGCTGGCTGGGAGCTTGTTTGTATGTCTAGCCAGCCTACGGACAGTCCACTTAAGAACGACGCTCCCTGGGGCGCCCCAAACAGTATCCCCGATCCTATCAACCCTCCTCTCGCTATTAAGGACGAGATCTGGAGTTGGAAGGCCGGGAGGCTATACCAAGCATACGTACCAATACAAGTTAGGCGGTCGCACCTATAAAGGAAGGAGAGAAACCTTCCCGGGTGGAGCGATTCGCCATTAGGGAGCAGATGAGGTAAGCTCTGCCATCCGGCTGACAGCACAACGATCAGGCCGCTGTAATAGGATACCTTTGGTGCGCTGCCCCAAACGTCTGGTTGATGCGAGTAAGCTCGCCGTCCAGACTGCCGCAGAATCGACGAGCGAAACCCCATCCGTCTAGGAGTCGGATACCCGGAATCCCCATGCCGTCACGCTCGGGAAGCCCTGCGCGGCGAAGGGTGGAAAAGTACTGGCGGCGACGCGAGATCGCCCAACAACGCGATTGCCGCGCACTGGGCTAAGCAGAACCGACCACTCTCCAAATCTACTGAACCACGACATTCTACTTATGCTTAGCCAGCCAGCAGAATCGGGAGTCCTAGTGTCCTGGCGGTGGGGCGCCGCACGAAGATGCCGTAGCAGCGGGCCTCGTCGGCGCACGTGCCGCTCCGTGCCTGCTCGCCCGCGGCCAGACGCTCCTACAGACCCTCGCCGACCGGCTGCCGGGCCGCCGCCTCGTTGCGGCCCACGCTGGCGCGCGCCGGCGCCCTTGACCTCCTTCACGAACAGCGGCGTCCCGTCGCGGGCGGGTTCGATCAGCAGCGGCACCAAGGGCTTCGGATCCCTCAGCCCCCCCCCTCGCGGCCCGCCTTCGGGCGCCGGCGGCGCATCACGCATCCCGCGCACGACGGCGACCTGCGCAAAGGGATACCCTGTAAAACCTTTGATCATCACGCATCCCGCGCGCCGGCCCCCTGGCCTCCAGCACCACCGACCGCTCTGCATGGCGCGCAAACGAGGCGAGCAGGCGGGCCCGCTCGCCTCTCGCCTGGAGCATGTCCTTGCGGCCGCTCTCCACGAGATGGAGCTACCGGTGGCCCCGGGCGGGCGTTTCGCGCACGCACAGAACCGCTTTGGATGTCTTCGATATCAAAATATCAAGAAAACCAACCCAAACCGGCACACATGTTTCACTGCATCGTTCTCACCCCCCCCCCCCCCCCCTGCCGGCCCGGACTCCACTCTCCCATGATTGCAACTATGACACGAGAGTGGGGCAGGCGGTCGAGACGTGGCCTGCCGGCCCGGACTCCACTCTCCCATGATTGCAACTGCCGGCCATAACCCGAACCCGAAAAAATCAATGAACGCTGTTCGACTGCAGCCTACTGCATCACATCCGGCGAATGGGAATTGGAGGCCCTGCGGGCCATACTCCTGTCGGGGGTTGCGAAACTGTTTGTTTCGGCTTACTCCGTCCGCATGCGTGGCGGATACCTTCGTTATCAGGCCCAGTACCTACGCCGCATCCGGGTACCGTATCGGTCAAGTGTCCCGAACTCCACGGTGGACCTGCTGGGTCGAGGCTGCCTTGAGCGTCAATGCCGCTGCGTGCCATGTCGCGGTTTCCGAACTCTATCAACTGATCCCGATGGAATATGCCCTGATTGCACCAGGAAACAATTTGCGGCCTACCAGCCATGCTTGATCTCGGTAACCTTGACCATCAGACTCATGATGCCGTGAAAACATTCTGGTCGAACCGCATCTCGGCCCGAGAGCGGCACGCGTCGTCTGGAAAGGTGGACCAAGGCGGGCGCCCCGATGTGACAGCCGGTAAGAACATGGAGGGTTTCACCCGCCTTGTTCTCGATATCACGGGGAGGCATGGGCTTGTCGACGCCGACATCCACCCTCGTAGGTCCGTCGTGACTCTGCCGGGCTACTTCCGTCCAACAAAACTGTGGGATGCCGTTGTCCTTCACCAAAACCGGCTTGTGGCCGCGCTGGAGTTCAAGATCCCTATCGGGCCCTCGTTTGGAAACAAATTCAACAACCGTGCGGAGGAAGCAATCGGCCCGCGCATGATCTCTGGACTGCCTTCAGGGAAGGGGCGTTTGGAGCCAGTTCGCGTCCCTTCCTGAGCTGGTTGATACTGGTAGAAGACGCGGAAGCGTCATGGAGGCCGGTTCGTAATTCCTCTCCGCACTTTCCGATATGCGGGGAGTTCGCTGGGGCGTCTATGCCGAACGCTACGAGGTTCTCTGGCGCAGGCTCGTGCAGGAAAGCTTCTATTCGGCAGCGAGCGTGCTCTTGTCCCCCCGCTCCCGTGGACGATGGCAGTTTTTCGGAAATGGGGGGACTGGCAAGTCTGAGTATCTTTGCCGCCGGGCTTGCAGGTCATGTCGCAGCAGAATCAACCCGGCGCAACGTGCCGATTTGAATGTGGGGGCGTCGATGGAACGTCTATCTTGTGTCGACTCTCGGTCGTCGTCTTCAGATGGCACCTAGCAACTTATTCAACCGAATCAATCTTTCTGACGACTCGTCAAAAATGAGGACTTGCACTTTCCCCAGAAACACCATTTCAGTTAATTAAAACAAAGCGTTAGGACTCCGTCGAGTCCCTGCGTTCCACTCACGTGCCAAGTTCGTTTCAGGCTGGTACTGCTGTCGAGTCACCCGTAGCGCTTTCCGAATCGTGTCCGTGTTTCCCCACTGGACAATTCTTGCAGAAACCCCAGAGTTAATGAGGAGTAACGGCACGAATTGACAAGTCACTAGAAATTTGACAAAGCTAGACAATACACCTAATTTATTTAGGGGTAGCGACAACTATTGTCAATTATCTACGGTAACCATGAAAGTTCAGGAATTCTTCAATGAGCATCCGGTATTCCGGCATGAGTCCTTCGTGACCTTCTTGGAACGCGCCGGCCCGTCCCGGACGAAGACGCGGGAGGCACTGCTTGCCTATCACGTCAGGGCAGGGCATTTGTTACGGCTCCGACGTGGCCTGTATGCCGTCGTTCCCCAGGGACTCGACCCCAAGGATTACCCGATCCATCCCTACCTTCTGGCAGGGCATCTCACAGCGGACGCCGTGCTGTCCCATCACAGTGCGTTGCAGTTCCACGGCAAGGCTTATTTCGTGCATCATCGGTTCACCTACCTCACCCGGAATGCCCGTCGGCCCTTCGTGTTCCGCGGACAGGAATTCGTCGCGGTTCCTTTCCCCAAGGTACTGCAAGCCCAGCAGGCTGAACTGTACGGGGTAACGACCGAACGACATGTCGGCGGCAAGGTTCGTGTGACTAGTCTGGAACGCACCCTGGTCGATGTGCTGGTACGCCCGGATCTGGGTGGTGGCTGGGAGGAGGTCTGGCGCTCTCTCGAGTCCGTGGAGTATTTCGACCTGGATCAGGTGATCGACTATACGTTGAAACTGCGAAGTGCGACGGCAGTGGCCAAGGTCGGATTCTTTCTTGAACAACACCGTGAGGTCCTGATGGTGGATGAATCGTACCTGGCGCCGCTGCGAAAGCACGTGCCCAAACAGCCTTGTTACCTGGAGCGCAGTCGCCGAACGGCTGGCAAGCTGGTGCCAAACTGGAATCTCGTCGTACCACCTGCGGTCCTGGAGCCGGTATGGGAGGAGACCGGGTGAATCTCTCGTTGCAGGAACTCCAGGCCGAAGCGGCAGCGACGGGGTTTCCATTGGAAACCCTGGATAAGGCGATCCGCCTTATCGAACTGCTGAACTCATTTCGAAGTCACCCTTTTCTCAAGGACCGAATCGGCTTGAAAGGCGGCACGGCGCTCAATCTGTTTGTGTTCGAGTTGCCGCGGCTCTCCGTCGATATCGATCTGAATTACGTGGGGTCCGCGGACCGTGAAGTGATGCTCGCGGAAAGAGAGAAAGTCGAGCAGGCAATTACAGCGATCTGCGGACGCGAAGGATTTACGATCCGGCGCGTACCGGATGCACATGCCGGCGGAAAATGGCGATTGGGTTATACGAATGCACTGGATCGGAACGCCAATCTTGAGATCGATGTGGTCTTCACTTTGCGTGTACCCCTGTGGCCGATTCAAATGCGGGATTCTCATCCCGTGGGATCATTCATGGCACGGGACATACCGGTACTCGACATCCATGAACTTGCAGCAGGAAAACTCGGAGCGCTATTTACCAGGCATGCCAGCCGTGACCTCTTCGACGCGCATGCGCTACTCGGCCAGGACACTCTCGATCGGGAAAAGTTGAGATTAGGCTTTGTCGTATATGGTGCCTGCAGCCGGAGGGATTGGCGGACCGTATCACCAGAAGATATTCGTTGTGACCATAAGGAACTTCAGCAGCAGCTTGTGCCTGTCTTGTGCAGGGATGTTGTTCCGACGGGAAATGATATGGGCGCATGGATTGAGCAATTGGTTCATGAATGCCGCGACCAAGTAGGGCTGGTATTGCCGTTCGAGGACCATGAGCACGAATTTCTTGTGCGAGTGAATGAACAAGGCGAAATTGCCCCGGAGCTTCTGACTGGAGACGATGAGTTGGCGGCACGCATCAGGCAACATCCGCAGTTGCTATGGAAAGTGAGGCATGTCCGGGAACATAGGGGCCTACCTCTTGGTTGATGACAATAACTCTTCAGAGGGGTGAGAAACTTGCTGCTTGATCTAAACAATTCAATCGGCGGGAACCTCATTCGTCATGTCTTCTCCGTGCACTCAAATGGCATTGAGAGCACGGAATTTCGGCACGGCCGAGTTACTACGATCGAGGTTCTAAGTGAGACGGGGCAAACTGGAACCGTTGTAAAGAGCACAGGCTCTCGACGTCTGGCCGGCACTGATACCATTTTCCTTCGGCAGGGAAGAACTATTCGATGCACAGACCCACCTCTCCAGCTTCCAATTTCTGAGGCGACTCTTGATGATCTTGCAGGCAGCTGGAGCACACGACTTTCTCTCCGGCGACCGAAGGGCAGCTCCGAACGCCACAGAGGGGTGCCTTACATGCGCTCCTTGCTCATTGGTCCAAGTCCACTGAGTCTGCCACCATCGTACTGCCGACTGGCATCGGAAAGACCGAGACGCTTCTTCTAACCATCCTCACTCTGCGCCCAAAGAAGACCCTTGTCCTCGTCCCCACGGATCCCCCTGCGGGACCAGACTTTTGATAAGGTCTGTACTTGGGGTTGCCTAGGACAACTTGAGGTTCTCCCGGAAGGCTCGGTCAAGTATCCCGTAGTAGGCAAGCTAACAAAGTCGTTTTCGTCCAGGGAAGACGCCGAGCACTTCTTTCAAGACTGCCAGATAGTTGTAGCGACAGTCACTATGATCAAACGCATGGAGACAGACTTATTGACGATGCCTTCGATCAACTTCTTCAAGACTATGAGCTTGTAGTAGTGGATGAAGCCCACCACCTGGGCGCGACGACCTGGAAGAGGGTTCGTGAGCGTCTCTCGGATCGACTGATAGTGCAGTTCACCGCTACACCATTCCGGCAGGATGGAAAACACACTGGAGGCGAGATCCTCTATACGTATCCTCTTGCCCGAGCTCAGTTAGAGGAATTCTTTTCGACGATAAATTTTCGTCCGGTTTGTAACTACGATCCCAGTCAGGCGGACAGGGAACTTGCTGAAGAGGCCATTGAGAAGTAGCCTGATCTCATGACCGACTTTCGACTCCGAAACCTTGAGCAATATCGAACCGGTGGTTCCGGGGACAGCATGGAGCTGTCCATGCCGTTGCCGAGGAGTGCCTCTGGGATGGTTAACCAACATTGCCCGAATGAAGACTGCGCGCCAAGAGTCTTTCAATTGGGTGATGTAGTCGCAGGCTTTAATCCGCCAGAGAATACCAGGGCCTGCTAACACTATCGCAAGGCATTGATGATGAGGGCGAAGACGCTGCATCCGAGGAAGAGCACATCGCGTTGCTCGAAGCGCGAGCAGAGGCGGCGGAACCCCTGCAATCGACGCCACACCCGCGCGATTTCATTGCGCCGCGTGGACAGATCCCGGGCAGACGCCCAAGGGCTCACCCGGGTGCGCCGCGGCGGCCCCACGGGCGCCTACCCCAGCGCCACGGCCAAGGGCCGCGTCTGGGCGCCCGCGGACGCCCGGTCCCTCAGCACCGCGGGAGGAGCGGGGGCGGGCCCAGGCGAGTCCGCCACGGGCGGCCCGCCGGGGCGGCGGGGGCGGGCCCAGGCGAGCGTCCGCGGCACCCCTAGGCATCGTGGGGGGCCAGCCGCCTCGGGAGCGGCCGAGGGATGGAGGACCGGTTGTGTGCGCCCCCCCGGGCCGGCGGGAGGGACTTTGACGAGGGGGCGGTCGAGCGACCGGGCCGCCCGCGTGAGGCGCCCGCTCGGTTCCCGGTGCAAATGCGCGCAGACCCGGGCGAGCCCCCCGGTTTGCGACCCGCGGGGCAGCCGGGGGGAGAGGGGGGGGGGCCAGGGGCCAAAGCGGGCCGGCAACCCGCGCCCTGTGCCGCCCTGCTCGGTGACAGACAAGAGGGCGTTGAGTACTTGGCGAGGGGCGAGGCGGACAGGGCCGCGCTACACCGGGAGAGGGGGCGCGATCCGGGCGGATGGAGCTTGCGTGCGTTCCCTACAGCCAGGAGACCAGCATCATGCATGATCATCCACATGAGTGTGAACAGGCCCTAGTTGAGTGAGGGGTGGGGTTACGAAGTTACGAGCGTCGACGTGGTCGAGGCCTACAATCGGGCATTGGATGCCGCATCAAAATTGAACAAAGTTGACGCCATAACGAGTAAGATTCGTGAGCTCGTAGAGCGAAACGAAAGTGCATCAACGTTGTTTGTTCGACAGTCATTGCACGGACGGTTACGCGCGCATCTCTCGGCGGTTAACGAAGCGTGATCCCGATTCATGCTATGGGTAGTGAGCGTATGTTGATTGAGCAAAAAACTGCCAATCTGCGTTCCACCCACGTTCCACTCACGGTCCGTTTTACGACTATCAGAGACAACAGGAGACAACGGAATGAAATTTCAGACACAAAAAAGGCACTGTAAATACAGCGCCTTTCGTGGTTTTTGGTAGTCTGTGATAGTCCTTGAATTTGGTGCCGAGGAGAGGACTTGCACCTCTCTCGAATTCCCCCTCAATAGCGCAAACAATTTCTTCTCGTCCTCGCTTTCGGGTATTTTCCCACTTAGCAAGCAACATTGAACAGCGTAGGTCTCAATGTCGTCGATCCTGTTTTTCCCCTGTATCCCGCAGGTTTCCCGTTGAAAGTGAAATCTCTGGAACTGGGACCTGCACGATCACCTCAACCAGAGGACGTGACGGCGAAAAAACGCCATTTCGAAACTGTCCCGCCACGAATTTCGCGCTCGGTGTCTTCATTTCGACTACCGCCGCTTTGTCGGTCATAGGGTTTTTGTCAGAAAATCAACGACCTTCTCTCCCCCGCCACTGAGCTTTCGGCCTCCGATAGATGCCTGTTGCCTCACTTTTATGATTGGACAGCCAAACCAGCGTGCGCTCAACTCGCTGGAGCAGTACTGTGCACGAGTGGAATCCGTATGGAGACGGTAGGTACGGAAGAAGCTTTCGAGATCGTACGTCTCCGCCTGTTCGAAACGCCAAGCCAACGCGCCGAGGTGGAAGGCCTCAGTCGCCAGTTCCCGGACTTCTACCGCCACAACGCCGAAGAATTCCCGGTCGAGGCCCGACCCAACGAATACTTCGAGCGCCTCTGTCGTTCTTATCCGACCCATCCGGAGATATTTGATCGCCTGTACGGGGACTGGCCTACGCTGGAGAAATTCCAGTGTGCTCGTGGGGGGCTCCAGCACATGGCCATCGTCATCCATCACCTTTGGAACTCGGATCACAAAGAGGCGTCGATCATGCCTGGTTCGTTGCCACTGGAAGACCGCAATGTGCGCAACAAAAGCATCCACTATCCGCCCTAGGGCCGGGAGCTGGTGTTGGAGCGCGAGGTGGATGGTCCGCGATCCAAACCCTTCGGTATCGACGGTCCCCATACACTGTTCGATAGCGTGCAGGCTGCACGCCGCACTACCCGTGCCATCTGTCTGGGCAGTGTCCTTTCAACGAGGGAGCAGATGATCCGCGGTATCCAGATTGAGCGCAAGCATTCTGGCCGGGGGCACCCCCCACAGGGCACCGGCCGCCTACGACGCCGCACTCTCCAAACGGCGCACCCGCATCACACGCCTGTTCGTCCGACTCACGGATGGGCGCCGCCTCGTCCTGCGATACGACCGATGGGCCCACCCCTGCCTAGTGCCCTCTACCTCGCTGCTACCGGCGTCTTGGGTATGAGTCCTGAGCCTAACACCTTGACGCTATTACTGTTTACTCCTACACTTGTTCCCTTGCTTATGCCGATGCGCATCCTCGTCTTACACGGCCCGAACCTGAATATGCTGGGTCTGCGTGAGCCCGATATCTATGGGACAACGACCCTGGCTGACGTGAACGGCCGGATGGCCGCCTTGGCCCAGGAACTCGGCGTCGAGGTCGATGCCTTTCAGTCGAATCACGAGGGACAGTTGGTCGATAAAATCCAGGCCGCCCGCGGACAGTACGCAGCGCTCATCATCAACGCCGGGGCCTACACTCATACCAGCGTTGCCCTCCTAGACGCGATTTTATCGGTCGAACTCCCGACTATCGAGGTCCACCTCTCGAATCTGTATAAGCGCGAACCGTTTCGCCATCACTCCTATATTGCGCGCGTGGCGGTCGGGCAGATCTGCGGCTTTGGCGCGGACAGCTATCTGCTAGGCCTCCGCGCGGCGGTTGCCCTCGCCCAGAGTTGAGCCCCCTCGACCTGTCAACACGGTGCCCCGGGTAACGCAGAGCATGCTATAAAAAGAGTCGTTGGCATAGTATTGAGTGAAGGACGCCCATGGAGATTGAAGAAATCCGCAAGCTCGTTGAATTGATGGAAGAAAAAGGGGTCAGCGAGTTGGAACTCAAACATCGGGCGGGCGAGCTTCGCCTAGTGCGGGGGGGACTAGCCTCCGTGGTGTCCGCGACCGGCCAGCCGCAGCCGGCCTCAACCCCGGTCCCGCCTCCGGTAGAGACCACCACTACAGCCCAGGAACAGGAGGGCCTCGACCCCGGCTTGACCATTACCTCGCCCATGGTCGGCACCTTTTATTGTGCGCCCAACCCCGATGCCTCGCCCTTTGTAGCGGTCGGCGGGATAGTGGAAACCGGCGATGTGGTGTGCATCATCGAAGCCATGAAAATGATGAATGAAATCGAGGCGGAGATCCGCGGGCGGGTACGCCGGGTTCTGGTCGAGAACGGCCAGCCGGTCGAATATGGCCAAGCCCTGTTTCTCCTTGAGCCCGCTTAGTTGGGTCTGTTTGGTCGTTGAGAGAGTCCGAGTCACGTGTTTAAGACAGTCCTCGTTGCCAATCGGGGGGAGATTGCGGTTCGCATCCTGCGGGCCTGCCGAGTCATGGACATCGCCACCGTGGCCGTGTACTCGACGGCCGACCGCGACGCCTTGCACGTCCGTCTGGCCGATGAGAGCGTGTGTATCGGGCCGCCGAATCCGCTCGAAAGCTATCTCAATATTCCTGCGATTGTCAGCGCCGCGCTGGCCTTTGGCGCGGATGCGGTTCATCCCGGCTATGGGTTTCTGTCCGAAAACGGGGATTTCGCCGAGGCGTGCCAGCGCTCGGGCCTGACCCTTATCGGGCCCCGCGTCCGCAACATCCGCCTGATGGGGGATAAACCGCGCGCCCGGCGAATCATGGAGCGCGCCGGGGTGCCGGTTTTATCCGGGACCTCGTCCGGGACCACGGATGTGAAAGAGGCCCAGGCCGTGGCGGCTCAGATCGGCTTTCCCATTCTGATAAAAGCCGCGGGCGGCGGCGGCGGGCGTGGCCTGCGTGTCGTCCAGAATCCCCACGAACTCTCGACCCTGTTTGCCGTCGCCCGGGAAGAGGGGGAAAATGCGTTCGGGAATGGAACGCTGTACGTCGAGAAATACCTGGAACGCGCCCGGCATATCGAGTTTCAGATCGTGGGCGACCAGCACCGCAACGTCATCCATCTTGGGGAGCGTGAGTGTTCGATCCAGCGCCGCTACCAGAAGCTCATTGAGGAAGCGCCCTCGCCAGCCCTGACCAGACGCCTGCGCGAACGGATGGGCGCCATGGCGGTCAAGGCCGCCCAGGCGGTCGGCTATACCAATGTCGGAACGATCGAGTTTCTGCTCGACCCCCAAGGCCACTTCTACTTTATCGAGATGAACACCCGCGTCCAGGTGGAGCATCCGGTGACCGAGATGATGACGGGTATCGACGTGGTCCAGGCCGGCATCCGCTCGGCAGCGGGTGAGCCCTTACCCTGGCGCCAGAAGGATATCCGTTTTTCAGGCCATGCCATTGAATGCCGGGTGGTAGCCGAAGACCCGATTACCATGCTGCCTTCTCCTGGGACGATTCGGGCCTATCACCCCCCAGGCGGGATGGGGGTCCGAGTGGAAGCCGGTGTGATGGAGAACAGCACAGTGCCCGTTTACTACGACTCTCTGGTGGCAAAAGTCATCGTGAGCGCCCCGGCACGCACTGAGGCCGTCCAACGGATGCGTGCCGCCCTGTCGGAATATCGGATTGACGGCATCAAGACGAATATCCCGCTGCACCAGAGAATTCTGCGAGACCCGGATTTTTTAGCCGGCAAGGTCCACACGCGCTATCTGGATACCTTTCTGGCCCGCTCGAATAATGGTGCGGCTCGCCCGCAACGGACCACGCCCAACCCGTCCTCCAAGGAGGTGTAGCCATGCGTCTTGGGACTCCTGCCGCCCTTGTGCTGACCGCTCTCTTCTCTCTGCTTTGTCCCAGCGTCATATCAGGAGTGCGCGCCGAGTCGGAGACACCTCCAAGCGGCAGCATCCCCCCCGATACGGTGGCCTTTATCGGCCCTCGGATGCAGGTTGACGAACCCGTGTTCGACTTTGGACGGGTCGAGCAGGGAAAAAAGGTGACGCATGATTTTCGCTTCACCAATCAAGGCAACCGGGACCTGCGGGTGCGGTCCGTTAAAACTTCGTGCGGCTGTACTGCCGCGGTGATTGCCGCGGATACCATCCCACCCGGCACGGAGGGCGCTATTCAGGCGACGTTTGACACAAAACGCTTTGCCGGCCAAAAAGCCAAAGACATCCGTGTGCATACCAATGATCCCCTCAACCCGGTCACGACTCTGACGCTCCAGGGAGAGATTACCACCGAGGTCCAGGTACAGCCCGCTCAGTTGTATCTGGGCCGGCTCCAACGCGGCGTCCCGACCAGCCGGACGGTCATGGTCCTGTACGATGAACACAAATCTCTTGAGATCACAGACATCACCAATGCCAATCCTGCCATCAGCGTGCGGGCCGAAGACGCCCGGGTCAAGGGCAAAAAGGGCAAGGCGCTTCAGGTGAGCGTCTCCAAAACCGCGCCGCGCGGGGCGCTCAACGACACCATTACGGTTACCACGACGAGCCAAAAAAAGCCGACCCTCAGCATTCCGGTTGCGGGCAGCATCGAGGGCGATATCCGTGTCTCGCCCCCCCAGGTTTCGTTCGGGGTCGTTCGCCAGGGAGTCGGCGAGACGCGGACGGTGCGGATCAAGAACCGCTCCGCTCAGCCCCTTGGCATCGGACAGGTGCGGAGCTCGCTTGACACGGTGAAACCCGAGCTGACCGAGGTCACGCCGGGCAAAGAGTTTGAACTGCGTCTGTCTATCACGGGCAACACCGAGCCCGGCCGGATACGCGGCAGCATCAAGGTCATGACTGACCATCCCGAAGAAACACAGCTGACGATTCCCCTGTTCGGTATCGTCGCTGCCGCCCGGCAGGCTAGCCGCTAACACCGGCCATGAATGCGGGTCCGTCTCTCGCTGCTCCTCTTGCGGCTGCCCTTGAGACAACGACGCGGCTCAGTGCCGCGGCGTCCGCCCCCAACGTCATCCGTCTGGCCGGACTCAAGGGGGCGGCCCGCGCGTTTTTCATCGCCCGTCATCTGCAACATGCTCCGCAGCCGACACTGTGTGTGCTGCCGTCGGATAAACAGGCCGAGACCTTTGCCGCCGACCTACGCTTCTTTATCGGGCCGGACCTCGCCCCACGGGTCCGCTACTATCCGGCCTGGGACGTATCGGTGGCCGACGGCCTATCTCCCAACAGTGAGGTCGTCGCCGCGCAGATTGAAGGGCTGTACGACCTGCTCTCGGTCGCCACCCCCATTCTCGTTACCTCGGCCCAGGCCCTGCTGCAACGGATCCTGCCCCAGGAAGAATTCATCACGGCGACCTTCCGGCTGCGCCCCGGTGACGAACTGCCGCTGTCCGCCTTCGTCGATTACTGCTTGCAGTGGGGCTACCGGCGGGTTCCGCTGGTCGAGGAAAAGGGCGAAATCAGCCTCCGTGGGGGGATCGTCGACCTCTTCCCGCCGCTCGCCCGGCATCCGCTCCGGGTCGAGTTCCTCGGAGACGGCATCGAGACCATGCGCTCGTTCGACCCGGCCTCGCAGCGTTCCCTTGATCCCTGCGAGGAGATCATGGTTCTCCCCATGCGCTTCTTTTCGGTCGCACGTCTTCAGGCCGCCTGGCGCACGATCGAAGAGGCTCTGGAGGCGGGGGACCTCCCCCACCGGGAACAGCAGCGGATTATCGAGAACCTCAAGAGCGGGCTGCCTTTCCCCGGGGTGGAATTCTTCCTGCCGTACCTCTATCCCGATTTAGAGCACGTAGGGGAGTATTTGCCCCGGGGAACGGTCGTGTGGGCCCTGGACCCGGCCGAACAGGAAAGCGCGGGCGCGACGTTCTGGGAACAGCTTGAATCGCGGGTAGACACGGCCCGGGAGGCCGGCCGGTTTGTCCCGCCTCCCGAGCGTTATTACCTGCTGGCGAAACAGGCGGTGGCCGGCCGTGCCGCCTTCTTCACCGTCGAGGTCCGCGGCCTGGAAACCTGCGAGGCCGATTGTACGGTCACTTCACTACTGCATATCGGCCTGAAACCCGGCGTCTCCCCCGCGGGCGCGGAAAAAAGCCTGGCCCCCCTTGTCGCGCGCCTCCGGCAGTGGCGGGACGAGCGGCAGCAGGTCTCTCTGACCGTTTCGAGTCAGAGTCAGGCCGACCACCTTCAGCATCTCTTGCTCGGCTACGATCTGGAACTTCCCATTGAGCAGGGGCAGACGTGGGACGTACAGGGGCGGGGCCGCCAGTCCCCTCGGGCCGCTATTGTGGTCGGGCATTTGTCGCAAGGTTTCGCCCTGCCGGCAGACGAGTTGGTCTTCCTGGCCGAAGAAGAAATTTTCGGCGAGCGTCGCCACAGGCGGCGGTCCCGGCCGCGGCCGGTGGCCGACTATCTGACCGGACTCAGCCAACTGGCCGCCGGCGACTATGTCGTTCACACCGACCACGGCATTGCCCGCTATCACGGGCTCCAGCACCTGAGTGTGGCCGATACCACGGGCGACTATCTCCACCTCGAATATGTCGGTGGCGACAAACTCTATGTGCCGGTCGAACGCATCAATCTGGTCCAGAAGTATGCGGCGGGCGCGGGCGGAAAAGAGCCCAGCCTGGACCGCTTGGGCGGCCAGGCCTGGGAGCGCGTCAAGCGCAAGACCCGGGAAGCCATTCAGGCCATGGCTCGGGAGTTGCTCGAAATTCATGCGGTCCGGGAAAGTGTCGAGCGGTCCGCTCCGGCCGCCTTCACCGACGACTACGAGGAATTTGTGGCCCGTTTCCCGTTTGAAGAGACCCGCGGCCAGCGGGCCGCCATAGCAGATGTGGAAGCCGACCTGCGAAGCCCCAAACCCATGGACCGTCTGGTCTGCGGCGATGTGGGCTACGGCAAGACAGAGGTCGCGTGCCGGGCGGCCTATCTGGCGGTCGAAAACGGCAAACAGGTCGCCGTCCTGGTGCCGACCACGGTGCTCGCCCAGCAGCACGCCGAGACCTTCGGCCGACGTTTTGCCGACTATCCCATCCGGGTCGAGTTGCTCAATCGATTCCGCTCGGCCCAGGAAGCCAAAGCCGTGGTCCGCGACATGGCCGCCGGAACGGTGGATATTGTCATCGGCACCCACCGTCTCCTCCAGCGCGATATTGTGTTCAAGGAATTGGGCCTGGTCGTCATCGACGAAGAGCATCGGTTCGGGGTGACGCATAAGGAAAAGGTCAAACGTCTCCGCCACGAGGTCGATGTCCTGACGCTGTCGGCCACGCCCATCCCACGCTCGCTGAATATGGGCATGATGGGTTTGCGCGACCTGAGCGTGATTGAAACTCCACCCGTGGACCGCCAGGCCATCCGGACCTATGTGGCGCGCTTTGATGAAGACCTCGTCCGCTCGGCGATTCTGCACGAACTCGCCAGGGGAGGGCAGGTCTTTTTCGTCCATAACCGGGTCGAGAACATTGGAAAAATGGCCGACCGGCTGCGGACGCTCGTGCCCGAGGCGGTGCTGGCGGTTGCGCATGGCCAGATGGGGGAACGCGAGCTGGAGACCGTCATGCTGGACTTCATGCACCACCGGGTGAACGTGCTGTGCTGCTCGGCCATTATCGAATCGGGGCTCGATATCCCGACCGCGAACACGATTCTCATTAACCGGGCGGATCATTTTGGGCTGGCGCAGTTGTATCAACTGCGCGGCCGGGTCGGACGGTCCGCCATGCGCGCCTACGCCTATTTGCTCATTCCGGGGGAACACGCCCTGACCCGGGACGCTCAGCGGCGCCTGGAGGTCCTCCAGGAGTTGGACGACCTGGGCGGGGGGTTTCGTTTGGCGGCCCACGACTTGGAGATTCGTGGGGCGGGCAACCTGCTGGGCAAAGAACAGTCCGGCCGCGTTGCGGCGGTCGGCTACGAACTCTACGCTCATATGCTGGAAGAGACGGTCCGCGAACTGCGTGGGGGCGAGATCGAGGTGGCGATCGAGCCTGAAATTCATATCGGCCTGCCCGCCTACTTGTCCGAAGCCTACATCCCGGATGTCAATCAGCGGCTGGTCTTCTACAAAAAACTGGCCAATGTGAAAGCGCGCAGCGACCTGGAAGACTTGGCCTCCGAAATGGAAGACCGGTTTGGACGCCTGCCCGAGTTGGTCCTGAATTTCATCGAAGTCATGGACCTGCGCCGGGTCCTGCGCCACCATCTGGTCACTGCGGTCTACCGCAAAGGCGAGCGCGTTACCCTGCACTTCCACCCTGACTCGCCCATAACAGGCGAGCGGCTGGTGGCCTTTGTTCAGGACCATGACCGGGGTGCCCACCTCAGCCCGGACTTGCGGGTCTCATTTTCGCTTGCGCCCCAGGAAGATGCCATGGAGGCAGTCAAGACTCTCTTGCATGACCTCAACGAATCATGTTAGCCGGTGAAGCGTGATGAAAAGCGTGCAAATCCTGATCGGTGTGTCGATCTGCGCCGTGTGGCTGGGGGCGGCCGCAAGCCAGGCTGCGGTCATCAACCGCATTGTGGCGACCGTCGATGATGTGCCGATTACTGCGTACGAGATGCAGAGTTTCCGGGAAGAGGTGAGCGCGAGCCCGCTGGCACCGGCCGGCGGGGCGGCGGGGATGTCGGATAGTGAAGTCTTGGACGCGCTCATCATGCAGAAATTGGTCAGGAAGGAAGTGGAAAAGCAAGGCCTGAAAGCGAAAAAGGCCGATATTGACGGCTATATCGCGCGTATCCAGGCCCAGAGCAATCTCAACGATGAAGAATTTGAAGCCGCCCTGACCGAGCAGGGCATGACCATGGAGGCATACCGCAAACGGGTGGGGGATGAGGTGGAACAGGCGATGTTGATGAGCCGTGAGATTGGTGCGAAGGTGAATGTCACGCCCGAAGATATCCAGCGCTACTACGATGAGCACATCGCCGAGTACACCCAGCCCGCGCAGGTACGCGTCCGCCATATTTTCCGTCCGTTGTCGCCCGCCGCGAGCGAGGCAGAGGAACGGGAGACGGTCGAGCTTGTGCACCAAGTCCGACAGCGTGCGCTGGGAGGCGAGAGATTTGGCAATCTGGCAAGCCAGTACTCGCTGGGCCCGGGCGCTGAAAGTGGGGGGGACCTCGGCTATTTTGAGCGCGGACAAATGCCCGAAGGCATCGAACAAGTGGCCTTTTCCCTGGAAAACGGTGATATCAGCCTGCCTTTTCGGACCAATTCCGGGATGCATCTGCTTAAAGTCGAGGATAAACGGAACGCTGGTCTGCAACCTCTGGAGACCGTTTCCGAGGAGATCAAAAACAATCTCTATAACGAGGCGCTGCGCGACCGCTATGCGCGCTGGTTTGACGAGGATCTCCGCTTCCGCCATCACGTCGAAAACTTCCTCGAAACGCCAGAATATCTTGGCTCGGGTATCACGGAGACGAGTGGCGTTTTAGACACCGCAGTGGAAGAGGTGGCTCCAGACCGTCTGGAGGTCGGAAAGAGGAAGGGGCTCCTCGGCTGGCTCTGGCCGTTCTAAAAAAAACGCCGGAGTGCTCAATGCCTATCATGCCTGTGCTCGGGGTGACCATGGGCGATCCCGCAGGGGTCGGGCCAGAGGTCATACTGAAGGCCCTCCGGTCGCCATTGCCCACCTGTCGGGTCATCGTTCTTGGAGATCTGGCCGTGCTACAGGAGACGGCGGCCCGCTTGGCGTCCGCCCTCCACCCGCATCAGTGGCAAGTTGGGGAGGTCCTGCCAACCGACGCGCAGTGTCTCCCCGTCCTGGCCCTGTCCCAACTCGCTCCAACCGAACGCGTCCCCGGCCGCCCCACTCGTGCCGGGGGAGAGGCCTCCTATCGCTATGTGGAAAACGGTGTGCGTCTCACCGTGGATGGGACTCTGGACGGGCTGGTCACCGCACCGATCAGCAAAGCCATGTGGCATGCGGCCGGCCATGCCTATCCCGGTCATACCGAACTCCTGGCCGCGCTGACGGACACGGCCGAGGTCCGGATGATGCTGGATGGATCGCCCCCCCCTTTGGGGGGGGGCTGCCCTGAGCCTGTCGAGGGGCGAGGGGGCAAGAAGCCGTTGCGGGTGATTCTGGTGACCACGCATATGCCTCTGGCCCAGGTCCCGCGCGCCCTGTCGTGTGAGCGGATCGAGAAAACCGTTACGGTCGCCGCCGCGCATTTGCGCCATTTTTACGGTCTGCCCCGGCCACGTCTGGCCGTCGCCGGACTCAATCCCCACGCCGGAGAGGCGGGTGCGTTCGGCGACGAAGAACAACGACTGATCCAGCCGGCTGTCGAGCGGGCCCGCACTACCGGCTGCCATGTCGTCGGGCCGCTGCCTGCGGACACGGTGTTTGTACGGGCGGTGCGGGGCGAATTCGATGCCGTGATCTGCCAGTATCACGATCAAGGCCTCATTCCGCTCAAACTGTTGTCCTGGGAAGACGGGGTCAACGTCACGCTGGGTCTGCCGATTATTCGGACCTCACCCGACCACGGGACGGCGCTTGACATTGCCGGGCATAACAAAGCCAATCCGTGCAGCATGCATGCAGCCCTCAGGCTTGCCGCAGAGATGACGCAGCGGACTCGGGTAGCCCGGTAGGTTCAGCTACGACGCTCAGGGGTGAGCGGAAACATGACCAACCTCGCACAGATCGGTGAGCGGCTGAGAGCGGACTACGGCGTGCCGGGCCGGCACGCCCATGAACGCCTCCGGAGCTGGCTGGCGGGTGAGGTGCCGCACGCCTACCCTGAGGTGCTGGCCCGGCACCTTGAGGTCGACCATCTGGCCCTGGTGTTTGACGCCTTCTGGCAGGTCCTCTCATTTGGGACGGGCGGCCGACGCGGACGGGTTGGCTACGGGCCGAACCGCATGAATCCGACAACCGTGGCCATGACCGTCCAGGGGCATTGTCAATACCTCAGGTCGACGTTTCCGAATCGGCCCGATCTGGCGGTGGTGGTGGCCAACGATGTCCGGGTGTTCCGTGACCTCGCCGATGCGTATGGGTTTCTGGGGGACTCCCATCCCCTCCTGGGTGTGTCCTCCCGGTCCTTGGGGAAACTGGCGTGTCGGATTTACGCCGGGAACGGGATTGTCACCTATTTCGCGGAGCCAGAAAGCGACACGGCCGTGCTGACAACGCCAGAACTCTCCTATCTGATCGGTCAACTGGGCGCGGTCGGGGGGATCAATCTGTCAGCCTCGCATAATCCGCCCGACGATAACGGCATCAAGGTGTATGACCAGTCTGGGAGTCAGCCGGTGGCCCCGGACGACCAGCGGCTGGCCGATATCATGGCGCAGGCGACGGACATTCGCTCCATCCCCTTTGCGCAGGCACTGGGCGAGGAGTTGATTCGCCCCATTCCGCGTCAGTTGCACCGGGAATATATCCAGACCTATATACGGCTCTACGACCGGATTCATACTCCGCTGCCAGCCTATCCGGTGGTGTTCACTCCCCTGAGCGGTTGTGGGCTGACGACAGTTGGTGCGCTGCTGGAGCGAGCCGGCTTCCCGGTTCGGACCCCGCCCGATCAAGGTCCGGACGGGACGTTTGCCGCTATTCCTTTTCGTGTGCCCAACCCCGAAGTGCCCCAGGCGACCGAGCCGGCAAAAGCCTTTGCCGATGCACACGAGATCGGTGTGGTCCTCTCCAGTGACCCGGATGCGGACCGGGTGGGGCTTGAAGCCCGACTGCCCGACGGGAGTTGGTATCATTTTGACGGGAACCAAATAGCGGCCATGCTGTGCTATTTCCTGATGCTGGACCCTAGAGGGCCTCGGCGCAGGGGGCTGGTCATTGAGACCCTGGTGACGACTCGGCTGCTGGGCAAGATCGTGGCCCAGACGGGCGATTCCTGGATCGTGGACACCCTGCTCGTCGGATTCAAATACGTGGCGGCGGTCCTGAACGCCTTGGACCGGACCGGAACCTATCGCGACGTGCGGTGTACACCCGAGCAACTGGTCCTGGCGGTCGAGGAAAGCCACGGCTGTATGCTCATCCCGCATCTCAAAGACAAAGATGCCGCGCCGGCCTGTCTCTACTTCGCCGCCCTCTATCAACAACTGCGACAAGAGGGAAAGACGCTGCTCGACTACTATATCCACATCCTGGAAGAGTTGGGCGGCTATGCGGATGTCAATCGCTCCATCATGATGAGCGGGGCAGAGGGGGCATTGCGCCGAGACCGGCTTATGCACTCCCTGCGCGAAATGCCGCCTCGGCAGCTTGGCGGGGTTGCCGTTACGGAGATGATTGATTACTGGGACGAGGCGCGCTTCGGGCCCTTTGTGAGCGAGACCGATAAGCCCTCCCGCAATGTCTTGCAGATTGTGACAGACGTCGGAGCGACGATCATCCGGCCGTCAGGCACGGAGCCGAAACTCAAATTCTACTGCCAACTCCTGCCCCACGGAGCCGAAATGGACCTGCGCGGGAGCGCGCTTTTGGAAGCCGTCCGGGGCAGGGCCGAGGCTGTATCCGGACAGGTCTATAATGAGCTCCTGGCTCGGCTCGGCTGTCGCCTGAGTGAGGTCAGCCTGCGCTTGTCCGATATTGTCGATCTCGATCTTAAACGCACCTTTGACACCCGTACGATCCCTCAGTTACGGCAGGCGTTCCTGTCCGGGTCGTTGCTGGACCTGGACGCCACGCTCGCCTGGCTGCAGGCGGCAACGGCCGGGATGACGCCAGGAGCCGACCCCTTACCCGCCCTGAAGGCACCGCTCGCCGTGCTGTGCGCGCAATGGCGGAGCGAGATTTCGAACCCGGCCCTGGAAGCACTTCGGCGCTGGGCCCAGCCCCAACGGACATAGCTATGCGGCGCAGAGTGAGTGTGATTGGAGGCGGGACTGGATCATTTAACGTCCTGTCGGGTTTACGCGCGTATGCGGACCTGTGGGTCCAGTCCATCGTGACCATGATGGATTCGGGCGGCGACTCGGGGCGTCTGCGGGATGAATTCGGGGTGCTGCCACCGGGGGATATGCGGCGCTGTCTGGTCGCCCTGTCAGAAGAGAGCCAACTCCTGCGCGACCTGTTTTCCTTTCGGTTTATGGACGCGCCCCTGGAGGGCCGGAGCTTTGGCAATCTCTTTTTCCTCGCCCTGACAAAGATCCTGGACTCCGAGGAACAGGCGATTGAAGCGATCAGCCGGATACTCAAAATACGGGGCCGCGTCCTGGCCGTGACCTGGGATCACGCCCATCTGTGCGCGGAACTGGCGGACGGCACCCTGGTCACGGGGGAAGCCAATATCGACGTGCCCAAGCATGACTCGTCCATCCCGATCCGGCGGGTGTATCTCACGCCCGCAGCGCGGGCCAACCCCGAGGCCGTCCGCGCCCTGCACGAGAGTGATTTCATCATCTTTGCGCCGGGGAATTTATACACCTCAACCATTCCCAATGTCTTGGTCAGCGGCATGCCCGACGCGCTCCAAAACGCGCGGGCCCCCCTTATTTACATTCTCAACCTCATGACCCGCCACGGAGAAACCGACGGCTATTCCGCCTCTCAGCATGTTGCAAAGCTGGCCGAATATGCGGGCCGGACTCCCGATGCGGTGGTTGTCCACCAAGGTGAGATCCCCCCGGCGCTGGCACGCCGGTATCGGGAAGAACAGGCCGCGCAGGTCAGGCTCGATACGGAAGCGCTGTATGGCCTGGGTGTAAAAGTGGTGAAGTTCGGGAACGTCATGTCGGCTCACTCTCTGGTGCGGCACGATCCGACCCGGACAGCGCGTGTGGTGGAGGAGTTGTTTGAAGAGTTGGGCGGAGGAGCGCGCCCAGTGATGGGATAGAAGGGAGTGGAGGATGAGCGAAGCGCCGACGCTTGAGCGGATCAGGCAGCTTGTCCGCACCGCGGATCAGATGGCCCTGGACCAGTATGGCCAAAGTCCGGGCTCGCTCAAACCCGACGGTTCGTGGGTCACCCTTGCGGACAGCGCCATCGAGGGCTTTCTGCGACACGAACTGGTCGTGCTTTTTCAGGGAGACGTGGGAATTTTTGGGGAAGAGCGGGGCTGGTCCGGGGACCGTTCAGCTTCGCATATTGCACTCCTCGACCCGATTGACGGGACTGCGGCATTCCGCAGCCGTATTCCCGTGTGGGGCATTTCCCTGGCGGTGTTCCAACAGCGGGCGAGGACCGGCCTGTGGGAGCCGTTCATCGGCATTTTCAGTATGCCGGCGGCCAAGCATCTTTTTCTGAGCGTCCACGGCAAGCGCGCCGAGTGGAATGCGGCCCCGCTCACCATCCCGCCCGTACAGTCGGACATCAGAAAGTCCGACTATCTTGGGGTCTCATCGGACGGACAGCACTGGAATATCCGTCAATATCCCGGCAAGATGCTGGGCCTTGGCGTCTCCGGCTACGAGGTCATTCTGGTCGCCACCGGTGCCCTCCAGGCCAGCTTTCTCACTCGCTTTCACTTTTATGATATTGCAGCGGCAGCAATGGTCTTATGGCAGGCCGGGGGAGGGCTGTATCGACTCTCCGGCGAGCCCGTGACCCCAACCGAAATGGTGCGCAGGACGAGAGACCAGCCAGCGGCGTCGGAAGCACCCATTATCGCCTGTCACCCCGCCCACCTCGAAGCGCTGCTGGAGATGCACTTCCAGCCCCTGTCGAAGTGAGTATTGCAGCGGGGAGAGGGGCAGACCGTCGAGTCTGCCCCCGGGACAACCTAGGCGCTGGCCGCGGCCAACTCCGCCTGCTCCCTGGGCAGTTGGAAGGCCGGGTCGGTCTGAAGCACGGGCAGGACTTTCTCGGCAAAGAGTTGGAAACTGCGATTCAGTTTCGGAGCCGGCAGGCCGCCGAAAGCGAAGGTCCCGACCATATGCTCAAGTGCGACCGTCCCGTGAATATAGCGGATTTTTTCGAGCACCTGGTCCGGGGTGCCGGCCGCATGCAGGCTGCGGAAGAACTCGATGGCTTTGACCTTGGCCTCTGCGTCTGCGTTGAGCTTGGCATAGGTCTTGGCCATTTTGCTGTAGAACTCGTAGCCTTTGACCTTCTTCAGGTTACCCGAGGAAAAGCGGTAGTGGTTTTCAATGGAGTCAAACAGTGTGCCCATATAATGCTGGGCTAGATCTTCGGCTTCTTTCGCATCGTCAGAAACCAATATGTTGAATAGGCCAATGGGCGGGCGTGGCGCGATGTTGTTGGCCAGGGCGGTCTCGCAGTAGCGCTGGTAGTCCGTGGCCGTATCTTCCCAACTCCGCTGGGCGATGATCAACACCCCAAAGCCCATCTTGGCCATGATATCCGCCGACTCCGGGCTGACCGACGAGGCATAGAAGCGGGTCTCGGGCTTGGAGATGGGCCGGGGGCGAACCTGAATGTCCGGAATCTGATAATACTTGCCCTCGTACGAGAAGCTGTCCTGGGTCAGCCCCAGACGGATGATGTCGGCACATTCGACAAAACGCTCACGCGACTCGTCCATGGGAATCCGGAAGCCGGCGTATTCGACCGTGGCCGCCCCGCGCCCGAAGCCGAAGATCGTACGGCCGCCGGACACGAGGTCGAGCAGGGCGATTTTCTCGGCGATCTCGACCGGGTCGTGCCAGGGTAAGACGATGACCGCGGTGCCGAGTTGAATCTTCTTGGTGCGCCCGGCCATATAGGACAGCAACTGACACGGGTCAGGCGACATGACATAGCCGGTGAAATGGTGGTCCAGGCTCCACAAGGAGTCAAAGCCATAGCCTTCCGCCTTATCCGCCAGCGACAGTTCTTCCTGATAGGTTTGCAGGTCCGGCTTGCCGTCAAAACTGGTCAACTGCATGATCGTCCCGACTTTCATGCTTCCTCCTTCATTCTTTCCTGAATTTTCCTCCGAGGGGATGCCCATTGTAGAAGAGTAGGGTTCATGACACAAACGGTTCAAAACCAGAGGTCCGTTGCGCCTTTGAAAACTCTCCGCCTTTCTGGTACAGCGTCGGGTTGAATACCACACAAGGGGAGATATATGACAGCCGATTCCTTACTCATTGACTGTGACGGACATATCCTTGAGCCGCCGGATCTGTGGGAGCAATACCTTGACCCGGCCTATCGTGACCGGGCGCTGCGTATCCGTGTGGACCAGGACGACGGCTATGAGTACCTGGAGATTGATACCCGGCGGGCCAAGCTCACCCGTCCGGGTACGCTGGGTACCCTGGGCGGTATGGGCAAACAGGTGGACGAGGCTACCGAACTGCGCCAACGGGCGATGCGAGGCGAGATTCGGCCCGAAGAGGTGCGTGCGCTCCGACCGGGGCCGGATCTCACCTATCTCAAGGGCGCGGCCTTCGGTACCATGGATATGAAGGAGCGGGTGGAACTACTCGACCGCGAGCACATGGATAAGGCCGTTCTCTATCCGACCCTTGGGCTGCTGTGGGAGGCCGAACTGCTCGACTCCGAACTGTCCGCGGCCTACTGCCGGGCGTATAATCGCTGGATTGCCGACTTCTGCCGGGACTCGGGCGGACGGCTCGTGCCCATTGCCCATGTGTCGCTCGGCGACCCCCAGGAAGCCGCCCGCGAGATTGAACGCGCCGTTGCGGACGGTTGCAAAGGGGTGTTTGTCAGCCCGTTCACGATTTCACGCATCCCTCATGGCGACCCCCGCCACGATGTCGTCTTTGCTGCCGCTCAAGACTCCGACATCCCGTTTGCCATTCATCCCACGTTTGAGCCGCCCGAGTGGGGTATCCATCAACGCTATGAGAAATTCGGTTGGGCCATGTGGTATGTCGACCTGTTTGCCGGCCAAGGAGTGCAGCACGCTTTTGGCACCTTGTTTCAATGGGGCGTGTTCGAACGTTTCCCGCGTTTGCGGGTTGTCGTCCTGGAATCGCAGGCCGGCTGGATCGGCTATTTTCTCGATCGGGCGGACGCCATCTTCGAGGGGACGACGTTTGGCGCAACCGTGCGTCTCAAGGAAAAGCCGTCCTATTACTTCAAACGGCAGTGCTATATTTCCGCAGACCCCGAGGAGCGCACGATCGCCTCTCTGACCGATCTGGTCGGTGCTGACAAGTTCTTCTGGGCGAGCGACTATCCCCACCCGGACCATCCGGCGAACTACCTTGCAGAGTTGCAGGAAATGGTCGCACCGATGGGGGAGACCGCCCGCCAAGGCATCCTAGGGAAAAACGTCGCCCGCGCCTACCAACTCGACTGAACGGGGCGGATCGTAGGGGCAATGCCGGAATTGCACGCCCCCTTAAATTCGATACTCGAAGCCCACGGAATAGAACGCGCCGTTGAAGCTGAACGGAGCCGAGCGGCGCGAATAGCGGCACCCCCTTGGCGAGTCCACGATGGCATTGCCGTCCGTGTCTATGATCGTGCCGCCCCGCGACCGGTCGATACGGTTTCTTTCGGGCCGGATGTCGAACAGATTGTCCGCTCCGGCCTTGAGAATCCCGAACATACCCAGAGGGGATAGCTGGGTAGTGGGTGACTTTGCAATTTGTTTCTTGCAGGGGCCCCGCTTTTGAGGGGCCGGTTCGTTTGCGTCACCCCCCGGGCCCAAAGCGGCGAGAGCCCAAAGATGGGCAGGCGGAGGTCAGGCGTCAAAGCCGCCGCCCTCGCTCTCCCCCCCCCTCTTGCCGCCTGTTACCGGTCCTTCCGGCTGGTCGACTGCTTCTGATGCCCCAGGCGCCCTCCCCGTCATCAGGTGGGCCCAACGAGTGGGCGTCTCTGGGCCGCTGGGGGGTAGCCCGCCTGCCTTTAAGTATGGGAGCCAGCCGTGAGCCCGTGCAAATCCAAGCTGAGATAGGCGAGATTTCAAAGGAACCCCACTACCGATAGCTGAGTTGAATATCGGCCAGCCAGTTGGCATTGTCATGCTGGATGAAATTTCCGCTGTCCAGGTGCATTTTGTCCTGGTCGTATTGATGCGGCGAGATCGAAACCGCGAACTACTCCGGGCAATAACCTCGTTCTGCAGGGAGTGGCTCTCGGGCTGCCAGTTTTCCAGAATACTACGGCCAGTAGCGGTGATGAGTGAGCAGGGCAGACTGGACGGCAGATTGATCTTGTAGATCTCGACGAGAAAGCCTTTCTCAGTGAATCGGCAACGCGTACCTAGGACCTGCGTCCTAGCGAGATGTAATACCAGCGGCCATGGGTAAAAACCGATAAGTCTCTCTCGGCGGAGGTTCCCCCTTTCGGGGCGAGGCCCCGACTCGGGGGCCAGGCGACGGAGGGAGGGCTCTGCTATCGGTTCCAATCAACGACCGTTGGTATAATTCCGCACTGGGACGCGAATTGCGGATAGGCTTTGGCGAGTAGCACCGCTCCCGGTCACCCGGCCTGGGCCTCCATGATCCGCGTGTCACTCCCCAAGGGCTGGCCGCCAGCCATAATTCCTCCGCGGCAATCTACAGCAGGGGATGATCAGGACGGGGTCGGCATGCGCATGAGAAAACCTAGGACCTGTTCACACTCATGTGGATGATTCTGCATGATGCTGGTCTCCTGGCTGTAGGGAACGCACGCAAGCTCACTACGCCCGGAGCGCGCCTCCTCTCCCGGTGCCGCGCGGCCCTGTCCGCCTCGCCCCTCGCCCCGTGCTCCCCACCCTCTGGTCGGTCGCCGCGCAGGGCGGCACAGGGCGCGGGTTGCCGGCCCGCTTTGGCAACTGGCACACCATCTCCCCCCGGCTACCCCGCTGGTCGCAACCCGGGGGGCTCGCCCGGGTCTGCGCGCATCTGCACCGCGCACCGATCGGGCGCCTCACGCGGGCGGCCCGGTCGCTCGCCCGCCCCCTCGTCCAGGTCCCTCCCGCCGGCCCGGGGGCGCGCACACAACCGGTCCTCCATCCCTCGGCCGCTCCCGAGGCGGGTGGCCCCCCACGATGCCTAGGGGGGCCGCGGACGATCGCCCGGCGCTCGTCTGCGCGCGCTCGCCCGGGCCCGCCCCCGGCGCCCCGGCGGGCCGCCAGTTGCTGACTCGCCTGGGCCCGCCTCCCGCTCCTCCCGCGGTGCTGAGGGCCCGGGCGTCCGCGGGCGCCCAGCCGCGGCCCTTGGCCGTGGCACTGGGGTAGGCGCCCGTGGGGCCGCCGCGGCGCACCCGGGTGAGCCCTTGGGCGTCTGCCCGTGAGCTATCCACGCGGCGCAATGAAATCGAGCGGGTGTTGCGTCGATTGCAGGGATGCCGCCGCCTCTGCTCGCGCTTCGAGCAACGCGATGTGCCATTCCTCGGATGCAGCGTCTTCGCCCTCATCATCAATGCCTTGCGATAGTGTTGACAGACCCTAGGGTCCCGTTCGCGTAATGCGTCCAATTGCATGGCGTCTTCGATGGGGGCGCCCGGTGAGGCGGGGGGCGGTGGAGAGCAAGCTGCGGGGGCCGAGCGTAGCGAGTTGGAGGGTGTGGCGCGGGGCCGGAAGGGGCTGGCGTGCGCGGTCGGAGGGGGCACCCCTCGTGCGGCTCGCGACCGAGGGGCTGTCCCACGTGCAGCGTGTCACCCCGCGGGGCCTCAACCATCTCCCCGCCAGGAAGGGGCGGAACCGGGGTGGGGCATACCGCAGGGCCGGGCTCCAGGACGAGCCGCGACCGGGCCGTCCCCGGCGTATTGAGGACGTCGCCGTGGCCAAGGGGGTGGGCAAGACGCGGGAAGAGAAGCTTCGGGCTGCGCCGTCTTGGCGCCCGCGCGCAATGGCCCGCGAGCCAGGCTATAGGCGCCGTCGTCGCTCCACCGGACTTGGCCGGCCTTCTCTCTGCCGCCGCTCCGGCGCGAGCCATGCCAACTCGCGGCGGAGCCGTCTTGCGTGGCCCAGCCGCGCGCCATCGTGGGGCTCTCCGTGGATCTGCCGCCGCCCGCCATGGGGCGCGGGGTGGCCGAGCAGGCCCAGATTCAGGCCCTCGCTCGCCCTCCCCCCAGCCGCGGCGGCCGCGACGCCCCGGCCAGGCCGCGCGGCGCCCCCATGACTCCACGCGAATGGCCCGCCCTCGCTGTTCGCCGCCCTTGATGGCGCCCCCGGCGCGGTTAGCGGCAAGGGCTGCCGCCGCCCGCGAAGCCGGGAGTTCCGCACGGGCGAGGCGCACGAAGCGGGGACCGGGTCTGGGGCGGGCCGGAACCCGCGGACGCGACACCCCACCGCAGACCCGAACAGAGGACGGTGATAATGCCTGAGATGACTCGACGGTCAGCGACTCGTGGCACCCCACGCACCTTGGTCGGTAGCACGGGCCGGAGACGGGTGCACGGCGCGGTGGACAGCCAGCCATGGTGAGCCGACAGGACCTTCTCCCTTTCTCTTGGCACCACCCAACACCGCAAACTCACGTTGACAAGACCTTTATAGGTCCTGAGCCTAGTTAAGGCCGGTGGGCTCTGGCACTGTCGCTAGCGTCTCCGGGTCCGTCCATATTCAGGTTACCCCCGCCGCCATTGTGAGCGACGAGTAGGGGGAGGCACGACCCCGGGGCCCGGCGTGGCACTCCGGCAGGCGCCGAGGTGTAGGGCGGAGACGAGCCGGTTCACGCGTGGTCCACCCGAACCCATACGTTGCCGTGCTCACGAGGAGAACTGTAAGCCGCCGTTCCACCCCTGCCAGACGGACTCCCAAGGCGGGCCTCAAAACCGAGCATCATGCAGTTGCCAGTATGGAGCAGTGTCTTTGAGGGCTTTGTTCCCGTCAGCGTAATCAACGGGCAGCTTCCCTGCGGAGTCACGGGCCTGATCCCGCCCCCCCCCTTCTGGGGGCCGCCTGCTGAGACGCGCGCACGATGGTGCTATCGAGCCTGAGATAGGCTTGGTCGCGCTCCGTCGTCAGGGGATCGAACCCCCGCGCCCAGCCCCCCGCTTGGGCCCCGACTTCCACTTCCCTTGGCGCGGCGGCAGCGCACGCCAAGGGGCCCCGTGCGCAGCCCCCACCGCACCGCGTTGACGCACAACCGGTTGTCCGCGCCCGCACGCCCCGGAGCGCCCGGCTTGCCCCGCAGCAGCCTGTCGATGCGGACCCACTGCGCATCCGTCAACTCATAGGGCTGCACCATCGCCCCCCTCCCATGGCCCTTCACCACCGCCGATGCCCACGTCGGGCGTAAACCGAAGTTCCCGCCTGACCGAGGCGTAAGGGACTGGAAGTATTGATCTTCGAGAGAGGGGCGGGTGCCGCTCCTGGGAACGCGACAGGCGCCCGCCGAGGTGGTCCAGGGCCTTCTGCTGAAGCGGCGGGGGCCGGGTGGTGCCCTGGAAGGGCGCGGGGCCGGCAAGGCGGGGCGCCACGGTGGTGCGGGTGAGGGTGGCGAGAGCAGCGAAGCGGGGGCGCAGGCTGTGCCCCGGCTCCCCGTCAGGGGGTGTCTGCGTGGCCGCCGTGGCCCGGGCGCTTTGTGATATCTTTGCCGGCGCCCCGCTGGAGGAGCGCCGGGCGCCTTCGACCTCCTCGTCGTCGAACCGCAGGGGCTGGAGTGTCCGGCGCAGGTGCCATTCGACGGAGCAGGCGAGCAGGCAAAGGAGGACGTGGGCCCGGCCCCGGGGTGCGGGGCGGGGGTAGACGGGGCGCCCCTTGCGGGCCCCGGTCTTCAGGCGGCGGACGGCCCGCTCCCCCGAGCTCAGCCGCTGGTCGGCGCGCACCGGGCCGGGCCCGTCGCGTGCGCTCTGCGGCAGGCTGGGGCGGAGCACGGAGCGGCCGGCCAGCCTCGCCGCGGCAGCGCTGGAGGCGTCATCACGCTGCCAGGTGCAGCCGCCGTCGTCGATGGACGGGGAAGTGTTGCGCCCCCTTGGACTTGCCGACGACCTTGCCGCCCCGCGCGCCGATCTTCTCCTGGCCCGGCCGCCGGCGTTTCTCGCGTCGTGTCGCGGCGGCAAGGGGTGCGAGCAGGGCCTCGGGGGCGGCACGCAGGTCCCGGGCGCTTGCGGGCGCGGGCCTCGGCCAGCAGCGGATTGCGGCCCCCCATGAGCCGCGCGCCGGGGGAGGCGGCGCTGGGGATCGCCACCAGGTCCCTCTCGTCGAACAGCGACATCTCCACATCGCCGGCCTCCACCCAGGGCACGGATCCAGTCCCGCCCCGCTGGCTTCCCCGCCTCGCGGACCCGCGCCTCGGGCCGCAGCCCCCGGTCTGCCACCAGAACCACCTGCGAGAGCGAGAACCGCTCCCGCCCCGTGGCGCTCTGCGTGGCAAGCGGGGCCGGAGCCGCCGGGTTGCCCGGGCAGAGCGCCACCGCCACCGGACCTCCGTCCGGGTCGCACACAAGGCCGAACTCGATCTGCAGCTTGCCCTCCCGGGAATGGCCGCGCCTGGCCAGGGGACCCGCTCTGCCCGCCAGCCCCCCCGAGGTCCGGTCAGAGAGCCCCAGGCCGCCCTCTTCGAGGGGCCGCTTCGCCCGAGACCGCTCGCTCCTCTCCTGACGCTTGAGCACCCAGGCCAGGGCGGCGTACCGGGCGTCCTCGTCCCGTGCCGCAGCGAGGAGCTCGCCCAGGGGGCTCACCGCGGTGGCCTCGGCCAGGCCCCGCGCCGGGGCCCGCTGCGAGGCCGGCTCCAGGCTCCGCGCTGCGATCATGGCCCAGTCCCTGAGCGTGCCGGGGGGACGGCTGCGGGGCGCTCAACCGGTTCCGCCCGCGCGTCCTGAGCGTTCCCAGCCCGGCAGCGACAGGGCCATGGGGAAGGGAACGCCCAATGTCGAAGGCCGCGGCGCGGCCCACCAGGGGCTCGGCCTTGAGCAGCCGGCGCAGCAGGTCAATCTTGCCTTCGACCACCTGGAGAGGTTGGCGAGCGGGCGTTTCCTGCCCTTTCCGCCTGCGCGCCCTCCTTCGCGCAGGTGGAGCGCCGGCGGGGAGTTCCGGTTTGGGACCGTCTCGATATACCGGGGCGCGACAATAGCTCACTGCATCCCGCAATCCAACAGAAAATACACAAAGACATGGGAACAATAATCCAGCGCTCGCACTCGAACTCCCTCGCCACATCAACCGCTTGGCGCCAAAATCAAACCAAAATCAGCGGGAACTTCGGCGTAAGCGACTCTGCCCAACTCTTGATGCGTGACAGGACACTAGGGGCTGGGGCGACACTCCATGAGACGTCCACCCGGATAGGCGACGGATCTCGATAAGGGCCCTCTCATCGAACAGAGACAGCGGTATCACCCCGGCCTGCACCAGCAAGCGAATCGCCAGTCCCGGCAGCGTCCTGCTCCAGGCCACCCCTGCGGGGTTGCGTCCCTCGCGGATCCGTCCCTCGGGCCACAGGCCCCGGTCGCCCATTAGCATCCCCCGCGCCCACCCGCAACGTACGCCGCTTGTCAAGATGCACACCCACGGGCATTGAATCGGAAGGGTTCTCAGTAAACCTGCCCCCCGCCCCCGGACAGCTATCCTTATGCATTTCCGGCCCCCAGCCACGGCCCTCCAGGGAAACCGAGCGCAGAGCGTACAGGCCAAGGCACCTGACCCGCAGGTGGTGTCTGACCTGACGACGTTCGCTTCGCGTCGGCCCCGCAAGCAGCCGGGCGAGGGACGCGTAGAGGACGGCCGCAGGGGCCCGCCTGGAGTTCAGGATCAAGTACGCGGGCGACCGTCTCTCCACAAGCTGGTCTCGTTCGGACGAGGGGACACCCGAGGCACCAGTGCTTGAGCGGACCGAACACGGCCACGGGCTCGTCCTGAGAGTCCGTTTGAGAACACTGCTCAATGAGCGATACGCCTGAGCAGGAGGCTACCCATAGCGACCTGGATCATGGCCTCGGAGCCGTCGAGGCGCTGCGCGTAAGCGCGCACCAGGCGCCGCCATCGCATCATCCAGCCAAAGGTTCGCTCAACGACCCAGCGCCGCGGCAGCACCTCGAAGCCCTGTTGGCCCTCCATCTTGCGGACGATCTCGATGACGAAGTCGAGGAAGGCCGCCTTGTCCATGAGCTGGCCGCGATCGTAGGCACCGTCGGCGAAGAGAGGCTTGAGCCAAGGCCAGCGCTTGCGGCTGGCGTCCAGGATCCTCTGCGCGCCAGCGGAGGCCGAAATGTCGGCGCTCGTCAGATTGATCATGAGCAGGCGGCCAGCGGTGGCGACGGCGACATGGCGCTTGCGCCCGGTGATCTTCTTGCCCCCGTCAAAGCCGCGTTCCTTGGCGGCCGGTGCCTTGCCCGACTGGCTGTCGAGCCCCCCGCCCGGCGGGCTCGCCTCGCGGCCCGCGCGCGCGCGGGCCAGCATCAAGGCCACGTCGTGGATCGGCTGGAACAGCAGAAGCCGCCCGAAGCGCCGCAACCACCAGTAGACCGTCTGCCAGGGCGGCAAGTCCTTCGGTAGCATGCGCCAGCCACAGCCCGTGCGCGCCAAGGAGCGGATCGCGTTCAGAACCTCGCGAAGATCCACTTCACGCTGTCGTCCGGTCCGCGCCGGCTTCGGCATCACCGGATCGCCCCTCGCCCCTTCCTCATCCGTCAGATCGGTCGGGTAACGCTTCGTCTTCCGTTCGATCTCGGCCATACGGCCTCGCGTCGCTTGGGCCCACATGCCAAGCTTGAATCACGATCAAACCTCAAGGCCAAGCGTTTTCAAACGGGCTCTGAGAGCAACCGGCCCCGCATTTCACTCTTCACCTGCGGCCACAGCGGCAGGGTGGCGCGGGGCGTCTTTACCCTTGCCGCCCTGCCGGCCTCCTTCTCGCCGGAGGAGGATGGGGGGGAGTTCCGTTTGACGGGGGAGACCGCTTCCCTCGTGGCCGGCAGCAAAGCCGGCAGCTTGATGCCCCCACCGTCGGAGGCTGCCCCAAGGCCGATGGACATCATTGCGAGGGTTTTCTCCCCCCCCACATCCAGGAGCAGAAGATCAGAGGCACTCCAGGGCCCAACGGTATGCCGCTGCGTCATCTCTGCTCAGTGGGCGACCGGGGTGGGTCTCAAAACCGGGCATCATGCAGTCGCCAGTAGATATCAGTGCCTTTAAGGGCGGCGTTCTTGTCAGCGTAATCAACGGGCAGCTTCCCTGCGGAGTCGCGGGCGGTGGGATCGGCCCCGCGCTCAAGGAGCAGGGCGCTGACTTCCGGGGTCTTGTTCCACCTCGCCGCTAGATGTAAGGGTGTCATGCCGTCGCTGCTGCGGGCGGTGAGATCGGCCCCGCGCTCAAGGAGCAGGGCGCTGACTTCCGGGGTTTCATTAAACGCCGCCGCTAGATGTAAGGGCGTCCGGCCGTCGCTGTCACCGGCGGTGAGATCGGCCCCGCGCTCAAGGAGCAGGGCGCTGACTTCCGGGGTCTTGTTCCGCCCCGCCGCTAGATGTAAGGGCGTCCAGCCGTCGCTGCTGCGGGCGGTGGGATCGGCCCCGCGCTCAAGGAGCGCTTGGACGGCGGCCGGGGTCGCCTCGGCCAGCCATGTTTTGTCGAGTAACGAAGAGGAAAAGGTAGGCGGCGGGTGGCCCACCGTACAATACAGACTCAGGAGGCCGCACAGGAAGAATCGGCGATAGGTTGGCCATCTCACTTCTAGGGATGTGAGCATCTCACAGCTAGACTAGCACGCGAATCGGGCCAAAGCCAGGGGCAAGGTGGCGCGGGCGGCGGGGGCTGGCCGATATCGGTTTGGACAGTGACTTCATGTAATCCTTCGTTTGTCGGGTGCTGGGTGGGGGATTTCATCGCTTGAGGGTTCGTTTCCGGTCTTTTCGGAGGGGTCGCAGCCAGATGTCCGTTTTGGGCTCGGCGCGTTTCCCGTCCGCCGGGCGCGTCCATGGGTCCCTCGCAAACGGCCGGCCCTGGGTCGCGCCGGGCCCAGGAACGAGGCCCGCCAGCACACCCGCAACTATTATGGCCCCGCAACCTTCGCCCTGCTGCGTCGCCTCACCCCCCCACCTCGCCCGTCGCGGCCCCGCCAAAGACGCCCTGCGCGGAATCCGCTAGCGCGCCGCCGGGAACGACGCCTGCCTCATCAACTTGATCCGAGCCGCTGCCTGACCGACCCAAAGGCGATTGCCTGCTCGGGGGCGGGTCCGAAAAAGCTGGGTCGGGAGCGGTGCTTGCGCCCCCTCGGCGGCGGCAGGCCGATCACGCCGGCGCCGTGCACATTTTAACGATATGAAAAATAAAGAAAATCAGCCTTTGGCGGCGATTACCCAATGCGTCTGTCCCTCCCTCCAGCCATGCCACAACCACGATAGAAGTCTGGCAGGATATTCCTTAGCAGCAGGAATCATCCATAAAAGAACGCCCGCTATCACTTTGGCTATGACGGTACTTCATATTGAGGTGATGGAACTTTCATCCATTCCGATTTACCCTCACCAGTCATACCAAGCACATTTCAAATTGACTGATTGCCTGAATAGGTTGTAGTGCCGGGCCGGACACTGCCCATGGACTGTGGTGATCGATTTGCACCTCGGGAGGAGGGTGAGTGCGGCACCGCCGATAACCTGGGCGGCACATACATCGGACGAGATCCATGAGTTGACGAAGCGCTGTGGGGAGGCGAAGCACGCCTCGCGGGCGGGCGCGATGATCATGGGTGGTGCCCCCTTCGCTACCCGTGGGTTCAAGGATGGCGCCGCCCTGAGGGAAGCCTGCTGGACGATGTGGCGATGGCTGAGCGACCAACCCGACGCCATCACCAAAACGACCCGGTGCCGCATAGGATAGGAGCAACGGTAAAATATATTTAACGGTGCCGTTCCTGCGTAGCGTCGACCAAACTGTGGCTGCACCCAACCAGACCGGTGGTGCATCCCATCAGGAGGATTCCCCGTCATGACCGTCGAGACGCCCACCTTGCCGCTGCCCGACCCGGAAGTTGCTCCCCCCAGTCTGACTCTGCACGCTGAGACCACACACGCCCTGGCTACGGTGTCTATCGCGCCGAATACGCGGCGGGCCTACATCGCGGCCTTGGGACGGTTGGATATTTGGATGGCGGACACAGGCCCACCGCTGACCGATGCCACCTTGGCGGGGTACCTGTCCGAGTTGTTCGAGACCGGAAAGGCGCCAGCGGTGGCGGCCCTGGTGGTGGCCGTGAAGTTTCGGGCCAGGCTGACCGGAACGGAGAGCTCTACCGGGTCGGCCACGGAACGTGTACTGGCCGGCTTCCGACGGGCCGGACGGACGCGCGGGCGGGGGGAGGTCGAGGGGGTGCGCTGGGAGCAGGCCGATGTGGCGGCTGCGCTGGCCGTCAACGATGAGACCAAGCTGGCCGGGCAGCGGGATGCGGCTATCCTGGCCGTGGACTCGGATGCCCTGCTGCGGGTCTCAGAACTCGCCGCGCTACGGGTGGCGGACCTCAATCTGACGGAACGGACGATCACCGTCCAGCACTCCAAGACAGATCAGGAAGGGACGGGATCTGTATTGTTCTTAGGCCAGCCGACCGTCCAGCGGGTGCGGGCTTGGCTGGCCGTCGCCAGCATTCGGGAGGGACCGTTGTTCCGGGCGCTGACCAAAGGCGGTCGGGTCCGGGCCGGGCTGAGTGCACGGTCAATGCGGACGATTATCGCTCGGCGGGAAAAGGCGGCCGGCGTGCCGGGTGAGCGGGCATAGTCTGTGGGTCGGGGCGGCGCAGTCGCTCGCTGTGGCCGGGGCTCGGTGGTGGAGATGCAGCAGGCGGGGCGCTGGAAGTCGCCGGCCATGCCGGGGCTGTATGCTCGGAAACAGATGGCGCGGCGCGGTGGCTCGACTCCGCTACAGGGCATGAGGCTTCCCCGCCCTCACCATGGCACCTGTGTAGCCCGTGCTTGAGGGCAACCATATCTGCTCCAGCACCATATCTTCGGTGGCTGGTTTGCTGGAGCCACCGCATCTGCTCGGATGACATAGACGACCGTTTCGAGGCGCTCGACCGGGATGCCGATAACCTCATGGGCGCTGTCCTCAACCCCGAGGCCAAACATGCCCCCACGCCTGTTGGCAAGGGCGACAAGTTCATCAATCATCCAGGCTTTCCCTCTCCGTGGCACGAGGCTAGATGTGAACGCATCGTCTGAATTCTGGAAATTACGAGTAAATACGTGATGGGGATTGATGATTTTTCGGGGTGGGAACGGTATTCACGTTACGGAACCTGTCAACAACACTGAGGCAGCTGTTGGTTGCACTGAAGGTGCCCCCGCCAGTGTGTTGGCTGGGCCTGGCGGGTTGATCCAGCCCCTCTCAGGTGGTGCTTGTGGCCTCGGTCTTCCGCGCACGGATCGTTCCGGGTTTCGATGCCAGGCCTGGCGCAGGGTGCTCTCACGTTGCGCCCAGGCTCTGCTGTGTGCGCCCAAGGTGAACATCCTCGGGAGTCAAGCCGCGCGATTCCAGCATGCCGATGCGCGCGGTTGTACCAGGGGAAGCAGTGCCGGCAGTCCGCGCGGGCGGCAGGGATGTGCTCGCAGCGGGCAGGAAACCCGGGAGGGGATGTCAGGATTTGGAACTGCGCCTCGGAGAAGGAAGGGTCGGCGCGGACCCTGGGACGCCTGAGGGAGCGGGGGAGGCCGAGATTGGCGAGGAGCGGCGCGGGGCCGGCTGGGCAGGGGTGAGCCGCGGGCGGAGTGTTAAGGGAAGCACTTGGGGCTGAATGCCCGGTTTGAGACACGGTTGCTCGATGAACTGGCGGCCAGTGCGGCGCGCTCGCGCTCGGCCACCCTCCACCCGCCGACAGAGCGGCGGTCAATATCCGGCATGACGTAGAGGCAGAACCCGGTCCCGGTTCTCGGCCCAGGCAAGCGGGGGAGGTCCCATGACCAGACCTGATTCGGGGTGTGGGCCACGAGTTCAGGTGTCGCGGAGGGCGGAGGGGGAAGTTGATGGCGCCGTTCTCGCACGGGCTGTTCGGCAGCCAACAGGCGAGACCTCGTGCGCTCCGAGCACGGAGATTGCCCTTCGTCCAGCAGGGGCGCGACGACTGCGGGTGGCGAGCGGTCAACAAATCGTTCACAAGCGAGCCCCTCAAGTCCCGGCTTGCGTTCGCTGGCACTGAGTGCCCGGGCGGGCTGCTTGCGGGGCGGCTGGGGCCCGAGAACTAGGGCCTGTTAACACTATCGCAACGTATCAATGATGAAGGCGAAGCCGATGAATCCGAGGAACAGCACGGCGAGTTTCTCGCATCGCGAGCAGAGGCGACGAAATCCCTTCAAGCGACGCAACACCCGCTCGATTGCGGTGCGCCGCTTTGCCCCTCACGGTCCTACGCCCAAGGCCCCACCCGGGGGCGCCGCGGCGGCCCCCCGCGCCACGGCCAGGTGTCAAGGCTTGGCGCCCTCGTCCGCCCGGGCCAAGAGCAGCGCGAGACTCTCGGGGGGCGGGTCCAGACGAGTCAGCCCCTGGCGGCCCGCCGGGGCGGTGGGGGCGGGGGCGGGCGAGAGCGCGAAGGCGAGGGCCGTACGCGCATCCGCGGCAACCAGGCGCCTCTTGGGGGGCCCGGCGCCTCGGGACCGGCCGAGGGAGGGGGGCGGGTTTGTGAACGCTCCCGTCCCGGCGGGAGGGACCTGGACGAGGGGGCGGGCTAGCGACAGGCTCTCCCGCTTGAGGCGTCCGCTCGGTGCGCGGTGCCGAGGCGCGCACCGAGCGCGGACGCCGGGGGGCGACCCGCGGGGCAGCCGGGGGGCGAGGGGGGGGGGCGAGGGGCCAAACCGGGCCGGTCACCCGCGCCAGTTGCCGCCCTGCGCGGCGACGGACAAGAGGGCGGTGTGCCCGGGGCGAGGGGGGAGACGGACCGGGCCGCGCGGCACCGGGAGAGGGGGCGCGCTCCGGGCGTATCGAGCTTGCGTGAGGTCCATACGACCGGGGACACCATAAGCATCCCCCTTAGGGTTGACAAGCCCTAGGGAGGTATCCGTACGAAACCGCATCCCCCCCCCCTCAATGAGGGGCGCGGCGCGTTAGGCCAACCGCCCGTCTCGCCGAATAATCGACGGCCCGCTCCCTGCCGCACACCCCCAGGACGGGCGAAACCGCGCCCGGTCCGGCCGCCGCGGCCCGGGCCCACCGACACCCCCGCCGAAGAAGCTTCGGTGGGGGTCCCCCTTGACATAGCGGCCAGGGGGCACCCCGTCAGCCGGTTTTTCACCCTCTTGATCCTCCGCTCGTGGTCTAGTCAATGTCCACGCTACGGGACGGAGCCGTCAGGGGGCGGGGGTGGCAGGGGCCCAACCCTGTGATCATGTCCACGCCAAGGGGTTGGCCGTGCGACGCTGATTCCGGGCCCCGGCGGATTGAGGGGGCGGCGGGTAGGACCACCGCCGTCTTTCGATCCGGCTCCGAGCAAGTGACGAAGATCGCCTCCTCCTTGAACCAGACCGTGTACCAGGGCCGGAATGTCAGTTTGGCCCCTGTAGCTTGGACGGAGTCCCGGCAGGAAGGCAATGGTGCCGCTCCTCGCGCGGCAGTCCGCATAGCTCATCGTCTGCGTGCCGAGGACCTCCGGTTTCGCCGATTTTGCCGAAAGAGCGGCGGCACCGGCAGCATGGGCAGCACCGATACCCTGACAACAGGGCCCGTTTCCCGTTCACGTGGCACCTCCAAGGGCGCGCCGCGCTCGCATCCAGCGGGCGGTCTGTCGCCGTAGCTCGATGGTGAGGGGGCGGCGCATGGGAGGGGCCAAGGCCAGGCGCGCGCTAGCCGAATTTCAGCACCGCGACGGCCAGCCCGATCAACCCGGCGACGGCCAGGAGCATCTGCCACTGGCCCCGGTGGAAATCGGCACGCCAGCCCTCTATCCGCCCCTTCATGTCGGCGTCCCGTTCCGCCAGCCGGGCGTCCCGTTCCGCCAGCCGGGCGTCCCGTTCCGCTCCCTGTTCCGCCAGCCGGGCAATGTCCGTCTTGTATTCCGCCTGCATGGTGTTCATCCGTTCCTCCAGCCGGGCCACCTGCACCCGGAGATCGTCTTCCATGCCCGTACCCTACCACCGCGGGGTAGCGGTGTCCACAATATTGTCAGCCGTTTGCCGGATATCCCCAGACCCTCCCACCGTGGGGCAGCGGTGCAAGGGAAGGGGCAAAGAGGCCGCCCCCCTCACGGGGAGGGGGCGGAAGGGGGCCGGGCAACGACTGGCCGGAGCACAGCCGGCTCGGCGCAGGGCACGGGCGAGGGGAGCCGAACCGGCCTAGCTCCGCAAGGGGGCGTATCCGCCCCACATCTGCTCGCCACCCCTTAATGAGGGCTCTACAACTAGGACCTGTTCCCACTATCGCAACGCATTGATGATGAGGGCGAAGACGCTGCACCCGAGGAAGAGCACGTCGCGTTGCTCGCAGCGCGAGCAGAGGCGGTGGCATCCCTGCAATCGACGCAACACCCGCGCGATTTCATTGCGCCGCGTGGACGGCTCACGGGCAGGCGCCCAAGGTCTCACCCGGGTGCGCCGCGGCGGCCCCACGGGCGCCTACCCCAGTGCCACGGCCAGGGGCCGCGGCTGGGCGCCCGCGGACGCCCGGTCCCTCAGCACCGCGGGATGAGCGGGGGGCGGGCCCAGGCGAGTCAGCAACTGGCGGCCCCGCCGGGGCGGCGGGGGCGGGCCCGGGCGAGCGCGAGCAGACGAGTGCCGGGCGGTCATCCGCGGTACCCAGATGAATCTTGGTGGTCCAGCCGCCTCGGGAGCGGCCGAGGGAGGGGGGACCGGTTGTTTTCGCGCCCCCGTGCTGGCGGGAGGGACCTGGACGAGGGGGCGGGCGAGCGACCGGGCCGCCCGCGTGAGGCGCACGCTCTGTTCGCGTTGCAGATGCGCGAAGGCCCGGACGAGCCCCCCGGGTTGCGACCAGCGGGGCAGCCGGGGGGAGATGGTGTGCCAGTTGCCAAAGCGGGCCGGCAACCCGCGCCCTGTGCCGCCCTGCGCGGCGACCGACCAGGGGGCGGGGAGCACGGGGCGAGGGGGGAGGCGGACCGGGCCGCGCGGCACCGGGAGAGGAGGCGCGCTCCGGGCGGAGGGAGCTTGCGTGAGGTCCATCCAACGAGGATACCATAATCATGCGCCTGAGTGGTAACAGACCCTAGCCTGTGACGGCGGGAGCACGTTGCCCGGGACATCCCCAGCGCTCGGCAGGCGGGCGCGATGCCCACCTGCTTTGCCAGCGAGGTGGCGGCGTCTTGTAACGCCGCATGCTGCGGCAGGGGTTCGATCCTTGCGGGCGAATATCCCAGCTCTGCCTGCCGCATCAGCACCGACAGCACCGGCAGCACCGGCAGAGGCCGGTTGGCGCTGCCGGGGGTGCCGGTGAGGGAATCGGACCAGCGCCGCACCTCGGAGCGGTCGATCTTGGCGATGCGCATCGTACCGAAGAAGGGCACGAGGTGGCGATCGATCAGGTAGGTGTTGGCCTTCCTCGTGGCGGGTTTCCAGCTCCGCCCTTGGCGACGCACGAAGTCGGCCGCGATGGCGGCGCACAGCGGCCCGGTCTCGCGGTCGGCTTGGGCTTCCGCGATGGCGGCACCGGCCTTCTCTCTTGCCTCGGCAGCGGTCATGTCGTCGGCTGTGCCGAGGATGGTCTTCGGGGCACCGATGGGGCGCAGGGCCCGGACGAAGAAGGTCTTCGTTCCGTTCTTGGCGACGGTGAAGCCGCAGGCGGGCAGGTTCCTGGCGAGGACGGTCAGGCCGTATCGTCCGGGTTTCTTCTCCTTGACGGTGCGGTGGACTGTCCGCTCGTTGATGGTAGCGTGGATGCGCATGGGCATGTCCCCGTTGTCTGTTCCCTCGGGTGCCGTTCCGTCCCGAGGGAACGGCACGGCGGTTTCGAACGGACAACGTGTCCCGCGCGTGGGAGCGCGGCCACAGGCCGGATGAGGCCCAACCATCTGTCACGCAACGGAGAACGCTCGACCGATGCAGGCCGGCTTGGCCTCGCTCTCTGCGTCATCGGCGCGTGGGGTGTGAGTCTGGCATGACGATGCCGGGATCGATCGGCTGATCGGGATCATGCGGCACGCTTGGTGGCGTAGTCGGTGCAGTTGTTGTCGTTGGCCGGGTCACCATGCTGGCCATGCACCGGCCCAAGCCCATCGTCTTCGAACCGGATACGGAATCGCCGCTGTTCCCCGTGCCTACGAGCATTGACGAGGTGCGTCCGCTCGATACGTATATCGTTATGCGCGGCACCCGAGAAGGCAGACTGTGGAACGAGTTCGTCGCCCGTTACCACTATCTCGATACAAGACTCTGGCTGGCGCCCGGAGGCGCTACGCCGCGCATGTCCGCCTACTCTCTCGTCTGGCGCCGAAACCGTCAACGATGCCGTGCTTCTCGAAGGTGCCCTCGGCCTCGGCATGGTTCAGGCCGTGGAAGCCGCCCCAGATGATATCTCCCGAGCCTCCGGAGCCGAACGTGCCGGCCGCGCCGACCGGGACGTCGTCGAAGCTGACGGCGCCGACGGACCAAGCATTGCCGTTCGCATTATCCCGGATGTGGCGTGCGCCGTGGCAAGGCGCCTTTCCCTGGCGGGTACGAATCCCGCCGGGCAACTGTCGCTCCAGCCGGTAGCAATCGGAGCGGGTTAGGGAGGGAACGACATCGTCCGAAGCACTCCGAGAGAAGGACGGCCGTGGGCGGTTCAGCGACCATGCGGGCCGCAAGGCGAGTGAACGCGGAGCAGGGCTCGAACCGGACAGACGCGGAAGCCGCCCCGATCGCTACTGCGGGGCAGGCGGCCACCGCCCGGGAAGCGAGCGAAATGAGCACCGGCCGGGGCCGCCGGGGTAGTGGCGGCGGCCCGCATGGAAGAGGGGCAAGGCAGCAACACGGGAAGCCCTGGCGGTGCCGTGCACGCGTCAACCGGACCCCCGCGCGGGGCCGGCCGGGCCGGCAGGGGGGCGGACAGGTCCGTACGACTGAAGCCGCCAGGGAAGGCCGGTCGAGGAAAGGGGCCGGCCGTTGAGAAGGGTATGGAAAGGAGGCCAGGCGGGACCACTGGCGAGAGCCTAACAGGGGCAGACAAGGTTCGGCAACTGCAGACTCCGGTGGGGTTGAGGCTCGGGGGCGAGCAGGGCGCGGACTAACAGGGGCAGACAAGGTTCGGCAACTGCAGACTCTGCTACCTGCGAAAGCGCAGGAAGCCCCCGCCCGGCGCTTCCACGCGCGGATCGACAAGGGGGGGCGTGAGGACTGTCTTGCCGAAGCTGGGAGGCGCGGGCGGCGGAGGTCGGCGTGCGTTTCGAGTCGTGGCGGGGAGAGCACGACGACTTCGATGCAGAACAAGCGCGCTGGGCCAGCCTGATCGGCAGCCGGGTGCGGGCCGACGCGATGCATATGGAGAACTTCGGCGGATGGGACCTCGACGAGCACCCCCTCGCTATGCTCGGGGGCTACGCTCAGGCGCGCCGCGTGTTCGGCGGCGAGGAATCGCCGGGCAATCTGATTGCCGGGATCAACGCTGTGGTGTCCGGTCCGCAGGGAGCTGGCGGCGAGACCGAAGGCGCCCGCGCCCGGGAGGGGTAGCGCCGTGCCCATGGCCCCGGAACTGCGGCGCGGCATCAACCGCATCCGCGACTACCTGTTCGGCGGCGGCTACCCGAACCCGGCCCAGAACGCCGAGCAGTTGAGCTTCCTGATCTATTCCCACATGCACGAGGCGGCGGACGCGGCCCGGGGGCGGGCGGCGCAAAGGCCCGGCGCCGCCCCGTACGCCGGCACCTACGAGGGCGAATGGACGCTGCGCGACCCGCGCAACGCCGGCTCGCCCGGCGCGGAGAGCGTGCCACGCGAGCTCTTGCGCTGGGCGTCCTGGGCCGAGGCGCTGAACGGCGAGCGGCGGGTCGCCTGGGTGCGCGAGGAGGTCTTCGCCTGCCATGCCGGGCTTGCGGCGAACGGCCTCACCGACTTCATGGACGGCGCCCGGCTGGTGAGCGACGAGCCGACGGTGCTCACCCAGGTGGTGAGCCAGTTGAACGATCTACATCTCGATCGGGTGGACGCCGATACCAAGGGCGACTTGTTCGAGTACGTGCTGCGCCAGATCCGTCAGGCGGGCGAGCTCGGCCAGTTCCGCACGCCGCGCCATGTCATCCGCGCTCTGGTGTGGTTGGGATCCGCGGATCGGCGAGACGGTCTACGACCCGGGGCCGGCACGGCGGGGTTCCTGGTCGGCGCGTGGGACCATATCCGCCTCGCCAACTCCTCGCCTGCCGGGATCGAGGAAGTCGAGGCCGACGGCAAGACGGTGCGGCGCGGTCTCGGCGACAGGCTGGGCCGCGATGCGATCCGGCAGTTGCAGGAGGCGACCTTCCACGGCGCCGATGTCGACCCGTAGATGGTCCGCCTCGCCACCATGAACCTGACGCTGCGCGGGCTGGACAAGATGCGCATCCTGCGGCGCGGCGCGCTCACCCGCTCCCTCGACCGCGCGGCGAAGGCGGCGCTCGGCCTGCCGCCGGGCGGGTTCGACGTGATCCTCGCCAACCCGCCGTTCTCCGGGCGGCTGGACCGCGCCCGTATCGTCGAGGAGGTGAAGGTCGGGCGCACGGCGCAGACCGAGATGCTGTTCCTGCAAGACATGCTGAACCCCCTGAAGCAGGGCGGGCGCTGCGGCGTGGTGGTGCCGGAAGGCGTGCTGTTCGGCTCGACCGGAGCGCACAAGGCACTGCGCCGCCGCTTGATCGAGAACAACCGGGTGGAGGCGGTGCTGGCGCTGCCGGGCGGCGTGTTCAACCCCCATATCCGGTGTCAAGACCTCGCTGCCGCTGTTCCGCAAGGGCGGGGCGACGCAGCGCGTCATGTTCCTCCATGCGGAGAAGGACGGCTTCAGGCTCGACGCCAACCACGACACGCCCATCGACGAGGACGACCTGCCCGGCCTGATCGAAGCGTTCCGCGACCACGACGCGCGGTGGGCGGAATGGCAAGGCCGCGACCGGGACGAGGACTGGACGGCGAATTGGTGGTTCGCCGAGACCGACGCCATCCGCGCCGCCGACTTCAACCTCAGCGCCGACCGCCACCGCCCTCCGAGCCGTGCCAAGGTCGAGCACCGCGACCCGCTGGAGATTCTGGGGGAATTGCGAAGCATCGAGACCCAAATCCTCGCAGAGATCGACGAATTGGGCGACGCGGTGCAGGGAGCCGTGGGGGAATGACCCGCTACACACAGGTTCCCCTCGGGGAGATATGCACGGTCAACCCACGGGCGAGAACAACCGGACGCCCGGATGACACAGTGGTTAGTTTTGTTCCGCTGGCTGCCGTCAATGAACGGACAGGAACAATCGCTGTTCGTGAAGAGCGGTGCCTCTCGGCAGTTCAGCAAGGCTACACCGCGTTTGAGGACGGCGATGTCCTGTTCGCCAAGATCACGCCTTGCATGGAAAATGGCAAGGTCGCACTGGCTCGGAACCTCACCAATGGAATTGGTCGAGGCTCAACCGAGTTTTACGTTCTGCGACCCGGCGAACGGGTGCTGAGCGATTACATATATCACTTCGTCCGCCAACCTCGATCCAGGGAAGAAGCGAGGAAGAACTTTAGCGGCACAGCGGGCCAGCAACGGGTTCCAAAGCCCTTCATGCAAAACGCTCCGATCCCCCTCCCTCCGCTGGACGAGCAACGGCGGATCGCCGGCATCCTGAACCGGGCGGCGAAGATCGAACGGCTGCGAAAGCAGGCGCAGGAAAGGCTGCGGGAATTCCTGCCCGCACTGTTCGTCAGCATGTTCGGCGATCCCGCCACCAACCCGATGAGGTGGGATAAGGTTTTCTTCGGCGATATTGTCACGGATACAACGAGGAAGGTCACTAAAGTACAGAAAAAGAATTATGCCAACATAGGGGAAATTCCAATTGTAGATCAAGGCGCAGGAATTAATTGCCGGATATGCAAGCGACAAGAGGGGTTATTATGACAATAATCTACCAGCCATAATATTCGGCGACCACACCAAGAGATTCAAATTGATCCAGTTCCCCTTTTTTCTGGGAACAGATGGCGCAAAGGTCTTGCTTCCGAATTGTCATGATTTAGATCCTGTATTTCTTTATGGCCAATTTGGATGCTTGGAATTGGAAGATGCTGGATACAGCAGGCATTTCAAGTTCTTGAAATCGAAGGAGTTGATTTTACCGCCGATAGAGCAGCAAAAGAGATTCAGGACATTGTTAGAAAATGCTACTATAATCGCCGACAGCATGGGTGAAGCCACAACCATCGCAACCGCCCTCCCCGCCTCCCTCATGTCCCGGCTTTTGGAGGACATGGCATGATCAACATCGTAGACCGGGAAGGAAAAAGAGAACCGATATTGGCGATTTCTGATCATGATAAATATGACTGGTTTCGGCATTGTGCCGGTATTGAGTGTTTTGCTCTCTGTCAATTCCTAATAATACCTAATGTGAACAGGGGGCGGGTTGCCCAACGCCTAATTGGCATCAAACACTCTTTGCGTGCAGGGAGTTACTGATGATCCGCAGCATCACGGTCAAGAACTTCAAACGCTTCCGTGAGCAGAGGTTCGATCTGTCGGATTCGGTTGTTCTGGCCGGACCGAACAATGCCGGAAAATCCACACTCCTGCAAATGGTTGCAATGTGGAAACTGGCTCTCCATCGATGGATTTCCCAACGAGAGGGAAGCAGGGCGGCCAGGCGTACGGGGGTCGCCATACCACGTGCCGACATTACAGCTGTGCCGCTTCGGGAAATGAACCTGCTGTGGGAAGACCGGAGGGTCACCGGTCCACAAGGCATGTCTGGGACACCACGACTTATCGAGATTGTCGTGGAGGGTCTGCAGGATGACCAGCCTTGGAGCTGTGGAATCGAGCTCCAATACGCCAATCCGGAACTGGTGTACGCCAGACCCAGTGGCGCGAAAGATCTTGATCGGAAAGCGATCCAGGATTTTCCGCCAGCAGCGGCGAAAGCTCTGGAAATTGTTCATGTGCCGCCACTCTCGGGGATCGAGCGCGATGAACCGCGACGCGACCGCGGTATGCAAGACCTGCTCGTCGGTCAGGGACGACCTGGTGAGATTCTCAGGAATCTGCTGCTGGAAATAGCCGAGAGTGACCGTACGGAAGACTGGCAAGCGCTGGCAGAGCAGATCCGAGACTTGTTCCAGGTGGAATTGCTGAAGCCCGTATACTCGTCCGCTCAACCGTACATCGTGTGTGAATATCGTGAGCTGAGCCGCAAGGCGGGGCGCAGGAGTAGGCCTCTTGACCTCTCCAATGCGGGGAGCGGAACGCTTCAGGTGCTCCTGCTGCTTGCCTTCCTGTATGCGCGTCCCGCCACGGTCATCCTCCTCGACGAGCCCGACGCGCACCAGCATATCATGCTGCAAGGACAAGTCTACGATCTGATTCGCCGGGTTGCCCATGACCGGAGGGGACAGGTGATCATCGCCACGCACTCCGAGGTTGTGCTTGATGCGACGGAACCGGACCGCGTGCTCGGCTTTTTCGGTGGGGCGCCCCGCGCATTGACGAGCGGAACGGAACGAGACCAGGTCCGGGAGGCTCTCAAGCGCGTCACGACCACTGATTTACTGCTCGGTCGAGACGCCGGAGGGGTGCTTTATGTGGAGGGAGAGACGGATGAGAAGATTCTGAAGGCGTGGGCGCACATTCTCAATCATGAATCTGGCGAGTACTTCAAACGGCCGTTTGTTCACTGGCTTGGGGGACGAAGTCTACGCGGGGCGAAAACGCATTTTTTTGCAATGAGAGCGGCATTTCCTCGAATTCGAGGGCTTTGCCTGGTTGATGGGGACAATCTCGATCAGCCGGATCAGGAAACAACGAAAGCTGGGTTAGAGGTGTTGAGATGGAGACGCTATGAAATTGAAAATTACCTCTTGCATCCGGAGAGTATTGCGCGGTTCGTCGATCACCTCCCATTGATGCAGCTTATAGTTGATGCAGCATTCCAGCAGCAGGTCCCCCACGGAACCGATTGGTTTGGAGACCATGTTGCCCTTACCCGCATAAAGGCAAGCGAAGAATTCTTGATACCGCTGCTGGATCGTGTCGGAAAAGGTGCACGAAAACGGGATTTGTATTTGTTGGCCTCTGTTATGCGTGGAAGCGAGATTCATCCAGAAGTCAGGGAGAAACTGGATGCAATCGCGAGTGTATTGAATCCAGTTGAGGAATGATGAAATGGCATACACTCCACTCACACTCCCGGATTCGCTCCCTGGCGCTGTCGGCGCGGCAATCGCGGTCGGCGTTGAGCCATTGTTGAAAGAATTTCACTGGATGCTTGCCACACCCATCGCACAACCTGACTCCCAAGGACCACATCGGCAATTCCAGTTTTCCGTCGCACTGGTCCTGTTGGCGACGGTGGCGGGTGTGTCCAAAACGCTACTCGATATAAATGGAGAGAATAGAGATCGAGTCTTATTCCAGGAATGTCTCAAGAGGTACTTCCCGTGGGATATTGATCCTCCATACGGCGTGTCATATGAACGTGCTTCAGAGATTCTTTATAAGGTGTTTCGAAATCCACTGGTTCACTGCCTTGGCTTTCAAGGCGGAGGAGAACCGGTGGTTCGTATCGGACAAGTTCTGAGAGGAACAGATGATGCCGAGAAAAGAGTTGAGTGGTTAGAACGTTTGACGACGAAACCAGGCTCGGAGCCTTGCCTTGTTGTAACGTCGAAAAAGACGGACTTGTGGCTGGACCCCTTGGGGTGTTCGAAAGCTCGTTGAACGATGGTCTTCAGACGATACTCAAGTTGCACTTGCTGCCAAGAGATTAGGCGTTGCCTCCACAAAGTAATGGCGATGGCCGCACGGCAATCTTCGAGTCGCTATACAAAGGACATGTTTTTTCTGCTCAATACGAGAGAAAGAACGACAACTGGTGGAGCCTGTTCGTACGACTGGCGGAACTTGACCGCCACCACGAGGCGATCACCAGCCGGACGCTGCTCCTGAACGGCGTCGCCCGCCAGACCCGGTTGACGGTGACCTTTCATCTTGACGCTGCCTGAGCATGCCTGGGCAAACCGGACAGTTATTCCGCGATGCGTTCGATGCCGTATTGGGACAGCGTGTCCCGGATTTTTTCTAGGACCTGTTCACACTCATGTGGAGGATTCTGCATGATTCTGGTCTCCTGGCTGTAGGGACCGCACGCAAGCTCCATCCGACCGGAGCGCGCCCCCTCTCCCGGTGCCGCGCGGCCCTGTCCGCCTCTCCCCTCGCCCCGTGCTCCCCGCCCTCTGGTCGGTCGCCGCGCAGGGCGGCACCGGGCGCGGGTTGCCGGCCCGATGTGGCCCCTGGCCCCCCCCCTCTCCCCCCGGCTACCCCGCTGGTCGCAACCCGGGGGGCGCGCCCGGGTCTGCGCGCATCTGCACCGGGAACCGAGCGGGCGCCTCACGCGGGCGGCCCGGTCGCTCGACCGCCCCCTCGTCCAGGGCCCTCCCGCCGGCACGGGAGCGCGCACACAACCGGTCCTCCATCCCTCGGCCGCTCCCGGGGCGGGTGGCCCCCCACGATGCCTAGGGGGGCCGCGGACGATCGCCCGGCGCTCGTCTGCGCGCGCTCGCCCGGGCCCACCCCCGCCGCCCCGGCGGGCCGCCAGGTGCAGAATAGCCGGGGCCCGCACCCCGCTCCTCCCGCGGTGCTGAGGGCCCGGGCGTCCGAGGGTGCCCAGCCTCGGCCCCGGGCCGTGGCGCGGGGGGAGGAGCCCGGGGGGCCGCCGCGGCGAAGCCGGGGGGAGCCTTGGGAGTAGGACCGGGAGAGGTCCACGCGGCGCACCGCAATCGCGCGGGCGTTGCGTCGATTGCAGGGATGCCGGCGCCTCTGCTCTCGATGCGAGCAACTCGACGTGATAGTCCTCGGATGCATCCGCAGCCTGCCCAGGGGCGGGGGCCTTATGGTCGAACGGCCCAAGAATGCCGCCCGCCCGGTAGAGCGGTTGCCACGCACGCTTCGCCGCCACTTCAATGGTCCACAAATGCAACTCTTCCACCGCCGCTACCTGAAGACGACTAGCGGTAAGCGCCCGCCGAAGTTCTTCTCCCTCGAACCCCTCCTCACGATGGACCGCTCGGGTGAGTTGGTTGAGATTGCGCCGGCTGGCCGTCAACTGCAGGTGCATTGCCCGGAGTTCTTGCACCTCGTGCTCGAAGAAATCCGGCCCGCCGTTTATCGCTTCGCGCAGCAAGCAGCGTACGAGTCGGCCGGGACGGGTCTGCAGCGCCGCCGCCAACGCTTTAAGGCCAGCGGCTGGGACAAGAGCGCAGCCAAAAAGTCATGACGAGAATGACACTGCCGAAACCACACTCGGCTCTCTTCACCGGTGCCATCATCATCGCCTCGCCTAAAGCTCGCGTGCAATCATGCCGGGCGGAGGGAGCAAGTGAAAGGGGGTCCTCCTTATCCTCATTGTTCCCTTCCCTACCGCCATCCTGTCCACGCTGCATTTTTCTCCACCCGGTATCGTTGCATCAAAGACTCTCCGGCCCCGATTGTCTCTGGCACTGTCAGAAGCCCTTGCCAGGGGCTCCAACACGGTTCGTGCCGCCTCGATCCGGGCATGGAGCACAATCTCTTGACGCTTCTCCGGTCCGATCTGGCCGAGCATAAGCCGCATTTGCGTCAGTTTCTCCTCTGCTTGGAGGTCGACTTCTTGGCGTGGCGCTTCGGACGCGGCCAGGTATCGTCGGAGAACCTCGCTCTCTGCCGGGTTGGTTGCCGGGCTGGGAGGGGTGGCCCGGGAGGCAGTGTGTCGCTCAATATTCGTCCCTTGCCCTCTGGTGACCTGTGCTTCAATATCGCGCGGGGTAATCAGCGGTGCACCATTTTGTTCGAAGGCGGCTTTGAGCCAGGCATTAGGATGCTTGATAGAGGTTTTCCCTTCCTTTGCTTGTTCAACTGCGCGTCGCAGGGAAAGCCGGAAAGTCGTTTCATCCATATCTGGATAAGAGTCGGCAATAGCAACAAGGGTGGCCTCTCGAATCTTCCAGTTCGACGGGCAAACCTGGAGTAATTCTATAATATCTTCTACCCACATCTATCCTTATCTCGGCATTCCTTCGCAGTTTGTACCGTGTCGGGTTGGCTCTGATGGACGATCCCTATAAGCTGTCCCGCGGAAGCGCCTCCCATATGTCTGCCATATAACGATAGCGCAGGGGAGGCAGGGAGCCGCACCGGGGAGCGCACCGAACGGACGGCAGGCCGTTCCGGGTCTGATTGAAAGGGGAAGACATGGCCGATCACGATATCAAGAATGCAGTCCGGGATATTGAGTGTCCGGTGTTTGAGAACCCGGCATTTACCACTCCCCCGCCATTGGAAAACGCAACCATAGCCATTGTGACCTCGGCATCGCTGCATCATCCCGAACAGGATGATTTCGCGGCGCGTGACACGAGTTACCGGGCGCTGGACGCTGCCCGGCGGGACTATATGGTCGGTCACTGGAGCCCGAACTTCGACAACTCCGGCGTGGCCGCCGACCTGAACGTTGTCTTTCCCATCGACCGCCTGGATGAACTGGCCGCGCAAGGAGCAGTCGGCAAAGTTGCGGACACCCATCTGACCTATGCCGGTAATCAGTTTGACCTGGCCCAGATTCGAATGGACGGCGGACCGGCCGGCGCGGCCTTGCTCAAGGAACAGGGCGTCGACGTCGTGCTCCTCACCCCGGTCTGACCGCTGTGCACGCGTACCGTGTGTACGCTGGCCCACATTTTTGAGGCCGCCGGCATGGCGACGGTGGCGCTCGGCTCGATCCGCCAACACATGGTTGACTCTGCACCGCCGCGCGGACTGGCGTGTAATTTTCCGCTGGGCCGCCCGCTCGGAAAACCGAATGACCCCGCGTTTCAGCACCGTGTGCTGGTGCACGCTTTTGCGATGCTGAAACGGAACGGGCCCGGGGTTGAAGACTTTGCCGAGTCGGTGACAGACCAGGAAACCGAAGTGCTGGCCTGCCCGTTGCCGCCCCGCCACGACCCGGACGCCCATCCCGCGCTTGATGAAGCCCGCGGTCTGCGGGCCGCCTATGAGCGGGCGATTGCACAATACGGCAACCGGGTCGGAGCTGGTCGTGCCATCAGTGCGGACGATGTCCCCGCTGCCCTTGAAGCGTTTATCCGTATCAGCCAGGGCACGTCGTGGAAGGAAGCCGGGATTCCCGGCGTGCCAGCCCGCGTCGCCCAAGATATTCGGGGCTATTATGAAACCGCTGCTCTGGCCATTGCCGACCATACGCCTGCTGCCTGGGCCGGGTTACGCTGGTTTCGGGACTCCACCCAAGCCGGCAAGGTCATTCGCGCCGCCCAGCAGGCCATGAAAGACGCGGATGTGCGGCGCGATATATGGTTCTTTCTGTTACCCATGGACAGCATGCAGAGCTAAGGAGGGGAGTTATGGCGTCTTTTCTATCAATGGACGATCCTACATTCTGGAAGCAGTATCCGGAGGAACTGAGGGAATTAGTCGAGAGGCCGTTAGAAGGTGTGACCGGACTGGCCTATTTTTTACTTGGGGACCGGAAAGATAATCCGCCCACTGTGGTGACGTTGCGTATGGGACCCAACTGGACCCTGCCGCGGCACGCCCACGACTGCCATCGATTCGAGATTGTCGCGCAGGGCACGCTGAATGTGGGCGACCGCATCCTCAAGCCCGGTGATGTCATGATGACGGAGCCGGGTGTCGCCTACGGTCCGCATATCGCCGGCCCGGAGGGCTGCACCACGTTCGAGATTTTCAGCAACCACCGAGGATCCTACGTGACCCTGATTGACACCCCAGAAGGCCGGGTCGAGTGTGATGTCTCCACCCGAGAAGGCATGAAGAAAATGGAACAGGCCATGCTGCGCGATATGGAGGCCAACGGGCAGGCGTGATGGAACGCAGGGCTGGACAGCCTCTTTCGCCGGCCCCTTTTCCCTTCGCTCTTTATACGGTGGGGTTGCTCCCGCCTGTGCGTTCGTTGTCCTCTTCGTGACCTACGGAGGGGAATACTCCTTTGGGGTATTCCTGCCCCCCCCATACTGGGATGAACTTCATGGTTGGTATCGCCGGAGGCTAGACGATTCGCCCCCCCCCATACTGGGATGAACTGGGCTGATAACGTGCCAGTCTGAGGGGACGGGCTCTACGCCATGGTCTGTATCGGCTGTAGCTGGATCAGCAGCCTGCTGACCGACACGGCCGATCCCGGCTGGGCCGTCACCGCCATCGGGCTGTAGCTGGGAAGTGGGATTATGGCCACCAGCCCGATGGCGGTCCGGTGGCAGCTCTCCCTGTGCTAGGGACTATTGCCGCGCTGGGCATGGGGAGCCGCTTGTATTCCCTGCAATACGACGGCGGTCAATGGTTCCAGCGCAAACACGGCCTAGCCGTGTAGTCCGCCGGGGGCGGCAGCAGTGATGGCCTCCTGCTTTGCCGCCCCCGGTCGACCGTCCTCTGTAGTGCGCATTAGGGTTGGCCCCGGTCTATATTTGCGTGCAGCCTTATCATCCTGCTCCTCACCTTGGCGCGCTTTATGGTACACAACCTGGAACAACTCGGGTTGACGCCTGACGGCGAACCCGCGGCCCAGAGCCCAGCGTCGCGACCGGACAGTCCCCGGCGGACCCTGCCGGAAGCCGGACCACCCTGTCGTTCTGGTTGTTCGGCTTCGCCCTGGTGGCCAACGTTCCTGACCACGCCCGTGCCTTTTGTGCAGGTGGTAGCATTCGCGCTAGACTTGGGAGAGCTTGCATGCAGAGGGAGCCCCGACGGCGAGCATTATGGGGGTGAGCGCCTTACTGGACAACCTCTGCTTTGATCCACTGTCGGATCGTATCGGGCGGAGGGGTGATATGGCCGTGAGCCTGGATGTCCACATCACGGGCCCCTCTCCTTATTCTCGGCCCAGGAGCTCGGGGCGTCATACGCAGGTGCGGCCGCCGTTGGTTGTCTCTACGGTGGCCTGACAACACTGCCGCCGGCTCTGACCGGCGACTTCTTTGGCCGGTTGCACGCGGGGTGCATGACTCGGTCTCTCCGCCCGGGCCCGGGGTGCCTGGAGCCTGGGGCCGCATATGGCGGGCCATCTGCCGGATGTCAATGGCAGCTATCAGCCGACCTTTCTCTACGGCGCGACGACCGGGGGCCTCACCTAGTCCTTCTCCTGACGCCACGTCCGGCGGTTTCTTGCCGTGCAATGTGAATGCAGAGCAATGGTGAACTCGGAAAGCCATCCCAGATGCAGGACAGACGGCTGGAAGCGTTTCGGGCTCTAATGGAAGGGATACGGCAGCAGGTGCTCCTTGGCATTGAGATCGTGAATGGAGGCACAGCCCAGGAGCATCAGGGTCTCCTCGATCTCTTTTTTCAGGATGGCAAATGCCCGGCGCACCCCGACTTCGCCGCCCGCCCCAAGACCATACACATACGACCGTCCGGCCAGGACCGCATCCGCACCGTGGGCTAAGGCAATGACGACATCGCCGCCGGAACGAATGCCGCCGTCCAACAAGATGGTCAGCTTGGAGTCCTCGAGTTCGTCCGCGACATCTCTCAGGATGTATAAGCTCGGGTAGACGCGGTCCATCTGGCGGCCGCCGTGGTTGGAGATGATGATGCCGTCCACGCCGTGCTCGGCCGCTAGCCGGGCGTCTTCGACACATTGCACACCCTTTATCAGGATGGGCCTCTCCGTCCCCCAGATTTCCCGAATCCAGGCCAGATGCTCCCAGGTGACAACCGAGGTGCGCAGTTGCGCCCCCACGCCCGCGTAGGGCATGGGCTGGCCTTCGTCCAGAATCACGTTGCGGAACTGCATCATCCCGCCGTCCGCGTAAAAGCCCTTCAGCCAGGAAAGATGGCTGAGCATTTGCGGGCCGAATTGCAACTTCTGGAAGGGCGTGCCCTGAATCGCCCGTGAAGCGCCCAGCCATTCGTGTTGGGCGCGGTTCCCGGCGACCGCGGTATCGATGGTCAGCACCAGCGCGGAATAGCCCGCGTTTTTTGCCCGTGCGATGCCACGGGCCGCGATGTCTTTTCCGCCCACGAGATAGAGTTGATACCAGCATGGTCCGGGCGAGGCGGCGCTGACTTCTTCCAGGTCGGTCCCCGTCAGGGTGGAGAGGGTACAGATCGTCCCGGCCTCCCCGATTGCCTTGGCAGCGACGGTCTCCCCGTGCGGCCAGAGCATGCGGAGACTGCCTATCGGCGCGGCGATAACCGGCAGCGCAAGGGAGTGTCCCAGAATTTCAGTCCGCATCTCTATGGCGTCAAGCTGGACCGCACTTCTCGGCTTAAAGCGCTCTCTTTGAAAGGCTTCGACATTATCTCTGAGCGTGACTTCATTATCGGCGCCGCCACGATAATACTCTCTCACAATCGGTGGCACGCGCTTCTCCATCACCTGTCGGAGATGATCTATGGTGACGCATTTTTCGACCATTCTGGCCCAGCGCTTCGCACTTCTGGTATGGGCGCGACGGAGGTAGGGCTGCAGGAGCCGCAGCCCGGCACGGTGCTCACCGGGAGGAGGAGTGTGCTCGAAATTCCGTTCGCGAGTTTGCGGATGAGTCATCTCTACGATGCCCTGTTCACCTACTATCTGCGATGCTGCCTATTGGTGCGCTTCCGCACCGGCTCGCGACACCGCCCGCATTCGTGCCTGATACCCTTATCCCTCAGCTGTTTGAGAGAGTCTCAGAATATGGGTTCATCCGCAAGGCAATCAGCTTTCCTCGGTTCATACAAAACCAGTTCGGCCTCGGTCCAGTCCGGCTTCAGATCATGCTCTTCCGGCGCGTCTGCGATCAACTTTTTCAGCTTTCCGTCCGTCGGTGCATCGATTTTTGTCCAGTCGGTCTTGCCGGGCAGCGCTCCTCAGTTCTTCGGGCGTATGGTGACGGATCTCTTCCTCTTTCTTGCTGGCTCTCCGAATGAAATGATCCGATACGCCCCTCCCCGGCATGGTATAGACGACCGTGCAATATCTCTCTGCCCATGGTGCGACGGCGAAGGGTCGCGCTTCGCCATGCCTCTGGGTGGAAGGAACGGTCACGTGCACTCGCCCCAACAGTTGCCCGACATCCCGGAAGTCTCGCCCCTATCCGGTCAGATTCTACCGTCGTTCGCGGGGACTGTCCCTCCCGCAAGGAGGAGAAGCGCACAGGAGAAGGACGCGGGCGCCGAAAACATGGGGCGTCAATCAGCGGTGAAAAGAAGGGGGCTCAGAGCGAAATACTATCCGAGAGGGATGTAGACACGCAACACGGTGAGCGCTTCGCCGCAGTTGCGTAGGTGCCTTCACGCAAACTGTGGCATGACCTACGTGGCGAACAACTCCATTGAGCATGCGGACTGCGTCCGGGGCAGACTGCCCCCAGGCGAGCGACGCCAGAATATGGTTGTAGCCGCTGGTCTCAAAGAATCGGGCGATCTCGTCCTGTCCCCGGCTGGGAGATAATGGCGACATCCAGGCTGCGGGCGACCTGGATGTCGGAGATGAGCAGGGTGTGGGCCACGCCGCCGCCGAGCCACAGCTTTTCGCCATTGGCGTAGCAGTCTTTGTCGGCTGGTGTGGTGAGAGCTCCGGCTTCCTGGTCGGTGTCTGCCACAGAAACGTGACGGAACGCGCCCGGTTTCAGCGTTTCGACCTAGGGGTTGAGATTGCGCGGAGCGTCCTGATTCCCCGACCGCACCTCTTGGTGCCGGGCGGTCAGCTCTCTGAGCCTGCTGTTGGATCCACCACTCGCCATATGCATGCCGCGCTCGGCGGCAAAGCGGAGGCTGTCGGAACTGACGGCCCCGTACCAGAACGGCGGGTTGGGCGTTTGTCGAGGGTGCAACGCCATCGGGACATCACACGGTGGTAATATTTGCCTTCGTAGGTGAGGCGTTCCTGGTGCAGGCCGGCACTGACCGTCTCCAGGGCTTCCTCGAACATCGCCCGCGAGTGTAGAAACGGTAGCTCAAAACAGGCCTGCTCGAACGGCGACACGTTCCGCCCGGCCCCGATTTCCGGACGGCCAACGCAAGATGCCGTATCCCGTCATCATCCCTACGCGTATGTTTAGCTCATCTGGGGCAACACGTGGTCCGTGAATTGGAGAAAGCTCTCATGGCTCAGCGGCGCGCCGATGATATAGTCCAGATGGATTTCTTCGTGCAGGCGGGCGAGCTCGTCCCTGACCTCGTCCGGTGTGCCGTGAATGACGACATCGTCAATATAGTGTTGGACCGGATCGCCGGTGCCATACATCTCGGGCGGCACATAGGTATCCACCAGCCATTTTGCTCCCTGGCGGGCGACCTCGGCGGCTTTCTCCCGGGTGGAGGCAATGGCGAGCAGCCGCGCCATGGGTATCTGACGGCCTTCAACGGAATAGCCGTGGCGGATGAGGGTTTCCCGATAGAGTTCCCATTTATGGCCCAACTCCACATGGGTGGCGTGCGGGTCCATGAGAATCGAATGGCCGACGGAAGCGGCCCACTCGATAGCCGACGGCGAAGAGGCGGCGGCCCACACAGGGGGGTAGGGTTTTTGTAATGGCTTGGGCAGGACTTCGACATTCTCGAAGGAGAAATATTGGCCCGCATAGGTCAGGCAGTCGTGAGTCCAGGCTTTGAGCACGATGTCCACGGTCTCTCGAAAGCGGGCGTGGCTCTCCTCGACGGGCACGCCAAAGGCTTTGAACTCTCTCAGGTCAAAACCGCGCCCGGCCCCCCAATTGACCCGACCGCCGGACAGCGTATCGAGCAGTGCGATTTCCTCAGCCAAGCGGAGGGGGTGGGAGAAGCTGGCTAGGCACACGCCGGTCCCGATCCGAAGATGCTTGGTCCGGGCCGCGGCATACGCTCCGATGACCGGGATAGAAGGGCAGACGCTGTAGTCGTTAAAATGATGCTCGGTCAGCCAGACTGCATCATACCCGCTCTGATCCATGATCTGGATACGTTCCAAACCACGTTGATACACCGTTGCAATCCCAGTCCGACGTTCCGGCCAACTAAAAAACTGAAGGATGCCAAATTTCACGCAGGTCTCCTCGGCGGGAGTCGATTGCCCGAAGTATAGCGGGATTGTGGAAGAAGTCTGCCCCCTGCGCCAACCAGTCTTGATTTAACCGTTCGTTCAGTTAATTATAGGCAGACATGTCCCGCCCCATCAAAACCCCCTCGTCACCGGACTACCGGGCCCGAATCGGGATGGTCGCCGAAGCGCTGTTTGCCGAGCGGGGTTTTGACGGCACCTCGATTCGGGAGATTGCAGAGCATGCCGGCGCGACCAAGGCCCTCATCTATCATTATTACGACAACAAAGAGGCACTGTATCAGACGCTGCTTGAGGAGGCGGTGAGCGGAGTGGTCACGCAGATTGAGAGGATCGCCGCGGACGGGACAGAGCCAGAGGGGCAGATTCGCGCCGTGGTACAGGTCTTCATCGACGCGTATCATGACGCGCCGCACCGGTTTCAGATGGTGCAGCGCACCATTGACGACCATCATGCAGTGGCCACGGTGCTGGCTGAGCGCTGGTTTTCACGGGTGCACCGGGCCTTGCAGAATATTGTGACGCGCGGCGTCCGCCGGGGCGACTTGAAACCGCTCCCGGTCCAGATGGTCCCGCTGGCCATTATCGGCCTCGTGATGCACACCCTGCGCGGACAGAAACTTGTGGGCCATGTGGACCCGGAGCTGTCCGGCGGGCAGGTCATGACCGCCTTGCCGGACTTGGTGCTGGCCCTGCTCACCGCGGATTCCGCCCAGACAAAAACCAAGCCGAGTTGTGCACCGGCGTCCCGGAGACCTCCTCCGAGCCAGACTGCGCGCAGAGCCAGGAGTGTACCGGCAGGATAGGGGAATACTGAATGGAAGCTGTTTTTCAGGCCATCATCCGCTTTCGTTTTCTGGTCATTGCCGCCGTTCTGGGAGTGACGATAGTCGCGACCGTGCAACTCCAACACCTGCGCTTCGAGAGCGATGCCGAATCCATGATCCCCCCCAATGACCCGGTCCTGCACTACAACGACGTGGTGGAGGAACGCTTCGGGATGCTGGATCTCATTATTGTCGGCGTCCTGAATGACAACCCCCGGGAAAATGGGGTGTTCAATCCGCGCACCCTGGGCATTGTCAAGGAGTTTTCCGAGAAAATTGCCCTCCTGCCAGGCATCAAGGCCGTCCGGGATGAAGACGTCACCAGCGTTGCCACCATGGATAATATCACCGGGACCAGTGACGGCATGGCGGTCGATCCGTTCATGGAAGAGCCGCCGCGCTCGGCCGAAGCCCTGGCCGCGCTGAAAGACGCCCTGTTTGGGAACGCCATGTTTGTCGACTGGGTGGTGTCGCGCGATGGAACCGGCCTGCTCATCATGGCCAGGATGGAATCGTCCGAGGGGACGCTTGAGGGGGTCGCCCGCCGGTCGGCGATCTACCGCACCATTCGGGATATGATCCGGGAAAAAGAGGCGGCCGGCGTACCCGAGCAGTTCCATATCGCCGGTCGCGGTGCCATGGAGGTGACTTTCTCCGAGGACGGACGGAGCGACATGGAACGCTTCATGCCGATGATCCTGTTCATTGTCCTCGGAACCCTCTATCTGACCTATCGCAGTTTGCGCGGCGTCCTCCTGCCGTTTGCCGTGGTGATCATCTCCGTTCTCTGGAGCATGGGTCTCATGGCTTGGCTCGGAGTCCCCATGTACTTTATCTCGACCATGATGCCGGTGACGCTGATGGCGATTGGGGTGGCCTACGGCATTCATATTCTCAGCCGCTACTACGAGGAGATCCTCAGTCAAGCCGAACCGGACGCCAACGCGGCCGTCATGGCGGCCATGGGGGAAATGTGGAAGCCGGTGGTGTTCACGGCCCTGACGACCGCAGCTGGCTTTCTGTCCTTTCTGACCGCGGCTATGGTGCCCGTCCGCTATTTCGGCCTGTTCACCTCGGTCGGTGTTCTGGCGGCGATGGTGGTCTCACTGACGCTTTTCCCTGCCGTCCTGAGCTTGCTACCGCCCACCGCCAGCCGGAGTCTGCGCAATCAAATGAGCCGCAGTCGAGACTTGGCCGCCACCGGTTGGGCCGCACGGACCCTGTCCGGCCTGGGCCGGGGAGTTGCCCGGCGGCCGCTGTTGGTATGGGGCGTTGCCGTCAGTACCATGGTCCTCTGCCTGATCGGCCTGCAGCGTATCTATATCGACTCGTCGTGGATCGATGTGTTCCACAAGCAGAGTCCGGTCCGTATTGGCGACGAGGTCCTGCGGGAGAAGTTTCAGGGTACGCTGCCCATCTACGTGGCCATTGAGGGGCACGAGCCCGACCTGCTCAAGGACCCGGTCCTGTTGGCCAAGCTCGACCGTCTGCAAGCCGTGATTGAACAAGACCCGATTGTGGGCGGCTCGCTGTCCATTGCCGAGTTCATCAAACGCATGCACCGGGTCATGAACGAGGATCGCAAGGAGATGGAGGTCATTCCCGAATCACGTGACCTGATCGCCCAATACCTGCTGCTGTACTCGTTCTCTGGAGATCCAGACGATTTCGATGAGGTGGTCGATTATGACTACCAGCACGCCAATGTGTCGTTTTTCCTGCGCTCGGATCACAGCGCCGACATTGAGCGCGTGATCGACCGGATTCGGGAATTTACGGTCCGGGAATTCGGGGCCGAGGGGAATGGCGGTCAGGTCGGCGACCACGACCCGCTGACAATACGGTTCGGACGCTGGTTGGCCGGTATCGCCCCTACGGCCATCGGCTGGGAGACCAAGAGCGGGTTCTGGATCGGCTTTGCCGGACAGGGCTATATGAGTAACCGCTTCAGCGAGTTGGTCGTGTCCGGGCAGTTGGCCAGTTTGGTCACCTCGCTGCTGGCGGTGTTTCTGCTCACCACCTGCATGTTCCGCTCCGTGGTTGCCGGGCTGATCAATATCATTCCCATCAGTGCGGTGATGGTGTTCAGCTTCGGCCTCATGGGACTGCTGGGGATTCCCCTCGAAGTGGGAAAATCCATGACCGCCTCCATGGTAATCGGCATCGGGATCGACTACACCATCCACTTTCTCAATAAGTATCAACTGAAAACCCAAGGCGGCCTCGTCGACCCGGAGGCCATTACCATGGCTACCATGGCCACCTCGGGCAAAGCTATTTTCTTCAATGCGGCCGTGGTGATTGGAGGCTTCCTGGTCTTTCTGACCTCCAATTTCAAGCCCAATTTTTATCTCGGAGCGATGATGGCGCTGAACATGGGTGCCTGCCTGCTGGCCTCTATGACGCTCCTGCCGGCCATCCTCAACACCTTCAGGCCGCGGTTTGTGTATGGGGCCATGACGTCGCCCACTCCGCCGCCGAGACCGGACTACCCGGTTTCACCCCTACAAGAGAAGGAGACAGTATGAAGACCGTATGGATGAAAAGAGCGCCCCTGTCCCTCAGGAGATACAAAGTCCGTGCCCTCTTTTTCGGATTTGGATGGTGGGTGCTGAGCGCGGCGCCGTGGACCGACGCACAGGAAATCCCAGGCGAGCCCAGTGGGCGGGAGATTGCGGTCATGGTTGACGAGCGCGAGGACGGTGATGATCAAATCTCCGAGGCCGCTTGGACGTTGACCAATAGCAGGGGCAAGACGCGCAAGCGCCATACCCTGCGCTACTGGAAAGACTATGAGGGCACGGATGGATTGTCGAGCAAGTCTTTTATTTATTTTGAATCCCCACCGGATGTCAAAGATACGACTTTTCTCAACTGGTCGCAGGAAGACGCCGAGGCCGATGACGATCAGTGGATCTACCTGCCAGCCCTGCGTAAGGTCCGCCGGATCGCCTCCGGCGACAAGGAAAACTCCTTCATGGGCAGCGACATGATCTATGACGATATGGCGGACCGGGAGGTCGATGAGGATACGCACAAACTGCTGCGTGTCGAGCAGCACGATGGCACCAAACTCTACGTGCTGGAGTCCACGCCCGTAAAGGAGGATTACATCTACAGCAAAAAGCTCCGCTGGATAAACGCCGAGAATTTGACCGAGCCCAGAATCGAGTTCTACGACCGCAAGGGCCGGCTGCTCAAAATTTGGACCACGGAGTGGGATCGGATCGACGGGATTTGGAACTGGAAGAGGATCGTGGTGGAAAACCAGCTCACCGGACATAAGACCGAATTGGATATCAGCAACGTCCGGTTCAATCAGGGGCTCAAGGAGTCGATTTTTACCGAACGGTCCCTGCGCAAGGGCGCACCCTAGATTGTTCTCTCTATGAGCGGCACGCCCACGAGGCGGAAGACCTGGGCTTTCAGCCTGATCGCGGTCCTGTGGATGGGGGGAGGCACATCTTCCGTCCCAGCCGCTTCCCCCTCGGTCCTGCGTCTCCACAAGATCCATCTGACTGCCGACGGGAGTCATCGGCAGGTGGTGCTGCAGTTCTCCCAAGCACCGAAGGCCATCCACGCCTTCCCGCTTTCGGTCCCCACTCGTCTTGTGATCGACGTCATCGGACCGGTTCTGCCGCTTCCCTCGGCGACCTATCCGGCCAAAGATACGCTCCTGCGGCGTGTCCGGGTGGGGGCCCACCCGCAACATCTCCGTTTTGTGCTTGACCTCAAGGGCGAAAAACTGCCGACCTTTAGCGTGGAGCAGCAGGGCGATCGGGTGAGCGCGGTGCTCCAGACGCCGGACCGGCCGACCCCGGAGCCGAGAGCGCAGATTCTGTTTGAGAGTCCTGAGTTGTCCAGCTTCGCCCACTCGACTTCACGACCGCCCGCTTCGACGCCTGACCCCCCTCGGGCAGCGCGGCGGGGCACAGCCGCACCGCCACGGGCTCCGTTTTCGGAGCCCGTGGCGACACCTGGGAGCACCGCGGGCGGCCGGCAGAGTCCCGGACGTGTCGCCTTGGCTGCTCGGCGACCTAGACGTGAGCCCCAACCCGGCTTGTTAGAGACCTTGCGGGACCGCTTGGACGTGACCGGTTATGTGAAAAACGAAACTGCGGTTCGGCTCTATTCTCCGCATCAGCTCTCAAAGTCTCAGAATTGGTTGCAGGCCGAGATCGAGTTTGAGTTGACCGATTGGGCTGAACTCACCATCCTCGGACGGTCGATGTTCGACCCAGTCAACCATCTGGAGACCAATATCGAGGATTTCCGAACCTCGCCGGTTGATCGGTTGGAGGGGGGCGATTCGTTTCAGGCCGAACTGCGTGAGCTCTACCTTGATGTGCTCTACGACGATTTTGATATCCGTCTGGGCCGGCAGCAGATCGTGTGGGGCGAGTCCATTGGCTTGCGCATCCTGGATGTGATCAACCCGCAGGATTTTCGGGAATTCATTCTGAACGACTTTATCGATGCCCGCATCCCCCTGTGGGGTCTGCGGGTGGACTATGCGCTGAGCGACTGGACGTTTGAAGGTCTGTGGCTACCCGACTTTGAGGCCAACCGTCCGGCCGACCAGGGGGGCGAATTCCAGTTTCGGAACGCCCCCCTTCCGGCGCTGCCCCTTCAGCCTCCCCCGCCTCTCCCCTCGATTCAGATGGAATCGGCACGTCAACCCGAGGACTGGCGGTTGAGTGATTCCGAGGTTGGATTTCGGGTGACGCGATTCCTGCGGAATATGGACCTGTCGCTGAACTATTTCTACTCCTGGAGCGACTTTCCTGTCCCCTTCCGGCGGGTACTGAGCCCCAACACCTTTCGTTTCGAGCCCCGGCATGAGCGCTTCCACCTGATTGGCGGCAGTTTTAACTACGCCTTCGACGTGTTTGTGGTCCGTGGCGAGGGGGGCCTGCGCTTGGGAGAACACTTTGTGTCGGGTGACCCGCTGGACCGCGACGGTATCCGGCAGCGAGAACTCCTGTCTTATGTCTTGGGACTGGACTGGACGGTGCACGATAATCTCATGGCGAATGTGCAGTTCTTTCAGAATGTGATATTCAATGCGCCCAGCGTTCTTGTCGGTGAGTCCGTCGAGAACGCGGTGTCGCTCTTGCTGCTGTCCGATTTTCTCCACGAAACCCTCCACCCTCAGTTGCTGGTACTGTACGGCATCAACTTTGGCGATCTCATGATCCGTCCCCAGGTCCGGTACGATTTCTCGGACTACCTGTCCGCCACCATCGGGGCCGATTTCTTTACCGGCTCACGCTCCGGTTTTTTCGGCCAATTCGCCGCTCCCGTACGCGCACATGATCGGTACTGGACGGGGCGGAACAGTCGCTTCTTTCTCGAGGTGAAGCACTCGTTCGCTTTTTGAGACCTCGTATTCCCATGATTTTTCGCCGTGAGTTCAGATAGGCGCGGCGCCACCAAGCTAGGGCTCCTAGCCGAAAAGCACGGACAAAATATAAAGGGCTGTATACCTCTATTCTCTATCAGCAATTCCCGCCAAGCCATTTTGTGGCGCTGATGGGGCGGCATTCTGGTGCGGCTGGCCGGTTGGCGGATCGGTCGGGGAAGGCTGCCCCTCCGGCCGGAGCGGGATGAGTGGTTTGGCGACGCTGTTTCCCCGAAGAACCCGCTCGTCGCACACCCGACCGCGGCGCTAGGGGCAGGAGGGGTCGAAGGGCGCTAGTGCGGTTCGGTGGTAGCCGCAGGCGCTGGCCCGATACCGGGCCTCCCAGCCCGGAATGAAGCACGCCAGAAACAAGCGGCGCAGCCGTTCCCAGAAGTATTTCGGACGCCCCGCCCGCTCTCGCGCCGCCCCAAACAGCGCCCCGCAGCGCTGCTGAATCGGGTCGATCAAAAAAGCCAGCCTCGTCAACCCGGCAAACCCCGTCGCCCGAGGCCGCTTGCCGTGGCCAACGTGGTGCGCAAAGCCGTCGCCTTGGTGCTTCAGGGTGTTGAACGGCTCGTTTTCAATGCGCCAGCGCGCCCGCCCGGCCCGCATCAGGGCCTCCCCATTCGATTCCGTGATCTCTCTGTCCGTAACCCAACTGAAGTGCCGCGCCCGCCCCTGGGGGGTGGTTTCCCAACACTCCAGAAAGTTCACTTCCAGGTCGAACTGCGCGTCGTTGAGCGGCACGCCGTTGAGCAAGCGATACCGCCGCCCCCCGTCCTCGCCTGGGGTAAAGCGCCTGTCCAATTCCTGCAACAGCCGGCTGGGCGGCCCGTTCGAGGCCACCGCATCCTCCACCACCAACCGCTTCAGATGCGGATGCTCGCGCCGCCCATCCCGCCGCAGCCGCTTGGCCGCGTTGCGCTCGCATGCGTTCTTCCTCGAACCGGCCGCGCGCCGAAGCGGCGCCGGCGCCAGCGGAAACACCTCGCGATGCTCCCGATGCCCCAACCCCGCCCCCAGCATCTGGTGCTAGTAGGTCACACGATCGGCCCGGTGACGTCACTCGCAGCAATGAGCGCAATACCCCTGCTGCGAAGAGAAGCCGCCCGTGCCGTCCACCGACAACAGATAAGGATCGTCCAGCCAGGTGAAGTCCCGCCGCCCCCCGCCGCGCGGCAACGCCGCCAACACGCGCTTGAAGGCCCGCCGCCGCGAGCGCGGAGCCACTTCAGCCCGCCGCTCGCGCATGGCCGTGTCCGACGGCGCGCGCTCCACCCCATCGAGGTTTCTCAAGTTCGCCCGCGTGCGCTCCTCGCCCCGGGCGTCCTGCTCAAAACTCAACAGCGACGCATAATTCAGCCCCACCCGCGCCCGCGCCGACATCAGACAGTCCGTCAGGGGCAAGCCCCGGCTCGCAACCGGCTCCTCAATGCGAGCGAAACCACCGCGCCCCACCCGGAGCACCCCCGGAGCGCGGAGCGGCTTGCGAAACTGGATTTTGGACATGGTCCATCCCCCTACTCCCAACAATCGCCCGAATCATACGGTTTTCGGATGAAAAGTTTGCGACGAACTTCTTCGCGAACCGTCCAAAACCCTTGAAATCACTCACATGTCAGATTTGGCGGGAATCGCTGATTCTCTATTGACGATATGCATCCACTCGTGTTAGCAACGACCCGACATCAGCCGTAGTCGGCAACGCAAAGTGGAAGGATCCATGGAGACTTATACGCCGATAGTCCAGAACGCTCTCAGCAAGATGACCGAGCAACAGCAACTCATTTTCAAGTCGGAATACGAGAGGCAGAAAAAGGATTTGGTCCCAATGGTGATCGCGACGATCTTTTTCCTTCACTTCTTCTTCTACGGACGCGTTGGCCTAGGAGTCGTATACGTTCTCGTCTGCACCACGCTCATCGGCTTAATCTGGTGGGCAATCGAGTTGTGTATGGTCGGGAAGAGAGTGCAGGAGTACAACGACAGGATTGCCGTTGACATCGTTCGCGATATGAAGATGCTAACCTAGGAACTGGAAATGACCGGACTTATCGATCGGCCGATCTGGTTCACCCTTGATCGGATTGACGTATCTCCCGACCATCAAATAAAAAGACTGTATGCCTAAACCTAAAGCCGATTGGAGCAACCTCCATCTACGAGCATCGGATGGATCGTGAGGTTTTCGTTCAATGGCTATTAGATGAATTTGGTCGATAAAATCGACAGCCATATCGGAAGATTCTTAAGGCTCTAGAAAGAATTGAGAGTCGTTTGTCATTGATTTACCTCGTTAGCTCCGCCGTTCCCCGACCATCCCGACCGCCATGGTGGCCATCTGGTCGAGTGTTATATCTCGCATGTTGTGTTTTCCGGTGAACTGGTCGATGTAGCGGTCGAGGTGTTTCCTGCTCACCCAGTGGTAGGTGCCGTTATACGCCTTCTTCAGAGTGGCCCAGAAGCTCTCGCTCCCGTTTGATGCTCGCTATGCCGTCGACGTATTCCCGCGCCGGAGTGGTTTACGGCCTCGTGGCGCACCATGACGCCCCGATACGCCAGCAGTTCGTCGGTGTACAGCATCGCGGCGGGGCCGATGTTCTCGTGTACCCACTCGCGCAGTGTCCGCTTCCGGGTGTCGGGTAGCACCCTGGCCCGGACCCGCCTACTGCTGCGTTCCTTGCCGCCCGCTAGGACGGCCTTTCCCTTGCCGTCCTGGTCACCTTCGACATGCCCGCCGACATAGGTCTCGTCGGCCTCCACGGCGGCCGTGAAGGGATCGTGGTCGCCGTCCGACAGCCCACGACGGATGCGGTGTGGCATGTGCCACGCCGTCTTCTGCGTCACGCCCACGCGGTGAAGCTTCATGCTGTTGATGCCCTTGAGGGCCGTCATTTCGAGATAGATCGCAAAGACTCACTTCCTTAGCAGCAGCTTGGAGTTTTCTATCGCGGTGCCCGTCTTGACGCTGAAGTACGACCGGCAGTCGGAACAGCGGTAGGGCATGTTGCTGTGTCCGGCCTCGTGGGTGCACTCGCTCCCGCAGCGCGGACAGTGCCGCCCGGCCGGCTAGGCGGTAACCTCGAACCAGTCCTAGGCCACAGCCTCGTCGGGAAACCTATCGTTCAACTGAAAGACGGTGAGGCCGTCGCCGGTGCGAGCGGCCGGGTGCGCCCTCTGCGGCATATGACGGTTCCCCCGTAGGTCATTGCGATGAGGGGAATATAGTCGCTCTGGACGAAAGTGTTAGGATCTGTTGACACTATCGCAACGCATTGATGATGAGGGCGAAGACGATGCATCCGAGGATATAGCGCGGCGAGTTGCTCGCAGCGCGAGCAGAGGCGACGGAACCCTTTCAATCGACGAAACAACCGCGCGATTGCGGTGCGCCGCGTGGACATCTCACGGGCATACGTCCAAGGCCCCACCCGGCTGCGCCGCAGCGGCACCACGGGGTCATACCCCCGCGCCACGGCCAGGGGCCGAGGCTCAGCGCCCTTGTACGCCCGGTCCCTAAGCAGCGCGGGCCGAGCGGGCGGCGGACCCAGACGAGTCAGTAACTGGCGGCCCGCCGGGACGGCGGGGGCGTGTCCGGGCGAGTGCGCGAAGGCGAGGGCCGGGCGCGCCTCCGCGGCAACCAGATGCATCGTGGTGGTCCACCCGCCGCGGGATCGGCCGAAGGATGGGGGACCGGGTGTTTTCGCGCCCCCGTTCCGGCGGGATGGACCTTGACGAGGGGGCGGTCTAGCGCCAAGGCCCCCCGCTTGAGGCATACGAACTGCTCGCGGGGCAGAGGCGCGCAGACCCGGGCGAGAACACCGGTTTTCGACCAGCGGTTCATCCGGGTGGAGATGGTTGTGCCAGGTGCCAAACCGGGCTGGTAATCCGCGTCATGTGCCGCCCTGCTTGGCCACAGACAAGAGGGCGGTGAGCACCTCGCGAGGGGAGAGGCGGACAGGGCCGCGCGGCACCGGGAGAGGGGTGCGCTCCGTTCGTAGTGCGCTTGCGTGCGTTCCCTCCACCCAGGAGACCATAATCATGCCATGAGTGTGAACAGGCCCTAGCTCGGTGCCGGTGGTATGGGGAGGGTCTGAACAAATTGATTGTGCCATGATCCTCCCGCAAAAGGTGCCCTGTGGGTTCTTCGACCTGTCGCTCGAAAGTGGTTTGCCCTGGGTAATGCTGTTGAGGTCTCGGCTATGCATCCACTCCGCGAGGCGGTCCACAGGACGCGAGATTGGATCTTCCCGACACCTGGGCTGCTGCCGAAGCCCGCGGCGTTCTCCTCCGTCCGGCGAACAAGCTCCTGCGCGGGCGGCGCGAGCACTGCTCCCGTCCAAAGGAAGGACGGCGCCTCGGGGGTGCTCAGGGCGGGGTTGCGTACTTTCCCGAAATTCTCGGCCGGGCCCTCGCGTCTATTCCGCACAAGCCACGCATCCAGCCACTGGCAGAAAATGACAAATCAGGCGACCTGGGCAGTTACCGATTTATTGTATGCCCGTCGTGCTTGGGTGGCTACTCCGGTCATTCGGAGCCGCCAGTTCAGCATGTCCACACTGACCTGGAACCGGCTTGCGAGGTCTTGGGGAATTTGGGTCGAATGATACATAACCACTAGGCCCGCACGCGGCACCAAGAGCGTGCCTGATAGCCAGTCGGCTTCGTCTTCCTGCTCCCGTTGAAATGAACTGAGCAGCAAGTACCCTGCTGGAGAGAGGTCGATGCGACCAGGTGTATGGTCGAGAATGAGATGGGCAAGCTCATGGGTTATACTGCTGCGCTGTCTGGTCAGTTCGTGGGCTGAGTTGACAATGATCAGGCTGGTGGCACCGTGTTGGATGGTTACGGCGGACCAACTGTCCGGATCGGAGTCGGTGAGCCGCCGCAAGCTGCTTGCAGCGAGCCCCGGCACCTCTTCTGGTCGCCAGACAGTGACGCCGAGATGGGACGCTAGATCTTCCGGATCCAGTGAATCTTCGGGTTTCAACCCTAAAGCCGTCCGATGTTTCTCGGCGGTGTTCTCGCACCAAGTCTTGAAGCCACGACGCATGAGTTCAAAATTCGTTCCGCGCAAGGAGTGCCCGTTGAGCAGCCAGTATCATCTCTGCCAGCGCACTAGCGGTCTCAAGCTCTACGGTTTGCTTTTTCCGGAAATGAACTGATGCGAGAGGCCGGTTGGCGCTGTCTGCGTCGAAACCGAGCACAGTCGAGGGGTCGACCTTGAGCCATCTGCATATCTTCTGAAAATTCGCGAGGTCGGGGAGGTGGCCGTGTTCGACTCGTGAAAGGGTGGCAGGGGATATCCCGATCTTTTTGGCAGTTGCGCGAATTCCGTTGCGACCCCGCTTATCCGCAATCAACTGGCCTAGGGCGTCGAGTGAGGGATGGAGCATGGCGGTTCTCTCTGTTTCACATATGGGACAAAGTATGCTTGACACGTGGAACAGCCTTTGGTATGGTCGTGACATGTCTCACGTATGAGACAATTCTGGCAGAACGGGTGCACCGGGTCAAGCAGATGGGTTGGGCGGGAACAGAGCGAGCGAGGCATAGCCCCAGACCGACGAAGTGGGCACCGCCAGTGTGTGCGGAGTCCGAACGATGTTCTGTTCCGTTCGGCAACCCTTGCTTCCACTGTCAGGTTTTCCCTTCCTCAAGGACTTTAAGGCGCACGGTGGGTCTCTACAAGGCCAGAAGGCATTGTCGACCCGATAGACGAAAACCTAGCAGCCGAGGCAATCTGGACCTGTACCCCCAGAGCTCGTTTCGCCACCAATGCCGAGGCGTTCGAGCTTCCCTCAACCTACGAAAAATCGGAGGACCAACCCCATGAATGGAAACACGGAGATTTATGTGAGCGGCCGAGCATACAAGGTGCCGGGCGATCTCGTGACTTACGAGCAAATCGTGGAAATCTGGAATGGCCTGCACCAGACAGAGGACAGGCACATCAGTGGTACGCCGGGCATCGACTACGAAAATGACTCAAAAGATAGGGACGGAGTCCTCCTGCCGGGCAAAGACGTTACCGTCAAGGACGGCACAAGTTTTTCGGTCGACCCCGAGCATGTCTCGTAAGCACCGCCTCGCCGCGTTCGGTGATCAGGTCGGGTTTAACGTTGAGATCCAATCCGACGCTGTCCGAGCTGTTGGGGTTCCATGCCTCCTTGCAGGCGGCGTTAAAGGGACTTGCTGTATTGAGAAGTCTTATGACACGAAGAACGGGAAGCCGAACGCAGAAATAGGTGGCGCGGACCACGCTGTGCGGATTACCGTTGACAGAGAGGGCGACGGGCGCGTGTACCAAGCGGATGGAACCCCGCTCGGGAACCACATCGACGGCGACGGCAAAACCTGGTCGGACATCTCCATCAAGAAGGGAGGTCAAGGCAGTCCCGAGAACGATAGATCGGCTTGTGATTTGATCCACCGCTACGCGAAGCAGATCGTCGGCGCGGTTTCGGCGGCCAACTCATCTGAAACTACCTCGTTCGAGACGGTGGCCCCGTTCAAAATACCCAACACTTTTGAGGCACGAGCGGCAATAGGTCCGGTTCAAGATCGTATTCGCAATCAGTGCATAGCGATCATTGGCTTGGGCGGAACCGGAGCGTACGTGCTGGATCTCATCGCCAAAACGCCTGTGAGGGAAATTCACATTTTGGATCCCGACGACGTTAAGTGGCACAACTTCATGCGTGCTCCCGGGGCACCTACTGCCAAGAAGATCGAGTTACTACGGGACAAGGAGTGTCTGCGCAAAAAAGTTGACTACTACCATTCTATGTATGCCGCCCTGAGGGAAGGCATTCACCCGCATCCCGTCCGAGTGGATGACCCAACAAAGTTCAGCGAGTTTCTATCGGCACATCGTATCGACTATGCATTCGTGTGTATCGACCAGTTGACCGAAGGCGAATCATCGCGCCAGGATGTTGTCTACCGTGCTCTTTCTGAAGCGTCGGTTCCGTTCATAGACTCGGGTATAAGCATAACATTGGAGAGTCGTGCTGTTAGAGGCGCTGTGACGACAAGCGCTTACGACGCAGGTTCCATAGCATGGGAACAAGTCATTCCCAACGCAAGAATCGAGGGGAGTGTCCCAGGGTACCGTAACGTCCAGTTGCCGGAGGTGAACGCGATAGCAGCATCATTTGCAGTGATGGAGTGGCGGCGACGCACAGAACAGTATGTTGATGATTCCACTTCGTTCCTCCATAAGTACCGGCTCGAAAAGCCGAAGATTATTGAACCATTGTGACACGTTATAGTCCTGGTCATGAGACTCCGGCCCATCTTCGTAGAGGTACTACCCGAGTGCGCCGCAATCAAAGCCGGCGAGCTTTGGATCAGTCATAAGCACAGAACCGTCAACCTCCGCTGTCCCTGTGGTTGCGGCGCTCTGACAGTGCTCTCCCTCCATCCCAGCCGCTGGCACGTTTACTTCGATGGGAAGTCCGTTTCCCTGGACGGTCCTACGAGTGGTTCGGTGTGGGCCAGTCCCGGGTGCGGTAGCCATTACAAGATACAGAATAACAGGGCAATTATGTTGGATGGGATCGATCCAAGTCGGCACTCAGAGTATGAGAAAGTTGAACGGTTTCGCTTGCTTGGGTCCAAACCGAGTCGCCAGACCTTACTATCGAGGCTCGGGTGCGCATTGCGTAGATTGTTGTTGTGGAGTTGGCGCAAATGAAGCGGAGCGTTCCGTTCGGCCTCCAAGTCTCAGGCACCGTAGGAAGGGGAAATGCAGGGTCTGGCGCAAAAAATACCGAGCGTTGAATTGTTATTGGCCATGGAGCCGGAGGAACTCGGTACGAAATTGTTGTCTGTATTGCGTTGACGGAGCGAGGGGGGTGGCCAGCCTGTGCACCTTGGAGTCTCTGAACGAAGCATTGTCCGACAACCGCAATAGTCAATTTCATTTCCCTGTCCATGCCAGTCCAGCAATCTAGGGTCTGTTAACACTATCGCGGGGCATCAATGATGAGGGCGAAGACGATGCATCCAAGGAAGAGCACGTCGCGTTGCTCGCATCGCGTGAAGAGGCGGCGGCATCCCTGCAATCGACGCAACACCCGCGCGCTTGCGGTGCGCCGCTTGTACAACTCACGGTGATACGCCCAAGGGCTCACCCGGGTGCGCCGCGGCGGCCCCACGGGCGCCTACCCCAGTGCCGCGGCCAAGGGCCGCGTCTGGGCGCCCGTGGACGCCCGGGCCCTCAGCACCGCGGGAGGAGCGGGGGGCGGGCCCCGGCGAGTCCGCAATTGGCGGCCCGCCGGGGCGGCGGGGGCGGGCCCAGGCGCGCGCGCAGGCGAGCGCCGGGCGATCGTCCGCGGCACCCCTAGGCATCGTGGGGGGCCACCCGCCTCGGGAGCGGCCGAGGGATTGAGGGCCGGTTGTGTGCGCGCTCCCGGGCCGGCGGGAGGGACCTGGACGAGGGGGCGGTCGAGCGACCGGGCCGCCCGCGGGAGGCGCCCGCTCGGTTCCCGGTGCAGATGCGCGCAGACCCGGGCGAGCCCCCCGGTTTGCGACCAGCGGGGCAGCCGGGGGGAGAGGGGGGGCCAGGGGCCACATCGGGCCGGCAACCCGCGCCCTGTGCCGCCCTGCGCGGCGACAGACAAGAGGGCGTTGAGTACGTGGCGAGGGGAGAGGCGGACAGGGCCGCGCGGCACCGGGAGAGGAGGCGCGCTCCGGTCGTCTGGAGCTTGCGTGAGGTCCCTACAGCCAGGAGACCAGAATCATGCACATTAGTGTGAACAGGTCCTAGAGAAACAAATATCTCTACTTGTGAGGCTTGACCGTGTTCTGGCTGCTGCCCCTAGCACTTTTGAGTACCCCCCGCCCACCCCCGGCCCCGAGTACGTCTCTCGTGCCGGGGGTGGTCTCGGTCTACAGGTCCGGGCCGCGGAAGGCTGGCTCTGTCTGATGATTGCGAATGGGACGCAGACGCCCCTCTCGTGTGACCAGATGGATAACCGGGCGGGGAAATCGAACCTGGAGCGCTAGGTCTTGGAGCGGCTCTGGGTGGGGGTTCGGTATGTGACCCTCCGCCAGTGGTGGGAGGGGCTCTGGCAGGTGTGGACCCTCGTCCTCGTCGCGCCCCCGCCCATCGCGTCCCAGACGAGCCGGTTGCATGTGTTACCCCATCAGGTGGAGAGGGTTACGCCGGGGCGCTATCGGGTGTGTTTTCGGTATCGGCTTCGTGCAGAGCCAGACTGCCAGGAAGCCTGTTCAATCCCGTTTCGACTCTCGCACGAATGGCCACGGGCCGGTGTTTTTGCATCCCCGACCTCCAGAGAAGACAGCCCCACAGGTTCTTGGGGATCTCTGCTCGCCGCTCCACTTGGTATCGGTTTCCCGGGGAAGTGTTCCCGGCCCTGGCCGCGGAGGATGGCCCGCGGCACGAGACCACCAGGTAGGGCGCGGCCGTGTGCGATGGGGGGATAGGGGAGCGGGGCAGGCGAGGCCGGTACGTTGGGACCGTCCACCCCCGGAAGGGCCGGTATGCACGGGCGTACGCTTTATCTCGCTATATAGAGCCTATTCGGAGATGAAGTTGAGTCATTGCAGCAGGTTGCTCTGCTCCGCGAGTGCCACAACATGGAGCAGACCATGCTCTGGACTGCAACCCCTCGCCCCCCCCATAAGCGTTAACTTGTGTGGCGAGAGAGCCTCCTGTTGCAGTGGGCCGGTGGGCGAGGCTTGGGAGAGCTGGCGAGGGATGAGGACGGGGACCTGGCGTCGCCGCCCGGCGCGGTGAAGGGGGGTGCGCCCGCACAAGTCGGCGGAGCCTCGGTTGCGGATGCTGTTGCGGCCTAGCGGGGGCGGGCTGGCGCGGCGGGAGCCGGCGGGGCGGGCGAAGGAGGCGGGGCGGGGCGCTGTCGCGGCGGAGTCGCGGAGGAAGCGGCTGAAGCAGGCGGGAGCGTAGCTTCCGGCCCTGTGCGTCGCGCTTTATCCGGGACCGGGGCGGGCGCTGGCGGTCGAGGGCGGGGGGCAGGTGCGGGCCGGGCCCCGGCGCATCGTTCTGGCGGGTTCCGCGCTGCGCCGGCGCCCCCATGCTGGTCGCCCGCGGTTCTGCGACGGCCCCGGCCGCCGCCCGGTGGCTGGCGCGGGGGGAGGCGTCCCCAGGCGGGGGCACCCCGGTGCGCTTGTGCGGAAGCCGCCGGCCGGCGCGCCCGTCGCCCTGCTCGCCGCGGGCGGGGCACGGAGGCGGCGGGCCGGGGCGAGCGGGGCCGGGCAGGGGCGCTGTCCAGGGCGCTGCCGCCGGGCCGGGCCGCAGCTGTGCGCGGCGCAAGACGAAGGAAGCGCGCAGGAGCGCCGCGGGCCAGCGGCAGCCGGAGGTCTCGCGCCAGGGCCATCCGGGTCAGCCTGAACCTCTGCTCTGCGCGCGCTCCGGCCTCGTCTGCCCGCCCTGCCCCGCCCCCGCCGTTTCGGTCCGGGATGGCCTGGCGGGGGAGCGGGGCAGAGCGCAGGGCGCACGGGGCTTCCAGCGGTGCAAGGCGCTGGCGCAGGCGGGCCCCCTGCCCAACTACGACGAGGAAAGCGCCAGAGCGGGGCGATACGGCAACATCCGGGCGCCCGGCTGACCGCCAAGCTTGCTTCCTCGCGCCAGCGCCCTGGCCCTCTGGGGGGCCGATCTGGAAGCGCGAGCGGAGCGCCTGGGGCGCCTGCAAATGTGCCCACCGTCAGATCGTGCGGGCGATCGACCCCGCCCTGCCGCTGGCGCGGAGGATCGCCGCATGGCACGCTATCTCCGGATCACGGGCGGACCCCCCCCCCCACGCCAACGCCAGGGGTAGCTCTCCGGTTTTTTCAACCACGGAAACCAAACAAGTTAACGATTATGCCCCCCCCCCCCTCTATGCCCGAAGCCGCCCGCACGGTGCCAGCGACAGCCCCGATGCCGAATGGGCATGGATCGCCCCCCCCCTCCTGCCGCTGCCCTGCCAGCGAGGCCACCCGCACCCACCGATTAGGGTCTGTTCACCATGAGTCTTATACCAGCGGTGATAGATAAGAACCGATAAGCCTCTCTCGGCGGTGCGGTACGAGGCCTCGGCTCAGGGGTCGGGCTACGGAGGGAGGCTCTGCTATCGGTTCCAATCAACGACCGGTGGTATAATTCTGGTCTCCGCGGTGGATGGACCTCCCTCAGGCTCACGACATCCAGAGCGCGCCCTCTCTCCCGGGGAAGCGCGACCAAGTCTGCCTCTCCCCTCGCTACGTGCTCATCGCCTTATGGCATGTCGCCGAGCCGGGCGGCCGAGGGCACGGGTGACCGCCTCGAGCTGGTCACTGGCCCCCCCATTGCCCCCGGCGGACCTGCTGGTCGCAAAGCAGTGTCCGCGCCCGGGGCTGTGCGCCCCGGCCCCGCACACCGCTCGGGCGCCTCCAGTTGTGGCCCGGTCGCTAGCCCGCCCCCTCGTCAAGGTCCCGCCCGCCGGAACGGGGGCGCTCCAACACCCGACTCTCCTCTCCAGCGGGCGCTCCCGCGGGGGGTGGCCTCCCAAGCTTCCTCGGGGAGCCGTGACGGCGTACCCGGAGGCCCTGGGGGAGGATGCCCGGGAGAGGGACAAGCGGCGCACCGCAAGCGTGCGGGTGTTGCGGCGCTTGCAGGGGAGGCCGGTGAGATGCTCGCAGCGCGAGCATCTCACCGTGCTAGTCTTCAGATGCCTCGGCTTCGCACTCCTCAGCGATGCGTTGCGAGAGTGTGAACAGACCCTAGGCGAGAGGTCTGGACTGCGCTGCGGCGGAGTGCCCGTGGGTACTACGACCGCAGGGAGATTTGCCGCCCTGCACAACGGTGCTGGACTCTTGCTCCAAGATGCGCACCTCGGGGGACTGGACCTGCTCCACGCAACATTGGTTGAGGTGGTCCGCCTTGGGTTGGGTCGCAAGGCGGAAATGTCAGCCGGGAGCAGGAACTGGCACTCAGGCAAGACCACGGAGAGCGCCGAGGGGCACTCGCGCTTGGCTAGAGCAAGGCTGGCAGGGGCTACGGACGGGGAGTGATCCCCCGCGTCCTCCGCAGCTTGGGCTATCATCGCAGCCCTCCGCAGAGCCATCATGGGCAGTGTAAGAAAAAAACGTGCTGGAATCTTGAACCCGACTCTGAGAAGCTCCTCCCAAGATCACCCTTGGGGATAGGCGCGACCTTCATGACGTCGGCTCCCATCTAGGCCAGCATGCGGCCAGCTACACGACGGGCTGCCGAGAGCACGGGTGAAGTCGAGCACTTGCCGGCCGCTGAGAATGTGTTGCACACCTCGGGTTGTTATCGCTGTCTCCTTAACTACGAATCTTTCTCAAACAGGACGCCAGCCTCACGCAGATGTTGCACCTCTTCAGGTGAACGTTTCAGGTCGGTGGTAAGAATCTCCCCGTTATGCTGTCCCAGGGTGGGGGCTTTGAGCGGCAGGTCGTCCGGGAAACGTGAGAAGCGGAGTGGCATGCCGGGGATATCAAACTCTCCGGCAATGGGGTCATTGATGGTACGCACGGTGCCGCGGTCCCGCAGGTGAGGATGCTGCGTTGTTTCCGCTACCGATAAGACCGGCGCAACCGGCACCCCGAACTGTTCCATGTGGGCAACTGCACTCTCAACATCGGGAAAGGTCTCCTGCAACCAGTCCTCGATGATCTGGACGACCTCATCCCGATGTTCGAGGCGCACCACATCGTTGCCATACCGTTCGTGTTCCACCAACTCCGGTTTCTCCATGGCCGCGCATAGGTCTTTCCAGTGATGCAGAAAGGCCATGATGACGAGCGAGCCGCCCTTGGCCCGAAAGATACCCGCCGGACAGACATAGGTGAGATGCCGGCCGGCCCGGGTCGGATTCAGTTTACCCTTGGTGCCGCTGTATTGATGGATGTTGACCTCATGGTAGTGGTAGTACACGTCCAGCAGGCCGATATCGAGATGCTGCCCCTCGCCGGTGCGGTCGCGGTAGCGCAGGGCGGACACCACGGCTAGGGCACCGTGGACGCCGGTGCTCACATCGCCCATCCCGACCAGCGGCAGATACGGAGCTTCGTCCGGGTCGCCGATCATTGAGGTAACCCCGGAGTAGGCCTGGGCAATGTAGTCATAGCCGGGTTTGGTGGACAGCGGCCCCTTCTGGCCCAGAGCCGAGATGGAGCACAGGATGATATCCGGCTTGATTTTCTTGAGTTCTTCATACCCCAGCCCCATCTGGGCGATTACGCCTGGCTTGAAATTCTCGACCACCACATCCATCTGCGCCACTAGCTCCTTGATGATGTCCATGGCTTTCGGGTCACGGATATTCACACAGAGACTCTTCTTGCCCAGATTCTGCTGAATGAAGTAGAGGCTGCGCTCCTTTTCAAAAGCCGAGATGCCGCGCACCATATCGCCCCGGGGGGCAGACTCGACCTTAATCACATCGGCTCCCATCTCGGCCAGCATCCGGGTGCAACTCGGTCCGGCCAGAGCCCGGGTAAAATCCAGCACCCGCAGATCGCTCAGAATATGTTCCATTCCGTATGGCATACTGTTCCTCCGTTTCGTGTTGTTGCTCTCAGTCCCACATCAGCCCGCCGTCGACATTGAACGATTGGCCGGTGATATTGCGTGCCTCATCTGAAGCCAGGAAGACGGCCATGTTGGCGATATCCTCCGGGCTGTTGGAGCGCTTGAGGGGAATCGAGGCATCAAGCCGGGCGGTCGCCTGCTCTTCGCTCATCCCCTCGCGCTCGGTGAGTTGCTTCATGACCTCGGTGTACAAATCCGTGCGGGTAGCGCCGGGACAGATGGCGTTCACATTAATATTGTACTTGGCGAGTTGCGAGGCGCCGATACGGGTCATGGCGATAACCGCCCCCTTTGAGCCGGCGTACGAGATATTCGATGTCCCCCGATAACCCTTGCCGGCAATGGAAGCGATATTGACGATTCGACCCTCTTTGCGTTTTGCCATCTCGCGTGCCACCGCCTGCATGCAGAAAAAGACGCCCTTGGCATTCACTGCATGAATCCAGTCCCAATCCTCTTCGGTGACATCAAAAAACCCCAGGCTCTTGGTGACCCCGGCGTTGTTGACCAGCATATCAATCCGGCCAAAGGTTTCCATTGCCGTGGCGACCATGGCGTTGATGTCCTCCACTCGGCCCATGTCCGTCTTGACAAAGAGACCGCGCCGACCGTGGGCGCTCACCTCGGCCGCAGTCTGCTCGCCGGTAGCCTCATTGATTTCCGCGCCTACGACATGGGCGCCCTCTCTGGCATACCGGAGGGCAATGGCCTTACCCATGCCGGTCCCAATTCCCGTCACGATGGCGATCTTTTCTTTGAGCAACATATGGTCCCTCCCTCGCTTCCATTTTCGGTTTATAACCTGTGAGCGAGGGGACTGCACCCCTATGCGTGAAACTCCGGCCTCCCTTCCTTGGCAAACATCTCCCACCCCTGCCGCGCTTGCTGAGGGGTGCGGCCACCGGCGTGAAAATTGAACGCCACCTGATCGAGACCAAACTCGTCGTCGAGCCCGTACAGCCGACGTCGGCACTCGGCCGGGGCGCCCGCCGCCGCACGTCTTTCCACATCGTCCGGCATGGAAAGAATAAATTCGAGGCAGGAGCACATGGGGTCATGCCTCGGGACCCGCTGGAGGGCATCACGGCGCACAAATGAGGTGGTTGACTCAGTATAAGACCGGGTGGTCTCTCTCGCGTCACGTACGGCTTCCTGATGATCGCTGTGCACGAACAGAAAGAAGATACCGGTCGTCCGTGTTGGCTCATGTCCGTGTTCCTGCAATGTCGCGCGGTAGTGCTGGAGACGGGAGACAATCTCGGGATGGGGCGCGCGCAGCCACGGAACGACAAAGGCATGGTCTCAGACTTCCCCGGCACCCTCAAACGATGCACGGCCGAGGGTGCCGCGATAGACCGGGGGGTGAGGCGGCTGGGGTCGGCTTGGGGCCGACAGATAACGATGGCACCTGCCGGAAGCGGTCCCGATACTCAAAGGGGTTCTCAGTCCAGGCCCGTCGCATACTCTCAAGAGACTCTTCGCAGCGTGCGCGACTCTCGGCCTGATCCACACAAAATCCTTCAAAATGCCGGGGAATAATCCCGCGTCCGGCTCCAAAATTGAGCCGGCCGTTGCCCGGGATATCGAGCGCGGCACAGTCTTCGGCTTCCCTGAGGGGATGCTCGAATGGCAGCAGGCTGACCGCCGTGCCCAGCCGGATGCGCGAGGTCTCGCGCGCCACGGCGGTCAGAAACATTTGCGGACCGGGGCAAATGCCGAACGCATGGCAGTGTTCCTGACCCGGCCAGCTCGAGTCAAAGCCGAGTTCCTCGGCCAGGGCGCAGATATCAAGGGTGCCTTGAAGATAGTGCGCCTCGTCCTGCTTGCCGCGGAAAAAATCAAAGAGAGCAAACAGGCCGAACTCCATGAGAAATTCCGTAGGCAGGCAGGACGAAGTGATCTTATGCCTCGAGTCTAAGATGGACGAAATTCCGGCATGACCTCATGGGCGAACAATTCCAACCCATAGCGCGCCCGCTTGGGGTCGCGCGCTCCGGCGTGAAAATAAAAGGCAACCTGGTCCAGCGTGAACTCATCGTCCAACTCGTGGAGCCGACGGCGGCATTCAGCCGGGGTGCCGACCACCGCGCGCTCCTCAATCTGGTCGGGCATGGCTCGGGCGAAGTCGATGAACTGTCTGACCGGATCGGCGGTGTGCATCTTCGTGAGCAATGCCGCCGGGATCATATCCGTGAACAGGTCGGTGTAGGCGCGGGTAACGGCCTGTCCCTCGCGCAGGGCCACCTGATGGTCCGGGTCCACGAACAGAAAGAAGATACAGGTGGTCCGCTTCTGACCATGCCCGTTTTCTTCGAGCAGGGTCCGGTAGCGCCGGACTCGCTTCCGTACCGAGGGATGGGGGCCGGTGAGCCAAGGGACGATGAACGCATGATCGCCGACAATCCCTGCCCCCTCAAATGACTCCCGGCTGATCGTCCCGCGATAGATCGGCGGGTAGGGCCGCTGGACGGGTTTGGGTCCGAGGGATAACGGGGGGACCTGCCAGAACTCGCCCTGATACTCAAAGGGGTCCTCGGTCCAGGCACGGCGGATGATTTCCAGCGCCTCTTCATAGCGCATGCGACTCTCGCGCAGCGGGACCCGAAAGCCCTCGAAGTGTTTGGCGATAATGCCGCGCCCGACCCCGAAGTTGAGCCGTCCGTTGCTCAGGATATCGAGCATGGCAAAGTCTTCGGCCTTCCTGAGGGGGTGCTCGAATGGGAGCAGGCTGATCGCCGTGCCCAGCCGAATCCGCGAAGTCTCACGGGCGACCGCGGTTAGGAAAATCTGCGGACTCGGACAAATCCCAAAGGAGTAGAAATGCTCCTCTCCGAACCAGACCGAGTCAAATCCCAACTCTTCGGCCAGAATGCTCAGCTCCAGCGTATCCTGAAAATACTGGCTCTCGTCCTGGCGGTCTCGGAAAAAGTCGAATAACGAAAATAATCCGAATTCCACGAACACTCCCCTCATTTGTTCGGGTGAGGCTGATGGCCTCACCCGAACCGTCCCTGCTTGGCACCGCACACCCTCCCCTAGCAATACACGGGGCTGCCTCCTCTGCCAAGAGCAAGAGGGGCGGTGCGTCTCGGGATGGACTTTACCGATGGGGGCGAGGGCGGACTGACCGCCTCGAAACGTTCTGCAGTGGAAAAGGAAGGGGCGGTAGCATATACTCCCCATGATGAGTCGCCAGCCCAAATGGAAGCTGATTATGGCCGGCGTCCTGGTGTGGGTGCTCCCTGCGCCTCCTGTGCATGGGGCGGAACTCGATAGGCTGATCGACCGGATTGTCGGCGGCACCTCGCTGCTGCGCGCCCACCGGCCTAGTTCCAGCACCCGGGCGCTACACGAGGCGGCGCTCCGTTTTCGGCAGTCCGTCTACTCCCGAACCGGCACGTCGCGTAAACACTATGCCGAGCTGACCGGCGCGCTCAGAAATGTCCGCACGTCGTACGGATTTTCCCCGGACCGAGAGGGAGAGTTCATCCTGACCCACCTCCAGCAAGATATGCGTGCGCTGGACGGAAGGCTCGTGTCAACGTTTGAGCCAGCCCCGCCTTCCTCTCGGGCGTACTCCTATGGCTTTATCCGGAAGGAGACGTGTCTCGGCGGAAACGCGGCCGGGAAGCGCCCCTGTCCCAGCCAACCCAACGTGCTGACGTTCCGGCTGCCGCGCGGCGCGGCGCGCATCACCAATGTGGTCGGAGAGTGGCGGGACTACGGGCTCAAGGGGAAAATATTGGTCCATATCGACGGCGTTCAGGTGTGGCGGACCGACGTGAAGAGAACATGGGACCGGGACAGAAAATTCCTTGACCATCCCGTTCCGTCCGGGGCAACCATCAGTCTGCGCAGCGAGAACGGCGACCCGATCTGGATTCGTCGGTTCGAGGTCTCGTACGCTCGGCATTGAAGCGTCCGCGCCTCGGTTGACTTCATCGACGGAGTCCAGGATAGTCTGGGGGCTCAAAAAATTCTCCATAGAAGGGGGTCCGTATGAAGATGTATAGTTATCCGCTCAGTAATTTTGCGGGAAAGTGCCGGGTCGCGGCCTATGAAAAAGGGCTGAATATCGAGTTCCTCGACCCGCGTGAAAACCCAGGCCAAAAAGAGTACAAAAAAATCAATCCTACGGGCAAAGTCCCGGCCTTGAAGACCGACGACGGCGAACTCATTGCCGAGTCGGAAGTCATTAACGAGTACCTGGAGGACAAATTCCCAGAGACGCCGCTGCTGCCGAACGATGCGGAGGGACGAGCCGCGGTCCGCTCCCTTACGCGCTATCACGATCTGTATATTGATCCGCCGATGCGCGCGTGTTTTCCCAAGTTGTTCGGCCAGGACCTGGACGACCAATTCATCGCTGACAAGATCGCCGAAGTGAATGAGAATCTCGATCAGCTTGAGGCGTCGGTTTCCGATGGGCCGTGGCTGGCTGGCAATGCTTTCACCTTGGCAGATGCGGCCATCGCACCGACCCTGTTCCTCATGGATAATCTGTTGCCGAACTTCGGCTCAAAGAAGCCGCTGGAAGGCCGGCCCAAACTGGCCGCCTGGTGGCAGCGCATCCAGGAACGAGAGTCAACCAAGAAGGTGCTGGGCGAACAAGGGGCCGCCTTGGCCGCCCTGATGAAGGGCTAAATCCCGGTCAGAACGAAAGGGAAAAAAGGGCGGCCTGGCCGCCCTTTTTTCCTTGTGCTGTTGCACGCGAGAAAACGGACGGAAAAAGAGGCTATCCGCCCGTACATTTGGGGTCGCACTGGACGGCGTGCCGGGCGGCGTCTTTTTCGCACGGCTCACTGGTCGCATAGGTGTTTTTCTGGTCCAGACACTCCAGGATGCTGTTGATCTGGACTGTCAGGCAGTTCCTGAAACACTCTGGGGCCTTGTCCCCGCCCGCGGCTTCCAGTCGGTCGTTCACATAGGTATTGAGCGCCCCGAACCGGGCCAGGATATTGGTCGCCCCCGTCTCTGCCGGTTTTGAGGGAGTGTAACCCTCTGGGTAGCCGTTCTCGGCTCCGACAGGGGTAGTCGCGACAAGGGCACCGAAACAGAGCCCGCACAGCGTTAGGAGTGTCTTCTTTACTGGCATACTTCTCTATCCTTTCTTTCTCCGTCCGGTTACGGACCTGAACCACTACCACGTTGAAAGAATGCACATCTCATACCGCCCTCGCTGCGGTTGCGCAACTCCAAAGAGCGGACTAAGGACAAGAGCATGTTGCGCGGACGTACAGGGAAGAGACGCAGGCGTTCCGCCTCGGACGTCTGGCTGAACTGGCTGTGCCAGCTTGCCACCGTCCTTGTCGCCTTTTGGTGGCCGGCCCTGCTCTTCGACCCCATCTATACCTCTCGACAGGTTCGCTTGGCCGGCCAAGAATTTTCCCTGCCAGACGGTGCCGTTCCGCAGACCGCAGAGGAGCGGGCGATAGCCATCTTCTGGATGTGGAAGCACCGTACGCTGGTGCAGGATCTTTGGCTCTTCGGGCCGTGCCGCGGACTACGGGATGCCAATGGTCGCACGCAGACCCTTCTGGTGATTGCGGGTATCTGGCTTGTACGGGCGGGAGTCTTTGTCCGGCAGCACTCTACTGCCAAACACCCCCGACACCTTTGAGAGCGTCGTTTCTTTCCTGGATTTCTGAGCGGCGCTATAATAAAGCCTGCGGCAAAGGGGAGGGACTCTGGCTCATATTATCCAGGTTGTATGTCCGCACGATTGTCCAGATTCCTGTCTCATGTGCCGGTGACAGTTGTTACCGCTTGGCCTAGGTTCAATCGCCATTCATCGCCTCCATCCGAGAGCGGCAGCGAGGGGGAGGAAGGCGAGGCAGTCGAGGGCCTTTCGGCCGTCTCGGGTGGCGAGGCGGCGGCAGGGGTTGAGCGTGTGGAAGGCGCGGACGAGGCGGGGGCGGGAGAGTGCGGCGTCATCGCCGAGGAGGCGCGTACGCCTGGGAGGGCCGGGGAGGACTGCGTCGGCCTTGAGGGAGGCGAGACGGGGGCGGAGGGCAGGGGCGGGGCTGCACCCGCGCCCCTCAGGGCAGGGCCGACACCGGCCGACCCGAAAGCCCCGGCCCCGGAGCCGCCCCCGCGCCCCTCAGGGCAGAGCCCGTGGCGCATCGCCAGCCGGTCCGGGCGAGCGGAGCACCCGGCGCGGGCGACCGAGAGGGGCACCGGCGCCGGGTCTTGTGGGCGTCAGGCCCCCTCGGGAGCACCCCCGCGCCTGAGCCCGCCCCCCGCTTGGGCCCCGCGGGGGACACGCGTATGTACCGACTTCCCCTGCCCCGGGCGCGGCGGCAGCGCGCCCGGGGGCCCCTGTGCGCCGCCCCCACCGCCCCGCGTTGCTGCCTGCCCCGAAGCGCCCGGCTTGCCCCACCGCCGCCCTGCGAGGCGGACCCCCTGCGCCTCCTCCCCTCAGCGTGTTGCCCCATCGCCCCCCCCTCCCCCCGACAATCGGTGGGAGCACCATACATCACCTCATCCCTTCCAAGGGAATCCTGAATGTCGATTGAACTTGGCACGTGGCGTGTCTCGCATCGCGAGCAGAGGCGACAGCATCCCTGCAAGCGACGAAACAACCGCGCGATTCCGTCGTGCGGCTCATCCCTCTCCGGGTCATCCTCCCCAGATGCAACCCGGGTGCACAGTGGCGGCCCCCCGGGCTCCTCCCCCCGCGCCCCGGCCAAGTGCCGCGCGGTGCTTTCCTACGCCCGGTTCCTGAGCAGCGCGGGACTCTCGGGGAACGGGCGATTCATCCACTGGCGGCCCGCCGGGGCGTCGTGGGCCTGCCCTGGCGAGCGCGAGCGGACGATGGCAGTTCGAGTATCCGCGGCAACCAGCTGAAGCTTGAGGGGGGACCCGCCGCCTCGGGACCGACCGAGGAATGAAGGGCCGTTTGTTTGAGGGCTCCCGTTTCGTCAGGATGTCCCTTGGCGAGGGGGCGGGCTATCGACAGGGCCCAGATTGATGCGCCCGAGCTGCTCTCGTGGCCGCTGCGCGAAGACCCGAGCGCGCACGCCGGTTTGCGACCCAGCGGGGCAGCCGGATGGAGATGGGGGATCAGGTGCCCAATCGGGCCGGGTCCCCGCGCCCGGGGCCGCCCTGCTCGGCCACAGACACCAGGGCGATGTGTCCTTGGCGACGGGAGAGGCGAACAAGGCCGCGTGGCACCGGGAGAAGGGGCCCGGTCCGGGCGGAGTGCGCTGGAGGGAGATCCATCCACCGAGCAGACCATAAGCATGTTTATGAGTGGAACAGGCCCGAACCCTGGCCCGCTCCGCGTCCCCGGCTTGCGCTCTGCCTCGCTGAGACAGCAGCGTTGCGCCTAGTTGCTGAAAATTCCGCCCAAACGGTTCTGATCCGCTTGCCCCGGACCTCTCAAAACTTCCCCGGACCACCGTTTCAAAACCGGCCCGCGGGTTCGAGATCGAAAACCATGCCTCTTTCCCCCTTCCCCCATTCAAAATACCCTACCGCGTCAAATATGCCTCGCAGGCTCTCCCCGGTTTCCGTGCATATCTAGCTCCTAGGGCAGTACCAAGTTCGCTCAGATTACCAGGGAAGAAGCCAGGAAAATGCCCTCCGGTGGTTCGCTATCCGCCCCCTTGCATTCCCCTTCAAGGGGGGAAAAGGTAGGCTGGCAAGTGAGACCTCGGAAGAGGGGCTGAGATGAGAAGAGGTGCAGAAATCGCCCGTATGCGGGACGGTCTCGACTCGACGAAGGGAGAGTGGTGGTATGGAACCCGCTTCGTCTGCCCTACCCGCTAAAGAACGACCCGCTGCCGTGTCCCCTGCCACCCTCTTCGCCCTGCTCTACGCCGCGGCGGTTCTGCTGCATATTGCGTGGCCCCCCGTTTTCCAGCTTTCCCCGCCTCTCTCCCCACCGGCGTGGTTGCTGGCCGGCTTGGTTCTGGCAGCCGTGGCCGTCATACACCGCCCGGCCTCAGTCGGCCGCCTGCTGGGCTTGGCTGGCGTCCAACTCCTGGATGTGGCCTATTATCTGCCGTTTGTTCCGAATCATTGGCTGCTGACCGGGATCGTGAGCCTCGCCATCCTAGGCGCAGCGGGCGCCGGGGCTCTGAGGGGTGGTCGGGCAGGCCTCCAGTTCGGGGAGTTGTATCAGACCTTGACGCCTCCCGTCCGAATCTCGGCGGTCCTTTTTTACTTTTTTGCCTTCTTCCATAAACTGAATGCGGACTTTCTGAATCCGGATATGAGCTGCGCGGTCAAATTTTTGGAGCAAACCCTGGCCCTCGTGGGCCTTGCGGCCCTCCCAGGAATGGGGACGTCCGTCATTTGGGCCACCCTGGCGGCAGAACTGTTCTTGGCCGTAGGCCTTGCGGTCCCGCGCTGGCGGCAGGCCGCGTGTCTGCTCGGCGCAGGCTTCCATATGCTGTTGGCCCTGGATGCGCCCCACGTGTTCTATAATTTCTCGGCGGTGATGTTCGCCGTGTTATGGGTGTGTCTGCCAGCGTCTCGCGCCGACAGCCTCGCCCGGTCGCCGGTCGCCGGGTACTTCGGCCGCTTCCATTTTCTAGGGGGGTATGGCCTCATCGTGGGGTTGGCCTGGTGGTTTCCCGCTGAGGCGTGGCGAGTGACGGCGTTCGGCTTCAGCGGGCTGTGGTTGGGCTTGGCGATCACGCTGTTGCGCCGTGGCGGGTTCTTGGGCCGCTGCAACGTGGTGCGCTTCGCGTGCGCTGCGCGCCGACCGAGCGACCGCCCCATCCCCCTTGCTCCCATCGAGGCTCAGCCGGGGCGGCGGGTGGCCGGCGTCCTGCTGCTCTTACCGGCGCTGGTGGTGCTGAATGGGCTGAGCCCGTATCTGGGCCTGAAAACCCGAACCGCCTGGCAAATGTACTCGAATCTCAATCTGGACGCCGCCACTTCCAATCATTTTATCGTCCCGTATAGTCTGGATATCGGCGGATTCCTCGCCGATTCGGTGCGCATTCTCGCCACATCCGACCCTGCTTTACGGGCGGGGTATGTGCGAACCGGCCTGTGGATCACCTGGTTTGAGTTGCGGCGGCATCTCGGGCAGCAGCCCGTCAAAGAGCTGACGTATGTCCGGCCCGCACGGGTGGCAGGGCCGGTTGGGCCGGCGGAGGAAGCCGCCCCGCGAAAAACGCTGGGGCAGGCGGTGCTGGAAAAACTGCTGATTTTTCGGCCGGTGGGGGCGGCCAGTGCCGGGGTGTGCGACTGGTGAGCGAAATATATGAACACTTGTGTCCCGTTCGCGTAATGCGTCCAATTGCGTGGAGTCTTGGATGGGGGCGCCCGGTGAGGCGGGGGGCGGTGGAGAGCAAGCTGCGGGGGGCCGAGCGTAGCGAGTTGGAGGGCGGGGCGCGGGGCCGGAAGGGGCTGGCGTGCGCGGTCGGAGGGGGCGCCCCTCGTGCGGCTCGCGGCCGAGGGGCTGTCCCACGTGCAGCGCGTCACCCCGCGGGGCCTCAACCATCTCCCCGCCCAGGAAGGGGCGGAACCGGTGTGGGGGCGGACTCCATACAAAACCGAGAAAGAAGCGATATGGGAATAATAATCGCTGTCGCTATCGCCATCGTGATTTATGTCTTTGTGGCGATAGATGTTTCGGTCAGCCTCTGGGACTTCTTCGTGCAGAACTCCGAGACTATCAGAAACCTTGCCTTGGGTTGGGGGGCACTCCTGGCAATAGGTTTGGCGCTGTGGCGTAGCATGGTTGCACGTATGTAAGCTGAAGCGGCGCAGAAGCAAGCCGAAGTCGCACAGAAGTAAGCCGAAATCGCGCAAGGGGGCTTGCTCGCTGACCGATACCAGCGCGCCGTCAAATGCTCGGCCACGATCTTGATTCTCTACGGACCGGTGGAATCCATGCCCTGGTGGATCTCGCGCGTGAGCACCCTGCCGAATACCAAAGGAGAGTGGTGAGATTGCTACAGGTCTACTCTTTAGCCGCTAGGCCGGAGGAGCCCTTGAACGAGATTCAGGCTACGGTGGCCGACGCATTCCATACGATATTATCCCAACGGTCGTTGATTGGAACCGATAGAGAGCCATCCCCTCCGTCGCCTGTTCCCCGAGTCGGGCCCTCGCACCGAAGGGGGTAACCTTCGCCGAGAGAGGCTTATCGGTTCTTACCCATGGCCGCTGGTATTAGGCGTAAAAAGGGTCAGGCGCTCCTGCTAGAGCTCGACCAGATGCGGTTGAGAAATTCGAGGAAGAAGTAGACGCCTGCCATGCAATCTCTACTCGACTACATGGCCCAGTTCTCCGTCACACAAGGCGAGGGTCTGGGCGATGAGGCCTGCCCATAAGCAGCAGTAAGCAACAGTCTCACTTGTCGGGTTTGCTCACAGGGAAGACGGCCAAATACACTCTGATCGGGTTCATGTGGACCCGCGGCGATGAATTCTGGTGGACGCAGGGGCTCTTGGCCACCGGTCTCGGCGTGTCGCGCCGGACGGTCGGACGATGGCTCCAGCAGATTGAACGCGAGGGAATCGTGGAGAGAGGCGCCAGCCCTGGCCGGACTCGTCCTCTCTATGGGCTTCGCCCGTATTTCCGCAAGAGGCAAGTCCCGCTCAGGATGAATGATGAATAATGGACACCAGTAGGCGTTTCGACAGCAGAGTGGGCTATCAGGACTGAGGAAGGAGAAGGGTATGTCACTTTTAATGCGAATCATTGCCGTCTGTCTCCTCCTCTCCACACCTCTGTCCAGGCCTAGGCGCAAGAGGACGCCATAACGCTGCCTTTTGCGCCAGCATGGGCGGAGAGACGGAAGTCCGGTCGACTACACCTACCCAGCCGGGACGAGTTATGTCCGAGTGGATTGTGAGACAGCGGACACGGTGTACGAGGGCGGCATAGACAAGCGGAGCAGCTTGGACAGCGTCCAGCAAGTGCTCTTTGCAGCCCATTTGACGGGCAGGAAACCCGCTGTAGTCATTTACAACACAGACGGAAAAATCGGACGGTATGAACACCGGATTAAGGTCGCCTGCGAGCGAGCCGGGGTGGCGTTCTACGGTGTTCCCTAGACGCTCGAAGAGGTTGTCGAACACAGCGTTGAGGAATATGCTGGGAGGTAGGCCCATACGGACGGTACAGCGTCCTTGGGAGGCGAATTGTGGAGGATATTTTCAATGGAGAAAGACAGGCCGCTGTCTCAGATGTCTATGGTGGCCGTACGGATGTCGTACGCTATGAAGGGGGATGGGCTCAGGGAAATCAATTGAAAACCTTCCTTGCCTACCCAAGACTAGGGGAACTGATGCCAAAGCGTAAACAGGACGGCAAGAGAAACCGTGCGTGTTGGCAAATGCATGTCGCCATGGGGATGGTGTGCAGCCTCCTCTGGCTCTCAAGCGCTGCGGCTGCTCCGCCGCGATTGGCCATTGATAATCCAGCCAGCGGGCAACACGTCTCAGGGCTGTTCAACATCCTGGGCTGGGCAGTCGGCGTCACCGCACCGATTGACCACGTGGAGATATCGTTTGACAAGCAAAGCCCTACCCCTGCCGGTTATGGCGGAGAGCGGATGGATGTTGGCCGTGCGTTTCCTGATATCCCCGATGCCGACTTCTCTGGATATGCGCTCGGGGTGAATTCACGGATACTGACAAACGGTGTCCATCGGATGACGGTCAGAGCGGTGGATATGAACGGGGAAGCCGCAATCCGCAGCGTCCGCTTCCTGGTGTCCAATCCGCCAGGAGATGAAAATCCTCGGAACGTTGAAATTGATCTGAGCGGGGCAAAGCTCAGCATCGTGGGGGAGACGGAAATATTAGTAGAGGGGATAGAAATCGGCGGGAAATCGCTGACGGGCGTCCTCAAATATGACCCGCCCTCTAGTAAGCTTACGGCGATCTCGTTTGTAGCTGACCAGGACGCCGATGGCGTACGGGACGATGATACAGATTCTGACGGCTTTGCTGACAATGACACCGACCGGGATGGCTTTCCTGACGACGATCTTGACCGGAATGCTCTGAGCGACCATCTCGAGAATACCAACACCAACGGGAACACCAACACCAACACCAACGGGAACACCAACACCAACACCAACGGGAACACCAACACCAACACCAACGGGAACACCAACACCAACGGGAACGGGAACACCAACACCAACGAGAACGAGAATGACAACGAGAACGATGACGACGATGATAATTAAGGGAATGTCGGCATCGTCGTGCTAGAGGCCGAATTGGGGCGTCTCCTGCGGAACTAAATAAAGTTTTTATGTCAGAGACAGAAACTGCTCCGTCCCATCTCACCCTGAGCGTCCCCGGTCGATGACTGCTCTGGTCAGCCGCATTCTTCCTATGGTGGATCGGCGTTCCATTGTCCATGTCGTGAGCGCCGTCGCGATCTCCGGAACCCTCCTTGCCTATATCCAATTTGCCAGCCCGCATGTCGTGGGCAACGACGGATACCATCATATCAAGATGGCACAATTGACCCTCCAGCAGGGTCTCCCGATTCCGTTCCCCTGGCTGCCTCTCACCATTCTGGACGAGCACGGCTACAGCGACCGCCATATGCTGCTGCATGTGCTGCAAGCCCCTTTCACCGCCTTTGCCGATTTGGGCCTGGCGTCGAAATGGAGCGCAGTGGCCCTCGCCGTTTTTGCCTGCTGCGTGTTCTATTTTTTTCTTGTGGCCTACGAGGTCCGCTATCCGTTTGTCTGGCTGCTCGTCCTCTTTGCGTCGTCACACCCGTTTCTGTATCGGATGAGTATGGCCCGAGGACAAAGCCTGGGGTTGGCGTTCCAATTGCTGGCGATGTATCTGATTCTGAAACGTCGGCCGGTTGGCCTCGGGATCGTGGCGATGCTGTTTGTGTGGGCGTACAATGCCTTCCCGTTGCTCCTGCTCCTGGTGCTGATCGGTCTCCTGACGCGCTATCTCGTTGACGGTACTTTTGAATATCCTCTTCTCATTGGAGCGGGTATTGGAGTCGCCTGCGGCCTGATCGTCCATCCGTACTTTCCACAAAATGTCCTTCTTCTCTGGGACCACATTGTCCCCAAGCTGTTCGTGGTGGAGTATGCGACATCGGTCGGAGGAGAGTGGCGGCCATATAATTCCTGGGATTTGCTGAGCCTGTCACTTGGAGCGCATCTCGCCTATGGCGGCGCCATATTCTTGACCAATAGGGAAGAATGGCGCCAAGACGCCCCGCGGCTTTTCTTGTTTTTGGCCGCCACGTTGTACGCCTTCCTGTTGTTCAAATCGCGCCGTTTTGTCGAATACTACCCGCCGGTGGCCGTGCTGCTCTTCGCGGTTGGAACACGGGAGTGGTTGAAGACGCTGGATGTCGGTTCCATTGCCTGGACAGAGAAGAAAATTGGCGGGCTCGTTCTGGCAAGCCTTCTGCTCGTTGCCGCTCTGCACGTCACCGTGCAAGCCGCCTGGCACGATATTCACCGCCTCCCGCCGTCTGAGGCGTATCAGGGCGGAGCGGAATGGTTAGCCCACAACACGCCCCAAGGGGCACGTGTGTTTCACACCGACTGGGACGACTTTCCCCGTCTGTTTTTCTTTAATACGCATAATACCTATATCGTTGGGCTTGATCCCGACTTTATGCAGCTCAAAGACCCCGAGGGCTATAAACGCTGGAAGGACATCACCAGAGGGAGGGTGCGCCTGCCGGCCAGGGTCATTTTTCAGAAGTTTGGTTGTGCCTACGCTTTTACCGATAACAAGCACCGGAAGTTCATTGCCCTTGCCGACCGAGATCCGTTCATGGAAAAAGTGTATTCTGACCGGTACACAACGGTGTACCGCGTGCTCGACGGGTAATGTAGAGCACGCGCGGGGCAGGGATATGAGGAAAGGGCGCAGGTAGGATTGGTGGGAGGGAAGACGGCTGAACCAAGCTGAGGACCAGGGACCGGACCTCATAGATACATCTCAGAAACCCAGGTTTCCGAATCTCCCTGGGCACTCTGGGGCCGTGCCAGGCTCTGAAAAAGATAGATCCATTACCCTTCGGCCCGGTGATATCGTCCAGATACGGCAAATGAGCGTGCCGTTTTTCGGATTGCTTCATGAAATGGGGATTTCAGGGGGCTTGCAGTTGTCAGCGGTCTTAAAACAGCTTGAGCGGGTGGCAATCAGAGCAAAGCCTGTCCGTGAGTAGGGACGTGAACTTGCAGCAGTACCCGGATGGCCTACGTCACGGCAGCCTACCGCTTCGCGGACTGGTGTGAGGCCCAGGCGCTCCTCTTGGCCCAGATCGAGCCCTCGCATGTCGTCGGCTACATCGAGTAGCTCGGGCGGGTGTATGCGTCGGCCACCGTCAAGCAACATCCGGCCGCCTTGCGCCAGCTCTTTGACTGGCTCGTCGTGGGCCCAGGTGGTCCCCGACAATCCGGCGAGCTCGGTGCGCGGCCCGAAACGAATCATCAACACGGGCAAGACCCCCGTGTTGACGTCCGCCGAGACGCGCGGCTTGCTCGACAGCATGGACTCGGCCACGCTCATCGGGCTGCGGGCCCGGGCACTGATAGGCCTGATGGTGTACGGCTTTGCGCGCGTCAGCGCGGCGCTGGCGATGCGGGTGGCCGACTATTACCCCCAAGGCCAACGGTCCTACTTCCGGCTGCACGAGAAGGGGGGGGGGAGTATCTGATCGTTCCTGCGCATCATATGGCGCAGGCCTGGACGGGTGAGTACATTGAGCGCGTCGGCTTGGCGTCCGACCCGAAAGGCCCCTTGTTTCCCTCTGCTGGCACCCGGCGGGGGAGCGACCGTCTCAGCAGTCGGCCGATGGACCGGACCGACGCCTTGAAGATGGTTAAGCGCCGCGCACGGGCCTGCCGGCGGAGGTCTGCGCGCACAGCTTCCGGGGCACCGGGATTACCGAATATCTCCGGGCGGGGGTCACGCTGGAGACGGCGGCCCGGATTGCCGGCCATGCCTCGACCCGGACGACGCAGTTCTACAACCGCCTGCTGGATGAGGTCTCGTTGGATGAAATCGAGCGGATTCATATTTAAGGCAGGGGCGGGAGGAGGAAGGGCGTATGAGTGGAAGTGAGCGTCGTCGCTGGTCGAGGGAGGAGTTGAGGGCGGTGGTGGACCTAGCCGGGGGGATGCGGATAGCACGGGAGGCGAAAAACGGCGCGGAAGAGGAGAAGCGGGCGCGGGAGCACACCGCCTACCTTGATGAAGTGGAGACGGAGGGGGACAAATCGCCATGGTTTGAACTGTGGGCTTCCTCGTGTCGGCGGGTGTGGTTTCGGCCGGCTCATGGGAATTTTTCAAACAGGAAGCGGAGACCACCAGAAACCTTGTCCTGCTGTGAGGCACATCCTTGGCGATACTCTTGGCGCTTTGGTGGAGCCTTGTTGCCCGGCGGCAAGTCACGGTCGCGGAAATGGGAGTGCTTAGAGCGCGATCTGATCTGATTGAATCGAGGGAGGATTCCCGGGGCTTTGGATTGGTGCTTCAAGCAGTCGGGTGGAAGGAGGAGGCCGTCCTGTACGTCGAGAGGCCTTTCCCTTGAGCTTCGTATTCGAGTGCTGTCAGCGGTTGGCGCGGACAGGAGCCACAGGTCCTCGTCCCCGCACTGCGCACCGGCGCCCTCGTCGGTGTGGACAATCTCTCAAGCCACACGGGTCCCCCGCCCGCCAGATCCCCGCGGACGCCGGTGCCCAACTCCTCTTCCTGCCCCCCTACCGCCCCGACTTCAATCCCCTCGAACTCGCCTTCGCAAAGCTCAAAGCACGGCTCCGAAAGGCCACAGAGAGCACCGGCGACGGCTTGTGGAACGCCATCGGCCACATCTCCCAAACCTTCTCAACGCAAGAGAACGTACGAACTCCTTCAACGCCGCCGGGGACAGAACAACATGATCGAATTCTGCTCTAATGCCCGATACCAGCGCACCATTGAAATGCTGGGTCACGATTTTCTTGCCGTTCGGATCGGTGGCATCCACGCCTTGCGGAACCTGGCGCGTGAGCACCCCCAATACGATGGGGATAGTGGCGACGGTGCTCAATCTCTACGCCAGGGGCAAGCGCGGGGAGCCAACGGTGGAAAACACGGAGCTGGGGATCAAGATTCCGGTCGATGAGTGGGAAGTGGGGGAGGCGGCGCAGGGGCTCTATGAAGCACAGAAAAGGCGCGGCCGGAAAACCTGCCTTTAAGGTTCGCCCTATGGGCGCTATTCTATTATGGCAGATGTTGCCTGCCTCGCTTTTGCCAGCGTAGCAAAAGGAATCCACGGTCAAGGATAACCCCCGCTCCGCGGCCCTGGACTGCGGAGCCTCTTTTTTTGCTTTCCGGGTACGCAAATTTTGTCCGGAAGGAGGACGGTATGGACGCTGAATTTTTACGGTTGGCGCGGGAGGCGGTCGCCTTGATGCAGGGGCCGAGCTGGGGAGAAATCGCCCAGCTTCTCGTCAGTGGCGTAGGCTTGGGCTGCATTGTATGGGGGTTGTTCCAGATGCAGGCAGCGGGCGACCGGCGCAACAAGGAGATTGACGTGCTGGGCAAGGCGCTGGAACGCCAGGGTGAAGTGTTAGCCGAGCTGTTGCGGCGCACCGCCTAGGTTCGATCGCCGTTCACGCCTCCACACGAGAGCAGCAGCGAGGGGGAGGAAGGCGAGGAAGTAGAGTGCTGTTCGGCCGTCTCGGGTGGCGATGCGGCGGCAGGGTTCGAGCGTGTGGAAGAAGCGTGCGAGACGGGGGCGGGGTTGGAGAGTGCGGCGTCGTCGCCGCTGAGGCGAGTGCGCCTGGGATGGCCGGGGAGGACGGCGTCGGCATTGAGGGCGGCGAGACGGGTGCGGCTAGCATGGGGGTCGTCAGCGGCGGCCAGCACCGGGCGGGGCCGCACCCCCGTCCTTCAGGGCAGGGCCCGTGGCGCCTCGCCGGCCGGTCCGGGCGAGAGCAGCGCACGGACCGGGCGACCGAGGGTGTCACAGGCGAGAGGTATTTTGGTCCGGCGTCTGGGGGGCAGCCGTGCAGGCGAGGTGCGGATCGGTCGGTTGCTGCGGACCGGCAAGGTGAGGGTGGAGAAGATTGTGGACCGGGCGGCGGCGGGGGCGGCGTCGCGGGCGGCGGGGCTGGAGATGCTGGCGATCCAGGACCCGACGAGTTTCCGCGACGACGGCCTGGGCAACCGCCTTGTCGGGCATGTGACGAGTGCGGTCGAGGCCGAGCCGGGGGGCTGCGGGGCCTTGTGGACGCCCGGATCATTGAGCGTCAGGGCGGCGGGGCCTAGGCCCCGCAGGGGTGTGCTCTTTGCGACAAGCAGAGCCCGCGCTGGCTCGACGGGCTTCGGGCCCGCGGTCGCCTGACGGCAGCGGCACGGATAACGGCGGTCGCCGACCGCGAGAGTGACATATACGAGATGTGCGCCGACAGGCCCGAAGGGGTGGAGGTGCTGGTCCGGGCGGTAGCCGGGCCGACAGGCCGGAGGGGGAGCCCGGGATCACCCTGCCGGCCCGGCCGGGACACAGGAGACGGACGGCCCGCCGCGCCGTGCGCTGCGGCGCGGTCCCGCGCCGGCGCCCGCAGAACCGGCCCGTGGTTCCCGATCCGCCGGCGCAGCCGGCCGTCTTCCCTGTCGTGGCGCGCGAAATCGCCCCCCGGACGGGGTGGGGCTGGCGGGGGTTGACCAGCCACCGGGTCGAGACCTGCGAGCAGGCGCGCCCCGGGGCGAGAGAGACCGCGCGTGTAGATCCGCGCGCCCCACCGGCCTGCTCCGGGGTCCTCAAGCCCGCGGTTGATCGATCCCGGCCCGGCCCGCCACGCCCCCAGCAGTAGCGCCCAGCTGGCGGGCGCGAGTGAGCACCTGAGGGGCGGACGAGCAGGGCGCGCCCAGCCCTGCCGTAGCGACGGACGGGATCCCTTTCGGGGGGCCTTCGCCGCCTTGCCTTGGCGGCGTGGGCCCGTTTGGGTCAGGGGCGCCCTACGGGTGCCGGGCCAGATCCCCGGGTTGGCTGGCCTGCGGGTGCCCGGCGGACCCGGAGCGCCGAGGTCGTTCGACGGGGCGGCGCCCTGTGTCCAGACGACCTTCGCGGCGAGGCGCTGCTGGCCTGCCATGGCGGCCGCAGGCGACCGGGTGAATCCTCCTCGCGTCCGCGCCAACGGGACCCCGCGCGGCCCCCCGTCCGGGCCTCCGCCCTGGACGCGCGCCGCACAGCGTTCCCTCACGCACCGGGCGGCCTCCCCGGATGCCCTCCCGGGCCGATGCTTGATAAGGAAGACGAGTGAGGCGAGCGGCCATCGCAGCCCTACCGTCACGCTGAAGGAAGCGCTCTGGGGGGCCGAAAAATAGCGTGCGCAACTGCGACGCAGGTCATGAGACTTGCCCAACTCCCCGGTACACATTCACGCGCCCGGTTACGTCTCCCCCTCAAACCCCTGGCTCGTGAATTTCAGTGTCCGACCGTTCTCCGTTATCGTCCGTACGACATGATCCGGGGCACCGGACGGAATCTCGGCTTCGATCTCAAGGGTCACCATGACCTTCGCTCCAACGAGCCCGGCTAGGTGCGATATGACCTCCTCGGCGACCTGGCTTGCGTCGCGCCCGACGCGCATGGCGTCCAGTTTCACCGTACCGTGGAAGCGCTTCGGTTGATCCGCCTTTGGTGGTGGCTCAGTTGCGCCGCCAGTGTCGGTTGCTGCACTGCCGCCATTGGTTTGGTCACTCGGTCCTGTCCCGTTACCTGGAACTGCTCCTTCATCCGAGTTCGCCTTTTTGCCATCCGCATCTAGCTGCGTACACGCAACATCTGGCTTGACCAGCCATCCTGGAGCGCCCGCGTCTGGAAGCGTCACCATCTGTCCACCACGGAGCCCACGGTAGCGGCCCGCCTCCTCGTCGTAGCTGTCCGCGAAGGCGAACGAATCCTGCTCCCACGTCAGCAAAGCAACGCCTTCTCCGATCGTGTTGCGCAGCACCTGTGGTTCGCTGATCCGAGGGAGATAGATATATGTGGCAAAGTCCTCAACGACCTGTTTCACCGACACGTGGCTGCCGCGCCACAACGGGATCCGGTCAAGTTCCATCCGCAGCCGTGTCGCGGCGAACCCTGTTATCAACAACTCATCGCTGCGGAGCCTCTTGCTGGCCCTAACCGCCAGCGCGTCCTGACCTGACAGGCGCATGGCCTGCCACTCGACGGAAGCCTGCGGATTGTCCTGTACCGGAGCCAGTAGCCACTGGTACGTCTCCGGCACCCGTGCCTCTACCGCGCGTGATGCCTCGTCCCTCTGCGTCTCTGCCTGCTTCACCTGATGTGGCGACAGGTCGAGTTGCTCTCGCTCGGTAATAATCGACTCCCACGCCAAGTAGCGACGTACCGCCTCGTCCAGATCCTGAAGCCGTGTCTTGTCGGCGGCCAGGAATACCAGCGTGTTGCGGAAAAGGCGGGGGGTAGTGCCACGGTTCTCAAGGATGGCTTTCGCCGCAACTTCCGCTGCGGTGCCTTGCTCTTTGCCATACGGATGCTCGATACCGAGCACGACGAGGCGCGCAGCGAGATCGTCCGGCACATCCTGGCCCGATTGGGGCAACGGATGTACGCGGATGAAGTCTCCCATCTGACGCAGGTTGATGCGCAGTCTTGCTCCGAGTTCCTGTACTGCCTTGTCCGGGTCACGCTTCAACATCTCTGCGCGATCCTCGGCCAGCTTCGCGACTGTCGGTCGGGTGGAGTACCAGTAGCGGGGTCCATCCTGATAGAGATAGGTCGCAGCGCTGGCGAGACGACGCAGCGCATCGCCGAACACCGCGGGCGATTCACCCGGCATGACACACCCCAGCTTGACCCGCCGGTCTTCAAGGCCTCGGTGTGCCGCATCTGCGGTCGGTGCAGACCCGAGGTAGATGGTTCGTGCCACGCGCCGGCAAGCTGCCAACTTCCCGAGATTCGGGACTTCTCCATCAGTTCGCAGGGGAAGGGCGTTTGGGCCGTCGACATCCTTTTCGATGACGGGTACCCAGTGGTCGGCGAGGTAGCGGGTCAACTCGAATTGCACACGGGGCTCGTCGATCGCGATATTCGCAGGCAAGATCAGCGGACTCCGATCCCCTCTCTCCCAAAGGTTATGAATGACAGCCGCCATCAGGCGCAGCACTCCGCGTGTGCGCTGAAACTTCACCAGCGTCGACCAATCCGAGTAGAGCCGATCGAATATCTCCGGATGGATCGGGTAAGCGGCTCTGATCCGCTTCTCGTAGTCGCTGTCCCGACATTCCGGAGGGAATTCCTGGTGCTGAGTGCGGTAGAGTTCCACGAACGCCCGGGCGACTACGTCACGGTCCCTGAACTGTACTGCCGAGAACGGCTCAAAAAGGCGACGGCGTACAATCTCGAAGCCTTCCTCCGCACTCGCCGGACGCCAGGACGACTCTACGCGTCCCACGACGTTTCGCAACCGGTCGAGGGCTTCCCGTCCACGCTGGCCGCCGACCTCGACGTCATCGGCCTGAGTGTGCGGCGACCCCGTTGTGTCGGACGCAGGTAAGCTTATCACTAGCAAGCAGTTGTCGGCGAGCTTCGCGGACTCGGTCAGAGCCTGCGCAAAGGTGAACTGGGTTTCAAAACCGCCCGCGGGCAGATCGCTCTGGTCGTGGAGCTGGCGCGCATAGGCAACCCACTCGTCGATGAGGACGAGACAGGGACCGTACTCCTTGAACAATTCACGCAGCCTGTCGCCAGGATTCGTGGCGTTCACGTCGTCAGCAGCGATCCTCGCATAGGCCCTCTTCCCGCCCAACTGCCAAGCGAGCTCACCCCAGAGAGTGCGGACCACCGTTCCGTCATCCTTGGTCATCGGATTGCCCGGAGAGATCTTGTTGCCCACCAGCACGACGCGGCGCGCCTTGGGCAGCTGTGTGACCTCCGCCGCCTGCATGACGGTGTCGATCTCGGAGAGTTCCGCAGGGTTGCTGCCGGAGAACAGGTGATAAAGTGCCAACATCGAATGGGTTTTGCCGCCTCCGAAGTTGGTCTGGAGCTGGACGACCGGGTCGCCTCCCTTGCCGGTGAGACGGTGTACCGCTCCGACCAATAGCCCTTTCAGACTCTCGGTCAGATAGGTGCGCCGGAAGAACTCGGTGGGATCCCGGTATTCATCCGTCCCTTCGCCAAGGTGAACCTGCCACAGGTCGGCAGCGAATTCGGCATGCTGGTATCGGCCTCCCGCCACGTCTTTGTGCGGCGTCGCCGTCTCTCGCCAAGGCTTCAGATTGGCCGCTCCCGCGCTCTGGATTGAGGCCCCCGCCTGCTTGCGCCGCTCACCACGTGCCTGCTCTTCAAACCGGACCCGAAGCAACTCCATTTTGAAACGCTCGAGGTCCTCCGATTGCGGAGCCGATACGGCGGCCAAGAGTCGTGCGGCGGAATCAAGGACGCGATAAGCATCGTCGCTCGAAAAGCTCTCCTGGTGCGCCCACTTGTTGCGATGCCCCCGGAGTTCACCAACAAGACCACGTTCTGCAGGCCCGAGAATCTCCCGGAAGATGTCGTTCCACGTCTCCCACATCAGTTTCAACAAGCCAGCGGCATCCCATTCCGGAATTGATTTGTCCGCCAGAACCGGATCCTCGACATAGTTCCTCAGCCTGTAGGCATCGATACGGCGTGACTCGACCGCTCCTTTGACCTCGCGCTCGACAAACGGCCCAAGCCCCGTCTTGAGCAGTTCTAGCGCCTTCCCTACTCGTTCGTGGTTTGATATCGCCATGCGTTACTATTTTTCTGGGAATACGCCCTTAAGTGAGGCTGATGAATACCACAGCTCAAGGGAAGGCGCTATAAGGCAGGGGCTCAGTTTGACGCCTTGAGATGCCACGCTCGTCCAGGGGGCCTGCCGCCCGCAAGGAAGGGGGAGGTACCCAACAGGGCCGCGGGCGCCGAAAACACGGGAAGTCAATCAGAGGCGGGAAGAAGACGGTTCAAAGTGGAACACTGTCGGCTATCAAGCCTGGCAGGGCAAGGAGGGAAGCATGGCGCAGCGTGCCGAATGGAATCCGCGGCCAGCGGGCGGGGGGATGGCGTGGAACATGGGGCTCCGGCCAGAGCGCTTCGGCCCCCAGCCGATGGACCGGAAAGGATCGCTGCACAGGGCGCGGGGTTGAGATCCGGACGGTGGATCGTCGCCCCGCCCCGATGATGCGTGTACGCATCATCGGGTACGGCCCGAAGCGGGGCATGCCCAGCGCCTTGATGACGACATGACCGCTGGCCTCTGAGTACGTCCAGCGGTGTGGCGACGGCCGGCGACGTGAACCCCGGTAGCGGCGCGCCACACCGTGTCGTCGCCGCTTGTCGGCTTCCCCGGTCGGCGTAGCGCTCCCGGGAGTCCTTAAGACTCACCAAAGCCGTTATGAGGTCCCGTCGACGGCATGCCAGAAAAGGTCCCACCATGCTCAAGTCGGCCAAGCATCTCTGCGGCCAAGGGACTGACGGGGGGCAGGGTGTTCACCATTTCCATATTTTCCGCCAGTACCTCACTGGCGCAGCGGGGTGTCAAGAACAGCAGGGCTGACATGGTGCCCCGCCCCGCTGGGCTCGCCGCGGTTGGTCGGATGCCTGCTTGCCTCAGGTTCCTGCGTGGTGGGTACCGGTGCGGCCAAAAGGGCTGCGAGGGCGCAGCCGACACGCTCGGCCGCTGCCTCAGTCGTCCGGTCGCTGACGTGTGCGTAGCGCAACGTCATCCGCGTGTGCGCATGGCCGAGGAGACGGGAGACCACCGGCAACGGCACGGACTGCATCACGGCATGGCTGGCGAAGGTGTGCCGGAGATCATGCAGGCGCACATCCTCGATACCGGCCTCGCGCTTCACCTTCCGCCACAGGGACAGCTCGCTGGAGCGGCTCCGGGACGGATCGGTCAGCGAGGGAAACACGTATGCGCTGCCCGTCCGCTGCTGACGAGCGAGTACGGCCCGTGCCTGGACATTCAAGGCGACCGTCCGTGGGCCAGTCTTGCTATCGTTCAGATACAAAGACTCTCCGTCGACCTCCGCCCACCGCAGGCATAGGATCTCGCCCTTGCGGCATCCGGTCAGCAGCAGCAGGCGTATGACCTCGGCCTGCTGCTCTCCCGAACCGCGTCCGCGATGGGCGTCCAGGGCTGCGTGCAGCCGGTCGATTTCGGCCCGTGCCAGAAAGCGCGTCAGTTTTGGCCGTGGATTGTGGCGTACCCCGCGGGTTGGGTTGTCCGTGGCGTATCCGCAGGCGATGGCGTGATTGAAAATCTGCCGTAACACGTCCAGCGTACGGTTTGCGCCGGCCGGGGCGGTTCGACTGTAGCGGTCGAACCACTGATAGACCGCGTCGCGGCCGATGCGGTCGAGCCGCTGCGCCCCGAAGGTCGGGAGCAGTTGAGTCCGCAAAGCGCTGTCCACGCGTTGGCGGGTCGAGGGCTTGCAGCGCTCATAGCAGTCCGTCTTCCAGGTGCCCGCAACGAACTGCCCGAAGGTCGGGGGGTCAGGGCTTGGCATCCAGGGCCGCTCCGACAGTTTCCACCGCGCTGCGCACCATCGGGTCGGCGATGTGGGTGTATCTCAGAGTGGTGGCCGGATCGCGATGCCCCAATAGCCGGCCTATGGTCAGTACGGTTTCGCCCCGGCGCAGCGCGAAGCTGGCATAGCTGTGCCGCAGGTCGTGCAGCCGCAGCGTGGGCAGGTCTGCTCCCGCCCGGACGATGCGCCAGCAGCGGTAGAGGGTCTCCGGGGGCATCGGGCCGCTCCCGGTCGGCGCGGGAAAGATCCATGTGTCAGACGGGGAAAGCGTGTCGAGGACGGAGCGGGCGGGCGACGACAGCCACACGGTCCGCGGCCCGGTCTTGCTGTCGCGCAGGAAGAGGTGTCCCGCCCGGTAGTCTGGCCACTGCAACGTGCGTATCTCGCCCTGCCGGCACCCGGTGAGCAGCAAGAGGTGCACGACGGCCACGGCCAGTGGGGAGATAGGGGTCTGCGCTGCCAGCGCTGTCCCGAGTCGGCGGATCTCGGCGTCGGTCAGGAACCGCTCGCGTCCGTGCTCCCGATACCGTCTCAAGCCGATGCACGGGTTGCTGCCATCCGGCCGGTGGCCGTAGAACTCCGCTTGCCGCAGGACTACCGACAGGATCGGTAGTGACCGATTCGCTGCTGCCGGCGTCGCGCGCAGGGCGGCGAACCAGCGCTGCACCTCGTCGCGGGTGATTGCGCCGATCGGTCGCCCCCGGAACCAGGGTAGGATCTGGTTGCGCAGATACACCCGGTTGACCTTGGTGGTCTGCGGCTTCCATCTACGCCCGTAGCGACGGAAAACCTCCTCGGCGACGGCATCGAACGAAGCTTGGCTGGCTGTGGGTCGCACGATGAATCGTGTGATGGTATAAATGGTACAATATACCATATGCAAACAATTCTAACATCGGAGGTTCGGTTCTGCTACGGCTAAGCCGAGGATACGGGATTGCGCGGACTTTCATCGATTCCCCTTCCTCAGGGATTTGGGTCCGCTGGGAGAGTGGTGACACCTGCGGACGCCGTCATGAGCAGCGATCCAGGAAGATGGTATGGCCGGAGAGCGCTGGGCAGTAACTGATCTGGCGACGGTTCTCGGCACTATTCGGCGCGGCATCGCGCGGAACGCGTACCCCAACGAGACCTCGGTCCGCACGCAGATGGTTACGCCCATCCTCCAGGCATTGGGATGGGATGTGTACGACCCGGACTCGGTCCGCGATGAATACGCGCTGAGACTTCAGACCACAACACGGCGGATCGACTTGGCGCTGTGCTTGAACCGCAACCCACGGTGCATCATTGAGTTGAAGTCGACCGAATACGTACTGAAGCAAGTAGGCCGATCCGCTGGCGAACGTCAGCTGTTCGAGTACGCTTTTCACGCGGGCGCACCGTTGGCGCTGCTGACGAACGGTGTCAAATGGCGCTTCTACTCCACGCAGAGTGCCGGAACGTATGCGGAACGCCTCGTGAGCAGGCTGGACATCGAGACGGACTCGCTCGACGATGTTGCTGCAAGACTCGAACGCTATCTGTCCTACGCGAACACCAAGTCGGGACAGGCCGTTGATTTCGTGCGGGATGACCTCAAGGCGAGGCTCGATCGACACAAGGCGCGAGAGGTGATTCCGCGTGCGTGGGCGCAACTTGTCGAAGGCGACCTCGACGAGCGATTGATTTCCCTGCTGACCGAGGCTACCTCGTCACTCACCGACGGCAGTCCCACGAGACAGGATATTGCGGCTTTTCTGCGGCGCCTGAAGCCAGATGATGGCCGTCGCCCCCGACGCAGGTCGGCCGGCGTGTCCGCTTTTTTGGCGACGCCGCCGTCTCTAGAATCGAAGGCCACGAAGGTGGCTGGCTCGGGGGCGTCCGACGTGTCGCCTGATGAGACTGGCGTGCGCTACTGGCTGCTCGGTGAGGAGCAGCGCGCAAGGAACGCCAAGGAGGCGTACGTTGCGATATTCGTGACTTTGTCCGAACGTGATCCGGGTTTCCTGGCGCGAGTCGACCCGAAATTGCGCCGCACCAAGAATCGTGGCGTGGCGCGGACGAAACAGGAGTTGTCCTCGAACGAGGCGTCGGCGGCCACAGGCGTACCACTGCCGGGCAACTGGTGGCTGCTTACACATTTGAGTAATGTCCAAAAGATTCGGTCTCTGAGGATTGCCTGCGATGTCGCTGGGATCCGGTTCGGCGACCCGGCCGGACTCGACCTCCGTCTTCCGAACGCCCAATAGGGACGTGACCCTGGAGCGCACGGGTGCCATGTGGGCGCGCAAGGTGAGAGCACAATGATGAGAAAGAAGCTGATCGAAGTGGCGTTGCCCCTTGATGCGATCAACACCGCTGGCGCGCGGGAGAAGTCTATTCGGCACGGACACCCGTCGACGTTACACCTGTGGTGGTCGCGCAAGCCGCTGGCCGTGGTGCGAGCAGTGATCTTCGCGCAGATGGTCGATGACCCGTCCGAGTACGTCGACATGCTGCTGTCGGACCCAAGGATAAGGCGCGAGGCCCAGGAAGTGCTCCGGGCGGGCGGCGGTAAAGTGCCGGGTGTGAACGAGGGTTCCGAGGATCTGGCGCTGCGGGAGATTGCGGCCGACCTGGAGCGCGCACGGCTGTTCGGGCTCCTCAGGGAGTTGGTAAAGTGGGAGAACACGACCAACGAGAAGGTGCTTGAGCAGGCCCGGGCGGAGATCTGGCAGAGTTGGCGGCGCGCCTGCGCGGATAACGCCGCCCATCCCCGGGCGGCCGCACTCTTCACCCCCGAGCAACTGCCCGCCTTCCACGACCCGTTCGCGGGCGGCGGGGCGCTGCCCCTGGAGGCGCAGCGGCTAGGGCTGGCCGCCCACGCCAGCGACCTGAACCCGGTGGCCGTGCTGATCAACAAGGCGATGATTGAAATCCCGCCCCGGTTCGCCGGGAAACCGCCGGTGAACCCGGAGGCCCGGGGTGACAAAGAGCTCCTCGGTCGGGAGTGGGCGGGGGCGCAGGGCTTGGCCGCTGACGTACGGTACTACGGCCGGTGGATGCGCACCGAGGCGGAGAAGCGGATCGGACACCTCTACCCGAAGGTCGTGGTCACGGCCGAGATGGTACGGGAGCGGCCGGACCTGAGGCCGTACGCGGGGCGGGAGCTGACGGTAATTGCATGGCTGTGGGCCCGGACGGTAAAGAGTCCGAACCCGGCGTTTGCGGATGTGGACGTGCCATTGGCGTCGACCTTCATGCTGTCGACCAGGAAGGGGAAGGAGGCGTACGTCGAACCGGTGATTGAGGGGCGCCAGTACCGCTTCACGGTGAAGGTTGGGGCGCCACCGGATCAGGAGGTGGCCAGGGCGGGTACCAAACTGGCCCGCGGGAGTTTCCGGTGTCTATTTTCCAACGCTCCCATCCGATACGAGTACATTGACGATGAGGCGAACGCAGGTCGGATGAACGAGCGCTTGATGGCTATCGTTGCCTCCGGTGACCGAGCGAGAGTGTACCTTTCGCCGTTACAAGACAATGAAGAGGTCGCAAAATGTGCCCAGCCCTCGTGGAAGCCGGACGCTCCTGAAATCAACCTGCCGCAACGAGCGCTTGGTTTTCGCGTGCAGGAATACGGGATGCTCTACTGGCGTGATCTTTTCACCCCCCGCCAGTTGGTCGCCCTGACAACTTTCTCCGACTTGGTTCAAGAGGCGACGGAGTGCATACGGCGAGACGCTGCTGGATCGAGACTTCCAGACGATGGTCAGCCGCTGCGGGACGGCGGGACGGGGGCGACCGCGTATGCCGAGGCGGTGGCCGTGTATCTGGCGCTCGCTGTCGATCGGACCGCGGACCGTGGTTCGACAGTGTGTTCATGGGACTCCGGTCGTGAATCGATCCGCAATACGTTCGCCCGTCAAGCCCTGCCAATGGTGTGGGATTCTGCGGAAGGCAACCCGTTTTCGGCATCGACCGGCAACTGGCTCGAGCAAGTCCGTTGGGTTGAGAAGGCCCTACAGGCATTCCCTTCCTCCCCCCACGGCGCTTCTGCTCAGATCGACGCAACGGTGTTAGTGTTGAGCGACCCCAAAATCGTTTCCACTGATCCACCCTATTACGACAACATCGGCTACGCTGACTTGGCGGACTTCTTCTACGTCTGGCTGCGCCGCTCTTTGAGGGTGGTGTTCCCGGAGTTGTTCACAACACTCGCCGTCCCGAAAGCCGAAGAGTTGGTCGCCACGCCCTATCGTCACGGCACACGGGCGGAGGCGGAGGCGTTTTTCCTCGCGGGTATGGAGCGGGCGATGGGTCACCTGTCAGGACAGGCACACCCTGCCTTCCCGGTCACTATCTACTACGCCTACAAGCAGTCGGAGCGGAGGGAGGAGGCTGGGAGTGTGAGCACCGGCTGGGAGACGTTCCTGGACGCCGTAATCCGGTCCGGCTTCACAATCACTGGGACGTGGCCAATGCGGACCGAGTTGAACAACCGAATGACCGGAATGGGAACTAACGCGCTGGCCTCCAGCATCGTTCTCGTCTGTCGTCGGCGCCCCGCCGCCGCAAGCGCTGCCACTCGGCGCGAATTCATGACGGCACTGAGGGCTGAGCTGTCCCAGGCGCTTCGCCTCCTTCAGTCCGGCAACGTTGCGCCCGTCGATCTCGCCCAAGCGGCCATCGGTCCCGGCATGGCGGTATACACGCGGTACGAGAGGGTGCTTGATGCCGCAGGCAAGCCGATGTCGGTTCGCGAAGCGCTGGGAACCATCAACCGGATTCTCGACGAGGTCCTCGCCGAGCAGGAAGGGGACTTCGATGCGGACAGCCGCTGGGCGCTCGCTTGGTTCGAGCAATACGGCTTCGACGAGGGTGCCTACGGGAACGCCGAAATCCTCTCCAAGGCGAAGAACACGAGCGTTGCTGGCCTAGTCGAGGCCGGGATCCTTGACTCCAGGGGAGGGACCGTGCACCTGTTACCACCCGCGGAGTTGTCCGACGCTTGGGATCCGGCAGTCGACGCACGCCTGACCGCATGGGAGACGGTCCACCATCTTATCCGCGTACTCAAGGAGCGAGGCGAAGAAGGTGCGGCCAAGATCGTCGCGGCCCTTGGAGGTAGAGCTGAGGTTGCTCGCGAACTCTGCTACCGACTCTACACGCTCTGCGACCGGAAAAAGCGCACGGCCGAGGCACTGCAATACAATACACTCGTCCAAAGCTGGCCGGAGATCACGCGGCTGACCCGGCAGCCGGTCCCTGCGGAGCAGAGGGGCCTGTTCGGCGCTCCTCAATGAAGGGTTGACCGTAATATCTCCACCGAATCGTCCCTGCGAGAAGGTCCGTACCGCGTCGCTTCCGTCGGAGGGTCGAGACAGGGGTGTTCGAGCAGATTTTCCAAGAGAGATATGGTTTCCCCGCCCGGGAGTCTGCCCGGGGAGGTGCCCCCCTCAGCAAGCCGTAGGCGCCAACATGGGACTCCGCATCCGGCTATCGGACGTCCGCGCGGCGACCTACCACCCACCAGCGTCGCGTGGGTGGATGAGCTGAGCCGCTTGGTCCGGATGCGGTCGGGTCGGGCCCAAGCACCGCCGGGGGCACGCCGCTGATCCAGAACGGATCCTGCGGTGCGCGGCTGGAGGACCGGGCCGGCGAGACCTCTGGAGGGCTCACCGAGGGGGATGCGCGCAGCATCGCCGCGAGGATGTCGTCCCCGGTGCCCAACGAGGCTGGTCTGAACACGGGGCGGCACGTAATCGCAACCTCCTTACGCCACGATCAGGGCATGTCGTGGCACCGCCATCCGTTCCGGCTAGAGCATGTCATTGTTTAGTTGAATCCATGCGGTTCCCTTGTTGTGGGCATTCTGCTTCCCACGGCCTGCGGGGGTGAGGAGGCCCGCCGGCAGGAACGCCACCGCCCATGCCCTGCGGGCGCGGGTGGTGGCGGCGGTTCGAGCGGGAGAGCCGACGTGAGCGGTCGCGGCCCGGTGCGCTGGGGGCGGGCTCTGCGGGGAGGAAGGGGCCCCAGCGCTTTTGCGAGCCGGGCAGTGATGCGCCGGGCCCAGCTGGGCGGTCATCGCCCGCTCCTCTGCCGGTCCGGGGCCTGCTGGCGGAACGGGCCGCCCGCGGGGTGACGGGTTCGCCCAAGGCGGGGTGGATGTTGCGGCGCCGCGAGGGTCCGAAACTCCACCCTCGTCGTTGGGACCGCATCTGGGACCTGCTATGCCCGCCTGGAATTGACGGCCGTCGGAAGGCGGGACGAGAGTCTGGCAGGTGACAAAGTCGAGCGGACAACGAGTGTCCACTCTTCCACCGCCTCACCCTCTCGTACCGCGTGTATACCGCCATGCCGGGACCGATGGCCGCTTGGGCGAGATCGACGGGCGCAACGTTGCCGGACTGAAGGAGGCGAAGCGCCTGGGACAGCTCAGCCCTCAGTGCCGTCATGAATTCGCGCCGAGTGGCAGCGCTTGCGGCGGCGGGGCGCCGACGACAGACGAGAACGATGCTGGAGGCCAGCGCGTTAGTTCCCATTCCGGTCATTCGGTTGTTCAACTCGGTCCGCATTGGCCACGTCCCAGTGATCGAAAAGCCGGACCGGATCGCAGCGTCTAGGAACGTCTCCCAACCGGTACTCGCTGTCCCTGTTGCTACTTTGGTTTCGGATTGCTTGAAGGCGTAGAAGATAGCGGCTGGAAACCCAGGATGCGCCTGTGCCGACAATCGGCCCATCGCTTGCGTCATGCCGCTGAGGAAGAACCTCTCGGCCTCCTCTTTGCCACCGTGCCGATGCGGAGTAGCGACCAGTTCCTCGGCCTTTGGAGCGGCTAGTGTCGTGAACAGTTCTGGAAAAATATGGCCCAGGGTGCGTCGAAGCCAGACGTAGAAGAAGTCCGACAAGTCAGCATAGCCGATATTGTCGTAGTAAGGTGGATCGGTCGCCATGACGCGATGGCCCGACAGATCCAGGATTCCAGCATCTGCCTGCCGAGCACTGCCCACAGCGCCGTTCTGAAGATTCCCCCCAAAAGCTCTGGAGAACGCCCTGACGATGCCGTCGACTAGTACCGTCCATCCACCCGAGGCGTCGCCCAAGGGATTCCCCTCGGCGTAGTCCCAGATCATGGGGACAGCTTGGCGGCCGAAAAGATTGCGAGGACACTGAGCAACTGGTTCCCATCTGCACAGATTGTTGGCGAGGTCCGCCTGCTTGCTCAACGCAAACGCCAGATACACGGCCACCGCCTCGGCATACGCGGTCGCCCCCGTCCCGCCGTCCCGCAGCGGCTGACCATCGTCTGGAAGTCTCGATCCAGCAGCGTCTCGCCGTATGCACTCCGTCGCCTCTTGAACCAAGTCGGAGAAAGTTGTCAGGGCGACCAACTGGCGGGGGGTGAAAAGATCACGCCAGTAGAGCATCCCGTATTCCTGCACGCGAAAACCAAGCGCTCGTTGCGGCAGGTTGATTTCAGGAGTCCACTCCAGTCTAGTGTCAATCGCCGCGATTTCCTGGATCGCTGACGGGGCAAGATAGATGCGCTCGCGGTCGCCTGCGGCTACGACCGCGAGAAGGCGGCGTTCATCCGACCTGCGTTCGCCTCATCGTCAATGTACTCGTATCGGATGGGAGCGTTGGAAAATAGACACCGGAAACTCCCGCGGGCCAGTTTGGTACCCGCCCTGGCCACCTCCTGATCCGGTGGCGCCCCAACCTTCACCGTGAAGCGGTACTGGCGCCCCTCAATCACCGGTTCGACGTACGCCTCCTTCCCCTTCCTGGTCGACAGCATGAAGGTCGACGCCAATGGCACGTCCACATCCGCAAACGCCGGGTTCGGACTCTTTACCGTCCGGGCCCACAGCCATGCAATTACCGTCAGCTCCCGCCCCGCGTACGGCCTCAGGTCCGGCCGCTCCCGTACCATCTCGGCCGTGACCACGACCTTCGGGTAGAGGTGTCCGATCCGCTTCTCCGCCTCGGTGCGCATCCACCGGCCGTAGTACCGTACGTCAGCGGCCAAGCCCTGCGCCCCCGCCCACTCCCGACCGAGGAGCTCTTTGTCACCCCGGGCCTCCGGGTTCACCGGCGGTTTCCCGGCGAACCGGGGCGGGATTTCAATCATCGCCTTGTTGATCAGCACGGCCACCGGGTTCAGGTCGCTGGCGTGGGCGGCCAGCCCTAGCCGCTGCGCCTCCAGGGGCAGCGCCCCGCCGCCCGCGAACGGGTCGTGGAAGGCGGGCAGTTGCTCGGGGGTGAAGAGTGCGGCCGCCCGGGGATGGGCGGCGTTATCCGCGCAGGCGCGCCGCCAACTCTGCCAGATCTCCGCCCGGGCCTGCTCAAGCACCTTCTCGTTGGTCGTGTTCTCCCACTTTACCAACTCCTCCAAAATGCTGGAAAGACGGTCGCGCTCAATCTCCGCGATGACTTCTTCGAGTGTCGGTTCGGCCTCGGGAATCGTACCCGTGTCCACAAGAGCTTCTTTAGTGGAATGTTCCGCCAGGCGCTTGCTTAGTTCTTGCTCCGCAGCCCATTTTTTCTCCGGGTCCGACAGCAGCACGTCAACATACTCGGACGGGTCGTCCACCATTTGCGCAAAAATCACTGCTCGCGCGGCAGCCAGCGGCCGTCGCGCCCACCATAAGTGCAGCGTGCTCGGATGCCCATGTCGAATGGATTTTTCTCTGGCTGACGCCCTATTGATAGTATCCAAGGGCAGGGCGACTTCTATCAGCTTTTTCTTGCTTGTAGTCATAAATCTATTATCTCCATGCCGGCAGGCGTTGGCGCACAAAAAAGCGAGCGGGCTTGCTGACGCGATCAGGGAAAGATATGTCCTTGAATTTCTGGTACACAATGCGCAGGGCTGCGGGCGCGGCATTGCGCGGCTGCACTAGGTTCCGGTTGGGTGGAAAAGCCAGGATCATGCGCTTGTGCGAGTCCTGCTGTCCGGCTGCGTGGACCGGCGTGGGCAGGGGTCCGGCACCGGGGATGATGGCCGCGTCAAACTGCTTATCCTGGGCGTCGCCCGGGAGCTCGACGGCCATATTGACGTCGGTCGTCCTTTGTAGGTGTCTCGGTGGTGCCGCCGTTGACGCACTGCCTCTGCTTTGCCAAGTAGCAATGGTCGTAGTGAATATGAAGGGTCCGGCCGCATCTTTGGGGCCTCCCAAAAGGCTGCCGGGCGCTTTTGGGCTTATTCGGGGTTCCAAGTCTCGCGGAGAGGCAGCAGATGCAGTTAGCGTACATCGGCCAACCCCTAGTCGGGACGCAGGAGATTTTCAGCCCGGACTGCGGGGGGCGAGCCAATAGAAGCGCCTCCACCCTTTTGATTGCAAACCGGAATAGAGGTTGAAGCCATCTACGTAAATCATCGCGCGTTGCATGCCAACGACCTCGTGCGCCTGCATGCCAGCCGGGCCCGGTCGCTATTCCACCCCATCACCCCGGGCGCCAGCAACGTCGTCCCGCCGCCCCGAAAGGGCGTTTCTTTTTTCCACGCCCTCACGAGGGTGCCTCCGCGCGGGCGAGCAACTCCGCGAAACTGTAGTTCACACTCGTCACACCGAAGTCGGGCTCCCGGCGGAAAGGCTTCCTGACATAGTGCACCCGGTGCTCACCGTCATCCAGAAACTCAACGAGGCCGAGGATGTAGTCTTCCGGCTTGTTGAGGGAAGAGAGGATCTCGTTCCGGGTGACCGTGATCGTGGGGGCGGCGCTGACCCGGCCCTTCACTTCGATGAACCGGAGGCGACCGGTGTCCGGCACCCGGCTTTCGATGTCGTAGCCCAACTGCTCGAACTCCCGGTCCGTGGGATCGAAGCCAAGCTGCCGCTCAACTTCCATGATGATCGCGCGAGCACGGGCCGCGGATGCCTGCGTGTCTCCCGTTGACACGGCATGCGTCGATTCGACGCCTTTCATTGCGTTCAACAGCCCTTGCGGCACGACCAGAGCGCCACCGAGCACCACAGGCGGCAAAGGCGAAATCTGCTTTTCCAGCTTTAGCTCCTCCAAGCGCTTCTGCAGCCTGGTCTGGAGGTTGTCTGCACGTTTGCGCGCTTCGCCGGAATTGAGTCGCGCTCCGGTCCGGCCGGCCTGCTCCTGCAACTTTAACCGAGCGGCCCGATGATCCCAGTAGTTGATTTCCTTTGTGAGGCGGTCCTTAACGGCGGCTTCCGTCTTGGCGATGAGCGCCAGTTTCGCATCCCGGATTGCCTTCAAGTGTGCCGGGACGACAGTGGTCACCGCGTAGCCTTGTGCCTTCGATTCCATGTTGCGATCAAGCCAGTTGCATTCGGGGCGATCAAGAATCGAATCGGGGTCTGGGTCGTTGTCGGTCAGCGGGCAATAGTCCAGGTACGGTGCGTAGTGGACGTGGCGAGCAACACCCCTCTCGTCGAGTTCGATGTAGAGCATGCGCTTGGAGATGACTCGTCGGTCGCCCGACCGGGTAACGCTGGCATCTTGGATGGCGTGCTCGAGATAGAAGAGCACACGAGGCGTCGTACCCGGGTCCCGTTCGTCGACCAAAACGGTACCGCGCTTCAACAAGTCGCGATGACGTTCGAGTGTCAGGTCTATCACCGCGTCCAGCAACGGATGACCAGGGCATACGAAGGCGGCAAGCGGCTGACCTTGCGGCGCCACCAGAGACTTCTCGAAGGCGATTCGTTCGTAACGGGACAGCACCGGTCCTCTGATACCGATCAGCCGGTCCCGGTTTCGCACCGGCGCAGGCACATGCGTGATCTCGTAGCGCCGCGGCTCACGTTGTTTGGGCGACCCGCCGAGGCACTGGAACGCCTCACGGAAGAAGGACTCGATGTAGTATGGCTGCAGCCGCCGGGCTTCCGCACGCTCCATGTCCTCCCGGATGCGCTGAACGCGGCTCGTATCCATCGCATCATGTGCCAAGGCACTTTCCTCAAGCAGGTCCAGGAGATGAACACGGTCCAGCGCGCAGTCGACGGCTGTGGTCAGGCGCGCTCGCACTTCAGGCTGTTCGCCGTAGCGGATCGCTTCTATCAGCAGGTCGCGGAGCGGCCGACCCTCAAAGTGAAGCTTCCCGAGCACATCGAACACCTGGCCCCCCAGCGACTCGCGTGCTTGCTCGAGTTTGTCCAGCAGTGTGCGATAGACATCGCCCTCCCGGGTCTCGTCCGCCACCAAGTTCCAAAGATGGCAGACCGTGGTCTGGCCGATCCGGTGAATACGGCCGAAACGCTGTTCCAGTCGGTTCGGATTCCAGGGCAGATCATAGTTGACCATCAGATGCGCGCGCTGGAGGTTGATGCCCTCGCCAGCGGCGTCGGTCGCAAGCAGAACCCGGACCTCGGGGTCGTGGCGGAATGCCTCCTGAGCCTTGAGCCGGTCTTCCCGACCCATGCCGCCGTGGATCACGACGACGGATTCCTGATGGCCGAGCAACATGGTGATGCGGTCTTGGAGATAGCTGAGGGTGTCGCGATGCTCGGTAAAGAGGACAAGCTTCTGCCTCGGCGACGATTCGGGCTTGGGAATCTCCCCGGCAGCGGGGGACTCGTCGGGTTCCGGCCGGCCGGCCCGACCCTCCTCCGTGAAGATCTCGCTCAGGAGGCTCGCGAGTTCCCGCCACTTCGTGTCGGCACCGCTACGTCTGACGCCGAGCGCTAGACGCTCCAGTGACTTCAGTGTTTCGATTTCGGTTTTGAGTTCGGCGATAGACCGGGCGGCCGTCGCCTGATCGAGGATTTTCTCCTCGGCGGCCTCGGCCTCGCTGTCCGGTGCTTCATCAAGGTCCTCGACGTCCTCTGCATCCAACTTGGGGCTGGTGGTCGCAAGGGTGACGGCTGCCCGACCGCCTCGCTGCAGCACTTCAAGCTCACGCAGCCGGCTTTCCAGGCGCTCACGACGTCTGCGCAACGACTGGTAGATGGCTTCGGGAGACGAGGCAAGGCGACGCTGCAGGATGGTCAATGCGAAGCCGACGGTACCGGCTCGCTTGTCGTTCTCGAGCGCCTCGGCGCGATTGAACTCCCCGCGGACGTAGTCGGTCACGGATTTGTAGAGGTGTGCCTCTTCTGCCGAGAGCCTGTAACGGACCGTGTGGGCGATCCTTTCCGGAAACAGCGGTGTGCCGTCGAACTTCAGCAGGTTCTCCTTGACCATACGGCGCATGAGATCGGAGACATCGGCCACGTGGACGCCGTCCCGAAAACGCCCCTCGAAGCGATCACCGTCCAGCAGCGCCATGAAAAGCTGGAAGTCTTCTTCCTTGCCGTTGTGCGGGGTCGCGGTCATAAGCAGGAAATGCCGCGTCAGCGAGGACAACAACTGGCCCAGCCGGTAACGCTTGGTGTACTTAATTTCACCACCGAAGAAGGTGGCCGACATCTTGTGGGCCTCGTCGCACACAACCAAGTCCCATCGGCAATCGGGCGTTTGCAGCTTCTGTTGCACATCCTCGTTGCGCGAGAGCTTATCGAGGCGCGCGATGACCAAATCCGTCTCGAGGAACCAGTTGCCGGTGCGCGCGGCCTCGAGTTTGTCGTTGGTCAGAATCTCGAACGGTAACTGGAAACGGCGATAGAGCTCATCCTGCCACTGCTCGGCAAGGCTGCCGGGACAGACCACCAGACAGCGCTGCAGGTCGCCGCGCGCGATCAACTCCTTGATGAGCAGCCCGGCCATGATGGTCTTGCCGGCACCGGGATCATCGGCGAGCAGGAAGCGCAGCGGCTGCCGCGGCAGCATCGATTCGTAGACGGCGGTGATCTGGTGCGGCAGCGGGTCGACGACGGAGGTGTGAACCGCGAGTACTGGGTCGAAGAAGTGGGCAAGCCGGATTCGTTTTGCCTCGGAGACTAGGCGGAACAGCGCCCCGTCGCCGTCGAAGCTCCAAGGCCGGCCGACCTCGACAAGTTCAAGGCGAGGCTCATCGTGCCGGTAGAGCAACTCGTTGGCGACTTTTCCGGTCGGTGTCTTGTACGTCAACTCCAATGCCTCGGAGCCAAACCACTGTACGCTGACGACCGTGACCAATCCGTCCGAGAGGATGCCGCGCACGGCTGCATTGGCCTGGAGGTCTTCCAGCTTCATTACGCCCTCTTAGCCTCCATGTGTCCTCCAAACCGTCAACGGCGGCGGAATGATACGCCAGAGCGGCGGCACCTGCAGCGTGAGTTCATGGGGCTGAAGGGCCGAGATGAGACAGACCATCCCTTCTTTGGGCACGGCCCTGGCCATCTCTGCAAGGCTGCAGACCGGGGAATATTCTGGCCGGGGGAAGCTGATAGAGAGCAGGACTGACATGCAGGACGCCTTGTTTTCCACCATTCGGGCCAGTGTCTGGTAACGAACTCCGGCCCCGCCTTCAACTCTGCCCGTCGCATGATTCCGTCCTCGCCAAAGGGCATGACAACTGTTTCCCTCTCATACGCGGTGCGATGTGCAGGCATGTCGTGTGTCGACTCTTCCGTTTGTATGCCGGCTTTCTAGCACACCTCAGCATAGCCAAATAGCCCCTTTGGGCGATGCCGGGTCGCGTCCTTATTCGCACGACTCACTGTTCGCATAGATATTTTTCTGGTCCAGACACTCCGGGGTGCTGCTGGTCTGGACCGCTAGGCAGTTCCTGGAACACCCCGGGGCGCTCTCCCCATCCGCGGCGTCCAGTCGATCATTGACAGAGGTGCTGAGCGGCCCGAATCGGGCTAGGCATCGGCCTAGTCTCGTCTCATGCGGGCCGGTGCTTCCGCTCGTACGACCTCGAACTTGCCCGCCCGCGCACCCGGCAAGCGCCCCCGAATGTCTGGCCACCGGGCAACGCTCGCACCCGAAATGGCGGTGTCCTTCGCAGACCCCGCGTACCACCCGCTCTAGCCAGCCCCGCTCAGCAGAGTCGTGGACCGATTTGGGATCGATCCCGACACGCCTCAGCCATGCCGCATCAACAAGGAAGCCGGGGGACCCGCTCCAGAAAGGGCTTCAGCCTTGATGTTCTCTGACGGATCATAACCATTCGATCCGTGTGTTTGGAAAATATGCCCAGCTCGTATTCCCGTATATCTTATTCTGACGGTCTCAAATCGTCGTTTCTTCCTGGATTTCTGCATGCCGCCGTGGTAGAGCCTGAAGCAAAGGGGGAGATCTCATGACCCATACTGTCCAGGTCGCATGTCCGCACGATTGCCCAGATTCCTGTCTCATGGATGTGACGGTTGCGCACGGTCGAGCGGTCGAGATTACGGCGAGCAAAGAACATCCATTCACACGCGGGGCCTTATGCGCCAAGGTCAACAAGTTTCTGGATCGGGTGTACGCGCCGGATCGTCTCTTGTATCCGGTCAAGCGCATCGGCCCGAAGGGCCCCGGGGCGCAATTCGCCCGGATTTCGTGGGATGAGGCCGTCTCGACTGTTGTGGAGAGAATGCAGGCCACGATAGCAGCGCACGGGCCGCAGTCCATTTTGCCGTATTCATACCGGGGCAATAACGGGGCGTATCAGAGCAACGGGGTCGACCGGCGCTTCTTTCATGCCCTGGGCGCATCCACCCTGGCGCGCACGATTTGCGCTGGTGGATTGCTGGGAGCGATGGATTACTCCGATGTGTTCTTTGGCTTTGCCCCGGAGGGACTGGCTGAGAGTAAACTTATCATCTTCTGGGCCTCTAATCCCCTGAACACGGGCTTCCATGTCTGGCCCCTCATTCGCCAAGCCCAGCGGCGCGGCGCACGGTTGATTGCCATCGACCCGTATCGTTCGCGGACCGCCCGGGCGTGTGACGAGCATATTGCCGTCCGGCCGGGAACCGACGCGGCTCTGGCCTTGGCTATGATGAAGGTCATTGAAGAGGAGGGGCTGGCCGACCTTGACTATATAGAGCGGTATACCATCGGTGCCGAGCCGTTTTGCAGACGCCTGCGCTCCCTCTCGCTCCCGGACTTGGCGCAGACGTGTGACGTTCCGGTGAGCACCATTCAGGACCTGGCGCGCGGTTATGCTACGACCCGGCCGGCAGCGATCCGAACCGGGGTCGGCATTCAGCGCAGCGGTGGTGGGGCGGCAGCCGTGCGGGCCGTGGCTTGTCTGCCCGCGTTGACCGGTGCCTGGCGTGAGGCTGGCGGAGGGTTATGTAACTTCGGTGGAGCCCTGTTTACCGCCCAGGACATGAAACAGGCCATGCGTTTTGATCTCTCGCCGGAGGGGACGCGCGAGGTCAATATGATGCGGCTGGCCGAGCACCTGCTCGATCCCGCTTTTGATCCGCCCATCAATGTGTTGTATGTCTACAACTGCAATCTGGCTGCCTCGCTGCCCGATCAAGCCGGCCTGCGACGTGCGCTGCAACGAGCCGGCCTGTTTACCGTTGTCCACGACCTCTTCCTGACGGATAGCGCGGACTATGCGGATATCGTCTTGCCGGCGACTTCTCCCCTTGAGCAGGATGATATGATTCTGGCTTACGGCGGGGATTTCGGCAGCTTCAGCCGCAAGGCGCTTGAGCCGCTGGGCGAAGCAAAATCGAACGCCGACGTGTTCCAGTTGTTGGCGACCGAGCTGGGTATCACTGAGCCGGCGGTGCATGCGTCGGCGGAGGAATTTACCCGTGAAGCCCTCAAGGCCGAACTGTCCGCCGACGAATTGCTGTCTCGTCCCTTCATGCCGACTCGCCCTGATCCCGACCTGCTGCCCCGAGCGCAGGGCGGCTTTCTGACCCCTTCGGGAAAGTTCGAGTTCTTCTGTGAAAAAATGGAGCGGGACGGGCTTGACCCGCTCCCGGCCTTTGTTCCTCCCCACGAGACCCTGAGCGAGGGGCGGTTTCCGCTGAATTTCCTGCCGCGCAAGCATAAGGATTCACTGAACTCCTCCTATGGACACCTGCCGGTGATGCGCCGCCAAGAAGCCACCGCCCGGACCCTGGAGATCCATCCATCCGATGCGGCCGCCCGCGGCCTGGACACGGGCGATGAGGCGCGGGTGTTCAACGGTCGTGGGGCGTTCGTGCTGCCGGTTGTTATCTCCGAGCGGGTTCAGGCCGGTACGGTTGCCACTTTCTGGGGCTGGTGGGACAAATTGTCTGGAGGGAAGGGCAACGTCAATAATGTGACGTCGACTCGACTGACGGACATTGGCGGCGGTGGCACTTTTTACGACTGTCGCGTTGAGGTCGAACGCTGGGACGGGCAGGCGCTCTCATGAGACACGACTCAAGCGGAATCCGGCATGCCACGAATGGAGCCCGTCGATAATCTTCCGACCGCCATGCTCCGGGTGCGCATGCGTGGCCAGGACGCCCACCATGGGGATGGGTTGGTCGATGGCGCGAAGGTGTTGCAACTCTCTGGCGATGCGGGGACCGAGTTGAGCATCCGTCTAGATGGGGATGGGGGACTGTTCCGTGCCTATGACAATGTGGAGTTTCTCGCCCCGGTCTATGCCGGTGATTTCATTGAGGTGTCTGGACGGTTGATCCGCGTGGGGCGAACCTCGCGCCGGCTCGAGTTCGAAGCCCGGAAAGTGATTGCGTCTCGCCCCGATGTCTCCGACTCGGCCGCGGACCTGCTCGAAGAACCGATCCTGGTCTGTAAAGCCAGTGGCACCAGTGGCACCTGTGTGACCCTGCAAGAAAAACAGCGGAAAAGCGGTTAGTGTCTCGTCACGGTGATTTTGACGCTTTGAATTGTGGTTTGGAAGCATCGGATCTGAGGTAGGCTTTCGCCGATTTATCTCAGGCCCTTTCGGTAGTGAACATCCGGTTGATCCGGGCATGGCTGTCGTCTCTCCGCTGCTCCTACGCTGCCGTCTCGGCTTCGAGCGCTTCCCGGTCCATGATTCGGCAGCCGAGACCTTGGCGCTGCAGAAGGCCAATCCGGATCTCGACCATGTCGAGCCATCTGGCATGCTTCGGTGTGTAGTGGAACTCGCCCCGGTGCGGGGCGCGCCTTGCTTCTTCGTCCGACAGGATCTTGGAAAGCGCCGACGGTGTGGGGTGACAGGTTGCCAAGTACGACCCGGATCTCGGTGGCTTCGGGCCAGGGCAGCTCGCTCAGATCCTCTATGCAGGTGGCCAAGTCGGTCCGCGGTACGCGTTAGGTGACCTTGACCCTCTGCTAGGGGGGGATGGGCATCAAGGCAGACGAAGAGGGTGGCCGTGCTGTTTCGCTGATACTCGTAGTCGACACACCGGTGCTGTCCCGGCTTGGCCGGAATCGGGGGTCCGGGTCTCGCCGATCAACTGCTTCGGACTTTCGTCGAAACAGGCCACGGCATGGTTTGGATTGGTGCTTCATTGTAGAGGGCGAGAACATCCCCTATGGCGGCGACGAACGCGGCGTCGAACTTGGCACATAGTTCTCGCCATGGCTTGCGTGCATTCTCGCAGAGGCGCCGACGCACAGTCTCGCGCGCGAGAGGCTTCGATGCTCGGTGAGCCAGCCCATTTCGTCGCACAGCAACAGGGGCCCAGCGGGCGCGCCCGGTCGGTGGCTTCGAGGAGGCCATCGCGACCAGCAGGACCTCCTTACTTTCCGGCGAGCTTGCGCGAAGCGCCGGACCGTGGCACCTCGGAGAGGGCTAGCTCCAGGCTGCCTTCGACAAAACGGCGTTTGGTGTGCGCCACCGTCGCCATGTCACAGACCACCCGCTCGGCAATAAAAACGCGACCGTGGAACTCCTTGGCAGATCTGGGAAAAATGCCCACCGCCGAAGAAAGACCCCTTCAACAAAATCAACGAAATCTGAAAGGACTGTTCAGTAATGGATGCAATCCAAACGCATCGTGAAGAGGAGGATGTCTCACGTTGTTGGCCTTTTCGCTGCTGCTCGGTCCCGATCTCGCTACGGCTAGGGTTGATATAAATGCCTCAGGTTCTAAGGCAAATTCACCGCCGCAACCTAGTGTTGACCTCCTCGCGGACGAAGAAAGCGATATCATGTCCTGCAACAAGCAAGGACTGCTCGACGTAAGCGCCATCGCCATCCGTTACGGCAAATCTCGATATTCCCCCATCTCACTATCAGTCTGACTAGCGGCGACGGCGCTTATGGCTACCTCGGGAGAATAATCCCCGTAAAAATCCGCATTGACCAGAGTCATCTTATCAGCCGTAGCGCCATCTGGGACTCCATCCGGAGCCACCTCGAACCGCCACCGTCTTGGACGAAGACCTCGCCCGTCAACTACTCCATGACTTGGCCCGTAGGCAGAAAGCCATAACTCAGATCGGCGACGCGAGCATCACATTCGAACTTGACGGCTCCGCCCGCGCCATTCAGGACTTCAAGCCGCGCTAGACTCCAACCCTCGCCAAACCCAAAAATAGGTCGTTGGGGTTGAAAATCGGATGTCCGCCTTCAAATTAGGACAGGACCCTTTAATCTGCATCACACGTCTTAGAGTGGACGCTATCTGGGAATTTTATCAAGTATCCTGGCCGAACGTCATCGGACATGGATAGGAACATGCGCAAGAGTTACAAAAAGCCAAAGAATCACCAGGATTTTGAAGATCTCTGCTTGAGGTTGTTACGGGCTTATTGGCAATGCCCGGAGTTGAATCTGTATGCAGCCAGGGGGCAGGCTCAGCACGGGGTGGATATCTTTGATGTAAGCGGACAAGACCCCCTGCGTGCGGCACAGTGCAAGCTGCACGAAGAAGGAACAGTAACGGCTCCAAAAGAAGTAAGAGACGAGATCGAGAAGGCGAAGGCATTCACACCTCCCCTCGGCCGGTATGTCATTATGACGACGGGGAAGGTCAGGAGAGAAGTCCACGACTTGCTGATAACGATAAACCGAGAGCACGGAGAACAGCAACTGTTTCTCGTAGAGATATTCAATTGGGACCGTATTGAGGAACTTCTGGACGAGTATCCACACGTCCGTAACTGGTACGAAGGCAGCCCGTTAGCGGCTGTCTTCAGAAGGGTTGAGACGAAGATTGATAAAGCTGTCTGAGGTCGCTGGGCGACTCTCTGCACCAGATCATGGTGACAACGGCCAGGATAAATTTCACGCCGACATTGATGAGGCACGAGATTGCCTGAAAGAACATGACTCCCAGATGGCAAAACGGCTCCTTCAGCGCATCAAAGTCCGAAGTTGGGACCAACTGAAGGCGCGACATAAATTCAGGGTCTTGACCAACTTGGCGGCTGTTGAGATGGTGGCCGATAATCTCAAAGGCGCAGCTGAACTGTATCTCGAAGCAAAGACGCACCAGCCTGACGACGAGGCAGCCCGAACCAACGAAGCGCTTGGCTATCTCCTGCTTGAACAGAGTGAACAAGCGTTTGAGCTAGGGCCTGTTCCCACTATCGCAAGGCATCCATGATGAGGGCGAAGACGCTGCATCCAAGGAAGAGCACGTCGCGTTGCTCGAAGCGCGTGAAGAGGCGGCGGCATCCCTGCAAGCGACGCAACACCCGCTCGATTTCATTGCGCCGCGTGGACAGCTCCCGGGCAGACGCCCAAGGGCTCACCCGGGTGCGCCGCGGCGGCCCCACGGGCGCATACCCCAGTGCCGCGGCCCAGTGCCGCGTCTGGGCGCCCGCGGACGCCCGGGCCCTCAGCACCGCGGGAGGAGCGGGGGGCGGGCCCAGGCGAGTCAGCAATTGGCGGCCCGCCGGGGCGGCGGGGGCGGGCCCGGGCGAGCGCGCGCAGGCGAGCGCCGGGCGAGCGTCCGCGGCACCCCTAGGCATCGTGGGGGGCCACCCGCCCCGGGAGCGGCCGAGGGATGGAGGCCCGGTTGTGTGCGCGCCCCCGGGCCGGCGGGAGGGACCTGGACGAGGGGGCGGGCGAGCGACCGGGCCGCCCGCGTGAGGCGCCCGCTCGGTTCCCGGTGCAAATGCGCGCAGACCCGGGCGCGCCCCCCGGTTTGCGACCAGCGGGGCAGCCGGGGGGAGAGGGGGGGGGCCAGGTGCCACATCGGGCCGGCAACCCGCGCCCTGTGCCGCCCTGCGCGGCGACAGACAAGAGGGCGGGGAGCACGGGGCGAGGGGAGAGGCGGACCGGGCCGCGCGGCACCGGGAGAGGGGGCGCGATCCGGGCGGAGTGAGCTTGCGTGAGGTCCCTACAGCCAGGAGACCAGCATCATGCAGAATCATCCACATGAGTGTGAACAGGCCCTAGTCAGCAAGCTGCGAGAGGAGTTTCCCCGCTCCGAGCGCGTGCTCGGAATCCTCATTCAAAGCGCCCCAGACTCCACATCCTTAGAGTCGCTCGAAGAGGCGGTACCTCAAGATTTACTTGAGAAAGATGAGGTGGCTGCTGCCTTGACCGAACGGGCGTTGGATTCCGGTGAGATGCAAAAAGCTGAACAATTCGCTAGGACTGCGACCGCCGCTAACAGCCGTGTATCCCGCCTTTGGCCCCTACTCGGCTGTATTATCCTTCAGTCAGAAATGTCAAAGAGTCGCGAGAGATATGGAGCCGAAGTCCTGTTTTTCGACACAGTGAGGTTGAGCGAGGCTGAGGAGGTCTTCGGCGAAGCATTGAGACTTGCCAAAGAAGAACGTTCCATTTCCGGGACAGTGGAAGCACTGCTCCACCGGAGACAGACGAGAATCGTACTCCAGAAAGAGGCCGGGGCCCGTGAGGATTTAGAAGAGGCCCGGCAGTCGCCCCGCGAAATCCAAGGGTTACCGAAACCTACGGCGCATCGCTCGGGCTTGAGGGAAAGTACGAGGAAGCGATCAACTATGTGCGTGGTCTCCCGTCTGATGTATTGTCGCCTCACGGTCAAATGATTCTGGGAATGCTACTCCTGGAGCGCGGGGGTCCCGGCGATTACCACAGTGCAGGGGATTTGCTCGCAAGAGTGGCAAAAAGAGAGGAGAAACTGCCAGAGGACTTCCGGGAGCATTGCCTTGAGATGGGCCTGCAGGCATTTGCCAGGGAGGAGCAATTCGACGCTTGCCGAGAACTCTTGGAGCAAGTTTCTGAAGAAACCGTCTCCGAGATTGGCCTCAAAACACTCACTGCTCAACTCCATTTGCTGGAAGGCAAGCGGGACGAAGCTTCAAAAAGCGCAGATAATGCGCCTGCCTTGATACAGGACCTGACGAGCACATTCGACGTTCGCCGTCTTGCGTTATTACTGTTCGCGCTGGAGCGCTTTAACGACGCACTGCCCCTTTGGAAACGGATCGCCGTGCCCAACGTGCTGAGTTCCGATACGAAACATCTTTTGGACTGTGCCGGCCAGCTTGACAGGCATGACATTATGCTTAAGACTTTCCGGGAGCTACGGCAGGCGGGAGTAACTGACCGGACCCTGCTCGACAATGAACTTTCTCTCCTTGAAATGTACGACACCAACCGCGCCATAGAGATTCTCAATGAAGAAATCAGCCAACGGCCGGAGGATAAGGTACTCAAGCTCTGGCGCTTAAGGTTGGGCTTGGCGCTCGACCGGACTGACTTGGTCGATCATGACCCGTCGAGTGTACCAGCAGCTAATGAGGTGGAACCGTGCATGGCTGTTGAGGCTGTACGCGTTCTTAAGGCAATCGGACAAGAGCAGTATGCCGTTAGGTATGCCTACGTGGTTATTCGTCACAATTTCGGGAATCCAGATGTCCACAGGGCATTCATGTTAGCTTCAGGTCCGCTCGGCAGTGAGCCACAACTGGAGAATCCAGACAGCGTCGAGACTGACACCGCGGTGTGCTACGTGGAGCAGGGGGCCCCGCCAGACGCTGGATTCTTGTTGAGGCCACATCGGATATCAACTCCCAACTCCCGGAATGTGAGCTCTCACCTGATCACCCAATCTGCAAAGCCATGATGGGTAAGAATGTCGGAGGCGCTTTCGTTCTCGCTCCAGGCATCCAAGAGCGCATCGGTGAAATAAAGGCAATCCAGAACAAGTATATTCATCGTTATCAGGACTGCATGGAACAGTGGCAAGTCCGGTTTCCTGAGTCTCCAATCGTGCAGGTCGTCAAGCTACCGGAGAGGCTTGGCGAATCAGGAGAACCGGAGCCCGACACGAGCGTGATTCGCCAATCCGTTGATATGCGCCATGAAGCCGTAAGCACTGTTGAACATCTCTACAAGGAGAATCCGGTCCCGCTCCATATTTTCGGTAAGCGTTTCGGCGAAAGCGCGTTCACTGCGCTCCTGCATCTGGCTTCTAAGATGGATGTCCCGGTCAGGTGCTGTAATGGTTCAGTAGAAGAGCGTGAGCAGGCGGAGAAAGCTCTCAGATCCTGCAATACACTTGTTTTAGACATGAGCGCCATTGCATCGCTTTTCCTGTTAGACAGGCTTGATCTCCTGGAAAACTAGTCAATCGATCTTGTGGTGTCCCAGAGTACGGTGAATGAACTCCGGCTGATGATTGCAAACGAGAAACAGGTTCACAGCAAGAAATCAGGACGCCTGGTCAAGACTGAAGCAAGCTTCGCTGTTGTAGAAAGTACGGCGGAGCAGAAGGAAGCTTATATTAGAGGGTTGCGGCATCTTGTTGAGGTGTTGGAGGCTATCTGTAAGGTCGAACCCTGCGAAGCACTCGCGGCAACGGAGCCGGAGAAGAGAGAAATAATCGTCAAGTGCTTTGGTCGGTACGGGGCAGAAGCATTGCTACTGGCCGCCGTGCCGGGGGGAGTGCTCTGGACCGATGATCTCGCGCAGGCAGGGCTAGCCAGAAGCGAGCACGGCGTATCGCGGGTGTGGACCCAGTTTGTCATCTGGACGCGTGCCGATTCAGGCATGGTTGGCCCTGAGACACTGTTCGATGCAAGCGCCAAACTGCTCGGATACGGGTATTCCTTCACCAACTCAAATCCACAGATTATCCGGCAGGCCGGAGTTATCGCAGAGTGGAAGGTAAACAGCCAGCCCCTGTCACAGGCTCTGTCGGTCTTCGCTGAAGAATCTATTGACCTTGAACAGATTCTTCAGTTGGCGGCGGGATTCCTCGCGCTGCTGTATCAAGAGTCGCCCCACTCCACCACCAAGGCGAATATTACCCTGAAGACCCTCGAAAATATCGCAAAGAAAAAGGGGGGGATTCAGGGGATTCACGCTCTTCGCAAAGCCCTCCCAACCGTCTTTCGTCTGAACGTTGTTGGTCTTACGGATGCAGCTAAAACTATCGACGCCTGGCTAAAGAGTAGATGTCTCTAGAGATCCAGGCCCGCCCCCGCCTCACGCTTTATACCGCACCTCGCCATCTGTTTGTGGGTATACTGCTCCGGCATGGACGGCGACTTCCGGTGCCCCGCCTGCTGCATCTCCACCACCGAGGCTCCGGCCGCGGCCAGGGACTGGGCCGACTCGACCCCCAACACCGGCCGCTCTCGCCCACCGGGCGATGATCATGCGCATCGACCGGTCACTCAGCCTGCTTCGGACCTTTCCGCCCTTGATCAGCGCCCGGAACAATGCTCCCTCCTGAATGCCGGCGGCGGCCAGCCAAGCCTGCAACCGCTGCACCGTCGGCTTGCCTAAGAACAAGACCGCTCCCATCCTTTCCCGATCCGTCTTGGAGAGCTGGACCGTGATGGTCTGTTCCGTCAGGTCTAGGTCGGCCACAGCTAGGGCCGCCAGTTCCGAGACCCGCAGGAGCGCATCCGAGGCCACCGTCAGCATGGCGGCGTCCCGTAACCCAGCCAGACCCGCTTCTCCACTCGTCGCGAGCGCGGAGGCATCGGCCTGCTCCCAGCGTACCCTTTCGACTTGACCCCTCCCGGGGTGTCCGTCCGGTGCGGCGAAAGCCCGCCAGGACATGTGCCATGGCTGGCCCCACCGGAATCTCCGTCCCGGTCAGCTTGGCCCGGAACTTCACGGACGCTACCATCAAGGCCGCCGCCGTCGGCGTCTTCCCGGTCTCAAACGGCTCGGACAGATATTCCGCCAGGATGGAATCGATCAGCGGCCTGTCCAGCTTCGTCAGCCACATGTCCAGCCGCACTAGGGCCGCCATATAGGCACGCCGGGTATTGAGCGCGGTCGACGCGGCCGCCAGGGCCGGGGCGGTCTCCGTGTGCGGCGGCAGACTGGAGAACTCGGTGTCCGGGTTGGGCAGCCGCAGCGGGGTGATCTCAGTGGTCAGTCGGTGGCCTCCTAGTTGAGCGCAGCGGCATTCCAGCGCGATCCCGCATCCTCGCTGGCGCAAACTGGAATGGCGTTGATTACTTCCGATAACTACCTTGAGAAAATGTCCGAAGGGCCAGGCTGCGCAGGGCTGACACTCGACGCCCTGCGGAACTGGCTGCCTACGGCCCCCCTGAGGTGCGGAAAACGTCCCTGGCCCCTGAGGTGGAGGCGGCCCTGGAGGATATACTGGCCCCGGCGGGGCAGGTGAGATTGCGCGGTGCAGGGTGGGAATGGGAATACTCCCCCTCCCCCAGGGACGGCGGCGCTCTCATCTTTGGCGCAAGTACGAATATGGAGGTGGACGGCGGCCCGCCCCAGCTGGCCTTGATCGGGACACCGCAATGGGGGAGGGGGATGTCTTTCTTGTTTGCGGTGGACCTCATCCACAAGGCATGGGACCTTGCAAGGCGGCCTGCCCCGCCCCCGATACTCCCCCCTCATTCAGGCGTGGGTGAAGCGGCCTCTTGAGATGGAACCGTCCTGCCCTGCACAAGAAGCAATCCTACCTGCCCTCCATAAGGGCGAGTACCACACCCTGAATACCCCCAAGACGCTGCCCTACAACATCGCCCCTCCCTCCCCACCGCCCCAACTCCCCCTCCCTGGCTTCGAGGCCAGTGCCCCTGGCTGCCCTTCCTGGCTGCTGCTGTACGATAAAGCGGGGGGGGGGGGGGGGGGAGCATGTCCGCAGGACGCGGCGCCCCGTTCGGCCTACCCCTGTTTGTATCCGCCTTCCTGCACCGCCCCGTAGGAAAGAGGGACGGCGGGTGGCGAACCCTGCGCTTCCCACACCTCATTGAACATGAGGCGGACTGGCCTATTCCAGGCACCTCTAGTATCGAGCGGTGGCTCTTCCCCGACGGGTGGGACAAGCGCAACAGGAAGCGGAACTGGAGCAGGCTGCCTGAAGCCCTGAAACAGATAGGGAGGGACCTGCTTTACGTCCCTGCGGGGGACTTACAAGGCTATCCTGCTTGCCCCCTCATTTATCCCAACCACGCCCGGTTGTCCCCTGGTGGAGTTTACCATTCGCGTTCCCCCAGGGGCAGCGGCGGGCGCCCCTATCGACTGGGACCGGTTGCGTAGGTACTGGCTGAAAAGTGCGGCCCCTGTATCGGGCCTACCTCTCCGCCTGCGCAATTATCGACCATGCGGCGCACCGTGGACAGGGAATTACCCGGGATAATAGCCGCCCCGGTCCTGGGGGCGGACGGGCGGCCTATGCGGCGGTGGGGAGGGGCCATAATCCGGAGCAAAACGGATAAAGTCCCCCACCCGGCGGCGCGGTTTGTGGGGAGCCTGAGTGAGGCGGCCCTAGCTGCGATGATCGGGCTGGACCCTGAGAACAAGGGGTATCGACATCGGGCCAGGGAGGCTTTTCCGCACCTCCATGAGGGCGGGGTAATCGACCTCCAACGAGAGGGCCGGAAGTGACGGATATTCAAGCCTGGGAAGCCGGGGGTTTAGCGATGACACGAGGGGGGGGGGGAGCACGGACCTTGGGGGAGGGTTACACATAATACAAGGGGGGGGTAGCTGTACCCCCCCCCCCCCCCCCCCCCCCCCGCAGGATCCTCCCATTGAGGGGCGGCGCGGGGGCGAGTGAAGGTGCAACCTACCGTCACGCAGGACCCTCCCATTGAGGGGCGGCGCGGCCCTGCCCCTGCCCCCGTTGTCCCCCTCCCCGCCGGTATCCCCTTCCTGCCCCGCGTCCTCCCCCTTCATGGACCTGTTATGCCAACGCAACGGCGCGGCGATCCCCTCAACGGTGCGGCCGCAGGGTCCCTACCGCCCGTACCAATTGGCACACCCTGGCCCCCCTCAATGAGGGCCAGGGCCTCGACATTAAGGGGGGCAGGTGGTAAAGTATAAACACGACTGAAGATGCTTTAGTCTTCCTCTTGGCAGGATTCAGCCTAGGCTATTGCTGTCGATATTGGGGTAAGGCATTGAGGCATGGGCGGTCCCCATTTGAGGGGGGCGGGTGCAGGCATGGAAGATGACCTACGGGTGCAGGTGGCCCGGCTGGAGGAACGCATGAAGACCATGCAGGCGGAATACAAGACGGATATTGCCATGCTGGCAAAGGACCTCGCCCGCAGGGAAACGAAATTCCTAATGGCTATTGCAGGACTGCTTGCCGTTGCCGTGGCATTTCTGAAATACGCGGGCTAGACCACCCGTCCCCCCTCAATAGGGTGTCCCCCTCAATGAGGGACCCTGCGGGGCGCGGGGTAGCTATCGGCCTGCACCGTTGCGTGGGCAGGGCAGGGTAGGGTATCGAAGATAGGCATACGGCCCCTTCAATGGGGGACCCTCCCCCTCATTGAGGGGGGGGTAGGTTCCTTATCGAGGGGGCCGCCCGTACCTGAGGCGGGCCACCGCCCCCCGCGTGGCCAGTATCCCCCGCGCATAGTGGCTTGGCATGGTCGTGCTGGCCCACCGCCCGGGCTTCGGCCGCGGCCCGCCAACGACGGCCCCGTTCATCCCCGGGCGGAGACCGGGCCTCGAACCGGGACCGAACGGCGGTGGGCCGGGGGGGATACCGCCTCCTGCATTCGCTCCCCGGAGCGGACCTCTCGACAAGCATCCATCGTGAGAAACGAACCGTCGTAGGGCGAGGGCTCTCGAAGAGAGGCCATGGTCAGCCCCCATCCAAAGGCGCAGCAGAACCGCGGACGGAGCACCGGCCGCCCCTGAGCTCCCCCCGGAATCTGGTTCGACCTCCCAGGGCCAAACGGATACCGGACCGGGCCTCGAACCGGGCAGGCCGAGAACCAGTCAACCTAAGCGCTGGTTCCCGGACGGGCCCTAAACCCCGATCTCCAGAGATGGCGGAACCGCTTCGAGAGAGACGGCCTAACAACCATCTTGCGGCTAGAACTGCGTGACCTGCGCCGCCCGCGGTCTCATTGCATGCGCCCTTCCGGTGGCGGTTTGAGGAAGATGAGGATGACCAAGAACCAAGGCAAATGCAACCACTCGTGAACTGGGAAATCGTTCCGTCCACGAGTGATGCGCGTGGGTTCTTTCGCGAGCTAACGGGTAACGAGAGTTGGGGGGACGGCGCTTCCGACGCTACCGAGACCCAGCGAGAACCCATGCGGCTGCTGGTCGCCTTGGCGCCGCAAATCAATGAAGCCGAACTGGCGAGCCCCCAGCGAGCGATACTCGAGGGACCACCGCGCGCCATGTCCAGAGCCTGCATTGGAAGAGGAACGTTGGAAGCGGATACAAGTAAAGAGGCGGCTGGTGACGCCTGGCCAAGACTAGACAGGCGGGGATCGTACGGAATGCCGCCGCTCAGGGGCGGCTGGACGAACGTTCGACCAAGCCTCCGAATTGGCAGCGAGCTGAGAATGAGGGTGACGAGGTGCCGACTGGAACGACCGCCCCCGGCGAAGTGCGCATCCACGGGACAACGTCACGTGACCGAGAGGAACTCCTCGAGTGGCTCCGCGAGAATCCCGAGCCGGCCGCTTGGCGGCCCGATGATTGGCAGAAGCGCTGCCCCGCCGCCTTTGCTGAGGCCGCATCGGCACTCGCGGCATTGGCAGCGGCGGGAATCGGGCCGCCGGGGTGGGGGCGGGCAGCTCTTTTTGGGCGGCGGACCAGTTGAGAGGCCGCTCGTGGCGCGCAAGCGCTCCGGTCTTGGTTGCTTTGCCGGGGGAGATCGTGCCGGAGTGATGCCAGGTGGTGAGGGGGGGGGCTTGAGAGGCGCGCCGGGAGCGTTGCAAGACACGCGGCCACAGGCCTGTCCTTTTGCGCCCACGTGCGAGAACTCGTCGCCGCGTTCAGAGGAGGGCGACGATCTCGGAAGTCGGGCAACCCGCCCCCCCGTGGGCCAGATGTCTTCAGTCCGCTCGACCGTTGGCACGGTCAGGGGCAACCCGCCCCCCCCGTGGGCCAGATGGTGACGGCACGGCTTCCCTGGGGGCCTCGAAACGCCCCTCAGACCGGCCAAGGTCTGGATGACGACCTCAGGCACCGGGGTTCCCCGCTTGGTGATACGGGAGTTGCCCAGGTTCGGCATGGCCGGGGGTTGCGGGCAACTCCCGGCCTTTCGTCGTTCCGAGGGGCCCGCGCAGGGACGAGACCCCTTCGTGCTTCCCCTCTTCGAGCGGGAAACCTCCGAGGGGGAAGCGCGCGCGGCAGGGGAAGGAGTCCTTTGCTGCCGCTGCGCGATCCGCCCTTGCTGAAGGGGCTCAAGCCCGCGTTCCTGGGCGCCGGCGAGCCGTACCGCTCAACGCGGTCGCTCCGGTAAACCGTACGCTTCCCTGCTCATGTTCGGCCGGCACAACCCCGGAGAGCGCTTTGGAACCCCCAAACTGGTCCTAGCCCTGCGGGCATGGCCCCCGGCCGCGCGTGACCAAGCGGCCGACCCATTCTTCCGGGCCGTCGCCAGGGCGGGCGCGCAGAGGGCCAACTCCTGGAGGAACAGGGCGGCACCGTACTTGAGGTCAATCTGGCCCCCGCCGCCCGGGGCGAGATCAGAGACCGTCTCAAAGAACTTCGGGCGGGCCTTGCCGCCGGGGCCGCCTTCCCCGAGGCCTTGGTCCAAGTTGGCCCTTGGTTGTCGCCGGGGCCGGTCCCGGCTCCAGTTGCGCCGGCCCGGCAGGAAGCCCAACCGGAGGCCCGGCGCCCCGCGTCCGCCGGCGCGCTTCTCAACCGAAGCGCTGCGGCCGCGACTCACGGGGCCTGCTCCTGTCTGGCAAAGGGCCTCAGCGCGCCACCCGGCCCGCTCGGCCGGAACGGGAGCCTGCGCCTCGGTTTCAGCACTTGCGGGACATCGTACGCGCGCATGGGGGGATCTGACCGAAACGGTTTCCGCCTGGAGGCCTGATCCCCACTCCCGCGGTCCGGCCTCCAGCGCCAGCCCCCGTGGCCCTCTCCTGCCGTCCAGGCAAGCTGAGGTGCGCTGCATCCAGGGAGCAGGGCACGCTATCGGCTGCGGGTACTCACCCCGCCCCCTAGGGCCTGTTCACATCATAGAGATTTGAGAGCATCAAGGAGGAGCGCGCAGTGAACGAAGAAGGTACAGACGACCTCAAGCTTGTCGCATCTCGTGAAGACACGCCGGAGTCGCTTGATCCGCCGAAACATGCGCTCGCCTGCCTTCCGCTGCTTGTCGCGTTCCCGATCGTAGGCCCAGGACGTGCACCGGGTTGCCTGCGGTGGCCCCCCTGGTTCCAGTCCCCGGTCCGCGCTCCGCTCGCGGGTCTCGTCCCCGTCAGAGGTTTGGTCCATCCCCAGCCAGCGGGCGGGGGCCGGCCCTACCATAGGGGGCGGCAACTGGCGTCCCGGAGGTCCGGCCCCCGCCTGGCATCCGGACCGGGGAGGGCCCCCCCGGCGCTTCGCTCCGCCGCGGCACCCAGAGGTAGCTGGGGGGCCAACCCCCGTGCGATTTCCCGAGCGCTAGTGCCCCGGTTTTTTGAGCGCGCCCGCCCCGCGCCCGTGCCCTGGACGCTCTCCCCGTGGCCCCTCCGCCCACCCCCGCTCCAGAACGCCTTTCTTCGCCCCGCGGTGCAGCCGAGTGGAGCTCGTGGGCCAGGGGCCGAAGGGCGGCGGCAGGCCGCGCCACAGGCCTCCCTGCTCGGCCACGTACCGGAGGGCGGTGAGAACCGCCCGAGGGCGGAGCGCCACCTTGCCGCGGGGCTGGGGAAAGACCGGAGCGAGGCGCTCGTCCTGGGCTTGCGGGAGTTCCAGGACGGGGAATCCTCTCCACGAACAGGGAAGCCAGAGTCTACTACATAGTGCACCGCGTATTGCGTGAACGCGCCCTAGTTCGATCCGTCCGCAGGAAGCCCAAGCGCATGCTCGCGTTGGCCGGCTCGGTATTTCGCAATCTCGTGTGCCCCGCCACCCTGGAACAAAAGTGCGAACGCCGTTCGCCGCCGTTTCCACGCCATTTGAAGACGCCAGCAGCCTCAGCAGCTCATTTCGCGAGCCCATGATGCGGACTTCGTGCTCGGCGACCTCGGCCCGCTGCGCGAAAGCCCGCAGATGGTCACGCCGAAATCCGCCGTCCTTTCCGCGAATGCGGCGGCGGGCGACGGAGGCGAATGTCGTCAACTGCGCCAGCGTGAGGCCCTGATCGGCGGTCTCGATGGCGGCTCTCGCACGCGCCGCGTCCATGCGCGCCTGGTCCGCGTCGCCTTCAATTCCTCGATGCGGGTCTTCAGCGACGGATCGTCGAGATCGGCAACGCCGCTTTCGATGGCGTCGTAAAGACGCTTCAGGCGCTGTTCGGCTTCCGCCGCCCGTTTGGTGAGTTCGTTCGCCTGGGTCCGGCGGCGTCCGTCACGTTCCTCGCGCCGGTCGAGATGCGCAGCGAGCATGTCCTGTACGCGGTTCGGATCGAGCAGCCGGTGCTCCAGATAATCCGCCACCAGATGATCGAGCCGGCCCATCTGGATCGTACGGCCCTTGCAGCCGGTCTTGCCCTGCCGGGCGGCCGTCGAGCAGGTGTAATAGCGCTAGTGCTTCGCCTTGCCGGAGGTGCGCAGGGTCATGGCGCCGCCGCAGTCGGCACAGAAACAGATGTCCGTCGGCAAGGTTGGTCCGCTGACGGTCCGACCGGGCGTCACCATCGGCGCGCGTTTCTTCAAGAGGGTCTGAACGGCGTCGAAGGTCTCGCGATCGACGATCGGCGGCACCGGGACGGTCACGACCTCGCCCGCGGTCTTCGGCGTGCCGTCCTTGTAGGTCTTCCCCCACTCGTGCTCACCGATATAGGTGCGGCGCGTCAGGATGCGATGGACCGTGCCGACGCCCCAGCGTCCGCCGGTTCGCGTGTAGAGCTTGCGTTCGTTGAGATGTTTCGCGATCGATTTGACGCCCATGCGCCCGGAATCGCCGTCGCCCTCCAGCGCCAATCGGAAGATCAGCCGGATCGTGTCGGCATGGAGCGGATCGATCTCCAGAACCTTCTTGACCTTGGGGCCGCGCTTTTCCGCCTCGACGACGCGATAGCCGATCGGCGGCAATGATCCGTTCCAGAAGCCCCGGTGGGCGTTTTCCTGCAGCGCCCGAAGCGTATGCTTGGCGTTCTCCTTCGACTGGTATTCGTCGAACAGCGCCATGATCTGGCGCATCATGACGTGCATCAGGGCGTCGCCGAGTTCTTGCGTCATGGAGACCAGCGTACGCCGTTCTTGGCCAGCTTGCGGAGATAGAACTCAAGCTCGAAATGGTCGCGGAAGAAGCGGCTGAAGGAGTGGAAGACGATGTCGAAGACGGCGGGCTTGGACGTCCCGGCTTCCATCATGCGCTGGAACTCAGGACGCCGATCATTGGTCGCCGCCGCGCCCGGCTCGACATAGGTTTCGACGAGTTCATAGCCCCGCGCCTCGCAATAGGCTTCGCCCTGGCGCCGCTGGTCGGGGATGGAGACATCATGCTCGGCCTGCCGCGCCGTCGAGACGCGCAAGTAGAGCGCGGCGCGCTGTTTCACGCCGTTTTGCGTCCCGCTCATGATCGCTCTCCCGCAGCCTTACGGCGTTTGGGCTCAATCAATTGCAAGTCGAGCGACACGCGCTCATACGCCACCCTCGGCTTCAATCGCCGGCCTTCGCCGGGCTCAATCTCAACGAGACCGTAGTCGGCCATCTTCTTCAGCGTGCGCGACAGGTTCGACTTGGCCCGACCCGTCATCTGCGCCAGCTCATCCAGCGATGCCGGCGTCCGCTCGGCGATTGTGCGCAGGAGTTCGCGGTTGCCTGCCGAAAGAATCTGGGCGAACGACTCCGTGGACGTGAACCACACCTTCGGATCGTTCGGACCCGGACGTTCCTCGCCGCGTGCGATGCGGAGCGTGCGGGCCTTCATGCTCTCATAGTCGGCGATCCCGACTTTCAGCGTCTTCATGTCGTCACTCCGCCCTCCTTCAGCACCGCATCGACCGTTTCCCAGAAATCGGCGAGCAGCGTCGCCGCGTCCCGGTAGTCGTAGGGGCGCAGGGTCCGCAGCCGATGCCGGTGGTCCTGCGGGTCGCCGCCGCTTCCGGTCGCCCACCGGATGGGCGTTGTCGAAACCGACCAGCCGCGCACCGTCCGGTCCGTGAAGCGTCAGCGCATAGTCGAGCCCATGAGGCTTTTCCGGGCTGACCGGAACCTTGGTGACGACGAACTTGACCCAATGCCCGCCCGCCGGATCGACGACCAGCACTTCGCCGTCGAGATCAAGCAAGGCGTCAAGGCTCGGATCGCGCGCCTCTTGCGTCATGATAGGTTATCTTTTGATGATAACATTGTCAAGGTCGATCCGGGTCTTTCGGACCGAACATCTCGTCCAGGACGTTACCAACCATCGCTCGCTCTGCAAATGACCACCCAGCCCGTGTCAAACGGGCGCCCGTAGCTCGCCTCTCGAACAACGAAACGCCAAGCGCATGTTCAAGTTTTTGAATTCGCCGAGCCACAGCCGATTGTCCGAGATCCAAACAGTGGCTTGCTTTACGGATGCTGCCAGCTTCGGCGACGGCCAACATGATGGCCACGTCTAGAACTTCCAGCGCTTGCGTTTCTTTAGACAGCCTTGTTAGCATCAGGACGCTCGCTGCAGGGTGCCACTCTACGGCTTCCATCATTCATCGGACTTTGCAGTACGGCGTCCCGCGTTGCCTTGCTGTTGTAGTGAAGGCCCATCGTTACCGTTGTGCGATCGCCCTTTTCCTCAAAGCGTTGCTCGACCAGCGTTTCATTGTCTGGGAAGAAAATGTCGAACCTCTCGGTGAACAAAAGCCGTGTTTCGGGCTCGATCTCGCGAAAGGTTCCGGAGGCGATCATCCGTCCGTCAATCCATTCCCAGACATAGCGGTAGCGGCCGCCCACGCGCAGATCGATTTCGCACTCGGGCATCGTGTGCCCGGTAGGTCCCGTCAGCCATCGCCTGACGAGACGGGCGTCAGTATGGGCGCGCCAGACGAGCGTTTTCGGTGCCGCAAAGCTGCGCACGATCTCGATTGTGGCTTCGGTGGGGGTGGTCATATGCAGTGGAGTCATAATTTAGGTTCCGTGCCCTTGAGTGTTTCGAGAAGACTATCGAGTCGAGCGTAGTTCTGCTCCCAGACTGCGCGGTACTGTTCGAGCCAGTCCGAGATGGCTCCGAAGGCTGCCGGCTCGATCCGGCGGGGCCGGGCCGTCCCCTCAATCCGTGTCGAGATCAGGCCAGCATCCTCAAGTACCTTCAGGTGGCGTGAGATGGAGGGCTGGGAGATGTTGAAGGGTCTGCGGAGCTGGTCCACCGTTGCTTCCCCCTCGGTGAGCCGGGCCAGAAGTGCACGGCGTGTCGGATCGGAGAGGGCGTGGAATATGTTATCGAGAGACGACATAGGCATCTTTATATAGTACTTTTGCTATATAGTAAAGTCCGGATGTTTGGAATCCATCCATGCGTTCATGCGGTCCGAGAACCAATGGAAAATCGGGAGTTTGAGCGTTTGGCATTTTCTTTTGCTTCCAAACGGCTACGCCGATTTTGTCCGCGTCAAATAGAACCGAGCCATCTGCTACCTAGTGGTGCTGGCTGTGACGGCTCGCCTTGATGCCAGAGTCCAAACAATCGAAATGGCCATAAAGAGGAGCCAGACATTTGGAGTCGAGCGGCTTCTGACTGGTTAGCTGCGTAGCTATGTATATGTAGAAGAATAGCGTGTCATAGCTAATCGAAAGGCGATAGATCGAACTCCAATGCCGTATTATCGTAGGGCTACAGCGAAAACATAGTTTGCATTTTTATCTCGCACGGCCCGCTACTTGTCAGGTCGTCGTTCCACGCCGGCTGTCCTCGCTGTCCGGTTTCACGGTCCCGCCGGGGTGGTCGGTGACCTTGTCGGCGCGGACAACGATCACGGGGGGATCGCGGGGGTGTTCCCCGGTCGTCCGTTCTGCGCAACCGGGGAACATTCTTGCGCAACCGGGGAACATTTCCCGCCTACCCCCCCCTGACCTCATTGAAATCACGTCCGGCACAAAGCCAAAGGCAAATAAGCCGGGCGGTGCCGCCGCGCCCTCTAGATTGAATCGACGTTCAGGATTCCCCGGGAAGAATGATGTGATTCATGCCGCTCCACCTGATTTGCGGTGGGAGGGGGGCGATGGTGAAGCGTTCTGAGTGGACGGAGGCGCAGGGGGTCCGCCTCGCAGGGCTGCGGCTGGGCAAGCCGGGCGATCCGGGGCGGGTGGGTGTGGGGGAGCGGGGGGGCAATGCCCGGACGACGGAGCGCGCCCAGGAATAGCTGATGCTCGCCAGCCCCCTTGGGCGTGCGCCTCAGCCGGCGGCCCCCGGCAAGGGGGGCCGGGATCAGGCGTTGGGGCGTGCCCGAGGCGGCCTGCCGACCACAAGACCCCTCGCTGGCGACCCCCTCGGTCGCCCGCTCCGGGTGCTCCGCTCGCCCGGACCGGCCGGCGCCGCGCCACGGGCCCTGCTCTGGAGGGCTGGGGTGCGGCCCCGCCACGTGCTGGCCGCCGCCGCTGACGACCTCCCTGCCCTCCGCACCCGCATCGCCGCTATCAAGGCCGAGGCCGTCCTCCCCTGCCCTCCCCGGCGCAAGCGCCTCCTCGGCTCTGACGCCGCAATCGACCAACCCCGCACCCGCCTCGCCCGCTCCTTCCACACGATCAACCCCTGCCGCCGTCTCGCCACCCGAGACGACCGAACAGCACTCTAATTCCTGGCCTTCCTACCCCTGGCTTCTGCTCTCGGGTGGAGGCGATGAATGTCGATTGAACCTAGGGCAGGTCATTGCTTAATTGAATTGATGCGATTCCCTTGTTGTAGGCATTCTGATTCCAACGGCCTGCGGGGTTGAGGAGGCCCGCCGGCATGAAAGCCTACGTCAATGACCTGCGGGAGCGTGTGGTGGTTGCGGTTAGAGCGGGAGAGACGACGCGAGCGGTCGCGGCCCGGTTCGATGGGACGGTCTCTTCGGTGATTACGTGGCCCCAGCGCTTGCGCGAGACGGGTAGGGTTGCGCCGGGCAAGCTGGGCGGTCATCGCCAGCTCATCCTGACAGTCTTCGCGCCGTCATCCTCGCAGCGCTCACCCCCACCCCTCCTCTGCCGGTCCGGGGCCTGCAGGCTGAACTGGTCGAACGCGGGGTGAAGGGTCCGCACAATGCGGGGTGGACTTTTCTGCCCCGCGAGGGATTGCGCTTCAAAAAAGCCGGTTCGCCGTTGCACCGGCGCGAGCCGCTCCCGCGAGAAACCGGCGCCGCGGGAAGCGCCTCCTGGCTAGGCTCGCGCCGCGCCGCTGGGTCTTCAGAGAGGCAACCGGGATCAAGTCCCATATAGCTCGGCGGTGGCGGGCCGCGGTTGGGGCTCCAACCGCACGCGCCTGCAGGGCTCCGCCCCTCCCGGGCGCTGGCGCACCCTGCCGTTCCTCGCCGCCCTACGCTGCCGCCCTACGCTGTGAGGACTTGCCCGCGCCCGGCGGCTGCGCCGGGCCCCTCACCGGCTGGGCGTTCCGTGCCTCTGTCGCCCCGGTCCGTCTGCCCCCCCCTGAAGCCGGGGGGCCCTAGTCCTCTTGGACACTCTCGGACGTCATCACGGTAACGCCTTCCGCGCCCTCCTCTAGACCGCTGGCGCTCGGCTCTGGTGCTTGCCGCCGTATTCGCCCGCTCTGCATCCCCCGGGCCGCCCTTCGCCACGCTCCAGTACTGGCTGCGCAGGGCGCAGAACCGCCCCATCGCAGCCGCTGGGCGCCCCCTCGGAAGCCTTGGGCCACAGCTCACGCCGCCCGAATGCGTGAACTCTCTCCAGAATGCCGGAGATGCTTCAATCTAAACGTGACACGCTCTAGGCAGAATCGACATTCACGGCATCCACACGAGAGCAGCAGCGAGGTGTCTGAAGGCGAGGCAGTATATGGCCTTTCGGTCGTCTCGGGTGGCGAGGCGTCGGCAGGGTTTGCTCTTGTTGAAGGAGCGTGCGAGGCGGTGGCGGGGGTTGTCGATTGCGGCGTCAGAGCCGCTGCGGCGTGTGCGCGTTGGATTGCAGGGGATGCCAGCCTCAGCTCCGATGGCGGCGATGCGGTTGCGGAGGGCATGGGCGTCGTCAGTGGCGGTGGCCCGCACCGGGCGGGGCCGGACCCCCGCCAGCAACGCCAGGGCCCGTGGCGCGTCGCCGGCCGGTCCGGGCGAGAGGATCGCACGGCGCGGGCGCCCGAGCGTGTCGCCGGCGAGGTGGATATGGGTCGGCAGGCCGCCTCGGGAACGCCCCAGAGCCTGGTCCCGGCCCCCCCCCGTTTCCGGGGGCCGCTGGCTGATGCGCACGCACGATGGGGCTGGCGAGCAGGAGAGAGTCCTTGTCGCGCTCCGTCGTCAGGGTATCGAACCCCCGCGCCCACCCGCCCGCGTTGGCCCCGCGGGTGACACGCTGAGGCCCCGCCTGCCACTGCCCGGAGCGCGGCGGCCGGGCGGGCCAGGGGGCGCCCGCACGAAGCCCCCACCGCACCGCGGGGCCGCACAACCGGGTGGCCGCCCCCGACCGGCCCGGGTCGCCCGGCTTGCCCAGAAGCAGACCGTCGCTGCGCCCCCCCTGCGCAGCCGTCCACTCATCGCGCGGCACCCTCGCCCATCTCCCACCGCAAGTCGGGTGGAGCGCCCTGACTCACATCATACCCTCTAAGGGAATCCTGAATGTCGATTGAACCTAGGAGGCCCTCGCCGCCCGGTTTGTGAGGGCGCTGTCCGAGGCGGACCTGGCCAGCGTCTGGCCCGCCCCGCGCGGCGCGGCGGAGTGGGGGGATCCTGTGAGCTTTTTCCCCCGGCGAGGGCCGCACCCCGATGGGAGGCTCAGGGCAGGCGCACGACAGGCAAGGGAACAAGGGCCGATCAGTCCTAGCCAACAAGCTGGGCGGCGGGGACGGGGGATATGGCCAATCTCCGCCGAAACGGACCAAAATCGGGCCCGATCCCACCCGCTCCTAAGCCTCATTGAGGGGTGGCGGGCGGATATGGGGCGGATACGCCCCCTTGAGGGGTCGGGCCGGTTCGGCTCCCCCTCGCCCATGCCCCGGCTGATCGGGGAGTGCCGAGCGGGCTGTGCTCCGGCCAGTCATTGCCCGGCCCCCTTCCGCCCCCTCCCCGTGGGGGGCGGCCTGCCACCCACCAATGAGGCGATCGTTTTGATAATTCCGCCCTCTCCCCGTGGGAGGGCGGCCTCTTTGCCTCTTCCCTTGCACCGCTGTCCCACGGTAGGAGGGTATGGAGATATTTGACAAACGGCTGACAATATTGTGGACACCGCTGCCCCACGGTGATAGGGTACGGGCACGGGAGAAGACGATCTCCGGGTGCAGATGGCCCGGTTGGAGGGACGCATGAAGATCATGCAAGCCGAATACAAGACGGACATTGCCCTGCTGGCGAAACAGTTGGCCGAGCGGGATAGCCGGCTGCTGCAATGGATGGTCGGGATCGCGGTGGCGGGGGTGGCGGTCATGGGACTTCTCCTCCGCTTCCTCGCTGGTAGTCCATGATGCGCACCCTCACCATTGAGCCTCGGCGACAGACCGCCCACTGGATGCGCGAGCGGCGCCGCCCTTGGATGTGACAATTGAACGGGAAAACGGGCCCTGTTGTCCTTGCCTCGGTGCTGTCCATGCTGGCCTGTGCCGACGCTCTTTCGGCAAAATCGGTAAAGACAGAGATCCTCGGCTCTCAGACGATGAACCTTTCGGACTGCAACGCGAAGATCGACACCATTGCCTCCCTAATGGGAGTCCGTCCAGACCTGAGCGTCAGTCCTCACGTGACCCTGGCATACTTCTGGCTCAAGGAGGGAATCGGGCAGTCGATCCGCGTCTCTTGCTCGGGGCCGGAGCGGAAGATGGGCGTGGCCCTAACATCCGACCCTTCAATCCACCGGGGCCCGGAAGCAGAGTCTTACTGCCTCACCGCGCCACCCTCCGAGCCCGACCCGCGGGAGGAAGCAATGCGCTGGGCCAAGGCCCAATGCAAGATGCTCGAGCAACGTCTGGAGGACTGCGGGAATAGCTACGGTCTCTATTCAGATCATCCCTATGAGAGCCTGGAGGATTTCGCCTCGAAAAACTGGGAGGGTTTCGACAATTTTTTGGAGGAGCAAGGGCGACTATCGGAGGTCTTCTGCGCTGACCCCACTGCGGCTTGGCAGGACTGCTTCGTCGCCGCGCGGGACTCCGCGCCGCCCCCCGAATCGGCGAAAACAGAGGTCCTCGGCACGCGGACGATGAGCTATTCGGACTGTCGCGCGAAGATCGAAACAATCGCCTCCCTCCTGGGAGTCCGTCCAGACTACAGCGTCCAGTCTGACCTTCTGACCCTGGGACGCTTCTGGCTCAAGGAGGGGCGCGACGAGTCGCTCCTCGTCACTTGCTCGGAGCCGGATCGAAAGATGGTGGTGGTCCTAACCTTCGACCCTTCAATCCGTCGGGGCCCGGAAGCAGAGTCTTACTGCCAGTAACAACGAGCGGGACCCTGCCACACCCGCACCCTGGTGGGTTCGGATCGGTGCATGGACTATTACTAGAACACGAGCGGAGGATTGAGCGGGTGAAAAATCGGCGGACGGGCGCGCATCATAGCCTTATAAATTGGGACACCAACCGAAGATTATTAGGCGGGTGTCGGTTCGGGTCCGGGCCGCGGCGGCCTGACCGAGCGCGGCCTCGCCCGTCCTGGGGGGTGTGCGACGGGGAGTGTGCCTTCGATTATTCGGCGAGACGCCCTGTTTGCCTAACGCGCGGCCCGGCCCCTCCATGATGGGGGTGAGGGGAGACGGTTTCGTACATATACCTCCCTAGTCCATGCCCCGGAGCATGGTGCGCCCGTACCGATACCGGGCCACCGCCCGGCGACCTGCATTTCCTCGGTCCCGGCCCCGGCGGCCACCAGCGACTGCGCCGCCCCGACCGAAGGTGCAACCTACCGTCACGCAGAACCCTCCCATTGAGGGGCGGCGCGGCCCCAGCCCTGCCCCCGTCGTCCCCCTCCCCGCCGACATCCCCTTCCTGCCCCGCGCCCTCCCCCTTCATGGACCTGTTATGCCAACGCAACGGCGCGGCGGTCCCCTCAACCAAGCGGCCGCAGGGTTCCTACCGCCCGTGCCAATTGGCACACCCTGGCCCCCCTCAATGAGGGCCAGGGCCTCGACATTGAGGGGGGCGGGTGGTAGGGTGCAGGCATGGAAGACGACCTCCGGGTGCAGGTGGCCCGGTTGGAGGAACGGATGAACACCATGCAGGCGGAATACAAGACGGATATTGCGCTGCTGGCCGAACAGTTGGCTGAGCGGGACGCGCGGTTGGCTGAGCGGGACGTGCGGTTGGCTGAGCGGGACGCGCGGTTGGCTGAACAACGGGGCGCACGGGACGCGCGGTTGCTCGGCGGGGTGCTAGGGATTATCGGGCTTGGCCTCGTGGTCTTGGGCTTCCTTATCCGTCTTGGGTAGGCGGGGGGTGGGCGGTGCACCGCCCGTGCCAATTGGTACACCCTGGCCCCCCTCAATGAGGCGGGCCGCTCCCCATTGAGGGGGGCGGGTGGTAGGGTGCAGGCATGGAAGACGACCTACGGGTGCAGATGGCCCGGGTTGGAGGAACGCATGAAGACCATGCAAGCCGAATACAAGACAGATATTGCCTTGCTGGCCCAGGACGTTGAGCGGTGGCGCGCCGATTTCCACCGTGGCCAATGGCAGATACTCCTGGCCGTCGCGGTTCTTATCGGCCTTGCCGTCGCCGTGCTGAAATGGGGATAGCGAGATGTGGATTGTCGGGCGGGTCTTGGTGAGTTGCGCGGCCCTGCCCCCTCATTGAGGGCGGCGGCGGTCCCCCATTGAGGGGGGAGGGCCGGTGCACCTTATTGAGGGGGCCGCCCGTACCTGAGGCGGGCCACCGCGCCCCGTGTTGCGAGTATGCCCCGCGCATAGTGGCCGGGCATGGTCGGGCTGGCCCACCGCCCGGCCACCTGCAATTCCGCCGTCCCCGCCCCGGCCTAGGCGAGGGATTGGGCAGCCCCCACCCGCAGGGAGTGGCCCGAGACCCCCTCCCCTACGCCCGCGTCCTGCGCCCGTGCCTTGATGATGGTGCGCAGGGCAGGCAGGGAGAGGGGGGCGCGGCCGACCGTCCCCCCTTCGGACACCTTGCGGAAAAGCGGCCCCTCGACAATGCCTGCTTCCTCGGTCCACCGGCGGACGCGGCGCACGGTAGACGGCCCCAGGAACAGGACCGCCCCCGCCCCCTCTTGGTCGGTCTTGGACCGGCGGACGGTGAGGGTGCAGGCGGGGGCGTCAACGTCCTGCACCTCCAGGGCCGCCACCTCAGACACCCTCAAGAGGGCGTCCGAGGCCACCGCGATGATAGCGGCGTCCCTCAGGGCTGCTAGGGACGCGTGCGGGTGGTCGGCCGCAATACGGGCGGCGTCCGCGTCTTCCCACCGCAAGCCCTTCACTTGGCCCCGTCCCCGTCCGCGGCCCTCCCTCTTCAGCCCCTTCAGGACAAGGGCGGTGGCCTGTCCATCGGGCTTGGGCTGCCCCGCAAGCCGGGCGCGGAAGCGGGCGGCGGCGAGGGCTTGGGTACAGGTGGCGAGGCTTTTCCCCGCGTCATGGAGGCTGGCCAGATAGTCGGCCAGGGTGGCATCCCCCGGGGCGGCCCTCCAGCCAGGCATCCAGTTGGGCGCAGGCGGTGGCATAGGCGCGGCGGGTGGCCGGGGCAATCGAGGCTGCCACCAAGCGGCGGGCCGTAGAGGTGGCCGGGGCCGGTGCGCCCCCCTGAGGGACGGTGGCGGGGAGGGTGTCGGGTGCGGGTGCGGTGCGCGTCATTGTGAGTCTCCTTCCTGCCCCCCTCAATGGGGGGGCCGTTGCAGGGTGCTTCCGTGAGTTTTCCACTCTTATTACTTTCGATAACTTCTTTTAGTGGGCAATGCCCCTGAAAAAAAGGCCACTGCATTTCGGACGCTTGCGCGCTGTCGGACGGGTTGGGGAGTGGCTACGCTTTTGTCTGTCTCGGCTTCCTTGGTGGTGGGCAGATGAACGGCACACGGTTCCAGTTCAGCCCGAGCGTGCGATAGATCAGCCGGGCATCGGTCGATGACGCGCTGGGAAGACCAAACTTTCTCGACCCCTATGTTGCATACAGAATTCTAATCTGCAGGACGTTCAGCGCCCGGCGCCTGCGACCCGGACTCCTCCGGTGGTCCTGAACCGTCAGTCAATAGCGCAGTTGCTGAAGCCAGCAGAAAGCCATGTCGCAGAGGGCGATGTGCGCCTACATCCGGCGTGCCTTCCCATGGAAGATTGGCCGGATGTTGAGGGCGTGCTTGTTGGTGCGGAAGCGAGCTCAATTGCCGACAACCTGCGGTATTGGATGACCACCTAGCGCGGGTCGGCTTGGTCTCAGCCCCAAGCCCCGCCTCCCCGAAGACCGTCCCAGCGTGCCGCCGGTGCGGTCTTGTCCTCGTTCAGACGGACCTGCTCGTCGGGGAAGGCCAAACCCGTGCCGTGCCGCGGTTGCTGTGCGAGGCGGGGCGCTGGCTTTTGCCCAACGCGCGCGCAACTTCTCGATCCGCTGCTCCCGGTCGTGGGCATCCTTGTGGGCGCGGCGACCAGGTGACAATGAGTGTGCGCTCGCCGGCTCTTAGGTGCCGGAAGCGGCCCGATCGACTCCGAAGACTCGTCCCGATCCCACGCACTGGAGCCGTCTGGATTCCGGATCTTGCGCTGTTGCGCCACCGGACGAAACTTCAAACGAGCACTAAGAATGGAGGGCGTGCCTCGCTGGTGCAAGGCCGCCTCGTTCGCCTCGTTGATCCTCCCTGCGTCGGCCACCACCGTGGACCGGACCCCGACATGATGCCGATCCAGCGCCTCAAGGGCCGTCACCAGGGGATTGCCTGCGGAGTGGGCGCCCAGGAACACCTCCTCCCCGACCGGCAGGCCCTCCGGCGTTACAAGCCGGGCGAACAACACCTGCCCTCGCTGCGGCTTGCCGTCCTTGCTCTAGCCCTTGCGCCGCAGCGCGGCGTTGTGCCCGCTCTCGAAATACAAGCTCGTCGTGTCGTAGCAAATGGCTGTCAGCGGCTCCGGGAGCAAGGGTCGTGTCCCTTCCAGCGAGCGGCGGCAAATCGCCTTGATCCGTGTACCGTCGATCCGATCCATGCTGCGATCAACAGAGTCCCAGGTTCAGCGACAAGGCGCCATGGCTGTCGAGGGCGCGAACGGTGGCCCGCTTGGAAGGCGGCTGGGCGATCCGGGCCCGCGTCAATTCCTTGATGATGCGCTTGGCACTCTGGTGCCGCGCACGGAACAGGCGGGCCCAGCCGAGATGGGCGTCGACCGCGCCGCAAGCTTCCCGCACGCCGATGATGCCCGGCTCTCCTCTCGTACGTCGGTTAGATCCACGCCGCACGGCTCGCAAGCCTGCTCGCCCCGCCGGGCCGGTTCGAGCAGAGCGGCGCACTCATTCGGTGAGAACCGGGCGGCTTGGCTGCTTTCCTTTTGGGTGATTTCCTTGATGAGGAGGCGCGCGAGTCCTTCGAGTCTTTCGCGGTGCGCCGCGCTGGTTGCCGTGCCGCCATGCCGCAGAACCCGCTGGCGGACTTGGGCGCCGCTGCGCACGGACTTGCCAATCTGGACCTTGGGGCGGTCGCCTGCGCCCCTTTATCCGCCGAACGAACAGGCGGCGGATGCTGGCGGCGCGGCGCCCGGAGGTCACTCACGAAAGACGACGAGGACACTACCGCGCGGGTTCCCCGGATCAGAAGCGAAAAAGCCCGCCGTTGCTAGACTTCCAGAGTCCAAAAACACCAACGATGTCTGAACTCAAACGGGCGAAGATTCCGGAATGGAGCGGACAGGCCGCCCGAATACGCTTCTCAATAGCCTGCGTCGCGGCCCTCGGACGGCAATGCCTGATGCTGGGCTCGATCCAGGTCGGGCAAAGGCCCATGCTACTACGTCCCGGTCTGTGAAGCGCCCCGGCTGGGTCAGCGACTCGAACAGCCGGTGGCGTACAATCTCAAACCCCTCCTCCGCACTGGCCGGCCGCCACGACGATTCGACGCGACCGACAATAGTGCGCCGCCGCTCCCGGGCCTCGCGCCCGCGCTGGCCGCCGCCCTCGATATCCTCGACACGGGCGCTGGCTGAGCCGCCCGAATCCGGGGCCGGCCAGCTGATGATCCACAGACAGTTTTTGGCCGCCTCGGCCCTCGGTCAGGGCCTGGGCAAAGGTGGCCTGGGTTTCAAAACTCCCGGCCGGCAGATCGCGCCGGTCGTGCAGCTGCGGGCATAGGCCAGCCCCTCGTCAATTAGGACGAGACACGGACCGCACGCGTTGAACAGCTCCCGCAGGATAGCGCGCGGGCTGATCGTCTTCTCGCCGTCGGCCTGGACACGTTTGAAGGCTTTCTTGCCACCGATCTGCTAGGCCAATTCGTCCCACAGGGTACAGACCGTCGTGCCGGTGGGCTTGGTGCTCGGATTTCCGGGTGAAATCTTGCTGCAGACCACGACCCCCCGCATGACGGGTGGCAACTGGTCCAAACCCGCGCTCTTCATGGCGCTGTCAATATCCGCCAGTTCGCTCGGAGCAATGCGCGAGATAGAGGTGATACAGGGCTAGCATAGTGTGTCTTGCTAGCACTGAAGTTCGTCGGGAGGCCCACCACTGGGCCGCCGCCACTTCGGGTCAGGCGCTGCACCGCACCGACCAGCAGACACTTGAGGCTCTTGGTGAAATAGGTCCGACGGAAGAACTCGCCCGGATTCTTGTACTCATCCGTTCCCTCGCCGGGGTACATCTGCCACAGGTCGGTGGCAAACTCGGCCTGCTGGGTAACGGCTGCCGGCCACATCGGCGTGCGGCGCGACCACCTCGAGTCAGGGTTTCAAGCTGGTGGTGGTGACGCTCTCAACGGTCGTGCCAGCCAGCCTCCGACGCTCGCCCCGGACCTGTTCGTCGAAGCGGACGCGCAACAACTCCATTTTGAGCTTTTCGCACTCATTCGACTGCGGTGCCAACACTGTGACCGGCAGCCGACTGGCCGAATCCAGTGTCCGGTAGGCCTCATCGCTGGAAAAGCTCCCCTGGTGTGCTCCCCTGGTGCGATGATCACGCATCTCGCCGACAAGCCCCCGCTCGGCCGGACCAAGAATCTCTCGAAAGACGGCATTCCAGGCTTCCCTCATCAACCTGAGCAGCCCGGCGACATCCAACTCGGATACGGGTCGCTTACCGAGCGGACCGTCGGCGAACCCGCGTACGCTCTGGAGACCCAGCCGTTTGCTGCGACGGCGCTCTTGACTTCGCGTTCGTCAAAAGGACCGAGTCCCGCCCTCAGGAGAGCGAAGGCCTTGCCGACCCGGTCGTGGTTGGTAATAACCATCTCGCTGCTGTCCTATTTCGTTTCAAATTTCATAACTGTTTCACCCGCCAGCACCATTCCGAACAAGACGTTGGAGTCCGGACACAAACACCGTGAAACTGTGGGACCGATTTGCATCTGGGGACAGGTGAGGGCCTATGGCCCGGGAGCCAGCGATCTTCTGATACCTCTCGTTTGTGAGCCTCTGCAATTCCTGGACGGGATTGGCGATCAGGTCAGGGTTGCGGTATTTTGCCCGTTTCTGTTTCTTGGCCAGTCCTGGTACCCCAAGCCCCTGCTCGACCGCGTTCAGATCTCCGAGGTGCCAGCTTTCCAATTCGTGGCAGGGAATGCGGGCCAGTACGTCCGGTTTTCCTGCGTCCCGACAGATACAGACCCAGTTGGCACTTGACCTCGGTACAGTCTGCTTGACCCTTGTCCCGCATGACGACAAAGCGTGTGTCGGGGACACGCCAGCCGCGGAGTTTTCGTCCAAGCTGCCTCTCCAGATCTTGTTTGCCCTCAAAGATTACGTAACGAACCGTCATATGGTCAGGCGCCGGCAGGATTCGAGGGAGAAAATTCCTTGACATTTCTCGTGCTGAGGGTTCCTCAAGAAAAAAGACCAACTGATTCATTGAGGATCAGCTCCCTCAAAAAACCCCTGCCGCCACAAGTATCCCATCTTGTCGCCTTCGGCCATGAAGGCGGCGACCTGCTCGTTATCCCGAGCGCGCCGTATCTCGGTATAGCCGCCGCTCTTGACGAGCCAGAACACTTCGTCGAGTGCGACCGCATTCAGAAAGTCCGGCGAATGAGTCGAGACGAAAACCTGGCCGCCCTGGCTGGCATAGGACCGGAATTCTTCGGCCAACTCACTCAGCAGGTCAGGATACAGCTGATTCTCCGGCTCCTCGATACACAGCAGGGGGTGCGGTTCGGGGTCATAGAGAAGGATCAGACAGGCGAACATCTTGATGGTGCCGTCCGATACATACTTGTCGATAAACGGATCTGAAAAAGCGCCGTCCCTGAATCTCAGCAAGAGCCTGCCGTCCTGCGTCGAGACGGGTACGATTTCTTCGATACCGGGGATACGCCTTTTCGTTGCCTCGACAATTCTCTCGAAGGTGTCGGGTGAGCTGTCGAGAATATTTTGTGCCACCAACTGGAGGTTGTCCCCTGAAACGGAGAGATGTTCGTTCGGGCCTGCGGCGTCCTTGCTGCCGCGCGCAAGGTTGATGTGGAAATCGGAGACGTACCAGTTTTCAATTAACTGTCGAAACACGCTGGCCGCCTTGAAGCGTTCAAACTGCCCCAGGCCCTTTATGGCCAGCACATCCTGGGCGACCGACTGATATTCCCGGGTCAGTGCTTCATCCGGTTTGTCAAAATCCTCTTCGTTCGTTACGGCATAGCCCTTGCCCCGCTCGAAATCCAGAAAATGAAACGGCGACCCATAACGTCCGCGTTTGTAGCGAAGTATTTCCCGACTCACCACCGGCCTGTTTTTCTCCTGGCTAATATGAACGATGTAGGTTACGAGGCGGTTGACCCCAGCTATTTCCATACGGAACTGAATCTCCAACTCAATAGGAGCCCCACCAACATCCCCTCTGCTGACGACTTCGGCATAGCCCCCACGGGCTTGCAGGGCCTGCCGGACGTTGGAGGTCAGGCAATCTTTCAGGAATCCAAAGACATCGAAAAGCGTACTTTTTCCCGTTCCATTGGCGCCGACGATTACACAATAGTGCGGGATATCCAGCATCGTCACATCTTTGAAACTCTTGAAATTCCTCAGCTTTATGGATTCGACGTGCATCGCTAGGGCCTGTTACCGCTATCGCAACGCATCAATGAGGAGTGCGAAGCCGAGTGAAGCCGAGGGATAGCACGTCGAGTTGCTCGAAGCGCGAGCAGAGGCGCCGGCCTCCCTGCAGGCAACCCCCGTGCGCTTGTGGGGCGTCGCTTGTCCAGTTCCCGGTCCTCCGCCCCAGGGGCGACCTAGGGACAGGGCGGCCTCCTCGGCCGCCCTGTCCCTGAGCATCGCGAGATTCTCGGGGGCGGGCCCAAACGATTGAACCACTGGGCACCCCGAGGCAGCTTTGGGGGGTCCGCCACCTCGGGATTGGCCGAGGGGTTGGGGGCCGTGTGTTTGAGCGCCCCCGTTCCGGCGGGAAGGGCCTTGACGAGGGGATGGGCTCTCGACCGGGCCGCAAGCTTGATGCGCCCGAGCGGTGCGCGGGGCAGACGCGTGAAGACCCGGGCGAGGACGCCGGTCTGCGACCAGCGGGGCGGCCGGAGGGAGAGGGGGCCCAGAGGTGCCAAATCGTGCCGGTCACCCGCGTAGTTGCCGCCCTGCTCGGCCACAGACAAAAGGGCGGTGAGCACCTGGGGGTTGTAGGGGCGGACATTGTCGCGCGGCCCCGGGAGAGGGCGCACGATACGCGCGTCTTGAGCTTGAGTGAGTTCCATCCACCGCGGAGACCAGAATCATGCCCATGAGTGGTAACAGGCCCTAGTCTGTACTGCCCTTCTCAATGTTTTTGAAGTTGCCCATAAACTCCTTAGCTATTAGGGGAGCGGAGGCACCGATATTGATAGCTAAAAGTGGATTTATGTCATTTTCTTGATTTTCGTAAGCTACAGCGAGAATTCCCCCTACAATAACCATGAACGCAGTGGCGATCCAATAATATGGTTTCTTCGCATAGTCTGGTATTCCGGTGTGTAAGACTTCTCGCATGGAAAACCATTTCAGGACCTCAGAGAAAATACCACCGATCATTCCCCAAACGGCCGTATGGTCCAACAATGGCAGGCTCACAGATCCCAACCTGACTTTCCAGTGATGAAGAATTGCATGTCAGCCAAAATTTCTCGAAGAGTCATACGCCGAGATTTAAGCGTATACAGGAATCGACCACGATTGCCCCAATCAGGTGATTTTCGTACATCCTCCTGGTGTTGCCCAAGTACATGTTGTATGGTTTCTGCACCTATGCCTGTCTCACGAGCGAGACCAGCAACAGTCCTAAAGTCCCACCGCGTATCTTCCAAGGCTGGTAGAATCTTCGCCCAGGCTTCTTCATTTCCACCTATGCCTGTCTCACGAGCGAGACCAGCAACAGTCCTAAAGTCCCACCGCGTATCTTCCAAGGCTGGTAGAATCTTCGCCCAGGCTTCTTCATTTCCACCTATGCCTGTCTCACGAGCGAGACCAGCAACAGTCCCAAAGTCCCACCGCGTATCTTCCAAGGCTGGTAGAATCTTCGCCCAGGCTTCTTCATTGTCATGCGTAGACCCGTCTTCTCGTATGAGCGTGGGGGAAGAAGAGAATCTCTGATGGGGTAACGAACTCTGACCCGGAAGCGATACTGCACCCTCCTTAGCTTTCCTGACAACATCTTTGATGACGTTGTTCCTGTTGGGCAGTTGACACGTGGTAGGTAAGTCTTCACGAATTTCTGTGCGAGTCAAATAAGGTAAAGGGAGCAACATATCCTGCATCTTATTTCCCCTGTGAAGAAAGAATCCGACCGTGAAGATGTCGGACCTCCGCTATGACATCATTAACCGCATTCATCTGATCGTTCAGATTGTCATTGAGCGTCACATCTTGGTGAGCATTGATAGCAAGGAAGAGGTCTCGGCCGTTTGTCTCGGCTTCAGGTTCAATCCGCACGGTGTACCGCACCGCACCGGAAAGAAAAATAAAGGCTGCCGTCGATTTGAACTCAGGATGCCCTGCCAGAATATGTTGAGAGAGCGAGGTATTCATCAGCCTCCGACAAAATTCGTCTCCTCTTCCGTTGTCAATTTCTTGGGAATAAAAAGAAGCATCACAGTTTATGCCAAAACCAGTAACAGGAGCAACTTTTCTTACCCGTTCAACCACCTCTGCTAGCTTTCTTCCACCAGAAATAAATTTGTCAGAAAGAATTGCCGATTGCTCGGAGCAGCGAATGTTAACGCGATCCGGTGCAATCATAAACGCATACTTGCCTTGCGAATAACTGAACTGACCTATTGGACCAGCTTTGATGGGCTCCTTATCGAGTTGTCCAAAGTCTTGACATAGCAGTCTTTCATCGAACATGGAGGTCGAGAATTCTCTCCCTACGAAGACCAGAGCGCTTATAGTTCTTTTCGGCATGGATTATGAGCTGTTCCTTCTAGAAGATAAGCCATTCAAATAATTCTAGTTCAAATATACTGCTTAATCCCCGTGGCGCAAGCGGTATTTTGAGGATAGAAATTGAGGCATCTAGCCTCTCTGCATCCTGATGGGTATCCGTCAACCATACATCCACGTCTCGCCTTCAACCACCTTCATCAGGGAGTCCCACAAAATTACTCTAGGGCCTGTTAACGCAATTGATGAATTCATGCGAGCCTCTGGAGCCACCGCCGCGGCAGAGGATTCCAGAGGGTGGAGATCACGCAAACCCAGTCCGATTGCCTCGCGCATGCCTTCCCGAAGCCCCGAGGCAGCGTCTCTAATCAGCAATCTGAGGGTGCTCAACGCCATCCTGTATGCGGCCGAGCAGGGAGGCTAGTGGCGGGGGCGACCGGCGCACTGCGGGAACTGGCCCACCCTCGGCCCTCGGATGACCCGCTGGGCGCAGAGCGGGGTGCTGGCGCGGCCTCTCCAGTCAGGGTGTCGCGCGCTGGTTGTCTTGATTGCATCGCAGTCGCTGATAGGATGCAACTGGCTGGCGGGCGGAGGACAGGAGCATGGCGAGCATCACGATCCACAATCTCAATGACGATGTGAAGGCGCGCCTGCGTGTGCGGGCCGCGGAACACCATCGCTCAATGGAGGAAGAGGCGCGCATCATCCTGCGTGATGCGGTGAACGACGGGCGGGCCGTGCCCCGGGATCTCGCGAAGTTCACGCGAGAGTGCTTCGCGCCGTTGGGCGGCGTCGAGCTGGAGCTTCCCACGCGGGTCGCAATGCGCGAGCCGCCCGACTTCTCCTGAGCCGCCCGGGATGTAGGTCATAGACACCAATGTGGCGTCCGAACTGATGCGGCCTTCACCGGTTTCCGCCGTCTCGGCGTGGATTGCCGGTCGAGACGCGGAAGATCTGTACTTGTCAGCCGTGAGCGAGGCCGAGCTTTTGTACGGCGTCGCGGTCGTGCCGCGGGCAGACGGCGCAATGCACTTGAGGCCGCCATGCTCCGATGGCTCGCCACCGGCTTCGCGGAGCGGATTCTGCCCTTCGACAGCGCCGCGGCGCGGGACTATGCGGACATCGTGGCGGGCCGGCGTTCCGCCGGACATCCGATCGTCCCGGCGGCCTGCCAGACCGCCGCTATCGCCCGCTCGCTCGGCATGGCGGTGATTACCCGCAACATTCGGGATTTCGAGGATGCCGGCATTGAGGCCGTCGATCCCTGGACGGCGGCATGAGCGGGGCGACGGAAGCCTTCGCGCGAGTCAAGATCGATGCCCTGCTCCAGGACGCGGGCTGGAACCTGACGGACGGTTCGAGCGTGCTGTTCGAACACGCGCTGCCGGACGGGACGCAGGCCGACTACGTTCTGTCTGCGGCCGGCAGGGTCGGCCCATGGCGGCGCTGCCGGCCAAGCGCGCGGGCGCTGATCCCATCGCAGCCCAGGACCAGGGCTGACACTATTCCGAACAACTCGGCGCGCCCTTCGTGTTCCTGTCGAACGGCGGGGAGGTGCGGTTCCTCCTCGCCGTTCGAGGCCGGCGAGCACGGACGCGTGGCGATCAAGACCATGGACGATGGTGGTATCGAGAGCCTGAAGATCGTGGAGTTGGCGTGATGGCGCGAGTGAATAATAAAGCACGGGTTATAGAGCGGTTAGAAAAGCTGTTGGACGAGGCTTCAGCGCTAGATCCTCATGAGGATCTAGCGCTGAAATTCAAGAAATGGACTGCGAACGTCTATAATCTTTCATTCATATTTTTGGTGAAGATAGTTGTCTATTCTCTCGATTCCCAAGCAGTTACACAATAATTCCGAGTGGAATAAGCGACTACGTTAATGATATGGTTGCCATGATTACATCGAATCTGGAAGATATCAAGTGTTTCTGGGAGGAAGAAGAACCAACAGTACATCCCATGGATTGGAATGAATGTTCGAAACCTAACTTCAACCGACATGAAGAGAATCGAATATAGAAACAAAGGTTTCGTAATCCACGGACACGATGAAGCCGCTCGGGAAACGATTGCTAGATTCTTGGAAAAGCTAGGACCCGAACCAGTCGTCTTGCACGAACAAGCGAACAAGGGCCACACGATCATTGAGAAGTTTGAAGATCACGCAGACATCGCTTTTACAGTAGCCCTTCTGACCCCGGACGATGTGGGAAAGGGGAAGGATGAAGAGTCCGATCCCAAGCTTCGCGCGCGGTAGAATGTCATTCTTGAACTGGGCTTCTTCCTCGGGAGCCTCGGCCGGAAGCGTGTCTACCCCCTTGTCAAAGGAGATGTAGAAACGTCTTCGGATTACGACGGAGTGGTTTATTCCACGCTGGACGATGCGCGGGCGCCTGGAAGATGAAATTCGTTCAGGAATTGAAGGCCGTCGACTTTGATGTCGACGCCAACAGGGTAATTTGGACATGAATGCACAACTGTCTATCCCCAAGTCTGAACTGGCCAATTTCTGCCAAGAGCACGGCATCCGACGTCTAGCGATTTTCGGCTCGGCGTTACGGGCAGATTTCGGCCCCGAGAGCGATATCGACGTGCTGGCCGAGTTCGCGCCAGGGCGCGCACCCGGCTTGTTGGGCGTGGCCGGCATGGAGATTGAGTTGTCGTCTCTGTTCGGCGGCCGCAAGGTGGACCTGAGAACTCCGGAGGATCTGAGCCGGTATTTTCGCCAGGAAGTCCTCGACACGGCGGAAGTCCAGTATGCGCAAGGATGACGAAATCCGATTGCTGCACATGCTGGACGCCGCGCGAGAAGCGGTGGCCTTCGCTCAAGGACGGACGCGCGGCGACCTCGAGAATGATCGCCAGCTGGTCCTTGCGCTGGTCAAGGATGTCGAGATCGTCGGCGAGGTGGCAGCCCAGGTCACCATGCCCACACGCCAACATTTTCCAGAGATACCGTGGGAGCGGATCGTCGGAATGCGTAATCGACTCGTCCATTCATATTTCGACATCAACCTCGATATTGTCTGGAGAACGGTACGGGGAAACTTGCCGGAACTGATCTCTCTGCTCGAACCGATCATTCCGTTCGAGCGCGGCCCGACGCCGGAGTCGGATTAGTAGCGCGCGCGACCATCGACCGCCTGATCGTCAATTCTCCCTACGAGGAGCCAACGCGGTCGTGGACTCATAAGCACGTAGCCAGAGCCTGACAGTTGCGATCTTGATCATGGCGAGGAAGTTGGCTGCGAGCTTTTCGTATCGGGTGGTGATGCGGCGGAACTGCTGGAGCTTGTTAAAGGCGCGTTCGATCCGGTTTCGCAGTCGATACAAGGGTTTGGAGAAGGCGTGCTTGGTCTTCGCGCCTTCGCGGTCGGGGATGATCGGGACGGCATCGCATTGCTCAATCAGGTCACGGATCCATTCGGCGTCAGAGGCCTTGTCGGCGATGAGGAAACTGTCGGGCGGCAGGGTCGCCAGCATGGCGCCAGCGGCCGTGGTGTCGTGTGCCTGGCCGGGGCTGAGGGCGTAGCGGATCGGCAGGCCGGTAACATCCGCGGCAGCGTGGATCTTCGTGGTCAGTCCGCCACGGGAGCGACCCATGCAACGATCCGGCCCCCCTTTTTGATCTTGCCGCGTACTGGTGAACCCGGACCTCGAACTGTCGCTCCTCTGCACATTTCCGTCGTAGGCCTCCACCACCGCGTTCATCAACTGATCCCAGACCCCCTTCTTACGCCCGCTGTTGAACTGGGTGTAGCAGGTCGTATAAGGCCCGTAGCGCTCCGGCAGGGCACGCCACGGCGCCCCCGTGCGAAGCCCCCACACAATGCCGTTCAACACACGGGGGTCGTCCACCCGCTGCACGCCTCGGGGCTTGTTTGGCAGTGACGGCCCGATCACGCGCCATTCGAAGTCCGTCAGATCGTAGCGACCCATGGCATCGCTCCCTGAAGTTGGGAGCTTGAATCACATCTTCGAAAATCAAAAACGTCCATTGCCGGACGGGTCGGCCACCCCGTATCATGAAAACAGGTGCCGGCCGCGCGGGCGGGACTTCGGGCTTATACGGGGTTGCCTACTGGTCACGGTCCGCAAGACGGGCGCCACAGATGGCGAGTAGGACGCCTCGGAAGCGGTGCTTTGGCGGGGCGGGGTTTTCTTGCGCCTGATCCCCAACCGTTTTCACGGCAAACGTGTGTTCGATGAAGATGCGCTTCGACACGGGACAATCGGTCAATGCGCTCCGATTGCCAGGACGATAAATGTTGCGGGCTTGCTGAATCATGATCGCTCGAACCCGCACGCCGTGAAGCGCAGCGTCTGGCCGTTCTCGTCGACGAGGCGCTGAACACCATCCGGAACGCCTTCGGGGACTTCCGCTTCGATCTCGACGGTGATGCGGACCCTGCTGCGCGGCAGCGTCGTCAGATGCTGAAGCACCTCTTCCGCGATCCGGCCCATGTCCCGCCCGGCGCGGTCGGCGTCGATCTCGACCGTGCCGAAGAATCTTCGGGCAGCCCTGTCTGCTTCACCAGTCGCATCGCCGTCCGCGTCCGGCGTCGTGGCGGAACCGCCTTCCGTGTCTGAGCCCGTCCCGCCACCGGCAGCGGCACCGCCGGTCTGGTCGGCAGTGTCCGCCGCCTGCTGCGCTTTCGCGATATCGGGCTTCACAAGAACGCTGAGACTGTCGATGACAATCGAGCCGCCGCCGGCCAGCTTCAGCCCTTCGTACTGTCCCTTTTCCTCATCGAACCGCCCCGCATAAGCGAAGTTATCGCAGCCCAGCTCACTGATCCTGGCCTGAACGGCCTCCATCAGGACGTGAGAATCCCGCAGCCGCGGCAGATACAGGTAGGATGCCAGATACTCTGGAAGCTTCTTTGTCCCGATATGATCTGCGTTCTGCCAGAGATAGGTGTCGAGAACGAGTTTGAGGTGCGCCGGCCCCATCTTCGTCAACTGGTGCGGGCCAAGCACCCAGGCTCAAGTCTCGAGAATACGCGTGGCGACGGTCTTTTCGAACTCGCCGCGCTTGCTCTCGGCCTGCTTACGCTGAGAGGCGTCGAGGTTGAGATGCTCGTGTTCGTCGGCGATGAATGACCACGCCATCCAGAGGCGAACCGCTTGGCGCAATTCCGGCAGGCGCTGCTGGTCCGGTGCGAGGAATGCAAGTGCATTGCGGTAGATGCGCTGCGTACTGCCGTGCGTATTCAGGATATTCTCGGCCGCCTCAACGGCGCGAACACCGTCGTTTCTAGCGTAGGGATGCTCTGGACCGAGAATAACGAGTCGGGCCTCCATCTCGTCGCCGCCTTCTCCTGAACCGTCGGGCACGATATGCACACCGGAGAAGTCGCCGCGGTGGCGCCAGCATCGGGCAGCCCGGCCGCGTGGGCGTCGGCACGTGCCTTCTCGCACGCTTCCGTAACGAGATCGCTGAACGTCGTCAGCACGAACAGTTGACGGTCGGGTAAATAGCTCCTTGAAATTACCTATACTGTATCCCACCGCGCCCATATATTGGGGGTGTCTGGACGTTTCAAAATCAGGTTCCCACTCAGGTTCGGCAAATTGGGCTATTGCCTCATGTTCGGGCATGGGCGAAAGGAAGCATCGGCCCCCAACGCCTTCGGTCACGATGGCCATCATATGCGAACCCATGCGCCCGGCCACCCCTTCGGCCTTGATATGCTGCGGCGTTATCGGGGTGTAGGTCAGCACGCATTTGAAGTTCGAGCCGTGGCCGGTCTTCGTCCCCGCCTTCGCCCTATCTTCGTCTTCCTTGGCTATCGGCCCGGCCCGCACGGCGAATTGAAGTACGGCCTTCCGAGCCCCGCGGGGGTTTCGGCCCGGTTCCCCGCGCGGGATCCCGGGATCCCGCAGCCGCACGCGCTGCGGCGTCTGGCGGCTTGGGGGGGGGGGGCGGGCCGGCACGGGGAGCGCTCTTGCCGGCAAGGCGCGGAGGCGCTCCTTGGCCGCGGCCGCCGCGGCCCGCCGGCGGCGCGGTCAGGGGCAGGGCGATGACAAGTCGCACGCGATGACGGCGAGTCCGAAGCGGCGGGCGCTCACGGACCGAAGCGTGCCGCCGGCGCTGCCCCCCAGCGGGCGCCGGCCGCGGCCGGCGCCCGCTGGGGGTGGGGATGAGGTGCGGGCGTGCAACGCCCATCAGGGCCGCCGGCCTGAGGGAGAGGCTGATTGATCTGGACTCCCTGCCCAGGCGGGCCATCGCCTCTCCTGTCCACCGGCTGACGGCGCTTCCGGGCGCCTCGCCCTCAACCTCGTCCGACGGGAACCCACCACAGACACCATGCGCGGGAAACTCAAGCCCGCCACTTGGGGCGACGCCTTCCCCCTCAACTTGATCCGATCACTGGCATGACTGCCCAAAAGCGATTGCCCTGGGTGACAGGCCATCTGTTGAAAGATTCCGAACCCCGTTCTGGAGTTTCAATTCGGTCCCGAAAAAGAGGGGCGACCTCTTGGCCGCCCCTGCTAGGCAGACTCTGTAGAGAACGTGTTATACGCTGCGCAGCACCTGCCCGGCAAACGCACCGGTATGGTCGAGCCCCTCCATAAAGACTTGGCCGTTGACCAGAGTGTACTCATAGCCCGAAGACTTTTGAATATAGCGTCCGCTCCCTGCGGGAAAATCGTACACAAAAGTCGGCGGAGGGAGGTGCAGATTGTCATAATCAATGACGTTGATATCGGCGTACGCGCCTTCACGCAGGACGCCTCGGTCCTGTATACCGAACAGGCGGGCCGGTTCCGCGGTCAGCTTATGAATGGCCTGTTCGAGCTCGAAGTGTTCGCGCTCCTTGACCCAATACTTCAGGAAATAGGTCGGCAGGCTGGAATCCATGATCTGCCCGCAGTGGGCGCCCGAATCACCCAAGCCGATGACGACCCGCGGATGGTCCAGCATGTGCTGCACGGCATCGAACTGTGGGTTGAGGAAGGGATAGTTGAACAGGGTCTCGCCGTTGTCTTCGAGAGATAAGACGATAAAGGCTTCGCCCGGACCCACTCCGAGACGGTCGGCATGCGACTGCAGGCTGTCCGCCGCCTCCAGGTCATAGCGCACTTCACCCCGGGGCAGGACAAAAATCTGGCTGAAATCAATCGGGGGCGGATCGTCCTTGGCTTCCTGTATCATCCGTGCCCGATAGGCCGGCTCGCGGAGTTTGGCAACTTTGTCGGTCAGGCGCAGGCCGCGCAGGGAGCGCCACGTCGGAGCCCGGTCAAACGGTGTGCGATTCACAAAGCCGAACAACACGCCAATGCCCCGGGTAGTGGACTGGGCAAAGACCTTGGCTCCGCGCTTGGCGCTGGCGCTGATCCGGTCCAGCATGGACGCATACGCCAGCGGATGGGGACGGCTCTGGGCCAAGCCAAAGGTTACGGGTCGGCCGGTGGCCAAGCTGACTTCCGTCATCCAGTGCACCTCGCGCTGCAGGTCTTCCTGGCGACCGCTGTCGATACCCGGTGCGGCCTCAACCACGCCGCGTTGGAGCTCGCCCAGGGCCTTGGCGATGCCCATCAATTCGTCAAACTCGGCAAACGTCCCGGGAACAGGCTGCCCCTCCGGGGTGCGATGCAGAATAGTCCGCGATGTGGAGAATCCGAGCGCCCCGCCGCCAATGGCCTCGGCGACAATTCCGCGCATCCTGCCAATGGCTTCGGGACTGGCGGGCTTGTTCTCCAGGCTTTCCTCACCCATGGCCCAATAGCGGACCGCGCAGTGACCGACCATCCCCCCGACGTTGACCCCCTTGGGGGCCGCATCGAGCGCCTTGAGATACTCCCCGTAGGTTTCCCATTTCCAGGGCATGCCTTCCGTAATGCTCGCCGCGGGAATGTCTTCCACCGATTCCATCAGGTGAGCCAGATAGTCGCGGTCTTGCGGACGGCAGGGGGCAAAGGTCACGCCGCAGTTCCCCATAACTACTGAGGTCACGCCGTGCCAGCACGAGGAGGAGACCGCGGGATCCCACCAGATCTGGGCGTCCAGGTGGGTATGAATATCGACAAAGCCGGGGGTGACGAGCTTGCCTTCGGCATTGATGACCCGTTTTGCCGCCCCGGTCACCGTACCGATTTCAGCAATGTGGTTGCCCTGGATGGCAACATCCGCGTGGCGTGGCCGACGGCCGGTGCCGTCAATGACCGTACCGTTTTTAATGACGATATCGTAGGCCATGACTCCTCCTTGTGTGGCTCAGTGCGTTTCCTTAAGCAGCTTGCCCCTATGCCAGCGGTCCACTCTGCGCAATTCGGAGCGCCGTGTCAATTCGGCCCCCGCTCTCTCCTGAGCCGAGCGGGCGACTGGGGGATGGACCCCATGCAGGACAGACAAAGCAGGAAGTGAGGGTCAACGCTTGGCACCTGTGAGTGCCTTGTCGGCCGGGGCGTGGCCCCGCAGCTTCTCACCCCGCCGCCACGGCGGAGCAGGTCCTAAGCCCGAGTGTCGGCTTCAATGACCCGCCCGCGACGGTTCGGGCAGAGTAGGCCGAACGAGGTGGGGTCGAGCGATCGGGTTGGGGACAGGCCCTCGGTCCGGGATGATGCCTGGCGAACGCGGACAGACCGACGCAGGCGGGGCAGGAGGGAGGCGATAAAAGGCGTGGCCGCTCGGGACCGTCCAGCCGAATGACCGAGCCGTGCTGTGCTTGGGAGCGCGCCAAGAGTTCGTTCCAGGTCGGAGCTGCCTTCCCTTTCCGGGTGATGAATCATGGTGGTGTTGGGCATCATGCTGCGGGCGGGCGCAGAAACCGGGGTGCACGCTCGTTGTGGGGGAAAGGAGCGGAGCGTGCGATCCTTGCCCTAGGGGACGGACTCGCCGTGGCAGGGCGTACTCTCGGGGAAGACTGCGATGGCGGGCGGCGGGTACGGCTGGTCAGTGCGATCGATTGACTGCCAATGACGCCGAGGGTCTCGTCAATCAGGGCGGAACCGTGGGACCCCGGGTGCCGTCGGGTGCGGCGTCCGGCCGGGCGGTCAGGATGGACTCGAAACGATTCCGAGGGATCATGGTTGCTCGAAATGGAGAAGGAAACGGGAGACCGACGGGGGCGGATACGATGTCACGCCCGTGGTCTGACCACCGTCATCGTCAGGCCGACGATACTGGCAGCCATGATCCGCAAGAGACGCTACCGCCGGGTGAACTCCCAGCGTTGGGTGGCCAGTTCCTCTATAACCAACTCGCGCGAGGCGCTTCTCGATGTGCTCGGTCCGCTCGTCAATGCGGCCTAGGGGGTATTCCAGGATGCGCCTTCAGCAGCAGCCATAATGCTCGTCTAGACATAAGACGCTGTAGCCCGCACGGGAAGCAGTCTCGCAGCGGTTCGCGCTTGTCTCCAACCGAGCAGGTGTGGTAGACGGGGCAGTCATGAATCTGGTGCAGCATTTCTGGAACCGGCTCGCTCACGATGCAGACCACGTGCTGCTTGAACACCTCGCCCCTTCGGGAGAAATCATTTGGCGGCAGACCTGCGGTGCCTTGCTCAGGGAGGCCTCGCTGTGGATGGCCGCTCTGCGTGGTGCCGGCATCCGGCCGGGCGACCGGGTTGCCCTGTCGCTGGGCAAAGCCACCGGTCTGGTCACTGCACACTTGGCTATTCTTGGGGTCGGGGCCGGGGTGGTGCCGCTCAACCCCGCATTATCCGCAGTCGAGACTGAATCCGTCCTGCAACAGGCTGAGGCCAAGCTGGCGATTACGACCGCGTCAACGGTCAACCGCTCGCCGGAGATTATCACCGCGATCAATGGGCCGTGGTGGGTCGCCGCCCGAGATGAAGACCTGGACGATATTCCGCAGCATACCGCCGCATTAGCCAGTGTGCTGGCCGGTTATCGGACTGGCGCCGAACCTCACATCGGCCCGGATGATGCGGTTGCCCTGCTGCTATTCACGAGTGGAACGACCGGGCAACCCAAGGGCGTTGGGCTGACTCATCACAATATCGGCTCCAATCTCCAATCCTTGTTAGTCGAGACCTGGCAAATGAGCGCCGAGGATCGTCTGTTGCATGCTCTGCCACCGCATCATCTGCACGGCTTGGGTCTCGGCCTGTATGGAACGCTCTATGTCGGGAACACGGCCATACTACTGGACCGCTTCGACCCTGTGGGCGTGCTGACCGCACTGGCACAACATCGCATCAGCGTGTTTATGGGTGTCCCGACCATGTACCATCGCATGACCGAGCACATGGCCGAGTTGGCCGGGGATCTGTCCTATGCCTCAATGCGGGTGTTCATATCCGGTTCTGCGCCCCTCTCGCCGGAGACCTTCCGGCGCTTTGAAGAGTTGTCGGGATTCCGCATCGTTGAACGTTATGGCTTGACCGAGACCGCGATCAATACCTCGAACCCCTTGGATGGTGAGCGTCGTCCCGGGACGGTTGGTCTGGCCTTGCCGGGGGTTGAGGTCGGAGTTTTCGACCCGCATACCAAGCAGCCGCTCTCGCCTGGAGAGACTGGAGAAGTCTGGGTGCGTGGGCCGAACGTCTTTACTGGTTACTGGAACGACCCGGAGGCCACCGCTACGGTCTTCTGCGATGACTGGTTCCGCACCGGCGATCTGGGCGTGCTGTCCGCAGATCACTATCTGTCCATCAACGGCCGGATGAAGGAGATCATCATCGTGGGCGGAACCAATGTCACGCCGGGTGAGGTCGAGGCGGTATTGGAACCCCAGGCCGGTGTGCGTGAGTGTGTGGTTGCCGGTGTGCCGGATGTGGATTTAGGCGAAAAGGTCGCAGCCTTCATCGTGCCCCGAGCGAACCAGGACGCGGCCGCTCTCGAATCCCGCCTGCGCACCCGCGCCGAGCGGGACCTTGCCCCGTATAAGCGCCCGCGCCTGTATCGATTCCTGACCGAAATTCCGCGCAACTCCATGGGCAAGGTCGAACGCGGCAAACTCAAGGACCTGGGAGCCGACGCCTCGCGGGCCTGAAGGAGGAGCGCGCATGCAACTCGTCACCTCTGAACGCAACAACCAGCGCAGCACGGGTGCGCTGACCGCGGCCGGCGTGGTCGGTCTCCCGAGTGCCTCCCGCGGAGCGGTCCCCGGCGACATGCTGCGTGTTCTCCAAGACGGAGCAGGCATGCTGGCTCAGGCGCAGGAGTCAACAGACGCGGGAAGCCCGGTTCCACCGGCCGCTCTCCCACTCAAAGCCTCCATTGCGAAACCGAGAAAAATCCTCGGCGTCGGACTGAACTATGCCGACCACGCCGCGGAGGACGGGAGGCAGAAACCGGACTATCCGCTGGTTTTTGCCAAGACCGTCCCGGAGACAACCGGTCTGGGAGAGGCGACCCGGCTCCCGCCCGGGAGTCGGACGGTTGATTTTGAGGGCGAGCTGGCGGTTGTGGTCGGCACCTTGGCCCGAGCTGTTTCAGTGCAGGACACCCTTGATGATGCTGCCGGTTACGCGATTTGTCATGATGTGAGCGCGCGGGGCTATCAGCGCCGGAGCGGCCATAGGATATTCTGACCGTGGTGAGTGGACAGGAAATGCAGCACGCCAACACGAAACACTTTATTTTTCGCATTCCCGATATGATCGAATATCTGTCGCATATCTTCCCCCTAGAGCCGGGCGATGTTATTACCACCGGAACTCCCTGGTGTGGGGGCCTGCGGCGAGCCGCCGCGCTTCCTCAAGGCTGGCGATATGGTCTGGATTGAAGTGAAGGGTATTGGGGTTCCAGAGAACCCGGTGGTGTCCTGCTAAACGCATGAACCGGCTCTCATCCCATCCTCCCGCGTTTGCATCCCTGTCCCGAGAGATCCACAGGTGAGCGATGGCGGATCAGCCTACAGCAATCCACCAGGACATTCGCTACGAGCCCGATGAGCATCCCCCGCTCGTGCTTTCCCTCGGACTCGGACTCCAGTATGCCGTTCTCGCCGTCGCGGGTGTCGTGCTGACGCCGGTCATGATGATTAGAATTACGGGCAGTAGCGAAGCCTATCTGTCATGGGCGGTGTTCGCCGCGCTCGTGGTCTGTGGGGTCACCACGGTCATCCAGTCCATCCGTATCGGACGCGTGGGGGCGGGCTATATTCTCCTCATGGGCAGCTCGGGCGCTTTTATTGCCGTCTGTGTGTCTGCGCTGGAGCAGGGGGGACCGGGGCTGATGGCGAGCCTGATCGTCATTGCCGCTCTTTTCCAGTTCGTGCTCGCCACCAAACTGTCATGGTTCCGGCGCATCTTTACGCCGACAGTGGCCGGTACCGTGCTGATGCTGATTCCGATGACCATCGGACCGCTCATCCTGGGCAAACTGACCGACGTGCCGGAGGGGGTGTCTGCTGCGGCCGCGCCCGTGACCGCAGCCGTGACGCTGGTGGTCTCGGTGGCGATGTCGCTCACGAACTCGGGCGTAGGGCGGCTCTGGGCTCCGGTCGGCGGGATAGGCGCGGGCAGTGCGGTCGGCGGTCTGGTCTTCGGCACCTACGACACCACGCGTATCCTTGAGGCCGACTGGGTCGGCTTGCCCGCGATCGAGTGGCCTGGCCTCGACCTCAGTTTCGGTCCGGCCTTCTGGGCCCTTTTGCCAGCGTTCGTGCTGGTGACGCTCATTGGTGCGCTTGATACGATCGGCGATAGTATTGCGATCCAGCGAGCCTCGTGGCGCCGGCCGCGTGCCATCGACTTCCGCGCGATTCAGGGTGCGCTCACCGCCGACGGCCTGGGCAATCTGCTCTCCGGCTTCGCGGGCACGGTGCCCAACACGACGTACGCGGCGAGTATCTCGGTCGCCGAAATTACCAGGGTCGCGGCCCGTTTTGTTGGCGTGTGCGTGGGGGGCATCTTCATTGTATTGGCCTTCTTGCCGAAATGCGTGGCCGCTGTGGTCGCCATACCGGGGCAGGTCGTGGCGGCCTATTTTATGCTGATGATGGCCATCCTCTTTGTCATGGGCATGCGCATCCTTTTCCAGGAAGGCCTCGACTATCGGAAGGGCATCATCGTGGGCCTCGCGTTCTGGATTGGGAGCGCCTTTCAGCTCGGCTGGATCTTTCCAGAATATTTTCAGGGGCCGTGGAGCAAATTGCTCGGAAACGGGATGACCGTCGGCGGCTTCACCGTCATATTCCTGACGCTGTTCATGGACTTGGCCGGGCCACGCCGTCAACGCCTCAAGACGGCCTTGAGCACCGAGGCCTATCCGAAGATTGATGCCTTCCTGTCCGGGTTCGCCGCCCACCGGGGCTGGGGCGAAGAGATGACGGCTCGCCTCCGCGCGGTCGGTGAAGAGATGCTCCTCACGCTCATCCAGCAGCAAGAGGGAAGGGCGGCGCACGACGGGCGGCGGCTGCTGCTGACTGCGTGCGGCGATGGCAAGGCGGCCGACCTGGAATTCATCGCCGCGGCCGACGAGGTGAATATCGAGGATCAGATGGCTTTGCTCAACGAACGGGCGGCCGATACACCGGTCGAGCAAGAACTCTCCCTCCGGCTCCTGCGACATCACGCCTCGTCTGTGCGCCATCAGCAATTCCACGACACCGATGTGGTCACGGTCCGGGTGGAGTCGGCTGTCTCCTGACGAGCAGGCCCACTTTATACGCGGCCCCTCTTCCTGCGTCTCCCTGACGCCGTGCTAGGGCCCTGCTATAGTCAGAGTGTGCCCTCAACCGACACGCCCGTAGACCCCGCTCAACGAACTCCCGACTCTTTACGGGCCCGGATCGCCCGGAAGGGCAGCCCTATTGTTGTCGCGACGCTGCTGAGCCGGCCGCTGGGTTTCATCCGGGAAGCCATTCAGGCCGCGCTGTTCGGTGCCTCACGCCTGACGGACGCCTTTCTGGTGGCGTACAACGTCCCGGAAATGATGCAGACTCTTTTCTTCAGTGGGGTACTGAGCAATTTTTTCGTGCCGGTCATCACCCGCTATCGTCACAAGAAAGACGAGCTGAGTACGATTTTCAGCCTCGCTCTGAATGGGGCCCTCCTGTTGGCCGTGGTGCTGGCCAGCGGGTGTCATGTCTTTGCCTCCAGCCTCATGACCGTCGCTGCGCCCGGTTTGGTCGGGGACGATCATGCCTTGGCGGTTTTCCTGTTTCGGTTCATGCTCCCCATGCTGATACTTCACTGCCTGCTCGCCGTGATGAAAGGCACGCTCAACAGCCTCGACCACTACGCTATGCCGGAGTATGCGGGAGTGTTTTTCAATCTGGTCATGATTCTATGCGCCCTGGCCCTCGCCCCCAGCTATGGGATTACCAGTCTGGCCATCGGCGTGGTCGCCGGCAGCGGCCTCCAGGTGTTGATACAACTCCCCACGCTCCGCCGCTACGGTATCCACTACCGGCCAACTCTGGCGTTCTCCCATCCGGCGCTGCGGGAGATGGGGGGGCTTGCGCTCGGTGCTTTTGTCGCCACCGCGGTCGTGCCCATCAACGCCTTTGTGGCCCGGGCCGTGGCCTCAACCCTGGACGAGGGGAGCATTTCCGCTCTGGCGTATGCCTTTCGGGTGTTTCTCTTACCGGTCAGCGTGATCGCGGTTCCGGTCTATACCGTCCTGCTGACCGAACTTTCCAGCACCCACGATCAGGGACAACTCACGACCTTCAAAAAACAGGCCGAGGCCGGCCTCTCGTTGCTCTTTGCGCTTGCCCTGCCGGCGACGGCGGTCCTGGTTGCCTTGGCGCGGCCCGTCACCCGCCTGCTGTACGAACGCGGTCAATTTACGCCGGAAGACGTAGCCATGACCAGTCAGGCCCTGATGGCCTATGGGGTCGGCCTCCTGGCCTATGGAACCAGTCAGGTGATGGTGCGCCTCTTCAACGCCACAAAGGACACCCGGACGCCTGCTTGGGTCGGGGTGGGCTCGATTGGGCTGCATGCGGCGGGCTGTTGGCTGCTGATGCAGGTGTGGGGCCACTGGGGCATTGCCCTGGTGACCTCGCTGGTGTCTTATCTGAACACCTGCATCCTGTACGTCATCTTTCGGCGGCGGCATGGCCCGCTTGATGAGGCCACACTCCTGCGGGGCCTTGGGTCTCACGTCTTGTTAGCTGGAGTTTTGGGAGGCTGCCTGTTTTTTTTCAGCTATCCTCTGGCCACTGCTCCCGGCTCGCTCATGACCGGTGCACGTCTTCTTCGCCTGGTTAGCATCCTGGTCGCCGGCGGGGGTATCTATCTCGTGCTCGGTCTGCTCTTCAAAGTGGAAGAGGTTCGTACGGGAGTGCGTGTGCTCAGGCAGGCGGTGAAGAGGTTGCGATAAGATCGAAACGAGGAGAAGGTTACTGCCTGCCCTGTACACCTTCAGGGACAGGGCAGACGTTCCGTGTTGAACTGACGCCGCAGGGCTGTTGGCGCGGCGAAGGACGAGTCGCGAATAGACCAGCACGACTGACTCGGGTACTCGCTCCGGGTCGGGGAATAACCGGAAACGGAATTTCAAGTTGTGGGCGTATACTGTCACCGTGCCGGTTTCTTGACAACCCATGGAATAGTCGGCTGGACGACACTCCAACCGGCCACGCTCGGCGTCTGAAACCGCTCGCCGTCAAGAATCTCTGCAACGGAGCGCAGCTACATCCGGGGGTATTCATCCCTCACGTCCATATCCATCGCACTCGCCACAAACTGCTTGAAATTGCGGCCCTGGATGGCTCTGAGGGGGTGCACAGGACAATCAGACCGGCTATGGCGGCCGTATCAGTCTGCGCTGCGGGAACAATCCCGCACCGGTCCGGCGTTCGGGACGCCCTGTGTGGTGGACGGCGCCATGCCCTTCCGCTGCGCGGCCCGTCCTGTTACCCCGGATTCATGAACGACAACGCGGAACGCGCTCGAAGAGCACGGACCGGTCGTCTCGCTCAATCGTCGCGCGGACTGCATCCCCTTGTGGAACCTGCGTTTCCGGCGGTGACGGTGTGCAGGGTAGCTCTGCCCGATTGCGACGCCGGAGGCGGTATTCTGGAACACCTGACGTACCGATGGCGCCCTCAATACCGGGGCTGCGAGTGTCGGCGCAGGGGGGTGCCGCTCTGACGTGCCGGGAGAACCTGCCACCGCTCGAGGGCGGTCGACACGCTGTCGATGGTGTGCGCACGCGCCGCCTGCAGCATGATCGCGCAGACCGCCCGCCACTCCCCGCATACTCCCGGAACTCGCGGAATCTGCCGCGCGCTCCTGATCGGTGGCGCCGCCTGGCGTCGGACCCAGGCCCCGTTTCCGGTGGAGATGCGTCGCATTCAAGCCCTGCATCGGCCAATCGACGTGCAGAATTGCCGTGGATCGAGGGTATCGACCGTAGGTTATGCCGGCCCCGTAGACCCCTACTGCATCCGGCAGAGGCAAGAGCCATGACCGCTTCCGCAGGCAGGAAGACGCTGAACGAGCATGTCCGCGTGCTCCCGGAACAGTGGGAACGCATCGAAGCGGCCGCCAGAGGAAGCGCCCTGAGCGCCAATCCGTTCCCGGTCGCTCTCGACCGACGGGAACTCTGCGGCGCCGGTACCCGGTTCAGGTCGCTAGGGCCCCCGGTGCTGGCGGCTCACTCCGACGGCAGGACCGGCCGGGCCGCACCGCAAAAAGCCTCGGCTGCCCGGTGCTTCCACAGCACTGGCGTCCAGATTGCGGACGAAGCTGGCCGGCGTCCCGACGGAGTCTGGCATCTGTCCGGACTTCGGGTTGCCGGCCATGTTCGCTTCGGACGTATCCGTCCCTTGCGCCTGGCGAGGCAGGCGGGTAGCGTGGCCGTGCGCTTGCCGCCCCGTTCCGAGACATTCGGAGCCGGGCCAGGGGAAGTCCCGAGCCCCCTTGGCCGCAGGTGTCGGGGCCGCGAAGGGAGAGACCGATGACCCGCCGCCGTCTTCCGATCGGGATCCAGGATTTCCCGACGATCCGGAGCGAGGACTTCTACTATGTCGACAAGACGTCGCTCGTCCGCAAGCTGGTGGACGAGGGGCGCCACTATTTCCTGTCCCGGCCGCGCCGGTTCGGCAAGAGCCTGCTGCTCGACACGCTGCGGTCGCTGTTTGCCTGTCACGAACCCCTATTCCGGGGACTGGACATCCACCCCCACTGGGACTGGTCCTCGTCCCATCCGGTGGTGCGGCTGAGCTTCGACGGGAAGTACAATGAACCCAGGGACATCGAGCGCAACATCCTCAGCCAGTTGGCGATCATCGAACATGGCGCCGGCCTCGCTACGGGGGGTGCCAGCACGGGGCCGGAGCGTTTGCAGAATGTCCTCTATCGCCTGCACGGCGCCACCGGCCGGCCAGTGGTCGTACTGGTGGACGAGTACGACAAGCCGATCCTCGACGTGCTCCACGACCCGGAACTCGCGACGGGCAACCGGGACTATCTGCGCGGCTTCTACGGCATCGTCAAGGGCAGTGCAGAACATGTTCGCTTCGTCTTCGTCACCGGGGTCAGCATGTTCTCGAAGGTCAGTTTGTTCTCCGGGCTCAACAATCTGAAGGACATCAGCCTCGACCCGCGCTTCGCCACGATCTGCGGCTACCGTGAGGAGGATCTGGACCGGGTGTTCGGCCCCGAGCTGGCCGGACTGGACCGCGAGCAGATCCGCACCTGGTACAACGGTTATCACTGGCGGGGTGGGGAGCGGGTCTACAATCCCTACGACGTACTCCTGCTGCTCGACAGCCGGGAGTTCCGGCCGTACTGGTTCGAGACCGGATCGCCGGACTTCCTGTTCCGGATGCTGATGGAGAAGTCCGTGAGCCCGATGGAACTGGAGGGGCGGTTGGCGGACATGGCGCTGGTCTCGAAGTTCGATGTCGGGGACATCGACATCGAGGCGCTGCTCTTCCAGACCGGCTACCTGACCATCGCGGGGGAGGAGAGGCAGGGCCACAGGACCCTGTACCGGCTGGACTATCCCAACCTCGAGGTCCGGCTCAGCCTGAACGACGAGTTGCTCGCCTGGCTGGGGCAGAAGGGTGCCGAGCCGCTGGAGCGGGGGCGGGCGTTCTGCGCGTTGCTGGAGGCGCACGACTTCGCGGGCTTCGGCGAGACGCTCCGGGCCTGGCTGGCGGGGATCCCCTACCAGTGGCATGCGAAGGGCGATCTGGCGCGCTACGAGGCCTGGTATGCGAGTCTCCTCTACATGTGTCTGCGCGCGGTCGGGGTGGACCTCAGCGTGGAGGAGGCTTCGCATCGGGGCCGGGCGGACCTGGTGGTACGGCTCGGGGGGCAGGTCTTCGTGCTGGAGTTCAAGATGGCCGACGGCGAGGAGGACGGTACGGCCGCGCTGGATGCGGCGCTGGAGCAGATGCGGGCGCGGGGCTATGCGGAGGCATACCGCGCCCACGCCGGCCCGGTCCATCTGATCGGGGTGGTCTGCGGGCGCGAGGCACGCAACCTTCTCGACATTCGCGCCGAACCCGCATGACCGGGCTCCTCGTTTGCAGCCCCATGCAGGGATCAGGCCGCGCCGGCAGAATGCGGCGGCGATAGCCGATCGGAAACGGAGGCTTCGCCGGGCTCCCGTTCTCCCGACAGATTGCCGCCGATGCTTCCGGTGATCCGCGCAGCGGCTGGCCGGATCGAGTCCCGGACGAGATGAGCATACCATACCGGACGGGCGTCTGTACTTGGGTATGACCGAGGCGCTTGCCGGTCATCGTCAGGCGCTCGCCGAGGGTCAGGGCACGGGAGGCAAACGAATGATATCCCATGTGCTGATTACGCCCTCCGGCGACCCCGATTCCTGCATGTCGAACCTGCACGGCCATGGGCGGACACATGCCGCCAGAGGAACGCAGGATCATGTACTATTATTTTTATACATCTGTTTAGCCAGACATCGATTTCGCAGCGAGATTCTCAGGGCCGTTGCGACACGTCGCCAAGAGACGCCTGTCGGTACCAGGAGTGGACAGACGTACTCCTTCAGTCGGTCGTTGCGATTACGACCTCGCTGCCATTTCAGTGAGTGCCGGAACCGGGAACAGGAAAGCGTTCGGTCAGGCGGTGCTGGAGGGGACGATGGCGCCAGGTGAGGATGGGCACGGTACGGCAGGCTGCGGTGCCGCCATCATCTTCCTCATTGTCGTCACCCCTTGACCGAACGCTTTTCGGGAGGAAACCGCTTCGCCATGCCTACCCGCCATCCCGTCAAGCTCACCAAACGCACCGTCGATGCTTTGTCCGTGGAGACCGGCGACACCGTGGTCCGGGACCGTGACCTGCTGGGCTTCGGCATCCGGGCCTATGCCTCGGGGCACAAGGTGTGGTGCGTCCAGACGCGGGGGCCTGCCGGCGGGCCGAAGCGGGTCGCGCTCGGGTGCCTGGGCGATGTGACGCCGGCCGAAGCGCGGCGCCGGGCGGCCGGGGGTCATCGACCGCATCAAGCAGGGTCTTGATCCGTTCCCGCCGCCTGCGGTGCCCGAGCCCACCGTCGCCCACCTCGCCGCGTGCTGCATGGGTGCCCATGTGCGGGTGAGCTGCCGCCAGAAGACGGCCCAGGCCTTTGGGTGCTTCGTGCGCCTCTACATCGTGCCGGAACTGGGCCATCTGGCCCTGTCGGGGGTGGACGCCCGCAGGCCTCGACGCTGCATTCCAAGCTGCGGGAGAAGCCCTATCAGACGAACGCGGCCATCGACATGCTGGCGAAGATGTTCCGGCTTGCCGAGGCTTGGTGCACGCCGCCGCGGCGCAACCCGTGCCGCTTGATCCGGCGCTATCGCGAGACCCGCCGCGAGGCTTTCTCTCTCCAGAGGAGTACCGCGCACTGGGCCGGGTGCTGGACGAGGCGGAGGCCGACGGTTCGGCGTTCCCGTCAGCCATCCCGGCGGTCCGTCTGCTGCTGACGGGCTGCTGCAAGAACGAGATCGTGACGCTCAGGTGGGACACTGTGGATCGCACGGCGGGCCAACTTCGGCTCGGCGACGGCAAGACGGGGTGGCGCATGTGCTTGCTTCTATTCCGCGTATCGAGGGCAACCCGTGGGTCATTGCGGGCCAGAAGACCGAGGGCCACCTGAAGAACAGCGATGCAATCTGGCAGCGGCTTCGCGAGCGGGCAGGCCTCAAGGACGTTCGCATCCACGCCTGCCGTCATTCGTATGCCTCGCGGGCGCGGGCGCTCGGCGAGGGGCTGTCCATGATCAGGGCGCTGCGCGGCCATCGCAAGGTGACCACGACGGCGTGCCATGCACATCTGGCGCGCGACACCGAGAAGGCGTCCGCCGCGAAGATGGGGGGCAGCATCGGCGCCGACATCCTCTGCTGCGCGGGGGTGTGGCCTGACGCGGAGAAACACCGCCATGGCGAAGCTCGCCGCGCCGACGATCTCGACGCGCCCGGTGGAGGCGCTCAGTGTCGAGAAGGACACGGTGTTCTGGGATTCGGAACTCCCGGGATTCGGGGTGCGGGTGTATCCGTCGGGCGGCAAGTACTATGCTGTCCAGACCCGCGCGGGCGGCAAGGCGGCGAAGCGGGTGACGGCGGAGGATGCGCGACGGCGGGCAGCGCTCGTCATCGCACGCATCAAGGCGGGCGAGGATCCGGTGCCGATGCCGCTGGCACTCCCCGAGGGGCCGGCCGTAGGCGACCTGGCGTGGCAATAGCCCGACGAGCATGTGGCGATGCGCTGCAAGCCGAAGACGGCGCAGATGTATACGCTGACTGTGGGCAAGCATCTGCTGCCCGCGTTCGACAAGATTCCCGCGCTGGCGCTCGACCATGCTAGTGCCTGTTAACACTCATGAGCATGATTGTGGTATTCTCGGTGCATGGACCTCACGCAAGCTCCATACGCACGGATCGCGCCCCACCTCCCAGTGCCGCGCGGCCATGTCCGCCCGTCCACCCGCCCCGTGCTCACCGCCATCTTGCCTGTCGCCGCGCAGGGCTGCAAATGGCGCGGGTTCCCGGCCCGATTTGGCACCTGGCACCCCCTCTACACCCGGATGAACCGCTGGTCGCAAAACGGGGTCCTTGACCGGGTCTTCGAGCCTCGGCAATGAGAACCGATCGTGCATCTCAAGCTGGAGGCCTTGTCGCTAGCCCGCCCCCTCGTCAAGGTCCCTCCCGCCGGAACGGGGGCGCTCATACAACCGGCCCCCCTCCCTCGGCCGCTCCCGAGGCGGCGGGACCCCCACGCTGCATCTGGGTGCCGCGGATGACCGCACGGCGCTCGTCTGCTCGCTCTCGCCCGGGCCCGCCCACGACGCCCCGGTGGGCCGCCAGTGGCGGACTCGCCTTGGCCCGCCCCCCGCTCATCCCGCGGTGATGATGGACCGGGCGTCCGCGGGCGACCAGACGCGGCACCTGGCCGTAGCGCTGGGGGAGGAGCCCGTGGGGCCGCCGCGACGGAGCCGGGTGAGACCTTGAGCATCTGCCCGTGAGCTGTCCACGCAGCGCACCGCAATCGAGCGGGTGTGGCGTCGATTGCAGGGATGCCGTCGCCTCTGCTCGCGATGCGAGCAACTTGATGTGCTCTTCCTCGGATGCATCGTCTTCGCACTCATCATCAATGTGTTGCGATAGTGTTAACAGACCCTAGGGTGACGGCACTGCATCATTCCCTGCGTGCGACCCGGTAATGGCGAACTAGGTGGTCCTACCCTCTCGCGCCTGTGGAACGCGGCGGAGGACCGGGGGGAGGTGCCGAAGGCGAGCAACCTCTGCCGGACGGTGGTGAAGAACCGCGAGCGCGGGCGCGAGCGGTTCCTGAGCGAGGAGGAATTCCGCCGCCTCGGGCGGACGCTGGCTGAAGCAGAGACCCGGAAAGGGGTCTCTCGGTGCACGCCATCGCCGCGACCCGGCTCCTGTTGCTCGCGGACCGCCTCAGAAACGAGATTCTGACGCTGCGCTGGAGGGACGTAGACCTCGCGCGCACGAGCTGAACTCGCCGATTCCAAGACCGGCGCCCGCACCGTGCCGCTGTCGCCGGAAGCGGTTGACGTGCTGGCGAACACCCTCCACGTCGAGGGCAACCCGCATGTGATCCCGGGAAGCTGAAGGGGACGCACATGCGCGGCCTGAATAACCCGCGGGAACTGATCTGCCGGCGCGCGAGGATCGAGAATGTCCGGCTTCACGATTGCCGCCATTCGTTCGCCAGCAGAGCGCTGGCGCTCGGCGAAGGGCTGCCGATGATGATCGGTCGGCTGCTCGGCCATACCCAGGTTGAGACCACCGCGCGGTATGCGCATCTGGCGCGGGACTCGGTGCGCGGATCCGCCGTCCGTGTTTCCGACAGCATCGCCGCCGATATCCTCGGGGACTACCCGACCGGTGGTCTCGTGGAGGCTCCCGCTTCTCCCCAGGGCGATCGCTTTTGGGGCTTTGATGCGGCGGCGCGGCTCAAGTGGAGGAGGCAGTCGTCGTTCCAGGCGGCGGGCGTGCGTGGTCCGCGCAGGGCGTCATTTGTGGGTTCGCGGCGGGCGAGGTTGCGGGCGCGGCGGCGCCGCAGGGCGCGGGTGTCGGGGCCGTGGGCCTGGCGGTGTCACGGTCGGTCCTCGTTCCTGGTCCCGTCGCGCGCCGAGGGCCGGCAGTGTGCGAGGGCCCCATGGGCGCGCGCGGCGTGCGGGCAGCGCGCGGGTGAGCACGGCGCGCTCAGGAGGGAGGAGCGGGTGGCGGGGTGCGGGCGCTTTGCGGTTGCGCGTCGTGCCTCGCTCTGGGCCGCAGGCGGCCAGCCCCGGCCCACTCGTGGCGCTCGCGCAGCCCTGCGCGCTCGGGGCAGCCCGGGGCGCGGCGCGGCTCGAGGCGCCCGGGCTCACCGTCACCAGGCGGCCCTGAGTGGAGGTTGTCCGCCGGGGCGGGATCCTCCCGATACAGCCGTCTCTCCTCATACCGGCTGCCCTGCTTGCCCGTGAGCGCCCGCACCTAGTCCCCGCCCCTGGCGGGGCCGGCCTCGGCGGTCGCCCTCTGGGGGGCAGGGCGTCCGCCGTCATGAGCCGGCCTTTGAGCGCCAGCAGCGCCAGCAGCTGCGGCCGCGCCGCGCTCTCGTGGGACTTGTCATCGCCCTGCACCGGGCCGAGCACCAGGCGGGCGGCGGCGACGGCCTGCACCCGAGGCCCCGGCGCGCGCGGCGGCAGCGGCGCAGGAACGCCGCCGCGACGTGCCGTCAAGGGCGCGCACAGCGCCGGCCAGACCCGCCGCCCAGTCCTTCAGACGCCGCCGCCCCTGCTGCAAGCGGTCGGGCTCGAGGGCGGTGAACAGGGCCGCAACCGCCTCGGGGCTCGGCCTGCCCTGCTTCACGCTCATGAAACGGCGCAAAATCCCCGCCTTGGCCCGCCCGCACCGCTCCAGGGCCGCGCCTCCCTCCCCGCCGCACCAGGGCGCAAGCAACGCAATCCTCCGCCTCTCGTGCCGCGCATGGCCCGGCGCAGTGCTGCGACGCCGGCTCCGCACCCCCTGCGAATACCCACGAAAACTCTTCCCTCTCGCACCTCCACTCTCCAGAAACCCAAGCCGGAGGGTGAATCGAACACACAAGCGCCGAACAGCTAATTCTTCAAAAGCGATTCTCCTGGGGGTAGGGATCGTCTCTTTTCGTGGCCGCGTGGCGTTTCGGTTGCCGGACCCCGCCGGCTTGCCTCCCGTCAAGTAATCGATATAAGCCCCTCATCGTTCATGACGGACGCGGCCGGGTGTCCTGCGTCTGCCCGCAGAACGGCGAGGTCCGCGCCATGGCGTTCCAGGGGTTCGAGGCCGGGCGCGGCGTCTGCGGCACGCTCAAATACCGCTGCCCCGCAGCCGCCTTCGGCTTCGAGTGCAAGGGACGCCAGGCCTGCCATGGGCGGGGTGAAGTCCGGCGAATACGGCCGCGTGTCGGTCTCGACAGCCACGACCGGCGCATCTTCACGCCCACGCCCTGGGGCAGCCCGTCATGGCGGCGCGGATACAACCGGCGCACCGCCATGGAGCGGATCAATGCCCGCCTCGACCGCAGCTTCAACTTCGAGACCCACTACATCCGCGGCCGCGCGAAGATGAAGACCCGCCTCGGGCTGGCCGTGGCGGTCATGATGGCGATGGCCCTCGCACAGGCCCGTGCCGGACGCGTCGCACGCATGCGCTCCTTGGTCGGCCCGGTGCCATACCTCGATACCGGCTGACCGTTTGTCCCGCCTCCGACACCACCACTCGATCCCAGCTGCCGCCCGGCGGACGGCAAGCCGCGGCCGTCCGTGCAACCATGTTCCCGTAATGTGCCTGCCGCGCGCCGGATCACGGCAGTCTGCAACCATGTGGCGGCAGGGCAGGCGATAGCCGACCGTCAAAATTCAGCCGCGCGCGATCAAATGTCCCCACAGCGCACACGCCTCGAGATGATGAGCGTGTAGCTGCGGGGCTATACTCTGCGCCTGCCGGTGTCCGGATTCCCGTAGAGGTCGAAAAGGAAGACGTGGACCGTCACCCGGCGTCCCTCGTCCTCTTCGCTCCGCATGAGGACGCGCCATTCCCCGCTCTCTTCGCAAGGCAGGTCGCAGACGAACTGCTTGTGGCCCCGGATTGCGTCGGGGACCGCCGACAATATCTTCGAGACGTTGCCGGTTCGCTTGTTGAACATTATGACGGACGCCTTGCTGTCCCGCCATGTGAGGTAGCCCAGCAGCTGGTCCAGCGCGCCGGCCAGGCCCGCGGGCCCCGTCCACAGCTTGCACTCCCCGACGAAAGCCGCCCGGTCGCCGGATTCGATGCAGATGTCGGTCTTGCCCTTTACGCGGAACGCCTCGCCCGTTGCATCTCCTTCGAACCGGCCGTTCAGCTGGGCGAGCATGATGTCCCGCAACCCCTCTTCGTCATGCACGGCGTAGGTGCGGGGCGTCCTTTCGAACGTCCGCCCCTGGTGGCGAATGAAGTGGAGGATCTCCTCGTAGGTTTCGGCGGCGATGCCGGGTTCGGGGCGGAGGCCGTTCTTCGGCGGCACGGGCAGCGCTGGAGGCTGGCGTATTTCGACCCGCACCGGCTTGATCGACGGCGCGCCGTCCTTCGCGGCGAGGGGAATGTCCAGCAGGTCTGCGATGCCCGCATGCTTGCTGAGGCGCGAACGACGGGCCGCGATGGCCTCATGTACCAAGGACCCCAAGCTGTCGTTGTGTGCTTCGATCTGCTTGCGCGCGTTATCGACATACCCGCCGATCAGGCGGATCTCGCGGTCATAGGTTTCTTTGAACTCCTCCTGTGGGGTATCGTGGGGCAGTGAGATTGAAATGCGAAGATTTCCTCGTCTCGCTTCGCCGCGAGGGAGCATGGTACCCCATGGATTGGTACGGTATCTGAAAATCCAGTCTTCGCCTGTATAGGGAATATCTATGTCCACGCGCGTGCCCGGAATGTGAAACGGGCCACGGCTGTATGGCTCACCAAAAAACCTCATCCGGTCGCCCGAGACATCGACCTGCGTCTCGGCCTGGTTCATGGTTCTGGCATCCAACTGGAGCACGACCGGTTCCACATGCAACCGCGGAAGTACGTGCTCAACAATCTCCCGGTCGCTGGAGACCAGAAACTGATCCTCGGGTATGGCATCGATTTCGGAGGCGACCCGGCTCTGTCGATGGCGTAGTTGATGGTCGAGGTCGTTCTCTCCGAACAGGTAATCCACGATAGGCTTGCCTCCATCGCGCGTCGCTGAAGTTACCAGCGATACCCCTATCCAAGATTCGGGAGCAATGCCACCGGCGTCTGGGGGTCGCGGTAATAGGACTGCTCATCAGCGCGGCGGTCCTTGCGGTTCGCTACCGGCTCGCCCCGCAGGAGCAGGAAGCGCCGTCTGCTGCCGCACGGCCCCGTTTCCTGGACCGCCTGCCGCACGGAATCGGCCACGACCTCGTCTATCTCAGGATGGCCGACCACTATGTCGAGGCCTTCACCACGACCGGCCCGGACCTCGTGCTGGTGCGCTTCGCCGACGCGGTAGCCGAACTGGAAGACGCGGACGGCATGCGGGTCCACCGGTCCTACTGGGTCGCGCGCGGGCATGTGACGGGCTCGGAGCGCATCAACGGCCGCACGGCGCTCTGCCTCACCGGCGGCCACAAGGTCCCCGTCAGCCGCACCTACCTTCCGACCGTGCGGGCTGCCGGGCTGATCTGATACCATCAGGCACGGTTTAGAACCAATTGGCCCATTTCCGTGTACCGATATCCGCCGAAATCCGTACGGGACTTCACTGGACCAGGCAAATGTACAGCTGGAGTTGGCTGGGGCACTGCGGCGCATCCCGCACGTGCCAGTCAGGCTTGATCGGGACACCGCCGCAGCTTGTCGTGCAGGGCGCGGCCCTCGGCGACCAGGGCGTCGACTTCGTCCTTGCGCCCTTCGCGGACCATCGCGTCGCGTTTTTCGGTCGCCAGGAACCAGGTGTAGCGGAACATCCGCTCGATCAGCGGCGCGAGCGACGAGGCCTGTGCATCCGATACCGCGCCCTCGGGGGTTCGTGCGAGCGCCAGGATCGTCTCGCGGACGAACTCGGCGGGCGGCGTTTCGTGCAGCAGGGCGGCGCGCCGGACCTCCTCCCACTCGGAATCCGAGAAGCGGATGGTCCTGTTCCTTCGCGCATCCTCCGGGCGGTCTGCTGCCGCTCTGCTTTCCGGCGCGTCCTTTCGTGTGCCGTTTCCCTCACAACCCAAGGTGTCCATGCCTCCCTTGCTGTGGTCGCGCACCGGCGGCTCCGGTGTCCTTGCCGGCGTCTTCATGCCCTCGCGCGCCTTCCCGGCGCCCTCGCCGGTGTCCCGTTCCGGCCGCATCGAGCGGTCCCGTGCGGCCTCGTCCGCCCTGTCCGGCGCCTCGCGCTTCATTTCGCCGATGCCTTCGAGCGCCGCGATGCGCTCGCCGGTGACGGCCTGGAGCCGGGTGCGGAGTTCGGCCGTGTCGTCGGTGACCGGTTCGGCCCGGTCGCGGGCGCGGCTGATCTCGACATAGAAGCTCTTCTGCGTGGTCAGATGCGGGTGCCTCGCCTCCATCGCGGCGATGACATTGTCCACCGTGCGGCCCTGGAAGGCGTGCACGGTGGAGGCCCAGGCATGGTCGAGATGGCGAAGCTGCGGATCACCCTTGCCGAGTTCAAGGGTCTTGCCGTCCTCCAGGCGGAAGGTCACGCGCCCGTTGGCGATCTTGAGCACCTCCGCCGTGCGGCTGTTGACGAGGCCGAGGCCGGCGTCGTTGCGGGTCCAGCGGATGCGGTCGCCGGCGCGGAGTTCGATCTCCTCGGCCCGGTAGACCTCGCTGCCGCCCCGCCGCCCGCCGATCTCCTCGGGCTTCCAGGCGACCTCACCGCCCTTGCCGTCGTCGAGCAGCACGGTGCCGGCCCTGTGATCGACGCCCATGACGCGGCGCTCGTCGCCCTTCTCGACCCCGATCCGCCTGTAGGGCCGGTGGAAGGCCACCACGTTGCCGGCCCCGTAGTTGGCGGCGAGTGCCTTCTCGGCGTTGGTGTAGCCCATCGAGACCAGCCGTTCGGCCTCCATGGCGGGGCCGTGGATGCGGCCCTCACGGGCGAGGCGCTCGCGGATATGGCCATTGATCGCGTGCCGGAGCTCGTGGGACGGCGCCATGACGCCGGTGTTCGCGCGCGCCTCCGCATCGAGCCGGAGCCACCGGGCGGCGACCGTGCCGGCGATGTTGTCCGGCTTCACCTCCGCGACATTGCTGCCGAGCTTCTCGAATGCGCGCTCGATATCTCCCTTGAGGCTGGCAAGGACGGCTTCCTTGAGGACGGGATCGCGCTGGCGCATGATCTCGTCCATGGCCGCGGTCTGCATGCCGGCGGCCTGGATCTGGGCGAAGGGCTTGCCGGCATGCCCCGCGTCGAGCTGCTTGGCGTCGCCCACCAGCACCACGCGGGGCATGCGCAACTCGGCGGCGATGCGCAGCAGGTCGCGCGCCTGCACGGTCGAGGCGAGCGAGCCCTCGTCGACCACCAGGATCGTCTTCGCGAAGGCGGCGCGCATCTCCCTGGCGCCCTTCTTCGTGAGCCTGCCCTCGGCCACGCCGGCATTGCGGGCGAGGAACATCTGGAGGGTTTCGGTGGGAATGCCGGCCCCGGCGGCGATGCCGACGCCGACCGCGCCCATCAGCTGCATGGCGTTGAAGCGCAGCACAGAGCCGATCAGCGCCGCGCCCACGGCAAGCGCCGCGGCGAGCTGCCCGCCGGTGCCGCCGACAATGTCCTCCACCGTGTCAAGCCGGGTGCCGAACGTGGTGTCCGTGGTTGCCCAGGCCGGGTCGATCCCCGATGCCAGCGCCGCCGCCGTGAGCAGGGCCACCGCAGCGCCGCGCCGCGCGGGAGCAGGGCGCTCGCCCGAGCCGTCGTCGGCCGTCGAGACCCGCCGGCGCTCCGCCGCCCAGACGTCGAGGTCGTCGCGCCGGTAGCGCACTCGGCCACCGAAGCGGTGGAACACCGGTCCCTCGCCGGTCACCCGGTAGCGTTTCAGGGTGCGATGCGACAGCCCGACGTAGCGGGCCGCCTCCACCGTCGTCAGATACATGCATTCCTGCGTCACCATTGTTCTCCTTCGTTCCGCCCGGCCGAACCCCTGCCCACCGCCACGACACCGCAGTCTGGCGCCAGGTCCGCGATTGAACCGGTGCCCCCGGATCGCCGGAAGGGTCGATCCTTGAGTCGCAAAACCGACCGGCCACGCGGTGCCATGGGGGCCACACGGCGTCAGGCAGGTGAGCAGCAACGGATCGCAAATCGGGCGGGAGATCCGGGGCAGACGAACTCCGGCGCCGCGCGGGCCGCCGTCGGCAGTAGAATCGGGTGTGAAGGAAGAGATCCGGGACGGCCGCAGGCCGACGCCATCCCTGAACGTGCACGCTTTCGAGTGAACCGCTACGCCGGGCCAGCAGTCTGCTGCGGACCCGATCCGGGGGCCGGCTTGCGCCGCCGCCGCTGCTTGCGCCGCGGCTCCAGGAACGCGGCCCTGTAGCCGCCGTCCCGCAGCGCCTTCGCCCTGTGGATGCGGCGCCTGCCTTCGAGCGCGGCCCGCCGTCAGTGTCCCAGGGCTCCGTCCCGCCCTCCCCGAGCACCTCCAGCGCAACCTCCTGCTGCGGCTTCCCGGCGTCCAGCGCCTCCAGGACCTTCAGAAGCTCCCCGTGCTTCGCTCCCGGACCCGGCTGGCCAGAGAAGGGGGCGGACGCCCCGTTACCCGCCACAGATCCTCGACCCGCGACACAGCCACATCCAGAGGCAGGCTCAGGTCGAGCTTCGCCATGATCCCGTCCCGCAGCCCGAACGCGCGGCCCGACGGCACCAAAATCTGCAACAGCGCGTTGCCGAGCTCCGCCTTGAGGACGAACCGTCCGTCGAGCAGCCTCAGCGCCTCCACCCGCGCGCCGGCCTCGGCCAGCAGCCCCAGCGGCGGCGCCGGGGCCGGCCAGGGATCCGGGTCGGGCTCGCCGACCAGCATCGGGATGGAAGACCAGAATGGCGAGCGCCACCCCTTCGCCCCGGGATCTTCCCAGGCGAGCAGCGACCAATCCGCTTCCGCCAGCAGGTCGGCCTCGGTCTGCACCCGCAGCGGAATGTCGGCGTCCTCGAACAGGGGGACGCCGGCACGCGCCGCCCAGTCCCTGCGATAGCCGGGGTCGTGGCGCATGTAGGCCCAGGCATGGGCCCCCAGGACCGCATCCCGGGTTGCGGACTCGCGGCGACTCATCTCCCGTGCGGCCATCCGGTGCCTACCAGAGCGCGTTGAGCCGCACGCCGAACTTCACCTCGAAGCGGCCGCGGGTCGAAGTCGGTGTCGTCGTAGGCCAGCGTGAGCCGCGCCTGACGATCCGACAGGCGCTCGACGGCGCTGACCGACACGCCGGGGACATCGTTCACGGCGAACCGGCCGACCTGCAAGGTGCGCCACCAGGCCCGGTGGGACCAACCCAGGAACTCCACGGCAACCTTCACGCCGTTCAGCTTGTCTTCGGTCAGCGGCGCTGGCTCGGCTTGGAACAGCGCCATGATCTGCCGCATCATGACGTGCATGGGATCATCACCCATTTCCTGCGTGATCGAAGCCAGCTTCACGCCGTTCTTGGCGAGCTTGCGGACATAGAACTCAAGCTTGATGTGATCGCGGAGAAAGCGGCTGAACGAATGGACCGCAACATCATCGAAGGGCGCGGGCTTCGAGGTTTTCACCTCGATCATGCGCTGGATGGGGGCGGCGATCACTGATCGCCGACGCACCGGGTTCGATGAAGATCTCGACCAGTTACAGGCCTCGTGCCTCGCAATAGGCTTCGCCTTGTCTCTTCTGGTTGAGAATGGCGACATCATGCTCGGCCTGACGCGCCGTCGAGACGCACAGCTGAGGGACGGCGCGCAGAGTGATGTTGGAAGCGGTGGCGTTCATGCCCGGTCTCCTTCTCAAACATGTGTCGAGACCGAAACAATTCGGTCGTAGATTCAAGATCAGGCCGCTTGATTGTCACTCTCGACGGCTTCCCTGATCGCCCCGACGATCCATTCATTCAGGCTCTTGCCCGCTGCGGCGGCTGCAATGACTGCCGCGGCATGATCGGAAGGATTGAGACGGACATTGAATTTCCCGGAAAATTTCCGGCCCGGCTCAATACCTTTTTCTCGACACATCTCCAGATAGACCGCCAGCGACTTCCGGCCTTCCTCAATCAGATCGTGGACACTCTCGGCATAGAAGTCGGCCCCGCCATCCAGCCCCACAAACTCGCCGCGCAGCATCTGAATGTCCGGGTCAAAGGTAACGACCGCCTTCTCCCCATCGATCTCGATCACGTTGATCATGGCTTCACTCCGTGTTCTTCCAGCCACTTGCGAATACTGGCAACCGCGCCCTTGTCCGTATCCGGTGACGGATGCGGGCGGTGAAAGACGCGCACTTCGCCAAACAGAAATACGCCTATTCGCGAGCCTTCCCGTTCGCTGATTTCCGCCCCAAGAGCGGCAAACAGCGCCTAGATGTCGGACCAGCGGATTGAGCCGTTGACGGGGCGGACGAAGATCAGTTCCAGCGTGGCGCTATGGCACTTTTTCATGAAGTAGCCAGTATCAGTTATTGGTACCATTTGCAAGCCTGAATCCAGCCCCGATATAGAGACTTACGAACCCGGATCGAACAGCTCATCGAACAGGTCGCCAAACCATCGCTCGAACACGTCGATCTCGGCCTCCGTAACCGGCGTGGGATCGGGCCAGTCATCGGTGACGGTCCAGGTGGTGAGATCGTGCCTGGGTGGCCTGCCGGGGAATGGCCGCGGATAGCCCGACAGCGCCTCAAGCTGCTCCGATGCCGTGGGCGGTCTTGTGGCGCGCCGGGAGCGAGAGAATTTCTCCGAGCTATCGTCATCGGCCCGATCACGCGCTGGACCGCCAGCCCCAGCCGCACCAGCCTTCCACGCTCCATAGGTTTCGTCTTCCGGCTTCCACCTGATCAGATCGGCAACCCAGCGGTTGATGTCGGACTCACGCCAGCCCCCAGCCCGCACCGTTGGTGCAGATCTTGAACCGAGCGGGGAATATGCCCTCGGACCTGACGCTGGACAAGCAGATCCTCAAGGAGGCCGCAAGGGGGAAACTTCCAAGCCCTCGCGCCGCCTCCAGTGCATCGACCATGTCTGCGACCGGCTCGGGGTCTCGGAGCGCCGGGCCTGCCGGGTGCTGGGGCAGCACCGCTCGACCCAGCGCCGCATCCCGCGCGGACGTCACGAGGACTGCCTGGTCGCCAGCATGATCGAACCGGCCCGCCAGTATGGCCGTTACGGCTATCGACGGATCGCGGCCTTGCTTCGCGATGCCGGCTGGCAGGTCAACGACAAACGGGTCGAGCGCCTGTGGCGGCGCGAGAGGCTGAAGGTGCCCGGAAAACAGCCGAAGCGGGGCCGTCTGTGGCTGAACGACGGCTCCTGTATCCGGCTGTCCGACGAACCGGGGCCACCTCACGGGGTCGTCTCCGCGGTCGCTTCTGGCTGTTGCAATCCAAGGATAACGCAAGGCGACCCAGGAACCGAAAACCAATACCCCAAAATCAGTACATAACAGCACAAAGCCTCGCTCGATTAACGATTCTTCAAGAGCCTCTCCCGATAACAGAAACCCCTCCAAACCTACAATCTCATAAGATGACTCTCAAGAATAAGCAAGAATAAGCAGGATTGGAATTACATTCAGAGAGGTGACTTCTGCCCCGAACCACGACGGATCAATTGGCTGCCGTGCCAATCGGCCTATACGGTGCGGCGGGTTCATGGAGAAACCTATCAGCCACCTCGGGACCCATATCGTCCACCGCCGCTTCCGCTGCGCCCGGCAGTTCGTCCACCGCCCGTCTCCAGTCATCCATCTCGATTTTCGCTTTCGTCGCCGGCGCGTCGATCCGGAGGACCCTGTCGCTGCCGATGAGCAGCCCCGCCTGCCCGACGGCATTCTGCGACTGAAGCCGTATCGCGGCGAAGATCACATTCCGCCACGCCCATGTGCCGCCTTCGACAATCTTGCGTCGGTCGACAATGTAGGGGTCATCGCCACACCCGAGGCTCAGAATGCGAACCTGCTCTGCCCTGACCGTAAAGCAGGTCAACGCATCGACCAGCCCAATCATGATCGGATTATTCGCCCACACCCCGCCGTCGACGAAGGTATAGCCGCCGTCTTCGAGCGGCCGAAAGAATGTTGGAGCCGCCGATGTGGCTTCAGCTACCTTTGTCATGAACTCGCGCCCATCTTTCCGGAAATCGGGGTGATGAGGTGTCTTGAAGATGTAGACCTCCCCATATCGACCGTCGAAGGACGGAATGCAGAGGCGCGTCCGTGCCTCGCCGAACTTCTGATCGCCCAGGGTCTCCTTCAGGATTCCTTTCAACGCCTTTCGGTCGTATCGGTACTTGAACACCTGGCATACTCCCCGAAACCGTCGGAGAACCCCCTCCAGCGCTCTCGGCCTGATCGACGGAAAGATTTCACATCCACGATACGCATAGAGGGCGCGCAACTCCGTGGCCGTGATGCCCGCGCCCAAGCCCACGGCCAGTATTCCGCCGGTCGACGTCCCTGCGATCAAATCGAAACACCGCACCATGGATTCCCCGCCAAGGTAGCGCCGTTCGAGCCCCGCCAGGAAGGCGGCGGGAGAGACACCCCGGATGCCGCCGCCATCGATCGAAAGGATGCGAAACGGCCGATCCTCCGGCCAAGGGAGCGGAACACGACGACGATCAAGCGCCCCCGACGACCGTCTCGGCGGCCCTTCGTCCACCGGTGCCGGCATCACGCCGCCCGCTCCTTTGTCGGATGAACGCCTCCGCTTGCCCACTCTCCCGTCGCGAGCCAGCCCTCATAACAGGCCAGCCAGTCGATGGCCCAGGGGATCGTCGTGTCGGCCACCGCATCGCGCCAATCCCATTCCCCCGACCCCGGAAGGTAGACGCACAGGATCGGGCGGTCGGGAGAACACCTGTTCGGGTAGATGTGCGGGATCGGCTCCTCCGGCCGTTCCGGCCGCCGGCGCAGGAGAGGTGAGACCACCGTGATCCGGGGCGCATAACTCCTGATCACCGCATTGCTCAATTGCCTGTCGAAACACATCGATACGCGCACCCTGTAGCGCATGGCCAGCGGCCGGAGCGGCCCTTCCCAGGTCACCAACCAGTCGGCGGACGGCTCGCGCGTGACGGTCGACCGGGATGTGGATACGGCGGCGCTGTCGCGGGTTCTCGGGGTTCTGGAGCGGCGATGATCCCGGTTCCGAGCGGGGCGCGGGTCTGGCTTGCGCCCGGCGTGACGGACAGGCGGCGCGGGATGAATACGCTGGCGCTGCAGGTCCAGCAGGGGCTGGGCCGCGATCCGCATGCGGGCGCCCTCTTCATCTTCCGCGGACGCAAGGGCGACCTTTTGAAGATTCTCTGGCATGACGGGATCGGGATCTCGCTCTATGCCAAGCGCCTGGAGCGGGGCCGGTTCCAGTGGCCGGTGACGTCGGGCGGTGCGGTATTGATCAGCGCGGCGCAGCTCGGCTACCTGCTGGAGGGGATCGATTGGCGCAACCCGGTCTGGACGTGGCGGCCCTTGCGGGCCGGCTGACGGGCGACGAAGTGACTCATCGCACAGGATTGGGTAGCGGCGGACGGGAGGTTGTGATTCGCTTCCGGGCATGCCGGACGGATCGGACATCGACGCGCTGAAGGCCGCGCTGGCGGTGGCAGAGACCAACTGTACGAATAGAGAGTGTCGCTGGCCGTCAGCTGCAAGGTTGAGGGGTGATGCGCAAAGCGTTGAGTTGACTGAGGTGTTGTCCTCCTATGCTGAATCCCTGATCGCTGTCGAGTAGGCAGCGAGGTCCGATGGACTCATCCGAAGCTGTCGCGCTATCTGTTGCCACCCGTCCAATGTGATTGCGACTTCGTCGATGATGGCATCGGCCCGGACCAAGTCCAGCGCGAAATACGGTGCGGCGGCGCGGGCCAGGTCGAGATCGGCGTCCGGCCCTTCTTCCGATATCCAGGTCGTCAGTTCCCGCGCCTTTTCGGTCAGCGGCACCGGGTTCAGGTCATAGGCTGGCGAAAGGCGCCATTTGTTGTCGTGATCGTACAGGAAGCCATGGTTACGGAGGTGATCGTCGAGATTGCCGACCATCACATTGAAGACGATCCTCCTCCAGAGCTCATGGAGGTCTTCGGTGGGCGCGCTCGAATACATCCTGATGGCTTCTGCGATATCCGTGTATGTCGCTTCCTCGCCGTCACTGAGCCCGAGTAGGGTCATGGCGGAAATGAATGGGATTCTTCGGTCTCCATCGCGGTCGAACCGTGTGATCAGAGACACCGGTCGACCGGCCACATCCAGCAGTGTTGCCTGAGCAACATCGACGCCTGCGGCAGCGGCGAGTGTCATCGCGAGGACTTCGCCATGCGGGATGCTGCGATCGTCATCGTTCTTCGGAAACTTGGCGATCGCCAGGCGACCGTCATTGTCGATGACGGCGGACTTGGGGCGGGCACCACCGAGCGGTGAACCCTCGTTCAGCAGGAGCTTCAGGTCTTCGGCGGTTTCGGTGTTGGACAGTACCGCATTGGCGGCGTTAAGTAGCGCCGGTAGCCGGATCAGGGGAGGGACACGGTATCGGCCGATGTCGTGGTCGAAGGTCTTTTCGCCTTCCCGGCGGTACCGAAGCGCGCCGATTCTAGTCTGATCGTTGATGGCGAGGAGATAGTCGATCTCGGACAGGGTGCGCTGCTCCCCGGCTTTGCGAAAGGCACGCCGAATCAGTTGTTGGCCCCAGCGGTCTGGGGCGGTGTCGCGCAACGCGCCAGGCAATGCGGACTTGTTGGAGGAGGTGTATATATGCCGGCGTTCCAGCGGCAGGTTCGCCGGATCCAGGGCGAAAGCATCGGCGCGGTCGTGCCACGTGTCGGCGTACTCGAAGACCGAGCTTTGGCCGTGTCGCCTGGCGATGTAGTGGCATCGCCCGACGAGAGGAGTCTGACCATTGTAGTCGATAAAGGCCTCGATCGTGTCAGTCATGACTGTGACCGGGAGCGGCGCCGCGGTTGCACCTTCCTGGGCAGTCGATCCTCGTCGATGTCCAGTCCAAGGGAATCGTCGCGTCGGTCGACTGCTTGGGAGAGACGTTCGGCGAGCCCCAAGATGGCCAATACGGTTGCATAGATGCCGATCGAGACCGACGGGTCGCCGCGTTCGACCCTGTAGAGGGTGCCGCGGCTGATGAATGCGCGCTCAGCCATGGAAACTGTCGAGATGCGACGTTTCTTGCGGGCGACCGCGATGTCCGCACCCAGCTTGGCGAGGGCTTGTTTGGCTGCTCTGGGAAGTGCATGTGTCGCTAGCGTTTTCATCATCTGTCTTATCTGGCGATCAATAGATCGCTAAGCTGCTTACAATATAAGACATATGGGAGAGCAGTCAACAGACTTTAGCAGGCTGCGGAAGAACGCGGCGAGTTGGGATTCTTATGGGCGCCGTTCGGCATGAGCGTGTCGGTCGGATCAATTTGTTCGGCGGGAACGAGGCGGCGGATTTCGGCGTAGCGGTACGGCCCTGCGGCCGGAAAGCCTTGCCAGCCCTGGCACCGGCGTGACGGATCGCCCGGCGGCGGCCCTGCACCGGGTCCCGGCAGTCATGCAGCAGCTCTCAACAGCTTCTGCAGACGGATCAGATCGTAGGCCGCAAGCGCCAGGGTGAACTGCCAGTCGACCCGCGCCAGTCCGCGATGGCGGGTCTTCGAGAAGCGCGCCACCGTCTTCACCCGGCCGAAGACCTCCTCAATCCGTTTGCGGTGAACCTGGCTCTCCTAGTAAGCCTCGCTCGCCGCCATCTCCTCGCCGATGTTCGAGCGTTGGCCCGCGGTGTTGCGCGCCACATGCGCCTTGGCGCCGAAGGCCTTGCAGGTCCTGACGAACTCCGCCGTGTCATAGGCCTTGTCCGCTCCCACCGTCACAGCCCGGTCGGGTTCCTCCCGGCGCATCACCATGACCTCGCCGGCCAGGCATTCCGCCTGCCCCGTCGCCCGGCTTGCCAGGCCGTCCACCACCAGCCCGTTGCGGTTCTCCATCAGCGCATGGCCCATGCAACTGAGCTTGGCTTCCTTGCCCTTCCCCTTGCGGTAGAGCCGGCAATCGTCGTCCGTGGTCGAGCGGTGCGTCGCGTTCGACCAGCGCGCGCCATGGAAGTCGCGGGTGGCATCGCGACCGCCGCCACCTGCGCCATCTCCGTCGCCATCCTCTCCCGCAGGCTCCTCATCGACCGCACGGAAGCTCTTGATCGACGCCTACGCCTCGATCTGCGTCCCGTCCACCGAGAAGTGTTCCTGCGACAGAAGAAGATGCTTCACCGCTGGCAGAGAGACCAGATGCGTATGCGCGGACGCGCTCGGCCTCATTGTTGGTGAAGGGCGCCTGCGGGTCGGCGAGGAAGCGCAGGGTCTCGTCAGCGCGCTGCTTCGGCTTCCCGCATCGGTCGGGCGAGGAGAGCGGCGGCAGGCTCTCATGGAACGTCCCCGCTTCCACAAGCCGCTTGTCGTAGTCCTGCTTTAAGCGCGCCCGCAACGCTCCGGAATCACCATCCCCAGCGCCACGCGCCAGACCCGGCGCAGAAGACGCTGAAGGCGGGAACCGCGCCCGCGTCGCAGCCCCGCACCGGGGACAGGACAAGGCCGGAGGACCACTCGGCCTGTCTGTCCGCAGGGATCGTCGGTGTCATTGAAGGCGCCTCGTCCGGGCGACATGACCGGCCCAAACCGTGCCGTGACCGGTGCTCGTGCCGCTACGGGCTCAGCGCCCGGGCCTGGTGGCCAGCACCTCATCAAGATTTGCGGCCACCAGCACCGTGACCTTGATCGAGCCCAGCGCCGGAAGGATGTAGCGGTCCACCGAATGCCGGTATTCCACCTGCGTGCGCGGCTTGCAGTGGATCGGGACGTATTCTTCCAGGAACCGCTCCGCCAGTTGCGCCACGGTGGGCGACAGCCGCTTGGTTTCCTTCTCTTGGTTCGGGTTCCTGCCGTCATCGGTGTCGGCGATGGCCTGCCGCGCCCGAGCCTTGGCCTTCTCGAAGGGGAGGATCTCGCAGCGGACGACCTGGACGCGGATGGTCTTCCGCTGCCGGAAGGCCTGGGGCGGCTTAGCGCTTGCCGCCGTTGGGGTATGCGCGGCCGCCGAAGCCCTTGAGCGGGTCGTCCCAGACAAAATACTCCTTCTCGCGAGGCGGAAGGGCGTCGGTGTAGCGTTTGGTCAATCTGGGCATTGGCGATCCTCGGAATGCAGGCGGAAGTTTACTCCCTGCATTCCGAGGGTATGGCAAGGGCGGTTCGGCCGCAAGGGGGAAAGGTAATAATATGATTGTATCAATGCGTTATCATATATCCGAGGTAGTGTGGGGTGATGCGCGGCTGTGTGTCCTCGACAGGGTTTCCGAACTCATAACCTGAAGGTCGCAGGTTCAAATCCTGCCCCCGCTACCACCGAGACCGACATTCCGCCTCGCAGGATGTCGGTCGCTCCCTTCGCCCTGCCGCTCCCGGCCCATTCGAGGATGGTGCCGAGGTCGCCATGGAGCGCGGCGTGCAACTCGCCACGCTTCGCGCCGGGGGTCAGCACGGTCCGCTCGATCAGCCCCCTTATGGCTTCCGCCGCCTGGTCGCGGTCGCGGGGATCGGCCAGCGCCTCCGCGAGCCGCTCCACCTTGCGGCGGTAGACGCCGGCAATGTTGGGGTGAACGTCCGGGATGTCGACCGGAGCGGCTGACAGCCGTTCGTTGATCTCGTCCTGGCGGGCCTCCAGCTCGCGGAGCCGGTCGGACATACCCCGCACGTAGCCACCCTCCTCGATGGCGTCGAGCATCGACGCGATCTTCTTCTCGATCCCGGCCAGCGCCGCGCGGTCGCTCGCGCCCGACGCGCGGCGCTCGCGGTTGAGCCGGTTGGTCTCCTCGGCATACGCTTTCATCGCTTCGGCGGCGGCCTCGGGCTCCATCAGCTTGTCCTTCAGCCCCGCCAGCACCCGCTCCTCGATCCCGACGCGCCGGATGGTCCGGCTGTTGGCGCACGAGCCCGTCATGACGTGGTTAGAGCAGCCGTAGCGGCCCTGTCCGCGCATGGAATAGGGGCCGCCGCAGACGCCGCATTCGAGCAGCCCGGAGAGCAGGTAACGCGGCCGGTGGGCGGCGTTCATGCGGTTGGCGTGGGCGTTCCGCGTCGCCGCGATGGCGGTGGCGTATTTCTCGGCAAGCTCTCCCTGCCGGGCCTTGGCGTCCTGCCACAGCGCGTCGTCGACGATGCGGAGCTCCGGAACCTCGGCGATTATCCATTCCTCGGGCGGGTTGACGCGCGCGACCCGCTTGCCGGTGTCCGGGTTCTTCAGGAAGCGCCGGCGGTTCCACACCAGCCGGCCGATATAGAGCTCGTTGTTGAGCAGCCCGGTGCCGCGCCTGGCGTGGCCGCGCAGGACGGAGTCGCTCCAGAGCCTGCCCTTGGCGCCGGGGATGCCCTCGTCGTTGAGGCGCCGCGCGATGGCGCGCGGGCTGGTGCCGGCGGCGAACTCGCGGAAGATGCGCCGGACGATCTCCGCCTCGGCCTCGTTGATCTCCCGCTCGCCCCGGATGCGCTCGCCGGCCTCGTCGTGCAGCTTCACCACGTCGTAGCCGTAGCAGATGCCGCCGCCCGACTTGCCGGCCTCGACGCGGCCCCGGAGCCCCCGGTGCGTCTTCGCCGCGAGGTCCTTCAGGAAGAGCGCGTTCATGGTCCCCTTGAGGCCGACGTGAAGCTCGTTGATCTCGCCTTCGCCCGCCGCGAGCGTGAAGATCGTCACGCCGGCGCAGCGCAGATGCTTGTAGAGGGTCGCAACATCGGCCTGGTCGCGGCTGATCCGGTCGAGGGCCTCGGCCACGACGATCTCGAACGCGCCCCGCCGCGCGTCCTCCAGAAGCGCCTGGACGCCGGGCCGGAGGATCACGCTGTCTCCCGAGATGGCGGAGTCCCTGTCCGTGCCGACGATCTTCCAGCCCTCGCGCTCCGCGTGCTCGCGGCAGACCCGGAACTGGTCCTCGATGGAGGCCGGCCGCTGCTGGTCGGACGAATAGGGGGCGTAAAGCGCACAGCGAAGGGTCATGGTCTCGGTTCTCCTGTCTCTCGCCGGCGTCCTCCGCCGACATGGTTGCAATGTACGCCAATGTGGTGCATATGTCTATCGTCAACTCACGCGGGAGACATCGTAATGGCCAAAACAGCCGAGACGAAGCACGAGCGGGTCCACCTGCGCCTCGACGCCAGGAGCAAGCGCAAGCTCGAACGCGCGGCGGCCTACGAGGAAACCACGGTCAGCCGTTTCGTGCTGCACAGCGCCGTAGCCGAGGCCGAGCGGGTGATCGAGGCGCGCGAGCGGATCGTCCTCCCGGCGACGGACTGGGACGCCTTCCACGACGCGCTGCTCAACCCGCCCGCGCCGAACGCGGCGCTGCGCCGCGCCGCGCGCCGTTACCGCGAGCGCATCGGTGGATGAAGCGCCGCTGACGGTCGAGCCGCTCGGCCCGCATCACGACCGCGCGACCTTCTCCTGCGGGGAGCCGTCGCTCGACCGCTACATCCGCCGGAAAGCTTTCCAGGACGCCCGGCGGCGCGTCGCGCGGGTGTTCGTCGCACCGGGCGACCCGTCGGAACGGATCGCCGGCTACTACACGCTGAGCGCGGCGAGCTTCGAGAAGGACAACCTGCCGGCGGACCTCGCCCGGCGGCTGCCGCACTATCCCGTGCCGGCGGCCGTCATCGGGCGGCTAGCCGTCGATCTTCGCAGTCAGGGAATCGGGCTCGGCGAGACCCTGCTGCTCGATGCGATCCATCGGGTCGTCCGCGCGGGCGACACCATCGGCGTCTATGCCGTCGTGGTCGATGCGCTGCACGACCGCGCCAGCGCCTTCCACGAGCGGTACGGCTTCGTGCCGCTCCCGTCGCGGCCGCTGCGCCTGTACCTGCCGCTTCGGACGTTCGAACGGCTCGGGCTGTAGCGAGCCCAGGACGCCGCGCGCGGGGTCACGGGTCCGGGTCACCTATCCGTCGCCGGCCTCGTCCGCCGACGCGTTGTCGTTGGCGGCGCGGCCCGCCTCGAAGCGCTCGCGCGCGATCTGCCGGCCCAGCAAGCGGGCGAGGCGTAGCGCTGCGGCCTCGATCCGGGCTTCCGGCCCGCTGTCCGGGGCGGGATTGTCGTTGGCGGCGGCGCGGCGAAGGTCCCCGCGCGCGCCGCCGTCGCTGCCTGTCTCCATGCCTGCCGCTTCCCCGCACAACCGCGTCTCCGGGAGCAGATTTGTCCCTGCGAAATGGCATTGTCAAACGGTGCAGCAAGGGGATTTCCTGTGCGGAATCAACAGCCTGTCCCCTCCAGGACACGGCAGGCCCCGCATGCGCCCCCTGTGGCATGATGAAAAAAATTTCGCGCGGCGCGGCACGCATGCCGGCTGGTACCGCCGGACGTCGATCCCGCCGGTCCGTGCGCGCATCCGCGCCGCTTCGTGCCATGTCTGCATCCGAATCGGCATACGGTGCCTCGCGGCGCCTGGAGGATGGGCGATGGCGGCGTCTTCACGCCGGGCCTGGAGCTCGGGTTGCGCCATGACGGCGGCGATGCCGAGACCGGCACGGGCGTCGAGCTCGGCGGGCGATTGTCGTACGCGGACCCGGAGACGGGGCTCAGCATGGAGGCCAGCGTCCGTGCGCTCATTGCCCACGAGGACTCGAACTACCGCGAATGGGGCGCGGTGCGCCTGGCGCCCGGGGAGCGTGGTCGCGGCCTCTCGTTCAGCCTGGCGCCCACATACGGCGCGCCGGGGGAGCGGCGTCGACCGGCTGTGGTAGGCGCGGGATGCGCGGGGGCTTGCGCCCGACGGCGGGACGTTCGAGCCGGAGAGCCGGCTGGCGAGTGAGCTCCGCTACGGCATGGCGCTGTTCGGCGACCGCTTCACCGAGACGCCGAACGTCGGGTTCGGGATCACGGGCGCGGGACTACCGAATCGGCTGGCGGCTGTCGACCCGGTGCTGGGTGAGGCGAATGGCTGCCATGACTGCGGTCCCAGGGCAATCGCTTTTGGGCCTGTCATGCGGCGGCCCGGATCAAGTTGAGGAGCAAGTCGTCGTTCCAGGCTGCGCGTTTGAGTTTTCCGCGCATGGCGTCTTTTGTGGGTTCGCGGCGTGCGATGTTGAGGTGTCAATCGGCGTTCAAAGTTGACCCCGGATCGGCGCGGAAGATTGACCCCTCTGTAGGTTGTCCCGGTAGTCAACAGGAGGGCCCCGCGCGGCTCCGCGTAGCGCCCTGCGATACGTGGAGCGGAGGCCGGATTCCTCGAAAAGCGGGGTGAGGGCGTGCGTAGCGCCCTGCGATACGTGGAGCGGAGCCGCGCGGGAGGTGCCTGTTGACCCACCGGGGCAACCGGGCCGCCGGCCTGGGCGTCGCCGGGTCACGATCGATGCTTGAAGCGCCAGCTCTGGTTGCCGGTTTCGACAATGTCGCAATGATGGGTCAGGCGGTCGAGGAGCGCGGTGGTCATCTTGGGATCGCCGAACACGGAGGGCCATTCGCCGAAGGCGAGGTTTGTGGTGATGATGATCGAGGTGCGCTCGTAGAGCCGGCTCATCAGGTGGAAGAGCAGCTGTCCTCCGGCCTGGGCGAAGGGGAGGTATCCGAGTTCGTCGAGGACGACGAAGTCGCGCCGGGCGAGCTGCTGGGCGGTACGACCCTGGCGCCCGGCGCGATGCTCGGCCTCAAGCAGATTGACCAGGTCGACGGTGTTGTAGCAGCGCCCGCGGCAGCCCTGCCGGATGCAGGCGCGCACGATGGCGACGGCAAGATGCGTTTTGCCGCTGCCGGTTCCGCCGACCAGGACGAGATTGCGCTTTCCTTCCAGGAAGGCGCCGGTGACCAGTTCCTGGATCAGGGCCTCGTTGACCGGGGAGGCCGCGAAGTCGAAGTCGGCCAGTTCCTTGGCCATCGGCAGCCTGGCGCTTGCCATCTGGTATTTGATCGAGCGCGCCGTCTTGTCGGCGATCTCGGCCTGCAGCAGCGCGGCGATGATCTTCGGCGCCGGGTGGCGGCGCTTGATGGCGTCGGCGAGGATATCGTCGTAGGCGGCGCGCATGCCCGACAGCTTGAGGGCGGTCATCATCGCCAACACGTCATGACGCTCCATGGCCGGCCTCCCTCAGACGGTCGTAGCGGTGGCAGTCGGCCACTGGCTGATGGCGAAGCTGCAAGCCCTCGGGCGTCGGGATGGGCGGAACCGGCGCCGGCTGGCGATGCCGGGCGAGGATGTTGAGCACGACGTCGGCGCTGCAGGCGACATTGGCGAGCGCCTCGGCGCAGGCGGCTTCGACCGCCTCAAGTCCGTCCTCCAGAACCGCTGTAAGGATCCGGACGATCTGGCGGTCGCCATCGTCATGGCCGGACAGCCGGGATCGTAGCCGACCGAGGGCATCGGGCAACGGCCAGTCCTTGAAGGGCGCGCCGTTGCGCAGCGCGCCGGGCTTGCGTGCCAGGATCGGCACGTAGTGCCACGGATCGTAGGTGACCGTGCCGCGCGCGAAGCTCCGGGGGTGCTCGGCAACCGTCTCGCCGTCCTGGCGGATGACGATCCGGTTGGCGTAGGCCCGCACGTCGACCGGCCGGCCGACGGCGCGGGCGGCAACGCTGTAGTGGTTGTTGTCGAAGCGCACCAGGCAGGTCTTCGAGACCGCCGACTCAACCGCGTGGAAGCCGTCGAACGGACCGCAATACCCCACCAGGAACGGCTGCTCCTCCTCGAACACCTCCCACACCGTCTTGCCCGCGATCGACGGATGCGCGCGGCGCTTGGCGTCCCGGATGCAGGCGTCCATGAGCCATGCGTTCAGCTCATCATAGGAGCGGCCCCGCAGGCGCGGCACGAACAGGCGGCTGCGGGCGTAGCCCACCTGGTTCTCTACCTGGCCCTTCTCCCATGCCGCCCCGGGGGTGCAGGCCACAGGCTCTACCAGGTGATGGGAGCACATCTCCAGGAAGCGACGGTTGCAGGCGCGCTCCTTGCCGATGAAGATCGCGCTCACCGCCGTCTTCATATTGTCGTAGATCCCCCGGCGGCACGACCCGCCGAAGAGCCGGAACGCCCGCTCGTGCGCCTCGAACACCATCTCCTGGCCTTCGCGCGGGAAGACCTGCACCAGCATCATGCGGCTGTGGCAAAGGCGCATGTGCGCCGCCTTCACCCGGGTCGTCACGCCCGACAGAACCGCGTATTCGTGGCTCCAGTCGAACTGGTAGGCCTCGCCGGGGGCAAAGCTCAGCGGCACGAACGCCTGCGAAGCCGACAAGGCACAGCGCTCGCGGCGCCAGACGCCGGCATAGCGACGAACGGCGTCATAACCGCCGGCATAGCCCAACGCCGCCAGCTCCTCATACATCCGCATCAGCGACAGGCGATCCCGGCGAGCCTTCTTCTCGTTCGCCTCCAGATAGCCGTCCAGAACCTCGATCCACGGACCCAGCTTTGGACGCGACTGAACCTTCCGCCCGTAGCTGAACGACGTCTCTCCGCTCCGGACCGCCTTGCGGACCGTGTTCCGGGATACCTTCAGCTCCCGGACAAGCTTCTTGATCGGGACCCCCTTGCCCAGATGCTCTCGACGGATACGCGCGATCGTCTCCACAACCAACATCTCCCACCTCCTCGTCCATCAAGAAAACGAGGCGGCTTCAAAGGACACAGCCCTCGGGGGGTCAATTTTGGAAGCCGATCACCCCCGAACGGGGGTCAATATTCCACGCCGAATTACACCCCAGGGGTCGGAGCCGGATGGTTCCCCACCGCGCCACGGTCGCGGCGGCGGCGAGCGGCAGACGCCGCTCGCCGGGTTCAGACAGCTACGGACCGATATGGCCGAACCAGGTGGCGTAGGCCGATGCCGAACCTGCTGCAGCAACGCCGAGCACGGCGAGTGCGGTGAAGATCCTGCGAATGCGGCGGTGGTTCATGGTCTCGCTCCTTGTCGCTGGCGGCTGTCGCCATTGGATATGGGTGCGATACCGAACCGCCGCCAATGAGGTTTTGTTTGGACCCCGATAGGGAAGTCCAATGAGACCGGACGCGGGAGGGCCGGTCGCGCACCCCTGGCGCAAGGGAATCCCTGATTTCCGGACGGGCCCACCTTGAAGATGGTGAAGAGCGCTGTCTCGACCGTATGCAACCGTCCCGCGGTCGATGTTCCTCTGCCGCTCAAGACGGCATCAAGCCCGCCGGCGGACAGGTCGCAGTTCAGGGCGGCCGTCCCGACCGGCCAGTCGCCGCGATCGTCCCCGACGGCGGGCTTTCCCACCATGAAGCCGAACCGGGTAGCGGACCCGCTCGGCGGAAGATGGGCAGGCCCGGGGCGGTCGCGTACGGGGCTTTGCTCCCGGCTTCATCGCCAGCCGCGCGCTGCCTCGCCGACCGCAGGTTGCGATCTCGTCCCGAAAGTCGCACATGCCCTTGTTTCGTAAGATACGCGGCCGGACGCTGTGAGAGCCCGTTTGAAAACGCTTGGCCTTGAGGTTTGATCGTGATTCAAGCTTGGCATGTGGGCCCAAGCGACGCGAGGCCGTATGGCCGAGATCGAACGGAAGACGAAGCGTTACCCGACCGATCTGACGGATGAGGAAGGGGCGAGGGGCGATCCGGTGATGCCGAAGCCGGCGCGGACCGGACGACAGCGTGAAGTGGATCTTCGCGAGGTTCTGAACGCGATCCGCTCCTTGGCGCGCACGGGCTGTGGCTGGCGCATGCTACCGAAGGACTTGCCGCCCTGGCAGACGGTCTACTGGTGGTTGCGGCGCTTCGGGCGGCTTCTGCTGTTCCAGCCGATCCACGACGTGGCCTTGATGCTGGCCCGCGCGCGCGCGGGCCGCGAGGCGAGCCCGCCGGGCGGGGGGCTCGACAGCCAGTCGGGCAAGGCACCGGCCGCCAAGGAACGCGGCTTTGACGGGGGCAAGAAGATCACCGGGCGCAAGCGCCATGTCGCCGTCGCCACCGCTGGCCGCCTGCTCATGATCAATCTGACGAGCGCCGACATTTCGGCCTCCGCTGGCGCGCAGAGGATCCTGGACGCCAGCCGCAAGCGCTGGCCTTGGCTCAAGCCTCTCTTCGCCGACGGTGCCTACGATCGCGGCCAGCTCATGGACAAGGCGGCCTTCCTCGACTTCGTCATCGAGATCGTCCGCAAGATGGAGGGCCAACAGGGCTTCGAGGTGCTGCCGCGGCGCTGGGTCGTTGAGCGAACCTTTGGCTGGATGATGCGATGGCGGCGCCTGGTGCGCGCTTACGCGCAGCGCCTCGACGGCTCCGAGGCCATGATCCAGGTCGCTATGGGTAGCCTCCTGCTCAGGCGTATCGCTCATTGAGCAGTGTTCTCAAACGGACTCTGAGAAGGCGCGCAACTCGTAAGCCTTCGGCGTAGACCGCCTGTCGCATTTCTCCGGGATCGTGGAGGGTGCGCGCTCGGAGGTGGGCGCGCGTCGTAAGTGTCCACTAAGGATAAGTGGACACTATGCGGATGTCGGACGCAGCGGAGCAGTCGGGTTCCGGGGTCGACGGTCGGGGGCGCCGCCGTCGCCGTCGGTGGAGCGAGGCGCGCAAGCGCCTGATCGTTGCGGAGAGCTACCAGCCCGGGGTTTCGGTGTCGGTGGTGGCGCGCCGTCATGACGTGAACGCGAACCTGGTCTTCATCTGGCGGCGCCAGTATCGGGAGCTGGCGCGCGTGGTGGGCGGCTTCGTCCCGGTGGTTGTCTCTTCGACGGAAGGGGCGGAGCCGGCGAAGCTGCTGCCGGCGCCGCCGGATATCGAACCGCCTACCTCCGGGCGGATCGAGATTGCGCTGGCGGACGGCTCGCGGGTGACGGTCGACCGGGATGTGGATGCGGCGGCGCTGTCGCGGGTTCTCGGGGTTCTGGAGCGGCGATGATCCCGGTTCCGAGCGGGGCGCGGGTCTGGCTTGCGACGGGCGTGACGGACATGCGTCGCGGGATGAACACGCTGGCGCTGCAGGTCCAGCAGGGGCTGGGCCGCGATCCCCATGCGGGCGATCTCTTCATATTTCGCGGACGCAAAGGCGATCTTTTAAAGATTCTCTGGCATGACGGGATCGGGACCTCGCTCTATGCCAAGCGCCTGGAGCGGGGCCGGTTCCAGTGGCCGGTGACGTCGGGCGGCGCGGTGTCGATCAGCGCGGCGCAGCTCGGCTACCTGTTGGAGGGGATCGATTGGAGGAACCCGGTCCGAACCTGGCGCCCGTCGCGGGCCGGCTGACAGGCGGCAAATGGACTCATCCGATAGGATTGCGATGGCGGCGGAGCGGTTGTTGTGATTCGCTTCCGGTCATGCCCGACGGATCGGACATCGACGCTCTGAAGGCGGCGCTGGCTGCGGCGGAAGCCGAGGCGGTCGATGCCAGGGCGAAGGCGACCGAGGCCGAGGCGCGGGCCGCGAACGCCGAGGCGGAGGTGTCGGACGCCGAGGCGCAGATCGCCTCCCTGAAGCTGATGATCGAGACGCTCCGTCACGCGCTCTTCGGCCAACGATCGGAGCGCAAGCAGCGCCTTCTCGACCAGATGGAGCTCCAGCTCGACGAGCTCGAGGCGAGCGCTACCGAGGACGAGTTGGCGGCCGAACAGGCGGCGGGCGGCACGACGCATGTGAAGGCGTTCACCCGCCGCCGCCGGTCCGGGCGCAAGCCGTTCCCCGAACATTTGCCGCGCGAGCGCGTGGTGGTGCCGGCGCCGACATCCTGCGCGTGCTGCGGCTCGCAGAAGCTCTCGAAGATCGGCGAGGACGTCACCGAGACGCTGGAGGTCATTCCGCGCCAGTGGAAGGTGATCCGGACGGTGCGCGAGAAGTTCACCTGCCGGGACTGCGAGAAGATCAGCCAGCCGCCGGCGCCGTTCCACCCGACGCCGCGCGGCTGGGCGGGCCCCAACCTGCTGGCCATGATCCTGTTCGAGAAGTTCGGGCAGCATCAGCCGCTGAACCGCCAGCGCGACCGCTATGCGCGCGAGGGCGTCGATCTCAGCCTGTCGACCCTGGCCGACCAGGTGGGCGCCTGCACGGTGGCGCTGAGGCCGCTGCACGACCTGATCGCAGACCATGTGCTGGCGGCCGAACGCCTGCATGGTGACGACACCCCGGTGCCGGTGCTGGCCAAGGGCAAGACCGACAAGGGCCGGGCCTGGGTCTATGTCCGTGACGATAGGCCGTTCGGCGGGCCGGACCCGCCCGCGGCTCTGTTCCGCTACTCGCGGAACCGGTCCGGCGACCATCCGGTCGAGCATCTTCGCGACTTCGCCGGCATCCTCCAGGCCGACAGTTTCGCCGGCTATAACCGCCTCTACGCGGCCGGGCGATTGCCGGGGCCTGTTACCGAGATCCCCTGTTGGGCACACGGGCGCCGCAAATTTTTCGAGCTCGCCGACATTGCGGCGAGCAAGGGGCGCGGCAGGAACGCGCCGCCGATCTCGCCGCTCGCGATGGAGGCGGTGAAGCGGATCGACGTGCTGTTCGACATCGAGCGCTCCATCAACGGCGAGACCGCCGCGCGGCGCCATGCCGTCCGCCAGGAACTGAGCGCGCCGGTCCTGGCCGAACTCGAGACCTGGATGAAGGCCGAGCGCGCAAAGCTCTCCCGCCATTCCCCCGTGGCCAAGGCCATGGACTACATGCTCAGGCGATGGGACCGCTTCGCCCGCTTCCTCGACGATGGGCGCATCTGCCTGTCAAATAATGCCGCTGAGAGGGCGCTCAGAGGTATTGCCCTGGGTCGGAAGTCATGGCTGTTCGCCGGCTCCGACCGCGGCGGCAGGCGCGCCGCAGCCATGTACACCCTCATCGGCACCGCAAAGCTCAACAACGTCGATCCCCAGGCCTGGCTCGCCGACGTTCTCGGCCGGATCGCGGGAACCCCGCAGAACCGGCTCGACGAACTTCTTCCCTGGAATTGGGTTCCGGAGAAGATGCTCGATCAAGCCGCATAAGCCGGCTCACGCTCAAAACCACCCCGCTCCGCACGCACTCGCCGCAAAGGATGGCCTACCTACCCCTGCGGTCTTCGGCGGACGCATACCGCAACTCGGCGGAATTCCTTGATTCTTCGACTTACCCGGCGAAATACGCGGGGCGTTTGTCATCGTGCCGAAAGCGGATTGAATCAAACTCCAGACCCCGACTGACCCTCCATGAGGTCTTGCCGCCGGGCCTTGACACACGTCATGCACCGTAGCAACGCGCAACTCACGAACTTGGCTGCGCTCTTTCCGATTGGCGCAGATCAACTGACGCCGCGCTACTCGTCGGCCTTCGCAGGGGTTGATGACTTGGCGGCTATCCGCGCCTTCACCGCTTCCCGTCCAAACCCGAGTACTCCCTGGAACAGCAGGATCGCGCCCTTGCTTCCGCCTGCGATTACGGCCGCGGTAGCGAAGGTCCCAAACGAGAGTGCCCCGGAATATCCCCCGGCCTTGGCGAAGACGACCGAGAAGACGTCGAACTCGCCCCAGACGCAGATCACGTATGACACAACCAGTGCGATCGGCACCCTAAGCCGCTTTTCCTTCAGCCAGTCCCTGAGGACACTCCACTCGAAGATGACGGCAAGTGCCCGCTCAAGGAGCATCGCAAGTATGACCAACAGAGCGAGCGCGCCGAGCACGGCTTCATATTGCTCGGGTTGCAACCAAGGCACCGTCATAACGAGACCTTCCTATTCCTTGCGTTCATGCCGATCACCGAACATCCGACTCGTTCACTATCAAGCCAGTCTGTAGCTGACCGGTTGAACATTCCTCGATTCTCAACTTGCCTCGCCCGAAAGGACTTCCCAGACCCGCTTGTATCCGGTCCCCGACAACGCCGCTCCGCCGGGCCTCACACCTTCCCAGTCATCGGCGCCAAGTCCCTGCAGGAAACGCCGCGCCTCTCCCACCGAATACCTGCGTTCGTCCCTTCCGTTCACCTCCCGGTACAGACTGCCCAGTGCCTCGGCCGCGCTACGCGGTACGGAATTCATGCGCATCAGCACCGCATCCTCGCTGCTTACACCGTGATAAATCATTGCTGGAAGGGTATTGATCCTGCGTTTTTCCGCTTCTGAGAGCGTGTCGAAATCGATCCCCGACACTCGACTGAGAGCCGAAACGCCCCACGTTCCGCTGTTCGCGATGGTGCGATAGATCGCTCTGCATGCGTCCGTCAGCGCCGCAGTACCCGCTTCGTCATCTTTCTCGCGGCTGAAATACTTGCCCGCGATCGCTTCAAGGCCCTTTCCGTTCACCCAGTCGTTGGTGATCTCCGAGATCCTGCTCCGGTCGGAACCGCTGCCGCCCAACTCGACCAAGTCCTGCTTGAGTTGTGGCACCCTCAACATAACGCCGAACAGGTCCGCCATTCTGCCTCCGTTGCCGAAGAGGCTCTCCGGCGCCCAGTCAGCGGCGGTGAGCCCGCTCTCCAAGTTGCGAATGCCGCCCATTGCCGCCCGGACACCTTCCGGCGAGAAGCCGGTCGAATCCGCGAGTTCCGCGATCCCTTCGGGCATTGCGGCGAGTTCGCGCGCATAGCTCTGCGTCGCGTCCAGGAGAGCATCCGCCTTTCGCCTTTGCTCCGGATCGTTCCGCATAGAGGTGTATCCGTACGTCTGCCTCAGAAGTTGCTCCGATTCTGCGAGCACCGCGTCCAGATTCTTCTTCTCCGCCCAAAGATGGGCGATGTAACAGCGAAAATCCTCCCACTGATCTTTCCAGAGCACTTCCGACAGCTGCGCTAAAGACCCTTGGGCGGCAAGTTCGTCCAGGAGCACCACAAGACGGGATACCAGCGCGCCTGTATTCCGACTCACAAACTCCATCATCGCATCGCGATCAGTCCCCTCGGACAGACCAACCACGCCTACGCTGTCGTGACCGATGCGACCCGCACGACCCACAAGATTCCAGAACTCCCGTGCCCCGATTTCCACCGAACTCTTACCCTGCGGCACAAAACGCGAGGCTAGGAAGACTGACGACACCGGGAAGTTGATGCCTTGCGCAATCGTCGACGTCGCACACAGCATCCGAAGGCTGCCTGTCTCCGCGAGCCATTCCATAAGCGCCCGGACATCGTCGGACAGCCCTGCATGATGCACGCCGATGCCCTGCTCGAGCATATCGATCAGCGGGAATTCGGCACTGATCTCGGTGCGCAGAAAGTCCTGAATCAGCCTGATGTCGGACGGCACCTCGTCCATCTTCGGAAGGCTCCGCGCCGCTTCACCAGCCATCTTCCAGACCGTTGGAATACTGTTGGTCACGGCAATGCTGGTGCCCCGCGCCGACATCACGGCCCCGATTGCCGCCGTTTGAAGTCCGAGCCTCTTCTGCACACCATTCGCAAGCACTTGGCTCTTCGGCACATCGATCGGTTTCACGCCTCCCACGCGGTGCGTTCCGTGAAGCGGCATGGCCTTTTCCGTCGCGGTCAGCGTCTCGAAGTCGAGATGCCAGCCGCCGCGTTCACTGTCATTTGCCACCGCCCGGTAGAGGCCGATGATCCGCTCGTTGGGCTTCCACGGAACTGTACCCAGGCTGATTGCATTGCCCGCATCGATGTCCTGCGCCAGCCAGCGCGCCACCGATTCCGTTCCTTCCACGAAAGGCATCAGCAGGAGGAAGTTTGCCTGCGGACAGTCGCGCTTGACCGTCGCCAAGAGCAGCTCAATCCGGAGGCCCCGACCCTCCGATTCCAAGTTGTGGGCCTCGTCCATCACTACCAGAGCGAGAGGACGGTCCACCTTCCTGTTGCGAATCACAAGTGACAGCTTTTCCGGCGTTGCGACGAGAATGTGGAACGGCTCGTCCCTGTCGTTGAGTAGCTCTTCCTCGAACGCGTCCACCTCAATGGCCGCGGTCAACTGTTCGACTCGCAGGCCGATCGGCTCGAAGTCGGCGCGAAGGCGCCGCGTGATCTGTCCCGACAGCGCACGGGTGGGCGCGACATATACCACCCATCCGCGGTCGCCCTGGAACTGGTTCAATGCCTGCAAGATGCGGAACTGCGCGAGCAGTGTCTTGCCGCCCGAAGTGGGCAAGTCGACTACGATCGCGGTCTTCGCCTGGTCGAGCAGCCCCTGCTCAAGCAACGCCGCGCGCTGTGGCGGCAAGAGCTCGAACATCGCCTGCTGTTTCCGGTGCGTCAGAGAGCGCACGAATTTCGTGGTTCGCGAGTTAACTGTTCGCGTCGCCCACCACAGCGAATTCGTTACCATGATGCGCGCCGTGGCGTGCAGCCATCTGAGCACCACCTCGTGCTGCGCGTCCCCTGAAGCGGCCGCGGCCCGAATTCCCGCTTCGAAGTGTTTGTCCAGTGTGCCGAACGGATCGCCCGGTTCGCCCTGGAGCATGTACCTTACCAGCGTCTCCGTCGCTTTCGCCCAGTTGTAAAGTGCCGCCAGCCGAAGGGCGATCGCCCGGTCTACCGCCTCCGAACCATTTCGCAGACGATGTTCTTCGTGAACCTTCTGGTCGTTGCGCAACCCTGCGATGATCTCGCGGATCCGGTCCAGATCGTCCCACCCCTCTTTGCGAAATAACCTGACCCAGCAGGCGAACAACCTGTACAGGAGCCTGCGGTCCCATTCGGCGTCCGCGACGCTCGGCGCCCTCAACGCCTCTCCCTGTTCCCGATACCAGCGCCGCAGGTCCGACCAGCGATCGCCGCAATAGGCGGCCGCGGAGAGTTGAAGCACGAAGAACAGGCGATCGTGCGTTTCAGCCGGGACAGGAAGGAGCCTGCGGACGTCGAACGCTCGGAACGAAGCGGCTACCGCCTGATCCCGGAGTTGCTGCTGCTCGCCGGCCGGACGGCTCAGCTCGTCGAGGCCCTCGATGGCAGCCAGCTCGAATGCCAGCGCCACCCTTTCTAGGAACGGCTCGTCCTCCGAATTCTCCTCGAACGCGAAACTGATCTGCTTGCCGACCGCTCGCCGCGCCAAACGCTGGTTGACGAGCTCGCCTGCGCGTGCCAGCTCCTCCGCCCCGATGGCCGAAACGGCCCAATGTTTGTTGAGCGCTTCCAATGCTCTGCCGGACAGGCTCATTGTTCCGCTCCTGCCCGCCGTGAAACCATCTCCTCTCCAATACCGTCCAGGCTTTCCTGCGGTAGGTAGAGTGCAAGCAGTTCGATACGCGTGCCCTCGGGACAAGCACCGGCGAGGCTACCGACCCGCACCCGCAAGTCATCCTGATGGGGTTCCACGTCCCGAACAAGACATCCATAGAGCTGGATGTCCGACGTGTTCCGCAGATACCTGCTTGCCGCCCGCTCGAAACGCGCCCGCCATGGGGCTGACCCGGCCCGGTGACCGAGATATTTTACGAGATCGTCGCGGATGGCTTCCTCATCGCGCAGATCTTCCAGTTGCTGTTTCAGTCCGGTGCGGCCGTACATCGCTCCGGGAGGATAGCTCCGTTCGCTCGATGTCTTCACCTCGCCGAACGCGAGGCAATCGCCGTCGTCGTCGATCCCGAATCCGACCAAGTCCGCCCCCGGCAAGCTGGAACCGCTCTTTCTCTCGTCCCGACCGTCCGGCCAGGGGAAGCTGCATGACCGATGGTCTGTCAGGTATGTCTCCGCGATCGCTTCGCCCACCCGCCAGTCCTCGATCCTGTCAGGATCCTCCAGTACGCGCCGCAGCCCCTCCTGGGCGAAATCCGTCTCCGCCAGGCTCGCGAGAATGTCCTCGATATTCGCCTTGCCTTCGTCGTCAAACAGCACAGCCGCAACTTGGTCATCCATCGCGGCGCTCAGTTCGTTGTCCGACCATCGCAACCCCAGTCCCGAACACGGAGCCTCGCCCAAACGATATAGGACCTCGCCCGCGCCGACCGTCACCCGCATCCTCCTGACGCGCCCGTGCGCTCACAGGTGGTCGCCTGAATCCGCTTGCCTCGCATGCACCCGATCAACGAAAATTCATACGCCGTTACCTCTCTCATGTTTGAACGATTTCTCGCTACAAGCTATGCGGTAACAGGAAAGCCCAGACAGGCCATGGAAGTCCCATGTCTTCCAAGAACCCCTAGTCTGCCGATGCACACATCCATGTTCATACCGCCATTCACAGTTTGCCATATTGATAACGATTCTTGATATTGGTGTTGAGGTATATTCCTTTGGAATCCGCTTGCATAAATTCTTGGAAAACCCATTCCTCAACACCGTAATACGCGTATGTTGCTCCCGACTTCAAAAATCTAACGTGTAATTCCTGCGCATCCGGGTCGTATCCGATCGCTTCCACATTCGATGAATCCACAAAGTGCATTTCAGGCATTGGTAGGTTCCTCCCCTACGTTTCCACTGTCTTCAATTGTTGCGGTTGTAGTTTGAGAGCGCCAGTTCTCCAACGCGCGGGAGTACAATACGCCATCTGGACGTTCCTCGACCTGCCATACGTCCGGTAGTTTGGGGTCATCACCGACTGGCTTTTCCTTTGCCTTACGTACCCGTACGCGTGAAGGGATCGGCATGACTTCGCCAAGAAAGATTCCCTCTCCGGTTCGCAACGACGGGAGCTGTTCGATGAGTCCACCCAAGTCATCGGGAACCGCTCCTGCAACTTTACTACGATCAACAGAATTTGTTACGCGCAGCGCCACCAGAGAACCGCATTGGCTCAATACGGCGCTGTCTATCTCCGAAGGACGCTGTGTCACGAGCATGAGGCCAATGCCATACTTGCGGCCTTCCTTCGCTATCATGGATAGCGTCCGGTGAGCGGTCGTATCATCGCCCTCAGGAACAAAGCGATGTGCCTCATCCAGCACAACGAGAAGCGGTTGTTGACGGCCTCCTATCGGCATGTCCTGCGCCCAGAATAGCATGTCATATATTACTCTAAGCATGGTGCCAACAATAGTTGGAAGGACTTCAGACGGCAGGCCCGAGACATCGAATATCGTAATCGGCCTGTCGTGCCCGACCCAGTCCCTTACCAAGGAATCGAGATCACTTTGGACGTCGCCGCTCAGGGTGGGTTCAAGCCCACCGCCAGGTGCGAAGAGAAATGAATAGCGGCTATCATTCAATCGGCTACGCATGAGATCGAGCTGACGCTCGATATTGCGCTTGCGCTGGTTCTTGTATGGTTCCTGATTGTATGGACTTGCCGCAGGGTATCGATCAGACCTTAGTTGGCTTGCATCGCCGACCTCATCCGGTGGATAGGCGTCTTCAGCCGTTTGCTGATTTCCCGCAGTTCTAAAGGTGATTCTTTCAAACCGATCAAGCTGGTACCAAAGCTCCTTTATGCTGAAGGGTACCGGTGAATCCGCCGTCAATGTCTCAGGAAGCGGCGGGATAGCCACGCGCTGCGCCGCCGCCACTTTCATATCGAGAACCTGGTCTCTGATGGTCGCTTCATGATTTGGCTGTAGCCCGCCTAATGTTAGCTGCTGAAGTTCGAAGAATGGGAGCGCCCAAAAGGGCACCCACAATGGCCTTTCCCCTGCCTGCTCGTCCGGACGAACGCTAAACACTCGTGCCTTGTCGCCAAGTGCCGTTGCGTATTCTCCGTGCGGATCAATAACAAGAGCACGTGCGTTCGGCAGACTGCCATTTGAAACCGTTTCGAGCAGTACGGTCACAAGATTCGATTTACCTGCGCCCGTGGAACCGACGATAGCGCTGTGCCGGCTTACAAGCCCGGCCACGCTGACATCGGCCGATATACCCGATGTCGCAGCAATCTGCCCGACCGAGATCGTGCCCTTCTTACCCTTCGCCCAACCATAGATGACCTTGAGATCATCGTTTGTCACGAGATGTACTTCATCGCCCACGGTAGGATATTGACCGATGCCTCGTTCAAATTCGCCCCCAAGTCCTTCACCGAACAACACGACCGTCATCCAGCGGTATCCCAAAAGACGAAGCTGTGAGTCTGTTTCGAGAGCTGCGGCGAGCATTTCCTCAGAACTTCCTGGAGGCGCCGCATCGGCCCCGATCTGCGTGCAGACTGCATAGAGGTTCGCGTAGCCCAAAGGAAGGCGGAAGAAGCCACCAATCTGTCCGACTCGATACGACTCGCCGCCAATCATGACCAATGTGGATGGCATGTCTTCGCGTAGTCTTACGCGGACAACCGCTCCCGTAACGGACGCGACTTGGCCGATGTACGTCGGATCAGCGGGCGACATAATGGGCTAATCCACCGTCATTGATTCGAGGAACTCGCAGAAGGACGCAAATCACCAATCTTCATCACCCCTGTCTTCGCGTCCGCGTTCTCGCCAGTTTCCGCGGATGCAGTTGCCTTCAGCTCAAAAAGCGCCGTCCATGAATGAGGGCTCTCGACCGGCGCCCACGCCGCCCGTCGGCCACCAATGATGCCGGTGTTGGGTCCAATCATAATCATGTTGCGACGCTGGTACGCGCGTTTGACCAGCTCGCAATCCTCTGGCCTCTCATCGAACTGCAAGGCATATACGTGTGTGCGAGGTCTGTTCTCAAGGGCGCCAAACACGAGATTATTGATATGCTCGTCGCCGAAGTTGAAACCCGCTACGATCAGCAATGCGTCATCCTGCTCAAGAAAACGGCTGAGTCGGTCGGTAAAGGCGGCATAGGGCTGCTGACGGGATTCATCGTACTTCTGAAACGACGGGTAGATCATCTCCCCTGCCGGATCGGGCTCTCCCCGCACCACGCGAACGCGCCCGTCTTGATCGATGCGTCGCCATGTGACCGACCCGTGCATCTTCCAGAGCCGCGTCCAGGTCGCGCCGGGCGCCGCTTCCAAACGGCGTAAGCTGTCCGGATGGAAAAAGGGCTGGAAACTCCCCACGAATCCGTCGAACAACGGGATACGTTCCGCTTCGAGCCCATGTTCGAGGAGCACATCGTAGTTAACTGTAAATATCTCTACCGGGTTCTGGCGTGATGCCTTGACCAGCCACCGAGCGAATTTCCGATGGGGTAAATCCACAGGAATGCCGTCCAAGTCCGGAGTGACGACTCCCGCGATGGTCTTCCGAACCGACTCTTCTAACTTCCCAATCTCTACTTTATTGAGCCCAGACAGGGTATCGTCCTTGCCGACGGCGCCAAGCATCATGCGAAGCCGTGACAAAATGTTTTCAACGTTAGGATCTTGGTTATGTTCCTTACAATGAACCTCAATTAAACTCCACGCATGCGTATACTTTTCGCCCAATTCGCCCGCATCCTTTCTGGCAATTTCTGTCAAGCCCGCCACTGCCGGGATGAGCGGTTGGGTTTGAGATTCTTCTGCGGATGACGGTACCCGGACAGCGCAGGATGTTCCTGCGCCAAAGAAAAATGCAATTGGCTTGTCGTGACGCGACAGATGATCCCGCAAATCGCCGAGTGCCTTTTGCGCATCGTGTAAGTGCTGCTCGCCATTCATGACGTGCCCTCTGGCCGAACCGTCAAGTCCTTGATAGCATCCCGCAACACCCGAGTGGCTCGACAGTCGTCTTCGTTATAGTCAAGAATTCGTTGCCGGATCGCGGTATCGCGATCTTCCACCCATCGATGGAACCACTCGATTGAAGCCGCTCCGGAAGGATGGATATCCCGCCAAGAGAAGCCTAGATACTTGGCTAAGGTCTTTATTGAGAAATCCCAAGTAGGCCACTCAGTCGCCTTCCTCACCACGTCACTGTAAAGATCAATTGAATGCGCCGGATCGAATAGCTCTTCGATCTCGTCCTCACTGCAAACATCGGGGTATTTTTCTCGAAGCTTACGGTAGATCGTACGTTCGTATTTTGAATAGAAGTAGATGGCACAGGGCCTTCGCTGCCTTATGTATGCCCAAGCTTCTGCAAACGCGTTCTTTTCCGCCTCCGGTGTCGGATCATCCGCGAAGAAAAATACAAATTTCTCTGTAGTATTGTTGCCAGACCAACGTTCTACAAAGCCGTGCAGGTAGCAAATATCCCGCATGGGATCGACTTCGATATCGAAGAACAGTTCGCAGTCGTAGGTTGGTAGATTGACAGGGGCCCTTAGGAACGGCTTTGCGTCCTTGGTTGTGAGAAGGGTGGCACGATCATGAAACTTCAGCAACGTATCCCTTCCTACCCCGGGAAACGCTGTCTTCCTGCCCTCGATGAACCTCTCCGGGTTCGCCTCAGCAAGCGCAGTAACGGTAGGCAACTCCTGGTACATTACGTCGCGCCTCGATCGTCCGAGCTCGGGGATCATCGTTAGATCACCGCTTTCCTCAAGACGTTTGACGCAAGCCGAATACCAGTGGCAGAGCTTGCAGGCGGAACTAAACGCTGGAAGAGTCTGCTCGCTTCCAGCGACGATGGCCTCAGCCTCGCGTAGGATATCCTGATAATCCTGCCATAGCGTTCGCGGATTTCGTTTGCCATACAGCGTGTCGAAGTCGTACGGCACCTCGATCCCATGTATATCCCACACAAAGGCTCGGCGACCAGCAGACAGCCCCTTACGTTCGAGGATGTCCGTGTACAACCCAAGCTGAACCGCGTAATGGACTTTAGGCTTCGATGCTTCTTCCCGGCTTTCCTCACCGATGCCCGACTTAATGTCGCCCGCTACATAAGCTGTGCCCTCCTTGCGAAGCAAATCGGGGGCGCCCAATAGCCCATCGACCTGAATGCGTCCGCTATAGATTAAGGTCTCGCCCTCTTGCATCGCTTTAAACGTAAGCCGCTCCTTTTCGTCACCTCCGTACGGTGACAGGTCAAGGAAGGGCATCTCTAGACCGTCAATAACTTCTCGTTCGTATAGAGAGCCCTTCTCCCAGAGAAGTTGGACAAATGGATTTGGTTCGTCCCGTAGTAGCGGATCCGCAAAGAGATCCATTGTTATGCGATGCGGGCACGCTACTAGGTCATACAGCATTGCGGCAGTTACATGCGCAACCATTATCCCTCCTACATTTGGATTGTCTTGCAGACAATAGTAATGTCAGCAGTCATGCGTTCCTGACTTCGATCTCTCCGAAGTAAATTTGTGACGGTCCCCCGTGCCTATGCTACTTGAGTCTTGCAATAAATCCCGGGATCAACTAAGAATTTACGCTTCTTCTGCCCACCTCCGGCCTTTCCCAGACTGATTCCTTCCGTATCGTAATCCTCTGATCTGGCCATCAGCAGCTCAGTCTTCTTCTTGTGGGACATATGGCTGCTCGCTAAATCAGTGTTCCTGCTTGTTTCCTCGGCGCGCCGGTAGCGGGCACGGTGCCCCAGCGTCAACCCCTTACTCATGCTTGATTTCTCGCAGGCCGGCTCTCCCGCTGGAGCGCGCGCTGTCTTCATACGGCAAGCGGCCGAATTCAACACGAAGCCCCTCCTGTGCCCGCTTGTCCTCGATCGCCCGTTATGCCGATCACGACCCGCCTGCGTTCACGGCGTCCCGCAACGGCTTGCCGGCCTTGAAGGTCGGCGTAGTCGAAGCGGCGATGTTCAGGCTCTCGCCGGTCCTCGGATTGCGCCCCGTACGGGCGGGGCGGCTCCTGGTGCCGAATGTCCCGAAGCCGACGATCCGCACATCCTCGCCCCTGGCGAGGGTTTCCGCGATCGCCTCGAAGACGGCATCGACGGCGTCTCCAGCCGCCGACCGCCCGACTCCGATCCGGTCGGCCACACGGCCTGCCATCTCCGACTTGTTCACCCATTCTCTCCCTGCGCTGCCGACTTCTCCCGACAGACCATAGCCGAGGCCGGCGCCCACGGTTAGCACGAAGCGCCGGCCATTTCGATTCCGGCAGCGGTCGTTCCGCACCCTTCCTGCCCGAGCGGCGCCTCCGGCGTTTCGCACGGCATGGTCCCGCGGTTCGGCGTCAGGAGTTCGAGGCCGGCGTCCTCCGGGCGATTCCAGGGGGCCGAAGGGCGGACCCCGCGCCGCCGTCGGGGAGGTCGATCCATGTCCAGCCGCATCGCCGATGTTCCCGTGCCGCCGAGGTGCAACGAAATGATCCGGGCCGGCGCCCTCGTCGCCATCAACACCAGCGGAGGCAAGGATTCACAGGCCATGACCATCCTGCTGTCCCGGATCGTTCCCCGCGACCAGATCGTGGCGGTTCACGCCCCGCTCGGCGAAGTGGAATGGCCCGGCACAGTGGAACATATCGAGGCAACGCTACCCGCCAGCGTGCCGCTGATATTCGCCCCCGTCGCGTCCGGCAAGACCCTGCTCGAACGGATCGAGGAACGGGGTCTCTGGCCCTCGAATTCGGCGCGATGGTGTACCAGCGATTTCAAGTCTGGACCTATCCAGCGCGAGCTGCGCCGCTATCTGAAGACCCATCCGCGTTTCGGCGGACGGCTCGTCAACGCCATGGGCATGCGCGCGGAGGAAAGCCCGGCGCGCGCAAGGAAGGCGCCGTGGCGGCGCAATGACAGGATGAGCGTCGCGGGCCGCGAGGTCTTTGACTGGCTGCCGATTTTCGACCTCTCGACGGAAGAGGTATTCCGCGTCATCCGTCACGCCGGCCAATCGCCGCACCAGGCCTACGCCACCGGCATGTCGAGGCTGAGTTGCAGCTTCTGCATCCTGGCGTCCCGCGCCGATCTGCGCCGCGCAGCAGAGCTTCGTCCAGGCCTCTACGCGAAATACGTGCAACTCGAACGGCGAATCGCCCACACGCTCTCGCCCACACGGAAGTATCTGCCGGAGCTGACGGGCATCCCGGTCGACGGCACCGTCTCCACGCCGGTCCCGCCCCGAGGGCTGAAGCGGGATCGTCCCGCGCGGTTCCGAGCCGCGTCAGTTTCGCGGTAGCGGCGCTCCGAACCGCGCAGTCTCCCAGACCGCGCGGCTCTCCGGGTGGCGGCGCATCCAGTCGCGATAGCCGTCCATCTTGCGCTTCCAGTCGATCTCGCCGCCGACATATTCGCCGGTCTCGTCGATGACCCCGCACTCAAGCTCCGCCGCGTTCAGGTGCCACCACATGTCCACATCGGCGGCGATCTCTTCCTCGCTGATGCCGTCATGCCTCAGCCGCTTCGCGGTGATTGCGCGCGCAACGGCTTCGATGTTGTCGCTCCAGCTTGGCATGACCGCAAGTTAACGCCGCCGTGGCGGGCGCTGCAAGCCACCAGTCAACTTCCTGTAGGTGACGGTCAGGAACTGCATTTATTTGCTGAAGTCGGCAGCCGAGCGCCCCGGATCGGTGTTCTGGCCAGGCAGCGGCAGACCGCGGGGCGCGAGGAACGCGAGCGATGCCGCGGCCGTCAGCAGATCTCCCGGACCCGCAAACGCACCGGCGGCCTCCGGCCCGCAAGGAAGCGCCAGCGGCCCGGAGGCCGCGCCGCGCCATCGATCCCCGCCCGTTCATGCGCACCGATGCCCCGGGCAGCGCGGCAATGCAGGCGAGGCCGACCCGTTCGCGCCGCAGAGGTGGAGAGGAGCGCGCGGGGGAGCGAAGCCGCTGACGGAGAGGGAGCGGCGGTAATCGCAACCGGGGAGATCGGACATGGCGACATTGCGATATGCGGGGATCGGGGCGCGGGCGACACCGACGGCCGTGCTGGCGGATATGGGCGTCATCGCGGGATGGCTGGCCCGGACCGGCTGGCATCTGTCTTCCGGCGGGGCGGACGGGGCCGATGCTGCGTTTGCGGCGGGAGCGTCAGCAGAGCAGCGGACGATCTGGCTGCCGTGGCGGGGCTATAACGGGCATCGCGGCGCCGACTGCCGGACCCTGTCTCCGGCGGCGATGGCGGCAAGCCTGGAGATCGCGGCGCCCCTGCATCCGGCCTGGGAGCGCTGTTCGCCGGCCGTGCGCAAGCTGCATGCCCGGAACGCGGCGGTGGTGCTCGGCGGGACCCTGGAGCGCCCGGTCGATGCGGTCGTGTGCTGGAGCGAACGCGGCGCGTCAACCGGCGGCACGGGCATGGCCATCCGCATCGCCCGGACCCGCGGCATCCCGGTGCTGAACCTGGGGTCGATGCCGCCGCGCGCCGTCTGTGAGCGCCTGGCCGCGATCCGCCGCGCCGTCCCCCCGTGTAGAGAGGAGTGAGGCGCCTGCCGGGCGAGTGTCCGGCAGGGCGGAGGAGAGGACTCCCCGCCGATGCCGGATCGGTGTCCGGCACAGGTTGCCGGGCAGGGCAACGGCAGAGGAGTTCCCGCCATGTTTCATCCCGATACATCCCTCGACCTTCCGACCGGCTGCGACCTGCTCGCCGAACTCGGCGTCGACCGCCGCACCGTCCGCGAGATCACGGAGGACGAGCGCGCCATCCGCTGTCCCGACCGGGGCGCGGCCTGTCCGGTGCACGGCTTCGCGAGCCTCTTCCCGGAACCGGCCCTCGGGATGTCCCTCCAGGAAGCGGCGCCGGCGGAGCTCCGGGACCCGGCGGCGCCGCTCCCTCCGGCGAACTGGAGGTGGAGGAGGGCCTGAAGAGATTGAACGGGCGGGGGGTCGGGAGGGTGTCCCGGCCTCCGGTCGTTCGCAACCCATCGTCATGAACGCGAACCTGAAGGAGTATCGCAATGAGCTTCGGACTGAACAAGGTGCAGATCATCGGCCGCCTCGGCGCGGACGTCACCGTCAACCACCTCGCCTCGGGCGGGCGCGTCGCCAACCTGAGCATCGCGATCGACGAGTGGTTCATCAACAAGCAGACCGGCGAGAAGGTCGACAGGACCGAGTGGCACCGGGTCGTGACCTTCCAGGACGGGCTGATCGACATGCTCGGGAAGCACGCCACCAAGGGCCGGCTGGTCTACATCGACGGCAAGCTCCAGACCCGGCGCTGGTCGAAGCCGGGCGAGGACGGCGACCGCTTCTCGACCGAGATCCTGCTGGTCCCCGGCGGGCGCGTCCAGTTCCTCGACAAGCCGAACGGCAACGCCGCGCAGCCCGGCCCGGACGCGGCGGACGGCTCCGCGCCGGCCGGCGGCGACCCGATGGACGGGGACGAGATCCCGTTCTAGAGCTTCCCGTTCTTCCTTCCCCACAGGGCCGGCGCCTCGCGCGCCGGCCTTTTTTTTGCAGCCGAACCGGAGGCGGTCCGTCCGGGCGCCGCGCCCGCGCCTGGCGCGGGTCGCTCGCCTTCCGGCGCCGTCCAGAGGCGGAGGGCGGCCGGTATCGGGCGTCCCGCTCGACCTGGAAGGAAGTCCCGCATGCAGCACCAACCGTCTCCCGCCGCCGCCATCGCCGCCGCGCTTGCCGCGCGCGCCGAGGCGGTCTGCCGACGCTATCTGCCCCATGGCCGCCGGCAGGGCCACTACTGGATCTGCGGCGACCTCGACGGCGCCCGCGGACGCTCGCTCTTCGTCCGCCTCTCCGGACCCGGCACGCCGGGGAAGTGGACCGATGCGGCCCGGGGCATGCACGGCGACCTGCTCGATCTGGTCCGCTACCGCTCGGGCGCGCCGACGCTGCGCGCGGCGCTCGACGAGGCGTGCGCCTTCCTCGCCCTGGAGCCTGACCCGGACAGTGCCCGGACTTGTTCCGGGTATCCGGGAACCCCGGACGCACCCTGGGACGCGACAGAGGCTGCCCGCCGCCTGTGGCGGCGCTGCCGCGCCATTGCCGGCAGCCACGCCGAGCGCTACCTGCATGCCCGGGGTCTCGCGCGCTGCCGTTTCGCGGCGCTGCGCTATCACCCGGAGCTTCGCTACCGCGAAGGCTCCCTGGTGCGCCGCCTCCCGGCGCTGGTCGCCGCCGTCACCGGCGACGACGGTGCCATCCTCGGTGTGCAGCGCACCTGGCTCGATCCCCGCGCACCCGCCAAGGCGGACGTCGCCGCGCCGCGCAAGGCGCTCGGACGCATCCACGGCCTCGCGGTGCGCTTCGGCGCGCCTGCCGGTCACGCGCCGCTCGTCGTCGGCGAGGGCATCGAGACGGTCCTCTCGCTGGTCACCGCCGTGCCCGAGATCACGGCCACCGCCGCGCTCGCGGCCGGGAGCCTCGGCGCGTTCGCGCCGCCGCCCGGCCTCGCGCGGCTGGTCATCGCGCAGGACAATGACGAGCACGGCGCGCTCGCGGCCGAACGCCTCGCCCGGCGCTGCGCGCGGGCCGGCGTCGCCGCCACCGTCATCCTGCCCGCCGGCAACGATTTCAACGACGACCTCGTCGCCCTCGGCCCGGCAACGCTCCGCGCCCGCTTCGCGCCGCTGTTCCGTACCGCCGCCTGCGCCTCCGGCTCCCCGGCCGGCGCGGGCTCCCGGTCCGCTGAAGGAAGAGGAGAGCGGAGGGTCGGGCAAGCCGACCCGAAGAGTGGAGGGAGTTCATGAAAGCCGTCGTCAACCTGAAAACCGAGATCCGGCTGCGCGAAGAGTTCGAATACGCGCATGTCGTCGACAACACCGTGCTGATCGACCGCCGCACCAGGTGGGGCAATCCGTTCCGCATCGGCCAGGACCGCGCGCAGGCGATCGCCCGCTATCGCGCCGACCTCTGGCGCCGCATCCGCGCGGGCGAGATTACCCTCGAAGAGCTGGCCGAACTGGACGGCTGCTGGCTCGCCTGCTGGTGCGAGCCGCTGCCCTGCCACGGCGATGTCCTCGCCCGGGCCGCGGAATGGGCATCCGGGCAGCTGGCGCAGCGCAACACCGGCCGGACGGAAGGAGGCGCGTCATGAGCACCATCTCCTTCCGCCGCATCGCCCCCGACGAATCCCGCATCTACCGGGACGGCGACCATGTCGGCGACATCCACGCCTTCGACGACAGCACCCGGCCGGGGCACAGGGTGTTCGCCATACACCTCGACGAAGACCCGCGCGGCCCCGTCTATCTCCACGACCGCGCCCGCATCCGCGAGACCGCCCGGCAGCGGGTCGACTCCCATCCCCTGTGGAACTGACGCAAGGGCGGGCAGGGCCGGAAATCCTTCCCGGCGCCGTGCCGGGACGAAACGACGATGGGGTCCGTGCAGGGCCAGAGAAATACGCCACCCCGCTGTGATCTCCAATCGTGTCACACGTGCTCCCTACGCCAACCCCTGCGGGGTCCTCCACTCCGCTGACGCTCCGTTCCGGCCGGGACTCGGAATGAAACGGCGCAAGCGCCTAGGCCTGACGGCATGCGCGACCGTGGCTCCGCACTCGCTGCGCTCGCTTGTGCGCCCGCACCACTCGCGCATCCCGCCAGGCCATTCATTCCGGCCCCGGTGACTGCGGTCCGCGCGCGTGTCCCGACAGGACATCACAACGGGGATCGGCCCCGAACGTGAAAACCGAAAGGAAAACGACATGACCTTCCATACCGATACCACCGAAACCGCCGCGCAGTCCGCAACCGCGATCGTCTGCGACCTGGCGGAAGAGTTCTCGTCGATCCATGTGGTGAACCTGCGGGGTAATGCCCGGACATCGGGGGAACGCCGCCGCTCGGAAGGCGATAACGCCTTCGGCCAGGGGTCCCGGGCGCCGGTCGCGGTCACCGTCCTCGCGAAGAATCCGGACGCGCAGCATGACGGCTGCCGCATCCTCTACCGCGACATCGGCGATTATCTCTCCCGCGAGGACAAGCTGGGGCTGTTGCGCGAGTGGGGGTCGATCGCCAGCGTCACGGACTGGGAGGAGACCGCCCCCGACCGGCACCACGACTGGATCGGCCAGCGCGACGAGGCGTTCCGGGCGCTCTATCCCCTGGGATCGAAGACGGCGAAGGCGGGCAGAACGGACGAGGCGGTGTTCCGGCTGTTCAGCAATGGGTACAAGTCGGGTCGGGATTCGTATGTCTACAATTTCGACCGTGAGGCTTGCGCTGCCAGCGCCCGCAGGATGGTGGACGATTACCGCAGGGCCTTGCGGGAACTGTATGATGCGGCAGACGCGAACGCCGAAAAGCCGGACATCGAGGAAATCGCAAGGCGCCATTCCTCATATCTGCGATGGGACGATAAGCTGAAACAGCAGCTTCGGAGACGAACGGAGGCAGCATTTTTCGAAGACTGTATCCGAAAGATAGCGTATCGGCCGTTCGTCAAACTACATCTGTATGCCGATCCAACATTTGCTCAGCGTGCAGCCCTCACAGGAGACATCTTCCCCACCGCCGAGACAGGGAACCGTGCGATCTGCGTCCCGGGGGTCGGCTCGACCAAGCCGTTCTCCGCGCTCGTCGTCGATACGATGCCGGACCTGGAGCTGATCTCGAAGGGCCAGTGCTTCCCGCGATACCGCTATGAGCGCCGCGACAACCAGCAGAGCCTGCCCGGCATGGGGCCGCCGTCGGAGCGCATCGACAACATTGCCGACACCGCGTTGCGCGCCTTCCGGGTGCGCTACGGCGACAGCGCGATAACGAAGGACGCGATCTTCGACTATGTCTACGGCGTTCTGCATGCGCCTTCATACCGCGAGCGTTTTGCCAACGACCTGGCGAAGGAGTTGCCGCGCATTCCGTTCGCCGACGATTTCCATGCCTTCGCCGAGGCCGGCCGCCGCCTCGCGGCACTGCATCTCGGCTACGAAACCTGCGAGGAATATCCGCTGCGGCTCGACTATGCCGGGAAGGGGGAGCCCGTGCCCGCACAGTTCCGGCTCGGCCAGCGCGCCATGCGCTTCGCCGACGCGGACCGGACCGTTCTCATCGTCAACGACCTGGTCCGCCTGTCGGGCATCCCCCCGCAAGCACACGAGTATCGGGTCAATGGGCGCACCCCGCTCGAATGGCTGATCGACCGTTACCGTATCGTCCGCGACCGGCAGAGCGGCATCGTCAATGACCCCAACGGCTGGTTCGACGACCCGCGCGACCTGATACCGGCGCTGCGCCGCATTGTGCAGGTCAGCGTGGAGACCGTTGCCATCATTGCGGGCCTTCCCTGTCCGTTCGCGGAACTGCGGGAACAGTCGGTCGGAGAGCACGGCTGTCCGGTTTATTTTTGTGGACGGGTTGCATGGCATTGATTCTACTGGCGTCCAAGCGTTTGGGAACGTTTTGGACACGAAGGAGGCTCAATGCCATGCGCCACCACAATAGCGTTTTGCACGACCTGTTGAAGTACATTCCCTGGGCCGTGTTCGACCGTCTGGTGGCGGCGCATAAAGCGGACCGTCGAGTGCGGTGCCTTCGCAGCCGGGACCAGTTGATCGCGCTGCTTTACGGCCAGCTTTCTGGAGCGGGGAGCCTGCGGGAGATCGTAGGCGGCCTGCACAGCCACAAGGCGCGCCTCTATCATGTGGGCGGTCGTGCCGTGCAGCGTTCGACGCTGGCCGACGCCAATGCCAAACGCCCGGCAGGGTTGTTCGCGGCGCTGTTTGCCGAGATGGTCGGTTGCGCGCGTCGGGGCCTGCGGCGCAAGATCGGCGAGGCGACCTACCTGATCGACGCGACCGGCGTTCGCCTGGGCGGGCGGGGGTCTGAATGGGCGCATTTCTCGTCCAAGGCCTGCGGGGCCAAGGTTCATGTGGTCTACGATGCCGAGGCCGGGCAGCCGATCTATGCGTCGGTCACGGCGGCGAAGGTCAACGACATCACGGCGGCGAAGGAGATGCCGGTCGAGGCCGGCGCGACTTACGTGTTCGACCTCGGCTACTACGATTACGGCTGGTGGGCGGCGCTGGACAGCGCCGGCTGCCGCATCGTCACCCGGTTCAAGTCCAACACGCCGTTGAAGGAGAGCGTCGAGCGCGCCCTGCCCGAAGACGAAGACGGCAACATTCTCTCGGACCGCATCGGCCTGTTGGCGCAACGCTAGGCCCGGAGCCGCAAGAACCCGTTCTCCAAGCCGGTGCGCGAAGTACAGGTCAGGACCGACACCGGCAAGGTGCTGCGCATCCTCTCCAACGACCTCAAGGCCCCGGCCCGGGAGATTGCCGATCTCTACAAGCGGCGCTGGGCCGTCGAGTTGTTCTTCCGCTGGGTCAAGCAGAACCTCAAGATCAAGCACTTCCTCGGCGTCAGCGAAAATGCCGTGCGCATCCAGGTCGCCGTCGCCCTGATCGCCTATCTGCTGCTCAGCATCGCCCAGGCCGCCCAGAGCGCCGTCAAATTCCCCCTCGCCTTCGCCCGCCTCGTGCGCGCCAACCTCATGCACCGAAAGCGCATCGACTGCCTCATCGCACCCCATATCCCGCCCCCCAAATGCAACAAACAAACCGCAATACAATGGCCCCTGACATAAACCGGACAGCCGTGGTCGGAGAGCGACCATGACGGTCGAGCGGATCGCGCGAATGGTATCGGCGGGTGAATCCGAAACGCTTGAGTTCAAGACCACGACCGGGACGCGCCGCGAGGCGGTACGAACCGTCTGCGCGATGCTTAACCAGCAGGGTGGTCTGGTCCTGTTCGGCATCACGCCGGAAGGCCGCGTGGTGGGCCAGCAGGTGAGCGAACGCACAATCGAGGAGGTGAGCGCTGAGCTCTCCAGAATAGATCCGCCCGCTTTTCCGGCGATTGAGCGCATCCCAGTTAAAGAAGGTCTCGAGGTCGTCGCCGTCACTGTCGTGCGTGGGCAAGCCGGACCCTACATGTACCGTGGCAACGGTACCGGCGGGTCGGCAACACCACCGTCGAGATACACACGGGCGAGTACCGCCAAATGCTCTTCGAGCGCATGCACAGCGAGCGGCGCTGGGGAGAACCAGCCTGCGGAGGGGTGGTCGGTCGACGAACTGGACGCACACGAAATACGCACCACCGTGGAGGAAGCGGTGCGGCGAGGCCGGATCGAAGATCCCGGCACCCGCGAACCCGGCGATCTGCTTCGCGGCCTCGGACTTTACCGGGACGGAATACTGTGGCGGGCGGCGGTTGCGCTGTTCGGCACCGAGGAACGGATCACTTTCGACATGCCGCAGTGCCTGCTCCGCGTCGCGCGCTTCCGGGGTATTGATCGCACGGAGTTTGTCGACAATCGTCAATTTCATGGCAACGCCTTTTCACTGCTCAAGGCCGCCGAACGCTTCCTGCGCGACAGCCTGCCCATCGCGGGTCACATTGAGGACGGCCGCATTGAGCGAATCGACGAGCCGCTCATTCCTCCACTTGCGACGCGCGAGGCGCTGGCGAACGCGCTTTGCCATCGTGACTATTCTATCGGCGGCGGTTCCGTGGGCGTTGCGATCTACGATGATCGCTTGGAAGTCACGCCGGCCGGGACGCTGCATTTCGGACTGACGCCCGAAAAGCTGTTTGCACCGCACGAGTCGATACCCTGGAATCCGCTGCTCGCCGATGTCTTCTACCGTCGCGGCATCATTGAGCGCTGGGGACGTGGAACGCTGAAGATGGCGGAAGTGACAATCGCAACTGGATTACCGCAGCCCGAAATCGAGGATGCTGGAGGGTGCGTGACGGTTAGATTCCGCCATCCGTCGGCATCAATGCATATCGTCGCGAAAGAGCGTACGGCCGTTGCCGACGAATCAAATGTGCAGGTGCAGAAATTGAGCGAGGTGCAGCGGAGCGTCCTTGATCTTTTGGACCATACCGACCATCCTCTAGCACTTCGCGAAATACACGCTCGTTTGGCTGGATCTCTGAGTCTTCGTCAGGTGAAGAGGGTATTGGGCCGATTGCGGGAACTCGGATTTGCAACATCGACGGGTCACGGGGTATCGGCTCGATGGAACCGCGCGCAAGGACAATAGACCCAATTGGACCGGCCCTATCGGGTCTAATGGAGGGCCATTGGAAGACAAGCAGAAGTCCGTACCTCGTGGAGAGACACTTCCGGAAATCTCTGATCGAACAGTTGGAGGTTCATCTTGTGGAGACCGGGCGTTCAACGAAACGTCCCGAAAGCACTAAATTATCCGGATAAATCAAATGGTTGTGACGGATCAGACCGGGACTTCGATCAAATGTCGGTCTCGGTGGTTGCCAGCCCCCGCAACCAGATTTATCTAATAAATACAACGTAATCCGGTTCAGCCCGGTACCATTTCCGCACCGCGGTATATGCAGGGGTGTGGCTCTACTGAAGCCTCAATCAATTAGTTTTCCTGAAATTGGGATCAGATGCAGTCTCGCGCAAACGACACTTATCCTTTCCTTAAGCCTGCATGCCTACCATGGGCGATGGGTATCTGAACTAGGGCCTGTTACCACTCATATGCAGGATTATGGTCTCCTCGGTGTATGGAACTCACGCAAGCGCAAGACTATCGCCTATTTGCCTTTCTTTGATGGCCTCAACGACGTGAGTTCTGGCTTTGCTTTTCGCGGTTTTCACCGACATGGGACGCCCGTCTACGGTGCTGCGACCGATTTTGGTTGATTTAGCCATTCTGGCTTCCCCCCCCCCTTCAGGGTAGTTGCCCACTAGAGCGGCTTCGTTTCATGTGGGTTCATCTCCGCAGGCAGGGAAGCAGCTGCGAGCGTCGTGTGGCGTGCCGGCGGTCGCTGGCGTGGCGGAGGGCCTCCCAGCGGGCATGTCCGGAGCGTGCTGCGGCCTGTTGCAGGAGCGCCTTGATCTGGGAGCAGGCCCTCGCGCTGGGGGGGTGCCGTCGGGACGGTAGGGCGGCCGGAACAGGAGGCCGGCGCCTGGGGCCGTGAGGGCTTCGCGGAGGGCGAGGGGCTTGTGGGCCGGGAGGGGATCGCGGAGGACGCGGGGGCCGGGCGTCAGGGCCGGGGCCAGGACCTGTGCGCCAGAGGCCAGGCCGGCGGCCCCGGTCCGCGCGCCCTTGCTGGTCCTCGGCGCGCCCCCGCCATCGAGCGTGAGGCCGGCGACCCAGGGGGGGGCTTCCCGTGGCCCTGGGGGACGGGAGCGCGGCAACGCGCGCCCCTGGGAGCGCGCCCCTCCCCTGCGGGCCCTCTGGGGCGAGGGCCCGCTTGCGTCGATGCAGAGCCGGCGCGCGGGGGCAAGGGCGGGCGGGTCTGCGCACCAGACGGGGCGCGGGCGGGCGCCGTCCGGGCGGGGCTGCTCGGCCGCAGGGGCCGGCTTTTGTGGCGCGTCCGGCCGCGACGCGTGCAGACCCCGTGCCCCACGCGGGGCGGCGGGCGATCGCCGCCCCGCCCCCTCGAGCTTGGCCGCGCTCGCCGGGTGGGGCCGGGCGGGCGCCGCCTCGACCTACGCCAGGAGCAGCTCGCCATGACCCTCTATGCGCCCCGGACGGCGCCCGCCGCGAGGCTGCGGCGACAGAGCGCCGGTCCGGCGCGAGGGGGGGGACCCCGCGGAGCGCAGACGCCCCCCCCCCCGCCCAAGCGCGCCGCCGCCGGCCGACGGGACCTCCCGGTCTCGACCGCCGCAACACCACGACGACGCAGAGCAACAGCAAGAGAGTGCGCCCTACGAGCGGGCCTCCTGCACCAGCGCCCAGCGTGCATCACCTCATCAACCGATGGGGACTCCCCCGCCGATTCAATCCCCTGCGCATTCGCCCTAGAGCGTTTTGACTTCATTCAGAGTCATTTGGGGGATTCCCAAATCGTGTGGTGAGTGCTTCATAGGCCCCCATCTGATTTGACGGGGGGCGGGCATTGGGGAGTGAGCTTCGGCGGCGGGTAAGTGAAGCGATTGAGGGCGGCCTGTCGACTCGGGCCGCCGCCCGCCGCTTGGCCATTGGGGAAGCGCCTGCAGGCGCCTGGCATGGCCCGTGGCGCCAGCCCGGCAGTGACGCGGCGCTGGCCCCGGGCGGACGCAAGAGCTCGATCCGTGATGCCCATGCGCGTTTTCGGATGGGGGTGATCAGCGCCCAAGCCGCCATCCCCCTTGCCGAGAGGGCCAAGCCTCTTGAAGACAAGCGAGCCCGGCGCGGCGATCCCTCAACGATCGGGTCTTGTCTCAAGCGGCGCGCGCTCCCCTTCCAAAAAAGCCCGCACCCGCGGCAGCCCACGCGCGCCTGATGGTCTTGCGCAAAAGGCGCGCCTGGGTTTCCGGCCCGCGCGATCTTGATCCCGCAAGGCTGGGGTTCCTCGCCGAGCCCGGCGCTTCCACCAAGAGGGCACGCCGTTATGGCCGGTCAAAGCGCGGCGCGCGGTGCCGGGCCCCCAGCCCGCCCGGCCACGGGAAGACCACACCAGTTGGCGGCGCCCGCAGGCGCGCCGGCATGACCGCCCCCAGGGGGCTCGCCGGGGCCCTGCCCGGTGCCGCCTGCAGCGCCTCTGTGGCACAGGGGCTGGGGTTCCACCCCTCAGCCCCGGCGCTATCGTCCTTCTGGACGACCGGCCCGCTCACAAGCCGGTGGCGGTTCGTGAAGCCCTCGAGAAAGCCGGCGCAGCACGGTGCTTCCTGCCGCCAGACAGTCCAGACTGCAATCCCCTCGCAATGGCGTGCTCGACACTCCAGGCGATTTTGCAAAAAGCCGCCTGCCGAACACTTGATGAACTCTGGGCCAAAAGCGCCGCCATAACCGCCTTCTCATCAGACAGAGGGCGCCAACTACTGCAATGCAGCAGGATATCACCCCGTTTGACGTCAAAATGCTCTAATTGGAACTTCCCCATCCGTCGGGATCCGCGAATCGCTATTAACCGGGCGTAATATTGCGCCGTTTCAGACAGAGAAACAATCGCGCATCGAACTATGTTCTTGTTTTGAATAAGACATACGCGGAGAATGTCCGCCTGTCTTTGATCGGTGCTGCCAGAAAATCCTCGATGACTTTTTCTGCGGCCAGTAGATCAGTGACTACAGTGGACTTGTCGAGCTTCGTGGCCGGATCGTAATCGGCCAAGTGACGCTTGCTCTGCATAGCGGCAAACAGGTTTGCAAAGTCCTGAATTTCGGCTGGAAATTTGGAAATAATGTCGCTGTTTTGACACCTTTTCTTGGCTGCGCTGTGTTCAAGAGCACGGTAAACCTGATTCCATGCCCGCCCGCTACGTTCAGCGCCGGTCCCACCAATGAGTACATCGGCGGAACATCGCGCCAAAGTATGAAACACGGCGTAGTAGATGGTGCTTGTTGCTCGTAGAAGATTTGCCTGGCGCGGCCTGCTATTCGATGCCTTTACCAAATCCCACGCCGTTTTCAGCAAATCAAGCGGCTGCACCCCCGCCGGCCTCCAATTCTTTTTTGGAAATGAAGGAGAAGATCGGGAACGCGCGTTCGCCAATCTCATTCAGTTTCGGGCGTATGTGGCGAGCAGCTCCAGACACGCTATCTGTTAGCAGGTCTTTCGGAGTGCCGTGAAAGACCACGGTGATGCGCAATACTTCGTCTCCATCGAAGTCGATGTCACGCACCACATCGACGTCAAAAATTTCAACGTTGTTAAAATCCTTCTTTATGTTATTCAGGACAACGTCGTGAATTTTCTCGATATCTACAGTTTTCTCAGTCATAAGAATCAACGCTCATATCCGCCCCGACCATCGGGAAAAGGTGTGTGAAGCCACCTCGATGAAAACACTCCTGTGTCTGTTATTGTGACCGGCACCCACTAAGTTGTCCACTGCGTTTTTTTAGTGCATGAGCGGTCTCTTGTCCATCGGGCGACGGTTTTTTTGGCATCTCCCCTGGGCCGGGCGTGTTGTCGGTATCGATCACAGTACGGAGAAGATAGGGGTTGCGGTTGCACAATGCACGGATCGATCCTTCGCCGGGTTTGCCTCTTGAACTACCGATGTGGATGTTTGACCGGCTGATCTGCTTGGCGGTTAGCTTTCTGGAGGATCCAAGAGTTGACTCCTCGCCGCTCTCGACTGCGCGATATTTGCCCACTTTGATGACCGCGCAACTGAAGTACTGGTGGGGCAATGCGATTTCCGGAGACTGGCCTTTGGATTAAAATCTCCTTCTGAGGTCAATTGCCACTCCATGGGAGAAACATCGCAGGGCGCGTGACATGACCAAAAACACCGAAACATCCACGATCGAATCGGCGAACGGGGACGCGCATGCGGCCCGTTAAGCGATGCGGGCAGGGGCGATCCCGGAGCGCCGGTCCGAGGCCTCCAGGGAATGGGTCGATTTCCCGGCCGGCCCCTATGCGCCCGAGGACCCGCGGTGAACCGCCCCGCCAGCGAACGAACGGGCGATGAACGCCCCATGCAACGGCGGTGGTGCGCCCGCTAATGCCTGCCAGGTCGATGCGCCGCCGCTTCAGGACACCGAACCCGGCACCGAACCGGATACCCCCGATACACCCCCCCTCCCGATTCATCGACGCCTAGGCCACAGCCCCCGAGGCGGCGCGGCAGCGGCTCACGGCCGGAGCGCCGGGCCGAGGCGCTGATCGAAGGCGGCCTGCCCGCATCCGAAGCCGACCGTATCGCCGCACAAACGGCCCTTGTCTCTGGAAGCGGCATCTCGGCCGCCTCGCTCGGTCGCTGGCGCCAGCAGGTGAAGGGCGCCGGGCGCGGTGTCCGCGTTGCGCTCTTACTGGAGCGGCCGCGCACCGGCCGTCCGGGCGGCGTCACGCCCGACTAGGCCAAGACCCTGGAAGCGCCCGCCTGGTATCACGGCCCGCACCTGACGGCCTCAAACGGCGAGAGATCGCCAGCCGGAAGCGGCGATGGGACGACGTGCTGCGTGGTGCTGAGGAAGAGGCCGCCCGCATTGCCGTCCTGCAGCGCAAGGCCGTTCCGCACGACACGCCCGCCCTGCGCCAGGCTGATGCAGCCGCCACGGCCGATGCAGCCGGCCGAACCGGTACCGGTCAGCCCCGTGCTTTGACGGCGGCCGCCAAACTACTCCTCGGCGATGATGACTGAAGAAGGGAAGAGACATGGAAAACGCACGAAAGATCACGCCCGTCGCCCGGTTTGAAACCGGCAGGGCGGAGCGCCAACGTCATGATCCCGACGCCAGGGATCTGAAGGCTTCGGATACGTAAGTCCAAAATCTGAGAGGACGCATGGAGGCGGAACTGGCCGCCTCCGGCATCACCCGTGCGAAGGCCGTCGCCGGCCTTGCCGCCCCTGCCGACACCGAGGCGACGCGGCAGATATCGGCGCCGCTCGCCTATGCGCAGGCTGCCGGGGATCTGGCGCTCATCCACGGCCCGTCCGGACGCGGCAAGACCTGGGCCGCCAAGTGCCATTGCCGGTCCCGCGCCGACGCCGTCTTGAAGAGCGCGCATCGCCGACGCTCACCACGCTGCCCGGCCTTCTGTCACGCCTTGGCGTGGCGGCCGGGGCCGGGTCCCGCCACGGTTCGGCCATTGGCTAGACAAGCGCCGTCATCGCCCGGTTGGAGGGTCGCGGCGCGCTGGTGATCGTCGACGAGGCCCATCTGCGGCAGGGAGACCGTGCCGGGCCTTCGTCCGGCGCTGCTCGACGAATTGTGCTGCATCCGTGATCTCGCCGGCTGTGGCTTGGCGCTGATCGGAGACACCGGCACGGTCTCCTGCCGTAACTCCACCCTCATGACGCTGGGCCGCTACCCGCAGGTGGCCGGACGCATTGGCATGACGGTGGATCTGAAAACCGTGGCGCGCGGCGATACCGGCCTCATCGCCGCAGCCCCGCTGGGGCGCACCGCATCGCGGCGCGAATTGAAGCATCTGGCGGAAGCAGCGGCAGGACCCGGCGGGCTGCACGCGCTACGCTGGCTTTTGGCGCGCGCCTGGATGATCGCCCTCACCGACAAGCGGCGGGAAATAGACGAAACCGACATCAAGGCCGTCGCTGGCGACTGAGCCCTTCGATCTGTCGCCGGTTGCCACGCCCGTATCCATCACCGCGCCGCGCGCTGCGGAGGGCCGGATGAGAACGGCCAGAGTTGGACACCGCCCTTTGACGCCCCGCGCATCGAAAACCCCACAGGGTGGAGCGCTTATCACGGGCCTTTCGAAGTGGTTTGAAAGGCGGGATTTTCAAGGGCATGTTCCGGGCAGGAGTTTCCCCGCCCCCCCCTACGCTAGGGAGGAAGGACAAGTAGGAAGGGGGGCTGAAAGTCCCCCAAAGCGTGGGGGATCGAGGGGGTTGCGCCCCAAAGATTGGGGATGGGGGTTTGAAGGGAAAGAGTGCGCGGAGGGCCGCTTCTGCCCAGCGCCCGGCCTCGTTCCAGCCGGGCGCTGGGCGGAAAACAGCTCGCCCCGCCTTGTTCCTCCGGGTAGGGGAGTTCGGCTTGGTGCGTCCAGGCGGAACAATGGGGAGCGCCCCGCCTGGGGGGATAAGAAAGTGGATTATAGCGAATGATCCAAATTAGGTGTCGACCGTGCTGGGAATCTGTCATAGGTAATCTCAATTGAGGGAGGTGGACATGGCGCTGAGCGCACCGGGCGAGGCTCACAGGAAGGAGATCAGCCTCAAGAAGCTGAGCGATATGTTCCCCGACAATGAACGGGCGCGGGCTTGGCTCGAAGAGCAGGCTTGGCCGCATGGTCCCTACTGTCCCCGGTGTGGCGGCTTCAATGTGCAGAGTGGGCAAGCACAAGACGATGACTCACCGCTGCCGCGACTGCCCGAAGCGGCCGCAGTGCAGCTTCAAGACCGGGACGATCATGCAGTCGCCCTATCTCGCTACCGCGATTGGACTATTGCCATCTATCTGTTGACGACGAACCTTAAAGGCGTCTCGGCAATGCTGCACCGTGACCTTGAGATTGCCTGTACTCCCGCATGGCACTTGGCGCACCGGTTACGGGAAGCGTTTGACAGTGGTGACGCATCGCTCTCTACCGGCCCCACCGAAGCTGACGAAACGCATATAAGCGGCAAGAGGAAGAACAAGATGGATCCGCACGGGCCTGCCGATGCGGTTAGCAAACGACGCTTGCGGCGTGCGGAACGCTGCAACTCGAAAATACCTCACCGCCGATCACCTTTGGTATTTTCCGCCACCGGCAGCTTTCGTGCAAATGGCGGCCTATGCGAACGAACATGGCGACTCAGCAGGGCGTCCGTATTTTCAGCATAGACGGCAAGCGCCCGCTCAGCGAAGCCGAGTGGGCAGCCAAGCGAGCGAAATTCAATTGCTCGGTCGGCGTCACCAATGTCTGGCGTACCCTCATGTTTCGGGCGGCGAGCGTATAGCTGGCGAACGAAGCGCGAGGCAATGGAAATTCAAGAGTCTTCACGGTAGCCAGAAGCCGCTTCCGTTGATCGATCTGACCATTGCAGCTAGCACCGATCCCGGCGATACGGTGTGGGAGCCGTTCGGAGGCTTATGTCCTGCTGCGGTGAGCGCTCTGCGCTTGGCCCGTGCGTGTCACAGCGCGGAGATCGTCCCGGAGTTCTACAATGCCACTGTCGTCCGCCTCGCCAGCGCCTAAGAGCCGCGTGAGCCGGTCGAGTGGGAGCATTTCGACCTGTGGCGGCGCGTCGGAAGATCCCTGCTCGCCGTTCCAGACCACTTCACAACCTCAATCAGCATCGAAGGGCTGTCGGCAACGGACATCTTCACGCTGAATGCTCCGCTCGGGGCGACCATCGAAGACTCGGTCGTCAAAACTCTGAACAGGCTGCGGCCGGCGTGGGACCCGGATTCGAGATACCAGACCTATTCATTCGTTCGGCAGGCACAAACTTTCCCCGATGTCGTCCTGCGCACGATCAACAACGGATCGACACCGCTTATGGGGATCGAGATGAAAGGCTGGCATCTCCTCGCCAAAGAGAAAGTGCCGACATCTCGGTTCACTCAAACCGCCGCGGCTTGCGCTCCTTGGGACTTGCTGGTTGTCTTTCCTTGGGTGCTATCTAATGTGCTGGCGGGGACGGGCGTTCTTTCCCGCCCGTTTGTGCGGCACGCCCGGTATTGCGCGGAGAATCGCAATTACTATTGGCAGCCGCCGCTCCAAAACCCGCGCTCAAGTCGAACATCCCTTCGCCCGCATAAAGCACCTCATGAGGTTAACCGTACGCACGACCGGTACCGCCCGTGCCACAACCAGGATTGTTTTGGCTAATCTCGCCCATAACTTCCATCGCATGGTCTGGCTCAACAGGAGCGTTGTGCCCAGATGAGGCAAAACGGGTCGTAAAGAGCGATGGAACGACAAAACCCAATCAAAATCGGAACCGAACAACCATCAAAAGCAGTTCCCAAACGACACGATATTCGTGGTCAATCAGAAACCATCTGGTTCTTCGAGGTGCTCGACTTCTGCGAATATCTCAGTGCAGGTCGTCGTCGGCGCATTCGAATGACGAAATCGTGTTCCTGTCTTTTTCCCTTGGTTCCCGGCCTGAAGGCATTTGTTTGCCGGTTCTTGATGTCGGTAGATCTTGGACGATCAGCGAGGCGTATGTCGAAATTTTGTAGAGCCGAATCAACTCCAGCAATTAGATTGGTCTCAATATCTTCAACACTCAACCTGCCTCCGCCAATTCTGACAGCCATTGTCGCCTCATCGTCGAGTAGATTCTCCAGGCCTTGCCATGCTTCAATGAGGAAAGCCCAATATCGGGACGAGACATCATGTCGGCCGTCTGGGAATAGGCCCCCTTTGGGACGCTGGCCTCCACCCAAGAACCAAAGGCGCAGCCACTGATCCTCGCCATAGTCAGTAGTGTCCAAATAGGGCGGTGATGTCAGAACCAATTTCACTCGGCGTCTAAGGCCAACAAAAACCCTGCCTGCCAGACGGGCATCTGCAAGTTTAGCTCGTCCCGCTTGTTTTGGGATACCCTGATTGAAACGAAACCCGACTTGGTTCAGGAGGATTTCAAAAACGTCTCTCTCCGGCGCCTTGTACCCGTGCCTCCGCCACCACCGGATCGAGTATGCGGGTTTTGTAGAAATTGTGCGTGGCATCCGATTTGAAAAGCAATTGGCCGATTTGTGCGACTCGCCGTGCAGGCACCCAAGCGCCATTGCGGCGACAAACCGATCAACTTTCCTTGAAGTCCAATTCAGTTCGGAGCGAAGGAAGAGAATTTGCTTGAGCGTACCAATGGAAAAGCAATACTCAAAAAAAGGTTCATCCAAGTTTACTTCAACAGAGGTGTGGTCAAACTTCCGAGCGAGTTCCACTATCCGCCGCCTGACATTTTGTGGCGCAGGTGGATCAGCCTTGGCACCCGACACACACGCAGCAACCGGATTGATATCTGTTCCGTATGCGGGCCGACCAAGAAGGAGGCTTTCAAAAATAGTCGTTCCGCGGCCAGAGAATGGATCGAATACTATTTCGCCAGGTTCGGTATATGCCAGTACGTATTGTTGGACGAACTCCGGGGGAAACATAGCGAAGTATGGGCATATGGAATGAAGTGGATGAACCGCACTCATACTTCACCACGCACAGACTGGGTCGTTTGCGCGCACCAATCTACGACAGTGTGGAGTTTATCCGCTGCTACTTTTGCAGAAGGTTCGGTTTGGCGAAGCGCCTCGATAGCGTAAAGAACGACTCTTGAGCGATCTAATATGAGACCCATTTCTTTCTCAATTTGGGAGTAGAAACCCTTCATGTTTTCTTCAGTCCGAAGGCCATGGGTATTCTCTTTTCCCATGTACAATGGAAATGGCAAGAGAAGCGCCGGGAGCCAATGTTTGGATGGTGGCTCAAAATAGTACCCATTGAGGCGGTCTACTTTTGCGGCAACTGGCTTGCCTTCCCAATTCATTCCTGATGCACATTGCCCATAGATGATGATTTTTGCCGGGCGCTCATCGGCATGATGTCGCCATGCTACAACATCGACCCCCGCGTCTTTCGCATGCATCGTCTCACCAGGTGGACGATCTCCCCTCGCTTGTCCAGTTTTCAGGAGACCTGCGAGTTTTTTTACCGCGTCGATCAAGGGCGTGTTGTCGGGACGCGGAGCGCCGAACCAATACGCATCGCCTTTTATATACCCCGCCGCCGCAAGCGTTGCGCAGACCTGGAACAGATTGCCTATCGTGGGGTCGACCTGAATGTCGGCGGCTCTGGCATCAATTATTCCGCTTCGCAATGCAGACATTAACAAGCAGGCCCGGTATACATCTCGACCACTTGAAACACTTTCATCTTGCAATTCTTCAGCGCGCTTTAGGCGCAGATGATGACGTAAAAACGCAGTGTCAAAAGGGTATGCCTGACCGAGCTCTTGTTTGCGGCGTCCAACCTCTTCGAACAAAGCGTTGAGCCCGTTTTCTTGTGCAGGATCAATTATATCCTGGTCGTATTCTTCCGAGGTCGCATCAATCTCAACTATTGCGGCCCGGTCTTCGAGGAAACCGCCCGGTGCCGTTAAATCGTTGTCAGAGGCCTCGCCAGTTGGCCTTAACAGGCAAAGGAGTTCGAGCCAGTCCGCAGCTACAGAAAATGAGTCAGTCAATTTAGGCGGGCTGACAAATTTCATAAATCATCAAGGCCCTTTTCACGGTCCCTATAGTCGCGAAACGATTTGAAAAGGGTTCGCGCCCCTTGAAAAAGACGGTTGCCAAGCTCAAATAGGTTCTCTCGACCGTCAAATGACCCTGAAAGCGAAAGTGAGGTTTCAGTTTCGCGCACTGCCTTAGTCAATGCTGTTTCAAGTCGCGCGCTTCTGGGTTCCAATTCTTCCCATGCCTCATTCAGATCCCGCGTTCTTATCAAAACATCGCGTGTATGCTCGTGTGCCATTACATTGGCCAATCGATTAAGGTCCGGATTCTGAGATTTTACCAGTGCCGGCTCAGATTCACCCTGACCATATAGCCATGACATAAGCTGAGCGAGCTTATCGCTGTTTTGTGCAGGAACCGGGGCGGAAGTCGGATCTTCTTGCAGTTCCAGCCAGTCACGGATGGGGGCGCGAGTGATTGCGGTATAAAGATGAGAAAAAGCCAATCGTCTTGCGGTTCTCCGTTCGGGGTCGAAGCCATCGCATACGGCCTGCTGATAGACCCGAAATCCATAGACAAGCCGTTGAACTGTATTGAATGTATCACCGAGAGACTTGCTTATCGTTTCTAAAGAAGCGCCGGTTTCAAACCAATCTGTTGCATATTTCGCCTTCGACATCGCATCCCATTTGCGTGGGCCGTTTATGTGCTTGAAACCAATAAAGTTTCGGGCTTCTGTGTGGTCCTTGACGATAACGGCCCTGATTTTATCTGGTCGTGCATCTTCACCCGGTTCAGATGGCAATACGACTTCAAGCCGATCTCTCAGCTTGGAGTCCCTGATGAGCTTTAAGGCCGCAACTCGTCTGTTGCCCTCAAGGACAACATTATCCTCTTTTACTATGATTGGCTCGAAGTCCAGGTAGCCGGAGTTAATAATCGACAGCAATAGCTCGTCAATATCCGCTTCCTCGATCAGATATTTGAGCATATCCTCTTCGTCTTCAAAGGACATTCCAATGAAGCGTGGATTCTCCAGATTGAGCCCAAGAGAGATCACTTCGACATCTTCGATCCTATATTTTTGAGCTTCCATGCAAGCCAAGTTCTCGCAAAAGTTCAGGTCAGGTTGTATTTATCCTCCCTGCCCCGTTCCGTCTATCCCATGAGCAACCAAATCATGGATAATCAAGGGAGCTTCGGCAGCCCGAGTTCGGACAAAAACACGTTGTGGGGTTGCTTTGCCTTGGTGATCTTGTCTTCCAGCGCTTCAAGCACGCGGTGCGTTCCGGCAAGATCAACCTCTTTTTCGGCCCCGGCGATGCTGACATAACGGGCGATGTTGAGATTGAAGCCCTTTTCTTCGATCTCATCCACTGCAACGCGCCGCGAAGCGGTCTTCTTCCTTGCGAAACCGCTAGGTTTCGACGATATCTGCGATATGGTCCCCGGTCAGTTGATTTTGACGTTTGCCCTTCTTGAAGCGGCCCGGCCCTGCCGCGTTGATGAACAGGACATCGTCGTGTTTCCTGCACCACTTCAGAACGAGGAGGCAAACCGGTATTCCGGTCGAAAAGAAAAAGCTCGCGGGCAAGCCGATGACCGCATCGATGTGGCCGTCCTTCAGGAGCCTGGTCCTGATCTTCTCCTCCGCCCCGCCGCGGAACAAAACGCCGTGTGGCTGGCTGGTCGCCAGGGGGAGCCTTCCTGCTTCAGGTAGTGGAAACCGTGGAGCAGGAAGGCGAAATCGGCGGGCAGACCTGGAGGTGAGGCCGCAGTTCCTGAAACGGGCGTCCTCGCCGAGGGTTTCCGACGGACCCCAGCGATAGCTGAAAGGCGGATTGGCGACCACGGCATCGAAGCGCGGCATTCTGGCCGGGTGCGCTTCCCTCGGCATGTCCCAGTCATTGGTCAGCGTATCGCCGTGAAAAATCTCGAACTCCGTGTCCCTGACCCCATGCAGTAGCATGTTCATGCGGGCCAGGTTGTAAGTCGTGATGTTGCGTTCCTGTCCGTAGATCTTGCCGATGCCGTGCGGGCCGAGCCGGTTTCGCACGTTCAGCAGCAGCGAGCCGGAACCGCAGGCGAAATCGAACACGCTGTCGATATGATCCTTCCTGCCCAATGTCGGGTCCTGACTGTCGAGGGCGACAATCTCCGACAGCAGGATGCAGGAAATCTGTTGCGGGGGGTAGAACTCGCCCGCCTTCTTGCCGGACCCGGCCGCGAACTGGCCGAGTCAGGTACTCATGGACATCGCCCAGCGTATCATTGTCTGCCGAAAAACCGACAAGGCCCCTGGCGACCTCCTCAATGACGCCACATAGCCTCGGCAGGAAAGTTGACCCGGAACGGTTCAGAAGCCGGGGCGCGACCGGGGCATGAGGGTGGTATGATCGCAAGACCGCTCTCGCCATGGTCCTTCGTCTTATGATGTCCGCGAAGAGGAAGTGGCACTTTCCGGTGCTAATCAATTGCCCGAAGTCATCCAAGGGGTTGAGTTCAAAGACGGGATCAAGCAAGTTCAAGTCGTCGCCTGACCGTAGCCGTCACCAACTTTCGGTCATATCTCGCTGTCCCCTGCCCAGATCTTCAAAAAAGGCTTATTGCAGCAAATGTTTGTATAAGTGGGTACATAATGAAAAAAACGGTTCTTATTCTCGGTGCAGGCTCCTCTGCTGATTACGGTTACCCACTATGGTATGCATTGAAAAAAGAGGTGCTCGCATTCGATATAAATCGGGATCTAGCAGGCCTGCACCTATCGCAAAATGAGATAGCTTCCCATAAAGCGGCTTTCGAAGAGTTCAAGAAGTACTTAGATCGAGAACCTGATGCGACGCTAGATCGCCTTGTCTTTTTGATTGATCAACCAAAGTCAAAGCATCTTAGTCCGACAGGGCACTTGATCCTCAATCTAGCCGGATATCTCCTCGTGCAAGTTGAGCGTCAAGGTCTTGATGGCCTGTGGGTCTCGGAATTTCAAACTCTCTTGGTAGACTATTTGGCTAGTCTGAGCGGTCAGGCAGGCACTGGTCAGAATCACCTCCAAAACCTTACTATCGTATCTCTAAACTACGACCGTGTTTTTGAGCACTTTGTCAGTGCAGGATTTTATAAAAAGCTGTGCGCGCATCCTGAATATAACCCACCGGATCAGCGGTTTAGTAGCATTTTTCACACGAAAATGTGCTCTCAGTATTAAAACCCCATGGATACATCAGTGGGCTGGCTTACAATAACGGCGTGAAAGAGGCGGGGATGGACCGAGACTTGGTGATCTCAGGAGGGCATACGACGGGCATTCGGTACCCCGGCAATGATCAAGCTATTGCGTATGGCAGCCCCCAAATTGCAACAAAGGAAACCTTCCTTCGGATGGGGCGCCATATGTATGTCGCAGGTGAAAGAGATATCAGCGACTATAATGTAGCGAATCAAGCGCTTCAAAACGCTGAGATTGTTTTTTGCTTAGGACTTTCTCCTGCTGGAATTTGCCAAAGTTCATTTAATTTTGGAGATGGTCAGACTGTTTACCTGTCAAACAAGGGCGAAGAACTTGACGAAATCGAGGCTTGTAAAGGCTCTGCAAAATTTCAATCTCTCGGAACAGCTACCAATCGGCTGAACTCACAAGATTTTCCAAACAAGTTTAAATCTTTAGTCTTTGAATCATGACCGTGAATCGGCATGAGAAATCGATCCGCTGCACTCATTTCAAGGTTCGATTTTGTCTTCCAGTGTGGTTTTGTCCTTATCTGTTTTCTGAGGTATCACTGGTTTCATTTTCAATGTCGGCGGAGCGACATCGCTGTGGCGTTTGCTGTGCGCCGCCTGTAGCTCTCAACGTTCATCTCGAAGATTGTTGCGTGATGTATGAGCCGACCTATTGCGGCGATGCCCATGGTTTTGTCGGGAAACACATCCTTGTCATCGACGAAGAAACCGAAGAACGAACGATAAAGTTAAGAGAGCGATAGTATAATGGCAGCGACCAGCGACACCGGAACTCTGGAAATTCACGTACGGCGATGAAGAAGATAATACGATAACGGGGCTGGACACGCACCGCGATTCGATTTGGGGCAGGGGCGGCGACGATACGCTGGACGGCGGCAACGGCGACAATACGCGGCGGGGCGGGGGACGACGAACTTGATGGCGGCGCCGACAACGACGACCTGCGGGGCGGGGCGGACAACGCTAGGCTTTGGGGCGGCAAGGGCGTCGATCTCCTGCTGGGCGGCGACGGCCATGACCGGATGTATGGCGGCGTCGGTGATGATGCGCTAATCGGCGACGGCAACGACATCCTGGCGGGCGGCGACGGCGGCGGACGTATTGGATGCGCCGAAGGCGAAGACTGGGTGTCCTACCGCAATTCCGCGGTGGGCGTTTATGTCAGCCTGGAGGACGGCGTCGGCAGGAACGGGGACGCCGCGGGCGATAAGCTGTCGAGTATCGAGAATATCGGCGGCTCCCTCAAGGACGACGAATTGTGCTGCGACCGGCAGGACAATAAAATCAGGAGTCTTTACGGCGGCGACGGGAATGACACGCTTTATGGCGGGGTCGGCCTTGACCGGATGCACGGCGGCGACGGCGATGACACGCTGAACTGCGGCGGTGCTGACACGTTCGTTTTCGAAGCCGGTCACGGGAACGACAGGATTGAGGATTTCGGGGATGGCGACCTCATCGATCTGGAGGCGTTTGCCAACGGAAGCGGTGTGAACGACTTCACCATGACGGTGGACGGCGGCGTGCTCACCATCAACCTGACGGGCGTGGGCGGCGGCACCGTCGTGCTGGAGGGCATGCCCCAAGTGCTGACCGAAGAGGCTTCGTTTTCGTGTAAACCCGGGGCGTGTAAAACGGCGCTATAGCGAAGCTACGGCAGTTGCGGTGGGTTGCCGGGCTGGTCCCGATATCAGGCCCAAATGGCCCGAAGCCGTGTGTACGCTCCTCCGTACGCAACAGTACACCGGAATCGGCAGCGGCCGGGAATACCCCGGCAAACATGCACAATGAATAAGGTGACGTCTTCGCGCGTCGCGTCTCGCCGGGCCGGTATTGAACCGCTGAGCGGCATATGCCCGTTCCGGTGACGTCGCTTGTGTTCAGGCAAGGTGTTTCGGGGAGAATGTTCGTTCGATCGGCCCCGCCCCTGATGCCGGCTACGTCCGCCCGCTCACCATCGACGCCAAGGTCGGGCGCGTCCCCAACGATGACCGGACCCATGACAACGCCCCAGCCTTCCGCGTCCTCGTAGGCAACGCCCGCATCGGTGACGCCTAGGATACCCGGACGACGGGCGATCGCTCGCCATACTCTCTCCGCGTCCATCTCGACGCCCCGAGCCTTTCCGAGCCCTTCACCGCTGCCCTGCTCCCCTCCGAGGAAGGTGATCAAGCGCAACTCGTCTGGAACATGTGGCGGCAGGGATGAGCTGCCCCGATTTGCTCGATTCCGAAATCGTTCGCAAAAGACTTCAAAATATGATAGGTTTTGCGCTCTATTTCGGAGGCGCTATGTCGGACGCCGGGAGCTATATTGACGGACTTGCCGCGCGCGGCCGGTATCATTTCACGCCGGACGAAGCGCGGGAAGCGCTCGGCGGCACCAAGAACGCCGTCATGTTCGCGCTGCACCGGCTTGCCCGGCATGGGCTGGTGGCGCCCGGCGCACGGATTCTACGTCATTGTCCCGCCCGAGTACAGGCAATTCGGAGGCCTGCCCGCCGATCAGTTCATCCCGGCGCTGATGGAACAGCTTGGCCTCGGCTATTACGCAGGGCTACTTTCCGCCGCCCCAAGATGCCTCTTGGGGGTCCAGCCGCCTCGGGACCGGCCGAGGGATGGGGGCCCGTTTATTTGAGTGCCCCCGTCCCGTCGGGATGAACCTTGACGAGGGGGTGGGCTCTCGACCGGGCCTCCAGCTTGAGGTGCCCGCTCGGGGCTCGGTGCCGAGGATCGCAGACCTGGGCGAGGACGCTGGGGGGCGAGCAGCGGGGCAGCCGAGGAGGCCAGCGGCCAAATCGGGGCGGGCACCCGCGCCCTTTGCCGCCCTGCTCGGCCACAGACAACCTGGCGGTGCGCCCGTGGCGATGGGACAGGCGGACAGGGCCGCGCGGCACCGGGAGAGGGGGCGCGATCCGTGCGTAGTGAGCTTGCGTGAGTTCCGGCCACCAAGGGGACCATCTTCATGCTCATGAGTGGTAACAGACCCTAGTCCCATCCGGTATTCTCTAGCTTCTTTCAATCGCCTCGGTTTTGAAGCTGAAACTGCAGATTCGCGCGGTTGCGGCCTCCATCACTGAACCGTGGATGAATTCAGGGAAATCTTTCGGCAGCGAAGCTTCGAGGCGCGAGAATGCCTCTTCCGCCGCGTTTGCAATTTGCTCGATCGCGTCGGGGACAAGCGTTTTTGGCAGGCCGGCTTCTATCCCTGTCTGGATAAAATGCCGGGGATGAATATTGGTGAATCGGTAGTGGCGGTTCTTGCCGACCGACATGGCCAGCTTCATCTGCTTGCGATTGATCTGATTGCTATCGAGGCTCGGCTGTGCGGTCAGCACATCGTAGAGCGGTGTCAGATGAAAGCTGCCGCCCGGGCCGAGATATATGCTGAAGTTTTTGGCGTGGCCGTCCGTTGTGCCGAGCAGCCAGAATAGCAACTGCGCCTTGACGAAGACCATATGATCTTTTGCCGGCGTGTCGCTGCCTTTGAGAAGATCAAGGATCGTGACCATGCCGGGACCGCCGTCACTTTGGTATTTCAGTGGAGGGGGTACCGACAACGCCTGACAGCAATCTTCTTGCGGCAATCGCAGCAGCCGGCCATCTCTTGTCCAGCGACGATCGAAACGCTTGATGACGAGCGCCTTCGTTTCTCCGAAGGTTTTGATCTCGGCTTCGTTCACCGGAAGGCCAAAAGCCTCAATGAATTTGAGGCAGTAAAATTCGTTCTCCACGCTATTTGATAGATCGACTCCATTCGGCAACTGACCGATCTGCGTTTTGAACAGATGCGTGGTTGGCGTCGTGCCGTGAGGCTTGATCCATTTGTCGTCATGCCAGAGGAGGGCGGTCTTTTCCTGTGCGCCCGCCACCGATATGCGAAACTCGTCGTCACGGTTCAGGCCCAACGGTGCTTGCGTCAGACTGCGAAGCAGCCGGTCTATGGCCTCGTCATCGACGACATCGCCTTCGATCTTGCCGGTGACGTCAATCTCTTCATCGCCATCGGCTATGAATTGCAATGCCCCGACACAATCCCGGCCAATCGCAGCAAGCAGACTGTAGGCATCGGTTCTGCGGGCTCCGACCTTTTCGGCTACGCGGCGACGCAGCGCATAAGAGTCCGGTAGCAGGTTCTCGAAGACCGCGGCAACGGATTCGCCATGGAAGGGCGTCTCGCGGAGAGGGAAAGAAAGGGAGACCGGTATGGCATGCTCCCATTCCAGCCAGCTTTCTTCATACTGAAAGCCGACCGCGCCACTTGACGCTCTGGTCAGATGGCCGACCAAGCGGTTGTTCAGGAAAACTCGCAGCCGTGGACGTTGACGATGGCGTGGCATCAAAAGATGTCCTCGATGGCGTCTGCATGGGCTTTCGAGCGGGGCACGATTCTGAATTCCAGATCGAGCGCGGCGAGGATCGCTAGGATGGTTTCCAGCTTCGTGGCTGGATTACCTGTCTCGATCAGGGAAATCGTCTCCTGCCGCAAACCGGCGATGTTGCCGAGTTCCGTCTGATTGAGGGCCCGCTTTTTGCGGGCGCGTTGTACGATGTTTCCGATCTGCTTCGGATTGCGTGCTAAATCTGCCATGTTGGTATTATGATTTAATTCCGATAGAAATGCAATATCGGATTTGGCGCATAATCTTATTTTATGCGTTGAATACTATAAATTTGGATTATAGGAATTGGCGCATAGTTGCGACCGGTGCGCTCAGCATAACCAGCCACAATCGAAGCATGAAACAAGCATCATTTCATGCCAAATATTCTTCCTTGTGCCATCATTTCAGTATGTCAAGGATGCTAACATCCAACCCAGTTGCTTGGAGACTGGCGAGACAACAGTGCGTCTTCGGTTTCTGTCAATCGGTTTTCAGTCTGACGGTCGCTCACGACTCGAGGCCGGTATTGATGGGATAGCCGAAGGAATGGATAATGGCCAGCCACTGCGCGTAGGATTGCCGTCCAGGTAAAGGCGACAATCCTGCTTCCGCAACCCCAAAAAGAGATTTTAATTCAACAAGTTGACGGCAATTTTCGATTTGGGCGGATCGACAGATATCTTGTTTCGGAATGCATTCAGAATGAAATGTCTTGTGTGCACGCAGAGGATGGAAGGCAAGTGTCCGTGAGTAGGACGGGGCGTTGCGGGTCGACCGGGATGGCGATTCGCCATAGGGTGCCGCCATGTCGAGCGTCTTTCTTCTTCCGGCCCGTGAGCGGGATGTTCGTCGGGGAGCCTCCTGGAGACGCCGGGGGTTCCTCCCGGTGAGCCTTCCGGTGACACAGCACAATGCATTGTTCCCGGCGCTGGTCTCCGAGCCAGCCCGCGCCGCCGTGCTGCTCGCGGAACACTTGCCGCCAGAGGTAGCCGCTCTCCTCGACCCCGAGATCCCGCCCGAGGCGGTCGAAGGCAGCTTCGGCGACGAGGCCACCGCGCGGACCCAGTGCGACGAGCTCTTCCGGGCCAGGCTGAGGAGCGGTCACGATGCGCGCCTCTATGTGCTGCTCGGACACAAGAGCCGGGTCGACGCCGACACGCCGCTCCATCTCCTGAAATACATGGTCAACATCAGGCGCCGTGAGATCGAGGACGGCGCCGCCGGGGACAGGCTGCCAATGATCGTCCCGCTGGTTTTCTACCACGGCCGGGGCCGCTGGACGGCGGCGCGCCCGGTGTCGGGGATGATCGACGCGCCTGGGGAGTTGGAGCCGTTCGTCAGGGAGTTTGCCTATGTGGTGCACGATCTCGGGGGGAGATTGCGCCCCGCCGGCTGTCGGTCTCGCCCGAGGTACGGGCTGGGCTCTGGCGCTCAAGGTTGTGCATACCGAGGAGATTCCGCCGGATCTTCTCGACCAGATGACGGGCGGACCGGTTGCGGGAGCGCGTTCGAGCGTCATCTGGTGCGCTACATTGCCGAGCGCATGAACCTGACGCCGCCGTTGCTGGAGGCGTCGCTGCACCGGACGAAGCCGGATCGCCGGGAGGCGCTGATCGGCACGGTGGCGCAAGCCTGGATCGAACAGGGAATCGAGAAGGGAATCGAACGAGGTCGGAAGGAGGGCCGGAGACAAGCCTTGGCGGAGCTTCTTCGTCAACTGGCGCTGCGCTTCGGGGATGTGCCGGATGCGTCCGCGAACGGGCCCGCGACGCGTCGGCAGCCGAACTGGAGGCTTGGGCGGAGGCGGTGCTGGTGGCCGCGAGTCTCGGCGAGGTGCTGGCCGCCGAGGAATTGCCGGGCAGATGACGAGATCGTGCGGACCGTGTGCGCGTTGCGGCGGGAGCCGGCAATGCACCCGAACCGGGTCGCAAGCCGGCCTCGACGCGGCGACGGTCGGCGGCCTACACGGAGGTGGCGCTCACCCCATTGCGTTGGGAGGTCGCAAGCCGGCCTCGACGCGGCGACGGTCGGCGGGGCCATCATGGCGAACGCATGCCTGCCGCGGCGGGCCCGGTTATCCGGCATGCTTGCGGATCTGGACCGGCTGCGGGCGCCGGAGACCGGCAACGATTCGGCGGCCTGCGCGCAGAACCCCGCCCGCCGCTGAAGCGGATCGGGACGGCATGTTCATGTGTCGTCGGACAGGGCAGCCTGTGGGTTTAGGGTCGGTGATGTCTTTTGACGGACAGCCTCTACCTGCCAGCGCTTATGGCCATTCGATACGGGTTTGATCTCCCCAGGTCCAGATCGCCCCAGTGTTCTTCGGAGGTCGTCTTCCATAGTGGCGAGGGCGCTTGCGGGAACCTCCGCTTCGAAATTTCACCTCCACGACAAGTCCCTTGCCGACCCGCAGCCTGGGAACGACTTTGGTGCCGAGACGGTTCCATATCTCCGACGGCACGACTCCAGTCAGGCGCAATCGGACCGGAGCGGCGGTCTTATGTGGTTCGTTTTCATTCCCGGGCTCCTGCTCGGCGTCGGGGCCGGGTGTGGGAAGCGTCGGCGTATCGGCGTCTGACACCAGTTGCGGCCTGGGCACGGTCGGTGCCTGAATCTCCTCGCTCCGGGCTTTGGTCAACAGGAATATGTTCGGTTCGAACGCGACTTCCTCCGCCCCGACCGGCCCGGCATGCCAGATCCGTTCATACCCACCGTCCGCCATCGTGCCCGACGCGAGGCCGACGGCGCCGGTCCCGATGAATTCGACGATCCTGCGGCGCAGGACGGCATCTGGACCGACGAGCCGGGTCAGCGACCCGTCGAGGAAGCTCTGGCGCAGGCCGGTGAGCGGCCGGCCCGCCAGCCTGAGGGCGGATACCTGGTCCTGCATCAGGGCGATCAGGGGTAACACCACAACCGTGAGACCGTCCACGACCAGGGTGGGGACCTGGAAGCAGAGCGACTTGCCCGAACCCGTCGGTACCCCGGTGAGCGCATGGCGGCCATCAAGGAGCGCGTCGATCATCGCATCCTGGCCCGGACGGAACCCCGCGCAGCCGAAGACCTCCCGCAGCGCCTCTCGCACCGCGCGCAGCCGCCTTCCCTCTGGACTGGGCCGGCGCGTTTGCCCTTCCGACAACGATTCGAACGGCGCACCCGGCGGGGTGGTGCTACCACATGACGCTGCGATGTCCTCGGCAGCCGGTCCGGGGGGAGGCCTCCGGGTGTGCCGCGACCGTCCGATCAAGGAGGAGAGGCACCGTCCTGATTGGCCCGAAGAGACATGGGGAAAACCTCCTACCACGAATTGCCGTCCCGGACGATTGCCGCATACGCGGAGTTGGATCCACGTCGGAGCCACCCAAGGACGCGGACGCCGTGATCGGGAAAAACCGTACGGCAAGCCCCGCAAGGATATCCGGCTTCGGCTCACCCGAACCCCGAACACGGCATCGGGTATCGTCGGGCGCAAGGCATCGACCCTGATGCCTCGACCTGCCGAAATGCTCCGGCGGCGTTTCGCCGACCCGCGCCGTCCGGTCGAGCAGGCGGCGAGCGTTTGGGGGCGAGGGGACGGTCGAGACGCAGTTTGCGCAACGTGCCGAGCACCGCTGCGACAGGGCCGTGGGGCACAGAGCGCACGATATCGAAGGCGTCGTGGCGGCCGACGAGGAGGGCGTCGGTGAGCAGCCGGCGCAGGATGGCGACCTTTGAGCCGGGCCACCTGGAGAGGTTGGCGAGGGTACGTTTTCGCACTTTGCCGTTTTCGCGCCAGCCTGCGCACAGGAGGAGGGCGGGGGGCGCGTTCCGGTTGGGGACGATGTCGATATACATGGCAACGATAATAATCTGTTCCTTTGTTGCAGGAAAAAATGCGCCATTACATGGGAACACTGTACAACTGCCTGAACGATATTTCCTCTTGCATGTCAACCTGTTGAGCGGGATACGACGGGAAATCCCGGGGGAACTTCAGATTAAAACCCGGCGTTTCAGGGGGTGTGTTTCGCGGGGAAATCAGGGCCCCGGAAATCATCGGTTTCCGGCTCTTCAGGCTCAATGCCAAGCTCATCGAAAATATAGCGGGCTGTGAAGTCCAATTCTGCGTTCTGGTCATCGCTGATCTGGCGAACAGCGAATTCAGCTTCGGGCTGTTCTTCCAGCCCGAACAGCCAGAGCAACTAGTTCTGGATCGTGCTTCCGGCGGGAGTCACGATCACCACGGCCGTGCCGACACTCCGCAAGGCAAGGAAGAAGCTGTCTCCCGCCTTCATCAATCCTGTCACATCATTGCCAGGATAATAGAGGCGGTATTCCGTTCGTGTGGGATAGCGACGGTGCGCATCATGCCAGCTCACGCTGCTGTCGACGGTGATCCCTTCCTGTTCCTCTCCCAGCCGGATAAAGCGGGCGGGAATGCCCTTCTGTCGTCATCGCCAAAGAGGTGGCGCAGGGTATGGGACCCGTTGAACTCGTGCTGGTTCGATCCAGTTGGCGTGGTCTCGACCATGCTGAGCTGTTTGACAGCAACGCCCTCGAAATAGTCGGAAAGCAATCCGCGTCTGATCACTCACGCCCCCGCAATTCCATTCTCGGGAGAGTGGATTTCAGCCATGCTTCGCACTGGTCAAGGATCTCTTCAACCGGGAGGGATGTGCACCCCGTCAACGCGCACTCCCAGACGAACCCTCTGCGCCAGCCCAGATTGGCAAGGGCTTGTCGACTTTTATATCGCGCTCGCGATTACCGGCTATTTTTTCCTGCCAGAATCCGGTCTGGGTCGAAGGGAGCTGGAACAGATGGCAGTCATGTCCGTGCAAGAAGCAGCCATGGGCGAACAACACGGCATGCCACTTCGGGAAAACAGGTCAGGCTTGTCAGGCAAGGTCTTGTCGTGAAACCGGAAGCGGAAACCCGTAGAATGAAGACCGCGCCGCAGCACCAGCTCTGGCCGGGTGTTTTTCCCCCTTATACCGGACATCATCCTGCTGCGTATCTCCGGTGTGACAATATCAACCATGTGCTGCTGACCGTCGTGCGGGGACTTGTGGAGGAATAACCGTCACAGGAGTGGCTTTCCGGCTTTCCGCCAGGATAGTGACCAGATTCTGGCTGGCCTTGGCTACGAATTCGACAACCGGAACGACGACGGAATTGCCGAACTGGCGATAGGCCTGGGTGTCCGAAACAGCAATGCGCCAGTGCCGGTTGCCACGGTCAAAGCCCATGAGACGGGTGCATTCCAGTGGTGTCAGCCGCCGGGGTCGCTTGCCCGGCTGGTCGATCAGTATTTCGGAACCGTCCTTGTAATAGCGGGTCGAAAGGGTCCTGGCCACATCGTCAGGTCCGAACAGGCTGTAGCCGAAGCCGTTACCGGCGGCACGGTGCTTTTCCTTGTATTTCTGAAGATAGTTCCAGAGATTTTCGGTGAGGGTATATTTCGGATCAACCTCGTCATGAGGCTTGAGGATGCTACCAAGTTTTGGCCCGGAACCCGATGGCGGCACTTCCAGCGCATCAAAATCAAAGCCGGCCGGTTCCCTGAAGCCCACAATGAAAATGCGCTCCCTTTTCTGGGGCACCCACGGCGCCGCACTGATCACACGATGCTGAATGTGATAACCCAATTCGTTTTTCAGCACGTTCAGGATCGTTGCAAATGTGCGCCCCTTGTCGTAGTTCTCAAGGTTTTTACATTCTCCAGCACGAAAGCGGTCGGCCGGTGGTGCGCAATGATCTGGGCCGTATCGAAGAACAGCGCACCTTGTGTGTCGCACAGGAAGCCGTGGGGACGGCCGAGCGCATTTTTCTTGGAAACGCTGGCAATTGAGAATGGCTGACAGGGAAAGCCGACAAGCGGAAGATCATGTTCCAGAACCAGTCCGGGACTCTGCGAGAACTCCCTGATGTCACCATTGATCGGGTGATTGTCGGGAAAGTTCAGCGCGTATGATTTCTGGCAATTGGCATCCCATTCAGAAGTAAAGACACAGTGCTCGCCGATACTCTCGAAGCCCAGTCGCAAACCCGCCAATGCCTGCAAAAAGGTCGATGAATGTAAAGCACGGCTGTTCCATATGGGCTGATTCAAGCCGTTTCCTGGCTGAATCCTTCAGTATGCGGATTGCAAGGCGACTGGGTTCACTCTTGCCTTCCTCGTAACGGTAGACGGTGCGCGGTGTCACCTCCGGAAGATCAGCTGTCTCTTCGAGGGTCAGCCCTGCTCTTTCTCGAAGTCGTGTGAACTCCGTTTTGGTACCGCGCCCGGTGTCTCCGAATCATATATCTGGTCATTTTTTGACACAGTGGCATTGATCGACCTTGGCTATCAAGTAAATGTTCTTTCTTTGTTCTCATACAAAAAGCTACCGTCCACAACGTGATGCTTCATGAGATACGACGGTTTCAGATAAGATCGGAAATATGCATTTCCGCCGTAAAAATAGGGATTGCACGATCGGCTTTTACGACTTCTGCAGACAGGTACGGAAAGTACTGTAGCTATTTTAAGCGCGGGCCTTTTTGGCGGAGTGCTTGGTAGCGCAGCCGCTGGTCTTAAGCGACGAGCCGCTCGCCGATTGCGGCAAGAAGAAGATCGGCTTGTTGCTGATATGGCTAGGATACGCGGTGTTGCAGCCACCCCAGCGCCAACCACCATCCCACCGCGCACTACGGTTCTCACTGAGGGCAAAGCCCGCAACATGTCGGGACGCACTACAAATGCAAAAACTGTTCGTGCGTACGCAAGCGGCACTGCATGAAAAGTGGCTAAAAATGCATAAAGTATGTTCGGGAGCCAAAACAATGAATGGATTTGAAGAACACCCGCAGATGCCACAAGCGTATTCGCAGAAAGTCCTGCAGGATTTGGGAGTGATCGAGGCAATCGCTCAACTGCATCGACTCGCACTGCACAACATCGATGAAGCTGCCGATGCTCGTGGTGTATTCTTGGTACGTACAGGACGGCCGGAATTGCAGGGGGGGTAGGTGCCCGGTACATGCAAGCAAATGGCAGACCATCTGGCGAAGTGCTTCCGAGAGTCTTGGCAAATCGCAGCGCGGCCGAACCAAAGAAAAGCTCCTCGCGCGCTTCCGGTTGAACACTCGGTGGAGCGTTCACATGATCATATGGTGTGACCGGATTGGCCGTTACGGCCTCCACCCATGCCGCTCCGCCTTTGCGGTTTTCGATCCTAAAATCGGGTGAGGGATGTGGCTGTTCCACTAGCAAACCCTGTGCGCGAAAACTCGCCAGCAACTGCGCTTCCCAAAGCCTCGTGTGGAAGTTGCCTGTCTGACAATCTCCGGCCCAGTTCTTGTCCGGATTGGGCATCGCCAAATAAAGCTGATTGAGCGTCCAGGCCGCCACGTGAGGCGACGGCGTGCTCAACGCGCGGAACACGGTGCTCGGTTCGCGGTTGCCAACGTCGTGGAGCGCCGGTCGAGGGGCCGTATTTGCTGGAAGCGGTTCGTTCTGCTGATCAATATGGAGAAACCGCTTCAATTCGTCCATGGCAGCATCCCGTGACGCGATACCGGTCTTTGTCGCAACCTCGACCCATACGCCGTCAACCCGACGCCGTATGACCAGAATACCAATGTCCGCTGTTTCCACATGTCGGGTGATGACGCCGCAAGCAATACCGTCTTCGCTTTGCCATGCTCCAATAGGTGGTCGCATACCGAAACCGTGACCGCGAGGCAGAGCAAGTGCATAGAGATCGAAAGTGACCGCGGCAGCAGCTTTGGCGCGTCGCGGCGTTCGTACTCTTGGTTCATTTGGACACAAACTCCGGCCAGCTATGAGGCTGTTGGTTGAGAATTATGCGAACCACTTTCTGCTCAAGCGCACGTTGCAGAGCTTGGGTGAAGTTGGTCATATTGCTGACTACAGATTCGCGCCTAATCGCATGCCGCCAGTTGATTAGCTCGCCTTCCTGCAGTGACCAGTTCAGCAGGTGAACCAGGGCCATATGACCGAACATCCATACCGTCATCTTCTCCGGCGACGAATTGCATCTCGACATGAGACTCTGAATGGACTTGATGTTCCGACAAGTCCCATGTCGTAAAGAGCGTCGTGACATCGTCATCCAAGGCGTCTGTGAAACCCACCTTGTCGACCCGCATCTGCCATTGTTCGTTCAATCCTTCGTCTGTCTCTTCTGATGCCAGGAGTTTCTCCTTTTTGAGCCGAAGGTGAACACCTGCACCTGGTACGATTTTGTACGCAACATCGCCTGCGAGGACACCGAGCGGATTTTCTCTCATCGCTGCTTCAAAGCGGATGTTGAAGTTCTTCTTCGTCTTGGTCAGATGCCGAGCCTCAAAGAGTGTCCAAATACCCAGATATTTCCACGCAATAAGCAACGGCATCTTCAAGACATCCGAATAGGTCTGCAATCGTGCAAGGTAATCAGGCCTGAATGAAAGGGTCGGAGTTTTCTTCGATTTGACCTCAATGATCGCAGGCCCTGAATTCTCATACAAAGCCAGGAGGGTCGGGGACCTAGTAGTCTGCTCGCGATTGGCGCGGTGCATGGTGCTGGTCGAGCTTGTGGACCAGACATGTCTTGCCAAGCCAGCTGCAAACGGCAATGAACTCGTCTTCCGCAGGCAGCCCACGGTCCAGACGCCGAACCTGTTCAGCGATCTGACTCGGATCGGCTTCCCGACCAAGCTCCGCGAGCGCCTCCTGTATCAGCCTTTCGTCATCGTCTGCCATCTAGGCCTCCCCTGCCGTGCTCGTGGCTTGCCACGAATATCGTACATATCGCTACGCGCAATAATCGTTGCGCCTACAAATGATTCTTGCGCCTAGACTTGAAAGTTGCGCGTAAACCAGCATAGTTGCGTCTACAGCATACACGCAAGAAAGACGATGATGGCCAACAAAATCCCGCAAGATGCCCTCAAGGAGCTGCTCGATGTCGTTGCGGACCATCCGGACGGCATCGCTGCGCCCAGCATCGCAGAAAGACTGACCGGTCATGTTCCACGCCGAACCCTGCAATACCGGCTAAAACAGCTTGTCACCAATGGACATCTGCAGATGGAGGGCAGCGGTAGATGGACGCGTTACCGTCTGGCGACCGCCGACGGTTTGACCGTGGCTGAGCAAGATGATCAGGACTTCGACTACGGTGATCTTATTGCCTTGTCGGACGATGCAAAGGCCATTCGAGACTATGTCCTGCAGCCCGTCGCAGCGCGCAAGCCAGTCGGATATAATCAGGACTTTCTCGGACGCTATCAGCCCAATACGACATTCTATCTTCAAGAAGAGGATTGCGAACGGTTGGACCGGCTCGGTAAGTCGAAGACTTCCACACAACCAGTTGGAACCTACGCAAAACTCATTCTCAACCGCCTGTTGATTGATCTTTCCTGGAACTCTAGCCGCTTGGAAGGCAACACCTACTCGCTCCTGGATACGAAGCGTCTGATTGAATTTGGAGAAGAAGCCACCGGACGGGACCACGTTGAGGCACAAATGATCCTCAATCACAAGGATGCCATTGAGTTTCTGGTGGGTTCTGTCGACGAGATTGACTTCAATGCCTACACCTTTCTCAATCTGCATGCGCTTCTGTCGAACAACCTGTTGGCCGATCCGGCCGCTTCCGGGCGCCTGCGCTATATCGCAGTTGGCATAGAAAAATCGGCGTTCCACCCCCTCGAGATGCCACAACGCATTGAAGAGTGCTTCAAGCAGCTTCTTGCCAAGGCATCAGAAATCGAAGACCCGTTCGAGCAGGCCTTCTTCGTGATGGTGCATATCCCTTATCTTCAACCCTTCGATGATGTGAATAAGCGCGTCTCGCGTCTCGCCGCCAACATGCCTCTCATTCGAAGCAACCTCTCTCCATTGGCGTTCACTGATGTGCCTCAGCGCGCCTATACGGAAGCTATTCTGGGTGTCTACGAACTGAACGATACGGCGCTTCTCAAGGAAGTTTTCCTCTGGGCCTATGAACGTTCTGCGGCCCAATACGCGGCCGTCCGGCAATCTTTGGGAGAGCCGGATCCTTTCCGCTTGAAATATCGGGCGGAGATCCGCAACGCCGTCGCCCAAATCATTCGCTCCACGGTCGGGCGTAAAGAAGCTGCTGACCAGATCATGAAATTGGCCGAAATTGCGGTTGCGGCAGAAGATCGAGATACCTTTGCGGCAGTTGTCGAAGACGAGCTTCTCCGCCTCCACGATGGAAACTTCGCCAGATATCAGCTCCGGCCATCCGAGTTCCAGGAGTGGAAAAGCGTATGGACGAAATCTTGACCGGAAGCTCGTATCCTGTCGTAGAGGCCGATGACTTTGCCCGTCGATTTTCGATGCGGTCAGGCAGCCTTATCTGGTTCTTGGGTGCCGGCACGTCCGCATCAGCGGGGATTCCAACCGCATGGGACATGATCTGGGAGTTCAAGCAACAGCTTTACGTCAGTCGGCGGCGTGTCGCTTTGAAAACGGTCGCAGACCTCTCAAATCCAGCCGTCCGAAGGCAAATTCAGGATTTCATAGCGAGCCAAGAAGCTTTTTCAGAGCCGGATTCGCCCGAAGAATACGCGGCTCTCTTTGAGGCGGTCTATCCAAGTGAAGCAGACCGTCGGACATACATTGATGCCAAAATCACTGGCGCCAAACCATCCTACGGGCACGTGGCACTGGCAACTCTGATGAAAGCGGGCCATACCAAACTTGTCTGGACGACGAACTTCGATCCGCTCGTCGCCGATGGCTGCGCAAGAGTTTTTGGCGGCACTGGCAACCTGACAACAGTTGCATTTGACGCGCCTGACATCGGCCGACAGGTCATAAATAGCGAACGCTGGCCTGCGGAAGTCAAACTGCATGGCGATTTTCGGTCACGGCGTCTCAAAAACACTGGAGACGAGCTTCGCCAGCAAGATGCGACCTTAAGAGATCTTCTTGTCGGCACATGCGTGCGTTCTGGCCTAGTCATTGCGGGGTATAGCGGGCGCGACGACTCGATCATGAACGCTTTAGAGGAAGCGCTTGAGCATGCTTTCCCGTTTCCTAGAGGCCTTTTCTGGCTCCATCGTGGTGCCCATGATCCTCTCGACAGAGTGTGCAGTTTTCTCTCGGCTACATCAAACAAGGGGGTCGATGGCGGTCTCGTTCGAATTGAAAACTTCGACGAAGCCCTGCGCGATCTCGTGCGCCTCATTCCCGACCTTGATACAAAGCAGCTCGACGAGTTCGCGTCGGAGCGCTCTGTCGTTTCATCGCCGCCACGTATCTCTGGCAGCCGAGGCTACCCGGTTATTCGATTGAACGGGTTGGAAGTGAAATCCTGGCCGACGATCTGCCGGCTAGTTGAGTGTGAAATTGGCGGATACAAGGAAGTTGCCGAGGCCATTACCGCAGCAGGGGTTGATGTTCTGGCAACACGATCAGCGAAGGGCGTTCTTGCATTCGGTGCGGACACCGATGTGCGCGCTGCGCTCGCAAATGTCACTATCAAGGAATTCGATCTGCACGAGATCGAAACGCGCCGCCTCCGGTATGACAGCCAAGAACGAGGCTTGCTGAAGCAAGCACTTTCGCGAGCTTTGACCAGAGAGCATGACCTGACACTAAGGCATCGCCGGAGCGTCGATTCTCTTGCGCCCGCCGATGTGACAGATCAAAAATGGATTCCTCTGAAACGCATTGTTGGCGGTTTGTCAGGCAATGTGCCGGGACAACTCGATCTGACCTGGGAAGAAGGCGTTGTCGTGCGGCTCGAGTGGGCTAACGAAAAGTTGTGGCTCGTCTTTGAACCGCGAACGCTTTTGAAGGGCATAACCGAAGTAAACCGCGCTGCAGCCACGGATTTTTCACGTGAGCGCAGTGTGAAGCGATACAACAGACCGCTCAACGATCTCACATCCTTCTGGGGTGATCTGCTTTCTGCGAGCGGCAAAGACCTTCGCGCCCTGAACGTAAGTACCGGGGTCGACGCTGTCTTTTCCCTCGGAACAACTACTGCATTTTCAAGACGGTCGCGCCCATGACGAGTCAGATTTCGCCCCATCTCTGGTTTCCCGAACCTCATCTCTCTTTCCATCCCGATCATGTCGAAGATGTAGATATTCATCCATTGAGAGGGCTATTGAGGCATGGTCCCTATTCGGCTGGCCTTGTGCCCGATCCCATTCGCGTGGCTACAATCTCGCCGTTTGTAGAAAGTCAGCGGCTGTATGACTTCATGAAGGCCTTAAACAGCAAGTTTGAACCGTCCGAGCGACGCGATTACCTGCCAACTTGGCCGGGCTTCCGTAGCGTGTTCAATCTGAACATGCGCGCCGCTGCAACGGATTGCCATATTCAGTTGGACGAGCGGCTGGGCCCTGAAATGGCCGATGCCAGCGCACCACATGTCGTTCTGTCTTCCCGACTTACACGGGCTTTGCAGACTTTGGATGCCGTGCGTCAGCAGTTCGACGTCATTTTCATTTACGTGCCGGAATCGTGGTCTAGCGGCTTTGTAGGGGGCGAAGGTGAGGACTTCGACCTTCACGATCACCTGAAAGCAGCAAGTGCGGCCCGGCATTTGCCGATCCAGTTGGTAAGAGAGGACCGAGCGCTCGCCTATCTCCATAGAGCAAGTGTCATGTGGCGCATCGGCTTGGCACTCTACGCCAAGGCGGGTGGCATTCCATGGAAATTGGCTGATTCTGATCCCGAAACAGCTTACGTTGGCATCTCCTACGCAGTTCGGCCGGTCGAGACCGATCAACCGCGCTTTGTTACGTGCTGCAGCCAGGTCTTCGACGGAGATGGTGCAGGGCTAGAGTTCGTTGCCTATGATGCCAACGATGTTGAGGTGCAGCGCGACAATCCATTCTTGTCTCGCAACGAGATGTTCCGAGTCATGACACGTTCTCTCGATCTCTATCGTCGCAGACATGCCGGGCGCACGCCGCGGCGGGTTATCGTGCACAAGTCGACAGAGTTTAAGCCTGATGAAATCGACGGCTGCATGGAGGCATTGCACTTGTGTGAGGCCGTTGACTTGGTACAGGTCGTTGAGGATGTCGCTTGGCGAGGTGCCAAAATAGATCCGCCGAAAGCGTCCAACCGGAAGGGAACGCCTGCGGGGTACCCAGTCGACCGAGGTTCATTGTTAGGTCTTGGACCACGGGAGTGCCTTTTGTGGATGCATGGAAATGTCACCGGCATCAACAACTCCGGTTCCTACTTTCAAGGTGGGCGAAGCACGCCCAGACCAATCAGGCTTGTGCGTCATGCAGGGCATGGCCCTTGGGACGATACGGCACGGTCTGCCTTGGCGCTATCCAAGATGAATTGGAATAACGACGGCTTCTACGATCAGCTCCCAGTGACGATGAGTTACGCAAAGATACTCGCAAGGGTAGTCAAACGGATGCCTGGACTTGGCAAGACACCCTACCAGTTCCGGTTTTTCATGTAGCCGCGATGTGTGGAGTTCATCGCAGCCTATTATGGAGCGAAGATGGACAAGAAATCGGGAACATCGAAGGACGCGGCTGACAAGCTAGGGCCTGTTAACACTATCGCAACGCATTGATGATGAGGGCGAAGACGATGAATCCAAGGAAGAGCACGGCGCGTTGCTCGAAGCGCGTGAAGAGGCGGCGGAACCCCTTCAATCGACGCAACACCCGCGCGATTTCGTTGCGCCGCTTGTCTAGCTCACGGGCGGACGCCCGGTCCCTCAGCACCGCGGGAGGAGCGGGGGGCGGACCCAGGCGAGTCAGCAATTGGCGGCCCGCCGGGGCGGCGGGGGCGGGCCCGGGCGAGCGCGCGCAGGCGAGCGCCGGGCGAGCGTCCGCGGCACCCCTAGGCATCGTGGGGGTCCAGCCGCCTCGGGAGCGGCCGAGGGATTGAGGACCGGTTGTGTGCGCGCCCCCGGGCCGGCGGGATGGACCTTGGCGATGGTGCTGTCGAGCGACCGGGCCTCCCGCTTGAGGCGCACGAGCTGTTCGCGTTGCAGACGCTCGAAGACCCGGGCGAGCCCCCCCGGTTTGCGACCAGCGGTGCAGCCGGGGGGAGAGGGGGGCCAGGTGCCAAAGCGGGCCGGCAACCCGCGCCATGTACAGCCCTGCTCGGCGACATACAAGATGGCGTTGAGCACGTGGCGATTGGAGAGGCGGACATTGCCGCGCGGCACCGGGAGAGGATGCGCGATCCGGTCGTATGGAGCTTGCGTGCGGTCCCTACAGCCAGGAGACCAGAATCATGCAGAATCATCCACATGAGTGTGAACAGGCCCTAGGCAAGACCATTCGCCGCAAGACACGTCGTCTGCATTCACCCGAAGAAAAGACGGGATCGTTTTGGCAGGCCTGCGCGGTGAGGAGAGTATTGCCGCGCTATGCAGACGTGAGGGGATCAGCGAGAGTCTGTATTCTTTCTGGTCGAAGGAATTCCTCAAGGCTGGCAAGCAGCGCCTTGCTGGAGACACGGCTCGGCAGGCGACCAGCCCCGAGGTCAAAGATATGCGATCAGAGTCTGCGGCCTTGAAGGAAATGGTGGCCGATCTGACCCTGGAGAACCGCCTGCTCAAAGCGGTGAAGTACACCGATGAGAAGCAGTATTTTATCTCGCAGTCATCGGCTTGCCGCATCCTGAAGGCGGAAGACCTGATCATGGCCCCCGGGCACATCGTGATCAAGGCGGCCGATGAGTTCAAGGATAACGCCACGAGGCCAAACGAGCTCTGGCAGACGGACTTCACCCATCTCAAGGTCATCGGCCGGGGCTAGTTCTACCTGTCCACGATCCTGGACGACCACAGCAGGCACATCATTGCCTGGAAGCTTTGCACGACGCTGAAAGCCCAGGATGTGACCGATACCCTCGATCCGGCGTTGGAAGCTTCTGGCTGCAACAGCACGACCGTCGCCGCCAAACCAGGGTTGCTGAGTGACAATGGCTCCTCCCATGTCACAGGTGATCTGGCAAAATACCTGGATGGGAAGGACATGGGTCACGTCCGTGGCGCGCCTCATCACCCTCAGACCCAGGGCAAGATCGAACGTTGGCGCCAGACGATGAAGAACCGCGTCCTGCTTGAGTATTACTTCTTGCCTGGCGACCTCGAAGCGCAGACCGGTGACTTCGTCGAATACTGCAACAATCGCCGATACCACGAGAGCCCGGGCAATTTAACGCCCGCCGATGTTTACTTCGGGCGCGCCGAACAGATCCTGAAACAGCGAGAGGAGATCAAACGAAAAACCATGCTCAAATGGCGCTTGCGCCACCAAAAGAAAAACGCATGAACTCAATTAAGGATGAGCCAGAGCCTCCAAACAAAAACGTGCTCTGCTGTCCCAAAATATCTGACGACGGACAGCATCGGGTCATCAACGGTGTCGGGATACCAAAACCCGTCCATCAGGGCGCCGGCGCTGTTCCAGGTCGAACCACCATGGACGAGTTGGTTGCGCAGCACATAAAGCCGGTCGAAGACGAAGCTGAGCATCCGTTTTGTGTCGCCGCTCTGGACCGCCCGTGCGAACGCGCGCGAGGACGTTTTGAATCGCTCCTCCCAGTCCTCGAACCCGGTTATCTCGTTATGGTGCTGCCAAAAGGGGTTGAACACGTGGCGATTGTCCATCAGCAACTGTACCGGCCCGGAGAAGCGCTGCCAGATCGCTCCGTAGATTCGACGTTTTTGGTCCAGGGCGACAGGCGCCCAAAGAAATCGACGAAGGCGGTGCGTTCGCCCGGCTGGATCGCCTGGAACTCCCCCCTCGTCGGCATAGGCGGCGTTGAACGCGATCCACAGGAAGATAAATCGTGCATCGTCGTCGTCACCGTACGCCTCGGCACGGCCGATCCAGCTGATGGAGCGATGAATGCGAAGACCCATAGTTTCAGGAAACCCGTCGCGGATCGTTCGTTGTTTGGTTTTCAACTCTGCGTGCGTGAGGTCAGTTTTCATCTTCAACCCTGTTTGGTCCTTTGCCTTATGGGAGCGCGTTGAAATCGCTCCTGCGGTGGTGTTCAACCATGATGCGTAGCCCCTCTGGAGCGATCACCTCGACATTGTCGCCCCATTGGTGGAGATGCCACGCCATCTCGAGCCACCCCGATGCGTGAAATCGCACGATGAGACTGCCATCCTCCTCATGGTCGACGATCTGCTTTGGATGGAAGCAGAATTCGGCGGCGCGGGCAGCAGCTTCAGGGGTGAAGCGCCAGACTACCTCTCCATATTGCGCCGGATCCTGGTAGACGCCGAAGGACTGAGCCGAATAGGCGTCCAGCGAGAAGCTAAAACTTTCATCCAATGCTTGGACGCTGTGGATCCGGTCCAGCCGGAAGTTCAGCATGTCATCGCCCCGAGCTGGCTGGCGCGCGACGAGATAGCTGCGATGCCCCAACAAGAGACCGTGCGGCTCGATGATCCGTTCGGGGGCACCTTCAGCCCCGTATCGCAGCCGCAGACGAAAAGGGCCACGTAGTCCCTCAATCACTGCATCAAGTACTGCCGGCGACAGATTTACCCGGGGCCAGGCCGGGTGACTGATCCCATCGTCATCAGCACCGCTTCGACATCGGCCTCGGTCCGAAGCGCGTCTTTCGGTGTCAGGCGCGCGAGCAGCCCGTCGCGCAAACCTCGAGAGCCGCCGCGTGACGCAGCCGTCCATCGCCTCGGACTGTCCTGCTAGCCATTTGCAGCGCCTCGACCGCCGTTTCCTGGCGCGGTCGGAGCCGGTCGAGTATCGGGTCAGCGATGCGCCACCGGCGTCGTCGATCTGGACCATCCACGGCTTCGACATTGGCGAATACGGTCTCTAGCGCGTCGGTCATTCTCTGCGCGGTGCGATGAGACACCGCGAACTCCTCGCATATCTCATCGAGCCCGATTCCAGCCCGTCTGATGGCAGCCCGTCGTGCAAGCCTGATCAGATCCTGAGCCTTGGCGAACGACATACTATATTCCTGGCCCCAATCCGTGACAGATATTGACACCCACGCACGCTATTGCTGGAGTTGCATATTGTCGAGATGCAAATCTTTGCCTTTGCCGGTTTGCACTCGGATAGAGGGCGGCAATGCGTGATGTTGATGGTCGAATCAACGGTGCTGCGATCATTATGCCTGACGGCTCCATAGTGGCTCGGGCGGTGTCCGAAAACGGTCAATTTCATGCGTTCAGATCCGTCAATGTCGTCGGAGATAGCATTCGCTTTTGGACGGAGGGAGCGTGCGCTGTTACGACGGCGTATGGGGGAAAACTGTCCCAGACTTTGGGACGAGGAACATTGGATCGATTGCGGGCGATGAAAGCTGGGGTGGTTGGTTGCTCTGGAACCGGTAGCATATTGATCGAACTCCTCGTACGGAATTGCGTGGGAGAGCTGGTGATTGTCGATAATGATGTATTGGAGGAGAAGAACCTTAATCGAATTGTGAATGGCACAATGGCTGATGTCAGAAGTAGACGATCGAAAGTACAGGCGATTCGGATGTCGATAAAGCGAAGTGGTCTTGAGACCAAGGTCGACGCATATGATGCCTTGACGGATTCTCCTGAGGTCGTGTCTGCGCTTGTTGATTGCGACATGCTCTTTGGTTGTGTGGACTCGGCGTTCGGGCGTTACCATTTGGAGTGCATATCTAGTGCCTATCTGATTCCCTACTTCGATATTGGGGTGCATATAGACGCAGACGGTACAGGGGATATCAGTGCAGCTGACGCGGTTGCCCACTACGTCCACCCGGACGGACGCGATTTGTTGTCTCGCGGCGCATATCACCTGGACCAGGCAACCGCCGAGAACTGGAGAAGAACGGATCCGGCCTATTACGCCCGGCAACGCGTTGCCGGATATCTGGCAGCGGTTGGAGAGGAACAGCCCGCCGTTATGTCGGTGAACATGCAGGCAGCTTGTATGGCCTTCAACGACTTCGTGGCAAGGTTGCATTCATTTTGGATGGACAAGGACCACGAGTTCGCTACCCAGAGATTTCGACCGGTCCACGGGAGTTACGAATGCGAAGCGGATAAAGGGAGGCCACATCGCTTGTTTGAACGGTACCGGGGCGCTGGGCGACAATAGCCTGCTTGTGCAGAACAATACGCGCCGTGATTAGATGGTTCTTCAATCAGTTGGCCAAATTGTATCCGTACCGTACGGAATGGGTGGAGGACCTGCCGGAACGTCCGTCCCGGGACACCGTCTACATCATTGGGGGGAGAAGGTATCCATTTCAGGCTGCGGTGGTGTGCCCAAGACGCAGGTGCAAGCAGGTGATCCATTTTGGATATATCACCTAAAGTCCAAAGGCGGTGGGCGGTTACAGAGCACCCGGCGGGGAATTGTCACTGGCTCCGTCCATACACGTTACAGGCCTAAGGTGCAAATGCCATTACTGGCTTGAGTGTGGAAAAATCCGCTGGAGCGAAACGCCGAGCATTTTTGTACCGAGGGAGAACAGGAATGATCCGTAGGGTCGTCGTAAGGTGCTTCAAGAAGTTCAGCCGTCTGGAGTTTGAAATGCAGGATCGGGCGCTCATTGCCGGTCCGAATAACTCGGGTAAGACGACGCTTTTGCAAGCATTAGCGACTTGGGCGGAGTTAGGCGAAATATGGCTCGGCAGTAATGCGGATCTAGCCCGCCAAGCCGATGGGAGCTTTCATCGAGTGGAACTCGACATAGCTGGCTTCAGGACGCTGGCACTCTCCAGTTTTGATGAGTTGTGGCGTAATCGGGAGACACGGGAGCCAATCTCTATCAGAATAGCTACGGACGGCTGGGATGTGGGTTTTGACTTGCACTACCAGAACCCTACGACCGCTACGGTTGGGCCTTTGACGGAAATATCAGAGAATCATCTGGAGAGCTACGCAGAGAACCCACTGAAGGCGCTATATATTCCATCACTATCAGGCGTGGATGGACATGAACCAGAATACGGCGAGAGAGTGCTGGCAGCGAGGTTAGCACGTGGCAGGGGCGGAACGGTTGTGAGAAATATGGTTCAGGCGGCGAGCCGAGAGGGGGCAAAATGGATGACGCTGCAGAATACTGTAAACGCATTTTTTGGATTTGAACTGTCGATGCCAAGCGGTGCCGACCCGATAATGGTGCGGTACAGACACTCGGCGAAGGAACATTGGTACGATCTAGTAAACGGTGCTACGGGCTTCTTACAGACAGTCTTGGTTCAGTCCGCGCTTCTGCACTCCGATGCCGGCCTTTTTCTCCTCGATGAGCCAGATGCTCACCTGCATGCCCCGTTGAAGGAAAAGATGTATCGCCTCATACGGAAGCACTGCGACGAAAATGGTTGTCAGGCGGTGATAGCAACCCATTCCGGTAGACTAATCGAAGAAGCCGAGAAAGAAGACGGGGAGAAATTGTTTGTGGTTACGGAGAGGGGTCTGAACCCTGTTCGTCGGCAAGAAGCCCGAGAACTGCTGAAAATGCCAACTGAGCAAATCGTTCATGCGGCAACTTGCCAACGTGTGCTATATGTGGAAGGAAAATCCGATTTGGATATTTTGCAGGAATGGGCGAGGGTATTGAATCACCCTGCAGTTCGGCGGCTCGAAGGAGCGTTTTGGATTCCGACAGCAGAAGAAGGCGGCCGCAACTTCGCCCAAAGACATTTTCGAGCCCTAAAAGCGCAAGTGCCGACACTGCGGGCACTGGAAGTGCGAGACCGGAATGGGGACGAAGGCGCACGGTGGAACGGCTTGGAGCCAGGGAATTTACGAGAAAGTAAAAAGACACCTGATGGCATGCTGCGACTATTTTGGACCCGCTACGAGATCGAAAACTACTTGATTCATCCAGAAGCCATATATCGCTTCGTGTCGCAAGAACTGGGTGAGAAGAAAGCTGAAGAGGCGAAGAAATACATGAAGGAGTATTGGCCGTCAGTCCTCAGTGAAAAGCCCTTCGAGACAACCCCTGCCGACCGAACAAAAGGAAAGGGAATGATTGCTGAAGTACTGACCGCCGCTGGGCTCGCCATAAATGCGTCCGAGTATTACCGGATAGCTAGGGCGATGAAGCCCGACGAGATTCACCCGGATGTCATGAGGATGCTGAACAGCATCGAAGCTCAATTGACGGATGAAGATGTCACGCCGTGAGGATGTCGCTCAGTCCTGGCGAGGGGGGGCGCTGTGTTTGGGACATCGGGTTGAAACACGGTGGTGATAAGCTGGAGGCAATTAGTGGCCATCTCTCTGTCTCGGTGAACTTCCGAACTGTCTTCTGGGCGAAGGCTGCAACGAGGAAGTACAGAACAAGCTTTGTCTTGCGCTCCCGACGCCCGTCCGAACGCCTTGACGCCCGTCCAGCCCTGAGTCCACAAAACACGGTATCAGGCCCTCGAAAAGGAGGCCCATCTGGAGATACGGTATCAGGGTGTAAATCGACATCATATGAGAACCCGAACCGGTCGAAAATGTCACGGGCATTTTTGGAAAAACCGTTGATGCAACCTCGGAGATATTGATGGGCATTGCCCGGGCCGCCCTTGAGCATTGCGAAATCAAGTGGAGAGTGGTTGTGAAAATCCTGGCCTGTAGCCTTGTTGAGCGTGGAGTCCCGGGCGTCATTCAAGTTTCCCGCCAGCGCTTACGTTCGGACAGCACTCTCTCCCTGAGAGAGGATAATACGCAAGCAAGCCGGAGCAGTACCGTCAGCGGTAACATCACCCGTTCACAGCGAGGCGGACGGTACGGAGTTCGAAACAAATCCGCAATCTGCCACATGCAGTTCCGAGCGTTGACGATGGTCAGTCATCTCTCCCCTTTATCTCTGGAGTGTTTTCGAGTAAGCAAGGCAGTCAGCGTGGAAGGGAGGACGCTATGGGACAACTTGAAAGCAAAATCGCTCTGATTACCGGCTCCGGGCGGGGGCAGGGGTTGGTGGCGGCCAAGCGCTTTGCTCAGAAGGGGCGAAGATTGTGGTTAACGACCTGGACTCGGCGTCTGTCGAGGCCGCGGTCGCCGCGGTCAAAAACGCTGGTGGCCGGGCGGCCGGGGCCGTCGGTGATGTCTCGAAAGCCGCAGACGTGCAAGCCGTGCTGCAAGCCGCCCAGGACGCCTTTGGGGGGGTCGACATCCTCTATAACAACGCCGGGATCGGCTACTCGGCGACGCAACGCTTCGGCATTGCCATGAGCGATATCGTCAATTGTACCGAGGACGACTGGCGGCGCATCATGGACATCAATGTCGGTGGGGTTTTTCTGTTCTGCAAATACGGGATTCCCAAGCTGATCGAGCGGGGCGGCGGGGTCATTATCAACACCGCCTCTATTGCCGCTCTGCGCGGGGCTCAGGATGCCCATGCCTACACGGCCAGCAAAGGCGCGATTCTGGCTCTGACCCGGACGATTGCGGTGACCTATGGCCCCAAAGGCATCCGTGCCAACACCCTCTGCCCGGTGTGATCGACACCGAAATGATTCACGAGACCTTAATCAGCCAGAAAAGCATTAGTGATCTCCTCGCCCGCAACACACCGCTCCAGCGCAACGGCACGCCGGAAGACGTCGCCGATGTGGCGCTCTTCCTGGCGAGCGATCAGTCCCGGTTTGTGACCGGTGAAGCGTTTGCCGTCGATGGCGGCATCATCCAGCATCTTGGGTTGGCCTAGGCCGGCCGCTGAAAAAAGAGGGCAGCCTATGGACCGGGAACAACTCGTCAGAGTGTATAAGACCTCGGAGTTGGCGCGGCGCTTCGAGGCCAAAATCGTCGAACTGGCCATGGCCGGCGAACTCCCCCCCTCGCTGCACGTTGGCGCTGGCCAGGAGGTAGCGCAGGTCGCCGCCATCGAGGCTCTGCGGTCCAACGACTACATCCTGTACGGCCATCGCGGCGTGGCGTATATGATCGCCCGGGGCGTGAGCCTAGCCGACATGCTGGCGGATATGGCCGGCAAGGAGGGCGCGACCAGTCGGGGCAAGGGCGGGGTGATGCACGTCGTGGACGTGCCAAAGGGCATTCTGGGCGAGAGCGGGACTTTGGGCGGCAGCTTCGTTGTCTCGGTCGGCGTGGGCATGGCGCTCAAGCGCAAGCAGCCGGACACGGTCGTGGCCTATTTCTTTGGAGATGGGACCGCGAACCGGGGCCCGTTCCACGAGGCGCTCAACTGGGCCGCCGTTCAGAAACTGCCCTGCATCTATTTTTGCGAGAACAACGGCTTCGCGGTTTCCATGCCGACCAGCCGCTCGACCGCCGTCGAGAATATCGCGGACCGGGCTGTCGGCTATAACGTCCCTGGGGTGGTGGTTGACGGGAATGACCCGGTGGCGGTGTACGAAGTCATGGAACAGGCCGTGGCGCGGGCGCGGGCCGGTCACGGCCCAACTCTGATTGAAGCCAAGGTGACGCGGCTGCAGGGACATTACGTGGCCGACCAGCAGGAATACCGGGCGGCCCTCGACACCGTCGCGGAAAAAGATCCCTTGCCGAAGCTGCGACAGACCCTGTGCGACCGGGGCATGCTGACGCAGGCGGACGTGGAGGACATACAGGCCGACGCGGACCGACAGGTCGAAGCCGCCGTAGCAGTCATGCGCGCGGCCCCGCTGCTCGCGCCGGAAGTCGCCCTGCAGGATGTGTATGCGGAGTGAGCAGCCAGACGGAGTACACGACCATGCCAACACAGACCTATAGTCAGGCGATTAACGAGGCACTCGCCGAAGAAATGCAGCGCGACGAGAACGTGATCCTGTACGGTCAGGATGTTGCGGTCTGGGGCGGGATCTTCAAAGTCACCGACGGGTTGCTCGACAAGTTCGGTCCAGACCGCGTGTTCGATACGCCTATCTCCGAAAATGTGATGGTCGGGGCCGGGGTGGGCGCGGCTTCGATGGGCCTGCGTCCGGTGGTGGAACTCCAGTTTGCCGATTTTGTCATCACCGCGGGTGATGAAATTTTCTTTAAGGCTGGCATGTGGCGTTATATGCACGGCGGGGCGCATACGATCCCGCTGGTGGTGCGAGCGCCCTCGGGCGGCTCGGGCTTTGGGCCCGAGCATTCCGCCTGCCCCGAGGCCTTTATCATGCACGCTCCCGGCCTCCTGTGCGCCGTACCCTCAACTCCGGAAGATGCCAAGGGGCTGCTCAAGCAGGCGATTCGACTGGACAACCCGGTCATCTATTTCGAGCATAAACTGTTGTATCAAATGCGGGGTGAGGTGGCGGACGGAGAGGTTCTGACGCCTTTTGGTCAAGCGGTCGTCCGACGCGAGGGCGAAGCCGTGACGATTGTGGCTTGGCAGGATATGCTCCGCCGCTCGCTCGCAGCAGCGGAGCGGCTGAGCCAGGAGGACATCGAGGTCGAGGTCGTTGACCCGCGCACGCTGAATCCGTTTGACCGCGAAACCATTATTGAGTCGGTCAAGAAGACCGGGGCCTGTCTTGTGGTTGAAGAGGCATATCGCACGCTTGGGGTTGGGGCGGAGATTGGAGCCCTGCTCGTAGAAGAGGCGCTGCCCTATCTGGATAAGCCATTCAAGCGTCTAGCCATTCCTGATGTGCCGATTCCGACCAGCCAGCACCTAGTCGATGCGATTGTCCCTTCGGTGGACGACATATACCGGGCGGTCAAAGATATCGCTGGCTGAGGCGTACGTGCAAAATGCCAAAGTCTTAATGCCCAAGCTCGGTCAGGCCATGACCGAGGGGGTAGTCGTCCGGTGGCACCGGAAAGACAATGCGCAAGTCGCCGCTGGCGAGGTGCTCGTCACGGTAGAGACGGACAAGGCGACGTACGACCTTGAGGCGACGGAGGGGGGGACGCTCCACATTGTGGTCCAAGAAGGTGAAGAGGTCCCGATTCATACCGTTATTGCCGAAATTGGCGACGCACCGGTCCAGACGGACACCGCCTCCGCTCTGCCGTCCGCTGAACCGGCCGTTCAGCGGGCAGCGTCACGCCCAGGACGCCTCCTCGCGTCACCAAAGGCCAAACGGCTGGCCACCGAACGTGGGATTGATCTTTCGACCCTGACGCCGTCCTCTGCGGACGGCGTGATTTCCGCGGCGGATGTGGAGCGGGCTGCGGGGAACGCGGTTGTCGACCGGCAGCCAGTGGCGGCCGCTCACACTGCGTCCCGGCGGACCGAGCGCGAACGTCGTGCTCTGACCGGTATTCGAAAGGCCGCGGCCCGTCGGGTTCAGGAAGCCTGGCAGACGATCCCGCATATTGTCCAAATGGTCGATGTCGATGCCGGCAGGCTGCAAGCGGTCCGGGAGCGACTCAGAGCGGGCATTGCCAAGTTGACGCTCAATGACCTGATTTTATACGCGGCGGCGCGTGTGTTGACTGGCCTGCCCGATCTCAACGGAACGGTCGACAATGAAGAACTCGTTCTCTATGAGGGTGTGGATGTCGGCTTTGCCGTTGACTCGCCGCGTGGCCTGTTGGTTCCGGTCATCCGCGGCGCGGACGGCTTGTCCATCACCCAGCTCGTACAGGAAAGGCAGCGTTTGGTTGAAGCCGCTCGTGCGGGGCAGTTGCCATCGGCCGATATGGGTCAGGCCAGTCTGACCGTCTCCAACCTCGGTATGTTCGGCATCCGGGCCGGAACACCGGTCATTAATCTGGGTGAGCCCATCCTCGTCTTTGTGGGCACGGTTGAAGAGCGGGCGGTCGTGTGGAATGGACAGATTGTCGTCCGCCCCATGCTGACGCTCAGCATTGCCTATGACCACCGGGTGGCAGACGGGGTGGCGGCGTCCCGTTTGAGTCAGGGTCTCAAAGAGGCGCTGGAAGCCTTTGACGCGTCAGATGAAAGTCCACAGTCAGCAGCGGCGCAGTCTCAAGAAGTATTGGGCAGACGGGAAGTTCATTCGGCGTCGACCGGCGACCGTTATGCCGTTCAGGTGTGGAGTCACGGCCATGTCTGGGGCCTTGACGAGCCGGCGAACGACGGCGGAGAGGACACCGGCCCGGACCCGGTAGCGGCCTTTCTGGGCTCCCTGCTCTCCTGCATGACAATTGCCTTCAAAGCGGCCGCGCGGCGGCGCAAGATCGCCATTGAACGGATAGCTGGGCAGGCCAAAGCGACGCCAACGGGGCAGGTGAAAGAAATCGCCTTAACCCTGACAGTACGGAGTACGGCTTCGGAGCAGGATTTGCAGACCCTCCTCGAACGGGCCAAGCGCGGCTGCTATGTGAGCAGGCTTCTGAAGCCGGATATCCGGCTCACGGTGGAGTTGGTCAGGGACGTATCGTGAAATCGTGACACTACTTTCGAGCAGACGAAAGGCCGCGGGACCTGTGTTCCGACGCCGGACGATCCTCGGAAGGCCACGCCGCCCGCTCGCGCCAAGGCCCACTATGTCAGCGCCGATGCCACCAGGTGGGCTCAGAGCCGAAAGCTCGCTGCTCGACACCAAGCTTTCGGTCCCGTTCAGGGATCTTGCCATGGGACTCATAACGGGGGACCGGTCCGGGGAGACGGCTCGCTCGCTGGCGGCGCGCCTCTCACGCCTCGACAACAGGATCGAGGTCGAAGATCAGGCGAAGATCGAGCACGCCGCCGGCAAGCCTCTCACCATCATCGCCTGTGCACTTTTCGATGCCATCGACCCAAACAAGGCCGATGCCAAGGCCGCAGCGAACCCGACGCTATCGCCATGCAGGTCGCACGCGAGGAGCGGGTCGAGCGGGCCGCCAATGTTTTCGCCGCTGCCCATCGACCTCATGGATAGGATCCGCCGCCCCGCCGCGCCTGCCGCCGACCCTCGATACCTTCACTAAGCGCCGACAAAGCTCAAGGAAGACCGTCCGCGTCTCGTCCCGCTGACCGTCTGGCGCGCCTATGCGCATCTCGACGCTTACAAGGGTGCCAATCCAGCTAGCGGCTCACCGCGTTTGTCGCCCTGATACGGTGGGTCTGCGTCTCGACGAAATGCTGGCCCGCCACACGGACCGAGTGCGGCGGAAACTCTAGAACTGGATACTGAAGCGCCAAGCCGGGGCGGGCAAGAAATTCTCCGAAGATACAGATGGCCTGGCTGCGCATGATCCGCGACCAACTCGCCTTCTCTTTTATCCCCGAGCGTGAGGCCCTGGAACTGGGCCCCCTTTGACGCGCATGGCGGGCTCGGCCAGATGTAGGCCCTCTTCGGCGGCAGGATGGATGGTGCATATACGAAGTGAATGATGCGCTCGCGACATGACGGATTTGCCGAGAGGGTGAGCCTCGGGATCTCTGGCGAAATTCCTACAGCCGCGCCGGGAGAGCGTATCCCCCGCCAACTTCCCCGGCTTGCCTTTCACCGGTATGGCTCATGTCGAGGCATATGCCACCAGGATCATCGGTTCTGTTCCGGCAGGGCGTACAACCGTGACGTCAGGATCGCCGAGGATCATGACTGGATGAGCCTCACCTCACCACCCGCCGGAGCGCGAACCTCGAAGCGCACTACGTTACGCTTCTGCGCAGGCTTGGCGAGTAGAGAGGCAGGCCGGGCCAAATCTTCACCAAGGGGCAGAACGAGATCACCGATCCCGCCAAGCTGTTTTGCCTGATCGAGATGGTGGACGGCACCGATCGGGTGGTGCTGGGAGCAAACGTGAAGGGCGACGTCTACCGAGGGACCGCTGGAGCGAAACGCCGAGGACGCCAAATCTGGCGCCAGCCAGCATTTCACGCCGCGCGCGCCTTGATCCGCGCGAGGGCGGCGTGCGTACGTCTGGAACCGGGCAAGACCATCGCCGACCCGGCCTACGGAACGGGCGGGCTCTTCCTTGCCGCCCACGCCTTCCTGACCACCCCGGAATCAGACGCTCGACAGGGACCGGAAGGGAGTCCTGAAGCACGCGCCGTTCCAGGGCAACAAGATCGTGGCGGGTGGGCGGCGCCTCTGCCTGATGAACATGTTGCTGCATGGGAGTGGTGAGAGGACCGGCGAGACGACGGTCTCGTCCGCCGACACCCTGATCTCCCCACCCTCGGAGACAGACGACTATGTCCTCGCCAATCCGTCCTTCGGCAAGAAAAATCCAATGCGTTCCACTGATGCCGCTGGCGAGCAGGAAACCGGTGACCTGACCTCCAACCGGCAGGATCTCTGAGCGACGCCCTCGAACAAGGAGTTGAACTTCGTCCAGCAGAGCCTGCCTAGGCTGAAGACGCCCGGCCGCGTGGCGGGCGTGGTGCCCGATAACGTGCTGTTCGAGGGTGGGCCCGGCGAGACGGTCCGGCGGAAACTGCTTCCCACCGCCGACCTGCACACCATCCTGCGGCTGCCAACGGACCTCTTCCACGCCCAGGGCGTGAGGGCCAATGTCATCTCTTGCGACAGCCACCCGGCGAGCCCCGGTCCGCAGACATCGAAGGTCTGATACTACGCCTACCGCCCCAACGCACCTCACCCATGCCCGAGCCGAAACCGCCAACTTCTGCCCACCTTGAGCATTTCGTCGCCTGCTACAAGCCGGAGAATTGCCATATCCGGCAAGAAACCTGGAGCGAAGAATCTTCCGACGGTCGAGGGTGCACCTGCTCGTGCGAAGAGCTTCTGCAACTTGAGGCGCTCATCGCAAAGGTTCATATGCCTGTCTCTTTGACAGGTGTCCCCCATAGGGTTTCTCAAGATCAGTTCTTCAATTTGCCGGGTGTCGCAGGCAAGGAAGATGCCTGTGTTCATGTCGTAAGTGTAGGGGGCGTCCTGCCAGGATTGGCCCAAGACGGAATGCCTGTCGCGTTGGTAGCCTGACACCACGCCAGTGACTTGGTTTGTCGCAGCGTACCACTAGCCCGCCCGAACTCCCGGGGCATTGTGATCGTCCAAGGGAACTACATGACCTTTCGTCAAAGGTGCGGACAGTATCTCTTTCTTGACGAGAGGGAGTAGAAATTGCGTGTTCAGGTGAGCCAAGTCAGCGCTCGATCCAAACGGAAACCTGAGAGAAAAACATCCTCGGAGAGCGCCATACCAGCGACTCCGACTTCTAAATGGCCAGATACACCGAAAAGATAATCCGGTGCCGGCACAGAAACATCAACGGAGCCGCTCCCGTTTCCGACCAGACGGAGGGAAAGAGATTTCCAATGCCCGTCATGGAAGATCTCTATCTCCTCTCGATCACGAACTCCCCCCCGCTACTACGTGCCTTGCCGTGACAGGATAGCGCTTGTTACTGACGTCGATGGTGAAACATGTCCCGCAGCTTGTATCGCGGCAGATCGCAAACGTCCGCCGGAGTATGTCGATGTGACACCCATCCGTACCACCTCGTCTGCTGATCTGGAAAGATAAAGGAATCGGCTGACGGATCAGCCATTATATCGACCTCCGACAGTCATCGCCGCCACTTGCTTCCTTATCTATAGGATGTCGGCCGTAATGCTGTCAGGGGTGAGCGAAATTAGCACCGCACAATCTACTGCTGGATAGCGCGTTTCGCCGAGGTATCGAATGCATCAGGTGAGAGAACGTGGAGGAACAGACTGCAGCGGGCGGAAAGCACTCCTGAGTTGCCATGCGATTTCCATCATGCGGGCTTTACGGTTCTGGGCACCTGACTCAACATGCACGTTCTGGCAGATGTCCGCATGAAAGCGGTTCTCAACCGTGCCCGAATCGTAAATGCAGAATAGGCGTTTTCTGCCTTCTCGCAATCCCCGGACATCCTTTGCGCAAGTCGCGATGAACTGCAAATAGCCAGTGTATCGTACGTCGGTGCGTTTGCTTGACTTCAAAACCTCGGAACCCATCAGATCCACACGGTCTACCGAGAAGCCTCTAGTGACGGGGTCGGGGCGAAAGTACGCAGGTTTCAAATGACCGTCGGGGTCGATTTGCTTATGGTTGAAAAGAGTGCGTACTAAGACTTCACCATCAGCCACTGGCCCGGGCGAGTATGCGCTGACCGACTCGTGTTCACACGCGCAGTCGGGATACCGCTCGCGGTAGCGAGCGCACTTGCAGCCCCCTTGGCCATACTGGGCCTCCAACTCCATACAGGTGCACGACATGATGATAGCGTTCTCAGGCGGGATATTGGATTCGCAGGATTCGTAGTAGGTCGTCGGGCCAAGGACCGGCCACATCCACGCCTTCATTGCTGTATTTCTCCACCACCGCTTCCGGGACTCCGCGAACGGCGAAGTATGCGCACGTACCGTCGCCTTCGAAGGTCACCTCGGCGAACACCTGTACTTGCCTGAAATCCCAGTAAACACCGACGTCTCCCTCAGTGCCTTCCTCCGGGTACGGAGGGAGAATGTCGCCGGGCTTGCCGTCGAGGAACGTCAAGGCGTCGCTCACTGCTTCTTGCGATGGGGCCTTGGCGTTGTCCCCGTCCCAATTGTCCTCCAAGCGTGTGTAGGACAGAAGCTCTTGGCGGAGCTTAGACTCCATATCTGAGGTGGGTGCGGTCCACTGTCCCGGCTCGCGGCTCGCTCGCGCTCGGACTGCTATCCTGATGCTTGGGCCGTGCCATGGCGACAGCCGAGTTAATCGGCGTCGTTCAGTTCGGACATGTGCCCCCGAGTGAGCGGCTTCCTTCGGCGCAGTCATGATGACACACGTACCCAGCGAAGTCTCTATCAGCATGGGCAACTTCCCGACCGCAGTGGGCAAGGGCCGTGTGGCACGTGCATCGGGCAACGTCAGGTTTCCTATTCTGTTCGTGAACTCGCTTTGATCGAGGCGATCACGGGGTCGCTTTCGCCAACATCGTGCTTGTGAGTCACCTGTACATCGTATTCGGAATCGGGCTTGAGATCCACAAACGAACACTGGTTGAAGGGTGTCTCGAAGCCGGGACTCCACGCTTCCGTTCCCGACTCTCTGATGCGAACGACGGTAGTGACTGCCGGGCTCCATCTGGCTTCGAGGGCTCGTCCGAGTTTGTTCGGTAGCGATACATAAATCATTTCGCCGTTCCATTCGAGTACGGGATCTTCCGTACGGCTCGACATCGGCTGGTCTATGGGCTTGTAATCCCGACCGAGTTCGGGCGCGATCTGGTCCGCGAGAATACGGTCTAGGATGAGCATGGATCTCAACGGAATGAAGAGGCGGATGGCAGACTCGTGAGTGGTGCCCGAGAGCGAGCGGTGGCTCTCGTGCAGCATCCCGCTCGACTGCCAATAGGCAAGGGTCGAACGAAAATCTCGGCCGCCGTCCGGCGGCTCGTCTCGGGTCTTCTCCAGAAACGGGCCAGTGTTCATTTCCATCTCGAAGTCATGGGTGCCCACCTGATCGTATACATTGGACAGCGCATTCCGTGTAGGCGTCGGAAGGGCGTCGAACAACTTGACGAGATGAGGCTTGGCCGCGGTCGTCGGAAGCACATCCTTGTTCTGTGTCAGAAAGCTCAACAAACGGAACGAGTGGACGTAGGCAAGACCGAGGTTCGTTGTCGCGGCCAAGCACGCGCCGACATAGCCGGCAGCCACGCCGCCCGGGAGTTCCGCGAACTTGCGCGCAACGTGGTCGGGCGTGGCAGGCCTGCCGTCGTGGTCAGTCTCCAGTTCCCGATAACCGTCGATCGCCTGTAGAACTGGATCGAGGGCTTCCCCGGCCGTCTCGAAAAACGAAATCACCATTTCGTATAGAAACAGCACATGAGGACGAAATTTCTGAGTGTCAACTCCAGTCATGGCCGGTTAGTTTCCCAGCTTCTTGGCAGGAGCGCTGCAGCCTCTGATCGCATGCAAAGTGGCGGCACGAGGGAAATTAAGCGGGGCGCCAAGGGAATGATCTTCCCAGTATCGCCTCTGGGTTCTATGTCCGCGCGTCAGTCCGGTCGGGAGGCTATCGCCCGCTGCGTTCCTGCGCGTGACTTGTATCTCGTATTCCGTGGGGGGCTCAAGGTCGACGAAGCTGCAGCCGTTCAACCGTGCCCCAAAGCCAAGGCTCCAGGGTTCCGTACCTGCCTCCTGTATCTGGACCACGGTGGTCATTTCGTTCTCGGACGCCACTTGGCATCAACCATACTGCCTTGGAGCAGAAGCGAGGCACTGAACTCTCCGTTCGCCCATTCGAAGCTGGATTCGGCTTCTCTTGATTGCTTAGCCATTTGATTTTTCCGCAAAGGCATCCCGGAGACGTCTATCTCGTTGCCAGTATAACACAAACAGCGGACTTTACACACAGGCCCGATTACGCGGACGGAGCGGCAAAACATAGGGGTAAATCAAGATGGTTAGTCCGGCCCCGGGAGATGGTCTTATGCCTCATTGAGACAACCAAGGGACTTTGTGAGGCAAGGTGTCGAGATCATGCTTCGGGACCAGTCCAAGCTCTGCAAGATATGCTGGCCACTGGCACAAGGTCTCCCCACCCATAGGAGCGTCGATCCTGCCGGCGACTATTTGCCCCGGCTCGCGAAACTGCCCTACCGGCCAGTCTGCGGTATCGCCCTCGGCCATGTCGGACGGCCGGGTATGGGTGGCCATCTGCTTGGCCAGTGAGCGCGGCAGCATGAGTCCACGCTCGGCCTCCGCGATGAAGGCGTTGTGCAGGCCGCCAGAACTTGGCACCGCTGACCTTGCCGACCCGGACGTAGTGGACGAAGAGTGCTTCGACATGGCCCGACTTGCTTGACCGCGACGGGGAACACCCAGCCCCGCATGTCCGCCGGCATAGCGTCGCTGTTGGCCCGCCGCTGCACAAGGAAGGATAGTACCCGGTTGGCGCGTGATCGGGCGTTCCAGCAGACTCCCGGTCTTGGTCTCCTCGACCAGGAATAGTCCGGCCTCGAGATCCATCCGCTCCCAGCGCAGCAAGGCGATCTCGCCCCGGCGCATGCCGGTGTAGGTCCCGAACAGCATCAAGTTCCAGTGCACGGGGTTGCGCACCATCGTCTGGATGCCTTTGCGCCATCTGGGCAGCCCCTCGACCGGCGACGATATCTTGCGCCGCCTGTAGGAATGATAGCGCCCACCGCCGGTGAGCCGCCGTTCGACCGGATGGCGTAACCCATCGCAATCGACGGAGGGCCTGGGGGAGACTGAGCGCAGGAACGACAGGAACTGTGCAAGAATGTAGCTCTAACCCCGGCAGTACGGAGCGCGGCTGCGGATCCGAATTTGCAGATTTTCCTCGAACGATCCAAGTGCGGCTATGTGAGTGAGTTCCGCAAGCCAGATATCCGGCTTGCGGTGGAGTTGGTCAGTCACGTGCCGGACGCTGCCTAATGCCCTCGCGGGGAGGAGCAGGATTGAGGGGGTCATAGGAGCAATGCTATCGAGTTCCCCGAACCCCGCCTATCCATGTAGGGCGGTTTTCAATGGCGCGGCAGCCGTCTCCAACGCCTGTCCCGCCGGCTCTATGACCCTGGCCATACCCATGAAGCCGTGGACGAGCCCCTCGAAGCAGATGTATTCGACCGCGATGCCCGCCTCTCGCAGCTTGGCCGCATACGCGGCTCCCTCGTCCCGCAGGGGGTCATACTCCGCAGTGGCAATAAAGGCCGGTGGTAGGGAGCGGCATTGATCGGTCGAGGCGTACAGGGGGGAGGCCAGGGGGTCGTGCCCGTCCGCCTCGCTGGCGAGGTAGTGATTCCAGAACCACGCCATCATCTCGGTCGTCAGAAAATAGCCTTCCGCATTGTCCATATGCGACGGCATATCTGCTGCGTAGGCCGTAACCGGGTACATGAGGAATTGATATATGAGAGCCGGTAGGCCGCTCTTCTGCGCTTTTAAGGTCACTGCGGCCGCTAGGTTGGCCCCGGCACTCTCACCACCCACTGCCAGCCGAGAGGCGTCTCCGTTCAGGGCGGCTGCGTTGAACGCGACCCATCGTGTCGCGGCGTAGCAGTCATTGACCGCTGCCGGGAATTTGGCTTCCGGCGCGAGCCGGTAATCTGCGGATACCACTACACAGTTGGCAAGATTGGTCAGGGCACGGCAGGAGGCATCCACCGTATTCAGACTGCCAACCACCCAGCCACCGCCGTGAAAATAGACCAATAGAGGAAACGGGCCGTCTCCGGCGGGAGTGTAAACACGGATGGGCTGTTTGCCAGCAACACCGGGTATCAGCCGGTCTTCGACCGTGCCGACCGGCTCAGGGTCATCCGTCGCCCCGCGCGCGGCTTCCATAGCGGCCCGCGCCTCCTGGGGTGAGAGATGGTGCAGAGGTGGGCCGGCAGCGGCCATCTGTGCAAGGGCTTGTGCGACCCGGGGATGGAGTGGCATGGCGTTTTCCTTTCATCCGAGTGCATATGCTGTCAGAAAATTGTGTATGAGTCGGACACATTCGGTCGGCTTTTCCAATGGCGGACAGTTGCCGCACTGCGGAATAATCTCCAGGCGAGCATTGGGCAGCGCGTGCTGATACAAAGTGCCGCACTCCAACGGTACAATCCGGTCGTTCTGACCCCAGATAATCAGAGTGGGTAGATGCACCCGGCCCAACAGTCCCGGCAGACTGGGGCTGAACATATACGGCTTCCAACAGTAGCGTACCAGAGTTTCCCGGTTGCGCGTTTGTATGGCGCGCTCCTCCTTGGATGGCTGACCCTGGAACAGTTCGGCATACTCGGCAACCTGCTGCGGATCGAAATACGCCAACTGTCTGGTGCCCTCCTGCCCGTGCAGAAAGATATCGGCAATTTCTCCGTCCCGTGGTTGGATACCAGCCGCGTCAATCAGGATGAGATGGTCGAATGTCCTAGGCGACATGACCGCCATTTCCGCTGCTAGCCAGCCGCCGATGAAGTGGCCGGCCAGAGTCACCTGAGACAGATCCAGCGCATCCAATAGCCATAGACTGAAACGGGCGAGATCCGTGAAGGATTCGAGCCAGGGAGGACGCTCGGACTGCCCGAAGCCCGGACAGGCTGGCACGTAGACGGTAAAGGAATCGGCTAACCGCTCGTGATAGTGACGCCAGCCAAGGCTGCCTTCCGCGCCGTGCAGCATGACCAGCGGCTTGCCCCGGCCGCCTTTCAGATAATGAATCCGGGCGCCGCCAACCTCAATGGCGTGTTCTGCGTGTCCTGGCATAGTCTCGCTCTTGTTCTATGGTGCTTGTTCAAAGGGGCCGGGCAATTCCAACTCTTTTCCTATCTCCCGGACGGCCGGGAGCACGTCGTGCTCCATGAGGGCTAAACAGCGCATCGTGTCTGCATGTCCGATGGTCCCGTCGTTTGTCCAGACGCCCAGAATGCCGGGGCGGACAACGCTGAGGACTTCGCGCAATTTTCTGACCACCGTATCTGGGTTGCCGACAATCACTCGATTGCTTTCTACAACCCTTTCCCAGCCCGCGGAATCAACGCCGCCATAAAGGGGGTCAGGTCGGAGCGCATAGCGCCGGTACTGGTCGACAATACGCCTGGCTCCTTCGCGCGAGTTATAGCCCGGGGGGGCCATGAAGTCTCCCGGTAGCGGCACGCGACCGACACCGGCATTCCCAATCAGAAAGCCCTTGCCGATCTCATACGCTTTTTCGTCCGTGTCCTGGACATGGACGCGGACGAGATAGCCAAAGTTTTGCGGGCCCGGCTCGTAGCCCACCTGCTTTGCGGCCTCGATATACAGCGCGGTTAGGTCCAGGGTCACCTGGGGGTCGGTTTCTAGATAGATATAGGGATAGTGGTGCCGGGCACACCAGATCAGCGTCTCGGGGCTGCCGATACCGGGAATCCAAATGGGCGGATGTGGCTGTTGGAGCGGCCGTTCGAATGGATTGACCACCCGAAACTGGTAATGCTTGCCTTCCCAGCGCCACGGCCCTGGGGTGGTCCAGGTTTTCACAATCAGGTCATGCGCCTCTTCAAAGCGAGCGCGGTTATGCACCGGGTTGGTGTTCGTTGCCCAGCTCTCAATGCCCGTTCCCCGCACAAAGCCCGACACGAGTCGGCCCCGGGAGATCATGTCGATCTCCGCCAGTTCCTCGGCCAGACGCAGCGGATTGTCGAAAATCGGGAGGGGATTGCCCAGTAGGACGATTTTCGCCCGCTTGGTTGTGCGGGCCAGGATGGCGGCTTCGAGATTCATGGCCGCTCCCATACATGTCGGGGTATTATGATGCTCGTTCAGCATCAGGCCGTCGAATCCTACCTCTTCGGCGTACTCGTACTCGTCGAGATAGGTATTGTACAGGTCTGCCCCCAGGGTGGGATTGAAATGGGTATTCGGAAACGTCAGGCGGACCGCGCTCCGAAAACTCTGACGAACATCTTCTTCCGAGTAGTCTACATAGGCCCGCTCGGTAAAGCGCATGAGAAACATACCCATGCTCCTCCTTTCTCCCGGGGACACTATCCTGTCTGGTATCACCGGATCAAGAGAAAGGGGAGAACGCAGCTTGACTCTTATCAGCAGGCCGCATACGCATAGCCGGAGAGGAGGACCGACTATGGCAAAGACCTATGCCAAGCGCACGATTTCGTATGAATCCGCAGCAAAAATGGTAGGCGCGGCCATCGCCAAGGCGAAGGAGTTGGGCTGCAAACAGAACGTTGCGGTTGTTGATGATGGCGGCAACCTCAAAGCGTTCGGCCGCATGGACGGCGCCCCGTTGCTTGGGGTGGAAGGCTGTCAACGCAAGGCGTTTACTTCGCTGTTCGGAGTGGGAACACAGGATCTCTACAGCGCCATCAAAGACGATCAGTCCCTGGTCATCGGCTTGTCGCACTTCTCTCGGGCAACCATGGTCGGGGGCGGACTGCCCATCGTCGCTGATGGGGAGGTCATCGGCGGGATTGGCGTTGGCGGTGGTACGGTCGATGAAGACGTGGCCTGCTCGCAGGCCGGGCTCGATGTGCTCGGTGACTAGCCGCCCGCATCTCAGGATTGGTTAGATCGGTCACGGCACGCGCGGGACGGGGCGTTGCGACCCGCCCCGCGGTGGGGTCTGGGGAGACACCCCTTCTCCCCCGCCCGCCCGGAGTTGGTCAGGCGTACAGAGTCCCCTTTCGATCAAGACCTTTTCCAACGAGGTCAGCCAGTGTTCATAATACCCCGGGAAAGGGGTGTCCGGGCTGTTGGCTCGGGCCGCATCCGCGGCTCCAATTTCCGTAATCAAATGGTCCCGAAAATCGTCCCACTGATACTGGCCCTGCTCGCACAGGGCCACGGCCAAGGCAAAAGCGCGCCGTTCCCAAGCATCGTGAAAGACCAGTTCGCCGCTTTTCCGCGGAAGAGCGGCGTCTCCTTCCATATTCGAGATCTTGCGGTTGGGCGGAGACTTCATGCTGCTGGAGGTTCGACCTTGGTGACGCCGATCATCGAGTCTCGGCTGACCAGCGCGGTGAGTTCTTCTTCGCCCATATCCTCAGTTCCGGCGGGGCGTTCGGGCAGGACCATATAGCGAATTTCTGCGCTACTGTCCCAGACCTTCACTGCGGTGGATTCGTCGAGTTCCAGACCAAAATCGCGCAGTACGCCGCGCGGGTCCACCACGGACCGCGAGCGATAAGCCGCATCCTTGAACCAGGCTGGTGGCAGGCCCAGAACCGGCCATGGGTAGCAGGAGCATAGGGTGCACACGACTAGGTTGTGGGTGTCCGGGGTGTTCTCAACCACGACCATATGCTCGCCCTGGAGGCCGCTGAAGCCGAGTTCCGCAATGGCTGCGGTAGCGTCCTTGAGCAAGCGCTCTTTATACGCGGGATCAACCCAGGCCCGGGCAACGACCTTGGCCCCGTTGATCGGGCCGAGGTCACTCTCATACGTTTCGACCAGCTTGTGGAGCGTTTCCGAAGAGACCAGACCCTTGGCAACGAGTAAGGACTCTAGGGCTTGGACCCGTTTCTCCAGGGCTGCGGTCTGTTCGGGAGTCGTGTGTTTCTCCAGGTAGGGATTCGGCGGCGCATCGTGGGCGTTGTGGGCGTGAATATGATCGTCGCTCATGACTCTTCTCCTTGGGCTGGGTCGAGATAATCTTCCCACAGATCGATATGCAGATTGTCCGTGGCCGCAGCGTCCGGGCCCCAAAGTTCCTGGGCGGCAAAGCAGACCGAATAGAGCGGCTGTGGCTGTTCGCCCTGGCCGTGAGCGTTGGTATCCGGGTACACGAAGGTGCCGTGGACTTGGGCTATCGTCCCGTCTTTCCCGCGGACATAGCGGGGCAGGCGGGTGTGACCGGTTGGATTCAGGTTGCGGGTCCGAACCCTGTCGCCAACTGAGAAACGTGGGGTCAGGCGCCCTGCTGTCCGCCTGCAGGGCGCCCCGCCTTGTACAACTGCTGGGACCGCCTCCGGTGGAAGCGGGCCTTCTGTTCGCTTGCCGGTCTCCTGGGCGACTCCGGTTGCCAACTCCTCCGAGGTGAGTACCCCTTTTTCCACGGCCAGAGTTTCCAGTGCGGCCAGCCAGTGCTCATAATAGGTCGAGGAGAGGTAATGGGTCGGGTCCATGCGTTCGATCGCATGCCGAAAGGCGTCGAGCGTGTCGAGTTGGCCCATGCCGAGCATGGTCATGGCAAACACGCGCCTCTCCCACTCGGCATGAAAGACTGGCTCGTTCGCTTCCGGTTTGACCGGGCCGTAGCAGGTCATACCACCCATGTCATGTACGCCATTCATACGTTTCTCCTTGGGCTCGACGCGTAGGCATCAGCCTAGCATTCGGTCTGTTGAGGGTCAATCAATTGTGTGTTGCGTGCGCCCAGGGCGCGGGTTCCGTATCCACGCCTGCGCGACTTCACTGTGCGTTGCAAACCAGACTCCCTTATGTTCCAGGATGCGTTGAATCAGCCGCTCCAGCATGGCCATGCGTGAGCGACGGCCAATAATTTGCGGATGCATGACAATGCCGAGAAAGCCGCCGTCTGCATAGGCACCGTCAAACTCGGCTTCCCAGATCTCATACACCTTGTTTTGGCTCGACATGCCGGTGAAGTAGGGAGAGAAGCTGAAAAGAAAGTGTGGCGCATCATCCAACTCCCAACTAAAAGGAACCTCCAGGATCTGACGCTTGGTCTGAGGGATTGGAATCCAGTAAGGATCATCGTCGCCAACCAAGCTGCTATCATACAGAAAATCGTGGTCGAGCAACAAGCCAAAGGTATGCGGGCCGGTATTGCCAACTGGAGAGCGATAGCCTCGTGGCGCCTGGCCAGTAATCCGCTTAAGGCTCTCTGCGCCCTTCAATAGCACCTCCAACTCGGCGTCTCTCCCCTTGTTCGCGACAAATTCATGCTCATAGCCGTGATGCCCGATCTCATGCCCATCGGCATACATCTGTTCAACCAACTGGGGGTGGGTATCCGCCGACCAGCCCGGGACAAAGAACGTTGCCTTGAGGCTATATCTCTTAAGCAGATTGAGAATACGTGGCACTCCAACCCGCGCCCCATACTCGCCGCGCGAGAGCTGGCCTGGGAAGGGCTGCCGCATAGTACGAGTCCACAGCGTTTCCGCATCGAAGTCAAAACTCAGGCCAACCGCACAACGTTTGTTATCCGGCCACATGGAGGGCTCCTTTGTCGCAACTCTGGTAGTGTCCAGGGTGACTGTAGAAGAGTGAGCCGGTCTTCTCAATGGATTCCTCGTGGAATCGTAGTCAGGCGTTGAAAAACAACAGGTCGCGTTCTAGGCTGGAAGGCTACGGAGAATAACGATGCCCCAAGTAAGCAAACCAGCTTGGCCAAGTCGGGCGGAATATTCCAGTCCTTTGAAAATCAACGTGCAAGCGGCACAACTGACGGATGAACAGTTCATGCTTCTATGCCAAGAGAACCCGGAGTTGCGCCTTGAACTGACGGCACGGCACGAGTTGGTGATTATGCCTCCAACCGGATCAAAGACGGGATGGCGGAACAGTAGAATGACTCAGCGTTTAGCAAACTGGGCCGAAACGGACGGAACCGGTCTGGTCTTCGATTCTTCAACCGGGTTCAGGCTGCCGAACGGGGCAAAACGTTCACCGGATGTCTCATGGCTGAGACGCGTCCGCTGGGAGGCTCTGACCGAAGCACAGCAAAACGGCTTTGCGCCGCTGTGTCCTGACTTTGTAGTCGAGCTTCGCTCGCAACAGGACCGTCTTGCTACCCTGCAAGAAAAAATGGAGGAGTATCTTGCCACCGGTGCCCAACTCGGCTGGCTGATCGACCCGCTCGAGAAGCGTGTCCATATCTACCGCCCGAAGCAGGCCGTTGAGATCCGTGATGATCTGGATTTACTCGATGGTGAAGCCATCCTGCCTGGGTTCGTCCTGGACGTCCGGGAATTGTGGTAAGGAGAGAGAAACATCATCGGTCAGGACGGGCAGCGGACGTTGTCCCAAGGGACGTTGCACACGGCTTCATCCATGTCTGATTTCTCAAGAGAGTTGAGTTGAAGAACAACCTCCAACAAAGCTGGGCCCGCGGTCCGTGCCCCGAGGGCGCGCAAGCGGGCCAGCTTGGCCGGGCTCTTATCCGTCGCCCGGGCCCCGCCGCGTCGGGGAGGGCCGCCGAAGCCTGTACCCCCGACCCCCGGGCGGTTGCGCTCCGGCTCGTGGAGGGGCTGCGCAGGGGGAGCGCTTGCTGTGCCCGCCGCCCGGCCCGAGGGGGAGTAGTCGCCTTATTGGCCTCAAGCGGGCTGGTCGACGGGGGCAGCAAGAGTGAGGAGTGTGCCGCATGCCAACTCAAGTCGCCGCCCTGTTCGGCAGTGAATATCCTCTTTTTGCCTTCACGCTCTGCCGGGAGGTGGTCGTCGCCGTCCGTCAGACGGGGGGTCTTGGGGGGCTCGGGGCCGCCCTTCACCCGGACGAACGCCGGGAAGCTGAGCTGCCGGGGATCGACGGGCAACTCGGGCCCCTCCCGGACGGGGTGGACCCGATGATCCCTGCCCCCTCCGTGGGCGCGGAAGCGGGGGGAGGGAACAAGAGGGGCTCCAGGCATCCATCCCGGTAGAGCCCCGGCGGTTCGTCGAGAAACTGCGGGCGGCCGCCGGAGGTGCCCGGGCTGCCGGCCCCGCGGCCCGTCTCGGCAAAAGACCGCGGTGTCCACTATGCCCGGCCCCCGGCCACGGGGAGCGTGGAGATTGCTTTTGCGCACAGGGCGGGGTTGCTGGGGAGTGCGCTCGGCCCCCCCCGCTGAAGGAAATGACGGAAGCGGCCCACGCGCGGGGGCTGTATGTGGGCGTCTTGGCGGGCAAGCGGAAGCATGCCGAGCGGCACAAGGCGGCGGGGGCACACCGGAGAGATGGGGGGGATGGTGCCGATTCCAGAGAGTGTCGAGGCCGTGGCCCCGCCCCCGGTGCTGGGCTACCGTAGGCCCACATTTTTCCCGCTTGCGTCCTGGGTTTGTGCAATGTGCCGTTTGTCCTGTCGCTTCGCTCTGCTGTCTTGCCGTGTCAGGGGGGAGGAGAGAGGCACCCCCCGCGGGCGCCTTGTGGGGCTCTGCGTGGGGAGCCGGCGGACCGCTTGTGTCAGGCTCGGCTGGTCGCGGGCGGGCCGCGGGGTCTTGCGGTGTGTGGGGTCGGGGGCCAGCGCGCCGGCGCAGGCCGCGTGGGCCGGTGTGTGAGGCCCGGGACAGTGCCCGTCCAGAAGATCGTCGCCAAGGCCGCCCGGCCCCCGTCCGGGCGCGGGGACGGGGTGCCGATGCTGGCGATGCAAGCCCCCCCGCGCTTGCGTGCTGACGGGGCGGCAACGGCATGGTCGGCCCGGCCCCGCTCGTGGGGGCGGCGGCCCCGGCCCCGGTGCACGGCGCGGGCGACAGGCCTCTCATGGAACGCTCCGGCGGCGGCCCGAAGCCGCCCGGCCCCCGGCCGCTGCGCGCACCGGAGCGCCCCCGCTGGCTGGACGCCCGGCCAACACGGGCCCCCGTGCTGGACGCGGCGGCGAAGGCCACGGGTGTCGCCGCCCGTGAAGGGGGCAGCTCCGAGCTGGGCGCAGGCCGCCCGGCAGGTGGGGCCGGGCGGAGCCGGGCGGCCCCGGCCCGCCGACGGTGCGCGGCCCCCGGCCCGCGCTTTGCCCGCCTTGCGGGCCGGCCGCCGCAGGACTATACGGTCGCGTGGCCCGCGCGGCCCGGGCCAAAGACGCGCCCGGCCCGCCGGGGCGTTCGGTGCGCGGGCGGGCCCCGCCAGCCCCCCGCAAACAGCCCGCTTGCCCCCGGGGTGCCCGCCCGCCAGGCCGGCGACAGCGGCGCGGCGCGGGCCAGCGACCCGCCAGCGGGGCGAAACGTGCGAGCCGGCGCGCGGGAGACCGCCACGCGCCCGGCGGCGCGGGGGCAGCGCGCAGGGTTTCCAGACCAGCAAGCCCACCGGGGTCGACCGCGAACCCGGGTCCGTGGAACCCGCGCCCGTCCCAACGCTTGGCGCCCTGCCGCTGAGCGCGGGGGGAGCGGGCCTGCCCCTCGGGCCGGCCCGGGAGGGCGCCGGCCACCGCCCGCTCACGGAGGGCTTCGCGGCGCGGGAGCACCCGGGCCTTGCGGCCGGCTCCGCTGCGCGGGACGGGACGCCCGACCAGCAACAGCACCCGCCGCCCAGGGGCGCGCGTGCCTGGGCGGCCTAGGGGGGGCGCCCGGCGCGGCGGCTGGACCGGAGAGTATGGGCAACCGGGCCCTGGGGGCATGGGGCGCGGGCGGTATCCATTCCGGGCACTCCCATTCGGATAGGGGATCGCCGGACATGTGTGAATCGGGTAGGGGGCGCGGGGGCGGGTGGCAGCGGCAGCGGGCGGCAGATGGTGGCCGCCTTGGCGCTGGGGGCCGGGGGGGCGAGCTGGCAGGGACCCGACCCGGGCTAGGGCCTGTTAACGCTATCGCAAGGCATCAATGATGAGGGCAAAGACGATGCATCCAAGGAAGAGCACGTCGCGTTGCTCGCATCGCGAGCAGAGGCGGCGGCATCCCTGCAATCGACGCAACACCCGCGCGATTTCATTGCGCCGCGTGGACAGCTCCCGGGCAGACGCCCAAGGGCTCACCCGGGTGCGCCGCGGCGGCCCCACGGGCGCCTACCCCAGTGCCACGGCCCAGGGCCGCGTCTGGGCGCCCGCGGACGCCCGGGCCCTCAGCACCGCGGGAGGAGCGGGGGGCGGGCCCCGGCGAGGAAGCAATTGGTGGCCCGCCGGGGCGCCGGGGGCGGGCCCGGGCGAGCGCGCGCAGACGAGCGCCGGGCGATCGTCCGCGGCACCCCTAGGCAGCGTGGGGGTCCACCCGCCTCGGGAGCGGCCGAGGGATTGGGGGCCGGTTGTGTGCGCGCCCCCGGGCCGGCGGGAGGGACCTGGACGAGGGGGCGGGCGAGCGACCGGGCCGCCCGCGTGAGGCGCACGATCTGCTCTCGTTGCAGACGCTCGAAGACCCGGTCGAGCACCCCGTTTTTCGACCAGCGGGGCAGCCGGGGGGAGAGGGGGTACCAGGTGCCAAAGCGGGCCGGCACCCCGCGCCCTGTGCCGCCCTGCGCGGCGACCGACCAGAGGGCGGGGAGCACGGGGCGAGGGGCGAGGCGGACAGGGCCGCGCGGCACCGGGAGATGATGCGCGATCCGGGCGTATGGAGCTTGCGTGAGTTCCATACCTCCAGGAGACCAGAATCATGCATAATCATCCACATGAGTGTGAACAGGCTCTAGATTGAAACGCGGCGCCCCCGCGCGGGGGGGCGAGCTTTTTGCGGGCCTGTTGCGGCTTCACGCTCCACGCGGCGCCCCCGCGGGGGGGCGAGCAATGGTGGCGGGCGCTGTCGAAGCCATGGCCCGCCTGAATGGACATCTGGAGGAGACGGCTCCAGTCTTCGCCCCCGGTCCCAACCCGTAGGCCGCACTCTCCAGCCTCTCCCGGCTCGTCTGGTGGGCTCCATTCGCTCGTCAGCGGCGCCCTCCTCCCTCCGGTGTCTGCCACGCCAGCGGACTGCCCGCCGTAATGCGTGGTCCACTGATAGACCGCATACCCCAAATGGCGGGCCGTGGTGAGCTGGCCACCGGTGATGCTGCCCCGGGTCGATTGCCAGGTCTCGCCCGGAGGCAGAAGCGCGGCGCCGGGGACGGTGGAAACAGAAAAGGAGGCCGGTCGGCGGGGCCCAGCTTTGGCCATCCCGCCGGATCGTCCATCACTGAGGGGAGGGGCTCAGGTGGAATAATTTGCCGGACCGAACCGTTAGAGGCTTGACTGATGGGAGAGGAGTATGGCATTAGGGAAAAAGATATGAATTTGCCGATTAGCCTCTTGACTAAGTAGTTGGTACGAGGTCGGAGGTACCCCCGTGCGGCGGCGGGGTCCGCTGGCACCGCCGAACAAACAGTCAGTTACCCCCCCCCCCCCCCCCCCCCCCGGAAAACCCCGTCCGCGCCAGCCTCCCGTCGACAGCGCGGTTGAGCGCGGCAGCCGACTCCCCTCCCCCCTCGTCCCCGTCTCCCGTGCCTCGCTGGGCGCTCCAGGCAGGCGCCGCATGATGGCCGGCCGCGGTCGCGGCCCGCGGCCGGCCTCCGCCGCAGGGCGGGGCGGCTGCCTGCCGGACAGGCCGGGATCCCCCTATCCGGGCCGGCCTCCCTGTTTCATTTCGTCCCCCTGCGCGGGCAGGGGGACTCACCCACAAGCCACTAGACCGGAGCCGGGTCTGGAGAGAAGGAGTACAAGGATGTCGCAAAGATTACGCACCTATGTGTGGCTAGCCGTCTGGGCGGCCGTGGCGTGGAGTTTCGCCCCCGCAGAGGCCCAATACATTGAGTCGCGCGGGAGGGGGGATCACCTGCTGTTCGCCTACTGGTCAGTCGAGGACGACACGAACACGAACGTGGCCGTGCATCGGCATCGGGGGGTGCGGGAGCAGGTGAGCGAGGAGGCCCCCTCGGTCGCGCAGGTGGCGGTGCGGGACCGCATGGGGAAGATCGCCACGGAGTTCAAGATCTGTCTCATGCCGGGGGACTCGTGGACGGCGACGCTGACGGCGGCGGGGCTGCGGGTGGGGAGCCCGGGGGCCTGTGACGAGAAGATCCACCAAGGGGGCAGCACCCGGACCGGGCAGCTGGTGGTCACCCCGAAGCCGGGCGAGGTGGTCACGCTCGGCTCGGCCACGAGTGGGTGGCTGGACGTGTGGAAGACGCCGGCGAACACGCTGAAGGACGGGGCGGATGCGGACACCGAGCCCGACCATGTCCCCAACTCCGACCTCGCCGTCCTGGGCGGCGTGGCGACGCTGGTCTCGCCGGGGGCGGGGTTTGCGTCGAGCTACAATGCCGTGGCGTTGCGGGGTTGTGGGGATTGGGTGCATACTGGCTCCAGTTCAGGCGAGAGGGGCTATCGAAACTGGAATCTCCAGGTCACCTACCCCGACCTCACCCCCGACCGTTCGGTCGGTGAACGCGTGGATACCGGGGACGGGTGCTGGAACATGGATAGAAATGCCAACGGCGTGGTGCAAGAGAAAAAGACGGGGGCCTTGGCTGACTGGGATGAGGTTGATCCGATCTCGGAGGCCTTGACGCAGGTGTCGACGACCGGCGGGAAACGCCTGTTGGTCGGTGAGTGGACGGCGCTCGACGATGAAAATGTCCAGACCCACACCAAGGTGGTGATCACCTTTCCGCAGACACCGCTGCGGTACGAGGGGCAGAAGACGGCCGGGGGGGCCAAGGTGATGGCCACGGACCCGGTGAGCATTCTGGTGTTCGACGTGGACGGAGAGCTGGCGCTCGACAGTCGCGAGGTCCTGCTCGACCAGGACGTCAACGTGTGCACGTTCCTGCCTCAGGCGCTGGCCATGGAGGAGACCATGGGGCTGAATCCGGGCCTCTCTTGTAACGGGAGGCGGGTAGGCACCCTGCAGGGAGCGACGAGTGGGCTATTCCGGATCTTCAATAACACCGCCGTGACGCTGGACGGTGAGCTCGTGACCAATGACGGGACCGAAGCGACGGATCTGAGCGTCAAGAAGGCCACCGCGGGGGCGAATACGGGGGATCCCCCGACGCGGCCCAAGGGCGGGCAAGTGCCCGATGGCAATTACCGCTTTCCCATGATCGGTTTGGTCTTCTCGTACTTCAAGGGGACGGATGGCCGGGAGTACGACCAAATCGCGCCGTTATCGGGGGGCTCTTTTACGGTGGGGAGTGATCCGGCGGGAACCGCAGAGGATGCGCGGACGGATGCCCCCGGTCTCTAGTGGCCGCCTGCCCCCCTTGTGCGTGCGATCGCGCGCGGGGCGGCTCCCATGATGGGGGGCGCAGGGGGCGGCGCGGAGCTTGATGGGGTAGCCCCCAAGGGCACTTTCACGACGGGTATCCCCGCCCCCGAAAGCTGTCACGATGCCCGGTGGAGGGAGGCCTGAGGCGGTCGCCAGGCCCGCCTGCCGCAGCGATGCCCGTTTCGCCCTCCCTCGGGATCCGTTCCAGAGCCTTGGCCGGGCCACCTGCCCCCCCCCGGCTTGAACGCGGCCACATACCGTGCGGGTGAGGGTGACGCGGAGCTGATGAGCGGGAATCGCGGCCCCGACCGGGGCGGTCGTCGGCGCGTCGGCAGGCAGCGTGGCCGTGCCCCGATGGTCTTGGGGCAGATGAGTGGGGCCACCCTGCTGCGTGGCGTGCCACCGGCCTTTTGCCTCGTCCGCCTGCCGGCCAGCCGGATTCGAAGCCCAGCCCGAGTTCGCCCCCGCGCGCCTTGCTCTTCCTCGACGCAAGCGGACCCTCGCCCCCGAGGGCCCGCAGGGAGGGGCGTGCGCCCCGGAGCGAGTGGTGCCACGCTCCCGGCCCCATGGCCACGGCAAGCCCAATTCCCGCATCCGTGTCTGCTCCCATCATTGCTCCTCTCCATCGCCCTCCCCTCATTCCCAGGGGACCGGGGGCTCAACAATGCTGGCCGAGAGAGGGGGGCTCTCCACTTTGAAGGGCAATGAGCGGGAGGTAGAGACATGCTGTCCCCACATGCTTTCACGCCAGCCCCCGCTTATACACGCAAATGGACCGTTTTCGTTCGGGGGCATACGCGCTCCATTTTGTCGCCGGGACGGCGTCCGGGTCGACCTGACGGAAATCGAAACGCTCAAAAAGCCGCCGCGCGCCCGCTTGGCTGGTACAGGCGAAGAGATAGGCAAGGCCACGGGCCTGCCCTTCCGTGATCGCTCTCCCCACCAAGCGGCTGCCAATCCCTTCGCCGTGGAATCGTCCGAGGGTGTAGAGACCGGCTATTTCTCCTGCCTTGTCGGTGGCATAGGGCAAGAGCGCGCACACCCCGACGAGGTCGCGCTCTTGCCCGAGGCGCGCCCCATAGCCGTGCAGCAACAACTGACTGACCTCGGAGGGCGTCCGTTTTTTGAGCACGCCGTCCTGTTCGCCCCGCTGGATGAGCTGTGCGGCTTCGGGGAAATCGTCCAGGGCCAAGCGTTCCGCCTGACAGTAGTCGGTCAGGGTCAACAATGTCCCCCCCCCCCTCGTAGGTGAAGAGTTCGTTTGCCAGACTCGCCGGCGAGCACAGCGAGACTGAGGCAACGCCGCCTGCTAACCCGAAGTTCCAGAAAATTCCGGCTGAAATGCAGGTCAAGCCCTTGATGAAGCGTGGGTTGTCGGATTTTTCGTGCGTCAGAGTGGACCCATGTAATAGTGTGTTGGATGCGTGACATGCATGGCTCGTATGCCGATATCCAGTCGCCCGGTATATCGCCTCCATCCCCACCCGCTCGTCCCCGCCCGCCCGCCGGCTCCGCGCGTCCTGCCGCGCAGCCGGACCGGTCAAGAAGCGCCCCCGCGCCCACCTTGCCAAGGGGTCGCCCGCTCTCATCGAGGGAGTGCGTATGCTGCGCAAGGGCAAAACCGCCGTCCGCCGTCTCGCCGCTGCCTGCGACATCGTCCGCTCCCTTCCCCCCGGTCATGGCGCCGCGGTGCGGGGACCCCTGAAGAAGCGGGGACTGGACAGGCTGATCGCCCCGCCGCCCTCGCCTGCGCGCGCTCAGGTCCTGGCCAGGCTCACCGCACGGCTCCTGGAGCCCGCCTCGCAGCGGGCCCCGGCCCGGGGGCGGGCCGGGGCGACAGCGGTCAGCCCCCTGGGCGAGATCCTGGATGCGGAGAGGGACGAGGCCGCCCTCTCCGGCGCCCTGTCCTGGCTCCTGGCGCGTCAGGAGAGGAGGACAACAACCCGTCCTCGGGTTGTTGTCTCGCACCTGGCTCCTGGCGCGTCAGGAGAGGAGCGAGCGGGCCCGGGCAAGGCGGCACCTCGAAGAAGGCTGCCTGGTGCTCTCTGACCTGACTGCCGTAGTGGATGGAGGGGAGCGCGTGTCCCCTGGCCAAACGGGGTCATTCCCGGGATGGCGGGATGGCGGGCTGGCGGGCTGGCCAGAAGGGCACGCGGCAGAGCGCGTGCGGCCTGCTGTGTGCTCGGGCCGGCGGCCCGGTGTCGGTGGACGTGTGCCCCGGCACCCCGGCGGCCCCGGCCCCGCTGGCCTCCCAGATCCCCACGCTGCGGGAGCGCTTCTCCCTGGCGCAGGGGGGGGCTGGTGGGGGCCCGGGGGCTGCTGACCGAGGCGCGCCTGCGCGAGGCGGTGAAGCCGGCGGGCCTGGACTGGATCAGGGCCTTGCGGGGCCCGGCCCTCCGCGCCCTGGGGGAGGCCGGCGCCGTCGCGCTGGCGCTCTGCGACGAGAGGGACCTAGGGGAGAGCACCAGCGAGGCATAGCCGGGCGCGCGCCTCAGGGGCTGCCGCCCCCCCCCCCCCCCCTGCGGGCCGCGGATCGGGCCCGCAAGCGCCGGGCTGGTAGGTCTGAGCCAGCAGCAAGGGCTGCTCGGGTGGTGTCTCAATTGAGGTCGTAATACCAACGGTCGTGGATGGGAACCGAGAGCAGGGCCCTCCCTCCGTCGCCTGGCCCCCGAGTCGGGGCCTCGCCCCGAAAGGGGGAACCTCCGCCGAGCGAGGCTTAGCGGTTCTGACCCATGGCCGCTGGTATGACACCTCAACTTGGTAGTGAGAGAAAGGGACGGGGAGGCCCGCCTGTGCCAGGAACGCCTCCCCGAGTTGTAGCCCCGAGCCTTGTCCGTCAGCAGCCCAGTCTCGTCCGGGTGGCCCGCCGTCTTGGCGCCGATCATAGCGGTTTGCTTGGATCCGCTCCCAAGTTTGTGCAAGGTGGGGGTGGGCTGCTTGTTCATGCTCCGTAGCGAATGGGCCGGGGAAAAACCTGGGAGGCTTCCGCCGCGGCGGAGGATGATGCCCAGACCCAGGCCGTGCTGCTAGAGCGTGATCTGATTGCATCGTCGGGGGCTTCACGGCGCTTGGGCTTGGTGATGCACGAGATCGGCCGGGTGGAGGAGGCCGGCGTGGAGGGCGAGAGCGCTTGCCCTGGCTCGTCGCCTTCGCGTGCGATCGGCGGTTGGCGCGGGCATGCGCCACGGGGCGGCGGGCGTGGGTGTTGGGCGGCGCCCGTCGCGCGGCGGGAGCCAGCCCCGTCTTGAGGAGGCGCCGGCCATGCCCCTTGCGGAGTGACGTGCGGCTCTCGGGGCGCGGGGGCTGGTCTGCCGCTCCGGGGCGCTCCCGCGCGTCCTTGGGCGCCATGGCCGCCCGCGCCAACAAAGCCCGGCCCCGCGGCGGCGCCGGCCCGCCCGGGCGGCACCCGCGGCCCGCCGGGCGCGCCCGTCCCCCGGTCTTGACCCCGACCGGTGGGTGGTCCTCGCCGAGCCCGGGGCCAAGACCCCCCTGGCCCCCCCCCGGACCCGGGCACACCACCCCTTGCGTCGCTGGCCTCACGCGGCGCGGCAGGAGCGCCCCCGTCGGGCGGCCCGGCGCCCTCGACCGAGACGCCTGCGAACCTACCTCAAGGAGGGCCGCGCCCCCACACTGCGCCCCGGCGCCCTCCGCGTCCTGGACACCCGCTCCAGCCATACGGGGCCCCAGGCCCGCAAGAGCAGGGAGGACGCCGGCGCCCACCTCCTCGGCCGGCCCCCAGACCGCCCCGCCTGCTCTCCCCGCGCCCTGGCCGGCGCCCCGCGCCAGGCCCGCCGCCGACCGGCCGCCGCGCGCACCGGCGCCGGCTTGGGGCGCGCCAGCGGCCCCCTCTCACCCCCCTGCTCTCCCCCAGAAGGCCACACCTCCGTCAACGCCGCGGGATACCGCCCCACAGGATCGGATGCTGCTCTAGGGCCCGTGCAACTACAGCTCGCATGATGGCGTAGCCATAGTTCAGTAAAGCATTTATACTCAATCCATCATCACTGCGCCGAAAGCTATCGCCCATGAGTAGCGACCAGTAAGTCCGAGTGGCCTGTGCTTCACAATTTTCACTGTCTCCAGACTTGACCGCAGTCTCCAGCCGTCGGAGAGGCGCGCTGTCAATCCCACAGTCTTGTAGGGCCGTAATCTGTTCCCGGATTTTACGTTTTACAATCTGCTGCCATAGACGTTTACGGATGGGCAGGCTAGGGCCTGTTAACCCGGATCCGCCAGCCTATCCGCTTGGTCCGGTCGCTCAGGAAGGCAGAATTGACCGGGGCAGCGTGGAGGGGTATATTCCCCCTTCAATGGCTGGCCGACCCATCTTCACCGTTCCCCCTCGTTGCTGATAACCGGCGGCAAGAGCGTGGGGCCATGGTCTCAGGTCGGCCAAACCGCAGGCGGGTCGTTCCAGTGGTGCTGAGAAAATCAAATGCGATGACAACCCTTGGGCTTGTCCCCCCTCCCCCCCGCTGAGGCTGTGCATCCCTACGTCAATTCGTTCAATGGGATAGGTACCCATTTCTTGTTCCCCTACTGGTCGACCGAGAACGCCACGAACACGAATGTGCACCTGCACCGGCCCGGCGGGGTGATGAATGAGGTGTCCATGGAGGAGAAAGTCGTGGTCAAGGTGGCCGTACGGGATGCGATGAACAAGGTGGTGGCCTCGCTCAAGATCTGTTTCCTGCCCGCCAACTCCTGGACGGCCACGCTCAGTGAGGCGGGGCTCACGGTGGTGGACCCGGGGGGATGTGACGCGCAGGTCGAGTTGGACCCGCCGGCCCGTGGCGCGCCGGTGCAGTCCACTCCGAAGCCGGGGGAGGTGGTCTCCTTGGGCGGCGTCAGCAGTGGGTGGCTGGACGCGTGGGTCGCGCCGACGAAGAGGCTGGTGGACGGGTCGGATGCGGATACCGAGCCCGACCACGGGGCGGTTCAGTTCCTGGCCACCGGGTCGGCGACGCTGATCTCGGCGGTCTCTGGTTTCTCGTCGACCTACCTCGCCACCCCGTTGGCCCTCTGCGGGAAGGGGGCTGCCTCAGCGGGGCTCATGACGGCGGATGGGGATGACGGAGACGGGTGCTGGACCTCGCAGAATGATGGGAGTGCCTCGCAGAAGAGAGAGAACGGAGAGGCGATCTCTCTGGCCTTAACGAATACGGGACACGACTGTACAATCGCTAGCTCCTAGAGATCAGTCTATGTCGGCGGGTGGACGGCCCTGGACGATGCGAACGTGCGGACCCAGACCAAGGGTGCTGACGTTGCCGATGAATCATCTCACCTATACGGGGACGGACGCCGACGGGGAGAAGGTGGCGGGCACGGACCCGCTCAGCCTGCTGGTGTTCGACGGGCAGGGGAAAGTGGTGCTGGAAGCGCGGGAGGTGCTGCTGGCCAAGAATGTCAATACCTGCACGTTCGTGCCGGCGGCGCTGGCGCAGGAGGTGGCGCTGGAGGTGGCGGCGGGCCCAGACGGTGCTGTCGTGCAACGGGGCGCAGGTGGGGACCTTGGCGGCCTTGTCGGGCGCGTTCCGGCTCTTCAACAATACGGTGGAGGTCACGAGTGAGGCGAGGGTGGTGACGGACACCGGTGCGGAAGCCACGGGGCTGGGGAGAGTTTTTCCTCCGGGAGAGGATGCGACGCAAAACGGGCAAGCGATCGCGGAGGGCCTGGGGGTGGTCGGCCTCAACTTCTCGTACTTCCGGGGGACCGACACGCAAGAATACGATCAGGTTATCCCGATTGGGAGGAATTATCCGGGCAGCTCCCGCTGCCTCTAGGGCAGATTCGCCTCATTCGGGTTCATATCCGTCTGTTAGAGGAGAAGCTTCGGGCGCCTGGGGGGCTGGCGTCGAGAGCGTCGGGGGCCGCACAGCGGGTTTGGCCGGTGCGGGCCGCGGCCTTTTGCAGGGGTGCCTGGAGCTTGGCGAAGGCCCCTTTAGGGGGGAGGCGGATCTTTCGGGTAACTGGAGCAGAACGCCGGTGCCTCTGGGGCCTTGAGGGTCTCTCGGAGAGCGCGGGGCTTGGGGCCGGCAGGGTGGCGCGGAGCCCGAGGGTGCCGGGCATCCGGCGGGGCCAAGCCCGGTTCGACAGAAGCTAGGCAGGGCCCCGGTCCTCGCCCCACTTCTCGCGGGGGGGGGGGCACAAGGCGCTTGATCAGTCCCCGGACTGCCTTCACCGCTTCGCTGCTCCTCCTGCCGCTCCATCGCGTCGGCGAGCTTGTGGACATCGGCGATGACGATCTCGATAGTACCCCGCGCCGGCTGACAAGGCCGGTGGTCTCGCAGTCGGGTTGTATACTGCATCGCCGTGGGGAACGCGTCAAAGCTGAGGAACTGATCTCCTAGATATAGACGGCGGAAAATCCACTGGTGAGCGGGGAGGCCCGACGGTGGAGGTGGTTTTCCAATACCTCCACCGTCTTTTCCAATCGACACGATTCCAGTTTCTGCACAATGGGCGAACATTGTTCTTCGAGAATGGAAGGCCGACCGCTGGTCAAGCGGGAACCCGGGACGGCGGTTTCGACGCAGTGTCTCCACCCGCCACATTCATACCGCTCGGGATGCCCGGGCGCGGCCGAGCCTGCCATCATTCATTCTGGGGGGAATTCGGGCCCACATAGCCAAAAGGAGGTAACGGACAACGGGGCGGCTGCGTCCACGCCACCTCAGAGGACACCGAGTGGGCGTCGCACTCAGCCGAGTAGGCGAACACGCGGAAGACATACTTGGTGCCCGGCGTCAGCCCGCTGAACGTCTGGGTGCTCTGGCCGTCTATGTCTGTCCCCTGAATGACCTTGTCGGCGGTTTCGTCGTAAAGATACCAACCGTACGCTGGAGGGGTACTCGTGCGGCACCGGTGGGGGCTGGCGTCGGCGCGGGGCGCCTCCCAGGTCACGGTCGCGGAGGTGCCCGACACCTGGTTCCGCAAGGTGCGCACCGGGAAGGGCCGTTGCTTCGCGTTGCCCGCCGGTGCGGTCGGATCGCTGCTGGCACTGGCCCCGGTGGTCGTGAGGGCGACCGTCCCGGTCGCGTATTCATCACAGGCGGCGCCGTAGGCCGTGATTTCGCCCCGGTAGGCGGTGGCGGGAGCCAACCCGTCCACGAACCACCGCAGGGTGCCCGAAGCGGGGGCATCCATGGGGGTGGACGTTGCCACAAGGCTGTCGTTGGGTTCAAGAATATCCACGTAATAGAGTGTCGCCGTACACGCCCCGCCGACGCCGGGGCCACCGGTGGTCCAGGTCAGCAACGCCTCGGTGTCACCGACGGCGACGGGCAGGGGGCGGGGCGGGCTGGGCCGGACCGGGGCGGCAGACTGAGCCGGTAGCGGGGTCGGCGTCAGCACGACGGGGATCGCGGCCAACGGGACCGCGAGGGCACTGGCGGCGGCCCAGCCTTTCAGGCGCCCGGGGGTGCGGAGTCGGCCGCCGGGGTGACGCGGCGCGCCGGAAGCACTTGGCCGGGGACAGGCGATGCGGAGGTAGAGATCAATAGTCATCAGTGTCACTCCTCTACATTCTTGGACTTGGACCCGGAACTTAAGCTCGCCACTACAGCACGTCAACCCTCTCCCTTCCCCCCTGTGGGTCGCGGGATTGATCTTCCTTACTTGTCGATCTTGCCAGCAACGAGATGCCTTCCCCCATGGGGCGCGGGGTTGGCCAGAACCACGGGCTCGGTTAGCCCTCTCGCCAATCCCGTCACCAGGGATGGGGTGGTGGCGGGCGATTAGGCCCGTGCCCGAGGAGTAAGTGATTCCCTAGCGGGGTGCCCCCCATAAGCGTTAACTTGTTCATGGTGTTGGCTTCTTGTTATGGTGCGCAGTCGCCCGCTGCGAGGAGGCGCTTGCGCGCGAGACGGGGGTGTTGAAGGGGTTGCGCAAGGACAAGTCGCTGGCTGCCGTGCGGCGGGTGCTGTTCCTGCATCTGGCGGGCGGGCCCTCGCGGCGCGAGCCCGTGGTCCGAGCCCGGAAGGCGCACCTGTCGGACTGATCGGCAGTCGCTTTGGTGAAGCGGCGGCGGAAGTCGGCCGGTGGACTCCGGGCCTTGTGCATCGCCCTGTTTCGCGAATAAGGGGGTGCGCGGTCGGTCCCTGGCGGTTTCCAGGTCAGGGCCTGTTAACGCTATCGCAACGCATTGATGATGGGGGCAAAGACGATGCATCCGAGGAAGAGCACGTCGAGTTGCTCGCAGCGCGAGCAGAGGCGGCGGCATCCCTGCAAGCGACGCAACACCCGCGCGATTTCATTGCGCCGCGTGGACAGCTCCCGGGCAGACGCCCAAGGGCTCACCCGGCTCCGCCGCGGCGGCCCCACGGGCGCCTACCCCAGTGCCACGGCCCAGGGCCGCGTCTGGGCGCCCGCGGACGCCCGGGCCCTCAGCACCGCGGGAGGAGCGGGGGGCGGACCCAGGCGAGTCCGCAATTGGCGGCCCGCCGGGGCGGCGGGGGCGGGCCCGGGCGAGCGCGCACAGGCGAGCGCCGGGCGATCGTCCGCGGCACCCCTATGCATCGTGGTGGTCCACCCGCCTCGGGAGCGGCCGAGGGATTGAGGACCGGTTGTGTGCGCGCCCCCGGGCCGGCGGGAGGGACCTGGACGACGGGGCTGTCGAGCGACCGAGCCGCCCGCGTGAGGCGCCCGCTCTGTTCCCGGTGCAAATGCGCGCAGACCCGGGCGCGCCCCCCGGTTTGCGACCAGCGGGGCAGCCGGGGGGAGAGGGGGGGCCAGGTGCCACATCGGGCCGGCAACCCGCGCCCTGTGCCGCCCTGCGCGGCGACCGACCAGAGGGCGGTGAGCACGGGGTGAGGGGAGAGGCGGACAGGGCCGCGCGGCACCGGGAGAGGAGGCGCGCTCCGGGCGTATGGAGCTTGCGTGCGGTCCCTACAGCCAGGAGACCAGCATCATGCATAATCATCCACATGAGTGTGAACAGGCCCTAGGAGTCTGACATGATTGGATGGATGGATAGAGGGACTGCAGTTTCGTCCGGGCCTCCTGCGTCGTGAAGCGCCAGGCGACAGTGACCTCGGCCGCATTGCGCCGTTCCCCCCAGGCGGCCGTCTCCGGCCGCCTGGGGTCCCGGTCGGGCATGCGGCGCCGAAGGCATGGCCGCGCCAGCGCCCCGCTCTCGATTGCGGCCCTGTGGAGCCCGCTCCCGTGCGGCGGCGTGGAGCGAAACGCGCCCCGCTTGTGCCCCCGCCTCGCCGCCTCGGGCTCGCCGGCTTCAGACCGCGATGCGGGACGATGTGTGTGCAGATTGTCCAGGACCAGCCCGATCTGCCTGGTGGGGCACTGGGCGGCGGCCAGCGCCCGGAGGAAGGGCGCCCCGGCCCGCGCGGGGCGGCGGGCGGGGGCTTGCACCGTGCGCCCGTTCTCGTGGGGCGCACAGGCCGGGAAGAGGGTGGCCGGGCCGGTTCGGTCATCTTCAGAGTCGCCCCCCTCCGGCTGCCCGGGCCGCCCGGGACGGGGGAGGCGGGGGGCCTGCGTCGGCGGCTGGCGGGGCTCCTCCCGGCCCCCCAGCCCCTCGGCCCCGGCAAAGTCCCGCTGCTCAAGGTCCAGCCCCGCCGCCCTCGCTGCCCCGCCCTGGGCGCGCCGGGGCGGTGGAATGCCCCCGGACGGCTTCCGCCCCGGCTGGCGCGCTCTTTTTGAGCGTCTCCCTGACCGGCTCTTCCGCAAGGCGCTCGCCGCTCTCCCTCTCCACCAGACGACCGGCGAGCCACTTCCGCGTCCCGCGGGCACAGCCCGCGGGCGGGGCCGAGCAGGCCCGGGCGCCCCGCTTCGCCGCCCGCGCCCCGGCCCGCCGTTTCGACCGACGGGTCCCCTGCGCCTTGCGGCTGCGGGCGGCGTCCCGCCCCTCCAGAACGCCGCGCTTGCGCCCGCGTTCGACCGGCGCCGTGCCGCTGCCCCGCCCTTGCGCCATGGCGGCCTCGCCACGCCGCGCGCCGGCGCCCCCCGCGGCGGCCCGCATCAGGACCGGTGCCCGGCGCCGACGCCCGGCGGCCCCGGGGCCGGCGGCGAGCGCCTTCAGCTCCCGGCGCTCCTGCGCCGAGAAGGGGCACCCGGTAGAGCTTCCTGCCCCGAGAGTTGGCCCTAGGCGCCGCTCCTGTCCGTGCGCCCAAGACCTGCGGGCCTGCGCCGCTCCCGTTGTCCGGCCCTGCCCATGGGGCCGCGGCGGCCTGCCTGTTCGCCAGCTTGCCCGGGTGGCTATCCGCACGGGCCGGATTCCAACGGAGGCCGACACAGGAATACTACCCCACAAAAAACCATCAATACAATGTCGGTGGACTACTAGCGGCACTCTGCGCTGCCCTGACCGGCCTGTCCATCCTCCAGGCCCAGGAGCGCCGTTGCCCGCCGGGCAAGCCCAGGATCTGCCCGCTGGCTGCGAACACCGCCCTCGCGCGCACGGCGTTCAGAGGCGGAGAGAGCCCCGGGGGGGGGGGGGGTAAAACAACACCCTGTATCGGTAATGTATGGACTATGTAGGGCGAGGCAAACCCGGGGTGGCTGACGAGACCGGGGGGGTTCAAGGAGGACTGTGATGGCACAAGGTATCACTAGGATCGGCGGCAGGGGCACGGACATACTGACGGGCGGCGACGGCGCCGACGTCCTGAAAGGCCGGAAGGGCGACGATACGCTGACGGGGGGCAAGGGCAACGACACGCTGCGGGGCGGCAAGGGTGACGACACCCTCGACGGCGGCAAGGGTGACGGAGACTGGCTCTACGCCGGGCCCGGCGACGACTACCTCTACGGCGGGGCCGGTCGCGACTACCTCCACGGCGAGGCCGGTGACGACATCCTCGACGGCGGGGATGAAGAAGTCGTCCCCGACCTCCCTCCCGCCCGCCGTATCGGCGACACCCTCAAAGGCGGGGCGGGCGGCGACTATCTCGACGGCGGGGCCGGCGATGACGCCCTCCGGGGCGAGGAGGGCGACGACATCCTCGACGGCGGGGCCGGCGATGACGCCCTCCGGGGCGGGGCTGACAGCGACACGCTCGACGGGGGGATGGCAACGACATTCTCTACGCCGACAACTACCCCTACCCCGGGGTACAGGGCGACGACACCCTCAACGGGGGGGCCGGCAATGACCGCGTCCACGGCCATGGTGGTGACGACACGCTGACGGGGGGCAAGGGCAACGACGATCTGTGGGGCGGCGCGGGTGCCGACCGGTTCGGTGTCGACAACGAATCCGACACCGACACCATCCACGACTTCGAGGACGGGGAGGACATCCTCGTCATCAAGGGGGGTCTCACGTTTGCCGACCTTGATATCAAGCAAAGCGGCGCCGACACCGTGATCGGCACCCCTGCCAACACCTTCTCGATCGTGCTTTTGGATTTCCAGGCGTCGCACCTGACCGAGGCCGATTTCGACTTTCCGGGCTGACCGCCCGCGCCGCCAAGCCGCCAACGGGGGCGGGCGGCTAGACGCAGGGGGGGGGTGAACTGGAGGCCGGGGTATGGAGGGTGTGGGAGCGGTGAGTGCGGAGGAGCAGGCCGCGCCCCCGCCGGGCGCTTCCTCCGTCGCCGGCTCCCGGCTCCCGGATGGGTCATCCGGGCATCGGCTGCCGGGCCGGCAGCCGACGCCCACTGGAATGAAGCCCCCGGTGGCGTCCCGGCTTCAGGCTCCCCGCCCGCGCCGCCGGCTGCCGCTCTCTGAAATCCGCCCTCGGTCGGCGTCCCGTCTCCCCCACGACAAGCCGCCGAACGCCTTGAGGCGCTTCGCCCTCCGGAAGGCGGGCCGCTCCCGCCTGTCGCGGGGCGACAGTCGTGCTGAAGGCCGAGCCCGGCCGGCGGATTTTCCCGGCGCTTTCGCCGGTAGTTTCCCGTGGGGGTCGCCGAGCCCTGCCGGCCCGTTCGAGCCGCCCTCGAACAGCCACCCGTCTGAAACGGTCGTCAAAGGCGTGATTGTGAAGGCCGGTTTAAGGGGCCCCTGCCTCCCCGAGTGCCCGTCAACCGTTGTTGCTTCCAGTTGATTCCACCTCAGGTCCATTGGGCCCGCCTGTCGCCGCCCGGCACGGTCCCCCCGTCCGCCGTCCCGGCAGAAGCCCCCCGAGACCCGACAGCTTGTCAGGCCGCGCGCCCTTCACGCGCCCGCGGGCGGGGGGGGGGGGGGGGGCAGGCCGGGAGAGCCGGGGCGGGGGAGGGCCCGAAGGGGCGGGGCCCCGAGGCGCGGGGCCCCGCCCGCCGGTCAGCGGCTGCTCCGGCCGCCGCGCGTCGAGGGGCAGCGGAACCTCCGGCCCGCGCCCGCGAGGCCAGGGGGTTGGTGCGAAGTCTCCTTCGATTCCCGCATTACTCCGGCCCGCGCCCGCGAGGCCAGGGGGCGAGATCGGCGGGGGCCGGGAGGGGAGCGGCGCGTCAGCAAGCTAGGGTCTGTTCACGCTAATGTCCGCCTCTCCCCTCGCCCCGTGCTCCCCGCCCTCTGATCTGTCGCCGCGCAGGGCGGCACAGGGCGCGGGTTGCCGGCCCGATGTGGCCCCTGGCCCCCCTCTCCCCCCGGCTGCCCCGCTGGTCGCAACCCGGGGGGCTCGCCCGGGTCTGCGCGCATTTGCACCGGGAACCGAGCGGGCGCCTCACGCGGGCGGCCCGGTCGCTCGACCGCCCCCTCGTCCAGGTCCCTCCCGCCGGCACGGGGGGGCGCGCACACAACCGGTCCTCAATCCCTCGACCGCTCCCGGGGCGGGTGGCCCCCCACGATGCATCTGGTTGCCGCGGACGCTCGCCCGGCGCTCATCTGCTCGCGCTCGCCCGGGCCCGCCCCCGCTGCCCCGGCGGGCCGCCCGTGGCGGACTCGCCGGGGCCCGCCCCCCGTTCCTCCCGCGGTGCTGAGGGCCCGGGCGTCCGCGGGCGCCCAGCCGCGGCCCTGGGCCGTGGCACTGGGGTATGCGCCCGTGGGGCCGCCGCCTCTGCTCGCGCTTCGAGTAACTCGATGTGCTCTTCCTTGGATTCATCCTCTTCGCCCTCATCATTGATGTCTGGGGCGGAAGCCGTCCGGGGGCATTCCACCGCCCCGGCGCGCCCAGGGCGGGGCAGCGAGGGCGGCGGGGCTGGACCTTGAGCAGCGGGACTTTGCCGGGGCCGAGGGGCTGGGGGGCCGGGAGGAGCCCCGCCAGCCGCCGACGCAGGCCCCCCGCCTCCCCCGTCCCGGGCGGCCCGGGCAGCCGGAGGGGGGCGACTCTGAAGATGACCGAACCGGCCCGGCCACCCTCTTCCCGGCCTGTGCGCCCCACGAGAACGGGCGCACGGTGCAAGCCCCCGCCCGCCGCCCCGCGCGGGCCGGGGCGCCCTTCCTCCGGGCGCTGGCCGCCGCCCAGTGCCCCACCAGGCAGATCGGGCTGGTCCTGGACAATCTGCACACACATCGTCCCGCATCGCGGTCTGAAGCCGGCGAGCCCGAGGCGGCGAGGCGGGGGCACAAGCGGGGCGCGTTTCGCTCCACGCCGCCGCACGGGAGCGGGCTCCACAGGGCCGCAATCGAGAGCGGGGCGCTGGCGCGGCCATGCCTTCGGCGCCGCATGCCCGACCGGGACCCCAGGCGGCCGGAGACGGCCGCCTGGGGGGAACGGCGCAATGCGGCCGAGGTCACTGTCGCCTGGCGCTTCACGACGCAGGAGGCCCGGACGAAACTGCAGTCCCTCTATCCATCCATCCAATCATGTCAGACTCCTAGGGGCCATGGCTGAATTGACACCACCCTCATCTTGGCTCACGATGCCAAATCATTATAATTAAGCAGCCTCAAGGAGCCTGCATGCCATTCGACACCTTGCAACGCCCGGTCAAGGATCTCCGTATTTCCGTCACCGACCGGTGCAATTTTCGCTGCACCTATTGCATGCCGCTTGACGACTATGACTGGCTGGCCAAAAGCGAGGTGTTGACGTTTGAGGAAATTACGCGGCTGGCCCGCCTGTTTATTCAACTCGGGGTCGAGAAAATTCGCCTAACCGGGGGCGAACCCTTGGCCCGGCGGAACCTAGAACAACTCATCAAAAGCCTGTCCGCCCTCGACGCCCTGCGAGACCTCTGCCTCACCACGAATGGCTCGACCTTGGCGGAAAAAGCCCCGGCCCTGAAGGCGGCTGGCTTATGCCGACTGAACGTCAGCCTCGACAGTCTGAGACCCGACCGTTTTCGACGCATCACCAAGCGCGGCGACTTACAGAAAGTTCTGCACGGCCTGTTTGTGGCCAAGGAGTACGGGTTCTCACCGATTAAGCTCAATGCGGTGATCAAGCGTGGCGTGAATGACGACGAGATTATCGATCTGGTGACATTCTCGCTTGAGTACGGCTTTGCCATCCGCTTCATTGAGTTTATGGATGTGGGCAATGCCAATCACTGGCAGTCGGACACCATCGTGCCCAAGCAGGAAATCCTGGATATTATCAATAGGCACTTCCCCCTGCGGGAAATCGGCCGAAAAGGCGGCAGCGCCCCGTCGGTGGATTATCAGTGCGTCGATGGCAGCGGTGATATCGGGGTGATCGCCTCGGTCACCGAGCCGTTCTGTTCGTCTTGTACGCGCGCGCGGCTCACTGCGGACGGCAGACTCGTGACCTGTCTCTTTGCCAACACCGGCCATAACCTCAAGGTCTTGCTACGCGGTGGGGCTAGCGATGCCAGGCTGCTCGACGTGCTGCAGCGGGCCTGGCTCCAACGGACGGACCGTTACTCAGAAGAGCGCTTGGACGCCTTGCGTTCGGGCGGCGGTTACGATCCCAAAGGGCATAAAAAAATCGAGATGATCAGTCTGGGCGGCTAGTCACGCTGCCAGGGACCCTTCTTCGAGTCAGAACGTCGTCGAAAACTCCGGCAAAACGGCGAGCGTCTTGAGATCGCAGATTTCAACCGTGCCGCCACCGGCTTCTTGCAGGGTCAGCAGGCCAACCGTGCCCGGCTGAGCCGCACAATTGTGTGGATAGGTCGGGCTGCCGGGATTAATAATCAGGACACCGGCGTAGCGCTGGATACGCTCGACATGGGTATGGCCGCAAACAATCATATCGGTTCGCCGGCCAAAGGCCTGCTCCATCGTCCGCTCAATCGGCCAGTGCGGATATTCACTCGGATCCAACACTTCGTGCGCCAGTCCCAGCGTGTAACCCTCGTACTGCGTCACAACGGTCTCGTGCAGCCGGTGATCTTCCGGGACAACCGCGCGACCGCCCGAGCCTTCGTCGCCGTTGCCCCGACACGCCACCACAGGCGCGATTTCTTCGAGCTAGTCCAGCACGGCAAGGCAGTGCAAATCGCCAGCGTGGACAATCAGGTCAACCCCGGCGAATACCGTCCGCACCTGGCTGGGGAGTTCGGGCATGGCCTCGGGGATATGCGAGTCGGCGATAAGTCCGATTTTCATACCAGGAAAACTGTCCGCAAGCGTCTTCTCACGATGATATACTGGCTGGACATCCGAGAAGCAACATGCCAACAATAATCCTATCCAACCGAGCAGGGGGGAGAAGCTATCTATGGATCATGCAACGCATCTGCCTCTAGTGACGCTGAGCGAGGAAGAGGAATTATTTCGGACTATGGTACGGGAATTTGCCGAGGAGCAGGTCAAACCCCACGTCATGGAGATGGACCGCGCGGCCAAGATCCCCAAAGAGTTGATTACCCAACTCTTTGGCCTGGGGGTGATGGGCATCGAAATTCCGGCCAGCTACGGTGGCGCCGGTTCCAGCTTCTTCATGGCCATTCTGGCCATTGAGGAGTTTGCGCGGGTCGACCCGGCGGTTGCCACCTGTGTGGACGTCCAGAATACACTGGTCAATAATGCCCTCGCCCGCTGGCTCAACCCCGACCAGAAAGCCCGGTTTTTCCCCCGCCTCGCCACGGACACGGTTGGGGCCTATGCTCTGTCCGAGTCCGGTTCTGGGAGCGACGCCTTTGCCATGCAGACCCGCGCCCGGTCGGATGGCGACACCTTTGTGCTGAACGGCCAAAAGATGTGGACCACCAACGGCACCGAAGCCGGCGTGTATCTGCTCTTTGCCAATGCCGACCCGGACAAGGGCTATAAGGGCATAACCGCCTTCGTGGTCGAACGCGACATGCCGGGTTTCAGCGTTGGAAAAAAAGAAGACAAGCTTGGCATCCGCGCCAGCTCGACCTGTGAGTTGATCCTCGAAGACGTCCGGGTGCCGCGCAGTCAGGTTGTGGCAGAGATCGGCCAGGGCTATAAGGTCGCGATCGAGGCCCTGAACGAAGGCCGGATTGGGATCGGAGCGCAAATGGCCGGCTTGGCCCAGGGAGCCTTCGAGTGTGCGCTGGACTATGCCAGGGAACGCTCACAGTTTAGACGGGCGATTGCGGATTTTCAGGCCATTCAATTCGAGTTGGCCGAGCTGGCGACCGAGATTGAGGCCGCCCGGCTGATGGTCTATAACACGGCCCGCCTCAAAGAGAGCGGACAACCATTTGCCCATTCCGCAGCCATGACCAAATTCTTTTGCTCCCAAGTCGGGGAACGAGTGGCCTCACGCGCTCTGGAGATTTTCGGCGGGGTGGGCTTTACCAAAGACTATCCTGCCGAGAAATTCTACCGGGACGCCAAGATCGGCAAAATCTACGAGGGCACCTCGAATATGCAACTCAAGACCATTGCCGCCAACCTCCTGAGGAGTTGAGACATGCCGCAACGTGTTGTGACTGACACCATGGCCGGGCTGAAGCTGCCCGACTTCGATATCTGGAGCGAGCGGGTTGCGACCGTGCTCGGTCAAAACCCCGGACCGTTCACCGGCCCCGGCACCAACACCTATCTGGTTGGCACGGGCATACGACCCCTGCTGCTCGACACGGGAGTCGGCCTAGAGGTCTACACCCCCTTATTGAAACAGGGCCTGTCCGAAACCAAAGGTGCCACCGAACTCCAGGAAATCGTTCTCACCCATGTGCATCAGGATCACATCGGCGGGGTCCCCAATGTGCGGAAACAGTTTGGCGCACTCCATGTCTCAAAACATCGCTGGCCGGAAAAAGACCAGGCGTATGATTTTCCGCTGACCTATATCGAAGATGGGGATACTATTGAGACCGACGGGGCCACCCTGTACGCGATCCATACGCCGGGCCATGCCAAAGACCATTTGTGTTACTACCTCGAAGAGGAAAGAGCGCTCTTTACCGGAGACCTCGTGCTTGGGGCCGGAACAACGGTCGTACCGGAGGAGGGCGGTGGCCTGATTGACTATATGGCCTCGCTGCGCAAACTGCTCGACCTCGACCTGTCCGTGATTTATCCCGCCCACGGCCCGGCAATTCACGCTCCGTACAGCAAGCTGAGCGACTATATCGCCCACCGCGAGCTACGCGAGCAGCAGGTTCTGGACGCCCTCACCGCCGGCCTCGCCAAAACTCCAGACATAGTGAAGCACATCTATGTCGACGTACCCGAGTTTCTGCACGCCGCAGCCGGGAACTCCGTGCAGTCCCACCTGATTAAACTGGAAAAAGAAGGTATGGCAAAAAACGAAGGCGGGGAATGGGTGTTGGTGTAGTCCGTCGTCTGGCGATATATGAGCGACAGAAACACGGGGCGGATTTCAGCATGAAACGGGGCCTCTCAAGCTTATGCCACTCTATTATCCTCGCGACCGGGGGGGGGGGGACGTCGGTCGAAGAGGTTCCGGTGCCGCTGCGCCCGAGGCGAGAAACACGCCGTGGCATTCCTCGGCTTCGCACTCATCATCTCTCTGCCGTCCATACTCATCGAAATCCACCCGCCCGAAAACGAAGAGGTGCAACAGTTCCCGCTCACCACACCCCCCGTCCGCAACCCACAGTAGGCGTCCAACATCGTCGGGTACTATAACTCCCGCGATGGAAGACCGAAGCTTTCTTCCACCTTCTGCAAGCCGGCTGCCGGGCCAGCCCTTGCGGTTCCGGAAGGCCGAACGACGGCAACGGGGCACCGCCATCCATATCGCGATCACCTGCCACCTCATGGTCATGCCCTCGCTCGGACGGCACGTCCCCGACGGCCAACCCGCACTGATGTGCACCGATCCAGCACTGAACTTCCTCCGCGATGACGCCATCAAGCAGACCATGCCCCCCAGAACCCTCGGCAACGCCGGGTGCCTAGTTGCCCACCTCAGAGAATATCGGGGCCGCGCACGTGACCCGGAACCTGGGCATCAGATCATGTGGCACGGCTACCCCCGCCTTGAGCAGTGCCGATCTCGGCCACCGAACCGGCTTTCAGGCAAAGCAGCGACGCACCCTGCCCGCGTTCAGGCCCCTGTTGTCTCGCCGTAGATATCATCACTCGGCAGGCCTAGACTTTCAGCATCCAGTGCGGTGCAGTTCTGTCTCGACAAACTCGTGAGCGAGAGAAGGTTCGATCCAAGAAAAAGCCGAGAAAGCCGCGATCACTTGATGGGAACGGAGTTCCTTGAGGAACGTTTCTCTGAAGGGGAAACGAAATAAAGGGGAGCAGGGAATCAGGATGTTCGAGCACGTTCTCAACGAAGTGGCTGCCGAGTTAAGACGCATGAATCCTGCCAGCGCGGTCTTCCATAGCCATCCATGACGCTCCCTTTCCCCTCCAGTGCGATGTTCGCACACGGACCTCTGACCACCGTAGATGCGCTCAATCTTGGGGGGAGGGCTTATTACAGATCGGCCCTATTGCCCGGGGCCTCTTACCGATGTCCCAGAGCAATGCGAAGCAAGGCCAACACCGATGTGATGGAAGCCAACGCTGACGTTTTGCAGGGCGTGGCCGAGACGCGGCGCGGCCGCACCGCAACATTGGAAATACAAGCCCAAGCGCTGAGACATCTCCCGGAAGAGCGGCAAGCGCATTAGGCATAAAGGGCATGGACGCAGATGGGTGCGGCAGTCCGGCCTAGCTGAACAACACCCTGGCCAACTCCGACCGGTACCGGTCCGCCAGCTCACTCCGAGCACCGACCACTTCGAAAATTTCGAGCATGGCCTTTCGCGCTCCCTCGTCCCGGAAGGCGCGATCTTTTTTGACAATCTCCAGGTATTCGCCAAGCGCTTCTTCATAGCGGGTCGAGGCCGCAAGAATTTGAGCCATTTCAAACCGGGCATCCAGGTCGTTCGGGTCAGCCTCGATTCTCCCGCGGCAGGCAGCCTCTTCATCGGCGTTAGCCCCGGTCTGTTTCACGTGTATCTGGGCAGTCAACTGCTGGGATTCGTCATACTCTCGCGTATGCGGAAGGATACGACCGAGCAGGGTAAGTGCATCAGCATGCTCCTCTTTGTCCATGAGGAGACGGGCGAGCCCGAGTAGCGCTTTCGGCTGACGCTCATCCTTGGAGAGGGCGGCCCGATAGAGACTCTCAGCGCCCTGATCCTTCCCCTGGTCTTGCAGGTCCTGGCCCTGCTGCGCCAGGGAGTCGGCCTCGGACGGCAGCAGTTTCTCAATAAACTGGCGAATCGCTGGCTCGGGCAGCGCGCCCAGAAACTCGTTGGCAATAGCCCCATCCCTAACGGCCTTTACCGCCGGAATGCTGCTGATCTGAAAAGACTGGGCCAGGGCGGAATTTTCGTCAACGTTCACCTTTGCCAAAACAAACTTGCCGGCGTGTTCATCCGCGAGTTTCTCCAACACCGGGCCGATGGCCCGGCAGGGGCCGCACCACGGAGCCCAAAAGTCCAGCACAACCGGAACGCTGTACGAGCGTTCGAGCACATCCTGCTCAAAGTCCTTTTCATTGATGTCAACGGTCCATTCGCTCATGAAATTCTCCCTGCACGATCGTCTCTTATGCCGTTTTTTTGAAGCGACGGGCCATGACGACCCATAGCCGGTTTGCTCAGGAGAATCATTCTACCATACCGTCTGCGCTCCTTCCATCTTGCCAGTCTCCACTAAATCTGAGAAAGGTATAGCTTCTCCTTCGGGAGTCATACAGCGAGGGTAAAGGGGTCTATCTATGGCGGGTCGGACGATGTTTGAAAAAATCTGGGGATCGCACTTGGTGCGGACCGAAAAGGACGGGACCGCGCTCTTGTACGTTGATCGGCATCTCACCCACGAGGTGACTTCTCCACAGGCGTTTGAGGGCCTGCAACTGGCCGGCCGGCACGTACGCCGCACACAGGCGACCATAGCCGTGCCCGACCATAATGTGCCAACGACCGACCGAGACAAGCCGATCGAAGATGCGGTGGCAGCCAAGCAGATCCAGGCGCTCCAGGAGAACTGTCGGACAACCGGCGTCCCGATTTTCGATATCGACGACATCCGCCAAGGCATTGTCCATGTCATCGGGCCGGAGCAGGGGCTCACCCTGCCGGGTATGGTCATTGTGTGCGGGGATTCCCATACCGCCACGCACGGTGCGTTTGGCGCTCTCGCCTTTGGCATCGGCACCAGCGAGGTCGAGCATGTGCTGGCCTCCCAATGCCTGCTGCAAAAGAAGGCCAAAACCATGCAGGTGCGGGTGGAGGGCGTGTTGACCGAGCGGTGCTCCGCCAAAGATATGATCCTGGCCATTATCGGTAAAATCGGGACGGCGGGCGGAACCGGACATGTCATCGAATACACGGGTTCGGCCGTCCGGGCACTGTCCATGGAAGGCCGTATGACGCTGTGCAATATGTCCATTGAGGGCGGCGCCCGGGCCGGTATGGTTGCACCGGACGAGAAGACCTTTGTCTATATCAAGGACCGCCCGTTCGCCCCTAGGGGCGAGCTGTTCGAGCGGGCAGTAGTGGCTTGGCAGCAACTGCCGTCAGACCCGGACGCCCGCTTTGATAAGACCGTGGAACTGAAAGCGGAAGACATCGCCCCCCAGGTCACTTGGGGGACGAACCCGGGCATGGTCACCGATGTTACCGGCACCGTTCCAGACCCGGCCGATATGCCCTCTTTTGAGATCCAAGAGGCCACGCAGCGGGCCCTGGCCTATATGGACCTGAAAGCCGGCACCCCCATAACGGCAATTCCGGTCGACCGGGTCTTTATCGGCTCCTGTACCAATTCCCGGATTGAAGACCTGCGCATTGCCGCCCGGTATGCCGAAGGGAGAAAGGTCGCTTCGACCGTCAACGCTTTGGTAGTGCCAGGCTCCGGCCTGATTAAGAAGCAAGCAGAGGACGAAGGGCTCGACCTCATTTTTAAGGACGCGGGCTTCGAGTGGCGCGAAGCCGGCTGTTCCATGTGTCTGGCCATGAACGCCGACACCCTTCAGCCGGGTGAGCGCTGTGCTTCAACCAGTAACCGAAATTTTGAAGGACGCCAGGGCAAGGGCGGGCGCACCCATCTCGTCTCTCCAGCCATGGCCACGGCCGCGGCTATCGAAGGCCGCTTTGTCGATATCAGAAACTGGGGATAAAACCCATTTCTCAAATGAAGGAACCGCTATGGACGCTTTTACCACGCTCACAGGTATTGTTGCCCCGCTCGACCGGGTGAATGTCGATACCGACCAAATCATTCCCAAGCAGTATCTCAAGACTATTAAGCGGACGGGCCTGCGGGAGGGTTTGTTCTCGGATTGGCGCTACACCAGCGACGGCAACCCCCAGGACGGCTTTGTCCTCAATCACCCCCGCTACAGGGGGGCAAGCATTCTCCTGGCACGGGATAATTTCGGCTGTGGTTCGTCGCGCGAGCATGCGCCGTGGGCCTTGCTGGACTATGGGTTTCGGTGCGTCATCGCCCCCAGTTTTGCCGATATCTTCTTCAACAACTGCTTCAAAAACGGCATGCTACCAGTCGTCCTGACAAACGCAGAAGTCGATCAGTTATTCGCCGCAGTCGGACCCCAGCCGGGCTACCAACTGTGCGTGGACCTCGCCGCCCAAACCGTCACCACCCCGGATGGGACGAGTTTTCATTTCGATGTCGATCCGTTTCGCAAAGACTGTCTGCTCAACGGCCTAGACGAGATCGGGCTCACCCTGCAAAACGAGGACGCCATCACGGCCTATGAGCAACGCCGCAAAAACGAAGCGCCCTGGCTGTTTCCAGATTTACAGTAGAGAGAAACGAGCGAGCCGCCGATGCCATCCTGTCCGCTGACCACCAAGGAAGTCGCTCCACTCCAGCAGGCCGCGGGCATGGCAGGCACCCGACTAGCGTGCAAGGAGCCAGGAGGGGCTCGCTCCATGGAGCCCCTCCTGGCTCACCTCGAAGGGGAACATCCACAAACCGCCAGTTCAATGTGCTCCAACATGAAGTCCTCGGAAAAATGCTCACGAATCTGTCTTTCGATCTGCTGCGAGGGGATGAGCGTGCGATGTGCGCCGAGGGATTGGCCGAACGTTTGTTTCAGGACGGCGAAGGAGAAGACGCATGAAATTTGGCGTGGTCATCCGTAATATGGGTCCGGCCGCTACCCGGGACACCCTCGGTGCCTGTGTGCAGGCCGCGGAGGGAGCCGGCTTTGATGCCGCGTTTGTGGTTGATCATCTAGCCATTCCGCCGGATCAGACCGAAGGCTCGGGGGGGCGCTATTTTGAGCCGCTGACGACGCTAGCCTATTTTGCCGCGCTGACCCGGAAGATTCATCTCGGTATTTCCGTGCTGGTCTTTCCCTACCGGCCGGCTGTATATATGGCCAAGCAGGTGGCCACCCTGCAGGAACTCTCCGGGGAGCGGCTTATCCTTGGCGCCGGGGTCGGTTGGATGCGGCCGGAATTTGAAGCCCTAGGTGTGGACCCCCGCAAGCGTGGTGCCATTACCAACGAAACTCTCGAAGTCGTCCACCAGTTGTTTGGTCACGATGTGAGTTCGTATAACGGCAGCCACATCACATTCCCGGAATTCGTCTTTGCCCCGCGGCCGGCGCGGCCGCCCATCTGGATTGGGGGAACTGGCCTCAAGTCCATTGAACGAACTCTCAAATGGGGGGACGGTTATTATCCGATCGGGCTCCAGTCCGGCGAGTTGGCCAAGATTGCCGCGCATTTGCGTGAGGAATCCGAAAAGCACGGACGGTCCATGCCCGATCTGATCGTCGGCGGCATGATCCGCGAGGGCAACCCAGAATCCATGATTGATCGCATCTCGGCCATGCAGGAAGCCGGGGCCAATTATTATGTGCTGGGACTGGGGTGCTACCCTGACGCCGCAACCTTCCGAAGCGGCATAGAACGCTTTGCCGCCGAGGTCATGCCGAAGATTCGTTAAGCCGGTTCATTCCCCGGCCTGCGGTCATCCCTCCTCGGAGGGGTGACCGCAGGCCGGGGTGGATTCCTTCGCGGGAATTATCTCCTAGGGTTCGATCTCTGACGAACCAGTCTCACGCTATCACCCCCTCCCCCTCCTCCTGCTGTTTGGCCTTTGCTGGGCCACCTTGCCCCACCTTGAGGCGGCTATTCGTTCCTACTGCCCCCAGTCCTCATTGGGGAGACCGGCCCGGGGATATTCATGCGAGCGGGTACCGTTAATGGCCGGGTCCACTCCGCAGGGACTGGTTGTGGTGGGGGCGGTTGCCCGGGGCTTCGGGGGCTCTTGTGATCCCCCTCGCCGGGCGGGAAGTGTGCACCATGAGGCTTGCCGGACAGATCTGCTTTGTCAGGGGGATGCCAAGCCGCAGGATCGTCCTCAGCGCGGGGCATTTCGGGCTCTCCGTCCAAGGTGCACCGGTCGAGAACCGTCCCCCCTCACGCCGCGGCGGGTAGAGGCCCCACAGCCACCCCTTCAGTTCGGCGGCACTACCGGCCCCCCACAACGGAGCGTACCCCAGGGCCCCGGCCAGATTCTCGCCTGGATTACCCATATGACAGGCAGGGGCGGTTTTGCGAAGGTGAGGACTGAACCATCGGCCAATTGAGGCCACTCCCTCAGCTCCTCCCTAGCGCGAGGTTCGCGAAGCGAAGTGGGTGGAGTTCGATCGGGAGGAAGGCATATGGACCATCCCCGGGGAGCGGATGACGAACCGCCGGGAACACCGCGTTCCTCTGTCGCAGCAGGCCCGCGCCGCGCTTGAGGATCTGCACTAGGTCTCGGGCCATTCACAGTGGCTAACGCCTGGCCGCCTTGAGGACAAGCCGGCGAGCCAGAACGCCATGATCTTCGCCGGATATCGGATGGGATTTCACGGACGCACCACCGTCCACGGATTCCGCGCCCTCGCCTCAACCAGCCTCAACGAAGCCGTCACCGAGGTCGAGGACCAGAAGCACCGGAGGTGGTCTCGACGCCGTGAAACACGGGCTGGGCCCGCACCGAGCAGAACAAGGTCAAGGGTGCCTACGACCGCGGTGATCGCTTCGAGGGGCGGACGCGGATGATGCAGTGGTGGGCTGATGATCTGGCCGCGGGCGCCACGTCCGCGGCCACGATGGAATCCGAGAGCAGAGGTGCCGGGTGATCAGCTGCTGCAGATTCAGCCGGTTGGAACCCACGACGCGGGTTGCACTGGTTTTCTGCAGCCATCGCCAGCCATATCAATACCATCCCAACAAGTGCGGTCGCGAGAGCACAGGAGACCAACGATGAAACGACTGATTACCGACAAGCAACTCAAAGAGAAATGCGGGGGCTGTTCCGATATGACGATTTGGCGCCTGCGGCGTGACGGCAAGCTCCCGAAACCGAGGAGGCTCGGCAGCCGAAACGTGACGCCCGAGGAAGGGGCTGACGAGGCGATAGCGAAACTGGTCGGGCTCTGAATTGAGATTCTTGCGCCCGCGCCAAAACAGCCTCCCGCGCGAGCAATTAGGCACACCGGTGCATGCCCACTAGAGGGAGGTTCCTCGTAAACTGTTCATTCGCAAGCCGGCTGATGTGGGCGATTGTTGTGGTACGGGGGATGAACCAATGTCCAAGATTCTATTTCGCAAGCCGCTCAGCGCTCCGGTATTGTGCTAGGGCCTGTTCACACTCATGTGCATGATTCTGCATGATTCTGGTCTCCTGGCTGTAGGGACCGCACGCAAGCTCACGACGACCGGATCGCGCCTCATCTCCCGGTGCCGCGCGGCCCGGTCCGCCTCTCCCCTCGCCCCGTGCTCCCCGCCCTCTGGTCGGTCGCCGCGCAGGGCGGCACAGGGCGCGGGTTGCCGGCCCGATGTGGCACCTGGCCCCCCCCTCTCCCCCCGGCTGCCCCGCTGGTCGCAACCCGGGGGGCGCGCCCGGGTCTGCGCGCATCTGCACCGGGAACAGAGCGTGCGCCTCACGCGGGCGGCCCGGTCGCTCGACCGCCCCCTCGTCCAGGTCCCGCCCGCCGGCACGGGAGCGCGAAAACAACCGGGCCTCAATCCCTCGGCCGCTCCCGGGGCGGGTGGACCCCCACGCTGCCTAGGGGGGCCGCGGACGCTCGCCCGGCGCTCGCCTGCGCGCGCTCGCCCGGGCCCGCCCCCGCCGCCCCGGCGGGCCGCCAATTGCGGACTCGCCGGGGCCCGCCCCCCGCTCCTCCCGCGGTGCTGAGGGACCGGGCGTCCGCGGGCACCCAGACGCGGCCCTTGGCCGTGGCACTGGGGTAGGCGCTCGTGGGGCCGCCGCGGCGCACCCGGGTGAGCCCTTGGGCGTCTGCCCGGGAGCTGTCCACGCGGCGCAATGAAATCGCGCGGGTGTTGCGTCGATTGCAGGGGTTCCGCCGCCTCTGCTCGCGCTTCGAGCAACGCGATGTGCTCTTCCTTGGATGCATCGTCTTCGCCCTCATCATGGATGCCGTGCGATAGTGGGAACAGATCCTAGGTTCAATCGCCAGTTATCGCCTCCATCCCATAGCTGCCGCGCTAGAGAGGAAGGCTTGGAAGTGTATGGCTTTGCGGTCGTCTCGGGTGGCGCGCCGCCAGCCGGTCCGGGCGAGAGGAGCACACGGAGCGGTCGACCGAGCGGGTCGCAGGCAATGGGGAGCTTGGTCGTCAGCCGGCCTCGGGAACGCCCCAGCGCCTGCTCCCGGCCCCCCCGTTGCCGGGGGCCGCCGACTGCGGCGCGCGCACGATGGTGCTGTCGAGCAGCAGAGATTCATTGTCGCGCTCCGGCGGCAGGGCCTCGCACACCCGCGCCCAGACGCCCGCTTGGGCCCAGCGCGTGAAACGCTGGGGTGCCGACTTCCACTGCCCGGAGCGCGGCGGCAGGGCGGGTCCGGGGGCGCCCGAGCGCAGCCCCCACCGCACGGCGGTGACGAACAGCCGGGTGGTCACACTTGCCCGCCCCGGGTCGCCCGGCTTGCCCAGCAGCAGGCCTTCGATGCCCCCCCCCCCTGCCCCTCTGTCCACGCATAGCGTTTCACCATCGCCTCTCCCCAACCGACAATCAGTGGGAACGCTAGGAATCACACCATAACATCAAGGGGAATCATGAATGTCGATTGTACCTAGGCCCAGGCTTGGTCTGCGGGCGCCCCGGCCTAGCCGACGAAAACGAAGTCGACGTCGTCCAGGGTCAGGGAACTCGGCGCCACGTCTTCGAGCGTAATCGTATCGTCCCCCGCTCCGTAGCCGACGACGGTATCGGCCCCCTGTGCCTTGATCTGCAGGCCCGCGAAGGCGGCCGCCGCCGTCGTGGTGGCCGGCAGCTTGAGATGGAGCTCGATGATATCCACCTCCCCATTGGCCCGCGCCTGGGCCTTGGCCGCATCTCTGGCTTCGGGAGTAGAATGCCCGTCGTGGCTGCCACTCCAGCCGTAGCCGAAGTTTTCGATGGTGTCGTGCCCGTCGCCCTCGCGAAAGACGAAGGTATCGGCCCCCCCGCCGCTCACCAGCGTGTCGTCGCCCTTGCCGCCCACCAAGCGCTGGTCGTCCCAGGAGACTTCCAGAATATCGTCGCCCCTGCCGCCATAGAGTTCGTTATTGCCGTGGCTGGCCTCCAGAATATCGTCGCCCTTGCCGCCATGGAGTTCGTTTTTGCCGTCGCCGCTCACCTCCAGGAGATCGTTGCCCTCGCCGCCATAGAGTTCGCTTTTGCCGTCGCCGCTGACCTCCAGAATATCGTTGCCCTTGCCGCCATAGAGTTCGTTATTGCCGTGGCTCACCTCCAGGAGATCGTTGCCGTTGCCGCCATAGAGTTTGTTATTGCCGTCGCCGACGCTCAGGATATCCTGGCCATTGCCGCCATGCAGTTCGTTATTGTTCCCGCCGGAAGCGGACAGGGTATCATCGCCCCCGCCGCCATAGAGTTCGCTTTTGTCGTCCTCGAAGGGGCTGCCGGAAGCGCTCAGGATATCCTGGCCCGGGCCGCCGTGCAGTTCACTGCCCCCATCACCCTCGAGGGTATCGTCGCCCGGGCCGCCGTGTAGTTCGTCATTGCCGTGGCTCCCGTCCAGAATATCGTTGCCCTTGCCGCCCCGCAGAATGTCGTCGCCCCAGCTCCCGTCCAGGAGATCGTCGCCCGGGCCGCCGTACAGTTCGTCATTGCCCCAGCCGCCGGTCAAGGTGTCGTCGCCGTGGCCGCCACGGAATACGACGGGGTCCCAGCCGCCTTCCCGCACGACCCCGTCCCGGTCCCGATCCCGGTCCGTCTGCGCGAAATAAAAATTGGCCGCCGTCAGCAGGGACTCTCCATCCGGGCCGATGAGCGCCGCCGCCCTGTGCAGCGTGATCTGGCTGCCGCTCTCATCATACCGAATGGTGATGGTCTGGGCCGTCGTATCGACCGCGAAGGTCAGATCGCGAAACGTCCCCGCGAAATGCATGAAGCGAATCTTGTCCTCCAGGGCGAAGTCCCAGATCGTGTCGACCCCGTTGTCCGGCATGAAGAGGAAGAGATCCTTGCCCTCCGTGGCCTGATGCGTCTCATTCCAGTACTGCCTGTCGGGGTCGGCGTAGTGCGCTAGATACTCCTTATATATCTCCTTCAGCAGGTCCCTGAGGTCCTCGGGGGCATGGCCCTCTGGTGGGATGAAGTAACTTGAATCAAGCAAATCGCGGGGGATCGACGCATCTCTGAAAATCATGGGAACCTCCTTCTGGCAGACTGATTGAAAGCTACCTTATCTCCCCCCCCCGCATGCAACCCCCCCCCGTCCTCCCGGTCTGCAACGGGCAAGGGGCCCCGGGCCCCTTCCCTCCCTTCCCTCCGGCTCCCGGGCTCCGGGAGGCGATTTTGCGCCTGTGCCCCGGCCATTGAGCCGGGCCCGTGGCGAAAGCCCCTGAGCGAGCGCGCCCGCCACCGGGCGCCTAGCGCCATCGGCGCCCCCGCTGCCGGCCGCTGCCGGGGCCTGACTCGACCAGGCGGGGGCGGGGGCGGTCCTGTTCCCCCGCTGCCGGCCGCTGCCGGGGCCTGACCCTAGGCCGAAGTTCCAGCGCCGAACAGGCGCAAGTATCTGAGAGGAATGCCATGCGAACAATTTCAGCGGCGTCTGACTGGGTCCCCTCTGGCGTCACGTCCAGGAGCTTGCGTGCCTTGCTCTGGAGTGGCGTGGGCCGGGTGGTGCCCGGGAAGGGGGCGGCGCCCGCAAGGCGGGGCGCCCCGGGGGGGCGGGTGAGGGGGGCGCGAGCGCCGAAGCGGGGAGAGAAGCGGTGCCCCGGCTCCCCCGCGGGCGTCCGCTGCGGTGCCGCCTTGGCCCGGGCGCGCACCGAGCCCTCTGCCGGCGGCCCGCCGGCAGCCCGCCGGGCCGCGGCGCCGTCCGCCGCCGCCTCGTCGTCGAACCGCAGGGACCTCACTCTCTGGCACCTGGGCCCTTCGACGGAGGAGGCGAGCAGGCACAGGCAGCCGGGGGCGCGGCGCGGGGCGGGGGGTGGGGGGAGACGGGGCGGACCTTCAGGGCCGCGGTCTTCAGGCGGCGGCAGGCCCGTGCCACCACGCTCAACCACTTGGAGGCACGGGCCGTGCCGGGCCCGTCGAGGGCGCCCGGCGGCCGGCTGGGCCGGAGCATGGAGAGCCCGTCGCGCCGAGCCGCGGCGGCGAGGGCGGCGGCGGCTCGCTGGTCGGTGAAGACCCCGTCAGCGTCGATGGCCCACGGGCAGGGCTTGGCCAGCGTGGACGTGCCGCTGCCCGCTCTGCCCCGCTGCCCGCTCTGCCCGGCCCCCTGGAGCCGGCGCGGCTCGCGCCGTGGCGCGGCGGCAGGCGGTGCGAGCCGCGCCGCGGGGGCCTCGAGCCGTGCCGGACGCTTGCGGGCCCGTGCCGCGGCCAGCAGCGGGGGGCGGCAGGCCAGGAGGCGCGCGCCGGGATAGGCCTCGCTGGGGATCACCGCCAAGTCGCTCTCGGCGCAGAGCGCCAGCTCGCCGGCGCCGGCCTCCACCAGTGAACGGAGGGCCGGTCCCCTCACGGCGCTGATCCAGGCCAGCCCCTCAGGCTCCCCTCCTCACGGATCCGGGCCTCGGTCCACAGCCCCCGGCCCCCCCAGCCCCACCTGCGCAAGGCAGCTCCGCTCCCGCAGCGGGGCGCCCTGCGAGGACCGCGGGGCCGGCTCCGCCGGGTGGCCGGGCAAGACCTGCCCCGACACCGGCCATCCATCCTGGTCGCCCAGCAGGCCGCCCGCGCTCTGCAGCTGGCCCGTCGTGCCGGCCCGGGAATGGCCGCGCCTGGCCCGGGGACCCGCTGGGCCCCCATCCCCACCGAGGGCAGGGCAGAGAGCCCCAGGCCGCCCTCTGCGAGGGGCCGCTTTGCCAGAAACCGCGCGATCCGCTCCTGGCGCGCCAGAAGCCAGTCCCTGGCGCCGTGGAGGGCGTCCACGCCCACTGCCGCATCAAGGCCCGTGCTCAGGGGGCTCCCCGTGGTGGCCGCGGCCAGCCCGCGGTGTGACTGCGGAGAACAGCTCACGCATGCGGGCTCCCCGTGGTGGCCCCGCGGCCAGCCCCCTGGCGGGGCCAGCTGCGAGGCGGGCTCGCGGAGCCGGGCCACGCTCAGGGCCAGGATCTGAGCGCGCCTGGCCGAGGGCTTCGGGGCGAGCAGCCTATCCAGGCCCAGCTGCTTCCGGAGTCCCAGCCCCGCGGCGACAGGGCCGTGGGGAAGGGCGCGGATGCTGGCGAAGGCGCCGCCTGGAGGTCGGCCTGCGCTTCCTCCCTTGAGGAGGAGGCGCACTCCCGCGACGAGAGCGGGCGCCCACTTGGAGAGGGGGGCGAGGGGGTGCTTCTGCACCGTGCCGGCTGCACGAGAGGACTCGCGGAGCGGGAGGGCCGGCGGAGAGGAGCGGGTGGGGGCGGAGGCGATATGCCTGGAGACCGTAAACAGGTAAACACCTTTCGCATGTCACGCACCTGATGGCGTCATACCTGGGGACAATATGACACCCGACACCGGCAAACCCCCCGGCAGCAACAACTTGACACGCCTATCGGCTGGAAATCGGCTGGCACTTCGGGCTAGCCCGAAGTGCCCCCGGTAGGGAGCCAGCAACTCCTTGGCCCGGCGGGGGATTGTCGAGTTGAGTCGGTTGCCGGCACCGGGAACGTTTCGATCAGTAGGGGGGCGCGGTGCTGGGTGGTGGTGGGCTGCGTGCCCAGCGTAAACGCTGGCGCGGCGGGATCGGCCGCCATCCGGCAGGTATGGCGACCGCGCGTGGCCAGTGCGGTGAGCAGCGTGCCCAGACTGTGCGGCGGCTGGCCGTCGTCCGGGCCGGGCCGGGGCTTCTTCCTCTTGGCCCGCGGCGGCGGTTCGTCCTGCGCCACGGGCTCCCGCGGTGCTGAGGGCCCGGGCGTCCGCGGGCGCCCAGACGCGGCCCTTGGCCGTGGCGCTGGGGTATGCGCCCGTGGGGCCGCCGCGGCGGAGCCGGGTGAGACCTTGGGCGTCTGCCCGTGAGCTGGACAAGCGGCGCAATGAAATCGGGCGGGTGTTGCGTCGATTGCAGGGATGCCGCCGCCTCTTCTCGCGATGCCAGCAACGCGACGTGCTCTTCCTTGTGCGGAAGTCGGCGGCCATGCCTGCCCCGCCGCTCCTCGCGGGGGTGGAGCGGGCGGACCCGGATGGCCTGCCCCGGCAGGGCGCGGAACCGGCGCTCGACGTCCACCGGCCCCTTGTCGGTCCGCACGGTGGCTACCACCGACAGCCGCTCGACCGGCTCGCTCGTGCGCAGCACGGAGATCCCGTCCAGATGTGCCTCGGCGGCGCTCTGCTCCACGGCACGCCGATAGTGCAGCTGGCCGTCTACGACCTTCCACGCGAAGTACTTCGCCATCTTGTGCCGCTCCAGCACGCGGCCCACCTTGCGCCCCAGTTCGGCCGCGCCCAGCGGTGTCCTCGTCCACCGCGCCGCCTCCCGCGCGACCCGCGCCAGCCCGTCCTCCGTCGCCGCCAGCCGCGCCTCGCGCGTACGCTTGCGGTCCGCTGCTGGCAGCGGACCGCGGCACGCCACCAAGCGTTCCCCCGGATAGGCCGACGACGCCAGCGCGGCCAGGTTCCGCTCGTCGAACAGCGACAGATCCAGCGCTTCCCGCTCGATCCGCACCCGCACCTGCGGCGCCCGCAGCGCGCTCACCCAGCCCTGCCCCGGATGGCACCGCAGGGCCTTGATCCGCGCCTGCGGCAGCAGCCCCCGGTCACCCACCAGCACCACCCGCGCAAGACTGAACCGCTCCCGCAGCTTGCCCACCGCCTCCGGCCCCGTCGCCGGGTCGGCCGGGTGCCCGGATACGCCTCCACCGCCACCGGGCAGCCGCCCGGTGCGCTCAGCACCGCATACACCCCTTGCGGCTTGCCCCGCTTCCCGGCGCGGCGGTACCCGCAGCACAGCAGCGGGCACGGGCCCCCCGCGTCGTCACTCCCGCGGCCCGCCGCACTCACCGGCGCACCCTCGCCAAGATGCCGCGCCGCCAGCCACCACTCAATCCGTCCCTGGCGCGCCACCAGCCAGTCCAGCGTGGCAGACATCGCCTCCTCATCGGCGTCTGCGACCCCGAGCTCCGCGGCCAGCTATAGTGGTGTGCCACAGCCGCGGAGTGGCGAGTTGCGAGGCTGGATGCAGCAACTGCTCCACGACCAGCGCCAGGAGGGTCTCCACATGGCCGTGCGGAGCCGAGCGTTCGACCGTGAAGGCTGCCTCCGGCGTAACCAGCCGCTCGCCCCTGAGCACCCGGCGCAGCGCCTCGACCTGCTCGGGCGGCCAGCCGGTTCTGACGCTCAAACGACCGGGAACTTCAGCCTAGAGGGGCAGAAATCGGGCTTGGGTCCCCTCGCCAGCCTCCCCTTCCGCACCGCTAGGTAATCCTCATGAGTACACAACTTCCCATCGCTATCCTCTCCCGTGCGCCACTTTCAATAAACGCTCCGGAAAATTCGACATCACGCCGTCTACTCCGAGGTCGAGCAGGCTGCCCATCTCGTGTGGCTCATTAATCGTCCACGCATGGACCTCCACATTGAGCTGGTGCGCGGCGGTTATCGTTTGTTCCGTCACCAGCGGAATATTCTGATATGTGGGTGGAATCTGGAGCGCTTGGCCGGGCGGCTGATAGCCGTCCATCCGGTGGGCTGCAACGCGCTGGATGAAATCGACTACTTCGTTATAGCCAAAATTCGTTGGCATACCTGGGGCTAGGGTCCGCACACGCGTCAACACCGCGTCATGTTCTGACGCAATGATAACGTCATCCGCCTTGCCGCAGTCTTTGATCACCGCAATCACCTGCTCTTCAATAGGCGGGTCGGACGGCTTGATCTCAACCGTCAATCTTACCTGCGGAAAACTCCCTAGCACTTCTCGGAGCGAAGGAATAACCACCTCCAACGCGCGGAAAGGGAGCGTCTTACCCCCGTCCGGCGAAAACCGATAGCCCGCGTCAAGCTGTTGCAAAGCAGCAAGGGAATAGTTCCGAACCGCGCCCAGCCCATTGGTCGTTCGCTCGAGGGTCGCGTCGTGGATAACCAGGATCTGCCCATCCTCAGATGCGTGCACATCTAGCTCAATGTACTCAACACCCGCGTCCACAGCCCGCTGAAACGCGGCCATAGTGTTCTCGGGCGCTTCTCCGCTAGCGCCCCGGTGCGCAAACAGTCTGGGTTTTGGTCCGTCGAAAAATGTTGTCATACAGCCTACCTTGAAAACATCGTGGACGTGTTCCGCTTGCTGCCCCCTGTCAGCATCTCTTCACGTTTCCGAGCACGGGATGGGGGGGCAACAAGATCATCGATTTTGATACCGGCTTGCAGTAAAACCGCCCCCTATTCAGGTGCACACGAAAGTATTTCGGGAGTTTTTCGAATTCTTTGGACCTACTCTTTTTTGATGCCAGGCGAAATGACGAGGACCAAGCCAAAGGGGAGAGGTGCCGGGTAGGAGGAGTCTTCTCCATGCTGGTCGCGAAGCGGCTTTTTACCAGGGTCTGTGTTCGGCAGGCTAAAACCGGTAACAACTCGCACCGTATCATCATCAAAGATTGTCCAGAGTCCTTGATCAAAGAGCCAATCAGCTATTCCGCGGATTATTATTTCGAGAATGGGGGAATTGGTAGATGTGGGTGTTGCATCCACTACTGCCTGTCCAAGGGTCGTAAGACGATAGAAAGCGGGATCCTCGTCCTTGATTTTGGCTTCACACCTCACAATCTGATGAAGCCTCGGAGATAGCCCCTTCTTCATGAGGATCAAATACATTGACTAGGGCGTGAAGAGATGCGCGTTCCAGCCGTTGGAAATGCTTTTTGAAAGAACATGAAGAGCCTTTTACGAAATTGAGGATGCTTAATAAATCCAATTGTTAGACGGATTGGCATTTCTCTTGACTGTACAGGGATGGAGCACGGGCATGTAAAGAGTGGTTGCGTTTTATGGCGGAAAGTAGGGGAGGAGAGGTCCGTGCTTCCTTATTCGCATTCGCTATTTATCTAACCGACCTTGAATAAAGGCGGCCACGATACCGAGCGGGGTCGTGCCGACGAGGATGCCAGCGACCCATGGTTGCCCAATGTAGGCACAAAGGACCCCACCGCAAAGAGCGAATGCACCCAGCCCGAAGCCATACTTCTGCCCGTTTTGGACTTCCTTCCCTTGATATTCCAACATTTGCCGGTCCCAATCATGACGGTGGGTTTGCTCCTTTTCCGTCATTGCCAGGATACGTTCACCCAGCACCCGGAAACCGCTCTTCATATTGACGCAGCACCGATGGTGGGGGGAGTGGACCTTTGAAATAGATCGCTTCGAAGACCGCCGTCTTGGTCGCTTCAGGAAGTCTCTCAAACTCAGCAGGCAATTCCAGAGGGACCCCGAATCGTTGTCCTGATCGGAACTCTTTGGCTGGATTTGGGTACTAGGAGGTCGTGATGTGGGCCTCTTGCTCATGCGCTTCCTGGCCAACCGCGTTCCACATATCGTGACCAATAGCAGTCAAATCGTCGGCACAGGATCGCTGATACGGGACTGGCCGGAAGCGTCCTGGATATAGGTACCCAACCGACGAAATGCCCGACAGAAACCCATGCCGGAACGCCGCCTCTCTTCCTGTGTATCGAGAGCGGAATACGGCCCGGGCATACCTGTCTCTCAGGATTTCTCTCTCGGACACAACCCCCTTTGTCATAACAACGCCTCTTATATAAAAAGATAGTTATAATAGTAGACTATCAACTACCCTCATCTTTATTCATACCGCCTTTTCCACGAAAGAAAAGAGAAGGCTCTGGAATTTTCGTAGGGAAAGTACTGGATACAGCAAAAGATTGTCAATAACGGTAAGGCTTCGGAATCAACTCGATTCCCACCGATTGTTCCGTTGCCATTGGCGACTCAATCCAAATTTTTCCAAAACTCAACAGCGAAAAGCACCCCTGCCAATAGTTTTTGTTTTTGGTATGGAAAGACTATTACAACTTGTTTTCCCGCGTCTCTAGATCGCCTCCGTTTTTTCGGTATGCTGTAGACTGATGGCAAAAGGAGACCGACCCGGACACTCTTAGAATTGGCTGAAGAGTTCCCAGATGACCGGGCGGCGCGGGAACTGGTTTGAGCGGCTCCACTGGGCCGGAGAACGCCAGTGCGGGCATTGTCAGTCAGAAAACACTCAGAGCTTGGCCAAAGTGGAGGGGTTTCACGGGTTGGCGATGCAGTTCGGTTCGGAAGCTGAACGGAGCCACGAAGGCCTTGGGCCGAACCCGCGCACCATCCGTCTCGGCGCACACTCCGCAAAGGCCCTCCCGGCCCGCGAGGGGGCCCGGATTGAGCCGTCCCTGGCGCTGGCTGCGCGTTATGCCCCGCGGATTCATCCTGGCCGCCCTTGATCTGGTACGACCCCTTCCATTGCATCAATCAACCAGTATGGCGTCTAGGCAGATCAAATGCCGCAATGCTCGCGCGTCGTGTGCGCGCTCCTGCGGCGGGGAACCTGAGCCGTGCTCGGCCCGACGGGCCGAGCACGGCCGGCTGTAGCTACGCGGCTCCGTGGCAGCCTTCGGGGGCGGGGACACACGTCGTGAAAGTGTCCTTTGGGGGGCTGCCCCACGCGCGACCGCCCGCATCGAGTCGTTGAAACGCTTGTTTTACACATCGGGGGCTGCCCCACGCGCGACCGCCCGCACAAGGGGTGCAGGCAGCCACTAGAGACGGGGGTTATCCGTCCGCGCATCCTCTGCGGTTCCCGCCGGATCACTCTGCACCGGAAGACTATCCCCCCGTAACGGCACGATTTGGTCGTACTCCCGTCCGTCCGTTCCCCTGAAGTACGAGAAGACCAAACCGATCATGGGAAAGCGGTAATTGCCATCGGGCACTTGCCCGCCCTTGGGCCGCGTCGGGGGATCCCCCGTATTCGCCCCCGCGGTGGCCTTCTTGACGCTCAGATCCGTCGCTTCGGTCCCGTCATTGGTCACGAGGCCAGCGCCGTCCAGCGTCACGGCCGTGTTATTGAAGAAACGGAATGTCCCGCTCGTCGCCCCCTGCAGGCCACCCACCCGCCGCCCATTACAGGAGAGGCCCGGATTCAGCCCCATGGTCTCCTCCATGGCCAGCGCCTGAGGCAGGAACGTGCACACGTTGACGTCCTGGTCGAGCAGGACCTCGCGACTGTCGAGCGCCAGCTCTCCGTCCACGTCGAACACCAGAATGCTCACCGGGTCCGTGGCCATCACCTTGGCCCCCCCGGCCGTCTTCTGCCCCTCGTACCGCAGCGGTGTCTGCGGAAAGGTGATCACCACCTTGGTGTGGGTCTGGACATTCGCATCGTCGAGCGCCGTCCACTCACCGACCAACAGGCGTTTCCCCGCCGAAGTTATTACGACATCCGTCAAGGCCTCCGAGATCGGATCAACCTCATCCCAGTCAGCCGAGCTCCCCGTCTTTTGCTCGCCCACCACGCCGTCCCCATCTCTATCGGTGTTCCAGCACCCGTCTCCGGTATCCACGCGATCATTGGTGGCGTCGCGGTCGCGGTCGGGGTAAGTGGCAGAGATTTGCCAGCTTCGATAGCCCCTCTCGCCTGCATTGGAGTCACGGTAGCCGTCCCCCAAAATATTCACCCAATCCCCACAACCCCGCAACGCCACGGCATTGTAGCTCGACGCAAACCCCGCCCCCGGCGAGACCAGCGTCGCCACGCCGCCCAGGACGGCGAGGTCGGAGTTGGGGACATGGTCGGGCTCGGTGTCCGCATCCGCCCCGTCCTTCAGCGTGTTCGCCGGCGTCTTCCACACGTCCAGCCACCCACTCGTGGCCGAGCCGAGCGTGACCACCTCGCCCGGCTTCGGGGTGACCACCAGCTGCCCGGTCCGGGTGCTGCCCCCTTGGTGGATCTTCTCGTCACAGGCCCCCGGGCTCCCCACCCGCAGCCCCGCCGCCGTCAGCGTCGCCGTCCACGAGTCCCCCGGCATGAGACAGATCTTGAACTCCGTGGCGATCTTCCCCATGCGGTCCCGCACCGCCACCTGCGCGACCGAGGGGGCCTCCTCGCTCACCTGCTCCCGCACCCCCCGATGCCGATGCACGGCCACGTTCGTGTTCGTGTCGTCCTCGACTGACCAGTAGGCGAACAGCAGGTGATCCCCCCTCCCGCGCGACTCAATGTATTGGGCCTCTGCGGGGGCGAAACTCCACGCCACGGCCGCCCAGACGGCTAGCCACACATAGGTGCGTAATCTTTGCGACATCCTTGTACTCCTTCTCTCCAGACCCGGCTCCGGTCTAGTGGCTTGTGGGTGAGTCCCCCTGCCCGCGCAGGGGGACGAAATGAAACAGGGAGGCCGGCCCGGATAGGGGGATCCCGGCCTGTCCGGCAGGCAGCCGCCCCGCCCTGCGGCGGAGGCCGGCCGCGGGCCGCGACCGCGGCCGGCCATCATGCGGCGCCTGCCTGGAGCGCCCAGCGAGGCACGGGAGACGGGGACGAGGGGGGAGGGGAGTCGGCTGCCGCGCTCAACCGCGCTGTCGACGGGAGGCTGGCGCGGACGGGGTTTTCCGGGGGGGGGGGGTAACTGACTGTTTGCCGAGCGGCTTCGCCCCTACTCTCCCAGCGCACGGGCGGACTCCCTCGTCGGAATGCCGCCGATTCCCTGCCGGATTCTTAGGCAGGGGGCCAGTCGGCGAATTGCACGGGTTCATCATGAGCGACAAATATGCCACACTCCTCACTAATTGGTCAAGTCTCTCACAGCTCGGTCCGGCAAGGCTGTCCAAACTGAGGCACCACCGGATTTCCTTGTCCAGGTTCAGAGACATTGTGAGACTGGTTCGGAGTGATAGGGTCGTTGTTTCTGCCCGGTTTGGGTAGGCGCTCCCGCCGCTTCCTCCCCTGCGCGAGGGGAGCGAGCGAGGGGAGGAATGAGGTGCCCCAGCGCGCGCCGGGGCGCGGGGGCGGTTCGCCTGTTGTTGCATCAAAAACCAAAAAGGCGGCCGACCCAGGCCGAGCCAATCTCTGCACCTCCCCTCGTCTCGCCGTTTTCGCCTCGCCGACCCCCCGTCGCAGGACGCCGGCGCGCGCCGGCGCAAGATCGAGACATACCAGAAGTTGCGTACCGTCGGCTGCGCACGCGACGTGTGCCTCGGCCCGGCCTCTCCATGAAAAACTCCCGCCGTCGGCTGCGCACGCGACGCGTGACTCAATGGCGGGCACCCGCGCGCGGGGGAGAATCATCAGGCTGAGTAGGTCGCCCCGATAGGTCGCCGACGGGCACCCGCGCGCGGGAGAATCTTATCCACATAACAGGCTATCCGGCTAACCTGTGGCGGGCACCCGCGCGCGGGGGAGAATCTGAGCTAGATGTGCACGCATCTGAGGATGGGCAGGCGGGCACCCGCGCGCGGGGGAGAATCTGCCCCTCAACTTGCCGTCGGCTGCACACACGACGCGTGACCGCTGTCTTCTGCGTCACACCCAAATCCCGATGCCGTCGGCTGCGCCCGCGACGTGTGACTCGGCCCGGCTTGCCGGTAGGCCAAGTAGAACGCCGTCGGCTACGCGCGCGACGTGTGATCCCAACGGGGGTGGTTCAGAACCCCAGGTGTCCCTTTGCGAGTTCCGCTTGAGGCAAGGCGGTTGGGCTGGGAGACGAGAGTGTTCCAGACCTGGCAGCCGTGGTTGAGGAGGGCGGCGGAGCTTTGGAATCCACGGTGCGAGCGCCCGTGGGCGCGCAGGAACGGCCAGCCGTTTTCGCCGGGGTTGAGGGCGGGCACGCGCGGCGGGCGCGGGCAGGATGGGGATAGTGGGAGGGCCGTGGAGGGCCGAGGAGGTAGGCCCTCCACGGCCCGGGCGCGCAGGAGAACGGCCTGGGCGCCCGGGTTCCACGGCAAGGCCGATCGCGCCGAGAGGAGCAGTGAGGGCCGCCGGGTTGGCGTCGGGCCTGCCGAGCCCCGCGGCCTTGCCTTGCTTCGGGCAGAGGGCGCCGAAGCAAGGAGGCCGAGCCGGCTCTCTGGTCCTGGGCCGCGTCTGACCCCCAGACTGCGACCTCGACACCGTCCCCGCGCCCGGCGCGGCTCTCCTTCAGGCGCGCCGGGAAGTTGTTTTGCACGCCGCCCCCGCGGCTTCGTCCTGGGCTTAGAGCGTGATCTGATTGCATCGTCGGGGGCTTCACGGCGCTTGGGCTTGGTGATGCACGAGGCCGGCCGGGTGGAGGAGGCCGGCGTGGAGGGCGAGCGCGCGTGCCCTGGCTCGTCGCCTTCGCGTGCGCTCGGCGGTTGGCGCGGGCCTGCGCCCCAGGGCGGCGGGCGTGTCGGGGTGCGCGCGGCGCGCGGGAGCCGGTGGCGCACCTGGGACCGGGAGCATGGCGCGGCGCGCCCGCAGGCGCTTAGCGGCGCCGGGCGCACGGGCCGGATCGAGGCGCCGCGCGGCGGGCGCCGGCCCCGTCTTGCAGAGGCGCCGGCCAGGACCCTTGCGGAGTAACGCGCGGCTCTCGGGGCGCGGGGGCTGGTCTGCCGTCCGGGGCGAGACCGCGTGTCCTTGGGCGTCCCGGCCTCCCGCGCCAACAAAGCCCGGCCCCGCGGCGGTGCCGGCGCGCCCGGCCGGGCGCGCCCGGCCACTCGGTCTCGCCCCCGCCCGGGTGGTGGTCCTCGCCGAGCCCGGGGCCACGACCCCCCTGGCCTGCCCCCACGGCGGGGCCCCGCGCGGCGCGCGCCTGCGCCGGGCTGGCCCCCCGGACACGGGCACACACCCACCTTCGTCGCCGGCCTCACGCGACGCGGCAGGAGCGCCCCCGTCGGGCGGCCCGGCGCCCTCGACCGAGACGCCTGCGAACCCTACCTCAAGGCGGGCCGCGCACCCACCCTGCCCCCCCGGTGCCCGCGGCGTCCTGGACCCCCGCTCCCGCCACCCGGGGCCCCAGGCCCGCAAGAGCAGGGACGACGCCGGCGCCCCGCGCCTCGTCCGGCCCCCAGACCGCTCCGCCAGCCCTCCCCGCGCCCTGGCCGGCGCCCCGCGCTAGGCCCGCCGCCGACCGGCCGCCGCGAGCACCGGCGCCGGCTTGGGGCACGCCAGCGGCCCCCTCTCACCCCCCTGCTCTCCCCCAGCAAGGCCACAACTCCGTCAACGCCGCGGGATACAGCCCAACAGGATCGGATTCTGCCCTAGGCCGAATCGCCATTCATGGCCTCCACCGGATTGCGGAAGCGAGGGGGAGGCAGGCGAGGCAGGATAGTGCGGTTCGGTGGTCTCGGGTGGCGAGGCGTCGGCCGGGTGTGCTCGTGTGGCAGGAGCGTGCGCGGCGGTTGCGGGGTTTGGAGCTTGCGGCGTCCTCGCCGCTGCGGCGCTTGCGCGTGGGATGGCCGGGGAGGGCGGCTGCCGCCCCGAGGGCGGCGCGGCGGTTGCGGAGGGCCGTGGCGTCGTCAGCGGCGGCGGCCCGCCCCGGGCGGGGCCGGCCCCCCGCCAGCCCCGCCCGGGCCCGTGGCGCCGCGCCGGCCGGTTCGGGCGAGCGGAGCGGCCGGCGCGGGCGCCCGCGGGGGTCGCCGGTGCGGGGGAGTGGGGTCGGCAGGCCGCCGCGGGCACGCCCCAGCGCCTGCTCCCGGGCCCCCCTGTTCCGGGGGCCGCCGGCTGATGCGCGCGCACGATGGGGCTGTCGAGCATGCGAGAGTCCTTGGCGCGCTCCGTCGTCCGGGGATCGCACCCCTGCTCCCACACGCCCGCTTGGGCCCCGCGGGGGACACGCTTGGGCCCCGCCGGCCACTGCCCGGAGCGCGGCGGCCGGGCGGGCCCGGGGGCGCCCGCACGCCGCCCCCACCGCACCGCGGGGACGCACACCCGGGGGGCCGCGCCCGCCCGCCCCGGCTCGCCCGGCTGGCCCCGCAGCAGCCCTGCGCTGCGCACCCCCCTGCGCCTCCGTCCACTCAGAGCGCTGCACCAGCGCCCCCCTCCCACCGACAATCGGGTGGAGCGCCATGAATCACATCATACTCTCCAAGGAAACCCTGAATGGCGATTGAACCTAGGGTCTGTTCCCACTATCGCACGGCATCAATGATGAGGGCGAAGACGATGCATCCAAGGAAGAGCACATCGAGTTGCTCGAAGCGCGAGCAGAAGCGGCGGCATCCCTTCAATCGAGGACACCCGCGCGATTGCAGTGCGCCGCGTGGACAGCTCACGGGCAGACGCCCAAGGGCTCACCCGGGTGCGCCGCGGCGGCCCCACGGGCACATACCCCAGCGCCACGGCCAGGTGCCGCGTCTGGGCGCCCGCGGACGCCCGGGCCCTCAGCACCGCGGGAGGAGCGGGGGGCGGACCCCGGCGAGTCAGCCACGGGCGGCCCGCCGGGGCGGCGGGGGCGGGCCCGGGCGAGCGCGCGCAAGCGAGCGCCGGGCGAGCGTCCGCGGCACCCCTAGGCATCGTGGGGGTCCAGCCGCCCCGGGAGCGGCCGAGGGATGGAGGACCGGTTGTGTGCGCGCCCCCGGGCCGGCGGGAGGGACCTGGACGAGGGGGCGGTCGAGCGACCGGGCCGCCCGCGTGAGGCGCCCGCTCGGTTCCCGGTGCAGATGCGCGCAGACCCGGGCGAGCCCCCCGGTTTGCGACCAGCGGGGTAGCCGGGGGGAGAGGGGGGGGGCCAGGTGCCAAAGCGGGCCGGCAACCCGCGCCCTGTGCCGCCCTGCGCGGCGACCGACCAGAGGGCGGGGAGTACGGGGCGATGGGAGAGGCGGACAGGGCCGCGCGGCACCGGGAGAGGAGGCGCGATCCGGTCGTATGGAGCTTGCGTGAGTTCCATACAACGAGGATATCACAATCATGTACATTAGTGTTGACAGGCCCTAGGTACAATCGACATGCATTATTCCCATTGCTGTTATGGTGTGATGCAGAGCGTACCCACTGATTGGCGGCGGGAGAGCGGCGCTGGTGAACCGCGAGGGAGTGGACAGAGGCGCCGTGGGTGCGCCTCGCAGGGCTGCTGCGGGGCAAGCCGGGCGCCCCGGGGCGTACGGGGGTGGCCGCCCGGTTGCGCGTCACCGCCGCGCGCCGGGCAGTGGAAGACGGCACCCAAGCGTGTCCCGCGCGGGGCCCAAGCGGTAATGAAAAATCCGCGTCCCGCTCTCGAGGCCAAGCGTGTCCCGCCCGCCGGAGCGCGCCTATGCCTCTCGGCGGCAGCCCCCGGCAACGGGGGGACGGACGAAGACCGACCTGAGCCCATCCGAACGCCGCCGACAGCCCCCGGCAACGGGGGGGGGCCGGGAGCCGGCGCTGGGGCGTACCCGATGCGGGCTGCCGCCCAAGATTCCCATGGCCGGCGACCCACGCGGACGCCCGCGCCGGGGGGTCCGCGCGGCCGGCCCGGCCGGCCCCGCCACGTGCTGGCCGCCGCCCCGGCCCTGCGTACCCGTCTCGCCCACAGCGGGGCGGCCCCCGGCCGCCCCTACCAGTCCACGCGCCAGCGCCTCCTCGGCTCTGACGCTGCACTCGACCACCCCCGCCCCCGCCTCGCACGCGGCTTCCACCCCGGTAGAGGTCTTGGCACTCTGGAGTATCAGCCCGCCCCCGCCTCGCACGCGGCTTCCACCAGATCACGCCCTTCCGACGCCGCGCCATCCGAGACGACCGCCACGCCATTCCCTTCCACGCCTTCCTCTCTATCGCGGCCGCTATGGTATGGAGGCGATACATGGCAGGCTGCCTAGTTCCGGTGACGGAGGCGCCGGACTGCCGGATCTGGAACGAACTGATGATCAGGATCCGTGCGGAGCGATGATCCATGTGGGTGCACCCGTGATATCTGATCCGGTCGAAGCACGGCATCTGAACCATGCGGAGATCGGCCTGAGCCGGTTTCTGATCCGACCAACGGTGCCCTGCAGGAACCTGGGATACCGGGGCCATGGACCGGCGGGCTGACGATGTCGAGGCCCGGTACGGATATCGTCCCTTTCTGGTCGAAACCTTCGTGGATACGGAGATCCATGCGGGCGCCGTGTATGCTGCCGCTGACTGGGAGTGGGCCGCCATAGGGGCACACTGATCACTCGGTTGAAAGTTGGGTGACGGATGCTCCCACTCAAATCGAGTGTGTCGGCCTGACCGCCTATCCGGGAAGCATCTACCCGCGAGTAGCTGGGCCCGTCAGGTTTGATCAGGCTCGAGAAAACTGTCTTCCGATACGTCTGCTCCACGGCAATGTCTTGGAGCCTCGCAACGGCGGCAAGAAGATCATCTGTCAGCTGGTCAACGACAAGGCTATCAAATGGGGAGGCGGAGTCGCGCGCAAAATTGCCAAGCGCTTCCCGGACGCGGAAGAGGCATATACAGAGCAAGCAATACAAATTCCGCAGCGTGATCGGCTGGGCCGGGTGATAGTTTCTGAAGTGTCCAAGGATTTATCCATTGCAAGTTTGATCGGTCAGGAAGGGTTTGGCCGATCGCTTTTTCCTCGAATTAGATACGCAGCATTGCGAGCATGCCTTGAACAGGTTGTAGATCACGCCGTATCCATTGGGGCAAGCATTCATATGCCTAAGATCGGTACCGGATCTGCACGGGGGGGGATTTGGTCGGTATATAGAAGAGATGCTTGATGATGTGATGGTGCGTGGCGGTTTGATTGTGACTGTCTATGATGTTCCGCCGAAGCGGAAGCAACTCGAATTGCTCTAGTTGGCTGTCGGGAGCGCAAATCTTCGTATCGTTCTACTTTCCGGGCCCATCTGCTCCGGCAAGTCCGCCTTGACGCGCCTGCTTGCGGAAAAGTACGGCGCGAAGATCATCAAGACACGCGAGCTTATTCTCAAAAGGGCTCCTAGGATCAAGCCCGAGCGCAAAGCCTTGCAACGGGCGGGGCAGAGGCTCGATCGAGAAGATGGCGGCGCATGGGTCGGAGAGGCCCTGCAGCGTACAGTCGACAGCTGCGCGACGGAACAGACGCCAAAGGGACTTTACGTCGTCGCCTCCGTCCGCATTTTGGGTCAGATCAAAGCGATCCGACAAGCATACGGTGCCGAAGTCCGTCACATTCATCTGACCGCCACGGAAGAGGAACTGCGTGAGCGCTACAATCAACGCAGCGGAGAAGACGACGAAGCAGTCGCTTATGACGAGCTGAAGCGAAATCGGACTGAGCGCAACATCGAGAAATTCGCGGCGGTCGCGGACATCGTCGTCTCGACGGACCGCTGCGGCGAAGAAGCCGTCCTCGTTCGAGCCACCGCGCTCCTCAATCTGTATCCGCGGTCGAGCAACGCCTTGGTCGATGTGTTGATTGGCGGTCAGTTCGGAAGCGAAGGAAAGGGGAACATTGTCGGCCACATCGCGCCTGAATATGATCTCTTGGTGCGTGTGGGCGGACCGAATGCGGGCCATCAGGTTTATGCGGAGCCGAAGCCGGAAAAATACTATCACCTGCCTTCGGGCACACGGCGGGCCCCGAATGCGAAGTTGCTCCTCGGGCCAGGCGCTGTGATCTACCCCCAGAAGCTGCTCGAAGAAATTGCCGAGCACACGATCGATGCCGAGAGGCTGACGGTCGAGCCCCGCGCGATGATTATCACCGACGCGGCCCGCGAAGAGGAGGAGAAGCAGTTCGGCAACATCAGTTCAACGGCGTAGGGCGTGGGGATCGCTTCGGCACGCAAAATGACAGGCCAGTCGGACTACAAGGAGGAGAAGACAGCTTTCCTTGCCCGAGACCGCGAAGTTCTCGAACCTTATCGGGGAAGCGCACGGCAGGTCTTGGCAGACGCGATGGTGGCTGGCCAGCGGATCCTCTTGGAAGGCACACAGGGCACCGCCTTGAGCCTGCACCACGGTGACTATCCGCATGTCACGACAAGGGATACGACCGTTTCCGGCTGTCTCGCTGATGCCGGTATAGTACCATCGAATGTTCGGAAAATCCTCATGGTCTGTCGCACCTATCCGATCCGGGTGGGGGTGGGCCATCCGGTCCGATGGCGCACGAGGTCGACCTAGCCGTAATCCAGCGACGCAGCGGTATCCCGCTAGAGGAACTTGAGCGCGCCGAGCGGACAACTACCACCGACAGGCCGCGGCGGGTCGCGGAGTTCGACTGGCTTCGGTTTCGGGATTCCGTCCAGCTCAATGGTCCGACCGACATTGCGTTGACATTTGTCGACTCTCTCGACGTAAACAATCGAAAAGCCTGTCGCTTTGAGCAGCTTTCTGGGGATACCCTCAGCTTCGTGGAGGAGATCGAGAGAATATCAGGTCGACCTGTTTCCCTGCTGTCGACGGCTTTCAACTGGCGTAACGTCATTGATCGGCGAGCGTGGTGACCGAGGCGGACCTTGAAGAGCTGATCACTGACTGCCCCACGCTGTATCACATGGCGGAGCGGGGCTCATGGGAATCGATCAAGCGTTATGGTCTGCTGAGCACCAGCGCACTCTTGGATCACTACGCTGTCGAGCCGCCAAAAAGGACCGAGATCGAAAGCCGACATCGACCGACGGATTGGTATGAACTGCTGAACGCCAAAGTTTTCTTTTGGCTTTCGGAGGCGCACCTCCACAAGCTGACCAACGCCAAAGCCTATCGAGCAGGAGCACGATATTCTTGAAGTCGATACAAGGTCCCTGATTGAAGCGCATCGGGATGCGGTTTGGCTCTGTCCGATGATCAACAGCGGTTGCACCAAGCCGATGCCGCATCCCAGGGATGAGACTGTCTTCGCGCGTATTTCGGATTATCCGTACGCTCATTGGCGGGAACGGCGAGGTCGTCGAGAGCGTGTGGTTGAACTGGCCGTTGATCATTCGGTCGAAGACATCCGCGACCACGTAAAGCGCGTTGTCGTCAAGCGAGGCGGTGAGGTTCTCAGCGTCCTCGAATGACGCCGCAAAACAATATAGTCCGCGTTGGAATACAGCGACCGACGAGCTCCTAGATGAGACGGCTTATCCGGAGGATCTAGACGATGACGTCGTCGTGCCGGCTTTCCTGCGGCGAGCGGCGATTCATGGGCCCGTTACCCGGAGATGGTCGCCCTTGCCCGTTCGCTCTTCAGGGAAGAAGGCCTCGATGAAGACCGGAGGCGGGCCGTCGGAGACTGGCCCCGCTATGACGCCCGGTGCGAACAGCTCCGCCGGGAGGTCCGGGAGTGGCCGGCACGCGCCGATGCGGTTCTGGCCGACCGGACCGGGCTCGGCAAGAACCTCTGGCCGATGCTGCGCTGGCGCGACAGGGCGGAGCCGCTGCTCGCCGAGGCCCGCGCCATGCTGGCGGAGGGAAGCCCGCATGCGCCCCACCTCGCCGCCATGCCGGACGAATGCAAGGCGCTGGTCGAAACGGCCGGCCAGATTGAAAACGCACTGCCCGAAATCGAGACGGCGCAGGCCGACCACCTTCAGAAGATCCTCGGACACCGGGCTGTCCTCCATTCCGTCGCGCCACCCCGGCACCACGCCGTCGGCCGCAGCGACGACAGGCAGCCGCGCGCCCGGATGACGGGCGCGATATCCGTCCCCTTGTGCCCCTCATAGGTCCTGAGCCCGCAGCGGTAGTCCCGGTAGGCGGGCCCGGACTGGAGGTCCATGCAAGCGAAGAACCGGCAGTCCCGCCCGATCTCGCAGCGCACCGGAAAGAGGAGGTCCGGCGGGTCCGCCGCCTGCGCGCCCGCTCCCGCCAGGGCGGCGCAAACCGCCGGCAGCCAGCCGGCGCGGCAAGTGCGCCGAAGAAGCCGCGCAAGGCATTCCCGCATTTTCATCATCGACCCGCCGATTCCATGGTTCGGGAATACTCCATGCCGCGCGTCAGGTCTCCAGAGACTGTTGATGACGCCCCATGGGGCGGATCGTTGGCCAGTCCGTTGCAGGCAACGGCCCGGTCGGATACTCATACTCACATCCTTGTGACCGCCGGAGCATTGACTCGGCCGCGGTCGTGGGATAGAAGTGCCGCACTGAAGCATGTTCATCTGCCGCATGGCAGATCGACCACAAGGGGGGAAGAGGCGCGATGACACAGGATATTTCCCGGACCGGCGGTGCTGGCGACGACACCCTGACGGGTGGCATCGGCAATGACATCCTGAAGGGCGGCCTTGGCGACGACACGCTGAAGGGCGGCCTTGGCGACGACACGCTGACGGGCGGAACCGCAAGCTCGGCAGCCGACGCGGACTTTCTCGCCATGAACCCCGGCAGTTCGGACGATGACACGCTGGACGGGGGCGCGGGCCACGACACGCTGGACGGGGGCGCGGGCCACGACATGCTGGACGGCGGCACGGGCAACGACACGCTGTATGGCGGCGACGGGGACGACACGGTCGATGGCGGTGCGGGCACCGACACCCCGTTCGGCGGCCGGGGCGCCGACAGGCTGACCGGCGGCAAGGGCACGGACACGCTCTATGGCGGCAGTGGCCATGACATCTTTGCGTTCGCGGTCGGCGACGGGGCCGACACGATCACCGATTTCGAGGCCGGCGACATCATCGAAATCGCCGGGGTGTCCGGCGGTTTCGGGGATCTGGTCATTGAGCAGGACGGCTCCCAGACCGTCATCCGCTACGGCGACGGCGACACGATCACCCTGTCGGGCGTGTCGGCGGCCTCCCTTGGCGTGGACGACTTCCGGTTCCTTCCCGTCGAGGCAGCCCCGCCGGAGGGCGGCGGCGAGGACACCGCCTCGCAGGACGCTCTTGCACAGGGTGCACCGCCGGACGACAACGATGACGGCGACGATGATGCCTTGAGCGGCGGGTCCGCCGAAGGGAAGGTGCTGCGGGGCGGCAAAAGCGCGGACACGCTGACCGGAGGCGATGGAGACGATCTCCTGAGAGGCTACAAGGGCGACGACACGCTCACTGGCGGCGCCGGTGACGACACCCTGCGGGGCGACAGGGGTGCCGATACGCTGGCCGGCGGCGCCGGTGACGACACCCTGCGGGGCGGCAGGGGCGCCGATACGCTCACCGGCGGGGCTGGCGCTGACACGCTGGACGGTGGCAGGGGCGCCGATACGCTCACCGGCGGGGCTGGCGCCGACACCTTCGTTTTCGAGGCGGGAGACGGCATCGACACCATTACCGACTTCGGGGCGGGCGACAGGATTCGCCTGGATGGCGTATCCGGCGGGTTCGCGGGGCTGGTCATCAAGCAGGACGGCGACGATACCGTCATTCGCCACGGCGGCGGCGACACGATCAGGCTGTCAGGCGTGTCGGCGGACAGCTTGGGTGCGAACGACTTCATCCTGCCTGCTGGCGGTGGTGGCGACGATCACGAAAAGATCGCTTACGGCGCCAGTACGAGCGACGACAACAACGACGGCGGCAACCCCCTCGACAACGACAACGACGGCGGCGACCCTCTCGACGACGACAACGACGGCGGCGAGGACACGATCCCGGGCACTTCGGGCGATGATCCGCTCGACATTGAGGTCTGCGGCGAGACCATTCATGGCGGCGCGGGCGCGGAGTCGCTCTTTGGCACCGTGTGCGACGACACGATCTACGGCAACTCGGGTGACGACAAGCTCTACGGTCGAAAAGGCGATGACAAGATCTATGGCGGTGCGGGGAAAGATCTCCTCCGCGGCAACTCGGGTGACGATGAACTCTGGGGCGGCGATGGCGGCGACACGCTGAGAGGTCGTGACGGCGACGACCTGCTGGAAGGCGGCAAAGGCTGGGATTGGATCTCGGGTGGTCTGGGCAATGACACGCTCTGGGGCGGGGAGGGCAACGACTATTTCGTTTTCGGAACTGAGGGCTACGCCAGCAAGTGGGGATTCAAGGATGGCGGCGATGACACGATCCTCGACTTCGAGGACGGGACGGACTACATCGTCTTCGGCTCGGTCGATGGGGAGTACCGCTTCGACGACCTCGAGATCCGGCAGTCCGGCAGTGACGCCGTCATCACCTGGTCCCTGGGGACCATCACCCTGGAGGGGATTCAGGCGTGGCAACTGAGCAAGGCCGATGTCTTTGCCCACGTCCCGGTCGAATTATACGAGCCCCACTTGATACTCGACGACAGCATGGGCGATGACACGCTCTGGGGCCGCGCGGGCCTCAGCGACCGGTTCGAATTCACGTATGGTGGCGACGACACGATCCTCGACTTCGAGGACGGGAGGCTCGTGAGGGACCGCATCGCCTTCTATTCGGTCGACTCGGAACTCGGCTTCGACGACCTCGATATCCGGCAGACCGACAGCGGCGCCGTCATCACTTGGTGGTCGGGGACTGTCACCCTGGAGGGGATCCAGGCGTCGCACCTGACCGAGGCCGATTTCGACTTCATCGGCTGACGCGCCAGTAAGATTGAAGTGTGATTTTCTGTCCGTCTCGATATTCGCTTGGAGGCGTCGATGGCGGGCAACAAGGAGGTTTCGATTGAGTTGATCGCTGAGGATCGTTTGGAGCTTGATGCGTGTTCGGCACGACCGCGTTCATCCAGCGCGAGCTGTGGGCGCGCCGTTCGGACCGGGCGGGCGGGTCCGGGCGCGCAGGGTGATCTTACGCTAAATTCTGGTAACTGCCCAGGTCCGATTTCGGCGAGCGCTCACAGGCGGTGGATTGATGGTTCCGGTCTGGTGGCGCCGAGGAGGGATTTCACAAGCGCAGTTTCTGGATCAGATGGATGGGCTCGGGGTGGGCTAGGGTTTCGAGGACATTCCAGCCCTGTTTTCGGGCGGTGGTGATGACGGATCGCAGGTCGGCGAATTTGCAGGCACCTTGCATGGAGCGGAAGCCGCCCGAGATCTTCTGTCGCAGCTTGCCCATCCGGAGACCGCGCTCGGCCTCGTTGTTGGAGAACGGGGTTTGCGGGTCGGTGAGGAAGCGCAGGCACCCGTCCTTGTGCTTGCGGAGCCGGAGCGCGAGGTTGTGACCGATGCGGCGTTTTTGTCGTCCGCGCTTTCCGGGCTGGAGCGGCGGCCTGTCTTCGTGGTAAGCGATGGTACGCTCGAGAATCCTGTCCCAGGCCCGCGAGATGCGGGCGACCAGTGAAGCGGGCATGTCGCGGTTGTTCCCACGGGCGAAGCGGGCGGCTCTGTTGGCACGGGTGAGGAGCCGGTGCATGGCGGTTGCCCAGTCTTCCTTCTCGATCTCGATCAGGGTCTGGAGTTCGCGCAGGTGATGGGCGTTGCAGGTGCTGTGGCGCACGCCCTCGAGAGTGAAGCAGGTGGCGTAGTCGTCATGGATGACGATGCAGTTGAGCTTCTCGTCGATGTGGCGGCGCCCGGCGGCGACGCGCAGGATGGTGAGCAACGGGGTGCACAGCACATGGAGCGACCGGGCCCGGCCGGCGATGCGGATGCTGGTCTCGTTGAGGTGTTTGACCGGTGTCTGGGTGCGGATGATCTCTGCAACACGATCAAGGAAGCGCTCGAAGCGCCGGGCGGTGCGCCGGCTCATGGCGGCGATGGTGGCCGCTGAGATCCTGACCACGAAGAGGTCGCTCATGACCTCGGCGACGCGCTGCTCGGGAATGAAATGGGCGTGCGACAGGTAGGTCACCCACGCGGTGATGCGCGGCCCGTACTGGACCGGGGCGCTCACGCCGTGCGGGGAGGCGGCTGTTGTCACGATGCCGCAGGCGGCGCAAAGGCAGCGATGGGCGCGATGTTCGGTGACCTCGAGGGGCTACGGCTCGGGCACGTCGAAGACCTGCCGACAGACGGGTTCTGCATGACGGTCATCATCCGACAGCGGCGCGCCGCAGCCCTCACAGGCGCAAGGATCATGATCGACGATGTGGTCCGGGCTTTCGGCCCGCTCCAGAGTGGTTCCCTTGTGGCCCGGCTGGCCGCCGCTGGGCCTGTCGGACTTGCGGCGCCGGCTCCGGGTGCGCTTCTTGCGGGGTCCGCTCTTCTTCTTCAGACTGTCGCTGGCCGGCGGTCTGGAGCTGGTGGAGCTGTCGAGCGCTGCGCTCGAGTGCGGCAACCCGTTCGCGCAAGTGGACATTCTCGCGCTTCAGCGCGTCGACCCCCTTGATCAGCCGCGCTCAGGCGCAGCAGACCCTGACCCCATTCCCGGATCGCCTTGACGGTTGTCACGAACCCTCCCCGGCCTCGACGGCCATGATCTCGGCCAGCACCGCAAGACGTTCCCCCGCCGGCATCGCCTCGTAGCGCCGCCCCCAGTTGGCCGCCTTGCGCTTGATGCGCTAGCGGTCGGTGAAGTTCCGGCCCGCGTAGCGCGACCAGTGCACCCGATCGGGGGCAAAGTTGAACCACACCACCTCGGTCCGCAGCTGGGCCTGGGTCGTCACCTGCAGCGCAAGACGGCGCCAGCCCATCAGCAGGTCGTCGTAAAGCGCAGACGGGTGGCCCGAGACCATCACCTGACACGGCAGACCCTTGAGCAGTTCGAGGAGCGCGACATGGTCGGCCTCCTCGTATTCGAAGCGGTAGCGCCGCGACGAACGCCGGGTCGCATGCAGATAGGGCGGATCGCTGTAGACCAGCTCCGAACCCAGGAACGGGAACGAGGCCAGGAAGGAGTGGGCACGGCCGTGCACCAACTCCACCGGGTAGTCGCAGGCAAAGGCCTCAAGCGCCCGCTCATCCCGGTCAATCCCGATCAAGCGCATCGACGCAGGCTTGCGCTTCATCAGCGCGCTCCGCCCCCCCCCCCCCAGATGGCTCTCGATATAGACAGAGTGCGGCGGCATCAGCGCAATCAGCACCTGGCTCAGACCCGTCGTCGCCTTCGATCCGAAATACCCCAACCGCCGACCCTCTCATGACAGAAGGCAACATATAGGCTCACGGGCCTATAGAGTAAAGCTTCCCAGGATCAACAACACGACGCACCCAAAACGGCACCCACGCGACCAACGTCACCACATATTCAGACCCGGCCGGGTACCTGGGCAGTTACGATTCATGAACCTCTTTCCTCCGCCAGAACCATTCGGCCGACGGTCCTGTCGTGCCAGCTTCTTGTGTACGCCTCCCTCAGCGCCGGGTTTGACCGGTGGCCCGCGTCTTCGAGCAATCTTTCCAGGGATACCAGCCTGCGCTGCGGAATCCGAGCCGGACCCCGCAGCGCAGGCTGGCTCTGTCCGGTCCGCATAGCAGCCAGGCATCGTCCCGCTGGATCGCGTGCGCCCAAAGCGAGGCCTCGCCGCGGTCCAGCGCGATGTCGGGCACCCGCACACCCAGTTCGGCACGCTGGCGAGCCTCGACGGCGTGAACCGTCTTCAGTGATGCACGCAACTCCAGGATGTCGATCCGCCGCTCCGGCCGTCGGCGCTGAAATCCGGTCTGGGTTTCCGTCACGCAGTCCTCGACCGTTTCAACCGAATAGCCGCCCGTCAGCGCCCGCCACGAACCCGTGCGGGGGCATTCGAGGATGACGGTCGTATCCACCAGCACCGGACCGTGGTGTCGCGCCATCGCCGTTCACAGCTCGACGGGAGATGGAACCCCGTGCGTTGCGCACAAGTCCCCGAACTCGTCGATTGTCGAACCGAGCAATTCCGCCATGCGCCGCATTGAGACAAGGCCGTCCAGGATGGCGAGGCAGAGAACTTCCACGAACGGCCTGGAATACAGGGCGGGCGTTACGCCCCCCGCCACTTCCCGGCCGTTGTTGCGCAAAGCCGCCTCGGGCACGGCGCGCGCCACGGACGGTTTCAGTTGGCCGAGCGCAACCAGCCGCCAGCGCAGCGCCGAGGACGTCACGCGCAGCTCGTCCGCCACGGCGTTCAGCCGGTCGATCAACCCTTCCTCGCCCAGAGACGTCCAGCCTCCGCGCCGCTGAAGCACCGCCGCGGCGAAATTGTTGGCGAGCTGCTCCACCCGATTGCCGCCGGTCTCCCGTGCCTCTTCGGAATGCTCCGGCGGCATCGCATCCCACGTCAGGACATGAAACAGTTCGTGTGCCAGGGCGAAATGACGGCGGCCTTCGACTTCCCGGCGCGCGATCAGGACCGTGTCCAGTTCGGGCAGGCGGCAGACCGCCCCGGAAATCCCTTCACCGGCATCCACCATGAGGACCAGGATGCCCAACTCCTGCTCCATGACCCCGGCCAGGCCGGTTGCCGGGGCTTCGCCGAGACCGAACTCGGACACAAAACGCTCCCCGGCCGACATGGCGTCCTCGAAGCGTGAAGTGCGAGCAAGGCCCAGCGCCCGGCGCATCAGCGGGAGCTCGCGCCCGACCTTTGGCGCCAGCGCGCGAAACGCCGCGGTCCAGCGGACGGCGTCACGCTCGTATTCGTCGAGCTGCGCAGCGCCGACACCCGTATGCCGCCACGAGAAACGGCCTTCGCCGACGAGCCGGAACGGGTCCGTGAAATAGTCGAGCGGCACCTCCAGCCTTTCCAGTACGCGCATCAGTTCGTCCGCCGTGACACGCCGCGCGCCGGTTTCGATGGCCGAAACAGTCTGCCGGTCGTTGAAACCGAACAGCCGCGCAAGGTCGTCCTGGGAGAACTTGCGCTCCTCGCGCAGCGCCCTGAGCCGCGTACCGATCATTGGTGTGGACATGATGGCCTCTGGAACGCAATACATTCTTGCACTCCACGAATTGCAATACAACCAGGCTGGCCCAAGCCAAAGTCAAGGTCCGTGCTTCGGCTCGGTACCCGCTACCGCCTCGGCGCAGGGTCCGCCATCGGTCAGGGCATACAGCGGCCCGACCTCCGACGACAGCCTCATGCTGCGCGGCGCCCTGCGCTGGCAGGGAACGCCGGCCTAGCGCGTCAACGGCGAGTGGACCGACGTCTGCAACACCGGGAGACCGCACACGGCGCCGGGCGGGCGACCGCATAGCTGGGCCAGCTCATTCTCTTGTCTCAATGGCCATTTCGTTCCACTGGCGAACGGAAATGCCCGGTGGCGGTGCTGCCGCGGCAGAGTGAGACTGCGGGGTTGGCTGTTTTGACAACTGGCGATCCGGGACAGGGGCGGCATTCGCTACAGCCCCAGATCGCGGTCGGTGCTTTTCGGCGCACGCACCTGTTCCGGCACCGGCGTCCGCTCACGCTCGGCCGGCGATGCCTCGCCCGTTCCGCGCGCCGTCCTTGTTCCCGTCCGGCCTCGTGGTCAGTCGAGCGCTCGGACGCGATCCCTTCGAGCGTCGCGCTGCGCTCGCCGGTAACCGCTTCGAGCTGTTCCTTCAGCGCCGCCCTGTCGGCGGTGACGAGTTCCGCGCGGTCGCGCGCCCGGCTGATTTCGACGTAGAAGCTCTTCTGCGTGGTGAGGTGCGGGTGGTTCGCCTCCATGGCGGCGATCACGTTGTCGACGGTTCGCCCCTGGAACGCATGCACGGTCGAGGCCCAGGCATGGTCGAGATGGCGCAGTTGCGGGTCGCCGTCGCTCAGAGTGAGCCTGCGCCCGTCCTCGAGCCGGAACGACACCCTGCCGCCGGTCACTGCCGTCACCTCGGCGGTGTGGCTGTTGACGAGGCCGAGCGCCTTGTCGTTGCGGGTCCAGCGCACGCGGTCGCCGGCGCGGAGCTCGATCGCTTCCACGCGGTAGACATCGCTGCCGCCGCGCCGTCCGCCGATCTCGCCGGGCTTCCAGCCCACGGTCCCGCCCTCGCCGCCTTCCAGCAGAACCTCCCGGCGTTCATGATCGACCCCTGCGACCTGCCGTTCATCGCCCTTTTCGACCCCGATCCGCCGGTAGGGCCGGTAGAACGCGACCATGTCGCCCGGCGCGTAGTTTCCGGCGAGCGCCTTCTCGGCGTTGGTATAGCCTTTCGAGACGAGCCGCTCGCCCTTGAGCACGGGACCGTGGATACGGCCCTCGCGTGCGAGGCGCTCGCGGATGTGTCCATTGATGTCCTGGCGCAGCTCGTGGCTCGGCGCCATCACCCCGGTGCGCTCGCGCTCTTCCGAGGACAGCCGGCACCGGCGATGTTGTCGGCCTTCACCTCGGCGACGTTCGCCCCGAGCTTCCCGAACGCCCTGCCGATGTCGCCCGCGAGGCTTGCCTCGACGGCGGCCTTCAGGCCGGGGGCGCGCTGGCGCAGGATCTCGTCCATGACGGCGGTCTTCATGCCCGCCTGCTGCAACTGCGCGAACGGCTTGCCGGCGTCCACCGCGTCGAGCTGCTTCGCGTCGCCGACCAGCACGCCCCGGGGGATACGCAGCACGGTCGCGATGCGCAGCAGGTCGCGGGCTTGGACGGTGGAGGCGAGCGCGCCTTCGTCCACCACCAGCACGGTCTTCGCGAAGGCGGCGCGCATCTCGCGCTCGCCCTTCTTCGAGAGCCGGCCCTCGGCGACGCCAGCGTTGCGGGAGAGGAAGAGATGGAGCGTCTCGCCGTCGATACCGGCCTCGGCGCCGAGCGTCCGGGCGGCCGAGGCCGAGGGCGCGAGCCCCATCATGCGGTAGCCGCTCCTTTCGGCGGGCGCCCGGACGCGCCTCAGCATTTTCGTCTTGCCGGAGCCGGCATATCCCTGCACTCCCACCACCCGGTCCTTCGCACCGAGGATGAGCTTGACCGCCTCGCGCTGCCCGTGCGTCAGTGGCCCCCTGTGCAGCCGCGCGCTCACCATCCAGCTCCGCATCACGGGCCGGCTCCGATTCTGGCCGCCGCGCATCAGGCGCAAGGTCTCCCGCTCGTCGGCGAGCGCCCTGTCCGTGGTCAGCCCGTCGCCCGGGTCGAGCGCGGGGGCCGCGTGAAGCGTGCCGGCGTCCAGGAGGCTGTCCACCGCCTCTCCGCCGCCTCGACCGTGACCGCGCCGGGCTGCCAGGCCAGCGCCGCGGCGAGGAGGTCGGCGCGGCTGAACACGGCCTCGCGCTCGGCGAGATGGGCCACCGCCCAGTCCAGAGCCTGCGCCGCCGCGCCGGGTTCGCCCGGGCTTTCCTTCGCGGGGGCCGGACCCTCGCGCGAGGGTCCGGCCGTTTCCCGCGCCGCGCCTGCGCCCGGGCCGGAGTCCCGGGACAGCGCATCCGCGGCGAGCGCACGGCCATCGAACCCGCGGCCCGCGGCCTGCTTCCGCCAGCTCTCATGCAACGCGCCCTTGTCGCCGTCGCGCTTGCGGGCGCGGGTCATGAGCGCCGCGCGCTCGGCAAGGCGCCGGTTCTCCGCCGGGCCCGCCGAGCCCCGCTCGGCCACCGCCGCCTTGATCTCCGCACGCCTTGTCGAGAACGCCTCGATCACGTCGCGGGAGACCCCCGCGATCTCGAAGCGCCCGTCGGCGTGGCTCTTCTCCACGCGATAGCCGAGGCTGGCGCGCTTCAGCCCGCCCGGCCCCCGGGACTAGACCACATAGACCTTGCGCCCGGTGGCATGGACGCGGACGCCGAAGCCCGCGAGGTCGCGGTCCCAGAAGGTGGCGGCGCCGCGATCGACGCTGAGCGCATCGACGGTGCGCTTGACGGTCCTGAGGGTGCTTCGCTTGGGCATGGCGCCATTCCCGTGATCAAGCCGCACATGAGCGGCATCAAACCGGGGCGCATTCAAACGCATCCGTGACGCAGATGCAAGAGGCGAAAGCGACCGGGGATTTCATATAATCATAGGAAAAACATAGCATTATCATCTTGGGAGGTAGCTAGGCGCATGGGTGACATGGCTGGAAAAGTTGTAGCCTGTCTTTCTGTCGGGGAGCCTGATCTCGCCTCCCTTGAGATCGATATACCCCCACTTGAGCGTCAGGATCTCTTCCTTGCGGCAGCCGGTCAGCATCAGCAGACGCAAGGCCGCGATCGCCGGTGCCGAGGCGATGCCCCCAGCTTCTGCTTCGTCGAGTACGCGGCCCAGCCGCTCGAACTCCGCATCGGTCAGAAAGCGCTCGCGATGCCGCACGGGATACTTCGGCACACCTCGGCACGGGTTGAACCCACTAGGGCCTGTTACCACTCATGGGTATGATTATGGCCTCCTCGGTGTATGAAACTCGCGCAAGCTCACTACGCACGGATCGTGCCTCCTCTACCAGTGCAGTGCGGCCATGGCAGCCTCTCCACCTGCCCTGTGCTCACCGCCCTCTTGTCTGTCGCCGCGCGGGGCGGCAAAGGGCGAGGGTGACCCGCCCGGTTTGGCACCTGGCACCCCCTCGACACCCGGGTGAATCGCCGGTCGAAAACCAGCGTCCTCGCCCGGGTCTTCGCGCCTCGGCACCGCGAACCGAGCGGGCGCCTCAAACCGGAGGCCTTGTCGCTAGCCCGCCCCCTCGTCCAGGTCCCTCCCGCCGGGACGGAGGCGCTCACAAAAATGGCCCCCTCATCTTGGCCAGTCTCGAGGCGGCGGGACCACCAAGAGGCCTCTAGGTGCCGCGGATGCGCACACGGCTCTCGCCTTCGCGCCCCCGCCCGGGCCCGCCCCCGCCGCCCCGGCGGGTCGCCAGTGGCGGAATCGTCTTGGCCCGCCCCCCGATCGTCCCGCGCTGCTCAGGGACCGGGCGTCCGCGGGCGCCAAGCCGCGGCCCCCGGCCGGGGCGCGGGGGGCTGAGCCCGTGGGGCCGCCGCGGCGAAGCCGGGTGGGACCTTGGGCGTCTGCCCGGGAACTGGGACACGCGGCGCACCGCAATCGCGCGGGTGTGGCGTCGCTTGCCGGGATGCCGTCGCCTCTGCTCGCGCTGCGAGCAACACGCCGGGCTATGCCTCGGGTGCCTCGGCTTCGCCCTCATCCTCAATGCATTGCGAGAGTGGTAACAGGCCCTAGCTACATCGCTGCCACCTTCGGTGTGAAGATTGAGCGCAGTGCACGAGTCTCCGCGACGGCCTTCTCCGCGATGGTGCGCTCAATGTAGATACCGTCAAATGCGAGCTTCGCGTTCCCGACCAGATCAAGATAAGCGGTGTCATGGTCCAGGCAGATAGCGCGGGACTCTGGAGGCAGGGAGGAACTGACAAGCATTGAGAGGAGGTGTCGCCCGGAATCTATTTCGTCAGATCGGCGCAATTGAGTCACATAGCTTTCGAGTTGGTGGACCGCGGTACGACAAAGCGAGGGACTCCGTTCGCCTCTACCTCAACGACGGGCGTATAGGCGCGGCCGTGGTGGGCGAAGCCGAACAATCCATCGACCATTTTGTTACGGTCGATCTTTCATTTACACTCGACGAACTCCACCTCCACAGCCGATACGTTGCCGAGCAGGTCGAGAACCGCCTCCGGAGCGCGAACCTCCAGCCCTTTCACTATCTTGGGCATTTTCATCACTCGTTGAACATGGCCATTTGAATGAAAAGGGAATTATATACTTGACGATCCTCAGCTCGACTTTGTGCATTAGGCTGCGCAGCAGAGGGCGTACTGCATCCGCCTGATCTTGTCGGGCGGAATTATGTTTGGTTCCCGGTGTGGCGGGGAGCGCGATAAATTGTTTCCAAGCCAGAGTTGGCATCGTATGGCCGCGATGGCCTCGGAGAAGGTGACGCGGGTTTGCTGGTACCAGGCGGCGGCGTAGGACAGGGGGTTTGTCGAGAGCAGGTCTGTGGCCCAGAGGCAGACGAGGCTGTAGAGCCCGCAGAGGACGGGGGGGGGTCGTGCGCTCGCCGCGTGTGACCACGGGCGTTGTGTTTCGCGCCCGAGATGGGCGCGCAGTTCCTGGAAGGTGACCTCGCCCTGCCCGCGCCGCACGAAGGGGGCGAGGATCTTGGCCGGCGCCATGTGGGTGTCGGTGCAGAAGCACGCCTGCGGGTCGCGCGCGCCTTCCGGGTCGCGCACCCGCACCCATCGGATGGCCTGGGGAGGGGTGCCGGGACGATACCAGAGCGCGGTATCGGAGATGATCTGGAGTGTCTTTTCCTTCGAACTTCCGTACCAGCGCGGAAGCGTGAGGCTTGGCCAGCGGGCAGCGGGGTCGTCAAGGCGGGTCTGGAGCTTGGGCAGGGGCGGCCCCTTTTGCCGGGGTCGACCGCGTTTGTTCGGGGCGCGCGGCGGCGGGGGCGCGAAGAGGTTGGCATCAAGCCTCAGCCTGCTGATGAGGGTTGCGCGCTGTCCGATGCGCCAGGCGAGTTCGTGGGTTCCGAAACTGCTGTCGGCGACGCAGACGATCGCGCGGTGCGGGACCCAGCGAAGGAGTTGACGCATGCCCTGTCGCGCCCAGGCGGTGAGTTGCTTGTGCCGCCGGCCTTGCCGGGCGGCGAAGCGTTCGGACGGGGCCAGGATGGTCAGGAAGGGCAGGGCCCTGATGCCCGGCGCCCAGGGCAGCGGGACAAGCCGCATGAAGCTGAGCCAGCGCCGCCCGCGGGTCTTGACGCAATGGCCATGGCGGGAACGCACCGGGTCGCGCTAGATGCCGCGCGCCTTGAGACGCGCGCCCCAGCGGCGCTCGAGGGTGTCATCGAGCCCGATGATGATCGGTCCCTGCCCGGCAAAAGCCGCGCCACCAGCACGCGCCCGAGCCGGCGTGAAAGGTCACGCGGGTCCCAGCGGGCGCGATTGAGAACCTGAGGGTCGGACGAGAAGGTCTCGCACAGCGCCCGCCCGGTCACCCGCAGGCAGGCCGACACGGTGCTCTTGCCCGGCGCCAGCCCCGCTCCCATGACCAGCCCCGCCCCCCGCCGCCAGGTCGGGGAGGAGAAGGCGCCTCGAAAGGGCTCCCGCCAGTCGATCAGGAACGGCGGAACCGGATCGCCGCTGGCGCTCGAAGGGTCGTCGCAATGTGTCATGACGACCCTTCGGATCCAGAAGCATCCGGCAGGCAAGGGCGCCCGCATGCGACCGGGTGAATCAGCAGCGCGGCAGCGACAGAAGCCCTCCCATCCGCTATCACTGCTTCATGGCCGCCTCCGACCCCTGTCTGGCGCGCCTCGAAGCGGTCAACAAATCCAGGGGCGGGGGCGGGACGGTCACCCAGGGGGCGCGGCGGCTACAATCTGTATCTCACGGCCCCGCAGGCACCGATCGCAAGGCTCCCGCCGACAGGCTCAGGGGACACGATGAGGGGGCGCTACTGGTCCTGGCGCCAGTCCTGGCAGGACGGCGGAGACATGGGGGGCCTCGTGCTCCCGCTCGAACAGGCCCTCGACGAAATCGCCAAAAACGAGATCTTCTGGACATGGACGTGAGGTAATTTTGTACAAAGTCGAGCTCAGAGACCGTTCGAGAATGGCTTCAATGGGCGACTCCTCGCAGCAGGAGGCTTCCCCGGGCCACAGGGCTCATGGCGGCGGAGACGGCGAGGCGTGGTTCGGAGTCTCGCCCCAGGCGTCTTCCACCGGGTACGCCCCCCAAAGGTGCGCGCGACACCCCCTTGGCGGGGCCCAAGCTTGCAGCCGGGTGCGTCGCGAGCCGGCGCACCCGGCTGCAAGGACGAAGTCGCGGAAGGCGGTCTTAGCCAGGAGGGGGGTCTTGTCCTCAGCCCCGGTGGCGCACAGCGGCTTGCCCCCAGGCCCGCGCAGGCGCGCAGCGCGTCGAGGACCCCCTGCGCGCCTGCGCGGGCGGAGCGATCAGCGGCGGTGAGGGTGCCCCGCAGGCGGCGCCCGGCGGTCTCGCCTGCCACCGGCCGTTTGCGCCCGCCGGGCCGCGGGGCCCCGGCCCCGCCGCGGGGCGCGCCGGGCGCGGGGGCGGGGCCCGTTAGGCGGTCGAGGCCCCCGGCCGATGGACGGGCCTTGCGCCCGCCCCGCGCCCGGTCACGCCTCCACGCACTGACGGGAATGGGGCGCAACCGCCTCACCCGCACCAACCGCCCGCCCCACTCCTACCCCGGCGGCCCCGGCGGACAGGCCTGCGGCCGCCGCCCCGCCGCCCCCCGCGCGCGGCCTGTCACGGCGGGCGTTCAGACCCGCGCGCCGGGCCACGTCCGGCTTGCGGCCCCGCGGCACCGGCCGCGGCAACCACGGCTCCTATCCGAACCCCTTCCTCAGCGGGCAGAGCGCTCGGATAACGCTTCGTTTGCCGAGCGCTCACGGCCACCGCCGGCCTCGCGGCTCTCGGGTCCACAGGAAAAGCCGCAATCACCTCCTCACTATCCACGCAACCCTATTCTCAAACGGGCTCTCAGAGCAGTCGCTTGCCTCCCGTCCCGAGAGCGCCCCGGACCGCTATGGCCAATGACAGGGCGGAGTTGGCCGCCGCGCCCCCCGCCCGTGTCCCGGACGAGAGCGCCCCGAGCAGGATACCAGCCGACGCCGAGGAGGCTGCTCGGAGGCCGCCGGGCCAGTACGGACCGGGGCGGGAACGCCCGGTCTGCCGGTTCGCAGAGGGGGTCCGCTGGGGTATCGCAGGGAAGGACTCTAGGATCACCTTGTATATAATTCTCAAATTTTTCGATACAGCGCACATCAAGGCATGGAGAAAAACAATGTGAGCAACACAGGGGTAACACGGTGAGTTGGGGGCTGAAGTAAGCATGAGGCCGTGGTGTCGGGCGGGCGTCCGGGGGGCCGCTCATAAGGGTTCGGCACGGATGCCGAGGAGGTTGCGCGCCTTGCGTCCGCAGGCCACCCCGATCAGGTGGACCGCCCCGGCGTGGGCGCGGTATGCCTCCGCATAGCCCCGCGCCCGCATCTGCGCCAGCGCCGCATCCAGCGCGGCCGTACCGGCCTCCTCGCCGTCGGCCATCTTGAACTCCAGCACGAAGACCTGCCCCCCGAGCCGTACCACCATGTCCGCCCGGCCCTGATGCGAGGCCTCCTCCACCCGCAAGTCCGCCCCGACCGCGCGCAGGCTCATGTAGAGCAGACTCGCATACCAGGCCTCGTAGCGCGCCAGGTCGCCCTTGACATGCCACTGGTAAGGGATCCCCGCCAGCCAGGCCCGGAGCGTCTCGCCGAAGCCCGCGAAGTCGTGCGCCTCCAGTAGCGCGCAGAACGCCCGCCCCCGCTCCAGCGGCTCCGCCCCCTGCTGCCCCAGCCAAGCGAGCAATCCGCGGTTCAGGCTGAGCCGGACCTCGAGGTTGGGATAGTCCAGCCGGTACAGCGCGTCGAAGGCGTCCCGCTCCTCCTCTGCGATGGTCAGGTAGCCGGTCTGGAAGAGCAACGCCTCAATGGCGATGTCCCCCACATCGAACTTCGAGACCAGCGCCATGTCCGCCAGCCGCCCCTCCAGTTCCATCGGGCTCACGGACTTCTCCATCAGCAGCCGGAACAGGAAGTCCGGCGACCCGGTCTCGAACCAGTAGGGCCGGAACTCCCGGCGCCGCAGGAGCAGCAGGACATCGTAGGGATTGTAGACCCGCTCCCCGCCCCGCCAGTGGTAGCCGTTGTACCAAGTGCGGATCTCCTTCCGGTCCAGTCCGGCCAGCTCGGGCCCGAACACTCGGTCCAGATCCTCCTCGCGGTAGCCGCAGATCGTGGCGAAGCGTGGATCAAGGCTGATGTCCTCGAGATTGTTGAGCCCGGAGAACAGACTGCCCTTCGAGAACATGCTGACCCCGGTGACGAAGACGAAGCGGACATGTTCGGCGCTGCCCTTGATGATGCCGTAGAAGCCGCGCAGATAGTCCCGGTTGGCTGTCGCGAGCGCCGGGGCGTGGAGCACGTCGAGGATCGGCTTGTCGTACTCGTCCACCAACACCACCACTGGCCGGCCGGCGGTACTGTGCAGGCGATAGAGAACGTTCCGGAGACGCCTCGGACCGGTATCGGATGTCCGAGCGGGCGGGAGACCGTGCTCGCGCTCCACATTTTCCAGTTGTTCGATAATGTCCCCTTCGATATCCCCGGATTCATTGTATTTCCCGTCGAAGCTCAGCCGTACCACCGGATACGGTGAGGACCAGTCCCAGTGGGGGTGGATGGCCAGTCCCCGGAACAGGGGTTCGTGACCGGCGAACAGCGCTCGCAGCGTGTCGAGCAGCAGGCTCTTGCCGAACCGGCGCGGCCGGGACAGGAAATAATGGCGCCCCTCGTCCACTAGCTGCCGGATGAGGCAGGTCTTGTCGACATAGTAGAATTCCTCGCTCCGGATCGTCCGGAAGTCCTGGATTCCGATCGGCAGACGGCTTCGGGCCATCGCTTGCTCCATTCGCGGTGCCGGAACATGCGGTCAGGTCGGTCGATAGGGGACGCGCGCGGGACTTTCCCCTGGCGTGGCTCCGCATATCCCGGAACCCGCACACCGAACTTTCATCAACCCTATCCGTCTGCGTATCCATGAGCAAGGGACGGATACGACCATGGCAAAGATTGCTTGCAACTCAAAGTCCCGGTAGTCATCTCGGTGCCGAGCGCCTCGAGGCCCTTCGTATTGCGGACTGGCCGATCTTGTCGCATGAGGGTGCGCTGTCGATCATTCGGAGAGTCCGGGCACACGGCAAATTCGTTCTGATTTTCAGCACTAGCTTTCGGCTTTCGATTATGGGTCGGCGGCTTTCGTAGGCGTCCTGACAGGGGTTGGACGGCCGGATTTGGTGGCTATCGTGCTACCCATAGGGATTCCCCTAGGATCGAGATTTGGGCCAAGGCGTCGTCCAAGCATGACGGCTCGCTCCGGCGCGTTCCGAGGGTCGACGGCAAGACGATGGACCGCGCCGCCCCGGGCGTGGAGCCTCATTGACTGTCTCCCTGTCTACTGGACCATGTGAACTCTCACACGCCATACCACCGCCTATCAAATCGTAACGATGTCATGGAGCGACACAGATGCGCGTGACTTCGAGCGAAACCGCTTTCGTTTTGATAACGGATTGAGAAGAGGGATGTGTCATATTCAATAATATCGATGGATTACTGTGTTATATGGCTCAGCTGCGAATGATGAGGGTTGGAACAAGATTGAGCCTTCTCTCTAAGGGTGCACCCGAGGCCTGAGGGAAGGTGATTGCGATCAACCTGCGCGGCACGATTAATTTTTGCCACACGGTGGCGGCGCAGATGGGCGAGCGTGGCTAGGGCAAGATTATTTCGATCAACTCGGACGCCAGCCGGATCGGCTCGACCGGGGAGACGGTCTATTCCGCTTGTAAGGCAGGGATTATCGGCTTTTCCAAAACGATGGCGCGGGAGCGAACCGGCGCGTGTGAAGATCAATGTCAATGTGATCTGTCCCGGCCTCACGGACACGGCCCTGCTCCAAGCATGTCTCGTCAGGAGAAAAGGGCCCCAAAATTATTAGCGCCATGATCTGGGCAGTTCCGTTTCGGCGCTCGGGCCAGCCCAAAGAAACTGCAAACGCCGCTGCATTTTTTGCCTCGCCGGACGCGGATTTTGTGATCGGTGGGGTCCTGTCCGTCGGCGGTGGGCTGACCATGGTCGGCTAGGGTTAGAAGGAATGCATGGGTGCGTTTTGCAAACAAAGTAGCCATTGTCACCGGCTCTTTGCGGGGCAATGGCTGGTCGCCAGGGAGAAATGTCGCCCTATCCGGGGTATTGATTCCTGACGCATACTGACAGGCCACGGCTTGCTGGGTGCGTCCAAGGCCGCCTTGGAAAACATGGCGATGTATCTGGTACACGAACTCGGGTCCGCCGAGGGATTGCCGTCAACGGTATTAACCCCGGTCTGATTCAGGCCGATTCGGCGCAAATGTACGCAGGCGGAGAGGCTGCCTACGCGTAACGAACGCGAGGTCATTCCCAAGACCCGGCCGGCCGGACAGGCCTCGTCCATGAAAAATGTTGCTGCAGTGAGCGCTTTTCTCTACTCCGAGGATACCGATTTTATTCGCGGCCAGACCCTGCTTGTGGATGGCGGATTACTATCATCAGATGTCGCAAGTCGGGCGCGTGAGTAGACGTTTTAGCTGAAGCCCCCTGACAGATAGTCGGGCGAGTAAATCATTCGCTCAACCTCTGTCGCCAGACCGCTGGCTTTGGTATGCTGTAGGCCCCGCGCGAGTGGCACGCATGGAGTGATACGGGAGGGATGTCCCATGGCTGAGCACATCAAGGTCACAATCAAACCGCTCACCGCCGAAGCTTTTGCGCCCTACGGAAAGGTCCTGGAACAGAAAAAGCTGCTCTATCCCGAGGTCGAAGAGGGCCGGGTGGCCATGGAAATGCTGTCGTTTCAGTATTGATCTAACGTCAGAATCACGGACCAGATGGCTATCCACTTTTCCTGCAACCAGACCTTCATCCCTGTCCAGGGATCTTTGATTCCTATTGTTGCCCCGTCCCCCCGAAAGCCGCGAGGGAGGGCCTGAGAGCTATGCATTTGATTACGACGGCGTGGCCGCCTTTTAATGTCGACCCCGGTCAGGCGGCCTTTATCTACAAGGGGACTTGGCATAACGCGCTGACTCTGGGCAAAGAGTGTTTGTTCATCAACGTGACTCGCAAGAACGGGGGCGAAGGCACCAGCCCCGCCGGTGAGATGGAGGGTAGGATTGAGCAGGCCCACTCCGTGCGCTCGTATGTCGAATTTGTGGATATGAAGAAGCGGGATGGGTGGGTCATTGAGCTCGAAGTATGAGGAGAGGCCCGTGACGTATAAGATCATCTGTGCGGACTCCCATATGTGTGAGCCGCCGACGCTGCGGGTGGACCGCATAGAGAGACGGTTTCGTGACCAGGCGCCCAGGGTAGTCAAACATCCTGTCGATAAAAAAGGGCACCTCTTTATGCGTACAGACCTGCCGCCGCTCCGCCTCTCCGGGGTGTTTGCTGCGGGTCGGAGGTTTAATCAAGACTGTATGGAAGCTGGACCCGAGGACGCCCTGCCCGGTGGTTGGAACCCGGCGGCCCGGCTGGAAGACCTGGAGTTGGACGGCATTCAGGCCGAAGTCCTGTATGCCACTTGCGCCTTTGTCCTGTTCCGGCTGGAAGACGCTGCGCTGCAACAAGCCTGCTTCCGGGTCTATAACGGCTGGCTGGCCGAGTTTTGCCGTCAAAAGGGCTATCAGCTTGCCGACCCGTCCGTGCTCAAAGGACGGTCCGAGTTTGAGGGCCTCTTTATCCAGACTATCTTTCCCTGTCTGATCGTTCAGCAGATTGCTAATACGCTGGCCGTCAGGCAGGTTCTGCCCAAGGCGCCGGATCGTTTTGAACTGATCTTCACCTATTTCGGCTACGAGGACAGCGGACGCGGACATGCGTGAGATGCGGCTGAAACAGGCCAATTTGGTCGGCCCGGCCGGCCTGATTTCCAGGGAGGACGGCCATGCGGCCGAGGTCGTGCAGCAGTCTGTGACAGGTAACCGCGGCGCGACCTCCTTTGTCGAGATGAGAGGAGCCGAGGTTGCCAACGAACAGAGCCTGATTACGGAGGCCGCTATCCGCGGGTTCTGGGACTATTATCGCGACACCATGGGCTTCCGCACGACGGCCTGTAGGGGGAGTGGCCATGAGCGGCATGAGTGCGATTGAAACCCGTTTTGCGGTCGAAGACCTGCTGTCTGCCTATGCGGCCTGTCTGGATAACGACCAACTCGAAGACTGGCCAGACTTTTTTGTCGAAGACTGTCTATATCAAATCATCCCCCATGAGAACGCATCGCAGGACCTGCCCATCTCGCTGATCTATTGTGACAGCCGAGGGATGTTGCAGGATCGGGTGACCGCTTACCGCAAGGCCAATTACTACGCGCCCCATCTGTACCGTCACGTGGTCAGCGGGGTGCGGATCCTCGGCGAGGACAAGGGTGTAATTGAGGCCCGGGCCAACTACGTGGTGCTCCAGACCCATCTCGACCCGATCGATTACGGCAGCACCGAGGTATATAGCGCGGGCGAGTATCGGGACAAAGTGAGGATCGACGACGGGGTCGCCAAGCTGAAAGAGAAGATCGTGGTGGTTGACACCAGTAGGATTTCGTCGCTGCTGGCGACACCGCTGTAACGGCTCTGCCGTCATGAAAAAAACTGTTCGGAAATTTGACAGTTTCGATGCAGCGGACGAAGCCGAGTGCGCGTATCGCAAATCCTTGTCCGGTGACGAGAAGCTTCAGATGTTGCTGGAACTCATCATGCCCGAGAACCCCGATGAGGCAGTTATCGAGCGGTCTGCGCGAGTTCATCCGCTTACTGAGCACGAAGAATGTTAAGGATGTGATTGCGGGTGCCTGGGCGCTCGCCTTTCATGGGCAGCCCCGTTACACCGGGGACTTGGGCATCTTTGTTTCGTGCGATTCAGACAATGCGGCAAAGTTGACGGACGTACTCGGCGAGTTCGGGTTCGGCGGGGTTGGTATCGAGCGTGAGGATTTTTGCAAGAAGAGATGGTGATTCAACTCGGTATGGTGCCGAATCGGATTGATCTGCTCGCCGGGGTCAGTGGGGTGACGTTCGAGGAAGTGTGGGCTGGACGGGAGGTTGGGCATCTCTCGGAGGTCGAAACCAACATTATGAGCCGGGAACACTCGATCAAAAGCAAGCGGGCGACAAACCGCGAAAAGGGCCGTGGAGATGTCGAACTGTTAGAAAAGACCAAGCTCTGAACGAAGGTCCGCGGCTATTCAAACACCCGCGTCTCTTCGTCGGCATGCCGGGGGGTATGGTACACGGCCCGCTTTCCGGCCCCCCAGACGATGGCCAGCGAGAGGGTGCTCCACAATCCGGCCCAGATAAAAGCCGGCACTGCGGTCAGTTCCGCCAAAATGACTGCGTCCGTGCGTGCGCCGACAAATAAGAAGTCCGTCAGATCATACACAGCGTAGAGCGAACTCGTTACCGCCAGGATGTCCACGATGTAGTGTGTACCCGGAAAAGGTCGGCGCGAGAGCAGGGCAAAGACTAAGGCCGTCCCGTAGCCGAATACCAGCCCAAAGCCATTATGTACAAAAACGAGCGTCACCAGTCCGAAGAAGACGGCTAGGCCAAAGAAGATCGCTGAAGCCCATTCGTCCCGGGTTGAGAGCAGGAGTAGCAGGCCGCCAAAAAGCGCACTGCCGATATAGCCGGCGGCGGCAATGAACAGCGGGTTGCCACCGACATGCTGGACATAGCCCGACTGCCACGGTGTCACTACCATGGAGACCACCCGTCCGCCGGTGAGAACCGTGGTGAAGGCATGGCCTGTCTCATGGATAAAGACCACGAAAATTTTAATCGGATAGAGAAACGGCGTATGCCAGAAGAGGAGCGACACAAAACCGATGGTGAGGAAAACCAGCAGTTGGCGGAGGTTCAGCGGGCGGAGGTGGTGGCCGTCTGGCATCGAAATGTCGTTCCCGTTCTCTACTTGTGCCACCCATATGTCTTGTTCCTACCGAGAAGAACTCCCTGCTTCAAGGCGAGGATACGTGATATTGGGGCGTCCGGGTCGTACTATACGCAAGAGAAACACTTAAGGTAAAGTAAGCCGGAACAAAAAAGGCTCCGAAGCAAACAGCCCCAGACTTGAAAAAGTTCCGCGCGGAGCGGTGGTCAAGGGAGTTCTGCCGGATGGTTTTGTAACGGCCGTGGATGTCAACTGGATAGAACCTACCGGCATTGAACTGGCGCATATAAGACAGTGAGGGCAGGCTGGGGAGTGATCTGCTCTGTCGAGACCGAGAGCTCGCTCTCGACCTCCTCGAGTCCGGGACGCTGCGGAGCTTTGCTGGTGATCCTGCTCTCTCCCGCCTTGTGTATCGGAGGCTCCGCATCCGTCCCGCCTATTCTTTTCGATCCATCCCTAGCCGCACACACCGCCCTTATTGATCCGTTGCCCCATCAGACCAGGTAGCCGTCTTGTTGCTCTTGATCGAGCCGCCAAAGTCAGTAGCCGGCCCGTTTCCGGCATCGTATGCCGGGATGCCGTAATGCTCGTAGATGCGCTCTGGCTGGACACTAGTTGACAGGGCGGCCCGGTGATGGCGAGCCAAATCGCTTAGCATGTAGGTCGACCATCCGACCGGTTTGTTTGTATCGTCTAGCGCATCAGGGAACCGCTTCCAGATTTCCGAGGTTAGCTAAGGCGTACTCCCTTCCATTTTCGCCCGGACCGGCCCGAAATCGACGAACCAGTGCTTGAAGATGGCCCGCGCCATCGTTTCCAGCGTCCGGTTCATGCGCCGGTTCAACTCGATCCTATCGTCTAGCACATTGAGGACATGCGAGACCGCACATCGTCCACTCCTATCAAATTCTGGGTGCGGCATTGTCGCCAATTGGGCTGCAAACATCGGGGAAAGTCGACCCTGTCGCCTGAATTAAGGAGCTTGGGAAGCGCATAATCTATCGCCGCACGGACCAATGGTTCAGAAGAGATCATGTTGATGGCGGATTGCTGCGACGCCCTTTCCGATGGCATAGTGCTGGTCGGACCAATTCATTCAGCCCCTGGTTGATCCCCGAACACAAAACAAGATATCCCCGTTTTGGGGGCACCTCTTGGGGGCTGTCGTAGCGGTCGATATTTTTATTGATGGGCGGCTGGTGAACCCGAGTGAGATACCAACTGTGGCTGTTAGAGGATTGAAACGTCGGCTGCAGCTTTGGCGTCCGGCCGCCTAGCGGACGAAGGCGTGGTGTATGAGTGGTCCCGCGGCCCTGCGTATACCCACAACTGACCTATGATGAGGGAGATTCATGCGAAAGAATCTACGCCCCGAAGACCTGGGAGACTTCCTGGATCAACCCAAATGCGCAATCCTGGCGACGCATTTCAAAGACGGGACGATCTTGATGTCGCCCGTCTGGCACGAATGGAAAGAAGGCGGGTTCACGGTAGCAGTCCCGAGCGATGATATTAAAACCCGCCATATTCGGCGCGATGCCAAAGTGAGTGTCGGCGTTGCAGAAGACAGTGCTCCCTACCGGGGGATTGAGGTGCGGGGGGAGGCCAGCATTGAGCGAGCGGGCGCATTGGAAACAATCCGTCGTATCGCCGGGCGATACCTGGGCGCTAAGCGGGGCTCGGCCTATGTTGAAAATTTCCGCGAGACCGACATCGTGCTGGTCCGGGTCGAACCTGGGGTGCTGCGGGCCTGGGATTTTGCGGACGAGGCGGAGTTCTTGAGCTGAGACCCGTAGGGCGGAGGAGGCTGCACTCCCCCGACACCTTAAGGACGGTCTTACTTTGCCGCTGGTGCGCTGGCTGCGGAATGGCTGCTTGAGACGCCCCGGCCCGTACCACCCCTGGCATCCACTAAGGACTGTCGGTGCAGGGCTGCCGGATGCGGTGTGCTGAGCTGTGGGCCCTTGCCGTACAGCTTCTCGCGCAATGTCCCCTCCTGGTATTCCTTTTGCATACGACCGCGCTTTTGTAGCACGGGGACCACTCCGTCAACAAACTCCTCAAAGGAATGTGGCGTGGTGGTATAGGCTAAGTTAAACCCGTCTACTCCCGCGTTGATCCAGGTCTCGAACTGATCAGCAATGCTCTCGGGCGTACCCACTAAGACTGGCCCAGCGCCACCAATGCCGACATAACGGGCGAGGTCGCGGAGCGTCCAGTTGCGACTTGGATCGCCCTCGGTAAAGCTATGGACAAGGGTGCGAATGGCATTGGTCTCGATATACTCAAGTGGCTGGTCCGGTTCAAATTGCCCAAAGTCTATACCACTCCAACCGCTCAATAAGGCCAGCCCACCATCATAGCTGCACTGCTCAAAATACTCTTCATAACGGCGTTTGGCCGCGGCTTCGGTCTCCCCCGTAATCACCTTCATATAGGCAAAACACAGAATGTCCTCTGGGTTTCTGCCGTTCTCGCGAGCGATCTTGCGGATACTCTTAATATACTGGCCAGCGACCTCAGGTTTCGAGCCGATGACAAAAACAGCTTCCGCGTGCTGAGCCGCAAAGGCACGACCGCGATCTGAGGCACCAGCCTGAAACAAGACGGGTGTCCGTTGCGGGGAGGGTTCAGCGAGGTGGCAGCCTTCAACCTGATAGTATTTGCCTTCATGTCTGACATCGTGAACTTTGGTGGGGTCGGCATAGATCCCGCGCTTCACATCTTTCAGCACGGCATCATCTTCCCAGCTCTTCTCCCACAGTTTGTAGCACACGTCGCAGTACTCATCCGCGATGTCGTAGCGAGTATCATGCTGGGCTAAACCGGGCTGTCCGTAGTTGCGGCCGGCGCTTTCGAGGTATGATGTCACGATATTCCAGGCGATCCGGCCTTTTGTGAGATGGTCCAGGGTGGAGATGAGGCGAGCAAACGTGAACGGGTGGTTTTGGATGATGGAACTCGTAAAGCCAAAACCGATATGCTCGGTGGCATAAGCCATAGCCGGGATAAGCAGCATGGGGTCGTTGACCGGTATCTGGGCGGCTTCGGTCAGCGCGGCCTCCCGGTTGCCTCGAAACACATCGTACACGCCGAGTACATCGGCCAGGAAAATCGCATCGAATTTTCCCCGCTCAACGATCTTCGCGAATTCGACCCACTGATTGAGGTCGGTATATTCAGTCATATGGTCATCGTCGCGAACCCACAACCCAGGCGACTGATGGACCACGCAGTTCATGTGGAAGGCATTCAGATAGATGCGTCTTTTCATTGATGTTCTCCTCTCCCCTCTCTCCTCATAGGCAAGCCGGTCCTGAGATTCAAGCTGAAAAGCGGGTCGATGGGTTTTCCGCCAAGCTTCCGAAGGGCGGGATACGAAAGCAGAAGCGGGAGGGAAGTGTCAAGTAGCGGCATGCACTTGCCATGTGAGGCGGGCGGACGCTATGGTCTGAGACCAAGCCTCCGAGCGCTCCCTGCTCGTGACTGGGAAGGAAAACGCATGACGACAAGCACGATGTCGGGCCGGCTCAATTACCTCGACTCCTCCCTTCAAAGTTCCCTCTACCGCAACGGTAAAGTCCTTATGCAACGTGATGCGGACGGCAGTGACAGTGCCATGCATGGAGTTGTCTTTGACGAGCGGCAGACGACAGTCCGCAACGCCCGCCTGCTCGACGGGCAAAGCGCGTGCGGCCTTGAGACAAACGGCTTTGAACTGTTGCGTTGCCCTCCTGATCGCCCAAGCCTCGACTTTTTCGATCATCGGGAAATCATTCAGGGCTACTACCGCCAATGCGCCCAGATCGTTAGCCAAGCGACCGGGGCGGCCTCGGTCACGGCTTTCGACCATAATGTCCGGTCAGACGCAGGCAAGCGGGGTAAGAAGCGCATTCGCGGTGGGCAGCAGGTACAGGGCCCGGCTTCCGTCGCCCATGGGGACTATACTCTGCGGAGTGCGCCGGAGCGATTGCAACAACTCGCCCGGCCGCTTGGCGGCAATGACACTTTGCGTTCAGTGCTCGACCAGGGCCAATCGCTCATTGAGCCCGAGAGGGCAAGGCAAGCTCTTGCCCCAGGCGGACGTTTTGCCATCATTAATGTCTGGCGCAATATTGCTGCGGAGCCGGTCGCGACCCATCCCCTCGCGTTATGCGACGCACAGAGCGTGCATCCTGAAGACTTGGTGGTATTCGAGATTCACTATCAAGATCGGGTGGGCGAGAATTATTTCTCCAAGTACGCGTCGCGACACCAGTGGTATTCCTACCCGGCAATGATCCGGGATGAGGCTCTCTTGATCAAGCAGTGGGACTCGGCCGGGCCGCTCGCCCGCTCAGAAGGTGGCCGGGCCGACAGCGACGACGCCCAATCGCCCTGCACCTTCAGTTTCCACACCGCCTACCACGACCCATCCACGCCTCCCGATGCGCCCGAGCGGTGGAGTATCGAGGTCCGCTGCATCGCCCTGTACGCCTGAGGAAGGGGGAATATCGCGTAAAGATGCCCCCCCAAGGAGGCCCAGAGATGCCGACACGTGTACTCCCAGACAGGCCTGCTCATGGGGGCTGACGAAAATATGTCCGTGCCCGGTCTTCGGCCTGAGTTTGAATCAGTAAGGTCAGCAGCAGACTGCTGCCCAGGGTTGAAGCGATAAGTGCATAGGACAGGGCGGAGTAGCCTATGTGGGCCACTGCCAGCCCCCCGATAGCGGCCCCAACAGCATAGCTGGCATAGCCGCTGCCGGATAAGATGCCGGTTAATGTGCCTCTCGTGGCCCTGCCCACATCAACGCCGACAACAAAAAGGAGAGTGGCCAGCGGCATGGTGAGCACCATGAACACGCTGGTTACGGCCACGCTCAGCCACAAGTTGTCGTCCACTACAAAAGCGGCCGTACCGGGCAGGGCCGCGATGAGCGCCGTGACCGCCGCTATGGACAGACGCCGTTGGCTTTTCCCTATTCTCCCGCCCAGAAAGAGCCCACAGGTCGTGCCGAGTGCGACAATGGAAACCGGCAGGGCAAGCTCCGCGGTGCTCAGGTGATAGGTCACTTGGAGGAAAGGCGGAAAGAAGGTCACAATGAGTCCGTAGGCAGTCCGGACGGTCAGGTTGGTGAATACCAGGAGCCAAGTCACAGAAAAACGCCCTACCTGTTTGAGGCGGCTGCCGAGAGCGAGCAGCTTCCGCTGGGCGTTATGCTCCGGTGTGTAGAGAAACACCGTCAGCGAGCAGACCAGCAGAACCCCTCCGACGGCCATGAACGCCGCTCGCCAGCCGGCATAGGTGGCAATGAGAGTGACGAGGGGAACGCCGAGGACGCTGCTCAGACCCGGCTGGGTCGTCACCACAGCAACCCCCAGCGCCCGCTTTTCAGAGGGCAGGAGGTCGCCGAGCAGGGCAATACAGGTGGGCGGGACCATGCCCCCGCCCACGCCGGCGAGGATGCGGAAGACGGCCGCGCTGGGCAGATTCGGAGCCAGGGCCGTGCAGATTGAAGCCAGGCCGACCAGCAATGCGCCAGTGAGCAAAACGGGTTTCCTGCCATAGGCGTCGGAAAACGGGCCAACGACAATGGCCGTTGCGGCCCAGGCGACGGCGGCCGAGGTGACGAGTTGGGCCACGGCCGGAACGGTGGTATGCCAGTCGTGCGACATGGCGACTAACAGTGGCCCCAACATGCTCAGCGCGGTCAAGACGGCAAAAACTGTACAACCGATGATGATCAAGAATATGGGCGTATCGACGAGGTGGGGTGGTGCTGACGATGTGGGCATGAATCGTGTGACGGATTGCGCTATCAGGTTGCCGTGGACAGAGCAAGACCGAGAGCGTCCGGTTTGATACTGTCACCGCTTGTCTGACACAGACAGCCGGGGAAGAGAGTGGGTAGGACAAAAAAGTCTGTATTGTCACCGGTGCCGGACGGGGAACAGGATAGGGGGTTGTCCGTCGATTTGTCGCGGGCAGCTACCGGAATTGCCATGCTGGCCCGCAACACAGGACGTCCGACCCGGTTTGAGCAGGAGACTGCCGGAACCACGGCATATCCCTGTGACATCAGCAATGAAGCCGAGGTGAACGCTCCGGTTGCGGCCGTTGCCGAGCAGCTTGGACCCCCGACCGTTCTGATTCATGACGCCGTCAGTTTTGAGGCGATCTTTGGCACCTTCCTGGAGATTGACCCCGCGGATATTCAACACATTTCAGGTCAACACCATGGGGCTGCTGTATACGGCGCGGGTGGTGACACCGTATGTGCTCGAAGCCGGGCAGGGAGCGATCATGGCGACGGGCAATACGGCATCAAGACGGGGCCGCCCGCAATTTGCTGCCTTCGCGCCCGCTAAAACCGCTCAGCGGATTCTTGCCGAATCCATTGTCCGCACCCTCGGCCCGCACGGCATCCACGTGTCTTTTTTGGTCATTGACGGTGGTATTGATCTGCCGTTTGCCCGCACCTTGCTCGGGGACAAACCGGACGACTTTTTCATGAAACCATCGGCGATTGCCAATACCATTTGGTACATCGTCCACCAGGACCGCTCGGGCTGGACCTTCGAGCTTGACATCCGGCCGTTCGGGGAGGAATGGTAAGCGGCAATCTGGAGGAGAGATGCGGCTACATCGCCAGATTTAGGTATTGATCGCCTTGACGTATAGCTTGCGCTTCCCGAGGTCGGCCAGGGTATGGCTGCTGGTCACACCGGGAAAGGGATTCACGAGCCGTTTCCGGACGACCTGGGGCCGGCTCTATTCTCTGCATGACTCGCCCCCGCGTGCCATGTGACGGTAATCAACACGCTCATATACGCCTCCCGTCCGAGAGAGTGCTTGCTTTCGGCCTGCTTGTTGTCCTACTTTTTGACGCGGCTGCATATTGTCCCTTCCCGGCACAGAGCTGTCCGAGAGGCTTGTCCAATATTCCGCCTGAGACAGGCCGGGGCGGAGAAACACTCACACCAGATGTTTTCTCAGCGCGGTATTGGCCTCTCTAGGAGTGGTAGGAGAGTGGCAATGGAGACAGCATTGGTTACCGCATGCGCGAGAGTAAAGGGGGGATTGCTCTTGCTATGACTACGCAGGCGCACAACGATAGGGATGCGAGCACGAAGGGCACAGTCTGGCATGAGACTTCCCCGGAGCTTGGAACCGGGCCGATGTGCGGGAAGGCTCTGACTATTCACCTCAACCCGGCCCCATGGAAACCCTGCAAAAACACCTCGGCGAGCTTGGGACTGGATTGGAGGGCGCTATCCGTTCGCGCGGCTGACGACCTGCTTTGCCTGGCATACGGACCGAGGGCCAACTGGAAGGTGTTCAAAGACGCCTTTCACGCGGCCTCTCATGTGCCCCTCCTCCATAAGCGCCTCCTGCCCGATCCGTTTACCAGCCCGGACAACCCGTATGCCCATGCTTTTGCGTTTAAGCGGCATGAGCGCAACCACCGGATGTCCGCCTTTGGGGGTCCTGGCCATCAGTCGAGCCCGGTCGAACTCATGGCCCATCGCCTCGGAGCGTCGATTGTCAGACGCGAATGGGGAATGGCTGACTTCATAGATAGGGACATAAGAGCTGCCGAAATGGGGCTCCCACCCGAATGGCCATTGCCCGGTCTTGCGGTCGCTCTTGGGCTGCGCCCGCCTCGGGTGCCTGCCAGAGAGTCCACCAAGCCTCGCACGGCACGCACCAGACCCCGGCCGTGTCCCGGGGCCAGCCCCCAACCTCCTGCCCCCAGGCGATGCCGGACCCCCCTCGCCCCCTGGCGCGTCGAGACCTCCCCCGCCCGCCCCGCCTGGGTCATCTGCCCCAGGGAGCGCGGCAGAAGCGCCGCCGCAATCCCCGTCCCGATGATCCCTTCCGCCATGCTGGCGTGCATCGTCTCGAACGCCTGGAGCTTGGCGGACGCCTGCCACTCCTTGCACATTCACGCCACCGGCCACCGCCGCCGGGACACCCGCCCCCCCCCCCCCTGCTCGCCCGTCCCCCGCGCCCGCTTCGTGGCCCACCACGGAGGTTGCTCCTCGTGCGCGTTCCCGCGCGCCACGATTCGCCCTTCCCCTGCCGGCACCCCTTGTCCCCCATCGAGGGCGATCACCTCAGCGGGCGGAAGCCCGCCCGCCTTCACGCGCCGTCCGTGTGCCTGTGTCAGTGCCTCTCCCCGCGCAGGGTCCGCCTGGCGCACCAGCGAATGGACCGCGGCCCTTGCCCGCACCCCAGAGGGGCCGCCGGCTCGCTTCCCCGCGTCCAGAGACGGGCGGTCGCAATAGCCCCGAGCGGCCAACCGCCCCGCGTCCGCGCGCAGACAGAGGCGCGCGGGCCGCCGCCGTGTCCGGGGGCAGCGGCACCGCCGAGACTGCCTCATTGAGCAGCCTCGGCGTCCCGTGCCGCTCCCCCGCCGCCGGAGTCTGCGTGGGGCATCACCCCGGAGCCTGCTCGTGCCGCGCCTCGTTGAACGCGAAGGAGCTCCCGTCCTGGATGAGGAGCCGCCCGCACTCCTTCAGCAGGCCGGGTGCCTTCGGGCGCAGCCCCGCTACGCTCCCGGGCGGGAGCATCCCTCCCCGCTCGCCTGAGGTCGCTGACGGTGGTTTTCGACCACTGATTGTGGAAGGGCTGGTACGCCCCCGGCAGGGCAAACCGCGCGTGGAATTGGTGAGGGATATCGGCCAGTGTCTCGACTGACCCGGGCGCGATGGCTCGCCAGCAGACCCCGCCCCAGCCGCTACGGGGGCCTCAGGTTGCCATTTCAGCCCAGCTTGGCCACGGTGGCCCCCGCCCCAGCCGCTATGGGGGCCTCAGACGTTCTCTGGAGCAGAAGCCGCTTCGTCGTCCGAGGGCGTTCCCCTGCCGCGGGACAGGACGCGCTTGAGTTGGTGCGCGCATTGAGCAATAGTGGGCCGTCTCATTCGAGTCTCCCGGGGGACATGGAGTTATGGCGATCCCATGATCGGAGATCTCGGCTGGGACTTCCACTCTCTCAATGAAATCAATAGGATACTAAAATCCTACCTATGTGGCTGGCTTACCGCCAAGGGTGAATCCGACCCGGCACCCGTTTTGGGCCCTTGATGCCAATATGATTTTCCCTAGTTTTGAGGTGTTCGTTTTTGACGGTACTTACCTGACGCCTCATTTCCGCCTGCTTGCTCCAGAGCGGACCCCCTTGGGAGGTCAAGACGTATTTCCCCGGCGCCTGCAACGCCGTACAGCGTTTTCGCCAGGAGTACCGCAAGGTGCTGCTGCGCGAGGCCCTGCTAAAGATGCCAGTACCCTGGAAGCAACCCCATCCATGCTTGCCTCAGGCGCGAAAAAATTTGTGCTCCAAGACCAGGAACTCTCGGTCCGGCATGGACATGCAGTCATTGAGGATATGGTCGGTTTCCCCCGAGTCGGGGCATCAATACCGGCAGGGTGGCAATTGACCAAAAAGCCAGAACATGTTTTAGATTCAGGCTCCACCATGCCATGTCTATGCTGACCGGGTCCCCGGTCAACGCAATGGACATTGGACCATGGAACAGGAAAACCAACCCAAGGAGGCAAGGGAAAATGAGTGCAACACCAAACGGAACTCTGGCAAACGGGAACGATGCGACCAGCGGCTATAAGTGGCACAAGAAATATCCCCACCTCGGGACCGGTCCGGTTCCTGCGGACGTTTTTACCTCGCAAGAGCATTTTGAATTGGAACGTGAGCGGATTTTCAAGCAGGTCTGGCTGAATGTCGGGCGGGTGGAACGGATTCCCAATCCGGGCGACTATTTTGTCCAAGATCTGGCCGTGTGCAATACCTCGGTCATTGTCGTCCGCAGCAAAGACGGGGCCGTGCAGGCCTTTCATAATATGTGCTCGCACCGGGGGAATAAGATTGTGTGGGATAAGGGCGGAACCTGCCAGCATTTCACCTGCAAGTTTCACGGCTGGAGCTATGGGCTGGACGGACGGTTGAAATTCGTCCCGGACGAAGAGGGTTTTTTCGACCTCAAGAAGGAGACACTGGGCCTCACGCCAGTGGCGGTGGACGTGTGGGAAGGCTTTATCTTCGTCAATGTCGACCCCAACCCGCCCGAGACCTTGCAGGAGTATCTGGGCGACTTGGCAACCGGACTGAAGGGCTATCCGTTCGGCGCATTGTCCACCACGAGCACCTCGTGGACCTCAGAGGTGAATGCCAATTGGAAAGTCATCAAGGACGCCTTTCAGGAAGTGTATCACGTTGCCTTTTTGCACAAACGCTCCATCCCGGACTCGTTTACCAGCAAAGACAACCCCTACGCCCACTGCCTGGGTGTTCGACTCTACCCGCGCCACGGCAGTATGTCGCTGTTTGGCAGTGCGGATTATCAGCCGAGTCCGGTGGCAAAACTGGCGATGCGGCATGGCGAAATTGTGATTCGGAGCGACTTTTCGATGGACAGCCTGCCGCCAGGGGTGAACCCGCTGCGGAATGAAGCCTGGTCGCTGGACCTGAACGTCATCTTCCCGGCATTCTTTGTCGATGTTTCTCAGGGATCATACTTTACCCATCAGTTCATGCCCATTGGCGTGGACAAGACACTGTGGACCTCGACCCAGTACTATACCAAGGCGACCACGCCGGGGCAGTGTTTCAGCCAGGAATACGGCAATGTGATCTTCCGTGATATTATTCTGGAGGACGGTCGGACTTTTGAGGAAACCCAGTCCATGCTCTCATCCGGCGCGAAAAAAGAGTTTCACCTGCACGACGAAGAGATTCTTGTCCGTCACAGCCATCACGTCATCGACCAGATGCTCAAGGGGCAGCCTGTCGATACGGCGTTTACCGCCAATGGAAAGGAGGTGGCTTCCCATGCCTGAGGCACACTTGCCCGAGCCGTTCCGGGATTTGGAACAATGGATTGCCTGGTCTTTGGAAACCGAAGGCGAGCGGAGCGACCGCCGTCAGGCCAGCGCCATGGAAGACATCATCGCCTTCTATGAGGCCATGCTGGCCCGCATGGACGAGGTGCTGTCCTACCTGGAGCAGTTCGACCTGGATGAACTTCCCGAAGACGCTCGGCACCTGTTTTACCTGACGTTGTCCTTGGCGGAGGTGGCGCCTGCGGTCGAACAGTTCGGCCAACCCAGCGTGGTGGACGGCTACGACATCAAACGCTTTGTCGCCAGCCACAGATAAGACACGCGTCAGCCGTGATATGCCCCTGCAGGCCAGGAGGGAGCCATGAAAGTTGATGTTGATATTATTCACCAGAACCTGGGGCCGGCCGCAGCCCGACCACGAAGCGTATCGAGAGGGACAACGCTTGGCTGACTTGGTTGAACCCTTGAGGTTTGATTCGTTGTGGAGCGTTGAGCACCACTTCGATGATGACACCATGGCCGCCAATATCTCACTTTCATGGCCACCCGGACCACGCGTATTCAACTCGGCAGCGCGGTCGTGGTGTTGCCGTGGCACAACCCGGTGCGCGTCGCCGAGCCAATTGCCATACTCGATATTCAGTCCGGCGGCCAGTTGCCGCTCGGCTTTGGACGGGGGGGGGGGGGCTGCTCAGGTCGAATACGACGGCTTTCGCGTCTCCATGGATACGCGGAGGGCGCGTTTTACCGAAGCCACCGAGGTGGTCATCAAGGCCCTCATGAACGAACGCTCCTCGCATACCGGCGAGTTCTATCAGATTCCCGACATGAATATTTGCCCGCAGCCCGGTAACCGACATGACGGACCAGATGTGTGGCGGCCATCAGCCCCGAGTCGGCCGAGATCATGGCCAGGCTCGGTTTCGGGGTGTTGGTGACCCCGCAACGCGACTGGAACACCACCGCTGATAGAGTTGGAGCGCTATAATGACATATGTCGGAGCCCAGGCAAGGAGCCGGTCAAGCCCCATTGTCGGCCGTTTTGTCTATGTTGACGACACCGAGGTCAAAGCCATGGACGGTACCCGTAAATATATGGGGGCCTACTGGCAGCCGGCGGATGAGCCCTACCGTTTTTCGCACGGTGCGCCCGCCGGTGTGCAAGGCTACGAATACTGCTATGAAATGAGGCAGACCAGCAAAAAGAGGGGGTCGCAGGCGGTCAGCGATTATTTCATCAGTTTTCAGTGCGCAGGTACGCCCGAGATGTGTCTGGAGCAGGTCGAGTTCATCAAGCGCAAGGTCGATATTGAACACTTCATCGGCATCTTCAAATACGGCGGGATGCCTATACAGTGAGCGGAAGAGAATCTGCGCCGCTTTGCCGCAGACGTGATGCCGGGATGATTGCACCGGGAAGACTTTCCCGTCTACGCCGAGCCCGCAGTCGCAGGGGTTGACTACAGCCTCCTCTTGATTCGAAGAGGGGTGCCTCCCTGTCCCTCTTATGGCGAGACGAGAGGAGACAGCCCGTATGGTTAAAGGGAGGGTGCAGTGAAGGACAGGCAGCCGACCAGCATTGGAGGGAATGTGGCTGCTGACCGGAACGACGACCGCTGGAACGACAAGTACCCGGATCTTGGGACTGACCCGATTCCTAACGAGACTTACCTCTCTCGTGAGTATTTTTCCTTGGAGCGAGAACGGATCTTTCGGAAAGTCTGGTTGAACGTTTATGCCGGACGGACCTCAGTCGTAGTTGTCCGTGGGCAGGACGACCAACTCCATGCGTTTCATAATATGTGCTCCCACCGGGGTAATGAGATCGTCTGGGATCAGAGGGGGTCATGTCAGAACTTGACGTGTAAATTTCACGGCCGGAGCTATGGTCTCGACGGCACCCTGCGATTCGTTCCAGACGAAGGGCGCTTTTGCGATCTGAAAAGAGACAATCTCGGCCCCATCCCCGTGGCCGTGGATACCTGGGCGGGCTTCATCTTCATTCATCTTGATCCGCACCCGACCGAAACGCTCCGTGCCTACCTAGCGCGTTTTGACTGCATGCAGAGTCATTGTGGGGATGCCCCAATCGTGTGGTGAGTGCTTCATAGGCCCCCTTCTGAGTTGAGGGAGGTGGTTGTGGCGCGGGCATTGGGGAGTGAGGGTCAGTGAAGCGCTCGAGGGCGGCCGTGCGACTCGGGCCGCCGCCCGCCGCGTTGCCCGTGGGGCAGCGCCTGCGGGCGCAGGGCAGCGCCAGTGGCGCCAGCCCGGCAGTGACGAGGCGCTGGCCCCGGGCGGCCGCAAGCGCTTGAGCCTTGTGGCCCAGGAGCGGTTGCTGCGGGGGGTGCTCCGCGCCCCAGCCGCCATCCCCCGTGCCGAGCTGGCCCGGCCGCTTGCAGCAAAGCGCGCCCGGCGCGGCGCGCCCGCAACGCGCGGGGATTTGCTCCAGCGGCGCGCGCGCCCCGGCCAAAACAGCCCGCCCCCGCGGCCGCCCACGCGCGCCGGGCGGGCTTGCGCAAACGGCGCGCCTGGTTTGACGGCCCGCGCGCTCTCGAGCCCGCAAGGCGGGGGGCCTCGCCGAGACCGGCGCGGCCCCCAAGAGGGCCCGCCGGTATGGCCGTTCAACGCGCGGCGCGCGGGGCCGGGCCCCCATCCCACCCGGCCACGGGCAGCCCCCCACCTGGGGCGGCGCCCTCCGGCGCGCCGGCCTGACCGCCCCCCTGGTGCTCGCCGGCCCTGCCCGGGGCCGCCTGCAGCGCCTCTGTGGCACCGGGACGGGTGCCACCCCTCAGCCCCGGCGCTAGCGTCCTTCTGGACACCCGGCCCGCTCCCAAGCCGGGGGCGGTTCGTGACGCCCTCGAGAAAGCCGGCGCGGCGCTTCCGGCCGCCATCCAGGCCAGACTGCAATCCCCTCGCAAGGGCGTGCTCGACACTCAAGGCGATTGTGACAACAGCCGCCGGCCGAACCATCGATGAACTCTGGGCCACAATCGCCGCCGCCATCAACGCATCCTCATCAGACAGGGGGCGCCAACGACTGCAATCCAGCAGGATATGACCCCGTTTGACGTCAAAACGCTCTAGCGGAGGTTGTATCTGGGCTGGAAGGCTATCCATTCTCTGAGCTTTCGGTGGCGCGCTTTTGTTGGCGAACGGAGATAAAAGCCAATTTCCCAAACAATGGGACCGATCTACCCCCCCCCCCCCCCCCCCCCCATTTCTGGCCGATTACCGCAGACCGGACGATGTGGGAAGCGCATACCTATATTCCCCAAGGCGGAAAACGCGGGCCAGAGATTCAGTCAAGAGTACAGCAAGGTATTGCTCCGCGATATCCTTACGGAAGACGGCACAACACTGGAACACATACAGGAGGTGTCGGCCTCAGGCGCCAAAACCCATATGCCGTTGCAGCACCAGGAAATCTGCATCCGCCACGCCTATCGTGTGGTGGAGGGTTATGTTGGGTTCTACGGCGGATGGTAACGGAGCATGAAGAGGGCGGAGAGCGGTCTGCCCGTAACGTTCAGCGCGCTTCAGCGTTATTCTCGGCTGGGCGACTTGCCGCTGAGGCCGAGCGTACGCAGACGCGTCAGACGAGCGAGATGGCGGACATTCAACTTTTACACCGCCATGCTGTCGCATCTGGAGGACATGTCTGTATCCCTCAACCAACTCCCTCTGGATCGCCTGCCGCCCCATACCCAGAAACTTATGGATATGGCCCCCTCGTTCGCTGAGATTGCGCTGGCGATGGAGCTGTTTGGTCAGCCGCGAGAAGATGATATATTTGACCCGCTTCGATTTGTTCTACAACACCAATAATAAGGAGGCCGGTATGATTCGCCCCGAACGGATTGCCCATGTCGTGCTTAAGGTGCGCGACCTTGAACGCTCAAAGAAGTTCTACACCGAGGTGCTGGGGATGCAGACCATGAAAGACACGCCCGAGATCAAAGGAGTCTTCCTAGCCAATCATACCCGTGACCACCACGAGATTGCCCTCTTCCAGATCGGCTCGGACGCCAAGTCTCCCGGGCCTGACCAGACCGGACTCGCCCACATTGCCTTTCGGTTGCGGAGCGAAGAGGAACTCAAGGCTGCCTATGAAGAACTCAAGGCGAGAGACGTGCCGGTGAATTTCACCGTCAACCACGGGATAACCAAGAGCGTCTACTTCCTCGACCCGGATGGCAACGAGCTCGAGGTCTACTGCGACAATCCCATAGAAGAGTATGCGGGAATGCCCAACGCCTACTTGGGCAAGGACAAGCTGGAATTCGCTCGGGACGAGTGCGGCCTAGTGGACATCATTGCCTCGCTCCGACAGTGATAAGGAAAACGGTTTTTTCGTCTCCCTCTCCCGAGCAGGGAGAGGCTGGGAGTGCGGACGAAGTTTCTTCCGATTCTTTTTACCATAACTTGGAGTCCTCATGGGCATTCGGACCGGCGCAGAATACCGAGAGAGTTTGCGGGACGGGCGGAGCATTTATGTGAATGGCGAGCGGGTCAGAGATGTGACGGCCTATCCTCCGTTCCAAGGCATGGTGGATACCATTGCCTCTCTGTACGATCTCCAACACGAGTCTGCACACCACCCCCCGCTCACCTACCCGTCACCCAAGGATGGCCAACCGGTCGGACTCTCCTTTCTGATGGCGGACAATGTGGAAGATGTCGAGCGGCGCGTCCGGGCCGAGGAATTTCGGGCTGAGGCGACCTGTGGCTTGATGGGCCGTATGCCGGACTTCATGAACGCTCTGGTGACCGACGCGGCGATTGCCGCGCCGTTTATCGGCCAACGTGAGCCCCGCTTTGGTGAGAATGCCCTCCGCTATTACCAAGCCTGTCGGGATCAGGACTGGTGCTTGACTCATACCCTGATTGATCCCCAGATCGACCGCTCAAAAGGGCCGGCGGAACAACGTGATCCAGAGGCGGCTTTGCACGTGGTGCGCGAGACGGACAACGGGATTGTGGTCAGCGGTGCCCGGATGCTTTCCACGCTTGCCCCTTTCTCCAACGAACTCTGGGTGGGGCCATTCTATCCGCGCAAGCCGGGAGAAGAAGCCTATACCCTTTGCTTCGCCGTTCCCATGGATGCTCCGGGCCTCAAGTTCATCTGCCGTGAGGCCTATAACACGGGCCGGAGTCGATTTGACCGCCCGTTGTCGTATCGCTTTGATGAAGAGGATGCCCTCGCTATCTTTGATACGGTCGAGGTGCCCTGGGAGCGCGTATTCATTAACGGCGATATTGAGGCCTCTAACTACATTCTTGGACGGGCGCCCGGCTACGCCCTGCTCCAGGCGGTTATTCGCGGAACCGTCAAGCTCCGTTTTATGGCCGGGCTGGCCTGTAGCGTGGCCGAGGCAATCGGCCGGACCAAGGCGCAGCATGTCCAAGCCCAACTCGGCGAGTTGGTGGCTCAGGTCGAGATTGCCAATGGCCTGCTGCGGGCGGCGGCCCACAATGTTGTGACCAATCGGAAAGAAGGGGGATCGCTCCGTTCGCTCGCGGCCTCGCTGTGGGTGTTTATTCCTCAGGCTCAGATGCGGGCGGCTGAGGTCATCCGACAGGTCGGCGGCAGCGGGTTGATCATGACTCCAACGGAAGGGGATCTACAGAATCCGGAGATCGCGCCCTATCTCGAACGCTATCTCCAGGGTAGAAATCTGTCAGCGCGAAATCGTGTGCAACTCTTCAAGCTGGCCTGGGACATACTGGGCGAGCAGTTTGGCAGCCGGCAGTTGCAGTACGAATGGTTCTACGCGGGCGATCCGATGTTTACCCGGTCGCGTTTTTATCACTCACCCGCGGTGAAAGACTATAAAGTGATGGTGGAGCGAATCCTGGACGAGGGGAAGGGCACGGGCTAGATGAGCGGAGCAACCTCGTGGTTGCTCCGATGGAGGGAGTGGGTCGAGAGGCTAGCTCGGCGGACTGCTGGATAACGATACCAAGTGTCTCTTCCGATCCGAGCGCGGCAATGGGCGCTTCAAAGCGTTCGGCCATGACCGCATCCTCGTCGTGAAAGTCCCGGGTGAAGCAGCAATATTCCATCTGCATACCGTTGGGGTCCTTGAAGTAAATCGATTTCGCCCAGTCGTGATCCACGACTTCCGAGACCTCAACTCCCTTGTCCCGCAACTCTTGTTGTTTTTCTTCGAGCGCCGCTTCTGTCCCGGCCTCAAAAGCGAAGTGGTAAAATGCACTCGGGACACCGAGCCCCCGGTTGATACCAGCGTCGTACTCGACCGGAACACCGGGAATACCCTTGGCTTCCATAAAAGCGAGCAACTGGTCCCGACCCGTATCAAAAAAGATATGCCGAATATGGCCGCCTTCTTTGATCTTGATGGTATCGCAACGAACCGGCTTGAAGCCCAAGATCCCCTCGTAAAACTCGCGCGTCTTATCCAAGTCGAGCGTGGATAGTCCAATATGAGAAAAGCCTTTCTTTGTTATGACCCCCCCCTCCGGTATTTGCTGTGGTCCCACAATTTTTTTGGCCTACCACAGCTTCCGCGGGAAAGAAACCATTGTCTTCGTGCTTCTCATTGACACACTGCGAGCCGGCCGAGTAGACTCTCCCGGTCGGATCCCGAGGAGGGAGGCGTGGATTTCGGCGTGCTCGTATTTCCCAAACCGGACCGCTGTGTCGACCACGCCAAGCTGGCCGAGGCAGAAGACTTCGCCCATATATGGGTGGAAGACTCGCCCATGACGGCCGGTGATGTCTATCACTGTCTGGGGTTGATGGCGCAGCATGCCAGCCGAGTCACGCTCGGAACCGGGGTGGCAGCGGGCGGAGCGCATAGCGCGCCCGTGACGGCCCACGTCATTGCCACGGCTCATCAGCTTGCTCCAGGACGAATCATTCTTGGACTGGGGACCGGCAAGAGCGCAAGGCGGGCGATGGGGCTGCCGCCCTGTTCTCTGCGTGAACTGCGTGGGGATAGCGCGACTCTGCGCGGTCTGCCGAGCAACCAGGAGGTGCCGTATCAAGAGGGAGCAGAGACGGGCCGGATCAAGTTTTTTCACCCGGATTACGCATCTCTCAATACGTGCGAGTCAATTCCCCTCTACGGAGCAGCCGACGCTCCCCGGGCCATGCGACTGGCTGGCCAGTTGGGCGACGGCTGGCTGACCTCACGGACCAATACGGCCGGAGGCTTTGAGGCCGCTTGGCGCCAAGTCGCCGCCGGCATTGAGCAGGCCGGGAAAAATGCGGACAGCATGGATCGAGTGCTTTTTACGACGGCCTGCCTGCTAGGTCCAAACGAAGGTCTGGATTCTGAACGAGGCAGAACACAGGCCGGCCCGTGGGCAACCCTCGCCTTGCACTCGTTGTATGAAACGCTCAAGTAGCCCGAACCGCCCCGGCTCCCCCTCGCGCGGTTTTTGTCCGATGCAGGGCCTTTGTGGAGCAACGCATCCAAGGCCAGGAAGCGTACTATTTTGACCTGCACGACTGCCCCTGTTTATACGTCCGGGAGGAAGAAGCTCAGTTCGTAACGCCCGAAGTTGTTCAGACGTCCGCCCTGACGGCCCGACCCGAGGTCTTGCTGGAACGACTTTGCAGTCTGGAGCGGGCGGGAGTCCGGCAGGTCACTTTTATTCCGCCTCTTAATGCTTTTGAAGAATTTACGACAACAGGCGGAGAAAAGGTTCTTGCCCGTTGGTAAGGAATATGTTCCTGTCGCTTGCTCGCTCTGGGAGTGGCCCTCCGATACCGCAGAGAGAGAGGGGTGACGCCTCTCCCGCACCTCTGAATCGTGGGAGAGCAGGCAGGACTATGGCTCATTTCGATCTCAAGACCCTTGAGGAAAAAGACCAGCAGCAGTTGCAGTCCGCGCTTGAGGGACTCTCCCCCGCGCACCACGCAACCCTCCTCACTGCGCTGAGCCGGATTGAGCAGCCGGTTATCCAGGCATGGCTGCAGGAAGAACTCCTCCAGGAATGGGTCCGACAGGGCCGGCACGTGAGTACAACGCTGGGCGCGCGTGGAGAAATGCTCGCCTCGGCCATGTTCGCGGCAACGCCTGAGATTTTGCCTGTCCTATCCCGGCTGGAACTGCTCGAATGGGCTCGTTTTCTGCTGGACATTGAAGCCGTCAGCGGAGAGAGCGATTTCACGCGCTTCCCGGACGGCCTGACTGCCCTAGATCGCTCGGAACGGATCGGGGTCTATCGTCTGGGCCGGTCGGCTGTGTCTCACTCGCGTGATGCGGCTGCGGACATTTACCATGCCCTGCCCCAAACTCTGGTGAATACTCCAGTGCCGCTGCGAAACGTATTGCTGCGCTGTCTCCAGCCGGTTGCCGCCTTTGATCCGGAACCGCTGCCGGCTGTGATCCCGTTTCTCGACCTCACGCTTAAGCGCTTGGCGCCGGACCAGCAGCTCTCCGTATTCGAGCGAATCGCCGCACTCGCCCGGATTTTTCCTGCCGGGATTGCCCGTCTCTTTCGGACTCTGTCCCGCGCGTATGAGGAAGTTGGAGCCGAGGGAGTCTTGACCTGGATTCAAACTGGAGAAGAGATCGCGCGGCGCAATCCGCACGCCGCGGAAGCCTTTTTCACCCTGGAGTCCCGCACCAGTTTCCAGGTCTTGCGGCATGAGTCGCCGGTCGTCCTGCTCTCCGAGGTGCATAGCGCGTTGGTGAAGTTCATGCACATGCTGTGTGGGGAAGCGGTCAGTATCCAGGAAGTCGGGGATATTGTCTTCCCCCCTCCGTTTGCGATTGTTGAAGACGAAGGCGAGTTGTTGCCCTTGCCGGCTAGTATTGATCTGTTTCCGACTTTTGAGGAAAACTTTCGCCTGTATTGCACGTTCGCGGCCCACCAAGCGGGGCGGGTCGAGTTTGGGACCTACGATCTCTGCATTGCCGATATCTGGTCGCAGGTGCCGTCATTTGTCCAGGAGTGGGCCGAGACGAATGGACATCCGCCACGGGACTTGGCTGCCTATGGCAAGCTTTTTCCCAAGCCCGAACAGTTTGAGGCGCTGTTCATATTCATTGAAGGCCAGCGGATCAACGCTTGTCTGGCGCAGGCATACCCCGGACTGCAAAAGGATCTGGCCTGGGCCGCATCACAGACCCGTATCCTGCCACCCCTGATCCAGTCGATCTTGCCGCATTTGAGCGCAACCCTGAAATCCGGTTGGGAGCACGACGCAACCGCGGCGGGCTGCCTGCTCATGGCCACCGAGTTGTATGCTTCCCTGCCCGCATATGCGTCGCAGCTATCGAGGCAGCAAGACGAAGACGGCCCGACCGGTGCGCCGGACCGGATGATGCAAGGGACAGGTGAGCCCGAGCTGTCCGAAGGGGAGCAGGCCGTCTTGCCGCGAATTCTTTTGACGCTACGCCGGCATCGGAAACAGAAAAAGATTCTCCAGCCCCGGCTGGCCTCCATCCACGGGATGCCCCTGGATGTGCTGGACTCTGAGGAAGCCGCCGCCGAACAGGAAGAATGCAAAAAGGAGCAGCTACGCCGTCGGCATGCTGTCGTGGGAGTCCGCTATGTCTATGACGAGTGGGATTTCCTGATCGAAGACTACCGCGTCCGCTGGTGCGAACTCCGCGAAGTCCCACTGGCCGGCGACCGGGGTGGCTTCTTTGAGAGGACGCTCACCCGCTACAGCGAGGTCATTCCCCATGTTAAACGGGAGTTCCAGCAGCTTCGGCCCAAGATGTTCCGCCTGGTCAAGGGACTGGAAGATGGAGAGGTGATAGATTTGGATGCGGCCGTGGGGGCTCGGGTCGATCTGCACGCCGGAGTTGCGCCGTCCTCGCGGCTGTACGCTGCCAGACAGCCGCTGGAACGGGATGTCGCCGCCCTCTTTCTCTTGGATCTGAGTGCTTCGACCGATGCGAGGATCCAGAAGGAAGCGGACAACGGAGATCACGAAACGACGGGCCTCCGAGTTATTGACGTTCTCAAAGAAACGGTGGTGGTATTGTCTGCCGCCCTGGAGGAAATCGGTGATGCCTACGCGGTCTACGGTTTTTCCAGCGCTGGGCGGCATAACATTGAATTTTATCCGGTCAAAGCGTTTGGTGAGAAGTTGTCGGAGGATGTCAAAGGCCGCATCAGCGGGTTGGAGCCCCAGCGCAGTACGCGTATGGGAGCTGCCGTCCGGCATGCGACCCGTAAACTCAAGGACGTGGCCAGCCGCGCGAAAATTCTGGTCCTCCTGAGCGATGGATTCCCTGAAGATACAGACTACGGCAGAGGCGAAAACGTACCGATGTACGGCCTGCGTGATACCCTGATGGCCCTGCATGAAGCCGAGCGCGAGCATATCATGTCGTTCTGTCTGACGATTGACAAAGGCGGCCAGGATTATCTGCGCGAGATGTGCCCGCCGTCACGCTACATGGTTCTGGAGGACATCCCATCCCTCCCGTCAGAGTTGCCCAAGATCTATCAGCGTCATATCCGGATGCAATTGCCCGAGTGACTCTTCCTGCCGCGCTGTTCCGTTTGCCCGCCGTTCTAGAGGAAAAACGAGGCAGGCATGGAAGAATTCACTGGAAAATCGGGAAAAACGGTCAAAAAATTTCCCCAGAGTCTTGTCCTTGCCAGTTTTGGCAGTATGGGTCCGAGCAAGCTCCGAGCGAATCCATAAGGGGCGCGAGCAAAAATTCCAATTCCTAATGAGAGGCATGATTATGCTGGAATATGATCTTGTGATCAAAGATGGCATGATTATTGATGGGATGCGCCTGCCGCGCTATAGCGCGGACATTGGCGTCAAGGATGGCAAGGATTGCCAAGATCGGTCGCCTGCCATCGCACCGGGGGAGAAAGGCCTGGGACGCGGAAGGGCATATGGTGGTGCCGGGCTTTATCGATCTGCATACCCATGACGACGCACAGTTGTTCTGGAACCCGTATCCGACGATTTCCGGCTGGTATGGCATGACCTCCGTGGTGATTTGGGAACCGCGGGTTTGGCCTTGCCCCCGTACAGCCTGCAGACAGGAACGGGCAATGCGCACGATGGCCCGGACGGAAGCGATTCCGTACGAGTCGATGAAGGCCGGGATGCCTCGGGACTGGGTGACCTTCCCGGAATTTCTGGACAGTGTGGAACGGACGCCCAAGGGTCTCAACATCCTGCCGTATATCCCCATTGCACCGCTGATAGTGTGAGTGATGGGGCGCGAGGAGGCGAAATCGGGCCGTATGCCGACGGACGATGAACACCGGGAGATGGTGCGATTCCTGCACGAAGGCATGGACGCGGAGGGGGGGGGGAGCTGGCCAGCCCAATGCTTTGGCGAGGACAGTGTGCAGTGTGATTGCGATGGCATACCCCATGCCGACGGACATCATGCAGAACGAAACCTGTCTGGAACTCGCCAAGGTGCTCGGTGGTCGCAACGAAGGTTTCATTCAGATGTCGCTTGTCCCCAGTGTGGAGCCGATGGAAGGTATCGAAAGCCCCTACGGAGAACTGGCCCAGATGAGTGGGCGGCCGATTCTGTATAACATCATCCAGGTCCGGGACGCCGACCCGAGCTGCCACCGGAATCTGTTAGCCTGGGCCGGACGCTGCCGCCAAAAGGGGGTGCGCCTCTATGGCCAGACGATCTCAACTGACGCCGGTTTCCCCTTTTATCTTCACCGATTGGAATTTGTGGGATGACGATCCGGCCTGGCGGGAGGCGACACTGGGGACGGTGGAAGAACGGAAGGCGGAGTTGGCGGACCCGGCCCGCCGACCAACTCTCAAGAACGACCCTGCCGGTGCGGTTATCAGTTCGTTTGACGATATCATTCTCCTTGATGTCGAGCGCGCGGACACGAAGCGCCTAGAGAACCCGACCCTGCGGGAAGCGGACGAGAGGGAAGGTAAGCATCCCGTGGATGCCGCGCTCGACCCGGCCTCGGCCGATGACATGGAGACGCCCTTCTCTACCCCGTCCGTGGGCTCGAAGAATGAATATGTCCAGGAACTTGTCCCTCCAGAAGCCTCGCCGCTGGGGGTCTCGGACGGTGGGGCCCACTCCAAGTTCTTCTGTGGCGGACGCTCTTCCACGGAGGCGATTGCGCGGATAGTCCGTGAGCTGAACATCATGAGACCGGAAGAAGTCCACTGGCGGGTGAGTGCTATGTCGGCGGCCTGCGCGGGCTTTAAGGACTGCCGCGTGCTGCGGGAAGGTGCTCCCGTCGACATCGTGGTCTACGACTATGACAACCTGGAAACCTTGCCGGTGGAAGTGGCCTATGAGCTCCCCGGCAAGGAATGGCGGCGAGTGCAAAAGGCCAGAGGCTACCGGGCAGTTCTGGTGAATGGTGAGACGACGTTGGAGAACGATCGGAACACGGGGAATATTCCCGGTAAGCTGCTCCGGCACGGTGGCTAGGAGATCAAGACCAGTCTAGGGGCCACGGCCCTGGACTGAGAGCTGGTAGAGCAGGTGAGATGGGGCGCTCTTACGATGCCCCGCTCTCTGGGCAATCTCAGGGTGGTTGCAACACCCTCCCCCCGCCCCATGATGCCCCGCGCAGGAGTCTTGCATGAAATTGCTTCCAGTCGTATACCGAAAGGTGAAGCGCGGTTCAGTTTGCGGGATCGCGGGCGAAAATTCTAAGCCTTACAAAGGAGGGGCGCTATGTCGGAATATGATCTGGTGATCAAAGATGGCATGATTATCGATGGGACGCGATTGCCGCGCTACCAAGGCGATATCGGTGTGAAAGATGGCAAGATTGCGAAGATCGGTCGCATCCAAGCACACGAAGGCACCAAGACGCTTGATGCGGGAGGGCATATGGTGGTGCCGGGCTTTATTGACTTGCACACCCACTATGATGCCCAACTGTTCTGGGATCCGTACCTGACGATTTCGGGTTGGCATGGCATCACCTCCGTGGTGATCGGGAACTGTGGCTTCGGCTTTGCGCCTGTGGCCCCTGAAGATCAGGAACGGGCGATGCTCACCATGACCCGCACGGAAGCGATTCCGTACGAGTCGATGAAGGCCGGGATGCCTTGGGATTGGGTGACCTTCCCGGAATTCCTGGACAGTGTCGAGCGTACGCCCAAAGGCTTGAATATTCTGCCGTATGTGCCGATTGCTCCCTTGATGGTGTGGGTCATGGGCCGGGACGAGGCGAAGTCGGGCCGGATGCCAACGGACGATGAACACAGGAAGATGGTGCAATTGCTGCACGAAGGCATGGCGGCGGGTGGCTGTGGCTGGTCGGCCCAACGCTTTGGGGAAGACAGCGTACAGTGTGATTATGACGGCACGCCCATGCCGACGGATATCATGCACCAGGAAACCTGTGTCGAATTCGCGAAAGTCCTGGCAGAACGGAATGCGGGCTTCATCCAGATGTCCCTTATCCCGAGTGTGTCCGGTTTCGAGGAGATTGAGCAGAAATACGAAGAATTGGCTTTGGCCAGTGGTCGGCCGATTCTGTACAATGCCATTCAAGCTCTGGATTCCGACCCGAGCCGTCACCGGAATCTGTTAGCTTGGATCGAACGGTGCCGCCAAAAGGGCCTGCGTATCTACGGTCAGTTGGTCTCGACCAGCGCCGGTTTTACCTTTACCTTCCATGACTGGAATTTGTGGGACGACGACCCGGCGTGGCGGGAAGCGACCATGGGCACGGTGGAAGAGCGGAAGTCGAAGCTGGCGGACCCGACCCGACGCGCAAGCTTGAAGAACGATCCCACTGGCGCGGTGACAGCCTCGTTTGACGATATCATCATTCTTGAGGTGAAGCGTGGGGACATGAAGCACCTGGAGAACCTAACCCTGCGGGAAGCGGGTGAGAGGGAAGGCAAGCATCCTGTGGATGCCATGCTCGACCTCGCGGTTGCCGACGATATGGCCACGACGTTCTACTCGCCTGCGGTCGGCGAGAAGAACGAATTTCTCAGGGAAATTGTCAACGACTCCACGCTGCTCGGGGTCTCGGATGGTGGTGCCCACACCAAGTTCTTTTGCGGCGGACGCTATTCCACGGAGTCAATCACCCGGATGGTCCGTGAGATGAACATGATGAGCCTGGAAGAAGTCCACTGGCGACTGAGCGCCCAGCCGGCAGCCTGCGCGGGCTTCAAGGATCGTGGCGTCCTGCGCGAAGGCGCGCCGGCCGATATCGTGGTCTACGACTACGACAATCTGGAAATCCTCCCTACGGAGGTGGTACACGACCTGCCGGGTAAAGAATGGCGACGGGTGCAAAAGGCCAAAGGCTACCGTGCGGTTCTGGTGAACGGTGAGGTGACACTGGAGAACGACCGGAACACAGGGAATATTCCCGGCAAGCTGCTCCGGCACGGTGGCTAAGCGAAGCAGACCAGCCTGGGCCACGGCCCTAGGCTGAGAGGAGACACAGTAGAGAAGGGCGCTGCTTATCAGCGCCCTTCTCTACTGTGGGACAGCAGGAGGTGCTGGAGCCCGGTGAGCCCTTCCCATACCCTCTGCCGGGTCTTTGCTGTATATCTATGGACGTTGGGCGAAGAGGGAGGGAGATGGCTGAACCCCACGGCGCATTAGCGAGTGCTCTCAGACGCATCGACGGACGTTCCTATGGGTTTTACAAAGACCTGCGCGGGCAAGCATATGCCCTTGGCCCGTATGGACTGAGGTTCGACCATATCCAGGGTGATCCCTTTGCGTCGCCGAGTCGGGTGCAGATCCACATCCCGGCCAGCCGGGCTGTACTGCCAGCCTGGTCATACGCTGGAGCGGTGGCGCGCCGGACGAGCGCCGACTTTACGCATCGGGCTCTTCTTCGCCTGCTCTCCGCCGGTCAGGATAAACTCGGCTCTGGCAAAAGTGGTCTGCTCGCAATCATGCCGGTGGGTCAACAGGTGCTGGAGCGAACCGCCGTTCTTGTTCGGCCCGACGGCGATCTTCGAGTCCGGCTGAGCGTGGGCCTGCCTGCGGCGGGGCGGCGCATTCTGGGGCGGGAGGCGGCTCAACTGCTCACCCATAGATTGCCCGAAGCCCTTGATCGTGTCTTTGATGGATTAGAGGCCAGCGCCCTAAGACGGCACGTTCACTGCATCGAAGACCAAGTAGCGCTGCGGAAAAAACTGTACGACCACGGCCTGGTTGCCTTCCTGGCCGAGGACAGCATTTTGCCCCGCCGGAGTGGAGCGGACGATCGCCCCATGGCTACCGCCATTCCGCTCGACGTGCCCCAGGCGCTCGCGTACGAGCTTCACGCTCCGCATGCGGGCCTGCTCCGCGGTCTCGGGCTCCGGGCCGGTGTGACGCTGATTGCCGGGGGCGGCTATCATGGCAAATCGACCTTGCTCTCGGCGCTGGCCAACGGTGTGTATGATCATATTCCGGGTGATGGCCGAGACCGATGTGTTTCCGTAGCGAGTGCGGTGAGCATTCGGGCGGAGGATGGACGCTCTGTGCGCGGGGTTGATCTGCGGCCATTTATCAACGCGCTCCCCCTAGGTCGCCGGACGGACTGGTTCGAGACTGCCGATGCCTCGGGCAGCACCTCTCAGGCTGCGGCCATTGTTGAGGCGCTGGAAGCCGGAGCAACCGCCCTGCTGATAGATGAAGACACCGCAGCGACGAATTTCATGATCCGCGACGCACGCATGCGGCGCTTGGTGCCCGGTGAAAAAGAACCGATTACCCCCTACCTCGATCGGATCCGTCAGCTCTGGAAAGAAAAACACATCTCGTCGGTCCTCGTTGTTGGGGGAGCCGGCGACTACCTTGATGTCGCTGACACGGTTATCCAGATGGACGAATACCACCCGCGGGATGTAACGCAGCGGGCGCGGGAAGTTGCACACGAGTTGCCCCAACAAAACTCTGGCCCCCAGGCTCCAGGACCTTGGCTCGCATCACGCCCGCGCCGGCCCGACCCGCGCAGCCTCAACCCCAGTCGCGGGCGTAGACAGGAACGTGTCCGCAGCATCAAAACCCGTGCCATTGAGTTCGGGAGTGAAGAGATTGACGTCTCCCTCCTCGCTCAACTTGTCGATGCCGCCCAGTGCCGTATGATCGGGGATGTCCTGCTGCAATACGCCCGCGGGCTGTGTGACGGGAAAAAGACCATTCCCGAACTGCTCGACCGAATCGATGCCGAGATAGAGAAAGACGGTCTGGACGCCGTTACCGACCGAGACTTTGGCGACCGTGCCCGCGCGCGGCGGTTCGAGATTGCGGCGGCACTCAATCGGCTGCGGAGTCTGCGGTTGGTAGGCGGAGTATAAGAATCTGCACACGTCCACACGTCCGCGACACTCCTGCCTTCATGCCTGTCTCAACTCCACCACCGTCCGCTCACGTCCGGTTTGCCACCAAGCTCCTTTATGGCGTCGGGTCAGTCTCCGAGGGGACGAAAAATACGGTCTTCAACGTTTTTCTCCTCTTCTATTACAACCAAGTCCAGGGACTCTCTGGAACATTAAGCGGCGTCGCGATCTTTATTGCGCTCTGCGTCGACGCGATGACCGATCCATTGGTGGGCTCGATTTCCGACAATTTTCATTCACGCTGGGGCCGCCGCCATCCGTTTATGTATTTGTCCGCACTGCCTATGGCGGTGTGTTTCTTCTTCTTGTTTACACCGCCTGAGCTGGGCGAGGTCGGACTCTTCGTATGGTTATGCACCTTTGCGGTAGGGGTACGCGTCGCCATGACGTTCTACGCAGTCCCGAGCGGTGCCATGCTCCCGGAGCTCTCGCCCGACTATGATGAGCGGACTTCTCTGGTGAGCTACCGCCTGCTGTTTGGCTGGTCCGGCGGCCTGACCGCGTCCGTTATGGGCTATTTTTATTTCTTTGCTCCCTCGGAGGCGTTTGCCGACGGTCGTCTGAATCCTGGGGCGTATGAAGGATTTGCGCTGGTCTGTGCCGGGATGATGCTCTCGACCATTCTGGCGTGTGCGCTTGGGACGCATGGGCTTATTCCGAGTCTGAAGGTGCCCCCGGCAAAGCGAAAATTCACGCTGGGTCGCTTTGCCGGCGAGCTCCGGGCGGCATTCTCCAATCGTTCCTATCGGATGCTGGTCATAGGCTCTTTGTTTGCCGCTGGGGGACGTGGGTTCAATGACGTGATGTGGCTGTATATGAACACCTATTTCTGGGGCTTCTCAACCCAGGAAATCGGTCTCTTGACCTTCGGCCTGTTTCTCTCTGCCCTTATTGCCTTTTGCCTGACTCGTCCGCTGACTGAACGGTTTGATAAAAGATCGGGCGTTCTCGGTTTAGCGACCTTTGCCATCTTTTTTGGACCCCTGTTGATTTTCTTGCGTCTGCTCGACCTGTTGCCCGAAAACGGGCATCCGAGTCTGCTGCCCCTTATCGCCGGCCATGTCATCCTCTTGGTCACCGCAGTGGTTGCCGTTGATATCCTGCTTCCTTCCATGATTGCCGATACCGTGGACGAAAATGAAATGACGACCGGAGAACGCCAGGAGGGAGTCTTTTTTTCTACCATCACTTTTGGTGCAAAGGCGGCGTCCGGCATCGGTGGGTTTCTGGCAGGTGTGGCCCTTGACCTCATCCAGTTCCCGACCATGGCAGCGCCCGGAACCATTGCGGCCTCTCAAGTTTTCACCTTGGGTCTTGCGGTTGGCCCGGGGCTGATGGGGCTCTTCCTAGGTGCACTGGTCTTTTTCTCTCGGTATCGAATGACGCGTACCCGCCATCTTGAGATCCTGGCTGAGATCGACCGCCGCCGGAACGATGGTGCGCAACGTGTACCAGAGGCGGCTTCTGCGGGCCGTTAAGGCAACAGCGGCACCGTTTGTATTGCCCGCCTCCGTTATTCTTTCCACTGCACTCGCATTTCCCGCTCGACGAAGCCACAAGAGGAAAAAACGTCTCTTGCCTCTGCATGGAAGGGCGAGGCGAGGGGATAAACCAATGGACACTCGTGCAAGGAGGGCCGGGATGATTGTTGGTAGGTCGGTTTCATGCGGAACACGGGCGAGCGGTGGTCCGAGGGAGATCGTCCGGGTGCGTCAGGATCTGGGGCGGGCAAAGGCAAGGTACAGTTCCTCGGATCGTAGCAACCCCCGCCTTGCGCCCCTAGGGGCGGGCGTTGCAGCCCCAGGGGCATAAGCGGCAACCCGAGAACGCGGGGCTGGTCTCGCATAGCGAGACGCAGCAAGCCGCAATCGATCGGCTTCGGGTGCGCCGGAGCGGGCGGGCGAACACCCGGTTTGCCGGCAGGAGCGAACGGCTTGAGAAGCCGGGCCCGGGGCGCAAGCGCGGACAACAACCGGACACTCCCGGTCAGGGCCATCCCCCGCGCCCTAGGAGGCCGGAAAAGAAGGAACAGCACGCTCCGCGGAAGGCGGCGCGGGGGTGTCCCCGCTGCGGGAAGCCCTAGGTGGCCCATGGCAAGCATGCCAACCGCCTTGTGGAGGTTGAGGGCAAGGCCCCTCAGCGCCGGATGGAGCGCCCGCGTTGGCACTGGGGTGCCGCCGGGGCGTTCTCCCCACAGGCCATGACGGCACCGCCGGGCCTCCGGCTGTTTCCCAACGCCCCCTCCGGCCTCAGCGTAGGGGCCTGCTCTTTGGACGAGCAGTAGGCCTGTCGCCGCCCGCTGAAGCAGGGCGCGCTAGGGCGCGGGCGGACCAGGGGGGCCGAACTCCCCGGGTACGCTGGCCGATCGTATGCCCCACTTTGTCCGGCTGTTTGAGCCGCTTCATGCGGCGATTCTCGCCCCCCAGAACTAGGCACCGGTGCGCCATGGCGACGAGAGGATCTAGCAGGGGCCGGCCTATCGCGATGGGGGGGCGGTCGAGCCGTGGCTGGCGCTGGCCTTCGCTCAGCCCGGATTCGGCCGACTAGCGGATCGACCCGTCACGCAATGCCGAGGCGGCAAGGCTCCTTTTTGGCCCTCCCACCTGCGACCTAGGGCCTGTTCCCACTATCGCACGGCATCCATGATGAGGGCGAAGACGATGCATCCAAGGAAGAGCACGTCGCGTTGCTCGAAGCGCGTGAAGATGCGGCGGAACCCCTGCAATCGACGCAACACCCGCGCGATTTCATTGCGCCGCGTGGACAGCTCCCGGGCAGACGCCCAAGGGCTCACCCGGGTGCGCCGCGGCGGCCCCACGGGCGCCTACCCCAGTGCCACGGCCCAGGGCCGCGGCTGGGCGCCCGCGGACGCCCGGTCCCTCAGCACCGCGGGAGGAGCGGGGGGCGGGCCCCGGCGAGTCCGCAATTGGCGGCCCGCCGGGGCGGCGGGGGCGGGCCCGGGCGAGCGCGCGCAGGCGAGCGCCGGGCGATCGTCCGCGGCACCCCTAGGCATCGTGGGGGTCCAGCCGCCTCGGGAGCGGCCCAGGGATTGAGGACCGGTTGTGTGCGCGCCCCCGGGCCGGCGGGCGGGACCTGGACGAGGGGGCGGTCGAGCGACCGGGCCGCCCGCGTGAGGCGCACGCTCTGTTCCCGGTGCAGATGCGCGCAGACCCGGGCGCGCCCCCCGGGTTGCGACCAGCGGGGCAGCCGGGGGGAGAGGGGGGGGGGCCAGGGGCCACATCGGGCCGGCAACCCGCGCCCGGTGCCGCCCTGCTCGGCAACAGACCAGAGGGCGGGGAGCACGGGGCGATGGGAGAGACGGACAGGGCCGCGCGGCACCGGGAGAGGATGCGCGCTCCGGTCGTAGTGAGCTTGCGTGCGTTCCCTACAGCCAGGAGACCAGAATCATGCACAATCATGCACATTAGTGTGAACAGGTCCTAGCTCGACCAGCATTCGATGCGCCCGTCGTGAGTCGCGTGCTCGACCATCATATGGGGCATGGCGAATCCGGCCCCCGGTTCGTCTTTCCGCCGAGAGTGGTCAGGAGAACCTGGACATCATCAAAAAAACACCTGGCGAAATCGCTCTCCCCGGGAAGTTGGACTGGGTTCCCACGAATGAGGTGATTCGGATGCTCATGCTCGACTGGCGATTTCCAGGGATCACGCCATCCTCCTTGACCGGCCCCTGCCCCGCGGAAGAGTGGGAGGAGTGCCCAAGGGGCGAGCAAACCCACGGTCCCCTCCCGCGCTGCTACCAGGCCTAGCCAGCGGCGCCCCGGCCCTAGCCGACGAAAACGAAGTCGAAGTCGTCCAGGGTCAGGGAACTCGGCGCCACGTCTTCGAGCGTAATCGTATCGTCCCCCGCTCCGTAGCCGATGACGGTATCGGCCCCCTGCCCCTCGATCTGCAGGCCCGCGAAGGCGGCCGCCGCCGTCGTGGTGGCCGGCAGCTTGAGATGGAGCTCGATGACATCCACTTCCCCATTGGCCTCGGCCGCCTTCCTGGCCCGCCTCTCGGATCTGAGAGTAGTGGATTTTCCCGGGTAGTTGCCACTCCAGCCGAAGCCGAAGTTTTCGATGGTGTCATGCCCGTCGCCCTCGCGAAAGACGAAGGTATCGGCCCCCAAGCCGCTCACCAGAGTGTCGTTGCCCTTGCCCCCCACCAGGCGGTTGTCGCCGTAGCTGACTTCCAAAATATCGTCGCCCCTACCGCCATAGAGTTCGTTATTGCCGTGGCTGGTCTCCAGGAGATCGTTGCCCTTGCCGCCGTGCAGTTCGTTATTGCCGTTGCTGGTCTTCAGAATATCCTGGCCGCTGCCGCCATAGAGTTCGTTATTGCCGTCGCTGGCCTCCAGGAGATCGTCGCCCCTACCGCCATAGAGTTCGTCATTGCTGCCGCTGGTGTCCAGGAGATCGTCGCCCCGGCCGCCGTGCAGAATAGCGTCGCCCCGGCTGGTGTGCAGGTGATCGTCGCCCGGGCCGCCGTACAGTTCGTCATTGCCCCAGCCGCTGTGCAGAATATCGTCGCCCGGGCCGCCGTACAGTTCGTCATTGCCCCAGCCGCCGGTCAAGGTATCGTCGCCCGGGCCGCCGCGCAGAATAGCGTCGCCCCAGCCGCCTTCCAGCACGACCCCGTCCCGGTCCCGATCCTGACCCCAGTCCGTCTGCACGAAATGAAAATTGGCCGCCGTCAGCAGGGACTCTCCATCCGGGCCGATGAGCGCCGCCGCCTTGCGCAGCGTGATCTGGTTGGCGCTCCCATCAGAGGAGGCTGCGAACCGAAGGGTGATGGTCTGGGCCTCCGTATCGACCGCGAAGGTCAGATCGCGAAACGTCCCCGCGAAATGCACGAAGCGGATCTTGTCCTCCAGGGCGAAGTCCCAGATCGTGTCGACCCCGTTGTTCTTCTTGAAGAGGAAGAGATCCTTGCCCTCCGTGGCCTGATGCGTCTCATTCCAGTACCGATTGTCGGGGTCAGCGTAGTGCGCCAGCTGGTACTGATACGCCACCTTCAGGCCCTCTATCGTCCTCTGACCATAGGGCAAGTCCTTGAGCAAGTGTTGATTGTCGGGGTCGGAGACGTACGCCATCTCGAGGAAATCGTAGTCTTTCGGGGAATCTCTAAAAATCATGGGGCTCTCCTTCTGGCAGAATGATTGAAAGCTACCTTATCTCCCCCCCCCCCCCCCCCCCGCATGCAACCCCCCCCCCTCGTCCTCTCGGTCTGCAACGGGCAAGGGGCCCGGGCCCTTGCCACCCGGGGCGGCCACGGAGAGGGGGGGCTGCAGCACCGGCTAGGGCGAGAGCCTTCCGTGGCTGGGCGACACCGGCTGGGATGGCGCAAGGGGAGCGGCTTGAGCCCCGGGGCGCTCCCGCCGAGACTGTGCGCGCGGGGCCCCGCCGGGGGGGGCTACCGTAGGTCCACATTTTTTCCGCTTGCGTCCTGGGTTTGTGCAATGTGCCGTTTGTCCTGTCGAGTCGCTCTCCTGGCTTGCCGTGTCAGGGGGGCGGGGCGTGGGGGCAGGGGCCAGCGCGCGGGCGCAGGCCGCGGGGGTCGGGGTGTGCGGACCGTGCCCGTGCCCGTGCCGCAGCTCGTCGCCAAGGCCGCCCGGCCCCCGGCCGGGCGCGGGGACGGGGTGCCGCTGCGGGCGAGTCAAGCCCCCCTGCGCTTGCGTGCGGACGGGGCGGGCAACGGCCTGGTCGGCCCGGCCCCGCTCGCGGGGGCGGCGGCCCCGGGCCCGGGGCGCGGCGCGGGCGACCGGCCCCTCATGGACCGCGGCGGCGGCCCGAAGCCGCCCGGCCCCCGGCCGCGGCGCGCGCCGGCGCGCTCCCGCTGGCTGGACGCCCGGCCAACACGGGCCCCCGTGCTGGCCGCGGCGGCGCAGGGCCCGGGTGTCGCCGCCCGGGAAGGGGCCAACTCCGAGCTGGGCGCAGGCCGCCCGGCAGGCACGGCGCGGGCCAGCGACCCGCCTGCCGGCGGACCCGCTAGCGGGGCGAAACGGGCGAGCAGGCGCGAGGGCTACCGCCACGCGCCCGGCGGCGCGGGGGCAGCGCGCCGGGCTTCTGGACCAGCAAGCCCACCGGGGTCGACCGCGAACCCGGGGCAGGGGCACCCGCGCCCGCCCAAACGCTTGGCGCCAGGACGTTTAGCGCGGGGGGATCGGGCCTGCCACTCGTGCCGGACCGGGAGGGCGCCGGCAAACGCCCGCTCAAGGAGGGCTTCGCGGCGCGGGAGCACCCGGGCCTTGCGGCCGTCTCCGCTACGCGGGACGGGACGCCCGACCAGCAACCGCCCCCGCCGCCTAGGGGCGCGCTTTCCTTTGCGGCCTGGGGGTGCGCCCGGCGCGGCGGCGGGACCGGCGAGGAGGGGAAACCGGGCCCGGGGGGCAGGGGGCGCGGGCGGGATCCATTCCGGGCACTCCCGCTCGGATAGGGCAGCGCCGGAAATGTGGGAATCGGGTAGGCCGGGGGGGCCCCGCAGGGGCAAGGCCGCCCCGGAACGGTTCCACCCCGTTCCCTCTTCGAGCGGGCGGTGGGGCCCCGGCGCCCAGTGTCCTTGCGGCGCGCCCCGCGGCCGGCTTGGGGCAGGGGGGCCGCCCCGCCGCCCGCCCAAGCACGCGAGACGGGGGTGGCCGAGGCCACCCGGGCTTTGCGGCGAGCCCTCGCCTCGCCCGAACCGGTTCGACCTTTGTCTGGCGGACCAAGCTGAAAACCCGGGGATTTGACTTCCTCTGGCGCGTTGCACACCATTTTACGTCCTATACCATGGTGTCTAATGCCACCTAGTTCCTCACCTATATGGCCGGTCGAACGCAAAATATTGAACTGGGCGCAATGGGGATTGTCCTACCCTGGCACGATCCTGTGCGCGTTGCTGAAGAGATTGCCATGTCCGCCCTTCTGTCCGACCGACGCATTCCTGCTGGCTTCGGCCGCCGGGGTGGCAACGGTGGAGTATGATGGCGTCCGCATTCCCATGGAAGAATCTCGCGGTCGTTTTGTGAAAGCCGCGGAAGTCGTTGTCAAGGCGCTGTCTCAGGAACGGTTTTCACACCAAGGCAAGTTTTTTCAAATCCCTGAGACGGGCATCCGAGCTCACCCCTTTTCTCACCCGGAGTAACGCATCTACGGGGCGGCTGTCAGCCCGGATACGGCCGGGCGGATGGCCAAGTCAGGCTGGAGGCGTTCTGGTCGCCGTACCACCGAACGGCTGGGAGGCGGTAGCGAAAGATGTCCAGCGACACGGCGAGATCATTCGGGCGGCGGAGTAGAGAGCCCGTTCCGCCCAGTGTGGCGGGTTTCGTCCTTGCTGGGGAGGCCGAGAAGGAAGGGCGCGAAGGTGCCGTTCCGTACATGGGTGGTTACTGAAGCTCGGCCGACGCCCGCTGTCATTTCGGCGGACACCTCCAGCAGGTCAAGGGCTATGAGCATTATGGGGTGATTGCCGACAATACGAAGACGACAACACCGGAACAAGAGGCACAGGATTTTGTGAATCTCCCAGTGGCCGGAACCCCGGAGCGGTACCTCGCCAAATTCCTGCCATGCCCGGAAAAAGTCGGCTTCGATTATCTGATTGCCGACTTCATCTCTGGGAGGATGCCGCCTGAGAAGGCCGAGCGGCATATGCGGCTGTTTGCCCCTGAAGTCCTGCCTAAGCTCAGAGGTCAAGGGACTCCGGTTACCGTCGGTGGAGCCGTGTCTCAAATCCCGGCCAAGTAGCAACGACCTAGCGTATCCGGTATGATTGAGCGGGCCGCGGGAGCAGAGCCCTCTCAGTTTGGGCGCAAAGGAAGCGCGATGGGATTTGCCAAGAATATTCTGTGTATTGGGGCGGGCTATGTCGGTGGGCCGACCATGGCCATGATTGCCGCCCGCTGCCCCCAGTACAAGGTGACCGTCGTTGACATCAACCACGACCGCATTGCCGCTTGGCAGAGTGATCACCTGCCGATCTATGAGCCTGGTCTCGACGAGGTGGTGAGGCAGGCAAGAGGCCGCAATCTTTTTTTTTCGACCCAGGTCGAGCAGGGCATCCGTGGCGCCGATATTATCTTTGTCTCGGTTAATACCCCGACAAAGACTTTTGGTCGGGGTGCCGGACGCGCGGCGGACTTGCAGTACTGGGAGAAAACCGCGCGCCAGATTCTTGAACATGCCGACCGGAACAAGATTGTGGTGGAAAAATCGACACTGCCGGTCCGGACCGCTGAAGCGATGGAGCGCATCTTAAACGCCAATACGAAGAATATCCGTTTCGAGGTGCTCTCCAACCCGGAATTTCTGGCCGAGGGCAGCGCCATCGCCAACCTGGAAACGCCCGACCGCGTCCTTATTGGGTCGAAAGAAACGCCCGAGGGGGTCGCAGCCAGACAGGCCCTTGTTGAAATTTACGCCAACTGGGTGCCGAGAGAGCATATTATTGAGTCGAACGTCTGGAGTTCCGAACTGTCCAAGCTCGCAGCGAACGCATTTTTAGCCCAGCGCATTTCTTCCATCAATACGATTTCCGCCTTGTGCGAAAAAACAGAGGCGGACGTGGATGAAGTCGCCTACGCCATTGGAAAAGATTCGCGGATCGGACCAAAGTTCTTGAAGGCGAGCGTCGGCTTTGGTGGATCGTGCTTCAAAAAAGACATTCTCAACCTTGTTTATATCTGTCATAGCTACGGGCTCAGCGAAGTGGCCGAGTACTGGGAATCGGTCGTCAAAATCAACCAGTGGCAAGAGAGCCGCTTCGTGCGGACTATCCTCGAAAGCATGTTCAACACGGTAGCCGGCAAACGCATCGCTTTGCTGGGTTTTGCCTTTAAGGCCAATACTGGGGACACACGGGAATCTCCGGCCATCTACATCGCGCGTGAGCTTGCCGAAGAACGGGCTGAAGTCGTGGTGACCGACCCGCAGGCGCTTGCCAATGCGGAGGATGAGCTGGCCGATATGGGAAATCGAGTGTGCTTCGAATCCGACCCCTATGCCGCTACGGAGGGGGCGCATGCCCTAGCGATTCTGACCGAGTGGGAGAGGTATCGCCGTCTCGATTACGCCCGTATTCTTGCATCTATGGAGCAACCGGCGTTCCTCTTCGACGGACGCAACATCCTGGACCACCAACGGCTGTTTGAGTTGGGGTTCAATGTCTTTCCGATCGGAAAGTCGGCGCTCCGGCACTTCTGATGGCCCCGCGGACCTCTGGGTTGGGCGGGGAATGACGGCAGGCCTTTCTATCATGTTCCTCGGCTCAGGACTCATACCCAGGAGATGACGGTAGCGGCGAGGCAGAGGGCGCGGAAGCAGGGGTGGGCGCAACTGCCGTCTCGCCGGGGGATACGGTGCCCATCCTTGAGTCTGCCAAACCTGCGTGCGATGCGGGTGCGCCGGTTGGAGAGTGCGGCGTCGGAGTCGACCGGTGCCCTGCGGGGAGCGCGCCCGGGGAGGCCGGAGGCGAGACCGCTCTTGGTCAGGAGGCGGCGGAAGCGGGCAGAGCCCTGGGTGGCGAGCAGGGTGCGGGCGGCCGGGCCTCGGCGCCGCGCCTGTGTGGACCTGACCGGCGGGGAGGAGCCGGATGAGGGGGGGGGCAGCGGCGGCGCAGACCGCACGGCTTGGCAGGGAGCCTGCCCCGTGGGCGGCCGATTCGGCGCACGAATGCCCCTGTGTGAGCCGGCGGGCCGCCGGGCGGGGGGCCGGCAGAGGGCGCGCACAGCACCGTCCCGGCGCGCGAACCGATTGGAGCGGCTCTCGGGCGGGCCGGAACACGCGGGCGGGCGTCCTCAGCCCCGCCCGAAGGACGGGGAGGGTCCCCGAGATGACCCGCCGGGCAGCGACCCGTGGCCCCCCGCGCCCCGTGGTCGGCCGCACGGGACGGAGACGGGGGCCCGGCGCGGCCGACCGTCAGCACTGGGGGTCCGCCAGGAGCCGCTCCCGCTCTCTTGGCGTCATCAAACACATCCAACACCCAGTGACAAGAAATTGATAGGTCATAAGCTTAGGGCCTGTTCACGCTAATGTGCATGATCATGCATGATTCTGCATGATGCTGGTCTCCTGGCTGTAGGGAACGCACGCAAGCTCACTACGACCGGAGCGCGCATCCTCTCCCGGTGCCGCGCGGCCCTGTCCGCCTCGCCCCTCGCCCCGTGCTCCCCGCCCTCTGGTCGGTCGCCGCGCAGGGCGGCACAGGGCGCGGGGTGCCGGCCCGCTTTGGCCCCTGGCCCCCCCCCCTCTCCCCCCGGCTGTCCCGCTGGTCGCAACCCGGGGGGCGCGCCCGGGTCTGCGCGCATCTGCACCGGGAACCGAGCGGGCGCCTCACGCGGGCGGCCCGGTCGCTCGACCGCCCCCTCGTCCAGGTCCCGCCCGCCGGCCCGGGGGCGCGCACACAACCGGGCCTCCATCCCTCGGCCGCTCCCGGGGCGGGTGGCCCCCCACGATGCCTAGGGGTGCCGCGGACGATCGCCCGGCGCTCGCCTGTGCGCGCTCGCCCGGGCCCGCCCCCGCCGCCCCGGCGGGCCGCCAATTGCGGACTCGCCGGGGCCCGCCCCCCGCTCCTCCCGCGGTGCTGAGGGCCCGGGCGTCCGCGGGCGCCCAGACGCGGCCCTGGGCCGTGGCACTGGGGTAGGCGCCCGTGGGGCCGCCGCGGCGCACCCGGGTGAGCCCTTGGGCGTCTGCCCGGGAGCTGTCCACGCGGCGCAATGAAATCGCGCGGGTGTTGCGTCGATTGCAGGGGTTCCGCCGCATCTTCACGCGCTTCGAGCAACGCGACGTGCTCTTCCTTGGATGCATCGTCTTCGCCCTCATCATTGATGCCGTGCGATAGTGGGAACAGGCCCTAGTGAGAGCTTATACCAACGGTCGTTGATGGGAACCGAGAGCAGAGCCCTCCCTCCGTCGCCTGGCCCCCGAGTCGGGGCCTCGCCCCGAAAGGGGGAACCTCCGCCGAGCGAGGCTTATCGGTTCTTACCCAGGGCCGCTGGTATTAGGCATTGACAGGAATCTTTCAACTGATGTCCGGAGTTTTTCTGGGTCATCAATCGGCCACTTTCCTGGGAGTTGGCGCACAGCCGATGCAGGCTCGACTATTCGGCCCCTTATTGCACCTGTACTCTCTTCGGTTTTCTTCGGAAAACCCATTCGAAATTGTATGCTCGGGCGAGAACGTGCAATCCGGATTCAGGAGGAAATGGCGCAGAAAGGTCAGGTAAATGGCCGGATCGAAGTGTAAATGAGGTTGGGACAGCCCGAGCATGAGAATGGAGGACCGCAGCCAAGGCAAGCCCATTCTGGGGCTGTAGACCGATCGTCTTACTTTCCTCTCGCTCAGGCCATTCTTTGATCGCATGATCAACCAGTACCAAGTCAGCTTTTTGAAGGCTCTGGCCCTCTCCATCTTGTGGATGGAGGACGGTCCAATCTCCCTGTTCGCCCAAAATAGTGTTTTATTCAGCATCCGCCTGATCATGGACAGTGAGAATGTGGAGTTTAACCGGCTCTTCCATTATCAACCCTCACTGTGAGAAGAGAATTTTGACCGCAGTTGCATAGTCTTGGCTTGGTGGAATGACCTGGAGGTTGGAGGTATCCCCGTTCTTGCCGCTTGACTCGATTTCAAAACCCCCCCGCTAACTGACGAGCGGCTAGACGGCCTATCCCTTTTTTTGACCCGGTGAATCGTCTCTCCTATCGTTCTGACAGCCGAATGCCGTCCTCTTTTAAGTGTGACGCAATTCGCAGAAATCCATTCCGAAACTGCTCGGCATTCACATTCCCGTGCCGCTATCTTCTCTGGCGATTCGACTCTTGGCAGGATTGTCCGAGGAAATGCCATGCGCGGTGATTTTCGTGGCCTCGGCATCGTAGGCGTTCTTGATCAACTCAACGAGAGGGGGAGAGTCACGCCCTACGAGGATTTCACCCAACTCGCGAATTAGAGATGGGTATCAGCCGTAGATTTGCCTTCTCCCATATAGAGTGCTTCGCCCCTCCTCGTTTCTCGGGCGCGGCTGGGGTCTGTCAACGGGAGGATGACAGGGAAAGAAACAAATCTGTACGAACGAAAATCGATCAAGCTGAGAGCTGTTTCAACACCGGTAGGACTTCAGTATTAAAAAGTCCGTCGTGCAGTGTCAGATGAAAACACTCGACCCCAAGCTGCTGGAACTCCCGTATCTGCCGCAAAATCGTATCCGGGCTGCCGATTAAGCCGCTAGCATAGCCTTCGTTGGAATCGAGCATGGCGAGCTTATTCTCCCGGTCTGCCCACATCCCCTGCGCGCCCCTCACCCGCTTTCCCCGGCGTTCCAGCAGGGTCTCATCGACCGCGTTTATCATCGCTGTGATTTCTGCTTGCGCTTCCGTATCCGTGCGGCGACACAGGGGAATGGAGTAGAGGGCAAAGCGGAGCTGGCGGCCGGTTCGTGTGGTTCGTTGACGAACGGATTCAATGATGCCGGCTATTTTCTCCGGGGGGCCACCGTTTAGGAACATCCAGTCCGAATGGTGGGCGGCCATATCCATTGCCGCCTCGGATTGTCCGCCCTGAAACACCTCAAGCGGGCCGAGGGGGCGTGGCTCGAGTCGCAGTCCATCGACCTGATAGAAGCGCCCGGCAAATGAAAACTCTCCGTGCGCCCAGGCCCCGCGCAGGATCTGGATGAACTCGCTCGTCCGCGCGTAGCGTTCGTCGTGTTCGATAAGTTCGGCACCGTACATCCCGAACTCGGCTTCATGCCAACCCGAGGTCACATTGACTGACCAGCGGCCATTGGTGAGGCGGCTCAGCGTGGCACTCCATTTGGCAATAGGGGCTGGCAGAAAAAACCCTGGGTGAATAGCGGTAATCAGGTGGATGTGGTTGGTATGTGCCGCATAGAAATCCGTCATTGCCAGACAGTCGTATGACGAGCCCTCAATCTCTGCTCCCGTCCCCCACCAGCGCTGGGCAACGAGCAGATAGTCGATGCCCAAGGTCTCAGCCTTCTGCACCGGGGAGAGTAAACGCTGCACCAGCGCGGGACCAGACCAACTAGTGCCTGTTCTCTGAGGCATCTTTTCCGCAGCTTGCCGTGTCAGACTTGGAGCGGCCAGGGCAGTCGGAGCCCAGGTGCAGGTCTTGATGGTCGTCATCACTGATCTGGTGTAAGAGTGGGGGGGAGCACTGTCCTTGAGACCTCACATGAAGCGCAACTCGGCGTCGAGTATACCATCCTCATACCGGGCGACGATATATCCGCCCAATGCAAAGGGACCGGCGTTCAGTATTTTTGTACGGCCGATTCTGTCAACTCCCGGAGATTCATGGATATGGCCGGTGATACACAAATGGGGCTGTTTTTCCGCGATGAATTGGCGGACGGCAGGGCTGCCAACCGGTCTGCCATCGACGAGGCGGTCGATCTGTGTCGCATAGGGAGGTGTATGACAGACCATGATCTGATACGAGGTCGGGGGAACATCAGTGACCGCTTGTTGCAAAACCTGCCACAGGATTTCATCCGTATACTCTAGCGGTGTCTGAAATGGGGTCAAGTTTGATCCGCCGCACCCATAGACGGCCACCTCGCCGTAACACTGATGTTCCCCGTGCAAGCTGGCCCGTTCAGCCTGAAGAAAGGCAATCGTCTCTGGCTGGTCCAGATTCCCCGGTAGGGCTCGGACTGTTGGACAGTATGTTTGGGCGGCCCGAAGCACCTGCCGGACATCGCGTGGCCCCCCAAAGTTTGTCAGATCGCCCGAGAGAAGAACCACATCCGCGCTTGTCAACTCCGCGCCGATGGTTTCCATGTGCGCGGTAGCCATATGTATATCGCCGAACGACACGATTTTCATGGTAGGCCCCCTAGGGAAAGTGGCCCCTGGACTTGTAATGGATTCCGGGATGGGGGTCAACGGACCTGCCTCTCCACTGGCCTTGCAAAAGCCACCGGAATAGCGAATACTATCGCAGGATCCCTGGAATATGGTGTATACCGGTCGAATAACATCTGATCGAAGGTGCCCGCCATGGCCGTCCATTGCCAGTGGAGACCGAGCTTGATGGTGAATGGCTCGAACGCCTTCAGTGGAGTGTTACCGGGTATAGGAGAGGGAGCCTACCCACCCCATCGTCTCTTGAGGAACTACTGGAAACGGATGGCGTCTACCGGGGAGGTGGTCGCGGTTCTGCAGACGGTTTGTCGAACGAGAAGTGCCTATCCGCCCAGCTGCGTGAACAACGGCTGTAATGATCACATGCCACGAGCCTCTGCAAATAAGCGGGAGTGGCGTGGGAAAGTCGGTGGTTTCCCCGCCTCGCTCGACACCGATTCCCGAGTAGGATTGGCACAGCGCCCCTGAGGTGGTCGATCACTGTCCGTATGAGCTTGGTCAATCTACGTATTGTTCTTGTTCGGCCGAAATACTCCGGTAATATCGGCGCGACAGCGCGGGCGATGCGGAATTGCGGGATGACCGATTTGCACCTCGTCAATCCAGACCCGATACGGCGCGATGAAGCTGACGTGTTGGCGGTTCATGCCAAAGACGTTCTCGACACCATGCAGATACACTCTTCTTTGCGCGCGGCCGTCAGCCCCTGTGGTCTGGTTGTGGGGACTACGTGCCGAACCGGCTTGTATCGGGAAGGCGCAGGCCCACTTGAGGTACGTGCGGCTGAGATCGTCGCCAGCCTCAAAAGCAACCGTGTTGCGCTCGTTTTCGGTCCAGAAGACAGCGGTTTGAGCAATGAGGATTTACAGTGTTGCCATACCTTGCTGACCATCCCCACTGACCCGACGTTTGCCTCACTGAATATCGCTCAGGCCGTCCTGCTGTGTTGTTATGCCGTCTTTCGCGGGACACAGCAGAAAGCGGAGGATAATCAACTCGGCCTCGCGCCCTCTGAGCGACAGGAATTGATGTACGAAAAGCTCAAAACGGCGCTCTTACAGGTTGGCTTTTTGCCACAGGATAACCCTGAGCATATTATGCTCGCCCTCCGGCGTCTATTTGGCCGAGCCGGGCTGGAAGACCGCGATGTCCGCATTCTTCTTGGTATTGCCCACCAAATCGAGTGGTATGCCAAAGGAGGATGGCAGCGCCGGGAATAGGGCGAGCAAGGGGGTGTCGCCGTACCGGACGGAAAACGTGTGCGGCAAGAGCGAGGAGGACCGTGGCGGAGATCATTTACTTACGGAAGATCATCCGGGCCCGCCGTCGTGAGCAGCAACAGGAGTGTGCCGCTCGGTGTGTGGAAATTGTGGAGAAGAGTTTGCGGCATCACATTGAGGAGTTCGCGCACGCCCCGCCCCAGGAGTGGGCGGTCCGTGCCACCAAGATTCGTCAACTTGGGGAAGTATTAGAGTATTCAACCAATATGGTTTAACCAGGATCCCCCCGTTTTCTTTGGAGCCCCCTCTTGGTGTATGAACGAGAAGAAAGGAAGGGTATGGGAACAGCAGCTTCAAAACCGATAAGCAAGACAACGGCAAAAAAGACCGCTGGCGCGAACAAGACGGCCAGCCGTGCACGGAAAAGTCCGGCCAAGAAAACCGCTGTCCCGGAAGAGCCCTCGGTTCATGCCGCGATTCTGACCCTGCAGCAACGACTCGCAACCTTAGAGGAAAAGCTCTCGCAGGGCTTGAGCGCCCTCGTGACTGAGGTGAAGGCACTCCGGTCTGCCGCTCCGGTCGGGCCGCCTCAATCCGGCTTGACCGAGGAAACGGCCGGCGCTCTCCTGCAAGAGGTGTTGCGGAAGCATATCGAGGAGCAGGTCGAGCCTGTGACGGCCACACTCCGGCGTATTGAGGAGCGGGTTGGTTTTATCGGGAACCGTTTGAAACCGTCGGGTGGAGGAGGAAGAAACAAGTCGGGCCGCCGGGATCAGCCTCCGAATGCACGGACTAAGGGGCTGAATGCGCCCCGTCCGGGACAGAGCCCAGGACAAAATTGGACGCCTCCGTCTGCCGCGTCGGTCCAGGGACATTTTACGCCGCGGCCAATGAGTCTGGATCACTTGGCCCGAGAAGACGACGAATAGGGCTTGGGGCTAGCTCCGTGCGACCGGGGCTAGTTCAGCGCGTGAGGGTCTGCTCGGAGCGCAATATCACGCAGAAAAGCGTTCATCCGCCGTTTGTCTTTCTCTAGGGAGAGAAAGAATTGGGTGGCGTCGGGAAGGTCCGGGTCCCAGTAAATGGCCTGCTCGTTATACTGCTGGGTCAGGGTTTGGCTATCCTCAAGGTCGTGAACAACCCGGGACCAATGGTTGTGTCCCCCTTTTGGCGGAATCTCTTCCCCTTCACCCCACTCGCCCTCCAATTCCGCTATTTTATCCTGGATACGCTGTGCAATGCGCTCCTGCTCTCCTGCGGCGGTACGCAGTTGGTCCCGACCCGCCTGATGGGGCGCAAGCTCTGCGTGGGCGAGGATTTGCTGTGCGAGCTGTTTCTCTGCTCGATAGCTCTCCACGAGAGTTGGGACTAATTGTTGCGGATCTTTATGCTGCGGCTCCTCGGAGCCAACAAAACGCTGCCAGAAACCCATAGCTTTCTCCCGGACCGGAAGTACCGTGCCGGGTATGACTTGTCAAGATCGGAAACGGTCTTGTTTTTTTGCTTCCTTCCTTGTTGATGATAAGCGACTGTGATACGGTTGAGCGAATAACGAGAAGGAACCGCAATGGCACGCATCACGGTTGAAGACTGTCTGGCCCAGATCCCGAATCGATTCGAACTCGTCATCGTCGCCGCGCACAGAGCGAAAGCACTCCTCAAGGGATCGCCACGACTCGTCGCTTCCGACAATAAGGAGGTTGTGACCGCCCTGCGTGAAGTTGCGGCTGGCAAAGTGTGGAAGGAAAAGGCCCAAGAGGCGATAGAAGAAGCGTAACTTGTTGCTTTTCCTTTGTCGTATTCAGCGATCCTCCCTCCATCAGACGCGGCATATCGGGGTACGAGCCCGGGACCAGGTCCAAGGTATGAGAAACACGGCGTGCTCAGGGCCGCCCCCGCCCGCTTCCGCTATGTGATAAAATCCCTATGAAAAAACGTTTGGCAAAAGAGACAGAGCCCGTCGCCGTCCCCGTTTTTGCCGAACCCGAGCCGGCAGAGCCTGTATCGGTTGAGCAGGGAGGGACGTCAGAGCCACCCGGCGAAGTGAGCGTCACCACAGCCGACGAGGACAAGATGGAAACGGCTCTCATCCCTACGGACTCTCTCGGCCGTTATATGGCAGAGATCCGTCGCTATGCGCTGCTCTCGCCCGAAGAGGAGCACGAGTTGGCGGTCCAGTATAAAGAGCACGGCGATGTGCAGGCGGCCTATCGGCTCGTCACCGCAAACTTACGTCTAGTGGTCATGATCGCCCGGAGTTATCAGCGGGCGTTTCAAAATTTGCTGGATTTAATCCAAGAGGGGAATGTTGGCCTCATGGATGCGGTCCGGAATTTTGACCCGTACCGGGGTGTCCGGTTCCCCTCCTACGCGGTCTGGTGGGTGCGCGCGTATATCATTCGCTATACTATGGACAATTGGCGTATGGTGAAGCTCGGCACGACACAGGCCCAGCGAAAGCTCTTCTTCAATCTACAAAAGGAAAAAGAACGGCTTGAAGCCGAGGGCTATTCCCCCGAGCCCAAACGGCTCGCCCATAATCTGGGGGTGAAAGAACGTGAGGTCGTGGAGATGGAGCAGCGCATGGCAGCCCGGGACCTCTCGGTCGATGCACCGCTTGATGCGGGGGACGAGTCTGCAACGTTTCTCGAATTCCTGGCCGATCAGAATTCGAGTGCAGAGGAAGCGGTCTCGACGCTCGAATACCAGCAGTTGATTCGTCGCAAACTGACCGACTTTGCTCAGACCCTGGAAGGCAAAGAGGAAGTGATATTCAATCAACGCCTCTTCGCCGAAGAACCCCTGACGCTTCAGGACATCGGTGACCAGTACGGCATCAGTCGTGAGCGGGTGCGCCAACTCGAAAGCCGGCTCAAGAAAAAGTTGAAGGAATACTTAGTCCGTGAGATACCGGACCTGACGGATCTCGATATTGGTCTGGCGGACGCCGGGTAATTTGCTCCGTCATATTGCCACCGAGCGGAAAATCGGTTTATAGTGACGGAGTGCACGAACTGGATGCGGGCATCGTCGTCATTGGCAACGAAATACTGTCCGGCAAGACGGTCGATACCAATTCGCCCTTCCTGGCAAAGGAACTCCGGGAGATTGGGGTGACCCTGAAGCGGGTCGTCGTGATCCCCGACGAACTCGATATCATTACCGAGACGGTTCGCGATTTTCAGCGCCAGTTCGGTATTGTCTTTACCTCAGGCGGCGTGGGTCCAACGCATGACGATATTACCATCGAGGGGGTTGCGCACGCCTTGGAGCGGCAGGTGATCCGCCATCCTGCGCTGGAGGAGAAGTTGCGCTCCTATCTCAACGGTCGGCCGGCAAACAGCGCCTACCTCAAGATGGCGGAAGCGCCCGAAGGGGCTGAGTTGATTGAAGATGGCGCGGTCCGTTTCCCAACGATCAAAGTGGAAAATGTGTATATCCTACCGGGCATCCCGGATATTTTTCGACAGAAATTCCTCGCGCTCAAGAGTCGTTTTGCCGCAGACCCCTATTATCTCAAAGTGCTCTACACGCGAGAATATGAGAGCGTGATTGCCGGGTTCCTGAATGAAACATTACGCGAGTATCCGGACGTGATGCTCGGATCGTATCCGAAGAATCATGACCCCGAGTACCGGGTCAAAATTACCCTTGAGTCAAAAGACAAACATTACGTCAATCGGGCTTTCCAATATTTGATCACGTTGCTCCCCGAGGGGTGGGTAGTGAAAACAGAGGGATGAGGAGGAGGTCATGGGAAAAACGCTATCGGTCCTCTTCTGTGGAGGTCTGCTGATGCTCAGCACTCCGTCGACCGTACCGGCCATGGCCGACTATCTTGAGGACGCGGGTATCGGAACGGTGGCCGTCGCGGCCAATGTGTTCTATATTCCGGCCAAGCTGACCTATGCCACCTTGGGCGGTATCACCGGCGGTCTGGCCTATCTGCTGACCGGGACCAACCGTGAGGTCGCCGAACGGGTGTGGACGCCGTCCATGGGCGGAGACTATGTGCTGACCCAGCAGCATATCCTGGGAGAGGAAACCCTCTACTTCAGCGCCCCTCGCCCCCGGACGGCTGACGGAGCCCTCGACGCGGAACCGGACTAACCCGTCCCGGGGTATGGCGCATGGGCAGGCTGCGACTAGTCCTTGCCATCGGCGGGCCCGTGCTGCTTGGCCTAGGGGTCTGGGCCGGCCTCCTTTTCCAGCGGATGCGGACCGCGGCACTGCAATGGGAGGGGCCGGCCGCCGAAATCCTCAGCGAGCAACTCGATAAGCACGCCGATACCATGACGATGGAGTTCACCTCCCGGCTCGACGCCCCGCTGGACGCTATCTGGCGGGCATTCTCCGAGCCGGAACGGAGCGCGGAGTTCAGTGAAACGATCCGCATGTCTCGTCTTCTTCAGGCCCAGGGAAACCGCAAGCTCGTCCTCTTTGAGATGGCCATGCTTGGCCAGCCACAGCGGCTGAGTCTGCAGTTCACCTTTCTGCCCGGGGAAAACCGGATCCGCATCCAGAGCGTCGAAAGCCAAATGAGCGACATCCAGGGCGAATATCGCTTTACGCCCTCGCCGGACGGAGCCAAAACCCTGCTGACCTACACCGGCACGTCGAAGGACAAGGTCAGCCTGCCGGTCCCTCTGGCCCTGCAAAAGAACGCCGCGCGCGAAAGTTTCGTCTCTACCGTGCGCGCTTTGAAGAAGGGGCTGGAGAGTCAGAATGTCGCGGGCCCCTCACCCGGCTAGAGCCGGGTGAGGGTGACTGCGGAGGGACTGGACCGTAGTGCTAGGCATCCTCCGGCTGTGGCTGCTCTGAGGAGGGGAGCGCAGCGCGAACCTCCTCCTCATGTTCCCGCAGAAACTGCGCGACCTCTTTTGAAGCGCGGAGGAGAATCTCGATATAGGCGACATCCGGACTCGACCTGCTGGACAGCGTGTGGTGATAGGCCCCCAGAGCAGCTATGAGGTCGGTCTGCCGGTCCGGGATCACTTCAAATTTTTCCGTCAGACACTCGTTAATGCGTGCGGCCAACGCGTCGAGGGCCTCCTGCTCGACATCTTCAGTCGCTTCCGAGATCATTTCCTGCCAGAGCATCTCTATGGCATACCGGGCGGGGTGGGCGCGTCGCAGGCCGGCGCTGAGTTGATAGAGCTGGTTGGCGAGGGGCTGCCAGCGTGCGGGACGCTTGTGGGAGACTAAGGCGTTGGCCTTCAGCAGACGGGCGTGCAAGACGCTGAGACCACATTGTTCGGCTAAGAGTTGAATCAGTGTATCAAATTCACGTGACGTGACGTGTGCCATGATATTCCTTTCTGGCGGTATCCGGGCCCGGTCTGGTGACTCGTAGGCCGGCAATCGCGTGATCATGACAAAAACCCGTACCGCCCGCAATGCACTCGTTTTCTTGCTCCCCGTTCAGACTTGGTCTAAAGAAGAGATGAAGGCGGCGGGGAGACGCGGCAACAGAAGCGGTTACGGATGAGGGCTGTTCAAGACCAATTAAAGAGGGGAACAGGATGGCGACAGACCACGAAAAAATTCTTGAAATGATCCACCTCAAAGACAAAGCGCCGCTGGCCTTGGCACGTGAGAAAACCGCCCTGCTGGTGATTGATATGCAGCGCTATTTTGTCAGTCCCCATTATCCGCTGATGCAAACCTTCGAGAAATTGGTCCCGGGGGTGAGTGCCGCCTACTGCGAGCGGGTCAACGCTGATGTCATTCCCAACATTAGTCGTTTGCTGGACTGCTTTCGGGCCAGACAGATGCCGGTTATGTACACCGCCATTGGCACCTGCCTGAAGGATGGTCAGGATTTGAACCCGATGTGGAAGGCGCTCGACCAACTCAGCCTGGACACGATAGGCGAGCGCATGTTTCCCGCGGTTGGCGGGCCGAGTTGGCAGATTGACGACCGCGTCGCGCCACAACCGGGTGAACTGGTTGTCAACAAAACATCAAGCGGCATTCTGAACTCAACCATGCTCGATCAGACGCTCCGTAATATGGGGATTGCCTCGCTCCTGATCTGTGGGGTGACAACGGATGTGTGTGTTGAAACCACGGCCCGGGACGCGGCCGACCGGGGCTTTGACGTCACCATAGCGGAGGATGCCTGCACGGCCTTTAGCTCGGACCTGCACCGGGCGGCCCTCCAGGCCTTCAGTTACGCATTTGGCCGCGTCCGCAAAACGCAGGACTTGATGCATATCGTGAACACCGCCGAGGAAGTATGAAAGCCCTGGTCTTCGCTCAGACGGCCCAGAAAGATGCACCTCCGGCCCCGGACTTTCTGCCGGGTCTGGCCAATCTCCAGTTGCGCGACGTGCCCACTCCCGACCTTCCCACTGAACGCTGGGTGGTGGTCAAGAGTAAAATTTCCGGCATCTGTGGCAGCGATCTGGGCTTTCTGCAAGGGAAGCCCATGCCCGCGGCCGAGCCGTATTTCGATCTACCCCTGATTCCCGGTCACGAACTGTTCGGGGAAGTGGCCGCGGTAGGCAAGCGCGTGCGCGGACTCCGGGCCGGCCAACGGGTGACCATCGACCCGACACTCGGCTGTCGGGAACGGGGCTTTCGGAAGCTGTGCCTCCAGTGCCGAAGCGGGAATCCCGGAATTTGCGAGCATATTGCCGAGGGCCAGCTGCGTCCCGGCCTGTTAATTGGTATCTGTCCCGATACCGGCGGCGGCTGGGGAGAATATTTTGTCGCTCCCGCGCACCGGTTGACGCCCTTGCCGGATACGATTGATGATGATGAAGCCTCGCTCATTGAACCGTTTGCCGTGTGTCTTCGGGCGGTGCTCAACCATCCACCTCGACGCAGAGAACTGGTGGTCGTGATCGGCGCCGGGACGATTGGTCTGATGAATATCGCCGCCCTCAAGGCTGTTGAGCCATCCTGTCGTGTGGCATGTATCGCCAAGTATCCGTTTCAGGCCAGACTGGCGCGGCACCTTGGGGCGGACCACATTGTCGATGCCCAAGGCCGGGATGTCATGGCCCAGATCGGTGAACTGGCCCAGACCAAGATCTATCCGCTTTCCGGGGGCGGTGCGATCCTGGCCGGTGGAGTGCGGCTGGTCTACGATACGGTCACCAATGCGGTCACGCTCAATCAGGCGCTGCGTATGGCGCGTGGCCAGGGCGTCGTTATCGTGCTCGGTTTGGCCGCGCTGCCCGAAGGTGTCGACTGGACGCCGACCTGGATGAAAGAGATCGCTATCGTCGGGAGTCTGACGTATGGGGCTGAGACGCTTCGGGGCAAGCGCCAGGATACATTTGCGCGTGCGGTCGAACTCTTGAGACGCCGACGGGCGGACCTGCGCGTGATCCGTCCGCGCAAATATCCCCTTGCGCAGTTCCGGCAGGCCCTGACCGATGCCGCCAGCAAGAAAGCCTCGGGGGTGGTCAAGGTCTCGTTTGTCCCCTGACCGCCCCCGATAAAGAAGATCGTTTATTCCATCGCTTCCATCAACGGGGCCATGGTTCCGCTGTCAAAATAATCGCACCATTTGCTGATTTTCCCGTCAGTGATGGTGAAGACGCCAAGGACAGGCAGCAGGATCTGAACGTCCTCTTTCACCCAGGTTTCCATCCGCTCATTGGTGACGACAGTACCGGAGGAGGCGGTGTGAGTGATCTCCATTTTTTGGAGTAAATTTGCGCCGATAAAGGGGCCAAGGACCTCACGTACACCAGCATGGCCGGCCACCGGAGCCCAGGGCATGTTATGGTAGAACACGTCCTCCGACAGATAGGATACCACCGTGTCCATATTCCCACTGCCCAAGGCGTTGCAAAACTCTGTCACGAAGGCTTCATTCTCGGTGCCCATACTTTCCCCTTTCGGTCCCTATGCTCGTGTTTCGTTAGCATGGAGAGGGAGCGGCTGCAAACAAACCCGCACCGCTACCGGGGGATGCCGGACTCTGAAATCCTGCCCTGCGGGACTTGTCTATATTGCGCGGAATGGGCGGAGTGTGCAAAACATGCAGCATGGGTTGCCCTGGCAGACCCCGTGGCACCCGCTTCTTATGCGTGAGCGCGACCTTCTGGCTTTAGAGTTTGACAAAGTCTTGCAGCTTCTGGCCGACTGTGCCCTCTCGTCTGCCGGTCGAGAAGCCTGTCTGGCCCTCAAGCCACAGAAGGCCGAGCCGCTGGTCAAAGAAGACAGCGAGCGAACGTGGCAGTGCTTTCGTTTAGTGGAAGAATGCTTGAGCCTGCCGCTCGGACCGTTTCCCGATATCCGTCCAACCTGTGAGCAAGCAGACCACGGCGGTGCTGCGCTTGAGGGGCAAAAGCTCCGCGACGTGCTAGCCGTGGTGACACACGCCCGACTCCTCGCCGGGTTTTTCCGTCGAAACGCAGCAGCGTTTGACCACCTGAGGGGCTACGCCGATGATCTGCCGGCTCTGCCGGACTTGGAGGCTGCTCTGGACCGCTGCCTGGACGACAACGGTGGCCTCAGAGACGAGGCCAGCACGACACTGCGTTCACTCCGGCGGCAGGTCCACAGCCTGAGCGCAGATATTGAACGCCGCCTGCAACGGACCCTGCGCTCAAGCGAGGTCCAGGGAGAGGTGGTCGACCAGTTTGTCACGATTCGGAATAACCGTTTCGTCATTCCCGTCCGGCCAAATTTTCAGGCACGCTTGCCGGGGATCGTCCAGGATCGTTCCGGGTCGGGCGAAACCGTGTTCATCGAACCGCTGTTTGCGGTCGAACTCAACAATAGATTCCTCCTTGCGCAGAAAGAAGTCGCGGCCGAGGAACAGCGGATTCTGGTCTGGCTGACCGCGCTGGTGCGGGAGCACCTCCGCCAGCTTGAGCAGATGTTTGCAACCTTGACGGAGATTGACGTCCTCCACGCCAGGGTGGCGTTTGCGAAGAAATACGGTGCCACACAGCCGCATTTCGGCTCCGCCATCCAACTCCGTGGTGCGAGGCATCCCTTGCTGGCGGCCTCGGGCGCTGCCGTTGTTTCCATCGATTTGATTCTGCCCGCAGATAAACGCGGGTTGATTATTACCGGTCCGAATACCGGCGGAAAAACGGCTGCTCTGAAAACCTTGGGGCTCATTTGCCTCATGGCCCAGACCGGCCTTTTGATCCCAGCGGACGAAGCCAATGAGCTGCCCATTTTTCGGAGCGTGTTTGCCGATATTGGGGATGCCCAGTCCCTGGAGTACCGCCTCTCGACCTTCTCGGCCCATATTATCAATGTCAGGGAGATGCTAGCGACGCTGTCAGAGCCCGCGCTTCTCCTCCTTGACGAACCCGGTGGCGGCACAGATCCGGCCGAAGGAGGAGCCTTGGCAAGCGGGCTGCTCACCGTCCTGAAAGACTGCCGGGTGTCTCTTGCGCTGGCCACGCATTCGAGTCCGGTCAAACTCCTTGCGGCGGGGGATGGGCGTTATCAGATTGCGGCGGTGGCTTTTGATCTGGAGACGCTCCAGCCGCGCTATGAACTGCAGTACGGGGTCATGGGCCAGAGCCTCGGACTGTCCATGGCCCGGCGTCTCGGGTTACCGGAAGCGGTATGCCGGGAGGCAGAGGCGGCACTCTCTACCGAGGCCCGCCGATTCTCCGAAGCGGTGGCCCGGCTCGAGGCCACCTCGGTCACCCTGGAGCGTGAACGGACTCAGGTGCAGGCCGAACGCGAACAGGCGAACACCTGGCGTATACGCCAGGAGCGACTCCTGGCTGAAACCGAGGAAAAGTGTCGCCGGGTCTGGCAGGACGAGGTGCACGAAGCCAAGCTGCTGGTCCGCCGTGTTCGCGAGGAAGGCCGCAAGCTCCTTGCGCAGCTCCAGAAAAACCGGCATGCGCCGCAGACCTCAGCCGGGGAGGCCCGCCGGGACCTCTCACGATTTTTGCACGAGCACCAAAAAGAGATCACGATAAAAGAGCAGACGTTCCAGACCGAGACCGTCGCCGATATGCCACCGCCACAGATTGGGGATGCCGTCGATATCCGCGGCGGCAAAATTCGGGGGACCTTACTGACGATCAACAGCAGCAAGGCCCGGGTCCGTTGCGGCGGGGCAACGTTTGAGGTGCCCCTGGTTCAGGTGCGGCGGACATCCGATCAAAAACCTGCGCCGAGCGTTCGGGTGACGGTCGACCACGCGCCACCGGGTCGGCCCGAAGTCAACCTGCTCGGCCTGCGAGTTCAGGAGGCGCTGCCGCGTTTGGCAGCCTTCCTGGATCAGGCCCTGCTCAACAACCACTCGTCCGTGCGTATTGTGCACGGTATGGGAACCGGGGCGTTGAGGCGGGCGGTCCGGGCATATTTGGCCGACTCTCCGTATTGCGAGTCCTTTAACGAGGCTCCCCGGAGTGAAGGGGGCGGAGGGGTAACGGTTGCAGAGCTCTCCTCATGAAAGTTGCTATCCGTGACGCATTAGCCGACTTGCTGCTTGAAGCCCTGGACGATGAGGCGACAGCCGCCACGGTGCGCGGTCTTGCCGCCGATGTCCGAGCGGCCGCGGCCGGGCCTCTCCCGCGTACACTTGCCAAGAAGCTGCGCTGTATGCTCACGCCGGATTTTGAGGCAGATTGGTTGGCGGTCAGAGCCAGACTCCTCCAGTATGGATCGGTCCTGGAGGGCTGGTCCGGGCAGGCTGGAGCCCCGGCCCTCGGTGTTGTTCTGTGCAAAAGTGCCCTGCTCTTTAACCATCATCTCTTTTTTGAGGTGCACGAAGTCCTGGAGCCGCAGTGGAGGCAAGAGCAGGGCGAGAGCAAAAGATTCCTGCAGGGGCTGATCCAGATTGCGGTGGCGTTCTATCATCTCGGACGTGGTAACCTAGCGGGTGCCCGCTCGTTGCTGCACGAGGGGCTCCTGAAAATATCCCCACATTCGCCCGCTTGGCTTGGCGTTGAGCTCCGGGATTTCATTGCTGGGCTCGAGCAGTGCCAGCAACTCCTCTCAGGCCTGAGCCCTCGAACGTGTCAGCAGTTCTCTCCGGCCATGGTTCCCCGAATGCGGCTCGCTGCGGAGTCCTGGTAGTGCCTCGTTATGCAAGGGGACCGACTCATTGTCACAGCCCGGACGCAGACTATCTCGGGCCCGCTCTCAAGTGCCGCCATTGTGGAGCGTATCACGGAGGGACGCGGGGAGACCGGGGATGTCATTCTCCTGGCAACGGGTAAAGTCGGGGCCGGGGAACAGTATATTCAGGCGGCCAAGGCGCTTCAGCAGTACGGAATTGTCGGTCTTATCGCCCCCGCCTTTGCCTGGCCGTTCTTGCGACTCTGTCTCAACATCGGTCTGCCGCCGCTGACCCTCTGGGAGGCCGGCGAAATTCGGACGGGCGACCGCCTGCGGATCGATGTGAATAACCGTGTGGTGAAATCCATGAGTGCCGGTACCCGCTATCCGATTCGGGACCTGTCCGATCTGTACGTCGAGATTCTGGCCTGTGGCGGGATGGAAGGCTATGTGCGGGCTCGGCTGACGGAACAGCAAACGGTGGTCTCTTCGGATGGGTAGGCAGGCGGAAACCGTGCCTGGGTGACGAGCGGCCATCCCCATCGCAAGCGTCCTTGTCGCCTTTTCCCTTTTCCGGGGGACGGATAAGGGTGAGCGGCTTCTTCCAATCGACAACAAGGCTGGATACGTTTACTCTTTGTCGATACGGGCTAGAGATATGCGACGCGTGCGAGACCTGCGGAAATACGAGCTACCGGACACCCTGCTGGAGATCTGGGAACGCCAGCAGGGCGAGTTTCTCTTGCCCGTGCAGGAAGTTGCCGTGCAGCGCTATGGGCTGTTTGACGGCCGGAGCATGCTGATCTCCTCTCCCACCTCATCGGGCAAAACCTTTGTGGGCGAAATGGCCGCCCTCCGCTCAGCCTTTGCCGGTAAGCGGGTGCTGTATCTGACGCCACTCCGCGCCCTAGCGGAAGAAAAATACGAAACCTTTCGGGCGCGTTATGGAACCTATGGTGTCAAGGTCGTGGTGGCAACGCGTGACAGACGCGAGTTTGACCACGCTATCGAACACGGCGACTTTCACCTAGCCGTCCTCGTATACGAAAAACTCGCCCAGTTGCTCGTCCGCCATCCGCACCTGCTGCGGACGGTTGCTCTGGTCGTGGTGGACGAACTCCAGATGTTGGGCGACCCGGAACGCGGGTCTGGGCTGGAACTGACATTGACAAAACTCCTCAGCGTCGTCCCGCGGCCGCAGCTCTTGGGACTCTCGGCCGTCCTGCGCGAGGCCGAGCAAGTCGCCGCCTGGCTGGACGCCGACCTCCTCCTACAGGAGGAACGGCCGGTTGAGCTCTACCGTGGCGTGGTACTCGGCGACCGCTTTCGCTACCGCACGTATAACACGGGCGAAGAAGGCGAGGAGCGTCTAGCCCGCGTCGAATCAGATGACCCGCGTGAACTCTTATACGCCCACGTCACGCATTTCGCGCGGCAGGGAGAGCAAATCCTCATCTTTCTGAAAGGTAAACGGGATACGGTCCAGTGCGTCCTGGAACTGGCCGAAGCCTCCGAGCTGCCGCCGGCTGCCGAGGCGCTAGCGGCACTTGAGCCTCTCGAAGAGACCTCCCTCAAAGCCCAACTGCGCGCGGCCTTTGCTGGGGGAGTCGCGTTTCACCACGCCGACCTGACCTCGGCGGAGCGGGCGCTTGTCGAGGCGGCCTATCGTCAGGGCGAAGTGCGGGTCATCGCGTGTACCACGACGCTGGCCTTCGGGGTGAATCTGCCCGCTTCCACGGTGTTCATCGAAGCCGTCAAGTGGGACACGGACAAACGGACCGGCTCCGCGATTGAAGTCCCGCTCTCCTGGGCCGAATATGAAAATATTTCCGGCCGCGCGGGTCGACTCGGATTCCACGAAAAATTCGGCCGGTCCATCCTGATTGCCACCAATCAGTTCCAGGCCGACCTGTTGTGGAGGGGCTATGTGAGAGGCGAGCAGGAACAGTTTACCCCGGCCCCCGGCCAGACCGGGCTCACAGACCGTATCCTCAACCTGATCGCCTCCAAGGTCTGTCTTTCGACCGACGAGCTTCATGCTTTTCTCGATCTGACCTATCTCGGTTTTCAGCAACGGGGCAAACGGGCGTCTGCCCCGGACCGTGTCGCAGACGAAGCCGAGCGAGTGCTGGGCGCTCTGGTCGATGTCCAGCTTGTCAATCGCAGTGAAGACGGTCGGCTGGAAGCCTCAACGTTGGGAGAGGTCGCGGCCCGCAAAGGCATCCGTGCGGCAACTGCAGTGAAACTGGCACGCTTTTTCGAGTCGGCCCAGGGACGCACCGTGTCCGAGCTGGAACTCTTTTATGCGCTGAGTCTGACCGAAGACGGCCAAAAAATGCAGATTCCGTTGTCGCTGGCCGAGCATCGCGGTCGAGGGTATGAGAGCAAGGTGGGCGAGTGGATACGCGAACGAGGCTATGAGCCGGGCGACGAGCTCCAGAAACTCCTCAACGCCCGTATGCTGCCGACAACCCAGGAGGCCCGGTCGGCCAAGCTCTCGCTGCTGCTGCTGGGCTGGATCAATGGGGAGGAACTGTCGTCTCTGGAAAACCGCTGTCAGTGTTATGCCGGCACGATTCTCAGCCTGACGGATGAGGTCAGTTGGCTGGTGGACGCGGCGGAGGAGATTGCCGAGGTCATGGGGTGGATGTCGGCCAAGCAGCTATCCGAACTCGCGGAGCGGACGCGGCTCGGGGTCGACCCGCCGAGTCTGGAGTTGGCCCGGGCTCAGTTGCCCGGGCTCAACCGTGCGGAAATCAAAACACTGGTGTCTGCGGGGTTCGACTCGCCCCTAGCCGTGCGTGAGGCGCCTCTAGAAGCCTTGGAGCCCTATCTGTCGCTGCCACAAATCGAGGCGCTGCGTACGCCCTGAGACATGCCTCGGCAACCGGACCTATGACCAGTCCACTCCCTGCAGCTGTCGTAGAACTGGCTCTCCAGACGCTGGAAGCCGAATTGGGCGCGCCCGACCGTCTGGCACTCTTTCGGGCCGTGCTGAATACGACCGAGCCGGTCGCCGAGGCGCACCGTTGCCGCTGGTATGCGGATGGGCAGGTTTGCCTGGAACGCTCCGCTCACGGGACGCTGACGTTTTTCCTGCCGGCCGTTGCCGCGAGCGCTGCTCCCCGCCGGCTGGGGACTTTTGATCGCCAAGGGCGTTTGCTCTCCCTTTTTTTCTATGCCGCCGATGGTCTGGTGCAGCGGTTTAAGGTGCGGAATATGGACGGTCACTTTCTCGGCGTTGTCCGAGGGGCCGTATCCCATCTGGGCTGGGGCGGGTCCGACATGATCGGGGCCTTGGCCGGCGAGGGCGGCTTTGAGATGGACCGGACGCTCACATTCTTCCGCTCGGTCTCGTATGAGGACGTGGAGACCCTCCCGCCGCTGGACGCTCCGATGAATCTCCCGTCTGGCGGCGGAGCCACTATCCTGAATGTGCTGTCGCGCTTGGGACAGGACCAGGGAAAACAAGCGCTTCGCTACTACGGGCCATACCCCAGCGACCGACTCTTTTTTACGCTACGGGAGTCCTTCATCTGCGGAGGAGAGGTTGGGGCCAATCGCGAGCGTTTCATCCAGGGAGCCGAAGAGGCCGCCCTGCATATGACGATGGTTGAGGCTGCGGTTGACTGGCGGCCCGCGCCGCATGAGCGGTTTTATCCGGGAGCGCATACCTGTGTGCAGCTACGGAACGGCGTTGAAAAAGTCTCCGACCACGGCCATACCTATTACCGGGCCGACTTGGTGGCTGAAGCCCATCGACTTCGGGTACTCCAGACCGAGGAGGGACAACGCCGCTATGTCGCCAGCCTGACCATACTGGGACAGGCGCTGGAAGATCATCTTGTCCTGGATGAAAAAGGGGAAATTCTCGAACGCATGCCGCCGCCCGTCCAGCCCTCTCTACGGGGCGACCCGGTCCTCTCCCCGGACTGGAAAGCTGCTCTCGCTCGTCTCATTGCCGCAGAGAGCACGGCGTTGCTGCACTCCATGCTGTGGCCGGTGATGGATGAACTGACCATTCTGTGGGGCAGGGTCTCTAAAGAACTGTGGGCGCTGAATGGTCATGAACTCGTCTTGCACGCAGGGATGATTGCGGCCCATCAGGCCATGCAGAGCCGGGCAAACAGCGCAGCAGAAAAGGTTCTCATCGCCTCTCGCTTTCTGTCCGAGTTGGCGCGGCTGGTCGGTCCGGTGATCCGCAGCCGGGCTCAGGCCCGGTTTGCCAGTCTCTCACCCGCTGACCAGAACGTGGCCCTGCTGTTCGCCGCTTCGGATACGCCAGGGCTGTCGGATGACGAATTACGGGCGTTTCTAACGGGTCTGGCGCAGGGGGAAGAGCTGCCGCTGAGAATCATAGTAGCGTAAAGGGTCGCTCTCGTGAGTGTGGAAGCGTCGTTTTCGTTCGTTGTGAGCGTGAGCTTATGGAACTCACGCCGCTGCCCCGGCATGGGGGTGACTCGACACTCACGCCGAGAGAGGAACCTATCGTCTTTGCCACGCTGACCGTCTGGCAGTGGGCGGTCACAATCCTATCGAGCTCTCGCGCGTATCCGCCGCCTAAGGTCACAGCAAGGGGGATGCCCGACCGCCGGGCGAAGGCGCACGTTATCTGATCCCGCCCCCCAACTCCGGCCATCGACAGCACCAGCTTTCCAAATCGGTCGCCCTGGAGCACATCCACGCCGGCCTGGTACAGGATCAGGTCGGGTCTGGCTCGTTCGAGGAGTACGGGTAAGCTCTCCTCCAGCCGACTGAGATACTGTTCGTCCGTCGTGCCGTCCGGCAGTGCGATATCCCACGAGCTGCGTTCTTTGTGGGCAGGGTAATTGTTGGCCGCGTGCATGGAAAAGGTGAAGGTGTCCGGGTCGGTCTGACACAATGCGGCCGTACCATTCCCCTGATGCACATCAAGGTCGAGAACGAGGGCTCGCCCGATACACCCCTCTGCCCGCAGCCGCCTCAGGGCAATAACCAAGTCGTTAAAAATGCAGTATCCTTCGCCGTGGTCGGCGAAGGCGTGATGGGTGCCCCCGGCCAGATTGGCGGCAATCCCGCCGCTCAGTGCGGCCCGGGCCGCACTGAGCGTTCCACCAATCACGACAAGCGCGCGGCGGACAAGTTGCCGGGACCAAGGCAGGCCGAGGCGGAGCAGGGCCTTGCGTCCCAGCGTCCCGTTCAGAAAGGCGTGGACATACCCCGGTGTATGCACGCGAAGGATGTCTTCAAGGGCTATGGGCGGCGGCTCGACGATTTCCTCTGGTGTGAGGATGCCCTCGGCGAGCAACCGTTCCGGGACGAGGAGATACTTGTCCATGGGATAGGAGTGATTTCCCATGGGTGCGGTGTAGTGAGCGGAAGTAAAGGCTTGCATCCTCACTCCCTGAAGACCGCCTTCAGCAACGTCTGCACATTGGTGACCCGGACAACGCGCCACCGGCCTTCCTGGGTATAGCGGAGCCCGACCTCAATCTCTTCGCCGCTGCCGAGTGGAACGGAAAAATAGCGGATGTCTCCTCGAATCCCCCCGCCGACTACCGTTCCGATGAGGGCAACAGCCGGGATCTGTGGGAGCGTCAGGTCTGAGTTCTGAAAGGTCTGCTGTACAGCAAATGCTGCGCCCGCCTTGGCGAGGTCGTGGACATGCCGAGTCAGACGTTTAAGCCCCTTGTGTAGGAGTCCGACGAGAGGGTCCGACAGCGTATCATCCTGTTGCGGGATATCTGGCATACTCTGTCCCAGATCCTCCAGGGCGTAACTGACCACGCTGTCGATATCGACATATTGCGTAAAGGTCTCATAGTTGCGCGTCTTGAGCGCCTGTTGGATGCGGTAGACCGAATAGGAGGGGGTGTGCATCCAGGCATAGATCCCCCCCAGCCCGAGCAAGACACACAGCACGACCGCTCGTAGGCTTTTCATACGCCCCATCATACGGCAGGAATATCAGATGCGAAATGTGGGGTGCGGATGAAGCTGGACTCTGATATACAGGAATGATTGCCGTCGGGCGGCTTAATGGAGAAAGGCGCGATGCAAGCCATAGGCATCCTCTACCCCGGTGATATGGGCCATCATGTGGGGCGTGTGTTGAAAGAAGACGGCTTGGCCGTTGTGACAACGCTGGCCGGGCGGAGCGCACGTACGCGGCAGCTCAGCGCCCAGGCCGGAATAACCGAGCTCGATTCTCTGGTGGCGGTCGTTGAGCAGGCGGATATCCTCCTCTCAATTGTTCCCCCGACGGCCGTCAGGGCAGTCTCGCGCGACTTCGCCTACGCTGTTCGGCGGGCGAACCGGAGGCCGTTATTTGTTGATGCGAATGCCGTCTCTCCCATGACCGTTGGCCAGGTGGGTGAGACGATTCGGGCGGCGGGCTGCGATTTTCTCGATGCAAGCATTATCGGTCCGGCTCGGGATGTCCGGGGCCGCTGCACCGTGTATGTCAGCGGCCCGCACATGCGGGAATTTGATGCGGTTCTCGGAAAATCGCTCCGCCTGCATCCCTTAGGGGACGCCGTTGGCCAAGCCTCGGCCTTCAAGATGTTGTTCTCCGGCCTCAACAAGGGCCTCGTTGCCGTGCTGAGCGAACTGGCAGTGGCTGCGCAGGAATATGATTTCCTGGACGTTCTGCTCGCCTGCTATACCGAGCTGTTTCCCGGCGTCATGCAGTCGCTGGAGTGGCTTGTGCCGACCTACCCCTTCCACGCCGCCAGACGGGCTGAAGAGATGCGTGAGTTGGCCGAGACGCTGGAACACTTATGTTCCTCCGCAGTCATGGCGCGTGGGACTCAGCGGACCCTGGCCGAGATTGGTCGGCTCAATCTGACCGGCCGATTCCCCGAGTATGGAGAACACGACTGGACACTGTGTCAGGTGCTTAAAGCGCTCGGCCAATGCGGAGCGCTGAAACGGCAGTAGTCTTGTATAGCCCGTATGCCGTGCATTTCCGCTTGACACGGAAGAATTGCTCGGCTAGAGACGGACGCATATGTCCAGATAATGAACGACTCGGGAAATCCCGAAAACGAGGAGTGTCTGATGTCACAGACGCATACAGTGAAGGCCACCTCCGATGCTATCTTTACCCAACTCCTTGATGTCCAGGACCAGGACATGCGCCGTCTGTACGAGAAGGCGAAACGCGACCAGTGGAACGCTTCGACGGATATTGACTGGGACGCTGGGGGCGACCCGGACTGCGGCATTTTGCCCGATGGGCTCATTGATATTTACGGCACAAAATACTGGGACAAGCTGGACGCCAGGCACCGACTCGACCTGAACCGGCATTTCTCCGCTTGGCGGATCAGCCAGCTCATGTACGGCGAGCAGTTCGCCCTCATGGTCTGCGGTCAGATTGCCAACGGTGTGCCGGGGGTCGACTCGAAGTTTTTTATGGCGACCCAGGTCACTGATGAGGCGCGGCACTCAGAGGTGCTGGCCCGTTATCTGTACGATAAAGTCGGGGTGACGTATCCGTTGACCGCCAACCTCAAGAATCTGTTCGACCACATCCTGGCCATGCCGCAGTGGTACCTCAAGACCGTAGGCACCCAACTCGTGGCAGAAACCTTGGCGGTATCGTTGTTTCGGATGCTGGCCGACCATAGCCCGGACCCGTTAATCAGCCAGATCTGCCGCCGTATCCTTGCTGACGAATCTCGCCACATGGGTTTCGGGATGCTGAGTCTGCCCGACCAGATACGGGAATTGTCAGAGCAGGAGTTCAAGGAAGTCGAAGAGTTTGCCTGCGAAGCAACTGCTGGACTCCTGCAGGGGCAGTTTCCGCAAGAAGCCTACGAATCTGTGGGTTTTACCAGGGCCGAGATAGAAGACATCCGAACCCTCCGTCACGAAGTTGCCAAAAAGAACGAATATGTCGCGTTTCGGACCTTCTTTAAGAAAGATTTTCATGCTGCTCTGTGGAGCAATATGGAGAAAGTTGGCCTGCTGAGTGAGCGGGCGATTGAGAAGCTTGGAGCCATGGGCATTTCTGCTCCACAAGCACAGCGACGGGAGCAAGCAGCCGCATAGAGGGGGTGTGATGGAGGAGGGGTCTCGGTGCCGGGGCTTGGCGCCTGCGGATGTGCGGACCAGGACCGGCGGGGGAACTCTCGTGGGGCTGACCTGGGCGACTCAGCAACCTGATCGCCACTTCCCAACGCCGCGCCTCATCCAGCATCCACCCGGCACGTCGCCGCCTAGCGCCCGGATATGTGCGCACGCACCTGCGTCCCGGCAAGCGACCACTAGCCACAACTGGCCCCCCCCCCAGCAATCCCGGCGTTTTGACGTTCCTGACAAGGCCCAGGTTCTGAAGCCACCTATTAATGACGCGGGCAGTACACCAGTCGCGCGGGCCCGCGTGGAGCAGTAAGCGGCTAAGGAAGGAGACCGAGCGCCATGGCCATGAGCACAGCAGCATGCCGGGCCCTCCAGGCTCCGCTGAAGGAAGCCTATAAAGAGACCCCGGAGAAAGCGGTGGTGACGTTGACGGCAGCCGGACAGCTTGGGGCAGGCCCGACCTGCCGCGTCGACACGGGGAAGGCCGTGGTCGAAGCCGGGCTGCACCCGGCGACTGGCGGCACGGGGCAGGCGGCCTGCTCCGGGGAGATGCTGCTGGAGGCGCTGGTGGCGTGTGCCGGGGTGACGTTGCAAGCCGTGTCTACGGCGCTGGGGGTCGAGCTCCGCGCGGGGGAGGTGCGGGCAGAGGGGGAGCTGGATTTCCGGGGGACGCTCGGCGTGTCGGCAGAAGCGCCGGTGGGTTTTCGGGCCCTTCGTCTCCGATTCGAGTTGGACACGGATGCCGAGGCGGAGGAGGTCGCACCCCTGGTGCGGCTGACGGAACGCTCCTGTGTCGTCTGGCAGACCATTGCGCAGAAACCGGCGCTCACCGTCTCGTATACGGTGGGATGAGGGGCGCGGTCGGGGAGCGGGCTCAGGGCAGGGTGCCCGTCCGCTCTCCCGGCGGGCCTTCCGCGGGGGGCCGGTCTGCCGGGGCTCGTGTGCGGGCATTGGCGCACGGGCTGGGGCCAGAGCGGGCGCCCCCTGGGGCTCAGGACGGTCTCCTGGGCAGGGAGCGCGACTCAGGGCTCTGGGCACGGGCGTCTTCTGGCTGTGGCCGGCGCGTTCGGGCCTCCCGGCCGGTTAGGCGGGCCGGCTGGGCGAGGCGTTGGGGCGGCCGGGGCGGGGCCGGGGCGCAACCATCTGAGCGTGCGCCTCTTGGGCGGCCTGCCTGCCCGGTCGCCCCGGCTGACTGGGCAGTGGCTCTTGGACCAGGGCCTCTAGGCACGCCCCTCCGCTAGGACATCGGAATCCTGGGTGTGTGCGCTAAGGCGCTCGGCACGACCTCATCCGGGGATCTCCCGGCTCTGTCCTCTCGCCTGCCTGGCGCGACATGGCCTGCCGCGGCGGGCAGGACGGGAACTGGGCGGGGTTTCGGGCCGGTAGGGGAGCAATCTCAACGGCGGGGGGCCGTTTGTTCCCCAGGAGGCCCCGGCGCTCAAGGGCGGGCGGAGGACAAGGCGGTTCCCGGCTCCGGTGCAGGCGCCCCCATGGGAGCTGGCCTGTATGCTTCCCGAAGACCGTCCCTCCGATAGGCACGGCCCCGGGGTGGGCAGCGGCCCCGGCCGGCCCGTGGCGAAAGCAGTCCGGTTGCCCGGGCGAGCGCCCGGCGCGGGGTGCGGGCTGGGGCTGGTGTCCGGCCGGGTGGCTGCCGCTGCCTGGGGGCGAGGGGCGGAGCCCTCCGGCGCCAGAGCGGTCCTATGAAGCGGTCCCGTGCCGACAGCAACCACCCGAGGGCGAGCGGGAGCGGATGAGACTGCTCGGCGTCAATCTCGGCCCCCCGCCGTTATGGGGCCGGGGGGCCGAGGGGGGCAAAGCCACGGGGCGCCTCGGCGCCTGGAGGCGTTGGTCGCGTGGGGCCGGTCATGGCTAGGCCCGGTCGGCCTTCCGCCGTCGCCGCAGCCCCCCGAGGCGAGCGCGCCCTGCCCGGGCCGGCGCCGGCGGGGCCAGCCTGTGAGGTTGGGCCGGCGCCGACGAGGCCGGCCGTCCTGTCGGCCCAGTTCCTCGCCCCCATAGCCGCCCTGGAGCCGGGGGCCTCCGCCGCCCCCGGGGGCAGCGTTGAGGGCGCGCTCCGGGGCGGGCGGGCGTCAGCGATGACCCCGTGCGCACCGCGGCCTGCCCGGCGCCGGCAGCGGCGCGCGTCGCCGTGGAAGAGGCACCGTCCATGGATGAGCAGGCTGGAGAGCCCAGGCAGAGGGCGCGTCGGCCCGGGCCTAGCTCCCGTGGGAGGCGCTCGGATCCTGGGCTTGACCCGCGCCGGCCATTCATTCCAGAATGGGGGGAGACCGCTCTCTAACAAGGAGACCCTATGTGTCAAGTCCGATGGGACATGGTGTGCCTTCTGATGCTCGGCTTTGGCCTTGTCCTCCTGTGCCCGGCCCAAGGGGGGGCCCAGGAGTGGCGCCACGTGTTCGATCCGTATACCGGTCAGTGGGCTGCCCTGGCCCCGCCACCGCCGGCCCCCTCGCCCCGCCCGACGGAGCCGGCGCCCCTGGCGGCCGCCGGGGCCGGGGGGCCGTGCGCCCCCGCCCCGGCGGAAGGACCGGCGGCGGAGCCGGCCGCCGCGCGGAAGGCCGCCGCGCTCCAGATCCTGCGCTACGAACCGGCCGAGGCCAGCAAGTGGGTGTATGAACAACCCGCCTGTCCGCGCGGGCACTACCATAAGCCCCTTCAAGGAGCAGACGTGTGCGCCACGCCCTTCGGATCCGAGGTGGCGGTGCGTTGCCCCGCCGGCACCCAACTGGTGCCCGACTATCATGGCGCGGGTAGTGACGCCTGCCGCCGTGCGCGGACGTTCTGAGGGGCGCTGTCCGTGCCCCCTGGACACCTCTGAAACCCTGACGTCTGCTTGCGGGTTCGGATTCACTGGTTTGGGGCTGCGGGGATTCGGGAGGCATGAGGATGTGCGCGCCTAGGCGGTTTGAGCTCTCGACTCATCGTGAGGGCCTGTCGCAACCGGGCGCTCCGCTTGTAGCTTTGGCCCGCCACATGGATTGCGAAGTGTTGTGCGCGGCCCTGGGCGAGGTGCGTGGGGACTCAGCTCGGCTGAAAGGCGGTCGGTCCCCTGATGCCCCGGGGCCGCGGTTCAAGGTGCTGGTGCGGGCCTCCGTGCCCAATCTGCGCGCCGAGGGGATGGCATTGCTCAGCCGGGCTCGCTTGAGCGGGCGGCGGTGGCGGGGAGTTCCAATGGGCGCACCACCCCCGACTCAAAAGACGAGCGGGCGGTGGCGGGAGAACCGGCCCCGAGCCGGCGCGTTCCAGGCCCTGAGTGTCGCCTTTGCAGAGCGGCTTCGGGGGCGGGGAGACCCGCCGCCGGGCGGGCAGCTCGTCGCCGCCCCGCTGGGCTACGCCCCCCGGCCGCGTCGGCCCCGGCAAGAGCCGGCGCGCGCCAAGGCGGGGGAGCGCACCCCCGAGAGGTGGCCAGCCCCCGCCGCCAATGCCTCGCAGAACGACACCAAGGCGCACGGGACCGGCAAGTCTTCCATGGCCCGCAAGCCCACAGTCGGGCAAAAACCCGGCGGGGCCCCGCCGCCGCGGCCGGTCTGGTTGCTCTTGCAGGGCCCCATTTCGGCGAGAAGACCTCCATGTCCATCGCCCGCACATGGCGCTTGAGCCGTGGCGCAACCGGCCCGCCGGCCGCCCGGGCGGCCGGCTCTGAGCTGGGGGTGGTGCGGGAGCGGGCCACCCGGTCCGGTCGGGGGCCGCTAGCGCGAAGTCGCGTGAGATGGCATCGGTGAGGGATGCTCCATCGGTCGATTGTATGAGTCATGCTGGGGGCGGGTGGAGGCGGCCCGCTCGCAGGGCGCCGGCTCTTGCTGTTGCGCTGCGTCGTCGTGTCGTGGCCGTGGTGGAGGCCGGGCGGTCCCGTCGACCGACGCCCAGAGGCTCGGGGCCGCCTGCCTGGCCTCTGTCGCACAGGTCCGGGCTCCGACCCTGCTGCCAGGCCCCAGCGTCCTCCGCGACCACCGGCCGGCCCACCTAGCCCCTCGCCCTCCGGGACGCCCTCGAGGCCACAGGGGCCCGCGGCCTGTTCCTGCCGCCCGACCGCCCCGCCTGCACCCCTAGCGCGAGGGCCGTCTCCAAAATCACGGCGCTCCGGCAAAAGGCCGTTGCCCGCGGCCATGTCCGCGGGGAGGCGCTCCGAGACGCTAGCGACGCCGTCACGCCAAAAGACGCCCGAAGCTGCTTCACTGCAGGCGGAGACGAATCCAAATGAAACGAATCTGCTCTAGGAGGGGGGCCAGCCCTGTCAATGCTTACCCGGGGGGCCAGTCCGGGATACTTGGCCAACAGAGAGCCGCGCCCGTTCAAGAGACGGCCCCCCATCCGCCCCAAAAAGTCGGGGTATGGTCCCCGTGGCCGTCTCGTCGCCCGTCGGCAAAGGGCGGTGCGACACGCCAGCCAAAAGAGTCGGCCCGAATCGCCCTCGTCAGCGGCGTCCGTCCACCGAATCCACTCTCCCAAAAGGACGGCGAAGCGGCTGAACGGCGGGGGCGAAGGCGCGTACGGCGGGAGGGGATCTAGGCGGGGCGGGCGCGGGTGGGCCTTGCGAGGATAGGAGGCCTCCTCGGCTGGCCACGCGAGGCGGGCTCCTCCCCAGAGAGACGGCAAGACCGCTCGATTGCCATTCGGATTGGTGCCCCATTTGGGCTGCACTTAAGTCCCTATCTATTGAGGAAGCCCTAGGTCAGACGTGGCACTTTGTCTTCTGCCACGAAAATCACGAAATCAGCTTGGCCTTTGAGACCGCCAGTGAGGGGGTGTCCAAGGTGGTCAGCAACCCGCTGTAATGTCGCCTGTTCTGTCAGCTCCGGGTCGGTAGACAGGACAGGTTTTGCGGAGTTGGAATATAGTGCCTTTGGACGAGGTCGATTGAGGTGTCGGTGTTCAGATGCACAGCCAAAGGAAATTAGCCCGGTGGGCGCGAATGAACGCACAGACAAGGGCTCCAAGTAGCTTGCTCGCAGCTAGGCAAAATCCGAGTCCTGTTCCAGGCGCTCGGAAAGATTCGGGTTCTTCAAAAAAGCGATTGTTCCCAGGCGCGGGCCTCGGCGGATTTCTGCCCGCGTGGGTCAGGGCTGCACTGTCGCCGATTGCTGAAAACTGGGCCGGCTCCACTGGAATCGCGCGGACGTCCGTTTTGGCTGAGCCTGTACAACAACACTACGAGCAATAACCGAAAGCGAGAGCGTACGGGCGTTAAAAAGGATAGACAGTACTCTGGAATGGCAGCGCGCCATAATGATTGGTACCGACTACTCAAAGCCGACAATACGAACGTTTTCGAGTCGGAACTCGCCGTCACGCTGTGCGTACCAGCCAGTGAGTTCAAGCGGAGTGCCGGGTTGGGCCTGAGCGATTTTTGCGAGTGTGCCACGGGGGCCGGTCACATCAAGGTCGGCCTTTCTCTTGCCAGCCCGGTGCAGGAAAATCTGCCGCGGGGTGAGCCGGGGCGAGTCGGGTGCGGTGATATTCGTGACTTCGAGTTGGAAATCGTCCCGATAGCCGGTCACCCCCAACTGGATGACCGCCAAGGCATCAGGGGCTGGGTCCGTATTGAGAAAGCCGGTCACTATAACCTTGAAAGGGAAGCGACGGGTCCTGGCCGAGGGCCGGTCGCCTCCCACGCCGACTCCGCCTTGCGCCAAGACCGAGGGGGCGGGCAGCAGGCTCAGGCAACAGAGAAGGAAGAGTACTGTTTTCAGTGCTTTGAATATACGACACGACATGCAGATCCCCTCACGCGGTACTTTTTTGAACAGACCGAGCTAACAAATCAAGAGCGATCTGGGTGAATGTCCACATATTTGCTTCCCGGCTCGGGCTGCCGGTCTCTACGGTCAACCTTTCTTCAACCGGTCCAACGACCGCAAAGCACGCATGCCCGGCTGCATCACCGTAGCGGTTGCCGGTCGGTCCGGTCGCTCCGGTTTCACTCAGCCCCCAGGTGGTCTCAAAACGCTCCCGCACCTGATGAGCGAGACGCAGCGCATATGCCTCGGTACTCGCTCGAATCCCCTCAAGCGTTTCGTCGGGCATGGCCAGGAATGACCGACGCGCTTCATGGGTATAGATCACTCCACCACCGAGAAAATACGCTGACGCTCCTGGCACGGTTAGGAGAGCCGCCGAGATCAAACCGCCGGCTGAAGACTCGGCTACCGCAATCGTGTGGCGATGCGTCTTGAGCAACTCGCCAACCGTCCGTCCTAAGAGTGTTAAATCTTTCATGCCTCTCTTTTACTGTGAGCGGCGAGGAAGAAAAAGCCCCGGAGGGAGGAGAAGCTCTATTCAGACAGGGGTGCATCGCCCGCAGGTGTTGTCCTTCTCCCACTTCCCGCCGCCGCTCGATCCAGCCACATCAAGGCGGTCTCAATAAACGGCGGCAGATTTTTATACTGCCGGGCGGACTGCGGGAGGGCGCGCAGGGCCGCGGCAAACTGCGTAGCACGGTCTGGCTGGGTGGCGAGGTGCGCAAGTGGTCTGACGTAGACGCGGATGGTGAACAGGATATCGTGAGAATGCGGCAGACGACGGAGGGTCTGTCGTTCGATGCGTATCCAGAGGGTATCTCCGGCATTCTCCGGTGTAATGGTGGCACGGCTTCTACTGCTCCTGGTCGGCTGAAAAAGGGCCGGATCGTCCATCAGGCTCCAGTTGAGCCGCCAGACGGGCTTCTCGACTTTCAGCCGGTCAAAGAACTTGTCCATGGTGCGGGCAAGCTGTTCTGCATAGCCGGGAATCGGCGCATGAACCGTGTTGAGCGACTTGCCAATTTTGTCCGCTAAACGCCAGCGCGTCGGAAAGCATAAAGACGCTCCGACCAGATGGTAGACCTGGGTGTGTCCCTGCCGCCGCATGAGGCATAAATCCTCTTGGATAAGTCTCCCGGCCAGATCAAGTGGATGCAGGGGCGTATTGTGAATCTGCCATTGCTGGCCGGTGGCAAGATTGTCGAGCCGACCTCCACTTCTCTTGTACAATTCTGGAAATCGGCTGGGGAGATGCTCGACAAGCAGGGCCAAGGTTTCAGCTGAACCTAGGTGTGCTTCAGGCAGGGCGGCAAAGACTTCAGCGTGTCGTTCGGTGAGGAGGCGTTCTTTCTCTTCGAGTTCAACGGTGCACCGCACATCGGGCTCGATCCAGTCTTTGAGATCGAGCGGCATGAGCCCCATTGAGAGCCGAAACGGTCCGGCCTCGAACGGCGCGTAGTCAGGTGAAGACGGAAGCGGGAAATCCGAGGCTAAAGGGGTCATCGGTCTGCGACCTGCCCGGAAGCGGTTGTCTGCTCTCTCCTCTTACGCCGCACGGCAAAAATATCAATCTCCCGCCAGCGTCCTCGGGAGAAGCGCCACCATAGACCCAAGCCAAACAGCGAGACGTTGATGGTGCCGGCCAGCCACGGCCCGAGAGATTCGAGATTGGTAAAGAGCACTGAACCCAGGCTGAGCGGTGTGAAGACACACACCAAAAGTGTCATCGTCAGTCCGGCAATCCAGCGCGTATCCCCCGCCCCGCGCAGGGCTCCGGCAAAGGTAATGCCCATGCTGTCAAAAACTTGCAGCAGGGCCGCGCACAGCAGCAAGGTGCTGCCGACCTGGATGACCGTCGGGTCCTGGCTAAAAAAACTCAGAAAAGAGTGACGAAACAGGACATAGCACATGCCCATCACCGCCATATACAACATGGCCAAAAAGAACGCTTCATACGTACGTTGAACGGCAAGGTCGGGCTTGCCCTCTCCAATATAGCGTCCGACCAGCGCGGTCAGTGCCTGGCCAAGCCCTAGTGCGGGCATGAATGAGACCGTCATGTACTGAATGGCGATATTACTGGCAGCCAGTTGCTGCTTGCCAAACTGGCCAACCATCAAAATAATCAAGACGCCCCAGCCGAAGACATCGACGGCCATTTGCGTCCCGGCGGGCAAGCCCATATGCAGGAGCCGGCGGGCCACCGCCCAGTTCGGCTTCCAGACGACTCGAGTGGCAAACTGGGTCGCGTACGGCTGGGAGAGAAAGACCCGAAAGAGCACCGCGAACTGGACGACAAAGCTGAGCACCATCGCCAGGGCCGCCCCCTTGAGTCCTAGGGCTGGTGCGCCAAATTTGCCAAAGATCAAGGAGTAGGCGAAACAGACGTTGGCGATATTGGCAATTACCGTAGCAGCGAGGGGGACCTTGGGCCTGTGCATCCCGTAGAAGAAGCCACTCAGCGCGCCGATGGCCGCCGAAAAACCTATCCCCCACAGCCGGACGCGGAAGTAGACGACTTCAAGCGTGATAATGTCCGGCTCGTGTCCGAACGGGGAAAAGAAGTAGGGGGCGACCGGCCACAGCGCGAAGAGCGCAAACCCGACCGCGCCACTTAAGTACAGCCCCTGCCAGGCGACTATTGAGCCTTCGTCGAGTTTCTCTTTCCCCAGAGCCTGGGCGGCGAATGTGCTGACGCACTGCGTAATGCCCAGCGGGAGGGCGGTGAGCGTATAGGCAATAATGCCGGCCGGCATGGCTGCGGCCACCTCAGCCGTGCCAACCTGGGCCACCATCCAGGTATCGACAAAGCCGATCACGGTGTATGAAGCCATCGACAGAATAATCGGCAGGGCAAAGGACAGGATTTCCCGAAGCCCGGTCCGAGTGGGGGTCAACATAGGCACGGTTTGCAGTGAGCGTGTGTTTTGTATAGGCAGATGAAAGAGCAATGTCTCTTCTGAGTGCACATTGATATGGCAGGCCAGTTCGACCTTATCATTATTGGCGGAGGAATCCTGGGACTGGCCACTGCCTTAACCGTTCTCCGCCAATACCCCAGGGTCAAACTGGGAGTCCTCGAAAAGGAGGCCCGCCTGGCCGCGCATCAAACCGGCCATAACAGCGGGGTTATTCACTCTGGTATCTATTACAAACCCGGCTCGCTCAAGGCCCAGACCTGTGTGAGCGGTGGCATGCGGTTAGCCGCATTTTGCGATCGGTACGATATCCCCTATGAGCGGTGCGGGAAAGTCGTTGTGGCAACCTCGGCGGACGAACTCCCTCGGCTTGAGGAACTCCACCGGCGCGGGACGGCCAACGGTGTTGCGGGGCTGGAAATGATCGGTCCTGAACGGCTGCGGGAAATTGAACCGCATGCTGCAGGCGCCCGAGCGCTGTACGTCCCTTCAGCCGGGATTATCGACTATGTGCGGGTGGCTGAGCAGTATGCTGCCTTGGTTCAAGAAGCCGGGGGCGGGATTCAGTGCGTGCAGCCGGTCCAAAAAATTGTCTCGACCGACGGCCAACTAGTTGTGGAAACTGCTACCGATGCTATTCGAGCGCGGGCGGTCATTAACTGTGGCGGCCTTCAGTGTGACCGGATTGCACGTATGGCAGGGGCTGAGCCGGCCCTGCAGATTGTCCCGTTCCGAGGTGAGTATTATCGCCTTGCCCCGGACAAGCACGCCTTGGTGAAGAACCTCATCTATCCGGTGCCGGACCCAGCCTTTCCTTTTTTGGGTGTCCATTTCACCCGAACTATGACCGGGGAGCGGGAAGCTGGGCCGAATGCGGTCCTGGCCTTTGCCCGAGAGGGCTATCAGTGGACGGACGTGGTCCCTCGAGACTTGTGGCAAACGCTTCGCTTCTCCGGGTTTCGGACGCTCGCGTGCAAATATTGGCAGACCGGCCTTGGAGAAATTTACCGCTCTCTGAATAAAGCGGCGTTTCTGCGCGCGCTCCAGCGCCTGCTCCCCGAGTTGCAGGCAACAGACTTACTGCCGGGCGGCAGCGGTGTGCGCGCCCAAGCGATTGCCGCCGACGGTGCTGTAGTGGACGATTTCGTGATTGCCAACTCGCCGCACGCCATCCATGTGCTGAACGCTCCCTCGCCGGGCGCAACTGCTTCGCTGGCCATCGGACAGCAGATTGTGCAGCAAGCTGCACAGGCGTTCTCGTGGAGAACCTAGCCGGGGAAGGGGCAATGGGGAGTCAGGTCTTTATTGGCGTCGGATCAAATCTCGATAATCGTCGAGGATATTATCAAAAGGCGCTCGCCCTGATGGCCGACCTCCCCCAGACGGCCATTGTGGGCCGTTCCTCCTTGTATGAGACTGAGCCGATTGGGGAGGCGAAGAACTGGTATGTCAACGGTGTGGTTGAATTGGAGACCACGTTGAGCCCGCAGCAACTCCTGAGTCGCCTGCAAAAAATAGAATCGGCACTCGGCCGCAAACGGACAGAAAAATGGGCAGCACGTACCATTGATCTCGACATAGTACTTTTTGACAAGCAGATCGTGGATGACGAGCGGTTGCAGATCCCGCATGCGGAGATGCACCGACGTCGGTTCGTGCTTTTACCACTCTCTGAACTGGCTCCCCAGTTTGTCCACCCCCTTCTCGGTTCGACGGTGGCTGAACTCCTGGCTGGCCTTGCGGATGACAAACAGGTTTTGCGCTTCAGCTGACGTATTCGGAATCCAGGAGCGCTTCGACTCGTGCTGCTTGGCCCCGGGTCGCCTGGGTCTGGGACCGAAAACGCGCAAGGCTGCCGGGCTGAACGCGGAGCCGGTCGGCTTCCGCGACGAGACTTTGGTACTGATCGAGGAGTTGGTTAAAGGCCGTGAGCGAAGGCCGACCGGCGTAGCGCTGGGCCACAATGCGGGAGAAGTCCCGAGCCCGCTCAAGCGGATACAGAAACTCACTGATCATGGCTGGGGTCAGTGGGTCACTGTCTTCCAAGAGCCGGTTCATTTTGTCGGTCATGGCCCGCATGAGTTGGATATGGGTGTGCATGAGTTTTTCGTACTTGAGCCAGTAGCATCCTCCCAGACTCCACGGCAGCATCAGGCTCAGCAGGATAATGACTCGGACCAGGGAGCGGCGGGCAGGGGGCTGGGCTTGACGATTAGGAAACCAGCGGCCTAACATGGTCCGTGAATGATACTCCCGAGCATCGTTCTCCGAATGATGCCGAGCGCTTGGTGCAGAGTGGACAAGTAAGTGGTCTTTCATGTTTCAGCTTTCCTCTGTGTATTTTGAACGGCTCCTCGAAAGTTCTCTCGACATTGTCATTGCCGTTGATCATCGAGGACAAATCATCTTCTACAACGACGGAGCGAGCAAGACCTTGGGCTATACTCGAGAGGAGGTCCAGGGGAAACGGGTCATGCTGTATCCGAGCCTCGCAGAAGCCCAGCGGGTGCTGGGGGCGATGCGCAGCGAGGACATTGGGGAAAAGGGTAAGCTCAAGAATTTTGAAACCGTCCTCGTGGCAAAGAGTGGCGAGCACATCCCCATCTCGTTCTCGGGCTCGATTATTTACGATGAAAACGGGACGGAAATGGGTTCGATCGGCTTTCACCGTGACCTGCGTGAGATCCGCTTGCCGCTAGGATATTTCGAGCGGCTCCTCGAAAGTTCTCTTGATATCGTCATTGCGCTCGACCACAAGGGCCAGATTATTTTTTATAATGACGGGGCGCATCAGACACTCGGCTATACCTCACAGGAGATTCACGGCGAGCGGGTCTGGGCCTCCGTCTATCCGAACCTCAATGAGGCGCGCCGTGTCATGGAGGCCATGCGGAATGAAGAGATCGGCGAGAAGGGCAAGGTCAAGAATTTCGAGACCATCCTCGTGACAAAGAGCGGCGAACACATTCCCGCTGCCATTTCCGGCTCCATCATTTATGACGATGCGGGAAACGAGGCCGGCTCAGTTGGCTTTTTGAAAGACCTGCGGGAGATCCGTCGGCGAGATCAGTTGGCGACGCTGGGTGAATTAGCCGTCGGGCTCGGGCATCGGATCAATAACCCGCTAGAGGTCATCTTTAATAATCTGGACATTCTCACCAAACACATGGCGCAAAGTTTTCCGGACGAAGAATACGTTGTCCAGGAAGAGCGGGTGGAATCCATCCAGCGTGAGCTGGCAAAGATCCGGGGGATCGTCGCACGGATTGACGATATGGCTCATGGCGAGCGCTATGACACGACCGAGTATCTGCACGGTTCTCGCATGGCAGACCTGGGGCGGGATGAAGCGGTGGTTCCACCTCCCCTCGGTGTCCGGCCAGCAACCCAGGGACTGACCGGACTGCGTCTCCTAGTGGTCGATGACGATCTTGGCGTGTGTTACTCGTTGCGTGACTTGTTGACCGAAGAAGGATGTCGTGTCGAGGTGGCGACCAACGGGATTGAGGCGCTGAATATCCTTGACCGGAACTCTCTCAACCAGAACCCCTTCCACATGGTGTTGAGTGATGTGGTGATGCCTGACTTGGACGGATACGATCTCTACATGGAGGCCAAGGAGCGCTATCCGCAACTGCCCGTTGTCCTGATGACGGCCTATTTTTACGACAAAGACCACGTGATCAAACGGAGTCGGCTGGAAGGATTAGAGGATGTCTTGTTCAAGAAGCCGGTCGATCCAGACCGGCTGAAAGAGACGATTCTCAAACTGTGCAAACCCGAAACAGCGAGCCACGCCTAGCTGCTTGAGGCGATATGCCTCTCGGCAGAAACGAATCGGTGGCCCCCACTCGGACTCCTCCCTCCCAATACTGGACGGAACTCCCCGAAAAGCCTATCCTTTGAGCCAGCACCATTCTTGACGCTCCACCTGGGACGGGGTATAAAAAAAGCTTATCATCTTTTGTTCTCAGTATTAGTATCCACTCTTATTCAGAGGAGACCACCCTGACTATGCCAACCCCACTCGAACAATGGGTCGAAGAGACGGCCCAGCTCACGCGACCAAAGAATATTCACTGGTGTGACGGCTCGGAAGAAGAAAACCAACGCTTGATCGAGGGCATGCTTGATGACGGGACGCTGACGGCGTTAAATCAGGAGAAATATCCGAACTGTTATTTACACCGGAGCGATCCCAGAGACGTGGCGCGCACCGAGCACCTGACCTTTGTGTGCACACGGGAAGAAGAAGACGCCGGTCCGAATAATAACTGGATGGCCCCGGCGGAGGCCAAGGAAAAAGTCGGTGGGCTCTTTCAGGGAGCGATGAAAGATCGCACACTGTACGTCGTGCCGTATATCATGGGGCCTGTCACGTCGCCCTACAGTCAGGTTGGCGTCGAAATCACCGATAGCCCCTACGTCGCTGCTAGTATGCGTATCATGACCCGTATGGGCAAGGTTGCGCTTGAGCGGCTGGGGTCGTCGGAGCATTATGTCCAGGGTCTCCATTCGCTTGGCGACCTCAGCCCTGCCCGCCGGTTCATCATGCACTACCCTGAAGACCGTGCGATCTGGTCTGTTGGTTCCGGCTATGGTGGGAACGCCCTGCTTGGGAAAAAATGCTTCGCCCTGCGCCTGGGGAGCTATATGGCGCGAGAAGAGGGCTGGCTGGCTGAGCATATGCTGATCATCGGCATCGAAGAGCCGAGCGGGCGCACCACGTATATTGCCGCCGCGTTCCCCAGTGCCTGCGGAAAGACGAATCTGGCCATGTTGATCCCGCCGGAGAGCCAGAAGGGCTACAAAGTCTGGACGGTGGGAGACGATATTGCCTGGATGCATCCCGGACCGGATGGACGGCTGTGGGCGATTAATCCAGAGGCCGGATTTTTTGGGGTAGCGCCGGGAACGAACTCGCACACCAATCCGAACGTCATGGTGACTGTTGCAAAGAACTCCATCTTTACGAATATCGCCCTCACGCCAGATGGCACCCCATACTGGGAAGGCCTGGACGGTGGCCCGCCGGCCGAGGCGATTGACTGGCAGGGCAGGCCGTGGACGCCACAGTCCGAGGGCAAGGCCGCCCACCCCAACTCTCGTTTCACCACACCAGCTCGTCAGTGTCCGGTCATGTCTTCAGAGTGGGAATCGCCCCAAGGGGTGCCGATCTCGGCCTTCCTCTTCGGCGGCCGCCGCGCGAGCTTGATTCCGCTCGTCTATCAGTCTTTTGACTGGCAACATGGGGTGTCGCTTGGCACGACGATGGCGTCTGAAACAACGGCCGCGGCGACCGGAAAAGTTGGGAAGATCCGGCGTGATCCCATGGCCATGCTGCCCTTCTGTGGCTACAACATGGGCGACTACTTCGGCCATTGGCTCGATATGGGCAAAAAGATTGCCAATCCACCACAAATTTTTCGGGTAAACTGGTTCCGGACGAATCAAGAGGGGAAATTTCTCTGGCCCGGCTTTGGAGAAAACCTGCGTGCCCTGCGTTGGGTCATTGCCCGGGTGCATGGTGAGGCCGAAGCTCGTGAGACCGAAATTGGCTATCTCCCGCATCCCAACGATGTTGATACGACCGGGATCGATGTCTCGCCGGCCGTACTCGACGAACTCCTCAGTGTGGATCGCCCGGGCTGGGTCAAGGCCGCGGAGAGTCAGCGCGAATTTTTCCATCAGTTCGGAGACCGACTGCCGCCGGCGCTCTGGCAAGAAAACGCGGCGCTGGACAAGCGCCTCCAAGCCTGAAGAGAAATGAGTTGCTCCGTCTCTGGGCTTCTCGACCCCAAGTCGTAATGGTCCGCATTACAAAGGTTTATACCCGGACGGGGGATAAGGGTTCGACCCGGCTCGTCGGGGGGAGAAGGATTCCTAAGGATGCTGCCCGCATTGAAGCCTACGGGACGCTGGACGAACTGAACTCGGTGGTGGGCTTGGCCCGGGTCTTCAATGACGACCTGAGGCCAAATCTGGCGGCCGCCGCACACTTGGACAATATTCTCCGTCAACTCCAGAACGAGATGTTCGACCTCGGGAGTGAGTTGGCCACCCCCGCAGATTTTTCCTACGAAGGCATGTTCCGGGTCGGTGAGCAGGAGGTCAAGGGCCTTGAGCGTCTCATCGATTCCTGTCAGAAAGACCTGGAGGCCCTCGACTCTTTCATCCTGCCCGGCGGTGGGAAAGTCGGCGGCTTCCTACACCAGGCCCGAACCGTCTGTCGGCGGGCCGAACGAGATATCCTGCGCCTCTCACGTGAAGAAGAGATCAGCCCCTGGCCGCTCACGTATGTGAATCGGCTCAGCGACTTGTTGTTTGTACTCTCCCGCTGGGTGAGTCAAAAGCTGGGAGAGCCGGAATATCTCTGGGAGCGTGGCCTGCGCAGTCGTGAGCGAAAAACCACTCAGTCCGCCCGGGCGAAATCCCCCCGCAGTGCTGGAAAAACCGTAAAAAGACCTCCTCGGAAGGGGAAATGATGGCGGACTCTTCCCTCTATTTCAAACAAATTGAAATTGGTCCCATGCAGAATTTCACCTACCTGATTGGGGATACGGCCACGCGTGAGGCGGTCGTTATCGACGCTGCCTGGGACATCCCTGCGATCATCCAGACTGCGGAGCACGAGGGTCTCAGCATTACTCAAGCGCTCGTGACCCACTATCACCAGGATCACCTCGGCGGCGACCTGTTCGGCACCCATATTCAGGGCGTGGCCGAACTGCTCGAACAGGTGAAAGCCAAGGTGTACATCCACAAGGCCGAATCCGCATTCCTCGGCCGCTTGGTCGGCTTGTCCGATTCCGACATCGTTCAGGTCGAGGGTGGCGATACGACCACGGTAGGTGCGCTCACCATCAAGTTCATTCACACGCCCGGACATACGCCCGGCTCGCAATGTTTTCTGATTGAGAATCGTCTGGTGGCCGGTGACACGCTTTTCATCAACTCGTGCGGCCGGGTCGATCTGCCGGGCAGCAGTCCGGAAGACCTGTACTCGAGTCTGCAAACGCTCTCACAACTGGCGGACGAGACGGTTCTCTATCCGGGCCATAATTATGCATCTCAGCCCTGGGATACCCTTGGGGCGCAAAAACGTCACAATATGTATCTGCATCTCAGCGCCGGGGGGCGTCAGGAATTTCTCTCGGCCCTGAGATGAGCGGACACGAAGGAGTACGGGTGCATATCCGGAAGAAACGCGGGAATTTCCTCGAAGACTTTTCGGTCGGTCAGGTGTTTCGGCACAAGGTGGGGAAAACCGTCACCGAAGGCTTGTTCAGTGCCTTTACGGAATTCGGTATGACAACCAATCCGCTGTCGAAAAATGCACGCTATGCCGAACAGTACGGTTTCCTCGGGCTGGTGGCCCCGCCCGGTTTGGTGATGAACATCGTCTTCAGCCAGAGCGTTGAAGATATTTCCGAAAACGCGCGGGCCAATCTCGAATACCGAGACATACGCTTTGGCGCACCTGTGTATATCGGCGATACGATTGAGGCCGAGACGACGATTCTCGGCATCAAGCCTTCCTCACGGGACCGGGACCGGGGGGTTGTCCATGTCCGGACGACCGGCTGGAACCAGCACGGTGCAATCGTGCTGACCCTGCAACGCAAGGTGCAAATCTGGAAAGATAATATGGCCGCTCGGGTCGAAGACGCGGCCCTGGACGAGTTCCCCCCTATCCCCTGCGAACTCGTTTTGCCGGAGTATGACAAGAGTCGGCGGTACGAAAGCTTGTCCCACCTAGCCAATGACGACACCTATTTTGAGGACTTTCATGCTGGCGACAGGCTTGAGCATTCCCGCGGACGGACGCTGACCACCGTGCACATGGAATGGACCGCTCTCTTGGATAACACCTCTCAGGTCCACTCCAACCAGTATCTGATAGACCAGAATCCAGAACGTTATATTGGCGGCCAGTTGATCGTCTATGGTGGGATTCCGTTCAATCTCTGCTTGGGGCTGTCCTGTCCTGACATTGGCGATAATGCCGTCGGGGATGTCCGCTATGTAACCGGCCGCCATACGGGCCCGGTTTTCGTCGGCGATACCGTCCTCGCCTCGACCGACATAGCCGGCACCCGCGAGTATCCCGGTCGGTCCGACCTGGGTATTGTCGAGACCATCCTGCGCGGTCATAAGTTTGTTCAAAAGGACGGGGCTGGGGAAAAGGTTGAGATCTTCTATCTCGAACGCGAACTGGCCGTAAAACGGCGCAGCCATTATACCTGACCGCCCAAGCAACGCGCGGTACGCCGTGCCGGTCTCGCCTTTTACCCGGTCCCGGCGGCTGATACAGCGTCACTAGCATGACCTTCCGTCGGATCGTATGGCCGCTGGCAGTGGCAGAGACGCTGGTCTGGGCGGCACTTTACTATTCGTTTCCCGCGCTGCTGCTTGAGTGGGAGGGCGACCTGGGCTGGTCGAAAACCGAACTGGCCGGGGCGCTGACGCTAGCCCTGATGACCTCGGCCCTGCTCGGACCCGTAACCGGGCGCTTTATAGACCGCGGTTTCGGACGGGTCGTCTTCAGCGGTAGTGCCGCTCTGGGGGCCGTGCTCCTGGCTGGCCTCGCCTGGGTTGAACACCCGTGGCACTTCTACTGTCTATGGCTCGGCATTGGCGTAGCCATGGCTGGCTCATTGTACGACGCGTGCTTCTCCGTCCTGACGCGCTCGCTGGGCGACGAGGCCCGTCGGGCCATCACCCTTGTCACCTTAGTGGCCGGGTTTGCCGGCACCCTCGCCTTCCCGAGCATCCACCTACTCGTCGGCTGGGTCGGCTGGAGAGACGCCGTGCTCACGGTCGCTGGCGTCAATCTCCTGGTTGCCGTTCCCCTTATCTGGAGCGCGTGTCGGCATGCGGACCAACATCGGGCCGCTCAGCACGCCCCACGCAGCGCTGACCCTGGGACTGCCTCGCGCGTGCTTCGAACCCCGGCCTTCTGGCTACTCGCCGTGGCATTCGGCATGGCCTATATGGCACATTTCAGCCTGTTGACGCATCTCCTACCGCTGTTATCTGAACGGGGTCTGTCAGACGAAACGGCGGTACTCACGGCCTCTTCGCTCGGACCCATGCAGGTGGCGGGTCGCTTGGCTATGTTGGCAATGGAGAAACATGTTTCGACGTTTTGGATCGCCTTCACCTGTTTCCTCGCTGTGAGCGGTGCGGCAATCGCCCTGTTCTGCTCTCAAGCTGTTCCCCTGCTGCTCCCGCTCTTCGTGGTACTCCAGGGAGCGGGGATTGGGATGAGCAGTATACTGCGCCCGGTGATGACCGCCGAATTGTTGGGCAGAGCCCATTTCGGGCTCATCTCCGGCCTTCTGGCTATCCCACCCATCCTGGCCGCAGCCCTCGCCCCCACCCTGGCGGCACTGGTATGGGGACTGGGTGGCTATGAGATGGTCATCCTGATGGCAATTGTAACGGCAGTGGTCGGGTTGGGTTGTATCAGCGGTACGGTTGTGTTCGTTCGTCACCGTTGATCGGAATATGGACGAGCGGTATGCGTCTGGAGTTTGGCCCAGAGTCCCACACCACATAGGTTCTGGAGCGGGGAGCAGTCAAATGGAGGAAAGCCTCCTTTTGATGTCGAATAGGCTCCATTCGACCAGGAAAGACGTTCTTGCTGCCCCATCCGCTTGAGAACGAATACGGCCTGACAGCCGTAGAACTACTCGGCGCCATCAGTCGCAAATTGCGAGCGAAGGTAACTTTGGAAGGGGTTGCAGATGAAGTTCATCTCGGAAAGAAGCCCAAGACATGGCGTGACGGGAAGACTCTACCGCTTTGAAGGGCAGGACTCAGATGGTTCCCCGATTACACTATCTGGTTGCCAGAAAATAACTCTGGAGAACTCATTGAGGGCAAGAGTATGCGGGGTCAGATGAAGCGTACAGAAAAGGCGGGGTTGATGTGGCATACGGTTGAGACCCAGAAGATCCGCACCTCGAACAACAGTATTGCAAAACGTCCCTTGATACGGCCCGCTGTTCCGACGCAATAGACATCCTTGCTGGTCCGAAGGACGATCTCATTATTGTATTGTCCCTTACGCCCTCCATTTCAAAAAGGAATAGGGGACTGTCGACCAAGATAGTTACATTGATTGGATAAGTCCGTTTTGCGAGCGGATCGGACGGATTTTGAAGCCAGAGGAAGTTTTGCCTAGGGCATTGGTGAGATGTGGATGCCCGGAAGCCCGGCTCGCCCTCTGTATCATTTCCGGCTTTTTCTGCATCTGCCGTGCGATGACCTTGGGCTCGAACTATGCCAGGAGTTCTTCCGGTATCATTCAGCCAAGAAGCCGACTCCTGTTGAATGGGTCAACGTTCGCAGAAGTCGAGTCAAGGACTCTGTGGGGTATGTTTATTGGTTCGGGACGACGGACTTCCAAAGCGGGTAAAGCGGGTGTTTCGTAGCCGTACTCCAAGGATATGCTGCGGCTTATCAAGCGTGGTATGGCTACGACCCGTCGGCCCATCCGGGTATATTATTAAAAAGAGTTTTGCAGACCATAGCGGGGTTGGACTCGCCCAACCTCATTCGATGCGGCAACAATGAAAGCAACGGGTCTATCTGAGCGGATTGCGGGCGGCTGGGAGAAAGATTCATCCTGCCGATTCCCTGCTGAACTCCCTTGATTTTTACTAACTTCTGCACCGATCCTGACGATTCGGTCCTTGATCCATTCGCCGGGCCGCACACAATAGGCATGGTAGCCGAAGAATTTGATCGGCGCTTGATATCGGTCGAGAGGAATGAGGCATGCTGGGAGGATTTAAACTCAGATTTTTCCAAGAAGAACAGGTTGCTGGTGAAAGGGCCGAAGATACTCAAACGCAGTGCCGTTTAGTGGGAACATCCCTACCATACGGAAATAACGCTGTAGCGGGCCACCTCATTAGAATGATATCCTCGCCTGCATTTCGGCGTTGATGGACCCTACGGAATCCGCGAGTTCGTAGCGTCAAGTGCGGTTCGACCTCACTACTTTTTCGTGCTGCTCCTCCTATCCCGGTTGGTTATGCTACCTCTCTTATCAGAAGAGATCACTTGGTTCAGGTTCGCCTAGGGCACCCGCCCGGGAGGCAATCTGGAATGATGGCTGAGATGCCCATCCCGTACCGCTGCCCGACCCGGCCCTCTCATGCGGACACGGCGCACACCGGGGCGAGCGGTTCTTCGCTGCCCTTACACCGAGCTGGCGCCGTGTGCCCCGCCCAACTCGCCGCTCCCTGCATCGCCCTGAGTCAAAGTCCCAAACCTGCCGCCGGTTGTGGGCTCGTGAGGCCCTGTCCTCGCCCGCTGCCTTGTCCGGTCCCCCGTGCGCCCGGGTGCGGGGGCTTGACAGGGCCGGAGGATTGCGGGCAAAACGACACCTGGCAATGCGACCGGACGGAGGAGACGGGGCATGGCAGGTCCATTGGCGGGGTATCGCGTAATCGATGTGACCCGGATGGTGTCCGGCCCGATGGCGACCCTGATGCTGGGGGACCAGGGGGCGGAGGTCATCAAGGTGGAGCCGCCGGGCACGGGCGACCTGACCCGGGCGCTGGGGGATCCGGGGCGGCCCCTCCCCCCATTGTTTGCGACCCTGAATCGGAATAAGCGCTCGGTGGTGCTCAATCTGAAGGCGGCCCGCGGGGTGGGCCGCCTCAAGGCCCTCGTGGCGGGGGCGGATGTGTTCGTCCAGAACTTCCGCCCGGGGGTGGCCGAGCGCCTGGGGATGGGGGAGGCGGCCCTGCGGGCGGAGAATCCGACCCTTATCTAGGTGTCTCTCAGCGGGGTGGGCGAGAGGGGGCCGTATGTCGGCCAGCGCGTGTACGCCCCGGTCATCCAGGCGTTGTCCGGGCTGGCGGATATGCAAGCGGCCCCGGAGACGGGGCGGCCGCGGATGATGCGGCTGATCATTCCCGACAAGGTGACGGCCCTGACCGCGGCGCAGGCGATGACGGCGGCGCTGCTGGCCCGGGAACGGACGGGGGCGGGGCAGCATGTGCGGGTGGCGATGCTGGACGCGGTGGTGGCGTTTCTGTGGCCTGAGGGCATGGCGCCGTACACTTTTCGGGGGGCGGGCGCCGCTCCGGGCCGGCCCGCGGCCCCGCGGGATCTGATCTTCGAGACGGCGGACGGCTATATCACGGTGGCGGCGGTTTCGGACAAGGAGTGGCAGGGGCTGACGCGGGCCCTGGCGCGGCCGGAGTGGCAGGCCGACGCGCGGTTCGGCACGCCGGGCGGGCGGGTCCACTCTGCGGACCTGCGGGTGGGGATGACGGCGGAGGTGTTGCAGGGGAGGAGTTCGGCCGAGTGGTTGGCTCGCCTTGTGGCGGAGCAGGTGCCGTGTGCGCCGGTCCATCGGCGGGGGGAGGTGTTGACCGACCCGCAGGTGGTGGCCAACAAGCTGATTGTGGAATCGGTCCATCCGCACGCCGGTCCGATGCGGCAAGCCCGGCCGGCCGCGCGGTTCGAGGGCACGCCCACGGATCTGCTGCGGCAGCCGGCCCCCCTGCTGGGCGAGCAGACGGACGAGGCTCTGGCCGACCTGGGCCTGTCTGCGGCCACCCTGGCCGAGTTACGGGCGGCCGGCACGACTGCTTGAACTCATGGGGGACTTCCGATGGGATCCCCGAAAGAATGCTCGACTTCAAAAGGAACGAGGAGTCAGTTTCGAGCAAGCTCAGGTAGCAATCGAGAGAGCCGGCCTGCTGGATGTCCTAGAGCATCATAACTCGGAACGTTATCCGCATCAGAGGCAATTTGTCATATCGCTTCACGAATATGTTTACGTTGTCCCTTTTGTGGAAGAAGAAAACGGCACGTATTTTCTCAAGACAATCTATCCAAGTAGAAAATTGACGAGAAAGTATCTTCGACAAGATGAGGAGGAATCATGCCTAACGAATATGTCCACGAAGAGCCGCTAGACGAAGAGGAAGGGCAGCTGGCTAAAGAACTGGAAGCTGGAGAATGGGTCTCTAGTCCCACTTTTGTGGTTACAGATGAATGCGAGGAAACAGTCTCCGCGCTTGAAACAACTGCTAACGAGCTTGAACGCGCCAAAGCAGATCCATATCGGTGGAAATGGGTTATCTTAGCTCTCCACAGTGCCTTGCAGGGCATGATGGTCTTGGCCCTTAGAGGTGGCAATAATTTAAGGGTGCTAAAAACCGAAGATGCCAAACGTTTCCTTGACGCCTATGAAAACGGTATGCCGATTCCGGCGAATTTACAAATGGACGATTTCCCTAATCTGTATAAGAAGGTCAAGAGCGAGGCTATGCTTTTCTATGGGCACTCTGAAAAATTTACGCCCCAAGGAACTCAGAGTCGGTCCATAAAGCGATTGAACCGACTTCGGAATCAGTTCATGCATTTCACCCCTTGCACCTTTATGCTTGGACTTAAGGAATTGCCCGAAATGACACTGGATTGCCTCGCCATTGCTGACTTTCTCGCATGGCACTCAAATAATGTTGACTGGGACGGAAAAGACAAGGGGGCCGGGTTGGTTGAGCGGACGAAAGAAGCGTTCAGGGTCGCGACTAAGGCAGCACAGGAGATAAAAGAGGCCTTCGCTCTCTCGTCTCAGCTATGAGAATATTCCTCCTGTGTCGACCCTGCTGCTAGCGAGTAGATGGAAGCGATTCTGACCGAGCAAAGCAATACTGCCAGCTTCATTCCCATCTCTTTCCAGCGTCTCCCTAAGGTGCATAAGATGTTGCCCTTCCCTCACTAATTGATGTGACGCCCCCCCCCCCCTCCCATCGCGCCTGTTCAGCAGAACTGTACACGCTCATGCATCCGGCTGCGTTCGGAGTGCTCGCTGGGACCTAGAGCGAATTCGCGCGAGATTGAATCGGTGAGGGATTCCCAATCGGTCGATGTTGTGAGTTACGCTGGAGGCTGGTGAAAGAGGCCCACTACTCGTATTATGAACCCGAATGAAACGAATCTGCTCTAGTAGTAGGAAATCACTGGATTGATAGTTACAGGGACTTCCGCTTGGTCCGGGTATCCTGGGTCGGGCACCACCAGTCGCCGGTGACGTCGGCCGTATGGCGGCGTCCCCCCCCCCGCCATCTCCTGCAGCATGGTGTCGCGGTCGGGAAGGCGTCGCCGCAGACACGGCCGGGACAGCGCGCCGGTCTTGCTCTCGGCCTTGGGGAGCCAGTTTCCGTGCTTGGGCGTGGAGCGACCCGCTTGCGCCCCCGCCTCGCTTCCGTGGGGACAAAAGCTTCAGACCGCGGGGCGGTGCGTGTTCAGATTGTCCATGACCAGGGCGATCTTCTTGTCGGGTACATGGTCAGCCGCCGAGTGCCCGGATGAGATGCGCCAGGGCTGTTTCCAAAGTTGTTTTCAGGTTGTTGATTGGACATTGGCTTTTACCGGGTCCTGGACCTCAGGCTGGGCTTCGGTCATCATCGGCGGCGCGGGCATGGCTCCGCCCCAACCGAGGCCACTGGGAGCTCGAGAATCGGCTGCCCTCCGTGCGAGCCGTCCGCTCCGCCGAAGCCGGCACCCGCGTCCGGGCAAAGCGTCTCCGCCGCCACCGCGCCGGCCTCGCAAACGCCGCCATCTCCAGCGTGCGCCTCGACGAACGATTCGACGACATGCCGTAGGCCCACCGCCACTATGCCGCCCGACAGGGCGACGCCATGCGACAGGTCCCCCGCCGCGGCTTCGGCCGCTGCAACAACGGCGCCACAGGCGCACGACGCACGCTCTCCGGCCGAACTGCGCCCCGCGACGCCGCCGGCCGCCGAAAAGCCCGAAACCGCCGGCCCGGAAAGCGCCGGCCTGCCGAAATCCCCAACTACTCGACGCACCAGCGGACCACGGACGGACCCTCTCGCTGCACCTCGGCGCACAGACCTGGACTCGCCACGACTTTGGAATGGTCCTGTGAAATGCGCCCAGTCCCGCGCCATGCGGCGGTCGGTGACTTGCCCCGTGCACCAGGTTGCGGTGGGCGTGCAAGCGGCCACTCGGGCGAGACTGGAAGTGGCCACTCAATCGCTGAAATTTCCATCACCCGAGAACGGAAGGATTACGGAAAAAGGGGGGGTGGCACGGCCCTGTGCCTGGCTTGGGCGGTGCCGGAGGGTGGCAAAAGAGGGGGAACCAAGTGGAGGGCGCGTCTGCCTGGGCCCTTATCGCCAGTCTGAAGGCTCATGCCGCGGGGCCGCGCAGGGGCTTGTCCGGCGCGTCCCCGTCCCCGCCGTCTCGGTCCTGGCTCCGCCCGCCTGTCCGCCTGGTCCGGCCGTTCGGGCAGGCAGAATTGACAGGTGCAGCGTGGCGGGGTATATTCCCCCTTCAGTGGCTGGCCGCCCCATCTTCACCGCGCCCCTTGATGCCGATAACCGGCGGCAAGAGGGCGGGGCCATGGTGCTAGGTCCGCCAAACCGCAGGGGAATAAAATGATCCTGAGAGAATCAGCGATGGCGACTTTGGGGCTTGCCCCCCCCCCCCCCCGAAAATTCGTACGGCCCAACGGCCGTAAATCCCGGTCATTGGGGCGGATGAGCGGTGCGGCAAGGGCGGGCGTGGGGAGGAGAGGCCCGCTCTGGGCCGGGCTTGGTCCGGTTCCCGGATGGCCCGCCCGGACGAGTCCCGGCGGGCCAAGGACCCCGTGGCGAGAGTCCCCCCCCTCCACCCACAGTTGGTCACCCCGCTCCCTTGGGGACAGCCCGCCGGGTGCATGCACTGTCGGCGGGGGCACTGATGCCCCCCTCCGCCTGGCAAGGGCCCGCAAGCAGGCAAGGGCAGGCGGCGAACGCCTGTGGGAACCACCTAGGGCCGAAAGGCGAAGGGTAAGGAGGAAGCGCTCCCGAGGACGCTTGCCTTTCCACGAGAAGAATGATGGAGTATATGAAGGAAGAATACGAGCACCCAAAGAGTGCTAGGAGGAAATCATGCATCGTTGTCTCTCTCGGAGCATAGTCACCTGCGCCGCGGCCTTGGTCGTAAGCGTCGCTGCCCCCCCCCCCGCTCAGGCGCAGCATCCCTACGTCTCGACGTTTAACGGGGTAGGCACCCATTTCTTGTTTCCCTACTGGTCGACCGAGAACGCCACGAACACGAATGTGCACCTGCACCGGCCCGCCGGGGTGATGGCTGATACTTCCATGGAGGAAAAAGTCGTGGTCAAGGTGGCCGTACGGGATGCGATGAACAAGGTGGTGGCCTCGCTCAAGATCTGTTTCCTGCCCGCCGACTCCTGGACGGCCACGCTCAGTGAGGCGGGGCTCACGGTGGTGGATCCGGGGGGATGTGACGCGCAGGTCGAGTTGGACCCGCCAGCTCGTAACGCGCCGGTGCAGTCCACCCCGAAGCCGGGGGAGGTGGTCTCCTTGGGCGGCGTCAGCAGTGGGTGGCTGGACGCGTGGGTCGCGCCGACGAAGGGGCTGGTGGACGGGTCGGATGCGGATACCGAGCCCGACCACGGGGCGGTTCAGTTCCTGGCCAGCGGGTCGGCGACGCTGATCTCGGCGGTCTCTGGTTTCTCGTCGACCTACCTCGCCACCCCGTTGGTCCTCTGCGGGAGGGGGCCTGTCCCAGCGGGGATCATAACGGCGGCTGGGGATGACGGAGACGGGTGCTGGACCTCGCAGAATGATGGGAATGACGAGCAGAAGAGAGAGAACGGGGAGGCGATCATGCTGGCCCTATCGAATACGGGGCACGACCCCACAATCAACAATGACCAGAAATCGGTCTTTATCGGTGGGTGGACAGCCCTGGACGATGCGAACGTGCAGAGCCGGACCAAGCTGGTGCTCACGTTGCCGATGAATCATCTCACCTATACGGGGACGAACGCCGACGGGGAGCAGGTGGCGGGCACGGACCCGCTCAGCCTGTTGGTGTTCGACGGGGAGGGGAAAGTGGTGCTGGAAGCACGGGAGGTGCTGCTGGCCAAGAATGTCAATACCTGCACGTTCCTGCCGGCGGCGCTGGCGCAGGAGGTGGAGCTGGAGGTGGCGGCGGGCCAGACGGTGCTGTCGTGCAACGGGGCGCAGGTGGGGACCTTGGCGGCCTCGTCGGGCACGTTCCGGCTCTTCAACAATACCATGGATGCCAAGGGTGAGGGGGATGCTGCGGCGGATCAGGTGACGAACACCGGCGCGGAAGCCACGGGGCTGGGGAGAGCTCTTCGCCCGGGAGAGGACACGACGCAAAACGGGCAAGCGATCGCGGAGGGCTTGGGGGTGGTCGGCCTCAACTTCTCGTACTTCCGGGGGACCGACGGGCAAGAATACGATCAGGTTATCCCGATTGGGAGGAATTATCCGGGCAGCCTCAGACGCATCTAGGGCAGATTCGCTTCATTCGGGTTCATATCCGCCTGTAGAGAAGAAGCTGCGAGCGCCCGGGAGGCTGGGCGTCGAGAGCGTCGCGGGCCGCATCCCAGCGGGCCTGTCGGGCGACTGGAACAGGACGCCGGTGGCTTGGGGCCTCAAGGGCTTCTATGAGAGCCCGAGACTTGCGGGCCGGCAGGTTGGCGCGGAGGCCGAGGGGTGCCGGGCATCCCGGGGCGGGGCCAACCCAACTGGTTCGACAGAAGTTGGGCAGGGCCTCCGGCCCTCGCCTCAACGCCTGTCCTGGGGTACCCCCGCTGGTGAGCGTGAGGCCGGCGCGCCCAAGGGGGTGAGCTTCCCGTAGGCATGGGGGCCGGGAGTGCGACACTGCTCGCCCTTGGAAGGCAGTACGTCCATCCCTGCGGGTTCGCTTGCGTCGAGGAAGAGCAGGCGCGCGGGGGCGAGTTCGGGCGGGGCTTTGAACCCGACTGGCCGGCCCTGTGTGGCCGCGGGCCGTCTGTTCTGGCGCGTCCTGCCGCGGCAGTGAAGACCCGGGCCCCACGCCATAAGTGCTACCTTGGTTTGCTGTTTTATTGTCGTCCAAGGTTTCAGGGGATTTGGCCCCGGAGATTTGCAAGGGCGGAGGATGGGTTGGGGCTCCACTCTTCTGCCGTTGGGGGGGGGGGGGGAGATCCCGGTGGTTCAAGCGGCGGGTTGAAGGGGCGTCGCAAGGACAAGTCATCGGAAGCGTCGCTTCGGATTCTTCTGCTGTATCTGGGGTGCGGCCCAGGGCAATCGCTTGTGGGGCTTTCATGCAGCGGTCCGGATCAAGGTGAGGAGGACGTCGTCGTTCCCGGCGGCGCGCGTGAGTTGTCCGCGCAGGGCGTCATGTGTGGGTTGGCGGCGGGCGAGGTTGCGGGCGAGGCGGCGGCGCCGGGCGAGGGTTGCGGGTCCGTGGGCCGTGCGGTTGCGCTGTCGGTCCGCATGCATGGTCACGGCGCGCCCCCAGGGGCGGCAGTTTGCGAGGGCCGCCTGGGCGCGCGCGGCGGGCGGGCCGCGCGGGGGGGAGCACGGCGCGCGCATGAGGGAGGCGCGGGGGGCGGGGGTCGGGCGCTGTGCGATTCGCGTCTGGCCGCGAGCTGGCCGCAGGCGGCCCGCCCCGGCCAGGCGGGGCGCGCGCAGCCCTGCGCTCTCGTGGCAGACCGGGGCGCGGCGCGGCTCGAGGCGCCCGTGACCCCCGTCCACAGGCGGACCTGATTGGCGGGTGTCCGCCGGGGCGGGAGCCTCCCGATACAGCCGTCGAGCCTCCTACCGGCTGCCCGGAGTGCCCTGGAGCGCCCGCCCCTAGGCCCCGCCCCGGGCGGGGACAGCCTCGGCGGGCGCCCGCTGGGGGGGCCTGGCGTCCGCCGGCACGCTCCGGGCCTTGAGCGCCCGCAGCGCCCGCCGCTTCGGCCTCGCCGCGCGCTCGTGGGACGTGTCATCGCCCGTCACCGGGCCGCGTCCCCGGCGGGCTTCGGCGACGCAGGCCGGCCCCCGAGGCCCCGGCGCGCGCGGCGGCAGCGGCGAAGGCACGCCGCCGCGACTTGCCGGCAAGGGCGCTCCCCGCGCCGTCCAGCACCGCCGCCCAGGCCTCCAGACGCCGCCGCACCCGCTGCAAGCTGGCGGGATCCCGGGCGGTCAACAGGGCCGCAACCGCCGCGGGGCTCGGACTGCCGTCTTCCAGCTCAGGAAACGGCGCAGCACCCCCGCCGTGGCCCGCCCGCACCGCGCCCTGGCCGCGCCTCCCTCCCCGCCGCACCAGGGCGCAAGCCACGCAATCAGCCGCAGCTCGGGCCGCGCATGGCGCGGCGCAGTGCTGCGAGGCGGCTCCGCACCCCCTGCGCATACCCACGAACATTCTTCCATCTCCCCCCTCCACTCTCCAGAAACCCAAGCCGGAGTGTGAAGCGCAAACACAAGCGCCTCACAGCTCCTCTTCAAAAACGATTCCCCTGGGGTGCGGCCACTCGTTGCGCGAGAGGGTTGGGCGGGCGCACGAGGCGGGGCTGTGGCGGAGTTGTCGGAGGTGGCGTTTCTGCAGCGTCTTCGCAAGTCGTCGCAGTGGCTGCACGTTTTGTGCGCGGCGCGATTGCGGGACCGGAGCCTGTCAGGGGAGCCCGGGTTGTGGTGGCGGGGGTTCGATGCCCCCCGGTTCGGGAGCCCGGGCGGATGGGGTCGGTGTGGCGTGTGCCTTGCCTCCTTACGGTGCGGGCCAATACGAGATGCTGTCCTTGCGGACGTCGGCGGAGGCCCCGTTCGATGTGTTGTGGCGTTATCGTGTCATTCCCTCTCGCAAAAGCAGTTGAGCGACGGATGCAATTAACTGACTCGCAGTTGAGTGCCAAACGTGAAGTCTGGGCTTTTTGGATAAGGGAGCAATTGTGTCCACTGCTCAGCATGGGGCGCCTCAGCCCAGGTCCGCCCTCTTAGTGGTATCGGCCTAGGGCAAAATCGTGTCCGTTGGTATGTTGAAGGGGACATGGCTGCCCGCAGGGACAGTGCCAGACACCTGCAATGGGTTAAACTACGGACATCTACACCCCAGGATTGACCGTGATCTCAGTCACTGAGATACAAAGGTTCCCCGGTCCATCCAACGGGTTCCCGTATTGACCGAGACCCATCGGACTGGCTCGGGTGTGCTGTGTCCTTGTTTTCCGCCCCCGTTCCCTGCCCATTTCCTGATCGTGGTGCGGTCGCCGCCACGTCGCGTTGACCTCGCCCCACTTCCAGCAATTCCCGCCAAGTCATTTTGTGGTGCTGATGGGGTGGCATTCTGGTGCGGAGGGCCGGTTGGCGGATCGGTTGGGGAGGGATCCCCCTCCGGCCGGCGCCGGATGAATGGTTTGGCTCCGCTGTTTCCCCGAAGACCCCGCTCGTCGCACCCCCAACCACGGCGAGTGGGTCAGGAGGGGGCGAAGGGTGCCAGTTCGGTTCGGTGGGAGCCGCAGGCGATGGCCCGATACCGGGCCTCCCCGCCCGGAAGGAAGCACGCCAGAAACACGGGGTGCACCCGTTCCCAGAAGTCTTGTGGACGCCCCTCCCGCAAGCCGCGGCTTGGCCGCGGTGCGCGCGCAGGCGTGCTTCCGCGAACCGTCCGCACGCAGGATCGGCTCCGCGCCCGCGGCAACCCCCCGCGCTGCTGGGGCTGCCCCAGCCCCGCCCCCCGCATCTGGTGAGAGTAGATCACACGGCCATCCCGGTGAGGCCGCGCGCAGCACTGAGCGCAATGCCCCTGCCGCGAGGAGAATTCGCCTGTGCCGGTCACCGACCACAGAGAATGGTCGGCCAGCCCAGGCGAAGGCCCGCAGCCCCCCGCCGCGTGGCCACGCCGCCAACACCCGCTTGAAGGCCCGCCGTCGCGAGCGCGGATCCACTTCAGCTAATCACTCGCGTATGGCCGGGTCCGACTGCGGATGCTCCACTCCATAGCGGCTTCTCACGGGTGCCCGGGGGCACTCCTCGCCCCAGGCGGCCTGCGCACCACTCCACGCCGGATACTGCAGCCCGCACCGCGTCGGCGCCGCCCGGCCGGGCAGGCCTCGGCGCGCAACCGGTTCCTCGCTGCGCTCGCAACACCCGCGCACCACCCGGAGCAAGCCCGGGGCGCGGAGCGGCTTGCGACATGGGATTTTGGCCGTGGGCCATCCCCCGTCCCCCAACAATCGCCCGCATCCTACGGTTTGTGGATGACAAGGGTGCGAAGCCCTTCTTCTCGAACCGCCCACAACCCCTGCAATCACTGACACAACAGATTTGGCGGGAATAGCTGTCCCACTTCTCGCCGGGGGTAGGCACAATGTACTTGATCAGTCCCCGGATTGCATTCGCCGCTTCGCTGTGCTCTCCCTGCTGCTTCATTGCGTCGGCGAGCGTGTGGACATCGGCGATGATGAACTCGATAGTACCCCGCTTCGGCTGATAAGGCCGGGTGCTCTCGCAGTCGGGCGTAGCATCGCCGTGGGGAACAGTCAAAGCCGAGGAACTGATCTTCTAGTGTCCTGTCAACAATGAGAGATCGCAGAATTGGTGCTAGACTGTCCGTCCATTCGGGACGGAGGTCGGAGCATGAAGCGCTACGTGGTGACCCTGGACGAGGCGGAACGGGAAGAACTTTCGGAGATCCCGACCAAGGGTTCGCCCCTGTCGCAAAAGATGATCACCGCCCTGATCCTGCTCAACTGCGACGAAGGCGCGTTCAACGAGCGCCAAGTGACTGGGGAGGTCCTTGCCGGGATTGCGCAGCAGCCTGCGCAAGGGAGACCGGGTGAAGAAGGGTTTCGTGGAAGAGGGGCTGGCGGCGGCCTTGGGTGGCCGGCCGGGACGTCGCCCCCCCAGGCCCGGCAGGTGGCTGAACGTGGCCGAGGTGGAACTCAACGTCATGATCCGCCAGTGCCTGAACCGCCGTATCGACTGCATAGAGGTGCTACGCCGGGAAGTCGCCGCCTGCCCGGCCTCCCGCGCCCGCATCCAGGCCAAGGTGGATTGGCAGTTCACCACCGACGATGCCCGCCCGGGAAACGCAAACGTCTCTAATCCGACATTTGACGAATGACAGGGCACTAGGTATAGACGGCAGAAAATTCACTGGCGAGCAAGGAGTCCCCGACGGTGGAGGTATTGGACCACCACCTCCACCGTCTTTTCCAATCGACACGATTCCAGTTTCTGCACAATGAGGGAACATTGTTCTTTGAGAACGAGAATGAAGACCGCCTGTGCCGGTCAGGCGGGCACCCGGGACAACGGTTTCGGCACAGTGTCTCCGCTATACCATTATACCGCTCGGGGATGCCCGGGCGCGACCGAACTGGCCATCAGTGCGTGCCGCTCGGAAAAGGTTTACAACTGGGCGGCTGCGTCCACGCCACATCGGAGGACGTCGAATGGGTGTCGCACTCGGCCGAGTAGGCGAACACGCGGAAGACATACTTGGTATCCGGCGTCAGCCCGCTGAACGTCTGGGTGCTCTGGCCGTCTATGTCTGTCCCCTGAATGACCTTGTCGGCGGTTTCGTCGTAGAGATACCAACCGTACGCTGGAGGGGTACTCGTGCGGCACCGGTGGGGGCTGGCGTCGGCGCGGGGCGCCTCCCAGGTCACGGTCGCGGAGGTGCCCGACACCTGGTTCCGCAAGGTGCGCACCGGGAAGGGCCGTTGCTTCGCGTTGCCCGCTGGCGCGGTCGGATCGCTGCTGGCACTGGCCCCGGTGGTCGTGAGGGCGACCGTCCCGATCGCGTATTCATCACAGGCGGCGCCGTAGGCCGTGATTTCGCCCCGGTAGGCGGTGGCGGGGGCCAACCCGTCCACGAACCACTGAAGGGTGCCCGAAGCGGGGGCATCCATAAAGGTGGACGTTGCTACAAGGCTGTCGTTGGGTTCAAAAATATACACGTAATAGAATGTCGCCGCACACGCCCCTCCGACGCCGGGGCCGCCAGCGGTCCAGGTCAACAACGCCTCGGTGTCACCGACGGTGACGGGCAGGGGGCGGGGCGGGCTGGGCCGGACCGAGGCGGCAGACTGAGCCGGCAGCGGGGTCGGTGCCAGCACGACGGGAACCGTGGCCAACGGGACCGCGAGGGCGCTGGCGGCGGCTCAGCCTTTCAGGCGCCCGGGGATGCGGAGTCGGCCGCCGGGGTGACGCGGCGCGCCGGGAACACTCGGTCGGGGACAGGCGATGTGGGGATGGAGATCAATAGTCCTCAGTGTCACTCCTCTACATTCTTAGACTTGGCGCCAGAGTTTAATTTCTCCACTACAGCAAGTCAACCCCCCTCCCGTGGGCAGCGGTCCTGCAAACGGCTGGTCAACCCCCTTCCCCCGTGGGTCGCGGCGTTGACGGATCGAAGCGATTTCCTGCAGGGCCCCTTCCCCCGTGGGTCGCGGCGTTGACCAAGGCTACGGGCTCGGTCAGCCCTCTCGCCAATCCCGTCATCAGGGATGGGGTGGTGGCGGGCGATTAGGCCCGTGCCCGAGGAGCAAATGATTCCCTAGCGGGGTGCCCCCCATAAGCGTTAACTTGTTCATGGTGTTGGCTTCTTGTATGGTGCGCAGTCGCCCGCTGCGAGGAGGCGGTGAGGAACGAGGACGGGGAGGTAGGGGTGTCGTTGTTGCCGGCCGGCTGGCCGGCGCTTGTGCGCGAGACGGGGGTGTTGAAGGGGTTGCGCAAGGACAAGTCGCTGGCTGCCGTGCGGCGGGTGCTGTTGCTGCATCTGGCGGGCGGGCCCTCGCGGCGCGAGCCCGTGGTCCGAGCCCGGAAGGCGCACCTGTCGGACTGGTCGGCCGTCGCCTTGGTGAAGCGGCGGCGGAAGTCGGCCGGTGGGCTCCGGGCCTTGTGCATCGCCCTGTTTCGCGAATAAGGGGGTGCGCGGTCGGTCCCTGGCGGTTTCCAGGTCAGGGCGTTCGCCGCGCCGCTGGTGACGGAACCGGGCCGGACCGGGTCGCTGTGGCGTCTGCCCTCCAGCGTGTGTCTTCCGTCGCTGGCCTGCGATTTCTTCAAGCTCCCGGTGCCCAAAGGGTCGGGCGCGGGGGCACCCTTCACCCATGTTCCCGTCGCCGAGGGCGCCTTCGTGCGAGCCGACCGGGGGTATCCGCCCGCGGCGGGCCGCGCCCAGGTAGAGTCTGTCGGCGGTCAGGGCGCCGGGCGGGGGCACACCGGGTCGTGGCTGCTTCATACCCCCGCCGGCATGCCGTTCGCCCTGCTGGCGCGGGTCACGACCCTCAAGCGGGTCGGCTGCGTGGATTCCTGGCCCGCAGGGGCCGTCGGGGCCGGCATCGCGAGGCCGGCATCGCGGGGCCGGGGCGCGTCTGTACGGTCCGAAAGACGCAGGAGGCCCTCCGCATCGCGCACCGCAAGCTGCGCAAGGAGGCCGCGCGCAAGGGCGAACACCCGCTGCCGCGAACCCTCGCCTGCGCGCGCGCTATGGCGTCGTGTTCACGACCTTTCCCGTCCCGGCGCGCCGGCCTGCGGGCCAGTGGGCGTGTGACGGGGGCGGCGTGCGGCGCCCGTGCGGGAGCCAGGTACGAGCGGTTCGCCGCCCGGCCCGCAGGGGTGGAGATGCGGCGCCGGACCGGGCGGGCCCGCGCTTCTCCCGCTGGGCCGACCGGCCTGAGCAGGTGCCCATGCTCGACCGGCCGGCCCGGCCCGGACACAGGACGCGCCCGGCCCGCCTCGCCGGGCGCGTCGGGGCGGGCCCGGCGAGGCACCGGCAGACCAAGCCCGTGGCGCCCGGTCTGCCGGTGCCTCAGCCCGGCTTCCGTGGCGAGGCGCGCGAGGTCGACCCCCCGCCCCAAGGGCCCCCGGTGCCTTGGCGGTGGTTGCCCAGCCACCGGGTCGAGCGCGCCGCGCCGGCGCGCGGGAGCACACCACGCTCCCGTCGGCGCGGGGGGAGCAAACGCCTGTTCCGCCCCATCCAGTCCACAGGCGTCGACCTTGAGTGCGGCTCCCTGGATCCCGCCTCCTTCAGGACGCGCTGCACGATGACGCGCGGGGCCGGCGGCTCCGGCCGGCCGAGGGGCCAGGCCCGCGCCAGGCTGGCGGCGCCGGCGGCGCCGCGCTTGACGGCAAGACCGCAAAGCAGACCCCCCATCCACAAGGCGCGCGGGCCTGCGCCGCCGGGACCGGCTACGCTGGCAAACCCGGCCCCGGCGGTAGGCTCCCCGGCCTCTCCCAAGTCTGCGCTATACAACGCGGCTACCGACTCAAACACGATGTGGGAATCTGATAGCCCTAGAGGGGAGGGTGGCCCCGCCCGGGGCAGGCCGACGCCGCTGCCGACCCCAAGGCCCTCCGCCACCGTCTCGCCGCCCTCACGACTGAGGGCGTGCTCCCCGGCCCTCCCAGGAGCAAGCGCCTCCGCGGCGATGCCGCCGCACTCTACAAACCCCGCCCCCGCCCCGAACGCCACTGCAATACGCTCAAACCCTGCCGACGCCTCGCACCCCGATCCGACCGAAAAGCACTATCCTTCCGTGCCTGCATACACAGGATTTCTGCTCTCGTGTGGATGCCATGAATGTCGATTCTGCCTAGGGCCTGTTCACACTCATGTGGATGATTCTGCATGATTCTGGTCTCCTGGCTGTAGGGAACGCACGCAAGCTCCATCCGACCGGAGCGCGCCCCCTCTCCCGATGCCGCGCGGCCCTGTCCGCCTCTCCCCTCGCCCCGTGCTCCCCGCCCTCTGGTCGGTCGCCGCGCAGGGCGGCACAGGGCGCGGGTTGCCGGCCCGATGTGGCCCCTGGCCCCCCCCCTCTCCCCCCGGCTGCCCCGCTGGTCGCAAACCGGGGGGCGCGCCCGGGTCTGCGCGCATTTGCACCGGGAACAGAGCGGGCGCCTCACGCGGGCGGCCCGGTCGCTCGCCCGCCCCCTCGTCCAGGTCCCTCCCGCCGGCCCGGGGGCGCGCACACAACCGGGCCTCCATCCCTCGGCCGCTCCCGGGGCGGGTGGACCCCCACGATGCCTAGGGGTGCCGCGGACGCTCGCCCGGCGCTCGCCTGCGCGCGCTCGCCCGGGCCCGCCCCCGCCGCCCCGGCGGGCCGCCAATTGCGGACTCGCCGGGGCCCGCCTCCCGCTCCTCCCGCGGTGCTGAGGGACCGGGCGTCCGCGGGCGCCCAACCGCGGCCCTTGGCCGTGGCACTGGGGTAGGCGCCCGTGGGGCCGCCGCGGCGCACCCGGGTGAGCCCTTGGGCGTCTGCCCGGGAGCTGTCCACGCGGCGCACTGCAATCGCGCGGATGTTGCGTCGATTGCAGGGGTTCCGCCGCCTCTTCACGCGCTTCGAGCAACGCGACGTGCTCTTCCTCGGATGCAGCGTCTTCGCCCTCATCATTGATGCCTTGCGATAGTGTTAACAGGCCCTAGGTCGTGTACCCATAAGGGGTTTCTTCTTTAGCGAAGCGGTGATGCACGCTCCCCACTTCAGGGAGCGAGGTCCTAGGCGCGATTCTTGCCTTGCTCCCTTGCTCCGCTATCGCACGCTCCCCACTTCAGGGAGCGAGGACAGGGGCCGGTACGATCTGACGGACTTCGAATGGCGCCTGATCAAGCCGTTGCTGCCGCACAAGCCCCGGGGCGTGCCGCGGGTGGACGACCGGCGCGTGTTGAACGGCATTCTGTGGGTGCTTCGCACGGGGGCGCCGTGGCGTGCTCTGCCGGAGCACTACGGGCCTTAGACGACCTGCTCCACCCGGTTCACCCGCTGGCGCAAGCAGGGCATCCGGGATCGGTTGATGGATGCGGTGGTGGAGGCTTACGACGGCAAGGTGCAGAGGAGCGACCGTACGAGCGTCCGGGTTCCCCAGCAGGCGGCGGGAGCAAAAAAGGAGGTCTGGATCGTGGCCTGGGGCGTTCCCGTGGCGGACGGACCACGAAGAGCCACGCCGGGGCGGACGGTACTGGCCTGCCGATCCGCTATGACCTCGGCCCGGGCCAGGCACCCGACACTACGGCCGCTGGCGCCCTGCTGGCGCCCCTGCCGCCCGACCGTTTCCTCGTCGCCGACACGGCCTCTGACGCCGAATGGATCCGTGACCGGATCGAGCACCGTGATGCTGTCCCGCTCCTCCCCGCCCGCGAAGGCGCGAACTCCAGACGGGACCGAAGCCCCTGCGGTCGAACCGCTCCTCCCCGCCCGCAAAGGTGCGAAACCCAGGCACGCCTTCTCCAACCCCTTGTATCGAGTGCGAAACCGGATCGACCGCGCCTTCCACACGTTCCAGCAGTCCCGTCGCATCGCCCCCCGCTACGAAAAGCGCGCTGCCCACTTCCTCGCCCTGATCAAGATCGCTACTGGCAGGCTCTGGCTACGCGCTTATGAGTCCACGACCTAGTCCCCTGGCACTGAAGGAGAGTTCATTGCAAGATGGTTCTCCGGGTCGGACAAAGGCGGTCATCTCGATGGGGCGCGGGACGGGACGGGGGCTGGCGGTCGTGGGCTTGAGCGCTGAGGAACGGGCGTTTCGGGAAGCGCCGGTTCGGCGTCCCCGTGTGGCGCGCGCGGTCGGATCGCGGCCGCCTGAGCCGGCGGGGCGCGGACGGGCTGGGCAACAAGGCGGGGGCCGCAGCACGCGGCAGGCACGAGCACCCCGTCGGCCCGTGGCGCAGGCGTTTCGGCAAGGCCCGCCTCGAGGGGCTGGCGGACGAGCCCCGTCCGGGGCGCCGGCGGCGCAGCGCGGACGAGAAGGGGGCGGCAGTGATGGAGCGCAGGCTCACCTCGACGCCTGCGGACGCGCCGCACTGGTCGCTGCGCTCGAGGGCGCAGGCGGCGGGGCAGGCGCCCACGGCGCTCCAGCGCCTCTGGGGCGCCTTGGGCCGGCAGCCGCCCCGGGCTGAGCCGTTCCAGCGGCTCGGCCGATCCGCCCTGCGTGGCCAAGGGCCGCGCCATCGTCGGCCTCCCCCTCTCGCCGCCGGCGCGCGCGCTGGTGCGCTGCGGCGACGAGAAGAGCCAGCGCCAGGCCCGCGCCCGCCCCCCGCCGGGCCGGCCGCTGCGGCCCGGCCTCCCTGAGCGGCGCCCCCCTGACGACAAGCGCCCCGGCCCCCCCTCGCGGGGCGCGGCGCTCGACGGCGCCCCCGGCTCGGTCAGCGGCCAGTGCTCTCGCCGCCCCCGGGCCCGGGCGGGCCTCGCCTTCCTCAAGCAGATCGACCGCACTGTCCCGCACGGGCGCGCCCTCCACCTCGTCCTGGACACCGCCGCCCCCCACAAGACCGCCGCGGGCAAAGCCGGGCGGGCCCGGCGCCCGCCCGGGCATGTCCACTGCACGCTGACATCCGCCTCGTGGCTCAACCAGGTCGAGCGCTGGTTCGCCGAGCTGCCCCGCAAGCCGTGGCACCGCGGCGGCCCCCGCGCGCCCCTGCCCCTCGCCACCGCCCTCCGGGCCGTCAGCGACCCCCCCCCCCACAACGAAACTCCCACGCCCGGCAAGTGGACCAACTCCGCCGCCGACATCCGCGCCGCCGGCCAGCGCTTCTGTCTCCGCGTCGAACACCACTGATGCCGCGAACTTGAGATTCAGGGGACTAGGGCCTGTTAACGCAATTCATGATAGACTCTGGGGGCCCTGCCGAAGCAGAGGATTCCAGAGGATGGAGAGCACGCAAACCCAGTACGATTGCATTGCGCATGTCTTCCCGAAGCACCGCGGCAACGTCTCTATCAGCAATCGGACGGGGCTCACCGCCCTCCTGTCTGTGGCCGAGCATGGCTGCACGTGGCGGGGGCTGCCGGCGCACTGCGGGAACTGGCACCCCATCGACACCCGTATGAACCGTTGGGCGCAGAGCGGGGGGCTGGACCGGGGGGGGGGGGGGCGGAGCGGCAACGTCTGGCGCTCCTTGAGGCGAACGTGGAGGGGCTGTCGCTCGCCAGTACGGTGGTGAAGGGACCTCCGGCCGGGACGGGGGCGCTGCAAAAAACGGTCCCCAGGCCATCGGGAAGTCGCGCGGGGGCTGGAGCACGAAGCTTCATCGGGTTGCCGCGGATGCGCGAAGCGCAGGAGGGTGCTCGTTGTCGGGGGGAGATGCGCGGGATGCACCGCAAGGGCGTGAGTTGCTGGCCCGGACGGTGCGGCCGGCCACGGCGCGCGGTGGTGATGGACAGGGCTTATGAGGGGGACGAGACACGTCAGCTCGTGGGGGGACTTGGGGCTGGAGCCGGTGGTGCCACCGCAGGCGAATCGGGTCACGCCATGGGCGTATGACCGGGAGCTATCCAAAGAGGCGCAACGAGGTGGAGCGTCTGTTGCGGCGGCTGAAGAGATTCCGGCGGGTATACACGCGTTTCGACCAGCTTGACATGGTGTTCAGCTTCTTCATCTCCTTCGCGCTCCTCGGTGACGCGCTCAAAGCCATATAGCGTTCACAGGCCCTAGCACGATTTTCTTGGTTGACAGGCGGGCGGCCCCCGCCAGCATCCGCCGCCTGTTCGTTCGACGGCAAAAGGGTGCAGGTGCCCGCCCCAAGGGCCAGATTGGCAAGTCCGGGCGTAGCGGCACCCAAGTCCGTCAGCGGGTCCTGCGGCTTGGCGGCACAGCCATCAGCAACGCGCCCCGCGCAAGGCGCGAAGGACTCGCGCGCCTCATCAGTGAGGGCATTCCCCTAAAGGAGAGCCGCCCCGCCGCCTGGTTCTCGCCGAATGCGGGCGCTGCTCTGCTCGAACCGGCCCGGCGGGTCGAACTGGCTTGCGAGCCGTGCAGCATGGATCTGGCCGACGGACGAGAGGAGAGCCGGGTCGCCATCGGCGTGCGGGAAGTCGGCGGCACGGCCGACGCCCCTCTCGGCGGGAACCGTCGCGCACCGGCGCTGCTCAACAAGGTGCACGAGGCGGCCCTGCACCAGCGCGGCCCTCTCCCTTCTCGGCGCCCGTTTGCAGCCCCGCCCGACAGCGCAACAGCGCAAGATTCTGAAGCCGGACGGCTCCCGGGCGGGGGAGTGGGGCGAGGCTTCGGCGGCGCTCGGCCGCTTCCCGCGCCGACGATCGCCCGCTCATTGTCCCTTGGGCGCCGCGCCCGCACGGCGGTCCGCGACCGGGAGTGGCGGGGCGAGAAGTTGCGCACGCATTGGGGTCACAGCCCGTAATCCGCCTCGCAGAGCCAGCGCGGCCCGGCCCGGTATTGGGATTTCTCCGCTGGGCAGGTTCGGCGGAACGAGAACCCGACCGCCCAGGCGGCCCGAGGGGTTGGGCTGTGGGGCGTCGGGGCCGGGGGCTACGCCCCGCCTGCCCCGCGCGCGTTGGGCTTCCACTACCGCCGGGTATCGGCAAGCGAGGTGTGCTGCCGCCCCCACAAGCCCGTCCGCAGCAGCCGACCGCTCTTCCAGGGGAAGGCCCAGCGGAGGGAGGCGCCCCTCGCCCTCTGCGCCATGGCTTTCTGCTGGCTTCAGCAACTGCGCTAGCGACTGGCGGGGTAGGGCCACCGGAGGAGGCCGGCTCGCATGCGCCGGGCGCTGACCGCCCGGCAAGATCAGCCTCCGGTAGGAAACGACGGGGGCGAGAAAGTTTGCTCTTCCCAGCGCCTCATCGGCCGATGCCCGGCTGATTTATCGTACACTTGGAGGCCCTGGAATCGTGCGCCGTTCCTCTACACGCCGTCCAGAAAGCCGAGACGGGCAAAAGCGTAGCGACTTCCCGTCCCGCCCGGCAGCGCACAAGCGCCCGAATGTAGTGTCCTTTTTCAACAGCGCCGCCTATTAGATCAATTACTTGCAATCAAAAATGTCTGAAGTCAAGACCCAGATGCCTCTTGAGTGTCCAACCCCCTCGGAACCGGCCGAGGGAGGGGGCCGGTTGTTTGTACGCCCCCGATCCGGCGGGAGAGGCCTTGACGACGGTGCTATCTATCGACCGGGCCGCCAGCTTGATGCGCCCGAGCGGGGCTCGTTGCCGAGGCTCGAAGACCCGGTCGAGGACGCCGGGGTGCGACCAGCGGTGTATCCGGGTGTAGGGGGGGCCAGCAACATCTCGCTGAGCCGTGCCATGGGGTGCGGCGGTGTATCCGGGTGTAGGGGGGGCCAGCGCTAGTCAAGGCGGACGTGATTCAAGTTATTGAGGCGCATCCGGGTGTAGGGGGGCCAGCCGTCAGCGCGCAGACGGAAATAGGCACGGGAGGTGCATCCGGGTGTACGAGGGGACCAGGTGCCCCACCGGGCCGGTCCCCTGCGCCCTTTGCCGCCCTGCTCGGCCACAGACAACCTGGCGGTGAGCCCGGGGCGGGGGGACAGGCGGACAGGGCCGCGCGGCACCGGGAGGGGGGTGCGAGCCGTGCGTACAGCCTCGGCCACGAACTTTAGATTCAGGTGACTAGGGTATGTTAACACTATCGCAAGGTATCAATGATGAGGGCGAAGACGATGCATCCAAGGAATGGCACATCGCGTTGCTCGCAGCGCGTGAAGAGGCGGCGGCATCCCTGCAATCGACGCAACACCCGCGCGATTGCAGTGCGCCGCGTGGACAGCTCCCGGGCAGACGCCCAAGGGCTCACCCGGGTGCGCCGCGGCGGCCCCACGGGCGCCTACCCCAGTGCCACGGCCCAGGGCCGCGTCTGGGCGCCCGCGGACGCCCGGTCCCTCAGCACCGCGGGAGGAGCGGGGGGCGGGCCCCGGCGAGTCCGCAATTGGCGGCCCGCCGGGGCGGCGGGGGCGGGCCCGGGCGAGCGCGCGCAGGCGAGCGCCGGGCGATCGTCCGCGGCACCCCTAGGCATCGTGGGGGTCCAGCCGCCTCGGGAGCGGCCCAGGGATTGAGGACCGGTTGTGTGCGCGCCCCCGGGCCGGCGGGCGGGACCTGGACGAGGGGGCGGTCGAGCGACCGGGCCGCCCGCGTGAGGCGCCCGCTCGGTTCCCGGTGCAGATCGCGCAGACCCGGGCGCGCCCCCCGGTTTGCGACCCAGCGGGGCAGCCGGGTGGAGAGGGGGGGGGGCCAGGGGCCAAAGCGGGCCGGCAACCCGCGCCCTGTGCCGCCCGGCGCGGCAACAGACCAGAGGGCGGGGAGCACTTGGCGAGGGGAGAGGCGGACCGGGCCGCGCGGCACCGGGAGAGGGGGCGCGAGCCGGGCGTATGGAGCTTGCGTGAGATCCCTACAGCCAGGAGACCAGAATCCATGCAGAATCATCCACATGAGTGTGAACAGGTCCTAGCATTGCTAGTGGGAACCAGAATAGGAGTGCATCTCTATATCCGAGACACAACCCTCTCCAAAAAAACAAAATACCAGAACACAATTTGAAGCAGTATTACCTGCCTCCCTTGCTTGGACAGTGGAGTATTGTTTCTGCCCACTTTGGATGTCTACATGAAAGCAATCCCGATTACCTTTGAGGAACAGCTCTGAGCTCGACTTTGTACAAAATTACCTCACGTCCATGTCCAGAAGATCTCGTTTTTGGCGATTTCGTCGAGGGCCTGTTCGAGCGGGAGCACGAGGCCCCCCATGTCTCCGCCGTCCTGCCAGGACTGGCGCCAGGACCAGTAGCGCCCCCTCATCGTGTCCCCTGAGCCTGTCGGCGGGAGCCTTGCGATCGGTGCCTGCGGGGCCGTGAGATACAGATTGTAGCCGCCGCGCCCCCTGGGTGACCGTCCCGCCCCCGCCCCTGGATTTGTTGACCGCTTCGATGCGCGCCAGACAGGGGTCGGAGGCGGCCATGAAGCAGTGATAGCGGATGGGAGGGCTTCTGTCGCTGCCGCGCTGCTGATTCACCCGGTCGCATGCGGGCGCCCTTGCCTGCCGGATGCTTCTGGATCCGACGGTCGTCATGACACATTGCGACGACCCTTCGAGCGCCAGCGGCGATCCGGTTCCGCCGTTCCTGATCGACTGGCGGGAGCCCTTTCGAGGCGCCTTCTCCTCCCCGACCTGGCGGCGGGGGGCGGTGCTGGTCATGGGAGCGGGGCTGGCGCCGGGCAAGAGCACCGTGTCGGCCTGCCTGCGGGTGACCGGGCGGGCGCTGTGCGAGACCTTCTCGTCCTACCCTCAGGTTCTCAATCGCGCCCGCTGGGACCCGCGTGACCTTTCACGCCGGCTCGTGCGCGTGCTGGTGGCGCGGCTTGCCGGGCAGGGACCGATCATCATCGGGCTTGATGACACCATCGAGCGCCGCTGGGGCGCGCGTCTCAAGGCGCGCGGCATCTAGCGCGACCCGGTGCGTTCCCGCCATGGCCATTGCGTCAAGACCCGCGGGCGGCGCTGGCTCAGCTTCATGCGGCTTGTCCCGCTGCCCTGGGCGCCGGGCATCAGGGCCCTGCCCTTCCTGACCATCCTGGCCCCGTCCGAACGCTTCGCCGCCAGGCAAGGCCGGCGTCACAAGCAACTCACCGCCTGGGCGCGACAGGGCATGCGTCAACTCCTTCGCTGGGTCCCGCACCGCGCGATCGTCTGCGTCGCCGACAGCAGTTTCGGAACCCACGAACTCGCCTGGCGCATCGGACAGCGCGCAACCCTCATCAGCAGGCTGAGGCTTGATGCCAACCTCTTCGCGCCCCCGCCGCCGCGCGACCCGAACAAACGCGGTCGACCCCGGCAAAAGGGGCCGCCCCTGCCCAAGCTCCAGACCCGCCTTGACGACCCCGCTGCCCGCTGGCCAAGCCTCACGCTTCCGCGCTGGTACGGAAGTTCGAAGGAAAAGACACTCCAGATCATCTCCGATACCGCGCTCTGGTATCGTCCCGGCACCCCTCCCCAGGCCATCCGATGGGTGCGGGTGCGCGACCCGGAAGGCGCGCGCGACCCGCAGGCGTGCTTCTGCACCGACACCCACATGGCGCCGGCCAAGATCCTCGCCCCCTTCGTGCGGCGCGGGCAGGGCGAGGTCACCTTCCAGGAACTGCGCGCCCAGCTCGGGCGCGAAACACAACGCCCGTGGTCACACGCGGCGATCGCACGACCCCCCCCGTCCTCTGCGGGCTCTACAGCCTCGTCTGCCTCTGGGCCACAGACCTGCTCTCGACAAACCCCCTGTCCTACGCCGCCGCCTGGTACCAGCAAACCCGCGTCACCTTCTCCGAGGCCATCGCGGCCATACGATGCCAACTCTGGCTTGGAAACAATTTATCGCGCTCCCCGCCACACCGGGAACCAAACATAATTCCGCCCGACAAGATCAGGCGGATGCAGTACGCCCTCTGCTGCGCAGCCTAATGCACAAAGTCGAGCTGAGAGACCGAGTGCATTACTAGGCGCGAGACCATGGATGCCAACTCTGGCCGGCCGTTCATGCAGGAACCGGAGATCGTCCTAGGCTCCTTTGCCGGACAGGTCGAAGCCAGCGCTCACTATATGCGTTGCTATTTGACAAAGAATCTCTAGGTCTTCCTTCGGTAGAGCGTCCGCGCTCCAAGAGTGCGAACGCCCTACGCCAACAACGTACGCGCGATCACCTTGAGTTCCAGAATGGGTTTGACGCCCTCAAAAATGGGCAGTACTAGGGCGTCCACAACATAGCGCGAGATGGCGTACTCTTCGCCATAGCCCCAGCCGCCGTGGATGAGTTGGCCTTCCTGCGTAACCCACACCGCCACGTCGCAGGCGAGCAATTTGGCCATGGCTGCGGTCAGCGTGGCCGCCTCGTCCTTGTCCATGGCCGGTGCGGCGGCGTAGGTAATCTGGCGAGCCGCGGTAATATGAGTGGCCATGCGGCCCAGCTTGTATTGGGTAAGTTGGAAGTCTCCCAGCGATTGCTTAAACTGCTTACGCTCGTCCGCGTAGGCGGCGCTGACCTCCAGTGCGGCTTGGGCGAGCCCGGTCGCGCGTCCTCCGGTTTGGAGTCGGCCCGCGGCAAAGCCGGCCATCTGCAAGTAAAATCCCTTATTCAGTCCGGACTCTCCTCCAACGAGGTTCTCGGCCGGAACGAAATATCGATCAAGGTTCAACACATAGGAATGCATCCCCCGATAGCCCAGGGTCGGAATGGCCTCCCCCTGGAGCACACCGCCAGTCTGTTGCCTCATCTCAAACGAATGGCCCGGAAAGGCGTCCTTCTCAACAATAAATAAGGACAACCCGCGCGCACCGGAGTTGGTATCGGAATTCGTCCGGGCGAGCAGGGCAATAATGTTTGCCCGTCCGGCAAACGTGCACCATGCCTTGGCCCCGTCAATCACAAAACCGTTCTGCCCGTTGACCGTGGCCGGCTCGGCGCGACATTTGACCGAGGCCACGTCGGAGCCGGCGTCCGGCTCGGTCACGGAAATAGCGACCATCAGCTCTCCGCTGGCAATCGGCGGCAACCACTTCTTCTTTTGATCTTCGGTGCCGCCACGCAGGAGGGCCTTGGTCAAAATCTCCGGCCGGGTGATCAGACTGCCGGCCACGCCGAGTGAGGCTGCGGAGAGTTCCTCGGTGGTGATAATCATGGTGAGATTCCCCATGCCGCCGCCGCCGTACTCTTCGGGCACCGACATGCCGAAATAGCCTAGTTCGGACATGTTTGTGATCACGGATTCCGGAATCAACTCGTCGTTGCGATGGACGCGCTCCGCAATAGGTGCGACTTCGCTCCTGGCAAACTGACGTACCGAATCCCGCGTCATTTCCGCGATATCACTCTCTAACCACGAATGGTTTACGCCCTTTGTCGATAAAACGGTCTGACCGATTGTGCGGAAGCGACTCTCCCGTACGCCGTCCCGGATGGCGGCCTTGATCTGAGGCTGTTCGAGTGTGTCGTTCAGAAACGCTTCGTCAAATCCGAAATCTTCAATATGGGTACTGGCTTGTCCAACTAAGCGCTGGCCGACTTCGGCAGCGAATCCCAAGGCCATATTCTCCGCATGGCCGTTCTCGTCAGCGCTATTTTCTCCGGCGGCCTGGGCGTAGTGTAGGCAGGATCGGGCGGCTTCGACTTCGGTCGCCAGATAGGCTAGCCGCTCAGCATGAACCTGATGGTCGTCGATGCGTTTGCCGTTGTCGGTCAGGCCGTGGCCATGCCGGAGCGCCTCATCACGGACTTTTTGGAGTGCGTCAACGATCATGCCGGTTTGTTGGAGTGTATCGGACATGCAGTTCTCCTTATGAATGTAGAAGAGTGCCGAGAAAATATCACTCGGACAAACCTTCGCCTAGGGCGGTTGGGCGAGTGGTGTAAGTCTGATAATAAGAGGAATGTTGGATTCTCCTGCAACAGACCACCGATAAGAAAGAGACTGCGATAGAGGAGGACCGTATGTTCGTACTTGACGAAGGAGCACGTTTCGTCATTCCCCGCACTGAAATGACCTATCCCGGCCACAGCATGAAGCTTCACCGCAATGCCGCCGATCCGGTCAAATCGCCGGTTGACCATGTGATGATGGATTTTGAAGATGCCTGTCCGTACGAATTCAAGGGACCGCAAAGTCGGCAGTGCGTCGTCGAGGCGCTCAACACTCTGGATTTTGGCAAGAAAGTCATTACCGTCCGACCCAACAATATCCGCTCCGAGTTTTTCCTGGGGGACCTGGAAGCCATAGTGAAAGGGGCGCCAGATAAATTTCATGGCATCATCCTGCCCAAGACTCACGGGCCGGACGACATCAGATACGTTTCCAGTCTGCTTGACACGCTTGAAAAGGAAGCGGGCTGGAAATCGCGAGTGCAGATCGAATCCCTGATCGAAACCCCCCAGGCCATTGTGAACGCCTACGCTATTGCGACCGCTTCGGACCGCATGGCCGGTCTCATTTTCGGGATAGCCGACTTTGCGGCTACCCTGGGCATCCGTGAAATAGTGAAAGACCAGAACATTAATTTTCTGTACTCCAAGCAAGCCGTGGTGGTGGCGGCCAAGGCCGCCGGCTTGCACGCGGTTGATAATGTCTATCTGCCGTTGTGGCGGAGAAACGACCCCGAAGGGAAAGTCAGGGAAATCGAAGCAGGCCTGCGCGAGAAAAACATTGGCGCAGCCAATCTCGGCATGGATGGCACCTGGGTCATCCACCCGCAGCAGGCTGCTATCGCCAACGCCTGCTATACGCCAAACGACGAGCAGGTCAAATATGCCTCCCGCGTCCTTGAGCTCTACCACGAGAAAGGGGGCGGCTCGATGCCCGACCCGGAAACCGGAGAGATGATAGACGAAGCGACCATTAAGATCGCGCTGATGGACTTGGCCAAGGCCGTTCAGGCCGAGGCCGTCGAGCCGGCCTATCTGGCTGAGCAGGCCGCCAAGAGCAAGGCCATCACCGGCTACGATATCTTGGAGCAGATGCGACGGGTAGGGTAACAAGGGGGATTGGGGGCTGGGGGGGGTCCCCCGCACCGTCAATCCGCAGACGATTTAAGGACGACATATGGAAACAGACCGACCAAAAGATCGGCCTTGGGTCATGCGGACCTATTCCGGTCACTCAACCGCGCAAGCGAGTAATGAACTCTATCGGCTCAACCTCAGTAAAGGCCAGACCGGGCTGTCGGTTGCCTTCGATTTGCCGACGCAGACCGGCTACGACAGCGATCACGCCCTAGCGCGGGGGGAGGTTGGAAAGGTCGGCGTCCCGATTTGCCATATCGCCGATATGGAAACCTTGTTTGCCGACATTCCGCTCAACCAGATGAATACGTCCATGACGATCAACGGGACTGCGGCTTGGCTGCTGGCCCTGTACATCGCCGTGGCAGAGCGACAAGGAGTCGAGCCGCAAGCCCTCCAGGGCACAACGCAGAACGACATCGTGAAAGAATATCTGTCGCGTGGCACCTATATCTTTCCGCCCGAGCCGAGCCTGCGTCTGACGAGCGACGTGATCACCTATACGGTCAAAAACGCTCCTAAATGGAATCCGGTCAACGTGTGTTCCTATCATCTCCAGGAAGCCGGGGCCACACCCGTGCAGGAGGTCGCCTATGCGCTGTGTACGGCTATTGCAGTGCTCGACACGGTCCGGACGTCCGGTCGGCTCGACGCTGCTGAATTCGCCGCGGCGGTCGGGCGGATGAGCTTCTTTGTGAATTCCGGTGTCCGCTTTATCGAAGAGGTGTGTAAACTGCGTGCCTTTGGTCAACTCTGGGACGAGTTGACGCACGAACGCTACGGTGTTGGGAATCCAAAGTTGCGTCGCTTTCGGTATGGCGTCCAGGTCAATTCCCTGGGGCTGACCGAAGCCCAGCCGGAGAACAATATCCCCCGTATTGTCTTAGAGGCTTTAGGCGTGACGCTCAGCAAGGATGCGCGCTGCCGTGCCATGCAGTTGCCGGCCTGGAATGAAGCGCTGGGATTGCCCCGTCCCTGGGACCAGCAGTGGAGCCTGCGGATTCAGCAGATCCTGGCCTTTGAGACCGATCTGCTGGAGTACGAGGATATTTTTGAGGGCAGCACGGTGGTCGAGGGAAAAACGAGTGCGATTAAAAACGCCGCCTGGGCAGAAGTTGAGCGTGTGACAGACATGGGTGGCGTGATCTCGGCCCTCGGCTATATCAAAGAGCAGCTCGTGGCGAGCCATACGGAACGGGTGCGGAATATTACCGCCGGGGATCATACTGTTGTGGGTGTCAACAAATTTACCGCGACCGCGGAATCCCCTCTCTACTCGGGTGATTCGTCGTCTATTCTCAAAGTGGACGAAGCGGCCGAGCGGGATCAGGTGGCGCGCCTGAAAGCGCATCGTGCGACCCGTCATCAGGCTGAAGTGGAGACGGCTCTCTTCGGGCTGCGTACCGCCGTCTTCAACGGCGAGAATATCATGCCGCCCTCTATCCGATGTGCGCTGGCTGGTGTGACGACGGGCGAATGGACACAGACCCTGCGTGATGTTTTTGGAGAATTCCGGGCGCCAACCGGTATTGGCGGCGCGGCGGCTGCACGAATGATCGATGGGGAGGCGGCCCAAGAGCTTGAGGCATTGCGGGCGAGAGTACGGAAAAGTGCCGCCACGCTTGGCCGGCCGCTCAAGGTGCTGATCGGAAAGCCGGGTTTGGACGGACACTCCAATGGTGCTGAGCAAATCGCTGTCTGGTGCCGTGATGCAGGTATGGAAGTCGTGTATGAGGGCATTCGTCTGTCACCTGAGCAAATCGTCTCCAGCGTACGCGATGAAGGGGTGCACCTGGTCGGTTTGAGTATCCTGTCCGGATCCCACCTCCGCCTCGTTCCCGAGGTACTCACCGGCCTGCGCGCGGAGGGCCTCGCCGACATCCCGGTTGTGGTCGGCGGTATCATTCCCGAGGACGATGCGGAGGATTTACGGCAGGCCGGTGTCGCACGAGTATACACTCCGAAGGATTTCGAAATGCTGCGCATTCTGTCTGACATGGTCGAGGTCGCTGAGGCGTCTGCATAACGGCCGGCTCAATCAGGGTCATGAGCACATCCATGGGAGGGCCTGAGTTGCTCCACCCCCTCTGTCCGTCGCCTCTGTTTGTGACACCGTTACCCCACAGCACTATTGCCGCTCTGGTCGATTTTAATCGTCAGGCCGTCGCGCGTGCGCTCAACCTCCTCGAAGACCGGCGTCCAAACCGCCGCGCCCAAGCGCTCACCCTCCTGGATACCCTCTCGGTGCGGCCCGCATCGGCCCATGTCGTCGGCTTGACCGGCCCGCCCGGTGTAGGCAAAAGCTCACTGATCTCGCGGCTGATTGCGCCGCAGGTGCGGGCTGGCCGCCGGGTCGCCGTCATCGCGGTCGACCCGTCGAGTAAAGTGTCGGGCGGCGCACTGTTGGGCGACCGCGGCCGGATGCAATTGCCCGCTCAGGTCTATGCTCGCAGTTACGCGGCTCGGGACCGCCTGGGTGGCCTGAGTCGAGAGGCGTTTTCGGCGGTGTTTCTCCTGCGGCATTGCTGCGATGTCATCCTGGTGGAAACGGTTGGCGTGGGCCAAAGCGAGACCGATATCGCTGTCCTTGCCGACACCACGGTCATGGCCGTCCAGCCGTTTTCCGGCGACCTGCTCCAGTTTATCAAAGCCGGGGTGATGGAAATCCCGGACATTCTGGCAGTGAACAAGGCGGATAATCAGACGCTGGCGCAAAAGGCGTTGTCCGATACACAGGCAGCGCTCGCCCTGGCACGACGGCCGGCCCCTCCTGAGTCCGAGGTTTGGGACAGTCCGGTGCTGGCCGTCAGCGCGGCAACCAATCTGAATATGGACACGCTCAGCCATGCTCTCAGGGCGCACTGGCAATATCTGCAAGCGACGGCTAGTCTTGAAAAGAAACGCGCCGCCCAACACTTGGAGTGGGGTATCGGAGAAATACGCCACGAGGTCGGGCAACGCGGCTTAGCCGCTCTGGGAGGCGTTGAGGGTGTGCGCGCGGCATGGCGTCAGCAGCCCGTGCACTGGAGTGTGGTCCGCAAGCTCCTCGCGCTGCTTGAGGGCGTTCAATATCGGACCTGATACAAGGAGAAGACCATGGGGTCTATACTGTCTGGTATCCTGCTCGCTTGGATTATCGGGGTCTTGACGACGCCGAGCTTTGCGCAGAAAAATAATGTGGTCGAGCAACTCTGGGGACAGTGTGGTGGGCAACCCCAGGCCCAGAAGCAGCAATGTTATCACGCTGGGCTGGAGAAAATCCTGCGGACCCAGGGCACCGAGCACGCGCTGGCCACTCTGGACGCGCTGACAAGGAAGGATCCCGCTGTACTGCGTGATGCCCATCCCTATACCCATCACCTCGGTCGGGCCTCATTTGCATACTATAAGGATGTGGCCGAGGCGTTTGCCCACTGCCGGGAGACGTTCTGGTCGGGCTGTTACCACGGTGTGCTGGAAAGCTATCTGCGCAGTTTGCCCGAGGTACGGGCTGACACCATCGCAGCGGTGTGTACCAGGGAGATTGATGCGTGGCAGTCCACGTTCTTGCAGTATCAATGTTTGCACGGCCTGGGGCACGGCCTCGCCTTATACTTCGATTACCAACTCCCCTCCGCGCTCGAAGGCTGCGATGCTCTAGCCTCCCCTTGGGAGCGCGAGTCGTGCTACAGCGGTGTCTTCATGGAGAATGTCGTGGCCTTTCTCCAGCCTCACTCCACGCACCAGGACCATCATCATGCCGAACGTCCAAGAAGCTTGCTCAGGCCGGAAGACCCCCTGTATCCCTGTACCACGGTGGACGAGCCCTACCAACGCGCCTGTTACCGGATGCAATCCTCAGCCATCCTGATCTTTTCGCAGCACGATTTCGCAAAAGCCTTCCGAGTGTGTGCCGACGCGCCGGCAGCCTTTGTCTCTGTCTGCTACGAGAGCCTGGGCCGTGATGCGAGCGGTTTCACCTTACGGGATGCCGAGAAGACCATGAGCCTGTGTCGGCAGGGCAGTCTGGAGCAGGCGACGGCGTGTCTCGTTGGTGCGGTGAAAGACTTTATCCTGACCCATGCCGACCCGCAGCGTGGTCTGGCGTTTTGTCGTTGGCTTGACGACGCTTCAAAAAAGGCGTGTTACGCCGCGACCGGCGAGGTCCTCTTGTCGTTATATCCGGACAACCAGCAGCGAGCCCGGTCCTGTGCCCAGGCGGAGACGGAGTATGTCGACGTGTGCAAAGAGACGGCTGCCGTCTTGTAAACATCCCGAACCCCTACTATCTATCTATATTCGTAGAAGCCTTTCCCCGTTTTTTTCCCTAAGTAATGCGCCGCGACATAGTTGCGTAGCAGCGGGCACGGGCGGTATTTGTCGTCACCCAAGCCGTGGTGCAGGCGCTCTAAGACCGCTAGGCAGGTGTCCAGTCCGATGAGGTCGGCTAGGGCGAGTGGGCCCATGGGCTGGTTGGTACCGAGCCTCATCCCCTGGTCAATATCCTCCACACCCCCCACCCCTTCGTATAAGGCATAGATCGCTTCGTTGATCATGGGCAACAAGATGCGGTTGACCACAAAACCGGCATAGTCCTTGGCCTGAATCGTGGTTTTGCCCATTCTCTTGGCCAACCCATCAATCGTCGCATAGGTCTCGTCGGCGGTGGCCAAGCCGCGCACGATCTCGACCAGTTGCATGACGCCTGGCGGGTTCATGAAGTGCATGCCAATGACTTTTTCCGGTCGGTTGGTGACCGCCCCGAGTTGGGTCAGTGAGATGGACGAGGTATTGCTGGCCAAGATGACCTCTGGCCGAGCGATCTGGTCGAGCTTCCGAAAGATATCCTCCTTGATGGCGGAGTCTTCCGGGGCGGCCTCGATGATGACATCGGGAACGCTCAGGTCCTCAAAGACGTCCGTGCCACGCAGACGACCGAGAATGGCGTCTTGCTCATCAGGCGACAACCTGCCCCGGTCCGTCAGGCGCACGAGCCCCTTCTGGATGTTCCCCAACGCGTGGTCAACGATCTCCTGGTTAATGTCGTAGAGAACCACCGCCATACCCGCCTGCGCGGCAACCTGACCGATCCCGTTCCCCATTTGTCCTGAGCCAACAATCCCAACCGTCCGAATATCTGCTGTCATACGTCTAGCGTCCAATGCGGCTGAGGTGAATCACTGTCCGGTGCTTCCGCTTGGGTGGAAGGATCCCGTTTGCCCCGTCTGCGAGCCTATCCACACCTCGCCTCCTTCGTACCGTTCTTTTTTCCAGATCGGGACCGTTTCCTTGAGCTGATTGATCGCGTAGTGACACGCCTCAAATGCGGCGTGCCGGTGACTGGAAGACACGGCGATGGCCACACTGGCCTCTCCAACATCGACCCGACCGAGCCGGTGTAGCATGGCGACCTTTTTCACCGGCCAGCGTTCCAGAACCTCCTGCCCGATCTTCTCCATCTCTCTTTCTGCCATGCCGGGGTAACACTCGTATTCCAGCCGAATGACTCGCCGGCCCTCATTGGTGTCTCGGGTCGTGCCGACGAATGTCGCCATCGCGCCTGCGCCAGGGTCGGCCACAAAGGCGGTCAGCTCGTCCAGGCGAATTGGACCTTGGGTAACCCGGCAGGACAGGCGACCGGCCGTCAGAACGCCGCCACTCACCGGCGGGATAAAGGCCAACTCATCGTTGTCGTGCAGGGGGTGATCGCCATCAACATATTCTTGGGCGACGGCAAAGGCGAGCGAACGCTCGACCTCGATGAGGGCCGGATGCTCCTGCTTGAGCGCCTCCCAGACCGTACTGACCGTTGCGCCTTCCGGTACTTCACAACTGTCCTCACTGCGGCCGAGTCGCTCTCGGAGCGAGGCAAAAAAGCGCAACTTAATGTGCATGGCGTTCCCCCTGTAGGAGGAACATCATATGACCGAGTTCCGGTAAGACCAATTTGGTCATGCCCAGTTCGACCGCTCCGGTCGAACCGGGCAGAGAAATAATGACTTTCCCGCTCGCGACCCCCGCGGTGGCACGGGTCAGCATGGCTGCCGCGCCAATGTCTTCGTAACTCAGCATGCGGAACATCTCGCCAAAACCGGTGATTTCTTTTTCGAGCAGGCCTTGGATTGCCTCGAACGTCGTGTCGCGCGGCGCAATCCCGGTCCCGCCGTTGGTAATAATCGCATCAACCTCGGGCTGGGCCAGCAGGGCTTGCACGACCGCCGTGATCTGCTCCGGTTCGTCCTTGAGAATATGATATGCAACAACGGGCTGACCCTGCTCAGCCAGGAGGTCTTTGATGCGTGTGCCGCTCTTATCCGTCTCCTCGGTACGAGTGTCGCTCAAGGTAATCACGGCGCATCGGACCGTCCGGTGGGCTTTGCCTTTATGCTCTGTCACAGTCATGGCCTCCGTGTATATACTAATTGAACGCAAGAGTGAACGACCCGGGTCAATACACAGAGGGGGATATCCATGCCTGAAAAAATAAGAAAGCTGGATCAACAGCGACATGAACTCAAGGCGCTTCGCTATCTTCTGGACACCCATCCCGAGAGTATGCAGAACCGTGAGGAGTTGCCGAGTCGCGAGGATTTCCAGGCCTCGGAAAGCCAACTGATTTTTGACGTTTTAGTCAACACCACCAGCCAGGCAGAAGCGGTTCGCGCCATTGAAGACCTCAATCTCGAAGAGACCGAAGTGGAGTCCTTTTTACGTCTCGGCGGGCAGTTCTACCACAGCTACCCTCCCATGGTAAAAGAACGAGGCCGGGCTTTCCGAGAGGGGAAGATCGAGATGCTTGATCCCGGCGAGTGAGAGAACCACCGCGTAAGGGGAAGTCCTTCCCTGACGCCTGTCAGTATCGCTCAGACCCGCATATAAGAGCTCGGCACTGCCATGTCCGCGCAGGCTTTCGGATGCAGCATCTCGGCGAGGATTTCCGCACTTTCCACAATGCGCGGACCGGGCCGGTTGTAATAGGCATTGCCGTCTGCCACATAGACCCGGTTCTGTTGGACTGCCGGGAGGGCTTGCCAGTCTGGATGTGCTCTCAGTTGTGGCAGATCTGCCTGCGACTGCGGGATTTTGAAGCCGCACGGGGCGATAACGACAACCTCCGGTTGGTAGGCTACCAGGGCCTCCCAGGTCACCGTCGGTGTATGCGTGCCGGCCTCAACAAGGCCATATTCCCCGCCCGCAATATCCACCAGTTCCGGGATCCAGTTGCCCGCCGCCATGAGGGGATCGAGCCATTCCAGACAGGCCACCCGAGGACGGGGTAAATGCCGGGTCTTTCGGGTGATTTCTTGGAGTCGTTCTTTGGCGTCTCGGATCAGTGCCTCTGCGGTTTTTTCCTGATTGGTGGCCTGGGAAACCCGACGGATATCCGTCCAGATATCTTCGAGTTTCTCTGGTTTGAGCGAAACGACGGCCACGTCCGGTGTCAGAAAACACTGCACGGCGCTTTCGACCTCAGGCAGGGAAACGGCACACACCTCACACTGATCCTGGGTCACGATGAGATCTGGCTTCAGCCTTTGTAATGTCTCAGTTTGCAGCCGGTAGACACTCAACCCCTCCTGCACAATCTCGCGGACGCGGGTATTGATGTCACCGCTGGTCCTGCGGGGATCAAGTCTGGGTTCGGTCAAGATGGGAAGCCCGACAACATCCGAGGGATAGTCACACTCGTGAGAGACGCCGACGAGATGCGCACGCAGGCCAAGCGCACAGACAATTTCCGTACTGCTGGGCAGGAGTGAGATAATGCGTACAGCCATACATCTCCAGATGCATACTTTTCCATAGAAACCGCGCCGTGACAATCTCCCGGCGACGGTTCACCATAGCCGTTGCGTTGCGGTCAGGGAACGGCTACAAAAATTCCCTGCCAAGGACGTTATGGAAACACGCACCGTCTATATTGAAACCTATGGCTGTCAGATGAATATCTCTGACACCGAGCTCATCCTGGGCCTGCTGAAATCACAGGGATACGCATCCACGCCGACGCCGGATGGTGCCGATGTCATCTTGCTGAACACCTGTGCGATCCGGGAGCATGCGGAAGATCGCATCATCGGGCGCCTGGGTGATCTGGTAAAATATAAAGCCCGGAAACCGAGTGTTGTCTTGGGGCTTACTGGCTGTATGGCTCAGCACCATCGGGATGCCCTGCTTGATAAGGCCCCTTTTCTCGATCTGGTGCTCGGACCGGATGCCTATCGTAACCTGCCGGCCTTACTGGCACAGGAAAGTACGGATGAACCGCGGGTATCCGTCCGCCTCGACCGGGAGGAAACCTATGCCGATGTTGCGCCTGCGCGCGGAGGAGGCGTGCGAGCGTGGGTGACGGTCATGCGGGGCTGCGACAAGTTCTGTACCTTCTGCATCGTGCCCTACGTCCGCGGGCGGGAGCGTAGTGTGCCCGCGTCGGCGTTGCTAGACCAAGTCTGTTCGCTTGCCGACCGGGGGTATAAAGAAGTTGTCTATCTGGGCCAGACCGTCAACGCCTACCGGGATGGCGAGGTCGATTTTGGCCGACTCCTGCGCCAGACCGCGCGCATCAATGGGATTGAGCGGATTCGTTTTACCTCGCCGCATCCGTCCGATATGGATGCCAGTGCAATCGACGCCATGGCGACCTGTGATAAGGTCGCCCCGTATCTCCACCTGCCGCTCCAGTCCGCCTCAAATCGGGTCCTGGAGCGTATGGAACGCGGTTACTCGGTCGAGGAATATGCCGCTCTTGTGGACCGGCTTCGTATAGCCATCCCTCATCTGGCCTTGTCCACGGATATTATTGTCGGATTTCCGGGCGAGGAGGAAGACGATTTTCGAGCCACCTATGACTTTATGGCAGAGGCACGCTACGATTTCGCCTTTATGTTCAAGTACTCGGCCCGTGAGGGAACGCGGGCTTATCAGTGGGGTGAGACGCTCTCGGAACAGGAAAAGGGACAACGTCTACAGGAGATTATCCGCCTGCAGGAAGTCATTGGGGCGGAGATCAATCGACAACGGATAGGGCAGACCGTGGAGGTTCTGGTTGAAGGGCCGGCCAAGAAGCAGCGGGATTGGCTCGCGGGCAAAGACCCGCGATTCAAAACGGTGGTCTTCCCCGGAAACGGAGCGCACCCCGGTGATCTGGTGCCGGTCCGGGTGACCTCGGCCAATGCGCACACCCTGATTGGTGCGGCTTGGTGCGGCGCATGAACCGAGGTCACCGTTCATGTTGAACGTGGCGCCAGGGCGGTCGCAGTGGCACCATTACGCAGGGTGGATAAGCGCAGCGTCAAGCCGGCCCCTCTCCCGCCCCGGCCTGCGACTACCCTCCCAGGGAGTAGAGGACACCGAGGGCTAATCCAGCAACTCCATGACCTTCTCAGACGGCCTAGCGATCACCGCCTGATGACCCCTGATGATCACTGGCCGCTGCATCAACTCAGGATGCCGGAGCAAGACCTCGACCACGGCCTCGCGCGTCACATAGTCGCCCGCGCTCAGACCGAGTTCCTTGAACTTTTTATCCTGACGGACCAGTGCCGCGGGCTCATCCGGCAACAGGTCCAGAAAGCGCTCGAAGTCTTCCCGACTGAGGGGGTGCTTGAGATATTCAACCACGTCGAACTCGACGTCGCGCTCCTGCAAAATATCGAGCGCTCCGCGCGACTTGCCTCAACCTGGATTGTGATACACAATGAACTCTGCCATAGGGTGAACCTCCTTCGAGTTGTCTAGCTTACCGAGTTGCGGTCCGGACGGCTAGGGTCCGTTCCCACGAATGATACGAATCGTGTGCTCGTCTTCGGCTGGAGACCCCCACGGCTCACTCCGCCCGCCTTGCTCCGTCCCGTGCCCGCGACACCGGCCGGCTGTGCCCCGGCCCGTGCTTTATGCCCTCCTCTCCGTAGCCGAGCCGGACGGCAAGTGGCGGGGGCTCGCCCGGGGGGTGCAAACCCATGGCTCCCTTTGCGGGGCCGGTCCCGCGAAGGGAGCCCCGGCGTGAGCCTAGGAAGTACGACCGGGAGAGGGCCCGCCGCCGGGACCGGCGGCAGCTCGTGCGCCCGCTACCAGCCCTGGCTGGCGGGGCCCCTGGCCCTAGCCGACGAAAACGAAGTCGAAGTCGTCCAGGGTCAGGGAACTCGGCACCACGTCTTCGAGCGTGATAGTATCGCCCGCCGCCCCGTAGCGGATGACGGTATCGTCGCCCTGCGCCTCGATTTGCAGGCCCGCGAAGGCGGCGGCCGCCGTCGTGGTGGCCGGCAGCTTGAGATGGAGCTCAATGATATCCACCTCCCCATTGGCCCGCGCCTGGGCCTCTGCCGCCTTGCTGGCTTCGGGAGTAGGATAGTACCCGTCGCTGCCACTCCAGCCGGTGCCGAAGCCGTCGATGGTGTCGTGCCCGTCGCCCTCGTCCAGGGCGGGGCTGGCGGGGACACGCTGACCGTCGATGGTGGTGTGCCCGGCGCCCTCGCGAAACACGAAGGTGTCGGCCCCAAGGCCGCTCACCAGGGTGTCGTTGCCCTGGCCGCCCACTAGGCGGTTGTCGCCCAAAGTAGCTTCCAGGGCATCGTCGCCTTGGCCGCCGTACAGTTCGTCGTCGCCGTAGTTGGCCTCCAAGATATCGTTACCCTTGCCACCGCGCAGAATGTCGTTACCGCGGCCGCCATCCAGGAGATCGTCGCCCTTGCCGCCGTACAGTTCGTCGTCGCCATTGCCGCCGTCCAGGAGATCCTGGCCCTTGCCGCCGTGCAGAATGTCGTTGCCCTCGCCGCTGTCCAGGGTATCGTCGCCATTGCCGCCACGGAGTTCGTCGTCGCCATTGGCGCTGGTCAGGGTATCGTCGCCCTTGCCACCACGGAATTCGACGGCGGCCCAGTGGCCCGCCCGCACGATCCCGTCCGGGTCCGTCTGCACGAAATGAAAGTTGGCCGCCGTCAGCAGGGACTCTCCAGCCGGGCCGATGAGCGCCGCCGCATTGCGCAGTGTGATCTGGTTGCCGCTCCCATCATATCGAAGGGTGATGGTCTGGGCCGTCGTGTCGACGGCGAAGGTCAGATCGCGAAACGTCCCCGCGAAATCCACGAAGCGGATCTTGTCGTCCAAGGCGAAGTCCCGGATCGTGTCCTCCCCGTGTCCCTCCCGGAAGACGAAGAGGTCCTTGCGCGCCGTGGCCTGATACTCATCATGCCAGTACTGATTGCGGGGGGCGTCGTAGTGCGCCCGCAAGAAAGCCGGGTAGTGCTCCATGTTGGGTTTCCGGGCATCTCTAAAAATCGCCATGGGGACCTCCTCCTGTGAAGCTGATTAGAGAGTATCCTACCCCCCCCCCCCCCGAATGCAACCCATCGTAATCCCGGGCCGCGGTCGGACAGGGGCCCGGCCCCCGCCGGGGGGAACGCCGGGGCCCGGCCCCCGCCGGGGGCCGACAGGGCTTGCCCGGGCCGCCTCTTGCCGCTAGGCGTGGCCGCGGAGAGGAGGGCATGAAGCACTGGATGGGGGGTATAGCCCGACATGGCCGGGTGGCACCGGCAGGGACGGGGTACGGTGGACGTCTTGAGCCATGGGGCTCTCCCTCCGAGACTGATCTCACGATTCGCCTACTGAGTGGGAACAGGCCCTAGTAGTCTGCCGATGTTGATCTGACGGCTGCGGGCGGGCCGTATTGCCGTGTCGGCATCCGTGGAAGGCCGGGCCGGGCGGCTCGCTCTTCTCCTTCTCCATAGCCCCGAGGCCGACCGGGCAGGCCGCCACGTCCCCTGGCGGCTCGGCCGGATCCGGCCCCCGGGCCCCGAGCCGGCCGGCCTGCGGTGCCGGGACCGGAGCAGACCCGGGCCAACTCTCAGGGCAGGCAGAGTTCCCGCGTGCCCCTTGCGGCGCAGGAGCGCCGAGCCCTCCCGGCACTCGTCGCCGCCCCCGGGGCCGCTTGGCACCGGCGTCGGGCCCAGATCCGGCGGTGGGCAGACGAGGAGGGCGACGGCGGCAAGCTCAGAGAGACTGACCTCGCGCGCGGCCGGGGCCGCGGGACGGCGCCGGCCGCGCGGTTGCGCCAGGGCGGCGTCCTGGAGGGGCTGAACGCGGCCCGCCGCTGCGGTACAGGAGACCCGGCGGCCGAAGCTCCTGAACGGGGCGCAGGAGGCGCGGCAGGTGGCCTTGGCCTGCTCGGCCCCGCCCGAGGGCTGCGCACGCTGGACGCGGAAGCTGCTGGCCGGCCGGCGGGGAGCGGGGGAGGTCGGCGAGAGCCTTGCAGAAGAAACGAGACGGAAGACACGGGAAAAAGAGAGCCAGCCGGGGCGGAAACCGTCCTGGGGCATGCCGCCGAGTCGAAGCGCGCCGTGCGGGGCGACGAGGGAGGAGGGGCGGGATACCTATCAGCGGGACTTGGCCGCCGGCGAGGGGCTGGTCTGCCGGGAGGAGCCCCATCGGCCGCTGCCGGCCCCCCGCTGCCTGGCTTGCGCGCCCGACGAGAACGGGCGCCCGGGGCACGTCCCCGCCCGCCGCCCGGCGCGGGACGGGGCGCAGTGCAGCCGGGCCCTCGCGGCTGCCCCTGTCCCCGCCAAGCAGCTCGTCCTGATCCTGGCCCATTGGAGCCCGCCCCGCGGCGCCTCGCGGTCTGCAGCCGTTGCCCCCACGGAAGCGCGGCAGGGCCACTAGCGGGGCGCGTGTCACTCCACGCCCCAGCCCGGCAGCGGGCTCCCTAGGGCCGAGAGCGCGATTGGCGCGCTGGCGCGGCAGGGGCTGCGGCACCGCCTTCCCGATCGCGACCCCATGTTGCGGGAGACGGCGGCGTGGGGGGCACGCCGCAATGCGGCCGCCACCATCGGCGCCTGGCGGTTCACGACCCGGGAGGCCCGGACCAAGCTGAAGTCCCTGTCCCCATCAATCCAATGATTTCGTACTACTAGCCCGGATTGGCAACGTCCCCGACAACCGGGTACAGTTGCCGTATGGATATCCAAAAAACCTGGCAATTTGTGGCAGACACTTGGGAGCACCGCATTATTCCCGCCCTGACGGAATACCTGGCTATCCCCAACCAATCTCCGGCCTATGACCCGGACTGGCAGACGAATGGCTATCTGGATCAGGCGGTCGAACTCATCGCCGGTTGGATTCGTAGCCAAGCGGTGCCCGGTTTGACCCTTGAGGTGATCCGTCTTGCAGGCCGCACCCCCCTACTCTTTGTCGAGATTCCGGGCGATTCGTCCGAAACCGTGTTGCTCTACGGCCACCTAGATAAACAGCCGCCCATGGATGGCTGGCATGACGGGCTCGGCCCGTGGCAGCCCGTTCTTAGAGAAGGCAAGCTATACGGGCGTGGGGGGGCCGACGACGGTTATGCGGCCTTCGCTTCCCTGACCGCCATTGCGGCGCTCAAGCATCAGGGGGTGCCGGTTGCCCGCTGTGTGGTCATTATTGAAGCCTGCGAGGAGAGTGGTAGCGGAGATTTGCCCTATTATATGGAGGCGCTGGCCGACCGTATCGGCACGCCCAGCTTCATTGTCTGTCTTGACTCGGGCTGTGGCAACTATGACCAGCTCTGGATTACGACGTCTTTGCGCGGCTTGGTGTCAGGAAATCTGTCGGTCTCGACACTCACCGAAGGAGTTCACTCGGGGGCGGCCAGCGGTATCGTTCCTTCGAGCTTTCGGATTCTGCGCCACCTTCTGAGTCGTCTCGAAGACGAGCGGACCGGTGCAATCCTGGCACCCGAATTTCAGGTTGAAATACCGGATGAACGGCTGCAGCAGGCCCGGACCACCGCGACGGTGCTGGGGCAGGCCGTCTCGGCAGAATTTCCTTTTCAGCCCGGATCCCAGGCGGTGGCGGCGGATATTTGCCAGCTTCTGCTCAACCGGACTTGGCTGCCTCAACTCGAAATTACCGGTGCGGCCGGCCTGCCCGCGCTCGAGCAAGCCGGTAATGTGCTGCGGCCCGTCACCGCAGCCAAAGTGTCGCTCCGGCTTCCGCCAACCCTGGGTGCAAATGCGGCCTCGGCCGCGTTACAAAAACTCCTGGAGCATGACCCGCCCTATGGGGCGCAGGTGTCCTTTGAACTTGAATGGGTGGCGGACGGCTGGAACGCTCCTCCGCTCGCCCCGTGGCTGAAGACTGCCTTGCAGCGTGCCTCGCAGGAATTTTTCGGCAGAGACATGTGTGCCACAGGCGAAGGCGGCACGATTCCCTTTATGGCCATGCTGGGCGAAAAATTTCCTACTGCGCAATTCATGATTACCGGTGTTCTTGGTCCACACTCGAACGCACACGGACCGAATGAATTTCTGGAACTCTCGGTGGGTAAACGACTGACCGCGTGTGTCGCCCGTGTGCTGGCTGCACACTGTCAGAGTGGCCAGTGACAAGGAGGCGGTGAAGAGCCGGGAAGCGCTCCCCCTCGCTCCTCACCGCCGACCTCTATACACTACACTGGCCCTGGAGAGGACAGCGTATGATCTTTTATGCCGATCTGCACATCCATTCCAAATATTCCCGCGCCACCGGCAAATACTGTGATTTGAAGCACTTGGCCTATTGGGCCAGGAAAAAGGGGATTGCGGTCATCGGGACTGGAGACTTCACCCATCCCGCTTGGCAGGCCGAACTCAAGGAGCAGTTGGTGCCGGCCGAGCCGGGCCTGTTTCGCCTCCGACCCGCGTTGGAAAAGGAAGTCATCCAGATGCTGCCGCCGGCGTGTCAGGGGGCGACACGTTTTCTCCTCTCGGTCGAAATCTCAACGATCTACAAGAAGGGCGATAAGACCCGGAAGATTCACCATTTATTATACGCTCCGCACTTTGCAGTGGTGGAACGGATGACCGAGCAGTTGTCCAGGATCGGCAATGTGCAGTCGGACGGCCGACCCATCCTGGGGCTGGATGCTCGCCATCTCCTGGAAATCACACTGGAGTCAGACCCCGGCTCGTATCTTGTGCCGGCCCATATCTGGACACCGTGGTTCGCCGCGCTGGGCTCGAAGTCTGGATTTGATGCCATAGACGAGTGTTACGCTGACTTAGCCCCCCATATCTTTGCGGTGGAAACGGGCTTGTCGTCAGACCCGGAGATGAATTGGCGGGTGTCGTCCCTGGACCGCTTTCGGCTGGTATCGAATTCCGATGCGCACTCGCCAGAGAAGCTTGGGCGTGAAGCCTGTGTGTTTGATACGGAGCTTGACTATTTTTCGATCCGTCGTGCCCTGGAGACTGGACAGGGCTATCAGGGCACGGTCGAGTTTTTTCCCGAAGAGGGCAAATATCACCTGGACGGCCACCGCAATTGCCAGGTTCGCCTCCTGCCGCACCAGACTAGACAACTTGAGGGTCGTTGCCCTGCATGTGGCAAGCCGCTGACGGTCGGTGTGATGCATCGGGTGGACGATTTGGCTGACCGCGCAGCCGGCACCCGACCCGAGACTGCCGGTGCGGTCCAGAGCCTAGTTCCCCTCCCCGAATTGCTGTCCGAGATCCTGCATGTGGGTCCGAAGAGCAAGAAGGTGGGGCAACACTACGAAGGCTTGCTCAACAAACTTGGACCCGAACTGTCACTGATCAACGACGTCCCGCTGGAAGAGATCCGGAGAAGTGGCGACGAGCTTGTTGCGGAGGCCATCTCCCGCCTGCGCACACAAGAGGTGATCCGTGAAGCCGGCTATGACGGCGTATACGGAACGATTCGACTATTTCGGGAGGAAGAACTGCGCCAAAAGACGAACGGCGCATCATTATTCACACAAGAGCCCCCGCTCCAGACCAAACAGGAAAATGGACCGCCCGACACGCAGGCAGCAGGCCGCCTACAACAGGAAAAGACGGCGCGGCAGCAAGTGGGGGCTCCACAAACCCCGACCGGCACGGTGTCGCCCGCGCCTTCAGACGACACGGTGGTCGCAGCGTCCGCCGATATCCTCGCTGGACTTGACCGTGACCAGCGAAGGGCCGCTGAGATGACAGCCGGCCCGCTACTGGTTGTTGCCGGTCCGGGCTCTGGAAAAACACGTACCCTGACTCACCGTATCGCGCATCTCATCCGCAATCACCACGTCGATCCTGAACACTGCTTGGCCATCACGTTTACCCGCCGGGCCGCAGACGAAATGCGCGAGCGTTTACGCAGTCTGCTGCCCGCTGTTGCCGAAGCCCTCCCACTCTTCACGTTCCACGCTTTGGGGATGTCCATCCTTCAGGAGCATTGGAATGCGGCGGGTCTTCAGCGCGGCTTTCGGGTCGTATCGGATATGGAGCGCCACGATCTGTTGCACGAAACGCTCGGTGTTCCGGCCCGCCAGACACGCAGCGTGTTGTTGACCATTGCGGTGGCAAAACGAACGGGGCAGGAGCCAGCCGAGGCTACGCAGGCCGACATCTATCACCGATACCAGCGGGAGTTGGACACGCGGAACCTCGTCGATTTCGACGACCTGATCGGTCGGACAATCCAAGCATTTGAGGCCGACACCAGCCTGCGTGACGCCTATCGTGAGCGCTACCGATGGGTGTGTATTGACGAATATCAGGATGTGGACGAGCAGCAGGTCCGTCTCATCAAGCTGCTCGTTCCGTCCGACGGAAACATCTGTGCGATTGGCGACCCGGACCAAGCGATCTATCGTTTCCGTGGGGCGGACGTCCGTTTCTTCGCTCGGTTCACCACCGACTTCCCTGGGACGCGAGTCGTTCGACTCACACGGAATTATCGGTCTGACCGGAATCTCGTCTCCTTCTCTTCCCAAGTCATTGCGCCGTCCGGGTCCAAGCAGCAATCCACTCCGGTTCTGGCCCATCCCCCAAGTTTAATCACGATCCACGAGGGGCGGACAGAGAAAGCCGAGGCCGAGTTCGTCGTGCAATCAATCGAAACGCTGCTCGGGGGACACAGTTTCTTTTCGATTGACAGTGGTCGGTCCCGGAACGCCGAAGACCGGGCCCTCTCCTTTGCTGATATCGCCATCCTGTACCGAACGGAAGCCCAGGCAGGGGTCGCCATTGAGGCCCTCCATCGTTCAGGGATGCCGTTTCAGCAATACGCGCATACACGGCTGCTCGACCATCCTGGGGTGGTGCTTCTGATTGATGCCCTGCGTGAACAGCCCGGCGACGGTGCGCTGGTTGCGCGGCTTGAATCTTCTTGTGAAAAAGCCGAGGCTCGTGGACGGGCGGAGACAAGAGCGGCCCTTGGACTCTTGCAGCCCGTCGCGTGGGAGTGCGGAGACGATCTGGATCGATTTCTTTCCACCCTTGCGCTGGAAACGCAGATCGATACCCGGAACCCGCGCGCCGACCGGATCTCCTTACTCACTCTCCATGCCGCCAAGGGTTTGGAATTCCCCGTTGTCTTCATCATCGGCTGTGAAGATGGCATCCTCCCGCTCACCTGGGGCGAAGCCGAGGCGGCCGATCTTGAGGAAGAGCGCCGCTTGTTCTACGTCGGTGTCACACGGGCCAAGACCAAACTCTATCTGTGCTATGCCAGGAAACGCCGCTGGCGTGGGGTGGTGCACTCCCTGCCTCCTTCTCCGTATCTAGCCGGTGTTGAGGAACATCTCCTCGAACGTTGCCGGAGTCAGGTGAGGGGACGGGGGAAGAAAGCGGATCAGTTGGCACTGTTTTGAGGGGCGGCGGCACATCGGGCCAAAGGGAGCGCATGGCTGTGGGCACTCTACGATGGACGGCCAACGGTCGAGGAGCAGGCGAAGGGGGGCCGGCCCCATGGCTCGGCGACCCAGCCTGGAACAGGCGGATGCGGCCTTGAGGCGCCGTGAGATGAGGGGCCGAGCGACCGTGCGCATGGCTCTCCCCCGCTATTCCCCGCGGAGATGCAGCGTGTTTCTTGGAGAGGGCTGGTCAGCCGGCTGCTCACTCCGGTGGCGGGGCATCGTCTGTTGGCGGATCCTGGCGTCGTTCAACTGGCCGTCGAGTGAACTTCAGCGCATCGTCGGCCAGCGAGCCATAAGCGGCCGTCCAGGTATTGAGCAGATAATTCTGGGATGCTCTCCAGGGCGGCCTCGGGCCTTGTTTGGGGAAGGCGGCAATTGTTCTCTGGACGTAACCCGATGTGAAATCGATGAACGGCTCTCGCTCCATGTCCGAGTCGTGTGGACGCGGGCAGCACTGAGCATAGCCCTTCGTCTCCATATAGTTGAGCAGGCGACAGACATACGCGCAGGTGAGATCGCATTTCAGCGTCCACGACGCGTTCGTATAGCCAATAGTCAAAGCGAGGTTCGGTACGTCGCTGAACATGACGCCTTTGTACGTCAGCGTCTTCGAGAACGCGACAGGCTCCCCATCGACCGTCACCTCCAGACCACCAAGGAGTTGCAGATTGAGACCCGTGGCCGTCACGACGAGTTCGGCCTCAAGGGTTCTCCCCGAACGCAGGCGGATGCCTTGTGCCGTGAAAGTCTCGATATGGTCGGTTACAACCGAGACGTGGCCGGCGCGGATTGCTTTGAACAGGTCGCTGTCTGGTGTCAGGCACAAGCGCTGCTGCCATGGATTGTAGTGGGGGGTAAAATGTTGCTCAACATCATAGTCTGGCCCCAGCGCTGCACGAACTTGGCGCAAGAGCGCCGCTTTGGCACGCTCCGGGGAGTGGCGACAGAACCAAAAGAAGAAGGCTCCGATCAGTACGTTTTTCCACCGAACCAAGCGATAGACGAGGGCATCTGGAAGAAGATGTCGTAACGCAGTGGCGAGCGCGTCTCTCGACGGTAGGGAGAGAATATAGCTGGGCGAGCGTTGCAACATCGTGACCTGGGCCGCCCGTTTGGCTAGTTCGGGGACGAGGGTCACGGCGGTGGCTCCGCTTCCGACGACGATGATGCGCTTGTCCGCGTACTCGATCTCATCGGTCCATTGCTGCGGATGCACGACCCGGCCTCGAAAGGCCTCGATTCCGGCAAAATCTGGCATGTAACCTGCGTCGTAATTGTAGTATCCGCTGCATATGAAGAGGAAGTTGCAGGTGAAGCGGTAGTGCTCCTTCGTGTCGGTCCGTTCGGCTTCGACCGTCCAGCGTGCCTCCGCTGTGGACCAGGCAGTCCGCTTGACATGATGGCCAAAACGAATGTTGCGGTCGACCCCGAATTCCTGAGCGGTCTCACGGATGTAGCGCAGGATGGTCGGTCCGTCGGCGATGGCCTTTGGGTCGGTCCAAGGCCGGAACGAGTAGCTCAAGGTATACATGTCAGAATCCGAGCGGATACCCGGGTAGCGGAACAGATCCCAAGTGCCTCCAATGGTATCGCGCCGTTCGAGAATGGAGTACGTCCGGCCTGGACAGGCGGTCTGCAGATGATAGCCGGCGGCAATCCCGGAGATTCTCGCGCCAACGACTAGGACATCGAAATGTTCCGTCTTCATAGCTCCAGCACCCCCATTGCCAATACGCCAGATTGCCTGTCTCGACCGGCACCGCGGCAGGGATTCGACTCCATGCGCGCCGGACGATGTTGACCCCCCCCCCCCCCGATATGTCAGGGATCCTGACAGGGTGGTTTCCGTCGTGCTCAAGGCCCCTGGACTCGGAGGCGGCTGCGCCGGGCTGCCCGAATAGCGACGAGGAGCACAGCGAACGGCAAGGGCGACCTGGGATGAATAGTCCCGGAAGGGTGGGCCGCAGGGGAAGACCTTGGCCCCCCCAGCAGTGGGTGTCAGGAATGAAGCGTTCGGGTTCAGGAAGCTGCAGGGCGTGGCGCATGGACTTGGCAAACTCTATCAGGTGTCGCGCCTGGCGTCGAACATCCGTTTCCGTCCTCAACGCATGCGGTATCCCTGAGCGAATATGCTGAACGACGATGCAGGGGAGCCGGGCTTTGGAAAGGAGACCGTTTGCAGTCAGTACAGGCGCGTCCGTAAGTCGAGCAGGAGTTCGAAACGAAGTGGCGCACTACCCCTAACATGCCTCTTCGGGCACCACACGGAAACCACCTGTCAGGATGAGCGAGAACCGGCTTGAATCGCCACGCCGTCCAGGTCGGCACCTGTCAATGTCCAGACTGCTAATCGCCTCATTGAGCGGCTGTGAGAGAGGCCGTAGGCCGTGATACGCCCCGTCGGGTTGTACGTCCGAAAGAAATATGAGGCACCCGCGTTTGCCCGGTAGGCTGCTCAATCGGACGACTATCGCAGCGCTCGCAGAAAATACGCGCCCTGAGCCGGTGCATACGGCCCCGCAGACCGGGCCATCCATCTGGGCCGAAAGGTGGGTTTCAACCAAGCCCCCTTCAGGTAATGCGTCATCTCGCTCAGACGCTTGGACTGCTTAAAAAGAGAGTCAGGGGTCATGCCGGACTCCTGACCCGTCAGACCCGCCTCGCTATTCCCGTCCGCTTCCTGCTGTGATACCGTCAGGAACTCTATGCTCGCTGACTTCTTGCGCGGTGTCAAAATAGGAGCAATCTGTCTGGTCGGTGCCGACGCCCTCCTGCTCCTGATACTTTTTGGTACGGCCATGTGTGCCGGGCCGGTGCAGGAGTGGATGCTCGAAGAGTTGGATGAGCAGTCCGCTGAGTGGCCGTCTCGGGCGATACCGGCCACGGACGCCGTCCGGCACGGAGAATTTCCCTCGCCGCTGATATCAGGAGGAAGATCATGTCTCAGGAACATCCATTCGTACAGACTATAAAGCAATATTATCACGGTTGTAGTACGGCAGACGTGGCACTCATGCAATCGACCTTTACCGATGACGTTGTTCACTACTTTACACACCATGCTCCCATTCGAGGCGCGGCCTCTCTCGCTCGCTATTGGGCCACGATGCAGCCGCGTATTCAGGCGACATGGACCTGTGATCACGCGGTGGTCCAAGGGCATGAGTGCGTGATCGAATGGACAATGACATGGACGCCGCCAACCGGCACAGTCGAGGCCATGCGTGGGGCGGAGTGGTATGTTTTTCGGGGGGAGAAAATCGCGGAGATTCGCGCCTATTACATAAACCGCCACCTACCCTACGAGCAGTCCAATTTTGAGTTGGCAGGGTTCCCGTACGCCGAGCGGGAGTATACCGTCCTGCCTGAGGCGTAAGCGGCCGGGCGACCGCTGCCCGCCTCCATCTGGCACGGCACGCTCCACATCTGCCCGGCCCGCCGCCTTTGCCCCGTGTGCCAGAAACTCCCCTGGGCGCTCAGGACCCCCTTGAACGGGAAGTGCCGGTTTCCTCGGTGGAGAATCCGTTGACAGCCCAAGTGCTGTGACATAGAGTCGCGAGTTGCGATGCTGGCTGGCTTCCTTTTCTTTCTGCTCGGTCTTACCTGTCTGGTCGGCTTCTTCGCCGTCCGAGAGAGCCGGCAATCGGAAGAGGATTACTTTCTGGCAAGCCAGAGTATCTCTCCCTACAGCTTAGCCTTTTCCAGCAGCGCCAGCAAATTCAGCGGGTTTATTTTCGCTGGTTTCATGGGGGCGGCCTACCTCAATGGGACCATGGTCATCTGGCTGGGTCTGGGCCTGCTGTTGGGCCACTTGCTCGTCTACGCCCTGACTGTCTCCCGTTTGCAGTATATGAACAGCAGCGGCTGGGCTTTGAGCATCGGCGAACTGCTCACCTTCTGGAACGGAGAAAACCGCGTCCTGCTGCGCCGCTTTATCGGCCTGCTGACCCTGTTTTTTCTCAGCTTCTACGCCGCGGCCCAACTGAAGGCGGGCGGCATGGCCCTCGAAGTGGCTCTCGGGCAACCGCTGTATGTCGGCATTCTGCTGAGCACGGCCATTATTCTCTTTTACTGCTGGTCCGGGGGCATCCGGGCTTCCATCTGGACGGACAGCGCCCAAATGGTCATGATGACCCTGAGCCTGCTCCTCATCCTCGTCATGGCCGTGGTCAAGGAAGGCGGTGTTGCCAATTTGGTAGACAGCTTCAACGCGACCGCACCGGGCACCGACCTGATCCCTCAGAACCTCTCCATTGGCGGCTATCCCGGCTGGATGATCTTCTGCTTCGGCGCGTTGGGTTTCGGCATGTCCATCCTCGGGCAGCCCCACGTCCTCATTCGTGCCATGGCCCTGAAAAACGCCCAGGACACCAAGAAATTCATCATCGCCAACTATACCTTTGAGGCACTGTTTACCATCCTCTTCACGCTGGTGGGACTGAGCACCCGCGTGATTCTGCAAGACCTGAGCGCTTTCGAGCCTGAATTGGCCCTCTTTTTATCCGCCAAGGAGATGCTGCCCCCGCTTGCCGTCGGCTTTGTGCTGGCAGGGGTCTTTTCTTCCACCCTGTCCACGGCCGACTCGCAGATTCTGAGTTGTTCGGCCTCCCTGATGCGGGATTTGCCCGAACCGCCGAAACAATCCCTCTTTCAGGCCAAGGTAGGGACGGTGAGTGTGGCGTTTGCGGCGACGTTCCTGGCCCTGTTTGCCAAACAGGATGTCTTCTCCCTGGTCGCCTTTGCGTATGCGGGCTTGGGCGCGTCCATTGGTAGTGTGCTGGTTCTGCGCCTCCTTAACGACACGATTTCCGAATGGGGTGCCTTGCTTGTCGCTTTGGCCGGGGGAACAACCGTCATCGTCTGGAATATGCTGGACTGGGGCGTATACATTAACGAGAGCGTTCCCGGCTTTGGCGCCGCGTTGCTCGTCTACCTCAGCCTCAAGGGCGTCTCGAAACTGCAAACCGCCTAAGACGCCGGGAGTTCCAGTTTGCGCCGGTTTTTCCGCGGCCGACGGCCGAGGGCGCATTCCGGCGGACGGAGACCTGACTCTGCCTGGGCCGGGCCGGGTGGGGTGAAATAGCCCAGGGCATAACTCATCATGGTATAGCCGAGAAGTTCCTGGAGAGCGGGGTCCAAATCCTTGGCGATCTCCGGCGGGCAGGAGAGGTATTGATTTTCTTCCTGCCGCAGCCAGCCAAGCGAGTAGGTGATATTCAATCCTACTCGGTCGGCGATGCTGTTATTTGCCCCACCGGCGTGTAGCACGGTCCCGGAATACACCAGGACTGAGCCCCGTGGCATTTCCGCATAGCTGATCTCTTCTGCTTTTGCCTCGCGGCCTTTGGGCCAAGCCGGACTGCCCTGCACGACTTGAGTGGCGCCGTTTTCATAAGTGAAGTCCGTCAGCGCCCATAACGTGCTGAGCTGGGGTTCAACCCCCTGCAAATAATCACCCCAGACCAGACGGTCGCGGTGCAAGGGCTGCTTCTGTTGTCCAGGCATCAGGCGGATCACCTGGGTCAGATGGAGTTGGTAGCGATTGCAGTTGGGCAGGAGGAACTTGTCGCAAGTTTCGATGATACTGGGGTGCATGACGAGATCCCGACAGGTCGGAGAACGCGCCACCAGAGCACCGGTGCGTGTGGTCCGGTAGCCGGCAAAATCATCCCGGCTGGTTGGGGTGGCCTGGATATGCGGCATCAGATCATCAAGGGTTGCCTGCGCCTGCCCTTCCTCGATCAAATTTTCAACGATAACCGCGCCATCCCGCTCAATGGCGTCGGTCAGTTCTCTCGTTGCCGCGGTTGCAGATAGCCGAGTGAGTTCGCCCATGATCGTCCTCCTTAATGTGTCAGGCTATGTGGAATACATCCGCAAGGCGTTAGTCTATAGGATCCTGCGCTTACTGTATCAGCCAAGATCCTAGCACTGGCATTCGAAATACTCGACCGGGGGCAGGCGGAGTCCTGCAATGGCAAGGTCGCGAAAGCCCCTCTGTCCGACGGTACCTAACGGTCTGTGATGAAACTGCTTGAGGTGAATCGTCATGAGAGAACCGGGTTTGTAGAGTGGAGTTCACGGCGAGGGGAGCTGGCGCGTTTCGACGGCAAGCGTGCGATGCAGGGGTCTCATGAAGAATGGGGACATCCGCAGACCCGGATGCGAATATCTCGAAGATGAAGAACAGGCGCACCCACTTGGCCCACAAGGCGGAGTACGCCGTGGACCTGGAGATGGGGCGGTGGTCGGCGGGAGTTTGAGGGGGCCTCTGCCAATCAGTATGAGCGCTTGGGGCGCACCGCAAGATGCAGCAAAGGTGAGGGGGTGGGCGGAGTGCCGTCCGGCCTCTCATGCCCCGGCCTAGGTCGGACACTCCGCCAGATAGCGTTTCAACACGTAGAGGCCATCCGGTGTGAACGGCTCGGTCTGGGCCAGCTGCAGCACATCAGAGACGGGCATAAACACGCCACTCTCGACTTCTTCTTCCTGCAGGACGATTTCACCATCGTATGCGCACGAGAAGACTGCGCCCCACACCCGGTTGTGTGTCTCTTGGTGACAAAACCGGAAGAGTGGTGTCAAGGGAACGCCTCGGATGCCCATCTCTTCTTCAACCTCACGGAGAGCGCCCTGCTCGTATTCTTCTCCTGCCAACACGACGCCACCCGCGGCCGGGTCGTAATAGCCGGGAAAGACATCCTTGGTCATGGTCCGCTTCTGGACATAGAGGTGGCCGCGCGTATTAAAGACCAATACATACGTGGCCCGATGGGGCAGGGCCCTGGCGCGCATTTCCTTCCGCGGCGCAGAACCCACTATAGTATTGTTTTCATCAACAATGGCAACGATTTCCTCGGCAGCACCCATGTGGAGGAAACGATACTGAGGGGATCAGGGAGTGTCAAGCGAAGGGGGGTGTTTTAGTGTATGGATGGTTTGCCCCTGTGGTGAGAGCGTGTCATGTCCCTGTGTGTCAGGGGGATAGGGGAACAGCCCCCGGCGGTCCTCACCCGATCTCACTACGAACGTATTGCGTCCCCCCTTCCGGTGCAGCGCGGTACCGTCAGCCTGTCGACCTGCCAGGTGCTCAACACCTTCCTGTATGTCGCCGGGCAGGGTTGCCAATGGCGAGGGGTACCTGTGGGGTTTGGCACCTGTCATACCAACCTCCCTCGCCTGAAGCGCCGGTCGAGGATAGAGCATTCTCGCCCGGGTCTTCGAGTCACTGCAGCGGATGCCTCAGGCTTGAGGCCGTGCCTCTTGCCAGCCCCCTGGTGTCAAGGGGCAATCCCGCTGGAACGAGGACGTCAAAAAAACGAAACCTCTCCAGCGGCCGCCCCCAAGGCGGCTGGACCCCCAAGATTCCTAGGGTGGCCGCGGCTGCTCCACCCGGCAGTCCGTGCTCACCGGGACAGGCCAAATAGAGTGGGATGCCCTCAGTCGCCCGCACGACGCCAGTCCGTGTTCCGGGACAGGTCCATGAGCGGAGGGAGGGAAGATAGACTTCTCGGTGCCAGCCCGTGCTCGCCGGGACGGGCTCCCTCCGCTCGCGGTTCGAGAAACGCGCCGGGGTATTCCTCGGCTTCGCACTGCTCGTCGATGGATTGCGATAGGGGAACACGCCCTAGTCCTGTAGATTGCAGAGGCCATAGCCGGCTCCCGCTGCAATTAAGTAGTAGTTGAATGGCTTGCTTATTGTCCTTGCTCTCTGCAGCCCCCTTGGTGGACAGCGTATTAGATCTGTTTGTGGGCTCACGGCCACAGGTTCTTATCCCGACCCAGTAATATGATGCCACCTCAGATCCCTGATTTGGTCGTACTGCTGGCCGTCCGTGCCTTCGAAGTACGAGAAGAAGAAGAGGGCGGTCGCGGGGGGGGGGGGGTCGGTCGCGGCGTGGCTCGCCCGCGGGCTGATTGTCGGTGGCCTCCTGGACGCCGAGGTCTGCGGCTTCGGTGCCGTCATCGGTCACGACGTCTTTCTCGGTGCACGTGCCAAATTTCACGGCCGTGTTATTGAAGACCCAGAACCTCCTGCCCGTCCCTTTCGGGGTGCCCACCCCCGCCTGCCATAGAGAGAACCCCCGCTCCCGTCACGGTAACAACCGCTCAGGCAGCGCGCGGTCCGCGCTGTGGGCTTCATGATGAAGCAATGTGCAGGCCTTCTTTGCGAGTTTGTCAATACCGGTAAGCAGTCCGTCTAGCGTCTCAGACAAGTTGAGGGGGTCAATCTCCAGCCGTCTGCCAGCGTGTCGGACTTGGGTAGTGCCTTTCTTTGGGGTGCAATCTCTTAATTTTGATCAGCCAAAAAAATTCAAGCTCAGAGCTCGACTTTGTACAAAATTACCTCACGTCCATGTCCAGAAGATCTCGTTTTTGGCGATTTCGTCGAGGGCCTGTTCGAGCGGGAGCACGAGGCCCCCCATGTCTCCGCCGTCCTGCCAGGACTGGCGCCAGGACCGGTAGCGCCCCCTCATCGTGTCCCCTGAGCCTGTCGGCGGGAGCCTTGCGATCGGTGCCTGCGGGGCCGTGAGATACAGATTGTAGCCGCCGCGCCCCCTGGTGACCGTCCCGCCCCCGCCCCTGGATTTGTTGACCGCTTCGAGGCGCGCCAGACAGGGGTCGGAGGCGGCCATGAAGCAGTGATAGCGGATGGGAGGGCTTCTGTCGCTGCCGCGCTGCTGATTCACCCGGTCGCATGCGGGCGCCCTTGCCTGCCGGATGCTTCTGGATCCGACGGTCGTCATGACACATTGCGACGACCCTTCGAGCGCCAGCGGCGATCCGGTTCCGCCGTTCCTGATCGACTGGCGGGAGCCCTTTCGAGGCGCCTTCTCCTCCCCGACCTGGCGGCGGGGGGCGGGGCTGGTCATGGGAGCGGGGCTGGCGCCGGGCAAGAGCACCGTGTCGGCCTGCCTGCGGGTGACCGGGCGGGCGCTGTGCGAGACCTTCTCGTCCGACCCTCAGGTTCTCAATCGCGCCCGCTGGGACCCGCGTGACCTTTCACGCCGGCTCGTGCGCGTGCTGGTGGCGCGGCTTGCCGGGCAGGGACCGATCATCAGCGGGCTCGATGACACCCTCGAGCGCCGCTGGGGCGCGCGTCTCAAGGCGCGCGGCATCTAGCGCGACCCGGTGCGTTCCCGCCATGGCCATTGCGTCAAGACCCGCGGGCGGCGCTGGCTCAGCTTCATGCGGCTTGTCCCGCTGCCCTGGGCGCCGGGCATCAGGGCCCTGCCCTTCCTGACCATCCTGGCCCCGTCCGAACGCTTCGCCGCCAGGCAAGGCCGGCGGCACAAGCAACTCACCGCCTGGGCGCGACAGGGCATGCGTCAACTCCTTCGCTGGGTCCCGCACCGCGCGATCGTCTGCGTCGCCGACAGCAGTTTCGGAACCCACGAACTCGCCTGGCGCCTCGGACAGCGCGCAACCCTCATCAGCAGGCTGAGGCTCGATGCCAACCTCTTCGCGCCCCCGCCGCCGCGCGACCCGAACAAACGCGGTCGACCCCGGCAAAAGGGGCCGCCCCTGCCCAAGCTCCAGACCCGCCTTGACGACCCCGCTGCCCGCTGGCCAAGCCTCACGCTTCCGCGCTGGTACGGAAGTTCGAAGGAAAAGACACTCCAGATCATCTCCGATACCGCGCTCTGGTATCGTCCCGGCACCCCTCCCCAGGCCATCCGATGGGGGCGGGTGCGCGACCCGGAAGGCGCGCGCGACCCGCAGGCGTGCTTCTGCACCGACACCCACATGGCGCCGGCCAAGATCCTCGCCCCCTTCGTGCGGCGCGGGCAGGGCGAGGTCACCTTCCAGGAACTGCGCGCCCATCTCGGGCGCGAAACACAACGCCCGTGGTCACACGCGGCGATCGCACGACCCCCCCCCCGTCCTCTGCGGGCTCTACAGCCTCGTCTGCCTCTGGGCCACAGACCTGCTCTCGACAAACCCCCTGTCCTACGCCGCCGCCTGGTACCAGCAAACCCGCGTCACCTTCTCCGAGGCCATCGCGGCCATACGATGCCAACTCTGGCTTGGAAACAATTTATCGCGCTCCCCGCCACACCGGGAACCAAACATAATTCCGCCCGACAAGATCAGGCGGATGCAGTACGCCCTCTGCTGCGCAGCCTAATGCACAAAGTCGAGCTGAGGTCTTGCAATTTGAGAATTTTCCTGATATGGGACATTTAATCACACTGTTAGAGGAGGACACGGATATGGAAACCACTCGCTTTGAGGGCTTCTCGCCCGAGGCACAAGCCTTCGCCAATTCGCCCGGGAACATTGAGAAGGCAATTAAGTTGGCGGAGCGATGCCGCCTTGACCCGGACATCCTTGATAGATTGAATCGCAGGGGAGACGAGGAACGGGAAAACGCCTTCACGGATTTCGGGGTGGACGACCCGCGGGAGCCGGAAATCGTGTTTGTCATGAATACCGCACAAGTCGAACACTTCGTGATCCCGGCTGACCCGAACGCCGCGCTGAGTGACGAGCAGCTTGAGGCCGTCGCGGGTGGTGGCTGTGCGAGCAGCGCGGGCTCTGTCGGAACCTTAAGCTCAATGCTTACCTTCACCTCTTTCTCAACTGCAGCCACGGCAGGCACTATCGGATCGGCCGGATCGGCCGGATAACTTTGAAGCAACGAAGATAACCAATCATGAGGTGGCAATTATGAATACTCCCTATTTAGTCGGTGCCCCCACAGAGGCCTCCCCTGAGGCGTTGGACCAATATCGGACTAACATCTCAGCCTTCCTTGAAGCAGCGGATCGGTATCGTTACGAACCGGGCGTCCGCAACACCGTGGATCAGTCAGGTCCCCGGGAAATATTCGAGTTTTTCGGGCTGGACTCTAGCGAGGTGAAGGAAGGCACGGAAGTGAATGTGCTCCTCGACCAGAACGATTTGGTCCACTTCGTGGTCGGCGAGGATCCAAATGTAGTGTTGACGGATGAAGCTCTGGGCGACAGGGTCGTCGGGGGCGCAACCGCTGGGACGGCAGGGACCATAAGTTCGCTTGGGACTTTTGCGTGTAGTACAGCGCCCGGGTGCATAAGTAGCGCATACACCGCTGGGACGGCTGGCTCCGCAAGCTGAAAATGACTGGAACCCCCTCTCCGAAGTGGGCAAGGATGATGTGTGCATAGATGGCAACTGATTCGACAGATAGACAAAAAGAAAAGGTAAATAAGTACATTGAGTCCATACTGGACACTGAAAACACCCAGCGAAAACAGCAGACGTATGCAGACATATTGGCTAAGTACTGGGGAGACCCGGACTTCAAGGCAAAAATGGATGCAGACCCCTCCGCCGTGTTGAAGGAGGAGGGATACGATGTTCCAGCGGGTGCCAGCGTCAAGTTGGTTTTCAATACTCCGAACCGTATCCATGTTGTGCTCCCTAATCCGGAGAGAGATTGATACACCCGTCGTTATCGGTTGATCTGGATAGGGTTCAGACACCGCCGGGGCTGGAATATCAAGCCCCGGCGGTTCAAGAGCAGCCGTGGCGCAACCGTCCCGCTCCATCCCGTCGCGCCAATGACGGCGTCTATCCCGGCCCCACGTCCGGTTTTATCTGGATATAGACGCCCCCCCGCGTGTGTGATGGCTACCCACGCAGGTTTCAATGACCCTATTCCTACCGGGCGTCAAAATCAGCGACTGCACGTCCCACGCGGCCGGGGCGATTCAGGTTGCAATCCCGAGCAAGTCGGTAACTGCTACTGATGGGATCTCTCCTGGCACTCAGCATCAGGTTGGTAGCCAGGGTCCATTTTTGAAGCGGGATCCGAGGCCTTCTCGAAGACCGCTCCAGGCAGGATGTGTGGTCGCCATATCTGGCAGGCATGGCAATTCCAGCGGCTGGTACGGCCCCCTCATCGCCTTGCGGGCAGCGCGTTTTCCCGTCTCAGATCAAAGGGGCAGGGGGGGGGGAGTCTCAGGCCAGCGGATGGATTCGAGCTGAGCAATGTAGGATCCTTGTGCCGGGAAATAACGAAAAACATCAACAAAATTGATAGTTTACTTAATCCGACTACGAAAGATGAGAGCAGGCTTTATGGAATCTGCTAAGTCCATAGACGAGTATTTCCGCCAGAAAACGAGCGACTTAGCACCCATAATTGCGCGGGCTGCTCCTCCGCAGGAGCGTCTGTATAGCGGGTCTTTCGAGCCGGTCGAGACCGAGTCGAAGTTCGTCCGGGGTCGTGAGGAGAAGCTGTTCGAAGCGTTCGGGTCGCGGGACGGCGTGGCGACACACGCAGAACGGCTTGGCATTTCCCTAGACGACTACCTCCTCGGCTTCAGAGATGCACGTCTTGTCGGCGAGCTCCCGGACTGGGGACGAGCCTTCTGCGGAATTCACAAACGCTTGGGCGACACGGGAGATGCTGGTCTTCCTGCGATCATCGATTGGATGCGGAGCTATATTGAAGCCCGGTGGCCCGAAGGGATGCCGCACGGTCCAGAGGCGCTGAGCGGGCCCCTCAACGTCCTTGCCAGATCCTTCGAAATGCTCACCTACTCCCGTCGGTCCTACGAGCATATGTTGGGGATTCAGGAAATTTCTTGGGGGCGGCGCTTCGAACAGAGCCCGGTTCTCGCATTCGTGATCGGGCAGCTGGTGAGCAACTGGCGAAAGCATCTCCTGTTCATGCTCCGTGCCGCGGCGAAAGATCGCCCCGTTCTTGCAAATCATTTCTTCAACGGTGAGGATCCAGGAGAATTGATTGCTATTGACTCCGCTCTTGGAGACCCGCACGCGGGGGGACAGTCAGTTTCCATCCTTCGCTTCAGTAGGGGCGGGGTGGTCTTCAAGTCAAAGGACTTGCGCTTGGCATGGGCCATGGGCCGGGTCGCGAAACTTTTGAGCCGTTCCGAGTTGACGGCCCCGAAAGTGGTTCTACGAGGCCGCTACGCGTGGGAGAATCTGGTGGAGGCCAACCCCATTTTGGAGAACCGGGAGGCCGAGAACTTCTACCGGTCGCTCGGCGGCTGGCTGGGAGTGCTCCATTATCTGGGTGCGATGGATTTCTGGTTCGATAATTTGCTTGCCGACGGCGAGACGCCTCGATTTGTCGATTTCGAAACTTTGATACAGCCTGAGGTGCCATGGCCCGAGGGAGTTACGAGGTTGACGCCTGAGGCGGAGCGGCGTTATCAGTTCGACCTGCGGATGGGAGCCGTCGGAATTCTCCCCTTCGTGTTTCCCACTCGGGAGGGCGAGGATCCTTGCGACCTGGGCTGCGTGTCGAAACCAGGCCGTCACCCTCTGCCGGTGAAATACCCTGACCGTTCGGGGGAAACGGCGACTTGGTTGTGTGAAGCATTCGCCCCCAGATTCCCCGACGGACAACACGCGGACATCTCGGGCCACTTTGACTCTTTCGAGGCGGGCTACCTCCAGGCACTCGACGATCTTTCCTTACCCAAGGTACGGAAGCGGATCCTCGAAATCTTCGAGGAGATCGACGATGCGCCGGTTCGGATGATTCTAATCGATACCTGGACCTGCTACCGAATAATCCAGGAATCCATGCTTCCGTCCGTACTGTCCGACAGTGTCTGGAGAGAGATTCGTCTACACCGCTACTTGAACAAATTCCCTTTGGTTTCTGGAGAAATCAGAGAGGCCGCCTCGCGTGATCTCCGGTGCATGGACATTCCGCTGTTCGTGACACGACCGAACTCCAGGGACATTTGGGGAACTAGGGGCGAGCGAAAAAGGGATTTTTTTCCTGCCAGCGCGCTGGAATCCATCCGGCGGAACGAGCATTTTTTCCGTCCTGGAGGTGGACAGCAGAGTCGGGAAGTATTGCGCACCCTGCTTTCCCAGAGGCAGTCGCTTCCACCTCGGCTAAAGACGGACGCATCTGCTGCCTCCCCAGCGAAGCCCGACGATCTCCTGGAATGGGCGGAAGAGATCGGAAGTGAAATCTGCGATCTTGCCGTGCGCAATGTTTATGGACACCCAAACTGGATAAGCCTTACTCATAACATTTTTTCAGGCGTCCGTTTTTTCGCCCCGATGGCGTTTGACGTCTTATCGGGCCGATCTGGTCTCGCGAGTGCGCTCATTGACCTGGGTGATCGCTTGGGTCGGTCCGAATGGACCACGCTGGGGGTTGAGGCACTGGCCGGAGCGGCAGATGACTATGTCCGCCACATTGAGTCCGGCATCGAACATGGAGCAGGACATGCGGTTGGCGCCGGAGGCTTGGTACTCACCCTGTCAAAGCGATCCTGTCTGAGGGAGCACGCTCTCCGGGTATATGAAGTGGCCAGTGACCGCAAGGTATGGATGTATTCGGGCGGCGATTATGCGGGTGGTTTGGAAGGCTGGAGGGAGGCGGTGATGGCCATCGGAGAGGCTCCGCCGGAGAACCACGGGAGACCTCGACCCTATGCACCATCTGCCCTGCCTCGTCTCGCTCGCTGGATTGACCCGGCTGGTGCCGTTTCGATCTGCCGGGACCGGCGCGCTGCCACGAGTATGCGAAAAAGCCGAGACGGATACGGGACTTGGTTTGCTGATCGATGGATCGACCACCGCCATGACCTGTCGGGAATCGACGGGATTCCTGCCCTCGCCAACGTTTTCGTGACACTGGCTGCCGATGCATAGCCTTACGTTGCAGCGCAGCGTGCCCACATCGGCTTTTCGCTGGCCGCCCGGAAAGACGAGGGATTGGTGAACGGAGTGTAAAACTGTCATGAACGCACCTATCAAAGTCAGTGGGCAATCGGGGGCGCGGAATATCCGCCGTACCACCGAGGCTGATCGCGGAATTGTGGAACGTCCAATTCTCGCCCCACACCTCTCGATTCGATCCGCCGAAGAGAATGCCCTGTTGCTCGTGTCAGAAAGTTTGACCCATGTCCTGACAGGCAAGCTCTACGGTGATTTGCTTCCACTACTGGATGGAGCGCGTTCCCGGCAGGAGGTGGTTTCGGCACTCGCCGACAGGTATTCCTATCTGCAAGTGACTTCGGCACTGGTTTCACTTGCGCGGAACGGGCATGTCGTATCCGGCGACTTTCGCATGGACAGGGAGTACGCCAGCTTCTGGTGCAGGATGGGGGCCACACCCCGCTGGGCAGAGGGGCGGTTGGGGGCGACCAGCATATCAGTGTCCGGCGGCAACGGTGCGCTCGAGCGGGCGCTGAGGGAACTAGGCATTTCCGTCACATGCTCACGGCCGGATATCTCAGTGGTCATTACAGACAACTACCTGGATGATTCGCACGCAGCGGTCAACCGGAAGAATCTGGATAATGGAATCCCCTGGATGCTGCTCAGACCATCTGGGAATTATCCGATGTTCGGTCCGATATTCAAGACTGAAGAAAAATACAAGAACAGGTTTTGTTGGGAATGCCTGTCCCATCGACTGGCTGGCAATTTGGAGGTGGAGAGCTATCTGTTGCAGACGACCGGGGGGAGGGGGGCGTCCCCGGCACCGCTGCCGAACTGCTACGCTGATGCCATTGTGGGCATGGCTGCTTTTGAATTGGCGAAGTGGGTCGTGTTCGACGAGCTCGCGGTGCTGGACAGGAATGTGGTCTCCGTGGAGACGACGACGTCGAAGACCCAATTGCATCCGGTCACCCTCCGTCCGCAATGCATGGCTTGTGGCGACCCGGCCCTCTATCGACCGGACCGGCCGGCACTCCCAGTGGTTCTCGAATCAAGCCCCAAGCTGGTGCGCGAAAGCGGGGGGTTCCGCTCCGTGCCGCCCTCCGAAACTGTAAAGCGCTACCGGCATCTTGTGAATCCTGTCAGTGGTGTCGTTAACGCCTTGGTCCGAACCTCGGACGAAGCAGAACCCTGGTTGCATGTCTGCTGGGCGGGGAGCAACCTTGCGCTGAAGGCCCGTACCCTGTTTCACCTCAAGAACAGCTTGCGCTCTAATAGTTCGGGCAAGGGAAGTACCAGTGATCAGGCGGAAGCAAGCGCGTTATGCGAGGCGGTCGAGCGATATTCCGGGGTATATCACGGAGATGAAATTCGCCAATCCTCCGCGTTTAATGACTTCGCTGACGGAGAGGCCATAGACCCCCGGGTGGTGTTGAACTTCAGCGACTGGCAGTACCGTCACGCCGAGGAGATCAATGCCAGAGGACATCGGTTCGCATTCGTCCCGAAACGTTTCGATCCTACTGTCGAGATGTCCTGGAGCCCCGTTTGGTCTCTCACCCAGAAGCGCAACCGATACCTGCCGACTTCGATGCTTTACTTTTCCATGCCGGAAGACATAGGGAATCTCTACTGCGGGCCGGACTCGAATGGCTGTGCTTCGGGTAATACGAGGGAAGAAGCGATCCTCCAGGGATTCTTCGAACTGGTGGAGCGAGATGCGTTTGCCTGCTGGTGGTACAACAGAATTCGCTTGTCGGCGTTCGACATCGATAGCCTCGGCGACGAGTATCTCTCTAACGCTGCAGAGTTCTACGCCCGCTACAACCGGGATTTCTGGCTTATCGATATCACCCATGATATGGGTATCCCGGTGATAGTTGCGGTCTCCCGTCGAATTGACAAAGAACAGGAAGATATTATTTTCTCGGCGGGAGCGCACTTCGATCCCTATATCGCCGCAATGCGGGCGGTCTGCGAGTTGAACCAATATGCGGTTGCAGTACTGGAGGCAAATCTGGAAGGTGGGGGCTACTATTTCGACGATCCGGAATGCTTGTGGTGGTGGAAGAATGCCAAACTGGCCGATCACCCGTATCTCTCTCCGTCGCCGTCCATGGCCACGAGGATTGCCAGTGATTATACGGTCCCGAAAACTTCCGACACGCGCGAGGATGTCGAACTCTGTCAGTCGATGGTTGAGGAGCGGGGTATGGAGTTCCTGGTACTCGATCAAACCCGTCTGGATGTCGGCATGCCGGTGATGCGAACCATCGTGCCTGGGATGAGGCATTTCTGGACGCGGTTTGCTCCCGGGCGTTTGTACGAGGTGCCTGTGGCGATGGGATGGCTGGACACGCCCACCGCAGAGAAAGATCTCAATCCCGTACCGGTTTTCATCTGAAGGGGAGCCTGATGAGCTTGGTCCACTTGATCAATGATCCGCGTTTCCGTGTCCGCCTGATTGAAGGTGTGGAGATCTGTGCCTCGGAAGACCGCAAGACGTATCTTGTAAAAGGACTGTCGTTCCCGATCCCGGCACTGATAGCGTACACCAAGGCATTGGAGCCGGCAAACGCCGCCCTGAACCTTGGCGCTACGCTGAAGGAACTTCGCAACGGGGTGATCGCTAGGGGGGGGGCTCTTCTCGCCGCGCAATATATGCTGGCTCTGCAACGGTTGTATCAGTATCGTGTGCTTCAGCTCCTGCTTGATAACGAAGCAGGCACGACGCTCGTTCTCCTGCCCCAGCGGGAGAGCCACATCCCGAGATTTTCGCGAGAAGTCCCCGATCCTGCGATCAGTCTGGATCGCTTCGCATGCCTGAGGCGATTTGGGGAATTCTGGATCCTCGAGTCACCCTTGGCGGGCGTCCGCCTCTACTGCCCACAACTCTGCGATTTGGATACCCCTCTGGTCCGCCGCCTCCTCAAGGCGGAGGGATTTCTGGAGTCCGAACCGGCAGAGTCTCCAGCTCGCCGAAATGCTGTCACCATGTGGGAGTTTCACGATCTGCACTTCCACTGGCGGAACCGGATCGGTGGGTACAGCGATCCGGCGGGGGGACTCTATCCCTTTATCGGCGAAATTGAGCCGTTGCCTGCGGTGCGCCCAAGATGGCACGGGAAGCGGAGCCCCCTTCCGCCCGCCTCCGAAGAGTTGGCCTCGCATCCACTTACTGATGTCCTCAAGCGCCGCCGATCATACAGGAAATACGACGAAAGCCGATTGATTTCCCTTGAGCAACTCGGTGCCCTGCTTGATCGTGCCGCCCGGATACAGGAGAGAGCCGAATATCCAGTTTACAATATGCAGGGAAAGAGCGAAAATCTCGATATATCAAAGAGGCCCTATCCGAGCGGTGGGGCCAGTTACGAGTTGGAGATTTATCCTGTGGTCAATCGATGCGACGGACTGGCAAGGGGAATGTACCACTACGATCCAGAGTCTCACGATCTCGTGAAGGTCCGGGACTACGATGAAGAACTGGATTGGGTGGTCCAGGAAGCGAAGGTGGCGACCGCTTTTCAAGCCGACCCACAGATCGTACTCGCAATAAGCGCGCGGTTCGGACGGGTGATGTGGAAATACAGGTCGATCTCCTACGGTACGATCCTGCGCAATGTCGGCGCACTCTATCAGACCCTCTACCTTGTGGCCACGGACTTGGGTATTTCCCCCTGCGGGCTGGGTACAGGAAACCCCTCACGCTTTGCCCGGATTACAGGCCTGGATCCGGTAGTCGAAGGTACGGTCGGGGACTTTATCCTGGGTGGGCCGGCAGAAGATTCGTGAGGTAAATGAACACAGATCGCCCCGTCTGATTCTAGATCCCCCCTAACTGCTGTCGCAGTATCTCGCAAGACACCCTTGAATCCACGGAATAGTCCTGGATTGAACACCATGGTGGCACAATCAGGTATCCTTCTGAGTTGGACTCGGAGGATCCCCGGCGAAATTGCTGCTCATGGAGATGCCACGCGCCCACGCGCATTATCCAGAGCCGGGAAACCAAGCGGAACGGCTGTCCCCTTCCGAGCAGTGCTCTCTCAGCTACCGTATCGGATTCCAGGCTAGTCAGATGAACGTCTTGGCCCAAGCTGAGCCACCTGTCCGGCATAAACATGGGTACTCGGTGGCCTTATCTCATCTTTCAATAGCGGCTATCAATGTCGATTTCGCATGCAGACCTGCTCGGTAGTGTCGTTTTCCAACCCGGACGGGTCAATTTCAGAATTTTGTCGGCGATGTTAAATATGGGCGGGGTCGTAGGGCGGGAGCCTGTGGACTACCTCGAAAGACTCGGAGTCAGAGCCTCAGAGGCGAATGAAGAGGGAGCCGCTTGCCGCCCTGCTAGACGACCTGTCGGCGCGCCAAGTCGGCGAAGACGCCTCCTTGAGCCATGAGTTCTTCATACCGCCCGGTCTCGACGATCCGTCCCTCCTTCATCACGAATATCTTGTCTGCTTCGCGGACCGTGCTCAAACGATGAGCGATGACGATGCGTGTGATGTTAAACATCTGGAGCGATTCCTGAACGATTAATTGGGTCCGATTGTCGAGAGCGCTGGTAGCTTCATCGAACAGTATGATCCGCGGCTTGCGAGCCAGAGCGCGGGCGATCAGCACCCTTTGCTTCTGTCCGCCGGATAGGCCGATACCCCCCTCGGGTAGCACGGTATGCATGCCCATTGGCATGGCCCGGATGTCCTCCTCGACCCCAGCAGCCCTGGCTGCCGCCCAAGCCTCTTCCATGGTCAAGGAGGAAGAGCCCGAAATGTTCTCGAAAATGCTCGCGGCGACTAGCTTGCTGTCCTGCAGCACAACGCCCATAAGGTTGCGGACGGTGGGCAGATCAATATGCAGGAGGTCGTGGCCATCTATTAAAATCGTGCCCGAATCGGGCCGTTCGAATCCGAGCAGCAAACGATAGATTGTCGATTTCCCGGAACCGGACGGCCCGACAAACGCGACATAATCGCCCGGATGTATTCGGAAAGAGACATCGTCCACCGCGTTGGGCGAATCCGATAGGTAGCGGAACGTGACCCGCGCGAACTCTATGTCTCCCGTGAGATCCATTGGAATGAAACTGTCGCCGCTGCTCTCGGGCTGACATTCGAGGATCGGTTGGACACGTTCAAACAGCGGAATGGTGCTGCTGATCGTCGTCCACGCGCCGGTCAGAGCAACGATCGAAGTGGCGAACTGTCCGAACGCCGCGTTGAAGGAGAGAAAGTCCGCGAGATCGAAGGATTCTTGCGCTCCGCCGTCGATGAGTGAATACCATATGAAGGCGAAGAGGGTGAGCAGGGACAATGGCATGAACATTGCGTTCAGAGTGTGTTGGCCGGCCCCCCAGGACCGTGCGGCGAGTACGGCACGTCGCTGAGTGACGAATCGCCGCGCCCAGATCGCCAACGCCCAGTGTTCGGCATTTGCCATTCGGAGCTTGCCGACCCCGGTTATCATCTGGAAGACGAACCCGTCGATGAGCCCCTGCACGCGGAACGCCGCGCGGTAGTGATGCACTTGGCGCCGCACCAGAATCCATGATCCAGCGACCAGGGCGAGTGAGATACCGCACGCGTACAGGGCAAGCGTCCAACTGTAGTAGAACAGCAGGCCGAGGCTGAATACGGAGAACATGCCGCTGATCAAGCCATGCACGGTGGCGCCGGTCAGCATCTGTCTGATCAGACCGACGCCATTCGCGCGGTCGGCTAAATCGCCCGCGGTGAATCTGCGAAAGAACGATGTCGGTAAGGAAGCCATCCGGTTCCATATGGAGGCCTGCAACTGTTCGTCGGTCCGCCCCTCGATTCGCAACGCCGCCAAAGCGCCCACGACATCGAACGCCGCCGCCCCCAGCGCCCCCACTCCCAGCGCGCCGAGAGCAGCGATCCACATCGATTCGTCCCCACGCGGGATGATTTCGGCCAGAAGTTTGCCTGTGAGGATCGGTGTTAACAGGGCGATAAGGCTACTCAAGATGGCCATGGCGATCAGGAGTTGGAAATCTCTCCCGAACCGGCGCAAGACGTGCAACAGTGCCGCCAAGCCGGTCCTGACGCTGTCCGGCAGAGGAGGGTAAAATATCAAGCCGCGGCGTTCGATCCCGTCAGCCGTCTTGCGGTCCACGGCTCGGATTTGGCCGTCCGCTGGATCGACGACGCGGTAGGAGCCGCGCCCGTTCGATAGCACGGCAAGCGGCCGCGCCTCGGCGGTCGTTCGCCCGACAAAGGAAGGTCCGTCGCGCTTGGGCCAGTCGTGCGCAAGCGATATCTCACGTGTCCTCATCCCGGACCGGCGGGCGAACGAGGCGAGGGGCTGCGTCTTGGCTGTTTCGCTTTCTTCGTCGTTTTGGGAACCGCTCAGGACGCCGCCGACAGACTCGGCGACCAGCTTCGCCACCGTGAGCAGAGGCGTGCGGTCGAACACCACTGCAGCGACCTCTGCCTCGGATGTTGTGTTCAGCACCTCACTGACGCTCCGAAGGACCATGGCTCTGGTCGTTCCCTTGTCCCTTCGGTCTGCTTGGGCATGTTCCTCATCGGCCCTGTCCGCCCTCTCTGCAATGCGGTGCGTCACACTCAGGAGCAGGGTGCTGAAGCGGTCCAGGGCCGACCAAAGCCGCTCCGTTCCGAGAAGTGCCGGTGTGTGCACCGCCGAAATCTCGGTGTCGGTGTCGAGGTGGAGCCAAGTCTGTTCTGACAGCGGCAGGAGCGTCTCCGCTTCGACGGTAGACTCTCGGTCTCCGATGAAGTGCACTGGCCGGTTAGCCGAGACCCAGATCACGTCCGAATGATGCGCGCTCACGGTTGAGCCGGCAGGGTAGAGCACATTCGGATCGGCTTCGAGCAATTGAATGTCGCGCGGCGGCTGATACCGGTTCCGGGAGAGAATCTCCGACACACCCGAAATCCATTCGTCAATGAGGATGACCGTATCGATATTCGCCATCTCCTTGGCGCTGAATTTTGATCGGTCCGTCTCCATGAGGACAGTGTCTCGAGATGGGACAGCCAGAAAGACAAATCCCTCCGGACCGGATCCGGGCCTTGACGGTTTCGGCCCGTCAAAGATCGCCTGGCCGGCGGTAATGCGTGTGATAAAGGGACTGCGTCGGAGTAGCACATCCATGGAGACCTTGGATGCGAAGAGGTCTAGGTAGCCCTGTGTGACGACGATGATGCGCTCGGAACCGTCCAGAATGATTGGTCGGAACGCGCCCGTCTCATAGGCCGGGCCGGAAATGCGTGTGATGGATTCGGGTATAAGCAATTTCTCAACTCGTTGTTACTAGCGCGCGGTAAAGGCCGTCTATCTTGATCAGTTCATCGTGTCGGCCTTCCTGCACGACCCGGCCACGGTCGAGAACGATGATCCGGTCCGCGTCCCGGATCGTGCTGAGTCGATGGGCGATGATCAGATAGGTGCAGCCGCGCTTGCGAAGGTTGTCGTCAATCTCCATCTCGGTTACCGGGTCGAGTGCAGCGGTCGCCTCGTCGAACACGACGATAGGTGGACTGGGGGCGAGCGCCCGTGCGATTTCCAGCCGCTGGCGCTGCCCGCCACTCAGATTTCGTCCGCCCTCCTCTATAAGGGTGTCGTATTTGTTCGGGCGGGCCATGATGTCGTCGAGGATCGCGGCATCGCGCAGGGCTTGGGACATTTGACGATTACTGATGGTCGATTTCCAGAGGGCGATGTTGTCCCGTACGCTTCCCTCGAACAAGACGATTTCCTGATCGACATAGGCGAGGGTACGGGCAATGTGATCTGGGGGGAAATCCTGCAGCAGCTTGCCGTCTATGCTCACGGTCCCGGACCAGGGTTCGAGCAGACCGCAAACCAGCCTTCCAATGGTAGATTTGCCGCTTCCGGAACCGCCGACTAGGGCAACCCGTTGGCCCGGGTTGATCGAAAGACTGAAATTCTCGAGCAGTGGCGGCCCCTGTGGGTTGTAGCCGAAGGTGATATTGTCGAGCGTGACGAAGCCGTTATGGCGCCAGCGTATTGGCTCTCCCGATTCACTTATACTGCGTAAGATGCGTTGGTCCGGCGTATAGTTCAAAACGTCGTCGAGCCGCGCAATGTCGGCCTTGACCGTCTGGAGGCTGGCACCGAATTGAATCAAGCCTTCGATCGGCTGGGAGAAGCTCCGCGAGAGGCTTTGAAAAGCGACTAGCCCGCCAATGGTCAGCACGCCCTCCATGAGTTGCAGCCCACCGACACCGAGAATCGTGACGGTAGTGAGTGCGGTAAGCAGCGGCGGCACGACGTTCAGAAGGTTCGTCAGTCGCCCAAGATCCTGCTGAGTAGCGACGACATTGGTATGCATACCGGACAGGCGAGAGAAAAGGTCGTCCTCCGTGCCGTTGGCTTTTATGGTCTCGATCATGCTGATCCCTGAGACGGAGGCGCCCGCCACCTTGCCCTGTTCCTTGAGCAGACGGCGGCTGGCGTCCTCCCGAGCACGGGAAACCAGCCGAAGGGCGAGCAGGTTGATCGCCGTCATAGCGAACACGACGAGCGCCAAGACCAGATCGTAAGCCACCATGACCGCCCCATAGGCGACCATGGTGAACATATTGACCGCATTGGTGGCGAGTTCGCTCGACACGATCCGAGCCACATTGTCGTTCGACGAGACCCGGTTGGCGATGTCGCCTGCGAAACGCTGGGAGAAGAATACCATCGGCAGGGTCATGACATGCCAGAAGAAGTGCGAGGTCGCGACGAGGGAAAGCTTGGTTTCCATGCGGGCGAGGCAGTGTTGCTGGAACCAGGTGAGCAAGCCTTGTAGGATGGTCACGCCCCCTAGTCCGATCAGGAGTGGCACGACGAGGTTCTCGCTTCTTCTCACCAGTACTTCGTCGACGAACACTTTGGATATCGTAGGGAGAGTGAGCCCCGGAACCAGCAGGAGCACTGTTGCCAACGCGACGAATAGGAACGGAGACCACGCCCGCCCTAGACGGGCGAACAGGCCCTGTAGCAGATTCGGCCGGGCGCCGCCCCGGCGAAATTGCGGCGTTGGCTCGAAGGCGAGACAAACCCCGGTAAATCCTTCGTCAAATTCCTGAAAGGAAATGCGGCGCGGACCTTCGGCCGGATCGTTTATGTAGACGAAGTCGCGCCGAATGCCCTCAAGTACAATGAAATGATTGAAGTTCCAGAACACGATCATCGGGAACGGAAGGTCGAATAGACGACCCGGGTCGCGACGGAAGCCGCGCGCGTCGAGGCCGAATTCCCGGGCCACGCGCAGCAGATTGACCGCCTTGCTGCCGTCGCGCGATACGCCGCAGTGCACCCGCAGTTCTTCCAACGGCACCCATCTGCCGTGATGGGCGAGAATCATTGCCAAGCAGGCCGCGCCGCATTCCGTCGCCTCCATCTGCAGAACGGTGGGGACGGCTCGCCTCCCACCGCGTTTGCGGGACAGGTTCGGGCTTAATATGGTATCGCTGCTCACTGGTTTGCTAGCTTCCTCAGCAGCGGGATCACGAGGGCGATTGGACGTTCGCTTTCGGTCCTGATGTCGATACTGGCGAGCGTCCCAGAAACCAGCGGTTCGTCTTCCCCCTTCTTCGTGGTCCAGACGAAACCGCTCTCCGTCGATGGATCGGGTAACAGCCTCACTCGGCTGACGTAGGGCGGCCCGCTTTGGGAAAAAGTCTGGGCGAGTTCCTGGTTTTGCAACACCGCGACGATACCGCTGATGCTCACCGGGAATTGGGATACACTCTCGACCACGCCCTTGACGAAGCCATGCGTCTCAGGTTCCGTGGTTGTGGGAGAGACCAGAACATCCATTCCCGGCTCGACCCGCTTTCCGTCGGCGGGCGGAATGTACATCAGCACCTCGACTTTTTCACCCGAGCCGGTTTTGATGCTGAGTGCGGATTGACCTGCAAGGAGCACCGAGCCGATAGTGGCCTTGGTCTCAATGACGGCGCCGGAAACCGGTGCCAGAATGCGTTGCGCGTCTAGCCTCGCCTGGAGCTCACGCGCCCGCAGGCGCATCTCCCGCAGGCGCGTCTCCGCACTGTTTAGCCGAGTGTTGTATTCGTGCAGGCGTGTCAATTCCCGCGCCTCCTGCGTCTCGCGCCGGCGAACAGTCTCGAACAATTCCTGCAAGGCGCGGTCGTAGGCTTGTTGGCTGCGCTCTAGGGTAACTCGGGTGATAACGCGCTCCTCATAGAGTTGACGGTGGCTCTCCAGGCGCTCACGGGCGGTATCCACCGCTTGGCGGCCGATGCGCTCGGACTGCTCCAGGCGCGCCTGCTGCTTGGCCATATTTCCTTTGAACAGCTCGTCCTCCGCTTTGAATGTTGTCTTGAGATCGTCGAGCGTCCGTTCGCTCTCCTCAACCATGGCGAGTGCGCTGCGGTAGCGTTCTGTCAGTTCACGGTTGGTGGCATTGGCAACGACTTCTCCTTTCTCAACCGATTGACCAATCCGAACGAGGATATCGGTCAAGGTGCCCGTGTCGGTCGCCACAGCATCGACTACTGTACCACCGGTGTCCAGCAATATTCCACTGGCGCGCACATAGCTGGATACCCTGCCTAACACCGACCAAGTCACCAACGCGGCCACCAACGCGCCCAATGTGCAGAGCGCCAACCATCTCCTAGCCGAGACGACCGAGAGCGCACGGTCGAGTCTTTCCGGTTCGGACAGGCGGTCAAGCGCGGCTTTTCTGAACAATTCTGCCATGAGACGAACCCGAATGTCCTACTCCATCATGTATGACATCATAATGGCCACCTGCTGGAGTAGCACACCGTATAACTATTTCCACTTCCAGTCCATATAAAGGATACCGGGCGCGAGCTTCCATTTCGCATCGCGGGCCTCGCGGGCAAGATCCGGCATGCCCGCGATCCCGAGTTTTCGCGCCGTGAGTGCGCCGAGCGCTTCCAGCAGGCGGTAGGCCTCGACGACCGCGTCGCGCCTGGCCGAAAGCTCGTTGATCTGGCGCCTGATGACGCGCAGTTCCGCATCCAGAACTTCTCGCGTTGTGCGCTCCCCGAATTCGGCCTCCCGCCTGATCCCGGTGAGTGCAGTGTGGGATGCTTTGACCGCGCTCGCGAAGGCAATTTGCCGCTGTCGGGCTGCCTCCAGATTGCGCCAGGCGCTTTCGACCAGTTGCGAGGCATAACGGACGGCGGCGAGCCATTCGTTCTTGCGTTGCATATGAACATGTCTGGCTCGGCGGATCCGTGGACCGATCGAGCCCGCCTGATAGAGGGGCATGGTCAGCTGCAGCATCAGATTCATTTCGGTGGTATCGGAAAGAGCTGTTCCGAGCTGCCTCTTGGCTGTAGCTCTAAGATCGACGCGTGGTCCGAGATCGGCTTCCGCCGCGTGAACTGCCGATTCGGCAACGCGGACTGCAGCCTCGGCGGCACGGACTGCGGGCCGCTGCGTCCGGGCCATCTGGAGCGCCTCGTCCAGGGTTTGCGGAAGGCCGGTCGGCATGCCGGCTGTCTCAAGATTGTCCGGTGTAAGGCCGATATGCTGCTGAAAGCGGGCTTGCTGGATGTCTAGTTCGGTAATCGCCACGACCATGTCTGCGGCGGCGATATCCCGTTCCGCTTCGGCTTGAGCGACATCGGCACCGGTTCGGTCTCCGACATCGTATTGCGCATTGACGTCACGGACCTGTGTCTCAAGAGAGGAAAGTGAGGCTGCGCGCAGTTTGATCACCTGTTCCGCCCGAAACGTATCAAGATAGACGGTCGCGGCGCGAAGAAGAACGGCCTGTTCCTCATCCTCCACAGAGGCATGGCTCATTGCTACGCCTTGAACGGCACCCTCAAGCACAGCGGAGTCGTGGCCGCTCCGATATAGGTTCTGTGTGATGGAGAATGACAAGGAGTGCGGGGAGGTGTACTGGGTTTTGTTGGCACCGGGGAGGGGTTGATCGAAAGCTGTCCTTGATCGACCGGCGTTGGCGTCGAACTGGACCGTGGGCAACCACGCGGAGATGGCCAGCGGCACATCCTCATAGCGGGCGCGTGCAGCCTCGCGGGCCGCGTTCAGGCGTGGGTTCGAGGCCGCGGCCTCGGCCAATGCCTCCTCAATGGTCAGCGAGGACGCCGATGTCGTGGTGACCGCAAGCACCGCCACGAGGGCAATGCCGAGTTGTGCAAGATATGGAAGGGCAGCCCATTCCCGGTGTCGCAAATGCACTCTTCCTCGAATTATGCAATTGTTCGTCAACATTCTCGAATCGTCCGTTCCTAAATCGGTACGGGACACGCCAATTGATGCGCCGATTATAGAGCTATTCGGCCCCCTGATCTTGTCATTCAGGAGCCCCTTCAGTCAGGAAGAGTTGTTCCGGCCACCCACGTGCGTCTCACCGTTCCGGGTACAGGTTTTGATCCAGGCATATGGCGAAACGGAGAAAAAATAGTTGGACTTGCACACATTACAAAATGCCTCCAGTTTGGGTGGCAGGGACCGACCTGTTTCGGCCTTGTCAATGGCGTTGTTCTCCCGATTCGGTGAAAAGGGGAGTCGCAGTCCACGAGACCGACACTGCCCAACTGCAGGTGGGCCCGCATGATGGGCCGGCAGGTGCCGACCAAAAGGGGGCCGGTTCCTGCGAAGCCCCCTCGCAGGAACCGGCCCCAAAGGCGTTGAGGTTCTTACGCTCGTTGCACTTCCCAGGCTTCCACCACCAACAGCGACATGTCTTGGGGGTGGAATGAAGCGTACCTTCCCAAGCACACTTGAGCAGGGGCCAGAGGCCTTCAATCGTGTGAGTGTCTCCGGTGGTGATCGCTGGTGATTGGTCTCCGCATGTGCGAGGATGGGACGCACCGCCCGAGGGGCGCGATATGCGTCCGTTCAGCGGCAGCCACCCGGGCTGGTCAAGGGTGGCTCGCACGAGCTGGGGGGGGCCCGCGCCCAGTCGAATTTTTGGGGCGGGATAACTGACTGTATTTATTGATCTTTTAGCTTTCCTCGCGCGGCCGGATTGGGCACGGGGGGCTCTCGACATGGGCCGCCGGGAGCCAATATCCACTTTTGCCGGGGGGGGGTCGCCTTTCCTAAGGCTTGGACCGGACCGGATGTTCAAGCTGTTAGGGCCAGCGTTGCCATACCGGCACCCGACCCGTTTCCTTTCGGTGTTCCGGGCCACACGTGCGTCCTTCCAATACAGACAGCGCGGGTTATCTCTCCATCGAATATCTTCTAAATTTTCAAGGTCGGAATTGTGATCGGGGAAGTTGCTGGCGAGGGCCGAAAGATTCATGCGCTTCCCTTCTGACAGGAAAAAGTACACCAAAAGTCAGGTGCAGTGTCAAGTCCCTAATTCCCCATTCCGTCACGTTTAGAGTTCGTTCCGAAAGTGGGGGGTGGCCTCGAGACATGGGGTCCAACGGATGTTGAGACCGCTATGGAGGGTGCCATGGCTTGGAGCGAGGCCCCTCCAGGGAAGTGAAGTAAGTAGAGCCGAGCGGCGGCCCCTCGACAAAACGCCCGGAGCGCCGAGGAGGAGGCCCGGCTGGCTCCGTTGCGCCCGGCACCGGGCCGGCTGGGGGCGGATGCGCTGGCCTGGTCCGCGCCGGGGGGGCGAGACCATCCCGTCCCTGCTGGCCTCGGGAGGAGGGGGGGGCCTTTGCCCGGAGGGGGCGCCGCCGCCCGGGCAAAGGACGTCGCCCGCTCCGAGACGCCGGCGCGGGCCCGGGCCAAGCTGACCGCCTGCCGCTTGCTGAGGCGCGGGGGCGCACGAGAGCCCAAAGTCTGAGAGCAAACATAAACTCCCGATGTGTGACTTATCAGTCAAACTCTGAGCTCGACTTTGTGCATTAGGCTGCGCAGCAGAGGGCGTACTGCATCCGCCTGATCTTGTCGGGCGGAATTATGTTTGGTTCCCGGTGTGGCGGGGAGCGCGATAAATTGTTTCCAAGCCAGAGTTGGCATCGGATGGCCGCGATGGCCTCGGAGAAGGTGACGCGGGTTTGCTGGTACCAGGCGGCGGCGTAGGACAGGGGGTTTGTCGAGAGCAGGTCTGTGGCCCAGAGGCAGACGAGGCTGTAGAGCCCGCAGAGGACGGGGGGGGGGTCGTGCGATCGCCGCGTGTGACCACGGGCGTTGTGTTTCGCGCCCGAGATGGGCGCGCAGTTCCTGGAAGGTGACCTCGCCCTGCCCGCGCCGCACGAAGGGGGCGAGGATCTTGGCCGGCGCCATGTGGGTGTCGGTGCAGAAGCACGCCTGCGGGTCGCGCGCGCCTTCCGGGTCGCGCACCAGCCCCCATCGGATGGCCTGGGGAGGGGTGCCGGGACGATACCAGAGCGCGGTATCGGAGATGATCCGGAGTGTCTTTTCCTTCGAACTTCCGTACCAGCGCGGAAGCGTGATGCTTGGCCAGCGGGCAGCGGGGTCGTCAAGGCGGGTCTGGAGCTTGGGCAGGGGCGGCCCCTTTTGCCGGGGTCGACCGCGTTTGTTCGGGTCGCGCGGCGGCGGGGGCGCGAAGAGGTTGGCATCGAGCCTCAGCCTGCTGATGAGGGTTGCGCGCTGTCCGAGGCGCCAGGCGAGTTCGTGGGTTCCGAAACTGCTGTCGGCGACGCAGACGCTCGCGCGGTGCGGGACCCAGCGAAGGAGTTGACGCATGCCCTGTCGCGCCCAGGCGGTGAGTTGCTTGTGCCGCCGGCCTTGCCGGGCGGCGAAGCGTTCGGACGGGGCCAGGATGGTCAGGAAGGGCAGGGCCCTGATGCCCGGCGCCCAGGGCAGCGGGACAAGCCGCATGAAGCTGAGCCAGCGCCGCCCGCGGGTCTTGACGCAATGGCCATGGCGGGAACGCACCGGGTCGCGCTAGATGCCGCGCGCCTTGAGACGCGCGCCCCAGCGGCGCTCGAGGGTGTCATCGAGCCCGCTGATGATCGGTCCCTGCCCGGCAAGCCGCGCCACCAGCACGCGCACGAGCCGGCGTGAAAGGTCACGCGGGTCCCAGCGGGCGCGATTGAGAACCTGAGGGTCGGACGAGAAGGTCTCGCACAGCGCCCGCCCGGTCACCCGCAGGCAGGCCGACACGGTGCTCTTGCCCGGCGCCAGCCCCGCTCCCATGACCAGCCCCGCCCCCCGCCGCCAGGTCGGGGAGGAGAAGGCGCCTCGAAAGGGCTCCCGCCAGTCGATCAGGAACGGCGGAACCGGATCGCCGCTGGCGCTCGAAGGGTCGTCGCAATGTGTCATGACGACCGTCGGATCCAGAAGCATCCGGCAGGCAAGGGCGCCCGCATGCGACCGGGTGAATCAGCAGCGCGGCAGCGACAGAAGCCCTCCCATCCGCTATCACTGCTTCATGGCCGCCTCCGACCCCTGTCTGGCGCGCCTCGAAGCGGTCAACAAATCCAGGGGCGGGGGCGGGACGGTCACCAGGGGGCGCGGCGGCTACAATCTGTATCTCACGGCCCCGCAGGCACCGATCGCAAGGCTCCCGCCGACAGGCTCAGGGGACACGATGAGGGGGCGCTACCGGTCCTGGCGCCAGTCCTGGCAGGACGGCGGAGACATGGGGGGCCTCGTGCTCCCGCTCGAACAGGCCCTCGACGAAATCGCCAAAAACGAGATCTTCTGGACATGGACGTGAGGTAATTTTGTACAAAGTCGAGCTCAGAGACCGTTTGAGAATAGGGTTGCGTGGATAGTGAGGAGGTGATTGCGGCTTTTCCTGTGGACCCGAGAGCCGCGAGGCCGGCGGTGGCCGTGAGCGCTCGGCAAACGAAGCGTTATCCGAGCGCTCTGCCCGCTGAGGAAGGGGTTCGGATAGGAGCCGTGGTTGCCGCGGCCGGTGCCGCGGGGCCGCAAGCCGGGCGTGGCCCGGCGCGCGGGTCTGAACGCCCGCCGTGACAGGCCGCGCGCGGGGGGCGGCGGGGGCGGCGGCCGCAGGCCTGTCCGCCAGGGCCGCCGGGGTAGGAGTGGGGCGGGCGGTTGGTGCGGGTGAGGCGGTTGCGCCCCATTCCCGTCAGTGCGGGGAGGCGTGACCGGGCGCGGGGCGGGCACAAGGCCCGTCCATCGGCCGGGGGCCTCGACTGCCCGCCGGGCCCCGCCGCCCGGCGGGCGCAAACGGCCGGGGGCAGGCGAGACCGCTGTGCGCCGCCGGGGCTGAGGACAAGACCCCCCTCCTGGCTAAGGCCGCCTTCCGCGACGTCGTCCTTGCAGCCGGGTGCGTCGGCAAGCCGGCGCACCCGGCTGCAAGCTTGGGCCCCGCCGAGGGGGGGCGCGCGCACCTTGGGGGGCGTGCCCGGTGGAGACGCCTGGGGCGAGACTCCGAACCACGCCTCGCCGTCTCCGCCGCCATGATCCCTGTGGCCCGGGGAAGCCTCCTGCTGCGAAGACTCGCCCATTGAAGCCATGCTCGAACGGTCTCTCAGAGATCGGCTGGCTCGTTTCTCGGGCCCAGATGAGAGAGTAGTCTCGCGATGATTGGTGATACCCAAGGCGCTGACATCCACGCCAGATAGACCCGCCCGGGCCATAACTTCGGTTACGACTGCGGCCTGTGACGAGCAGATTTCATCGGCGTCCTGCCCCACCTAGCTGGACTGAGGAAAACAGAGGGGTGCCGGCGGCGCTAATGTGCCGCCGGTGCTCTCATCATCTCGGAGGAGAACACCGGATCGGGCTCCCGTCGCCTGCCGAGAAGGCCTGTCCTGCCCCCCTCCTCTCCGAAACGCCGGGGTTGTCCCTATGAGCCCTTGCCAACCACGATTTTTCGTTTTGTGAAAGTCAGCGGGTGTCTCCTGGGAACGCTCCAGAGGGCGGGCGTGGGTCCGCGGTTTGGGACGGTTTCGACCTACTGGGGAGCAGGGGGAGGCAAGACAACACGTGATATCCTCCGCTAGTCGCTGCTATTACATTCGCACCTCTCCTCTCCACACGGCCCACATCATCAATCCAAATCAGCCACTCGGTCCCCAATCAGCCGCGATGTCGCTGGAAGTTCAGCCTAGAGCGTGTTCAGCCTCACGAGACTGATTCTGGCCTCCGCGGTGGACGGACCTCCCTCAGGCGCCCTACGTCTGGGGTCGCGCCCTCTCTGCCGGTGCCGCACGGCCAAGTCCGCCTCTCCCCTCGCCACGTGCGCACCGCCCTCTTGTCTATCGCCACGCTTGGGCGGCAACTGGCGCGGGTGACCGCCACGCTTTGGCCCCTGGTCCCCCATTGTCCCCCGGCTGCCCCGTTAAGTGTAAACCGGCGTCCTCGCCCGGAGCTGCGCGCAACTGCACGGAGAACCGAGTGGGCACCTCCCGCTGGTGGCCCGGGCGAGAGCCCGCCCCCTCGGCAAGGTCCCTCCCGCCGGAACGGGGGCGCGCAAACACACGGCTTCCCATCCAGCGGGCGCTACGGCCATATAATGCCCCCTGTAGCCGCGTCACCGCGGAAACCAGGAATAATCAATGCTGGCGCCCCGCAAGCGGACGGGTGTTGCGGCTGGCAGGGATGCAGACGCCGCTTCTCGCGCCAAGCATCTCGCCGTGCTAATCCTCGGGGGATGCCTCTGCTTCGCCCGCATCAGCGCTGCGTTGCGAGAATGCTAACACTCCCTCGTCAGGCAGAACAGCGGTCACAGCGGCCGGTCATCTGGACGGCAAAGCGGTGGGTCTGGAGGGCCCGGGGGGTGTGAGGGGGGGCGGCGACTTGGATGCGGGTATCGGGCAGACATTCGACCTGGCCACAGGCGAGGCAGGTAAAATGGGGATGGGGGTCGGGCTGGCCGGGGGGCTGGGGGCGGAGTTCAAACCGCCAGACATGCGCGCCGTGGTCCGTGCGGGCCAAGAGGCCGGCGTGCGTCAGGTCCATGAGATTCCGATAGAGGGTGGCCCGGTCCAAGCCGGCGGGCGCCAGGGCGTGGACGACTTCGGCATGGCTCCGGGGCGTCCGGGCCTGCTGGAGGTATTGTAACACGGCCACCCGGGGGCCAGTGCTCCGCAGGCCGGTCGCGCGAATCAGGGCGCGGAGGGCGGCGGGGGAGCGAGCGCGCCTCGTCTTGTCTATAGTAACTTCTATTATTCTAGCGCGGGCCGGGCCAGGCGGCAAGCTGCAACGGGGGGCCGGTCATCCTTGGGCGCCTAGGTTCCCAAGCTCCTAGTTGCAACAGGGTTGCATATGAAGCAAGGCCCTGCTATACTTCGTACAGGATGGATGGTCTCGCAGGTGTCTTGGGCTTGTAGGTCTCCCTCCCCCGCCGGGGCGGGAGGGGACGGGCAGTCCGTCTCCTCCCGCCCCGGTCCCCGGACAGGGGTTCCCTCCTGTTCCCCTGTCCGGGGGATCTCGTGCCGTTTGGGGGCGGCCAGCGAGGGGTCGGGCACAGGGCGGCGCCCGCCGGCCCTTCTACCGTGCGTACCGGCGGTCTTGGGAGCGGGAAGACGACGGGTCGGCAGGGGCTTCTGGCCACGGTCGTGGCCCAAGGGCTGCCCCCGGCGGTGCTGGTGAACGATTCTGGGCAAGTGAGCACGGACAGTGCCCGCCTGCGGGAGCAGGGGTATGCGACCCGCACGTTTGCCGATGGCGGTATGTGCTGTACGCTGTGGCCGGACCTGCGGGCGGCTCGCCCGGAGCTCCTGGCCCAGCCGCCGGAGGTGGGCTGGCTCGAAGCCACGGGGCGGGCCGCCCCGGTCCGGCTACTGGCGCAGATCCCCCACCGGGAGTTGCTGGGCCGGGTGGGGGTGGTGGGGAGGCGTGCGGTCCTCGACGCCCGGGGCTCGGCGCAACACCACCTAGCGGGATCTGGCTTGCCGGCCTTTAACCGAGCCGGCAGACTTCATCTTGATCAATCACGGTCCGAGCGTCCTGGATGCAACTCGTCAGCCTAGGGCCTGTTACCACTATCGCAACGCATTGATGATGAGGGCGAAGACGCTGCATCCAAGGAAGAGTACCTCGAGTTTCTCGCATCGCGAGCAGAGGCGGCGGCATCCCTGCAATCGACGCAACAACCGCGCGATTGCGGTGCGCCGCTTGTCCAGCTCACGGTCATATCCCCAAGGGCTCACCCGGGTGCGCCGCGGCGGCCCCACGGGCGCCTACCCCAGCGCCACGGCCCAGGGCCGCGGCTGGGCGCCCGCGGACGCCCGGGCCCTCAGCACCGCGGGAGGAGCGGGGGGCGGGCCCCGGCGAGTCCGCCACGGGCGGCCCGCCGGGGCGGCGGGGGGGGGGGGGGCGGGCGAGAGTGCGCAGACGAGCGCCGGGCGATCGTCCGCGGCACCCCTAGGCATCGTGGGGGGCCACCCGCCTCGGGAGCGGCCGAGGGATGGAGGACCGGTTGTGTGCGCGCCCCCGGGCCGGCGGGCGGGACCTGGACGAGGGGGCGGGCGAGCGACCGGGCCGCCCGCGTGAGGCGCCCGCTCTGTTCCCGGTGCAGATGCGCGCAGACCCGGGCGCGCCCCCCGGGTTGCGACCAGCGGGGCAGCCGGGGGGAGAGGGGGGGGGGCCAGGGGCCACATCGGGCCGGCAACCCGCGCCCGGTGCCGCCCGGCGCGGCGACCGACCAGAGGGCGGGGCGCACGGGGCGAGGGGAGAGGCGGACAGGGCCGCGCGGCACCGGGAGAGGAGGCGCGCTCCGGGCGTCTGGAGCTTGCGTGCGTTGCCTACAGCCAGGAGACCAGAATCATGCAGAATCATCCACATGAGTGTGAACAGGCCCTAGTGCACATCGTCCGAGCGCAGCACGCCCGGGCCCGTCGCCGCCTGACGCCGTATGCGGCCCTGGACTATAGCGCGGTGCTGAGGCAGCGGGAGACGGGGGCGCCTCCACCCGCGGCGCGCGCCGCAGCATGCCCATTTTCACCCGCTGACCTACCGGGCGCCGGGGGCGTTTCGCCCAGAGCCTTTTGCCGTCGTACTTCAGGCCCTTCCCGCCACCGTCTGGCGGACGAAGGGGGTCGTGCTCTTTCACGACCCCGCGCAGCAGTGGGAGTGCCTGGACCCGGGGCGGGAGTTCTTGCTCGGGCGGGTCGCCCTGAGCCCGCCGCCGCAGGATTATCTGGTCTTCATTGGCGCGGGGTTTGCGCACGGGGCGCTACGGGCGGCGCTTGAGGCGAGCCTCGCCTCGCCCTCGCCCACCCCTGGCGGGCTACCGTAGGCCCACATTTTTCCCGATTGCGTCCTGGGTTTGTGCAATGTGCCGTTTGTCCTGTCGATGCTCTCTGCTGTCTTGCCGTGTCAGGGGGGCGGGGGCCAGCGCGCGGGCGCAGGCCGCGGGGGCCGGGGTGTGCGGCCCGTGCCCGTGCCCGTGCCGCAGCTCGTCGCCAAGGCCGCCCGGCCCCCGGCCGCGGCGCGCACCGGCGCGCCCCCGCCGCCCAGGGGCGCGCTTTCCTTTGCGGCCTGGGGGGCGCCCGGCGCGGCGGCGGGACCGGAGAGGAGGGGAAATCGGGCCCGGGGGGCAGGGGGCGCGGGCGGGATCCATTCCGGGCACTCCCACTCGGATAGGGGAGCGCCGGAAATGTGGGAATCGGGTAGCTGGGCCGGGGGGGGGGGTTGACCCGGGGCGGGCGGTCAGGCAGGATGGCCCTATTGCAATGCTGATGTAATTCTGGAGAGTGACGTGATGCACCGAACACTGCTCAGCGGGTCCCTCTTGACGGCCTGCCTCTTCCTCGGCGCCCCGCCGCCGGCCCGCGCCCAGGCGGACGCCCCCGAGGACGTCGAAGCCCTCCGGCGCCAAGTCGGGCGGCTGCAGCAGACGGTCGAGCACCTCCAGCACACCCTGGAACAACTGCAACAGGCGCCCTCGCGGGCGCCAGGCGGCCCGCCGCCCGGGGCGGGGCCCCGCCCGAGCCAGCCCGCGGCGGCGCGGCGGGCCCCGTTGGAGCAGGCCCTGGCGGAACTGGAGGGGGCGGAGGCGGCGGGGGTGCCGGCCCGGCGGGGGCTCTGGTCCCAGCGGCTGGGGACCACGGCGCACCTGCGGCTCATTGACATTGCGGCCGACGTGCTGTTTTTCGCCGGGGGGTCCAGCGAGCGGGACGCGGCGATTACGACGTTGCAGGGCGGCAGCCACGACCCGAAACACCGGGGGTTCACGTTGGGGCAGGCGGAATTTTCGCTGTCGGGGGCGGTGGACCCCTACGTGACGGGGGCGGCCTATGTGCTGACTTCGGTGAATCCGCAGACGGGGGAGACGACGCTGGAGTTGGAGGAGGCCTCTTTCACCTCGGCGGCGCTGCCGTACGGGCTGCAGGTGGAGGGGGGCCATTTTCTGACGGAGTTCGGGCGGATCAACCCGCAGCATCCCCACGCCTGGGACTGGATCGACCAGCCGGTGGTCAACGCCCGCCTGTTCGGGGGCGACGGGATGCGGCAAGCCGGGGTGCGGGTCTCGTGGCTGCCGCCCACGCCTTGGTACTCCGAGGTGCATGTCGGCCTGCAGAACGCCGACGGGGCGACGATGGCGAGCTTTCTGGGCGGGGAGTTGACTCATAGCCATGGCAGCGGGCACGGGGACGCCCACGGGCCCGGGGACGAAGCGGGGCATGCGGACGAACACGGGCCCGGGGACGAAGCGGCGGGGAGCCTGCTCGTCGGCGACGGCATCGCCGGGCGGCCGATTGTGACGCAGGACGTGCGGGGGCTGGGGGATTTCGTCTATCTCACCCGGTGGGAGAGCGCCGTCGACGTGAGCGACGAGGTGACGGTCGCCTTCGGGCTGTCCGGCCTGTACGGGCCGAACGCGACGGGGCGGGCGGCGGACACGTGGCTGTACGGGCTCGACATGAAGTGGCGGTGGCAGCCGCCGGGCAATTTCGGCTCTCCGTTCCTGACGTGGCAGACCGAGGTGCTGAAGCGGGACTACCACGCGGCCCGCTACACCGAGGCCACCGCGACCGGGGAGGTGGCCACGCTGCCGGGGCGCACGCTCAAGGACTGGGGTTTCTATACCCAGGTGTTGCACGGGTTCCGGACGGGCTGGGCGGCGGGGCTGCGCTATGAATACGCGGGGGGGAGCGGGCAGAGCCTCGGCGGGCGCCAGCATGACCCGTTCCGGGCTGACCGGCACCGGCTCTCGCCGTTGGTGGTCTGGCGGCCGTCCGAGTTCTCGCGCCTGCGCCTGCAGTACAACTACGATGTGGCGAGTCATCTGCAGCACGACGCGCATACCCTCTGGCTGGGGCTGGAGTGGGTATACGGCGCGCATGCCGCGCACACCTTCTAGGCGCGTGGAGTTGGGAGAGGAGAGAGCGATGTTGCGATGCCTGTGCTTTTCCGTCCGTCGTGTCGTCCCCTTGGCGAGTGTGCTGGCCGGGGTGTTGTGGTCGGCCTCGTCCGCCCAAGCCCGGCCGCTCGCAGCCTGTGCGACGGTGCCGCAACTCGGCAGCCTCGTGGAGGAAGTCGGGGGCGAGCAGGTCACGCTGACCGTCTTTGCCAAAGGGACGGAGAACCCCCACTTCGTAGTGCCGAAGCCGAGCTTCATCAAGGCGCTGAGCGTCTGCGAGTTGTATGTGGAGATCGGCTTGGAGTTGGAAGTGGGGTGGGCGCCGCCGCTGCTGCACAATGCCCGGAACGGGCGGATTCTGCCGGGCGGGCCGGGCTATGTCGACGCCTCCACGGTGATCGCGCCGCTGGAGGTGCCGCGCGGGCCGGTCAGCCGGGCGCGGGGGGATGTGCATCCGCTGGGGAACCCGCATTATCTGACGGACCCGCTCAACGGGCTGCGGGTGGCGCGGCTGCTGCGGGACCGGTTGAGCACGCTGCGGCCCGGGCAGGCGGCTTATTTTGCGGCGCGCTATACGGCCTTCCGGCAGCGCGTGGGGGTGGCCTTGTGCGGCGCGGCGCTGGCCGCCGCCTACGACTGCGCGCAACTGGCCGTCCTGGCCCGCCATGGCCGGCTGGCGGAGTTTCTCGAGCGGCAAGGCCAAGCCGCGGAGTTGGGGGGCTGGCTGGGGCGCCTGCAGCCCCATGCGGGCCGCAAGCTGGTGGCGGACCACAACGTCTGGGCGTACTTCGCCGATCTTTTCGGGTTCGACCTGATCGCCCATCTCGAACCCATCCCGGGCATTCCCCCCACGACGAGCCACCTGCGGACGGTGCTGGCGCTCATCAAGGCGCACGAGGTGCCGGCCGTGCTGACGGTAGCCTATTACGACCCCCGCTACGCCCGATTCGTGGCGGACCATTCGGCGGCGGTGATCGTGCCGATGGCCTCGAAAGTGAACGCGCGCCCCGGCACGGCCCACTACCTGGAGATGGTGGGGTATAATGTGGAGCAGCTCGCCGCGGCGTTGGAGGGCCGCTCGTCGTAGTCCCGCCGCCCCGGGGCGCCGCCCCGCGTGCCCCGGAGGTCTCCCGCATGGCCCGCGACCCCCAAATGCCCCCTGCGCCCCCCGGGGCGCTGTCCTGGGCCCCTCCAGCCGGCGGGGGCGCGCCGCTGTGGCTCGACCAGGTCGGGGCGGGGCTGTCCCTGGCCTGCGCAGGGCATTGCCTGGGGGCCCCCCTGCTCCTGGCGCTGGGACCGGTGGCCGGGCGCGGGTTTCTGGCGGACGAGGGGGTGGAGAGCCTGCTGCTCGGTCTCGCGCTCCTGCTGGCCACGGGGAGTCTGTGCTGGGGGTTTCGGCAGCACCGCCACCGCCGCCCCGTGCTGCTGCTGGGCTTGGCGCTGCTGCTCGGCGGCGGGGGGCGCATGGCGCCCACCGAGCCGCTCGAAACCCTGGGCGTGGTCCTCGCCGCCGGGCTGCTGGCGGGCGGGCATCTGCTGAACCGGCGGTTGTGCCGGACCTGCAGGCGGTGTCAGGCACCGGACGGGGAGCGGCCCGGCCGATGGCCCGCGAGGTGATTCTGCAAACGAGGGAGCTGGCGGTCGGGTACGGCCCGCTCGTGGTGCTCCGCCACGTGAATCTGACCGTGCGGGCGGGGGAGTGGTGGGGCGTGCTGGGGCGGAACGGCAGCGGGAAGAGCACCCTGCTCCAGGCCTTGCTGGGCCTGCTCCCGCCCCAGGCGGGCGCGCTCCGCCGGCCGGGGGCCCCCCGGGTGGGGTTCGTGCCGCAACGCTGCGAGCTCACGCCGACGCTGCCGCTGACGGTGCAGGAGTTCGTGCGCCTGGGGCTGGTCGGCAGCGGGCTGAAGCGGGCCGCGCGGCGGGCGGAACTGGAGCGGGTGCTGCGGACCTTTGACTTGGCGTCCCTGCGGCACACGCCCTACGGGCTGCTGTCGGGCGGCCAGCGGCAGCGGGCCCGGGTGGCCCGGGCGCTGGTGCGCCGGCCGGCCCTGGTGCTGCTGGACGAGCCGACGAACGACCTGGATCCGGCGGCGGAAGCCGCCGTGCTGGACACCTTGACCGCGCGGCCCCGGCAGGCGCCCGCCACCTGTCTGTGCGTCACCCACGATCTGGGCTTGGTGGAGCGCTACGCGACCCATATCGGGCTGGTGGCGCAGGGGACCGTGCGGGCCGGGCCCACCGCCGAGCTGCTGACCGCGGCCACGCGGGCCCACCTCGCGGGCCGCGGGGCGCCGGGGCCCCGGGCCGGCTCGGGCGCGGCCCCGGCCGCCCGGCCCGCCTAGGCAGCCGATGCTCGAGAGTTTCGTGAGTGCGTGGCCGCTGTTCCAGCACGCCTATCTGGCGGGCGGGCTGATCGGCATGCTGCTGGCCCTGCTCGGGGTGCTGGTGGTGGCCCGCGATCAGATCTTCATTGGCGCGGCCGTCTCCCAAGCGTCGGTCTTGGGCATCGCCCTGGGCCTCTGGGCGGGCAGCCGCCTCGGCCCGGCGTCCTGGGCGCAGACCGACCTGGTCCACTCGGTGCTCGGCGGGCTGTTTGCCGTGCTGGCCGCCTGGCTCACCACGGGCGGGGGCGGACGGACAGGGCGGGCCACGCCCGAAGCGCTGACGGGCTGGGTCTTTCTCGGCTCGGTGAGCGGCACCATTCTGCTGCTCGCCCACAGCCCGCACGGGATGGAGGCCGTCCATCGCCTGCGGGCCAGCACCATCATCGGGGCGCGGGCCGCGGATGTCTGGCTCTTCAGTGCGCTGCTGCTGCTGACCGGGGCGGGCCTCGCGGTATCCCACCGCGCCGTCCTGCTCCTCACCCTGGACCCGCTCATGGCCCGCGCGGCCGGGCTGCGAGTCGGCTGCTGGAACGGGGTGCTCGCGGCGTGGCTCGGCCTGACGGTCGGGTTTTCCATTCGGGTGGCCGGCGTCGTGTTCGCGTTCGCCAGTCTGGTCCTCCCCGCCCTGATCGCCAAACCCCTCGCGCCCACGGCCGCCAGCCTGTTCCTCCTCGCCCCCCTGGTCTCGCTCGGCGTGAGTGGCGGCGCCTTTGTCCTCGCCCATGCCTACGATTACCCCCCCGGCCAGATGGCCGCCGCCGTCCTCGTCCTCCTCCTCGCCCTCACTTGGCTCTGGCGCGCCTGGCGCCTCCGCTAGGGGCCGACCACTCCTCACCCGAAGATCACGGGAGCCGGGCGGCAGCGGGCGCCCATCCGGGAGTCTGCCGAACCGGCCTGCGATGCGGGGGCACCGCTTGGAGCGGGCGGCAGAGACGGGCGCGGGCCGCGCCCTGGGCCGCAGCGCCGCGCGAGGCGCGGACCGGACCTGCGGTGAGGAGCAGGAGAAGGGAGGGGCCCTCGGCGGCGCAGGGCGCAGGCCGCCCTGTCGTGGGCGGGCCGGCACACGCCGGGCGCGTCACGCCACCTCGGCCCCGAGCGGAGGACGTGGAGGATCCCCGAGAGGACCCGACGGCCATCGACCCGCCGCCCCCCGCGCCCCTTGGTCGGCAGCACGGCTCGGGGACGGGCGCACGGCGCTTCCGAGCGCCAGAACTGGTGGCCCGGCAGGACAGGCGCCCTCTCCCTTGGCGTCATCAAACACCTCAAACCTCCATTGACGAGCAATTCATGGGTCCTGAGCCCGGACGCCCGTCCTTGCCTGGCGAGCTTTGCTTTTCCGTCCATGATAAAGATATCTGGACAAGCTGGAGGGAAGGGGCCGGATGGAGGTCGCTTCCACTTATAGCCGAAGCCGAAGCGTTCGATGGTGTCGTGCCCGTCGTCCTCGCGAAACACGAAGTATCGGCCCCCAGCCGCTCTCTATCGTGTCGTCGCCCTTGCCGCCCGCCAGGTGGTTGTCGCCCCCCAGCCGCCCTCCAGGATGTCGTGGCCTTGGCTGCCGTGCAGTTTGTCGTTGCGTCGCCCTTCAGGATATCGTGGCCCCGGCCACCGTGCAGTTCGACGGTGCCCCGATCGCCCTTCAGCACGACCCCCTCATCCGTCTGCAAGAAATGAAAGTTGGCCGCCGCTAGTAAGGGACGCTCCGTTCGGGCCGATGAGTGCCGCCGCTTTGCGCAGAGCGATCTGTTGGCGCTCCCATCATACCGAATGATGATGGTCTAGGCCGTCCGCATCCACCGCGAAGGTCAGACCGCGAAACGTCCCCTCTACTGATTGCAAGGGCCATCCTAGTACGCTCGCGAGTAAGAATCGTAGAATATCATTTTGGGTTTCGAGGAGTCTATGAAAATCGGCATGGGAACCTCCTTCTGTGTGAGTTGATTGAAGGATATCCTACTCCCCTCCCCGCAATCTCGGTCTACAACGGGAAAGGGGCCCGGGGGCCCCCCTGAGACGGCCTGTAGCGGGCCGGGGGCTGTCTCCGCCCCGGCGCGGTCAGCAACCGAGGAGGAGAGGTGGCTCCGGGCGGAAGTCCGGGTGGGATGTTGGCCTGCTCGCTCCCGGCCGCCACGCCCTGTTGCTAGGGGCCAGCGACAGGCGGAGAGCACGGCAATGGAGGGTTACCCCGGCCGGACCGGGGTAACCCTCCATTGGTTGATACCGGGCGGATGCGGGAGGCGATGCCCCTGGCCGGGCCGGGGTAATCCGCTGGGGCATAAAAGATTTTTCCTGATTCTCACTCAAGCTAAGCGTATCTTGAGCAGCCTTGCCGGCATCGGCGAGGTGCTGAGTGCGATATCGACCAACCTCGGGAGGATGTCGGGCAGGGCGAAACGACTTGTACCGGTATGCGAACTCCGCCAAGGAGCGCTGCGCAGACTTGGGGCGCAGCACATGAGAGGGGCCCCGCCCTGCGCTCTTGACGGTGCCGAGAAGCGGGTGGCCCCGCGCAACTCGGGATGCGCGCCGGCGGCCCGCCCTCTGCCGCCCACGCCCTTGTCCTGCGCACATCCGGCCGCCCGGGACGACGGGGAGCTTCACCCGTTGCTGGTGGCCAGCCGCGTTGGGCTCGCCGACGGCGACGAACGGTGGCCAGCGCGGGCGCCCCCCGCCCGCGCTGGCCACCGCTGCACTCGCCGTGGCGAGAGGCGTCGTGGAGCGCGGCCCCCGGGGAATGGGCGGGCGCGCTCCCTCCTCACCTGCAGCAACTGGTGGCGCATGCGGCAGGCGGCGGGGTCGGAGAGGCCTAGATGCCGGTGGAGCCGCCTCGCCGAGAGGCTCTTCTTGTCCGGGGTCGGGCAGGAGAGGCCGAGGGACCACCCCGTCCGCGGCCGCTTGGTCGCCTTGAAGATGGGGCCCGCGGTCATTGAGGGCTGGCGGTGGCGGCGAGGGGACTGGGAGCTTGCGGGGAGTCAGGGGGCAGGGCCGCAGGGCGGGCCCGCGAAGCCGTCAGCGATACAGGGCGTCGAAGCACTGGTCTACGGTGCCGTAGCGGGAGAGGAACTGGGGGAGGCTGAGGCCTCTCTGGCACTGCACTGGGTCGCGCGCCATGAAAATCTTCCTATCTGTCAAGAAGTTACAGGACAGCATCCGACACTACAGAGTGGCTTAGTTTCAAGTGGAATCGGGATATTTTTTAGCCGAACTGTTGAAGTTGAGCCCCACGGATGGGCGCTGCCTCCCCTGCGAGACGACCGTTGCGCCCGCCCCTGTTTCCGCGCCCTCTGCCTCGCCGCTACCGATGTCTTCTGGGTATGAGTCCTGAGCCTAGGTAGCCGAGGGCGTTTCGCGACAGTAGATCCTGTGCGCAGTGTGCCACACCTTTAATTGACTCGGCCGCAGACCCGATCGTGCAGCGGCTCCTCTTGGTGAATGATCCGGCAGCCCTGGTCTGGAATGTGATTCAAGAGCCTGCCTCCGCCCTATGGCTCCTCCGGCAAGGGCTCGAGCCGTTAATGGACGAGGAGGGGAGCGACCGAACAGCAGATGCTTGACCTGTATTCTCCGTCTGGTTTGGGTGATGTGCTTCGAAGCGGGGCTCTACAGTACCCATGTGGTCGATTAAGTCACTGCATGGCAGGTAGCCTACTGGAGCGTCTGCTCACCGGACTGTGGTGGGTACAAGACCCGTCCGATCTGAAGCCCGCTCTCAACTTCCTCCTACGGTGCATGTTTGCCACTCTCAGTGATCCACGCTACACACCTCAGCATGACTGCCAACGCGCTGGTGATCTTTGCCAAATGGCCGCTGCCCGGGCAGGTCAAGACACGCCTCTGTCCGCCGCTCCGACCCGACCAAGCCGCGGAACTGGCGCGCTACTTTCTCCTTGATACGGTTGAGCGCGTTTCTCGGATCGAAGAGGTGCAGGTCTGGGTCGCCTATACACCGGCTGATAGCGAGGCCCGCTTTCGTACGCTGCTGCCTGCCTCTGTCCGCTACCTGCCGCAGCGAGGCACGAATCTCGGTGAGCGTGAACTGAATATCTTTATTGATCTGTTCGAGAAAGAAGCGACACGGGTGGCAATCATGGGGAGTGACATTCCCTCCGTGCCGCTCGCCTATCTCCGTTCGGCCTTCGACCTGCTGAAGATCCCGAACTGTGATGCCGTCCTCGGACCGAGTCGTGACGGCGGCTATTATTGCATCGGTGCGCCGGCCGGCCGGCCGGCGCTGCCAGCACTGTTTGAGCATATCGAGTGGAGTACGGAAAAGGTCATGCAGCAGACCTTGAGACAGGCCCGCTTGCATAACCTGAATATACGTCTGATCCCGCGCTGGTACGACGTGGATACCGTAGAGGATATGCGGAAACTGGCGGAGCAGTTAAAGGAAATAGCGGATGAAGAGAGCGCCCCACGGACCCGGAATTTCCTCAACCGGCTCTAGGATGTCAGCTTTGTCGTATCCGTCCCTATTAACTCCCTCGTTCATGTTTCAGCCACACGAATATCCCTACGCGCTCCTCGCCGCCGTGCCGGTTTGCACCGCCTTCACGTCCTGTTGGAGAAAAGCGAGGGCTTGTGCGCCAGTTGATACATTGCCGACGCCGACAACATTGAGGTTTCCCTATCGTCGCCTCAGGAACGGTCTGGTTTGAGACGGACCGCCCTTCGTCCCTGTGTTGAGCCACATGACAACGGGAATATCGTTCCAGACCAAGGTGTGTACGGCATCCGAAAGTATCAGTGGAACCGCGGCAGAAAGCTTGATGGCGAGCAGAGCGGAAATCTGTCTGCGGAGCGCCGAGACGACCTTGTCCAAGCGTGCGAGAGATTGCATTGAGTTCACGTGGGCATGCCCATGCGGATTGTTCAGGTTCACCTCAATTCGGTCCGTCCCGGCTCGCGCCAGTGCGTGAGCAACCTGAACAATCTCTTCGATTGTGAGACTGGCGATATGGGCAAGCACTGGGCTTATCCCACTGCCGCAGTTCTGAAACGATCTCCACCTAATAACGGTCCTGGGGGTTTCCGGGCCGCATTGCGCCTCAGGGGCAAGGAACGAGGGGGGGGTAACCGACTTCGTGACAATCGCGCCACTTCCCGAACGGACTTGGGCGAGCAGCTATCAAACCAAAAGGAAATTGGATAACGAGCAATAATCGGAGTCATGGGTGTCAGGCTGATATTCCTGCCTCAGAGCCGGATAGGCTCGGTGGTGGAGTGTTCCAAAACCTGGAGAATGAAGTCTGCGGCCCCCACTTGAATCGAGTTTGAGGCGATACCCATCCGCGTCGCGCCAGTCCGCCCGTTAGAGTTTGTGAACGTAATCTGTCCGCAGTTTATCCCTCCCGCGAGCCGGGGCTTCACCTCGTATGGGGTGAGCCCGTCATCTTCATTACGCGCTCAATGCGGGCGTCGCGCGAAGCAAAAACAAAACATGGAGAGTCTTTGATCGGTTGGCGAGGATACAGCCCCCCCGCCAATCATGGCGCGGCCCTTCTGCGCGGCCTCTTCAATCAGCTTGCGTGCGAGGCGGGGGAGTTGGTTGTCTTTGAGACGCAACGGCGGTGGAATGTTATAGGCGCTCTCACAACCGTCCCCGCCAAAGGATTCGGCGAAGCGTTCGATAAACGAGCCCGCCCGTTCATCTTTAGTCCCAACATACTCCTCAGAAACATGTTGTTGGGAGGCAATGGTGTGGACAAGCTCCTTAATCCCGGACCGGCCAGGTGAGGAGGTGGCCTAGGGCGTGGGCAAGCAGGCCGCCTCCGCTCCCGCACTGGCGAGACAGGAGGAGCGACGTGATGGGGGGAGTGCTGCTGAGCCCTGCCCCGGAGTCTTCGCGGGCCTAGGAGGGGGGGCCGGTCCGGGATGCTTGGCCCACAAAGAGCAGGGTCCATCCAGGAGACGGCCCCCCCGCCCCCAAAAAGTCGGGGCATAATCCCCGCGGCCGTCTCGGCGCCTGTCGGCAAAGGGCGGTGCGACACGCCAGCCAAAAGAGTCGGCCCGAATCGCCCTCGTCAGCGGCGTCCGTCCACCGAATCCACTCTCCCAAAAGGACGGCGAAGCGGCTGAACGGCGGGGGCGCGTACGGAGGGAGGGGATCCGGTGGAACAATGGGCCGGCCCGAGCCGGTGCACGTGGTTGACAGGTGAGGGAGGAATGGGATACAGAGGGACGCCATGAACCCGCCGAGCCCTTCGACCAAGCCACTGATAGGGGGTTGGTGGCGTCCCGACGCGGGAAGCTCCCGCGTGGTGGCGGAGTCCGCTGGAACCGTCCAACAGACAGTCAATTACCCCCCCCCCCCCCCCCCCCCCCCGCACACTCCGCTCGTCCGCGGACGGTTAAGCGCGGCCGCCGGGGCCCCTCAACCGGTGCCCCCTCTCTCCGGGCTCCGCTGGACACGCCGGGCCGGTGCGACATGACGGTCGCGGCCCGCGGTGCGTGGCCGGCGCCCCCCGGCCAGCGCCGGAGGTCCACCGCCGGTCACGAGGTGGGGCGGCGCCCTGCGGGCCAAGCCCGCGGGACCCTAGGAACGCACCAGCCCGCTGTTTCCTTTCGTCTCCCTGCGCGGACAGGGGATCAGTCCACAAATCACCCAGACCGGAGCAGTGTCTGGAGAGAAGGAGTGCAAGGATGTCACAAGTCTTACGTCCCTATGTGCTGATGGCCGCTTGGGCGGCGGTGGCGTGGAGTTTCGCCCCCCCGGCGGCGGACGCCCAAACCCCATACCATGAGCCGCGCGGGGTGGGAGAGCACTTGCTGTTCGCCTATTGGTCGGTCGAGGACGACACCAACACGAACGTGGCTGTGCATGTGCCTCGGGGGGTGCGGAGTATGGCGAGTGAGGAGAAGCCCTCGGTTGCCCAGCTGGTGGTGCGGGACCGCATGGGGAAGATCGCCACGGAGTTCAAGATCTGTCTCATGCCGGGGGAGGCATGGACGGCGACCCTGACGGCGGCGGGGCTGCGGGTGGGGGACCCGGGGGAATGTGACGAGAGGATTCACCAGGGGGGCGGCACCCGGACCGGGAAGCTGGTGGTCACCCCGAAGCAGGGCGAGGTGGTCACGCTCGGCACGGCCACGAGTGGGTGGCTGGACGTGTGGCTGACACCGGCGAAGGCGCTGAAGGACGGGCCGGATGAAGACACCGAGCCCGATCATGCCAATGCCAACTTCTTCCTAGACGGCGAGGCGACGCTGGTCTCGCCGGGGGCGGGGTTTGCGTCGAGCTATGATGCCGTGGCGTTGCGGAGTTGTGGGGATTGGGTGAATATTTTGGGGGACAGCTGGTTTGACTCCGAGACCGGCCAGAAAGGTTATAGAGCCTGGAGCATCGCGCCCACCTACCCCGACCGCACCCCCAACGACGCCACCGATGATCGCGTGGATACCGGGGACGGGTGCTGGACCATGGATAAGGATGGGAACGGTGTGGTGGGAGAAGAAAAGACAGGGAGCTCGGCTCTCTGGGATGAGATCGATCCGGTCTCGCAGGGCTTGAGGGTAGGTCCCCCTTCTTATTTTGCCGCGAGAAACACGCTGGTCGGTCGGTGGACGGCGCTCTCCGATGCGAATGTCCAGACCCACACCAAGGTGGTGCTCACCTTTCCGCAGACACCGCTGCGGTACGAGGGGAAGAATGCCGAGGGAGTCAAGGTCATGGGGACGGACCCGGTGAGCGTCCTGGTGTTCGACACGGAGGGCGGGGTGGCGCTCGACAGTCGTGAGGTGGAACTCGCCCAGGACGTCAACGTGTGCACATTCCTGCCGGCGGGGAGCGAGGCCGCCCCGGGCCTGCTGCCGGGTCTCTCGTGTAACGGGAAGCTAGTAGGCGCGCTGCAAGGGACGAGTGGGGGCTTCCGGTTTTTCAATCACACGGCCGTGACGCTGGACGGCGCGGGCACCGTGACCAATGCGGGGACCGAAGCGAGCGGGTTCGGCATCAAGCAGCCCACTGCGGGGGACGGGAGCAATGCGGCGCGGCCCGCCGGCGGGCAAGTGCCCGACGCCAAGTACCGCTTCCCTGTAGTCGGCTTGGTCTTCTCGTATTTCAGGGGGACAGATGGCGCGGCGTACGACCAAGTCAAGCCGTTGAAGGGGGACTGGCGTCCCGTGACGGCGGATCCGGCGGGGACGGACGAGGGTGATCGGAAGGATAACCCCTATCTGTAGCAGCCGCCCATGTGGGTCGTGCGCCCGGTCGCGTGCGGGGCGGCATGAAAAGGGAGCGGGGGGAGTCTCCGCTCCCTTTTTTGTGGGAGTGCGCAGGGCGGCGGCGCGAGGTTTGACGAGGAGGCGAGGGCAGCCATACCGGACGTCCCCGCGCCGCGTTCCCGCTCCCGCAGGCCGCCCCGGCCCCGCGCGGTGCCGTTCCTTCCGCCGCCGGTGGTAGAGAAGCTTGAGGCGGGCGGCCAAGCCCGCCTCAAGCCCCCGCGCCGCGCCAGACCGTTGTCCGAACCGAAAACCCCACATCCCCCACCCGCAGTCCCAGAGGGCCATAATGGTCAGGAGCATCCTGGCGGTACCACCGCGGCCGGAAGAGCGGCAGCCAAAAAGCCGCTGCTCTGAGTGCGTGGGCAGCAGTCAGGTCGGAACTGGGAGTAGAGTTGATGCGGATGTCGCTGGACCGCGTGCTTCGTTTATATGCCGTATCCGCTCGCCACCGGGCAGCAGGTCCGTCGGCTTGCAGTCGGTCTCGGATGAGTCGTGCAAGCGGGACCGTGACAATAACGGCAAAGCAACAGGACGGTCATCTGCCAGCCGAGACGCTCGTAGTCGGGATCCATAGCCCAAGCAATTGTCTGGACAAGGAATAATATCTCCAAGCGGCTGCCGACATTAGCCCAGCCAACCGCACTTGCCCGGCGTCGGACAAATCAGTGGTTCACATCTCATGAGTGGCAGCCAGCCGCCACTTGTCCGACTGTCATGACGATATAGGCGGTGTAACAGCCACAGACCCTGAACCCGACACGACGGCAGGAGTCCTGTGGCCAGAAAAAGGAGACCTGTCGTGACCATACGCTGTGTGCCGAGATGACCGGTCGAACATTCCTCGGCCGGGTCCATCAAGCCGCCCTCAATGCGGGTAAACGTCGGGACCAAGCCGAGCTGGGTCCCGACTCCAGCCAAACCTTCGTTCCAGAGCGACGGCCCACACGCCCATAGCGTGAAACAGGGGGACATGGGCCAGCATCATGATGAAACCGCTGAGTGCGCCGCCGCCCGCAATAAGGCCTGCGGCTTGCGGTTCGAAGCGGGAGTCGAAGAAGGCGTATCCTGATCGATATGCCGCACGGTGGCCCAACACACCTGCCTAATGCACGAAATGTCCAAGCCTATCGCGTTGACACGCGTCCCAACAGGTGAAGTGCGCTTGAGGATCGATACCCCATGACGGATCAACCGCCCGTTGCATGGGATTCGCCCTAGCGTTTAGGTATGGAGGCGCTATAGTACGGATGTGCTTATTGGGCTTGCTGCCGTTCTGTGTGGGTTCGTGTGGGGAATGATCCACGGCCAAGTCTGGCTGCAAATGAACGTCCGATGGATGGCGAGGGCCGCCCGCTCCCTCCAAGGTGTTCGCAAACGCCCTAATCGTCGCCGGGGGGTCGTTCGGCCCACATCCCTTCGCGCGACACGGAAGTTTTTGGTCGCCCTCTTTGGAACCATAGCCACCAGTGGGTTTCTGGCCGTCCTTGCTCCAACTTGGTCTTTCCTGGTGCCGTACTCCATTGGACTGTTCGCTGGTTTCTCTCCCGCTTTCCTTCTCGCCTATTGGCGTACGTCTGCCCTCGTTGGGATAGTGCTGCTTGTCGGTGCAACAGGAGTGTTGCTCTACGACGATGAAGACGGTCCTGGCGAGCACACCCGTCTGTCGGAGACAATGGCCGAGCAGGAGGTGCACGCTCAGGATGCGAGTCTACAGCCGGTCCGGGCGTCCTTACCCCTACCGCCTTCTGCAGAAAAAGACGAAGCAATGTCGAAGGAGGAAGCAATATCAAAGGACGAAGCAACCCCAAAGGGGGAAACAATCCCAAAAGATGTCGTCCTGCGGGGAATTCCTTTTGCTTTTAACGACCGAACGATTCGACCGGAATTCCTATCGGATCTGAACGAGACGGTTCGTATTCTCAACGACAACCCTCTGCTCTCCGTTCTGATTGAGGGCTACGCTGATGCGGTTGGCTCCGAGTCGTTTAACCTGCGACTCTCGCGCACTCGGGCGGAAGCGGTCCGAGACTATCTGATAGCGAGTGGGATTGCCGCCGACCGTCTTCGAGCTGTGGGGCGGGGAGAAATCGAACCCCTAGCGCCCAACGCCAGAGATGATGGTTCGGACAATCCGGAAGGCAGAGCCGCAAACCGTCGTGTCGAACTCTCGGTTGAATGAGCAGTCTATACTCCGCTGGGAGGAACGACGGGGATCGTTTCCGCCAGCGCCGGTGTTCTTCCTGCTTTGTCCGAAAAACGTCCGGCAGCGACTACGTCATCGTGAGAAAAAGAGACCCATAAATGCTTCTGCCTGGCCTCGGCGTAGAGCCGTTTTTTCGCGGCGATTGTCGCCAACGGGTCGGTGTCATACGCGGCGTTCCAGGCGAGGCGGAGGTGTGCGGTTGTTGGCACAATATCGGCGAAGTGCATCAAGCCGGTCCCGTCGGCTTCAATAATGACACACTGGTGTGGGCTGGTATGGCCGCCTGATACGGTTGTGCGAACGTGGCTGGTTAGTACCGTATCGCCCTCAATGAGGTCAACGTTCGCAAGCGGTTCCAGGCATTCCGGGGCATGTCGGTAGGCCGCGGCAAGACGTTCGTCCGGCGGCCGGGTTGCCAACTCCCACTCTGCCCGTTGTAGAATCACACGGGCATTGGGAAAAGCCGGGGCGATCGTGCCGTCGTCCGCCTTATCAATGACGCCGCCCAGATGATCAAAATGGAGATGGCTCAGCACGACGTGGGTTACGTTCTCCCTTGTATAGCCGAGGGCGCAAAGCTGACCGGTCAGGCCGCTGCCACGCCGGGGGGTAAAAAATTGTTGCTCGCGCTCCCCTAGTCGATTCCCGATACCGGTATCGACGACGATGAGCTCATTCCGGGTCACAATCAGCGGACAGGTCAGACTCATGGGAATACGCCCACGCTCGTTGGGCCGCTTCTCCCGTTGCCAGATTTCACGCGGGACAATACCGAACTGTGCACCGCCGTCATCCCACCACAGCCCGTCGTTCAAAAAATGAATAGCAATATCCCCGACTTTCAGCATGGAGCCGACTATAACCGAGCCCAAAAGAGAAGACAAACTCCATTCCAGCGCTTCCATTTGCACCGTTTTTGAGGCAGAAGGGTATAAAAATTCGTCCAAATAAAGGAAAGAGGATCGCATGCCGGGTGTACATGACCGTGGGGGGTGGCCCGATGCCGGGCCCATCAACAAGGCGGAACATGAACTTGCGTTCTGGGAGAAGCGGACCGACGCCCTCCTCGTGTTGCTGAGTAATGCGGACCGGCGCGTGATCCGGGTGGATGAACTGCGACGGACAATCGAAAGTCTGCCGCCCGAGATGTACGAGACCATGAGCTATTACGAACGCTGGATCAGCGCGATTGAAACCCTCCTGATTGAAAAGAATATTCTCACCAGGGCTGAAATTGACCGCAAGGCGGAACAGATCGTGAAGCAGCGCAAGATCAAAACGACTGCGTGCAGTCCGGATTGAAAGGGGAAAGGGATGGGCCGCCTTGAGAGCGTGAACAACGCTATCGACCAAACGGTGGCGCACTATGCTGGGCTCGCCATTCTGTACGGTTGCGCGGGTGGGTTCATTGCCGAAGACATGGTGGTGACTGAAGTGGACGTGTCGGTCTGGCAATATACTCAGTCGCTCGATTTGCTTGATCCGTTTCTGTGCTGTCGGCACCGGATTCCTGCACTCGTCAAGGCTGGTGGTGGCGCGATTGTCAACAGGTCCTCCGTCGCCGCTTTGCGGGGATCGTTTCCGCTCCATGTCTACACCGCGGCCAAGGGCGGCGTTATTGCTCTCACCCGGGTGCTCGCCGGGACGTACGCCAAGGACAAGATTCGCACCAACGTGATCCGTCCGGGAGTGCTTGTGACTGACCGGGTGCGGCAACGCCTAGGCGTGGACCGGCCGCAGGCGGCTGGCCAGTCCGATGTCGTCAACCTAGAGACCCAACTGAAGAAGTATCCGTTCTCTGTGAGCGAGCCTGAAAATGTCGCCCGGGTGGCTCTCTTTCCGGCCTCGGGCCTCGGACGAAGCCCGCATGTGACCGGTGCGGTCGTGCCGGTTGACGGTGGGCTGTCGGCTTACTAGGGGCGGGTGGGGGGACCATGCAGTATCAGCACGGAGACCGGGTGCGCATCCGAGTTGCCACCCCGCCCAGCCATAACCGGACACCAACCTATATTCAAGGAAAAATTGGCATTATCGAGGCCGTCCACGGTGCGTTTCGCAACCCTGAGACGCTGGCCTATGGCGGGGACGGACGCCCCAAGCAAACACTGTATTTAGTCCGCTTCGATCAGACCCATATCTGGGCACCTCCTGCGTCCGCTACGCCTGCCCCTTTCTGTCAGAACGACCGGATCCTGATCGATATCTATGAACACTGGCTGGAGCCAGCTCCCGAGGAGTAAGCAATGCACGAACACGATGTGTCCGCCCCCCACCTCCCGCTTGAAGAGGATACCGCGCTGACCTATTACGAGCAGCGGGTAGAAGCTATTCAGGCCCTGCTGATCGAAAAGGGTGTATTGCGCGCGAATGACGTGCGGCGGGCGGTCGAAGAGATGGATGCCCGTTCGCCAGCGGTCGGAGCGCGGGTGATTGCGCGCGCCTGGATCGACCCGCACTTTAAGCAGCACCTACTTGCCGATGCGAAGGCGGCTATTGCCACGTTGGGCATTGACGTGGAGACCTGGAGTACGCTGGTGGCGGTGGAGAACACGCCGACCATTCATAACGTGGTGGTATGTACCCTGTGTTCCTGCTATCCCCGTTCTCTCCTCGGTCTGCCACCCGACTGGTATAAAAGTCTCAATTACCGGGCCCGGGTGGTGAGAGAGCCGCGGACCGTCCTCAAAGAATTTGGCTTGGAACTCGCACCCGACATTGAGGTCCGGGTCTACGACAGCACGGCCGATATGCGCTACTTAGTGATCCCCCGGCGGCCAGCCGGAACCGAAAGCCTGAGCGAGGACGCCCTCGCCGGGCTGGTCACCCGAGACAGCATGATCGGGGTCACGCAGGCCCGGGAGCCGCCGACCGCTTAATTTGATTTTTCCACGCGCTCGGCAAAACTGCGCATTTCCTCAATGACGGCATCGGTCTCGTCGTTCAGCGGCAGCATATAGAGCACGTCAACACCAGCGGCGCGATACGCCTCAAGCTCCTTGTCTCCCGCTCTACTGGAGAGGGCAAGAGCGGTAATCTCCAATTCGTTAAAATCGCGCCCGGCTTCCTCTATCAGACCTTTGATTTGATCGAGCAGGCCGGGAATCCGCTCAGGCAGGACCAATCCACAGTGCCAGCCGTTCCCGAAAGCGGCCACGCGTCTGAACGCTGGCTTGGATTCTCCCCCAACCCAGATGGGCGGATGGGGCTTCTGGAGCGGGCGGGGCAAGACGTTGACATCTTCCTGCAACTCGACAAATGCCCCGGAAAAACGGGGTGAGTCCTGCGTCCACAGGGCCTGCATCATGGCAACATATTCGCGCGTGCGGGCGCCCCGCTGGGCGAAGGGAATGTTCAGGAGACGAAATTCGTCTTCCAGCCAGCCGACGCCAATGCCCATGATAAAGCGTCCGCCGGACAGCACATCAATGGTGGCCACGCGGCGCGCCACATCGAAGGGATGCCGATACGGCACAATCACGACACTGATCCCGAGGCGGACTCGCTCGGTAATCGCCGCCAGAAAGGCCATGGTGTCGAACGGGTCCAGCCAGACCATGTCGGTGTAGACCGCATACGGCGTCTTGCCGCCCATATAGTCATCATAGGGCCAGGGGGAGCTAATCTGTTTGGGAATGACAATATGGTCGCCGATCAGGAGCGAATCAAAGCCTAGTTCTTCTGCGGCGCCGGCGAGTTTTTTGAGCGAAGCGCGTTGAGACACGGACGCGCCGCCGCCGAGTTGGATGCCATATTTCATGCGGCCCTCCTTAATTTGCATTCACTCCTTTTCGTCAGTGTGGTAACGGAAAAGTCACGCCGGAACAAGGAGTGGAGGCAAGGCGCCGATCATGAACGAGCCGGATGTCACCCTGACCGATTATGCCCTCACGCTGGAGTGTGGGCTGTTTGCCCATTGGCTGCTCGTCCACGGTCAGGCGGACAACCCGCTGCGTCTCTGGTTTGCCGTCTTTTTTGCCTCAATCGGCGTGGCTGCCCTCAGTGGTGGAACGGTCCACGGCTATTTCCCCAACGCGGACACCTTCGGCCATAGCGTCCTGTGGGGAGTGACCCTCATCGCGATTGGAGTCACCGCGTTGTGTGGGTGGATCATCGGCGCGCGGCTCTATTGCTCGGGGAGCGTAGCCGCCTGGATTCAGTCCGGCGCGGTGGCGCTCTTCGTTCTCTACTGCGGTGTCGTGCTGTTCGTCACCCGCGAGTTTCTGGTCGCCGTTTTACACTATCTGCCGGCCACGCTCTTCCTGTGGGTTATCTATGGTCTGGTGTATCAACAGGGGCGTGAGCCGGCGATCTTGATCGGCCTGCTCGGACTCATCCTGACCCTGGCTGCCGCGGGGACACAGCAAGCGCGGTGGAGCCTCCATCCCGTGTACTTGAGCGAGAATGCGCTCTACCATGTGGTCCAGGCGGTGGCGCTCTTCTGCATATACTGGAGTGCGCGCTGGCTGGTTATCATGCGTTGAGACCCGTCATTCACACACCGGATAGAGGCAGGTATGGAACTCTCACGTCTTTTCGCCGACACGCCCGACTGGGTCACCTCGTGGCTGGTCCAGAGTGTTGTCATTGTTTTCCTCACCCTCGCGTTGCATTTCATTTTGCAGCAGATCCTCAACCGTCTACATCACAAAGTCCTGGACTCGTATGCCTATTGGGACGATGCGGTCGTCAAAGCGCTGAGAAAACCCCTAGCTGCGCTAGTGCTTCTTCTCGGTCTGAGCTTTGCCCTTGATATTGTCCGACAGTATGTGGCACTCGCGCTTTTTACCGCGGTCGGTCCTCTGCGTACCGCGGGCGTGGTGATCCTCTTTGCCTGGTTCCTCATGTGCCTCATCAGAGAAGGGGAAGAGGCGATTATCGAAAAGGGGCGAGCCGAAGGCGAAGTCTACGACCGGACTACTCTGGATGCGGTCGCGAAGTTGCTGCGCCTGTCTGTGACGCTGGTAGCGACGCTGGTGCTTCTGCAAACGCTGGGGGTGAGCATAGCCGGGGTGCTGGCGTTTGGCGGTATTGGCGGTCTGGCCGTCGGCTTTGCCGCCAAGGATTTATTGGCGAATTTTTTTGGCGGTCTGATGATCTATCTCGATCAGCCGTTTGCCGTAGGCGATTGGATCCGCTCTCCGGATCGGGAGATTGAGGGAGACGTTGAGCAGATCGGCTGGCGACAAACACGCATCCGCACCTTTGATAAGCGGCCCTTATACGTCCCGAACGCGGTCTTCACCACGATTGCGGTCGAGAATCCCTCACGGATGCTGAACCGGCGGATCTACGAGACGATCGGCATCCGTTACGACGACGCCAACAAGATGGGATCTATTGTCCACGCGGTTGAGCAGATGCTGCGTTCCCATCCGGAGATCGATACCTCGCGAACCCTGATGGTCAATTTCAACACCTTCGCTCCGGCGTCCTTGGATTTCTTTGTCTACACGTTTACCAAAACGACAATCTGGGCGCACTACCATACGGTCAAGCAGGATGTGCTGCTGCAAATTCTGGGGATTATCGAATCTCACGGTGCCCAAGTCGCATTCCCGACCTCCACGATCCATATCCCCGAAGGATTATCGGTTCAGTCTGCCGGGAATGTCGAGGGGGAGCCTCCGTCCAATCGGGCTGCAATCTGACTTTTTTCGACAGGTAGAGGGGCGGGACGGCAGATCGTTTTTCCCTTGGCGTCATGCTGAGACAATGATCAGGCAATGGGTATTTCGATAACGCTCGACTTGCTTTTCCGCCATGACAGCGACGGCTCTCACTCGAATGCGTCCATATTGAGGACGCTCAGGTCGCAAGCGACAGGGGCAGAGAGCATGAACATGCGAAGCAGGCTGTCGCAGCAAGTGGGCCGGCACCGACGCGGACAGCCAAGCGTGTGTGCTAGTGGATCACCGCACGGACCTGTCCGCCGTGATAGACCCTCCCTAGAACGCCGAGACCCTGTCGTCTCACTGCACTGTGACGAGACGGACTGGATGACGGAGGAAATGGCAGCTGTATTCGGTCTCCGTTATGGCCCGCCACACGTGGGCGGCTTATTGCTTCGTGGCCACGGCATATGCATAGCGCCGGATCTGGAGGAGAAACGGCGATGCCCTGTTGAATCGCTTCGTACGAGAGAGGATGCGACGAATGGAGCAGGACAAATCAGCACGCAGTTTCTGACCGCGCGTTGCCTCCCCACCATTGCGGTCGCAGATACGGACTTCATGCGCATCTGGATGTCACAACCTTATCTCTGCAATGAGAAAATGCCGGCGACGTGACGGCCCTCAATGGCTTGAGTTGCGAGGCGGGCGAGGCAAGCTCTTGACGCTGTCCCTGTGGGCTGTGTAGACATCAGAAGGCCTATGCGGTTCACATCCGAGCAGATCGACGTTGACGACTTCCACGCCGCGGTTGAACTCTTCTTTGACCGTGGTTGGACCGACGGTTTGGCTATTGTTCCGCCGACCGAAGAGCTCGTCGCCGCCATGATCGCCGCCTCGGGACGTGAACCGCAAGAGGAACTGGGAGAGATCCCGCCGGCCCAAGGCATTGCCACGATTGAGAAGCTGGCGATTAACAGTGTCATGGCCGGCTGCCGGCCTGCATACTTCCCGGTTATCATTGCGGCGGTCGAGGCCATGCTGGAGCCCGAGCACAATCTGAACGGCGTCCAGACGACCACTCACTGCTGTGTCCCCTTAACCATTGTCCACGGCCCGCTTGCGGCACAACTCCAACTCAACGCGGGCGACGGCGTATTTGGTAGCGGCTTTCGGGCAAACGGGACTATTGGGCGCGCCATCCGCTTGATCCTCTGGAATCTGGGTGGGAACATTCCGGGCGAGGTGGATAAGTCCACTCAGGCCCATCCCGGCAAGTGGAGTTTCTGCATTGCGGAAAAGGAAGAGGCAAACCCCTGGGAACTGCTTCACGTGGAGCGTGGGGTCGCGGCAGGCAAGAGTGCCGTGACCGCGTTTAGCTGTGAGGCTCCCCACTCGGTGTTATGCTACGGAGCAGTCAAACAGATGTTAGCCGCCTTGGTCAGCTCCCTCGGCAGCTTGGGAAGTAATAATGTCCAAGCGATGGGGGAAACCCTGGTCGTGCTGAATCCTTGGCAAGCGCAGCAGTTTCACCGTGAAGGTTGGTCCAAGTCCGAGATTCGGGTGTATCTCTGGGAGCACGCCCGGGCCAGACTGGGAGATATCCGGGAAGTCGATGCCCTGGGGGTCTCAGACCAGTTCTGGCCGAGTTGGGTGGAGAAGGACAATGACGACTACCGGGTGCCTATTACCGAGCGGCCAGAGAATATTCATATTGTCGTTGCCGGGGGAGCGACGTATTTTGCGGCCATCTGTCCGGGTTGGGGTAAACTCGGTGGGTTTGCCGTGACCCGGGAAATTGTGCTCCCTCTCTCCCAGAGGGAGTTGGGCGGCTCAGGATGCGGACGGGATGCCCGTGCTCCCAGGGGGAGAGAGTAGCTATACAGGCCACCCAGGATATGATTGTCGACACCCTGATCGATACATTGACCGCGGCGGAGTCCTTCGGCGATCTGCCAAAGGGACAGACCCGGTACTCGATAGGAATCCAATCCTGAGATAGGTCTTGCCGATGGCAAGCCGCCAGCTGTCGCTCGCCCGCAGTCTCGTCGAGCAGAACAGTATGCTGCTGGAGCAGATTCGGCACTTCGAGTATGCGGAGACGCATGACGAAGCCGGGCTCACCAGCCGGCAGGATCTGCTGGACGCGCTGCACTTCATCCTGTTCATCCGCCGGGGTGGGTCCGAGGAGGCCTACCGCCTCCAATACCCGGAGACCTACGAAAAACTGGAGCATGCGTTTTTCCTCGATACAGAGTATGCTATGAGGCGGTTGCAGCGGATGCAGCAGCGCAAGCTGCTTTTGCACGAAACAGACAAAGGAGAAGGGTATGCGGGTACTCAGTCCTGTCGGAGTCCGACGCCCATTCGCAGAAAAGAAAATCGATCATCCCGCGGCGGGCCGTGTGGTCGGCTTGATCAATAATGGCTTTGGCAACGAGATCGCCGGTCAGTTCTTTGAGCGCCTCAAGGAACTTCTGGAGGCAAAACCGTCCGTGAGCGCAGCGTCGGTCTGGCGCAAGCCGGTGTTTACCCGCCCGTCGCCCGAGGCGTTGATGAGCGAAGTTGCCGCTGCGTCCCAGCAGGCCGTTGTCGGCCTGTGTGCCTGAGGGTCGTGTACGTCGGGCTGTATGCTCGACGCAGCAAGACTGTGGAAGCGGGGGGTGCGGGCCGTTGTCGTGACGTTTGATACCTTCCTGGAAGCGGCCCAGAGCCAAGCCAAAGCCATGAGCATGCCGGAGATACCCATCGTGGTCATTCCGCACCTCAAGGCCGGGGAAACGTCTGAAGACTTTCGGGGCCGCGCCGAAGCAGCACTGGCCGAGATTGCCACACGGCTTGAACTGGGCGGACCGTACCTGCACACCGCCACGCACAGTGGAGGTGAGAGTGGCCGGGAGGAGGGGCGCATCTATGCCGAGATTGGAAATCGTTGACCCTTGGGGATTCGACCAGCGCTATACGTTCTCGCCCGCGGTGCGCAAGGGGAATCTCCTGTTTATCTCCGGCCTGACCGCATTCGACGCCAAGGGAGAAATTGTTGGCGCGGGTGATGTCGTGACCCAAACGCGCGAGATTTTTCAGAAGATCGGCAAGGTCCTGGACGCCGCTGGTGCGAGTTTCGATGATATTGTCAAGACCGTGGACTATATCACCACCAAGGAAGGCTATCGCGCGACTGCCGCGGTGCGTCGCGAGTTTTTTACAAATGGCTTTCCTGCGGCAACCGGGGTCGTGGTCAAAGAGTTGCTGCGCCCGGAAGCGCTCATAGAGATCGACGCGATTGCGGTGCTGGACGGGAAGTCGTAGATGGCTACGACCAAGTACTTTGAAGATTTCGAGATTGGCGAGGTTTTTCGCTCGCCGGCCAAGACGCTGACCGACGCTCATTTTCTGTTCTTCTCTGGAATGACGGGCGATAACCATTCGATTCACTATGACGACGAGTACGCCAAGGCCACCCACTTCGGCAAACGGGTCACGCACGGCTTGCTGGTCACGGCCATGGGCGCACTGGGCGCGTCCGAGCTGTCGCCGTTGGTCGAGGAGTCGATGGTGGCCTTTCTTGAGCAGTCTTCCCGGTTTCTCAAGCCGGTTTTGATTGGTGATACCATCCGACCGGCGCTTGAGGTTAGCGAACTCATTCCCAAAACTGAGGTCGGTGTCCTGCGCCTCGAAACCCGTATCACCAATCAACGCGATGAAGTCGTGCTCAAGGGCACACACGCCTATCTGATCAAGAAGCGGCCGCCGACCTAGCGGCCCTCTCGCCCGTGCGGTATAGGGAGGGTCTCATGTCCACCGATGTCGTGTCCATAGGGGGGCCGTTAATTGATGGCGTCGGACGGGAGTGGCTTGCTACGGACGTTGCACTGAGCGGAGATCGGGGTGCGATAGTTGAAGCCAATATCCCGTCACTCGGGGCAGGCAGTCACTCACCTCTTCCCTTTGCCCGGTTTCAAGGGGTTGATACCCGACGCCTTCGTCGCTCTCCGAGACGATCATATTGCTAGCGACATTGTCCTTATCGTATGGCGTTGCCGAGGCCCGTGTTTCCTTGCTCGTATCAATGCGGGATTTTGATGCATCGCTCTTGTTTCTCGCGAATTCGTCTGCACGCATCGGTACCGCCGGCCGGACGCCCGTTCCGGGTGGTGGAAATCGCCTCTGCTGTGCGCTCTATGATTGCGCCGGTCCGGCTGAGTTGCGCTCTGATTTCAGAGATAAGGAGGCAAGGCGATAAGGAGGGGGCAACAGGAGAGGCGAATTCCAAGGTGCGGAGCCCGGCGACAGAGCGTATTCGAAGTCCCTTTCCCGGGAAGACCAAACGATTCGCTGCGGCTTCCCGCAGGAATAAGGGCGGCGTCGGCACGACCTTCCCCGCGTAACCATCTGGTCTGGATGCCCTCGCAGACCGGCCAGCAGGCCCTCGCTTGTAATTCGGTCCGCAAGCCTATCAGTCGGCCGCGTTTCTGGAGGAAGATCGGCTGGAACGCTGTGGAACGGAAGGACAAGAACGCGCGGCAAAACTATTTTTTCAGGTGTCAAGCCTCTGCAGGAGGGCGGGGATTTGGTGTCGTCCGCCAAAAGCTCACCGCGTCTCTCCAACTGATCCCTAGCCACTTGACGCTGTCCGGGCTTCGAAGAGGAGGTGGTGGGCCAATGGTCAAACGCCCTCAGCCCCCACTCGGTCTCGTCTGTTCGGGATGTTGACCGCGTTTTGGGCCGTGATGCAGACATGGGCGAATAGAAATGGGCGCGCCGGTCATGCTGGCGGATGCCGGCTCTCGTCTCGGCACCATCGATCGCTCCGCCCTCCTCGCCACCGCCCCTATCCCCGTGCCACTTGGGGCCGGTCGGTTGTCCCTCCAATGCTTGCGGAACCTGTGGCCCACTCTCAGACGTTGGCGGAAAGACTGGGCGAAGTGACAGGACAACCGGTCGCCTGCGCCCTGCCCTTTGTCGGTGGGTTGTCTGGAACCCCTAGGGGCCATGGTGCAACAGCCCGGTGCTCGACTCGGCCGCCCGCTCAAGGCGGATGACCGCTGGATCAATCGTCCGCCGCAGAGTACACCCGCCATTTCCTTGATCAGCGCACCGGGGCGTTTCCTCCTCCTTTAGCTGTGGCCGACCATTACCTGGGCCGCCGTCAAGCCGTATCGTAGTCTGGTCCCGATGGCCCAGAAGGGCAGGAATCCGCTCTTCGCTCCCACCCCGGGCGACGGAGCCATCGGCAGCCATGCTGCATTTTCAAAACTCGGCCACCCCACCTGCGACCCCGGCTTCGCGCATTAAGACAGGGATGGTCCGAATGGCCTGTTCTCGGGCTGCGTCGCGTTCCCGCAAATCGCAAAACGCCTCGGCACATGACTCGGATTGCTTCTTGAAGCGGCGCGCGGGTGGTGTGACGATTCGCGAAAATAGGGTCGCGACGCCGTGGCCCGGGGCGCAAAAAGTTGCCCTCATGTCTCTGAACAGCCTCGCCCGCGGAGCGAGAACCGGCGAACGTTTAATTCAGAGCTTGCAGACTCTCAAGGATATCACTAGGCTCAAGCCGGGTAGTATAGTCGGCGTCTACATAGGCCAGCTGAATGGTGCCGTCTCGGTCAATGACATAGGTGCCGGGTATCGGCAACTCCCAGGCGTCATCGCCGTTGTACTCGGGCAGTTGGATGCCCATTGTCTCAAAGGTCTCCCGAAGCTCGTCAACAAAGCGGAAAGCCAGTCCGAACTGTCGTGCAACGCTATTGCCGGCATCGCTGAGTACTTCAAACTGAAGCGCGTTCTTTTCGGTAACCGTCAACGAGTGATCCGGGGTTTGGGGCGAGATGGCGATCAGGGATGCGCCGCGTGCCTGCATCTCGGCTAGATGCTTTTGATATGCCTGCAACTGCAGGTTGCAGTAGGGTCACCACGCGCCTCGATAAAAGGCAATGACTGCTGGCCCTTTGGCCAGCAGTTGAGACAATGTCACCGCCTCGCCACGGGCGTTTGGCAGCGTAAAGTCGGGAGCTTTGTCTCCAACTTTCAGGGCTTTGTCCGTGATCCCGGATTTCACCTGGTCTGCTGTGGTGCGGATCAGCACCTCACGAATTGCCGACGGGATTTTCGGCAGCATTTCCTTTTGGAAAGCGACGATTTGTTGTTTGAGCTCGTTGTTGAGCCCGGCTTCCTGATTGCTCATAGATACTCCTTTCAAGAAAAATGACCGAGACTGCCCGGCCCATTAATAGGACTTGCCCGGGAGTGCGTCAACCGGATAACCCCGGTGAGCCGGTAGTGTCTCACGTTGAATTCTTCTCCTGGCCGGGCCCTGTAGGTCAGGCTTCGGAGCCCACGTACCCATCCGCCCGACGATCCACTTTGTATCAGGTCAGATGCTGTCGGCCTCCACTGCCACCGCTGGAGACATGCGCAGGGTTCTATGAATCCGGCGGCAATGGCCGAGCAAGAAAGACGGCCCCGGTCAGTGGCTATGGGGCTCAACCTTTTTTGAGAAGGCATGGGGCAACTGCGTGAACCTCCGCAGGTTCATTCGCATTGTCAAGTCCTGGCGCTCGGCAGAGTTGGTTGCAATGTGGCTGGAATCAGAGGGCCCGATACAGGGGCTGGCGGAGTCCCAATTCCCTCAGTTGGGCTAGGGCACCGTTCTGTCTCGGGGGGTACGCAGTCTATCTTCACTAGTAGTCCACCCATGTTGTATGTCCAGGTTCAGATACATGTGAGACTTGACTCGGAGTGATGGGATCGTTGTTTCTGCCCGGTTTGGGTAGGAACTCCGGCCTCTGCCTCCCCTGAGCGAGCGGAGCAAGCGATGGGAGGCAGAGGCGCCCCGGCGTTCGCCGGGGCGCGGGTGCGGTTCGCCTGTTATTTCAGCAAAGGCCAATAGGAGGCCGAACCGGGCAGATCCAATCTCTGCGCCTCCCCTCGTCTCGCAGTTTTCGCATCGCCGACCCCACGCCGAAGGATGCATGCGCGCGCCTGCGCAAGAGCCAGCCCTCCCAGCAGTTGTGTGCCGCAGGCTGCGGCGAGGCTCCGGCGCTGCAGGCCGTCGGCTGCTCCTGCGCCGCGTATTCCCGCTGGCAGGCGCGCTCCAACGCCCCTGGGGGGAAGGGGTAGTGTTCCCAGTAGCGGCGCGCTGAAACTGCCGCGCTCCAACGCCCCTGGGGGGAAGGGACTAGCGGCCCAAAGCCGCCGCCTCCATATGCACTCCCCCCCCCCCCCCCGCTGGATCCGCTCCCAAGCATGGGCCGTGGGGCGGAGGCGCACGCGCTCTCCGGTCAGGGGCAAAAGCGCCTCACGGGCAGGCGGGCGCGCGAAGGAACCGTTATGTCGGCATCGCCTCTCGGGCGGATCCCGGCCAAGGGTGTGCAACTGCCGGCTCGCGCCCTGCGCCTTCGGCCGCGGACGGACAAGGGCCAAGAAACCGCGCCACTGCGCCAAGGGGCCCGCGCAACTGGACGCCGGCCAGGATCCGCCCCACCCGGCGAGTTGGTCCAGATCGATCACCTGACCGGCTCGCGCAATGGAAATACGCTCAAGCCGTTCAAGGCTCCCTGCCCCGTGAGCCAGCACCGGGTACGCGGGGGTACTCCCGGGCCCCCGCGCACAACGCCCGGCGGGTTTCCAGACGTTGGTGCAATTCGGTTCCTCCGCCCGGGCCCCCGCGCACAACGCCCGGCGCTTTCGTCCGACCGGGCGCGAGGACCGGGCGTATCCCCGGCCCGCCAGCCCGGGCGACGGCGGCAGCGCGGGCCGAGCCGAGTGCGAGGAGGCCGGCCAAGCACGCCGACGGCCCTTGGCCGGGCGGCCACCGAAAAGCCCCCAGCTCAACGGAGCCGTCGAACGCGCCCACTTGAGTGCAAGCACCGCGTGCTGGAGCTTCTACCAGGGCGACCTCACCGGCAGGGACGTCAGCGATCCCCTCAACCACTACCGACACTTCTACCACCCTGTCCGCCCCCCCCCCCCTACGCCCTGGACTGGGAAACGCCTCTGACCTATCTGCGCCAATACCGGAGAGCCGAACCCACATAGTCTTATATGTAGTGAACCGGTACACCCGCGAGGTCGAGGTTCATCTGATCTTCCGTCATGGCCCGGGGTCCTGATGCCTCACGACTCCTCGACTGTGGCGGTTTGGGTGCGGCGGTTCAAGTGAGCGCAGGCGGCTGGATATCCGATTCCGGTTCCAGCGGCTTCAGCCGGGCGATCTTCGCCCCGTTCTTCTGTTCCGCACTCCGCAGCTCGTAGAGCTTCTGGAGATTGAGCCAGAACTCGCCCGAGGTGCCGAAAAAGCGCCCCAAGCGCAGGGCGGTATCGCCCGTGACCGACCGTCGGCCGTTGAGAATCTCGGTGATGCGATTGACCGGCACTTCGATGCGGCGCGCCAACTCCGCCGCGCTCATACCGAGCGCGGCGAGGTCCTCACGCAGCGTCTCGCCGGGATGGATGGGTTCGCGCATGTCCGGCCTCCTCTTAATGGGAGTCGACGATGTCAACTTCGGTCGGCCCGGAACTGCCCTCGGGCCATTTGAAGCAGAGCCGCCACTGGGCGGTGATGCGAATGCGCCATTGTCCCCTGCGCCGACCTTTGAGCGCCTTCAGTCGATTGCCGGGCCGCGCCAAGTCGCCCAGCACGGCGGCGGCGAGTTGGTCGAGCTTGCGCGAAGCGGTGCGGGCAAAGCCGGAGAGAGCCGCTCCCCGGCGGCCCTCGTAAAACGCCTCAGTTTTCCTGTCAGCGAGGCCGACGAGCACGACAGTTCACGTTCCCGCTGCGACCGCATGGCGCGTACCCTAGCGGCGGCATCCGCATTACGTCAAGCATAACCCAGCGGCCTCTCCTCACAAAAGGCTTCGCGGAACTATCTTAATGGAGGACAGGCAAATGACGGTCATGACTATGACTGGTGTGGCCTCCGACAGTGAGATCGACTGGCACAGCGGGAACACCGCGCCATCGCTCGGCGAAGCGTCCCGCGTAGCAGAGGTCACAGCCACGGGTGATCTTCGTGCAACCGGTCACCGGATTCCACGTTGCATCGGTCCACTCGATTGAAGACTGAGCGCCCATGGTGCAACCCCGCGACGAACTCGATCTGTGCACGCCCCGGTTGCGCGGCGCGGAGCCGCGATTGGTGCGTATTTTCGCGCAACCGCACCGAGGCCGTTCTTCGCTACCAGCGTCAGCAGCTTCAGCGAGGCATCGTGGGGGCGCTTCTCGCCGCACTCCCGCTGCCTCACCAGACCCGTCGTCACGTTGAGGTAGTGCGCGAACATCGCCTGGATCGCATGCTCGCGCAGCCGAAACTCGCGAATGTCATCCGACGTCATCTCCTTGATGGGCGTGAGACACATCTCGTCGAACTTCCGCATGGTCCGTTTCGACATCAGACCCGCTTCGGCTAGGCCGCGCGCCGCCTCGTGCACCTCGCTCTCGTACTGCTTGGTCATCGAGATCCTCATCGCGGCGGGGGTCAGACTACAGCATTGCGGGGGACAACTGTGGGGCTGGCGCAGCCTCGGAATCTTCGCCGACCGCCGCCAGCGCCGGCGCGACCGCGTGGCGGTGGGAGCCTGCACCCGCTGCGGGAACGAGCCTGCTCCAGACAACGGTGCCGTCTGTGAGCCCTGCAGGGAAGCCCGCCGTGTACCGGGAGCGGTATCGGCGGCGCGCCGCCGCCGGCCTCCGCGTCTCCTGTGGCCGCCCTGCCTTCGACGGCCAGTCCCGGTGCGGCGTCTGCGCCGCCGTCGAGGACGAACGCCGCGACAGGAGCGCGAAGAACCGGCCCGCCCGCGAGCGGTACGCCCGGCGGCGTGCCCCCTCCGAGTGTACCGGTTGCGGCTGGCATTCGGGGCCTGCCGTTGTCCCGAGTGCACCGCACGGGCTCACGAGCGATCCGCGCACTTCAGGGGCATCCCTGCATGGGCATCCGCAGTTCAGCGTCGTCGCACGCGCCACGGGGGCGGAGCATGGCCCCTCCGAGGCGGTGGCCGAGGCACCGCCAGCCTGGTGTCCGCGAAGCTCGCGCGCGACCCGGGCGAGATCGTGAGCGACGCGCCGACCACCGCCCCGGCGACCGGCTGGTCCTGAGCGGCCCCCGTCCGGCGGGGGCGGTTTCGGAGGAGAGGGCAGCGCCTGCCGGGCCCAGCGCCCGGCAAGGCCGGAGCGAGTGGGGCCCTCGCTTGCCGGGCTCGCACCCGAGAGGAGACCCGGCCTGCTCGCCCCTTGCCCCGACTGCGATCCCACCGCCCCGTCCACCGGCGTCCTACTCGCCGAGATCGGCCTGGACCCCCGACTGGTCCGCAAGACGCTGACCGACGCCTACGCCCGCCGGTGCCCGGCCTGCGAGGTCCCGGCGGCCGGGAGTTGGGGGGAAGCAAGGGAAGGGTGAACGGCACGGGGGCCGGGGAAAGGTGTCCCGGTCCCCGTCGTTCGCACGCCATCGTCATCGACCGGACCTGAAGGAGAATCCCCTGCGCTTCGGAGGCAACCGCGCGGAAGTCATTAGCCGCCTCGGCACCGACGTCACCGTGAACCACCTGGTCTCAGGGGGGGCCGTATGGCCAACCTGGGCATGGCGACCGACGAAAATTCTACCGCTCGCAACTCCGGCGCGCGCATCGACAAGACCGAGTGGCACCGGGTGGTGACCTTATCGAGCCCGGCCTGATCGACATGCTGGTCAAGGACGCGAGGAAGGGCCGGCTGGTCTACGTCGCGGGTAAGATGCAGACGCGGCGCTGGCGCAAGGACGGCGAGGACTCCGACCGCTTCTCCACCGAGAGCCTGCTGGTGCCCGGCGGGCGCGTGCAGTTCCCCGACAAGGTGAACGGCAACGCCGAGCGGATGCCGCCCGGCCCGGACGCGGCGGGCGACATCGGTGCCGATCCGATGGACAGGGACCGGATTCCCTTCTAACGCCGTCCTCTCTTATTCCTCTCGACAAGGCCGGCGCCTCGCGCGTCGGCCCTTTTCTCATTGTAGCCGAACCGGAGGCTGCCCGGTTCCGCACCCGCGATTCGCGCGGGCCGCTCGCCCTCGCCGGCCTGGAACACTCTTGTCTCTCAGCCCGCCTCGCCTCGATCGGAACCCGAAAATGGGATCATGGGTTCTGAGCCATCGCCGTTGGTATTACATGGCATGGGGTGCCATATGAGGCAGCCTCCTTCATTTCCCTTCTCGTGCCCCTATACATGGAGAAGATACGACCTTAACCTACAGAGCGTTTCAAAGTGAGACACTACCGGAGAGCCAACTTCCTGGACTGGACATCCTATCCGTAGTATAATCCTGCACAAGGACTGAAGAGGGAGGTGCGCATTCGCAGACGAGGCCTTTCCTGGCCGTTCAGGACGACTAAGGAAGCTTGTCCCCCTTGTATATATGGCCTTGGCGTTAAGCGAACGGGCGGCAGTGGCCCTGACGTAGGAGACCGACACGGTCAAGATTCCCGCCCGAGGTTGGAGTTGACGCTGCTCCTCAATATGCGTCTGATAATTCCCCGCGTTGTTGTGGACATGAACGGTGCGGACGAGTTGAGTGATATCCGCCATGCCCATGAAGACGAAGATGGGCACGGCCGTTTCTGGAGAAGCGGCCGTGCCCAAGTATCGCGGGTGGTAATCCCTCTCTGCCTCAGGAGTAAAGATTGGAGGTATTCTCCTCATGCCAGACATCCAGCCCGCACTTTATCTTGCCGGACCTGAAGTCTTTCGAGCCGACGCGACCGAGTATGCGCGGATTCAGCGGGGCTTATGTGGCCGGTATGGCTTCCGTGGCCTCCACCCTATGGATAACAACGTAGACCTGAGAGACAGTTCGATGCGAACAGCCACAGGAATCTATCGGGGGGATATCGGTCAGATCAAAGCCTGTGATATTGTTATTGCGAACTGTAATGCCTTTCGGGGAGCGTTAATCGACGACGGTACGGCATACGAGTTGGGGTATGGCAACGCACTCGGTAAGCCAACATATGGCTATATTGAGCGATTATGCCCGGAGCAGGAACTCCTCCAAGAGCGGTGCGTGTTTACCACTCTGCCGGACGGACGAAAGGTCGACCGGAACGGCTTTCTATTGGTTGACGACTTTGGGACCTCGATCAATCTCATGATGCAGTGCGGCATGCTCGAGAGTGGTGGACGGTTGGTAGAGGGAGATTTTGAGACCTGCCTGAAAGCGATTCGATACGATTTGGATCGCGGCACTCTCCTCCTGGCCCCGTCTGTAGCGGACTAAGGAACCTCTGAAGAAGTCTCTTAAAGAGGCTCTAGTAGCGAAAGCCCATGTTCTGCGGGAGCCCCCCGCACCAGAGAAGTTGCTCCGCGGCAGCAGAGTCCCACCCAGACACGCCAAAACCGTCGGGAGCAGGGTCTTGCCCGGAGGGGTCAGTTGCTCCCCTGGCATCCGTGGGGGAAGCCCAGGGCCCGCCCCTCCCCCAAGCCCGGGCCAGGTCGGCGCCGCCGCCCGCGGCCCCAGAGGCTCCGGGGTCATTGCCTGCCGCGGTGCTCCACCCGGGGCGAGCCGGCGCGGGCAGCGGCGCGGTCCGCGCTCGTGTCCCGGCGCCGCGGAGCGGGTCCATCCCGGCTGCCCCCCCCCTCTCTGGCACTGCCGTCCCCTGCGGGATACACCGCCGAGGGGCCCGCCGCTCCTGGCAGACGGGCCCCACCCCCTGGCATGTCCGGGTCTGCTGTTGCGCACAGGACCCCTCCGCGCCGCCCATGCCCCCCAACACAGCGGGCCAGCGGGCTCCAGAGCTGCCCCAGCCCAAGCACGGCCCCCGCGGGCCTTGGGGGGCCGAGCCCGCGGGGGCCCGGGGTGGCGCGCAGCGGGTAGCCCGTCAGGACCGGGCGCGCACAGGGGCAAGCGCGGCCCGGGCGGGGCAGCGCACAGCGCGACAGGCGAGGGCGCAATCTCGTGCAACGCCCCCGGCCCGCCGCCGCGCCACCGGGGCGCCCCTAGGCAGCACGCTCACGCGGCCGTTGGACGCTGCCCAAGGGTGGGGCCGGGAGAAACCCGCCCCCCGAGGGGCGCGCCGCGCGGCCGGCCCCGCCCGGCCCGGCCCGGTTCCGTGGCCAAACGCGGATGCCCGCGTCGGGCCACGGAACCGGGATGGTGCCCCAGGGCAGCATCCCGACAAGAAGAGCCCATGAGGGGGGGATGCCTCCCCCATTGGGGCGTCACGCGCCCTAGGGTCTGTTGACACTATTGCAAGGCATCAATGATGAGGGCAAAGACGATGCATCCAAGGAAGAGCACGTCGCGTTGCTCGAAGCGCGTGAAGAGGCGGCGGCATCCCTGCAAGCGACGCAACACCCGCGCGCTTGCGGTGCGCCGCGTGGACAGCTCACGGGCAGACGCCCAAGGGCTCACCCGGGTGCGCCGCGGCGGCCCCACGGGCGCCTACCCCAGTGCCACGGCCTAGGGCCGCGGCTGGGCGCCCGCGGCCGCCCGGTCCCTCAGCACCGCGGGAGGAGCGGGGGGCGGGCCCCGGCGAGTCCGCCACGGGCGGCCCGCCGGGGCGGCGGGGCGGGCCCGGGCGAGCGCGCGCAGGCGAGCGCCGGGCGATCGTCCGCGGCACCCCTAGGCACCGTGGGGGGCCACCCGCCCCGGGAGCGGCCGAGGGATGGAGGACCGGTTGTGTGCGCGCCCCCGGGCCGGCGGGAGGGATCTGGACGAGGGGGCGGTCGAGCGACAGGGCCGCCCGCGTGAGGCGTACGCTCGGTTCCCGGTGCAAATGCGCGCAGACCCGGGCGCGCCCCCCGGTTTGCGACCCGCGGGGCAGCCGGGGGGAGAGGGGGGGGGGGCCAGGTGCCACATCGGGCCGGCACCCCGCGCCCTGTGCCGCCCTGCGCGGCGACCGACCAGAGGGCGGGGAGCACGGGGCGAGGGGAGAGGCGGACCGGGCCGCGCGGCACCGGGAGAGGGGGCGCGATCCGGGCATATGGAGCTTGCGTGCGGTCCCTACCTCCAGGAGACCAGAATCATGCATAATCATGCAGAATCATGCACATTAGTGTGAACAGGCCCTAGGCTCGGCCTTCTCGAACTCGGGACGAGGATGCCTCCCTCATTGGGGCGTCACCCTGGATAAAGGGAGCTTTTGGGCAATTTTGGATAGTTGATCAGAGATTCCCTAAATCAATTTGAGGGCCTCACGCGTCAAACGCTTCAGTGCCTGCCGCACGACCTGTCCGAGCGCTCGGACATCTTCTGCTTCCAGCGGCACCTGGATGTAAATTCCCTGGCCGGACAGCGTTTTCGAGCGCACGTGTAGGGTCGCCCCTCCGAGCGTATCCCCCGCTTCATCTGTATAGATCAAGTCAATCTGCTGGACCCGTACGGTGAGCCCCCTCTACCCCTCTCGTCACGCCCACTACCTATATGGAACCAGAAGCGGGCAGCCATTCCGGGATGGCTGCCCGCTTTGGTGCACGTTATGTGCTGGGAATCAATAACCGGTATCTCTCTGCCCGATTTGAGGACAGGCGAGCAGGCCTGTTCTTCGCCCTAGCTGCTCCAGATTGTCCTTAGATCCGTTTCCCCGTAGCCTTCTCTTGTGAGCCGACCGTTGTCGACTCTGTACTTTCGAGCACGACAGTCAGGCGGGGGCTGGGCATCAGGAGGACAGACTCAATAGCTGCTTCCTCGCTCGGGTGCTGCCCGCTGTTGGCGGGCGGTTGTTTTCCGGCGGACTTTCCATTCGCACCTCCTGTCTCTCTTATGGAGAGTTTTTGACGGGCGCACCGTCTACCGATGGGTCCACTAGAGACCCGATACCTCCTCACTACTCTCCTTAACTCTTTCGTGTCAAGTTTTTTTGCGATACCCCCGCAGGACCATTCCAAAGTCGTGGCGAGTCCAGGTCTGTGCGCTGAGGTGCAGCGAGATGGTTCGTCCGTGGTCCGCTGGCGCGTCGGGTAGTCGGGGATTTCGGCCGGCCGGCGCTTTCCGGGCCGGCGGTCCTGGGCTTTTTGGCGGCCAGCGTCGGCGCGTGACGCGGTGCGGGCGAAGGGATGGCGTCGGGCGTCGGCGCCGCCGTGGTTTCAGCGGCTGCAGCCGCGGCGGGTGACTTGTCGCATGGCATCGCCCTGGCGGGCGGCGCAGTGGCGGTGAGCCTGTGGCCTGGAGTCGAATCGTTCGGCGAGCCGCACGATGGAGAGGTCCGCGTTTGCGAGGCAAGCGCGGGTGCGCCGCAGGCGTTTCGCCTTGGACGACTTCGACTTCGTTTTCGTCGGCTAGCAGCCTGCGCCGTAGAAACTTCTCACCACCATATACAGGATATAAAAATAACCAGAAGCACAATACATAATACTGGGAAGTGCCTGAAATCATTCCACGGCGCAAGCTCCTAGCGAACAGCGTCGCACATCCAGAGAGTCCGCTGGTAGGGTAGGAGTGCGACTATTGCCCCAGTGTAAGTGCACAGTGGTCCCTCCAGCCACATGTGTAGGGAATGACCGACGATGCATCCAAGGAAGAGCACGTCGCGTTGCCTCCAGCCACACGTGTAGGGAATGACCCCTGATACCGAACCCACAAGCATTTCATGCTCCCCCAACACGCTATTTTGACGAGTCAAGCGTAAACGGTGGGTCTCTTGTAATGGACGAGAGCCCCGTGGACTGTGGCCGGAGTCGTCTCGCGGCTGGGCATTTGCCTGCCGGACCGCGGGCATGCCCTCCAGGAGCAGCAAGGAGGAAGGAGACCGAGTTATTTCTTCCGCCCTTGTTTGACGATCAGGTCGAATTCTTTCTTGGTTACTGGCATGACTGACAGCCTACTCTGCTTGACCAGTGCCATCTCTTGCAGCCGTTTGTCTTGCTTGATCTGGATGAGGGTTATCGGACTGGCCAAGGTTTCAACCGGTTCGATATCAACTACACTCCAGCGTACGTCGTCGGTCGTAGGATCCTGGTAGGCTTCCCTGATGACATGGGCAATTCCGACAATCTCCAGCCCCTGGTTGCTGTGATAATACAGGATTTGGTCGCCCACCCGCATGGCACGCAGGTTATTACGGGCTTGATAGTTGCGTACCCCGTCCCAGTACGTCCAGCCGTCCTTCTGCAGATCGCTCCAGGCGTATTTATACGGTTCGGATTTCACCAGCCAGTATTGCATCGCATGGTATCCCTGATCGGTTTGCGGTAACGCTGAACCATATCCTCTCCGAGCGTTTTTTCCAAATCCTTGTTTTGATTGCGTTTCTCGGTTGGTGTCCTCCTAGGTAAAGCTCAAAGGAGAGGCCATCATGCCGCACGAGAGTCGTCAAGAGTTTCGAATCATCACAGGAAAAGAGATCCCGGCGGCCATGCGGGACGGGACGATGCTGTCCGCCGATGTCTACCGGACGGATGCCGAGGGACGCTTCCCTGTCATTCTGGTACGTCCTGGTACGTCACCCTACGGCAAACAATTAGCCGAGGTTTTCGGCGATCATGAGTATTTCTCGTCGCGGGGCTATATGGGCATCGTCTAGGACGGCCGAGGGCGGTTTGCGTCAGCGGAGGAATACTATCTGTTCGTTGATGAAGCTCAGGATGGATACGCCACGGTCGAGTGGACCGTGGCGTGCCGTACTCGAACGGTCGGGTCGGGACTCAGGTCCAGTCGTATTTCGGCGCGGCCCAGCACAAGCTCGCGCCGACGCGGCCCCCGCACCTCCGTTGCGCGTTCCCTGTATCTGCCGGTGCCGATTCCCATCAGGGTGGGATCCGCCATACCGGCGGAGCTTCACTCTTTGGGCTAGCAGATGCCCTACGCGATCTTCCTCCCTCGCAACACGATTGATCGCAAAGGCATTAAGGAGCAACTCTAGTTGAGAGTACGGCCCGCCCTGCTACGTGCCATTGATTTCGGGAATCCGCTTTCGCCGGAAGCCTATCTGCGCCTCCGGATCATATATTGGGCTAATCTGCTTGAGAAGGTAGCACCGTATCTGCGCGGCTACCTAACCCACCCTGACGGTGGCCCCTATTGGTGGCCAATCAATATCGAGTGTCAGCACCGCAACATCAACATCCCCATCCCATGTACCATGTTAAGCTCGTGGTATGGCATCTTCCTACGGGATTTGGTGCACTTCTGTGGCTTGCGGACCCGAGCCTTGACGTCAGGAGCACGTGGTGGCCAGAAATTACTGCTCGGCCCGTGGGCGCATCTTTTCCCGTATGCCACACCAATTTCCGGCGGGACCGGAGAGATCGATTTTGGTCCAAACGCCATCATTGAACTGCACGAGGCCCATCTGCGTTGGTTTGACTATTGGCTCAAGGGGATAGATTCAGGGATTGCCGAGGAGCCCCCCCATCTGGCTATTTGTGACGGGAACCAATCGCTGACTGGAGAAGTAGAATGGCCGCTCGCGCGCACTCGGTACACGCCCTACTACCTCCACAGTCAGGGGGCAGGCAAACAGGCTTTGCTGGCGACGGCGGCTTGAACGTCGAGTCCCCCAGGACGCCTCCCCTTACGAGGGTGCCGTGGCGAAAGGTCTCCAATGACGTTTAATATTTGGGTGCGCCTCTCTGCCGAGCCAGTGTGCGGGAACGCTCGACATCACCGACCGCGAGGCGGATACGGATTTGCTTGGTCGGCGGTCTCAGCACGTAGGGGGGCAACTCGCTTGGATCATCCGCCTGCGGACCAAGGACAGTAACGTCCATTTCTTCCAGGAAACAATCTATGGCCTGTTAACACTATTGCAACGCATTGATGATGAGTGCGAAGACGCTGCATCCAAGGAAGAGCACGTCGCGTTGCTCGCAGCGCGAGCAGAGGCGGCGGCATCCCTGCAAGCGACGCAACACCCGCGCGATTTCATTGCGCCGCGTGGACAGCTCCCGGGCAGACGCCCAAGGGCTCCCCCGGGTGCGCCGCGGCGGCCCCACGGGCGCATACCCAGTGCCGCGGCCCAGTGCCGCGTCTGGGCGCCCGCGGACGCCCGGGCCCTCAGCACCGCGGGAGGAGCGGGGGGCGGGCCCCGGCGAGGCAGCAATTGGCGGCCCGCCGGGGCGGCGGGGGCGGGCCCGGGCGAGCGCGCGCAGGCGAGCGCCGGGCGAGCGTCCGCGGCACCCCTAGGCAGCGTGGGGGTCCACCCGCCTCGGGAGCGGCCGAGGGATGGAGGACCGGTTGTGTGCGCGCCCCCGGGCCGGCGGAAGGAACCTGGACGAGGGGGCGGGCGAGCGACCGGGCCGCCCGCGTGAGGCGCCCGCTCTGTTCGCGGTGCAAATGCGCGCAGACCCGGGCGAGCACGCCGGTTTGCGACCAGCGGGGCAGCCGGGGGGAGAGGGGGGGGGCCAGGTGCCACATCGGGCCGGCACCCCGCGCCCTGTGCCGCCCTGCGCGGCGACCGACCAGAGGGCGGGGAGCACGGGGCGAGGGGAGAGGCGGACCGGGCCGCGCGGCACCGGGAGAGGAGGCGCGATCCGGTCGTAGTGAGCTTGCGTGCGGTCCCTACAGCCAGGAGACCAGCATCATGCACAATCATCCACATGAGTGTGAACAGGCCCTAGTTCGCGGTTTGCCTTCCGGGTCGAAGGCGAGGCGGCCATGGCATGCATGGGGAATTATATACAAGGTGATCCTAGAGTCCTTCCCTGCGATACCCAGCGGGTCGCCTCTGCGAACCGGCAGACCGGGCGTCCTCGCCCCGGTCTGTGCTGGCCCGGCGGCACCCCAGCGGCCTCCCCGGCGTCCGCCAGCATACTGCTCGGGACGCCCTCGCCCGGGACACGGGCGGGGGATCGCGGCGGCCGGCTCCGCCCTGTCACTAGTCATAGCGATCCGGGTCGCTCTCGGGGCGGGGGCAAGCGACTGCTCTTAGGACGGTTAAGCATATACCCCCCTTTGCATGGGCTTCCTCGGTAACACTCCAGAAGACAACGGTCAGGAGAGGGCCGTCCTCCTCGCGGCCTTATCATGTCCGGTCCTTATTGCCCAAGAGCGACGACAGGTTCCGAAAAGACTCATCGAAAACCTTCCTCCTTCATGGTACTACAGCGTACTCGATAGGGTGTATTTTGTCTTCTTGTCAGATGCACAAGTAATGAGCCTCATATCATGACGTGACTCCACTTGACTCAGTACACAAGAGACAAAACGCGATTTGTTACCACACCCCGCCCTTGCTCAGAGCAGGTTTGGCTGATTCCTTCACGTCATGTCGAATGTCCTGCCACCCGATGCGGAAAAAGCGACTTCAGTCCGGGTGATGTTTGACCTGATCGCCCCGCATTATGACACGCTGAACCGTTGTCTGTCCCTGGGGCTCGATCAATACTGGCGGCGCCAGACGATCCGGCGGGTTGCCGTCGGCGCCCATGACCAGGTACTCGACTTGGCGTGTGGCACAGGGGATTTGGGCGAACTCGCTGCAGCAACCGGTGCCCGCGTGATCGGGGTTGACTTTGCCCGTACCATGCTCTGCGGGGCAACCCTCCGGCGTATTCGCGCGACCTTCGTGCAGGCCGATGCGAATGCCTTACCCCTGCCGTCGGCGGCCGTTTCGGTTGTCCTGTCCGGCTTTGCCCTCAGGAATTTTGTCTCCATACCCCGCGCCCTTCAAGAAGCCGCGCGTGTCCTTAAGCCCGGGGGCCGGTTGGCACTGCTTGAGGTGGATACGCCGCGTCATACACTCCTGAAATGGGGCCACGGCTTCTATTTTCAGCGCATTGTGCCTTTGCTGGGTGGCCTCATCTCAGACCGAAAGGCGTATCGCTATTTGCCGCACTCGGTGGCCTACCTGCCGGAGGAAGCGGAACTGTTGCAGCTAGTTCGAGCGGCGGCATTCGAGCAAGTTGTGAAGATACGCTTGTCCGGTGGTGTGGCACAGCTGATTACAGCGGTGAGACGATAAAAAACGGCACGCCGCTTAATATGAGCGGTCCATATAGAGAATAATCTTCTCTAGGGTTTGTGGCAGACCTTCGCACGGAACATCGGCTCAGGGCTGCGTACCAGGCCATACGTTCGGGCCTAAACGTTCCCCGACACGCCGACCATCTCCATGGTTCTCCCATCCCGCTCTCCTCTTCTATTTCCCAAAAACCACTAGCTGCGGTGATCTGGTTCCCGTAGCCGTTCTGATAGCCCGATCAGCGTATGGTGAGGGGAACTGTCTTGCCTCCAGTCTTCTCGAGGTGGCGGGCTACGCCAAACGCCCCCTGTTTTGTATCAATCAGCGATATAATAGTGGCAGTCATCACGACCGGGACACTGACGAGGCCCCTTATGAGGGCCAAAGGATCATAACACAATTTCTGAAACACCGTCTTCTGAGTCAGGCCTCTCCGACAGGTGAGCCGGAATATGCGAGAGAGCCAGATGCTGACTCGGGGGCAGACGAATCTTTCCACTGTCGCAGTGTCCTGCCAGCGCAGCAATCTTAAGCAGTTCGCTGTCCGTTTGGGACAACGAGTCCGATATGGATGAAGCCGGCTTGCTGTCGGCGCAAGAAGATGACGTGATCAGCGTGGGCCGTACTCCGGGTGTCCTGGCCTGCGGACAAGAGGGAAGGTCCGAGGCGGTGTTCCGGTTCACGCCGAAATTTTTCGATCCCCCGGTCTGAGATGAGGAAGAACGGACATGGCTTTTCCGGTCCTGATGTTGATCACGGTGCTGAAAAAAGAGGATGTGCTGTTCGGCCGGCTGAGGATACAACTTGATCTGCGGGCCTAGGTATCAATCGACCAAGGAACGGTCACCGGATGGAATTGGGTCTTGTCGCTAGGATGGCAGGTACACGATTTTCAAACAGGCGTGGTGCATGAAGCGGCAGCCGGTCGCCAAGAAGAAGGCGTGCAAGCGCCTGGTCTGGCCCGAGCAGATTTCGGCTACGCCGGGGGACGTGAAGCTGAGCTTCTTTCACCGGCCACGGAGTACGCTCCTTCGATGCGCCAATTCCCTTCTAAGCGGCCTCTCATCTTTGAGCGCTCGCCCATGGCTTTTCCTCCTCGTCTCTTTCAGCGTATTGTGTCCTCATGCCCCCATTATCAGACCGTTCTCCACATGCAAGCAATTGGACGTTGCTCTGTATGCCGGGGCGGCCATCGAGTTGGTCCAGCCCCGCTACCAGAGGGAGGACTCCAGGATTTGTTCCTTGTCTGGCAGGATGGGCTGCGGTGTTGGGTCATCTGTTCGCCGGCCGCGTCGAACGGGGCGGGCCCCCCGCGGACCGTCGTTATTCCGGTGCTTGTGGGCATCCAGACTCCGGCACCCGCTCTACGGTCACGGCCACATCAAGAGTTGGGCTGTCGCCGCCAACGACGACACCTTTCAGCGGGGCTACATCACTGTAGTCCCGGCCCCAGGCGACGGTAATATGCTGGTCGGTGGGGATGTTGTTATTGGTGGGGTCGAAATCGATCCAGCCTTGCCCAGGACAATACACTGACACCCAGGCATGAGAAGCCGCAGTTCCCGTGAGTTGAGGTTGGCCGTCTGGAACTGTGGTTTCAAGATAGCCGCTGACGTAGCGCGCAGGGATGCCGTGCGTGCGCAGACAGCCGATCGCCACATGCGCAAAGTCCTGACACACCCCTTGGCGGTGTTCCAGCACTTCATTGAGCGGCGTCGAGACTGTCGTCGCCTCGGGTGTATAGGTAAACTCCTGATAGATGCGCTGTACGAGATTGGCAACGGCCGCCAGCAGCGGGTGGTGCGGCGTAAAAGACGTAGCTGCGTACGCAGCTAACACTGAACTGCAGCGGACCAGGGGGGAGTTGAGCAGGAAGTGTCGCGCTTCGATGCCGGTGCGACTCGTGTCCTTGGCAATGGAGTGGCGGACCTCTTCCCAGGCGGGAGAAGCCTGGAGTTGCGGTGGAGCGGTAGGGTCGATCAGGACGGCACTCTGAACGGTCACCGATAAACTAATGTGGGGCTCTTGGATAGCAAAATAGATGACTCGATTGCCGAAAAAGTCTTTCCGGTCCCGATATACTGCCGGTGACGGCTGAATACGAAGATGCTCGTGCTCGCACTCTTGCCGCGGTGTGGTGCGTGGAAGCAGGTGAGCCTCATTCTGGCACTGCGGAACCGGTGTCTTATAGTGGTATTCGGTGAGGTGGGTGACACGATAGCGTATCATCTCGCAATTGATTGTGGTGCGGTGAGATGTTGCTGCACTTCAATATGGCTGAAATAGTCACGACTCAAGGTCTCCGACAGTGCGAACAGGTGGGTGCGCAGACCGGTGAACAATTGGCCCAGCTTCCCATACATCTCTGCGTCCCAAGTGGGCATTGAGTAGCGTTCCAGATCTGCCACCTGCAAGGTTGAGAGCGCCTCCAAAACGAGACGTTCTTCCGCGCTCCGGTGCGGCAGGGGCTTCTTTCGCGGTAGACCCACCACTTGGTCCCGTATTTGGACGAGTTGGTAGCCGACTGAACGCGGGTTGCTCTCATCAAGCAGAAGCAAGTCCAGCACGGCTCCAGCCTGTACGGACGAGGCGTAGCGACGTCGGTACGTCATCAGGCTGTCGGTCATGGCCAGCACCATCTCCCAGACGATTTTTTCCGTCTCGTGCAGCAACTCGCACCCTGTCTGCAAGAGGCCGAGCGTATATAGCGCCCGTTCAAGCCGCCGGCCGATTTCCATAAATCGGAATCCGTGACCGCGGACCATGCTTTCAGTATTCAAACCATTCACCGAGGCGAGCCCAATAATCAAGTTCTCCAGGCTTTCGAGCATCTCACTCAAAGACCGAACCTGGGTCAACTCATGGTCGAGTCGATTGACGGCCCGCCAGGCATCATCAGACAGCCGGTCGCGTACAGCCTGTCCGGCGCGGACTAAAGCGTTCAGATGAAAACGCAGACTCCCTGGCTGGTCGGCATCCAGAATCGCGGCGAACAGCTCCTTCTCGGCAACGGCTAGTCGCCGCCGCTCCCCGTATCCGATCACACGTAGATAGGTTGCGGTGCTGTGGCTGTGGGCCGAAAGGAAGGCGGGCAGAGAGGTCTCATCATACCGAGCGGTCTCGGTGTCAAGTACCCGCTGGAGGACTTCACGGAAGACACGTGCTCCCCCGGCAGTGCGTTCAACATAGCGGCCGAGCCAGAACAAATTATCCGCCATCCGGCTGGACATTTCTCCCCCGTCGCGCGGAATCGACCCGGAGTGCTCGGGTACCGAGATGAGGCTGAACTGACTTTCCGGCTCTGAGGCGAGAATCCAGGTATCCTTGCTCAGGCCACCGGCCTGACCGGAGACGAGCCAGTCATCCGCGTCTGGGACGACCCGTGTCAACCCACCCGGCAGGGCCACATAGCCATCGTCCCGGGAGACCAGGAAACTGCGCAGTACCATGGGGCGTGGCTCCAAATGGTCTCCGGTAAACACCGGCGTCGTTGACAAAGCCACCTGTTCCTGGCCGACAAAGCAATGGGGGCGGGCCCGGATATGCTGAATAAGGGTGTCGCGTTCCTGGCGGCTCAGATGCGCTCCGTGGACGGTGGCCGTCTCGGGGTGGGGGAAGACGGGTTTGATCACCAACTGTTCGATATGGTCGACGACATAGATCCGGGCCTGTTCGTCACCGCACCACCAGGTCGGGACCGAGGCTAAGCGCAAGTCCTGGCCAAACAGGGCTTTGGCGATCCGGGGCAGATAGGCCATCAGCCCGGGGTGTTCGAGCACGCTGCTCCCCAGCGGGTTGGCGACCGCGACATTGTTGTTTCGCACTGCCTGGAGCAGTCCGGGGGGAGCTGAGCGCGATTCCCGATGCAGTTCCAAAGGGTCGCAGAAAATGTCGTCCACGTGCCGGACGACCACGCCGACTCGTTGCAGTCCGCCCACCGTCTTCAACCAGAGGCGGCCGTCGCGGACCGTTAAGTCATCTCCCTGGACAAGTGTATAATCCAGATAGCTGGCCAAATAGGCGTGCTCAAAATAGGTTGCGTTCTGTGGCCCTGGGGTCAAGAGTACCGTCCGTGTCTGGTGGGGGAAAGTGTCAGTGTGCTCACCTCCTGGTTGACAGCCTTCGGCCCGTTGGCTCTTTGGTGTCAGGGCAGCCAGGGTCGAGCGCAGGGTTCGGAAAAAAAGGGACAAGCGGTGCACCTGCGCGTCTCGATACAGGCTCGGCAAAATCCGCGACAACACCAATCGGTTTTCCAGGGCATAGCCGGCTCCGGCCGGTGCTTGCGTCCAGTCATCAAGCACCATGACGGTGCCATCGGGTGCTCTGGCGAGGTCGGCGGCGTACAGACACAGATACGGAGCCGGCGTGGGCAGTGCGCCGTGACAGGGGCGCAGAAAGCCGGGATGGGCATAGATCAACTCGGGCGGAAGTAGACCCTCGTAAATAAGCTGTTGTGGACCGTACAGGTCCACCCCTATGAGATTGAGGAGCTCCGCCCGCTGGATAAGGCCCTGTTCGATAGTCCGCCACTCCTGACTGGTGAGAAGGGCGGGGATAACGTCAAGTTCCCAGGGTCGCGTACGTCCCCGGGGGTCCGCATAGACGTTGGAAGTCACGCCGTTTTCACGCAAGACCTGCTGGATTTCGTCCCGACGGCGACTCAGCTCTACTGGGCCGAGCGCGTCGAAGACGCGCTCGGCATATTGCCAGTGGAGACGGAGTCTGCCGGGGGCGACACACATTTCATCGAAGCGCGCAGATGACAAGGGGTAGCGTGCAAGCACAGCGTCCCGAACAGTGGCCTCCGCAGAGGGCGACTCAGACATGGTCCATCCTCTTCATCCGCTTGCCCATTATCGTAGGTGGACGCCGCCTGGCAACCTGGAAAGACGCTACACTTTTGCCGTATAGCGGTCGGTATCGTACAAGCGCTCCAGGTCCACGGTATTGAGCCCGCTGACGGCTTGACTGAGGGGGACCATGCGGATCTGGCAGTCCGGGCCAAGCCCTTGCACACCGACCATCTGTCCCCAGTCGCCGCGTAGCACGGCTTCGACCGCGGCTGAGCCGAACATACGCCCCATGATCCGGTCTAGTACCGACGGACTGCCGCCACGCTGGCTATGGCCGATCACCAACTCACGTGAATCAAAAGGGGTGTCACGACGAATGCGCTGAGCGAGTTGACTCCCGATGCCGCCCAGACGTTCATGTCCGAAGGCATCCCGGCTGGTGTCCAGAGTCACTACGCCCTCCTCGCTCGCGTGTGCGCCTTCGGCCGCTACAATCACCGCGTAGCGAGGGTAGCGCCGGTCCCGCTTGCCCCGCTCGAGCCGTTGGGTCAGCAAAGCATAGACCTGCTCGTAGGCAAAAGGATACTCGGGGATCAGAACCAGGGTCGCCCCTCCGGCGACCGCGCTCCACAAGGCCAGATGGCCAGCATGCCGGCCCATGACCTCGACCACCTGCACCCAATGGTGCGAGCCGGCCGGGGTACGCGCCCGCTCAATGACATCGGTACAGTTGCGGAGCGCCGTGTCAAACCCCAAGGTGTAGTCGGTGTGGCTGAGGTCTTTATCAATGGTTTTTGGAATGCCCACCACTGGACAGCCCTTTTCACTCAGTTGATACGCCACGCCCAGGGTATCTTCTCCGCCCAGGGCGATAACGGCATCAAGACCGAGTCGAACGATATTGGTCATGACTTCATCCGACCGATCATGGGTACTCGCCTCGCCCGGTATCGCCATGCGGAATGGGTTGGTGCGAGACGAGCCCAGATTCGTCCCTCCATCACGGTCCCAGCGCCGGACTTGGTAATCCTCCAGCCGAACGGATTCGTTGAGCCCGGCGTCGAGTAAACCGTGCCAGCCATCGGGCAGTCCTATGACCTCCACGTCATGGGCTGTCGCCCGGTACACAATCGCTTTGAGCGCAGGGTTCAGGCCTGGGGCGTCACCCCCTCCGGTCAATACACCAATCCGTCGGATACGCATGCCGACCTCCTCTCGTTGTGAGTCACTCCAGCGCCGCACAGTCCAACCTTGGGGCGCGACAGCGCTCACCCCTAGCCACCTCGATTCCTGCCGATGGCATGTATAAAGACCGGTCGGACTAGTCAAGTTCTCCCCGACAGGAGGCAAGAATGGGCTGGAACAACAGGGTGATGCGGGGGGAACTGTTCCAGAACAAATGTCTCGTGGATGGGTGGATTGAAGGAAGAATGTTCCGGGGAGCTGGGCAAGCAAGCCCTATGATCGGGATCGAATTCAAGTCGTACTAGTGGAGTGGTCGTCTTCGACGGAAGACGAGTACCGTACCGCACCGCCCAGAATCTCGTCTAGTGGCAGCATCTGGGAGTCGTCTCTCCTCGTATAGGAATCAGGAACGTGGCTGAACGATATGACAAACGCCGACGGGAAATGCCGAATGACAGGGGTGGTTTCGGGGCAGGCGGTCTGGAAGCCGAAGCTGCGAGTGGCGCGGTCAGTTTGCGGTCCGCCTTGTGTCGTGCCATTGGACAGCTTGCGTCCGGTTGGGAGATTACCGGCGCTGGGTGGCATGGTCCGGCTGCCTCTGGATTCATCGACCGCATGGCGAAGGCTGCGGGAGACGCAAGCGGCGTCATTTCGTGAAAGGCCGGAGCCGTGACGCGGGGACGGTAGTTCCACGCTATCGTTCCCCTACCGCGTCAATGTCGAATTCAGCACGAGGGGTACTGCCGTCCACCTTGCGTACTGCCCCCTCAGCGTACCCGTACAATTCACGGTTCCATGGAGCGAGAGAATTCCTTTCGTCATCAAGGCTAGAATTTCACCGTCGTTTCGATATAGCCGAAATTGGCGCTGTCGTCGGGATAGATCTGATCCACGATACTGTCGCCGAAGACGTGGGCAAAAAAGACGTTGACGTTGATGTGCGTGTTCAGGTTGTAGCTGAGACTCGTTTCGATAATCTGAAACAGATCACGCTTTCCAAAGGCTGGGCGGCCGACAAAGCCGAACCCGGCCTGCCGGTCTTCCAGGGTCGCCCCCGCGCCCTGGTACCACAGATCATTTTTCTCGCTGACGCGAATATAGTGAAAGTCTGTTCGCCAGACTAACCCTTTGAGCGGACGGAGGATGAGTTGGAAGAAGATGTCTTCATTATTCATCAGGTTGTAAAAAGTGGAAAACGAATAGACCCGGGCGGTTGGCAGCATCTGGAAAAAGGTGTCATGGTCGCTGTCGTTGGGATCGTCGTCGCCCGAACTGCGGTTGTAGCCAATGCGGAACCAAGGGGTCCAGGGCAGTCCGCTGGGCTGCCAGCCCGCCTCGGTGGCAAACGCCCAGCCGTGATGATCCTGTCGGCCCCAGTCTCCACCCTGGACGACACCCCAGCCCATCAGGTCAATCGGGCCAGCCCCGGTCGGCACGACCTGAATCAGGTGGCCCCCGCCCGTGTTGATGGCTAGGTGGCGGCGCTCGCGCTTGTCGGTCGGTCGGTTATCAGTAGCCAGCAGGTTCCGCCCATCGGCATAATAGATATAGAACAGCCGCGCGTCGGTCATCTTGGCGAACTCGGGGCGGGTCAGGTTCACGCTGGCGTACAGGATGTCGATAGCCTCAATAGCCTTGTTGCCGGCCAGATCAAAACCGGCCTGGGTCGGGTGGGAGCCATGCAGCGTGAAATTGTAAGCGTTCTTGGTCCAACTCAAGGTGAAACCGTCATACGAACGTCCGACGTGGGACCAGCCGAAAGGGCCGAGTAGACGCTGGGAGACTCGCATCCGTTTGATCCAGTCAATGGTAGCGTCCTTGCTCAATACTTCCGCGCCTTCGGCGATTGAGTGCCGCCCGCCCCTCAGGCGGAGACCGGGGATACCAAGCTGTTTCAGGGTCAGGTGGGCCTGCTTGAGAAACACGCTGGCGTCGTTCTGGCTGCGATTGTGGGACAGATAGACGGGTCCCAGACCGAAGGAGCCCTGCGGGGCAGGGGCGCTGGCGTCATCGGGTAGGCCCATCAAGGCGGTGTTTTGCGCCTCAAGGTGCAGGTCGAAGATATCCTGTTCCCATTTCAGGCCCAGCTTGGCCACGGTGGCCGCATAGGCATACGAAGAATCGCCTGAGTCGCCCGCAAACCAGTCCCAGAACTCGCCCCGCGCGCGCAGACTGCCGAAGACGGACAATTGTGGAGCAATCTGGGTGACCGAGACATCTGCCCGAAGCGAATTCGGAAATGCAATCAGGAACGATAGGACGAGCAGCAGCAGGCTGCCTTGCCTGATGAAAACGGAGGGCTGTTGGCAGATCGTCCTAGTCCATCCTGTAGCACTGTTGTGGCCTTGTCTCATCCTCTCCTCCCCATCCATATGCTTTGCCAAGTATTACGACAGAACAGATATAAACAATGTTGGAGCCAAACACAAGAAAGAGAGCATACTAGAGAAGCGGGGAGAAAAGTAAGTAGGATGGATGGCCACATATTTGTCCGTCATGCAGCGGAGGCTGTGGCTGCAATTGAGGGACTTGGGAATCCTGAGCGGGCGAATGAAGCAAGGAGGCGGGCAGATTGAAAAAGGGAGGGGGTCGGGGCGACCGGAGGGATGGCCGCCCCCGGACAGTCTAGAAGAGAGCGGCAGGACGGGCAACTCTCTTCAGCACGCGCAACTCAGGGTTCCGAGTCGCAGCCAGAGAATAAGGGCAGGAAGTATGCCAGACCAAAAGACAAAGAAAATTTGATATTTCCCAATCCGGCCAGTTTGGGATGTGTCTCTTTGCAGCATGCGACGGGAAGGGCTTGTTGTCTCAGCGACAGGCCCTCCCCCTCGCCATGGCCGAGTTCGACGTGGCGTTTCCCTCACGTTTTGAGAGGTGTCCAGGGACACTTTTGACTTTTCGTGACCTCCCCGGATAAGGAAGGCATACGCAGACACGAATCCTCTCTTGGTCATACGCATATGCTGCCGCATGGACATTATCTGAGTGAGCACCATTTCCTGGTTTTTTTGCTTCAGATCCTCCTGTTGCTAGTGATGGCTCGGGGGCTGGGCGAAGTTTTGCGCCATTGGGGGCATCCGCCTGTTGTCGGGGAAATCCTGGTCGGTCTGATCCTCGGTCCAACGCTACTCGGCCGCCTGTCTCCCGAACTCTATCACACCCTGTTCCCGCCAGACCCGATCCAATACACCATGCTGGAAACGGTCTCCTGGTTTGGCGTGCTCCTGCTTCTGCTTGAAACGGGCCTTGAGGTCGATGTGTCTGCAGCCTGGCAGCAGCGTGGCCCGGCACTCCGTATCGGTATTATTGGCGTCGTCGTTCCCCTGGCCGTTGGATTTCTCTTATCGCTGTTGCTGCCGGATGCATATCTTGCCATGCCAGACCAGCGAGTGACCTTCGCTCTGTTTTTAGGCACCACCATGGCCATCAGTGCCATGGTCATTATCGCCCGTGTGCTGCACGACCTGGATCTGGTCAAGAGCGATCTGGGACTCCTCACCCTGTGTGGCTATGCGGTGAACGATATTTTGGCCTGGGTGATTCTCAGCCTCGTTTTCGCCACTGCCGCAGCAGCGACCCTGAGCATTGGCTCGGTCATTCTTCTGCTGGCGACCGCAGTCGGCTTTACCGCCTTTTGTCTCTCGCTGGGATTGCGCCTAGTTGATCAATCGCTGACCGGGCTGGTCACTCGCCTCCCTCATCAACCCGGCGTTGTCTTGACCTTCGTGTGTTGCCTCGGACTCTTGTGTGGGGTAGTCACGCAGTGGGTCGGGTTGACCGGCCTGCTCGGGTTTTTTCTGGCCGGCATCATGGCGGGTGACGCCGCAGCGTTCTCTGAACGCGTACGGCAGATCCTCACCCAGATGGTCCACGCGATTTTCGTGCCGCTCTATTTTGCGACGATCGCCATCCAAATAGACTTCTTCGCGCAGTTCGATGTTTTTCTCGTCCTTTTCGTGACCGTCGTCTCAATCGCCGGGAAGTATCTGGGTGCGTGGCTGGGGGCGCAACAGGCTGGGCTGTCGGCTGTGGACCGGGTTTCCATCGGTATTGCTTTTACTCCGAGTGGGGTGACCGGCATTGTGGTTGCCGCCGTGGCGGTGGAGTACCAGATCATTACCATTCCGGTTTTTGTCTCCATTGTCCTCTCGGCGATTATCTCTTCGCTCATTGTCGGCCCTTGGCTGATGTGGTCCATTCGACGTCGGCCGGCCGTGCATATCGCCGAGCTGTTTATTCGCCGGGCGCTGATTCCGCACCTGACGGGCATGACGCGTCAGACAGTGATCCAGGAGCTCTGTCAGGAAATAGCGGAACACCAACCTGCCTTGGACCAGGAAACCGTCTATGCAACGGTTCTCGCCCGGGAAGAGTTGATGGGGACAGGCGTTGGCAATGGGATTGCCATCCCGCATGCTCGTCTGACAGCGCTCTCGAAACCCGTACTGACCTGTGGACGTTCTCCTGCTGGAGTCGATTGGGACGCACCAGATGGGTTACCCGTACAGTTGGTCTTCCTCCTGCTCACGCCCATTCAAGACGAGGGGGCGCAGTTGCAGATTCTGGCGGCCTTAGCCCGGACCATGAGTGCGGAAGAGGTGCGGCAGAGTCTGGTGCAGGCCGAGGATGCAGCAGCGCTCTGGCAGCGCCTGCACGCCGTATTACAGGCGGCAGATGCTCAGGTTGTGCCGCAACGGCAGATCTAGGGCCTGTTCCCACTATCGCACGGCATCCATGATGAGGGCGAAGACGCTGCATCCAAGGAAGAGCACGTCGCGTTGCTCGCAGCGCGAGCAGAGGCGGCGGCCTCCCTGCAAGCGACGCAACACCCGCGCGATTTCATTGCGCCGCGTGGACAGCTCCCGGGCAGACGCCCAAGGGCTCCCCCGGGTGCGCCGCGGCGGCCCCACGGGCGCATACCCAGTGCCGCGGCCAAGGGCCGCGTCTGGGCGCCCGTGGACGCCCGGTCCCTCAGCACCGCGGGAGGAGCGGGGGGCGGACCCAGGCGAGTCCGCAATTAGCGGCCCGCCGGGGCGGCGGGGGCGGGACCGGGCGAGCGCGCGCAGGCGAGCGCCGGGCGAGCGTCCGCGGCACCCCTAGGCAGCGTGGGGGGCCACCCGCCTCGGGAGCGGCCGAGGGATGGAGGACCGGTTGTGTGCGCGCTCCCGGGCCGGCGGGAGGGACCTGGACGACGGGGCTGTCGAGCGACCGGGCCGCCCGCGTGAGGCGCCCGCTCGGTTCCCGGTGCAAATGCGCGCAGACCCGGGCGAGCCCCCCGGTTTGCGACCCGCGGGGCAGCCGGGGGGAGAGGGGGGGGGCCAGGTGCCACATCGGGCCGGCAATCCGCGCCCTGTGCCGCCCTGCGCGGCGACCGACCAGAGGGCGGTGAGTACGGGGCGAGGGGAGAGGCGGACCGGGCCGCGCGGCACCGGGAGAGGGGGCGCGATCCGGGCGGAGTGAGCTTGCGTGAGGTCCCTACAGCCAGGAGACCAGCATCATGCAGAATCATCCACATGAGTGTGAACAGGCCCTAGGTTCAATCGACATTCAGGATTCCCCGGGAAGAGATTATGTGATTCATGACGCTCCACCTGATCTTCGGTTGGAGGGGGGGGCGATAGTGAAGCGCTATGAGTGGACGGAGGCGCAGTGGGTCCGCAGCGAAGGGCTGCTGCTGGGCAAGCCGGGCACCCCGGGGCGTACGGGCGCGGACACCCGGGTGTGCGTCAACGCGGTGCTCTGGGGGCTACGCTCGGGGGTCCGCTGGCGCGACCTGCCGCCGCAGCGCCACCCGATCCGACCGAACAGCACTATCCTGCCTCGCCTTCAGACACCTCGCTGCTGCTCTCGTGTGGAGGCGATGAATGTCGATTCTGCCTAGTCTGTAGGGGGTGCACACCACCGCACAGTTAGACAATAGCTTATCGCGCTTCATCCGTGCTCCTGTGGAGGTATTGAGCGTGGATATTTCGATTCGATCTGCTCGATCCTTCCAGTTGTCCTGCCAGGGCTCCTTGCGATCTTGCCCTCGTAATACCAGAGGCCCCGGCAGAGTTGTCGTTCTGACTAGAGCGCGTCTGCTCCCCGCTCCCCGGTTCGGATACGCACGACATCATCCATGGGCAGGATGAAGATCTTGCCGTCACCAATCCGTCCTGTCCGGGCCGCGGTGATGATGGTATCCGCCACTTCACCCGCTTGGTCATCATTGATCAAGATCTCGATCTTGACCTTGGGCAGGAAGTCCACCACATACTCCGCGCCGCGATACAGTTCCGTATGTCCCTTTTGCCGACCAAAGCCCTTGACCTCAGTGATGGTCAAACCCTGGATGCCCGTTTTGGAGAGGGCCTCCTTCACCTCATCGAGCTTAAACGGCTTGATGATCGCTTCTATCTTCTTCATAGGAGCCTCCTTTGAGAGATTCGACTACATGAGGTAGGCGAACTCCACAATCATCGAATCCTGGTCGTTCGAGTAGCCGCCCCCGTCGTGGAACACCTCTTTGTTGGACCAGTCGTGGCGGAACTCCAAGCGAGCCTGCAAGTTCTCTGTCATCTGCCACTTGAAGGTCCCGGTGACTTCCCGGAGGTCTTGCCCGATGCCGGTCCGGTAGCCGTCCGGGTCGGAGAACCACTCGCCGCGTAGCGCAAAGGACCAGTCCGCTAGGCTCTCGTCCAGCAGGCCGCCGCCCAAGGTGACAATGCCCGACAGGCCAGTCCAGTCAGCATCATCGCCGTTAACCTGCTCCGAGGCCGTGCCGTAGTCGAAGTTGGCCAGCAGGTCCACGTTTTCCATAGGCGAATAGGTGAGGACCGTATCAAACACGCCCGTTTTGGAACTGCCGCTGTCGTCGTCCTCCGCCCCAAAGACGCCGTTCAACGTCCAGGCTAGGTCGCCAAATTCCAGTCCTAAACTCCCGAGAAAGGTCTTGCCATTGTTGTTATCCCGTACATTGTCCCAGCCATTTACGACACCGGCCGTCAGGCTGATATTGTCGTTCAGGGCCGTGGAGAACAGCACCCCGGTATGGGTGAACGGAATGGCGTAGCCGAACATGAAGGAGCGCGACACATTGGGATTATAGGGCGATTCGATCACCTCGCCGCCCAGCAGGGTGGCGAACTTTCCGAACTTCATCTCAATGCCGTTTCCGACCCCGAAGGTGTAGGTCAGATAGGCCTGCTGGACCTCAAAGTTATGCGCCAGATCACCGCCCCAGTCAGACTGAATCAGACCGGCGGTCTCTCCATAGTCCAGTACGGCATGAAAGCCGACCCCGCTCTCGGTTTCCTTGGATACTTCGAGTTGCAACAAATCCATAGTGAAGTCGTTGTGGTTCTGGTCAAAGATCCGCATATTGTTGCTGCCCGAGTCCGGGCTGTTGAAGTTGTAGTTGTACGACCCGTATACCAAGCCGCCAAATTGAAAACCGTTGAGGCCTAGTAGCCCACCTTCCAGCGATTCGACACGGTTGGTCAGGTCCACCATGCCGCTCTCAGCCTCGCCATTCTCTCCAGGGCCTTCCTTGAGGCGGCTTACCTCGCCTTCCAACTCATCAATCCGCTGCTGCATTCTTTGTAGCATCTCATGCATGTCGGGAGTGGCCGCCGCCTCCTCCGCACTCGAGGCAGCCACGCTCCCTCCCACCCCCAACGCAACCACGAGTGCCGTAACGCCGATAACATTTCTCATGCACTACCCCCTTGATATAAGATATGCCCCTTGGATCCTGGGTGAGACGCTGCCGGGACATCTATACATACCTGTGCAGCAAAGCTGATGCCAGTTCCGGATCAGGGGAAAGCCTAGAGAAATCAGGTGGGGTTTTTAAGAGAATGCCCAGAAGAGCGGCAATTGCAAACCAGACTGCCTAAACTCTGAACAGACGAAGTTGACACAGCCCCCGGCAGGTCTGCTATGTGTCATGTATCCGATGGGAAAAGGCCGAAAGGAGAAAGCAATGCCAAACGCAGATTTTGAAGTTCGCCAACTCCTCAAGGCGTATCGCAAGGGTTTTATCTCAGATGCGCTGCTCGAAGAACAGATGGCGGAACTGTCCAACGGCGGGGCAGCGGCCTATACTTATAAGGGGGAGAGTCACGCCACAGAGAACGGCATGATTCTGGCCTTATTGGACGAGTTCCGGTGCGGAGAAGACTTTGCCGCAGAATATCTCAACGGCTGGATTGAGGCCAGTGACGAGGCGTGTGTGAGGGGTGGCTTGCGGACCATTCAGCAGCGTGAGGCTTTTCACGCTCAGCTCTTGGAAGCCCGGCTGCGCGAACTGGGTGGATCCCCGCAGTGCACGGTACCGGCCGAGCGACGGGACAAGGAAATGCCTTTCTTCTCGTCGAAAGAGAAAGGCGATGTGGAAAAGCTTCAGTCCCTTGCCGGGCTGCTCGAAGACCCCGAGGCCGTCTTAAAGCCGCTCACCGATGCTCTTGATCAGATTCAGGACGATCAGCAGACCAAAGAACTCCTGCGGACCATTATTGACGATGAAATGTCGAGCATTACATGGCTGCTGGATGCGTGTGAGACCTTGAGCGCCCCCAAGGCTGCCTAGCTGCGCATTTGCTCACGGAGAGAGGGCCGGGGGACGGGCATCGTGCCCCGCGCCATACACAGTGCCTGCTCTGTCTGACGCCAGTTCAGAACCCATGTCTGGAGATGTCTCCTTCGACATTCTTCGTCCCCTGCTCCCGTTGCGTGGAGAGTTGACGTCCTGCTGGCACCATATCCTCGCTGGGGTTGCCCGCGCTCCGGCCCCCTCTTTGGCCGCGGCCAATCTGAGCCGTCTGCTGGAATGTGGTCTTGGGACGGGATCTGTGCTCCAGTCCGCCGAGTTGTCCCGTGACCTGCTGTTTCTCTTGGGGGCAAGTCAGCATCTCTCGAATGTCTTGATCCAGCAGGAACAGGACTGGGAAGCCGTCTTTCTGGCCGATCATGGTGCCGGGGAAAAATCGACCGCCACCCATCTCCAGGCGTGTCGCCTCGCCCTTCCGTGCGATCTGTCTAAAGACGATTTTTTCCGCGGGCTGCGCGCCTACCGCAATCGTGAATATTTACGGATTGGGACGCGGGACCTGCTCGCTCGGGCCTCCCTGGAAGCAACGGCTCGGGATTTGAGCGCCCTGGCCGATGCCGCGGTCCAGATTGCCTACGAATACACTCGGACCAGCATAGAGCGGGACTACGGTGAAGCCGATGTTGAAGAGGCGGGAGAAAAACGTCCGATTGCCTTCGTTGTGCTCGGTATGGGCAAGCTTGGGGGAGGAGAGCTGAATTTTAGTTCGGACATCGACCTCATCTATCTGTACGAATGTGATGCTGGCCTCACAACTGGCGGAAAAAAGGGCCAAATTGATACCCGGACCTATTTTACCGAGCTCGCCCAGCGTCTCACCCAGGCCCTCGGCACCTCTGGCCCCGGAGGCGTCGTCTTCCGGGTTGACCTCCGTTTGCGGCCGGATGGGACGAACGGCCAGATTGTCAATTCTCTCGCCAACACGCTGTTGTACTATGAGTCCTGGGGCCAGACCTGGGAGCGTCTGGCTCTCCTCAAAGCGCGGCCTGTTGCCGGAGAGCAAGCTCTAGGCGAGTGCTTTTTGCGCGAGGTGGCACCGTTTATCTTACGCCGCTACCTCGACTTCTCCATGGTTGAGGATACCAAAGAACTGAAGATGCGGATTGAGCGCTCGCTGCACCGGGCTGACCGGAACCGGTTGAACGTCAAGCTCGGGCGGGGCGGGATACGAGAAATCGAATTTGTCACCCAAGTCCTGCAACTCATCCATGCAGGAAAAGACCCGCGCGTCTTGGGACGGAATACCCTGGAGGTCCTCGACCGTCTGGTTGAGGGGACCTACCTTACCGTCGCAGACCGGGATACACTGGCTGAAGCCTACCGCTTCCTGCGTCAGGTCGAGCACAAGATACAAATGGTGCACGACCGCCAAACGCATACGCTCCCCGGCTCTGAGGACGACCTGCGGGCTTTGGCATGTCGCCTGCGCATTGCAGATCGGACCGAAGCCGCACAGGACGCGCTTGGGGTTTTCCTGGAGACCCTCCAGGACCATACGCAGGCGGTCCACGCGATTTTTCGCTCCCTGTTTCATAGCCCGGAAGACGACTCTGAGACCGACGAAACTGAGGAGCGGGCCGCCACCGCAGCCCTCTTCGCCGAGTTACACGACCCTGAACGAACACAGCAGCGTCTGGGACAGCTTGGATTTCGTGAACTTACCCAGGCGTATGAGCGTCTGCGTCTGCTGCACGATGGCCCGCCGTATGCTCCGGCTTCGCCGCGGCGGCGCGAGTTGTTGTACGCCCTGGCCCCGACCCTCTTCCATGAAATCTGCCGGTCGGCAGACCCGGACCGAGCCTTAGTCTCTATGGCAGATTTGATCGCCTTGATCGGTGCGCGCTCAAGCTTCTTGTCCCTCTTGCGGGAGAATCCCCACACCCTTCGAACACTCATCGGTCTGTTCGGAGCCAGTTCCTATCTGTCCCGCATCTTTTTACGCCGACCGGAACTGCTCGACAGCTTGGTCCGGGCCGACTTGGTCCATCTGTATAAATCTCAAGAGTTGATGCGGGACGAGCTGATGGCTCGCATTCAGGGGGCTCCAGAGCTTGAGGACCGCCTTGATATCCTGCGTGAGTATCGGCATGAGGAGTTTCTGCGCATTGGTATTAACGACACCAACGGACAGTTGGATTTCCCGTCAGTGAGTGCCCAACTGTCCTCTTTAGCGGAAGCCTGTCTCCACGGGGCGTATGAGACTGCCCGGACGGCGCTGTTGGAGAAATTAGGACGGGCGGATCTGCCTGGTCGGATTGTTCTTGTGGGCATGGGCAAATTGGGCGCGTGCGAATTAAACTATAATTCGGACCTGGATCTTATTTTCCTGTACGAACCAGACACCCGGTCCTCGACCGGGCGGGACGGGTCAGATCTTGCCGTACAAGAAATCTTTGCCAAGCTGGTCCAACGCCTGATCTCCGTGCTCCAGGTCCAAACGCGCGAGGGTGCGGTGTATACAATCGATACCCGTTTACGGCCCTCCGGACGCGCGGGTTCCCTCGTGTCTTCGATGGCCGCCTTTACCCGCTACCATCAGACTCAGGCGCAACTCTGGGAACGGCAGGCGCTCATTAAGGCGCGCGCCGTAGCGGGAGACCCTGACCTGGCTGCTCGGGTGAATGCCCTGTTTGAGCGTTATGTCTATAGTGAGCCCATTCGGGCCGCGGATGTGGCGGAAATCCAGCGTTTGCGCGGCCGAATGGAATCCGAGTTGGCCGGCGAGACGAGCGAGCGATTTAATATTAAAACAGGCCGGGGCGGGCTGGTCGATGTCGAGTTCCTTGTGCAGATGCTGCAACTGCGCTATGGTCACCGCTCTCCTGCATTGCGGCATCGGGATACCCTCTCCGCCTTGGACGCTCTGAGAGCATGTCAAGTGCTCTCGCATGAAGAGGTTGAGTTGCTCAAGCGCGGCTACCAGTTCTTACGCCGGCTCGAGAATCGACTCCGGCTTGAACGGGACCAGCCGGTTGAAGCGCTTGACAGGAACGCCGAGCATCTGACGCCCCTTGCCCGGCGGATGGGCTACGAAGGAGCCGATGCCGGCTCGCGTGTCTTGGCTGAGTACCACCGCCAGCGGGAAGCGATTCGAGCGTGTTACAGTCGTCTGTTTGAAAGAGAACAGGGAGAGCCGCATGAGCGACAAGCTGGAACAACCGCCTCCTGAAGAAGCCACAACGGAAGAGAGCTTTGCCGCTCTGCTCGAACAGGAACAGACCGGACCGGTGCTGAGCAGCGGCCAGGTGGTGAAGGGCCGCGTCATCTTCATCAGTATGGATAGTGTCTTCGTCGATGTCGGGGATAAGGGGGAGGGGATTATCGACCGGGCCGAGCTCGAAAACGAGCAGGGTGAGTTTGCTGTTGCAGTTGGAGATGAGGTGGAGGCCACTGTACTCTCAACCGAGGGCGAACTCCGCCTGTCCCGCAAGCTGCTCAAAGGGGCACAGGCCCGCCAGCGCCTCGCCCTTGCCGTGGAGAACACCTTACCGGTGGAAGGTACGGTCACACGGGAGATCAAAGGGGGCTACGAAGTCACGGTTGCCGGAATGCGGGCCTTTTGTCCCTACTCTCAGATGAGCCTCCACCGGCCCGATTCCCCGGAGGAATTTCTCAACCAAACGTTTGAGTTCTACGTTACGCAGTACAGCGAGCGGAATATCGTTCTTTCCCGTCGCCGACTCCTCGAAGAGCGGGCCGAGCGGGCCGCAGAAGAGACGCGGCAGAAGCTGGTCCCAGGCGCAGTCCTGCCGGGGACGGTGGCCTCACTGACCAATTTTGGCGCGTTTATCGATCTCGGGGGCGTACAGGGCCTAGTGCATATCTCCGAGATCAGCCACTCTCGGCTGGGAAGGCCGGCCGATCACCTGAGCGTTGGCGAAGCGGTGAACGTCAGGGTCCTCAGCGTGGACGCAAAAACCGACAGGGTCGGGCTGAGTCTGAAAGCCTTGGCAGACGATCCTTGGAGGGCAGCCGGAGCGCAACTACGTGAGCGTCAGGTGGTGACCGGTCGCCTGATTCGGATGACGGACTTCGGTGTCTTTGTCGAATTGCTCCCCGGTGTTGACGGGCTGCTGCACCTGAGCGAAATTCCTCGCAGCCAACAGGGCCCGATCAAAGAGGGGGTCGCGATCAATCAGGAAGCGACCGTTCTCATCCTCTCGATCGACCCTGAAGCGCGGCGGATTGCCCTGGCCCTGGCCCCAGACGGTCTCGCTCCGGGCGACTATACCGAGGAACTGGACCTGACGCCCGGCACGCTCCTCACCGGTACGGTCGAGCGGGTCGAGTCGTTCGGGCTATTTGTCCGGCTCGGCCCCGGGCAGACCGGACTGATTCCAAACGCGGAAATGGGAACGCCGCGGGGAGCCGATCACCGCAAAGACTTTCCGCCCGGAACTGAGGTGAAAGTTATTGTCCTGGCGGTCGAAGAAGGTGGGAAACGCATCCGCCTGTCCCGCACCAAGGTGCGCGTGCGCGAAGAGCAGGCGGAAACCCAGGCATATCTGGCTTCAAGCCAACAGCGGCAGGGGTTTGGCCTCAGTCTGGGCGATCTGTTGCGACAGAGCAGACAGAAAAAATAGGAGGAGTCCGCCTCTGCTTTCTTCCTGCGGGGCAGTCCGTCTAATCAGCGTGCGCAAGGTTACCATGCTCCCCTCTGCCGGGCTTCGGTCTGGCGCATCTAGGCGGCACGGTCAGCATTACCGGCTTGCAGCATTCGTAAGCCCCGTGCAATGAAGCCGCACTGCACAAACCTGACTAGCGGTACGATGCCAGCCAGAAGATAGGCCGCCCATAGCGCTACCTTCTGGATAACAAGACTCGTCTTTCATACTCGCTTATAGGCGCCTCTAACACGTGTTCTCGCCGCCTCTCCTTGCTCCTGGGAAGCCTGGGTACAGGAAGGAACGTCCAGCCGCGGCCTATCTATGGCTGTGAAAGGCTGGCGCGCAGCCGCCGCACCCCCTCGCCTGGGCCACCCGGTGCGCCAAAGATGGCGGAACCGGCCACAAGCAGAGAGGCACCCGCAGCCACAACCGCCGGAGCCGTAGTTGGATCAATGCCGCCGTCAATTTCAATCGGCGCCCGGGCCCCTCGTTCCTGCAACAGCCGTTGGAGGCGACGGACTTTCTGGATGCTCGCTCCAATAAAGCGTTGCCCGCCAAAACCGGGATTTACGCTCATGATGAGCACCTGATCGACCAGGTCGATGATCTCTTCAAGGCTGGCAATCGGGGTGCTGGGGTTGAGCGCGACCCCGGCTTGCTTATCGAGTTGTTTGATCTGCTCAATGGTCCGGTGCAGATGCGAGCAGGTTTCCTGATGCACCAGGATGACATCCGCGCCGGCGCTGGCGAAATCGGCCAGATAGCGTTCGGGCTCAACAATCATCAGATGGACATCAAGTGGCAGGCTGGTGCTCCTGTGGGCGGCCTCGACAACCAGCGGGCCAATGGTGATATTGGGAACAAAACGGCCATCCATCACATCGACGTGAATGCGGTCCGCTCCGGCCTGTTCGACCTCGGCAATTTGTTGTCCGAGACACCGAAAGTCGGCAGAGAGAATAGAGGGGAGAATCTGGACCATGATTGACGAGGATTAACCAGGACTTACGATTGTGAAAGAAAACATACCACAAGTGGTGCGAGATGACTACGGAATGGGTGAATCGACGGCCCATACATAAGATGAATACGCTGCTTGCAGCCGCCAGCCGACGCTTTTTTGCCGACACTGACCAGTCCGCTAATATCCGGCTTGCACCCAGCGTCACGCTCTCGGCGTCTGATCCCGACGATCTGTGCGAAAACATCGAGAACGCCAAAAAAAGGCTCTCCCGACTTTCTGCTGTTCGACGCTCAGGGTTTCCCGCTTATCGTGCTTATCGTGCTGGAGGCGAAGGCCGAGGACAAGAATCCGCTGGTCGGCAAAGAACGGGCCCGCCAGTACGCCCGCTCGCTCAACTGCCGTTCCGTTAAGCTCTCCAACGGAAACCTACACCACCTCTGGGATCTGAAGCGTGGCAATCTCTACTTTATTACGTCGTTTCCCTCAATGGGCTCGGTGGCAGGCTATGCAGATATCTCACCCCGACCCGCAGCGTCTGGTCGACGAACAAGTCAGCGACGCCTATATCGCCCTGACCGGGCACCCGTCGCTACGCTCCCGAAGCGGCGTACCGTTCAAGATGGTAACGACCGTTTGCTGTTCAAGATGGTGACTGGTACGGACAAAACCCTGACCGCAGTGGCGGTTATCAAGCTGCGGCAATGTCCGCAGGGTGCTGTTCCTGATTGATTGGCTGGAACTGAAGGAGCAGGTCTTAGTCCAGATATTGCACGAGCAGGCTGATGGGGCAAGGAATCGGTGGTTGGTGCGCCTGGTCGGGGCATGCAAGCCCCCGCCAAGGGGGAGTCGCGGCTGGGGGGCAGCCTGCGGGCCCGGCGCCCCCCGGGGGCAGCCGCCGCGCGCGGGCGGTGGCGGGGTGGGTGCCCCCGGCAAAAGCGGCTGCCACCCAGCGGCCTGTGCCCCGGGGAAAGCGCAGGAAGACTTGGGGATAAGTCGTCCGGGGCAAGCCCTCCTGCGCTATCCGCTGAACTCACGGAAGTCGCAAGAAAATCAGGGTGCCTTGCCCTCCTTTTCATGCAATATGCGGGCTAGGATTTGCTTGCTGATCGCATGTCTCCCGGCAAGCACTAATCCGACCTCGCCGTACAGATTCCCCCGCAGGCCCCCGATACCCAGCAGTTCACCATGAACTTTGCCAACAGCCTGCTTGGCTTGGATAATGTTCTGTTTGACTCTAAGACGAGTCGGACCCGTATCTGCGTGAATCTCGGCCTGTTCTGGACCATTTTCTCACCTACCGATTTCGTCCAGGTTAAGGCCGTGGCACCCGGAGGCATAGTCTCCTTGACCAACTGTTTGACGGAGGCCCCAGAATGTTGTTACCTAGCCGCAGGGAGATTCCTTCAGGCTGTTCGACTTCATTCGGCAGCCCGAATGCTCAAGACCGAGTTCGACGACGATGAAGTCCTTAATCTGCATCGGCCCGGGGCTCAGGGGTAACGGCGACCTCCTGCAACGCTACGGAACCTGGGAGAATGTCGTTTCCCGGTTTGAAATTTTAGTCTAATAAAAACAACTTGTTACGTTCCAAAGTGATATCCCTCTCCGTTATGGGAAGAGATTTCCAGCCACGCGCAAAACACGAGAAAGAGGGCTTGGGGTCAGTGCCGGAGATTGCATCGTTACTGGTATCCAAGGCGAAAGATATGGGAGTGATATACTTGACGGTCCTAAGAGCAGTCGCTTGCCCGCCGCCCCGAGAGCGACCCGGACCGCTATGGCTAGCGGCGGGGCGGAGATGGCCGCCGTGGTCCCCCGCCCGTGTCCCGGGCGAGGGCGCCCAGAACAGGATGCTGCGGACGCCGGGGAGGTCGCTGGGGTGCTGCCGGGCCAGCACGGACCGGGGCGGGGACGCCCGGTCTGCCGGTTCGCAGAGGCGACCCGCCGGGTATCGCAGGGAAGGACTCCAGGGTCTCCTTGTATATAATGCCCAAAGATATCCGTGCAAGCCAGACATCTTTCGTGAAACCTATACCCCCGTAGGAGGATAAATAATATGCAGAAGAAGAACATGGTGAGAAAAGTGGTAGGGCTGACCGTCCTGATTGCGAGCCTTGGGGTACCCTCATGGACGCTCGCTCAGTCCAGTGGCGAGAAGTGGCGTGGACTCACGGTTGCCCCAGAGAATCGCTGTACCTCATACGACCGCGATGATTATCCCTATTCCCAGTTGATCGAGCAGGATATCGTCTCGTCCATGAAGGGGCGCATCTACGGGCCGTACACGGGGCGATACTTCACGAGCACGAGAGAGACCGATGTTGAACATATTGTCGCGGCTTCCGAAGCTCATGACAGTGGTCTCTGCGCTGCCGACCGGGCAACGCGCCAACGCTTCTCAGCTGACCTCCTCAACTTGACGCTCGCGGCACCTGAGGTCAACCGATGTCGCCGCTCTGGAAAATGCGGCCACGATGCTGCTGGGTGGTTGCCGCCCATGATCGCGAACCAGTGCTGGTTTGCCTGGCGTGTCGTGCAGATCAAAGAAAAGTATGATCTCACGGTTGATCGTGCAGAGGTGGCGGCACTTGATGCTGTCCTCGCGACCTGCACTTCGCACAAAATGGCGTTCACGCGTATGCCTGCTTCGTCGGTAACCGCACAGCCATCAGCTTCTGGCGAGACGGTCGATGCGCTCAAGCGGTATGATGACAATGACAATGGACGTATCACGTGCAGTGAGGCCCGGCAGCATGGGATCGTCCCCGTGAAGCGTGGCCATCCTGCCTACCGTTTCATGCGGGACAGCAACGGAGACGGTGTTGTCTGCGAATAGTCGGTCGTTCGTGATGTCAAAGGAGGCCGATCTGACCTATCCAAAATCCATGTGAATGCGAGCGGGAGGTCAAAGCCGATGGGTTCTTTGGAGCGAAAGGGCACGCGGGATAATCAACGAGATGGCAAAATTCGCCCGTAAGCAGCCGTCTACGTTCTCGAAAAACGTTGTGGGGAAGGCCGAGATCTAGCGCTGTTGCTGCGGTATCCTCTTGGGTCTTGGGTGGTTTCTGATTCTCACGGAATCTTGGGTAGTTTCTTACATACGGACACTTTACGTGCTACGGAGTGCTCCAGGACTTGTGGTTATCATGCCTTCTTTCGGGCCGTTATCTGGCGACCCTTGTAGGTGCGATCATTCTTCCCTTAATTGTTGCTTTCTCAGCAATTCCCGCCAGATCTGACATGTGAGTGATTTCAGGGGTTGTGGGCGGTTCGCGAAGAAGTGCTTCGCGCCCTTGTCATCCGAAAACCGTATGATTCGGGAGATTGTTGGGGTACGGGGAATGAACCCTGTCCAAGATCCCGTGTCGCAAGCCGCTCCGCGCCCCGGGGTTGCGCCGGGTGGGGCGCGGGTGTTTCGCGCGCATTGAGGAGCCGGTTGCGAGCCGTGGCCTGCCCCTGCCGGACGGTCTGCTGTCGGCGCGGGCGCGGTGCGGGCTGAAGTATGCGTCGCTGTTGCGTGTTGAGCAGGCCGCGCGGGGCGAGGAGCGCCCCCGGGCGCACGTGAGAAGCCGCTAGGGGGTGGAGCGTGCGCCGTCGGATACGACCATGCACGAGCGCTTGGAGGAAGTGGCTCCGGGCTCGTTGCGGCGGGCCTGCACGCGCGTGTTGGCGGCGTGGCCGCGCGGCGGGGGGCGGCGGGCCTTCCCCTGGCTGGACGAGCATGATCTGTTGTCGGTGGCTGGCCCGGGCACCTTCTCCTCGCAGCAGGGGCATGGCGCGCATGGCTGCGCGCGGCCTCACCGGGCCGGTCGTGTGCCCTCCTAGCACCAGATGCTGGGGGCGGGGCTTGGTGCCCCCGGCGCCTCGCGAGGTATTGCCGCTGGCGCCGGAGCCGATCCGGCGCGCGGAGGGTTCGCGAAAGCACGCCGGCGCGCGCCCCGCGGCCAAGCGTTTGCGGCGGGAGGTGCGGCGCGAGCATCCGCCTCTGAAGCGGGTGGTGGGGGAGGCGGCGGTGGCCGCGCACGGTCCGCCAGCCGGCTGTTGCCGGAATGGGACAGGCGCTTTGTGCTGGGGGGGAAGCCGGGCGACCAGGCGGAGGGGTGTCATTGGGTGGCTTCGGTGGCGGCGACGCGGGGTGGCGAGCCACACGGCGAGGACGGGGGGCGGCGCCGGGATCGCTTGCTCAACGGCGGGCCGCGCAACGACGCGCAGTTCGACCTGGAGGGGCACTTTCTGGAGTGTGGGGCAACCACCCCCAAGGGCCGGAAGCGGCCCTTTAGTTGGGGTACGGAGATGGAGATCGCGGCATCGAAGGTGGAGGCGCTGATGCGTGCCGGGCGGGCGCGACGGCGTATTGCGCACGAGACGTGCAACCCCCTGAAGCACCAAGGCGCCGGCTTTGCGCACCACGTTGGCCACGGCAAGCGGCCTCGGGCGACGGGGTTTGCCGGGTTGACGAGGCTGGCTTTTTTGATTGACCCGATTCAGCAGCGCTGCGGGGCGCTGTTGGGGGCGGCGCGAGAGGGGCGTCCGAAATACTTCTGGGAATGGTTCGCCGCTTGGTTCTGGCGTGCTTCATTCCGGGCTGGGCGGCCCGGTATCGGGCCAGCGCCTGCGGCTATCACCGAACCGGCGCCCTTCGACCCCTCCTGACCCCATCGCCGTGGTCGGGTGTGCGACGAGCGGGTGCTTCGGGGAAACAGCGTCGCCTAACCACTCATCCGGCACCGCCCGGAGGGGGAGCCTTCCCCAACCGATCCGCCAACCGGCCCTCCGCACCAGCATGCCACCCCAGCAGCACCACAAAATGGCTTGGCGGGAATTGCTGGCGTTACACCAGGTTTTCCACGAGCCCCACGAGCCCCAGAAATCCACGAACTAGCATTACTAACTGTACTGAGCCGGTTTGCTTATAATCGTACCATCAGACAACTCGATTGTATTGGGTAGCAGATTGTTGCGGATCTTGCCCTTGGTAATTTCAAACGCCGGCTTCATTGCACGGGCGCGGCCAAAGCGTCCGGGCGGCGCAACTACCAATATCTTTTTTTCGGGTGCTTCGGACAAGGTGTGCGATATCGCAGCCGCAATATCCGTGTCAGCCGAAATCACCAGTGCAGTGTCAAAGCGGTCACGCAGCGCGTCAGCCATTAGATGCACGCCAATGTTTACATCCGTTTCCTTTTCTTCGTGCGTCACATACTGTTGTCGGCATTGAGCTTGGCAGTGGACGAATTTCTTTTTGAATCTTCCAAGTACCGGCGTAGCACCTTGCGCTTCTAACGCGGCCACATAGATTCTGTGTCGTTTCATTCGGTCGGGCATCCAGGTCGCATAGGCCGAAAAGTATTTAACTGCTTCCAGAGTTTGGTAATCGCGAATCAGCGACTGGGATAGCGACCATAAGTCTAACCACTTAAGCCGATTGTCCTTGAGAGCGTTGAGTGCATGGTAGAGGTTAAATCCGTCCACATAAACAATGACTCCTGCCATATCACCATTATCAAAATGAAAACCGCACCCCGAAGGATGCGGTCTATCTGACAAGCGTACCTGCCAGGCGGATGACAAGGAGAATAGCTAATAGTTTATATTTTGTCAACCTACCAAATCACTTTTTAGCAAAATCTGCGCGAAGTCTTTGATGACAAATGGACTTTACCCTCATAGTCTGGTGGCATGTCGAACGGCCCTTGAACTGATCGAGAAAACGATCTGATCGTCGCGGATTATTTCGCGATGCTGGCCGACGACATCGTCGGACGAACATACAAAAAGGCTGAGCCTTGCCGGGCGCTCATGCCGCTGCTGAATGGCCGGTCCGAGGGGTCGGTCGAGTTCAAACACCAGAACATCAGCACGGTGCTGAAAGGTCTCGGTGAGACGTAGATCACAGGTTACAAGCCGGCAGTTAATTCCCAGGCATCGTTGGAATCCGCTGTCGTCCGGTGGCTGAATTCCCACCCGGAATGGATGCAGCGTATTCCGAGCCAAGGTCCGGCACCCGGCATTCGCGAGGCGGCGCAGATGTGGATAGGGCCGCCGCCCGCGCTGTCCAACCAACCCCCTGCTCAGGAACTGGAGCAGTTGCTGCATATTGCCGATAAGCTCAACGTGGCGAGCCGGGACGCGCGCAATCGCGCCCTCGGTCGCGCCGCTGAGGAATGCGTGCTGGCGCATGAGCGGGCGGTTTTACGAATGGCGGGACGCGACGACCTCGCGCGAGAGGTGCGATGGGTTTCGGAGGAAGAGGGCGACGGCACAGGCTAAGACATTGCCAGCTTTGCACCGGATGGCCGGTCGTGTCTGATCGAGGTGAAAACCACCAACGACTGGCACCGGACGCCTTTCTATATTACCCGCAACGAACTGACCGTGGCCAAGGAGCGGCGCTCGGAATGGTGCCTTTTTCGGATCTGGAATTTCCCGCGCGATCCCAAGGCCTTTGAGCTGTACACACCGCTAGGATGCCCACGTCTCTCTGACGACGATGTCCTTTCAGGCAAGTTTTCATTGATCTTGGAGTCTGATTTGTCAACGACGGCATCGGGCACGAACTGGCATTTGGCCGACATGGGCTTGGAAGCCCATGTCGCCGCACGGCGCATGAACTGTTTCCGTGTATTTCATTTACTGTCTGGATGCGCCCAACACATATTTCGGTCCCGACCGGGTTTTTCTGGACGAAGAAGGCGGCGCAACATTCCTTGAGCCGATAACGGACTGCGAGGACTACCTTCCCTTCTCCCATAAGAAAGACCACGAAGTCGCCGACCTGCCGCCGAGCCTCTACCTCGCCATTGATCAGTTCATCATTGCGAGAGCCATTCGTGATCTGCGCGGTCGCACCGGCAAACAATGTTCCATGATGGTGAACGTCTCCCGATTCGTCGCGGTACAGCGATCGGTGCGGGATTGCAGCAGTGTCTATGAAAAGAAAATGCGGGAGGCCGTGAAGGCCAACTATGCGATGCCTGACACGGCTTCAGAGCGCAACGCCTTTATGCACAAGCTTCGGCAGGCTTTTGTTGAGGGCTATTCGCGGTGCGGCTTTAAATGGGACCGGGTAAAAGCGGAACTTTTCGGCGTTTTTGACAATCTCTGTCTGTACGAGGCGAACAGCAGGTCCGACGAGGCCTGGACTACAAGAAATGTGAAAAGGACGGCCATGGCCTGACGGCGATTGCGGTCGGCGGCCTCAGACTCTCACGCGGTCTGACGATCAAGGGTCTTCCTGGTTCCCACTCAAGCTAAGCGTAACTTGAGCAGCCTTTTCGGCATCGGCGGGGTTCACAGCGCGGTGTAGACCAACTTGGGAATGATGTCGGGCAGGTCGAAGCGACGGTTGAACCGGTACGCGAACTCTGCCAGAGCGCGGCTGCGCATACTTGGGACGAACCGCATGAGAGGGGTCCCGCAATGCGCTCTTGATGGTGCCGAGAAGCGGGTTGACCCCACGAAACTCGGGACGCTCGCCGGCGGCTCGCCCGGCCGACCACGACCTTGTCGTGAGCGCCCCCGGTCGCGCCCACGCCGTGGAAGCACGCCGGGCCAGCGGACACAACCCGCGGGCCCGGCGCTCCGGGGCGGCTGCGCCTAGGCGGTGACGTCAGTGCGCCGGAAGCCCGTGACGACGGGGAGCTTCAGCCGCTGCGGGTGTCCGGCCTCGTTGGACTCCACGGCAGCGACGAACGGCGTCTGGCCCGGCGCCCCGCGACCGCGCTTGCCGCCGAGATAAGCGGCGTCGAGCGCGCCCCAGCCGGGGAGCGAGTGCGCGCGGGCGCGCGCCACCCTCACCTGTCCCAGCTTGGGGCGCCTGCGCCATGCCGCGTTGCAAGAGAGGCTCAGAGGACGGGGCAGTCGCATCGCCGCGATGTCCTTCTTGTCCGGGGTCAGGCAGGAGATGCCCAAGAACCACACCCTCAGCGGCAGCTTAGTGGACTCAAAGATGGTGCCCGTGGTAAGCGAGGGCTGGCGGGGGCAGCGGGGACACTGCTGGAGCTTGCAGGCTGTCAGTGGGTAGGCGCGGTCCTAGCCGCAGGGCGGGCACACGAAGCCGTGGGGCCACCGCCACCGCTACACGGCCTCGACGCACTGGGCTTCTGGACCATGGCGGGAGAGGAACTGGGGGGCTAATACCCCTTTGGAACGGTACTGGACTGCGGGCCATGGATATCTCCTTATCAATCATGATGTTACAGGGCAGCCTTCTACACTAAGTGTAGCTGAGTTTCGAGTGGAATCAGGAATATCAATGACATGGTCCGATCAAGGCGGCCGGTTGTCAGAACCAGGGGTGCATAGGGTGTGATGATTACACTTCCTTGCAATTCTTCCCTGTTTCCAATCACTGCTTTTGATTTCAGCCTTTGAAAGAAGCAGTCCGCTGAGTTCCAAAGAGGCCGTCGATACCCTGTGGTAAGGACCCTGAAATAACCGGCAACCCCTGCCGTTGTAGCGTCAGAACCACTGCTCGGGCTGTGGTAAGGACCCTGAAATAACCGGCAACCCCTGCCACTAAGCCCCCAAATCCACTCATGGCGAAGGCGAAAACGGCTGACTTCACGTGGTCTAGGACGGCGTTTGTGTTGACGGGAGCGTGCCCGGGACGCCAAAATAGCCGGGCTGAAAGGCCTGTGCCGACGGCCCTACAAGCGCGGATACGCCCGGACCGGGTCTTTTAACCGTCGTTATGACCGTTCATTGCATTGCTGGTGGCCAGGAAATGGAGCGGATCAAGCCAGGCAAACGGGCGACGAGGCGTGCTTTATAATGGGTCCGAATGGTGGGGGTCGAGGGCATTCAAACGATCGAAAAAAGATCGTTCTTTGTAGATGAAAGACGCCGGTTCCCGTGAGGTTTCTGCAGCGATTTTAACCGGAAACCACTTTCGAAATCGCCCGGTTCCGGTGATGAACTCACGCAAAAATACCGGTCTTCCCGTTGTAGAATCGCGATTCATTCTCGCCGGGTCTTTGATCTGTTGGCGTCCAAATCAGCGACAACCCGCGCGTGATTCGTGACGGTCTACAGGGCCCGGTATTGTCATTGGAAAAGCCTACATGATCAGAACGTTGCAACCGCCTTCACGCTGACTCGATTGTCACCTCAACGCCGATCGAGTTTTCGATCTCGGTGTACAGATCGACCGCAGTTTGTGCCCGAAGCGTCAAAAGAAGTGTGTATCGAATCTCCCGGTTGTAGCGTTCGAGACTGCGTTTTTCACGCCACCAACCTCCTGTTGGATGGACTGCAATGCCGTGGCGGTTGGCCAAGTCAGTGGCTGTACCTTCCCAGATATCCGAATGCAAAGAGCCACGATTGCGAAGGCGCGGTCCAAGAAACCAACCGTCTTCCTGACCACCAACGTAATCACCGTCTTCTTCATTTCGCGCTGCGGCGTTGATCCGGCCCCGGAATGTGGTCACGTCTTCCTCTGGTCGTTTCATCGCAAAGCGCAATCCGTGCGAGGCGTATTTGTGACGCTTGGTCCACCCCCGCTCGCCGGGATTAGGCTCGATAAAGTAGCTCAGCGTTACGCGAAGCTGGACGTGCTCTTCGCCAAGCGCTTCCAATGTCTCGGCAGGCCACGGCAGATCATGAAAGATCATGTCCTGGGTCTTGATTTTGGAGCCATCCAGATAGAAGGGCTCCATGCTGTTCTCTATTACGAGCGTGACATCATTGCTCATGCTGCGTGTGGCCCTATCCAGGTTGGGTACACCGTAGCCGTAGCGTCGCAGCAAGAGGCGCTTGTCGTTTTGCGTTGGATGAACCGGTAGATGTCCGCACATTGCTTGTGTCCAGTCAGCCGAATGAACGACTAGACCTCTGACTGTCTCCGGCCACAGTTCCTGTCGATCAGCCAGAATCTGTGCCGCCATTCGCGAAGCCAATGCGGTGGCCGCACTCGTATCTGAAATGACATTGAAATAGCCGTTTTGAAGTTGGTTGTTCGTCGTCAGGAGTGCGAGATCATCGACATGATCGCTGTCACCATTCGCTGGATTGACACCGTAATTACCGCCCTCAAAAACGATGTCCGGCTTGATCGGCCATTCATGTTGCCACGTGATGGATGTGCGGCTTAGCGGTGAAAGATCGCCGACGGGTGCGAGAGCACTCCATCCCGCAAAGGTCGGGTCTGTGATTACACACTTCTCGGTGACGGCACCGACAGTCAGCACATTCCATGCCTGCGCCGGGCTTTCGATTGGCGATGCATCATTCTGGGCGAGGTATTCGCCTGCTGGATACAAGGCCCCGATATTGCCAGCCGATACCGCTGCAAAACGCTGCACCTCACCATCGCCATATGCAAGTTCATCTAACGCGGCAGACCAGGACGAGGGCCGTCCTTTCCAATGATCACCTTCGCTGGTGGTTGCGAGACAAAACACCCGCGGCCTCTCCGGCGCTTGAATTTCCGCTCGACTCATCGCCTCCGCAGTGATGTATCCGTAAAGGTCAGGGTCATTCGCACCTTGATCGGGAAGTATCTTCACCGACTCCAGAATATGACTCAGGACGACGTAAGCGTTGCCAGTTAGCGGTTCAACGAGATCACCATAGAGTGCCAACCCGCTCATTTTCGTTCCGTGACCACACCATGTCAGGCTGGTGTCCTCGACCTGCCAGAGCCCATTCCATGATTGCTGGTCAGCCGCATCAAGGGCTGGTTCAATAAGCGGGTGCGGCCTTGTCGAGCCGGAATCAAGGATGCAGACCGACGGCGCATTGCTTTCAGGCGCCTGAACTCTTTCCGCAATCTCATCATTCCATTCGCGCTGCTCGTGCGCATCCATTTCCATGAACAAGGCAGGCGTGTCTCTTGCGATGCGCAGTTCGGCGATGGCGTCGGTGTTGGCGACAACCCTCTCGATTTGTTCGGGCGTAGCAAGTGCTAGCATCACCTCCCGTTCCGGAAAACGGACAAAGTGATCGTGCAACACCATGCCCAGTCCATTTGCCGCATGCTGAAGAACGGGGCGTGCATCGGTACGAAGCCATACCTCCCACCAGGTTTGTTGACCTGCAGCGGGAAAGGACCCGGGAACGTCTGTGAAAAGCGACCGCGTATGGGCCAGGCGCACTTCCTCTAGCGACGCAACCAAAGATTGGTTCTTGGGCCTACCCGTCGGTGTTTCCGTAGTGCGATAGTCTTCGACCTTCTTCAGATAAAGCTCGCGCTTTGCTTCGGGCACAAACACTGTGGCAGAAAGTTTGTTCTCGGGGTCGGCGTCAGCGGACCTCACGGCCACAAGTTCAATATGGTTTTGGCCGCGTTTGTCTTCGAGCTTGTCCAGAATCGCGTTCTGTTCCCGGCCGATATCAAACTCCAGATAGAAGCCGGGTGCACCTCCTGCAATGTCAGGGTTTCGGGCAGCGAATTGCTCATCGGCGGTAGCAATTGCTTCGACAAGAGCCTTTTCCAAACGCTCAGCATGCTGCGCTCGGTTTCGTTCCGGGACCGTTACTTTCCCACCCCCGCCGGTTGGCCACGTGAACGGTTCACGGATTCCGTGACCTGGAAAATAGATATGTCTTAAACTGCGCTGCTCTCCGTTCGGCATCGGCAGCCTCTACTTGTGTTTTGCCGAACGCCGCTCCTGTATGGAAACCGACAGGTCGTCATTGGTGATGTTTGTGCGATCGGTGAGGATCGCTCCCTTAGCTGCTTCATCAGCAGCACGTGAAATCTCGGCCTGGCTGAGACCCGCTGTCATCTCGACGGATTCCAGCCAATCAATATCCTCTGTTTCGAATCCTGCCAGACGCGTCTGCAGAATCTTCAGCGTGGCATTTTTGTCCGGAAGCTCGTACTGAATGATGTCATCGAAACGGCGGAAAAGAGCAGGATCAAGCAACTCGACGTGATTGGTCGCCGCTATAATCAGGCTATCACTCTCATCTTTATCAAGGAACTGGAGATAAGAGTTCAAGACGCGTCGTATTTCACCCACATCATTTCGTTCAGAACGTCTGGCACCAATTGCATCGAATTCATCAAAGAAGTACACGCCACGCGTTTCAGTCATCGCCTCGAAAATGACGCGCAGTTTTGAGGCCGTCTCACCCATGAATCGAGTAATCAGAATATCGAAGACCACTGTGAAAAGCGGAAGGTGAAGTTCTCCTGCCAACGCAGATGCGGCCATCGTTTTTCCGGAGCCAGGCGGTCCAACAAGGAGCAGCTTCCGTCGCGGCTGCAATCCGCGCTCAAGAATCTTGTGTTGTTGACGTTGTTCGACGATGACGCGCTTGAGCCGCTGTTCCAGCTCATCGGTCAATGCCATGCATTTCAGACGAGTGTCTGAAAAGCTAACCGTGACCAAAGAAGCCAGTTCACCTTTGGGCTGTGCAATCGGAACAGGCCGCCTTGTGCGTTCCACTTTTCCGCTGCGTGCCTGATCCACCAGTTCGCGCACTTGCTGCGCAACCCAACCATGGCCTTTCCGTGCCTCATGCGCAGCCACTTGCATGGCGATCGATAGAAACTGATCGGTGTCATGAGCAATGTGGCTCTTGAGGAGTGCTATAAGATGTTTCGAGGCCGTCATGTCCCGTCAATTCTTCCGTATTGGCCACGCAATCGAGATACACTGATTCGAACTCCGGCACAGATGAGTGATGTCACATCTTGCCCGCGCGTGCAAGTCTGCACAATTGCTGATTTCTCGCTCCTCGTCCTCGCCGGCTTCCGTATCGGTTTCGGTGCGGGTGATGGTGTTTGCATAGACGACAAGGAAGCCCTTCTCGCCCTTCTTCATAAAACCGCCCAACTGCTTGGCCTGCCGAAAGGTCATCCAGATTGGCGCGGCAAAGCCTTGCGCCACGGCCGACGCCCACAACATGACGACATTGATTCCGGCATAGGGAATGCCGTTGTGCCGCAACGGGCGGGTGATCCTGCCTGCGACATGTTCCGCGTCCCAGGGTTTCATCTACGGCCTGACGCCAGCTTCAAAGCCGAAACAATCTGATCGGCGATGCAGGTGTAAACATCTGCACTCATTGTATTCCTCCAAATGACTAATCGCGTTTGCGCAGCGCGTTGCTGCAAACGGACTAGCCACGCGGCAGTGAGCGGGGGTGCGCCGTCACAGGCCGTCCGGTGCGCAGCAAAGGGCTTGGCCTTGACGGACAGGGAGCCGTAGGCCCCTTAGTAAACGGAAGGAAGTTGCGACCCAAAGACCGATCATTCGGGGCGGTACAACTGCCCTATGCGCGAAGGATGGACGCTGGACGGCCACGACCGGGCGCAGCCGGGGCGCCGTTCATGACAGCCTGACCGGCCTTGGCCGGGCGCACCCTGGAGAAACATCGACGGCAAGCCGTGGTGTCGATATGATTATAGAGTGATATCAAAGTGACTCGGATCCATGAAATCAGCCACCAACGACAAGGAGCGTGCTTCGGTAACGGTGAGAATCCCGGAACACATTCTCAAGCAGATCGATGCATCTCTCGATCAGGAGGACGTGCCGGTCTCGTGCAACTAATGGATCATTGAGGCGCTTGTGGAGAAACTGAGGCGAACCAACGCCGGGGGCGGATCAAATGGCGCGCGGTGATCTTCTGATAAATCTTGTGAGAGCAAGCGTAGCCGGTGACGGGAACGCGGTGCGTTCGGCGGTCGAAACGATCGTCGCCGAAGAAAAGAACAAGCAGCACACGGTACTGGCCGACAGACTCACCCGAGCGCTGCAGGCCAACGGGAACGGTATGAACAAGCACCCTTCGGTCTCGGAGAATGCGCACAAGGGACGTCAGTTCATTGCCGAGATCACGCCCAGGCGAGAACTGGGCGATATGGTTCTGTCCGAGACATGCCGCATGGCGGTAGACCAACTGATAGAGGAACAGCGGCGGTCTAGGGCCTGTTCACACTCATGTGGATGATTATGCATGATGCTGGTCTCCTGGCTGTAGGGGACTCACGCAAGCTCCATACGCCCGGAGCGCGCCCCCTCTCCCGGTGCCGCGCGGCCATGTCCGCCTCTCCCCTCGCCACGTACTCAACGCCCTCTTGTCTGTTGCCGAGCAGGGCGGCACAGGGCGCGGGTGACCGGCCCGCTTTGGCCCCTGGCCCCCCCCTCTCCCCCCGGCTGCCCCGCTGGTCGCAACCCGGGGTGCTCGCCCGGGTCTTCGCGCATCTGCAACGCGAACAGATCGTGCGCCTCAAGCGGGAGGCCCGGTCGCTCGACAGCCCCCTCGTCAAAGTCCCTCCCGCCGGCCCGGGAGCGCGAAAACAACCGGTCCTCAATCCCTCGGCCGCTCCCGGGACGGGTGGACCACCACGATGCATATGGTTGCCGCGGACGATCGCACGGCTCTCGTCTGCTCGCGCTCGCCCGGGCCCGCCCCCGCCGCCCCGGCGGGCCGCCCGGGGCGGACTCGCCTGGGTCCGCCCCCCGCTCCTCCCGCGTGGATGAGGGACCGGGGGTACGAAGGCGCCCAGACGCGGCACTTGGCCGTGGCGCGGGGGTATGCGCCCGTGGGGCCGCCGCGGCGGAGCCGGGTGAGCCCTTGGGCGTCTGCCCGTGAGCTGTCCACGCGGCGCACCGCAATCGCGCGGGTGTGGCGTCGCTTGCAGGGATGCCGCCGCCTCTATCTCGCGCTTCGAGCAACGCGATGTGCTCTTCCTTGGATGCATCGTCTTCGCCCTCATCATTGATGCCGTGCGATAGTGGGAACAGGCCCTAGCCTACTACGCGCACACGGGCTCGACCCGCGGCACCGCCTTCTTCTCATCGGCCCGCCGGGGAACGGTAAAACCTCCCTCGCGGAGGCAATCGCCGAATCTTTGGCGGTGCCGTTCTTCGTGGTCCGCTACGAGGCCATGATCGGCAGCTATCTCGGCGAAACCGCCAGCCGTCTCAAACGTGTTTTCGACTATGTGTGGACAACGCCGTGTGTACTGTTTTTCGATGAATTCGACGCGGTCGGCAAAGAACGTGGTGATATCCACGAAGCCGGGGAAATCAAACGCGTCGTCACATCGCTGTTGATGCAAGTCGACGAACTGCCGAGCTATGCGGTCGTCATCGCCGCCACGAACCATTCCGAACTTCTGGACCGTGCGGTTTGGCGTCGGTTTCAGCTTCGTCTGGGGTTGCCCGCGCCGGGTGAGAAGGAACTGACGGAATATATCGAGAGGTTTCTGGCCTCGTTCGACCAGCGTCCCGGCATTACGGCTCACTATATCGCCAAACGTCTCGGCGCAATCAGCTATGCCGAGGCGGAGGAAGTCACACTCGATGTGCGCCGTCGCGACGTGATGACGATGAAGGAGCGACCCCTGAAGAGAACCATTGGGGAACAACTGAAGCCCTGGCAAGGGCGTGTCCAGCCAATCCGTTCGGACGACGCACAGCACGGGTTGTCCGATGGCTGAACGTCCGCTTCTGGCGATGCCGCGCCCGGAGCGGCGAGCGCTCCCGGCGGGACGGCCGCCAAGGGAGAACATTCCCTCAGCCGATGCGGGCCGCCAGGCCGGACGGCTCGGCCCGAAATTCGAACGGTTGGAGCGGGTGCTCGGCGACCCTGATGCGCTCGGCGAGCTTCGCGCCGATCCGTCCGCAATCGTTCCCGAACGCGCCCTCGTTTTCGGGGGCGCCAGTGAAGTGGCCGACTTCTACCGGGCGGGGCGCGGCGTGCCGGGCCTGGAGTTCCTCGGCGAGGACGAAGGCGCCGCCGCGCCTGACGAAGACTTTTGCGTGCCTGACAAGGAGGGCGATCCCAGAGACGACAAGCGGGTTCCCCGCAGATTCTATTTACGATCCCGGACCAGATGGCGCTCAGGGAGTTGGTGAGCCTACGGCAACGGTTCCAACGCAGCGGGGCACTTGGACACGGCCGCACTGCGTGGTGTGGCGTGTTCGGTCATCTGGCGGATGTGCGCCCGTGGGGACCGCAAGACCGCCTGCCCGCCGAAGCGGTCGAGGACTGGCGGGAACGGCTGCAATTCGTTCCTGACAGGCCGATCCGGTTTGAGGTTGAGTATCCGGTATCGCGATAACGCGGTACGTCGCGAGACAGCAGAAACCACGTTCACAGAGAAGCTGCGCGAACTGGGTGGCCGAGTGCTTGACCGCGGGGTGATAGGCGACATTCGTTACCATGCCGTTCTGGTCGAGGTGTCGCCCGAAGTCATTCGGGATGTGCTCGCCCATCCCGCTATCGGCCTCGTCGCCTTCGACGCCGTGGTGATGTTGAGGCCGCAACCCATGGTATCCGGGCCGGTCGAAGGTGATCTTGAGGACGCCGTAGAGACGGGCGAAGGCGAAGGCGGCGCTGAAGCAAACGTACCGATAGCAGCCTTGCTCGACGGTGTGCCGATGGCACAGCACGACCGGCTCGCGAACCGGCTGGTCATAGACGATCCAGACAATTTCGCGAATAAATATGGCGCGGCGGGTGAACAACGACACGGCACCGCAATGGCGTCGCTGACCCTGCACGGCGACCTGAACACGCCGAACCCCGAACCGCCGGTCAGGCGTCGTCTGTATGTCCGGCCGGTCATGTACCCGCTGCCGGCCGGGTTTGACGGTGTCAGGGAAGTTCTGCCGCCGGACTGTCTTGGTATCGGCCTCATCTGGCGCGCCTTCATTCGCATGTTCGACGGTGAAGGCGGAGAAGACCCGACAGCACCGACGGTGCGCATCGTCAACCTGTCCCTCGGCGACGCCAAACGGCGCTTTGCCGGTGCGATGAGTCCGTAGGCGCGCCTGATCGACCACCTCGCCTGGCAGCACAACGTCCTGATCCTTGTCAGCGCTGGGTGCTGGGCCCTTGACCCGCCGTCGCCAGCGGCCGAGGGAGGTGGGCGGGACGCTGCTTCCCGCAACAAGGGCCGTTTGTGCGACGATGCGGTCGGCCTCGCATGCGGGCATGCCGCCTTCGATCAGCGCCTCGGCATGGCGCACCTCCGCAAGGCGCTGTCGCGCCGCTTGGCGCGCCGTCTTCGGGGGCAACGGTCCAGGCGTCGGAATGGATCGGATGTGGCGGGTGTTTCGGGGGTGGCGGGTGTTTTCGGGGTATCCGGCTCGGTGTCCTGATGCGGCGGCGCATCGTATGTGCAGGGGTTGGGCGATGAACCGCCGTTGCATGGGCCGTTCATCGCCCGTGCATGCGCTGGCGTTGTGGTTCGCCGCATGTCCTCGGGCGCGTCGGGACCGGGCGGGAAATCGGCCAATTCCCGGGAAGTCCCGGACCGGCGCTGCGGAATCTGCCCGGCACGCATCACGTAACGGGCCGCCTTCGCGTTCCCGTTCGCCGATTCGGTCGTGGATGTTTCGGTGTGTTTTGCCATTTCATGTTCCCCTGCGATGTTCTCCCGTGGGGCGGCCATTGACCGGCACTGATCGCGGCACGGTCAAGCGATGGGAAACAAAGGCACAGCGATCGGATTTGACCGGGTCTTTACGGGTCGCGGCCTCTCGTGCGCGGGACGCGGCTCAGGTCGAGGCCGCCGGACCGTCCTCGGCGGTTGCGTTACCACGAGTCGTCAGCGGTCTTGCAGGTCCGCCGGCGGGAGCCGATACGCATGCGGTTGTCGCGGCGCTACGCGCGAAACCGACCGTCCGGGACTTGGCCGCCGAACTTGACCGACGGACCTTCAGGCCGAAACCCGTGCGCTCAAACTGGGGAATTTTACTTTGGCGCTTTAGCTCGACTTTGTGCATTAGGCTGCGCAGCAGAGGGCGTACTGCATCCGCCTGATCTTGTCGGGCGGAATTATGTTTGGTTCCCGGTGTGGCGGGGAGCGCGATAAATTGTTTCCAAGCCAGAGTTGGCATCGTATGGCCGCGATGGCCTCGGAGAAGGTGACGCGGGTTTGCTGGTACCAGGCGGCGGCGTAGGACAGGGGGTTTGTCGAGAGCAGGTCTGTGGCCCAGAGGCAGACGAGGCTGTAGAGCCCGCAGAGGACGGGGGGGGGGGTGCGTGCGCTCGCCGCGTGTGACCACGGGCGTTGTGTTTCGCGCCCGAGATGGGCGCGCAGTTCCTGGAAGGTGACCTCGCCCTGCCCGCGCCGCACGAAGGGGGCGAGGATCTTGGCCGGCGCCATGTGGGTGTCGGTGCAGAAGAACGCCTGCGGGTCGCGCGCGCCTTCCGGGTCGCGCACCCGCACCCATCGGATGGCCTGGGGAGGGGTGCCGGGACGATACCAGAGCGCGGTATCGGAGATGATCTGGAGTGTCTTTTCCTTCGAACTTCCGTACCAGCGCGGAAGCGTGAGGCTTGGCCAGCGGGCAGCGGGGTCGTCAAGGCGGGTCTGGAGCTTGGGCAGGGGCGGCCCCTTTTGCCGGGGTCGACCGCGTTTGTTCGGGGCGCGCGGCGGCGGGGGCGCGAAGAGGTTGGCATCGAGCCTCAGCCTGCTGATGAGGGTTGCGCGCTGTCCGAGGCGCCAGGCGAGTTCGTGGGTTCCGAAACTGCTGTCGGCGACGCAGACGCTCGCGCGGTGCGGGACCCAGCGAAGGAGTTGACGCATGCCCTGTCGCGCCCAGGCGGTGAGTTGCTTGTGCCGCCGGCCTTGCCTGGCGGCGAAGCGTTCGGACGGGGCCAGGATGGTCAGGAAGGGCAGGGCCCTGATGCCCGGCGCCCAGGGCAGCGGGACAAGCCGCATGAAGCTGAGCCAGCGCCGCCCGCGGGTCTTGACGCAATGGCCATGGCGGGAACGCACCGGGTCGCGCTAGATGCCGCGCGCCTTGAGACGCGCGCCCCAGCGGCGCTCGAGGGTGTCATCGAGCCCGCTGATGATCGGTCCCTGCCCGGCAAGCCGCGCCACCAGCACGCGCACGAGCCGGCGTGAAAGGTCACGCGGGTCCCAGCGGGCGCGATTGAGAACCTGAGGGTCGGACGAGAAGGTCTCGCACAGCGCCCGCCCGGTCACCCGCAGGCAGGCCGACACGGTGCTCTTGCCCGGCGCCAGCCCCGCTCCCATGACCAGCCCCGCCCCCCGCCGCCAGGTCGGGGAGGAGAAGGCGCCTCGAAAGGGCTCCCGCCAGTCGATCAGGAACGGCGGAACCGGATCGCCGCTGGCGCTCGAAGGGGCGTCGCAATGTGTCATGACGACCCTTCGGATCCAGAAGCATCCGGCAGGCAAGGGCGCCCGCATGCGACCGGGTGAATCAGCAGCGCGGCAGCGACAGAAGCCCTCCCATCCGCTATCACTGCTTCATGGCCGCCTCCGACCCCTGTCTGGCGCGCCTCGAAGCGGTCAACAAATCCAGGGGCGGGGGCGGGACGGTCACCCAGGGGGCGCGGCGGCTACAATCTGTATCTCACGGCCCCGCAGGCACCGATCGCAAGGCTCCCGCCGACAGGCTCAGGGGACACGATGAGGGGGCGCTACTGGTCCTGGCGCCAGTCCTGGCAGGACGGCGGAGACATGGGGGGCCTCGTGCTCCCGCTCGAACAGGCCCTCGACGAAATCGCCAAAAACGAGAGCTTCTGGACATGGACGTGAGGTAATTTTGTACAAAGTCGAGTTTAGGGGGAGAATTCACTCGGTACTGACACGGAACTGCTTGCGAAACCGGACGCGCTGTCGGCGCGGTACCGTAGCGTGCCGCAGCGTAATGCAAAGGCGTCCAGCCATCATCGTCCCGCGCCTCAATGTTGGCATCCGCCGCAAGCAGCGCATTGATAGCTCCGGCATCGCCGAATGCCGCTGCCGCGCCCAAAGGCGTCCAGCCATCATCGTTCCGCGCCTCGGCGATCCATAGAGGAGGTTTCCGATGGCGTCATGGGTTTCGTGACAGGATTTTCTGCCGACAGGCCTTAAGACCGAACAGGTTGAGCTTGATGGCAATATGATCCGGGTTCACGCCCGTTCTTCGAATGCATCGGCGGCTTGTGTGCGCTGTGGCATGGGCTCACGCCATGTCCATAGCAGGTATCGGCGTCGACCAGCGGATCTGCCCGCCCATGGTCGGGCGATTGAACTGGTCCTGCTGGTTCGCCGCTTTCGCTGTCGCGCTACATTTTGTCCTTCCAGGATTTTTCGCCGAGCGATTTGCGCCTGCCGTCACCCAGCCGCATGCGCGGCGCACGTTCCGCTTGCAGGAACTGGTGCGTCACCTTGGCCTTGCTCTCGGCGGGCGCCCCGCGCAGGCGCTTGCCAGACGGCTTGTGCTGCCGGTGAGCAAGGACACTTTCCCGCGAAGCGTTCGGGCCGCGACCGAGGAGACAGTGGCGCAACCCCGGGGGGTCGGTCTTGATGACCGGGCGTGGCGCGAGACGCTGGTCTGCGGTCTCGAACGGGGCCCAGGTCATCGATTTGCTGCCCGACCGCACGTCCCACCGTGGAAGCGTGGCTCCGTGCGCATCCCGGTATTGAGATCGTCGCCCGGGACCGCAATGGCGGCTATGGCGGCGCCATCGCACGTGCCCTGCCGGAAGCGGTTCAGGTTGCCGGTCGTTGGCATCTGCTTGACAATGCAAGTGCCGCCTTCCTGGACACCGTGCAGCGGACCATGCCCGCCATCCGCAAGGCGGTCGGGGTAAAGACTCTCGATCCGAAACTTCTGACGGTGGCGCAGACGTTGCAATTCGAAGGTTTTCAACGACGTCAGCAGACCAACTGCATACGCAGGATTGCACGGCTCCTGACCATGGGACGGGATCACTGGTGCAGGGCCCATGCGGTCCAGGTCGCGCGGGTCGAAGCTGCGTTGCCGACCCCGGCAGTCGCCCGGTTACTGATAGACCGGTTCACCGAGTATGGTGCGCAACTCGCGCGACGGTGAATTGGCAGCCTGGCTCAATGCCGCTGAAGACAACATTATCGCGTCCTTTGCCCGCCGGCCTGCGGAATGACTACGCCGCCGTTGCCGCCGCGCTGCGCGAACCATGGTCGAATGGACAGACCGAGGGCCCATAGAGAATTCGAGGATTAGCGGGGTCTGGAAAGACAAGAGTCTTGGCACTGAAGGCAGCATATGTTCACGACACACACCCTGACTGGAACATTGCGGTGACGTATTACAGCCGGGCACTGCGGCGCAATTTCGAGGCCTAATACGGCATTTCATGTCTGAAACAAAGCGTGATGAGCCAGATTGGTCCAAAATCCATGTATCGCATTCTTGGAGTAGCAGAAACGAAGCCGGTATCTACAGCGAAATTTCCCGGTCAGTTGGTGCAGAACCTGTGTCGTGGCGAGAAGCAAGCAACCGCTACGGAGATAGGTCTTTCGACGGTATCTGCGGCGAAGTCTTGGAGCGGCTCGGCGGCGTTGACCTTTCCAGGCTGCTATACGATGCCGTCTTAATTGATGAAGCCCAAGATCTTCCAACTTCGTTCTTCCGATTGGTTTACGCTGCTACAAGCGAGCCAAAGAGAATAGTATGGGCATACGATGAACTTCAGAACCTTGGCGACTATACCATGTCTTCTCCCGCCGAGTTGTTCGGTTAGGATCAACATGGCCATCCGCGAGTTACCTTGATCAATAAGCCGAACGGACCGCCTCAGGATATAATTTTAAGAGTCTGCTACAGGAATACCCCTTGGGCGCTCACTGTCGCGCATGGACTACCAAGTCAGAGTACGGTTTGATCGCCAACGCCCTTCAAAAGCGGGAGATTGCATCCCATCTCGCGGGAACATCGTCGATCCGTGATCAGAGGTCTTTAAACAGGATAGCATCGCCGTAACCCATATCTATAGAGCCAAGGGAAACGAAGCTCCAATGGTCTACTTCGCTAATTCCCACGAATGCTATGACGGAGTGCAATTAGCCAAAAAACGCAACACGCTGTTCACTGGCATTACTAGGTCAAGGGCCTGGGTTCGAGCATGTGGTGTCGGGACGAAAAGTACCCGGCTCAAAGAAGAATTCCAACAGGTGGTTGCCGCCAAATATCAGTTGAATTTCGATTATCCATCAGCCGAACAAATTCAACAGATCAGAAAAATACACCGTGACCGGTCAGAGGATGAACAACGGCAGATCAATAAGAAGATTACAGCGTTCTCGGACGTAATCGAAATGGTCCGCTCCGGCGAGGTCTCGGTTGATGCCTTGCAGTAGTGTTAACAGGCCCTAACTTACGCGAATTTTTACTCCAATGAATCTCTTGCAAAAACTGCTGAGATGCGTCTTTTTTCGCCCCTCAGGGCGCGTCCCGGTGTGTGCTGGCCTAGGAACCGGGTACGCCATACGAGATGTCGGCGCTTCAACGTAACCCGATACCGGCGGCACCCCGCTGTCCCGTGGCAAGACCCTAAGCCGTCTATGGAGGAGAGATTGCAAGGGGAGTGGTTCCCGCGCCGGGCCGAGGCGGGCGGCCCCTTTGGCGAGCACCACAGCAAGCTCGTGAGGGTGCTTGATGGTGTCGAGGGCGCGCGCGTTGTTTCCACGACTGGACGGGGCGCGGCCGCCCGAGCGCGGAGCGGCGGACGCGGGCTCGCGCCTTTCTCGCCAGGAGGGGATGGCCCCGGCACTCGCCCCGCGCCCGGCTCCTGGGGGACATGTGCCGGCGGCGTCTTTGCGGAAGGCCGCGCCGCCACGGGCTCCCGAGCGAAGCGGCCTTGGCGCGGGCCTGTGCCGAGGTTGCGAACTCGCAGGTTGTGGAGCGCAGGCCTGAGGTCCTGAGCACGGAGCCCCTGGGGGCCCACCTGAGCGGCCAGGTCTCGCGGGAGTCCTCGGCGAGCAAGGGGCGGGAGCAGGCGGGGGCGAAGCCGCAGCAGGCGGGGGCAGGCGCGCAACGCGGGCGGCCGCGCAAGGGGAGGGGGGGAGCGGCCCGGGACGCGGCGCTTGCTTGCACGGCAGGCGCAGGAGATGCGCATTGAGGAGAGGCGTGCCGTCCTGCAGCCGGCCGGTGACCGGGGAACGCAGAGGCACGCCAAGGGGGGTGCGCCGACAGAGCAGGGCGCCAAGCTGCCCCTGGATCCCGCAGCTTGCGGGGGCCCCTGGAGCGCCCTTCTCACCTCGGCCTCCCCGCCTGCCCGCCCGGCGGCCCTTCCCCTGGCCCGGCTGCCCGCCGCGCGCGGGCCCTCCGGCTAAGAGCTCAGGGAGGCCGCCTCTGAAGCCAAGGAGAGCCGGGCGGGCCGCAATCGCCTTGGGCAGGGACCGCTCCTCGCGGTCAATCCGCGGCGCGCCAAGGCGCTCAAGGCGGAGCTGGCACGGGAGAGCAGGGCCCCGAAGCGCAGTGGGCAGGCCCGTCCCGAACGGGTCCGGTGCCGACTCCGTTCCAGCGTCGAGCGGCGCCCCGGCCGCCTCACGGACGAGGGCGGGGGCCGGCAGGTCACGGTTCGCGGGCAGGCTACGGGTGCCCGTCCCCTCCTGTGCGGTGTCCTTGTCCTGGCGGGCGACCAGTTCCTGCGCCTTGCCACCGCTCCCGAGGGGAGCGGGCGGCGCCGCCCGCGACGCAACTCCGGGCTGGCGGCCGGCGCCGCCCGAGGGGCGCAAGGGGAAAGTGGGTGCCCGCGACACGAATGTTCCATAAATGTTCGCATTTTCTCGGATGAGAACACCGGGTCGCTCTCCTGTCGCCTGCTGGAGGCTTGTCCTGACTCCCGAAACGCCGGAGTTCGTCCCATGACACCCTGCCAGCCACCATTTTTGCAAGAGGTTCCAATGACAGCCAGACCACATAAGCCAATTAAACTTGAGTAACGCTGGACCGCTTTGCCAGACTGGGTCGCTTTTGCGGCCGTATCGCTCGTATGAACAGGATAGGGATGAATGTCAGGATGCTCCCGAGGAAAGATTCGGCAGATTTCATCGGCTAAAGGCAACGCCTGATAAAAGGTCCCCTGGCAAAGTCAAGGGCGATTTCCTTGAATCTGCCAAAGCGCGCCAGGACTCTTCTTGCCTAAGAGCGGGAGACCAACGGTTCCGTGCCGTATTGCGCCCAGCTTGACCGGAACCTAGGGGGCGGGAAAATCCATACTCTCCCTCCTCGGATGTATAGTTGTCAAATGGCTCCGTGATTGCCCTTGTCGAGTAGATGTGGACCTTCATGCTGACATAGGTGCCTGTTGATGGGCCAATCTTGCCTGTCTGCAAATTCTCGTACTAAAAAAGAGACCGCTCGACAAAATCCTGCATTCGTCAAACATCCGCGAAGTAAAAAATATACCTTCTCCGGCATGGTTGTCCGGGTCGGTGGCAGCTTGCCTTTTGCTAATCTCTCACAATGCCGAGCGAGGGTCATTCATGCCGCGTTCATCGTCCTGGCCGCCCGGACGCTGGCGGACCAGGCTCGCCTGGTGGTCCGCTCCTTCGGAACGTTGTCCTCGTCCCGCAGACAAGGCAGAAAATCTTTTCGCTTCCCGTCAATGGCTGACGCGTGGAAGCCGTGACTGACCTCGGGGTTCAGCTTGGCGTCGTGAAAGCAGTGATTCGGCCGTGTCCCACACCCCGATGAAGCGGGCCGGACAGGAGCGGCCAAGAAGCGTGCGGGAGCCCTGCGTGCCAGCGTCGTCGCGCGTGGTGTGGACCTTTGAGCCATACTCAACCAGATTGCCGGTATCCGCCCCAAGCAGCCCGCATTGGGAGAGCATCCCGGCCGGTGCACGTACGGTAAACGCGCCACGGCTGAACCCAAAGAGATACGCCAAGTCGCCGTCTTCGTCATTGCCCATCAGAGAGCGGTAGGCATCCTCGATGTTCTTTATGCAGTCCGTAACCGCTAGCTTGGCCACTGAGGGAGCGCAGGGTGCCGTCTTCCTCTCGGTATTCCCATCCGCCAGCCCACACCTGGATCTAATATATGACCTAACGGGCATTTGGGGCTGCCAGCACCTGGGTTTCCGCCATGTTCGTGGTGTCGTGGCCGGACTCGTTACCGATTCCGCCACTGCAGATGACGATGTTTTTCACAGCTTCCTTTGTAGCGGACTTTCACCCTCCATGTAGATTCCAACAAGCAAAGGAGCCTGGGGCGATGGCCTGCGGCGTAAAGGGAGGTGTCAGGGGCAGGGTGTAGACCGTGGGCGCCGCCGTGGCCGGATGCGCAGCCGTGTCAGGAAGATAGCCGGTAAATGTCAGCAGAGTCCCGTCCGGCGCGAGTAAGGGGTGAGAGCCGGCGTATTGGTCAAAAAACGAAAACTGGAGCGTTTGCTCTCTGCTGGGCAGAAACCGGATCAATTCCCGGCTCTCTCCGGTTATTCGGTCATATTGATGCCACCAGAGCTGGCTGTGTTGTACGTCTACGCTCAGATAGACTAGGCTGGTCCCGTGCGGAGTCCACAGGAATCCTGCGACCGGCGTTTCAAGCAGGGTCGTCGTCTGGCTGGTGGACAGGTCGAGCAGATGCAGCGCGGGAGAGAGGAGTGAGTTCTGGCGTTGAGTACTACCAAAGACCAGTGCCTGTCCGTCAGGGGACCACAGCGCTGCGGTCATGCCGTCTGTGTGACTGACCGGCGCGCTCTGCCCGCTTTGGATATCGAGCAGGCGGAGGGTCTGGCCGCCATCGGCTCCCCGTTCCACATAGGTGAGCAATTCGCCGTTTGGGGACCAGAGCGGAACGCGAAACGCCCCCGGACGGGCGCTGACCTCTCGTACAACGGCTCCCGTTGCGGCCTCAAGCAGGACCACCCGCCCGGTTTTGTTGTCGCCGACATGCGCCGCTACAAGCTGTCCCTGCGGAGCCCATGACCAGAAGATCGGTGCGCCGGTGAGTAGGGTGCGGGTCTTGTCAGGCTGGACTATCCCAATTGTTTCTAACGAAAGCTGACGGTCGCTGCGTTGCACCAAGACGGCAAACATGTCCGTCTGGGGGGACCAACTGCCATAAATGGGAGTGCCTTGCCCTAGGTTGGCCTGCTCCCAGGACTCTACGCCATCGGCGGTAACCGTATACACACTGGCCGGCCCGTCTTCACCCTGTCGAGCAAAGCAGGCGAGCTGTCGACTGTCCGGCGACCAAGTTGGCCAGGAATAGGTCATGGAGGGTGGGGCAGGCCGCGCCTCCGGGTCCTGAGAGCCCGGGAAGGGCGGCTGAGCGGGCTGGTCCTGCCAACTCCAGGTGAGCTGGTGAGTTGTGTCTGAGGGAAAGCGACGCCCGAAAATTTGCCCGTCCGGTCCAATATACGCGAGCCGGACGGGCAGCGTCGCCTGAGCAATGCCAGAGGAGTCGGACTGACCGCTTTGACCCACCGGACGGCTGTCATTCACATGTGGCTCCCTCTAATACCAAGACCGGCTTTTTCGGTCCGCGCTGCCGTCTCAGCAGAATATACATGGCACCGGGTCCGCCATCATGGGGGCGGGCAGTGGAAAAAGCCAATATCATCTTGGCCAGTCGGCCTCGGGTGAGCCACTGTTTCAGCTTATCCTTGAGAACGGAGACCTGCCCTGGAGAGTTTCTGCCGCGGCCGTGCACGATGAGCACACAGCGCATACCAGCCAGGGCGGCTTGGCTGATAAACTGCTCCACCTCGCGCTTGGCTTCATCCGCCTTCATGCCGTGCAGGTCCAGGGCGGCTTGGCGGGCAAATCTTCCTTGTCTGAGCTTCTGGACCAGACGCGTGTCAATGCCAACCACACATCCTTCGACATACTCGTCGGTATCCGTGACATCAAAGTCACTCCGTCCGGCAACAAGGTCATACAACTCGGTAATGGCTTCGTTCTCCCTGTCTCGTGGAGAACGGCACGTGACGGTGGGGGGAGGATTGCTGACACGTGTGTCCTGCTTGAGTCGGGCGACATCGCGCATTGCCTGATGGAAGAGGTCGGCCGCATCTTCCTCATGCTGTCCAGGTGGGAGGGGCACACTCTGCGGCATAGCCGCCGGGGGGGCCGTGAGTCTCGCTCTGGACGGTGTAAGCGTCTTCTTGAGGTGGCGAAAAGGCATGTTGAAGCCCACCATGACGCTGCATGGTACACGGGAAACAGTATGAGGACAAGCAAGGGGAGGGGGGGCGGCTTCACATTGCCCTTTACCGAGATGTGCGTCGGAAAATCACAAGCCAGAGCCGGTTTGCCCCTTCGCTTATGGGCGGGCGGCAGCCTGCAACGTTCCGCTGACGCTCGTTGTTGCCCCAAGCATCGTGCGGTATACTCGCTGTCCATGCAGGGGCGGATATGGATCGTGCGGCCGCTGATGGGGGTCCTGATTGGTTGTAGCGCCGCACCGCGCCCTGTCCAGCCGGTGCGGCCTTCTCCTGCTGTTCCCGTACCTCCTGCGGTGACCCGGCTGTATCCCGTGGCTGCGACGCCGGAAGACCCGCCTCTCCAGTCCGCTACAACCCCGGTGAGGAAAAGTGTGACTGTCCAGTTTGAGCGGCCGCGGGCGGTTCGACCCGCCCGTTTCGTCCAGACCGGTCTGGCCTCCTGGTACGGACCGGGATTCCACGGCAGGAAAACCGCAAGCGGTGAAACCTATAACCAGTACGCCCTGACCGCGGCCCACCGGCGTTTGCCACTGGGAACCAGGGTGAAGGTGACAAACATTGAGAGCGGCCAATCGGTTGCCGTTCGTATTACCGACCGGGGTCCTTTTGTGGAGGGTCGAATTATCGACTTATCCTTTGCCGCGGCAAAACGTATCGGGGTGTACGTCCCAGGGACCGCCCAGGTTCGCGTCGAGGTCCTCTCCGATCCGACCCCTCGCCGCGCTGTCCTGTATGCCGTCCAGGTCGGGTCGTACACCGATGCGGACAAGGCGTCCGCGATGAAACAGGAGGTCCCCCAACACCTCTCGCCGGTCTATATCAGTCCGTCGTCAGACGGACTGTTGCGTTACTACCACGTGCGTCTAGGCCCGTTCGCGGAACGCGACCAAGCCGAACACCTCGCCCGCTCCGTGGCCCAGGACGGCCTGCCCGGCACCGTGGTCGAGGAAACCGGTCGCTGAGCTGAGTGGTCGCTGTCCGTTGCGCCCCGTGTCAACGCTCGCCCGGGGTCTCTTTCTGGATCCAGTCCACATAGTCCGCGCTCCCGGCCAGAACGGGCAATGCGATAATCTCGGGGGTGTCGTATGAGTGAAGGGCGCGGATACGAGTCGCCAAGGCATCAAAGAGACGCGTCCGGGTTTTGATGATAAGCTGCCACTCCCGGTCGTCCGCGATGCGCCCTTCCCAGCGATAGAGCGACCGCACCGGGCCTGTTACGTTCACGCAGGCGGCGAGACGTTCCTCAATCAGGGCCGTGGCAATGGTTTCGGCTTCACGTTCGGAGCCGACCGTGACCAGGACAACGATGGCTGGCGTCATGGCAGGCCTCTCGCCTCCCCCCTGGCGCAATGTCCGCTGCTGGGTGGTCGTCCGTCATACCCGCGCAAGAACGTCACCCTAGACTTGATACGGGGCGAGCCTCTCGTCTCCCCGCTGCCAACCGGGTGCCGGGTCACGTCTGGCCTGACGCGAACGGAATACATGGCTCCTACTTATGGTGCAATACGTCAGAGCGGCACAGACGCCGGCGCAACGCTCCAGGGGTGAGCCGATACTTGAATGCCTTGCGGCCATCGATAAACAGCACGGGAATGTCCTGGCCAAAGCGAGCTTCGAGTTCCGGCTGAGTCGAGATATCGACTTCCGTTACGGTGAAAGCGATATCGGCCCGGACTTCAGCTACAATCGCTTTCATGGCATCGCACAAACAGCAGCCGGGGCGGGAATATAAGGTCAGCGCGGGTGTCATGCTTCCTCTTTTATCAGAGAGGTGGCTGGCGCAGGCGTGCGGTCTGACAAATTTTCTATTTTGACCTGAGTCACATGATGGTTGTCGGTCTTGAGGACAGTCATGCGGAGCGCGCCGTACTCGAACATTTCATTGATCTCAGGGATACGCCCCAGCCATTTATTGATGAAGCCCCCCACGCTGGTGTAATCATTTCCCTCGGGCAACTCGAACTCGTCAATGTGGTCGTTGACATCGGAAATCGAAAGGGCGGCGTTGACGATATAGGTCTGATTGGAGACTTTTTCAATATCTCGGTGCTCGCTGTCGTGCTCGTCCTGAATCTCTCCGACGAGCTCCTCAAGGATATCTTCCATGGTGACGAGGCCGGCCGTACTGCCAAACTCATCCACTACCATGGCAATATGCACCTTGCGGCGTTGAAACTCCCGCAACAGATCGTCGATCGGTTTCGTCTCCGGCACAAAGAACGCGGGCCGGATGAGGTCGCGGAGAATGATCAGGTCCCGATGCTCCATGAGGGTAATGAGATCTTTAGCGTGTACAATGCCAAGGATCTTGTCGAGTGAATCCTCATACACCGGTATGCGGCTATAGCCACCTTCAACCAGGAGGTTGACCAGTTCACTGCGGGAGGAGGTGATCTCAATGGCGGCGATATTGGTCCGGGGAACCATGATCTCTCGTACGCTGGTCTCCCCAAACTCAAAGACGTTCTCAATCAGCTCGTGCTCCTCTTCCTCGATCGTACCGCCCTCGCGCCCCTGCTCAAGCAGGAAGCGCAGCTCTTCGCCCGAATGATAGTGCTCCGCTTCGCTCGCTGGCCGAATGCCAAAGAGCCGCAGCACCTGGTTGGATGTCCAGTTGAGCGCGACAATCGCTGGAGAAAAAACGCGGTAAAAAAACCATAGCGGAAAGGCGACAGCGAGCGTTGTTGACTGGGAATGCTGGATGGCGAGTGCTTTGGGGGCGAGTTCGCCAAAGACAATAAGAAGAAAGGTGAGTAGAATAAAGGCCGCCGGCAGGGCGATACGATGTGCCAAATCCGGGTCGGCTTCCAGGCCGACGAGGTGCATGATCTCAATAACGAGTTTGGCCACAATCGGCTCCCCGATCCAGCCCAACCCCAGAGAAGCCAGGGTAATGCCAAGTTGGATTGTCGACAGGGAGGCATCGAGGTGAGAGATGAGATGCTGGCCCATCTTGGCCGTTCGACTGCCAGCTTGAACCAGGAGCTCGATCTGGGACGCACGAACCTTGACGATTGCAAACTCTGCCGCGACAAAAAAGGCGTTGGCCAGGACCAGCAGGAGTGTGATGAGCAGACCGAGGACGGGACTCTCCATGCGTGTGCTTCACACCTCCCGGCTGGCTAGGGGAAGCCACAGTTGAGTCTCCGACCATGGGTGATCAGATGGAGGGTCATCCATACAAGGAAGAAGCATAATACGGGTTGGCCCTGGATTGCAAGTAGGAATCGGGTCGATTTTAGTGCACGGCGGTGTTTGCACTGAGGAAACGCTGAATCTCGGCAGCAGACAGATCGGTCCAGTGCTCGGCTACGGCCACGGCCGCCTGGACCGAAAAACGCTCACTCTCACCGACGATTTCCCGTGTCACCGGATAACACCGGAGGGGGCTCTGGAGTTGCAGGACGCTCCCCTCCGTTTTCCACGCAGCACGATGCAGCCGCCGCGGCGGTGCGGGGAGGGACGTGATGGCATCCTGGAGTAGGGGGTCATCCCCATCAATCACAAACCGACAGTGGGCTCCGGTCTCAAGACATAATGTCCGCATTTCATCCTGGAGTGTATGCAACTCCTCTACATCGGTACTATAGCTCGGCGTCAGGGTTGTCAGGATGGCAATGTCGGGGGCCACCGTTCGGATCAACTGCTGCATATCGCCTCGATGACGGACGCCGAACTCGAGTACGAGGATATCGGGGGCCTCGGTATCGAAGAGCGCGGTCCGGACCGCCCGGACGAAGCCGCGTGCGAGGTCTCGCAGACGAACTGAAGCCAATTCGATGTTGAGTATGGCAAGGGGGAGGCCGATGTCGGTATTATAGGAACGGGGATTGGGTTGGACCCGATACTGCCGGGCTAAGAGTTCGGTCACAATACGCTTGATAACGGTCTTGCCGTGGCTGCCAGCGATGGCAATCACCCGGGGGTTTCCCCTCCGCAGACGGAGCCGGGCGAGCATTCGTAATATCAGGACAGCGAAGCCACGCAAGTGCTGATAGGAAAAGAGGTCACGCGAGAGACGTGGGATGGGAGGAGACGGGACATGCTCTATCGCCGGGGCTGCCGGTCGGCCTGTGCGGTGTGGAATGGGCTGGGCCTGAAGTGTGGCTGCCGGACTGAAGTATGCGTCGAGACGCTCGAAGGCGGCGGTAATATCGTCCGGTCTGCGGCCGAAGTTCAACCGGATATGGGCCTCGCCGCTAGGCCCAAAGGCAATGCCGGGGACAACCGCAACTTTTGCCTTTTCCAGAATATCGTAGGCGAGAGCGTGTGAATCACGGGCGTGGACAATCACGTCTTTAATGCGGGGGAAGACAAAATAGGCGCCTTCAGGTTTCTGGTAGTCAAACACATGTGAGAACCGGTCGAGATGGGTGAGGGTCAGGTCGCGGCGCTGCTTAAATGCCTGCCGAAAGGAGGTGATATGTTCGTGTCCGTATTCGAGCGCCGCCAGGGCGGCATATTGTGACACAACCGGAGCGCAGGTCACCAGGGCGTCGTGCACTTTGAGGATTTCCTGGACGTTCCGCATATCGGAGTGGAGGTAGCCGACTCGCCAGCCCGTCATGCCATAGGCTTTGGAAAAGGTGAAAATCCGCACAATACGCTGGCGGACATCAGCGATCTGGGCCGGGCTGAAATAGGCTTCTGGAGTATAGACAAAATCCTTATAGGCCTCATCGATAATCAGAAAGAGATTATGCTGTTCGGCCAGCGCAATGAGGGCGCGTGTTTCCGCCTCAGAGAAGACCGTCCCGGTTGGATTGTTCGGGTTGCAGTACAAGATCGCTCTCGTGCGTGGAGACAGACAAGCTTCGAACGCTTCTTCGTCAAAGGCAAAATTCCGCTCTTCGTGGAGCAAGGCGAAGCGCGGGGTACAACCGGCGATGCGAACGACCTCCTGGTAGGAAGCATAGCTGGGAGAGGGCAGAATGATCTCATCCCCCGGACGGGTGAGGGTCAGCAGCGTCGCGGCGATGGCCTCAATCGAGCCGCTGGAAACAATAATCTCCTGGTCCGGGTCGTAGTGCATGCCTTCTCGCAGCAACGACTCGGCAATACATTCCCGCAGTTGGGGCAAGCCTGGAGTCAGTGAGTAGGTAGCGCACTCGCCCGCGGCGATTTTCTGCTGGACAAAGGATTTGATCGGCTCGGGCGTATCAAAGCTGGGGATGCCTTGAGCTAGGGAGATCACGTCCGGCACCCGACTAGCTGCCAACTCCACTGCCTTAATGGGCGACAGTTTGACGTTGGCCGTGCGCGCAAATAACCGTCTTTGCTCCCCACCTCCGCGAGCCACAATCAGCCTATTCCTTTCAGCCCGTTGTCAGCGTTACGGTATCCAGGCTCGCGGGGCTTTGCAATGGAATGATGGATTGGGACATATCCAGAAAATCGCAAGGGGGGAGAGCATCCATCACAGCGTCATAGTGATGGAAGAGAATAGCACGGGAACGAGACGGTGCTCTCATGAAATCCTGAGCGCGGGTGGAACCCCGCCCAGATAAGGATGGTGTGCTCTCCCATAGGTGATGATGTCGGAGTCATAACGCAATCTCACACGAGTCCCAAGGAAAGGAGATGGATCATGCGTATCCCTTCTTTGCGCTCTTTGCGTTGGCGGTTTCGGTCTACCAGAGGTTTCGTCGTTGTGTCCCTCCTCACCGCGTCTCTTGCGGCCTATGCTCGGGTTCGATGACGATACCGGCCCTGCTGGCCGCGTAGACGATGGCGATAATAGCCATCCTCCTGGCCTCACATCTGGGCCCCTCCCCGGTGACGATGATACCCAACAATATCCCGGCCCGCTTGGGCTCGTGGATGAACGGTCTCCCCATTCTAAGTGTGACACCTGCTTTATCGTGCCAAGCATCGACGCCTATCAAATTTTCGAGTCGCCGGCCGGTACCAGCCCGAGTCGGGATTACTGTCTATGCCGGCAATCTTTCAGGTAGCGGAACACTCGGGCCGGCCATAGTGTGGGGTCGGCCGGATGTCGGCAGTTGTTGCCAGATATTGCCCGCCACTGCTGGCCATGTAGCGAAACCGAATTTTGGTGATCCCAATCCACCTTCGGGAGCCCGTGCAGGATATCAGCCGTATCGTAGTAGCGGTTCCCCGGCTATCAATCGCATTGGATACATAGCAAAGACATTTCGGTTACGGTCCTGTGGTCAGGTAATAATTGTGAACGGTCAGAAGAGGGTTCCGCCTTCGTGCACAAGTCGCTCGGCTTGGGTCAATAATACGACAATCAATCCAGATCTCGCGGCCATTAACCGCAGCTTTTACAGATCTCCGTTTAATAATCCCATGTATTTGGACCCGACACTCCGTCTCCAAAAATCGCGGACGGAATACCTTAATGGGCCATCCGGGAAAGCCCCTACCCCCGGTCGTGGACATCGGCATCGGATATGGGGGCCCGCACACTTGCAAATAGCGCTAGAAGAGCGAAGGACATTCGTAGGGCCGAAATGTACGCGGAGGGAAATGATGTCCATAAGGGGCGGTACGTGAACCCGCTTGAGTGTCATACTCAAGCGGGTGATTCAGGAGCCCTCGTTTCCTATTCAGGTGCTGGGAACCAGCACATCGCAGGAATACACGTGGCGGGAGGCCGTCGCAAGGGACGGCATAACTTTAATGATCACGGCCAATGATATGAAGGATGGCACTGCATGCCTCAGGATTGGGGTTCAGTCATTTCCGAGGCACAAAATCCGGATTCCGAGGTCCTCCGACCAACACCTGAGATGATCCAGGCTGCTAATCTGACTGCCCTGGTGTGATGCAGAACGGCTGAGAGCACCGCTTCCGCCTAGGCCCAGTCCGCTGTACTGCCTTGCTTGAACCGAGCACATGTGCGACAGCGGCCAGGTTGAAGGGTTGCCCGCTACCCCCTCCCTCTTGAGTAAATACTCGTCGAAAAATCTTCTGGCGGAAGATAACCGGACAAGGATATACCGAGAACACCACCGTAAGATGCTTCATGGCTATGGATTCCGCAGCCCCGCCACAGTCGAGCGCACAAATATGCTGCTCTATCAGCAAATGACCATAGGACATCTTCGCTGATGTCCGGTTGTAGACCCGGCCACATAGATCACCAGCCGGCTTCCATGTCGGCGGGATGACCACGACGGAGTTCTTTCCTTAATGGGTGGGTGTGAAGGGTGGGGAGGGCGCGACAGGCAATACGTCTTGACCGCGGACGGTTTACAGGAAATTCGGGGGTGGGGGGACGTTCAGTGTCTCCTGGCCTTTTTTCAAGCAGTTCAGATGGATTGCCCCGGGCGGAGTGGGGCGAAGCTCGTCGAAATGTCGATAGATGTGCGAACCGGAAGGCTATCCCGGGCGGAGTGGGAGGAAGCCTGCAACTCCGCAGCAGCGCTGCCGCCAGCACTCTTTCCCCTTCCTCCCACTCCAGCCTTTAACCCTTGTTCATACAGAAGAAAAGGAGGCGCCAGCGGCTCTTAGTTTCGCGTCTCCAGGCCTCTAAGCCTTGTTCATGCGGAAAGGAACCCCATTTTTACCGATTAAAATTTTTCAAACTGAGATATTCCCAATCTCTAGTTTGTCAGCATAGGTATTTGGGGGTGACGCCTATGCTTCATTGCGGGAGAGGGAATGAGGAAAGACTCGCTGGGCTTTCGTCTTGGCTCAGGACTATCGAGCCCTTTGCAATGGAGTGGCTGATTGGGTATATCCCGAGACAGGCATTGTGATGACGATGGGAGGGGTTGTATGAGCGGGCGCTTTTTTTCCGAAGAAGAAATCCGTGAGATGGGAAAACGAACGGTGGACCGTTTAACGGAAGCCATTGATGCCGGGGAGGCCGAGCAGGCCAAGAAAATTGCGCACCGCATGTATAATGAGTTTCTCGGGATGCACGACCTCTACCGGAACTGGACAACCGCGACGCTGAGCGAGGTGGGGAAACGCTTTGGCGACGAGGTGCTGGAAGAGATCATGATGGCCGGCGTGAAAGCTTGGTGGCTGCCGAATCTGGAAAAAATGCCGCAAGACCCCCAAGAGTTGGCCCGGAAGATCAAGATGTTTGTTGCCGGTCTGCGGGGCCATCTGCAGCCTATGCATATTGAAGAGGATGAGGAAAAGGTCGTCATTCAGATGCGTCCCTGTGGCAGTGGGGGCCGCTTGGTCCTCGAAGGCAAATACGACGGACCCGACGCCTTTTATACGGTGGAAAAGCCACAGCGGATAACCTATAGCCGCGCAGACTTTCCTGTGTACTGTGCGCACGAGCCGCCGATGGAGTTGGTCGATATCGAAAAAAACGGGAAACCTTTTGTCGTGGTCGAGCCGGCTGCCGTGCTCGGAAAAGAGCACTGTTCTTTTATTATTTACAAAGATCCGGACAAAGTCCCGGAGAAATATTACGAGCGGCTCGGCCTCAAGAAACCGGACTAGCCCAGCTGTGAAAAGTACGTACGCTCGCCGCCGGAGTTGGTCTCTCAAAACAACACGACACCGAACAAGCTACCCGGGAAGCGGCCCGGGCGACCTTGAGTCAGGCGGGTGGCGACTGCGCTGACCTTGCCCCGGTCGTTACCACCGCGCACCACGGGGCCGGGTACGGATGCGTCCTGCGCACGGCCTGCGAAGCGACGCAGGCCGGTCAGGTTGTCGGCTGCCGTGCCAGTGGCGTGCTGACCACGGCTGGAGAAGTGGAACGCGGCCGGGTAGCGTGGGGGGGGGGCTTGGCCGTGCGGGCGGACACGCTGTCCGTCCATCGTTACTTTGTGCCCCAACTGCGCGGCCGGGCACGCACGGCTGGCCCAGGAGGTCGCGTCCGGCGTCACGCCTCACCTCGGCCCCGAAAATCTCGCCCTCGTCTTCCCCGATGCGTATAATTTCGACTCGGAGGCATTCTTTGATGAAACCGCCGCAGGCAGGCTCTCGGACCTGCTTGTGGTCGAGGGCGGGACGTCTGAGGACGGGAGTGTTGGTGAGACCTTCCATCTGTGTGGAGACTCGGTCAGCAATGATGCAGTCAGTGGGGCGCTGCCGACCGCCCAGTTCACCTATCCTATTGGTATCACCCGGGCCTGCCAGCCGGTGAATCCCGTGTATCGGGTGGAAAGCCCACAACAATCTTGCTCTTGAGCTTGACAACAGGCCGGGGTTTGGAAGTCTTTGCCGAAGGCGCGAGCCCTCAACTCCGCGAGGCTCTGCGCCGTGCTGCGGCCTATATCCTTGCTGGCCTGCCGGTTGTTGATGCCGAACGCCGACATATTCTCCCTGGTGAATACGTCGCGCGGAGCTTGGTGGGCTTTGACCCCGAGCGCGGAATTATTGCAGTGGCGGACAAGATCGTCGAAGGCCAGAAGCTGGGTCTCCACCTTGCGCGATGGGAACGGAGCCCGGACCGACCTGAAACGCAGGTTGGAAGTGCAGGGCCAGAGGCGGCAGGCCAGTCGCCCGGTACGTGGTCTCTATTTTAATTGTGTCGGACGTGGCAGCGGGCTCTAGGGGATCCCGATATCGGCTCTTTTCTTACTCTCGACCAATACTTGGCCGATGTCCCGGTTATCGGGTTTTTGACCGGTTGCGAGATTGCTCCCATGCGGTGCCAAGCCATCGTTCATCAGTACTCCGGTGTTCCCGTCCTCGTCGGCGAAAAGCGGTGGCGGCCCTAAGACGGGGGTCAAAACGGAAGCAGATTCCCGAAAAATCCCCCGTCGTCGCTTGAGGCGGCTGGCTCGTCCTCGTCCATAAAGCCCTTGAACGGATTATACTTCGAGAGCAAGCTTGGCTTGGTAACGGTTTCTCCCGCTCCAGGGTCGACGTCACGGGCTCTGCCATACTGTGGCGTTGCGGTCTGAAATTGTCCCGGCTCCTGGAGATAGGCGACGCCCAGTTGACGGTCCTCATTACAGCAGCCTCTGCTAAACGGCAGCCAGGAGCAGGACGCTCCGAATACGACCATGCTCGCGTACAAGACCGCCCGGATATATGGGTTCGGGACTTTCACACTACGGAAATTCGAGAAGTGGCTCACGGTACAATCTTTTCTGGTATGGTTCTCTCTTGGGTTTCGGCTGGGCATCTCCCAGCCGCTATTTCAGCCGAACTGCCGTTCCAGTCACAACGAGCAGCAACATGCTTTTTCCTCCACCGCTGATTTCACTGTAGTCCATATCGATACCGACAACCGCGTCGGCACCGACCTGCGAGGCTTGCTCCGTGAGTTCTTCCAAGCAAGTCTCCTTGGCTTTCCGTAGCGACTTTTGGTGGGTGCCGCTGCGGCCTCCAAAAAAGTCCCGCCAGCCACCCAACATATCCCGAAAGACGTTGATACCCAAAACACACTCGGTGCTGACAATACCCAGTGCCTCCTGAATGGTGCGGCCCGGAACCGTGGGGGTCGTGGTCAGATTGTTTCTGGCAACGGGCATAGACAACTCTCGTGGGGCTCTTCTCTCATGATGAGTATACATAGCGGGAAAATGCCCCGGCAACTACCACACCGTATGTCCGTTCTCTCTTTCGGACAGTCCCCTGTGAAAGAAAAATTAGAGCGGTGCGGCCTCCGCCAATGGCCTGAACAAAACCCGTAGAGCGATGTCGGCCAGGAGCAAGAAAAGCGCGATGACAATGAGGAGGTTTTCGAGCGGGTGGAGAAGGGCTTTCTGGCCGCCCCGCGGAGGGGCGGTGAGCTCGTCAAACGTCGGGTTGAGGCGGCCACCTGTTCTCTCGGCCAAGGCGTGCAGCAATGGCCGGTTGGGCTGTTGTTGGTGATATTCCCGCAGGGTGTCGTCCATTTCCTGTCCAACCAGAACCGTCTGACTCCTCCGGTTCACGACGGTATCGCCTTTCCGTTTGACAATGGTAACGGGGACTTTGCCCGTGTAGCGGGAGGGCAGGACGGCTTCGGAGATGCGCGGGGCGACCGGCATGAGGGTCAGGGTCTCACTATGGGCTCCACTGGTCAGTTGGGCCTGGAGAATGCCGTTCTCCATATTGTCAAAGGATTCCACCCGGAGGATCGTGCGTGTCCCGCGCTTGGCCGCGCTCAGTCGGTAATCCATCGGTGTTTCATTCCGCATGGCCCACCGGACTGCCTGAGACCAGAATTTCCCAAAGCGCTCCCAGCGTATCCAGTCCCCTGAGCCGGCACCGCTCGGATCAAAGGGCACGACGACGACCTTGCCCAGACCGTACCGCCAGGTAGCCAGAAGTGGGTCCCGTTCGCCGTGGATATCTGTATAGAGCTGAACGTGCGCCCGTTTCTTGGGCTTGGTCAGCATATATTCGTCCAAGGCCGGGAAGTCGGATAGGCCGCGCAAAATCTGTCCCTGGACGCCGACCCGGGGGATGATGTCCTTGGGGCCCTCGTCTTCCTGGTCTTGCTGCCGCAGGGTCTGACGGGTGTCCCGCACCAAGAGTTGGGGCAGCATGGTTGCGTCCTCAACATGGTAGAAGCGCCCGCCTGTTTTTTCCGACATGTACGACAGCAGTTGCAGGTTGACGGTGTCGCTCCCGATCCGAATGGTCGTAATTGATATCTGGCGCTGGGCAATGGTTTTAATCAGGGGATAATGATCGGTCGGGCTGCGATTAGTATCACCATCCGTGAGCAAGATAATATGACGAATAGCTCGCCGACTCCGACTCAATTGATCGGCTGCGGCTTCCAGCGCACGATAGAAGTCCGTCCCACCGCCATATCGAAGGCGCCCAATGCGACTTTGCAGCGCCGGGCGATTTTGTGACAGCCGTTTTAATGCGGACAAGGAATAGGCTTCTGAGTCAAAGGCAATGGCACCCGCTAGGTCGGTATTTTTGAGTTGACCCAGAACGGCGACGGCCGCCTTCTGCGCATACTCCATCTTTTGGCCGTCGTGTAGGCCGCGTATCCGACTATTATAGCCCATGCTGTTCGAGCGGTCGATCAACAAGAAGAGGGCAATCGGAATCCGCTTCTTTTTCTGCGGACGCTGCTCGTGAAAGGAGACCGGCAAGAGGCGTTCTATGGCGGAGTGTTGATAATCGAGCGTTCCAAATGTCCGTGCCCCGCCGGCCATGAGAAAGCCCCCCCCAAAGTCGCGCACATAGCGCTCAATGGCTGTCATTTGCCGCGGTGTCACGTCTTTGCGGCCGATGTCGTCAAAGACCACGCTATGATAGTCGAGTAGAGGGAGCAGACTGGCTGGCAGCCCCCCGGGACGGCGGAACTCAATATCCACTTCTTTGAGCTGCAAGGCCCGTGCTAGGTGGGTCTTTGGGTTGTCGGTAATGACCAAGGCCCGTGTTTTTCCGGCAACTGCCAGGCTTGTACTTTGTGTGTTGTTCCCGGCGATGGTATCGGCGTCCGTGTGCACCTCGGCTCGGAGCAGATAGTTCCCGCGCTGAAGGATCTGGGCGGGAATCTCCAGAACCGACAGGCCGGGTTCCAGACTCACCGCCTGACGGGTCAGGGGTTGATCATCGGCATAGATGTCCATCCTGCCCGGGACCGGCTGGCCGTGTCCGTTGCGCACGACGAGGCGCATCTCAAAGACGCTGCCCTCACGGGTCAACGGCGGCACCACGAATTTTTCCAAGGAGACTTCGGCCTGCTGGCCGCTGGGGGGAATCGCCGGATAAATGGCAATGCCCATTTGACGGGCTGTGGCCACGGCCTGGCGGGCCGTGGCCGTTGTCTCCTTACCGTCGGTCAGCAGCAGGAGGCGTTTCTCCGCCCCCTCGGGATACAGGGCAAAGGCGCGTTCAAGCGCGTGCGCGATATTGGTGCCGGAGGTGTGGCCGGGCGACGGCAGCGACTCGGGCAGGGTCGCCTGGGCCGCTGGACCGGGGGCAAGTACTAGGTGCGTATCCGCGGCAAACGAGAGGATGGCGAACTCGTCTTGGGCGGCGAGCGCTGCTTTGAGTTGTTCCAGATAGGCCTGCATCCAGGTCCGGGCCTCCGCGGCCATGCTGTCTGAGGTATCAACCGCCGCCACAACGGCCAAGCGCTGCTCGGACAGCATGGTCTGGTGGCTCAGACCGGCTAGGACCAGAATGATCAGGACAGCGGCCAACGTCCGGAGGAGCGTCGCGCCCAGGAAGAACACCCGCCGCTGGGCGCGGCCGCGCAGGGGCAGCCACAGCAGGGGCAGCAGCAGCAGGAGCCATAGGAACTGCGGCGACAGAATCGTGTACCCCTGACCAAAAATCTCTGTGGTCATGACATACCTTCCAGCGGAGAGCGCCACCAGGCATAGAGCCATTCACCAAAGAGCAAGAGAGCGGCCAGCCAGTACAGACTGTGGCCAAATTCGACCGGAATTTCGCGCTGTACGGCTTCGGATGAGGGGTGGACTCCCGGAGGCCGGGGTGGCTGCGAGCCGTCCCCAATCTGTCGGCCAATATCGGACTCGGCTTCGTCAAAAAGATTGACGTACAGTTCTGTCCGATAGGTGGCCGTCTCAACCCGGTAGATGCCCACCCGGTCGAGGGGCACGGTGTCGGCTTCCAGGATCTGCATCTCGGTCTGAGGCGTAGAGAGATAGGCGTCGGCGAGGGGCGTGTCTGTGGGGAGGAAGAATACGTCTCCGGCGGACAGCAGGTGAGGGGTAAGCGGATTGGGCGGGCGCAGCCAGCGGAGAGTATTGAGAAAGAGAGCGAGCAGGGTCAGATTGTCCGAGTCGATCAGCTTTCCCGCACTGAGATCAAAGGCTAAACAGACAATACGCTGGCCATGCCGCTCTCCCGTCAGCGCAAGCGGAATCTCGCCGTGGCCGGTCTTTGAAGAAATAAGCACCTGGGCCCAGGAAGGGAGGGAGAGAATACGGGCCCGTTTGAACGGCAGGGCCTCAATATATTGGAGATTGTGTAAAATTTCGTGTTCGTCGTTCCAGTCCAGAATAGTCAGGTTTGCAGCTTCAGTCAGCACGGGAAAGAGCGTGTTTCCAACCGGCGGAAAGATGTAGAGGCTGTTGGCGGGAATGGGCTCGTCGGGAACAAACTGGTGGAAAAGAACCACATCCTGTTCGTTCACCTGAGCGGGCGAGAAGTCCTCGGGGCTGGTGCTGAGCAGTGTCACTCCGGGCAATGCCTGACTGAGTTGCTGGAGTTCCTGGTGCAGGTGTGGAGCCGGAGAGACGAGGATCAATCGCCACGCCCGGCGTTCAGCCACCCAGTTGAGGGCATGATTGTCGACGGCCAAGGCATCTGCGGACTCCAGATAAGTGGCCAACTGCCCCGGCCCGGTGAACCCCTCCAAAGAGAATGAGCGCGTGTCATTGGCCGAGAGGCTGAACGCTTCTTGAAAGACGGCTTGGCCATTGAGTTCGACGCGCAGCGTTGCCGTCTTTGTGCGATGAGCGTAATTGCGAACGAGGATATAGGCTTGGGCCTGGGAGTAGTCCTGGAAGGGATTCTGGTAGATGTGGACTGAGGCTACAGCCATATTATCGTCGGTTTCACCCACACGATGATAGGTCAACGCTTGGTGCTGTGTCTCTGACAGACTCAACTGGGTGGCTGGCTCATCGGTAAAAACGTGTATCTGGGCTTGCCGTCCGGCACGGTCACGCTGGATGAGGGCGAGATCAATGCCCAGTTCCAACTGGGTACCCGTGTCCAGCGGACGGAGGCGCTCGAGGCGGTGCAACACCAAACGATGGTCTGTCGTAAAACCGCTGACGACCTGGGGTCGGGTCGCAATACTGATGAGCATCACCTCGTCAAGAGGGGCCAGGGTGCGGAGGACTTTTTTAGCCTGACCCAAGGCTAGATCAAACCGGCGCACGCCATTTTCACGCGCCTGCATACTCGCCGACAGATCGAAGACGAGAATCTGCCGGTCTCCGCGGATTTCGGTCACGGTGCGCGACCAGTATGGATGCAGGAAGCCCCCGATCAGCAACAAGAAGAGGAGGGCCTGAAGGAAAAAGAGGAGGTCGGGCCGGAAGCGTCTGGACCGTACACGGTCTTCAGGAACGTCTGCCCAGAACAGGAGGCTGGGGACGGCAATGCGGGTGCGGGTCCGCTGGCGCAGATAGATTAGCACCAAGGCGCCGAGCAGGGAAACGAATGGGAAGGCCGCTGGATTGAGGATGCCCATACGCCGCAGCTCAGTGGAGGGTGACGAGTCCCCCCTGGGCGAGTGTCTCTGTTACCGTCTCGGCAATGGGCTGCGCGCTGGAAAGCCGAGAGTAGAGCACTCGATGTTTATGGCAGAACTGTTGGAGATTGTCACAATGGACCGACAGGGCGTGGTGATACTTCTCAAGGTTGGCCCGGCTGAGCGTGACCCAGCGTTCGGTCTGCTCTTCGACATCATAGAGCTTGCCACGCCGAAAAAGATATTCCGGGTGTAGTTCGCTCTCGCCCAGCACCTGAATGGCTTTGACTTCATAGCCGCGCGCGAGCAGAAAGAGCAGTGTCGCTTCATACTGTGCGGGACGGGTCAGAAAGTCCGAAACCAGCAGGACCACCCCTGGCTCTTTAGCCTGCCGAACATAGGACTGGACAGACTCCCGGAGGTAAGTTTTCCCGCCCGGTGCCAGTGCCGCTAAAAAAGGGGGGATATGGAGGAAGCGGTTGCGATGACGGAGGAAGGGCGTTGCCAGAAAAGGACGCGGTGGCGAGGAGAGGGCGGCGATCCGGAGTCTGTTATTACTGGAGAGCACGATATAGCTCAGGGCCGTGACCAAGTCCACAGCATGGGTGAATTTCTTGTCTCCGACAGGGGAACCCATCGACGCGCTGGTGTCGAGAATGAGATGAAACGGGATTTCCCGCTCCGCCGTAAACGTTTTGACCACCATCTGACCAAGTCGTCCAGCGGCATTCCAGTCTAGATAGCGAAAGTCGTCGCCGGGCGAGTAGTCTCTGTACGACTCGAATTCAACGCCCCAGCCTTGGCTCGTGCGCGGGATAGGCGTCTCCCCAGGGCGATGGCCGCGGGCCGCGTGAACACGGATACGTAGACGGTCGAGCTGTTTGAAGAAGGAAGCCTCGAAAGACACAGAAGACCCCGCAGATCCGGCGAGAAAGTCAGCCTTTCATCCTGCTACTCTTGGAACCCTTGCATCCTGGTCAGCGCTGGATTTTTTTGGCGGACTGAAGAATACGGGTAACGATTGAGGCCGGATCGATATGCTCTGCTTCAGCGGCAAAGTTGAGCACCAGTCGATGATTGAGGGCTGGCAGCATGATTTGGTCGACATCGTCATAGCTGACGTTGGCCCGCCCATCGAGCAGGGCCGCGACTTTAGCGCCCAACATCAAGGTCTGACCACCCCGCGGGCTTGAGCCAAAATTGACGTAGCGGCTCACCAGGTCATCCTTCGGCAATGTCACCTCGGCCGGATCGGTCTGATTCACATACCGTGCGTCTGCCGGCAGTGTGGCATGAATCACGGCCGCGATATACTCTTCAATAGGGGGGTCGACCAGGACATCGCGAACCAGCTGCCGAAACGCCATGATCTTTTCGGCAGCTTCCGCTTCGGAAAAAACGGGCTGTACATCCGGCTCAGCGGTGGTGGTGGTCGAACTGATAATACGTCTGACCTCACGATGGGTGGGATAGGTCAGGCGGACCTTGAAAAAGAAGCGGTCAAGCTGAGCTTCGGGCAGTGGATAGGTGCCCTCCATTTCGATCGGGTTGAGCGTCGCCAGTACGAAAAAGGGGGGGGACAGTTGATAGGTTGTGCCGGCAACCGTGGCCTGGAGTTCGGCCATGGCTTCGAGCAGCGCGGCCTGAGTTTTGGGAGTGGAGCGGTTGATCTCGTCCGCTAGCAGTACGTGAGAAAAAATCGGTCCTTCAACAAAGACGAAATCACGCCGGCCGTCGTCTCGGTCCACAACCATACGGGTGCCGGTCACATCTGCAGGCATCAGGTCCACGGTGAACTGAATCCGGCTAAAGCTGAGATTCAGGACGCGGGCAAGCGAGCGCACCAACAGTGTTTTGCCCGTTCCTGGTACGCCTTCGATGAGCACATGGCCTCCGGCAAAAAAGGCGATCAGGACATTTTGAATGAGCTCTGCATGACCGATGATGACCTTGGCCAGTTCGGACTGAATCTGCCGAAAGGTCTCCTGAAATTCCAGAACAAGACTGGTCGAAGGCGTAACCGAATCGACATCTGAGCCGGTATTGACGGAGGCGTTCATTCCTTTCGACGTTGCACTCACGGCATGGTCTCCCGAGAAAGAGGAATCACCTGTTTCACCTTGTCCATCCTCAATCCTGGTCAAACAGATGTTTCACAATGCCCTCATATTCCGGTGGAATCTGGGCATTGCGGATGGCATCGTCCAAGACTTGGTTGGCGCTGAGTTGGCTGGTGGACTTGATAATCACCCCGCCCCCCTCGTCTTTGACAATCTCGTGGCCGGTCTGGCTCTTCTCAAAACTGGCATCCAGAGAGAGGCTGAAGATCTGAGGAGTGTTCCCAAGACTGGCCTCGTTGCCGTACAGGCGTGGATCTGTACCCGCCCCCGCCCCCATACCACCCCGACCGGCCTGGTCCCCCCGCCGGGGAAGCTGTGGGTTGGCCGACTGAAAAGCTCCCTCCGCTTTCCGTCGATCAAGCCGCGCCTGTTTGAGCTTCTGGAGACCGCTCCCCTGTTCGGGAGCTTGCCGACTCCCTGGCGCAGTGCGCTCAGCACCCTGCCCGATCTGGCCCTCACCAAGAGCCTGCTGGCTGGCATCTCCTGCCTCCAACTCAGACTGGATATCCGGCGTGTGTTCGTCATTGAGGAGGTGGCGTCCCTCGTCCGCGTTCTGTTCGTCGAGAGACGCGGGAGACTCCTGGAGCCCGTGCAGTGCCGTCCGCAGGGCTTGCTGGAGATCTTCGGGCAGAGAGGCCCAGTCTAGCAGTTCCTGTCCCAAACCTTCTGCGTCTGCGGCGTGATCCCGTATGCTCATGTGGCTGTCTGCTTGCCCAGGCCGCGTCAGTGGGTCCGGTAGCCGAGCAGTGAAATCTGCCGGTGGTCTGGACAGAGGTTTGTCCACCAACCGTCCTGTGCGTTCAGGCAACTCGGAGGAAATCAACTCAAGATTGGTCAAGGAGAAGGGGGCGGGTTCAGAGGCGGGTGACAGCAACGGGACGGAAGCGATCAGAAAGGCGAAGACCAGAGCGGCAAGAAAAGGGAGGAGGCTCCAGGGGATGCGCCGTGGCGCGACCTTCTTGACCTCCCACAGCGACAGCCGATCCATATTGTCGCGGAGAAGATAGGTCCATAAGCGGGAAGTCGGAGGGCCACTGGCGGGGCTGGCCAGAACCTGGGCTGTCAGCGTTGACAAGCGCTGTTTGAGCCCGACCTGGAGGTCGATCCGACGAGCGGCAGTGTGCAGAGTGGTCCAGTCCGCTACGCCCTGACGGAGGAGCCGGAAGCAGACCCAACCGGCCAGGGCAAGGAGCGGCCAAGCGGCCAGGATGAACCAGAACGAGGAAAGTGAGAAGGCCAGGAAAGTAAAGAGCGCGAATCCAAGAGCGAGCACCGTCCCGATACCGTAGAATCGATGTTGGGCGGTATAGAGGTTAAAGCGCGCCTGAAGCCGGTGCAATCTCGCTTCGACCTCAGCGAGCGCGACCCGCTCCTCGACGCCTGGTGGCCAGTCCATGCGAGAATCCCCAGTGGCTGTACTCCTTGAGTAACGACGCCCACACCATAGTTGAGAGCCTTTCCCAGGTCAACTCACAAGGGATGGTGTGATACACTTCGGGCTGAACGATCCTCGGCCACAGCTTTATGACAAGGAATTGTCCGTCTTCCACCACTGTTCTCCGCGCGCTCGCCTCCTGTGTCTTGATACTGGGGGTGGCGTGTGAGGAGCCGCTCCGGCTGCCGTATGTTGAGCCGGTCCTGCATAATTGGCCGGAACCCTACCAGGGTGTAAGCGGGCTCAGACTGCACATCTTTCATACGGGCTCGATCACAGTGTCCAGCCGGGTCGTCTACCAGGACGGGAGTTTCCCGCAGCAGCATGCCCTTGATATTCTGGTGTTTGGCATTGAGCACCCCAAGCACGGTCTGGTCCTGGTGGGAACCGGATTGAATCGAGGGCTGGTGGACGATGCGCCGCGCTACTTGGGACCGTTCCGCTCGGTCTTTGGCCGGGCGGATATGCAGCCCGGTCAGGATATTCTCTCTCAACTCAAGACGGCCCGGCTCTCAACGGAAGGGGTGAAATTCGTTATCCTACCCGACCTGCGGCTCGACCATACCGGTGAACTGGAGAGTCTGTCTCAAGCGGCTGCTGTGGTGACGCGTGCGGAACACGCCGCAGCGCTGGGCAGCAGGCCTCTCGGCCTGTACATGGCGGATGAATTTGATCGGGTTCAGGGCTGGCAATTCGTTGATTTCTCGGCCGAGACGCCGCTCGGGACTTTTGCCAGGAGTCATGACTTCTTTGGCGATGGCAGTATCGAACTGATTGACGTGACCGGCGCAACCGCCGGTGGGCTGGCCGTCCTGGTCCGCCTGCCCGCCCGGCCCGTGTTCCTGTGCGGGAATCTGGCCTGGACCCGAAGTCAGGCGCGCTATGCCTGGCCGCCCGGCCTAGCCTTTGCACGGGAGGCGTGGTGGGAAAAAATCTGGCGCCTCAAGAAATTCAAGGACCTTGTCCCGGCCCTCCTTGTTCTGCCCGACCATGACTGGGAGGCGGTCCGCAAGGTCGCAGTTGCGGATATCGCCGTGCACGAGTTCTCTCCCCCCGAAGAAGGCAAGAAAGGCCTCCCCCAGGCAGACCGGCTTTTCCGGCCTGCCTGGACTCGCTAGAGTAGGGGAGCATGGAAGTCACTGTCATCGGTCATGGTTCGTTGATGAGCGGGCGGGGCCTGTCGTTTTCCGGCACGTTTCAGGTCCGGGCGGCCAGCATTGTGGCCTTGGACGGCTGTACCCGCGGTTTTGCCAAACTCTCCAAATACGGCGACCGCTTTGCCACCGACCTGGAGCTTGAGCAGCCGGCATTGGAGGGTGTAGTGGTTGCGCCGCAAACCGCACCCGATGGGCGGGTCGAGGTCCTGGGGCTGAGTGTCTCGCTGGAGGACTGTGGCCGTCTGGTCAAACGAGAAGGGTATCGGCCAGAGGCTCTGCTGACCCTGGTGAAGCACGCACGAAAACACGGCCTTGGGGTGGCCGAGTGGCTGTGGCAGTTGGCGGCCGAGTCGGCGCATGATCTTGGGGTCTATCGGCGCCAGCTCTTCCTGATAACGGGCTATACCTCCCCCCATTATATCCCCCACCCGGTTCGACTGGCGGAAGCAGGCCATGCCTTGATTTTTCTCGCGCCCGGACCGAAGGGAACCGGCACCCCGGGTGTTGTGTCCATTCGCCAACAGACGGATATCTCCACTATCCTGAGCACGGCCGCGGCCTGGCGGCGCAAGCCGAATAACGATCAGATGGCCTATTTTCTCTCGTGTCTGCTGGGCGGAGCGCATGGCCTCAACGTGCGAGATTTCCTGGCAAGCGTGGAGGACAAAAGTGACCTGGCAGCCCTCTTGTCCCAGCGCCTCCGGCCTGTGCTGGCCGAAGAGGGCGCGTGTTTTCTCCAGACGACTGGCTTGACGCGGGCACAGTATACGCAGTCGTTCGGTCGTCCCGAGACGGCGCTGCGCCGGAGCGGGCTGGGAGACTTTCTTGAGAGTGCCGACCGCTAAGAGGACAGAGGGATGAGTATCTTTTCGGTGTCAATAGGCAAGGAGCAACTCTGTTTTACCGCGGCGCATTTTATTGCCTTCAAAGGTTTCCGAGAACCGTTACACGGCCATACGTATCAAGCTGAAGTGAGGGTGTGCGGCCCGGTTGGCCCGAACGGCTATGTCGTGGATTTTCTGGTTTTGAAAAAGATCGCGGAAGAAGAGTGTCGGCAACTGCATTTTACCACCCTGCTGCCCGAACACAGCGACTGCCTGCGTATTACCGGGGGCACCGGGACCGTGCAGGTGGAGTGTGAAGACGGCACCCAGTTTCGCTTCCCACGCCAAGATGTCCGCCTGCTACCGATCATGCACTCCTCGTCGGAAGAGATCGCGCGGTATCTGATTGCACGCCTGCGCACCCGTCTGGCAGAAGCCCGCGGGAACAGCATTGAGACGATCGAAGTCCTCATTGAGGACATTCCCGGCCAGGTGGCTGCCTGCCGCGAGCCGTTTCGGGTGTCAGACTAAATGGCGTGGTGGCTGCGACGGGTACTCCTGGGGCTATGGTGTGCTAGCCTCACAGCATGCGAATCCGCTCTACCCGATCCTGACTCAGCAGGGGCGCGGCTCTACCGGCAGCGCTGCTCCGGCTGTCATCGCCTCTATCATCCCGGTCTGCTCACACCCGAGATGTGGCGGTTCATGCTGACGCGTATGGACACGGAATTTCTGCGCCTCGGCCGCCCTCCCCTATCCGAAACCGAGCGCCGCACCATTCTCGACTACCTCGATACTCACGCTCAGCGGGCTGGCTGAGGGCGGGTCGGCGCTGGGCGTGTCAAGTATATTATTCCCCAGCGAAAATAGATATTTTTCTTTTTCAGCTTGCCGTTGTGTTTCTACCGGGTCTGATTTGGGCGCAACTCGACGCACGCTACGCGATGAAAGAGCAGCCCGGTCCGGCTGAGTTTTTTATCAGAGCCTTTCCCTTCGGACTTGTGACATACGTCGGAGTCTATTGCTTCTATGAATTGCTGGGATGCCGCTTTTCCCTATGGGAGATCCATGATTCAGGCACAAAAACACTGCTATTCGAAGAGTTTATCGATGAAATCAGCATTTCCGTGCCATTTTCTTTTCTCTTGGCTGTTCTCTGGATATATGCAGCCACATACAAATGGCTCACGCGATTTCTGCATGCGATACGGGCGACAAGAAAATATGGAGAGGAAGACGTAGGGGAGTTAGCGTTCAACGAAATGGGCTCCGAGTATGTTCATGTACGAGACTTCGAGAAAAATATCACATGCGCTGGCTGGGTGAGCGCATTTTCAGATACAGGGCAGCTACGAGAGCTCTCGCTCAGCGACGCCCTCGTATACGACAGTTCAGGTGAAGAAACTCGAATTCGCCTGCTTTATATCGCGCGAGATATCGCGCGAGACAAAACGGATATTCATATTGAATTTCCCCCATGCTTCCCTATGACAGAAAAGAAAAAAGATGAATGAAAGGAGTGGGTAAATGACAGACAGCCCCAGAAATGCCACTGAGCGGACCGAGAAGCGTGCTCATATTGGTAGCTACGTTCAAAAGGGCGGGATCAATCCTGATCCCAAGTCTCAAATCAAGGAACGACCGGCCCCGCCAAAGCCGATACGGACAAGCCGAGGTACGTCACCCGGTAAAAAGACCGAGAAGAAATAGCCGACTATCCCGCCCGACGGGCGGCCTCGATATCGTCGATCGCTTTCGGGATTGCACTGGTCAGTACATCATGGCCGTCGGTCGTCACGAGGACGTCGTCCTCAATGCGAACCCCAATGCCTTGGTAGGTTCCCGGCACGTTGGCGTCTGCGGCAATATACAGGCCGGGTTCCACCGTCAAGACCATGCCGGGTTCGAGCGTCCGTTGCTTTTCACCAAGTCGGTATTTGCCCACATCGTGCACATCCATGCCTAGCCAGTGGCTCGTGCGGTGCATATAAAACTGGCGATAGTCGCCTTTCTCAAGAATACTCTCCGTACTGCCGGACAGGAGGCCGAGGTCGCGCAGCCCGTCAATCAGTATCTCCGTGGCGCACTGGTGCACGTCGTCAAAGCCCACGCCGGGCCGGATCATGGCAATCGCGCGTTCTTGCGCAGCCAGCACTAGGCTGTAAATTTCTCGTTGCGGGGTCGAAAACGCATGGGCAATTGGAAACGTGCGCGTGACATCCGAACAATAGCAGGAGTATTCCGAACCAGCGTCAATCAGCAGCAGGTCTCCATCCTGCATGCGCTGATCGTTGGCAATATAATGCAGGATCGTGGCGTTTGCGCCTGAGGCCACAATGGACGGGTAGGCTGGTCCGTCCGCCCCGTTGCGCCGGAAATGATATTCGAGCAGGGCTTCGATTTCGTATTCGTACATGCCCGGGCGTGTCTCATGCAGGGCTGCGTGGTGAGCCGCGGCGGACGCCGCGGCCGCGTGGCGCATCAGGACGATTTCCTCCGGGGTTTTGAACAAGCGCATTTCGTGCAGCAGGTCGCTGGGATCAACGAGCGAGACCGGTCCGCGCCCGATGCGCGGGCGCTGCTGCCGGCCCTGATTCACAAAGTCCAGAATCTTCGCGTTGAGGCGTTCGTCACGGCCAAATCCGTAGTAGATCTTCTCCGCGGCGAGCAGGTGTTCAGGTAGCACCTTGTCGAGCTGATCGATCGTATAGGCCGCGTCCACCCCAAAATGCTCTTGCGCACCCTCGACGCCAATCCGTTTTCCTGTCCAGGTCTCTTTTTCCTTGTCGCGTGGACGGACAAACAGAATGAACTGCTCCTTGTCGTGATGAGGTGAGAGCAGGCACAGAGATTCTGGTTCTGGAAATCCGGTGAGATAGTACAGGTCGTTGTCCTGGCGATAGCGGTATTCGACATCCTGAGAGCGAATGGAAGTGGGGGCGGCCGGAAAGAGGGCAACCCCATCGCCCATCTGTTTCAGAAACGTTTGCCGGCGGTCCGCATAGGTCGAAAGATTGGCGTTCATTGGCATGCTCCCAGGTCATACGTTTCGGCTAGTGCTCCACCGCGCGCCTCGTGAGGGGGGCAATGCTCGGGAGGGGAGGGCGCTGCCAGGCAGAAATCAAGGATGCTGTGAAACTGAGACACTCCTGTCGGTTCACCCCCTCTTGACTGCCTTCCCGCCACGCACCGCAGACGAGAAATGTCCCTTGTTTACGTACCTAACGCACTGGTTCTCGCCTCATGTTGTTGCCTTGATATAGGGCTTCTCTTTCCTGCACACATCATGTAAGTAATCAATTTTATTGGCGTTATTATCGTTTACTGCATCAATTCTGTCAAGGGCAGGCGCGACTGGAAATAGAAACATTGGCCCTGTTTCATCATCGGACAATGATGGTTGCGGAGAGCTCCAACCGCAAACGATACCATTGGCATGCCTATGGGTGTGAACATGTCCTAGTTGCCCACCCGTGCTACTCCCCTGTTGTCCATCCATGCGGAGGAACCCACTTCGCCGGGTCACTTTCTGAATGGAAGGACCTGACTGGGCTTGGAGAGTAGACAGGGGACTTGCCTCATCTGTGATAGTACGGTGAGCTAGATGTATGTTGCTTTCTGCACTAATCATGTTGGTGTGCCTCTTTAACACTGGCGGCGGTGCCAGTGAAGTACACGCCTGGGTTGCCGGCTCGCAGCAACCGACTGGCAATTTTACCGTCACCACGGACGTGTTTTGCCGGAGTGAGCGCGGGTGTTTCGCTCCCTCGGGAGAGCAGCATCTGCCCTAGGAAGACGGCCCGTACACACGCGAGGAATGGCAGGCTGCCATTCAGAGTGCCGCAATAGGGAATAGTGCTGATGCCCGCACGGGTGAGGACCCCTGTAGGACGGCGATTGCGGTGCTCCTCATTATGCTCGTGGACGACGGACCAGGGGGGAACGTCTGTCCCGGGGACAGGACCCCTTGATGGGCGGACGGGAGCGATCTATATCCCAGGGCCTCCCTCTACACCCGCTCGTGTCTATGTCTCGAGTGATCACGGCGGTGGGTTGGCGCACCTGCGGCGTTTACTCGTGCATGAAATCGGCCACCGTCTTGGCTTGGGCCATCCTGATGAGGCCGGACAAACGGTCCGGTCTATTATGAATTCCGACATGTCCTGTCGGGCGAATGGGGGCAACAGATACTGTGACATAATCTAGCTAGACGACGTGGTGGGCCTTCAGACGTTGTATGGGCGGGGAGAGGTGACATTGACCGGCGCTCTTGAGATCCCGGCCACGGCTCGTCTCGCAGTGGCATCGGCATAATCTCAGGCTGGGTGTGTGAGGCTGAGCAGGTGGAGATTGTCTTTAATCCCTACACCGCCCAGGAAATGACCGCTCAGGCCAGCTACGGTACGAGCCGGGCAGACACCAGGGAGGAGTGTGACGACATCAATAACGGCTTTGGTCTGCTCTTCAACTGGAACCTGCTCGGCGATGGCCAGCACACCGCCGTCGCCAGAGTGGATGGGCAAGAACTCGGGCGGGCAATCGTGAAGGTGACGACGCTTGACGGAGAATTTCCCAAGGGCTTCTCAGGGAACTTTGTCTTGAAGGATTTTCCCCATCCTGGCGAATCTGTCGTCACTGAATGGGACGGGTCTCTACAAAACTTTGTGATTGCGGAAAAACGATAATGCCGTCTCCCCCGAGGCTCCCCGGCTTTTGAGCGATGCCCCCGAGTCGGCTGCCGAGGCAGTATAATCAACAGGCCCCCCCCCTTGGCAATGCGCCGCCCCCGTCTGTCTCCACTGCTGGGCCACTCCTGTCTTTCATCCGGTCTGCTCTTATTTGGGGATCAGGGAATATGGGGATAGAGGAACAGAAACGAATGTTGGGGCGGATAGTCATTGATCGGTAAGACAAGACCAAACACCCGTGTCTCCAACAAAGAGCAGCGGTCTCCGCCGGCATGCGGGCCGATATCTGGACCGTTCATAGATAATCATCATGACGTGGCGTTATCTCAACTCTTCGACAAGCGCTGGCTCGATGACGAGATTGTCAGGACCTTCCGGGAGTGAGTGCCGGTGAAAGCGGCTATTGTGGTCCTTACGCCTACGCCTAGCCCGGAGACCAGAGAAGTAGGTCGGATCGCCCCCCCCCTCACTGTAAGAGGAATATTCCTCTTACATGCCCATTCCATACAGCACCCGGATGTCGGCGTTCCGCTCGCACAGCCCTTCGGTGGCGGTACAGAGGCCCGTGCTCTGCTCTCCGCCCCGTTCAATGAACACCCGCAACGAGGTCATCGCTTCTTGATCCCAACGTTCATGAGCTTGATCACGCAGTTCGGACGACCGCTCCATGATCCAAATGTCCCGGAGAATGGCCCCCGAGTCAGGAAAAACATGCGATCACAAGCTATTTTTCAAAGCTTTTCATCTGGCTCTATTTCTCCTCTGGATCTGCTTATCCGTAATGAGAAGAATGTCAATTGCGCCCTCACGCCACACTTAGGCCCCCCATCGGCAGGAAAGTCTCCCCGTTTTGTGCCCACTTGACTTTCGTCCACCAATTGCAGACGCTTGGTGCCATATGGTACATGAGCATCCGTATCCAGAACCCTTAGATGTCCTGTTGACCCGACTACCGGAACTAGAAATCGTTTTGGGCCCACAATCCAAGCCGGGTTTGCATGCGGTCCGCAAGTGGCTCCAGGAAGCGGTTGCCGCCCGTGCTGACGGCGACGCTGCCAAAGCCACCTCGAAAATCGGGACGGCAATGGACACCCTGTCGCAGTTAGCCGACAGGCTCGACCCGCAGGAGGCCGCGCTCATGCGGATGCTGTCCGCCCAGTTTCGGCAGGCATTGGACATGGGTGATATGAGTGAGACGCAGCGCGTCTCAGACGTGATGCGCAAACGCTCCGGGGCGACCACCAAAAAGAAACTGTAACCTAGATCTAGCGCCCGAGTACAACCTCTTCTGCTTGGGGTTCGCCGGCTGGTACGGAAAAATCCCTCGGCCTCTGGCGGTGTCCCCTGCGGGCGACCTGCTCGCCCCCCCCCCCCAGCCCTCTCTCCAGGGAGGAAATCAGAAGCGACATGAGGCTGAAGCACGCCCGATGGGGGGAGAGCGGAAAGCGTTTTCTCCCAGGCTGGAGCCCTGCCGTGCTCGTCGTGCAGGACCTGATCCGGCCTCCACAGGGGGCCTAGGGAAAAGCCGGGGGGAGACGAGGAGGTGAGGTAGACGCTGCGTCCTTGACTTCCTCAGGTCGGTTGGCTAGTGCACTAGGTATGGTCGATATACTTCAAGCGTGCTGTGAAAAAGAGTTGCACCTCCAACTCAAACAGATCGCTGCGACCTATCGCTCCTTCCCGGTCATCAAAGACATCCCCTGTCCCACCTGTCTGCGTATTATCCCGATTCGGGTGTATGAAAAACCGATCGAGGCCGAGCCCTCGTAAGAGATGACGGACATGGCGGAAAGCGTAGTCTTGAGAGTCGTCAGCGTGAGCATTGAAAGCGGGGACACACCGTATCGGGTAAGCATTAAAGCCGAGGTTGACACCCTGACGCCCCTGCGTGCGATTGCCGACAAATTCAGGCGCTCAAAAACTCGCATTCCCGCTCAACTGGCCCTTGGTCCGACCGAAGAGCACCCCTCCTCGCCTCACGACACGGTCTGCGCCGAAGAGATTGAACAGGTCATTGTCGAAGGGCTGGCGGCCATGCACCACTCCGGCCAAATCGCCCGCGACCTCATCCGCCGCTTTCAAGGCCATCTCCTGGCTGGGGACGGGGAGTAGGCATCCGTCATATCGAGGGAAAGAAACCTGCGGAGCCACTCCCGTCTCCGTGCACCGGAGCGCCCTCAGGTCTGTCTTGCCCCCCGTAGGGCAGTGGGCTATGTCGCTCCGATACTTCGTGATTTTTTCAGTACCCTCCATCTGGCGATTACCTTGTCAACATTCCACAGTTGGGAATGCTCAAGGCATTCCTTCGCATTTTCAAGCGCCTGCCAGAGCCGCAGAGATCAGGGGTGCAAGTAACCGTCGTTCTTGGTCTTCTCTACAAGGGTCGCGTCGAACAGTGCCACCGCCGAATCCGATATCCTCCCCTGAAGCAGCGCACCTGTCCTGTCCGTCTTTTCTCGGAGGTCTAGCCATTCAGGGGCGGGTCCCGGCCTTATGCGCCTGCTGATGGCTGAACTCGGCTGGTCGGCGCGGAAGTCGGGCCACGAACCATCGCTCGTACGTTCGGCCGACAGCTCTCCTGGTATGAGAGCTTTACCGTCCCTGTTCTTACTCCTGCTCGTGCCCGTTCACCGTGGCTCCGCTTAATCAGGTAGAGTGATCTCTAGAACGCTCCAATTTTTGTCCAACAGCTAGGATGCCGTGTACCACCTTCTCCGCTTCGGCTTCACCGCCAATGGAATCATCGTTTTTTCATACAACCCAAACAGATGCTCGACCCGCTCGCGCTCGGACGCGAACCCCGTGCGCCGGTAGAGCCGGTCCACGGCGCGATCGAGCGCCTGATGCGCCCGGCGCAGGTCCGGCGGCATCAGGTCGGGATCGTAAAGATCGGCCAGTGGCGCGCCGGGATGAGCCGCGCGGGCATTGAGCACGGCTTGGGCAAGCGGTTCCAGTCGGGACAGGTCGGTACCCTCCGGCGGCAGCGGAAACGTGTTGTAGACGAGGCCGATGGAGTAGCGATATCGACTCTCCAGCCGCCCGCCGATATGGCGCAGCCACGCCATGTGCATGGCGGAGGTGAGCAGGGCGAAGTCGGGGAGTGTCGCATTTTCCAAGACGCGCACCAGATTGCTCGGAATGACCGGCGGCGCCAGCCAGCCGATAGGGACATACTCGCGCCGTTCCGAACTGACCTCGGGAATCACCAGAAATGGCGCCGTGGGGATTGATCTCCCTTCCAGTTGGGTTGGTCTGTCAGCCAGCTTGACCGTTGCAGCTTTCTTGCTCGCCAGACGCATAGCACGCACCTGCCGGATGCGCTCAACGACTAGCGGCATCGCACGAAGTTCCTCTGGCTCGGCCTCTTCGAGAAAAAGTATCCAGCGTGAGAGCCCGTTGATATGTTCGCGGGATCCGATGAACGGATGAAAGAACTTCTCGGCATTCGGCTCTCTGCCGATAAAGTCGCTTCGTTCCTGATCCGAGAAGATGTAATGTCCGCCATCAGTAGGCTGTACTCCACGCATCATTCTTGGACGATCTAAAAGTGGAGTACTTGTGTCCCGCACAATCGTATGCGGATTGCTCAGCCCACCTACGTCAAAGAGATACGGCGAGAGCGCGGCATGCCGGGTTTCCTCCGGGTCGCCGTTCAAATCTGGGTAGCTGAATAACCGTTTTTCTCTCCGTGCGTTTTCCCGCCGCTCCAACCCAAGAATGACGACATGCACATGCGCCTTGCCGCGTGCATCCGAGCCCCAGGCGAAAGTACGGTGGGCGAAGGCGATCTCCAACTTGTACTCGTCGAAGAGGCGCGGCCATAGCAAGGCGACCTGCTCGCCCTGGGTGATTGAATTCGTGGACACGAACCCAAGGCGCGTCTTCCCGGTCACGTACGCCCCGGCCTTCAGGAACCATGCGCCCACATAGTCAAGCGGAGAGGCCGTTCTGCCATGCGGATTGGTCAGCCTCCGCATCTGCTCTCGCTGTTCCTTCGACTGATAGCTCTGGCCACCGAAGGGCGGATTGCCGAACACATAGGAGCAGCCCTCCGGTGGCAACAGGGCTGCCCAGTCGGTTGCCAGGGCGTCGGCGTGTAGAATATGGGGCGAGTGGGTGAGCGGGATACGCACGAAGGTTTGTCCGAACTCCAGGCTGAGGCGGGTGTTCATGATGTGGTCCATCATCCATAGGGCAGTCTCCGCGATATGGGCCGGGAACTCTCCGATTTCAACGCCGTAGAACTGCGCCACATTGACGACCGACAGGGTCGTGACGTCGAGTTCGCCCGTTGCCGTGTCCTCACGATAGGGTCGCAGTTCCTTCAAGACGGCCATCTCCAAGGTGCGCAACTCGCGGTAGGCAATGATCAGGAAATTGCCACAGCCGCAGGCCGGGTCGAGAAAACGGAGCGTCCCCAACCGCTGCTGAAAGCGGTGCAGTTCCAGCCGACGATGCGTGTCCATGCGCGCTTTCAGCCGGGCGAACTCCCCCCACAGGTCATCTAGAAACAGCGGCTCCAGCACTTTCAGAATGTTCTGCTCGGTCGTGTAGTGTGCCCCCTGCGCGCGGCGCTCGGCGGGGTACATCACGGATTGAAACAGGGCCCCGAAAATTGCCGGCGAGATGGAGGTCCAGTCGAACCGGCAGGCGGCGAGCAAGGCCTGCCGCATGGACGCGTCAAAGTCGGGAATGCGCAGCGGCCCCCGGAACAGGGCACCGTTCACGTGCGGAAACCGCGCGAGGTCTTCGTCCAGCGTCTTTTGGCGCAGGCCTGCCGGGGTATCGAGCACTTGAAAGAGCCGCGAGAGCCATAAGCCCAGGTCCGAGCCGTCCTCGCGGGTGCGCGCTTCCAGGAAATCAAGAAGGAGGCCGCGCGGCTCGAAGATGCCGGTATCATCGGCAAACAGGCAGAACACGGTGCGGACGAGAAAGCGTTCGAGGGCGTGCCCGGTATAGCCCGACGCTTCAAGCGCATCGTGGAGGTCGCCCATGAGTGCGGACGCCTCAATGTTGACCGGGTCTTGCTCCTTGAAGGTGCGCTTCCGAACGCCCAGAATGAAACCGAACTTTTCGACATTGTGGGGCAGGTCGACCAAGGTGAAAAACGCGGTCTCCCGCTCGTCCAGGTCGCGCAACGCGAAAGTCTGGAAGTCGCTCACCAAGATGTAGCACGGGCGGTCGCGCTCGGGCAGCGCGTCGAAGTAATCGCCGGCTTGGCCGTAGGCTTTGGTCAGATCGCGGCCCGCGCTCTTGTGTTCAACCAGGAGAACACCGGGCCAGAACAGATCGATATAGCCGGACGAGTTGTCGAGGCGTTTGACGTGTTCCTCATAGCGGGCGACGGTGCGCCGCTTGACACCGAAGACATTGAAGAAGTCGTTATAGAAGCTCTGGGTCTCGCCCTTCTCGTAGGTCGCGTCCTGCCACTCTTTGGCAAATACGGCGGCCCGGACGCGGATCTCATTCCAGGAAAGACGCATTCAGTCGTCCTGGCTTGTTGAGGGTGGCTGCTGAGGAAGCGTTAGTTCCGCTCCGCGATGAACTGCCGTGCTTTTTGTCCCTCGGCAGGGTCGAGGCGGGTGATGATGGCAGCGTGTTCCTCGGCTTTTTTTCGGCTGCCGCCCACGAAACCCGGAGCCTCTGCATAGTACTGCATCAGGTCCCAGTGGGCTGCCATATGGGTGGGGTCGCAGTCGACCGCTTTTTCAAAATGGGTCTGGACATTCTTGATAAGAGAGACATTGCGGAGCTTGCGGAACATACTCATCTGCTCGGCGTGCCGGCCGTAGGCGCGGCCTAGCCACATATGATAGTCGGCGTTGCACTGCTCACCGTTCACCGCTTCCTCAAACCAGGGGATGGCCTGTTCATAATTTTTATGTGCATAGGCAATCCGTCCCAGATAAAAGGACGCACTCGTGTTGGCCGGTTGCTGCTGGTGCAGGGCCTCAAAAAATTGCCACGCTTTGACCAACTCACCGGCCTCAAAGAGTTGAACTCCGGTTTGGAGATCGTTCTGAGCGAAAGCCGCCGGGCCCGAGAAGAGACACAGCAGGACCAAGCAGGCGAGTTGGACCGGGAGGCGACCAAAGGCAGCCCCCCCCCTCACCCTAGCCCTCTCCCTCCAGGGGGGCGGGGAGTGCACGTGGCTCCCCTCCTGGGAGGGATGGCCGGAGGCGGGGATGGGTGCCTCGCTTCTCACTCTTCACCTGCATCTAAAACGTAATGAGCGGCTTGACGATATTGTCCGCCTTCGTCGTCATCATGGTGAACGCGGTCTCGACCTCCGCAAAGGGAAACCGATGGGTGGTCAGTGGCGTGGGGTCAATGCGCCCGTTCTGAATCAGCCGTAGCAGGCGCGTGACCTGCTCCCGCCCGCCTGGGCACAGTGCTGTGTGAATTTTCTTGTCGCCCATGCCCAGGCCGAAATCCAGCAGCGGAATGCTCAGCGCCTCACCGGCCTCCCCATGATAGCCGATGTTCGAGATCACCCCGCCCGGCTTGGTCACTTTCACACAGTTCGCAAAGGTCACCGGAGAGCCCAGCGCCTCAATGGCGGAGTCGACGCCGAGGCCGTCCGTGAGCTGCATAATCTGTTCAACCGCGTCCCCTTCGGTCGGGTCGACAGCAATATCGGCCCCCATCCTTTTGGCGAGGTCCTTGCGGTCCGGCTTGGAGTCAACGGCGATGACCAGCCCCGCGCCCAGCAGACGCGCGCTGGCCGTGGCACACAGTCCGACCGGACCTTGGGCGAAGACTGCCACCGTCCCGCCAGCCGGAATCTCTGCGTTCTCGGCCCCCACTAGGCCAGTGGACATCATATCAGTGGTGTAGAGCGCCTGCTCGTCCGTCAACTCATTCGGGATGGCAACCACGTTGTAGTCGGCGTCATTGACGAAAAAATACTCCGCCATATTGCCGTCGCGCTGGGTGGTGAATTTATAGCCGCCCAGCATGCCGCCGCACTGTGAGGCAATGCCGCGCTGGCAGGGGTCGCACTTGCCGCACGGGGTGATGGCGTTCACTACTACCCGGTCGCCCTCTTTACAGGTCGTCACATTCGCGCCGGCTTGATGGACGATGCCAACGCTCTCGTGGCCAAGTACCCGGCCTTCAGGAATCTGAATGACGCCCCGCACGGTATGCACATCCGAAGTGCAAATCAGCGAAGCCGTTGTTCGAATCACCGCATCATTCGGGCCAGGATCGGGAATGGGTTTATCGACAATCCCGACCTTGTCCATGCCTAAAAATGCCAGCGCTTTCATCGCATCCTCCTGTTTGTCATCGGTCTGATACTGATTGCTGTCGGGCAAAAATGTGCGCCGGGTCTCGGAACGCCTTGAACTCCAGCCCGTTCTGGCTGGGATCCAAGAGCAACATGGTGGCCTGCTCACCCACCTGGCCACGAAAGCGAATACAGGGCTCGATCAAGAACGAGACACCGGCCTGTGTCAATTGCTCAGCCAATGCCTGCCAAGCACCCCAGTCGAGAATCACACCAAAATGCCGGACCGGAACCTGCCGGCCGTCGACCGGATTGGTGGTCACAGGTCGAGGTGCTTTAGGAGAAAGATGGGTAGTGACCTGATGTCCGAAAAAATTGAAATCAATCCAGGTCGTACTCTCGCGGCCGACCGAACAGCCTAACAGGTCCACATAAAATACCCGGGCAGCCTCCAGGTCATGAACGGGGAGGGCGAGGTGAAAGGGTGAGAGTGGCATGACTCTATCCTGATGCATGACTGGTGGGTGACCGCATGCGGCGCAGATTGGTCAGTGTATACGTGCCCGGCAGTTCCCGGCGCTCCGCCCTGGTGTCTACTAGCTGGGTGAGGAGGGCGTTGACCGAGGTGGCAATCCCGAGTTGTTGCCCTGCCTCGTGGACCCGACCGTCGAGATAGCGCCCTTCCGTTCTGCCCCGCCAGCAGAATACCTCCGGCCACATGGACGGAGAAACATGGGTGGGGCGATTGGGCAGCGGCGGTGGGGTAAAGTCGGTCCGACGAAATGCGGCCACCATGTCGGGCAAGGACTGATTACCGGGCAAGGGTTTGAGTTTGATCTCGGCCCGAGCCAGGACGTGCTGGGCTTCTACCACCATGTCATCGCATAAGCAGCGCGAGTCCGGGTCGTTCAGCAGCTCCGGCCCGGAGCGGTCGAGAGTGGCGGCTGGTGCGTTCATCAGATTGATGCAAATTTCTCCCACGTGCAGGCCAGGATATCATCCGTCAGTGTCCCGTGCAGCCTCGCGGCTTGCAGGGGGCCCACGACCTGCTCCGCGGTCTCGTCGAACCCGCTGGGATAGCGGCCTCTCACCAGCGAATTGCCACCGGGGTGGCGAACCTCACCGGGAAAGACAAAACGGGCCCCCAGATGCAAAGCCACGCTGTGGACATGGCTGAAATGTTTGGTCGCCAACGCTTCATTAGTCATGGTGTTCTGGCGATAGAAAATAGGGGTATCGGGGGGGGGCCTTGGTGCGCAATTGCTCAAGGACAACCGGGGTATCGTAGATTTTGACCCACAGGAAAACAATGCCGTCCGCTTGGAACTGCCAATCGTCCAGGGCGGAACAGGCCGCTGGCATGGTCACGAACGCGCCAATACTTGCCGGACATTTTCAGTCCGTCTGTCTGGATCCTCTCAATATGGGGTGGGCCCCCGCTAAGCAGGGCGGCAGCGTCGGCTCTTGAGAGATGGGCACCGACCGTGCTGCCGCCCGCGTCCGCCCCGAAGATGACAAACCGCATCCGGTCTTCCTCCTGTGTTGGGTGCTAGGGTATGCCGCTGGCGGACAGGCGTCAAGAAAAGCGGGCAGGGGAGACGTATGGGATCCTCCCCTGGATTCCATAATCTTGGAAACCTAGGATTGCTTTCGCGGCCATAAGACTAATGGCGGGGGGCCTTGGGGACTATCTCTTAGGATGTGGCACAGTCCGATGGTGGCCTCTCCGAGCTGACGCAGGTGATCCCGCACGCGCTCATCGGTAATCTCTCCGCCCTTCATCTGATCGGCTCGAACATACACGCTCCCGGGGACGATGTGCATATTGAACCACGACAATACCGGTTTCAGCTCCTGGTCGATGCTGAGGTAGTGATGGTCCGTATACGCATTCCCAATCACACCGGCGACCTTACCCATAAGGGCTTCGACCGGAATGTGGTCAAGCAGATTCTTAAGGGCTCCGGTGTAGGAACCCCGATAGATGGGGGTGCCAATGATATAGGCGTCGGCGGCTTGGATACGTGCCAGCACTTGGGGTGTATCGTCCAGGTAGTCTTCGGGCGGGCGCCCGTCACAAAAGGAGATGGTCACGTCACGCAGATCGATCACGTCGGTTTTGACATCCGGGGCGTATGCTTGCGCGGCTACCAGCGTAGCGTCGACAATGGTCCGAGTACTGCCCCCGGCCGTGAGACTACCTGAAATACCGAGCAGTGTGGTCATGGATACTCCTTTTCCCTGCTCTTGCTATACCCCGTTACGCACTGAAAGAGAAGCACTGCTTCCGAGGCGAGGGAGGTGCGATGGACGTGTCCTGGTTTCGGCCAGGCGAAGAATAAGGTCTGCGGCCTCCTCGGGGGCTATTATGCTGGCGCGGGGTGTGCTGCGTCTGCTCTACCTGACGAGCGAAAGAAGGCTGGCCGAGCAGGATGCGGAGGGCGCGTTTGGGTCGACCGGTCGCCAGCAGGCGCCGGTCAGTCGTAGATCGACTCTGGCGTCTACGCAGCGCCGGGCATCATCGGGGACGGGCACCCGTAGCCTGCCCGCGAACCGTGACCTGCCGGCCCCCGCCCTCGTCCGTGAGGCGGCCGGGGCGCCGCTCGCTGGTGGAACGGAGTAGGTACCGGACCCGTTCGGGACGGGCATGCCCACTGCGCTTCGGGGCCCTGCTCTCCCGTGCCAGCTCCGCCTTGAGCGCCTTGGCGCGCCGCGGATTGACCGCGATGAACGGTCCCTGCCCAAGGCGGTTGCGGCCCGCCCGGCTTCCCTTGGCTTCCGCGGCGGCCTCCCTGAGCTCCTCGCCGGAGGGCCCGCGCGCGGCGGGCAGCCGGGCCAGGGGAAGGGCCGCCGGGCGGGCAGGCGGGGAGGCCGAGGTGAGAAGGGCGCTCCAGGGGCGCTTGCAAGCTGCGGGATCCAGGGGCGCTTGCAAGCTGCGGGATCCAGGGGCAGCTTGGCGCCCTGCCCTGTCCGGCGCACCCCCCTTGGCGTGCCTCTGCGTTCCCCGGTCACCGGCCGGTGGCAGGACGGCACGCCTCTCCTCAATGCGCATCTCCCGCGCCTGCCGTGCAAGCAAGCGCCGCGTCCCGGGCCGCTCCCATCCGCCCCTACCTAATAGTAGGGCCCTCATTGAGGGGTGGTGGGCGGATATGGAGCGAATGCCCCCTTGCGGGGCCGGGCCGGTTCGGCTCCCCTCGCCCGCGCCCCGTGCCGGGTCCGGTCCGAGGGGGCTGGGGACGGTTTAGCCACTGCTCCCCCCGGCCCCGCGGGCCGGGTCCGGCTGAGCGGGGAGTGCCGAGGGGGCGGCCGCCACGACTTCTTCTATGAAGGGGGAATTGTTTCTTCCGCCCCCTCCCCGTGGGGGCGGCCTCTTTGCCCCTCCCCTTGCACCGCTGCCCCACGGTGGTCGGGTATGGGGACACCCGACAAACGGCTGACAATGTTGTGGACACCGCTACCCCGCGGTGGTAGGGTACCGACATGGGGGAAGACGATCTCCGGGTGCAGGTGGCCCTGCTGGAGGGACGGATGAACACCATGCAGGCGGAATACAAGACGGACATTGCCCTGCTGGCAAAGGAGATGGCGGATGGCCGCGCCGCATACCAGACGGAATTCTCCCGGCTGGCAAAGGAGATGGCGGATGGCCGCGCCGCATACCAGACGGAATTCTCCCGGCTGGCCGAACAGATTGCGGACGGACGCACGGAAGCGGCCCAGCGGGAGACCTCCCTGGTTGACCGGATGACGGTTCGGGTCGGCATCGGGGTGGCGGTCCTGGGCGTGATCCTCGCCGCGATTCGCTATCTCCCCTAATGCGCCGCACCCTCACCGTTGAGCCGCGGCGACAGACCGCCCGCTGGATACGAGCGCTGTGCGCCCTTGTGAGGTGACAATTGAACGGGAAAACGGGCCCTGTTATCATGGTATCGGCGCTGTCCATGCTGGGCCCGTGCCGCCGCCGCCCTTTCGACGAAATCGGCGAAAACGGAAGTCCTCGGCACGCAGACAATGAGCCATTCGGACTGCAACGCGAAGACCCGCACAATTGCCTCCCTCCTGGGAGTCCGTCCAGACTACAGCGTCTAGTCTGACATTCTGACCCTGGGACGTTTCTGGCTCAAGGAGGGGTGCGACGGGTCGATCCTCGTCACTCGCTCGGAGCCGGATCGGAAGATGGTGGTGGTCCTACCCTCCGCCCCCTCAATCCGCCGGGGCCCGGAAGCAGAGCCTTACTGCCAACCCCCTAGCGTAGACATTAGCACAGGATTGGGCCCTGCCACACTTTCACCCTGACGGGTGCGGACCGGTGCGCGGACTATATACTAGACCACGAGCGGAGGATCGAGAGGGTGAAAAATCGGCTGGCGGGGCTCCCCCTGGCCGCTATGTCAACTTGGACAAAACCGAAGATTATTCGGCGGGTGTCGGTTCGGGGCCGGGCCGTGGCGGCGGGATCGGGCGCGGTCTCGCCCTTCCTGGGCGTGTTCGGTAGGGGCGTACCTTCGATTATTCGGCGAGACGGGCGGTTTGCCTAACGCGCCGTGCCCCTCATTGAGGGGGGGGATACAGCGAGGAGCTGAGTTGATCGGCGGGGTCTCGCGCCTGCCGGGCCTCGTCGTACGCCTGCAGGCAGGCCTCTCTCGACTCGTAGTCCGCATAAAAGGGGGTGCAGGCGTAGTGTCGAGGATCTCTCGGCAGGAAAATATAGATGAACGTGAAGGCGAGAATCAAACCGATAATAATATTGAGCATGACAACACCCTATCTGTAAAATAGCACGATTCGTCTCCATGCCCCGGAGCACGGCGGGGCGATCCCGGGCTGTCCCAGGGTCCCGCCCCGACCCTTAGGGTGTTTCCTCGCTAGTCCCTGCCCCGGAGGACGGTGCGCCCGTACCGATAGCGGGCCACCGCCCCGCGGCCGGCCAGTTCGCCGGCGGCGTAGTGGGCGGGCATGGCCGCCGACTTCCACCGCCCGGCCACCTGCATCTCCGCGGTCCCGGCCCTGGCGGCCGCCAGCGATTGCGCCGCCCCGACCCGGAGGCTGTGGCCGGACACCCGGCCCTGCACCCCGGCGGCGGCCGCGCGGTGCCGGATGATCGCCCGGACGGAGTTGGGGTGGAGGCCCCGCGGGCCGACCCGGCCCGCCTTCGAGACCCGCCGGAAGAGCGGCCCCGCGGTGAGGCCGGCCGCCTCGGTCCATCGCCGCACCCGCCGGACGGTCGGCGGCCCCAGGAACAGGACCGCCCCCGCCCCCTCCTGGTCGGTCTTGGACCGGCGGACGGTGAGGGTGCCGGCCTCCGGGTCCACGTCCGGGACCTCGAGGGTGGCGACTTCGGACACCCGGAGAAGCGCGTCCGATGCCACAGCGACCATCGCCGCGTCCCGGCGGTCGGCCAGACGCGCCCCGCGGTGGTCGGCGGCGATGCGGGCGGCCACATCGGCATCCTCCCACCGCACGCCCGTCACCTGGCCGCGGCCCCGGTCTCGCCCTTCGCGCTTCACCCCTCTCAGGACCGCGGCCACCGCCGGGCCGTCCGGCGGTGGCTGTCCCTGGATGCGACACCGGAAGCGGGCGGCGGCAAGCACCTGGGTGGCCGTAGATTTCGTCGTCCCAGCCGTCGTCCAGGGTATCGTCGCCCTTGCGGCCGTGCAGTTCGTCGTCGCCCCAGTTGCCGTCCAGGGTATCGTCGCCCGGGCCGCCGTGCAGAATATCGTTGCCCCAGGAGCCGTCCAGGAGATCCTAGCTCTTGCGGCCGTGCAGTTCGTCGTCGTTCCAGTTGCCGTCCAGGGTGTCGTCGCCCGGGCCGCCGCGCAGTTCCTCCATGCCGGCCCAGACGATTTCTATCCCCCCATCCTCCAGCCACTTGACCTCCCTCACGGACGAGCTTTCCCACACGACCCCGTCCGGATCCGTCTGCACGAAATGAAAGTTGGCCGCCGTCAGCAGGGACGCCCCGTCCGGGCCGATGAGGCCGCCGCCTTGCGCAGCGTGATCTGGTGGCCGCTCTCATCATACCGAATGGTGATGGTCCGGGCCGTCGTGTCGACGGCGAAGGTCAGATCGCGAAACGTCCCCGCGAAATCCACGAAGCGGATCTTGTCGTTCAGGGCGAAGTCCCGGATCGTGTCCTCCCCGTGCCGCTCCCGGAAGACGAAGAGGTCCTTGCGCGCCGTGGCCTGATACGTCTCATTCCAGTACTGATTGCGAGGGTCATCGTAGTACGCCCGATCGGCAGGCGAGAGTGCTCCATGTCCGGTTTCGAGGCATCTCTAAAAATCGCCATGGGGATCTCCTTCTGTGAAAGCGATTGGAGGATGTCCTATCCCCCCTCCCCCCGGCAAGCCCGGTATGCAACGGGCAATGGGCCCCGGCCGGGCCAGGGCAAGGTGAGCGTCTTGAGCCACGAGGCTCTCCCTCCGAGACGGCTCTCACGGTTCGCCTACTGAGGGGAACCGCCTCTAGACGGAACCGCCGCGGCTCAGTATGAAGATGAAGGGACGGGCGGCAGAGGTGGGCCTCACACTCGCCTGGGCCCGTGATTGCTATACGTGGAGGGCAGGATTGGAAACGAATGGGACGGGTGGCGGCTCGATTCGGGTAGCTGGCGCGCGCCAGAACAATCTCAAAAACCTTGATGTGCAGATCCCTCTGCACCAACTGACGGTGGTGACCGGGGTCAGTGGGTCGGGCAAGTCGAGCTTGGCTTTCGATATCTTGTACGCGGAGGGGCAGCGTCGCTACGTCGAGAGCTTCTCGGCCTATGCGCGGCAGTTTCTCGACCGCATGGACAAGCCCCAGGTCGAGCGCATTGACGGCATCCTGCCAGCCATCGCTATTGATCAGAACCGACCGGTGCGGACCTCGCGCTCCACCGTCGGGACTATGACCGAACTGCACGACCACCTCAAGCTCCTGTTTGCTAAAATAGGCACTTTGTACTGCCGGGAATGCGGCCAGCCGGTGGAGCGCGACTCGGCCGAGTCGGTGTATAAGAAGCTGCGCAAAGAAAAGTCGGACGGCTGCCGCTTTCTGGTTACGTTCAGCGTGTCAACGCCTGCCAGTCTACCTTGGGAGGAAGTCCGTAACGGTTTGTTGCAGTCCGGTTTCCATCGCATCGTTGTGGCTGGCAAGCCGATCGATATTCAAGAACAGGCAGACCGACCTGCGGCGGAGCAGGAAATCTGTACCGTGCTGGTTGATCGTCTGACCCTTACCGCCCGTTCCAAAAAGCGCATCCACGACTCATGCGAACAAGCCTTTCAGTATGGCAAGGGACGCCTGGCGCTGATTTTCCCTGATGAAGACACTGCTGCGGTGCCGTTCTCGGACCGGCTTGAGTGCGCGGCGTGTGGTATCGCCTATCAAGAGCCCGTGCCGAATATGTTCTCGTTCAACAGCCCACTCGGCGCGTGCGAGACCTGCCGCGGGTTTGGCCGCACGATTGATATTGACCCGGAGTTGATCGTCCCCGACCCGGCCCTGACGCTGAAAAACGGGGCCATTAAGCCTTGGCGGATCAAAGCGGCGCAGTGGGAGCGGCGTGAGCTGTTTGCCTTTTGTGAGCAGCACGACATCCCGACCGATGTTGCCTGGCAGGCACTCAGCCCGGAACAACAGCAGGCCATTATGGAAGGCGATGAGGACTACTACGGCGTCCGGGGCTGGTTCAAGTGGCTGGAAACCAAAACGTATAAGATGCATGTGCGTGTTTTTCTGGCCCGCTACCGGGGCTATTTCCCGTGTGAAGACTGTCAGGGGGCACGCCTCAAACCGGAGAGTCTGTTGTATCGGGTTGGGGGTAAAACCCTGGCCGATATCAACCATATGAGCATCGGGGCGGGCGCGGTCTTCTTTGCCGCCCTCAAGCTGACCGCCTACCAGGAGCAGGTCGCCCGGCTCATGCTGGACGAGATTCGGAAACGCCTGCGCTATTTGGTCGAGGTCGGCGTGGGATACCTGACCCTGGACCGGCAATCCCGCACCCTGTCCGGCGGCGAGTTGGAACGCGTGGACCTTACCACGGCGATTGGCTCCGCTCTGGTGAACACCCTCTATATCCTGGACGAACCATCAATCGGCCTGCATCCGCGCGATAGCCAGCGCTTGGTCCGTATTCTGCAGGATCTGCGGGACAATGGGAACACGGTCGTTGTAGTCGAACACGATCCGGAGATTATTCGCGAGACCGACAACGTCATCGACCTGGGGCCCCTGGCCGGTGAAAAAGGCGGTGAGATCGTGTTCAGCGGGCCGTATGCCAAACTGCTCAAAGACAAGCGGTCGTTAACCGGTCAATACCTGTCCGGGCGGCTAACCATCCCGCTTCCGCAGAAACGCCGGCCGGTCAGGAAAAAGTCGATGCTGACCGTCCACGGAGCGCGCGCGCATAATCTTCAAGATGTCGATGTCGCCATTCCGCTCGGCTGCCTCGTGTGTATGACCGGCGTATCCGGCTCGGGGAAGTCGACGCTGGTAGAGGACGTGTTGTATCGGGGTCTCAAAAAGCAGCGTGGGGAGCCGGTCGGCATCCCGGGCGCGTGTCGCGCTATTCTGGGAGGCGACCAGTTGGCCGACATCATTTTTGTCGATCAGTCGGCGATCGGCACAACGCCGCGTGCCAACCTGCTCACCTACACCAAGGCGTTCGACACGGTACGGCGGCTCTTATCGCAAACCGAACTGGCGCGGGTTCGTGGCTATACGCCGAGTACCTTCTCGTTCAACGTTGAGGGCGGACGCTGCGAGTCGTGCAAAGGCGAGGGCTTTGAAAAAGTCGAGATGCAATTTCTCTCGGACGTGTACGTCCCCTGCCCCGAGTGTCAGGGCAGACGTTTTCGGGACGAGGTGCTGGAGGTTCGCTATAAAGGGAAGAGTCTGACCGACATCCTGAATTTTACCGTTGCCGAAGCCTTAGAGTTCTTCGGTGAGCAAAAGGAGCTCAGGCGGCGCCTGTCTCCGCTGGCCGCGGTCGGGCTGGAGTATATGCGTCTGGGCCAAGCGCTGACAACGCTGTCCGGTGGTGAGGCCCAGCGGCTGAAGCTGGCAGCGCATATTGCGAAGGAGCACTCCAAGGGCTCCGCTGACCACGGGGCGCTGTTCATTTTCGATGAGCCAACAACCGGCCTGCACTTTGCCGATATCCAGCAACTGCTCAACGCGTTTGATCAACTGGTCGAATACGGCCATTCGGTTCTGATCATTGAGCACAATCTGGAGGTCATCAAGTCTGCCGACTATCTGATAGACCTCGGGCCTGAAGGGGGAGACGGGGGTGGGGCGATCGTAGCCGAGGGAACACCAGAGGAGGTGGCTCAGGTGCGGGCCTCGCATACGGGACGCTATCTGAAGCAAGTCCTGGACTCGGCCGCTACAGGGCAGCGCCCGCGCCCCAAGCGACGGAAAGCAAAGCCTCCGGGCCGGCCGCTTGTCGCCGAAGTGGGGAGTGGCAAGTCCATTGCCATTATTGGAGCCAAGGAACACAACCTACAAGACATTTCGGTCGATATCCCGCGCGATCAGATGGTGGTCGTGACGGGTCTGTCCGGCTCCGGCAAGTCGACGCTGGTGTTTGACCTCGTCTACGCCGAGGGCCAGCGTCGCTATATTGACAGCCTGTCCGCCTATTCGCGGCAATTCATTAAGGTCCTCGCCCAGCCCAATGTCGATCTGCTGACCGGGATTCCGCCCACGGTGGCCATTGAGCAGCGCATGAGTCGGGGCGGGAGAAATTCGACGGTTGCCACCGTGACCGAGCTGTCGCACTACCTGCGGCTGTTGTATGCCAAGATCGGCGTCCAGCACTGTACACAGTGTCGCGCACCGCTGGCGGCCCAGAGCCGAAGTCAAATCCTGGCTCGTATTCAGGCCGATTTTCACGACCAGGAAACAACTTTCCTCGCGCCGGTAGTACGGGGACGGAAGGGCTTTCACAAAGACATTCTGGCGGGGGCCCGCAAGCTGGGCTTCAAGCAGGCGCGGGTCGACGGCCGCACGATGTCTCTTGAGCCGGGTCTAAGGTTGCCGCGCTATAAAGAGCACGACATCGATATTGTGATCGGGCAGACGTGGGTGAATGGCGTAAACGGTAATCGACGCGACACCGAGGCCCTGCTCCAGTCGGCTCTCCGGGTGGGAAGTGGCGCGGTGCATGTATGCGGCGAGGACGAGCGCACTTATAGCGAGCATCTCTTCTGTGCTGCCTGCGGCCTCGGGTTTGAAGAACCCGAACCTCGCCTGTTTTCCTTCAACAGCCGCCAAGGAGCCTGTCCGGCCTGCGCGGGTGCTGGCTTTTCATGGGAATTTGACCCTGAACTGGTCGTCCCGGACGTGAGCAAATCCCTCAAACAAGACGCGCTCCTGCCACTCGCGCGCTCCGAGATGAAACGGGCGAAGAACAAGCTGTTACGTGGACTCAAGAAACTGGGTGTTCCGGTCGACCGGCCGTTTAGCGAACTGAGCGCGGAGCAGCGCCAGCTGGTCTTTTCCGGGGACGATCAGGGGCTGCAGGGGGCGTTCGATATCCTGAATGAAGCGCTCGAATACGGTGAGGATACGGGTTCCTCCTATGCGCTGTCACAGTTTCTGGGTGAGTCTGCCTGTCCGGAATGTCGGGGCGAGCGTTTGAATCCACGTGCGCGCGCCGTACAGGTCTGTGGCCAGTCGCTGCCGGCTCTGATGCATCTATCGGCGGCGGACTGCCTCGGCTATCTGCAAGACCTGTCTCTGTCCGAGCGTGACACGCTCGTCGGGCAGCCGATCCTCAAGGAAATCGTCCCCAGACTCAGCTTTCTCAACCAGGTCGGCCTGTCCTATCTGTCCTTAGACCGCCGCGCGGATACCTTGTCCGGCGGAGAGGCGCAGCGTATTCGGTTGGCCGCCCAACTCGGCTCCAATCTGTGCGGGGTGTGTTATATCCTGGACGAACCGACCATTGGACTGCACCCGCGCGATAATGTGCGTTTAATTGCTACCCTGCGGAATCTGCAAGAGCGTGGCAACACCGTGCTGGTCGTCGAACACGACGAGCAGACTATCGAGAATGCGGATATGGTCATCGATCTGGGACCGGGGGCCGGAGTGCATGGCGGCCAAGTCGTGGCTATAGGCTCGCCACAGCAGTTGCGTGAGAACACGGACTCCCTCACCGGACAGTTTCTCTCCTCGGCCCACCTGCGGCTTGGTCCGGTCCGGTCTCTCAAGGACCGGTCGTGGCTGCGCCTGCGGGGCGTGCGGGAGAACAACCTGAAGAATATCGACATTGATATTCCGCTCGGGACATGGGTGGGCGTATCCGGGGTGTCTGGGTCGGGTAAGAGCTCTTTAGTTCAGGAGGTGCTGGTCAACGGATTGCGGAGGAAACTCGGGCTGTACGCCGGGCGGGTCGGTCTGCATGACAGCATCGACAATACCGAGGGGGTTGAGCGGGTAGTCGAAGTCGATCAGTCTCCCATTGGGAAAACTCCACGCTCGGTCCCGGCATCCTATGTGGGCTTTTGGGACGAGGTGCGTAAGCTCTTCTCGCTGCTGCCTGCTGCGCGACTGCACGGCTATAAACCCGGTCGGTTCTCTTTCAATGTGAAAGGGGGCCGCTGCGAGACCTGTACTGGACAGGGGCGCATTAAGATGGAGATGAGCTTTCTGCCCGATGTCTACGTGACCTGCGATGTGTGTGGTGGTCGGCGCTATAACGAGGAGACCTTAGAGGTCGCCTACAACGGCAGGAATATTGCCGATGTGCTGGACATGACCATTGAGGAGGCGGCGACGTTTTTCGTCGGGGTGCCAAAGATTGCCCAGCCCCTGAAGCTACTCAACGATATCGGCATGGGCTATATCAAGCTCGGACAGGCCAGCAATACGCTATCCGGAGGGGAAGCGCAACGCATCAAACTCGCCTACGAGTTGGCAAAACGCTCGCGCGGGAAGACGCTCTACGTCTTGGACGAGCCAACAACCGGTCTGCATTTTGCCGATATCGAAAAGTTGATCCATACGCTTCATCGGCTGATTGATAATGGCAATACGGTGGTGACGATTGAACACAATCTCGACATTCTCAAAGAGGCCGATTACCTCATCGACTTGGGCCCCGAGGGCGGTGCGGCCGGTGGCAATATTGTGGCTAGCGGCCCGCCGCAGCAACTCATGCGGCAGGCCCAGCAGTCGTACACGGCGCAGTGTTTGAGAGCCTATCTGAACGGGGGGAATCATGGCGCGCGGGCAGATTGAACAGCAACTGGGAGAGCGCCCTCATGCGTCTTTCGAGCGCGTCCCGAACGGTGATGTGAAAGGTACTCCGGCACTGTTTGCCGACGATGCCAAACTCGTCCCCCGTCACTGGCGCGGACGGGATTCAGGGTAAGGCGGTCCTGCGCGTGTTCTTCCGAAGACTGGGGACCAGCTTGGTTGATGATATCACGGCGGCTACGGATATCATGCACAGCACGAAGCGCCGGCGAACCCCGCCCCGCCTCGATTCCCATGGCCGAGGGAAAACGATGGTCAGCTTTTTATCGCTATCCGACGGGCGAGAGAGAAAGAAGAGCAGGCGGATCAGGAAGGCGAAAGAATGAGGCCGGTTGTTTGAGAGGGGGGGGGGAAGAGAGCACACCTTCCCCCAATCTGACGAGACCTCGCAGACCGGGATACGAGCAGCGACGGATGGATGTCGATTGCCTGAACGAGAGGAGAGGCGCGCTGGACCGACAGGCGAGCCGTTTGGGCGTGACGCGGGCAATCCGTCATGCAGACGAGGATTACCCGCGCGTTCCTGAAGAAGGAGAGCAGGGGTGGGGGAAAAACGGGCGTCCCAGGCGAAGGGAAGCAGGAAAATGTCTGCGCTTCAGTGTCCCGGGTAACTCCCCCCGGACGTTGAACAGACCCAGGGATCTCCGTAACAATCCCTTGCGTTTGGCGAGCCGAGCCTCTTCGTGTCGATCAGCCTCGTTTCTCTGGGTTCTGGCCGGCGGCTGAAGCCCCCCTGGTCTCTTCTACACTTGCGGCTTGCGCTGCTCGCGGTAGATACGCATGGCCTCGGCAAAGTCTTTGGTCTCAAGCGCGGTCGCACGGGCACGAGATATCTCCGACGGCCAAGTCTCCCGACCCATCGTCCAGGACTGATGCAGCAGATGCTTGGCAACGGTCGCGGCCCGGCCGCCGACTCTCTGGCAACGGGCGACGAGTTGTGCCGTTTCTTCTTTGAGATTTTCGGCTTCGACGACTTTTGTCAGTAATCCCCAGCGCTCGGCCTGAGAAGCGTCAAAGCGCTCCCCGAGGATGAGAATTTCTTTAGCCTTGGCCAGACCGATGAGTTGCACGAGTCTATAGCTCTGGCTGGCATCGGGGGGTGAGCCGTAGAGTACTTGGGGCAGAGAGAAGAAGGCGGTATTGGCCGCAATCCGAAAGTCGCAGGCTAAGACCAACTCACAGCCAGCTCCAAGACAGGCGCCGTGAATGGAAGCAATTGTGAGGGCGGTGAGGTGCTCCAGAATATCTAACGCCCGTTGCCAGGGAGCCCACACCGCATCAATGGCCACGGGCGTTGGGGGACGCATGGCGGCCGCCTTGAGGTCCATGCCGGAGCAAAAGGCACGGCCTTCACCCCTCAGCACGACTACCTGGAGGTCGGTATCCGCTTCAAGTGTTTGACATGCGGCTTCGAGGTCTGCCGTGAGTTGGTCGTTCACCGCATTCAAGGACGCTGAACGATCCAGGGTGAGAAAGGCTACTGACTCCTTTTTTTCAATATGGAGCGTGTCCCATTCCATGCTTTCCTCCACGCGGCACAGTCGGTGTATTTTTTCTTTTTCACAGCATACCAAGCTCCACTGACTTTACCAGCAGCTTCCGGTATATAGACCGATCAAGGAGAAAGAAGCGCACCCATGGCAAAACATACACTGGATCAACTGCTCGAAAGAATGTCGTCTGGAGAGAGCCGCGCGCTAGCTCGTCTGATGACGCTGGTGGAACGAGAAGATGAACGGCTGGGCCGTATTCTAGAGGCCATCGGGCCCAGGCAGGGGCACGCCTGCACGATCGGTGTTACCGGTCCTCCGGGTGCCGGCAAGTCGAGCCTGGTAGACGGGCTGACGACGCTGATGCGTCAGGCCGGAGAAACGGTTGGGATTGTTGCCATTGACCCGTCGAGCCCCTTTACCGGCGGTGCGCTGCTAGGCGACCGGATTCGGATGACGAAGCATTACCTCGACCGCGGCGTCTTCATTCGGAGCATGGCGACACGCGGGAGTCACGGGGGGCTGTCCCGGGCGACCAAAGACGTCATTAAGCTGATGGATGCGGCTAGGCTGGACTATATTCTGGTGGAGACGGTCGGCGTTGGGCAGACGGAATTGGACGTCATGGGCACGACCGACACCGTGCTGGTGACGCTTGTGCCGGAAGCCGGTGACGGTGTTCAAGTCATGAAAGCCGGGTTGATGGAGATTGCGGATATCTTCGTCGTCAACAAGGCGGACCGAGACGGGTCGCAGCGGATGATGACCGAGCTTAGCCTGATGCTGGAGTTGAAAGACAGTAATCGGCCAGCGGAGGAGTCGGCGCAGTCGCCCTGGCGCATCCCTGTGCTGGCAACGCAGGCGATTGACGGGACGGGCCTGCCGGAGTTGTTGCAAGCCATACGGGATCATCATCAGTTATCCCTTGCGTCTGGAGAGCTGACACGCCGGCGCTCGGAGCGTCGACGCGAGGAACTCATTACCCGAGTCGAATATGAAGTCCGCAAACGCTTGACGGCTAGAGCTCGGACCGACCCCGATTTGGCGCGCTATTTTGATGCGGTTGGTGCCGGAACGCTCGATCCCCATACTGCGTCACATCAAATCCTGGAAAGCCCTGCGCTTCGAGACGAAGCCGGGCCCAGGGTATAAGGAGGGAGTTATGAAGGCCGCAGTCCTGTACGAACTCAGCACCCCACTCCGGGTAGAAGAGGTTGACCTCGACAAGCCCGTATCAAAAGAAGTCCGCGTCAAGATCGCCGCGAATGGTGTCTGCCATAGCGACTATTCCATGATCCATGGCGTACTGCGCTCTCCGCTGCCGGTCGTGCCTGGGCATGAAGGTGCTGGCGTTATCGAAGAAGTCGGGCCGGACGTGACGATGGTCAAGCCCGGCGACCACGTGGTTCTGTCTTTCGCTCCCTACTGCGGGCACTGCTACTACTGTGCGCAAGGCAGCCCGGTTCTGTGCGTGAATATGCGGACGATTATGGGCAAAGGCACTCTCCTGGACGGTACCTGCCGGCTGAGTAAAAACGGGCAGAAGATTCACCACGCTGCCGGTCTATCGAGCTATGCGGAATACGCGGTGGTGCCCGAAGTTGCTTGCGTCAAAATTCCAGACCATGTGCCGCTCGACAAAGCCTGTCTGGTCGGCTGTGGCGTTATGACCGGGGTCGGAGCCGCCATCAATACCGCCATGGTCCGGCCTGGCACGAGCGCCGTGGTCATTGGCTGTGGTGGGGTGGGGTTGAACGTGATTCAAGGCTGTGCGCTGGCTGGGGCGAGCATTGTTATCGCGGTCGACTTGATGGATAACAAGCTTGAGTACGCCAAAGAGTTTGGCGCAACCCACACCGTGAATCCGTCCCGGGACGATTTGACCAAGACCGTGCGGGATCTGACTGACGGGCGCGGCTCGGATTACGCCTTTGAAGTGATCGGCTTGGGCAAGACCATCGAACAAGCCTACGCCTGCACCCGACAGGGAGGCAGTACGATTGTTGTTGGTGCACCGGCGCGTGAAGAGATGGTGACGGTCCCCGCGTTCAGCCTGCTCAACGAGAAAAAGATTCAGGGCTCCGTATACGGCTCCTCCCGCCCGCATGTCGATATGCCGCGCTTGATTGAGCTGTATATGAACAACAAGCTCAAACTCGATGAACTCGTGACCCGGACCTACTCTCTGGATGAAGTCAACGACGCTATGACCGCACTGGAGAAAGGCGAAGTCGCCCGGAGCGTGGTCGTGATGTAAAAGACGGATTGGAGAAGCGGGCGGCCCTTTTTGTCCTCACTCATTCAGGCGCTGGGCTCGTACCCGTCAGCCGCGCGGATGATACTTCCGGTGCACCTCGCGTAAGCGCGCGCTTGCCAGGTGGGTGTAGATCTGCGTTGTGGCGATATCGACATGCCCCAGCATGGACTGGACCGCCCGCAGGTCCGCGCCACCCTCCAGGAGATGCGTTGCAAAGGCGTGGCGCAAGGAGTGAGGGTAGACGGGGCCACTCTCAGGATTGCGCTTGGCATAGCCCTTAATCATTGCCCAGCATGCTTGACGGGTGAGCGGCTTTCCGGAGCGAGTCAGGAAAATATAATCGCTGCTGCGCTGCTTCAGCAGGCCCGGGCGGACGGTGTCGAGATAACGCTGGAGTTGTGAGAGCGCCCGAGTCCCTAGGGGGACGAGGCGTTCCCTGTTGCCCTTGCCCCGCACCCGGACGAATCCCGCTTCCCGGTTGACCTGGGAGACTGTCAAATGCACCAGCTCGGAGACGCGCAGGCCGGTCGCGTATAACACCTCGAGTAGAGTCTGGTTCCGCATGCCGAGTGGGGTCGCCGTATCTGGCAGCGAGATGAGGGCGTCCACTTGCTCCCGGGAAGGGACGGGGGGCAGGGCGCGGCCGAACTTGGGCAGGTGGAGCAGCGCGGTTGGATTTCTCCCGGGCAATTCGTCTTCATACTGGAGGAAGCGGTATAAGCCGCGCAGGGCGGTCAAAACTCGAGATTGGGTCCGGGTTGATACGCCCTGCTCGTGCAGGGTGCTGAGAAAGCCGACGATATGGCGCGAACCGGCCTGTCTGACATCCGCAATATCTTGGGTCGATAAATACGCGTAGAACCGGTGGAGATCCCGACTGTAGACCTCCACCGTGCGCGGCGTCAAGCCCTTTTCCACGGTGAGATGTCCCAGAAAAGTGTCAAGCAAGGCATCACTCTCGGCACTATTTTGGCGAGAGGAGGAAGTCTGGCGAGCAATGGCGGGCTGAGTCATGCTGCCTCCTCATAGCGCTGTAGCCGGCTTTGCAACGCGGCCAGCACTTGATCGGGATTGCTCACTTTCTCGCCTGCTCCATCCGTCACATAGAAGACATCAAGGACCTGATCGACATTGGTGGTGATCTTCGCTAGATGGATCACGAGGCCGAGTTGGAACAGGGCATGGGTCACCTTGAATAAGAGTCCGATCCGGTCCAGCGCCGTGACATCGACCAGGGTATAGGTTGGCGAGGTGGTGTTATCAATTGTAATCTCGGTCCGCAGGCGCGGGTGGGAGCGCTGCAGAAACGCCGGTGGCCTCGCTGCCTGAAGCAGGTCCTCAACCGTTCGCTCTTCGTGGAACACCGCGTTCAGCCGCGTATAAAACCGAGTCCAGGTATCTTCCGAGAGCAGCAGATCGTGACGGTCCAGGTGTGAGAGCCGAAAGACATCTAAAGCAATGCCTTGCTGGCTGGTGGCAATGCGTGCTCCAGAAATGCTGAGGCCGCTGAGGGTGAGAACGCCAGCAAGCAGGGAAAAAAGCCCTGGGCGATCACGGGTGACCAGGGTGAATTCACTATACTCCTGCTCTGGAAAGTGGTGCAGGCTGGCGCGGTAGGGGGCTTCCGCCTCAGCCTGGACAAAACGGCTCATGAGTTGAACATGCTCTGGGACCGCATCCTCTGGGGTCGTCAGGAAATAGCTATCCGGCATCGTGGCCAGGAACCGGGAGAGCTGGCCGGTCGCGGCTTCCGCAGCCAGCTGGTGGCGAATACGAGCTTTCCGGCGCTGGAGGCGCGCGTCTTGATCTTCCTCCACCAGTGCTCCCGTTTCCAAGCGTTCCAGGGTGCGTAGATAGAGCTCATTGAGAAGCCCTCCCTTCCAGCTATTCCAGACCTTAGGGCCAACGGCCTTCATGTCGGCAAACGTCAGCAGGTAGAGCCTCTGCAAGCACCCAGGGTTCTCTACCGTCCGGGCGAAGTCGGCAATCTGCGCATCGTCTGAAAGATCGCGTCGTTGGGCAATGTGAGACATGAAGAGATGCTGGCGGACGAGGACCTGCCACTCGTGCGCCTCATCGGGCGGCAGGCGCCAGCGTCTGGCGGCCGCATCCACCATCTCGGCACTCCGGGCGGAATGCTCAACGCCAAATCCCTTGCCTACATCGTGGAAGAGCATTGCCAAGACTAAGAGGTCCACCCGATCGATCTCACGCATGATCTGGGTCAAGAGCGGCAGACTTTCTTTATATTCGCCGTCGCGCAAGCGTTCGAGTTCTGCCACGCCACGCAAGGTGTGCTCGTCGATGGTATAGATGTGGTACAGGTCGCGCTGGGTTCGCCAGCGTAAGTGACCGAACTCGGGTAACAGCCATGCGAGCAAGCCGACCTCGTGCATCGCGTGCAGAGTGGGGGCGACTCGTTGCTTCCAGGATAAAATGGCGAGAAAGGCATCCCGCACATCAGGGTGGCTAGCTGATTCCGGGGGGAGCTCGGTCAGCGCCTGACGAATCGCCTGCTTGGTTTCCCGGCTACACGCGACGCCGTGACGTTGAGCGTCATGGAAGATGGTCACGAGATTGGGCGGCTCCCGGGCGAGCATCTCAGGCTTGGTCACATGCAGGGTCTGGTCAACAATACGAATGCCCTCACGGATATCTCGACCCCGCGGGCGGCCCAAGAAGTTGAAGAGTCGAGACGGTGCCATACAGCGCTCAAACATGAATCGGGTAAAATCGTGAATGGCCGTGACGTGGCGGTAATAGGTCCGCATGAACTGGATAGTGTCCGAGAAGCCGCACCCCGGGGCGAGTTGATCTTGATGTTCGAAGGTCAGCCTGTCCTGTTCTGTCCGCGCCAGAAGATGGAGCCCGTTTCGCACCCGCCACAAGAAATCCTGGGCCGCTTCTACTGCGGCTAGGGTCGATTCCGAGACAACGCCCTTGACGACGAGTTCGTGCCAGTTGGTGAGCTTGAATTTCACTTTGGCCAACCACCAGGCGGTGTGCAAATCGCGTAATCCGCCACACCCCTCTTTCAGGTTTGGTTCGAGCAGATAGAGCGAATCACCTTGGCGGTGGTGGCGAACGCGGCTCTCTTCGGCCTTCGCTTGAAAAAATTGCTCCGCCCGCTTCTCCATCAAGTCCCTGTTCACGACGGTCTGAAACTCACGGGCCAAGGACTCTTCGCCACACAGATAGCGACTATCGAGCAGGGAGGTTTTAATCTCGAAATCCCGGCTCGCCTGCCGGAGGCATTCCCGAATATTGCGAACCGCATGGCCGACCGTCCAGCCCGCGTCCATCAGACTGTAATACAGGGTTTCCCACACCGTCTCGGCATAGGGAGTGATTTTCCAGTGGTAGAGGAAGAGCAGATCAATGTCGGAATGCGGACTCAACTCGCTGCGGCCGTAGCCGCCCAGGGCAAACAGGCTACAGCGTTGGCTCAGGCTGGTGTAGCGCCGCGTGTAGAGACGGGTGGCGGCGGTAAAGATATACCGCACGAGCCGATCGATCAGCGTGGTGTGGAACTCGACCCCGGCGCGCCCACTCTGATTATTCGCCTGATGCCGAGTCAGCAATTCGTGGACCCCGATGCGATAGGTGCTGGCAATCTGACTGAGGTTCCAGCCGGGATCAAGTTCCACGTCCGGGTCCGATGAGGGGAGGGGGGGGAGCTCAATGAGCGTGGGGGGGGCGTGTCGTTGGTCGGCGTCCATCATACGCTGTCTTTCTCGATACGTGGCAACTCTTCTTTGATAAATTGGGCAATCCCCTGAAAAAGCCCCTCTGCTATCGCTTCCCGATAGGCTGAGGAACGTAACAGCCGACCCTGGACGCGGTGCGTCAGAAAGGACACTTCAGCCAAGACACACGGCATATGCGCTCCAACTAGCACATAGAAAGGTCCTTTTTTTACTCCCAGGTTGCGGACCTTCGAGTGACGTTTCGCAACCTGGGTCATCATAGAGTCCTGGAGAGAGTGCGCAAGCGCAAGCGACTCCGGTTCGTTCACGGTATGGTAGAGGTCGCTGAGAATAAAGGATAAGTCGCTTCCTGGCGCTGCCAGGCCATTTTCGAGGTTCGCCAGCCGAATAGTCGCACGATCATTGGTATTGTTCAGATAATAGGTCTCCACTCCTTGGAGGTGAGGATTTTCACTGGCATTCGCATGGATCGAAATAAAAAGGTCGGCCTTCACCGCGTTGGCGCGGGCGGTGCGTTCCGGCAGCGGAACAAAGACATCCTTCTCTCGCGTATAGAAGACTTGAGCCGGCAGACGGGATTCCAGTTTCTCGCCTAGCCGCTTGCTGATGGCAAGAACCACAGTTTTTTCCTTGAGACCGCCGACGCCGATAGCCCCTGGGTCGCGGCCACCATGCCCAGGGTCAATCATAATCCGGTGTTGAGGGGCTGGGGTCGCCGGTGGTTGTCTGGCCTGTTGGCGCGGCGTTTTCCTACTCTTCCCTTTGACATCGATAATGAGTCGATACGGCGAGTAGCGCGGAAAAACGGTATAGCTCTCGACCTGTTCCAGGTCGAGTACGACCCGGGCGGTAGTCGGCGAAAACTGGCCCGTCCGAATACGTTTGAGCAGGCCGTCATCTACGGGAATGGGCGCCCGCAGGCGAGGGGCTATGCGCGTTGAGGAGAAATCGATGACAATCCGGGGCGGCCGGCCGTGTGCCCGATTAGCCGCGACCCGGAAGTGGTGATAGTCCGCTTGAGCCGAGAGAATGACAATGACCCGGGTGTAATCCGGGACCGAGGTATGCCGTATTGCTTGGAGAGCGGGACGGGGCGGGGAGAGGGCAAAGGCGAAAGGGACCACACTCGCAAGAAGAACCGCCCCCAGCCCCCACCGGAACACCCCACCAACCATGGGTGGAGTTTATGTCCCAAATTCCCACGATGCAAGATAGCGCTTCTGCTCCGCGGTCAGTCGGTCGAGCTGGATGTCCATGCTGGCGAGTTTGAGGCTCGCAACCTGATCTTCAATTGCTTTGGGCACGGCGTGCACCGTGGGTGTCAGCTCTTCCTGGTGTTCCACCGCCCACCGTACGGTTAGAGCCTGCGTGGCAAAACTCATATCCATCACTGCTGGCGGGTGCCCTTCAGCCGCGGCGAGGTTGACGAGCCGACCCTCGCCAATGACATAAATACAGCGGCCATCGTCGAGATGATACCCGTCCACGTTCGTGCGGACATTCCGCTCCACTCTCTTGGCTATTTTCTTGAGTGCTTCAATATCGATCTCAACGTCGAAATGGCCCGCGTTGCACAGGATAGCGCCGTCTTTCATGCGCAGAAAATGCTCTTTGCGCAGCACGCCGGTGTCGCCCGTCACGGACACGAACAGCTCTCCCTCGCGGGCTGCCTCACGCATAGGCATCACCCGGAAGCCGTCCATGGCGGCTTCGAGTCCACGAATCGGGTCGATTTCCGCCACGATGACCTGGGCTCCCAGCCCGCGGGCACGCATGGAGACTCCCTTGCCGCACCAGCCATAGCCGGCGACCACGACGGTCATCCCGGCCAGGAGAACATTGGTCGCCCGCAGAACTCCGTCCAGGGTGGACTGTCCGGTGCCGTAGCGGTTATCGAACAGGTGTTTGGTGGTGGCGTCGTTCACCGCGATGACCGGGAATTTCAAGACGCCGTCCCTTTCCATCGCGCGCAGCCGGATGACGCCGGTGGTGGTCTCTTCCATGCTGGCACACATCTGCGGTGCGCGGTCGGCGTATTTCCTGTCCGTATGCAGCAGCGAGACGAGGTCCGCGCCGTCGTCCAGGGTCACGCTGGGCTGATGGAGCAGGGCTTGATGCAGGTGGGCATAATAGCTCTTGTTATTCTCTCCGCGGACCGCAAACGTTGGAATGCCTTCGTGTTTGACCAAGCCGGCGGCAATATCGTCCTGGGTGGACAGCGGGTTGGAGGCGCACAGGGTGACGTCGGCGCCGCCAGCCTTGAGGGTTCGCATCAGATTGGCAGTCTCGGAGGTGACGTGCAGGCAGGCCGCTAGACGGACGCCTGTGAGGGGTTTCTCGCGTGAGAAGACTTCGCGCACCTGACGGAGGGCCGGCATGTGCTGGTCAGCCCACTCATAGCGCCTCTTGCCTTCCTTGGCCAGCTTCGGATCTTTGATATCGCCTCGGCTTGTACGCATGTTTCCTCTTTCTCTCTCATTCGGCCATGGTTATGCAGTTGCCGCGGTCCGCTTGAGGGTCTCGACGCGGTCAACTCGCTCCCAGGGGAAGAAGCCATTTTCGGCCGGCCGGCCGAAATGGCCATAGGCCGCGGTCTTTCGATAAATGGGGCGTTTCAAATCGAGTGTTTCGATAATGGCGGCGGGCCGCAGGTCGAACTCCTGACGAACGATGGCGGAGATGCGTTCCTCCGGTAAGACCCCCGTGCCGAAGGTATCGACATAAACGCCGACCGGTTCTGCCACGCCGATCGCATAGGCGAGTTGCACTTCGCAGCGGGTGGCTAAATCCGCGGCCACAAGATTCTTGGCAATATAGCGCGCCATATACGCGGCTGAACGATCCACCTTGCTGGGGTCTTTGCCCGAGAACGCGCCGCCGCCGTGCCGGCCGTAGCCGCCATAGGTGTCGACGATGATTTTTCGTCCGGTGAGGCCGCAATCGGCGTACGGGCCGCCACTGACGAAACGCCCGGTCGGATTCACCAGAAACGTTGTCTTCTGATCCAGAAACTCCGGTGGAATGACGCGTTTTACGACTTCTTCCACAATGGCCTCTTTGAGTGTGTCGTAGACCGTGTCGGGACCGTGTTGGGTTGAGATCAGGACCGTATCGGCGCGAACCGGTTTGCCCTCTTGGTATTCGACCGTCACCTGCGACTTGCTGTCCGGCCGCAGGAAGGGCAGCTCACCCCTTTTCCGCATTGCGGCCATTTCCTGGACTAGGCGGTGGGCCGTGTAGATGGGGAAAGGCATATAGTCTTTGGTTTCGTTGCAGGCAAAACCAAACATCATGCCTTGATCGCCCGCGCCCTGTTCCTTGTGGAGACCTTTCCCCTCGGATACTCCCTGATCAATATCCTCGGACTGCTGGCTGAGCGCGGTCAGCACGGAACAGGTGTCGGCGTCAAAACCGAGGGAAGAGTCGGTAAAGCCAATCTCGCGCACGACTTGGCGGGCGACGTCCATCACGAAATGATAGCTGGTCTGGGCTTTGGTTGTGACTTCACCCGCCACAAGGATCAGGCCGGTTTTGGCCAGGGTCTCGCACGCCACACGGCTCTCCGGGTCCTGTTCGAGCAAGGCGTCCAGGATGCCGTCCGATATCTGATCACACATTTTGTCCGGGTGACCCTCTGACACGGATTCGGACGTGAATATATATTCTTTCTCCGTCATAGTTCTTCTCCTTGGCGTGGGGCTGCCCGTAGCCCAAACGGCTGGGCGCATATAATAGAATCCCCCTCTGAGCGTCAAGGGGTAGAGAGCAGTTGGCCGGAAGCGGCGAGTCATTCTTCGTCAAAACGATTGGCGACGAGGCGGGTGAGCGTCGAGAGCGCCTCGTCTGCATCCACGCCCTGAATCTGGAGTTCAAGGACGCTGCCCTGCGGAGCGCCGAGCGTCAACAGGTCGAGGACGCTGCGTCCATTCACCGTTTGTCCTTCCCAACTGACGGTAACCTCCACCTCAAGGCCATTGAGGGTCTTGACGAAGGCTGCCGCCGCGCGGGCATGGAGGCCCATTGCGTTGAGCAGGGTGAGTTGGATTTGGATAGAGGGGGTCATGCCGATACACTTTGCCGCTGCCTGTCGCGATGCCGAATACGAACGGTATAGTCCCATCCCTGGAGCTGCCTGCCCACTTCTTCGGCGATGACGACTGAGCGGTGCTGGCCGCCGGTACATCCGATGGCCAGCGTGAGGTAGCTTTTGCCCTCTCTGGCATACATCGGGAGGGTCGATTGGAGTAAGGCCGACAGATGGCTCAAAAAGAGAGCGGTTTCCTCCTGGCCGAGGACGAAGTCGACGACGGCGCGCTCTGTGCCGGTCTTGTGTCGGAGGGTGTCGACAAAAAACGGATTGGGCAAAAAACGGACGTCCAGCATAATATCGGCCTCAATGGGCACGCCATATTTATAACCAAACGACTCAACGGTAATGAGCAAGGGCTGTTGGGAGTGGGGATAGCGTGCACTATGCTGAAGGAGCGCCTCCCGGAGTTCGTGTACGGTATACGAAGACGTATCCATAACCACATCGGCCGCTGCGCGCAGTCCGGCGAGCTGTTCCTCTTCGGTCCGAATCCCTTGGAGGACTCCGCCGTCCCCGGCAGCAGGGTGGGGACGGCGGGTTTCGCTAAAACGTCGCACGAGGACATCGGCGTTGGCTTCAAAATACAGGATCTTGATCTGGTGGCCCTGCTTGCGCAGCCCTTCGAGGACGGTGGGGTATTCATGCAGAAAAATACGCTCGCGGAGATCGATCCCTAGGGCGACCCGGCTGATATGTTCCTGATTATTTTCGCTGAGCTCAAGAAATCGGGGGATGAGGGTGACGGGGAGATTGTCGATGCAGTAGAATCCACGGTCCTCGAAGACACGGATTGCGGTACTTTTCCCCGAGCCTGATAAGCCCGTAACGATAACGACCTGCATAGAACTGTACGTGTCGGGTGCTGCCTCCCCACTAGAGATTGTTATCTTCCTCACAGATCATCCGGTGTAGATCCGCTTGGCTGCCGCCTTGGAGCAAGCGTTCTCGAAACGCTTGGTCTTTCAAGAGGCGAGAGACCCGAGCCAGAGCCTTGAGGTGGATCCCGGCAGAATCTTCCGGTGCAACCAGCAAAAAGAACAGCCGTGTCAGCCCGCCATCAAGCGAGCTGCAGTCGACCCCGTGGGGACTGAGGCCAAAAACGGCGACTATATCTTTGAGGCCGGACAACTTCCCGTGCGGTATGGCAATGCCTTTGCCAATGGCCGTCGTGCCGAGACGTTCGCGGTCCAGGAGCACGGCGACCAACCGCTCGGCGTCGACACCCGGCGTATGCTGGGCGAGGTGGTGGGCGAGTTCACGGAGGACATCGGTCTTTGTGCGACCCTGGAGTTGGGGGAGAATGGATTCTTGGCTGAGGATATCAACGACACGCATGGGAGTGTTCCTCGCTCCGAAGAGGACCGTCGCCTAGCGGGCGTACTTCCGCTTGGCAGAGGAAAGAATATGGAGTTCCTCTCTATACTTGGCAACGGTCCGGCGGGCAATCTTGATATGACTGCGGGACAGCGTTTTTGCAATCCCTTCGTCACTCAGGGGGTGACACGGGTCTTCCTGCTCAATCAGGGAGCGGATCCGGGCTTTCACACTTGCTGCCGAAACGTCTTGCCCGGAGTGGCTTTTCAGCCCGGTGGTGAAGAATTTTTTGAGCGGGTACAACCCGCGTGGCGTGGCAATATGCTTGCCTGCAATGGCCCGACTGACCGTTGACTCATGCGCACCGATGTCCTCCGCAACATCGCGTAGCACCAGTGGACGCATATGGGAGATCCCACAATTCAGAAAATTCCGTTGAAATTTTATCAGGCTTTCGGCCACCATGAGTAAGGTCCGCTGGCGTTGGTGAATACTTTTGATCAGCCAAGCGGCGGCCCGCAGTTTCTCCTGGACATACTCTTTTGCCTCGTCGCCTTGGGTGAGTAGATGGCGATACGCATTACTCACCTTGAGATGCGGCAGGCCTTCTTCGTTGAGCGTCACCCGATACTCATCTCCGATGTGATGAACATACACATCCGGGGTGACATAGCGCGCCTCTCCGCCACCGTAATTGCGTCCGGGTTTGGGTTCAAGGGCCGTAATGAGCTTGATCGCCCGCTGGATTTCTTCCGCCGGGACGTCGAGTGCTTTTGCCAGCCGATCGTACCGCCGTCCCTCAAGGGTCTGGAGATAGTGTCGGACGATCGTTGTAGTTAAACGGAACATGGATTCCTCAACCGCCCCCTCGTGCCGAGTGGCGTGCAGTTGTAGCAGCAGGCATTCCTGGAGGTCTCGGGCGCCGACTCCAAGCGGGTCGCACGACTGGACGATCCGCAGGACCCGTTCGACCGCCTCGGGACTGGCGTCTGCGCTATCTGCGAGTTCTTCGACCCCAGCCTCAAGATAGCCGTCAGTGTCCAGATTCCCAATGATCAGGGAGGCGAGGTGTTCTTCCGTTTCTGTCAAAGTGCGAAAGCGTAACTGCCAGGTGAGATGTTCGGCCAGCGACTCTGCGCGGGGCAAGCGATCTTCCGGGGCATTTTGACGCTCACCATCGACATCTTCGTCTCCAGTCGAAGGAGAGGCCTGTACATCATTATAGGTGCTGAGATAGGTCTGCCAGTCAATCTGGTCCTTTTCCGTGCTCGCGGCTTGGGTGGCCGTCTGGGGGGGGGCTTCGCCGGGGCCGGGGCCGTCGTCAAAAATGGCCTCGTCCTCGGTCACGCGCTCAATGAGCGGATTCTCTGCCAACTCTTCATCAATGAGCGTCTCCAACTCGCCACGGGGCAGTTGCAGAATTTTGATGGCTTGACGCAACTGGGGCGTCATCACCAGTCTTTGAGTCAATTTCTGAGTCAGTCTGAGGTCTAACCCCATACAACTCCACCCTTGTCTGCAGTCGCTAGAGGCGGAATCGCTCTCCCAGGTAGACCTCTCGGGCTCGCCTGCTCGCCGTGATTTCCTGGGGGGTCCCTTCCTCAAACACACTGCCCTCGCTCAGCACATAGGCGCGGTCACAAATGCTCAGCGTCTCCCGAACATTGTGGTCGGTGACAAGAATACCGATTCCGCGTTCGCGTAATTGGACGATGATTTCTTGGATATCGACAACGGAAAGCGGATCGATTCCGGCAAAGGGTTCGTCAAGGAGCATGAATGCGGGGGACATGACCAGGGCGCGAGAAATTTCGACCCGACGGCGCTCTCCTCCAGAGAGTGCGTCTGCCCGATTGGCTGCCAAGTGGCTGATCCCTAACTCTGCCAGGAGCTCGGCTAGGCGCTCTTCCCGCTGCGCCTTATGCAGCGAGGTCGTCTCCAGAATAGCCATCACATTTTCCGCTACGGTCAATTTCCGGAAAACCGACGGCTCTTGGGGCAGATAGGTCACCCCACGGCGTGCCCGCTTATGCATCGGCAAGGTCGTAATCTCGTCATCATTATAGTAGACTTCACCCTTATCGGGCCGAATAATGCCGACGATGATCGAAAAAGTCGTGGTCTTTCCGGCCCCGTTGGGACCGAGTAAACCCACCACTTCGCCGCCTTTGACGCGGACGCTGACATCGCGCAGGACCGCGCGTTTTCCGTAGGTTTTCCACAAGCCTTCGGCCTGGAGAACTGGCGTATCACTCACTCCACTATTCTTTTCTTTCCCCGAGCGTCTCCCTCAGCAACTTACCCCAACGGCTCCCCCGGTGCCCTAATCGGGAATAAGCACCATGTGGACCTGCCGTTCTCCCTTGCCGCCCTTCACAATACTGCGATTCTCGTCCAGAAAGACCGTCACGATATCTCCCTTGACTTGGTTGGGACCCTCCTGAAGCACGGCGTTGCCCCTAAGCGTGACCGTGCGTTTTTTCTGATTGAAAACCGCCTTACGGCTCGTGGCGCGCCGTTCGCCGGAAGTAATTTCGACCCTCCCCTCGGCAACGATATGCTTGAGCCGTTGCTGCGCCGAGGTATTCGTGACTGTTGGTGCAGGGTCTTCATACAGCACGGTCAGCCTATCGCTCTTTAAGGTCATATCACCCTGCGTCACCACCACATCCCCGCGGTACTGGATACGCTTCTCTCCATAGAAGAGTTCGAGGTCATGCGAGCGGATATGGATGGGATCTTTGCGCGAGGTGAGTGACAAGGAATCCGCAAAGGTGGCAACCGAACCCTGGGCTGCATGGTCGGTTGGTCGTTGTGGGGCGTCTTCGGCTGCCAGCGTCAACGGCGACAGGAACAAGGGGATAGCAAGGGTGGTAACAAAGACCGCCCAGCCCGTCCCCGCCAATGTCGAGCGCATTATCCAGACTCCCGTGTCACCGTCGTATAGACGTCTGCATTCAGGGTCAGTTGCTTGGCATCAACGGCGACTGTATAGCCTGTGCCTTCAAGCGTGAATCCTTGACCGACGACGTGAATGACCCCGTCCGAGGATACGGTGTTCTTCTGGCGGTCGTAGGTTGCCCGGTCGGTTTTGAGGGAAAGAGTTCCCATTTGCATCTCCAGGTTCCCCCGGAGTTCAATGTGGAGTAAGTCCGACTCCCCATCCAGGTGGACTGTGCCCTCCTGACAGCGTAGTGCCAGCGCTTCGCCATCGCCGAAATAGAGCGAAACCTCGGGAGTGTCAATGGCGACGGCGTTGGTGTCGGCAAAATAACGCGCCTGCCGGGCCACGATTTCCCACACTTTCTTCCCGTCCTCCATCTTCACCCGTCGGAACTCCGTCATGCGTTGGACCAGCGTCTCTTCGGCGACGTCCGGGGCCGAGAGCTCGTCGATGAGACGCGCGGTCGCCGGGTCTTTTCCCACCTGAGCGCTGAGATAACCCAGGATGAGGATGAGTCCGAGTACCGTGATACCCAGTAGAAAGCGGATTTGATGGCGACTCATGGCAGTATTCCCGCGACCATGGCCAGCCTATCACCTCTCCCGAACGAATCAAAGGAGAGTACGCTGAGGGGCGTGCGCGGCAGGAGGACGGTGTGACCGAGACGGTCGTGGCCGAGATGGTCGTTACCGGGCTGCCGGCACATGCTTGATCAGACGGTCGAGGTCAACCAGCGTGAGTAAAAGGGACTCCAGCCGGGCCAGCGGAAAGACCGTGGCACTATCGCTCAAGGCCCGCTCCGGCTCCTCGTGGACCTCCATAAACAGACCGTCAATCCCCACCGCCACCGCCGCCCGGGCCAGCGGTGGGATAAATTCCCTCTGCCCTCCAGACCTCGCGCCCTGTCCCCCGGGGAGTTGAACGCTGTGGGTGGCATCGTACACAACCGGATAGCCGCAGCGGGCGAGAGTGGGGAGCGAGCGCAGGTCAGACACAAGATCATGATATCCAAAGGAAGCTCCCCGTTCCGTCAGAAGAATACGCCGGTTGCCGGTCGAGGCGATTTTTTGGGCGACATATTCCATATCGGCCGGGGCGAGGAACTGCCCTTTCTTGATATTCACGGGCCGCTGGCTGTGGCCCGCTGCCAGGAGTAAATCGGTCTGACGGCATAAAAAGGCGGGAATCTGGAGAATATCAACGACCTCTGCCGTCGCCGTGACCTCCTGGGGGGTATGCACATCCGTTAGGAGTGGCACGGCGAGCTCGCGTTTGACCTCAGCAAGAATGTGCAGCCCCTCCTCCGTGCCAAGCCCGCGGAAAGAGGCGTGGGAGGAACGGTTTGCCTTGTCGTATGACGATTTGTACACAAACGGAACGTGCAGGCGGGCGGTCAACGAACAGAGGGCTTCCGCATGCCGCAGCGCCGAGTCCCGACCCTCGATCACGCACGGGCCCGCGATCAGCACAAAGGGCGTCCCGTCACCAAACGTGAGTGAACCAACGGACACTCCCGGTGGAGAGGACTCTCTGCAGGTCAATGCCGGACTCCCTCAGCTTGGAGAAGCGGCGACTGGAGGGAGGCGAAGTGCCGCTGTATCCCGGCCTGGATAAACCCGCTGAACAGCGGATGGCATTCAAACGGACGGGAGATGAACTCTGGATGGAACTGCACCCCAACGAACCAGGGATGATCGCCTAACTCGATCGCCTCGACCAAAGCGCCGTCAGGGGAGAGGCCGCTAAAAATCATGCCCTTGGAAGCAAAGAGTTCACGGTACGCATTGTTGAACTCATATCGATGACGATGGCGCTCGGCGATTTCTTTTTGTGTGTACAGGCTCAGAGCCAGGCTCTGGTCAGCTAGCACACAGGGGGAGGCTCCGAGCCGCATGGTCCCGCCCTTCTCAACGATCTCCCGTTGCTCGTCCATAAGCGCAATAACCGGAGCGGGCGTTGTGTCATCGACTTCGGTCGAATTCGCTTCCTCAAGACCACACACATGCCGGGCGAACTCGACCACCGCCATCTGCATGCCAAAACAAATCCCTAAAAAGGGAATGTGGTTCTCCCTGGCGTACCGAATCGCGGCAATTTTCCCCTCCGCTCCTCGCCGCCCAAAGCCCATGGGGACAAGAACGCCATCGGCTTGTTGCAGGGATTCTGGGAAGATCCCGTTTTCGAGCCGTTCCGAGTCGATATGGACGATATCGACGCGACATTGATTGGCAAAGCCTCCGTGGGCGAGCGCCTCATTGATGCTCTTATACGAGTCTACGAGTTCGACATACTTCCCCACCATCGCAATGCCGATGTGGTCGGTCGGGTTATGAAACGTCTGAACGATGGTTTCCCAGCGCCTCAGATTGGGTGAGCCCGTCCACATATTGAGCTTCTCCACGATCCGCTCATCAAGGCCCTCCTGGTGGAAGACCAGGGGCACTTCGTAGACACATTCCACATCTTTCGCCGTGATCACCGCGTTTTCGTCGACATTACAGAACAGGGCGATCTTGGCTTTGACGCTCGATTCCAGATAACGGTCCGTGCGGCACAGCAGCAGGTCGGGCTGGATGCCCAAGCTGGTCAGCTCTTTGACACTGTGCTGGGTTGGCTTGGTCTTGAGTTCCCCGACGGCAGAGATAAAAGGCACGAGCGTCAGGTGAATATACAAGACGTGCTCTTTGCCCCAGTCCCAGCGAAACTGACGAATCGCCTCAAGAAACGGCAGGCTTTCGATATCGCCGACCGTTCCGCCGACCTCGCAGATAGCCACATCAAAGCCGTCTGCCGCGGCCAAGATGCGCCGCTTGATCTCGTCGGTAATATGCGGAATGACCTGGACCGTGCCGCCTAGGTAGTCCCCCCGACGTTCGCGGGCAATCACCGCATCATAGACTTGGCCGGTGGTGAAGCTGTTCTTGCGCGTCATGCGGGTCGAGACGTAGCGCTCATAGTGACCGAGATCAAGGTCGGTCTCGGCCCCATCGTCGGTGACAAAGACCTCCCCGTGCTGGAAGGGGTTCATCGTGCCTGGATCGACGTTGATATACGGGTCCATTTTGAGCATGGTGACCGTCAGACCGCGGCTCTCCAACAGGCCGCCGATAGAGGCGGCGGCAAGTCCCTTGCCCAGCGAGGACACTACGCCGCCCGTGACGAAAATGAATTTTGTTTTTCGTCCATCCTTCCCGACATTATTCATCGCAATGCCTCCTCTGCGCGGATGAGGTCCTCTGGCGTGTCAATTTCTATGGTCGGGCGCTCTGTTTGGGTGACACAGATCTTCTTCCCCCATTCGAGGGCGCGCAGTTGCTCAAGTTTTTCGGCCTCTTCCAGTGGAGTCGGTGCTAAGGTGGTGAAGGTGAGCAGGAAGTCCCTCCGATAGACGTATAGACCGATGTGCCGGAAAGCCAAGGCCTCTCCCTGGCCTTTGGACGCGGGCACAGCATCACGATAGCATGGAATAGGGCTGCGGGAGAAATACAGCGCATAGCCGTTCCGGTCGGTGACGATTTTCACCACGTTTGGATTGCGCCACTCTTCATCATCGTAGATCGGTGTTCTGACCGTAGCCATGGCCGCCTCGGGAGATTCCTGGAGCCGTATAACCGCCTCCTCGACCATCTGCGGGGGGAAGCGGGGCAGGTCGCCCTGGACGTTCACGATGATGTCGGCGGTGAGTGGCCGGGCCGCCTCCGCGAGCCGGTCTGTTCCGGTCGGATGGGTGGAACTCGTCATGACCACGTCTCCGCCGAAGCCGTGCACGGTGCGGGCAATCCGCTCGTCGTCAGTGGCAACGAGAACACGGTCCAGACCTTGCACGAGGCAGGTTCTCTCGTACACGTGTTGGATCATGGGAGCGTGGCGAAGGAGAGCGAGCGGTTTTCCCGGGAATCGAGTCGATCCGTAGCGAGCGGGAATAATGGCAACAACTGACACGCTTGGAAGACCTCAGGACCGGCCGCATCGCAAGTAAGAAAGGAGGGGACGTGTCGTCCAATGGACATGCATGATGCTGGACGCGTTTCCTCTCTCTCTCTCCCTATCGCCACCGGCCGACCCGACGGGCGGCCACTATACGGGAGAACCGTAGGAGCGTCAAACCGGACCCGCCGAGGCGGTGGTCTTTCCCCTCCGACATACCGGCCGGAGCGGGCAATGTGGACACCGAGGGGTGCGAGCCACACAAATGGTGGCGCCGACATCCATAATGGCTTGATTAAAGGTGTGAGCCTGCCCCTTGGGGGTCATCTGCCGGGCAACCGTCCAGAGGAAGCGGGGCGTGCGCTGCTGGGGGGTGAGGCCGAAAAATCGCCACAGCACCCGGGCGGCATTAGTATCCAGAATGGCGGCGTCTTCGTGAAAAGCAAAGCTCGAGACTGCCCCCGCGGTATACGGGCCAACGCCGGGCAGTTTCATCAGTTCTTCCGGGGTGCGCGGAAATTTGCCCCGCTGTTGGGTGACAATCTGTTGGGTCGTTTTGTGGAGATTCCGGGCCCGCGCATAATAGCCCAGGCCGTCCCAGGCTTCCCGGACCTGGTGTTCCTGGGCTTTCGCCAGATCCTCTGCCGTGGGGTATTTCTGCAAGAATTTCTCGTAATACAGCAAGGCCCGTTGGACTTGGGTTTGCTGCAGCATGATCTCGGAGACCAAGATGGCATAGGGATCGCGGGTCCTTCGCCAGGGCAGATCCCGTCCATGCCGCCGATACCAGCTAATCAGGCGCCGTTGAAAAGCCCGGACGGTTGCCGGGTGGGCAATCGATGGGTCCTTCCTCTGCTTTGCTCGGTCGGGCTCGGGTTTTGGCGTACGCGACACTGTGGACTTTTTGTGACAGAAACCGGACGCTTGGGAAAGGGGGAAGGGAGTAGGCGGACCAGCATTTGCCCCTCTGCTGGGGAACACGTTCCCGCCTTAATCTCGTCTTGACGCGAACAGGAAGGGTCAATAAGGTGGCGGGGCGCTGTACGGAGGAGGCAAGGCGGTCATGACGGGCCAGGGGAATTTAGAAAAAATGATTGCAAAGCTCCTTCATCGCCACTGCGAGTTTGGCTGGGCGCACTACTACATTCCCAGCGAGAAATTCCCCGGCTTGGTGGAAGAACTGCTCAAGGTCTTACAGCCTGCCGACGAAGCAGGGGAAGACGAATTGGTCAAACTCTTCCTGGAGTTGAGACGGTATACTTCCGAGCAGGAACGCGTCGGCCAGCTCCTCACCCACTACCGGGTGCTGAGACGGAACGGAGCCTCCCCCTCGCGTTGATTTTCCGCAGAACCCCGCCCCGGCTGCCGGTCTGCTCCACCCCGTTCTCGGTCCGACTGTTGAGCAAAAGAGGTCTGCTGGGGGATTTGACAGCCCATCCTCCTGCAGATAGTGCCTTCGGTATCCGAGGTAGTGCATGAACGAACCGCAGCGCACCCGCCAGGTTGTTGCCGGACTCCTCTTTCTCTGTTTTCTCCTCTATTTTCTAGATCTCGGCCGCATCCCTTTTTACAATTACGAAGAGTCAAAGGAAGCCCTGATCGTCTGGGAAATGGTGAACGGGGGGGGGTGGGTCCTCCCTCTTCGGAACGGAGTCGAACAGCCGCTCAAGCCGCCGTTGTTTCACTGGGTTGGTGCCATAGTCTCCTTGCTCACCGGTCAGGTGAGCGAGTTGGCGGTCCGTTTCCCTTCCGCCCTGTTTGCCACTGCAACAGTTCTGGCTACGTTTTTCTTCGGGCGCGCGCTCTGGTCCTGGCGCGTCGGGCTGCTGGCCGCGTTGATCCTGGCCACCTGCCCGGAATGGGTCCGGTGGTCAATCAATGCACGAAGCGATATGGTCCTGCTGTTTTTCCTGACGGCCGCGCAGTTTTTCTTTTTCGGGGCTTTCCAGGAACGGGGGGGACAACGACGGACGCTGTTCCTCTTCTACGCCTGCATCGGTTTTGCCGTCCTGGCCAAAGGGCCGCTGGGGTTGCTGTTGCCCGTTCTGATTGTGGGCACCTTTTTGTGGTGGACGAGGGAACTCTCTTTTCTTCGCCGCCTGTGTCTCGGCCAAGGGCTACTGATAACAGGCGGCATTGCCGTGTCGTGGTACGTGCTGGCCCTCTCCCAAGGCGGCGGAGAGTTTTTCCAACGCCAGATTCTGGACGAGAACGTGTTTCGATTTTTCGCCAGCGAGCAAGGCGGGCCGAGCCGAGAGCACACCCTGTTGTATTATGTGCCAACCCTTTTTGTCGGGATGCTGCCCTGGAGCCTTTTCCTGCCCGCGCTTGGGTTTACGCTCTACCGGTCAGGCGGCATATGGCGGGAGAAGAAACAGCTCTACCTGGTAATCTGGGTAGGGGTTGAGTTGCTCTTTTTTACGCTGGCGTCCGGGAAACGCAGTAACTATATCCTCCCGCTCTATCCGGCTCTGGCCTTATTGCTCGGGTGGTGGTGGCAGGAATTGATCGAAGGGGCGCGAGTGTTATCATCGCCCGCGGTCAAACGCGTCGTTCGAGGCTGCGCGCTCGCTCTGAGTGGTGCTGGGGCCCTCATCCTCATCGTGCTGATCACTCACGGGATCGGTTTTGATCTGGATCATCTGGTTTCCCCTTTCCTGCATCCCCGGGATCGGGCGAATTTGCCCATTGTCGCGCAGAGTCTACAAGGCCGGTTTCCCCTCGTGTGTATTTGGATTGCGCTGCTCGCCGGAGCAGCCGGCTGGTATGTCTGGGGGCTGTGCCAAGACCGCTGGATACGGGTCTTTGCCGCGTTGACGGTTTGGGTCTCCGCATCGTTGTACTTTGCGAACGCCCTGTTTCACCCGCTCCTGGCCCAAGAGCGGACATATAAACCCTTTATGCTGGGCGTGCGTTCCATGGTGCGGGACGCGCCACTGTATTTTTACCATCCCGCCTCTGACTATGGAGCGATTTTCTACGCTGACCGCCGTATTCCTGAAATGAGTCGCCGTGCCCTCCGGCAGCCACCGGATACCGGGCACGGCTCCCCATCTGACCTAGGGGGCGGACAGGGAGACACGTCACAGACGGCCGCGCCGTTCTATTTGCTCGTCCGTGAGACCGATTGGCCTCAACTCTCAGAGCACCAGCCGCACCTTGAGCGTCTGGTCACGAGTGAGGGAAAGGGGCCGAACAAGAAACATCGCCTGGTGCTTGCCGCGCTGCTCCCTCAGCCCGCGCACGATGGAGAAACGGGGACAACCGTCTTCCCGGCCCCGTCCGAGTCCGAAGAGCGGGTATCGCCTGAAACATCAGATGAACCCGGAGACGAGAGATCCGCATCGTGAACCGCTGCCTCGTACGCGCCGTTCATATCGTCGAGGAGAAGCTGTTGCCATCCCGCGTTCTCCTCTTTGGTGTGTTTCTCAGCCTTTTCTGTGGCCTGATATTCATCTGGGGCCTGGAGGACATCCCTTTTTACACCAAGGGACAACCGCGTGAGGCCACTGTTGTCTGGGAGATCTATCATAACGGTGACTGGATTCTCCCTTTACGCAACGGTCATATTATCCCGTCCAAACCTCCGCTCTTTCACTGGCTGGGAACGTCGGTTGCGCTGACCTTGGGGCAGTTGAGCGAATTTTCGATTCGCTTGCCTTCCGCGCTACTGGCTCTCCTCGGTGTGCTCCTGACCTATCGGGTCGGTGTCGCCCTGTGGGGTGTCGAGGCTGGATTGATTGCCGGTCTGACTCTGGCTACCAGCTTTGAGTGGGTCCGGGCCGCGACGACGGCCCGGGTGGATATGACGTTGACCTTTTTTCTGGTTGCGGCCTTCCTTTCCTTTTGGTCCATGTATCGCCGGCAACGGGTCGGGTGGATCGAGGCGCTCGGCTTCTTCTGTCTCCTCGGGCTGGCAACCCTGGCAAAAGGGCCGATTGGCGCGGTGTTGCCCGGTCTGGTGATCGGCGTGTTCCTGTGCGTCAAACGCGACCTGCGGTTTGTCCGTCACCTGCCTCTCGTCACTGGCGGCCTGCTGTTCGTGCTCATCGCCGGGTCGTGGTACGCGCTGGCCCTGTGGTATGGTGGCGAGGCATTTTATGAGAAGCAGATCCTGAAAGAGAATGTGCTGCGGTTTGTGTCGAGTGGGTCGGCCGGTGCCGGGCATGTCCATCCCTTTTATTATTTCGTCCCCAACCTGTTTCTGGGCATGGCTCCGTGGAGTTTTTTCTTTCCGCCGCTACTCTATTTTTTATACCGATGCCGACGGGACTGGGCCGAGAAAAACTTTACCTATCCGATTGTCTGGATCGTCACGATTTTTCTGTTCTATTCGGCCTCAAGCAGTAAGCGTACGGTGTACATCCTGCCTATCTATCCGGCTATTGCCCTGCTGCTAGGAGCGTGGTGGCAGGAACTCCGCCGAGGAGAGGTCGCCCTGCCTTCCGGCTTTCTCGCATTACTGAAGGCGGCTGGCGCGGTCTGCTGTGGGGTGGTCGGTCTGGCCATGCTTGGTGTGCTCGCTCAGGCCGGCGGGTTTGATCCGCTGGGTCTGATCCGACCGTTCCTGCATCCAAAAGACCAGAGCAATCTGCCCATGTTCACGGGTATTGTTCTCGACCACCCCGGAGCGTTTACCGGCTGGTTTCTGGGCGTGGGTAGCGCAATGGTCTTACTGGTCTGGGGATTGCGGCGCCAGTCCTGGGATCGCATGTTTGGCGGACTGGTGGTGTTCACGACAAGCATCTTCCTGCTCATCAACCATGTGATTCAGCCCACTCTTGCCGCTGAGCGGACCTTTCGGCCCTTTATGGGCCGCGTTGTCGAACGGGTGGGCGAGCAGCCTCTCTTCTTCTTTCGGAGCTTTGATAGCGGAGCCCTGTATTATGCCAACCGGCGCATCCCTTTTTATCTCCCGCCCACAACCCCGCAGACCGGCTATTTCATTCTGCTCTGGGAAGAAGAATGGGAGCGCCTGCAGGCCGGTGGTTTTGCGGACCAACTCCGCATCATTGATACCAGTGAAGGTACCGGTCCCAAGGGCAATCACCGGCTCCATCTCGTTGAGGTTCCGGGCAGCCTAGAGCTCCCCCCCTGGGAGGACGACTTGAAGGGGCTGATTCGCAAAGATGCGATGTGACCAGCCTCGGAGGCGGAGCGTCTGGCGCCGGTGGACAATTTGCTCAGATGCCGCCGGGGGCCGTGAACAGAGCCAGCTGACGGGTCTGGCCGGGCTGCCGAAAGGCCGCGGTCGACAACTGGGGGAAGGACCTCTCCAGCCCGGCCTTGCGGCTCATTGTGGCAAACAGGCCCTGAATCGCCTCGGCCACCACCCCTTCCCCCCGCATCCGCGTCTTCCATCGTGCGTCGTTCAGCTTTCCCTGTCGTATTGAACGAATCCGGTTCAGGACCTTGTCTTTTCGTGCGGGGTAATGGTCTTCCAGCCACTGGCTGAAGAGGGCGGCCACGCCGTACGGCAGTCGCACGATGGTATGCCCGGCAAACTGCGCACCGGCCTGGGTGGCAGCCTTGAGTAGAGCTGGGATTTCGTGGTCGGTCAGTCCGGGAATGATGGGGGCGATCGTCACGCCAACCGGAATGCCTGCCTCGGCTAGAGCGGCAATGGCGGCCAGGCGACGTGTCGGGGTCGAGGCCCGCGGTTCGAGACGACGGGCCAACTCGGCGTCAAGTGTGGTCAGCGATACGCCCACCCAGGCGGCCTGATCTTCGGCCAGTTGAGCCAGCAAATCACAGTCGCGGGTCACCAAAGCACTCTTGGTTATAATGCAGACCGGGTTGTGATAGGCGGCCAGTACCTTGAGACAGCCACGGGTCAACTCAAGCTTGCGCTCAACCGGCTGGTAGGCGTCGGTGATCCCACTGAAAAAGATCGGCTGGGGCTGCCAGGACGGTGCGGCCAGCGCTTTGTCCAGCAGTTGGGGGGCGTCCTGTTTGACCATCAGATTCGTTTCGAAGTCCAGGCCGGCTGAGAAGCCGAGCCATTCATGGGTCGGGCGGGCGTAACAGTAGATGCAGCCGTGCTCACACCCGCGGTAGGGATTGAGGCTGACTCGAAAACCGACATCCGGGCTGGTGTTATAGCTGAGGATCGTCCGCGAGGGGTCGTGCAGAAGGCGGGTTTTCGGGCCGACATCCGGAATGTCAGGATCGGTAGGATCAGGTTGATAGGCTATGGTCTCGAAGCGATTCGTTGGATTGCGGGGCGTGCCGCGCCCCTTGGGCCGGGTAGTGGGGTGTTGCATAGGACTATCCGTCCAACAGGAACTCTAGCGCTTTCGCTTTACTTTCGCCACCCGGATGTTCGCAGCATTAGACCGCTCTTCTTCATCCTACAGCATAGATTGGCTGGCCAGTACGGGTCATCCTCTTGAAATTGAATTCCAAGATCACTTATACGCCAAGAGGCCAGCCACTACGAAGTGCAGAGCCCGTAAGGAATGTCCCCCCTTAACGGGCTTTCTTCGTCTTTGGGGTCCGTTGTCATCGTGCGCAACTTTTGGATCAGCCTGTATCTGTATGTGGCAGCGTTTTTTGCGCCAGCCCTGTTGCTTATCGCCATTTCCTGGGGCTCTATCTCGTTGGCATCAAGGGGACAGTGACCAGCACCCCGGTGGCTGTCCCCTCCGGAGTTGGGCTCAATCCGGGTTCCCCCTCCCTTGAGGCCGATGTGCGGACCCCTGCTACGCAATAGCAATATCACGCATGACTTTGAGTACGTGAGGATCAGAGCGGGAATACCCTCTACACCCGTCCGACCTCGCGAACTTACTATGAAATTTCGGTCGACGCTGACTCCGTAGCGGTGAAGCGTAATATGCCGGACCTGCAAAAACGCCTGATCGAACTCCACAAGGGACACGGTCCGTTGTGGTTCAAGGACTTCCGGGAGATTTTGGTGGTCGGCGTATTGTTCATTGTCTTCAGCGGGTTGCGGCTAGGGTTGTCCAGCGCGGCGCTGCGGACCGACACCATTGCCACCAGTGGCGTCGGTCTGGGCCGGCTGCCTGATTCCGGCCCTTGTCGTGTAGGCGGGTAGGGCCGGTTCGTGACGAACTGAGATAGTGTCGCCAAAAGTGTCGCTGAACTCTCAGCCTATTGAGAAGGTAAGGCTTGCTCCGCAATCCTCTGGCCGACCCTTGTCTGAGCGGTATTGGCAGCGGCGCGCGGCCCTAGCCCGCATATTTCACCGATTGTGCAAACAGGCTAAATTTGCCGCTGAAATCGATTTTGGGGATGAGTTAGGCCTGAATCAAGGCGCCGAATGGATCTGAACGGAGATGAACGGAGGCGAATCGAGGTCAATAGGGGTCGAAACGGCAGTTTGCGCACCGTTTTGGAGTCATTTGGCGAAAGCAGGGCGAGGGCAGCCCTCGGTGAGATGGATCACCGAGAACAAAGGGCTTGGGAAATGACTGCTATCCCGTCGCGTGCCAGGGAGGATCGCAGGCGGGAGACGCCGGCCTCAAGCGTCAGGGCGCTATCCCGTCGCGTGCCAGGGAGGATCTGCGCCGCACCCTCACCATCGAGCCGTCGGTGCCGCTATCCCGTCGCGTGCCAGGGAGGATCCCTTGGCAGACGCGCCAGGAGTTGCCCAAAGGTTTCAAGTCCAGCCGCCGTTGGTGGGCTTTCCGCAGGGCACCGCTGGGGCGATTCGCGAACATGCCCAGTTGCTGCTCTTTCATCCGCTTCTCCATGTCCCCACGGGCGCAGTACATCTCCTCGTACCAGTGTCGGGCCTCCGCATCGGTCTCCGACAGACTGGTGCCCACGAAGCGCGGGGTGGCTCCAGACGAAGCCTCGTATGACGGGGAGTTTGTCACCTGGTGCCCACGAAGCGCGGGGTGGCTCCTTTGTCCGCAAACTCCGCTGTGCCGATCACACGCCGGTCCCGCCTCCACGCATTGCGTGTGCGATCGCGGAATGCTCGGAAGCGTCGCACAGCCTCCCCTGTCGTCTCGTGTTGAGCACGGGCCTCGCCCCTTTCCTTTTCGAGCTGTTCCACCCACCGCTTGGTGCCGGCCAGACCCCATACATCATGCACCGCGTGTTGGTCGCACCAAGCCATGATCCACTCCCGGCAACACCCCGAATCCTTCCGAATGACAAGGGGAACCTCTGGCCACTTCGCACGCCTCTGCTGAATGATCGGCGCCAACTCCTCCACGCGGCCAGCAGTAGGCTCCCCACTCGCCTCGCGAGGGGGCGCACGCAACTGGTGCTCGCCCCAAAAGATAGACAACGACAGGTCGCAGTCGTGCTTGGCATACCCGTGCAAGCACTATCCCTGCTGATCCCCATGCAGCGGGGCGTCGGTCGCCTCCAGATCCAGCCAGATCACCTTCGGCTGCCTGTCATAGTCTTCCAGGAACAAATCCATCCGTCACGGGTTCATCTGCCCGGCAGCCCCCTCAATGCGCTTGTCGCGGTCGGCAGCCGCTCTTTTGGCACCCCTAGTTCCAAACGGGGCAGGGGGCCCGAACCGGCCAGCTTGTGGTCCCCGTCCCCGCGCTTCTTCCCATGCCCCTTCCGACATTCGCCGCGTGCACCGGTAAACTCCGGGTGACCCGCCCTCAGGGCCAGCAACGCATCATCGCGCCACTCATCATGATCGTTGCGATCCTCGTCACCTAGGGCCAAGCCACAGACCTGCTGCGCCAGCACGGTACGCAACTGGCGCTCCATGCTATTGGGATGACGGGGATCAACGAAGCCTTTCTCCAGACGTGCGAATAGCCCGCTAGGTGACTCTCCCTCGCGCAGCCGCCGCCCACCCCCGGCCGATGTCAAGCTTGCCACCAGCGAATCGACCGACTCCCTCGCGTCGACTGGCAGGTTCAAATTGAAAGGTTGGTTGTGGACACTGTGTCATTCTTGGAGGATCTGTATAAATCAACTAGGGCCTGTTCACATTCATGTGCATGATTCTGCATGATTCTGGTCTCCTGGCTGTAGGGACCGCACGCAAGCTCACGACGCCCGGATCGCGCCTCCTCTCCCGGTGCCGCGCGGCCCTGTCCGCCTCTCCCCTCACCCCGTGCTCCCCGCCCTCTGGTCGGTCGCCGCGCAGGGCGGCACAGGGCGCGGGTTGCCGGCCCGATGTGGCACCTGGCCCCCCCCCCTCTCCTCCGGCTGCCCCGCGGGTCGCAAACCGGGGGGCTCGCCCGGGTCTGCGCGCATCTGCACCGGGAACCGAGCGGGCGCCTCACGCGGGCGGCCCGGTCGCTCGCCCGCCCCCTCGTCCAGGTCCCTCCCGCCGGCCCGGGGGCGCGAAAACAACCGGTCCTCCATCCCTCGGCCGCTCCCGGGGCGGCTGGCCCCCCACGAGGCCTAGGGGTGCCGCGGACGCTCGCCCGGCGCTCGCCTGCGCGCGCTCGCCCGGGCCCGCCCCCGCCGCCCCGGCGGGCCGCCAATTGCTGCCTCGCCGGGGCCCGCCCCCCGCTCCTCCCGCGGTGCTGAGGGCCCGGGCGTCCGCGGGCGCCCAGCCGCGGCCCTGGGCCGTGGCACTGGGGTAGGCGCCCGTGGGGCCGCCGCGGCGCACCCGGGTGAGCCCTTGGGCGTCTGCCCGGGAGCTGTCCACGCGGCGCACCGCAATCGCGCGGGTGTTGCGTCGCTTGCAGGGATGCCGCCGCCTCTTCACGCGCTTCGAGCAACGCGACGTGCTCTTCCTCGGATGCAGCGTCTTCGCCCTCATCATTGATGCCTTGTGATAGCGTTAACAGACCCTAGGCCATAATCCGGTCCGAAAAGTATGTCGAAAACGACCTCGTATCCGGCTGAGCGAAGAGTGTCGGTGAACTCGCGGAAGACCGCTCCCCCACGAAAATTCAGCAGACGTGGAACGTTCTCCATAGACACAACATCTGGTCGGCTCTCGGTGATGAGCCGCCCAAAGTCCCGCAAAAGTTTCCAGTTCGGATTGTCGTTTTTCTGGTTGTACGTAGAGAAGGGTTAGCAAAGGGCGCAACCTACAAGAATGGAGGGGTCTCGATCAAGAAACAACTCCTTCATGTCGGCCCCCTTGAGAGACGACACGTCTTTGCGAAGGAACGGCGCCTTGATGTTCGCTTCGTAAGCATGGCGGCACGCTTCGTCGGCGTCGATGCCTGCAACCACCGTAAAACCCTTCTCGCGAAACCCATAGGAGAAGCCGCCCGCGCCGCAGAACAAGTCTATCACGGACGCAGATTCTATCGACGCTGTCATCGTTCGCTTCCCCTCCGACGATCTCCCAGTTCGTCTTTGACGACATGGAGCCCTTTGTCTCTGAGGGCTTTGAGAATTAGAGACCGGACTGTCTCGTCACGCTCTAGTGCCATCGCCTTAATGGCCTTTTTGATCTTTGGCGAGACCTTGAATTGGACGACAACTTCGCTAGTATTGCGCGTCATCTCAACATCTCCCTAAGTAATGCGGACTTCATTATGTAATGACAGAATGATATCGTCGAGGGGATTGATCTCAGAGCATCTCCATTGGACGAACGTACGAACGATCGGTTCCACCGGATACAGTTGAATGACCAAACGTTCGAAAAGTCCGCTCAGTGCTCTGGAGCGGACGCCTAGTCTCCTCCGTTCGAATGGCAGCTAAGGGCGGGAAATGCCAGCCAGAGACCCTAAGACAAGAGTCTCGATAGAGCTCAAATCAGTCGTCATGGGTCGCACCATAATTGATTTCATGATGGCCTGATTGGTGTGCCAGGGTGGTGGAGGCGGTCCGTCCGAACACTCCTAACGAAGACGCCACCAGGATCACTCTCGCGATCGTCGTGGTGCTTGCTGCCATCACAGCAATGTGCTGGCTGCTTTACACAATTACCAGCTTCGCCCTGCTCGCCTTCGCCGGCACGTCTGCCGGCATCTGAGGATATCACACCGATGCTGGATTGGCCGGAGCTGTTGCAGTTGGCATGATTGCTGCCACTGCAACCCTCGTGGTTGGCTGATTGCTGATTACCTTGGTCAAACCGCCTTGGCTCAAGCTTCTGGTCGCGCTTGCGTTTGGCGCGCCCGCCGCAATTGCCGGTTTCCATGCGACCCATGGTATCGTCGAGCACTTCATGCCCGCAGATAATTGGCAGATCGCCTTTCCCCTCATGGGTGTGGCGGCAATCGGTGCAACCGCCTTTAATTCGCATTACAACAAAGGCCATTCCGGAGTAGGCCGCGCGGCGCACCGCGCACTGCCGGGGCCCGCGTCGCGGTCGAGCGCGTCCCTGCCCTGGACCTGCCAGCCCGCGGTTCGGAGCCGGGTGGTGATCCGGGTGCGGGCAACGTCTCCCGGGGGGATCTCGTGGGGCATGCGCCGACTCATGCCCTGACGCTACCACGGCGAGACCGGCTCCGAGCAGCGGCCGCGCCGGCAGATGCTCCCTCGCAGCGGACCCTGGCACCGACGCGACCGCCACCGGTGGTGGGAACGATCCTCATCGCGGCGGCACCGGCCAAGGATCGAGGGGGCGGCCCCAGTGTTGCGGGGCCCGCTGGCCAGCCCTCGCGTGGCCGCCGCCGCGGCGGGACAGGCAGTCGGATTCCGTGCGCTTCTCGTGGATCAGGAGGCGCCCCAGTTTTTCCAGCGACACACCGCCTTGCCGGGCTTCGCGCCCGAGCCAGGACTTGTCCCCGGAGGCGATGGCACGGACGGCGATGCTGATCCCCATGCCGCCGCCTGTTCGGTCGGGAGTCCTGCAAAGAGCCTTCCCTCCATCGGATGCTGCTATCGGAAATCACGGGACAAAGGCTTGTGGCTCCGGCTTGTCCGCCAACCCGCCCCGCAGATTTCGTCCGCGGTCGCACGGGCGTTGCGGAACGGGCCGCAGTCCCTGTTGTCGCCACGCTCATACCGGCGCCCGCCCCCGCCCGGATAGCCGCAATCTCTGGCCCGCCCGGACGCTATCAAAGGGCGGTGCATCCGAGTTGATCACGGCCCTTCGCGTCCCGGGCCCTCGGCGAGCGCCTGACGAGGATCGGCAATCCCCTCTGTCATGCCCCGGGGGTAGACGCCCGCCCGGTACGCGCATCTCGCCCCGGACTCGAGCCGGACGGCCGCTGCACGGATCACCGGGGGCCGCGGCGGCTATCTGTTGGAGGAACGGGAGCCTGACCGAGCACCGGTTTCCGATCGGCTGTCGAAGCCGAGTTCTGGCGCCGTGCCTTGATCCCCGCCGGGATCCGCGAACCGCACCCTGAGGACGAAAGGGCAGCGGGCAGCGGCGGCGGGGCGTGTGCGGATCCCGCTCATGCGGGCTCGGCGCGGATGGCGAGGAGGTTCCGTGCCTCGCGCCCGCAGGCCACGCCGATCAGGTGGACCGCCCCGGCGTGGGCGCGGTACGCCTCCGCATAGCCCCGTGCCCGCATCTGCGCCAGCGCCGCATCCAGCGCGGCCGCACTGCCCTCCTCGCCGTCGGCCATCTTGAACTCCAGCACGAAGACCTGCCCCCCGAGCCGTACCACCAGGTCCGCCCGGCCCCGATGCGAGGCCTCCTCCACGCTCAAGTCCGCCCCGACCGCGCGCAGGCACATGTAGAAGAGGCTCGCATACCAGGCCTCGTAGCGCGCCAGGTCACCCTTGGCATGCCACTGGTAGGGGATCCCCGCCAGCCAGGCCCGGAGCGTCTCGCCGAAGCCCGCGAAGTCGTGCGCCTCCAGCAACGCGCAGAACGCCCGCCCCCGCTCCAGCGGCTCGGCGCCCTGCTGCCCCAGCCAGGCGAGCAACTCGTCGTTGAGGCTGAGCCGGACCTCCAGGTTAGGATAGTCCAGCCGGTACAGGGTCCTGTGCCCCTGCCTCTCCTCCTCTGCGATGGTCAGGTAGCCGGTCTGGAAGAGCAGCGCCTTGATGTCGATGTCCCCCACATCGAACTTCGAGACCAACGCTCGGTCCGCCAGCCGCCCCTCCAGTTCCATCGGACTCACGGACCTCTCCATCAGCAGCCGGAACAGGAAGTCCGGCGACCCGGTCTCGAACCAGTAGGGCCGGAACTCCCGGCGCCGCAGGAGCAGCAGGACATCGTAGGGATTGTAGACCCGCTCCCCGCCCCACCAGTGGTAGCCGTTGTACCAAGTGCGGATCTCCTTCCGGTCCAGTCCGGCCAGCTCGGGCCCGAACACTCGGTCCAGATCCTCCTCGCGGTAGCCGCAGATCGTGGCGAAGCGTGGATCAAGGCTGATGTCCTTCAGATTGTTGAGCCCGGAGAACAGGCTGCCCTTCGAGAACATGCTGACCCCGGTGACGAAGACGAAGCGGACATGTCTGGCACTGCCCTTGACGATACCGTAGAAGCCCCGCAGGTAGTCCCGGTTGGCCGTCGCAAGCGCCGGGTCGTGGAGCACGTCGAGGATCGGCTTGTCGTACTCGTCCACCAGCACCACCACCCGCTGTTCGGTACTGCGGTGCAGTCTGCTGAGCAGGTCGAGCAGGCGTTCGGGGCCGCTCCTGCAGGAAGCGGGCGGAAGGCCGGCCTCGCGTTCGATCAGTTCAAGCTGGGTCAGGATGTTGCGCTCGATGTCCCCGGGCTCGTTGTACTTCCCGTCGAAACTCAGCCGCACCACCGGATGCGGCGCAGCCCACTCCCAGTGGGGGTGGATGGCCAGTCCCCGGAACAGGGGTTCGTGACCGGCGAACAGCGACCCCAGTGTGTCGAGCAGCAGGCTCTTGCCGAACCGACGAGGTCGGGACAGGAAATAGGAGTCGCCCTGCTCGACCAGGTCCCGGATGAGCGGGGTCTTGTCGACATAATAGCTGTCGGTCTCCCGGAGGCGTCGGAAGTCCTGGATCCCGATCGGAAGACGGCGGCGGGTCATCGCGTCTCTCCCTTCGCGGCCCCGGCGCCTGCGGCCAAGTGGGGCGGGCGGGCCTGCCCCTGGCGTGGCTCCGAATGGCCCGGAGCGAGCGCATCGAACATATGGCCACGCTATCCGCCTGCCTGTCCAGGTGCAAGGGATGGATACGACCGCGGTGAACAGGGCCGGCAACCCGAAGTCCGGTCAGGATCCGTTCAGCTTCGTTCGAAACCTGGACGCCCGTATTGCGGAGCGGCGCCAGGGGCCGCAAGGCACTTTGCGTTGTGAGCCGCGCGGCCCTGTTGCCTGAGAATACACTGCCGACCTTTCGTTACGGTGCACGTTTGCAATTGGTCTCCGGGTTGGTTGCGGATTGCTACGACAGGTTCGCTGCGGTCGTGCAGGCAAAGCCGGCAGACGGTGGGAATTCGGCATGGGGCGTGAAGTTATGGCAGACACGCTGAGCTCCCTTGTGGTGCATGGTCGGTCGCGGCTGTCTGGGTGTGGGGTCTCGCGGCCGCCCCGCGCGATCTTCGTCTTTCCGTCCACCTGCGATCATGTCCTGAATGGCAAACAGCGAGGCCCTTGTGACCTGAATTCGGGTGTCGGTGTCGACGGGTGCCCGTCGGTCGAGAGATTCGATGGCGAGTTCGAGCAGGATATGGTTGGCGCTCAGGGCGCTTCCCCTGGCGTCCGTTTCGATGCGTTCCCACGGTTCCGGGAGCGCGCGGACACGCTTTTCAGCGTCTTCCTGCCTGCGGAATCGGCCATGGTTGCCGCTTCTGCCGGATGCTGCATGATCCGATGCGGCCCCGATCCGACAGACGGTCGATGCCCTCGTTCCACGGCCAGCCTGCGCTTCAATCGACCGATGCACGGCTCGAATGCGGCGGCATCCCCGCTAGAAGCAGGGCCCGGCTCGCACGCCAGCCAGCGCCACCGATCAGTGGCGCGAGGCCAATACCACGATGCCCGAGAGTATTCGATCCGTAGCGGACGGTCTGCGCGTTCATACTGCAGGCGGAGCATGCGCACATCGTCGCCAGCGTGTCGAAGAGCGCAGTGAGTCACTGATCGGTGGTAGGTCTTCTCGGCAGGTCAGAGCGGCGCACCCCTGCGACCGGTCACCTTCGTGCGCACTCCTGCGCAGACAGCCGCAACTCCGGTGTTGAGGGCACCATCAGTGCGTCAGGTGTGAGAACCACCGCGCTGAAGGGCGTTCCAATCGCGCTTCCTGACCGCTCAACCCGCGGGCGATGCAAGCCGTTGTGTCATCGGCATTCAGCCCAAGCGGCGCTTGAGCGACAGCCCCCGCCGCGCACTTGCGGAGACAGTCCGGCGAATCACCGCGCGGCTTCCGAGCGGCACTATAGGAAGTACGAGGTAACAAATCAATGCGCGCAGTTCCGTTCATCGGCGGCGTCATTCGCCTGGCCCGTACCGTTGGCGACCGTGCGGGCCCGGACGCTTCCGCCGACGAACAACGGTCGCCGCACGGGTTGCCGCGGATCGTCGTCGGGCGGTGCTCCCACTACTGCTCCGCAATGTTGCCGCTGGTCGTGACGACACGGCGGACACTTGCGGCGTGTGGCGTGGCGCGCTACAGTGAATCATGAAGAGCAGGCACAAGGGACTGCGGGCGCTGCACGAGCGGGACAATCCGGCACGGGTGCCTGCTACTCTCGCGCCACGGTTGAAGCGCATCCTGTTTCGGCTGCAAGAGGCAACGCATCCGTGCGATGCCGCCACGCCGGGCTTCCGGCTGCATCCGCTGAAGGGCGATCGTGCGAACCAGTGGAGCATTCGCGTCTCGGGCAACTGGCGCGTGGTGTTCCGATTCGAGGACGGCGAGGCCATGGATGTGGATCTGATCGCCTATCACTGACCGGAGGGAGTGTGACCATGAACGATATTGCAGGAGATCGCGTCGGCCCGATGCTGAACCCGCCACACCTGGGCGAACTCATTCGCGAGAGCATGGACGATGTGGGCTGGAACGTGACCGATACGGCGGCTCGGCTCGACTGCGAGCGCGGAACGCTGTCGCGCTTGCTGAACGGCAAGGCGGGGGTGTCGGCCAACATGGCGCTGGCGCTGGAGGATATCGGCTGGGGAACCGCAGAACACTGGATGCGGATGCAGGCGAGCTACGAGCTTGCACAGGCGCGACGCGAACGAGCGGTTGAGAAACAGCGCATGCAGACGCTACACACATGATCCGGGATAGGGATTTGGCAAAACACCTTCATGCATGGTCTGATTCATACCGCAACGACCGAGCTGGCGTCCGCCCTCGCAAAGCGCCTGCCGGCCCTTGGCGCAGGCTGGTGGAACGAGAATGTCGTGGACCGCCTGAGCTTCCAGCAGCAGCGCACCGTGGAGGAACGCGGGATCGCCAGGCTGGAGCAACTCGACCTTGCAGCCCTGCTGCGCGTCCTCGACCGAAATTGGTACGAGCTTTCCCAGACATGCGCCCTGCCGCGCGAAGGGCGCGACTGGGTCCGCGAACTGCAGTCCGTTCGCAACCGGTGGGCGCACCTGTCGGCGGCGCCGGTGGCGGCGGAGGACATCTACCGCGATGCCGATACCTTGGCCCGGGTTCTCGACATGCTCGGCGCGGCGCCCGCTTCCGTTGCCGCAGTCGAGGCGATCAGGAGAGCCGCCCTCGCCGACCTCGCGGCACCGTCGGACACCACTCCGAATGCCACGGGCGACCCGGCCAGTACTAACGAGCAGGCCGCAGCACCCGGCGCACCCGAAATACCGGTCGCCTTCCCCCAAACCGTATCGGCACTGTTCAAGGTCGGCGACCTCGTGGGGTTGCGCTCCGACCCGGATACCGTCGTGCCGATCATCGCCGTCATGCCCGGCGACGCCGAACCCCGCTACCAGGTGTTCCAGGACGGTCGTCAGGCCGCCTACTACGAGAGCCAGCTGCGGCCCCTTGATCCCGCCGACGAACCTTCACTGATCAGCGCCGACAACCTGCGCGCCCATCTGACCGGCCTGCATCTGCTCTCGCCATCCACCGCCAACCTGTATTCGCTGCGGTCGGGTCGCGTTCACTTCGTGCCCTACCAGTATCGTCCCGTCATGAGGTTGATCCGGGCCGACCGGCCGCGCCTGTTGATCGCCGACGAGGTGGGTGTGGGCAAGACGATCGAGGCCGGACTGATCGTTAAGGAGCTGCGGGCCCGGGCGGACATTTCCTCGGTGCTGGTGATCTGCCCCAGGGCGCTGGTGACCGAGCGCAAGTGGTTCCTGGAGATGAAACGTTTCGACGAGCATTTCGAGGCTCTCGACGGTCGAACGTTGCGTCACTGCCTGCGGGAAACAGACCTGGAAGGCGAATGGCCCGACCGCTACGCCAAGGCGATTATTCCGTTCTCCCTGTTCGATTCGGAACTGCTTTTCGGCAAAAACGGAAAACGGATTAGGGCCGGCGCCGGACTACTCGCCCTTGATCCGCCGCCCAGGTTCGATCTCGTGATTGTCGACGAGGCACACCACATTCGTAACGCGGATACCTACCTTCATCAGGCGGTGCGCTATTTTTGCGACCATGCCGAAGCGGCGGTTTTCCTGACCGCCACTCCGGTGCAGCTTGGGAGCGGGGACCTCTTTACCCTGCTGAATGTTTTGCGGCCCGATCTCGTCATCGACCGCCCGAGCTTCGAGCAGATGGCTGCGCCCAACGGGTTCATCAATGCGGCAGTCGGCCATTGCCGAACCGGAGAAAACCGCTGGCAGGAGGAGGCGCGCGCCTGCCTGGACGATGCCGCACGAACCGAATGGGGCCGCCTTTTCCTGCGAGAATCGCCGACGTTCCAGGACATCTACGGCCGCCTCGCAGAACAGCGCATCGACGGCGCCAGCCGCATCCGCATCATCCGTTCCATGGAGGAACTCTACACCTTCAGTCCGATGATCAACCGGACGCGCCGCCGGGACATCGGGGAGTTTGCGACCCGCCGGCCGGAAACCCTGACGGTCGAGTTCACATCCGGCCAGCGCCGCCTGCACGACGACCTGCTTGATGTCGTATCCCGCATCCTGGCGAATGCCCACGGCGAGCAGAACGTCAATTTCATGATGACGACGATTCGTCGCCAGGCGGCCAGTTGCCTCTACGGCCTGGCCCCGCTGTTGCGCGACATGCTCGCCGGCAAGCTCGACAGCCTCGAAGCGACGGGCGGGGCCGAAGGCGATGCCTCCGTCGATACCGCCTTCCTCGCCGGTATCCGGGCCGACATTGATACGCTCCTGGAGAAAACCGACGCGCTCGACCCCGTCGATCCCAAGGTGGAGGCCTTCGTCGGGGCCCTGCAGGACAAGGGGCGGATGGACAACAACAAGGCGCTGGTCTTCAGTACCTTCCGCCATACGCTTGCCTATGTCGAGCAACACGTTGCCGACGCGGGACTTCGTTACGGTCTCGTGCACGGCGGGATTCGGGACGATGAGCGCTCGGACCTGCGCCGCCGCTTCGCCCTCCCGAAAGACGACCCGGACGCACTGGATGTGCTGATGTCCTCGGAGGTCGGCGGCGAAGGTCTGGACTTCCAGTTCTGCGATCTGCTGATCAACTACGATCTGCCGTGGAATCCGATGCGCATCGAACAGCGCATCGGGCGCATCGACCGCTACGGTCAGCAGGGAGAGAGCGTCGCCATCGTCAACCTGATGACGTCCGGCACCGTCGACGCGGATATCTATGAACGCTGCCTGATGCGTATCGGCGTGTTCCATCACGCCGTCGGCGGCAGCGAGGAAATCCTCGGCGAGATCACGCAGGAAATCCACAACATCGCCGACAGCTTCACGCTGACGCCGGAACAGCGCGCCGAACGCCTCCAGCAACTCGGAGACAACAAGCTCCGCCAAGTTCAGGAAGAAGCCGCACTGGAAGACCGGCCGGCCGAACTGTTCGGTCTGACGGTCCCCAACCAGTCCTGGCGCGAGGAGATATCGGAAGCCGAGAGCTTCTGGCTGTCCCCGGAGGCGTTGCGGCGGTGCGTGACCGCTTATCTGGTAAGCGTGGCCGGGATCGAAGGCAATTTTCTGCTCGGCGACAAACCGCTCAGGACGCTGCGGCTCGGCCAGAAGGTCAGGGCGAAGCTGCTCGACGACCTCCGCAGGCAGCCCCGGTCGACCGACCCGGTCGCCCGGCAGTGGGAGAAGTGGCTCAAGGGCACTGACCCGCTGCTGCAAGTCACGTTCGACCAGGAGACTGCTGCGTCCGAGCCGAAGGCGGTATATCTGAACGTCCTGCATCCCCTGGTCCGGCAGGCGGCGCAGCGCCTGGAGCGCTCCGAGGCGGTGCAGGTCAGTCTTGTCGCCTCAAGCGAGACCATCCCGCCCGGCGAATACCCGTTCGCTGTGTACCAGTGGCGCAAGGTCGGCATACGTTCCGACGATACGCTCTTGGCCGTTGCTTCCGACCCGAAGCTCGATGGTGCCGTCCTGTCTCTGTTGGAGACCGCAACGGACGCCCCTGCCCGCTTTCCGCCAGGCAAGGGCGAGACCGACCGGCTCGACAAGCGCCATCACGGCGCGTGGCGCGCGGCGCGCGCAAACCACATGGCAGAGAACCGGAAATTCGTTCAGCATCGACGCCAGAGCCTGAATACCCAGTCACCGGGCGCGGTGCGGGCTGCTGGAGAACCAGATCGGCGAAGCAACGAACGACAGAATCCGCCGGATGAAGGAAAGCGAACTGGCACGCGCCACGCACGACTACGAGCGCCGGACTGCCGAACTGGAGAAATTGGCGGAAAGCGCGGACATTCACGCAACCTTGATTGTCCGAGGTGTACTTCTCATTACAAGGGGCGATGGGGTATGAATGTTATCGAACAGGTGCGCCAAGATCGCGAGACCCTTGCCCTTACCCTGAAGAAGCATGCCGGTATCCGCAGGATCGTCGAGGACCTTTACCCAGATACCGCACACTTTATCTACGAACTTCTCCAGAATGCCGAGGATACAGGCGCGTCGGAAATTGCCTTTTCTCTCTCCGCCGACAGGCTGGTGTTCGAGCATAACGGTCGCGAGTTCAACGAGGACGATATCTGGGCAATTACCGATATTGGCGAGGGATCAAAACAGGGGAACGACGAGCAAATCGGCCGCTTCGGGATCGGCTTCAAGGCTGTGTTCTCCTATACGGAGACGCCACGCGTATGGTCTCCGAGCTACGCCTTCGAAATCTCCGAAATAGTGCTCCCAAAGGAGTTGGCCCTTGATCCGGGTCTCGGCTCACGTACGCGGTTCGAATTCCCATTCAATTCTGCCAAAAAATCGCAAGATCAAGCCTTCTCGGAGATACGAAATGGCCTGAACGAGATTTCCGATAAAACACTGCTGTTCCTGACTCACATCGAAGAAATCCGATGGCAGGTTGAAGGCGGCCAAGAACGCAGATTGCTCCGGATTCTGAATTCCGATCACCACCTGGAGATACTTCGCGAGATCGCCGGAAGGCCGGTCGACGGTTCCCACTTCCTCCGCTATAGCGAAGCGGTCGCCGGGCTGGAACGTCAGCACGTCGCGATCGCCTTCGAACTCGAACCGCGGTCCGGAGAGCAACGGCTAGATACACGAGGGGCCTTCGCCAAACAGTTCCGCATCGTCCCGGCCGAGCCTGGATGCGTTGCAGTCTATTTCACTGCGGCAAAGGAAACCTCAAACCTGCGCTTTCATCTCCACGCGCCATTCGTCTCGGAACTCAGCCGTTCCAGTATCAAGGATAGTCCGGCCAACGAACCGCTATTCCGACAACTCGCGGGGCTGACAGCGCGTTCCCTGTACAAGATCCGCGATCTCGGCCTGCTTGACCGGTATTTTCTCGGTGTGCTGCCGAAGGCATGAGGCGTGATGCGACGCCAGATGGGCGCGGGCCGGAGCTCGTTCATTGACTGGTACAGGACCCCCACCGAGGTCGCGTCTCTCACGGGAGCTAGGATCGTGCGCAAGACCAGCACGTCCACACGGCGATGCGGCACCGGCATGGTGTCAACGCTCGGCAGGCTGGCAAGCCCAGTCCGCTCCCCGTGCAGGATCGGGTCAACCGCGAAGGTCAACTGAGCGAGGTACCGATCTGCGTCGGGCTTCAGGAAGCGGAGTTTGAACGAATCGGTGGCGAAGTATCGCTTCTGGCTGCGGTCATATCGCACATTTTCAGGCGCCAATTCCTGATACTGTGTGAGGTCCTTTGATGCCTGGGGCACTGACACACCGAAGAAGCCCGTGATGTCGGCCCGATTTATACCTCCCTCCCAGAACAGTCTGAATTCAATGAATTCAAGCCTTTGTTCCACCCCCCCCCAGCGCAGCTCTGGGTCGCCATCTGACATGTTGACTCCGATCCGTATAGTAACACTATTGACAGCGAAACATTACCCATATAATTTTTACGCCAATCTCGCTGGCGATTCAAGGGCCGATCTCGCGGCCTCGGCGTCGGCACATCTGGTTAGGAGGCCGCAATGGCATCGAAGATCACCCTGTTCCCGGTCGGTAACGGCGACATGACGCTTACCGAGACCGACTCCGGCCACAAGATACTGATTGACCTCAACATTCGGGCTGCCGCTGACGACTCTGACGACGATACGCCAGACGTCGCTAGCATGCTCAGGGAGCGTCTCGAGCGGGACGCCGATGGCAGGCTGTACGTGGACGCGCTGCTTCTCAGCCATCCCGACAAGGACCACTGCACTGGCCTGCGGAAGCATTTCCACCTCGGCCCGCCCGATGAATGGTCGAAGAAGGACGATAAGATCATCATCCGCGAGATGTGGTCGTCGCCGAAGGTGTTCCGCCGCGCTTCGTCCAACAACGTGCTGTGCGACGATGCGAAATCGTTCAACACGGAGGCCCGGCGCCGCGTTCAGAAGTTCCGTGACGTTGGCGACATTATCGGCGACGGCGATCGCATCCTCATCCTTGGAGAGGACGAAAACGGCAAGACCGACGACCTGACGGCGATTCTCGTGCGCGTGGACGAGACCTTCTCGCGCATCAACGGCCAGCACGACTGGTCGATGCCTGCACGGCTTCTGGCGCCGCTCCCCAAGACCGATGACGACGAGGAAGAAGAGGCGCTGTCCAAGAACCAGTCCAGCACGATCCTCCAGTTTTCTTTGGCTAGCGATCAGGTCGGGGACAGGTGCCGGTTTCTGACCGGTGGGGATGCGGAAGTCGCCATTTGGGAACGGCTCTGGCAGCGGCACTCCCGGCGGTCGGACTGGCTGTCCTACGACATCCTGCAGACGCCTCACCATTGCTCGTGGCACAGCCTGTCGTATGACAGCTGGAGTGAGATGGGCGAGGACGCGGAGGTCTGTGAGGACGCGCGAAATGCGCTGTCTCAGGCCCGCGACGGAGCGACGATCGTCGCCAGCAGCAAGCCCATCAAAGACGACAATAGCGACCCACCGTGCATCCGCGCCAAGCGGGAATACGTGGCCATCGCGGATGGCGTGAATGGCACGTTCAAGTGCGTGGGTGAACACCCTTCGGAGCAATCCCCCGACGTGATGGAGTTCGAGATCGGCAAGGATGGACCGCGGCTGAAGACGAAGCTCATGAAAGCGGCGACCGTGCTCAGCTCCGGCGTGATCGGCGGACAGCCCCTGACTCACGGTTGAAACCGATAGCGGACATCCGACTCAGCGACACCATCTTGCGCGCGCTGGCTCTGGTGTCCGCCCACCCCGCCGTTTCCCATGTCGGCACGCCATCTCTCGTGGATGGGAGCGGCACGGTGGCCGTGGATGTGACGTTCGACGTCAACCTACCGAACAGCTGGCGGCGGGCGGGGGAAAGCCCATCAGGGGTGATGCTCAAAGAGGTTGTGCGCATAGCCTTTCCTAGTGGATTCCCGCTTGAGGCGCCCGAGGTTTCGCTGCGCCCGGACTTCAACCGCAACCTGCCGCATATGCAGCCATGGTTGACCGATGGACGCCCCGTGCCCTGCCTCTACGACGGCGACCTGGCTGAACTGCTCCACCACGAGGGCCTGGCCGGTATCCTCAATCAGACGGCCGTCTGGCTGGAGAGCGCGGCGCTGGGCACGCTTATCGATCCGAAGCAAGGCTGGGAGCCCGTTCGGCGCGATAGCTTTGCGGACGGTCTCGTCGCCGATGCCGAAGGGCTCCGGCGGCTGGTTGACCATAAGGGTGGTTACCGCTTCTTTGAGCTGGACTATTTGAGGATGGAGGCCAAGGGCTCCAGCTTCATCCACGGTCACATCTCGGGTGTCAGCCCCAAACTGAACACTGATGCCATCCCGAGGCTATTCGGTGAAACGCCAACGGCGGCAAATACCTTGCGCCGACGCCGTTCGCTCGGTCTTGTAGTCTGGCCGGGCAAACTGCCGTCGGGCAAGCTGGCCATTAGCGATGTATATCTGCCTGAGACGGTTACTACGGTCGCGGAACTGAAGCAACGTGCGGAGCTATACGGGTGCGCCCGCGAACTCGATACCGCGCTCAATTGGCTGAAGAGATGCTTGTCAGGTTATTCCGGCGGGCCATTCCCGCTGGCCGTCGTTCTGTTGGCGCGCCGCCCGTGCAACGTGATCGGCAGTCAAAGTCCAATCGAACTGTGTCCCTATGTAGTGGACATTCGGTCGCCCGATCTATTTGCCGAGGGCGAGGCAACGCCAACACGGTCTGCCGCGCATCGTCACGCCGTGAGCCGTGCCCTCCTGGCTCAGATGGCCGGTGGCGCAGCGGCCTCCGAGCGTCCGCCGTGGACCCTGATCGGGGCTGGTAGTTTAGGCTCCAAGCTGGCGCTTCATCTCGCACGGGCCGGAAATGGACCTGAGGTCGTCATCGACAAGTCGTCGATGGCTCCCCACAACGCTGCAAGGCACGCCCTCATTCCCACCACAGGAGACATGCAAATCCTTTGGATGGGTGCCAAGGCCGGACTGTTGTGCGATGCGTTGAAAGGCCTCCAGCAAGAGGCGGCACCTGTGGTCGCCAACGTGACAAGCATCCTCAGTTCCAGGGAGCAGGTGCGCCGGGCTTGGTCAAAGCGGTCCTGGGCGGTCGTGAATGCCACCGCATCACTGGTTGTGCGCGAAGCACTGGCCTCCAGCAATCTGCTTCCTGCTCGCGTGGTCGAGACCTCCTTGTTCGCGGGCGGGCATATCGGAATAATCACCGCAGAAGGACCAGGACGAAACCCGAACACGGGCGACTTGATGGCAGAAAGCTACGCCCTCCTCCATGAGGACCCGGCGGCGGCAGGTGCCGTTTTCGGAGACAATGCCGCGGCGTCGCGACAAACGTTGGGCCAGGGCTGCGGCTCCATGACAATGGCAATGTCCGATGGGCGGCTTTCGCTTTTCGCGGCTGGCATGTCCGAATATTTACTGCGGCGACAGCGCGAGGGGCTACCTGAGAATGGTGGCGAGGTCCTCATAGGACGGCTCTCCGACGATGGGCTCGGTCTCGTGTGGCATGTTCATCCCGTTTCACCCGTTGCCGAAGTCAGCACGACCAATGGAGAAGCATGGCGCGTTCATGTCCATCCGCGTGCACTGGCGAAGATCCAGGAAGAGACGGCGCGTTGGCCGACATCGGAAACCGGGGGCGTACTCGTCGGCCGGGTTTCAGAAGCGTCCCACACGTTCCACGTCGTTGACGTGCTGGACGCGCCTGAAGATAGCTATCGCTCGCCGAGCGAGTTTGTGCTCGGAACGAAGGGCCTGCGCCAGAAGCTGACATCGTACTCCGAAGGGTTGGGCTGGTCACTCTTTTGCCTTGGAACCTGGCACAGCCATCTCCCAGCGAGTGGTCCATCTCTGACAGATCGTGCGACCGCAACGGCTGTCTCAATCGCACGTCTGACGCCGGCCGTTCTTCTCATCCACACACCTACCGGATTCCATGCGCTTCTCGCCGATGTTGCGGGCGTGGCCAAGGGAGGCGCATGAATGTTCAACCTCGAAACGCTCATCAGCGATCCTTACAACCGTAAGGCCCGGCTTCAACCTGCGCTCCTCACGCTGTTACCTATATTGGCGGCATCGGTGTTGCTGGTTCCGGAAATTCAGGCGTCCTGGGGTGCTGCTGTCGGCGTGGTAGTGTATTGCGGCGGTGCGATGTGGCTGACTCAGCTTGGCAGAGACCGTGGCAAAGCGCTTGAGCCGATGCTTTTCAAAGCGTGGGACGGTAAGCCTTCCGTCGCTATGCTGCGACATCGTGACTCCTACCTCTCGAAGGCGACCAAGGAACGGTATCGGGCGTTCCTCGAACGTCGAGTTCCGGGCCTGAAGCTCGCGTCGCCCGAGGAAGAGGAGTGTTCACCGACCAACGCCGATGATGGGTATGAGAGCGCTACTGCTTGGCTGCTCGCTCAAACCAGGGATCGAGAGCGCTTTCGTCTGATCTTCGAGGAAAACATCAATTACGGGTTCCGCCGGAATATCTGGGCGCTCAAGCCTCTGGCGCTTGTTGTGGATGGACTACTCATTACGGTCGTACTGACGACGGTCGTGATCTTTTCAACAGACAGCATCACCTCAACTTTGCAGGCGATCGACAAGGCGACTTGGGCGGCTGCTTTGTTTACTCTGGCCCACATGTCGGTCTTCGCTGTTATGGTGCGGCGCGACTGGGTGCGCGCGACAGCGAACGCCTACTCACAGCAACTCCTAGCCGCGTGCGACATCCTTGATAGTAGCGATCGATAACCGATTTATTTCTCGGCCAGCAGAATTCGCTGTATCGATGTGGGAGGCACTACATAGATGAGAGCTGCTTCAGCCGTCGAAAGAGCGTTGGCTTGAATCTCTTCCGTACCATCAAAGAAGCGACCAACACTCTCCGCAAATCCGGACAGTTGGTCTGAAGCCAACGCCCGTTTGCTGAGCCGTATTATCCACTCCACGCTGCGTCGAGCAGATGGCGATAGCCGTGCTCGGTCATCCAGCGGGCGCGCTTCAAATGTGCCTCCCAGCAGCGGCGGGCGCGGTCGGGCTCCGAATCTGGATCGCGGGCCAGGACTATACGGGCGATCTCGCGCCAGTCGGCGCCTTCGGCCTCGGCGTCCAGCAGGCGCAGATAGGTGATGAAGTGGTTCTCGTCATAGGGCGTGATTTCTTCCGCCCACGGTACCTCGTCGGCGATCTCGGGATCGAGTTTGGCCATGTGCCCGTCCTCCATGCCGTGCGCATCCATGGCGCCCGTTCGGGGGCTGCCTCCGGGCTTCGGGTGCGAGGCGCTGCTCCGCCCATCATAATACGGAATGGCGCCGGAAGCCTGCGGACACATGTCGATCAATGTCTCCGGTCAGGCGCAATTCCTGCGAAACAGCGAAGGCGTCGTCCCCGTCATCTTGCGGAACACGTCCGTGAAATGGCTGTGGCTGGAGAAGCCAAGGGCGAGTGCGATGTCCGTGATCGACGCTCGGTCCGACAGTAGCATCTCCTTCGCCCTCTGAATCCGTCGCTCGGTGATGTAGCGGCAGGGCGGCTTGCCGAACGTCGCCTTGAACGCTTTGCCGAAATGATGCGGGCTGAGTCCCGCTTCCGCTGCGAGCGCTGCGGCGTGAGGCGCCGAGACCGCCCCGGATCGGCAGCGGTGGCTTAACGCTCTCGCCATAAGGTCTCGAACAAGCGCAGGGCGAGCGACGTGCCGACGAGGTCCAGGTAGAGCCCGCCGCAGCGGCTGCTGTCGATCAAGCTGCGCCTGAGGCAGGCTATCAGCTCCTCGACCGGCGGGTCGCTGAGCGCCGCTCTACCTCTGATCTCGGGCACGCGCCCGTCGAACGCGTCGCTGATCGTGCGTTCGATGAGGCTATTTCCCATTGCAATGACTAAGGACCGCTTGTCGGCCGTCCAGCCGACATGGGCGGCCCGATCGGCAGGGCTCAGATGAAAGTGTCCCGCAGCGACCGGATATTTCTCGGTGCGGCGGCTTACAGGCAAACGGCAGATGAGGTCCAGCGGTTCGCTTTCGTGCATGATAGAGGGCGAACTGTGCCGTGACGATCTGTCTCCCGGGATTGATCGGGATATCGCACCGGCTAACGACAATGCCGTTACGGGCGATGGGCCGTGTGACGGACAATACAGGGGACACAATTTCCGATGTGAAATCGACCAGAGTGATATCGGCCATGACGCAATCTCCATCGCCTGAAAATTGATATCTCGGCCAATACCGGGTTACCGGCCTTCAACAAGTTCTATTCCCGGTAGAGTGTGTGTTTCAAAATCGATGATCCTGTGACAACTTTGTGATGAGGGCGGCGCAACTGTGGCAATCTCGGGTTTTGGCTTCTCTGCCCGAACTCATTTGCACTTCAATAAAATTCTGTAGTTTGCAGGTCTGGCGTTGCGAATATTGTAACGATTTCCTGAAAGACGCCGCGAAAACACGGAAGCCAACCGGCGCTTCAACTGGCACGAGGCGGCTTGTCCCAATCGCTGCACGACGGATCGTCAACTGGCCGCGCCGCGTCCGCTACGGCCGGATGGCCTCATGGGAGGAGACAAGCTTCATGTCCAAGGAGGAGACCGTCCCCGGCATAAGTCCGCGCGCCGACTGGCACGATCCCGAAAGCTACAAGTTCCTTGTCGATCTGGATCGGGCCGGCTGGGCCTGGGAGTGGCTCAAGCGCAATCGCGACTTCGCCACGGCTGCCGGCCGGCTGCCACAGGTGCAGCCGTCATTCCCTCCGTCCACCGCCGGGCAGCGCGCGGGGGCCACTCGACCCCGAATCCTCCGTATCCACCATCCGGGGCCGCTCGAACACTGGGGCGTTTTTAAACGCCGGCTTCGCTCTGCCGGCCACGGACGTTTTTTGGCATCCGGATTTCAATCCGTCGGTGCTTGCCGTGGAGGCGCGGCCCATTGCACCCGACCACGCTGACGCCTTCGACATCCGATGCTTTGCATCAATGGTGACCGTGTTGTGCTGTGGCGGATCCGAACACGTGCTTTTCAGCGATGGCTTGCGCCATCTCCAACTGATGGTGACGGCAGGCAGTGTTCTTGATGGCCCGGTGTGCTTCCGCTACCTGCTGTCGGGTCTTCGGTATATTGAGGCGAAGGTTCTGGCGCTGCAACGGCTGTGCCGGCTTTGCCGCCTCGGCCGTCTGCCGCGCGGCCTCTTTCCGCCGGAGCGGCGGGCCGGGCGCTGGGCGATGATGCTGCGCGCCTGGGACGGAGAAATGGCGGGCGCGAGCCGGTGGCAGGTGGCGACGGCGATCTTCGGGGAACGGGCCGCAACGAAGGACTGGGAAGACGGCTACCGCTCGCGGATGCAACGCCTAGTCCGGTCCGCTGAAAGGCTGGTGAATGGCGGTTCCCTGAAACTGCTCGGACAGGCAGGAGAGGAAAGGGAGCGTCTCAAGGGGGTGAAGGGCTGAGGACCAAGAGAGAGTCCGTCCGCCCGGAACCGCAGAAACGGAGACCTCCCGATGTTCCAACTCGTCAAAGGAAGCGCCGTCATCGGCATCCTGCTTTTCGCCTTCGTATCATTGTGGCCCGCGCTCGACAGCGAGCACAAAGGTGCCGCGCGCGTCATCGACGCGGACACGATCGAGATCGGCCGCAACATCCATCGCCTCTACGGCGTCGATGCCGTTGAACTCGACCAGACCTGTCGCCGCCGCGATGGCGCGGAATGGCCTTGCGGCAGAGAGGCCGCGGCGGCGCTCGCCGAGATTCTCGATGGCCGCATGGTCAATTGTGAGGTTTGGCAAGGCAACACGCGCGACGCCTACCGACGATTTGTCTCCGTGTGCTACACCGACGGCGAAAACCTCGCCGCCTGGGTTGCCCGCGAAGGCTGGGCCGTCGCCGACAGACAAGCCAACCGGCTGGACAACTACACCAGCCCGGAGGGCATGGCGCGCTTCCTTCGCAAGGGTGTCTGGACCGGAACCTTCGATCCGCCTGCGGAATGGCGGCGCGCCGGGCAGACGGGGGAGCGGCCATGAACACGCTCTTCCCACCGCCCGACATTCCGACCATCCGTCTGCGTGTTTTGTCGCTCGGGGCCGGCGTGCAATCCACCACTCTGGCCCTGATGGCTGCGCATGGCGAGATCGGGCCGATGCCCGATGCCGCGATCTTCGCCGACACCTGCTGGGAGCCGCAAAACGTCTACGATTATCTCGCCTGGCTGACGTCGCCGAACGTGTCGCCCTTTCCGGTGCATATTGTCTCGGCCGGCAATATCCGCGATGGCCTGATCCGTGGCGCGCGGTGAACGCTGGGCGTCGATACCGGCCTTCACACTGTCGAAATCCGGCAAGGTCGGCATGATCCGTCGGCAATGCTACCTATGGAACTGGAGATCGTGCCGGTCCGCCGCAAGGTGCGTGGGCTGGTCGGGCTCACGGGCAAGCGCTCGCCCGACCGCCCCGTCGTGGAACAGTGGATCGGTATCTCCTTGGACGAGATCGTGCGCATGAGAATGTCCTTCGAGTCCTGGCAGGTGAACCGCTGGCCTCTGATCGAACTGGGCATGACGCGCCGCGACTGCCTGCGCTGGCTGGAACGGCACGGTTATCCCATGCCGCCGAAGAGCGCCTGCATCGGATGTCCGTATCATTCCGACGTCATGTGGCGACAGATGCGCGCCGAGGATCCGGACGGCTTCGCCGATGCTGTCGCCATCGACGGGCTGATCCGCACCGACTTCCGCAATCTGCGCGGCGAGGTGTACCTCCATCGCTCCTGCGTGCCGCTCGACGAAGCCGATCTCGACACGCCGGCGGACAAGGGACAGCTCGACCTCTTCGCCGGCGAATGCGACGGCATGTGCGGTGTGTGACCTGTTCTGCCTGATCGCCTATGGGGCCGCTCTCGACAAGTTCGAGAGCGGCCGTTTCGCCCGTGACGGGTTGCCAGGTCCGGAAGGTTTCGGGCCGCCCGTCGCGGGAGAACGTCGATGCGCGATCGCGATTACAGTGCCGACATCGCCAAGGTCCTCGCCACTCCGGGCGTCCATCTGACGATCGGCCGCGGAGGGTTCAGTCTGCACTACCTGAATGAGTATGGCGGCCAGAGCAGCCTGTCCGGCTACGATTGCGGCGCCGTGAAACAGCAGGCCGTCGCCGCCGGACTTCCGGTGATCGACAGCCGCTGTGTCGACTTCGACAAGGTGGCCAGGCTCGCCATCTCCGGGCCGATGATCTGCGTGGGCGGCAAGCCGGACCCCAAGCCTTGGGGCGCGTTCTCCCATGCCCCGCTGGTCGTGGTTGCCCGCGCCTACGCTGCAGCCGGGGCGGAGGTCTACAACCTTGACTTGGAGGAAGCGGCGGGGGCGGCGGCATGAAGAGGAAGAGGGAAGTGGGTGTCTTCGTGACGAGCCTGGTTGGGGAAAGAGGGCTTTCTCCGGCTCGTCACGGAGAACCTGACATGGCAAAGGCGAAAATTGAGAAGACTACGCTGTCCCAGGCGCGGGACATTCCGTTCGACAAGCTGGCGCTTTCGAGCCGCAACGTTCGGCGGGTGCGGGCCGGTGTATTGATCGAGGAACTGGCCGAGGACATCGCCCGGCGCACGCTGTTGCAGTCTTTGAGCGTGCGGGCGGTGATCGGCGAAGACGGTCAGCCCACCAACAGTTACGAGATGCAGGCCGGCGGGCGGCGCTACCGGGCGCTGGAACTACTGGTCAAGCAGAAGCGGTTGGCGAAGAACGCGCCGATCCCCTGCATCGTGCGGGAGGACGGCATTCTGGAAGAGGATTCGCTGGCCGAAAACTGCCAGCGCGTATCGCTCCATCCGTTGGATCAGTTCCGCGCGTTCCAGGCGCTCAAGGAGCAGGGCCTCGGCGAGGAAGAGATCGCCGCCCGCTTCTTCGTGACGCTGCAGATCGTCCGGCAGCGGCTGAAGCTCGCCAGCGTGTCGCGCAGGCTGCTGGAAGTCTACGCCGATGACGGCATGTCGCTGGAGCAATTGATGGCCTTCACGATTTCCGACGACCATGCCCGGGAGGAACAGGTCTGGGAGACCATGCAGCGCGGCTACAACAAGGAGCCCCATTACATCCGCAAGCTGCTGACGGAAACACCGTCTGCGCCACCGACAAGCATTCCCGCTTCGTCGGGCTCGCGGCCTACGAGGAATCCGGCGGCATCGTGCTGCGCGACCTGTTCTCGCAGAATGACGAAGGCTGGCTCCAGGATGTGGCGCTGCTGGAGAAGCTTGTCACCGAGAAGCTCGCGGCCGAGGCCGAGACGATCAAGGCCGAAGGCTGGAAGTGGATCGAGGTCGCTCCGGACTTCCCCTACGGCCACACTGCCGACCTGCGCCGCGTCATGGGCGAACCGGAGCCGCTGTCCGACGAGGAGCACACCCGCCGCGAAGCCCTGCGGTCGGAGTTCGAGGAGATCGAACAGCGCTATTTCCAGGAAAGCGACGGGGATCTGCCAGAGGAGGTCGACCGGCGTCTCGCCGAGATCGAGGCGGCACTCGATGCCTTCGAGAACCGGCCCGTCATCTACGACGCGCAAGAGGTCGCCCGCGCCGGTGCCTTCGTCTCCATCGATGGCGCCGGCCGGTTGAAGGTCGAGCGCAGCTATGTCCGTCCCAAGGACGAAGCGCCGGCCGAACCAGGCAGCGATGGTCAGGACACCGATGGCTTCATCCGCGATCATGTCGAGATCGTCCATGTCGGCCGGAACGGCGAGGCGCGGCAGATCGACCCCGCCGCCGCGCTATCGGGCAATGGGGCGCAAGCTGACGATGCCGAAGCCGAGGAAGACGGCCTCAAGCCGCTGTCCGAGCGCCTGGTCATGGAACTGACGGCGCACCGGACGCTCGCCCTGCGGGATGGCAGCTCAAAGGGACGATGTTGCTAAAGCCTGCACGGCGCGATGCGAGCGGGAAATCAGGGACGGCACTTGCTGACGCGAAGACTTCCACCGAGAGCTTGGCGGATCCGTTCCTGAGCGGTTTCGGCGTAGGCAGGGCATCGCAAACGGCGCCGGACTGGCGCGGATTGCGAGGATTGGTTGCCGTTTCGCCACTCGTTTTAGCGTGGCTGTCAGACTCCACTCTCCGTATCGTGCTACCGGCATATAGGGCGAGGAAGGGACGTTTGGTGGCCCAGCCTTACACAGAAGAATGCTGATCCGTCGGGCGGTAACGGGCCTCATGTGCATGCCGGTAAACCGTCAGGTACGGCGATGAAACCGCCGGCGACAGGCCATTCGTCTCCCTGTCCCAACATTCATCGAGGACCAATCCCTGCTTGTCTCTTGACGCTTAAATCCCGCGCCGGGCCGTTCAACCCTTCGGTCGGATAAATTTCCCCTGGCCTCACGGCCATTCCTCGCGAGGCAAATTCCCCCGCCCTTCGGGTGCTCCGTTTCACTGCGCCCCTACAGGTGAATGGCCCGGCTTTGCGGTCTTTTCGCTGGTGACATCGCAGGGATGGTCCCGCGACGAACAGCATAGGAGACTTCAAAATAGCTATCACCCTTGGCGCGTTCACCAAATCCGCAGACGGCAGCTTCACCGGCACGCCCAAGACCCTCAACGTCACCGCCGGCCTCGTCATTGTCCCCGTCGACAAGATGAGCGAAAACGCCCCCGATCATCGCGTCTATGCCGGCAACGGCAGCCGCTACGAAGTCGGCGCCGGTTGGAGCTAGGTCGCCAAATCGAGCGGCGAGACCTATCTCAACCTCAAGATCGGCGCGCCGGAATTCGGCCCCAGCTGGGCGCGCGCCCGCCTGGTCAAGCTGGAACAGCCCGGCGAGGATGGCACCACCCATATCGCCCTCTGGGATCCGCGCGATCGCTGATCCCGCCCCTGTCAAAGCCCCGCTGCGACCGATCCGCAAGTGGGGCTTTTTCATGTTTTCGCGTGCGCTGAACCACCGGAATTGATACGGAGTCGCCTGTCGGCGACGGGCTTTCCGTCTCGATTTCTTCAGTATTCCACCCGGCTTGAGCGCGAGCCTAAAGGCTGCGCGGTTCCCCCAAAATGCTCTCGCATTTCAGCTCCCCCACGCCCCGCTTCGCGGCGCTGACGCGGCCTTGACCCTCGCTATCCAGATGACCGCGGGGCGCGTTATCGACAGGAGAACGGCTCAATCATCAGGAGATTTTCACCATGTCACGCATCGCCATCGCCATCTGGATCGAACTCTTGGACATCGAACTTCGCGGGGTACTGCCTGCAGATGAGCGGGCATGGAACCGCGCCAAGATCGCCGAATTGAAGGCCCAACTCAATGCAATGGAAGAAGCGAAAGGGGCATAGCGCCCCTTCTTTCCACACGTTTTCTTCGACGAAAGCCTCATCACGCAAAACGGGGATCGTTTTCGATAACCCCGTTTTTCGATCCTGAGCAAGCGCGCTCCCCGCCGCAATCCTTTGCTCATGCACGTCGATTTTCACCGACAGGAGTCAAAGGATGAAAGACGAACACACACGGGCGGCCGAGGCCCGCAAGGGCACGCCGTTCCTCACCACCAGAGAAGCCGCCCATTATCTCTGCCTCTCTTATCGCACGCTCGAAAAGATGCGCCTGACCAGCAATGGCCCGCGCTTCAGGAAGCATGTCCGCTATGTGCGCTATCACATCGCCGATCTCGATGCCTGGTCGGAAGGGCGGCAGAAAAACTCCACCTCCGATGCGGAAGAAGGCGCATGAAGAAGCCCGCCGTTCTCCTTCTCGCCACCGCCCTTGCGGGCGTCTCGATCATCGGCCTTTCCGCCTTTGCCAAGCCAACGCCGTGGCTTGTTTGGAACGCCTCGGCCAGCGCGCCCATCGGTCTCTATCGCGTCGTTCCCGGCGTGCCGGGACGCGGCGATCTCGTGCTCGTTTCCCCGCCTGAAAGCGCCGCAAAACTCGCCGCCACGTGCGGCTATCTTCCCGGCGGCGTGCCGCTCATCAAGCGTGTTGTGGCCATGGCCGGCGACCACGTTTGTTCATTGCGCGGCATCATTTTCGTCAATGGCGGCGCCGTCGCCCGTCAGCGCAAGGCCGACCGCGCGGGCCGCGCTCTTCCATACTGGCGGGGCTGCCGGGCTCTCGCCAAGGACGAGCTTTTCCTGGTCATGAAGGGCGTCCCCGACTCCTTCGACAGCCGCTATTTCGGGCCGGTGACGAGCGCCCACACCATCGGGAGGCTCGTGCCGCTATGCACCGACTGAGCCCCTTCATTCTTGTGGCCGCTGCCATCGTAGCCCCCGCAGAAGCCGCCATTCTCCACCAATACCAGCCCCATATCGCCGAGGCATCGCAGCGTTTCGGCATTCCCGAAAGCTGGATCGGCCATGCCGGACAGGGACTTTAAACCGAAACTGGGACGCATCCGCTCACCCTCGGCCCGCAAGCAGAAAACATGGATCGGACGCGTCACCCGCGACATGAGACGCGCCGGAAATACAAGCCGCAGCATGCGGTATTCAACCTGGTTCGGTAGTCGCAATGGACGCGGCTATGCGGCGTCCTGTTCCATCGCAAGCCGAGCGCCACAACCCGGACGCCGTCGCGTCGTCGTCAAAGCGCGCATTACTAAGTTCAAGGCGGGTGGAATCAAGGCAGCACAACCTCATCTACGTTATCTCCAGCGCGATGGCGTCACAAAGGATGGAGAACGGGGATCGTTATATAATTCGCGTTCCGAGCAGGTCGACGGAAACGTGTTTCTGGAAGAAGCGAGGGGCGACCGACACCAGTTCCGTCTCATTGTTGCGCCGGAAGATTCTGCACAGCTCGCCGATCTCAAACCCTTTGTCCGCGATCTCATGCAGCAGGCGGAAATCGACCTCGGCACGAAGCTCGACTGGGTGGCCGTGGATCATTTCAACACGGGTCATCCGCACACGCATATCGTTATCCGTGGCAAGGACGAAACCGGACAGGATTTGATCATCGCACGGGACTACATAGCGCGCGGGTTCCGTGAACGCGCAAGCGATCTCATAACGCTGGAACTCGGGCTCGAAACACAGGCCGAACTCGACCGCAAACTTGATGCTGAAATGACAGCCGATCGGCTCACACGGATCGACCGCAGATTGCTGCACGATGCCGAGGACGGCGTCCTGGAAGTTGGTCGCAGACGAGACACCGACCAACACTGGCAATCGCTAAAGACAGGCCGTCTGCGCAAGCTCGAAAACATGGGATTGCCAGAGGAATTGTCGCCGGGTGTCTGGCGCATCGCTGAACACTCTGAAACTGTCCTGCGCGACCTCGGTCAACGGGGCGACATCATGAGGACAATGCAACGGGCTTTGAAGGATGCTGGCATCGAACGCGGGGCGACTGATTTCAATATCTTCCGAGCGGATGATCCAGGCGCGCGGGCTGTGGGCAAAATTGTCGACGTGGGCCTCGTCGATGAGATGAACGAACGACACTATGTCCTCGTCGATGGCATCGACGGAAAGCTGCACTATGCGGAGATCGGGCGCATCGACGAAGCCGATCCGCCGAGCAGAAGAGTATTGGTCACTTTGCGCGGTCGGCAGCGGCATGGACTGTCAGCCGATAGGCACTACCTGCAAGCTCAATTGTTCATCGAATCTCATGCCCCGTTCGACCAGCTTGCAGCGGCCAACGGCGCGACTTGGCTCGACCGGCAGTTGGTGTCGCAACGGCCGGAAAAGATTGCGCAGCATGGCTTCGGATCAGAGGTATCAAGCGCGCTCCGCCGTCGACAGCAATGGCTCGTCCGGAAGGGTCTGATGCGGGAGAAAGATGGGCGATTGGTCGCACGCCGGCGACTGTTGGCAGAACTTTTACGTCGAGATGTCGAAACATCGGGATCAAAACTTGAAAGCAAATTTGGGTTCAAGCCTACAAGCTTGGGTAAGTTGGGCCAATCTGATGGTAGAATTGTCCAAACGCTACGTCTCGCATCCGGCCGGTTTGCCGTAATTCAGAAGGGCAAGGGGTTCACGCTTGTACCTTGGCAGCATGCAATACGGAATGGAGTTAGACTTGGAATGGATACCGAGAAGGGGATTTCACTGTAGATTCGAAACCATCCAACAGTTACGACGGATGGCAGGAGCCTCTATGATCGGGAACTCGAGACCTGCCGGAAGATTTTGACCGCGCCTCATAATTTGCTTGGTGGGCCCACGCCCATTGAAATGGCACGATCGATTTCAGCCGGAGCCGAGGCTGTCATCAATATGCTCAGGCGCGCTGAGTCCGGTTTTGCTGTTTGAGGTCCGTCCGACGGCTCGTCAAATCTCTGGCAGCATACCGGATTGGCGACCCCAACGGTGAATTTCCCATTTGGGATGATGGCGGCGCGCGGCTGTGTTCAGGTCGCTGGCATGAAGCTGGTGCGGTAGTTATTTATGCGTCGGAACACTATGCGACAGCCATGCTCGAAAAACTGGCACACTATCAGAGCAACATCTCATCTAATCAACATTTCATCGAAATCACCATCTCTTCCGGTACGAGCTATCAGGTGGTGAATGGCGATCTCATTGAGGGCTGGTCAGCGCCGGATGGACAAGCGGCACGACGTTTCGGTCGTGATTGATTTGCAGAACGGCGGTCGGCCGTCCTTATCGTTCCTTCGGTGGTCGCGCGCATGGAGCGCAATGTCGTGTTCAATACGCAACATGCCGACTTTCGTGCAGCCTCGAGCGGGCTTGAAACACCAATATGGTGGGACGAGCGGTTGTTCTCCAGCTAAGTCACTCTTCGGCAAAATCGATACGCAGTTGCCTAAGGCATGTTAACACTATCGCAACGCATTGATGATGAGGGCGAAGACGATGAATCCAAGGAAGAGCACGTCGAGTTTCTCGAAGCGCGTGAAGATGCGGCGGCATCCCTGCAATCGACGCCACACCCGCGCGCTTGCGGTGCGCCGTTTGTACAACTCACGGTGATACGCCCAAGGTCTCACCCGGCTCCGCCGCGGCGGCCCCACGGGCACATACCCCAGTGCCACGGCCAAGGGCCGCGTCTAGGCGCCCGCGGACGCCCGGTCCCTCAGCACCGCGGGAGGAGCGGGGGGCGGGCCCCGGCGAGGCAGCAATTGGCGGCCCGCCGGGGCGGCGGGGGCGGGCCCGGGCGAGAGTGCGCAGACGAGCGCCGGGCGATCGTCCGCGGCACCCCTAGGCATCGTGGGGGGCCACCCGCCTCGGGAGCGGCCGAGGGATGGAGGACCGGTTGTGTGCGCGCCCCCGGGCCGGCGGGAGGGACCTGGACGAGGGGGCGGGCGAGCGACCGGGCCGCCCGCGGGAGGCGCCCGCTCGGTTCCCGGTGCAGATGCGCGCAGACCCGGGCGAGCCCCCCGGGTTGCGACCCGCGGGGCAGCCGGGGGGAGAGGGGGGGGCCAGGTGCCACATCGGGCCGGCAACCCGCGCCCTGTGCCGCCCTGCGCGGCGACCGACCAGAGGGCGGGGAGCACGGGGCGAGGGGAGAGGCGGACCGGGCCGCGCGGCACCGGGAGAGGGGGCGCGCTCCGGGCGTATGGAGCTTGCGTGGGTTCCATACATCCAGGATACCATAATCATGCATATATCATGCACATTAGTGTGAACAGGATCTAGCATAAGGCAGGCTGTTTTAATGGAACGGCGGAGCCTTAAACAACCGCCTCCGGAACCTTACCCAAGGAGATGTCTGGTTCTTTCTCAGCACGCGAGCAGCGTGCACAGAGCGCTGGCCAATCAGACTTGAGTGTTTGTGAGCCCATGATTTCGGCGTCGAATTTATCCTGCAGTTTTGGATTTATTGTTCCTCCAAGTTCAGCGATTGCCTCGGTGCGGCCAATCCAAAACTTTCGGTATGAGCCAGAGTGTGGGTCGAGCAACTCGTCAATAACTGTACCGGAGATCATAGATGTGGTTCCCGCCAACTCGACAGCACCGTAAGGGCGATAATGATCGGCGCAGGAGGGTTCGGTGCTCAGAGCCTGCTCCACCGGCCACAACGTTACAGGCTCAATAGGTGCGCCCACACGATTTAGTCCGCAAGCAAGACAGCCGCCACTGCGCGTTATGACGACCGCTGATCCGGCGAGCGCGTGATCTTCCGTCCAGCCATATATAACGGGCAATGGGCGACCGTGGTGGCGATGCCAACGGTTAAGGAGGCTCTCAGCCGCCCAGTTTCCCATGACGCTAACGATCACATCGACATCGAGCAGATCGGTCAGACCGCTCTGAATGATATTGGCGGCTGGGGCATCAATTCCATTGATCTTGAGGTGCGGATACTCACGCTGCAGCCGCTCAGCGAGTTCACGGGTCTTGTTTCGCCCAACCGAACTCGCACCCAACACATGGCGACCGACGTTGGCCCAAACCAATTTGTCAAAGTCGATTATGTTTAGCGTTCCAACGCCTGACCGCGCGAGGTCCTCTGCGACAAATGATCCGATCGAACCGCAACCGAAGACGGTCACAGTCTTTTTCAGCAAAACCCGGCTACGGTCGTCTTTTCCGCGACCGTGAATCCATGGCCCATCAGCGCGTGCGACCTGAGCTCTACGCACCGTGGTTACCCCGAATGTTTTGCCGAGCTTGATCGCGTCGGGTGTCTTCCCGGGACGGAACCCGCGATGAACCTGGTTCTTGTCGAAACGCGACATACCCTGTCGTCGGTCACTGCGGTCTATATGAACCGAGACAATGCCGGGACCGCCGCGACCTTCAGCGGCGAAAAGACAAAGGAACCCGGCGCCGTTGTGCGAGGCGGCTTCTGACATAATTGTAACATCATGTGCGCCCTCCTTCTTGGCGAGCGCCAATACATCGGTGCCCGTTTGTGGATAGTCCTTTGGCAGTGGAGGCTCGGAAAGCCAGATATAGGCTGCTGTCTCCACGTGGTTGCGTACTCGCCGCGCTACCTTTTGGCCAAACCGGTTTTTGATCCAGGTTGTGAGGCTCTCTTCGCATTCTGCGACATAGATGAGGCCGTCATGACGGAACGATCGCATCAGCCGTGAGGACTTTGGCGGATCGAACAATGTGATCACATCCCTGGTAGGGTCGCTGGCGCCATAGAACCAATAGGTCAAAAACTCTTCGCGAAAGTCGCGCTCGACGATCTTGCCCTCGATCAATTCTTCGACAAGCGTCACGGCCCGATTGATAATGTTCAAAGCAACCGCTCCGTGATTTTCAGGATCCACTTCACTCAAATTGTTAAGAAGACACAAAATGCCGTCATGCTCGATATGCGGCCATGTTAAATAATCCGGCCTGTCGACGAGTGCCGCCCGCGGCGGTGTCTCGGGAAAAACGTCATAGACGATCAAGTCGATCCGGCGTGTGATCCCGTCGGAAAAGCCGACTGAGAAACGCCAACCGTCAGTGAATTCCCTGTCCTTATAGATCGACTGCAGTTTTGCGGTGTCAAGGCGTATCATGGAACCGCCGACATGTTCGCGAAGCGCGCGTTCCACGGCAAGAAGCGCGCGTCTCCTGTTCGTATCCAGTTCGTCGCTGAGCTCTAGCTCAGGCATGGCGTCCCCCACCCGTGTCGCTGACAGCGACCGATGCTGCGGCAGTGGCCCCGAGAAGTACGCTAGAGGCAATGGCCGGTGCTGACAGTGCGGACTTTGCATCGGTCTCCGGTTGATACCGCTCGCTGAAGAAGGTTGTGTTGAATACCTTGTCCCAGCACTTGAGCGCAGTCTCGCGGTCGCAATCGTCTTCAAACAGTGGATCCAGATAGTCGATGGCCTCCTTCAGCCTGTCCCTGAAAAATGCTGCTTTGGCATCGGGATTGCCGGTGGTGATCGTCTCACTTGGTGTTACCGGATGACTGATTACGGTGTTTCGATCCAGACGATCTCGAATGGCGACCATCGTGTCGTACAAAGCGTGGTCTTCTCGGTCACTTTTGATAATGCACTGCTCAGCCAGCAAAACCGTGATGCCAAACCCGCTGAGATTACGAGATTTCCAGCTCGCGCGGCTCTTCGCGTGTTTCTTGAGATGACGGTTGATGCGTCGAAACTGGATCGGATCTTCGCTGTCATTGCGTTCGTTTTCATACCAGTCGGAGACGTCGCGTGCGTCAGAGCGTTTCCAACCAGAGCTTGCGGCCAGTTCGAACCAAACCTCACCATTTTCCTTAACGCGCCGATAAACCGGAATATCAACGTGATAGCCGGCGCTGTAGAGTACACGAACGCAATTGTTTCGAACCTCAGGCGGTTTTTTGAAACTTCCGTCGTCCATCGCACCACACACCATCTGGCGTGCCTGAAGCGAAGTCATATAGGCCCCGCGTTCTCCAACAAGTACGCCTTTCTCGAAGTAAGCGCCGTCATCGATATCGTAGTCATTATCCGGATCGCGCAGCATTGTTTTCATCTGGTAGCTGCCCTGTGACACATGCTCGTATGGAACCGGCTTGTCGTCGTTTTCCAGGTTTCGGTCCAGCCGGTCTCTATTGGAATCGCGTCGGTTCCGCATCTTCTTCCGTCCCGCCTCAGGTAGTGTTACTTCCTGGTTGTGAAATGTTCGTACGTCGGCACTGCAATCAAACATTTGTTCTGGCCTCCTCAAGGTGTTGCGTTCGTCGTCTAAGGCGACATGAGAGTTTTTGTCGGATCCGCAGTCGGCAACGATTCCAACATTTCTTTGATCCTGCGGCCGGCGAGATCTTGTGGATCATCACAGGTGCTCAAGGTCAGATCGGCATCGGTGTGGGCTTGTGCTATCAGCCGATCCATTGCCTCTTCGCGGGTGTCGTCCAAAGCGAGGTATGGCATCATGCTCGCGGGAACATCCTTTCGGGGAAATCGCAGCGTGGTAATCTCCCGGCCGAATTTGCTCAGATGGATCGCTAGCAACCTGGCCATGTTGTCATAGGCAAACTCCTGAGCGCTAATGGCTAACGGCGGTACGTCAGCACCCAGTTTCCATCCCAACAGGGAGCGATGGACATCATCGCCGACTATGTGCTCGCCTTCAGGACGCGGACAGGTTCCAAGAGAGAATAATTCGATGGGCTGGTCTTCACCGGCGACCGCAACCGCTTCCGTAAGTGCTACCATGACCGGGTTGTTTGCCCAGAGCCCGCCATCAGCGAATACCTGCTTCGCGCAATCGGTGTGGCCAGTTGTATCGATAGCGGCGAGTGATCGATATATTGGCGCGGCACTGGTCGCCATACAGATATCAACGAGGGTGTAGTCGTCATCCCGAACCCCGCTGATCGGTGTCTTTTTGAACACCCAAGCATGGTGGTCCGACATGAGAACTGCTGGAATACTCATTGATATTCCGCGCCTGTGATAGACATCCGCAAGCGTTGTTGTACCCAGGACGTCCTCGAGAGCTCGTCGAAGTTCCCCATCGCCGCTTCGTACAAACCGTCGCCGTGCCAAAGCACGATAAATAGCGCTTAACTTCCCGCGGATTCTGTGGGGAAATATTTTATGTCCGTTTTCTCGATAGAGCGTAACGACTCTGTCCATCGGACATCCAATCGCAGCAGCACAGCCAACGATAGCGCCGGTGCTCGTGCCGACAATGAGGTCAAACCCAAGACCGAGATCGAGTTCAGCCTGACCATTTCGCCGTGATTGTTGATTGCAGAGGCGATCCAGGAAGGCAGCTGTATAGATGCCGCGCATTCCGCCGCCGTCGAGGCTCAGCACTCTGAAGGGTTGCGCTGGTCTAATTTCGGCCATCATCGTCAGTTAAGTTAGATGTCAAGGAAACTGACCGTTAACCTTATTGGCAGCAAGAGTCAATGTCAGCTTCATTGACATATCGGCCGCGGTCGGGCATCATTCGTTTCAAAGAATGTCGGTCGGCCAGGGAGGTAGGTTTGAGCGATGCTCTCTACAAAGCTCTAGGCGGCGTCATACGGAGCCGCAGAGAACTCTTGGGACTATCTCAATCCTCATTGGCATCGCGCATCGGAATGGCCAGAACGACCATCACGAACATAGAATCGGGCGGTCAGGCGCTAATGGTCCATCAGTTGGTAGATATAGCTCATGCACTGCGAATGAACGCGACCGACCTGTTCGAACAGGTTGGAGATACAAGTGGATCTTCGGAGGACGACCCGGTCGATCCACAAATGGAGGATCTTCTCATGAAACTGACAGTTGCCGTCAGAACCAAAAAATCATGAACGCGCCCCGGCGCGCGCGATACACCAAAATTGAGCGCGTGGTGGACGGTCTCCTTGAAGAGCATGGCGTTCGATCTGCGCCGGTCCCTGTCGAAGCAATCGCCACCAGTTACGGCATTTCACTTCGAAAAGGGGATCTCGGAGACGTTTCCGGATTGATTGTGAGAGACGGAACCATAGTTACGATCGGCGTGAATGCAAAACAAAGCCCGACGCGACGCCGGTTCACGACTGCGCACGAATTCGGCCACTTCCTTCTTCATGAGGGGCTTTCTAGTCATGTTGATCGTAATTACCGGATCAATTTCCGCGACGAAGGCTCCTCCCTGGCAGTGGCCATTGATGAGATAGAGGCGAATTTTTTTGCCGCCAGTCTCTTGATGCCAAAGAAGTTTTTGGTCGCGGTCAATGCGATCGAAGCTCTTGACAGTGATGAAGCTGTCGGACGCCTGGCCGCTGCATTCAAAGTTAGTCGACACGCTATGAGCTTGCGGCTTGCGAATGTTTATCGCGCGCATTCTCCGTTTTAAACACGTAGGCAGCAAGGTTCGGGATGGGAAACCCTTTCTAAGGCTTGCAAGGCCAAGCCCTTCGCAGGGGAACGATAGCGGATGCATCCTATAATTCCTGAGAGATTTCATGTTGAAAACACCGCGAAAGATGCGGAATATTATCCACGATTTGGCTTACTGAGAAAAATCATGTAACTTAGTCCGCACAAAACGCGGATTTACGTACATGATTAAAGAGAAGAGCGGAACCCTCGCCGAATATGTGACGGAGCTTCAGTCGAAGGGCCGCGTCGTCTTCGCCGCGGAGGAGGCCGTCGAGGCCCTCGGCACCAACCGTGGAGCCTTCCTCGATGCCGCTCAGCGCCTCCAGAAACGCGGTCTGCTGATCAGCCCGCGCAAGGGGTTCTACGTCGCGGTCCCGCCGCAATTCGCCTCCTGGGGGGCGCCGCCGCCCTCCTGGTACGTGGACGCTCTCATGCGGCAAGAGGAACAGCCCTACTACGTGGGCCTCCTTAGGGCAGCGGAGCTGCACGGCGCGACCCATCAGGCCGTCATGGAGTTCCAGGTCGTAACCGGTAAACGCATGTCCAAGATTCGCGCGGGGCGCAACCTCATCGTCTTCTACTATCGGAAGGACATGACCCCGATCGCCGACGGGATCGAAGACGTCAAGACCGATACGGGACGGATGAAGGTCTCCTCCCCCGCGCTGACCGCGCTCGACCTCATGCGCTACGGCAAGGGGACGGCGGGCATCGACAACGTCGCTACCGTCCTCTCCGACCTCGGCGCCAAGATCGACGGCGATCAATTGGCATTCCTGTCGCTCAGCTTCGAGAAGCCGGTCGTTCAGCGCCTAGGCTATATGCTCGACATCTTCGACCGGCTCAGCATCACCCGCAAGATGCACGAGATCCTGATGTCGCGGGGCAAACCGCCCTGGACGGAGCTCGATCGGGCGGAGGCCAGGGACCCGCTCTTCGCGCCCGATCCGGTCGAGCGGGATCAGAGATGGCGAGTCGTTGTACGCCGACACCCGGAGGTCGATGAATGACCCCGGGCCAGAATATCGTCGAATGGAGTCAGAGGGCGCCGTGGGCCGAGCAGAGGCAAGTCGAGCAAGACCTGATCATCTCGCGCGCCCTGGTGGAGATATTCGACGATGCGTTCCTCGCAGAAGATCTGCGCTTCAGGGGCGGAACCGCCCTCAACAAGTTGCACTTCCCTGAGCCGCTCCGCTACTCGGAGGATATCGATCTCGTCCGCACCTCCGCAGGCGCGATCGGTCCGATCCTGGACAGATTACGAGAGCTCCTCGAGCCATGGCTCGGGCCAGCCAGTTTCGCGCAAAGCCAAGTCGCGCCTAAGTTCCGCTTCAGGGTCCCGGCGGAGGACGGCGGCGAACACCCTATCCGCCTCAAGCTTGAGATAAACACGCGCGAACTCGCCGCCCACGACCCCGTCGTGATGGCCCCGTTCGCCGTCGAAAACCCCTGGTTCACGGGCGCCTCGACGATACCGACGTTCTCGAACGAGGAGATGTTGGCGACGAAACTCCGCGTGCTCCTTCAAAGAGATAAGGGCCGAGACCTCTACGATCTGGCCCATGGACTAGAGGTTTTCGGAGACCTCGATTGTGCCCGCGTCGTCGAACTGTTCGCACGATACCTGGCCGACGGCGACGCAGGAGCTGACGAAATACGGCTATGTCAACGCCATCCAAGTCTATCCCTATACGGAAGGGGCGTTCTACCGCCTTTACGCGGTGCCCGAGCGGGTGAGCGACATCGCCTTGCGGCCGGGCATTCAGGCGCTCTTGCAGGACGCGCCGGCGGGCAAGTTCGAGGCCGTGCTGCGGAAGCACTGGACCGTATCAGCCGCGTCCAGGCCGATGTCGCCAGCCTCTACAAGCATTTCACGTTTGCCGGTGTGATGCTCGTGACGCTCGCCGAGGGCGAGATCTCCGAGCTGCCTGTCGGTCGCAAGGGCACGATGAACGCCCTGTTCCTGAAAGACCTCGCCGCCAAGATCCACCGTGGCCTGCGCGGCCGCGGCGAGAAAGGGCAAGGCGGGCGGCGGGCGCTGCTCTGGCTATGACGGCGTGAAGCGGCTCAACGGCGCTGGCGAGCAGGTACGCGGCGAGCGGAAGAGCAACGAGGCCGAGGCCGAGAGCGTCCGGCGCATCTTCCGCGACTTCGCCGCCGACAAGCGCCCCAAGGCCATCGCCGCCGATCTCAACCGCGATGGCATTCCCGGCCCCTTTGGCAAAGCCTGGGGGGACACCACCATGCGCGGCCAGGTCGGCCGGGGCACCGGCCTCGTCAACAACGTGCTCTATGCCGACGTGCTGGTCTGGAACCGACTGCGTTCCATCAAGAACCCGGCGACGGGAAAGCGCGGCTCGCGGGTCAACCCGGAGTCCGAGTGGATCAGGACCGAGGTGCCGGAACTGCGTATCGTGGACGAAGACCTATGGCAGGCGGCGCGGCGGCGGCAGGAGGAAATCTCCAAGCAGTTCGAGCATGTCACCAAAGGCGTACGCGCTTATCGTGCCAAGCACGTCAACGAGCTGCGCCGCCCCGCCTTTCTGTTCTCCGGCCTACTCAAATGCGGCGGCAACTACGGCCTCATCACCCGTGACCGATACGGCTGCCTCAATCGTTATCGCCGGGGCACCTGCGACAACGACCCTACCATCCGTCGCGATGACATCGAGCAGCGTATTCTCTCCGGCCTGACCGAACGGCTGGTTTCGGCCGACCGGGTCGCCAAGACCGTGCGCGTCTATGCCGAAGCGCTCAACGGTCAGAACCGTGCACGCCGGGCGCAGGTGGAGCTTGACCGCAAGACACTGGAGAAGATCGAACGCGGCATCGCCGGCATCATGGCGGCGATCGAGGATGGCAGGTATCAGCCGGCCATGAAGGATCGGATGGAGGAGTTGGAACGCCAGAAGGCGGATGTCCTGGCGCGCATGGAACAGGCGCCCGAGGATGTCCCGGACAGCCACCCCAACATCGCCGAAGTCTACAAGGCCAAGGTGACGCAGTTGAGCGAGGCTCTGGCCGCTCCCGAACTGCGCGATCAGACCGTCGAGGCGTTCCGCGCTTTGGTGGACTAGGTGATGCTTGAGCCCGGCGACAAGCGCGGCGAGGTGATGAATATCCTCGACATCGTTTCCGGGCGCAAAACCCGAAACAGATCCCAAGTTATAACAAAAGACGTTGCGGGCCCCCGCAATCACTTTTGTTATAACTCCATAGAATGCGAGATATAACAATCACTTAGGCCGCCGAAAGGCGGCCTTTGCTGTTTCGCAGTTATCTCCACCATGGGATCGGTATGCCCCCATCGCCCCATCAAGCCGCGGCCCTCTTGCGAACGTCTTCAAGAATCCTGACGATCTCAATAACCCCGGCGCTGTCAAAGACGCCCTCGACGCCCATGGCATCGAAGTCGGTAAACGGGATCTCGTAAAGCAGTCTTGGGTCCATCACACCCCGTTCGGTGAGATGGTCGATAATCATGTTCACGAACTCGATCTGGTTCGCGGATAGTGCTCGCCATGACTGGAATTGATCGAAGGCACGCTTGGCGGCCTCCCGATCTAGGCCAACCAGAGACCGGATGAACACGCCGAGGCCCCCTTCGCTACGAATACGATCCAGGTCCCCCGGAACCGCGATGCCAGCATCAACGAAGACGCGCTCCAGCTCGGCCAAGTCCTGCGCTGTCAAAGGTTCATTGCGGCGAACTTTCTGAATTGCGATGTGATCTTCGTGTTCCTTCAGGAAGTGCCGTACCTTCATGTGGAAGCGGTGCGTATCGGTCCCGACGGCCACGCCATGAAACTCGATCTCGGTTGAGGCGCCGATCTCGTCCTCAAAGTCGGTATAGATATGCGGGCGTTTCTTCAGCTCGATGAGCTTGATCAGGCTACGCAGCCGGCGGCGAACCATTTCGAGCATCGGCGGCGTCACGTCCTGCCAGAACTCGTCGGTCTGAACCTCCAGGATGAACGCCATTTCAGCGGCCACCATTGGTACGTTCCCGAGCTCTTCGAGGGAGGAGGCCAAATCGATGATGCGCTTCTTGAGACTGGCGAAAGCTTTCTCTGCACGCAATACCGCGAGCTGAGTTTGCAGAATGAGGTAGTCGAACTGCTTGGCTACGATATCATCATCAACCAAGGCCGACGGCAGCCCGGCGACGTGTTCGATCAGCTCGGTGCGCTCGTCTAGGCCCAGCTTTGCCCATATATCGGCTGCCTGATATTTTCTCCACGACCCTGCGCTTGGGACGGGCGATGAAGTTTTCGACGCTCATCCCGTCCACCTCCTGACGAAGATGAGCGACGATGTCGTGCCGCAGGATCGCCGTTGGGTCTTCTCCATCCTGATGTGCCTGCCGGTCGAGTTCACCAACAAGCTCGACGCGGGCGGCAAACAAGCGCTCGCTCAGCGAAGCGCCCGACGATCCTTCAGATAGATCGGGGTTCTGTTTAAAGAACTCAAAGTTCTGGCAGAAATCGAAGACGTAGAAGTACTCCTTGTGCTGCCCGACACCGAACATATCCGGGCACAATCGCGTTCCTCTACCGATCATTTGCCAAAACTTGGTTTTTGAGCGAACGATCTTGAAAAACACTAGGTTGACCACCTCGAGGATGTCGATACCGGTATCGAGCATGTCCACCGAGATGGCGATGTGAGGCTCCTTGTCGGCAGACGAAAAATCGTCAATCAGCGACTGAGCATATTCGGTCTTGAAGTCGATGACGCGGGCAAAACGCCCTTGGAGATGCGGATAGTTCGCATCGAAGCGTTCAGCGATGAACTGGGCATGGTCATGGTTCTTGGCGAAGATGATGGCCTTCCCAATCCGGTCGCCGTCAGCGACCTTCAGACCATGGGTCATGACGTGTTCAAGCACCTTGTCAACGGTGTCCTCGTTGAACAGCCACTTGTTGACGGCCGCCGCCTCAACGCGGTCCGGAATCGCACCGTCCTCGTCCCATTCGATGGCGTCCCACGCCTCCTTCTCTTCTTCCGAGAGGTCGTCGTATTTGATGCCCTCCCGCTGGAACTTGAGCGGCACGGAGACAGCCTTGGGCGGCACGAGGAAGCCGTCACTGACGGCCTCGTCCAACCCATAGGCGTCAGTCGGGATACCGCGCTCCAGATCGAAGAGTGCATAGGTGTCGCGGTCCACCTCATCCTTCGGCGTCGCAGTGAGGCCGACCAGGAGGCTGTCGAAGTAGTCGAAGATCGCCTTGTACTTCCGATAGACCGACCGATGTGCCTCGTCGATAACGATCAGGTCGAAGTGTCCCGGCCCGAAGCGCCTCACACCGCTTTTCGTCTCGTCGATCAGCCCCATTATGGTCGGGTAGGTGGAAACATAGACTCGTCCATGGGCGGCCTTGTCGGTGACCAGGCTCACGGGCGAAGCCTGCGGCAGGAACGTTTTGAAAGCGTTGGACGCCTGATTGACGAGCGCCACACGATCAGCAAGAAAAAGGATGCGTCTCGCCCAGTTGGCGCGCATCAACAGGTCGGAAAGTGCGATGACAGTGCGCGTCTTCCCCGATCCAGTCGCCATGACCAACAGGGCCTTACGCAGATTGTCTTTCTCGAAAGCCTCCGCGACGCGGCGTATGGCGCGGGTCTGGTAGTAGCGCTCGACGATCTTTGAGTTGATGTCCTCCGGCGCCAGTGGCTTGCGTGTCGATCGCCTCTGGATCGCAAGCTCCAGTTCGTCCTTCTTGAGAAACCCCTGGATTGGCCGCGGCGGGTAGCGGCGGTCATCCCAGATCCAATGCTCATAGCCGTTGGAATAGAAGATGATCGGTCGCTGCCCAAACTGGCGCTCCAGCGCGTCGGCATACAGTTCGGCTTGGTGCTGCCCTTCCCGCGCATCTCGGCGGGTGCGTTTCGCCTCTACCAAACCGAGCGGCAGGCCATCGTCGCCCCAAAGCACATAATCGACGAAGCCCTCGCCCGTGGCATTTGGCATGCCGCTGATGGGACACTCGGTGTCGTGGCCGGGTCTGGTAAAGGTCCAACCCGCTTCCGCCAGCAGCAAGTCGATGAAAGCGTCCCGCGTCTGCGCCTCATTGTAGTCGTGTCCGTCGGGGATGGCCTGGTTGGCCTTCTTGATCTTGGCGATCTCGTCCTGAAGGCGCTTGATCTCGGTCTCCAGCTTTAACCGGTCGCCGTCGCTTTTCAGGCGCAACTGCTCGGCGCGATCCCGTTCCCTGGCTGCCTCCTCAAAGCGCTTCGCGATTTCCTTCAGCTTACCGAGAGTAGACGCTTCCACCTGAGTGGTATGCGGCAGCGCATCAGCCGAAAATGCGACTGCGGCCGCCGGCTTCGCGCCCTTCGCATAGGTGCGGACCAGCCAATAGGAAATATGGAACAGCTCCCTGACCGCAGTGATGGCGCGTGCCGGGGCAACAGACTTGGCTTCATGTACCGCTGCGTTGCCAAGGTCCTTGACCACCTTCCCTTTGGCGACCAGCGCATCGCCCACCAGCTTCCGGAAAGTCGGTTCGTGGATCAGTGCGGATAGTGTCGTCTCATAGGGCGACCGGAGCGCGCGATCGTGGCGGTACATCCACTTGACCGCTACCTCCAGCGCCAACCGCGCGTAGAAGCAGGCACTGCGCGGGTCGGAAAGCGCCAAGCTTTCCGCCTTGACGGCATGCTCATGCACCTCGGCGAATTCTGCTTGGAGGAACGAGAACTGCGACATGTCGATCCTCCCTATGTGCCTCGGTAGACGCTGTCGGAATTGATCAGGTTGGTGAGATATGGCGCGAACCCCGCGAGCAACACGGTGATGCCCACAAGGTCGCGCATCTCAATCTCTCGGATGCTGTTGTTGGCGTTGCCTCCATGCCGGATGCCCGGATAGTCGGACGCGAAGCCATAGAGGCATTTCATCGCGTCCTTGACCTTGTTGTGTGGCCATGTGCCGACCTGCTCGCAAATCTGACCGAGCGTATTCGTCGTCACGCCGGGGCAGCGCTGACCGATCGCCTCCAGCAGGTTCACCTGCTTCTGAATGCAGGTTTTGATCCTGCCCGCCGAGCGGTCCGCACGAAGGTCGCGGATAGCATCCTCGAACTCCATCATGAGCGGGTGCAACGCTGCATCCTGCGCCGTCGCGTCTTTCAGGTCGCGCATGAGGCGTGCGAACACGCCCGGTAGGGTCGGGTTGAGGCTGAACGGGCGGCGGAGGTCATAGCGGAGGCTGTATTTGTTGAGGAAGCCCTCGGTCAGCACAAAGTAGCGGTTGGCCAGCGGGTCGCCCCCGAGGTCGACCATCACGCCATGCACGCGCTCCATGAACTCCAGCAACGCAATCTCGCCCATCAACGCAGACGCTTTGGTTCGGGGGAACGATGTGCGGGCTTGGTCGGGGTTGTCGACGATGTCGGCCAGTTCGGTAGCGGGGTCGAGTGGTGCGGTGCAGGCAGCGTTCAATTCGCGGAACAGTTCGCAAAACAGGTCCGCCGGCGCATCCGGGTGTTTTGACAGCTTCGACCAGATTTCACGCCAAGACTCCGACCAGACCCCGATAATCTCTCCCCTCATCGTATCCCCCCGAGTCCAGTCTTTGCGCAGTCGTCCAGCTTCCGATGCAGAAGGGATATCAGCGACAAATAATCAGCCGCGTCGTCCTCACCCTTCCAAAGGAGCTTTGGCTCATGGGCCAGCGGGTTTCGCACCGCTGCAAAGCACCCTCTTCAGGAGCGATGCAAAGCCCTTGTGTTCGGATCGTTCGGTTTCCGTCTGAAGCGTGTTGATGGCGAGCATCGGACGCTCGATGGAGAACACCTTATCCACCAGCGCCGCGCCGTCCCCATCCGCACCTGACAGCTCCCTGATCCTTTGCGCCAAACCCTTGGAAGCCTCGAACACGGCGTGGAAATAGTTCTCCTGTAGCAGCTCGGGCTTGCAGTACTTCACGACCTCGGAATGGATGCGCCGCCCCCTAAACTTGGCTTGCAGCGTCTTAGCACGCTGGTGGGCCTCCTTGATCGTCTGCGCCGCTGTGGCCCGCCGGAACTTTCCATCCTCGCCATACTGCAAGCCGGCGAAGGCGAAGACCGCGTTCAGCTGTTGACGTACAGCCTCGAATTCGTCCGGCCGCCCCACGAAACCGGCAGGGTCAAGGAAGGTGCGGATGAAGTCGATCAGCTTGCTGGCCGCCCGGTCCAGTCGCTGATAGTGGAGGAACGTGCCATACGCGTCGCCACTTCGTGCTTTCGCCTGAAACGTCGTCCAGCCCCAGGCTGTTTAGGACACGGGTGATCTCCGAACCAGTCGCACAGTCACCCAACAGGCGCGAAACCTGCTCAAGCTGGGCATCTGTGAGAACCGGCACATTGGGCATAGCTATAGTTCCCCCTTGAAGGCGCGGTGCTGGAGGGAAGCGAAGATTTGGTTGAGCTTGATATTCTGCTCTACATGCCGGCCGCGCTCGACCACAAGGGTGCCGAGTTGTTCTTCAAACTGCTCTTGTAGCTCGATAGATGGGAGTGGCAGCTCAAATGCCATAAGTTGCTTTCGGTTCATTTTTGGAATGTTTGCCCGCCCGGAAACTCGGTCGGCGTAGGTCAAAAATTCCGTGCTGCCGAGAGCAAAATGGAGATACCGCGTCTTGATGCGATCCTCTCTCGGCACAAGCGCGTACATATCCGCACTACACATTCCGGTCCGATCGCTAATTGCCACTTTGTTCAGGTATGGACGAATTTTGCTATAAATAACGTCACCGGGCTCGAACCTATATTTCCCGCTAGTCACACCGTCCTCATGGCACGTCCTGACACGGTCCCAATCAATTTGCCCACCGGCCTGTCGGATATGTTCAGGACCAACATGGGGCAACTCCGCGTTCTCAGCGAGGGTTGGATCCGCCAGGGACGAACGGACCTCGATCAATTCGTCGAGTGGCACGCGCGGAAGAGAATGGTCATCGCCAAACATCGTAAAAAATATTGCCTGGCCGAGGGCCTTGAGCTTATCAAGGGCGCGGAAGCGGAGGCGGCGGAGCGCGTCCGCCTGATCAAGTATCCCAGCTATCCGCCTTTGCTCGCCCAGGGGCGGGAGAGGGACCTCAACCTCGCGCACGATGTCGGAGTTCAGATTCTTGACGGTCGCGCCTGCTGCCCGCCCGGCGAACTTCGCGTAAATCGGCTCTGATCCCAATAGGTGATAGAAGTAGTCTGGATCAACCTGATCTGATTGGGGGCGAAGCAGCAGCCATCCGTCATGAATGCAGCCCTCAATTCCCATGATGTAGGGCTTCCCGAAACTCATCGAGTTCGACAGAATGAAGTCACCTAGCTTAACAGCGCGGGTTTTCTTCAACCCTTCAGGTCTAATTTTTTACTTAGTCCTTGTTATGTATTTTCCGCCTGAGGTGGCATCCCCAATCATCACCCAGTTGAGGCCATCTGGATCATCCGTGATGAACTCGTCGATAGGGCGAGGCGAACCACCCCTTGCGACCTCGAAAATCTCTCCAATCGGGACTTCTGACCGGCTCATCCCAGCATCTCCTCAAGCCGGTCCAGACCTTCAGTGATTTCGGCCTCAATCGCACGCAGCTCCGTAATGATTTCACGCGGAGACTGGTGGATAACCTCTTCGTGCTGCACCTCCTTGTAGCGGTTCAGCGACAGGTCCCATGCCCCCGTAGCCCGGATATCCTCCACCGACACCATGAAGCTCTGCGCAGTTCGGGGGCGCTCGGCCTCGGCAGCGAGATTGCCCCAGCGGGCAAGGATGTCGGGCAGGTTGTTCTTCTCGTGCTCTGCCTTGGTCAGCGGCTCGCCGGGCGTCGGCCCCTGTTTTCCGGGCGGCAAGAAGTCGGCGCGCTTGTCATCGAGGCTGAGGCCATCGGCTGTCACGTCATAGAACCAGACATTCTCGGTGCCGCCGACGCCTGTCTTGGTGAAGAGGAGGATTGCTGTGGACACACCCGCGTAAGGACGGAACACGCCCGAGGGCAGCTTGATAACCGCGTCGAGATTGTGATCCTCAACGAGCATGCGGCGGATGTCCTTGTGTGCGCCGGACGAACCGAACAGGACGCCGTCGGGCACAATCACCGCTGCCCTTCCCCCGGTCTTCAGGAGACGCAGGAAGAGTGCGATGAACAGAAGCTCCGTCTTCCTCGTCTTGACAATTTTCTGGAGGTCTTTGGCCGTCGCCTCGTAGTCGAGAGATCCGGCGAACGGCGGGTTCGCCAGTACCAGAGAATAGGCGCCCGCGTCCTCGGCATGGTCCTCGGCCAAGCTGTCGCGATAGGTGACGTTCGGGTTCTCGACGCCGTGCAGCGTCATGTTCGTGGCGCCGATGCACAGCATCGTGGTGTCGAAATCGAAACCGTGGAACAGGCTTTCGTGGAAATGGTTCCGCAGCGCCGTGTCACGCATCAGTTCAGGGTGCTTCTCGCGAAGGAACTCGCCCGCGGCGACCAGGAAACCGCAGGTTCCGGCGGCCGGATCACAGATCACGTCGGTCGGCTTTTCGGCTCCGTCAACTCGACCATCAGCCGAATAATGTGGCGCGGGGTGCGGAACTGGCCATTCTGACCGGCGCTCGCGATCTTCGCGAGCATGAACTCATAAACATCGCCCTTGGTGTCCCGATCCTCCATCGGGATGCGGTCGAGTTTCTCGACCACCTTTGCCAGAAGCGCCGGGTTCGAGAAACCAAGGCGCGCATCGCGCATCAGCTTGCCGTAGCTGGATTGGGTGCCGTTGAGCGCGCGCAGGAATGGGAAGACATGTTCATCCACTACTTCCATCATCTCGCGAGGCTCAAAGTTCTTGAAGTGCGACCAGCGAAGATCGTCGTAGGGGCGTCCCTTTTCGTCCTGCCCCTTCGGAAAGATGCGGCGCTCCATCGGAATCTTGAGCGTCTGACTCTTGCGCTCTTCGAGGGTATGGATCTCGTCGAGCCGTTTAATGAACAGCAGGTAGGTGATCTGCTCGATTACAGAGAGCGGATTGGCAACGCCGCCAGCCCAGAAGTCATTCCAGATACTGTCGACCTGATTTCGGATTGCGCCGGTCAGCGTATTTCCCCCTGCCTCATATACGTGTCTTTCCCATCATTCGAACTCGCATGCCACATTGTCATGTCATCGCCTCGGCCAAAGCCGCATCGAACTCCGCGCGGTTGGTGACGACAACAGGTGTCTCGTGCGGATCGTCCAAAATGTCCGCCACATCCAGACGCAGCCGTTTCCGGAAGTAGTAGAGCAGCGCGCGCCTCACCGGGATTACGACGCTCCCATCACGCATGCCGTAGTCCTGCGCAATTACCTTGCGCTGATTCTCGCCGATCTTTGGATTGGGTGAAAGGATGACACTGAAATACTCCGTCCATCGCTTGTCGTCTTGCGGCTGCGCGCCGGCTTCACCAAGGGAACGCGCCTCAAGGCCTCGCGAAAGCAGGAAGTCCTTGAACCTCTCGTCGATGTGGCAGAAAGCGCGAACGTGCCAGCGGAAACCGTCGCTGCCGAAGGCATGTGGCGTGATACGACGCCAAAGCGGCTCCGGCCGAAGTTCACTCATCGACTGATACAGGATTTCGACCGAAGCACGTTCACGTACTGCCGCCAGGATCATGCGAAGGACGGCAACATCCACCCGCCGGTGCGGCACCGGCATGGTGTCCACACTAGGCGGGTTGGTTAGCCATGAGTGTTCACCGTGAAAGGTCGGGTCGGCAGCGAAGGTGAGCTGTGAAAGGTAGCGGTCAGCGTCGGGTTTCAAGAAGCGTGGGTTGAACGACTCAGTCGCGAAATAACGCTTTTCACTGCGGTCGTACTGGACGTTTTCCGGCGCCAGCTCCTGGTACTGGCTGAGATCCTTGGATGCTTGCGGCACCGAAACGCCGAAGAAGCCGGTGATGTCGGACCTGTTGATGCCGCCTTCCCAAAACAGCCGAAACTCAATGAATTCAAGACGTTGCTCGACTCCCCACCTCAACCCTGGGCCATCTTCCGCCATAGGGGCTCCTTGCGTATAGTAACTATATTGACAGCGAAACTCTTTGCGTATAGTTTCTTAACCCATCATGGAATCGGCGTCAATTGGAATCCCACGAACTGGCTGGAAAGGAGGTGAGTAAAATGGCGAGTAAAAATAACGAGGTGACGGGCAAGAAGGCGGCCTCAGCGGCTTCCAAAGTCCTGCGAGACCCGAAGTCGAGCAAGGCCGCAAAATCGGCCGCTGCTTCAGCGCTCACGCAACGCCCGAACAATAAGAAATAAACGTCATCAACGGTTGCGAGGCGGAGACTTTCTCCGCCTCGCGCCGAGGAGAAAAGCGCCGGTACGGGCCAAAGGAATTATGAAATGCAGCTGAAGCAGTTCCGAATCCACAACTACCGCTCCATCAGCGACAGCGGACTGATCGACGTCGCGCAGCTCATGGCCCTTCTCGGGCGCAATGAGAGCGGCAAATCCAACCTTCTCCGGGCTTTACACAGTCTGAACCCGGCCGGTGGATTCCAACCGCTCAACAAGAACAAAGACTTCCCCCGTCATCGCCGCCTTGAGGAGTGCACGGACGACACATTGGTTGTCTCGACCATCTGGGAGCTGAGTGATGCAGATCGGCGTGAAATCGCTGATCTTTGGGCGCGCGCTGGCTCTGCCGCGACAGTGACGATCAACCGCCATTACGGCAAAAAGCGAACAGTCCGCTTCGGCGGCGTAGCGGCGCAAGAGTTCGACCCAAAGTCGATTATGGCAAAGGTTCGAAAGATCGCCCCTGCCGTCAAAGCTCAGGCAGCCAAGCTCGATGAAGAGCCGCGTACTGCGCTTGATGCGGCCGCTGACAAGTTCGAATCGGCAATTGCGGCCGAAAGCGACGCAGTCGCGTGGGCGACGAGGGCAAAGCCCGCGCTTGCGGCATTACGCCAAGCCTTGGCCTCGGCAGATAGGGAGCTTTCGGAGACACAGGACGGCCATATCGTCGATCTGGAAGAGCTTGCCGAAACGATAGCGGGAGACGAGGAAGCTCAAAAGAGGGCCCACGAGTGGGCGGTGACGAAAACTCCCATCTTCATGTATCTCGAAGAGTATCCAGAGCTGAACGGGCATCAGAACATCGCTGAATTTCTGCAGCGTGAAGGTCAGGGCCAGCTCTCACTGGCGGACGTTAACTTCGAGAAGATGTGCAAAGTCGCCGGCCTGAGCCCACAGGAACTGCATCAATTGCTCGGGCAGAAGGAGCATGAGACTCGGAACCAGTTGGCGAATCGGGCCAGCGCTGTCATCACGAAGGAAATTCGCCGTCTGTGGAAGGATCGGCCGCTAAAGGTCCGCTTCGACACCGACGCTGAGCACATCAACACGTTCATTTCCGACCCGAATGCGACGTATGATGTTGAGGTCAATCTTAACGAGCGCAGTCGCGGCTTTCAGTGGTTTTTCTCGTTCTATGTTACCTTCGCTGCGGATACCGCTGGAGGCGCCGCCGAGGATGCGATCTTGCTGCTTGATGAACCGGGGCTGTATCTGCATGCGAAATCACAGCGCGACTTGCTGACCCATCTCGAGGGCGATTTTAGCAACCAGATCATCTACACGACGCACTCGCCCTTCATGGTGCCGACCCATCGGCTGGATTCGGTTCGCACCGTGAACATCGCCGAGGAGGCCGGAACCACGGTGTCCAACGACCCCTCAGGTGACTCCAGGACGTTGTTTCCATTGCAGGCGGCGCTTGGCTACGATCTGGCGCAAAGCCTGTTTGTCGGTCCAAACAACCTTGTCGTTGAAGGCGTTACCGATTATTGGGCGCTGTCATCGATCTCCGAATACCTGGCCGGAAATGGTGGGGGCGACCTCCGAGCTGACATCACTATCACGCCTGCCGGCGGGGCGCAGAAGATTCCCTACATGGTAGGGCTCCTGTCGTCAGAGCATCTCAATGTTCTGGCCCTGCTTGACCAGGAGAAAGACGCGCAGTCGACACGTGATGATCTGGTCAAGTCGAAGCTTATCGACGGCCGGAATGTGGTCTTCATCTCCGAGGCATATACGACAGCAACGCCGAAGGAGGCCGACATCGAGGATCTTCTCGACCCGTCTATCTATGAAAGCCTTGTTCGTGAGAGCTATGCCAGGGAACTCGATGGCGTATCACTTTCCATCAATGGAAAAATTCTACGGATCGCGAAGCGGTTCGAGGACGCTTTTAAAAAGGCGGGACTTCAATTCCACAAGACACGTCCGATGCGGCTGCTTCTGAGGAAAATGGCGACTGAACCGGCAACGATCGTGACGGCTGATGTTGCCGAGCGCTTCCGTACTCTCAACGAAGCGATCAACGCTCGCCTCAAGTCCTGACAGTTGGTCTGAAGCCATCGTCTTTTTGCTGAGTTACGTCATCTATCCCGCGCCGCGTCGAGCAGATGGCGGTAGCCGTGCTCGGTCATCCAACGGCCGCGCGCGAACGCTGGCAGAGCGCCATGAACGCCTTCCGCCAGACCATGCGGATGCAGTCGCAAATCGTCGAGAACGTGGGCGCGGATGAAGGACTGCTCACCGATCTCGTCAACCGGAGCCAGGGCGCCGTCGGCGCGCTGCAGGCGCAGCAGGCCGCGAACCAGCTCATCGCGCTCTCGACCAAACAGCAGATGCAGATCCAGACGCTGATGGCCGCGCACTATCGCGCGGGGGCTGAAGACGCCGCCCGTAAGGCGCAGGCGGAGGAAGCGGCGCGCGAGACGACGCGCAGGTTCCTCCGCTCCGGCTCGGCCTATTCCGGGAACTGACGGGCAGGGAGGCGGTGCGCGATGAACGATCTCGGTATTATCGACCGGTTCATGGAGACCTTCGGCCGCTATATCGACGGCGGCTTCGGACTCCTGTCGGGTGACGTCGCCTTCCTCACCACCATCCTGATCGGCATCGGCATCACGCTCGCCGGTCTGTTCTGGGCTCTGGGCGGTGAGGACAACGCCCTCGGGCGCCTGATCCGGAAGGTGCTCTATGTCGGCGTCTTCGCGCTGATCCTCAACAACTTCCAGGGCCTTGCCGACATCATCTATAGATCCTTCTCCGGTCTCGGCATACAGGCCGCGCCCAGTACGCTTACCGCTGACGATCTGCTCAAACCCGGCAAGATCGCCGCCACCGGCTACGAGGCGGCCTATCCGCTCATCGATCAGGTCGGCAATCTCGTCGGCTTGTCGCCGGTGATGGCGTACCGGAGGCGGATGTTTTCGAGCGCCACGTTCGCCGCCACCGGCAATGCTGCCTCGGCGGCCGCGTTCCGGCGTCGGAGCGCGGTGATCCGGTCGGATGGATAAGTCCAGGAGATCCCCGCCATGGCGGTCTTCTCGGTGCTTTCGCGTTGCAGGCGATAGGCGCGCCGGTCGGTGGTGATGACGAGAGTGGTCTTGAGGCCCGGCGCGAAGGGCTTGACCAGTACGTGGGTGCGCTTGCTGTCGCCCGCGCCGCTCACGGTGTCGCCGGTCACCCAGCGCACGGTATCACCGGCGGAAACGGAGGTGAGCTTCTCGCCGGGCTGCAAGGCGATGTCGCTCACCCGCTCGGGCGCCGCATAGAGGCGATAGAGCGCCCCTTCCGCATAGGGATAGACCTGGATGGCGTTGACGTAGCCGAATTGCGTCGGCTCCTGCGTCGCCGCTTTGTTGGCGCCCGCCGACCCGCTGGGTCGGCGGGCGCTTGTCTTCGGCCACTTCGCCGGGCTCTGGCTGAAGCTGGCCCGGCGATGGCAGCACCTTCGGCACCTCGACGATCTCCACCGGCTTGGCCGGCTCCCGGTCGACAACGGCCGGCTTGAAGTCGTCGGAGTCGTAGTTGATCGCCGGCGGCAAAGGTTTGGTGGCGCAGGCGGACAAGGCCAGCGCCGAAACGGTGATGACGAATATGTTCTTCTTCATTGAGAGGACTCCTTGGGTAAATACGGCGCGGCGGCGTCGAGCTCGCGCGACCAGTCGATGGCGTTGACGAAGACGCCGAGGGGGTTCTTGCGGAGCTGCTCGGCGGTGCGCGGGGTCTGGATCACGACCGTCAGGATCGCCGTCCAGCGTTCGGGCCGGGCCAGGCTGCCGCGCTCGCAGACCTGCTCGGTCCACTTGACCTGGAAGGAGGCGGCGGAGGCCCGCACAACGCTCGTCACCTGGACCGAGACGCTGCGGGTGCCGAGCGCGCTGAAGGGATCGTTCTTCTTGGCGTGGGCGTTCAGGAACAGCGCCGCGCGGTCGGTGGCGAAGTCATAGGCGGACAGCCAGTTCCGGCGCACCAGCACCGGATCGGAGGAAACCGAACGGCCGTTGGTGATGAAGCGGGCGAGGGGCCAGGCAATCTGGGCGTCGGCCGGCTGGTAGGTCCGAATGGCGGGTGCAACAGCGCACGCCTCACCGAACTTGTCGACCTCGACCACATAGGGCGTGACGCGGCTTTGCAGCGATTGCCAGACGAGCGCGCCGTCGAGAGATGCCGAGAGAGCGAAGCAGCCGAAGGCCATGAGCCGCCAGTTTCTCGCCTGGATACGGGACGCGCCGATACGCTCGTCCCAGAGCTGTGCCGCCTTCTGATAGGGAGTAACGAGCTCCGGCGTCGTGCCGTATCGCTGGATCGGTCGCTTGAACAGCATGGGTCAGTCGTCCTTGTCATTGAGGGAGGGAGTGGTGCCGTTGCCGGGCCGGTCACCGTCCTTGATGGCTTGGGTGGCGGTCTGCCGATGGGCGCGCGCTGCCTGCTCGGAGCGGAGGCGATTTGCCCAATCGGGCGCCGCGTTGGCGGGCATGGAGCCGGAGGGGGCACCCGCCGATACGGCGTTTGCCTGCGACATGGAGGCGGTCGGCGTACCGCCGGAGGCCGTCCAGGCGCCACGGCGTCCGGCATCGGCGCTCTGCTTCAGAGAGGAGGTGGCGCGATCGACACTGCCGCGTGCAGCTTGGGTCATGGCTCCGCCGGCGGCACGCGCCATGCCACCGACGCCGGCCGTGACGCCGGCCATGCCGGACGTTCCGGACGTCGCCTGTCCCAGTTGGTAGGCGGAAGAAGCGGCGGACCCCATCGCCGTGCCCGCACGGATGGCGGCAAGACCGCCGCCGGCAGCCATGCGCGTTCCGGCAAGCGCCGCCCCGCCGGCGAGCATGGTCGCGCCTACCGCAGCACCCGTGGCACCGAGGGCGGCACCGGCGCCGAGCTGTGGCGCGCCGGAAACCAGACCCGAAGCGATGCCGGGGCCGAAGATACCGAGACCGAGCAGCGCAAGGGTGCCCAGCACCTGCGACATGGCCGCGGCAAGGTCCGGCTCCTGCCCCTGAAGACCGCCCGCGAAGGAGGCGAACAGCGTCGAGCCGATGCCGACGATGACCGCAAGAACCATCACCTTGATGCCGGAGGAAATCACGTTGCCGAGAACCCGTTCGGCAAGGAACGACGTCTTGTTCCAGAGCGCGAAGGGCACGAGCACGAAGCCCGCGAGCGTCGTCAGCTTGAACTCGAGCACCGTGATGAAGAGCTGGATCGCCAGAATGAAGAAGGCGATGAGGACCAGGAACCAGGCCAGCAGCAGGACGAAGACGGTAAGCGCGTTGCCGAAGATTTCCGGGAAGCCGCCCTGGAAACCGCTGCGCGCCTTCGATGATGGCCACAAGGCCTATATCGAGTTCCCCCGCCGTATCGACCAGGGCGAGGCGCCGCCGCTCTTCGTCGTCGGCGCCGACGACGTCAACCAACTCGTCAACTACCGCATGCGCGGCAACTACTACATCGTCGATCGCCTCTTCGCCGCCGCCGAACTGCGTCTCGGCGCCAAGTCCGCTAGCCAAGTGGTTCGGATTTCCCGGACCGACGGGACGCCGCGGCGCACCGCGCTGTTTTCGCGCACGGACCGGTAGAGGGGGAGGGGCCATGACGGATACCGCTGCACCCAAGCCGCAATCCACCGGATCGTCGAAGCGCGATCCCGGCAAGCTGGACCTGCGCGCCGCGCCCCGCCGCGTGGTGCGCTTCAGGTGCGGCCTTGTCATTGGCGCGGTCGCGCTCGGCTCCGGCACCATCCTCGGCGTGACCATGATGGCGTTGCAAGGCCCGGCCCTGCGTATCCAGGACCAGACCGAGGAGCTCTATAACACCGAACGCAAGCCGCCCCCGGACGGCCTTGCCGCGCTACCCGGCGATTACAGCCAGGTCCAACCGGAGGTACCGCCGCTCGGACCGCCGCTGCCCGGCGACCTCGCTCGACCGATCCTCGAACGCCAACGGCAGCTTGGCATCGCACCGGGAGGACCGGAATTGTCCGCCGAGGAGCAGCGCCTCGCCCAGCAGGCTATCCAAGCGAAAGAGGCTGACGTCTTCTTCCGCATCGAGAACCGGCCGCAGCAGAATGTGCCGACGGCGGCCGCTCAGCCATTGCAGACCGCTGCGGTTCAACAGCCTGACGCCAATCGCCTGACACTCGATCCCGAGCGCGATCAGAACAATCAGCAGCGTAAGCTCGATTTCCTGAGCCGACGTGACGCCAGCGGCATCTACAATCCCCATGTGCTGCAAACGCCGATCTCGCCTTATCAGGTGATGGCCGGCAGTATGATCGCCGCGAGCCTGATCACCGGGATCAATTCCGATCTGCCGGGCCTCGTCGCCGCCCAGGTCACCGAGAACGTCTATGACACGGTGAGCGGCCGCACGCTGCTCATCCCGCAGGGTGCGCGCCTCATCGGCACCTATGACAGCGTCATTGCCTTCGGCCAGTCGCGCGCGCTGCTTGTCTGGCAGCGCATCGTTCTGCCCGACGGCTCCTCCATCGAGGTTGACAATCTGCCCGCCACCGACGCCGCTGGCCATGTCGGTCTGGAAGACAAGGTAGATTACCATACCTGGCGGCTCTTGAAGGGCATTGCTATGGCAACGCTCTTGGGTGTGGGCACCGAATTGAGCTTTGGCAGCAACGAGAGCGATTTGGTCCGGGCGATCCGCGAGTCCACCCAGCAGACCGTCAATCGGGCCGGCCAGCGCATCACCGAGAAGAACCTCGATATCCAGCCGACCCTCACCGTCCGTCCCGGCTGGCCGCTCAGGGTCATCGTCCACAGGGATCTCGTATTGCGCCCTTACCAAGGCTGAAAGGATCAATCATGGCCAATCTGAAACTCGGAAAACTCCCGGACCGCACGCCGGCGAAGATCACCATCACGGTGAACGCCGACCTCAACCAGGCGCTCCGGGATTACGCGACCCTCTACCGCGCCACCTATGGCGAGGCCGAATCCGTCGCCGAGCTCATTCCCTTCATGCTGGAGGCCTTCCTCGGCAGCGACCGCGCCTTCGCCAAGGCGCGCAAGGAAGGGTTTGCCGGGGACGGACACCGACAAACAGGCGCGCCGCGTCCGCTCGCCCCGCGCTGGCGATACCGAAGCGGCGTCGCCCGCTGTCTCATCCCCATCGCAAGTCCAGGAGTGACCCATGCAAATCGGCGCCTTCACTTTGTCCACTGACGGCGGCTGGACCGACTCCATCCGCACGCTCACCATCGACGCCAGGGTCCGGCTCGTCCCCAACGACGACCGCACCCATGACAACGCCCCGGCATTCCGCGTCCTCGGCGGCAACGCCGGCATCGGTGACGACTGGGATGCCCGGACGAACGGCGACAACCCGAAATACTATCTCCGCGTCCGTCTCGACGCCCCGAGCCTTCCCGAGCCCTTCACCGCGGCCCTGTTCCCCTCCGCGGAGGGTGATCGGGCGCAGCTCGTCTGGAACAGGCGGCGGCAGGGATGAGCCATTCTGATTTGGCCGATTCCGAAATCGTTCGCAAAATACTTCAGGCGACGATGGCTTTTGCCCATGAATTCGGAAGTCGCGCCCTTCGCGGTCGTGTGGATGTCACCGAAGGCAAGGAGAGCCTTCCGGTGGGGGATGTTGTTACGAAACCTCGGATCATAAGTGTATGTGCCGAGGTTTCGTATCGTCGTGCCTGATCCTACCGGGCTCTCGAAAGGCGCGCGTCCGTGGCCGTTCCCGCCAGCGCGCCCGTCCCGGTCGGCAATGGCATAAGGAATTTTGAAAGTACCATTTTTTGATGGTTATAGACCATCAAATAAAAACATATAGGAAATGAGAGTTGCACAAATTTTCAAAATATGTGAATTTGATGGCTATGGCCCATCAAAGAACGCCGAGACTAAAGCCCTTTCTAGAGCAGGTCCCCCCCGGCTTCCTCGTTGATGCGGCATGGCTGAAGCGCTTCGGGATCGATCCCAAGTCCATCCACGACTATGCCGAGCGGGGCTGGCTGGAGCGGGTGGTGCGCGGGGTCTATCGTCGCCCGCTGCCTCATACCGATCAAGCAGGGCGCCCGCCTGTCCGACCGGAGACCGACTGGCAGCTCCCTCTGCTCTCCATCCAGTGGATCATGGGGCATGACGTTCATCTGGGTGGTTTGAGCGCGCTCGGCCTCCATGGGCTCGCCCACTATCTGCCGCTTGGCGGCTGGGAGCGTGTCTATCTCTATGGCGAAGTTCCCTCCTGGCTAGTGCGCCTTCCGGGCAAGACACAGTTCGTCGTTCGCTCGCGCGTCCTGTTCGGGGACGACCTGACCGGCGTCGAGAATGCCGAGCACCAGTTCGAGAGCGCGCCCGGGGCGGGGGCGGGACACGGCCCGACGGTGAGCCCTTGGCGCTGGCCGCTCAAGGTTTCGTCCCCCGAGCGCGCCATCCTCGAAGCGCTTGACGAACTGCCAGCGCACGCGACCTTCGACAATCTGGACATGATCTTTCAGGGCCTGACGAACCTGCGCCCCAGGCGCCTGATGACGCTGCTGCGCACTTGCCGAAGCATCAAGGTCAAGCGCCTGTTTTTCATGTTCGCCGACCGGCATGCCCATGCATGGCGCAAGCATCTGGACACAAGCGCCATCGATTTCGGTTCCGGTCCGCGCGCGCTGGCGAAAGGCGGAAAACTGCATCCGGTCTACCGGATCTATGTGCCCGAGACGCTTCTGCCTGCGGACATGGACGGGGACGCGAGCCATGCGTGAACGCTATGTCGAGCAGGTCCGTTTGCTGGTGCGTCTCCTGCCGGCCATTGCGGCCGAGGAGGTCTTTGCGCTCAAAGGCGGTTCGGCCATCAATCTCTTCTACCGGGACCTGCCGCGCCTGTCGGTCGATATCGATCTGACCTACGTGCCGGTCGAGGATAGGTCCGTCTCTCTTCAGCATATTGATGCCACGCTCGACCGGATCATGGACTCATGCGGCCGCAGCAACAGGGATGTGCGGCTCCAGCGCATCGCCGGCGGCGGGAACCTGGAAACCCGCATCATGGCTTCGCGCGGTGCGGCGAGTGTGAAGATTGAGACTTCGCCGGTCATGCGCGGAACGGTGCTGCCGCCGGTGTCGATGAAGGTTTCGGACGTGGTGGAGAACGCCTTCGGATTTGCCGAGATGCCGGTGCTCGCCTTCGAGGACGTCTTTGCCGGCAAGCTGCATGCTGCCCTCGACCGTCAGCACCCGCGCGATCTCTACGATGTTCACCTGCTCTATGAGGATGAGGGGCTGACGGACGATCTGTTCCGGGTCTTTCTGGCCTATGTTTGCGCGTCCGGCCGTCCGCCGCACGAACTGCTGGCGCCGCCGGCGATCCCGATAGAAGAACTGTACACGGAGGAATTCGTTGGGATGACGCGGGAGGGGATAGCGCTGTCCGATCTCGAAACGGCGCGGACGCGCCTGATCGCGGATATTCGAAGCCGATTGACCGGGAAGTCCGCGGCGTTCCTGCTGTTGCTTCACGACGCCGAACCGGATTTCGCGCTTGTCGATCTGCCCCAGGCCGAGCGGCTTCCCGCCGTCCAGTGGAAGCTTCTCAATTTGCGCAAGCTCAAGGCTGAAAATCCGGCCAAGCATGCCGAGCAAGGAGAAATGTTGAAGGCGCTGTTTGCCTAAAGGGGGCGTGGGAGAAGAACGGGGTACATAAGGGCCATAAGAGATTCCCGCGCTGCGGGCGATCCTGTTCCGGTGATTTTTATACTGGAAGAGACATGCCCATGAAGAAGGAAGAACGAGCGTCGGGAACCGTTCCGAGCCCGGCCAACGACAAGGGCTCGCCGGGAAGCAGGACGGAAGGTGGGCTGGACCCCCCGCATCCGATCATCGCCCGGGCCATCGGGCGCCAGATCGCGCGGGAGCATTACGCGGCCTGGGAGCGGAAGCGGCGGAGGCGGGCGGCCAACGACAACGCCACCGCCGCTCTGGAGCGAGAGGGAGAGGGGCGGAAGCCGGAGGGATGAACTCCCGGCTTTGCAAGAAAAGGAAAGTCTTATGGCCCGCGTTGCGCTCTACGCCCGCTACTCCTCGGACAACCAGAGCATTTCCTCCATTGAGGATCAGTTCCGCATCTGCCGGAACCAAGCGGCGCGGGAGAAGCGGCAGGTAGTGGGGGCCGACAAGGACGCCGCCATTTCGGGCGCGAGCGTCACCCTGCGGCCGGGCATCCCGGCGCTCTTGCAGGACGCGCAGGCGGGCAAGTTCGAGAGCGTGCTGGCGGAAGCGCTGGCCCGTATCAGCCGCGCCCAGGCCGATGTCGCCAGCCTCTACAAGCATTTCACGTTTGCCGGCGTGACGCTCGTGACGCTTGCCGAGGGCGAGATCTCCGAGCTGCCTGTCGGTCGCAAGGGCACGATGAACGCCCTGTTCCTGAAAGACCTCGCCGCCAAGATCCACCGTGGCCTGCGCGGCCGCGGCGAGAAGGGGCAAGGCGGGCGGCGGGCGCTGCTCTGGCTATGACGGCGTGAAGCGGCTCAACGGCGCTGGCGAGCAGGTGCGCGGCGAGCGGAGTAGAGCAACGAGGCCGAGGCCGAGAGCGTCCGTCGCATCTTCCGCGACTTCGCCGCCGACAAGCGCCCCAAGGCCATCGCCGCCGATCTCAACCGCGATGGCATTCCCGGCCCCTTTGGCAAAGCCTGGGGAGACACCACCATCCGCGGCCATGTCTGTCGCGGTACCGGCATCGTCAACAACGCACTCTATACCGGCGTACTGGTCTGAAACCGGTTGCGCTACATCAAGAACCCGGCGACGGGAAAGCGCGTGTCGCGCGTCAACCCGGAGTCCGAATGGATCAGGACCGAGGTGCCGGACCTGCGCATCGTGGACGAAGACCTATGGCAGGCGGCGCGGCGGCGGCAGGAGGAAATCTCCAAGCAGTTCGAGCACGTCACCAAGGGTGTGCGCGCCTACCGTGCCAAGCACGTCAACGAACTGCACCGCCCGGCCTTTCTGTTCTCCGGCCTGCTCAAATGCGGCGGCGGCAATTATGGCCTCATCACCCGCGACCGCTATGGCTGCCTCAACCGCTATCGCCGCGGGACCTGCGACAATGGTCACACGATCCTTCGGGAGAAGATCAAGGCCCGCATTCTGACAGGACTCACCGAGAAGCTCGTTTCTGCCGACGCGGTGGCGGAGGCCGTCCGGGCCTACGCAGAAGCGCTCAACAGTCAGAACCGTGAACGCCGGGTGCAGGCGGAATTTGACCGCAATGCGCTGGACAAGGTCGAGCGTGGCATTGCCGGCATGATGGCCGCCATTGAGGACGGCAGGTATCAGCCGGCGATGAAGGCGCGGATGGACGAACTGGAGCGCCAGAAGGCCGATATTCTCACGCGAATGAAGGACATCCCGGCCGACGTACCCGACATCCATCCCAACGTGGCCGAAATCTACCGGAGAAGGGGGCAACACTTGGCGGCCGCGCTCGACGATCTGGAGATGCGCACGGAGGCAGCCGAAGCGATCCGTTCAGCGGTGGACGAGGTCGTCTTGACGCCCGGCGATAAGCGTGGAGACGTGCGCATTAGCCTACGCGGCGATCTGATGGGTATTCTCGACATCGCAGCCGACAGGAAGGGGCAAAACCGATCCCAAATTATAACAAAAGACGTTGCGGGCCCCCGCAACCACCGAGACCGACACGCCGTGCTGCGGGGTGTCGGTCACCCTCTTCCCCTTTGCGCTCCCGGCCCATTCGAGGATGGTGCCGAGGTCGCCATGCAGCGCGGCGTGCATCTCGCCGCGCTTTCCGCCGGGGGTGGGCACGATGCGCTCAATCAGCCCCCGGATGGCCTCCGCCGCCTCGTCGCGGTCGCGGGGGTCGGCCAGCGCCTCGGCGAGCCGCTCGACCTTGCGCCGGTAGACGATGGCGATGTTGGGGGGGATGTCCGGGATGTCGGCGGGGACGGCGGCGCGGCGCTCGTTCAGTTCGTCCTGGCGGGCCTCCAGCTCGCGCAGGCGGTCCATCATGCCTCGCGCATAGCCGCCGTCCTCGATCACCGCGCCCATGGCCCTGATCTTCTTCTCGATCTCCGCCAGCTCCTTCCGGTCTGTCGCGCCGGACGCGCGGCGCTCGCGGTTGAGCCGGTTGGTCTCCTCGACATATGCCCTCATCGCCTCGGCGGCGGCCTCCGGCGCCCTCAGCTTGTCCGTCAGCCCTGCCAGCACTCGCTCCTCGATGCGGGGCGCCGGATGCTCCTGCCGTTGGCGCACGAGCCCGTCATGACGTGGTTGGAGCAGCCGTAGCGGCCCTGGCCGCGCATCGCGGAGGGGCCGCCGCAGACGCCGCATTCGAGCAGGCCGGAGAGCAGGTAGCGCGGCCGGGGGGCCGCGTTCATCCGGTTGGCGTGGGCGTTGCGCGTCGCCGCGATGGCGGGGGCGTCTCTCTCCGCAAGCTCCCCCTGCCGGGCCTTCGCGGCCTGCCACAGTCCGTCGTCCAGGATACGGGGCTCGGGCACCTCGGCGACGATCCATTCCTCGGGCGGGTTGAGGCGCGCACCCCGCGTGCCGGGGTCCGGGTTCTTCAGGAAACGCTGGCGGTTCCACACCAGCCGGCCGATCTAGAGCTCGTTGTGGAGCAGCCCCGTGCCGCGCTTGGCCTGGCCGCGCAGCACGGAGTCGCTCCACAGCCTGCCCTTGGCACCGGGGATGCCCTCGGCGTTGAGCCGCCGGGCGCTGGCGCGCGGGCTGGGTGCCTTGGGCGAACTCCCGGAAGATGCGCCGGACGATCTCCGCCTCGGCCTCCTTGATCTCCCGCTCGCCCCGGATCGGTTCGCCGGCGGCGTCGACCGATTTCACTACATCGTAGCCGTAGCAGATGCCGCCGCCCGACTTGCCGGCCTCCACGCGGCCCCGGAGGCCCCGGTGGGTCTTGGCCGCGAGGTCCTTCAGGAACAGCGCGTGCATGGTGCCCTTGAGCCCGACGTGCAACTCGTTGAGCGCGCCTTCCGACAGGGTGACGATCATCCCGCCCGCGCAGCGCAGATGCTTGTAGAGGAGCGCCACGTCGGCCTGGTCGCGGCTCACCCGGTCGAGCGCCTCGGCGACGACGGTCCCGAACACGCCCCGGCGCGCGTCCTCCAGCAGCGCCTGGACGCCCGGACGGAGGATCACGCTGTCGCCGGAGACTGCCGCGTCGCGGTAGGCGCCGGCGATCTTCCAGCCCTCGCGCGCGGCGTGCTCGCGGCAGATGCGGAACTGGTCCTCAATGGAGGCCGCCCTTTGCTGATCGGACGAAGAGCGGGCATAGAGCGCGCAGCGCAGGGTCATGGCCTCCGGTCCCCTATCCTTCGTGCGCCTCCGTGTCCGGCGCGGTGTCGTTGGCGGCGGCGCGGCGAAAATCCCCCTGCGCGCCGTCGTCGCTGCCTGTCTCCATGGCCTGCCGCTCTCCCGCACAACCGCGTCCCGGAGAGCAGATTTGCCCCTGCGATTCGGCATTGTCAACCCTGCGAGGTTGAGGATTCCCCGTGCGAAATCCTCCGCTTGTCCCCTACAGGCATCCCCAGGGCGCGCATGCGTCCCCTGTGGCATGATCGAAAAAAAACGCGATGCGGCATCGTCGTCATCATGTTCCGGCATAGTCGGTCAGCGGCATCACGGACTCGCCATGCTCGGGCGGGGCCAGGGTGTTCGCGAATCGAAGGTCCGCCGTCAGCATGACCGCGCCGATGCGATGCGCGAGCGCGAGATAGACGCAATCGTAGATCGGACGGTCGAGCGCCAGCGCCAGACGCACCGCATCGGCGGAGACGGTCTCGGCGGCGCCCCCGCGCACGGGCATGTCCGGCACGTTGGCCAGCAGGACGCCCGCGGCGCGGCGGTCTATCTCGCCCGCCCGCGCCTTGCGCCACAGCGCATTGGCGACTTCGGAGGCCATCAGGCGCGGCGCGTGCAACTCCTCGCCGCTCGTCGCCAGCTCCTGCGCAACGTCCGCATCCTCTTCGACGACCAGCCACTTGACCGCCACGCTCGCATCGACGACGAAGCGCATCAGAGGTTATCGCGGTGACCGTGGTCGCGGTCCTCGCGGATCAGCACTTCCGCCGGCGTGTGCTTGCGCCCTTCGGTCAGGGGACGCAGTCGTTTCATGGCCTCCCCGAACGCGGCGCGCTTCGCCGCCATGTCGGCGGCGGCGGCGCATTCCAGGACATGGCGCACCTCGCCCTCCAGGGAGCGGTTGTTCAGGGCGGCGCGCCGCTTGAGGCGATCCGCCACATCGCCGTCGAGTTGTCTCACGTTGATCGTCGCCATCGGTTTGCCTCCGGACACGCTATCATATTGGCAGCGCTTCGTCGCGGCATTTGCAAGCCCCTGGGACGACCATCGGGGGACATGCGCGGCCACGCGGTGACAGGGCTGCGAGACCGTCCGTTCGGCCCTTGTTCTTCGTGTTGCGAGCGCATATCTGGCCGGTATGGACCGCCCTGAATCCGCCCGTACCGTCGCCGCCCTGCCCCGGCCCCCGAGCCGGGGAGGATGCCCGCGATGGTAGCAGCGATCGGCAAGATCGCCTCGTCGGCGCAGGGCGCGGGGTACTTCGAGCGCGAGGGCGACCACGCCAGGGACGACAGGGCCCACAAGGACGCGAGCGCCTGGGCGGGCAAGGGCGCGGAGTCGCTGGGGCTGTCGGGGCCGGTCGACCCCGCCGCGTTCCGCCGCGTCCTCGAAGGCGAGGTCCCTCGGCGGGCGCCGTCTCGGGCGCAAGGAACTCGACGGTAGCGTCAAGCCCCGTCCCGGCCGCGACGGGACCCTGAGCGCGCCGAAGTCGGTCTCCCTCATGGCGATGGTGGGCGGCGACGGGCGCATCGTCGAAGCGCCCGACAAGGCCGTGACGGCGACGCTCGACTGGATCGAGAAGAACGCCAGAGAGACCCGGCTGCGCGATCCCGCCACCGGGGTGATGGTCCGGGCCGGGGACCGGAAGATGGTCGCCGCCCTCTTCCGGCACGACACGTCGCGCAATCTCGACCCCCAGCTCCACACCCACGCGGTCATCGCCAACATGGTCCAGGGCGAAGATGCCAAGTGGCGTACGATGGTCGATGACGGCCTGTTCCACGGCAAGATGGCGATCGGGGCGATTTACCGGGCGGGGAGCTGGCGTAGGGGTTGAAGGGGCTCGGCTACGGCATCGACAAGACCCACGCCGACGGCCGGTTCGAGATCGCGGGCGTTCCGCGCGAGGCGAGGCCTTTTCCACGCGCCGGGCGGGGATCGAGGCCGCCATGACCGAGCGCGGCATGGGGAACTCGAAGGACAACCCGCATCTGGCGGCGAAGGCGGCGCTGCTGACGCGGGCAGCGAAGCGTGACGTCGACCGGGGCGCGCTGGAGCGCGGCTGGAAACGCCAGGCGAAGGCGCTCGGCTTCTCGGCGGCGAAGGTGCGGGCCAGCGCGCGGCAGGTCCAACGCGAGCCGCTCGGCCCGGACCTGTTCGCCGGTCCCGGCTACGTCACGGGCGACGCGGCGGCCTGGGCTGTCGGGCACCTCGCGGAGCGCCAGTCGGTGTTCGGCCATGGCGACCTGCTGGCGGCGACCCTTGCCCGCGATCCCGGCGCGCTGACGGTCGATGCGGCGGAGCGCGCCATCGCGGCGCTCGAACGCGGCGGGTCGCTGCATGCCGCGACCGGTCTCGACCACGGCCGGCACTGGAGCACGGATGCGGCGATGGCGCGGGAATCCGAGACCATCGCGCTGATGCGCGCCAGCCAGGGGGCGGAGAAGATGGTGATGCGCCGCTGGGTGGCGGAGACGAAGCTGCACCGGGGCCGCCTCGACGAAGGCCAGAAGGAAGCGGTCAAGACGATCCGCGCGTCGAGGGATCGCGTCCTGGGTGTCCAGGGGTATGCGGGCACAGGGAAGACGACCATGCTGAAGCGCCTCCGGGCGCTGGCGCAAAGCCAGGGCTACCGGACGGTGGGCCTCGCGCGCCTCCAGCGCGCAGATGCGCAACTTGCTGCGGATCGCTACGGCGCTGCGCCTGCCCCGCGTGGTGCCGGTCGGCGACGAGAAGCAGCTAGGCGCGGTCGAGGCCGGCAAGCCCTTCGCCCAGCTCAAGGCCGCCGGAATGCGGACGGCGGTGATGGCCGACATCGTGCGCCAGTGCGACGCCGCGCTGAAGGCGGCGGTCACGGCGAGCCTCACCGGCGACGTCAAGACCGCCTTCGCAAAGCTCGGCGACGATATCCGCCAGATCGAGTACGGCAACCTCGGCACCGAAACCGCGCGGCACTGGCTGAACCTGCCGCCCGGCGTGCGCGAGCGGACCGGGGTGATCGCCCCGACGCGGGCCTTACGCGACGGGATCAACGCGACGATCCGCAAGGGGCTGGTCGCCGAAGGCGCGATCTCCGGCCCGGCTCGGCAGGGGGAGAAGCTGGTATCGCGTGACCTCACCCGCGCCGAGTTCACCAATTCGGCGCAGAACTATCTTGATCTGCACTGACACGCCGCCGTCCGCCATGCGCTTCTCGGGTCTCCGAGCGTCGCCCTTCGGCTCATGGTTGCCCACGCCATCGGTGGCTCGGCGCTGTGGCAGACCAAGCCCGATCCGCAGGCGACGCGGAAGGAGGAAACGGCCGAGAGCGTCACGAAATTGAAGGCCGAGACGGCGCTGGCCGAAGAACGCAAGGCCGTTCTCAAGCTTCTCGGATTGCCCGCCCACGGCCATTCCGTCGTGCGCCCGAACGGCGACGACTATCGGGTGGTCGAGTTCTTCGCCGCGCTCGTGAAGCTCACCGACGACGAGGTGATGCGGGTGCTCGCCCTCGTCATGGCCGCAACCTTGGAGTCCGGAACCGCCGCCGTCGAGGCGCTCGGAACCCATCTCAAGGTGGACATGCGCGACTATTGGCAGGCGGATGACGCCTTCTTCGACCTTCTCCGCAATAAGGGCGCCGTCAACGCTATACTTCGCCATATCGGTGGCAAGGCGGTCGCTGGCGCCAATGTCAGCGCCACTACCAAGGTTCAAAAGAATATCGTCCGCGACTTCATCACCGGGGACGGCCGGACGAAAGTCGAAGGATGGCTACCGCGCTATATGGAATTCCCCTTCAAAGCCTATACGAAAGCAGGCGGCGGGCGGCTCACGGAAAACACGGCCCGCGTCAAATCGTTCGTTTCCCGAAACCGGCGGCGGGCGGAAGCGGCCCTCTCACCCGAACGGGAGGGCTGCGAGCGCTCGTTGCCGATCAATCGCAATCAGCGAAATGCACCCGCGCCGGGTAGCGCGGGGGCGTCGTCACTTTTAGGTGTGCGGATCAACGGATCACCAAGCCGGATAATTCGAATCCGGAAGCGCCTCGGATTTGGCTATCCTGATCGTGCACTCAACTTCGGGAGCGGAGAAAGGCATCGGCGCTGAGGCAGCTTGCCGGCGCTTGCCGACAGGTTCGGGCCTTCCGATTCCGCATTCCATCTGTGGACAGATCATCTCGTCAGGCGTTCGTTTCTTCTCTTCCACGGTCAGGCATGGAGGAGGCTGCGCTGATGCTCCCACACCGTCGAGTGCGAGTCCTTTCCACCGGTCATCTTGCGTCACGAACATGCGCGCCGCCTGCGCCATCGCGTGTCCTGGCGATGGCTGGCGTGACACCCATTCCCCTGCTTCTGCTTGATGGACCTATGGCGAACGGCGGCCGCACGAAACCGGTATTTCGCACTTTTTTCCCCGCCGCTGCGCGACTTCCTCGCGAGACAAAAAATGCGCCCCGCCGGTTCTCCGCTCCGCTTCGGCCTGCCGATTCATGCGGCCCCCGCCCGCCATGGCCGGTCCTGCGTCAGCAGGATGATGGGAGCCCCGCGACAGCCAACAGGAGACAGAAGGATGGCACAGGCACTTGGGTATGTGACGAAGAACGAGACCGGTGGATACGAAGGTACGCTCGCGACGATGAGCCTCAAAAAGCGCATCGGCTGCCCAACGCGCGGAAGAAACGGACGTCCATCCAGACTTCCGGGTCTACACCGAGGACCGTGGGGAGATCGGCGGCTGGAACCGGGTCAGCAGGAACAGCGGCAACCCATACGTGTCGCTGACCTTCTCCGATCCCGAGTTCGGTCCTGCGAAAATCTACGCCAATCTCGGGCGTGCCGCCGGGCAGGATGATCCGGCCGTTATGGCGATCCTCTGGAACCCGCGCCGCTAAATCGCGGCGACACGCGGCCCCCGCGCCATCCGGCGCGAAACATGAGATTTCGAGCGCGCTTAACACTGGCTACCACCAAAACGAGAAGTGATCGCGCCTCCGCCAAACCAAGACCCGGCACATAGGCTTCAAAATTAGCGGAGATTAGCCTCTTGAGTACCAGTCAGCCACTTTCGTTTAAGATGTTTATTGCGTTTGCGTCGTTTATGGTCCATATCTTCATTGAAAGGAGATTAGCCATGAACCCCGCGATCTTGAAGGAATCTGAATTGGCTATGCCAACTTACAAGGAATCGGCGCTTGCGGCTAAGACCGGTCGGCACATCGCTTCCGTAATTAACTGCGCAGATAAAGGTGCCGGCCTGTTTTGGTCCGAAGGGCGCCGCGCCTGTTGAGTGCCGGTCGCTGCGGTGTGCCTGCTCCTCAATGTTCTTGAACAGATGGCGCGTGGCAGCCGTAACGCTTATGCCCGTGCATACTGAGCTGACTACGCAGCAGGCGGCCGATCTTCTGAATGTCTCACGGACGCATCTCGTGCAGCTTCTCGACGAGGAGAAGATTCCGCACCGGAAAGTTGGCACTCATCGCCGGGTACATGCGGAGAACGTTCTTATCTACTGTCGAGAGATTGAACGTGCGCGGCGCAAGGCGCTCGACGAACTTACTGAGATTGATGAAGAACTTGGTCTTCAATAGGGCATGGACCGATTTACTGCGCTTCTGGATGCCAACGTCATCTATCCAGCCGGCCTTCGAGACACGCTTCCTCGCCTCGCCGACCGCAATCTCTATCGCGTTCGCTGGAACGCTATGGTCCATGAAGAGTGGATACGAAACGTGTTGAAGGATCGGCCCGATCTCAACCCCGATCGGTTCCAAAGGACGAGGGAAACAATGGATCGTCACGCAAAATCTGAAGGACTTTCCGCAAGGGCGCCTCGCTCCGTACGAGACCGAAGCCCAACATCCGAACGATTTCGCCATAAGTCTGTTTGAGCTTTATCCAGGCCCTGTCCTTGGGGCGGTCCGCGGCCATTGGGCGGTACTGCTCCAAACACCGAGATCTTCCGAAGAACACCTTGAAGCCTATGATCAGATGGAAATGACACAATTCGCTTCAGCGCTTCAGGCCTACTCGGATGTCATTGAGCAACAACGCCATCGCCGTCGTTGGCTTCGTTGTGCCAATAATCAATGGAAATCTGGAAGCGTATAATTCTTTCCGCCCAAGAATGGACTGCGCCTTGAAAACCGCCAACACTCATCTCTGAAAGAAATGCGAAACGCCCCTTCAATCAACAGGACCAACGTCTCGGTGCAGGCATTTGCAAAGAACGTCGGCCCGCTGATCGTGATCATGGCTGCAGCGGAGCCCCTTTCGCCCGACGCTGACTGTCTGACGCCCGTCCCGGAGCGCGATCAGAACAACCCGCAGTGCAAACTGGACCTGCTGAGCCAGTACGCCACCGGGCGGTATTTATAATCCGCACGCCCTGCAGACGCCGGTTTCGCCCTCTCCGGCGATGGCCTGCAGGGTGATCGCCGAGTCTGATCACCGGGATCAATTCCGCCCTGCCGGGCCTCGTCGTCGCCCGGGTCACCGAGAACGTCTATGACCCAGTGGCCGGCCGCACGCGGCTCATCCCGCAGGATGCGAGTCTTATCGGCACCTTGGCAGCGTGATCGCCGTTGGTCAGTCCCGTGCGCTGCTTGTCTGGCAGCGCATCCTTTTGCCCGACGGCACCTCCAGCGAGGGCGACAATCTGCCGGCCACCGACACGGCCAGCTATGCCGGGCTTGAGGACGAGGTCGCCTACCACTCTGGCGGCTCATCAAGGGCATTGCGCTCGCCACTCTGCTGGGCGTGGGCACGGAACTGAGTCTGGGCAGCGACGAGAGCGACCTGATCCGTGCAATCCGTGAGTCCACCCAACAGAACGTCAACCGGGCCAGCCAGCACCTCACCGAGAAGAACCTCAACCGGCGGACGCCCCTCACCGGCCGTCCCGGCTGGCCGCTCAGGGTCAATCGGCAACTTGGAAACCTCCCCGCCCCCCGGCGTAGATCACCCTCACGGAGAACGCCGCCCTCAACCAGGCGCTGTGGGATGATGCGATCCTTTACCACACCACCTATGGCGCGGCCGAATCCATCGCCGAACTCACTCCCTTCACAGGCTGGAGACCTTCCTCGACAGCGACCGCACCTTTGCCAAGGCGCGCAGGGAGGGTTTACCGGAGATGGACACCGACAAACCGGTGCGCTGCACCCGCTTACTCCACGCGGGTGATACCGCAGCGGCGTTGTCCGCTGTCTCATGCCCATCGCAATGCCAGGAGTGACCCATGCAAATCGGTACCTTTACTTTGCCCAATGACGGTGACTGGACCGGCTCCATTCGCATGCTCACCATCGACGCCATGGGCCGGCTCGTCCCGAACGCCGACCGGACCCATGAGAACGCCCCGGCATTCCTCGTCCTCGTGGGCAACGCCCGTCTCAGTGACGCCTGGGATGCCCGGACGACGGGTGACAACCCGCAATACTCCCTCCGAGTCCGTCTCGACGACCTGAGCCTTTCCGAGCCCTTCACCGCCATCCTGTTCCCCTCCGTGGAGAGGGACCGGGTGCATCTCGTCCGGAACAGGAGGCGGCAGTAGCGGAGATTGACGAGTTGCTCTCCTTCAGCGCGGCGCAGGAGCCGAGCCAAAACCTTCTCGCGTGGTGCGGAAAGATGGTTGGCGGTCGGATGGGGAGGTCGAATTTTACCAATTTTGATGACTCCAAGCCATCAACCGGAAAATCGTGCGAAATCGGACTCGGCGGGAGCGCCGGTTAAAAGGGATCTTCGAATGTGCCGGAATGTGATAGAAAGTCGGTAAAAGTCGGTATATACATGGAAAAGCCGACAGATCACCACATGTCTACGCATCGCGCCGGATTTCAGAAAGAAACGGCTATCAGACTCCTTGGTGAGCAGGGCATCATGCGCTTGTCAGAGTTGAAGGTGGCCGGGGTTCATTATCAGACACTGGCCCGGATGACGGAAGACGGCTCCGTCCTGCGTGTCGGCCACGGTCTCTATCAGCTTCCCGAGGCGGATTACCCACAGCCTTGCAGAGGTGGCCAAGGCCGTACCGAAAGGGGTGATCTGCCTCATCTCGGCTCTCCAGTTCTACGAACTCACGCTTCAAGCCCCACCCCATCTTGTGGGACGCGCGCGCAAGTTCGAGGCCGTGCTGGCGGAAGCACTGGACCGTATCAGCCGGGACCAAGCCGATGTGGCCATACTCTCCTTGCACCCTCTGGAGGCTGACATGGCCAAGCTGAAACTCGGGTCGATTCTGGATGAGAAGCCTGTTCAGCTGACCGTTGAGTTGCCCGTGCGCCTGCAGCGGGACCTCGTTGCCTATGGTGAGATCCTCGGGCGCGAAGCGGGACAGGGAGCGATCAAGCCTGTGAGGCTCATCGTGTCCATGCTGGAGCGCTTCATCGCGACGGATCGCGCGTTCGCCAAGGGGCGGCGGGCCGCCCCCGGACGAGGCCCGGACACGGCCAAGCAAAGGCCGCTTTAATTGCCGCCTACGCTATTTAAGAAAATAGCGCTTTGCTTTAATAGCGACATTCGGAAAGAATGAGCCATGACCGACGCCGAGACCAATCCACGCTTGGGGCGATACATTGAGACGCCCGTTGTCGGCGAGACTGTGCGCGCCTTCGTGCCGCCCCCTTTGCCGCCCGATCCGCCGGTCGATGTCCTGGCTCTGCTCGACCGCCTCAGCCTTGCTGACCGGGCGCTCGGTCGACTCGACGGGATCACCACGTTCCTGCCGCGCCAGGAGTTGTTCCTCTACATGCATGTGCGCAAGGAGGCGGTGCTCTCTTCGCAGATTGAGGGAACGCAATCGACGCTGTCGGATCTCCTGCGCTTCGAGACTGAGGCACAGGCGGGCGAGCCGGTCGACGACATCCGGGAAGTGTCGAACTATGTCGATGCGATGATGTACGGCCTTGAACGGCTTGAGACACTGCCCCTCTCGCTTCGCCTCATCCGCGAGATGCATGCACGGCTCTTGCAAAGCGGGCGCGGCGAGACCAATACTCCCGGTGAATTCCGCCGCACCCAGAACTGGATCGGCGGCAGCCGCCCGGGCAATGCGCTCTTCGTGCCGCCGCCGGTGGCCGAGCTGGAATCCTGCCTCAACGCGCTGGAACGTTTCTTCCACGACGACACGTCGCGCCTGCCCGCGCTCATCAGGGCGGGTCTGATCCATGTCCAGTTCGAGACAATCCATCCGTTCCTCGACGGTAACGGCCGGATTGGACGTTTGCTCGTGACGCTATATCTTTGCGTCCACGGTGTTTTGAGAACGCCGCTCCTATACCTCAGCCTATACCTCAAGACCCATCGCGCGGAGTACTACCGGCTCCTGCAAGAGGTGCGTGAGCGGAGCAACTGGGAGGCGTGGCTGGATTTTTTCCTTACCGGAGTGGCCGAGACCGCGAACCAGGCCTTCGGCGCGGCCGCCCAGATCGTCGACCTTTTCAAGAAGGACCGCGAACTGATCATGGCCGACAGTGCCCGGTCTGGATCGGTCCTGCGTGTCCATGACTGGTTCCAGCAGGCACCGTTCCTGACCTCGGGCCAACTAGTGGAGCGCACCGGGCTCACCGCGCCTACAGTCAACGCCACGCTAGCCGACCTCGAACGTCTCGGGATCGTCGAGGAGATCACCGGAAGAAAGCGAGGCAGGGTCTATCGGTATGCTCGGTATCTCGATATCCTGAACGAGGGAACAGATCCCCTCGGGCCAGCCTGATGCGTGTGTGAAGGCAACCGGGAAATCAGACTTTCGCTGCGGGTATCATCAATGACTGGGGTGCGGGACTTTGCGGTCGTGCGCAAACTGGGGACGAACGACCACTGTTTCACAAGTCCAAAGTTTCGGCTATCGCATCAACGATGGCAGCGTAGACTGCCGCGCGATCAGTGCCCGGGGGATCCGTGCAAACCGGATCGTCGTTTTCTTCCCGAAGTATGAACTCTCCTGCCGGGGTGCAAAGGGGCATCGCCGAAAAGTGGAAAGCAGGATCGAAGCGTTGGATGCGCGCATTCGGCAGAGGGTGAGCAAGGCCGCTATGATCGAAATCCATGGCCAGCATCCGGTCGCCTTCGCCACCGAACCCGATGAGCAGCGCCTGCGGGACAAGCGCCGTGACATCGGACACCCCAAGCCCCCAGACAAGGCCCGGATCGATCGCGGCTACATGAATCACACGGGCATCTGCCTAGCTCGCAGTCTACATCTCCGCATCGCGTGTTTGAAGGCTGACTTCGTCTGATAGCAGCAGATCACAGGCTTCCATCGAGTCAATAAAAACGGTGCATGCCTCAACATGCCAGCATGCTTGCCCGTCATTCCTCCCCCATGGAAAGCACCGTCCAACCTCCATAGGAAAACCCGACTGCCATAATCCGTGAAGGATCAATCTGGTTCACAAAGTCCGGGTGCTCGAAAAGTGCATCAAGCGCCCCGGCGAGGTCCCAGACCCGGATCCAATGGTCAAGCCCCTCGATCATATCAAAGTCGCCCCCAGTCGAATTGGGGGTGGTTCACCGCGACAACGATTGCGCCGCACCTGGCCCAGTGCTGAAGCCAACCGAGCCTGCGCCCGGTCGGTCCCCCCATGCCGTGACTGAACATCACAACCGGATGCTCGCCCTCCTGGATATCAGTCCCAAGCGAAACATCCACACCTTCAAATACCGGGTTGTTGACATAAGTTGAAGGTTCGCCACCGCGACCATTGGGATACCAGATAGCAATCCCAGTTGCGCTTGCGCTATCGTGATGTGACATAATAAAACTGGCTGCGTCGCAAACCAGCGGGGTCGGCTGCCGCTCCGGAAGTGGTTGCGATCAGGGCCAGTGCCAATACCGCTCTTCTCATATAGGGCCTCTCCATCTAAAATTTGACGGAACTTCCCAGCCTAAGATATTGACTCCTGCCCCTCAATCGGGTCGGGTTGTTCGTGCAAGCGAAACAATCCACCTGAGAGAGGAGCAGGAGGGTGAATATAGTACAGATTTTGAGCACTTTCCCACCCAAGAGGCGTGTATCGCGCACATGGAGAAAGCCCGCTGGGGTGATACCCCGCTGGGGTGATACCCCGCGTTGCCCCTACTACCAATCCACCAACGCCGCCCGGACGCCCAAGCGTCACCGCTGTTACACCTGCAAGACCTCGTTTAGCGTGACGTCGGCCGATCTTCCACCCCACCCATATGCCCTTGCCGAAATGGTTTCTGGCCATCTTGCTGAGCCTGAACGCCAAGAAGGGATTATCTGCCCTATTCTCACCGGGATCGGAGAGATGGATGAGACGGACAGCGGGGGGAGGCCGCGCCAGGGGAAGAAGGACAACAAGCCGCAACCCGGTCGGGGAACCAAGAAAGCGCCCGTCATTGGAGCGATTGATCGGGGGAGGGGGGCATGATGAAGGGAAAACACCTCCGCTCCTTGTCCGAGAGCGCGTCGATACCGCCAATGCGCGGCATGACCGACGAGTACACGGGCTACCTAGGTATGGACCGCATGCTTTCCTCCCTTGGCGTGATTAAGCACGACGCCCGGTATGTCGATGGGTACATTCACACGAATTCCGTTGAAGGCTTCTGGGCATAGCTGAAACGGGGCATCTTCGGCCAGTTCCATCATGTCAGTCGGCGGCACTTGAGAAAGAGTGCTGGGGCGCTATACTTATAGCTTTATACATGAACGGCTAGCCAGCGGTGCTTGGCGAGTTGTGCCGCCTCGACCCCGCCATGCCGTACGGAAGTCGAAAGAACACCCCCCGCCCATGGTTTCCCCCTGATCTCGGCTATCCGAGGCTGAGAGAACATCTGGCGGTGGGCATGGTGCTTATGAAAGCGACCCCAAACTGACCTGTCTTCGACCGAAGACTGCAACGGGCCCTTTCCCCAACTGAACGAAACGATCCCCCTCCCGATGGACGCGAGATGATAGATATCAGATTGAACCGACTGTTTCCGATGCTGGGCTTTCGCCGCAAGCCACGCCACTATGGGTACGTGCTGGAACAGGTCGACCTAGACGGTGCGTCCCTTCAGTGTGCCCGCTGGCTCCACCCCAAGGTCAAGCCGGTCAGAGAGTCACTCACCCAGGCACTTGTGGACGGCTATCGGACGCTCGTCGAACCCGGGGACTTTTGCCTGGATATTGGGGCGCATACGGGCTCCACACCACCCTCCCGCTGGCCCTGGCGGCTGGGGCAACGGGGTGTGTTCTCGGCGTGGAACCGAATCCGTATGTCTACCATGTGCTCGAAAAGAACGCACGCGCCAATCTTCCCTATCTCGCGATTCACACGATCATGGCCGCCGCGAGCGACTCTGAGGGATTTTTGACCTGTGAATATTCGGATGCCGGGTTTTGTAACGGTGGCCGGCATGAGCATCTCTCCATGTGGCGGCATGGGAACGCCTATAAGATGCAGGTATTCTGCATCGATCTGGCGCGCGAGTTGGTGGATCATTTCAGCGCCTTCCTGCCCCGCTTAACCTTTATCAAGGTGGATACGGAAGGATACGATTTGCACGTGTTACGCAGTTTGACCCCCATTATCGAAGCCTGGCGTCCCGTCGTGAAAGCAGAAATCTACAAGCGGACAGACGGGGCGTATCGACGGGATATGCTCCAGTTCTTTTCGGAGCGGGATTACACGGTGTTTCGGTGCATCACGGAACCTGTTGGATGTGGCCCGGCCCTGTCCCCCCCCCCCCTCCCCTGTTGGAAGCTTGGCCGCACTACGATGTGATTTGCAAGCCCAATCCGACCAGCGTATAAACGGCTGCCTACTTCATTATCGCCCAGAGATATTAACCTAGGGCCTGTTAACACTAATGAGCGTGATTATGTTATCCTCGTTGGATGGAACTCACGCAAGCTCCATACGACCGGATCGCGCCCCCTCTCCCGGTGCCGCGCGGTCATGTCCGCCTCGCTCATCGCCCCGTGCTCACCGCCCTCTGGTCTGTCGCCGAGCAGGGCGGCAAAGGGCGTGGGTTACCGCCCCGATGTGGCACCTGGCCCCCCCCTCTACACCCGGCTCCCCGCTGGTCGCAACCCGGCGTGCTCGACCGGGTCTGTGAGCCTCGGCAACGAGAGCAGATCGTGCGCCTCCCGCGGGCGGCCCGGTCGCTCGCCCGCCCCCTCGTCCAGGTCCCTCCCGCCGGCACGGGGGCGCGAAGTGTGGGAGCGGAAAGACACTCGGGGCGTATGTCGTCCCTCCCGTCGGCACGGGGGCGCGAAAACAACCGGCCCCCCATCCATCGGCCGCTCCCGAGGCGGGTGGACCACCACGATGCATAGGGGTGCCGCGGTGATCGCACGGCGCTCGTCTGCTCGCGCTCGCCCGGGCCCGCCCCCCGCTCCTCCCGCGGTGATGATGGACCGGGCGTCCGAGGGCGCCCAGACGCGGCACCTGGCCGTGGCGCTGGGGTATGCGCCCGTGGTGCCGCCGCGGCGAAGCCGGGTTGTGCCTTGGGCGTATGACCGTGAGCTGGACAAGCGGCGCACCGCAATCGCGGTTGCGTCGATTGAAGGGATGCCGCCGCCTCTGCTTGAGATGCGAGTAACTCGACGTGCTATTCCTTGGATGCATCGTCTTCGCCCTCATCATTGATGCCTTGCGATAGTGTTAACAGGCCCTAGGAAATTCCGCAGCAGAATACACCTTAACGACCTGTCCGATTTTCCGGGACCACCTCCGCCTACCCTGATCGCGGGTAGCTCCGCTCAGGCATCGGGTGCGTGACGCCGACGGCGTTTGGCCGGGGATCCGCCGCTAGTTTTCCAGGCTTTGACATTCTGCGCCTTCCATCGAAGCGCCGGGCAGGTTTCAAGCGATGCCCGCACCTCGTTTGCCGCGTCCAGCCGGCCCATGTCGCCCCCCGCTTTCATTGAGGACGCCATTGAGAAACGCCATCTCGTCATCGCTGAACTGGAAGAGCGGCGCGAGGTCACGGCGGCACTCCGCAGTCACCGTCTCGATCCAGGCCCTCTGACCGCCGAAGGCCTCGAGATACCGGCTCGGCAGGCAGGCGATCAGCTTGGCCGCGAGGTCGGTCCCGTCGCATCCGATCATTTCGGGAGAGGCCCGCCGCCAGTCGACGTTCCGGGCGGAGGCGCCGATCATCAGAGTGCCGAGCTTGATTTTCGCCCAGTCGAGGTCGGGCATAGCGATGATGCGATGCGCGTCGAACAGATCGCGTGCGCTGTGCGCTAGGTGACCAAGGCCACCAGCTTGCCTGCGACGATCTCGTGGAGGTCGAGCACGGGGACAGCGGTCGCCCCATAGTCTCCGAGCGCCGCCGCCGGCATCCGGTCGACACCAAAGAGCGGCGTCCAGAAGAGATAGTTGCTGTGGATCTCAATGGAGCCCGCCCCTTCCAGCACGGACGCATAGCGGAAGATCCATTTCCCGCCCGCATGCTCGGACGGCTCGCGCCGGGCCGAATAGCCCTTCGATTCCAGGATGCGCAGGATGCGGTCTTCCAGCCCTGGCCGGTCCTCGTCCATACGGGCTTTTTCGGCCTCGCCGACATAGTTGACGTCGATATCGACGGACAGGCGGTCGAGCGTGGCATGAAAGATGTTGAGCGCCGTGCCGCCCTTGAGCGCGATACGCGGAGCGATCAGGCTGTCGGCGGCAAACGCGCCGAACCGGGTGCGCGGGCGATCCGCCTGGTCCATGTCCAGGAAACCGCCGAGCCCGAGGACGGAGCGAAGCCGCTGGAATGGCTGCTCCTGACCTCGCTGCCGGTGAGCGATGCCTGCCCGGGAGGTGGTCGGCTTCTACGAGCGGCGCTGGCGCGAGTTCTTCCGCATCCTCAAGTCCGGCTGCGACGTGGAGACGGGAGCCCATCGCACGCGGGAACGCGTCGAACGGGCCGTCGCGCGCCGTCATCGCCTGGAGACTGTCGGTCCTGCTCGGGCGCCAGACGCCGGGGCTCGAGCCCGGGGTGCTGTCCTCCGAAGCCGAGCTGGCGGTGATCGCGGACTTTGCCCGGCAGCGCCGTCTGGAGGCGCCCGACAACCTCGGCGCCGCCATCATCCTCCTGGCCCGGATGGGCGGGTACCTCCAGCGCCGGCACGACGCACCGCCCGGAGCCCACGTGGTCTGGGAAGGATACAGCCATCTCGCGCTCGGCGCCGACATCGTCGAGCGGGCCGGCAGATCGGCAACCGGAGCGACGTGACGCGCTGGATCTCGGGCTGAGGGCTAAGGCAAGGGCGCCTCGACCCACACCTTTCGCTTACCTCACGGCACCTGGACGTGCAGCAAAAATGCCTTTGTCATGACAGGATTTGTGACTAATGGGCAAGCCGGGCGAGACGCCGCCGCCCCCTGTCCGGGCCGGAACCGCGGCCCCGCCGCCGGACGATACTCCCGGCGAATCCGGGCCCGGGGACGATGAATTGCCGGTGGGCGGGGAGGCGCCCGCCGACACCCCGGCGCCCGCCCTGGAGAACATCGAGCCGATCGTCCCCCGGAGCATCCGCCGCCGCCTCACCGGCAGCCCGGACAGCCCGCGCCGGTGGCTGCATCTCATGCATGCCACGCTGACGGTCTGCACGGGCCGGCTCGCGGTCCCGCACCCGGCCTGGCGCGGCGCGATGGAGACGCTCGGACTGCACCGCACGACCGCTATCGGCATCGTCCTCGCGGCGATAACCGAACGTCACCCCGACCCCGCCTCGACGGACCCGCAAACCGTCTTCCTCCACATGGCCCGCGAGGAGGCCGCCCGCCCGGGCTCCGTGATCGAACATGTCCGGCTGCTGCAGCAAGAAAACCGAGCCGACAGCCGGCCGGACCCGGTCCCGCCCGCCAAGTCACCCCGTCCGCCTCCCGGACAACCGCGAACCCGATCCTGAGGAGTTCGACATGACCGAACCCGACACCGCACCCGGGGGTCTTGCTCCCGTCCCCCTTCCCCCGGTCGGGGACCTCCGGGAGTTGCTGCCCTGGTCGCAGGGCGCGCCCGATGCGTTGGCGGACCCGCCGCCCGGGGATCGGGACGGCATCGCAAGCTAGGCGGAGCGTCTTCTTCCGTTCCTTCTCGCCGGAGGCCCGCACGGTTCCCCCGACGATTTCGGCGACGGGCCGCCGGACGGCGCGCCGTTGACGCCGGCGGAGCTCCTGGCCGGATACGGGCATGCAGCCCATGCCTTCTGGATATTCGACTTGTATGCTCGGCAGGTCGGCGCCGCCGCAGCGGCCATCATTCTCGTCGACGTCGCCGAAGCCCTCGACCTCGAACCCGACCCCGGACGGACCGCCCTCGACAAGGCCCTGAACGGGCTCGCGGACGGCAGTTTCGACCTCCGGGCCCGGACGGAGGAGCTGCTCTCGGCAGTCCGGTCCGGGACCGAGCCGACCCCGCGGCGCCGGGCCTTCCCGACCCGAACGTCCTGGCGCATCTGCTTCGCCATATCCATCCCCCGGGGCCCGACCGCCAGGCGCCGCTCTGGCCCCAGGTCATCCACCAGGCCCGCCGCATCGCCCTTTTCGACCGGCTCGTTCCAAGAGAGGACTGGCGCCAGGCGCAACAGCAGCTCGGGCGGCACGGCGCGGCGGCCGCGGCCATCGCCGCCATGGCCAGGCAGACGCTCGGGCTCGTCTCCAACCCGGCCTGCCGGATGCGCCGCTCGACCAGGCGGCGCTCGCGGTCGATCGTCTCCATCTCCACCAGCCGGGCGAGGAACTGCACATGATCGAGGCCTTCGGTCGCGCACTGGCGAGCCAGCAATTCCCGCCAAAATTGACATGTGAGTGATTGCAGGGGTTGTGGGCGGTTCGAGAAGCAGTGCTGCGCACCCTTGTCATCCGCAAACCGTAGGATTCGAGCGATTGTGGGAGTACGGGGGATGAACCATGTCCAAGATCCAGTTTCGCAAGCCGCTCAGTGCCCCGGGCTTGCGCCGGGTGGGGCGCAGGTGTTTCGCTCGCATTGAGGAGCCGGTTGCGAGCCGGGGCCTGCCCCTGCCGGACGGTCTGCTGTCGGCGCTGGCGCTGTTCGGGTTGAAGTATGCGTGGCTGTGGCGTGTTGAGCAGGCCGCCCGGGGGCGCGGAGCGCCCCCGGGCGCACTTGAGCAGCCGCTCTGGGGTGGCGCGGGCGCCGGCGGAGACAACCAGGCGCGCGCGACGGGATGAAGGGGCTCCGCGCTCGCTGCGGCGGGCCTTCCAGCGCGTGGTTGCGGCGTGGCCGCGCGGCGGGGGGCGGCGGGCCTGCCCCTGGCGGGACGAGCATGATCTGGTGTCGGTAGACGGCCCGGGCGACTGCTCTGCGCAGACGGGGCATGGCGCTCATGGCGGCGCGCGGCGTCACCGGGCCGGTCGCGTGACCGACTAGCACCAGAGGCGGGGGGCGGGGCGGGTGCACCCGGAGCCTCGCGAGGTGGTTCCGCTGGCGCCGGCGCCGATTGGGCGCGCGGCCGGGTCGCGCAAGAACGCCTGCGCGCGCACCGCGGCCAAGCGGCGGCGGGGGGCGGGGCGGCGCGCGCCGCCGCCGCTGAAGCGGGTGGTGGAGGCTGCGGTGGCCGCGAACGGGCCGCCCCTCCGGCGATTGCCGGCATTGGACAGGCGCTTTGTACTGGGAGTGAAGCCGGGCGCCCAGGCGGAGGTGTTTCCCGGGGTGGCTGCGGTGCTGGCGCCGCGAGGGGGCGAGACCCAAGGCGCGGACGGGGGGCGGCGGCGGGATCGCTTGCTCAACGGCGGGCCGCTCAACGCCGCGACTTGCGACTTGGCGGTCAACTGTCTGGAGGGTGGGGCAACCACCCCCAAGGGTCGGGCGCGGCACTTCAGGTGGGGGACGGACAGAGCGAGCACGGCATCGAATGGGGAAGCGCTGAGGCGGGCCGGGCGGGCGCGCGGGCGCCTTGAGAACGAGACGTGCAACCCCCTGAAGCACCACGGCGACGGCGTTGCGCACCACGTTGGCCCCGGCACGCGGCCTCGGGCGCCGGGGGTTGCCGGGTGGACGAGGCTGGCTGTTTCGATCGACCAGCTTCCGCCGCGCGGCGGGGCGCGGTTTGGGGCGGCGCGAGAGCGGGCGGGGCGTCCGCAATCCTGCTGGGCACGGCGGCGCCGCGTGGTTCTGGCGTGCTTCATGCCGGGCGGGGAGGCCCGGTCTCGGGCCAGCGCCTGCGGCCACCACCCACCCGCACTGGCGCCCTTCGACACCTCCTGCCCCCATCGCCGGGGGCGGGTGGGCGACGAGCGGGTGCTTCAGGGACACAGCGTCGCCCAACCCCTCATCCGGCGCCAACCGGAGGGGGAGCCTTCCCCGACCGATCCGCCCACCGGTCATCCACCCCAGCATGCCGCCCCATCAGCACCACAAAATGGCTTGGCGGGACTTGCTGTGCCGAGCCAGCTTCTCATATTCCCGCAGGAAGGTCGGCAGCTTGAGCTTCTTCAGGTGATGTTCGAGCAGGATGCGAGGCGCTTCAGCCATCGCCGCCCCCTCCGGCCAGCAGGGAGGCATGGTCGCCGGCCCGGGTGGCGGCGACGAAGGGCTGCGGCAGGTGGGGATAGCGCGACAGATCGAGATGGGCGGGCCGTCTCTCGATGCGCAGCAGCAGCAGGTGCTTGACGGCATCGAAGCCGACCAGCCGGCGCGCCACCGCCTCCTGCACAGCGGCCGTCACCTGGCGTTCCGGGAAGTCCTCCAGCAGGCGCAGGGTTTGGATGTAGTCTCGCTTGCCGCGCGGCCCGAAGCGCACCTCCAGCAGGCGGCGCAGCGCTGCGAAGGCCGGATTGAGCTTCCAGCCGCGCAACGGCGCCGCCTGGTCCGGAGCGCCCGGCTTCCTCTCCAGCAAGCAGAGATAGTGCAGCGGGTCGTAAACGACGTCGCCGCGGACATAGCTGCGCCGATGGCGCGCGACGACCTCGGCGCCGAGTGCGATCTCCACCCGGTCGACATAGCCCTTGATCGTCACCTTCTTGTGGGCGTGCATCGCCGGCGCCGAGTAGTCTACCGACCGGTAGCGCACCAGGGCGGTCGAAGAGACCCGGCCCGGCACATGCTCGCACGCCTTGAGGAGCGCGCCCGGCAGAGCGCGCAGCGTGTCGAGATCGGCGAGCAGCGCCGCCGCCCGCTCGCCCTGCTCCAGCGTGTCGAGACCTCCAGGCAGCGCGCCAGAAGCCGCTCGTTTAGCACGTCCGGATCGGGCACCTTAGGGATCGGCACGAGGAACTTGCGCCGCGCCGTCTTCACCAGCGCCTCCACCTTGCCCTTGTCGTTCCCCTTGCCGGGACGACCGAAGCGGTCGCGGAACAGGTAGTGTGACTGAAGATGCGTGAACGCCCGTGTGCGCTGACGCGTACCGTCGCCCAGGATCCGCGCCACCGCCAGGGTCGTGTTGTCATACAGCACCGAGCGCGGAACCCCGCCGAGGAAGGCGAAGGCGCTAACATGCCCGTCCAGGAACGCCTCCGTCGTCTCCCTCGGACAGGCCTTCACGAACCACAGACCGCCCGCCAGGATCAGGCAGAAGAAGGCGACCTTCTCGCGACGACCGCCTACCTCGACGACCGCCTCGCCGAAATCGACCTGCGCATGGCCCGGAGGATGGTGCAGCGGCACGAAAGCCTCGCGAGACGACCGCCGATGCGAGCGCACATGGTCCTTCACGATCGTGTAGCCGCCCAACCCGTGCTCGTCACGCAGCCGCTCGAAAATCCGCTGCGCCGTGTGACGCTGCTTGACCGGCACGTCCGGGGACCGGTCCGCCTCCAGGGTCGCATCAATGATCCCGGTGAACCCCTCCAGCTTCGGACGCCCGACAGGCTTCCGGCGCCGGTAGCCCGGCGGCGCCGAATAGCTCAACATCTTTTTCACCGTCCGCCGGTCGATCCCAAACCGACGGCCCGCCTCGGAATGGCTCAACCCCTCATCGACAACCGCCAGCCGAAGCGCTGCGTAAAGCTCCACTCCATATATCTTCCGCCCCGCGTCTATACCGACATCGGGATATCTCTGGTGCAATTTCGCACCGCCGCGACCGGACCAGCCTGGCCCTTCCTGTGGAGCATTATTCCCCCGCCGTTAACACGAAGCTCCGCTTTCTCGAATGCAGCCGCGCAGGGCGCGGAAGCAAGCGGCTCACGACAGACCGCAACCAGCCCCGACAGCGCCTCCAGTATCCGAGCCGGCAAGCCGGCAAGATCGATGGACGAGCAGGATGCAGACTGCGAAACTGCCATGGGGCCATGGGACCGCTCCTGTGGTGGCGATTGCTTCACACAACGACATCCTACCCGCCTCTGGCGGGCGGAGCGGTCCCGCTTCCGGCCCTGCCACCGAGCGACCGTGACAAATGTCGGCCCTCCAACCCCCGATTGTCACCAAACCCCGTAATCGGGAACCCGAAACAATAGCAAAATCTCAATAAATCAACCGGTTAGTCTCACCATAGGAGACCTGCACCCCTCGCATCAGTGCTTCAAGCTCCGTGATGTCGCGACGGACAATGGTCGTCGCGCATTCGAGGCAGTAATGGTCCCAGCTCCGCCCGTTGCGAACTTTGAGGCGCTTATCGCCACGCTCGATGCGGTGCCCGGCGTTGGCCTGGCAGTTGTGAGCCTTCTTAGCTACGTCTATCTCGGCGCGGATGCGCAGTGATCTAATTCGCGGCACCGAAGACCTCCTGCACTGCGCGATCAACGATTCCGGCAAAATCTTGGTTGATCTGATCCAGCTCGGGCTGGGTGAACTCGTGGCGCTCACGGGACTGACGGCCGCTGGCGGCATTTACCTGTCGGTCAATGGCGGATTTGAGGACGACGAAATTGGTTCGGCCAAGGTGCTGCCGGTCGAGATCATGGCCTTCTGGGTTGATGTCGCGCTCCCCGAGAATCTGCCCGGTTTTGATGCGCGCGCGCATGTCGAGGCTGCCGCGCATAGCTTGGCGCTGCCGGACGCGCGTCACCGGAACGGGCTCCAACTCGTCGTAAGCCTGTTTCACCTGGTCGGACGTGTAGCCTCTCTCTTGAAGAACCTTGAGCGCGGCAAGTGCCTCAGGGTCTTCCGCGATCAGGGGGATTTCCTCAAGCCGGATGGCGGTCTGGCTGCGCACGTCGAAGCGCCCTCCATCACCGAAGTCGCGGGGGGCGGGTTCCACTTCCAGCTCGTCAGCTGAACCGAAGTCGAGACCCTCCATGGGAAGAAGCTGGTCGAAGAACTCCCGGTCGGCCTCGCTGTATTGCTGGAAGTCTGCCCACCGGCTAGCGACGTTAGCCCCGGCATGGAAGACCACGGTACCGTGGTTGAGGACATGGCCGGGCGTGTTCTGCTTGATGACACGCATGATGCGGCCGACGAACTGCACGAAGGGCGAGAGGTTGGCGAAGATGCTGAATACCGCCGCAACAGCAAGGAATGGGTGGTCGAACCCCTCGCCGAGCTTGCGGACCTGCACGATCACGTCCAGCTCGTGGTTATCAAGACGCTGCAAGACACGCTCGTTGGCGGCGCTGTCCTCGCGGGAGTGGACGTAATCGGCCTGACGGCTGCGGGCACGGTAGGCTTCAACAATCTGGCGGCAGTGCTCGTAGTTGAGCGCCGAGGCGATGATCTTGAGGCGGTTGTCGTCGGCGGTCTGGCGGCGCTTGTCCAGCTCGCGGATTGAAGCGTCAATGATGGTGTTGAGCGTCTCGGTTGAGGTCACGATACTGCGCCGGAAATCGGCGTCCTGCTCCCCGAGGCGGCGTACTTCCTCAAGTTGGACTTCGATCTCCTGTCCGTCCTCGCGGCGGACATAGCGAAGGGTTTGGGGGTTGAGGACAACGGCCTTGAGGCGCTTGACGTAGCCCTCCTGAATGGCCCGGAATACCGGGTAGGAATAGAGGATACGCCCGGCCATGAGCTGGCCGTCGGCGCGCAGTGGCGTGGCGCTAAAATTGACGATCCGCGCGGCGGGGAATTTGGCCTTTAGGGTGATCCAGGTCTGCGCGACATTGTGATGGCCTTCATCAAACAGAATGAGGTCAAAGAAGTCATTGGGCAGATTCTGGAGCCAGCGGTTGTCGTCGCCCTGGAGCTGCTGGATGTTGGTCAACACAACGTCAGCTTCCTCGAGGTCGGCGCGGTTGGTACTGTACCCCCGGATTTCGGCGGGCTCGGGATAAGGCTGGCCGTTCAGGACACCGCACTTGATATAGAACATGTCCGGCTGGGCCGGGTCGAAGTCGTCGTGAAGCTGCTCGGCGATCTTAACGCCGGGGGCGACGACAAGAGTGCGCGTGGCGCGGAAGGCGAAAGGCGCAATCGTGATGCAGCCCGACTTCCCACAGCCGACCGGCAGGACAATTCCGACCTCGCGTTCCTGCTCGTTCAGATTCCCAGCGAAACTGGCAAGCTCGGTGTATGCTTCACGCTGGGGCTTTCGTAGGCGGGGATTGTCAAGGATCGAAGGTTCGCGGGTCTGAAAGGGATTATTCTCCATAGATAGTTCCTTCAATTCCACGCTGGCGAAGTCTGCGGCAGGGCCGCTACGTTAATGCTCCGTGTCCTTCGGCGGGTTGGGATCGTTGCCGAGAGCAATGGTATCTTTGCTCCTGATAAGGCCGTCCCGGCCCTTGGTGGTGAGTTCACCGCCGCCTTGGTTCTGGAGCATGTCCCTAGCGGCGTCGATGGCCTTGCGCTGCGTGCCGTGCAGGCTGGATGCCCGGCCCGCGTCGTTGCGCTTGTTGGCCCATTGGCCGTCAGGGCGACGATAGACGGTGCGATTTCGATCCTCACTCATTGTTTAGCTCCAGTGCTCAAAAGTCAAGGCAAGCGCCAAGGGAATCACTTTTGAGATTAGCTTTTAGCGTCTGTGTTTTCGACTCACACTACGACCTCGGTTTCTCGAAGACGGGGTGTGTGCCATGGAAGATTTTGCTTCTGTATTTGAAGGGGTTACGGATCCTCGTCGCAGCAACGCGACCCGCCATTCGCTGCACGAGATGCTGATGATTGCGCTGCTTTCGACCTTGTGCGGCGGGGAGGGATGCGCGGACATGGAGCGGTTCGGTCGGGCCAAGGAGGAGTTTCTGCGCCGTTTCATGGGGTTGAAACACGGCATTCCGAGCCACGATGCGTTTTCGGACCTGTTCAACGCCCTCGACCCCGACAGCTTGCAGAAGGTGCTTCTGCGGCTTCTGAAGGACTGGGCGTCGGTTCTGGACGGCGATGTGATCGCCATTGACGGCAAGTCGCTGCGGCGTTCTTTCACCGAGGCCGCTGTGCGCTCGCCGGTGCATCTGGTGCAGGCTTTCGCCGCCGAGGCCCGTCTGGTGCTCGGCCAGGTGAAGGTCGATGACAAGTCCAACGAGATCACGGCGATGCCGAAGCTGCTGGAGATGCTGGCGCTCAAGGGCCGGGTCGTGACGGCGGACGCCATGCACACCCAGCGGGCGACGGCCGAGGCCGTCACCGCCAGGGGCGGGGACTATGTGCCCGCGCTCAAGGGCAATCAGGGCCGCCTGTATGAGGATGTGCGCCTGTATCTGGACGATCCCGCCCAGGCGGACAAACTCCAATCATGTCAGCATGTTGATGGCGACCACGGGCGCATCGAGACGCGCCGCGCCACGGTCTGCCACGAGATCGCATGGCTGCGCGAGCGTCACGATTGGCCGGGGCTGGCCGCCATCGGCAAGGTCGAGGCGAGGCGCGAAGCCGCAAAGAGCACGCAAACCGAAACCCGTTACTACCTCATGAGCGCGCCGCTCGCGCCCGAGCGCTTCCAGCACGTCGCGCGCGCCCATTGGACCATCGAAAACTGCCTGCACTGGGTGCTCGACGTGACCATGAGCGAGGACCGACAGCGAAACCGCAAGGACCACGGACCCGAAAACCTCGCCCTGCTGCGACGCCTCGCCCTCGACATCGCACACCGCGAACCCACAAAAGACGCCATGCGCGGAAAGCTCAAGCGCGCCGCATGGAACGACGACTTCCTACTCAACTTGATCCGAGTCGCTGCATGAACAGCCCAAAAGCAATTGCCCTGAGGCAAGCGCCCCTGATCGGCGAGCTGATTTTTTTGCGTTCTGTTTGGGCGTTGGGAGATGTGCTGCGGCTCGTTGTCTGGTTTCTTTCGCTGCCCCGGGCGGGTCTGGAGCGTTTGATGATCGGGTCGGGGGCAATTTTCGCGCCGATCCGGTGGTCATCGGGACCGACCGGGCGCGCGTTTTCCTCCGGCGTCGCGCCGGTGGGTTTTTCAGTGGCGCTGTGTGGCGCGGGGCTCAGGCGGTCGAGGGCGGCGGCATGGCGAGGCCCATGCGCCGGTGTGCCGCCATCAGATGCGCGCCGGCGTTGCCGAGCACGAGTATGATCTGGCGGCCATGGTGGACGACCCGGACGACGAGGTGGATCCACATGGCGCGCAGACGCTTCATCCGCGTCCATTGTCACTCCTGCCCGCAGGCGGCGCGTCGCAGCAGGGCCAGCACGTTCATCGCCAGCGCCGCGAGCCAGGCGGCATTCGCGCCGAACCGCCCCGACGGCATCATCCCGCCCACCAGGTCGGACTTGAGCATCGCATGCACCTCCTCGCCGTGGCCGCAGCGGGCATGGGCTGCGGCGACCACCTCGAAGCTGTCCATCACCTCCGCCATCAGAGGCTCCGAACGCACCGCGCCGCAGATCAGCCCCAGCGTACCAGGGCGCCGCGTCTCCTCCCTGCGGAACGCCGGGTCGTTGCAGGCGCGGATCACCTCCTCCTGATAGCCGGCCGCGTCGCTGCGCAGAACCACATGGCCCACCTCGTCAGGAAGCTGCAAAAGCGCCTCCTTGAGCCCGCGCCGGTTGTCGAGCTTCGCCGGCACATTGCCGTCGCGCATCTCAAGCCAGGGAACCATGCCAAGCTCCGGGCAGAACGCGATCAGCGGCTGGTAGCCCCGCTCCCCCGGAACCGAACCCGACGCCGCACGGTATGTCGACAGACATGCCCGCTTGCCCGAATCGATGATCGTCGCGTCGAGATCGATCGTCACCGCGCCCGCGCCCGCCTCCCGCACCCCTGCCGCAACAAGGCGACGGGTCACCTCGCGAAGCAGGCTCATACGGGGGATGTCGCTGTGCAGCGGTCGGTCACCGCCGCCGCAACAAGGCGACGGGTCACCTCGCGAAGCAGGCCGTCCCTCTCGCCCGGCGCCGGGATCAAAGCCGTCCCCTTCTTGCGCTCGGCGTCATGAACCCCCGCAACATGAAAACGGTCCAGCCAGTCCCGGATCGAGCGCGCCGACGGAAAGCAACGCTCGCGACCGCCCCGGAACCGACGAGCGAGCGAGCCGCGAGAGACACCCAACAGCTTCGGCTCAAACCGGCGCACCAGAGCACAAAGCCCGCGGTCCGCCTCCAGAACCTCAATGTCCGACACACGGTCAAGCCCCGCCATGTTCAGAACCAGAACCGCAAGGATCATCTGACCGTCGCTCCAGCCCTGCGACGGGCTCCCGGACAGACGCGGAAGACCCGCAAGAAACCGCTTCGACGCCAGCAACTCCAGCACCAGAACCAGACCGCCACGCGCCGTCGAAGCCGAACCGCCACGCTCAACTGTAACCCTGATCGCAGAGCGATAACCCCTCACCATTCCTTCACCCGCTCGGTGAAAACCAAATGCACAACACGGTTGCGCTCAAATCACTCCACGCAAGCGATCTGAACACTTCATACCCACACCAAAGCTCGCCGATCAGGGATTCCTGCTTATTCTTGAGAGTCATCTTGTGAGATTGTAGGTTTGGAAGGGTTTCTGTTATCGGGAGGTCATGGATATGGCATTCAAGGTTGCATCGCGTGTTCGGGGCTTGAGCGACGATGCGTTCCGAGCGTCGTTTGGCACGGAGGATCAGTGCCGTGCGGCGCTGGCGAGATTGCGCTGGCCGGAGGGCTTCGAGTGCGGCTCCTGCGGGCATCGGGGGTACAGCATTCTTGCCCGGCGGGGGCTTTACCAGTGTAACCGCTGCAAGAAACAGGTTTCGGTGACGTCGGGGACGATTTTTCACTCGACCAAGCTGCCCCTGACGGTGTGGTTTGCGGCGATCCACCTTGTGGTGACGGCGAAGAACGGCATTTCGTCGGTGGAACTCGGCTACCGCCTCGGGGTCAAGCAGCCGACCGCCTGGACGATGAAGCAGAAGATCAGGGCGGTGATGGCCCGGCGCGAAGCCGACACGCGGCTCGACGGACGGGTCGAGATGGACGACGCCTATCTCGGCGGGTCGCGCTCCGGCGGCAAACGGGGCCGGGGTGCGCCGGGCAAGACGCCCTTCGTGGCGGCGGTCTCGACCAGCGCCGAAGGGCGCCCGCGCAAGGTCAAGCTCGCCCCGGTCAAGGGCTTCCGCAAGCGCGAGATCGCGCGCGGCGCCAAACGCTGGCTGGCCCCGGGGACGGAGGGTGTCACCGATGCCCTGCCCTGCTGGAACGCCCTCGACGGCCTCGCCGCAAGCCACCGGGCCATCCGCCCCGGCTCAGGCCGCCGGGCCGCCCGCATGGCCTCCTTCAAATGGGTCAACACGACCCTCGGCAACATCAAGAGCGCCATCGCCGGAACCTGTCGTAAGCTCGGACCCGACCATGCCGAACGCTCTCTCGCCAGCTTCGCATGGCGATACAACCGACGACACCAACTCAACTCCATGATCCCACGCTTCATTCACAGCGCCGTCAGAACACAACCCACCCCATATCAACAACTCATTGCAGGATGATCCTTAGGAATAAGCAGGTTGGGATTTGAGGAGACGAAAGGGCGAGGCGGATTATGGCAGACAAGTTCTTTCGAATACTCAGTCTCGATGGCGGAGGAGCAAAAGGCTTCTACACGCTCGGTGTCCTCCACGAGGTCGAAAAGCTGTGCGGCGGGCGCCTATGCGAGAAGTTCGATTTGATCTACGGCACTTCAACCGGTTCGATTATCGGTGCGCTCCTGGCGCTGGGGCATTCAGTCGATGAAGTCTATTCCATGTACGACGAGCATGTTCTTGAGGTCGTCGGCAAAAAAACGAAGTGGGGAAAATCACGCGCACTTCAGAAGCTAGCGCATGAAGTGTTTGGGAGCTTCTCTATCGCCGGCATGAAAACCGGCGTCGGGATCGTCGCAACCCGGTGGGTCATTGAGAAGCCGATGATCTTCAAAGCGAGTGCTGCCCAGGCACACGGTCGGAAGGCATCATTCATCCCGTTCTTCGGGGTTGAAGTCGACGAAGCAGTTCAGGCATCGTGCTCCGCGTATCCGTTCTTCAATCGGAAGTTCGTCAAGACCGAAAGCGGCGAGAACATAGAGCTCCTCGACGGCGGCTACTGCGCGAACAATCCCACGCTCTATGCGATTGCTGATGCAATAGGGGCTCTTGGCATTCCCGAACACCGGATCCGAGTGGTCAGCATTGGGGTCGGAGAATACCCGCCAGTTCGTAGGTCCGTCTTGAATCCGATGTTCTGGGTCAGCCGGTTCTTAAGTGTGCGCCTCCTCCAAAAGACGCTGGAGATCAATACACAGTCGATGGAGCAACTTAGGGAGGTGCTCTTCAAGAATATTGAAGCAGTGCGAATCAGCGAGAGCTATTCGGAACCAGAGATGGCGACGGACCTGTTCGAGCAGGACAAGCAGAAGCTCAATGTGTTGCGGCAGCGCGGGAGGGATAGCTTTGCGAAGCACGAGGCGAAGCTGCGGGAGTATTTGGCAGAGGGGTAATTAGATGAGCATTCCAGAGAGCCAACTCACCACCTAGGCGAAGCAGGGGTCGGTCACGCAATCGGCCGATACATACAAAACGATCAAGGACGTCATCGAAAGCAACAACGCCCCGTATACAAACCGAAGCCCGTCGTCGTTCCTGCAGGGATCGTATGGCAACGATACGAACGTCTATGGTGTTGAAAGCGACGTGGACGTCGTGCTGCGATGCGGCTCGATCTACTATTACGATCTGAGCGATCTCACAGAGTCTGAGCGAGAGCTTTACAAGCGGACGCACAGTAGCGCGCAGTATAAGTACGCCGATTTCAAGGACAATGTGATCGACTGGCTCTCGCAGCAGTTCAAGGAGGATGCCGATCCGGGCACGAAGGCTATCCGTATTAAAGGGCGGGGCAACCGGCGTGAGGCCGATGTGCTCCCATGCGTACAGTTCCGTCGCTATCTGAAGTTCAACGGTGACCAGGATGCGACGTACGTTGAGGGCGTGTGCTTCTTTCTTCCAGACGGCACACGAGTAACGAACTATCCGAAGCTCCACAAGCAGCACTGCACATCGAAGCACCAGGCAACGCAAAACTACTTCAAACCGATGGTGCGGATTTTGAAGAACATGCGCAACCGCATGAAGGCCGATGGTCTGATCGGCGACGGGCTTGCGCCGTCGTACTACCTCGAAGGGCTGCTGTATAACGTCCCGAATGAGTTCTTCGGGACGAGCTATGAACGCACGTTCCTGCAATGTTATTCGTACCTGCAGAAGGCCGACAGGACGAAGCTGGTATGCGCAAGTCGGCAGGCATGGCTCTTCCGCACTGGACAGCACACGAGTTGGGACCCGGGTAATTTCACTGCGTTCTTCGACGCGCTTGCTGACTTCTGGAACGGGTGGAACTGACCGCCATGGCCTTGGTCGCATGATCGCCGGAGATTATAGTGAGGGTGCCTCCCCTCCATTGGGCGGCACTCAAGGATGGTGTTAAGGCGTATCTGGGCTGTGCTAAACGTCACGCGAAGGCCCGCTTCTGACGCGTTCCTCAGTACGGGGCGAACGGGAGCTTTCCACCCCTGAGCGGCAATTCAAGCCGAGATACTACGCGGGGCCTGTCCGTGCGCCTTCTCGGCAAACACCATTTGTTCGAGGCCGTCCGCCACAGGCAGCACATGGCCCACTCCAGCACAACGTCTTGATCCACAGCGCCTATCAAGCGACTAGCACCAAGCCTCTCGCCTACCGCTCCATGTCCGGGAAGACCCTCCCGAACAAGTTGGTCGCCGACATCCACGCCGTCGACATAAATCGCTGCAAGCGTACGACCGTAGCGATCGCTCCCCTGCCGGAACGGTTCGACGCGCCCACCTTGATTACGCAACCTGATGTCTGGAAATTGTCGTGAAGCTGTCAGTCATCAAGCTGTTCCCATTTGATGTATGCCTTGGTTTCGGTTTCCTATTTTTCGTCGATGAGGACTGCGGTTGAGAGGCGCTCCAACGAGACGACGTTCGGAAAGACCCTGACTTTGGAGGTGCGCCGCTTGAGCTCTTGCTGGATCGGTCGCTCGATGCCGTTCGAGGTTCGCATACGTTTGTGGTGAGCATCGGGCGAGGTGAAGATAGCGAGCCCCGCATTGTTTTCCAGCCAGTTTGCGAAGCCTGGATGCTTGTCGCTGGCCACGAGGGTGCCCAGTTCGGCGGTTTGGAGTGAGGAGGCATGGCTCTGAGCTGTTACGTTTTCTGATGTCGTTGTTCGGTGCACAGCATTTTGTGCCAAGTGGAATTGGCAGCGCTACCACGTCGCCGCGCCTAGCACCGCGCGTCGTGCCGCTTTCAGCCCGGCATCCGAGACGATGAAGATCGTACCATGCAGGCCACGGGCTTGCAAGCTTTCTAGGAAGGCCCTCCAATGGGCCTCGGCCTCGGAGAGCGCCACAGAGAGCCCCAGAACGTGCCTGCATCCGCTATTCCGATGGCCGAGAGCACTGCGACATCGCGCACAATGCCGTCATGGCGGGCTTTTTCATAGCGCGCATCCAGGTATTTCATCCGCCCAAGGGGCCGGTTGCGCGGCGAGTTCTTCGTCGAGCAACTTAGTGGCCCGGCTAACCTGAGAAGAGGACAGGCTTTCGATTCCGAACTCGCGCATTATTACATCCTGCCGTGTGGAAACACCCTTGATGTACATCTCGGCTACGGCCACGGCGCGAGAAGATCGCTGGCCGCGTTCAAGTGACTGGGGATAGAATGGGTCGTCCTCGTGACCGGCCGTCTTTGGCACCTGAATGGTAACAGCGGGGGTGTCGATCCGTTTATAGCCGTTGGCATAGCCCTCCGGTGTCCGTTCGTAGTGGCCCGCTTTCAAGTACTGCTCGCGCTCGATTTGCATCGCAAACTCGAAGAGCTGGCCAAAGACCCGCCCCAGATCCGTTGCTCCGTTTGCGATCAGATGTTCCAAAACAGCCTCAATCGTCGTAGTGTGTCGCAGGTCCATTCGCTTTCTCCATGAGTGTTTTACAACTCCATGGGATAGCACGATGGCGCCGCGTTTCACTGGGGGGGCAGCCCCCCAGTGAAACGCCTCAAAGCGCAAGCCTCAGACAAATTTCCAGACATCAAGTTACAGTACCGACGACCGGATAACCCAATCCTCATTCCCCGGAACCCGAACGGATACATGGACCGTTTGTCGGCATGCGCGAGCCGGCAACGCCCCATTTCGGATCGATCCGGTCTCGGGCCGCTATCTGGGAAGAGGTGTGATTTTAATGAATCCAGAAAAAACCAGTAATATCAGTGCTTTATATACGATTAGGAATATTCCGCAACATTGGTGGTAACGAATATCCGATCAAGCGCATCAGTCAAGTTCTTGAGACGATCAAAATCCTCCAGAGTAAAATTTCGTGTTCTTCGGTGCCTTGAAACTAAGGTCCGATCGACACTTCCTACCACCAGTAGTACCAGAAGGTTAGTGTCGATAAACGCGCCTGCCAGCGGCATCGGATCAGCTCAGGGAAGAAATGGGCCGGTGCGTCATGGATTTAACTTTACCGGTATGGTCATCGACTTGGACGATTTTGAACGAACGCCTCTTCCACAGGGCAGGCTCGCCCTCGGCGGCTGCGCCCAGGATTCCAGACAGACCCAGTTTCTCATCCCACGGACGAAAGAAGCCGACGGTCACCTTCCAGCTATTATCGCTCTCATCGAAGACTACTTCCTCAACGCTGATGTGCCTGATCGGTTCATCTTCGTAGATGTCGACAATATATCTTTTTGCCGTTCCCACCGCTTCCTTGACGTCCATATGTCTTTTCTTTCTCTGGATCCCGTCAGCCCAGAATGTCTCTATGCTAGCGGGTGCGTTCCCTGTCGACAAGGCGTGCCGCCGCGGTGCCGGGAGAGGACGCCATTCTTGGACGCCGTTTCTTTGCCTTAATCAGTGGTATGGACATCTTCTCATAGAGCATGAACAGATGCTCGACACGCTCGCGCTCGGAGGCGAAGCCAGAGCGGCGGTAGAGCCGGTCCACGGCACGGTCAAGCGCCTGATGCGCCCGGCGCAGGTTCGGCGGCATCAGGTTCGGGTCGTAGAGATCGGCCAGCGTGGCGTCCGGGTGCGCGGCGCGGGCGTCCAGCACTGCCTGCGCTAGGGATTCCAGCTTGGAAAGTCTGGCCCCTTTGGACGGCAACGGAAAGGTGTTGTAGACGACGCCGACGGAATACATGTAGTCGCTCTTCATGCGCCCCGTCACGGCCCGCATCCAGGCCATGTGCATGGCCGAGGTCAGCAGCGCGAAATCGGTGAGGGTCGCGTTGGGCAACAAACGGAGTTTGTCGCTCGGGATGGCCGGTGGCTCCAGCCAGCCGATGGGGATATAGGCGCGTCGTTCGGAGCTTACCTGCGGAATCACCAGAAACGGCGCCGTGGGGAGGACGTTGACATGGTAGAGTGTGGGCGTCTCCGCGAGCTTTTGCGTTGGCACGCTCCTGCTGGCTTCCCGATAGGTGCGGACGGCAGCAATACGATCCCGCACGCGCGGCATCTGCGCCAGGACGTCGGGTGGCGCGTCGTGCAGCGCCAGAATATAGCGCGTGCTGCCCTGCAGGTATTCCCGCGCCCCGATGAACGGTCGGAGCCACGGCGCGGCTATCGGCTCCGCCTCCAGAAATGCCTCGCATTCCGCCGCGTCAAAGAGGTAATGGCCGCCGTCGATAGGCTTGGAACCGGTGATCAGCCGCATCATCCCATTGATCGCCGCGCTTTCTTCCCGCACGACCCGATGCGGATCCCGCAACCCGCCTGCATCAAGCAGATACGGCGACAGCGCTTGGTGGCGGCTTTCCTCCGGCTCGCCTTTCATGTCCGTATAGCTGAACAGACACCTCTCCGCCGGTACGGCCTGCCGACGGTCGAGGCCGAGGACCACAACATGGACATGCGCCTGACCGCGGGCGTCCGAGCCCCAGGCGAAGGTCCGATGCGCAAATGCGATCTCCAGTTGGCAGCGCCCGAACAGGATCGGCCAGAGCTGTGCGACTTGTTCACCTTGGGTAATTGAGTTGGTCGCCACGAAGCCGATCCGGGCATTGCTGCCCTTCAGATACTCTCCGGCCCTGATGAACCAGGCGCAAACATAATCGAGCGTGCCGCCGCTTCCGCCGAGCGCCGCGATCCTGCGAACCTGGGCGCGCTGCTCCACCGTCTGGTATTTCGCGCCAACGAACGGCGGATTGCCCAGCACATAGGAGCAATCGGAGGGCGGCAGCAAGTCCGACCAGTCGACCTCCAGGGCATCGCCGTGCACGATGTGCGGTGACTTCGTAAGCGGGATGCGGGCAAAGGTCTGGCCGAACTCCAGGCTCAGTCGGTTGTTCATGATGTGGTCCATCATCCACAGCGCGGTCTCCGCTATGCGCACCGGGAACTCGCCAAGCTCGATCCCGTAGAACTGATCCACGTCCACTACCGACTGCCATGTGGCATCAAGCACCGCCTGCCCGGTCGTGGCGGTCGCTTCCCGAATCTCGCGGATGACCTCGATTTCGAGGAGCCGCAACTCCCGGTAGGCAATGATGAGGAAGTTGCCGCAGCCACAGGCCGGGTCGAAGAACCTCAGGCTCCCAAGCTTTTGCTGGAATTGTCGGAGCGCTGCGAGACGGCCCCGGCCCCGCCACGCCCGCAGTTTGCCAAACTCCGTACGCAGGTTATCCATGAACAGTGGCTCAATCACTTTAAGAATGTTCTTCTCGGTTGTGTAGTGCGCCCCCTGAGCGCGGCGTTCGGGCGGGTCCATCACCGACTGGAACAACACGCCGAATATCGCCGGGGAGATGTTTGACCAGTCGAAGCGGCAGACATCCAGCAGCTTTTGGCGCATGTCCGAATCGAAGGCGGGGATGCGCAACGCCCCGTGGAAAAGATCGCCGTTGACGTAGGGAAAACGGGCCAGATCCTCGTCCAGGGTTCCCAGCCGCTCCGCCTCCGGTGTGTCCAGTACCTGGAACAAGTGCGACAGCCACAGGCCGAGGTCGGCCCCGTCCGGGCCGGTCCGCGCTTCCAGGAAGTCGAGGAAAAGATCGCGCGGCTCGAAGATCCCCGTGTCGTCGGCGAACAGGCAGAATACGATCCGCACCAGGAAACGTTCCAGGTCGTGCCCCATGTACCCGGCATCGCGGAGGGCATCGTGCAGACGCCCGACCAACTCCGCAGCCTCGATGTTCGCCGGATCCTGATCACGAAAGGGCCGGCGCTGCACGCCGAGGATGAAGCCGAACGCCTCGACATGCGCGGGCAGGTTCGGCAGCGCAAATTCGAGAACTGTCCGCTCGTCGAGATCGTAGAGCTCGAAGGCCTGGAAATCGCTTACCAAGAGGTAGCGCGGGCGCTCGCGTTCGGGCAACGCGTCGACATACGCCCCAGCCTGCGCATAGGCCGCCCTCAGAGCGCGTCCGGCGCTCTTCTGCTCGACGATCAGCACACCCGGCCAGAACAGGTCGATGAAGCCCGAGCGGTCGTCCAGCTTCCTGACATGCGCCTCGTAGCGCGCCACGCTGCGCCGCCGGACGCCGAAGACCTCGAAGAAGTCGTTGTAGAAACTTTGCGTCTCGCCCTGCTCGCGGGAGGCCCCCCGCCACTCGTGGGCGAAGGCCGCGGCACGGACGCGGACCTCATTCCACGACAGGCGCATCAGCGAAGGTGACCCGGCTCCAGGGGCGAGGGCGGCAGCTTGCCGTTGGCCACAAGCGATGCACGCGAGCAGCCGGGACGATGGCCCGCCCCGCAGCGCAAGAGCGAGATGGTATCATGCGTGCAACGCGCCCATTCGCTGTTTTGCAGCCGACCGATCCCGGCGCGCCTGTGCGAGTTCGTAACTCGCCTGCATCCGCATCCAGTGCTCGGCAGTCCCCCAGCCGATGTCTTCCAGCGCCAGCGCCATGTTCGCCGACACCCCTGCCTTGCCGTTCAGCAGGCGCGATAGCGTACCGCGCTCGCACCCGAGGTGCGCCGCCGCCTCGGTCACGGTCCAGCCCGCATCGTCCATGCTCTCGCGGATCAGTTCGCCTAGGTGCTGCGGGTTCAGCATCGGGCCGACGCGCCCGCTTGCAATGTCGTTCATGGTCAGCACTCCCTTTCGGTCAGCGATAGTCGATCAGGTCTACGGCCACGGTTTCACCGTCCTCGAAGCGGCAACCCACGCGCGGGTTGCCCGAGACACGGACGCTCCACTGGTCCGCGCGGTCGCCCTTCAGGGAATGCAGCCGGAAGGCCGGCGCGTCGGCGCTGCGCGGATGTGCGCCCCTTGCAGTCGGGACAGGACGCACCCGTAGCCGCGGCACCAACCCCGCAGGTACCCGCGCGGGATTGTCCCGCTCGTGTAGCGCCCGCAGTCCTTTTGTGCCTGATCCTCACGCTTCGCCGCAACCTGATGCGCTACGCGATGCAAGAGTCCATCGTGAGACGTCATGGCCGCCGATGCCGATGCGGGTAACATGTACACACACTGGGCGGCTCCTGCTACGCTCCGGTAACGTGTGAAGCTGCACGACCGCCGACAGTGCGGACAGAGCGAATGACTGTGTCGGCGCCCGAGACTTCCTGCATTGATTTGGTAATTCGCACTTCCTATACTGTTTGCCCGCCCCAGGTCATCCGGGCGATCTTGTCGCCGCCGGACGGGAGGATGAGGGCGAGGAGATTCTGTAGCCCGTCTCGACGTTGGTGCCCGAGTCCGCCACGAACTCCACGCCTTCGCCGCGCCCGCCGCAGGCACGAGTCGATCCGAAACGAGGTTCCGAATCTGCGATGGTACGGAGAATTGCATAGGTATTCCAGTATGTCATCGTGCGCCTGCGACGCCGTGCGCATGCCAGGCATCATGCCTCCGATACCATTCGTGTATTATTGACGAACAGGCTCAGTCAGGGTCATATAGCTTGGGATCTCATAGAGATACTTGTCGGCCTCGGCCTCATAGCTGCTGCCGAATCCGGCCGATCCGTGTAAATCTTGCTTTGATGGGCCAAGCGCCGGGCTATCGTTGCTGGAATGGCTGATGAAAGCTTGCCTGCAACGGCCACCATCCCCGACCGCTCTCCGAGCTTCAAGCCGGCCCGCCCCCGCTCCCAACAAGAAAGGGCAGGTGCCTCTGATCCCCGCCCTTAAACGCACCCCGGTGAAAACGCCGGTTACACCAGCAGTGGCGCAATCACCAGCGCCACGACCGACATCAGCTTGATCAGGATGTTCAGCGACGGGCCGGAGGTGTCTTTGAATGGATCGCCGACCGTATCGCCGACCACCGCGGCTTTGTGGGCTTCCGAGCCTTTGCTCTCACCCTCAATCTCGCCCTTTTCAATCGCCTTCTTGGCGTTGTCCCAGGCTCCACCGGCATTCGCCATCAGCAGGGCCAGCAACACGCCGGTAACGGTTGCGCCAGCCAGCATGCCACCCAGAGCTGCCGCTCCAAGAGCCAGACCGACCACGACCGGAGCAACCACTGCGGTGAGACCGGGCAGGACCATTTCCTTGAGCGCAGCCGCGGTTGAAATATCCACACAGCGGGCCGCATCCGGTCGAGCCCCCGCTTTCCCTTCGAGCAGGCCGGGAATTTCGCGGAACTGACGCCGGATTTCATCCACCATTTGCCCGGCGGCTCGACCCACTGCGGTCATGGTCAGGGCTCCGATAAAGAACGGCAGAATACCGCCCAGGAGCAGACCAATGACCACTACCGGATCGGTGACTACGATGAGCAGTGGTTCCATGTCGGCGGCTATCCGATTCTGATCAACCGCCTGGGTGAACGCAGAAAACAGGGCCAGGGCGGTCAGGGCGGCAGAACCGATGGCAAAGCCTTTCCCCATTGCCGCCGTGGTATTACCCAGAGCGTCTAGTCCGTCGGTGATCTTCCGCACGTCCGGACCAAGTTCGGCCATCTCGGAAATACCGCCGGCGTTATCGGCAACCGGCCCGTAGGCATCCACTGTCATGGTAACCCCCACGGTAGCCAGCATGCCGACTCCGGCAATACCGATGCCGTACAGGCCGGCAAAGTGGTTGGCAATAAAAATGGCAGCGCAAATGGCCAGCACGGGCAAGGCGCAACTCTCCAGGCCGACCGCCATGCCGTGAATGATATTGGTGGCATAGCCCGTCTTGCTGGCTTCCGCCACCCGTGTGACCGGGGCGGCTGAGGTGTAGTATTCAGTAATGAGCCCAATCCCGACCCCGACGACGCAGCCAGCGGTGACGGCCCAGAAAATCCCGGTTGTCACCGGGAAGATGGAGACCAGAATCAGGGCCGCGATAATAAAGGCGCCGGCGGCAATAAAGCCCGAATAGCGTAGCGCATTCTGCGGCCCGGTGTTTTTGAGTGCCTTCATTGAGAAGATGCCCAGAAACGAGGCGAGCAGTCCGACCACGGCCATGCTGAGCGGCAGGGCCATGAGCGCGTTGCGCTCGCCGCCCAGATGGGTGAAGGCCTCGCCGTAGACCGTCGCCCCGATGGCAATTGTGGCGATAATGGAGCCCACATAGGACTCGAAAATGTCTGCGCCCATACCGGCGACATCTCCGACATTATCCCCGACGTTATCGGCAATCACACCGGGGTTGCGGGGGTCATCCTCAGGGATGCCGGCCTCGACCTTGCCGACGAGGTCGCTGCCGACGTCCGCGGCTTTGGTATAAATGCCGCCCCCGACCCGAGCGAACAGGGCGATGGAACTCGCGCCCATGGCAAAGCCGCTGATGTATTTTGAGGTGTCCGGGTCAGAGTACAGGCTGAGAAAAAAACCCACCCCGAGCAGACCGAGGCTGGCGACTGACAGGCCCATGACTGCGCCGCCATTGAAAGCCACCAAGAGGGCAGTCCCCTCGCCCTCTGTCCTGGCGGCCTCGGAGGTGCGGACATTCGCCTTGGTAGCCGACTGCATCCCGAGATAGCCGGCCAGGGCGGAACAGACCGCGCCGGTCAGAAAGGCGACCGCGGTCTGAAGCGCGACCTTCCAGGCGAGCAGACCGAAGACAATCAGTACGAAAATGAGCAAGATTCGATATTCACGCTTGAGAAAAGCCATGGCTCCTTCATAGATGGAGTTGGCAATTTCCTGCATCCGATCATTGCCGCTTGGCTGACTGGAAACGGACTTGAAAATAAGAAACGCCGCGATGAGTCCGACTGCGCCGAGAATCATTGCGTAGAGAGACACCGCATCAGAGTTGATGTCCATGTTTTCGTTTATCCTCCTGGTCTCTGGGAATACTGAATGACTGCTTTCCGCGGGGTGTCGGTGCATGGAGGCTACACCCGAGTCGGTACGCGGGGAAGATAAACGCTTCTGCGAAAAGAGTAAAGGGCCACAAGGACTCTGCCCCGCCGTTGACGCAGCTTCCCTCCCGGGAGGGGGTTGCAGATTGACGTGCCAGGATCCGGGTTATAATTCGACCGCGCTCCCTGGGGCGCTGTGCAGCCCGAACGGCGGCCGAGGCGCAGGGCGGCCGCACACTAATATGCGTCACCCGTCCGTGGGGAGGGGCGGCCGAAGGGCGGGGTGGGTGCCGTATCGTCAATCTGAGTATACAATTCCCAGACCCTCGGACAGTGTGAAGGAGAATGCGATGCGACCAGTACGGGATGTTTCGAAAGAAGAGAATTACCGAGTCCAAGTGATTGGGCCGGGAATGACCGAGACAGTGCGCGAGCCGGTAGAGCCGGAACCGGGCGGCACCCTGGTCCTCCTGCCTTTTCGAATCGCAGGGTATGACACCCAAAGCGACGGGACCTGTACGGCGCGCCTGGAACACATCAATATGGATGGCAGCGCGACGGGCGGAGGGGCCAGTGGCATCGTGCTACGGCCGACCTCGGCGCTCGTTGTTGCCGAAGGAGAGATGCCGAAGCTGTTTGAAAAATGCGGTGGGAAATAGGAGGTTGCCACCCCCCGAGGACGGTCCTTCCCTCCCTCGCCAGGGGTGAGGAGGATATAGAGGGGGCTGCCCGGCCCCCTCTATATCCTCCTCAAACGGCCCTCAGGGTCGACCCGGGTGCGCAGCACGTGCAGTTCTTCTGGAGTTGGCGGAGGGGTGGTGGGGACTTGGGTTGGTATTCTGAGGGCGAAGCCGGTCCGGGACTGCACCTCCTCCGGCGTGACGCCCGGGCGGACCGAGTGCAGGCGCATATGCTTATCTTCGTCGAAATCCATGATGCACAGGGGGGTGACACAATATTTCGGGCCTCCGCCGGGCAGTCCCATTTTTTTGCGGGCCTCCGCCCCGCCGCTGCCCCAGCCATAAGTGCTCGTATAATCACAGCGTTCCACCAGAATCCGTGGTGAGTGGGAATTGAGAACAATATAATAGCGGCCTACGTGAGTGCTGAGCGTCGGCGTCCCGACCGAGCCAGGGCCACGAAAGCGGAGTGCGGCATAGTCCGGCCCCACACCGATCAAATTGGTATTGCCGTGCGGGTCAACTTGGACCCCACCAATGAAAAATACGCGCTTATGCCAGTGCTTGACATCTGCAAAGCGATGGCCCGTGTCGCTGAACGACTCCGCCCAGCGCACTACCCGGTTATCCCAGGCAAAAGCCGGGAGGGGCAGGGTATGCCGGTCGGCGACATTCATACGGGTGCCAAAGAAGACCAGCTCCATATTGGGACCATGCAGCAGATGGGCTAGGCGCACCGCGGCTTCAGCCACGGGCATGGCCACGCCGACCATCACGTGTTCCCTGTCTTGCAGGTCGCGGGCAAGAAAAACCGCCATGAGTTCTTGGGCCGAAACGTCACTCGCCATAGTCTTTTCCTTGGAGAGGCTTAGTATTCGTACAGTTCCAGTAGCCGCCTGATGCCGACCTGCTCCAAATAGTCGGCGTGGGTTGCCGGTCCTCGGCAGTAGCGGTCGAAATACGCCTGCAGGGCCGTGGGGCCGCCTTTGGCCGCGGCGGTTGAGGCGTCCAGGTAGTCTTTGAGATGAGCGTTGTCCTGGACATAATAGCCTCGGCTGTAGAACGGGTGGGCACCGTAGGGAGCCCGGACAATGGCATCGGCACCGGCAATCGTTGTGGCCCACGGATCTTTGCGAATGTCCTCGTTGGCCACAATCTTTTCCACCTGAACCACGGTATAGTCCGCCGCGCGCTGCATGAACAGGTCTATCCAGCCCGGTCCGCCAAAGTGCTGGACATTGCCATACGTGTCGGAAACGGCCGCATGCAGGAGGGTCACATCGGGCTTGATCGGTGGGACGGCCAGCAGGGTCTCGCCCCGAATCGGGTCGGTGAAGACCTTGAGGTCCGGATTGACCTCGGGTAGGGAAGTCCCCACGCCACCACGCCACGGCAGAAAGGGCAGCCCTTGGGCCGCCGCCTGGAGACCTGAAGTGAGAATGCCTTCCTCACATTCCCAGACCTCGACGGCGCCCCGCTCCGCGGCTCGACGAAAGGCCGGGGCGACCGGTACCCCAAAACCGCCGCCGGCGTAATAACTGACGACTTTTCCGACACAACCGGCGGCAATGAGCATATCGAGAGACAGGCCGACATCGACCACCGTCAAGTCTTTCAGGCCGCGCCGGATGATCTGACGCACAAGGGTCATCGGAGCCGGGGAACCGATGGCAACCGTCATGCCGTCTTCGACCCGACTGGTGGCTGCCGCTTCATCAATAACGTGAGAGGTGCGTGATTCCACGAGTGCTCCTTCCCTTCGGCTAGCCTCAGGACGGGTCTGGTGCCTGATATATGCCCCCACGCCCTCTGTTGGCAAGGGTTGTGATCATTTACGGACAGACCTGGGTGGGCTACACTGAATATGGTAGAATGATCGCCTGCAGGAGGCCGGCGAACAGGAGGAAGAGACCATGGCAAGAACCGTACGGGACATCATGAGCGCCGAGGTGACCACGCTGGGGCGAAACGACACGCTGCTGTTGGCAAAAGACATCATGAACCTAGGCCGCATCCGGCATTTTCCGGTCGTTGAAGACGACGCATTGGTCGGGGTCGTCAGTCAGCGCGACCTCTACCGGGCCTCGCTCGGTACGGTCATGCAATACGGAGAAAAAGCCCAGCGCGCGTTCCTGGAGAGCGTCGCCGTCAAAGAAATCATGGCCGACCCGATTGCCGTTGAGCCAGACGCAACGGTCGGGGACGCCGCCCGGCTGATGCTAGAGCACAAAATTGGCTGCCTGCCCGTCTTGGAGGACAGCCGACTAGTTGGCATTGTGACCGAGACCGATATGCTACAAGTCGTGGTAGACATGGCCTGAGGGCTGTCGGGCTGCACCGGGCACGGAATGCCCACATCATCGCAGGGAGCAATCACAACCGCGAGGAGGAAATGCCATGGAAGACAAAGACCGCCTGGGAACCAAGCTGCATCAGAAAAAGAAGGCCGAGGAAAGCCGCTATTTCGCGGAACGCGACCGTGAGTTGATCAACAAGATGAAAGAGCAGCGGGAAGCCGAGCGGGAGGAGGAGATACGGGAACTGGCCCTGAATCGCTGCCCCAAGTGCGGGCTCCGGCTGGCCACACTGCTGATTGAAGAAGTCGAGATTGACGAGTGCGGGCAGTGTCAGGGCATGTGGCTTGACAAGGGTGAACTGGAGGCGATGTCCGCGCAGAAAGGCACGCACTGGGTCAAGCAGTTTTTCGACGGCATGGGTCATGCCCTGACCGGCACCAAAAACTAGCCGGCTAGAGCAGATTCGTTTCATTCGGGTTCATAATACGAGCGGGCCTCCTTCACCCGCCCCCAGCGTGATTCACAACATCGACCGATTGGGAATCCCTCACCGATTCAATCTCGCGCGAATCCGCTCTAGGAGAACCCGACGCTCACCCCCACGAACCAGTACCGGCCCAGGGCGTCGTACAGACCGGGGAAGGTATTGCCGTTGCCGAGGATGGACGGCCCGGCTGCATTGCCCACCAGCGGCGGGGCCTTATCGAACAAGTTGTTCACGCCGACGCGAAGGCTGGTGTCTGCGCTGTAATGCCAAATCGCGGCCAGGTCGAAGTAGTGCCGTGCTCCAAGGTCGACCTGGGTGGAGTTGAGATCTTGGACACCGCTGATGTAGCGCCACATGAGACTAGGCCGCAGCCCCCACGGTGTCACCCAGGTGAGGCGCAGATTGTTCCGAATATCCGGAGTCGGAAATCCGCAGGCGGCTCCCCATCTGCCGGCACAGTCTACCTTGCGCACCCCTTGTAACTCCTGCCGGTCCCAGGTGGAAGTGATCGACAGGATGTCGCTGAAGCGCAGCTTTCCCCAACCGCCCTTTCCTCTGACACTGAGAGGGAGGTCATAGCCGGCGGTGAGGTCGAAGCCTTGCACCTGCTCAACCGCCAGATTGTCCAACAGCGACACGATATGGCCGCTGTTGTCAACATCGGAGCCCAGCCACAGGTCGCCGCTCCCCCCGCGTTTGACCTTGGCACACTGCGAGTCGTTGCCGTCCAGACACTCGTTGAGGATGAATTCCGGCGTCAGAGTGCTGATGCCTTTGCTGATTTCGATCGAATAGTAGTCCAGGCTGAAGCTGAAGCCTGGGATAGAGCCGGGTGTCCACACGAGGCCGAAGGAGTAGGTGTCCGATTCCTCGGGCGCGAGGTTCGGGTTGCCGCCCTGCAGAAAGTTGTACTGGGCCGCTGGTGAATTTTCGATATTGCCGAACTGGGTCGCGGTCACGCCGCTGCGGGCGCATTCCTTAAGGCTGCGACCCTCAGCCGTCCGGCCGTTGATGACGGGGCCGGCACAGGGGTCGGCGTTCATCTCGAATAGGTTGAAGCCCTGTGGCAGGAAGCGTTCCCGCACATTCGGCCCGCGAATCGCTCGCTGGAAACTGGCCCGCAGCCTGACGTCGCTATTGAGGGCCCAACCTGCGCGGATGCCAAAAGTACTGGTTTGCTCGCCGTAATCGTAGGCGGAGTAGCGATAGCCTCCATCCAGTCCGAACTCTTCCGCAAAGCGGGCACCCTCAAGCAGCGGAATCCCGACTTCGACGAAAAATTCCGCCACATCAGTCCCCCCACTGACTGGTTGACTGGCACCGCCTTGCCCGGCCCCATCGCCGCTGCGGTAGGCTTGATCGGGTTTGAATTTGAGGTTGTCGGCGCGATATTCACCGCCCAGGATTACGTCCAGGCCGGTGGCCGCGAATGGCGAGTGGAGGCCATAATCGCCGAGATGTCCGGCGATATAGCCGGACACAACCGTCTGGTCGGTCGCCCCGCGGGCGGACAAGGGCAGCGTCAGGTAGTCGACCATCTCTTGGGTCACCGCGCCCTCCCGGAAGATGTTCCAAGGGACGCAACTCGGGTCGGAGCCATCCAGCACGGACCGGCAGACAACCCGACCTGTCGTCGGGTCTCTGACCGCGTCCAGCGCTCGCCCGATGCGGGGAATTGACAAATCGTTCAGATAGGCGTTCTGCATGCGGACCTCGGAGTACTGATAGTACAGGTCGTAACGCCAAGTCTCATTGAGGTCTCCGCGCAGCCCGAACACGCCGCGATACGAGGTGTGGCGCAGGTCGTTTTGCCGGTTCCCGCCCTCCACATTGCGACGGCCGATAAAGACCTGCTGACTGTCATCTCGCGTCAAGCCATACGCGCCGCACAGGGCTTCAAATTGTTGCTGGGACAGGAATGGATTCCCGCATCCGAGCGTATCGGTCACAAAGAACGCGCCCGAGGGGGCGATCTGGGCGACTGATCGATTGTCCATGAACATGAACTCGGAGTATGCCTCGAGTCGGTCGTGTAGGTCATAGTGGGCAAACAGGCCGGCAGTCCAGCGCCGGTCGGGACGCTGGAAATAGTTCGACGGACCATAGTTGAACAGGGTTCCCTGGCGGGGCACGAAGCGGTCGCCCTCTACCTGGTAGTCAAAGCCCTCCAGCCCCCGGCTGCGTAACAGGCCGAAGTCGGAAAAGGTGCCCTTGGGCTGGGTGGCTGAGCCGGAGCACTCGCTGAGGTCGTTGCTCAGGGCGCACGAACTGTAATCGCGGTCGGCTTGGAGCACCGGGTCGATATCGCGGTAGGTCCCGTAGACCGTGATATTGCCGCGGTCCAGGTTTTTCCCCAGAATCAGCGAGACATTCGAGATATCGCCATCCGATGTTGAGCCATCGGCAACCTCGTAGCCGGCGTCCCGAACAATCCGCTGCCACCGGTCGCTGCCGTTGTCGTGCTGGTATTGGCTGAACTGGTAATCCAGCTTGACGCCCTCGAAGTCGTCAACCATCAGAAAGTCGACCACCCCGGCGACCGCATCGGACCCGTAGGTGGCCGAGGAGCCGCCGGTCAGCACCGCAACGTTCTTGATCAGGGCGCCTGGAATCTGGTTGATGTCGGCCCCGGCCCCTCCCTGCAGTGGCGAGCCGGCCGGTAGGCGCCGGCCGTTGACCAGCACCAGGGTGCGTTCCGCACCCAGATTGCGCAGATTCAGAGTCGCGGTGCCGGTGGCGGCGTGTGATTGGCTGGCGTTCTGGGCGGAGTACACCTGTGGCAGGGTACGCAGCATATCCTCTACCCGGACGGTGCCCTGGAAGGCCAAGTCTTCGGCCTCGATCTGGATGACCGGGCTGGAACTGACCAGATTCGCCCTTTGGATGCGTGAGCCGGTCACGACCAGGGCTTCCAACTCCGACGGCTCTTGGCGCGTTTCAGCCTTCGGCTGTGCGGCGCTCGGTTGCTCGGCCTCTGCGGCCAAGGCCGGTGCGATGAGGCTGGCCAGCAGCAGGGCCAGCGCGCCTCCGTTCCGCAGCCGTACTCTCTTTGTCATGAGGCCTCCTTTGTCGCTGTCCGGGGCCGGGTCAGGAGACGCCGACACGCATCTCGACGAACCAGTAGGCTATGGATAACGAACAGACCTTGGTGAGTGACACTCGGTTCCTTTCCCTAAAGCACCCTGCGGCGTAAGTCGACCCCGGCCGTGAGGGCCGCCCCGATGAGAGCCAGGGGGAGCGGGAAGTCCGCCGCAAGCGCTGTGGTCCGCAAGGAAAGTAGACCACAACCGAGCAGGAGCGCAATGGCGAGCGGCGGCAGGGGGGCGAGCATTCCGAACAGCGTCAACTCCGGCATCCACGCGGGAACGGCGTCGCTCACGCCGGTGTAGCCGTCGGTGAAACATCGACGGACAGTGGTCCTGCCAAAAACCCTCGTCCACGGCAAACCGAACAGCGCCGACAGGAGGAGGACGCAGATCAAGAACCCGCGGATTGTGCTTCCCTGGAAATGGGGGTGATGCAATTGTCGGCGGACGGTGCCTAGGAAAGCCCCAGGGCGGGGGAGAGGTGGGGACAGGCGTGCAGGAAGGTCGTGTGCTGCCGGCCCATTGAGCTGCTGAGCGGCACAATTTCGGTCAGACAGGTGCCACCGCGCGCCGAATGAAGCCGGTCCAGACATAGACGGTTGGTCCGGCCCCGAGAATGTCGACCTCGGCACCACCGCCGGAATCGCGCTCAACTCGTTGAGACGCTTGATGCCGACAGTGGGTCCCGGCCAGCCCCGGGCCTGTGGCTACGGCGGAGCAGCACAATAGAAACGCCGGGGGGCTGTGAAGGGAGCCCCGAACCGGGAGTCGGGGGCACCCGTCACCTGATTGGCTCCCGAGCCGAGCGAAGGGGTAAGACCGAACACGGGCGTGAAGACGGCCAGGGGACCGAGTGAGGTGGCAAGGCCCAGCCCCAGGTGTGGTCACCGGGCAGGAGTATAGCAGGCCGGAGTGAATGGTAAGTGGCAAGGCACCGGTCATAGCTGAGGCACGCCAGGGCGAGCCCCACCTCTGCGGAGATGGCCCGACCGTGCAGACCCCCGTGAAAAGTCGCCGTAGCGCTGCCGAGGGCGGCGGGCCGTCTCGGGGTTGACCGTATTGAACGGGGGACGGAGGACGTGTCGGCTAGCTCCAGCACTCCGAGGAACATCAGCCCAATGCCCCTACCGGCTGCAAAGAACATGGCGAACCGATTGAGAGAGGGGGATTCGGGGACGGCCTTCCGTCTGCCGCACCGCGCTGTGCCGAGCGGGGAGGTCGCCAGTCAAAGAGGCAGCCCGGCAGAATGCAGTCGGCGGTGAGCAGGAACAGCCGGTCAATTGAGTGGTGAGCGAAGTCCGGGTATCCCCGAAGACTCGGGATCGTCCTCTCCGGGAATAGCCGTGTACCGAGGACAAAGGCGACGCAGGCGAGTGTGGAAATCGGGAAGACTCCCCGGTCGGTCTCCGGGTCCGATATTCGGGGGCTGCGCCGACCGCTCTCGGTGCGGGGGCCGCTGTCCGGCTGCATACGCCGGACTCCTTGGATCGTGCCTTCCTCACGCTGTGCCGGATTTGGTGCTCAGATTGCCGCTCTTCAGACGAGGCGCTGATAGACGCCTAGCTGAATAGGGCGGTGCCTGTGCTGCCCTTCCCCCAATCGTTACCGGCGTTGACACGCAGTCACGGCATGAGCCGCAGGCCGATATACACGAGAGTAAAGACCGTCAGAAAGGCGATGCCGGCCCAGCTCAGCAACTGTAGCCAGTATGGGGGATGTGCGGCTTGCGGCACATGGGGGCTGAGGACGAGCCGATGGTTTGCCAGGGCGATAATCGGCGCGACCAGAAAGGAGATAATCGTTGCTAGGTCGATCAACGTGGTAAAGCTGGTGAGAAACAACGCAATAATCAGATAGCCGCCAACCGCGCCAATGATGAGCCAGGCGTTATACACCGTGCGGCTGCCCCGTCCGTCCCGGCGACGGGAGAACAATAAGGCCCAAGTACGGTCCATGGCTCTGGCATAACCATCGAAGATGACCAGGGCGGTGCCGAACATGACGGAAAAGGCCGAAGAGGCAATAATGATATAGCTCCAGTCCCCGAGCGTTGCGGTGTAGAGTCGAATCACTTCATGCGTGAACTGCGTCCCGCTCTGATCCGAAAAGGACTGACTGGAACCATACATGGTGAAGGCCCCCAGCGTCATAAAGCAAACGGCCAGAAATGCGGTCATCACATACGCAACATTGAAATCAAGCAATGTCTCCCGCAGGGTCGGCCGGTAGCCGGTCTGCCGAAAACGTTCAAGCGTCCACAGGCTGTTGAGAGCCGACAGATCCAGAGGCGCCGGCATCCAGCCCATGAGGGCAATCAGAAAGGCAAAGCCTGAGGCGGTCCAGACCTCGGACGAGTAGAAGGGCACCGGTGTGGTCGGACCACGCAGGAGGGTGAGGACAAAAGCGGTCAGGGTGGAGAGAAGCAGCACCGTACAAATGACTTTAATGAGGCGGTCCAGAGCGCTATATTTCCCGACCAGCAAAATGCTGACGCAGCCGACGATCAGAAACAGGGCCGTGTGGATAACAGGCAAGGCGAGGGCGAGCAGATTGTTCAGCAGTCCTGCGGTGGTAAAACAGATGGCCGCAATGATAATGGCCATCGGGCTGACCGTGATAAACAGGTAGAGGTAGAGGGCCCAGTTCCCAAATCGTCGATAGCCATCAATCAGGCTCTCTCCGGTCGCGTTCGCGTACCGTGACCCATACTCAAAGGACGGGTACTTCAGGAGGTTGGCAACCATCACCGCCCATAGCAGCGCATAACCATAGTTGGCCCCCGCGCGGGTTGACTGCACCAGATGTGAGACCCCAATAGCGGTACTGGCAAACAGCAGGCCCGGTCCCAGGGTCTTGAGCAGGCGAGAGAAATGACGGTCTTCTTCGTTTGAGGGGGGTATCTCCATAGCGGCGGTCGCCGGTGTGTTCTCCGTATAAAGCCTGATATGAGATGGTCTGGTGACGGCTGGTTGCAGCAGAGAAACATGACTCTTTCTTTGCTGTCAAGGAGACGTGGACCAGCGAGGGGAGGCCGCCATGCTCATGAGAGGTGCGCTCCCTAGGAAAGAGAAAGAGAGGAGACTCTGACACGAGAGGAACTTCTATGCGCATCTCGATTGATATCCATGTCTGTTGCGGGAAACCCTGCCTTCGTGGCCATCGGATTTGAGTCTCTCTTGCTTGACCTCCCGGCCGGTGGAGTGACGACCCCGGAGGTGCTGCAGGAATAACCGGGCTCGGAAAAGCCGATATTCTTGCATGCATTGCCGATGGTGCAGCGATGGCCGCCTGAGCGGTCTGTGGGAATCCCTTTGGAGACGGCAGGGCGAGAGGGAGCAGACTCGATGAGCATCTTGGCTCTCGTGGCACCGTGTTGCTACGGCAGGCAGGCCATGATGGCGTCACTATTGGAGGAGGAGCTTCGTGTTCTGCCTCCGATAAAAGACTGATCGCAATAGGCAAATCTGAGCGGCGGTGTCTTGTGACACCTGAGCTTGATTTCAGGAATCTCCTGCCGTTTCATCGCTGCTCCGCCCCAGCGAGGACCCCGGGATTGCCGCCTGCCCTCGAAACCCACAGCAACAAATACTCCCATTGCCGCGCTCTGGACAGTAATAATTGGTGGACTCAATCAAGCGGATATGACGAGCCAATTCTGGATCGTTCAACGGGGAGGTATCCGCGGATACCAACCTGATAATCGAGAACGGCGTGGAGATGTTCGTTCTCCTTCAAGAGAACTTTGTCCAACCGTGTATCTGTCCAACAAGGGAGGGGAGTCAGGGAAACGGAGCGCAGTCGATACACCGCTGGCATGCCGCAGGCTGAGCAGCGACTCCCGGACTTCCTGCGTACAATCGAAGCCCATCTCGAAGGGTTCCACAGGCATCGGCTGGCCGAACAGAACGCCCGGTTGAAAGACCGCCTCGGGGAGCCGGTCAAGGCGCTCCAGGCGGAATCTGGCAGGCTGTTCTCCACCGGCCTCGCCTCAAGAGTTCCACGTCACGTTCAGCAGAGCGGTTCAGCATTGCGCCGACGCCTCTGGGGTCCTCTTGCGTTTCATCAGACAAGAGTTCACCCTGGATTTCCTGAAAGGGCGGTATGAGTCCTGCCGGGGGAAGCATCTGTTGTACGACCTGCGTGCCGAACTGCCCATCCTCCGGGCATACTGGGTTTCCCCAGACGTTCTGGCATCGCTCCCCGCCCTAGAAAGACAGACGCCGGACCTGGGAGGTCCCGGTCGGTATCGCCCGTAAGGAACGTACGGAACAACGCTCAGCCTACTCTCACTACGTGCCTGAGAACTACACCCCGCAGACGGACTGGCCGCTTATTGTCTGCCTCCGCCGCGGCTACAGTCGGGAGGACGATTCTCTACTGACGTGGCTCCGGGCCGCAAAGAGCAAAGACTATATGCCGCTCGCTCCGAAGTCGGTGCGGGAAACCTGGCCGGCTATGCGCTTACCCGGTATCCCTCCGAATCCCGCTCTGGACCGCCGCTCCATCCTTGCGATGCTGGAAGAGGTGTGGACTGCGTATGCGGTGGACCGCTGGCGTGTGTATCTCACGGGGTTTTCTGACGGTGGAATTTTTACCTCTATTCTCGGGCTCGCACATGCAGACCTTTTTACCGGATTGCCCCGGTGGCGGGGCGGATTCATCCGGCGATCAACCCTCTCCTGAAGCGCGGTCAGGACAAAGATCTGCCCACCTTTGTCGTGCATGGCGAACAGAAGCCGATCTTTCACGTTGCCCTCACCCGACAGCCGTCCGATGGGCTGACAAAGCTGGGCTACAACGCCACCTAATAGGGGACTACCGGATTGGGGCCACGCCTATCCGTACTTGATCAACGAAACGCTGGGTTCGGCGTAAGCCACCGCGGACGTCATGGCTCAGCGTCCCACCCCACGCTCGGAAAACCGGGGAGAGGAGAATATCCATGCCACCACTCCCGCAAGCTTTCGGCCCGTGTCTCAATGCTGCGAGGCGTACGGCGATGCTTGTCAGGCCGCCAACCATCGCCAAAACGCCAACGACCCGCTTCAGAAGCGGCCCCCTCCGTCAAATGCGATGAACCCGCCTGCCAGACCGGTCGCTGTGACAACGAGCATGCCAAACAGCACTAATGCCGAAAAGCCGGCGGGGCGGAATCAAAGCGGAGGGCCTTTCGCCCCGACCGAGCAGCCCGGCCTACAAGAAATCGCAGCTCACGGTCACGCCACCATAGGCGTTGATGCCGGCCGAGGGCTCAAAGAAACGTCCGCCCAGCGCATTCAGGCGGGTGAGGCCATTATAGCCGTCGTCGGCGACGTTTCGGATACCGACAAAGGGCGCAATCCGGCTATTCCCCACCGTCATCTCATAACCCATGCGCAGGTTCAGCACGGTGTAGGCATCGTTCTCTGCCGAGTTGGCGTTATCCACATAGAAGTCAGCCACATGCTGGATGCTCAACGCGCCGTAGAAGCCCGAGGGATGAATGTAGAAGAGTTCGGTAAAGAGTTGGTGTGGAGGAATGCCGGGCTCGTCTTTGTTGTCAAATCGCCCGTCGGGGGCGATAAAGCGGTCGAATTCAGCATTGAGGAAACTATAGGCCAGAGTCCAGCGCAGGCCTTCCATAAGGGCGATATCAAACGCGAGTTCCAGCCCTTTCCGCTCTGAACGGCCTGCATTGCGAAAGAAGTTCCGGCCCGATTCGCTCTCAAACGCCACCAGTTCGTCATCAATGACGATCCAGAACAGGGCAAAATTATACGTGATGCGCTTCCAGATATTGCCGCGTGCCCCGATTTCATAACTCAAAGCGTGCTGCGGATTCAGGGCGGGATTGAAGCCGCCCCCTTCGTCGGGCCGGGCCAGCTCGGTTGTGGTCGGCACCTGGAAGGCGGTTGAAACATTGGCGTACACGTGCAGATTCTCAAGCGGGCTATACAGCACGCCCCCCATGGGACTGACGTGATCAAAGGTCCGGACGCCAGACTGGTCGCCGTCTCCGAGAAACTGATCCTCCACCGAAAAACGGACCGTGTCGTATCGCAGCCCAAAACTGAGTTGGAGATCGTCGCGCAGATAGAAGACGTCGTGGACAAACGGTCCAACACTGCGCACGTCTTCGTCCTGGTGGAAACGGCGCTGCCCGACATCTCCTTCGTCATTATCAAACCGGCGGCGATTATCGGTCTGCAACTCGACATCGACGCCCAACATGAAACGATTCCGAAACCCGAAGAATCGACCGTCATGTGCGTACTTGACGCTGCCACCGACCCCGAAGCGGTCGAATTTGACCACACCGGAACCGAAACGTGGTACGATGGGCAGCTTGGCCTCGAACTGGCGGAATAACGAGTACTGCGTGACTGTGACCTCGTGTCCCGGGAGAAACTGGTTGCGATACACGAAGCCGAGCCTGCCGTGGGTCACCCGCTCGCCCGAATCGAGCAAGACATTGCGGTCTCGTGCCTGCTTGCGATCCTCGTCGACCTGTGCCCGCGTGATGCCGCCCGGGTCATCGGCAAAGGGGGCGTCCATAAAGCTCATCAGGGTGGTGAGGTGGGACGTGGGGCTGGGCCGGTATTTCAGCTTGCCGGTCAATAAGACGTTTTGGGCCCGACTGTGATCCCGAAAACCGCCCAGAGACAGATAGGAGGCATTGAGCATATAATTCAGGTTGCCGGCCTGCCCTCCTGTTTTTGCCTGATATTTCTGGAGGCCAAACGACCCCCCCATCAGGCGCGTCTCCAGAAGCGGTGTGGTTGGACCGTCCTCGGTAATGATGTTGATGACGCCCCCGGACGCATTGCCGTACAGCGAAGACGAGGGCCCGCGTAAAACTTCGATCCGCTGGGCTGCTCCGAGATCGATATTGTCAAGCTGGGTTTGCCCGTCCGGGGAGGTTTCCGGGATGCCGTCAACCAGTACTTTGACCTCACGCACTCCAAAGGCGGTCCGGGTACCGAAGCCGCGAATCGAGAGACGGAAATCTTGGGCAAAATTCGCGCTGTTTTGGGCAAAGACACCGGGGACGCGATTGAGCGGCTCCTCGAAGCCGATGGTCGGCAGCCCGAGTTGGATGTCTGAACGGTCGATGACGCTCACCGCCGCCGGCACCTCGGCCAGGGAGATGCCGTGCCGGGTCGCCGTAACGATGACGGGCTCAAGGACGGTTGGGCCGGTTGTCTCTGAAGCTGGCGGTGAGCCTGTACTCTGGGCGAGGGCCTGACTGTAGAAAGCCAAAGACGCTCCCAGCAAGAGTAATACGAAGCAGAGAAGATCGACGGTCTTATTATACAAAACTCTCTCCGATTGGTAGGATGGGGGGCCGCACAGCCTATGGGTGATTTGAGGATTCTGTCAAGTCAGGAGAATGCCGGGTGGTGTCTCACTCTGGGAGATCCCCCCTTATCGTGATTGGCCAAAAAAATTCAGACTGAGACATGACCGCATGCCTGACCGTTGGTGCGGGAGTAAGGGACGATTGATGAATATTCAGATCTTTGGCCTGAAAAAATGTTCTGAGACCCGCAAGGCACAGCGTTTTTTCAAAGAGCGCCGCATTCCTTTTCATTTTGTTGATCTCAGCCAAAAAGAGATGTCAAAGGGCGAATTGCGCTCGGTGGCGACACGGGTTCCGTTGAAGGACCTGATCGACACCGCTGGCAGGCGTTTTGTTGAGAAAGGACTGACGCATGCGTCGCTGAACGCCGCCCGGACCGAAAGCCTGTTGCTTGAAGACGCCCTCCTCATGCGCACGCCTATCGTGCGTAACGGCAAAGACGCAACGGTCGGATATCGTCCCGAGGTCTGGAAAACCTGGTCCTAGCGGTTGACTGCCCCATAGAGGGGCAAGAGAAAGCACGGAAGAGGAAAGGCGCATGAGAGAGTTTGCACTTGGTCAGGCCGTGGCCTTTGAGGTTGCGTTTCCGTTACTCGACGGGCTGCCCGAAATGCCGCAGCGCATTCTTGCGGCGGCCTATCAGACTCCCCGTCGACACTGGGAATTGGCGGCAGGACTGCCGAGAGACATCGGAGGAGTGTTTCGGGGGACTTCGACTTTCTATCTGGAAGACATATCTGGAGAGCACTCCCCCAACGAAGGCGAGCGATCATCTTTTGTGGTCCAAGAGCTTGTTTGATCGTATGGTCGAAGCACCGCCCGGGTGACGGCGAGCCGATACCGCGCTCGGATCTCAGGACGCTCTCTTTTTCTTCAACACGCTTCGTTTGTGGACCTGGGCTTTTGAGCCGTTGTTTTTGGGCAACGAAGTTGCGGGCGGACTCTTATCATCTGACGAGGCGTCTCGGGGGGTCTACCCCCGTGGAGAGCGGCTTCATCTGCTCCACCGCCGTTGGCGTGATGTGCCCGCTGGTAGACGTGAGCGGTTGGCACAGCACTTGGTCAATGGCAGAGCCAGAGACGACAATTGAAGAGGAGGCCTATGACAATCAAAACCGCTCAAGCGAGTCCGCTACGATTTTGGACCTGGCTCATAAAACAGGACTACGCACTGAACGGCGCATCAAAGCTCGATTGGAACGATTCCGTGTCCCGGTATTTTTACGAGTTCTCGGTCATAGCGAGCTCACCGCATCTGGTTCCTCTCCGAGATCGTTATAAGTAGCAAAGAATGGGCAAGTTTTGGCAAGCCCTTCCTCGAAAAAGTTTGCCCGCAGGAAGAGAGTTGTCAGACGGAGCAGACATCGCGGGCGTTTCCGAGACTGGGGCGAAGAAACAAGTGACCTCTCTCCGAGGTCGTCAAACTGTTCTGCCGTCCCTCGTTCCAATCCAAACCGATATGTTCGTGTATGGCCTCATGAGACAGAAAGGTGAAGAGGATGAACTGCCAAGACGATTTCCTGAGGCCATCTTGATCCTCCTTGACAAGCTAGGCCCCGGACAATATCGACTTGGCGCCTGGCAAACTCGATACCGCGGTCGATATGACTGCGGAAGCGCAGCCCAGTCTACACTGGATACGCACCTGCGGTGCTAAAGCGCTGAAACAGATTGTCTTTTTTCCTCTCAAAGTCAAGGTTTCGGGCGGAATCGAACGCGTTTCCTTCCGTTCCTGCAACCGGAAGGAGGAAGAGAATCACGCCACGACTCACCGACGCGCGGGTGCGCGACCTGCGCGCGAAGAAGACTACAAGAAACATCCGGGACACCGCCCTGCCGGGCTTCGGCGTCAGGGTCCTGCCCAGTGGCCGGAAGCGGTTCTTCCTGCACAGCCAGCACGAAGGCCAGCGCATATGGAAGATCGTGGGCGACCCCGCCGACATGACGGTGGCCGAAGCCCGTGAGCGGGCACGGGACCTGCTGGCCTCCCTGCGGTCGGGACGGCCCGACGGGGAGAAGCTGTTCGAGATCGTGGCGGAAGAGGCGTTCCGCCGCCAGGGCCGTCAGTGGAAGCCGAACACGCTCTCAGTGAACCGGTACTATCTAAACAAGCATATCCCGCCCCGGTTCGCGGGGCAGCGGATTGCCGACATCACGCCGCAGGACGTGCGGGACTGGTTCGCCGAGATGCACGCGCCGCCGGTGTCGGCGGATCGGTCGATGCCCGTTCTGTCGGTCATCATGACGGTGGTCGAGACGGACGGCCTGCGCCCGGAGGGTTCCAACCCGTGCAGGGGGATCAAGCGATACAGGCAGCAGAACCGGGACCGGTTTCTCTCTGAAGCCGAGATCGCCCGCTTGGGTAGAGCATTGCGCGGTCCGTCTCCTGCCATCGCGATCATTCGGCTGCTGGCACTGACGGGCTGCCGGTCGAGCGAGATCAGGACCCTTCACTGGGCAGACTATCGAGACGGGCATATCTTCCTGCGCGATAGCAAGACAGGTCCGCGCACGGTGTGGCTGTCAGCCGCCGCCCGCACGGTCCTCGACTCTCTTCCCCGCACCTCACCCTCGGTCTTTCCCTCGGTCAGGGGCGACGGTCCAGTGTCGGGGAACACACTCAGTTGCGCGTGGGGCAAGGTCCGCACGGAAGCCAGTCTGAAGGATGTCCGCCTGCACGATCTGCGGCATTCCTACGCGAGCTTAGCCGTCACAAGCGGGGAAACCGTTCTCGCAGTGGGACGGCTTCTCGGGCACCGTGACCCTGAAACGACCCTCAAATACGCCCACCACGCGGAAGCCGACGTGGAGAGAGCCGCCGCCGCCGCAATGGGTGCGGTTCTCAGGGGGACGGGGGCATGAGCGTGGTGCGGTTAACAGATGCGCGCGCAAAGCAACTCAAGCCGTCGGCGTGGGAATACTCCGTTCAGGACAAGGCAGTTCCGTCCCTGAACGTTCGCGTCTATCTCACGGGCACGAAGACCTGGACCTGTACCGTGGGCGGACAGAAGCTGTCGCTTGGCCGGGTCGCCCTTATGCCCGTCGAGGACGCGCGCCGCGAATGTCTTCGGTTGCAGGTTGAAGGGATCGCAACGAGCAGGGACCTGCCCACCTACGGGGCCTTCGCGATGGGTGTCTGGCGCGGGTCCTGGTCCAAACGATGCAAACCGACCACCATCAGGGGACGGGACTATGCCCTGACGCGGCAGTTGCTGCCCGCGTTCGGGACGCTGCGGCCTGACCGGATCACGCGGAAGATCATTGAGGACTGGTTTGACGCCTACAGCGCGTCCGCGCCCGGTGGGGCGAACCACGCGCTGCGGCTCTTGCGCCAGAGCCTGAACTTTGCCGTTGAGCGCGGCCTCATCCCCACCAACCCGGCGGGCTCCGTACTTCCAAACCGGCGGTCCAGGCTCACGCGGTTTCTGTCGCGGGACGAAATAGCGCGGCTGAACGCGGCGCTTGACCAGCACGCCGACGGGCGCGGGCGCGTTCAGGTCGACATCATCCGGCTTCTGCTGCTCACGGGCTGCCGCAGGAATGAAATCGTCCACCTGAAGCGACGTGAGGTCGATGGAAGCCGTCTCAGACTTGAAAACGGCAAGACGGGGCCGAGAATTGTGTATCTGAGCCCCGAGGCCCGCGCGATCATCAAGAGGCGCATGACCGCACCCGGGGAGTATCTGTTCCCATCGCCACGAGTCCCGGAGAAGCCGGTCTCGGAGAACCTGACCCTCTGGTACCGGGTTCGGCGGGAGGTCCGCATTGAGGATGTGCGCCTGCACGACCTGAGACATTCCTACGCAAGCCAGTGCGTTATGGCGGGTATTCCCCTGCAGGTGGTGTCCAAGCCGCTGGGCCACAGCCAATGTGCGATGACCCTTCGATACGCCCACGCCGCAGACAGGGATGTCGGGGCTGCGGCGGAACGCATCGGTGCGCGGATTGCCAAGTTGTTGCAGTGTGGGTGATGTGACCCGGTGAACGAAGACAGGGGGAGTCGGGGTCAATCTGTTGAACCTTGGAGATGGCGGCCAGTCAATCGCCAGCTAAATGAGGATCTCGGCTGACTGGCCGCCACCACCTTCTGCTACCATCGAAAACAGATCCAAAGTGGTAGACTTTTGCGCGCTCCGCCCGTGGCCGGATTTTACTCCGCCGTTGAGAGCAGCCCATCAATAAACGCACCCGCCGTCCGGCGCTGTTCCACACGCTGGAAGGCCGACCCAACAAAACACTTCAACTCTTCGAGCGAGTTACGCCAGTCAACAAGCGTTTCCGACCACAGCGAAATCGTCATCATCAGAACCTCCCGATAAGATCATCGTAATGAAAACGGGGAATTGAAAAACTCCGCAACTGTAGTATTCGGGCAAGCTGGGTAGCGCACATGAAAATACTTGATGATAGCAGCGCAAACCAACAGTCTTGATAGACTCAGTGTCACGAAAATTCAGCGTACTCTCGGAAAAGCGCGAGCTCTTCTGTATTTGGAACAGGGTCGAGTTCTTCCGGCCTACTGATAACGATCTTTGTGACATCAAGCGCTTGAAGTAATGCCTGATTGCTGATCCAATCGTTGTTCCAGAGTTGCGCATCTTGACCATTAACAATCTTGCAAATCGGCTCAGAACTATTGAAGATCAGACCAACACCTTTAGCTTTGGTGACCCGCTGGAGCCAAACCTCAAGATGACTATTGTGCGGTATCCGCTGCATCTTTTTAGCCACCTTTTCCCACATCTGCCGTCGAGCCTGTTCCGGGGCTAATGAAATCAGCTTGGCGAGGACGCCAGACAATGCAGGAAAGGCGCCAGGCGAAACTGCTGCGATATCGCAAACTATAGCCACCTGCACGCCGAGATCTTCGGGGACATCAGTGATCTTCGATATTCTCTGAAACGCGTTATCAGCGAGTCGCTTTATGGCCCCAGTGTTCGGGTATCGACGAGCAAAAGCATGTAGGCGCAGAAGCTGCTTTTGAATGGTCTTCGCTTGTGTGATGTCCATATCTTCGAGATGAATACCCGCGAGCTTCTCAGGCTTGATTGCACCCGCGATGATATTCGTACTCACAGAGGTCTTTGCGGCCCCAAGCTGCATCCCCACTTTTCTGAGACAGTTACTGATCTCCATGACGATCTCAGCCGCTTGTTGATCGTTTTGTGTAAAAACGCTGTAGTCGTCGCGATACCGTAGGATATGAAAATCTTTGTGATCAGAGAGATGTTTGGTGATCAAATGATCAACGTATGCCAATACCAGTTCCGCAATAATATCCATCAGAACGGAACCTTGTGTAATTCCATTCGTCTGCCCATTACGGCTGTTCCTGATGTGAAAATCGACTTGATTACCAAATAGGCTTTTGTCGTTCAGTTTTTCCTTGGCGGTTTCGTACCCATACAAAGCCCAAGGAATGCTGTGCGTATACAGCGAACCGTAGCAGTTCGACACGTCGGTTTTCAGAAGGTGCGCGTACTCCATCGATAGTTCGAGCGAGCGCTGCTCGTACCGCAGCCACCAATTCCGAACCTGAACCGCGTCGTGCTTATCTTCGCCGTCAGATGCCATAGGAAAGCTAGTACATTCCACAGCACCTGTGTGCAGTTCTAGAAAACGATCTTGGAGTAGCTTCCAGTTCGCTTCCTCACAGATTATCCGAACCAGCGTGATGTAGATCGCTGGATGAATGAGCTCAAACGGTCGCCAAGCAAAGCGTCCGTCTTTCGTGCTCAGGAGCTCGTAGTTAACGCCAGACATACAAACGGCGCTTTTGGGCTTGGCCTTTTGAAAAGCGGTGTAGTCCTGCTCCCCCAAGGCCGCAGCCGTGTCTTTCAAGATCGCCTCAAAGCTAATGTATGGCGGGAAATCGGACCGAAAGTAACATTCTGGCTTCTCAAGGTAAGATCGTGCCGCAGCGGCCTCCAAGTCGATAATCCGTGTCATGAATACTTCTCTACATCTCTCTTGGCTCAAGCCTTTCGGCCTTAAATCTCAGCGCCTTCTATACTTGCAATCCGAGCGGACAAAATCTACTCGATTTCATTGCGGAATCTGGCGCACTTGACGGTGATTTCTACATCCGCGTGTGCTGTTTCTCTTCCGAGGCCACTGCCTGGGTCCATTCCTCCTGTTTTGGTCCTGGCTGGCCAACGGCCAACCCAATGCGAGGGTAAGCGAGCCCCTTCTTCATTTCAATCCGTCGGTGCACGCCGCGGATCGCCGGAAGGCTGCATTTAAGGGACCGCTTGTCTTTGGCCTCCTTGCGGGCTTGGTGGCGTTTGTCGGGCTGAATATCGCGGTGTTCTCGGACGATTGGCGCGCCGAAGGTTTGACCGCATGGGCAGTCTCACAGTTGCTGATGTTCACAGCAACGTACGAGCTTCACCGCCTAGGCTGTTTGAAAATTAATGAAATTTGAATTTGGCGCGACTGCGCCCAAGAAGCCCCCGTGCCACTGTGAAATGCACCATCTGATTGTGGGCAATCAGATTCAGGATCGGGTGTTTACTGATCGGCCAGATGGCGTCAATTCTCCACGTAGGAAAAAACGGAGACAATCCCTGTGAGTACAGGCTTTCACCATCTGACCTCAGTTGAAAGATGCTGGATTTATGCTTTGCGGAAAACCGGTTTTTCGAACCGCTCGATCGGGGGTGAGCTCGGCCGCTCTCACACGACAATCGACCGTGAAGTCAAACGTAACTCGGGGGCGCGCGGGTATCGTCACCAACGGGCGCAGAGATTTGCGGATGGCCGTCGCTCAAGAGCGTCTGCTGTGGCTTGGAAAATGACGCCGGACAAGTGGCAGTTCGTGACAGACAGACTTGAAGAGGGTTGGAGTCCTGAGCAAATCAGTGGGCGGTGTCGTCTTGAAGGTCGGGAGATGGCTGGACGACAACGGATCTACAATCACATCCACGATGATCGTCGTGCAGGTGGTAGGCTTTATCAGAATTTGCGGCGCAGAGGGAAAAAGCCGAACTGGCGGAGAGGTCGCCATTCTGGCTGTGGGCATATTCCCGGTCGCGTCGATATTTCCGAACGACCTGCGATCGTCGAAGAGAAAACACGGGTTGGAGATTGGGAACTCGATACGATCATTGGCGCGCGCCACAGCGGAGCGCTGGTATCTGCGGTAGATCGGGCCACAAAGATAACCCGGCTCGCGCGGGTAGATCTCAAAACGGCGGAAGCTGTTTCGTCTGCGCTTGAGCACCGCCTTGGTCCAGACCGCGACCTGATCCTGCCGCTCACCGCCGATAATGGCAAGGAGTTTGCCCGGCATGCCGGACTGTCAAAAAAGCTGGCCACAGATTTTTATTTCGCACAGCCCTACCATTCCTGGGAACGGGGTTTGAACGAACACACGAACGGCCTCGTAAGGCAGTACTTCCCGAAAACAACGGATTTTCGGAAGGTCACAGACACCGAGGTTCAGGACGTCGAAGATCGTTTGAACCGTAGGCCGCGCTGTGCGGTGCCCGCGAGGGGCGGCGGCTCGGGCACGGCGAAGACCTGCCGGCAGACGGGGGCGCCGTGACGCTCCGCCTCCGCCAGCACGGCGCCGCCGCCGGCCCAGGCGCAGGGAGCATGATCGACGACGTGGGCCGGGTGCCCGGGCCGCTCCCGGGGCGTTCCCTTGGGGCCGGGCTGGCCGCCACGGGGCCTGTCGGACGTGCTGCTCCGGCTCCGGGGACGCGGCTCCCGGGGGCCGCCCTGCTTCTTCAGGACGGCGCTGGTCGGCGGCCTGGAACGGGGGGTGCTGTCGAGCGCGGCCCGGCGCGCGAGGGCGGCGAGCCGTGCGCGCCCGCGCCCGCGCCGCGCTCCGGCGCCGCAGCCCCGGGCCCCAGGCCCGGAGAGCTTTGCCCGCTGTCAGCGCGACGGAGGGGGGACTGAAAAGAGCCTGCCGGCCCGCGCCAGCCTCGGCGTGGGCCGGCAGGCTCCTTGCGCCCGCGCGAGCCTGGCACGACCCCGCCCCGGCCGCGACGGCCATGAGCGCGGCCCGCACCGCGAGGCGCTCGCCCGCTGGCAGAGCCGCGTAGCGCCCGCCCCAGGTGGCCGCCTTGCGCTTGAGGCACTGGCGGGCGGGGAAGTTCCCGCCCGCCTAGCGCGCCCCGTGCCCCCGGGCGGGCGCCAAGTTGCCCCCCCCCTCGGGCCGCCCTTGGGCCTGGGGCGTCCACCTGCCGCGCCACCCGGCGCCCGCCAGCAGGGCGGCATAGAGCCCAGACCGGTGGCCTGAGCCCAGCACCTGGCAGGGCAGCCCCTTGAGCAGCTCAAGCAGCGCGACGGGGTCGCCTCCCTCCTCCTCGAAACGGGAGCGCCGCGCCGAACGCCGGGCCGCGGGCCGATAGGGCGCATCGCGGTAGACCAATGCCGGGCCCAGCAACGGGCACGAGGACAGCAAGGGGTGGGCACAGCCGGGCACCAACTCCACCGGGTCATCGCAGGCGAACGCCTCAAGCGCCCGCGCAGCGCGGGCGAGCCCGATCGAGCGCCCCGACGCAGGCTGGCACTTCCTCAGCCCCCCGCCCCCCAGAGGGCTCTCGATATTGACAGAGGGCGGCGGCCTCCGCGCAAGCAGCCTCTGGCTCCGACCCGGCGGCGCCTTCGAGCCGCAATACCCCAACCGCCCCGCCTCGCATGACAGCGGGAACCCCATAGCCTCACACGCCTATCCAGTCACGCGGCGCGAGGGCAAAAACCCAACGAACCCACAACCGCTACCCACCCCCACAACCGCAACACCTACTCAGACGGGACAGGGGACCTGGGCAGTTACAAAATCTTCACCATTGCCACTAACCCAGGTGATCTTGTTCTGGACAGCTTCCTAGGTTCCGGAACCACATCAGCGGTCGCTAGCAAGATGGGCCGCAGGTGCATCGGGATCGAGATGGGGGATCATGCTGTAACTCATTGCACACCACGTTTGCGAAAAGTGGTTGATGGCGAACAAGGCGGGATTTCCAAGGCGCAGAACTGGCTAGGTGGCGGAGGCTTTCGTTTCTATCGGCTTGGCCCACCGGTCTTCACCGAAGAAGGGCAAATTCAGCCTGATATCCGCTTCCCGGTCCTCGCTGCTCATATCTGGTTCGCTGAAACCGGCGCGCCGTGGTCGGAACCGCAGCCCCTCGCACCGTTCCTCGGGGCGGCGGACGGCCATGGCTATGCGCTGCTCTACAACGGAATTTTGGGTGACAAGTCGGTCTCTGGCGGCAATGTCCTGACCCGCAAGACTCTGGCGGCGATCCGCGCCGCACAGGGTGACTTCACCGGCCCATTAACTGTTTACGGCGAGCGCACGGCGTTGTCTGAAGCAACGCTGAAGGCCGGGCAAATCGAATTCAAACAAACCCCTTATGACGTGAAGGCGCGCAAATGAAGCTGAAGGATTATCAGAAAGCCTCGCTCGCCACGTTACGCGAATTCTTTGAAGAGGCTCGCATATCCGGCCCCAAGGCAGCTTATGAGACGATCACGGCGAAACCGGAACTGGCTGCCCGCCTACGCGGCTACGCGGCGGGCTACAAGCCCATCAAGGCGCTGCCCGATGTCCCTTGCGTCTACCTGTGCCTGCCCACCGGCGGCGGCAAGACGATCCTAGCCGCGCATTCGATCACCGTGGCCAAGGATGCCTGGGTCGAAAAGGACTTCCCGCTGGTGCTGTGGCTCGTGCCAACCAACACGACCCGCCTGCAAACCGCTGATGCACTTAAGAATCCGCGTCACCCCTATCGGCAGGTGCTGGACGAGGCGTTCGAAGGCCGCGTGCGCGTGTTTGATATTGGCGACTTCACGCAGCTAACGCCACATGACCTACGCTCAAACAGCCGCATTTCTCTTCCGTTTCGCTAAACACGCCGGGGCTGGAGCGGAACGACGATGGCCCGGACAAGGGCGATATCCGGTTCAGCTTTGCCAACCTGATGCATCTACATCGACCACTGGTCATCATGGATGAGGCACACAAAGCGGGGTCTGATCTGAGCCAGGTCGTTTACGAGCGGATCAATCCGACGGCGCTGATCGAATTTACGGCAACACCCAAGGGCTTCAACAACATCCTTCATTCGGTTTCCGCGCAGGAACTTAAGGACGAAGAGATGATCAAGATGCCGGTCGTGTTGGACGAGGCCGACAGCTGGCAAGGTGCCGTGAACTCGGCAATTCTGAAGCGCGCCGAGTTGCAAGAGTACGCGGAACGTGACCGCGAGGGCTATATCCGCCCTATCGTGCTCTTCCAAGCGCAGAAGAAGAACGAGGACGTTACCGTCGAGCTGCTGCGCGAGCACCTGATCGAGAATGAAGGCATCAATCCAGACAAAATCGCGGTGGCGACTGGTGCGCAGCGTGAGTTGGACGGGATCAACTTGTTCGATCCCGACTGCCCCATCGAGTACGTGATCACCATCGAGACGTTGAAGGAAGGCTGGGACTGCTCCTTCGCCTATATGTTTTGTTCCGTCGCCAATATCCGCAGTTCCACCGATGCGGAGCAACTTCTGGGGCGTGTTCTGCGCATGCCCTACGCGGCCCGTCGGAAGGCGGTCGCCCTCAACAAATCCTACGCTAAGCTGGTTTCAAAGCGGTTCGCTGAGGCCGCCAACGGCGGGCAAAACACCCCGGTGGGACGTTTTGAGTTCCGAATGCCAAAGGACGAGGAACAGGAACCGGGCGGGTAAAATCCCCCCTTGAGAGAAAGGCAGGTCTCATGACCCGCGGTCGCTCTACGCCCGCTATTCCCCGGCCAATCAGTGACAGGTGGGGGCCTACAAGGACGCCACCATTTCGGGCACAAGCGGTCCCCGGCGGCCGGTCATCCAGGCACCCTTGCGGGACGCGCAGGCGGGCAGGTGCGAGAGCGCTCGGGCGGAAGTTCTGCGCGGCCACATTGAGAAGGGCAAGGCGAGCGGTGGCCGCTACTCCAGTTCGGACACCGTGCAACAGATCAACGGCGCCGGCGCGCAGGGGCGTGGCGAACGGAAGAGCAACGCGGCCGAGAGCGTCCGTCGCCTCTTTGCGCGAATTCGCCGTCGGCACGCGCCCCAAGACTATCCGCTGAGCTCAACCGCGATGGCCTTCCCGGCCCCAATGGTAAGGCCTTGGGGAGCCACCACGATTCGCGGCCAAGTCTACCGGGTCCCCGGCCTCGTCAAAAACGAGCGCTATGCCGGTGTGCGGGTCTGGAACCGGCTGCGTTCCATCAAGAACCCGGCGCCGGGAAGGCGCGGGTCGCGGTCAACCCGGAATCTGAATAGATCAGGACCGAGGTGCCGGCCCGGCGCATTAACACCCCCTTGCTCGGCGAGGTGATGAACATCCTCGACATTGTTTCCGGGCGCAAAGCCCGAAACCGATCCCAAGTTACCACAAAAAACGTTGCAGGCCCCCGCAACCGCCGATATTTGCGATGCCTCCGCCGACTCTACCGCGGAGGTTTTTGCTTTAGCCTTCCCGTGCGTCGAGATCGTCTGCTGCGCCCTACCCGCAAACACCGCTCCCTGCGCAAGCAGATTGTCCAACGCCTCAGCCTCCGAAAGGAAGTGGAAATTTTTCTTGCCGGCGACAAAGCGCAGGGGCGCGCCTAGGTCGCCTCGCAGGACAATGGCCAATGCGCCGGTGTCGGGCACAAGTCGGGCACAAGAGGAACCTGCTCGACCAACGCCCGAAGCACTTCGGCAACTGCTCCGTGGTCCTTTTCGTATTGAAGGTTCTCGCAAAGCCCGCCGAGCCGATCCTGATAGACCCGTGCCATGTTTGGATGCAGCAGGGGGGATGGCTCGTCCGCATTCGCCAGAAGCTCAATCAACTCCGCCTTGTGCGCTTTCCATTTCTCGGCCTTGTCCTTGAGCTTGGCAGGGGGTGAGGGGAGCCTTGAAGGATGGCTTCGACCCTCTTGGCCAACTCGCGGGCACCCATATCGAGCTCACGCTGCCCACCGGCCAAATCTGCACCCCGCTCCATCCGCCGCCAGCTCACCTCCCGCGGACATTCGGCCCAGCACTCCTGGAAGAGGTCCGGGGACACCAGAGGCTTGCACAGGTCGTTCAGGGTCGACGCCCCCAAGGCATCACGCCGGATGTTCATGCGGTTGTCGCAGGAGCCCTGATTCTCCGGGCCGTCGAACCGCCAAGCCGGGTCTTCGAGATCAGCGAAGATTCCCTGCCACCGCTTCCACCCTTGAGGAGATCGGCACGCCGGTGCGTCGTCCGCCACTCATTCCTCGGATTCCCGCCAGTGGAGAACGTGTCAAACGAAAGGCTGGCCTGCCGCGTCTTCCCCGCGTCCCAGAGCTTCTGATCTCCGATCCAGAGGGCCGGCACATCCTGCCTGCCCCCCCCCCCACGCTTCCCGGGGGCGGACGGGAGACCCGGTTGCCGGTGTCGAAGGCCTTCATGGAGCGCCGCCGGTTCTGGACCAACTGCCCGATAGAGAGTTCGTTGTTGAGAAGGCCTGTCCCTCGTTTCAGGTTGCCGTGGCTCGTGGAGGGCCCCATCCTTTGTCCTGTAGTCCTGAAACGCCTTCCTGATGCAGAGTCATGGCGCTCGTGCTCGACGATTTTCTGGAGAGAGAATCGCGGAAGATGCGCCGAACTACAGTTGCCTCCCGCCCCTTGTGCGCACCCGCGAGGAGTTCCTGAACGCCTGGAGGCAAAAGAGAAGCCCCAGAAATCGTACGGCCCGTGTAGCTGTCTATGATTGTCCAGCCTACCCGTTCTGTGCGGGCGCGGCAGATTTGTAACTGACCCTCAATCGAGGCATCGCGTTGGTTGTCAGATGAATACCGAGCGTAGAGCGCTGCCTTCATGCCATCGCCTCCCCATGCGCGGGGACGAGCCCGGGTCAGGCAGTGCATCTTTGACGTTATTATGATCGCCTTACCTAAGCGCGGGGACGAGCCTCTCCATGTCTTTTGGTCTCCGCCTCAACGAACTCCCTCGCTGCCTGCCGCGCCAACAAGCGGGCCAGATTGACCAGGCGCGGGTCACGGCCTGCGGTTCGTAGTCACGCGCCGTTGCTCTCGGTCGACCCGCTGGACAGATGCGGACCCCCTGTCTTGGCATCGCGAGCCGTCGGGAACAGCATGGCTGGAGAGGTAAAGTCTGACTTGGAAAATGTCCTGTCGCACTTCGCCGCATCGTCAGAGTACGTTTTCGGGAGGTATGCTGAACAAGCAGCTATTCGGGCCGACGGTGGATACTTCTTTACCTTCTCGACAAATGAAACTCCCGAGTGGAGAACTGGCTTGCCCTCATCATACTAGCAGCATCAGATCTGTTATGATGGTATCAACCACCTTCCCGGTTTCCCGTGCTTGGAGGGCATCTCTAACATGCGCGCAAGTCACGGCCTCTACCCCTGAGGCCCTTAATCGCTCCATTTGGGGCCGAACCATCTCCGGCTCATCGTCCAACCATAGCGTCCGCATCTGTATCCCTCACCAAAACCGTCAAGATAGGCCCCTATATCCCTTCTATCGCAAAGTCAGGTGTGCCGTTCCAGACAAGCTTCCAACTCGCCCCTGGCCGGACATTCTGGATGATGCCGGGATTAAAGGCGACGAAGCATCGGCCGCCTTCATGACGAACCGACGGGTAAATTAGCCCAGGGCGTCCTTCCCCCCGCAGCTCGGCGGCCAGCCGCTGCCCTTCAGGGTAGCCCACCTCCGGCTCGGGATAGAGAGCGGGATGCCCGTCCTCATGCAAGTTCGGGAAGTCTCCTGTGAAATCCGCCAGTAACTCTACGTAGCGCGCTTCGTCCTCGTAGTGGCTGATGAAGCCCAGTTCGCGGGTTCTGTGGAACCCGACCTCTTGCGCGCTCGTCAGCATTTGCCAGGCACAGTACCACGCGCCACGCTCACCGCCGTTGAACCTATTGCCCGTAGGTCGAGTGTAGGTGAAGGCCGCGTTGATATGACTCTGCCCGTAAAGCCTCAGATCATGAGAGCGGCGCGCGAAGGCCAGCTCGCGCCGGTCGAGGGCGGGGCTGCCGTCACGCTCTGCGATCAGGCGTGCGCTGGTCTCGCCCTCAATTGCCGCGAGGACCGCCGCCTCCTCGTCACTGTCTGCAAGCCCCCGAAGGACAGGCGGCTTGTGGTGTGTTTCGGAAATTAGTCGGACCAACGCGCGGGCATTGATCGAAGTGGTCCTCACACCCCGCCCCGTAGCGCATCCACATATCCCCGTACGTGCAGGATCTTGGGCAACCCGCCCGCGATCATCGCGTCCACGGGCCGTGCGCCGTCGAATTCCGGACCTTGGTTGGGAATCTTCACCCACTCTCGGGAAATCGGCTCGTTGAAGTAGAGTTCGAGCGACTTATAGAGGCCGATGAGCGCGCTGAGGCGCAGCATATGGTCCTGCGTGAGAGCACCCGCGAATCCAGGATTCTTTGCCCGTTTCCAAGTTGACTCCGACATGTCCGTCAGCGCTGCCGCCTCACACAAGGTCAGCTTCCAGCCATCCGCTATCCGTACGAAGGCTTTAAGAGCAACCCCCTGCCGATCTGGCTCAGCACGTTCCAAAACAAGATTTTCCATGATGTGCTCTTTCTTGTGACCACGCGCACTCGATATAGGGCCATACGATCCATATTGCAAGTTCAGATAGGCATTCATGTGAGATTGAGAGTGAGAGGTGGGCCGGGTTTTCAGTCACGGGTTTGGAGGTCGGGAGAGAGGCTTCCGGCTGGCCCGTCCATAATAAACCCGATGACCAAGCAACAAAAGATCACGCTCAGCGCCGCGTGCGACACCCCCTTCAACAAGCTCGTGCTCAGCCAGTCGAGTGTGTGCCCCGTCAAGGTGGGCGTGTCGGTCGAGGAACTGGCCGAGAACATCGCCCTGCGGACACTGCTCAGTTTCATCACCGTGCGACCCGTGCTGGGCGACACCGGCGCCGAGACCGATAGGTATTCGATCCCTGCCGGCGGGCGACGGTTCCAGGCGTTGGAAATGCTCGTGAAGCAGAAGCGCATGAACAAACAAGATGACGTTGGTGCTCTGCATCGTCCGTACCGACGGGCTGGCCGAGGGAGACAGCCTGGCCGAAAACGTCCAGCGCGCCCCTGCACCCGTTCGACCAGTTCCGCGCCTTCCATGCGATACGCGAGGGCCACACCGAAGAAGAGCTTGCCGCGGCTTCCTTCGTCTCAGCCAGCGTCGTCAAACAGCGGCTGAAGCTCGTCGCGGCCACGCCTCTCCCTTGCTCGACGCCTATGCCGAAGAGGAGATGATGTTCGACCGGCTCATGACCTCCATGGTCAATCCCGATCAGGTGCGCCAGGAGTAGGTCTGGGGGGCGCTGCAGCGGCACTATTCGATGCAGCCCTACGAGACCCGCCGCATGCTGACCGAGGGTGCGATGTGGGTCTCGGACAAGCGAGCGCAATTCGTTGGGCTCGACGGTTATGTCGGGGCCGGGGGCGAGATCTTGCGGGATCTGTTCCCGCAGGACGACAGCGACTGGCTACAGGAGGCCGGGCTGCTCGACATCATAGGGCGCGAGAAGCTGGCCGAGGGCTGGAAATGGGGCGAGGTCGACGCGGACGTTCTTAGGCTCAGGAGCTATAAATGTCTTGTCAATGTGTGTCTGCTGGTGTCAAGAGATAGGGAGCCTGTCATGTCGGACCACTATTGCTGGCTGTCGGAAGCGTAGTGCGCCCGTCTCCGTCCCAGGCGTCCACCCACGGGGCGCGCCGCCCACGGGGCGGGTTCCCTGCCAAGCGGCAGGCGGTCTGCGACGCCGCTGGCACCCCCCTGATTCTGCTGTCCCCCGCCGGTCAGGGCCGCGCCTCTCGCGGCGCCGCGGCCCGGGCAACCCGCCCTGCTGGCCGCTCAAGGCTCTGCCCGCGCCCGCTTCCGGGCCCTCCTCGCCGGGCGCGGCCTCGCCCCCGGCCTCCCTAGGCGCGCCCACCGCAGGATATCGGTTGCCTATGACGCCGCGCGTTCCAACCGGCGCACCCGTCTCGCCCACCTGTGCGCCTGACTCCAAGGCTGTCGGGTGATTTTGCCCATTAGTGACGCCTCGCCCTGCGAGAGGACCGCTGTGCCCACCCCTGTTTCAGCACCCTCCGCCTCGCCGCGACCGGCATCTGCTGGGTATGAGGCCTGAGCCTAGGGCCTGTTATAACTCATGAGCATGATTATGGTCTCCTCGGTGGATGGACCTCACGCAATCTCACTCCGCACGGATGGTGCCCCATCTCCCGGTGCCGCGTGTCCATGTCAGCCTATCCAATCGCCAGGTGCTCGCCGCCATCTTGTATGTCGTCGAGCATGGCTGCAGATGGCGCGGGGTCCCGCCCCCTCGTCAAGGTCCCTCCCGACGGGACGGGAGCACTCAAACAACGGCCCCCATTCCTCGGCCGGTTCCGAGGCGGCGGGACCCCCAAGAGGTATCTGGGGGCCGGGGCGGCGCGCACGGCCCTCGGCTGCGCGCGCGCCCGGGCCCGCCCCCACCGCCCCGGCGGGCTGCCCGTGGCGGAGTCGTCTGGGCCCGCACCCTGAGAGGCCCGCGCTGCTCAGGGACCGGGCGTCTAAGGGTGCCAAGACCCGGCCACGGGCTGTGGCGCTGGGATATGAGCCCGTGGGACCGCCGCGGCGCACCCGGGGTGATGAGCCTGGGGCGTAGGACGGGGAGAGGGACACGCGGCGCACCGCAATCGCGCGGGCGTTGCGTCGACGGTAGTAGTGACAGGCTCTAGGTTCTGGTTCCACGGCTTGCGCCCCTGCGTCATCACGGTGGCGGAAGGCGAGGTGCTGCTGCCCCGCTCGCTGACCCAGCATCTGGTCAGTCACGCCCGGCCGTCGGACGGGGGGGGGGGGGGTACACCGTCGCCTGTACGGCGGAGCAGTTACGCTAGTTGCCTCGGGGCGTGGCTGATAAAATCGACGAATTGACTCGGAGTAGATATTGAATGCTGAATGGGCCGAGGCTTGCTCACTTCCGCCGGATTGCCGAGGTTGCTAGACAGGCCGCGAGCGCGTTGGTGCCGTGAAACTCTTGCCCTGCATACATCTGTACGAATATCATGACCGGTGACGAGTCGTGCGGTGCGTTCGGCGGGTCGGCCGCGAGCGGGCGGCCATGGGGTGCTTCGAGGCTCGGCCGGGCAAGGGAAGCCACGGGCGGCTGTGTTTTGGGGAGCGGTTTGCCACAGTGAAGGACCGGCGCAAGGAGACCAGCGTAAGGCTTCTGGCAGCGATGCTCCGGCAATTCGGGCTCAACCGCAAGGACTTGGGTAACGGACGATGGACGAAGGCGGAATGACGCAAGGGCTAATCTGGCCGGTGGAATTGACGCTGCAGGAAGATGGATCGCTCCTCGTCACTTTTCCAGATGTGCCGGAGGCGTTAACAGAAGGGGAAACGGAGGCCGAAGCTCTGGTGCAGGCCCAGGACTGCCTTGTCGCCGCCCTCGGCGGCTATATCCGCGCGCGGCGGGCTATCCCTCGGCCGTCCCCAGCGCACGGGCGGACCACGGTCCCGCTGTCGGCGCTCACTGCCGCCAAGATGGCACTCTACGGTGCCATGCGCGCCCAGGGTGTCAGCAACATCGCGCTGGCTGTACGGCTCGGTCTTTCCGAAGGCGCGGTGCGTCGGCTTATCGACCTCGACCACCGTTCGCACATCGGCCAGGTCGAAACGGCGCTGCATGCGCTTGGGCAGCGACTCACGGTTGTGGCCCAGGCTGCGTAGATTCTGCGTGATGGCGGCGCTGGAGTTACGGGGAACACGGGCCCCCCATCCATGAGATACGTGCATGGCGGACCGGAGCAAGGTGTCGATTCGAGTGTCGTCGGTAGAATTTGGGACTGGGCGAAACCGCAGCAGACGGCATGCAAGAATCTATGAGATCGGCCCACCCCGACTATAACGGATCGGGGCCGCTTGATCCGCGCGTGGCCGAAATCATGATGCCGATTCTGATGGCGGGGATTGGGAGGGCATTATCGGTGCACCGTTTCGGTCGCCAGCAAAGCGTCGCGATTGATGAAGCCTGTGAACATCTTGGAGCCTTGGTCGGGGGCCACGTTTCCAACGTAGTGTTTATGGCCGGTGCAACCGAGTCCAACAATCTGGCTCTCCGAGGGGTGGTGGAAGGCCCTGCTGTTGGTCGACCCCGAATACTGATTTCGACCGGAGGTGGCCGGACGGGGCTCCCGGGCAAGCGTTCGAGCAGATTCAGTGGGAGCGGTGCTGCGGCCTGATGGGAGGATCTTCTACAATCACAAATGGCGGGTACAGAACAGCCTCCTGCAGAACCGTCATGACATTGTGAGCGAGTTTCCGGTCCGTCGGATGACCATTTGGCAGCAGGCCGGGAGCATTCATTTGAACCTTGGCGATTTCCTGCCAGCCTACGAGGCCATCTATCTCATAGCTAAACTAGACTTCAGCTGATTCCCAAAGCGAACTCGGGTAAGAGATGTCTGAGAAATCTCTCAGCGTTCCGCCCCCCCTTCTCCTTAGAGTTGACACAGCGCTGTGTCGGTTCGACCACGGCAGACACCATTCTTGATCAACTCCTTGGATCAGGAACCACAGACAGCCATTGCCGCAGAGCGTGCGGGGCGCCACCGGATAGGCATGGAGAAGATCCCGAGTTCCTGTCGATTGGCAGTATAGAGTGCTTGGCAACGTATCGTTCCATGCCCACACGGTGACCGATGCCGAATTTTTTACGGTTATATCACGGGATTAGTCACCAGAGGCTGGCCCCGATGACGCATCCCTGGTTCAGCGGAACCGGAGGGCCTGGCATGTGCTTGGAAGTGTTGCTCGGGTTACAGCCCAGCAATCGGGATATTCCTGACGCTGGCTCGAAACTCCGACGCTTGATTGGCGTTGAGGGAAACCGGCACGATCAGCAGGGGCATTACCGGTGAGCGGGCGCCTACCAGGAATTTGACTTGTGGGGGGGGTATTCGAGCGATGAAAACCGGCTTCATACCTGGTAGATACTGGCGCTTATATCCGACCAGAGACGGCCCTTCGTGATCACGGGACAGAGTTCCGCGTCCGTCCTGAAACCATGAGGGGAATCTCCCGAAGGCACCGGCGAATCCGAGAGGGAAGGTGTGTCAGGTATATTATTCCCCAAATCAAAGAACAAGTGATTTAAGAACACCAACGGAGAGGCCAGGCTGCCAAAATATTGGGATTTCCCTCCGTTGAAGAAGCCTGAGAAGCGGCAAGGATAGTGCAGGAATGTCCCGGGCTTATATCAAAATGGAAAGCTATGAAGAAGCCGAAGTCAATTTCCGAGGGAGGGCGTCTCAAAATCCAGAGCTTAGAGAGAAGGCGGAAAGTACGCCTTACGCCGAAGCCCTAATCGGAACTTTCTCAAAACCTGGTAAGGAGAAGGCTGGTCCTTAGTTGTCGGCATTGAAACAGTGACTTCTCAATCATCCCAATGTCATCATTTGCGGTCTGCGAATCGGTTTCCAACAGCCTGCCGTATCGGGGGCGGCTTCTCGATGGGAACACAATGACTCCTGGGGAGGTTACAGCTAACCGAGAAGTGGTCATTACATTAGAATGGGTATCCCTGCGCTCTCCCCTAGAGGGAAGAGCGCAGGGGAAGAGGGGGCAGGAGCAATCAAGACTTATGCCAGCGGCTCTGGGGCGTGTCTGATCTGCCGCCACTGGGCCGGGTCGTGACCGTAGAGAATCGTCGCGCCTTGTTTGTCTCTCAGGTCGCGCAGCGTACCGAGCGAGCGATACATTTCGTCCGTGTCATAGGCAATCGACGGCAACATGTTCTCATCCATATTCCGCTTGGTGTAACAGGCGTCTGCGGTCACCACGATATCCGTACCTTTGGTGATGCGAATGCGCATGGACTGGTGACCTGGGGTATGGCCATGGGTTGGAAAAAGCACCAGGGTGCCGTCGTCGAAGATGTCCAACTCGCCGTCTACGGGCTGATAGTTGAGCGGGTGGTCGTAGTCCTGGGGGTCGAAAAGCGCTTTTTCCCGGAGGACCGGGTCTTTTGACGTTTCCAACTCGTTTTTCTGGACGAGAAATGTCGATCGCGGAAAGAACTCATTCCCGCCCGCGTGATCGAAGTGGAAGTGCGAGTTGACGACATAGGTAATGTCATCCGGGGTGAGCTTGAATTTTGCCAACTGGCTGACAATTTCCTCGCCCGGCTTGGCACGGGGGGCAAATGCATCGGCAATATCGCCAAGACGACCCTTGGCGTCGTCTATACAGGAGCAGTGCACACCGGTGTCGAAAATCACATTCCCTTTGGGGTGCGTGATCAGATAGCTCGGCACCGGGATGGTGATCCGCTCGCCGTGTTCGTCCTGCGGAAAGAAAAGCCGACTGTCGAATTCAAGGAAGCCTACCGGCATAGAGAAAACTTGAAGCATACGTCCCTCCTCTGACTCTTCAGCACAGGTTTGATACGCGGGCCACAATGCCAGGGATCGGACATAAGGTAAAGAGCGAGCGTGTCCTCCGCTAGACGTTAGGATGCTGGACGCATCGGCGCCTTCCAGCCGGGGAGTGCGGACGGTTCGTACCCTCCATTGGGGTCGGGTCGCGTAGGGGGGCAGGGCAAAGACGGCGGACTGTTATATCCGCCGTCACTTTGCAACTGGTGAAGATGAAACCTATAAACTCCGCTTACCTCGACGAAGATTACGGCGACTGCCCTTGGGCTTTGCGCCGCCCCGCGGCCCTCCCCACGGTCGTTCAAAGGAACGCTCGCCACCGCCGCCTGCAGGGCGTGGGGGTCGGCGGGGAGGACGATCCTCTGCCTGATTGACCCGGAGATTTCTGCCGTCGAGTTCGTACCCGTCGAAACGTTCTACCGCAGCAGCAATGGAGGCGGGGTCGGTGAACTCGACAAAGGCGAATCCCCGCGGCCGGCCGGTCTCCCGGTCGGACGGGAGAAAAACTTCGACGAGTTCTCCCACCTCGGAAAACAGGGCTTCCAGTTCGCCTCGTGTGGTGTCAAAGTTCAAGTTTCCAACAAAAATCTTGTTTCCGATGATAACCTCCTCTCAGGTCAGTCCACACCAGCGTCAGATGGTATGGCGTCCCTGCGGCCGTGGCGGCCGAGTTGAAATGCGATGGTCCCTTGATGACAAACCGGTACGGGAAAGTCAGTAGTATGGCGCGAAATGCGAAACGGTACAACCCTATGAGCACGTCCCGGACGAGGACAGCGCCCACAATCGCGTCCTGGTCTTAGGAATACGCTCTTGTTCCGATACCAGAACATACTGGGATTGTCAGGCCGGATACAGGAGAGCGGTGAGCGTAGACCAGGGGGAGATGCCGAGCGGACTGCACGTGAAGCAGTCAGGATGCAGGAGTCACGGCAGATCATGGCCCCGAACACCTTGAGTGTACTTCAGTGCGGACCTTTGTCCGGGATGAGGTCGGTACCAATAGCGGCACGGGAACCGAAACAGACGCTGGCGGGGGAGGGAACATATAATAGTCGGCTTGCCCCAGGACGAACTTCCAGAGCCGCAAAAGAAGCCAACCGGCATACTCTGCATAGATGGGATGGAAGCTCTCACCTTGGGAAGGGGCAGAGGTCCGGGAACAATCGTGCCGTGCACCCTCAACGGAGCGCCGAGAAAAAATGGCTGCCACTATGCCCATCCAGACCAGGAAGCGGGCTGGGCTGTCAGGGGAGCCTTGGCGAATGGGAGAAACGGAAAGGAGCATAATGGCGGAGGTGGCACGCCGGGACGCCAAGTATAGGGCAGCAGGCCGAGACAGACCGGCAACTGTAGCCGTTGTAGAGGGTCGCGGGACAGTTGGGCCATCTGCACGCCGCAGATATCGAAGATCCCAATCGGCAAGAGCGACAACGGACCAATCCCCCAAGATATTTGACCTGTTGAAGGATACGCGCGGTCATGGCTCAGCCCTTTCTCCGTCTCAGAAGCTTGCTGGAGCGCTCAGCTGTGAGCCCCTGACTTGTCCGCCGCAGCCCTAGGCCGAGCGGTTAGGCTGCGGGAATCCGTATGGGAAATATCCTCATCCAAGCCCGAAAGGCCAGTGTGAACAGGGCAAAGAAACCCAGCAGCACCCCCAATTCTATCCAGCCCAGCGGGAGCCAGTCTTCCTGCCAGACGGAGGGAACGACCAGGATATAGCGCTCAAGCCACATGCCGACCAGGATAAGAACACTGACGCAGGCCAGGGCGGCAGGGGCACGCTTGACCCACTGCAGCAGCAGGATGGGGAAAGGCAGGAAAAAATTGAGGAACAGGACCACACCACTGACCGCTGCCCACGGCTCGTCAAACAAGCGGACGGCGAGGAACCCGGTCTCCTCCGGCAGATTGCCATACCAGATCGGTAAGTACTGACACCAGAACAGATAGGTCCATAAGACACAAAAGCCGAAGATGAGCTTGCCAAGGTCGTGGCTGCGTTCGGCAGAAAAAAGAGGGGATGTGCGCCTCGACACGGAGAGAAGGGCGAGGAGGCCGAGCCCCGCATACAGATTCCCGATACAAAAATAGGCACCGAACAATGTACTGATCCAGTGTGGTTCAAGCGCCATCACCAGATCGAAGGCAAACAGGCTGAAGACGATCGCGTAGAGTACAAGAAAAACGGACGAGCGGCTCTCGAGTTGCCGCTTTCGTCTGGCGCCATTCGCGACGTTCTCGCGGGAAATGAAAGGGACGAGGACATGAGGAAGAGGGCGGCTTGCTCGGAGTACCGCCTGCAACAGGGCGAATCCGCAGCCGTAGAGGAGAACGCAACCAAAGAGGGTGCGGAGTATCAGGAAGGGCTCGTTCAGCCACGCCTGTTTGGCCGGTATCGGATCAGATACCCACGAGAAGAGTTGTTCACTGCCCAGAAAGAGGAAAAGAAGCAAAAAAAAGGAGATCGGCAGAAAAGCGGCCAACGCCTCGGCAAGCTGCTGCAATGGGCCAGCCCACTCCGCTTTTGCGATCCGAAGAAGGGCTGAAAACGCCAGCCCGCTGAGTGCCAACCCCGACCAGAAAAGCCAGTTGACCAGATAGGCCTGCCACGCCCGTTGGGCGTTCTCCCCGGTCACACCCATGAGAAAGACGATCAGACCCAGCCCGGCCAGGACCCACAGGCCAAGGGTAAAAGTGCGAGATGGCGTATCTGGAGATACGCTCTGAAACGCTCCTGTCAGGGGCTCGGCACTCATTGTGACTGATCCCGCTGGACTTCCTGTCGTTGGAGGTGGCGGACGTAATTGACAAGGTCCCACCGCTCGATGGTTGAAAGTGCGTGTTGATAGGCGGGCATCACCAGTCCGCCGCTCCGGATGGTGGCATACAAATATCCGTCTTTTTGGTTTCTGATTCTCTCTGTATGCAGGTCCGAAGACGGGGCGACCTTGCCGACCATCTGGCCGTCGCCTCTCCCCCGCTCCCCGTGGCACATCGTACAGTAAATCCGAAATAGCCCTTCCCCGTTCTGAATAGAGCGAGGTGTGGGTTCAACCGGATTTCGCACGCGCAGGCCGGCCTTTATGCGCTCGGTAATACGCGCCGACATGGGCGGTTCGACGCCCGTTGTCGGCACGCTCCCCGCCACGGGTGGACGGGCGGCCGTTCCGGCCTCGAGTTCGGGCTGCCAATACATGTCATCATTCCAGGGCAGGGCATGAGAGAAGGTCGGAGAGAAGAGTCCCAGCCCCAGAGAGAGACCGACGAGACTCCATCGCCGGGCACGGATACCCATGCCGGCACGCTTCCTAAACCCCCCGGCCATAGACCTCCTCTGCGCCGCCGGCCGTAATCCGCCGCCGGACCGTGCCGGTCTGCTCAGCGGTACACGGAACGAGCAGACCAAAGCGATCCTCCGAAAAACGTGGATCGTGCGTGATCGCAACCGCCCGCGCAGGCAGCCTGGCGTGGATGAGCAGTCCGATCAGAGTGGCAATCGCTCCAAAGAGAATGGTGAGCTCAAAAGCGATAATGGCAAAGGCCGGGAGCGCCACAATGGGCTTGGCACCCGTCTGGAGCGGCCAGTCCAAGGCCGTGTAGGTGGGGAAGACAAAGCCCATGGCGCAGCCCAGCAAACCGCCGACCAAGGTGAAATAGCGAATCGGACTTTTGCGCGGGCCGAGGGCTTCTTCAAGCGTATGGCTCGGAAACGGGGAGACGACGCTGAGGTTCTTGTAGCCGTCTCGCCGCAGAGAGCGGACGGTGTCGACGAGTCTTTCCAGGTTCGTAAAGACCCCGACCAAGCCAACTCCACGACCAACATGGGGCGTTTCGTTGGACGGCGTAGGGGAGGGGGCGGGCTCGTCCGGGGCGACGCCAGCCGTGGACAAGTGTTCTTTGACCTCGGCCAAGGACACGAGCGGGAGAAATTTCACGAAGAGGAGGAAGAATAAAAAGAACCAGGCAAAACTGCCAACAGTCATGCCCACTTCAACCCACGAGGGCTGATACAGGCCCCAGGCTGAAGGGTTGAATTCGTGCGATAGTGAACTCACGATAATGACAAAGCGCTCCAGCCACATCCCGACATTGACCAGTAGGGCAATACCGAACAGCCACAGCGTACTGGTTCGGATCGACCGCCGCCACAGGAGCATGGGGACAGCGCAGTTGCAGGTGATCATCAGCCAGAACAGCGGGGCATAGTCGCCGACCGCGCGATACCAGAAGATGCTTCGCTCGTACGGATTGGCGCTATACCAGGCAATGAAGAATTCGCTGGCGTAGGAATAGCTCAGAATCAGCGAGGTGAGAATAATCATTTTGCCCAGATTGTCGAAGTGGTAGTCGGTGATATAGGCCTCGAGACCGAAAATCCTGCGGAGCGGAATGAGCAAGGTCAGGACCATGGCTAGGCCGGAGAAGATGGCACCGGCGACAAAATAGGGGGCAAAGATGGTGCTATGCCAGCCGGGGACGATGGACATGGCAAAATCCCAGGACACCACGCTATGCACGGACACCACGAGTGGCGTGGCCAGCGCTGCAAAAAACCCGTAGGCGCTCAGATAATGATGCCACTGCCGGTCCGTGCCCTGCCAGCCAAGCGAAAAGAAGGTGTAGAGCTTACGGCGCAGCCCGGCGGTGCGGTCGCGCGCCGCCCCTAAGTCAGGGATCAGGCCGATATACCAGAACAGAAAGCTCACGGTGAAATAGGTGGTGATCGCAAACGCATCCCAGACCAGGGGCGACTGAAAATTGACCCAGAGCTGCCGCTGATTGGGATAGGGCAGCAGCCAATAGAAATTCCATGCCCGCCCAAGATGGATAACGGGAAACAGACCGGCGGTCATCACGGCAAAAATCGTCATGGCCTCGGCGCTGCGGGCAATGGGCGTACGCCAGCGGGCCCGAAATAAAAAGAGGACCGCCGAAATCAGCGTGCCCGAGTGGGCAATACCGACCCAGAAGACGAAGTTGGTGATATAGACGCCCCAGCCGACCGGATGAGCCAGACCGGTCACCCCCAGTCCCGCGTGGATCTGATAGACCCAGCAGTACAGGCCAAAGGCCAGCACCGCTAGGTCACAGCCGAGCAGGGCATACCAGATCCGTGTCGGCGAACTGAGGAGGTTTTTGAGCAGGTCGCGGTTGACCTGAAGATAGCTGAGGCTGGTCTGCATGGGATGAGCGTCAGTATCGCTACGTATACCGGCGGACTTTTTTGAGATAGGTGATCGCGGGTCTGGTATTCAACGACTCGAAGACGGTATACCCGCGTGGATCGTGCGAGTGCCGGGAAACGCGGCTGGCGGGGTCTTGCAGATTGCCAAACGTCAGGGCCTGCGTCGGACAGGTCTGGGCACAGGCCGGTGTGACCTCGCCGTCGCGCACCGGACGGCCTTCGTCTTTTGCCCGGTCTTTGCCCTCCTGAATGCGCTGGATACAAAAGGTGCATTTTTCCATGACACCCGGCTCCCGTATGGTCACATCCGGGTTGAGCTGGAGATTGAGCGGTGCTGGCCAGTCCGCCTCGCCCCAGTTGAAACGCCGGACCTTATACGAGCAGTTGTTGGCGCAGTAGCGCGTACCGACGCACCGGTTATAGATCTGGGCATTCAGGCCCTCCGGGTTGTGATAGGTGGCATACACCGGACAGACCGGCTCGCAGGGGGCGTTGCCACAGTGCTGACACAACATAGGAGCAAAGCGGACTTCGGGTGCGTCCGCTCCGGCCTGTGGATCCTCGAAATACCGCTCAATCCGCAGCCAGGACATTTCCCGGCCCTGCGCCATCATGGCCTCGCCCACCACCGGAATATTATTTTCCGCATAGCAGGCGGTCACGCAGGCCCCGCAGCCGAGGCAGGCCGACAGGTCGATACTCATGCCCCAGCGGTACTCGGCATACTCCACCTCCGGGTACATATCGCGGGCGGGATGCGCGGCGCCGTGCGGCTCGTCGTGCTGTCCTGCCGCCACCGTCCGGGCGATGCCGCGGCCGAGCTGCCGGCGGCTGCCGTCCGTTGTGACCAGCGGCGCCCGTTTGCCGGTTCGAGCAAGGCGGATTGTCGTCGACAGCCAGGGAAAGCCGCCCGAGGCAGTTTCGGGCTGGGACGAAAGCAGGTGGACCGGGTTGGCACCGCGCCCCCGGGCGTAGCGACCATACCCGCTATGGCCCAGGCCGACCGGCATGGCGACGGCATCGCGGCGCAGACCGGCGTGGAAATAAGCACTCGCCTCGATGGTCCCATGCAGGGAGGTGATCGTCAGCAGGTCGCCCTCCTCGATCCCCAGTCGTTCGGCAGTCTCGGGGTGAATCTCAAGCCAGGAATTCCAGACCGCTTGCGTGAGGGGGTCGGGCAGTTCTTGGAGCCAGGGTTTATTCGCTCCGCGGCCGTCATAATAGCGTGACGAGGGATAGGGGATAAACGTCAGTCCGCCTGCGCCGGCGCGGTCGAAGGTCGGCTCGGAAAAGCTTGTCTGAAACACGGCCGGGGAGAGCTGAATCGGCAGCGGCTCTTTGGCCTGCCAGACTCCGCCCTGTTGCAGGGCGTGACGCCAGAAGGCGTCAAAATCGCCCGGCTCGTCCCGCTCGCCGTGCCGTTCTTTCCATGACGTCTGCAAATACTCGAAAAAATTCTTCCCGGGCAACGATTCCGGGAATGTCGCATCAACCTGTGCGGCGACCGACAACAAGGTATCGCCCAGCGCTTGGGTCTCGAACACGGGTGGCATGACCGGCTGCATCAGGCCATACACCCCGGCTTCGGGGTGGGAGTCTCCCCAGCTCTCCAGGGGCGTGTGATCGGGTAAAATGAGATCCGCCTGTTCGGTTGTTTCATCCGGAAAAGACGAAAAACTGACCACAAAAGGCACGCGGGTAAGCGCCTCGGCAAAACCCGAAGACGGCGCCAGGCTAAAGGCGGGATTGGTGTGCGCCAGCAAAAGGAGGGGTATCTCTCCGTTCTGCATCCCGTCAATCAGCGAGAGCAGGGACGCATACGAGCTCATCTGCGGCCGCTCTTGGGGCTCATGAAAATAGAGGGTCTCGCCGATATTGCCAGCGATATAATTCAGCAGATTGACCGCAATCAGGCTGGCGGTCGCCTGCCGGGAACTTGCGGCTATACCACCCCCAAGGGCCAAGCTCGGCCCGTGGCTGACGAAGTCCTGGGCCAATCGTTCGATCGTCTCGACCGGTACTTCCGTCATCGAAGCAACCTGTTCCGGCGAATAGGGCCCCAGCAGTTGACTGAACCGCCCCTTTTCTTCAGCAGGAACTGCACTGTCCGGGAGAATCCGATGCGCCAGCCCCAGCGCGAGAAAGGTTTCCCGACCCGGCCTGATCGCAATCCATTCGTCTGCATTCGCTCCGGTGAGCGACAGGCGGGATTCGACCTGGACGAATTTCCCCGCCGCCGTTGCCCTTCGCATCTGGCCGAATGTCCTGGCGTAGCGTGTTGGAGAGTGCCACGTCTCCAGAAAATCAGCTCCCAGACCGAGGAGCAGGCGGGTCTTGGCCAGATCGTGGGTGGGAATCGAAGCCTGCTGAAAGCAGACTTGGTTCGCCTGTCTCAGTGCCTCGAAACCAAACGGCTCATAGGTCATCAGACGGCGTGAGCCGAGGGTCTCAAGCCACTGCGCGGCCAACCGATACACACTGTCCGGGAGCTGGCCGGCGAGAAAGGTGATCTTGTCCGCCTGGCCCTCCGCTCGGATTCTTTGCAGGCGTTCGACCAGCATGGCCTCCGCCTCCGGCCACGATAGCGGGGCGAGTGCTCCGGCCTCATTGCGATAAAGTGGCTGGCGGATACGATCCGGGTTATACAGCCCTTGCAAGGACGCCTGTCCGCGTGCGCACAACGTTCCCCGATTAATCGGGTGGGAAGGATTGCCTTCGACCTTGACGGCCCGTCCCTCTCTGGTTCTCACGACCATACCACAGCCGGCCGGGCACTCCTGGCAGACGGTGGCGTAGGGGGTGGCCACCCCCGGGGTGATCTCCTCGGGCTGAACCACATAGGGAATGAGGGTTTCCACCGGCTTTGATGCACAACTGACGACGGGCGCGGTGGCACTGGCCCCAAGGAGCTTCAAAAAGTTTCTTCTGTCGAGTCCGTTTGCCATGCTCGGCTCCTCCGCCTCAATAGTGACACACCAGGCAGTCCTTACTCGCTTGGTGGGTGTCATGACAGGTCACGCACCAGCCCATCTTGAGCGAAGACACCTGTTCGACACGCTGCATCCGCTGGACCTCGCCGTGACAGGACTGGCAGGCGACCCCGGCCCGGATATGGCGCTTATGATTGAAGCGGGTGAAAGCGGGCAGGGCGTGTACGCGAATCCACGGAATCGGCTCTTGGTTTTTCCAGTAAGTCTGGATTTTTCTGATTTCCGGATTCGGTGTCGGTCCGGCGTGACAGCCCATACACGTCTGGACCGGCGGAACGTGGGCCACCGGCGAGACACGGGCCGCACTGTGGCAGTACAGGCAGTCCAGGCCATACTCACCGGCGTGAAGCGCATGACTGAAGGCAATCGGCTGCTTGGGAGCCCGGCCCCAGCCCGTCAGCCCCAGGTCGAGCAGTTTGTAATCCCACCACGCGGCTTTGCCCGCCTGCCACACCCGACCGCTCACATCCGGGCGATAGTGCACTGCCGACAGCCCGGCGAGGCCTACGACAACAAGTAGGGCGATCCGAAAAGCCGGCAGCGCATGTCTAGGAAACGGCATAGCACCCTCTCTCGCCGCGCCTTCTCCCCGCGCACCGCGAGGGTATCTCCCATATCTTATCTGTTTCCGTTCAGCCAGCACGGGCGAGCGTGATTTCCACAGAAGACTCTTGGGCCACGGTGACCGACACCGAGCGAGAGTGCTCCCCGAGTTCCTCGTGCCAGACCTTCAGTTCGTACTCGCCTGCGGGCACATCGCTGAGCCGAAAGGCCCCGGTTGCGTCGGTAAGGGCGTAATAGGGGTGATCCTGCACAACGATCCAGGCGGTCATCCAGTCGTGCACATCACAGGTCACCCGAATGATCTCCGGCTGGGCAAAGGTCTTTGAGACGACGGTTTTGAACTTCGGCTGGGCCGTATTAAAAGCCGGATTCTTCTCGCTATAAGTATGAATATTGTGCAGGATGCCGTCGCTGTTTTTGATATCAACCGTGGCTCCGGCCGGAACGAGCAGGACGTGGGGTGTGTAGCGGCAATCGAGCTGATCAATAACAGGATTCGAGGCCGGCAGGGACAGCGATTTTCCACCAGCCACCGTCTGGAGGAAGACGACCGCGTTTTTGATACCCTTGTCCGGCCCGACGAGCAGGGCTTCGGAAAATTTTTCTGTCCGGCCACAGACTTCAACATCCTTACTGACCGTGAGCGCCTGTGACGGTGGTACCTCCCCGGCAAACACGACGCGTCCGACGAGCGTGCCCGGTCCGTCCGGGTCTGCTGATGTTGGAGCACCTTGCTCAGGTGGAGACGGGACTGCGCTCTGCTCTGATGCCTCCTGCTTGGTCGGCGTGTGCTGCACAGTGTGACCGTTATGACCCTGGTCGCCACATGCGCTCAAAAGAAGAATCGAGTGCAGCAGGAGAATGGTGCTGGCCCAGGTGGGGTGCGGATAGTGATGCATGACGGTCCTCTCTTGCCCCCCCCCTCCTTATCTTGTCTCATTGGGGGTGTGTAGCAGAGTTTTGGGACAGACAAGACGTGGGGCTTTTCCTCGCTTCTCGCGTTCATAGCAGAGAAGTATGGCGGACTGCATCACTATCGTCATGCCGGTCAAAACGGAATTGTTCCTCCTGTTGCTGCCTTCCTTGACCGGATACGGAAAAGCCAGTACTTTTCGACCGCACTACACCGAGAGTTTACGTGGAATTTCACACGTAAAGGAGGGAAGTATATGCACCCACCCTGGTTGCAGGGAATGCTTGCAGGGCTGTGCGGTCTGACGTTGCTCGGCACTCCCCACCACGCTCAGGCAGTCGGCGGGCGGGCGGACACGCAGCCCGAATCCCCCGAGAATCAACCGGTGGCGGCTCCTGCCAAACCCGCCGCAGCCAGCCCAGCTACAAACGATGGACTGGGCGGATATCCGCTCCAGTCCATCACGCCGGACCACCTGCTCCAGGGGACGGACGACCCGAGCTATTGGCTGATGTACGGTGGCAATTACGCGGGGTGGCGGTTCAGCCCACTCAAGGACATTAACCGGGAGAATGTCAAAAACCTGAAGGCGGCTTGGATGTTCCAGACCGGCATCCCAGCCCAAATGCAAGCCTCGCCCATCGTTGCCGATGGGATCATCTATCTGACTGCTGCATACAACCACCTCTTTGCCCTGGATGCGGTGACCGGCGAGTTGCTGTGGCGCTATGAACATGAGTTGCCGGACGACATACGCATGTGCTGCGGGCCGTCGAATAAAGGGGCGGCCGTTGCCGGAGATTTGATCTTCATGGCGACGCTTGATGCCCATGTGGTTGCCCTGAATCGCAAAACCGGGGCCGTTGTCTGGAACACCGAGATGGACCGCCATAGCGACGGATTCAGCGCGACCGCTGCCCCCCTGGTCATCCGGGATAATCTGATTGTCGGCGTTGCCGGGGGCGAATACGGCATCCGCGGCTATCTCGATTCCTATGACATCAATACGGGCGAACGGAAGTGGCGTCGCTACACCATCCCGGAAGCCGGTGAGCCGGGCTCCGAGACCTGGGCCGGCGACTCCTGGAAATATGGCGGCGCCCCGACTTGGGTAACGGGTTCGTACGACCCTGCTGAGGACTTGCTGTATTGGGCAACGGGTAATACCGCCCCGGACTGGAACGGCGACGTCCGCAAAGGGGATAACCTCTACGCGGATTCCGTGCTGGCCCTTGACCCGGATACGGGAGAGATCAAATGGTACTTCCAGTTCACGCCCCATGATATCTGGGACTATGACGGCAACACCGATCTGTTCCTGGTCGATATCGAACGTAGCGGCGAGATAGTCAAAGCCTTGGCCCAGCCCAACCGAAACGGATATCTCTATGTTCTGGACCGCACCTCGGGCACATACCTGCACGGCACCCAATATGTCGACAAGCTGAATTGGTCGAAAGGTCTGGATGAGGCCGGCCGGCCGATCGTCGACCCCCGGTTCGTTCCCACCGCCGAAGGCAAAGAATTTATCTGCCCCGGTTCCGTCGGTGGAAAAAACGGCTCGTACACCGCGGCCTATAGCCCGCTGACCAAGCTGATGTACGTGCCGGTGGTGGAGAGTTGCTGGCAGATGAAGAAGTCGACGTCCCTCTTTATCAAGGGCATCCCATTCTGGGGGGGCGGACCGGGAAAAACCCAGGGCGATGACGGCTCATCCTATGGTCATCTGTCGGCCATCGACCCCTCCACCGGCGAGATCAAATGGCGTTACCAAGACGAATATCCCATGATGGGCGGTACCCTTGCGACCGCCGGTGGCTTGGTGTTTTCCGGTAACCTTGAGGGCCTGGCCTTGGCCTTTGATGACTCGACCGGCGAGTTGCTATGGCAATTTCAGACCGGCTCATCCCTGCGTGCTCAGCCCATCACCTATCAGACCGGGGGGCGGCAGTACGTGGCCATCCCCAGCGGTGGCGGTGGGTTGGCCGTCACCTTGGCGGGCGAGCCGCCGCTGACGAGTAAGGGCAGCGCCTTGCTCGTGTTCACCCTGCCGGAATGAACGGGCGGAGCGAATGAACGTGAGACTGCTGTATCGTATGTTGTCTGGCTGGCCCCCAACCGGAGTGCTTGTATGGGGAAAACGTCGGAGAAGCGCTCCTATTCCAGTACTCGGTTGTCTCCTCTGTCTGGTCCTGGCCGGACCGCTCTCCGCGGAGGAAGGGGAGCCACTTCGGGTCTGCTTTCTGGGGAATAATCTCCCCTTTTCTTCTCAGTCCGACGAGCGTGGGTTCGACGTCGATGTGGCGCGGGCGGTCGCCGAAATCATGGAGCGACCGCTGTTGCCTGTTTGGGTCGGCAATGACGAACGGATAACCGAGGTTGATGAGAGTGATTTTCCGCTGCACCGGCTGTCACGAAACGGATGTGATGCCATCTTGAGTGTGCCCGGACGAGACGCGGTGCGTGAGGCGAGCAATGTGACTATCGGCAACGCTTACTATGGGGCGGCTTTCGAACTTCTGGGGCGCGAGGGGCGGACGCCGGCGTCTTTGCTCGATATCGAGCATCAAGTCGTTGCGGTCCAAGCCCAAACGATTGCCGGCTTTATTCTGGAGTCTCTTCAAATTTCGATGCAGACGTTTTTCTCAACCGAAGAATCGCTGGCTGCTGTGGCAACGGGAGACGCGGAACTCGCCTTTGTCTGGGGACCGACCGCAGGCTGGTATGCGAAGCAGGAGTCGGGGACGAAGCTCACGTTTGCCACGGACGAGCCGCTCTCAGTGGCCCGCTGGAACGAGCATGTTGCCACGCGGGGAGAAGACCAAGCGCTCCGCACGGCAATAGATGCGGCCCTGATAGCGCTGAGAGAGAGTGGTGAGCTCAAGACCATAGCAAAGCGGTATGGCATACCGTTCTATCCCCCCTTTGAGAAAACCTATGACGTCATGGAGATGTTTCGGCTCTCCCGCGAAGCCGCACGGAAACGAGGAGGTCTATGAGACGGGTGTATGGAGTGCTGTTGGTCTGCCTGCTGATGTCTGTTCCAACGAGCGGGTTGGCTGACGGGGAAATGAAGAACCCTGTTGCCGGTGAGGCCGCGGCGATTGCCGAAGGTGCTCTCCTCTTCCAGGCCGTGTGTTCCGGCTACTGCCATGTGAAAGCAGAGGCCAACCGGGACGGCAAATGCCCCAATCTGTTCGACTGCGATTGGGTAAACGGTTCGGGGACGGACGAGGAAATGTTCAGGGTTGTCAGCGACGGCGTCCCCAAGACGGAGATGGTCGGTTTTGCCGGACAGCTGCCCGACGATATGATCTGGCAGATTTTGGCCTACGTCCGGGCCGCCTCACAATGTGAATCGGGCACGGATGCCACGGCCACCGGCGCCCCGCCAGACGCGGAAACGTCCGCCGCCTCGCCCGCTCATCAGTAAGGAGTTGTTATGAAGTCCCGCTACGGTGCTGTTGGTGTCTGTGTGCATGCGATCCTGTGCTGCATGGTCTTCTCTGGTCCTGCCTCCGCCCAGCCGCTTGCCTATATCACGCACGAGGAGTCGAACGATGTGTGGGTCATTGACACCCAAACGGACGAGGTCGTGGCTCAAGTGCCGGTCGGCGAACGCCCGCGTGGTGTGCTGGTCTCGGCGGACGGCTCGCGAGTGTACGCCGCCAACGGCAACTCTAATGACATTTCGGTCATCGATACGGCAACCCGTACGGTCGTGGAGACCTTTCCGGTCGGCATTGATCCTGAGGGAATCGACCTCAGCAACGACGAAAAACGGCTGTTTGTCGTGAATGAGAACGAAGGCGTGATGCGTGTCGTCGATCTGGCAAGCAAGGAGATTGTCGCCACCGTTCAGGCCGGGATAGAGCCGGAGACCGTGGTCATCTCGCCCGATGGCAAGCTGGCCTTCATACCGAACGAAACTTCGCACGACGTGACGGTCGTGGACACCCGGACCTATAAAGTCCTCAGGTCGATCAAGGTGGGCGAGAATCCACGTGGCGTGGCCTTCATGCCGGACGGGAAAACGGCCTATGTGAGTAATGAGCGGACGCATACCGTCTCGGTGATCGATACCGAGAAACTGGCCGTGACCGAGACGATCCGTATGGGCGAACGCCCGGTCGGTATCTCGGTGCTGCCCGACGGCTCAAAGGTCTATGTCGTCCATGGTCGGGCCAACGATGTGCGCGTGATCGACCCGGCGACCAATACGGTGACCAAGACCATCGCCCTAGGGGGGAAACGCTGCTGGTGGTCGGCCCTGACCCCGGACGGGAAGAAACTCTACGCGACCATGGGCCGGTCCGACGGCGTAGCGGTGATCGATACCACTACCGATACCCTACTCAAGACGATCGCGGTCGGGAAGATCCCCTGGGGCGTAGCGGTGACACCGTAGCTCCTTTTCAGAAGCGCCAGACGAGCAGAAACTGCGGTACGCTCTCATCGTTCTTGGTGCCCAGTTTATGGTGCCAGAACTGGTACTCCATGCCGGCAAAAAGCCGATCGGCCTTCTCCCCTAGCAACTTGCCGAGGTCCAGGCGGAGTTGAGGCTGAGTAAGGAACCAGCTTCTGACCCGGCCGCCGAACTCGTCGGTCCGGCAATGAATGTATTCGGCATGGCCTTCGATGGAGAAGGCTAGCGCGCCGATATTGAAGGGATAGGCCCAGTTGATGTTAAACATAAAGCTGTCCGATTCTTTTGGCGCGCCCCCGTTCGAGACGCCTCGGCCGGCATCAATGTAAGCGGTTAGGTCGGTGTTCAGAAAGGCGAAGCCGGGCAGGTCCCAAGACGTGCGCAGGCCGGGCAGAAACTTGATGATCTTGGCGTCCACGCCACCATTGATGCCGCCGAGCAGCGAAAAATCCTTGATCGGTCCGATCTGCAAATCCTTCTTCAGAATCTTGCCTAGGCTCAGGGACAGATGCCATTCACTGTAGATGTCAGTGTGGTTGAAGCCGTCGTGTTCGACATCCTCAATGAAGTCGGCGAAGAAAAAGCTCTCGCCGTACTTCCAGCCCAGGGCGTTCTGCCAGGTCAGGATAAAGGTATCTTGGTTGGCGTCCGAGAACGGGTTTTCGAGGTGGCCGTACTGAAAGTGCACCTCTGTCGTGCTCCACTCGACCAGGGCTGCTGACGGCGAGGCCGTCAGCAGGAGTATGAGGGCTGAAACGCCGAGCAAACGTCCGGAAGGCCGGTACACGGTCGCCATCTTTTCAGTATATCCTAGCCGGAAGAACGCTGATCAGGGAAAACGAGCGTTCGTTGTACGCTCCTTTTTGTGCCGACCGCTTGCATGGCAAAGGGGGCCCTATCCAAGGCCGCCTGTGCTGTCGGTCTCCTTCATTCAGGCTTGCTTGGGATGACCGACAACGAGGGGGAGGGGGAGGGCGGCTGCGCCTTACGAACAGCAGGCCGGGGCGGGAGACGCCATGGACTGCCTCGGAATGGTACGGAGCAGTCTTGTCGCGCGTTGTGTTTTCCTCCCCCCAGCGGCCTAAGCCGCTGGGGGGAGGAAATTGGCTTAGCCGTCGAGGGCGGCCCGCACGAGGGGCTCGAGCTCGTCGCGGCCGTGCATTTCCTGGATGATATCGCAGCCGCCGATGAATTCGCCGTTCACATACACCTGCGGAATGGTCGGCCAGTTGGAATAACGCTTGATGCCATCCCGAATGGCAGGGTTCTGCAACACGTCGACGGTCTCGTACGGCATCCCCAAGGAGTCGAAAATTTGAATCGTTGTGGCCGAGAAACCACACATCGGAAAGGTGGGATTGCCCTTCATATAGATGAGGACTTTGTTGCTCTTTACGGTCTCCTCAATCTGGGCCCGGACGCTGTCTTCCATGTTCTCCTCCTCGTGTGTTCGTCACTTATGATTTATGCGTTTCGATGTTCACTAAGTCGGATTGCCGAGCGTCGGCCTCAAATTCCCGCGGGGTCATGGTCTTGAGAGCCAGGGCGTGAATGCGTTCGGCCATGGCGTCTTGGAGGGCGCCGTACACCAAGCGGTGCCGAACGACGGCATTCTTGCCGTCGAACGCGGCGGAGACGACGACGGCTTCGTAGTGATCTCCGCCACCGGTGTAATCGCGAATATACACCTGCGCGTCGGGCAGGGCCGCAACAATGCGGGACTGTATTTCATCGGCGGAAATAGGGGCCGGCATGGTTCTGTCAACCTCCACGGGTCACTCGGGATGTATGCGAGCGGTTATGTGCTGTAACCTTGGGCAGCACAGACCATGCTATCCGAGTGCCTAGCGGTCTTGCAAGGGCGTCTGGGGTGTTCGTGATGAAAAGGGCACCTTCCGGGCGACGCCCTGTATCGATAATGCGATCGTCGCTGTCCGCTACTCTCGCGGAGAGCCGTGTACGCAGAGACTATTTTTTCTGCATCTCGGAACCGCAGCACTTGAGCGAGCCGCCGCCCCCTTTGGTCACGATAACTTGCGCACCGCAGCTTCCACACAGATACATTTTCCCAAGTTGGTTTGCCATCCTGCTGCCTCCTGTTTTGCTCTCAGCGTCCGGTAAATCGAGGTTTCCGTTTGGCTAAGAAAGATGCCACGCCCTCGGCCCGATCCTGGGTTGTCTGGAGAAGGACGTACAGATCTTCTTCTAACCGCATCCCCTGATCAAGCGTCAGATCCATTGCTTTATGCACCGCCTCTTTACCAAGTCGTAGAGCAAGAGGGCCTTTGCCTAACAGACCGGATAGGATCTCGTCAACACGGGTCGAGAAATCGTCTGCGGCAAGCACTTCGTTGACGAGTCCGATGCGATACGCCTCAGCGGCGTCAAGCTGTGCGCCGGTGAGGATGATCTCCAATGCTTTTGCCTGTCCGACTACACGCGGCAGGCGTTGCGTCCCTCCGCCAAAAGGAATCATCTGCTCGGTAACTTGGGGGAGGCTGAACCGGGCCGTCGAAACGGCCAGACGGAGGTCGCAGGCGAGGGCCAACTCCAGCCCGAGTCCGAACGCATTGCCATTGAGGGCCGCCAGCGTCGGTTTTGTGATAGCCGCGAGCGCTTCGACGCACTGGATGGAGCCGAACTGCTCACGAATTTTCTGTGCGGTATCGGTCGCTGGCGTCAGGCCCTCACAAAAACTGTGGGCCGAGCCGGTCAGGACACCGACTTTGACCGTATCCTCCTCCTCGACGGCTTGGCAGGCAACTGCTATCTCCTGGTCCATCTGGGGCGTGAGCCGGTTGCCCGGGCCCGGGCTGGACAAGCGTAGCCAAGCCACTCCCCCTTGGATTTCATGCCTAAGATCGGGCATACTCAAGCCTGAACACACCGGGCATCCGAGAGGACGCCCCTGGGTATCACCCGTACTGCGCTTTGAGCTCCTTCTTGAGGACTTTGCCCAACGGGTTCTTCGGCAACTCGTCCAGGAAATTGACCTCCTCGGGCTTCTTGAAGCTGGCCAGCCGTTCCTTGCAGAAATCGCCAACTTCGTCTGCGGTCGCCCTCTTGCCTGGCCTGAGGGCGACAAAGGCCACGATCTTTTGTCCCCAATCGACGTCGGGAACACCGATAATGGCCGCTTCGTCGATTGCCGGGTGGGCATGCAGGATCGCTTCGATTTCGGCCGGGGCGATATTCTCACCGCCACGAATGATGATGTCGTCCTTGCGGCCAACCAGGTAGACATAGCCGTCTTCGTCGATATAACCCATGTCGCGGGTGTGCAGCCAGCCGTTTTCATCCAACAGGGCAGCGGTCGCACTTTCCTGATTGGCGTAGCCCTTCATCACGCGCGGGGTACGAATGACAACCTCACCAATCTCGTTGGCCGCCACCTCCTTATTCTCGTCGTCGAGAACCTGGACTTCCACGTCTGGCAGGGGTTTGCCGACCGAGGTCAGGCGCTTCAGATTGCGCTCGATCTCCTCCGGCGTGCCGTCCAACCTATGGTCCTCCGGTCCAAGGACGGTCAGGGTCGAGTTGGTTTCGGTCTGGCCAAAAGCATTCACAAAACCGGTCGAATCCGGGAACACCTCAATGGCTTTGCGAATGACGGGGAAGGCCATGGGCGCACCGCCATAGGAAACGTTCTGCAAACTCGACAGGTCATAGTTCGAGAACTCGGGGTGATCAATGAGTTGTTTCATCATCGTGGGCACGACAAAGGCGTGCGTCACTTGCTCGTTCTGGACGGCCTCCAACCATTCCTGGGTATCGAACTGACGCAGGATGGCGACCTTCCGTCCGTTCCATAGCGCGGTCATGATGTTCATCGTGCCGGCAATATGGTAGAGTGGCGCGCACAGCAGTGAGGTGCCGCGCGGGGTTCCGTCCGCCATCTCGACGGTGCCGATGACATAGTTGGTGAATCCGCCGTAGGTCAGCATCACCCCCTTAGGCAAAGATGTCGTGCCACTGGTATACATCAGGATGGACAGGTCCCCCTCCTCCACCTCGGCCTCTTCGATCTCCGGTGACCCCTGCTCAAGAAAGTCGTCGTAGTACAGCATATCGTCACGCCGCGTTTCGATCGTGACATATTTTTCCACGCAGTCGAGATTGGGCCTGAGGCTATTGATCAGGTCGATATAACGATCGCCCACAAACAGAACTTTGCTCTCCGCCGCGGTAATCATATATTCCAATTCCGGGGGCTTGGCCCGATAGTTCAGCGGGACAAAAGTCGCGCCCAGCATCGCCGTGGCATAATAGGTCTCAATGTACTGATTGCAGTTCGTCTGTAAGATCGCCACACGATGACCGGCCTGAATTCCTTGATCGCGCAAACTGCTAGCCATCCGTTTGACCCGATCCAGCAGTGTCCCATAGGTCAACCGGTTCCCCTCGAAAGCCAGGATCTCCTGGTCTGGAAACATCATGCCAGGAATGCCAACGAACTGTGATGTATTCATGCCTGCTCCTTATTATACCCGCGCGAAGAGATTGCGTTCCAATCGTAAGCCCTCGGATAGATTGAGGTCAGCGCCTTGTCGGACGGCCCGTTTTGCCAAGGCGATAGCTGCCGGATCGTAACGGGACAGTGTGTATGCCAGAGATTTGGCCTCCGTCAAGAGGGTGGACAGGGGAACCACATGATTGACCAGGCCACTTTGGAGGGCGTGGTCTGCGCTCAGCCGCTTTCCGGTGAGGACCATATCGAGGGCGCGGCCCAGCCCGATGGCACGAGGTGCGGTCTGCGTCCCGCCTACTCCAGGGATCATGCCCAGGCCGGTTTCCGGTAAAAAAAAGACGGTATCGTCTGCGGCAATGCACAGGTCACACAGCAGCGCCATTTCCATCCCGCCGCCGACGGTATAGCCGTGGACCGCCGCAATGGTGGGTTGGGGCAGGTGCAACAGCAGCCCCCAGTTGTCCCGTTGCCAGCGCGCCTCTCGGGCCTGCACCGGAGAGGGGGCTGAACCGAACTCTGAGACATCGCCGCCGCTAGAAAAGGCCGGGCCTTCTCCGCGCAGGATCATCGCCCGGATCTCGGGATCGTCCCGGACGGCCCGAAGAATTTCATGCAAAGCGTCCCGCATCTCCAGGTTATAGGCGTTCAGCATATCGGGCCGGTTGAGGCTGACAACGGCGATAGTGCCGTCTTTCTCGTACAGGACTGCAGGGGCGGGCATATCTGTGCTCTATGCCGAATAGACAATCTGGCCGTCAATGATCGTTGTCTGGACGTTGACCCGGCTGAGCGCTTCGGCCGGGAGCCTCGTGAGGTCGCTGTCGAGGATCACCACATCCGCACGCATACCGGGGCGGATGCTGCCGGTCTGATTTTCCTCAAACCCGACCCAGGCTGCTGCTTGAGTGAAAAGACTGAGCGCCTCGGGCAAGGTCAGTCGTTCGGCTGGATTGAGCGGAATCCCGGTTCGGGACCGGCGCGTCAGTGCCGCCTGCATCGCGACCAATGGGGCCTGCGGGGCGATCGGACAATCCGAGCTGCCGGCAACGGGAATGTTGTGATTCAGAAAGCTTCTTGCCCGGTACAGCCAGTCCTGCACGTCTGCCCTCACTTCTGCAGCATATTTGTCACCATAAAAATGCAGAAAGCCCGGCTGCACCACCACCGCACAGCCCGTCTCGGCCAGGGTGTCGAGAAGGGGAGGGGGACAAAGCGTGCAGTGTTCGATCCGATGACGGGGCGCGTGGCGGGGGCGTCGCTCTTGGGCCTGTTGAATCGCTTCGAGGGCCGCACAGACGGGAGCCTCCTCCACCGCATGGATGGCGACCTGAAAACCGTGGCGATGCACCTGCCAGACCATTTCGGCGAGATCGTCCGGTGCGGGATACAACTCGCCTCCGCTTTCGTGCAGCATCACTTTGATGCTGCCAAGCCGAACTTGGCCGGACCGGTCAAAGGCGGTGAGGCCAGCTTCCCGCACTTGCGAGAGCGCCTCCACCCCGACCATGACGGTGGCATGGGGACGGATGATGCCGTCGGCTCGTAATGCAGCGAAGCGTCCGAGGGCCTCAAGCCGATTGCCGGCGCTAGCATCATGAAACGAACAGACCCCATGCTTGAGGAGTTTGCGGTTGACCTGTTGTAATCCGGCCCGAAACTCCGGTGAGGGGAGCGGAGGTATGACTGTCCGCAGAAACGACTCTAGTTCGTAGACCACGCCCGTTGGTTCTCCGGTTGCGTCGCGTTCGACGGTTCCACCGCTTGGAGCGATAAATTGGGCGTGGATGCCGGTTTGCCGGAGCGCTTCGCTGCTCAGAACGGCAGCATGGCCGGTCCGATGACGCAGGATGACCGGTTGGTCGGTCGATATGGCATCAAGGTCGTGTCGATTCGGATGGCGTTTCTCGCGGAGAAAAAACTCGTCATAGCCATAGCCGCGCAGCCAGTCGTGCGAGCCGAGGGTTTCCAGGCGTGCCCGGAGTTGAGATTGGATTTCCGCAGTCGATCGGGCGGTACTCAGGTCCGCGCCGCAGTAGCGACTCGCCCAAGCAAAGAGGTGCAGGTGAGGGTCGATGAAGCCCGGAAGGACCGTTTTCCCCGTACACGGTAAGGTCAGTGTTCTGGGTGAGACTAAGGGGTGCAGCTCCTGTTCGGTGCCGGTCGCCAGAATTTTTCCCGCCGCAATAGCAACGGCCTGGGTTTCAGGCCGGTTTGGGCCGCAGGTGAGAACACGCCCCCCATAGAGCAACAGGTCCGCGGTGTGGGGGGCGAGAGACATAGGCCCCGGCCAAAAAGGGAAAGAGCGAGGGTTTCCCTCGCTCCTCACTTCCCTGTATACGGTCTGGAACGGACCATATATCAGTCAGAGGACGGAAGCGGCTTGGCTTCCTTGAGCGGCATTTCCTTATCGCAGCAGTGGAGTGCGCCATCGCCCGGCTTGTTGCAGAGCACCTCGGTCCCGCACTCTTCACACATATAGCGTTTACCCAGTTGCGCCATGCATCCCTCCTGTCATGATATCCCTCTCCGCGGAATCTCTACTGTAGAAATGGCAGCTTGACCACCTCGGCTATCATGTCCGTATCCGGTCTGTCAATCCGCAGCCGGGTGCCTGCTTCGCCATATTCGCGCCGGACATAGCCCAGCGCAATCGGTCGGCCCAGCGTTGGGGAGGTTGTGACACTGGTCAGCCAGCCGACTTCCTTGTCGTTCTTCACAAGTCGGTCGCCTCGTGTCGGCAACACCTCTTGTCCTTCATCTTGCAACAGCAACCCGATGAGCAGACGATTCATATGCCCTCGTGCCGACGCCCGCTCGACGACTTCCTGGCCCAGATAGCAGCCCTTATTGAAACTAATGGCTCGGTCGAGGCCGACCTCCAGTACGATTCTGTCCTCATCCATATCGAGGCCATACCACGGAATGCCGGCCTCAACGCGCAGCATATCCAGTGCGGCGTGACCGACGGGAAGCAGTCCGTCGAGTTGAGCGAGCGCCTGCCAGACGACGGGCGTCCGGTCGCTGGGAACGTGGAACTCATAGCCACCCTTGCCGGTCTGGTCGGAGCGAATCACCCGGACCTGGACCTCTGCAATCGTTGCGTCCCGATGCTGTAATTCTCGCTCCGGCAAGGAGGAGAGACCGGCGGTCGTCAGAACCTCTGCTGCGGCCGGACCCTGGACCGCAAGAGTGACTTGGTGGGCGCTCAGGTCTTCGACCTCCACATCGTCGGCAATGATAAAACGGCCGAGGGCTTCAACCGTCTTTTCCTTGATGCGGGTATCGAGGTCAAGGAGTATTGCCGACTCCTCCGCATAGACACGCAAGTCCGCCACAATTCGTCCCTGCTCTGTCAAGAGCGTTGCCGGACAGCCATCGCCGGGTCGTAGCGCTTTGACATCGTTGGACAGCATGCCCTGCAGGAAGTCGCTTCGATCCTCTCCCGTGAACTTCACCTGGGTGCGAAAGGACAGATCGATGAGTCCCGCTTTCTCGCAGACCGCTGCGTATTCGTCTTGCGGCCGAGTAAAGGCGCCTGGGAGTTCAACGCCGCGGTCATCGGTGAGCGGTATGCCTCGGCTTTCAAGCCAGGCGGACAGGGCGCTTCTCATCGTATGCAGGCTATAGCAAAGAGGGAGCCATGGGGAAAGGTCGAAAACGGCTCTTCACGACGCCGCCTTCAGCCGCCGCAAATTCCGCACCGCCTGAAGGCGTTCTTGGGCGATGGTGACGGCCAGACGGTGGGGCGGGATGGCCCGCTGAGTGGCTTGGGTAAAAAGCGTTTTCAGGGTGGAATAAATCTGTTCGGTTTTGGCCTTGGCCCGCTCGCGGCGATAGCCGCCGGGACCCAACTCGTCCGCAACATTGATGAGTCCACCAGCATTGATCGCAAAGTCCGGTGCATACAGAATGCCGCGCTCGTGAAGTGTGTCGCCGTCGGTCTCGGTCAGGAGTTGGTTATTGGCCCCCCCGCCGACAATCCGGCACTGAAGCTGAGGAATCGTATCTGGATTGAGCATGCCACCCGCGGCACAGGGGGCGAGGATGTCGCACCGCTGAGTCAGAATAGCGGTCGGGTCGACAACCTCGGCGCTGAGTTCGGTTTGGGCTTTGTCGGCCCGGGCTGCATCCACATCCGCGACTATCAACCGTGCCCCGGCTTGGTGGAGGTAGTGGGCCAGGGAGTAGCCGACTTTCCCCAGACCAGGCAGGGCCACGGTCCGACCCTGAAATTCGGCCTTGCCGTCCGTTTCTTCAAGACAGGCCCGTAAGCCACAGAAGACTCCCCAGGCCGTCATGGGAGATGGGTCTCCGCCGCCACCAAACGCTTCCGCCCGCCCGACTCCAAACCGACTCTCCGCCCGGACGTATTCCATGTCTGCGGTCGTCGTCCCCATGTCTTCGGTCGGAATATAGCGACCTGCCAAAGACTCTATGGCGCGGCCCAGCGCGCGAAACAATACCTCCCTCTTCGTGGCTGTTTGATTGGCAACGACAACCGTTTTGCCGCCGCCATACTCCAGGTCGGCCAGCGAGGCTTTATAGGTCATGGCCTGGGACAGGCGCAGGGCATCGGTCACCGCGTCACCTTCACTGGCATACGCCCGCATACGGATACCGCCCAGGGCGGGGCCCAGAGTGGTATCGTGGATGGCAATCAGGGCGGCAAGGCCAGCGTTGCGGTCCGTACAGAAGACCACCTGCTCGTGGCCTTCTGACTGCATGCGTTCAAAAAGCGCCATACGGGGGCTGATTCAGACAGCGACTAGGACAGTGTCGCCATCTATTTTGACTTCGTAGGTCTCTTGTTTTTCGTCCGGGTCCTCGCTGTTCTCTCCGGTCGTGACATCGAAATCCCAAGCGTGCCACGGGCAGGTGACGGTCTGGCCGTCCAATTCGCCTTCGCCTAGTGGACCGCCCTGATGGGGGCAGACATTGTCCAGGGCGTAGAAGGTGCCATCGACATTGAATATGGCTACCTGTTGATCGTTGACCTCGAAACACCGGCCTTCGCCTTCGGGGATATCTCCCGTCGAGGCCACTTTGACAAAGTCGGCCATGCTGTCCTCCTGTGCCGAGAATATCGGCGAACTAAACAAATTCCTCTCCAGACCGCAAGGTGAGCCCCGAAACGGATGGAGCACGAAAACCCCCAGTGTCGGACCGAACAGCGCGACATCGGGGCGTCAGCCAGGAATGAGGATTCTTCTAGCCGCCGTAGAAGACCTTGTCTCCAAGGTCGGCCATATGCAGCGTGGCCAAGTCCGCGCGTCCTTCGGGCTGCTTCTGAACAACCGCATTCACCACCTCTCCAATAAAAATGGAATGGTCGCCGCCCTCGACCGTTTGCTCCAATGCGCACTCGACATAGGCCGGGACGCTTTCGAGTACCGGTGCGCCGGTACTGCCCGCGCTGTAGGCCTCTCCGTTGATTGTGTTGCCGCCCTTTTCGACGGGCTTGAAAAAGGCGAAGGCCGGGCCCTGCTGTCCTTTCCCCAGGATGTTGAGGGCAAACGAGCCGGCCTTTTTGATGATGGCGTGCGCACTGGCGTCGGCCTTGACGCCAACCACGATCCGCGGTGGCTCAAAGGCGGTTTGGGTCACCCAGTTCACGGTTGCCGCGGCGACCTCGCCATCTTTCTCCGCGGTCAGTACGTACAGGCCGTAGGGAATCATGCGTAGAGCTGTTTTCTTGGCATCTGCATCCATTGTTTTTCTCCCTTATGCTGAAAAATCGCCCCCGCATTGTATCTGCCCTCTCGCGCCCGTTCAAGTCCGGCCCGTTTTCGCGTCAACCCTCCTCAGGAATATCGGCCATGCTTGCAGAGCAATCCGGCTCCCTCAGGGAGCGGGGCAGTGTGGTGCGGAAGCAGGGACTCACCCCGTGCCGGAGTGGGGGACCGGAAGCCTGAGGCCACGTAGTGTGAGCGGGACCAATGACGGTGCCACGCCCGAGTCCGAACGCTCTGGGCGCGGGGTGTGGCACCGTGAGCTCCGGTGACCTTTTTGGCTGGAACTTCGGTCTGGCGGCCGGTGGTTTTTGTGGCCTCTTGAATCTCGCCGGCCACCATGGCCGCCATGTCCGTCGGCCTATGCGACTCCCTTGCCTGGATGTCTCCCGCCGACGAGGAGTGCGCGATTGCCGCTGGCCGGGTCGGTCTCAACCCGCATGGCCCCGGTCCCGGCAGGCTGGTTTCATATCTCGCTCGTAGAGATCCAGGGGCTCCATGAAGTGACTGCCGCCATCAACGATGTTCATTGGAATCCCCCTTACTTTCTTCTTGAGACTCGAAGGACCCCCTGGAAGTGCGGCCTGATGCGTTCCGCATCAGCGCATCACGGTCGGTTCGACTCCTTCCGGTCCAGCCCAAAAAGATAGGTGCAAAACCGGCTCCTCCCCCGCTTTCCAACCTGCGCAGTTTTTCGACGCCAGCCCCGCCACTGCCTAACACACCGCATCGATTCACCCTCTCGTCTGGCAGCGGCTTCCCGTGCCCGCCGTTGGCCATAGCCGTCTCAAACCCAACACTCTCCGCTCTATGGCCGGCCCCATCGCATTTTTGCCAGGGCCACTTGTCCCCGACGAGCGTCCCGAAGCCTTTCATCAGCGAGACGGGCGACGCCTCGGGAGGACAGATTGGGGTCGGGTTCCCAATCCGGCTGATGAAGATACCGGGCTCCCAGCGGCATACCTCCCAGGCCTTGTGAACGTCGTCAGAGACCCAGGGCGCCGAACTCCCCTCACACGAGCGGCCCCGCGGCCTGCCTCGCTAGGCCGCTCTTTGCGCTCTCTCGGCAAACCATGTGACGGTGCCGACCCCAGCGCACCCGGTTGTTGCACAATCCCCCGGTCCGCCTGCGGCCGAAACTCCTCGCGGACCCCAGACTCTCAGGGAAATCGGAATTTCACCCTCCGTGAATACGGAACTGGCGCACCCTCAATGTCTACGGTCCGCCTCGCCCCCAGCGGTGGATAGCCCCGGAACCGCCGGTCGGTCCTGTCGTCGCAAGGCCGGCTTCCCGCCTCACTGCTTGATCGCACCCTGCCCCCCTGGGCCCGTGGCGAGTAGAAGGCGCGCCCGTCCGATATGACCTGAATGGCGGCCACTGTGCTGGCGGGCATACTGGAGGGGTGACGCGCGAGCGGATTGGTCGTGTAGGGGCCGAGCTTGATGCGAGAGGTCTGCAAGGTGCAGGCCGCTCGCCACGGGCAGACCTCCATGGATCGATACGGCAGGTTGGGGATGCCGACGAAGCGGAGCCCCCGACTCTCCCGCCCGTCCGACTCCCCACCGGGCATCGACAAAATTTTTGTCAGTGATCTCGGCGACGCCGAATTCCACCGTGCAGCGCCTCCAGCCGTTCCCGGCAGGAGCGCAGGAGGCCGGCGACAAGCAACAAATGGAACGCACTATGGCGAGGAATCGACCTCGACCATCCAGCCGTGCCGGTCGGGCTTCAGGCCACGCTGGATAGCGGACAACTCGTCAAACAGGCGCTGGGACAGTGGGCCGGCCTGGCCATTATTGACGACAACAGCCTCGTCCTTATACGACAGCTCGCCGACCGGTGAGATGACGGCTGCGGTTCCGGCGCCAAACACCTCACGCAACAGTTCATTGCGTGCTGCGGTTAGGACTTCAGTGATAGTAATGGGTCGCTCTGCCACCCGTATGCCAAAGTCCCGGGCGAGTTGGAGTACGGAGGCGCGGGTCACGCCTTCGAGAATAGTCCCCGTGACCGGTGGGGTGACGAGCTCGTCGCCGAGCACGAAGAGGATATTCATGGAACCGACTTCTTCGATGTATTGCTGTTCGACACCGTCGAGCCACAGCACTTGGGCGAAGCCGTCTCTACGGGCCTCTTCGCTGGCGAACAAGCCGCTGGCATAATTCCCGGCCGTTTTGGCAGCCCCGGTTCCGCCCCGCACGGCCCGCACATAGCGGTCTTCCACCCGGATGCGGAGCGGTTTGAATCCTTCTGCATAATAGGCGGCGACCGGCGAGAGCATAATAAAGAACCGGTAGGTGTGAGACGGTCGCACCCGCAGGTCCGGGTCGCAGGCGAAGGCAACCGGCCGGATATACAGGGAGGTGCCGGGAGCAGGCGGCACCCAGTCCTGGTCCAGTCTCACCAACTGCTTGAGCGCCGAGAGAAAGAGTGCCGGGGCAACCGGCGGGACGCACAGCCGGGTGGCGGAGCGATTAAAGCGGTCGATATTGTGGTCTGGCCGAAAGAGGAAAATTTTATCGTCCGGTGAGCGATAGGCCTTGAGTCCTTCAAAGATAGCTTGAGCATAGTGGAGGCCGGCGGTGGCCGGTTCCAGCGACAGAGGCCCGTACGGTACGATCCGTGGGTTGGACCAACCCGCACCGGCAACCCCGTCCAGAAGAAACATATGATCGGTAAAAATTTGGCCAAACCCGAGTTTGTCATCAGGCGGTTTGGGTTTGGGTTGCTGAATACGCGTGATGGGGATGTCCATGACTGTGGGCGCTCCTTAATGGGAAGCCGGAGTGTAACAGGGATTGTCGCTAGGTCGAAGGGGCGCAACGGATGCGCATTGACTTGAATCGGCTGTGTGCGTTAGGGTCGATGCCTGTTTGATACGGCCCCCAAGGAGGAAGCATGGCTCGTATTCCCTACCCCGATCTTGAAGACCTGCCGGAAAAGGTGCGCGTCGCGGCGGAAAAGCTCCCGCCGCTCAATATCATGAAGATGTTTCTGAACGCCCCGACGAACGCCATACCGCTCCTCGTTTTTGGCCAGTCTATTCTGACGCAACAAGAGCTGGCCGCCCAGCTGCGCGAGTTGGCCATCCTGCGTGTGGCGCATCTGACCGGGGCCAACTATGAGTGGACCCAGCATGTGCCCCTCGCCAAAGAGACGGGGGTCACGGACGCTCAGGTAAAGGCCATTCCTCAGGGGGCCGACTCGGACGCTTTTGACGAAGTGGAAAAGAATGTGATCCGTTTTACCGATGAGGTGACGCAGGATGTCAAAGCGTCGGCTGAGACTTTCGCGGCACTGGAGAAGGATTTAGGGCCACGGCAGATGGTCGAGTTGGCCTTGGCCATTGGTTTCTACGGCATGGTGGCCCGGGTTATGGAATCGTTCGAGGTCGAGTTGGAGCCTACGGCCGGGACGTATTCGATCGATCAACTCCGACGCTGAGTTCGGTCCGCAGGATAAATCCGGAGAACTTTCCATCGCTCGAAGAAACCCACCTTGGGTTTGTCCTCCGCCCTGAGGGCCGTGACATGGGTATCGACATCCCGGTACAGCCGGGCAACGTCAATCCCCTGTGCGGTGGGACGAAGGTCTTCAAGCCGCATGAGGGCCTGGGTCAGCAGATTAATCGCGCCCTGCGCGCTGCCCCGGTTGAAGCGCATATGGAGGCCCGTGGCCAGACGGATGAGAGCTTCGTATAACGTTTTGTCCGGGGCGTCGGCCTCCCGCCAGACTTCTTCGAGTACTTGGTGGCTGTCAAAGTACTCCCGGCGGTTGAAAAGCCGAACGGCCTCCTTGAGCTTGGGATGCATCACGATTATGGCAAGAGAGCAATTTTGAAAGTGAGGAGTACCCTATGCCGCTACGCACGGTTGAGCAATATAAAGCGAGCTTAAAGGACGACCGTCAGGTCTATTTGCGGGGCCAGCGCCTCCCTGATGTGACCGGGCATCCGCTCATTCAAACCGCCATCGAGCACGAAGCAACCGACTGTCGGCTCGCGCACGACCCGCAGTACCGGGAGCTGGCTGTGGTCCGCAACCCCGAGACCGGCGAGGAGATGAGCCGCTATTTTCTACCGCCCCAGGACGCCGCACAACTCCTCAAGCGGAGTGAGTTGATCGAGACCGCCTGCCGGGAGGGGGGCGCGCTGGTCGTGCTAGCGAAAGTGGTCGGCAGCGACGCCCTGTTTGGCTTGCTGCGGACCTCCCGGAAAATAGATGAAGTCTGCGGAACCTCCTACGCTCAACGGGTGAAAGCTTTTTATGATTACTGCTGCACGGAAGACGTCAGCTTTGCCCTAGCCCAGACCGATACCAAGGGGGACCGTGCGCTGCGTCCCTCGGAACAGGAAGACCCGGATTCGTATCTGCGCATTGTGGAAGAGCGGGACGCCGGTATTGTGGTGCGGGGGGCCAAGGTCCACACCTCAAACACGACCCATGCCAACGAGATGATCGTTCTGCCTACCCGGGCCATGGGGGAAGAAGACAAGGACTACGCGGTCTCCTTTGCCATCCCGCTCGACACCCCAGGGCTCAAGCTGCTGATGAGCGGCTACGGCTCGCACACCCAGCGCAACAGCTTTGATCATCCGGTCAGCTCGGGTGTGAAAATGACCGAAACGCTGACCATTTTTGACGATGTCTTCGTGCCTAACGAGCGGATTTTCTTACAGGGCGAATGGCAATTTGCCGGCCCCTTGGCACTGTCGTTTGTTGAGTATCACCGCCTGACCGCGATTTCGTATAAATTGCCGCTTCTCGATCTCTTGGCGGGCGCCGGGTGTCTGATAGCCGAGTACAACGGTATTGAAAGAGCCGCCCATGTTAAAGAAAAACTCTTCTGGCTGGCCAGCTACGCCGAAACCATTCGTTCCCTGACCCATATGGCATGTATGAAGGCGCGCAAGACCGATTTCGGCATGGTCCTCCCCGATCCTCCGACCGTGAATATCGCCAAGCATCGTTTTGCGGCCGATTTCCACCAGGCCTTGTCGCACGTACAGGACCTCGCCGGCGGTATTCTGGTGACCGCTCCGGCAGTGGAAGACCTGCGGAGCGAGGAGACCGGGCCGTTGGTCGAGAAATACCTGAAAGGCAAGAAGGGTACGTCGGGCAAGGAACGGCTCCAGGTGATTAACTTGATTCAGGATATCACCACCTCGGATTTCGGCGGGTATAACGCGGTGCTGGCTCTGCACGCCGAAGGTTCCATGGAAGCCGAAAAGATGCAGCTCTCTCGTGAGTACGACTGGCGGCGGGTCCGCGGCTACGCCAGTAAAATGGCGCGAATTGGGAAGGAATAAGACCGCCTTTTCCGATACCGGGGCGAGATAGTACCGGAGTGGCTGGGGAGCCGCTCCATTGCTGTTTGGCCCGTAGCCGCAGTCATCCCATAGCGTACGGGAGGGGCGTCCACGGCATACGAGACGCTGCGCTACGAAAAGCAGGACCGTTCTGCCGGTGCGGATTTGCGCAGCGCCAAGACCCATACGGTCACTACCGTTGGCGCACATCTGACCGCTGTCTCGCCAATAAGGGTTTCCCGTGTTCAATGCGGTTGCCGACTATCCCAAACTCGTGGCTGCCGCGATTGACGGCTTTGCCGGCGGGGTCGGCTGCCTGGTTCCGCTGGGCCACGAGCTTCTGCGTACCGTGGACCGTGCCGAACTCGGCTTGCCCTAGGTCCCACTCGGTATTTTGCTTGCCTATGGCGGAGCGGTGCGACTCGCAGGCTATGTCGGACGTAGAAAAGCCATGGAAATGGTGTCGCTTGGAGAACGTCTTAGCGCGCACTGAGGCCTACCGAGTCGGGTCGGTCAACCAAGGCGTGCCACTCCCGGAACTCAACCCCTTGGCGCAAGCCTATGCCCGTCGGCTTGCCGCCCCGCCGCTGCGTGCGGTGCGCATGGCCAAAGAGTCGCCGAAGAAGGGACTCGATAGCGCCTCGCTCGAAGAGGCGGCTCAGGCCGACACCAATCGGTTCATGTTGCCCGGTCAGACCGAAGGTCGCACGAGACGCATCAAGCTTGGCGGGAGCGGAGAAAATCCGTATTCATAAGGACAATAGGATAGACAGTACACAACCGAAGGAGGGGGATATGAATCGATATGGAGAAACTACACAGCCCCAGGCTGCGGCCGGCTGGCAGTTGGCGCGGCTCTCGTCGCCTAGCGGATTGTTCGGGGCGAACGGGATGCGTATGGGTTCGGACGGAAAACTCTACGTGGTCCAGGCTTTTGGTAGCCAGGTGAGTGCGGTCGATACTGGCAGCGGCGCGTGTGAGACCATTTCGCCGGTTGGTGGGCCGATTGTGGCTCCGGATGATATCGCCTTTGATTCGCACGATGTCATGTATGTGACCGAGGTGATGAGCGCACGGGTCAGCGCTCGTACGCCCCGTGGTGCAGTCCGGGTCATCGCGGATAATGTGCCCGCGGCAAATGGCATCACCGCCTATCAGGACCGCTTGTTCATGGATGAGTGCCGTCCCGGTGGGCGCCTGTTTGAGCTGTATCCGGACGGTCGAGAGCCGCGGGTGATCGCCGAGAACCTGCCGTTGCCCAATGCGCTCTCGGTTGGACCCGACGGCAAGCTGTACTTCCCGCAGATCGCGGCGGGTGAAATCTGGCGTTGCCCGCTCGAAGGCGGTGTCCCTGAGCGTTTCATGTCTGGCTTTGCCGTTCCGACCGCGGTCAAGTTTGACCAGAACGGCCTACTGACAACAACCCAGGCCGCCAGCGGGGAAGTGACAAGGATCGATATCCAAAGCGGAGAAAAGACCGTTATTGCAAATGTCCGTCCAGGGATCGATAATCTGGCCTTTGCCGATGACAACCGGCTCTTTATTTCTCACTTTGTGGACGGCGGGGTCGCCGAGATTCTGGCGGATGGAACCGAGCGCGTCTTGGTCCCTGCGGGTTTCCTCGGTCCGTTCGGTATCACCGTGACCGGCGACGGCACTGTGTATGCGGCCGATGGCATGAGTATGATATCCGTCAGTCGGGACGGGCAGGTCCGCCGTCCGACGCTGTTTACCAAAGAGGGCTATCCCGGCTTTATCCGCGGTATCGCTGCCGGCCCGAACAACAACGTATATGTGACGACTTCAGCCGGCGAAGTCGTCCTGTATGATTTCGGCACCCGCGAGTCGCAGATTCTGGTGGGCGAACTCAACGAACCCTATAGCCTCGCGCTGGCCCAGGACGGCGCGGTCGTGGTGGCAGAGGGCGGCGAGGGACGCCTGCTCAAGGTGACCTCGGACGGCCACGTCACCGTCTTAGCTCGTGGCCTTGGCAGACCGAATGGCGTGGTCGTGGCTGATGACGGCTCGTGCTATGTCAGTGAGCCCGAGAAAGGGCAGGTGTCGCGGGTGAATGGTGGTAGCTCAGCTGTGGCCGAGGGATTGGCGTCGCCCCAGGGGCTCGGCCTGCTTGGCGATCAACTCCTGGTTGTCGACTCAGGAAGCAAAGAACTGATCGCCGTATCGCTCGGCACAAGGCAGCGACAGACGATCGCTTCCGGTCTGCCGGTCGGTGCTCAGCCTGGCGTCGCACCGCAAATCCTCATGGGGATTGCCGGTCTGATCCAAGGGCCGCTCACACCATTCTCCGGTCTAGCCGTGGGTGGGGACGGGACCGTCTATATTGCTGCCGATGGCGAGGGGAGCATACTGACGCTCAAGCGGGCCTAGACAGGGAGGAGGGAGGGTTGAGACCGTCCCTGCCTAAGGCTGCGCTTAGGGGATTTCCAGAATGATCTTGCCGAAATTCTTATTGTCCTCCATATACCGGTGCGCCTCGGCTGCCCGCTCCAAGGGAAAGCGACAATCAATAATGGGCTTGATTCTGCCTGCGGTCAAAAGCGGCAGCCAGTTCGCCTGAAAGCGGCGGGTGATATCGATTTTATCGGCCAGGGGGCGAGCGCGCAGTACGGAGCCAAACACCTGGAGGCGTTTTCTCAGAATCAGTCCCAGATTCGCCTCCACTTTGACTCCGCCCATCACGCCAACAAGGACCAGCCGGCCGCCAAGCGTGAGGCTTTTGAGGTTCTTGTCCCAATACGCCGCGCCAATAAAATCTTCTATGACATCAACGCCCTTTCCCTTGGTGGCGTGTTGCACCCACTCGGCGAAGTCCTGCTCTTTGTAGTTGCAGCCGGCGGTCGCCCCGAGATCCATACAACGTTGGATCTTTTCGGCCGAGCCGGCAGTGATCAGCACGGTTGCGCCGGTCTCACGGGCCATCTGAATCCCGGCCGTCCCTACTCCGCTCGCCCCGGCGTGGATCAGGATGGTTTCACCCCGCTGCAAACCGGCCAGGGTAAACATCGTTTCCTGAGCGGTGAAATATACTTCCGGGACGGCTGCAGCCTGGGCGAAGCTCCAGCCCTCGGGAATAGGTATGGCCATACGGGCATCCATGACGGCCTTTTCCGCATAGCCGCCCCCGCCGACCAAGCCGAAGACACGCTCGCCCACGGCAATCGCAGTGACGTCCGCGCCCACGGCTTCCACTTCTCCGGCGAGTTCGAGCCCAAGGATGTCGGACTCGCCCGGCGGCGGCGGATATTGGCCCTGACGCTGAAGCGTGTCCGCGCGATTGAGTGCGGTTGCATGTACCCGGACAAGAATCTGTTCAGGACTTGGTATCGGATCAGGAATGGTCTTCAGCTTGAGAACATCCGGGCCGCCCGGCGCTGCAATGGTAACGGCTTGCATAACTATCTTCGAGCAGGGGGCTACTTGCCTGTGAACCGGGCCTTGCGTTTCTCGACAAAGGCCGTAATCCCCTCCGCGAAATCGGGTGTTCCCATCGACAGGGTGATCGAGCGGGCTTCGCTGTGCAGTTGTTCCTGTAAGGAGTTGCCGAGGCTTTCGTTGAGCAGCAGTTTGGTCCGTCCAAACGCAGCAGTCGGGCCTTGGGCCAATTCTTCGGCCAGGTTTCTCGCCTCAGCCATCACTTGGTCGGGCTCGACCACCATGGTCAGCAGCCCCAGGTTCAGCGCCTCCTCGGCCGGAACCGGTTTGTTGCGCAAAAACATTTCGGTGGCTTTGGCCAATCCTACGTAGCGGGGCAGGAAAAAGGTGGAACTGGAGTCCGGGCTTGCGCCAATACCCAGAAAGGCCGTGACGAGATTGACCTGAGGCGAGGCAATGCGGAAATCACAAGCGAGAGCCAAACCAAATCCGCCGCCCGCGGCGACGCCGTTCAAGGCGGCAATAACCGGTTTGGGAATCTCGCGGACCATGGCAATGGCCGCGTGCAGGACAGGCATCATTTTCTCCAGGCTTGGAATAATACGCTGCTGCGCCAGGGCGTCGACGAAGAACTTGATATCGCCGCCCCCGCTAAACGCCCTGCCCTTCCCGGTGAGAATCACCGCCCGCACCTCGTCATCATCCCAGCATTCCATCAAGGCCGTGCGTAAGCCGGCCGAGAGCTCATTATTCATCACGTTAAACTGGGCTGGCCGGTTCAGGGTAATGGTTGCAATACTGTCTTCACGCCTCCAATAGACGGCTTCTTCCATTGTGTGATCCTCTCTCTCTACTAGGTCTTTCGCATTCTCGTTCGTGCCTCGCTTGATGGGTTGCCAGGGGCCGGGAATGTCCCGGCCTCGTGTGTGGGTATTCCCATATCAGACCCGCCCGCGTCAACAAAAGAGGGGATATTCATGGCTCTTGCGTAGAGAACCCCGCCGGAAGCTCACGAGGTGCTGAGCCAGGGTGCCGCGGTCGTCTAACTGGGCGTCCGCACCGAGGCGGAATTCCGGGCCGGCCACCTGGAGTACGCCATCAATATTCCCCTGGTCTTTTTCGATCAAGCCGCCAGCCGGGCCCGAACCCGCAATTCTTGCCCGTTGGGGAATCAATCCTACCCCAGGAGGCCACTGTCGCGGTCGGCTGTTAGGCTGACGGCCGTTCGCAGCACGCCGCCGAGATCCTGCCGCCAGCCGGGTATCCGCAGGTCTTGTAGGCGGATCCTGTCCATGCGGCCATTGTTCGACGGGGCTGACGGTCGGGGCTTCGGACGCTGGCACTGCTCGGCGATGCCGGGCGCGGTCTTGTGTTCGGAATGGACCCGACGGGACGCAACACAGAGAGAACGCCCGGAACGACTCGTCCAGTTCCGGGTGACGGAAGATGATCGACAATGGGCCGCCGGACGCCCGAGCGCGCCGCGGCCTTTCCTGCCGGGGGGCTACCCCATTGCCGAACGCGCTTGCACGATTGTCTCAGTCCGGAGCCGAATCCCGGGGCGCTGTCTTCACGCGCCGAGAGAGGGGGGCGAGTCCATTTTTGACCTCGTCGGCTACACGAGCGACCACCCGCTCTGGAACTTATCGTTTCTTGAACCGTTCTGTGGCGAGGGTGATTGCGTTCTTCCGGCGGCCGAGGGGCTGCGTGCCGCCTGGACGCAGCCGGAGCGCCCAATTCCAGCCCCCCCATCTGGCACGATGCCTGCGCGCCATCGAACTTTCCCAGGCTTCCTGCGAAGAGACCCGCTCCACGGGTTCTCATGCACTTCGCTCGGACGACATCAATGAAGCAGATGCAGCGTGTCTTGACCGGAAGGCTGGCTCGTACACGGGGATTGCCTTCTGACCGGCCTTCCGGCGACATAGGAGTTTGTCGTCGGCAATCCTCCCGATGTGCGCCAGGAACTGATCCCGCTGCGCTCCTCTCCGAGTACCGCGTCCGGTACGACCCGGTCTTTGACCGGGTCGCCCTTGACGTCCCCTTCAGCGAGTGAGCGGTGACGTTGCTGCCCCCGCTGGTAAAGCGCGGCATGATCTGTGCGGCCCGCTGGGGGAAGAACCGGACAGGAGGCCCGTTACGCCGCCTCCTGTCCGAACAATGCCAACTGCAGGTCCATGTGGGCATGGGGGGCCGGCATTCCATTCGGACGCTATGGCCTATCCCGCGATAGGCGCTGTCGGGTGCGAGAAAACAGGCACCACGGGTGGCGGCGTCCCGACAGCAACCGCCGCGCCCTTGCCGAACTCGCCCGTAAAATCCTCGACCACAAGGCGTCGGATCCCGCAGGTCAGGTCAGTGAGATTTCCCGCATCGCTATCGGTACGCAGCCCTGTATTCTGAGCCCCTCTGAAGGGCGCCCCGTTGGTCCGACGGCTCGAACAGGATTGCCGGCCCTTGTGAAGAGGCGGGCGGCAAGGTCGGCATGGGCGTTGCCGCCGGTGCGGCCAAGGCTTTTGTCGGACCCTATGACGCCAGCGATGGCGAGGCCGGTCGGAAGTCGCCCTAGGAGCCTGCGCCGTATGATGACGTGAGGCTTGGCGAATTGTCTGGAACCTCAACCACGGCCTCTTTGCGCGGGTGCTGTCGGTCTTCGGGCCGTGGGATGGTTGTCCGGCGGCTCAAGAAGATATGAAGCGGCTCTTGATCCGCCCCAGGGCCGGGCGGAATCCCGGTCATGCGACTTCCGAACACCCACGCATCTTCTTGATGTGTAACGCCCGGCCCACCAAGTTCCCCTCGCCGCGCACCTTGTGAAGGCCGCGCACCCTGACCCGTCGAAATCCTAACGCCTGCCTGACCCACCCGGTCGGCGCATCCGAAAGCCACTTGCGCTCGTGTCTTGCGCCCGGCCCACCTCCTTCGCTGGCTTCTCCGCCATGCGCACGCTCGCTGGATCCCTGGGCGCGTCCACCGCTCCTTGGCGACGGCCCTCCCGGCCCACCGCCCTAGATCCGTCTACCCCGAGCGCTTCCAGTTTCCCGAGATCCGCCTCGTTGCCGTCGCCCGCGTCCGCCCGCACCGTCGCCGGCCGCTTCCCCTAAGTCGCCTTCCACACCCCCTGCGGCTTCACCACCTGCCCCTGGGCGCTGGCGTGCAACGACCCCTGCGCCGAGACGCTCCTCTGGTTCACTCCGTCCACCGCCCCCGGCGCGTTGTCGCACCACTGGTAACCCTACGCAGCGATCTTCATGCTCCGCCTCTCCAGATCCGTGCAATTATCCTGGACCTCCTCATCAGGCTCCTTATACGCCCGCTTGCAGCAACGCCCACCCGTCGGATGGCGCTCCTCGCGGGCCGCCGACCGCCTCACGCGTACGCGTCTGAATACAGTATGTCGGCATGGGCGATCTGGCGCGGCTTGCGGTACGGCTCCCGAACCGCATTGACCGTCATCGCTACGCAATGGGCGAAGAGCGTGTTGCGGCTGTCACTGTCCCATTCGGTCAGTACCTCCCACAGATCCTCCGCCCCCTTCGGCAGGTTCGCCACCCGCCTGCTTCATATCGGTGATACAAACCGCCAACTGTAAGTTCTGAAGTGAGAGGATATGTATCACGCATGGCCACTAATCGGCTCTCCGTCAGGCACATAGTGGACGGGCCTTCCTACGCTGTCCTTCCAACATGTGGACCCTCGACTTCTAGTCAGTGGTGCGCTGTCCGAAGCGCGTGGCATGTTTCGGACAACAATGCTTCCAACCGCAGCCATCGTACAGGGTTGTCATCCGACTTCATTTATATTATCTGTCGTATTTGATGGTTGACCATAGTTTGGACGTCAGATCTAGTGGTTAAAGTAAACTCTGTGAGTGCGCGACGGGCGCTCGAAGCCCTGGGAGCGAATATCAGGACGGCGCGCTTGAAGCGGCGGATCTCCGTGAAAGACTTTGCGGAACGGGCCGGCGTGTCCGGGAGCACGATCGCGCGTCTGGAGAAAGGCGATGACGGGGTCGGCATCGGTACGCTGGCGATGGCCTGTCTGGTCCTCGGCGAGATCGACCGCATATCCGATTTTCTTGACGCTGGCTCTGACGATACCGGCTTGCTTCTCGACAGGGATGCGCTCCCGAAGCGGATCGGCCGCAAGCGAACGGCCATTCGGACCGCCGAAAAAAAAGGTCAGAAGCAACCTCTCCCTGCCATTGATGATGAGGAAGGGGTCGGTTTCTGATGCCCGAAGCCATCGTCGCCCTTGGGGAAGGAAAACGGATCGTTGGACGCCTGCGCTTCGAGAGTGACGGGCGACGCCAGCATTCGCAATTCCAATATGCGGACGAGTGGCTCGAAGCCTCGGATCGTTTCGCGCTGTCCCCGGGACTGCCGCTGCGCGAAGGAAGTCATTTTTCGACCGGCAGGGACGACAAGCGGTCGGCGCTGCCCGGATGCTTCGCTGATGCCGCGCCAGATTCCTGGGGCCGAGCCTTGATGGCGAAGGCGCTCGGCGGCGGTCTCAGCGAATTCGACTATCTCGTCCTGTCGGATGATCGCACGCGGCAAGGGGCGCTGCGGTTCCTCGGCGATGACATGGATCCGCTGTCTGACCTCACGCCGCCCATTCCCCGACTGGTCGAACTCGAACGCTTGCGCACTCTGGCTCGGCGCTTCGAACGGGATACGGGCGGCACGCAAGAGGACGCGCGCGATCTGGCTGGTGTTGCAGGGTCACTTGGGGGCGCGCGCCCCAAAGCTAATGTCGAGGGTGACGGCCATCTGTGGATCGCCAAGTTCACATCCGCCCAAGACACGAAGCCCGTTGAGCGCACCGAAGTGGCAACGCTGAAACTGGCGGCCATGTGCGGTCTGCGCGTCGCCGACGCGAGGCTTGAGCTTCGCGACAGCGACAGTCCTATCGCACTGGTCCGTCGGTTCGACCGGCGCGGCGATACGCGTATCCCCTACATCTCGGCCCGCACCGCGCTGGACTGGCAGAACGATGAAGGTGGTTTCTACACGGATATCGCCGATGTGATCCGGCAGATTTCCAGCAATCCCGTCGAGGACCTGCATGAACTCTGGAGACGGATCGTCTTCACCATTCTCGTATCGAACAAGGACGATCACCTGAAGAACCACGGGTTCATCTATACCGGTGGCGACCGGTGGCGGCTGTCGCCGGCCTTCGACATCAACCCTTCTCCTGTTCGGCACCGCGTTCTTGAGACCGGGATCATTCAGGGTGGATCGTTCGACGCCTCCCTCGGTATCGCACTGGAGGCCTGCGAGTTCTTTGAATTGCCCCTGGCCGAGGCCAAGCTGGAAGCGTTCCGAATAGCCGAGACAATCGCGAAGAATTGGAGACAATCTCTGCGCGATGAAGGTGTTTCGGCGGCTCATATACGGAGTTATGCGGATGCATTTGAGCATTCAGATAGCGGGAATGCTTTGGAATTGACTGCGGGAAACTAACTAGGGCCTGTTAACACTATCGCAAGGCATCAATGATGAGGGCAAAGACGATGCATCCGAGGAAGAGCATGTCGCGTTGCTCGCATCGCGAGAAGATGCGGCGGAACCCCTGCAATCGACGAAACAACCGCTCAATTTCATTGCGCCGCTTGTACAGCTCCCGGGCAGACGCCCAAGGTCTCACCCGGCTTCGCCGCGGCGGCCCACGGGCGCATACCCCAGCGCCACGGCTAGGGGCCGCGTCTGGGCGCCCTCGTACGCCCGGTCCCTCAGCAACGCGGGATGGGCGGGGGGCGGGCCCCGGCGAGTCCGCCACGGGCGGCCCGCCGGGGCGGCGGGGGCGGGCCCGGGCGAGCATCCGCGGCACCCCTAGGCATCGTGGTGGTCCACCCGCCTCGGGAGCGGCCGAGGGAGGGGGGCCGGTTGTTTTCGCGCTCCCGTGCCGGCGGGAGGGACCTGGACGAGGGGGCGGTCGAGCGACCGGGCCGCCCGCGTGAGGCGCCCGCTCTGTTCTCGTTGCAAATGCGCGAAGACCCGGGCGAGCACCCCGTTTTTCGACCAGCGGGGCAGCCGGGGGGAGAGGGGGGGCAGGTGCCAAAGCAGGCCGGCAACCCGCGCCCTGTGCCGCCCTGCTCGGCGACAGACAAGATGGCGGTAAGTACGTGGCGAGGGGAGAGGCGGACAGGGCCGCGCGGCACCGGGAGATGAGGCGCGCTCCGGTCGTATGGAGCTTGCGTGAGTTCCATCCAACGAGGAGACCATAATCATGCGCATGAGGGGGAACAGGCCCTAGCCTCAGGACTCATACCTAGCAGATGCCGGTCGCAGCGATGCAGAGGGCGCAGACGCAGGGGTGGGCGCGGCGGTCGTCTCGCCGGGCGAGGCGACGCCTCTCCGTGGGCCTGCCGCCCAGGCCGGCGATGCGGGTACGCCGGTTGGAGAGGGCGGCATCGCAGGAGACCGGCGCCCTACGGGTGGCACGCCCGGCGAGGAGTGCGCGGAAGTGGTCACTGTTATAGCTCTGGTCGGCGATCAGGGTCCGGCGGATGAAGGGCAGAACGGATTGATCATTGAGGGCCGGCGCTTCCTTGCACGCACGAGTGCCCCGCTGGCCACCACCGCGCGTTCGACCGTGGCGTGATGGAGGCCGAGTTGACCGTAATCGTGTTGAGCTTCCAATTCTCGGCAAAATACAGGAGCAGGATCTCGGCCCGGGCCTGCTTGTCGATCTCCATTTCATTCCCTTCGTCCCGGGCGCAGGCCCGAATAGACCGCCCGGCGCAGAACCGCCCGCAGCGCTCGCAGCGAAACACCCTGGCGGGACGGTCGGGCCCGAAGGGCCTCCTTCTAAATCGCCCCGCCGGTCTGCGTGCCAAGGACGCCGCAGCGCGGTAGTCAAAGGGTGCTGCGGCACTTTCTGCGCACGACACCCTCCTCAGCCACCGGGCGGAGGCGGCGTTCGCGGCAGCGCCGCTGGCGTTCGGCATGCTTGTGACGGCCCCGGTGGCTGTTCTGGTAGCGGCACCCGGCAAGGAGCAGAGACCGCCTCCGTGCCCAGAGGCTGCAGGACAGCGAGCAATAGATGTTGCCGTGATCGCACGGTCGGGACAGGACAACCTGGCGATGGCAGCAAGCGCGGGTGAATAGGCGGGCGGCGTTCCCCATCGCAAAGACCGATGAGACGGGGTGGTCCCAGGGGAATCGCTTTTGAAGATGAACTGTGAGGCGCTTGTGTTTGCGATTCACCCTCCCGCTTGGGTTTCTGGAGAGTGGAGGTGTGAGAGGGAAGAGTGTTCGTCCGTCTTCGCAGGGGGTGCGGAGCCGCGTCGCCGCACTGCGCCGCGCCATTCGCTGCCCGAGATGCTGAGGCTTGCGTTGCTTGCGACCTGGGGCGGCGGGGCGGGAGGCGCGGCCAGGGAGCGGTGCGGGCGGGCCAAGGAGGGGTGTCTGCGCCGTTGCATGAGCTTGGAGCCCGGCCTTCCGCGCCCCGATGCGTGTTCGGCCCTGTTCACCGCCCTTGCTCCCGCCCGCTTGCCGAGGGTGCGGCGGCGGCTTCTGGCGGCCTGGGCGGCGGTGCTGGACGGCGAGGTGAGCGCCCTTGCCGGCAAGTCGCTGCGGCGTGCCTGCGCCGCTGCCGCTGCGCGCGCCGGGGCCTCTGGGGCAGGCTTTGGCCGCCGAAGCCCGCCTCGTGCGCGGCCCGGTGACGGGCGAGGACAAGGCCAACGCGCGCGCGGCGCGGCCGAAGCTGCTGGCGCGGCTGGCGCTCAAGGATCGGAGCGTGACGGCGGACGCCAGGCCCCCCCAGCGGGCGCCCGCCGCGGCCGTCCCCGCCCGGGGCGGGGACGAGGTGCGGGCGCTCAAGGGCCCTCCGGGCAGCCTGGATGAGGCTGGACGGCTTGATCGGGAGGATCCCGCCCCGGCGGACAACCGCCACTCCGGGCAGCCTGGTGACGGTGCTCCCGGGCGCCTCGCGCCGCGCCCCGGGGTGCCACGAGCTCGCCTGGCGGCGCGCGCGCCCCGGCCAGACGCGCAACCGCAAAGAGCCCGCAACCCGAACCCCGCTCCTCCCTCCTGAGCGCGCCGTGCGCCCCCGCGCGCTGCCAGCCCGCCGCGCGCGCCCCTTGGGCCCTCGCAAACTGCCGGCCCTGGGGGTGCGCCGTGCCCAGGAACGAGGACCGACCGCGCAACCGCAAGGATCACGGCCCCGACAACCTCGCCCGGCGGCGCCGCGCCCGCAACAGCGCCCGCCGCGAACCCACACATGACGCCCTGCGCAGACCACTCCAGCGCCCCGCCTGGAACGACGACTGCCTCCTCAACTTGAGCCGAGCCCCTGCATGACGCCCCAAAAGCGATTGCTCGGGGGGTGGTCCCACGCCCGAACGCCTGCGATACTGCGCATACGGGCCGCGCCTTGCATGGCTCGAGGGGGCGGCGTCGGCTGTTGCGACCAAGCAAACGGGGCCGGGCCGCATCGTCCTCAACAGCCCGAGACTAACCCCTGTCGCAGCCCGGGGACGCCCCCGCTATCGCCAAGACACCCCTTTCCTTTGGCAGGTGAAAATCTCCACGCGCCGGGGGCCCAGAGCATCACAATGGGCGGCGCGCCTCACAAAAACCCACAACTCCATCAAACAAGCGCTCTTTCTGACCGCTACCTACACCGTCAGCGCCGTGATCGGAACGCCGGGAAAGAGGGCGCACAGCCAGAACAGATCCTCGTATTCCGGCCGGAAGGCCGGACCCCACTGCGAGATGCAGTGGGCCTCGTCGATGGCGAAGAGCCGGACCGGCAGGCGGGCGAGCGCCGCCAGCATGCGCTCGGTCATCATCCGTTCCGGGGCCATGTAGAGAAGCCGCGGCCAGCCCGCCGCCCGCCGCTAGGTCGCCACATTGGCGTCCCTGTCGTTCGCGGAGTTGATGCAGTCGGCGGCTACGCCCGCCAGCCTAGGGGCGGACAGCGTCCGGCTGCTCAGCTGACTGACCGAGGTAGGCCACGCCCGCCAGCTTGGGAGCGGACACCTGGTCCTGCATCAGGGCGATCAGGGACAACACCACAACCGTGAGGCCGTCCATGACTAGGGCGGGAATCTGGAAGCAGAGCGATGCTCGAACCCGTCGGCATCACGGTGAGCGCATGGCGGTCATTGAGGAGCGCGTTGATCACCGCATCCTGGGGACGGAACCCGCGAAGCCGAAGACCCCTGCAGCACCTCTCGCGCCGCGCGCAGCCGCCTTCCCTCCGGGCTGGGCCAGCACGTTTGCCCTTTCGACAACGATTCGAACGGCGCGGTCGGCGGGGTGGCGTTACCATACGACGCTGCGATGTCCTCGGCAGCCGGTCCGGGGGAGCGGCCGCCGGGCGCGCTGCGGACGTCTGATCAAGGAGGAGATGCACCGCCCTGATTGGCCCGGAGAGACATGGGGGAAATCTCCCACCACGAATCGCCGTCCCGGACGATTCGCGGAAAGGGGTCGAGAAGATGTGCCCGGCCCGCAACGAGGCCGCCGTCGCGACAAGATCAGGCTGCGCACACTGCAGGGTGCGGCTCCGGGGCTAGCGGGCCGTAGGGATGTTCGTGGAGCGGCGGTGGAACATCATGCAGTCCTGACTTCCCGACAAGCCGAGGAGGCCCTTGTGTCCTACTCGGATCCCGGGGGGCGCGAGCGATTCTGGCGTACCGCCGCACGTCGCGCCGCCGGCTGTATCGCTGGAGGCGTCTGCACCGGGGGCGGTTGCCGCCCAGCCGAACCGAACCGCCGATTGTGCCGGCTCCGCATCAAAAACGAACGCGAGCACGACCGTAACATCGTCCGCGAAATGATTACCGACGATCTGCCCTGCACTGCCCGCTGCACTTCGGCAAACGCGTATGCCCGCCTTTGCTCGTGCTTGTCGGCCGTGCTGGCGCCGCGCATTGCCTCGGCGCGCGGTTTCCTGCACTCCCTCACTCCCGTTGTCGCCGGGGACGGCTTCGCCGTTCACCGGTGCCCGCACTACCGCCCGCAGTCGTGCAGGCGCTGCCGTCGCCGCGTCCGGTCGCGTGCTTCGCACAACAGTCCGTGCAACCGTTACCGCGTCGGCGCGGCTGACGCCGCGGGAACGGGTGAATGGCCGATCGCTGCGCTCGCGGGAGCAAGTGAACCGAGACCGCATCGCCAGCGATACCAGCGCTGCCCCCATTCACCGGTGCGCCGCGAGAACTTGTGACACGGGATCTCTGGCCCCAGGGACCCTGTGAGACGAAGCGTCTGCGCTGCGGGAGCAACCCCGCACCTGTCCGGCGTCCGGTGCACCCTGTGTGATGGACGGCACCATGCCCCTCCGCTCCGCGGCCCGATCCGTTACTTTGGTGCGCGCACGACCACGCGGAACGCGCGCGAAGGTCGCGGATCGGGCGTCTCGCCTAATCGCCGCACGGGTTGCAATCCTGTGTGGCGCCGGCGGTGCCGGCGGTGCCGGCGTGCAGAGCGACCCTGCCCGATGACGCCGCCAAAGGCGTCATTCCGTCACACCGGCCGCCCCGATGGTGCCCTCCACACCGGGGCTGCGAGTGTTGGCGCAGGGGGATGCGACGCTGACCGGTCGCAGGGGGGCGTCGCTCTGACGTGCCGGGAACACTTGCCACCGATCGGGGGCGATCGACACGCTGTCGGTACTGTGCGCATGTCCCGCCCGGAGGATGATCGCACAGACCATCCTCCACGCCCCGCATGCTCCCGGATATCGCGGGATCTGCATCGCGCTCCTGATCGGTGGCGCCGACTGGCGTTGGATCCAGGCCCTGTTTCCGGTGGGGAGGCGTCGCATGTGATCCCTGCACCGGTCCATTGACGCACAGAGAATTGCCGTGGACTGAGACCTCGACCGTATGTTGGGTCGGCCGTGTCGGCCCATATGATATCCGACGGGAGCAAGAGCCGTGACCGATTCTGCAGACAGGACGACGCTGAACAAGTATGTCTGCGTGTTCCCGGAACAATGGGAGCGCATCGAAGTGGCGAAGAAAAGCGCCCTGAGTGCCACCCGACTCCTCGTCGAATGCGCCGTCGAAGCGCTGACCGACGGGAGTTCTTCGGCACCGCCGCCCGGGTTCAGATCGCAAGGGCCTCGCTGTTCGCTGCTCCCTCAGACGACCGGATCGGCCGGGCCGCCACGCGAAAAGCCCCGCGCGCTTGGCGGCGGACCACAGCCTTGGCGTTCAACTGTCGCACGAAGCTGCCGGCGTCCCGCCGGAGCCTGACCTCTGGCTGGGCCTTCGGCTTGCCGGCCCTGTTCGCCTCGGTCATATCCCTCCCTTGCTCATGGAGTGGCAGGCAGATAGCGTGGCCGTGTATTCGCTGCGACCGTTCCGGGACATTCGGAGCCATGGCAGGGCAGTTCCGTACCCCCACTTGGCCGCAGGTGCCGGCACCGCGAAAGGAGAGCCCGATGACCCGCCGCCGTCTTCCGATCGGGATCCAGGACTTCCCGACGATCCGGAGCGAGGACTTCTACTATGTCGACAAGACGTCGCTTGTCCGGCAGTTGGTGGACGAGGGGCGCCATTATTTCCTGTCCCGGCCGCGCCGGTTCGGCAAGAGCCTGCTGCTCGACACGCTGCGAGCGCTGTTCGCCTGCCACGAACCCCTGTTTCGGGGACTGGCCATCCACCCCCACTGGGAGTGGTCTGTGCCGCATCCGGTGGTGCGGCTGAGCTTCGGCGGGAAATACAACGAGCCGGGCGAGATCGAAGGGGACATCATCGAGCAACTGGAGAGCGTGGAGCGCGGGCACGATCTTCCGCCCGCCCGGACCTCCGATACCGGTCCGAGACGCCTGCGAAACATTCTCGACCGCCTGCACGGCGCTACCGGCCGACAGGTGGTGGTGTTGGTGGACGAATACGACAAGCCGATCCTCGACGTGCTCCACGACCCGAAACTCGCGACGGCCAACCGGGACTACCTGCGGGGCTTCTACGGCATCGTCAAGGGCAGTGCCAGACATGTCCGTTTCGTCTTCGTCACCGGGGTCAGCATGTTCTCGAAGGGCAGTCTGTTCTCCGGGCTCAACAATCTCGAGGACATCAGCCTCGACCCGCGCTTCGCCACGATCTGCGGCTACCGCGAGGAGGACCTGGACCGGGTGTTCGGCCCCGAGCTGGCCGGGCTGGACCGGGCGCAGATCCGCACTTGGTACAACGGCTACCACTGGCGGGGCGGGGAGCGAGTCTACAATCCCTATGACGTGCTGCTGTTCCTGCGGAGCCGGGAGTTCCGGCCGTACTGGTTCGAGACCGGGTCGCCGAATTTGCTGTTCCGGCTGCTGATGGAGAAATCCGTGAGTCCGATGGAACTGGAGGGGCGGCTGGCGGACACGACGCTGGTCTCGAAGTTCGATGTGGGGGACATCGCCATCGAGGCGTTGCTCTTCCAGACCGGCTACCTGACCATCGCCGGAGAAGAGAAGCAGGGGCACAGGACCCTGTACCGGCTGGACTATCCCAACCTGGAGGTCCGACTCAGCCTGAACGACGAACTGCTCGCCTGGTTGGGGCAGCAGGGCGCCGAGCCGCTGGAGCGGGGGCGGGCGTTCTGCGCGCTACTGGAGGCGCACGACTTCGCGGGCTTCGGCGAGACGCTCCGGGCCTGGCTGGCGGGGATCCCCTACCAGTGGCATGCGAAGGGCGATCTGGCACGCTACGAGGCTTGGTATGCGAGCCTCTTCTACATGTGCCTGCGCGCGGTCGGGGTGGACCTCAGTGTGGAGGAGGCCTCGCATCGGGGCCGGGCGGACATGGTGATACGGCTCGGGGGGCAGGTTTTCGTGCTGGAGTTCAAGATGGCCGACGGCGAGGACGGTACGGCTGCGCTGGATGCGGCGCTGGCGCAGATGCGGGCGCGGGGCTATGCGGAGGCGTACCGCGCCCACGACGGCCCGGTTTACCTGATCGGGGTGGCCTGCGGGCGCGAGGCACGGAACCTCCTCGCCATCCGCGCCGAGCGCGCCTGAGCGGGCCCGCGAACGCCTGACCGACCCCGCGACTTGTCCTCATTATTCCAGATCCTTGCATCGGACGCGAAGAGCCGGACCCGGGCTCTGGACCGTTCCCGCTTGATGCGGCTGGCCCATGCGCCACGGTGCGACCACGCTGTTCGCGCGGCGCTGGACATCCCCACCAAGATCCTGCGTACCCCCCCCCCGGACCGCCGATCTCGACACCCACCTGGACATCGACAACGACGCCTGCCTACACCCTTCACGGGTGTGACTACAGTGCCCAGTTGCTTTCTCTCCCTGAGCGTAAGCGATGCTCGCCCCGGCTCTGTCATCGCTGTGCCCGCAGTCCCGCATTTCCAGCCTCAATCCCTCCCGTACTGCACGCTTGACACGGACTCCGGGGCGCGATCCGTGCCCCGGATGGCGTCACCCCTACTGCCCCCGACCTGTGACCTCGACACGTTCACGGACTCGCTGGCCAGGTGTGCAGAGCGTGCGGTCGTTTGCTCCTGTGTGTGCCCGAACAGCTTCCCGTTCATCGGGAGGCTCTCGCCGAGAGCCAGGGCACGGGAAGCAAAACTGTGCCGCAAGTCGTGAATCCGCACATCGCCGAGACCGCCTCGGTGCCGGATGCGCCGCCAGGGGTTCTGGAGGTCCGTCAAGCGTCCCCCCGGCTTCCGGCCGGCGATCACCCAGGGGTTGTCGGCGGCACGAGGAAGGGACGCCAGAACCGCCGGCGCGCCACGCGACAACGGAACCCTCCGCGCCCCCGTCTTGCCGGCGCCCAACCGGAGTTCCCGCGCTTGCAGAGCCCCGTCCTCCCAGCGCAGAGCCCGGCTCTCGCCTGGACGACAGCCGGTCCTCATGCAGGAGCCGAAGGGCCCCGCCCCCCGCGCCCGATGCCGCCCCTTCCGCCTCGACCGGGCCGAGAACCCGGCCGCGGCGCCGGGATTCCTCCTCCGTCAGGAAGCGCGCCCGCGTCTCCGCCTTGTCCTTCGGCATGAACCGGCACGGGTTGCCCCCGTCCCGGCGGGGGCCCCAGGCTTCGGCGAGGGTGCACCGCTTCCGCCCCAGCTCAATGAGCCGGTTGGCCGGATAGGGTGTGGCGCGCTGGCGAGGAGGGCGGGCCACGACGTGCTGTCGCTCGACCGAGCCGCCCTCCAGCGCGCCAAGTTCGGGCCGAACGCACTTCCTGACCAGCCACGGGGATGCTTGCGCGCTGCGCGGCTTGCACCGGACGGCGACCGGTTCGTCCAGGGAGCGTTCCGCAGGTTCGGCACCCGTGGAATCCGTGGCCGCCCCGGCGGGCGAAGGCGAGGGGTCCTCTCCAGCCTTGAGGCGGGCGATGGCGGGTGCGGCCTTCTTTCGCGCCTGATCGGCCGACAAGCACCCCACGGCGGCCCAGCGCGGCTCGGGGCGAGGGGCCGTTGTACCGGGACTGTGCGATGGAGATCTTGGGCCCGAAGGGGTAGACCCGGACGCCGAAGCCCGACAGTTCCCGGCCCCAGAAGACTGAGCTGCTGCCGGTTTGATGTTTCCTTGCTTTCCCAGCCCAGGCGGGCGCGCCACGAAACCAGCATCGTCAGTTTCGTCCTTCGGCATCACCAGATCGCTGGTCCACACCGGAGTTTCCCTGGAACCGATATAGTTAATTGAAACAATGAATGTTGAGGCAGCTTTCCGATCACGTAATGCCAGAGACTCTGAAGTGCACTCGGCCAGTGTGTTGATGGCTCGAAGATCGGCCTCGGTCATAAGGAAACGGCAGAACTTCGAACGCAGATAACGGCCCAACGACGCCACATGGGCCGAGCGCGCATGCGCAATATCGCCGTCCTCCCGACGCTCCTCTGCAATCAACCGTTGGCAGCTCTCAACCATATCGGCCCCGGTGATCGACGAATGCCAATCGTCAGGTCGATATTCGAGACATAGTTCGCCGTCAGCCTCATATTGATGGTGCGACATTCGTGACCTGTCTTCCGTGTAGACCATTGGCGGCGCATCAGGGAATACGTTCGGATAAACCATCTGAAACGCAAATTCTTCTTCCCCATGGAAAATCTGAAAATCCACACACATTGCAAGTTCAGTATTTGCCTGCCACCTGCCAACGCGCAGCCAGTCAACGCCCCCTTCGAGGTTTGTCAATGCGGCCTTCTCCGAAGAGAGCCGCTTGCTCCGGAAAAGCCATCAGGTCCTGCAAACCCGTCCGGCTTTTTCGGAGTCCTTGGAGCGTCAGCGAAAGATACGCTCGGCGCGGAAGTAGCCGATGCCGCTGTCGCAGCACCCAGAAGCCAGACCCGCCCGGTCGCGACTGCTGTAGCACGTTATCAGTGGCCTTGATCGATGACATCTCTGCCCATGCGGCTCGCCAGTACGCTCGCCATGCGTCGATGTTCAACCAAGTGTCCAGCGTTGGCAGAGTCCTTACGAGCCTGTTCAAGCCAAGTAAAAAATGCATGCGCTCGCTCGGGATGGGTTTCCCACTTGTCCGCGAAGTTTTCGAGGGTGCCGGTTGGGTTCTTGATGATGTATTTTGGGCCATCATGCTCGCTTGCTTCTTCCATTCGGCTCAAGATTGAAAGAAGAGCGTAACCAATCGTTTCCTCGCCTAGATAGACGGGCGCTGCCAGCGTAGACACGATGATCGAGATGGGCTTGTCGGTGGGTTTTTCCGCAAACATCGTGTCGCGATGACGCTTCAATATCATGATCGCTGACTGAAGGGGGGGCCGGACACGGTATGTCGGAATGTCTTCGATGCTGGCCGTGACGCCCTCTGCACGCATCTTGTTGAGCACCTGTTCGCGCCGGCGCACGAATACATCGCCCATCCGAGAGACTTGAACCATTCCGCGTAGCCGCGGGTATTGGAACGCGGCCAGTCGGCCGTAATCTCGTCGTACAACGGGACTTCGTTGCCCGTAATTGCAATGGCTGTGTCGGCAAACCGTGCATCCAGATTGTGAGTTTCGAGCAAACGGCGTTGATCTTTTCCGTTCGGAATGCTCGGCACGATATCCATATGAAACTGTGCGCCGGCGGTGTATACGAGGCGCCAGCTGCGCCGACCTTCTTGAGCTTCTTTCGTGATGCCCTTGCTCTTGCGATAAAGCTTGATTTCTCCCCCAAGAAGCTCCTTCAGGCCCGCTTGCGATAGCTTTGCCTTGTCCAGATTGGTCAAAACACAGGCGCAGTCGACATCGTAGTCTTCGTCTTCGGACTGTGGCTTGATGACGGTGCCCAATCTGAAAGAACCTTGTACAAAGACGTCCGGGGCGAAAGTGCTCACCGTCGACTCGTCTCGGCGAAGCCATTCCCCGGGAGACTTATATATCTTCTCCGCTTGTTCGTATCGTGATGACGGGATTTCCAGAGCTTTTGCCAGCGCCTCCAGCTAGGCTTCTGCCTGCTTTGCGAGCGTGACGGTCATGCCTACTATTCCCGTTTCGTTCTTTTTGGAAGATGGGTTCCCAAACAGAGAATTTCAACCCCATTCTGAAATCCTACCAATTTTTGTGATTTGCCATTTATAGGGGCGTTACCCATATAGCTGTCTGTTAGGAACGGGAGACGTGACAGGATTGCTGTCCGCGCGAAAATGGGAACCAATGGTCGTCTCGTCGTGCCAGCCGGTCTCCGTAAGGAGCATAGGACGGACGGAAAATCGGTGCGATTGGAAACTGTGAAGGGAGAGCTGCGGGTGCGGCTCATGGAGGATGTTGTTCAGCACGCGCAGGAGCACTTGCGAAAGTTTCTGGGCGGTATTGATAGGCGCTGGCTTTGTCGAGATTCTTAGTTTCAGCCTCACATCAGGCTGGCACGACAAGCAAATGTCGGTTTCGGTGGTTGCAAGCCCCCGCGACCACTTTCGTTATAATTCTATAGAATGCAACATATAGCAATAGCTTAGACCGCTACTCAAGTTCCGGCACGATTCGGTCCAAATCCTCCCAGGTCACATCATTTCATTCAGCTTTTGATGCCGATTTAGTGGTTCTGAACTGCTCTGGCAAATATTTCTCCCAACAATAATCAGTAATCTCAGTAGTGTCCTGGCACTGAAGGAGATTGCATTATATGCTGCCTCCGTCATGGACCGCTGGAGGGCTTGTCCCTGGTGCGGGGTGCGGGTCGGCCGGGAGCGGCGGTGGTGCTGCGCGAGGAAGCGCGGGCTGTTCGTGCGCGTCCGGCACGGGGCGCTCGGGGGGTGCGCTCGCTGGTGGAGCGGGGCCACCTGCTCCGGCGTGGTGCCGCCGGCCGGGCGCATAAGGCGGGCACCGCGGCACTGGGCGTGCCCGCGCCCCCGGTCGGCACAGGGCACCGCCGCTGCGTGACGGACCGCCGTGACGGCCTGTCGGCCGTGCCTCGGTCGGGCCGGCCGCGCCGCCTGCCGGATGACAAGGTGGCCGAGGTCATCAAGCGGTCTCTCCCTACGCCCCCGCCGGACGCCCCCCACTAGTCGCTCCGCTTGCTGGCCAGGGAGCCGGGACTGTCGCCCCCGCCGCCCCGGCGCAGCTGGGGCGCGGGTGGCCTGCAGCCGCCCCGCGCCGAGCCCTTCCCGCTCTCCAGCGCCCCGCCCGGCGGGGACAAGGTCCGGGCCCTCGGCGCGGGCGCGCGCTGGCGCCGCCGGACCCCGCGCTGGGGCGGTGTGGCGCCGAGAAAAGCCGGCTCCCGGCCCTCGCCCGCCCCCCGCCGGTCCGGCCGAGGCGGCCGGGCATGGCTGAGCGGCGCACGCACGATTCCCAGCGCCCCGGCCCCCCCCCCCGCGCGGTGCGCGGCGCTGGACGTCGTCCCGGGCGCGGGGATCGGCAAGGGCTCCCGGCGCCCCCGGGCCCGGACGGTCCGCGACTTCCTCAAGCAGATCGCCCGCTCCGTCCCGGAGGGGCCGGATAGCCATATCGTCCTAGACCCCCCCCCCCAAGCCCGCGGCGGCCGTACGGGCCCGTCTGCTGCACCCCAACCTCTGCGTCCTGGCTCACCCAGGGCGAGCGCTGGGGCGCCGCACTGCCCCGCAAGCCGTGGCCGCGCGGCGGGCAGCGCTCCACCCGGCAGCTCGCAGCCGCCCTCCAGACCGTCATTGCCAAGCCCAATCAGCACCCCACGCCCGGCAAAGGGACCAAGTCCGCCGCCGACAGCCGCGCCGCCGGCAAGCGCTTCTGCCGCCGGGGCGATCAGCACTGATGCCACCAACTTGAGATTCAGGGGGCTAGCTTTTCTTGGATTTAATTGGGCCACATTTGAAATCTCTAAAGTATATGGATCATGTTGGAGGTAAGTTGATTGATTCAAATCTGATTTGAACGTGATCCTAGGCCGAATTCAACGCGAGCATTTGCCCCAGGATCGGCTAGGAAACGATGACCCCGACCAAACTGCTCATAGGCCAAATCCAATCTTGCATAGCCTGTTGAAAACCGTCTTCAATCCGAATTATTTTTGCGTTTCAAAACACTGGTGTTCTTATACTGTGGTTGAGGCTTTTTTCGGGAAACTTGTCATGAAAACCTTCAACCGTGTGTCGGCGGTGGTCCGTCGGCGACACACGTGCGCAATATCGTTGACAATCTCGACACGGCGCTCGCACTGTTGACGGTTCTCCGCTCAATGCCTTCGGTCGTGGGATTGAAGCCGCCTACGAACGGGAAATTCGGCAGGCTCATTCTCGTTCGCTATCATCTAAAAATTCTCTGAGCGGCAAATTTTGACAATTCGCCAAATATTCGCCATAATAAGTTTATTCACTGCGCAGCAAAATTTGAAAAAACGACAATGAATGATACGAATATGTTCGAACAGGAGCTGATTGACAAACTTCTCGGCGCCCTCGGCGAGTTACCGAAAGTGGCGGTGCGAGGGGCTATGCCGAGTCCGAAGCTTGCTCGACATGCCCATCCGATCGATGCCGAAATCGGGATCCATATTGCCGATAGACGCTACGTTTTGCTCATTAACGCAAAAAAGACGATTTATCCACGAGACGCCCATCAGGTCCTTTGGCAAATGCCTCGGCTAGCCGAGGCGAAGCGCTCAGATGAACATTCAAGAGACGTCATACCGATGTTGGCCGCACAATCGATTTCACCTGGAGCAAAAGAACTGCTCAGGAACGAGGGCATGGCTTACTACGACACCGGAGGAAGCCTGTTCATTCCCGCCAGCGGCGCATTTATCTACGTCGAAAAACCTCCGCCCAAGACGCTAAAAAAGTCAATACGCAGCTTATTTCGAGGCAAGCGTTCTCAAGTGCTTCATACACTTCTAATGCACCATCAAGATTGGTTCGGCGTCAAAGAAATTGCGAAGTTAGCGGAAGTGTCACCGGCAACAGCATCGGAAACACTGACGGAGCTCGAGCGCTTTGAGTGGCTTGATGTAAAAGGCCAAGGACCGTCAAAAGAGCGACACATTGCACAGCCTGACACGCTTCTTAACGAATGGCAGAAGCAAATATTTGCCGCCCGCCGCCGACCGGCATACCGCCGCTCTTATGTACCAGCTAAACGGTCTGAAGAAATTGCCAAGCGCCTCGCAGACATATGCGAGACACGGAGTTTGGAGTATGTGCTGACGCAAGAAATCGCAGCACAATTATACGCACCCTTTCTTTCCTCGATCTCACGTGTAACGTGCCGTTTAACCTCTGAGCACAGCATCGCTGAAATTTGTACCGAGCTTGAGGCACGCCCTGTTAACGAGGGCGCGAATCTCGATATCATTGCAACCAAATCGCGTGGCGAATTCCTTTTCAAGGAACAAATAGACTCGCTCTGGGCGGCAAGCCCTATCCAGGTCTATCTCGACCTGTTGAGTAGTGGAGGACGGGCGAAAGAATTGGCCGGACATCTTCGGGACGAAAGGATCGGGTTCTAATGAGCAAGCCAGACACAGCTAGTGGATATGATTCTCCGGTTACAGAAAACTGCGAGCGCGTTCTGATAACACTGCTGCGCGGCCTCGGACCATGGAAAGACTCGGTTTATCTCGTCGGTGGACTCACCCCGCGCTATCTCGTGAAAGCGAGACCGCCGGAAGTCCCGGCTCACGCGGGAACGGGAGACATCGATATTGTAGTCGAATCGCAGATGCTCGCAGATACGGAGGCCTGTCATTCACTTGAAGAGAATTTCGAAAAACTGGGCTTCGAGCGAGCAGTAAACAGCAAAGGTGATAAGGTCTCTTGGCGCTGGCAAACAAAAACTGAAACCGATGTAACCATAATTCTTGAATTGCTTGCAGACGCCCCCGACCTCCGCGGTGGGAAGGTTCAGCCCCTGCCGACCGATGGGAACATCTCAGCGATTAACATCCCTTATTCCTCGATGGTCTTTGACTACCACGAGACCAAGGATGTGGCGGCGGAACTGATCGGGGGAGGCGGTATTGCAACGGAGACAATACGACACGCAGACATTGTGAGCTTTACGTGTTCAAAAGCGTTTGCCCTTGATCAACGCTATGAGCTCAAAGATGCTTATGATCTTGTTTACTGCATTGAGCACTATGAGGCCGGTATCGGTGATGCTGCCAAAGCTTTCCGAACAGCGCTCGAAGGTGCGCACAAAGAGGTCATAGAGGCAACTCTAGGGATACTGGCAAAACGCTTCGCCGACGATGAAGCAACAGAAGGATATCTAAAGGACGGTCCCGTCGCTGTTGCCAAGTTCGAGCTGGAAGACCGCGAAGAAAATAGGGACGCCCGAATTCTGAGGCAGCGCGATGCCAGTGAGGTCGTCGCAAACTTGCTGAAAGCGATCGGCCACAATGTATGATTTGGCCCGGCTATCACCACAGGATTTCGAAGAACCCGTCTGCGATCTGCTTCGAGCAGAACGGAATGTGCACCTTGAATCTTTCACTGCTGGTCGAGACAGCGGGCTTGATTTGAGGTGTCTGGTGTCGGACGAAATTACTGCAATCGTTCAATGTGAGCACTGGCCCGCTTCGACCTTAAAAAACTCCTTGGTGATCTACGAAGAAAGGAGTTTCCGAAGGTAGAAAAGCTGGATCCAAAGCGCTATTTTTTGCCACATCATTGCCGCTTACACCATCGAACAAAGATGAGATCCTAGGCCTGTTTCCCCCGTACATAAAAGCCACAGCGGATATCTATGGGCGAGACGACATTAACGCCCTTCTTGGAAATCACCGTCAAGTTGAAACGAGTAACTTCAAACTCTGGCTAACCAGCGCGGCCGTAATGCCGCGCGTGTTGCACAACGCGCAGCAATGTCAAACTGACTCGAAGTTGAGCGTGTTAGCCGTATGTTACCGGTATTCGTGCAGAGTGCCGCATTTCCAAGAGCGCAAAAGATCCTGGATGAGAACCAGCTCGCCGTGATCTCAGGTGTCCCCGGTATTGGAAAAACAACTCTGGCTGATCTGTTGCTGTAGTCACATCTTGAGCAAGGATACACGCCTGTCGTAATACAGGATGGTTTGGCTGATGCCCGAAAGCTGTTCGACAAAAAACTAAGCAAATCTTCTGTTTTGACGATTTCCTAGGTCAAACATTTGTGCATGACTACCCAGACATGTTGGCCAACAATCAGGATGCAGCGCTTGTGGCCTTTATGGAGGCCGTACGCAATACGCCCCACAGTCGCTTTATACTGACCACGCGGGAACACATACTGAAAAATGCCCTTAGGTTTTCTGAGCGTTCAGGAACATTGTTGTCGGCGGAGCGCGATCGGTCTTTATGTACTCCTGAAGCGTTTGATGTTCGATCCCCATGATGAACTGACCAACGACAGTCAAATTGGTAACCTGAAGCCTTAGATATATATTCTCGCGCAAGAGGACGAGCGAATGGAGCGCGGATATCAGATCATTGGCCGGAATGTTGGTATGCGCACGGAAACATGGCTCCCGGTCCGCGATAAAGTCGTCGTGATACTCTTCGTCTTCCACCATGACCTATCCTGACGCCTCGCGTGCAGTCGCCACCGGCATGAAGAGCTTCAACGGTTGGTCGGGGAGGGGGATGAAGCCGAAGCTCTTATAATAGGCTTTCCGGCGAGCAACAGTATCGGCATCGCCATCATCAAACACATCAAGCATGATGACGCAGGTTCCGATTTCTGCAGAGGCTCGCGCAATTCTGCCAAGCGCGTCCGCGAGCAAGGCGCTTCCAAGACCATTGCCCTGATGTTTTTCATCCACACCAATCATAGCGATGAATGCAGCTGGAAGCAGACCATGTTTCATAGCTTTCTTTTTATACGCTGCCGGCATATCTTTGACGTCAACTGCATGCATATTGATGCCATAGAAACCAACGATGTTGTCCTCCTCATCAACAACCACCCAAATGCGAACGACATCGGCCTTACTGCCCTTTTTCGCGGTCAGTTTCAGGTAGTTGTCGATTTGCGGGACGCCACAAGAAAAAGCCGTCCGCCCATGTGTCTTTGGATCGAACGGCTGAATTTTGAAGGGTGCTTGGTCCTCAGCGTCAGTCGGCATTCGCTATCAGTTGCTTGCGATGAGCAAACGCTTCTTTCATGCGCTTCGCCGGTTTCGGTGGGTTGTCGAGTGCGTTAAAGAACGCGTCCCTGTCTGCCTCGCTCTCGAGTACCGTTATTTTATGCGCCTCAATTGTCGATTGCGCAGCGCTATATGCGGCGCTGACCACAAAAGAGCTCACATCGACGCCGTTCAAAGTGGCGGCACGGTTGATCGCATCTTTTACAGAAGGCTGCGTACGCGCTTCAAGGCGAGCGCTCTTAGGCTCGTCGACTGAAGCTGTCTTATCTTCAAACGCCAACATGACCGTCTCCTTTCAACGCTAGAGCTTAACCAGATTACGCCGGTTGGTTGTTGTTCTCCCACTATGTACGGCAAAAAGGCGTACATGTCAAGTGTGCGGGAGTACGCCATACTTAGAATTTCCCCAGCAATTCCCGCCAAATCTGATGTGTGAGTGATTTCAGGGATTTTGGGGGGTTCGAGAAGAAGTGCTGCGCAACCTTTTCATCCGAAAACCGTAGGATTCGAGCGATTGTGGGGAGCAAGGGGATGAACCATGTCCAAGATCCAGTTTCGCAAGACGCTCCGCGCTCCGGGTTTGCGCCGGGTGGGGCGCGGGTGTTTTGATCGCATTGAGGAGCCGGTTGCGAGCCGGGGCCTGCCCCTGCCGGACGGTCTGCTGTCGGCGCTGGCGCTGTTGGGGCTGAAGTATGCGTGGCTGTGGCGTGTTGAGCAGGACGCGCGGGGCGCGGAGCGCCCCCGGGCAAACTTGAGCAGCCGCTCTGGGGTGGCGCGGGCGCCGTCGGATACAACCAGGCGCGCGCGACGGGATGAAGGGGCTCCGCGCTCGCTGCGGCGGGCCTTCAAGCGCGTGGTTGCGGCGTGGCCGCGCGGCGGGGGGCGGCGGGCCTGCACCTGGCTGGACGAGCATGATCTGGTGTCGGTGGATGGCCCGGGCGACTGCTCTGCGCAGACGGGGCATGGCGCTCATGGCTGCGCGCGGCGTCACCGGGACGGTCGTGTGACCTACGATCACCAGAGGCGGGGGGCGGGGCGGGTGCCTCTGGAGCCTCGCGAGGTGGTTCCGCTGGCGCCGGCGCCGATTGGGCGCGCGGACGGGTCGCGCAAGAACGCCTGCGCGCGCAATGCGGCCAAGCGGCGGCGGGGGGAGGGGCGGCGCGCGCCTCCGCATCTGAAGCTGGTGGTGGTGGAGGCTGCGGTGGCCGCGAACGGGCCGCACAGTCGGCTGTTGCCGGCATTGGACAGGCGTTTGGTGCTGGGGGGGAAGCCGGGCGATCATGCGGAGTGGTTTCCCGGGGTGGCTGCGGGGATGGCGCCGCGAGGGGGCGAGACCCAAGGCGCGGACGGGGGGCGGCGGCGGGATCGCTTGCTCAACGGCGGGCCGCTCAACGCCGCGAATTGCGACTTGGAGGTGAACTTTCTGGAGTGTGGGGCAACCACCCCCATGGGTCGGGAGCGGCACTTCAGTTGGGGGACGGACATAGAGAGCACGGCATCGAATGGGGAGGCGCTGAGGCGGGCCGGGCGGGCGCGCGGGCGCCTTGAGAATGAGCCGTGCAACACCCTGAAGAACCACGGCTGCGGCGTTGCGCATCACTTGGGCCCCGGCACGCGGCCTCTGGCGCCGGGATTTGCCGGTTGGACGCTGCTGGCTGTTTTGATCGACCAGCTTCCGCCGCGCGGCGGGGCGCGGTTTGGGGCGGCGCGAGAGCGGGCGGGGCGTCCGCAATCCTGCTGGGCACGGCGGCGCCGCGTGGTTCTGGCGTGCTTCATGCCGGGCGGGGAGGCCCGGTCTCGAGCCAGCGCCTGCGGCTCCCACGGACCCGCACTGGTGCCCTTCGATACCTCCTGCCCCCATCGCCGTGGTCGGGGGTGCGACGAGCGGGTGCTTCGGGGAAACCGCGTCGCCAAACCCCTTATCCGGGGCCGGCCGGAGGGGGAGCCTGCCCCAAGCGATCCGCCAACCAGCCATCCGCGCCAGAATGCCACCCCCTCAGCACCACAAAATGGCTTGGCGGGACTTGCTGGAATTTTGCCAATTGTGTGGTCTTGTGTGCGGTCATAATCCATAGACATGAGCACAAAAATATCAAGAGGGTGTTTGACACGACTAGGATCTGTCCCTGTAAATGCATAAGAGAGAGGTCCTCCCCGGCTGTAGGCATTCGAGCGGTTTGATCCTGGCACCAAATCCGCCCCTTAGGCGCCGGGCAACTGTGCTGGCCCGAACTTCCGGCGCTGCGCAACCAGGCCGCCTTTGCGCGCGGGGGGCGCAGGTCGGCCTCGCAGTACTCACCCGACGAAGTCCAGGGCCGCCTTTGCGCGCGGGGCGTAGGGGACTGGCCGGGGCCGGCCTCAGGGGAGAGTCCCGCCCCCCCCCCCCCCCCCCCCCCCCCCCGCTCGCCCGGATTCCGCCTCCCGTGTGGCGACCCGCGCGCGGAACCCCGGCCTCTTGTTGTCACGGCCTCCTTCGCACGCCCCGGCAGCCTTACGCCGCTTGCCGCAGGGGCCCGGGTCGATTGGGGAGGCCGCACCCTGCCTAGGGCGGGGACTCATGGACACGCCACCAGCGACGGATGGTGGCGAGTTTGATCAGGGCGAGGGAGGGGGCGGCGAGTTTGTCGTCGCGTGGGGCGCGGCGCCGACACGGTGTGAGTTTGTGGAAGAACCGCGCCCCCCGGTGGCACCGGCGGCAGCGCGCGCGGCTGCAGGCAGGGGGCGTCTTGGCCCCGTTGCGATCCGGGAGGCGGGGCCCCGCCTCCTGGGCCTCGCTCCGCTCGCTGAGCCAAGCCGCGGCGGCGGCCAGCCCGGGGCCGCCCTCCCCCCGGGAGGGCTCTGCGTCGTCAGGCCGCCTCGAGAACGCCCCCTGCCACGAGCCTCTCCCTGTTTGAGCCCGCGGCGGGCTGGGGGACCCCGGACGCTGGCGCTGGCGAGCCTCTGTATGGCGCCGGCGTCAGCCGCGCCGAGGGCGTCCCTCCGGCGAGCCCAGAGGCCCTGCTTGCGCCAGCGATCGAAGCGGGGGTCACAGGGGGTGGCGGGTCCGTCGCGTTCCGGCAGGGCACGCCAGGGCGCGACGGCGCACCGCCTCCACAGGAGGCCGTTGAGCCCGAGTTGGGCGTCCACACGGGGGACGCCGCGGGGCTTGTTCGGCCGCCACGGGGCGCTCACGCCCCCCTCGAAGGCGGGCAGGGCGTCGCGGGTCCTCGGCAAGCTCCTGCAATTTGGGCGCTTGACTCATGATTCGCGCTCCATCGTCTTCTGGGCGGCGATTGGGGAGAGCATGAACCCGATCAGAGCTGATCAGAAGCTTAGGGCTGAACGGCTTTCCGTTTTTTGATGCGAAACTCAAACCACCGCAAAATACCCTGGTATTGGATCGACACGAAAACCTAATACTGATAAAGCTAGATAACCTAAGGGTCGTCCGGCGCTAAAACCTACGAGCCGCGCGACGCAATAACCGAACAGCGGCACGGCTCTGATGGCGACTCCCTCCGAGAAACTGGCCGAATCACTGGAAGCGCTCAAAGCGTTACAGGATGACGGCTCAGTTGCGATCCGCTCGGATAGCTTGACGCGCACCCACCGCGAGCGGCTGCTCAAAAACGGATTCCTGCAGGAGGTGATGAAGGGCTGGTACATCCCGTCAAGCCCGAACGACCGGGACGGTGATACGACGCCTTGGTATGCGTCCTTCTGGGACTTCTGCGCCGCATATCTGAGGGAGCGTTTCGGCACGACTTGGTGCATCGCCCCGGAACAATCCCTCAAACTGCATGCAGGCAACCGCACCGTCCCCGCGCAGCTTCTGGTACGTGCCGAAAAAGGTGGAAACAAGCCCACCAAGCTGATGCACGGCACCTCGATCTTTGATGTCCGGGCCGCGCTTCCGCCGGCAAAGGATATCGTCGAAGAAAACAGCCTGCGCCTTTATAAGCCCGCTGCCGCGCTGGTGGAAGCCTCGCAAGGTTTCTTCGCGCAAAGCCCGACCGATGCCCGCACAGCGCTCGCGCTTTTTGCCGACGCATCGGAGATCCTTGCCCACTTGCTCGAAGGTGGGCACAGCGTCGTCGCCGGTCGATTGGCGGGAGCGTTTCGCAATAGCGGCCGCGAACGCATCGCCGACGATATGATCAAGAATATGGAGGCGGCAGGCTACACCGTCCGCGAAACCGATCCGTTCGAAGGTCGGCTGCACTTCGACCTGCCCGCCCGCGAGCGCTCCGCTTATGCCGGACGCATCCGCCTGATGTGGCAGGTGATGCGCGCAGATATCGCGGCTAACTTCCCGCCCGCGCCCGGCCGGCCCACCGATACCGAAGCCTATCTGAAACGCGTTGAAGACAGCTACGTGACGGATGCCTATCACTCGCTCTCGATCGAGGGCTACCGTGTCAGCCCGGAACTGATCGAGCGCGTGCGTTCCGGCAACTGGAACCCGGACCAGGACGAGCCGGACCGCGAGCATCGAGATGCGCTGGCCGCGCGTGGCTACCACCTTGCGTTTCAGGCCGTGAAGACAAGTGTGCGCGCTGTCCTCGGCAACGAAAATCCCGGCACAGTCGCCGATCGCGCTCACGGTGATTGGTATCGCGAGCTTTTCGCCCCGAGCGTGACCGCGGGCCTTGCCAGACCAGCTGATCTTGCCGGCTATCGCAGCGACCGTGTGTTCATCCGCAATTCAATGCATGTCCCATTGCCCCCTTACGCGGTGCGCGAGGCGATGCCCGTCTTCTTCGAACTGCTGGCCGCCGAAGAAGACGCCGCAGTGCGCGTCGTGCTCGGGCATTTTATCTTTGTCTACATCCACCCTTACATGGACGGCAATGGCCGCATGGGCCGCTTCCTGATGAATGTCATGCTGGCATCCGGCGGTTATCCTTGGACCGTGGTTCCTGTAGAGCGCCGAAACGATTATCTGGCTGCCCTCGAGCAGGCGAGTGTCCACCAGCACATCTCCCCGTTCGCGAGCTTCGTGGGAGGTCTTGTTGATAACGGGCTCCGGGGCCGACCGGTGGCGAAGGTGCCGGATGAGGCTAAGGCCTGTTAACACTATCGCAACGTATTGATGATGAGTGCGAAGACGATGCATCCGAGGAATAGCACGTCGAGTTTCTCGCATCGCGAGCAGAGGCGGCCCCACGGGCGCATACCCCAGCGCCACGGCCAGGGGCCGCGTCTGGGCGCCCGCGGATGCCCGGTCCCTCAGCACCGCGGGAGGAGCGGGGGGTGGGTCCCGGCGAGTCCGCCACGGGCGGCCCGCCGGGGCGGCGGGGGCGGGCCCGGGCGAGCGCGCGCAGGCGAGCGCCGGGCGAGCGTCCGCGGCACCCCTAGGCATCGTGGGGGTCCACCCGCCTCGGGAGCGGCCGAGGGATTGAGGACCGGTTGTTTGCGCGCTCCCGTGCCGGCGGGAGGGACCTGGACGACGGGGCGGGCGAGCGACCGGGCCGCCCGCGTGAGGCGCCCGCTCTGTTCCCGGTGCAGATGCGCGCAGACCCGGGCGAGCCCCCCCGGTTTGCGACCGGCGGGGCAGCCGGGTGGAGAGGGGGGGCCAGGTGCCACATCGGGCCGGCAACCCGCGCCCTGTGCCGCCCTGCGCGGCAACAGACCAGAGGGCGTTGAGCACGGGGCGAGGGGAGAGGCGGACCGGGCCGCGCGGCACCGGGAGATGAGGCGCGATCCGGGCGTATGGAGCTTGCGTGCGGTCCCTACAGCCAGGAGACCATAATCATGCGCATGAGTGGTAACAGGCCCTAGGTTCAATCGACATTCAGGATTCCCTTGGAAGGGATTATGTGATTCATGACGCTCCACCTGATCTTCGGTGGGAGGTGGGCGAGGGGGCAGCGCTATGCGTGGACGGAGGCGCAGTGGGTGCGCAGCGAAAATCTGCTGCTAGGCCAGCCGGGCGCTCCGGGCCGTTCGGGCGCGGCCACCCGGTTGTGCGGCAACGCGGTGCGGTGGGGGCTGCGTGCGGGTGCCCCCGGGTCCGCCCGGCCGCCGCGCTCCGGGCAGTGGCAGTCGGTGCACAAGCGTGTCACCCGCGGGGCCCAAGCGGGCGTCTGGGCGCGGGGGTTCGATCCCCCGACGACGGAGCGCGACAAGGACGCTCTCCTGCGCGCCCGCACCCTCGGGCGCGCGCAGCAGCAGGCGGCCCCCGGAAAAGGGGGGGCCGGAATCAAGCGCTGGGGCGTGCCCGAGGCGGCCTGCCGACCAAACTCCACCTCGCCTGCGACCCCCTCGGGCGCCCGCTCCGGGGGCTCCGCTCGCCCGGACCGGCCGGCGCTGCGCCACGGGCCCGGGCGTTGATTGAAGGGGGTCCGGCCCCGCCCTGTGCTGGCCGACGCCGCTGACGACGCCACGGCCCGCCGCCACCGCCTCGCCGCCATCGGGGCGGAGGCCAGCATCCCCGGCCATCCAAGGCGAAAGCGCCGCAGCGGCTCTGACGGCGAAATCAACCAACCCCGCCCCCGCCTCGCACGCTCCTTCCACCAGAGCAAACCCTGCCGACGCAGCGCCACCCGATCCGACCGAACAGCAAGGGACTTCCTCGCCTTCAGACACCTCGCTTCTGCTCTCCTGTGGAGGCGATGAATGTCGATCGAACCTAGAGCAAGGTAGCAGCGGGAGACCGGATCGGAGCGGGAGGGGAGGCGTCAATGAGCGCGTAGGGCCGACCTCGCGGCCGAAGCCGCCCGCTCAGTCGCCGAGACGCAGCGACTGAGCGAAATCGGCGGGATAGCAATTTATGGGCTCGATAGACATAGACTGGAAATTCACGATTTGGGGTGGTGTATGGGGAATATGTCAGAGGACTGGCGGATGGAGATTGCGCGATTGGAGGAACGGATGAATACCATGCAAGAACAGTACCCTCGGGCACTCCCACACATCTCGCAGGAACTAGCCGACCGTGACGCGGCGCGGGCGCGCCGTGAAACCTATATCTTGTTGGCAATCTTGGCCGTGTCGGCGTTCGGAGCCGCCGTGGGGAGTTGGCTGCGGTAGCAAAATGGCTCCCTCGAAATCGGTTCGACGCCTGAGGAACCTTTCTATCCGGCGGCCCGTGATTTACTGGGCGCGATCCGGCGTGCACGGAACCTGCCCTTCGAGGTTCGCACTGGAACGTCGGAATCCAAGGAAGGAGGCATGGACCGCCCGGACTTCATACTCGCAGACTCCGGCCTGTTTGTCGGTGTATTCGGTGAGATCAAGACACCGGATGTGACACTCGAAGAATTCGCCATTTCTACCGAGCGGAACGACCAGATCGGACGTTATCTCAGTCGCACCGGTGTGGTGCCCGTCAACAATATGCGCGGGTTCGGCCTTCTGGCCTGTGCGCCGGGTTATGTGCGCGAGCAAGGCACTCCAGTTCCACCGGACCAGCGAGATATCATTACGACGGTGGATCTGTGGGGTAACGCGCCTGGCAAAGGTGTCAAGCCCTATGCTGACACACAGGCGCAAGCCGACCTCATCGCGCTCGTCGCCTGCTCGGTAACTGATTTTGCGCCGATCGCCGACCCGGCCGATCTGGCCAAAGTTCTGGCCCGGCAGGCCGGCGGCGCGAAGGATGCCTTGCCCGACGATCTTAGACCTGTCGCTCCGCTTCTGGATGACTACCGGAACGCGCTTGGCCTGTCCTTCGACATGGAGAACGAGAAGGGGGACCAGTTCTTTCGTTCCAGCCTCATTCAGACCGCCTTCTACAGTCTGTTTGCCGCCTGGATACTCTGGAACCGAACTGAGGATGCCGAGCCGTTCGATTTGGAAAAAGCGCAAGAGCATCTGCGTATTCCTTTCCTGGAGCAGCTCTTCCACGATATCCGGCATCCGCACTATCTGAAGAAGCTCGATCTGGCGCGCCATCTTGAGCGTGCGGTTGCGACGCTGAACCGTGTCGATCGCACGCTGTTCCGCGCGCGCATGAGCTTTCCGCCGGTGGACGATGAAAACCCAGCGGTTGCCGCCATCCCTTACTTTTATAGGCCGTTTCTTGAAGCCTTTGATCCCGAGCTCCGCGAAGAGCTTGGTGTGCGGCATACGCCTCCAGAAGTCGTCCGCTATCAGGTCCACCGTATATCCATCACATCCTGAAGACCGACCTCAACAAGCCGCGGGGTCTTGCCGATCCTGACGTCATCGTACTCGATCCATGCTGCGGGACCGGCGCCTACCTGCTCAAGGTCACTCGCTGCATTGCCGAGGGTCTGCGCCGCGCCAGCGATGAGGACGTGCTCGGGCTGGAGTTACTGAAGGCTTTTGAAAGTCGGGTAATCGGCTTTGAGATGTTGATCGCGCCTTTTGCTGTTGCACAGCTTCATCTCTACATCCTGCTGGCGGAATTAGGCGTCGAGCCGCCCGCAGGGAACCGCTTGTCGATTTTCCTGACGAATGCACTGACCGGCTGGCACGACTAGGGGAACTTCAAACTCAACTGCCCCGAAATGCGTGAGGAGTTCGATGCGTCACAGGCCGTCAAGCAGGGCGCCTAGATCATCGTCGTGCTCGGCAACCCGCCATTATGACCGCTTTGCATGCGCAGCGCAGGCCGAGGAATCCGAGCTTGTCGCCCATTACAAGGGCGTGGATCTGGTCGAGGAAGTGGGCAAAGACGGCCAGGTCAAGCTTGACGTTTCCAGACGACCCAGGAAGAAGCAGTGTGGATAAAGCCCAGCTCTACAAGGAGTTCGGCGTCCGCAAGCAGATCCTCGACGACCTTATATGTTCGGTTCCTGCGGCTGGCAGAAGAGCGGATCGGTGAGGCTGCCGAGCACGGCATCGTGTCGGACATCTCGAATGCATCTTATCTAACCGGGCGCTCGCACCCGATGATGCGGCGCTCGAGACCATTGATGTCCTGGACCGGCGGCTCGCCGATGAGAGGGAGCGACTGCGGACGGAGGTCCGCGAGCGCAAGGTAGCCCTTCGGAGCGGCCTCTTCGCAAATGCTTACGTCGGCCAGTCCGTCGCAACACCGGGCATCACGCGGATTTGCACGAACCTGTCTGGCGGTCTTTTCTGGACTGCAAGTGAGACGTTAGAGCGGACGATCGAACGACGATTGGCGGAGGGTCGACTATCGCCCGGACAGCTTTTTCTGCTCTTGGCTTTGAGCCGCGGGGCCGAGATCGCTGCGCCCCTGATTGCGACGCCCATCGAAACGCATTGGCCGACGGCGCCCTACCACCTCCGGCTGGATCTGTTGGACGCGGCGCGGATGTCGCGGTCAACAAGCGACGATGACCGCGCGGAACTGATCGCCGCCCTCGAAGCACTGCCAGATCCCGGGAATATTTCCATCTTGAGCATGATCGTGGAAGCGCTGCAAGGTCTCGGCGCGCTCGAAGCCTCCGAACGCGAACACGTCACGGTGGTCCATGAGCAGGTTGAGCAATGCCTTGCCGACCCCCAAGGATCCCGACCGACAGGCTCTCGCCTATGGACGCCATTCCGCGCAGTTCGACCGTCCCTATGCTGCGCCTATTGCGAGGTCATCGCCGACCTATCCAAGGACGAGCGAAAGGCACTGTTCACCATGGCAGCAGACGGCGCGGACGATACGGCGTTCTTCCTTGGCCCACTTCTCGTGGAGCTGGCGTCGTTCGGCGACCCAAGCGTTGGCAGCAGCATTGCCCGCCGGACGGGTTTGCCGCCGAAAGTTTGCCCCATGCCGCAATATGCGATTTCCGTCTTCGTCATCTCCCATATCGTCCTCGCATACCTCGGATGTCGGTTGCCGGGCCGAAGCGGCGATGCCATCGACCCGCCGACGCGGGCGCTAAGGGCCTGTAGCGCCATCCTCTACTGGTGCAACCATGCAGGTCTCGACGAGGCGGCGAAGCGGCAGGCTTGCGATACCGCGCTACGGATACTCGCCGGGGACGGCTTCAGCACGGCGCTGAACGTGATCCGGCCCTGCGAGCCTGCGCTTATCGAAGGAACACGCCGACTTCCGGGCAACGCACCAGTAGAGCGCTCCATTCTGAGCCGGTTCCCAGCCGAAACGATCGATATTTGCCGCCGCGCCTTACGCGATGCCGACAGTCAGACCGGCTATTTTCAGCACTATTTCGATTTCGACCGCCGGCAAGACCTGGCGCTCGCAATGAACGTGCTTGCCCGTTGCGGCGACAGCACGGACTTGGGACTGATCAAAGGCTATGCTGACGATAACACGCTCGGAAAGCAGGCGATCGAGGCGGTGAAATCGCTCGAAGAGCGCTTGCGCGTCATGACGGCCAGGAGGAATGAAGCCATATGAGTGCCTCGTCCTTCACCGATCTCCTCGAAGAGGGCTTCAGGTGGCCAGCTATCGGCGACAAGCTGTTCAGCGCCGAACGGCCCGCCTACGGGGCTGTCCTCGGCCACCATCCCGAGGAAAGGCTCTATCACCTGATCGGCGGCGTCGGCCTGCTCGTCGAGAAGGCGAAAGCGCAGGCGCGGCGGCGGCGTAAACTGGTCTATTCCATCGTCTTCTGCTACCGGCATTACCTGGAGTTGACGCTCAAGTCTGTCCTTCAGCAGTATGGACCGCTTGGTGACCTCACCTCATCCTGGACCCATCACAGAGTCGACCTTTGGCGCCCCTGCGGAATCTCGGGTGGCGTCGACGGGCACGGGGTTTCGGCTCGATGGAACCGCGCACAGGAACAATAGACCCAATTGGACCGGCCCTATCGGGTCTATTGGGGGCCATTGGAAGACAGGCAGAAGTCCTCACCTCGCGGAAAGACGATATCACCCCACAACCTCGGTGATCCTGGTCGCGATCCTGTTGGCAGAGGACTTGACGGGATCGTTGGCGAGATCGGGCGGTTCAGACGAACAGGCAGTCGTCTGCAGTCAGGGAGGCCGCCTCCACATCTAGCAGCGTGACCGTATCGCCGGCGTCGCCGTAAGAGATCACGGCGTTGCCGACGCCGTCGTCCGCGATCATCAGCCCGGCGAAACCATGGCCGACGTCGACCAAGAGGATTGTGTCACCGTCCCCGAAGTCCCGGATCGTGTCGTCGCCGTCGCCCTTGCGGAAAGCGAAACGGTCGCCGCCCAGGCCGCCGCGCAGGGTGTCGTCGCCGACATCGCCCCACAAGATATCGTCGCCCTTGCCGCCGCCGAGCACGTCGCTGCCGGCACCGCCGAACAGGACATCGTCGCCCTTCTTGCCCCAGATGGCGTCGTCGCCGTCCTCGCCGTACAGCCAGTCGTTCCCTCTGTGGCCCTTGATCGTGTCGTCGCCCTTGCCGCCGTAGACCGTGTCGCGGCCGAACGCGCCGTGGAGCATGTTGTCGCCGGCGCCGCCGCTGATCATGAAGCCGATGCCAGAGGCCTTGAGTTGGGCCAGTGACCACTCGTCGAGCATGACGGTGCCGCCTCCGGTGCCCCCGGCGGTCTTGGCAGGGGAATACGAGTTGCCGGAGTAATAGGTATGAATGGCGCCATCGTCCGTGCCGCCGTCGCCGTAGATGATCACCGCCTTGCCGTCGCGTTCGATGAACCGGAAGCGGCCGGCATCCTCGTCGCCCCAGAGGAACTCGATCGTGTCGTCCCCGTCCAGGTCCCGGAGGAAGTCGAAGCCGTCGCCGAGGCGGAAGACGAAGGTGTCGTCCCCGCGCTCGCTCGGCCAGTCGCCCTGGAGCCAGTCGTTGCCATGGCCACCGTCGAGAGTGTCGTCGCCATGGCCACCGAACAAGCTGTCATGACCGCCTCGACCGTAGAGCGTGTCGTCGGTCCTGTCGGCGCCGCCATAGATAAAATCGCCGCCTTCGGTGCCGTAAAGCGTATCGTCCTCGTGGGAGCCACGAATATTGTTGAGGTCCGCCATTGTCCTTGCCTCCATCGGGAACTGTGTGCTAACTGCCAGAGTATCCTATGTTGAACGCATCTTGCAAGCCCCGCTTCCCGACCGCACCGGCCTCGATTTCCGGATAAGGCCGACGGTGCTTTCCGGTAGCTGCCCGGGGCCGCGCGCCGTGGCCAGCGCCTGATCCGCCAAGATGCGTGGAGGCCGGCGGGCGGGGCCGCTGCCATGTCTGGCGGGTTCGAGGGCCAGTTGGTCTTGTCGGCATCGGAGGCGCCACCTATCTCGCCTTCCGCTAAACACTGCCGAGTCAGGGCGCAGCGCACGCTGAATCCGGACCACACGGTCGGGGCGGCGGCTGGGTCGTGCCTTGCGCCGGCTGGGCAGGCGCGTCAGCATGGCTGGCGGCGGAACAAGCTGAATCCGTTTTAGTTGAACGTCAAGCTGGTGCCGTGTGGGCGAGCATTCCGGGTATGGCGCACTGCCACAGGACGGGTCCAAGGAGTCTTATCGAGGCCTTGGGCGCAGATCGGAAATTTCGTCAGCCGGCGATGGCTTGTCGTGTCGAATCAGAATGTTAGACCGACTCAGACCGGGATTTCGATCAGATGTCGGTCTCGGTGGTTGTCTGCCCCCGCAACCAAAGAACCCCCTGAAAACATTGGCGTTTTCAGGGGGTTCTTGATTCCGGGATGTCGGAGATGTATACGCTGTTAACACATGGTCAACACTGCAGGTATTCGGGCGCACGGTGCCGAGTTCACCCGCAACCTGCCCACCTGCCGACGCGGGGGCGATGAAGCCGTGAGCGGTGCGGGAGCGCTCTACGAGGCGATCGAGACCGGCAACACCGGCCGGATGGAGATGCTTCTGGCCGCGCAGCCCGGCCTCGTGAACTCGCTTGCGGAAACTCCGCCGCCGATCCACTGGGCCATCTATCACGACCGACGGGAAGCGGTCGAGGTGCTTCTCGAACACGGAGCGGACATGGAGCTCGAGGACCAGGATCGGGGCGCGACGCCGCTCGACCACGCGATCGTGTATACCCGAAAGGGGATCGTTCGCGTGCTGGTCTCGCACGGCGCCTGCCTGGAGGGGCGGTTGCAACTCGCCCTCAAGGGCGCTTCCGGTGGGTTCGAGGAGTACGCCGAGCTGCCGGACCGCCGGGAGTACGAAGAATTCCTTGCACTGCTCCGTGAGATCGGTGCCGCGGACTGAACGGTTCCGCGGATCGGGATCAATGGAAATCGCGGTTGCTGAACAGCTTGTTCGCGCGGATGCCGCGCGTCGGCAGCACGGCCGGCGCGGGCGCGTTGCAGCGCAAACGCGACTTCTTCCGGCAGCGGGGCCGGGATCTCCGGCAGGCCCTCTCCGATCTGTTCGAACAGCGGCAGCCAGCGCTCTCCGCCAAGCCCCTTGACCGCCCAGAGCGCGTCCCTGCGGCCAAGTCCGTACTCCGCGAATGCGTTCGCCTCGGCGAGGCGGACCAGCGCTGTGCGGCCGAGGCCGGCACACCGCCACACCGCGTCGACCGAGCGGTATCCGTTGCCGCGGGCGGCGGCGAGCCAGAGCCCGTCCTCCTCGCGGAAGCCCTCAATCTGGCGGAAGCCGAGACGTACCGCAAGGCCGCCGTCTCCCGCGGGTTCGAGCACGTGGTCCCAATAGCTCCGCTTGATGCAGACTGGGCGGATGTCGACGCCGTGCTCCCGGGTGTCGCGCACGATCTGCGCCGGCGCGTGGAACCCATCGGCTGGGCGTTCAGCAACGCACACGCAAAAACTTCCGGAGATGCGTGTGCGCTGTTCGGAAGGCCTTTCTGAGCAAGGGGCGCCGGATGGGTTGAGTTTTTCTTACCCCATCCGGCGTATTTGATTTCTGCGGGGTCTGAGGTGGCGCCGGAAAGTCGGACAGGTTGTTGAGGTATATTCCACCGTCTGACGGAGGGATGCGGATGAGCGGGAAGCGATGTCGGTTTTCAGGGGAGCAGAAGGCGAAGCTTGCGCTTGAGGCGTTGCGGGGCGATCGGACGCTGCAGGAGATCGCCCCGCAACGCCGGGTTCATCCGAACCAGGTGGGCGCGTGGAAGCGCCAGGCGATGGAGGGTCTGGCGGAGGTCTTTTCCGGTGGCGGGGAGCGCTGGGCCGTGGCGGGGGCGTCCACGGCGCCCCCGCCACGGCGCTCGGGCAGGCGCTGGAAACCCTGGCGAAGCTCGCCTTCCGGGTCGCATGGACCGCCGCCCGATCTGTACCCTGATGCCCCGGTCAGCGCTCGCTGCCTGCGCGAGACGGCGGGCGGTCTTCGCAAGGCCTCCAGTCTCCTGGACGCCGCGGAACAGGTCGAGGCGCAGCACGAACCGGCTTTGATATGCACCAGCATGTGCATCACGACCGGACATGATACGGCGCTTCGGGAGCCGGGCGCCCAGGCGGATCATGGAACGCGGCGACGAACGCCAAATCCACCCGGAGCACGTCGCGGCGTGGACATCCGCCCACCAATCAGGCCACATTGTGGCCCAATCAGGAGGATCGACACATGCGCACCGTCGTTCGGGCCCGCATCGACGAAAAGATCAGGCAGGAGGCCGCCGCCGTACTCGACACGATCGGCCTCACCGTGTCCGATGCCTTCCGCCTGATGATGGTGCGGATCGCGGCCGAGAAACGCCTGCCCTTCGAGCCCTTGGTGCCGAACGCGAAGACCGTTGCGGCCATGGAGGCCGCGCGGCGGGGCGACCTGGTCACGGTCGGCGATGTCGACGGCCTGATGGCCGACCTCCATGCGGACGATTAGACGGACCGCGGCCTTCAAGCGGGATTACAGGCGCGAGAAGAAGGGCCGCTTCGCCAGGACCGTCGATGCCGGGCTCGCGCAGGTCGTGGCCGAACTGGCGGAGGACCGGCCGCTCCCGCCCCGCCATCGCGACCACGCACCTGGCGGGCAATGGAAAGACCACCGGGACTGTCACGTCCGCCCCGACTTGGTTCTGATCTACCGCAAGCCCGACGCCGAACATCTCGATCTCGTGCGCCTCGGCTCGCACAGCCAACTCGGCTTCTGACCGGCCGCGCGCCCCGGATCCCCGCGATCCCCGCCGTCCAGTAGTCGGTGGACGTTCCGGTCCACAACCGCGGCGCTTCCCTAGGATCGGCCGTGCATGACGGCCGCCCGCCACCTTGCCGCCACCTGCGCGCCTTCTCCGCATTTCCGATACCGCCGTACCGCGCCGTTCGTCCGTTATCGGCGCCGATGACGGCCGCCCCGCCTGGAGCCGGAGCGGGGCGGCGGTTCGGGTAGGCGCGGGGCGGTCGGAGTGGGCCGCCCCGCGCCGCATGTTCGCAACCCTCCGTGGAGATTCGCATGCACTTCATCGCCCCTAGGGCCGAACCGCTCATCCGGGAGATCCCGCTGAGTCGGCTCAGCCGCGCCCCCGAGAACGTCCACAAGACTCCGCCCGATCCACAGGCCGACGCTTCGCTCAAGGCCTCGATCGCCGTCCGCGGCCTGCTGGAGAATCTTCTGGTGATCCGCCCCGATGACCCGGGTGTGGATGGGGCGGAGCGCCTCGCCGTCGTTGCCGGCGGCCGCCTCAAGGCCATGCAGGCGCTGGTCGGGGACAAGGTGCTCGACGCCGACCAGCCGGTGCCCTGCTAGGTCAGGTCCGGGGACATCGAGCCCACCGAACTCTCGCTCGCCGAGAACGTGGTGCGCATCGCCATGCCCCCCGCCGACCAAGTGGTCGCTTTCACCAAGCTCGCCGAGGCTGGCCAGTCGGTTGCCGCCATCGCGGCGCGGTGCGGCGCCTCCGAGCGCGTCGTCGAGCAGCGCCGGCGTCTCGGCAACGCCGCCCCGGAACTGCTCGACGCCTCCCGCGCCGACGAGATCGACCTCGAAGTGCTGAAGGCCTTCGCCGTCACCGCCGCCCGCGAGCGTCAGATGGCGGTCCGGGAGGAGGTCTCCGGCCAGGGCTGCCGCCCGTCCGCCTGGCAGGTGAAGCGCCTGCTGACCGAGGAGCGCGTGCCGGGGGCCTCCGCCATCGCCCGCTTCGTGGGAGTCGAGGCTTACGAGGCCGTCGGCGGCACGGTCATGCGCGACCTGTTCGCCGACGAACACGAGCACGGCGTCTGGTTCGAGGACCCGGTGCTGCTGGAGAAACTGGCGACCGACAAGCTCCAGGCCGCCGCCGAGCTGGCGACCCGCTGGAAGTGGGCCGCGCCGATGATCGAGGCCGCGTGGGACGCCACCGCCCGCTACGGGCGCATCAAGCCCCGGCCCGGCACGCCGACCGACGGGGAGCGGGCCGAGATTGGGAAGCTGGAGGCCAGGCAGGCGGAACTCGCCGAGCTCGACGACGACCAGTGGACCGACGAACTGGCCGCCGAAGCGAAGGCCATCGGGGCCTGGCTCGACGAGATCAAGGCCACCGTCGAGGCGCGCGTGGTGTTCCGCCGCGAGGACTTCGCGATTGCCGGCTGCATCGTCACCGTCGGCCATGATGGCGCGATGCAGGTCATCCAGGGCCTGGTTAGACCTGAGGACATGCCGAAGCCGACGGAAACCGGCGGCGCCAATACCCAGGCCGGCAACGGCCACGACGCGGATGCTGCGACCTACGGCGTCCACACCGCCGGTCATGACGACCGCACCGCAGGCCCGTCCGTCAATCCGTCCGTCTCGACGCCCATGGCGCCGCCGAGGGACCGCGATGCCGAGGCGCGCAAGGAGGCCGGCATCGGGATCGGTCTCGCCGATGACCTGCGCTCGGTCCGCACCGCGCTGGTCAAGGCGCATCTCGCCGGCGACTTCGAGGCCGCCTTCGACCTCGCGCTGTTCCAGATGGGCCGCGCCGTGTTCGCGCCGAGTCATCACGACCACGCCCTCGATATCGCGGTCGAGGAAACCCCGGACCGGCCCAACATCCGCATGAACGATGCCGATTTCGTGGCCTGGTCGCCGGGCGAGGCCATGCTGGAAGATCGCCCGCACCTGTCGCTCGACTGACTGACGATCGAAGACGACGGCGGGGCCTTCGCGGCGCTCAAGGCCTTGCCCCGGGCGGACAAGGAGGCGCTGTTCGCGGCCTGCGTCGCGCGCACGGTGAAGGGCCAGCTCGCCTTCGAGCCCTGGGCGCGCCCCGAGCTCGAAGCCACGGTGGCCCGGCTCGACATCGACTTTGCGAAGCATGTGCGCCCGACGGCGGCCATGCTGTGGTCGCGGACCAACAAGAGCCGCATCCTCGACATCGCCCGCACGGTGTTCGGCCTCAACTGGGCGTCGGCGCGGTCGAAATACAAGGAAGCTGGCGCTCGCCGAGGCGATGGAGGCCGCTGAGGATCGCGACGAATACACGGCCGAGAACCCCTTCTGGGTGCCGCCGGAAGCCCGGTGGAACCCAGAAGGTGGAGGCACGGTAGCCGACCGTGGGTCAGTCCGTGGATCATGCGATGGCGGCGGTCGAGCGGGACAACCCTGCGCTCAAGGACGTGCTGCCGAAGGACTACGCCCGCCCGGCACTCGACAAGCAGCGGCTGGGCCAGCTCATAGTCCTGGTCGGCAACATCCGGGTGGGCGACGCGGCGGCGCGCTCGAAGGGCGTGCTGGGCCGGGTCTACAAATATTTCCTGTCGCGGTTCGCCAGCGCGGAAGGCAAGAAGGGCGGCGAGTTCTACACCCCGCGCTGCGTGGTGAGGCTGCTCGTAGAGATGCTGGAGCCGTACCGGGGGCGGGCCTACGATCCGTGCTGCGGCTCGTCCGGCATGTTCGTGCAGTCGGTCGAGTTCATCCGCACGCATGCCACCGGCAACGGCAATGGCGGTCGGGCGCGCGGCGACATCTCGATCTGGGGCCAGGAATCCAACTACACAACATGGCGGATGGCGAAGAAGATGAACCTCGTCATCCGCGGCATCGAGGATCGCATCGCCCATGGCGACAGCTTCCCGACCGCCCCCCCACCGATCTCAAGGTTGACTTCATCCTCGCCAATCCGCCGTTCAACGTGAAGAACTGGGGCGGCGAGCGCCTGGCCGGCGACAAGCGCCGGCAATACGGGAGCCCGCCGCCACGCAACGCCAACTTCGCTTGGGTGCGGCACATGGCGCACCATCTGGCACCCGGCGGCACGGCTGGCATCGTGCTCGCCAACGGCTCCATGTCGTCGGCCCAGTCGGACGAGGGCGATATCCGCCGGAACCTGGTCGAGGCCGGCCTCGTGGACTGCATGGTCGCCCTGCCGGGCCAGCTCTTCTATTCGACGCAGAGCCCGGCCTGCCTGTGGTTCTTGGCGCGGGGCCGCGGCAACGGCCGGTTCCGCGACCGGCGCAGCGAAATCTTGTTCGTCGATGCGCGCACGCTGGGGCGCATGGCGGACCGCACCCACCGCGAACTGACTGACGATGACATTGACCGCCTCGCCAGCGCCTACCACGTCTAGCGCAGGCGCCTATGCCAATGTCCCCGGCTTCTGCCGGAGCGCCCCGCTGGCCGAGGTGCGCCAGCACGGCCATATGCTCACCCCCGGCCGCTATGTCGGCGCGCTGCCGCAAGAGGACGACGGTGAACCCTTCGAGGACAGAATGAAGCGCTTGGCCGCACAGTTGCGCGAACAGCAGGCCGAGGGTGCGCGGCTGGCCGCGGCGATCACGAAGAATCTCCAGGCGCTGGGATTCGGGGGAAATTGATGCCGCCCGTTCGCTATTATGCCGGCCGCTTCCTGCCCGAAGACCGGATCGAATGGCGCAGGCTGATCCCGCATGTCGGACCGGCGGCCGCGGCGCTGGCGCGTTACGACAGGGGTCTGGCGGCGGTTCCGAATCCCGGAGTCCTGCTCGCGCCGCTGACCACCTGGGAAGCGGTGCTCTCGTCGCGGATTGAGGGAACCCAAGCCACCTTGGGCGAGGTGCTGCAATTCGAAGCCGGACGGGACCCCGGATCACCGGCGCGCCGCGACGACATTCATGAAGTGCTCAACTACCGCTCCGCCATTCCGCCATGCGCCGAGCGGAGCATTGCTGGAGACGCTGCCGCTCTCCCAAAGGGTTGTCTGGGAGGCGCATGCAGTGTTGCTGAGCGGCGTACGAGGCCAAGGGAAGTCGCCCGGCGAATACCGGCGTATCGCCAACTGGATCGGCCCGCTCCAGTGCACCGTGAACGAGGCCCGGTTCGTGCCGGTCGAAGCGAACGTGCTTCCCGAGGCGATGGATGCATGGGAACGCCATATCCATTCGGAGACGCCCGACAAGCTGGTGCAACTGGCCGTCCTTCACGCCGAGTTCGAAGCTCTGTGCCCCTTTCTCGACGGCACCGGGGGCCTGGGACGCATGCTCGTGCCGCTGTTCCTTTGGCAAGCTGGCCTGATCCGTGCGCCCATGTTCTACGTCAGCGGTCACTTCGGTGCCAGTTCTTTCTCGAAGCCGTCAGGCTGCAGGCCGAGGACAATCTGGCCAAGGCGCAAGGGATTGGCGAGTTCTACAACACAATGAAGGGCCGCGTGATCGGTCTGACCCGGTCCCAGTACACCATCTTCGCTCTGGACCGGACCTTCGAACGGCCGATCTTTCGGAGCACCGACCTCGTGTCCCAGCCGGCGATTCCGCCCCCTACGGCCCGGCGGATTCTCAACATCTGACAAAGGACGGCATCCTTAAGGCCATTGTGGAAGGACGGGGCCGGTGGGCCGCCGTCCCGGTGTTCCCCAAACTGTTAAACATCGCAGAGGGCGGGGAGGCGTTTTGAGACTCGCCTGTGTCACACAACTTCTGTTGAGGCTCATATTTTGCCGATATCGATCGACAAATCGGCTTGCCGCTCATGGAGGAGCCGCAACGGGCTTGCGCTCCGGGGACGGAGTAGCGGGACATGAGCATTGATACTGCCTTCCTGCGGCGCGCTCGCTGACCAAGCGACTGGTCAACCATGCCCGGCCGTCCGACGTGACAGGGGGATACTTTCAGGGCGGTCTGGAGCGGCAGGACGCCTAGCGGCCGTCGGGCAGCTTCGCGAGCCGGTGCAACGGGCCGACGAGTTGGCCGGTGTGGGGGGAGACTCGGAATCCGCCCCGGCCCCGTAAGCGCCGAAACAGGTCATGCTTCGGTGGTCGCATGGCGCCGGCAGCCGATTGTAATCTGCCCGGTGGTACGATACAGATTTCCGAGGCCAGTGGCCGTAGAAAGGATTGAAGAGCCGTCCGCCGGGAAACATCCCGGGCTGCCGGTGGCGCATGATTTGGCCGGAGGGTGCGGCATGGCCCGGGGAAGACAGAGAAGACGGCAAGGCAACGTGCCAGCAGGGCCGGACGGGGGCGCCACGACCGGCCCTGAGGCTGAGTCGTGGGTGATGGCCGATGCGCCGCGCGGGTGGATGGAGGCAGCGGAGTATAAGCAGGTCGTCCTCGGCCTGATCTTCCTGAAATACATCTCCGATGCCTTCGAGGAGTGCCATGTGGCGGTGCTGGCCAAATGGGGGAATGAAGCCGCCGAGGACCGTGACGAGTCCACGGCCGAGAACATCTTTTGGGTGTCGCCGGACGCCGGCTGGGGCCGCCTGAAGGCGCAGGCGCGGCAGCCGACCGTGGGTCCGGCTGTCGACGACGCGATGGCGGCGGTCGAGCGGGACAATCCCGCGCTCAAGGGCGTGCTGTCGAAGGACTATGTCCGCCCGGCGCTCGACAAGCAGTGGCTCGGCCAGCTTATCGACATGATCGGCAATATCCAGGTGGGCGATGCGGAGGTCCGATCGAAGGACATGCTGGGCCGCGTCTATGAGTACCTCCTGTCGCGTTTCGCCAGCGCCGAGGGCAAGAAGGGCGGCGAGTTCCATACCCCGCGCTGCGTCGTCCGGTTGCTGGTCGAGTTGCTGGATCCGTACCGGGGGCGGGTCTACGACCCCTGCTGCGGTTCGTCCGGCTGCACCGTAGAGGAGGCGCGGTTCGTGCCGGTCGAGGCGAACGGGCTCCCCGAGTCCATGGACGCATGGGAGTGCTCCATCCATGCGGAGATACCCGACAAACCGGTGCAACTGACCACCCTTCATGCTGAATTCGAAGCCCTGAACCCCTTCCTCGACGGCAACGGGCGCTTGGGACGCATGCCCGTGCCGCTGTTCCTGTGGCAAGCTGGCCTGGTCCGTACGTTCATGTTCTACATCAGCGCCTACTTCGAGGCGCGCTGCGGCGCTTACTATGGCGGTTTGCTCGCCGTCTCCCGTGACGATGACTGGACGGGATGGTACCGGTTCTTCCTCGAAGCCGTGAGACTCCAGGCCGAGGGCAATATGGCCAGGGCGCAAGGGATTAGGGAACCCTCCAGCACAATGAAGGGGCGTGTGGAATATCCGCGTGGTCGGTCTGGCCCGGTCCCAGTACTCCCTCTTCGCTCTGGACTGGATCTTCGAACGCCTGATCTTTCTGAGCCCTGGCTCCGTGTCCCGGCAGGCGATCCCGGCCCCCACGGCGCGGCGGATACTCAACATCCCGAGCAAGGACGGCATCCGCAGGGCCATAGGGGAGGGACGGGGCCGTCGGGCCGCCGTCCTGGGGTTTCCCGAACTGTTGAACATCGCAGAGGGCGGGGAGGCGTTTTGAGATTCGCCTGCGTCACACAACGGCAGTTGTCGCTCATGATTCTTGCGAAAAATGAGCGACAAATCGGCTTGTCGCCCGTGCATGAGCCGCCACGGGCTTATGCTCCGGGGAAGGGATAGCGGAACATGAGCATCGACACCGCCTTCCTGCGGCGCTGCATTGGTACGCTGGAGACGGCTTTCGGCGAGATTGGCAAACATCGCGCGGCGGACGATTACATGTACGATATCTGTCGCGCCGCCTGCGTGAAGGAGTTCGAGTTGGTGATGGAGCAGAGTGGCAAGCTGTTGCGCAAGCGGCTTGCCGCCTTCTTCGCTGGCAAAAAGCAGGCCGACCAACTCGTCTTCAAGGATCTGTTCCGCCATGCCGCCCGGCACGGACTGATCGAAGTCGACGCGGCGGAACGCTGGCTCGGGTATCGCGACAACCGCAACGATACCACGCACGACTACGGCGGGGGCTTGGCCGAGGACACGCTAAAGCTGTTGCCAGGGTTTATCGCCGACGCCAAGGCGCTGGCGGACATGATCGAGGCGGCACCGGATGACTGACCGGCTGCATCTCGAGCTAAGGCACCGCGAAGTGTTGGAGGCGCTGTTGCGGGCGCATCTGCCCAATGTCGAAGTCTGGGCCTATGGCAGCCGCGTCAACGGGCGGAGCCATGACGGCAGCGATCTTGATCTGGTGCTGCGCGCGCCGGATCTCGAGGAGATTCCGATCGGTTGGCTCGGGGACTTCGAGGAGGCGATACGGGAATCAAGCATCCCCTTCCTGGTCGAGGCCCGCGACTGGGCGCGTCTGCCGGAGCGGTTCCACCGGGAGATCGAGCGGGGCCATGTGGCAATAATCATACCGCCAATCGGTGCCGGAAACCAAGGCCAGCCTTGCTGAAAATCTGGATCGATAGACCAAAGCAGGCTGGTTCCGAGAGACCTACTCCCTCATCCACACGAACGTACATGGCCACAATGTAACGGGGGCTCCCTGAAAACGTGGAAGAGGTCAGCGAAAAACCACTTTCGCTTTCGTAGCAGTGGACGCCGCTCAAGACCGGATGATGGTGTGTGGTACGCTGGCCAACGCTGGAATCCCGTTCGTCATGGTAGGACTCTCAGCAGTGCGTAAGGATAAGCGAGTCAAGCTTTCCATGCGGATAGTAACCGCCCATGTCGGTGTGTCCTCTTGGAGGGAGGCTGTCCCTCAAGTGGGTCAGGCGGGGCAGGACGACTACGGAAGCCTTGACTTGCCCGACGCTACTCAACGGCTACGGGCTGGGCGATGCAGTTGTGGCGAAAGATGCGCGGTCAATTCTGGTAGGAGAAAAGTACTACGACGCCAGTTCCCATATTGGGAGAACTCCCCATATGGAAACGCGCCCAGACCTGTGCTGCGAAGGACGCGGGCATATGAGCCCGCACACCTGCGGCTGGAGGCTCTCCAGAGAAAAGCTGAAAAAGGAATACCAGAAAGGCACCATCGTCATCCTCCCCAACGGCAAGCTACAACGCAGGCAATACGACAGAGACTGGCGAGATACCGACGCCGGCTCCCTGTGGGACGACATTTCCTCCAAGGCCGCCGAGCTGGTCATCACCCGCCTGCAGGGCATTATTGATGGAGTCCCGCTCTACAAGACGGGCGACGTGATTCACCGGACCGACCAGTCACATCGGACCGACCGGGGGGAGCGACCTCCGGCCCGGACACAGAAAGAGTTCCTCCATGGCCGACAGGAGGGCCGCCTGCGGTGGCGGCAGCGGACCCTTCTCCAAGCGCAACCTGCCCCTGGACCATATCGTGCCCCGGAAACATGGCGGGCCCGGCCAGATCGAGACCCTCTGGCGGCTCTGTGGGGCGTACAACTCGTCCAAGGGCCCCGGTCACAGGAGCAATGCTTCACAGAACGGATGCCGAAGCGAGTGGAGTCGGCTCCGTGGCTCGTGAAGTAGGCGGGAAGGAGCATAGAGATGGCAGGACAATCGCTTTTGGGGCAGTCAGGCAGCGGCTCGGATCAAGGTGAGGAGGACGTCGTCGTTCCAGGCGGCGCGCGTGAGTTTGCCGCGCAGGGCGTCATGTGTGGGTTCGCGGCGGGCGCTGTTGCGGGCGAGGCGGCGCCGCAGGGCGAGGGTTGCGGGGCCGTGGGCCTTGCGGGTGCGCTGTCGGTCCGGGTGCATGGTCACGTCGCGCCCCCAGGGGCGGCAGTTTGCGAGGGCCCACTGGGCGCGCGCGGCGGGCGGGCAGCGCGCGGGGGAGCACGGCGCGCGCATGCTGGAGGAGCGGGTGTCGGGTGTCGGGCGCTTTGCGGTTGCGCGTCCGGCCGCGATCTGGCCGCAGGCGGCCCGCCCCGGCCAGGCGTGGCGCGCGCGCAGCCAGGCGAGCTCGTGGCCACCCGGGGCGCGGCGCGGCGCGATGCGCCCGGGAGCCCCGTCCACAGGCTGCCCGGAGTGGCGGGTGTCCGCCGGGGCGGGAGCAGCCAGATAAAGCCGGCGCGCCTCCTACCGGCTGCCCGGAGTGCCCTGGAGCGCCCGCCCCTAGGCCCCGCCCCGGGCGGGCCCGGCCGCGGCGGGCGCCCGCTGGGGGGGCATGGCGTCCGCCGGCACGCTCCGGCCTTGGAGCGCCCGCCTCTCCCGCCGCGGCGGCCGCGGCGAAGGCACGCCGCCGCGACTTGCCGGCAAGGGCGACCCCCGCGCCGTCCAGCACCGCCGCCCAGGCCTCCAGACGCCGCCGCACCCGCTGCAAGCTGGCGGGACCCCGGGTGGTCAACAGGGCCGCAACCGCAGCGGGGCTCGGACTGCCGTCTTTCAGCTCAGGAAACGGCTCCGCACCCCCGCCTTGGCCCGCCCGAACCCCTCCACGTCCGCGCCTCCTTCCCCGCCGCACAAGGTCGAAAGCCACGCAATCAGCCGCAGCTCGGGCCCCAATGGCGCGGCGCAGTGCGGCGACGCGGCTCCGCACCCCCTGCGCATACCCACGCACACTCTTCCATTTCACTCCTCCACTCTCCAGAAACCCAAGCGGGAGTGTGAATCGCAAACACAAGTGCCCAACAGCTCATCTTCAAAAGCGTTCCCCTGATAGAGATGGGGAGCGTAGCGGGAAGGCAATACCTCCATCGCCGCCCTGCCCCAAGGGATCCTCCCATTGAGGGCGCGGGGCCGGGGTGGTAGGGTACGGGCATGGGAGAAGACGACCCCCGGGTGCAGATGGCCCGGCTGGAGGAACGCATGAAGACCATGCAAGCCGAATACAAGACGGACATCGCTCTGCTGGCAAAGGAGATGGCGGATGGACGTGCCGCATACCAGACGGACTTCTCCCGGCTGGCAAAGGAGATGGCGGATGGACGTGCCGCATACCAGACGGACTTCTCCCGGCTGGCAAAGGAGATGGCGGATGGACGCGCCGCATACCAGACGGACTTCTCCCGGCTGGCCGAACAGGTGGCGGAACGGGATGCGCGGGTGGCGGAACGGGATGCGCGGCTGGAGAAAGAGTTGGCCGCGGTGCGCACGGAAGCGGCCCAGCGGGAGACCTCCCTGGTTGACCGGATGACGGTTCGGGTCGGTATCGGGGTGGCGGTTCTGGGCGCGCTTCTCGCCTTGCTCCGCTATCTCCCCTAATGCGCCGCCCTCCGACCCCCCAAGTGCTGCGAACGCCTAGCCCGACCCGAGCGAGGATGACCTTGCTCCATCGGCGGAAATGGCCGAGGCCGCCCGCGCGTGTGCTTACTCCGAGGGTATGTTCAGGACTGTTGGCGGAGACGCGATGCCGCCCTTTGAGCCGCTCTGGATGCCGTTCCAGCGGATGACCTTGATGACGTAGGAGAGTTACTCCCGGGATGAGATGCCTTCTGCGCTGACACCGAGATGCTCTATGAGGACAGCCTCGAAGAAGTCGGTGGCGCGCTAATGTGGGGCCGCTTCTGGGAAAAGCACACCCCGCGGCAGCGTCTCACGCAGCCAATCATTCGCTAGGGGGATTATATACAAGGTGATCCTAGAGTTTGCCCTGCCGTGTCAAGCCGGTCAAATCTGAGAGTTTGAATCATGGGTCACAAATACGCATTTTGTGTTTTTGATCAAGCTTCTAGCTCTCGTGCGTCCATGCGCCTCAGCAAGCGGCAGGCGGCAGCGCCCCCTCCAGGCAAACGTCCGCGCCATCCCCCAGCGGCGGGGAAGAACGGGGAAAGCCCGGATAGCCTTGGGTTTTGCGACGATCTCAATGAGATCCGACCGGCCCCGCCGGGCCAGGGCCGCGCACAGATTGGGGCCGCTGTCGCCGCCCTCTGCCAACCGCGTCGAGCCCGTCGGCGCCTTGCCCAGGCGCTCTGCGCTTCCGTCCGGAGCCTGGCCCGGTCCGGCATGGTGGCGCCCTGCCCCGCAAGGACGAGCAGCGCCCCCTCGGGGTCCCCCGTCAGGGAACGCTTGCGCCCCGTGAGCCGCCTGCCGGCAGCGTCGCCCGCAGGACCGCCGCTTTCGGTCGTCTTCACCCTCTGGCTATCGCTCCCCGCCGCCGGGGGCAGAATCGCACGCCCCGACAGACACCGCACCCGCAACGCGGCGAGCATACGCTCCAGAACGCCCCCCACCCTCCGCGCCCACGCGTCAAAGGAGGACTGAACGGGGGACAAGGGCGGAGAAGCAGGCGGGAGCAGGCGCCACTGGCCCTCGAGGCCAGCATAGACTGGAGCGCCTCGCACACCCGGCGCGGATCCGGCGAGCGCGGCCGACCCAGCCGGCCCGGCGCGGGGATCAACGGAGTCTGGAGCGACCCCGCCTCGTCGCTCCGGGCGTTTTGCCGATGGGCATCCGCTCGTTGATATTGCACTGGGGGGTCTCGCTTCAAGCCCCGGGACCCTCCAGTGCGGTCTCAACACCCGTTGGGCTCCCATGTCTTGAGGCCACCCGCTACTCTCGGAACAAACGCTAAGGATCGGAAGACCGGTCGTCTCCATCTCTTCCCAGCCTATGCTTGCCCCCAAGGCTTCGCCCCAGCGGCATACCCGGCGCCCCGGGCGAAGCACGAGAACGGCTCTACAGCTTCGTGCGGAATCTGTTGGCGAAGCTACCGCCGCCGGGTGACGGCCACGCCTTCGTTCTCGACGCCGAGACCGGCGCTGCGGTTCTTCCGGCTCCAGCAGGTGTCCCAGGGCTCCATCGACCTCTCGGAGGCGACGCCTATCCCCTGAAGGGACCGCCGATGTCGGCACCGCAGGCGCCAAAGTCGAGGAAGTGACGCTTTCCAGCCTCACCCATCATCTCAACGAGCGCTTCGGCACCGACTTCACCGAGGCGGACCAGTTGTTCTTCGACCAAATATGCGCTGCGGCGGAGAACGACGAGAGCTTCGCGGAAGCCGCCCGCGCCCACAGCTTCGAGGACTCCGCCACTTATCTGGATTGCAAGCTGAACGAGTTATTCATTGTGCGAATGGAGGGTAACGAAGGGAATATTCTTCAGAGCGATGACGGGCGCCGAGATCCGTGCCGCCGCACATGAACACTTGGCATCCGAAGTCTTCCAAAGATCCCGCGAGGGGCAAACTGCCAAGTAATCGGGGCTTCGGCGAACCGGGAACCGGTCACGCCTTGGCGCATGCTTTTCCCAGTGCTTTCCACGACCGGCCTCCATGGTACGCTTGCCGTGAGCGGAACGGCGAGACGTGCCCGCACTTCGTCATACACGGGAATCCCTTCGCCTGCCTCAATCGTTACCGCGATTCCGTAATGAATGCTTTGGTCGAGCGCTCCGGCCTGTTTCCGACAGCAGATCTGAAACGCCACCTGCCCGTCGTCCACGAATGTGACCGCCCGGTCCCCGTCGTACCACGCATGCCAGAGCGTACCTCGCTGGACAGAAATAGCTTGAAGGCTGGAAGGCTGATCGCTCCACGCCCACGGGCTTTTTCAGATCCCTGAGTGGGATTACCTCCAGCTTCGCCCGCCGGTAGGCTTGATGTCGGCGATTGACCGGCGAGAACCATGCCAGGGTCACCGTTATTTTGCGCGGTTCAGTAACGCGTTCGAGGCTTTGTGGCAGCGGGATGCGATGAATATTTGCTTCCCCTGCGCTGATCGCTCCGTATCCGACAAGCGTCGCCCGGTTGGGCGCACAAGACAGGGATTCCTCCGTCTTGGGGAACCCGTACCCGAGCAAGCGCACGATGTTGTCCCGCCTTTCCGAGTGCTTACCTTGGCCATGCGGGCCGTAGTGCTTATCAAGAAAGGGCGCGTAGCCTCCCCATCTCGCCCTGTGAACCAGCACGCCTTGACTACTACGGCCCGGAATTGCGCTTCCATGTCTGCATGCATGGACCCGCCGCCGCGGTCCACGAGCGCATCGTAGATCATGTGTGCTGCCCGCGTCGCCAACGCGGTGGCCGCACTCGTACCCATGGTTAGCTGCATACGATTCCGACTGCCCGCCGCATCCGGCGAGGCGGCCTTCAGTCCTGAAGGTTCTCCCAATTCCGGCACCACGACGAGCGCCCCGCCCGTAGTCTGGAACCGCAGATGTTCTCGGCCACCCGGCAGATGGATATCCGGTTTCACCACCTTGCGATGCCCAAGTCCGAGAGCGGAACTCACGTTCGGAAGTTCGTGTGTTGCGAATGGATCCACCGCTCCAGCGCCTCTCGGACCGCCGCCCGCATCGTCATGCATGGCACCGACCATGACCGGCTTCAGAGCTTCTGCAGGCGAGAGCAACGTACGAACCGCCTTCTCATCCGCCAGCGCCGTGAGCACCGCCTTTTCCCTGTCCTTCGGATTCGCGTTCTCGAACTCGCTCCAGCCGCCAAACCCCTCAATCGGCAAAGGTCGCGTCACGTTTCCGGCGCTGACCAGGAACAGGATCCCGTAGCGATCCGCGAGATAGTCAAGAAGCCTCGCCCAAGGGCTCATCGGGCCACCGAAGGGCCGGCGCGAATCACCGAGCGAGAGATTTACCAGAAATACATCCGGGGCCGTCGCCTCACCTTCTGCGTCTCCTTCCTTCAGACGCCGTACGGCCCTGTAAATCTCATCGATCAACAGGCGGTCGCGACGAGGTTCCTCCCGAACTCCGTTTCCCGGCGCATACAGGACCGGGCGCACATAGAGGCGGCGTGGCAGCGTACCGTTCGCCACATTCCTGTCGCCATGGAGGATAAGCGAAGCCATGGCCGTACCGTGATAAACGCTCGGCAACGACGCTTACCGCTTCGAGTCCATCCGGGTCGTCCATCTCCAGACGTCCGTCCAGAAGAGCATGGTTCTGGACCGGCACACCGTCGAGTAACGCCGCAATGGCCGGCAGGGTCGGCCGTTTCCCGTCGACCATTGCGGCTTCCGATTCCGTCTCGTCGCCTGGCTCCGGAAGCTCGGTCGAAGACTGCGGCCGCAGGAACATGATGTCGTCGCAGATAACGAGATGTACTTCTTTGCGCTCGGCTAGACGCGTAATTTCTGCACCCGGAAGTTCGATCAGCACCGCATCGTAGTCGATCTCCTCGACCACGCCGTGATGAATGACATGGCCGCCAGCCCCGGCCACCGCTTCCTTGACCCGCCCGAACGCAGCAGCGCGGCTAGCCGCACTCTCGCGGAACCACCTCTCCACCTCGATACGGTGTACTGCGCCTAGATCGTTCTCGATCTCTTCGCGCCAGTGGGTGATCGTTTCCTCGGAAATTCGATCCGCGGGTCCCCACGGTCTGATATCGCGCAGACTGGCGAACACATCTCGCCACCGCGCAAATCCCTGAGGTAGGCCTTCACTGCGCTGCCACCGAGCCCACAAGGAGGTCAACTGGCGCGGCGCTTGCACATCAGGCATGGCCAAGTACAGGCGCCCGCCGAGGCTCCGGTCGGTTCGGTGCTCGCCCTCTCTGCCCCGGCGCGTATCGCTCACAAAGAAGTCTTCGTCCGGGTCGAATTCGATCTCCTCGTCACCGAGAAACTCCAATCGGCCCACCCGCGCCACGAGCGCCTGGAAGTCCACCATGGAACCGGCAACCTCCAGCACCAGCGCCCGCTCGGGTGCGATGCTGGATGGATCGTCACGAAGTTAAGATTGCGTCACTCTCCTCGTCCAGAACACTTGCCAGGCGCCTAAAGGCCGAGCCGAGCCGCCGCCCCTGCCGTTCGGGCAGCAATCTGAGAGTGGGCGCCCGCGGCCGTCCCTGCGCGGCGGGAGCTTCCCCGCGCTCGAATGCCAGCATGGGTAGAAGAGGATATTCGGGCATGAACATCTCAACTGGTATCGGGTTGGCGTGCTCTCGCCTTCCACAGTTCAAGCTGGCTAGCGACGATGGATTTCAGGGAAGCTTCGCCCAATGACGGCGCGTGGCGTCGGCGAACTCCGTTGCAGAACTCTTCCGCTTCCGCGAAGCTGATCTCGCCCAGAGCCTTCTCGATCACGCTCGGTGCCACCCCCAACGGTTCGTCCATCTTGTTTGCGAACGCTTCCAGATAGCGCCTCATCTGTGCCTGCGTTGGCATAGGCAATTCCAGACGAAACTGGAATCGTCGCCACACCGCTCGGTCGAGAAGTTCCGAGTGGTTCGATGCGGCGACGATAACGGTGTAGCTCGGCAAAGCGTCGACCTGCATCAGCAATGATGTCACCACCCGCTTGATTTCGCCGGTCTCGTTCACGTCGCCGCGTTCCTTGCCCACCGCGTCGAACTCGTCGAAGAACAGAACGCAGGGGGTCGTTCGGGCGTAGTCGAACACGCGCCTCAGTCGGCTCGCGGTTTCACCGAGAAAGCTTCCGATGATTGCTTCGTAGCGTACCACGAAGAACTGAACCGCAAGCGCTTCCGCAAGCGCCTCCGCGAGTGAGGTCTTTCCGTTGCCCGGGGGACCTACCAACAGAATTCGGTGTCGCGGTTCGAGACTATGCGAGCGCAGCAAGCTTGCCCGGTGCTGTTCCTCAATGAGTTCCCGGCACGCACGTTCGCACAATTCCGGCAAGAAGAGGTCTTCGAGCCGCTTCCGCGGCGGCGTCTCAAGCACGTAATCCCGCGCGCCTGGGCCCGGGACGATATGGCCCGTCTGCCTGCCGTTGCCATTGCTTCGCAACGCTCGCGCCAACCGGTCGGCAAGGATGTCGTGCTGTTTGGCTCGTTCCTCCGCGATGATTGCTTCGACCGTCGTGGCCAGTTTCTGGCTGTCCCCCGAAGCGCCCGCCCGAACCAGGGATACGAGAAGGTCGCTACGCGCCATCCCGATCCCCCCGCCGCACTTGTTGCCGATTCAATTTCTCCGCCGCTGCCTCAAGCAGCCAGTTGTTGCGCGAGACCGACACCTCTCTGCTATCGATGTATCGATCAATCTGTCGCAGCCGCGGTTCGGGAACCCGGACGGTGATTGCCTCCCGATCCCGCCCGTTCGCCCCTCGCGCTGGGGAAGCTTTCTCGGACATGACTCAATTCGCCCAATTGTTACTATTATCACACCAGGGCGGCACCATACTGACTACTGCTACCCGGTTCAATGTCAGGCATCTGGTGAAACGTTTCAATCATGTCCCCGTCTCAGCGCCTGACAACTCGGATCGTGCGCCGCAATCCTGGCTGAAACCGGCTGGTTGTCCCGGTGGGGGAATGAGGAAAGACGCGAGCGTGTATGCTTGGAGACAGTTTATGCAGCATGAGGCGAATTTGGCTCGGAGCCCAAATCCGCCTCATGCCCATCAATTCGTCGACCCTGCCGGCGATACGTTGCGCCGGCTCGCGAAGCTGTTCGACGGTCCAGTCGGCGGCGTAGTCCTCGGTCACATCGGACGGCCGAGCGTGGTTGACCAGCCGTTTGATCAGCGAACGCGGCAGCATCAGTTCGCGTTTGGCACCGTGATGAAGGCGTTGCGCAAGCCATGGAACCAGAACCGGGTGCCGGCGACCTTGCCGTCCGGGCGTAATGGTCGAAGAGTTCCTCGATATGGCCCGACTTGCTGGATAGCGACGGGAACACCCAGCCCCGCATGTCCACCGGCATGGCGTCGCTGTTGGCCTGACGCCGCGCAAGGGTAGCATCCAACTGGCGCGTGATCGGAAGTTCCAGCGGCGCCCCGGTCTTGGTTTCCTCGACCAGGAACAGCTCCGCTTCAAGGTCCACCCGCTCTCAGCGCAGCGAGACGATCTCGCCTCGACGCATGCCGGTGTAGATTCCGAACAGCATCAGGTCCCGGTGCATAGGGTTGCGCACCACCGGGTCGATGCCTTCGCGCCATGTGGGAAGCACCTCGGCCGGCGACGCTATCTTCCGCCGCCCGTGAGCCACTGCTCGACCGGATTGTGCAACCCGTCGTGATCGACGCAAGGCCAGCGGTAGACCGAACGCAGGAACGACAGGCACTGGTTGGCCGGGACGGTGCCGCGCCGCGAGGGAACGCCGAGCAGGCCCCGAGAATTACGTTGCGGAAGCCGACCCGCCCCAAAATCCGGGGAAGGCTGCCACCGGTCGGGAAGCGAACGACACAGGCTCCGACCGGTTCCGCCGGGGGAGTGGCGGCGGCCCGCATGGAAGAGGGAGCTGGCAGCAACACGGGCAGCCTGTCGAGGGCGGGCACGCACCAACCAGCCCCCCGCGAGAGGCCGGCCGGGCCGGCAGGGTGGCGGATGGGCTCGTCATACCGGGGCTGCCGGGTAGCGCCGGCGGAGGGAAGGATCCCTTGTTCGCGAGCGAGACGGAAAGGACGCAGGGCGTGGCCACTGGCGAGCGTCTAACCGGGGCAGGGCAGGGCCGGGAACTCCAGCCCGTGGTCCCTGTGAAAGCCAAGGCAGACCCCGCCCGGCGCTTCCCTGCGTGGACCGACAAGGTCTGGCACGAGGACGTTCTCGCGGAAGCCTGGGGGCGTGTCCGCCGCAATGGCGGCCCTGCCGGGGGGGACGGAGAGACCTGCGCGGATATCGGATCGCAAGGCGTGGGGCGCTGGCGCGGGGAACCGGGCGCGGGACCTGAGGGCCGAGCCCTACCCGCCGAAGCCGGGGCGGTAGGTTCTCATCCTGAAGAAACAGCCCGGCAAATTCCGGCCCCTGGGCCTCCCGTGCAGAAGGGGCCGGGTGGCCCAGACCTCGACCCTGCGGGTGCGTGAGCCGATAGGCGAGGCGGACCTGCAACCGGCCCCCCCTCCCTCGGCCGATCCCGAGGCGGGAGGACCCCCACGATGCATAGGGGTGCCGCGGATGATCGCACGGCTCTCGTCTGCTCGCGCTCGCCCGGGCCCGCCCCCGCCGCCCCGGCGGGCCGCCCGTGGCGGACTCGCCGGGGCCCGCACCCCGCTCCTCCCGCGTGGATCATGGACCGGGCGTCCGCGGGCGACAAGCCGCGGCCTCGGGCCGGGGCGCGGGGGGAGGAGCCCGGGGGGCCGCCGCGGCGCAGCCGGGTCGGGCCTGGGGCGTCTACCCGGGAGCTGTCCACGCGGCGCACCGCAAGCGCGCGGGTGGGGCGTCGCTTGCCGGGAGTCCGTCGCCTCTGCTCGCGCTGCGAGCAACGCGCCGTGCTAGTCCTGGGATGCCTCGTCTTCGCACTCATCATTGATGTGTTACGATAGTGTTAATAGGCCCTAGCTTGAGGTCGTCCTCCCCTGCTTCCTCCCCTGCGCGCTCATCGTCGATGCCCTCAAATCCCCACAATGTTCACAGGCCCTAGCTGCTTAGAGGGGACCCGTCATGCCGGCATACGCCGGGTGACATTGTTAGGTGGAGGTTTCGAGACAGCCGCGCAAAGTGCTCCGGCCCCCCTCAGACTACGACGCCAAACACTCTTGAATCGCCGCATCAATAAAATCATTATCCTTCGGATTCATGCCAATTCCCGCCAAATGTCCCCAAATCGACGGGATCGGCCGATACACAGCGTTGGGCACGCAGTCTGTCTCTGCCTGACTGTCTTCCGGTGGAAAGTACAGATCGGTCTGGCCCGGCAGAATTATGGCCTTGGCGGAAACTGTCGCGAGCGCCTTTCGCCAGTCTCCGTCAAATCCCGGCGAGTCCCCAACATTATGATCCTGCCACGTCTTTGCCTGGGCCAGCAGATTATTGGCGTCACACTGGAGAAAAAAATTCTCCCAAAAATAGACCAAAAAATCTTCGACCCTCGGATGGCCGAGTTGCTTGTACAGCCCTTCACGATACCAGGCCTGCGACAGGCCCCAGCCGGCATACACCCGGGCCATGGCGCGTATCCCCGTGGCCGGTGGCTGGGCGTAATGGCCGTGGTTCCAGGCCGCGTCCGCACGGAGCGCAGAAGTAAAGCCTTCGATAAAGACATGGGTATGCGGAGTGGTCCGCGCCGCGCCGCACCACGGTGCAATCCGCTCGACCATATCTGGATAACTGACCGCCCACTGAAAGCACTGCTGCGCCCCCATCGAGTAGCCGGAGACCAAGGCGAGGGACTCAATACCAAGGCTCTGAACAAGGGCGTGCTGGGCCCGAATGTTGTCGCGGATGGTCGTTGCCGGAAAATGCGGGCCATTCACGGGAATGGGCATCGTGCTGGGGGAAGAAGACAGCCCGTTGGTGAACATATTGACGCCAAGCACACAATATTTTGTTGGATCGAAACACTTGCCTTCCTGGATCAAGAACTCGTAGCCGGTATGATCGCCGGAATACCACGAGCACAGCAGGATAGCGTTGTCTTTGCGGCTGTTGAGTTCGCCATAGACCTGATAGGCAAGTTGTGCCTTGCGCAGAACGAGGCCACACTCGAGCGGAAAGTCCCCTAACGAAAAAAGCTTATGCTCTGGCATCTGAGTCCTCCTTTACCGGGATGTCGATCGTTGCCCGTCCTGTGAGACGTCGCAGTCCATCCAGGCTTCAATCGCCTGGCGTCGAAAGTCAAGGCCGAGCTCAAAGTGGAGTTTCGTCCTGACCAACCGACTCCATACCCTCTGTTATCCGTCTCAAGGCGAACAGCAATGCAAGAATGTCATTCTGAACAATGTTCCAGATGATGTCGTTATCTACCCCCGGGTGCCCAGGCGCAATACGGTTGCGCGGCTCTCTACTGTTCGCCAAGAGATTCCGGGTAGCGATTTCGCGGACCGCGCCTGCGATATGAGTAGCCGCCTCCCCAATCAGTGCCGGATTCTGCAAGGCGGCATCGTATGTGAGGGCGTCACTGACCGAGTGTCTCGGTCCATGCCGTCGGTAGAAGGAGCGGACTTCCCCGGCAAATCCAATCCTGTCGTCCACGAAGAACGCCATGTCCGCCGCTCTTGACCGGTAGCAGGCAGAAATGGCCTCCCGCCCGACATACAGACGCAGTTCCGGGCGGAGCGTCTTATCAGTGACCGGATCAATGGCGAGCCCCGTCAAGTCCTCCAAGCAGCGAAGCGGCGCTTGGGCGTCGTAGGCCCGTCAAGACGAACCGAGGTCTCCATATCGCTGTCGGCCGGAGACTCGCCGCGAGCGATTGGTCCGAAAAGCGCGCTATCGGCCACACCGAAACGGGGCACCAAGACCGCTTTGTGAGCTCGCAGCGGTGTCTAAGGCTCGCTCTCTATCCACCGCCTCTCTATGTTTCCGGTTCGCTCGGCTCTCCGGAGATGTGGCTCATGGAGAGCCTCCCACAATGACACATCAGGAAACGGCGTATCCGAGCGCGTTCAGGTAGGCTTTCACGCTTGCTGCCAGTCCCATGTAGAGCGCATCGCAAATCAGGGCATGGCCGATGGACACTTCAAGTAAGCCGGGTAAATGCTCCACCAAGTACGGCAGATTGTTCAGGTCGAGATCGTGCCCCGCATTCAACCCCAGGGCGGCTTCTTGCGCCGTCTGCGCGGCAGCGTGATACGCGGCAGAGACTCGGGCTTGCTCGGCACTGCCAAAGAGACGGGCGTATCGTTCCGTGTAGAGTTCAATCCGGTCCGTGCCCACCTCTTTTGCGCGTCTGACCTGGTCGTTGTCTGGGTCAAGAAAAAGACTAGTCCGTATGCCGTTGTCGTGTAGACGCTGTAGGATCCGACCGATCCAGGCCACATCGCCGCTGAGGTTCCAGCCGGCATTTGAGGTCAGCACGTCCGGCGGGTCGGGCACCAGGGTGCACTGAGTCGGCCGAACCTGGCAGACCAGGGCCAGAAATTCGGGCGAGGGATAGCCCTCGATATTGAATTCAATCCGGCTGTGGTCTGCGAGCAGGGCGGCGAGGTCCCTCACGTCCTGATAGCGAATATGACGCCCGTCCGGGCGTGGATGCACGGTGATGCCATGACAGCCGGCGTCGATGCAGGTTTGGGTGGCCCGGACGATATTCGGCCGGTCACCGCCCCGGGCGTTGCGCAGGGTGGCGATTTTATTGACGTTGACGCTGAGTTTGATCATGACGATTCCGATCGTTGCGGCCTAATGCACGGGACTGTACGGGGCGTCCCGATTTTTCTAGTATGAGGCTACCTGCATCAAACTGGAAGGGGCCGGAATGCCATGGGGGACTATTTACGAGAGATCGCCAGCCGCTTGGTCGGCTATGACACCGTGAGTCACAAGAGCAATGTCGAAGCCATGGCCTACCTCGGCAACCATTTGGAGGCGCACGGCTTTCAGGTTGCCTTGCAGCGCACGGAGGTCGCCGGGGTGCCCAAAGCCAATCTCATTGCGTTTGCCGGCCCGCCCGAGCCGGACGGCCTGATTCTTTCCGGCCATGTGGATACGGTCCCGTTTCTCGATCAGCCCGGCTGGACCCGCGACCCGCTGACTCTTGGGGTGGAAGACGAGCGGGTCTACGGACGTGGGACTTCAGATATGAAAATCTTCTTGGCGCAATGTGTGGATGCCGCGGCCGCCCTCGACCCCGAACGGCTCAAACGGCCGGTTGTTTTTCTGTTTACCGCGGATGAGGAAGTGGGCTGTCTGGGAGCGGAACGCCTCATGCCCGAGTTGTCAGACCTGCTGGGCGCTCTCCCGCTGCCCCGTCTGGCTTGGATCGGCGAGCCGACTTCGTACAAAGTCTTTCATGCCCATAAGGGGGTGGCGGTTTTCTCGATTAGCGTTCGCGGCATGGGCGGCCACAGCAGTACCCCCGAGGCCGGAGTGAACGCGATTGCGATTGCCGGAAAGGTCATCACGGCAATTGGCCACTATCAGGCCGAACTGCGTAACGCCCCGTCTGCCGAATTTGCCGGGCTATTCCCGGAATCACCCTATCCGACACTGAACTTCGGCCTGGTGCGCGGTGGGACCGCGGGCAATATGATCGCCGAGCAATGCACGATTCAGGTCAGCTACCGACCCCTGCCCAAGGCCGACCCGCTCGACTGCCTATACGAGATTACCCGTCGGGTCCAAGCCCTCGATCTGGTCGATTTCAGCGGCTCCTCCCATCAGGCTGGCGTCGAGTTCTCGAAGCCGCTGGTGGTGCCGCCGCTGTTTTCGCCTCGGGAAACTCCCCTCGAAGGCGCATTATTCGAGATGGCTGGCGAACAGACCAGCGGTGGGGCGCCGTTTGCGACCGACGGTTGTCAGTTTGCCTCGGGCGGCATTGCGTCCCTGATCTGCGGGCCTGGCGATCTCGACCAAGCCCACCAACCCAATGAGAGTATCCGGCGGGAGGCTTTCGAGAATGGAACGGGCCGGATTCTGTCCGTGATTGAAAAATTGTGTATGGCCGGGCAGTCCTAGGAGTGGCCGATGGCAGTACATGAGATCCGCCATCCCTTAGTCCGGCATAAAATCGATTTGCTCCGAGAGGCGGAGACCGGGCCCAAACTCTTTCGTGAATTGAGTGCCGAGTTGGCGACCCTGCTCACCTATGAAGCGCTGCGAGATGTGGCGACGGAAAGAAAAACAATCCGAGGCTGGGCCGGCGCGGTTGAGGTGGCTCATCTCAGAGTGGATCTGTTGACAGTGGTGCCGGTCGTCCGGGCCGGACTGGGCCTTCTCCCTGGTGTCCTTCAGATCCTGCCGCATATCGAGGTCAGTCTGGTCGGGTTATACCGGAATGAAGACACCCTGGAGCCCGTACCCTATTTTGAAAAGCTGGTCGACCGCCTGCCCGAGCGGACCGCGCTGATTATTGATCCGATGTTGGGAACCGGTGGCACCTGTAGCGCGACGGTCGACATCCTAAAGGAAGCCGGCTGCCGGTCCATACGGGCGGTTTGCTTGGTGGCGGTCCCGGACGGACTGACCCGCCTGGCGTCAACCCACCCGGATGTTGACGTGTATACGGGCGCCGTTGATGACCGCCTCAACGACATTGGTTATATCGTCCCCGGTCTCGGCGATGCGGGGGACCGGATTTTCGGGACGCCGCATGGCGGCGGAAGCTGGACCGGGCGTGACAACAAGAGATAGAGCAAGGAAGAACATATGAAATTCGCGCTAGTCGGCGTCGGGAGTGGGTCAACCGTGCGGCCTGAGCCCTTAACCCAAGTGGCTCAACAGGCGGAAACCCTCGGCTATGAATCGGTCTGGATTCCCGAACACCTCGCCGTGCCGGTTGAAATGCAGGCCCGCTATCCGGGGTCTGCGGACGGCAAGTTCCCCGGCGGGCCGGGCGTCAATCTGCACGACCCGTTTGTGGCCCTGTCCTTTGTGGCGGCCCAGACTGCCACGATCAAGCTCGGAACCGGCGTTTTTGTGCTCCCCCTGCGAAATACCCTAGCGGTGGCCAAAGCGGTGGCCAGCTTGGATGTCTTGTCGCAGGGCCGGGTGATCTTCGGCATTGGTGTGGGTTGGTGCGCAGAAGAGTTTGCGGCGGCCGGGATGTCGTTCCGTGACCGGGCCGCACGTACGCGGGAAGCGCTGCGCGTCATGCAGGCTTTGTGGACCGAAGAGACCCCGCAGTTTTCCGGGAAGTTTCACGACTTCAAGCCCGTGGGGTTCAATCCCAAACCGGTCCAGGACCCCTATCCACCGCTCGTTTTTGGCGGGGAGAGCCGGGCTGCCCTCAAGCGCGCGGCCGAGTTGGCGGACGGCTGGTGCGGCCTCCGCTATACTCCCGAGAGCGTCAAACCGTATGTGAGCCAACTCGAAGAATTGACCCAACAGGCGGGCCGAGATTTCTCCCAATTTGAGATTACCGTCGGGCTCGACCCCGGCGTTCGGCCGACGCTGGATACGGTGAAACAGTTCGAGGACGCCGGGGTGCACCGCTTGTTCGTGTTTGCCCCGGGCTGGATACCACGCCGGAAATTTCAGACCGACCTGTATCCGCAGATGGAAGCCTTTGCCAACGAGGTGATGGTCAAGGCGTGATCGACGGTTCAAGGCGACTACGATACCAAGTGGAGGATACCGTATGACGAAAGAGCAGATATCGCGCCGGGCCTTTCTCAAGAATACCGGCGCAGTGGTGACCGCCGCCGCATTGGCTGGCAATCTTACGCCGCCGCGGCCTGCCGCCGCGGCAGAATCTGCCGGTCGGCTCCGGTTCGGCGTGCAAACGCCGCCGCAGCATGTGCCCTACAGCCAAGTGCAAGACCTCTGGCTGGAAGCTGACGAACTTGGCTACGATAGCGCTTTTGGGTTCGATCACTTTCTGCCGATCTTTTCCGATCCAACCGGTCCGTGTCTGGAAGGCTGGACCTTGCTTGCCGCGCTCGCCGCTCAGACGAAACGGTTGAAAACCGGCCTGCTCGTCACCGGAAACACGTATCGTCATCCGGCACTGCTCGCCAAAATGGCGGCAACGGTCGATCATGTGAGTGGGGGCCGCCTGATTCTGGGGATGGGCGCGGGCTGGTTCAAATTGGAACACGACGCGTTTGGTATCCCGTTTTACACGCCGGGCGGACGGGCACGGCGGCTTGTGGAATCTGTCGAACTCGTCAAAATGCTCTTCACCCGGGAAAAGACAACGTATGAGGGCAAATACTATCAGATCAAAGACGCTCCATTTGAGCCCAAGCCGGTCCAGAAACCCTATCCGCCGATTTTGATTGGTGGAATAGGGCCCAAGGTAGTCCAGCCACTGGCCGCTCGCCATGCCGACATCTGGCACTTCTTTGTCCGTAAAGGAGGAGCCGAAGCCGCTAAAAAGATCGCGGTGAAATTTGACGCCATCTGCAAAGAAGTCGGACGTGACCCCGCCGAGATACAGAAGTCTACATCGCTCAATTCTGAGCAACTCACACAGTCACCTGACGCCGTCAGGGCGGCGGTCCAGGCGTATGCGGATGCTGGTCCGAAGTCGAGGCGCTGATCGCGACCTGGGCGCGGCGGTCCAGGCGTATGCGGATGCTGGAGTGCAGTATTTCATTGTGTCGATGTATCCCGACTACGATAGGGCGGCCTTCCGTCGCTTTGCCAAAGAAGTGATGCCGGCATTCCGTAAAGCGTAGGCGGGTAGGCAAACGAGCATGCCCGCTGTCTTTATGCGTGGCGGGACCAGCCGGGGGGTCTGCTTCCGAGAAGACGCGTTGGCTGCCTATTCGCTGTCTGCGCGTGAACGCATCATCCCGGACGCCCTGGGTAGCCTTGATGTTCACGTCCGTCAACTAGATGGACTCGGCGGAGGAATTTCTTCTCTCAGTCAGTAAAGTCGTGATTGTGGGTCGCAGTACGGTGGCGGACACCGAGGTCACCTTTACCTTTGGCCAGATTGACGTGCGCACGCCGCACAGCGACTGGAGCGGCACCTGCGGCAATATGACGGCGGCAGTCGGCCCGCCCGCCATTGATGAGGATATGATTCCTGCGGTAGAGCCGGTGACCACAGTCCGGGTATTTGTGACGAATACGGGCAAACGCTATATCGCCCATGTCCCGGTCTGCACCGGCCAAGCTGCGGTTGAGGGCGAGTGTCTGATTGAGGGCGTTCCCGCTCCGGGGGCGTGTATGACCCGGGAATATCCGGAGCCGGGTGGCGCGCTCGGGGGGAAGCTCTTGCCTACTGGCCTGCCTCGCCAGCAGTGTCGACTGACCGATTCACGTGCGGTGACAATCTCGATTGTGGACGCCGCGATGCCGACGGTTTTCGTTCGTGCCGACGAGTTGGGTGCCGATGCCACTCCACTCGCGCCCGCGCTCAATGCGGAACGGACCTTACCGCAAATGCTGGGGGAGCTACGCTGTAGAGCGGCTATCCCGCTCGGCCTCACCCTCAGCCCTGCGGAGGCTCACCGAGTCCCTTCGAGTTGGGTGCGCGGCCTGTGGCCTCACCCCCAGCCCTGCGGAGGCTCACCAGAAGCTTCGACACAGGCCCAGGGTCGTGCTAGTCGCTCCCCCAGCAGCCTATCTGGCAAGCAGCAGCGGATAGAGGGTGGACGCAGCAAGTGTTGACCTGCTGGCCCGTGCGATTTCCCTGTGGAACGCGCACCGCGCCCTGCCGGGGGCGGTCGCGATATGCACCGCGCCTGCCGCTCAGATTGAGGGGGCCGTCGTGCATGGAGTCGCCCCGCCAGACTGCCATGCCAGATATCTGGATAGGGCATCCGGCCGGAATCATGGAGGTCGGGGCCACGATCTCACGCCGGGGCGGGGTGGTACGCCGAGCGAGTGACAACCAAGCGAACGGCGCGACGGATTATGGAAGGGGCGGTCTTCGTTCCTCAAAAATATCCGGACGGCATGGTCTGGTTTGGAGCGGAGAAGGTCGGCGTCTGGGGGAGGACACTCATGCTCCACCGAGACCACCCGGTCAAGCCGGGCAGTCCTGCGTTAACTCCAGAGTTGCGCCGTCTGGATCGCGGAAGTATACGGCCTTGATTTTCCCGCAGCCTTCCCCTTCCAGATCAAACATCTGTGGGCGCGAATAAAACCCAACGCTCCTGCCCTCAGATCCTGGTATGTCTTTTCAATGTCTTCGACCCAAGACGCGCCCTCTGTGATGCCAGGATGGCCAGACCCGGATACGGGCTATCTGTGCCGCCGGGCTCAACGAAGTGCAGCCGCTCGGTCGGTGGACCCTTGGGGTCATCCTCGTAACGCAGGTAGACCGCGCGCACCTTTGCCCCCGACACCTGGGTGACCGTACTCGCTTCTTCTCCCTCAACGGCCACACCGCCAATGACATTGAGCCCCAGTGTCCCGATAAAACCCCCCGGCCCGGTCCCTATCCCGAACCGTACTATACCAATGTGTGCATTTGTTCCTCGCACGGTTCGCTTGCACAACGGGAGAGGAGAGCGACGCTTCTCCTCTCCCGTGTGTCTCAGGGGTTACGATCCAGCGCCCGTTGTGACTTCCACCTGAATATTGTCCGGGTCACGCACATACACCGAGCCTTTCTCACGCGAGCCGTGGAGAGAGTAGGGCAGGTGCCTTTCATCTAGGTGAGCCAATAAGGCCTGAAACTGCTCGGACGTGGCCTTGAGCGCGAGATGATGCATGCTGCCCACACCGCGCACGGCTGGCCCGGTGTCTTTCTGTGGAAAATCGAAGAACGCGAGCTGATTCCCTCCGCCCATATCCAGAAAAATATGGGTCGATGTTAGCTCGTCGCGATTCGTGACGATCTTGGTCAACCGCATGCCGATGACCTCGACATAGAACTGAATCGTCCTCTCGAGGTCCAGGCTGATCAGCGCTAGATGGTCAACTCCGCCGGTATACCGGGGCGGCGCGGCTGGTTTGTCCTCTGACAGATATTTTTGCCTGAGCGCTTCTCGACGTGCTCGATAGGTGTTGAGGTCTGTCATAGCTCCCCCATGCGGTCCTGTGCACAACTCCATGACTGTTCCCAGTCCACACCTTGCTCAAATACGTACGCAACGCGCAAGAGCGTACTCTCCTGCCACTGTCGGCCAACGAGTTGCAGGCCGACCGCTAAGCCGGCGCGCAAGCCGCAGGAGAGATTCAGCGCCGGGTGGCCGATAAATTGAACGCCTTGGTATTCTGGCCCGCCGCAGCGCTGCGTCGGACCAGATCTTTGAGGGGCCGTCCTCCCTTCGAGCTTTGGGGCTCGCATGGGCATGGTCGGCAGGGCCGCAATCCGATAGCGCCTCATCCACCGCTCGGTTCCGGTTTGGGGCCGACCGTCTTGTACCAAGCAGACGTCGAAGCTCGTGCCCCCCCATATCGACGGTGATGACATCTTTGGAACCGGAGGCCTCGCCCGGTATAGGCGCTGGCCACCACGCCGCTGGCCGGTCCGGACATGAAGAGCCTGAACGCCGTGGGTCTGGGCCTGTGCCAGACCCACCACACCACCATTGCCCTGCATGATGAAGAGGTCGCCCTGAAATCCACGCTGACGAAACTCCATGTCCAGTCGCTCCAAATACCCGTAAGCGGGGGGTGACATAGGCCTCGCCAGGGTGATGCTCAAGCGCTCGACTTCGCGGACTTGGGGCAGGACCTCTGACGAAAGCGAGATATGGATACCGGGCAGGACCTCACGAATGAGCTCGCGCGCCCGGAGTCCGTGGACGGGATTCAAAAACGCAAACAGATAGCACACGGCTAGGGCTTCGACCTGCATCTCTGCCAGACGTTGCACGGCCTCACGGACCTCGGCTTCCGCCAGGAGTTTGACGACCTGACCGGCGTAATCAACCCGCTCGGTTACACCGAGACGGCGGCGGCGCGGGACGATCTGATACGGGGCCGGGAGGCGACTATCAAAAGCGGCTTCCTCACAGTTGCGGCGGATCTCCATGTGTAGCGCGAAAGCCGGCGGTGGTGATCAGGCCGGTGGTGGCGCCAGTGTATTCCAACATGGTGTTGGCGGCGGCCGTTGTGCCGTGGACAACGACCGCCACCCGGCTGGGAAAATCACGCTCGGCCAGTCCATAGGTGCGGGCCAGTTTGCCGACACCGTCAGGGACGCCCAGAGGGGTCGTCAGGACTCTCTCGGGCCGAGTGTGCCCCGCCTCGTCCGCACACACGAGGTCGGTGGAAGTCCCTCCGACGCCAACGCCCAAGCCAAACACCTAAGCTATAGGTGGTCATGTGTGGCGTAGCGGTGGTGCCCGGTCAGGAACCCTGCCGGCTGGTCCCCCTCGTCCGCGGCACGCCGATGAGACTCATTGGTCGACAAACTGCTGATTGACCCAGCCTTGCTCAAACGAGGTCCAGCACTCCGGGGCGAGGATCAGGTTGCGGATTTTCCACTCCCCTTTCTCCCTGACGTATTCTTCTTCGTATTTGGCTATGCCCCAGACCGCTCGTTCCCCGCCTTCGAGCATGGTACAGGGCTCCAGGAGATACCAATACCCGGTGGCCGTGTCTCCGTTGACCTCAATACGAGGATTCATGACGTAGTGGATGGCAAACGACAGGATCTGAGGAATAGTGCCAAAAAATTCCCGAATGGCAGCTCTCCCCTCGTAGTGCCCGAAATGGCCGCCGTCCCAGACGGCATCTTCCGTGAAGCAGCCGACAAACTTTTCTTCATCACGCTCGTCCGCCCCGGCACAGTAGCGGGCCTTGAGCTTTTTGATGGCCTCAATGTCTTCGAGCGTTTGGACACGTTGGGTGAGGTCTTCGAGATCCATGCCTGCCTCCTTACTTGGTTGAGAGCCCAAAAAATTGGACCGCGTTTTCTCCCAATATTTTGTTGACCGATACCTCTGGTAGAGCGTGTAGGGCGTTCCGCGCTTTGGCAACCGGATCAGGAAAGCCTTCGGCATGCGGATAGTCCGAACCGATAAAAAATTTGTGGTCGCCCAGCAATTCAACCATATAGGGCAGCAGGCGCTCATCCGGGTCCGCCGCAATCCAGACATTCCGCTCAAAATACTCGCTGGCCGGACGCTCCATCTGACACGAGTGTCCCATATAGCTATAGCGATAATCGAGGCGGTCGAGCCATTCCACGACCCAACCGCTGGCAGATTCAATGGTGGCGACGCGTAGCTTGGGAAAGCGCTCAAACACCCCGTCGTAGACCATGGTGGTGAGGGCCATGCGGGGGTCCTGAATGCCGTTCATGCTCAGGAACATGAAGCCGGGCCGGCGGTCCGCATACCAGTCGTGCCCCAGGTAGTTAGGATGCACGACCAGATGGAGACCTACCGCGATGTCGTGATATTGAGCGGCGTCCCAAACCGGGTCAAAATCCGGGCTGCCGAAACTCTTGCCGTCAACCGGCAGAGCCCCGACAAAGATCGTTCGCATGCCGGCATCGGCCAGACGCCCGATCTCGCGTACCGCCTGTGTAGGGTGGCGCAGAGAAATATGTCCGACCGGATACAGCCGAGTGCGGTGATTGGCACATACTTCCAGCGCCCAGGTGTTATAAGCGCGGCAGTGGGCAGCAGCCAAATCTGGGTCGGTCACTTGGCCTTCCCACATCAGCCCCAGGGTCGGATAGATAAACTGGCACTCAAAGCCCTCGTTGTCCAGGTAGGCGATGCGCTGGTCCATGTCTTCGAGGGTATTGTTAAACGCACGGGAAAAGTCGAAAGAACCCAGCCCTGATCCATCCTCCTTCTGTCCGTATCCCACACCCACGCCAAGCATGTCTTCCATGCTGAACTCACCTACCCCACGAATCCGTTTCGATTCGTTGATGAGCATGGCATGCCGACCGGTTTCCGGGTCCTGGGCGAAGCGCAGACAGCGGGCGCGAAACTCCGGTTCAATATAGCGCTCCCATAAATCGAGCGGCTCCATAAAATGGCTGTCCGCGTCAATAATCCGACCCATACCCCTCCCTTCCCCCTTCTCGTAGCGAAAGACGGACGCCTTGAAAAGCCCGTGCACAAACAAAAAAAGGGCACGGCTCCCGTGCCCCCCCTATAGTCAGTGGACCTGGTCGCGTCCGACTACGCGGCTCTCTGGAGTCTGGCTTTGCTCGGGGTCAGTTCGTTCCGGTAAAACTCCCCATCCTTCATGATGGCGGGTAGGTTCTTTCTCTCCTGCAGGAGGGTGATGTCTTTGGCCGGATTGCCCTTGACAATGAGAAGATCGGCGATCTTGCCCGGGGCGATCGTCCCTAGTTCATCGCCCCGGCCGAGCAATTCCGCGCCATTCTTGGTCGCCCAGCGTAGGACTTCGTTGGCCGGGATGCCTGCGCCCTTCACATAGGCTTCCAACTCGCACGCATACTCGCCGTGCGGCATGGAGGCGATACCGAAATCGTCACCAATAACCAGTTTGACCCCCGCTTTATTGGCTTTGGGCAGGACTTCATACGAGTGCTCCAGATTCCGCTCCATGCGGTCGACGCCGGCCCAGTCACTCGAGCCCGTGCGGCGTTTCTCCTCGACGACTTTCCAGGGGAAATACAAGCTCGGCACCACAAAAGTCTCTTGTGCGAGCATGCCTTCAATGCACTCGTCATCCATCCGGTCGCCGTGGTCGATCACGTCCATGCCGGCTTTGAGAGCGGCTAGAATACCTTTCTTGGAAATAATATGGCCCCGTATTTTCCGGCCCCGTTCATGGGCAGCGATGGTCGCCGCATCGATTTCGTCCTGACTCATGGTCATCGTGTCCTCGTCCCATATCAGGCCATGTCCGCCGGTCGGGTAGAGTTTGATGATGTCCACGCCCTGTTTGATCTCTTCGCGTACAGCTTTGCGAAAATCGTCCGGCCCGTCGCAAATACGGGCTAAGCCGTCCATGCCCATCTTCCAGAAGGTGGGATGACAGTCCACCGAATCGCCGGTGGTCACCACGTCCCGGCCGCAGGCAAGAAAGCGCGGGCCCGGAATCATGCCCGAGTTAATGGCTTTTTTCAGCGTGACATCGATGTTGTGCATCGTGCCCGCGCCAGCCGCGCCCGTGTAGCCGCAACTCAGCAGCAGTTCGGCGTTCTTGGCCGCGATGAGCGTCAAATAGGTCGGCGGATATTTCATGTCGATATCGTTCATGTTGCCGACATTGGCGTAGGCGACATGATAGTGGCATTGGACCATGCCCGGCATGAGGGATTTTCCGCTCAGATCATATACGATGTCCTTGGCATTGGGTTTGGGCATATCGCCATTTTTCCCGACCGCCTTGATACGCTGTCCCTGTATGACCACGGTGGCGTTGGGTTGAGGCTTATGTTCACCGTCGATCAGATTCACACCGCGAAAATATATACGTCCCATAGCGGCCCTCCTCTCGCTCCTTTGTTCGCCAATCTCCGCGTTCAACACGGGTGCCCTTCCTCTTTCTACTAGCGTATTTCTGGCCTGAGACCAAGCGGGTTTTTGCCTTAGCAGAGTGCTGGAGAGGACGGCGTAATGTCCGCCAAAGATCCTCCAACTCATGTCCACGCTGCTGTCGGTAGGAATTTTTGACTGTGGCGGCACGTCTTTCCTGAGGTCGTGTTGCGGAGGCTCCTCCTGCGCCGGGCCGGCAGAGCGGCCGGGCGCAAACCCACGCTAGGGCGAAGGGGGGGGGGGGCAGGTTGAGCCGGGGGCTCTGTCGGGCGGGGGCGCGGGCCGGGGGGCCTCGCAAGAGGTGCGGCGCCGGCGCCCGGCCCTCCCGGCAGGCCCCTACCGTGCGGGGGGCGGACCATGCTCCGGCAGTCAGAGGGGCCGTGTCTCCAGTGATTTGCGGGAGGGGGGGATCAAGGGGCAACTCATGGTCCGGCCCGCGCCGGGGGCGGGCTTGACGGGTGGGGGAGGAATGTGGCATAGGGGGCCTCATGAATCTGCTGACCAGCCCGCTGACCAAACAGTTGGTAGGGAGGAGGCGGCGTACCGACGGGGGGCGCTCCCGCACGGTGGCGGGGCCCGGTGGGGCCGCCCGCCCCCCAGTCAGTTGCTACCCCCCCCCCCCCCCCCCCCGAAACTCTGCTCGTTCGTGGATGCTTAAGCGCAGCCGGCGCGGCTGTGGCGGCGGCTTGGGCCGGCTTGGGCCGGGGGGGCAACCCACAAGAGACCGGACCGGAGCCGGGTCTGGAGAGTAAGGAGTACAAGGATGTGGCAAGTATTACGCACCTATGTGTTGCTGGCGGCCTGGGCGGCGGTAACGGGGAGTTTCGCCCCTCCGGCGGTGGAGGCCCAAACCACAACGTCGAAGGGGTACGGGGAGCACCTGCTGTTCGCCTACTGGTCGGCCGAGGCCGGCACGAGCACGAACGTGGCGGTGTATCGGCATCTGGGGGTGCGGGGTACAGCGAGTGAGGAGAAGCCCCTGGTCGCGCAGTTGGCGGTGCGGGACCCAATGGGGAAGATCGCCACGGAGTTCAAGATCTGTCTCATGCCGGGGGACTCGTGGACGGCGACGCTGACGGGGGCGGGGCTGCGGGTGGGGAGCCCGGGGGAATGTGACGAGAGGATTCACCAGGGGGGCGGCACCCGGACCGGGAAGCTGGTGGTCACCCCGAAGCAGGGCGAGGTGGTCGCGCTCGGCGCAGCCACGAGTGGGTGGCTGGACGTGTGGCAGACGCCGGCGAACGCGCTGAAGGACGGGCCGGATGAAGACACCGAGCCCGATCATGCCAGGCGCCGTCCCGATTACTGGCGCATCGGCGGCGAGGCGACGCTGGTCTCGCCGGGGGCGGGGTTTGCGTCGAGCTACCGTGCCGTGTCGTTGCGGGGCTGTGGGGATTGGATTAATACGACGGCCTCCGCCTCTACTGATGAGAATGACTATCTCAACGCCCTCGTCAGGGCCGTCTACCCCCATCATACCGGGACCACCGAGGGCGACGTGGATACCGGGGACGGGTGCTGGACCATCGATAAGAATGGGGACAACGTGGTGGATAGGAAATTGCCGGATGACCCGTACGGCTATGATGAGTTCGAGCCGATCGAGGAGGCCTTGACGAATCAAGGTACTAATATCGAGAAGAACCTCCTGATGGGTCGCTGGACGGCGCTCAACGATGAGCATGTCCAGACCCACACCAAGGTGGTGATCACCTTCCCACAGAGGCCGCTGCGCTACGAGGGGAAGAATACCGAGGGGGCGGAGGTGAAGGGCACGGACCCGCTGAGCATACTGGTGTTTGACGAGGCCGGGGAGGTGGCCCTGGACAGTCGCAAGGTGGAGATCGGCCGGAACGTCAACGTGTGCACCTTCCGGCCGGTGGGGATGGAGGCCGCCCCGGACATGGAGGCCGCGCCCGCGGCCGGTCTTAGTTGTAACGGGGAGCGGGTCGGGGCGCTCAATGGGGCGACGAGTGGGTCATTCCGGTTGTTCAATCAGAAGGCCATGCAGATGAACGCGGCGGGCACCGTGACCAATGATGGGACCGAAGCGACGGGGTTCGGCATCAAGAGGTCCGTTGCGGGGGATGCCAACTATCCGGCGGTAGCCGGTGGGGGGCAGGCACCCGACGCCGATTACAAATTCCCCATCATCGGCTTGATCTTCTCGTACTTCAGGGGCACGGATGGCATGCAGTACGACCAAGTCCTGCCGTTGAATGGGGAGAATCTGGATTTTGTGGAGGATCCGGTAGCGACGGAGGAGGCGGATCGGAAGGATGTGCCCAGGATATAGCGGTCGCCGCCGGGGGTGACGTGCCCGGGGGGGGGGCCGCGCCGTGTCCCGCCCCCGCAGGCGGCCCCGGTGCTGCGCGGTCCCGTCCCGTCCGCCACCTTGATGGTGGTGGGCCAAAAAACTGTCCGCTGAGACACTCCCGCTTGTTTCGCCCGGGCGCATGGAGGCGCGGGAGGCAACCCCCTTCATGGCGGGCGACGCGGGGGGCCGCTTCCCGGTGGCGGCGTCGGCCCGTCTAGAGACTGCGAAAGTATCAGCTTTTCACCGACGATTTTCCATTGTTCCTGTCAGCGGTGGCCGTGTCCGGATCGGACCGGTCACCGCCAAGGATCCGGATAGTTGGCACCGGCTCCCAGAGCAAGATTACGCGCGAATCATCCCAGCCCGCTGTTTTTGGAGGCAATGCTCCCTGAATGCCGCCGCGCCCCACTCGTTCATCACCCGCTTGAAGTTGTACCCCAGTGTCAGCAGGCTGAACTCGCCGCGGCCCTTTTCGAGTCCACGCATCAGGAAATGGTCCAGTCCCGCCCATCGCTTGATGATGCCGAGAGGATACCAGACGAGCGCAGATCTTTGGCGCATCCATGGATCCCCCGGCGCTCATCTTCCTGCGATGCCGGTCGATCACGTCTTCATGCTCCCCGCGGCCCCGTCTCCGCCGCGCCTGCGACTTTGTCAGTACAGGCAGCTAAGAAAATGAGGTACTGGAGCATCTCCGCCGCGCCTGCGACTTTGTCAGGCATCGGTCCCTCGGCGAACAATCCCGGCAATCCGCTGTCACCGAGCTACATCTGAAATACCGCTTGCCCGCCCTGATGCGGGGCGATCCCCTGCGGGTCAGCTGCTGATCGGCCGGGCAAACATACATGTCATTCCGGGCATCGTAACGGAAACCGGCGCCTCTGCTCAATCACATGACGTCGCCTTTGCCCCTTCGGGGCGGCTGTCTCGGTATCGGGACGTAGATGTCCAAGCCCTTGTCTGCGCAGCTCTTCAACTGTTCGCCGCTGAAGGAACCGGAATCCGCCAGACCGGTTAATCGCTCGGCGCCCATGGCTGCGCCGGCCTTCGTCATCCTCGGCTCCATCTGGCCGGCTTCATTGCCGCCCTGCCCGACCTCCTCGGCTCCAATCAGCTTGGACCGGTCGTCCCCCGCGATCTGGCAGGTGGAGCCGCCCACTGTCCTGCCGGACTTCTTCAGCACCCACGCAGCAGCATCGCCCGCCGATATCTGACTCTCCCCGCTTGCCTGCAAGCTTGCCCGTAAAGATGGCTTGGGCTTGCGCCTTTCCACCAGCGCCTTGATCTTCGCCGCCAGTGCCGGCGCCTCTCCGCTGGACGCTCCCGCCTCCGGTCCCGCCTCCGCCTCGGCCAACGGCCTGTGAGACTCGGCAATTTTTTCGTCCAGAGGCTTCAGCCCCTTTCCCGGATTTGCCTTCGTATGGCTGAGGGCCGCATTCGCTTGGGCCTTCAGACAAAGTCCCGGCGACAGCCCCCCGGCGGCCCTCCAGAAGCGACAACTCCCGGCATAGTAGACGGAACTCCCGGTTGGCTGCCCGCCGCGCAAAGGCGGTGCGCTTGCGGCAATCCGCGAGCGGCTTGTCGCTCGGCGGGGCCCCTTGGCACAGCCAGATCACCTCCAGGTGCCGGCGCGGCTCCGCTTCCAACCGGCGCGAACTGCGCACCCGGGGTTGATAGCCGGACAGGGAAAGCTTCCGCAGCAGTCCCGGATCATAGGCCGGCTGGCCCCGTAGGGTTCTTCCGCATGCCGGAACCCCAACTCCTCAAGCTCCAGTGTGCCGACGAATGCCTTGATCGCGCACACCGGATTGTGTTCGGACACATAGGCGTCCATACCGGGCGGAAGAAGCCTCCACTCGCTTCGGGCCTGCACTTCCCGGTAACGTCGCTCCGGCATCGCGGTAAACCTTGTGGCTGCCTAGGTTGCCGACGAACATAGCACATACAGGCTGCGGAAAACCGGGGCACGTGCGGACAAAGATTGCTTCATTCGCCCTCGACAGCAACCCGGCTCGTCGACATCTCTGTCATCGGCTCAGAGGTCCGCCCTGTTCGGGCGCATGGAAATACTCTCACAGTCTCGTCTAGCCTCGTCCCCTCGATCTTCTTGGGCCGTGACGAGACGAATCGTTTCATCCCGTCCTCGAACAGCTCTCCGTCGCCCTCTTGAGGCGGCGCCCGTCACACCGACCGGGGGCCACAGTACATGGCTGGGGGTCAGGGGGGTAGAGCCGCGCGGCACCGGGAGATGGGGAAGGAAGGACAAGCCTACCATGTCTTTCTTCCGGTAGAGCCACGCGGCACCGGGAGATGGGTCTACGTGATTGCTGACTGGCTGGCCGTGGCCACCGCCAGCGCGGGACGAAGCGGGTAGGTCGGAATCATCTTCCGTTGACGGACTTCGCAACGCCGACAGCCCTATTCGGGAGCCCGTGCAAGAACGCCCCCCGTCGGTACCGCCAAGCCTGCAGCAAGGCGTTCTCGCACCGATGGCAGCCCGCATGCTCGGCTCTGTTCTCTGGGGGACACGGTGAGGGCGAACCGCTCCGGTGTTGAGCCCCGCGGCGACGGCGACCCATGCCTCCAGTACGTTCAGGGGTCTGAAGCGCATGGATGCATCCTCCCTACTCCGCCGTCTCGTCCAACACTATGGTTAGGGTCCCGAAGCTGCTTGAGGCTACCGCCGCCTCGCATACATAAAAGGCAAACGGCGCATCACCGATATGCCGGGTTATACCTCTGATTGTCCCGACGTGATGAGGCAGGCCTCCATATCTATTCGACGACAAGGGGAGGAGGAGGGGGCAGTTGCGTCACTGGTACTATTAGTGGGGCGGACGACGCATAAAGGGCCGCCTGTCGCCGCAGATGTCTGGCTCGCTAACGATGAGGGGGTTATATATGCGGTGTAGGGAGGGACAGACCCCACCACAATAAAGTCAGATCGCCTCTATACTGGGGGGAGAAAGATCGCTTCACCGCTCGTCCATGGACCGCCTTTTCCGCAACCGGCTAGAGATCTCTGACTTCGGGAATGACAGCCTGTGCAAAACGGGTCATGGCTGCCTTGACCTGCTCATGCGGTACCATGCCGCCCGGATTAAACCAACAGATCAACTCGTTCATCTTGAGTTCTTGATGGAGTTGGTGAATCCGGTCCACACACGTCTGGGCGGGGCCGAAAATAGCCATGCTGTCGGCGACTTTCTCAAAGGTAATGCTCTCCAGATTTTTGCGGATTTCCGCGGTATAGCGATACGACTCCATGGTATCTTGTTGAGTCGTGCCGCTCGTCATCATGCCTAGAACGCTCCTGAAATAATGTTGAATGCTCGGCTCCACCGCCTGACGGACGTGATCCAGGCTTTCGCCCGGATGCATGAAAAACATGGTTGACACATCTTGCGGAGGGTACATGGGATGGAGGGCCTGTCCGGTGTGGGGGGCGTGGTCGTCCCAGGCTTGGCGATAGGTCGCGACTTGCTCGAACATCTTGGGCAGGGGATTGGTCACCGAGGCGGCAAATATCGGATGGCCGGTTTTCCCGGCAAACACCGCGGTCTCCGCACTGTTGGCAGCTATCCTGATGGGTGGGTAGGGATGTTGCAGCGGTTTGGGCACGACGCTTGTTTCCGGAATCTTGTAATAGTCGCCGTCATAGGAAAATGACTCATTTGTCCAGGCTCGTTTGATAATCTCCAGACTCTCCTCAAAGCGGGCGCGGCTCTCCTCCCGTGAGAGAGCGAAGCCGGCAAAATGGAGTGGAATCGTTCCGCGTCCAACGCCGAACTCCAGACGGCCGTCACTCAACAGGTCGACCGTTGCGCCCTCTTCAGCGTTGCGGACCGGGTGCCAGAGCGGCAGGAGGTTGACGGCAATGCCTAGGCGAATGCGTTGTGTCCGTTGGGCAATCGCCGTGGCAACAATCAGCGGTGCCGACATAATCGAGAAGTGCGGATAAAAATGCAGTTCCGCAAGCCAAGCGCAATCGAACCCGAGCTGCTCTGCGTGAATGATCTGTTCAATGGTTTCCTGATAGCGTGTCGTTTGGGTCTGGGTATTTGCACACGGCAGTTGGTAGAAAAGACCAAATCTCACGTATTCCCTCCTCTGCTCCACACCCGCGTACGGAGTCTGTTGTTTGTGTTGAACATGCCCGGAGTCGGTCTGTCAAGAACACGAAGAGGGTCGATGCAGGGAGGGTAAGCGCGCGAAAGACCCGAGGTACAGAGCCTCCCTTGTTGTCGCGGCTTGTCCTGCGATACAGTGCCCGGGTCACATATGGTGCAACTCAGGAGAGAGGTGGCACAATCAGAGCAAATTGGAGAGGGGGACCGAAATCCGAAAACCGCTGAGCGGAGACCGCTTCGGAACCTTGATGAGCGGGGTGTACGCAGGCGCCTTCGAACGGGTCTGGGCCAGACCGGAGTTGGAGCGCAAAAGGCGTAGCGTGGCCGTGATTGCGGTTCCGTCCGTTATGCAGCGGTGGCCCCAACTCAGGGGCCTTATGGCGAAAGGGCTGAACGACGGCCTGACCAAGGAGGCAAGGATTGAGATCCCCATCCAGACAGCCTTTGGCGCCGGTGGATCTCGCGCCGTCAATGCTCCAGCAGCAGCAGGCCGCCCAGGCAGTCCTTGAAGCCGCGGACGGGTCAGGAAGAACGTCCCGGTATGGCGTGGCCCTGGAACCGCTTGTCCCAGCAGCGCTCCCCCTACACCGGTGTCCAGCCCCGGGACCTCGGCCGGTGGCGGCTGAATACGGATCGTTTTCTGCGGGTCCTCCGGGCCTTGGTCTCGGTTGGCGAACGCTTGCAGAATTCCCCGTCTCAAGAGCATCCACCCCCACGGGAAGACCTCGCCAGCGATATTGTTCTCGACGAGTTGTCCGCCCATACCGCCCGTGGCCGCCTGCAGGTGGAGCGGGTGAGTTATGCCGAAGGCCGTGGGAATCTTATCCTGAGCTATCCGAGCCGCTCTTCCGGACGCTCCAACCCAACCGTTGCTTTTGTGGGTGCCCATCTTGATGTCGTGCCGGCCGACCCAAAGGACTGGCGGCGCCAGCCCTTTGAGTTGCAGGTCGAGGGAAATCGTTTGTACGGACGGGGTGTCACCGATTGCTTAGGTCATGTTGCCGTTCTGACCGACCTTTTTGCTCAACTTGCCGTCTCTGAGGTGGAACTCGGCCACAGCGTCGTCGGGGTTATCATTGCTGACGAGGAACTCTCCAACACGCACGGCGTCGGGATTGGTCAGTTGGTCAAAGACGGACGGCTGGATCATCTGAAGAACGGACCGCTGTACTGGATCGATAGTGCTGACTTCGGACCTACAACGGCAACGGCCGGGATGGCCCTCTGGCGACTGGCCATTGAGGGCAAGGGCAGCCACTCCGGGTTTCCGCAAAACGGGATTAATGCCGCGGAACTGGCTACGGAAGTGGTCCGCGCCCTCCAGCAGTGGTTTTACGCCCACTACCCCACTCACCCGAAAGAACACGAGTATGGGTTTCGAGCGCCCTCGTCGTTCAAACCGACGCGTGTGCAGGTCGAGAACGATACGCTGACGAAAATCCCGTCTACGGCCCGGATTGAAGGTGATATTCGCCTGACGCCGTGGTATGACCCTGACGAAATGAAAAAAGGGCTGGCCGCCTTTCTGAAAACGCTGGATGTCAGTCAATTGCCGGTCTTCGGTCCGGGTCGCTATACCTGTAACGGGCAGGTCGGGACGGCACGGTTTGAGATGTTGGGAGTGCCGTCCGGCGGAATGGCATGCGACCTGACCTCAGTGGGATATCGGGCCCTCACCCAAGCGATTGCCGCCGTGCGGCCCGACTCCCGGCCCTTCGCCCTGACGGGCAGTCTGCCCTATGTCCGCTTTCTGCAGGAGCACGATTTTGACGTGCAAATTACCGGCTTTGGAAGAAACGAGGCCTACCACGCGCCGAACGAATTTGCCGATCTGTCCCATATGCGGGACGGCTTCCGCATCCTGTGCCACCTGCTGCGACACTTCGGCTAGCGGCGGCGCACTAGCGATGGCGGAACGTGATCCGCCCACGTTCGAGATCGTACGGGGAAAGCTGAACCGTGACGCTGTCACCCTGAATGATTTTAATAAAAAACTTCCGCATCTTGCCCGCGACATGGGCGAGGATGGAGTGACCGTTCTCCAACTCGACGCGGAAGAAGGCGTTGGGCAACACCTCGGTGACGGTCCCATTCATTTCAATGACATCTTTTTCAACTGCGGGCTCGGCATTCCGTTCCTTCCGCTTCCGCTTACCGCCGCCGCCTCTTCGACGTGGTCTAGCCATAAGACCTCCTCTGTACACACTAAAAAGAAACCCCGGGTGACGCGTACGCGGCCTCCGGGGTTGCGCTCTTCACAATCGGCTCAGACGAAAATATCCCAATAATAGTAGCGAGAGGCTAGCAGATCACTCCGGTGAAGACAACCTGAATATTCCCTCGGATATCGGTGGACGTTAAGGTACTCTTCCCCGTTGTCGGCTGTAACGCAGGGCAGGACTCCACTGCTTGAGGGACATCATTGGGGAGGAACCAGATCCATATCCAGGACAGGTGGAGGCAAGAGCGCATAAACTGCATGGTGGTTGCCAGCCTCCATATATCGGTCGCCGCTCCGAGGACGGTGACACCTAGACCGCCCAGACCAGGGTAGCGGAGAACATTGGAGCCAAGCACCTTCCGGATAGTCCTAAGATCACGATACCGGTCGTTTCGTTGTGCCGGTCTCTCCGGCGACCCAGGGACAAAGACAGCACCGAGTCGATCTTGAGCGTCTCCCCGCCCTAGGTCGGCCAGATTAAAGAGCGGAGCGTAGGTGACGTACCCGCGTGGAAGCGGGTCCCGAAGGGACACCAGAGCCAGAGCAGAACGCGGAATGGCCGCTGCGGACATAGCCGTGTTGGTAAGCGCCGTCTGGTTTGCGGCAGTCAGGGAAGGGCGCGCATGAAGAGCGCGCCGACCAGAATCCCCGGTATCCAGAACAGTACGAGGCGGCTTTCGGCCAAAGCGACCAGACACAAGGCGCCGGCCATTGGGTTCGGCCCCAAGCCAAGTGTTGCCGCCCAGGAAAAAGCGAGATTCTGGGCGCCTTTTTCTCTCCGGTAGACAGAGAGGCGGTTTGATAGACTTCGGGCTGATAGCTGGCAATGCCGCTCCTACTGATGAAGACGGCTACGGGCAGGGTGATCGCTTGTCAGTCCTACACTGGCTATCCCGCAAGGCGTGGCCACGCCTTTGATATGCTCGTTCAAGCCGAAGATTTCCATGATGACGATCACGCCGGGATGTAGACCGGCGGTGGTGGGCTGGCTCACATAGGCGTTGACTGGCGTCGCGCCCTGGCCAGGATACTGCCTCATACTGGATTGAACTGCTGGCGGTCTCATGCGTCGTTCCTCCTTGAGAGGTTGGGAAAGTTGTTGCCGGGAGCATTGTCTTGCTCCGGGGAGTTCAAGTCGTACGGGTGTGCACGGGGGGTACTGTCCTCAGGCGGCCCGCTCGTGGGGGGGAGGGTTGCACGGGCAATCTGATCCTGCTACTTGGGGCGGGCAGAATCAACCAAGGAGCGAAGGAGGAAGCACATGATGAGACAGACTCGGACCCCCAAGGCTCGGGGCCGCCAGTTGCTGCGGCCCACGGCCCTCGTCGCTGCCGGCGTGCTGCTGACGGTGCCGGTGCCGACCGTGGACAGTCAGACCATCGAAAGGCCCAACCCCCCGACCAACGTGACCATCACACCGGGTGACAACGAAGCGCTGATCACCTGGGATTACGGGGTAGATGGCACTTGCCGGGGCACCGAAGCCTTCGTGATCGTGCACAACAAGTGGAACTCGATGGCGGATCCCTGCGAGTCCACGTTCATCGCGCGGCCGACGTCGGGCAAATCCTCGTGGTATGTGGACGAACTGACTCCCAGCACGATCTACACGGTGGACGTGGATGTGTACGGCAAAGAGTGTGACAATTATGCGTTACTAGCGGGGACGGAGTTCACCACCAAGGCGGCCTCTGGTGCTGGCGACCCCACTGTGCCAACGCAGCGGAAAAAGAAAGTGCCGGGGCGGGCGCGCCAGTTGGATGTCACCAAGTCCGGGACGACGGCGACGGCGACCTGGGTCCAGTCCATCCCTGGGGGCGGGAAGCGGTGCCTGTCGGCTGTCCCCCGTCTCTATGCCTACACCCTGGATAACGAGACCGACGATACGGTGGTGGAGGAGAATGACATCCATGGCAGCGCGGGCGATGCGGCGGACAAGCAGTTCACGAAGACGTTTAGTGGGCTGATCGTGGGGAAGGAATACCTGCTGACCATCGAATCTTATTCGACCGAGTGTAATGACTGGTCTCGTCCGCGAAGGTTCAAGTGGACGCAGTAGGGCTGGGATGAGGGGGGGGCCTCTCAGCGGCCTGGACTGTGCGCGGCCGGCCCGGCTGCGCGCCCGTGTGCACGGGGCCGGGCTGCTCCGGCAGAGGGGGAGCCTGACGTGAAGGAGAGGCCCCCCCTCACGTTGATGTTCAAGTTCCCGGCCGAGCCATCCGCTTCGCCCCTGCGCCCGGCATCCTGCCCCCCCCCCCCCCCCCCCCCCGCTCAATCTGGTGCCCCTCCGCTTGCGCCCGGCCCCAGCTCCCCCGCCCGGGACGAGCTGGGAGGAGCAGGATATCCATGGTGCGTGGCCCGCACCACAGCACCGAGAAGTCCAAGGCAATGACCAGCCATCCGCCCCCCCCTAGCCTAGGTGAAGGTGTAGCGGCCATGCAGGATTCCTCGCGGCCCGCCCCGGAGGGTTTCCACGGTACTAAGGGTCCCAGGCCAGCCCGCTCGTTTCAATCACCAAGAAATTCGCGTTGGTCGAACGCTATCTGACATGACCGTGACTCGTAAAAGAGTCCTGCGCAATCTGTTGAAGATCCGCTTTTCCCTCGACCGCAAAGGGAGACGAGGGGCCGAACAAGACGCCATGATCGTGTGCTGTGACCGTGAACGCCGTGGGGTCTTGCGCGTTGAACAATCGGCCATTCGCCTTAAATGTCTGTCGGATGTCGATCAGACCATCTGCCCGCACGAACTCTCTTCCAATGCCGGACAGCAGGCTGATACCCAACAGCCCGATTTTCCTGACAAGAATCCCACTCCTATCCTCTCTCCAACTCTCCGCTTCGGGGCGCTCCTTCTGGATTGACCTCAAAGAGTCAACCTGTCCAACAACTGGGAATCAGTGCGGGATCCGCATATTCTTTCCATCCGTGAGGAGCAGCGATACTATCCCTGGTTCCCGGCAAGAGATCGGACCGCGAGCCGGCCTGGAACCAGGAGGGAGGTTAGGCACTTCGCTTGATCAATGTTAGCAAGGTATGCTCTGATTGATACGGAGAAAGATGTCGGAGCCGTCTGACCCGCTCTGACAGAGGAGGGCATGTATGCAGGGTCTCGAAGGTGTCAAAGTGCTGGAACTCGGTCATCTTGCTTCGGCAGCCTACGCCACAAAACTCATGGCTGACCTTGGTGCGGATGTCGTTAAAGTCGAAGAACCGGGTGGCGATCAGTCCCGTTGGCGCGGGCCTTTTCCGGGCGGTCAAGCAGACCCGGAGCAGAGCGGTCTCTTTTTATGCCTCAATACCAATAAGCGCAGTGTCACGCTCAATGTGGCGCAGGAGCAAGGTCGCCTCTCTCAACTCGTGCAGTGGGCCGACATCCTGGTCCATGATTATACGCCGCCACGTATGGCAGAGTTGGGTATCGGTTATCCGGCCTTTCGGCCACTCAACCCACGCTTGGTGATGTGCTCGATTACGCCGTTTGGCCTGACTGGACCGTATAAAGACTACCATGCCTATGACATCACCGTCGCCAACGCCGGCGGCTGGGCTTGGTTAAGCCCCGGGGCGTCGGACTATCCGGACCTGCCGCCTCTCAAGGCGTATGGCCATCAGACGGGATTCCAAGGCGGGTTGGCTGCCACGGTCGCAACGCTCGGCGCGTATTATCGAGTGATGGAAACTGGGCGTGGAGAACATATTGATCTCAGCGTCCAAGCCTATGTGTCCTCTTTTATGGAACAGAGCTTCGTCCACTATACCTACGCCGAGAGGGTTGCCTCGCGTCTGGGCAAACGTCTGCTGTACCCGTGGGGTATTTACGAGTGCCAGGACGGGTTGATCTTCCTGGTTGTTGCGGAAGAAGACCAGTGGGAACGTTTGGTTGACCTCATGGGGAATCCCGAGTGGGGGAGTTGGGAGATTTTCCAGGGCGGGATAGAGCGGGCCAAGAATCAGGATGTGCTCAAAATGTATCTGGATGAGTGGTTCCAACAGCAAAAGGTGCATGAATTGTTCCGGATGGGCCAGGAGCGAAGAATCTGCTTTGCTCCGGTGCAGACCATGGCCCAGCTCGCCGAAGACGCCCATCTCCGTGCGCGCCAGTTTTTTGTGGAGGTGGAACATCCCAAGGCGGGCAAGCTGACTCATCTTGGCGCACCCTACCGACTGCACGAGCCGTGGTGGCGGATTCGCCGACCCGCCCCACAACTGGGAGAGCACACTGCGGAGGTCTTCGCCGAACTGCCAAGCCCCTCGCCCGCCCCGTCATCCCAAGTTCCATCCCCGACACCCGGTCTGCCCTTGGCAGGTGTCCGGGTGACGGATTTTACCTGGGTCTGGGCCGGGCCGTTTGGCACCATGCATCTGGCCCATCTGGGGGCCGAGGTGATCAAGATCGAATCTCATGCGCGGGTGGATATTACCCGTCGGCTTCCGATCTATCCGAAGGATATGGAAGCCGGGGTGAATCGATCCGGTATTTTTAATGAGTGGAGCATGGGCAAGAAGAGTCTGCTGCTCAACGTGGCCAAACCGAAGGGCATGGAGATCGTCAAAGAGCTCATCAAGCAGAGCGATGTGGTCGTGGATAATTTTGCGACTGGCGTGATGGACAACCTCGGGCTCAGCTACGACGACCTCAAACAGATCAAGCCCGATATCATCGTGGCTTCGATCTCGGGATTCGGCCATTCAGGTCCACAGAAAAAATATATGGGCTATGGACCGGCCATGGCTCCGGTCAGCGGTCTATCTTCTCTGACCGGCTACACAGGAGGCTCGCCGCAAGAGGTCGGGATTTCGTACGGCGACCCGAATAGTGGTATTCACGCCGCCGCGGCAATCTGTGCCGCGCTGGTCGCGCGAAAACGCACCGCCCAAGGCCAGTATATTGATGTGTCGCTGTTTGACGCCATGGCGGCTCTGGTGTCCGAGGGCTGGACAGACTACGTCATGAACGGCACCCAGCCCGAGCGCGATGGCAACCACGATCCCATAATGGCCCCGCATAACTGTTTTCGTTGTACGGGAGAAGACGCCTGGGTCTCGATCGCGTGTGGCTCGGACGAAGAATGGCGGGCCTTGTGTCAGGCTATGGACAAGCCTCAACTCGCCCGCGACCCACGCTTTGAGGCCGCCTCCGCCCGGAAAGCGAACGAAGACGCACTGGAGAAACTGCTGACAGGGTGGACCATCCAGCGTGACCGCTGGGCGGTGACGCAGAAGCTCCAGAAGGCGGGTGTGGCCGCCTTTCCGGCGCTGAGTGCGTCCGATCTGGCAGAGGATGGGCAGTTGGAAGTACGCGGGGCGCTCTCACGCCTGTCTCATCCGGAAGTCGGGGACCGACTCCATATTGGTATTCCCTGGTTACTGGCCGAATCGCCCAACGGCGTTCGCATGCCCGCGCCGCTGCTCGGCCAGCATACGGACGAGATCATGCGGGAAGTGCTGGGCTATGCGCCGGAGGAGATTGAGCAACTCAGAGAAGAGAAGGTGCTGGATTGAGGGTCCGCCCAGGGCTATGAGAAGGCTCACGCTAGGAGCGTACAATCCGCCAGCCGTCGGCGGGACGACGCCCGGTGAACGCTTCCGGGCGCAGGCCTGAGGACATCTGTACGCGACCTGCTCAAGTCAAGGAGGATTGCGATGTCTCCATCCGAACTCTTTCACGTCGCCCATCTGAAAAGCGCGGTCATTCCGGGCTCGGTTCCGCTGGAAACGAGCCGCCCTGATTTCGAGACATTTGAGGTTCTGGGCGTCGATCATCTGGACCTGACCGTCACGGATTTGAGCCGTTCGCTCCCCTTTTATGAAAAGATTTTTGGCGTACTCGGATTTCGCAAGCTCGTCCATCCGCATTACATCGGCTTCCATAACGCCCACCTGATTATCGGTATCAAGGAAGCCGCGGACGAAGAAAAAGCTCTCGGCCATGACCGCTTTCGCGCGGGCCTGCACCATCTGGCCCTCAAGGCCAGGCAGAAGGCCGATGTGGATCGCTTTTACGATTTTCTGCTCTCTGAGGGTATCACCGTCCTTGATCCGCCGGCGGATTATCCCGAGTATGGCCCGCATTATTACGCGGTGTTCTTTGTCGATCCGGACGGTATCAAATTAGAACTGGTGCACTACCCCGTGCCGTGGAGCTACTGGCGAGACATGCAAATGGAAGAGAGCGGATAGGTCCATCGAAAGGATTCGTATGCATGTCGTTTGCCGGTACAACCGGGTGGAGGGATCTCTGCCGGTAGTGCTCAGCGCGCTGGCACTCGCCGTTCCGTTGTGGCTGACGGTACGCTGGTATGTGGTGTGGCACGCTGAGAACAGCTTCGAGGAACGCCAGGCAGCCTTTCGGCTGGGGGTCCCGCCCTTTCTGTTGGAGACCGAGGTCTTATTGCTGCTCGCGGCGCTCGGGACGGCGCTCGGCGGGTGGGCGGCGAGTAGCACCACCGGATACCGGCGTTTCCTTGCGTCCGTGGAGGTCGCGGTTGGCGTACCGCTACTGCTCTGGCTGTTCTTGACCGGTCGTTTTTAAGGGTGCCGCACCAGCGGCGGGAACTTCTGCCGCCCCTTGGGAGGACAGATATGACCAAGGTGAGTATTTCGTTTGCTGGCGCGGCCGGGCTGGCCGGCTTCCCGGATTTCCCCCTCACCCTCGCCCAGCAACTGCAAGCAGAATTTCCACAGGCATATATCTGCCTGATTCAAGACCCCGGCAGGCGGCTTGCCGAACTGGTCGATACCGAGGTGCTGTGTGCCGTCCGGTTCAGTAAAAAAGACTTCGAGGCCGCCACCCGGCTCAAGTGGCTCCATCTCACCTCGGCCGGATCCACGCACGTCTTGTTTCCGGAGTTGGTCGAGAGTGATGTCATGGTCACCAACTCGCGGGGCCTCTACGGCATTCCGATTGCCGAGCACGTGCTGGGCATGATGCTCATGTTTTTGCACGCCGCCTACACGAGGCGTACCGTCTCCAGGGGGAAGGCAAGTGGGCGCGTCAGGAGATACTCAGCCAGTTCTCGCTGATCGAAGATGCAGGGAATCAAGTGTCCGAGACTGCGGAGGCTTTTCTGTGGAAGCGTGTAGCGGGTGTGGCCGAGAGTGCTCTGATACGCGATCTCGACGAGGCCCCGCGGACCTAGCCGCTTGCTTCAGAGGACGAGTTGCTTCGAGAGATGGCGGCACAAACCTTCTCCAAGAGATGGATGGCTGGAGGTCCACCTCATCGTCCGTATTCAGATTAGCGCATGGGTCGCTTGGGACTTGTTCTCACGAACGCGCTGCCTCGGTGCTGCTGAGTGCGAAGATGATGCAGCCAAGGAAAATCGCGTCGGGTTTCTCGAAACGGGAGAATCTGCGCCGGTAGCCCTTCAGGTGCCGGACCAACCGTTCGATTTCGTTGCGCCTTGGACAACTCCCGGTTGGACCGCTAGGGGGGGGGATCCTTGAGCGGTGGCACTATCGCTCGAGTCAGGGTAGGGCGCTGGCCCCGAGACGGTGCCGGAGATTACGTCCTTCCGGCGCGGCGGGTACCTTGGCCGGGGGAGTGCGAGCCGGGCCCGGTCGGCCGGGCCTCCGTGGTACCCAGACGATGCTTGGATCCCTCGCTCTCTCGGGCCCTGCCGAGCGCCAGGAGGCTGTTTTTTCGCGCTTCCATCCCATCGGAGGGCCCCTTGATGCTGGTGTGGTCCATCGACACGGCCTCGGGCTCGCTGCGCCCGCTGCTGCGCGAACACCTGACCGAGTCCCCCAGTCTGCGACCAGCGGTCCAGGCGCATGGCGAGGGGGCAGTGAGCATAGGGGCCGCCCGCGTCAGGCACTGCTGTGCTCGACCACGGACCGGACGACGTTGAGCCTTGGCAGGTGCGGGGCAACGCGGACGCGTGGCATATTCGAGACCTCCATCCGCGTATGATCGCACGATGCGCAGGATTGGGTGTAAACGGATCCCGGGGGGCCAGCCATAACCAACTCCCCCCGTCGATCTGCTTCCACAACCCCAACCGTTTCTTCGTTTGGAATCAGCAGTTCAAACGGCAGTCGCTTCCCAGCGACAATAGTGTCATTAGGTATAAGGCATCGGACACGGCCCGCTCGACCTCGGTCCGGCGTGGCAACGTTTTCTTTCATCTTTCCATCAATGCGAGTTCAGGTCACTGCCTTACCATGGTCCCTCTACGGTGGTCACGCAACGGGTCTGAAGACCGGCAGGGGGGTGGAGAGCGTGGCTTTGGCTTCGCTATGAACTATCAGGCGAACCTTGTCCTGGTTTACTGCACAGCAGGTGAGGGGGGGGGGGGGGGGGAGCCTTGTTGTTGCAAGGCCAGTAAAGGAGGATCCCCCAATCCTGCCGATTGACATCGTCCCCCACCGGAACTCGCCCCCCGCCCTCCTCCTGTGCGCAGGCTGGCGCGCAACCGGCACAGTCAGGAAACGCCCCCTCGCCAATCTCTCCAAGTGGCCCAATTTGGAAGTCTCAACTTTGCGCCGACTGCTCAACGAGGACCCCCTCGTCGGGCGTGACAACGCCTTCGCTATCGTGCGCGCTTCTCCCCCACGGTCATGTCGCAGCGGTGTTCGGTGCGCTGTGCACTCTCCGCCTTGTTCGTCTCATCGTCCCCAACCGCTCGTCGCCGTGCGCGGGCGATGATAATTTGGCTTCGGCTCTGCACCGCTTGAAGCGCGGTGGGCTCGCTTCGCGGGTTCTCGCCCCCGGCTTGCGCGCACCGCCCCCCCTCGCGTTGCCGCCCGCCCCGGCTCGCCCGGCTTGCCCCGCCGCCGCCCTGCGAGGCGGGTCCCCTGCGCCTCCGTCCCCTCAGCGTGCTGCCCCATCGCTCCCTTACCCACCGACAATCGATGGGAGCACCATGATTCACAGCATCCCTTCCAAGGGAATCCTGAATGTCGATTGAACCTAGGGCGAAGGGGGGGCAGGTTGAGCCGGGGGCTCTGCCGGGCGGGGGCGGCGGTGCCAAGCCGGGGGGCTTGGCCGGTTTGGCCCGGCAGCTTGACGGCGGCAAGACAGCACCGGCCCCCTCTCCCGTTCCGTCCAGGGGGCGGGGGCGGCGGCGCGCAGGCCGGGCGGGGGCGCGGGCCGGGGGGCCTCGCAAGAGGTGCGGCGCCGGCGCCCGGCCCTCCCGGCAGGCCCCTACCGTGCGGGGGGCGGACCATGCTCCGGCAGTCAGAGGGGCCGTGTCTCCAGTGATTTGCGGGAGGGGGGGATCAAGGGGCAACTCATGGTCCGGCCCGCGCCGGGGGCGGGCTTGACGGGTGGGGGAGGAATGTGGCATAGGGGGCCTCATGAATCTGCTGACCAGCCCGCTGACCAAACAGTTGGTAGGGAGGAGGCGGCGTACCGACGGGGGGCGCTCCCGCACGGTGGCGGGGCCCGGTGGGGCCGCCCGCCCCCCAGTCAGTTGCTACCCCCCCCCCCCCCCCCCCCGAAACTCTGCTCGTTCGTGGATGCTTAAGCGCAGCCGGCGCGGCTGTGGCGGCGGCTTGGGCCGGCTTGGGCCGGGGGGGCAACCCACAAGAGACCGGACCGGAGCCGGGTCTGGAGAGTAAGGAGTACAAGGATGTGGCAAGTATTACGCACCTATGTGTTGCTGGCGGCCTGGGCGGCGGTAACGGGGAGTTTCGCCCCTCCGGCGGTGGAGGCCCAAACCACAACGTCGAAGGGGTACGGGGAGCACCTGCTGTTCGCCTACTGGTCGGCCGAGGCCGGCACGAGCACGAACGTGGCGGTGTATCGGCATCTGGGGGTGCGGGGTACAGCGAGTGAGGAGAAGCCCCTGGTCGCGCAGTTGGCGGTGCGGGACCCAATGGGGAAGATCGCCACGGAGTTCAAGATCTGTCTCATGCCGGGGGACTCGTGGACGGCGACGCTGACGGGGGCGGGGCTGCGGGTGGGGAGCCCGGGGGAATGTGACGAGAGGATTCACCAGGGGGGCGGCACCCGGACCGGGAAGCTGGTGGTCACCCCGAAGCAGGGCGAGGTGGTCGCGCTCGGCGCAGCCACGAGTGGGTGGCTGGACGTGTGGCAGACGCCGGCGAACGCGCTGAAGGACGGGCCGGATGAAGACACCGAGCCCGATCATGCCAGGCGCCGTCCCGATTACTGGCGCATCGGCGGCGAGGCGACGCTGGTCTCGCCGGGGGCGGGGTTTGCGTCGAGCTACCGTGCCGTGTCGTTGCGGGGCTGTGGGGATTGGATTAATACGACGGCCTCCGCCTCTACTGATGAGAATGACTATCTCAACGCCCTCGTCAGGGCCGTCTACCCCCATCATACCGGGACCACCGAGGGCGACGTGGATACCGGGGACGGGTGCTGGACCATCGATAAGAATGGGGACAACGTGGTGGATAGGAAATTGCCGGATGACCCGTACGGCTATGATGAGTTCGAGCCGATCGAGGAGGCCTTGACGAATCAAGGTACTAATATCGAGAAGAACCTCCTGATGGGTCGCTGGACGGCGCTCAACGATGAGCATGTCCAGACCCACACCAAGGTGGTGATCACCTTCCCACAGAGGCCGCTGCGCTACGAGGGGAAGAATACCGAGGGGGCGGAGGTGAAGGGCACGGACCCGCTGAGCATACTGGTGTTTGACGAGGCCGGGGAGGTGGCCCTGGACAGTCGCAAGGTGGAGATCGGCCGGAACGTCAACGTGTGCACCTTCCGGCCGGTGGGGATGGAGGCCGCCCCGGACATGGAGGCCGCGCCCGCGGCCGGTCTTAGTTGTAACGGGGAGCGGGTCGGGGCGCTCAATGGGGCGACGAGTGGGTCATTCCGGTTGTTCAATCAGAAGGCCATGCAGATGAACGCGGCGGGCACCGTGACCAATGATGGGACCGAAGCGACGGGGTTCGGCATCAAGAGGTCCGTTGCGGGGGATGCCAACTATCCGGCGGTAGCCGGTGGGGGGCAGGCACCCGACGCCGATTACAAATTCCCCATCATCGGCTTGATCTTCTCGTACTTCAGGGGCACGGATGGCATGCAGTACGACCAAGTCCTGCCGTTGAATGGGGAGAATCTGGATTTTGTGGAGGATCCGGTAGCGACGGAGGAGGCGGATCGGAAGGATGTGCCCAGGATATAGCGGTCGCCGCCGGGGGTGACGTGCCCGAGGGGGGGGGCCGCGCCGTGTCCCGCCCCCGCAGGCGGCCCCGGTGCTGCGCGGTCCCGTCCCGTCCGCCACCTTGATGGTGGTGGGCCAAAAAACTGTCCGCTGAGACACTCCCGCTTGTTTCGCCCGGGCGCATGGAGGCGCGGGAGGCAACCCCCTTCATGGCGGGCGACGCGGGGGGCCGTGCGGTCTCGAATTAGCCCCGCACCCCCCGTGGCCCGGAGTCCCTCAATCCGAGACGAGAGACCCGCTTCCCGGGGGACGGGTGCGAGAAGCATTCCGGGATTCGGAACACCGCCAAGGCCCGGTCCGCGCCAGCAGGCCAATCGCGGTTACCCTGCGCGATTCGAGCCACCCTATCTCAGGCGGGAAGCGGCTGGCGTGGTAGAGGAGGCCCGGCATTAATTCCACTCGGCGTGCTGGTCCCGAACGCCCCCCTCCTGGGCGTTGGCGGGGCTGGCCAGCCACGCCCGGAGGGCTAGGCCGTCTGCCCCGTCTCCCCGCCGCGGATCGCCCGTGGGGACCGCCACGCCACTGCGATCAACGCCTAACCCCGTCATCCAAACGGCCCTAGGCGCTGTCGTCTCCCCGGAGCTCCAGCTAGGGCGACGGAAGCAGCGAGGGCCGCGCCAAGGGTGGATCGACCGGCCCCCACCGGCAAATGCCGCTGGGCGTACGGCCTCCCCCTCAACGGCGGCGGCGCACGCGCCACCGACTCCACCCGCACCGCGTGCTGGAACCGGGACGAGTGGGAATTGACCGTCAGGGTACCCCATCGCGCGCTCACCCGGGATCAGCCGGCCTCTCACCCGAGGCGGCCCCCCTCTAGGCCTTTGACCTGAAAACTTCACACGAGTCTATTCAGCCACAACAAGAACAGCCCCTTCTGTCTCATAGGTCGTAACCCAGGACAAACTCTCGCCGCCTTCTCCAGTCTGAAGGTTTGCTCCCCGCCCCTACCGCCCCCCACAGCCGGGATACCACCGATCAGGACATGAGGTGCGGCCCGCTTTCGATTCATGGCGTTGCTCGTCAAGTTTACAATGCCAGTTATTAACTCCGTCCTTGTCGTCAACCTTCCGCCATCAACTACTGCGTCCGATACGTCCTCAAGCTCCGTGTCTTCCTCTACGCTCTTCCAAAGGTGCTATGAGGGAGGGGAGTCCAGCCATCAGATAGTATCTATACCCCGCCCGCAGGTGGCTAGGGCCTGCTCACACTCATGTGGATGATTATGCATGATGCTGGTCTCCTGGCTGTAGGGAACGCACGCAAGCTCCATACGCCCGGATCGCGCCCCCTCTCCCGGTGCCGCGCGGCCCTGTCCGCCTCTCCCCGTGCTCGCCGCCCTCTGGTCGGTCGCCGCGCAGGGCGGCACAGGGTGCGGGTTGCCGGCCCGCTTTGGCCCCTGGCCCCCCCCCCTCTCCCCCCGGCTGCTCCGCGGGTCGCAAACCGGGGGGCTCGCCCGGGTCTTCGCGCATCTGCACCGGGAACAGATCGTGCGTATCAAGCTGGAGGTCCTGTCGCTCGACAGCACCATCGTCAAAGTCCATCCCGCCGGCACGGGGGCGCTAAAAAAAAGGTCCTCAATCCCTCGGCCGCTCCCGAGGCGGGTGGCCCCCCACGATGCCTAGGGGTGCCGCGGACGATCGCCCGGCGCTCGCCTGCGCGCGCTCGCCCGGGCCCGCCCCCGCCGCCCCGGCGGGCCGCCAATTGCTGCCTCGCCGGGGCCCGCCCCCCGCTCCTCCCGCGGTGCTGAGGGACCGGGCGTCCGCGGGCGCCCAGACGCGGCACTGGGCCGTGGCACTGGGGTAGGCGCCCGTGGGGCCGCCGCGGCGCACCCGGGTGAGATCTTGGGCGTCTGCCCGTGGGCTGGACAAGCGGCGCAATGAAATCGAGCGGGTGTTGCTTCGATTGCAGGGATGCCGCCGCCTCTTCACGCGATGCGAGCAACGCGACGTGCTCTTCCTCGGATGCAGCGTCTTCGCCCTCATCATTGATGCCTTGCGATAGTGGTAACAGACCCTAGTTCGGCGAATTTCGCGGTGGCCCACGAAAGACCTCGCGCGTATGCCATTTTACAAACGTGGTTTTCGGTTTGAACTCGCTGCTGTGGGGATTTCGGAACGGCGCATTGTGACAATCCCAGAACCACTGCGTCGTATCGCTCTCACCACCGACTTTGGCCGAAATGAGCACCTTGAATCCTCCCTCGACCGGTGCTAGGCCGAGTGCTCCCCGATCAAGTGCCTTATGATGGATACTGCACAGCGCTAATCCGTTCGGAACCTGACTCGGGCCACCGGCTGAATGCCACTTGATATGTGCAGCCTCTAATCCGAGGAATTCATCTTCCAGGCGGAGACCGAATCCACACACAGCGCAACGATACTCGTACGCGTGGAGGACGGCGTGGCGAAAGTTACGGTCACGTGGGCGGGCAGGCGGACATGGCACAACCAAACCGTGGGGAGAGTCAAGAGACTCCTGTATCAGAAATTCAGGTGGGAAGCCGGCCGCAGTGCGAATGTCATCGTGTAACGAGTAGGGAAAGTGTTCGTAGAGAAGCGCTTGGGCAGCCTGCTGCACGAGCCCAGAATCGGAGCGGAGCAGTTCATAGATTGGTTCGGGAAAGCCTCCCGTCACGGCATGTTTAATGAGTCCGCTCCGGAGTAAATCCCCTTGTCTCGTGGCGGGCAACGACTCTCTACCCGGAATTTCCCATAGCCCGTCATTTGGCAGACGGCTGAACGGAGGCTCAGGATGAATTGCTTTGCGGGGCGGCCCGAAGCGTTTCAGCAGATCTGTCAGCGGCCGTTCAATGTCCTGTTCGTAGAAAGCTAGACGCCTTTCTCCTCGAGCGACCCGGCCAAGCGCGATCAGAACCAGGAGTGGCTTATGTGGCGCCCGCCGGTCGTGCGTCCGCCAGCATTTTACCTGACCGAGCTTCCGAAGAAATTCGTTGCGGTTCACAACGGAAAGCCTATAGCCGAATTGACGCTTTGCCACAAGTTTTCCAGTATCCGCATCCGCAGCAAGCTCAACCCGTTTCAGTCTCAGCTCTGGTACGATTGATGCCTACCTTGAAGAGGCGGTACGGCTGAGCGGCGGAGGCGTCGACACGGCTAGCGTGGACCGGGCTGTCTGCTGGATGGTAGAGAACCTACCCGGAGGCTGACGTGGTATCCCTTCTACAAGGGGATTCTACCGAATTTGGCACCGGGAGCCGAATCTTCCTCACTTGGCGGATAGAGCCGCTTGATGGAGAGAAGAACAGCCCGGCTAGAAGAGTACGTTGGCGCTGTCCGGGCCGTTCCGGCACACAGAAGACCTGGGCTTTCATCATAGGTTAGGATATTAGGCTCAGGGTCTGTAAATTTCTTGTCACTGGGTGTTTGATGTGTTTGATGGCGCCAAGAGAGAGGGCGCATATCCTGTCGGATCCCCCTTGCTGACTCTCGGCAGCACCGGGCGCCCGTCTCCGGCTCGTGCGGCCGACCACGAGGCGGGGGGGGCGGGGCGCTGCCCGATGGGCCTCTCGGGTAGCATCCCCGTCCTCCAGGCGGGGCGGATGTGGGGTGTCGCGCCCGTGTGTTCCGGCCCGGACAAGACGTGGTTCACCCGGTGTACGCAGGAACGAGGCGGGGGTGTTCGCACGCATTTGCGCGGCGCTAGCCGAGGGTGCGCTGCGCCCGGGCCGGTGCTGTGCGCCGCGCCCCCTCTGCCGGTGCCCCGCCGGCTCACACAGGGGTGCGCGGGCCGGATCGGCCGCCCATGGGGCGGGCTCCCTGCCAAGCAGCCTGCGGTCTGCGCTGCCCCCGGTCTCGCCCTCCGCCGGGCACCGGTCGCTTCCGCCGCTGCGCTCTCCAACCGGCGCCCCCGCATCGCACACAGGTTTGGCAGCCTCACGGAGGAGCGCCGAATCGTTCTGCGAGGCAACCGCTGCGCCCACCCCTGCTTCCGCGCCCTTTGCTTCGCCGCTACCGGCATCTTTTCTGGGTATGAGGCCACGTTCCTAACCCATGAATTTACAGTGCTGTGCCCTAGGGACTTCAGGAGGGCCAAGGCGGGTGCCCTGGGTGAGGTGTTGCGGCTTTCCCCTGCGCCGCGGATCCCCCTCGCCCCCGTTTTGCCCCCGCTGCCCGGCGTGCCCCGGGGAGAAGCGCGCCGGGGTGTTGCCGGGATGAGCGTTGGCCGGCGACACGGCGGGCCGTGGCAGGAGGCACCACAGGCTGACGGGCCGCCCAGGCCGCGCTCCTCCCGGTTGCGCCGCTGGCCGCCCCTGGGGGGGGGGCACCCAGAGGGGCAGCCCTTTGGCGGCACCGGCCGGGCCTCTGGAGACAGGGCTAAGTGCGGCCCCCCCCCCTCAGACCGCCACCGCCCTCGGAGTGAACAGAGGGGTGGGCGTTTCAAAGACTGGCTGGGCCTCGCCCGAGCCCCCCGACGCGCCACTCTCTTCAGGGCCGCCATGACCTTAGCCGCCATCGGCATTTGGTCGTTTCAATGAGGCTTGGGCCTAGTATTTTATTGAGAGAGTCGAAGCCCCATCCGAGATATCTTCGTTCATGGACTCGCCCTACCACTATGTTCCCCGGAGCCTCGCAGGGGCTGGCACCCGGTTGTTCAAGTCGCGAACCAAATCAAGCGAGGACGGTCGCCGGGGCAAGGGAACGCCCTAGGCAGAATCGACATTCCCCACATCCATCCGAGAGTAGCAGCGAGGTGTCTGCAGGCGAGGCAGGATATGGCCTTGCGGTCGTCTCGGGTGGCGCTGCGTCGGCAGGGTTTGCTCGTGTGGAAGGAGCGTGCGAAGCGGGTGCGGGGTTGGGCGAGTGCGGCGTCAGAGCCGCTGCGGCGCGTGCGCGGTGGATGGCCGGGGCGGACGGCCTCCGCGCCGCCGGCGGCGCGGCGGTGGCGGAGGGCAGTGGCGGCGTCAGCGGCGGCGGCCCGCCCCTGGGCGGGGCCGGCCCCCCGCCAGCCCCGCCCGGGCCCGTGGCGCGCCGCCGGCCGGTCCGGGCGAGCGGAGCACCCGGCGCGGGTGCCCGCGCGGTGGATGTGGGGCGTCAGGCCGCCTCGGGCACGCCCCCGCGCCTGCTCCCGGCCCCCCCCCCCTGCGCCTCCGTCCACCCAGAGCGTTGCACCCTCGCCCCCCTCCCACCGACAATCGGGTGGAGCGCCCTGACTCACATCATCCCCGCTAAGGAAATCCTGAATGGCGATTGAACCTAGAGCGTCGAATCGGTTTCTGCGGCCGACAAGATCTGAGGCCTCCGTATCGACTGGTGCGGAGTCTGTGGGCGAGCCCATGCGCCCGGGGCGGTCGTGACACGGGCCGATAGCCATCGCCCATTCGATGCGCGGCTTGCCATGCCGGTGGCGGACAAGCCCTTTCACCATCAACGGTCGAAGGCCCCCTACAGTGACTGCATGCGAAAGGGGCGGGATGCTTCCGCATTGGATCGGAGAGGTGCTGCGCCCGAAGGTGCATCCCGCGGAAGGAGGGCGGCCAGATTCTCCTCCAGGCCGGAGACGCGTTCGCGGCAACGAGGCGTGGTACGAGGGGTATCCGGGCCGATTCCCCAAGCAGCATCCGGGGGCGGTGGAGTTGCCCGCGACGCTGAGGCTGCTTGAGGAGCCGGTCTCGGCGGTGCCGCTGCCCCCGGACACGGCGGCGGCCCGGGCGCTTCTGTCTGAGCCGCCGCCGTGCGGGGATGTGCGGTTGGCCGATCGGGGCGATTACGACCGCCCGGATCGGGCCGCGGGGAAGCGAGCCGGCGGACCCTGTGGGGGCGGGCCCTCGGGACGCACGGGAACGCGCCTGAGGAGCGAGAGACGGGGCTGGACACGAAGCTCGCGCGGGCGTGGGGGACGGGCGAGCAGGGGCAGGGGGGCGGCGGTTCAAGGCGTGGCAGTCGGCTGCCAATCTCCCTACGTTCGATACGAGGAACGCCAGCATTGCGGCGGGGCTCCTCTGGACTGCGGTGGTGGTAGCGTCGAGTCCGAAGTGCCCCCTGGGGCAGATGTCCCAAGCGGTGCGGGCGGTGGGGGTCTCGACGCGCAAGGGGGCGATATAGGCCCGGCATCGCTTGGGGGAGGTGTTTCTGGGGCTGGCCACGGGGTCCGGCCGGGGTCGGGTTCGTGCCGTGCGAAGAGTGATGGACGACTGGGCCTGCCATGCGAGGCGGGCTCAGTCCAAGAGAGGCCGAAAGACCGATCGATTGCCACTCGGGTTGGAGTCCAATTTTGGCTGCTCTTCAGTACTTACCTATTGGGTATCTTAAAGAGCATCGCTCTCTCCCCAGACGTGCGATGTGTATGGTGTGGTGCCCCCTGCGGGCAGCCTGCTGACCCCCCTCGCCCTCCGTTCATGCCGCACGTAGCCCCGTAGGGGCGAGGCCGAAGGACAGGGCAGTCCATCCGGCACCGGGTAATGTAACGAGCAATCCCTCTCAAGAGGGGATGAGGATATCAGGGGCAGTGATCTGGATGAGTTTTGTAATCAATATAATTGGGACAAACTGTCGGATAATGTTGCCTTCCTTAGAGGAGGCCGTGCGGATGGGTTGCAGAAGTGTTGACACACGGCTCGTTTGAACCGCTGGCCTCTTTGGTGCCGGTCCGTGTCTGCCAATCTCTCAGGTGGCAAAGGCATCCTGTCCTCTCTGATAGGCAAAAATGCTCTGGTTGGCGTTGCGGTTTACCAACTCCCGTTCGTACATGGGGTGAAACAGGCTGCGGACCTCGTGCTCAAGCTCGCATAACAGATTGCCGGTTTTGGGATTGACGATAGCCTGAAAGCGATACTGATGGTCGTCGCTTTCCTGGGTGATCAATTTGTGGCGTTTTAGGAAGGTATGCGGAGCGGAAAAATTGGCGACATAGACGGCGATATGATGGCCGTCATAGGCGGGGACCGCTTTCGCAGTCTCTCGAAAACGTAAGACCTGAGAGCGCCCGACTTGGACTTGGGCCACCGCTGTCCCGCGCTCCTTGAGAATAGAGGCCGGCGTGTTCATCACATCCTGATAGAATTGGCAAATCCCGCGTGCCGTGCGGGGTGTAACTGGTATCTCAACATACGGCAATCCCAGCGTCATGCTCCCGAACTGCGGACTCGGCGCGTAACAGCGAAACTGATTGCCCCACGGACAGGTGACCGCGACATGGCCTTTTTTGGCTGACCAGCGAAAGGCGGTATCGACCAGGCGTTTTTGGACTCGCTCAAGGCGCGTCTGTAAGGTCTTCAAGTCCGGGATCACCAGTCCGATGTGGCCTCTGAACACCTGGGGCTCGCTCGCCGGGAGATGAAACTGCTGCTGGCCGACGTTTACCCACATGTTGCTCGGTCCGACCATCATATACGGGTCGCGAGTCAACCCGAGGCCGGAGATATAGAAGGTCGAAGCAATCGCTTGGTCCGGCACGGTGACATTTACATGTTCCAGCCCAATGATATTCCCGACATCCTGCGTGGTGCGATCATACGTTTTCCTGTTTTGCATAACCTGCCGCCCCTCCCTGCTCGAAAGTCTGCGTCCTGATTATCTCTTGCCGCTCTCCATTTGACAAGCTTGGCAGAGACGCGGTCTGGACGGGGTAGGGTATCCGGCGCTGAGTAAAAGGAGAAAACCGATGCTCGCTCTCACCCAGGGGCGTATTCTTGATCTGTCGCATTGTGAGGCCGGTCTGTCGTGTACGGAACTCTTGGCCTTATCTTGATACGGATGTCACGAAGGTCGCCCCCGCACCGGCGAGTCGGGGCAGGATTCTCTGACAAACGAGCCGGGGCTCGATTCGCATTGCTCTATTCTGCTGACCGTCAATAACGTAGCATCACCCTCAATCTCAAGACCGAGCCGGGGCCGTGCCCTCTTCCGTTCTGATCCCGTAGGTCGATGTGATGTGGGAGAATTTCTCTCCGGGCACCATGGAACGGCTGGGCCTTGGCTACACGGACCTGCAGCATCTCGACCCACGGCTGATAAGGGCTTTGGCACGTCCGGCCCGTGGGTCGGGTATAAGATTTGAACTCCATTGCTCTGTCAACCGGTGGAGCCCCGAGCATTACGGGCCTGCCTCGCCGCCGCTCAAACCCGGCCCGACTGATCGGTGACACCGGTACGGGTATCCACTGCGCCGTCGGCATGCTGGCGGCCCTGTTGCAAAGAGGGAAAACGGGCAAGGGATCGCACGTGGAAATGACCACTGCATCCTGCATGGACCCTTCCACGTGCGGGTGTCCTTGCGCCACCATCTTCAGGCCGAGGCCGTGATGCCGCGTAGTGGCAACCGCTTCAGTCATATTGCCCCCACAGACCCCTATCTCTGCGGAGCGATTTTGACTCATACGATATCCTTCCCCATCCACATCTCCGTGAACGCGGCATAGTCGCCACCGTTGAACCTCCGACCCGAGGCACCATCACCATGCCTGGGCGGCGCGGTCTCGCTCGACGCCTCCCCGTTCGAAGCCATTCCAGCCCCTCTACTCGGCCAGCTCGACGGCGAGGTCTACCGGGACCTGCTGGACCTCTCCCGGGAAAAGCTGCAAGAACTGGAAGACGCGGGGGTTGTCTGACGCCGGAGCGGCTTTCACCTGTCTGTGCCAGCAAGTTCTTCCATCTTCCCGGCCAGGGTAAAATCCAGTTCGGTAATGCCCCCGGCATCATGGGTTGCCAAGTCAACCCTGACCGTACTGTAGACGTTGAACCACTCGGGGTGATGATTCATGGATTCCGCCACCAAGGCCGCGCTGGCCATGAAACCAAAGGCGTGGACAAAGTCTTGGAATGCATACTCCCGGTGCAACTTTCCATTGGCCACGGTCCAACCCGGAATACTGCTCAGCTTGGCCTGAATGTCCGCACTCGAGAGTTTCTGTCGGTCTGCCATAATATCCTTCTCTCCCTCGTTGTTATCTTTCTGTATAGATTCACGAACCGTTCTCCGCTGCCCCTGCCAAGGCGACATCCTCTATTGCGACCTTCCTGATCCTGACCACAAAGAGAATGAAGGCGCTGACTGCTCCCACCCCGGTCGCGACAAACAGCGGGAGGGTCCAATCTTCTCCGCTATACTCGATCATCTGTCCGGCGGACCAGGGTCCCAGAATTCCGGCAAAGGTCCCAAGCGTGTTCATCATGCCGAAGATGGCGCCGGATTGATACGGATTAAACTCCAGAGCCACCGTGGTAAACACCCCTATACCCATACTGAACAGCCCGTAAAAAAGGACCAGAAAAACGGTACAGATCAGCGGCGAGGAGGTCAGGGCCGCCAGAACCAGGCAGGGCAGGGCTAGGGTGAGGCCGAAAGCGCCAAAGCGCACACGGGCGAACTGCGCACTCCAGCCGTTGCGCAGCAACCAGTCTGACAGCATCCCGGCCCCGACAACGCCGAGAAACGACGCGCCGTGCATAAAAATGCCGACCGTACCCATGCCCCCCAGAGACATGCCGCGCGCCTCTACCAAATAGGTCGGAAACCAGAACAGGAACATCCATAGTACGTAGGCAAAGCACATATAGGCCAAGGTCACGGTCAGCAGCGACGCGCTGGAAAAAATGGTCCACAACGGTAGTGGGGCGGCCGGGCGGGAGGGTAGATTTGATTCGATATAGGTGCGCTCCGCCGCGTCAATTTTTGGATGTTCCTGCGGTGTATCTGTGGAAGACCAGAGCCACACCGCTGCCCAGACAAAGCCGAGCAGGGCGTTAAAATAGAAGACGAGCTGCCAGGAGAAGTTGAGAATGATCCAGGTGGTCAGGGGGTAGGCAATCATTTGACCGATTGTCACGCCAGACACACTCAGGGTCTGTGCGCGTCCAAACTCAGCCCGTGGAATCCAACGGGCGTTGACAGAAGTGAGCGCCGGAATGGTGACGGACTCAAACATGCCGACCAGAAAACGTGCGCTGAGCAGCAGCCAAAAGGCGGCAATGGCCGGCGGGGTCAGGGCTGTGAAAAGCGAGAAGCCACAAAAGGCGAGGGCCAGCACTTTCCGTGCGCTCCAGCGATCTGCCACCAAGCCGCCCGGCAACTGGAGCACGGCGTAGCCCACCAGGAAGGCAGAAAAGACCATTCCGAACTCACTCTTACTCCAGCCGGAATCGGCCATGATAACCGGCGCGGCAACGGAGATATTCACCCGGTCGATGTAGTTAATGATTGTTCCAGAGAACAGCAGCCCAACGATCCTATACCTGACCGGCCTCGGCATGGTCCCTCCTTCACCGTGATGACCAGTGTGTACGCTCCTGACACCGAACGCCCCCCGCTGCGACCCCCGGGTGTTCCGGCGCCGAACCTGCCATGCGAGTGCCATGTATGATAGATGTATGTCCGTGGGTCAAGCGCGTGTGGAAATGGGTCAACGTCCCCAGCATGGGCGTAGCTGTTGGAGGGCGCGTTTGCCCATTCGAGGAGGGCACCCAATGCAGCCGACCGGTGTGGTGATTAACAGAGAAAGCTGGTTGCTCTTAAGGGAAGAACCCGTGTACTCCGTCCGGTTTATTGACCGTGAGGAAACACAAGAGTTGGCCGTTGTTGGCCGGGTCGAAGACTTGGCCTGGTTTATCGACGCGCCCCTGCCGCTCACCCTGAGTCTGTGTACGTGGCAGAGCCCCGAGCAGATATGGGTAGTGGCCATCGGCTACCAACTGCACCCGACGTTTGGGGGAAGCAAGGGCGGCGTATTCTATCTTAACCCGAGACAGGCGAGCGACGCCGCTATTCTGCAGAAGCTCGTCCAACAGGATAAGCTGACGGTTATCCTGCTCAGTGACGATACCGAACTGCACTACACCGTCTCCGTCCCCCTGTCCCCGCCGCAGCTGGGATGCTGGCAGGCGGCCATGGCCCGGCTCGGTCTGCCCGCAGCGGACGCGCTGCTCGAGAGGGAAGAAGACCCGGTTTTCAACCGGGTGCTTCAGATATTTCAGGCGCAGTATAGTATGGACGACGTGTTCGAGGAAAAATCACTCGACTGAGCAGACTGGCACAGAAAGTTGTCTGCTACTGTTTCCCGTCTCTTCCGTCTCCGCCTGAATAGCCGGAGCAACGGCGTCCTCGCGGGAGTGTCCCGAGCGAGCGGAGACAGGCCAGGTGGGGCTCCCCTCATTCCATTCTCACCCCATCTCCATTCAGGAGACCACCCTTTTGGAGCCCTTTTTCAAGTGGGCTTACCGATGGGCTGCCGGTAGTCCCGCCAACCGCAGAGCGGGTTATGGCTCTGCTCGCCATAGCGGACCGCGCCCCACAAGAGGTCTTGGGGACGATGGAACCCAACTGTGGGCCAGTCTCGAAAAAGTTGCGATTAATGCGGCGACGGCGGGGTGTTATACCAGCGGCCATGGGTCAGAACCGCTAAGCCTCTCTCGGCGGAGGTTCTCCCTTTCGGGGCGAGGCCCCGACTCGGGGGCCAGGCGACGGAGGGAGGGCTCTGCTCTCGATTCCAATCAACGACCGTTGGTATCAGGTGTCGTATTTCCCGGTTGGCGTTGCCGCGGTGGGATCCAGATGTGAAGAACGGTTTGCGACCCACGCTCTTACTGTCGCTCCATTCTCAGCAATCCCTGCGTGAGCAGTACGGTGTCACCGAGGTGCTGCAGCGGACGAAACTGACTCCAGGTCGGCCTGCGGCTGAAGCCACTCAGCGGGCACTGCAAGAAAAGTGTGACGCGGTCCTTGAAGTGCTCAACGATTGAGGTGGCTGCAATATCGCGCAGTGCGCACGACGGCAGCGCACTCGAAGAGCGAGGTGTCCCGACTGCAAAGATTACGACCACGGAGTTCCTGAGTGCTGCGCACACCCAATGGGCGGCCCTTGGTACGCCTCAGTACGAGCCCATTCTGATCTCGCATCCGATATCAGCCCAAGCGAGAAGATGAAGTCCGTGTGCTGGCCGATTCGGTTATTGACCAGGGAAAATTTTTAGTCGAGCCGCGGGCTGTGTCTGAGTGAGGTCGGGCTCGCGGCAGGTGGTTCGGGGAATCCCAAACGTGCCTGGCCGTCGTCAGGGTGGTTGCTCAAGGCCGCCGGACGGTGTTTTCGTCCTCGCCGGGCGCAAGCGTTTTGCCGCGCCGGCCTTCGGCCCGCGCCGGTGGGGCGGTAAGGGGCGCGGGATCAGCCGAGGGGCGCAAGCATACTCGCGTCGAGGGCCTCTGGGGCGCGGGCGGCGGAGGGTCGGTTGGCCTCGGGGACGGAGCGGAAGCGCCCGGCGCAGCGCACGAGAGTGATGGCCGCGTTGCTCGAGCAGGCCAGAGGTCTGGGCAGGTGGCGCACGTACGTCCGGCAACGGGCTTCGGCAGAGGGGAAGGCACGCACATCGTGCACACGGGTCTCGATGGGCCAGCGGTTGCGCACCAAGGCGAGAAGTGCCTCGGGGTCGGCTCGCGTTGCGCCCAGCGCGGGAAGGCTCCAGGTGACCTTGATGCTGCGTGTGCCGGTTTTGCGCATCTTGCGCTCGCGTGCGAGGTGCATTGCCTGGCGGCGCCCATGAAGGGGGTGTCCAGGTTCAGATACATGTGAGACTGTGATTCGGAGTGATGGGGTCGTTGTTTCTGCCCGTTATGGGTCGAAGCTCCCGCCTCGTCCGCCCCTGCGCGCCCCGGCGCGCCTCGCCTGTTGTTGCATCACAAACCCAAAAGGCGGCCGACCCAGGCAGCTCCACTCTCTGCGCAGCCGCTCGTATCGCAGTGTTCGCATTGATGACCCCACGCCGCAGGACGCATTCGAGCGCCTGCGCAAGAGCCAGCCCTCCCGGCAGTTGCGCGCCGAAGGCGGCGGCGAGGCGCCGCGCCGATCCTGTCCGGCCCAGGGCCACAGGCGCGGGCGCACTGCTGGGCTGTCCGGCCCTCTGGCCGAGGGCGTTGGCCAGGGGCTGTGGCGGCCGGGCGGCGCGGAGGTTGTGGAAGGGGGTGAGCGCCGGTGGGGTGGAGCGCGGCCGGGAGGGGTGCCAGAAGGCGCCTACCGTCTGGAGTTGCTCCGGGGAGAGCAGGGCGGCGCACTGGGCGAATGCGTTCACCCCCCGGTATCCGGCAAGTCGGGCGGCAACGGCCCGCGCCAGAAGGGGATTGCGTGCAGAGCGCTTGCCCCGGGCAGGGCGGGACTCGGGCTCCGCGCCCAAACACTCGAACAGGCTGCGCAGCCGGGGCGTCGTCATCGGCTCGGTGTGCTGCTCAGCGTTCCAGTGTGCCGCCTACAGGTCCTGCGACAGCCGCCGCATGCTCAGCCCCCAGCACCCGCGAGGCCAGGGTGGGCACCCGCTCAGGGGTCAGAATGACGAAGCGCGAGTTGGTGGCGATCAGATGCAGGCGACGGAACGACTGCTTTGCCGACCACCCGGTCCAGCAGGCCCGCTCGCCCATCTTGAACGCTCCAGGCTGCCAGCCGACCAGGGCAAGCCAGGTCTCGCCACCACCCGCGACATGATGCAGGCCCTGGCCGATGATGCCGTGGAACCGCAGATAGTGCTGCTCCGCCACCAACTCGTCCCAGCGCTAGGGCTCCCGTGCCCCCCCCATGTCGGGCGCACCGTGGCCGTGCGAAGATCAACGCACGCACCCGCAACCGGCAGCTTCGCCATGAGCGGCACACCGCCACATCAAGAAAGAAATGGCCAGCCCAGACTTCAACTCAACCTGTGCGACAGGCGGACAATTAATTCGTCCTGGGTTATTGACCAGATTGCTGGCAAGTGGATGAAACACTAAAGAGCAGCAAGCGGCCTGATATTTTTGAGCACACGACGGGCATGCTCGCCCTGATGAGCCCCCCCCGTTATCGCACTCGGCTTGGCATTCCCGGAAGGTTCGGGTCTGTGCTCTGGACGGCCGTGTGTATTGTGTGGAAATCCGTGGGGGCCGTGTCCGGCTTGTGCCTGACAGAATCCTCTCAACCCTTACCACTCCGGGTGATGGTCTGGATGGGGCCGCCCGGTCCCCGGGCGGAACCCGCTACGTCACGAGGAACGGTGGCTCTCGGCGGCGTAAGGGGTCGGCTCTGGACTACGAGACTGGACGCCTTGAGCGCATTGACGCCGAGGGCAAGGTCGAACGCTTATACCCCTCGTGTGATGACGGGAAACTCAGCGTCCGGGCCGTGTTTCTTACGCCAGTCCCCGAATGGAACCTGGATGCGGCGTGTTGCGACCAGCCTGCAACATCCAAAACGGCATTAGCCTCACCCCAGACGACAGAATCCCACTCGTAGCGGAAACCTTTGCTGTTGTCCTGTGCGCTTTTCCCACGCTTGTCCCAGGCGAGCTCGGTCAACGCCCAGCCATTCTTTCAACTGCCGGTCGGCCATTATCCTGATGGTGGCTGTCTGGATGAAGGTAGGTTATGTCTTGGCCTGCGGTGTTCTGGGGGGGGGGAGCTTCTTATCTTTGATCTGGACGGGCGGCAGGTCAATCGGATTCCGGGTGAGGATAGAGCGGTCGCCGAACACGGCCTTCGGCAGTGAGGGCTCGAAGACTTCACGCATTACGGCGTCGGGGCTGGACCGGGTGATGGCCCCGGAATGGGGTCGGAGGGAGTTGGCATTACGATAAGAAAAACACGCCTTAACTGGATTCATAACTGCTTACGGTTCTCTCTCCAATGTCAGGATGGTTGCGAGAGCATAGCTGGGCATATAATAGAGTGGCGTATAAAGGCCAGGGTATTAACCCTATCGGTCAAAACTCCAGCCACACCCGCTACTAGGAAGCCTCTCCTGACGTCATGCAGGTCTTTGGTGACCGGCTCTCATGGTTTTCGCTCGGTCAATGCCTCCTCAACTCACTGCCCTATGGGTGGAGGATGCCTACAGATTGGTCCGATAGTCCTGTTCGACAAATTCGTCAATCTTGCTGGCCATACCGGCATCACCACCCATTTTGGCTGCGAGAATCTCGCCGAACGATATCTTCAGGCGTTCCTGCCACGTATCGGGCTTCCAGAGTTGTGAGCGAATAAACGCCTTGGCGCAGTGGTAGAACACTTCTTTGACATGGACCCGGATGGCAACCACCGCGGGTTTTCCACGTGCGGACAATCGCTCCAGGATTTCCGGGTCGACCGTGAGTTCAGCCGTGCCATTGACCCGCATGGTTTCCGGCGTGCCCGGTAGCAGAAAAATGAGACCAATATGCGGATTCTCAATGATATTGGTCAGTCCGAAGACCAGCTTGTTTCCAGCCCGGTCCGGAACGAGCAGCGTGTGTTCATCCTCAATACCGACAAACCCCGGCCCGTCCCCTTTGGGCGAGACATCCTGGTTCCCCGCGGCATCTGCCGTTGCAAGCAAGAGAAACGGTGAGCGTTTGATGAAGTCCATGCACGACTCATCCAACTCGGTCCAGAGCTTATGTGGAACGAGTTCACTCGGTGACCCAATGCGTTCGCGAAGCTGTTCCACGCTTGTAATTTGATGCGGGTCTGTGGTTGCCATTATCATTCTCTCTCCTTTCCCATTCCGTTGCACCGACTCTTCCTTTCTACGGAAAACGCGATAAAGTGCAAGCTTCATCCACGGGGCAAGCAGGAGGAAGACTGATGGCTGATCTCAATATCGAAGTCACAAACCGTGTGGGCATTCTGACCATGAATCGCCCGGATAAGCTCAACGCGCTCACCAGAGATATGAACCGACTGGCGGTTTCGGCACTGCGCGAGATGTCCGAAGACCCCGAAGTTGGCGCTGTCGTGCTGACGGGGGCTGGCCGGGGTTTTTGTGCGGGTGGCGATGTATCAGCCATGCAAAAGGGGGAGGAAATAGGAACTCGGGATTCCACCCTTGAGCAGCAGATCGACGAATTGCGCGAAGGCCACACGTGGCCCTGGCTGCTATACCATATGCCCAAGGTCACGATCGCGGTCATGAACGGACCAGCCGCCGGTGCCGGCCTGGGCCTCGCCCTGTCGTGTGATCTGCGCTTTGCCTCCGACCGGGCGCGGCTCGGGACGGCCTATGCGCTTGTGGGATACGGCGGAGACTACGGCACGACTTGGCAGCTCAGTCGGTTGGTCGGCCAAGCCAAGGCCAAGGAATTATTCTTTTTGCCAGACATGATCAACGCGGATGAGGCCCTGCGGATTGGGTTGGTGAACCGCATCTTCGCTCACGATCATCTCATGAACGAGGCCGTGGAACTGGCTGAACGTATCGCTTCCGGTCCCTTGGTCAGCTACCGCTATATGAAAGCCAACGTCAATGCCTCGGGTGGGGTAGATTTTCGCACTATGCTTGACCGGGAGGCGGAAACGCATCTACGATGCGGCCAAACCGAAGATCATCAGGAGGGGGTCAACGCGTTCATGGATAAACGGCAACCGATCTTCCGGGGCCGCTAGAATGAAAGCTAAGCAGCATGGCTGCCCGGCTTCCGCCGTAGAGGAATTGATATCCTTCCTCCGTCGGGAGGGTATTCCGCTCTGCAACGGGTTGGTCGACCGCCGCCGCCGTCGGTGGTCCCGAGACCTCGGCGCATCCTGAGTCCGGGCTTTCCCCGGGCGTCATTGCGGAGCGGATGATGAGAGCTGATCGACCACTGCTGCCAGCGATTCAGCTCGCGATTCTCAGGCCGAGGCGATTTCCGAGACAATATTGTCTCGACGCAACATCTTGGGTGCAGATGCGTATCCATTTTGGATGTCCGAAAACGGTGAATGCGTACATGTCGAATCAGAGCGAACGTATGGCCACTCAACATACCTAGCATGTCTCATGATTTCGCATTCTTGGCGTTCTGGAAAACTAGTGGAACCTGCAAGTCTCAATGCGGATGAACTCGGTGACGCACGTACTCAGTTTGAAGTTTTGACAGCAGTCGCGGCAGTTGGTCTTGCAACCGGCCCTTCGTTTCTTCTCGGTACGAACAGGGCCGGTGCTCAAGGCCTGCAAGATCGAATTTCTTACATATGCAATACGGTCGGCGAGGGACGCGGGCGGGCAGCCTTACATCCTGCTGCTCCAGCTGTAGCAAACGACGACGGAGTCGATGTCCTTGCAGTACATTCGGAAGTTGACGGCCCGCCACACCGGACGTTCTGGTTTTGCCAATCGGCTTCAGGCGAGAATTTTTCCAATAAGCCCATTATCAATGAAATTGAGGGATTCCTAGAAATCTGGTTCGCTGAGCGACCTGCAAATACGAACGGCGCATTGTTTTTCCCCTCAACATTGGAAACAGTCCGTGCAATATACCTAACTCCACGGTTGGGACATTTGTGTCACCGTCTTCGCATGCCCCATTACGCGCAAATTGGCTTCTCCATGATTACTGACGATAGCGATCTAATTAAGTATGCAGATGATGTCTCTAATCCGGTGGACTGGTTGAATCAATGTTTCCGACGGATTGAGACCGAGCTCTAAATTATGAGACATCGCTTTCACGCAATTTGTCCATATTTCGCGATGTTTCCGGAAACATTCGTGGAGAAACACTTGGTGTACTCGAAACCAGGTGACTTGGTATACGACCCATTTAGCGGTAGAGGTACCAGTGCATTTCAGTCCTTGCTGTCGGGGCGACGAGCAATTTGCTCTGACATTAGTCCGGTTGCAGTTTGCATATCTCGTGCAAAGGTCCAGGCTCCTTCTCATAGGAAAACGTTTTCACGCCTTAAACAGTTGGAGTCTGAATTCGAAGTAATGGATGACCGGTCCCACGAGGATGAGTTCTTTAACGCATGTTTCTCCCACAGAACACTGCGACAACTGACATACTTGAGGAACCGATTGAGTTGGGAGCACGATCACCGTGACTGTTTCCTTACTACCCTTATTCTTGGATGTCTTCACGGAGAAAGCCATCGAAGTCCTAGATACTTTAGCAACAGGATGCCTCGTACAATTGCGACGAAGCCCGCATACTCAATGAGGTGGTGGCAGAGACATGGCTACGTTGCTCCAGATCGGGACGTGTTCGGGATACTTAACACGGAAATATCGTATCGATACGATACCGGACGCCCGCAATTGAGCGGTGACGCACTACTATCGGATGTCCGTAGCGCAAACGAGACATTTAAGACTTATAGTGGATCTGTCAATCTCGTCATTACGTCACCACCCTATCTAGACACGACTCACGTCTTGGAAGATCAATGGCTTCGAAACTGGTTCGTGGGCGGAAAGAGTCGACCGGCGGATATCAAGCGCGGCGATGATCGCTATACTTCACAAGAACAATACTGGAAGTTTCTCACGGAAGCCTGGGAGGGTGTATCGAGACTGTTATCCGAACGCGATGTGGTTATTGTTGTTCGTATCGGAAGTTCGAAGCTCTCATTTGAGGAGGCGCGTCAGGGGCTGTTGGACTCGCTGGCGGCCGGAACGGGTCGCGAAGTATCATTAAGGTCCGCATCCACATCTGAGATGGTGAATAGCCAAGCAAGGTCTTTTCGACCCAACGCAGCTGGCATTAAATGGGAGTATGATTTTGTCATCGTTGTTCACTCGGGCTGAATGCTTGCGGTGGCAACATTAGCCGACCAACATAGACTTGATGCGTTCGCGATGTATGTGGTTCGGCCAGCGCTGAGCGGTGGTCGACCTCGTCCAAATCTCTAGGTGGCGCTTATCTTTGGACCACCTCGTGGCTATTCCAACGCCGTGCGCGATCCCGCAGGGCAAAGCGTTCCGGCAGTACCCTGATTCAGACGGTTGACGGTCACTTCCGGTAACCGTCCGGCAGCCGTGACGGCTGATCAATACTAGGGATGCGGCCGAACGAGCGACCCGGCGGCGATGCGTGTCGCGTCTGCCGATTCATGAGTGTCGACCCGCATTCTCAGTCCCCCTCCTTGGTGCGCCGGCGGCTCGACGTGATCGCCGACAGGACTATCTCATTGAGCTCCGGCTTGTCTCATCTCTGGCTTCGACCCAGCGCCCGGTCCATTATCTCTAGTCATCCGAAGCTAAAGCTCGGGGCATCAGTTTTGTTCGACTCGACGCCAGCAGCGCTTGATGAGGGCGAGGATGTCATTGGCGGACTGGGGCACGCCGCCCTCCTTGGCCCGGGGAGTGGATCTGGTGGCGCCACATATCAGGTGCCGGTTCCGAAGGCGTACGGGCCTTCCAGCACCTCTGCGCACGCTACAGCCCGCCCTTGAGGGGCGGTGGAGGACAACTGGGACAACTAGGCGGCTGCGTCCACACCACCCCGGCGGAAACCGAGTGGATTTTGCACTCGGCCGAGTAGGAGAACACGCGGAAGAGGTATTCGGTGCCCGGCGTCAGCCCGCTGAACGTCTGGGTGCTCTGGCCGTCCACCTTTGCTTCCCTGATGATCCTTTCAGTGGCTTCGTCGAAGAGATACCAACCGTACGCTGGCGGGGTATTCGTGCGGCACCGGTGGGGGCTGGCGTCGGCGCGGGGGGCGTCCCAACTCACGGTCACGGAGGTGCCCGCCGCCTGGACCCGCCGCACGGCGCGCACCGGGAAAGGCAGTTGCTTCGCGTTGATCGCCGGCGCGGTTGGATCGCTGCTGGCGTTGGCCGCAGTGGTCGTGAGGGCGACCGTTCCGGTCGCGTCTCCATAACAGGCGGCGCCGTGGGCCGTGATTTCGCCCCGGTAGGCGGTGGCAGGGGCCAACCTGTCTACGAACCACTGAAGGGTGCCCGAAGCGGGGGCATCCATGGGAGTGGACGCTGCCACAAGGTTGCCGTTGGGTTCAAAAATATCCACGTGATAGGATGTCGTCGCACACGTCCCTCCGACGCCGGGGCCGCCAGCGGTCCAGGTCAGCAACGCCTCGGTGTCACCGACGGCGACGGGCAGGATGCGGGGCGGGCTGGGCCGGACCGAGGTGGCAGACTGAGCCGGTAGCGGGGTCGGTGCCAGCACGACGGGGATCGCGGCCAACGGGATCGCGAGGGCACTGGCGGCGGCCTAGCCTTTCAGGCGCCCGGGGGTGCGGAGTCGGCCGCCGGGGTGACGCGGCGCGCCGGAAGCACTTGGCCGGGGACAGGCGATGTGGGGATGGAGGTCAATAGTCATCAGTGTCACTCCTTCGCGGTCTTAAACTTGGCGCCGGAATCTAATCTCACCACTGTGATATGTCAACCCCCCTCCCCCATGGGTCGCGGACCTGCAAACGGCTGGAATGGGAAAGACGTCTGGTCAATCTCCCTTCCCCCGTGGGTCGCAGCGTTGACCAAGTCCATGGGACCGGTCAGTCCTCCCGCCAGCCCCGCCATCAGAACAGGGCAGTCGCTTTTGGGGCGGTCATGCAGCGGCTCGGATCAAGGTGAGGAGGCAGTCGCCGTTCCAGGCGGCGCGCTTGAGTTGTCCGCGCAGAGTGTCTTGGGGGGCGCGGCGTGCGAGTGGAGGGCGAGGCGGCAGCAGGGCGAGGTTGTCGGGCCCGTGGTGGTTGCGGTTTCGCTGGCGAGCCTCGTTCATGGTCCCGTCGAGCCCCTAGGGCAGGCTGTCTGCGCGGGGCCCGTGGGTGCGCACGGCCTGCGGGAAGCGCTCGGGCGGCCGCGGCGCGCTTAGGATGGAGGAGCGGGTTGCGGGTGTCGTGCTCTTTGCGGTCTCGCGCCGGGCCTCGCTCTTGCCGCAGGCGGTCAGCCCCGGCCAGTCCTGCCGCTCGCGCAGCCAGGCAAGCTCGGGGCAGACCGTGGCGCGGCTTGATGCGCCCGTGGTCGACGGCACCACGCTCACACGATGGCCGTTTGCCCGCCTGGGCGGGATCGGCCAGATAAAGCCTGACATCCTCATCCAGGCGGCCCTGATTGCCCGTGAGCGCCCGCCCAGAGGCGCCGCCCCAGGCGGGGACGGCCTCGGCCGGCGCCCGCTGGAGAGGCAGCGCGTCCGCCGTCCCGCTCCGGCGCGGGAGCGCCCGCAGCGCCCCCCGCTTCGGCAGCACCGCAATCTCGGTGGACTTGGCATCCCCTTGCACTTGGCCGCGCCCCACGCGGGCCCCCGGCGGCGAAAGCCTGCACCAGATGCCCCGGCGCGCGCGGCGGCAGCGACGAGGTACGCTGCCGCGACTGGCCGGTAATGGCGATAACCTCTCCGTCCAACCCCGACGTCCCGTCCTCCAGCAACCGCCCCCAGCACCTTCGGCACGTCGCTGGGGGCCCGCGCGGTGAACAGGGCCGAAAAACGCCTCGGGGCGCGGACCGCCGTGTTGCAATCGCAGGAAACGGCGCAGCGGCCCGCCCGACCCGCTCCATGTCCGAGCCTCCCGCCCCGTCGCAGAGCGTCGAAAGCAGCGCACCCGGCAGCATCTCGTGCAGCTAAGGGCGGGTCGCATTGCGGCAACGGGGATCCGGAACCCCTGCACAGACGAACACTTCATCCCTGGCACCCTCCCCTGTCTCCAGCAACCGAGGCCGGAGGGTGAATCGAAAACACAACCGTCTGAAAGCTAATCTCAAAAGCGATTCCCCTGGGGGGCCGAGGGACGGGCCCGGGACCACGAGAGCGAGATCCGGGAGCTTCATGCGCGTCTCGGAGAGTTGATCGTAGAACGGGATTTTTGTCGCGTGGGCCCGGTCGATGAACTGGGTGGAGCGACATGCACTGTTGGTGCACGCCCACCCGGCACTGAGCCGGAGTTGCCAATGCTGGCTTCCACCGACCGGACACTCCTCGCTCTACTATCAGCCGAAGGGTGAGAGCACGGAGACGCTGGCGCTGAGGCGGTGAATACAACGCGCGCCGAAATCTGCTCAAGCACCATGCGTGCATTTCCGTCGTAGGGGTGAGACTCCTAGTCTTGGTTCCCGTCGTCCTTGATCAGGCTGACTTGCCGGGGCGGTTCAAGCGCGTCGTTCTCCAGTTTGCCCCCGTCATAGCTATCGGGGGCTGTTGCCGGTGTGCGGATGGGGACCTTGCCCGTTCCGTCTGCAAGATTTGGTCAAGGAACCCCATGCCGCGTCAAGGTTTTCTTGATCTGCAGTGGAGGGTGGTCTCGCGTCCGTCAGGGATGTCATATTGCATTGAATCGTCTTGTGAACGGGCTCTCCGCCACGCTCGTTTTCGTTGCCGGATTACCCCGAGTCGCCCCCGTCCCTGATGTCGCCACTTGTCACATCATCGGGCGAAGCGGACCCGGTGCCGGATTGCTGTAAGCCGGATCCCTATGATACTCCGATCCCCTCTTGGGAGGGCTGTGGATTCCCTTGCCCGGCACTGGGCAGGCAGGTCCTTCGTTTGTGCCCCTCTAGGGCTCTGACCCGCCCGCAGGCCGAGGTGCGGGGTGAGCCAGAGGTTCGGATTCCCTTTTCCCTGGAGGGAGAGCCCGTCCTGCGCGATTCGAGGGGGGACTGAAGAGAGGGAGAGTCGCTCCGCACTATGCATCACGGATCTCGGGTGAGATGGCTATCGGGCGGGAGGCGTTCTGCCGCCCCCGCTTCACTACCTGAACAGCGGCGGTGGTCTGCCCCCCCCCCCCCCAGTTGTGTCTTGCGGTGTCCCCGTCCTACCGCTATGCGGTGCCCTCCAAGGAAGGGCAGGAGAGTATCCAAACCCTAGCCGTCCGTCCTGTCATGCGTTACTCTCGGGGCATGGCAGAAACAATTTTTCTGAAAATCATTGCCGGTGAGATTCCGTGTCACAAAGTCTATGAAGACGCCCAAGTCTTCGCCTTTCTTGACAGTGGCCCGCTGAGCAGGGGCCATACCCTGCTCATCCCAAAAGAGCGGGCAGAAACGCTCGACCAGCTTTCGGATGAATCTGCGGCCGCCCTTGGCCGGGTACTACCCCGGCTGAGCCGGGCCATCCTCAAGGCCACCGGGGCCACGGCGTTCAACATCCTGCAAAATAACGGTGCCAGCGCACATCAGGCCGTGAAGCATGTCCACTTCCACATTATTCCCAGATTCCCGGATTCGACCGAGGGTGCAGGGCTCGGTATTAAGTGGTCGGCGGACATGCTGGACAATGGAAAGGGCCAGCGGCTGGCGGCTGATATCACAGCGGTTCTGGCTGGGGAGTAAGTTGACGGACTTGGTTGACGCGCTGGCGGGGCGATCATACACTCCCGAGGCGTACCTAATGAGAGAAAGAGGAGGAGACAGCGTGCCAGCTTCCGAAGCAGTCACCCGAGGGATTCGCATCAGCGTGGAAGCCCAATACGATCCGACCCGTTCTTCTCCTCAGCAGAGCCAGTGGTTCTTCCTGTATACCATCCGCATCACCAACGAAGGGCCGGTCACCGCTCAACTCATGACCCGCCACTGGATCATTACCGACGCGACCGGCCATGTGGAAGAAGTCAAAGGGCCGGGCGTGGTAGGCGAGCAGCCCGTCTTGGCGCAGGGCCAGTCCTTTGAGTACACCTCGGGCTGTCCGCTGACCACACCCTTTGGCTCCATGCGCGGCAGCTATCAGATGACCACGGCTGACGGCAGGCAGTTCGATGCAGAAATCGCCGAATTTATTCTGCGTGAACCGCATGCCATGCACTAAGATCGGCTCTGTCGGGTCGGATCCAAAAGACCCCACAGACCCAAGGATCTAAAGGACTAAGACAGATATGACTCCCTCGATTGGCTTTATTGGACTGGGCCGGATGGGCCTGCCCATGGCGCAGCATCTGCTTGAGGCCGATTTTCCTCTCGCGGTTTTTAATCGTACGGCCTCACGGGCCGACCCCTTGCGCCGGAACGGAGCGCAGTGGGCCAATTCCCCCCGCGAGCTGGCCGCGCAATCCGATATTGTGATCAGCATTATCGCCGACGATGCGGCGCTCCGGGCTATCGCACTGGGGAAGGACGGTATTCTGGCCGGCCTCAAACCGGACGGGATTCATGTTGATATGAGTACCGTCTCACCCGATGTGACCAAAGCACTGACACCTCTGTATCACGACCGGGGAGCGTCTTTTGTGGCCGCGCCGGTCTTTGGCCGTCCAGAGGCTGCGGCCACGGCAAAGCTGTGGATCTGTCCGGCTGGCCCGGTTGCGGCCCTTGAGCGCTGCCGCCCCGCTTTTGAGGTCATGGGGCAGGAGGTCCTCGTGGTGGGTGAAGAGCCCCATCTGGCCAATATCCTCAAGTTGGTGGGCAATTTTTTTGTGATTGCCGGCATCGAAACGCTCAGCGAGGCGCTGACCTTGGCTGAGAAGAGCGGCTTGCAAAACGAGACCGTCCTGGAGTTGATTCGAGCATTGCTGCCGGTGCCGTTGTTCCAAGGCTATGGCAGCCGGATCGCCAAGCAGGAGTTTGTTCCTGCGGGCTTTGCGTTGGCGCTGGGACTGAAAGATGTCGGGCTGATGCAAAAGCTGGCCAAAGATGTTGCGGCGCCCCTGCCGCTGGCCGACTTGGCTGACAACCATTTGCGGGCCGCCTTTGCCAGAGGGCGGGGCGACCTCGATTGGGGGGCGCTGGTGACCGTTGTGCGAGAGATGGCCGGCCTCCCGTCGGGAGCCCCTGAGTAGCCGGTACATAACAGATCCCCCCCAAGATACGCACCCGGACAAGAGAGCGACTGCCTGCATCCTGAACCGTTCTTAAAGAATCGCGTCGCCCGTCGTTTTTCATGGCAAATGAAGGACGGCGATGTTCGCCCTCCCAGTCCAATGCTCCTGAGAGAAATCCAGGTATGACCGCCGAGCAGCAAAAGAGCTGGGCGCTTCAGCTCGGTGCAGCTCTGCTTGGCCTCAGCCTGCTAGGAGTGCTCTTCTGGAAGGTCGGCATCCCTGAGGTCGCCCAGCATTTCTATCACATTGGCTGGCTTGCTCCCATACTCTTGATCCCCCAGAGCTTTGTGGCGGTGTTTGATGCAAAGGGTTGGTGCTATACTATGGGTGGCTCGGCGGCCGCTAGGCAGTTTTCCCTGCTTCAGCTTTCGCTTGCCCGGCTAGCTGGTGAGGCCATCAATAATCTCACACCAACGGCGAATGTCGGTGGCGAGGCCGTTAAAGTCTATCTTCTGCGACAACACGGTGTGACCTCCGATGTTGGCACGGCATCGGTTGTCGCTGCCAAGACCGCTCTGACCGTCTCTCAAGTTGCCTTTATTGTACTGGGCTTGCCATTTTTTCTGTATCGCTTGGACATCGGCTTCCATGCCTGGTGGATATTCGGCGTCGTTTTCGTCATGGCGTACGGGTTTGTGATGGTTCTCGTACGCTGGCAGCAGCGGGGCCTTGTTGAGAAATGCGTGAGTTGGCTGCGACGCCGATTTCCCGGCTGGAGCCGTGTGGCACACTGGCAGCAGCGGGCCAAACACATTGATACGCATCTTTTTCGTTTGTATGACGGAGACGCCAAGGATTTCATTGCGGCCAGCCTGTACCATTTTCTAGGCTGGGCGGTTGGGGCGGTGGAAGTCTATGTGTTCTTGATCCTGATCGGTGCACCCGTCAGTTGGATGGACGCCCTCATTATTGAGACCATGATTCAACCCGTTACGGCTGCGGCGTTGATCATCCCCGGTGCGTTGGGAGTGCGGGAAGCGGGCGGGGTATTTCTCTGCCGTCTGCTCGGCATTGAGGAGGGTGCCGGTCTGACGCTGATGCTCCTTAAACGTGCACGTGAGGCCGTCTACAACTTGGTCGGTCTGATCGTTCTCACCCGAACCGGCTACGCTTTTTTCCCGAGAACGCGTTCCCGACCCGAGGCACCGCCGGCTCGTTGTCAGACTAGAACTCAAAGCCGGCTCTGAGATAGTAGAAGCCGCCGTTAAAGCCGTAGGGCGAGGAATGCGGATACTTCGCGCCGACAGTCGCCGCATAGGGGTTTCTCTGTGGGTAGCGATCGAACAGATTTTCCGCCCCAGCGGCGATGGTCATGGCTTGCATGAGAGGCAGGTGCTGGAACGTATAAGAAAGCTCCAGGTCCACGAGCCAGCGTTCGCCGGCATTGATGGGCAATGATAGGTCTTGCAGATGCGCTTCGTAGAAACTGTCGTAAAAATGCACCCGGCCGAGCAGTCGCCACGGCCCCCAGGTGTGGTCGGCGGTCAGCGAGAAGCGGAACTCCGGCAGGTTCTCCTCCATGGTGCGTAACAGCCACGGGGCGATGATGTTCGGGTTATAGCTGTCAACCTTCGTATCGTTCCAGTTCCCCACCAGCGTAAAGAGCGTGTTGCCGGCAAACGATGTGAACGGGTACGTCGCCACTACGTCCACCCCCTGTGTGGTGATATCAGAGTCGTTGGTAAAGAAGTTTACCGCGCTGAAGGTCGCTGCCTCCGCTACGCCCTGTGCCAACAGTGCATTGACGTCCGCCTCGGCCAGTGTCAGCGGCGAGGTCAGCCGGATACGGTCCTGTACCTTGATGCGGTAATAGTCGACGGTCACCGCCAGGTCCCCCAGATTGAAGACCATCCCTACAGAGTAGTTGACCGATTTTTCCGCCTGCAAGGGCTTACCGCCTTTCACCACCGCAATGGGGTGGTCCGGTGGCAGGGTGCCCTGCTCCACCAACCTGCCGCCTATGACATTTGTGCTCACCTTACGGAAGTTCGCCTGTCCGACCGTCGGAGCCCGAAAGCCCGAGCTGACCGAACCCCGTACGGCGAAGTTTTCCAGGAATTGCCAGCGTGCTGACGCCTTGCCGTTCAGCGTGTCGCCGACTTTTTCGTAGTCCTCGTAACGTCCGGCTAAGGCGACCGTCAGGTTTTTGACCACCTCAGCTTCCAGGTCCAGATAGCCGCCGTAGCTGCTTCGTTGGTGGGTGCCAGCCACGCCGGGGCTGAAACCTTGAAAGCCGTTGGAGCCAACGCTGAACCCCTGGACGGCTACGTCTCCGTCAGACTTCCAGGAGTTTGCGCCGCCGGCCTTGATCTCGTACTCTTCTTCCCGGTATTCCAGCCCAAAGGCAAAGTTGAGCGGGGAATGGGACATGCTGAGATCAAATGGCCGCGAGATATCCAGATTGAACACCTTGTCGAACTCTCGGTAGCCGCCGGGCCTGTATGAGGTGGGGACACGCATCCGCAGGCTAACGAGATTCGGGTTGATGGTGTTGTGCATGAAGAAGTCTGTACTGTGATGCCCAAACGAGGCGCTAGCGTCGTATGACCAACGGGCCAGCAGCGCGTAGGCGCTCTGCAATTCGCCACGCAGGCCGAAGGTCATGCCCCAGTCCTCGGCGACCCCGCCGAAACGGGGTGTGAAGCCGCCTGGAAATCGTTCGTGGAACGCCCAGCAATGTTCAGGCAACGCTGCCAGCGCCTGTGTGTAGTTCGCTGCTGCATTCTGAAAGACGGGCGGACAGCCGGCACCCGTCCCCGACAGGTCGGCGACCAGAATGGTCGGTTGGCCATCGACTTCGGGCCCCTCAAAGACGCCGCTCCGGGTGTTGGGATTCCGAAAGAAAAAGCCGCCCTCAAGCCTGCGCTCAGCATAGTTGCCGAAGGCGTATAATCGGCTGTCGATGTCTTCCAGGTCCAGTCCTAGATTGCCGAAGAACTTGTAGTCGTACCGCACCTCCGGCGCTCCCCAGATCTGGGTCGTCGGTCGCCGTACATGCTCGTTGCCGGCCTCGATCAAGCCTCGCGCGTCACTGCGTTGTACGCTGCGGCTGGTTTCGTCCGCGTTCAGGAACTCGAAGCTGAAGTTGGCAAACCCATGCTCCGTTAGCGGTAAGCCGAGATTAGCCGCCACCTGCACCTTGTCGCCGTCGCCGTGGTAGTGCTGTCCCCAGCTTGTGTCCAGCGTCAGGCCGCTCCGGTCTTCCTGCAGCACGAAATTCAAGGCTCCGGCGATGGCATCCGAGCCGTACTGGGCGGAGGCACCGTCGCGCAGGACTTCCACTCGGTCCAGGGCAATGGCCGGAATCGGCCCAAGGTCAGGTGCGTGTGAACCGTCGTTCAGTCCCCAACTGAGGTCGGGGACCACGGACGAGCGGTGCCGACGCTTGCCGTTGACGAGAATCAGGGTCAAGTCTGGAGGCAGGCCGCGCAGATTGGCAGGCCGCACGAGCGTCGCCGCATCGCTGATGGCGTGCTGGTTGACGTTATAGGACGGTACGGTCGCCGACAGTAAGGAATCCATATCCCGGATTCCATAAGTCCGGAGGTCTTCGCCCTGAAGGATGTCTACCGGCACCACCGAATCCTGAGCCGAGCGGCCCACCACCCGCGACCCGACCACCTGGACGGTGTCGAGGTCTACGATTCGACCTCGTTGTTCCGTGTCTTGGACGGTAGCCGGCTCTGTCCGGTTCGTCCCCTGGGCGGAGACTGTCAGTGTGTCCATCAGGACCAAGAGCGCTACGAATCCTCCCAATTGCCATCGCTTGATCTTCATATTTCAGCATCCTTCCTCACCTACCATATGATCGGGGAATGTCTTCGTTTGAAAATTATAATCAACCAGCCTATCTACCGTCCCCCCCCTGCAAAATCCTTTTAGACATTCCAGACTAGCGGCCTGTTGTTTCTTTGTCCAAGCGAAGTGCCAGCTTCCTCCAGCATCTAGAACGCTAGGCTGGTCGCAGGTATTCCATAGACGCCGCTCTCAACCATGCATTCCGCATAATCACCGAGACATACACGCGGCTGTTGGTTTCCTCTAGGTCCAGTTCTAGATTGCCGAAGAATCTGTAGTCGTACTGCACTTTGGGGCCCATCCGGGCTACCGGTCGGCGAACCTGTTCATTGCCTGCCTTGATTAGCCCCATGCGCCGGCCCGTTGTGAACGCTGACTGGCCTCTCTTCCGCGTTGATGAACTCAAATCCGCTTCATCAGTCATTCAAATGGGCCAACAACGCAACACTCAACGGCGGAGGGGCGGTTGTGGTCGTTGGAGTTGAGTTACCAAGGAAACCAAAGGAATATGCGAAGGAGCGATTGTGCGGGAAGTTGGCAAGAGCAACCCGTATCGTTTGCCTGGGGGGGGTAAATGTTGCTGCTCCGCAAAGTTCGCCTCTTTCGAAAGTTGCTCGAATGAGCTGCGGCAATCTGCCAGGCGATGGCAACCGTCTCGCCCCTTCGTTGACTAACCGCAATAGGCTTGTCGAAACTGATTCCCGATCATGAAAAGCGGCTGATTATTCCGCTGTTTGGGAATCAAGAGTGTATTAAAGGATAACAAAGACTCTGCCTCTTTCGTTCCCGCCGTTTCATCGGAGAGTCGGTCGTACCGACCGATTGCTGTTTCTCCGGGTCGGACAGGAACCACGAACCAAGCTTGGTACCCTCACGGGATGCCCGGATACAACGGGCCCCGGCCGCATGGGAGCCGGAAGGCCAATACCTCCATCAGCAGACACGGGCTCACCGAGAACAACCTATTGATGCTCCACAGCTAAACCGGAGGGGCAGCGCCGTCAATTGTGCGATCAAAGCGCTGGAAAAGCTGTCTTTCCCAACCGTCTTACGGTAGATACCTATCGCCCCGCAGGCGTGCGGCTGAGAACTACGCGCAAGCGAATAATAGTCCAGCCACATAACGCCAGCCCTCCTCCCCAATAGAACATGCGTGCCACATCGACCCAGAAAACATAGCTTTCTTTACTGGAAAAAGAAAAACCAAAGGTGTTTCTCGTCCCTTCAACAAGGTAGCTGGGACTGACAGCGGAAATCAATACTCCCCAAATTCCAATCAAGAGCACTGGGGGTGTTAAGAGTTGAAATGTTTTGAGCATAATCGGCTTCGAACCTATTTTAGACCATGCGTGTACGGATACCAACGCTCTCTTTCCCGTGTGTGGGACTGTGCTTCCAACCTATGGTAACATACCTCTATGATCTGCCAACTTCGTAAAGTCGGCCGTCCCTGCTCCCGCTGTGTTTTTTTCTCTGTCCCCGGGACATCGAGATTCCAATCTGGCATGGCAGACGATGCTGTCCCTTTCTTCCGATTGCTCCGACTCTAAATGGCACAGATACCGTCCCACCCCTCTTTGCCCGCATCTAAATTGAGGGGGGCGGGTTTGGCAGGACACCCCTGGAGCAATTTACGCGGTGGTGGCAGGAATGTTAATATTCAAGCAGGGCGAAGTGGCGCAAGGCCGTGCCGAGATAGCTCCAGAGCGTCTCCCGTGCCAAGGCTTTGAGTCTGGCAAACCCCAGTTCTATAGGATTGAGGGCAGGCCTTAGCAATAGGGCGATGTAGGACAGAGGTCTTCACAGCCTCTTGGGTCACTCCGACACTTAGCATTTCCAGTCACCGCTCCAGATCTTGTGAGGGCGTGGATTCTTTCCAGAATGGTTTCGGCGATACGTGGCTAAGGGTGACCGCCCAAGGAGTCGAACTGAAACACTACCGGCGTCCATTTGTTGCCTTGAGCCAGGCCTAGCAGAGCGGGTTGTCGCGTAGCTCTTTGAGCAGGTGCCAGCCCGGGCTGGTAGCGCGGTGCTTGAACCGCCCTTCGGTCTCGTTGCAGGGGAGGGGGCAGGGGGGCTGGGGCCGGCCTGTGAACTAGGGTCCGGACTCAATTGAGTCACCAGTAGGAGTGTTGCAACGATGAGGACGGTGGAGAGGAAGGTGGCGGCGCATTTGTCGTAACGGGTTGCGATTCTTCGCAAATCCTTGAGCCGGCAGAACCTGCGCTCGATCACGTTGCGGCCTCGGGAGGCGGGGCGGGGGGGGGGCGTCGGGTGCGGAGGAAGGACGGCCTCGCCGCCCCGCTCGCTCACCTAGGCGCGAAGGCGGCGGGCGGCGGAGGCGCGGTCTGCGAGCAGCCGCTTTGGCGGCGGGGCGGCGCGAGCGGGGCGTTGGCCGGGCGGCACGGGCAGGGCGCGGCCGCCCCGCCTCGTCGGCTCCGGCAGGACTCTTGGTCGTTCGGCTCCCGCGAGAGCGCCCGATTACTGGCGCGCCGTCCCCCCTGCGGCGCCCGAGGCCGCACGGGGCGCCGGGACGGAGGGCGAAGCCACCGCCGGCGGGCGGCCACCTCCGCTAGCGCCGCGCAAGGCAGCGCAAATATCTTCCCCCACGCCCTGCTTGCTCCATGGATTGAAGCGGTTGTCGATCGTCGTCTCGGGGCCAGAGGGCGCCGGGCAATCCCGCCCCCGGCACCCCGGCTTCAGGACGGGAAGGAGGCCCGAGATGACCCGCCGGTCCTCCACCCGGCGCGCCCCGCGGCGTCCGCGTGGCACCCAAGGAGCCAGCCGACACCCTTCGTCGGTGCTCAACCACAACCCGGAACGGGCCCTCCACGCCTCCTCCTTTCCGCTGCGGAGAGCTTGAAGCATACATCCGCAAAAATGAGAATCCCCTAATTGAGGACAGACCCTGGGCCAGGCGCTCCGTGGTGGGCCCCCGCAGCCCGCGCGCGGCCGTTTCGGGGGGACCGAGCCTCTGACCAGCGCCGGTGCGGGGGGCGGGCCCGCCGCGCCGCCTCCCGGGGCCAGTGGCCGTTGAGCCGGCGGTGCCGAACTCGGGCGCGCCCGGCCCGGCCCGCGCGAAGCGGTCGCAGCTGGCTAGCGGGCCCGCCGCGCCGCGCCCGCGTTGCCCTTAACCTCCGGCTGGCCCCGCAGCCGCTTGCCGCGCCCGTGCCCATCCTGCAGAACGGGCGCTGAACTGCCCCGGCGTTGAAGATACGCACACTCAGCCCGCGACCGAGCCGGGGCACGGTGGGGTGGTTCCAGACACCCCCCTTGGAGCGGCCGGCCCCGCCGGGAGGCCAGCGGCGAAGCCCCTCACACCGGCCCGCATTGGGGCTTCAGACAGTTGCGACCTTATCGCGGATCGGGTTTTTCGTGGCAGACCGAGCCTGATGCCTTCCTTGGCTATGCTCTGCAAGGCAGAACCTTGCCTTTTTATTCTCGTTTACCGTGGGAAGGATATCATCTAATGAGCATAACTCTCGATACACTGACCGCCGCCCGCGATATGGAGCGGGCCGGACTTCAACAGGGAGCGGCGGAATCCGTCGCCGAGGCGGTCCGCGCCGGGCAAGGCGAACTTGCCACGCGGGCTGACCTGGATGCGCTACGCACGGCGGCCAAGACGGATATGGATGCGCTGCGCGGCGATGTTGCGACACTGAGATGGATGATCGTCATTCACCCGCCGATCAGCTTGGCGACGCTTGCCGTCGTGCCGACAATGGCGTTCCGAGCATGACTGCCACAGTCAGGGTCACAGGCCGGCTGGCTGAAGGCACGGCGCATGTCACCCTGGATGCGCTGGAAGCTCGTATCTACCGAGCCGTGCTGTTCTGGAGGTTCGCGATCACCAGACTAATCGCCCTTGGACGACGCTACGCGGCGCTCCAGGCTCTCCTCCGTGTGCGTCCAGAGGCCGGGGACATCGCTCCGGGGGTTGGTGGGCATACGGAAGGTAGGGTGGCGACCGGAATGGTGCGGGAGGGAGGGCTTCCGGGTCATCTTCCCCTGGCTGGTCGCCGAAGACAAAGTCCATCTGTTAACGCTGTACTGTAAGGGAGTGAAGGATGCCCTGCCGCGCCTCGAACTGGCCACATGGCGTCAAAGGCGTTGAGGAGATGGAGTTCGCTCGATCTCTGTCTGGTTCCGAAACATAAGGGAGATTGTCGTGTGAGAGGCAATTTTCACCCAGTATTGCAACGATGGGTGTTCCGGTCAATGTGTAATCCCTCTGATGGGGCCGGCTTCCAAAAAGTCGTATCCGAATACCGTCGTTGCTGTCGCAAAGATTGAGCAGGGAATCTCTCAAGAAGGCAGTTGGAAACGTACTGTGGAATGTCTCCATCCATTCACTCGGTCTGTTCCGTTCCTCTTTCTGCATCAACGCGACATGTTCGCGCTCAATCTGCTTCCAGAACGAATCTGGCACGTCATCCCAGATGAACAGGTCCACTCGGAACCGGAGATTGCTTTTTCGAACGCACCCCGTAAGGCGGACACAGCGCGTTCCTATCCCGAAGCCGTAAACACCGTCATGTAGAGGATGGATTGGGGGCGGGAGGCCCACCTGACCCGGGAGCTATACACCCGACCTCGGTATCCTGGAGACACCGGATGATGTAGTGCCCTCACGGTGTCCCACTGCGCTGGCGTGAGATCGACGGGGGCGCTCATTGCCGTGTCCTTCCGCTCAGTGTCCCACTCCCCCCCCTCCCTCGGTGCCAACTGGTTGTGGTCCATGTATGAGTAACAAGCCGGTTTGTCACTCGTTTTTGGCAAAATATGAGCCTCAAGATACGTCATGTGGTACAAATGAGGTTTAAAAATGCCTCTCCGTCCTCTGTGACATTCAGCAGCTCGGGAAACGCTAGGACGGCGGTCCGACGGCGGCATCTCTTCATGCTGTAGGGGCGAAGACCGGCGGCGGGGGCTACGCAGGGCGCTGGTCCGGCAGAGCGGCCGGGCGAAAGCCCAGGCTAGGGCGAAGGGGGACGGGGACCGGGGTCAGGTTGAGCCGGCGGCTCCGCATGGCAAGGGAGAGGGCGATAATCCCGGGGGCCTCGGCCGGATTGGCCCTGGCCCGGCAGCTTGTCGGCGGCAAGACAGAACTGGCACCCTATCCCGTCCAGGCGGCGGGGGAGACGGTAAGCAGGCCGGCGCGGGAAGCGGGACGGTGAGCCTCCAAACAGGTGCTGATCCGATCCTTGGGGGCACGGATCCGGCGGGCTTGCCCCAGGAACCGCGGCCCGAGCCAGCGTCCCGGGGGCCTGTGGCCGTCCCCGCGATGTGCACGCTCGCCTTGTACTTGCAACTCCGGCGTCCCGGGGGGCCGGGCGTCGAATTGGGCCAGCAGCAGACGGCCTGGGGGGCACCAGGTTGTGGAGCGTCTCCGCCGGGCGGGAGCGTTCCCGGGGGCCCACTCCAGGCGCCTGCCCTCGCCCGGCCCTCCAGCCAGGAACCCTACCGTGCGCTGGGCGGACAATTCTCTGGAGGTAGCGCGGTCGCGTCTGTAGTGCTTGTCGGGAGGGGGGGGTCTTCAGGTGGAACAAGGGGCCGGCCCGCGCCGGGGGCGGGCTTGACGGGGGCGGGAGGCATGTGGCGTAAGGAATCCCATGAGTGTGCTGACTCGTCCCCTGACCAAGCAGGTGGTAGGGCGGCGGCGTGCCGACGGGGGGCGCTCCCGCCCGGTGGCGGGGCCCGGTGGAGCCGCCCCCATCCAGTCAGTTATTATCCTCCCCCCCCCCCCCCCCCCCCCCGAAAACTCGGCTCGTTCGCGGGCGCTTAAGCGCGGCCGCCGGAGTCTCTCCCCGCCGCCCGCCCGCGCCGGGGGCCGGAGCCGCCGCGCCCTGCTGCCCGCGCCGGGCAGGGGCGGCCTGACGGCTGAGGCTGGCGGCTTGGGCCGGGGGGGCAACCCACAAGAGACCGGACCGGAGCCGGGTCTGGAGAGTAAGGAGTACAAGGATGTGGCAAGTATTACGCACCTATGTGTTGCTGGCGGCCTGGGCGGCGGTAACGGGGAGTTTCGCCCCTCCGGCGGTGGAGGCCCAAACCACAACGTCGAAGGGGTACGGGGAGCACCTGCTGTTCGCCTACTGGTCGGCCGAGGCCGGCACGAGCACGAACGTGGCGGTGTATCGGCATCTGGGGGTGCGGGGTACAGCGAGTGAGGAGAAGCCCCTGGTCGCGCAGTTGGCGGTGCGGGACCCAATGGGGAAGATCGCCACGGAGTTCAAGATCTGTCTCATGCCGGGGGACTCGTGGACGGCGACGCTGACGGGGGCGGGGCTGCGGGTGGGGAGCCCGGGGGAATGTGACGAGAGGATTCACCAGGGGGGCGGCACCCGGACCGGGAAGCTGGTGGTCACCCCGAAGCAGGGCGAGGTGGTCGCGCTCGGCGCAGCCACGAGTGGGTGGCTGGACGTGTGGCAGACGCCGGCGAACGCGCTGAAGGACGGGCCGGATGAAGACACCGAGCCCGATCATGCCAGGCGCCGTCCCGATTACTGGCGCATCGGCGGCGAGGCGACGCTGGTCTCGCCGGGGGCGGGGTTTGCGTCGAGCTACCGTGCCGTGTCGTTGCGGGGCTGTGGGGATTGGATTAATACGACGGCCTCCGCCTCTACTGATGAGAATGACTATCTCAACGCCCTCGTCAGGGCCGTCTACCCCCATCATACCGGGACCACCGAGGGCGACGTGGATACCGGGGACGGGTGCTGGACCATCGATAAGAATGGGGACAACGTGGTGGATAGGAAATTGCCGGATGACCCGTACGGCTATGATGAGTTCGAGCCGATCGAGGAGGCCTTGACGAATCAAGGTACTAATATCGAGAAGAACCTCCTGATGGGTCGCTGGACGGCGCTCAACGATGAGCATGTCCAGACCCACACCAAGGTGGTGATCACCTTCCCACAGAGGCCGCTGCGCTACGAGGGGAAGAATACCGAGGGGGCGGAGGTGAAGGGCACGGACCCGCTGAGCATACTGGTGTTTGACGAGGCCGGGGAGGTGGCCCTGGACAGTCGCAAGGTGGAGATCGGCCGGAACGTCAACGTGTGCACCTTCCGGCCGGTGGGGATGGAGGCCGCCCCGGACATGGAGGCCGCGCCCGCGGCCGGTCTTAGTTGTAACGGGGAGCGGGTCGGGGCGCTCAATGGGGCGACGAGTGGGTCATTCCGGTTGTTCAATCAGAAGGCCATGCAGATGAACGCGGCGGGCACCGTGACCAATGATGGGACCGAAGCGACGGGGTTCGGCATCAAGAGGTCCGTTGCGGGGGATGCCAACTATCCGGCGGTAGCCGGTGGGGGGCAGGCGCCCGACGCCTGGTACCGTTTCCCCACAGTCGGCTTGGTCTTCTCGTATTTCAGGGGGCACGGATGGCGCGCAGTACGACCAAGTCGTGCCGTTGAATGGGCGGCATCTGGATGTGCAGGAGGATGCGGTCGGGACGGATGAGGATGCGCGGACGGATGACGACGCTGTCTAGCGGGCGCCGCTGTGGGTGATGTGCCCGGGGCGTCCGGGCGGTGGCCCTCAACCGGAGCGGAGGGGGGGGGGGAGTTTCTTCTGCGCCGTTGTTGCGGGGCGGGTGCCCCGCCGTGTCCGCGCCCCCGCAGGCTGCCCCGGTGCTGCGGGGGCCCGTCTCGCCCCCTCCCGTTATTGTGAGGGGCCAAAAGACTGCCCGCTGAGACACTCCCGAGTGTTTCGCCCGGCGCTTGGCGGCGCGGGAGGCAATCCCTTTATGGAGGGCGGCGCGGTGTCCGGGCGACTCGGGGGCCCGGGCGGCCTCGAATGCAGCATCGCGCCCCCCGTGGCCGGCGTCCCTCACGCCGAGACGAGAGCCCCGCTCCCCCTGAGGCGGCGGTGATGGCCCGTCCAGCCCTTGCCCTCGGGCCGTTACGAGACGAGCCGCATTCCGTCTTCGAACGGCTCTCCGTCGCCCTCTTGATGGGCGGCCCGTCACCGGCCGGGGGCTACAGTACATGGCGGGGGGCATGGCCACGCGGCACCCGGGAGATGGGGCGCGCGACCCGGGCGTCGTGCGCTTGGGAGAGGTCCATCCACCGAGGAGCCCGTTGTGCTTTCCCTGTTCGGTGCAAACGCCTCTTGAAGTCTTGACTGCCGTACATCAAGGATGGTATCGGAAGTTTCTTATCTTGAGACGTAACTCCCTGTTTTGATCGGTAAAATTTCAAACGAGGTGCGACTTGGTATTGAACCCGGAGCATAATGATTTTTTATGATCCCACTTTGGACAAAAAGGGAGGTTCTCTTAATGAGAAAAAGACCGAAGCCCGGTCCCGTCGTACCGAACTCGAAGGGTGGCTGGGGATGTGAAGTGTGGCGGTGCCAACCGTGTTCGTCGTCACCACGATACGAAGCAGGAATCGACCAGACGCGGCGGGGGAAACCAGTCGCAACCTGCCGACTGCCCGGTGCGTATATCATCAGGACGGTCGGACCTCCGCCCGCGCCAGCCACGGCAGTGATCCGTTCTCCCGAGGGTAGTGCGAAGGGCTCCACCGATATGAAATTGGCACAATCCACTGAAGACTTCCCCCCAACCAGAGCGGACTATGCTTGACAAGCTGGTGCACAGTCCATGAGCCAAACGCTGATCAATACCCTCCGCTTCGCGGACCGCCTCAAGGATGCAGGGTTTGCCGGGGCGCAGGCCGAAGCCTTGGCGCGGGTGCTCGGCGACGAGTTGATTGAGGAACTTCCGTCCAAGGGAGACTTCCAGACCTTACAGGCCGATTTCAAGACTCTGGAAGCCAAGTTCGATGGCCTGCGGCTTACCCTCAATATCGTGTTGGTTCTGGTCGGGCTGCTGGTGGCGCTCGGGCTGGTTGAGCCGGTCTCGAAGCTGCTTAGCCCCTGAAGCCCCGTCGGTCCGATGGACGGAGCATCCCTGCCCCCTCTCTGCCTGTCACCACACCACTCCGCTCTTGTCCTGTCGAACGTGACCCCGGTCTTGATGTGCTGGATTGAAAGCAGGATAAATCCCAGGACAGGTCTCAGCTCGACTTTGTACAAAATTACCTCACGTCCATGTCCAGAAGATCTCGTTTTTGGCGATTTCGTCGAGGGCCTGTTCGAGCGGGAGCACGAGGCCCCCCATGTCTCCGCCGTCCTGCCAGGACTGGCGCCAGGACCGGTAGCGCCCCCTCATCGTGTCCCCTGAGCCTGTCGGCGGGAGCCTTGCGATCGGTGCCTGCGGGGCCGTGAGATACAGATTGTAGCCGCCGCGCCCCCTGGTGACCGTCCCGCCCCCGCCCCTGGATTTGTTGACCGCTTCGAGGCGCGCCAGACAGGGGTCGGAGGCGGCCATGAAGCAGTGATAGCGGATGGGAGGGCTTCTGTCGCTGCCGCGCTGCTGATTCACCCGGTCGCATGCGGGCGCCCTTGCCTGCCGGATGCTTCTGGATCCGACGGTCGTCATGACACATTGCGACGACCCTTCGAGCGCCAGCGGCGATCCGGTTCCGCCGTTCCTGATCGACTGGCGGGAGCCCTTTCGAGGCGCCTTCTCCTCCCCGACCTGGCGGCGGGGGGCGGGGCTGGTCATGGGAGCGGGGCTGGCGCCGGGCAAGAGCACCGTGTCGGCCTGCCTGCGGGTGACCGGGCGGGCGCTGTGCGAGACCTTCTCGTCCGACCCTCAGGTTCTCAATCGCGCCCGCTGGGACCCGCGTGACCTTTCACGCCGGCTCGTGCGCGTGCTGGTGGCGCGGCTTGCCGGGCAGGGACCGATCATCAGCGGGCTCGATGACACCCTCGAGCGCCGCTGGGGCGCGCGTCTCAAGGCGCGCGGCATCTAGCGCGACCCGGTGCGTTCCCGCCATGGCCATTGCGTCAAGACCCGCGGGCGGCGCTGGCTCAGCTTCATGCGGCTTGTCCCGCTGCCCTGGGCGCCGGGCATCAGGGCCCTGCCCTTCCTGACCATCCTGGCCCCGTCCGAACGCTTCGCCGCCCGGCAAGGCCGGCGGCACAAGCAACTCACCGCCTGGGCGCGACAGGGCATGCGTCAACTCCTTCGCTGGGTCCCGCACCGCGCGAGCGTCTGCGTCGCCGACAGCAGTTTCGGAACCCACGAACTCGCCTGGCGCCTCGGACAGCGCGCAACCCTCATCAGCAGGCTGAGGCTCGATGCCAACCTCTTCGCGCCCCCGCCGCCGCGCGACCCGAACAAACGCGGTCGACCCCGGCAAAAGGGGCCGCCCCTGCCCAAGCTCCAGACCCGCCTTGACGACCCCGCTGCCCGCTGGCCAAGCATCACGCTTCCGCGCTGGTACGGAAGTTCGAAGGAAAAGACACTCCGGATCATCTCCGATACCGCGCTCTGGTATCGTCCCGGCACCCCTCCCCAGGCCATCCGATGGGGGCTGGTGCGCGACCCGGAAGGCGCGCGCGACCCGCAGGCGTTCTTCTGCACCGACACCCACATGGCGCCGGCCAAGATCCTCGCCCCCTTCGTGCGGCGCGGGCAGGGCGAGGTCACCTTCCAGGAACTGCGCGCCCATCTCGGGCGCGAAACACAACGCCCGTGGTCACACGCGGCGAGCGCACGCACCCCCCCCCGTCCTCTGCGGGCTCTACAGCCTCGTCTGCCTCTGGGCCACAGACCTGCTCTCGACAAACCCCCTGTCCTACGCCGCCGCCTGGTACCAGCAAACCCGCGTCACCTTCTCCGAGGCCATCGCGGCCATCCGATGCCAACTCTGGCTTGGAAACAATTTATCGCGCTCCCCGCCACACCGGGAACCAAACATAATTCCGCCCGACAAGATCAGGCGGATGCAGTACGCCCTCTGCTGCGCAGCCTAATGCACAAAGTCGAGCTCAGAGCTTGTTCCCAAAGTCGAGTGGCCTCGCGGGTGGCATGGTCCTGTGGTCTTGAAACGAAGGGAGCATGTCCAGGGCTAGGACCGAGGCCCCTCAGACGCAGGATAAGCGCCCTTCGGATCGTTTGGAAACCGCGGTGATCGCTACGGAATGGGGGACGGCTTCGTCCCCCGCTGTCGCAGAGGGGCCGGACGCCGACCACGGCCCGCCGGGATGGGTGCACCGCCCTCCAGTTCCGGCTCAGAACACAGCGTCGACGCCCTGGAACCTACTGCCGAAGCGGAGTCTTTGGACGTAAATACCGAGAGGAATATCGGGAAGAGGTAGCTGCTGGGCCGTTGCTCGGAGAACGTCTCGAAAGCGGGTACTAGCGGTCGCATACCCATTTGGCTTTGATTGGCGAGGTGGCACCATTGCATTCACCGCCGGTGGGCCTGATCTCGCCCAAACCGCTTACCTGGTATTCCTCCTTCATTCCTAACCTTCGTTCCGTGGCTCCGCTGCTCGATGGTTCTCAATTACACCCCTCGGACGAGGAAACTCACCGCCTGCACGAGTACTTCCAGTCCTTCGCAACGGAAGCCACCGCGGCGGAAATCCAAGGACCAGCATGGTCCTTTGGTCATCCTCGACCGGACGGTACAGGATTTATCGGAAAGCTAACCGAGATCCGGTCCGGGCCGAAGGATGGAGCGGCTCACGCTGGTGGCCTGGACCCTTGGTCATGTGTTGCATCGTCTGCGCACCACGCCGCGTCTCTCAGGCCCTTGATCTTGTAAACGATAGGGGCTCGGTTGAGATATTCGATCATCTGTATAGCGCTTCGCGTTGGTTCAGTGCGTACTTGGTAGGGGATAGAGTGGAATGAGGCACTGCTTCCACTCAATTTGTCTGTACTTGGCGATGTCTCCCGAGCGTCCCTTTCTGCCAACATTGTTGAGACACCGGCTCCCCTTGGAATGATTGAAGGGCGGTAGATGAGGAGCAATGACGAAAGCAGACAGGGATTCAATGATGGTGATGAGTGCGAACGTGCCGGCCTTGGGGGGTAAGGGGCGTAGTGACGAGGCCCCTAGGGCCGGGGCTCCAGCAGCGCGGCTCCAGAGGTCATCGCCAAGCCGCCCCGGCGCCGGTTCACTGCCGAGTACCGGCGGCGGATCGTCGAGGAGGCGGGTCGCTGGGCGGAAGCGGGCGAGGTCGGACGGTGGTTCCGCCGCGAGGGGCTATACCGTGCGCCTCGGTCGGCGTGGCGCACGTCTCGTCGCCGGGACGCGCTGCAGGGCCTGACGCCGGCGCCAGCGCGGCGCCAAGTCGGCGCAGTCCACCCCCGGCAGCGCCCCGGTTCGTCGGCTCGAAGCAAAAGTGGCGCGCTTGGAGAAGGCACTCGCCCCCCGCGCGCCCGATGCTCGCAGTCCAGGGAATTGCTGCCGGGCTGCTGGGATTGAGCCGCAACGGCGCGAACAACTGCTGAGGGCCGCTACCTCGCTTGTCACGAAAGGTCGGCATTGCGCCGGCCGGCCGGTGGGGGTGTCCAGGGCAACGTTCTACCGCCGTCACAGGCCCGCTCCCGGGTGCCAGCAGCCCCAAAAGATGCCCGCCCGGGCGCTGAGTGAAGGCGAGCGCCAGCAGGTTCTCGATGTGCTCGCCTGTGAACGACTCGTCGACCGCTCGTCAGCCGAGATCGTCGCGACCTTGCTGGATGAAGGGCGATCCCTATGCTCGGGACGCACGAGGTATCGCCTCCTGGCCGCCGAGCAGCCGGTGCGAGCACGGCGCAATCCACTCCCCCATCCGCGCTACTCCAAACCCGCACTCGTAGCCAGCGCGCCGAATCCGGTCTGGTCAGGGGACAGCACGCGCCTGCTCGGACCAAGCCCTGGACCGGCAGGGCTGTTCCAAAGTTGTTTTCAGATGGTTGATCGGATATGGGCTTTTACCGGGTCCTGGACATCAGGCCGGTAGTCGGTCAGGGTCGTTGGCGCTGGAGAGGAGGGTTGCTTGGTCCGGGTGCGATCTGGCGGCGGTGTCGGTGCGGCCGGTGCCGGAGCGAGCCGAGTCCGTTCGCTGGGACGTGCGGAGGTCCCGTCCCCCCTCTCTGGGGTTCCGTGGGCTGGTCGGCGGCGGGGTCCGTCAGGTCGCGGAATTGCCGGCCGGGACTTGGAGGGCGCTGCTGGGCGGGCAGGCGGGTGCGTTCAAGGTCGGCGGGCGGGGTCGGCTGAATCGGCTGGTTGCGCACACCACGCGGTGTCTGGTATTGCCGGGCGGTCGGGTGCCGACGCTCGCCTCGCGGGTGCTCGGCCGGTCGTGGCGTCGGCGGTCGCGGGCCAGGGAAGCCCAGCCCGGCCCCCTGGTTTGGCGGGCGGATCCGTTGGTCGCGCCGGCCCGGTTCCGCGGGGTGTGCTCCTGGGCCGCCCCCGGGCGGGAGGTCGGCAGGACGCGCGGCTCTGCGCGGGGTCCGGGGGGGGGGGGGGGGGGGGCGGCTGGCACGCGCCCGGCGAGCCGAAGAGGGTGCGGAGACGGGAGTGGCGTCCGTCGGCGGGCGCGGCCTTGCGTCCGTCGGCGGGCGCGGCCTTGCGTCCGCCGACGGACGGCGAGGCATGGGGGCTGGTCGTGTCGTCGCTGCGCCCGCCGGAGATCGCGCGTCTCGGGCGCCTGTCTGAGTTGCTCCGCCAAGTGCCGGAGTATCGCCAGGCGGGTGGCATCCGCCCCCCGTTGGCGACGAGCTTCTCGAGCGCTCTTGCGGCGAAGCGGGTGGGGGGGGGCGACAATCGGGGAGTTCGCAGTTCGTCTGCCCCCGGTGCACCGGGCCGCGGTGCGGGCGTTCTGGCGTCCGAGTCTGGAGCGCTATGTCGCGCCGTCGCGAACCTCGTTTCTCGGGTGCGGTCGTAGATCGCTCCCGAGGGGCTCGCCGCCGCGCTGAGCCGCGTCATTGAGCAGACCCGGTCGCCGCCCGGCGCGGTCGCGGTCGCCGGCCCGGTGCCCGCGGCGGAGTGGAGGCAGGGCAAGGACCGCGAGCGCCTGCTGGCGACGGCGGTCGAGCCCGGCAGCAGTCTGGTCGGTGGCTAGGAGGCCGGCGGTGGCGAAATCCTGGGGGCGCGTGCGCGGCGGCCGCGTCTCGACCTCAAAGAGCGGGTGGTGCCGCCCGGCACCCGCAGCGCAAGACGGCGCACCAGCTCGCCGAACGCGGCGGGTTTGACCTGCTGCCGGTCACGGGCCACCCGGAGACCCTGCTCGCCGGCCTTGCCTCCGGTCTCGCCTGGGAGGCCGCGCCGGGCGCGGCCTCCGAGCATGAGACGGGCGAGAAGGGGCAGGGACGTATGGAGACCCGCCGCGGTCGGGGATTCCTCTCGATTTCGTCTCGCCCGAGTGCGTCGCGCTGCCGCACCGCCGGCCGGCCATCCGCATCAAGCGCAAGCGGCCTGTCCTGCGCCCCGGGCGCACCTCGACCGAAACCGTGTACGGCGTCACCTCGCTGGGACCGGAACAGGCCTCGGCGAGTGAATGGCTCCGCCGCAACCGCGGCCACGGGGAGAGCGAAAACCGGCTGCCCTCCGTGCACGATGTCAGCGACGACGAGGATCGTACCCGCGTCAAGGTAAAGCGCCGCCGCACCAGCGCCGGCCTCGCAAACGCCGCCCTCTCCATCGTGCGGCTCGACGAACGATTCGACTCCCTGCCCTAGGCCCCCCGCCACTGCGCCGCCCGACAGGGCGACGCCATGCGACAGGTCCCGTGCCGCGGCGTCGGCCGCTGAACCCACGGCGACGACGCCCCACGCACTCCCGCTGGCCGCACTGCGCCACGCGACGACGCTGGCCGCCGAAAAACCGGGAACCGCCGGCCCGGCCAGCACTCGCCTGCAGCAAGCCCCGACTACTCGACGCGCCAGCGGTCCATGGACAGACCCGCTCGCTGCACCTCAGCGCACAGACCTGGGCTCGCCACAACTTTGGAATGGTCCTGCCTGGACCGACTTCTCCCTCTAGGTGTTGCTCGCTATCTTCAGCCGGTATGTGGTGGGAGAGAGGGTCGCCGCACTCGAGCGCGCCGCGGTGGCCAGCCGGCTTAGCGAGCCATCGTGCCGCAAACAGGGCAGCCAGCCCCAAGTGCTTACCTTGCACTCCGACCGCGGCGCCCCCCTGATCAACCAGTGCACCGCACAACTCCTCGCCAACCTCGGCGGTACCAGTTCGCTCAGCCGCCCCCAGGGGCAGCGACGACACCCGAGACGCGGGTATTCCGATTGCGGCTTTGACCAGCCGCCCCCAAGGGCAGCGACGACACCCCCTTCTCCGAGGCGCAGTTCAAGACCTTGCAATACCAGCCCGGCTGCCCCGCGCGCTTTGAGAAGATCGCCGCCGCCTGCTGCCGAACCTTCTGCCCTTGGGACAACGGCGAGCATCGGCATCCGGCATTCGCGATGCTCACCCCCGCGGAGGTCCATCATGGGCGCGCCCGACACCGGCTTGAGAAACGCGAACGCATCCTGCGCTCAGCTTGGAGCCGGAACCCGGAGCGATTCATGCGCGGCAGTCCCAAGCTCCAAGCGCTTCCCGAGCAGGTCTGGATCAACCCGCCCCAGACCCAACCACTACACTGAAGGCTGCACAGTAAATGACAACAACTGCTGTCTCAATAACGTTGACAGGTTCCGCGTTTCGTAGAAAAGCATCTCGTGGCAACAAAGGGCCGTGGAGTAGTCTTTGACCCGTTTTGTGGGCGCGGTATGACCGTCTTCGAGCGTCTCGTTAGGAATCGTCCTGTGCGGGTTGCGATGTACACCCTGTTGCCGGCTGTGTATCTGGAGCCGAGAGCGATCCACCAACTCGCAAAAACGTGACTGAGTGATTTTCTCAATTGGAGGAAGAGTTCTCTTCGTTTAGTTCTGATCGAGATGGGAAGATGTCGGAATTTTTCGACCTATGCTTTGAGTCGACGACCTACAGGGGTGTGCTTTCCCAGAGAACAGCAGGATTGGGAAGGAAATCGGACCGGTCGCTTTCTCGTTGTTTTATACCTCGGCGCATTGCATGGTGAATCTCCTCGTAGCCCAACTATCTCAGCAACAGAAAGCCTCGCCCCATTAGCCGGCAAGCCCCGAGACTCCATTCAGTGCTGGAAGAAGAATAGTGACTAGCCATCTTCTAGAGGCATCTTCACGATTCTCCGCCACATGAACGACTGTCGGTTCCGAACGCACCGCCCAAGGAATGCGGAGAAGGCGCGATGTCGGATGCCCGAAACGCTGCCTCCACCTTTCCTCATCTTTTGAAGAGCGTGTCGGACGTCATTACTTCACCTTCCTACTGAGACACTGCCACCTATAGCCTGAAGTTCCAGCCGACTGCAATCGTAATTTTTTGAGGTCAATCGACAGTAAGGAGATTTGAGGGCGTTGTTCCTGGGAACACGGCATCTGCAGGCCCAACAACGTGAAGGCCGTGCGGTGTAGTGGTGTGGGTCGGGTGGTGCCCGCGACGGGCTCAGCCTCAGGCCGGCGCGGCTCTCCGGGATTGCGGGGGAGGGGGCCAGGTCAGCGCGCAGGGAGGGCAAGCTCGGCCCCGGATCCCCCTCAGTATGGCGCGTGGTACTGGCCTTGGCTGGCGCCGCTTGGGACTTCCGGGCCGGGGCCACGACAGATTGCCGGGCGGCAGCCTCGCCCTCGTCGTCGCACAGTAGCGGGCGCAGTTGCTGGCGCATATGCCACTCCCCGTCATAGGGGAGCAGACACACCAGGACGTGAGCGCGGCCGCGACCCGCAGGGCGGTGGGATACCGGTCGCCCCTTCAGATCCCCGGGCTTGCGGCGGCGGACGGCTCGCTCCACCGTCCTGAGGCGTGTGTCGGCCTGCCCGGTGTCGGAGGCGTCGAGTGCGCTTGCGGGCAGGCTGGTGCGCACCCCCAGACCGTCCATCCAGGGCCGCTTCGGTGGCGCTGGCGGCAGGCTTGCGCTGGGAGGTGAACCTGCCTGCCTGGGCAATGGCCCAGTCGAAGTGGTTGGCCATGTTGGAGCGGCCAATGCCTCGGCCGACCCGCTCCCCGCTCCGCGCCTTGCCGGGCAAACGCCGCTGCTGGAGGCGGGGGGCCACGGCAAGGGGGTGGAGCAACGCCTCGGGGGCCTGGAGCCAGGCTTCACGCTTGTGGGCGCGGTGCTCAGCCACCTGGGGATGGCGGCCGCCCCTCAGCCGTGCGCCGGGAGAGGCAGCGCGTTTGACGGCCACCCGATCGTTCTCGTCGCACCGCGAGAGGTGCCCCGTGCCGCTCTCCACCAGCGAACGGAGGGCCGGCTCAGGCACTGCGCTGACCGTCCCGCCTCGCGGGCTGGCTGTCCGCACGGATCCGGGCTGCGGGCAGCATCCCCCGGTCACCTACCACTCCCCCCGTGGACAGGCCAACCCGCTGTTGCCGTTGCTCCCCCTGCGCACCCCCTGGGCCTAGGGCTGCCGGGGTGCCGGCAAACCCCTCCCCCGAGACCGGGCCCCCCGCCCGGTTGCCCCGCCGCCCGCCCTCAATCGGCCGCTGGTGGCGCGGTCCGGAGCGTGAGGGGCCCTGCGGGGCCAGCGGCCAGGCGCGCCCTGCCAGCCACCCCGCGGGCAGGGCGGACCGCCCCAGGGAGCCGGCGTCGAGAGGATGCGTTGCCAGGCCCCGCGCAAGGCGTGCCTGGCGGGGAAGGATCCCGGCCAGGGTGGCAGACCGGGCGGTCTCGGCCAAGGGCCCGAGGCCCAGGCTAGCGGCAAGCGAGGTGAGGGCGGTGGCTCGCAGCGTGCCCGCGGGCGGGGGCGCTGCGAGCTAGGGGTGAGGAGGCGGGCGGCAAGCAGGGCCAGGACGCGCTCGCGCGACGGGGAGGCTTTGGGGTCGAGGAGGCGATCAAGGGGCAGTTGGCGCCGGGGGCCGAGCACCGCAGCGACAGGACCATGGGGGAGCGCGCGCCCGATCTGGCAGATGTCCGCTCGGCCGTACCGGGTTTCGTTGCGGCGCACCCGGCGCAGAGTGTCCATTGTCGCGGGGGGCCCCTTGGACAGGGTGGCGCCGGGGCGGTTTTTGCCTTGGCCGTTTGCCCGCCAGCCTGCCCGCAGCAGGAGATCGGGGGGCGCGTGCCGGTCGGGGACGGGAGCGAGGTGCCTGACAACCATAAGAATGGTCAATGACAGCAATTGCCAGGAGTAAGCGGCCAAAAAACCCCTATTTCCATGGGCACACTATATCGGCACGAAAATAGCTTTTCTGGATTGGCATCAATCAGTGAAGCGAAAAATAGCCGAAAATCCTTCGGAACTTCAGTTATAGAGAAGATCAATGGTCGCACGGGTGGAGACGGCCGACACTGTAATGCTGTTCAGTATTGGAAGTTCCTAACCGAAGCGTGGGCCGGAAAGATTATCGCCACTCTTGGCACAGAAGGCGTGAAGAGTCAGGAGAATTGGTGGTCGGAGGCTAACGAAGGATGAAACTAGACTCAGGACTCATACCAGCAGAGGCCGGTAGCGGCGAGGCTGCGGGCGCGGAAATCAGGGGTGGGCGCAGCGGTCGTCTCGCCGGGCGAGGCGGTGCCCACCCGTGAGGCTGCCGCACAGGCGGGCGAGGCGGGAGCGCCGGTTGGAGAGGGCGGCGTAGGCGTCCGGCGGGGGGCACGCCCGCCCCTCGGCGCCGCGACAGGTGCGGACCTGGCCGGCGGGGAGGAGCAGGGTCAGGGGGTGACCATCGGCGGTGCAGGCCGCACGCTCGGCATTGCGCCCGCCCCTCGTGCGGCCGACCCTGCGCGAGAGTGCCCCTTTGTGAGCCGGCGGGCCGCCCGGGCAGGGTACCGGCAGAGGGGGCGCGACGAGCAGCACCGGCCCGGGCGCAGCGCACTCCCCGGCTAGCCCCGCGCACAGGCGCGAGAACATCCCCGCCTGGCTCCCGCACCCGAACCGATTGGACCGGGTCTTGGGTGGGCCGGAACCCGCGGGCGCGGCACACCACCTCCGCCCCGTCCGGAAGACGGGGCGGGTCTCCAAGAGGACCCGCCGGACCGCAACCCGCCCCTGGGCCGGCCGCACGGACCGGGGACGGGCGCCCGGCGCTGCCGAGAGACAGTGAGGGGGGTCCGACAGGACATGCTCCCTTTCTCTTGGCACCATCAAACACATCAAACACATCAAACACATCAAACACCCAGTGACAAGAAATTTATAGGTCTTGAGCCTAGAACTCCATGCTGGCGCGCAAGTAGTAGAACCCGCCGTTGAAGCCGTAGGGCGAGGATTCTGGATACTTCGCGCCGACGATTTGTACATAAGGATTCTTGCGCGGATATTGGTCGAACAGATTTTCCGCGCCAAGGGCGACAGTCGCCGCCTTCATAAACGGGAGGTTCAGGAATGTGTACGAGAGTTCCGCATCCACCAGGAAACGTTCACCAGCAGTGAGAGGCAGGTTGCTCCCGACATGGTCCTCGAAAAAGCCGTCGTAGTAGTGCAGCCTCGTCAGGAACCGCCATGGACCCCAGGTGTGGTCGGCCATGAGTGAAAAACGGAACTCTGGCAAGTTCCCCTCAATCAGGCGCTGTTTATTGATATTGATAATGTCAGGGTTGAAGCTGTCGATCTCGGTATCGTTCCAGTTGCCGACAAGAGTGAACAGGGTGTCCCCGACACTCGTCTCCAGCGGATAGGTTGCCACCACATCAACTCCCTGCGTGGTGGTATCGAAATCGTTGGTAAAGAAGGTGACGAACGAGTAACTGCTCGCATCCGGGACGCCCTGTTGTTGGAGGGTGACAATGTCATCCGCAGTCAATCGCAGCGGACTGCCCTGCCCGATACGATCCTGCACTTTGATGCGGTAATAGTCGATGGTGACGCTGAGGGCGCCGAGGGTGAGGGCCGTGCCCACGGAATAGTTGACCGATTTTTCTGGCTCCAGCCTCTTGCCGCCCTTCAGGACGGAAACAGGATGGTCTGGCGGGAGGGTAGCCCGGTCTGCCAGTTCGCCGCCGTCAAATGCGGTCGTGACATTACGGACGTTGGCCTGTCCCACGGTCGGAGCACGGAAGCCCGAACTGACCGAGCCACGCACGGCCATTGCTTCCAGCAACTGCCAGCGGGCGGAGGCTTTACCGTTCAGCGTGTCGCCGATTTTTCCGTGATCCTCATATCGCCCGGCGAGGCCGAAGGTCAGGTTTTGAATCACTTCAGCTTCCAGATCGAGATAGCCGGCATAACTGTCTCGGTTAAACGTGCCGGCGATGTCCGGCCTGAAGCCAGGGAAGCCATTGGAACCAACGCCGAAGCCCTGCCGGGCGAGGCCGTGGGGGCTGTCGTCGAGGTACCAGGAGTTTTTGCCGCCGGCTTCGATCTCAAACTCCTCCTCGCGGTACTCCAGCCCGAAGGCGAAATTCAGGGCCGAGTAGAACAGCCCCACATCGAAGGGGCGGGCAATATCGAAGTTGAACGTCTTGTCAAACTCCCGATAGCCGCCGGGTTTGTAGGAGGTCGGGACGTTCGTGCGCATGGCGGCGAGTTGCGGATTGATCGTGTTGTGCATGAAAAAGTTCACGTTGTTCTGGCCAAAGTTGGCGCTGGCGTCGTAATACCAGCCGTCAAGCAACGCTAAACCGAATCCGGTTAGTTCCCCGCGTAAACCAAAGGCGACACTCCAGTCCTCAACGACTCCGCCGAAGCGGGGCGTAAAACCGCCCGGGAATCGCTCGTTGAAAATAAAACAGTGATCGGGCAGACCGGCATTGGTATAGTCGGCTGCGGGGTTTGCTGGCACGGCAGGACATCCACGGCCTGTGCCCGACAGGTCTGCGACCCGGATTGTCGGCGTACCGTCTTCAAGTGGATCACCTCTGAAGATCCCGGCCCGGCTGTTGGGGTTGCGAAAGAAGAAGCCCCCTTCCACCTTGCGCTCCGCATAGTTGCCGAAGGCATACACGCGGCTGTCGAATTCCTCCAGGTCCAAGCCCAGATTGCCGAAAAACTTGTAGTCGTACTGCACTTCGGGCGCCCCCCAGATCTGGGCCGCGGGGCGGCGCACATGCCTATTGCCCGCCTCGATCAAGCCCCGCGCGTCGCTCCGCTGCACACTGCGGCTGGTCTCGTCCGCATTGGTGAACTCAAAGCTGAAGTTGGCAAAGCCGCTGTCGGTCAAGGGGAGTCCGAGATTGGCGGCCACATTCACCTTGTCGCCGTCACCGTGGTAGTTCTGCCCGTAGCTCGTCTGGACCGTCAGTCCCTCCCGGTCTTCGCGGAGCCGGAAGTTCAGGATGCCAGCGATGGCGTCCGATCCGTATTGAGCCGCGGCTCCGTCGCGCAACACTTCCACCCGGTCCAAGGCAATGGCGGGAATCACGGAAACGTCGGGCGCTTGAGAGCCGTCCGAGATCCCGTTCCCCAAGAAGGTGATCACCGACGCTCGGTGGCGACGTTTCCCGTTGACCAGGACTAGGGTGGAATCTGCCGGGAGCCCACGCAGGTTGGCCGGACGGACCAGGGTGGCAGCGTCGCTGATGGGCTGCTGGTTGACATTATAGGACGGCACGGTGGCCGACAGCAGGGAATCCATGTCCCGAATCCCGTAGGTCTGCAAGTCTTCCCCTTGAATGACGTCTACCGGCACCAGCGAATCTTGGGCCGAGCGACCCGCCACGCGGGAGCCGACCACCTGGAGGGCTCCGAGCTCCATGACCCGCTCTTGTTGTTCGGTTCCTTGGACGACCGCCGACTCTGGCTGTTCCGTCTCCTGGGCCGAGACGGTCAGTGTGCCTGTTAGGACCAAGATACCCACAGGTATCCAGGTCCACGGCTTGACCTTCGGAATTTGCATCATTATTTCTCCTCCCTTGTCAATAGCTGTGTCCTCGAATTTCAGATAGACTGCCCTTTGTTTCATACCTCCGCCTGGAGGTTTTTGACTAGGAGCACCCCTAGCACCTACTAATAATGTCCTATCCGTGTTGTCAATCTCCATGCTGGTAGGCCCGTTCTGCCCTTTAGAACTCGAATCCTGCCCGCAGATAGTAGAACCCGCCGTTGATAGCCGTAGGGTGAGGTTCCCGGGTACCGCAGACCGGCGTCATGCGCTTTCGGATTCCTGCACGGATATTGGTCGAATATCTTTTTTGCGCCGAGCGCGAAAGTGGCGGCTTCCATGAACAGGAGGTCTAGTAAGGTAGACGAGAGTTCCACATCCACCAGAAAGCGCTCGTCAGCACTAAAGCCTGCGGTGGAATCGTCTGTCGGATAGTCGTGGAAGCGGCCGCAGAAGTATAGTCGGGACGGGACAGGAAACGCCACGGCCTGTAGTTATGGTCGGCCGTCAGCGAGAACCGGAACTGTGGCAGACCTTCTTCCGGTTGGCGCCCGAGTTGGTCATCAATGAATTCCGGGTTCCGGCTGTCAACATGGGCCTTGTTCCAGTTGCCGACAAGAGCGAACCGGGTGAGGCTAGCAGCCGATTGCAGCGGATAGGTCGCTACGACATAACGCCCTGTGTGGTGGTGTCGAAATCCCTGGTGTGGAACCGGAGCGACGAGATTTTTCTAGCTCCTCTGCAACACTGAATGTGCTGCCGCGTGCGATGCGATCCTGCATCTTGCATCTTGATGCGGTAGTAGTCGACGGTCACAGCGACATCGGCCAGACTGGAGACGAGACCCACCGGGTGGTTGACGGATTTTTTCGGGGCCAGTGCTTGGGCACCGAAGAAAGTCACGGCTGATGCAAAGCCGCTGTCGGTCAAGGGGAGTCCGAGATTGGCGGCCACATTCACCTTGTCGCCGTCACCGTGGTAGTTCTGCCCGTAGCTCGTCTGGACCGTCAGTCCCTCCCGGTCTTCGCGGAGCCGGAAGTTCAGGATGCCAGCGATGGCGTCCGATCCGTATTGAGCCGCGGCTCCGTCGCGCAACACTTCCACCCGGTCCAAGGCAATGGCGGGAATCACGGAAACGTCGGGCGCTTGAGAGCCGTCCGAGATCCCGTTCCCCAAGAAGGTGATCACCGACGCTCGGTGGCGACGTTTCCCGTTGACCAGGACTAGGGTGGAATCTGCCGGGAGCCCACGCAGGTTGGCCGGACGGACCAGGGTGGCAGCGTCGCTGATGGGCTGCTGGTTGACATTATAGGACGGCACGGTGGCCGACAGCAGGGAATCCATGTCCCGAATCCCGTAGGTCTGCAAGTCTTCCCCTTGAATGACGTCTACCGGCACCAGCGAATCTTGGGCCGAGCGACCCGCCACGCGGGAGCCGACCACCTGGAGGGCTCCGAGCTCCATGACCCGCCCGGTGTTCTGCGCATCCGCCGGTGTCGGCAACTCCACTTCCTTGTGCGCCGACGAGAGATGCGACCCGGGTCAATACGCTCGCGAAAAGATAGAATTGCCACCACCTGTCCTCACTCCCAAGGCTGCCCTCTTCAGAACCTTGATGCATCCTCTCTTCCCTTACCTCCTGCCTATACCAATAGCGAGGTTGCAAAAGACGCAGACGAACAGATCTACGGAAGGCGACTACTCGCTTTCCTGCTTTTCCTAATGTATAGTAAATATCCTCGGTGAAATCGGCGCGCTCATGAAGGCTGCGGCGGGGAAGGAGAGATGCACGCATGCGCACATTGTTTTTGAATCCGCCTGCATATGAAAATTTTGACGGAGGGGCAGGCTCACGCTATCAGGCGACTCGTGAGGTCTGGTCGTTCTGGTATCCGACTTGGCTGTGTTATCCGGCCGGCATGATCGAGAACAGTCGCGTTCTGGACGCATCTCCCGAAGGACTGGATCAGGGGCAGACTGTCGAGATTGCCAAAGGGTACGACTTCGTTGTGCTGCACACCAGTACGCCGTCGGTCAAATTGGACGCGCAGACCGCAGAGTTGATCAAAGAAAAAAATCCGGCCTGTCGCATCGCGTTTGTGGGCGGTCAGGCTACGGCTGAGCCGGAGGGAACCTTACAGATATCCGAGGCCATCGATATGGTCGCGCGGAAAGAATTTGACTACTCCATGAAAGAGGTCGCTGAGGGGTGGGATTGGAAAGACATCAACGGTATCAGCTATCGCCAGGATGGGCAGATTCATCACAATCTTGAGCGGCCGACGCTCACCGATGGAGAACTCGACCAGTTGCCCTTTGTCACCCGGATTTATGACCGAGATTTGGACTTCCGGAAGTATAACAGTCCGTACTGTCAGTACCCGTATGTGTCATTGTATACAGGACGGGGCTGTCCGGCGCGCTGCACGTTTTGCCTATGGCCGCAGGTGACGACCGGCCATTCCTACCGCACCCGCTCAGTGGGCAATGTCATTGAGGAAGTGCAGGAAATGAAGCGGCTCTTTCCGGGTATGAAAGAGGTCTTCTTCGATGACGATACGTTTACGGCCGACCCGAAACGCGCGCGTGAGATTGCAAAAAAAATGGGCGCCCTTGGACTGTGCTGGTCCACCAACGCGCGCGGCAATGTTGACTACGAAACCCTCAAGGTGCTGAAAGATGGTGGACTGCGGCTGTTTGTTGTCGGCTATGAGTCGGGGAACGCCGCTATTCTCAAGAATATTAAAAAAGGGGTGGCCCTTGAGACCTCACGGCGGTTTACTCGGGACTGCCACAAGCTTGGCATACTGATCCACGGCACCTTTATTTTGGGCCTGCCGGGAGAAACTCGTGAGACCATGCAGGAGACCATGCGTTTCGCCCGGGAGATGAATCCGGAAACCATTCAGGTCTCTTTGGCTTCCCCCTATCCTGGCACCGCTTTTTACGATTTCGCCCTCGACAATGGCTATATCAAGGCCGAGGACATGGTGGGCGAGTCAGGTTATCAGCAGTGCGTGATCAACTACCCGAACCTATCTGGAGAAGAGATTTTTGAAACGGTTGAGAAATTCTACCGCTCGTATTACCTCCGCCCGCGCTATATTTTCAAAGCTGTCAAAAAGATGGCGCGTGACCCGGAGGAGCGAAAACGGATGTGGCAGGAAGGCAAAGATTTTTTTCGTACCATGCGGAAACGGCGGGAGATGAACGCCACGTCTTCTCCCGCCTAATACATCCCCCCCCCCGACCGGCAGGGGACGGTATCCGACTCTACGTCCCCAAGGAGTCAGCGTGCCCCCACCATAGAGATTGAAGTAAGGATGGGTACATTGACTCTTCTGAGCGCATGCTGGCCCCTAGCAGGCCTGTTGTGCCTTGCCCTCGTCTATTATCTTTTCAGTATCTATGCCGCGTGGCGTTTTTTCCGTCCAGGCCCGACTCCTAGCACAGCCCTGCCTCCGGTGACTATTCTTAAGCCGCTCAAAGGAGCCCCGCCCGACCTATACAACAGTCTGGCGAGCTTCTGTCGGCTTGATTACCCAACCTTTCAAATTCTCTGCGGTGTCCGCGACCCTCACGACCCGGCGGTGGCTGTCGTCACCAAAGTGCAGCACGACTTTCCCCAGCGCGATATCGCCCTAGTTGTTGCGCCCTCTGTGATTGGGACCAACTATAAGGTCAGCACTTTGCACCATCTGACGTCACGGATGAAGTATGACTATCTCGTCATTACCGATAGTGATGTCTGTGTCGCGCCCGATTGCTTACGGATGATCATTCCACCCTTAACGCCTGCAGAAACAGGGCTGGTCACCTGTGTATATCGTGGCGGTTCCAGGCAGCCCCTGCCGGCCCTGCTGGAATCGCTCATGATTAACGCGACCTTTATCCCTCAGGTCGTCATTGCCAGTCAGGTCGAGCGACCCTCGTACGCCTTCGGAGCAACCATGGCGCTCAAGCGCTCCTGCCTCGACGCGATTGGGGGATTTATCAGGTTGTCTGACTATCTGGCGGATGATTATTACCTCGGGCATCTCATCGCGCAGGCCGGGTTTCAGCTCCGTGTTCTGCCCACCGTCGTGGAAACCCGGCCGGATGCGGGCTCGCTGCGTGGCTTGCTCGACCACCAGTTGCGCTGGGCGCGAACGCAGCGCAATTGTCGTCCCGGCGGCTATATCGGTACGGTCGTGACGTTTGGGACGGTCTGGGCCGCTGCGAGTCTGCTCTGTTTCTGGCCGTCTGGAGAAATGACCGCTCTCGCCCTAGGCGTCATCGGGATGCGCCTTCTGACCGCTGCTCTGATGAACACGACCTTTCTGCAATCGACACTGCCGCGCCCCGCCATTTTGCTGACGCTCTTCACGGACTTCCTCTCTTTTTTCGTCTGGTGTGCCAGCCTGCTGGGCAACACGATCCGCTGGCGAGAATATACCTTCCGGCTCCAAAAAGACGGGCGCATGGTTCGCATCAGCTAATCGCCCGTGCCTGTACGAATCGAGGGAAGGTCCCGGTAATGCACGAACCGAATATCCTCCTCAGCGGCTACGGCCTGCACCGTCGGGCTCGTGAGCGCCGCAAGCTCGACCTCTCTGCGATAGGTTGGCGTCCACCGTTCGACCTCGGGACACGGCAGGCAGGCAGGATGGCAGTACAACTCCGTTACGCCGGATTGGAGGCGCGGGAACAGGCCAAGCAGATAAGATGTATCCAGCATGCCGCTTTGATGCAGGCCAAACAAATGATCGGGGTGGGGAATACGGGCGCGGCGCAGTTTTTTTTCCATCGACCGGGCGAGGGAGGTAAAGACAAAGGACTCCCAGCGTTTCCTCAAGGCACGGCGTGGGTCAATCGCTAGGCTGGTCGTCAGATCTTCCCGGGTGAGGCGCATGGCCGGAATGGGGTATTCCGGTGCGAGCCCGAGGAGAGCGTCCATAACGACCGGGTGCATATGGATGTTCAGATGTCCATCAATATGGGACAGAGGCAATCCCGTTTCCAGAAAACGCTCAAGCTGTGCCCGGCATTCGACCCGGACCTCCTCCTGCGCCCGTCGGGAGAAATAATACTGCAATCCGGCCCTGGTTGGATCGCGGGGGAAATTTCCCTCGCTGTCCATGATTGTACGGAGATGCTGTTTGGACAGAACAGCCCGTCCCTGGACTAACGTCACATGCAGTCCAACCCCGAGGCTTGGTGTCGAGCGGGCAAGCTCGACCGCTTCCTCCCAGGCCGGAGCCGTGACCATGAGGCTGGTATCGGTCAGAGTGCCCCGCTGGTGGGCGTGCAATATGCCGGCATTGACCTGCGCGGACAGGCCGAAGTCGTCCCCGTTGACGATGAGGTAGCGAGCGCCAGGGGCGGGGGAGGGCATAATTCAGGTCGAGTGGGTGGCCAAGTCAAGCGCATCGAGTCGTTCGATGGCGGGCAGGATGTCACGTTCTGCGTGTTCGAGGTCTTGCGGAAAATCGATTTCCGTCCAAGGCAGGTCGTCGACCCGCTCAAAGCCAACGGGATGCTGGGCCAGAAATTCAGGAAAGGCTTCCTCGTGCTCAATCGTGTCTCGGCCCTGCGCCACATAGGCGTCGAGAATAGAGCGAAGGAGGGGTGCGGCGGCGCGGGCGACTTTGAGAAACCCGACCGACTCGCCTACCAGATCAAAGTCGCCCGTGCCGCCCCGGATAATCGTCCGCACCCGCCCGGCCCGGGTGAGCAGCATTTGTTCTTCTCCGGTATTCTCGGAACTCGCGTCAAGGAGAAAACAGCTTGCGTGTCTGGACCGGACTAAGCGTTGCAGCAAACGGACCGGGAACAATACGTCGGCATCCATGATCAGCAGGTCGGTGTCAAACTCGTTGCGCGCACTCCAGAGTGACAGGATTGCGCCCCGGTTGTACCGCTCGTTCCGGATACAGCGCACGGCCACCGTGCCGTGCCGCCCGCCGATTTCTTCGACAATCATGTCCCCACGATAGCCGATCACGATGACCGCCTCTTTGACCCCGGCAGCGCCTAAGGCCGTGAGGGTGCGTTCGAGCAAGGTCTTTCCACTGACCTGAATCAAACATTTCGGTCGACGGTCGGTGATGGGCTGAAAGCGTTTGCCAACACCGGCCGCGAGGATAATGGCCTTCATAGTCTCCCGCCTGACAACACGGCTTCGAGGGCAGCGAGAAAACGTTGAAAATCGTCCAGGGTCAGATGGCCCATATTGGCTACCCGGAAAATATCGGTGCGGAGTTTTCCTTGTCCTTCGTAGATGACAAAGCCTCGTTGTTTGAGACCGTTATGCAAACGGGGGTACGAAACCCCCTGGGGCAAGACCAGAGAGGTGAGGGAGTTGGACCGGAATTCCGGGGGAAGGAGAAAGGCGAGGTCGAGTTCCGCAAAGCCGTCGCGTAGAAACCGGGCGGCCCGACGATAGCGTTCGACCCGTCCTGCGGGCGTTTCCTCCAGGAGTTCGTCAAGAGCGGCATCCAGCGCATACCAAGCCGGGATGGCCGGAGTAAACGGGATACTCCGTCGTTCCTGCGCTTCCCAGTGCAGCGGCAGGTGGAGGGATAACGAACGGCGGGGATAGTGCTGCATGGCGGTCATGACGTCGTTTCGGACCAACACAAAGGCCACACCCGGCTGGCCCTGGATGCATTTGTTCGCCGTACAGGCGCCTAGGTCCACACCGTCGCGTACGACATTGAGGTCTTCACCGCCCAATGCGCTCACCGCGTCAAGCAGAAAGAGCCGCCCCCGCTGACGTACGATCCGGCCAATTGCCGTCACGGGGTTGAGCAGGCCGGTTGTGGTTTCATGCTGGACCAGGGCCACGGCCGCGATAGCGGGATCATCTCTCAGGGTAGACTCGATCTGCTCCGGGCTCGGCGCTTCGGTCCAGGCATAGGTCAATTCTACGGTTGGGATACGGTGGGCTTCGGCCATCTGGCGCATCCGGTCGCCATAGACGCCGTTGTTGATCACGAGGAGTTTCCCCCCTTCCACGAGGGCCGAGGAGACCATGGCTTCAACCGCCAGGGTGCCCGAGCCGCTCACTACCACTGCGGTATAGCCCTGCGGGGCAAATGCCTGGAGGAGTTTAGTGCGAACTGCCGCCAGCAGGTCGGAGAACTCTACTTCCCGATGGCAGAGGTCTCCACGCAGGAGGGCCTGCCGAACACGCGGAGAAACGTTGACTGGGCCGGGGTTCAGGAGAGTGTATTGCTGCATTGTGGAATTGCTCTGGACGGAGAAGACGAACGAGGCCGACGGTCTATACGTCCCGATGAATGGCCTTCATAAAGCGTTTGACTATATGCTGCGGTTCGTGTGCAATCCGACCAATGTGGCGCTCCTCCCGGTCCGGCTCGACTTTAATCAGCAGAAAGGACGGTCCATCTTTCGCCAGCATCTCCTGCGTGGTGGCACGTAATTGGCCGGCCTCCTCAGCGCGACGCACATGAACATAGCCGCTCGCACGCGCCACTTCATCCAGTGCCACGCGCCTGGAGATCGTGGGCTGATTGCCCGTCGAGCCGTAGACTTCGTTGTCAAAAACAAGATGAACCAGATTACGTGGCTGCTGGGCACCGATCATGGCCAGTGAGCCCATATTCATGAGGACATTGCCATCGCCGTCAAAGACGACCACGCGTCGCTCGGGTTTACTCAGGGCTATGCCGAGTGCAATAGATGAAGCCAATCCCATTGAGCCGATCATATAGAAGTTGCCGGGGCGATCCTCAAGATTGAAGGACTCCCGTGAAATAAACCCATTGGCATGGACAACCAGGGCGTCCTGGAGAGCAGGGATAACGATGCTTAGGGCCCGTGCCAAGTTCATGCCGCAATTCCAGGTGGGAGAACCAGCGCTGTCGGACGACTCGTCTGCTTGAGCGTGGAGGCGGCCCAGCCGATAGCGTCCTCAAGGGTCTGTTCTTCTAGCACCCGATACGGAATCCCCAGGGCGGATAACAGGTCGGGCAGGATATCTCCCATAATGATATGCTCCGGTGCGTCTTTGCCCCGATAGCCACGCCACGTAATCAGTAGCAGACAGGGCAGGGCGTAGATCAAGCTGAGAGAAGACAGCGCGTTCAGACAGACTCCTAGGCCGGAATTCTGCATAATGACAACAGGTTGTTTGCCTGCCATATAGGCTCCTGCCGCCAGACCCACTGCCGCATCCTCGCGCGTCTCGGCAATATAGCCGCCTCGTTCTTCAAGCGTGGCAATCAACCCCTTGACCAAAGAGCAGGGTACCCCGGTGAAAAAGTCGAAGCCGGCCTGCCTGAGCTGTTGCACAAACTGAGGTCCGCTGACCATGCGCCTCCTTACCTGGACTATTGGGAGCTATACGGCCTGTCGGGTCCGACGCAAAGGACTCGATAGACGCCTTACTATGACAGGTCCCCCTGAGCGGAGTCCTGTGCGGAGAGTTCTGGGGCGGCCATCCCCGCCTCCTGTCCGCTCCTCTCCGTTCGGCATAAAAGCAGTGGGAGGACCACAATAGAGGCAATTAGGACACTTCCGACTGCCAGGGTCAGTAGGAGGCCCATGCTGAAAATTCCATAGTACCGGGCGACCATGAGACTGCCAAACCCGACCATGGTCGTCAGGGAGAACAGCACGACCGCTTGGCCGGTACTGCCGGCAATCAGGTTGGCGACCGAGACGTCACGACCTGCTCGGAAACGATGGACGAGATGGAGGCCATTCTCCACGCCGATGCCAACAATCAGGGGGGCGGCAACCATATTGGCCAGATTGAACTGCAGCCCCCCCAGTCCCATCAGGCCTGCGGTCCAGGCCATGCCCAGACCGAGCGGCAGGACTGCCAGCAGGGTATCCGTCACACGTCGGAGCGCCAAAAAGGTAACAACCAGGATGGCAAGAAACGCGTACCAAGCCGCTTCCACATAGCCCGCCTGCATCGCCCCAATGGACTCGTAGCCGATAATCGGGGAGCCGGTCACATCTGGGTCAACCGTGCGTAACTGCCGAATGAATTCCGTTAGTGGCCCGCGCTCCCAGATATTCTCTTTGGGGTATATCTGTAAAAGGAATCGCTGGCCGTCCCGGCTGACAAAGCGGCTGCGCAACTGGGGCGGGACATCGGCAAAGGTAATCGGGCCGACCGGAGATGAATTCTTCCTGAGCAGGGACCATTTATCCTGAAAGTCGAGAAAGAGCGCATTCTGAAAAAGGGACAGGCTCTGGCGGACGTTCTGTTCGGGCAGCGTTCGGAGCGCTGCGAAGACGGCCAGCAGGTGTTGGCGCACATCGTGCAGGAGCGTGGCGCTTATGTTTTCCTGAGCGCGAATTTTGAGGCGGAGCTTATCAAGGGTCCGTTCGAACTGCCCGACCTCCACCTCCTGAGGGCTCCTGCGGAGTGGAGGGAGCTCGCTCAGCAGCGGGCGGATGGCTGCAAGGATGGAGAAGCGCTCTTGTTGTCCGTCCGGAATCAGTGACGCAACGCTCTCGACGGTCTCCACGCTGGGCAGCGCCGCAAACGCTTGAGCCTTGTGGCGTGCCGCTTCCGGCGTGGGGGCGGTTGCCAGGGCATTCCAGGACGAACGTTCGGAGTTTGCAATAATGCGCCTTTCCCACTCAACTGACTCTGTGCCGTGTGCCTGAAGGTTCAGCAGGTTATAGTCGAAAGAGACCCACGGCAGCGCCAGAAGGCCCACTACCGTCCCAAGTCCGGCGATTCCGAAAAGAAGGCTGCTCCTCCGTTCGACACATTTGCCCAACCCGGAAAACGCTACCTGCACGACTGTCTGCCGCCCCACGGGAACACGCCAGGGCCAGAATGAGTCCATCCCAACGATCAAAGCTGGCAGGAAAGTGAGGATGGCGAGAGCGGACAGTAGGATTCCTCCGCCCGAGATGAGGCCGAGTTCTTGAACCCCGCGAAAGTCTGCCAGCATGACCGCAAAAAAGGCGAGCGCGGTCGTCAAGGCTCCTGCAACAATACTGGGGACGGTCTGTTCAAATACGATGGTAATGGCTTCGGCTTGGTCTTTTCCCTTGCCACGTTCTTCCTCATAGCGAGTCATGAAGTGGACGCCGAAGTCGTCGGCCAAACCGAGCAACATGGGAGCGATAAAGACGGTAATAATTGTCAGGTGGCCGACTGAGAGCGTCACAAAACCCAGCGTCCAGCTCAGGCCGATCATGAGCGATGAGACGATGAAAAGCGGGTGCCGAAGTCGTCGAAAAAAGACCACGTAGAGGAGCGCAATCCCCGACAGAGACACCACCGTTGCCACGGCCGTATCATGCTGAGCGCTGAGCATTTCATCGTTGCCCAGTGCCTTCGTGCCGGTGACGCCAGCCTCCAGACCCGGAAACTCCACCTTCAACTCGGCGACCGCTCGCCGAATAGCCGCCATCGACTCCTGAAGGTCGTTGAAACCCGCAGTGGCGTCTTCTTTCGCCTCGACCATGAGGAACAGGTATTTGCGGTTCTCGGCAATGAGAAAGCCGTCGTCATCGAGTTGTGTTGTCCCGCCAAAAAACTCGGCCCAGGGGGAGCGATAGCGGTAGTCCTGTCCTCCGTGCAGCGCTCGCGCGATCTCTTGCAACAAGACATTCAGAAAGGACAACTGAGCATCGGAGAACTCGCCGGAATCTTCATCTAGTGGGACTCCCAGCCCCAGGATGTCGTCGACCAGGTGCGAAACAACGGCACTGCTGACTTGGGTGTTAATCGCTTCGAAGAAGGTATTCAAGCCGGGGTTCGTCAGCAGCTCATGAATAATCTCGTGCGAGTCTTCCAGACTCCGCTGTAAATCGCGCAGATCCTCAGCCGGCAGGTAGAGCAGTTTTTTGCCCTCTAGGGAGGAAACATCGACTCGGTAAAAAATCTCGGCGATATGTTCCCGCTCTTGGGCGAGACGTGCTCCTAGACGGGTCACAAAGGCTTTGCCCTGAGGGATATCCTGCGGTTCAACGACCACGGCCACTTGGTCCACGCCGACAAACTCTTCGGCATATTCCTCATCGAGTTGGAGGTAGCGCTTTTCGGTCGAGATCAGATCATTGCGGCTGGTGACGAGTTCGAGATGTTGCGCGGTGTAGAGCGAGGCTGCAGCGGTAAGCAGCAGACAGCCGGTCAGCGCCGTCTTTGCATGGGCGACGATTCCCCGAGCGCAGGCGCGCAGGGCACGTTTTTCCAGGGCAACGAGGCGGTGTTTAAAAGACGGAGGGATCGCCTGCACGGATAGTGTCTCCACTCACAAAGCACACTGGAAGAGATGGGATGGAGCGTACATGGAGGGGTGATCGGTCATGATATCTGGCACCGGCGTCGCCCGGTTTTCCATCCCTGGCACAGGCCCTGTCAGCCCGTCGTTGCGCCGGGCAGCCTATCCTAGCCAGGCCGGTTACTCAAGCGGAGGAGAGAGCCTGAGGAGCCTGTGGTTATCCGGCCTCTGCGGTCTTGGCGTTCGCGATCGTCCGCTGCATCCGCTCCACCAACGCGCCGTAGGACTGTTTGGACATGAGTGATTGGACTTGTTTGCGCAGATTGCTTGCCATACTGACCCCGTCGAGCCGGATGTCCCAGATTTTCCATACGCCCTCCGACAGATTGAGTCGAAAACCGATGGTCACCCGCCCTTCATCTGGATTCACGGCCGAGATCTCGGTCAGGGCCTCATTCCCCTGCTGGTGCGTATCGCCGTATTCGAACTGCGTGTCAGCCAGGAATTCCGACGCTCTGGGATAGGCCAACTCGCGCAGCAAGCGTGTGAGCAGACGGATGAAATGATCCCGCTGCTCTTGGCCGAGAGTGTCCCAGTGCGGTCCCATCAACCAGCGCGACAGTTGAGCAATAGCTAGATTTTTTTCGATCTCTTCATTCGTGCACTGTGGGGGAGGGGAGGGCGAACCAAAGCTCTGACCACACGATTGCATAGTGGAGGTCAGCCGTTTGGCCACTTCCGCCGGAGAATCCGCCCAGCCGAGCTGTGGAAAAAGAAGGCCTATGATCAAAAGGAGAGTCTTGGCCACGATCAACCTCCTCGGCACGCCCCCAGTCGCCGCCTTTCCGGTGTCTGCAAGAGGTCAGAGGCTTATTCTGCGATCTGCCTTTCTCGCTTTTGCAAGTAGAAGTCTTGCACTGCGCTGTACATGTCGAGAGAGTAGCGATCCACGCTCTCGAAGAGTTCGAGATTGAGGGAGCGTTCGTTGACCACATTGGTAAGCAGCGTGCCGGTATCCGTTGCCGTCACTTCGACTGTGGACAAAAAATAGGTTTTCGGGTCCATGGCGCCGTCTGCGACCCGGCCAATGACATCGCGCACCGTGGAAGGCCCCATAAAGGGCAACACCAGATATGGGCCCGATCCCACGCCATAGGTTCCGAGCGTTTGACCAAAGTCCTCTTCACTTATTTCGAGCCCGAATTTATTTTTGGCTACATCGAAAAAGCCGAGGCCGCCAAGCGTCGTGTTGATCACAAAGCGTCCGGCTTCCCGTGCCGCACCGTCCAGCTTGAGTTGAAAGAGGCTATTGGCAAAGCGCGGTAAGACCCCGATATTATGGAAAAAACGGCGCACGCTGAGCCGCGCCGGCTCCGGCACAGTCCCGGCATAGGAACGGGCAACCGGGCGGAGTATATGTTCGTCCATCCAGATGTTGAAGGAGAACATCTTTTCATTGAAAGGTTCAAAAACAGAGGGTTCGTACACCGGGGCGGGGCTGTCAAGCATGCTCCGCGAGTCTTCCATCTCCTGCGGCATCGCTCCACTCTGAGCAAAAGCGGTCAGCACAGGCGAGCCGAATCCGAGAACACTGACCAAACAGAGAACCATAACGTAGCCAATTCGTCGTTTTTGCATTGTCCTACTCTCTGAGTACTAGGAGTTCCGGGTTGGCAGCAGAACGGTCGCCGTGCCCATGACCCAGCGTTCTCCCTCATCATTCTCCATCCAGATATCACACTCGGCCGTCAGCCGCTCGGCATCTTTTTGGGTGACAAAGCCGAGCAGGCGAATCGCACAGTCGGGCAGGACCGGGCTGCGAAACGTCGTCCCGATCCGGGTAATCCGCCCCGCTTGGTTCCACTCTCCGATCAGTCGGGCCAGCAGGCCCATGCTCAAGACTCCAGGCGCGATCATACCAGGCAGACCCTCCTGGCGCGCCCCTTCGTCATCTGTGAACCGGGGAAAATCCATGCCGGCCGTCTTGGCGTACTTGCGGACAAAGTCTTTGGTCAGGAGCAGGTCGATGGGGGGCAACGCGTCGCCTTCTGCGACCTCTTCAAAGTAGAGGGTTTTCATCGCTGCATCACCCTATGGTCAACAATGGCAACCTTCTGCCCGTCCTGGTTTGTGATCTCATTCCGCAGAACGATGAAATACATAGAGCCACTGCGCCCGGTTTTCTCGTAGATATCATGTATGGTGCTAACCATTTTCAGTCTGTCGCCAAGCCGGACTGGGGCAAAAATTTCCACATCACGTCCGCCGTCAAAGCCGACCTTGCCGAAACGCGGCATATGCTCGGGCGTCATCTTTTTGGGTCGAAGCCGGGTCACATAGGTCGGAGCCGCTACCAGACCGCCATAGGGCCCCTTCACTGCCGCTTCTTCATCGGTATAGAGCGGATGGGTCTCTCCCAGTGCGTGCGCGAATTGTAAGAGGTCGGTTTTCTCGACAGGCGGAAAATCCGTTTCGTCAAACACTTGGCCTAAAATGGACCGGTCAAATTCAAGCGCCATCCGCGGCTCCTCTACAAAGAATCGTCCTGTCAACAGTTTTCTCTTTATCGGAGGACTCGTTCACTCTATTACACCCCTGGGGCCGGCTGAGTCGGGACGCGCCGGACACGAAAGTCAACCGGGCGGTAGCCGCCCGTTTGCAGCGCCTCAACCAACTCTTCCGTATTCGCGATATCTTTCTCAAATTCTGTGGCACAGATCCCGACAAAGCTCACCAGATGGGCATCACTCCCCCCAAACGCGTGATAACCATACGTCTCGATAAGCGCGGCAACGCGCTCATTCTCGCCTTTTTTGCTTCCGCCGTTCAGGGCTTCGACGCCAACAACCCGCTCAAGGGGAGGGCGGTTCTCGTAGTGCTCGATCAAGCCAATAGTGGGCCGGCCCGGGTGACACGGCAGGGCCACCCCGCCCATGCGCGCCACTTCGTCGATCAACTCCTGAGCCCGCAGCCGGACGTTGGAGAAGTCGAAGCGTTGCAGCATTGCGTCATTGACCCCATACACCAGGACATGACCATACTCGGTTTCGACCTCAGAGGCTTTGAGGATCAGCAGACCGTACTTGTCCTCGAGCGCCCGGTAGTCACTCTGGGTGTCGAACTGGCGGTGTTCGGTCAGCACGATGCCGTCCAGCGGCCGTTCGTCTCGTTTACGGGCCAGCCACTTGAGGTAGGCCTCGACCGGCGCGCGGCTGTCGTCCGAGGCTTCAGAGTGCAGATGGAGGTCGATTACTCGTGCCATGGGATTGTATGGGATTCGATGGTTGCACTCAACTCCTCTCTGAGGAACCGAGTCTTCCGAGAGATATCAAATTGCCGACACGTCTGCTCTATTTGTCTCCTTGATCGTAGAAGCAGTTTTCTCTAGCTGTCAAACAAGACCCTATAGTGCCAGAAGCGAGCGCGTATGGCAATGCAACGCGACCTTTGCCTGGCGTCAGATCACACGGCGGGTATCCGGCCTGTCTGACTCTTCACCCTGCTGCGGGCTTGAACAGCGGAACCGAGAATTCCGGCGCCACATCCTCGAAAGTGACTTCGACCGGCATGCCGATGGTGACACTCTCCGGGGCACAGTCCACGATATTGGTCAGCATCCGCACCCCTTCTTCCAACTCGACATAGGCCATGACGTAGGGCACTTTGCCCCGAAAACCTGAGCTTTGATTCTGGTGGGTAACCGTAAAGGTATAGACGGTCCCTTTGCCGCTACAGCGCAGCCACTCAAAGTCCTGTGACAAGTCTTCCGGACAAAGGGCGCGCGGATAGTAGAAGACCGTCCCACACGCGCGGCATTTCTGGATATACAACTCATGCCGGGCGCAGGCTTCCCAGAACGGGCGCGACTCTTCATCTATCCGCGGGACCGGGCGGTTCGGTTTCTTTTTCTCATCAGCCATAATCACTTCCCCGTTGCCGGACTGCGTCTAGACTCCGAGGACCAGAGAGGCTCCGCTGTGGCGGAGCCCAAGGGTGCCTCCCGTTCCGTGGCAAAAGGCGAGTGCACAATCCTTGACTTGGCGCTTCCCGCACTCACCCCGCAACTGCCTGACCGCCTCGATCACCAGAAAGATTCCGCGCATCCCGGGATGGTTGGAGGAGAGCCCGCCGCCGTCGGTATTGATCGGGAGTTCGCCGCCCAGACCAATACGTCCGTTTTGGACATACGCCCCGCCTTCCCCTTTTTGACAAAACCCGAGGCTTTCGAGGGTAATGCATACGGTAATGGTGAAGGAGTCGTAAATCATGGCCATGTCAAAGTCGCTAGGCCTCACCCCGGCCCGCGCCATGGCCTTCGGGCCGGACTGCTTGGCCGCTGCATCAGTGATATCGCGCACCCCGGCACTGGTGTGGGCGCAGGCCTCTGCCGCGCTCAGGAGATAGACGGGCTTCTTTCTGAGATCACGGGCCCGTTCGGCAGAGGTGACAACCAGGGCGCCGCCGCCATCGGAGATCATGCAGCAGTCCAGGAGGTGCAGCGGGGAAGACACCACGCGCGAGGCCAGGACGTCGTCAACGCTAATCAGGCTGCGGAACTTTGCGTGCGGATTCAGCGAGGCATGGGTGCGTGCAGTCACGGCAATCTCGGCTAGCTGCTCCCGAGTTGTGCCGAATTCGTACATATGCCGCTGCGCGGCCAGCGCGTAGTCGCCAACGGTTGTCGGGCCGTAGCAAACCTCAAACTGTTCGGGCGGGTCGCCACTCCCGCCACCGCCGGTGCCAACGGCAAAACGGTCGGAAGACCATTTGCTGCCGTACAGAATCAGGGCAACGTCGCAGTACCCCGCGGCAATCGCGGCCGCGGCGTGGGCCGTATGCGAAACAAAGGACGAGCCCCCGATCGAGTTGGAGTCCAGGAAATCGGGGTTGAGATTCAGATGCTCGGCCAGGGCGATAATCCCCATTCCGCCCACACCAGAGGTAAATAGGCCGTTGACCGCTTTTATGCTCAGCCCGGCCTCGTCCAGGGCGCCTCGGGCGCTCTCGGCCATGATCTGGTATTGGGTTTTATGCGGAGCCCAACGGAGTGGGTGCTCGTAGACCCCGGCCAGCGCGGCTTTTCGACTGATACTCATACTCTGCCTCTTGAGTTGAAGAACGCCTGAATGGCGTCGCAGGCGGCCTGCGGTTTTTCGAGTGGCAGCCAGTGCCCGGCCTCGGAAATGACAGTGAGGCGTGCCTGCGGAATATGATCTTGCAACTCTTCTGCCTGAGCGACTGGCGTAGTGGCGTCATCCGCTCCGGCCAGTACCAGCGTGGGGCGGTCGATCTGTCCCAGCCGTGCCCTCAGGTCAATCTGCTGGCAGGCTAGCAAATCAAAGTAGCGGACGCGCGGGTCGGTCTTGATCTGCTCCATCCAGCCTTCTTGAATGATCTCCTGCGGCGTCTGAGGTGAGCACGACGCCGTGGTGAAGGGCTGTCCCCGGCGGCCCTGCATGACTGCCTGCCAAGTCCCGAGAAGCTCATCCGGGATGTTGAACCTCGCCGCCGTACAGGTCAGGACGACGCCCTCAATCATATCCGCGTGGCGGAGGGCTAGATCCATGGCAATGGCACCCCCCATGGAATGGCCTATAATAACCACCGGGCGCACGCCTAAGGCCCGCCACAGACTATAGGTGAAATCGCTATAGGCAGCCACGCTTTTGAGGCTTTCCGTTCCGCTCGAACGCCCATGACCCGGAAAGTCGAAGGCGAGCGGGCTGTGGGCGGCCGAGAGAATATCCAGCATCTTGTGAGCGAAATGACCATTACTGCCCGCCCCATGGACGTATAAAAAGAGCGTGCCTTTGCTGACGTCAGGAACAATCGGTGGCAGCGTTGTTCGACCGGTGTGAAAGTAATGCACCGCATAGCCGTCGACCTCAACGTACTTGGTTGGCATATCCCCTCGCTCTGCTGCTGGAACAATTGTCACTTGACTAATCGGGCAGGGGCGAGTTTGTCAAGGGTTCCGGTCTGTGCGGCGGCCCGGGCCAGCCGAAATCCCCGAGTCTCAGCCTTCCGGAGGCCCTTTGGTCGGCCTCTCTCCCATCGTTCAGACCCGTGCCAGCTCGCGCACCCACACCTGTAACGGTTGGGCATCATACGCCGGCAGAAAACGGTCGATAGAGGGGAGGGCGGCTTCCGTGCCTTGGACACGCGGTTCAAAGCTTGAGGCCCCGTCCATGGGGTTGATCCAGACCACGGTGCGCACACGGTGTCGCAGCGCACGCATTTGACGTTCAATGATCTCGGTGCGGCCACTGTCAGAGGCGTCGCTGATAATAATGGCCACTATTGAGCGGGTCGAGCCTTCGCGCAGGACGCTCCGGTTCAACTTGGTGAGTGCCCCACCGAATCCGTACCCCGCCAGACCAATGTCGGACTGTCTCACCGACCTGTTGCAAGGTGTATTGTACGGAGCGCCGCCGCAGCACGGAGGTGGTCTCGGTGACGGCCGTGCTGAAAACCACCGTGCGTACTTGAATCCTTTCCGAATCCCCAACATGAGCTGCAAAAGAAACGAATTGTACACCTCCATGGACCCACTCACGTCGCAGCGCAGAACGAGGCGGGCCTCTTGCGCACGCGGCGGCGGACACGGGCGCGTGCCAGCATGTCGATGCCGTACCGTATGTTACGCCGCAGTGAGTGTCGCCGCTCCATCCGCTGGCCCCGTAGGGACGGTTTGAGCCGTCGGCTAGGGCGCGTGGGGAGACGCTTGGCCAAGGCACGAACGGTATGGGCTATGGGTGGCCTCCTCATCCCAGCGCGCCGTCAGGTTCAGGTCTCGGTGTGTTCCCTGCGTGCCGTTGTCTTCAAGCTGGCCGATAACGTCCCGGGGCGCCTCTTGGACGCCCTGATCGAGGGAACTCGGCCTGTCCTCCGAGACGGCAGCCCCCGTTCTCTGTTTCTCCGTACCAGTAGGCGCCGAAGACTCGATCAAATCGCTGTCCTTCCGCTCGGCTACTGGCCAGATTCGTCCGTAAGGCGAGGCGGAAGCCGTCCCCATCCGCAAACTGGATACCGTGCAGGGAACGGGCGACATCAATGACCCGGCCCGGGGTCACGCCGAGCCCAGCCTCCTTGGCGAACCGACCTAGTTCAAGTGTGCGGGCGAGCAGCGTATCGGGTCGGGTGCTCGGAGCGGAGGGTCCTTCTCCGGGGAAGTCTCCTGTCGGCGGCATACCCGGCACCCCGTGCCGCCCCTCGGGATGGGATCCGCTCCAATGGCATGTAAGCATACAATATCGTTATAGTATTGAAAGATCACCCCAGCGGTGTCCTCCAGGGTTTCAGCCCGAAGCTCGTCAATCCCAAGTCCGGGTAAGGCACGACTCCAGTCCACACTCTCGGCAACGTCGGGGCGTTTATAGAAGTCGATCTGACGTAACGCTTGCATCACGGCGGCAATACGCTCGGCCAACGCGGCCTGAATCCCCGGCATCCGGCGCAGGGTGATCTCACGCTCTTTGTCCGGCGTCGGATAGTCGATCCACAGGTAGAGAGCGCCGCTTGAGGGCCTCGTGTAGTTCCCGGGTCCGGTTTGAGGTCAAGATGACATGGGGCGGCTGCGGCGGAAAAAGTCCCGGTCTCGGGGACGCTGATCTGAAAGTCGGACAGGATTTCTAGGAGAAAGGCTTCGAACTTCCTCGTCCGCGCGATCGATCTCATCAATCAGGAGGCCGGCCGGGAACCCGAATGACGAATTGCTGCAAGCAAAGGGCGATTCGGAAGAAATGCATCACTGAAGATGGTGCGCTCAAGCAGCGGACGGCTCCTGCGGCTGCTGCTCGGCCATACGAATATGCAGGATTTGCCGGGCCTAGTTCCATTCGTACAACGGCCGTCTGTGCGTCCAGCCCTTCGTAGCACTGCAATCGGATCATCGGCGTATCAAGCACGCTGGCCAGCACTTGGGCCACTTCCGTCTTGCCTACGCCGGTTTCCCCTTCGAGAACAGCGGTTTTTCCAGACCGGTAGCAAGCTTGACGGCCAAGGCGAGCGCCCGGTCGGCAATATAATTCCACTGGGCGGATGCTGTCCGGACGGCCTCGAGCGATTGAAAGACCGGACAGTTCCGTTCCGCCATGACGCCTCCTGAGCTTTCCTGCTGATCGTGTCGAGTCAGCGCTTCGTCCTTGGGGTCTTACCTGCCCGACCGAGCTTGGAGCCCCAGCTACAGGGCCGCCACGCCGAGCGCGTGCGAGCGCTCGACCAGCCGTTGCTCGAAAGCGGCCAGCTCATTATCCAGGATGTTGAAGTATTTGGCTTGAGGATGATGGAAAACGAGGGCGGAGACCGAAGCTTCCGGCTCCATCATATCGCCCTCGGTCAGCTCGACACCGATAGCGGCGGTGACTGGTAGGACCTGAAACAAACGTTCCTGGTCTTCGAGGCGTGGACAGGCCGGATAGCCGAAACTGACCCGGACGCCACGATACCGAGCCTTGAAGCGCTCCCGCATGGTCAGCTCTGGCGGGTCGGCAAAGCCCCACATCTCCCGTAGGCGCTGATGGAGCAGTTCGGCAAACGCCTCCGCGCCCTCAATCGCCAGGGCTTGTAGGATATGGGACTGGAGGTAGCGGCCTGACTCGCGGTACTGCTCGGCGAGCGCTCGGACCCCGTGGCCACAGGTCACGGCGAAGAGCGCAATATAGTCCTGTTTGCCGCTGCTCGCCGGAGCCACAAAGTCACTCAGACACAAACCCTCTCCATGCTGCTGGCGCGGAAAGAGAAAGGTTGTGACCGTATCTTTGCCGTTGGCACGATACAGTCGCAGGCTGTCACCTTCGGCTTGGGCCGGAAAGAATTGATACACCGCCTGAGCGTGCAGCAATTTTTTTGCAACCACCTCATCCATTACGGCTTCGACCTGTTGGTGTAACTCGGTAGCTTTTTCGTCGCCTTGTGCTAACAAGGTCTCAAGATTCCCCCTCAGCCCGAGGTGCTTGCCGTACAGCATGGTCGGGTTGAGATAGGTGAAGACTGTGTCCAGGTCATAATCATTGAGCGTATGCAGCCGCAGGTCGGGCGGATGTGGAACTGGCTGGTCGTGTGAGAGCGTGGCGGGTCGGACACGCCGCGCCTCGGATGGCCCTTGTTTGGGGGGGCGTTCTTGTCGGGCGAGCCGCTTCCGCTCTTTCTCGAGGTCCAGCAGAAGGGTCGCGTATCGGTCCTCATCCATAATCTGGTTTGCCAAGTCCAGACCGCGCATGGCATCGCTCGCGTAACAGACCGGACCACCGTACTCGGGCGCAATTCTATTGGCGGTAAAACGCGGAGTCAGCGCGGCTCCGCCAACCAGCAGAGGGCAGGTCACCTGGGCCGTTGTAAGGTCCTGCGCCGTCACCACCATCTGTTGGGCCGATTTGACCAACAGGCCGGACAGACCCACTAGGTCGGGCTGATGGGTGCGCACCCCCTCTATCAAGGTTTCCGGTGCGACTTTAATGCCGAGGTTTACCACCCGATAACCGTTGTTCGCGAGGATGATCTCCACCAGGTTTTTCCCGATATCATGCACATCGCCCTTGACGGTGGCCAGGAGAACCGTACCTTTGAGCCCTCCGTCCGTTTTTTCCATAAAGGGTTCGAGATGCCCGACGGCCGCTTTCATGGACTCTGCGCTTTGCAGGACCTCGGCCACAATGAGCTCGTTGTTGTTGAACAGGCGACCGACCTCGTCCATGCCCGCCATGAGTGGTCCGTTGATAATGTCCAAGGGAGCCCGCTCGTTGAGGGCGGTGTTGAGGTCATCTATCAGCCCGTCTTTGGATCCCTCTATGATATACCGCGCCAGCCGTTCGTCTAGTGGCAGGCCGGCGCGTGTATCCTGAACGGCGCTTTCTTTCTTCTGTCGAAAGTGGGCGGCAAAAGCAGCCACTGGATCCTCGCCCCGCCAGTAGATCAGATCATTGGTGAGTCGCTTTTCTTCTTCGGCAATTGAGGCGTAGCGTTCCAGCTTTTCCGTGTTGACAATCGCCAAGTCGAGACCCGCCTTGACGCAGTGGTGGAGAAATACGGAGTTCAGTACTTCACGGCCGGCAGGCGGGAGGCCAAAGGATACGTTGCTGATACCCAGGATGGTCTTGCACGCCGGTAGCGCCTGCTTAATCAGCCGGACTCCTTCGATCGTCTCTTCGCCAGCACCAATATAGTTGGGGTCACCGGTCCCAAGGGGAAACACCAGCGGATCGAAAATGATATCTTCGGCGGCCATACCGCATTGACGGGTGAGCAAATCATAGCTCCGTTTGGCTACTGCGAGCTTCCGCCGCCGGGTGACGGCCATGCCCTGTTCCGGATCTTCATCGATACAGCCCACGACCACCGCCGCGCCGTAGCGTTTGATGAGCGGCACGATCTGGGCAAACCGCTCCTCGCCATCTTCCAGGTTGATAGAGTTGATGACCGCCTTACCCTGTGAGCGCTCAAGTGCGGCTTCAATGACCCGGGCGTCGGTCGAGTCGATCATCAGGGGGACCTTGACCTTCCGCACTAGAATCTCCAGGAAGGCGGTCATGTCACTCAGTTCTTCGCGGTCTGGGTCGGCCAGACAGACATCCACGATGTGGGCGCCGCCTCGCACCTGTCGGCGGCCGATCTCTGCGCCTTCTTCAAACGCCCCGTTGCGGATGAGCCGCTTGAATTTGCGTGAGCCGATAACGTTGGTGCGCTCACCGACCAGCATCGGGCGTTTGTCCTCGTCGATCACCAAGGGTTCGAGTCCTGAGACCACACTCCGTTTGGTCGTTGGCAGCGTGCGCGGCCGCTTGCCCTCCAGCATCTGACTGAGCAATGCGATATGCGCTGGCGTCGTGCCGCAGCAGCCGCCCAGCATATTGAGCCAGCCGGCGTCGACAAAACGTTCGAGCTTGGCCACGATCATCTCGGGTGATTCGTTGTAGTTTCCCTCTTCGTCCGGCAGCCCTGCGTTCGGTATACAGAGAGCAGGAAAACGAGAGCACTCTGCCAGGGTACGGAGATGATCGGTCATGAAATCGGGCCCGGTCGCACAGTTCAGTCCGAGTGCGAACAGAGTCCGATGCGCCACAGAGGCATACAGCGCTTCCACCCCCTGGCCGGCCAACATGGTGCCCATCGTTTCAATCGTGATGGAGACCGCCACGGGGACACGGTGTCCGACTGTCCGAAACGCTTCGTCGATCCCCAAGAGGCCCGCTTTCAGGTTGAGTGTGTCTTGCGCTGTTTCCATCAGCAGTAAATCCACGCCGCCCCGCAGCAGCCCCTCTGCTTGTTCCGCATAGGCAGACCGCAGTTGGCTGAAGGTCACACCGCCAGTGACAGAAATCGTTTTGGTCGTTGGCCCCATGGAGCCAGCCACAAAGCGGGGTCGGTGTGGGGAGCTATAGCGTTGGGCACAGGCCCGGGCGAGTTGGGCTGCGGTCTGGTTGATAGTGCCTGCCTGCTCCTGCAGACCATACTCGGCCAGAACGATACTCGTAGCGCCAAAGGTATTCGTTTCAATAATATCCGAACCGGCGTGCAAGAAGTGGTCGTGAACCTTCGTGATCGCCTCAGGGCAGGTCAGTACCAAGTGTTCATTACAGCCTTCGTACGCTAGGCCGCCGAAATCTTCCGGGCGCAGATTCTGGGCTTGGATGGATGTCCCCATGGCCCCATCAAAGAGCAGCACCCGCTCAAACAAAAAGGCGCAGAGGGCACTGGCCCGGGCGGATAACGAAGGGAGTCTGTCGTTCACATTTTCCACCTAAATTCCTAATCCTTTCCTCCAGAGGCCGACTGCAGAGAATGGAGAGGCCGGAGACCGTTGTGTTAGATAACCCAACTCTCAACATCCGACGAGGCGCGGTGCCTCTTAATACACGTCGGGAAATTGCTTGTCTAATAGGCTGGCCTAGGACGCTGGGCGGAGGAATTGTCGACGGGGGATATGGATGCGGCTCTCCTGCTCAAAATCGATCGCTAGCGCCGGTATCGGGAGATGGCGTGGCATCCTGCGCCTGGGACCTGAGAGGAGTATGGACGGCCCGTCAGGAACAACGGCGACCTTTCGACAAACCCACGGCCCAGCCGGAGCGCGGTCGACGCCATCAATCTTCCTTGGGGAGGAAGTGACGAAGGGGTCTCAGGTGTGAGAGCGCCCTCTAGGGCGACCCCCAAATGCCGCATCGCGTTCCCTGGCCCGCTTGGGCCCGGCAAAGGTGTCTGCACCTTTTTCCAGCCGATACCTGCGGGTGAGCGCGCACGCCTGAAACATACCGGTGACGCCGGTCCCGAAAGCCGGCTTCATCCTGCACCTGGTTCATAGAGAATTCGGCAATCCGCAGCGTGCAGGCGTCCTGCAGGGCAATGCGCTGGGCGAGTTCCATGGTCTTCGCTTCGAGTTGGCCGCGCGGCACCACCTCGTTGACCAGCCCCAGCCGTTCGGCCTCCGCGGCCGCGACCTAGTCGCTAGCAAAGGGGTATTGTTTGGCCTTGCGAAAGCCGATGTCCCAGGCGAGGCTGGCATACTCACATGGGCGCCTGCCCAGCGCACCGCGCGGTCACGAAACTTGGCGTCGTCTGGAGCGACAATGGGGCCGCAGGGCGAGGCCGACATCAGCCCGCCTATAATATGTAATGCAGTAGCCCTGAACCTGGGCAATGGTCGGTTTGGGGCCGTCCCGCCAGCGTAGCGTGCAATCCCGATAGAGATCCCGTCCGCGCTTGTATTCGCCCGGCATGCCTTTCGGGTACGGACGCTTTTCCAGTCTTTCCGTTCTTGCGGCGTGCCTGTGTCGCGGCCGGCAAAAAAATGCTTGCCCGCACCCGCCACGATAATGACTTTGACCGACTCGTCTTCCGCGGCGGCTGCCATGGCCCGATCAAACTCTTCTAGCATCAAGCGGCTCCGGGCATTGAGTGCCTCGGGAGGATTGACGCTGATGGTCAGGACCGACTCATTCCGTTTCTGGATTCAGGGTTTCATAGCTCATGGATCCCTCCTTCGTGTGCGGCAGGGGGCGGTCCGGCCCGCCTCAATCGCTTGCCCAACCTTGGGGCGTTAGGCTCTGACGGCCAGTTCTTCTTCTGCTTCTCTGCGAGCCCGTCTTCCCAAATACCCCCCGTGGTGAAGCTTGGCGTAATCGGCTTTGGTAAAATGTTTGCGGGTCATGAGGACCAGGGTCAAGGCATCGCCCAAGGCCAGGATGGCCGTGGTGCTGGCCGAGGGGGTCAGACCCATTGGGCAAGGTTCTTTAACGGTTCCGACGCTGAGAACGAGGTCGCTTTTCCGGGCAATGGGCGAGCGCGGATGGCCGGTCACGGCGATAAGCGGGATGTCGTACAACTGTTTGGCTCTGTGGATGGTTTCCAGGACCTCACGCGTTCGGCCGCTATTAGAAAACGTCATGAGGACATCGTCCTGACCGACCAGCCCTAGGTCACCGTGAGCTGCCTCGCCGGGGTGCAGGAAACAGGCCGGTGTCCCGGTTGAGGAAAGCGTGGTCGCAATCTTCATGGCCATAATCCCGACTTTCCCCATGCCGGTGAGAATCACCTTGCTCCGGCAGTTCTCCAGCATATCCACCGCGCGAAGAAAATCGTTGTTGAGACGAATAGAACGGATCGCTTCGGCTTCTGCTTCGAGAATGGCTCGGGCGTGGGTTAGCTCATCAGGGTGTTTAGCGTGGTCTGTTGACATGGACATCCCTTCGACCAAGTCTGACTGTCCGCTTTTAGCAGTTTGCGGGCGGAGCGGAAGTCCCCCGATGTGCGAGGACGCCAGCCGACCGCAAAGGCGCGTCCTCCCGCCCCCGCTCAGCGCTGCCAGCGCGCACGGCGGCCGCGAGATCTGGCTTTATTGGCGTTGCGCGCTGTGGCCTCTCTCGGGCGACCCCGCGCGGCCGGTTTCTTGGCAGGTGCGGCTGGTGTTTCCGATGCCGTGGGTGAAGCCGGGACTGCTTCACTCGGTAAACCCAGGGCACGCCGTTCCAAATCCTGCACCCGGTCACGGAGTTCCGCGGCCTGTTCAAAATCCAGGGCGGCCGCCGCCGCCTTCATTTCCTTGCGGGTCTGTTCGAGCAGCTTGGGCAGGTCTTGGGCGGCAATATGTTCTTCGGTGCCCTCAGGAACGAGGGAGACCGTCACATGGGCGGCTTCATAGACCTTCACCAAGGGCGAAGATAGGGCTTTGCGAACACTCTCGGGGGTGATGCCGTGCTGCTTGTTATATTTGGACTGAATGCGCCGCCGCCGCAGAGTTTCATCAATAGCCCGCTGCATCGAATCGGTCATCTTATCCGCGTAGAGGAGGACAGTCCCATGCACATTCCGGGCGGCTCGGCCAATGGTCTGGATCAGGGAACGCTCAGAGCGCAGATAGCCCTCTTTGTCCGCATCCAGAATAGCGACTAGAGAGACCTCGGGAATATCAAGGCCCTCACGGAGGAGGTTGATACCAATCAGGACGTCGAAGCGGCCCTGGCGTAGCGCACGGATGATTTCCACGCGCTCAATCGTGTCGATATCTGAATGGAGATAGCGAACCCGGACGCCTATTTCCTGATAGTAATCGGTCAGGTCTTCGGCCAGCCGCTTGGTCAGGGTGGTGACTAGCACTCGTTCGCCTTTTGCACTCCGCAGTCGGATCTCTTCAAGCAGATCGTCGACCTGTTCCCCGGCCGGTCGGACTGCAATTTCGGGGTCCAGCAGACCGGTGGGACGAATGAGTTGCTCAACCACACGTCCGCCGCTCTGTCTGCGTTCATAGTCACCCGGTGTCGCCGAGACATAGACCGTCTGGCTGGCGCGCTGCTCGAACTCGTGAAAACTGAGGGGACGGTTATCCAGGGCGGAGGGCAGCCGAAAGCCGTACTCCACTAGGGTGGTCTTGCGCGAGCGGTCGCCACGGTACATGCCGCCAATCTGGGGGACGGTCACATGGCTCTCGTCGATGAAGACCAGATAGTCGTCAGGAAAGTAGTTGAGCAGCGTATGGGGCGGCTCGCCCGGCTGTCGGCCATCCAGATGGCGCGAGTAATTTTCAATACCCGGGCAAAAGCCCATTTCGCGCAAGAGCGCGAGGTCGTACAGAGTGCGTTGCTCCAGGCGTTGGCTCTCCAGGCGTTTGTCTTCCTGTTGCAATTCTTTGAGTCGTTCTACCAGCTCCTCTTGGATTGCCTGTGTGGCGCGCTTCATCCGGCCGGAGGTGGTGACGTAGTGGCTGGCCGGATAAATGGCGATTTTGTCCAGCCGATGCAGCACTTTACCCCTGAGCGGATCAATCTCGGCAATTGTATCAACCGTATCGCCGAAGAACTCGATCCGGACTGCCCGGCTCTCTTCATAGGCGGGAAAGACCTCGACCACATCGCCCCGGACCCGAAACGTACCGCGATGAAAATCAGAGTCATTACGCTGGTACTGAATATCGACCAGCTTGCGGAGCAGCGCGTCCCGGTCGACCTCGCTGCCCTCTTCGACAAAGAGGATGAGATCAAAATAGGATTCGGGCGACCCGAGCCCATAGATGCACGAAACGCTGGCAACGATAATAGTATCGCGCCGCTCTAACAGTGCCTTGGTTGCGGAGTGACGCATCTTATCGATTTCTTCGTTAATCGAGGCGTCCTTCTCTACATAGGTATCGCTCTGGGGGACATAGGCTTCGGGTTGGTAGTAGTCGTAATAACTGACGAAGTAGCGGACTGCGTTTTTGGGGAAGAGTTCCTTGAATTCGTTATAAAGCTGAGCCGCCAGCGTTTTATTGGGCGCCATCACCAGCGCTGGTCGGTTCAGCCGCGCAATGACATGAGCCATAGAAAAGGTCTTGCCCGAGCCGGTCACGCCTAGCAGCACCTGATGGTGCAGCCCGTCTTGTAAGCCTTGGGTGAGTTGATCGATCGCCTGGGGCTGGTCGCCCTGGGGCTGAAAGTCCGAGACGAGTTTGAAGGCGGGATGGGCTGGCATGTCGGGGCATCATAGCAGGGAAGTGGAGGAGGGTCAGCCCTGGAAGTGGAAGTGAAGCGAGCCCGTTGCAATCCGTACAGGATTATGGCCCACTGCACGTATCCTACGCCGCAGTGAAGGAGGATGGTATGATCCAGCAGTGGTGGAGCATCACACAAACAACGCTGAGCCTGTTTGTATTCGGGGTGGCGGCGGTTACGCCTGCGGCCTGGGCCGCCCAGCACGCCGAGGCAGAAGGCGCCGCGGTGCGGAAATTTACGGTTGTCAATGTTTTATACGAAGGCGACAAGATGTTTGTTCCGTCCGTTCTGGTTGCCGAGAAGGGCGACACGGTCCAGATCAAGGTGGTGAATAAAATCCCCGGTGATCCGCCCAACCACGGCTTTGCCATTCCGGCCTTTGACGTCGAAGAGGTGGTTAACAGTGGGGAGACCAAGACGGTCGAGTTCGTGGCCGACGAGGCCGGCCTGTTCGATGTGAAGTGCCAGCTTCACCCCGCCCACATCTCTGCCCAACTGATCGTGCATGCGGAGAAAAAGGAAGTTGTAGATTGAGCGCGTTTCCTAAGCTGCTAGAATATTTGAAACGCAGGCTTTTGTTTTATAAGGAGTAGTGGGAGAGCCAGTGTGCTTTTTTGAAGCGGACGCGTTTTAGATAGAGCTGCATCTGGCTTGGTTTTTTGAGGATTCTTGGATCAGAGCCATCGTATGACTTGATATTTAATTGTAATTATGTCCGGTATCCATAGCTTGGAGATTCGGACGTAAATCAGGTTTGTTCCGGCCTTCCCTTTCTGCCAGCATGGTTGAGACATCCGCTATCCTTGAAGTTATTGAAGGGCGGTAGAAAGGAGCCATTATGAAAGTAGACAGATATTCAATGATAGTGATGGGGTGTGAACGCCCCGGCCGTAATCCTTCCGTTCTCAGATGAGGGAGATTGCAGCGCTTGAGTGTCCGCTTCCCGTCTCGTCTGAGTGGCCGCAGCCAGAGGGTTTTTCTGGGCTCGGTCCGTTTCCTATGTGTGTCGTACGCCCGCGCCTCTGGGTGGTCCCGACGCGGGGCCACCCAGAGGCCCTGTAGACGGCGCCGGTGTAGCGCGGCGTCTCGACGAAGGGCTCAATGAGCACCGGGGTGATGTGGTAGCGCTCGGCCCAGCCCTTGGGCAGGCGGCGACGCATGAGGGCGAGGAGGTGACCCGAGGTTGGGAACCTTGATCCAGGGCAGGATCAGAACCTTGGGATGGGCGCCCACCAGCGGACGGTTCTTCTCGCCCAGCTCGGGCGGCCAGCCGATGCAGCGGTCGCGCGGGGTGAGTGCCCAGGCGGCGGTGGAGAAGCCGTGCAGGGCGAGCGGCCAGCCGGTGCGGTCCTGGGCGGCGTAGCGCCTCTGGGCGCCGACCCGGGGCTTGTTGCCGAGGGAGGGGGAGCGGGCGACGCGCCCGTTCCAGAGCGGCCCTTCGCGGAGGTTGCGCCGCAACGGCGCGGACCACGGCTGAGGGCCGCCACCCCGCTTGCAACGCAAGGCGGCATTGCGCCGGCCTGCCCGGCGTTGGGGGTGTCCAGGGCCACGTGCTCCCGCCGCCACAGGCCCGCGCCCGGGCGCGGAATACATGCGCGCGAGCAGGGTCTCGCTGGGCGCGCCTGGGCACGCTTCGGTGCCCGCGTGCCAGCCGAGATCGGCGCGCACTTGCTGGATGAAGGGCGACCCTTGGGCTCGGAACGCCCGAGGGATCGCCTCCGGGCCGCCGCGCAGCCGGGGCGAGCCCGGCGCCTGCCACTCCCCCCTCCGCGCTCTTCCAACCCCGACCTCGTAGCCCGCGCCCCCATTCCGGGCTGGTCAGGGGACAGCACACACTTGCTCGGACCCTAGCCCTGGCCCGGCTTCTCCCTCTCTGGGCCGCTCGATCTCTTCAGCCGCTCTGGGGGTGGGGGGCTCCCGCATGCACACATCTGGCCCTCGCTGTGTTTTGTGGGTGAGTGTTGGTGGTGTGTGTGCGGTTCTGATGCCTGTGTTTGCCGGGAGTTGAGCTTGGGCAAGAGGGATGGAAGGATGGCCCACGCTGTGGCGTTTTGCGGGGACCGTCGCGTGGACCGGGCGGGTCGGTTGTTGCCTGCTCGTCTGGTCAGAGCCGGTCCCCAGGGGAGTTCGGTCCGGCGTCGGGGGAGCAGCCGCGCGGGTGCGATGCGGAGCGGGTGGTTGCTGCGGCCCGGCCAGGTGCCGGTGGAGCAGATGGTCGCACAGGCGGCGGCGCGGGTGTCGGGTCTGGATCGTCTGGCGCCCCAGGCCCCGCCGAGTGTCCGCGCCGCCGGCCGGGGCCACCGCCTTGTCGGTCAGGCCCCGATGGCGGGCGAGGCGGAGCCCGGCGCGCTGCTCGGCCTGGTGGCTGCCCGGCTCAGCGAGCGTCCCGGCGGCGGGGGCGGGCCCGCGCTTCTCCCGCTTGGCCGACCGGCCTGAGAAGGAGTACCTGATCGACCGGCCGGCCCGTCCCGGCCACAGGAAGCGGGCCCGAAGCACAGGCCCGTGGTGCCTGGTCTGCTGGCGCACCAGCCCGTCTTCCGTGGTGAGGCGCGCGAGGTCGACCCCCCGCCCAAGGTGACCCCGGCGCACTAGCGGGTGTGGACCAGCCACCGGGGCGAGCGCGTCGAGCCGGCGCGCTGGATCACGCCACGCTCCCGGCGGCGCTGGGTGAGCGAACACCTGTTCCGCCCCATCACGTCCCAAGGCGTCGACCTTGAGCGCGTCTCCCTGGAGACCGCCCCCTTCAGGACGCTCTGCGCGATGACGCTCGGGGCCGTCGTCTCCTGCCTGCCGAGGGGCCAGGACCGCGCCGGCGGGGCCGGAAGACCGCGCCAGGACGTCTGCGCCGTCGAAGCCCGTCCCGCTCTCGACGCCGGCTCCGCCTCGCTTGCAGGCCAGACCGCAAAGCAGAAAACCCTCCATCCCAAAGGCTCGCGGGCCTGCGCCGCAGAGGGCGGCGCCCACCTCGGCGGAGGGACCGGCTACGATGAACCCGAACCCGTCGTCGGGCTCCACGGCCTCTCCCAGGTCCGCGCTATACCACGCGGATACCGACTCAAACGCGATGGGTGAATCCGGTAGGGTGGGAGGGAGGGGTGCCGCACGCGAGCGCGCCGCGGTGGCCAGCCGGCTCAGCGAGCAAGTGTGCCGCAAACCGAGCCTCCCGCCCTAGGTGCTTCCCTGGCACGCCGACCGCGGCACACCCTTGACCAGCTCGGGCACCACCCGAGACTCCTCGCCAACCGCGGCGGCACCCGCTCGCGCCGCCGCCCTAGGCCGAATCGCCATTCATGGCCTCCACCGGATTGCGGAAGCGAGGGGGAGGCAGGCGAGGCAGGATAGTGCGGTTCGGTGGTCTCGGGTGGCGAGGCGTCGGCCGTGTGTGCTCGTGTGGCAGGAGCGTGCGCGGCGGTTGCGGGGTTTGGAGCTTGCGGCGTCCTCGCCGCTGCGGCGCTTGCGCGTGGGATGGCCGGGGAGGGCGGCGCGGCGGGGGCGGAGGGCCGTGGCGTCGTCAGCGGCGGCGGCCCGCCCCGGGCGGGGCCGGCCCCCCGCCAGCCCCGCCCGGGCCCGTGGCGCCGCGCCGGCCGGTTCGGGCGAGCGGAGCGCCCGGCGCGGGCGCCCGCGGGGGTCGCCGGCGCGGGGGAGTGTGGTCGGCAGGCCGCCTCGGGCACGCCCCAGCGCCTGCTCCCGGGCCCCCCTGTTCCGGGGGCCGCCGGCTGCTGCGGGCGCCCGCGGGGGCGGGCGCGCAGGAGAGCGGCCTTGGCGCGCTCCGTCGTCCGGGGATCGCACCCCCGCTCCCACACGCCCGCTTGGGCCCCGCGGGGGACACGCTTGGGCACCGCCGGCCACTGCCCGGAGCGCGGCGGCCGGGCGGGCCCGGGGGCGCCCGCCCGCCGCCCCCACCGCACCGCGGGGACGCACACCCGGGGGGCCGCGCCCGCCCGCCCCGGAGCGCCCGGCTGGCCCCGCAGCAGCCCTGCGCTGCGCACCTCCCTGCGCCTCCGTCCACGCAGAGCGCTGCACCAGCGCCCCCCTCCCACCGACAATCGGGTGGAGCGCCATGACTCACATCATACTCTACCAAGGAAACCCTCAATGTCGATTGAACCTAGTCCCCTGGAACTGAAGTAAGCATGATTGTCTGAGGGCGGTCGGAATGTGCACACGGAGGTCCTGGGCGCTGCCCCGCGGTCTGGGCCGGCCCGTGGTGGTGCGGGTCTGGAGGGATGCGGCCCGGTCGTCTCTGGCGGCGCCGGTTCGTCGCCCCCGGATGGCGCGCGCGGGCGGCGCGGGGCCGCCTGCGCCGGCGTGGCGCGGCGGGTCTGGGCAATCCGGCAGGGGCGGGCGCGCGGGGCGGGCAGGAGCACACGGGGGGGCAAGGGCGGCGCCGTGTCGTGCGGGAGCGTCTCGCGGGCCTCGCGGCCGCGCGGGGCGCCGCGGGGAGCGAGCGGCCGTTGCCCCCCCGTGGTCGCGGCGCTCGCTGGCGCAGGCGACTGGCCGGTCGCCTGCGCCGCGCCGGCGCCTCGGGGGCGCGGGCGGCCGGCCGCCGCCCCGCGGCGAGCCCGTCACGCGCTCCCGCGCCCCGCCCTGCGTGGACAAGGTCCGGGACCTCGTCGGGCGCTCGCTGTCGCCGCCGGCCCGCGCGCGGGGGCTGGGTGGCGACGCGAAACGCCAGCGCCAGGCCCGCGCCCGCCCCCCGCCGGTCCGGCGGATGCGGCCGGGCATGGCGGAGCGGCGCCCCCACGATGCCCCGCGCCCCGGCCCCCCCGCGCTGTGCGCCGCGCGCGCCCTCGCCCCCGGCGCGGGCCGCGGCCAGTGCTAGCGGCGCCCCCGGGCCAGGGCGGTCCTCGCCTGCCTCAAGGGGAGCGCCCGCCAGGTCCCCGAGGGGCGGGCTAGCCATAGCGCCAGGGACCACGCCGCCCCCCACAAGCCCGCGGCGGGCAAAGCCGGGCGGGCCCGGCACCCGCCCGGGCCCGGCCACTGCCCGCCGCCCTCCGCCTCCGGGCTCCCCCCGGGCGCGCGCGGGGGCGCCGGGAAAGCAATTAGTGAAAAGATTGAGAAAGAGGCTCCCCCCGGGCGCGCGCGGGGGCGCCGCGGTGCCCCGCAAGCCGTGGCCGCGGGGCGGCCCCCGCTCGCCCCTGCCACTCGCCACCGACCTCCGGGCCTGCCTCGACACCCCCAACGAAACTCCCATGCCCTGCAAGTGGACCAAATCCGCCGCCGACAGCCGTCCCGCCGTCCAGCGCTTCTGTTGCCGCGTCGAACACAACTGATGCTACGAACTTGAGATTCAGGTGACTAGGGGGCGCGCCGACAATCCCTGCTCCGAGGCGCAGTTCAAGCCCCTGCAATACCAGCCTGGCTGCCCCGCACGCTTTGAGGAGAGCGCCGCCGCCCCCGCCTGCTCGTGGCGATCCTCGCTGCCCCATTTTTCTGGAAGAATCCGTAGGGGCGGGTATCCGGCGCGTCGGTGAGGCCGATCAGGACGGCAGCGAAATATTCGACCCCCTGACGTCACAGGTTGTCGAGCGAACGGGGGCCTTTGTCGACCACGACTCCATCGAAGGACTTGGGCGGCAGTGCCGGGTTGGGGACGACCGGAATCGGCTCCTTCGGGTACCAGGTCTGTTCGGCCGGGTTCTCGTCTTCCGCGCCGTCGGCCAGTTCCTCCCCCTCCAGGGGCGCATACATGCGCGGGCTCGTGGAGGTGACGACCTGACTGTCGCCGACGACGGAAGGCGAGATCAGGCGCTGGACGTTGTCCAGCTCGGGGAACGTGCGGTTGTCGTCATCGGGGATGAAGGCCGGGAGCTCCTGCTCGTCTAGGTTCCGGGTATCGACGAGAAACAGGCCGCGGCAGGCAGGCGCATGTTTCAGCAGGTGGTAGCCCTGCCTGATCGCGGTGACGGTCGTGCCGGCCCCGGTCGCCATCTGGACGAGTGTGCGCGGTCTGTCGGCCTTGAGCGAGGCTTCGAGATTGCGGGCTGCGCTATTCTGGCACACGCGCAGACCGCGGGTGTTCAGCGGCGGCAGCATGACCATGCCCGACCGAAAGGAGTGCGGAGCGGACATCTCGGCGCTCAGGGGCTGCGGCACCCCACTTGAGCCGGGCGCGGGCGGAGCCTGCCGCCTGCGCTTCGACCGGGGTGAGCTTGCCCCCCCCCCCTAACTGGCCGGCTTGGCCGCGATGACGCCGCCGGCCCGCCAGGCGGCGCAGAGCCCGTAGGCGGCGAGGCCGAGGTCGGGCGGGTACTCGCACCCCGCGCTGCCGGGGCCCGCGTCGCGGGCAAGCGCGTCCCTGTCCTGGACCTGCCAGCCCGCGGTTCGGAGCCGGGCGCCGATCCGGGCGCGGGCAACGTCTCCCGGGAGGATCTCGTGCGGCATGCGATGATTCATGCCCTGACGCTACCACGGCGGGACCGATTCCGAGCAGCGGCCGCGCCGGCAGATGCTCCCTCGCAGCGGACCCTGGCGCTGCCGCGACCGTCGCCGGTGGCGGGAATGATCCTCATTGCGGCGGCACCGGCCAGGGATCAAGGGGGGCGACCCCGGTGTTGCGGGGTCCGCTGGCAAGCCCTCGCGTGGCCGCCGCGGCAGGACAGGCGGCCGGATTTCGCGGGCTTCCCGTAGATCAGGCGGCGCCCCAGTTCTTCCATCGACACACCGCCTTGCTGGGCTTCGCGCCTGAGCCAGGACTTGGCCCCGGAGGCGATAACGCGGGCGGCGATGCTGATCCCCATGCCGCCGCCTGTTCGGTCGGGAGCCCTGCAAAGAGCCCTCCCTCCACCGGATTCTGCTGTCGGAAATCACGGGATAAAGGCTCGTGGCTCCGGCTTGTCCGCCAACCCGCCCCGCAGATTTCGTCCTCGGCCGCACGGGCGTTGCGGAACGGGCCGCAGCCCCTGTTGTCGCCACGCCCATGCCGGCACCTGCCCACGCCTGGATAGCAGCAATCTCCGGCCTGCGTGGACGCTGTCAGGGGACGGCGCACCCGCGTTGGTCCCGGCCCTTCGCGTCCCGTGCCCGGGCCCTCGGCGAGCGCTTGACGAGGATCGGCAATCCCCTCGGTCATGCCCCGGGGGCAGACGCCCGTCCGGTACGCGCATCTCGACCCGGACTCGAGCCGGACGGCCGCTGCACGGACCACCGGGGGCCTCGGCGGCTATCCGCTGGGAGAACAGGGGCCCGGCGGTCTGCGAGGAGGGTGCGTTCACGAACCTCGCTCAGGCGGGCTCGGCGCGGATAGCGAGGAGGTTCCGTGCCTCGCGCCCGCAGGCCACCCCGATCAGGTGGACCGGCCCGGCGTGAGCCCGGTATGCCTCCGCATAGCCCCGCGCCCGCATCTGCGCCAGCGCCGCATCCAGCGCGGCCGCACTGCCCTCCTCGCCGTCGGCCATCTTGAACTCCAGCACGAAAACCTGCCCCCCGAGCCGTACCACCAGGTCCGCCCGGCCCCGATGCGAAGCCTCCTCCACACTCAAGTCCACCCCGACCGCGCGCAGGCACATGTAGAAGAGGCTCGCATACCAAGCCTCGTAGCGTGCCAGATCGCCCTTCGCATGCCACTGGTAGGGGATCCCCGCCAGCCAGGCCCGGAGCGTCTCGCCGAAGCCCGCGAAGTCGTGTGCCTCCAGTAGCGCGCAGAACGCCCGCCCCCGCTCCAGCGGCTCCGCCCCCTGCTGCCCCAGCCAAGCGAGCAGTTCGTCGTTCAGGCTGAGTCGGACCTCCAGGTTGGGATAGTCCAGCCGGTACAGGGTCCTGTGCCCCTGCTTCTCTTCTCCGGCGATGGTCAGGTAGCCGGTCTGGAAGAGCAACGCTTCGATGGCGATGTCCCCCACATCGAACTTCGAGACCAGCGTCGTGTCCGCCAGCCGCCCCTCCAACTCCATCGGACTCACGGATTTCTCCATCAGCAGCCGGAACAGGAAATTCGGCGACCCGGTCTCGAACCAGTACGGCCGGAACTCCCGGCTGTCGAGCAGCAGCAGCACATCGTACGGATTGTAGACCCGCTGCCCGCCCCGCCAGTGGTAGCCGTTGTACCAGGTGCGGATCTCCTCCCGGTCCAGCCCGGCCAGCTCGGGGCCGAACACTCGGTCCAGATCCTCGTCCCGGTAGCCGCAGATCGTGGCGAAGCGTGGATCGAGGCTGATGTCCTTCAGATTGTTGAGCCCGGAGAACAGACTGACCTTCGAGAACATGCTGACCCCGGTGACGAAGACGAAGCGGACATGTCTGGCACTGCCCTTGACGATGCCGTAGAAGCCCCGCAGGTAGTCCCGGTTGGCCGTCGCGAGCTCGGGGTCGTGGAGCACGTCGAGGATCGGCTTGTCGTACTCGTCCACCAGCACCACCACCCGCTGTTCGGTACTGCGGTGCAGTCTGCTGAGCAGGTCGAGCAGGCGTTCGGGGCCGGTCCTGCAGGAAGCGGGCGGAAGGCCGGCCTCGCGTTCGATCAGTTCAAGCTGGGTCAGGATGTTGCGCTCGATGTCCCCGGGCTCGTTGTACTTCCCGTCGAAACTCAGCCGCACCACCGGATGCGGCGCAGCCCACTCCCAGTGGGGGTGGATGGCCAGTCCCCGAAACAGGGGTTCGTGGCAGGCGAACAACGATCCCAGCGTGTCGAGCAGCAGGCTCTTACCGAAGCGGCGCGGCCGGGACAGGAAATAGGAGTCGCCCTGCTCGACCAGGTCCCGGATGAGCGGGGTCTTGTCGACATAGTAGCTGTCGGTCTCCCGGAGGCGTCGGAAGTCCTGGATCCCGATCGGAAGACGGCGGCGGGTCATCGCGTCTCTCCCTTCGCGGCCCCGGCGCCTGCGGCCAAGTGGGGCGGGCGGGCCTGCCCCTGGCGTGGCTCCGAATGGCCCGGAGCGAGCGCATCGAACATATGGCCACGCTATCCGCTTGCCTGTCCAGGTGCAAGGGACGGATACGACCGCGGTGAACAGGGCCGGCAACCCGAAGTCCGGTCAGATGCCAGGCTTCGTCTGAGCGTCGGCCAGCTTCGTGCGCAGCCTGGACGCCAAGGCTGCGGACCGGTACCGAGAGCACGAGGGCCTTCGCGTTGCGGGTGGGCTGCCCCCGCCGCCTCAGTGAGCAGCAACCAACGGGGGCCCGCGCGCCCTGAAGCCGGGTGTCGGCCCCGAAGACTGCCCGTCGGGCGAGCGCTGCGAGAGCGAATTCGACCAAGATCTGGTTGGTGCTCAGGATGCCTCTCCCCTGGCGGTCACTCCGAGGCGTTCCCCCGGTTTCGGGAGCATGCGGATGGACATCAGCGTCGTCCTGCCTGCGGAATCGGTCAGGGTCCTGGCCTCTGGCGGATGCCGTAGGGGACCTACGCGGCCTATAACCTGCGGTCGAGGGCCTCGATTTTCGGGAATGCTGTGCGTCGATGGGCCGATACAGGGCTCGAGTGCGACCACCCCCACGGGAAACGGGGCCGGGATCCAACGCTAGGCGGCGCCACCGATCAGGAGCGCGAGGCAGATCCCGCGATATCCGGGACAGTCGGGTCGTGGAGGGTCTATGCGATCATCTTCCGGGTGGGACATGCGCACAGTATCGACAGCGTGTCGATCGCCCCTGATCGGTGGCAGGGTTTCCTGGCACGTCAGAGCGGCGCCCCCCTGCGACCGGTCAGCGTCGCCCCCCCCCTGCGCCAACACTCGCCGCCCCGGTGTGGAGGGCACCATCGGGGCGGCCGGTGTGACGAAACGGTGCCTCCGGCCTCGCGATCGGGCAGGGTTGCCCTACACGCCATCACCACCGGAGCCGCAGGCGCTACACGGGATTGCAACCCGCGTGGCGATTGGGCGAGACGCCCGGTCCCCGATCTTCGCGCGCGTTCCGCGTGGTCGTGCGCGCACCAAAGTAACGGATCGGGCCGCGCGGCGGGAGGGCTCTGCGCTGTCCATCACACAGGGCACACCGAACGCCGGACGGGTGCGGAGTGGTTCCCGCAGCGCAGACGCTTCGTCTCACAGGGGCCATGGGTCGAGGGATCGCGTTTCCCATGGTTCCACAGCACACCGGTGGACGGAAGCAGTGCCGGTGGCTGGCAATGCAGCCTCCGCCGCGGATATCCGCGCGTGCAGGGATCCGCGATGCACCCCGTTGCCGCAGCGTCAGCCTCATCCATGCGGTGGCTGCACGGGTCGACGTGCGGACCTCGGATCGGGGGTGCGGACAGCTTGCGGAGCATGCCGGCGGACGCGACGACGGACGCGTCGGCACAAGCGGGGAGGGCGCCGCCGATGTCGGTGCAGGGCGAAGCCGTCCCTGGCAAGCGGGGTAGTGCGGGATCGCCGAGACGATGCACGGCACTGGCGCTCCCGGCAGGCGCGAGCGCGGATTGAAGCACGGCAGGCGACAGCGGAAGGATGAACGGACCCCGCCCCCGAAACGGCACGGACCGCTGTCGCGGCGCGGCCTCATGTGTGCACGACAGGCAGCCGGGCTTCTTCGCCTCCGCGACCGAGTGGTCGGCCATGCTGGTGCCAGCGAAGGCCATGACGCCCTTCGGCATGAATTCGAGCCACGGGTCGCCGTGCCGGACGGGCGCGGTCCGTCCATGGCGGGGCGCGGCAAACGCTGCAGGGATCCCCGTCGAGGTGCGCGACGCAAGCGATACGGGGCCGCGCTGCCCTCATCGGGAGCATCGGGGAGAAGCACGGGAGCGCCCCCAGGTTCTCAGTGTCGGCGAGAATGCGAGCTCCGTTCCCTACCAGTGCAGTGCGCCGCCCAGCAGGAAACTGTCTTCGGGGGCCGGGTCCGGCCGGGGCTCGCCCTCGACGCCGAGCCGCAGCGTGCGCCCGCCCGATTCCGCCCAGGCTGAGGCCGGCCTAGGGCCTATTAACACTATCGCACGGCATCCATGATGAGGGCGAAGACGATGCATCCAAGGAAGAGCACGTCGCGTTGCTCGAAGCGCGAGCAGAGGCGGCGGCATCCCTGCAAGCGACGCAACACCCGCGCGATTTCATTGCGCCGCGTGGACAGCTCACGGGCAGACGCCCAAGGGCTCACCCGGCTCCGCCGCGGCGGCCCCACGGGCGCCTACCCCAGTGCCACGGCCCAGGGCCGCGGCTGGGCGCCCGCGGACGCCCGGGCCCTCAGCACCGAGGGAGAAGCGGGGGGCGGACCCCGGCGAGTCAGCAATTGGCAGCCCGCCGGGGCGGCGGGGGCGGGCCCGGGCGAGCGCGCGCAGGCGAGCGCCGTGCGAGCGTCCGCAGGCGAGCGCCGGGCGAGCGTCCGCGGCAACCCTAGGCATCGTGGGGGTCCACCCGCCTCGGGAGCGGCCGAGGGATTGAGGACCGGTTGTGTGCGCGCCCCCGTGCCGGCGGGAGGGACCTGGACGAGGGGGCGGTCGAGTGACCGGGCCGCCCGCGTGACGCGCCCGCTCTGTTCCCGGGGCAGATGCGCGCAGACCCGGGCGCGCCCCCCGGGTTGCGACCCGCGGGGCAGCCGGGGGGAGTAGGGGGGGGGGGCCAAGTGCCAAAGCGGGCCGGCAACCCGCGCCCTGTGCCGCCCTGCGCGGCGACCGACCAGAGGGCGGGGAGCACGGGGCGAGGGGAGAGGCGGACAGGGCCGCGCGGCACCGGGAGAGGGGGCGCGCTCCGGTCGTCTGGAGCTTGCGTGCGTTCCCTACAGCCAGGAGACCAATCATGCAGAATTATGCATATTAGTGTTAATAGGCCCTAGGCCGCCCAATGTCCCTCCGGCCGCCTATCCTTTTCGGCGGCAGCCACAACCCCGGATCTGGGCACTACGGGCGCAACGGTAGCGGCCGCTCAACCCCGCAACTGCTCAATACGAGTATTGGCGCATGTCGTTCCTACGCCGCAAGCTCCTGGCGCGCTCTGGAAATCGTTGCTCACTCAAGGCATCCGTTCGCAGGAGAATCGCCGAGGAAAATCCGCTACGAACATCGGCGGGCAAGGGCGTTCTCCCGGATAATCGGCTTAGCTATCAATGTCGTGGCCACGCCAACTGGCGCCATCCGCCAGTTCCTGCGCGTGGCGCTTCTGTTCGTCACGATCCTCGACGGCAACATCGGGTAGAACGATATCGGCGTGGTAGGGATTATCGGGTTGCGGTGATGCAGTCACTTTCCGACCGTTCAAGGCGGCTGTATCCGCTTTGACCACGGCCCAACCGAAGAACGTTCTGCCTCTGCCGTTTGCCACCCTGTCCGCGATCTCGGCGGCATCTCTCGGCGAAGCGAAATCAAGGCGATCAACCGAAAGCCGGGGCTCGCCTTTCTTCTCCAGAAAGACGTTGAGCGGGATCCTGCCGCGGTCGGCTCGCCGGGCTTGGCTGCGGGAAAATACGTCCCTGCCGAGATTTTCACCCGGCCCGATATCGCCTCTGGCCGTCACGCAGCCAGTTCGTCCCGCCGCGCCAGCCCCTCCAGCGCCTCTCGAACGAAGCCGTCGGGCAGCGACCCCGTATCCGAATAGCGCGCGCGCCTGTGCCTGCCGTCCATATTGACCAAGCACAGGGCGCCGCCATCGGAGGCGCAAAGCAGCAGGACCGAGCGTCCGTACCCACCCGGAGCGTCGATAGCGACCTCGCCGTCTGGTGTTGGGTAGACCTCGAAACGCTGGGGCGAAAGCTTGTACATGGCGAGCAACAGCCGCCGGGCGTTGGCCAGCGCGAGATCCGAGGGAACCGGGAATTCCTCGTCCCGTGCCTCGACCGCGGCCTCGTCCAGATCGCCCAGCGCGTCCCTCAGATCGGCATTCCGACCGTTGGCGACCTCCATGAATTCGATGATCCTGGGGGAAAATGCACCCGAACTCGACATACCTTCGGGTTCGAACGCGCTACTGGCGGTGGGACCGAGGAGCATTGCCCCCAACAGCTTTTCGCTCGCTTCTAGTCGCCAAAGTATTTCGATGAGGCGCGCCCAATACTCGTCAGCGCGGTCTAAAACGTTTTCGGGCCGGATAGAGGGAACAAGGGAATCCAGGGTGGATGAGCTAGTTTCGACCTCCGCTCTTCTGGCCACCGATGTCGTCGCGGCTGGGGTCGCTGCAATCATTGGGGCATCCCCATTGCGTGGAATTTTGCCACGAGGTCGTTGAAATCAGAAATGTCACTTTTCCAGCCGCCGAGAATACCCGACGCCCTCTCTATCCGTTGTTCCTGACTTTTCGCTGCGATGTCTCGATGAATATTGGCCTGAAACAACATTCTTTGGCCCACAACACCGTCATCTCTCGTGGTGCTGACGCGGCCAACATCCAAGGTGATTTTTCTGGTTTCGTAACTGTATACAGCCTTCAGATAGACATTCGGTCGCAAATCCCTGAACGACATCCATTCGCTACCTCCCAACAAGGTATCCGCCACGCTGTATCCCGACTTGTCATTCAGTGTCCTGAGGCTCTTGGCGTTGATTCCGATCGCGATATACGGAATGTGTGAGACCGCCTGCACGAACCGTTCCGCAACTTCCGGCACCATGCACTCGCCTTCATTGAGCGGCTGGCCCTTCTGTTCAAACACGAACCGATTAGGCTCGGCTCTGACGTCGATATCTCGTTCGAACACCACTTGGGAGAACAGGGGTGTCGATATGGGCGGCTGAATCGGTCTCAGAGTCTTATCCACTATTCCGTTGTAACGCAAGAAGTCCGGGTTGAGGATCGAAGGGTCGTTCTGCTTGGTGATGAGCACGACGGACATCTCCACCAGTCCGATCTCGGTGTCGATCCCGCTCCCTGCTGCTCGCGAACTTTGCGCCATCGCCGCAACCCTTCAAGGTCAGACGCTGCGATCCGTCAGGACTTCCAGTCTCGACGGCGCCGCATCCCACTAAGGAATATAGGGGAATTTCGAAAACGACGCAATCCAGGCAGGCTTTACTAGGGCATGTTAACACTATCGCAAGGCATCAATGATGAGGGCGAAGACGCTGCATCCAAGGAATAGCACATCAAGTTGCTCGAAGCGCGAGCAGAGGCGGCGGCATCCCTGCAAGCGACGCCACACCCGCGCGATTGCAGTGCGCCGCGTGGACAGCTCCCGGGCAGACGCCCAAGGGCTCACCCGGGTGCGCCGCGGCGGCCCCACGGGCGCCTACCCAGTGCCGCGGCCAAGGGCCGCGTCTGGGCGCCCGCGGACGCCCGGGCCCTCAGCACCGCGGGAGGAGCGGGGGGCGGGCCCAGGCGAGTCCGCCACGGGCGGCCCGCCGGGCCGGCGGGGGCGGGCCCGGGCGAGCGTGCGCAGGCGAGCGCCGGGCGATCGTCCGCGGCAACCAGATGCATCGTGGGGGTCCACCCGCCTCGGGAGCGACCGAGGGATGGAGGACCGGTTGTGTGCGCGCCCCCGGGCCGGCGGGAGGGACCTGGACGACGGGGCGGGCGAGCGACTGGGCCGCCCGCTTGAGGCGCACGCTCTGTTCGCGTTGCAGATGCGCGCAGACCCGGGCGCGCCCCCCGGTTTGCGACCCGCGGGGCAGCCGGGGGGAGAGGGGGGGGCCAGGTGCCAAAGCGGGCCGGCCACCCGCGCCCGGTGCCGCCCGGCGCGGCGACCGACCAGAGGGCGGGGAGCACGGGGCGAGGGGCGAGGCGGACAGGGCCGCGCGGCACCGGGAGAGGGGGCGCGATCCGGGCGTAGTGAGCTTGCGTGCGGTCCCTACATCCAGGAGACCAGAATCATGCACATTAGTGTTAACAAACCCTAGCTTGATACACATGATGCGGTGGGAGGCAATCATTGTGCGTCAGTGCCGGCTCGCTAGCATTTGCCCAGTCCGACCAACCCACATCGGGCGAACAATATCCGGTCACGGATTCGCCGGTCCGCTCGGCGAACCAGATCTGAGTTTCAGCCGATTGTTCGAGCCACTGTCCGAGATCGCTGGTGTCATAGGCGTGAACATCTTTCCATCTCCTTCAGAGCTATTTTCTCGGCAGCCCATTCGCCCTTTCTCCATCCGTTGCGCGACGCGGCGAAAACAGATGCCGTGTCGCGCCGCTCGTCGGGCGTCACGGTCCTGACGCGCTGTGAGTAGTCGTTATTCGCCTCGTGAGCGGGCTGCCTGTTGCAGCCGGACTCCCAGAGTGATCGGCTTGCCGGTATCCACGGGATAGAAACCGTCGTTTCGACTTGTCCGTCCAGACCGGGTCTCTGGGCATTGTCGAAGGCAGGAAAATCGGCACGGGTAAGCTTGACTCCGGCCGCCCGGACGCTCCGTCGCAACAATGCCGGCGACTCCTCCCGAGTGCACGTTCCATCAGTCTACTCGTTGATCAGACTTGCCTCGACTTCAGCCAGGGTCGGCGTATGCCGTCCGGCGACGAAGGGCGCGCGCAGGGCTTCGTCCCGGCGGCCATGTTGAGCCTGAAGGTCCAGCGGATAGTCACGGTCAACGCCGAACACCCGCTCGAGCCTTCGCGCCATGTTCTGTGACAGCCACGCCTTGCCGTTCAGGAAGGTGGATAATGTCGGCCGCCCGACCCCGGGCAGGGTGGCAGCTCTGGTAACGATCATGCCCGTCGGCAGCACCTTCTGCCTGACATGGGGACCGGGATGTATCGACGCCCCGGACTGTTTGCTCACGGTCATGGTCGGGACCTCTGAAATTGCTTCACTTTGAACAAAACAATGTTGTGTGTTACGTAACACAAGTCGAAAATGACGTCATGACGACAATCGCCTTGCTCCCGGGATGTCCCGTCATGGCTTGGAGGGCGGCGCTGCCTGTTGAGCAGGATACGAGTTCTTTTTATGCTCCGACCGTGGCGACAGCCGGCGCGCCCGTATGGGCTCCCCCGGAAACCGCACCTATGATCCGGAAACGGACGCAGCGGGGAGAGCGACCCATTGGCAAACCGCGCACATCACGGACGCCACACCAAATGGCAGACCGTCGTCGAGCCCAAGTTGTGGCGGCATGCGTGGACCGCCGGAACGGTGGGTGCTGTATCCATGGAGATCCGCGCCAGTGCGGTCGCACTGGCGCGGGATACCACGAGGCATGATCGGTATGCGGCGGCCAGGATTACGGCCGCGGACCTTCCGATCGCCGCCGGGTTCGGCGGGGACCTCGCGGACGGCCTTGGGACCGAGGCCCGCCGCGGCGAGGAGTTCGCAAGCGGTGGGAATAGGGCGTATGTGGAAGAGACCAACCGGACCAACCGTGAGCACCGTGCCTCGGGCGCGGGCGACCGCAAGGAGTTGGCCGAGGTCGAAAAGAAGATTACCTCCATGATCGCGGTCATTAAGGACGGCGGCTATGTCCGGGGTCTGGGTGGACCGGTTATGCGAGTTGGGAGTGCGCTAGGACGAACTGACCGAACGGCTTGACGCCGCGCCTGCCGACCTGCCGGACATCCACTCCAACGCCGCCGGACTCTACCGCCGCAAAGTGGCGCGGCTCGCCGAGGGGCTGAACCACCCGGAAGACCGGGACGCGGCGGCGGACGCAATCCGAGGCCGCGTCGTGCGCATCGTACTCACCCCCGGCGCCAAATGGGACGAGATAGACGCCACGCTGTACGGCGCCCTCGGCATTATCCTCGAATGGACCGGCGCCGGAAACCGCAAGACCGACACCCCGAGGCGCGGAATGTCGGTCTCGGTGGTTGCGGGGGCAGGATTCGAATCCATAATCTCCAGGCCATGAATTTGTGCGCCATCTTCACCACCTCGGCTTAACCAGCGAATGTGACGGCTATGACATAGATATCCCCTGCATTTGCCCAGTGGATTCCAGAGGCAGGTTTGAGTTGCCCCCCATACAACCCTCGAATATCTTTTTATGGGCTGTGATACGCCCGACGTTTTTGTGCAAGGCCGTATTCCTCCTGTACGAGTGTCTCCCCTCCGCCCCTGTCGTCCGAAAGAAGAGATGCCTCCAGTCGTTCCTCCAGTATTGATCCGGCCCGTGGTTCGAGTGGGAGGCCTCTTGCGGCTATAGACAAAAGACGATGATCTTTCCAGAGCCAGTCGAATGCCTAACCGCAGCCTGACTTTGGAACGCGCGGTCAAGGGCAGGGGCATTTGTCCGACAAGACTAAGGTGGGGATAGTCTCTTCATATTCGGGTCCCCCTCGGTCGCAAAATATCGTGGCTTGGCGCAGCCCTCCCCCAAGCACAGGATCGGCCATATCGGAATTTCTTGGGATTAAAGATTTGCTCGAACAACTCACTCGGTAACCAGAACGTACGGTCCGTGTGATGCCCGGGTCAAAGCCAAGAGGCTCTCGCCTAGCTCAATCTGATGCCCTAAAGGATTGGCTTGGTTGAGGTGGTAGGCAGCCCCCATGTCGAGATCGTAACGGGGCTTCTCTCCGTGCCAGCAGTACAACAAGGACATGGCTCGCCTTCAGCCTGTCTGATCCCTTCCCACGAGCGGGACAAAGCGGACCAGTCCCAGGTTTTCCTCGATAATCCGACCGCTCCGCTTACGGAGCCTCAGGAGGTGTTGCGCCTCGCCCCGGACGACCGGCAGGACCAGCCGGCCACCCTCGGCGAGTTGTTCAAGAAGCGCCGGCGGGACATGCGGGGCCGCGGCGGTGACGATAATCGCGTCATACGGGCTGTCTCTTGCCCAGCCCGTATTCCCGTCGCCGAGCAGCACGGTCACATTGTCATAGCCGAGCTGGGCGAGTAGTGCACGCGCGGCGGACATCAACTCGGGTACAATTTCAATGGAATACACCTGTTTTGCCAGGAGGCTCAAGACCGCAGCCTGATAGCCGGAGCCCGTACCGATTTCCAACACGCGCTCATCGCCGCCGAGTTCCAGACGCTCGCTCATAAGCGCCACGATGTACGGCTGGGAGATGGTCTGTCCCTGACCGATGGGCAGCGGGCCATCGTCGTACGCGTGGTCCCGATAAGCGGGCGGCATAAACAGATGCCGCGGGACCGTGGTGAGCGCGTGTAGGACGCGTTCATCGTGGATGCCCCGATTCCGTATTTGCTCTGTCACCATACGGTTCCGAACGGCTTTGAAAGACATGTCTTCGGAGCCGCTGTCAGTATTGATCGTACAGCCGGTACTCGTTGGCAGACTACACCCCACCCACCATAAAATAGGTATCAGCCTGATGACAACTTTGCAGAGGTTAATTTTTCTTCCCCTTCCTCCGTCCACGATGACGGGCTCAGCCCTGACTACGCCAGATAAAGAGGCCGGCCAACAACATCGCGCTGAGCGCCGGCCCCCAACCGGCCAGGGTGGGCGACAGGGTTCCACAATAGCCGAGTGAAGCACACACCCCGGTCAATAGGACATAGCCGACGCCAAGGATACTACTCACCAATAAGGTTACGGCCGGGCCCGGAAACGGCGGGCCGTGCAGGGCAAAGATATAGAACGATGGTCGGAATCAGAATGCAGGCCAGGGGTGCGGCGTATTTGACGTTGAGGTCAACGCGATAAGGGGTGACGTCATAGCAGGCCATTTCGGTCCCGATAATCTCCCGAGCCAACTGCCAGACGCTCAGATGCATGGTGTCAAGCTGAACATCAGGGACCTCCCCTAACTGGACGAGCGGTTCGGCAGGCTCTCGCTCAAGGCCGTTTTCCGAGATGCGAATTCGGACCGGATCATTGAGCTCCCCTATGCCATCGCCAAGGTGTCTGGCCCGACGCACATCGGTCCGGCTGAGGGGTAAGCCCCGGTCTCCAAGTTCGTAGATTGAAAGGCCGGTCGCTTCTTCCAGGGCCGGGTCGAGCCGGGTTGCCCGGGATACGTGGCTACCGGCTCGGTACCAGACTATTTTCTGCAAGGCCCCGGCGGAGAGGGGGCGATCTTTGATTTTCCGTCTCTTTGATGCGGTCGGCCGGGACATTCGAGCGCGGCACGATGGATTCATTCAAGAGAAAGGAGAGGGGCGTGACGAGGCTGGCAATCAGGAGGATGCAGGACAGCATGCGGGTGGCTGAAATTCCGCATGTACGCATGCCAATCAGTTCTCGGTGGAAAGACAGAATGCTGACGGTCAGGGCAGTGGCCAATAGGAGGGCCATGGGAACGATCCGTGAGGCCAGCAGGGGGGTACGAGCGCTGTGGAAGCGGAGGGCTTCGGCTGGCGTGGCATTGTGGCGCAAACCAGGCGAGGTGTTCAAGAATGTCAACCAGGAGATAGCCCACGAGCAAAAAGCCGAAAGCCAAGCCCAGCATGAGGAGATAATGTTGCAGCACGTAGCGGGGCAGGAGGGTCCGGCGTGTGCAGAGGGCTGTTGGAGACGCGGCCTAGGTGAGGTCCTGGCCCGGCTGCCGGCGGGAGTGGGGCGTTTCGTCCAGGGGCGGTCTTGCAGGCCAAGGAGGAGGACGGCGAGTCCACCCACAAGAATATTGGGCAGCCAGACTCCCCATCCGACGGTTACCGTGCCTGCCTGGACAAGTCCGTTGCCGAACTGCGTCAAACCGTAATACACCACGGTGAGAACCAACCCTAGGACGCCGTCTGACGCACGCGAAAAGTGCGACCCCAGACAGGCGAGAGGGAGGGCTAACAGGCTGAAGACGATACCCGCTGCCGGGGCCGCCAGGCGGCGATGCAGTTCGGTACGAGCGCGGCGCGCTTCCGTCCCCTCTCCTACGATTCGGTCAATGAGCGCCTGCAACGAGAGGCGGGTGAGCGGCTGGACGGGCCAGGCCTCAGTGCCCTGCGGTTCCCGGATCACGGTCTCAAAGATTTGGAAGCGGGGGTCTCCCCGCCGCCTTCCTGGGGGGAGAGGAGAATAACACCATCGTATAAAGCCAGCCGAGCGGTTTCACGCGCCAGGGGGCTCCACACTCCCGCGTTCGGCAAAAAGCGTCTGCCCGGCAAAATAGTCCTCCCTGTATCAGACACCCACACCAACACGCCGCGCAGGGCATTTCCCCGCGCTGAAAATTCCCGGGCAACCATGCGGGTATCACCGAATTCATGTACGATGCCGGGACGGAGCGCCACGCCGGGATTCTGCTGGATCATGCGGCGTAACGCGTCGTCCAGTGAGCGGAGCGTGGCGGGCGCGGCAAACAGCGAAAAACCGAGCCCAAGGAGCGTTATGGCCGTAGCAAAGCCCAGAATCGGCAGAACCAAACGCCGCCGGGCAAGACCGGTGGCCTCAAGGGCCAGCAGTTCCCGGTCAGACCGGAGACGGCCCAGCCCGACCAGGGAACCCACGAGCACGGCGAAGGGCAGGGTGCGAGAGAGGAGTGGGACCAACTCGTAAAAGGCGATCCAACCCACAGCGGCAAGGCCCAGACCCCGATTGATTACCAGGTCGGAGAAGTTGAGCAGGTCTTTTGTCAGCACCAGCGCGGTCAGCCCGAACAACGCCCACAGGGTCGGTGCGAACAATTCGGCGACAATGTAAAAGCCGAGCGGCTGGCCGAGTCGTCGCTGTGACAAAGAAGGGAGGGAGCGCATGGCCGGAAGTCCATGGTTGATTGCCGATAGCCTCATCCTGCTTGATTCATGCTTGGTTTTCTCTTAGACCGGGCGAAGCAATCCGGCTACTGCGTCACAATCCATGAAGGCTATTATTTTGAGCGCGGGGCAGGGCAAGCGCCTCTTGCCCCTTACCCAAACAACCCCTAAATGCCTGTTGCCGGTCGATGGCAGCCGGTCGGCTCTGGAAATCCAACTCCGGACGCTTGCCGTGTGCGGCATTCAACGCGCAACGGTTATGGTCGGCTTTGGGGCAGACAAAGTGGAACAGGTGCTCGCCCGCTGCCCGCTGCCGGAAATCGAAGTGACCAGCCGCTTTAATCCTTTTTTTGCGATCTCGAATAATCTAGCCACGTGCTGGACCGCTCTTCCAGAGATGACCGAGGATTTTATTCTGCTGAACGGCGATACTTTGTTTGAGCCCGCAGTGTTAGAGCGACTCCTGCTCGCCCCGCTCGCGGCGCTCAGCTTGGCGATTGATCGCAAGCCCAGCTATGACGATGATGACATGAAGGTCTCGATTCGACACGAGCGCACCCTGGCCGCAGTGGGAAAAACTCTGCCCCCGCCGGTGGTGCATGGTGAATCGATCGGGCTGATGACGTTTCGTGCCGCCGGTGTGCGCGCCTTCCGGGTCGCTTTGGAGAAAGCCATGCGCGACCCAACCGCCCTCCAGCGCTGGTATTTGTCAGTCATTGATGCCATGGCCAACTCATCTATCGTGGAAGTTGCCTCCATCGAAAGTTTGTGGTGGGCGGAGACCGACACGCCGGAAGACTTGACAGACGTCCGGGCCTACTTTTCTTCCCCGCAATCCACGTGCCCCGCTTTTGAAACAGCTGCGCTAGTTGGTGAGCCGTAAGCACAGGTCTACGGCTCTTCCGTCCTCCGTTGCCACTCCCAGCAGGACCGGCGATCCCTCTGCCTGACCACGCCCACGCCCGTCGTCGGGAGGAGTTGTCGAGTCGGCGCAAGAGCACAGGCAGTGTCCGCAGGAGGGGGGAGCCGAGGCCCTTCCGCAGGGGGGAGTGGAGGAATCTGCGCCCAGGCGGTCCAACCCAAGCGTTGTGAGGCGACTTGGCAAGTGTGCGCCCACTTCGCACTCACGACGCGCTGAAAAACGGAAACTGGATAACATCGACTCTTGCCATTCGCCTCCAAGAGTCCTTGGAGCCAAGCATCTGCCCAGTCGAGGTAGGTCTGATCCGGAACGATCTGAAATTTTCGCATCCGAGAGAGGGTGAGATGAGCAGAGAGGTCTTGCGGACGGCAGGTGACGCCTAAATCTGTCAGCTGCCGACGTATAATTCTTCTTTTTTTGGCATCACCGAGTCGTGAAGTCTGGATGGTGATTTGAGCGGGATGAACACGAGCGTAGGTGAGGACACGAGGGATATTGGCTATTTTGCGGCGTTTGGCGAGGCGGGCATGGAGATCATAATCCTGGCACCGTGGAAAGTCGGGACGGTAGCCGTGCTCACGCAGGGTCGCAGTTCGAGCCATGAGGGTGGTATTACTCAGGCTACACCGAAAGAGGAGCTGGGTCCGAACCTCGCCCGGTGCGGTGGGTTGGTATTTTACCTTCTTGAGCAGCCGTCCGGTGGCGTCCATGCGACGAACCCAACCGCCGACTTGAACGATAGCGGGATGCCGGTCCAAAAAGCGATTTGATGTCGTAGCCGGTCGGGCTGGGCGATGTCGTCACTGCCGAGTAAAGCCAGATACTCACTCCGCGCCAGTTCGAGACCGCGGTTGCGTGTGTGTGGAATGCCGCGATTGTGCGCATTGCAGACGACCGAATGCGAGGGTCGTCATACGAGCGGAGCACTGCAACGCTGCGATCCGTTGAACCGTCGTCTACCAGGAGTAGTTCAAACTGGGAAAAACTTTGCCCGAGAATGCTCTCAATGGCCACGCCAATATATGCCTCACGATTATAAACCGGAATAAAGACAGTGACTTTCGTGTGAGACCTGGGCCCTCAAAGGGGCAAGTTGGACGGGATCGTTCTTACTGAAAACTCATCCCCATACTGGCACGTTGGAAATCCAACGGCACGACCTTGCTGCCGGGTTCCTGCGCTTGCAGGTTCCGCAGCTCGCGTTGCCGTTGCTGGACCAGTGCCTGATTCTGTTGATTGGGATTCTGTATCCCCTGTTCGATTGCCTGGTTGAGCGCCTGCTGGGCCGCCTGGATCTGCTGGGCCAGGGGCGGATCGGTTGCGGCCATAGCCGCGGGGGATGGCTGCCTTGCTTTCCGACGTCTGTCTTGGATATACAACACGCGTCCTCTCGCGAGTGACAAGAGCGGGGCGGCCCCCCATGCAACAGCGGATTGTCCACTGGCTGAATCGCTGTTAGCGCACTTCCCCACCCCCCGTTCCCCCCGCTTACGTAAAGGAAAAAGCCCGTATTTTGCAACCATAAACGGACAGCGCTTCAAGCGGCTACAGTTTGCCGACTCAGCTATTACCCAAGACATAGAACGCAATCTTGAAGCTTTCCTGGCTGATGGCCTCTTCCCACGATTAGTCACGCGCTACGAACATGAGATCTGGGGTTGACTTTATTGACGGGGAGCAGCCGAGACAGGTAACGAGGCAGGTCGTGCGTCTGGTCGCCGAATTCCATACGGCCATTTATACTAAACGTCCAACGCTGACGGACACGACCAAGACCGTCTTGTCCAAGACCTGCATTTTTTGCATCAAGCGGGCCTCCTGTCCAACTCCTTGCATGTGCAGTTTCGGCGCGTGGTCGAGCACCTCGTCCCCCCCCCCCAGGTCTGGATAGGATTTGACTACACAGACCCGGTGCTCAAGAATTTTGTTCTCAGCCACAGGAACGGAAAGCTCTACGCTATTGATGTCGAAGGGATTGCTGACAACCAGTTGATTGGAAGGGGGACAGTCAAGGCGAGCGTGGGCTGGCTTGGGGAACTCCGCCCGCCTTTTTACACCCACCTCACTGCGCTCGGCGCTCCTGACTTTCAGCCCTATTTGCCTTTTGTGGAGTTGTGTTTTCTGGCCAGTTGGACCAAGCGAAATTTGTTTGAAGGAAAAAAGAAGAAGATCGATCCAGGGTTGTTTGAGCAGTTGTGCGAGAGATGTTGATCTGCTCTCCAGCTTCCCACTCCTGAACGATGGTGCCCTTGGGGGGGGGGGGGGGCAATGCACCGCTGGGGGAGACCCCTCAGCCAACGTTAACACCGTACTCTTTGAGCAGCGCACGGCTGATCACGACATTTTGAATTTCCGTTGCCCCGTCCGTATAGTGGGCCACCTTGGCCATGGCTAAGTGCCGACCAAGTGGGTTAGTGGTGCGTAAACCTTCTGCGCCCATGGCCTGCATACACTGCGAGATGCCGCTAAACGCCACGCGGCTAGCGAATTTTTTGGCATGGGCGGCCTCCACGACGGCGCGCTCTCCCCGGTCCAGGGCCAGCGCGGCACGATACGTCAGCAGACGTGCAGCCTCAAGTTCCGTGGCGACATCCGCGAGTGCCCATTGCAGGCCCTGAAAGTTCAAAATCGGCTTGCCGAAGGCATGACGCTTCGCACCATACGCCAAGGCGGTTCTGAGGCTAGCCTGCAGCATGCCGCAGCAGCCTGCACCAATAGACATCCGTGCCATATTGATGCCCCGCATAGCGGCCTTGAATCCATCCCCTGGGGCGAACAACAGATCGGTCTCGGGAACCGGACAGTTGGTCAGCCTGAGCCCTGTAACTCCCATCGCCTGTCCACCCAGCATGGTGTACTGAGGAGTGCGCTCAAGGCCTGGGGTATCGCCAGCTAGCAGAAAGCTGGCAATACCACGCCAGCCCAAGACCGGGTCGGTTTGCGCATACACACCGAACACATCGGCACTGACACCATTTGTGACCCAAGCTTTCTCTCCGCTCAACCGCCAGCCGTCGGACGCTTGCTCGGCTCGTGTGGTAATCGCCGCAGCATCGCTGCCGGCACTGGGCTCCGTCAGGCAAAACGCCCCGATCCCTTCCCCTGCTAGCATGGGAGGAACGGCGCGTGCTATTTGACCTGGGCTGCCATTGCGCGCAATGGTGTTGAGTAGGTTGTTGCGAACCCATAGGCCGAAGGTAAAGGCGAAGCACGCACCGGCCCAGTTCTTCCAGTACCTTGGCAGCCGCTAGGAAATTGGCACCTTGTCCCCCGACTGACGTGGGTGTCAGCACGCCGGTGAGGCCCACCGCTGCGGCCTCTCGGAAGGCAGCTCGTGGCACTGTCCGGCTGAGGTCCCAGTCTGCAGCAAAAGGCGCGATCTTTTCGCTTGCAAACGTCTTCGCCGTCTCAACCAATTGCGTTTCTCGACGCTTAACTCATACTCCATGGCTGCCCTCGTATCCGCTTCAGTCGGCAGGCCCTCTCAATGTTCCATGCATGGGAGGAAAATGGCTACCATTTCTCCCCGAACGGGCGTAGCTCAACCAGAAACGACCACGCTGACTTGGGCTGATGGGCAGTCTGAAAAACCGTTTCCGCTAAATCTTCCGGCTGGGAAAAGAAGTCCTCAGGCTTATCGGGGAAACCGCGCCGGGCAAAGGGCATATCGATCAAGGCATCGACCACAATATAGGCTACATGAATTCCGCTTGGCCCCAACTCGCGGGCTAGGCATTCGGCCAAGATCCGTTGTCCGGCCTTGGTTGGCGACCAGCCGACAAAACTCGGCGTACCACGCAACGAGCCTGTATTCCCGGTGACCATGAGAGAACCGGAGCCACGCGCCACCATTGCCGGAGCCAACTCCTGAGCAAGGATCAAAAGGCCGGCGGTATTGATGCGAAAATTGAGGCTAAAATCCTCCATGCTGATGTCGCGATAATGCCCAAATATCGCCCGCGCCGCATTGTACACGACGACTTCCGGGAGGCCGTGCTCGGCGACAATGTGGTTGAGCGTCTGACGGAATGCTCCTTCGTCGGCAATATCAACAGGAAATCCTGCACTCCTCTCAGTTGTAGCGGCCCAGGACGCAATCCGACCGGCATGCCGGGCAATCATCGACACCCGGTAGCCGCCGGCCGCAAAGCGGCGCACGCATCCCATGCCTAAACCGGGTCCAACGCCGACTACTAAACAATGCGGGGTGGGCGTCATGGAGAACTCCTCTTCTGAGTGGAAAAATGGGCCGGCACTATCTCTGGAAGGTTCCTTCTGTGCAAAGGTGCGGCCCCGCAACCCTTCGCCTTCCAGCCCAAAATTCGCTTTATCCGCTCGCCTGCTCCAAAGCGACCGAGCACGACAATGAAGACCTTGCGCATCCGGTCTTCTGGACACTGCAGCGGTCGCATGGCGTGCCAGAATCTACCGTTGGGGGCGAAGAGCAGGCTAGAATTCCCGGTGGCGTGCGAGGCTGAGGTGCTATCAAAGTCCTCTATGTGCGGCGCAGAGTTGCGCGGGAAGCGACCACCGTCGTCAAGAAGCAAGGTTTGTTCCCCCCAGACTGGATCCCAATCCTGTTCGGTATTGAAATAAAAAATGTGCGAACCAAGTTTGTCCTTGGCGTGGCAATGCGGCGAGATGAAACATCCGCGCGGGGTATAGTGCCAGTGAAAGCGCCAGGAAAAGGTCCGCGTGCCGAGCAAATAACTCAGAAAATCCCGATAGATTGGGCCGCCCAACTCGGCAATGAACTCCTTCCAGACTTGGACCACCGGGAGGGAGTCGTGGTAGGCTAACAGAAAACGATCGTGGCTACGCTGGCCGTGGGCGCACAGTTGACCGAAGCTGGGCGTGAACTGCTCTTGTGAGGGGAGATGTTCTAGAAGGGTATGATAGCCCTCTGGGGTGAGCAATCCTTGCGGGTTGATCCAGGGATAGGGCCTCTGTGTCTGGAAAGCTGCCGGGTCGATAGTATTGAGCCGGTGGCGATCAAGATAGTGCATGGGTCTATTCTATTCCATCCATTGTCTATGCCAAGCTTGAAATATCAACATTCCAGAGCGGTCGTTTCCAGCCCCCCCGTGAGTCGCGGGGTTGACCAAGGCAGCCGGGCTCGGTCACCTCTCGCCAGCCTCGCCATCAGGGCCGGGCTGGCGACGGGCGCCTAAGGCCGTGCCCGAGGAGCAAACGATTCCCCCGCGGGATGGCCCCCCCTCGCGAGGCGCCGGGGGGGGGGCCGGGGCGGGCCTCTGCGAGGCCTCCATACCGATCTGGCTCCGGCGCGGCCCCCGGCGATGGTGCTCCGACCGGGAGGGCGAGAGTCCGGGCCTGTCCGCTCGCCTTGCCTCGCGCGGGAGGGCAGGGCGCCCGCCGCCCGAGGCTTCAAGGGCGCGGCCGGGTCCCGCCGAAAGGGGTACCCTGACCGCGCTCGCCCGGCTCGCAGCGCATCCCTGGCCGAATATCTCCAACACCCCGGCAAGGGCGGCCGTGGTTGGGGGGGGCGGCCAACTCGGCTCTCACCGCGCCTTACGCCTGCCGAACGGCTACCGCTCTCAGGAGACAGCCGGGGGCACGGACAGCGCCTCGGAACACCCGTGCACTGCGACAGGCGTCACTACCCGCGACATGATAGTCGGTCACCAGTTGGGTGCCGGCGGGGCAACGCGCCGCCACCTCGGCTCCGAAGGGCGTGGCGCACACGTCTCTTCCTTGAAGGGGCTTATGGTAGTACCGGCTCGGACAGGCGGGTTGTTCATACACCCACTTGCTGGCCGCGGTCGGTTCGTAGTGCAGGATCTGGAGCGCGGCGGGCACTAGGGGCGCCGGCTCCGGCGGGCGGGGCGAGGGGGCGGGAGTTGGCGGGGCCAGCGCTGCCCACTGACCGGTATACGGATTAAACACGTGGCGCCACTCCTGGCCCCCCTGGGCCGGGCACAGGGGGACAAAGCCAAAGCCGAGCATGAGCACCAGGAAGCAGACCCTGTCCCACCGGATCTGATACATGGGGGATCCTTGTTAGACTGAAGTTCCCGGTCATTTGAGCGTCGGATTCTTCGATAAGTTGAGGTTTTGCCAGGGGGCCGGTGGCGGTGGCGGCGTCTCCGGGGCACCCGGCCGATCCGGCGACGGTGCCAGAGGCGCTGCGCAAGCTGCGGGAGCGGCTCGGTCTTGCGCGGGTGGTGCTGGGGGGGGGGGGACCGGCGGCGGCCGACGCAGGCGCGGATCAAGGCCCTCGGTCCGCCCCCTTCAGCCTTATGGGCGGGCTAGGCGCCCGTTTGCCCGCCCTCCCGCCAGAGGCTGGCGCTGAAAGGCCTCCGCTGCGAGGCCGGCTCCGGGGGCAACTCTCTCCCGTGCCGTCCGGTGAGCCCGCCCGGGCGCCCGCCGGACCTGCGGGAGGGCCGGAGAAGCGGCCGGCGCGCTTCAGGGCGAGGAAGGCCGCCCGCTGCGCCCAAGGCCCCGCGAACTGGCCGGGCTCCAAGCGCTGTGCCGCTCCGCGGCGGCGTCTCCTCCAGGGAGAGATTGGCGCCCCGCGCCTTGTCCCAAGCGGCGCTTCGGACCCCTTCCGGGTGGCTGGTTGCTTCTCCCGTCCGAGGGGGCCTCTCGCTCGTGTCTCTGCCCTCCTTGAAGAGACAACGCCTCTCGCCGCGCCAACCCCGGAACCCAAGCCGCCCGCCGGGAAAAGGCCCCTGCCTGCCTCTGCGGGAGCGGGCCTGTGGGACCCTGCGGTCCACCCCAGACGCGGGGAAGGAGGGGCCTATGGCGGTCAAACCGGGCGGGGCGGGCTGCGGCCCCGAAGATTTTGCCAGCGGGGATGTCTCTCGGCCCCGCTTGGGGCGGACGGTCACCGAGACGGATCATGTCTGGTTCCCCGTGCTGACCTGTCATACCAGCGGCTTGCGTTTGAGACCCATGGAGGGGATTCTCGGCGAGAGAGATGTGTGAGTCAAGGGACGGATCGGCGGTTGGGGGTGTGGCATGGGACGGGCGCTCCGGTTGCGGGGGGATGTTGAGGCGGCAGGCTTGCGGGGGGTTGCGACGCGGAGCCGAGCCGGGGCGCAGCGCCGTCGTTTGCTTGCGCGTGCGCGGCTTGACGCCGGTCCTGCTCGTTCGGCGGCGGCGCGCGTTGCGGGCGGGGGGCTGCGGATCAGTCGAGCCGGGATTCTGCGCGTCACCGCGGAGGGGCCGGCGGGCGGGGTGGCCAAGGCGCCTGGTGTGCCGCGCAAGCGGAGCGAGGCGCAGCGCGCGGCGCGGGCGGCGAGCGTGGCGCGCGGTCCGGCCCCCCGAACTCCATCCCGGCGAGAACCTCTGGTAGTTCCTGCGTGACCACGGGCGCTCGAACCGCGGCTTCCCGAACTCCAACGACCTCCTCGACCATTGCTGCAGGCCTGGAACACTCTCGTATCTCAGCCCGCCCGTATCGCCTCTAGCGGAACCCGAGAAGGGGCCCATGGGTGCTGAACTCTGCCCGCTGGTATGCCACTCAACCGCCGTTTAATCCCGTATACGGCAAACACCCGCCTGCGGCCCATGCCTGAGGAACCGCCGCCTCCCCCGGGCGATTGTTGCCGGGCTCGGCGGCGCCGCTGGGAGGGTGCCCGAGGTGAGCCGGGGCTGGGACAAGCTCATCTTCCCGCCCCCGGTGGTTGCCGCCGCCCCGCGGTATTCCGCGTCGGAAGTCCTGGAGAAGCGGGCCTCCATGTCCACGCCCCAGGGGGAATCTGCAAAGTCGAGCCGGGAGGCGACACGTTGGGGTGCCAGTAGACGCGGAACGTGCGGGTCTGGGAAAAGGCGCATGTCCCTCCGCGCGGCCTCTTGCCCGCGCGCAAGCCCGAGGAGGCAGAGGGGCCGCCGCACCGGGCGGCCCGGCCCTCAATCCGCCCGGTGCGGCTCCCAGGTCAGGATGCGAATCGTGCGAGCAGCCTCGGAGCAGAGCCCCGCGACGCAAGACGCCCGCGGGCAGCCGCCCCGGTCCTAGCCGACGAAAACGAAGTCGAAGTCGTCCAGGGCCAGGGAACCCGTCCCCACGTCTTCGAGCGTGATAGTATCGCCCGCCGCCCCGTAGCGGATGACGGTATCGTCCCCCTGCGCCTCGATTTGCAGGCCCGCGAAGGCGGCCGCCGCCGTCGTAGTGGCCGGCAGCTTGAGATGGAGCTCAATACGATCCACCTCCCCATTGGCCCGCGCCTGGGCCTCTGCCGCCTCGCTGGCTTCGGGAGTAGGATAGTATCCGCTGCTGCCACTCCAGCCGGTGCCGAAGCCGTCGATGGTGTCGTGCCCGTCGCCCTCGCGAAACACGAAGGTGTCGGCCCCCCCGCCGCTCACCAGCCTGTCGTCGCCCTTGCCGCCCACCAGGCGGTTGTCGCCCAAGGATGCGTCCAAAATATCGTCGCCCTTGCCGCCATAGAGTTCGTCATTGCCATAGCCGGCTTCCAGGAGATCGTCGCCCTTGCCGCCATAGAGTTCGTTATTGCCATGGTTGGCTTCCAGGATATCCTGGCCCCGGCCGCCGTACAGTTCGTCATCGCCATAGCCGCCGCGCAGGAGATCGTCGCCCTTGCCGCCATAGAGTTCGTTATTGCCCCAGCTGGCTTCCAGGATATCGCCGCCCTTGCCGCCGTACAGAATGTCATCGCCATGGCCGGATTCCAGGAGATCGTCGCCCCTGCCGCCGTACAGTTCGTCATTGCCCCAGCTACCGTCCAGGAAATTGTCGTCCTTACCGCCCCGCAGAATGTCGTCGCCCCAGCCGCCTTTCCGCACGACCCCGTCCCGGTCCCGATCCCGATCCCAGTCCGTCTGCACGAAATGAAAATTGGCCGCCGTCAGCAGGGACGCCCCGTCCGGGCCGATGAGCGCCGCCGCCTTGTGCAGCGTGATCTGGTTGGCGCTCCCATCAGAGGAGGCTGCGAACCGAAGGGTAATGGTCTGGGCCTCCGTATCGACCGCGAAGGTCAGATCGCGAAACGTCCCCGCGAAATGCACGAAGCGAATCTTGTCCTCCAAGGCGAAGTCCCAGATCGTGTCGACCCCGTTGTTCTTCTTGAAGAGGAAGAGATCCTTGCCCTCCGTGGCCTGATGCGTCTCATTCCAGTACCGATTGTCGGGGTCAGCGTAGTACGCCAGTTCGTGCTGATACGCCACCTTCAGGCCCTCTATCGTCTCCTGATCATAGGGGCTCAAGTCCTTGAACAAGTGTTGATTGTCGGGGTCGGAGACGTACGCCATCTCGAGGAAACTGGAGTCTTTCGGGGAATCTCTAAAAATCATGGGGACCTCCTTCTGGCAGAATGATTGAAGACTATTCTACCCCCCCCCCCCCCCCGTCCTCTCGGTCTGCAACGGGCAAGGGGCCCGGGCCCTTGCCATCCGGGGCGGCCACGGAGAGGGGGGGGCGGCAGCACCGGTCAGGGCGAGCGCCCTCCGTGGCCGGGGCAAGGGGAGCGTCTTGAGCCCCGGGGCGCTCCTGCCGAGACTGCGCGCCTGGGGCCCCGCCTGCGGGGGCCCCCGCGGGGGCCAGGCCGCCCCGGAGCGATTCCGCCCCGTTCCCTCTTCGAGCGGACGGCGGGCCCCCGGCCCCGATTGGCCTTGCGGCGCGCCCCGCGGACGGCTTGGGGCAGGGATGGGGTGGCCGCGCCCGCCCGGGCTTTGCGGCGAGGCTGGCCGCGCCCGAACCGGTTCGATCCCGGGCCGCCGCGCCCTCTGCTTGGGCTCTCCAACCTGTTCCTCCATGGACGGTGACTCTTCCACGGATACGCGCGCCGTCGCGGCGTCGGGCAGTCCGCGTCTCGCGCGGGGTGATCGCTATGAGGAGGAAATTCAAGTTGCTGAAATTCGGGCAGTCCGCGTCTCGCGTGGGGCCATCTGTCCAGCAACCCAATGGAGCATGATATCCTGCGGGCAGTCCGCGTCTCGCGCGGGGTCATCTCTGATGCCCGCTGGCCTCGGGACGCTCACCCTCAACGCTGCCCCCGGGGGCGGCGGCCCCCGGCTCCAGGGCGGCTATGGGGCCAGGAGCGGGGCACCCAGGGCGGCCGGACTCCCCGGCGTCGGCCCAATCTCGCGGGCTTGCCCCTCCGGCGCCGGCCCGGTCAGGGCGCGCTCGCGGCGGGGGGCTGCCCGGCAGCGGAAGGCCTGCCAAGCCCAGCCATGACCGGCCTCACGCGGCCAACGCCTCCAGGCGCCCCGGGGCTTCGCCCCGCTCTGCTCGCCCGACACCATAACGGAGGGGGGCCGAGATTGACGCCGAGCAGTCCCATCCGATCCTGGGTGCCCTCGGGTGGTTGCTGCCGGCACGGGACCGCATGATCGGACCGCTCTGGGCGCCGGAGAACTCCGCCCCTCGCCCCCGGGCAGTGGCAGTCACCCGGCCGGACGCCAGCCCCAGCCCGCACCCCGCGCCGGGCACTCACCCGGGCAACCGGACTGCTTTCGCCACGGGCCGGCCGGGGCCGCTGATCACACCGAGGCTTGACCTATCGGAGGAACGGTCTTCAGGAAGAAAAGGAGGCCTCCCATGGGCACGCCTTCACTGGCGCAGGGAACCGCCTTGTCCTCAGTCCGCCCTTGGGCGCTCGGGCCACCTGGGGAACAAACGGGAGCCCCCGCCCTTGAGACTGCTCCCCTACCGGCCCGAAACCTCCGCCGAGTTCCCGTCCTGCCCGCCACGGCAGACCATGTCGCGCCAGGCGGGCGAGAGGACAGAGCCGGGAGACCGCCAGATGAGGTCGTGCCAAGCGCCTTAGGTGCAATCGCCATTCAGGATTCCCTTAGAGGGTATTATGTGAGTCATGGCGCTCCCACCGATTGTTGGTGGGAGGGGGGCGATGGTGCAGCGCGATGAGGTGACGGCTGCGCAGGGGGTGCGCATCGAAGGTCTGCTGCTGGGCCAGCCGGACGCTCCGGGACGGTCGGGGGTGGCCACCCGGTTGTGCGGCAACGCGGTTCTGTGGGTGCTTCGTTCGGGCGCCCCCTGGCCCGCCCGGCCGCCGCGCTCCGGGCCGTGGCAGTCGGTGCCTCAGCGTGTTCCCCGCGGGGTCCAAGCGGGCGGGGGCGCGCGGGGGTTCGCTACCCGGACGCCGGAGCGCGACAAGGACTCTCTCATGCGTGCCCGCCCCCTCGTGTGCGCGCCTCAGCCGGCGGCCACCGGAAACGGGGGGGGGCCGGGCCCAGGCGCTGGGGCGTGCCAGAGGCGGCCTGACGCCCGAACTCCACCTTGCCGGCGACACGCTCGGGCGCCCGCACCGGCCGGCGCCGCGCCACGGGCCCGGGCGGTGCGGGCGGGGGGCCGGCCCCGCCCGGGGCGGGCCCCCGCCGCGTACGACGCCCCTGCCCTCCGCACCCGCCTCGCCGCCAGCGGAGCTGAGGCCGGCCTCCCCTGCCATCCACCGCGAAAGCGCATCCTCGGCTCTGACGCCGCAATCTCCAAACCCCGCAACCACCTCGAACGCTCCTTCAACACGCTCAACCCCTGCCGCCGCCTCGCCCCCCGAGACGACCGCAAGGCCCTATACTTCCTCGCCTTCCTACACCTCGCTGCTGCTCTCGGGTGGATGCGGTGAATGGCGATTCTGCCTAGCGCACACACCCAGGATTCCGATGTCCTAGCGGAGGGGCGTACCTAGAGGCCCTGGTCCAAGAGCCACTGCCCAGTCAGCCGGGGCGACCGGGCAGGCAGGCCGCCCAAGAGGCGCACGCTCAGATGGTTGCGCCCCGGCCCCGCCCCGGCCGCCCCAACGCCTCGCCCAGCCGGCCCGCCTAACCGGCCGGGAGGCCCGAACGCGCCGGCCACAGCCAGAAGACGCCCGTGCCCAGAGCCCTGAGTCGCGCTCCCTGCCCAGGAGACCGTCCTGAGCCCCAGGGGGCGCCCGCTCTGGCCCCAGCCCGTGCGCCAATGCCCGCACACGAGCCCCGGCAGACCGGCCCCCCGCGGAAGGCCCGCCGGGAGAGCGGACGGGCACCCTGCCCTGAGCCCGCTCCCCGACCGCGCCCCTCATCCCACCGTATACGAGACGGTGAGCGCCGGTTTCTGCGCAATGGTCTGCCAGACGACACAGGAGCGTTCCGTCAGCCGCACCAGGGGTGCGACCTCCTCCGCCTCGGCATCCGTGTCCAACTCGAATCGGAGACGAAGGGCCCGAAAACCCACCGGCGCTTCTGCCGACACGCCGAGCGTCCCCCGGAAATCCAGCTCCCCCTCTGCCCGCACCTCCCCCGCGCGGAGCTCGCCCCCCAGCGCCGTAGACCCGGCTTGCCGCGTCACCCCGGTACCCGCCACCAGCGCCTCCAGCAGCATCTCCCCGGAGCAGGCCGCCTGCCCCGCGCCGCCAGGCGCCGGGGGCAGATCGGCTTCGACCACGGCCTTCCCCGTGTCGACGCGGCAGGTCTGGCCTGCCCCCAGTTGTCCGGCTGCCGTCAACGTCACCACCGCTTTCTCCGGGGGCTCTTTGGAGGCTTCCTTCAGCCGCGCCTGGAGGGCCCGGCATGCTGCTGTGCTCATGGGCATGGCTCTCGGTCTCCTTCCTTAGCCGCTTACTGCTCCATGAGGGCCCGCGCGACTGACGTACTGCCCGTGTCACGATTAGGGGGCGTCTTGGTCAAGGCTCACGAAGATTGGGCTCACCCCGTCCGGGCCGACGGTAAACGGCGCGGCTGGCTCCCTATCTGGAATGAAACGGAACACTTCCTCCCCGCTGCACGCTGGAATCGGGGGAGTGAACTTGGCGCTCGCCGGAAATGCAACCAATCCGGCCGTGGGGCCGAAGTGCGGCGGTCTCATCAGCTTACGGCGCGTGTGTGGACAGCCCAGCATGGGCCGCCACTCGACTTCAGGTGCACGGCGGTCAACTCACGTCCACGGACGTTGGCCTGCCAGCGGCGTTTTTGTCACGCATAAAGGCCCCACCCGGCTTGGCAGGCTGTCGCCAGCGTAGCGGGCCCACCGCTGGCCGTGAACGGAAGAGTTGGAGATTGCGCCACATCATAAAAATGCAGCTCCATCGTATGGGCTTCCGAGATTTGCGCTTGGAGCGCTTCGGGTTCACTGCCTCTACCGGTGAGAGAGCTAAAAGGGGCTTCCCCTCCACCCTCAAGAGGGAGGATTTGCCACCCTAGGCTTGCTGGATACACTCTCCGTTCCAGTGATTCATTCATCGGTTTCTCCTACACATCAGCCAATCTCCCAGCACCTCCCTATTCGCCCGTCTACTGTAGTCTATGACAGCAGGCTGAGAGGTCAAAACCCACTCTGCCCAACCAGGGTTCGCTCTCGTCTGGCGGTGACAATTGATACAGGTCTGTGCAATCCAATCTAGGGCCTGTTCCCCCTCATGCGCATGATGATGGTCTCCTCGTTGGATGGACCTTACGCAAGCTCACTCCGCCCGGATCGCGCCTCCTCTCCCGGTGCCGCGCGGCCCGGTCCGCCTCTCCCCTCGCCCCGTGCTCCCCGCCCTCTGGTCGGTCGCCGCGCAGGGCGGCACAGGGCGCGGGTTGCCGGCCCGATGTGGCACCTGGCCCCCCCCCTCGACACCCGGCTGCCCCGCTGGTCGCAACCCGGCGTCCTTGACCGGGTCTGCGAGCCGCGGCACCGCGAACCGAGCGGGCGGATCCAGCGGGCGGCCCTGTCGCTAGCCCGCCCCCTCGTCAAGGTCCCTCCCGCCGGCCCGGGGGCGTGACAACAACCGGCCCCCCTCCCTCGGCCGCTCCCGAGGCGGCTGGACCCCCACGATGCATAGGGGTGCCGCGGATGCTCGCCCGGCGCTCGTCTGCTCGCCCGGGCCCGCCCCCGCCGCCCCGGCGGGCCGCCCGTGGCGGACTCGCCTGGGCCCGCCCCCCGCTCCTCCCGCGGTGCTGAGGGACCGGGCGTCCGCGGGCGCCCAGACGCGGCCCCTGGCCGTGGCACTGGGGTATGCGCCCGGGGGGCCGCCGCGGCGAAGCCGGGTGAGACCTTGGGCGTCTGCCGGTGAGCTGTCCACGCGGCGCACCGCAATCGCGCGGGTGTTGCGTCGATTGCAGGGAGGCCGCCGCCTCTGCTCGCGATGCGAGCAACGCGACGTGCTATTCCTTGGATGCAGCGTCTTTGCCCTCATCATCAATGCGTTGCGATAGTGTTAACAGGCCCTAGGTTCAATCGACATTCAGGATTTCCTTGGAAGGGATGATGTGATTCATGGCGCACCAACCGATTGTCGGTGGGAGGTGGGCGATGGTGCAGCGCGATGAATGGACGGATACGCAGGGGGTACGCATCGAAGGTCTGCTGCTGGGCCAGCCGGGCGATCCGGGCCGTTCGGGCGCGGACACCCGGTTGTTCGTCAACGCGGTTCTGTGGGTGCTGCGTGCGGGTGCTCCTTGGCACGACCTGCCGCCGCGCTCCGGGCAGTGGAAGTCGGTGCACAAGCGTGTCACACGCTGGGCCAAAGCGGGCGTCTGGGAGAGGGGGTTCGATCCCCTGACGCCGGATCGCGACAAGGACTCTCTCATGCTCGCCAGCACCCTCGTGCGCACGCCTCAGCCGGCGGCCACCGGAAACGGGGGGGCCAGGATCAGGCGTTGGGGCGTACCCGAGGCGGCCTGACGACCAAACTCCACCTCGCCGGCGACACGCTCGGGCGCCCGCTCTGGGTGCTCCGCTCGCCCGGACCGGCCGGCGATGCGCCACGGGCCCTGGCGGTGCTGGAGGGGGTCCGGCCCCGCCCTGTGCGGGCCGCCGCCGCTGACGACGCCACGGCCCTCCGCACCCGCCTCGCCGACATCGGGGCTGAAGCCATCATCCCCTGCAATCCAAGGCGAAAGCGCCTCATCGGCTCTGACGCTGCAATCGACCAACCCCGCCCCCGCCTCGCACGCTCCTTCAACAGGATCAAACACTGCCGACGCATCGAAACCCGATACGACCGAAAGGCCATATACTTCCTCGCCTTCATACACATCGCTTCTGCTATCCTGTAGATGCGATGAATGTCGATTGAACCTAGGCCAAGGATCCCTGATGGCATACACGACCGGACGCATATTTTTTTGACGCAGACATCCATATCATGCTGCCGGACTTTCTGACGGCCTCCGCTGACCGTGATGGTGCCGACCAACTCCCTCCGTTTCCTTTTGAAGCGGCAGGAGTGCTTGCTCGATATGTGAGTCAGTACGTCGACAACGGCCGCCCGGAAAACGAGGCGCAGACATTGCGCGATCTAGGCGCCGGCTTGATGAGCAGTCCCAGGGGTGATGACACATTCGGCGCGTTTGACGCCTCTGAACGGGCGGATGTGCTCGACCGTTTGGGCTTTGCCAAACAATTTATCTTCTCCTTACTGAGCACCTCCATGCTGTTTGAGGTAAACGTTACCCCTGACATTGCCTATGGCGGCTGTCGGACGCATAGCCGGTCCATGGCGGAATGCTGTGCTGACGAGCGTCTGGTCGGTGTGGACCTGTTACTCATCGAAGATGTGGAACGGCCGATTACAGACCTCGACTATATGGCGAGTCTTGGGCTGGAAGCCCTGTGGATTCCCCACCGTTCAGCAAGCGGTCATTCGTCCGGTCACGCCGTCCTTAGACTCCCTCTGGGCCCGCTTTGTTGAGCATCGGATCCCCTTCCTTACTACACGTGGACAGAACTTATCATGGGAGCCCCTCTTTAGCATGATAGTGTAATCCCCTTCCTTACTACACGTGGGCAGGGCCGTGCTCAAAGTCGATCCGGGCTTTCTGGCGGCGCTTGATCTTCGCCCGTGCGGCGCGCCTTTTGGCCTCGGCATCGGCCCCGCCGTATTTGAGGCCGGCGGCTTTCCCGGCGGTGTATTTCGCGCGGTCCGCTGGGGGAGACAGCAACACATGGCGGCCCGGTTGGCAGCGACCAGAGCTAGGCACTTGATATCCGTAGGCTATTGGCCTATGGTAGTGGCATGGATTTCGAATGGGACGAGGTCAAGAACAGTGCCTGTTTCGAGCGTCGCGGTTTCGACTTCGCCTATGCCGTCCAGGCCTTCCTTGATCCGCATCGGATCGTCGCGCAGGATCGCCGGCGGGAACTATGGCGAGGACCGCTACCGGCTGCTCGACACGGTCGACGGGCGAGCCTATGTCGTCGTCTACACGGTGCGGGGTTCGGCGGCTCGCATCATTTAGGCTCGCAAGGCCAATCGGAAGGAGGTCTCGGACTATGAGCACAACGCGCATCAGGATTGATCCCGACGATCCGCCCACCCTGCCCGAAGGGCGGTTCGACCCCGCCAGGGTGGACGCCACGACCGAGGCGGAGATCGCGGCCCAGGAACGGGAGGACGAGGCCGAGGTCTTGCAGGACATGGCGCGATATGCCCGCCGGATTCGGCGTCGGCTCGGGCTCTCGCAGACCGAGTTGGCGCGGCGCATCGACGTGCCGCACGAGACGATCCGCAACTGGGAGCAGGGGAAGCGCTGCCCGACCGGAGCGGCGCGCGCTCTGTTACGGGTGCTCGACAAGGCGCCGGAAACCGCGCTCCGCGTGCTGGCCTAAAGGATGGCAGCGATGCCGTCCGGCGAATTTTTATCGATCATACGCCAGGTGCGGCGTGTCCCCCCTTGCGCCCCCTTATCTACGCAAGTGTATGATTCCATGCAGGAAATCCCCTACCCGTCCCGTTTGACAGGGCCGAATCGCGGGGCCAAATCGACTCCCGGGAGCGTAGTGTTGCGGGAGGCGCGAGGGGATGCCGGAGAGCGGGGATCGCGGGAAAATCGTCATGCGGCGGCATGGCGGCGAATGACAGTGGAGGGGCCGAGGTGCGGATCGCTTCAGCCGTGGTGAGGCTGGCCCGGCTGATCGTCCGGCGTATCGTGCGCGAGGAACTGGACAGGCTCGACGCCGCCAATGACAACGCACCGGCGAAGGACGCCGGAGAAAGAAAGATAGGAGACCGGAAGCCATGACCCTGCGCTGCGCGCTTTATGCCCGCTACTCGTCCGACCAGCAGCGGGCGGCCTCGATCGAGGACCAGTTCCGGGTCTGCCGCGAGCCCGCGGCGCGCGCGGGCTGGAAGATCGCGGGTGCGTACAAGGACTCGGCGGTCTCGGGCGACAGCATGATCCTGCGCCCCGGCATCCAGGCGCTGCTGGAGGATGCCCGGCGGGGGATGTTCGAGCTCTTTGTTGCCGAGGTGCTCGACTGGGTGAGCCGCGACCAGGCGGACGTGGCGACGCTCTACAAGCACCTGCGGTTTGCCGACGTGATGATCGTGACCCTGTCGGAAGGCGAGATCAGCGAACTCCATGTGGGGCTCAAGGGGACGATGAACGCCCTGTTCCTGAAGGACCTTGCGGCGAAGACCCACCGGGGGCTCAGGGGCCGCGTGGAGGTGGGCAAGTCGAGCGGGGGGCTCTGCTACGGCTACGACATGGTGAAGGCGTATGACGCGGCGGGCGAGCCCGTGCGGGGCGAGCGGCGGATCAACGAGGCCGAGGCGGAGGTGGTGCGGCGCATCCTGCGGGAGTCCGCCAATGGCGCGAGCCCGCGGGCGATCGCGCGGCGGCTGAACGAGGAAGGCGTTCCCGGTCCCAGGGGAAATCTCTGGACCGACGCCGCGCTGCGCGGCCATGCGAAGCGGGGCCGGGGGATCGTTAACAACGAACTCTATATCGGCCGTCAGGTGTGGAACCGACAGCGTTTCGTGAAGAACCCGGAGACCGGGCGGCGGGTGCCGCGCCTCAATCCGCCAGATAGAGTGGATCGTGACGGAGATTCCCGAGCTCCGCATCGTGGATGACGGGCTCTGGGCGGCGGTGAAGGCCCGGCAGGCGGAACTGTCGGAGATATACGCGGACACGATCGCCTCGGTGCGCGAGGCGCATGCCAACCGGCTCAACCGGACCCACCGGCCCCGGCACCTGCTCTCGGGCCTTCTCAAGTGCGGCGTGTGCGGCAGTCCGTTCGCGATGCGCGGCTAGAGCCGCTACATCTGTTCGCGCCACATGAAATCCGGTTCCTGTTCGAACACCAGGGGCATCCAACGGGTGGTCATCAAGGAGCGTGTACTGGCGGGACTGAGGGACCGTCTGATGGCCCCGGCGGCCGCCGCCGAGGCGATGAAGGCGTATGCGGAAGAAACCAACCGGCTGAACCGCGAGCGCCACGCCTCGGGCACGAGCGACCGCGCCGAGCTTGCCGACATCGAAAAGCGGATGGCCTCGATGATCGCGGTCGTCGAGGAGGGCGGCTATGTGCGGGGCATGTCCGACCGGCTGCGCGAACTGGAAGCCCGCCAGGACGAACTCAACGAACGCCTTGACACTGTCCCGCCCTCCCTCGCGGACATCCACCCCAATATCGCCGGTATCTATCGGCGTAAGGTCGAGCGTCTTGCCGAGGCGCTGGCAAACCCCCGCGACCGCGACGAGGCGGCGGACGCCATCCGGGGCCTGATCGAGCGCATCGTGCTCACCCCCGGCGAGAGGCGCGGCGAGATGCACGCCACCCTGCAAGGCGACCTCGGCACGATCCTGGAATGGGCCGGCGCAGACAACAGCCGGAAAACCAGCGACACCCCTCCGCGCGGAATGTCGGTCTCGGTGTTAGCAGGGGCTTGATTGAGTACCCATTCCTGGCACTGTCGCATGATATCGCTGGGGCGTTCTGGCAGGGGATAAATATAAAGTGGGATGTCGGTGGCCGTCGCTTCAGCCAGCATGGATTCGCTCTCCGTCACGATTAAGATCTCGGCGAGAGCGAGATAACCCGTATACGGATTCGCCCGTTGACCGGGTGGCAAAGGCGCGAACATCCGCGCCTATCTTTCGTGCAATCTGCGGATCAAACTGGTGGCGGGCGGTTGCGCCGCCAACCAGAAGCATAATCCAGGGATGTGGGGCGTCTTGGACCAGATGTTGCCATTGCGCCGCTCCCTGACGAAGCCGCTCAGGATTAACGTGGGTCAGCGGAGCGAGAGTCTCAATCCTGCGGGGATGTGGGGGCAAGCGAAAATGGGCACGGGAGACACTCACGTCTGTTGGATGGAGGATGCGGCCGCCTTTACGCCTGAGCACGACGAGCCGGGTCCGTCCGCCACATTGCTGCTGAATCCAGCGGGCGACCCGTGCCGGTCGCCCGCCGGCCGTGAGAATCAGGTCAGGCCAAGGCGGGGGGAGCGAGTCTGAGCGGGCGGTATCTACCCCGAAGCGAGTAGCGCCGTGTGGCCGGTGAGTCGCCCATGGAGATTCGTCCACGCCCGAAAGTGCAGGGTCTTGGTCGTGTGCGGCCCCCCGAGCGCCTCGGCCCGGCCGAGGCGCTCGGGGGGTATGTCCAGGCTTGTGAGCGGTCAGGGCCCACACCGCGGGCTGCCGGCCGAGGCTCCCTCCAGAGCACCCGTCGACTGGGGAGGACTGGTCTGTGGGGTGTTGCTTGCCGGGCGGAGACTGGACGTGAGATGCCACTGCACGTTGGGGTAGCGAGGGCTGAGGCTGTCTAGATGCGCTCGCCACCAGGGGAGTGGCCGTACCTAGCTCTGGAGATGGGCGCCGTTGGATAGACGGCGTTCATACGGAACCGTGCTGACCGAGACAGACACAAAGTGGCGGGCGTGACGAAAGAGCTCTTCCAGCATCCACGGGACATCCTCATCGGGAAGAAAATCTAGGGTATCTGTACAGACAACCTCGTCTGCCGCTTCGCAGGCGGCCGGAGGTGGGGCGGCAAAGGCCGGATTATAGTGGGACACGCGAGGGCCATGGCTCCGAGTCAAAGAGAGACTGGGGCCAAAGGAATAGTCCAGCAGGGTACGACTCTGTGTGATGGCACCGAGTTCTTCTATATGCTCCTGCTGCAAGTCGCTGCTGTGACCATTCCGGGGCGCTTGTAGCGAGCAGGTCGGTGGGGCCGGTTGGGTCGAAGCGTCCCGGAGGCGAGTACAACGCCCGGTATCGGACGCTGGGTCGCCGGGCCTGAAAGACTTGGTAGCCCGCTTCGTTTGCGGCCTGCTCCAGGTCAAGCCAGACCTGCCCGACCGGATTGGATTGATAGGTGGATCGCTGGGGAAACGGCTGCCAGGGCTGGGCATGAACTGTCGTATAGTGCAGCAGCTTGGAGCGTTTCGGATCATATTCATCGTCCCGGGCGTTCCAGGATGGGTCAAGCTGGGCCCCAGAGGCCGGGCAAGGCGCGCCCCTCAGCCTCCAGCAGTTTTCGCCGCCGCTGTTGGGCAGCCTCCAGCGTCCAGACTGAGGCCATCCGTTTGCAATCGATCAGCATCACCGAGGTGTCGTGATCGTGAATGGACAGCAAGCCGGAGTCGCCTATGGCAGTGTCAAACAATTCGCCGGGGGCGGCTAAATAAATCTGATCGGTATCCTTATGGATGGCGCGCCCGCGGCCCCCGGTAAAATGTGGAATGGCAAAGCGGTAGTTCGTGAAGCCGGTTAGCCACCCTCGACGGTCAAAACCGGCCAAGTCTTTCATCAGATATAGCTCATAGACGCGTGACGGATTGCGGACCCGCTCAATCGACCAAATGAAAATACGCTCGGCTCGATACTGGTCCGGTTCCGTTCCGATAAAAATGCGAACCGGTGGTCGCTCGCTCGGAGTCCTCCCCTCTCGGACACCGAGGACGATACGCTCGGGTTGGGTGCAAGTACCCGGCCTGGCATACGGCTCCGCCCACAGCATTGAAGCTATTCTCGTGCGTAGCGTTGTTGAAAAACCCGAAACGCCCATAACATGACAATCCTGCACCTTATGCAATTTGCCGTGCGTGGGGAGGCGAAGTGGCCGCATCAACTGGCCTGATGCGGCCATCCGCTAACCGGTAGACATGGTCAGCAATGCCGAACAGGGCTGGCTGGTGGGAAATCGCCAGAATCGTCATTGTGCCGCGCAGTTGCTGAACGGTCTGGCAAATAGCGGCCTCGCTCTCGGGGTCAAGGGCAGTGGTGGCTTCATCTAAAATAAGGAGTTGAGGAGCATGCACGAGGGCACGGGCAATGGCGATCCGCTGCCGCTGGCCGCCGGACAGGCGGGTGCCCCGCTCTCCGACCCGTGTCGCCATTCCGTCCGGAAGGTTTTGCACGAACTCCCACGCTCCGGCTGCGCATAAGGCCGCCCTGACCGCGCTCTCTGTCAAGGCGGTATTGCCCAACGTCACGTTCGCAAAGACGCTTTCGTGGAGCAGTAACATTTCCTGCGGGACATAGCCAATGGTATGCCGCCAGGCTTTGAGATCAATCGAGGAGAGTGGAACCCCATCAATGGAGACCGTGCCACCTTGAGGCTGGAGCAAGCCGGCAATCAGGTCAACTGTAGATGTCTTCCCCGTTCCCGAGGGACCGATAAGGAGTGTCACTTCTCCTGCCGGAATGGTGCACGATGCGCGATCAAGGATCGGTTTTTCGGCATAGGCGAAGCTGACTGCCTGCAAGGCAAGAGCTCGGGTGAGCTGGGGTGGGTGGGTGCCAGTGTTGACTTCACGTGCGGCCTCCGACTGCCGGAGGGTGTCTTGCAGGGACCAATAAGCGCTCTCCTGAGCAGCCATGCGTTGGTACTGGCGCTGGGCCTTGTTCAGACTGCTCAAAGTCCGGCCGAACAGAATGACGAGCATAATCACCGCGTCAAGAGACAACGCCCAGCGTGTTAAGGCAATATAGAGTCCCCCGACCAGACAGATGAGCAGGAGCGGGTCCTGCAGGGCTCGTAGTGCTTCCTGACTCAGGACTTCACGCTGGAGCGCGCGTTGTAAGCGTTGGGTCCCTCGTTCAAGGAGTGGGCCGACTTGGGTCTCGCGGGCCATGGCCTTGAGCGGTTTCACCGTGTACAGCACATCGGTCAATTGGCCGAGCATGCCCTTTAATAACGCGGTTTGGCGAGCGCCGGCCCGCCGTGCCAAGCGCACGAGGCGGTGCAGTCCAAAGATGACCAACACCCCAAACAACGTGGCCGCCAGAGTAGCCTGCCAGGAGACGGAAACCGCCAGGACGACATAGAGAACAGTTTGGATACTGAAGGCAATAATCGTGACCGCATACAGATAGGCTCTGGAAGCCCGACTGGCTTCGGTCGCAAACGCATTGGCAAAGCCGCCCACTGGCTGGCGGACATAGTATTCCCAGCGGGCGGCCAGGAGGGAGCGCAACAGGGAGAGCCGCAGGTCGGTGGCGATATGGGCGACCGTATAGCCAACCTGCTTTTGGGCGAGGAGGACAAATCCCGCTTTGAGAATCATCCCTGCGACGATGATCAGGCACAGCAGGCCGACACTCGGCTGGAGGCCAAAGGCGGCCAGCGTATCGCGGCTGACCCGTTCCAGACCGGTCTGTGTCATGTCCGTTGACACCGCCCTGCCGGGGGCTCGGGTTGCAAGACCTAACAGCGGCAGGAGGCTTGAGAAGCTGATGCCTTCCGCAAAGGTCGCGAAGATGAGACAGGTGAGCGTGAGGGCACTCCGGCCGGGATAGGCCCGGGCAAAGGCAAGCAGGAGACGCATAACGGGAAGAGACAGAGGAGGAGAGAGAACGATCTATCCCGTTCTCTCTCCTCCTTCCTTTCTGTTCCAAAACTGGACCAAGCGGAGCAAGTGAAGACCCAGGGAAGCGACTTGCCACACCACGATCACGACAAAGGCTGTCACAGGGAAGCCTAGCAGCAGACCGACCATAAAGAATGGTACATTGATATTCCGCCGCGAGACCCAGGTTCGCATGTGTTCGTCAAACGGTGTACAACCATGAATGGATCGGCCCACTCGCGCACTGAACAGACCGGCCACAAGACGGTCCATGGCATAAAAGACCGCCAGCCAGACGGCAAGCTGCATCACCGGAGCGGCGAGGTCTCCTGCTCCTAACGCCCATGCCCAGGCAAAATACCATAGCGGCGGATGGATAATATCCAAGCCATGATCCAAAATATCGCCTAGCTTGGAGGCGCTGAAGGTCAAGCGAGCGAGCTTGCCGTCGACAGAATCCAGCACGCTCATGGTATACGCCAGGGTAAAGGCCACCACCCAATAGCCCTGTGCAAAGAGAGGCACGGCCAGGATGGTGAGGCCGACATTCAAGAGTGACACCACGTTGGGATGAACCCGCCAGCGCGCCAGCGGACGGACGGCCCGCCAGACGAGGGGCGGGTAGACGTATTTGGTGAAGAAATCGGTCGAGCCCTTGTAGTTGGACCGGAACAGAAAACGTTCCGCCCGGTCCCGGCTGGCGGGGTCTACAACACGAAACAGATAGACCGGGAGGTCACGCCGCAGCTTTCGGAGATAGGATGGAACATCACGCGGACATAGCTCCTGTACGCTTCCATGCTGTGGGCTTTTTTGGGCAAGTTCCGGGAGAGAGCGGCCGGAGCCACCGATTGAATTGAGCGATGGACCATCTCCCTCCAGGCGCAACACGGTGGCCTGTGCTGCTCCCATTTCTCCTCGCGCCATCCAAGAACCGGACAGTCCAGCAAGATGACGCAGGAGTCGACTGTCAATAACCGCGTCAGCCTCCAGGGCGAGTAGCGGGCCGTCATGGGCGTCATACGTCCGTTTGGTCTGGTATTCCACCAGCGTTCTATGAGCATGCCCCCACTGGAGCGGAAGTCGCCGCACCAGGGGGGCAGGGAGCAGCGCAGGCAGATGCGTTGTCTCAGAGGCAAGCTGAACATAGACCTCAGTCGGCTCCAGGCCGGCCTCAAGCAGCGTATGGAGTTGGCGTTCGAGCAGCATCATACCGAAGATGCGCAGCTCGCTCCTCGGATTCGTTGCGTCAATCCAAATATGCAAAGCCCCCCCTCCTCTGAACATGGTGGAATCTAGCTGGGTGGGCGTGAAGGGGAAAGGGAGGGGAGCCGTTGTCCATGAACGGTCGAGGCTTGGAGAGGCACTCTATAGAGCGGGAATTGCATCCCGCTGCACTGTCTACAATGCCGATATGTCTAGTGCAGCAGCTCAGCAGACCGGGGGGAGCGCCCTTCTTCCTGTCACGGCCTTGGTTCTTGCCGGCCAGCGGGGGCCAAAGGAGAGCTTGGCCTACACTATGGGCCGACGGCACAAGGTCTGTCTCCCGGTCGCTGGTGTTCCCATGCTCGTGCGGGTGCTCACCAGCCTGCGGGCGGCCCGGCTGGTGCGGGACATCGTGGTCAGCAGCGACGATGCTTCAGTCCTGGCCGACTGTGCAGAGACAGACGGGGTCGGGTTCCACGCGAGTCAATCCTCTCCGGCGGCGAGTGTGCTGGATTACTTGGAAGCAGACGGAGGACGGGACCCCGTGCTGGTGACAACGGCTGATCACGCGCTGCTCACCTCCGCCATGGTCGAGCATTTCTGCACGGCGGCCCAAAACAGGGATGCCGATGTCGTCGTTGGGGTGGTCTCTGCTGCACTCTTTCGCGCCTCGTATCCCGAGGCACGACGGACGTTTCTCCTCTTGGCGGACGGGAGTTGGAGTGGAGCGAATCTCTTTCTCCTGCGAACTCCGCAGGCGGCTCAGGCGGTTCGGTTTTGGGTGCGCGCCGGGCAGTTTCGGAAGCGGCCCTGGAGGCTGGTGAGTATGTTTGGATTGGGGAATCTCCTGCGGTTTCTTTCTCGTCGGCTCGACCGCCCCACGGCTCTGGCCCAGGCTTCCCGCGTCCTGGGGATACGGATCGGTCTGGTCGAGATGCCGTTTGCCGAAGCGGCTATTGATGTGGATGCCCCCGATGACTTGGTGACAGTTGAACGGATCCTGGCAACCCGTGCCCCATGTGTCCGAACGGACGACTCAATCAGACAGGCAAACCGTGCATGACTAAGAGGCCCGACCTCGGAACCATGATGGAACAGGCGGAGCAGCCGTTCGACTCCCCAGCGTTTGAGACCTTTAACTGCGGCCTGGGCTGTCTCGCAACGTCAGGAGAGAGCCGCAGAAAATCTGGACCGAGCCGCCACCCAAGCCACCCTGGCCATCCGGCTTGACAAGACCCAGTCCGTGGAGAATGACCCGGAAGTTTTACGCCGAAAAACGGAACCATGTTTCACGGTCCCGTGCTCGATACCTGTACCGCGGCCCGGGCAGCCTCAAAGGATGAGATCAAGGCCCGTCCGGCACCCCGGCCGGACAATGAGCCTATTGTCCGCCAAATTCATACCCGTCTCTGCATGGCCGGGCTGGAGGGGGAGCTTCACTCGCCCTCCAGCCGCTGCCGGGCGAGGTGGAGTGGCAGTCACCCGGACCTGAGGCGATCCCCTGGGCCGGTACCGTCCGGGGGCGGACACAGGTCGTGCAGTGGTTTGCCACACGCGGAAAAATGGTAGAGGTCGAACAGTTTGTTCCCAAAGAATTCATTGTGCAGGGCAATCGGGTGATCGTGATGAGTGAGGAGCGTAGCGGGGTGAAGGCCACTGGAAAAAGCTACGAGGTGGCCGTGATGGCCGTCTGGCCCCTGCGAAGCGGTGTGGTCACCCATTATCGTGAGGCGTATGGCACGGCGATGGTGCTCGACGCCTTACAGAATGATTAGAGGCGATGGGTGTTCGAGCCGAACCGCGTGTCCGGCACCGCCCGCGCTGGTCGAAGGCCGTCAGCCCTGTGAGCACGGCGAGGTCCGGTCTCTAGGTGGCCTGGAGCGCTTCTGTGGTGCCCGGATTTTTCGGGGTCGGGACTGTGCGAAAATACCGCTCCCTGTCCGCGGAGCGGATCGTAATGTCTTTGATCTCTGTCCCGTGGAGGAGGGTGAGGGTGATAGCGGCACCAGCCTCTCCAACGGCCCACATCTTTCGATAGAAGTCCGCTTGGCCTTCGACCGGCTGACCGGCAACCTTGAGAATCAAGTCGTTGACCTGCACCCCAGCTTGTTCGGCGGGGCCGTCGGGGGCCACAAACATAATAATCAGCTTATCGCGGAATTCCTCGGTAAAGAGTCCGAGCCAGGGCCGTGGGGTCGCTCTGGCGCGCCCGGTCCGAATCAGGTCGGTAAGGATGGGTTTGAGAGGGTCGATAGGAACAAACATATTCCCGGCCAGAGATTCTCGGCCGGGCAGGGCGTCATTGACCAGCAGCGAGCCGATGCCCAGGAGCTTTCCATCCGGCCCAATGAGCGCTGCGCCGGCGTAACGGGGATGCGGCGGCGCAGTGAAAATGGCATCTTCGAGCAGGTATTCCCAATAGCCGGCAAATTCCCGCCGCGAGGTCACCAAGGTCGGGCGTACCGAAGCCGCGCTGCTGCCGCTGGCAATAATGACTTCTGTTCGTTCAGCTAGATCGGAGGACCTGCCGAATGGCATAGGGGTGACGTTGAGTGGTTCGTTCGCGCGTAAGATCCCAAATCCGGTTTGCGTATCATGGGCAACAACGGTGGCCGGGATGCGCCTTCCCTCTATGTCGGTGACCTCAACCTGCCGGGCTTCCATGATCAAATAGCCGATGGTGAGAATATGGTCCTGTGTATCGATGACCACGCCACTTCCGCTGCGTTGTTCTCCGAGAAACTGGGCCGTGCGCGCACTGGCTGGTATCTCGGCATGGATCGTCACCATGGCCGAGAGGACCTCTCGGGCGACGGGTGCCTGAGCGGCCGGTTGTGGACTGAACACTGGGCTCAGGAGACCAATAAAGAGGAGCGGCAACAAAGATAGGCGCTTCATAATCAGGTTCTCTGTGCGGACTATTCCGCTTCTAGCTCCAGGCTTGCGGAAGAGTCAAGCGTGAGGTGTTCCAAGAGACGCTGCTCGGCAGCATGGTGGAAACTCGCCGTTCTCGGGTCATACTTGCGGGAGGTGAGCGTGATCTGAAAACATCGCCGTCCGCTCACCTCGTCGGGCGGCTCGATTCGATACAAGTGGTAGTGTGAGCGCCGCTGTGGCCGTCGACCAATCGCCGCGGAGGCCGGGACTCCGACAACGGGGATCGGTCCCCAAGGTCCGGGGATACGCGCCATGACGGTGCGGTGAACATGGCCGTGCAGAATCAGCTCGGCGCCGGTTTTGGCGAGCACGGCTCGAAAGTCAGCCGCATCGGTGAGTCGGCGGCGAGCCGCGATGGCGATGGGTTGGGGAGGGTGGTGAATCAGCACGACCCGACTCAGGAGCGTGTTTGCCAACGCGCCGAGAAGCCGTTCAAGGCGGTCCAGTTGCGCCCGGCCTACCGTTCCTGAGGCGTAGCAGGGGGCCGTCGCCCGCGCCGTTGAAACACCGATGAGAGCGATGGGTCCATAGAGGCGGAGCGTTGGAAACTCGGTCGGCGAAAAGCCTGAGGGCAGGCGCACAGAGTCTGGCAGCGTATCCGTCGGGATATGAGAGCGCATGTAGTCGCCCCAATACGCCCACGGAGAAGACTCGCTCCCACGCGTATAGGTGTCATGGTTGCCCGGAATAAGGGAAACGCGTTGTGGGCCGCCCAGTTTTTGCAGCCACGGGAGAGAGGCGGAGAATTCATCTTTGAGCGCAATATTGGTCAGGTCGCCGGTAATGACGACATGGTCCGGCCCCTGCGCATGCAGGTCATCGACCAGCGCGGCCAGGACTTCGGGGCGATATTCCTTTCGCCGCCGTAGGGACCACGACAAGGCGCCCAAGAGGCGTTTGTTCAGGAAGTCCATCGGTCGTTGGACCCGAACCGGGGTGACGTGCAGATCTGATAAATGGGCAAGCGTGAAGGCTGGCACAGTATTTGGCTCCAGGCGACTTTCTTCAATCTATACCATCTCCTTGGCGTATGATAAGACCGTCCGCTGTCGGGTCGTGATCCGAGCAGAGCCATGGTCGAGCGGCAGCCTGACGAGGAGAAGCGATATGAAGCCGGTGGCGGGGGCCGAGCGTGTTCAGGTGTGGCTTGCCGATTCTACAGTTCGTGCGGGGGACGCTCCCACCGTGCGGGTTGAAGTGTGGGGGCTCTCGCCAGCAGAACGCCTGTGTCGTACCCTCCATGCCGCCGGTGTGTCTGGGGTGCGGATTGCGACGGGAACCTCCTGTCCTCCTGTTTCCTCTGATCGCCCGGTTCTCGTTTTTCGGACCGATTATGTTTTTGACGAACGCCTGGTCCGCGCACTGCTTGAGAAGAGTTTCGAGAGCGACGGTGGCCAGAGCCTGGCACTGGTCGACCCACATACACCCGCCACAACTGTCGCGGTGGTCACAACAGGGGGCCAGATAGAGGCGCTGCTCCCCTGCCTCACCGCTCCCGGGTCTTTTGGTGCCGTGCCGCAGGAATACCTGTCCTGTCGGGTTCCCGCCGACCTCGTTCCCGCCTACTCCTCGGCATTGCGTAAATACGATCCGCCCTATTCTTCTCCGAGTGTGTGCGAGTTCACTGACTCGGGTTGAAAATCGTATGTTTCGTGCGTCGTATAAGGGTATTACTGACGTAGTCACCAAGTGGGTCTGGCCGCTGCCCGCCCGAGCCGTTACGCGTCTGCTGGCCCGGGCGCATGTTTTTCCCAATATCGTGACCGGGCTCAGCTGGATGCTGGTCGGGCTGGCGACTTGGCTCTTTGTTCGGGGGCAATTCGGTCCTGGACTCGTGTGTGCCTGGCTCATGACTTTTTTGGACACCGTTGATGGCAAGCTGGCCCGCGTCACCTGCACCGCAAGCCGAATGGGCCATGTGCTGGACCACGGTCTTGATCTTGTCCATCCTCCATTCTGGTATATTGCCTGGGCGATGGGCCTGGCGGGCAGTTTTTCTCTGGCCCTGCTATGGTATGACCCCGTCGTGGCGACTATCATTGGCGGGTATATTCTTGGAGGGCTCCTCGAAGGAGTCTTTCTGTTGACGTTTCACCTGGAAATTCACTCATGGCGTCCTATTGATTCGTTTTTTCGGACCATCACTGCCCGTCGGAATCCGAATCTGATTTTATTAACGCTCGGCACCCTCGTCGGGCGCCCCGACCTGGGTTTCTGGCTCGTTGCGGCCTGGACCGTCTGTTCCCTGGGGTTTCACACGCTGCGCCTAGGTCAGGCCTGTATCCACCGTTGGCGTGGCCGGCCGATTCAGACCTGGCAGGAAGTGGAAACGCCCGCATGAGGACCAGCGTGTTGGTGCGTGGGCTCCCGCGCAGGCCGTATCGGCCGGGAATGGTTTTCCCTGGCTGGAGGCTGCTCGTGGACAGGGTGGGACAGGCTGCATTCCGGGGCTTCCGTGCGACTGGGTCTCCTCAGTAATTGCCGGGCCGGTCTAAGCCGTGCTTCCCCGACCGCGCTCGAACAGACCCTTAAGGAGGCGCCCGAGGTCGTGCATGTGAAGACGCGGTCGAGTGCGGATGGGCCCGAGGCGCTTGCCCGTCTCGCCCACCACGGGGTGACCCTCCTTGCTGTGGATGGCGGAGATGGAACGCTGCAACGCGTCCTGACCGAAGTCTTGAGCGGCTCCATATTTGAACCGCTACCGGCTCTTGCGCCCCTGCCTGGCGGACGAACGAATATGAGTGCTGCGGACATGGGCAGGACTGCTTCGCCGGCGACCGGCCTGATTGCCTTGCTCTGCGCGCTGCGGACCAATACGCTCGAGCAGCATGTGGTGAAGCGGCCGGTGTTGCGGGTCGACTCCGGCCCAGGGACGAGCCCTCAATATGGAATGTTTTTTGGCGCGGGTGTTATCCAGCGAGCCCTTGCCTTCAAGCATCAACTCTATCCCAAGCGGTGTTTACAAGGTCTATTCGGTGCTGGACTCTTTTTAGGCGGGGCCGTCTTGCGGGTGGCGAGCGACTCTCCCACCGGAATTTTTGCTCCAGATGAGATGGGTCTGGCGTTCAGCCACAAGGCCATGGCAAGAGAAACGTCCGCAGGCCAGCTTGCAACAAAGCCCTTTCAACTCGTAATGGCGACCACACTGAAGCGCCTCTTCCTGCGTCTCTGCCCGTTTTGGGGACACGAGAGTGCGTCGCTCCGGTTTACTGCTATTACGGCCAATGCGATGCGGAGTCCGGTTGCGGTCTGGAGGGTCTTACGCGGGCTTCCCCCGCCGCCGATGGCGCTGGACTCGGGCTATTGCAGCCACAATGTCGAGCGCCTGACCCTGCAGATGGACTGCGGTTACACTATTGATGGTGAACTCTTTGAACCGCAGCCCGGTCGGACCCTGTATCTTGCGACGGACCATCGACTTCGTTTTATTCGAGCCTCAGTATGCGAGACGATGTACAAGCACCGCTGCCGGCCCTGACGGACTTCCTGACCCGAGAGTGGACCCAGCCGGTGCCTGAGGCTGTGGAGGTGGTGGCTGCGGACATTCAACGGCGTCATGCCGAGGCAATCGACGCCGTACTATTTTACGGTTCCTGCCTCCGCACGCAGCAGACGGCTGATACCGTACTCGACTTTTATGTTCTCGTCCGATCCTACCAGTCTTTCTATAACCGACGGCTTCTCACATGGCTGAACACGCTGCCGCCGCCGAATGTGTTCTATATCGAAGTCAGGCGGGGCTCGCAGACGCTCCGGGCGAAGTATGGGGTTATCCCGACTGCGGATTTTGAACGGGCGGCAACTCCGGCCGTTGTCCCCGCTATTATCTTGGCCCGCTTCTGTCAGCCGACGCGGATGGTGTTTGTGTGCAGCGAAGCGGTGCGGAACCGTGTCATCCACGCAGCAACACAGGCGACGCTCACCTTTCTCGCTCGGACCATTCCCTTTTTCGCGCGGCATGATTTGAGCCGGCCTTTTTCCCTTGCCAACCTCTGGCAGAGGGGGTTTCGAGAGACGTATCGGACTGAATTGCGGACTGAACGGCCGGAAACCATCCGGGCATTATACGAAGCATCGCCGGAGCGCTACGACCGCGTCGCGCAGTTGGGGCTCCAACTCCTGGAGCGGTCGGGGAGGTGCGTCTGCCGAGAAAGCGATGGACAGTGGTCGGTCGCTTTGCCACGGCGTACCCGCTGGGCCGGGCGGGTCAGTTGGGGGGTCCGGGCGACAGGAGCAAAGTGTCTGTATGCCGTACGCCTCTTCAAGACCGTGCTGACCTTTGACGGCTGGTTGCCCTATGTCCTATGGAAACTGGGCAGGCATACCGGGGTGTGGGTTGAACTCTCAGAGCGGCAGCGACGCTACCCCCTGCTCTTGGGCCGGCCGATTCTGTTCAAGCTTCTTCGCCAACGCACTCTTCGTTAAGCGGTGGAGAACGGCGACGCCGGCCCATCCGGTCGACCAGATTCCTAATGGCCGAGAGAATGCCGCGTTCCATGGTCTGCTGATAAACACTGGTCGGGGACAATTGCGCTTGCAACTGGCGATGGAGCCGCCCGAGACTGTGGTAGGGGATGTTGGGTAAGAGGTGGTGGAGTGCGTGATAGCGGAGACCTACCGGGGCAGCAAGAACGGTTAGGGCTGGCCAGCCGCACCTCATATTGACGGAATCGAGCAGTTGCTCGGTCACACTCAGCCGCCGCCCGGTATTGTCATACCGATGAGCCGCTAGCGTCCGGACCTGATTCACGATCAACATGCCAGACGTCACGATCTCCCACTGCATGAGCCAGACGCCTGGCAGATGGCCTGCGTACCAGCTGACACCTGCCAGCCAGACAAACAGCGCGGCCGCCCATTCCTGGATGAACCACCGTAACCGATCCTGTTTTCTAGGCAGAGGGCGGCGATACGCCGGATTGATCACCAGGGTAGAAGCCCGCTGAACAACGAGTTTTCGCAACGGGGGGATAACAAACGATAGAGGACCGATGATCCCCCATCGAAGAGGCAACAAGAGGGGGACAAGGCAGACACCCAGAACAAACCAGACTAGGCCGAGAGGGGTGCGGTGAACGAGTGGCGCATATTCCGGGTCGCTGGCCGTCCCGAAAGTGTGAGGCCGGTGATGATCACCATGTGAGCCCACATACATGAGACTGGGCAGCAGGAAAGGCAGACCGACCAAGGTGTGCCAGGCGTATTCAAAACTAGGCAGGCTCCCCCGCTTCTGGTGGGCAATTTCATGAATGAATAAGGCGGCACGGAGAAGGGCGAAGAGAGCGGTACTCGTCGTTGCGAGATAGGCCGGAGAGCCGAACGGTTGCTGGACACTCAACCAAAAGGCCGTCCAACCTCAAGGGCGGACCACAAGAGGTCGAGCCAATAGAGGTGCGCCTTGGGCCGAAATGTGGAGGCAAAGCGCTTCCTCACCTGCGTGGCGAACGGCCCGTCCGCTATCTTACCAAGAAACTCGTTGTGGGACGCCACAGATGAATGCTCCGGGGCTTACCTTGGCTCTCCGCTTCCTCTCCATCATACAAGACGACAAGAGCGACCGGAACAGCGCGGGCAAGAGGGTGACGTGGTGAGACAAGGAGAAAGGCGTCTTTAAGAGCAGGGTCATTCCAGTTAGACTAATGCGATGGTTGCATTACCCCTTGGTTGGATTGGGGGAGTCTGCTATCCAGCACCCGACTTTATACGATCCGGCTCGCCGTGTGTGCCCGAGAGACAACACCACGCGCTCCGCTGGTGAAGGCAGGAACCCGTGTCCTGGTGACCGGGGGAACTGGCTTTATCGGCTCGCACCTTGTTGACGCGCTCATTGAGCAGGGGGTCCGGCCACGTGTACTCGTTTGTCCGGCGAGTGATATCGCTCGCCTCGCCCATGACCAGGCTGACAGGGTCCGAACTGGTCCGGGGTGCACTAGGGCCTGTTGACACTATCGCAAGGCATCAATTCTGAGCTCACTTGCGGCGGCGGGTCCCGCACGAGACGGTCGGCCGGTTGAACCAGGCGACGAGCCACACCCGATTACGGCCTATGGGCGGAGTAAGCTCGCCGGAGAACAGACTTGCTCTGCGGCGTCCGACCCCTTCGAGGTTATTATACTGCGTGCGCCGGTGGTCTACGGCCCATGGGAAAAAGACTTCTTTTTGCTCTTCCGCCTTGCGGCCCGTGGTGTTCTACCGCTGCCAGCAGGCCCGGAGAGTGTCGTGCAACTCGTCCGCGTTACTGATCTCGTCCAGGCCATGCTCCGCGCGGTCGCCATGCCAGAAGCGCGTGGAGTCTATCACGTGGCCGAGTCACGCTCCTACGGCTGGAGCGAAATTGCTACGTGCATAAGCCGGGCCGTTGGGCGGTCAGTCCATATGGTCCGTATCCCACGGTTCCTCGTGCAGGTGGTGGCAACGGTGAGTGAGGCAGGATCCGCTGTCACCGGGCGGACGACGATATTGAATCGTGAAAAAGTCAAGGAACTCCTTGCTCCCGGTTGGCTGTGCGAAACCGCCCTGGCCAAGCAGGAGTTGGGATTTGAAGCGCAGGTTCCGCTGGCAACCGGATGTGTTGAAACCGCAGCATGGTATAGACAACAGACATGGCTATAGCAAACACCGTCATGAGGGGGACTGTGGTAAATCCGGAACCGCGCCGTGCCACTCACACCGACAGTCGGGGATGGCAGGCAGAGCGGGGGGCCGGATGAGCCTTTTCGAGAAATGTACTCGTTTTACCCGTGCTCGAAAGGCTCAGGCGACAGGGTATTATCCGTTTTTTACCCCGATAGAATTGTCTGAAGGAACTGAGGTCATGGTGCGAGGGGAGGCCAAGGTGATGATGGGCTCCAATAACTATCTTGGCCTAACCCATCACCCCGAGGTGTTAGCGGCAGCCGAGGCCGCGCTCAGACGCTATGGCAGTGGATGTACCGGCAGTCGTTTCTTAAACGGGACGCTAGACCTGCACGACGAACTCGAAGCACGTTTAGCCCGTTTTCTCAACAAAGAGGCCGCGCTCGTTTTCAGTACGGGCTATCAGACGAATTTAGGGATCCTGGCAACCCTGATCGGGAAAAAGGATTACCTCTATCTGGACAAACTTGACCACGCCAGCGCGGTAGACGGCTCTCAGCTTGCCCACGGGACGGTACTCCGCTATCCGCATGGGGGTATTGAAACCCTGGAACAGCAGTTGCAGAAGACTCCGCCCAAGGCGGGGAAGCTGATTGTCACCGATGGTATTTTTTCCATGGAAGGTGATATCGCCGACCTGCCGAGTTTGGCTGCGCTGGCCGAGCGGTACAATGCCGAGATTATGATTGATGGTGCACATGCCTTTGGAGTGTTGGGCAAAAACGGTGGTGGGACGGCGCAGCATTTCGGTGTAGAGGATCGGGCCGGTCTTATTATGGCGTCCTTCTCCAAGTCTCTGGCCGCAATTGGTGGCGTGGTGGCTGCCCCGGAGTCGGTTGTTCACTATCTGAAACACCACGCCCGCTCGTTGATTTTTAGCGCCAGCATGCCGCCGCCGTCGGTGGCTACGGTATTGACCGCCCTGCGGATCATTGAAGAGGAGCCCGAGCGACGCGCGGCCTTGTGGCGCAATACCCGCCGTATGCAGGCTGGGCTCAAGAGTCTGGGCTATAATATTGGGTCGAGTGATACGCCAGTGATTCCCATTATTGTCGGAGATATGTGGTTAATGGGCATGATCTGGAAGGAATTGTTCGACTCCGGCATCTTTACCAATCCGGTTATTCCTCCGGCTGTCCCTGAGCATTCGTGTCGGATTCGGATTTCCATGATGGCCACTCACACCGACGAACAGATTGACTTTGTCCTAGATGTCTTTGCCCGTATTCGGCCCCACATCCAGATGGAGAGGAGCGCCGTGTAGGAGTGTTTTCTCGGTGATGGACCGTGGTTTCAGCGGGGACCGGGGAGACCTAGAGGGCGTGCCGCGTTATAGATGCCCAGAGACATACGGATAGCCCCGGTTCGCAACCGGAAAGATCTGCATTATTTCACTCAACTGCCGTAGCAACTGTACAGCGATGACTTGGCTTGGGTTCCGCCACTGCTTTTCGAGTTGAAAAAACGCCTCTCTCCAAAAAAGCACCCTTTCCACAAACACGCCGATGTCCAATATTTTCTTGCCCGCCTGAACGGGCAGGTCGTGGGACGGATTGCGGCCATTGTCAATCATCGCCATATCCAATTTCATAATGAGTCGGTTGGCTTCTTCGGCTTTCTTGAGAGTATTGACGACCAGGAGGTTGCCTGGGCGTTATTGGCCGCGGCAGAACAGTGGGTCGGTCAGCGCGGAGTGCAGAGCATTCGGGGACCGATGAGCTTCTCGACCAACGAGGAATGTGGACTGTTGGTCGATGGTTTCCACGCGGCTCCCATGGTGATGATGCCCCACCATCGTCCCTGCTATGCTCGGCTGCTCCGCATCGCAGGCTATGCCAAGACCAAGGAGTTATTCGCCTATCTCATTGATCGGCGCGAAGGTGATGTTGTGGCTATTCCTGAGCGGCTTGTGCAGGGGGTCGAGTACCTGCGGCAAAAACAAGCTATCACCATCCGGTCCATTGATCTCCGGCGGTTCACAGAGGAAATCCGGGTGTTGCACGCCATCTATCATAGGGCCTGGGCGCACAACTGGGGCTTCGTGCCAATGACTGAGGCCGAGGTGGACCTGCTTGCCAACACGCTCCGCCTCATCGCTGATCCCAGGCTTTGTCTTATCGCCGAACTGGAGAATCGTCCGGTGGGCTTTGCCCTCGCACTCCCGGACTATAATCAGGCCCTTCGGCATATGAACGGCCGACTATTCCCTTTCGGCTTCCTGAAATTCCTGTGGTATAGACGCCGGATTGATGCCCTGCGGATTCTCTTGCTCGGCACCAATCCAGATGTGCGGGTACGCGGTCTTGACGCCATGCTGTATCTCAAGCTCTGGCAAGACGCCCCAGCCTACGGCTATCGTTTCGTTGAATGTTCGTGGATTCTTAAAGATAACTGGGCCATGCGGCGCGGCCTCGAACGCATGGGCGCTCAGATATACAAAACCTACGGGATATTCGAAAAAACGTTATAGGGTTGGGGGCAGTACGCCCGAGTTGATGTCCAACTCGGACGGCAGATTACTCCTTAATCGGCACTGACGTCCAGCAGATACTGCATCTGGGGGGCGAGTGCGACTCCCAAGCCGTCCGCGAGTCGATTCATGAAATTGAACACGCAAGTGATGAGGGCAATATCGACGGCGTTCTCCTCACTAAAACCGTACCGGTGTAAAAACTCGCGATCTTCCCGTTTCACCGTTGCCGGGGCTCGGGTCAGCTTGAGCGCAAAATCGATCATGGCGTGATCCTGCGCTTCGAGCGGGGCGTTCTCCGGGTCGGTCTTCAAGTGCCGAACCAGGGTGCGCTCGCCCGATTCCATACGCGCAGAGACTCTGCGTGGGAAGAGCGTCGATCGATAATGGCAGCAGTTGAGGGCAGACACCGAGTCGCAAGTATCTCCTCGCGGGTACGCCCCAAATTTGATATCCATATTCATCCGCCGCGCCCCGCGCAACGCCTCCGGGCGCAGCCCCAAGCAGGCGAAGACCTTGGCCACTCGCCCACCGCTCATGGGATGGTGGCGGACCTCTTCGTACATAGCCAGCCGTCCGGTTGCCTCGCCTTCGGCTCATGTTGTTACCCATGTCATAGCGTCCTCCTTAGTTGCGGATACGCGGGTTTATAAAAAAGGTTCCGGCAGAAAGATGCCGGGCCGTGATCAACGTCCTTGCCAAGGGATAGCCCGCCTCCTAGACTGTCAGCCTGACAGTGGAGAACACATGACACCAGGGAATCAGTCCGGTGGAGGCAGGCGCCTCCTGTATCATTGGTTTCAACGGGAGACAGTGTGGCGTGCCCTGAAGGTGGCTGGCATCGTTGGACCTCTTCTCACCGCGATCAATCAGTACGACCTCCTTTGGAATCTCGACTTCTCCCCAGAGTTGTATTGCAAGATCGCCTTGACTTTCCTGGTGCCATATAGTGTTTCGTCCTATTCTTCCGCTACGGCCTATATGGACAAAGAACGCTCTCCCCAGAGCGAAAACTGCGGCCGCCCCCTTTCCTCCGGCTGACATGGGCCGCTGATTCAGAGACAATGGCGTACGAGAGCCCCTCTCAATAAGGAGGCAGGGCCCGGTCTACCGGTGTGAACCCTCTGGCGTTTGTTGCTGGGTGGCATGGATAAGACGGCCCGTTTCTGGCGTGACCTGCTCGGGATGTGCTCGGCCACCACGAGGGGCGAACCGGGCTTGCGGCATCATTCCTTCGAGATGCCCGAGACCGACACGGTGGCCGTTTTTGAATGGGACGAGGCAGAGCCCGGCTCGCAAAAATGGCATGGGGTCGCCCTCCGCGGCCCTCGCCTTTGACCATGTCGCGTTTGGCGTCGAGTCTGCCGATGATTTATGGAACCTCAGAGACAAACTGGCGGCTGCGGACTATGAGGTTTCAGGTCCGATAGATTCTGGCTGTATCCATCGATATGCGCGTGTGACCAGAACGGGATTCCGATTGAGTTTAGCTATAACGTCCCAAGGGTCGGTATCCACCGTACGCCGCTCTTTGGCGACACCCAGTCCACCGTCACCGCCGAGGAGGGGCCGGAACCCCAACCCGGCAAGTGGCTGGCCGCTCTTCGAGCCGACTCCGTCCGAGCACCGGACCATCAGGAAAGGGGTGGGGGCGTACCGAGGAGAGGCCGCACGCCAGGACTTATCCTGCGGTCGAGCCCTAGCGTGCGGCAGAGAGCCGGTGCTCAAGCCCTGGAAAAGAGAGCCGCGCTAGAACGCAGCAAGGGGGGCTGTCAACTTCCGCTCAGCCTGAGGGGCGACGAGGGGGTCGGCGCTCAGGTTCACATCCTCGGCCGTCCGCATCGTGCCAAGGATCCAGTCTGCCACGACGTTCACCACGTTAAGATTCTGGTAGGGATAACGATGGTGAATATAGTGATGGGTATGCACGAATTGAAACGCTTGAGTGCGCTCAATCCAACGATTGCGTGGGACGTGCATACAATAGTGAATATATTCGTACAGGGCATAATCGAGGGTCAAGGCAAGGAGCCCCCCAACCCCGACGGACCAGCCAAACGCCCAGCCGAGGCCGAGGAGGAGGGGGAGATGCAGCCCGATGAGCAGGGGCGCGTTCCACCACGCAAAGGTGACCTTTTTGGGATTGACCCCGGACTGGATATGATAGGTGGCGTCAGCCCGGAAGAGTCCATGGTGGACGAGGGCGTGGGCGTGGAATGAGTAGGGTAAGGTCGGGGTGTGCATCAAATACTTATGCAACGCCCATTCAAAAAAGCTGGAATACAGAGCGAGTCCGATAAAGCCGGTTATGCCTTTTGCAAGTCCCCAGAGAAGCGGTTCCGGTGTCAATGTGTGCTCCCTTTCCTGCGTTTCCTTCCCCCACCTCAGCTCTTCGCCTCGCGAATAGAGAAAGGGCGCTCTGGGGATGCGGTATGCAATGCGTTCGTGCGTAGAGCCCTGACTGTATAGAGAAAAGCGCCCTGCTTGGCAATAGCCTCTGTGTTGGAGTTGACCGTGCTGTCCGTCCCGATTCCTGTCGGTGGCAGACCGATCACACTTGACGCTCGGGGAGAACTGGCCTAAGGGGTGGAGGCGTCCGGGAGCTACTTGCTGACAGCCGGGGGAGGGCCTTATGTCCATACCTTCATCGATTCCCATGCAGGACTATTTTGTCGTTTCCGCAGACTGCCATGTGCTGGACCGCCCGACCTCTGGGAGAAGCGGATCGAGGCCAAGTTTCGTCACCGGATTCCGCGTCTGACGGTCGATGCCAATGGGCGGAAATGGCTGGTCGTTGAGGGGCAGGATAAAAAGCGTATTCGGGACTTTACCCTGAGCGGAGAAGATTTAGAGCGGGCCAAGGGCGGGACTTTCGATCTTGCGCGGCGCCAGCAGGATTTGGCCCGGGACGGAATTGACGCGGAAGTCATTTACCCCAACCGTGGGCTGCTGATGTGGACATCGCCTGACCCCGCCATGCAGACCGCCATGTGCCGAGTGTGGAATAACTGGGCCATTGAAGTGTTCAGTCCAGCACAAAACCGCTCCATCCCCACCGCCGCCATTGCGCCCCAAGACGTTGACGCTGCGGTGCAGGAAGTCCAGCGCGTCGCCAAGTTAGGCTATAAAACCGTTTTCCTCCCCGTCACCGTTCCAGACCAGCCCTATAACCTCCCTCTGTACGATCCGCTGTGGGCGGCCATTCAAGAAACTGGCCTGCCGATGAGCTTCCACGTGGGAACGGGCAAAGATCCGCGTACCGCTTCGGGCAATGGTGGGGCGATTATCAACTATGTTGTTCACGCCTTATCGACGGCGATCGATCCAGTGGTGCATCTGTGCGCGTCTGGGGTGCTGGAGCGCTTCCCCGGGCTCAAGTTTGTGACCGTCGAGGCCGGAATTGGCTGGCTGGCCTGGACACTCTGGGTCATGGACGAAGGTTTTCGCAAACATCACTTCTGGATTGCGCCCAAGCTGCCGATGCTCCCGAGTGAGTATTTTCGCCGCCAAGGCTACGCAACCTTTCAGGACGACCCGGTTGGCCTGGAAACGCGCAAATGGATTGGTATCGACCGGCTCTTGTGGGGGGATGATTATCCGCATCACGAGGGAACTTGGCCGCGTTCGCAGGAGGCTATCGACCGGACTATGGGCGACCTTGCCGAGTCCGAACGGCGTCAGGTCCTGGGACTTAACGCGGCCCAGTTGTACGGCCTTGATCCGCCCTCCGGTTCAACTGGGTACTGAGGGGAGCAGAGTATGAACGCCGGACGGCCCGAGACACTGAGCTTGGACTGGGGGGAGGCCGAGAAAGCACGGGCAGACCGGAAGCGCTGGCTGGGCGCGTGGCTGGTCAGCCGGGAGGGGGAAGAGGGCGACTATTTTTATGACGGCCCCGGCGGACAGCAAACCGTGCATCGCGTGCCGTCCGAAGCCCTCGGCTTTCGCCTGCGTTGGTATCCGAGTGAAAACGAGGTCAGTGTCAACCTTGAACTCGGTCCGATGGCTAGTGTGGTCGACGACTATTTTTTTGCCGAGCAGGTTGGCCCAGAGTTGACGCTTGCCGTGCTGGACCTGTTGCCCGAGCAGTGCTGACGCTCCATTCTCCGACGGTCACCCGGACACGGCAGGAGAAGTGTGGAGCGAGTGCCGGCGCGTCCTGGCCGGAGGTCCGAGGAGAGGGTTGAGAATTCACGGGAAGGGAGCGATGTCGGGTCTGCTCAAGTTTGGGGAGCCGCCGTGCGCAGGAGAGGCACAAGAGCCCCATGCCGGGGAGGTCTTTGGTCCGGAAGATCAATTGGGATCAGCGAATCTACTGACGCCAGAAAAAGTCAAGCGGGCCGCAAGACGGATTCGGGCTGGCGAGGTGTTCAACCTCAGCCTGCCGTCGAAATTCCCCATCCCGCTATACGGCGGATTGTGGAGCAAAGGCTCTCGAAACGATAATCGAAGGCAGTCGAGGCGGTCGTGACGACCAGGTCGATAATTTTGCGATGCCGCGCTCAATCCAGTGGGCTATGTGTCATATATGCTCCTGCGAGTATGGCTATTACGGCGGCAGGCAGGACGGTGACTGACGGAAAAGGTGAAATCGGTATCCGAGCACCGGGCCTAGCACGGCGCCGGCGGACATGGTGTTTTGCCGGATGATGCGCACTATAATGGAAACACGGCGGATGCCGCTCGATATGACAAAAAAGTTTGAGATGGACGGGGCCCCTGCTCGGAAAAGTCGTGCACGCGCAACGGGTGCAACTCGAATCGGGCGATATCCTGCGGCGAGCCGGCTGGCTGGAGTGGTGGAAAAACTTGGACGGAACAGGACGAAAGAAGTGCCACGCCAGTCTGGGATCTCGCGAAGCGCAGTACGCCTCTCCGGGGCCGGCGGCCTGGGAAGAGACCGTCGTCTGGCTCTGAGATCGATAGGCCGCCGCCGTTGCCGCAGATAACGTTGCGGGAGAAGCTGGGTCCGTTGCTCCGGCAGTCGGCTTTCGGCAGCGTTTGCGCATTGCTCTTCAAGGCATGCCCCTTGGGGAGCTATGGGATGTGGAGAAAGTGGCTGAGGTCTGTGTGCAGGACGGGCGCTATAAATGTATGCCGGTTGCGATTCCTCTCAATTCGCCCAGCAGGGGGTGGCTCCCCGGCAAAGGCCTATGCGGCAAAATAACAGCCCATCGGTGCGGCTGCCCGGAGAGGACAGGGGCGACGTGAATCGGATACTCTTTCCCTGCACCCCGACGACCTTCCTGCTCGCCCTTGTCTACGTCGACTTTCTCGCTGTTTTGCTTGCCCTCGGACTTGGCTTTGCCTGGCATCAGGATCCTACTGCGTATACCGGTGAAGGTGATCCGATTACATGGCTGTCGTTTGCGCATCTGCTCGTGACCAGCGGCATTGCCGGTGGCATATTCTACTGGCGGACGGGTGGGAGCCGAGATCTGGCGGTCTGGCGTCACCCGGCTTTTGTCTGGTTGCTGATTGCCCTTGGATTTCTCTTCCTGGCAGTAGACGAGGTTGCCAAGATCCATGAATCCCTGGACCATTTCGTGCACCGACTCTTGCACCGCCCAGAGACCGGGCTGACGGATCGACTCGATGATGCGATTCTGCTGGGATATGGGTCAAGTGGTGTGGCCGTCCTGTATGTCTACCGCTCCGAACTGACCGCTTATCGACCGGTTCTCCCTTTGGTGATGTGTGGATTTGCCCTGGTCAACCGGCCCGATGTGTTTCTCTCTATGGGCATCAGTCAGGAAGGAAGCGCCAGCTTGGGAAAATGGTTCGGCGGTGTTGAGGAAGGCTTGAAAATTCTGGCTGAAGCGGCCTTCCTTGGGACGGCCTACACCGGTCTCTTCCTGACACATCAGGCCGGTTTCGGAAGGAATCACGATTGACAAAACCAGCCTTCCCAGAGTAGCTTTCTCTTGACGGGAAGGGCGTACGACCCCGCTCTGTCAGCAGAGCGAGGGGGGATGGGGCTCCAGAGAGCGGGTATGCGTTTCGGATTCCTGAAGAGGATGCATAAGGAGGGCATTATGAAGACTCGATTTCTCAGAGGGGTTGCTGCTTGGGGGCAGACGCTACTGCTCGCTGCCGGACTGTTCCTCTTCCCGCTTTTTTCTCAACTTGGGCAGGCCTCGCAGGAGTTGCTCGATATGCAGAAAACCTCTGGCCAATGGGTGACTGCGGGCCGAGACTACGCCCTCACTCGTTATAGCAGCCTAGACCAGATCTCCACGCAGAATGTGAAAGACCTGAAAGTCGCCTGGACGTTTTCAACCGGTGTCCTGCGCGGACACGAAGGCTCGCCGCTGGTTATTGGCGATACCATGTATATTGTGACCCCCTTTCCCAACATCGTGTATGCCATTGATCTGGCGGATCCGGGCTATGCGATTAAATGGAAATATGCACCCGTACAAAGCGAGGATGCCATTCCGATTGCCTGCTGTGATGTGGTGAATCGGGGGGCAGCCTATGCCGCGGGCAAGATTTTTTTCAATCAACTCGACACCCACACGGTTGCCCTTGATGCTGCAACTGGGAAGGAGTTGTGGAAGGTCAAGCAGGGCGACATTAAACAGGGGCAGACCATTACCATGGCGCCGCTGGTCGTACGCGACAAAGTCATTACTGGCATAAGCGGAGGGGAGTTTGGCGTACGCGGATTTGTCACCGCCAATCACATCGACACGGGTGAGCAGGTCTGGCGCGCGTATAGTACCGGACCGGATGCCGAGGTATTGATTGGCAAAGGGTTTTCCTCCCCGTATGACTCGCATCAAGGCAAGGATCTGGGAGTGACAACCTGGAAAGGCGAGGAGTGGAAGCGGGGCGGTGGGACGACTTGGGGTTGGTATAGCTACGACCCTGAACTTGACCTGTTCTACTATGGGACCGGGAATCCGGGTGCCTGGAATCCTGATCAGCGGCCGGGGGATAATAAATGGTCCATGACCTTGTTTGCCCGGAATCCAGATACGGGCCAGGCCAAGTGGGCATATCAAATGACCCCCCACGATGCGTGGGATTATGACGGGGTTAACGAGAGCGTTCTGGTCGATCTCCCGACAGACGGAAACGGCCAAGTCCAGAAAGTCCTGGTTCACTTTGACCGGAACGGCTTCGCCTACAAAGTCGATCGGACATCCGGCAAGGTTCTGGCGGCAGATAAATTTGGCGAAGTGAACTGGGCTAAAGAGATTGACCTCGAAACCGGCCGGCCTGTCGAGAACCCGGACAAGCGTACAAAAGAAGGGGTGAATACGGAAGATATCTGCCCTGGTGCTATGGGAACCAAGGACCAGCAGCCCGTGTCGTATTCACCGAGAACCAAGCTTTTCTACGTGCCGACCAACCATTTGTGTATGAATTACGAGGGGACGAAGGTCCGCTATATTGCCGGCGTGCCCTATGTCGGCGCCATTGTCAAAATGTTCCCCGGACCTGGCGGACACCGCGGGGAATTCATTGCTTGGGACCCGGTTGCCGGTGAAAAAAAATGGGGCATTAAGGAAAAGTGGTCCGCCTGGAGTGGCGCGCTTTCGACCGGCGGTGATGTCGTGTTCTACGGGACCATGGACGGCTGGTTCAAAGCGGTTCACGCCTCGACTGGCGAAGATTTGTGGAGGTTCAAAACCGGCTCCGGCATTATTGGCGCGCCTATGACCTATCTCGGTCCGGACGGTAAGCAGTACGTAGCGATCCTGTCCGGGATCGGTGGCTGGTCCGGCCTCGTCGTCGCCGGTGACTTGTCAACGGATGATCCTACCGCAGCGCTTGGCGCGGTCGGCGCGTTTGGCGACCTGGGAAAAGATACGAATAAAGGCGGGATGTTATACGTCTTTGCGCTTGAGTAAATGGGCGCTCTCGACCCACGGCACAGTCTCTATATGCTCAACCAAACTGAGGGGGGACGGCGAGCAGCCCCCCACGCTTCCGCCTGTTTTTCCCTCCTCCTGTTTCTCTCTGCCTCGCTCTTCCCGGCTGTCGCTTGGACAATGGAGGCTGGAGAGGCGGCGCAGCCGTTTCGGGTCTGCGCAGACCCGAATAATCTGCCGTTTTCCAACCGGCAGCAAGAAGGGTTTGAGAATAAAATTGCCGAAGTCCTGGCTCATGGGTTGGGCCAAACCGTCTCCTATACCTGGTGGCCTCAGCGACGGGGCTTCCTGCGCAGTACGCTTAACGCTGGCCAGTGCGACGTGGTCATGGGTCTGCCGGCCGACATTGATATGGTCTTGACGACGCAGCCGTATTACCGTTCGGTCTACGCCTTTGTCTACCCTGAAGATGCCCCGTACGACCTCTCCTCTTTGGATGATCCTGCCCTCAAAGAATTGAAAATCGGTGTGCACCTGATCGGGGATGACTACACCAACAGTCCGCCAGCCCATGCGCTGAGCAAGCGCGGAATTGTGGATCGGGTAGTTGGCTATAGCGTCTTCGGCAATTATGCCGACCCCAGTCCACCGGGAAAAATCATCGAGGCCGTCGCCAACAAAGAGATTGATACCGCTATTGTGTGGGGACCGATCGGCGGCTATTTTGCCCAACGGTACTCCATCCCACTACGGGTAGTGCCTATAGCGTCTGAGGAGGAGTCACCCTCTCTCCTCTTTGCCTATGATATTGCGCTCGGCGTTCGGGAGAGTGACGGGGCGCTGAAAAATACACTCAATGGCCTGCTGACGCAGCACGCGGAAGAAATCCGGCAGATTTTGGTTGACTACGGTGTCCCCGGGATTGCCCCTCCACCGACCGGGTCTCATGACCCTCAACGGGGCACGGAAGTCTCCGCCACACAAATGCCTCAAGCTTCTGCGGATCGGTCGACTGAGACCCGTGGGGAGGTCGGGCAAGTGACCAACGGGTTGGTAAAGCTCAATCCCTACACGGGAAATCCAGCAGCGATCAGCGAAGGAGAAGATCTCTACAAGCTCCTGAATTGTTATAGCTGCCACGGCTTACGTGGTGGGGGAGGTATGGGGCCCGACTTAACGGATGAGGAATGGAAAGAAGACGCGGGTGACGACACCCGGGTGATGGACCAGATCATGACCGGGCGCAACAAAATGCCCGGTTACGATGGGGTGATCACCGAAGAGGAGGCCTGGAAAGTCATCGCCTATGTCCGCACCCTATATAAGGGAGACCCGGCAACCATCGAGTGGTAAGAGCGATTGAGGTTTCATCAGTCTCTCAGGATCAAGCAGCAGAAGCCGGGGACAGGAGAGCCCGCCTATGTCGTGCCCGAATTGTGGGCAAACTCACCGGACGGGAGCAAAGTTTTGTGACGAGTGTGGCACTTCTCTGCTCATCCGTCCGGTTGGTGAAACGGCCCCTGTGCTATCAACTCAGCCAACGCGAGAGTCCCCTCGGCCACTCGCCCCCGTACCGGTGCAGGCGCCTACCGGGCGGCGGCAGTTAACCGTCATGTTCTGCGACATTGTGGAATCAATGGCCCTCACCGGCCGACTTGATCCCGAGGAATGGCAGGCTATCGTCCGGACGTATCAAGAGACTTGCGCGGGCGTGATTCAACGTTTCGGCGGTTATATCGCTCAGTATCTCGGCGATGGGATTCTGGTCTATTTTGGCTATCCGCTCGCCCGTGAAGATGCCGCAGTACGGGCTGTGAAAACGGGTTTAGGCATCCTTGCTGAGTTGGGTCAGATGAACAGACAGCTCAGGCAGACCGAGCGCCGGCCGTCTTTCCGTCCGAGTACAAAAGACACACCGCAGATTCGGCTGCGGATCGGCATTCACACCGGACAGGTTGTGGTGGGTGATGTGGGGGTCGGCGAGCGGCGCGAGCACCTCGCACTCGGTGACACCCCCAATATAGCAGCGCGCCTTCAGGCCGTTGCCAAGGCCAATACGGTCGTGATGAGCGCTGCGGTCTATCGGCTTGTCGAAGGTTTTTTCGCGTGTCAGACGCTTGGGCCACACGTGCTCAAAGGCAAGGCGGCTCCTATCTCAGTCTACCAAGTCATGGGGGAAGAAGGTGCGCAAAGCCGGTTTGAGGTAGCGCTTGAAGCCGGCTTGTCTCCCCTGGTTGGACGAGCGGAAGAATTTGCATTCTTACGGCAACGGTGGGAGGCGGCCAAGGCCCGAGAGGGACAAGTCGTGTTGTTGGGTGGAGAGCCGGGTATTGGGAAGTCCCGCTTGGTCCAGGAACTCAAAGAGCAGGTGGCCAAGGCAGGTGAGGCACGCCGGGAATTCCGCTGCTCGCCCTATGCGTGCAACACCGCCTTTTACTCGGTGATCGACCATCTCCAACGGTGGTTACAGTTTCAAGGCGATGAGCCCGAGGGGGAAAAATTTCGCCGTTTAGAGATCGCACTGGAAGGCTATCACCATCTGCCGGAGGAAAGCGTAGCTCTCTTTGCCTCCCTATTGTCATTGCCGTTGCCCGACCGCTTCACTCCGCTCAAGCTGAGTCCAGAGCGGCAGCGACAGAAGACGCAGGAAGCCCTGGTCGCTTGGCTGGCCGAAGAATCGGAAGAGGGGGCCCTTCTCATCGTTTGGGAAGACCTGCATTGGGTCGACCCTTCGACGCTCAATCTGGTGCAGATGCTTATTGAGGGGGTTGCCCCGCTTCGCCTCTTCGTCCTCCTGGTTTTTCGTTCGTCGGAATTCACTCCTCCATGGCCCCCCTTGCCGCCGGTCCACTTGCTGAAACTGAGCCGTTTGGAGCGCCGGCCGGTTAAGGAACTCATTACCCATGTTGCCCAAGGCCAACGGCTGTCTCAACACTTGGCGGAGCATATTGCGGCGCAGACAGACGGAGTCCCGCTTTTTGTTGAAGAGCTGACTAAAACTGTTATCGAGACGAGTGTGCCCGAAAATGGAGAGGAGGGGGCTCCCCACACGATTCCTGCCACGCTTCAGGATTCCTTAATGGCTCGGCTCGATCAGCTCAGCAGTCCTGCACGAGATGTTGTTCAAATCGGCGCTGTCCTCGGCCGCGCCTTTTCGTATGCCCTGATCCGTGCGGTCTGGCCGTCCGATGAGCAGCGGCTCACGTGGGGGCTGGTTCAACTCGTGGAGGCTGAATTGATCTTTCAAAAAGGTATGCTCCCCCAGGCCCGCTGGGTCTTCAAGCATGCCATGCTCCAAGACGCGGCGTATCAGTCTGTGCTCAAGAGCAGGCGCCAGCAGATTCATCACCATGTCGCCGATGTCCTCGTCAAGCAGTTCTCCGATATCAGACACCAGCAACCGGAACTCGTCGCCCACCATTACACCGAAGCCGGCCTGCTCGATCAGGCTATTGGATTTTGGCAGTACGCCGGAGAGCAGGCCGTGCAACGCTCGGCGCACCGTGAGGGTATAGGCCATTTCCTTAAGGGGCTGGCGCTTCTCAATGAACTCCCGGAGACGCCCGACCGGACCCTCCGGGAGTTGACCATCCAGACCCGCCTGGGTCCGAGTCTTATGGCGACCAAGGGCTACGCCGCCCCGGAGGTGGAACGCGCGTATGCCCGTGCCCAGGAACTGTGTCAGCAACTTGGAGAAACGCCGCAGTCTTTTCAGGTGCTCCGTGGCCTGTGGGTTGTCCACGAGATGCGGGCCGAGCTCAGAACGGCGCGGAAGTTGGGTGAGCAATTACTCGCTTTGGCCCAACATTTGGATGATCCCGACCTGCTCATAGAGGTGCACCGCGCCTTAGGCAATACCTTGTTGTGGACCGGTGAGTTTGCCCATGCGCGAGAACACCTCCAAAAAGCCGTGGCGCTGCATAAGCCGGAACAGCATAAAGCCCTGGCGTTTCAATACGGCACAGATCCACGAACCGTCTGCTTGTTATATGAGACGCTTGCCCTATGGGTTTTAGGCTACCCGGAACAGGCCCTACAGAAGAGCCGGGAAGCGATGGCACGGGCAGAAGAAGAAGCCCATCAGCATACTCTGAGTCTCGCGGCTGCCTTGAACTGGACGGGCCTGCTGCATCAGCTTCGTGGCGAAGCGGGGGTAACCCACGAGCGTGCCGTAGCCGGGATTGCCCTCGCGCAGCAGTGCGGATTTCCCGATTGGGAGTTGATCGGGACGATCTTCCGGGATTGGGCCGCGGCCGCGCAATCGCACGACGAAGCGCCTGTTGAGCAATTACAAAGGGTGATCACTGCTTGGCGTGCCACTGGAGCGGAACTTCTCCGACCCTACTTCCTTGGCCTTTTGGCCGAGCAGTATGGAAAGATCGGGCGGATTGAAAAGGGTTTGGCGGTCCTTGATGAGGCCCTGGCGGTTGTCAGCATCAGTGCCGAGCGTTTCTCGGAAGCGGAGTTGTACCGATTGCGGGGCGAGTTGTTGCTGAGGCGGGAGACAAACAAACTCTTAGCGCAGACGAGCACTCCCGGACCAAACAGTGAGGTAGAAGGGTGTTTTCAGAAGGCCCTTTTTGTTTCCCGCCAACAAGGGGCCAAGTCGTGGGAGTTGCGCGCTGCAACGAGCCTAGCCCAGCAGTGGTGCAAACAGGGCAAACGAGAGAGTGCACGCCGGGTGCTGACAGAGACCAGCGCTTGGTTTACTGAAGGGCGTGAGACGCGGGACTTTCAGACTGCTCAAGCCCTACTTGCCGAAGCGGTATAATGATTGAGAGGCCATACGCTGCAATGCAAAAGATACTGGGTATACTGGGCACCCTGCTTATGGGGGCCGTGACGGCTCACGCCGTCACGGCACAGGCAATCACAGAGGAGGACTTGGGAGCGCAGGAAATCCAGGCGGGCCAAACGGAAGATTTAGGAGGGCAGGGAATCCAAGAAGGCCGAGCGGAGGCAGAAGGCATGCCGCGGGTCGCGACGGAGGAATTGCCAGTAGAGGCCTTTAGGGCCCAAATCTATACGCAGTTGCCCGCTGCCCCGGAGGGGATCGGGGTGGACAATCAGGGCAGACTGTATGCCTCGATGTTCGATACCGGGGAGATCGTGCAGCTCAAAGAGGACGGGCAATACGTCCACATTGCTTGGATTCCCGCCGAGGCCGACAGCGGAAAGGGCTATGTCCTTGGTCTCGCCTCGGACAAGGACAACAACTTATACGTGGCGTACAAAGCCCGCTCCAAATACGACCGGGCCGGCGACCCACGCCACCCTGCCTGTCGGGATGCCACCGATGTGACGAGTGGGGTCTACCGGGTTGATGCCGAAACACGTGAGGTCACGCCGGTAGCCACCCGCAGGGATGGCTGGCCCTTTTGCTTCCCTGACGATGTTGCCATTGACGATGTGGGGAATATCTATCTGGCCGATCTGACCTATGCGGGGATTTGGAAAATCATGCCGGACGGCAGAGTTACCTTGTGGTCAGAGCATCCGTTGCTTCACTGGTCGGCGACGCCGTATTCTGGCTTCCCTCTTGGGGTGAATGCCCTGACCCTTGATGCGGGACAGCGGAATATTTATGCGGCCACCAGCGGCGACCCCCTCGTGCTGCGGATTCCTATTCAGTCGGACGGCAGTGCTGGCGAGCCGATCGTCGTATCCCGTGGCCACAGCTTCCTCGACGGTATTGCCTTGGACGAGGAGGGGGATATCTACGTTTCAGAGATTTTTCGGAACGAAATTATTGGCCTGTCGCCTGACGGGGGGCGGCGGGTGGTGGTGGCGAATAAGCAATCCGCACCGCTGGACGGTAACGCCAGCCTCGTGGTCCATGCGGGCACACTCTATGTGGCGAATCCAGGTTTTGCGCATTCACGGTGGCAGGACGAGGACCGGACCGTGGTTGCTATTCGGGGCTTCCCGCGGCCGTCTCACGCGCCGGGAGAGTAGGCTTCACTCCCGGAGGGCGACGCCTGAGAACCGGAAAGGGGCAGGGAAAATCCCGCCCCTTTTCGGTGGGTATGTAAGAGGTCGGTAAGGCTTAGTCTCTGCCGTGGCGCAGCAGGTGACCTGGCGTTGCGCCGGTGCAGTTGCCGTCTTCAAAAGTAACGTTACCGTTCACCATGATCCAGCGATAGCCTTCAGCGTACTGGACGCGCCGCCATTCGCCGCCTGGAAAGTCGTGCACGACTTTTGGCTTCTCGGGGGTAAGCTTCAAGTTCTCAAGATCGTAGACGACCACATCTGCTCGGGCCCCTTCTTGCAGGACGCCGCGATTCTGGAAGCCGGCGCACTGGGCAGGCATGCCGCTCAGGCGATAATGAGCTTCTTCCAGGCTCATAAAACCGGCGTCGCGCACCATCCAAGTCAGCAGGTCAGTTGGATAGGCGCCAATGGTAATGAATTTGGTATGCGCACCACCGTCTGACACCCCGGCCATGCTGTACGGTGAAGACATCAGTTCAGACACATAGTCCGCACGGACATTGCGAGCGGGGGTATAGAATTCGGTTTCCAGATTCTCCTCAACCGCAATATCGAACATCGCGTCTATGACATGCTTGTTCTCCATCTTGGCGACTTCTTCGACCGTCTTGCCAAGGAACTGCTCAAATTTCTTGTTCTTCACGGTTTCAATCGTGAAGTCTTTGAGCGATCCGGTTACGACCGGCGTATGGCCGGTATCATATTCTGCGACCAAAGCTTGGCGAATGGCAGGGTTTTTGAGCTTTTCAAGCCGCTCGGCTGGCGTGCCCATGGTCACTTCACGCAGGACATCATTGCCGTCGAACAATCCTGACATATCGGCAAAACTGAAGTACAACCCTTGACGGAACGTCGCGGTCTGATTGTAGATATTGCGTCCGGCTTTGTTGGTCTTTTCCATCCAACGCAGGATGCGGCGATGGATACTCGGCCGGTCGTCACGCGTAGCCGTGGCATTGAATAAGATCGGCCGGCCACATTCGTCGGCCAAACGGTCATAGAATCTCATATCGGCTTCAAAGTCCGGGCTGGATTGGGTGAGTTGGATAAAGCCTTCTCCCCGCTCCTTCAATACCCGTCCAAAAGCGAGCATGTCTTCGTCAGCCATAGTGTCTGTCACCATGGGGGTACCGTCGTAGTCGCGCTGGACAGACACGAAGCCATCTCCCAAACGCTGGGCCGAGAATCCGCAGCCCCCCACATCAAGGGATTCACTCAGAATCTGGCACATGGTCTGCTTTTCCTTGTCTGTGGCCGGGCGGCTCTTGGCTGCTTCGAGCCCCATGGTCCAGATCATAATCGGTGCAATAGGAACGAAGCTCAGGACGTTCACCCCTTTAGGCGTCCGGTCAAGAAAATCCAGCCATTCGGGGAAGGTCTCCCACTCCCACTTCATACCGGCTTTCATGGATTCGTAGGGGATAGCTTCGACGCGAGACATCGTCAGCATGGCACGATCACGCATTTCGGGTTTCATCGGAGCGAAACCAAATCCACAATTGCCTAGCACGATCGAGGTGACCCCGTGCCAGCCAGACAGCGTGGCATAGGGATCCCAGTTGATCTGGGCATCGTAGTGGGTATGGAGATCAATAAAGCCTGGCGCAACGATAAGCCCGTTTGCGTCCAGCGTTTGGGCCGCATCGCTCGGATTGAGCTTTCCATTTGGTTCGATCTTCGCGATTTTGCCATCTTTAATCCCAACGTCTCCCATAAAGCGAGGAATGCGGGAGCCATCGACAATGGTGCCGCCTTGGATAAGTACGTCATATTCGGCCATAATGTGCCCTCCTATCATTAGGTGGAAAAATTGAACGCTCACTCAGTCCCTGCCGAACCATGCCATAGGCCGGCTGTGGCTGTCAACAGGAAAGCTCCTATATCTCTCCGAGGAGGGAAGCATCTCCTGGGCACGAGAGAGCAGCCCGGCAATGAAGACCGATAAAAGGGAAAATTAAGATGAGAAGCGGGACAACTGAATGCCGTGTTGCTTCCTTAAGCGGAAGAGTTGATAATGGAAGCTGCTCTGGGCCCGCTCGCGGCCCGTGCTAATTAAGTGGAAGGAGGGGGAGAGATGGGGAAAGTGGATGTGCGGAGAGCCTGTGTCATTCTGGGCTTCATGCTGAGTGTGGGCTTGACGACCGTTTGGGTTCAGGCCCAAGAACAAATACCAGGGGACGCCACAGCGACGGCTGAAGCGGTTGCACCGCCGCCCGGCCAAGAGACGGGGGAGGCCGTTGAGGAGATGAGGCAAGCGGAACAAGACCCACAGGTGCCCACCCTGACGCTAGCCTTGGCCGAGCAGTTTCTGGACGCTGCCAAGGCGGAAGCACGCAAACAAGGCTGGACCATGAGCTTTGCCGTCGTCGATGCGAGTGGACGCCAGATAGCGCTCATCCGCATGGATGGAGCCCGTTGGATGACGGCCCGGGTGGCCCAGGCAAAGGCTTTCACTGCGGCAACGTTTCGGCGCCCTTCAGCATCGGTGGAAGAACTTGCGGAGCAACGCCCGGACTTATTTCAGAGTTTGACTCAACTGGTCGGTGAACCCATGCTCCTCGCCGGTGGTGGACTGCCGATTGTTATCGAGGGGACATTGCTCGGTGGCGTTGGGGCGAGTGGAGGGACTGAGGCTGAGGACATAGACTGTGCCCAAGTTGGCCTGGACGCCATAGGGGCGGAGTAAGGGTTAGGGGGAGCGGACTCTCACGCCTGCCCGCTCCTCTTGCAATGAGGAACACTGAGGTCGAGTCGCGCCCATCCTAGCCGAGGGCAAGCGCTTCAATGAATTCCTGCTCCAACAGGTTGGCCATTTTCAGTGGTATCCCAAACTCCCGCCCTAAGCTTGTGGCGAGCCCAGTATCCGTACGGGCAAGGTGCCAGACAAAGCAAACGCAATCAAAGTCGTCTTTGGATATGCGTTGCGGGAGGGTGTGATTCGGGGCGAGTCCTTGGCCCATAGCGCCGTCTGCGGTGGCGCGGCGGAGCGCCTCGAATTCAACCCCGGTCTTCACGCCGACGCGTCGAGGACGGGGCCGACCCGCTCATAGATAGATAGTGGGGTCGCACGTGTTCATTGGCATGCTACCGGGCCATACGTTTCGGCGGCCGACCCGCTCATAGTAGATAGTGGGGTCGCCCCCATCCCTCACCGCTAGCGTGGCGGCTTGAGCCCCAACCGGGCCGCTGCTGACCGGGGCATCAAGGGCACGGACGTTTTGCTCCTAGCAGGCGGAGTGAATTTCTCGAACGAGGGCCAGCGAGCTGGTCGAGAGGTCGATATAGACGGAGTTGGGGTACGAACCGCAGAGGAGGTCTTCTTCGCCTCACGCGATAGTTTCAACCTCAGTCGGGCCGGGTAATAAGGGAAGGTCCTCTCACCCGCCAGCCGCAACGGTTTTGGGACTGTTGGCTCAAGTAGCCAAGTGTTTAAGCTGGGTCCGGGCTGCTTCTTGGCGCAGGGCGTGTGCGGCGGCCATCGGGCCGCCCATAATTCCCCAAGCCGATAAATTCCACTCGCATGTCCTTGCCTCTGCTTGCAATGCCTAGACTGACTTTCGGCGTTCGTACGGTTACGCTGGAATGTCTCTCCTGCCGTGCGAACGGTGCGGTCGAGGCATGCACTTATCGCCTTGTTATGTGGGCCTGCGTGGTCCCGTTCCGGCAGAGGATGTTGATATCGCCAATTGTCTCAGGACTGACCTGGCACCCACAATTCGGTTCGCTGCCTGCCGAGCGGCTGCCGAAGTCGGAAACATGGAAGCGGAGTTCACTCTCGGCTATATGTACAAAGGGTCCCGCAGGATTATACCGAGAGGGTGAAATGGCATCGCCGGATCGCCGAACAGGGAAATGCTAGCGTACAGGTCAATCTCGGCCGCTTTGATATGTGCCAGAGTTTGCCTAGGGCCTGTTAACACTAATGCGCCTGATTCTGGTATCCTCGTTGTATGGACCTCACGCAAGCTCCATACGCCCGGATCGCGCCCCCTCTCCCGGTGCCGCGCGGCCCGGTCCGCCTCTCCGCTCGCCCCGTGTTCCCCGCCCTCTTGTCTGTCGCCGAGCCTGGCGGCAAAGGGCGCGGGTTCCCGGCCCGATGTGGCACCTGGCCCCCCTCTGCACCTGGCCCCCCTCTACACCCGGCTGCCCCGCGGGTCGCAACCCGGCGTGCTTGATCGGGTCTGCGAGCCTCGGCACCGCGCACCGAGCGTGCGCCTCAAGCGGGCGGCCCGGTCGCTCGACAGCTCCCTCGTCCAGGTCCCTCCCGCCGGGCACGGGGGAGCCAAAAAAACGGTCCTCAATCCCTCGGCCGCTCCCGAGGCGGCTGGACCCCCACGCTGCATAGGGGTGCCGCGGATGACCGCACGGCGCTCGTCTGCGCGCGCTCGCCCGGGCCCGCCCCCGCCGCCCCGGCGGGCCGCCCGTGGCGGACTCGCCTGGGCCCGCCCCCCGCTCCTCCCGCATGGATGAGGGACCGGGCGTCCGCGGGCGACCAGACGCGGCCCCTGGCCGTGGCGCTGAGGTATGCGCCCGTGGTGCCGCCGCGACGGAGCCGGGTGAGCCCTTGGGCGTCTGCCCGTGAGCTGGACAAGCGGCGCACCGCAATCGAGCGGGTGTTGCGTCGCTTGCAGGGATGCCGCCGCCTCTGCTCGCGATTCGAGCAACGCGACGTACTATTCCTCGGATGCATCGTCTTCGCACTCATCATCAATGCGTTGCGATAATGGTAACAGGCCCTAGGCCGGATCTATGCCTCACCCGGAATTGGGAAAGATCAGGCCGGCGTGCGGGTTTTCCAGAATATTGTCGATGCTCTGGGCCATTTTGTTTCCGGTCCGATCCGGGATTCTGGAGCTGCCAACTCCTGCGCACGATAGGAATTTGCAAGCAGATGCAAAGGATTGTACAAAGGCCGCGCGTAGGGGAAAAAAGAAGCAGGGAGGATCGACGTGAAAGGGGGCCAAGAGAAGCATGATGAGCCAGGAACAGTACCAGGAGTCCATTCGGCCGCTGGAAGAAAAAATCCTGCTCTTTTTACGGACGTTTGAAAACGTTCAAGAGAATATGCACTTTGGGAAAATTCCAGAGGCGCAAGGACGTATACGAGATACTCTTGGTGATTTTTTTGACACTGCACACTCCAGCACCGCTGGCCTCGAACCGCCCGAAGAGATCGCCGAGTTTCACGCTGCCTTCTGTGCCGCGCTGACGCATCTCAGCAATTCCAGCGCCGCTTTTCTCGGCGGGGCGCCCGGGTCGAACTTTGGCGGGGCGTTTGTCAACAGTCGCTTCTCGCTGTGTCGAGGGTTGGACATCTTATACAACCAACGCGCCTACCTCCCGACGCTCTCCCAATACTGGCTGCTGCCGGAGGCCGCGTCCCAGTGCGATGTCCTGGAGACGCAAGCCGACGGTGTGAAGGTGCTGGTTGGTATGATCCATCAGCCACAGACTCAGGAGCATGCCGAATACTCGCTATACGTTCCGGAATACTATCGGCCCGACACAGACTGGCCCCTCATCGTTTGTCTTCATGGTGGGTATGGCCGGGGTAATGACTACGTCTGGACGTGGCTTCGTGCCGCTAAGAGCAAAGGGTATTTGCTGCTGGCGCCAAAGTCCTTGGGGCTAACGTGGTCTGTCCTACAACCGCCGGTGGACAGCCGGTCTATCCGAGCCATGTTTGACACCGTGTGTGAGACTTATCAGGTCGACCGTTCACGGGTGTATCTATCCGGTCTCTCTGATGGTGGGACCTATACCTATCTGCTGGGGTGGGATCAGGCCGAACTCTTTGCCGGGATAGCGCCTATCGCAGGTGAACTGAGCCCCGTCGCTGATGGGATGCTGCGACAGAAGCGAGGCATCAATGTGCCGGTTCATGTCATTCACGGAGTGCATGACTTCGTCTTTCCGGTTGAAGCCATTCGCTCATCAAATGAACTGCTCGAACACATCGGCTACAAGGTGAAGTACACCGAGTTGCCCGACTGGAGCCATGCTTTGACGTACACCATCAATGAAACCTTGGTACTGCCGTGGTTTGAAGGTTTGGGGCCGAAAGAACAAAGGTAAAAGGGAGGGAACAATGTCTCAAGATGTCGAAGCCCGTTTGCAGGCGCTGGAAGCAAAGATTCAGGATCTGAGCGACTACGAAGCCATTCGCTCGCTACGGTTCCGTTATCACGAGTGCATCAACGAGGGGGATCTGGAAGCTATCCCCGGTCTGTTCACTGAGGATGCGATCCTCGATTTTGACTATCTGGGTCAAGCCACCGGCAGGGCCGAGCTGGCGAGGTTTTTTCACGGCGTGGAAAGCCTGCTGTCTTTTGTCAAACAGTTTATACATAACCACGTGGTTGAAGTGCAGGGGGATACGGGTAAAGGCTATGCCTACCTCGAAGCGAAGACCATCTCAAAAGGGGAGGCGTATTTTGTGGCCGCCCGCTATGACGATGAATACGCCAGACAGAATGGTGAGTGGAAGTTTAAGAAGATGTCGCTTACCCCATATTTTACTGTTCCTTTCAAAGAAGGTTGGGCGCAAGAGAATCGACTCAAGATGGGGAGATAGCAACAAGGGAAGATGCAGAAGAGGCGAGCAAGAAAAATCAGAGATTCTTTCTCTAGTCGATCAAGTCGGTTCACAAGGATGCAATCTCCATCAGTCATGAAGAGAAAATTGAGCAAGTCGTCGCGACAAGCCATATTGGGAAACGGGCATTAAAAACACCGGTGGCCGCTGACTGGGAAAAAAGCGGTAGAGACTGCCTTTGATGATGGTGTTCTCACTGAGGAAGCCGCCACAGCAAAACCACAATCCTTTTCAACCGGTGATGGGTACTTTACCATCTACAACCCTCTTGCAAATTTAGCCCAGTTGTAATGGCATCTAATAAGACTCAAAAGTCGACCAACTAGGCCTTTGGTGGACCGAATCTTGACGATTCGTATATCACGGATCTTGATCTTGAAGCCGATCAGGTGGCGAAAGTCCACCTCGGGAGAATAAGGGTCCATTATACGGCCGACGCTAAGGTATCGAAGTCTGAGGTGGACTCGGTTTGTCGGACAGCCTAGGAGACGGCTTGATTTAGACGTATGCCGGTTGTTTCGCAGTCCGCGCAAATCCTCTGACAGGGCTGTGCCAGTTGCTGCGGTTGCCCAGGAGTATGGGATGGGCCGGATGGCGCGCCGTGGCCATCCTCATTCCCCAGTGGACTAGGCCCAGGGGTACCCATCCCTCACCGCTGGTGGCCTGTCGGTGTTGGAGATCTCCCCCCGGCACGGAGGGATCGGAGGCCTTCCCTCCAAGTGACCTATCACGTGAGCAGGCCCCCCCCCCCGGCACGGAGGGACCGGAGACTGCCCGACAATCTCCTGAATCACCTCCTTTGCTGGCCCTTACCCTCGAAAACCAACATCACAGGCCCCTCAGCGGTCTTCCGTCGTTAGCCGGCGGCAGACGTCTGAATCACTTGGCCGATGTTCCAAAACTCCTCACCGTGGCTGCGTGCGAGAAGGCGAAGCCCGAACAGGAGCGGCATTAAAGATTTCGCCTAGCGCGTGTCCCGTTTAGATTGCAACATCTCCGGCATGCTGGAGAGAGTGTGCGCCTACGGGCGGCGTGAGCGGTAGCCTGTGGCTTCCGAGGGGGCGCCCCGCGGCGGCGAGGGGGCGGGTACAACACTTTGCTCGTGCCGTTCGGCTACCTCGGGCGCCCCGCGGCGGCGAGGGGGCGGGGCTGCGCCCGGCGGCGCCCGTTCTGGAGCGGAGTGTAGGGCGGCTCCAGGGGAGGCCGAGCGGACGCATCCGGCGGCCAGCCCCAGAACCGGGTGCCCGCGGTCTGGAAGCGGGCGCGGCGGGCGTGGCCGTGAGGGCGGCCGAGCTTGGCCAGGAGGACGCGGGCCCCCGGCGTCAGGGGGTATGGCCCGGGGCGCCAGAGGCTCGCCACGCCCAGCCGGTGAGGAGCCGGGCGCAGCCGCCGGGCGCGGGCAAGCCCTCCCCGCGGAGGGCGGCGCTGCACGGCATGGGGTGCCCGCGCCCGGGCGGGGCGGATCCCGGCAGGCGCGGGCCGTTGGGGCCCCACCCGCGGCCCCGGCTTCGCGCGGAAGCGGCCCGCGCCGGTGCCACGGCGCACCGGCTGTTTTTGACGTGCACTCCCGCGCGGCGCCGCAACGTCCACCCCGCCGTGGGCGCACCCGTTCCCCCGCGGGCGGCCAACTCCGCCGGCCGGCCCTGGACCGGCAGAGGAGGGGGGGGGTGAGCGCTGCGAGGAGGACGGTGCGTGGCGCTGCCAGAGGGAACGGGCGAGGCCCGCCTAGCGGGCCCGGCGCCACCCTTGCCCGGCTCGCGCAGGCGCGGGGGCCACGTCCTCTCCGCAGAGCCCGCCCCCGCGCCCCGGGCCGCGCCCGCTCGCGCCGGCCCTCCCGCTCGAACCGCCGCCCCTACCCGCGCCCGCCGGGCATGGGCGGCGGCGTGCAGGCCGGCGGGCCTCCGCCACCCCGCCGGCCGTGGGAAGCAGAAGGTCCACAACAAGGGAACCCCATGGATGCAATTAAACACTGACATGCGCTAGGCCACAAACGCCCGGAATCGTTCCATTCTGCCGGGCAAAATCAGTCCGCTGAGCTTACACTGAGGTACCCCGCCTCAAAGTGGGGGCCTGCCCCCGGTTCCTAAAGGATGGGAAGTCTTCCTTTTTTGCCCGGACCACTCCTGACTCAATCTCAACCCATCCCCCCATGGGTCCGCAGCAGAAAGGAGACAAATCATGAATTTGGGATGGTTGATGGAAGAGCCGTTCATGCGGATTATCCCGCTGCTTCTTTTCTCCGCCGGCTCAACGGCGAATCGCCATAGTTAGGGAGAGGTCAGCAGAAAGAAGGGGAGAACGTTGTGATCATATAGATAAAGGTTTCGTTTTTCCCAGACCCGGCCGCTATGCTGGCTTTTTGTCTCTGAATCAAGATGGGGGCGGAGGATCGCGCTCGAGCTGTACGATATTGATCTCCAAGCCCTTATTCTCCCCCCACCGCTCCCCATCCCGCCGCTATGCTTGATATGCTGCACCCGAGGCCTCGAGTGCTCCAGCAGATAAATCGCGACCTTCATTTTTTCACACAAGGCGGTAGCGTGAAATTCGATCTGCTCATGCCGTTCTGGAATCCGGCTCGCTGGGAGTGGCCTTTTCCTGAACTGTATCAGAACCTGCTGGACCAAATCGTGAGAGTCGAGGAACTTGGCTACGAGAATATCTGGCTGACCGAGTACCACTTCGACACGGATGGCTGACCGCCTGTGCTGTTGCCCCTCGCTGCGGGTATTGCCATCCGAACGACACGCGCTCAGATTGGCACGTCGATTTTAATTCTGCCCTTTCAGCATGCCTCACGCGTGGCCGAGGATTCCATCTCCGCGGATAGCCTGTCCAACGGACGCTTTGATCTTGGGGTGGGCAAAGGCTATCGCAATAAAGAATTTCACGCCTTCGGCTCTCCCCATGAGCAGCGCGGCGCGTACTTGGGAGAAGACTTAGCCGTTTTGAGGGGGACTATTCTCATCTCGCCGATGTCGGTCTCACTCCACGCCCCGTTCAGCGGCCACATCCGCCGACCCGGATCGGTGCCCGGGGCAAGTAAAGCTGTGTAGCGAGCGGCCCGGATGGGGCTCCGCCTGATGGGTACGGGAGAGGTTGCCCAGCAACGCGCCTCCGATGAGGAATGAGAACGGAATGGCCAGAATCCGAAAAACTACCACTATATACTCTTTTCCTCTGCTTTTCCGTTGCGCAAAGAAGCCGGAGACCTGCGAGCCGACCGGGCTATGGGGCGGGTGCCTAGCGTGGAGAAACCGCGCCACATTGATCTGACCATTCCGGGCGGGGCACCCATTGTGGGAATCCCGGACGATTGTATTCAGGCCCTGCGGCGCTACCAGGACGAAGCGCGGGTGACCCATTTGGTCATGGGCATGCATCTGCCAGGACTCGCACTAGGTAGGATGAGTGCCTTGAATTATTTGCTCAGGAAGTCATACCGCACTCTCGTCGATGAAGAGACAGTCAGCACGAAACGCGCTGAATTCAGGTGAATGAGATGGCAGACGGCTGCCACGGCAGAGTCTCCAGGCAAGAGAAATGTTTTTCTGCCTGAAGGTTGACGGCAGATTTCTCCGAGAGTATGGCGGCGATAGAGCATCTGCAAAGGAGGGTAGTATGCCACAATTTGATACGGTGATTAGAAACGGGACGGTCGTCGACGGAACGAAGGTGCCGCGCTATCAGGCCGACCTTGGTATCAAGGACGGCAGAGTTGCTGAGATTGGAAAAATCAGCAGCAGTGACGCTAGGAAAGAAATTGATGCGAGTGGGCAAATCGTTGCCCCGGGATTCATCGACCTGCACACCCACTATGATGCCCAGTTGCACTGGGACCCGTACTGCACGATCGGTAGCTGGCATGGTGTGACTACCGTCACTATTGGGAATTGCGGGTTTGGTTTTGCGCCGCTGCGGCCGCAGGACGCCGACCGGGCCATGCTGGCCTTATCCCGTACCGAAGCGATTCCGCTCGAGCCGATGCGAGTATCGATGAAGGTCGACTGGGAAACCTTCCCGCAATACATGGACCGTTTGTCCCGTATGCCGTTGGGCGTCAATGTTTCCCATCTCTTCCCGCTCGCTCCGGCCGTGGCATATGTGATGGATGGCTTTGACAACGCCAAGAAGCGCTTTCCCAATACAGAAGAGATGGCAATGATCACCGGCTTATACAAGGAAGCCGTGAAGGCTGGCGCCGCGGGCTGGTCAGCCCAGCGTCTGGTACCTGAAAGCCGGGTGTCCGTGCAGCGCGACTATGATGGCACGCCGATGATCACCGATATCCTACCGGACGAGTTCTATATGGAAATGGCCAAAGCCATGAGCGAAGTCGGTGAGGGCTGTATCCAGTTTACCCAGTCTGGCGCAAGTGAAAGCACTTTTGGTGTGAATGATGATTTCAAATTCCTGGAAAAGATGACGAAGACAGCCGGTCAGCCGCTGTTGTACAACGCCATGTTAATCAGTGATAAGCATCCCGAGTCTCATCAGGCCCAGTTGAATTGGGTGAATGCGGCGAACGAACGCGGCGCTCGGGTGTTTGGACAGGGCGTCACAGCCCGGGCTCCGGTCCGCATGACCCTGGAAGACTGGAACCTGTTTGATGGGATTCCGGCCTGGAAGGAAGCCACGCTCGGAACGGTCGAAGAGCGCAAAGCCAAACTGTCGAAGCCGGAACTGCGCAAGGAAATGCGTGAAGACTACGACCAGGGTGGCATGGAAACCATGAATGTCGTCTTTGGTGAGTTCGACAAGTTTATTGCGCGCAAGGTTCGCAATCCTGAACTCAAACTCCGATACGAGGGCATGTCCGTACAGCAGATTGCCGAGAAGGAAGGCAAGCACGTTATCGACGCCATGCTCGACCTGTCCGTAGCAGACGATCTGCGCACCGAGTGGGCTGGCCCAGTGTCCAATGCCAACATTGAGGGCTATAGGGAACTGATGAGTTCTCCGTATACCCTGCCGGGTGTGTCGGATGGTGGGGCGCATGTGAAGTTTATTACCCCGGCTATCTATCCGACCGAGATGCTGTCCTGGCTGGTCCGTGAGCAGGGCATCATGAGCCTGGAAGAGGCGCATTTCCGCCTGAGCGGGATCATGGCTTGGGCCGCGGGCATTAAGGACCGTGGGACGCTGCGTGAAGGCCAAGCAGCTGACATCGTGGTCTACGATATCAACACCGTGCAGGCTCTGCCGGGTGAGATTGCTCACGACCTGCCGGCGAACGAGTGGCGGCGCGTTCAAAAAGCCGAAGGCTATAAGCACATTCTGGTGAACGGTGAAGAGACTTTCCAGGATGGCGAGTGCACCGGGAATACCCCGGGTACACTCCTCCGTAACGGTATGGCCTGCTAGGCAAATCGCTAGGCGTGCTCGCCCGCTTACTATGGAACCAACTAACGGGGAACCGGAGCATTGCTCTCCGTTTCCCCGTTTCCCCGTGCGCTCTGTATCCACACAGGAGGGATTGGACATGGAGATACGCACGAATGGATATGTTTCTGCCGATGGTCACGTGATTGAGCCGGCGGGTCTGTGGAACCCGGATGGACAAACGGTTTCGTGGCCGAGCCCCATGGGTCGAATCGCGTGAGGAGGATGACCACTACGTTCTAGAAGGGCTGACCGAGTTTCCGGTGGGGGGTCTTGAAGGTGTAACCATTGAGGAGAAAGTGCAGGGGTAAGTCCACCACCCCAAAAGGGGGCCGGTCTGCCGAAACGCGAATCTGGAGCGTGATCATCTCCGGGCTGAGGTGGGCGGGTTGGCCTCTAGTTTGTCCATGTTCAGAATGCTGAATATCAGCGTGAAATCATTCGGGTCTACAACGACTGCATCCGTGAGTTTTGCCCGGCAGCACCGAACCTCCTGCTGGGGGCAGGCGAGCGGGCGGTTGAGGAAACCGAACGCATAGCCAAGATGAAGGGTATGGGTACAGTCCTGATCCCGGTCGCGGTGGAACGCTGGCATGCTCACGCTGGTTATAACCCCATGTGGGATGTCTTGCCGGACATCGGACTCCCGGTTGCGCCCCCCCCTCCAGAACCGGAGCAGGTGAGGCCGTCCTTGTCAAGAGTGAGCGTCTCGGCACAGGGCTTGGTGTGACCGACAACAAGGTCTTTTAGTCGATGCGCACCACGGCCGACCTCATCCGGGGTGCCTACCGCAACGCTACCCGAAGCTGCGCTTTGCGATAGTCGAAGGCGGCATCGACCGGGTGGCCTCGCTGCCCGGCTTCATGGGTCACTGGTGGAACGCTCACCGCCCCCGGATGGAGCCAAGCCGGACGAAGCAGCGAGGACATATTGCAAGCGTCAGTTCTGGGTGACGTTCAGGGACGATCAGGCTGGTGTTTTGACCCGCGAACTGGTTGGTGTTGATCGTCTCATGCGGGGCTCGGACTCCATGGAAGGAACCTTATCCTACTCCCAAGAGTAGATCATGTGGGACTTTATGGGCGTACCGGAAGCCGAGGTGCCCCAGATGGTTATGGGTAATGCGGCCCAATTGTATGGTCTTGATACATAGTGGAGAGAGACGCACTGGCGCTCCATGGGGCATGAACGCTGTGGCAGGCTGTCTCGACAGAATTAAAGTTCTCGGTCTCGGGCGCTATCGGGCGCTCCCGCGAAGTGGTGGCCGAGATTGCGCCGGGGGCGTTGTCGGACTTGCCGACCCCAATACCCCGAATCCTCTGTCTGGCAGGACCTCGGCCTGCTCGCCGACAGATCACTGAGGGGCCCGCGCAGGTCGGCGTAATCCGCCCCACTTCTTGCCCCATCGCGCCTCCATGGTTGTGGGGTGTCCTGGGGTGAGATAGCGGGCGCCGGTGCCCTAGCGGGTTGCGGAAGAACGCAGCGAGTTGGGCTTTTTATGGGTGCCTCTCGGCATGAGGGCGTCGGTCGGATTGATTTGTTCGGAGGGAACGGTCCGGCGGATTTCGGCGGAGCGGGGCGGCCCTGCGGCCGGGAAGCCTGGCCGGCCAGCACCGGGTCCCGGCGGTCATGCGGCAGCCCGCAACAGCTGCGGCATCTGGATCAAGTCGTCAGCCGCACGCGTCAAGGGGAACGGCCAGGCGACCCGCGCCGGGAGTTTTTCAGCAGCCTGTTATACCAACGGTCGTTGATTGGAACCGATAGAGAGCCATCCCCTCCGTCGCCTGTTCCCCGAGTCGGGCCCTCGCACCGAAGGGGGTAACTTTCGCCGAGAGAGGCTTATCGGTTCTTACCCATGGCCGCTGGTATTAGAGGCTGACGGGGGAGTGGCTTTGAGTGGCCTCTCTCCGTTCCTTGGTAGTCGATGGTAGGGGGTGGTCTGTACCGGAACTTCTCTGTCAGGCGTCACCCGTGATGTGGAGGCAGGCGGCGTTGCTTGGCGGAGTGGATGCGAGGGGGGCTTTTTGTTCCCTTTTTGCTAATCTGCTAGAGCTGTTGGAGCGGGGGACACAAGCGCTTGGGCCGCGGTCCAGGAGGAGCGGACTGGGGGTCCGCCTTTGGGACATGTGCAAAGAGTACTTGGGCGTGGCCCTGTTCAGCGTTGGCGTTGGAATTGTCCGATCCCTCCCGCTCGTCCAGAGTGGTGATCACTACATGAGCCCTGTTGTTCGACTGAAAAAGGTGGGAGATTCCCCGCGTTGAGGTCAAGTATGAAACGGATGTGGTGAGGATGGGAGCCAATACGAACCCGCGTAATCAGTGCCTCGAATGCAGTATACGTGGCCGAGGGCCAAGCGTTCGACCTCTCCCCTGACATCAATAGCCAAACGGGCTAGTGTCGTGTCCCGGAGATAGTAGGTGCAAAGTCGTTGGATTGTGGCGAGTATGGATTCAGCGGTGGCGGTCCAGATGGAAGGGAGTGGTCCGTGCGTTGTCGTGCTGGCCGAAGAGTTCGCTCTTGTGCATGAGGTCGCTGACATGGGAGAAAGAGCCGCGTCGGCTGGCCATTTGAGTGAGGAGGGCGACCCAGCGCGCGCCCTGGTTGAGCCACGAGGCCTAGGGGGGGGGGGAGTGGATGTGGATCGCGGGCGTCTGGCGAGCCAGGTTCTGCCCCTGGGGGGCTTGTGGGGGGTGAGTTGGCGACGCTGAGGTGAACGGCGCGCGCTTCGGGGCTGTTGGCGGCGAGGTGCCGCAGAAAGGGGAGGAACTCCTGGGGGCGAGGGCGCTTTTTGCCCCGGGGGATGACCGCGGCGCCGCGGTCGGCGTCCTGGGGCCTCGACCGGCCCGAGCGCCGTTCATCGGGCGCCCCCTTGATCCCCGGCCTCAGATAGCGCTCTCGCCACTTGCCGACGGGGGCCTTGCGCAAGCGCAGGCACCGCGCGCCCGAGGGGTTCGCGGCGGGACAGCGTGGGATCGTCAGCCATGTAGAAGCAGGCACCGCGCGCCCGAGGGGTTCGCCTCGCCTAGGGCACAGGCGAGAACGATCTGCGCGCGCCGGACCCGCCCGGGCGGCAAGGAGCGGGAGCCGGCAAGACTGAGGAGGTGGGCTTCCTCGTCAGCGTTGAGAACGAGGGGGCCCTGGGGCGGCCGAGGGGCAGGGGCGAACTCCCGGCAGGGATCTCCCCCCACTATCTCTCACTTATACTTCAGGGACACAACACTAGGTGAGGGCAAGGAAAAAGGTGCGGACAGAATCCGATGGACGGAAGAAGTAGAGGCTGAGGGGCCGTTGGTTTTGCTCTTGAGCGAATTGTCTCTCCTTCACCCACGCTCCCGAGGGTTGGGCAAGAGATTGAGCGATATTCTGCCCTCGGGCTAGAAACCCCTCCCGGTTCACCTGGTAATAAGACTAAGAGGGAAACAGTACGTTTCTTCATCGCTCAAGTCTTTCCGCTACGACCCACGTAGACGCGCGACCCGTTTGCGTATCTCTACGCACAGGGCCTCAGCATTGCTTTTTTTCCGACTCTCCTCAAACGCTTGTGTAAAACGAACACAGACTGGTACGGCGTTCTTGTATGTAGATAAAGCGTCTTTCTTTCTCCCCATTTTTTCGAGCGTTTCACCGTAGTTGGCATAGGCATAGGCGTAATGCGGGGCCAACTGTATGGTTTGGTACCAAGCATTTGCCGCGCCCTGCCAATCCTCTCTCCCGGCGAATATGTATCCCAGCCGATTGTGGACGTACGGTGCGGAGGGAACTAATTTCAAGGCTTTTTGATAAGTTTCAAGCGCCTCCTGCTCCTTCCCCAGCGCTTCGAACGCGCGGGCAAGATGGACATGTGCCGTGGCATTATCCGGCTCAAGCCGAAGCGCTTGCTGAAAGGCGGCTATCGCTCGGGCATGCTTTTTTTGATCTCGGAAGGCGAGTCCTAAGAGATGATGCGCTTGGGCGGTCTGCGGAGCGAGATGCAGAGTTTCTTTCCATTCGGCGACCGCCTCGTCGACTTTACCGGCATCATAGAGAATTTGCCCCTGTTCGAGATGATAACGGGCTTGTTGTGATAATGGCTTTCGAGAAGTGGGCTGCTCTGGCTTAATTTGGCGGGAGGGGGGCGACGGAGTCGGGGCCACCGCCACGGTCGGAACTGGACTCTTCGGGGCACGCTGGGAAACCGGTGTCGTCTGAGGCCGTGAAAAAAGCACCTGTGTCCGTGTCGTCGAAGAGTCACCGCCTTGTTTCTCCAGCGTGGCAAGAACCTCGGTGGCTCGGTGTTCAACCGAATGCATCGGGGCTGTCTGGCCGTTGAGGTCCAAGACAAGGCGCAGATGTTGCGGGTGCGAGCCAGTACGTACTCGGGTAAGGAGCGCATCATCAGTTTGATAGGTGCGCGATGGTACGTTTTGTACCGGACCATGCACATCAATGACAATACGTGAAGGCGAAGACAGGGAGAACGACCGTATGGAGTCAGGCGGATGAGAAAACTGAAACAAGACTGTCCGTGTCTCCCCCTCAGTCGTCAGGCGTATTTCCTGTAAGTGGAGAGCGGCGGACTGGGCAAAGGCGGGGGGCGCTCCTAAGAGGAGTAAGACCATTCCCCTCCTGATCTGCACGGCAGTGAAGACCCTGAGGCCGGTTCGTTTTCTCTGCATGGCGCTCTTGTCCGGACTCCTCTCCTGCCTATGAGCGTGAAGGGGCGTTGCTGAGGCGAAGCTGATGAGAGAGGATTTCCAGTTCCTGCCGCACGTCAGTGAGATGTGCTTCGACGTGTTGGAGCGAACGCATAATCGCCCTGCTGTCTGTCTGCGCCTCAGGGGTCAGTCCTCCAGATTCGAGCAGACGGCTGAAGACCCGAACAATCTCCTCCGGCGTAATCTCACCCCCAGGCTGATACCATCGGTACAACCAGTTGCACATGCCGGTAAAGGCATGCATCAGCAGCCGAGGATTTTCGTTGATGACCTCTCCTTTCTCTATCCCGCTCTGAATTTCATGCTCAATGAGCAGATCGATCTCTTGCTGCATTTTTTCCACGACTCGCACCGTTTCTGGAGGGAGGTTTGCTTCCTCGCGAAACAGGAGACGAAAGAGCGGTTGGTCCGTTGTGAGCGAGGCGATCTGATGTGCCATGACCTGTCGGATTTTCTCCGGACGGGGGATCGGTCGGGCTAAGAGTTCCTCCAAGGTTGCCCTATAGTCTTTCAGCGAGTGGGTAAAGATAGTGGTCAGCAGCGCGGCCTTACTCTCGAAATAGGTGTAGAACGTCACCCGGGAGATGCCGACCAGAGAGACGATATCGTCAAGCGTGGTTTCGTGGTAGCCGCTCTTGGCAAAGCATTCCGTGGCGATGCAAAGGAGTTCTGCTTCTACGAGTTCGCGCTTCTTTGCCATCCCTGCCTCCGGTACCAATGCCATCTCTCCTCTTGACGATAGAGACAATCTGTACAATACTTACTGCGGGTAAGAAAATCTGTATAAGAGTAAAGTTCTCTTTGTTTGCAGGCAAGAGGGGGGTCTGATATGGAGACGCGCGTGCTACAGGAACCGGTCGGCGTCCTGTCGTATTTTTTGACGGTCGGCGTGGTGCTGGCGCTCAGCGGCCTCTGGGCGTCGCCCACAACCGCACTTGCCAATCAGGATCAGAGCTATGACACGCTGCGGCATTGGATTGAGCACTCCCGTCCAGAGACCGAGTTGACTCCTGGACAACATCTCACCCTCAAAGACCGCGCCATACTTGAATCGTTTATCCCCCAGCCAGCCTGGGAATACTACTTCTATGACGGCATGGATATGGAGATTGCGGAAACCGGAGCCTACCCGCCCCCGGAAGATTGGGGCAAGAATGTCCCGTCTGGGTACCAGCTGGACAAGCAGGGGGTGCTGATTGGATTCAGAGGTGGGGGCTTCCCTTTCCCCAACATCGACGAAGACGACCCGCAGGCGGCACAGAAAGTCATCTGGAATATGTTGTGGCGGCCTGGCGCCGAAGACTATGTGATGCCCATGGTGGCGTGGTCGCGGAGTCCGAATGGGCAGTTGGACCGCCAGTTTGAGTTTACCGCCATCGCTTCTCGTTATGCCCAGGGCGACCATTCCTTGGTGCCGGGCTATGAAGAAGTGAGAACCAAGCAGTTGATGGAATTCCGCTCTCCACGCGACATGGCCGGGGCGAAAATGCTGACCAAAACCTATGTGGATCACTACAAAGAGGACAATGGTTGGATGTATATGCCCGCGCAGCGCAAGCCGCGGCGAACGCTGGCCTCCGAGCGTACGAGCGAGGTCATGGGCATGGATTACACTATGGAAGACGCCATGGGCTTTGGCGGTAAGGTGCATGAGCACAACTGGAGCTATCTGGGGAAGAGGCGGGTGCTGGCCACGATCAATGTTGAGACTAACCCGGAAGCTGGCGGTCCGCATTTATGGGTGCCGAAGAACGCGCGCTGGGAGGTGCGCGAGGCGCATGTGCTCTTGATTACTCCTAAAGCCGCCAACCATCCCTATAGCCACAAGATCGTTTTTATCGATACCGAGGTGTTCTGGACGCTGTGGATGTTTGGCTTCGACCGGCAGGACGACCACCTCTTGCGTATGAATCAGCACTTTCTCAAGTATTCCGAGAGCTATGCCCACGAGACTGCCGATCAATCGCCTTATATGAAGCTGGATTACGCGAATAATGTCGGGCAACGGATATTCTACCATCTTGGAGAGACCGATATTAACGCCAAAAAGCCGCACGCGACTTACTCGCACTGCCATGTCATGACGAGACATTTCTCCTCGGGGCGGGCGAAGCAATTCTATTCCGTCCGCAATATGGTCAGCGGGCGGCGCTAGGCCACCCAGGTAGTGTCATATGAGCCCTCGTATCTGCTTCGCCTCGTGTGTCCTCTTCCTCGCCTTGGCTATGACGCCGGTACCGTCGTGGGGTATTATTGCCGTTACCGACGATGTTGAACTCGAAGGGTTTGTCAAAACCCAAAATATCCTCCGCACCCCCATGTTTCGGGATGCGGAATTCATCATGCAGAGGAATACGGCGCAACTGGAGGGCAAATATTATTTCTTGCGGGAGAGTTTAGCCTTTGGTCGTTTCGCCACCGGCCCGCTTGAGGAGGCAACGCTGACCCTTATTGGTCGCGGCGTGTACGACACGGTCTATGATATTCGGCATACCTATAGCCGGGCCTTTGGCAAGGACCAGCGCCTCAACCGCCAGGCCGAGTACAAACTCCGTGAAGCCTTTGTCGATATGGTGCTACCCCCGTTGACTCTCCGGCTGGGTCGCCAGCAAGTCGTGTGGGGAGAGACCGATAATTTTCGGGCACTGGATGTTATTAATCCTCTTGATCTGCGCTGGCACGCGAACTGGGAGCCTTGGGAGGATATCCGTATTCCGCTGTGGATGGCGCGAGCGATTTACGACATTGGCAAACTCGGTCCGCTCGAAGAATCTTTTGTCGAGGCGGTCTGGATCCCATGGGATTTTCAGCCCAATAAAGTAGCTGCCGACCCCCGCCGTCCCTGGCCGTCTATTGGCGACGGCTTGGCCGAGGTTGCCAACACCGCCATGATTGAGGGAGCCCTCTATGATCTCGACCTCATGGTGAGAGATGACAAGCCGAGTAAGAAATTCAAGAACGGCCAGGCCGGAGTACGCTTCAAAGCCATCTGGGGTGGGATCGATTTCAGCCTTAACTATTTCTACGGCTTTTCCGCCGACCCCGGCTTCAAGGCGCGCTCGGACCTAGCCCGCCTTGAAGCTAGGACCCAGCATGCCGTACTCGACCGCGTGCATCCGCGCTCCCACGTTGTCGGCATTGCGGCCAATTATTCGGAGGAGAAATATACGCAGTCCGTTCTCCGGGCGGAAACGACTTTTACGACGGGCGTACCTGTCACGATTGCGCCGAACGCCCCGACCCGGATCGACCCGGATCGGAATCAATTTGATACCGCTGACCGATCAGTTGTCATGCTGGCCATCGACCGTCCGACCTGGATTCGTCCGCTGAATGATTTACGGACGTTTTTTCTCTCCGCCCAGTTCTTCTGGCGGCGCTATCTGGATTACAGCCGGCTCTACCGTGGCATTCCGTCCGTCCGGCGTGCTCACCTGGATGGTGAGGTCGTGCCGGGCCGATTCGTCAGCGAGAATAGAGACAAAATCGATCAGAACGAGTTTGTCATTACCTTTTCCGCTTCCACCAGCTATGGCCCAGGCGGGCTCTGGCAACCATTGTTTGTGCTGGCGTTCGACCCGCTCTCCACAGGGGCGTACAACAAATTCGCTATGGACTATCTGTGGTCGAATTATTTTATCTTGCGGTTCGAGCAGAACTTTTTCTGGCGGGTCCGCTCGCACGATCCTGGCCCATGGGCCATTGGAGACCTGTACGGTCGCCCCCGCGACAGTCGCCACGAGAGTGTTGTCAGTGCTATCTTCCAGTTCTAGGCCTGCGACCCGGCCTGTGATTCCGAGGCACGAAGGCGGAGAATCCGCCTCTGGACCTCGGAGGCAAAAGACGCCTGCGGGTCTAACGCGATTGCGCGTTCATAGGCAGCAAGCGCCTGTGTCTTTTGCCCCAAGCTTTCAAGCGCCTCACCCAGATTGGCATGGGTGTAGGCATAGTCCGGGTCTAACGCGATCGCCTGTTGCCACTCGTCCGCCGCGGCTTGGTGTCGGCCCTGCGCGGCAAAAATATGACCCAAGCGGTCATGAATATACGATGAGCTAGGAACGAGTTGGAGGGCTTTGCGGTACGCGGCCACGGCCTCTTGAGTCTCCTCGTTGGCTTCGAGCGTGCGGGCAAGATGAACATGAGCCATCGCATTATTCGGGTCGAGTTGGAGTGATGCCCGTAACATGCGAATCGCCTCGCCACGCGCGCCATGATCTCCAAGCGCCAGCCCGAGCAGGTGGTGGGCCTTAGCGTTGGTTGGAGCGAGACGAACGGTTTCGCGCCACTCGGCGATGGCCTTCTTCAAGTCGCCTCTATCATAAAACTCTTGTCCCTGCCGCAAGTGGAGAAGGGCCCGGGATGGTAAAGACCGCGGCGGCAACGGATTGGACGGTTGTACGGGCGGCTCGGCGGCAGGCTGCGGAGCGGGAGTTGGTAGCGGTGGTGGCACGGCTGGTCTGGGCGCGGCCGGACGGATAGGGCGAGCGCGGGCAATTTTGCGCTTGGGCGGTTCCTTTGCCGTTTTGTTGGTCTGCGAAAAAAGGATCTGAGAGGAGGCTTCTCCTTCAACCCTGTTTTCGTGTGTGAAGACAATGACCACTCGGTCAGTGCGTTGTTCTACGCTAAAGGGCGGAGTCTTGGGCTCCTTGAGGTCCAGGACAAGCCGGAGATGGCCCGGATGCGTTCCGAGGCGAACCTGGGCAAGGAACTCGTCATCCGCTTGATACACGGCCGTTGGGGTGCTTCGGCGCGGGCCGCGTACGTCAATGACCAAACGGGAGGGAGACGAGAGGGCAAACGAATTGACGGCGTCCGGTGGACGCGAGAACTGAAAGAGGACAGAGCGCCGATTCCCTTGTACCGAGAGTTGGACTTTCTGAAGGCTCAGCAGCTCGGACTGGGCATAGGCTAGGGCCCACCCTATACCGAGCCAGACGAATATCGCACTGACAAAGATCCCCACCTTGTGCACGGTTGTCCTCTCCTGACAGATTTCAATCTACTACAGCCGGCTCTTTTCCAACAACCCGCCCAGCTTGGAGAATTACGCCAGCGTCACTCAGGACACACATGGGACCCATACTACAACATACTGCTCAAATTATAATAATCGACCACGAGGCCAAAAACGGGTGGGGCAATGGTCATCCCGAGGCTACGGACCGTCAAAAGTATGCTCATCACCGTTCCCATACTCGAACCCGGTGTATGCTCCATGGCTAGTGCCATGTGGGCGGGATAGGCCGGCCCACACCCCGCACCGACCAGGGCATTCAGGACAAGTAAACGCCAGAACGTTGAGGCCAGGGGAAACCCGGCGAGAGAAGCGCCGCTGATCAGGCTCCCGATACCGATGAGGGTCGCCTTACTCATGTGATCGGACAGGCATCCGCACGGGGATTGCAGGACAGCGCGGATCAAGACATTCAGGGAAATCAACGTTCCTACCCGAGAGGTCGCCCAGCGGCAGCAGGGAGGCTGACAGCAAGAGTCCGAAGACCCAAATGAGGGTGTGCTGGACAAGGCATATACTACCCGAAAGAGAGCGACGCCAAGAATGGGCCGCGAGGATAAAACCGTATGCCAGAAGGCGCTTTCCTTTTTTCTGCAACGTGCTGTTTTGGAATTTTGGGCAAGAATGAAGAGGAGCAAGAGTAAAGACAACAGGCTCAGGACACCCAAGAGCATAAATCTGGCCTGCATCACGCCGTTGAGCAAGCGGTCCCGGCGCCGCCCGCCGTCCCCTCCTTTGTATCTCGACAACTCGCGTCGCCAGCACCGGAGCCCCCCACCAGTGAAACCACTCCGCCTGGGCGCCCGACTTTACCCCCAGCACAAAGCGCATGTCCCATTCCGGCACAAGCCGGATGGGCGGCCCGTTCGAGGCCAACGCATCCTCCCTTACCAACCGCCTCAGGGGCGACTGCTCGCGCTGCACATCCCGGAGCAGCCGCTCGGCTGCGGGCGCGCAGGCGTACTTCCGCAAACCGTCTGCTGGCGTCGGCGCGGCGCCAGCGCTGGCGGACACCCTGCGCGATATTCCGGGTGCCCCAGCACCGCCCCCCCCCCCCCGCATCGGGGGAGAGTCGGGCACACGCCCGTCCCGGGGAGGCCGCTCGCCGCAATGCGCGCCATGCCCCTGCTGCGAGGAGAAGTCGCCCGTGCCGTCCACCGACCGCAGATAAGGGGCGTGTCCCGCCAAGTGAAGTCCCGCCGCCTCCCGCCGCGCTACAATGCCGCCAATATGCGCGTGACGGCCCGCCGGAGCGAGCGCGGAGCCCCTTCAGCCCATCGCTTGCGCAGGGCCGGGTCCGCCGGCGCACGCCCCCCCCCCATCGCGGCTTCTCACCGGCACCAGGTGCGCTCCTCGTCCCGGGCGTCCTGCGCACAACTCCACAGCGGGGGATCCTGCAGCCCGCACCGCGACAGCGCCGGGGCCGGCAGGGGCAGGCCCCGGCGCGTAACCGGCCCCCCAATGCGATCGCAACCACTGCGCACAACCCGGAGCAAGCCTGGGGTGCGGGGCGTCTTGCGACCTGGATCTTGGACATGGGTCATCTTCCGCCGCCCCCCAACAATCGCCCGCATCATACGGTTTGCGGATGACAAGGTTGCGAAGCCCTTCTTCCCGAACCGCCCAAAACCTCTGAAATCTCTCACACAACAGATTTGGCGGGAATGGCTGCCAGCATATGCTCCTTCTTTGCCTTTGGGAGCCAGGTCGCTCACATAGTCGATGGAAACCGGCTGGACCCATGGCCGGTGGCTACCCCTTGGAGGACCATGATCAGGATAAGCGTCAACAGGCTGTTGGCGAGCAGGTAGGCAACCGAACCGAGGGCATAGCCGGACAACCCCCAGAGGAGAAACACCTTGCGCCCATGTCGGTCCGAAGCCCGACCGATGAGGGGGGGCAGACAAAGTGCGAGACGCCGAGTGGGCTCCAAACAGGAGGCCGACGGCCACACCGCTCTCCCCCAATTCCTGGGCGTAGGTGGGGATAAAGGGGATCACCACCCTGTTACCGAGCATGGTGGCAAACAAGTGCCGCCGACAAAACAAAAAGCGGCCCACTCATGCTGCTCCCTTGGGCTATCAGCCGCTTGTGGGAGCAGTGAGGTCGCTCCCCAGGAGGTTCAACACTTCTGTCCGAAAAATCAATATCTGATGATTGCGGGCCAAGTGGCGCTTACTCTGCCCGCACAGAAGGCCATCGGTCCGCCCACGGCCTGGCCTGCTCAAGCTGTGAGGCCAAGCGAAACAGAGTGTCCTCTCGGCCATAAGCGGCCACGAGCTGGATGCCGACCGGCAGTCCCGCGCTGTTCCAATGCAGCGGCAGCGAGACGGCTGGCTGGCCGGTGACATTAAACGGTACGGTAAACGGCATGAGGGCAGCCGAACGCCGCGCTCCTCCAAGGGGATTCTCCGGTGTGGAGACAAACTCTCCCAATCGAGGTGGAGGCTCGGCAATGGTTGGGGTGACGAGGATGTCAAAGCCGGCTGAGCCGTCTTCGGGATGCCACCAGTGGGCGACCCGGCGCGTATCGGCCTGGAGCCACTCAATAGCTTCGATATAGCGCGTCGCGGGACGGGCTCGCCCGATTTCAACCATGGCCCAGGTGTGAATCTCCACGTCATCCTGGGTGACGACTTTGCCCGTCTGTTTATCCAGGGTATCGATATGAGAGGCGATGGCGCTTGTCAAGATCGCCCACACATGACGCCGCCGCTCTTGCTCGTCGTCCAGCGCACGAGGGTAGGAGTCCTCAACCGTATGGCCGAGTGAGCTCAGAAGCTGGGCGGTTGTCTGGACGGCTGCAACGCAGTCCGGGTGCAGAGAGGTTGTCTGCCCAGGAACATCCGCCAGGACGCCGACCCGCAATATCCCCGGATCAGCACCGACCTCTTCAAGAAAAGGGCGGGCCGGTGGGGTGGCAAAATACGGATCGCCCGGCATGGGACCGGCAATCGCATCAAGAATTGCGGCCGTATCGCGTACACTCCGTGTTACCACGTGCTCGTTGACCAAGCCCTGCCAGACCTCGCCGTACTCCGGTCCAAGAGAGGCGCGCGCACGGGTGGATTTGAGCCCGACCAGACCACACTCGCTGGCGGGCACCCGAGTCGAACCACCCCCATCGTTGGCATGGGCCGCCGGGACCATGCCCGAGGCTACGGCCGCGCCAGCCCCACCGCTGGAACCGCCGGTGGAATGCTCCGTATTCCAGGGGTTCCGACTTGGGCCGTAGGCATCCGGTTCGGTCGTCGGCATGGTCGCAAACTCGGGCGTATTGGTCTTCCCGAGGAAGATGAAGCCCGAAGCTCTGAGTTTGGCGGCCATATAGGTGTCCCCTTTTGCGGTCCAGCCAAGTTCTTTCAGAAAGCGGCTGCCTTGATGATAGGGGTCGCCGGCGGAATGACAGCCAAAGTCTTTGAGGAGAAATGGGACACCGGTGAACGGCCCCTCGGGCAACCGAGACGATCTGGCTTGGTCGCGCGCTTTCTCAAAAAGAGGGGTGATCACGGCGTTGAGCCGCGGGTTGACGTGCTCAATGCGGGCAATGGCGGTGTCCACCAGTTCGAGCGGGGTTGCTTCTCCCCTACGGACGAGCTCGGCTTGCGCCAATGCGCCGAGGTGAGCGAGTCGGTCAGCCATAATACATTCCTCCAATGCGGATATCTCCTTCTAACAAAGGCAAGGACAAATGAGAAGGGAGACCCGCGCCGAATCAGGCCTTCCCCGTTACCGGTGTTGACAGTCATCCCTTGCCCCAGCCCTATCCTAGGAGATTCACTATCTTTCCGTCCCTTCGCCTGTTATGCAGTGCTGAGGGGAAGGAGGGGCACTATGCGTCGGGACATTACCCCACCAGCAATGCAGAATATCAGAGAACGCTTTCACTACTCTCCAGGTGTGAGGGCCGGGAACTTCCTGTATATCGCCGGACAGGTCGGCCGGGATGAGAACTTGCAGATTGTGGAGGATAAGGCAGCGCAATTTGTGCAGGCGTTTGAAAATGTCAAAAAAGTGTTGACTGAGGCCGGAGCGACGTTTGATGATGTCGTAGAGATGGTCACCTACCATACCGACCTGCGAGACCTCCAACTCTTTATCGACGTCAAAGATCGCTACATTACGAATCTTGACCGACTCCCGACCTGGACGGGAATCGGCACCCCCGCGCTAGCGATGCCTGGGCTCCTTGTCGAGATTAAATGCACTGCCTATCTGGAGTAATGTCATTTCTCCATTGCAGAAAGTAGGGGACATGTCGCAAGCCGAACGAGTGGAACAAGAACCGTCCTCACACGGGTGGGTTATCGTCTTTGCCGGCCTTGCGATCAGCTTGTGCATGTACGGTGTCATCGAATCTTTCGCCATCATGTTCAAGCCTATTGCCGAGCAGTTTTCCTGGGATCGGGGCACGGTTTCGGTTGCGTCGATGATAAGCTGGAGCAGTTTTGGCCTCTCCAGTCTGATCTGTGGCCGTCTAAGCGACCGTTTTGGCTCTAAGTGGGTGATTATTACCGGGAGCCTGTTCTTTGTGGCTGGCACGTTCTTGATGAGTCAGGTGCAATCTCTGTGGCAACTCTACGTGTATTTTGGGGTGGTGTTGGCGATCGGCCGCTCGGCGACGGGCGTCCCGATGGTGGCCCTAGTGACAAAGTGGTTCGTGAAGCGCCAGGGGCTGGCGCTGGCCATTGCTCAGTCTCAAAATGTAGGATCGGCTGTGTTTGCCCCTCTGGCCGTCTTCCTGCTTGCCCATAATGACTGGCGCTGGTCGTATATCTGGCTCGGAGTGATTACTCTGATAGCCCTTCCCCTCTCCATGCTCATGCGGGATAAGAAGGTCATATCGACTGAGGCGCAAAAGTCAGGATCAGCCCTCAAGCATGATTTCGCATCCGTTTCAGCCCCCGGCATGACGCTAGGTGAGGCCATGCGGACGCGGGCCTTTTGGACGCTGAACCTCATGGTGCTGGGCTGCTGTATCTGTCACTCGTGCATCTTGTTGCATGGGTTCAACCATATGACTGATGTGGGGGTGCTGGAATCGGTCGCTGCCCGGGTCGTCATGCTGATGGCGGTGTTTGGTATGATCGGAAAGATTGTCAACGGTCTGTTAGCCGATCGGATTGGCGCGAAGTGGGCGATTGCCCTCTTTCTCGGTCTCCAGGCGGTGATGATCCCGTTTTTTATCGAAGCCCGCCACGCTCCCTCTTTCTACTCGTGGGCCATCTTGTTCGGGCTGGGCTTTGGGGGACCCATGCCGGTCTATGCCATGCTCTTCCGGGAGTATTTCGGCACGCGGGCCATCGGCACCATCTTAGGCGCATTCTTTATGGTGGCGTCCATAGGTATGGGATCGGGCGGCATGATGGGTGGCTTCTTGCATAGTGAGTTTGGGGATTATGTCGTACCGTTTCTGACGAGCACGAGCACCGGCACGCTTGCGGCCATACTCGCCCTGACCCTGCCGTCTTCGACGCGGTCAGCCCGACTGCCAGTGCCGCAAGTCAGCCTCCAGACCGGTTGACCTCTACCGCGGAAAAGCAGTAATGCAGGGGAGCGGGCAATGATCGCGAGGAATCTGCCCCGGGGTACAGGGCAGATTTGTAAAGGAGGATGAGTGCATGCAGTTCTTTAACTTTCATCTGATGCCCTGGCCGCACGTTCCCGAAGACTTTGACGATACCTCGAAATATCCCTCGGCCTGGGTCACCTTCTCGAACGAACACTATGATCCTGTAAAGGGGCGTGATGTCTACAACCGCTATCTTGACGAGTTGGAGTATACGGAAACCCTCGGCTTTGATGGAGTGTGCGTGAACGAGCACCATCAAAACACCTACGGCACTATGCCCTCCCCGAATATCATCGGAGCGCTGCTGGCGCGGCGGACCAACCGCGTCAAAATTGCCATGGTCGGCAATGGGCTCCCGCTCCGGGACCATCCCATCCGGGTTGCTGAAGAAATCGCCATGCTGGATGTGGTGAGCGGGGGACGGATCATCTCCGGTTTTGTGCGTGGTATTGGCTGTGAATATTATTCGATGGGAGTCAATCCGACCCACTCGATTGCGCGCTTTCGCGAGGCGCATGATTTGATTGTTCGCGCCTGGACCGAGACAGGACCGTTTAATTTCGATGGGGAGCACTACCAAGTCCGCTACGTAAACATCTGGCCCCGCCCGTATCAAAAACCGCACCCGCAAATCTGGATTCCCGGCTTTGGGAGCAAAGAGACGATGGGCTGGTGCGCGGACCCGGCCCGCAAGTATCCGTATCTGGCCGTGTATATGTCTGACGATCTGGTCAAGATGTCTTTTGATCAATACCGCACCGCAGCGGAAGAGTACGGATATACCGCATCACCCTACCAGATGGGCCATTTACTTCCCATCTATGTGGCGGAAACAGACGCCCGGGCTCGGGAAGAAGCCGCAGAGCATGTGTTGTGGCTCTATCACAGAGGGCTGCGTATCCCGCTCACTATGCTCTTCCCACCGGGCTATGTCACCCATCAATCCATGCGCCACATTCTCGATATTGCGGACGAACTGGACTATGCGAATATGTCTTTTGACGATTTCAATACGCGGGGCTATTGCGTGGTTGGCAGTGTGGAAACCGTCAGGCAACGACTCGCCGAGTCAATCGGCAAGCTGGGCTATGGTATTCTACTATCTCTGCTGCAAATTGGCGATATGCCGCACTACCGAACGATCAAAAATATGGAACTCTTTGCCACTGAGGTCATGCCCTATTTGAAAAAGGAGTTTCAGGACATGCCGGAGAAATGGGCTGCGTAGATCTGACGTACGGCATATGCCGCACGTGCGTATGTCTCCGGGTGGCGTGGGTTATCCTTCTCGGAAGCCCGTGCCCGCTATAGCGACAAGTTCAACCCGGGCCGGCGTCGCGACTTGCGCCGCAGCCGGAGTCGAGTACAGCCCAAGAGCCAGCCGATAAGCAACACGCCTGCTCCGGAAAGAAAACTCGATACCGAAGCGTCGCGCCGGAGTTGATTCCGCTCCAGCGTCAGGGTCTGGATCCGGTCTGTATATTCCGCCTCATTGCGCTGTATTTCTTCCTGTGCGGCCTGAAGCCGGGTGTTTTCCTCCCGAAGACGAGCTAACCCCTGGCTCTGTTCGGCAACTTGGTCCTCAAGAAGCTGCACCTGACGGGCGGTTGGGACCCGCTCGGTCAGATATCTGCCCGCAACGTAGCCCCGACGGCCGTCAGGTAAGGCGACAAGGGAGTAGTCTTCTCCGGCTTCACGAATCAATGTCACCGCATCACCGGTCTTCAGTACGGCAACGATTTTATTGGACTGACTCGGCCCGGTCCGCAGCATGAGCTCACGATAGCCGCTCACGTATAAATCTTGCGCCTGACACAAAGAGGGAAAGAGAAGAACGAGAACGATATATATTGGCAGCTTCCTCATTTCCACATCACTTACCACACCGAGGTTGCTCTATCGATAACTCGCCTGTTTATGGAGCACAACCCCAAGCCGGTGTTGCGCTGCGTACTGTCTTCGGAACAGAATGACTTTCAAGACGGGCTGCTCGGGAGTTGCTTCAGAACGTCCAGCATCGCCCCATGCAGATGGCCATTTGAGGCCAGGGTTTGTTCACCATGCAGGTCGAGGGTATGGCCGGAGAAATCGCTGGTCCGTCCCCCCGCCTCTTCGACAATCAATGAGCCTGCGGCAATATCCCACGGACAGAGACGCCATTCCCAAAAGGCATCGGCTCGACCACAGGCCACATAGCACAGGTCCAGCGCGGCCGCTCCGCTCCGTCTCACCCCCTGTGTGCGTAGCATAAAGGCCTCATAGTACTGCAAATAGAAATGGCTGTGCTTGCGGCGGTCGTAGGGGAATCCGGTGAGCAGCAGACTCTGATCGAGCTGGGAGGCCGGAGAGACACGAATTGGGTTCCCATTGAGCTGTGCGCCCCCTCCTTGCCGCGCGCTAAAAGTCTCATTCCGAACGGGGTCATGCACAACACCGACGATAGCTGTGGATCTGTGGGTCAGGGCCAGAGAGACGGCAAAGTGCGGGTAGGTATGCGCAAAGTTTGTCGTGCCATCCAAGGGGTCGACATACCAACAATATGGGCTCCGAGGGCCCGATTGAGCAGACTCTTCGGCGATAATGGTGTGTGTGGGGAAATGGGCACGGAGCCGCTCAGTAATCAGACGATCGGCCGCTCTGTCCACATTGGTGACGAGATCGACCATATCGGTTTTCACGCTGACCTGTTTGGTCTTAAACCGGTTTTCCTGGAGCAACGCCCCAGCCTGCTGCGCGAGAGCCTGTGCAACCTCTTGGGCGGCTGTCATCAAGTCGTGCATCTTGATATTGTGGCAAGGAGAACTCCGGTCTGCAAGGTGCGCGAGCAAACCGGGCAAAGGGAAACGATGCGTATCCTTGCTCCCGCAAAGGTGAATCTTTTCTTACGCATTATTGGCCAACGGTCCGATGGCTACCACTTGCTCGACTCGCTGATGGCTCCCGTCAGCTTGTATGACGAATTGGAAATGACAGCGGAGAGGACGGTGGGGACGAAGCCACACATCCGTGTGCGCTGCAATGACCCAACCATTCCCACCGACCAATCAAATCTCGCCTATCGAGCCGCGGCTTTACTTTGTCAAGCAGCTGGTATCGGTGCGCACATCACTATAACCTTGCACAAAAACATCCCAACTGGCGCGGGGCTCGGTGGGGGGAGCAGTGATGCCGCGGCTGTGCTGAAGGCGCTGAACCAAGCCTTCTCGCTCGGACTCAATACTGAATATCTGTGTCGGCTTGCCGCCCGGCTTGGTGCAGATATCCCTTTTTTCATCCCGTGTCAGATGGCTCGTGTGGGTGGGATTGGAGAAATCTTAACGCCGCTTCCACCTCTTCCGTACCATTGGCTTGTCATTGTGATTCCAGGCTTTCCGGTTTCGACTCCGTGGGCGTATCAACGCTTTGATATGCTTCAGTTGGACTTGCCAGAGCCGAAGCCCCATGCAACCGGCCGGGTTCCACCACTTGACACGCAGCAATGGCCGAGCGCTGCCCTCTTCGTCAATGATCTTGAACAGGCGGTCCTGCCGGAGTACCCTCTGATTGCGGATAGAAAAAAGCAACTCTCCGCCCTTGGTGCGGAAGTAGCCCTGATGTCTGGGAGTGGATCTGCTGTCTTTGGCCTCTTCAAGACGCAGGATGACGCCACGCACGCTGCGGCAGCCTTGGCTGACTCGGAAAGCGTATTTGTGGTGACACTGCTGGAGGATGCTGCCACTCCGGTAACGGTTGATCCATAATCGCAGAAGTCGGTAGACTTCTTTCGCGAAAGATGCTAACAGCCATGGCCTCAAGAAAAACCGGTATACTCTATAATCTTTCGATTTCATTAAACAATCGGGTCGTCCAGAAACTCGTCCAATACGGTCAGCAGTCATAGGGGTCGAATGTCGACGTTCGAGAAGAAAAGAGAAACTGAGCGGTCGAGGGCCATACGACTATTACTGCTATCCAGATGGGGAGTCGCCAAGTCCGGCAAGGCACCGGGTTTTGGTCCCGGCACTCGCAGGTTCGAATCCTGCCTCCCCAGCCTCCTCTCCTCCAGATAGAGTAAGAGTAGAAGATGACACCGCTCATACCCCTATCCCTGTGAGACTCACGGCCGTGCTCAAAATATTTTCCGGGAACTCGAATCGTCCGCTCGCGCAAGAAATATGCGCCTATTTGGGAACCTCGCTCGGGGCGGCCGATATCCGCACGTTCAGCGATGGCGAGATCGCGGTCGAGATCACCGAGAATGTACGTGGTGGGGACATCTTTGTGGTCCAGTCGATCTGTACGCCTGGCAACGATAATCTGATGGAACTCCTGCTGATGATTGACGCCTTCAAGCGGGCGTCCGCCAACCGTATCACGGCCGTAATCCCGTACTACGGTTATGCACGCCAGGATCGAAAGGTTGCGCCCCGAGTGCCTATTAGTGCCAAACTGGTCGCTGACCTATTGACGGCAGCGGGAGCCTCACGGGTGCTCACGGCAGAGCTCCACGCTGGACAAATACAGGGATTTTTCAATATTCCAGTGGACAATCTTTTTTCCGCACCGGTGCTGTTGCCCTACCTGCGCTCGCGCATTGGCAGCGAACCGGTCAGCGTCGTATCCCCGGATGCCGGGGGGGTGGAGCGCGCCCGTGCGTTTGCGAAGCGTCTAGGAGCCTCACTTGCCATCATTGATAAGCGCCGCGCGCAGGAGAACGAAAGCGAGATTGCGGGCAAGGCGAATCGTGATGTGATCGAGATGAATGTGATCGGTGAAGTCAACGGCCGTATCGCCATTCTGGTCGATGATATGGTGGACACAGCCGGAACGTTGACCACCGCGGCAAAAGGGCTGCAAGATGCTGGGGCGCAAGCCGTGATTGCCTGCTGTACGCATGCCGTGCTGTCTGGACCGGCTATGGAGCGGGTCCGGACTTCGACGCTCGAAGAGTTGGTTGTCACGAATTCCATCCCTATTACGCCAGCGGCGCAGGAGACCGGAAAAGTCCGAGTCCTGTCTCTCGCGACCTTGATCGGAGAGTCCATCCGCCGGATTCACAATGAAGAATCCATTAGCTCATTATTCGTATAAACCGTCGGACCGAGAAGGGAAACAATGGAAACCATCAAACTGAGCGTGGAACCGCGGCAAGAAAGAGGAAAAGGGGAGATGGGCCGGCTCCGCCGGGGCGGGAAAGTGCCCGGTGTCTTTTATGGCCCAGGAACAAATAGTGCTTCCGTCTGTGTTGATACACGGGAATTCCACTACAAGGTTGAAGGGTTGGAGGGCTCCCATCTGATTGAATTTCTTTCGCGGGCAACAGACCTCAATGGCAAAATTGCCCTCCTCAAAGACGTTCAGCATCATCCTGTGACTACGGAACCGCTGCACATCGACTTCTATGAGATTGATGTCAAGGTGCCGATCCAGGTTGCTGTGCCCGTCCACTTTGTTGGCAAAGCGGAGGGTGTGACCGCTGGCGGAGTCCTCCACTACTTCCGCCGTGAAGTCATGGTGGAATGCCTTCCGCTTGATATTCCCGAGAGTATTGAGATTGACGTGACGCCGCTTGAGCTCAACGATACTGTCCGGGTTGAAGATTTGAAATTGCCTCCCGGTGTCTCAGCACTTGAGGACGCTCAGCTCATTCTCGCCTCTGTTGCGATTCCAACTGGGACGGCAGAGACGACGGAAGAAGGAGCAGCCGAGATTCCGGCCGGGGACGGAGAGGCCTCGGAAGCCAGAGAGGCCCCGGGCGAGAAGGCCCCGGCTGGCTGATGGGGGATGCTGCTGTAGATGCGACCAGGGTAGCACCTCGTACAGGCTGTTGTCTGCCATTATTGGGCTCGGAAACCCCGGTCGGGGCTACGGCAAAACCCGTCATCATGTCGGCTTTCGGATCACTGATATCTCAGCAGAGCGATGGGGGATCCGTCTGTCTCGCTTGATATGCTCCTCCCGAGTGGCTTGGACGTGCTGGAACGGGAAGAAGGTCGGCCTTGTCTAGCCGCAGATCTTTATGAATCTCAGTGGGCAAACGGTTGTGTGCATGTGTGAGCAATATCAATTACAGCCGGCGGATTGTATTGTCGTGCATGATGATGTAGATATGCCGCTCGGTCACCTGCGTATCGAACGGGCTGGTGGCTCGGGAGGACATCGCGGTGTAGCCCCGATTGCGACCGCTCTGGACAGCCCGGACTTTATCCGCGCCAAGGTTGGCGCTGGCCGTCCTGCCGCGGGCCTGCGACTGCCGACTTTGTGCTTCAGCCCTTTACTCAGGAGGAAGAAGTCTTTATCCTCCCGGCGGCACAACGCGCAGCGAGCATGGTTGAGTGCATTCCCGTAGAACGGACTTGAGCATGCTCTGGCATTGTGGAATGGCGCAGATTCTGACGCTCGTACACCCCGCGCAGGAGGAGCGCTGAAAAACCTCGCCCCGTCCGCTTAGCGCGAGAGGCGAACGAAGAGTGAGAGAAACCCATCGGAGGAGTTCATGCCGATTTATGAGACAGTATGCATTCTCCACCCGGAACTATCTGAGGCACGGGTGAAGGGTGTGATTGAAGGAATGCAAAAGACTCTGGAGCAGAGTCAGGCCAGTCTGTTGCAGGTTGAAGAGTGGGGGATGCGAAACTTAGCCTACGATATTCAAAAGCAGCGCCGCGGCTACTATGTGCGTTTAGAGTATGAATCCCCTCCTCAAGCGGTCAAGGATTTCGAGCGGAGCCTCCGACTGAGCGAGGACACTATGCGCTTTTTATCCGTTGCGCGCTCTGGTCCCTCGAACGGGCAGTCTCCCATTCCTCCGGGTGGCCTCACCGAGCGCTCCACCGGCCATTCATCTGAGGCCAGTCCGGAACCCATGCCCGCAGAGGCTCATCCTGCTCCGAGTGCTCCCGCAGAAAATCCGGAATCAGCGCAATCTGAAGTGCCGACGGAGGCTCAAGTGGAGGCTCCCGCCGAGCCGGAGAGCACCGAGGCGGACGAGGCGCAGCCTGACCCGGAGGGAGAGGCGAGCGAGCAGTGAGGGGCTTGCGTACGGATGCGGACGAACGAGAGAAGAGTTAGAGAGGGATAGAGCTATGGCAAGACCACCCAGGGGGGGATTTCATAGACGCGGTGGCGATGACCGATACCCGCGTCGTATGCGGCGTAAAGTCTGCCGTTTCTGTGTCGGTAAGTGTGATTCCATTGATTACAAAGATATCGCTGTCCTCAAGGATTTTATCACTGAGCGTGGCAAGATCATCCCAAGTCGCATCACCGGGACCTGTGTGTGGCATCAGCGAAAACTGACCTTGGCCATTAAACAGGCGCGTGCGATCGCCTTGCTCCCGTACGTGGCGGCACAGGTCTAGAGGGCCAGGCTCCCGGGCTGTCTTCGAGTTGCGTTTTCATCGTCGCTCCCGTACAGTGAGGGCCCATATGGACATTATCTTACAAGAAGACATTGAGAACTTGGGCGAAATTGGTGATATCGTCAAAGTCAAGGATGGATACGCCCGGAACTATTTGCTCCCGCGCGGCTTGGCGCTGACGGCCAGCCGACGCAACGTTCGTGTCTTAGAGCACCGGAAACGTCTGGCCGCAAAGAAAAGAGAACGCGCGCAGCGGAACACCAACGCTGTCCGCGACCGGCTGTCCAGCCTTACCCTGTCTATCACGGCTCGTGCCGGAGAAGAGGAGAAGCTCTTTGGCTCTGTGACGAATATCGATATTGAAAAGGCGCTTCAGGAACAAGGGGTAATCATAGACCGCCGGAAAATTATTCTTGCCGAGCCTCTCAAACAACTCGGTACCTATACCGTACCGATTCGTCTCAGTAGAGACATTGAAGCGAGTGTCACCGTACAGGTCCGTCCGGAAAGCGTGGCGTAGCATTTTCTTGACACGCCATAGGAAAATTGGTACGCACCAAGCGACTGTTAGAAGCGGAGCGACCTGCAGGCACGTAGCTCAGTGGGAGAGCACTTCCTTGACGCGGAAGGGGTCGGCGGTTCAATCCCGCCCGTGCCTATGCCTCGGACCCTACATGCCACCCGAAATCTGATGACAACGAAGGAAAGCCACCCCCTCTGAACAGGGGAATGAGGGGATAGAGAGGCATCAAGGATGGATGATGTCTCCCTCCCTTTTCAGATGAACGACATTGCTCCACACCGCACCTCCAGCACTGGCAAGCGGCCCGTTGACAACGGGACGAATGCCAGCGCGCCAAAAGACTCGAGCCGGCATTTCTCAAAAGCTATTGCCGCCCGTGTGGATGGAAAAATCGTCGATGCGTCCTCCCCTCTGGTCACTGAGGCGGCTGAGCCCATCTTTCCCTCCTCTCCTGAGGGGCTCGAAGTCCTGCGCCATTCGACCGCCCACCTGATGGCGCAAGCGGTGAAACGCCTCTTTCCGGCAGTCCAAATCACGATTGGTCCGGTGATCGACAGTGGATTCTACTACGACTTTAAGCATGACCGCTCCTTCACCCCGGAGGACTTAGAGCGCATCGAAGCGGAGATGCAGGCCATTGTCAAAGAAAATCTTCCGGTCAGCCGTGAAGAAGTGCCGCGCAATGACGCCGTTCACTTCTTCTCCCAGATGGGTGAAACCTACAAAGCTGAGATTATCGCCGGTATCCCGGAAGATGAAGTCGTCTCGCTTTATCGGCAGGGTGAGTTTGTTGACTTGTGTCGTGGCCCCCACGTTCCGTCAACCGGTCGCCTTCCGGCCTTTAAGCTCACCAGTGTGGCTGGAGCGTATTGGCGGGGAGACGAAAAAAACGAGATGCTCCAGCGCATCTACGGGACGGCCTTTGCCACGCCCAAAGAACTCCGCCAACATCTCTCCTTGCTTGAAGAAGCCAAGCGTCGCGACCATCGCCGAGTGGGTAGGGAGCTTGATCTGTTCAGCTTTAATCCCGTTGCACCGGGGAGCCCGTTTTTTCACCCCAAAGGAGCCTTTATCTATAATGAGCTGATCTCCTATATGCGGGCGCTCTACCAGCGCTATGGCTACCAGGAAGTACTAACCCCGCAGATTTTTGATGTAGATCTCTGGCACCGTTCCGGCCACTATGAGAACTACAAGGAAAATATCTTTTTTACCGAGGGGGAGGGGCGCGACTTTGGAATCAAGCCTATGAATTGCCCCGGCCATACCTATCTCTATGCCGCAAAAAAACGCTCCTACCGGGACCTGCCGCTTCGCTATGCCGACTTTGCCCGTCTGCACCGCTTCGAGCGCTCGGGGGTGTTAGCCGGCTTGACCCGGGTGCGTTCGTTTTCTCAGGACGATGCCCATATATTTTGCGCTCCAGAACAAATCGAGAGTGAAGTCAGTGGCGTTCTGCGCATGATCAACGAAGTATATCGGACTTTTGGCTTCGAGGAGGTGCATTTCTATCTTGCGACGCGGCCAGAGAAGCGACTCGGTGACGATGCAACCTGGGAGCGAGCAGAAGCGGCCCTGGCTGGGGCCCTCGAGGCGAATGAGATTCCCTACGAGGTCAATGCTGCGGATGGTGCCTTTTATGGGCCAAAGATTGATTTCCTCGTCCTTGACGCCTTACGCCGTGAATGGCAACTCGCAACGATCCAACTCGACTTTATGCTGCCCGAACGCTTCCATCTGAGCTATGTCACTGCTAGCGGGGGCGAAGCCCGGCCGGTGATGATCCATCGTGCAGTCCTTGGCTCCATTGAGCGCTTTATGGGTGTTCTTATCGAACACTGCGGCGGAGATTTTCCGCTCTGGCTGGCCCCGGTCCAGGTCAAGGTCGTGACGGTGACAGAGAATCAAGATGTCTATGCGCGGCAGGTCGACGCCCAACTCAGACAGGCCGGGATTCGTTGCGAGTTGGACCTGCGCAACGAGAAGCTGGGCTATAAAATCCGAGAAGCGGAAGTGCAGAAAATTCCATACACCGCCGTCATCGGGGATAAAGAGGTGCAAGCCGGGACCGTGGCCCCACGGGCGCGCAAGCGAGAAAAAGTCGCCCCGCTGTCTGTGCCCGCTTTCATTGAGCGTTTGAACCGTGAACGTATCCCGGGAGGTGTATCATAGCAAAAGAAGTGGGAACTCGGATCAACCAGCAGATTCGTGCGCGGGAAGTCCGGGTCATTGATGTCAACGGAGAGCAGATTGGGATTCAGCCGCTGGGCGAAGCCTTCCGTACCGCGTTCGGCCAGGAGCTCGACTTGGTTGAAATTGCTCCTAACTCTTCCCCCCCGGTCTGCCGTATCATGGACTATGGCAAGTACCGCTATCTACAGAAGAAGAAGGTGCAGGAGTCCAAGAAGCACCAGACCCAGGTCATGGTCAAGGAAGTCAAGCTTGGGGCGCGTACGAGTGAGCACGATGTTGACTTCAAGATTAACCACATCCGCCGCTTTATCGAGAAAAAGCACCGGGTCAAGGTTTCGGTCTTTTTCCGAGGACGAGAGATCACTCACCCGGAGATCGGGAAAGAATTACTCGACCGTGTCTATGAAAAGATCGGAGACATCGCCTCTCTCGAGACACCACAGCCTCGCATGGAGGGACGAAATATGTCAATTCTAGTTGTTCCGAGGTAGCTATGCCTAAAATTAAAACCCGCCGTGGGGCGGCAAAGCGGTTTAAGATCACCGGCAGCGGCAAGGTGCGCCGTCGCCGCGCCTACCTGCGGCATATTCTGTCAACGAAAACCCGAAAACAGAAACGGAATCTCCGCCAGCCGACGCTTGTTTCAGATTCCGAGGCCAAGGCGATCAAAAAACTGATTCCCTACTTATAGAGACGGAGAGGAGTAGTTCGTATGCCACGCGCAAAACGCGGCTTTAAGGCACGCCGGCGCAGAAAGCGGATTCTCAAACTAGCCAAAGGATTTACCGGCGGACGCCGTCGTCAGTATCGTCAGGCGCGTGAAACTGTCGAGCGGAGCTTGGTCTACGCTTACCGAGACCGCCGGAATAAAAAGCGTGACTTCCGGCGTTTATGGACGGTTCGGATCAATGCAGCTGCCCGCCTGAATGGACTGAGTTATAGCCGACTCATGTATGGTCTGTCTCAGGCTGGTGTCGAAATTGATCGAAAGATTCTGGCAGCTCTGGCCATGCAAGACCCGCGGACATTTACCGCCGTCACAGACATGGCAAAGCAGCGTCTGGCAGCCTAGCAGGTTGCTTCACCGCTATATCGCCCTTCCCTTCCTCTAACGAAGGCGCAGGCTTCTCGACTGCAGGAAAGTGATATACGCCTGCCGGAACGCTTCTATTTGCTCTCCTGTGAGAGTGCTGTCCTGAGATTCAATCCAGTAACGAAAGGTATAGCTAGCTGTCCCTTCCGCTAGTCCCCCCCCCTGATAGAGAGCCATAAACTCTCTCCTTTGCAACAGGTCGTGAGAAAACTCGTCGAGGGTGCGGACCAACTCAGCAAAACCAGATTGAGCACTCGCCACAATAGAGAAGTCAAACCACGAGCCGGGATAGCGAGAGGTCGGAGCATAGCTGGTGGCCGGAAAAATTGGTCCCTCAAGCCTGTCAAAATCGAGTTCGAACCAGACGACCTGAGCGGAGGGAGCGATTCTCGCCAAAAGAGGATCGGACAAAAAGCCAAGTTGGCCGACCATCGTGCCCTGGAGGGTGATGCCGGCATGCCCGCCAGATGTGTGCCACGGTGCAGTCGCCGTCGTGGCAGAAACAAACGCTGGCGTACCCAGGTTGAGTTGTTCGGAGAGCGCCTCAAGGGCCCCTTTGATTTGGCGAAAATGCTCTTCCAAATTTCCCAGGCGCTCGTGCTGATAGCTCGCCCCGGCCAGTACATTCTTCTCTATGCGGTCCTGTTCGCCGACGGGGATATAGATCCGTCCAAGCTCGAAGATGCGGAAATGATCCCGCAGGACAGTGTTTTTTTTCACAACGGCTAAAATATTGGGGAGTAGTGTCGTCTGGAGCCGGGCATGATGCTCGGCGCTGGGATTGGCCATTTCCAGCGTTGCTTCAGGCTCGTAGCCAAGCGTTTTGAGCCATGTTTCGTCAAACCAGCTATAATTGTGAATCTCCGAGAACCCATGAGCCTGTGCGAGGAGACGCCGGGCTTTATGTTGGGTCCGCAGACGATCGTTAAGGGCCACACGCTCGACCGAGAAGGTTGGCATCTTTGGTTCGATGTTGTCATAGCCCTGAATGCGGGTGACTTCTTCCAGAATATCAACGGGCAGCGCGATATCTTTTTCGCTCCGAAAAGGAGGGATGCCAACAGAGAGGGTGTTGCGTGTTATACGGGCTTCAAAACCGAGTGAGGTCAGTATGGACACAATCCTGTCCGGGGTGATTGGGTTGCCTATGCGTCGATCAAAGAAGTCGGTCGGGATATCAAGATACCGGACTTGGTCTTTCAGCGTTCCCTGAGCGGTCAACCGAGAGCGCACCTGAAGCGGAAATCCGGATTCGAGCAGCAGGTAGAGAAAGCGCGCGGTCGCAGTTTTTGTATTTGCCGGTGGCTGCTGTTTCTCAAAACGTTGGCTGGCATCGGTATGAACACCGAGCCGGGTGGAGGTCCGACGAATGCGGGTGTCCTTAAAATTTGCACTTTCAAGCAACAGTCCGGTGGTACACTCGCTAACCTCACTATTCAGCCCGCCCATAATGCCGGCGAGAGCAATTGGCTCGCGTTCATTCCAGATCATCAGATCTTCCGGGAGCATGTTCCGCACTTGGGCGTCAAGCGTCGTAAACTGGCCCGTTGTTCCAAACGGGGCGACGCGGACGGCCTGGAGACGACTCGCGTCGAAAGCGTGCATGGGCTGGCCGAGTTCAAGCATGATGTAATTAGTGAGATCGACCAGGATATTGAAGGTGCGCTGTCCCAGTGCATGGAGCCGGTATTGCAAGGCCAGTGGCGCGGGCAGGGCGGCGACCCCGGTGATCTCGATACAGCAATAACAGGGACAATTCTCGGGATCGTCAAGGGTCAGTGGATAGGCGGGCAAGTCGCGGTACTGTGCCACATCGACTAGTTGGAGAGGGTGTAACGGTCGCTCAAAAATGGCAGCAACTTCACGGGCTATCCCATAGTGGCCCCACAGGTCGGGGCGGTGGGTTAAACTCTTATTGTCGATTTCAAGCAGAGTGTCCGAGGAGGGAATGAGGTCGGCCAGAGCAACCCCACTCTCAAGGGACTCAGGAAGGTCAAGGATCCCGAAATGTCCGCCGCCCATGCCCAATTCAGCGGACGAGCACAAGATCCCCTGACTCGTTTTTCCCCCTACCTGCTTTTCGGCAATCGTCTGCCCCTCGGCAACCGTCACCCCAGCGGGGGCAAAAGCTGATTTCATCCCCTCCTTTACATTGGGCGCCCCGCAGACCGTCGTAAACTGCTCCGTTCCACACGCAACGGAAACAAAGGTGAGCTGATTGCCCATCGGCTCGATTGCTACGACCTGACCGATACGAACCCCATCGAGAGAGCGAACCAAGGTTTTCACCCCTTCTACCTCAGCCGTTGCCATGGTGAGTCGATGCGCGATCCTTTGTGGTGAGAGGTCTGAGAGATCGACGTACTGGGCGATCCAGTCAAGGGAGATATGCATGGCTGACCCCTACCTCAGACGGCTGCCGGGAATTGCTCGCAGAAGCGAAGATCGCCCGAGTTCAGAAGCCGAATATCTGGAATATTGTATTTCATCATGGCCAAACGGGTGAGACCTAAACCAAAGGCGAATCCGCTATAGCGATCCAGATCAACTTGGCCAAACTCAAGGACCCGAGGATGCACGAGGCCGCACGGCAGCAGTTCAATCCAGCCGGATTTTTTGCAGGTTGCACAGCCTTCACCTGCACAGATCAGGCAGTGGATGTCGAGTTCAAAGCCGGGTTCAACAAAAGGGAAATAGCCCGGCCGTAAACGGACCGTGACCTCTTGATGAAAGACCGCAGTCAGCACGGTGCGCATAACTGCAATCAAATTCGCGACGGAAATTTCTCTGTCCACCATCAGACCCTCGAGTTGGTAGAAAGTGTTCTCATGGCTGGGGTCAATGGCTTCATTCCGGAAACAACGACCTGGAAAGACGGCCCGAATGGGTGCACCATAGTGCTCTAAGGCACGAACTTGATTGGCTGAAGTATGCGTCCGGAGCAGCAAGCCGTTCCTGAGCCAGTACGTATCCTGCATGTCGCGTGCAGGGTGATCCCGGGGGATGTTCAGGCTCTCGAAATTATAGAAGTCCGTCTCCACGTGGTAACCGTCAAGGATCATAAACCCCAGAGATTGAAAGATCTCCTCGAGCTCCAGTTGGACGAGAGAAATCGGGTGGAGGTGGCCGAGGTGGTTGTTGAGGCCCGGAAGCGTCATATCAATACTCGGCGGGGCGGGGCGCGTGCTGGTCTGGCGCGCCTGTGCGGCGGCGACCTGCCGCTCGGCAAAACGTTTCAATTCATTGAACTGCTGTCCAAAGCGTTTCTTCTCCTCTGCCGACATTGCTGAGAAATCGGCATTTTTTCTCAGCATGGTGATTGCTCCTTTCCGTCCGAGATAGCGAACACGCACGGATTCGATGTCTTGGCTCGTTGTCGCAGCGGTGAGGTCTTCACTCAACTGAGTACGGATCTCCTGCAAGGGGTATCCTCCTTCACTCTCTTTTTGCCTTATCCTAACGTTGGGATCTCTTTGCTGAAAGCCCTCTTGGCCAGCGAGTTAGCACCGGCCGTTCAAACTTGACTTCAAGGCGTGGCTCCACTATGTTCGCAGCGTTGCCATTTGCAATATTGTCGTGGTATTACACAATCTTGCGCTACTCATCCGCTACCCTGGGGAGCAGCGCCTGCACATGTGAAATGGGCTCCTACCCGTGTGATGTGAGATGGAAGCTTCTAACTGTTGGAGGATGATGGTGAGGCCCGGTATGACAAAAGCAGACATCGTTGGGCATATTTACGAGAAGGTCGGCTTTTCGAAAAAAGAAGCGACCGATGTGGTTGAGTCGATCTTCGAAATCATCAAAGGCCATCTCGAAAAAGGAGAAAAGGTTAAAATCTCCAGCTTTGGGAATTTCGTCATTAACGAAAAACATCCGCGTAAAGGACGGAACCCTCAGACCGGGGAAGAAATTATTATATCTGGCCGGCGGGTGTTATCATTCAAACCGAGTCCTGTCTTGAAAAAGGCCATTAACCGATTCCTCCAAGACTGAGTTTGCCGTGGATCAGCTTGAGACCTCGAATAAGCTCTATTTCCGCATCGGCGAAGTCGCCAAGATCGTTGGCGTGAAGCCCTATGTGTTGCGGTATTGGGAGACAGAGTTTCCCATTCTCAGGCCCGGGAAAACGCCTTCGCGCCATCGATTATACCGCTGGCGCGACGTTGAGACCCTCCTTGATATCAAGCGACTCTTGTATGAAGAGGGGTTCACGATTGCGGGAGCGAAAAAGCGGCTAAAAGACGGTCAACGCTCATCAGAGGCGGACCCTCCTTCTCAGGCTGAACCAGAAGAAGCTCTTCCTATTCGACCGGATCAGCAGCAACGAAAAATTCTGACAGCCATCCATAGAGACATTCTCTCTCTCCACAAGCTCTTGAGTGAGAGCACTCGCTAGGTACAAGATATTGTGGACCGGCATGCACCTTGCCCTTCTCCTGAGACAGATATTTGATAAACAAAAAGTTCTTTATTGACAATACTTTATATGTGATGATAGCATGTATCGCTAGAAATTTCTCATGGTCCCCAAAGGACCATATCCCTATGTTCTACTCGGACTATGTGCAGGGGGTGAGGAGGGGTGGATGCAATCATACGCATGGGCACGGTGTCTTCTTGTCTGTATCGTTGCTAGTGGTTTGCTGAGCGGACCCCTACAGAAGGCATTTGCCTTCAGTGGGAGCGAATACTTTCCGCAACCGCCGAAACTGCCCGCTTTCCGACATTTTGAAGCCGCACTCTTACAAGACGCCCAGACCGGTCAAGTGCTCTTTTCCCACAAGAGCCAAAAGATATGGCCCCAAGCCTCTCTCACGAAAATGATGTTGGGCCTCATCGTCTTTGAAGACATTGAAGGAGGACGGGTCAGCCTGGAGACCAAGGTGACTATTAGTCGGCGGGCGAGTCGAACAAAGGGACGGACGATCTCCCTGCGGGCGGGTCAAGTCTTTCAACTCGCAGACCTGCTCCGGTCTGTCTTTGTCACCTCTGCAAACGATGCCGCTGTTGCCATTGCCGAGCACGTCTGCGGCTCTGTCAGCCAATGTGTGCAGCGGATGAACGCCCGCGCCCGGCAGTTGGGAATGGAGCGGACGCGGTACCGCACGGTCAATGGCATGCCGACCAGAACCGACAGGGCACCGGATAACGCGTCGGCTGACGATATCGCCCTGCTCACCCGGGCGCTTTTACGTCATCACCATGTTTTAGCGTGGACTTCGCAGCCCTCTATGTCATTCGGGCATCGTCGCAAGCAGATGCCGAATACCAATCGGCTAGTTGGGCGCATCCCTGGGGTTGACGGGCTCAAGACCGGTTTTACAAACAAAGCGCGCTTTAATCTTGTCACTACGGCTCAACGGGGCCCGCTGCGTTTGATTGCTGTCGTCTTCGGCGGAAAAACCAGTAGGATGCGCTTCCGTGTTGCAGAGGATTTGCTTGAGTGGGGGTTCTCCAATTTTACGCGCCTCCCACTAATCGAAAGCGGATCCCTTTTGTGGGTTGAGGTTCGGGTTAAGAATGGCAACCAGTCGGCTTTTCAGCCTGTTGCCGCGGCAACGGCAGCGCCGTTGGTGCCAACAGGCGATATTGGTGCCGTTTCCATTGCCCTCGAACTGCCCACCCAGGTCGTAGCCCCGGTTCGTCGTAACCAAGTCCTTGGCGAGGTCGTTGTCCGCCGTGGGAAGCAGACTTTGGCGACAATCCCGGCGGTCAGCCCGGATGATATCCCTCAGGCCCGTTGGGCCCACGCCCGTCGATGGTGGTAGGGCTCTCTCTGCGCTTGCATTTCGAGGAAAGATGCTTAAGTTGCCTCAGTTGCCTCTGCGCGACAATACATATCGACCACGAGGTGCGTGAAAGGAGATCAGTGGTATGGCGAGTAAGATAGTCCATCTACATGAGGAGTCCCGGGCCGGGATTCTCAAAGGCGTCAATATTATAGCGGACGCAACCCAGGTGACCCTCGGCCCCCGAGGACGCAATGTCCTTTTAGAAAAAAGTTTTGGGGCTCCGGTTGTCACGAAAGACGGTGTGACGGTCGTCAAAGAAATCGAACTTGAGGACAAATTCGAAAACATGGGAGCCAAGATGATCCGTGAGGTCGCCACGAAGACTGCGGACGCGGCCGGAGACGGGACAACCACGGCAACCCTCTTATCCCGCGCTATCCTGACTGAAGGGCTGCGGCTCCAAGCAGCCGGGTTCGACCCGATGTCCCTCAAGCGGGGTATAGATGCTGCGGTCGAAAAAGTGGTCGAAGGCATACAGGGACAAAGCCGTAAAGTCCGAGGAAAGGAGCAGGTCGCTCAGGTCGGAACGATTGCCGCCAATGGTGATGCCCAAATAGGAGACAATCTGGCCGAGGCCATGGAGCGGGTCGGCCAGGAAGGGGTGATTACCATTGAGGAGGGCAAGGGACTAGAAACCGTGCTGGACGTTGTGGAGGGGATGCGGTTCGACCGCGGTTTTCTCTCCCCGTATTTTGTGACCGACCCAGAGCGGATGGTTGCCGAGTTTGAGCAGCCCTATATTCTCCTCCACGAGAAAAAAATCTCGAATATGCAAGAACTCGTCCCGCTGCTGGAGAGAATTGCGCAGAGCGGCAGACCGTTGGTGGTTATTGCCGAAGACGTTGACGGGGAAGCGCTAGCGGCCCTGGTCGTCAACAAGATCCGAGGAACCCTGAACTGTGCTGCGGTCAAGGCTCCAGGGTTCGGTGACCGACGCAAAGCCATGCTGGAAGATATCGCCATTCTGACGGGCGGACGGGTGGTCGCCGAAGAGCTCGGAATGAAGCTCGAGAACATCGATCTGGCAGACTTGGGGAGTTGCCAGCGCGTGATTATGGATAAGGACAATACCACCCTTGTGGATGGGGCGGGCATGAAAAAAGACATCGCTGGCCGGGCGGATCAAATTCGCGCCCAGATCGAGGAAACTACCTCAGACTATGACCGGGAGAAACTCCAGGAGCGCTTGGCCAAGCTTGCCGGCGGGGTGGCGGTGATTAAGATCGGAGCCGCAACGGAAGTCGAGATGAAAGAACGCAAGGCCCGGGTGGACGACGCCCTGCATGCCACCAAGTCGGCGGCGGAAGAGGGGATCGTTCCCGGTGGCGGTGTCGCGCTGATTCGGGCGCAATCCCATCTGGATGAACTGGAGTTCAACGATGACCGGGATGCGGGCGTGAAGATCGTGCGCAGAGCGCTTGAAGAGCCGATTCGACAAATCGTGAGCAATGCAGGTCTGGACGCCCCAGTGGTGGTCAATCAGATCAAAAGGCAGCGCGGTGATGCGGGCTTTAACGCGGCATCGGGCGAATATGAGAACTTGTTCAAAGCCGGTGTGATTGATTCTACAAAGGTTGTCCGGGTCGCCCTCCAAAATGCGGCGAGCGTGTCCGGCTTGATGTTGACCACAGAGGCGGCGGTTGCCGAGAAGCCCGAAAAGCCCCAAGCCGAGATGGATGGTCATGGCCACGATGACGACTTTGATGACTACTAAGCCGGTAAAGCTATGGAGGGGTGCTCTCTCCCGATAGCCAGAAATACCGATCCCACGGGGGCCTCACGGCCCCCTTTTTTTATGTCTTTTCTTGCTCTGTGCTACCCTTGGCCGGGATAGCATTTCTTGCCGGAATCTATTACGAACGGGCGTATGATCGATTTCTCCCCACCTGCGCATGTTGAGCAAACGGTCCGTGACATCCACCGCTTTATTGAAAACGATATCGCTCCCATTGAGCACAGTCTGGCAGACCACCTGACCAACGAGCATCTCTACCTCCGCGAAGACGGGCGGCTCGCTCCCGAAGTGCTCGCCGCCCAGCAGAGGATTCGCAAACGGTCTGCGGAGCGGGGACTGTATGCGCTGCATATGCCTCAAGAAGTCGGCGGCGGCGGGTTTAGTCTGACGGATATGTTTTTTGTGCATGAGGCAGTCTATCAGCACGGCATCGGGGTTGCGCAGTGGATGTTGTCCTGGACAGAGGGCCCCAATCACATGCTGATGTTTCTGACCGGGGAGCAGCGGCAGAAATACCTGTTGCCCTTGGTTCGAGGGGAAACAACCGCTGCCTATGCCATCACCGAATACCGAGGCGGCTCTGACGTGCTCGGCATGGAGACCCGAGCCGAAAAACACGGCGACATCTGGGTCATGAATGGCACTAAGGCCTATATTACCAATGCACAGTATGCCGACCTGATATTGGTGTGTGCGCTGCACGGTCCGAACAAAGGGGGAAGCGGAGCAACGGCCTTTATCGTTGAACGAGACAACCCGGGGCTGACCATCGGTAGGACGTATCGGACTATCATGGATGACGGCATGACCGGTGAGATCCAATTCGAGAACTGCCAGCTCTCAGCGGACCATATGTGGGGAGAGGAAGGCCAGGGCTTTTACCTCAGCATGGGAATGATCAACTGGATTCGCGTCCGGCGTGGGGGCATGTGTACCGGCCTGGGACAGTATTTGCTCGACCGTTGTCGCGACTATATCAAGAATCGGCGCGCGTTTGGGGGGCCACTGAGTCGGTTTCAAGCCCTACAGTGGATGGTGGTCGATTCCTACTTAGACGTCCAAGCCATGCGAAGCCTGTCGCTCCACAGTCTATGGCAGGCCGACCAGGGTAATTTGTGGGCGCTCAAGGTCGACCCCCACCTCATCAAAACGGTGTGCGCGCTCAAAGTCTTCTGCGACGAAGCGCTCTACCGCGTGGCCGATAGAGCCGTCCAACTGCACGGGGCGCATGGACTGATGAAAGAGTCCGGCATCGAAAAGATATTCCGCATTGCGCGCAATCTGCGCATTCCCGGTGGCACGGATGAAATTCAGCGTGTCAACATCGCTAAGGCGTTAGGGTTGTAACCGTCCTGCGCCATGTTCTCTCATCCCCTGGCATTCTGGCGTTGGCGCACCTCTCTTGACCTAGGGGTACCGGCTCTGGATACTGCGGGCCAATGCGTGTCATTGACTTGGTGAAGCCTCCGTCCGGTCACGTGTCGGCCACCCCGCCGCCATTCTTTTATGGCTGGGCGATTGTCGGCTGTTCTTTCACGGTGTTGTCCGCCGCGTATGGGATTCAGTTTTCTTATGGGGTGTTCATGCCGGAAATTTCTGCGGAGCTGGGCTGGGGACGGACGAGTTTGTCCCTCGCCTATTCGGTGTACGTGTTTGTGTATAGCGCCCTCGGGATTGTGGCAGGTATGTCTACGGACCGCTGGGGTCCACGTCTTGTGGTGGGAGTCGGTGGCGTCTTATTGGGAAGTGGCGTCATGCTGCTGAGCCAGATGCATGCCCTGTGGCAACTCCACCTCTTTCTCGGCGGTATTGCCGCTCTCGGCATGAGCGCGGTCTTTGTGCCGTGCAACGCGACCGTGGTGCGATGGTTTGTCCGACGGCGCGGTCTCGCCCTCAGCATGAGCACGAGTGGGGCAAGCTTTGGCAATTGCTTCATTCCGCCGCTGGCCGCACTTCTCATGACGACCTATGGATGGCGGACCTCCTACCTGCTTCTTGGCCTGGGTGGATTGGCGATTATTACGCTGTGTGCATGCTTCATCGTCCGTGACCCCGAACGTTTGGGTCTCCGCCCGGACGGTATCCGGCCCGTTCCCTTATCAGCAGAGGCGCCCTCCGGGCCGCGCGTTGCTCACCACCGGCACGGGGCATGGACCCTCGCGTCCGCTCGCCGGACGGTTTCCTTCTGGATGCTGGTTGCCGTTTTTACGATGACTTGGCTGGTTGTGTTCATGCCGCTGGTCCATATCGTGCCCTTTGCCATAGACTTGGGCGTATCGCAGGTGACTGCTGCCACGTTGATTAGCGTGATTGGCTTGGCCGGTTTCTCCGGGCGCCTGATTACCGGTCCGCTGTCCGACCGTTACGGTCGCCTGCTGACCTTAGGCACTTGTCTGACGTTAGAATCCGTAGCGTTCTTTGGTCTGGCGATCAGTTCCAGCCTTTCCCTGCTCTACCCGTCGGTGGCGCTGTTCGGTCTTTCGTATGGCGGGACCACGGCGCTGTTCCCGGCGATCATCGGCGATTTCTACGGCCGGCTGGCGGTTGGGGCGATCGTTGGGTTCATTTTTTCCCTGGCCGGTTCCATGGCGGCCTTCGGCCCCATGGCGGCCGGCTATCTCTACGATGTATACGGGAGTTACGACCTCGCCTTTCTGATGAGCGCGTTTTTCAATCTTTTTGGGGCGATACTATTATGTTTTGTGAAAAAACCGGCGACGCCCCCTCAGGCGGCCTAGCCGGATAATCTGGCGGTGTTATGCCCTCTACACGAGCCAATGGTGTCCACTTAGCCTATGAACTGCACGGGACAGGCGACCCACCTGTGCTTATTCACGGGGCGCAAAGCGACCGCGGTATTTTTGCCAGATTGCTGCCGGATTCCGGAGATCGATTTCAGGCCCTCGTCTTCGACCAACACGGCTCCGGCCAGAGTGAAAAGCCGGATATTGCGTCCACGACCGGCATGATTGCCGATGATACCGCCGCGCTCATGGATGACCTAGACTTCTCACCCGCACATGTGTACGGCGTCTCAATGGGGGGAATGATTGCCCAAGAAGTGGCCATTCGGTACGGGACCGCTGTCCACTCCCTCGTGTTGGACCGTACCACCCCTGGGGGCCCGCAGGCCGTCAGTCTGGAGGGGGAGGCTCTCCCGCAGTCCCATTCAACAGCCCCGCTCTCCACGGACGAGCGCGGTCGGGCGCTCGCCGAGACCGTCTTTACCAGAGACTATGGCGAACGGCATCCTGAGCTTATCCCAGCCTTGATTGAATCCCGCAAAAAGCACCCTCTCGACCCGGTAGGCTTTGCACGTCGGATGCGGGCGGCCTATGCACACGATGCCTGCGATCGTCTCTCCCAGATTGCCTGCCCGACCTCGGTGATTACCGGAAGGGACGAGGCCTTGATCGCCTGGGAGAACTCACAACTCCTGGCGGAACATATTGCCGACTCTGAACTCGTAGTCCTGGAACCGACCGGCCATGCATTCTGGGTCGATCAACCGGCACGGTCGAGGGAGGCCCATCCTCGCATTTTTGCAGAAACACGAGCGAGAAGGATCAACTATGGTCAACAAGGAGCCGACAAAAAATAGTCAGGCCCGAACGATACGAAGCTGGATGCTCGGCCTGCACGCGACGCATATTCTCGATATTGGCGGCCGGCTGGGGTACTTCGCCGAGATACGGCGGTGCGGCGGAACAGTCTCGGCCGAAGCCTTGGCCGACACCCTGGAACTCGACCGCTGGCGGACAAAAGTCTGGTGTCAGGCTGCGTGTGCAGTGGGAATACTCCAAGCTGACGGGGACACGCGGTTCACCTTTGCGCCGTTTATGGACGAACTGCTCGGCGATGATGCTCCCGAGTTGCTGACCACCCATGTCCTGGCCAGCCTGTCGCGAGACTTTCCGGCCTATCCCGATGCCTTCCGGACCGGAGCGCTGAAAACTTTTCACAACCATGATGAGGATTTCTTTCACCACCAGGGGAAAGTCTCGGCCTTGCGGGCGCCAGTCGTGGTGGCGGCGGCCCGCGGGCTCCCTGGTATGGAAGAGCGACTTGCGGCCGGGGGGAGGGTTATGGACATCGGCTCCGGGAGTGGAACCGTGATCGCGCGCTTTGCCCAGGAGTTCGCACACTGCCACGTGACCGGCATAGAGCCTTTACCCTATTTTGTGCAAACCTCCCGAAAGCTGCTTCAGGAGCAAGGGCTCAGCGACCGGGTTGAGGTTCGCGCAGTCGGCGGGGAAGCGCTGTCCTTTGGGAACGAGTTTGATCTCATCACTATGGTCCAGGTCTTTCACGAGCTTCCCGACGCAAAAAAAACCGCCGTGCTGCGTGGCTGCCAGCACGCTCTCAAGCCTGGAGGCCATCTGTTGCTGGTCGACCGTTGCGCCCCGGAAACGGGGGCTGACCTCCACGACCGGCGCTTTACCCTGAGTATTCTGGAGCAATGGTTTGAGGTCACCTGGGGCAATATCGTCAACACTCGAAGTGATATTCTCGCCATGCTGCACGAGACCGGATTCCGCGTCACCCAAGAGAATGCGGACACCGTGCCGACGTACTGGACATTTGTCGCCCAGAAGCACGCCTAGAACTGGAACGGAGCGGAATATGAGTCGATCAGGCCTCGTCCTCTATCACGGCATCGAGAATGGCCCTGAACTGAAGCAGTACGGACTGCTCGCAGAAAACGCCGGCTATGAATCCCTGTGGGTCACGGAGCGCTATTTCCACGAAGAGATATTCTCCCTGCTCGGCTATCTCGGGGCGGCGACCGGGCGGATCAAGCTCGGTGTTGGCGTCGCAAATCCGTACACGCGCAACCCTGCGCTCCTCGCGATGGCAACAGCCACGCTGGACCGGATTACGGGTGGACGCTTCGTCTTGGGGATGGGACGCAGCGAACGCGAGGTGATCCAAGGACGGATGGGGATAGCCTACGGGAATGCTCAGGCCGCCATGCGGGGCGGGGTCTTCCTGTTGAAACGGCTGCTGTCCGGTGAACGGGTGTCCGATACGGCAGGACCGTTTACGCTGAGGAATGCCCGGCTCGCCACCATGCCGATTCAGTCCAATCTGCCCATCTATCTTGCGGCTATTGGAAAAAAAGGGCTGCGTCTGGCCGGAGCGATTGCCGATGGCGTTTTATTGAACGCCTATGTTCCGCCGTCCTATGTCGCCTATGCGGTTGAAGAGGTCCGTAGCGCAGCCCAAGAGGCCGGCCGTGATCCCCAGTCAATCGACATCGCCTGCATGCTGGTCATTCGCCTGACCGACGATCCGCAGCGCCTGTTGCCACCCCTCAAAAAGCGCCTTGTCCGCCTCCTTGACGAAGCCTATGTGGGTGAGATCCTGCTCGAAAAGGGAGGATTCGATCCATCTATCCTCGGGCCGTTACGAGAGTCGTACGCCAAAGACGGCGGCACAGAGGCGGTACAGCTTGTTACTGACGAGATGGTAGCGTCTTTCTACCTCATCGGCTCGGAAGCGCAGTGCCGACACCGGATTGCCGAGTATCGAGCCGCCGGGGTGGATCTGCCGCTTATCCTCCCTCGGCTTGAGGACTATGCGCGTGTAGCGGACGCCTTTCGGCCGGGAAGGTGAGCCGCCGAGGTGTCGATTGCTCTCCTTCCCGAGTAGCCGCACGTCTGGCAGTTCGATATAAACAGTCCCCTGAAGAAAGGAGTTCCTATGAAACTTGCAATAGGCATTGGGTATTCCGGTGGCCGAGTCGAGCTCCCCCTGGATATGATCCTCAAGGCTGAAAAACTGGGCTATGATTCCGTCTGGAGTGCGGAAGCCTACGGCTCTGATGCGGCCACTCCGCTGGCCTATCTGGCAGCCAAGACCTCGCGGATAAAACTCGGCACCGGCATTCTCCAGATTCCGGCCCGCACGCCGGCCATGTGCGCCATGACCATGTCAACCCTGGACGCCTTGTCGAATGGACGAGTCCTCGTCGGCCTGGGGATGTCCGGTCCGCAGGTCATCGAAGGCTGGCACGGCATGCCCTACAGCAGACCGGCCGCCCGTATTCGCGAGTACGTGGAAATCCTGCACAAGATATGGGACCGCAAGGAGCCGGTTTCGTTAGACGGCAAAGTGTATCAATTGCCCTATCAGGGAGAAGACGCCAGCGGGCTAGGCAAGCCCCTCAAGTCGATCCTGCACTCCCGTCGCCTGCCCGTCTATCTGGCAACCATGAAGCCGCTCAGCATCCGCATCACGGCCGAACTTGCCGACGGTTGGCTGCCGATCTGGTTCTCACCCTATCGGATGGATATGTTCACCCCGGATCTGGAAAAAGGCTTTGCCCAGGCCGATAACGGGAAGTCGCTGGAGCACTTCGAGATCCTAGCCGGCTGTACCGTGGTGATCGGAGACGATGTCAAAGCCTGCCTGGCCCAACTCAAACCGACCCTGGCGCTCTACGCCGGTGGGATGGGAGCTAAAGGCAAGAATTTCCACAACGAGATGGTCTCGAAGTACGGCTATGCAGACGTAGCGGCTGAGATTCAGGACCTCTATCTGTCCGGCCGAAAGAAAGAGGCGACCGAGCTGGTCCCGGACGAGTTGTGCGACGAAATTTCATTATGCGGTCCGCCGGGGCGGATTCGCGAGCGTTTCAAAGTCTGGGAGGCCGCCGGGGTTTCAACCATGATGGTGCAGTCGGGTCAGCCCGAGGCATTGGCCTTGATGGCGGATATTGCAGGGGCCAATCGCTCGAGAGAGCGTATTTTTTCAGGAGAGCAGCATGTGTGAGTCTATTTCAGCCAACGATCCCTATGACCGAAAACGGGTGGCCGTACTCGATAGCGAGTTGGCCTATGTCGACACCGGCAGCGGCGACCCGGTTGTGTTCCTGCACGGCAACCCCACCTCTTCGTATCTGTGGCGCAACATTATCGCCGAGGTCGAAGGGCGTGCGCGTTGCCTGGCGCCCGACCTGATTGGCATGGGCGATTCGGGCAAGAATCCCGCGGGCTCCTACCGCTTTGCTGACCATGCCCGCTATCTGGATGCTTGGTTTGACACCGTTGGGCTCGGTCAGCATACGAAGAACGTCACCCTGGTGATTCACGACTGGGGCTCGGCCTTGGGTTTCCACTGGGCCCGCCGTCATCAGGAGAGCATCAAGGCCCTGGTCTATATGGAGGCGATTGTCTGCCCCCTGACGTGGGAGACCTTTCCCGAGGCCGCCCGCACAGTCTTTCAGGGCTTTCGTTCGCCTGCCGGAGAGGAGATGGTGCTCCAGAATAACGTCTTTGTCGAGCGGGTGCTGCCCGGCAGCGTGGTCCGGGAACTGACCGAAGCAGAAATGGCCGTCTACCGCAAGCCCTACACCGAGCCGGGCGAGTCGCGCCGGCCCACGCTGACTTGGCCGCGTCAGATTCCGATCGAGGGCGAGCCGCCCGATGTGGTCGAGATCGTCGAACAATACGGGCAATGGTTGTCAACCAGCGCCGTGCCCAAACTCTTTGTGAATGCCGATCCCGGCGCGCTCCTGACTGGCTCGCAACGCGAGTATTGCCGAACTTGGCCGAATCAAAAAGAAATCACGGTCACGGGCTCGCACTTCATTCAGGAAGACGCGCCGCAGGAAATTGGGCAAGCCGTAGCCGATTTCCTGCGGGGATGCTAGCACCGCATCATCAGACGGAGGATCGTATGACCTACACCGCCCTTCAATTCGAGAAAAAGGACCATATCGCCGTCATGACCTTGAACCGGCCGGATTCCGCGAACGCCCTGAATATCGATCTGGCGCGCGACCTGATGCTGGCCGCGCTCGAATGCGACGAGGATGCGGATATTCGCGCCGCTGTCATGGCTGGCAACGGTCGCATGTTCTGCGCCGGGGGAGACCTGAAAAGCTTTGCCGCCCAAGGCGACCGACTCTCCGCCCATATGAAGGAAGTGACGACCTATTTGCACGGTGCCGTGTCGCGTTTCGCTCGGATGGACGCCCCGTTGATCGGGGCGGTGAACGGCACGGCCGCGGGGGCGGGCATGAGCCTGGTATGTTCATGTGACATTGTTTTTGCCGGCGAGTCGGCGAAATTCACCATGGCCTATACGCGTGCCGGGCTGACTCCGGACGGGTCTTCGACCTATTTCCTGCCGCGTATCGTCGGCATGAAGCGGGCCTTTGAGTTGGCGGTCACCAACCGGCTCCTGTCAGCCCAGGAAGCCGAAGCCTGGGGCATTGTGAACCGTGTTGTCCCGGACGCGGATTTGTTGGCCGAGGCGGAAAAATTGGCCACTGAGCTCGCTTCGGGGGCAACCGGTGCGTTCGGGGGCGCCAAACGGCTCCTCCACAGTGGCTGGACGGAGACGCTTGAAACCCAGATGGAAAACGAGACCCAGTCCATCGCCGCGCGCTCCAGGACCGACGACGGGAAAGAAGGTATTGCGGCCTTCCTGGAGAAACGGGCCCCCCGCTTTAACGGGAAATAGGCGGGCCTCCATCAGGTCCGTGTGAGGATAACGATCATGTCCCAAGCCTACCGTCTCTTTGGTGTCGAGTTGTCGCCCTACTCCTTAAAGGTCCGGGCCTATTTTCGCTACAAGAAGATTGCGCACGAGTGGGTCGCCCGCGATTCCACTAATCAGGAAGAATTCGCACGCTACGCCAAGCTGCCTCTCGTTCCGCTCGTCATCACTCCAGACGGGCAGGGCATGCAGGACTCCACGCCCATTATGGAGCATTTTGAGGGACTTCAGCCCGAGCCGTCTCTTCATCCGAGCGATCCGACCCTGGCCTTCCTGTCTGCCCTGATCGAAGAGTATGGGGACGAGTGGGGCAATAAGCAGATGTTCCACTATCGCTGGACGTATGAACCTGACCAGAAATCGACGGCCGACCGTATTGCACGTCTGACCCGGCCTGGGCTGAGTGAAGAAGAATATGCCCGGGCGGCCGAACAAATTCGGACGCGTATGGTCCCGCGCCTGTCTTTTGTCGGCTCAAGCGAGCAGACCCGGGAGCATATCGAGTCCTCCTTTAATCGTCTATTGGCACTGCTCGAACCGCACCTCGCACAACGTATGTATCTGCTCGGGGGCCGGCCCACGTTTGGTGATTTTGGTCTGGCCGCTCAACTCCACCAATGTTCCACCGATCCCTCGGCCGGCACGATCATGCGGGCGGGTGCCCCGAACATCTTATCCTGGGCGGGGCAGATGCTGAACCCCAAGGATGAGGGTGCGTTGGAGACGTGGGACGATCTGGCCCCAACGCTGAAGCCTATCCTCAAAGAAATCGCTCAGACCTTTCTGCCCTGGACCGCGGCCAACGCCCAGGCCCTCGCTGCTGGTCAGGAGACGTGCTCAGTCATGTTGTGTGGCAAGGAGTACGCCCAGGGGACGCAGAAGTATCATGCCCGATCGTTTCGCGCTCTCCGGGAGCGGTACGCGACAGTCGCGGAGAAAGCGGCTTTGGACCCCATTCTGGAAGAGGCCGGTTGTCTACAGTGGCTACAATAAGAGGTGCTATCGTACGTTGATCATGCAGAGAGAATAAGGAGAGTCCATTGTGTACGGCTTTGAACTGACCTCGGAACAACGACAACTCAAGGATACTGTCCACAAGTTTGCCGTTGAGGAGATGATTCCCGTTGCGGCAAAGTACGACAAAGCGCAGGAGTTCCCGGACGATGTCTGTCGAAAAGCCTGGGATCTGGGCATCCTCAACCCGCTCGTGCCAACCGAGTACGGCGGCCTGGGGCTTGAGGTGTTCGATACCTGTCTCATTGATGAAGAAATTGTCTACGGTTGTGCGGGTATGGCGCTCAATATGGTGGCCAATAATCTGGCGACCACGCCACTCCTGGTAGCGGGGAGCGATGAGCAGAAAGAGACCTACCTTGGCCAGCTCGTCTCCGAGCCGGTCTACGCCGCCTTCGCCTTGACTGAGCCCGGTGCCGGCTCTGACGCCGCGGCGCTCTCGACAACCTACCGGAAGGTTGGCGATGATTTTGTTCTCAACGGAACAAAACATTTCATTTCCAACGGCTCGGTCGCGCACTGGTATGTGACCTTTGCGACCGAGGATAAAAGTCAGGGACACCGGGGGGTGTCGTGTTTCGTGCTGCCGGCCGACTCCCCTGGAGTGACGGCTAGCCGCATGCACGACAAGATGGGCCAGCGGGCGTCCGACACTGCGGAGATCGTGTTTGAGGACGTCAAGGTGCCGCGTGCCGGCCTGGTTGGGTCGGAAGGTCAGGGTTTTAAGATCGCCATGCGAACGTTTGACCGTAGCCGGCCCGAAGTGGGTGCCTTTGCCATTGGCATCTCTCAACGGGCGCTGGACGAATCGGTCAAATACGCCCAGCAACGTGAGGCCTTCGGCCGGGCCATCGCCAATTTCCAGGCCGTCCAGTTCATGCTGGCGGATATGGCGATCGAACTCGAAGCTATACGCCTCCTGACCTATAAAGCCGCTTGGCTGCTCGACCAGGGTGCGCCCTCGTCTATTGTGTCCAGCTATGCCAAGGCGTTCGGTGCCGATCGGACCATGCAGATCACCACCAACGCGGTACAGATTTTCGGCGGCTATGGCTACTTCAGCGAGTATCCGGTGGAAAAGCTGATGCGCGACGCCAAGCTGCTCCAGATCTATGAGGGCACGTCTCAGATTCAGCGGGTAATCATTGCCAGACATTTACTCAAGGGTGGGGAACGGTCCTGAACGGAGAAGGGGGAAGGCGATGGCCGAAGAAATGGGAGTCTTTGAAACCATACACTCCATGCGGGCAATGCGGCGGCTCAAACCCGACCCTGTCCCGACGGAGATGATCCGGAAAATTCTTGACGCCGGCATACGGGCGCCCAGCGGACAGAATCTTCAGGCCTGGGCGTTTGTGGTGCTCCAGGACCCGGACAATAAGAAGTTTTTTCAGGAACGGTACCGCCAGGCTATGCTGGACCGCTTCGGTGACGGCGTGAAGGTTGACCCGAGCGATAAATCGTCCTGGGCTCGGACTGTTCGGGCGGCGATGCACTTGGCGGAACATATGCACGAAGTGCCGGTCCTGCTGCTGGTCTGTGGCAAGCGGGACTGGCCGTTTGCCGTGCCCGCGGAAAAGCGTGAAGGCAAAGCCCCACCATCCTATGGCTCCATTTATCCCTGCGTGCAGAACATCCTGCTCGCCTGTCGCGCCCTGGGCCTGGGGGCGAGTCTGACGACCATGCACCAGATGTTTGAAGACGAGTTGCAGGAGCGCCTGGGCATTCCATTGGAGTATGGCGTGGTGGCGACCATTCCGATTGGCTTTCCTTCGGGAAAGTTCGGGCCGGTCACCCGTCGCCCCGCGCCTGAAGTAACCCATTTCGATACGTGGGGACAGCATGAACCGCCCGCGTAGTCATCCCCGGCTCTCGTGTTTGTTTTGATGCTTTTGGTCGAAAGAAGTCACACATGAAATATTCGATGTTTCTTGCCGCCGCCGCTCACGCCGAAATGGTCGGCTGGGTGAAAAAATATGAAGCTGCGGGATTTGATTCTCTGTGGCAGGCGGAACTGACCAATTCCGCGCTCATTCCCTTGGCCGGCATTGCGCCCAATGTCCAGACGATAAAAATCGGCGCCGGCGTCGTCCTCGCCTTTAATCACAGTCCGGTGATGCTCGCCTTTCAGGCTCTGGACCTCGACCTGTTGAGCCAAGGCCGGTTCACGCTCGGCTTGGGAGCAGCTCACCAACGCCGCAACAACAACTGGTACGCTGGACGAGATGAGGGCAAACCGGTCAGTCAAATGCGCGAATATATCGAGGTGCTGCATCTCATTATGGACAAAGCCGAGACGGGGGGCGAGGTGAATTATGAGGGCCGATTCTACCATATCCGCGCCCGTGATTTCCTTCCGCGCCCGAATCCCAAGCCACGGCCACGGGTGCCCATCTATGTTGCTGCGGTCAAACCGCGGATGGCCGCACTCACGGGCGAGTTGGGTGATGGCCTCATTGGAAATCCCATGTTCTCGCCGCAACATGTCCGCGAGAATATTCTGCCGCCGCTCAAAATCGGACTCGACCGAGCCGGCCGCAGCCGTTCCGCTGTCGAGGTTTTGGGCCAGTGCTTTGTGGTCATCGACGATGATCTGGCAACCGCTTACCGGGTCGGCGCGGGGGCCATGCTGTTCAGTATCTGGGCGCGGATTTACGATGATATCTTTGCCGCGCACGGCTTTAGCGAAACGGTCGAACAGGTCCGAGCGCTCCAGCAGACACCAGACAAAGAGGCGGGCTTTGATCTTATCCCGAACGAAATGGTCGACGCCTTCTGCGCGGTCGGCCCGATTGACCGCGTCCGTGCCCACCTGAACGAGCGCGAAGGGCTGCTCGACACGACCATTCTCGCCGTCCCCAATACCGGGACAACCCAAGAACAGCGCGACCACTACCGCGGTAAGATTTTGGAGTCCTTTTCAAGATAAATATCTTCTTTCAATCTTCCCCTCGGAGGGGGGACCCGAAAAGCCGGGGGCGGGCTTCCTCCCACCCCCGGCCCGCACACAAAGGAGAGCAAAGACATGGGCCCACAGACCAAGGTCGCCCTCATTACCGGGGCAGGCACTGGCATCGGGAAAGCGAGTGCTCTGGCGCTCGTCCGGGCAGGCTATACCGTTGTCCTGGCCGGGCGGCGGGTTGAGCGGTTGGAAGCAACGGCAGAAGAGACCGGCCGTGAGGAACAGACCCTCATTGCGCCAACCGATGTAGGCGACCCTGACTCCATCCATGCCTTGTTTGCCACAACAAAGGCGACCTTTGGCCGGCTTGACGTGTTATTCAACAACGCGGGTATCGGTGCTCCGCCTGTCCCCCTGGAAGAACTGCCATATGAACAATGGAAAGCCGTCGTGGACGTCAATCTAACCGGCGCGTTTATCTGCACCCAGGAAGCCTTCAAGATTATGAAAGATCAAGACCCACGGGGTGGGCGTATTATCAACAACGGTTCCATCTCGGCCCAGGTGCCCCGGCCCAACTCCGCGCCCTACACCTCGACCAAGCACGCGATGACCGGCCTGACCAGATCAACTTCACTCGACGGGCGTAAATACGATATCGCCTGCGGCCAGATCGATATTGGTAACGCCGAGACCGACATGACTGCGGTCATGAAACGCGGAGTGCCGCAGCCGAACGGTGCGGTCGCCACCGAGCCGACCTTCGATGTCGAACACGTCGCCCAAGCGGTCGTATACATGGCTAACCTGCCGCTCGACGCCAACGTGCAGTTCATGACCGTCATGGCGACTAAAATGCCGTTTATCGGACGGGGGTAGAGCGGTATGAAAATGCACTATCTCATCACTCCCGGAGAGATTCTTCTTGAGGAACATCTCAAGCGAATGCGCCTCTCGCAGGAAGCCCTGGCCCGTGCGGTCAGGGTTGCCCCGTAAGCTATCAACGAAACCGTTCACGGCAGACGCTCCATGACGCCGGCGATGTCCATACGCTTTGGCGCGCTCTTCGGTCAGTCCGCCGAGTTCTGGCACGGCCCTCAGGTCGAACGTCCCTTGCGCTCTCTGGCCAAGAAAGAAAAAAGTCTGCGTGCCCATATCCAGCCGGCGTCAGCGGTGAGCCGCGCTCCCTCAAATGCCTCCGCAGGATGAACGGATACAGAGAGATGCAGGCAGCGGTATGAGCACCCATGACCAAGCGGAAACCTTCAATGCCTCTCAACCGCTTTCCAGGACTCTCCCCTCAAGTATCCTGTGCGAAACAGGGCCGTGTTGTGAGAACTGCGTCGTTTACGGCCCGGACGTTGGCAATAAGGTCATCAAACCGGGCAACGCTGGTAGGTCCATTGTTTTGAGCGCGAGTCGGGCGCTGTAGCCGGTGTGAGGTTTTTCCTATGAGGGGAATCACTATAAAGCCATACCCTTCCGTATGGTTCTGTCAGAGGCGGGGAGTACTCCAAAAGATCAACTCGAACTTTTCGTCTTGTTAAATTTGGGCCTCATATAATGCTTAGCCAGCAGGGTCATGAGCCCTCACTGACGCTCTCCAACGTTTCTATCACGCTGATACTGGTCTAGATGTCTGCAAGCATCTGCGGAATCAAGAAGCTAATGGGAACCGAGACGTAGGTCAGTAAGAAAGCGGATGGCTCCTACAATTCACGGGGAATATGGTTACCGGTATTTTTTCTTCTCGCGGGGAGAGTTGTGTATGCATATCCCTGTCTCTGGCGGTGACGGAGGGGGCAAATTCTGACTCAGCCCTGACGTGGCGCTGGCCAGAAACATCTGCTGTCCGAGTCACAACTCCGGGAATTCGAAAAGGCAATACGGAGGCGAAAAGATGCATTTAGAACTGCGTGGGGGCTGGCACTTCAGCGGTTGAAGGCACCAACATCTCCGAGTATGGGAGTTGGCTCCTGGCGGGGAACCGGGGGCTGTTTCTCTCCTGTGAGGATTTCCCATGGTTTCGGAGCGTCTCCATCAGCTAGACAGTCGACGTGGAAGAGCGAATCCCCGGGCCTTTCTATTGGCCCGACTTGGATGTGGACCTTAGCTGACAGACGATTGAACATCCCGAAAAATTCTCCCTGAAAGCCGGGCGGGGCGTCTAGAGAAGAGACGGACCAAAATTTTATGTTTATTTTCTGAGCTCGACTTTGTGCATTAGGCTGCGCAGCAGAGGGCGTACTGCATCCGCCTGATCTTGTCGGGCGGAATTATGTTTGGTTCCCGGTGTGGCGGGGAGCGCGATAAATTGTTTCCAAGCCAGAGTTGGCATCGGATGGCCGCGATGGCATCGGAGAAGGTGACGCGGGTTTGCTGGTACCAGGCGGCGGCGTAGGACAGGGGGTTTGTCGAGAGCAGGTCTGTGGCCCAGAGGCAGACGAGGCTGTAGAGCCCGCAGAGGACGGGGGGGGTTCGTGCGCTCGCCGCGTGTGACCACGGGCGTTGTGTTTCGCGCCCGAGATGGGCGCGCAGTTCCTGGAAGGTGACCTCGCCCTGCCCGCGCCGCACGAAGGGGGCGAGGATCTTGGCCGGCGCCATGTGGGTGTCGGTGCAGAAGCACGCCTGCGGGGCGCGCGCGCCTTCCGGGTCGCGCACCCGCACCCATCGGATGGCCTGGGGAGGGGTGCCGGGACGATACCAGAGCGCGGTATCGGAGATGATCTGGAGTGTCTTTTCCTTCGAACTTCCGTACCAGCGCGGAAGCGTGAGGCTTGGCCAGCGGGCAGCGGGGTCGTCAAGGCGGGTCTGGAGCTTGGGCAGGGGCGGCCCCTTTTGCCGGGGTCGACCGCGTTTGTTCGGGTCGCGCGGCGGCGGGGGCGCGAAGAGGTTGGCATCGAGCCTCAGCCTGCTGATGAGGGTTGCGCGCTGTCCGAGGCGCCAGGCGAGTTCGTGGGTTCCGAAACTGCTGTCGGCGACGCAGACGATCGCGCGGTGCGGGACCCAGCGAAGGAGTTGACGCATGCCCTGTCGCGCCCAGGCGGTGAGTTGCTTGTGCCGCCGGCCTTGCCGGGCGGCGAAGCGTTCGGACGGGGCCAGGATGGTCAGGAAGGGCAGGGCCCTGATGCCCGGCGCCCAGGGCAGCGGGACAAGCCGCATGAAGCTGCGCCAGCGCCGCCCGCGGGTCTTGACGCAATGGCCATGGCGGGAACGCACCGGGTCGCGCTAGATGCCGCGCGCCTTGAGACGCGCGCCCCAGCGGCGCTCGAGGGTGTCATCGAGCCCGCTGATGATCGGTCCCTGCCCGGCAAAAGCCGCGCCACCAGCACGCGCCCGAGCCGGCGTGAAAGGTCACGCGGGTCCCAGCGGGCGCGATTGAGAACCTGAGGGTCGGACGAGAAGGTCTCGCACAGCGCCCGCCCGGTCACCCGCAGGCAGGCCGACACGGTGCTCTTGCCCGGCGCCAGCCCCGCTCCCATGACCAGCCCCGCCCCCCGCCGCCAGGTCGGGGAGGAGAAGGCGCCTCGAAAGGGCTCCCGCCAGTCGATCAGGAACGGCGGAACCGGATCGCCGCTGGCGCTCGAAGGGTCGTCGCAATGTGTCATGACGACCGTCGGATCCAGAAGCATCCGGCAGGCAAGGGCGCCCGCATGCGACCGGGTGAATCAGCAGCGCGGCAGCGACAGAAGCCCTCCAATCCGCTATCACTGCTTCATGGCCGCCTCCGACCCCTGTCTGGCGCGCATCGAAGCGGTCAACAAATCCAGGGGCGGGGGCGGGACGGTCACCAGGGGGCGCGGCGGCTACAATCTGTATCTCACGGCCCCGCAGGCACCGATCGCAAGGCTCCCGCCGACAGGCTCAGGGGACACGATGAGGGGGCGCTACTGGTCCTGGCGCCAGTCCTGGCAGGACGGCGGAGACATGGGGGGCCTCGTGCTCCCGCTCGAACAGGCCCTCGACGAAATCGCCAAAAACGAGACCTTCTGGACATGGACGTGAGGTAATTTTGTACAAAGTCGAGCTAAGTGACGTCTGACTCGCTGAAAGCCTTTGAACGTACTCACTTTGCCGGCCCAGGAACTTCGGGGACGGACCGACTTACAGCCCCCTCATGCGGGATCAAATCGAGGCACTTGATCCTGACCTCCTAGGCGTCAGCGAAGAGTTTGGCGATTGGGCGGAGTCGAAACGGTGTATAGACTTGCTCGCTGTTGAAGGCAGACCCGGTTGTGGCCGAGTCAAAGCGAGCCGAGAACGGTGGACATACGGAACTGCAAGCGTTCCGATATGTCGCCATAGTCTCAACCACGACGTTTAGAGCAGCATCCGATCCTGTGGGGCGGTATCCCGCGGCGTTGACGGAGGTGTGGCCTTCTGGGGGAGAGCAGGGTGGTGAGAGGTGGCGGCTGGCGGTCCCCAAGCCGGCGCCGGTGCGCGCGGCGGCCGGTCGGCGGCGGGCCTAGCGCGGGGCGCAGGCCAGGGCGCGGGGAGTGCCGGCGGGGCGGTCTGGGGGCCGGCAGAGGAGGTAGGTGCCGGCGTTCTCCATGCTCTTGCGGGCCTGGGCCCCGTATGGCGGGAGCGGGGGGCGTGTTCGTACCGGAGACGGCGAATTTGACCCCGTGGGCCCCGTATGGCGGGAGCGGGGGCCCGGGACGCCGCGGGCGCCGGGGCGCAGTTCGGGGGCGCGGCCCGCCTTGAGGTAGGGCTCGCAGGCGTCTCGGTCGAGGGTGCCGGGCAGCCCGAGGGGGCGATCCTGCCGCGGCGCGTGAGGCCGGCGACGCAGGGGGGGGGGGACAGCTCGGCGCAGGCGCGCGCCGCGCGGGGCCCCGCAGGGGGGGGGGCGGGCCCGGGGGGTCGTGGCCCAGGGCTCGGCGAGGACCACCCCCCGGGCGGGGGCGAGACCGGGTTGACGGGCGCGCCCGGCGGGCCGCGGGTGCCGCCCGGCCGGGCGCGCCGGCGCCGCCGCGGGGCCGGGCTTTGTTGGCGCGGGAGGCCGGGGCGCCCAAGGACGCGCGGGAGCGCCCCGGAGCGGCAGACCAGCCCCCGCGCCCCGAGACCCGCGCGTCACTCCGCAAGGGTCATGGCCAGCGCCTCCGCAAGACGGCTCAGGATCCCGCCGCGCGGCGCCTCAATCCGGCCCGCGCGCCCGGTCCCCGGTGCGCCACCGGCTCACGCGCGCCGCGCGCACCCCGACACGCCCGCCGCCCTGGGGCGCAGGCCCGCGCGAACCGCCGATCGTACGCGAAGGCGACGAGCAAGGGAAAGATCTCTCGCCCTCCACGCCGGCCTCCTCCACCCGGCCGACCTCGTGAATCACCGAGCCAAAGCGCCGTGAATCCCCCGACGATTCAATCAGGTCAGATCACGCTCTAAAGCGGTGGACTACTATCGTGATTTTCCCAGGAAAATAGGCCGTGACGATGATTCTGAGGGGAATCTACCTTATGAGGGGCGAATGATACTGGCGTCTGCCGACTTTTCCGAGGAACTCAGGACAGTCTTTCTGTGGCTGAATCAGCGAGACCTCGATATTCGGTGTATGCGTCTTCAACCCTTATTCCGATGGTGAATGGGTGCTCCTATGCTCAACAGGTTATGCCGCTTCCTGAGTATAGAAGAGTGTCAAGTTCAAGTGGGAGAGAAAGCCCAGCGAGAGCGGCAAACGAAAAGCGCTAGTCAAGAGATGATTTGGTTTAATATTGAGGTCCTTGGGGAGGAAGTATCAGAAGTGACCAAAAAGGGAGGCCATTCTTCAGGTTATTCAAGCGCTCGTGAAATCAGCTCACGCGCCTGAAGATATCGCAAATACAGTAGAGGATGGCTTCTACAAGCATCGCTTCAGGGTAGTGCAGGGGGGCCTCAACGGGAAGGATTGTACCGGGCTGTAAAGGAACACCAGGGATGTTTGACTGCGGACGACGAGTTGGTACATCATGATGGGAGATCATATGCGCTCTCGTGGCGATGGGCGGGGGACGGCAATGCGAGCTTTGGCTGAAAGCTGTCCATCGGCGGAAATACGAGTTAGCCCAACAGAATCGGTAGACTGATATTTGCAGTTGAGGCCTAATCTGCCCTCTACCAGCCACGTGCCTTCCCGCCTACGCCGGACGCTTAGCCTTGCCCTGCCCATTATGGGGGGCATGGTCTCCCAGAACATCATGAATCTAGTGGACACGGCCATGCTGGGTGTGCTGGGCGACGCGGCTCTGGCGTCGGTCGGTCTGGCCCAGTTCTCAACTTTCACCTGCGGTGCATTTATCATTGGCTTGGCAACTGGCGTGCAAGCCACATCGGCCCGTTGGCTGGGGGCCGGTCGCATGGGTGAAATTGCCGTGCCGTTGAACGGCGGGCTGCTGCTCGTCCTATTGCTCGGCCTGCCCACCTCGGCCCTGCTGATCCATTTTGCGCCGACCCTGTTCGCTGTGTTCAGCCAGGATGCGATGGTTACTGACCATGGTACGGGCTATTTTCAGGCGCGTCTGGTCGGCCTACTCGCCATGGGCGTCAACTTCGTCTTTCGTGGCTACTGGAACGCGGTCAACCTGTCCAAGTTCTATATGCGCACCATCATTCTGATGAACGTGACCAATATCTTCCTCAACTGGGTCTTGATCTTCGGTAACCTCGGCGCTCCGCAACTGGGTGTTGTCGGGGCGGGCATCGGCACCACCACGGCGTTATATATTGGGTCGGCCACATATCTGCTCATCGCCCTGCGCCACGCTCGTGATGGGGGCTTTCTGGCCCGCTGGCCGGACCGAGCCACGCTGCTGACCCTATTGCGGCTCTCGATTCCGGCCAGTATTCAGCACGTCTCCTTCGCCGCCGGCATGCTGGCGTTCTTCTGGATTCTGGGCAATATCGGTACCGCAGAACTAGCCGCGGGGCATGTCCTGTCCAACCTCCTGCTGCTGTGGCTGCTCTTGACAAACGGGTTCGGCTTGGCCGTGGCCTCCTTTGTCGGCCAGTCCTTGGGTGCTGGTAAGGTGCCGGAGGCGTGGGCGTGGGGCTGGTATGTGACCCGACTCTCCATGCTTGTGGTCGGTGGTCTGGCCCTGCCAGCCCTGCTCGCGCCCGACCTGTGTCTACTGCTATTCCTGCGCGACCCGACGACGCTGACGCTCGCCCGGCTGCCGCTGCAACTCACCGCCGCGACCATGGCGCTCGAGGCCCTTGGGACCGTGCTGATGAACGCCCACTACGGGGCAGGGTACAGCCGGCGGGTGATGGTGATCTCTCTGACCATGCAATGGTGTCTATTTCTGCCTCTCGCCTTCACCATGCAAGCCATATGGGGATTCGGTCTGCTGGCGATCTGGATAGCCAATCTCGCCTATCGCATTCTCCAGTCCGTCGCCTTTGTCTGGAGCTGGCAGACCGGCGGCTGGACCCGGATCAAAGTGTAAGCGCGCCTCTGCCGACTTTTGTTCTGGGAGGGCGAGTGTGACGCTTTTTATCAGGACAGAGGGGGGGGCGTTGTGTAGGGGCAATTCATGAATTGCCCCTACGGAAACTCCTCCGCTTGGGATAGAGCGTAGAGAGAGCGGGGACATATTGCGGGGTCACTAGTGGTGTGTCCCAAGAATGGCTTTACCCTTGCCAACTTGATTGAGGAGGGCATAGACGGTGGCGCTCGACCCGAAGGGCTTCGGGGCCGCATGCTGATGGGTCCAGGAGTCCTTGATGGATGCCCTCAGATCCGGCCTGCGGCCGAAACCGCCGCGGCGAGGACGTTGCGGTGGCCGCTTGCTCAACCAGCGCTCGACGAGGTGGAGCCCAGCGGCGTCGGGGGGGGGGGGGGGGGGGGCGGGAAGTACCGCGTGAAGCGCGGGTGAGTGGTCCGCCACGTGCGAACCGCCTTGGGCTTGGGGGCGCGGAGCTGTCCCGGAGGGCGGGCAGGGGGTGGGCGCACGGGAACGCCCGGGCGAGGCCGCAGGCACTACAAGCCTGCCTGGTACCGCTACCGGTTGCGGCATGGACCGAGGAGCTCGCCGGGCAGCTCGTTCTCCGCGGCGAACACCGTCGTCGTGCCAAGCCGCGTGTCGTCGTGGGGCATGGGGCCGCCCCGCCCTGGCTCCTCGGGCGGGCCGGGCCTGAATCTGTCTCGTCCACGCACCGCACCACAACCGTGTGTCTGGCGGGGTCAGGGACCGCCCGCCGCCGTCGGTCCGCTGCTCACCGAACGCCGGGGCTTGCGATTTACTTGACCAGCGTGACCCGGGGTGGCCTGCTTGCCGCCGCCTAGCGGCGCTGAACGGTCGAGCGGCTCACGCTGGCCGCGGGCCATCGCGCGACAACTCCAGGGGGGCACCCGGCGGCGGCTCGGGCCATGTGGCCGACCCGAGGGCCTGCCCATGGGGGCTAGGCTCTCGGGTCGGCCGTGGCGGCTCCCCCGAATTGATTCCAGCGGGGAGAAAGTGCGCGCGCCCGTTCCGCATTGGTGGCCCAGTTGCTGTTGCACGAGGACGGGCTCCGCCTATGCGCGCGCCAGCCCTGGGCCCAGCAAGCACGGCCTACCCGGGGCGCCACGCGGGACGGCGTGAGAGCACTCTACACTCCCTTTATCAGTCGGTTCCGAGCGGCGTGATGGAGTAGCCGCGGGGCGGCGGGGTTGTTCGGGCCCCGCAGGGGTACTCCTCGGCTCACCAACCGTCCATGTATTGAAGTGATACACCACTAGTATAATCCTTCCCCATGAGAAATGTCTTGTTTTGTCGCTCGGTTCACCCGTAGGATGAGGGCATGGTACCAGTCCCCTAACATGGGAGACACGCCTCAACTACGGCCCGGCCTCCTGCGGAGTCTCCCCTGACGCGCCAGCAGCAGTATGCGGCTGCAACACGGTCCCTTGGCCTCTATTTTGCCCATATTGATGCCTGGCTTGTTGATAACGAACCCGCAATCTGGCGGCAGATTCATCAAGCGGATGACGAACTCTTCCAACTGATTCAGTTTAACGTCTCAGAGAGTCGCTATCAGGCTGCGCTTGAAGCGTTCGTTGCTCAATGCGGAGAATCTGAACATCTCTATTACGAAGCCCACCCGGTCGAGTTCCGCCTGCCGCCTCTGTCCGCAGGCGAGCGGGTTGCTGTCTATTATGAACTGAAGGATGGTTCGATGCACAAGATGAGCGGATCGGACACACGGGGGCAGCCTCTGCTCTTTCCCTGACTTTTGCAAGATCAAGAGAATCCGATACGGTATGGCGGTTCTTTTGCCGAGAGTGGCGGGCTCACATCAAGTCGAGTTCTCGACATAAAAAGGGAGAACTGAAGCCTGACGGGCCCTGCTTCCGGGCTAGTTGTGGGGCATCAGTGGGTTGTCTTCAGCCAGCCCGAGTCTACTGATGGGTGTCTTGGCCTTTAGGCCTCCCATGAGGTCGGTGCCTGTTGTATCGGGGCATCCAGTTTGGCCGTTGCTGTGCACGTAGCACGGTGTTCTGGTAGGCGGGAGTGGCGGCCCATTCGTCCCGGGCGGTTTGGGTGAAGCGCTGAGCCTTGCCGGGGGACTTTGGTGTGTAGGGTTGGGTTCGGAGGTGCTTGAGGCCGAGTTGTCGGCATGTGTCGCGGAAGATGCATGCCTTGTAGCAAGCGCCGGTGGCGGCCGTGAGGTGGCTAACGGGGACGCCGAGGCTGTTGTCGTAGGCGAGGGCGGCGTTAAGGAAGGCGGTTGCGCTTTCCCTCTTCTCGGGGGGGGCAGGAGATGGCGGGAGGTGCCGCGGGAGTGGGCGCCGAGGCAGACGTGGAGCTACTCCCCGCCGACATTGCGTCCGTTGCGATGGCGGGTGCGGTCGCCGGTGACGCGGGGGCCGGGGTGGGCGAAGCGGCCGAGATGTTTGCTGTCGATGTGGAGAAGTTCGCCGAGGTGTGCGCGTCCTCAGGCGGTTGAGGCCTGCACGCCTGAGGATGCGGCTGACGGGTGCGGTGGAGCCCCCAACGCGGCCGCACCAACTACCGTCCACGATCAGGCCTGCGTCGCGTACTCCTCCCCGCGTTTCCAATGGCGCAAGGGGGGGAGTCTCCAGTCAACTCTCGGGCGCAATCGCCTGACGCATCCGGGCTACAGCCCGGCACTTCCGTCCAACTTCGCCCCCCCCCCCCTCCTGATCCCCTTCCGCGGACACCGCCATCTCTATGCGCTCCCCCTCGCTGTTACATTCGCGCTTCGCCTCTGCCAAGGGGTCTGCCGCCAATTCTCGACCGGCTTCCCGCCCCGCCCGTCTTGTACCTCCAGGGCAGCGAACCGGCCGGCCTCCTCTGGGTATGGGCAGAGGGGCGCCGGCCGGCCTCTGGGACGATGGCGCGGGCGGCGGGGGCGAATTCGGACACGACAGACGTTCAGTTCGCCCCGGTGCGACCGCGCGGCCCCCGTGGGCCCGCCCGTTCCTCTTCCGGGCGCGGCTTGACGAAGTCGTAATCCTTCGTTCGTCGGGTGATGGGCGGTCCGAGTTCCTTTTGGGAACCATGCGTGTGGATCTGGCAACACGGACCGGGATTCGCTCTCGTCGTGCATAGGGCGATGCGCGACGAGGATTTTGGGGCGCGCCTGACGCTGGCCGAGGGCGCTGCTGGCTCGGGTCGCCCTCCAGGGCGGCATCGGTGTGGGAGCCGTCCACCTGGTAATCTCGGGACGAGCAGGCGGAGGCCCGCACGGAGCGGGAGTGGGCGGCGGAAGCGCGAGCCGGAGAATTGCTTGTGGCAGAGAGAGCCGCCCGTTCCCGGGCCGGCTCGCTGAAGTGGCCCCTCGCTAAGGGCCGGGCCAAGCTCAAGGCGGCGGTCAAGGAGGGGAAGGAGGGCCAGCGCACAGCGTAGGGACGCGCTGGGCCACCGGGGGGAAGTGGTGCGGCGGGAGCGGCTGCTTGCGGAGGCCGGCGGCGATTCGCGAAAGCGCAGCCCGCTCCCATCGCGGCGCATGGAAGGCTGCCGGGCGTATCAGGATTTGCAGGCATCGGAAGCTGCGAAAGATACGGTCACGCCTACACCGGAGCCCGACAAGGGCACGCTCGGGACGCTGCGCCGGGAAGTCGATTCCCTGCCGCGGGAGAACGCCCGGGTGGGCAAGATGCTTGAACGCGCGCGCGAGCGGAAGGTCGAACTCGTGTCGCTGCGCAAGCCGCCCGCCTGCGCAAGAAGATAGAGGCGCTGCGGGCCCGGAACGTGAGACTGGAAGCCAGATAGCCCGCCTGCGCGCGCCCCGGAGCGCCTTATCGAAGGCGCTGTACGGAAGCAGGGGCGAGAGGCAGAAGAAGGAAGGGGTGGGGCGCAAGCGTGGCTAGCAGCCCGGCGCGCTTGGTCACGGCCGCCCCCCGAGGCCCGGGCTCGTCGAGAAGAAGGAACGCGGCAACCGCCGAAGGCCGCGCGCCCCTGCTCCGGCTGCAGCAAGCCCTCTGTCGCCAACGGCACGCGTTCCACGAGTCTCATTGCGATCAAGGGCAAGGCCCACATGCGAGGATCCTCAGGCAGGATAAAGCGGCGGCAGTTCGTCTTGTTGAGCAAGGCCCACATGCGCAGGATCCTCCGCATCCGCTGGCGCCAGGGTTGCGACTGCTCGTCCTCGCCCTTGGAAGGAATCGCCCCCCTCCCGACGAGGCTGTTCGACAACACGCTCTCCGGGAGCAGCGTCTGGCCGCGCGTTCTCTTCGAGCCCTGTGCCTGTCTGCGTCCGCTGAGCCGGGTCGCGGCCGGGATGGGGGATCAAGGGCTGCCGTCCTCGCCGGGTCCCCTGGGCTGCCAGCATCAAGCGCTTCGTGCCGCTGTTCGATCCGCGCGCCCCAGAACAAGGCGGCGTTGCGAGACCGGCTGGGGGTGCAGGAGTACCGCTGCAACGGCCGGTCGAGCCGCGCCTAGCGGTGGGGCTCGGTTAGCGAGGCTGGGCTCTCTTGCCTCATCGCATCCTCGCGCAGGGCCGAGGGCGCAAAGAGTCCGTTCGGTGACCCGGCCTGCACCGGGGGGGCTGCGACCGCTCCAGCGCCTACAGGAAGCTGGCGTACGAACTCGGCGGCCGGGTCCCCTGTGCTGGGGCTGGGTCTGCCAGGGGTGCGTCTGCGTCCAGAGCGGGGGCAGCCAGATCTGACTCGCTGCCTGGAGCGAGGCGTGGGGCGTCTTCGTCGCCATCCCCCTGGGCCCCATGGGCAACCTTGTCGCCGAGCGCGGACGGCGCGGCGCGGTTCTCCGACGCCGATTGAGCGTCGGCTCGAACAGCGCGGCTGGCGCGAAGTCCCCCGCGATCAGGCCCTCGGTGGTGGGCACGCTCTCAATGAACGGTATCTAGGGCTTGTTCACACTGATGTGGATGATTCTGCATGATTCTGGTCTCCTGGCTGTAGGGACCGCACGCAAGCTCCATCCGACCGGATCGCGCCCCCTCTCCCCGGTGCCGCGCGGCCCTGTCCGCCTCTCCCCTCACCCCGTGCTCCCCGCCCTCTGGTCGGTCGCCGCGCAAGGCGGCACAGGGCGCGGGGTGCCGGCCCGCTTTGGCACCTGGCCCCCCCCCTCTCCTCCCGGCTGCCCCGCTGGTCGCAAACCGGGGGGCTCGCCCGGGTCTGCGCGCATTTGCACCGGGAACAGAGCGTGCGCCTCACGCGGGCGGCCCGGTCGCTCGCCCGCCCCCTCGTCCAGGTCCCTCCCGCCGGCCCGGGGGCGCGCACACAACCGGTCCTCCATCCCTCGGCCGCTCCCGAGGCGGGTGGCCCCCCACGAGGCATAGGGGTGCCGCGGATGATCGCCCGGCGCTCGCCTGCGCGCGCTCGCCCGGGCCCGCCCCCGCCGCCCCGGCGGGCCGCCAATTGCGGACTCGCCTGGGCCCGCCCCCCGCTCCTCCCGCGGTGCTGAGGGACCGGGCGTCCGCGGGCGCCCAGACGCGGCCCTTGGCCGCGGCGCTGGGGTAGGCGCCCGTGGGGCCGCCGCGGCGCACCCGGGTGAGCCCTTGGGCGTCTGCCCGTGAGCTGGACAAGCGGCGCAATGAAATCGCGCGGGTGTGGCGTCGATTGCAGGGATGCCGCCGCCTCTATCTCGCGCTTCGAGCAACGCGACGTGCTCTTCCTCGGATGCATCGTCTTCGCCCTCATCATTGATACCTTGCGATAGTGTTAACAGACCGTTAGGTTCAATCGCCATTGAGGGTTTCCTTGGTAGAGTATGATGTGAGTCATGGCGCTCCACCCGATTGTCGGTGGGAGGGGGGCGCTGGTGCAGCGCTCTGCGTGGACGGAGGCGCAGGGGGGTGCGCAGCGCAGGGCTGCTGCGGGGCCAGCCGGGCGCTCCGGGGCGGGCGGGCGCGGCCCCCCGGGTGTGCGTCCCCGCGGTGCGGTGGGGGCGGCGGGCGGGCGCCCCCGGGCCCGCCCGGCCGCCGCGCTCCGGGCAGTGGCCGGCGGGGCCCCAGCGTGTCCCCCGCGGGGCCCAAGCGGGCGTGGGGGAGCGGGGGTGCGATCCCCGGACGACGGAGCGCGCCAAGGCCGCTCGCATGCTCGACAGCCCCATCGGGCGCGCGCAGCAGCCGGCGGCCCCCGGAACAGGGGGGCCCGGGAGCAGGCGCTGGGGCGTGCCCGAGGCGGCCTGCCGACCCCACTCCCCCGCGCCGGCGACCCCCGCAGGCGCCCGTGCCGGGCGCTCCGCTCGCCCGGACCGGCCGGCGCGGCGCCACGGGCCCGGGCGGGGCTGGCGGGGGGCCGGCCCCGCCCGAGGCGGGCCGCCGCCGCTGACGACGCCACGGCCCTCCGCAACCGCCGCGCCGCCCAGCGGGGCGGCAGCCGCCCTCCCCGGCCATCCCACGCGCAAGCGCCGCAGCGGCGAGGACGCCGCAAGCTCCAAACCCCGCCCCCCCCCCCGCACGCTCCTGCCACACGAGCACACCCGGCCGACGCCTCGCCACCCGAGACCACCGAACCGCACTATCCTGCCTCGCCTTCCTCCCCCTCGCTTCCGCAATCCAGTGGAGGCCATGAATGGCGATTCGGCCTAGAGCGTGCGCTGGCTGACGGCGTGCGCGAAGAAGGGCGGCCCGCCGCCGGACGCCCTCGTTCCCTGGCTGCCCTGAACGATGAGCGAGGCGCTCAAGCGCCCAGTTCTGGCGCCGGGGATGCTCGGCACGATCAAGTGTCGCTATTACGGGCGCGCTTTCCCCACCGAGGCAAGGGCGTTGCTGCGCGCCCTGAGCGCCGCCGACCCACAGCTCACCCGAGCCGCCCTGTCCCGAGAGTGCTGTCGGTGCATCGGTTGACGCAAGCCCGACGGCGACCTCAAGGCTATGCTGGCCCGCGTCACCCGGCGCGCCATGCGCCGCGCCGGCGTGATCGGCCTGCCGCCGCCGAAGGGGCGCAAGCACCGCTCCTAGCCCGGTGTCTTCGGACCCGCCCCCGAGCCATCTCTGGTCCCCGCGCCGACGACGCTGGCCGAGGTCCACCCGCTGGAGATGCGCACCGGCGAGCGTAAAACCCGCGCGGGTTCTCCCCCGCCGCCTAGAAGCTCGCCCCGCGCGCAGACTTCATCGGCTGGACACCCGAGAGGCGCGAGAAGCACTTCCCCCTGGTGGGCGACAGCCCGCGCTTCCTCATCCCGCCCTGGGTCGAGATCCTCCACCTCGGCTTGCCTCTCCTCGTCCTTATGCGCCGCCGCCCGCCTAGGGACTGGACCGTGCACGGCGACACCACGCCTGTGCGGATCCCGGGAGGAAGTCGGCTAGGAGTCGGCGGACCGGCACGACGACACCACGTCTGTGCGGATCCCGCCCTGTGTCGAGACCCGGCGCTACCCGCGCCGTCTCCAAGGGCCGGGCTGGATCTCTGTCGGGACCACCCAAGGCCGGGGACGCTACGACACGCACATGAAACGTGCCGAGTCCAAAACGGACATCGGGCTGCGACCCCTCCGAAAAGACCGGAAACGAACCCTCAAGCGATGAAATCCCCCACCCAGCACCCGACAAACGAAGGATTACATGAAGTCACTGTCCAAACCGATATCGGCCAGCCCCCGCTGGCCGCGCCACCTTGCCCCTGTCCAGGTTCAGATACATGTGAGCCTTGATTCGGAGTGATGGGGTCGTTGTTTCTGCCCGTTATGGGTCGAAGCTCCCGCCTCGTCCGCCCCTGCGCGAGCGGAGCGAGCGAGGGGCGGACGAGGCGGGAGCTTCGCCTGTTGTTGCATCACAAACCCAAAAGGCGGCCGACCCAGGCCGCGCCACTCTCTGCGCAGCCGTTCGTATCGCAGTGTTCGCATCGCTGACCCCACGCCGCAGGACGCAGGCGCGCGCCTGCGCAAGAGCCAGCCCTCCCGGCAGTTGCGCGCCCAAGGCGGCGGCGCGGCGCCGGCGCTGCAGGCCGGAGGCGTCTCGCGCCCCGCGGATTCCCGCTGGCCGGCGCGCTCCCAAGCCCCTGGAGGCAAGGGACTGACAGCCAAAAGCCGCCGCCCTAGAGGCACTCCCCCCACGCGCTGGCGCCGCTCCCAGGAAGGGGCCGGGTGACGGATGCGCCAGCGCTCTCCGTTCCTGGGCCAAAAGCGTCTCACGGGCATGCGGGCGCGCGCAGGACCCACGCTGTCGGCATCGCCCAGCGGGCGGCTCCTGGCCAAGGGCGGGCGCCGGCGGCCTCGGGCGCCCCCCGGGCGCAGCACCCGCGCAACTGCGCCTCGGGGCCCGCGCAGCGCTGGACGCCTGCCAGGAAGGCCGCCCCACCCGGCGAGGGGGGCCAGAGCACACACCGGACCGTCGCGCGCGAGGGAAAGCCGAACCAGTGGTCGCCGTTGGCATAGGTGCTCACCCGGACCGTCGCGCGCGAGGGAAAGCCGCGCAAGCCGTTCCAAGCGACCGGCCCCGTGAGCCAGCAACTGGGCACGCGGGGATCCTCCCGGGCCACCGCGCACACCGCCCGCCGCTTCCTGCCGACCGGGCGCGAGGAGCTGGCGCCTCCGGTGCACGCCACATCCAGGGCGACGGCGGCAGCGCGGGCCGGGCCGAGGGCGAGCAAGCCGGCCCAGCACTCAAACGGCCCTTGGCCGGGCTGCCACCCAAAAGCCCCCAGCTCAACGGCGTCGTCGCACGCGCCCACTTGCGTTCAAGAGCCGCGGTCTCGAGCTCCGACCAGGGCCACCTCACCGTCAGGGACGCCAGCCAACCCCTGAGCCACCCAAGACTTCTACAACCATCTCCGACCCCACGACGCACTGGACTGGAAAACGCCCCTGGCATAGCTTCGCCAATACCGGATAGCTGCACCCGCATAAAGTCTCATATGTGGTGAACCGGTACACCCTCTAGCTTTGGCCCGATTCGCGTGCTAGTCTAGCCGTGAGATGCTCACATCCCTAGAAGTGAGACGGCCAACCTATCGCCGATTCTTCCTGTGCGGCCTCCTGAGTCTGTATTGTACGGTGGGCCACCCGCCGCCTACCTTTTCCTCTTCGTTACTCGACAAAACCTGGCTGGCCGCGGCGACCCCGGCCGCCGTCCAAGCGCTCCTTGAGCGCGGGGCCGATCTCACCGCCCGCGACAGCAACGGCTATACGCCCTTACATCTAGCGGCGGCGTTTAATGAAACCCCGGAAGTCAGCGCCCTGCTCCTTGAGCGCGGGGCCGATCTCACCGCCCGCGACAGCGACGGCTGGACACCCTTGCATACAGCCGCGGCGTTTAATGAAATCCCGGGGGTCAGCGCCCTGCTCCTTGAGCGCGGGGCCGATCTCACCGCCCGCGACAGCAACGGCTATACGCCCTTACATCTAGCGGCGGGGCGGAACAAGACCCCGGAAGTCAGTGCCCTGCTCCTTGAGCGCGGGGCCGATCCCACCGCCCGCAGCAGCGACGGCTGGACGCCCTTGCATACAGCCGCGGCGTTTAATGAAATCCCGGGGGTCAGCGCTCTGCTCCTTGATCGCGGGGCCGATCTCACCGCTGGTGACAGCAACGGCTATACGCCCTTACATCTAGCGGCGGGGCGGAACAAGACCCCGGAAGTCAGTGCCCTGCTCCTTGAGCGCGGGGCCGATCTCACCGCCCGCAACAGCCTTGGCCAGACGCCCTTACATCTAGCGGCGGCGTTTAATGAAATCCCGGGGGTCAGCGCTCTGCTCCTTGATCGCGGGGCCGATCCCACCGCCCGCACCAGCCTTGGCGTGACCCCTTTACATCTAGCGGCGGCGTTTAATGAAATCCCGGGGGTCAGCGCCCTGCTCCTTGATCGCGGGGCCGATCCCACCGCCGGTGGCGGCCTTGGCATGACACCCTTACATCTAGCGGCGGGGTGGAACAAGACCCCGGAAGTCAGCGCTCTGCTCCTTGAGCGCGGGGCCGATCCCACCGCCCGCGACTTCTTTGGGGATCTGCCCGCTGATCACGCTGACAGGAACGCCGCCCTTAAAGGCACTGATATCTACCGGCGGCTGCATGATGCCCGATTTTGAGACCCCACCCCGGTCGTCCACTGAGCAGAGATGACGCAGCGGCATACCGTTGGGCCCTGGAGTGCATCTGATCTTCCGCTCCTGGATGTGGGGGGAGAAAACCCTCGCAATGATGTCCATCGGCCCTGGGGCAGCCTCCGACGGTGGGGGCATCAAGCTGCCGGCTTTGCTGCCGGCCACGAGGGAAGCGGTCTCCCCCGTCAAACGGAACTCCCCTCCATCCGCCTCCGGCGAGAAGGAGGCCGGCAGGCGACAAGGGTAAAGACGCCCCGCGCCACCCTGCCGCTGTGGCCGCAGGTGAAGAGCGAAATGCGGGGCCGGTTGCTCTAAGGACGAGCCCGTGGCCGTGTTCGGTCCGCTCAAGCACTGGTGCCTCGGGTGTCCCCTCGTCCGAACGAGACCAGCTTGTGGAGAGACGGTCGCCCGCGTACTTGATCCCGAACTCCAGGCGGGCCCCTGCGGCCGTCCTCTACGCGTCCCTCGCCCGGCTGCTTGCGGGGCCGACGCGAAGCGAACGTCGTCAGGTCAGACACCACCTGCGGGTCAGGTGCCTTGGCCTGTACGCTCTGCGCTCGGTTTCCCTGGAGGGCCGTGGCTGGGGGCCGGAAATGCATAAGGATAGCTGTCCGGGGGCGGGGGGCAGGTTTACTGAGAACCCTTCCGATTCAATGCCCGTGGGTGTGCATCTTGACAAGCTAGGGCCTGTTCACACTCATGTGGATGATTCTGCATGATGCTGGTCTCCTGGCTGTAGGGACCGCACGCAAGCTCACTACGCCCGGAGCGCGCCTCCTCTCCCGGTGCCGCGCGGCCCTGTCCGCCTCTCCCCTCGCCCCGTGCTCCCCGCCCTCTGGTCGGTCGCCGCGCAGGGCGGCACAGGGCGCGGGTGACCGGCCCGATGTGGCACCTGGCCCCCCCCCTCTCCCCCTGGCTGCCCCGCTGGTCGCAACCCGGCGTGCTCGCCCGGGTCTGCGCGCATCTGCACCGCGAACCGATCGTGCGTATCAAGCTAGAGGCCCGGTCGCTCGCCAGCCCCCTCGTCCAGGGCCCTCCCGCCGGCCCGGGGGCGCGCACACAACCGGTCCTCAATCCCTCGGCCGCTCCCGAGGCGGGTGGACCACCACGATGCATCTGGTTGCCGCGGACGCTCGCCCGGCGCTCGCCCGCGCGCGCTCGCCCGGGCCCGCCCCCGCCGCCCCGGCGGGCCGCCCGTGGCGGACTCGCCGGGGCCCGCCCCCCGCTCCTCCCGCGGTGCTGAGGGACCGGGCGTCCGCGGGCGCCCAGACGCGGCCCTTGGCCGTGGCACTGGGGTAGGCGCCCGTGGGGCCGCCGCGACGGAGCCGGGTGAGCCCTTGGGCGTCTGCCCGTGAGCTGTCCACGCGGCGCAATGAAATCGCGCGGGTGTTGCGTCGCTTGCAGGGATGCCGCCGCCTCTTCCCGCGCTTCGAGAAACGCGACATGCTATTCCTTGGATTCCTCGTCTTTGCCCTCATCATTGATGCCTTGCGATAGTGTAACAGTCCCTAGTCCCCTGGCACTGAAGGAAGCATGCTTGTCTGCTGGCGGTCCGGGTATGCCCGGGTATGCCCGGGTATGCCCACGGAGGTCAGGGTGATGCCCCGCGCGGTCTGGGCCGGCCCGTGGCGGTGGTGGTCTTGAGTGCTGCGGCCCGGTCGTCGCTGGCGGCGCGACGCCTCCCGCTTCCAAGCGCCCCGGCCCCCCCCCCCCCTCGGCGTCCGGGAGCAAGCAGGGCGAGCGCGGGGGCGCCGCACGGACCCGCCAGCCGCTGCTGCGAGGCGGGCAGCGCGCCCCCCTGCAGTGCGCCGCCGGCCCGCGCTGCTGCCTCCGGGGCGATCAACACTAATGCTACGAACTTGAGATGCAGGGGACTAGGTGCTCGGGGTCGGTCTCCGCTAGGTCGGGCTGTACACCATCCTGCCCCGGCTGGCCATGTTTGTCCTGGATAATGTCTCCGGCTGGATTGTGGACCGCCTGCTGCAACGCGGTCTGCCGGCTCCCCTTCATGTGCGAGCTGATGCGGAGGGTATGCCTCTTCGGTCCGGCACCGTTCCCCTTTAACTTGATCGGCAGAGTCACCTCAGCCCTCCATGGGGTCAGCTATAGGGACGCTGCATGCCAAGGCTTGACGCCTTTACGCTATCCGGTTTCTCGGTGAACCACCTCGATAGCGACCCGCATTACGCCGGTATGCTGCTGGATCTCTCAAACACGGCCGGAACGATTCCGGGTATTATCGGCGTCACCCTGACCGACTGCATCCTGGATGCTACCGGTTCGCGGAGTCTCGTCTTTCTTGATCGACTCAGGACTATATGTTTTCGGATCGATGGCTTGGCTGCTGTTTGCCACCGGCGAGCAGATGTTTGGGTCAGCCCTGTGCCTATTCCAGCTTCTGCTTAATCTCGTAGCCCAGTTCTTCAACGGCCAGTAGGATGTCGGCAATGGCCGTGAAATCCCGAATATCCGCATGACCCATCCGGATGCTGACGGCGTAGTTGGAGCCGTAGGGGTGCTTGGTCCGCCGGTGCTGAAACACCGCTTTGGCGAGCCTGAGGAGGTCGAACTTCGGGTTATCGTTTTCCATGCTATTTCTCAATCACGATGCGCCACTGCTGAGAGACATCCGGCTCAGTTGTTTCTTCGACCTCAACAATGGCATAGCCTTCTGCTTCTGCGGCCCGAGGAATATCACGCCGACCTTTGGGATCGTCGGTGACGAGCTCGAGGTGGTCGCCCTGGCCGAGGTATTCCAGGCGCACCTTGGCCAGGGCCCAGTTTAACGGACATTTGACGCCACGCAGGTTCAGGTGCTCGGTTTTGCCGCTCATCGCCTCCTACATACCAGACAGACTTCGGGGTGTCAGCGCGCTCATTATGGCTCTCGGCCGCTCTCGCCCCTCCCCGTTTCTCCCCGCCTTCCGATGCGCTAGGTTAGGCCATCTTCAGAAAACACTGGGGTGTAGTGTGGAACGCGACGAGAGCCGCCCTGAGAAATATACGCTGCGGTCGGATACGGAGAACAGCCGGCCGCGCCAATTCACCATTGACTACAAGCACGAGTTGAACCCCAGCCAGTACGAGGCTGTAACCACGCGTAACGGTCCTGTGCTGGTGCTGGCCGGAGCTGGCAGCGGTAAGACGCGAACCCTGGTGTTTCGAGTCGCGCGTATGATCGAGGAAGGCGTTGATCCGGCTTGCTTGCTTCTCCTGACCTTTACCCGCAGGGCTGCGGAAGAAATGATCCAGCGCGTCGAGGCCCTCATGGGTGGCCGCTGCGATAAGGTGGCGGGCGGGACGTTTCACTCGTTTGCCAATATCGCCCTGCGGCGCTACGCCTCCCTGCTCGGATTTGCCAACGCCTTCACGATTCTGGACCGGGGCGACTCCGAGGATGCGATCAATCTGCTCCGGATGCGCCTTGGCCTAGACAAAAAAGCGCGCCGCTTCCCACGCAAACAGACGATTGCCGAGATCATCAGCCTAGCGGCCAATACGACCACGAGTGTAGCGGAAGTGCTCGACTCGCAGTTTCCTCATCTGTTTTCCGAACTCGACGACCTCAGCCGGATCGAAGAATATTACCGGCAGTATAAACGCGAACGTAGCCTGCTCGACTACGACGATCTGCTGACGTATTTGCGCGAACTGCTGCGCAGCCATCCGGAGGTCGCCGAACGCCTCTCTTATACCTATCGTTACATCATGGTCGATGAGTATCAGGATACGAACCGGCTCCAGGCCGAAATCGTGCGTTTGCTGGCCCATGTGCACGATAACGTCATGGCGGTCGGTGACGACGCTCAGTCGATCTATAGTTTTCGGGGGGCCACCGTTCGCAATATCTTCGAGTTCCCGGACCTGTTTCCCGACACGAAGGTGATCAAGCTCGAAGAAAACTACCGCAGTACCCAGCCGATCCTTGATCTGTCGAACGAAATTATTCTGCAAGCCAAGGAACGCTACACCAAGAACCTGTTTACCAAAAAGGACAGTGGCTTTCAGCCAGCGTTGATCGAGGCCGATAGCGAGCACTACCAGTCACGTTTTGTGGCCCAAAAAATTCTGGAGCTCCGCGAAGAAGGTGTACCCCTGACCGAGATGGCGGTCCTCTTTCGCTCCAGCTTTCATGCCTTTGATCTTGAAATCGAACTCAGCAAGTGTGACCTGCCGTTCGTGAAGCGGGGTGGATTCAAGTTTGTCGAGACCACCCACGTCAAGGATGTTCTGGCCCATCTGCGGATTCTGGCCAACCCGCAGGATGCGGTGTCATGGCACCGGATCCTCCTCCTGCTCGAAGGCGTCGGACCCAAGAGCAGCGACAAGATTCTCAGCCATGTGCTGGGCGGGGCCGATCAGATGCAACGTCTAGCCGACTACCCGGGCCGTGGTGTGGTCAAGAACGAGGTGCAGAAGCTGGCCACCGCGCTCCGAGCCGTTGCCGGCCCCAACCTCCAGCCGCGTGAGCAGATTGGCCTGATCGTGCAGTATTATTTGCCGATTCTCAAACAGCATCACCGCGACGATTATCCCAAGCGCCAGAAAGACCTGGAGCATTTTTCGATTATCACTGAACGGTACCGTAGTCTGAACCGGCTGCTGGCGGACATGGCCCTGGAGCCACCCAACAGCAGCGTGGGCGATGTGCTGGCAACCGACCAGGATGAGGAAGGCGTGTTGACCCTGTCGACCATCCACTCGGCAAAAGGGCTGGAATGGCACTCGGTGTTTATCATATGGGCGGTCGAGGGCCGCTTTCCCTCGTTGTACAACAAGGAGGACGATGAACTCGAAGAAGAGCGGCGGTTGATGTATGTGGCCGCCACCCGTGCCAAAGAAAACCTCTTTATTTCGTACCCTATCAATATCTTCGACCATGCCTCCGGCATGGTGCTCAGTAAGCCGTCGCGTTTTCTGGAAGACATTCCCCGCCGCATCCTGAAGCCGGTTTTTCTTATGGAAGAAGAGGACGAGGGCGACTGGCGCCAGCGTCGCAGGCGGGTCTGGTGAGGAGGCTCGCCGGTACGCCCGCTGCCCTTAGCCGGTGACGGTCGAGGCCCGCCCGGCGTGTTCGTCCAGAAACGCTCCCAGGGCCACATTAAACAGTTCGGGCTTTTCGAGATTGGACAGATGGCCGCAGTCTGGAATGGTCACCAGCGAGGCGTCGGGGATCTGTTTCACCAGGAATTCCGAAGCCGAGAGCGGGGTGACCCGATCCTCTTGCCCCACAATGACCAGGGCCGGTACCGTAATCTGCGGCAGGACGGTGCGAAAGTCGGTCGCTATAATGGCATGCAGGGCTTGCTTATACGCCTCGGTGCGTAGAGCGGCCATGGAGGCGATCAACTGCTCACGTACGACTTGGCCCGCGCTTTCGGCAACCAGAACCTTAACTACCTCAGGTGCGATGTCCGTCGGGGTGAGACCGTTTTCCAGGGGAGCGAGTCGGCGGGCAAGGAAGTCCTGCCGGACAGCCTCGGGAACGCCGCCAAAACCGGCCGAGGTATCGACCAGAGCGAGGGTGGCGACCCGGTCGGCATACCGCCCGTAGAAGTCCTGAATAATCATACCGCCCATCGACAGACCAACTAGGTGAGCCCGCTCGGCCTCGAGTTGGTCCAGGAGGCGGGACAGGTCATCGGCAAAATCGCTGAACCGGAGCGTTTGGGGAGAGTCGTCGCTGTCGAGATAGCCCCGCGCGTCCCAAGCCGCCGTACAAAACCGCCTGCCAAAATGGGCCAACTGATCCGTCCAGTTCCGGCGGCTGCCGCCGATGCCGTGCAGGAAAACAACGACCGGGCCACTGCCTTCGATATCGTAGGCAATCGAGACCGGCCCTTCGGTCCTTCGTGTTTCGGCCATGGGGCACTCCTTGGACTGTAGTGCTTTCTACATTGCTTCCATGGTCTCAATGCCGAGCAAATCTAGGCCTACCTTCAAATACCGGGCCGTCAGGTCGCATAACAACAGACGCGTGGGCTGCCGGTCCTGCGGGGCTTTGAGCACGGAATACCTCTGGTAGAAGAGATTAAACTGTGTAGCCAACTCGTACAAGAAGTTGGCCAGGAGGTTGGGCTTGTACGAGCGCTCAACTTCGATCAGGATATCGCCGAAGCGCAGCATCTGTTTGGCCAGGGCTTGCTCTTCCGGTGCGAGCAGTCGGACCGACATATCTGAAGCCGGCTGCCAGTCAGTCAAATGACCCTTACGAAAAATCGAACGAATCCGCGCATAGGCATATTGCAGATAAGGTGCAGTATTGCCGTCTAGGGCGAGCAGCTTATCCCAACTGAAGCGGTAATCCGCAGTACGGTTTTGCATCAGGTCGGCGTATTTGACCGCACCAATCCCCACGATACGCGCCACGGTGGCCTGTTCTGTGGCGGATAGACTCGGATTTTTTTCCCGGACGATTGTCCGGGCGCGTTCCTCGGCTTCATCTAGCAAGGCGGCGAGTTTGATGGGTTGGCCCTCACGGGTTTTGATTGGCTTACCGCCCGCTCCCAAGATAGTCCCGAACCAGACATGCTCCAGGGCCATACGATATCCCCAACGTTGGGCTGCGGCAAAGAGTTGCCGAAAATGCAGTTGCTGGCGACCGTCCGTCACGTAGAGAATGCGATGCGGACGAAAGGTCTCGGCCCGATACTGAATCGTTGCCAGGTCAGTCGTGGCGTACAGGAAGGCGCCGTCCTGTTTTTGAATCAGGAACGGGGTTTCCCCCAGATCGCCATCCTCATCGTAAAAGATACAGATGGCGCCTTCGCTCGGGCGAGCCAGATTCTTCTCGCGCAGTTCTTGAACGACACGGGCGAGCATCGGATTGTAAAAGCTCTCTCCCAGCCAATGATCGAAGGAGACATTCAGGCGCGTATAGAGGCGCTCAAAGGCCCGGCGCGAGACCTGCATGAATTCGTTCCACAGCGCGGTATTGGCCTCGTCTCCCTGCTGGAGTTTGGCCAACTCCGCGCGCGCCCGGTTGGCCAGGGCTGCATCCGTTGTGGCCTTGGCCTGGACCTCTTTATAGATACGTTCCATTTCGGCCAAGGGGTCCTGCTCATACGCCCCTCGGTCAAGAAAAGAACGATAGCCGACAATCAACATGCCGAACTGGGTGCCCCAGTCGCCCAGATGATTGTCCGTCTCCACCGTGTGCCCACGAAAACGCAACACCCGGGTGAGCGCGTCACCCAGGATGGTGGAACGAATATGGCCGACATGCATGGATTTGGCTACGTTGGGGGCGCTGAAGTCGATCACTATGGTTTCCGGGGTGGCGGCCGGGTCAACCCCGAGATGGTCGTCTTGGGCGATGGCCAGCAGGGTCTGTCCCAGCCAGTCTGGATCAAGACGGAAATTGATAAAGCCCGGTCCGGCAATCTCCCAGCTTGCGGGAATCTCGTCGGGGTTCAACTGTGCTATCACAGCTTCGGCTAATTGGCGGGGATGTTGTTTATGCGCTTTGGCCACCGCCATGATTCCGTTGGCCTGATAGTCGCCGAATTTCGGATTGGCAGCCGGCTTGACAATCGCCGGGGCGGTTATTCCACTGGCGGCTTCAATGGCCCGTGTCGTCTTTTCTTCCAAGAATTGTTGTACTGTTGGCATGGTATTGAGGGGGCGGGGGTTAGGGGGTACTCGTTCCTTCCTTCGACTTGTGCCACGATTTTTGAAAATAGCCTACCACCCGGCATACATAGCAGGATATTGGAGCGAACGAAGCCCGGACGGCGGCATGTGGCGAGGGCGAATAGGGATGGAGTGCAGAGCGGACTCGGAGACGGCTCAGGCTGGCCTGGGAGGCTAGGTCGCCCTTCGCTTGGTACGGGGGATCGGAAACGTCGACCTACCGGTAACTGCGGGGTCGTTGTGCGTCCCCGCACGGGACTTTGCGGAACTGGACAGGATTCCTGAGGCGGGCATCCTTGCTCATATTGTCCGGGAGATCGTCGCGTGTGGCTAAGGGAAAGAGGTCGGGGGCCGAATCAGGGCGACTGGCACGGCAGAACGCCCGTTTCGTCACCCAGACAGATACCGAATAGCCGGAACGCTTCAGACCGATTGACGGCCCTCCGCCCTTCCTCATACATCCGGGGGAGTGTGGCGTCTCCAGATAGCCTCACCAGTACCAGCATCGGCGCGGGCTGCGAGTACGCACGGGGTAAGATGGTCGGTGCACTCGCCCCTGAATTGGCCGGGTGTGGAGTCTGCGGAATGAGTGGGAATCGATTCCGAAGCACGTCAAGCCGCCCTCGGATCTGGGAGGAGAACGATTGCTGTTTTGAGCTTGGGGCTTGACGTGGTGTATCCACATGAGCATATAGCCCTAGCAGGGCAGATTGCTGAAAGTGGACTGGTATTGGAGTTTTCCTTCGACAGCTAGCCGGAGGCCGGGAATTTCCCATACCGGAACCGGGTTATCAGCGGCATCAGTCCGGGAATGGGGGTGGAAGCAACAGAAAAGAACGGCTCGCCGATCACCGCCCAATGTACGTTTGACCAAAACCGCGAGGTGTTCGCCGTGCCTGACCCGGTTTCGGCGAGTCGAGGCCGAGGGCTGCATCGCCTGATACAAGGATGGCGACAAGCTTGTGGAGAGCATGGATGACAGGCTGGGTGAGATTGCCCCGCGGCTCTGGACGGACCGAGTCGAGACAAACGAGACCGGCGTCCCAGGTGCTCCCTTGGAGCCGGATGAGGAGAGATTGTTTCAATTGTTTCCAGAGGAGGCGCTACAGGTGAATACCCTCATCACGGGCGGTGGACTTGATGAGCCCTAACCTGTTCTTGAGGCCCTGCTTGGAGTGGCACTAAAGGGCAGCGTGACCCAGCTGCCCGGCATGTATGTCACCGCCACCAGAGGAAACCAGAGAGGGGGAAGGTAGGTATGGCCAAAAACCTCGTCATAGTCGAATCGCCGGCCAAAGCCCGGACGATCAACCGCTATTTGGGCCGTGACTATATCGTGAAGTCCAGTGTCGGCCATGTGCGCGACTTGCCGACCGGCGGCAGATCTGCACACGGGACGACCACCGCGCGTAAGCGCGCAAAAAAGACGCGAAAGGCCACCGGCCGGAAGGACGCACGTACTCAACTGATCGCGCGTATGGGGGTCGACCCCGACAATGACTGGGCGGCAAGCTATGAAGTGCTCCCCGGCAAGGAGAAAGTCGTTGCCGATCTGAAGAAGTTGGCGCACAACGCGGACGCGGTATATCTGGCAACCGACCGTGACCGCGAGGGCGAGGCAATCGCCTGGCACTTGAAGCAACTCATCGGCGGGACGCCTGAGCGCTTTCGTCGGGTAGTCTTTAACGAAATTACCAAAAGCGCCATTCAAGAGGCGTTTGAGCACCCCGGCGAAATTGACGAAAACCGAGTCAACGCGCAACAGGCGCGGCGCTTTCTCGACCGTGTCGTCGGCTTCGAGTTGTCGCCCCTGCTGTGGGCCAAGGTGGCGCGCGGCCTGTCGGCCGGTCGGGTGCAATCGGTCGCGGTACGGCTCATTGTGGAGCGCGAACGGGAAATTCGTGCCTTTGTGCCCGAAGAGTACTGGGAGGTCTTTGCCGAGTTGGCGAAAGACGCCGATGTGCCGGGGTATAGCTTCCAGGTCATCAAGGAGAACGGGGCGGACTTTCGTCCGGGGACGAGCGAACAGGCCGCGGCCACGGCCGCCCGCCTCGCCAGCCAGGATTTTTCCATCATGAGGCGTGAGGATAAACGGACTCAGGCCCGTCCTAGCGCACCATTCATCACGTCCACGCTTCAGCAGTCGGCGGCCACCCGGCTGAGCTTTGGGGTGCGGAAGACCATGCGGCTGGCACAGCAATTGTACGAGGCTGGCGATATTACGTATATGCGGACCGACTCGACCAATCTCTCGCAGGAATCCGTGACCAGGGTGCGGGCCTATATTGAACGCGAGCATGGGACGCGCTATCTGCCGGATAAGCCGAATGTCTACGCTAGCAAGGCATCTGCCCAAGAGGCGCATGAAGCGATTCGACCGACCGACCTGACGACCGAACCGACCGACCTCGGCAATCAGGACGCAGACGCCCGGCGGCTCTACGACCTCATCCGCCGCCAGTTCATTGCCTGTCAGATGACGCGTGCCGAATACCTCAGCACCACCATCCTCGCCGAGGCCGGACCGTTCGAGTTGCGTATCCGTGGCCGTATTCTCAAATTTGACGGCTTCACCAAGGTGTTACCGCCTGCCTCGCGGAAGGAAGACGAGGTGGAACTGCCCGACTTCGGCCAGGGCGACGCGCTAGTCTGCCTCGGCACCGACACCGTGCAGCATTTTACCAAGCCACCCGCCCGCTATAGCGAGGCGAGCCTGGTACGCGAGCTTGAGAAGCGTGGTATCGGCCGGCCGTCCACCTATGCGGCCATCATCTCCACTATCCAGGAACGGGGCTACGTCAGTCTCAACAAACGGCGCTTTCAGGCGGAGAAAATCGGCGAACTGGTGACCAACCGGCTGGTAGAGAACTTCGGCCATTTGCTCAATTATTCGTTTACTGCAGACATGGAGCAGGAACTCGACCAGATCGCTCTGGGAGCGCGGGAGTGGCGCAGCGTGCTGGACGCCTTCTATGAGGATTTTTCCCAGCGGCTCCAAACTGCTGGGGCCACGGAAGGTATGCGGCCCAATCAACCCATCGCCACAGAAGTGAAGTGCGTTGACTGCGGACGCCCGATGCAGGTGCGCACGGCAAGTACCGGGGTGTTTCTGGGGTGTTCAGGATACGCGCTGCCTCCGGCTGAGCGGTGTACGCGCACCATGAATCTCGTTCCCGGAGAGGAGGCGGTTGACCCGGCCACGGACGACGAGGGGGAAAGCAGGCAACTGCGGGCCAAGCGGCGCTGCCTCTCCTGCGGCTCCGCCATGGATTCTTATCTGATCGACGAAACGCGCAAGCTCCATCTGTGCGGTAACGGGCCGGACTGCGATGGGAACGCGGTAGAGTTCGGTGAGTTCCGTCTCAAGGGCTATGACGGACCGGTCTTGGAATGCGAGAAATGCGGTACTGAAATGCGATTGCAAAGCGGCCGCTTCGGCAAATACTTCCGGTGCGCGAAGAGTACGTGTGGCAACACGCGCAAGCTGCTGCGGAACGGCCAGCCCGCCCCGGCACGGGCCGACCCCGTACCCATGCCCGAACTCAGGTGCCGGACCGTGGATGATTACTACGTGCTGCGCGATGGAGCGGCTGGTATCTTCCTGGCTGCCAGCCAGTTCCCCAGGAACCGCGAAACGCGGGCCCCCCTGGTTGCCGAGCTGAGGCCCCACGCCGACGAGTTAGCTCCCAAGTTTCACTTTCTGTTAAGTGCTCCCGCGGCAGACCCTCAGGGGAATCCCGCCGTCATCAAATTTTCACGGAAGAGCCGTGAGCAATATGTCGCGTCCGAGGTGAACGGCGAGGGGACCGGCTGGAGTGCACATTACCGGAATGGGGGCTGGGAGGTGCGGGAGCGCGCGCGGACGAAACGCCCGCCCGCACCCAGAGCCGCGACGTCTGATCCTTTATCCCAGGTCGCGTGACCGGGGACCCTGACGGGCGACATGCAGACGGTTACGGTCATTGGCGGTGGCTTAGCCGGCAGTGAGGCGGTCTGGCAACTTGCCCGCCAGGGCCTCGCTGTCCGTCTGCACGAAATGCGTCCGGCTCGTCCCACCGACGCCCACCATACGGACAAACTGGCCGAGTTGGTCTGTTCCAACTCTTTTCGCAGTGCTGCCCTGGCGGCGGCGGTTGGCCTGCTGAAGGAAGAGATGCGCAGTCTTGGGTCATTAGTGATGGTCGCGGCCGATGCGGCGCGGGTGCCGGCCGGACAGGCCCTGGCGGTCGACCGCCACGTCTTTGCCCAATATATTACCGACGCCTTAGCTGCCCATCCGCTGGTTGAAGTGAGACGGGAAGAAGTCCAGGCCATTCCGTCCGGGCCGACGGTCGTTGCCAGCGGTCCGTTGACTTCACCGGCCCTGTCCGAACACCTCCGGACACTGTTCGGCCGCGAGTATCTGTATTTCTACGATGCCATCGCTCCTGTTGTAACGGCCGACTCCATAGACACGCACGTGGCGTTCCGAGCCTCGCGTTATGAGCACGGCGGCGATGATTATCTCAACTGTCCCCTCTCGCAGGCCGAGTATTACCGGTTCGTTGGCGACATTCTGGCCGCCGAGAAGGTGCCGGAAAAGGCGTTCGAGCAGTGCCGGTACTTTGAAGGCTGTCTGCCGATTGAGGAGATGGCTCGGCGCGGCAAAGACACCTTGGCCTACGGTCCGATGAAACCGGTCGGCCTGACCGACCCACGCAGCGGCACGCGCCCTCACGCGGTTGTCCAACTGCGGCAGGACGACCGCGCCGGAACACTGTGGGGACTGGTTGGATTTCAGACCAAGATGACCTATCCCGAGCAGCGTCGTATCTTCCGGACGATTCCCGGCCTGGCCAACGGGGAGTTCGTTCGCCTCGGCAGTCTGCATCGCAACACCTTCATCGAGTCGCCTCGTCTGCTCAGACCGACCTTGCAGTTTCGGCAGCGCGACGACCTGTTTTTTGCCGGACAGATGATTGGGGTGGAAGGCTATCTGGAGTCGGCCGCGGCCGGTTGGCTGGCCGGAAGAAACGCAGGCCTTCAGGTCAAGGGGCAGCCGCTGTTGACGCTGCCCCTCACAACGGCGCTAGGTGCCATGGTCGCGTACGTCACCGACCCCGAGCGCAAGGATTTCCAACCCATGAATGTGAACTACGGGCTGTTTCCCGGGCTCCCGCGGCGTCTGCGGGGGCGTGAGAAAAAACTGGCCTTGGCCGACCGAGCGCTCTCGGACCTAGCGACCTGGCAGGCCGAGCACGGCCTGTGCTGAGCGTATTTCACCCCCGTTTTCTTAACCCGAAGTTCCAAAGCGCCGAGCAGGCGCAAGTATCGGATAGGAATGCCATGCGAGAGACGTCAGCGGCGTCCTCACTGGGTCCCCTCTGGCCCCCCCCCGAAATTGATCCCGCCTCTTTCTCATGCAATGGCAAGACTCCCTTGGATAAATCACTTCCAGAAAGCCCTTCCAAGCGTGTTATGTGCTTTCATCGCACGGCCAATAATCCGACATCTGCATTCATCTCTGCCCCTCCTGCCATCCCGATAATCCCCATTCGGACATTTTTTCGACAGATGTTCCCCGTACGCAGGAACACAAATTCCGCCCGCCACCCCTGCATATCATGTCCGACCCTGCTAGGCTGTCCGGCAGCCTGTTGCAGAAAGGACACGGTATGGACTTTGAACTGCCCGAAGAATACCGCATGTTGCAGGAGACGGTGCGCCGTTTCGTGCGTCAGGAGTTGACACCGCTGGAGACGACAGTCCTGGAGCGCGATACGCAGGGCATGACCGGCGAAGACTTGGTGCCACCCGAGGCTGAAGAACGGTTGCTGGCCGTCGCCCGGGAAGCCGGTCTGTGGGGGCTGGACGTACCCGAGGAATTTGGCGGGTTGAACCTGGGAGCGTTACCGAAATGCCTGGCGACCGAGGAGCTGTACAAGACCATTACGCCGTTTACCTTCCCGCCCGATGCGCCCAATCTGCATATGCTGATGCAAACCTGCACGCCCGAGCAGCGAGAGAAATACCTCCTCCCGTATGCGCAGGGCAAGGCGCACTCGGCTATTGCCATTTCCGAACCTGGAGCCGGCTCAGACCCGGCCGGGATGCAGACCTCAGCGGTGAAAAAAGGGGACCAATGGGTACTCAACGGCCGGAAGATCTGGATCTCTCGCGCTCATGTCGCCGACTTCATCATTGTCATGGCAGTGACGGAGAAGGGCAAAGGCGCCCGTGGCGGGATTACCGCCTTCCTGGTGGATAAAGGTACTCCCGGTCTGGTACTACAACGCCAGATTCCGGTCATTGGCGGACATGCGCCCTGGGAGTTGGTGTTTGAAGATTTGGCCCTTCCTGATTCTCAGGTTCTGGGCGAGGTCGGACAGGGCTTTGCACCCATGCAACTCCGCCTGACTGTCCGCCGCCTGGAGATGGGAAGTTGGTGTGTTGGTCTGGCGCAGCGCTGCCTGGACATGATGGTCGAGTATGCCCAACAGCGAGTGACCTTTGGTCAGAAGCTGGCCGACCGTCAGGCCATTCAGTGGTTTATCGCCGACTCGGCAACCGATATTCACGCCTCACGGCTGATGGTGCACCACGGAGCCTGGAAATTTGACCAGGAAGACGACGTCCGCCAGGAAGCCTCCATGTTGAAAGTCTTCGCCACGGAAATGGCCACCCGGGTGGCCGACCGAGCCATGCAGATGCACGGGGGTATGGGCATGTCCAAGGAAATGCCGCTTGAGTTTATCTATCGTCGCCTGCGGCCCATGCGGATTTTCGAAGGCCCAACCGAAATACATCGCTGGGTGATTGCCCGAAAACTGCTCAAGGAGTAGAATGGAGGGCCGGTGCGAGGCCCGCGCCCGTACACCGAGAGCATCCTCTGCTGCTCGCCAGTTTGCGGGCGATACGACACAATGAACAAACGTGCCCTCCAACAAACACAAAGATCCTGGCGCGTTTACTTTAAGGGGGAGCAGCGTGCGTACACAATCTTGGTGGTTCGGCGTCGGGCTGATCTTTCTCACGAGTTGTTTCATGCGCCCGGCAAAACCTGTTGCCATTGAAGAGCGCATTGCCCCCATCTACCCGGAAGCGCGCCCGATCGATTGCTCGGTGCATATGCTGACATCCCCCCCGGCACAGCCGTATGACGTCTTTGTCCATATCGTTTCCTATGGGAATGAAGTTGACGGGCTGGAAAGCATGAACGCCCTGATCCGCGATAAAGCTTGTGAGGTGGGAGCCGATGCCGTCGTGCTACTGCCTCCCCAGCAAGTGGCTCATATGAACATCGAAGACTCCTTCCCGGACTGGGTACAACAACAGAAGCAGGGCCAGTTCGGGCGCTACGCCCAATCCGCAGACCGGAAATTTTCATTGGCTCGACGCGGCTTTGCGGTGGTATTCAAAAGAGACGGGACCACGCCCTAACCCGAAAGAGTCAGTGTGTCCAGCGGCTTTGGCCTCTTCGGGCGCCAGGGCCAAGTCTCCCTCCGAGAGCGGTCCGGACCGCTCTCGGCCGCCCCTGCAGGACCGCCGGCCCGGCCCCCTCCGCTGGCGGGTGCGCCACCACGGCCTGGGCGCTCTCGGTTCGGGTCCCTTCCGCGACGGGCATGCCCAGGCCGTGTTCTCCACCGGCCCCATCCACGGCCTCGAAGGCTGCTGGGACTGGGCCAAGGGTTGCCGGGCCAAGGGCATGGGCCTGCCTAGCCCCGCCTGCCACCCGTACTCCAAGGAAACTGCATGGCGCTTCAATCGCCGCAACGCCGACAGGGATAAATCCCGGCTCCGCTACCTTCGACACCGTCCCCTCGGCGAGGCAAAACCCTTGCTCTTGAGCATCCGCTCGTTCTTTCTACGGGCTGTGCAGACGATAGGCATCAATATCAATCTCCTCTACCCCTGCGGGTGGATCAAGGCGAAAAAGCGATGCGGACGGGACAGGGCCGACCGAGACCTCCTGATAGGCGAGCGCAATCTGCTGGGCTCCCTGCGGGTCGGAGAGACTGATAGCAAACGGGAAAAAGATGTCCTGCACCGGCCGATAGTCGCCCAACTCGCCCTGAGTCTGGAGCGTACCGGTCGCGTCCCTGACTGCCCAGCCCGTGAGGCGCTTTGTTGCCGAGTCGAACCGCAGCGTCATCAGTCTCCCATTCGAGTGCTGAAAATCGAGTCGATAGGTGCCGGCGGGCTCACGGTGCACCGGCGTGACTATACCTTCCACCAGAAAGGGGGGAAGGCCCATCAAGAGGCGTGTGATCTCGCGCGCCGAGAGTGACACTTGGGTCAAACGGGCAATGTTGAACGGGCTGGCAACTCCTCGGTAGAGGACTTTATCTCGCGGCAGATAGGCGGCTAGTTGCTGCCCATCGCAGGTATGAATAGCGGCCACACCAAGGAGCGAAAACAGCTCAAGGCGAAAGCGGTCCGGAGTGGCAAGCGCAACGGCTTGCATTGCCGAACCCTTTTCATAGGTGTCCCGGTACGAGACCTTGGCCAGGCCGCGGAGGCCGGTGATGGTCTGCTGCCGGGCGTGAAGCGGGGCCAGGAGTTCTCGGACAGAGGGGAGGGAGGCTGGAGGCAGAGGGGGGGGAGGGCGGCGAGCTGTGCAGCCGCTTCCCCAGATGAGGAGACTTGTAAGAAGCACGAACCAGGATAGCGAGAGAGATGTGTATCGCTGCGGTGGTAGTACTGCACGAGGGAGGAGCAAAGAAGGGAGAGGCGTGCGCCGGGTCGACCGGTCCAAAACGCTGCTGCTAGAGCTCACTGCCGCTCGTCTTGGATGTCCCTGCCGGAGACAAGGCGTTGAGCTTTGTCCGTAAACGATTGAGTTGCGTTTCCTCGGAGGTGTTTTTTATGGCTTCCTGGTAGACACGAGAGGCGTCTGCGGTACGTCCGATTTTGGAATATGCATCCCCCAAATGTTCAATCAAGGTGGGATCGGCATCAACCAGTTCCACCGCCCGCTCAAGGTGCCGAATGGACTCCATATACTCTCCGCGCTGATAATACACCCAACCCAGACTATCGATATAAAAGCCGTCGTCGGGTTCGATAGCCAGCGCCCGGAGTATCAGTTGTTCCGCCTCATCCAAATGCACCCCCTGCTCTGCCCACGTATAGCCCAAGTAGTTCAGCGCCGCGGCATTCTCGGGATTAAGGGCAATGGCTTTCTGCATATGCTGGATGCAGCGCTCCTTTTGTTTCAGTTCGTCGTATACCGCTCCTAGCGTAAAGTGGTACTGATCGTTGTCCGGGGCGGTCTCAATGAGCTGCTCAAGGAGTTCGACGGCTTTGGCGAGGTCATTGTTTTCGCGATGGAGGGAGGCGAGAAAGCCAATGAGGTCCGCGTCCTTTTTTACGCTGAGGGCTTGTTCTACGGCGGTGACGGCTTGCGCGATATTGCCTTGGCGTTGGTAGATAGAACCCAGGTAGACGCGCGCATCGGCAAAATACTCGTCCTGCCGAGGAATGTGTAATAGCTCGACCGCTGCCTTGACATCCTGATTGGCCTCGGCATACACGACGCCGAGAAAGTAGCGGGCGCGATGATTCCCAGGCTGGGAGGCTAAGACGAGGTTGAGAGCGGTGGCGGCCTTTTCGTAATCGCCTTTTTCCCGATAGATCAAGCTGATTTTGAGGCGCGTCTCCTGCGGGTCGGATTCTATTTTTTCAAGCGCCTGGAACTGATCTAGCGCCTCGTCAAGCTTGTTCTGGCCGAGATAGAAACGGCCGAGCCGTTCCCGCGCCTGCTCACTGCGCGGATGGAGACTGAGGACTTTCTCATACACCTCTATGGCGTGGGCGTTTTTCTTTTGCATTTCATACACGAGCGCGAGATCAAGTAGCACCAGTTCCGACTGCGGATTGATGCTGAGCGCCTCGTGATAAGAGGTTTCCGCCTGCTCCAACTGCTGGGCTGCCGCGTGCGTTTGGCCGAGATAATAATAGCCCAGGACCGATTGGGGGTGCCGGCTCACCAGTCTTTTGAGTACTCCGATCGCTTCTTGAAACTGCCCCTGCTTGGCATACAGCACGCTGAGGTAGAGATACGGCTCCTGATCGTCCGACCCATGGGTCAGGAGGGATTCATAGATCTGAGCAGCTTCCTTTTCCTTGCCGGTCGAGGAGAGCAGGCCAGCCAGGAGACGCTGGGCGGCAACATTGTCCGGGTCGCTGGCAACGACCTGCCGGCAATGTTCCAGGGCCTCGGCCAGCTTGCCTTGACGTAAGGCCAAGGTGGCAAGCCGCAGGCGCAGAAACGGGGTATGCGGATCGTGAGAGACGGCGTGCTCAAGCTCGCTGAGTGCGGTGTCATAGTCGGCCGCATTCAGGGCTATTTGGCTTTTGACAAAATGCCCGATCGCCTTGTCTTCGGGGGCGAGGGCAACCGGCGGCCCTGGGATGGGTGGTATCTGAGTAGATGTGGGAGCGGCCGGGGGGCCGCCATGCGCGGGGGCTGGGACGGGACGAGCCGTGCTGCACGAGGCAAACGGGACGAGAGAGCAGAGCAGGAGAACCCACACGGCGGAGGACGGGGAGCGCATGGGCAGAGGGTAGCATGCGCCGAAATTGACCGTCAATCCTGGGGTACCGAGCAGGCCGAAAGGGGCGGACTGCCGCATCAGAAACAGGACACCTAGACGCCTCCTTCGGCTCATCCTGCACTGGATGCCGAAGTGGTGTATGCTGCCGGGTGAGGCATGTCATCCGAATTCTACGACCTGTCCCGTTTGTTTATGTTGCGGGACCATCTTCAGTCTCTCGATAGCGCCGCGCCTCCCGTGGCCTGTCTGCAGTCCACACCGCCGCACCTCCCTCCGCAACGGTTGGGTGTCTTGTGTGGCTCGTTCAACCCTCTCACCCTGGCGCATGTCGTGCTCGCGCAGCACGCCTGCCATGCATTCCATCTGGACCAACTTTTGTATACGGTGGCAAAGGTCACGGTGGATAAGGAACAGGTGACGGGGATGGGTCTGGAGGATCGCCTCTTGCTGCTCCTCCTGCACGTCCAACGGCGCCGACACCTGGGCGTGGCCCTGGTCAACCGCGGGCTCTATTTTGAGCAGGCACAGGCATTTCAGTCTCTCTTTGAGAAGCGAGTCGAGCTGTTTTTTATTGTGGGTATGGACAAGCTGGTGCAGATTCTGGACACGCGCTACTACCAGGATCGGGAGGCGGCTCTGGATCAGCTTTTTGCGCTGACCTCCCTTGTTGTCGCCAACCGAGGCGATATGGCCCGGCAGGTATTTGACGAGCTGTTACAGCGACCCGCCAATCAGCCTTACCGGGGTGCGATTCATTTTCTGCCCCTGCCCGAGACCGTTACGGGTCTTTCCTCAACCGCAATACGGGAGGCCGTGAGTGAGCTAACGAATCTCTGGGCCTACGTCCCGGCCGAGGTCGCGCGGTTTCTTATTGAAGCCCGGCCATACGCCGCACCGGGCAGCAACCCCGAGGACGGGTCGGAGGAGACCGACGCGTACGCTATGCGCCTGGCGCTCTTTGACCGCCTTGCCGCGGTCCGGGACTGGGCTGAACAGAACGTGGATTTCCAGCAGTTGCTGACTCAAGCACTCTCGCCTGACCCCAAAGGCCGGGCGCTGCGTGGCGCAACGACCGGTCAGGCGCTGCAAGCGCTCATAACAAGCTAATCAAGACTGAAGGAGGAAGGGATGAGCCGCCAGCCGATTACCGATTTTTTGCACTATCACTTTCGGCATTTCAATGCCGCGGCCGTTATTGATGCGGCTACCGCTTATCGACAGCACCTCGACCGGGACGGCAAGATGCTACTGGCTATGGCGGGCGCTATGAGTACGGCCGAACTCGGCATCTCCCTGGCTGAAATGATTCGCAATGACTGCATTCATGCCATATCCTGCACGGGTGCGAATCTGGAAGAAGATATTTTCAACCTGGTCGCACACGAGCACTATGAACGGGTGCCACACTACCGGGACTTGACTCCTCAGGATGAGGAGAACCTGCTGGACCGGCATATGAACCGCGTCACCGATACCTGCATCCCCGAGTTCGAGGCCATGCGTCGAGTCGAAGGCGTTCTCCAGGAGTTGTGGATACAGGCCGATCACGCCGGTAAGCGGGTTTTCCCGCACGAGACGTTCTACGAAATCCTGCGTACCGGTATGCTGCGACCTTATTATCAGATCGATCCCAAGGACTCCTGGGTCCATGCCGCCATGGAAAAAGACCTGCCCATTGTTGCCCCGGGCTGGGAGGATTCAACCTGCGGGAATGTGTACGCCAGCTATTGCATGACCGGCTTGATGAAGAAGGTACATACCGTACGGCATGGGGTTGAATACATGACGTTGCTCGCCGACTGGTATCGCACGGTCTCGGACAATCACTCCATCGGATTCTTTCAGATTGGTGGGGGTATTGCTGGAGACTTTGCTATCTGTGCAGTCCCCATGCTGATCCAGGACAGCCCAGTTACGCTTGCTGACCGGGAAGCCAACCAGAAGATACACACTATGCTCCAAACGGCCTTTCCTGATTACGGCTGGCTGTCTGAAGAGACCGTCGACTCGTCCGCACGACTCGCCGCACGGCGCGTCTGGGTGGTCGACCCCATGGATGGCACCAGGGAATTCATTCAAAAAGTCCCGGAATTTGCCGTCTCCATCGGGCTTGTCGAAGCGAGCTGGCCGATTCTCGGCGTGATCTATAATCCCGTCCTGGACCAACTTTTCTGGGCGGTCCGCGGCCGAGGTGCGTGGTGTGACAGCCGCCCACTGCGTGTGCCCGAAACGCCGCACCTGACCGAGGCCACCCTTCTCTCCAGCCGCTCGGAGACTAAACGAGGGGAGTGGGAAGATTTCAGGGATCTTTTTCGAACCCGTCCCATGGGCAGCATTGCCTACAAGCTGGCGTGTATTGCAAACGGTGAGGCCGATGCCTCGTTTACGCTGACGCCCAAGAACGAGTGGGATATTTGTGCGGGAACACTCCTCGTCGAGGAGGCCGGCGGACGAGTTACCACCCTCGGCGGGAAGCCGGTTCGCTTCAATCAGCCAACGACGCTCTTACAGGGCTTGGTGGCCAGCAATGGCCGGCTTCACACGCAGCTTTTGGATCTGGTGGCGCCCCGCCTCACCGCTCGTCACCATGCCGAGAATCGCCAATAGATAAGCAGTCCGGTTGACGTAGACCCCGTCCCTCCGTTAGGGTGAAAGGGAGGAAAGAACAATCGTGTCCCAGTTTGCTACCCTTCTTCACGCCCGCCCTAACCCCCGTTGCCCCGCATGTCATAAATGGAACCGTGTCTATGTGACCGGAGGCTCGTTTCTATCCGAGTGTATCCACTGCGGAGCCACTCTGGAGGTCCGCCGGCCGCCGACGTTCTGGGGCGCCATTGCCCTTGGCATCGGTGTGCTACTCCTCGCCGCAGCCATTCCGATCCTGGCGTGGTAGGGAGGAGACATGGTGCCACAAGGGGGACAACTCGCACGGAGTGTATTCTCGAAATCCTTGACCGGCTGGGATATCCCCCGGGATGCGGCCACCATTCCCCTGCGGTCGCGGGGCACCGGCAGCCGCAGGATGCTTGAGAATGACACCCTCGGAATCGTTGTCCCAGACGCCCCCTTCCGTTGAACGACTGGTACGCTCGCTTGAAGGCGAGATCCGGAAACTAGGGGCGGGCTACGGCTCCACCTGCCTGAGCTATGGCGGTTGCGGCTCCAAATGGGGTGGTGGCTGCGCTGCGGGCAGGTCGGCCGGCCCGTCCAGGTGGGCATTCTTTTCGACGGTTTTTCATCTGGGAGTCCCGTGCGCTCCAGCCCGAAGGGGTTCCCCCCCGTCCTGTCGGGTTGGCCACAAACACACCATAGCTGGCCGGCCTCCAGGACAAAGCGATGTGCCCGAGCGGGCTCGCTGCGGGTAGTCTCTTCCTGCGTCCCGGCGGCGTAAGTAATGACCTGAGTCAGGGACTGGCATCTTTTCCGGACAGCCGGGGATGGACTAGGAGTTCACCACGCACCCCCTCGCGTCGCGTCACATCTCGCAGTCCGCCCCGGATGGGCTCAATATCGCGCCACCATTGACCCCGGGGTGGGACGGCGACCTTGACATCGCCCAAACCCGGTTGCGCCGGGATGATCTCTCCGCTCAGGAACTCTCCCAACAGTTCGTTGGATACGCCGTCATAGACCTGAACGCCGAGGCCGATACCCTGGCCCCCTTTATCCAGGACGCTGACCTGGGAGGGCCGCGACTTCACTCAAGATGGCCGTGCCGGTTCGACCGGGTCGAGCCAGCTCGCGCTCACGCGAAACCGTTCCGCCCAGAATGTGGAGTGCAATCCGGTATATCCCGGGCGGCAGCGAAACGGGAGTGTCCGGGGACGCTTGGGTGACGATCGTCTCGGATGTGCGGGCATAGATTCTGGCTGAAAGCCCACCCGGCTGAGCCTGGTCTCCCGGAGTCTGGATGAGCGGGCTGCCAGGGGATTCGGACTTGACCGCGGGCTGCGCACTACAGACTTGGCCGGCGAGAAAAAACAACTCAGCAGAACGGCCAGGGACCACAGCGCGTGTCGATATCCAGCCATACGAGAAAGAAGGGGCACCGGGACCTATTTTTCCAACGGGAGGTCTTCGCGGTTACCCCACTCGGCCCAGGATGCATCGTAATTCCGTACCTTGTCAAAACCGAGCAGCCGGAGGGTGAACAGTCCGTGCGCCGCACGGATACCACCCTGTCAATAGGTGACGACTTCACACTCGGGCTTGATCCCGGCCTGCTCAAACATAGAGCGAAGTTCGTCCGCGGGTTTGAATTTTTTTGTCTTGGGATCCACAGAGTTGAGCCATTCGAGATGGACCGCGCCGGGAATTCGCCCGCCCCGCTTGGTGCCCCGGTTGTTCTCGCCGGTCCACTCCGCATCCGAGCGTACATCAAGCAGCACGGTATCCGCGGCAATCGCCCCCTGGACCTGCTTCCATTGGGCGATCAGGCCGTCGTGAACCTGGGATGTGAAGGTCGCCGTGGCCGGACGGGACGAGGCATTGGTCACGGGCTGGCCCTCGGCCAGCCAGGCATCCCAGCCTCCGTTTAGCACTCTGACATTGGTATGGCCGTAATAGTGCAGGGCCCACCAGAGCCGGGATGCGTACAGCCCGCTGAAACCGTCATAGGCAACCACCAGCGTGTCGTTCCCAATGCCCATCTCACCCATGGTCTGAGCGAACTGGTCCGGGCCCATAATATGCGGCGCACCTTCTTTTTCCTTGAGATAGTGATGGCCGCGAACGGGAATCGCCCCAGGAATATGGGCGCGGCGATAGGCCTCGCGATTATCACAATCGACTACTCGCAGGTTGGCGTCCTGGAGATGTGCCGCGAGCCATTGGGTCTCTGTCAGCATATCCGGTCGGGCATAGCCGTGGTCTGTCATGGTCCGTCTCCTTATACTGTCCAGCCTCTCTTATTGTCCCGAGTACCGGGGCGTCCGTTTTTCCATAAATGCTCGCACCGCTTCTTTGGCATCCCGGGACCGAATGCAGGCGGCTTGGCTCTTGGCTTCCAGCAGGAGTCCGTTACGGACGGAGAGATGCGGGCTGGCGTCAATCGCCCGCTTGGCATAGCGCACGGCCAGGGGTGGCTGGCTGGCCACCCGGTCTGCCAGGCTCGTCACGGTCGCCTCCAATGCCTCGTCGTCAACGAGATGTTCGGCCAAGCCGATGCGGTAGGCCTCTTCTGCCTCAATCTGCTGTGCGGTGAAAATGAGTTCCTTCGCCTTGCCGGTGCCGACCAGCCGGGGCAGGCGTTGGGTTCCACCTAGGTCGGGGATGAGGCCGTAGCGATGTTCTAGTAAGCCCAGCCGGCTCCCGCGGGCGACCACCCGGATATCGCAGGCCAGCGCCATCTGCATACCCGCACCCAGAACATAGTCTCGGACCGCGGCGATGGTCGGATAGGGGGCTTCTTCAAGCCAGGTGAAGGCTTCCTGAAAGCCCTGGATGATGGACACCATGGGATCATCGTCGGCCACAACTTCGGGCATGGGCTCGCGTTCGTGCCCGTTAAAAGCCGCGCCGCCAAAGGCCGAGGTGTCAATGCCGGTTGAGAAGGCGCGTCCTTCGCCAATCACGCCGAGCGCCCATAACTGGTTCCCGCGTGCGTGCGCTTCGGTGGAAAGGGTCTGGCCGAGCTCCCGTAACGCCTGCCACATCTGGGGAGTCATGGCGTTCAGCTTTTCCGCCCGGTTGAGCCGCAGCCAACCTATATGTCCAACCTGCTCATAGCGTACCGTTTCGCCTTGCCTCACATCCATATCTGCGTTCCTTCCTAGGGAGTGGCCCCCAACGTAGCGGTTTCAGTCGCTGATTCCAAACCCCTTGGGGGCGCGTGGGCGCTGGCTAGGGGCGAGGGGTGAGATGTTTGTATGGCCTGATAATCTCTCGGGCGAACTCTACGATACTTTCTTCCACCAGACCCCACGGAGGTGAGACCACGATCTGGGTGAGTCCTGCGGCTTCAAGTTGACCGAGACGTCCGAGGATGTCCTCGCGCGAGCCGGTTAGGCTCATGGCCCGAATGGCCTCAGGGGTGATGAATTCCTCCTCACCCGGATGCAGAAAGCGCGAGTGGGTGGTATGTATGTCCTCCCAACGGTCATCCAGATAGCGCTGGTACTCCAGAGTCAGGAAGGGCTGCAGGAAGGATGGCACCGCTTTGCCCTGTTTGGCGATTTCATAGGCGTAGTGCAGGGCCACCGCAATGCGCGGGCCGACCCGCGTGAGGACGCGCGGACTGTTGACGGCCTCGCCGGGTTGCAACACGCAGGAGATGCCGAGCGTCACCACACTGAAGTCGGACGGTTTCCCGCCGGTCCGAGCCTCCCAGCCCTTTGTGACCGCCGCCAGATTGCGAGTGAGCGGCTCAGGCGAGAGCAAGCTCAGGGTCAACAGGCCGTCGCCTAGCTCACCGGCCAGGGCCAGGGCCTTGGGGTGCGAAGCCGCTAGATAGATGGGGATACGCTCGTGCGTGTTAATATAGCCGTGCTCGACATCCATGAACCGAATCCGGCTCTGACGCCCACGTTCGTGATAGGAGACAGTCTCACCCCGGAGCAGCCCTTGGCAGACCTCGGCCGCCTTCCGAAATTCCGCAAGCGAAACCGGCGGCATGTCCATGGTTCGCCAAGCGGTGTGACCGGTGCCCAGACCGAGAATCACCCGGCCGGGCGCAAGCTGATTGACGGTGGCAATCGAATGCGCAATGACAGGCGGAATCCGCGTCCCGACAACGGTAACGCCGGTCCCGAGCCGGATTGTTTGTGTATGTGCAGCGGCCAGGGCCATACAGGCATACACGTCCGAGGCAATCATCTGCGAGTCCACGAACCATGCGTGGCTAAACCCCATCTGCTCGGCCAGCATCGCGTGTTTCCATCCGTTGTGAATATGGGACTGAAAGCCAACTCCGAAGTCCATACTTTTCTCTTAAATCGTTACACCGTCCGCCGAGTAGGTTTCACTGCTGGCAGATGTGGCCTCGGCGAGGACATCGCGAAATTTTATAAGGCTGGGGCGAACAACTACGCGCCGGGTCAACATGGGCGGCAACGGCCCGTGCTGCTTCGATCTTGCGTAAGCCTGTCCTGAAATACCCCCCCCTTGTTTCAATATCCGCTCGAACTCCTCCCAGGTGCTACCCCGGACTGAGTCGGGATCACGATCCCGTCTTTGATTCGGAACGGTCTGTGGTCCTCTCGGATAGGCGCGACACGCAGCTTTCCCGTCACCCAAATGCCATGCTTCTCACTCCTCGATAACAATGCGATTGACCAATTGCCAGGGCTGGCCCTCCGCTTGCGACGTGCGCGCAATGTGTTATTCTTCCGGCTCTTCGATGTATTGACCAATTGCCAGGGCTGGCCCTCCGCTTGCGACCGCGTACGCAGATTCGCTTCCAACGCGAGGTTTTCCATCCGCTGCTTGAGCTGCTGGGCAGTCATCGTTGTCGCGGTCCACCATCACAAGGAGCCGCCAGTCGTCAGGCAACCACTGCGCGTAGCTCTTCAGACGATTGTCTAGATTACTCAGCAGGTCGGGCTTCCCCTGAAATGTACGGATATCGAAACTACAGCCTACGGGGAAAATGCGCGGCAGGAGTCCTCGTGGAAACGCTTCCATGGATGGCTCTTCAACGAGCAATTCCAAGTGCTTGGTAATCATGGCTTGGGTCTTTGTAGGGGGACGGTCGGCGCACATTGACCAGCGGATCACCCCCGCCGAAATACCCCTCCATCCATAAGTTCCCCAACAGCCCGCCGTGATCCCGGAAGTCACGTGCCGTGGGCAAATCAGTCACGTACTGCGATTGGGTATAGCCATGCTCGTTGCGCCACAGGATATGTACTTCTTTGGGCTGCCAGGCGTTCAGGAAAGATGGTGAATGGGTGGTCACGAGTAACTGCGCACGCTCACTGGACGCGCGACACTCTTCGGCGAGTTCGGACAGCAGCCGTGGGTGCAAGAAGTTTTCCGGCTCTTCGAGGCCAATGCGAGGCGGTGGTTCGGGGTCATATAGCAGAACCAGACAGGCTAGGGCCTGTTCACACTCATGTGGATGATTCTGCATGATGCTGGTCTCCTGGCTGTAGGGAACGCACGCAAGCTCACTACGCCCGGAGCGCGCCCCCTCTCCCGGTGCCGCGCGGCCCTGTCCGCCTCCCCCCTCGCCCCGTACTCACCGCCCTCTGGTCGGTCGCCGCGCAGGGCGGCACAGGGCGCGGGTTGCCGGCCCGCTTTGGCCCCTGGCCCCCCCTCTCCCCCCGGCTGCCCCGCTGGTCGCAAACCGGGGGGCTCGCCCGGGGCTGCGCGCATCTGCACCGGGAACAGATCGTGCGCCTCACGCGGGCGGCCCGGTCGCTCGCCCGCCCCCTCGTCCAGGTCCCTCCCGCCGGCCCGGGGGCGCGCACACAACCGGTCCTCCATCCCTCGGCCGCTCCCGGGGCGGGTGGCCCCCCACGATGCCTAGGGGGGCCGCGGACGATCGCCCGGCGCTCGTCTGCGCGCGCTCGCCCGGGCCCGCCCCCGCCGCCCCGGCGGGCCGCCAATTGCTGCCTCGCCTGGGTCCGCCCCCCGCTCCTCCCGCGGTGCTGAGGGCCCGGGCGTCCGCGGGCGCCCAGCCGCGGCCCTGGGCCGTGGCACTGGGGTACGCGCCCGTGGGGCCGCCGCGGCGGAGCCGGGTGAGCCCTTGGGCGTCTGCCCGTGAGCTGTCCACGCGGCGCAATGAAATCGCGCGGGTGTTGCGTCGATTGCAGGGGTTCCGCCGCCTCTTCACGCGCTGCGAGCAACGCGACGTGCTCTTCCTTGGATGCATCGTCTTCGCCCTCATCATCGATGCCTTGCGATAGTGTTAACAAGCCCTAGCATTTTCAATGTGCCGTCGGAGGCGAAACGGGCCGGCACCGGATTGTCGAAGGGCGCGTCCTTGATCTGCCAACAGCAAGCGCCCGTCGGGCATGGTATTGGCTAGCACGCGTTCAATGCGGGGAACCCGTCGGCGCAGCACTCTGAAGATATTCTGCAATCGTTCCGGATGCTGTTCGGCCAAGTATTGCATAACGTTAGCGAGATTGTCGCCCGTTTTATCTAGCCGTTCTTGAGGTCCTGCCTCGGGCTGCCCTCGTGCGCTATCGGCTGACAGATACGATACACGCCAGCCGATGATAAATTCGCGTAGTGCTACCACCCGCGGATGCTCGGCGAACTGTCCAAGCGCGTTGGCCGCCAGCAAGTCGGGGGATTTGAGCGGAATATCAACACGCTGTGCTTGGTTGTCGGGGAAGTCCCCGCTAATGGCTTGACCCTGACCCTGGCGATAGTCAAGGAAACGAAACGGTTGCCCACAGCTACCCCGCCTCCAGCGGAGCCACTCCTCCACGACCACCGGTGCGCGGTCATGTTCATCAACAGCCAGATGATAGGTCATAAGCGGGTAGCCGGGCTTCACGATACTTGATCTCGATAATGACCGGCCCTTGCGTCCCGCGCGTCTTGAGTTCCTTAGCACGCTCACGTTTGTTCCAAGCCCGGCGCAGCCCCAACTCAAAACACTCGGCATAAAAGACTGTAGACTTGCCACTACCGTTCGGGCCGAGCAGCACGGTCAAGGGCGTGATTTTCTTAAACTCGACTCCCCGCAGCGCCCGGAAATTCTGTACCCTCAGGGATTCAGTACGTGCGAGAGCACGGTGCTGGCTGCTGGAGTTCATGGCACTTCCCTGAACGATTTATCCATTGCCACGTCATGAGACATAACCGAAAGCGGAGGCTCTGTCGTGCGGGCCGGCTATCACGGCGCGAGAGGTTACTACCATCTTTTTGACGGCCTGCCATTCTATCGTATACATAATGGTGCCGAAACTCGCGGCTACCGTGGCTCCATCGGCATTCCTTCGCGCTTACGCACATCGTTCAAATAGGCCAGGATGCCGTCCTCGACCGTATACCTCGGTGTGAAGCCCAACTCGGTTCGCAGGCGGTCGGTCTTGACCAACGAGGTCATGGCGACAGGTTTATCACTGACTGAGATGTTGGCGTCGGGCAGCAACTCACGCAAATAGACGGTGATCTCACCTGTCTTGCGGCTGGGGCCGGCCATGTTGAACACGCGGGATTGCGGGTTCTCAATACGATACGCCCGGCGAAAGACCTCGGCGGCATCGGCGACATACAGCCAGTCGGCAATCTGCTCGTCCGGCGGCATGACGACCGGCTTGCCGAGCAAGGCCAGCTCAGGGGCCACCATAAAATGATCCCTCGCGGCTCCCCGGCGTTGCCCGCGTCCCTCGCCAAACACCGAGGTCGGCCGGATCGCAATGAAGTCCATACCATAGGCGTGATTATAGTAGTCCGCGGTATGTTCATTGAATAATTTGCACGCGCCGTACAGACCAGCTTGGTTGCCGGTGGACGGAGCGGGCGGGTCGTCTTCGCTCAACTCCGGAGCGGTGCTGGCCGTGCGTTCGGGAAACACGGCGACCGAACTCATATACACGACACGCTTCAGGCCGCTCAGCCGGGCGGCCTCAAAGATATTGGTGGTCCCGATACAGTTCACGTTAATCGATGGCAACGGATTGCGTATGCCGCCCGTCCCCAGATAGTAGGCGAGGTGAATAATCCCCTCGATTTTATTCCGCTGGACCACATCTATGAGTGCGGTGACCTCCGTGACATCGCCCTGCAAGACCTTCACGTGGTCGGCCACGTCCGCGACCGCCTGCCGATTTGGGACGACATCAAGAAGAACGACAGTCTCTCCTGACTGAACCAGATGTCGTGTCAAATGTCGGCCTAAAAACCCGGTTCCCCCAGTAATCAGAATCGCCATATGTACAGCCTCCTGAGAGACTGCTGTACGGAATTCCTGAGCAGGTCGCAACTCTCCCGACGCACACAGCGTATCAACCGCCCTTTCTTTCTGTCTCTTTTTGGGACAACCTGAGCCTAGCAATCCGAACGGGGCGGGTTGAAAGAGGTCGTATCCCCAGTCACAAAGGAGGGAAGTGCTATGACACATGCGGCAACCGTGCGCATGGTCGCGGAAGAAGAAGCCACCGGCAAAGTCGCGGAGATCTATGCTGACATCAAAGCCACCAAGGGCATTCCGGTGGTGCCGAATTTCTGGCGGGTGCTAGCGAGCCATCCAGACAATCTGGAGATGATCTGGACCCGGCTGAAAGCGCTCATGCACCCCGAGGCCCGCGGGCGGGAGTCGCCCCTTGATCCAAAGACGCGGGAGATTATCGCCCTGGCCGTTTCCGCGACCAACGGCTGTGCCTACTGCATTAACTCCCACACCGCGGCCCTCCGGAAGCTGGGCTGCGACACCGAAACATTGGGAGAGATCATGGCCATTGTGGCGCTGTTCAACAGCACCAACGCCCTGGCGGACGGCTATCAGATCACACCGGACGTCATACCACCCGTTGATGAGGGGTGATCATGAGTCTGGGGTGGGTGACAGGGGTGACTACGCCGACGGTTTCACAAACTGCGTCTTTGCTTGCTCTCTTCTGGCATGTCGCCGCCTGTCTTTCCCCGTCCCTAGGTCGAACCGCAGTCATGCCCCAGGCAAGCGCTCAGGAGGAGAGAATGGAAACCTTGCGCCTTTCCGGTCTCCGCGCGTCGGTCGAAATCCTGACCGACCGCTGGGGTATTGCCCATATCTATGCCAAAAACCAGCACGATCTGTTTTTCGCCCAAGGCTATAACGCGGCCCGCGCCCGTCTGTTTCAGCTTGAGATCTGGCGTCGACGCGTCACCGGCACTATGGCTGAGATTCAAGGTCCCAAAGCCCTGGACCGCGACATCGGTGCCCGGCTGCTGCGTTTTCGTGGCAATCTGGATCAGGAGTACCAACACTATCACCCGGACGGGAAAGAGATCATCAACGCCTTTGTCCAGGGCATTAACGCCTATATTCGGCAGACCCAGGAACAACCAGACTTGCTACCCCTGGAGTTGGGTCTACTCGGTATGACCCCCCAGGTTTGGACCCCGGACATCGTGCTGGCGCGTATCGGCGGAATCTTTCTGAATCTGGAAACCGAGATCCTGATCGCCCAGGCGCTGCAAACCATGCGGCCCGAAGCGATACGGGCGATGCTCCATTTGCACCCCGGTACGCCCGACCTGACCGTCGCCGCAGGGCTTGATGTAGCGACCATTCCCGGCGATGTTCTGAAGTATTATCAAGCCGCGCGAGAAGCGGTCGTCTTTGCCTCCGAAGATGTTGTTGATCCACGGCATCGCGCCGCGGAAGCTGAGGCAACCGCTCAGTCCGCGGCACCGGCCTTTGCCGGGAAGAGGGTGTCATCACAAGGCGAGGGCAGTAATAACTGGGTGGTGAGCGGCACCAAAACACTCTCTCGGCAGCCGCTTATGGTCAACGATCCGCACCGCTCGATTACCGCGCCGTCACTGCGCTACTGGGTGCATCTGGTTGCGCCCGGCTGGAACGTGATTGGTGGTGGTGAACCCCACCTGCCCGGCGTCTCTATCGGACATAACGAGCAGGGGGCCTGGGGGCTGACGATTTTCCCGACCGACTCCGAAGACCTGTATGTGTACAAGACTAACCCGGAGAACCCGCATCAGTATTGGTACCAGAGCGAGTGGGAGGATATGAGGGTTCTCCACGAGACGCTCCCGGTGAAAGGCCAGGACCCCGTCGCGGTCGAACTGAAATACACCCGGCACGGTCCCATCTTGGCCGAAGACCCGGAACGGCACCTGGCTTTTGGGCTGCGGGCTGCCTGGCTCGATATCGGTGGGGTGCCGTATCTGGCCAGCCTGCGAATGGACCAGGCCAAAACCTGGCGGGAGTTTCGTGAAGCGTGCACCTATTCCCGCGCCCCGTCAGAGAACATGGTCTGGGCGGACAGGCAGGGGAATATCGGCTGGCAGGCGGTCGGGGTCGTGCCCCTCCGGCCCAATTGGAACGGCTTGGTGCCCGTGCCGGGGGATGGTCGCTTTGAGTGGGATGGCTATCTGCCGATTCGCGAGTTGCCGTACGTCCTGAATCCTCCTGAGGGGTTTATCGCCACCGCAAACCAGGAGAACCTGCCACCCAACTATCCCTATCCGATCAGCTATCACTGGCTGGAGCCCTACCGGTTTGCCCGGATTGAGGAAGTCCTCGCCGCGGGCAGAAACCTGACGGCTCGCGAAATGATGCAACTCCAGAGCGATGAATATTCGATCCCAGCGCGTTTGCTGGTGCCGTTTCTGTCTGCCTTGGACAAGGACTGGGCGTCAGCGGACCCCCTCGTTCAGGCCGCGCTCAACACGCTGCGCACCTGGGACTTCTCGCTGGACAAGGACTCCGTTGCCGCTGGAATCTATGCGGCCTGGCAGCGCCAGTTATGGGAGCAATTTCGGAACAGGCATGTCCCGGCCGCTCTCCAGGAAGCCTTTGCCAATGTTGTCGTCACCCCGCTCATCAACAGCCTCCTCGCTCCTGATGGCAGCTATGGCCCTGATCCACTCGCCGGACGAGACCGGTTTATCCGTGAGAGTTTCCAGGCTGCCGTCCAATCTCTTGCCACCCGCTTCGGCTCGGATATGAACAACTGGACCTATGGCCAAGCCGCCTATCATCACATCGTCATCAAACATATGCTGAGCGCCGCGGTGAACGACGAGCTCCGAGCCCAGATCGACGTTGGTCCCATTCCGCGTGGTGGGGATAGCTTTACGGTCAACAATACCGGCAGCGAGGACATGCAGACCGTGGGCGCTTCTTTTCGGCTGATTGCCGACCCCAGTAACTGGGATCGGTCATTAGGCATCAATACGCCCGGACAGACTGGCGACCCTACTCATGTGCATTACCGGGACCTGTCTGCGCTGTGGGCGGCGGACAAGTATTTCCCCGTTCTCTACTCCCGAGACAAAATTTTGGCGGTCACGGAACACAGGACGCTGCTCCAGCCGGAGCCATAAATCGGACAACCGTATCCACTCTCGTAGACACGGGACCGCTCCGGCTTGTCGGGTGTATGTGCTCCTTGGTATGTTTGGTCCGTACTCAGGAGGGACGCGATGGCAGTAGCAGATTCTCAAGCCGCATCTCCACGCAACGAATGGCGCAAACGGACCCCAGGGCATGCCGGCTGGGCGCGGACCGCACACGCCGGGGACCCGCACAAATACTATATGGTTTCGGTCGATACGCACGGGATCGAACCGAACGATTATCTGGAAAAGCGCATTGAGAAAAAATATCTCCACCGCATTCCGCGGATGAAGATCGACGAGGACGGCGCGCAGTGGACGATCTGTGAGGGCATGAAGCCCGTTCTGGTCAAACCGGGCCGCAATTATGAAAAATACCTGCCGGCGCTGGAGTCGTTTGAAGACATTGATATGTTTCAGCCCTACTCGAAGCGTTTCGAGGCCGAGGATTTGCGCCGCAACTATGCCGGTACCGACATCACCCAGCGTCTGGCCGATGCGGACGCGGATGGCGTCGATGCCGAGATTGTTTTTCCGAACAAGGGGCTGCTGGCCTTCGGGACACCTGACCCAGTTTTTCAGGGGGCGATGTTCCGGGCCTGGAATCGCTGGGCGCTCGAAACCTTTGGCGATCACTGGACCCGCTTCATGCCCATGGCCCTGATTGCAACCGGCGATCTTGAAGGAGCTATGGCCGAAGTGCGGTGGGCCGCGGAACACGACTTCAAGGGACTCACCATGCCGAACAAACCCATCTTTGGTCCGCTCAAAGATGGCGAGCTGCAATACAACGACAAATCGTTCGAGCCCCTCTGGTCGCTGCTCGAAGAAGTGGATCTGCCCATGACCTTCCACGTCTCGACCGGACGCGACCCGCGGGCGGTCGGGGGCAGCGGCGGGGCGCTGATCAACTATGTTTCGCACTCGATGTCCACAGTCATGGACCCCCTCGTGCACCTGATCTCCTCGGGCGTGTTCGAGCGTCATCCCACCCTCAAAGCCGGCTCTATCGAAGGCGGTATCGGCTGGGTGCCCTGGATGGTCGAAACCCTCGACTATGCGCATAAAGCCCACCATATGTGGGTGCGTCCGGTCCTGCCCCAACCACCCAGTTTTTATTATCGCCGTAACTGTTTCTCGGCCTTCATGAACGACCGTTCCACGCTGCTCCTGGCTGAAGAGTTGAACCTCGTCGATAATTTCATGTGGTCGAACGACTATCCGCATCACGAAGGCAGTTGGCCGTACTCGGCCGCCAGCATTGAGCGCCAGATGGAGACCTTGTCGGAAGCAAGCCGCGAGAAAATTCTCGGTCTGAACGCCGCGCGGGTGTTCAAACTGGAGGGGCCGGAGTAGGGCCGTACCGGAGACGGCTTCCGACCTCACGATTCCGCTCGAACCGTGAGCAGAACCGACCTGCCGTCGGCATGCAGCTCTCCGAGAGGGTCCGCCCTGCTTGGAAGTGGGGCGAATGTATGCACTGCGGCCTTCTGATCAAGGGCGATCAGGAACGGATGAATACCCCGAGGCCGCCTGCACTACGAATGCGACCCCGGCCCTCGGGAACTGCGATGTCGGCCGGAACGAAGACGCGCTCCAACCCGGCTCAGTCCTGAACTGTCAGAGGCTCGTTGCGGCGAACCTGTCGCATGTCGATGTGATCTTCGTACTCCTTCAGGAATTGCTGCCCCTTCACGCGAAAGCGGCCCATATCGGTCCCGACCGTCACGCCTTGGCCTCCGGTCTCGGTCGTGCTGCCGGTCTCATATGCGAAATCGCCACAGAGTGGGCGCTCCTTCAACTCAATGAACCTGGTCAAGCCGCGCAGCCGGATTCCAGCATCGACAGAGTCTCATCCTGCCAGTGTTCATCCGTTTGGACCTCCAGGGTGAAAGCCTTTTCATCGGCGATCAGAGGGACAGCGCTCAGCTCTTCGAACACCGCGGCGAGCTCGGTGGTCCGCTTCCTTGAGATCAGTGAGTGCTCTCTTGGCACGTAGAACCGGGAACTGGGTTTGCAGCATGAGGGAGTCGCCGTGCTTTGCGACGCTAGCGTCATCAACCCGGGACGGCGGCAAGCCAGTGCTCGGCTCGAGCAAGTCGGTGCGTTGATTGAGGCCCGGCTTCGCTCAGTGTGCTCCTTCCTTGGTCCTCCTCGAAGTGGCGGCATTTGGAACGGACAAAACAGTGCTGGACGTTCATCCCGTGCACTGCTTCACGAAGATGAGCGACGATTTCGCGTCGTCGTTGCGACAGGCCTGTCGGTCGAGTTCACCAGCCGGTTCCACGCGGGTCGCGAACAGACGCTCGCTCAGAGAAGTGCCCGATACCCCCTCCCCCCCCTCTGGGCAACTCGGGATTTTGGTCAAAAAGCTCGAAGTTCTGGCAGGAATCGAAGAGGTGAAAACATGCCCTAATGCTGCCCGACACCGAACGGGTTTGAGCATAGACGCCTACCCCGCCCGATCATCTGCCAGAACTTGATTTTCGAGCGCGCTCTCTTGAAGCAGACAAGGTCTTCCACCTCCGACACGGTCAACGCCGGTGTTGAGCATACTCGCCGAGATGGCGATATGCCGGCCTTTGTCCGCCCGTGTGTGATCTTCGATCAGAGACTGGGCATATCCGGTCCTGAAATCGATGACGCGAGCGAAACGCCCTTGAAACAGCCACTTTGTCCACGGCTGCGGCCTCAAGCCTATCTGGGGGTGTGCTTCTCTTCCCCAATCTGCCACCGTGTCATCGTTCCGGCCCTCCTGAGCTCTCTCTTCAATTCGGGGAATCACAGGACAAAATACCCGTCGAGCACTCTCCGCCTGTAGATCGTTTCATTAGGAACACGATAGTTTTCCCCTCTGGCATAAGGTGCGGACTCAAGATGAAGTTCCAACGCGGCGCTCTTGCCGATATCCTTTATAGACTGGTCGGAGATGAACGGGTCGGACTGGCCTTTGATGCTGGAGGTCTAACAGTCCTAGGGCGCAAGCCGGAACATGTGCCGTTCGGGGAGATGGCTGAGAAGGCGCGCACCCGGGCGGGACTCTTCCTGCGGGCGGTCGATGTCCCGTTGATGGGCGGCAAAATACTCACCGTTCGAGGGGTGAGAGCCGCCGAGGCGGAGACCTTCTGTCAGGGAGTGAACGAAGCCTGGCGGCAGGCGTGGTGCCGGAAGATCGCTCAATGCACAGAGGAACTGCAATTCCTTTCACGCGTGGTCGACCGGCTTGAAACGCCGCGCGGATTCCCGGCAGCTTGCCTTGTAGAGCCCTTCTGGCAGCAGGTGGCAGCACTATTCCGGTTCATACCAACGAGTTTACCCGCCTCGATACTTGCCCCAGAGATTCGGGGGGGGGGGGGGGGGGGTCGCGAAGCTCGTAGATTTTCGCAATGCGCCGGAACGTGTACGCAGCAGGGCCATAGATTGTTTCATCGCATGCGAACTGGGAACCATGGCTCCCTTCTTTGAAGGTGTCGACAAGAAACCGCTGACGCCGGAGCAGCGCCTCGCCGTGGTCTGCGATGAAGATGCGACACTTGTCCTGGCGGGAGCAGGATCGGGAAAAACCAGTGTCATCGCTGCCAAGGCTGCCTATCTTATCGAACGAAGAATACGGAAGCCGGAGGAAATTCTGCTTCTGGCTTTCGGGAGGGAGGCCGCAAAGGAGATATCCGGGCGTGTGAAGCAGTGCTGTGGTGTATCGGTCACGGCCACGACATTTCACGCGCTGGCTTATAGGATCATCGCCGAAGTCGAGGGCACCGCGCCTCCGCTTGCTGCCCATGCTAGCGACGATGCGGCGTACAATGCGCTCCTGCGGGAAATTCTCTTCGAGCAGGTCGCGAATGACGCAGGTACGGTGCTTTTGTTGTTGCGCTGGTTCCATGAGTTCTTCGTCCCCATCAGAAATTCATGGGACTTCGAGACAAAACACGACTATTTCCGCTACATCGAAAGCCATGAACTGCGAACTCTTCGCGGCGAAAAGGTTCGCAGTTTTGAAGAACTGGAAATTGCGAACTGGCTCTATATGAATGGGATTGCCTATGAATATGAGCCGATTTATGAGTACAAGTTGCCCGATGCAAGCCGGAAAGCCTACACGCCAGATTTTCGTCTGAAAGAGAGCGGCGTCTATATTGAACACTTCGGCGTGCGACGAGAACTGGATGCCACCGGCAACGAACGCCTCACGACAGCTCCCTTCATTGATCGGGAGCAGTACCTTGCCGGAATGGAGTGGAAGCGTCAGGTGCATGCCGCGCATGGCACGACACTGATTGAAACCTTCAGCTACGAAAAGTCCGAAGGCCGTTTGACGTTTGGCTTGCGTGAAAAACTCTCGCCTTATGTGGAATTAAAGCCGCTCCCGCCCGAGAGTGTCTTTGACCGGCTGAGCAAGATGGGGCAGGTCGATGCTTTCACCCATACCCTCGCAACGTTCTTGCGGCACTTCAAGGGGACAGGCCTCACACTGGAGCAATGCCGCCGCAAGGGAAAGGGGGGCCCGGACAGGCGCCGCAGCCTGGCATTCCTGGACATTTTCGAATCCGTTTTTACGGCATATCAGGAGCGGCTCGGCGGCCGTATAGACTTTGAAGACATGATAACGAGAGCTACGGGCCACATCAGGGCAAACCGCTATCAGAGCCCTTACCGTCATCTGCTGGTAGACGAATTTCAGGACATCTCGCAAGGGCGCGCCGATCTGCTGAGGGCGCTCAAGGAACAGCATGTGCATGCCCGTATTTTTGCGGTGGGAGACGATTGGCAGTCGATCTACCGGTTCTCGGGCGCTGATATTCATCTGATGCGCGATTTCGGCAGGATTTTCGGTGGTACCTTCGCAGGGAAAACAGGCATCCACCGCTCTGTCGATCTCGGACGAACCTTTCGCAGTGTGGACCGGCTCGCGCTTCCCGCCCGCAGCTTCGTTCTGGAGAATCCTTCCCAGATAATGAAAAATGTGGCCCCCGCGGCCATCGGTACCGAACCGGCAATCTGGATCGTCTGGAGTGCGAAACGACGGGGCGGTGGTGCGCTGAAGCAAGCATTGACGCATCTCGCGAAGCAGATGAAAGGAGCGCGAGCCAGCGTTCTCCTGCTGGGGCGCTACAATCGGCAGTGTCCAGATCGCCTGACCGGCCTGAGCAAGCTTTACCCGGACCTGTCCCTGTCATTCAAGTCTATTCATGCCGCAAAGGGACTCGAAGCGGACCATGTGATCATCCTTGGTGCTGACGGCGGACGCCTTGGTCTGCCGTCAGAGATTGTTGACGACCCAGTCTTAAATCTTGTGCTTCCCGAACCGGAGCTCTTCGAGCATGCTGAAGAGCGGCGTGTTTTCTACGTGGCGCTGACCCGTGCCCGTAAATCTGTCACGATCATTGCCTTTGAGAGCCAGCCCTCGAGATTTGTGACCGAACTGCTGGAGCGTGAGGAATACGGCGCAACGGCGTTGGGCAAGACGCGACACCGCCGATATCGTTGTGACAGATGCGGCGGCCGGCTGCTTCTGGGCAGCAAAAACCGTTTCGTCTGTGAACATAGAGACCTGTGCGATGCGAACCTGCCCACATGCGCCGCCTGTGGACTCGGCCTGCCCCTTCGTGACGCTTCCGAGCCGGTTGTCCGCCGATGTACGTGCGGGGCAATTTTTCCGGCCTGTCCCGAATGTGTCGATGGCTGGCTGGTCGAGCGAATCGGAAAATATGGCCACTTTCTCGGCTGTGTGAACTACCCACAATGTGCCGGTCGGAAAGCCGCGACGTAAGGCTGGCCTGCCGTCCCGGATAAAAGTCGAGCCGGTGAGGGGGGCTGTCTCTTGTCTTGCAGTTGCGGCAGTCCCGGTCGGCAGCGACAGGGTAGGGGTTTGGGTTAGCCGCATTTTAGTGGTTATGGGCTATCAAAGAATAGCGAGGCTGGAGGAGGTTCTCCATGTAGGGGCGTGGACCGAGACTTCCCGACTTGCGAGTCCGTTTGCAAATGTAGATTTGGAATGGAGGCGGCATTGATAAGACATAGAGCGCACCATATGGAACATAGGGAGAACGAAGATTCCTGTCGGCCCATCCGGCAAACGGCGCTGGACTTATGGCTAGCAAGTGCGCTAGGTTCTGTTTTCATGTGGGCAGCCGGACACTAGGTCTCTGGGGTATGTGTGAAGCCGCGGATGTGTTGACTGGATGTGGAAGGGCCGCATTGAGGATTATACAGAGTATGGGCTGTAACCGAGGCACGGCACTGTGGTCATGAACAGCGTCTCAATTGGCTGGGCCAGTTTGTGACATCGGGCCGACGAGCCTTTGCCATGCCCCCATACCGTCCGATTTCCCTACGGCGGCTCGCTACAACCGACGTTCGACCGGTGGGCGCCAGCGAACTCCCTGTGCCGCGCTCCGAAATGGACGCGCTGCCCCATGAAGGGGCAGGCCGACGAAATACATGCTCCCTCCTGTGCCGGTCGATTCTTTCCAGAGCCAACGCGGCTTGGCTACCGGAAAATAACAAGCATTGCAGCCTACCGTCCGGGGAAATCAAACGCCGCAAGCTGCCCCCATACCGGTGTTTCGTCCCATGCTCCCGAGCCCATGCTATATATCGGACGGCGAGATTGTCGCGGACGACGAGGACAATCCAGCGTTGGAACGGCATCTGTTGGTGGTGGACTGCCGGTTGGAAGAGGCCGAAATTGAGCAATATTATCCCACGCGGTGGGCGGACCCTGCGGACGGTAAAGGCGCAAGGTGGAGCTGAGCGATATTTATGCCGACACAGAACACCCTGGCATAGGCAGAAAATCCGGCCTCCGGCTCTCTTTGTTTGTCCCTATCCCGGTCGTAGCCCCACTGCCCGTGCCAGACCGTTTCGCTTCATCCTCAACCACATTCAAGCCGCCGCAGCGAATGTCCATCTGATGCCCCACTTGAAGCGACCGCTCACTAACAGCGAATCCGGAAGGTATCGAACCAGGCAATGTTCGGCTAAGGTCGAGTGTATGGGGACGGGCTGGACAAGCGGGAACCAAAAGTGTTGGAGACCATCCCCGCCACCGCCATTGCCGAACTGCTACCTGAGTCGATACCGTCTTACTCTAAGAAGCAACCCGACCTTTTTGACGCCCCCCTGGGAGCAAATGTCCGTCCAAGCCTCATTTCCCTCTGGAAGTGGAGGGGTTCATGAACACACAGAGAAGACAAGGAGAGCATAGTATGGGTCGAAAATACTGGTCGTTTGTCATTCCGGCGCTTGAACCGAATTTTGCCACTGCTGTCAAAAAGCTGGAAGACCGCGGCCTTGCCGGGGTGACCGTTCCCCAGGTATACGGCTCGCCGTTTGCCCCGCTGGCGGCTGCAGCGGTCTCGACAACGCGGCTCGAACTCGCCACCGGCATTGCTATCGGCCTGACGCGCAGTCCGTTTGAGACCGCAGTAACGTCACTGGATCTCGACCACCTGTCCAAAGGTCGCTTCATTCTGGGGCTGGGCACCGGCCCGAAACACTGGACCAATGGTTATTTCGGAATGCCGTACGATAAGCCGGTGTCACGGCTACGCGAGGTCGTACAGATTCTGCGGCACGTTGAGGACGGCGCCCGCTCTGGAGAGATGCCGCCCTGGGAGGGACAGTTTTATCAACTGAAGTTTGACGCCTATCAACCCATATTCCCTCCGTATCGTGAACGTGTTCCCGTCTGGATTGCCGCCCTGCGCCAGCGCATGTGTGAGTTGACGGGCGAAGTGGCTGATGGCTTGATCGGGCATCCGGTCTGGTCGGTCGAATGGGCTCTGGGTCAGGCCCAGGAGTCCGTGGCCGTCGGCGCGGCGCGCACCGGCCGCGACCCCGCCGCGATTCATTTCCAGCCCTGGGTGACAGTGTCTATTGATGAGGTCGAAAAGGTGGCCTTGCAGGATGCCAAGCCTTGGCTGGCCTTCTACGCAGGCTTCAGCCAGTACTCCCCCTATTTCGAGAGGCACGGCTTCGGAGCCGAGGCACGGAAAATCAGCGAAGCCTCCAAGACAATGAACTGCGTCCATGCCGCACAATACGTTCCGGATGAAATGGTCCGGGCCTTTGGGGCGCATGGCACACCGGATCAGGTCCGGGAGCGGATTGAACCCTTGTGGCAACGGGCCGACTCCATGTGTATCGTCCCGCCCAACTGGGGCATGACGCCCGAGAAATTGGCGAAAAAGGTCCAGGCGATTGCCGATACCTTCTGGCCACAGTAGGAAGACGCCTCGGTCGCCCGGGAGGAGGTCCATGGATTTCGTTATCTACTGATTGACCCCGATCACGGCATTTGTCGCGTTACCCTGAATCGTCCCGAACTCCTGAATACGATGAACATCCGGGTCGGTCTGGAGTTGCTCGAGGCGCTTGAGACGTGTGATGATGGCTCGGTCCAAGCTGCGATCATAGCCAGAGCAGGGCAGACCTGCCGTGCCGGTGACGATCTCAAGGGTATGGCCGAACCTGACCAGCCGGAACGCAGATGTATGGGCGGTCAAGCACTACGTCCAGGGCGAAGGTCGCTGGCCTTTGGTGGTGGCCGAGATGTGAGCCCTGCTCAAGCCGGTCAGTGGCATGATTGACGGCCATGCGCCTGGAGTCGGCTTTAAGCTTGCCCTGGGCTGCGATCTGTGTGTGATGCCGATCCGGCAACCCTGTGTATTTCGCTCGTCAAGCGCGGCATTGAGACCGATACCAGCCTGCGGCAACAGTTCGTGGACATCGGTAAAGCCCCGGGGTGGGGGCTGCCCGGTCCCCAGCTTTCGACCCAGGAGGCGGAACACTGGCGGCTGGCCAACCGTGTGGTGGCCTTGGCACAAGTTGGAAGAAGCCACCCTGGAATTTGCATACGGATTGGCCCAGGGGCCGACACAAACCTATGGCTTGACCAAGTTGACTGCTATCCATGGCTGGGACGTTCCACCCGAATGGGCGTATGAGTATCAGAGTCAGGCTTATCTGTTATCACACCAAACAGAAGATTTTGAGGAAAGCCGTCAGGCCTTTCTCGAAAAACGCTCCCTGTACCTTCAGGGGCGGTAGACAATCGGCCCGAATTCATTCCCATGACAGGAGCGTTCCATAACGAAACCACCCCTTCGTTTTTTCTTCACTCCCGCGGGTGAGTCTCCCGCGAAGTCATGCACATGGTCAAAGAGCAACTGCCGGCGGGCTTTCTTATAGACTTTTGGGAGCAACGCCCCCCGGCCGACACGCGCTTGGAGAAAATAGCGGAGGCGGACTTCATTCCGGCCTACCCTGGCAATCTCACCGAGGGCGAATTGAGCGTAGCGAAACAGCTCAATCTGTTTCAGATGTTGGGTGCGGATCGGCTTGGAGCTTTTTCGGAAGCTCGGAATACCGGTTGCCAATAATGGCAGGGCTCACGCGCCAACCGTGGCCGAGCATGCCATTCTCTTAATCTTGGCGGTCTTCAAAAAACTGCCCCCCCATCATAACACCCTGCACGAAGGGTAGTGGATTGGGGCACGAGAAACGCTCCAGATGCGCGAGTTGCGTAACAAGACGGTGGCATTATTGGGTTCGGCGGTAATCGGCCAGGAGCTTGCACGGATCACGAAAGGGTTTCAGGCGAATATTCTCTATCATGACACGATCCGGACACCAGCGGCGGCTGAGGAAGAGGTTGGTGCCGAGCGGCTGGAACTGGACGGTCTTCTGCAACAAGCGGACGTTATTTCTGTCCATACGCCGCTGAGTGCCGAGACCAAGGGGCTTATCAATGCTCGGACACTCGGCCTGATGAAATCCTCTGCCATCTTGGCCAACACGTCACGCGGACCGGTGACAGACGAACCCGCACTCATCGATCGCGACAAAACAATCGTATCGCCGGGGCTGGACTAGACGTTTTCACTGCCGAGCCCTTGGCAACCGACAGCCCGCTGTTATCGCTGGACAATGTGGTACCGACCTCGCGTATTGCCGGGGTGACGCTGGATACCTGGAGCCGCCGGATCGCGTTCGGTTTTGTCAATATCGAACGGGTTGCCGCGGGGCAGCCGCCGGAGTCAGAGATTGTGAGGCAGGGCAGTCGTTTGGTCGGTTGAGTCGATTGGATCGTTGGGGCGCGAAGGAGAGCGCAGCAATGTCGTGGTTGTGGCACATGGGTACCGTTCGCTTGATTATTGTTTGTCTTTTGCGCTTTGGACTCACGGTCTCCGCCCATCTGTCTTCTGTGCTCGCCGCCGACCTTGAACACTACGTCCACCGGCTGGTCAATGGGTATCGGGCTTCGAAGGGGTTGAAGCCTGTAGCCCTCAATCCGGCAATCTCCGCCATTGCTCGCCGCCATAGTCGCAATATGGCAACCGGGCGGGTTGGGTATGGACATGGAGGAATTGAAAGACACCGACAAGAGATAGCCGGATGCTGGGATGGGTGAGGATGTCCACGCCGGATATAAACTGCGAAAATCCGCCACATGCAGGAGAGATCCGTGGCGGATGGGCTGGAGAGCCCCGGTTACCGGCGAAATATTGAAGGCTCCCATAATCTCACCGGAGTCGGCATTGCTCAAGGACCGGCTGTGAATACTTTCTCACTCAACTCTATTGTGCGGACGCCCTCTCATCGTTCAAGAACGTAAGGAATCGGTATGTCTATCCCTACTCCGCGTGACAGCACAGCAAAGAAGGAATCGTGAGGCTTTGAAACCTGACAACCGGCGAACTATAAGCGTCCGCCGAGAAAACCGCACCACAAAAAAGACCACGGAAACGCCTAGGGTGCAGACGAACTGCCAGTGGATGGGTGTGCGAGCTATAGTGATCTATGTCAGGGAGAATCTTCTATTGCCCGGTCCACTGCGCAGCGCTTAATAGTTTCGCAGCCGTGCCCAGCGGTCCCGATGCCAAGCGGCATCGCCAAAGGTCATTGCCGCAGCACGGGCGCGTTTCATATACAGGCCGGCATCGTGCTCATCGGTCATGCCGATCCCGCCGTGCATCTGGACCCCCTCGTCGGTCGCCAGGATAAAGGCATCGGAGCAGCGGGCCTTGGCTAGGGACACCAATAGAGCCAAGTCACTCTCGCCAGCATCCGCAGCGATGGCCGCGGCCATCACGGCCGAACGACACAACTCAATCTCCATGAAAACTTTCGCTGCTCGATGTTTGAGAGCCTGAAATGAGCCGATGACTACCCCGAATTGTTCGCGTGTCTTGAGATAGTCAAGCGTATCCTCGAAAATCTGACTCATGCCGCCCAGCATCTCGGCGCACAGGCCAACCGTAGCGAGATCAACAATATGTGAGAGGGCCTGAAAGCTGTGGCCAACTGTCCCGACAATGGATCCAGCACCAACTTTTACGGCGTCGAGAGTGACTAGCGCCGCTGCACGACTATCAACCCGAGTCTGAGGGACGATTTCTACGCCGGGTGTATCTGGGGCAATCAGAAAAAGGGTGAGACCGCCCCGGTCGTTATCTCCGCCACTAGTCCGGGCCGAGACAATCAGCGCGTCCGCATTCTGTCCATCCAGGACCTGAATCTTCTTGCCTGACAGCTTCCAGGTTCCCTCTTCGGCGGTCGCCTGTGTGGTTACTCGATTCAGGTCATAGCGGCTACGGCCTTCTTGATAGGCAAGCGTAAGCAGCTTTTCGCCCGCTGCGATACCCGGCAACCAAGTCCGTTTTTGTTCAGGGCTGCCGACGTGCACAAGCAATTGACCACCGAGCAAGACGGTTGAAAGAAAGGGCTCTGGCGCAAGATTGCGGCCCACGGCTTCCAGCACAACCGCAAGATCGGCTAGACCCATACCTGCACCGCCATATTTCTCGGGAATCAGAATACCCGCCCATCCGAGTTGGGCCATTTCGTGCCATACATCCTTCGAGAAGCCCATACAGTCCTGGGTGTCACGTAGCATGCGCAGTCGGCTGACCGGGGAGTGGGTACGGACGAAATCTTGCGCGGTCTGCGCTAAAAGTTCCTGATCTTCAGTCAGCACAAGTGCCACAATCGAGATCCTTACTAGCGGCGGGATGAAACCGCTCTCTCTTAGTCGGGTAATCCCAGCACCCGCTTGGCAATGATATTGAGTTGTATCTCACTCGTCCCGCCTTCAATGGTATTGCCTCGGGAGCGCAGCCAGGCGCGGGTGAGGGTGAGTTCGTGGTCTTCAAAGCCGGGGCCGTCCCAGCCCAGGGCGTGCGGGCCGGCAATCGAGACTAACAGTTCAAGACGGCGCTGGTTCAGTTCGGTACCGTAGATCTTGAACATTGAGCTTTCTGGGCCCGGGGGACGGCCGGCTTTGGCCGCATCGCGGGCGCGTTCCGCGGTGAGTCGAAAGGCACGACTATCCATTTCGTACTGCGCCATACGGTCTCTGATTGCTGGGTCCGCTACACAGTCGCCGTCTAATCCAAGATGCTCCCTGGCCCAGTCCCGTACGGTCCGGCCTTTGCCTGCGGTCGTGTCGAACGCTGAGGCAATCATATTACGCTCATGATTCAGCAGGGACTTGGCCACCGTCCAGCCTTTGTTGACCTCGAAGATGACATTCTTGGCCGGGACATGGACATCGGTCAAAAACGTCTCGCAAAAAGGGGAGGCCCCGCTAATGAGTTTAATGGGACGGGTTTCCACACCTGGGGATTCCATGTCTACCAATATGAAGGTGATACCCTCCTGTTTTTTGGCTTCCGGGTCGGTCCGGACAAGCATGAACATCCAGTCCGCCAGATTGGCAAACGACGTCCATACTTTCTGGCCGTTAATCACGTAGTGGTCGCCCTCAAGGACGGCCCGGGTTTTGAGAGAGGCCAAGTCGCTGCCAGACCCTGGTTCGGAATAGCCCTGGCACCAACGAATCTCGCCTCTGATAATTCCCGGCAGATGTTCGTGCTTCTGCTCTTCTGTGCCGTATTGCAAGAGGGTCGGACCAATCATGGTCAAGCCAAAGCCGACTAGCGGTGCCGGCAGTTGGAGGGCATTCATCTCTTGCTGCAACACCTTGGCTTCGTCCTTGGAGAGTCCGCCACCGCCGTACTGGGGTGGCCACTCGGGTGCGGTCCAGCCGTGCTCGGCCATGACATCAAGCCAGGCTTTCATATCAGGATTCGAATATCTGGCCTTGCGTCCACCCCAATTCCCGTTAAGCATGGTGTTCTCTACGCCGCGAATCGAGGCCGGGGCGTTCGCATCCAACCACCGATGTGTCTCAGCGCGAAACGTTTCGAGATCGGCCATATACACTCCTCCTCAATACTTAAGGGCGACCCGATGGTCGCCCTTATTCGAGCAAGATTCCGCGCTTTGGACAAGCGCGGGGTGAATCGTTCGCAGAGCTTAGGCCGCAGCCGCAGAGGGAGCCGGCATGTTCAAGGGTTCCGGATCCTGGAGCGGCTCCGTATCCCACTTCTTGAGTTCCGGTAGAACATGCTCGGCAAAACACTTCATGCTGCCCTCGGCCTCGTCGTAGGGCATACCGGCGAAGCTGAAGTTGCACATAATGGCCTTCATGTCGATGATGTCGCGGACGAATTCGAGCTTTCTCAACACCTGGTCAGGCGTCCCCCACGGCATGAGTTTGACAAAGTCTCTGGCCGCTCCGTCCATACCGTGCTGCTCAATATATTGCCCAACGTTGCTGTAGAACTCATAGCCTTTGTTCTGACCGAAATGTTTGGCCGTCATCTCGTAGTGTTTCATAGCCGTGTAATAATAAGTCCCGATCCACTTGGTGGCACGCTCTTCGGCCCGCTTGGCATCTTCATCCACGTAGAAGAAACCGCCGCAGAATGGCTGGGGCGGCTTGGTGCCGGGATTCTCTTCCTGCCAGACCTTGTGATAGACCTCGAAATCCCCTTTGACGACCTCCCACGGTTTTTGCGGAATGACTAGCAGGCCGATCCCGAGCCGGGCCATGATCGGCATAGACTCCGGTGAGACTGCCGCGGCATAGGTGCGGCCCTTAAATGAGTAGGCCGGGTAGGGGCGGATGTCGCGGCGGGGCTGTTGGACCGTCGGTCCGCCTTCGATATAGCCTCTCTCCAGTCCATGCATGATCAGTTCGGCATACTCAACAAAGCGTTCGCGCCCTTCGTTCTGGTCGATCCGAAACCCGTCATACTCAATCCGGGCCAGACCCCGGCCGAAGCCCAGAATCATTCGCCCGCCCGACACATGGTCCAGCAGGGAGATTTGCTCGGCAACCCGAACCGGGTCGTGCCAGGGAAGTACAATGACCATGGTGCCTAGCTTAGCCTTCTTGGTCCTACCCGCCATATAGGACAGGAATTGAACCGCGTCGGGACACATGGTGTAATCCGTAAAGTGATGCTCGATAGACCAAATCGAGTCAAACCCTAGGGGTTCGGCCATCTCTGCGATTCGAAGCTCCTGACGGTAGACTTCGGCATCGGAGCGAGCGTTCCCAGGGTTCTGAAATACCGGGGCGTAACCAATGTGCATAAGGCCTCCTTTATGATCTGTACTCTGAAGCTACAAGACCCATATTATATACAAGCCAGTTCCGTCCGCATAGACCCTTGCGACAGAGGAATACCCCGCACCATGCGTCGCGGTGCCCCCTCTCCTCCAGAGGGAGAGGGCTAGTGGCAGACACAAACCGGATCATTCCAATTCATAGCGGGGCGTGTTTGCCGGCGTTCGGCCGCCGTAACGGCGGGGACAGCAGGGGGACGCGCGGGCAAAATCCCAGTGGCTACGGGCAGGCTTGCGGCCCCCGCCCTCGGTCCCCTGGACACACGCGGGCGAGGGCTTCCTCGCTCAACGCTCCCGGCAGCAGCTCCAGACTGCCGGCTGCAATGCGTGGGACGACTGCCTCGAAGCCAGCGAAGGCTGCATCCCTCATCACAATGACAACCAAGCCCGCCCCTTCACTTGGCGCCAGACCCCAGCAGACAGTGCAGCCTGGAAACGTGGGTATCAAATGATTGACTCGGGCCACTAGGGTGAGAGGGATGGCCGCGTTTGAGCAACACACCCGGGGCTGCGTGGGATACTGCTGGACTGCTGTTTGAATCAACGGACTTCAATTCCGACATCGTTCATTTCCATCACGCCTCTATATTATTTCCCACAAAGTCAGGGAAGAGGCCGGAATCCCAGTAGGCCGACTCTCTTCCTTGTAAGACGTGAAAAAGACTCTCACTCAGGGTGTTTCCGGGTGGGATCCTGCAACGGCAGAAGGTTGCTCCTCGCTAAGGAAACCAGGGCCTGTGGACAAACGGGCTTCTTTTTTTTCTTGGGTTTTTGGTCAAAGTTCCCAAAGGGCGGTTGGAATGGACGAAGTAAGCTTTGTGATAGGGGCAGTCCTCTGTCGGAGGATTGCGTCCCTACTTCTGGGGAAGCCCTCGCTGCCAATATCACTGAGACAGTTGGTCGCTTTAGCCTGAAGTTCCACCAAGATTGCTTGCCATAGATCGCTCAAGAGGTTGATTTGCAAGAGGAAACGTCATTCTGCCGCCGATAGATTGTTCCCAGGGAATCACGCCTAGTGCTGTTGTAGAAAGCTGAATATCTTGATCATCAGGGTTGCCAGGTATCTCGACTCCGTCCCCCCCCCCCCTAGCGGTCTCCTCCGTGCGCCTCCCGTGTCCCAAGGGCTGACTCATGGCCGTCTCCCTCGTCTGCCAGCACCGGCGCCTACGCCTTTCAAGGTCCCACTGTTGAGGAAATCTGGTTCATGTGCGGTCGTCCCATGCGTGAATGAAATCGAGTCGGGTCTTGAATTTCCGCCCCGCCTGCCAGATTGTCGCGGTTCCCGGGAGCGGTTGTCGCTTGCTGGGGCGGAATCCGGCGACGTGGGCAAGATCGCCCACGCAGGGGCGGAGGGCGGGCGGCTGGGCGGACGGTGCCCGGATGGGGCGATGAGGTCGGCGCCAGTGGTAGAGGCTCTCGAGTTCTCGGGTGGGGAAGAGATCGAGGGCCGGCTTGTCGGGCTGGGCGCGGACGCGGCGTTCGAGGTCCATGCCCCGCCAGGTGGTCACGGCATCGAAGGCGAGGCTCTTGTCCAGGTCATCGGCGTCGTCGAGCCTGAGGGCCTCGATCCGGGCGCCGACCTTGAGGACGCGGCAGTCCTCCTCGAGGGTCCAGCGTGCCTCACACCAGGCCACGCTGCACCGGGCGTGTTCGAGGTCGGCCTCCCCCTCGGGGGTGAGCAGCACCCCGTGGAGCGGCCCGCGACCCGGGGCTGCGGCGCTGGCGCGTGGGGGGGGCGAGCGCGCCGAGGGGGCGCCGGGTCTCGGTGACGGCAAGCGTGAAATGGGCGACGATTCCCCGGGGGGCCCGAGCCCCCGCCGCCGAGGTTCACCATTCCCTAGGTCTTGCGGGGGCCAGTGGAGTTCAACGTCGTGGTGTCCTGCAGGGCGAGGACCACCGGCTCCGGTCAGCAACGCGGGGCCGGCGCTGCCCGGTAGGGCGCGAGGCGGTTGTCCAGTGCCAAGGGCACGCTGGACAACCGCCGGTCCGCGGCCTTGCGCGCGGCCACCGCCGGGAAGAGCACGGGCAGGGGCGCGTCGGGGGCCGGCTCCCACCGACCCCTCGCCAGCAGGCGCTTGCGTCCGCGGTCGGCGGGCTGCGGCGGCCCTACTCGGTGACGGCCCAGTCGGCGCCCCTGGGCCGCCAGGGGGCCGGCGTAGTGCCGATGCCGGGGGCCGGCTCCCGGGACAGGATGTCGCGCCAACCCTCGGCCAGAGGGCGGAGCCACACCGCTTTCGGAGAGGTTGCCCGGCCCCCCGGTGGCCGGCCCGAAGTCTGCCCGGCGCCGCAGGTCCAGCCCGCCGCGCGGTAGCAGGCGCCGCTGTCCTCGGGCCCCACCTACGTGGAGACCTCCAGCGGCGCCGTCCCGTGCGGGGCTTCCCAGGCGGCGCCCCGGCGACCGGGCCAGCACCTGCGAAGCCACATGGGAGACCCGTACGCCGGGCAGGAAGAGGAATCAGTGCTGGTGGACCACCTGCGGCAGATGGGCGACCAGCCGATGGCGGTATCCCGCGCCGCCTAGTGCCAGCTCGCAGCCGCGTACCCGAGGCCGCCCAGGCAGCCGTGGCGCGCCGGCACGATCCAGTACTGGAGCACCGCCCCCGGCCGACGCGTCCCCCCTGCGGATGATGGGTCGCCAGCAGATCCCGCCACCGGCGCCGGTCCGGGTCGGCGCCAACCGGTACCAGCGTGACCTCCCCGAGGGCGGCCAGCGCGCCCTACAGCTCCCGGTCCGGACCGGGGCGTTCCCCCGCGCCGCCCGGCATGCTCGGCGTCCGGTAGGGCTGCGGCCGCGGCCGCACGCTCCCCGCGCGCACCGCCAGCCCGGGCGGGGCCTGGGTCGCCTGGGCCACACAGGGCACGCCCCGCGCGGTGCGCCAATCCTCGCGCGCACAGCTCGCGCGCCAGCGCATGACGGGTCCGGCCGTCCTCGGCCGCCGCCGTCTTCAGCCACTCTGCCGTGTCGGCGCTGAGGGGTCGAAGGTTGCCGTGCATGCCACCACCCTGCACGGCGGATCGGACTTTGTTAACTATGTCTCTTTGAAAAGTCCGTCGCCGGTCCCGGCGGCAGCTCGTGCGGCGCTACCAGACCTGGTCTGCGGGGCCCTGCCTAGCCGACGAAAACGAAGTCGAAGTTGTCCAGGGTCAGGGATCTCGCCCGCATGTCTTCGAGCGTACTCGTATCGTCCCCCGCTCCGTAGCGGATGACGGTATCGTGCCCCTGCGCCTTGATCTGCAGGCCCGCGAAGGCGACCGCCTCCGGGGTGGTGGCCGGCAGATTGAGATGGAACTCGAGGTGGCCGGAGCCGAAGCCGTCGATGGTGTCGTGTCCATCGCCCTCGCGAAAGACGAAGGGATCGGCCCCCCAGCCGCTCTCCAGCGTGTCGTCACCCTGGCCGCGCACCCAGCGGGTGTCGCCTTGGCTGGCTTCCAGGATATCGTTGCCCTTGCCGCCTTGCCGGGTAGCGTCGCCCGGCGCGCGCCGGATCCCTGGGCGCGTCCCCCGCCCCCTGGCGACGGCCTCCCCCCGGCGCGGTGTCGCTCTGCGGATCCCCTGCCGCAACAGTCTTCATGCTCCGCCTCTCTGGATCCGTGCAATGGTCCTGCCCCTTCTCCTCGGGCTCCCCCTACGCCCGCTTGTCGCACTGCCCCCCCCCCTGCGAGGTGCGCTTTGCACCGGGCCGCCGCTCGCGCGCCTCGTCCGCCGCCCGCGCCTCAAGACGGGCCGTGACCGCCCGCCTCGCCGCCACCCGCTCGGCCCGACGATGTCACTCCTTCGGCCACTCGGTGCCCCGCTCCTCTTTCTCCAAGCGCTCGGCCTCCGCCTCCGCTTGCGCACGATCCAGCACCAAGCCGCTCGCCGCCGCCAAACGACGCGCCTGGCGCGGGGAGGCGGCCGCCCGACCCGTGGGCCCGGCAAGCGACCACTGGCCACGGGGCGCCACGCCCCACGCGCACGCCAGACGACTGAACGTCGGCATAGCCGCGCAGGGCCGCCTGGCCCACGACCCACGCGCACGCCAGATGACCCCCCGCTACAAACCGCCGCTTGAAAGCCGACCAAGGACGCCGCCGCAACGCGCCGAGCGTACGGGGGAGGGGGGGCTACCCGATTCCCACGCGCCCCCTGCCCCCCGGGCCCGGTTTCCCCTCCTCTCCGGTCCCGCCGCCGCGCCGGGCGCCCCCCCCCAGGCCGCCCAGGCCCGCGCGCCCCTGGGCGGCGGGGGCGGTTGCTGGTCGGGCGTCCCGTCCAGCGCCGCGCCCCGGGCCCGGGGCCGCCGCCCCCGCGAGCGGGGCCGGGCCGACCATGCCGTTGCCCGCCCCGTCAGCACGCAAGCGCAGGGGGGCTTGACTCGCCCGCAGCGGCACCCCGTCCACGCGCCCGGCCGGGGGCCGGGCGGCCTTGGCGACGAGCTGCGGCACGGGCACGGGCACGGTCCGCACATACCGGCCCCCGCGGCCTGCGCCGGCGCGCTGGCCCACGCCCCCCCCCTGACACGGCAAGCCGGCAGAGCGACTCGACAGGACAAACGGCACATTGCACAAACCCAGGACGCAAGCGGGAAAAAATGTGGGCCTACGGTAGGGGAGGGGGGGGCGACAAATGCCCCGCCGCCACGACCCGACACGCCACCGCTTCCGCCCACTGGCGCGCCACCCCGCGCGAGGACAACTCCCCCGGCGCAGACCCGTAGATCAGCACCTTCCGCAGCATCGGCGGTTCATCCGGGGACTGGCGACGACCGTCCCCTTCATCCGGTGCGGAAAACACGCCTCAGTCCAGATCGTCCACCAGGTCGCTGACCTGGGGCGCCACATGACCCGCTGGCCGCCCATCCTGCATATGCGGCGGTAGCACCAACCCCGGAGCTGGGCCATACGGGCGCAACGTCGGCGGTCTCTCAACACCTCCCTTTCCCTACATGGACATTCTCGCATTCCGTTCCTACGGCGCAGACTCCTAGCTGCCTCGGAGCGCACGAGATCTCGCCGTTTGGCCGCCGAACGGCCCGTGCGAGAATGGCGTCATTAACTTCCCCCTCCGTCCTACGCGGACCCTGAACTCGTGGCCACCACCCCGAATCCGGTCTGGTCAGGGGCCATCCCCCGCTGGCCTGGACCACGGACGGGCCCGGTTGCGACCTCTCCGCCATGCTGGATACAGTCCCCGCTCAGAGGCGCAGTTCCAGACCCGGAAATACCCTTCCGGGTTTCCTGTACGCTTCGAGAATCACCGTGCCGCCAGCGCGTTCTGCCGGATCTTCTGCCCTTGGGACACCCGCGAGCCTCGGCATGCTGGACTCGCGCTGCTTCCTCCCGCGGAGGTCCCCCATGGGCGCCCTCCGCAGAGCCTGGCCAAACGTGAGAGCCCCCTGCGCCAAGCCGGGCAGCGCAACCCGGGACGGCTCGGGCGCGGGAGACCGAAGCCACAAGCCCCCCTGAGCAGGGCTGGATGAACCCGCCAGGCCCAGCCAGCACACTGTTGGTGGCACCTTAAGTGCAACCAACATCTGTCTCATTTTTATTGACAGGTTCTGGAAGTCCGGTGCTCCGGGCGTTACGGCTTGTGACAACCGGAGGGTCCTGGGGGCTATCTTCTGGTAGGGGTGCCCCGGTGAACCGGGGACGCTCTTCCCGCAGAACTCGGGAATTGACACCGGTGGTTCCGCCGCTTCCGCTTGTGGGCCACGAAGGGAGGCGAGCGCCGTTTCAAGGCCATAAGCGGAGCCCCCGCCCTTGAGCCGGGGCGTTTCCTGCGGGGTGCTTCTGGCGGGTCGAGCCGTTGATCCCGTCTAGGGTTCAAAGAACTCGATGAGCGCGGGGCAGCCGCCGGGCCTCCTCCCAAGGCCACACGAACAACCCAGCGCAGATATGCCGACAACAGCTACGCTGCCAACTGGCACCTCACCCCCGGGCTCCCCGCCGCAAAACATTTGTCAACAGACTCGATGCAATCATCTTACCCTGAGGCGTCTTGTGGATATCTACTCGAAAGCTTTTTTGTAGCACCTATTAAGCAGGATTCTCTTTATTCAGTCGGATAGCATCCATCTAACCAGGCTTCCATAAATATAGAGGAAGGAACGAATCCGAATACCCCGCTGAGTAATCGAGAGGAGTCCATTCCGTCTTTGAACTCTTGCAAGGCGCGGGTATCATCCTCTCAATGAGGCCACCCTTTGTTCTCTGGAGTGATAACGACGGGGGCTGAGACGGGATGGGGCATTTCAGACCAAAGTGTTTTTAGCCCAGCTATGCCAGCCAGGAATCCGATGCTGGCAACTACGACAACGGCGATAGCTCTCAAAAATTTCCAAATCTCTCGTCAGTGTTTTTTCCAAAAGCACTGACGAGAATCCGACATACTGATCCCTCCAAGAAGGAGATAGAAAAAGCCCCGGTCAGGGTACCTTATCCTGCCTGCAAGGCCTTGAGCACTTTGGCTGGATGATCTGCGGCTTTAGCGACTCGTTTCCAGTGCTTTCTCACCTTGCCGTTGGGGTCTATCCAGACCGTCGAACGAATGACGCCTACGGTCTTTTTGCCGTACATCATCTTCTCGCCCCAGGCACCGTATCTTTCCATGACCTTTCTGTCCGGGTCGCACAAGAGGGTGAACGGCAGTTGGTATTGCGCGGCAAACTTCTGGTGTGAGGCGGCGCTGTCCGGTGAAATGCCAAGGACAACCGTATCCTGTTCTTGGATGTCCTGCCAGAGATCCCGAAAGCCGCAGGCCTCTTTGGTACAACCGGGCGTATTATCCCTGGGATAGAAATAGACAATCACGTTGCGGCCGCGCAGGTCTTTGAGTGCAACCTGCCTCCCGGCTGCATCTTGCAAGGTGAATGCCGGGGCTGCTTTTCCCTCTTCAATCGACATACTCTCCTCCGTGCATCTGCCGGATTTGACTCGCCCGGTGGTATTTCTTAAGGTGTCCTGACACTTTCGTATATAAAAATATTGTGCGACTCAAGGGAAGGAGAGGGAGACATGGATTTTGATTTTTCCCCAAAAGTACAAGACCTGAGAAAACAGGTCTCTCAGTTTATGGAGGACTACGTCTATCCGAACGAAAAGACATTTGAGGACCAACTGAATTCTGGCCCGGACCGCTGGCAGATTCCACCGATTATCGAAGAGTTGAAAGAAAAGTCCAAGAATGCCGGGCTGTGGAATCTGTTTCTGCCGGAGAGTGAGTACGGCTATGGCCTGACCAACCTCGAATACGCCCCGCTGTCGGAAATCATGGGCCGGGTGCACTGGGGATCGGAAGTCTTTAACTGTTCGGCTCCGGACACCGGCAATATGGAGGTGCTGTCCCGCTATGGCACGCCTGAGCAGCAAAAGGAATGGCTGGCGCCGCTGCTCGAAGGTAGGATTCGTTCCTGCTTTGCCATGACGGAGCCGGCGGTGGCCTCGTCCGATGCCACGAATATCGAATCCCGCATCGTGCGGGATGGGGATGAATATGTCATCAACGGTCGCAAGTGGTGGTCCTCGGGCATGGGCGACCCGCGCTGTAAAGTTCTCATCTTCATGGGTAAGACCGACCCCGATAATCAGAACCACTATCTCCAGCAGTCCCAAATCCTGATTCCGCGCGATACGCCGGGCGTCAAGATTCTGCGTATGCTGTCCGTGTTTGGCTACGATGATGCTCCCCACGGCCATGCCGAGGTCGAGTTCAAGGACGTGCGGGTGCCGGCCTCGAATATAATCCTGGGCGAGGGCCGGGGATTTGAGATTGCCCAGGGCCGTCTCGGTCCTGGACGTATTCACCACTGTATGCGCCTGATCGGCCAGGCCGAACGCGCGCTGGAGAAGATGTGCCTCCGCGCCAAGTCCCGGACCGCGTTCGGCAAGCTGGTCTCCGAACGGACGGTGACGCTGGAGCGGATTGCCGAGGCCCGGATTCGGATTGAGCAGGCCCGGCTGCTAACGTTCAAGGCGGCGCATATGATGGACACGGTCGGCAACAAAGCCGCCCGCGCCGAAATTGCCATGATTAAAGTGGCGGCGCCGAATATAGCCCTGCAAGTGATAGACTGGGCCATGCAGGCCCATGGTGGGGGCGGGGTGGCCGAAGACTTCGGCTTGGCCCGTGCTTACGCCTCGGCGCGGACACTGCGCTTTGCCGATGGGCCGGACGAGGTTCACCGGAATCAGATTGGCCGCTTGGAACTGCGTAAGTACGATTAGATCGAGAGAGTCCAAGGACCTATGAAATTTGGCCCGCACTACCAACTCCCGTGCACGAGATGCCAATCGCCTGCTCCGCACACGCTCAATCAGGCGGTTCACGCGAAAGCGTTGGGGTTTGAATCGGTCTTGCCGGTCGAGCAGCACTTTAACCCCGAGTTGTCGATTCTTCCGTCCCCCATTGCCGCTGTCGGTCCTGGCCGAGCGGAGGCAGACCCCGCGCCTTGGGATCACCATTATCCTCCTGCCTCTCTCATCCCACTCGCATCGCCGGAGAGATAGCGACCTTGGACATGCTGGGTAACGGTCGGGTCGGGTTCGGTATTGGGCGGGGCTCTCTGCCTACTCATTTCAGCGGGTTCGGGGGGGGGGGGGGGGGGGGGGGAGGCCCGACCGAAAGCCGGCAGCGGATGCTTGAGGACCTGGACATGATTCGTCAGATCTGGACCCACTATCAGTTGTCATTCCAGGGACAATTTTTTCAGGTTGAGAACATCTCGCTGGCCCCGCGGCCAGTCCAGCAGCCCCATTCTCCCATTCGGGTGGCTGCCAATAGTACGAAAACCTTCGAGTTGATGGGCCGTCTGAGCTACCCCATTTTGTGGCCTCGCAGGTCAATCCGCTCGCCAAAATGCGGGAGGGGATGGCGCTCTATCGCGAGACCCGGACTGTGGCGGGGCACTCGGCCTGTGAAGGGGAAGAAGGGGACCCTGCTCGACCCTGTATGTCGGTCTGAGCCAGGTCAGACGTCGTTTTCTGGAGCCGGTTTCTGCCATTGCCGCGTCCTAAGGGGCAACCTTGGGGTGTTGCGTCGTATCGGGGAAGCATTCGAGCGGGTGGGCTATGATCTATGAGAAGGGGGGCGAGGTGATGGTCCTCTCTGAGACGCCGGACGCCTGTGTCGAACGTCTCAAACAGCTTGAAGAAGAATTCCACTTAGGGTGCTTTGTGTGCTGATTCAATCCTGGCGGCATGGTGTCCCCATGCCTAGGTCATGTGCCGCACGGAGTTGTCCTGCTGCCAAGGTGAGGCTGCATTTTGCGTAAACGGTGGACGGCTTGAGCGAGAGGGGAGAGAGCATGGACTATAGACGCGAATTTCTCGCCCTCCTGCTTAAAAAGAACGCACTCAAAATTACCAGCGACCCCAGCGCTTTCTTTCAACTCAAAAGCGGCCGCGCTAGCCCGAGCTTTATCTCGCTCGGCACGCTGACCGATGGCGAAAGCCTCATCACGCTCAAAAAATGCTACAGTCAGGCAGCCCTGGAAGGCATAGAGCGGGGCGTGCTGCAAGACTTCACCTATGTTTTCGGTCCAGCCTATAAAGGGATCCCCTTGGGAGTGCTGCTGTGTGAGGGGCTTCAGGAATACGCGAGCAAGTCCACCTCTCTCCTCTACGACCGCAAAGAAGCGAAGGCCCACGGAGAGGTGAGCCAGGGCCGTTCGGCTGAGAAGGTCATTGTCGGGGCTGAAAATTTTATCCCGACACACGGGATCCTGCTAGTTGACGATGTGGTCACCACCGGCAAGGCAAAATACGAGGCGCTCGAAAAGATGGACCTGCTGGGCGAGCATCGGATCGCCGGGATGATCGTTGCGGTTGACCGGCAGGAGTTGCTGGGAGACGCCCAGCAGGTTGGTCGATATAGCGCCCTTCAGGTGCTCGAACACGAACTCGGCATCCGCACCTTCGCTCTTCTCACCATGCAGGAGATTTTCAGCCTGGTGAAAGACCGCCTCTCAGCAGAAGTTCGGCAGGCGTGGATTGCCTACTACGAACGCTATGGAGCGGTCCGCCTCGGGTAGAGGCTGCGAGGGGCTCTATTCGCCCGCGCTCCTGTCACTCAATCATCTGCCATGGGCGGCCGCTCACGTCGGAGGGGCGGTGTGGTCAGCAGCCATGGTCCGGGGGCCGATGACTACGCGGTAGTCTTTTTCCGCCATCTCGACCGTAACGAAATCGTCCAGCATGCCGTCCGCGTTCAAACGGATTGCCAGGTATGGTGAGGTCAGAAAAATAGGCCCCTACCATGGCGTCCGCGTTCAAACGGATTGCCAACCGAACCGCTGTGTTCCGACCCGCACATCTTGATGACGCGGTATGGCCTCCTGATGCTGTTGCCTCCCGTCTTCATCGAAGTGGCAGAGCCCGGCGTCTCTCGCCGTCTCCTTCAGATCGCCCCAGTCCTCTCCCCGGGTATAGATGCCGTGCCCCAGCGCCTTGACGTCGTACCCGCCTCCGACCGCTTCCGTGACCTCGAAGATGATCTCTGCTGGCCGCACCCGCGACTCCGCCAATGGATCGTCATTCATAGCTCACTCCTGTTGCACTCGAATTTCATCACGTCGGGACCGGTGCGCCGTGCCCGAGTATCTTGGCCAGCAGCCCCGCCTTCTCCCGCGCCGGCATGTTTGCGCGAATCTCGGCCAGCGTCCGCATGGGCTGCGGCTTGTAGAAGCCACCTGAGGGCCGACATAGGCGTTCAGGCAGACGGTGTTGAAACCTTCCTCCGAGCGGTATTGGGGCAGGGCCTCGTGCCGGATGGATCAACAACACTCCAGGTATTTTCGAGAGTGATCTCCTTGGCGGGTTGTCCGTGAGCCGGGTTGAGAAATAGAGAACAGAAAGCGCCCGGCAATGGATTCCACACACTCACACTTGAGTCGCCGGACAGCCTCACGCACATCGCTTTCGTCAAGCGGGGTCAACACCTCGCCCTGAGGGGCAATAATACGCCCGCTGATCGGGCGCCGATAGCGCCGGCAGACCAAGGGATGTTTTTGCCACGGCACATCCCGTTAGAGGCTGGACGACAAGGGGCGCTTGTGGCGGGCAATATGCAGAATGTCACGACACCCCTTGGTCGTCAGCCCCCCGACCCGCGCTCCGGAGTGCTCCAGCACGATAGTGGTGGCCCTGGTCGTCTCGTGAAAAAATGGTCAGTCTGAGAGGCCGGAATGTCGACGTTCGCGCATAGTGTCTCATCGCCATCAAGCGTGACCTGAGATGGGTCTGCCGGTATGCTGGGCAGCTTAATAGACCACCACTCACCCCGGCCCTCATCGACATGGATCAAGTCGGCCAACGCTCTCCCCCGACATCGACTCCGACACGTTTCTTGGCTATGCTGCCTCCCTAAAGGTATGGATTGCAGCCCCTGTATGGCATTCCAGCCCGACTGACCCGATGCCTGGCCGCATGCATCGGGTACAGGGTTGCGGAAACGAGGTCGTATGCTGAGCGCCATCGAACACCTCAACAGTCTCGTCAACACGGTGGTCTGGGGGCCGCCCCTGATGCTCCTCTTGATCGGGACGGGGGTGTATCTCAGCTTTCGTCTGGGATGGATCCAATTGACGCACTTCCCCCTGATCTGGCGCTCAACCCTGGGTCGCCTCTCTGTCCGGACAGAAGCTGATGCGGGTGAGTTGAGTGCGTTTCAGGCCGTGAGTTCGGCCATGGCGGCAACGGTCGGGGTCGGGAATATCGTTGGGGTCAGTACGGCCATGTATTGGGGCGGGCCGGGGGCGTTGTTCTGGATGTGGATAACGGCCGGGGTCGGTATGGCGACCAAGTTCAGCGAGGTCGTGCTGGGCGTGAAATACCGCCAGGTCAAGGCGGACAGCGGCGAAGTTGTCGGTGGGCCGATGTATTATATTGCTGACGGCCTGGGCCGGAAGTGGTTGGCTAGCGCGTATGCCTTTCTGACCGGTGTGGCCGCGCTGGGCATTGGCAATATGGTCCAGGCGAATACGGTGGCGGCGAGTCTGCATGAAACCTTCAGCCTGCCCCGGCCGGTCGCTGGGGGATGCGTGGTCGCTCTGGTAGCGGTAGTCATCCTGGGCGGGGTGCGGCGCATTGGCCGGACCACCGCCTATCTGGTGCCCTTTATGGCCGTGCTGTATCTGGCTGGTGGCGTGTGGATTCTGCTGCGGTATGCCTCGTCTCTGCCAGGCGCGCTCGCAACGATCGTCACCTCCGCCTTCACGCCCGCCGCCCCGGTTGGAGCCTGGGGAGGGGCGACCGTGATGGTGGCGCTGCACTACGGGCTGGCGCGCGGTATCTTTTCCAATGAGGCTGGATTGGGCTCGGCTTCCATCGTGCACGCACAAGCCAAGAACACACCGGGCAGGCAGGGCTTTTGGGGCATGTGGGAGGTGTGTGTGGATACCCTGATTGTCGCCAGCGTCACCGGACTGGTGATTATGGTGACTGGTGTCCTCGGCCAGCCGGACACCTCTCCGGGGCTATTGGCCGCGGCGGCATTTGCTCGGGGGCTACCCGGGTTGGGAGGCCATTTGGTCTTTATCTGCCTCATCCTGTTTGCCTATAGTACCATGCTGACGTGGAGTTTTTATGGCGGGCAAGCCTGGGAGTATCTGTTCGGCAAGGGGGCGGTGATTCCGTATCGGGTGCTGTTTCTGGCCTTTCTCTATATTGGCGCAACGGGCGGTTTGCGGCTGGTCTGGGATGTCTCTGACACGTTAAACGGCCTGATGGCCATCCCGAATCTGATTGCCCTTCTCGTCCTGGCGAAGGTGGTCGAGCGGGAAAAGCAGGCCACCCTTCTCGCAATACCAGGCTAAATCTCGAAGCGCGCCTGCATCCGCTCCCACCATCGGGCCAGGGATGGTGCCGCGTCAAACAAGGGCTCGTCGCTGACCCGCATGGCGAAGGTAAACGAGCCGAACAGGCACACATCGGCATAGGTAAACACCTCAAACAGATATGCATGGACCAAGGCAACGGCCTCCAGGTCGGCTAGAGCGGATTTGAGACGGGGGCGAAAGTCGTCGCGTCTGGCAGCGACGTCTTCAAGTGTCGCGCCGAGTCGGATTTCCCGGTTTTCCCGAAAGTAGTCACGGTCCACTGGATCGATCTTTTCAAGGATGTCATGCACCACGACCGGAAAGAGTGCCGGATGGAATGTATTGTCGATATAGAGATTAAAAAAACCGGCAGGCCTCTTTCATGCCCGGGCCGGGAAAGAGATTGGCCTCCGGATAGCGGTCTTCCAAATACTCGGCAATTTTCCACGAATCCGAGACAACCGCGCCGTCGTCCGTAATGACCGGCACCCGGTCCTGCTTGGAGAAAGCCAGTTTGTCCTTATCGCAGAAGCGAATCGGGACCATCGTATAGTCCAGGCCCTTATAGAGTAAGGCCGCCTTGGCCCGCGAACAGAACGGGCTAAAACGCAAACTGTTCGCTCCAGTCAAGTCGTAGACTTCGATCATGGGATTCCCCTCTCTGAGTGCGTCTTTCGTCCCTTCCAATAAAGCGGAAACGAAGTCAAGGCACGGGTCCGGTTGGCGGAAAGACTCCCCTAGGATAGACTGGCGCGAATGTCGGACAAGACCAGGAGCAAAGGAGGCCATATTCATGCGAGAAGCCGTTATTATATCATCTGCCCGGACTGGGATTGGTAAAGCCTTCCGGGGCAGCCTGAATAAAACCAGCGGCGCGACCTTGGGCGCGCATGTCATTAAGAACGCAGTTGAGCGGGCCGGGGTGGAGCCGGCGGAGGTGGAAGATGTGGTGTTCGGCTGCGGGCTACCGGAAGGCTCAACCGGGCATAATATTGCGCGGACCTCAGCGGTGAAGGCCGGTCTCCCCGTGACCACCTCCGGCATGACCATCAACCGCTACTGCTCGTCCGGGTTGCAAGCAATCAGCACCGCGGCCAACCGGATTATCGTCGACGGGGCCGATGTCCTAGTGGCCGGTGGAGTCGAGTCGATCAGTCTGGTCCAAAACAATCTGAATACCAAGCATTTTGTCGACGGCTGGCTCATGGACAATAAGCCCGAGATCTATTTCCCCATGTTGAAGACGGCCGAGATTGTCGCCCAGCGCTACCAAGTCTCACGCGAGTCGCAAGACGAGTATGCCCTGGCCAGCCAGCAGCGGACCGCAGCCGGTCAGACGGACGGCAAATTCGACGACGAGATCGTGCCCATTACCACGATCATGGAGGTGACCAGCAAGGAAACGGGCGAGGTCGCACAGCAAGAGGTCACCCTCTCTCGTGACGAGGGCAACAGGCCCACGACCAATAGGGAGGGCCTCGCTGCGCTCCCGTCGGTAACAGATGGCTCGATTACCGCCGGCAATTCCAGCCAGTTGTCCGATGGGGCGGCCGCGGTGGTGTTGATGGAGGCCAAAGAGGCCGAGAAGCGCGGCCTACAACCCCTAGGCCTCTACAAAGGGCTGGTCGCTTCCGGTTGTGAGCCGGATGAAATGGGGATTGGTCCGGTCTTCGCCATTCCGAGGCTCCTCGAGCGCCACGGCTTGACGATGGACGATATCGACCTATGGGAACTCAACGAAGCTTTTGCCGTCCAAACGGTCTATTGCCGCGACCGCCTCGGCATTCCCATGGAGAACTATAATGTGAACGGCGGTTCCATCTCGATCGGTCATCCGTACGGCATGACCGGTGCCCGTCAGGTCGGGCACATCCTGCGCGAGGGCAAACGACGGGGCGCCAAGAACGTGGTGGTGACCATGTGTGTCGGCGGCGGGATGGGCGTGGCCGGCCTGTTTGAGGTGCTGTAGCGCGTCGGGTCTCCAAAAATCCGATCAAAAAAGGGGCAGGGTGGCCTGCCCCTCCAAAACGTATAGGGGCTACGCGGCGGACGCTTGGCTGCATCATAATCCGGCGGGGGCGATTCTCCGAGACGTATTCGATGCGCCTGAGCGTGCAGTCTTTCCCCCGCCGAACACCGCGCGGGCGGTCACGCCAGCCAGTGGTCCACCTGCGCTCAACACGCCGGAGCTTTCGGGTACAGGTCCGGTCACGCCAGTCTGACAATGTCTTTACTTGTTCCGCGCCAGCCGCGCCGCGCCAGCGTTCCTCGCCGTCCGGATTCCGTCCCCACCGCCGAGCTTGGCGGCTTCTTCGTTAAAACGCCGCGTCTCCGTGTCGCACCCCGGCGTGTCAACCGACGGGACTGCACTCAGAACAATACCTTCCCCGGTGCCGCGCTCAGTTTGACCGGCGGCAAATCATTGTTGACAACGATGAAGGCCGAGGTGGTCTGACCAGCCGATACTCCCGATTCGCCTAGGCTTAGAAAATTGCCGGGTAGAAGGACTGATACCATTTCAACCTCCTTATCTTGCTCTCAAGTACCGTTCCTGAATAATGGAGAGAGCATTCTGCTTGGAGGCCTTTGAATTGTAACGTTCCTCACTCATGGAGCACGGTCGAGTCAAAGGGGTCAACCCTTCAAGGAGCATGCAGGGGCAAGGAGGAGGATCCGTATGTGTGGCCGCTACAGCCTGACGGCAGATGAGAGGCAGATCCAGACTCGGTTTATGGCACACAGCATCCCTGCTGTGCAGACCGCGCGGTACAATATCGCGCCGACCCAGCCGGTGTGGGCCCTGGTTCATGCGCAGGGACTACGCATAGTGATGTTGCGTTGGGGACTGATTCCGTCCTGGGCCAAGGACAAAGCCCTTGGCAACCGGATGATTAACGCCCGCGCCGAGGGGATTGCGGAAAAATCGAGCTTTCGCCGGGCGATTCGGAAGCAGCGCTGTCTGGTCCTGGCCGATGGCTTTTATGAATGGAAAAAGACCCGGCTATCCAAAGTGCCGTATTACATTCGGCTGAAATCCGGTGAGCCGTTTGGATTTGCCGGTTTATGGGAACGCTGGGTCGGACCGTCTGGAGAAACGGTTCATTCGTGCACCATTATCACCACCACGCCGAACGAACTCATGGCGGACATCCACCCGCGCATGCCGGTCGTTGTTCCCCGTGAGGCTGAAGAGCGCTGGCTCGACCCAACGGGCGAAGACCCGCAAGAAGTCCTGCCGCTTCTCCAACCATACCCGGCAGACGAGATGGAAGCCTATGCGGTCTCGACCGTGGTGAATTCTCCGCGCAACGATGTGGTGGCCTGTATCGAGCCTACTGGAGGGGATTCCTTCTGACCTGCTGGGCTCCCCGGCGGAGAAACGGATCAGGCCGATGCGCTTGCCAGGGTCATTCCTTGTTCCTCTTCCCGAATGCGGGGGCACGTTTGTCCAGGAAGGCGCGCATACCCTCGCGGGCGTCGTCGGACAAAAAGGCCGCTTGCTGAGCCCGGTACTCATAGGTCAAGGCTTGTTCGAGCGACGCGGTAGCGCCGAGGTAGACCCCTTCTTTGATGCGAGTCAGGGTCTCGGCCGGACCCGTAGCCAGCGCCCGCGCAAAATTGAGCGTATCCTCCCAAAAATTCTCAAGCGGATAGACATGATTCAGCAGGCCCAATCGTAAGGCTTCTTCAGCGCGGATTCGGTCGCCGGTCATCATGAGTTCCATGGCCTTGGCCGTTCCAACTAGGCGGGGCAAAAAGAAAAAGCCGCCCCAGTCGGGGACGAGACCAATCTTCACAAAGCTCTCGGAGAAGAGAGCCTTATCCGAGCCCAATCGGAAGTCGCAGCTTAATGCCAGGTTGGCGCCGGCGCCAGCCGCAGCGCCGTTCACCGCTGCAATAATAGGCTGTGGCATGCGCCGCAGCAACTGGACGATCTGGCTGCCAAAGGTCATGCGCTGCTCAAGGACCTCGGTGGTGGCGTCGTCCTGGAGCTTGGCCATGCTGCCGATGTCACCGCCGGCGCAGAAGGCCCGGCCCGCCCCCGTAATAACGATGCAACGGACGCTCCGGTCCGTTGCGAACTGTTCGAGCTGATTGAGGAGTTGCCCGCGCATGGTGTCAGAGAATGCGTTCATGACCTCAGGTCGATTCAGCGTCAGTATGCCAATATGATCGCTCACCGTGGTGAGCACTTGGTCTTCACTCATACTGTCCTCCTCCGGGACTGTTCGCTGATCATATTACCCGATCAGCGCCATCATCTGGGCAATCTGAGAGGCTGCGAGGGTTTCCGGCCTTTCAACAAGCTGAATACCTCGCTGTGCGGGCTCTTCGGTTAGGTGGACGCCGGGGCAGTCTCGAATCTCGACCAAGTCATCGTCCCGTACCAGAGGCGGTCGGCCTCGGCTCTTTGGCCCCGGCCACTGCAACGGCAATGCCGTCGAGGATGATCTGCTTTGCAACTGGAACGACACCATCCGGGGCAGGGTACGGCACAGGGCTGCTGTGACTTGAAGTGGTGTCTTGTCCATATTTCAGATGGAAGCTCCGTGCTCTCCGATTGGAGGAGTCGCTCTCAGAAAACGTCTCTGCGCTTCCGGGATGACGGTGTGATTCCTTGGCCTTATCCCTTGAGAAACCTGTGCTGCAAGGCTTGTGCGTCAGCCAGGCCAATAAGATTTTCTCGTTCGGCAAAAGAGGTTATGTCTTCTGCCATCGCTGTTGTATGGCCGCGGCGGGTACGGATTTCGGCGGCGGTCCGCTGCATAGCCCGAATAACGGCGCGTTGCAGGTCTGACGGAACGATCATGATCCGGCACCCGAGGGTGGCGAGTTGCTCGGCCGGAACCGGCGGCGTTTTGCCACCCCAAAACATGTCGATCTCGAGCGGGGGCTTTGACTTCCTGGGCTATGCGCTGAATCTCTTCCTCCGATTGTGGCGCTTCCACGAAAATCAGGTCCCCTCCTGTCTCAGCATAAGTACTCCCTCCTTCAATCGCCGCGTCCGGCCCAAGAACGACCCGGGCGTCTGTCCGGGCGATAATGACCAGTCCGCTATCGCCACACGCCTCCGCCGCGTCCTGAATTTTCTGGACCATCTCCGCGCTGTCGATCACGTGTGTGCCCTCATAATGGCCGCGGCGTTCGGGTTCGATCTGATCCTCAATATGCAGGGCCGCCGCGCCGGAGCGTGCATATGCCCGAATCGTCCGAATGACGTTCAGTGCATTCCCATAGCCGGTGTCGGCATCCACAATAAGCGGCAGGGCGGTGCCCGCGCGAATCTCTTCCAGTCGTTTTTGCATTTCCGTGAGCGTGCCCAAGCCAATATCGGGATAACCCATACTGCGCGCAATGGCACCGCTGTTCACAGACAATACCGCTACGCCTGCGGCCTCGGCAATCTTGGCTGACAGTCCATCGGAGACGCCCGGAGCCGTCGAGTTTGATCTTTTGGGCTCCGGCAACCCTGACCGGACCAACAGCGCGATTAAACTCCCAGGCCATGCCCAAGTCGGCCATCCAGGGTACCGTATCGTATGAGCGCGTAATCAAGGTGTGGGTCAGAGCGGGGTCGGCCTGCCCGCCGGTGACGCGGTCGATGTCGTGCTGAAAGTCCTCTTGTGTGTAGGGATCGTCCGTGACATCGCTCGGATCGTCATTGCCTCTAATCAGCGCCATCAAAGCGTCGATGGCGTCATCAGTGCAGCGGAACAGGCCACCGGTGAAACGAGTATTGCCGCCGCGTAATTGCTGCATGGCCTTTTCGAGAACCACGCGGGCACCCTCAGCCCGAGCGGCCAGCGCGGCAGTAACAGCGGCGTTGCCCGCCCCGGCGACGGTCACGGCGAGCGGTTCTGGTGTGCGCCGACCCGAATCTGCCAATGTCCTCTCCTCCCTGCGTTGGTGACTATAGCGTTTCTGGCCGAAGCGTGAATCCCCTTATTTTTTCGCGTTCGTCTCTTGACCCCGGGATTCCTCCTGACATAGACAGGAAGAAAGTGTCACCAGGCTGTGCGAGACATGGCCAAAGAGGAGGGATGATATGAGCCCACGTGGGATGTCCCATGTTGCATTGTGCACCAACGATTTTGAGCGCTCCATGCATTTCTATCGGGATTTGCTTGGATTCAAGGTCGCCCAGGAGGGAACCACTGTTGAAGAGGGAGAATATCAGCAGGGGATTTACAAGAAGAAAAACCAACAGGTGAAGTTCGCTATCCTGCGCCACGGCAAAAAGAAAGCTACCCCGTACGGTCTCAGCGAAGATGCCCCGGTAATTGCCCTGCTGGCACCGACACAGAGCAAAGCGACCGGAAAGCCGATCCTGGTGGACCAGATTGGCATCTCTCACTTCGGGATATGGGTCAAAGGCTTGAACAGGGTCCACAAAGATCTGGAGCGTAAAGGGGTGGAATTTGTCGCCCCGCCGCACGTCTTGGCCAAGACCAAAGAGGGGACAATCCGCAGCGCTTTTGTCAAAGATCCGGATGGGATCATTATCCAGTTGGACGAAATGATCCCGGCCCGGGTATAGACTCTCGCTGTTCTTTCCCTCTGGGAGAGGGCCGGGGGGAGGACACCCTCTCCCCTAATGCCCGACCTCTGCCAGCTGCGGCTGAGCCTGTTTGATTCGGATGGCCTCGGCCCGAGCGGCCATCTCTTCGGCCTCGGCCTCGCGCCTGAGCTTTTGCAGCAAACCGACATATTTTTCGAGGATGACGGCCACTGCCGGGTGGCCCGTGCCCAGTTTCCCTTCGCGGATCTCAAGGGCTTGCCGAAAGAGTGGCTCGGCCTCGGCGTACTTTCCCTGGGCAATGGCCAACTCGGCCAGTCCACTCAGGCTGGTTGAGACGGCGGGGTGAGCCGGCCCAAGGGCCTGCTGTCTGATTGTCAGCGACCGCTGAAAATATGATTCCGCCTCGGGGTAGCGCTCTTGGCTCATATAGACGGCGGCCAGATTGTTCAGACAATTGGTGATGCGGTAGTGCGTGGGGCCCACCAGAGCTTCGGCGATTTTCAGCGCGCGCCGAAGAAAAGTCTCGGCCTCGGCGTAGCGACCGAGTTCGCGGTACAGCGAAGCCAGATTATTCAGACTCTGTGCCACCCACGGATGGTGAGGCCCATAGTGCGCTTCCCGGATAGACAATGCTCGCTCATAATAATTGCCCGCTTCAGTTCGTTTTCCTTGACTATGCGATAAGCTCCCCAGGTTGTTCAGGACAACGGCGACGCGGGAGTCCCGGGGGCCAAACTTTTCCGCCTCTTGGAGGGCCGTCCGGAGTTTTTGCTCGGCTTCGATATAATATCCCTTCTGGTAGAGTTGTGTCCCGGCCTCGTTTGCTGTCTTCCAGGTCGTGTCACCCATGGCGTCCCCTTTCGCCTAGCGATCCGAACATGCCTATGCGTAGCATCTCTTGTGGAAAACTGCGAGGCGTTGATGGAGATTTGTACCGGGAAAACCACTCTGATGACCGGCAGCAACCCATCGTTCCTGCGGACGGTTGACCGCTCACCCTCGACAGATCCGGCCTTTTTATAGAAGCCCTCAGCCTTGAGGGTCGATTCCAAAGTAGACCCCTCACCTCTATTGAGGTCCGGTGCGGGTGGCTGTCAGTGTCTTTTCAAAGAGTCAGATGCCAGTGCCGTGTTTGGCGTATTCAGGGGCAACATGGATAGCGTAGGCCTCTCCAGGGATAGTCTAGAAACCGGAGATGGGGAGGCCGTCTGTGGCAGCAGACATCCCCCCCTTCCAAGGCCTGGAAGATCATCGTGCGGAGAGCGATTTTTCAGCTAGGGTGCAGTCTGCTCAGGTAAGGAATGTCCCCGGCACCGGGTTTTGACCGACTGGGTATGAATCTCGTGAATCCGACCCGGCATCATCGGCCGTTGCTTGGCGGATTCCCAATCCCTGCTATACGGAACTCTCCGAGGATATCTGATCTTACGCCGATTCTCGAATCACCGGCATACCGTCGGATGGAGCAAATGTAATACTCCGCCGGACCACACGCACGGTATGTCCCGGCACTGGCCGGAGGGAGACCCGAGACAACATCTGGGCGAGGACGATTTTCATCTCATACGTGGCAAAAGCTGCACCTAGACAGTGGCGGACTCCTCCGCCAAAGGGGAAAAAGGTGTAGGGATCAATGCGTTTGCCAACAAACCGGGCGGGGTTAAACGTCTCAGGCTCAGGCCACAATTCCGGCCGCCGGTGGGCGAGGTAAATACACGGCGCGGCCACACAGTCCGCAGGTATTTCATACGCCCCAATCTGGGTGGGCTGTTCGAGATACCGAGCTACGACCGGGACAATAGGATGGAGGCGAGCCGTCTCTTTGATGGTTGCATCAAGATACTCAAGCGCAGCAATGTGGTCGGCCCGTACGGGGCCCGGCCCGACCACGCGCTGGCACTCGGTGCGAACTTTTTCCAGAACATCCGGGTTTTGTAATAGGCAGTGAACGACCCAGGACAGCGAAGTGGCAGTGGTCTCGTGTCCGGCCAGCAACATGGTGACCATCTCATCTCGCAACTCTTGATCGCTCATGAGCCGGCCCTCCTCGTCGCGGGCGTCGATGAGCATGGCCATGATATCGGTGTGTCCGCTTTGTGCCTCGGCTCTCCGCTTGGCAATCTGTTCGTACAGCACAGTATCGATCTCGTGGCCGAGTCGACGAATGCGCTGCCACGTGGTGAGCGGCCCCAGGTTGACTTGCAGTCGGCGGATGAAAAGGAGAGGGCTGCTCCCTACGAGTCTGAGGAACTCGACCAGTAGAGACCGTAGTTTCTGGAGCAGTGCGCCTTCGCCCACGCCAAACACGGTCCTCAGAATGATGTCGAGTGTGATCGCCTGCATGCGTTCGTGAATGGGGAAGGGCTGTTCCACCGGCCAGTTGTCAATCGACCGGTCTGCGGCCTCCCGCATAGTCTCGCCATAGAGGCGCATACGTTCGCCATGAAACGGCGGCATGAGTAATTTGCGCTCCCGTTTGTGGCGCAGGCCATCAAGCAACAATACGGAATTTTCGCCCAGAATCGGTTTGAGAATCACATTCGCCCGACCCGCCAAGGCCCGCTCAGGCGAGGTGGTGAAGATCTGTTTGATAGCAGCCGGGTCACTGAAGAACACAATCGGCGGCGTATGGAGCCAACGCAGAGTGAAACACTCGCCATACTTCCGGGCATAGTGCTGCATGATGGGGATGGGCCGGCGAACCCAGTTCAGCGTTTGCCATAGTCGGGGAAGCTTCGGACCAGGGGGGAGGGAACTCATGGAATAAAGTCTACGAGGCTGTGAGGCGGAGGGCAAGCTGTCCTATGCTAAATCACTCCGTCTTCTGTCAGTGTCCGAATCTCAGCTTCAGACAGGCCTAGCAATTTGCCATAGACCAGTTCGTTGTGCTCGCCCAGATCCGGACTCGGGGTGTCGGTGGGAGGCTGCTGGTCGTTAAAGCGCCAGGGAGTGCCGAGCACGGTGACAGGACCGGCGGTGGGATGATCGATATCCTTGAGGATACCGCGTTCGCGAAGGTGGGGGTCGTTGAGGACTTCTTCGACGGTCTGGACCGCCCCACAGGTGATATCCGCCTCACCACACCTACGCATGATTTCGTGTTTTGGATGACGTGTGGTCCAGGCACTGACAATCTCATCCACTTCATCTGCGTGTTTGGCGCGGGCACTATTGGTCGCGAATTTTTCGTCCCGGGCAATATCCTCGCATCCCATGAGCCGACACAGCGCCTGCCAACGCTGACTGTCCGAGGTCAGCAGGAGGACATAGCCGTCGCTGGCAGGATAACAATTATACGGGGAGAAGGCGCGGTTCGGAGCCCGATTGCCGGCCCGCTCGTAGTTGCCACCCTGGGCGCGGTAGGCCGAGATTTGAGCGGTCAGCGGTCCAATGCCCGATTCGAACAGTGAGGTTTCTACTTCGAGCCCCTCTCCGGTACGGGCGCGCTGATGCAGGGCGGCCAGTATGCCGGCGGCAAAATGGATGCCTGCCATAATGTCCATAATCGGTGGCCCGGCCTTCATGGGCGGCCCGGCCGGATCGCCCGTTGTGCTCATGATGCCGGACAGGGCTTGGACAATGGAGTCAAATGCAGGGTAGGCACTGTACGGGCCAGTCTTACCATAGCCCGAACTCGACGCGTAGATAATGAGCGGGTTGATGGACTTCAAGTCCCGATAGCCCAGCCCCAGCTTATCCATGGTCCCGGCGGTAAAGTTCTCGACAACAATATCGGCGTGTATCACAAACCGTTTGAAAAGCTCTTTGCCGCGTTCGGATTTGAGATTCAATGTAATGCCTTTTTTATTCGAGTTGAGCATCACAAAGGGATAGCTCTGCTGTTCGGCGTCCGGTATGGGGAAAATGCTGCGCGCGCGCTCGCCATAGGGGCGCGGCTCGATTTTAATGACTTCGGCGCCGAGCAGTGCCAACACTTGGGCGGCGTAGGGGCCGTTAAAGACGTGGGTGAGATCAAGAACGCGGATATCGTCGAGTGCTCGCATAGATACTTCCCCTCACCAGCGGTCAGCTATCAGCCGAGGTGGAGAAAGGCAAGCAAGCGCAGGGGATTTTCTGAAAGGAGAAGAAAGGAGTACAAAGAAGAGGGAGAACACCCCAGGAGCGGACTATGCTGGATCTCATCATTAGCGGGGGAACCGTTGTGACGCCCCACACCACGGCGGAATTGGATGTGGGTATTGCCGGGGAGCATATTGTTGCCGTGGGCCAACCGGGCACTCTGCATGCCGCTGCCGGACGGGTGATCGAGGCAGCGGGAAAAATCGTTCTACCGGGTGGGATTGAGCCCCATGCCCACATCGGCATTCCTGTTCCGCCGGACTGGACCGGCCAGCCGGATGTGATGACCCAGCCGCCTGAGGCGGCCAGCCGGGCGGCCGCGTTCGGTGGGGTGACGACCATTATCGATTTTGCCGGCGACCTGTCCCGCAAGGCGCTGCGCGGAGAGCGCCGCCGCCCACTGCTTGAGGTGCTTGAGCGACGGCGGGCCGTCTTTCGCAACCACTGTTATACGGACTTCGCCTTTCACTACATGCTTGCTGGAGAGTGCGGCCATCAAGCCGCGGGCCAGATTGCCGAGGCATTACAGGAGGGGGTGGGCAGCTTCAAGATTTTCACCACCACGGAGGTGCGCATCCCGTACGGACATCTATGGGAGATTTTTGCAGAAGTGGCCAAACACGGTGGCATGATGGCCGTCCACGCGGAAGAGAACGAGGTTGTGAATTACATGCTTGAGAAGCTCAGGCGCGAGGGACGCAACCATGCCTATAACATGCACCTCGTCCACAACAATCTGTCCGAAGACTTGGCCTTCCGCACCATCATTCGTCTGGCCGAGCACACCGGCACCGGGGTGTATTTCGTCCATACCACGGCCCAAGAAGGCGTGCGTGCCATTGCCGAAGCACGCCAAGCCGGGCAGCCTGTGTACGGCGAGGTCCTGCATCACTATCTCCACTTCACCTGCGAAGATTACAAGAAGCCGGACGGTATGGCGATTCATACCTATCCGGCGCTGAAATTCGCCGATGACCGGGAAGCCCTGCTGAACGGGTTGCTCGACGGACAACTGTGCACCACGGCCACGGATGAGTATACAACCTATAAAGGTCCGAAGCTGTTCAGTGACCGCATCGAATCCATCTGCGGCGGGCATAACGGCATTGAGACGCGCATTCCGGTTGCATTCACGAAATGTGTGGTCGAACGGGGCATGTCGCTCCAGCGCTTTGCTGCCATCATCGCTACCAACGCCGCCAAGATTTTAGGCCTGTATCCGCAAAAGGGGGCTATTCAACCTGGCAGCGATGCGGACATTGTCCTGTTTGACCCTCAGTCAATCAAAACGCTTGTCGTGGAGGATCCGCACGCCGACTCCGACTACAGCATTTGGGAAGGATTTACCTGCCGGGGCTATCCGGTGACGACGCTCTTACGCGGCAAGGTGATTGTCGAAGACGGCAAGCTGCTCGGCCATTCGACGGATGGGTGCTGGCTGAAGCGCAAGGTTGGGGGGGATGTTTTGGTTCGGCCCGCTCTGTGAGGCTATTGTCCGCCTGACAGGCCATGACTACGTGGAACCCGCAGCAATACCAGCGCTTTCAAAAGGAGCGTGCCCAGCCGTTCTTCGACTTAGTGAGCCATCTTCCAGATGGTGAGGTGACAACCGTAGCCGATTTGGGGTGCGGACCGGGCGCACTGACGGCGACTCTGACCGAGCGCTGGCCTCGCGCGACCGTGTGGGGGATAGATAGTTCGCCCCAGATGTTGGCCAAGGCCAGAACGCGGCCAGTTCAGCCCCGGCTGTATTTTGTGGAAGCGGATATTGCCGAGTGGTCCCCGCCACAGCAGCTAGACCGTATCATCTCGAACGCGGCTCTGCACTGGATGCCCGAGCATCAGACTGTTCTACAGCGTCTAGTCGGTCTGCTGACTCCACATGGCGTGCTAGCGGTGCAGATGCCGAACAATCATACCGAGGCAGCGTACCGGATTCTGCGCGAGTCGCTGCGGCAGGAGCCTTGGGGGGTGCTGCTGGCCGGTGCGGAGGAACATGTTGCGATACAGAGCCCCCATTGGTACGTCTCCACGCTCCACAGTCTCGGGTGTAGCGCCCGGGTGTGGGAAACGATATATTATCATCTTCTGTCCGGTGAGAATGCGGTGTTGGAATGGATGAAAGGCACGGCCCTACGACCGACGCTTGAACGCTTGGGCCAACGCCTTGGTCGGGAGGGGCAGGCCGCGTTTCTGGCCATGTACGGCCAGAAGATTGCCCAGGCTTATCCGGCCGGTCCGAACGGGACGCTGTTTCCTTTTCGTCGCCTGTTCTTTATCGCGCAGCGCGATGATCTCTGATAACACTCCGGGCCACCTTGCCACTCTCGGAGTCGGCTGAGTCCTGTAAAGCCGACGAGAGGGGGGCCATCAGCGGTGTTGAGAGATGATTGTGTCAGATAGCACGCACAAACGCGCAGTCTTCATTCTGGCCGGGGCGGTGTTTGCCACCATGCTGGGAAACGGCATGGTGATGCCCTTCATTCCCGTGTATGTGACGCAATTCGGTTTGGGCGGCCTGGGAGCCGGTCTGCTGTTCAGCGTTCATGCTGCCACCCGGACTGTGTTGCTGCCGTTCATCGGACGCGCGTCCGACCGCTGGGGCAGACGTGGCTTTCTACTGGTCGGGGTGCTGTTCTACGCCTTGGCCTCCCTAGCCTATCCCTTGGCCGACCGGGTCGCGGCCTTTGTCGGCATTATGGCGGTCCACGGCATGGGCATGGCCATCGTCCATCTGGTTTCCATGGCCTATGTCGGCGACTTGGCACCGCGCGGCGAGGAGGGTCGGTACAGCGGGTATATGAATACTGCCCTCTTGGGGGGGATTGCCGGCGGGCCTATCTTGGGGGGAGTCGTCCGCGACCTATCTTCCATGTCGGTCAATTTTCTGACGATGAGTGTGATGAGCGGAGTGTCTTTTCTGCTGCTGGCGACCCTGTTGCCTCCTGTCGAATCCATTCGAACTGGACCGAAAAAACTCCGGCAAGCCTCCATCATGCCCTGGAGATTACTTGCCTGCCGTCCGGTCGTGGGGGTGGCGAGCTTTCGTCTCGCCTATGCGTGTACCAATGCGTTGATCTGGATATTCCTGCCGGTCCTGGCTACCCGGCTGTGGACCTTATCCCCCACGCAGGTCGGGTTATTAATCTCCGTCAATGTGATGGTCAGCGCCGCGCTGCAAGCCCCCTGCGGCCGCCTGGCCGACCGGAAGCGGAAGTCCATGCTGATTGCCCTGGGCGGGGTCGGTAGTGTGCTGGCCCTGGCCGCCTTTCCGCTTGCTACCGTGTTCTGGCAGGTGCTGGCCCTCAATATCTGTATAGGTGCCTGCTACGGCTTGGCCTTCCCGGCCCATACCGCGGTCGGTATGGAGAACGCTGGCCCGTACGGCATGGCCACCGTCATGAGCCTGCTCATGATGGCGCACAGCACTGGCATGATGGTCGGGCCGCTGCTGTTCGGCGTCATTACGGACCAACTCAGTCTCGCCTGGGCGTTCTGGGCCGGGGGGCTGATCAACCTCGGTCTGGCCGTCGTATGCTGGCTATTGATGATGGGAACGCAGACTAAGCTGGAAGGATGATCGCTCCGGCCCGTGACCACCGGCTCTGTCGAGTCAGAGTGATGCGGGTTCCCCGCCCGCCCTACGGGCTGCCCCTCCTTAAATAAGAGGGATTAGGTGGGGGGCAGCCCGTCACTCTGCCTCTGGGTGGTGAACTCGGAACCCGGCCAATAGTGCATGAGAAGTCTCGGGTTCATACTTGTCAAATTTTCCGTCAGCGCCAAAAACAGTCTCGGATCCCGTTTGTGTCTGTCCCCTGTTGAGGGCTTCACACCATCGCTCCCGCTGTTCCATTGCCGGTGGAACCCAAAGGGCCCAGCCGTCCTGGGCCCTTTGGGTTCCACAAGGAGTGCCGGTCTGTTCGCCAATTTCACCCTGAAGGTCGGGGAGGAAGGCGAGAGAATGCCATGGGCGCTCACAGAGTCCACTTTGAGTTCCCCGAGAGGCAATTCTTCGTATAGGCAATGTCGTCCTCGCGGCGTTCTCAGCTCGACTTTGTGCATTAGGCTGCGCAGCAGAGGGCGTACTGCATCCGCCTGATCTTGTCGGGCGGAATTATGTTTGGTTCCCGGTGTGGCGGGGAGCGCGATAAATTGTTTCCAAGCCAGAGTTGGCATCGGATGGCCGCGATGGCATCGGAGAAGGTGACGCGGGTTTGCTGGTACCAGGCGGCGGCGTAGGACAGGGGGTTTGTCGAGAGCAGGTCTGTGGCCCAGAGGCAGACGAGGCTGTAGAGCCCGCAGAGGACGGGGGGGGGGTCGTGCGATCGCCGCGTGTGACCACGGGCGTTGTGTTTCGCGCCCGAGATGGGCGCGCAGTTCCTGGAAGGTGACCTCGCCCTGCCCGCGCCGCACGAAGGGGGCGAGGATCTTGGCCGGCGCCATGTGGGTGTCGGTGCAGAAGCACGCCTGCGGGTCGCGCGCGCCTTCCGGGTCGCGCACCCGCACCCATCGGATGGCCTGGGGAGGGGTGCCGGGACGATACCAGAGCGCGGTATCGGAGATGATCTGGAGTGTCTTTTCCTTCGAACTTCCGTACCAGCGCGGAAGCGTGAGGCTTGGCCAGCGGGCAGCGGCGTCGTCAAGGCGGGTCTGGAGCTTGGGCAGGGGCGGCCCCTTTTGCCGGGGTCGACCGCGTTTGTTCGGGTCGCGCGGCGGCGGGGGCGCGAAGAGGTTGGCATCGAGCCTCAGCCTGCTGATGAGGGTTGCGCGCTGTCCGAGGCGCCAGGCGAGTTCGTGGGTTCCGAAACTGCTGTCGGCGACGCAGACGCTCGCGCGGTGCGGGACCCAGCGAAGGAGTTGACGCATGCCCTGTCGCGCCCAGGCGGTGAGTTGCTTGTGCCGCCGGCCTTGCCGGGCGGCGAAGCGTTCGGACGGGGCCAGGATGGTCAGGAAGGGCAGGGCCCTGATGCCCGGCGCCCAGGGCAGCGGGACAAGCCGCATGAAGCTGCGCCAGCGCCGCCCGCGGGTCTTGACGCAATGGCCATGGCGGGAACGCACCGGGTCGCGCTAGATGCCGCGCGCCTTGAGACGCGCGCCCCAGCGGCGCTCGAGGGTGTCATCGAGCCCGCTGATGATCGGTCCCTGCCCGGCAAGCCGCGCCACCAGCACGCGCACGAGCCGGCGTGAAAGGTCACGCGGGTCCCAGCGGGCGCGATTGAGAACCTGAGGGTCGGACGAGAAGGTCTCGCACAGCGCCCGCCCGGTCACCCGCAGGCAGGCCGACACGGTGCTCTTGCCCGGCGCCAGCCCCGCTCCCATGACCAGCCCCGCCCCCCGCCGCCAGGTCGGGGAGGAGAAGGCGCCTCGAAAGGGCTCCCGCCAGTCGATCAGGAACGGCGGAACCGGATCGCCGCTGGCGCTCGAAGGGTCGTCGCAATGTGTCATGACGACCGTCGGATCCAGAAGCATCCGGCAGGCAAGGGCGCCCGCATGCGACCGGGTGAATCAGCAGCGCGGCAGCGACAGAAGCCCTCCCATCCGCTATCACTGCTTCATGGCCGCCTCCGACCCCTGTCTGGCGCGCATCGAAGCGGTCAACAAATCCAGGGGCGGGGGCGGGACGGTCACCCAGGGGGCGCGGCGGCTACAATCTGTATCTCACGGCCCCGCAGGCACCGATCGCAAGGCTCCCGCCGACAGGCTCAGGGGACACGATGAGGGGGCGCTACTGGTCCTGGCGCCAGTCCTGGCAGGACGGCGGAGACATGGGGGGCCTCGTGCTCCCGCTCGAACAGGCCCTCGACGAAATCGCCAAAAACGAGATCTTCTGGACATGGACGTGAGGTAATTTTGTACAAAGTCGAGCTCAGAGCCTGAACGAAAATGTAGTTGAGCACTATCAAATGGATTGTGATGCAACGCCTTTCCGCCAAGAACGGAGGATCACGATGTCGTGGAAGCATACCGTTCGTACTGCGCCTCCACGCGCCAGCGGTGGCTATCCCCGCGATGTGACAGGTGCCGGCATTCTCGTCAAGGCGGTGCGCTCCCGCTTCCCTTGGCTGCGTCCCCGGGTTGCCGAGGGGGCCTCGGCCGGTCCGCCACTGGGCCCGGCTCTCCCCGGTCATGGCGCGGGGACGATCGAGATCATCAAACGGGGCGACCCGGCAATAAGGGGGGGCACGGCCCTGTGCCTGGCTTGGGCGGTGCCGGAGGGTGGCAAGAGAGGGAACGTCAGAGGGCGCGCCCGCCTAGGCCCTTATCGCCAGTCTGAAGGCTCATGCCGCGGGGCCGCGCAGGGGCTTGTCCGGCGTCCCTGTCCCCGCCGTCTCGGTCTCCTGGATCCGCCAGCCTGTCCGCTTGGTCCGGCCGCTCAGGAAGCCGGGGTTGACAGGCGCATGAGAGAGGAATATATCCCCTCTTCAATGGCTGCCCGCTCCGTCTTCACTGCTCCCCTCGTTGCCGATCTTGGGCTTGCCCCCCCCCCCCCATAAGCGTTAACTTGTTTTGCCAGTGAGCCTCCTGTAGCATTGTGTCGGCGGGCGCTGCTTGGGAGCTCTTGCGAGGGATGATGACTGGAACCTGCTGGCGCCGTGGTTGCCGCCTGAGTGGCGGGATCCGGCGTCGCCGCACGGCGCGTTGAAGGGTGTGCGCAAGCACAAGTCGGTCGAGCATCGGTTGCGCCTGCTGTTGCGGCCTGTCGGGTGCGGGCATGCGCGGCGGGAGACGGCGGTTCGGGCGAAGCAGGCGGGGGGGGGGGCGATGTCTCGGCGGTGTCGCTGAGGAAGCGGCTGCGGAAGTCGGGGGACGGGCTTCAGGCTCTGGGCGTCGCGCTTTTCCGGGACCGGGGTCTTGCGCTTGCGGCAGAGGACGGGTGTCAGGTTCGGGCCTTTGCTGCGCCGCCGGTGAAGGAGCCGGGCCAGACCGGTTCCTTATGGCGCCTCCCCTCCCGCGTGCGCCTGCCGTCGCTGCCGGGCGCTTTCTTCAGGCTCCCGGCGACGGCGGGTCCGGGCACTGGCGCATCGTGCTTGCGATTTCCGCTCCGCGCCGGCGCCCCCATGCTTGCCGCCCGCGGTTATGCGACCGGCCCCGGCCTCCGCCAGGTGGTTTGCGAGGGGGGAGGCGTCACCGGGCGGGTGAACCCCAGTTCACTTGTTCTGAAGCCGCCGGAAGGCGCGCCCTGCGCCCTGCTCGCCGCGGCCGGGGCGCTGAGGCGGGCAGGAGCGAGCGGGTCATGGCAGGTCAAGGGCGCCGTCAAGGGCGCTGCCGCCGGGCCGGGCCGCAGCGGTGCGCGGCGCAAGACGAAGGAAGCGAGCAGGATCGCCGAGGGCAAGCTGACGCGGGAGGCCTCGCGAAAGGGGAATCAAGTTCAGCCTGCAACTCTCATCTGCGCGCGCTCCGTCAGCGTCTGCCCGCCCTGCCCCGAACCCGCCTTTTCGGCCCGGGACGTCCTGGAGTGGGATCGGGGCAGAGGGCAGGTCGCACTGGTCTTCAAGCGGTGCAAGGCGCTGGCGCAGTTGGGCCCCCTGCCCACATCCGAGGACGCCAGCGCCAGGGCGGAGCGCTATGGAAACAGCCGTGGCGCACTGCTGACCGACAAGCTGATCCATCACGCAAGCGCCCTTGCCCCCTGGGGGTACGATCTGGAAGCGCCAGCGGAGCGCCTGGGGCGACTGCACATGCGCCCACCGTCAGAGCGGGAGGGCGAGCGACCCCGCCCGGCCGCGGGCGCGCAGGCTCGCCGCATGGCACGACATCGCCACATCACTGGCGGACCCCCCACGCCAACGCCCGTGCCAGCTCTCCGGTCTTTTCAACAACAGAGACCAAACAAGTTAACGCTTATGCCCCCCCCCCCCCCCCCCCCCCGCTCCCTTGGGGACAGCCCCGCCGGTTGCATGCGCTGTCGGCGGGAGCCCTGATGCCGCCCTCCGCCTGTCAAGGGCCCGTAACCAAGGGCAAGGGCAGGCGGCGAACGCCTGCGGGAAACACCTAGGGCCGAAAGGCGAAGGGTAAGGAGGAAGCGCTCCCGAGGACGCTTGCCTCACCCAGATGGATTGAGGTATATGTGAGAAGAATGCCAACCCCCAAAGATCAATAGGAGGAAATCATGCATCGTTGTCTCTCTCGGAGAATAATCACCTGCGCCGCTGCCTTGGTAGTAAGCGTCGCTGCCCCCCCCCCCCCCCCCCCGCTCAGGCTCAGTGGCCCTACGTCACGTCGTTTAACGGGGTAGGCACCCATTTCTTGTTTCCCTACTGGTCGACCGAGAACGCCACGAACACGAATGTGCATCTGCACCGGCCCGCCGGGGTGATGGCTGATACTTCCATGGAGGAGAAAGTCGTGGTCAAGGTGGCCGTACGGGATGCGATGAACAAGGTGGTGGCCTCGCTCAAGATCTGTTTCCTGCCCGCCGACTCCTGGACGGCCACGCTCAGTGAGGCGGGGCTCACGGTGGTGGACCCGGGGGGATGTGACGCGCAGGTCGAGTTGGACCCGCCAGCTCGTAACGCGCCGGTGCAGTCCACCCCGAAGCCGGGGGAGGTGGTCTCCTTGGGCGGCGTCAGCAGTGGGTGGCTGGACGCGTGGGTCGCGCCGACGAAGGGGTTGGTGGACGGGTCGGATGCGGATACCGAGCCCGACCATGGGGTGGTTCAGTTCCTGGCCGCCGGGTCGGCGACGCTGATCTCGGCGGTCTCTGGTTTCTCGTCGACCTACCTCGCCACCCCGTTGGTCACCTGTGGGAAGGGGGCTGTCCGAGCGGGGCTCATAACGGCGGATGGGGATGACGGAGACGGGTGCTGGACCACGCAGAATGATGGGAGTGCCTCGCAGAAGAAAGAGAATGGGGAGGGGATCCGGCTGGCCTTGGGGGATGCAAACCATGACCCCACAGTCAGCAGCAACCAGAAATCGGTCTTTATCGGTGGGTGGACAGCCCTGGACGATGCGAACGTGCAGAGCCGGACCAAGCTGGTGCTCACGTTGCCGATGAATCATCTCACCTATACGGGGACGAACGCCGACGGGGAGCAGGTGGCGGGCACGGACCCGGTCAGCCTGTTGGTGTTCGACGGGGAGGGGAAAGTGGTGCTGGAAGCACGGGAGGTGCTGCTGGCCAAGAATGTCAATACCTGCACGTTCCTGCCGGCGGCGCTGGCGCAGGAGGTGGAGCTGGAGGTGGCGGCGGGCCAGACGGTGCTGTCGTGCAACGGGGCGCAGGTGGGGACCTTTACGGCCTCGTCGGGCACGTTCCGGCTCTTCAACAATACGGTGGATGTCAAGGATACTGAGGGGGTGGTGACGGACACCGGCGCGGAAGCCGAGGGGCTGGGGAGAGTTTTTCCTCCGGGAGAGGATGCGACGCAAAACGGGCAATCGATCGCGGAGGGCCTGGGGGTGGTCGGCCTCAATTTCTCGTACTTCCGGGGGACCGACACGCAAGAGTACGATCAGGTTATCCCGATTGGGAGGAATTATCCGGGCAGCGTCGGACGCCTCTAGGGCAGATTCGTTTCATTCGGGTTCATATCCGCCTGCTAGAGAAACAGCGGGCGTGGGGGCTGGCGTCGAGAGCGTCGCGGGCTGCACCCCATCCCCCATAGGGCGGGGCCGGGGCCGTCCTGGGCGCATACGGGCCCTTGAGGGACGGGGGCCGGTCGTCTGCCCTCACCCGCGGTCCGGCCCGGCCCCGCGCCGGTGCGTGAGTACCGGCAGATAGGGGCGTGCCAGGCCGGCTGTGCTGCGGCCAGTCGTTGCCCGGCCATATCCGCCCCCTCCCAGTGGGGGGGGGGCGGCCTCATTGAAGGACCATCGGGGGGCAGGGAATCCGACCCTTTGAATGCCCTGCCATTTTTTTCATATCGGCCCCCCCCCTTCCCTTGTCCCGCTGCCCCGCGATGGTAGGGTGCGGACATGGGAGAAGACGGTCTCCGGGTGCAGGTGGCCCGGCTGGAGGAACGGATGAACACCATGCAGGCGGAATACAAGACGGACATTGCCCGGCTGGCCGAACAGTTGGCCGAGCGCGATGCGCGGCTGGCGGAACGGGACGCGCGGATGGCGGAACGGGACAGCCGGCTACTGCAATGGATGGTCGGGATCGCGGTGGCGGGAGTGGCCGTCCTGGGCCTCCTGATACGGCTCTAAATCGGACAATCCGGGCGGCCTAGTGGCCCACCGTGGGACTGGTCGGCGGGGGCATCGCCGTCTCTACCACTCGAAAACGGAACAGGAGGGAGCAATGAAAGTTTTTAGCGCAATCGCGGCGCTAATCGGCCTCTGTCTGTGTGCAAGCCCCGCGCCCGCGTGGGTAGCTTTGCCTGGGCAGCCCCCAACGGGGGATTTTACCGTCATTACAGATCCGTTCTGCCGTAGCGATGGATGCTACGATAGTTCTCTTTTAGAAGAATTCTCTTTAGAAGAATGGCAGGCCGGAATCCGCAACGCGGTGCAACAATGGAACGCGGTGAACGCGGGAGTACACATCCATACCCGCGCGGCCCTCCCTGGCGAAGACCCCTGCAACCTGCCCTTAGATGTGCTGCCGATTATGATAGTTGATGGCGGGGCGGACGGGAGAGTCTGTCCTGGCGACCATCCAGTTCCCGGGTTCGGGGGAAGGTACTCCTACTCCTCCCGAGTGTATATTTCGCGAAAGCTCCCCGCGGGAGTGTCCACTCTCTCCCGCTTAATTACACACGAGATTGGGCACCGCTTGGGCTTAGATCACCCCGACGAAAACGGCCAGTCCGTACCTTCAATAATGAACAGCGACCTGCACTGCAAAAAAACGAAGAACGATGCAACTACCACCATCAGGTGGTGCGATACGCCCCAGCCGGACGACATCGCGGGGCTACACGCTCTCTACGGCGGGCAACCGCAGGAGTCGCTTCTGGTGGGTGTCCTTGAGAATCCGCCCGACGGCGCATCGCGCAGCGGCATCGGCGTTATATCGGGATGGGTGTGCGAGGCGGAACAAGTGGAAATTGTCTTCAATTCCGGCACCGCCCAAGAAGTGACCACGTATGCTAGCTACGGTACGGCCCGTGAAGACACTAGGGGGAGGTGTGACGACAGCAATAACGGGTTCGGGCTGCTCTTCAACTGGAACCTGCTGGGCGATGGGCAGCACACCGTCGTGGCTAGAGTAGACGGGCAGGAACTCGGGCGGGCGACTGTGAAAGTAACGACGCTTGACGGCGAATTTCCCAAGGGTCTCTCCGGCCAGTTCTCTCTCGAGTTTCCCGATATCGGAGATAGAATCCACATCCGGTGGGACGAGTCGGTACAAAATTTTGTGATTATCCGGAAAGACTAGGAGGCCCCCCCTCGCTCCGCGGCCCGATACCCGCCGCCCCCTGACGGGGAGAGGCCGTTTTCATCGCGGCCCCCTCTTTTGCGGGCCAATCCCCCGTTTTCGACCCGACCCGCCGAAAAACGGGGCCCAAATCGCCCGCATACGGCCCGAACGCGGACTCCCCCATACCTTGGTATCCCCCTGAATCCGGGGCGTCCGGGACCCTGCTGGCCCCCCTCATTGAGGGGGCCCGGGCACCGCGGGGGTGCTAGGGGATATGTAAGCAAGGTGGGAGGGGCCCCACCGAAGATTATTAGGCGGGGTCGGGTCGGGGCCGGGCCGCGGCGGCCTGATCGGGACGCGATCCCGCCCGTCCCGGGCGTGTGCGGCGAGGGAGTGCCTTCGATTATTCGGCGAGACGGGCGGTTTGCCTAATGTGCCCTGCCCTTCAATGAGGGGGCGGGACCGCGTATCTTCTGTTTACCTCCCTTAGCCACCTATGCGGGGGAAACCTCTCCCCCCTCTCGGCCCCCCGCGGGGGGCCATCCCTTAGCCACCTATGCGGGGGAAACCGGGGCGATTCCGGGCGGTAGCAGGGTCCCGGACGGCCCCGTGCCAATTGGCACACCCCTGGCCCCTCATTGAGGGCCGCGGGGCGGGGGTGGTAGGGTACAGGCATGGAAGACGACCTACGGGTGCAGGTGGCCCGGTTGGAGGAACGGATGAACACCATGCAGGCGGAATACAAGACGGACATTGCCCTGCTGGCAAAGGAGTTGGCGGACGGACGCGCGGAAGCCGCCCGCCGGGAAACCGTCCTGGTTGACCGGATGACGGTTCGGGTCGGGGTCGGGGTGGCGATCCTGGGCGCGATGCTCGCCGCAATCCGCTATCTCCCCTAAGCCGCACCCCCTCAACGGGGGGGCTGCCCCCCATTGAGGGGGAGGGCCGGTGCCCCTTATTGAGGGGGCCCAGTTCAAATCTTTATGCGTTACCCTGCCCACGCCACGGTGCAGGCCGAGAGCGGCCCCGCGCCCCGCAGGGTCCCGCATTCCCCGTATTGAGGGGCCCCTCCATTGAGGGGGCAGCCCATCCCCCGCCTACCCAAGACGGATAAGGAAGCCCAAGACCACGAGGCCAAGTCCGATAATCCCGAGCACCCCGCCCAGCAACCGCGCGTCCCGTGCGCCCCGTTGTTCAGCCAACCGCGCGTCCCGCTCAGCCAACTGTTCGGCTAGCAGCGCAATATCCGTCTTGTATTCCGCCTGCATGGCCGGCTCTCGCTATCCCCATTTCAGCACGGCGACGGCAAGGCCGACCATGCCCGCAACGGCGAGCAGCATCTGCCATTGGCCACGGTGGAAATCGGCGCGCCACCGCTCAACGTCTTGGGCGAGTAGGGCAATGTCCGTCTTGTATTCGGCTTGCATGGTCTTCATGCGTTCCTCCAGCCGGGCCATCTGCACCCGGAGACCGTCTGCCTCCATGCCCGCACCCTACCACCGTGGGGCAGCGGGGCAAGGGAAGGGGAAAAGGGGCCGCCCCGCATCACAGGGTCCCTACTCCCCCCTCAATGGGGACCGCCTGCCCCGCAATGCCTTACCCCCACATCGGACGCAATAGCCAGCACAGAAACCGGCCCGCAGCAGGATCAGGGCGTCTTCGATCCTGCCTGCACCCTACCCCCCGCCTACCCAAGGCGGATAAGGAAGCCCAGGACCACGAGGCCAAGTCCGATAATCCCGCGCACCCCGCCCAGCAACCGCGCGTCTCGCGCACCCCGTTGTTCAGCCAACCGCGCGTCCCGTTCAGCCAGCCGCGCGTCCCGTTCAGCCAACTGTTCGGCCAGCAGCGCAATATCCGTCTTGTATTCCGCTTGCATGGTGTTCATCCGTTCCTCCAGCCGGGTGGGGTGATTCCCCCCCCCCCTCGCCGGGGGCTTTTTACCCCGACCAGTGGCTGAGAATGGCCGGCACTGCGAGGCTCAGGATGCTGGCTACGATAAGGCCCAGGATGGTGGCCACCATACCAACCATCCAGCGCTCCCGCGTGGCTGATGCGGCCTGGCCGTCGGCCAACTGTTTGCCCACGCGCACTTCTTGCTCGGCCAACTGTTTGCCGAGAAGCGCCACGTCCGTCTTGTATTCCGCCTGCATGGTCTTCATCCGTTCCTCCAGCCGGGCCACCTGCATCCGGAGATCATCTTCCATACCTGCACCCTACCACCCGCGCCCTCAATGTCTTACCCCAGGCCTTCCCCCAATATCGGCAGCAATATCCAGCCAAGAACCCTACCAGCAGCAAGACTAGGGCGTCTTCAATCATGCCTGCACCCTACCCCCGCGCCCCTCAATGAGGGGACCGCCCGCCCCTCAATTCAACGTAATCATAGCGCCCAGGGCCACCCCCAGGATTGCCACCCCCGCCGCAACCACGGCGACCACAGTCTTCAGGGTGTCCTTTGAGGTCCGATCCAGCGCCGCAAGGTATTCCGCCTGCATGGTGTTCATCCGTTCCTCCAGTCGGGCCACCTGCACCCGTAGGTCGTCTTCCATGCCTGCACCCTACCACCCGCCCCCCTCAATGGGGACCGCCCGTAACTCAATGCCTTATCCCAATATCGGCAGCAATAGCCTGGGCTGAATCCTGCCAAGAGGAAGACTAAAGCATCTTCAGTCATGCCTACATCTTACCACCCGTCCCCTTAATGTCGAGGCCCTGGCCCTCATTGAGGGGGCCAGGGTGTGCCAATTGGCACGGGCGATGGGACCCTGCGGCCGAGCCGTTGAGGGGACCGCCGCGCCGTTGCGTTGCCATCACAGATCCATTGAAGGGGGAGGGCGGTGCAAGGCGCGGGGCAGGAAGGAGCCGTCGGCGGAGAGGGGGACAACGGGGGCAGGGCCGCGCCGCCCCTCAATGGGAGGGTTCTGCGTGGCGGTAGGTTGCACCTTCACTCGCCCCCGCGCCGCTCCTCAATGGGAGGGTCCCGCAGGGGGAGGAACAGGGGGTGTAGGGACACCGGATTGGGAGGGGTAGGGGGGCTGCCCCCAAGCAAGCCCCCTACCCCTCACAAACTCCCCCTACGCTTGGGATAGTTTGGGATAGTTTGGGGTAGGATTGGATTCCGCAGTGATTAAAGCGGGTTAAGGGGGCAGGATTACAGCTAACCCCCCAATGCTTACAGCTACCCCCCCCCTTGTATTATGTGTAACCCTCCCCCAAGGTCCGTGCTCTCCCCCCCCCTAGTGTCATCGCTAAACCCCCGGCTTCCCAGGCTTGAATATCCGTCACTTCCGGCCCTCTCGTTGGAGGTCGATTACCCCGCCCTCATGGAGGTGCGGAAAAGCCTCCCTGGCTTGATGTCGATATACCTTGGTTCTCAGGGTCCAGCCCGATCATCGCAGCCAGGTCCGCCTCACTCAGGCTCCCCACAAACCGCGCCGCAGGGTTGGGAACCTTATCCGTTTTGCTCCGGATTATGGATCCTCCCCGCCGCCGCATAGGCCGCCCGTCCGCCCCCAGGACCGGGGCGGCTATTATCCCGGGTAATTCCCTGTCCACGGTGCGCCGCATGGTCGATAATTGCGCAGGCGGATAGGTAGGCCCGATACAGGGCCGCACTTTTCAGCCTGTGCCTACGCAACCGGTCCCAGTCGATACGGAACCTGTCAACAACACTGAGACATCTGTTTGTTTCACTGAAGGTGCACCCGCCAGTGTGTTGGCTGGGCCTGGCGGGTTAATCCAGCCCCTCTCAGGTGGTGCTTGTGGCCTCGGTCTTCCGCGCACGGATCGTTCCGGGTTTCGATGCCAGGCCTGGCGCAGGGTGATCTCACGTTGCGCCCAGGCTCTGCTGTGTGCGCCCAGGGTGAACATCCTCGGGAGTCAAGCCGCGCGATTCCAGCATGCCGATGCTCGCGGTTGTACCAGGGGAAGCAGTGCCGACAGTCCGCGATGGCGGCAGGGATGTGCTCGCAGCGGGCAGGAAACCCGGGAGGGGATGTCAGGGGCTGGAACTGCGCCTCGGAGAAGGAAGGGTCGGCGCGGACCCTGGGACGCCTGAGGGAGCGGGGGAGGCCGAGATTGGCGAGGAGGGGGGCGGGGCCGGCTGGGCAGGGGTGAGCCGCGGGCGGAGTGTAAGGGAAGCACTTGGGGCTGGATGCCCGGTTTGAGACACGTTTGCTCGATGAACTGGCCGGCCAATGCGGCGCTCTCGCGCTCGGCCACCCTCCACCCGCCGACAGAGCGGCGGTCAATATCCGGCATGACGTAGAGGCCGAACCCGGTCCCGGTTCTCGGCCCAGGCAAGCGGGGGAGGTCCCATGACCAGACCTGATTCGGGGTGTGGGCTACGAGTTCAGGTTTCGCGGAGGGCGGAGGGGGAAGTTGATGACGCCGTTCTCGCACGGGCTGTTCGGCAGCCGACAGGCGAGACCTCGTGCGCTCCGAGCACAGAGATTGCCCTTCGTCCAGCAAGGGCGCGACGACTTCGGGTGGTGAGCGGTCAACAAATCGTTCACAAGTGAGCCCCTCAAGTCCCGGCTTGCGTTCGCTGGCACTGAGTGCCCGGGCGGGCTGCTTGCGGGGCGGCTGGGGCCCGAGCACGGGCCTTTGACGGCGGGAGCACGTGGCCCTGGACACCCCCAGCGCTCGGCAGGTGGGCGCGAGGCCGACCGGCTTTGCCAGCGAGGTTGCGGCCAGCAGCAGGTGTTCTCGCCGGTGAGGCTCAATCCCAGCAGCCCGGCAACTTTTCCCTGAACTTCCAGAGTCGTTTTGGCGGAGGCGAGCTCTTTCTCTAGGCGCGCCACTTTCGCTTCGAGCTGGCGAACCTTGGCATGGGCCGCGCTGGACGGCTTCGACTTGGCACTTTGCTGGCGTGAGGGCAGAGCCTGCAGCGAGCCCCGCCGCCGAGCCTTGCGCCAGATTGACAGAGGCGACTGGACAACCCTTCACGACGAAGCAGCCGTCCGATTTCACCGGCCCTGGAACAGCGGTCAGCTTCTTCAAGGATTCGCAGCCGATACTCGGCAGTGAATGTTCGTCGGGCGGGCTTGGCAACGGCCTCGGGGTCCGGGACGCCCCGCGCCGGGGCATTCGCGCTCATTGGTAGTATTGAATCGCTCTCTGCTTTCATCATGGCTCCTGTCTACCGCCCTCCTTTAACTCCAAGGGTATCATCTGTCTCAGTGATATTGGCAGAGAGGGATAGATGCGCCCGCCGCTGCCCCTGTGGGGGGACGCGAATGGTAAACTCCACCAGGGTGCTATCGGGCGTGGTTGAGATAAATGAGGGGCAAGCGGGATAGCCTTGTAGTCCCCGCAGGGACGTAAAGCAGGTCCCTCCCTATCCGTTCCAGGGCTTCAGATAGCCTGTTCCCACTCCGCTCCCGGTTGCGCCTGTCCCACCGTCGGGAAAGAGCCACCGCTCGATACTAGAGGTGCCTGGAATAGGCCAGTCCGCCTCATGGTCAATGAGGTGTGGGAAGCGCAGGGTTCGCCCCCCGCCGGCCCTCTTTCCTACGAGGAGGGGCAGGAAGGCGGATACAAACAGGGGTAGGCCGAACGGGGCGCCGTGTCCTGCGGACATGCTCTTACCCCCCCCCCCCCCCCCCCCCGCTTTATCGTACAGCAGCAGCCAGGAAGGGCAGCCAGGGGAACTGGCCTCGAAGCCAGGGAGGGGGAGTTGGGGCGGTGGGGAGGGAGGGGCGATGTTGTAGGACAGCGTCTTGGGGGGTATTCAGGGTGTGGTACTCGCCCTTATGGAGGGCAGGTAGGATTGCTTCTTGTGCAGGGCAGTACGGTTCCATCTCAAGAGGCCGCTTCACCCACGCCTGAATGAGGGGGAGTATCGGGTGCGGGGCAGGCCGTCTTGCCAGGTCCCATGCCTTGTGGATGAGGTCCACCGCAAACAAGACAGACATCCCCCTCCCCCATTGCGGTGTCCCGCTCAAGGCAAGCTAGGGCGGGCCGCCGTCCACCTCCATATTCGTACTTGCGCCAAAGATGAGAGCGCCGCCGTCCCTGGGGGAGGGGGAGTATTCCCATTCCCACCCTGCACCGCCGGGGCCAGTATCTCCTCCAGGGCCGCCTCCACCTCAGGGGCCAGGGACGTTTTCCGCACCTCAGGGGGGCCGTAGGCAGCCAGTTCCGCAGGGCGTCGAGTGTCAGCCCTGCGCAGCCTGGCCCTTCGGACATTTTCTCAAAAAAAAGGGAGTTATCACTGGTAATGAACTCCGGACATTCACCCCGCAACGGCCCTCCATTGAGGGGGCGGAAGGGCAGAAACATGACATTGCCCGACGGCACGCTCGACCTTGGCCGGTGGCTGGGGCTGGATACCGCAATAGGACAAAGGAGACAACTATGTATGAAGCCTATTGGCGTGGCAGCCTGTTGATCGCTCGTGGCGAGACCCCCGACGCCGCGACCGCGACCGCCTTGGCCTTCGCCCGCTCAATGGGGAAGGCGATGGAGCCGGGCGATTTTGACGTGCGAAAAGCCCTACCGCTCGGTGCGCCCGACCCATGGGGCGCGCGTCCGCAGTTCGAACGGGGCATGGATGTCTCCAAGTTCGACGACGGCTCAGCCGATTGAGGGGGCAGCAAGGAACCGCATGGACGCCACCCGCACCGACCCGGCCCCCCTCCATGAGGGGGTACTCACCCCGACTTCGGATACCGCCCGCCGTCTGGTGGAGGCCTCGCTCTCCCCGAACACCCGCCGCGCCTACCGCGGGGCGCTCGCCCGCCTGGAGGCCTGGCTCGCCGGACGGCCCCTCACCGACCCGACCCTGGCCGACTATCTGGCCACCCTCCACGGGACGGGGCGGGCGCCGGCCACCGCCACCCAGGTGCTTGCCGCGGTCCGCTTCCGGGATCGCATCCAGGGACAGCCCAAGCCGGACGGCCCGGCGGTGGCCGCGGTCCTGAGAGGGGTGAAGCGCGAAGGCCGGAACCGGGGCCGCGGCCAGGTGACGGGCGTCCGGTGGGAGAACTCCGATGTGGCCGCCCGGACCGCCGCCGACCACCGCGGGGCGCGTCTGGCCGATCGCCGGGACGCCGCGATGGTCGTCGTGGCCAGCGACGCGCTGCTCCGGGTGTCCGAAGTCGCCGCCCTCGAGGTCGGGGACGTCGACCTGGAGGGCGGCACCCTCACCGTCCGCCGGTCCAAGACCGACCAGGAGGGGGCGGGGGCGGTCCTGTTCCTGGGGCCGCCGACCGTCCGGCGCGTCCGGCGATGGACCGAGGGGGCCAGCCTCACCGCGGGGCCGCTTTTCCGGCGGGTCTCGAAGGCGGGCCGGGTCGGCCCGCGGGGCCTCCACCCCAACTCCGTCCGGGAGGTCATCCGGCACCGCGCGGCAGCTCTGCCACTCGTTCTCAGGGACATAGTGGCCTGTCCACTCTTCTTCCCCTCCCCTCAGTTTTCGCTGTGCGTCGCTCATGCCCCCAAAGGTAGACTGCTCGTCAGGCAGTCTCTTCTGCCTGCACATGCTTCTGCTGTTCCTCCTCGCGCAGATTAGGGTTGGCGCCGACGAGGGCTGTCGCTCCTGCTTTCTCCAGATTCAGGAGTTCACAGGTGCAGTAGTCCTTATCCTCCGCCTTCAATGGTCATTGTACACCGAATCAGGCGCTTGCGGGAGGGGAGGACGCCCTTGCCAGGTCGGTACAAATCCACTGGCGGCCCAGTTCCTCGGCTACCACCGCCGGCGTTCCGGAGCCGCAGAAGAAATTGGCCACGAGGTCGCTTGGCGTTTGAGCAGTCTTTGATAATGCGTTCAAGCAGAACTTCCGGTTTTTAGAGGGGTAATCAACCCGTTCAGCCGCCATGAGATGTCCCGCATGGGCAAGGAGCACCAAACTGCCGGCCAGGACACCGCCGATGATATCGGCGAGCGCGTAACCGACTTTCAGGACAGGGGCGATAATCAGACTGCGTTTGCTCACCCTGCGCCGGTCGTGTCCGCTTGGGCCGCGATGATCGGCGTGCCCCCTGTGATGATCGTGAACGGGGCGTATGGAGATGGCCTCCATCGTGGGGGACGAGGAGCAAGGGTGGTCGGTAGAGCCGCCCCTGCTCCGTTGTTTACTGAATTACGCCTCAGGCCGCGGCGATATCAGGCACGATTTGTTCGCGTTTGCCGGAAGCTGGCAGCGGACGCGAACCCGGGGCTACCTCAAACGGACCAGGCAGGTCAAGTTCCTTGGCCATTGCACGCATGGCTGGCAGAACTTCCTGGCCAAGCAGACGCAGGCAGGTTTTGCGCTGCTCAAAATCCATCGGGCCATGGTGATACCACAGGCCCATGATACCAGGGCGGAGAGTTTCGCACATTTTCCGAAGCTTTTTCATCACGGTTTCCGGCGTGCCCGCCATAATCAGATCGCTGTCAAGCGAAGCCTGGAAACCCGACGCAATGCTCCGTTTGATTTCTGCGACGTCGATTTCGCCCTGCGTATGCTTGATGATTTCGGCCCCGGTCCGCGGATCGGTCAGCGCCTGGGCCAGCCGCTTGGTCGCGGCCTTGGAGTTGTATCCCGGCGGGAACATCCACTCGGCCCGAGCAAACGAGCCGAACCCGCCCCCAAAGACAAAACCCCTAGCCAACTCCCGCGCCTGCTCCTCCGTCTCGGCCACACATACGTTCTGCAAATAGCCGAAGTTTTCCGGCCCGGCCTGATAGCCTTCCTGCTCGGCGACATCAGCATACAGATTCACCATCTCGACCGTAGCTTCGACGTTGGTCCCCAACGCCACATAGGGGTAGCGATGCTTGGCGCTCCAGACGACCGTCTCCGGGCTGATCAGCCCTGGAATCCACTGCTGTGGCACCGGCTGTTGAATCGGTAGCTGCCAGGGGTTGACGTTCCGGTAGTGATAGTGTTTGCCCTCGTAGCGCCACGGTCCTGGTTTCGTCCACGCCTGTTGAATAAAGTCATGAGCTTCGTTGAAGCGTTCCCGGTTGTAGGCCGGATTGATATTATTGGCGAGTTGTTCCGTGCCCGCACCACGTACCCAACCCGGTACCAGACGGCCCCCGGAAATCATATCAATCGTGGCCAACTCTTCTGCCAGCCGCAACGGGTCGCCCACCGGGAGGGGGTTGCCGAGCAGGACAATTTTCACCCGCTTGGTGATCCGGGCCAGAATAGCGGCCTCCACGTCCATGACCCCACCGCCACAAAATGGAGTCTGGTGGTGCTCGTTGAGCATGACGCCATCAAAGCCCAACTCTTCGGCGTAGACCCGCTCATCCAGATACTCGTTCATGAGCTGGCCGCCCCGCTGGGCGTCAAACATGGTGTTCGGGAGACCAAAATAGCTACTCCCGTTTTCGATGATTGCGTCCTCGGAGACATCGACATATTCACGTTCCGAGAAAGACATAATATGCATATGCAGCCCTCCCTTTTCCTCGTTATTACGGCCTGAGATTGGCCCGCCCGTACCGACGGCGGATGCTAGAGCCGATCCTTCCACATTTCAGGGACGGATAGCAAGAGACCGGAAGGAGGGGAACCCCACCCCGACGCTCGCGCGCCACCCCTCTGAGGAGAGACACCTCATGTCTCATCTCGAAACACGACTATGACATGTTTGGCAAAGCGTTCGAGTGGGGGCATAACATGTTCGTGCTTCATACCGCCTTGGGCGGTCTCAAGAATTCAATAGTTCATCCCGTAAAACTCTTTAGCCCAGCGGATACGTTCGACCAGATTCTCCGAGGCACTGGCCGGGACGAGGTTGCGCTTGTCCATGTCCTCGAAGGTCAGCCCGGCAGTAGAGATGCGAAAGCGTCCCTTTGTAATAGGCGAACGGCCGAGAGGTTCGGATGCTACACCGGGCCCAGGTTCCAAAGAAGGCGCAATACGTCAGCGCATGCTGGCCGCCGTGTCGCCAAATGAGAGCCTTGCTGACCGGCGACTGATAACTCTCGAGTGTAATCGTACCGGAAGCATAGATGGGGCGGATGGGGCTTTTGCAGCGGACTGGGGAAAAACGTGTAGTCTTCGAGCTCCCAGAATTTGCCGCGATACGAGAAGGGCTGTGCGCTCGGCCAGGCTTGACCGATGATATCCGCCCCCTCGTGATAGCGCTCGGCATTCTCCGCTTCGTCCACTCTGAAAATTTTATGCGAGCATTTCGGAAAGCTTCTGCCGATGCCGTACTCCAGGCGCCGCCGGAGAGGACATTGACCATGGCATACCCTTCAGCCAGTCAGTAGAGGATTATTGAGCGGGACCAGGGAGAGGCAGGTTCCGAGTCGGATGCGTCTGGTCCGGCCGGCGGCCGCCATAGCCATGACGGGCAGCGACCCGAAGGAATAACCCGGATAGTGGTGCTCGCCGAACCGGGCCGTGTCGAAGCCGAGTTCTTCTTCCAGTTCGACCTGTTAGCATCTGCTTATCATATTGCTCGGCTGAGTCGTGGATGTCGGGGTAGGAGTCGGTAGTAGAGAATAGCGAATCTCATATGCCCTCCTTGCAGCACGCCTGCTACGCGTCGATGAATGACTGCCGGGCAACGCTCCGGCGTGGCTCTCACTTCACGCGTAGTATCTGCCCCGGCAGTGTTCCGGAGGGCTCCTTAAGTGAGTGGACTCTCCCCGTTCACGACGCCATGGTGCATGCTTTCGGCGCGCTGCACAAAGCATCGCTCTCCACCCGGTAGATCGTGCAGCATCACTTTTCCCCGGCGTCAACCGTATGAGGATCGAAAACCGCAAAGTCCACGGCTTTACCGGCTGCAATCACGCCTCGCATCCGATATGCCAAAAACCCCGGCCCGGCTCGGAGGCGAGGCGCTGCACCGCTCGCTTCAGACTTCCAGCTTGACGCCTGCGTGCCCAGGTCCCGAGTAGGATACGTTTTCCCAGTCACGCACGATGCGCCGGTTCGCCGACCTGGCATGCCTGCGTCTGCTGCTACTGGCCGCTGACGACTTTTGGGCGTTGTTGTACACGTTGCCCGGAACCCGGCCCGGAATTGCGGATCGGCAGAGACCCGTGCCTGTTTCTCAGCGCTGCAATGAGACAAGGAGTAATCCATCATACACACCCGGGATAAAAGGATTGCGCAGATTGAACGGCATCTCTGTCAGTTGGCAGCTCGCCTGAGGAAGCCCTTCCGTTGAATCAGTCCGCCGGTATTGATTAGCAGTTCACGGTGCGCGGTCGGCTGGCCGCTCCGCGTTTGCACCAACAGCCGGGTGACCGGACGTTAGCTTTCGACCAGCAGGAAATCAATCAACTCGGGACTGCCTGAGGGCAGAACGGATGACCCGGCGGGACCTAGGTCTCCCTCGACCGCGCCCCGTCCGAGATCCCGCAGCACCTTTGCATACGCTCGTAGCTCGTCCCGACTGGCGAGGCATCACGCCAGAGGGCGGTCCTTGAAATCCACGTGGTGTTCCGGGTGGCACAATTTCGGCGGGCCGGCCCTGTGCCACCCCAATATCGGCCGGATAGCTGGCCGTACCCGGCCATCCACAACGGTTCCGTTTTTGATCGACAGATCGTAGGCCATGGCTTTTCTCTATTATCTATCCTGTGCCGTTACGCAGCAGCTTGTCCACTGAGCCCTCCACTACCGTTCCCTTGAAGAAGTCGGGATTGGTCCCCGTCCACAGCGTGGTCGGATTGGTGAAGACGAAATCCCGAAAGTCATCCGGAGTGATCACGTCGTGCTCGACCATTTCGTGGGCTTCTTCCAGGACCCCTTCCATGTCGGGCACGTCCCAGTGGCCGATGTCCGAACTGAAAATGGCCTTGAGGCGTGCGCCAAACGGATTCAGCCCGGCATTAAACGCGGTGGCATTCATGGGATCATCGGCTTCACAACCGAAATAGAAATTAGGGACAAACAAATCTTTGATGTCTTCGGCTGTTTCAATCCCGCAGCGCCTCCAGTCATCCAGGGTGCTCCGATCTTCCCGCGTGCCGCCCATCAAGTTTTTTTCATCGATCAGGCGGCCGGGATACTCCTCAGCCCATTTGCCGCCGTAGCGTTGATACAACTCAAGCAACCGCTCGGTGTTCAGATTGGCCGGATCGTAGTTGTCCATCTTTTCCCCGTTGCGCTTCTCCCAGTGGCCGATCATATCGGCGTAGAGGTTGCACGCCCAGCCAACCCCACTTTCCAGGAAGCCGAACTTGAGCGTCGGGAATCGACGCGTAACGCCACTCATGAACATGGCTTTACACAGCGCCTCGCCCGAGGCGGCAAAATGTCCGATGTGGTTATACATATAGTTCGAGATAGAAGTCCGGCTGCCCCAGCCCATGGCCGGCGAATGAAAGGTCGGTGCGAGCTTCAACTCTACACAGCGAGTCCAGACCGGGTCATAGTCATACGCGCTGTCCAAACAGAATGTATCCAGCCAAAACGCGTGTTCGGCCACCTGCGGGGCTGCACGCTCGACAACCGGAATGGGGCGTTGCACATGCCCGGCCATCATCACGGCCTTGAGGCCGAGCTCGTGGACCACAAATTCAAGCTCTTCAATGGCCTCCTGCGGCGTATGCATGGGAATGGCGGCCGCCGGGGTCATCCGGCTGGCATATTCGCCGAAATACTCCGCATGAAAAGTATTGAGTGCCCGGCAGGCTGCTTGGCGCAGTTCGGTGTTTTCGATATGCGGGAACTGGAGGCCGAGCGTTGGATACAGAACGGTAAAATCCAGGCCGATGACGTCCATCCGTTCGGACAGCAGCTTGGGCAGCATAGCGGTGGCACGATCCAAGGTGTTCTTGGTCGGCAGCGGCCACCACGGGGAGCGCGTCGCACGTTGGTCTAGCCGCTCTTCGGGTGACAGCGCATACCAACGGAATAGCCGCCCCCAACCGCCGGAGTTGCGCTCAGGCGAGAGGAAGCGCTTAACCATAGAGGCCCCGCCCTCTCGTTTGAGATAGTCGAGAAAGCCGGGTTCAAATTCGATCATATGGCCATCTGAATCGATCACCGGGTGATCCAACTTGGCTCGGATTACGGCAGACTTTGATGTTGCCATGGCGTCCTCCTCCTCTGTCGCCATAGCACTTTGCTGAGGAGGACAAAAGTTCTGAGTCCGGCATGAAATAGAGTTGCATCCCAAAACTCTTGCGCTACGCTCTCTCCACAGTAACAGGGAAGGAGGGTTGTATGCCGCAAGAACGAGCCCGCTCGACCGTTCTCATCGATAATGAGCGCGTACGCGTGACGGAATGGCGTTTCGCTCCCCGCTCGGCAACCGGCTACCACCGGCACGAGTACGACTATGTTGTCGTCCCTATGACAACAGGCCAGTTGTTGCTGAAAGCTCTGGACGGTGACCACGAAGCCGGGTTGACCCAGGGCGTCCCCTATTTTCGTAATGCTGGCGTCGAACACGATGTGGTGAACACCAATGACTACGAGTTCGTCTTTGTGGAAACGGAACTGAAGTAGGCGAAGGGCATGGAGGTAAAAGCCCTCATTGCAGCGAAACTCGCGGAGTAAGAGATTGAGTGGCCTGAGGCCGAACTCAATGAGTTGGTGGTCCCGTATGAAAACCTCCTGTGCTGGCAAGGGCGTGGAAGACATGGGGCAGTCCCGCCAACTGGTTGAGGAGATGATCCGTCGGCAAGCGAGCCTGTACTGGTCCATGCGCTCGATAAGATAAAAGGGGACATGGTGACGGCTACCCGAGAACTCGCCTATATGTCGATTGAGGAGTTGACGGGGAACATTCAGCGAAAAGAGGCCCCTCCGGCGAGGTCTCCCGGGCTCGGCATCAAAGACATCTATGAATGCGGGCCAACCCTCTGCGGCTCCCGGTCACTGGAGCATTATGTGGCCGAGAAGGACGGTGCCTCGGCGGCCAAACTCAAATAAGGCTGGCGCGCTGGTCCTGGGCAAGACCGCGCCCTATGAGTTTACCTGCGGTTTGCCCATCAAACAGTCCTATTACCAGCCAACATAGAGTCTCTGAGCCTTGGCCCACGACGCCGGCGGGTCAAGCAGCGGCACCGCTGTGTCTACTGCTGCGAGGATGGCCTATGTCGGCATGGGAGCGGGTACGGACGGCTCCACCCGCTGGCTGGCTCGGTGTTGCGGTATTGTCGGACGGCGATCTATGGACGTGTCAGTCGAGCGGGAGGGTATCCGCTTTTGTGGAGTCTCGACCATACCGGCCCGCTCGCCCAAACCGTGACCGATGCGGCCTTCATGCTGCAGGACTGTGGCGACTGCGACCTCCTGGATCCGGCCTCGGCAAATATGCCCGTGCCGGACTTGCCCCAGAAGCTCGGTCAGGACATTACCGGCATGCGGGTCGGGTTGCTGCGTTCCATTTATGAAGACAACTGTGACCCCAAACTGCTCGGACCTTATCATCAGGGGATACGGCAGTTCGAGCGCCTCGGAGCAGAAATTGTTGATGTTCCTTCCGCTGGCTTAGGGCCTGTTAACACTCATGCGCATGATTCTGGTCTCCTGGCTGTAGGGACCGCACGCAAGCTCCAGACGACCGGAGCGCGCCCCCTCTCCCGGTGCCGCGCGGCCCTGTCCGCCTCGCCCCTCGCCCCGTGCTCCCCGCCCTCTGGTCGGTCGCCGCGCAGGGCGGCACAGGGCGCGGGTTGCCGCCCCGCTTTGGCACCTGGCACACCATCTCCCCCCGGCTGCCCCGCTGGTCGCAAACCGGCGTGCTCGACCGGGTCTTCGAGCGTCTGCAACGAGAACAGATCGTGCGGATCCAGCGGGCGGCCCGGTCGCTAGCCCGCCCCCTCGTCAAAGTCCCTCCCGCCGGCACGGGGGCGCGAAAACAACCGGTCCTCAATCCCTCGGCCGCTCCCGAGGCGGGTGGACCCCCACGATGCCTAGGCGGAACTTCATGGTCTTCCAGGTAGGCAGATGGCTTCCAAGGTTTTGATTTGACGTCATTATTGTGCTGAGGAGGCTGGTTTCAACCTGTCCTGTTGATGGGAACAGTGCGGTCTGGTTTGAGGGCGAGGCGTTGGCAGGCGCGTCTCTGCAGCCTGGGCGGCTGTGTGACGCTGGTCGTGCGGTGCGTGCCGTCTCCAGGCAGGCGGATGCCATGGACGGCGCCGCTGGCCAGATCGTCGATGAGGGGGCGGAAGCTGTGCCCCGGCAGCCCGGCGGGGGGCGGCCGGGGCCGGGCCGTGCGCCTGGCCGACGGCGAGGTCTGAGCCTGCTCGACCGGCGGCGCGCGCGGGCGGCGGGCCGCCTCCCGGTCCTCGTCCTCGAAGAGCAGCGGGGCCCGGCGCGGGCGCAGGTGCCATTCCCCATACCAGGCCAGCCTGCACCGGAACACGGGGCGGCGGACGTGATCCTCGGGGTAGCCCCAGCCCGGGCGGATTTTCAGCTCGCTCTTGGCGCCGCGGCAGGCGCGCTCGACGGGGGCCAGGCTCTGGTAGGCCTCGCCCGCAGCGGCGGGCGCGCTGGCCTCAAGGCGGGGGCGGACGACGTAGAGCCCGTCCAAGCGAGCCTCCCGGTCGATCCGCTGCTGTCGGCGCCGCCAGGGGAAGGCGGGGTCGGTGATGGGGAGGTCGAAGTGCTTTGCGACCTGGCGGCGGGTGGCGTCGCGGCCGCCCCGGGGGCCGATCCTCGCGGCGCCTTTCAGGGGTCCGGCGCGGCCCGAGGCGGCGATCGCCTCCAGCCCCTCTTCGGTGGCCTCCCGCCGGGCCGCGCGCTGGCGCCGACGGGCCGCTCTCAGGCGCGGGGTGAGGCACACCATGAGCCGTTCTCCGGGGAAGTCGGGCCTGGTGCTCTCGGCCCCCAGGTCCGCCCCCCGCGCCTCCGGTGAGCGCGCCGGCGCGGGCCCCTGGCGGAGCCGGCGCAGGTCGGCCGTCTTCAGGGCCGAGCCCCAGGCCCGGCCCGCCGGCTCGAGGGCCTCGCGGATGCGGGCCGGGGTGATCCTGCCGCGGTCCCCCCCCCCCCCAGAGGGCCACGCGGGCCCTGGCGAAGCGCGGGCGGCTCCGCGCCCCCTGGGAGGCCAGGGGCGCCGGGGCCGCGGTGGTGCCGGCAAACACCTCCCCCGCACTGGGCCCCCCCTGGAACGGCACAACAGGCCGCACACCACCGGCGGCTTGCCCCGCTTGCCGGCACGGGTGTGACCGCAGGCGGCCCGCGGCCACAGCCGGCCCTCGAGCCAGGCACGCGACCCGTCGTCGAGGAGGAGCGGCGCCTCCTCCAGGGGGCGCCGCGCCAGAACCCGTTCGATCCACCGCGGGCGGGCGAGCAGCCAGTCGCGCAGGGCGAGCAGCTCGTTGCCGGTGACGGGCCCCAGGGCGAGCAAGGGCCCGAGACTGCTGGGGGCGGTCGCCGGCGACCGCCGCCGGGCGGGGGCACGCGTGGAGGCCGGGTTCAGAACCCGGGCGACGACGGCCGCCCGCGCCCGCGGGCGCGGGCGGCTTTCCTGGCGGTGCAGCAGGCGCGCGACGCCGCGCCGGCGACCGGGGCCGAGCACGGCCATGACCTGGCCGTGGGCCAGCGAGCGCTCGACGGGCATGAGATCCCCGACCGCCCCCACCGCGCCACCGCCCTGCAGCACGGTGCGGAAGCCCTTGATGCCATGAGCGGGGAGCAGGGAGAGGGTGGCGACGGTCTTCTTGCGGCTCCTGGCTCCCTCGCGCCAGGCCTGGCTGAGCAGCACGGCGGGCTGTCCGGTCTGGTTGGGGACGCGTGCGAGGGTGAAGGCCAGGGGGCACCCGTTCTGGGCACATGACACCGACAGTCAATCCCCACATATCGCCGGTCAATCCCGCACGACCTCCAACATATCCTCCCAACCATTATGGGCACATACTGCCAGGCTGAACACCTCCAATCACGCCGATTGCACAACCAATTCCGCGTGTTAGATCAGCTGAGCGCTGATGAAGTTCCGCCTAGGGGTGCCGCGGACGATCGCACGGCTCTCGCCTGCACGCGCTCGCCCGGGCCCGCCCCCGCCGCCCCGGCGGGCCGCCAATTGCGGACTCGCCTGGACCCGCCCCCCGTTCCTCCCGCGGTGCTGAGGGCCCGGGCGTCCGCTGGCGCCCAGACGCGGCACTTGGCCGTGGCGCTGGGGTATGCGCCCGTGGGGCCGCCGCGACGGAGCCGGGGGGAGCCTTGGGCGTACGCCCGTGAGATGTCCACGCGGCGCACCGCAATCGCGCGGGTGTTGCGTCGATTGCAGGGATGCCGCCGCCTCTGCTCGCGCTGCGAGCAACGCGACGTGCTAGTCCTCGGATGCCTCGTCTTCGCACTCATCATCAATGCGTTGCGGTAGTGGTAACAGGCCCTAGCTCCAGGCCCTTGAGTGGACGGGATTATTGTCCGAATACGCTCCCATCCACGTGGATAATGTGCGCAACTGCGGAGAGAAATATAGTCCCCACGCCAAGCTCTTTGTGGCCTACGGTCTCCTGGTCAGCGGGGCGCAATATCTGATGGACACCCAGGTCCGCGCCCAGGTGCAGATCGACTTTCTTCAGGCTCTCGACACCAGTGTCTATGTCCTGATGCTGCCCACCAGCGGTGCCCGGCCTTGAGCATCGTGTCCTCAGACTTTAGGCTCTATACCCCGATTTTCAATTTTACGGGTTACGCCATTCAGCTGCCGTGCGGCTTTGATACAGACGGTTTGCCGGAGCGGCATCTGGAGTTGTAGACGGATGAAAAGACATTGAGCGTCTAGGGTATCTCGCCGGAAGCAACGTGTTGATTACGAAAGGAGCGTTTCAGAGCACCGTCTCGGTCGACGATAAATGATGCATCAGAACCTCGCTGTTCTGCGTGAGAGCTTGCCCACACATAAGCCCCCTTCACTTCAAAGGCCTTGTGTTGCCGGTCCCAGCGCATCTCATCCGCGCTGAGCCGCTCTTCGGTATGGGAGCGCAGCGTGACATTCCCACGGAACTTCACCTTCGAGCTGCCAAGCTTGACCCGTGCGCGGTCGGCAGAGAGGCTGAGAAAAAACTGCTCGTCTCGATTGATCCGGAAGGAGACAGGTTGCAGGTCGATCCGAGATGTCCCTAACGTCTGTTGTGGGACAAGGCGGGAGAGAACACGTTGAGGTGAAAAGGTGGAAGCGTCTACGTGGCGAGCCTCTTCAAACTCTGCCATATCAACGATCTCGACCCCGATGTTCCGTCCCTTGAGGGTATGCAGAAAACCGAGACGAAATGGGCCTATGAGGCGCGTTTTGAAAACGGATAATGAGTCACCAGAGACGTGCAACTGCGGACGGCCGTCCACATAAAATGTAGTCCGAAATCCTTCCAAAGATACGTTGGTTCCTGTCTTGGGAGAAAAGGTGGATTCCTCACGTCGATTGTAGAAACCCAGTACGACAGCACCCAAGCACAGGCTCAGGACGCTTGCATAGAGGAGCCAGCGTACCAATCGAATGCTGCTGAAGAATCGTGTCACGATAATCACTCACCAACCAACCACACCAGGAAGTTCTCCGGGACGTATCTCTCAATGTCTTGCTGAGTGAAGTCTGGTGCTATTCCGCCAAAAGTCGAATCAGAAAAGACACCCCGAGGAGCCAACAATAGTGGCCGTAACGCTCTGATACGGCCTGAAAAGAATACACTCAAATTGAGCCGTTCGGGGTCGTTGAGGCCAATACCTGCCGGGAGTACAACGGTCCCGCGCAGGGACTGGCGCACGAGATCCAGAACCTGCTTTATGGTTTGGGCCTCGGCAACATCCCCTGGAGTAATGACGAGCACATCGTCTGCTTGGCTATCCGTTTCTGCCAGAACCGAGCTGATCGCCTGACTCGCATTCGCTAAGGCGTGGTCAAAGAATGTCTGTGCTGAAGAGAGACGCGCACGCGAAACCAAAGGAAAGGTCGCTGGCTCTACGGCCAATATGTTTTGTAGAGTTAGTGTTGTGAGCACTTGCAAGTCCACATCTGTGTCATAGGCGGCAAGAATCTCTAATCCGCCCCGGACTGCCTGCAGGGCAGCGGTGAGAACCTGCACATCACTCCGGTCAATCTCCACGACGAAGTCATCAACGATCACCGACAAGCAGTGCGGCAAATCTCCTAGAACAAAAGGTGCTTGGAGTGAAACGGGAAGTCCGTTCAGGGTCGTGAGAGCGGCATCAATCTCCGGTACGAGGACGTTCCGAAGAGCACCGAGAATCTCTGCCGTTTGCGGAGCCCCGGACGGAATCTCCTCGGGAAGGCGGGGAGGCGGGAAGGCCGCTAGGCAGACATTGCTTGCATCCCCACCAAGAGATAGACCGCTACGACGAGCAAGTCCTCTGAGTTGCGGAGAGTCAATCGCCTTTGTCGCAATTCGGGTCACGGCGTGATAAAGTCCGGCAGTCGCATCGGCCGGGTCGTTCATCGCTGCTTGGCGGAAAGCATGATTGGCCTCGCGCACATTGCCAACCTTCAGGGCATCTAAGCCAGCTCGTACCCCCTCAGACCCGCTTCCAGAGACTCCCGAAATGACAAAATTCTGCTGACTCTCCTGCCACAGAAGGTCGACATTGACTCCAGGTTGAGGAAAGTCGGAGATCGTCAAGGAGCCACGGACATCCGTGAGGAATTCTTCCCCAAATGTCTTCACAGCGACCGTTACTCTGGCAAACTCTACACCGTCGGCGAGAGCACGAACAGTGTGAAGACCGTCTCCGAGATTGTTCCAGTTGTACAACAGCCCAAAGCCATTGTCCGTATCTCCGCAGATACCCGCCATATCCCTTCGCGGCACCCCATACCCTGCTTGCACCTTATTGGGCGTGTCATTATCAAACTCAATCTCTATCTTGCTGGCGTCACACACCCAGCCCGAGATGGTACCGATTCCACTCACAAATGCCCCTGGCTGGGGATTCTCCAAAATCTTCGGCGGGACACCTGCATTCCCGCCGCTTGCACCATTCGTCCCTCGGATGACGAAATTCTGGATACTCTGTTCCCACTGCAGGGAGAGGCTGTCCCTCGCAGATGGAAATCCCGTAAGACTCGCTTCCCGCTCCACGTCCCTGAGAAATTCTGTTCCAAGTGTGATCACGGAGACCGTTGCCTTGGCAAACTCTACGCCGTCAGCGAGAGCACGAACAGTATGCACCCCATCCCCAAGCAGACTCCAGTTGAACAACAACCCAAAACCGTTGTTCGTATCCCCACAGACACTCCCCGTATCCTCCCGGCTTGTACCATAAGGTGCCTGTAGGCTCCCATGGTCATCAATGACGATGTCGACCTGCGCCGCCTCGCACACCCAACCCGAGATTACGCCAATACCACTCTGAAAGGAGTTCCTCGGGGGATTTTCCAGAACTGCCTGCTGAGCGGAGGCCGGAGCCCCTCCAAGGGAGAGACATAGGATAATCCCTCCTACGACCACTGCGCCGTACCATCTACATCCATGTATGTCCTTTATGATGTAGTTAAACATTACCTATCCCTTTTGTCTGCACACAGGGTGCCCCGTTGGGCACAGCGAGTCCGGTAGAAGAGCCAAAGGTGACGCCCGCTCCGTGTGCTCCTCTCGCCCGGACAGGCTGCGACGCGCCACGGGCCCTGCCCTGAATGGCCGGGGGTGCAGCCCCGCCCTGTGCTGGCCGACACCGCTTACGACCCCCATGCCCTCCGCCCCCGTCTCGCCGCCCTCAAGGCCGACGCCGTTCTCCCCTGCCATCCCAGGCGCCAGCGCCTCATCGGCTCTGACACCGCAATCTCCAACCCCCGCATCCGCATCGACCGCGAAGGTCAGATCGCGAAACGTCCCCGCGAAATCCACGAAGCGGATCTTGTCGTTCAGGGCGAAGTCCCGGATCGTGTCCTCCCCGTGCCGCTCCCGAAAGACGAAGATGTCTTTGCGCTCCGTAGCCTGATACGTCTCATTCCAGTACTGATTGTCGGGGTTATCGTAGTACGCCCGCTGGAAAGCCGAGTAGTACGCCATGTTGGGTTTCCCGGCATCTCTAAAAATCGCCATAGGGACCTCTTTCATGTGAAGATGACTGGAGAGTATCTTACCCCCCCCCCCCCGCATGCAACCCCCCCTCGTCCTCTCGGTCTGCAACGGGCAAGGGGCCCGGGCCCTTGCCACCCGGGGCGGCCACGGCGAGGAGGGGCCTGCAGCACCGGCCGGGGCGAGGGCCCTCCGTGGCCGGGGCCAGGGGAGTGTCTTGAGCCCCGGGGCGCTCCCGCCGAGACGGTGCGCCCAAGGCCCCACCTGCGAGGGCCCCTGCGGGGACCAGGCCGCCCCGGAGCGGTTCCGCTCCGTTCCCTCTTCGAGCGGGCGGCGGGGCCCCGGCCCCCATTGGCCTTGCGGCGAGCCCCGCCGCTGGCTTAGGCAGGGCAGGGCAGGGGGTGGCCGAGCCCGCCGCCCGCCCAAGTACGCGAGGAGAGGCTGGCCGAGGCCGCCCGGGCTTTGCGGCGAGTCTCGCCTCACCCGAACCGGTTTGATCCCGGGCCACCCGCCACTGGCCTCCCCTCCCTCTGGCTCCAGGGATCCGGGAGGCAATTTTGCGGCCGTGCCGGCCATCACGCCGGGCCCGCGGCGAGAGGCCCTGGGAGGCGCGCCCGCCGCCGTGCGCCTAGAGCCTGTCATTGCTTAATTGCATCCATACGGTTCCCTTTTTGTGGGCATTCTGATTCAAACGGCCTGCGGGGTGGCGGAGGCCCGCCGGCCTGCAAGCCTCCGCCACTGGCCTGCGGGCGCGTGGGGTGGCTGCGATTAGAGCGGGAGGGACGACGCGAGCGGCCGCGGCTTGGTGCGCTGGGGCGGTCTCTTCTGTGATTACGTGGCACCAGCGCTTGAGCGAGACGGGAGGTGGTGCGCCGGGCAAGCCGGGCGGTCCTCGCCAACTCCTCTTGGCGGCTCAGCGCGCCGTCCTCCTCGCAGCGCTCCCCCCCCCTCCTCTGCCGGTCCGGGACCGGCAGGCGGAACGGGCCGCCCGCGGGGTAAGGGGTTCGCCCAAAGCGGGGTGGACGTTGCTGCGCCGCGCGGGAGTGCGCGTCAAAAAAAGCCTGTTCGTCGTTGCATAGGCACGGGCCGCTCCCGCGAGCAGCCGGCGCCGCGGGACGCGCTTCCTGGCCCGGCGTGCTCCGCGCCGCTGGGGTGCCAAAGATGCAACCGGGAGCAAGCCCTATCTGGTGCCGGGCCGCGGGTGGGGGCCCAACGGCACGCGCCTGCCGGGCGCGGTGAGGGCTTGCCCGCGCCCGGCGGCTGCGCCGGGCCCCTCACCGGAGTGTCGTTCCGTGCCCCCGTCGCCCCGGTCCACCGGCCTCCCCCTGAAGCCGAGTGCCCTCGTCCTCCTGGACCCTCGCGGCCGCACGCCCTCCGCGCCCTCCTCACGACCGCGGGTGCTCAATTCTGGTGCTTGCCGCCGTCTTCGCCCGCTCTCAATCCCTTGGCGCTGCCCTTCGCCACGCTCCAGCACGGGCGGTGCCGGGCGCCGAACCGCCCCAGGGCCGCCGCTGGGCGCCCTCGCGGAAGCCGTGGGCCACAACTCACGCCGCCCGCAGGCGCGAACTCTCTCCAGACTGCCGGAGATGCTGCAATCTAAACGGGACACGCTCTAGGGTAACCGTATGGTAGCGGCCGTTCGTGTCAGACTCCCACAACGGCTCTCGTTCCTCGATAGCCCGGACCATGTTTCCCAATGGGAGGCATCGCCTTTGCGGGCCTTGAGCGCACCCGGAATACCGACCTGATGGGCAATCACCTATCTGACGGTAGTGTGCTCTTTGCCTGCTTGGCCAAACTCTGGCCAATAACGAGGGACAGGTTGGTCAAGTTCAATTCGATACCGATCGGTGAGGATCAATACCGGCAGGATGGGGAAAGCGGCTTTCCGACCGAGAACATGCACACGAGGGCATCCCCGCTCCCATGGCTGCGTCCGTGCCCGGTCTTTATAACCCGCCCCACATCAGCAACCGTCTTTCCGTTCACGACAACGGCCACGCACCCGCCAAGCTCTTTACCATCTGCCAGACTTTGCTCAAACGCTTCGCGGACGGGCTTGAATGCCGGATCACTCTTTTTGTCATTTTTTTGCCTCCTAGATTGTCCATAAGCAAGCGCTTCGCGGACGGGCTTGAATGCCGGATCACGGATACCAGCAATATGTGCGGCGGACGGCATGAGACGGACCCTCTCCTACCGAAAATGCGGCATGACCTCTTTGGCAAACATCTCCATTGAGCGCTGCGATTTTTTCGGATCAAGCCCCGCCATCTGCATCCACATCACCAGATGGGAGACTCGTGTTTCCCCGCTGTAGCGCTCGATTTCCTGAATGGCATCGTCTGGAGTACCGACAATGAGCGGCGCTTGGAAAAAGGACAGATCTTTGACGTGGCGTAGCTCGCCCACCGGTGGCACCGTAGGAGTGGACATGACCGAGCCGCTCCAGGGCAGGTCGTCAGCCTCCTTAAAGCGCCGGTCATAGGAACTCATCATGTAGTACAGATGCGGTTCCACATCGTCCCAGGCCTGTGCTCGGCTCTCGGCCACATAGACAGCCTGCAGCTGGGCAATATGATAATCGTCCGTATTACGGCCGTAGTGCTGGAGTCCGGCATCATACATCTGCTGTAAGTCAACTCCGCCGCTGCCGCCCAGATAGCCCAGTCTCGCAGCCCGAGCGACCGATTTCTCCGCCATCGCCACGACCCAGATCGGCGGGTGGGATTTTTGGACGGGCTTGGGAGCCATGGCCAATTCGCGCAGATTATAGTGTCTCCCCCTCGAAAGAGAAGCTGTCCTCGGTAAAACAGCGCCGGACAATCTCGGCCCCTTCTTCGAGCCGCGTCGCACGCTCTTTGCGCGGAATACCAAAGCTGGCGAATTCGCTCAACCAATAGCCCTGGCCGAGCCCCAAGTCGAGCCGCCCGTTGGAGAGGATATCGACGGTTGCGGCATCTTCCGCGACCCGAACCGGGTTATGCAGGGGCAGGATGAGAATATAGGTTCCAAGCCGAATGCGGCTGGTTCTCATGGCCATGGCGGACAGGATCGGCAGCAGGGAAGGTGACCAAGCGTCGTCCGCAAAATGATGCTCGGTCGTCCAGACATGATCGTAGCCCAACTCTTCGGCCAAGATCGCTTGTTCGATATGCTCCAGGTAGAGCTGCGGAAACGGCACTTCCCATTGTTTCGGATTCCGAAACGGCAACAGTATCCCAAAATCCATGCGTTCCCCTTCTTTCGGTCCCGACCGACCCAGGCTTAAAAAGTTTCGGTCTACGGTCGTGGGTCTATTTCTTGGGCCAGGTGGTCTTGTCCCAAATACAGAGAAGCTAGAGCGGAATCCGATCCTGTAGGGCGGTATCCCGCGGCGGTGACGGAGGTGTGGCCTTGCTGGGGGAGAGCAGGGGGGTGAGAGGGGGCCGCTGGCGTGCCCCAAGCGGGCGCCGGTGCGCGCGGCGGCCTGTCGGCGGCGGGCCTGGCGCGGGGCGGCGGGCCTGGCACGGGGCGCCGGCCAGGGCGCGGGGAGTGCCGGCGGGGCGGTCTGGGGGCCGGACGAGGCGCGGGGCGCCGGCGTCCTCCCTGCTCTTGCGGGCCTGGGGCCCCGGGTGGCGGGAGCGGGGGTCCAGGACGCCGCGGGCGCCGGGGCGCCGGGCGGGGGCGCGGCCCTCCTTGAGGTAGGGCTCGCAGGCGTCTCGGTCGAGGGCGCCGGGCCGCCCGACGGGGGTGATCCTGCCGCGCCTCGTGAGGCCGACGACGCAGGGGGGACCCGTGTCCGGGGGGGGGGGGGGGCTAGGGTGGTCTTGGCCCCGGGCTCGGCGAGGAAAACCCCCCGGGCGGGCCGGCGCCGCCGCGGGGCCGGGCTTTGTTGTCGCGGGAGGCCGGGGCGCCCAAGGACGCACGGGCGCGCCCCGGAGCGGCAGACCAGCCCCCGCGCCCCGAGAGCCGCGCGCACCTCCGCAAGGGTCCTGGCCGGCGCCTCCGCAAGACGGGGCGGGCTCCCGCCGCGCGGCGCCTCAATCCAGCCCGCGCGCCGGGCGCCGCTAAGCGCCTGCGGGCGCGCCGCGCCGCGCGCCCGGTCCCCGGTGCGCCACCGGCTCACGCGCGCCGCGCGCACCCCGACACGCCCGCCCGCCGCCCTGGGGCGCCGGCCCGCGCCAACCGCCGCTCGCACACGAAGGCGACGAGCAAGGGAGAGCGCGCTCGCCCTCCACGCCGGCCTCCTCGCCCCGGCGGACCTCGGGAATCACCAAGCCAAAGCGCCGTGAAGCCCCCGACGATGCAATCAGGGCAGAGCACGCTCTGATAGGTGTCGGCCATGGCTTCAACGCCAACCACAATCGCCTTCTTTTTTCGCTCGTTCTCTCGTCCGCTTTCGTCAGCGGGTATGACAGGCCAGGGCCGCCGCGCCCGATGTCAGCGTTTAGGAGCGGCGCTCGGTTTGCTCGCCCGGACGAATCGGCCTCACCCGGCTCAGCACGAAATTACGAGCGCTCGAATAGTATAAACCGGAGAGCCGGAGCAGACGTTTTTCGGGCTTTTCCTTACGCAATATGTCCACGTAGTGCGCCGGGCCCTTGATATACAGACTCGGTTGGCGATAGCGGATTTCAGACAGAAATTTGATCACCGAGAAATTGGGATAGCGGCTCTCCACATCCTGGATCCGAAAACGCACGGTTTCTCCCTTTCCCACGGCAAGTGTCACGACCTGACTGCCCGGCGCTAAGCTGACCGTCCCATACAACTCCATAGGTAGGCCGCCATGCTGTGCGTGAGTCGGACCTGCCATACCGCCGTGCGGCAGTAGAAACCCGACTAGAAAAAGGAGAAAACGGAGAGAAGAACACATGGCGCGGCCCTTCAGAGGAGACCAGCCAACCTCAGCTTAAGATCCCATTGTCCTTAAGGGTGGTGACTTCGTCGGCCGAATACCCCAACACGCGCTGTAATACGTCTTCGGTATCCTCGCCAAAACAGGGCGCGGGCCGACGGACCTGACACGGGGTGTCGGAGAAATGCCACGGGATGCCGGCGTGTTGCCGTACCCCGACCTCCGGGTGCTCAAGCTCGGCAAAGAAGGGGCGAGAGCGCAGGTGCTCGTCTTCGACCAGCTCTTTATTGGTCACTGCGGGAAAGGCGGCCAAACCCGCGGCCTGGAGTGTGCGGGTGACCTCTCCCGCGGACCGCATGGCAGTCCAGTCCATGACAGCGGCTTCGAGGGCATCTTCGTTGTCCTTCCGGGCTGCCAGCGTCGCAAACCGGGCATCGCTGGCCAGACTCGGCTTCTCCATGATCGTACACAGCCGCTGCCACTCGGCATCGTCTGCCACTACAATACTGACCCAACGGTCTTCCCCCTCACAGCGGAATAGGCCGTGCGGAGCCATATGCGGGTCGCGGTTACCTATCCGCTGGGGTGCGGTGCCGTTCATTTCCTGAGCCAGGACTCCTTCGCCCACGAGAGCCACCGAGGTCTCCCACTGCGACATGTCAATATACTGCCCCTCCCCAGTCCGGGCGCGATGCATCAGTGCGGCCAACACGGCAAAGGCGCCATGCAGCCCGCCGTTCGGGTCGCCATAAGAGAACCCGACACTCATCGGGGGAGAGTCGGGAAAGCCCGTCAGGGAGGCTAGCCCGCTCATCGGCACCTGGGCCGGACCATAGGACACATACGGGCTTTCTGGCCCGGTCGCACCATAGCCGGAGAGCGCAATCATGATGATATCGGGCTTTATCGCTTTGAGGGTTTCGTATCCCAGGCCCATCCGGTCCATGACCCCCGCGGCAAAATTCTCAGCCACGATATCGCTGGCGGCAACCAGCTTTTTTGCGACCTCCAGGCCCTTCGGATTTTTGAGATTGAGGCATATCGAGTGTTTGCCCTGATTGTACTGATTAAAATACCCACAGCGGTTCGGCCCGGCTTCCCCATCGGCAACCGGCGGAATACGCCGTGTGACACACAGGCGGCTCTCTGACTCGACCCGAACGACCTCGGCTCCCAGATGGGCCAGTTGCAAGGTGCAGAACGGCCCAGCCCAAACCCAGGTAAAATCGGCCACACGAATACCCGATAACGGCAACTGCTCAGATAGCATTCTTCACACCTTATCCCTGCTCTCAAATCACTTTCGTTGCTTGCAATGACTGCAATACTCCCGACGTAAGCCCGAGTTGCCCGCAGTAGACCTCCTCATTGTGCTGGCCCAGGCACGGGGCCGGACTGCGCAGGGTCCACGGCGAGGCGGTAAATTTGAACGGCGCACCCGGATAGCGAAGAGAGCCGGCTTCTGGATGCCCGATCTCAGCAAAAAAGCCCCGCGCGTTGAGATGTTCGGATTTGAGCAGGTCGCCCATGGTCGAGACCGGTGCAAAAGGCACACGCCGTTTCTGCGCCCCGTGGTAGACTTCCTGGACCGACTTGTCTTGCAACCAGTCTTCCAGCAGCGCTTTCAGGGCGTCCCAGTTGACCGAGCGAGCCACAAAATCCTGGAAGAGTTCGGTGTTCGCCCAGTCTGGATTCCCCATCAGCTCAACTGCGTTCTGCCACTGATGCTCTTCCACCGCGAGCACATAAATATAGCCATCGCGGCAGGGCAGGACGTCCTGGGGAATCAACCGAAAGCCGAGTCTCGACGGCGTCGTCTGATCGTACGGCCAAGCAATATAGTTGTTCTCCATAATGGCGACCAGGCATTCTTGAACCGAGATGTCGATGTGCTGGCCTCTGCCCGTCCTGAGTCGGGCATACAGGGCCCCCAGCGAGGCGATACCGGCGTTGACTCCGGCCTGGAATCCTGCCTGCTGACCGGCGGCCTTGAGGGGCGGCAGGTCGGGCCGTTCACCCAGTCCGCCGAGAAAAACAATGCCCCCCGCACTCCACATGGTTAAATCATGCGCGGTGTAATCCCGGTGCGGGCCGGTTTGCCCAAAGGGTGAAATCGAGGTTACCACCAATTCGGGATTCTGCTGGGCTAAGGCTTCATACTCCAAACCAAGGGAGGGGAGTTGGGTGGGATGATAATTATGAACCACGACATCCGCGTCTTTAATCATTCGTTGGAACAATTCTCGGCCTTTTGCCGTCTCCAGGTTCAGCGTCACCCCGCGCTTATTCGTATTCAGGTACAGAAACAGTCCGCTTTTCTCAGGATGGAGGGTATTCCCTGGATACGGCCCGCGCTGCCGGGCAAGGTCGCCGCTCGGTTCTTCGACTTTAACCACCTCCGCGCCAAGGTCGGCCATCAGCTTGCCCGCATACGCAGCTGCAACCATATGACCACATTCAATCACGCGGATACCGTGCAGAGGCCCTAGGGCTTGGGGGGCGGGCATGGAGGGAGAGTGTTCGCTCATAGTGTTCCTATCTCACAATACAGGTTTAGTATCGGACCATACGGGGGTCGACTTCGCTTGCCCATGCCTCTATTCCGCCCGCCAGATTGACAGCCCGCGCAAATCCGTGTTGGCGCAGGAAGTGGACAACCCGCAGACTCCGCACCCCATGGTGGCAGTAGACCACCGTTTCGGCCTCAGGGTCGAGTTCGGGCAAACGGCTGGGGATATCGCCCATTGGGATATGCACCGAGTGCGGGAGTTGGACCAGTGCCACTTCTTCGGCCTCGCGGACATCAAGCAGCACGAAGTCTTCACCCGCGTTGCGTTTGGCATGGAGTTCGTGAACGTTGATTTCAAAAGACATGGGACACCCTTTTGCGGTTTTGACGGCAGAACATCCAGTCCGATACTAGACAATGGATCCACGCTAGGCAAGGGTCCAGCGTGCATATCTCACAACAGAAGGAGGCGCATATGGCAGATTCCGAACGATACGAAAAAGGTGCGGCAAAGATGAAGGAACTCTTCGGCGTAGAACCCCGACCGGGCAGCATGCACGAGGATTTTCTGGATATTACGGTAAAAAATCTGTTCGGCGATATCTGGGGCCGGGCCGGTCTGGCCATTCAAGAGCGCTCAATGATTACCATGGCCGCCCTGACTGTGCTGGGCCGCGACCCGGAACTCAAGGTCCATATCCGCGGTGCGCTCAACATCGGCATCAGCCGGGACAAGATTAACGAGATCATGATCCACCTCGCTCACTACGGCGGCTGGCCAGTTGGCGTCAACGGCCTGCGCATCGCTAAACAGGTCTTCGATAGCATTGACGAGGGACAGGCTAAAAGTGCGTAGCGGGTGTCGGCAAGGGAGGTGCACCTCCCTTGCCGACTGCCCCCTCAAATACCTATTTACTTGGTGCTGCTGGTACGGTGAGGCTCTGCGTGACGCAAATTGAGCGGCTTGGTAGCGCAGGCGGCGATTTTCCCAAAGTCCCGTCATGCAAACTGCGCTACTCCCACCGTCAAAGTGAGTCACCCCGCACCGCTCAAGATGGTGGACTCGTCGGTTTCATGTTTCCCGCAGACATGGAGCCGTTCATGGATAATGGCCTGGACAGGCATTTTGCCCGTCTCCAGAAATTCAAAGAGTTGTTACGGCAATTCTCTTTCTCAGGGTTGATGTGGTGCCCGGGCCGGCCGGTACCCCGGTCAGGGTTTTTCCTGTGAAGGAGTTGTGTCGTACTCCTCCACCGAATCTCCCCCCCCCCCCTCGAATGATCCGTCGCTCGAACGGTTTCCGGCCCCGTCCGTTTGCTCGGATGGGGTGGGGAGGTCGGGGCAAGAGGCGGAGCGGCCTGAGCCTCACGCACTAGCTCCCCGATGCTCCCAATATGACAGGCAAGCTCAATAGCTGGGTGTGCCCCGCAGCGTCTCATGCGCCCGACTCCAACGCAGCACGCAAGGCGCTGGCTGCTCAGTGCTGCTTCAGCTTCTCGCCGAGCGTTGGTTCGGCGAGCGCAACGGCGCAGGTGCATCCGCACCGTCAGGCTGGCCCGCTTGATGCAGGCTGGCCCGCTTGATGCAGGCTGGCCCGCTTGATGCAGGCTGGCCCGCTTGATGTACGCCGTGTTAACTTTTCCAAATCGGAATTCCCCTGGTGAATTTCCTTGGCCGGCCCGAAGCAGGCTCCGCTGCGTTCGATCCCTGCTTTGTTCAACGTCCAACATGGTGCAATCGCCCTGCTCGGCCGGGTGGACGGGGCTGCTCCTTCTGGATGTCGCTCCACGTCTCGTCTAGTTCGAGCCGGGCCACCTAGAGGTTCAGCGTCCGGGCATGGTGTAAGCGACGCCAAGCTATCCCGACCAGTCGCCCAGACGCATGATGGTGTTGCGCCTGACTCCAGTCAGTCCCTCCGTTGCCCGCAGCGTCATGCCTTCGGCGAGTAAGGATATGGCTTCGGCCTGCAAAAGCGGGTTGGTTCACGGTGGACTCCTATTTGCCCCGGTCCATGCACGTGGTACACAGAAAGAGCAACCACTCCCGTCGCGCACTGTTGTGTGGATGCCCCACGCCAGATGGTCATCTGTGACACGGGAGTATATTCTTGGAAGCCCTTGTTTTTTCTTAGTCCATGATGTTTCGTAAGGAGATGATCGTCACGTAGCAAGGGGAAACGTATGAGCACCGCGCACGAAGTCGCTCAGTACATCATTGCATTCTCACATCAGCACGGCGATCCGATTTCTAATCTCAAACTGCAAAAGCTGCTGTACTACGCACAGGCGTGGCATCTCGCCCTCACCGGCAAGCCCCTCTTTCCCCAACAGATTGAGGCGTGGGTTCACGGGCCTGTCGTGCCGTCAGTTTACCATCAGTACAAACCGCTCTCGTGGAGACCCATTCCCGACGAACCGGGGGATGCGAAGTTCGACACGGACACTCGTGAGTTCCTCAATGAAGTCATGGATGTGTACGGGGAGTTGAGTGCCTACCAGTTGGAAAAACTCACGCACCAGGAAGATCCGTGGCGGAATGCACGAGGCGATGTACCGCTGGATGAATCGTCCAATGCTGTGATCTCCCATAATGACATGAGGAACTACTACAGAGCGCGTGCCCAAGAAGAACATTAGGCGTGGGCGAGTCCCTCGTCGCGCTAAGCGTATTCCGCCAGTTTCACCAGACCCCGGCACAGGTACGCTCCGATTTTCATTCAAGCATGTGGATCTCACACACCCGAAGTTCTCTCTTCATCACTGCCAGAGCGGATATTTGAGGAAGCTCCTGGAGAGACTGCGAGATTTGTCTCGGCTCACCGTGATGGAGTTTCAGACGAACCGTTCATCTGCCCTGCGATCGCATCGCATTGATTTTAGCAAGACAACGGAACCGCGCGGATTTGCCTCTCTTGATGAGCAGCTTTGCAGCGAGGCCGCATGGCAGTTTCAACTGACAAGAGATCAGCATGGCCGAGTACACGGAATCTTGCTGGGCGATACCTTCTATGTCGTGTGGCTTGATCCTAGCCATGATCTGTACACTTGACGATAGCGCCTCAGCGAGGGGCCTTCTCCATACTCCCAAACTGCTCCACCCTGTCCGCAATGTGCGCCACTGTGAACTTCCGGGAAAACCGGCAGTGGCCCAGTTTCACCAACAGAGTGGCTCAATTCGACCAGTACCTATTTTACTGTACCTTATTCGTAGAGATAGGCTTATCGATCACCTCATGGAAACAATCGTTCCGATCTCGGATCTCCAGAGTCAAGACAAGAAAATTGTTGCGCGTGTGAAGAATATAGGGGGATCCTGTTGTGATTATGCAAAGAAGCCGGGCCGCGGCCTTACTTGTCAATTATGAAAATTACGCCGGGACGGTCGCGACGCTGGAGGAGATGATCCAACTTGACTGGCGGGAACGGCTGGCGGAATCCGGACACGACTCTCGGGCCGGTTAAGAGTATACCCCTCGCCGAATTCAAAGCGTGCCGGGCCAAAAAAGAGCGAGGGCGTGGACAGAAGGGTTAAATTTCTTCCCCGTGCGGTCAAAGAGTTCGAAGCCCTGCCTTCTCCGGTCCAAGACCAGATCATTAGTAAGCTGGAACCCCTCGGTGCATTCTCCTTCATGGGTCCGGCTATGTTCGATGCCTTTGAAAGATATCGAGACTCTTGGTAGTGAAGAAGAGACGCCGGGTTATCTGTCGGAGCGTTTCAGACAAAACGGTAGGTGGCGGGTATATCAGGTGTTGCTCCAGGCAAAGGCATCTTCGCGCCATAACGAACGGAAGAGGATTCGTCACGTCACTGAAGCAAGTCCTTGGGAGGTGTCGGAACGCCACACCTGACACTCGGCGTCGATTTGGCGGCGCAGCCGGAGAATACGGCGTATCGCCTGATCGGGTGGTCCACGCCGCAAGCCCGGATCATTGAGCTTCGTTGTGGAGCGGACGACGAGAGGCTCCTGGAAATGTTTGACCGCTCTGACAAGATCGGCATCGACGCTCCGTTCGGCTGGCCAACCGTATTCGCCGTCGCCGTTGACGCACACCCAGCGCCGGAACGTATGGTCGGCGGTCTGTACCGCTTCGCTCAGATACCGGACGACGGATCGTATCGTGCGTGAGCGCATTGAGCGCTGGCCGTTGAGCGTGTCATCGAACCTGATCGGGGTCATAGCAATGCGCACCGCCCGCTTGCTCTCCGAGACTGGACGGATCGCTCGCAGTGGACGCGGTCGCTTTATCGAGGTGTCCCCCGCAGCCGCTCTGCATGTCTGGGGTTTCCCTTCCGCCGGCTACAAGAAGAAAGCGGGTGGGGAAACGACAACGCACTGACGCGCCGTTTGATTACCGCCACAAAACCACGGCTGGACTGGCCAGATGACGCACAACGGACATGTGAAAAAAGCGACGATGCGTTTGATGCGGCTGTAGCCGCTCTCGCCGCCCGAGCTGCGGTCCCGGGCCGGATCGAATCCGTTCCGCAAAAATATAGGGCAGCCGCCAAACGGGAGGGTTGGATCGCCCTCCTCCGCGATAGCCCTTTGGCCAGTCTGGCCGCGGATGTGTCAATTCACATGCACCTAGGCTGGGATGCCGCAGGGGCTGTAGCTGCAAAAGCTCTCAGTCGGTGAAAGAGAGACTACAGCCGAATTAGCTTCCGATACCCATCTATCATGTCTGCACCCGTTCCCGACGAGTAGGACACGTTGACAAAAATCACCTCATCCACTACGCCCTCATAGTCGGCCAAGCGGCGGCGGCATTCCTCGGGCGTTCCGGCGATGGTGACGGTATCGACCACTTCGTCGGTCATGGCCTCTGCTGCTTTCCGGATATTTCCCTCGGGCACGTACTTCAGCGCCGCGTCTGCCGCGGACGAGAAACCCTGCTCCCGCAGCAGGTACTCGTAATACGGATGCGGCAGCGGAGAGAAGAGACGACAGATCGCCTCACGCGCGGCCTGGCGGGCGACTTCACGATCCTCATGGACCGAGACAAACGAGCCCATCAGAAAACCGAAGGCGTGCGGGCCGCGGTCAGCTTCTTCCGCCGCTTTCCGGGCTGCGGGCCGAATCACCTCGCGCGCATACGGCGCGGATAATATCGCGCCCATGGCGATGCCATCCGCGACTCGCCCGGCGACGCGGACCATGCGGGGGAAAATCGCGGAGAGGTATATGGGAATACTCTCGCGAATAGGCGTCACCGCCGGCACCCAATCCATCTGATGAATATCGCCCTGGTATGAGACGCGCGAGCCGGCCGGAGTCCGGACGATCTGTTTGAGGTTGTCAATATACTCGGTCATTTTCCGGTAGGGTTGCTCATGCGGAACACCTTGCCACTCGGCGTTAATGTGGCGGTTGCCGCTCCCGACCCCGAGGAGCAGCCTGCCGCCGGAAATCTCGTCCACGTCCACCGCGCTCATCCCTGCAATAAAAGGGCTGCGGCCGTAGGCGTTCAACACGTAGGAACCAATCCGGACCCGTTCGGTTGCCAGGGCAAGCGCGGTCAACGGCACGAAGGCGCTACGCCAAGCTTCGGTGACATACAGGGAATCAAACCCGGCCGCCTCGGCTTCTTTGGCTACGACCATCATGGCGCGCTGCGATATGCCGCCTCCGGGAAAAATCAGTCCACGTTGCATACCCCTCTCCTCACCCCGGGTCCTTGGGCTGAACTCTTATGTTCTCACAACGACGGCTCCGTCCCGAACCGCTGGCTTGCCCGCTTCAGTCCGTATCTCGAACCGCACCACGTCGCCCTCCGCGCTCGCTTCCCGCGACACGAGCCGGACGGTCAGGTGTGAGGGCATAAACACCATAGCCCCAAAGCGTCCGGTGATACGTTTGACCCGTTCCGGGTGGCCGTCGGTTTCCTGGGCAATGACGCAGGAGATGCCGTGCGCCAGCGTTGCGGTTCCGTGCAGGATCAGCCCCGGTAACCCGCACTGCTCGGCCACCGCCGGGTCGGTATGGATGGGGTTCCAGATACGCGCGCACTCGGTATAGACATGGGCCGCGCCGGCCGAAATCGCCACCGGGATTTCCGCTTTTGCTCCGGTTGCCGCATGGAGCGGCTCCAATGGGGCCGGCAGGTCGGAGACCGGGATATCCTCCCCATCCACGCCAACCCCGCGGAAGAGCGTTCCGTACCAGGTCGAGCAGACCGGCTGACCATCGGCGTCCCGGGTATCAAAACGGACCGTCTGGTAGGCTCCCGGCTTACGCTGTTCGACACCGACCACGGTTGCCTGCGTTGTCAGCTTTTCACCCGCCCGGATCAGGCGGTGAATCACCAAGTCGTGTGTGGCATGGACACCCCGCAGGGCCTCTTCCCGCTTCAGGGCGCTGTCTCGCATGGCGAGCATGACCGGCCACTCGATGCAGACCGGAAAGAGGGGATGTGCAACGATCCCGTCCGGTCGACAGGTGTCCATATAACAAGGTAAATAGTCGTCAAGCCCGGCCGCGTACGACATGATCCAACGCGCATTAATCTCGCTGACAAACGGCTGACCAACAGAGCCGACCGTTGTTGAATGCAGCGCCATAAGCTTCCTCCTGAACGATCCCTTGCAGAGAGGGGCTGACTAGCCTGATACCGTAATCTCGCTCGTCCCGCCACCTTTGCGCACCTCTATACGCATAGGCATAGCCGCAGCGACCTCTTCGACATGGGTAATAATGCCCACCATTCGGCCTTCTTCACCCCGTAACTCTTGCAGGGTTTCCGTGACCATTTGCACGCCTTCACGGTCCAGCGTCCCGAATCCTTCATCCAAGATCAGGCATTCGGTCGAGGTCCGGGCCGCCCGACCGGTGGCCACCGTCCGAAACCCTTGCGCGAGCGCGAGCGCAATAGCCAGCGAGGCTAAGAACGTCTCTCCGCCCGACAGCGAATGGGTCGGCCGGGTCCGACGCTGCTCCTCGTGGTCAACAATTTGGAGCGTAATGGCCCGCCCCCGATACGCAATATCGAACACATAGCGCCCGTGGGTGAGCCGTTGCAGGTGAGCGGATGCATCACGCATGAGGGCCTCTATGGCTCCCCGCGAGAGAAAGTCGGTAAATTCCGAGCCCAGGAGCTTGCGCAGGTCCGAGGCCAAGCGTTCTTCTCGCTCTGCGGCACGCCGCTTTTCTTCTTCCTGCTCCTTCTCCTGCCAGCGACGTTCGGCTTCCACATGTTCCGCTGCTAAACGCCCGCGTTGTTCTTGGAGGAACAGCATACGTCCACGAACCGCTTCCAGTTGCGGCCCGACCCGCTCTCCGTCCTCGCCGGCATCGGTGAGGCCGTGGTCCTCCATCACCCCACGCAGCTTTTCCCGCTCCTCTGCCAGCGTGTCGGCCACCTGTCGCTGCTTCTTCTGCGACTCCTCCAACATTTGTGTGCGGACTTGAAGGTCGGCCTGTGACTCGGTGGCTTGACGTTCCGCCTGCTCTCGCCTCACCCGTGCTTTTGCTTCACGCCGCGACAAATCTGTAGATAGGGTTTGTTTATCCGACAGCGCGTCGAGTTCACTTTCTATTTCTTCGATCTTTGGCAGAGAGGACTCTTCGGCCAGACCGAGGCAGGCTCGGACGGCCTGTGCTTCGCCCTCGGCCCGAAGCAATGCGCCTTCATACTGGGCGGCGAGTAATTTGAGGTCCCCAGCTTTTCGGATTTGAGTTGCATGCAGTGAGTTGAGCGCGGATTCGAGCTGACGGCAGACTTCCTCCGCCTCCTTCGTCTGTTGTTCAGCCTGCACGACCGTAGTCCGGCGTTGCTCCACGCTCCGCTCAGGGTCTCCATTCGTTGTGAGAAACGCAGCAATCTGACATTTGAGCACGGCCAATTCGCGTCCATCTGCTTCCAGTCTTTCGATTGTCCCGCGTAGCGCCTCGGCGAGCTTGACCTCGGCTTGTTGTGCGGCTTCACGCCGGCCTGACAGTTTCGCTTTCTCCTGTTCAGCGGACACGACCTGCGTTTCCATGTCGTTGAGCGTTCCGTCCAATGCTTCTTGCCGGGTCTGTACGGCCTGAAGGGCGTTGGAAGGAGACGCATGGCCGGGGAAACGAGACCCGAATCGGTCTTGGACCTCTTGTCGGGCGCAGTTGCGTTCTTCGAATTCTGGCTGCGCAGCATCAAGTCTCGCCTGCAGGGCGCTGACAGCGGTAGCGGCTTCCTGTGCCGCCATGCGCTTTTGTTGAGTGACCTGTTCGGCCCTCTCTATCTGAGTCTGAAGTGCCTTCAGATTGGCCTCCGCTTCTTGGGTTGCGGGAATCTCGCTGACGGTTGCCTGACACACAGGGCAGGGGGCGCCAACACGAAGCGTCGCTCGTAGATGCGCCGCTTCGTGCCAGCGTTGATTGTCTTCAAGTACAGTGCGAACTGCTTGCTCCTGCTCTTCGGCCTGGGCGAGGGTCTGCCGGGCCTGCTGGGCGGTGTGTTCGGCCTCGGCCAGTGCAGTACGGGCAGCCTCAAGTTTAGTCCGGGCTCGCTCTTCCGCCTCAGCCGCCTCTTGCAGTTCTCGGCCCAAGCGTTCGGCTTCAGCGATCACCTGGCGATTCTGACGCCCCTCTTCCTGTGCTCTTTCGAGTGAGGCTTTTCGTTCTTGGACGATCTGCTCCTGGTTCACGTCTTGGCGCCTCAGGGCGCCCAGACGGTGTTGGGTCGCGGACTGGTTCTGGCGCAGGGCCTCTATCCGAGAGGTCAGTTGTTGCCGATCCTGTTGAAGTGCCTTCCATCGTCTTGCGACTCCGAGCTTTTCCGTCAACATTGTCACGTCACCGGCTTCGGCAACAAGCTGCCCAAACCTCGTAGAGCGAAACTGCTCTTGAGACCGAGCTTGTTCGACTTGCTGCTGCTGGGCTTCGACCTGTTGTAGCAGGGTGTCAACTTCTCCCTGGACAGCGGTCCGTTCAGTCTTTTTCCGCTCAGCTTCCGCTTGAGCGGTCGCCCAGGCAGTAAGATGGCCAGAAGCTCGTTTGACAACTTCGTGCCGCCCCGCATCATATCCCACCGTTTCCTGCTCTTGACCAATTTCTGCTAATGCATTTGTCAGGCTGACAACCTGGGCAGCCGCCTCGTCAGACTTCTTCTGCGCCAGTTCTTTCTCCTGAGTGCGCGTCTGCCCTTCGGTCTGAAGTTCAGTCATGCGACTGCGCCAGCCTGCTACGCGGTCGACGTGTTGGACTATCCTTTGCAAGAGTTTCTCTTGCCGGGAAACCTGCTCGATGTGCTGGCCGAGTTTGGACAACTCGTCTTTCTGAAGGACCATGTGCTCCTGGCTCAGGCCGGCATATTGGGTCAGAGTTTCACGCAGCGTTTCCGCCCGAGTTTTTGCCTGATCCGCAACCATTTTAGCCTGGTCGGCTACCCGGGCGTACACCCCTAGTTCCAGGATTTTTGCCAATAATTCGCGCCGTTTTCTTGGCTCGCTGATGAGAAACTCGGCATACCGACCTTGGGGAAGGATGACGGTTTTGGTGAAGCTGTCGAAATCGAGGCCCAGGATCTCTTCAATCCGATTGGTAAGCCGCGCGGACCCGGAGGCATCCTGTATCCACTCTTCCCCCTCGCGTTCGCTGAGACCGGAGTCTGTAATTTTCCCCGTTCGCCTCACGGCCCGAAACCAGCGCGCTCCAAGTGTGAAGTCGAGCGCTACCTCACACACCTGCTCACCGGTCGAGATCACCCCCTTCGAGTCCGTACCGTAGCGCGCGGTACGACCGTACAGGCACCAGACCATCGCGTCGATGAGCGCGGACTTGCCGCTGGCCATGGGGCCGGTAATGGAGAATAGGTCGAGTTGCGAAAAGTCGACTTCGTGGCCCTGATCGCCCATCGCCCGAAAGGGCATGAAGTTCTTGAGGCTGAGTTTCTGTGGGCGCATGACTGTAGTCAGGAATTGGGAGCGGGGTTGAAACGAGACGAATACTTATACGGGCTCGTCCCGCGCGGTCCTGACCTCTTGATACAGCCGCTCAAACAGGGCCACGAGTCGAGGGTCGGGCTCCGCACTCCGTTTTGACTTGTAATAGTCGGTGAACAGTTCCGCCGCGGGTCGCTCCTTCGGATCGTGGGTCGCTTCGCTGAGGGAGTCGCTCGCCTGTGTCTCTTCAAATCGGAGCGAGACTACGCCCGGCAGTGCCCGGATTTGCTCGATCAACTCGGGCGTCTGGCCTTCCGGCTTTAAGACGACCTCAACCCACGCCGTGGTAAACTCTTCCGCCTGCGACAGTATTGCTTCGGCGGTCCCCGTCCGGCGCAGCAGGGCTTTGCCTGCGGTCAACTCAATCGGCGAGACTTCCGCTGGTTTTCCTGGATGTGCCTCAACAAGGCAGACACTCTTGTCCTGGCCCCGCTCGCCAAAGTCCATTTGCAGGACCGACCCGGCGTAGCGGGCCTGCGCCCGCATCCCGCCCACCTTTTGGGGTTTGTGCATATGCCCCAAGGCGACATAGTGTACCTGACCGGGGAATATGCCAGGATCGATCGGAAAGACGCTTGAGCGCCACTCGCCCCCTCCAAACTCCGTCCCGGAAACATGGGCGTGAGCGAGCAGGATGGACACCGCATTGGGGTCCATTTGTCGCGTCGCTTCCTCCAGGGCGCGGAGATAGTCCTGCACCTGACTCTGGTACGCACTCAGACGTTCGTTCTCGCTCTTGTCGTGTCCTTCGGCCGCAGTCAGGACGCGGTGGGGATGCAGATAGGGCAGACAACTCACCAGCGCCCGCTCCCCTCCGGTTCGTTGGGGAATGGCAACAATGAGGTCCGACGGGGTTTCACTCATGTCCGTCATCATATGCACGTGGAGCAAATCACCGAGCGGTTTCAGGGTGCGCAGGCGGGCGGCGTCATCGTGGTTGCCCGGGATGACGACAGAGACGATATTGTCGCGAGCGAGTTGTGCCAGGGTTTGCGCCACCAGTTCTTCGGCAGCAAGAGGCGGGCGCCGCTCATGAAAGACATCCCCGGTCACGAGGACGGCATCAACTTGCTCGTGCCTAGCAATATCAAGGATCTCGGCAAACACTGCCCGGTGCTCATCCCTCCGCGAGCGATTACGGATAGTCCGACCCACGTGCCAGTCTGAGGTATGAAGGAATTTCATGCCGTATCTTAATACTCGTTTTCCCGGACTCGGGACAGCTTCAAAGCAGGTGGGGGCAGTTTCTGTTCGTCCGCCCGGGTCGCCCAGGCCGGCATTGGAAACATAATCGGGACCGGGGTGGGGATGTCGGGTTGAGACACGATCATCCGTCCGGAGGTCAAAATAGCGGCCCGCTTGCGCAAGGTTGGCGGCAAAAAGCCATATTCGGCCCGCTCGGCTTCGGCAGCATCCAGCCTCCCGACGATCCGAAAAGCAGGGTTGGCAACAATCCGCCGCTCCACTTCGGAAGCGGTTTGCTGCGCGCCGATCAGAATCGTGCCGCTGGACCGTCCCCGCTCGGCAATCTCAAGCAGCCGCTCTCGAATCGGAGACCATCCGTCACGGGGCGCGTAGCGGTTCAACTCGTCCACAACGATAAAACATAGGGGTTCCGCTGACCCGGTTGCTTCTTTTTCTTCCTGAATCTGTTGTAATACCGAGCCCACTACAAAGCTCTTGCCCACCTCGTATAGTCCGCTCAGGCTGACCACGGTCACCTGCTTGTTGCGCCAGTTGATCGCGTGGCGGGTCGCGTCGGAGTCCACGGGGTCGCGGATAAGATATGAGACCTTGTCTTCCGCGCTGTACAGACGGCGCATAAACGCACCGACCGTGCCTGGCGAATGGTTGGTCGCATTGGCAATGGCCTCCATCGCTCGGAGGAGGGTTGGAAAATCGCGCACCTCGGTCCGAGGGTCTGGACTGTCGTCCTCTGCCAGATCCTCTCCCAAGGGGAGCAATACGCCCGGACCCGGACCCTCTTTCTCAGCGTCTTCGGCCACTTCAAGGAGTTTACGTTCAACCTGATAGGTCAGCGCTGACAGCAATGAGGCATCTTCCCCGCCTTCAGAAAACAGATAGCGTAGTAGACGCTGTCGGCAGAAACCCCTGACTGTCCAGAAGTAGGGGGTCACTTCATCTGCCTTGCGGGAGCTGACCTTGGGCATGAGCGGTCCATGTGCGTTTTCCGTGGGCGGAACATAGAATTGAACCGAATCAAACGGCTCCGCCGGCAGGCCTAGTTGGGCGTAGAGTTGCTCGTTTTCAACGTCCATGACGTTACTGGCTTTGTCCAGGAACAGCAGGTCTTCGCCTTTGACATTAAAGATAATGGCATGCGTGTTTTTCGCGTCGGTCAGATGCCCACTGTGCAGCAGACTGTGCAGCAGGAAGGTGGAATAGGTTGTTTTGGTGGCAATCCCGGACACGCCGCTGATATTCATATGTGCGCCCTTGCGGCCGTTTAGGAAATCGAGGTTGCCGTATACGACCTCCTTGCCGGACAACGACAGGCCGACCGGGAATTTGCGTTCCATCTTGTCCATGAACAGGGCTTGTGCGAACTCTTCATCCGTGACCGTGCGAACCGGGTCACCCGGCATTGGCGGATAATAATATTCCGGTATCAAACGGGTCACTTTGACGTGTGCGGCAATAGAGAGTTCAACGGGCAGACCGCGTTCCGCCTCAACCACATCGGAGTCGAACGTCGAGCCCTGATGGCGGGCGCGGACGATATCGACCATGCCGAACAATTTCAGCGGTCCATTTGGCGAGCTGGTCTCGACCACAATAGCATCATCAACCTGGATCTCTTCGCCTTCTTCGAGCCACACCCAGAATTCGAGCGGGGTGGCATCTTGTGTGCCGATGACTCTCCCCATGCGTTCTCCTTTATCCGTTTGGCTATACTTGGTTCAGGAGGGTCTTCTCAATACACCGCCGGACCAGCTTGGGATCGCCTAGCCGGTGTCGCAGCCGTCGCTCTAGTCCACCGATGGGAATCAAATTTTGGGGGGCGCGGGGGTCTTTTGGCGCACGGGAGGCCAGCGATGAAACAGTCGACGCGGCTTGGTCCAGCAGTCTGACCGCCTGCTGAATACCAAGTCCAAGCTTTACCTCTAAGCGCACCAGTCCAGTGAATGGATGCTCGATCGGTCGCGGATTCACCAGACGCAGATAGCAGGTGAACACCTCAAAACTTTTGTGCCGTCCGCTGCCAGAGAATTGGAACAGCGGGGTTCGTTCACCCGGCTGAAGCTGTTCGAGAATCTTTGCCTCTTTGGGGGCAAGGTACATACGTCGAATCGTCTTGATGACCCCGACAACTGAGGAGCTATCGCCTAAAAAGGTCAGATTCCCGTCCGCAAGTATGAGATATTCGTTCCCGGACAGCTTTCGGGCCACATCGACCTCGGCCTGCCGCATTGCCGTCAAGAGGTTTTCATGTAAGGGGTCCGGGGTGAGGCCAGACACGCTCATGCTCCGGTAGCGCATGGGAGGCCTTCCGCCCGTCCCCACCGCAACCAGCACATCCTGTCCAGATTGCCCTCCGCCAACAATAAACAGGCGGTCGAGTTGTACCTCGACAATCTCAACGTGCGGGGCAATAACAACTGCCCCAGCCGCATACGACCCGAACAGGGCTAGGCAGCGCGTTTCTTCGTCACTCATAACCGCAGGCGCATCAACCCGCATGACTCCGTCAATCACCGCAGTTCTGTCCGGCATCTGCTCAGGAGTTGGTGTCCGAGGCTGCCACGGACCGGCCTCAGCCTGCCGTCCGGTCACTTGGGCGGGGATCTGTTCTGTATCGACCGCCTGCGGTGTCGCAATCTGGCTGCCGTAATCACCCCCCCATGGGTCCAGACTGATACGCATTGGTCCGTACTTGCCGGCCTAGATTTTCTTCTCCGGGGAGCGCACGATCTGTCGCTCGCGGATCGTCACGATTGGCCGTCCCTTAGCATCTGTAATCGTTGATTCCCGAACAATAACCTCCATGGGGCCGCTTCGGCCTGTCTTTTCATACACATCGGCCACACGCGAGGTGATGGTATATGTCTGTCCGGCAACAATCTCATCGTGGAACTCGATTTCCTGTCCTGCGTGCAGACTCATGAAGCCGGACGGGAGGGGGACCTCTGGCAACAGTCTGCCGCCGCGCATCCGCATACAGAACATCGGAGGTGCGATCACATCCGGGTAGCCCGCCCCGCGTGCCGTCTCAACGTCCGTATACAGCGGGTTCAGATCGCCCATCGCCTCGGCAAAGGATTGAATATCCCCGGCGGTTACCGTCACCGGACCGAGTTGGACGCCCTGTTTCGCTTTCGGATCAATTTCGAGCATCATGAGGGTCCTCGTTTCAACACTACGCAATCATCCCAATACTCCCAACCCGATCACGGTGGCCCAGGATGAGGAAATATTCACGGTCCATGCGTAGGAACGATTGAAGAGGCTCCTTACAATGGGGAATGCACCCTAGTAGATCTTCTCATAGAATTCGAGCTCTGGTGCGCCAGCGAGGATGGCCTTCAGGTCCACCCCGAGTTCGCCTAAATGCTTGCGATGGGCATCAAAAGCGGCTTGGTCAGCGTACTCTTCGTAGAACACAAACAGGCTTGGCTTTTCTTTTGAACGGTTCATCACATAGGCATTGTTTCCGGGCTCTTCGCGCACCGCCGGAACGACATCCTTCATGGCATCAATAAAATCTTGCTCCTTGCCCTCGCGCACCGTCAGCTTTGCAACCAATGAAATCATGCGTTACCTCCTCTTCCCTAACAGTAGAACATGCTCCGTTTTGCCTGAGCTCGAACCGTTTGACAACACCACAAACGCCGGATCGAACCGCCCGTCACAAGCGTCCTGCCGCTGCGTATACTCCACATCGATGACCTGTTGAGGAAGCTAGGGCCTGTTAACACTATCGCAACGTATCAATGATGAGGGCGAAGCCGATGAATCCGAGGAACAGCACGGCGAGTTTCTCGCATCGCGAGCAGAGGCGACGAAATCCCTTCAAGCGACGCAACACCCGCTCGATTGCGGTGCGTCGCTTGTACCCCTCACGGTCCTACGCCCAAGGCCCCACCCGGGGGCGCCGCGGCGCCCCCACGGGCTCTCCTCCCCCCCTCGCCACGGTCAGGTGTCAAGGCTTGGCGCCCTCGTCCGCCCGGGCCCAGAGCAGCGCGAGACTCTCGGGGGGCCGGCCCAGACGAGTCAGCCCCTGGCGGCCCGCCGGGGCGGCGGGGGCGGGGGCGGGCGAGAGCGCGAAGGCGAGGGCCGTACGCGCATCCGCGGCAACCAGGCGCCTCTTGGGGGGCCCGGCGCCTCGGGACCGGCCGAGGGAGGGGAAGCGGTTTTGTGAACGCTCCCGTCCCGGCGGGAGGGACCTGGACGAGGGGGCGGGCTAGCGACAGGCTCTCCCGCTTGAGGCGTCCGCTCGGTGCGCGGTGCCGAGGCGCGCACCGAGCGCGGACGCCGGGGGGTGACCCGCGGGGCAGCCGGGGGGCGAGGGGGGGGGGGGGCGAGGGGCCAAACCGGGCCGGTCACCCGCGCCAGTTGCCGCCCTGCGCGGCGACGGACAAGAGGGCGGTGTGCCCGGGGCGAGGGGGGAGACGGACCGGGCCGCGCGGCACCGGGAGAGGGGGCGCGCTCCGGGCGTATCGAGCTTGCGTGATGTCCATACACCGGGGAGACCATAAGCATCCCCCTTAGGGTTGACAAGCCCTAGGGAGGTATCCGTACGAAACCGCATCCCCCCCCTCAATGAGGGGGCGCGGCGCGTTAGGCCAACCGCCCGTCTCGCCGAATAATCGACGGCCCGCTCCCTGCCGCACACCCCCAGGACGGGCGAAACCGCGCCCGGTCCGGCCGCCGCGGCCCGGGCCCACCGACACCCCCGCCGAAGAAGCTTCGGTGGGGGTCCCCCTTGACATAGCGGCCAGGGGGCACCCCGTCAGCCGATTTTTCACCCGCTTGATCCTCCGCTCGTGGTCTAGTCAATGTCCACGCTACGGGACGGAGCCGTCAGGGTGCGGGGGTGGCAGGGGCCCAACCCTGTGATCATGTCCACGCCAAGGGGTTGGCCGTGCGACTCCGCTTCCGGGCCCCGGCGGATTGAGGGGGCGGCGGGTAGGACCACCGCCGTCTTTCGATCCGGCTCCGAGCAAGTGACGAAGATCGCCTCCTCCTCGAGCCAGACAGTGTGCCAGGGCCGGAATGTCAGTTTGGCCCCTGGAGTTTGGACGGAGTCCCGGCAGGGAGGCAATGGTGCCGATCCCCGCGCGGCAGTCCGCATAGCTCATCGTCTGCGTGCCGAGGACCTCTGGTTTCGCCGATTTTGCCGAAAGGGCGGCGGCACAGGCAGCATGGACAAGCACCGATACCCTGACAACAGGGCCCGTTTTCCCGTTCACGTGGCACCTCCAGGCGCGCCGCGCTCGCATCCAGCGGGCGGTCTGTCGCCGTAGCTCGATGGTGAGGGGGCAGCGCATGGGAGGGGCCAAGGCCAAGCACGCGCTAGCCGAATTTCAGCACCGCGACGGCCAGCCCGATCAACCCGGCGACGGCCAGGAGCATCTGCCACTGGCCCCGGTGGAAATCGGCACGCCAGCCCTCTATCTGCCCCTTCATGTCGGCGTCCCGTTCCGCCAGCCGCGCATCGCGCTCGGCCCCCTGTTCGGCCAGCCGGGCAATGTCCGTCTTGTATTCCGCCTGCATGGTGTTCATCCGTTCCTCCAGCCGGGCCACCTACACCCGGATATCGTCTTCTCCCATGCCTGTACCCTTACCACCGTGGGGCAGCGGTGCAAGGGAAGGGGCAAAGAAGTGGCCCCCCACGGGGAGGGGGCGAAAGGGGGCCGGGCAACGACTGGCCGGAGCACAGCCGGCTCGGCACGCCCCGATCAGCCGGGGCGGCCCCACGGGGCCGGGGGGAGCCGTGTCCAAACCATCCCCGGCCCGAGGGAGCATATCCGCCCCATATCTGCCCGCCACCCCTCAATGAGATACTCTGCTGGTAGGGGCGGGTGAGATCGGCCCGATTTTGGCCCGTTTCGGTGGAGATTTGCCAGCTCCCCCGTCCGGGGCGGGCTAGGGCGTTGGGGAAAGAGGTTCGTCGAGAATCGGCACCAGCGCTCTCCGCGGTCGGGCGTCTCCGGCCCGTCTCCGCCGCCCGGCTTGTGGGCGAGTCCGAATCGGCTCTTGTTCCCTTGCCTGTCGTGCGCCTGCCCTGATCCCTCCCCTCGGGATGCGGCCCCCGCCGGGGGAAAAAGCCCACAGGAGTCCCCACCCCACCGCGCCGCGCGGGGCCGGCCAGCCGCCGGCCCAGGTCCGCCTCGGACAGCACCCCCACAACCCGGGCGGCGGGGGTCTCCTAGCCCGAAGTTCCAACTGATTTCCAGCAGACCTTCAGGTCGAGGTGTTGATTGTGCATGGCTTGCCGGATGTGTCGGCTGTCGTAGTATGGGCAGCATGTGGTGCTTGCCATGCGGCGGATAATGTCTATTTTTAGTGGCGAGGTCTATCGCATCTGTCCCCACTCGCTCCTCCCCGCCTGCCCTCCTGCTCCGTGAGTCCTCTCGCGCCAGCGGAAAGGGCAAGCCGCGCCCCCCCTCGCCAGGTGGTCGCCTGCTCTCGTCGAAGGATTGCGCCTCCTGCGCACGGGAAGGCCCGCGGTGCGGCGCCTCGACGACGCCTGCGACAGCGTCCGCTCCCTACCCCCTGGTCATGTGGCCGCGGGGCTGGGCCCCCTGAAGCAGTTCGGCCTGGAGAAGCGGATCGCTCCGCAGCCCTCCCCCCGGCGGGAGCAGGTCCTGGCCCTGCTCGTGGTGCGGCTCCGCGAGGAGGTGGAGCCGGCGGGGCTGGACGGGATCAGCGCCTTGCGGGGACCGGCCCTCCGTTCCCTGGGGGAGGCTGGCGCCGCGGAGTAGGGTGTGCTTCGCCGAGAGCGACCTGGGGGAGAGCACCAGCGCTGCGTCTCCCGGCGAGCGTCTCATGGTGGGCCGCACCCCGCTGCTGGCCGAGGACCGCGCCCGCAAGCGGCAGGCTCTGCGCGAGGCCACCGAGGCCCGGCTTGAACCGATTGCCGCAGCGACCCGGCGCGAGAAACGCCGGTGCCAGGGGGCCGGGAAGAGCGGGGAGCGGGTCGGCCAGGGCAGCGGCAGGTATAAGATGGCCAAGCACGTCACGTGGTTCATCGACGAGGACGGGGGCTTCACCTCCCAGCGAGACGAGGCCTCCAGCACCGCCGAGACCAGGCGCGACGGGCTCTACGGGATCCACCCGTCTGCCGTAGCGCGCCCTCGACGGCCCCGGCACGGAGCGCGCCGACAAGCGGTTGCGCGCGGGGGAACGGGCCTGCCTCCGCCGCAACCGTGGACCTGAAGGTCACAGGTTCGAATCCTGCCCCCGGAACCACTTTAAATCGTTGATATCATGGATTTTTCAAAGGTCTTTTCGATTCCATGGACAGAGGTAGAATCAGTGCTGTCAACACATGGTCAACACGGAAATGCGGGCTGTGGGGACCGTCCGATCAGGGAAGTTTTGGCGGTTGGGTTCGCACTGCCAGTCTCGTCGGAGGGGCCGGAGCCAGATACCTTTCGGTGCTTGTCGTAGGGCTTGTCACGGTCGTAGCGCCTATGTCCCTGAGTGGTTCCGACGCGGGCTGGAGACGGCGCCGATGTTGCGCGGGGTGATGTTGTAGCGCTTGGTCCAGTCCGCGGGCAGGCAGCGTCGGAAATCTCGCCGCGGTCATCCATCTGATCGGCAGCGCTACCCACACGAAGCTCCGGGCCCGTTGCGATCTGGGACCAGAACGGCCACCTCAAAGGGTGTAAAAGTTTCCGATCAGGAAAGGGCCGCCGTCGACCTTCGGCTCGATTCCTTACCACAAGGAGTGGGGCCACACCCTTCTGCCCGTGCCTTCCAACGCTTCGTTTGTTTCTTGCCGGACCCTTACCTCCGTAGTCGCCCAAGGAATGCAATCCGACGAACCGTACCGGAAGCGTTGGCACCCCGCCAGCGCCCGGGTTACCCGATATCGATGCCTGGGTCGGGATCAGAGCAGTTCCAGACTGATTGTACTCCCATGCTGCGAGAGATGTGCTGACTGGTCATCATGTCCGGAACTCGCTCGCACCGGCGGAGTCGCTGATCGTTCGGACAACGTTCTTGTCGGTTCCGAAATCGCAAGCGACCCTCTCCACATTCAAGTCGGCGAGCGGCGCGAGGCGGATGCCATTGCGGCATGGCCTGCGAGGCCGGAGGCGAACGTCTTCAGGCCTGTCAGCTCTCCCATTTCCGAAAAGCCCATGTCACGCACCGCGGAGCGGGGAGAGAAGATCACGCTTGCCGCCGAATAGAGGCTTTCCTGCACGAGCCTGCGACAGAGAATGTCGTAGCGTTCGGCATAGGATGCTCCGGAAAACTCCTTGAAGACCGGGAGGTGCGGGGAGGAATCACGAACCGGCTTCCGTGACGCTTCTGCGTCTTCGACCAGGATCAGCCAGCCCAGTAAAGGGGCGCGGGCAGGCTCCGAACGCACCCTCCCTGAAAGCCGTCCAGAAATCCTGTGCGGAACCGATGGCTTCCTCTGCACGGTTGTTGAATTTGTTTCCGAACGAAGGTCCGACCTGGCTCTTGAACTCCAGCGCCGCGACCAGCCGGTTCCGATGCATGACGACGACATCCCACAGTTTGGTCGGGCGGAAGTAGCTGGGCAGGGTCACGACGGGTCTGCGCAGGTGGATGTCGGCGTCGACGAGCCCGTTCCTTCTCGTGAGGTCGAGAACAAGGCGGATGAAGCCATCCATGTTCTTGTCGGCGCTCGCCTTGGTCCACCTTTCCGGACACCACTTGCCGCTCTCGGGCCGAGATACGGGTCGACCAGAAGGTCTTCACGGCGTTGCGAGCCTGATCGTCGAGGTTGCCGAGATCAAGCATGGCCGGAACCCGGCAGATGGTTGTCCGATGCGATCAGTGCACGTTCCAGAGGGCTCAGTCGACAGAGTTCCGCAACCGCGGCATGGCACGCATCGGCATCCCCGCTCGCGGCAGCGTCGACGAGGAGGTTCAGTGTGGGGGCCGGGATCCTCAATCGATCCGGGATCCGGATGCGGCGTAGGTACTGGGCCTGATAGCGAAGACAGCCACCACGCATTCGGGTGGAGTAGGCTGAACGAACAGTTTCGCGATGCCCGGCAGCAGGATGGCCCGCAGAGCCTCCAGTTCCCATACACCGGAGGTGATGGTAGTAGAGGTTGTGGTGGATAGAGGCGCCCATCCTCGTGGACGACATGGGCTTCGCCCTTGATGTCCGGGATCAGCAGTTTCGGTGTGGCCGCAAGGGGGGGGGGTGGATCCGGTCGATGGTGCGGTACCAGTTGAAGGGTGCCTTCCTGGCGACATGGCGCGCAGTCAGGTCCGCCCTGCGCTCATCGAAGTGCCGGTTGAGGCGCGGATACTCGGACAGGGGAACCAGGCCGCCACCACCCGCAAACGGATTGACGACGCCGAGACCTTGCCACCGAACGGCGCCCGGCCGGATGTCCCGCGTCATCACCAGCGGCAGCTTCCGGTCGTCCTCGACATTGATGTCGTCGTAGGGTCCGACGAAGGCCTTGTCCGCGCCGGTTGCAACGCCGATGCCGACCTTGCAGCCTGCATCTTCCAAGGGCGGGAAATCCTGTTCGAGCCGTCGAACCAGGGCGAACTCTTCGGAGGGGTTCAGGATCCAGGGTTGTGTACCGGAAGCGATGCGGGAGATCTCGCTGGCCGGGCCTGCGGGATCCGGTGTCCTGCGGTCGAGGACCCTGTGGGCAAGTTCGCCGAGGGTGCGGCTGTCGATCTCGGGACGCCGAGCCACGCGGGTCTTCCCCGTTTTCTCGCGCCCGACAACGAAGATCGCGGGATAGGCGATGACGTCCGAATGGAATGCGGGCGTGTCCACCATGTCTACGTAGACCTGCAACTGGAACTGTTCGGACAGAAGACGCCGTAGCGGGCCTCCGTACCGGTTCTTCGTCCAGCGATCCGCACAAATATGCCGAGCCTGCCTTCGGGAGAAAGCAGCTTCACCGATCGCTTGATGAAGGGGGCGTAGAGGTCGGGCCGGTCAAAGACCGTTTCGTAGCGGGTACGGTATTCCGAGACGAGAGCGTCGGGAATCAACTCCTGGCGCACATAGGGAGGATTGCCGACGACAAACTCATATGTCGACGGATGGTCGGTCAGAAGGAAATCGCCGTTCACCATCCAGCCTTCGGCAAGGGCGGTGGCCTCTGCCTCCCTGATGCCGGTGAATCGAAGTGCACGAGAAACCCCAGAGCGGGTCTCTTCGCAGGTGGCCCGGTGCAGTTCGACGGCGCGAATGCACCTTGCCGGCCGGTCGGCCGGAATCGGACGGTCCTGTCGCGTCCAGGATTCCAGCAGCCGCTCGACCGCCGGAAGGACGAAGTCACCATCACCGCAGGACGATTCCAAGAGCGACAGGCGCCAGAGCGGACGATCGACCGTGTAGCCGACGAGATCAAGAATGAACTCGACGACCTCGCGACGCGTGAACACGGCTCCCCGGGTCGGGCCCGGCCCGGGACCATCCTGCCAACGCATCGGCAACGGGGCAGAATCCAGGCAGGAAAGGCTGCTGCATGTTCGTGCGCTCCGCGGCCCCGGGAGGGGGGGGCGCGATCCGTGCGTAGTGAGCTTGCGTGAGGTCCATCCGCCAAGAGTACCATATCATACGTATTAGCGTTAACGGGCCCTGGTACGAGCGTACGCCCAAGACTGCGCAGGAGAACCGGACGCATTACAACCCAAGACGGCACTCCTCCACGCCGACTTCGGGAGAACTTCATACCGGGGCTCTGCATTTTTCTCAGCGGAATGAAAGGCCACTCGTCTCCTTGCTTGTCCTTGTGGGAACCGAATGGCCGACTTTCTGGACAGCGCTCTTCAACCTGTTTACTATGCCAGTCTCCTACGGGGTATTTTGTATCAACAGGGGGAAGAGGTCATGAAGGCTGCGGTGTTATATGAGCCGAACAAACCACTCGTGATTGAAGACTTACACATCGACCCGCCAAAATCTGGAGAGGTCAAGGTCAAGGTGGCCGCCAACGGTGCTTGCCATAGTGATTTACACGTCATGACCGGCGAGATGCGGATGCCGTTACCCATGGTTCTGGGCCATGAGGGCGCCGGGGTGGTGACCGAGGTTGGCGCCGGGGTGAATTCACTCAAAGAGGGCGACCATGTCGTGCTGTCTTTCAATCCCGTCTGCGGCATCTGCCACTATTGTACCCAGGGAAAACCGCATCTGTGTGAAACCCGGCCCAGAGCGCTCGGCACGCTCCTGGACGGAACAACGCGCCTGCGTAAGAACAATGAGGAAGTTTTCCACTTTGCGTACACGGCCTCGTTCGCGGAAGAGGCCGTCGTCCATGAGAGCTGCGCCATCAAAATCCGAGAAGATGTTCCGCTTGACCGGGCTTGTTTTGTGGGCTGCGGAACCATGACCGGCGTTGGCGCGGCCATCAACACCGCCAGCGTCCAGCCCGGCTCCTCTACGGTGGTCATTGGCTGTGGCGGGGTGGGCCTCAACGTCATTCAGGGCTGTGCCCTGGCAGGGGCGCGGCAGGTTATTGCGGTCGATCTGCTTGACTCAAAATTGGAGTTTGCCAAAACCTTTGGCGCGACCCATACCCTCAATCCTGGTCAGGACGATGCCTTCAAGGCCGTCATGGAACTGACCGGCGGACGCGGTGCCGACTATACCTTCGAGGTTATCAGCACATCCAAGACGATCGAGTTGGCATTCAAGATGACGGGCCGCGGGGGGGTATGTACAGTAGTCGGCGTATCACCCGACGGTTCGCGCATCTCGGTCAATCCGAACATCTTCTGTTTGATGGAAAAGCGGATTCAGGGCTCGTTCTATGGTTCGACCCGGCCCCGCGTCGACATGCCCCGTCTGCTTGATATGTATATGGATAAAAAGATCAAGATCGACGAGTTGGTCTCCAAAACTTTCCCGCTCGAACAGGTCAACGAAGCCTACGACCTGCTGAAAACGGGCGGTGGAGTGGCCCGGAGCGTCATCAAGTTCTTTTAGGCCGAATCCGGGCCCTTCGATGAACCGAAGGCCACACCGTGTCGGGCTCCCTCCTACCCCCCCCCTTAATCAAGGGGGCCTAGAGCCGGGGGGATTCTCGTCCAACTAATCACTCACCGCTCACCACCCTCTCACAGAGCTCCCATGTGGAATTGGCCCGCCGTTTGACGTGGGAGCCGATTGTTTCATAGATATTGGGTGGAGGTGACACGCTCACCAAGAACCCAACATCCTCGAAGAAATCGCCTGCCGCGGCGCTTTGGGCAAAGGTACGGATTTGTTCGTCGCTATGATTGATGTGTGGTTGGTATTGATGCGGGATTTATAGGCCGAGGATAGAAGTATTCGTGTGCATTGCGATTGGAAGGTGAACAGCCTCATCTATAATAGTCCTTGACGAGGTTTTTGGTAAAGATTTTTGCCGAAATGAATTGGTTGACACCATCCGGGCCACGCAATGCATCTCAAAACTAAATTCGATGGTGAACATGACACCACGTACTTCTATGCAAAATCTCCGACTACCGAATTTTTCATGAAACACATTGCTGCTCCGCACGACAAGGACGGACGACGGAGAACCCTGAGAAGAAAAGTTCATACGGATGAAGATGGTAGAGGATGGGTGCGGGAAACGAGAGGGTGACCTGTTGGGCAAGAACCTGACAAAAAATATGCTGACGAGATCAGATCGCAAGATAAACCACTGAGCGGCGTTTGGGTCCGGCTTGCAATGTTTGGTCTGAACTTGCAATCCTTAGGGGGAATCATCCTGAGTTCGCAGGTTCCCCGACTCAAAAGCCTGATAAAGCCCGCGGGACGCATTCTCAAAGCCTCCTCCAACGCAGGCCTCCGTGGCCGGTGTCTGCTGCGGATTCGGTACGCTGGCGGTGGTGGCTGAGGAACTGGGCCGCCAGTGGATTCGCACCGGCCTGGGGCAAGGGCACCAGAAATATGAAGGGCAGCCCTTCATCGGCGTCAACCCCAATCTACTTGAGGAGGAACAGTAGGAGCAGGGTGCAGGCAAAAGAGCCTGGCTTTCTTGACTTGATCCTCAATGCCTATCGAGTGGACAAGGTTGAACACCTTACTGCCTTTCATGGTAAAAAGGCCGGGCGGTTAGTCGCTGTGAGGCCGGTGAATTCATCCGTTACCCGGCTTTTGTGGAAGGGCTTATTCTGGAGTGTTGCAAGAATCATATCACCAAGGCGGACATTTTTGACTTTGCGTTCGCGATGGGTCTCTTCCCCAACGTACTAGACGAAGCGCGGAACGAGGGAATAGATATTATGTCCAAATATATTCCCGCCGAGGTATCGGCAGCGAGCGGCAGATCGCAACCAAGTGGTACTCCACGACGCGTCGTTCAGTGAAGTCAAACCCTATGCAGTAGTGGGTAGTATAGAGGACAGTCCACAACGGTATAGCAGTGGAATTGGCCGATTTTTCGGTGTTCTACTCACAAGACCCTACCTCCCAGAGGAAAGGAGCGTTAGGCAAAAAAACAGTCGGGTAGCAAAGCCGTGGTCGAAGCGGGCCCAGATTGTGAAGCTGAGCAAAGACAAACAGGGGATATTCTAGCGCGAGCGATTGACGAACTACTGGACGGGCTGGATGAACTCCTGGTCTGTTGCCTTCGCCCGCGTCAAGAAAGAACTCTCTCTCCTGACGAGCAGTCTACCTTATGAGGGCATGAGCGCTGGCCAGCGAAAGCTGATGGGCCGGGAAGGGCAGTGGACAGGTGGCTATACTTCTGAGAACGAGTGGCAGAGCTTCCGCCCCAAATAAGGGCCCGTTCCCTGGAATTCAAGAGTGCCGCCCACGAATGCCAGCCCGGCAGGCATAAGATCGCCGTGAAGGTAGTGGACATCTTCGGGAAGGACACCATGGCGATTGTGGAGGTGACGGCATGAGAGTGAAGGTGAAAAATCTTGGCGTGCTGAAGCAGGCGGAATTCAGCCTGGGTGACTTCACCATTATTTGCGGCGGGAATAACACCGGTAAAACGTATGCGACATACGCGCTATACGGTTTTCTGAACATGTGGCGGCGATATAGAGGCGTCATCAAGTCAGGGCGAATCTCCGAGGGATCCATCAATAATCTGCTAAATGACGGTATTATACGAATCAATCTTGTGGAATACGCGCAGAACGCCGACACAATCCTCAAGGAACTGTGTGAATTGTATACCCAAGATTTACCTCTCGTTTTCGCCGCGTCCAAAGAGCGATTTCGAGACAGCTCCTTTGGCGCATATTTAGAAAGCGGCACGTTATCCGAGTCGGTCACAGCGGTCTCTTTTGAACGTAAAATTGGCACTCAGAATCACCACATTTTCTCCATCTCTACGGTTGAGGGTAGCGCAGAAGTAGAAATTTCCCTGATAACAAACAAACAAGAGGTGGGTATCCCTCCTGCATTTATTGGGGAACTCCTGACCGGAAACGTCAATGAAATCGTTTTCGGTCAATTTTTTCCCGACACTTTCATCTCCAGCGCCGAGCGCACCGGCGCCGCGATTTTCCGCAGGGAACTGAACTTCGCTCGCAACCGGCTGCTGAAAGAAATGAGCCGAGCGGAGTACAGCTTTGATCCTCGAGAATTATTGTTCAAATCGTACCAAGACTACGCAATGCCCGTTGAAAACAACGTGGAATTTACCCGCCAACTGGAAAGCATCGCGAAGAAGCGGAGCTTTCTTGCCACTGAACACCCTCAAATGTTGGACTGGTTCTCCGATATCATCGGCGGTGCCTACGCAGTAACCCCCGACGACGAGCTCTACTTCGTACCAAAAGATGAGCGCATTAAACTGAGTATGGATGAAAGTTCTAGCGGGGTACGTTCCATGCTCGACATGGGTTTCTATCTGCGGCATGCTGCCGAGCGTGGCGATCTGTTGATGGTGGATGAGCCGGAATTGAACCTCCATCCTGAGAATCAGCGTCGCCTAGCGCGTCTCTTCGCGCGCTTGGTTAATCTCGGCATTAAGGTCTTTATCACCACGCACAGCGACTATATTGTCAAGGAGTTGAACACCCTAATAATGTTGAACCATAATGAGCCACACCTGAAGCGACTCGCCAAACAGGAAGGCTATGAAGATTCGGAGCTTATCGATGCGGAAAAGATCAAGGTGTACATAGCGGAAGAAGGACTCGTTCAACTGGACGGTAATCGAAAGAGGAGCCGTCGCCGCACGTTGGTGGACATAAAAATAGATCCGGAATTCGGGATCGAAGCACGCAGCTTTGACCACACTATTAACAAGATGAATGAGATTCAGGAAGCCATTTTGTGGGGAGGCGATGAATGACCTCCGACCTGAAAATCTTGCAGGAACTCGTCAAGAAGCAAGCCACCGTCTCCCCTAAGAGTACTTCTTACGGCAAAAAAATCATAACGCTCAAAGAAAACGCCGATGGGTCCCAATACGCCGTAACGATACAGGGCCTCCCCAAAGACGCCATAGCAATGAAGGCGGACATGTTTCCGGCCCCGGACCATATTTTTACCTGTCAAAGAGGGGAATGCAGGCGGGCCGATTACATTCTCATTACGAATTCTGGTCAAGAAAATTTTATCCTCTATATAGAAATGAAAAAGGGGAGGGCGAAGAGTAGAGAGATCGTTACGCAGTTAAAAGGGGCACAGTGCTTGATTGCCTATTGCCGTGCGATTGGCCGTCTCTTCTGGCAGAAAGAGGATTTTCTTGGAGCGCAATATCAGAGCCGCTTCGTCTCCATCAGGGAAATCAGTCTCAACAAGCGTCCGACCAGGGCGCAGCCTGAGCCTCCGGGTAATTTGAACGATACGCCAGAAAGGACTCTGAGAATCAAGGGTTACGACAATCTGCATTTTAAGAAGTTGATTCTCAAAGCCCGAAATTGAGAACACTGGCCATCCCCCCCCCCCCCCCCCCCCGACTTCCCCGATTCCCCACACGCGATTCTTGATCTGGAGCTTCGTTGGTTCCCCCGCGGACGAAGCTCCGGATCATACCAGCAGGGAAAAGCCGACGCCGCCGATTGTGGCGTAGTTGCGACGCCAAGGTTAAGGAATCATCCTCGCGCCGGCGGCTATGTGGGTGTCCCAGCCATACCGGCACAAGGCTGCTCAATTGGTGGTTTGTGGAACCGCATTTGTTGCCAAGAGCAGGCGGTAACATGGAGAAATGTGAATATGCTTCTTCTTCGCCTCAGCGTGAGGGGTTGGAAACAACTATCTCCCTGTACGCTGTAGCGGACGCCCAGGACAAATAGGGTCTGATGCCGTTTTGGCGCCAGCGGCGTGGTCTCCAGTAGTATGTGCGATGAGAGTTGGGCCGATATGTAGCCAAGATGGCTACCGGCAGCAGCAAGGCCTAGGTCCTGAATTGCACTACCGTGGAGTTTCCATCATAAGCGGTATGAACCGGATTCCGAACTGCCCTGCAATCTGCCGGTGATCGCCCCGAATAGTATTGTACTGGATCGACTCTACCGGGATGTTCAGGGGTTGCGTCTCCTCTTCGAGAACTCCGTCATCCCCGACAATGGCTACGACGGGCGCAACTGGCGAGACGGCTTTCACTGTCCCCGTATCTTCAGAACGAAGTGCGGATATCCTGCCCAATGGACAATACCTTCCTGACCAATACCCACCGTGTCTACTCAGGCGAGGACATTTCACCTTCCCCCGATGACGAAGACACCAGGGAGTACTCTCTGGGCAAACGCCCCACCGGCGCGACCACGGATTCCGGGCTAGCTCCCGCTGACATCGTGCGTGACATTGACGAACTCATGGGGGGCTGGACGACGAGCGCATGATATCTGCGACAATAACCTGACGGGTCTCAAGTCACGTACAGACATTCACAACCGTCTTGTCCAAAAGGGTGGGGCGTTGAGCCTGCAGTGTGGATGTGACGGCAACCCCAAAGCACAAGAATGGGGGAATCTTCGCGCAGGCGGTGGCCGACTACCAGTTGATGGCGGCGATTTCGCAGAATGTGGCCGAGCACCGGGTGCGGCTGGACGTCGCAAGCCGGGCGAAACTGCCCGGACAGCACAGTGCGAAACTTGCCGAGCAGTATGCCGACTGCCTTGACCTCGGCGTCCTTGAATGGCGCAGGGCGTATGAAGAGCACGACAAGTTGGGGGAAGCAATTCTGCTTGTGATGACGGACGAGAGACTCGCGCCTGCGATGAGGCGGCCTCGTATCTGGAGCATCGCTACCCGGACTTGAAAGACGCAGTGCTGACTATTCATGCCAGGAACAACGACGAAATTTCCGAAGCGTCTTCGAGCGAGAAAAAGGAAGAATTGGAGTGGTTGCGCAAGCAGGCAAATGAAATTGATGCGGTAGCCAATCGCTACAAAGCTAGAGTGTCCGTGATTATGCTGAAAGAAGACCGGGCCGTATGTAATGTCACGATCCTTGTCGGGCTGCGGGCGTATTCGGCTAGGAGCAATATCTTCCCCGGACGGACGCCGGGGTGTGGTCTACGCAGGACGTATCCGGTAACTCGGAGGAATATGTCAGTGTGGTCGACACCGATGCCTTTGTGGATTTCGTCGGACCCACCTAGAACGAGGGCGTCGAACTTGGAGCACAAGGCCATGGGCGAAGGCCCCGGGCCGAAAACGCCACTCTGGCAGGGGTCGATACCGACAATACAAATAAGAATATCGACGCTCTGGATATCGATATTCCGGGACTGATGCCGCGAGCCTACCGGGGAATTAAGCATCAGTTGCCTGCAGACAATTTAGTCAGTGAAGAGCAACGCGAGGCCGTGCTCAAGGATGTCATCACCGGGGAGGTGACCCACACCACAGTGCCGGGTAGCGCAGGAATTGCCGACTATCACAGGGGCTTCGGTTATTTTGCCCAAACCGAAAGGAAAGAGTTTCGTACGGAATGCGCTGTTCGGCCAAACGGTGGGCTTGGCGTCGCCAAACATATTGCGCAATCTTCCGGAGTCAGCCGCTACCAGGACTGTGACCGAGAACTTCAAACGAGCCGTTAATGAGTTGACGGTTCAAGATAAAGGCGATGCCCGGATACAGGGCACGATCAATCTGCGCCGGACTCGGCCCCTTGTGGTGAGAAATCAAGGCTATCTGGTGCCGAAGAAGATGGCGTTCAATCGGATTATCGGGCGACAGCCAGTTGGCACGGACGTTTGCCAACCTTCGAGAGCGCTGCGAGGACGGTGTTGCCCATTACGAGGCAGGCTCTCGCAGGGAACTACAAAGTGGACTCTGTGAGCGCCCATGGTGCCCTCCCGCCTTTCTCCCCGGCCTTCAGGGGGCAAGTGGCGAACAGGCCGGCTCTCCTCGTGGAACCCAAAGGGCCGGCAGCCCGGGGCCGCCCCCACCGGAAATGGAACGACGGCGGCCAAGGGGCGAAGCCCTCGACAGGGGATTAGACACAAACGGGATCCGGGGCTGTCTTGGGCGCTGACGGAGGATTTGAGAAGGAGACACCCCAGACTTTTCGGGCACTGTCGGCCGGGTTCCGAGCTCATCACCTCCTTTGCAGGTTCAGTGAAAGCCCATGAGGTTCTGATAATAATCCCAATAGCCACGAATGGCGCTTTCGGTTAAGAGATTTTCCTGGTTATCTCTCCCTGTCCCACCGAAGGCGAGTAGGGAGGAGGCGTCCCTCTCACGGATAATAGCCTGCTGGACCAATTCGGTGGCATAGCCATCTTCCATGGAAATATAGCCGGCCGGACCGACCAGATTGGCCTGTTTGATGCGGATGCGGCGGATTTCCTCGTCATCATCTTCATAGCCAAAGAGCGTAAACAAGAGTTCAAACTGATCCGGGCCCTTGGGCAGAATATGTCGGGTTGCCAGGGAGTTTTGAATCTGCTGGACGACTAGGCACGGAAAAATCATCTGGATGTGATTGGTTAATTCCACCTCGAATTCTTTGCGTGAGGTGAGAAGCGAGGGGTCGGCGAGGGTGTAGTCCGTCTGGTAGCTGCGGATGTTCTTACCCGTATAGGCGGCCACCTCTTCCCGCTCCGTCTTTTTATACGCGCGCAGCATGCTGTGTCGGCCCGCTTCATCCATGATCACACCGCCCCCTTGGGAGGAACGATAGATGCCAAAAGTAGTGTGAAAGAGGTGCAACAGACTGGCATGATAGGGATCTTTGACATTCTCCGAGTAGAGCTTCCAGTTGGCGTGAACGAACTGACGGGCGTATCCCAACACCTGGACCGGTCGATTGAAGACCCGGTTGAGCCACGGACGCATGGCTGGCCCCAGATAGTCGGCTAGCGGCTCAACCTCGGAAGAAAAGGAGGCAAAGATCAGTCCGTCATAGGTATCCACGTGGAGTTTCTGGAGAGGGTGCTGGGCGGGGTCAAAGTCGGCCGGGTACCCGCCCTGACGGCGGATACCGGTACGAAACGGAACGCCGATCAGGTCGCCCTGCTGATTATAACTCCACTGGTGGTAGATACAGGTATGGGTGGCCCGGTTGCCCCGAGGCTCCCGGCACACCATTGCCCCGCGATGTGCGCAGCGATTCACAAAGGCGTGCAGCCTCCCCGCTTTGTCCCGTGACACCACGACGGGCGTGTCGCCGACAAAGGTTGTCCGGAAATCGCCGGGGTTGGCCACCTCCGCTTCGAGACCCACATAGCTCCAGGTCGGACCTCTGAATATGCGTTCTTGTTCCAGGCTGTAGACGGCAGGATCGCAAAAGACCTGATACGGGACTGAGGTCATCTCCGCTGTCGTCGGCCAGTTCAACGCGGTGGACGCAGCGTCCGTGGGTGAAAGAGTCATACTCGCCCCTCCCTGATACGTGCTTTTCTCTTCCCGCTTCACTCCCCCTAGTAGATACTTGGTTTGTGTCGATTGACAAGCCATGTTTGAGGCGCGTATACGGAGGGCAGGGAAGCTGTCCCCAACGGGTCCTGAGAGAGGAAGATGGGGGATCTGTGAGCGCACGAAGCTTGAACATCATGCTAGTTGGCCTGTTTCTGTCGGAGACGGAGGTTGCCCGGTACCAGAAAGACCTCGGGGCGATTTTGGCAAACTACGAGGTGACGGACGAAGATCGGGGCGACTTAAGGGCCCAGATTGAGGATGGCTCTATACGCATGGGGTTCATCCCTACATTCTCATCCAATTTGCCTTAGCCATGGGGGTAGATATCCCGCAGTATATGCAGCAGGTGAAAAGGCGCGACCGGGTAGGACGGCTAACCCGGTCGCCGCCTCGAAACGAGTAAAGGAGCCTGCAATGGCGGACATCGTTGCAGCCATGGCGTCGGTTCACCGCCCCCCGGTGATGAGTGCGTCCCGGATGGCAGACGAGGCCACCTGGGGGAGGATCAATATAGGCTTCGATACCCTCCGAGCAACCCTTACTTCAACCGGAACCGACACGGTCGCCGCCATCTCAGATGAGCATTGCAATGCGCTCGACCCGCGTCGCCATCCGTCGTTTGGTGCAGTGACGGCTGAGACGAGCGTTGGTCCGGTCGGAAACTGGCTCGGCGTATCCCGCAACAGTATTTCGGTCAGCTTTGAGCCGGAGTTGGCGGAAGCGGCTCTCGACGAGGGAGTCCGCCGAGGCTTCGATTTGACGCGGATTGGCGAAGCCGGTTTAGACCATGGATTTGTCGCCTGCCTGAATCTTCTGACACCACAGTGGGATATGTCTTATCTGTGGCTGATCCAGAACTGGCCCCTGCCACCCTTGCCAAGCCTGAAGCGGTGTTACGCTTTCGGGCGGATGGTCGGGCAAGCCATCCGGGCGCGGGACAGTCCCTGCCGCGTAGCTCTGCTCGGCACGGGTGGGTTGTCGTATGCGGTTGCACACCGGACATGAAGGTGGATGCACACTTCGATAAAAAGTTTCTTGATCTCCTGTGCCGACGCGACCCGGCCATGTTCGATACCACGGATGCGGAGATTGGCGCGGCCGGCAACGGCACACACGAGATCCGGAACTGGATTGCGGTGGCCGGGGCAGTCGAAGGCGCACGAGGCGAAGTCGTCATGCATGAAGAAAGAACCATGGTTGTGGGCTGCAGCATGATGCAGTTTCAACCGTAAAGGCCCATTCCGCAACTCGGATGAGTGAAGTCAGGCCGCGTGGAACGCTCGTTGTCCTGGGTGTGGGCATCCTCGCCATCTCGACGGCCGCGCCGCTGATCAAACTTGTCCCCGATGTCCCGCCGCTGTGGTGGCCGCCTTCCGGCTTGGTCTTGCCGCGCTGATATTCACCCCGCCGAGCCTCGTCCGGCTCCGAACCGCCGGTGGCTCACTAGCGCCTCCTGACCTGCGGGTGGTGAGTGTCGCCGGCCTGTGTTTGGCACTCCACTTCGCCGCCTGGACTGCTTCACTCCGCTACACTTCTGTCGCGAGTTCCGTGGCGCTGGTGACCATGAATCCGCTCCTACTCGCCATCGCTGGCTATCTCATCTGGAGGGAACGTCTCGTCTGGCGTCAATGGTTGGGGATAGGCGTGGCATTACTCGGCAGCCTGTGTATAGGGTGGAGCGATTTTCAGCAGGCAGATCCGGCTCTAGAGTCCCCGCTGTACGGCGACCTCCTAGCCGTATGCGGCGCGGTCATGATATCTGCCTATTTGCTGTGTGGTCGTCTGGCCCGACCGCGTCTCGCCCTGGGCGTGTACGTCGGGCTGGTCTATGGGTGTGCGGCGGCTATCTTACTCGTCGGCTGTTTTGTCCTCCGACTGCCGCTGGTGGGCTATACCCTACAGATCTACCTCGTCCTGATCCTGCTTGCCCTTATTCCCCAAGTGTTGGGCCATACCATTCTGAACTGGGCGTTGGCCTATATGCCTCCGACACTGGTCGCACTGGCGATTCTTGGCGAGCCCCTTGGAGCTGCCCTGCTGGCCTGGGTATTTCTCGACGAGCCAGTGGGCCTGCTCCAAGGGATGGGAGGGGTAGGCCTGCTGACGGGGATTGTGATGGGACAGCAGCGGGGAGGGAACGGAGATAATGGGCAAACGTCCGGCATAAGGCGGCCACAAGGATTGCCCCGGCGCTAGTCATCCTTCGCCAAGGAGAGCAGAATTTGCAGCAAATACCAGAACATCAGAGCTACACCGGCAAACAGCGCTAGCGAGGCGGCGACGTGCTGGTCGGGCCGATAGTGGTGAATAATGTTCGAAGTCGTATACAGAATAGACCCGGCGGCAAAGGCAACCATAATGGTGGAGAAGAACAGCCCCAAGCTAAAGCCAAACATCATGCTGGCCAAAATGACCCCCAAGGCGACAAATCCGCCTACGGCGAGAATACCCCGCAGAAAAGAGAAGTCTCGACGGGTGGTGAAGGCGGTGAACGTCAATCCGCCAAACAGCAGCAAGGTCATCAGTCCCGCCGTCGGAATAACATCCGGTGAGCTATAGTGCGTTGCCATATACAACATGGGGAGAAAGATGACTGCCTCGGCCACAATATACAGGCCTAGTCCAAGATATTGCATTTGCGGCGAAGCATCAGATTGTGCCCAGCGATCGGCTAGCCAGGATACGCCCATGAATGCGGCGAGCACGACGAACCAGCCGTAACCACCAACCATGGTCTGGACCAGTGCTGGGGCAAGCGATGACTGCAACAGGAGATTTTCAACCAGGACGAAGGCCAATATTGCCAGCGCGAGGTGGGTATACGTGCGGCGGATAAACTCCGCGCGCGCCACCTCAGATGCATAGGCCGCAGGCTGGGAATACATTGTCGCCGAATCCATATCTACCTCCCTTGAGCCGAGTGTTCTCCTCCCAGGCTAATACCCGACAAAGGGACAGTCAATGCCGGGCGAGATCGGAAGAGGGTGTTGAGAAAAGGAAAGAGCGGTTCGCTGGAGAGTCGGGTAAAAAGAAGGGGCGGCCCGGTGCGCCGCCCCGCTATATTCGCCGGTAAAGAATAAAGGGCGCAAGCGCGTATTGCGTCTATTGAGCAAACGCGGCTTTCAGTCCCTCGGCCGCTTCCGCCAGGGCTCTCTTCTGAGCGTCGAGATGGAAGAAGCTGAAGAAGCCGTGAATCGTTCCGTCGTAGCGAGATATCTTGATGTCCGCGCCGGCGTTCTGGAGCTTTTTGCCGTAGGCTTCGCCCTCGTCGCGCAGAGGATCAAATTCGGCCGTAATCACCAGCCCCGGCGGAGGACTGTTCACGTATTTGGCCAGGAGCGGGGAGGCGTAGGGACTCTTTCCCGCCGCGTCGTCTTCAAGATAGTGATCCCAGAACCACACCATGGAATCTTTGGTGAGCAGATAACCTTCCCCGTTCTGCTTGCACGACTCGGTATCAAAGGAATGGTTGGTGACCGGATAGAGCAGGAGTTGGTAGGCGAGCGAGGGCGCGCCCCGGTCGCCGGACATGAGCGCCACGGCTGCGGCTAAGTTGCCACCGGCACTATCGCCGCCAACCGCTACCCGTTGCGGATCCCCACCGAGGGACGCCACGTTGAGCACCGCCCATTTGGTCGCTTCGTAACAGTCCTCGGGTGCCGCGGGAAATTTATGCTCTGGAGCAAGGCGGTAGTCAACGGCGATCGTCATGCAACTGGCGGCGTTGGTCAGGGCGCGACAGGTTGCATCGTGGCTTTCGAGGTCGCCGACCACCCAGCCACCCCCATGAAAAAAGACCAGAACGGGAAGCGGACCGGCTCCCCCGGGCGTATAGATCCGGACCGGCAGCGCACCGTTCGGGGTCGGAATATTCCGATCTTCAACATGGGCAACCGGCTCTGGATTCTCAACTTGAAAGAGTTGCTGAATGACTTGGCGTGCTTCCGCAACCTCCATCTCATTAAAGCCGCGGCCGCCGGAGGCCACGATTTGATCAATAAAAGCCTGTTCTTGCTGACCTAGGGGCATACTTCCCTCCTTGACTATGATTCGTGCGGCGCTGTGTCGATAAGTCGCAACCGGAGTGAAATGTCTATCCGGGGTGGGTGGTATTTTTCAAGAGGGCAAGCGAGGCGGATCCGGCATGCATGCAGCGTCTGGGCTGCGGGATGTCCGCCGGCAATTTTGGCAGACTGAGGTGAAGATGGGCACCGTTGGGACCTGAGCCCTAGGCTCTCTACTTTGCAGCAAGGCCCTAAGGTGTTGACCGGGCATTCGCCCGCCCGGTCACCCACTGGGCAAATTGGTCTGTTTCATTCCGGGCCTGCCGCCACAGGAGTTGAACCGCACGGTCCGGGTCCCAGCGGCCAGGCCGCTCAATGAAGTCAAAGCCCAGTTTGTCTGGAGAGTCTTTGATGCTTGAGCGGAGAAACGGATATCTATCTACCCAGACGGTGACAGGCGAATCGTAAAAATAAGGAACGGTCTCGGAAGTAAAGCTTTCGGCTCGACCCTGCCGAATGTCTTTCCGTTCACTACTGATGTAATCATGCTTATACTGCCGGATCTCACGGGCCGTCTCATAATATCCAAAGAGGACTTTGGCGCCGGCCACCACGCGTTTTTCTGCCTCTCCTTGGCTTTGGCGGCTCAAGCTGCGAATACGATTCCTGGCTTCCCGTACGCCTTTCTCGTAGACTGGTAGGGGGCCGGACAGCACGGCCAGCGTTTCCAGCCCGCGCAAGGTGGCGAGGGCTCGGTCGCCTATAGCCTCCGTTCTCGTCTGTACGCCTTCCGGCAATGGTGCGGCCAACATGGTCTGCAGGCTTGCGACCGCTTGTTTCTCTTCCTTCTTCTCTTCAATTCGTTGCCAGATTTCGGGCTCAAAAAAGATCGGACGCCGTTTTCCCTTGCGGGCGACCAACAGCAGGACGGCCTTTTGCTTTTTCTGGGCATCACGGACGGCGTGACGATAACTCTGACAGTCCTGAATGGGCCAGCTATTCACTTGCTCGAGGATATCGCCCTTGCGCAATCCAACGCGTGAACCTGGGGTGAGTTGGACAATCTCAGCAATGGGGAGGCCCGGTGTATCCTCCTGCTTGGTTGGATGGAGAGTGAGGCCCAGATACTCTTGCGCTTCCTGACAGGGGTTTGCCCCAACAGGGGGTGGCTGAAAAAAGAAACTCAGTGTGATCACAGTCACAAGAACAAAAGCGGAATAGTGCACGATGATTTCCCTTCTCCCTCGGCTACCCGTATTGTATATATGGGAGCCGGTCGAGTCCGGTCAAGGCATATATCGGCCGGTAGCGGGGTTACCGCTCTCCCCAGCGGAGCTTGCTGCGCAGGACATCGAAAAAGGTCCGATTGGGAGAGGTGACGAGGGGAACGGTCACGCGGGAGCGTTGGATGGATACGGTGTCTCCACTCTTGAGCGGATGCCCTTCTTGGCCGTCCAAAGTCAGAGTGACGTCCTCATCTGGAGTCTGGATCACAACATTGATCTCGGCTTGGTCTGGGAGAATCACCGGACGGTTTGTCAACGTATGCGGACAGATTGGCGTCAGCACGACAACGCCAAGCGTGGCGTCGACAATCGGCCCGCCCGCCGCCAGTGAATAGGCGGTCGAGCCGGTTGGGGTGGCGACAATGAGTCCGTCCGCTTTATAGGTGCATAAATGTTTGCCATCCACCCAGGTGGCCAGATCCATAATGCGGGCGAGAGCACCTTTGTTGATGACCGCGTCATTCAGCGCCTGAAACGTGCCAACCGGTTGCCTGTCACGGATAAGCGTGGTGATGAGCAGGCTGCGCCGCTCAATGGCATAATCGCCGGTGAGGATACGGGTGAGCGTGGGAAACAACTCTTCGGTCGTTGTCTCGGTCAGAAAGCCCAGCCCGCCAAGATTGACGCCAAGAATAGGCACGTTCCGTGGCGTGGCCCGGCGGGCCACGCTGAGCAGCGTCCCGTCACCGCCCAGCACGACGACCAAGTCGGCCTGGGCCATGATTTCGACTTTCCGCCACCCCCGCCCAAGGCCCAGTTCCTCACTGGTCCGATCCTCCGGGAGAATGCGCTTGCCACGCTCTTGCAACCAGGCAACCAAGTCGCGCCCCCAGGCAATTGCGGCTGGCGTATTGACTTTGATGACCAGGCCGATTGTCTGCATATATCGAATGGGGCGGTGAGGGCGCTCCCTTTTCTCCGTGCCTCACGTATAATGACCGATCTATGGCAACCCGTCAGCCTTATCTTGAGGACCGGCAGAGTTTGTTCGCCCATAGTGCCGAAAAGGAGGCGGCCAAGAAAGCCCCTCTGGCCGAGCGGATGCGACCCCAGACGCTGGATACCTATATTGGCCAGGCACATCTCCTCGGGCCAGGCCGCCTCCTGCGTCAGATGATCGAGCAAAAAACGCCGACCTCTCTGATCCTGTGGGGGCCGCCGGGTAGCGGCAAAACGACCCTGGCCCGGGTGCTTGCCCAAGCCGTCGAGTTGCCCTGGGTGAGTTTTTCTGCCGTGCTGTCGGGGGTCAAGGAGCTACGTCGCATCCTGGCGGAGGCACACCGGCACCGGCAACAAACGGGGCAGTCGACCGTGGTATTTGTGGATGAAATTCACCGTTTCAATAAAGCCCAACAGGACGCCTTTCTGCCGCATGTCGAGCAGGGGGTGATTATCCTGATTGGCGCAACAACGGAAAATCCCTCTTTTGAAGTGATTGCCCCCCTTTTGTCGCGCTCTCGCGTGGTGGTGCTGGAAGCGCTTGAAACAGAGCAGCTTGTCCAGATTCTGTCTCAGGCCTTACAGGATGCAGACCGTGGCCTTGGGCAGTATCGGATTGAAGCGGACGAGGCCGCGCTATGCGCCATCGCCGAGGCCGCGCAGGGAGATGCCCGGGTCGCCCTCAATGTCCTTGAGGTCGCAGCGACCCTGGCAGTCCAGAAAAAAGCCCCGCGCCTTGACCTGCCTCTGGTGCAAGAAGCAGCTCAGCGGAAGGCCATTCTGTACGATAAGGCTGGAGAGGAACACCATAATGTCATTTCTGCCTTTATCAAGAGCTTGCGGGGGAGTGATCCCGATGCGGCCTTATACTGGATGCTGCGTATGCTGGAGGCCGGAGAAGATGTCCTCTTTATTGCCAGACGGATGGTCATCTTCGCAGCCGAAGACATTGGCAATGCCGACCCGCAGGCGTTGTCCCTGGCTATGGCGACCAAGGACGCGGTGCATTTCGTTGGGCTGCCGGAGGCGCGTATCCCACTGGCCCAAGCCGTCACCTACCTCGCGGCCGCGCCCAAATCGAATGCGTCATACAAAGCCATGACCGCCGCCCAGGCCGACGTGCAGACCCATGGCCCTCTGCCCGTTCCGCTCCATTTGCGCAATGCACAGACTCGGCTGATGAAAGATCTGGAATATGGCAAGGGGTACCAGTATGCGCATGATTACGAGGATGCCGTTGTGACCCAGACTCATTTGCCCGAGAAGCTGATTCAACGACGGTATTATCGGCCCAGTGACCGCGGCCACGAAAAAGTCATGGAGGAGTGGCTGAAGGCACGGCGGAAAAGGCGAACGGCCCCCCAGGACTGAAACGGAACGGATACCCGGCACCCTGGGTCGGGGCAGCGTAGGAAATGGCGCTGTCATACGGAAGGAGGAAAAGTATGGAATACTCGTCACCAGAACCCTTGACGATCGCCATTCCAGATGCGGTACTGGCGGATCTGGAATGGCGGCTTAGCCGCGTGCGGTGGCCGGGCGAACTCCCCTATGCAGACTGGGACTACGGCGCGAATCTCTCCTATATCCAGCAACTCGTCGAATACTGGCGCACTGAGTATGACTGGCGTGCCCAGGAGCGGGCGATGAATCGCCAGGCCCATTTCAAAACGACTATAGACGGACAAGGGATCCATTTTATCCACGCGCGCGGGAAAGGCCCCGCGCCGCTACCGCTGATTATTTCGCACGGTTGGCCCGGCTCGTTTTATGAATTCATGGCGGTGATCGGGCCGTTGGCCGACCCCGCTGCCCACGGTGGTGATCCGGCCGATGCCTTCGATGTGGTGGTGCCGTCCCTGCCGGGCTATGGGTTTTCCGATCCCCCCCAAGAGCGCAAAGTGAATATCAGTCGTATGGCCGAGTGGTTTGCCGTCTTGATGAGAGAGGTTCTCGGCTATGAGCGCTACGGTGCCCAGGGGGGCGACTGGGGCTCCATGATTTCGTCCCGGCTGGGCTATGCCTACCCCGAGCAACTGATCGGGGTGCATCTCAATATGGTTGGAGTCGCGCCCCATCCGGCCAATCGCCAAAACTTGAGTCCTGCGGAAAAGGACTTTCTAAAAAGTATGAGAACCTGGCAACGAGAGGAACGCGGGTACCAGGAAATTCAGGGCACCAAGCCGCAGACCCTGGGCTTTGCCCTCAACGACTCGCCGGTTGGAACATGCGCCTGGATCGTGGAAAAGTTTCGGACCTGGAGTGACTGTGGCGGGAATCCGGAAAACTCCTATACCAAAGACCAACTCCTCACCAACGTCATGATTTATTGGGTTACGCAAACCTTCCACTCGGCTTCCCGCCTCTATTACGAAGAGCGACATCATCCGTGGCGACTGGGAAAAGACGAAAAAGTGAGAGCTCCCACCGGGATCGCCGCCTTTCCAAAAGAGATTGCCCGTCCCCCACGGGAGTGGGCTGAGCGGGTCTATAATGTCCAGCACTGGACCGACATGCCGGCTGGCGGCCATTTTGCGGCCATGGAGCGGCCCGCGTTGCTGGTCGAGGACATTCGGGCGTTCTTCCGCGGTCTGCGCTAGGGGCGATGGCCGACCACCACAAAATTATTCTCCACGGCTCACGCCGCTCCCCTTTTGTGGAAAAGGTCTATCGGGGCCTGATGCTGAAACGCCTGCCGTTTGAAATCCACGAGCCCCGCACGTTTCAGGACCTCCGTCAGTCTAATCCCACGACGGGCAAGATGCCCGCGCTTGAGTTGGACGGACAACTGCTCTTTGATTCAACCTTTATCCTGCGTGCACTTGATGCCTACCAGCCGAGCCTGCCACTGCTGTCGGCCGACCCACTGATTGCGGCGCAACAACGGTTGATTGAGGACTGGGCGGACGAGTCCCTGTATTGGTATGGCATGGCTCTGCGGTGGACGATCCCGGCCAATGCCAAACGCGCGCTCCAGATTTTCGTGTCCACGGCACCGCCGCTGCTGCGTCCGCTCATAAGGGTCGTGGCTCCACGCCTGATGCGCTCACAGGTTCGGGCTCAAGGGATGGGCCGGCTGCCGGCGGACATGCTAGTGCGCGAACTCGATGGGTACTTAGCGGCTTTGGTCAAAATGGTCGGTCGTGGTCCCTTCTTCTTTGGTCTGGACCAGCCCAGTGTTGCTGACCTAGCGGTCTACGGACAATTATTCTTTCTGTACGACAAGGCCGTCCCCGAAGGGCGGGCAACAGTGGAAAACTATCCCGCGCTGACTGATCTCTGTCTGCGTTTGGATGTCATGACGGAATAGGGGATTAGGATACCGAAGCGCGCCCGTCCGCAAAAGCGGTGTCAGTCTTGAGCTTGCTGCGGGGTGATCTCGAAAGCGAAGGCCTCTTTATACCAGCCGATCCAGCGAAAGATGCGCGCAAGGAAATATTTGCGAAAGAAGAGTGGGAAAATAAGACTCCGTACCCGTCCTTCCTCTACCCAGACCGCGATGCCGTGGAAGCGGGTTGAGCCTATCTGACAAGTGACGGTCGGCGTCCGTTTCAGGTTCTTGACCCATTGCGCATCCGGGCCCCGACCGGAGGTGACATAGATTTTGTCCCGGGTGGCGACAAACCAGACCGTGGCCGTGCGTGGTGTGCCGGTCTTTCGTCCGACGACGGTTAGTTCGAGGAGCGATCTGCGATCAAGGCTGGCCAGGCTAGGTGGGTCGTTTGCGGCGGTCATCACGTCGCTCTCATTCCAGTGGACCGAAGCGCCCCGCCGTGCTCTTGAGGTTCCGGGGCTCGATGATGATCGTCCGCTCCGGAGAGGCGACCGTGGTGCCGAGACGCCAAGCCTGAACGCCATGAGCGGCGGCGATCTGTATCGCCCGCTCAGCCTCAGTCTCAGCAACCACGACACAGAAGCCTATCCCCATATTATAGACTTGGTACATTTCCGCGTCGGTGATCTGCCCAACGTCCTGCAATATGGTGAAAAGCGGGGGCGGCGGCGGAAGGGTGTGAATATGATATCCCACTGCGGCAGCGGTCCGAGTGAGATTGAGGAAGCCGTCTCCGGTGATGTGAATAAGGGCTTTGAGCCGGACGTCAGCCGCAAACATGGCGGTGATTTCTGGAACATAAATATGGGTTGGTTCCAGCAATTCTTCTCCGACGGTGCGCCCCAGTTCCTGCAGATAGCTATCGATCTTGAGGCGAGCATCCTTGAACAGCACCTGTCGGGCCAGGGTTAAGCCGTTACTATGGATACCACTGCTGGCAAGTCCGATCAGCGTATCGCCTCGTTCGACCTCTTTACCGATAATAATACGGTCAAGCGGAACCGTACCGATAGCGGTCCCGGCGAGGTCCAGTCCGACGCCGTCCCGAACGCCGTGAACCATCTCCCTGAGTTGCGCAATTTCTCCACCCGCAATATTGACTCTGGCCTGCTCTGCTCCACGATGGAGACCCTGACCTAAGGCATCGAGCACATCCGGCTGTAAGCTCTCGACCGCAATATAATCGACAAACGAGATTGGGGTCGCGCCAACGCACAACAGATCGTTGACGTTCATGGCGATACAGTCAATGCCCACCGTATCGTATTTCCCTAGCATCTCTGCCACCAGGAGTTTGGTGCCAACCCCATCGGTGGTAATGCCAATGCCGAGGTTGAGCGTGTCGAGACGAACGATGTTGGCAAAATATCCAAGGGGCAGAGCGGGGCGAGCCGTGGGGTGAAAGGAGAAGGTTTGTTCGACCCAGGCGCGGAGTCGACTTAGGCCTGCTTCGGCCTGTGCGCTACCGACGCCTGAGGCAGCATACCGCGGGTCTCTCGCGTGATCCATGTCCTGTCCCACTCTACCGAATCTCTTATCCGAAGGCAATTGTCCGGCTTTGCTCTTGACTCCATACGGAGCCACATTCATTATAGAGAAAAAGTCCGGCGAGACTGTATGTCAGACGCCTATGTATGAAGCCTTCTACGGTTTTCAGGAAAATCCGTTCCGCCTCACCCCAGACCCCCGTTACCTCTTCCTGAGCGCGAATCACCAGGAGGCCCTTGGTCACCTCCTGTTTGGAGTGAATGAGGGCAGTGGCGTGGTGGTCCTGACCGGAGAAATTGGCGCGGGGAAAACGACGCTCCTGCGGACCTTGGTGAGCGATCTGGATGCGTCGACAACACTGGCGTATCTCTTTAATCCTGCGCTGTCCGATGTCGAGCTTTTGCAAGCGATCAATGCTGACCTTGGACTCCCGGCCGACTCGACGAGCAAAAGAGAGTTAACCGACGAACTCAACCGTTTTCTTCTCGCCCAACAGGCTGCAGGGCGCCGGGTGGTGGTGATTATAGATGAAGCCCAGAATCTGGCAGCGCCGGTTTTAGAACAGCTCCGTCTCCTCTCTAACCTTGAGACCGAACAAGAAAAACTGCTGCACATCATTCTTGCCGGGCAACCAGAGTTGCGCGAGATTCTGGCCCGGCCAGAACTTGCCCAACTTGACCAGCGGGTAACTATACGCTGGCATCTTGGGCCGCTGGACGTAAAAGATACCTCGGCCTATGTCCGACACCGACTCAGTGTCGCCGCAGATGGACGAGAAGTAAGGCTTTTCCCGTCTGCGGCTCTGCGGCAGGTGTACCGCTTTTCGCGCGGTATCCCGCGCCTCATCAATATCCTGTGCCACCGCGCGTTATTGGTTGGCTATACTCAAGGAGAGGCGCGCATACGGACACGGACGATTCGACAGGCGATCAAGGAATTACATCGCCATACGACTCGTAGTCCGGGCTTTCGCCGGTCACCGGCCACTGCGGCCGTTGCACTCGTCATTGGCGGATCCCTGCTGGCCTGGGGAAGCTTTGATATTCCTGCGGCATGGAATCGACTGGATATGTGGGCATCCCGTGGACGTGAAGAGGCGTCACGCTCTCTTCCAGCGGACACTTCCCCTGTCCCGGAAACGCGCCTGGGCACTTCTCAGGAAGCACAGAAAGGGGAGGAAACGTTGCTCTCCACTTTAGAGCCGCAGACTGTAGACCTTGCCGTTGCCACCTCCCCCCTGCAGGAATTATTCCACGCCCTCCAGCGGGAGGAGAGGCTGGCCAGTGCGGTGCGCGCCACACGCGCGCTGATTGCCACGTGGCAGGATGCGCCTTTGGAAGAAATCGAGTGGCGAGACGGGAAACTCGATCTTGCCGCTATCGCCTCCGCTCGTCAGCTTGAGTATCTACCCGTGCGGAGCGATATCCGCCTCCTGACTCTGCTGGACCTGCCAGTGATGATCGGTTTGACTGTTCCACCTTCTCAGCAGACGCGCTTTGCTTTGATCCGCCAAGTGACAGATACCCACTGCCGTATCCGGCTGGAGAGAGATTACGTTGTGCCACTCGAAGCGATTATGCAGCGCTGGTTTCGAGAAGCACACATCTTTTGGAAAAACTACGAAGAGATCCGCATAACCCTGGCTCTGGGCAGTAGAGGCCCGGCGGTCGAGAAGGTGCAAACCTTATTGGCCAGCGTCCCCACGCCGTCCCATATGGGCGCCCTGCTCGTCCATCAGGCGGGAGCGCCGACCCCGTTTTTCGGGCCACAAACGCAAGGCGCAGTAGCGCAGTTCCAGAAAATGCAGCACCTCGTACCCGATGGGATCGTTGGGCCGCAGACCCTGATTCTCCTGTATCGTCGCCTTCCCGAGTATACACCGCCGAGTCTGAGTCGAGGAGAGAGGAGAGAGGGAGCAGCTACTGCCCAGCTTCCAACGGGAGTACAGCAGGGACCCTCTCTTTCTCCTCGTCAAGAGAGGGCCGGGCCCACCGGGCAACCGGAGCCTACGGGGAGAGATGCATGAGCACGATCCTTGATGCCCTCAGAAAAATTGAGGGGGAAAGACAAGGGCAGGGTGGCAGGGGCCAGACCCGCGCCCTGGCGGACTCTTCTCGGCATTTCCCCGCTACTCCTCCACACCGGTCTCGGCTGTGGGCGGCCGGTATGATTTTTCTCCTGGCAGGATTTGTCGTAGGCGTGTGGATGACCCGCCAGGAAGAAATCCCTCCAGCAGAAGGAGGGGCACCTCTACAGCGCTTTGCAAAAGCAGTGGAGCACCGCCTTCCGCCGCCGGTTGTGCCTGAAAATTTTGCAGATTCCGAGCAAACAGTCTCTGCCGTCACCGGGGGGCGAGTCCAGGCGGAACAAAGAAGAATTGGAAGCGCCACTGGCCCCTTGCTCCCTGAATATCCTCTTGTCCTCTCAGAGCCGCCGCCTCTCCAAGATTCCCCCTTCGTCTCCTCACCCCAAGGCGCACTGCGTATGTCGCTTGTGGACGCCACTCCTCAGGGGTTTTCCGAGCCAACCGGAGAGAAAGCCCGCCAAGCACCGCGCAAGCGTGAAGACAGCGTCCCGCACATTTCCGAGGCGGTAGGCGAAGGGCTTGAGCCTGCTCTGGAGAGGGGACACGAGGAGCGGGATGGGGAGGCCGAGCACTCCGAGCAAGAGTGGCCGATTGAGCTAGGGGAGCCGGAAGATAACGGAGAGGCGGATGAATCGAAAGATGTCTATGCCCCCGCCCCGGCCAATTCGGTGATCAGCTTTCTTCAGTGGTCACCCGATTCTGCTCGACGAAAGGCCTTTGTCCGAGTCGGGGGGAGCCCGTTAACCCTTGTCCATGAAGGCGACGTGATTGGTGGCTATATCGTTGTTGAAATTCGGCCAGACGCGGTTGCCTTTCGGTCTGATACGACCCGTTTTCAAATCCGTGTTCGCTAAAGCCCTGACGTCTCCCTGTCTGGAGCTGCGACGGAGAAGAATTACGAAACGGCAGCCTTTCTGACCTTCGCCTCCGCTTTAAGTTCTTTGATGCGGCGCTTGAGGGCTTTTTCGCGGCGTTTGCGTCGTCGACGAATCTCCTGGTCTCTTTCTCTATGCATGGTCTCTCCTAGCCTTCCTCTCCGAGTTACTCTTGCGAGTGGTTTTCTGAAGCTTGGAGCAGAACTTCAGAAACATTACTATATCCGTCTCAACATGACCTGAAAACAGAGTCAAACTCTCTCAGTGGGAAAAATCCGAGCGACTGGATATTGTAGACCGTATCTTTTTCTGGTACAGAGGGGCTGTGGATGGCCTAGGGTAGCCATACCGGCATCCAAAGCGAACGAGTGGGTGGAGTTGGTCGTGTCACAGGGGGGAACCTCGTTATTTTCCATAAAAGGGCTCAAAGAAGGCCCAACCCTTCTCCTTGATGACCATGCCCCGTTTGCCGATGTGGTTGCAGCGATTGAAGAAGAATTCGCGCGCGCGGGCGACTTCTTTCGAGGCTCTCCTATCGTCCTACACTTCGGGGACCGTCTCCTGCAAAAAGAAGAATGGTGGCACCTGAGGGAGACCCTCCATCGAGAAGGGGTGCTGCTGCACTATGCAGTTTCCAACGATGCTGTCAGCAGGAAGATGTTATACAGAGAAGGGTTGTCCGTTCGGGAGAGTATGCCGCCGCCCCGAACGGACAACACAGATCAAGGCCCCCTTCCGCCTGCGCCTGAAGGACAGCGGGCATCCTATCTGCGCCACGGGATGCGGGGTGGACAGAAAAAAGCTTTTGATGGAGATGTGATCCTGGCTGGTGATGTGAACCAAGGGGCGGAAATTGTCGCAGGTGGGGATGTGGTTGTGATAGGAACGCTGCGCGGAGTCGTCCACGCTGGCTATCCCGATAACGACAAGGCTGTGGTTATTGCGCTCAACCTGACGCCGCTACAGCTCAGAATCGGCCCCTTGATCGCCATTCCAGAAGAAGGGCAAAACCACCGCGGTGTGCTCTGCCCGGAAGTCGCTCGGATTCTGGATGATCAGATCGTGATTGAACCGTATAACGGGAAGCTATAGGGGGAGGTGAGCCATGAGTGGACGAGCCATTGTCGTTACCTCGGGCAAGGGAGGGGTCGGAAAAACGACCGCCACCGCAAACATCGGCCTGAGTCTTGCCAGCCGAGGGCAAAAGGTGGTGCTGATTGACGGGGATATCGGGCTACGCAATCTCGACCTCATTCTAGGCGTCGAAAATCGGGTCGTCTACAATATCGTCGACGTTATAAGCGGACGCTGTCAGCCTAGGCAGGCACTGGTCAAGGATAAGCGGATTTCGAGCCTTTTTCTAATCCCAGCCTCGCAGATTGACCAGAAGGAGGCAATCAATGCTGACCAGATGCGGGATTTGTCTGCTCAGTTGAAGGAGGAATTCGACTTTGTCCTCATAGATTGTCCGGCCGGGATTGAGCATGGGTTCCGAAACGCAGTGGCGGCGGCAGAGGAGGCGATTGTGGTGACGACACCAGATGTCTCTCCGGTCCGTGATGCAGACCGCGTCATTGGTCTGCTGCAGAGTGCGCTCGGGGAACCCCAACTCATTATTAATCGCATGTCTATGGCGATGGTGAAGCGGGGGGACATGCTCGACCAGCAAGATGTGTTGGACATCTTGGCTATCCGTCTCCTTGGGATTGTTCCCGAAGATGAAGCCGTCGTGATTGCCGGTAACAAAGGGACCCCGGTCGTCCTGAATGGCAGCTCACCGTCTGGTGAGGCCTATGGGCGTATCGCGCGCAGGATTCTTGGAGAAGACGTTCCGATTCCCGAGCTGAATGGCTACCCTAGTTTCGCCAAGCGGCTCGGCCAGTTGATCTTTGGGAGATAAGCTTATGACATTGACGGAACGTATCCAACTCTTTTTTGGTAAGGGTGGAAGCGGCAGTAAAGACGCGGCAAAGAATCGCCTCCTCCTAGTCTTGCAAGACGATCGACTTGGCTTGACCGGGGAAAAGAAGGAAGCCTTGCGGAGAGACATTCTTTCGGCAATTCGGAAGCATCTCGATATTGATGCGGAGGGCTTCTCCATGGAGTTTATGTCCGGCTCAACGGATCAGAAGGAGATGCGTATCACCGCCCCCGTACAGTCTGACCGAGGGGCGGTCACCCTCTCAGACTAAGGATTGCTGAACGCCGATTGGAGTAACAGGACGGACGGGAGGGAGTTCCTGTGTTCCTTCATCTCCCCCAAAAAAGGTGGCTCTGCAACGCCTATAGAATATATCGGGACAAGTCTTGGTCTTTGACAATGACCTCCAGCTTGTCCCGGACATAAGTGGCGTCAATCGGTAGCTCCCGCCCGCTCAATTCTGGAGCGTCAAAGGAGAGATCCTCGACCAGCCGCTCGACTACCGTATGCAGGCGACGCGCTCCGATGTTTTCAGTCCGCTCGTTCACGGTGGCGGCAATCTGGGCGATCTGCTCTACGGCGTCAGCCGTAAAGTTGAGCCTGACGTCTTCTGTATCAAGTAAGGCGACATACTGGGTCAGCAGCGCGTTTTTGGGTTCGGTCAGAATCCGAACAAAGTCGCCGTGCGTCAAAGATTCCAACTCCACGCGAATCGGGAAACGCCCCTGAAATTCCGGAATCAGGTCTGAGGGTTTGGCGGTATGAAATGCACCCGACGCAACAAAGAGGATGTGGTCGGTGCGGACCATACCATATTTCGTGTTCACGGTGCAGCCTTCGACCAGCGGTAGCAGGTCTCGCTGAACTCCTTGGCGAGAGACGTCTGCGCTGTGGGCATTCTCTCGACCGGCGATTTTATCGATTTCGTCAATAAAGATGATGCCAGTCTGTTCGACCCGGCGAATGGCCTCCTGGACGACCGTGTCCATGTCAACCAGCTTATCGGCCTCCTCGACTGCCAGAATCTCGAGCGCTTCCGGGACCTTCACGCGACGTTTCTTGGTTTGCTTGGGCATCATATTGGAGAACATCTCTTTGAGCTGATTCTCCATTTCTTCCATGCCCTGAGGGGCCATGACTTCGACAAAGGGAGCGGCGGAGCGGGTAATTTCAAGCTCTACCTCCCGCTCGTCCAGTTTCCCCTCATGGAGCATGCGACGCATTTTTTCTCGGCTGGCACTTGTGGCTCCCTCCTCACTCAGATCGGACGCGGACGGAGTTGGAGGAAGGAGAAGGTCAAGCAACTGCTCTTCCGCCTGCGCATGGGCTTTGACTCGAATCCGCTCCTTTTCCTCCTGCTTGACTAGGCCGACGGCGAGTTCTGTCAGATCCCGCACCATAGATTCAACATCGCGTCCCACATAGCCAACCTCGGTAAACTTTGAGGCCTCCACTTTGATAAACGGCGCCTGGGCCAGACGTGCCAGACGGCGGGCGATCTCGGTTTTGCCAACCCCGGTCGGACCGATCATCAAAATGTTTTTCGGGGCAATCTCGTCACGCAAATCTTCCGGGACTTGCTGACGTCTCCAGCGATTCCGCAACGCAATCGCAACGGAACGTTTGGCCTTCGCTTGGCCGATAATATACCGGTCTAGTTCAGAGACGGTTTCTCGCGGGGTCATAACCGGAGGGGCCGTGTCTTGAACGAGGACAGGCGCCCCGTCGACGACATCCGTCATCTTATAGTTCCTCCACTACAATCTGATCGTTGGTGTACACGCAAATAGCGCCGGCAATGCGCATGGCCTCCTCAACAATCCGTACCGCATCCAGAGGCGTGTGGGCGATCAGTGCACGGGCTGCTGCCAGGGCATAATTGCCGCCCGATCCAATAGCCAGAACGCCGTCATCGGGTTCAAGCACATCCCCGCTCCCGGAGATCAGTAGAGATGACTCCTGATCAACGACCGCCATGAGCGCTTCAAGGCGTCGTAAGACCCGGTCCGCCCGCCAGTCCCGAGCCAGTTCGACTGCGGCCCGCCGGAGATTGCCATTATATTCTTCCAGCTTGCCTTCAAATTTTTCACACAAAGTAATAGCATCCGCCGTCCCACCTGCAAAGCCCGCCAGAATGCGATCCTTATACAAGCGGCGCACTTTCCGGGCGGCGTGCTTGACAACAGTGTCCCCGAGGCTAACCTGCCCGTCTCCTGCCATGGCGACCTTGCCGTCACGGCGGACGGTGAGAATAGTTGTGGCATGCATGGGTGCGCTCACCGTAGGTCCTCCATCCTCTGGATAATTCATAGCGTAGGGGCTTGCCTCAACTATTGCAGGCGACGTGAGAGATGCAGGGGATGAGGCACACGGGGGTCGGCTCAGGCCCGCGGGTGCGCCTTGTCATATACTTTGGTGAGGCGGTCTAAATTGACGTGGGTGTAGCGCTGTGTGGTGGATAGGCTGGAATGCCCTAATAATTCCTGAATCGCCCGCAGATCAGCTCCCGCATCAAGCAAATGGGTTGCAAAGGTGTGGCGCAGTGCGTGGGGGCTGATCTTGTGGGCCAGGCCACACCGCTTGGCATAGCCGGCCACAAGTCGAGCAACACTCCGAGAGGTTAAGCGTCCACCGCGTTGGTTGAGAAAAACCGGCTTGGCGTCACCTGCCGACACGTTATGGGACGTCGGCTGATAATTCTTGCCGAGCAAGGCCGGAATCTCTGCCCGATACCGGCACAGCGCATCGAGCGCTGTGCGGCCAATCGGTGCAATCCGTTCCTTCTGCCCCTTCCCCTTCACCCGCAGGACTTCAAGGTTGGGATCGATATCCTTCCAGTTCAGGCCGGTCAATTCACTGACGCGGAGCCCGCACGAATAGAGCACTTCGAGTATCGCCCGGTCACGGAGCTCGGCGGGAGTATCAGGGGTGGGAGTGTCTAAGAGCCGAAACATGTCGTCAACCGGGAGGTAGGTAGGAAGGGGGTGGTCTTGCTTGGGCGAACTCAGGTGCAGGGTGGGGTCTCGGTCAATCACGGCCTCACGCAGCAAGAAGCGGAAGAAGCTCTTGAGAGCCGAGAGCTTCCGACTAATCGAACTTTTCGTATGCTGTCGATACAAGGTGGACAAAAAGGCCTGTATGATGTGGTGGCTGATCAGGGTGACATCGACTTGGCCGGGCTCCCCCTGTTCTGGCGGCTTTTCAACAAAAGCGAAGAATTGGTGCAGATCGCTACAGTAGTTCCGCAGCGTATGGGGAGAGACATTTTTCTCTACCTCCAGATAGACGGTATAGCGGTCAAACAATTCGTCGAACTCTGGTATCATGAGAATTTCAATTTACTCCTCTCAATGATATCAACAAGTCCGGCTTGAAGAAAGTGAGGGAAGAGACACTACTGAGAGACAGCCCATGATGAAAAACGAACTGCGCGCCGGATAGTGTAAAGTGCAAAATGGGGGAAGTGTGCGAGTCTGTTATCAGTGTCAGGCAGAAATATCTCTCGACGAGCCCATTGGGCGCCGTGACACATGTACCGGGTGCAGGGCTGACGTGCGCTGCTGTCTCAACTGTACCTTTTACGACGTGCATTCTGCTGATGCATGCCGTGAACCACAGGCCGATCTCGTCCCACATAAGGACGCTGCGAATTTTTGTGAATTCTTTGCACTCAAGAATACACAGCTGAGTTTGGCTCGCCCATCCGCAGCAAACGCCCGGGTGCAACTAGACGCCTTATTCAAAAAAAAGCCCTGATGGAGTCCCTGCCGTGACCGCTCGGCTTTTCCCTCCCATGTTCTTTTGTCTCGTCTGGCTGGTGCTGCTGCTGGGTGCCTGCCAGCCCGACCCCCACACAGCCCAAGGGACGGCTGAACTCTTTCTTGACGCGCATTATGTGCATATTGACTTACCGACCGCCAAAGCCTTTTGCGCTGGCTTTGCTCGTCACCGGGTAGCGGAGGAAATCCGCCTGACCGAGGGCCTGCTCGTGGATGCCACAACGCGGCAACCCCGGGTGTACTACGAGTTGCTTGAAGAGACGCCGCGCGGTGAATCGAGTGTGTCTTTCCTGTATAGAGCAGATTTTGACGTTGACGGAGCCGGACGCTTGACCAAGAATATTGTGTTGACCCTGCGCAATCAGGCCGAAGGCTGGCGGGTGATCAACTACCGCGAGTACGACTAAAGACCTCCTATGGTTGACAGGCGGGGACGAGGGGCGAAGGATAGTGGACAAGTGACAGAGCAAGACAGGCAGAACAAGACTTAGGATGCCAAGGGTCGAATAAGGGGGAAGTGATATGCTGGACGAAACCTATGTTATTACCGAGATCGTGGGCACCTCTGAGCAGTCGGTCTCGGCGGCGGTAAGCAATGCGATTGATCGCGCCAACAAGACGCTCAAGGCGCTCGACTGGTTTGAGGTCAAGGCGCTCCGTGGAACGGTCGTGGATGGCAAAGTTGGACAGTATCAGGTCACACTTGATGTGGGCTTTCGCTATTTGAGCGATGAAGAAATGAAAGCCTGGGCAGAAGGATAATCCATATAGTAATCTCGAGTGTAGAGACGAAAGCGAGGAGCCATGTCAGACAAAACGTATAAGCTTATTGAGTTGGTTGGGGTATCGGAGAACTCAATGGAAGAAGCCATTCAGAACGCCGTCGCCCGTGCCAATCAAACCCTCAAGAATTTGGATTGGTTTGAGGTCGTTGAAGCGCGCGGTGTGATTCAGGATGGCAAAGTCAAGCAATTCCAGGTCAAGATTAAGGTTGGGTTTCGGCTGAATGTATAGGGAGGAAAAAGGGCGAACGGAGATGGATGAGAGCAGGGTATTGAAACGGTGTCAGTAGAGCAAGGGAAGAACGGCTTCCACTTCACCGTGCCAGGCGCTATAAACGGACCGATCCGATCTGTGGGCGACGGGCAACTGTGAGAAGCACCAAGCGCTGAAGGAGATGAATGATGGCGTTACACATCGGCGAGGAAGCTCCCAATTTTACAGCGGAGACCACCGAGGGAACGATCAACTTTCACGAGTGGATCGGAGATGGTTGGGCTATTTTGTTTTCCCATCCCAAAGATTTTACCCCGGTATGTACAACCGAACTTGGCTATATGGCCGGCCTCAAGCCGGAATTTGATAAGCGCAACTGCAAGATCATCGGCCTGAGCATTGATCCGGTCTCCGACCACACGGAATGGGTCAAAGACATTGAAGAAACTCAGGGGCAGGCCGTTACCTATCCCTTGATTGGTGATACGGACCTCGCCGTTGCCAAGCTGTACGACATGATCCACCCGAATGCGAGCGGGACTGCCAAGGGACGGACGGCGGTTGATAACGCAACTGTCCGCTCGGTATTTGTGATTGGTCCAGACAAGAATATCAAACTCATGATTACCTATCCGATGAGTACCGGCCGGAACTTCGACGAGGTTCTGCGTGTATTGGACTCCTGTCAGTTGACCGCCCAACACAAAGTTGCCACCCCGGTGAATTGGAAGCAGGGCGAAGACGTGATTATTGTCCCTGCGGTCTCGAATGAGGAAGCCAAGGAGAAATTCCCCGGCGGTTGGAAGGCGCCCAAGCCGTATCTGCGGATCGTGCCGCAGCCACAATAAGATCGTTCTTGCGAGAGGGGCCGCTGACCAGCGACCCCTCTGCTTATGTCGGGGATTCACACGTTTCCAAAATGCGGCCGTATGGCGGGTGGGCGTTGAAAAATCCATAGTGGCACTGTGCCACTTCCTCGGTCGCCAACTTTCGCCGGAGTGCCTTGATCTGGGCGAAGGCCAGCTTGATGGGGGTGAAGTCGGGCCCGCCGGGTGGCGGGACCAGGACGCCGGGCCGGCGGCCTCAATGGCTGCTCGGAGGGAGCGGCTTGGGGGCCGGCCGGTGGTCGAGGAGGACGAGATGGTCTGACAGCGGAGGCGGGGCCCATCTCCGGGCGACAGAGGCAAGGCAGGTGGCCCCGGTCCTTGCCCCATCGCTAGGCAGGGGAGTGCCCCCGCGGGCGGGCGGCGTCCAAAGGGGGGGCTTCCCGGGGCCCTGGGGGACGGGAGCGCGGCCACGCCCGCCCCAGAGGGCCCGCCGGCGTCGCTAGAGCCGGCGCACGGGCGGGCGTGGTTGCGAACCCGGCCTGACGCTGGCGCACGATGCAGCCCGCGCCGGCGACCTTGACCGCCTCCACGAACCGTGGCGTCCCCCCCCCCCAGGATGGAGTTCAGGCCTCGCTCTTCCAGCGCCGCTCTCGGCGCTGCCGAGATCATCTCCCGGTCCGGCGGGAGGGATCTTGCTGCGGGGGCGGGCTCTCCGACCGGGCCGCCGCCAGCTTGAGGCGCCCGAGCGGGGCTCGGTGCCGAGGGGCGCAGACCCGGGCGAGGTCGCCGGGGGGCGACCACCGGGGCAGCCGAGGGGAGAGGCGGACAGGGCCGCGCGGCACCGGGAGAGGGGGCGCGGTCCGGGCGGAGTGTGCTTGCGTGGGGTTCATTCACCGAGGAGACCAGAATCACGTTTATGAATGGTAACAGGCCCTGGCAGACCGGCGACAACGCGGCAAAAGAGAAACGGAGGAAATTGTGTTGCGATCCATTGGGATGGGTGCCTGAAGAATTGCTCTTCGTCGGTTCAACTGCAGGGGCGGGCCAGCAAGGATGACACTGCTCGGCTTACAGGAATGTGGGGAACATGGCAGTTGATTATTCCGAGGAAGGAAGATGTGACATATGGCATGGTGTGTCTTTCATCGCATACATTTTCTTGATGGCAATCCAGCATGAGAAGGGTGCGATCCGTTTACTGGCGAGAGGGCCAATTCGGATGAATCCCAAAAAAACCCTGCTGGAAGAATCCCTAGGGGGAAATCAATTATGCATGAATATGCATTTGCTCTTATCATGAGTCTCGCGCGCGGGCCGGAAGATAAGCTTGTTTGTAGTCCCTATACTATCTCTTCCCCTGCGCTTTAGTGGAACATCCCGCTCTCCTCCACACGATGGGAGCACTCTTGTATCCACTATTGAAAAAGACAAGGTCCAGAATCAGCCTGGATTCATTCCAGGAATGAGTGCCTCGAAGGCAAGGAACATATCAACGAGGGAGCATTTACAGGCACTCAGCGCTAGGGTGGCTAGCCAAGAGGATTGCGTTGGGGAGGATTGTATATAATTTCCTCTGGGAGGAGGCACAGGCACACTACCTTCACCGGTCTGGTAATCGACGATAAGCACCTCCGTATTACGGTATATGGAAGGGTGGAGATGGACCGCGGGGGCACCGACATCGGAGGGACCGTACTCTCCCCTCCTAAGCTCGACTTTGTACAAAATTACCTCACGTCCATGTCCAGAAGATCTCGTTTTTGGCGATTTCGTCGAGGGCCTGTTCGAGCGGGAGCACGAGGCCCCCCATGTCTCCGCCGTCCTGCCAGGACTGGCGCCAGGACCAGTAGCGCCCCCTCATCGTGTCCCCTGAGCCTGTCGGCGGGAGCCTTGCGATCGGTGCCTGCGGGGCCGTGAGATACAGATTGTAGCCGCCGCGCCCCCTGGTGACCGTCCCGCCCCCGCCCCTGGATTTGTTGACCGCTTCGAGGCGCGCCAGACAGGGGTCGGAGGCGGCCATGAAGCAGTGATAGCGGATGGGAGGGCTTCTGTCGCTGCCGCGCTGCTGATTCACCCGGTCGCATGCGGGCGCCCTTGCCTGCCGGATGCTTCTGGATCCGACGGTCGTCATGACACATTGCGACGACCCTTCGAGCGCCAGCGGCGATCCGGTTCCGCCGTTCCTGATCGACTGGCGGGAGCCCTTTCGAGGCGCCTTCTCCTCCCCGACCTGGCGGCGGGGGGCGGGGCTGGTCATGGGAGCGTGGCTGGCGCCGGGCAAGAGCACCGTGTCGGCCTGCCTGCGGGTGACCGGGCGGGCGCTGTGCGAGACCTTCTCGTCCGACCCTCAGGTTCTCAATCGCGCCCGCTGGGACCCGCGTGACCTTTCACGCCGGCTCGTGCGCGTGCTGGTGGCGCGGCTTGCCGGGCAGGGACCGATCATCAGCGGGCTCGATGACACCCTCGAGCGCCGCTGGGGCGCGCGTCTCAAGGCGCGCGGCATCTAGCGCGACCCGGTGCGTTCCCGCCATGGCCATTGCGTCAAGACCCGCGGGCGGCGCTGGCGCAGCTTCATGCGGCTTGTCCCGCTGCCCTGGGCGCCGGGCATCAGGGCCCTGCCCTTCCTGACCATCCTGGCCCCGTCCGAACGCTTCGCCGCCAGGCAAGGCCGGCGGCACAAGCAACTCACCGCCTGGGCGCGACAGGGCATGCGTCAACTCCTTCGCTGGGTCCCGCACCGCGCGAGCGTCTGCGTCGCCGACAGCAGTTTCGGAACCCACGAACTCGCCTGGCGCCTCGGACAGCGCGCAACCCTCATCAGCAGGCTGAGGCTCGATGCCAACCTCTTCGCGCCCCCGCCGCCGCGCGACCCGAACAAACGCGGTCGACCCCGGCAAAAGGGGCCGCCCCTGCCCAAGCTCCAGACCCGCCTTGACGACGCCGCTGCCCGCTGGCCAAGCCTCACGCTTCCGCGCTGGTACGGAAGTTCGAAGGAAAAGACACTCCGGATCATCTCCGATACCGCGCTCTGGTATCGTCCCGGCACCCCTCCCCAGGCCATCCGATGGGTGCGGGTGCGCGACCCGGAAGGCGCGCGCGCCCCGCAGGCGTGCTTCTGCACCGACACCCACATGGCGCCGGCCAAGATCCTCGCCCCCTTCGTGCGGCGCGGGCAGGGCGAGGTCACCTTCCAGGAACTGCGCGCCCATCTCGGGCGCGAAACACAACGCCCGTGGTCACACGCGGCGAGCGCACGACCCCCCCCCGTCCTCTGCGGGCTCTACAGCCTCGTCTGCCTCTGGGCCACAGACGTGCTCTCGACAAACCCCCTGTCCTACGCCGCCGCCTGGTACCAGCAAACCCGCGTCACCTTCTCCGATGCCATCGCGGCCATACGATGCCAACTCTGGCTTGGAAACAATTTATCGCGCTCCCCGCCACACCGGGAACCAAACATAATTCCGCCCGACAAGATCAGGCGGATGCAGTACGCCCTCTGCTGCGCAGCCTAATGCACAAAGTCGAGCTCAGAGGCCGTTTGAGAATAGGGTTGCGTTGATATCGAGGAGGGGATTCCGCTTTTCCTGTGGACCCGAGAGCCGCGCGAGGCCGGCGGGCCGTGATTGAGCGGAAGCCGCGGGGTTCTCCGCCCGGTCTGCCCGCTGAGGACGGGGGTCGGAGAGCGCGGTTGTGGCCGCAGCCGGCGGGGCCGCAAGCCGGGTGGAGCCCTTCGCGAGGTGCGAACCGCCCGCCGTGACAGGACGCGCCCGGGAATCGGCGGGTGGCGGCGTCCGCAGGACTGTCCGCCGTGGCCGACGGGGGTGGTTTCGGTGCTGGGGACGGGTGAGGCGGTTGCGCCCTAGGCCCGCCCTGGCGTTGCGGCTTGACCGAGCGCGGGGCGGGCGCCTCCTGCGGGTCCCCCTCCCCGCCGCCGCTCTCTCTGCCCGGTGCCAGCGCGGGCCTAGGGGCGCGCCTCGGTGCGCCGCCGGCGCTGAGGACAAGACTCCCCTCAGAGATCAGGCCGGCGGCCCTGACGTCGTGCGCCGTCTCGCCGACGCACCGGGCTTCACGATGGTGCCCCGCCGAGGGGGTGTCGCGCGCCCCTTGGGAGGGGGCGCACCCGGTGGAGACGCTTGGGGGGAGACCCCGACCAACGCCTCGCCGTCTCCGCAGCCAGGATCCCTGTGGCCTGGGGAAGCCGCCTGCTCTGAAGAATCGCCCATTGAAGGCATGCTCAAACGGTCTCTTAGTGGCCTAACTGTCCTGTGACTACGGATCCAGGCCGTAGCATCTCAGTACGTTCTTTCCCAATATTCCCTCTCGGGCCGACTCGGCCATGAGGTTTGTGAGTTCAATCAAATTGGGAATATATTCAGGTGGATGATCGGCATGCGGAAAATCGCTGGCCCAGAAAAATCGATCTTCTCCAACAAAGGGTATGACTCCGGCGAGTGCACGTTCATCCGGGTCGCCCGAGATCCAGCACTGCCGGTGGAAATATTCGCTCGGCTTGTCTTTCAGGGGCACGCTCTTGCCCAGTGGCGAATCGTAGACGGCATCCATGCGCTCCAGCCAGTATCCGATCCAGCCCGCGCCTACTTCCAGAACAATGATTTTGAGTTGCGGGAATTTGTCGAACACCCCATACTGAAAGAGGGAGACAAAGCCGCCTCGAATGGCATCCCCGCCGGCGATGTTTTGATAGAACGCAGTCGAAAAACTCGTCATCCGGCCAAAGCGAGTCGGAGCCGCCCAGTGTGGCTCAAACGACGGGTGAATGCCAAACGGCAGGCCGAGTTCTTGGGCTGCCGCGAACACGCGATCATGATCGGGATGGCCATGGGCTTTCCGGCTCCAGATATACGGAGCCACAAAAAAGCCCTTCATCCCATCCCTGGCCGCCCGGCGCAGTTCTGCTTCAGCAAGTTCGGGGATACTGATGGGGATATGGGCAATGGGGAGCAAGCGTCCATCCGAGTCTGAGCAAAAATCCACTAGCCAGCGATTATACGCCCGGGCATAGGCCACCGACAGCTCAAGGTCTTCACATTCGGGTTCCCATAACAGGCCAAGAGTGGGGTAGAGAAACACCCGCTCAATATTCTCGATAGCCAGCCGTTGCAGCCGCTCTTTCGGGTCCATAGAGCCAAACGAGGCATTGTCAACATAGCCAGACCCGGTCGGCTGGCGCCTATACTCGATACCCCCAAGCCGGTCCATCACCCCAAGCCCCGAGGGCGCGCCTTTACGAGTCATTTTGGATGGCTGGCCGTTGACCTCGAGATATTCCAGGCCGTCGGCGTCTTTACGAATACGGACTGCCCGGTCGCGATATTTGGGTTCCAAATATTTTTCCCAGAGATCGGGCGCTTCGAGTATATGACCGTCAGCATCAATCACACCTGACATGGGGAAACGCGGTAAGGCTTCAGGGCCGGGCATACACATCCTCCTTCTGTTGAGCACTCAAGCCGATCTGACTCCTGAGCCTGGACGGTACAGGCGAAACGTCCCGCCTCAAGAGAAGGCTTCGCCTTGAGTGCATCGGCTAGGTTCCGGAAATCGAACGTTGCCGCGTACGAAAGAGCTCTTTTCCTTCCTCAATCTGCTCAGGTTCCATAAGCTCAACAAGATATCCACGCACTTTGAGTACGTCATTCTTGTGTTCGCCCGAGGCAGTTGTCTCCGCCAGACTGATCCACATATAAGCTTGGCCATAGTCCAGCGGCGTCCCCTGACCCCTGGCATAGCGCAGCGCGAGATTGTACTGTGCTTGGGTATCACCCTGTTTGGCCGCCCGGCGATACCAATTTGCCGCCTGGGTGTCGTTCTGTTCGACCCCTTGTCCAGTCGCATACATGAATCCCAGGTTGATCTGTGCTTGGACATGCCCCTGGTCGGCCGCTTGGCGATACCACTTGGCGGCCTCGGCTGCATCCTGTGCCACGCCTTGGCCGGTGCGATACATGAGCCCCAAATTCCACTGTGCGTCGGCATGCCCCTGGTCGGCCGCCTGGCGATACCACTCGGCGGCCTCGGCTGCATCCTGTGCCACGCCTTGGCCGGTATGGTAGTGGAGCCCTATAAAATAAAGCGATTGCGGAGAGCCCTGTTCCGCGGCTTGGCGGTGCCATTGCAGCGCTTGGGTCGTATCCTGGTCAACGCCTTGGCCCAGGCCGTAGAGTATGCCCAATTTCGCCTGGGCATGCATGATTCCCTGCTCGGCCGCTTGAGTGAGCTGGGCAATCGTCATCCGTGCAATCAGATTATCGCGGGCGCCAGCATATTTCGCAGCGGTTGCTTTGGCGGCATTGAACGAATCACGGTCGCCCTTATAGACCGCTAGCTTGACCGCGCTATCGGCCGCTTGGTTGATCAAGAGTAAGGCCTGGACGTCATCTTGTTCAATTCCCTTACCTGATGAGTAGAGAATACCCAGGTCGTACTGGGCTGTCATATGGCCCTGGGCGGCGGCTTTGCGATACCACGCGACCGATGCGTCCATATCCGTTGCGACGCCAAGACCGTTGGCGTACATGACTCCCAAGTTCCACTGGGCCGTCGCATGGCCCTGGTCGGCGGCTTTGCGATACCATACCCCGGCTTCGGTATAATCTTGTGCGACGCCGTAGCCATTATCGTACAGGAATGCGAGGTCGTACTGCGCCTCAACGTCACCGGCCTCGGCCTGCGCTCGCAGGCCGGCAATTCTGTCCGCCCGTGCCAAGCTCACGCCGCATAGACCTATTCCAATACTCACGAGTATCCAGCGTGCTATTGTCTGCATAACAACTGTCCTACCGTACTCCTTCTTAAATGAGAAGAGCAGGCCGTATCTCCTTATCTTCAACTGCTCGGAGGATGCGGTATTTGACGAGAACGCGCAAAGCCGCGCTGGACGGGACGCCGATTCCAGACCTTGGACGACTACCGGTCTTTCTGATTGCGGTGAACTGGTGATAACCGCACAGGCCGATGCGACAACGGCCGGTCCGGGCGTGTTCATGTGCCAGAGCAGGGCGGCCACAGTTACACGGGAAGAGAGGGGCCTATTCCGCCCCATATCCGCCCGCTGCCAGGGCGGCCACAGTTACACGGGAAGAGACCCGTCATTGTCGGGCGTGGCGGACCTTCGAGTTTCGCCCAATTGCCGCTCCAAATCTTGCCGAATCTCATCCCGCGTCATGGTTATTGGATGCTTTCTTTTCGGCTCGCGCCGAGACTCTCCGACCGGACTGACCGCACAGTCTCCCATTCTTCCCCACTGTGAGAGATAGAGAAAGCTCGTATTACGCATGCAGCACCTCCACCCAGTCGGGCAGGGGTTGGTCTGGCGCGTCGGCACTCTCGGATAAGAGTTCAAGCATGTCGAGCGACCTGCGATAGCGAATGCGTCCGTGACAAATACGGGGTTCTCACAGAATTGCTCACCATGCCGCCGTGGCGGGCCGGGTGGGTGCCTTGAGGGGGAGTGGCCTCCATCCATAACTCCGCCCCAGGATGCTGGCGAACCCAGGCGTGCGAGTTCGGGTGGATATTGTCCCAACTCATCCGGCTCCACAATCCGGGCTTTTTGGCGATACCTCATTCTTCCCTGTTGCCTTGTCGCTCAAGGGGGCCCCGTGAGAAAAAACGGCCCTGTGTTCTTGATTGGACGCCCCTATTCAGGTTACCCGGAGTATAGCGGGAGGAAACGAGATGGATACTTTTCAATATGAAACCGTTCTGAGCACGCTGGGCGACAGTGGGGTTCGCACTATAGCCCTGAACCGGCCCGAGCGCCTTAACGCCATGAACGGGCAACTCATGGCCGATATCGCGCGCGCGTTTGATGAAGCCAATGCCGACCCAGAGACCCGCGCTATCATTTTTACCGGACAGGGCCGCGCCTTCTGTGCTGGCGATGACCGGAAGACCCATCGCCAGCCTGAAAACGAGGGAGAGGCCAGAAATGCCGTGGACGTGGTCCAGCGGGCGACCCGGGCGATTGTCTTCGGTGGGAAGCCGGTTGTAGGAGCCATCAACGGCTGGGCAGTCGGGGGTGGATTCGAGTTGGCGATCAATTGTGATTTTCCGATTTGGGCAGCAAACGCCCGGGGGTTTTTCCCTGAAGTATCGCTCAACGCTTTTGTGACCGGCGCCGTCTCGTCTCTTTTACCGGCCTTGGTTGGTCTGAACAAAGCCCGGGAAATGCTGTTTCTGGGCGAGCAGTATGACGCCCGCACCCTGCTTGACCTGGGCTTGGCATGGCGCGTTGTCGACGCTGATCGCCTGCTCGCCGAGGCGTACAGTGTGGCGGAGAAGCTGAGCGGCCTACCGCCCCTGGCTGTCCGAGCGATGAAGCGTGTACTCAATCAGTGCGCGGCTAGTGACATCGACACTGCACTTCGACTGGAAACAGAGGCGACCATTGCCAGTTTTCTCGATCCAGAAACAACCGAACGACTCAAGAATTTCTAGCCCCCCCCCATCAGCTACGGATGACAGCTCGACTCTCCCTAGTCTTCTCCCTTCGCGGGGTTCGGCCCCATTGCACCGTGACCGGAACCCCGTCGACTCACATTGAGTGCCTCTTTGGTTCCAGGTCAGTGGAGCGTCTCCGAGCGTGATGTCCGGGAATGTCCGGGAATGCCCGAGCATGGGTCAAGACATGGGTCTCCTGTGCCGTCTCGATGATCGACGACGCGTCTTCTTCAGCCTGTCCCGGGGGTTACAGCACACCGTGTCCTGGCGGAATGGCGTGCTCCACCCATCATTGGCTTGACAGGGCCTTCGAGCAGTAATGGTGACGGTGTTCGTGTTTTGCGCTTCCCGTCCCTGTACTCCGAAGGGCGTACAAACACCGCCCCCATGCGTCCAGCCACGGCGGCGAATCGGTATCTTTTGGCCTGCCTCATAATCTGCTCCTGCTGGGGACGCTCCGGGGGGATCTTCTCGGTCTGCGCGAGCAGCGAGGTCCGCACGAGCCGAATGGCATGGCGGCAATCCGACTCCCGCTGATATCCTTCCCCGGGGACCGCAATGATCTGGTGGCTCCGGGCTTTGAGCTGTCAGCGCCACTCCCCTCGTGCATCCTGATGGACCTGAAAATAGGATTTCATCTTCCCCTCCTGCCCGATGCCCCACATGGCACTCCGGTCTGTAGGGGACTAGTCGTCTCGTTTCTCGCTTTTTTTGTTCGGTCTCGCTATGATCACTGGCATCAGGACGACGAATGTATCGCTACGAGTAGAAACAGGAGACGCATATGAGGGATCTCTCCTCTGCTGAGATCGTACGAATGACGAGAGTACGGCCTTTACGCATGGGCTGCGCAGAGGGCGGTGAAGCCGCTCAGCGTTTGACGGCAACCGCTTCCCTGACTTTAACTCGCAACTGATGTGTGTCAATATCGGCCACGGTGATGAGCGTGTTCTGACCGCTATTGGGGAGCAATCCGAGAAGCCGACGTATGCGCGGCGGCATCTCGTGGCCGAGTTGCGGGCCAGACTGCATCAACTCCCGGCCCAGGCCAGCCCCGGTGCCCTTAGACTATCTTTTCTGACGCTGAGCGGAGCGGAGGCGAGTGAGTATGCCGTACGGAGCGTTCACTTGGTCACTCGGCGGCAGAAAATTCTTGTCCGCTCTCGTTCCTGTCACGGCGCGCCAGCCGGGGCCGTCAGCCTGACCGGAGAGCCGCGCTGCTGGAGAGTCGATCCCGGTATCCCCGGTGTTGCATGGGCCATGGACCCCTACCGCTATCGATGCCGCCGGTGTCAGGAGCAGCCGGCCTGCAACCTCAACTGCTTGAATCATGTCGGATCTGTCATCCGGTCTGAGGGGGCATATACGCTTGCTGCTGTGCTGATGGAGGCGGTGGGCGGCACGAACGGCATCACCGCTCCCCCCGACGGTTATCTGCAGGGGCGACGCACCTCGTGCGATACTTATGGCCTCCTGTTGGTCGCCTATGAGGTGATGAGCCGCTTTGGCCGGACAGGGGAGTGGTTTGCGGCCGGCTGGGATGGCGTGCCTGACATGACGACGCCGGCAAAGGGCTTAACGAGTGCTCATCTGCCGCTCGGTGCCATTATGGTGAACGATGAGAGTGCAGCCCATTTTGAAGATAACTTCCGGTATTCCGGCTTGACCCATGGGCCGCGTCCAGTCTCCCGTGCCGCTGCGTTTGCCACTATTAAGGTGTGCCGGGAAGATGGTCTGGTCGAGCATGCCAAAAAGATGGGGACTGTGCTCGCGCACGAAATGGAACGTTTACGGCATAAGCATCTTTCGATTGGAGAGACCCGACCTACCGGCCTGTTTGTCCTGTTCGAACTGGTCAGAAACCGCCAGACACGTGAGCCGATGGCCCCCTTTCATGTGACGGCTGATGGGGCCGATGACTCAACTCGGTGCGTCTTCCGAGCGAACGGGCTTTTCGGCCCCGTTCGCTGGAACACTTTTTTTGCGAATCCACCGCTGTGTATTCGTGAAGAAGCACTCCGCGAGGAATTGGTGATGGTTGATCATGCGCTCGATATTCACGTCGCAGCGCCTCGGCCTGAAAAATCTTCTTGGGAATGGGCGCGCATGAACACCAAATCCCCTGTACCGATTGGACCTGAGTGTAAGATGAGGATATCATGGGAACACTAACGAGGAGATCGCTACTCCGTTCCGGTCTTGCCTGGTGTACAGCCGCCCCCTGGCTGAATCCCTTGAGGGCGGACGCTGACACGGATGCCCGCCCGCCCGTCCCGCAGACGACGTCTGGCGTGACGGGTACCGAGATTGTCCTGGGCATGTCTGCCGCCTTCTCTGGCCCATCCCGGGGGTTAGGTATCGAACTGTATCGGGGCGCCAGCGCCTATTTCCATCACGTGAATGCGCAGGGAGGGGTAGCGGGCCGCAACGTGACGCTCAAGATCTATGACGATGGCTACCAGCCCGCCCCTTCTGTGAAGAATACCTTGAAGCTGATGTTGCAAGACCAAGTGTTCCTGCTCTTTGGCTACGTTGGCACTCCAACGGTCACACGTGTCCTCCCCATGCTCAAAAAATTCCAGGACAGGGATATTTTTTTGTTTTTCCCCTTCACCGGTGCCCAGCCGCAACGGGAGCCTCCCTACGGCGACTTTGCGTTCAATCTGCGTTCCTCCTATCGCCAGGAGACCGCCGGTCTCGTCGATAATTTCGTGCGCATCAACCGAAAACGCATCGCCGTATTCTATCAAGCCGATGCGTATGGACGTAGTGGCTGGGCGGGCGTCAGGCGCGCCCTGAAGCACTATGGAAGACAGATTGCGGGTGAGGCGACCTACCGTCGCGGTACAAAGTTCACTGCCAGCATGCGCAGACCGGTCGAAATCCTTAAGGCATCACAGCCCGAAGCCGTGATCTGTATCGGTTCTTACGCTGCCTGTGCGGCCTTTGTCCGTGATGCCGTCAATCTCGGCCTGCGAGTCCCGATTGCCAACCTGTCCTTTGTTGGTAGCGAGAATCTCTTGAAACTCATCACTCACTGGGCGCTTACTGAAGGGCGTGGTGACAGCGAGCAGTACACGCGACTCCTCGTCAACTCCCAAGTGGTGCCGAGTTACGAAGAGGCCTCCATGCCTGCCATCAAGGAGTATCGCGACTTGATGCGACGCTATAATCCGCAGCCGCCCATAGAACTGTTGAAAGAATCCTACCTGCCTTCTGAGCACAGCTTCGTCAGTCTCGAAGGATTCATTGATGCCAAGTTGATGGTTGAAATTCTGCGCCGGCTGGGGGACAGACCGGAACGGAGCCAACTCGAGCGGGCAGTCTTCACCGTTCAGGATTTCGATTTAGGCATCGGTGAGCGGGCCTCCTTCGGTCCCGACCGTCGCCAAGGGCTGCAGCAAGTCTACTACACTGTTGTTGACGAAGGCCGTTTTGTCATGCTGAACAATTGGGAGGACAGGTTTGCCTGACATGAAAATTCAAAAACTCTTTCAGAAAACCTTGTTTGGCGTTTTCTCTCTGTTCGGTCTGATCAGCCTGTCCACCTCCGTGCTGTGTATCTATACCGTCGATACGCACCTGTCCGAGGAATATGAGAGCAACAGCAAGGATATTGCCAAGACCATCGCCGATTCCAGTGTGGACATTCTCTTAAATCGAGATCTGTCGACACTGCAATCGCTCATTGATCAATTTGTTGAAATTCAGAGCATCCGCTATATCTACATAACGGACGAAGAGGGTGAGTTTGTCGCCCATACTTTTGTCCCCGGTGTGCCCGAAGAAATTCGAACTGGAGACCGGAATAACACGGCAGCTGTGGAGCGCAGCCTGCCCGGAATGGGTGATTTTGTGGAAGTGGGGAGTCCGATTCTGGCTGGCGTTGCCGGCAGTGTTCATGTCGGCATGGATACCGATCTGATTGCGCTCAAAATTCAGAGGGCAATCGGCCGCCAAGTCTATCTCATCTCCATCATTCTTGTCGTTGGCGTCCTGGCCGCCATCTGGTTCGTCAACTTGGCGGCAAGACCCTTGGGCGACCTCCTCGCCTATGCCGTTGCCCTCGCGCGTGGCCGAGACAACAAAGCGGATGACAAGCTGCTGGAACGCGACGATGAGGTTGGACAACTCGCCCGACTCTTTCTCTATTTTTCAAAGGGCAGGCATGCCGAAGGAGAGCCGCGGGTATCGTCTGGAACGAGAAATAGTGTTTGACCTCGGAAGGGGTTTCCGAATAGTGCCTGGAGCGGGAGCTTGGCTCCCGCTCCAGGCCACAGAAAGTCAACATGTCCACTAGACAGACCGATGCGAGACCGGCAGACTCTTGAGCTTGCTAAATAGGTGCGTTTGATTGGATTGAGGGGTCTTGGAAATGGTGAGACAGAGACAGATGCCGCGTGCCGTGACCGCTCTGCTGTGCACGCTCCTGCAAATCTGCTTTGGGACCGTGTATGCGTGGAGTTTCTTTCAGACGTTGCTGGTCAGGCAGCTTGGCTGGTCGTTCACGGAAACGGCCTGGGCCTTCAGCCTTGCGATTTTTTCCCTGGGTATCGCGGCAGCCTGGGCCGGCACGATGCTGCCGCGGTTCGGCCCGCGCAAATTGGCCGTGGCCGGAAGCCTCATGTTTTCGGGCGGCTATGTGCTCGCCAGCCTAGCCCTGCACCTAGATGTGATCGCGCTCTTTTATCTCGGCTACGGGGTGATCGGCGGTGCAGGTATCGGGTTTGGCTACGTGACGCCGGTCGCCACCGTGGCAAAATGGTTCCCCGACCATAAGGGCTTAGTAACCGGGATTGTCGTCATGGGATTTGGCATGGGGGCGTTTCTTTTGAGCAAGGTGTTGGCCCCGCTGCTCGTGCTGCAAGCGGAGGGCGACCTCGCTCTCGTTTTCCTGTGGCTGGGGGTAGTCTTTGCCTGTATCTTGTTGCCATCCAGCTTTGCCCTGAGCGATCCTCCGACCGCTGTGGCCGCCGTGACCGCTGTGGCGGACGGTCAGCGGAGCGACGAACTCGATTCTGCCGCTCCCTACCTCCGATCTTCTGCGTTTATCTTCATGTGGGTTGTCTTTTTCTTCAATATCGCCGCGGGCATCTCCGTTATCAGCTTCCAGTCGGAACTCATGCAGGAAGTGTGGGGCCTCGCCGACCCGTCCTTAGAGCCGGCCATACTGGTCGAATACGGGGCGACCCTGATCGCCGTCAGTTCATTGTGTAACGGGGTCGGGCGGCTGTTCTGGGGGCTCCTATCGGATCGTATCGGCCGCGTCCGGGTTTTCAGGATTCTGCTCGCCAGTCAGATGATCGTCTTCGGTATCCTGATGACCGAGCGGAATCCCTGGATATTTGCGATCCTCGTTTGTTACGTCCTCTTATGCTTCGGGGGCGGTTTTGCCACCATGCCTTCTTTTGTCCTCGACGTTTTTGGGACGAAAAAGATGTCCACGATTTACGGCACTATTCTGACCGCGTGGGCCGCGGCGGGGATCTTCGGCCCTCTCTATGTGGGCCACCTGAAAGACCAATATCCCGACCGAGCCGTGATGTATTGCTTTTTAATCGGCATCCTGATGCTGGGTCTTGGCTATGTTTTCTCCTATTTGCTGAATGATGAGCGTATTCGCCTGCGGCGTCCGACACTGGAAGGGACGTTGCAGCAGTATGACATTGCGTATCCTCGACGTACCTGAAGCCCGCCTCTCAGCCCCTGAGTGGACAGGGCAACCGCCTGTCCCGTACATAAAACCGATGGTCTATGCCTGCTCCCCTGACGACGGTTTCGAAGATGAGGACGAGCGCTGCCCGTGCGTCGTCCTCATTCGGTGGCCCCGGCCATCCGTTGTGAAGCCCATACATCCCCGATAGCCGGCAGCCCGGCCAGCCTCCGTTCGCCAAGGAGCCTGTCAGGCTTGTCTTCCGAGCCGGTTCTCTCTATAGAGGGGTGAGGGAAGCGGCCGGGCCGTCGGGCCCCCCGCGGAAATAAAAGGAGAGAGGCCATGGCTGAGTTTGATGTCCATATTAAAGGAGGAACGGTCGTTGACGGGACACGTGTTCCGCGCTTTCAGGCTGATGTCTGGACGAAGGAGGGAAGAATCGCCCAGATTGGCGGTCGGGCGCCCGGCGAGGCGAAAAAAGTCATTGATGCGGACGGACTGATTGTTGCGCCTGGATTTGTTGACCTGCATACCCATTACGATGCACAGATTCGCTGGGATCCTTGGTGCACGATTTCCGGCTGGCACGGTGTGACCTCAGTAGTGCTGGGCAACTGCGGCTTTGGCTTCGCCCCGGTCAAACCCGAGTTTCAGGAACGCTCCATGCTCACCATGACGCGCACGGAAGCCATTCCGTATGATTCCATGAAAGAAGGCATGAGTTGGGATTGGGAAACTGTTCCTGAATATCTGGACTCGCTGGACCGCTCGGCCAAAGGCGTCAACTGTATTCAGTACATGCCCACCGCGTCGCTGATGACCTATGTCATGGGACTGGAGGCCGCCAAGTCCCGCGCTGCCACACCTGTGGAAAAGAAAGAGATGCAGCGGCTCCTGCATGAAGGCATGGATGCCGGACTGTGCGGCTTCTCTATCCAGCGGCTCGGCCCCGACTCGACACAAGCCGACTATGATGGTTCCCCGATGGTGACGGACATCATGGCGGACGAAGATATTCTGAATCTGGCTGAAGTCCTGCGGGAGCGAGACGAGGGGTTTATCCAAATCACCCAGGCCACTGGCCATATCAAGGCCGACTTGGCCTTTCTGGAAAAGCTGGCAGAAGTCGCCCACCGACCCATTCTGCATAACGTCATTGTTGCGGCCCGCAAGGACCCGCAAGTCCATCGCCGGAGTTTGGACTGGCTGGAGCGCTGCCGGGAGAGAAACCTGCCGATCTATGGCCAGACCGGAACGCATCGGACGGGTTTTGCGTTTACACTGGAACACTGGAATCTGTACGATGCCAGTCCGGCCTGGCGTGAGCTGACGACCGGGACCAAAAGCGACAAACTGTCTAAGATGAAAAACCCGGCCCTGCGTGCCGCCGTCAAACGCGAGACCGAAGAGGCGGACCGGAAGCTGCAAGTCATCCAAGCTGGCGTTGGCGGCCCGATTCCAAGACTGGTTGTTCAGACGGCCAATAATCAAGACGAACTGGAACCTTATGTGGGGAAGTCCGTTGGTCAGATTGCAGAAGAAGCGGGTAAAGACCCCATTGACGCCATGCTCGACCTGTCGGTTGCCGGTGATCTGAATGTCGAATTCCTGGGACCGGATCGAGGATTTAATGCCCAGCATACGGCGGAGATGATCAACGATTCGTATTTCACCGTCCCGGGAGCCTCGGACGGCGGTGCGCATACCAAGTTCTTTACCGGTGGCGCTTTTACGACCGACTTCCTGCGCTGGCTCGTCCGGGATGAACAATTGATCAGCCTGGAAGAGGCCCATTATCGGCTCTCCGTTTTGCCTGCTCATGCGGCGGGCTTTCGTGATCGTGGCATGTTACGTGAGGGTGCGGCAGCCGATATGGTGATCTATAGCCTGGGCGAGTTGGACATTGAGCCGAATTGGATTGGCGAGATCGTTCATGACTTTCCCGGGAATGAATGGCGCCGGGTTCAGCGGGCCAAAGGCTATCACGCCATCCTGGTGAATGGGGTCCAGACGTTCGAAGACGGCGAGTGTACTGGGGAAACTCCGGGCCGGTTGCTCCGCAACGGGAGAGGCTAAGCGCCGGTCCCCTTGAGTTTCTCAGAACGACGCCTCGGTCGTCCGTTGCAGTCCCGTGATCTATTAGAGGGGAGGGCGCGGGCTTCAAACCCGCCCCCCCCTGTTCGTCCGGGATGTTTGTGTGCCCCTCTCATCAAAAAACACATCCAGGGGAAGGAGGTGAATGGCATTGAGAGATGAGGCGACGATCTCGCTTCCCGCGGTTGTTCGACCGATGGCTGAGCAACGGCCTCCCACACCCGCCCGCCTTCTGTGTCCAGCCTGTTTCTGGAGTGGCCCGCCACCGCCTCGTCTACATGGCTCTCTCGCCATCGAAAGCCTCTTATGGGTCCTCGGCGTGACAAGTATGGGGCTGCTGTTGGTGGGAGAGATCCCTCAGTTCCTCGTTGCGCTTCCGTGTTTGCCTAGTTTGGGCTACTCAGTGTGGAGACGGAATCGCCGTGCGGACATATGTCCTCAGTGTGGGAGTGGACCGCTGCTCCCTGAGGAGGCTGTGTACCCCCCCGCCTGCGCTCATTTCCTTTTTAGTCTGGAGCCGAGGCGGGCGGCGGATGAAAGCCGTAGGGGGACGGCAGGGAGAGGGCAGTTTTATGGAGGGCGGTCCCGGGCCAACTAGGAGCAGGCCCGACTTTGTCCTGGCCGTGCGGGTCCGGGCCAGGTCTCTCCTGTGACGGGGAGCGCGAAGCTCGGGCCAGCGGGGCCGTTGCCACTAGGGGGATATCCAAGCATACCGAGTCTATCGTGTCATCTGCGCAAGTTTCTGGCTCAACCACCAAACCGCAACCGGACAGTAAGGAGTGAGCGAACCGGCAGCGGACGCACGCCTGAGGATTTCTTGTTCGATCTGCTCCCTCGGAACGGGTTTGCGTGTCTTCCACCACTGCAGAATAGCATCAAGAACGCTCTTTCTGTGCTGTTTGAGAAAGGGGAGATTGAGGTTCAGAATCTGATTCAACTGATGGTTGAATCCTGTGTCTCTGGACCGGACAGTCCCATCGGAACCGTATCCGATCCTCTCTTCGATCATGTGGGCAGGGTCGGCGGGATTCCAGAGAAGATCCCGGTCTCTCTTTTGTGTGTCGCAATGCTGTTGATGCCGCCCCTGCCCTTCGCCGCCCCGGCAGGCTCCGAGAAGGTTGCGATAGTCCAACTGCTTGTCTTGATGGCGGCTCCGGCATTGCCAGTGCTCGATTTTCATTTTGTCCGCTTTCGGCCGGATTCGTCCCATGCAGTAGCAGCACAGCCCACGCTGTTCGGACACCAGCGCATGTCGAAGGGCGTCCTTGTCCTGGTAGTTGTCGAAGTCGCAATGCGGATTCTGCCGATGAGCAGTCAAACTCGGCGGCTCCGGCTGCTTGACGATGGCTCTCATGCTTCGCCCGTCATGAAATCTAGGAGGGTCCGGATACGTGTCACTTCGGGGTCCCCTTCTCCCAGGCGGGCGGACAGTTTGGCCAGCAGAGAGTGGACATCGTCGTACCTGTCGTTGCTGATTGTCCGGGATATGCGCACAAGCAGCTCCTTCACGCTCTCTGTCCTTGGGTCCGTGTCCATGATTTCCTCCAGGATCCGGCTCGAATCGACCCCGTAGGAGCAAGGCGGCGAATAGACCTCGCTATCGGCGATGATGTGTATCCGGTCGTGCTCCACCTCGCCGATCACCTGTGGCGAATGAGTCGTGGCGATGAACAGGCATTTCGGGAACGTCTTGATAAGGTTCTCAACAATCCGCCGCTGCCAGCCGGGATGGAGGTGCAGTTCAATCTCGTCGATCAAGACGACCGCTTCGGCCTCGGCAGCGGGGTCATCTAGTTCCGGATTGGCCTGGACCAGCCGGCGGGTCAGGTCGAGCACCAATGCCAGCACGCCCCGCTCGCCGTCGGACAGCGATCTGACGGACAGTGTGGTATTGCTGCGGTCGATGAGGAGCAGGTTCCCGCGCTTGCCGATGTCGTCCACGCGAACATTCCTATAGGTGGGAAGAAACCGTGTGACCGCCGCCTCCAACGCGATGAGCGCGCGCTTCGCTACGGACCGCTCCGAACTCAGGGCCTCCTGCGCCCGTATCCAAGCCGCGAATTCGGCCAGACGGAGCTCGCGCCGATTCGAGAGAGCGTCCGAATACGCGGATTTGATACCGCCCGCAGCCACACCTCTCGACGGTGCCCTCTCCGACGGCACGGCACGGTTCGTCGAAAATAGGACGGCCAACGGCTGGCCTTTCGAGGGGGGAGCTTCTCCCTCTGCTGACCTGCTCGGAAAAAATTTCTCAATTGTCGAGGTGGTCTTCGCCGTGTGCCCCGTCTCCCCGCGGTCAAATTGGTCCATCTCTTTGGGGACGACCACGGACTCGTGCGGCCTGTGGAGCGTGTATGTCTCTGTCTTTCCCCCAGACTCGAAGTCGCATTCGATCTGCAAGGCGTCCGTGCCCTTCCGGATATCGTCTGCCCCAAAGGACTGCGCAGGGGTTCGATACCTCACGGCGCGGCCGATGATTTTGGACAGGCAAAAAGCCAATGCGTCAAGAACGGTGGTCTTCCCGGCGCCGTTGACTCCAACAACGAGATTGAACCCGGGTCGGAAATGGAATTCCGCCGTATCAATGGCGCGGACGTTCGTCAGCTTGATGCGCGCGACCCTCATGCTACGTCTTCCATGTCGACCCGGCCGGTGACCGCCGCCGTGATGAGGGCGGCACGGCGTTCCTTCAGGAGTGCCATCGAGTTCTCGACCTCCATCGCCAGTGCGTCCAATTGCGCCGTCTTCTGGTCAAGGTAATTGGCGATGGCGCGCTGTACGCAAAACGGCGGCAAATATATCGCAATATCGGCAAGATCTGATGCATTTATGGCCGGGTAGCTCACACCAACTGAGCGTTTCTCGATTTCCGCCAAGAAGGAGGGTTCGCGTAAAGCGTACCTAGCAAACCTTGAATCCAAGATGTCCGTTCGCGGCCGTACCACGGCAAATCCGGTCGACACGACCAAATTCGCCGGTGGGTTGCGGATTTGCGCGATTGCTTGAAGGTAGGCGCGTACACAGGAGACGATGATATCTCCGTCACGCACACGTCGGCGAGCACGGCTAGGGGCATCTTTAAATTGACAGGTCACGGGATCTTCGATGGAACCAGAAGAAGAGACGTTGCCGATGTCTATGTACTGTAGCTCATAATCGTACTTCGTGTCTTCGCCAAGTACATCGTCATTGATGGTTGCAGCGTACTTGAGCCGACGGCGATGGCGCTGTTCTTGCTCATTCACCCCATCACCTCCCGTAGCAGGCGCACAATCTTCTCTTCCGCCTCCTCCAAATCCGCGTCGATCTCCGCCAGCGGGCGCGGCGGCGCATACCTGTAGAAGTGCCGGTTGAAGGCGATCTCGTAGCCGACCTTGTCCCTGGCGCGGTCCATCCAGGCGTCAGGCACATGGGGGCGAACCTCGTGCTCGAAATAGGCGCCGATATCCTGCTTGAGCGGCACGTTTTCGAAATCCCGCAACGCCGGATCGGGTTCGCATTCGTCGGCGTCCTTGAGAACCGGTGGGGCTGCCTGGTCCTTTTCCGTGAAGACATCGCGGAAGAGCCTCCGCTCTTTCTGTGTCCAACGCGTGCCCCGCTCGTGCAGCAGCCCCGCGATGCCCTTCCACACGGCGTTCCAATCGTTCAGGGGCTTCCGCCCTAGCACTTTGTCAATGGCCTGCACGTCGTCCAGCAGACGGGGACAGGCGTCGAGAAAGCGCGCCTTGTCCTCGACCGTCATTTGGTAGCGGAGGCGCAGCGGGCGCTCGATCGTGATTCGGATGTAGCCAAAGTCTGGGTTGTCGAATATCCTCGAGTGTTCGCCGTTCTCGAAACGTCCGTAGAGACGCACGATCTCGTCTATCTGTTCTCTCGAAATATGCCGGCGCTTGTCGCCCAAGCTGTGCTCGCTCTCGGGGCTGCCGCCGGGCGTCCATGTCCTGCGTGCGTCAACGAGTTGGACCTTCCCCCTGCGCCGCCGCTCCTTGCGATTGGTGACGATCCAGACATAGGTACCGATGCCAGTGTTGTAGAACATCTGCTCGGGCAGGGCGACGACAGCTTCGAGCCAGTCGCTCTCGATCAGCCACCGGCGGATTTCGCTCTCGCCCGAGCCCGCGCCGCCTGCGAACAGCGGCGAGCCGCTTAGAACGATGGCGAGGCGTGATCCGTGCTCGCGCTCGGCCGGGGCAAATTTCTTGAACTTTGCCTTCATGTGCTGGAGGAAGAGGAGCGAGCCGTCGCTTACTCGCGGCAGACCGGCGCCGAAACGCCCGGCAAAGCCCTTCTGCTCGTGCTCGCGACGGATCTCCTTCTGCTGCTTTTTCCAATTCACCCCGAAGGGCGGGCTGGTGAGGAAGTAGTCGAAGGTCCGGGCGTCGAACCTGTCATCGGTCAGGCTGTCGCCGAAGCGGATGTTGTCGCCGCCGTTGTGGTCGACCTGCTTTATCAGCATGTCCGAGGCTGCGGTGGCAAAGGCGCGCTTGTTGTAGTCCTGGCCGTAGACGAAGAGCCGCGCCTGCGCGTGGTGATCGCGCAGGTAGTTCTGCGCCTCGGCCAGCATGCCACCGGTCCCGCACGCCGGGTCGAACAGGGTACGCACCGTGCCGGGGGGCGCGAGCAACTCTTCGTCGATGAACAGAATGTTCACCATGAGCTGGATCACCTCGCGCGGTGTGAAGTGGTCGCCCGCGGTCTCGTTGGCCAACTCGTTGAAGCGGCGGATCAGGTTTTCGAAGATGAGACCCATCTGCCGATCGGACACCCTCTCCGGATGCAGATCGACATCGACGAACTTCGACACCACGAGATACAGGACATTCGCCTCGCGCATCCTCTCGACCTCGTTCTCGAACCCGAAATACTCGAAGATGCTGCGTACATTGGACGAGAAACCCTGAATGTATTTGACGAGGTGCTCGGCGATGTTGTCCGGGTCGCCCTTGAGGCGGCCGAAATCGAACGGTGAGCGATTATGGAAGCGCTGACCCGCCACCGCATTGAGCTTGGCGTCCAGCGCCTTGCCGTCCAGGTGACCCTTCAATCGCTCGTAATCCGCGAGCACCTTCTCCTTGCTGAGGGCCAATACGCAATCGAAGCGGCGCAGCACCGTCATCGGCAGCATGACGTGCCTGTATTGCGGCGGACGATAGGGGCCGCGTAGCAGATCGGCAATCTGCCAGATGAGGTTCGCGAAGTCGAGGCGATCGGTCATCTCTCAGGCTGAACTCCTGGACCCGTATTGGGAAAGCTTGTGCCGACGGACGGGCATCAAGAGATTAGTCGATCCTGAAGATGCCGGCAACCCTGCCGTTTCGCTCGTAAGCGCCGCGAACGCCGCGCTCGGCATGTGAGCCTGACAGGTTTTTGACGTACCAGGGCAAGAGCTCGTCGAGGCGGCTTTGTGAGTGTCCGGCAACGATGATTTCGAGGGCCGCCTTGAACCAGGCATGGAGCCCGACGTCAATCTTCGCCGTTTCCCTGCAGCCGCGAGGACAGGGTGTACTCTCCGGCTCCACGCATGCTAGGCTCTGGCCGTTCCATTGAGGAAGTGGCTGCCAGGGATGGAACGCCCGCCCAGTCCGAGCGCTTGGTGCCGGCCGTCTCGCGGCCCCGGCTCGCGCAGCCATCGGTCGGGGCTCACCGCCCTCTGGTCCGAGGCTGCGCAGGGAGGCTGCCGGGACCCCGGCGATACCCGGCTGACCCGCGGGGCGCAGACCGGGGGGCGGGCCCGGGGGTGGTCGGATCCAGTTCCCACATTTGCTGACGTCAGGCCTCTGGGACCAAGGATGTGTGCGTTCTCCGGGCATTTGATGAGCACCTTGCCCCCCTATGGCCTGCGCCGAATCGCCTGAATATTGAGGTTGTGATGCACTTTATCCGGCTGCCCACATCGCCCGCGGACCGGCGTCCCGTACGGGCTCTTGCCTTTGACCTCGACAGCACGCTGACGCGGCCCTATCTGGACTTCACGCGCCTCAGAGCCCAGCTTGGCCTGCCCGAGGGCGATATCCTCCACTGGGCCGACTCCCTCCCTCCGCGTCAGCAGGCTGAAGTCTTTGCTCTGATTGAGGCCTTTGAAAAGGACGGAGTCGATCACGTCGCCTGGAACGACGGGGCGCAGGAGACCTTAGCGACGTTCCAAGCCCGGGGGCTGCCGGTCGCCATCATTACCCGCAACAGTCGGACGTCCCTGCTCGCCGTCTGTGCGCATCTGGACCTCCGGGTCGACGTCCTGATTGCCCGGGAGGACGCAACTCCCAAGCCAGCCCCGGCCGGTGTCCGGTTGGCAAGCGTCCGCCTAGGTGTTCCGGTGGAGACCCTGCTCATGGTAGGAGACTTTCGGCACGATACGGAGGCGGGCCGGGCGGCTGGTGCCTTGACAGTCCTTCTGACCAACGGCAAACCGCCGACCTGGAAGGCTGAGGCCGATCTGACGATTCACCGCCTCCCCGAGCTGTTGGCCTATGTGGAGAGAGCATAGACGTGTTCGCTCGCACATAGGCAGAGGTTGACACGGGGACTCTTTACCTGGACCATCAACCTCATACAGAAGGCCCCCCATGGAATTTGCCATTGCCTATCCGGCTAAACCCGATGCGTGGAAAGACATTGTTGTGGCTGAAGACAACGGATTCAGCCATGCCTGGCTGTACGACTCCCAGATGATCTATAGCGATGTGTATGCGTGTATGGCGCTTGCCGCAGAGCACACCACCTCAATTGCCTTGGGAACCGGCGTGGCCATTCCGAGCAATCGTATCGCTCCGGTGACCGCCCACTCCATTGCCACCATCAACCAACTCGCCCCCGGTCGGGTCATCCTCGGGCTGGGAACCGGATTCACCGGCCGCAATACCATGGGCCTCCCGCCGGTCTCCCTCACCAACATCCGCCACTATATCGAGCAGTGTCGCAGCCTGCTCAGAGGAGAGGAGGTGCTCTTTCAAGACAACGAAGTCGATGGGGCTCGCCAACGCTGGATTCGTTTCCTGCACCGAGACTGCGGCTATATTAATTTGCGAGACCCGATTCCGATTCATTTTGCGGCCACCGGGCCAAAGGCGCTAGAACTGACCGGGGAGATTGCCGACGGCTGGATCACGACTATTTCCTCCCCGGCCACCTTCCGCAAAAACTTGGCGGTGGTCGAAAAGGGCGCGGCTCGGGTCGGCCGGTCCGCCCAAGCCCTGCCCAATGTCGCCCTGACCACAGCCTGCGTGCTGCAGCCGGGTGAGTCGGCGACCTCCCAGCGCGTGATGGACCGAGTTGGTCCATTTGCCATTGTGGCCCTCCACGCCTTATGGGAGCAGTCCGCGGTCACGGCCAATATGCCCCCCGCCCTGGAGCCTCTCTATCAGGGCTTTGCGGATTATGTCGCGCAGATGCATACGCCTGAAGACCGGCGCTACCTCGAAGTCCACGAAGGCCACCTGATCTACCTCAAGCCAGGGGAAGATCGCTACTGTAATGAGGACCTGATCCGCGGCATGACCCTGACGGGGACGGGCGAAGAGATCATTGCCCGGCTCAAGGCGCTCGAAGTGGCCGGTCTCAAGCAGGTAGCCATTCAGGTGGTGAATAAGGGGCGTGAACTGATCGAAGAATTCCGCCGCGAGGTCATTGCGAAATACTAGGTGGACTGTGGCCCGAGCCGCCATCACGCTGGGTACCGCTATTTCTTTGAGTGGCCGCTATGCCCTGCTCAGACGACAAGTCCTGGAAGACTGAAGTGCTATGCCCACGATGTGAACGCTAACCGGGAGGATACGGCTCTCGGGGCCGAGAATCGAAAACTTCCGGTCTCCCTGATTGTCGAAGACGACGAAAGCGACGAGGCCAAAGTCCGTGGTCTGACCGAAAAATCGATCGCCGACTATCGGGTTGACCTGCTGGCGGGCCCTGTGACCGCGGGCTGACCCTGACCGCCGTAGGCCGAGGCCGCCCGGCGGGGGCTGTGGAACCATAGCGGGTCGTCTAACGAAATCTTCGAGTGCAACCTCTCCCGGGTCGTAGGCTTATTGAGGTCGGCCTCCCAAGACCTCTGTGCCATTCTCGAACCGTCGACAACGTTGGACCCTGGGACAAAACGGGCGGCCGTACTGAGCCGTCAAAACCGGCTTTGCCACTGATACGGCCAATGACGCGCTGGCCTGGATTCAACGCCATGGCCTGAGCTTACCAGCCACCAACTGTACCGGTCCGGTCCGGACGATTTCAGCTCGTTGCGCAGCCTGCCCGTGTGCTCATACAGAGTGCTACGACAGTCGGTCCGGGTCTTTCAGTAAACACCCCGCCATTGCCCGGTGGGCTGGCTGATTTTCTGGAACAAGCGGTGCAGATGCCGGTGGGGTGCCCCCGACAGTATGGCTACGCCGAGCGTTTGGAACGGCATATCTTGCGAGGGACCATTCGCTCGGAGCGTACTGCGGGTGATTACAGTGAAGTTTCTACCGACCTGAAAATTGGAATTCCGATCTGCACTGATACGAGCCTCGTCAATGGTTTCCGAGCTGGCACCTGTTGTGTTGTCCCTGCGTGATCTGGCGCACCCTGGCGGCGTGCTGATTATTGAAGAACCGGAATCCCATCTGCCTCCCGCTATGCCGGCGGTCTTTGCCCGAGAGTTGGCATGGTTAGCTCATTCCGGCATTCGGGTTGCCGTCACAACTCATAGCGAATGGCTACTCGATCGGTTCGCCAACTTGGTGCGACTCTCTTCGCTTCCCCAAGACGAGGAGGAAAGGGATTCCCGGGGTGGATGAAGCGCTTCGGCCGGACCAATTTGGTGCGTGGCTGTTTAAGCCGAAGTCACGCCCCAAGGGCCCTGTGGTCGAAGAAATCCGAGTTGACCCGGAGACTGAAGACTGCTGGATCGGGAATTAGGGTGACAGAAAGCGGCGGGTGAGGTGCGAGTTGGTCGAAGTTCTGAAGAGGAATATCCCCCCTCCCATATGATACATGTACAAAACCGGGATGATGTCCCGCTAAATGACGCTCCATCACCGTATCTGCTTACTTGGGGGGCTCTCGAAATGCAGATCGGAGGTATGCGGGCGTGAGATGGACGGTTTTCAGGCGGCTGGAACTCGGACGAAGGGGTGCTCCGGGCGGTTGCCGGGATGGGATCGGGTTCGACCAGCCGATGGCAGGGGGTTGCCTGGGGCACGGGCCGGGGCCGTTCCGTCCTGCGACAGGCAATCGTCGCCTACCCGTAACCCGGCTAGCGAGGCTCGCGCCGCCAGGCAAGCCGACGCAGCTTGCCTCCCCCGATTCCTCAGCGCGACCTTGAATCGGGCGCGGGCCCGCCGGTGCGTCCCGGCTTGTCCCCCCCTCCCCCGGTAACGCCAGAGTGTCTGGGCAGCCGACACCCGATCTTGCGGGGCCAGTCCCCGGAACCGACCACACGCGGCGCGGTCTCGGACCTGGCACTCCGGCTGGGCGGTGCTCAGATTGGACACCGGCGGCAACCCCACAAGCCGGAACAGCAACCCCCGGACGGCTTCCTTAGCGCCCGAAGTGGTTTGTCCGTGGCGTGGACAACGTGGCGTTCCATACCGGACGCAAGCGGGCCCACGGTGCGCCCGGCGCCAGCGGAGCTCTCCATCCGTCGAACTGCGCGGCGCGCGCCTCCAGGGCGAACAATCCCAGGGTACGCCTCGACTCTCCTCTTCACGACCCCCTCTCACCACTCTCTCGCATGCGGAGCAAATGGCACAGTTTTGAGAGGCTTCCCTATTGATATGGATTCGTAGTGCTTTGGCTCTCCCGCCAGATAGTGCATGTTGTGATTTCCTGTTTGTCGGATGTGAGGGGGGGCTCACGGAGCCGATTGGGTGGTTCCGCTAGAATTGAAAAGCGGCAGTCCGAGGGCGACGCTCCGAAAGCGATAATCTCAGAAAATCTCGAATCTCGTTCCGTGGCAAAACGTATTAAATCGTGCTCAAGCGATGCAAGACACCCCTAAAACATGTTCGCAAGTAGGTATAGGCGCCCTTCCTCTGTGCTGTTGCCGCCCTGGAATGTGAATCCGGGGGAAGTGTCTCGCTTTGAATGTCCTCCTTTGCTCCGTCTGTCATGCCGTTTCCTCCCGCCCGAGAGTCGGTGGTGACAGGTGGGCCCCGCATCCGCTCGGCGCGCTAGCGTCCCAGTCTCGTCATGCTGCTGGGGATAGTCCGCCGTCACTCGGATAAGCCGGGGCCAGTGGATTCCTGTGTGCGCGGCCGTGCGGGGCCCGGGATCCGGGCGGCCGTCCCGCTGCTGGGAGGAGAGGGCGAGGAGACGGTCCCCTCGTTCCTGGTCACAACGTTTCAACAGGAGACACGATCGAATCCGGCAAGCAATTGAACTTACGCGCCGCCTCGACTATGCTAATACCCCAGTTGAAGCCGAGACCGGCTAGGAAGAAAAACGAGTGAGTGGCCTATGCCAATGAGCGCATTGCAGAAAGGGGAAAGCGAGATGCGTCACATCAGAGCCGAGTACATCTGGATAGACGGCAACAAACCGACTGCCACGTTGCGCTCAAAAACGAAAGTCCTTGATGGACCCATTAGCGGTCTTGAAGACGTTCCCGTGTGGGGATTCGACGGCTCCAGCACCATGCAGGCCGAAGGGCACGACAGCGACCGTCTGCTCCGCCCCATTTACACGGCCCCCGACCCCATCCGCCGCGGCGACAATATCCTGGTCATGAACGAGGTGCGACTCCCGGATGGGTCCGTACACGAATCCAATACGCGGGCCCATCTAGTCGATTTGCAAGGCAAGTATAAAGACCATGAACCCTGGTTCGGCATTGAGCAGGAGTATACCTTCTTCCGAGGGCGCTCGCCCTTGGGTTGGCCGGAGGGAGGCTATCCCGCGCCTCAGGGACCGTTCTATTGCGGTGTTGGCGCCGATGAAGTCTTTGGCCGAGACATTGTTGAAGCCCATATGAGTGCCTGTCTGGAAGCCGGACTTGCCCTCTCCGGAATCAATGCCGAGGTCATGCCCGGACAGTGGGAATTTCAGATTGGCCCCTTGGGCATTCCCGAGGTGGCGGATCAATTATGGGTCGCCCGCTGGCTGCTGTATCGCATCGCCGAAGATTATGGCGTCAATGCCACACTGCATCCCAAACCGATCAAAGGGGACTGGAACGGTGCCGGTGCTCACACGAATTTCAGCACCAAGGCCATGCGTGAGGAGGGCGGGCTGCGGGTGGTGCGGGCCGCCTGTGAGGCGCTGGAAAAACGGCACGAGGAACATATCGCCGTGTATGGCGCCCACAACGAAGAGCGCCTTACCGGCTTGCATGAGACATGCAGCATCCACGAATTTCGCTACGGCATCAGTGACCGGGGAGCCTCGGTCCGTATTCCGATGGCCACGGCCAACGAAGGACGCGGCTATTTGGAAGACCGCCGTCCGGCCGCCAATATGGACCCCTATCAGGTCTGTGCCGCGCTGCTCGAAACAACGTGTGGATGAAGCCCGATGGGTATCGCCTTTCCCACGGAGGCCCACTATGCTACACACGCCAATCTGCCGGGACCTTGGAATCGCCTATCCAATTTTCTCCGTGGGTATGGGCGGCGGGATGGCCGGGCCGCACCTCACGGCCGCGGTGTCCAACGCCGGTGGATGCGGCGTCTTGGGCATGGGCGGGTTGCCCGCGCCTTTTATCCGGGAACAAATCCAGCAGGTCCGTGTGCTGACCAATCAGCCCTTTGGCGTCAATATCATTCTCCCTCTGCTGCAAGAGGGGCAGGTTGAAACCTGCTTCGCCGAAGCCGTTCCCTTGCTCGTCCTCTTCTGGGGTGACCCCGAACCCTACGTCAAAGAGGCCCATCGCGTCGGGACCAAGGTCTTCCTTCAGGTTGGTTCGGTTGAAGAAGCGGTGAGCGCGGTGGACGCTGGAGTTGATGGTATTATCGCCCAAGGTGTTGAAGCGGGCGGGCATGTCAAAAGCACCACCTCGCTGTCAACCCTCGTCCCGGCCGTGGTCGAGGCCGTTGACCCTGTGCCGGTTCTCGCCGCGGGCGGCATTGCTACCGGACATGGGGTTGCAGCGGCCTTAACCCTGGGTGCTCAGGCCGTGGCTATGGGTACGCGCTTTGTGGCTAGTGAGGAAATCCAGGTCATCCAGGCATATAAACAGCGCATTGTTGACAGTACGGCAGAAGACACGGTCTATACCAAACTCTTTGATGTGGGCTGGCCAGATGCCGCTCACCGGGTGCTACGCACCACGGCGATAGACGAATGGGAAGCCGCGGGTCGTCCAGCCAGCGGCCGGCGGCCTGGAGAATGCCACGTCATCGGGACGATGCCTATGGCGGGCACGTCCGTAGAACTGCCCAAATATGGCATCTTCCCGCCCATGCCCGGATTTGAGGGCGATCTGGAACAAACCGCACTGTATGCGGGCGAATCGTGTCGGTTGATTCATGACATCAAGCCGGCCGGTCACATCGTACACGACATCGTGTCCGAAGCTGAAACGATACTGAACCATCTGTCCGCCTGAAGACCGCACTACAGACGCTCCCAAGACCCCGCCCTCACCCCGCTCCGATGGAGAGCTGATCCAGACGGATTCTCCGCCCTTCATTCATTGTTGACGGAAGAGATGCGGCACGCTAGTGGAAACGGGATGAAAGAATCGTTTATCATCCTGCTGTGGTGGGTGCTGTTCGGTGGCTCGCATATGCTCATGTCAGCGCCCGGCTGGCGGCCGAAACTGGTTGCCCGACTTGGTGAGTGGGGCTTTTTCGGAGTCTATTCTCTGATTGCTATTGTCACCATCGTGCCATTGTGCATGTACTACGGCGCGCACAAGCACACCGGTCCGCAGCTCTGGGTCACGCTACTTCCTTATCTGATAGCGCGTGATGTGAATGTCCTACTCATGGGACTGGCCTTTGTCCTTCTCGCCAGTGGCCTGGCAGCCCTTACGCCTAGCTCCATACTGGCCAGCGAAGCACCCCAGGCGTATGGCATCACCCGGATTACCCGCCACCCAGTGTTTGCCTCGTTCTTTTTGTTTGGGGTAGCGCATTGCCTCGTAAATGGTGCCCTGAGCGATATTGTCTTCTTTGGTGGCTTCGTTGTCTACTCCTGGATTGGCGCGAGGCGTCAGGATCAACGCAAAACAACCGAGTTGCCCGGCTATACGGAATTCCAACTGACCACATCCTTTCTACCCTTCGGAGCCATTGTCAGCCAACGACAGCCGTTTCCTCTCGGAGAGCTGCGTTGGGGGGTGGTCATCCTTGGCATAGTTGCGTTCTACTTGGTGCGAACCTTTCACCCTCATATATTTGGCGGGTTTTTGATGGCGCTCTAGTAGTCTGGCATGATTGAACTGACGGGCATGGAGACTTCAGTTTCGTCCGGGCGTCCCTGGCCGTGAATCGCCAGTCGGCGGCCGCATAGCGCCTCCCCCCTCCAGAAGCGCTCACGTTTTGAAGTGGTTTCCGGGAAGTATCCGTCGATTTGCGGCAGACGTTGGGGGGGGGGGGGGGGGGGGGCAGTGCGGCCAACGCGCTGGAGATGTGATTCCATGCGGTGCTCCCTGGATTGAGCGAGAGCCGGGTCAAGGGCGCAGGTGAGCTGGGTGAACCAGAATCGGCACTCCCGCTAAAGGCGTGGGGCTGGGACCGCCTCCCCGGGGCTCTCCCTTGGGATCCCCGGGGGTGTGACGCAGACGCTTTGCCGCCCGCAGCGTCCTTAGGCGCCTGCCAGAGCGCCCCGGCCTCGTGAGGCCGTCCCCGACGGTCTCTGCAGACCCAGGGCCGCCCGTCGCCGACCCGCTTGTGGGGCGTACCCCGCGCCCGCAGGGCGAACGGCGCACCGTCGGGCGGATGAAGCGGCAACGCCCCGGTGGTCATCCGCACGGCAACAGGACCACCCGCCACCCCTTGGGCGCGGCGACGGGAAGAAATAGAGGGACGTCTCGCCTGCGCCGGCCCCTCGGGCGGCGTACGCTTGCAGAAGGCGCCGACAGACGCCCGCTGGAGGGCCGGTGCCACCGCACCCCGGTTCGGTCTGGTTCCTCCAGCGTCGCCCTGACTTGGCACCCGCCCTAGGCCCGACAGCGCGCTCCCGTGGGCCGCGGCACTGGGGCGTGCAAGGCCCGCATCCCGACTGCCTCCGCCGTTGCAACAGGGTCACCTCCAACCGGTCCGACCGGTGCGCCTTGTGGGCTCGGACTACGGGCTCGCGCCGCGCGTGCCCGCCCACTGCCACAATCGCCCCCGGCTGTGCGACGCCGCGGATGGCGTGGGTGCCGAAGCCACCCGCCGCTCCAGGGGGGCGTCGGTCCAGAGGTCGGAAACTGCTTGGGCCAAGGCCCGTCCCCCCTCTCGTGGCACCGTCCCTGCCCGGGGCCGAGCGGGTTGGGATCCCCGCCCACGCCGCTTCAACACAAGGCCTGCGAGGTGCTGGGCGTACGGTGGGCGTGGCCCCAGGGGCGGCGCACCAAACTCTCCTCAATGTCCAGCCAAACTCATGGTATACGACCGTGCCGTACTGGAACTGCAGGTTAGAGGGGCGGTGCTGCCCTCAGCATACGATTGACTTGAGCGCTCACAATTGGTGGGTCTGGAGCCATGCCTCGCATGACGGTAAGGCCTCTTTTTTATGGTGGGCTGGAAGCCCACCATCGTGCGGCTTTGCTGGCCTTGAGACAAACCACCCCAGAGGCTGCTCCCGGCAATCGGCAGGCCCGACTTCCGGCGTATTGGCAGGCCCGGGTTCAGCACGATCTCCCCTCAATCTCCAGTACGAATATCCCGCGCAGCGCCAACAGCTCGGCGCAAATCTCGCAGGCCCGTCCGCACTCAGGAGTCACAATCCCCGCCGTCTCGATCCTGGATCCGCAGGCCTGCCCGCTTGCTCCGGCCGCCAAGGAAGCCAGGGTTGCGCTGCGCATCGCATCCGAGTGTGATCCTTTCCCCATGGCCCTCTGCCCCCTCGCCCGTTGTTGTGGAGAGGGGGCGCAAAGAGCACGGAATCTGATAGCATGCCCTGCAAACAGACATCGGGCAAGCAGAATGTGGCAAAGTAAAGCAGAGACTTACCCCCCCCCCCCCCCTGAAAATCCGGCCGGGCGGGCGCCGCAGCCCCCGGGCCATGGGGGTGTTGCGCGTGGGCCGGCCGCAGGGAGGGGCGGCCCGCTCCGGGAAGGGCCGGGGCCGGCTCTGGGGACAAGCCCCATGTGGCCGAGGACCGCGTGGGCTAGGTGTCACGGCCCCAACGGGTCTCCGCCCCAGTGCCCGCCCTGCAGTGGATTCCTAGACGAACGGGCGCTGCCTGCTAGGCGCTCCTCAAGCGGATGTGGTGGGGCGCCCCCGCCCTGAGTGGCTTTCTCCGTCAGCCTGCGATCCAAACGCGCCGGCGCGGTGTCCCCGCCCGCCCTGATCGGTCCTCTCAAACTCTGAAGGAAATATTCACCCAGCAGTTATAGGCAGTTATAGTATGTGGAGAGGAGAGACATCATGAGTGGGAGTTTCTTGTCGAGAGCCGCCCCCTGCGCCGTGGCCGTGGCCGTAGCCGTCATTTGCGCCGCCTTCCCTCGGGCGTCGTCGGCGCAGGATCCATCCGTCAGCAACACTGCGACATTCACGAACGCGGAACATCTCTTGTTCCCCTACTGGTCCACCGAGAACGCCACGAACACGAACATTCACCTGCACACGCCCGCCGGGGTGATGAACGAGACGGACGATGAGGCGAAAGTCGTGGTGAAGGTGGCCGTGCGGGATCCGATGAACAAGATGGTGGCCTCGCTCAAGATTTGTCTCACGCCCGCCGACTCCTGGACGGCCACCCTCAGTGAGCAGGGGCTCGTAGTGGGGGATCCGGGGAACTGTGACGAGCAGGTAGAGTTGGAGGCGGCGGGGCGGGGGGCCGTGGCGCAGCGCACCCCGGAGCCGGGGCAGGCGGTCTCCCTGGGCGCCGCCCGCAGTGGGTGGCTGGAGGCGTGGATAGCGCCGACGAAGGGGCTGAAGGACGGGGCGGATACGGACACCGATCCCGAGAACGCGGCGGCCGCCCTCCTCGCTCCCGGGGAGGCGACGCTGATCTCCGCCGGCTCTGGCTTCTCATCGAGTTACCTCGCCGTCCCGTTGCTAGGCTGTGGGAAGGGGGCGGCCCGAGCGGGGACCATCATGGCGGATGGAGATGACGGAGACGGGTGCTGGACCACGCAGAATGACGGGGATGCCACGCAAAAGAAAGAGAACGGCGCGGCGATCCTGGCGGCCTTTGTGGATCAGGCGCATGAGCCGAAAACCGGCGGGGAAACGGAATCGGCCCAGATCGGGCGGTGGACGGCCCTGGACGATGCGAACGTGCAGACCCGGACCACGCTGGTGCTCACGTTGCCGGTGAATCGTCTCGCCTATACGGGGACGAACGCCGGCGGAGACAAGGTGACGGGTACGGACCCGGTCAGTCTGCTGGTGTTCGGCGAGGAGGGGATGTCGCGTTGCAAGCGCGGGAAGTGCTGCTGGACAAGAATGTGAACACCTGCATGTTCCTGCCGGCAGCGCTGGCGCAGGAGATGGAAATGGAGGTGGTGGCGGGCGAGAAGACGGTGCTGTCGTGCAACGGGACGAAGGTGGGGGAGCTGGTGGCCTCGTCGGGCACGTTCCGGCTCTTCAACAATACCGTAGATGTCAAGAGTGAGGCGGGGGTGGTGACGAACACCGGTACGGAAGTCAAGGGGCTGGGGAGAAGTCTCGACCCAGTAGCAGATGATACGACGAAAAACGGGCAATCGCTGGCGGAGACCCTAGGGGTGATCGGCCTCAACTTTTCGTACTTCCGGGGGACCGACGGGCAAGAGTACGATCAGGTCACGCCGATTTATCGGCATTCGCCGCTGACTACCGACCAACTCTAGAGAGGGCGGGGCTGCCCGTCCCTTCCTGGGGTCGGGCCCGGGCGGGATCACGAGGGGAGCGGAGACTTCCCCGCTCCCCTCGTGTGCGTGTCCTCGCCGGCCTCGGGTCTCACCGGTCCAGCGGACGGGCGTCTGCCGTCGCTGGCTGGCGCCCGCTGCAAGCATCCGGCGCCCGAGGGGTCGGGCACCGGGCGAGACCACTCATTTCCCCCTTGATGGATATCCCCGACTTTCACCGCGGCGATGCCGTTGAGACGCAGGATCTGATGGAAGAGCGGCAAGAGATCCTGCCCCCGAATCTTGCTGGCCGTGCGCAGGGTGACCGCGCCTTGGACCCGCGGGTCGACCGAGTAGTGAAGGCACAACCCCGCCGCCAGCCCGTGAATGACCTCTCGAATATCGACGCCCTCAAAATTCAATTCAATGAGATCGGCGGCCGCCACCGGCACGCAGGCCCCGGCGGCGGCCCCCGGTCCATCTTCCACAATCCCCGCTTCCGTCTCCTGCCCGTGCCCCGGCGGCGGCCGCAACAGGAAACCACACAAGAGGAGGCCCGCCCACGCTCCGCCCCGTCCCATTCTGCCCACCGCCCGTGTCCGCCTTGATGCCTGACTGCCTCTCATTCGACCTCTTCTTCTTCCAGGGTCTCTGCTGCTTCCATCCGACGTTCGACCCGGCGGGTTTGTCGCCGGAGCCTCCGGAGGTGGCGCCGTAATTGTTGGATATCGTCTTGAATCTGGAGGGGATCCTCGCCACTCGCTCCCAGGGCCGGGTTCTGGCCTTGGTCCGCTTGCTGGGGCACCGCCACTTTCTTGGGGGCTAGGCAGAATCGACATTTATCGCATCCATACCATAGCTGCCGCGATGGGGATGAAGGCTTGGAAGGGTATTGCTTTGGGAATTATATACCATAGTGCCGAGGACGGTTTCGAATTTCATTCAAGTGCATACCTGTCTCCATCAATGCACGCTTTAAGAGGCTTCCCCTGAGCTCGACTTTGTGCATTAGGCTGCGCAGCAGAGGGCGTACTGCATCCGCCTGATCTTGTCGGGCGGAATTATGTTTGGTTCCCGGTGTGGCGGGGAGCGCGATAAATTGTTTCCAAGCCAGAGTTGGCATCGTATGGCCGCGATGGCCTCGGAGAAGGTGACGCGGGTTTGCTGGTACCAGGCGGCGGCGTAGGACAGGGGGTTTGTCGAGAGCAGGTCTGTGGCCCAGAGGCAGACGAGGCTGTAGAGCCCGCAGAGGACGGGGGGGGGGTCGTGCGCTCGCCGCGTGTGACCACGGGCGTTGTGTTTCGCGCCCGAGATGGGCGCGCAGTTCCTGGAAGGTGACCTCGCCCTGCCCGCGCCGCACGAAGGGGGCGAGGATCTTGGCCGGCGCCATGTGGGTGTCGGTGCAGAAGCACGCCTGCGGGGCGCGCGCGCCTTCCGGGTCGCGCACCCGCACCCATCGGATGGCCTGGGGAGGGGTGCCGGGACGATACCAGAGCGCGGTATCGGAGATGATCCGGAGTGTCTTTTCCTTCGAACTTCCGTACCAGCGCGGAAGCGTGAGGCTTGGCCAGCGGGCAGCGGGGTCGTCAAGGCGGGTCTGGAGCTTGGGCAGGGGCGGCCCCTTTTGCCGGGGTCGACCGCGTTTGTTCGGGGCGCGCGGCGGCGGGGGCGCGAAGAGGTTGGCATCGAGCCTCAGCCTGCTGATGAGGGTTGCGCGCTGTCCGATGCGCCAGGCGAGTTCGTGGGTTCCGAAACTGCTGTCGGCGACGCAGACGCTCGCGCGGTGCGGGACCCAGCGAAGGAGTTGACGCATGCCCTGTCGCGCCCAGGCGGTGAGTTGCTTGTGCCGCCGGCCTTGCCGGGCGGCGAAGCGTTCGGACGGGGCCAGGATGGTCAGGAAGGGCAGGGCCCTGATGCCCGGCGCCCAGGGCAGCGGGACAAGCCGCATGAAGCTGCGCCAGCGCCGCCCGCGGGTCTTGACGCAATGGCCATGGCGGGAACGCACCGGGTCGCGCTAGATGCCGCGCGCCTTGAGACGCGCGCCCCAGCGGCGCTCGAGGGTGTCATCGAGCCCGCTGATGATCGGTCCCTGCCCGGCAAGCCGCGCCACCAGCACGCGCACGAGCCGGCGTGAAAGGTCACGCGGGTCCCAGCGGGCGCGATTGAGAACCTGAGGGTCGGACGAGAAGGTCTCGCACAGCGCCCGCCCGGTCACCCGCAGGCAGGCCGACACGGTGCTCTTGCCCGGCGCCAGCCCCGCTCCCATGACCAGCCCCGCCCCCCGCCGCCAGGTCGGGGAGGAGAAGGCGCCTCGAAAGGGCTCCCGCCAGTCGATCAGGAACGGCGGAACCGGATCGCCGCTGGCGCTCGAAGGGGCGTCGCAATGTGTCATGACGACCGTCGGATCCAGAAGCATCCGGCAGGCAAGGGCGCCCGCATGCGACCGGGTGAATCAGCAGCGCGGCAGCGACAGAAGCCCTCCCATCCGCTATCACTGCTTCATGGCCGCCTCCGACCCCTGTCTGGCGCGCCTCGAAGCGGTCAACAAATCCAGGGGCGGGGGCGGGACGGTCACCCAGGGGGCGCGGCGGCTACAATCTGTATCTCACGGCCCCGCAGGCACCGATCGCAAGGCTCCCGCCGACAGGCTCAGGGGACACGATGAGGGGGCGCTACTGGTCCTGGCGCCAGTCCTGGCAGGACGGCGGAGACATGGGGGGCCTCGTGCTCCCGCTCGAACAGGCCCTCGACGAAATCGCCAAAAACGAGATCTTCTGGACATGGACGTGAGGTAATTTTGTACAAAGTCGAGCTGAGAAAGGACTCCTATAATCGGGGTTAGCAGGAGCAGGAGTGACTGTATTCTGCACCAGTAATGGACTTGGCATAGTCCACGATTAGCTTGCGTCCATATTCGCAGCCCTCGAAATCGTCTTGTTCTTTTCCGTTGTCATCTCTATGTTCGGTAACACCTCCAGAAGAGATGCTCTGCCAACCCTCATAGCGGGAAATATCTGCCCGTCAGATGGTCTCAATCGGCGCGGCCATGAATCTGAGTAGAGTAGCGAGCGAGGGAACGTCGCGGAGCATGACGCTTGCTTATCTTACCCCGGCCGGTGTTTCCAGTTGACCGACACGGGTCGGAGCGCCGCACGCACCAACTCTTCCGGCGCCGGCATGGTTCCATCGGGCCGCCGTATGTCGATGGGCTCCTCCAACTCGGCCTTGCTCGGCTGATAGTCCGAGCGCACCAAGTTCACCGGGCGCGGTGTCTCCTTTCATAGCGATCCTCCCCAAGTTATGAGAACCATCGGCGATCAATGGACCATGCCGCCATGCCTCCACCGGCTGGCTTGAAATCGGGCGCTCAGATAAGCCACGCATCCACCCATGGCACAGGGGTGGGTTAGGGCCTGTTACCACTCTCGCACCGCATTGATGATGCGTGCGAAGACGCTGCATCCGAGGACTAGCACATCGAGTTGCTCGCATCGCGAGCAGAGGCGGCGGCATCCCTGCAATCGACGCCACACCCGCGCGATTGCGGTGCGCCGCGTGGACAGCTCCCGGGCAGACGCCCAAGGTCTCACCCGGCTCCGCCGCGGCGGCACCACGGGCTCCTTCCCCCGCGCCACGGCCAGGTACCGCGCCTAGTCGCCCTCGGACGCCCGGTCCCTCATCACCGCGGGAGGAGCGGGGTGCGGGCCCAGGCGAGTCCGCCACTGGCGGCCCGCCGGGGCGTCGTGCGCTTGAGAGATGTCCATACGCCGAGGAGACTATCATCATGCTCATGAGTGTTAACATACCCTCGCCCGCGGCCCGACTCGTCGTAGCCAGACCCGGATAGTGACGTATGACCCCTTCCAGACCGGGGTCAGGCCTTGGCCGTGGGAGTGTTTCCCTCCGCACCATCAATGTATCAGTTCTATCTGCGACCCGCTGTGCGGGTTCGCGAATCTGCTCCCCCGTTTAGTCGACGGCGTAGCCCCCGGTCACGTCCTGCGGCCGGACATGGTTGATAGGGGGCTTGGTCAGCGAACGCGGCAGCATCAGTTCCCGCTCGGCCACCGTGATGAAAGTGTTGCACGGCCCGTGGGACCAGAATCGGGCTCCAGCGGTCTCGTTGATGTCGGGATAGAATGGCGCAAGGTCTGCGACGTGGCCCGCCCGGCTCTTCCTCGGCGACAGAAACAGCCAGCCCCCCGCCGGTGCGGCCGGGTGATCGGAAACTCCAGCGGCTCCCCTCTCTTGTCCTCCTCGACTCCGAGGCTACACCGCTCCAGATCGACCCGCTTCCAGCGCCGCGCCGCGGCCTCGCCCCGGCGCATACCGGTACAGAGGCCGCTCGGGAGGATGGCGCGGCTCGCCGAATCGAGAGCCTCGACGGTGCGCTCGGTCAGAGTCTTCCTGAACCTGGTGGTGCGTTTCCAGCTTCTATGCGGAAGAAGGGTAACGGCGACGAACCACAGTGGCAAAGCTATATATGAATACCCTGAACGAAACTGGTGCGCATGTGGCCACCTATGCCATCCGTGACAGGGCCTGCACCTATCTCATATGATGATATTAGACCAGCGGCCATGGGTAAGAACCGATAAGCCGCTCTCGGCGGAGGTTACCCCTTTCGGTGCGAGGCCCCGACTCGGGGGCTAGGCGACAGAGGGATGGCTCTGCTATCGGTTCCAATCAACGACCGTTGGTATTACTGGTATAAATCCGTGACATGTGCAGACCGGTGCCGTCATGCGTGGGCGTTAGCAGATGTTTTTATGCAGTTGCTGACGCGGTATGCCGAGTATCCGTTTCCAGAACTGGCGCCGGGCGAGCGCAGGGTTCATCAAGATTGAAGTGCGAAAGGAGACGATAATGGAAGCTGAAAAGAAACTCGAAGAACTCGGGCTGACTCTGCCGCCTATTCCCACCCCAGTGGCCAACTATCTGCCCCTGGTGAGAACCGGCAATCTCCTGTTTGTCTCCGGCCATGGGCCGGGCATCCTCAAGGACGGCAGCGTGTCGTTCATCCAGGGTAAACTCGGCAAAGACCTGGACGTTGAGCAGGGGTACGATGCGGCTAAACAGGTTATGCTCAATATCCTGCAATCTCTCAAGCAGGAACTGGGGGATTTGGACAGAGTCCTCAGGGTGGTCAAGCTGCTCGGCTTTGTCAACTGCACGCCCGACTTCCCTCACCAGCCCAAAGTGATCAACGGTGCGTCCGACCTGCTCGTTGCCCTGTTTGGCGACCGCGGCCGTCACGCCCGCTCGGCCGTGGGCACGAACCAACTCCCGCTCGGCATCGCCGTTGAGATTGAGATGATTGTGGCAGTCGAGGACTAAGACCAGCGGCCATGGGTAAGAACCGATAAGTCTCTCGGCGGAGGTTCCCCCTTTCGGGGCGCGGCCCCGACTCGGGGGCCAGGCGACGGAGGGAGGGCTCTGCTATCGGTTCCAATCAACGACCGTTGGTATACGCGGCGATCCCCCGTGCGTGCCCTTGGGCACGGGATTAGACCGCTGCAAATTGGGCCACGAGCGCGGCGTTGGATTCCGCTTTCTCAAAGGCGGCTAGTACTGCCTGAGTTGCCTCCACCGTCGGCAGCGCGGCAACCTGACGGCGCAGTAAGCGGGCCATTTTGAGTGTGTCGGGGTCGAGCAGTTGTTCCTCTTTGCGGGTGCCTGAGGCCGCAATATCAATGGCCGGGAACAGCCGCCGGTCGGCCAGGCGCCGATCAAGCAGCAACTCCATATTGCCCGTCCCCCCGAACTCCTGGGCAATGACCTCATCCATACGACTGCCCGTGTCAACTAGGCAGGTCGCTACGATGGTCAGTGATCCGCCTTCTTCAAGCTGCCGGGCCGCCCCAAACAACCGTTTGGGGATTGCCAGCGCATTGGCGTCAATACCGCCACTCATCGTCCGTCCGGTGGCCGTGTTGAGATTATGAGCGCGGCCTAGACGGGTCAACGAGTCCAGGACAACGATCACATCCTTATCCTGCAGGGCTTGCTCAACCGCCTGCTCCAGACACGTGGCAGCGATCTCCAGATGTTCTTCCAGCGAACGATCATTCGAGGACGCAAACACCTCAGCCGGGACAGCCCGGCGAAAGTCGGTCACCTCCTCGGGCCGCTCGTCAATTAACAGGCTGTATAAGATGGCCTGTGGAGCCCCGGCCGCAGCCGCTACGCATAGGTCTTTCAGGAAGGTCGTCTTGCCGGTTTTAGGCGGTGCGAGGATAATGGCCCGCTGGCCAAATCCAATCGGACAGAACACATCCAGAATCCGGATCGTCAGGGGCGTATCCGGACCAACAAGCTGAATCTTCCGGTTGGGTGCTATGGGGACCCGATTCTGAAATTCCCGCAGCGCGGCTGAGGGTCCGGGTGGTCCGCTCTGCCGTCCCCGCTGCCTCTTATGGGTCTGATAGTTCTGTCCCCCGGACTGTGTTCTCCCGCCTCTTCCCCGCCGTCGGTTCTTACGCATAATGCTTCTATTGTTCCTGATCTCCAGGCTGCCTACAAGCTCGGCGGAATACAAAACGAAGGCGGCAATCGCCCACCTGAGCTTCTTGCTTCTTGGGCGATGGTGGGTGGGCTAGCGTGTCCCCGCCCGTCGGCGCAGCCATGCTACACTCAGCATGAACAGCAGGGAGAAGGCGACTAGTAGGGTCGCCACAGCCAGAATCGCCGGACTGATCTGCTCACGGATACCGGTCCACATCTGGCGCGGCACAGTACGTTGTTCCAGACCGCCCATGAACAGCACCGTCACCACTTCGTCGAATGAGGCAGCAAATGCGAAGACCGCCCCGGAAATCACGCCCGGGGCGATCAGCGGTAGCACGACACGCCGGAAAGTCCGCAGCGGCCCGGCACCCAGACTGGCCGCTGCGCGATACAGGTTGGGGTCGAAACCGGACAGCGTCGCGGTCACCGTGATAACGACAAACGGTGTGCCCAGTGTGGCATGAGCCAGGACGAGCCCCAGATGGGTCTGAGTCAGACCTAGGTTCGAGTAGAAGAAGAACATCCCCGCGGCCGAGATAATCACCGGGGTGATCATCGGTGAGATCAACAGGCCCATGATGGCCGGACGGCCGGGCAGGGCGGGATGCGTCAGTCCCAGGGCCGCAAGCGTACCAAGCGTGGTCGCGAGCGCGGTGGCCGCTAGGCCGATGAACAGGCTGTTGAGCAGGGCGTGCCTCCATTCCGGGGCGCTCACCACACTCCGGTACCAGCGGAGCGAATAGGCGGGAGGCTCCAGACGCAGCATCCCTTCGGTAAAGGTAAAATAGGGTTCGGCATTAAAACTGAGCGGGATGATGATCACAATCGGTGCGATCAAAAACACGAACACCGCAGTGCAGAAGGCCAGATAAGCAGTCCGGCTGGCACGCTCCCAGGCTCCTTGCAGCCGCATCTCAACCAAACCTCATCCGCTCGAGGCCCACCACGCGGTCGTACACCAGATACAGCGCGAGTACGAAAGCTAGCAGCAGACCGCCTAGTGCTGCGGCCAGTCCCCAGTTCAGGGAAGTCTGCATATGGTAGGCGATCATATTGGAAATAAGCTGGCCGCTCTGGCCGCCGACCAGGGCGGGTGTGATGTAATAGCCGATCGCCAGGATAAAAACCAGCAACGAGCCGGCGCCAACACCAGGCAAGGTCTGCGGCCAATAGACCCGCCAAAATGCCTGGACTGCACTCGCGCCCAGCGAAGCTGCCGCGCTCATATGTAGATGCGGGATGGTCCGCATGACCGCGTACAGCGGCAGCACCATGAAAGGCAGCAGGACATGGGTCATGGCAACCATGGTGCCGGTCATATTGTAGATTATGGCGAGGCGGCTATTGTCGGCGATCAGACCGAGCGCGACGAGCGTGCTGTTGATCACTCCCTGGGTCTGGAGCAGGACGATCCAGGCGGTCGTGCGCACCAGCAAGGAGGTCCAGAAGGGTACTAGCACCAGCAGTAGCAAGAGATTCGCCCGCTGTGGTGCGGTGTGGGCGATGAGATAGGCGATTGGATAACCGAGGAGCAGGCAGAGTCCGGTCAGGCTCAGGCTCACGACCAAGGTCCGCCACAGCAGCGGCAGATAGACGCGATATTCGTCCGGGCGCGGAGCGATGCGGCCATCGCTCCGGCGTTCCAAATCCAGGGCGTGCAAATAGTGGCGCGCGGTGAAGCGCTCGCCGGCGTACCGAATCGCGTGCCAGGTCTGCACATCGTCCCAGGCCGTGTGGATGCCGACCAGCGTGTCACGCCACGATAGACCTTTCGCTTCGCGCACGCGTCGCGCCGTACGGGTGATGACGCTCCGCAGGCCGCCACGCACACGGTTGATACGAGTGGCGACCCGTCCCAGGATACGCTCCTGACGGGCTCTGCGCAGTTCGCAGGCGATCGTCTCGAACACCGGCTCGGGCGGGACATGTACGCCATCCCAATCCTGTAACCGGTCCAGCGTTTCGGGCAGCGCATCGGCCACCACGGGATCATACACGCTGCGTGACAGCATGGTCGCCAGCGGCGCAACAAAGGTCAGCCCGATAAAGGCGAGCAGTGGCAGCACCAGCCCTACGGCACGGAACTGTGGACCGGAAAGAAGAAACGTGTCCGCCTCTGCATGTCTACGGGAGGACACGTGTACCCTTTTTCAGCGAGCCAGCCATGCACTGAAGCGCTCGTTCATCTCGTCGCCGTGATCTCTCCACCATCGCCAGTCGTGGCTCAGGGCGTGGGCAACATTTGCGGGACTGTTCGGCATATGCGGCTTCATGTCCACCCCGGTTTCGAGATGGGTGGTAATCAGGGGTGCTCCCGACTTCCGAGCGGGACTATAGGCAATATGACGCCCGACCGCGGCTAGGGACTCGGTTCGCGTTGCGAAGGTGAGGAACTTCCGAGCCGCTTCCAACCTTGGTGTACCGGCAACAATACCGAGGAGGCCGTGGTCCAACACTTGGCCGTCCCAGACAATCACAAAAGGCTGGTTTTCCAAGACCTGTGCGTTAAAGATGCGGCCATTATAGGCCGTGCTCATCACGACCTCTCCATCGGCGAGCATCTGCGGTGGCTGGGCCCCGGCTTCCCACCAGACGATGTGCTCCTTGATCGTGTCGAGCTTGCGAAAGGCCCGGTCTATACCCTCCGGCGTGTCCAGCGTCGTATACACCTGATCCACGGATACGCCGTCAGCCATCAGTGCGAACTCCAGATTCACCAGCGGGCTGCGGCGCATACCGCGACGGCCGGGGAATTGCTCCAGGTCAAAAAAGTCCCGGAGCGTCGTTGGTTTGGAGCCGGGCAGGTGGATCGGGTTATAGGCGTACACCGTGGAGTAGAACAGCATGCCGACGCCGCATTCGGTGATCATATCGGGGAAGAAATCGTCCACAGCAGGAGTCCCATCCGGTGCCGGGGGTAGGTCGGCAACGATGATTGGCTCAAGCAGTCCCTCGTCACAGCCCCGCGCCGCATCCGCCATCTCCAGATCAACCAAGTCCCAGGAGACCTGACCGGTCTCCACCTGAGCACGGATCTGAGCTAGGCCGCCGTTATAGGATTCCAGGCGGACCTCAATCCCCGTTTCCGCGGTGAAAGGTCCGGTATACGCCTTCTGGCAGGCACGCGCGTAGGAGCCGCCCCAGGAAACCAAGGTGAGTGATTCATTGCCAGCAGCCGGGTGGCTCCAACTCAGGCTGGCCAGCAAAATGAGTGCTGCAGCGGAGACTCGAGAGTGAATTTGGCTGCGATAGAGATAGGATGTCATGCTGTACTGCTCCTCGAAGAGTGACCGTGTCATCCAATAGATATGAGGTGCTGTGGACCCGCTCATTCTTCCTCATCCGGTGTCAAGGCCCGACAATCGACCGGCGTCCAGCCGATCTGCACTCGGTCGCCCTCCAGCACGGCGCCGTGACCGACAATATTCGGGATTTTGATGATGAAATCCGTGCTGCCACATACGGCCACCCGAAGGCGCAAGTGGTCTCCCAGGAAGGTAATGTCCTGAACATCGGCCTCAAACCGATTGCTGTACAACTCCGGCTTGGGCGCGAGGCAGACCCGTTCCGGCCGGATGGCCAGGGTGACCGGGTCACCAGGTTTGCAGGGCCCGACCTGGAAGGCCTGGACGATTTGGCCACCGGCCTCCACCCGCGAGACCTCGTGCTCAACACTGAGGACCCGGCCGTGCAGCAGATTGTTTTCGCCAATGAAGCTGGCAACGAATGGGCGTTCTGGCTCTTCGTATAGTGTCTCTGGCAGGGCGACCTGCTCAATACGGCCGCGACGAAAGACGGCGACCCGATCCGACAGGACCATCGCCTCTTGCTGGTCATGGGTGACGTAGACGACCGTGACTCCCAGGCTGCGCTGGATACGCCGGATCTCATACTGCATTTCCTCGCGTAAACGACGGTCAAGGGCGCCGAGCGGCTCATCCATCAGCACCAGGCTAGGCTCGAACACCAGCGCTCGGGCAATGGCTACGCGTTGCTGCTGGCCGCCGGACAGCTCGGTGGGCCGCCGGTCAGCAAGACCCTCCAGACGCACGAGTTGCAACGCCCGCCGAACGCGCTCCCGGCGCTGCTGCGGGTCAATCCTGCGCACTTCGAGCGGAAACGCCAGATTGCCGCCAACCGTCATGTGCGGAAACAGCGCATAGTTCTGAAAGACCACACCAATACCGCGCTTGCGGGGTGGCAGATCGTGCACCGAACGCCCGTGGATGCGGATGGCACCCGAGGTGGGTGTTTCAAAACCGGCCAGCATCATCAGGCAGGTGGTCTTGCCCGATCCAGAGGCCCCCAGCAGGGTCAGAAACTCCCCTTCGTATACGGCCAGATCCAGGCCGCGCACGACTTGGACCCGTCCGTCGTAGCTCTTGCACACGCGCTCGAATTCGACGTGAGTGTTCCGGGTTGCAGTCATGATGACCCTGTGCCGCCTGCCGGACATCCAGATACGGGCGTACGCCGCAAGACAAGCGGGAGGTATCCTGACCTATTCGAGCAAGTAATGTCAAGTTCGGTCGGGCGCGGCCGCTCCGGGCGCTTCCATCTGCTGACCCGTTGTGATGCCGCGTTGCTCGTCCACCGTCAGCAGCAGGACACCGCCGGCAAGAAAAAAACCGACTACCGTGGCCACGCCCAAGCGCTGACTGCCGGTTGCCTCGGTTACTATTCCCAGCAGCAGGGGCCCGGCAAAGGTCGTAATTTTACCGGAAAAGGCGAACAGGCCGAAGAAGGCGGAAGAGTGTGGCTCTGGTACGAAGCGGGACATCAGCGTGCGGCTGGCCGACTGATTCGGCCCCACAAACAGCCCCAGGCTCAGACCGGCCAGCCACAACCAGCCGACGCTGGGAGCCCAGACCGCCAGCAGGCTACACACTGTCAGCGCGACCAGCGTGACTAGGATGGTACGTTTGCCGCCCAGCCGGTCGTCCACAACGCCGAACGCGCTGGCACCGATACCGGCCGTGATGTTGAGGGCAATGCCAAACTGAATGACCTCCGGCAGGCTCATCCCGAACGTGCCGGCTGCATAGATACCGCCGAAGGCGAAAATGGTAATCAGCCCGTCGTTATACAACAGGCGAGCGGCCAGCAGCCGGGCGATGTCCGGGTACTGGCGCAGCCGCCCGAACGTGCGACCCAATTCACGGTAGGCTCCCATACGGGGCTGTGGGGACAATGCATGAATTGCCTCTACGGACGGCTGGCGCGGGGCGAATACGAACAGTGGCAGGCTGAACAGCGCAAACCAGCCGGCCGCCAGCAGGCAGACTGCCCGGTAATTGAAACCGGCCTCGGTAGTGATGCCGAACAAGGGTTGCTCGCGCGCCAGCACAGCTAGGGCCAGGGCGAGACTCAGCAGGCCACCGGCATAGCCCAACCCCCAAGCCCAACCCGACAGCCGGCCAACCCGCTCAGCCGGGACCAACTCAGGCAGGAAGGCGTTGTAGAAGACTGTGCTCAACTCGAATCCGACATTGGCGACCACGAACAGGGACAGTGCTATCAGCCCGGCCCAGACCCAGTCCGGGTGTACGCCGGTCAGCCCCGCACTAGCCATACAACACACCAGGGTGCAGCCCCCCAAACAGGCCAGCCGCCAGCCGCTGCGGTCGGCCAGCGCGCCAAGCAGCGGGGCCAGCACCGCTACCAGGATACCGCTCAGGCTGATCGCGCGCGACCATTGCGCCGTACCGGTCACCTCGTCCGTGGCAATAGCGGTCGTGAAATAGGTGGCGTAGACAAATGTGACCACCAGAGTGGCGAACGCCGAGTTGGCCCAATCGAACATGGCCCAAGCCGCCAATGTCCTGCGGGGCTGAATGATAGGGGCTTGCATGACCGGTCACATAGCAGGATGCCAACTGTCGTTTCAATCCTCACCGGCCCGCTGAGGCCGGTGCTTCTCGCGCAAACGGTGGTTACCACTCGTCAGATGCTCGTTTCAATCCTCACCGGCCCGTTAAGGCCGGTGCTTCGCCAACACTTCGGCTCATTCAGCTGTATGGCCCGTGTTTCAATCCTCACCGGCCCGTTAAGGCCGGTGCTTCGTCAGGCACCCAAACCCAGTGTTTTGATTGGGGTTTTTCTCTCGTTTGCGCGGATGGGCTGCGGTCTGGCTAAAATCTGACGCGAAGCCTGCCCGCTCCAACGAGAAAATCTCTATCTTTCGGTATGATAGGAGCAATGCCATCCTCCCCGGCTTTGTGCCCCCGCTCCTGGTCCGCGCTCAGACAAGCAGCGGATTCTCAAAGTCCGCTGCTGGGTTCACGCCAAAATGCTGGCAGTATTCGCTTTTGGGCTCCCGTAAACGATAAATCCGCAAATTATCCTCCTTTTCGTTAATGTATAGATAAGCTCCCGCACGAGTTGTTCATACTTGTGCCTGATCGACGAGACACTCAAAGACTGGCTATTGTACCCGCTGCCCATAATTCTTGCAGATCTGGGCGACTTTGTGCAATCGTCTTTTGTCTTCGCCTTTTTCCGTCGCGACATCATAAGCAACCGAAACCTGCATATTATGAGCCTCCGTCTCAATCCTCACCAGTCTATCCAAACTGATGCGACTCCTCATCGGTGAGGAAGGAGAAATAGGGAACCTCTGCATAAGTCCCTTAAAGAGGCTCTAGTATCGAAACCCCATGTTCTGCGGGAGCCCCAGGAACCAGAGCAGTTGCTCCGTGGCAGCAGAGCCCCACCAGAAGCGCCAATCCCGGCGGGAGCAGTGTCTTGCCCGGCTGGATCAGTGGAGCCCCTGGCATCCGTGGGAGAAGACAATGGTCAGCCCCTCCCCCAAGCCCGGGCAAGGTCGGAGCCCCTCCCCGCTGCTCCAGAGGCTCCGGGTTCATGGCCTGCAGCTGTTCTACAACCTAGGCGATCCGGCGCTGGCAGCGGCGCGGTCCACGCTCGTGTCCCTGCGCCGGAGCGGGCCCATCCCGGCTGACCCCCCTCTCTTGCCCTGCCGTCCCCTGCGGGACAACCATCAGCGGAGTCAGCCGCTCCTGGATGACGTGCCCCACCCCCGGGACCGGACTGGTCTGCTTTGGCGAGCAGGGACCCTCGTCGAGGCGCCCATGCTCTCCGCGCCGCCCGCGCCCCCAAACCACAGCGGGCCAGCGTGCCCCAGAGCTGCCCCCGCCCCAGCACGGCCCCCAAGGGCATGGGGGGGGGGGAGATGCACCTTGGGGTGGACGAGCCCGCGGGGGGTCTCCACCCACGGCCCCCCCCCTCAGCGCCCGCTATGCCCGTGCCCAGCACCAGCAGCAGCACTGCGTCCCGCGGAGAGGGAACGTTCGCCTCCTGGCGCGGGTCTTCAACACCTTCGCAATGCGTCAGACAAGCGGGGGTGGTGCGGGCTCTTCGAGCGTGGGACAGGTAAAATCTCCCAATAAAGTGGGCGTTCCAGACCTTTGATGCAGAACAATGCACATCTGGCAGCAACTTACCTTCAGTCGATTACCCTGGGGGTGATGCCTCCCCCATTTGGACGGTACACTGGAATTGGACGGCACACTGGAAAAAGGGAGCGTTTGTTCAATTTTGGATAGTTGATCAGAGGTTCCCTAGGTTTCCACATCTCCACGCAGCCCGCGCGCTAATAATCGGGCCTGGGTGTGAGGAATAAGCCCAATGGGCATTTTTGCTCCAGCACGGGATGCTGAAATTTCTTCCTGTTTGCGTTTCTGATAACCCGCAATCACCTCTATTTTGTCCTTCATCCGGGAGATGGACGCCCACCGGGCCGCTCAATAAAGTGCCTGGTCGTGATTCGCCGCCGATCAATGAGGCTCAAGGACAGACGTTCGGCAATTACCGAACGGAGTTCTTCCATCAGGTCCAGACCCAACGCTGGCCGCCTTGGCCGTAGGGTATGGAGAAAGCCCATCTGGGGATCAAGTCCCACGCCTTCCGCAGCCGCCACACAATCGTTCAAGAGCAGTGCAGACAGAAACGAAAGGAGCGCATTTGTTGGGTCGCGTGGCGGGTGGCAAGTTGAGGCAGTTGGTGCAGCCAAGGGTGAGATACTCGCCAAGCACCGCGGGTAGTCGGCCAGCAGCGGCTTAGTAACATATCGACCATAAATATCCAATCACGAAACCGGCCCGAGGGCAAAGTCTTGAGGACTCGACGGGTCACCGGCTGTGCCGGTAGAAAAACAGGAGTGCGGCCAGCACGGCCACAAGACTCAGACCGGTTTGCAGCCCGTCGGGGAGGTTAAGTCCGAAGCGGCTGAAGCCCAGGCTGGCGGCCAATGCAATGCCCACGCCGGTCAGGGCCTCGCCGGCGATGGCGCCCGAGGCCAGCAGCACACCGGGCTGAGAGGCAGCGGTTTCTGAGGCGGTGAGCCGCTTGCGGTGCAGGAGGGCGGACAGCAGGCCGCCCAGAAAAATCGGAACGCTCAGCCCGAGCGGCAGATACATGCCGACCGCGACCGGCATGAGGTGGAGCCGGAAGGCCGCGCCCCGTCGGACGAGCAGCCGGTCCACCCCAACCAGCACGAGACCGATCACGGCCCCGGTCCAGACCAGATGCCACGGCAGACGGCCATTACCGAAAAAACCGCGCGCCAGACTGGCAAACAGTTGCGCTTGGGGAGCGGCGAGTTCCTTGCCGCCGATGCCGCCGGGCGTATAGTCGTGCAACAATTGCAGAACGGGAGCCATAATCAGCGCGGCCACAGCTACGCCGCCGATCTGCATGATTTGCTGGCGACGGGGCGAAGCGCCGACCAACTGACCGGTCTTGAGGTCGTTGCTCACATCACCGGCTGTGCAGGCCGTGCAGCACACCACCGCAGCCACGCCCAGGATGGCCAGCATGCCGGTCGTACCCGTAAAGCCAAACAGGACGAGCATCAGCCCGGTAACCAGTACGGTGGTGATGGTCATGCCTGAGACCGGGCTGTTGGAGTTGCCAACCAGACCCACGATATAACTGGCCACCGCGGTAAAAAAGAGCGCCATGACGAACATAATTGTGGTGGCCGTCATGGTCACATCCACCCGCCCGGTAAACAGAAAATACACACTCCCGGTGAGAACCAGGCAGCCTAGGGTCAGGGCGCCGATCCAGGTCAGCGGCATATCCTGAGTCAGATCCTGGGCCTCTGTCGGCCTTACCCGGGCAGCCGGCAGCAGCGCCCGGACGACCTCGCCCAAGCCGCTCCACACCTGCCCAATGGCCACCAGACCTCCCACGACCATAGCGCCGACCCCGATATAGCGCACCTGCTGTGACCACACCGCGTAGGCGCGTTCAACCGGATTTTCAGGGCTGGAGATGCCCGCACTCAAAAGAGGAAGAGTCAGCAGCCAACCCAGTCCGCCTCCCAAAAAGACGAGGGCCGCGATATTGATCCGGACGATCATGCCCACGCCCAATAAAGCAACTGACAGGTCACTGCCCAGATAGACTACGCTTTTGCCCACCAGCCAAGCCCCTTCGAGTGTCCCCTTGAGTATGCCGACGAGACTCACCAGCGCCTTGAATACAAAACCAAACAGGGCTCCCAGGACGACTTGGCGGGCGTCCTGGGAGCCGGCTTTTTGACTGGTTCGCAGGACTGCGGCACAGGCTACGCCTTCGGGAAAGGGCAGGGTGTCGGCGGTGACGAATACCCGGCGCATCGGAATCATGAGCACAATACCCAGCAGGCCACCCGCCAGGGCGACCAGCGTGGTCAACAGCGCATCAAACTCGTGCCACACGCCGACCAGCACTAGGGCCGGCATGGTAAAAATAACGCCGGCGGCCAGGGACTCGCCCGCGGACGCTGCGGTCTGGGCCTGGTTGGCCTCCAGCACCGACTGTCTGCCCAGCAGGACGCGCAAGAGCAGCAAGGAGACCACCGCAGCCGGAATGGAGGCCGACACCGTCATGCCGACCTTGAGGCCCAGATAGACGTTTGCCGCCCCCATGATCACGGCCAGGGCAAGCCCTGTGGAGATTGAGTAGATCGTCAGTTCCTGGTGCATGGGCTGTTACTTAGCCTGTTCTCGGTGGTCTCGAAAGACTGGCTGTATTCTCCTCGCTCGCCCAGCCTTGTCGTCCCGAACTAGGCGCGGCCAGTGCTCCCGTCCGAGACGCTCAAGCAAGGACCACAACTGCCTGCCATCAGGAACGCATGCAAGGCGCGCGAGGGGCGCGGCCCGGCTTCCTCGGGTTGTAACTCACCGCCCCTCCTCGTGACAGTATAGAGCGGCTTCATCGTGGTACAATCAGGAACCCATGGCTCGACATTGCCTCTCTTGTCCCGAAGATAGCCTCCCATGAGGGACAGTGTTGCGGAGTTGGGCGAGTGGCGGGAAGGCGATGACACGGCATGTGAAGATCGGGGAGGCCCAGACCCAGCTTAATCCGCGCTGCTGGCAACGGTGGAGGCGGGTGAGGATCTGGTGATCTGCCGCGACACGAGGCCGGTCGCCCATGTGACGCGGATCGCCGGCGAGGACGAACACGCCACGCTCAGTGCGACGCTGCGCCGGGAACGCGCGAAGCAGCAGACGGTGACGACGGCGGAGATTCTGGCTTGGCGTCACGAGGGACACGCGCTCTGACGGCGTTCGTTCCCGACGCTTCGGTCTCCGCGGCCGGCTTCTCGGACAGCCCGCATCTGATGTACTCGGGCTATGACCAGAACGGGGACTGGTTCCTGCTCTTCCAGATCGGCTTTGGCGGTATTCCCGGCAAGCCGGGAGGTGACGGACCGGATGGCCACTCCTTGTGGCCGAAGTTCATGGATGTCCCGAACGAGTTTATCGAGAGCTATTTCCCGGTGCGGATCGAGTGTTATGAGACCATCTCCGACAGCGGGGGGCCGGGGCGCGCAAGGGTGGATTTCCCAACCCCGCCTTTCAGACCATCCCCGACAGCGGGGGGCCGGGCCTGGCACCGAGGCGGCAACGCCGTGAATGTGGGCTATCGCTTTCTGGCTCCCGGTGTGGTCTCCATCCACGACGACCGCTGGTGACCTATCCCTGGGGGGTGCGGGGCGGCCTGCCGGGCGGTCGGAGTACGAAAATCATAGAACGGGCGGCCGGACGGCGTGAACTGCTGCCGTCCAAATGTGACCGGGTGCGGGTCGAGGTTGGAGATAAGCTGTTGTTCAAGACCTGGGGCGGCGGCTGGGGCAACCCGCTGGAGCGACCAGCCCACAAAGTCGCGGCCGATGTGGACCGGGGGCTGGTGACGCGGGAAGGAGCCAAACGCTACGGTGTGGTGCTGCGGGATGACCTGAGCGTGGATACGCCCGCCACAACTGCCCTGCGCGCCGAGTTGGCGCGGCAACGCGGCCCGGACCAGTTGTTCGATTTCGGTGGCAGCATTGCCGAGTTGAAAGTGCGCTGCAAAGCAGAGACCGGCTTCGATCCCCCCCCCGCCAACCTTTGCCGCCTGGGTTCGGGCGCGGCAAAGTAAAGGTCCCGGCTGCGGGTCACGCTAGGAGCAGGCGGCCTGCGTCCGCCCCAACGAACCATGCGGGCGAGATTCCCTTGCCGGAGTCGTGCGCGAAGTAGCGATCATTCCCGGGTTTTCAGAACCCCGTCGAAAATGTTTTGATTACAGGGGATATCACTGAGGAAAGAGGTCGAGACGATAGCAACCGCAACCGTCGCAATATACCCGACAGGGCGCCTGCCGGACCTGGAGGCATCTGGAGGCATATAGAGCTAGGTTGGGAGAACTGCTTTTATTCGTACTCGGTCTGCCGCAGATGAAGATATAGGAGGCACCCCATTCGGCATCAACGCGGACTTGTCTCATGTTTAGATGGACGGCGGAGCTTATACCAGCGGCCATGGGTAAGAACCGATAAGTCTCTCTCGGCGGAGGTTCCCCCTTTCGGGGCGAGGCCCCGACTCGGAGGCTAGGCGACGGAGGGAGGGCTCTGCTATCGGTTCCAATCAACGACGGTTGGTATTACGGGCTTGTCCCGGCACGGGGGGCAACAACAGACCCAGGCGAATTGGGTGTGTCTCCACGTTGGACGAAATAGGGTGGTGGAAGAAGTACGCGGGGGCCGGTCGCTACGAACTCCAGACCGCCCATGGGGCTGGGGAAGCTCAGCCTCCTCTTTGTATTGTTTCGTCGGTATGGCTCAGTCAGGATGCCCACAGCCCGTTTTATAGTGCCAGCCTCCCGCTCAATACTGATGAAGAACAGGTCGCCTATCTCGCTTCGTGTGACACCGCTGACCTTGTACTGCTCAGTGACCTGAAGGCTCGTGCGGAAGCTCGAGCTCGTGATCTCGCGATCACCAGAGGCATCTCAAGGGGGCTTGCCCGACGCGTTACAACTTGATGGGGCAAGCGATCATTGAGTCGCTGCGAGACAGAAACGAGACTTGGATTGCCCCAAGGCTCTGCCAGGGGGTCCTGGAGAGACTGAACACGATCCAGACTAAGGAATCATAAAGTATAGCGGATCACTCATGCACGTATGAAGGCTGATTGAGATTCCAGTCGTACTCGTAGTCCACCGAGCCGGCAAAGTCCTTGAGACGGGCGGCGAGTCCTGCCTCGGTATACTGGATGAGGTGGGCCAGCACGGACGCTTGGTTGCCGCCGAAGTCCTCCGCATACCAGTCATAGATACTCGAAATCACCAGGAAGTCGTCGTCCACGAAATCCACGCCTCGCGGATGATTGACATAGGCGCGCGCACCGGCGTCAAGCAGCGTCTCGGTATTCGCGGCGGTAAAGACCGTCGGCGACTGGTTCGGGCAGCCGTAGCTGGCGCAGTTCACCGCGTAGTGAATCCGGTTGTCGCGCCAGATGGGTCGCAGGATGCCGTGTTCGATATTGTTGAGCGTCAGTTCCTGGCCAGCGACCTGAGCGTGGATGTCGTCCCAGGGGCCGGATAAGGGGAGCCAACTCTCGTGGATACCGCGAATGGAATCCACAGGGTAGGCATTGACGACCACCTGGACGGTAAGTGCGTTGTAGAAGTTGATCCAGTAGGCTTTCTGTTCGGCCCTGGGATAGGCGCGCGGATCATGGGCCTGCAAATGCCTCAGGTAATCGGCAAGCTTGGCCCTGTCCGCGGCGCTCGCCTTGAGCGCCGCGTAGTCGAAGCGGTTGACGCCTGACGGGTGAGAACTGAGGTAGGCGGTCAGGAGGTTCTGCCAGACGCTGTGATCAATGGTTTCAATATTGGTCTCATCGCTCTCGTTCCAGAACTCGAGCAAGGCCGATGGGGGGGCGGTGAGGGCGAATCTGGGAGCGAGGACAAGCAGGGTCGCGGTGACCAGACCCAGCACCAGCTGACCGCCGTGGCGTACCCCTTCAGTGATCTGCTTCATGGTCGTCGCCCTCCTTCCTCACACATGCACGGGCTATCTGATTCTTTGCAGAACGAAAGGCTCATGACCAGGGCCGGGAGGCCAGGTGCCGCTGCGCCTATGCGTCCGCCACCGCCAATACTGACAGGGGGAGCTTGCGCTCCATTTCGAATTCAGGTACCGTCCCCGCCTTGCACAGCCTATCCCATCCGTTGGGTCTATGGAAGTGCATAAGACCATTGTAGGAGGAAACTATATGAAGGCGATGACCGGTGTATTGGCCCTCGTTGTTCTCGGGGCTCTGTGGCAGGCGTCTGCGTCCGCCTCGGGTTCTATCTCGATAGGCGGAGGCATAAGCCCCCGAGATGCGTACACGCAGGGCAAGAAGCTCACGTTCAAGAAGCTTGTGTGCTCCTCCTGCCCAATCCAGCGGGGCGAGTTGGACCAAGCCCGGGCCCAGAGTCTGAAGAACAGTCTTGAAGCGCGTGAGGCGGAAAACAAGCCGGGCACGCCGGACGACGAACATATCCAGATCCTGTGTCCGGGCAGCCAGGGGACCAACTGTGGCAGTGTGGACGAACAGGAACTCGTCCATTATTATCTGACTCGCCGCTACAAGCTGTAACCCTTGTAATCCTTCGGCCATGTGCCCTAGCCTACCGACGAAGTGGAGAGGTCTATAAATTATGCGACTATCTTGTGTTTCGACCCTTGTCATAGCAATTCTGGCTGTTTCTCTTCTGACTGCGGCACCAGCACGTGCGGGCTCACCCTGGCTCCCGGCGCCGGGGGCCGGCGACGTCAACCTCTCCTACACCTACCAGACGGCGGACGAGTTCTATCGCAACACCACGAAAGTCCCGACACCAGGGAATGTCGGAGAAGACCTCCTACAGCATACGACGTATGTGGAGGCACGCTACGGGTTGTTGGATAGCCTCGCCATAGACGGTCGTATCGGATATGCGCAAGGCCACTATGGATTCGATCCTTCCCGCGGGGCCGGCGCGATTAGTGAGAAGAACCCTGACGGTTTGGCCGATGTGCATTTGGGAATCACCTATCGCCTCCTCGACGAGACGATCACCGAGAGCCCGCTGCTGCCCACTCTTGCCCTACGTCTCGGCGGGATCATCGCCGGGGACTACGACAGTGGCGACATCAATTCGATTGGTGATGGCGGTGACGGGTTTGAGGTCTCAGGAATGGCGGGCAAGCTGATCGGCGATATGTTCGTTCTGTCCTCGGAGTTCGGATACCGCAACCGCACTAACGACATCCCGGACAATCTCTTTTTGAACCTGTCCGGGGGAATCCTGCTTTTCAATCGTGTCGGCTTGAATATCAGTTACTACCGTGTGGACACTCCGTGGTCCAGCTTCGACATCGGCGACCCCGGCTTCTCTCCGGTCGCCAACGTTTTTCCTGAACTGAAGGAGGAAATGGAACTCATCGGTGGCGGGGTCACTGTTGCGATAACGGATAGTATCGACCTCGGGTTTCAATATGCGTCGGTCATTGAGGGCCGGAATACCGCGGCATCGGATGTTTTCAGCGTATCGCTCGGCTACTTGTTCGACGTCTCTTGAGTATGTGGTGGCCGCGCTTCGACGCGCCCCACGCTAGTGCCAGAAGAATCAGTCCGAATTCCAGCAGTCGGGCCCAGAGCGGCTGCTGATAGGGCTGCAACTTGTAGTCATCCACATTGAGCCCAGTAATATACGAGATGAGGACGGCCATGGATGCCGTCCATGCCCACACGCTGGGGAAGACCGCCGCAAAGGGCAGGAGCCAGAGGAGATACCACGGATTGATGACCGGCGACGCCGCCAGCAGCAGGCCATAGATCCAGTCGCCGCGCGGAACGGGCCGCCCCTCGTCCCGGCAATACTGCCAATAGTACGAGATCCAGAACAGGGCGTAGACTAGTCCCAAAACAAGCTTGGTCTCGAAGGCCGGCAACGCCAGTGTCAACAGCCCAAAGACCGCGGAGTTAAACTCCCACTCCCGGGCAAAGACGAGCAGCGAGTGCAGGCCGGCGGCGCCGCCGAGGGCAAAGGGCGCGTATAGAGCTATCAGTGTAGCGCCGAACAGGAACCAGTGCCGGATTGCGGCCCCCACCAGTACGAACGGTACCAGGACCAGGGCGAATATCTTGGCCCCGCAGGCCAGCCCCAGACACACGGCGGCACTCCGCCAGCGGCAATGCCGAGCCAGGACAACGGCGGCTAGCAGCAGGCCGACGCCGACTCCCTCCGGGTGAGCGGTGAAGGCGGTTTCCTTGATGACCAATGGACACCAAGCGTAGAGCGCGACGTTCCGTGCTGGTGCCAGACGCAAGAGCAGAGCCACAATGGCAAGGTCAATGACAATCAGCAAGACCTGCAAGGCCGTGATGCTGCCCGGTCGCAGCCAGTAGCCGAGGAGGAAGACGAACTGTGTTGTCGGAGCGTAGATGGTCGGTAACTCGGGATGGTTGATCCCGTCCAAAACAGTGTGGAACGCGGCAGGAACAGTCGGGTCGGTGAAAAACACTTCCGGGGCGGCGGCGTAGGGGGTGCCGATTGTAGCAAAACGATAGCCGTCCCATAGGTAGCGATGGAAGTCGTCTTCGAGTAGCGGCCCGCCGACTAGCCCGCAGATTCTGAAGGCTACGGCCCAGGAGAACAGCCGGTTGAGCGGGAACGGTTCGTCACGCCGGTGGCAGTGCAGGAAGAGGCCGAATACCGGTAGGCCGGTCCACGCCATCAAGAGGAAGAAAACGACGAGGTCGGGTTCACCGGGGAGCCGCGCCAAAAAGGCGAGGGCGGCGTAGCCCAAGGCGCAACTCAGGCCGACTGCGTCCACTAGTCGGTGCGTCTTCACGCTCGGTTGTCCCCTCCCGTTTGCGCAGGCTGTCGTCTCAAGCATATCCCGCCCGGCACGACAGACCGTTCCGTGCTCATGATCCGGCGCACTTCTGCCCCCAGGCGTCCCAGTGGGTCGGTTGGATGGATGGAATACGCCGGGCCGCCTTGAAATCCGTGCCGGTATAGTAGGACACGGGGAGAATCACGCACTGCGTTATGGTGTCGGGAATATCGAGAAGTTTGGCTCCTTCGTCGGTATGTTTGAGATGGACCGTGGTCCAACAGCAGCCTGGACCCCGTGCGCGGGCGGCCCGCATAAATGACCAGGCTGCAGGCAGAATGGATCCGTAAGCCGTGGCTTGGTCGAAAAGGGGCTTGTCACAACCCTGATTCTCAATGCAAGACAGCACATGGACCGGCACCCCATGCAGAGAGTCGACCAGATAAATGGCGGAGTCGATCATGCGTTGGGCTTCGGTCGATGCGGGTCCCGTGGCTCCATACGTCGTGTCGTCAGCCTGCTCCCAATAGGACTCAGACGCCTGTTTATAGCGCCGGGCAATACCGGCCCGTTTTTCCGCATCGCGAACCACCACAAAGCGCCGTTTCCGGGTATTGGTGGCTGAGGGGCTCTACGCCGCCACTTCCAGACATTCCTCGGTCAATTCCGGTGGGACGGGCCGGGGTAGACCGAGGCGCTTTCGTATGGAGCGCGTGGTGGCCAGAAGTCTGCCACATTTCCCCAGATTCAAATCTGTACGCATAGCTCACCTCATAGTCAGAAAAAATCACAAAGCGCCGGTGAGAACAACTTGCCCGCCGAGTGACAGGCTAACGGTGTTGACAGATGAAATTGATTATGATTTTCAATTTCAACAGAATAAAATGAGTGAGGAGGTGAGGCACGGAAGACCTGTCGGCAATCGATATTCGATACGTCTAACACGAGCGGCCCGAGAACGAGATTCCAGCGCCCATCCAATGACAGAGGGGTATATCGGAATGTGGAAGAAAGTATGGATTTTGAGCGCGCTAGCTCTCGTACTGGGCATCCCCGTGGGCGGCCATACTGCCGATGAAGCGCGGATGCAGCAACTTGAACAGCAATTGCGGGCCATGCAGCAGGCGATGTCGTCGATGCAAGGCGAGTTGGAGAGCCTGCGGGCCGAACACAAGCAGGAACAGGAGCGGGAGGCGGAACAGACCCGCCGTCAGAGTGTGCTGGCCGAGGAGGTGGACAACCTGCGCACCAGACTGACCCTGCCCGACTTCACACCTCTCACCATGGAAGACAGCGTATACGGCCTGGGACCGGCGGCCTCCAAGATTTACGGCGTCGAGCGGGGCTTGTCGATCGGCGGCTACGGCGAGGCCTATTACCGCAAGGATGTGAGCGACAAGACGCGCAGCGACCGCGACTTCGCGGACAACCTGCGTTTCGTGCTGTACACCGGCTATAAGTTTACCGACCGCATCATCCTGAACGCCGAGTTGGAGTTCGAGCATGCTGGGACGGGCGCTGGCGGCTCGGTCTCGGTCGAGTTCGCCTACCTTGATTTCCTGATGTGGGAATGGGCCAATTTCCGGGCCGGCATGTTGCTCGCCCCGCTGGGTATCGTCAACGAGTTACACGAGCCCGTGTTCTTCAACGGCGTGGAGCGGCCCGAGGTTGAGCGGCGCATCATTCCGTCGACTTGGCGCGAGAATGGCATCGGCATATTCGGCGAGCTCCTGCCGGGCCTCGAATACCGCATCTATGGCATGAATGCCCTTGAAGGTGCGGCGAGCAACACGTCCGCGTGTACGCCCGACGAGGACGGCAACTGTTTGACCACGCCCTCGCTCAACCTGAAGGAGCACTTCCGCAGCACGCGCCAGAAGGGCGGTAATGCCATGGCCGAGGATATCGCCCTTGCGGCGCGCCTGGACTACACGCCTCTGCTGAACCTCAAATTCGGCGGCTCGGTGTACACCGGTAAGTCAACCCACGATAGCCAGTACTTCGAGTGTGTGGACGGACAGTGCGGCAAGGTCAATCTGCCCGGCGCGCGGCTGACCATCTGGGACCTGCACGCCCTGTACAGTTGGCAGGGGTTGGACCTGCGGGCGCTGTTTGCCATGTCCCATCTCGAGGACTCGGATGAACTCAACCGCATCGGGGGCGGCGGGAAGATCGCCAAGGAGATGTACGGCTTCTATGTCGAGACGGCCTACGACATCATGCCGATGGTGATGGGGAATACCATACAGCAATTATCCCCCTTTGTGCGTTTCTCCTATATTGACCAGCACGCCGAGATGGCTGGTGACTGGGACGCCAAGGGTCGCTATGAGCACCGCATCTGGACTACCGGTGTCAGCTATAAGCCCCACCCGAACGTTGTGCTCAAAGTGGATTACCGCAACTTCGACACGGTGGATAACGACAACGAACGCGAAGACGAGGTCAACTTTGGCATCGGCTTTGTTTTCTAGGGCCCGTATTGCTCAGTACGTTCTGGGCGTGGTGGCACTGCTAGGCAGTAGTGCCATCATTGTTGAGGCTCGAGTTTTTTATTCCAGGACAGAGGCACTACAGGTGGCATTTCCTCAGGCAGACCGCATTGAGACGCAAACCTTCTTCCTCACCCCGCAGCAGATCGAGCGGGTTGAGGACTTGGCGCAGGCCTCGGTCGATTCCAAGCTGGCCACCTTTCACATCGGCCATACGGCTGACACTGTGCAGAGTTACGCCTTTATCGAGACGCATATTGTACGGACCTTTCCAGAGACGTTTCTGATGGTAGTGTCCCCCGACGGCACACTGCAGAAACTCCTGGTGCTGGCCTTCTACGAGCCGGCCGAATACCTGCCGTCGGATCTCTGGCTGGAGCAGTTTGATCAGAAGCGCCTGACACCCTCGTTGCGCCTACGGCGCGATATTCACGGTATTATGGGCTCCACGCTGACTGCCCAGGCCGTGACTCAAGGCGTGCGCAAAGTCCTGGCCCTCTTTCAGGTCTTGATTCAGGAGAAACAATAGCGTGCGCTTTGTGGTTACCGGCGAGTGGTCCAGAAACCGGCTGCTCCAACTCATCATCGTTATCTTCGTGATCTATGTCATCGGCCTGTGGCTGACGAACGCCCTGCTGTACTTCCAGAAGATGAATCTAAGCTATGCCTCGGTGACGGAATATTATCTGGGCTCGGAAGAGCGTTTTCTGCAGCCGCGCAGCTATCAGGGCATGCTGGAAGTATCGCATTTTCATCTATTTGCCATGGGACTGCTGCTGCTGACGCTGACACATCTGATGTTGTTCGTGCCTCTCTCTCCGAACCTGAAAGCTTGGCTGATCATCATTCCTTTTTTCTCTGCCCTGACCGATGAGGGCGGTGGCTGGCTGGTCCGCTTTGTTCACCCCGGCTTTGCCTATCTGAAAATTGCCGGCTTTCTCGCCCTGGAAATCAGTCTAGCGGTGCTGGTTGTGGTCAGCCTTTGGGCCATCTTTCGGGGCTCACAAGAGCATTACCGACAGGCGAGGCCGCCCGCTGTACGACGGGACAACGCCGATGTGGAAAATGTCGGTCTTGGGGCCGCGGGAGAGATGGTGGAATGACGAGGGGATGGGGATTCGGGATGGGGGGGTGGACGGTCGTTCTGAGCCTCCTGGCTCTGAGCAGTCCTGTCCGGGCGTGTGAGACTGATGGCCGGTATATCATGGGCACGGTTTTTCAAGCCACGCTGTGCCCGGCAGAATCCATCCTCCAGGCGCAGATGAGCACGGTATGGCACGAGGTTTTTACCACCGCGCAGCGGTTTGACGCGCTTTTTACCACCTATACCCTGCACAGCCCGCTCAGCCGTTTGAACGCCCAGGCCGGGCAAGGGCTTCAGGCGGTTCCGGCCGAAGTGAGTGATATTCTGCGGATCTCGCAGCGCTACGCAGACCTGACCAATGGAGCCTTCGATATTACGATGCGGCCGCTCCTGAGCCTATGGCGACAGGCGGAAATGACCCAGACCCAGCCAACTGCGCCGGCTATCCGTCGCACCCTACGGCTCATTGGGAGTCAGAAGTTGCAATTTGCTGCGCCTCATCACGTCGGCCTTTCTACGCCGGGCATGATGCTGGACCTGGGGGGGATCGGCAAAGGCTATACGCTCGATCAGATCGTCGAACAGCTCCATGAACAGCGGCTGACAAACGCCTTGCTCAACTTTGGGCAGAGCAGCCTGTGGGCGCTTGGCCAGCCACCTGACGGGGAGGGCTGGCGCCTATTGTTGCGGCAGCCGAATGGGGAGAGCGTCGGCGTTGCCACGTTTTCCGATCAGGCCGTCTCCATCTCCGGGAGTCTTGGCCAGAGCATGCAGGTCGAAGGCCGGCGCTATGGCCATATTATCGACCCTCGGACCGGCCGGCCCGTGCAGCGCGACCTTTTGGCCTGTGTTGTGGCTCCGAGTGCGGCCCAAGCCGAGGCATTAAGCACGGCGCTTTTAATTTTAGGGGAACAGGAAGGACTCGGTCTCATAGAACAACTCGATGGTGTCGAAGGATTCCTACGTGAAGCACACGGCCCCCAGTGGATGACGACAGGGTGGAAGCGGGTCAGCCGTTTTGTCGCATTGTAGCTCTGTCAGCGAGAGGAGGAACAAAGGCATGCGTACCAGCGAGATACTGGCAACTATTCCAAACGAGCCATCTCCCACCGCCCCGCCCAATACTGCGCTGGAGGTCGCTGTGGAGCTGCCCCAAGCGGATGAGCCGAACGGACAACAGGTAGGCGAACAGCCGAGCATTGCTTTCCGGCGTCTGACGTGGGGCTCGGGTTTGGGTTGGTGTCGCCAGCAAACCCTGACCCTGACTCCGGCTGAAGCCGAGGCCGTACTCAGGGCATTACAGAAGAGCCGACCCAAATGGCGGGGGGACTCTGCCCCATCCCACGGCAAAGTCATTCCGTTTCCAGGCTGACCCTCGATCTGACCGGTTTGCCTCACCCCGGCCCCCTCCCTTGGGGGAAAACCCCTCTTCTCCGGGCTGAGCGCACCTGGGGAGTACGGCCCTGCTCACTGTCCTTAGTATTGCCTCGTCGGCCCGGGTGCGTTCAGCAGGTTCCAAGTCCGAAGGGAAAAATCATGGAGACCATGTGAACGGACCGGTGGTCATCATTGGCGAGGGCCCGGCAGGACTCACCGCTGTGCATAGAACTGAACAAGCTTGACTCCCGGGCGGTCACTATCGAGTGCAGACCAACATGGCGGTGGCCTCGCCCGAGCGGTGAAACTATCGCGACTCTCGGTTCGATGGTGACGGACATCGCGTCTTTTTCAAAAATCTCTTGGCCAATGCCTTGTGGGACACCATTTTGGGCGACGAATCTCTACTGCGTCCCCGCCCGTCCCGCGTCCACTCAAGGTATTGGGGGGATGATATATTTGATGATCCCGAGATAATATGCTGAGATGTTTCTCGTTGAAGGTATCGTCAGGAACCTTCTTGAGTGTCCCGGACGATTCTCTGCCAGCGACCGAGTCAACCGTTCAGCCAAAGAACTCGTGCGCGGGCAAGCCCACACCGACGGCATTGAGGGGCTATGGGCTCTCACCAAGTGCGGTTCCACCGAAACCCACCACCGGTGGAGCGAGAAACCCACGCCGAAGTATCTCGACGGACGTCTGCTTCCGACAGAACACCAAAGACGGAGAAGGACCACACGGTGAATGCGTTGCTGGGGGCTGGGAATGGGGACGCGGCTGACCTATGAGGAGTGGACACAATGATCGGAGGAACCGCACCCGTTTTGGAGGGCTTCAATACGGCCCCTCCTTGTATTCATTCGACTGCCAAAGCCAGGTATCTTGGCCGTGCCCGTGGCCTATCCTTTTCTCAAGTGGGCGGGAGGGCAACGAGCACTCAGCCCTGACAATGTCGCTCTGGGGTGTGCAGCCCATGAGGATGACCTCATATGTCCTCCTCCTATTCTTTCGCTTATCCCCCGAAAGGACTGAGTGCCCCCAGCGGTCCGGGGTCCGGTTGAATCACCCACGGAGGGTCTCAACGATGTCAAAGCACGGCTGCTGCCCTACCGGCACGAAGAGAATTTTGAGCAATGGATCTCAAATCGGTGAAGTGCTCAGAAACGTGCTCTTCAAGAGCGGTCGCGCCACCGACGGCCAAGGCCTCGCCACCTTGATCGACTCGCTTCGCTATCTGCGGCGCGGGCCCGACATGATGTGGGAGCGCTGTCGGGCCCCTCTGGCTGACTCTGGGTTGAAAACCCGGTACCGGGATTTGGATCGAGCGTACTCGCCATGCTCGGGGTCGGGGCAGCGCGGTCGTGGGCCGCAACGAAGCTGGCGAGAGACAGGAGTTGAGCGGGACATATTTTATATCCAGTCTGCCGTTACGCGAACTGGGTGAGCGCCTTTGGGCCCCACACCACCCCAAGCGGTCTTGCAAGCGGTCCAACAGCCACGCTACCGCGTCTATCTGAGGGTTGTCCTGATCGCGGCGTGATCCGTCCGAAGTGAAGATGTGATGGATTCAGCATTATCAATACCGGAGTCCAGATATGGTTCCTGGCCCGATGCAGCCGCCGCTCGGACCGGAATACTTCCTCTGGGGCCGGGACGATATGTGGACATGGGCAGACCAGCGGTTGATTGAATAGGGGATGGCGGCCTATGCCCAACGCGGATTGATCGAGATTAGTGGGGCCGAGGATGGGACGGTGGTCAAAATGGCGAAGACCTACCCCATATACGATCGGTCCTAGCAGCAGCCTGTGGCCCGGGTCCGCCCATACCTCGCCATGTTTTCCGATTTTCAAACCATCGGCCGTAATGGGCTGCGCCGCTATAACAATCAGGACCATTCCCGGCTGACCGGGGTCTATGCCGCTCGCAATATTGTAGGCGAACGGCATGATGTCTGGATGGTCAATACCGCAACCGCCTCTCACGAAGAGAGCCGCCACCCGGACGCGCAGGCCGGAGGTCGCTCGGTTCCGGTACGCCACACCGCCGGTTCGTTGCCTCTGGACTCGTAGCCAGCAAGCCGATGTCCGAGCGCAGATTTGGCCATATTCCAGGCCATCCGGTCGGCTCCCACTTCGTCTCTCGCCAGGCGCTCTCCAGGGCTGGAGTCCACCGACCCCGCATTGCCGGTATCGCCGGTAGTAGATGGGCGGGTGCCGATTCTGTGGTTCTGGCGGGCGGCTATGAAGATGGAGAGGATTACGAGCATGCCATTTTTTATACCGGCCACGGCGGGCGTGACCCTCAGACCCGTGGGCAGATAGGCCATCAGGTTCTCCTTCGTGGCAATCTGGCGCTGGCTCAGAACCGATTGCACGGCCTGCCTGTCCGCGTTATCCGTGGGGCAGGGTTCCGCTCTCCCCATGCGCCAGATTCCGGCTATCGGTACGATGGCTTGTACACAGTTGACGACTACTGGCGGGACGTTGGGCGGGCCGGGCTTTTTATCTGGCGTTTTCGGTTGGTCAAAATGGAAGAAGACCTCCAGAGGCAGGAACGAGACATCCAAAAAAGACTGCAGGCGCATGAACTCAAGGAACTCTACCACTATCGCTGCCAGATATGTCGTATCCAACTCCGAGGCCCTGCCGGGCCGTATGCCGAATCGGTGCATCTCCAACCCCTCGAAGCCCCACACAACGGTCCTGATATCCCCGAGAACATGCTGTGTCTGTGTCCAAACTGTCGTATCCTGCTAAGCATCGGCGGAGTCGGTATTGCCGATGACTTTGCACTGATCGGTAGACCAGGGAGCTTATATGTTGATTTTCGACACCGGATCAATGTTGAGCACCTACGTTATCGGCGACAACATTATCCGCCTGATTCCGAGATGTGAGGAGTGCGGATTCCCCCAAGCAGAGAAAAAGGGAGAGGCTGAAGATGCAAGGCACTCTACGCAAGATGCGAACGCAGCCGGGGCCGCCCGTGGAGTATCGCCTGCCAATCGGCGGGCAGGAGGTCGCCGTCAACTCCCTGCTGGGCAAAACCGTGGGCCTTATATTTTCCGGGAAGATTCACTGTATTGCCTGCGGGCGTCGGACCAGGAAAAGTTTCAATCAAGGCTATTGTTATCCCTGCTTTCAGCGTCTTGCCCGGTGCGATCTCTGCATAGTGAGACCCGAACTGTGTCATTACGAGCAGGGGACCTGTCGTGAGCCGGCATGGGGTGAAGCGCACTGTATGCAGCCCCACTATGTCTACATCGCCAACTCATCGGACCTGAAAGTCGGCGTTACGCGCGGGAGCCAGATTCCCACCCGCTGGATGGATCAAGGCGCGGTACAGGCCCTGTCGATGTTTCGGGTACAGAGCCGTTATCAGGCCGGGCTGCTGGAGGTCATGTTCAAAGAGCATTTGACCGATCGTACCAACTGGCAGCGCATGCTCAAGGGGGCGCCCGAATTCGCAGATTTGGCGGCCAAACGGGACGAGTTGATCGGGTTGTGCCAGACGGGGCTGTACGACCACACGCAGGCCGCCGGGGAAGGATCTCTCACGCTGCTTGAGGAGGCCGCCAGCCATTCATTTATCTACCCGGTACTGGAATATCCCATGAAGGTCAGGTCTCGGAATTTTGAGAAGACACCCGAGATCGAAGGCACGTTGCTAGGCATCAAGGGGCAGTATCTCATTTTTGATACCGGTGTATTGAACGTGCGGAAGTTTGGCGGGTATGCGGTGCGGCTCGAGTCTCCAGACCTGCCCGTCTGAAAAGTGGGGGGCTTGCCAGTGAGGCTTGGTGCAGTGGCAGACCTCGGGAAACTGGCACGTTGCTTTACCCTCCCGCAGGTCGAGTGGGCTGAATGTCGCCCGACACGGCGTAGCCGGGACGGGCGGGCGGAGGATTATGCTCCCAAGACCCGGCGCCCGACTACCGCTACCTTTTGCCCGGCCTCGAGTTCTTTGGCGCGAGCGATAGCCGCTTCGACCATCCGTGTCGCTAGAGCATGGGTAGTCGTTTTCCGGTAGAAGTTGTCTGCGTACTCTGTTTTGCATCCGCAGCGTACTGACCGCAGGCGTCCGCGCAATGGGAGCAGGGGCGGCCAAACACAAGCGCAGAAAGACCCCACCCTCGTCGCCTAGCGTGCATCAGCCCCGTATCTCCTCGCCATTCATGAGCGAGCCGCCCTAGCGCGTCCACGCCAGCCACCTGGTGAAGAGCGATTTGACCCGGGGAGTCAGCCGGGTGCGATTATAGGCGTCCGCGGCGCGTTTTATGGCTTCGGCTTGGGTGGGATAGGCGTGAATGGTCCTGGCCAGGGTGCCGAGTCCCAAGCCACCGACCATGGCCAGGGTCAACTCCGAGATCATTTCGCCCGCGTGGCGTGTCACAATCGTTGCGCCCAGAATGGTATCCGCACCGGCCTTGGTGTGGATTTTTACGAAACCGCCAGTGTCGCTTTCGAGCACAGCCCGGTCTACCTGTCCCATCTCCTGGTGAAAGGTTTGGACGGCCATGCCCTGTTTTTCCGCTTCATGTGCATACAGGCCGACATGCGCGATTTCAGGATCGGTATAGGTACACCACGGCACGGTTAAGGCGCTCGCCTTTGCTCGTCCGACGAACAAGGTGTTCTGGATCACAATGCGGGCTAGGGCATCCGCCATATGGGTGAATTTGTACGGTGAGCAAATATCGCCCGCGGCGTAAATACGTGGGTTGGCCGTCTGGAGTCGGTCATCGACCTTCACTCCCTGTTTGGTATCAAACTCCACCCCGACGGCCTCCAGGTTCAGCCCCTCGACATTGGGGGCGCGGCCTACTCCGAGGAGAACCGCATCCACGCGGACTTCCTCTCGCTGCCCCTCTTTTTCTACCTGGAGCACTTTGTCCTGTCCGTCCTGTGCTACCCCAGTGATCTGACAGCCGAGGACGAGCGAGACCCCGTCCCGGATCAGGGCAGTCTGGATGAGAGCCGCGGCGTCCTTGTCCTCGCGGATGAGGATCTGGGGCATCACTTCCAGGAGGGTGACCTGCGCCCCAAAGCGGGCAAACGCCTGGGCGAGTTCGCAGCCGATCGGACCGGCACCGATGATGGCCAGCCGTTTGGGCAAGTCGGTTAAGGAAAAGACGGTCTCGTTGGTCAGATAACCGGCCTCCGCCAGACCGGGAATGGGCAGGGGTATGGCCCGGGCGCCCGTAGCGATAACCGCTCGACGGAAACGCAGGTATCGGCCGTCGACTTCCACGCTATCCGAATCGACAAAACGCCCCTCGCCCAAAAAGACATCCACGCCCAGTTCGTCCCGATAGCGCTGCGCCGAGTCATGCGGGCTGATTTCCGAGCGGAGCCGCCGCATCCGTTCCATGACCGTGGGGAAATGGACTCGGGTTCCCGGCGGCACCTCGACCCCGTACTGGCCAGCGTCCCGGACATCCGCGACAGCCCGGGCCGCCCGGAGCAGAGCTTTGGAGGGCACGCAGCCGACATTTAAGCAGTCGCCGCCCAAATGTTCCCGCTCCACTAGGGCAACCTTTGCCCCGAGGCCGGCCGCGCCGGCTGCGGTAATCAGGCCGGCTGTCCCGCCACCTAAGACGACCAGATTGTAACTCGGTGCGGGCTCCGGGTTCGTCCAGTCACAGGGGTGGACGTTGGCGACAAGGGCCTGATTATAGGCGTCTTCAGGCAGTGCAATGGCAGACATCGGATCCTCCTGCTATGCTCCGGGTTTCCTAGGAGCAGGATACTCGGGATGGCCCGATTTGCAAGGAGGGGGCGGAACAACGCACCAGGAACGCAATCGCTTGCGCCCGGACAAGCCGAGCTTATAGGATGGGCGGGCGCTCAGGAGGGGAATATGGCCCACACAGCGGATATCGTGATCGTTGGTGCTGGTGTGATGGGATCAAGTATTGCGTTCAATCTTGCCACTCGGGGCATCACCAATGTCGTCGTCCTAGAGAAAAATTTTATTGCCTCCGGGGCGACCGGAAAAAGCTCAGCCTGTATTCGTCAGCACTATTCAACCGAGGTGACCGCGCGCATGGTGCGACGCAGCTTGGAGGTGTTCGAGAACTTCGGCGATGTGGTTGGCGGGTCGGCCGGTTTTATGCGAACGGGCTATCTGATGGGGGTGTCCGAGCGGGACCTCACCGCGCTGAAAAAGGTTGTGGCCATGCAACGTCGCGTCGGGATCAACACCCGCTTTATCTCTCCCGAAGAAGTCCGCGAAATCGAACCGCGTACGCGCGTAGAGGACTTGGCCGGCGGGGCCTGGGAGCCGGACTCCGGCTACGCCGACCCGTCGGATACCACCTCGTCTTTTATCCGACGGGCGCGAGAGCTGGGCGTGCAGGTCCATCAGGGGACCGAAGTGACCGGCATCCAACTGGTGGGAGGATCGGTGGCCGAGGTAGTCACCAATAAGGGACGCTTCTCCACGCCAACGGTCATTGACGCAGCCGGTGCTTGGGGCGACCGGATTGCGGCTATGGTGGAAGTGGAGATTCCCTTGACCGTTTGCCGCCACAACATCTGTCTTGTCAAACGACCCATCGAGGCGGTGGACCAGCACCCCATGTTCTACGATTTCGTCAGCCAGGTCTACACGCGGCCCGAGGGCGCGGACCTGACCCTAGTCGGCTCGCTGGATCCGATCGAACTCAACGACCGAGTCGACCCCGACCATTACGACCACGGCGTCAGCTATGATAGAATAGTCGAGATGACCGGCTATGTTATGCATCGTTTCCCTCGCTTTGAGGCCGGCTATTTCCACAGCGGCTATTCGGGCTTTTTCGATGTCACGCCCGACTGGCACCCCATTCTGGACGCCGTGCCGGGAATTGGTGGAATGTATATGGCCGTCGGCTTTAGCGGCCACGGCTTCAAGTTGGCCCCGGCGGTGGGCGAGATGATGGTCGAGCTGATTATCAACGGCAAGCAGCCGGGGACGGATATAGAGCCCTTTCGTTTGACCCGTTTTGCGGAAAAACAGCCCATCCGGGGTAAGTATGACGAGGGTTTGATGGGCTAACAATACCGGATTCAGGAGAGGGACGTGGCACAATTACCCCAGGAATCTGCTGCTCGGACTCAGCTACCGCTGTCCCAGGCGCGGCATCTCCCGGCGCATTCTGACACCTCGCCCGAGATTTATGCGCGAGGGTAAAGAACGCCTCTTTCAAAAAGAATGGCTGTGCATGGGCCGGGTCGAAGAACTGGACCCAGCCGGGCAGCTCTTTGACCTTTCGGGTGGCGGGCGAGCCGATTGTCATCTGTTGTAGGGACCGCCAGGGAGATCCGCGCGCCTTCTCCAATGTGTGCCGCCACCGGGGGACGCAGGTGGCCTTTGGCGAGTCCCACAGCGGAACGCCGTTTGGGAAGGGATGTGACAAGGCGTTTCCATGCCCCTGCCACGGCGACCTGGGACGGCCGGCTGCTCAACGCGCCCCACTCCGCGGAAATGGAGGGATTTGACCCCGGAGACTTCGGTCTCATTCCCCTGCGGGTCGAGACCTGGGCCGGCTTCCTGTTTGTCAATTTCGACCCGGTAGCGCGGCGCTTGATGGATGTGCTGGCCGAGGTTGATTTTCCCCAGACCTCCCGGCCCTACCGTTATGAAGACTTTTTCTTGGCGAGTAAGTTCTCGTTCGAGTTGGACTGCAACTGGAGGTTTGTGAACGAAAATCTGACCGATATCTACCATAATTGCCGCGCTCCATGTGAACACTTTCGGCCCCTGGCAGCCGCTTGAATCCTACGAATTTCGACCCGTGCGGGGAGGCTATCACGGTTATTTCAAGAGCAAGACCTTGGCGCCGAACGGGGACTCCTTATTTGGAACGATTCCCTGGATTTCGGGTCAGCTGGCCGAGGGGGGCTATTCCAGTCATCTGCGGCCGAATCTCCCCTGGTTTCCTCGTCACGACTTTCTGTGCTTTATGACGGTCTGACCGGGCGAGAGCGTTGGTAAAAGGGTCGGCGTTTCATATCAACTCTTTCCCAAGCAGCACTTTGAACTCCCCGACTTTCATGACAAGGTGCGAATTGATGACGATTTCCTCAAGGAGTTCCTGTCCGAAGACATCTCAACGATCAAGTCGATTCAGCGCGGCATGGGCTCCAAGCATTTTCATCCAGGACCCGTGTCCCGGTTTGAGGTCACCATCCATAGTATCGCCAACTATTATCTCGAACGCCTGGAGGCCAAATAGGCCCGCCATGGCCCGGGCCCAGACACAGGAGGGGAGCGGCGTGATTGCCAATCCCGGACCGGAGCTCACCCAAGCCGCGGACGCGATGATCCGGGATGTCCTGCTGGTACAGCATGGCGACTGTGCTGATCACTGCCGATGCGGCTTCGGATATGCAGACGATTGAGGCCATCCAAAACGCGGCACGCAGGCAGGCTGGATACGCCGGTGGCCCCGCTCATTGCTCCGCAACTCCCTTTTCAGGGCGCGCTGGGCGACCCCTCTATTTCTGAGGCGGTACGGGCTGCGGTTACGAACTGTGACGTATGGATAGACTTGGCCTTTCCCCATCTGGCCGGCTCGAACGCGTATGACGCGGCCATGCAGAGCAAACGCGACCGCTATTATCTGGCCGCGGGCTTGAACACCGAGTCCACAGTCCGGCTCTTCGGCAAGGTCAACCTCGGTATCCTGTTCGCCGTTGCCGAAGCCTTTGATGCCTGACCGGTAAAGAAAAAGGGTGCCCAGGGCCGGATTACCAATCCGGTCGGGACCGACGCCACGTTCACCATGGTGAGTCTAGGTCCATGGGCACGTGTCGGGCCAACGGACCGGGTACCCTGTTTGTCCCCGGCACGGCCATGATCATGTCCAAGGAAGACTCGGTCAAAGGCGTGGTGAAGATCGATATCGTCTTCCATGAGAATTACACCCCCTTGGAAGAGTCTATCAGCCTCACTATAGAGGGAACCGTACAGGACGTGGCGGGCGGTGTGGCCGAGGGAATCGCGCTGGAACGCTCATTACGACGGGCCAGCGGCGAGGGGCCAGACTATATTATTCGCTTCACCTGCGGCATCCATCCCGCCGTGCGCTATACGGGCCGCTGTTTTCTTGAGGACCAGCGCGTCTTGGGTTACAACGCGGTCGGCCTGGGCTTGCCATGCTGGGCCTGGTGGCGGCGAGAACCATCCCGGCGCCGTGCTGTCAAAGCAATCGCTCTGACTCGACGGCGAACAGATGGTCAAAGACGGGATTATTGTCGGTCCCCCCGACTTGGCGGAACTCGCCTAGGATCTGCAACCGTTGGACCGTTAGGGTTTCTCTATGTAATGGCAGCGCTCGGCCTTGTATGCCGCTACGAGGGTCACGAGAATGGCGAGCTTGGCCGAGCAGGTCGGCCTGGACAACTGCGCCCTGTACGGTCAGGATGTGAGCGGTGCGCCTTGGGTGCTGACTCGGATGAATATATTTCTGCACGCCAACGCCGCCGCGCGCACCGAGTGAGGCCCACCCGCAACAGGTCCGCTCTGATTGAGGGTGGGCATCTGATGAAGTTCGACATCGTAGTTGCCGGCCCGCCCCTTTCGCCGGACAAGTGAGACGCGGAAAACGTTGCCAAGGACCCGTACGAGCGCTTCTGGCGCGGCCTGCTGTCCAAGCCCAAGGGCGATCACGGTTCCATCATCCATCTCGTCGAGGTCCTCAAACGCCAGAGCGGACGGGCGGCGGTAAGCGTCCCCCACTGCGCGCTGTCTCGGGGCACATCCGGCAAGCGCTCATGAAAGAAAACCTGCTCGACTCCGTGGTCGGCCTGTCCGCCAAGCTCTTCATCACGGCCGGCATTCCGGCCGCCGTTCTGGTCTTCGACCGCTTGTACGAGGAAGACGGCAAGAATACGGCCCGCAAGGACATGCTCCTCATCGACGTCAGCGAAGGAGTTCACGCCCGGCAAGACGCAGAACCTGCCGGACCTGGCGTATATCACCAAGATACTAGAGACCTCCGGGACACGCACAGTCGTGGAGAAACACTTGCACCGGACCAAGCCCCGAAGAGATTGCCGAGAACGACTCCAATCTCAATATCCCCCGCTATGTGGAGACCTTCGGGTCCGAGGAGGAGGGTGACGTTACCGCCTCCCTGCAAAAGGAGGTCGGCCGGACTGAGCCGGAGTTGGCCGCGGCGAGGTTTCCCCGGACGACGGCGGAGCATCATTGAGTTCGCTACGACGCACACACGATTGAGTGCGCGGTGATACGCTGCAGGCGGACGACGCTGGAGACCGGTGTGGAACTGGATATGATGTGCTACCGTCTCTCGACACCCCATTTTATGTGTGTTCTGATGTACGAGAGGCAGGACAATGGCGACAAACCTAGCGATAGACCCACAATTGCTCGCCAAGGCACTTGAAGATGACGGCGAGGGAACAAAGAGGGCGATTGGGTCGCCCGCCTTACGACGCGCCTCGACGCCTGAAGGATCCCAGGTGCGGCGTCTTCGGGATGTCCTGAGCGGGGATGAAGCGATTCACCCGCCCGGCATCCCAGTCATGACCATGGGAGGAACGGATGATGACTGACTGGACCCGGGCCCTGTACACGCGCCGATACCAGGGGAAATGGGCTGGCCTGTTGGCCGGGCTGAGTGCGGTGGGTGGTGTGCTACTGCTGGCTCGTCTTGCCTGGGCGACCACCGTCATTGAGAGGCCGTTTGCCGCCCTCGTTCAGGACGCCGAGGTCATTGCAATCGGCACTGTCACGGCCATTGAAACCGAATGGGACGCGAAGAAGAACGCGCCCTTTACCTTGGTCACCTTCTCCGACCTGGAAGTCTTGAAAGGCGACGAGGGTCAAACCGAACTCACGCTGCATTTTTTGGGTGGCCCGACACCGGATGGGCTTGTCCTGCAGATTGCGGGCGTGCCGCAGTTCAGCCTGGGAGAACGGAGTGTCCTTTTTTGTAAGGGCAACCAGCACCAAGCAGTGCCACTCGTCGGCATGTGGCAGGGGGTCTACCGGGTGGTGTTTGACGCCGCACGGGGGGTTGAAATCATCCACAACCACGCCCGGCAGCCCGTCACCACACTGCCCAGTGAGGGTGGCGGGATACTCCACGATGCCGCCCCCATTGTCCAAGAACAAAGAGAGCAGCCGTCCGAGACCATGGCGCTGACCACTTTCACGCAACGGATTAAAAAGGAGTTGCGGAATGGTCAATAAGAGGCGCCGGACTCAAATAAAGAGCCGGCCCCGCGCCGCTCTGCTGTCTCTCCTGCTGATACCGACTTGGTGTCTGTGTGACGGCCTCGCCCATGTCCAGAATACCACCCCTGACGGAGTGGGCCTTTTCTGGTCTGCCTCCCAGGCTGTGCTCAACCTGCGCCTCGGATGTCCACCCAACAATCCGCTTACAGAGTGGGGCCCGTGTTGGGACACTGCCGCGCAAGACGCGGCAGCGCAATGGAACGCGGTGGGGGCCCAGTTCAAGTTCCGCATCCAGTCTCCCAGCCGGCCGACTTCCGTAGCGTGTGACGGTAGTGCTGTCGATGGAATCTCCACTGTTGTCTGGGCGGACACGCACTGCGGCATGGCTTGGGACGATACCACACTGGCCGTTACGGGGACTTGGTACAGCAGGAGAGGTGAACTCCTTGATGGTGATGTGTTTTTTAACGCCAACAGGGACTGGAGTACCTATTCGGGTCCATGGCGCTTCTCCGCGATCGACTTCCACCGGGTGGCGCTGCATGAATTCGGTCACATCTTAGGTCTAGGTCATCCGGACGATCATGGTCAGTCCGTGAAGGCCATTATGAACTCCAAGACTAGTAATATCGATCGGCTCCAAGCCGACGATATCAGGGGGATTCGGGCCATCTACGGCGGTGCGCCTGGTGATGTCCTGGGCGACCCCGACTACTGTGTGACCAATGTCTGCGGGCTGGGGGATGGGGACTGTGATCCGGGGCAGTGTGACGAGGGGGTATGCGTCAACGATGTGGGGGCACGGTACGGTCTGCCCGCCCACTACGATGTCTGCGAAGCCTCGCCCTCTCGGCCTGACCCCGACTACTGTGTGACCAATGTCTGCGGGCTGGGGGATGGGGACTGTGATCCGGGGCAGTGTGACGAGGGGGTATGCGTCAACGATGTGGGGGCACGGTACGGTCTGCCCGCCCACTACGATGTCTGCGAAGCCTCGCCCTCTCGGCCTGACCCCGACTACTGTGTGACCAATGTCTGCGGGCTGGGGGATGGGGACTGTGATCCGGGGCAGTGTGACGAGGGGGTATGCGTCAACGATGTGGGGGCACGGTACGGTCTGCCCGCCCACTACGATGTCTGCGAAGCCTCGTCCTCTCGGCCTGACCCCGACTACTGTGTGACCAATGTCTGCGGGCTGGGGGATGGGGACTGTGATCCGGGGCAGTGTGACGAGGGGGTATGCGTCAACGATGTGGGGGCACGGTACGGTCTGCCCGCCCACTACGATGTCTGCGAAGCCTCGTCCTCTCGGCCTGACCCCGACTACTGTGTGACCAATGTCTGCGGGCTGGGGGATGGGGACTGTGATCCGGGGCAGTGTGACGAGGGGGTATGCGTCAACGATGTGGGGGCACGGTACGGTCTGCCCGCCCACTACGATGTCTGCGAAGCCTCGTCCTCTCGGCCTGACCCCGACTACTGTGTGACCAATGTCTGCGGGCTGGGGGATGGGGACTGTGATCCGGGGCAGTGTGACGAGGGGGTATGCGTCAACGATGTGGGGGCACGGTACGGTCTGCCCGCCCACTACGATGTCTGCGAAGCCTCGCCCTCTCGGCCTGACCCCGACTACTGTGTGACCAATGTCTGCGGGCTGGGGGATGGGGACTGTGATCCGGGGCAGTGTGACGAGGGGGTATGCGTCAACGATGTGGGGGCACGGTACGGTCTGCCCGCCCACTACGATGTCTGCGAAGCCTCGTCCTCTCGGCCTGACCCCGACTACTGTGTGACCAATGTCTGCGGGCTGGGGGATGGGGACTGTGATCCGGGGCAGTGTGACGAGGGGGTATGCGTCAACGATGTGGGGGCACGGTACGGTCTGCCCGCCCACTACGATGTCTGCGAAGCAAGGTAGGGGGGAGTAACCTCAACGGCTTGCTTGGGGGGGCTTGGCGGTTCACGTATACCATCTTTCGCACATTATTCACCGATGCCTATCGACTAAGTAGGATTGATACTAACACCGGGAGCCCGCTTATTATTGGAACTGATGAATATGGTGGGCCGGTTAGGGATGGACGTATCCAGGATATCGCCCCAAACAATCCTCTCCCGTATGAATTTGCTCTGCTCGACCCTGCTCCCATCATTTGTCAGTTCTTTCTCTTTGATAAGACAGGAACCGACCGTGTTGAGGGGGGCTATTTCCTGATTGATGGTGGGGGTGCGGTGGGGATATATCTGATTCTTATCCGATGACAGGAATGCGAATGAGCCGGGCACAATCAAGCATACAAGGGCAGTCGCCACCCGGAGAAACAGTGCTGGAACAACGAAACGCTGGGCATCAGAGTCCTGCAGGAACCACGACGCTGGGTCTTTCCGGTCCCGATGATGCGGATAGTGCCGTAATTCGGGATATGATGGAGGTCCTCTCTCCTGCGCTGGATTAGGGCGAAACGCGGGAGCGAGACATGAATTTCTTTCGATAGTAAAGACAACTTATGCGTATCGGTTTGATTACGGACACCCACCTGCCGAGTACGATCCGCAATCTGTGGGACGAAGTTCGCGTTGCCTTTGCCGGGGCAGACCTCATCCTCCACGCCGGGGATATCGTCTCTCCGCACGTACTGGACTGGTTGGAAACAATCGCACCGACGCTCGCGGCCCGGGGCAATAATGACCACGGGGGGGACGACCCGCGAGTGGAAGACGTGCAGCGGTTGCATCTCGAAGGCTGGCGCATTGCGATGGTCCACGACATGGAGCCTGAAGAGCGGCCGATTGCAGACCTAACACAGCAGTATCTGCGCGGTGATCCCGCCGACATTCTCATCACCGGGCACACGCACTTTGAGCACCTGGAGTACCGAGAGGGGGTCTTGCAGATCAACTCGGGCAGCGCCACCCATCCCCATCTGTGGTCAACCCGGCTCGGAACGGTTGGCGTGCTGGATCTTGCGCCCGGGAGCATCACCGCCCGGATTCTCCGGCTGGGTGAGAGCCCTGAGTTGAAGAATCCGGGTCGGGAATTGTTCTTTGATCTGGAAGCTTATCAGTGCAACCCGACCGCTCCGTAAACGCTTACTCCCCCAGCGCCTGTAATATTTCGAGCGGCGGGGCAAAGAAATGTGCGCCTGACACGGCCTGGGTGTAGTCCATGAGATGATCGTGCAGCCCGTCACTGCTGGCCCCCAGCATGCGCCGCAGCATCCTGTCGGTAATACTCAGATCTTTGGTATAGGCAATGAAGAACAAGCCCGCCTCCGAGGTTGTCCCATAGGGGAAGCTGTGGCGCAGGATTTCCAGTTCTTCCCCGTTTTCCTCTATGACTACCCGGCTGATGTGGGCGGTTGGGGGTTTGATAGCGTCGGGCAGCTCCTCACTATCCACCTTGCGACGGCCGACTGCGTTTTCCTGTTCGTCTTGCGGTGTGGCATTCCACTTGGGGAAATTATGCACATAGCGTTGGGTGAAGACATAACTGCCTCCAGCGAAGTCGGGGTCTTCGTCACCGATGAGGGCCACCATTGCCCGGTCCTCATCGCCGCTGGGATTTTCCGTCCCATCAATAAACCCGGTCAGATCGCGTGAGTCCAGATAGCGGAAGCCGTGGACTTCGTCCAACACCTCTATCGTCTCTCCGAGCTGACCCCGGATCTGTTTGGCCAACTCGAAATTGAGGTCCAACCGTTTTGAGATGAGGTGAAACAGGATGTCGCCGCCTGTGCTCGGTGCGCTCTTACCGGGCAGATCAATGGCGGTGAAGGGCCGCAGCCCCTTGGGCCGATGGTCTGGGGAGAGTATTTCCCAAAAGCCCGACCCGAAACTGACCGTGCACACGAGGGCAGCCTCTGGGTCGTGCTGGCCAACCGTTGTCACCAGTGCCGGGATCCCCGCGACTGCCTCGGCAACCGTTTTGCGGGTGGTGGCTGGGGTATTGACCTTGGCGACCAGAAAGAGCGCGTGTTGATTCGGTTCCGGGATGATGCCTGCCTGCGGAGTCGGTGCTGTCATTTGTCTTCTTCCTCCTGGCGTCTGCTGAACTATGCCTTCGGTGCTTTTTCACTGTAGTGGAGGGAGGGGAATCAGACCAGATATGTTGCAACTCGGAATGAAAAAAGACATCCATCCGACGCGTCTTTATTTACCCCCCCCCTCCCTGTCGAGGGAGAGACGCCCACACGATGCCGTGAAGAAATCTGGGGCTGGGTTGCCGGCGCGCACGGCCAAACAGCACTCAATAGGGAGAGGAGAAAAGGGAGGATGCCCGAGGGCCAATCTCACAGTCTAGGAGGGTGGCCTGTTTCAGGCTGTCCGGTCCAGGTATCTTTTTTCTCTACCTCTCTCCGCCCATTTGCGACCGTATCACTTGGGCGCCGAATACGGATACGACCGCGCCGACTCTCCGAAGCGGGACAGGACGCGATCACAGCACCCGCCACGGGGGTACTCCGCATCATGCCAGCGAGGCTGTCTAGAAACGGTCTCTTGGACATCGTCAACCCTTGGGAAGATCAACTCGGCACATGATATTGCTTGTTGCTGTTTCATCATGCCCCAGGCGCCGGGCAGTTGATTGTCAAGACCACTCGACGGACCAGGACTGTGGGCACCATATGACAGGCATTGGAGGACCTTGAGTGCTCCGGGCTGCGATGGAGGGAACTCTCGGCTGAGCGTCCGTGTAGCGCCGGCCTGATCGTGGGGGCAGGCGAAAACAGGGGGACGCCGGACCGTGACCTATACCTCAGAGACGGCTGGCCGGATTTTTGGAGAATCCAGGACCGAGGCTCTTCCCGAGTGGTATGAAGATCCCCTCCGGCTGGATACGTGACGCAGGCGCGGTGGATGGTCGGATGGCCGTACTGGATGTCTCCTGCCGCAGGAAGCGGGCTATGGTGCCAGCGCAGCTTGCCGGCGAGGCCTGCGGAGACGATGACAATGGCCTTGGATTCCTGTTCAACCGGAGCTGGCTGGGGTGATGGAGATCATACGGGACCGGCTTTAGCCGGGGGAAAGGAGGCTTGCCGGACGACCTTGACGGCGGTGACCCCGGACGAAGGGTTTCTGTGGGGAATGTGGAGGGCGGGTATTGGCCGGAGTTTCTCGGATGTCCTCAGAGAGGTATAGCTGGTGTGGCCGGAGTCCCTACAGAATTTTCCTATTGCCTCTTTTTTACCCCAGTTCGTCGAGGGTGAGACGGAGACTCGGGACAAAGGTCTCCAGGAAATAGCGTACCTCTGGGAGGTCAATCCGCTCAACTGCCTCCCTGAGTGTCTGTTCGGCCTGGGAGAACTCCTGATTGCCTGCACTGACCTCTTCCAGGCATTTGAGATAGGCACAGAGCTTGTCCGCGGCCTTTACCAGCCTATGGTGGTCGTGGTCAGTGTCAGCCGACCCAAAGAATGGTTGGTAGTCACCTTTGAGTTCTTCGGGCAGCATGCTGAACAATTTGTGTACCGCGGTCTGCTCGATCGTGTGATAGGCCCCCTTGATCTCGGGGTTAAAATACTTGACGGGCGTCGGCAGGTCGCCGATCAAGACCTCGCCAATATCGTGGTAGAGGGCCAGGGTTGCGGCCCGCTCCGGATTCACCCGGCCGGAAAAGAGACGATTCCGAGTAACGGCCAACATGTGGGTCACCAGCGCAACCTGCAGGCTGTGTTCCTGGATGTTTTCCGGATAGGTGCTGTGCATCAAACTCCAGCGCCGAATAAATTTCATCCGAGAAAGATAGGCAAATAAATGGCTCATATGCGACTCCGTATGCGTTCCGCGTAAATCGAGGGTGAGAGAGCGTGTCAACCCGGGATTACCTCCCCCCATACGCAGCGGAATTGAAAAACGCTACACCGCCACGCGTCTCCATGGTCGGGGACATGTGACAGCCGGCTGTAAAATGTTTAGCCCCAACACAGTCAGCCGCCTGAAACGCGGTATCGTCTCACCCCTGCTTGCTCCCGGGGATTGCATGACGTTATCACCCCAGTTTCCATGGGCTAGGGGGGCATACGGCTCCAGCGCCTGTTCCCTGCTCCAGAGAATATCCGGCGGGTCGTACTCGCCCCCGACTCGCGCGGCTGCATCCTCAGCGACATCGCCGCCGGTGGCCGTAACGGCTACCACCATCTCGTCTACAAAGCAGACTCTTCCCCGAGCCAGGACCGGCCAATCGCCGGACTTGCGGGGCGCATTTGTTGGGTCAAATTCGACCCGGAGCGGCTGTGTGGCATCTGCGACATCCTCGCCGGCGATCACTGCCTGGACGCTGGATGTGCTGCGGCAGCGCTGGTATCAAGGCGGAGGAAACGCGCGTGGCCATACGGACTGCGGACAAAGGCCCCCGCCCGTGTGTATCGGGGAGATAGATATCGTCTCCATACGGACTTTTGCCCAAGAGCATACGTGAGCCTTCAACGCGCTTGACCTCAGCGCCGACCATCTTTCCCGTACCAGCAAGACTGGGCTATCATAGTGCGCTCCTTACCTCATTCTTCTGTCTGCGTTGGAGAGAGGGGCAGAGCAAGGGGGAGGAACTGCTGCGGTGTGAGTCCGGCAGTGCGGTAAATAAGGTGTCAAGAAGACTCCAGGAGAAGGGTATGCGCCACAGCGGATCTGCCCGCTAGTGTGAATTTTCTCAAGGAGCGGTGCCATGTCACTCTCAGTCGGCCAGACCAACATGATGGTGAGTCTGTTTCGGCAAGGGCGTGAACTGTGTCAAGTCAAGCCGGGAGAAACCGTTACGGTTCTGTCAGAGGCGGAACAAGCGGCCGAGTATGCGTCGGCGTTTATGATTGCCACACGTGGGCTGGGGGTGGATGTGCGCAACGTCAACCTGCCGCGCGTGGCGCCGGGCGGAGCGCAAAACGTGGCTGGTGAGGTGAGTCAGAACGCCGTGGCCGGGAACAGGCCGGCCATTGAGATCCTCAAAAGCGCGGACCTTGTCGTCGATCTCATTTTTCTGCTGTTCCCAAAAGAACAACTGGAGATTCAGGCCGCGGACATCCGTATCCTGCTGATGGTTGACCCCCGTGAGGTTCTGTTGCGCCTTTTTCCTACCCAGGCACTGCGTGATCGTGTCGAGGCGGCGGAAGTGTTTTGGGCCAAGGCCAAAAACCTCCGTTTTACCGACCCGGCCGGAACGGACGTGCAGTACGAACTGGAGCAATTCCCGACTCTGACCGAATACGGCTTTACGGACGCTCCCGGCCGCTGGGACCACTGGCCGGGCGGATTTCTGGCGACCCAGGACAGCGAGACCGGGGTCAATGGCACGGCCGTCATGGACCGTGGCGGCATTTTGTTCCCGTTTAAGAAATCCGCCCAGGAGCCGATCACCTTCACCATTCGAGACCCCATGATCGTCGACATCGACGGCAGCTTTGATGCCATGCTAGTGAAGAACTGTATGGGCGGCTTGCACGACCCTCGGACGTATGCCCTCTCGCACATTGGCTGGGGTCTCAACGATCGGGCGTGTTGGGATTATCTCGCTACCAGCATCCCCGCGGTTGGCATGGATGGACGGGCCTTCTATGGCAATGTCCTGTTCTCAATCGGTCTCAACACCGAACTCGGGGGGAGCAACGACACGGCCTGCCCTACGGACCTACCCATGACAGGCTGTACGCTATACCTTGATGGCGAACTTATTGTACAACAGGACGGTGACGTGGCCCCCACAGAGATGCGGGCCGTGACAGATAAGGAGGAGACCGTTGCATGCGGACCGTGATTGCGGATAGACGATGGGCGGAGAAATACCCGGCGATGGGCACCGGCCCGGTTGCGGCCGAGCCGCTGATTTCAGCGGAGTATTTCGAGCTCGAACGGGAGAAAATTTTTCGGCGGACTTGGCTGAATATCGGACGAGTCGAGGAAATTCCAGCCCCCGGCGATTATATTGCTAAAGACCTGACGATGTGTCGCGCCTCGATATTGATCATTCGAGGCAAGGACGGCGAGGTTCGGGGCTTTCACAACGTATGCTCGCACCGCGGCAATAAGCTCGTCTGGGACGAGAAGGGCTCGTGTAAAGGCTCGCTCACCTGTGGTTTTCACGCCTGGGCGTATAACACCAAGGGCGAACTGACCTGGGTGGCGGACGAGGAGAACTTTTTCGATCTGCCCAAGGGCGACTTGGGTCTGACTCCGGTCAATACGGAGGTGTTCGAAGGTTTCATCTTTATTCACCTGGCCGAGCGTCCATCCGAGAGTCTCCGGGAATACCTGGGCGGGGTGGCCGACCAGCTTGAGGGCGGTTGCTTCGACGAACTGGCGCTGACTGCGCGGTATAGAGTGGACGAATACGCCAACTGGAAAATTGCTCTTGACGCCCAGAATGAGCTGTACCATCTGCCGTTTCAGCACCGCCGGACCATTCCCGAGTTCTGCGTACTGAAAGACGGACAATTCACACGCCTGCTCGATGTCCGCCTGTTCAACCATCACAGCGTATATTCGTCAGATCCGCCCGAGGATCGCGTTGGTCCGGCTACCGAAAAGTTGGCGGCTCAGTTCAGCTTGGCTGAGACCGAGCATCGCCTGCCCCGCATCGGCTCCTTTGATTTTTACACGATCTTCCCCAATATGGCGCTGCTGCTCTTCCGCGGCGTCTCGCATGACTTCTATATGACATATAACTTTTGGCCACAGGCGGTCGACCGGACCGACTGGGACATCAAGATATATTTTCGTCCGGCCGAAAACGCCGGCCAGCGCGTCGGTCAGGAATATTTCAAATGCCTGCTCCGGGATCTGCTGCAAGAGGATGCGACTGCCCACGAACAGATCCATATCGGGCTGGCCTCGCGGGCCAAGAAGAAGTTGTATTTCCAGGACGAAGAAATGCAGATCCGGTATTTTCACACCGTACTCGAACGCTTTTACGCCGAGGCGTAGCGCCCTCTCCCTTGGAGGGCTGATCAGCGGAGCGAGGGAGAGGGGGGCACACAGACCGTGAGCGCACAGACACTACCCGCTGAGTTTGCCGACCTTGAGCCTTTTATCGACTGGGCGCTCGCCACGGAACAGGAGCGGACCAGCAAGCGCCTAGCCAGCAACATGGACGATATCCAGGCCTTCTACGATCACATGTCCGCTCGGGTGGAGGCCATTATGGCCTATCTGAACGCTTGGCCGCTCGACTCCCTGCCGCCCGAGGCAGCGCGGCTGTTCCATCTGAGTTTGTCCTTAATGGAAGTGGCCAACGCCGTGGAGATGTTTCAAAGTCCAGCCGTGATCAATGGCTTTGATATCAAGCGCTTTACGCCAGTGGAGGAGGTATGAAATCCGAATGCCCGATGCAGTTTCACGGGATCGACCATGTCGTGCTGCAAGTCACGGATGTCGAAAATACTTTGCATTTCTATACGACGGTCCTGGGTCTGAGCGTCGAGCGGGTCATTGAGGACATGGGACTGTATCAGGTCCGATGCGGCCGCAATCTGATCGATCTGCGGGTCCTGCCAGAGGGGGTCTCGCTGGCGGAAAAGGACCAGCGTGGGGTCGATCATGTCTGCCTGCACATGCATGGCGATTTTGACGCCATTGTCCAGTATCTGAAGGACAACGCCGTACCGATTACCTTTGGGCCCGTCGAGCTATACGGCGCAACCGGCTATGGGACCTCGGTCTATGTCACCGACCCGAACGGCCATACCCTTGAGTTGAAGGCGGACTACTCCCAATACCCGCTCAAGACGACCGTCAAAGGCGCGATGGCCGGAGTGTCACGACCGGCCGTCAACTAGGGTCTGTTAACACTATCGCAAGGCATCAATGATGAGGGCGAAGACGCTGCATCCGAGGAAGAGCACGTCGCGTTGCTCGCATCGCGAGCAGAGGCGGCGGCCTCCCTGCAAGCGACGCCACACCCGCGCGCTTGCGGTGCGCCGCGTGGACAGCTCCCGGGCAGACGCCCAAGGGCTCACCCGGGTGCGCCGCGGCGGCCCCACGGGCGCCTACCCCAGTGCCACGGCCCAGTGCCGCGTCTGGGCGCCCGCGGACGCCCGGTCCCTCAGCACCGCGGGAGGAGCGGGGGGCGGCGGGGGCGGGCCCGGGCGAGCGCGCGCCGGCGAGCGCCGGGCGAGCGTCCGCGGCACCCCTAGGCATCGTGGGGGTCCAGCCGCCCCGGGAGCGGCCGAGGGATGGAGGCCCGGTTGTGTGCGCGCCCCCGGGCCGGCGGGAGGGACCTGGACGAGGGGGCGGGCGAGCGACCGGACCTCCCGCGTGAGGCGCCCGCTCGGTTCCCGGTGCAGATGCGCGCAGACCCGGGCGCGCCCCCCGGGTTGCGACCAGCGGGGCAGCCGGGAGGAGAGGGGGGGGCCAGGGGCCACATCGGGCCGGCAACCCGCGCCCTGTGCCGCCCTGCGCGGCGACCGACCAGAGGGCGGGGAGCACGGGGCGATGGGAGAGACGGACATGGCCGCGCTGCACCGGGAGAGGGGGCGCGATCCGGTCGTCTGGAGCTTGCGTGCGGTCCCTACCTCCAGGAGACCAGAATCATGCATAATCATCCACATTAGTGCGAACAGGCCCTAGACCGTACACGGGCTCGGTGCAGGGTGTGTCCCGAGGGGGTGGTCTGTATATCGCATCTAACCCCGACGGTGACCGCTCTGTTGGCCCAGGAGTCTACCAGATGCAGGCCGGCCAGACCGCGAGGCGACCCTGACCGAGCTGGACCCGTCCGGCGCAGTATCTGACCGCGAGTTTGACGAGTCTGAGCGCCTGTGGGGCGCGGCCGTTTCCTCCCTTACCGTTCATTGATCCGACGGAGCAAAGCGACACCGTGGTGAACCGGGGCAATGCCTGCCCCACGCTCCTGCAGGGATTTGCCAAGGTGGTTTAGATGCTGAAGTAGGTTGACTGCAGCGCCGCCCTCTCGGTCGAAGATCTGGTCCAGGCCGATGTGCGGTTAGATTCTCGAGCCCGACCCACGAATGCGCTACGTTAGAGCAGCATCCGATCCTGTGGGGCGGTATCCCGCGGCGGTGAGGGAGGTGTGGCCTTGCTGGGGGAGAGCAGGGGGGTGCGAGGTGGCCGCTGGCGGTCCCCAAGCTGGCGCCGGTGCTCGCTGTGGCCTGTCGGCGGCGGGTCTGGCGCGGGGCGCGGGCCAGGGCGCGGGGAGGGGAGGGCAGGCGGGGCGGTCTGGGGGCCGGACGAGGCGCGGGGCGCCGGCGTCCCCCATGCTCTTGCGGGCCTGGGGCCCCGTGTGGCTGGAGCGGGGGGCCAGGACGCCGCGGGCCCGGGGGGTAGGGTGGGGGCGCGGCCCGCCTTGAGGTCGGGCTCGCAGGCGTCTCGGTCGAGGGTGCCGGGCAGCCCGAAGGGGGCGATCCCGCCGCGCGGCGCCTCAATCCGGCCCGCGCGCTGGGCGGCGCCCCGTGGCGCATGCCCGCGCCAACCGCCGCCCGCATACGAAGGCGACGAGCCAGGGCAAGCGCGCTCGCCCTCCACGCCGGCCGCCTCCACCCGGCCGACCTCGGGAATCACCAAGCCAAAGCGCGGTGAAGCCCCCGACGATGCAATCAGGGCAGATCACGCTCTAGAGGACCCGCGGACGCTCCCGCCCGTCTGCGGCCAGCCGAGGAGCGGGCGCAGCGCATCGGCCGTGCGGTCGGCCCGCGCCAAGGACGTAAAAACAACCGATGTGAGTGGATTGGCGGTGACCCGTGATTACCCGGACTGCTGAGAAGACTGGGTCGCCCGCGGGATTTCTCACGTGGGCTGGGGGATGCATGAGAGGGTGTTGCGGCAGGCTCTCAGTACAGCAAAGATGAAGCGGTCGGTGCTGACGGACGCGCGTTTGCGGGTGACTTTGTCACTCCGATATCCCGATGCGAAACTGTAGCGTGTTTCTTGGTGGGCAACCGATTGTGGAAAACGGTGCTAGCGTCGAGCTGGCGCTCAAGCCGAACGCCTGAGCCGTAGCGGCAGGTGGAGCGGTGACGGAGTGCCTGACAGGAGGGGAAGATCGTAGACTTCGCGTTCGCTATCATTAACCATACGCCAGACGGCTCGCTCATGCGCTTGGGCACGGCGGCCAGCGTCTTGCCGGCACAACCCGATTGAGGTCGCTCAGGATTACGCCACGGTCGGTCTGCTGTCCGACGGGCGGCTGGATTTTGGCGCGTAGGCCGGGGCTGATTCAAGGGCGCGTCCGACGGCTATGGGACCTCTTGGGGGAGAGGCTGAGGAGCGGTTTAACGAGACCTGGATATCATTCTCAAAGCCTGGACCGATGAGTGAGGGCCCGTCTTTCAGCATCCCGGAAGTAACCACGATGCCCGCAAACCGCTCCAGAAACCGCCCCCCATCTGTGGCAGCCCTGTTTGATCCCTTCGACCATGAAAAAAGTCCTGCGGTAGGGGATGACGTCCATTCTAGGGGCCTCGCTCACCCCTCCTGTCGACCTCAGACAACTGTTTGGGCGGCTTGATGCGGTCATGAAAAAGACTGGCCGGACCGACCTGTCGCCGGAGCGGCCACCCCTTTGTCTACGTGAGCGATACGACCAAAAAAGCCCAGGAAGAAGCCGGCCTGGGCATGCGGTGGTTTCTGGACGACTTTGTCACGATGTTTACCCTGCCCGGGGGAGATAGCCGGTCGAGGCGTATTCGTTCTTCGCGTCGTGGCCCACGTGTATTCGCTCGTTGAGTTCCAACAAAGTGATTGACGAAGACTTAGTCTGGTTTGGCAACCCCGAAACGACCCACACCAGAATCCGCTGGCTTCGAGACGAATGCAAAGCGTCCCACGTGCTGTTGTTCCTGCACTTTGGCGGCATGGAGCATGAGAAGATCATGAAGCCGATTGCGCTGTTTGCGACCAAGGCCATGCCCGCGTCTCAACAGAAAGAAAAGAGGGAGGGCGAGTCACCGACCGTGCTACGAACCCGCTCTCCGGGGCTCACGCCAGATTATACAGTTGGGCCACGTTGTCCCCGAGTCTGCACCGCTGGGCTTCTGGCGATGACGAGGCAATGGCCTCTTTTGTCTCGCCCAGCGCGTCCAAGGCGGCCGCCCCAGCGGAAGGTCCGAGGCCCACAAAAAAGCTCGGCGCCATAGCGCTCGGCCACATAGAGGGTCGTAGTTTCGCCTGGGTCGAAGGATATCCAGCCCTGCCGGGCGAAGTACTCGCCTGGCAGATACTTGAGGCCGGTCTTATTGCCTATTTTTTGGCGCTGGGAGTCCCAGCGGCCCAAGGCGTGTAGCATCCAGCCGGCTCCGACCTCAAAGAGGGCGGCAAAAAGGCCGCCCAGCCACGGGCGGCAGATACTGAAAATACACGAACGACGCATCGTTGATGCAGAGAGCGAGGTCAGGCCGGCCTGCACCGGTCGAGAGTTTTCCGTTGCGTGACAGATGGTTGGGTCAGGCCCACCTGTGGCCGAGGTCCCGCGCACGGGGCGCGTTGTCCGCTCAAAACCGTCGTTCCGTTCCCCCGGAACAGACGGCGCCCGAGGGAACAGACAACAAAGACCACGCCCATGCGCATCCATGCCACCATCAACGAGCGGACGGTCCGCTGCACCTTCAGAGAGAAGAAATCCGGACGATACGGCCTGACCGTCATCGACAGAGACTTGCCCACCTTCGGCTTCACCGTCGCCAGGAACGGGACGAATATCTTCTTCGTCCAGACCCTGCGCCCCGTCGGCGCCCCGAAGACCGTCATCGGCACAGCCGGCGACAGGGCCGCCGCCGAGGCGAGAGAGAAGGCCAGTGCCGCCATCGCGGAAGCCAAGACCACTCGTGCGAGCGGGCCGCGAAATCGGCCAACGCCACCTGATCGAGCGCCGCCTCGTGCCCTTCTCCGGTGCGATGCGCGTCGCCGGGATCGACCGCGCCGATGTGCGGCGCTGGTTCGATCCGCAGCAGCGAGGTCTTGACGCCGGATATAGGGGTTGAACACGCCGCCCGGCAGCGCCAGCACCGCCTCCACCCGGTTGTTCTCGACCAGTCGCCGGCGCAGTGCCTTGTGCGCCCCGGTCGAGCCGAACAGCACGCCTTCCGGCACCACCACGCCGCAGCGCCCGTCCGGATTCAGGTGGTTCAGCATAATATCGCAGGAACAGCAGCTCGGTCTGCGCCGTGCGCCCGACCTTGACCTCCTCGACGATGCGGTCGCGGTCCAGCCGCCCGGAGAAGGGCGGGTTGGCGAGGATCACGTCGAACCCGCCCGGCGGCAGGCCGAGCGCCGCCTTCGCCGCGCGGTCGAGGGAGCGGGTGAGCGCGTCGCGCCGCAGGATGCGCATCTTGTCCAGTCCAGTCCAGCCCGCGCAGCGTCAGGTTCATGGTGGCGAGGCGCACCATCTACGGGTCGACATCGGCACCGTGGAAGGTCGCCTCCTGCAACTGCCGGACCGCATCGCGGCCCAGCCTGTCGCCGAGACCGCGCCGCACCGTCTTGCCGTCGGCCTCGACTTCCTCGATCCCGGCAGGCGAGGAGTTGGCGAGGCGGATATGGTCCCACGCGCCCACCAGGAAGCCCGCCGTGCCGGCCGCCGGGTCGTAGACCGTCTCGCCGATCCGGGGATCGACGAGGCGCACCAAGGCGCGGATGACATGGCGCGGCGTGCGGAACTGGCCGAGCTCGCCGGCCTGACGGATCTGGCGCAGCACGTGCTCGAACAAGTCGCCCTTGGTATCGGCGTCCACCCGATCGAGATGTAGATCGTTCAACTGGCTCACCACCTGGGTGAGCACCGTCGGCTCGTCGCTCACCAGCCGGGCGCCGTCCATGAAGTCGGTGAGGCCGTTCGCCGCAAGCCCGGCATGGCAGGCGAAGACCTCCTCGCGCACCCAGGCGACCCGCCGCTCGCCGTTCAGCGCCTCGGCCCAGGACGCCCAGCGCAAGAGCTCGCGTGGCAGGCTCCTCGCACCAGAGGCGCCGGCGTTGCGCGGGTCGCGCAGCGTCCATTCGCCCTCGTAGGTGCCGGCGTACGGGGCGGCGCCGGGCCTTTGCGCCGCCCGCCCCCGGGCCGCGTCCGCCGCCTCGTGCATGTGGGAATAGATCAGGAAGCTCAACTGCTCGGCGTTCTGGGCCGGGTTCGGGTAGCCGCCGCCGAACAGGTAGTCGCGGATGCGGTCGATGCCGCGCCGCAGTTCCGGGGTCATGGGCACGGCGCTACCCCTCCCGGGCGCGAGCGCCCTCGGTCTCGCTGCCAGCTCCCTGCGGACCGGACACCACAGCGTTGATCCCGGCAATCAGCTTGCCCAGCGATTCCTCGCCGCCGAACACGCGGCGCGCCTGAGCGTAGCCCCCGAGCATAGCGAGGGGGTGCTCGTCGAGGTCCCATCCGCCGAAGTTCTCCATATGCATCGCGGCGGCCCGCACCCGGCTGCCGATCAGGCTGGCCCAGCGCGCTTGTTCTGCATCGAAGTCGTCGTGCTCTCCCCGCCGCGACTCGAAACGCACGCCGACCTCCGCCGCCCGCGCCTCGTGCTCCGGGGTGTGCACGAGGCGGCCATCCTCGTCGAGCGTCAGCCACTCGCGGCTCGCCGGGTCGATATGGTCGTCCACATCAAGGGGCAGCAGCACGCGCGGGTCGCGGCGCGGCCTGGAGCGGCCCTGCGCCTCCATCGCGCCCACTTCGATAGCGGTGTCGTCGTCGCCGTGGAACTCCGTCACGCCGACGAAGTCGAAGATCGTGAAACCGGTCTTGCCGATATGGGCCGCCTTGCGGGGGCCGCGCCCGCGCATCTGCCGGTAGAGGATGGCGCGGCGGGTGAATCGTGCCATGACGAGGTTGACGACCGCCGGGCCGTCGAAGTCGGTATCCAGCATGTTCACGCTGACCAGGATCCTCGGAGAGTCCTCTTCCTTGAAGCGCTTGCCGATGGCGCTCGCATCGGGGGCCGGCCCGCTGCCGACATCGCTCACCACGAAATCCGCGTAGCGCACGGCCGGATGTGGCTTCAGGGCCGCGCAATGCGCGTCGCACATCTCCGCCAGGGTCTCGGCATGGCGCCGGGTCACCGCGAACACCAGGGTCTTGCCCGGAGTCGGCCAGCGCCGGATGCCCTCTCGCCCCATGAAGCCCTTCTCGTGCGCGTCCCGGAACTCGCGCACCAGGGCCCGGTTGCGCTCCGGGATGGGGAACCGGCGCTCCAGCGCCTGCGGGTCCACCGTGAGCGTGTCCGAATCGGGGAACAGCGCCTCGAACTCCGCCCGCGCAGCCTCGTCCATCGCGCTCCAGGCGAGTTCGTCGCGCCGGACAGGAAAGCCGCCTTCCGCGGCGGTCTTCACCGTCAGCGCCTTGTCGATGCGGTAGGGCACGAGGTGGCCTTCCTTGATCGCCTGGGGCAGGCCGTAACGGCAGGTGGGGGCGGCGAGTTCGAAGAAACGCAGCGTATCGCGTACGAACTGCCCGTCTTCCGGCTCGGGGAGGGCGTCTGCCGCCGCCGTGCAGGGCGTTGCCGTGAGGCCGAGCTGGATCGAATCGAAGTGCCGCAGCACGCCGCTCCACTTGCCGTAGATCGAGCGGTGGCACTCGGCGGTGACGACCAGATCGAAATAGCCCGGCGAGAGCGGGCGGAACTCGGCGATCATGGTCTGCCGGGTCGCCACGGTGATGCGCTTGGCCCGGTCGAACTGCCGGCCGGGCCGCCGCACGTGACAGGGATAGTCCCGCAGATGGTCGGTGAACGCGTCTTCGGCCTGCCGCGCCAGGGCGATCCGGTCCACCAGGAACAGCACCCGGGTGACGATGCCCGCCTCGAACCGCCGCTTGATGACGGCCGTCGCCGGGCGCGTCTTGCCGGTGCCCGGCGCCATCTCGACCAGCAGCTTGCGCCGCCCGCGCCGCCATCGAGCGCGAACTCGCCTTCTTCCGCAAGCACCGCAAACGCATGCGATACCGCAACCTCAGCGACCGCAGACTCGCCATCGGCTCCGGTGTCGTCGAGGCCGCAAACAAAACCCTCGTCACACAGAGAATGAAGCGATCCGGCATGCGATGGCGCATCCCGGGCGGACAGGCCGTCCTCACCGTACGCGCCCTCATCAAATCCGGCCGTTTCGCCCGTGCATGGGAAACCCTCATGGCCAACGCAGATACACCGGCAAACGACAACAACCGCACCGACTACGCCACCAGGCGCGCCGCATGAAACGGATCAGACAAACGACCCCGGCATCGCCATGTCAGATTCACACCCCCCACAAACCACCGGAACAGAAGGTTGAACTCCAGCTGCTCCATCAGCTGGCGCTCCGAACGGATCGAGTAGAACGTCTGAAGCAAAAGCGCCCGCAGCAGCTTCTCAGGCGCAATCTCCAGACGGCCCGTGCGCGAATAAAGCGCCTCGAACTCTCCCGACATCTCCACCAGCGCCGCGTTCGTCAGGTCGCGGATCGCTCGCAAGGGATGACCCCGAGGCACGCGCGCCTCCAGGTCCACATAGCTGAAAAGGCTGCCGCTGCCCTCGTCCTTGCCACGCATCGCCGCCCCGCTCCAGATCGCTCGCTGCGCAGCGAATCACGTCAGGCCCACACGCGCCAGGAGTTTTTCAGTAGAGGCTCTTGCAGAATGGTTAATCGAGGGAGGTTTTGTGCTGATCAGTGGTGATTTCGGGGTATTGATTTTCGGTTTCGGGGTCGCCTTGCGGTATCCTTGGATTGCAACAGCCAGAAGCGACCGCGGAGACGGCCTCGATGAACCTTGGCCCGAAGCTATCGGATTTCTGGCGTCGATTTCAAAGGGAGTTGTTCCCGGCGCTTTCGGAGGAGGTGGGTCCGCTGCCTGGGCCGCACCGTCGTTTCGTTGCGGCTCTCGATCTTGTGGGCGTTGCGGGTTTTGTGGGCGCGTCGGGGAGCGGTCCGGGCCGTCCTGCCGAGGACCGGCGCGCTTTGGCGCGGGCGTTTCTGGCGAAGGCGGTGTGGGACCTTCCGACGACCTGGCATCTGATCGACAGGCTCAGGATGGACCCGGTGTTGCGGCGGCTGTGCGGCTGGGGACCGTGTTGGGGCGATTGCGAGCGAGGCGACGTTTTCGCGGGCGTTCGCGGAGTTCTCCGCCTCGCGTCTTGCAGAGAGGATGCACGAGGCGCTGGTGGCCGATGTGTTGGGCGAGCGCTCATCGGCCATGTATCGCGGGACGCGACGGCCATCGAAGGACGGGAGAGAACGGCTGCGAAGCCGAAGACCGACAGGCCGAAGCGCCGTCCCGGGCGCCCCCGCAAAGGCGAGGAAAGGCCGAAAGTACCGTCCCGTCTCGAGCGGCAGGCCGACGGCATGAGCCTCAAGGCGATGCTCGACGACCTCCCGAAGGCCTGCGACCGGGGGACGAAGAGGAACGCCCGGGGCATGCTGGAGACTTGGCGCGGCTACAAGCTCCACATCGACACGGCTGACTGTGGCATACCGCTCAGCGCCGTCCTCACCTCCGCCTCCGTTCACGACTCCCAGACCGCCATTCCCCTGGCCATCATGACCGCCGGGTGGGTCGTGAACCTCTACGATCTCATGGACGCCGCCTATGACGCGCAGGAGATAAACGCAATCAGCGAACGCCTCGGGCATATCCCGATCATCGATCCCAACCCGTGGCGCGACAAGGCATCCAAGGACGCGCTCAGGCGCGAGGCCCGGGCCAGCCGCGCCGCCGGACCTCCCGATCCCCGAACCGTCCGTTACCGCATCCGCACCGCTGTCGAGAGGACCAACGCCCGGCCCAAGGACGAGTTCGGCGCCCGCCATGTCCGCGTAAGGGGGCTCACCAAAGTCGCCTGCCATCTCATGTTCGCACTGCTCGCCCTGACCGCCGACCAGGTCATACGCCTCGCCGTCCCATAGCGACAGGCGACCCCCACCGTCGATCCTGAACCAGGACCGTGAACGGCCACGGATGGCTACGCTCGCCACAAAATCAACCGCAAACCGACCGTGAGCCCCAATCCAACCTGTCGCCACACGACAAACGCCTCAAAAACTCCAAAACCGCGCCATCAACGGCAACCGCTGTCCGTCAGCACAACAATTTTGCAAGAGCCTCAGCAGCCTGCTAGGGTGCACGGATCGGTAGGGCGCGTCTCGTCGCAGGCGTTCATCACCTTGTGCCGTTGGAGTGTGGCGAGCAGGGAGACGTTCGATGGACATCGGTAATGAGGAAGTTTGGCAGATTGCGGCTGGTGACACTGATCGATCTTACGCGGAGCTATGCCTACGTTGGGGGTGTGTATTATTCGGCCCAGGCGATCAAGGACGTTGGCCTGATTGTGAGGCCCCTCTTCGTAACGATGGGTGGACAGAGAGGAAGATCGGCTTGATCCGCAAGTACCATGAGGACGTTAATTATGGTGATATCGTTGTCCTCAGGTTGGGTACTAGTAGTGTCTACGGCGTGGGCAGGGTAGATGGCCCGGTCGAATGGTATGATGACTTCGGGGATATTGACGGGTGGGACATTCAGCTTGTCCGCCGCGTTAGGTGGAACTGGAAGGCCAAGGAAAACAAGCCTAAGCAGTTTGAAACTCGAGCATTGAAATTCGGTGACACGATTCAGAAGTTGAAGCGGTCTGGACCCGTGTTCGAGTGGCTATTGACAATTCCGGAATACAATACGGAGTTGCCAGAACTTCCACCGTCATGCGACTCCGGTAAAGCCGTTCAGAAAATCGAAATACCCGATCTCGCTGAAAATCTATTCGATCAGGGAACGGCCGCTGGAGCAATCAATGAACTGACGGAGAGCATGCTTAGCCTCCAGCAAGTCTCTTCATGGTACGAACGTAGCGGTATCAAGCCATCGGAATCCGAAACAGTGGGGTATCTGGCCGTGCCCCTGCTACGGGCATTGGGATGGACTCCCCAGCGGATGGCTATCGAATGGCAAAACATCGACATCGCTCTATTCGACAGACTTCCACGCGATGATAAGAACTTGACTGTCGTCGTCGAGGTCAAGAAACTCGGACGATCTTGTCTATCGGCGAATACGCAGGGTAAAAAATATGCACGTAGGCTTGGACGCGAGAAGTGCAACCGCCTAGTCGTAACGGATGGCATTCGCTACGGCGTCTATGTCCGAGAGACCAACGGTTCGTTTCCGAAATTTCCGACCGCATACATGAATCTCAACCGTATGATTCGTTCCTACCCGGTCTTGGATTGTAAAGGGACACCCGAGGCGCTCAGTCTCTTGGCTGCGGACTGGCAAGCTGCTTAGCTCGACTCTGTGCATTACGTTACGAACCAGAGTGCGTACCAGATCGCGCAGCTTCATCAGCGCACTGGCGCTCCCGAGACGCGCGCGAACCGCCACCATCGTCGCCGCGCAGCCCGCCAGACGGTCGGGGATCAGCCCGATGACCCGGGCAAGGACGTCGTGCACCAAGCGAACCCGGCGGCGAACCGAGCGCAGCGCGCCGGGAAGCTCCACCGCGTCCCGCCGCGCTTCGTTCGCCGCAGCCTCCAGGCTCGACGAATCCTCGGCCGTCACCACAACCGACTCCAGATCGTCCAGCGTGCCCGGCAGATGCGACGACAGACAGTCGGCCAGAAGACCGATCGTCGTATGGCTCTCTCGGCAATACCGGCGGGGAACCTTCGCGCCGGGCGGCGTCTTCCGCCCGTAGGTGCCGTGCCGCGCCACGGAACAGCCGCCGTGAGGGTCCCCTGATCAGCGAGCTGACTTTTTGCGTTCTGTTTTGGGCGCTTGGGGAGGCGCTGACGATAGTTGTCTGGTGGTTTCCGCTGCCCCGGGCGGGTTTGGAGCGTTTGATGATCGGGTCTGGGGCAATTTTCGCGCAGATCTGGTGGTCATCGGGACCGACCGGGCGCGCGTCTTCCTCCGGCGTCGTGCCGGTGGGTTTTTCAGTGGCGCTGTGTGGCGCGGGGCTCAGGCGGTCGAGGGCGTCGGCGGCGGCATGGCGAGGCCCATGCGCCGGCGTGCCGCCATCAGATGCGCGCCGGCGTTGCCGAGCACGAGTGTGATCTGGCGGACATGGTGGACGACCCGGGCGACGAGGTGGATCTACCTGGCGCACAGACGCTTCATCCGCGTCCATTGCCACTCCTGCCCGCAGGAGGCGCGTCGCAGCAGGGCCAGCATGTTCATCGCCAGCGCCGCGAGCCACAGCCGGGCGGCATTCGCGCCGAACCATCCCGACGGTATCATCCCGCCCGCCAGGTCAGACTTAAGCACCGCATGCCCCTCCTCGCCGTGGCCGCAGCGGGCATGGGCCGCGCGACCACCTCGAAGCTGTCCATCACCTCCACACTTTGTGCGCGTCAGTCCCGACAACCCCATCGCGGCCCGACCAGACAGTCAAGCGTACCGAATGCCGAAAAGGTTGTTTCGTAGCCCTCCCTCTCTCACAGCTCCTCTCCCGTCATCCGAGGCTCGTGACTCTGCCACAGTGGTAATTCCATCGTCTTTCCCACTTGGCCGGGTAGCGACACCCCCAACTCCCTCGACAAAGCGCCACGATTGAGAATCCCGAGCACGTCCGCAGTAATGGGTCGCTTTGCATCCCAGAAAATAACGGAATCAAAGAATCCCCTGGCCGCTTGAGAGTTCAACAATTTGAGGAACTCCCACGCCTCGTCCTCCGACTGACAAGGCAAGAAGTAGCACGTATCATCGAACACGACAGGTCTGCTGTCCGCTGGCCCGACAGCTCGAAATCGGAGAGGCTTGGAGAATCCTGATAGGGCCACCTTCCAAGGTGAAAAGGCGTATGGCCCCACTCCGAACATCGAAAATCGGGGACGATTGCGGTAAACAGCACTAGACCTACTGTCAAGAGGTCCTGCGTATTTTTCCAAGTATTTCCATGTTCGAGGTGCCTTGTGCGGTATTGAAGACGTTTCTTCCCCGACATTCCGTTGCGTTACAAGCATGCGACGCAACGGTTCCGCATCTTCCTTTGCCAACCCGGAACTCTTGAACATGGGATATAGATAAGTTGGCTCCAATTCTACAACGTCGCCGAATCCGTTCTTGAAAGACTCTGCTCCACAAACATGCAGTTCCATAATCCGAGAACAGTCAGGTTTGATTCCAGAACGCCACTTGAGAGGAGAGCGTCCGTACAAGTCCCCATATTTTTCAAACGCATTCAAATTTGCCACCAATCGACCATTGCGAAGCGCGAATCTGGAATGCGCGGTGCTCTCGTCAAGATCCCGATAAACTGCACATGCTTGGGAATTAGCTCCCGGTTCAAGGATGCAAACCAACAAGCACGCCTCCACGGACGCCCCGAAATGCGCTAGGGCATTCACCGAGTACATCGCGGATGCCTGGACCTGCAACCGCTTGCTCCAGGCATATTGCAGCACCTTGCGGGCAACCACCGTCTTGCACAGCATTGCAAGCACAGCGGAACTTCCTGAAAGCCGCTCACGAAGATGAAGCAGCATCCATTCCGAAATATCGAAATTGCTTTTCCCAGTAATCGCGTCGCAACCATTGAGGCGATGGAAATTTGACTTCTTGGGCAGGTTTTTGCCACTTATCCTACCGACCGCTGCGTTTGTCACCCCAGGCGGATTCCCTCAGACAAGGATTGGCTCCTTCAGGCTATCGAGTGTCGAAGGCCAGTCCTTTTCAAAAAAGTCCTCGCACTGTACGAGGGCACGCTCGACAGTCCGCGACGCCAATACGTAGTTGGGTTAATGTCGAATCCAAGAATCCGTGTACAGTCAGGAAAGGCTTTTGCGGATGCTCGAAGAAAGGAACCTGTCCCACAGGTAGGCTCGACCACAGAGTTCGGTGCGACGGGCAAGTCAGAAAGAAGTCCGCATATTTTGTCACAAAGAATATCCGGGGTCTGCAAATCCCCGTACTCCCCCTTCGTGTTGTTTTTGGTGGACATCTTCAACTCACTCGCACTAGGCCGTCGACGGTTCCCGCCCGTTCAATAACTCGCTTGTACTGAAGCCGCCACTGGAGAGCAGGAGAAATCGTCAAATACCCTCACTGGAGAGGTTCCCGAAGTCGTTCTTCGGCAAGGGCCGCCGCTGCTATGTCGTCTATGAGAAGGTTGCGGTCTCCCAGAAATGCAACCAAGTCGTCAGAATTGCCCTCTCGTTCGATTATTTCCCGAATGCCACGGGTGGTTTGATAGTCAGCGGTACGTGAAGCATCCACAAAGAGGGTATGTAGAATATCCAACCTCGCCGGGCGCGCCTCTTCGTTGTCGGTCTTCTGATAGACAAAGACTAGGAGCGAGTAGCCAAGTCCGTAACCCTTCTGCCGTGCAGACTTGAAGGGCGAAGATGATTGTGGCTGCTTTATACTGGTACCCTTCATGTCCACATTGAGCTCGGGAAAATCAATGCCCTTTGCGGAGCTTCCCTCTTCGTAGGTGTATGAAGCGCCAAATACTTCCTGCAACTTATGCTCCAGGTAGGTGCCCACTGCCTTGCCATCGGTAACACCGAAAAGACTCGGCTCGTCAGGATTGGATTCCTGTTCGGCAAAAGCGGCCGCTTCCGTCTGTAATGCCTTGATGGTCAAGTCGGGGCGCATGCGGCTAGTTTACCTCGTCGTCATTGCGTATCACAACTGTTCCCACCTTCGCAGCTTCCGCGTGAGCGCCAGCGCGACCCGCTCAGCGGCTTGGCTCAGCGTCGCGTCGTCCAGATGGACGTAGCGGTTGGTCGTGCTGGCCCGACGGTGACCGAGCAGGCGTCCCGCTACATGTAGGCTCTCGCCGTTCATGACCGCGTGCGAGGCGTGCGCGTGTCGCAGGTCATGCAGCCTCGCATCCGCCACGATACCGGCAGCATCGCGCGCCTTGGTCCAGAACGCCCAAAGGTCATTCGTACTCAACGGCCCGTTTCCGTTGCCGCCCGCAAATACCCACTCCCCGGACGCTGTTTCGGCGAGGCGGTTCAGCGGCTCCCGCGCCGCCTCGCCTAGCAGAACGTGCCTCGGTCCGGTCTTCGCGTCAATCAGCGCGAGCCGGTCCGGCTTGACTTCGCACCAGCGCAGGCAGTGTATCTCCCCCGGCCTGCATCCCGTCAGCAGGAGCAGGCGCACCGCCGCGACGCAGACCGGGTTGTCGCCTTCGCGCTGGCGCAGGACCGCGCCGAGCTTCGCCAGATCGTCCGCTCCGAGCAGCCGCCCGCGCGGCGGACGGCGATAGCGGACGATGCCGGTGCACGGATTCCCGGCGGCTTCGGGCCGATAGCCCCACGCGATGGCGCAATCGAACATGGTGCGCAGTATGTCATGACTGCGATTCGCGCCGCCCGGCTTTCTGCGTCCGTACTCGTGGAAGAAGCGGGCAATATCGGCCCGCACGACCGAGCCGACGCGCAAATGGCCGAGCGCGGGCAGGATGGCGCTGTTGACGTAGCTCAGCGTCGCCTTCACCGTGGACGGCTTCCACGACGGCGAGTGCCGCTCGACGTATTCGGCGGTGAACTTCTCGTCAGCGTCGGGCCGGAAGCGGGAAGGGGCACGGGACTCCCACCGCCCTTCTCGTGGGCGAGGAAGGCAAGCGCGGCGGCGCGCGCCTGGTCGGCCCTCACCGCGTCCGGCTTGCCGAGCGTGACGCGGCGCGGCTTGCCGTCGCGGCGGAACCGGAACACCCAGGACCGCGCGCCGTTGGGCTGGACGCGCAGCATGAAGCCTTGCCGGGCAATATCGTGGACAGCGTATTCGCGCTCGCGCGGTTGGGCAGCGAGCGCGAGCGCATCGGTCAAGCGGGCGCGTTCGGTCATCGGCCCGCCTCCCCGCCGTCGAGCATGTCGGCGAGACCGCGCGAGACCCGGTTCGCGGCATCGAACACCGAACCCTCGGCAATGTGCGCATAGCCGAAGGTGGTCTTGATGTCGGCATGGCCGAGCAGCCCGGCGACGACGCGCAGACCCGCGCCGCCGTTGACCGCGACCGCCGCGAGCGAATGCCGAAGATCGTGAATGCGCAGCGTCGGCAGTCCCGCCGCCGCGCGGATCGCGTTCCATTCCTTGTCCACTGTCACAGGCCCGCCGCAGGACGACGCGGACACCCACGGGCAGTTGGTGCGCCGTTGCCGCGCCGCGAACACGGCGCGGGCCGGGGACGCCAGCCAGATTGTGCGGGGACCAGTCTTGGAGTCGGGCAGCACCGCGCGGTCGCCGTGGACATGCTCCCACCGGAGTCGCAGCGCCTCGGACTTGCGCGCGCCGGTGTAGAGCAAGAAGCGCACCACGGTGACGGCCACCGGGTAATCCGCTTCCGCGCCGTCGAGCGCCCGACCGAGCGCGGCGAACTCGTCGTCCGTCAGATAGTGCGCCTCGAAGCCGGACTTGCGCCGCCGCAGCCCCTTGCAAGGGTTGGAGTCCTCGCGCCGCAGTCCGAGCGCCTCCGCGTGCTTCATCATCGACGACAGCACCGCCAGCGCTCGGTTCGCCGTCGCCCGCGTGACCGAGAGATCGTTGAACCAGTTGCGCACGTCCTTCGCGGTAACCGCATCGACGCGCCGATCGCCGAAGGCAGGCAATATGATGCGCTTCACGTCGTCCGCATGCGCGCGCCGCGTCGCGGGCTTCCATCGTTCGGCGCAGTCGGCGAGGAACGCCGGCGCGAATGTCCGCACCGTCGGGACCGCCGCCAGCGCGCGCTTCGCCTGCGTCTCGGCGAGCAGCGCCCGCGCCACGTGCCGTGCGTCCTCGACCGTCAGCGCGCCGAGCGTCCGCTTGACGCCCGAGCCGTTACAGCGGCGATGCACGATCCACGTCTTGCGCCCGTTCGGTCGCGCCCGCGGTCCGAGACTCGGCGCCGCGCTGTCCCACAGCACGGCCTCGCGCCCGTCCGCCGACGCGAAGGCGTGCGCGCCCGCCGTCGTGATCTTCGTTCTGTTCGCCATGGCCCGATCCCTTCCGTTCGTTTCGGTCGCGACCGGCGCGGCCAAGGTGCCCCCCGTTGGGGAACACCCAGGATACGCCGGGTAACGGCGTCGGGTTCGGAAGTTGGAAGGGTCGGAAGTGCCGCGCTCAAACGCCGCGCGGGCTGCAAGCCGTTGTGACTACCGGGCTTTCGGCGCTTCGCGGATGCGCGGGGAAGGTGCGACTTTCTACGCCCTTCGGCGGCGGTGGTTCTTACACCCGGCGCATCCATGAATTCGGTGTTTTCCCGGGCAATCCACTGATGGCGAGAAAGTCTTCATGCCTAGCGGTGTGGAATCCGACGGACAAATCATACTCCATTTTGCCCACAACAGATCGTAGGCTTTGTCCCAAAAGGCCTGCTTATTTGCCGGGGCGGCACACACGAACACGCCTTTATGTCCGGGCTGTGCCGCCCGTTTCACTTCCTTGATTGCGGTGCCAATCCAACAGAACGATGTGAGGAACCGGTATGAGTCGGGTGGGGTCAGCGGAACAACGATCAAGAATCCAGTTGTTGCAGGTGCGGCGGTAGGCTGACGAGACCTCGACATCGGTAATGCCGGGCTCCCAGATGAGTCCGGGGAGGGGGGAAAGAGTACCGAGATGTCGATGCCATCCGCATCCATGCGGTGCAACCGCGACTGCGCCTCGTAGGTTCCCGCAGGGCCATCATGGTAGCCAAAACGGCCCGGCTCAAAAATCGCCCGCAGAGGCTGTCCCATACCCGCTGCGGTGGACCTATCCCACAGGTTATGGGCATCGGTTTATTCTCCACACGAGGTATTCGACGCCGTCATCGCCGGTGTCCATCCGAATGGCGGGATCTGTGAAATTGGCCTCCAGGTAGTTCTGCCACTGTAGCGCATTTTGCGAGTTGCGCACCCAGCCATGCTGTTGAATGAGATGTGCTCACAGCCAGAGGAGAAGCGATAAAGAATCTATATTTGACAGAATCCGTTTGAACAAGTAGGAATTGGTTAGTATTTTCCCAGAATGAGGCTATGCCTGAAACCCTGCTCAGCACGCGTGAAGTAGCTGCCTACCTGCATATAAACGAAAAGCAGGTCTACCGCTTGATCCGGAACGGCACGATTCCGTGTACGCGCGTCACCGGTAAATGGTTGTTCCCGCAAAGCCTGATAGAGGACTGGGTCCGGCAGAGTGCCCTGGCGCCAACCACGACTCCGCATGTCGTGCCCCCAGGGGCGGTCCGGTTTGAATCCGAACGGGGACTTTTAATCGCAGGCAGCAACGATCTCCTGCTTGATACCGTGATCGACTTGGCCGGACGGCGTTTCCCCAAGTCCCTTTTTTACACCACCAACCTGGGCAGTTTCGGCGGTCTCGAAGCGCTCAAGCAAGCGAAGACCCATGTGGCGCTGGCCCATCTGCTGGACCCCGAGACCGGTGAGTACAATGCGCCGTTTTTGTCGCAAGCCGGACGCCCCGGCCTAGTGGCCGTGACCCTCTGGCATCGCCGGCTCGGATTGATTGCCCGGCCCGATGACAGACCGGTCCGCTCACTGACCGACCTGCTGCGCAAGAAGAAACGTCTGGTGAACCGTCAGGCCGGGTCTGGGGTGCGCTGGTTCATCGATCAGCAACTCCGGCAGGCTAGGATCAAACCGGAGCAGATCACGGGGTATGACGTCGAAGCTCGGACCCACTGGGAGGTCGGCTTACTCGTGCTCCAGGGGCGGGCGGATGTCGGGGTGGCCGTTCAGTCGGTGGCCGAGCTTTTGGGCCTTGCCTTTACCGACCTAGTCGAGGAGCGGTTCGATCTGCTGGTCTCCAAAGAGCTGTATTTCGCCAAACCGGTCCAAGCCTTGCTGGACGCCGTGACCTCACCCGAGCTAAAGGAACACGCGGCTGCACTCGGAGGTTATGCGGTTCGCGAGGCGGGCAAAGTCGCATTCACTCTATAGCAGCCTCATGCAGGATTTCGGACAAGCCTTTACGCTGGCCTTTCAGCTCATCGTTTCCGTCGATCCCACGCTGAGGGAGATCATCTTCCTTTCTTTGAGTGTGAGTCTCAGTGCTGTCATCATTGCCAGCGTGGTCGGACTCGGTATCGGAGCAACCGTCGGCATTGTCCGTTTCCCCGGACGGAGTGCGGTCATTGTCTTCTTAAACGCATTGATGGGGCTGCCCCCGGTCGTGGTGGGCCTGTTGGTGTATATGATGCTGTCTCACGCTGGCCCGCTCGGCTGGCTTCACCTTTTGTATTCTCCAACAGCGATGATCATTGCCCAGACCATTCTGATCACGCCCATTATCGCCAGCCTGTCACGACAGGTGATAGAGGATCTCCACGTCGAATACCGCGAGCAGTTCTTATCGCTAGGGGTTCCGCCCAAGACGGCGGTTGCCGCCCTGTTGTTGGACGCTCGGTACAGCCTTCTGACGGTCGCTCTGGCCGGCTTTGGACGCGCTGTAGCCGAGGTGGGGGCGGTCATCATCGTGGGCGGGAATATCAAGCACGTCACTCGGGTGATGACCACGGCCATTGCGCTGGAAACCTCAAAAGGGGACTTGGCACTTGCCTTGGCGCTTGGGCTCATTCTCATTCTGATTGCGCTGAGCGTAAACGCCACCGCCTCGTTCCTGCGCCTGAGTGCGTCCAACAGCGCCTATGCCTAGTGTCGCAGATATCCGTCAAGCGGAGCGAGTATCGACCGCTAGCGCTCCGTCCTTGTTCCCGCTCAACGTTCGTCAACTCGCGTATAGCGTGGGCAGACAACGCCTCATTGATGGGATCGATCTGACAATCGAGCAGGGCAGCCGCACGATCATCATGGGTCCGAACGGAGCGGGTAAGAGTCTCCTCCTGCGCCTTTTGCATGGCTTGCTGACCCCAACCGAAGGGGCGATCTGCTGGGGAGAAACCCCAGGGACAGATCAGGCCCGGCAGCGACAAGCGCTCGTGTTCCAACGTCCGGTTTTACTGCGACGTTCCGTAGGAGCCAACCTGCGCTTCGTGCTCAAGCTGCGCCGGCACACACGAGCCGAAAGGGAAGAGCGCATGCGGTACATCCTGGAACTTGCCAGCCTCTCTCATCTCATGGGCCGCCCGGCCCGAGTCCTCTCCCAAGGCGAGCAACAACGGGTCGCCCTTGCGCGTGCCCTGGCCCTTGAGCCGGAGGTGCTGTTGCTCGACGAACCGACCGCCAGTTTGGACCCGGTTTCCGTTGCGGCGATTGAAGAGCTGATTCTTGCCGTGTATCGGCGCGGAACGAAGATTATCCTGGTGACCCACAATACGGGTCAGGCCCATCGCCTCGCCGACGACATTGTTTTTCTTGAGCAGGGTCGGGTCGTTGAACATTCTCCCGCACTCCAGTTTTTTTCAGCAGCCCAACGCGGCGGCAGTCCACATTGATGGCGGTAGTCGGGGCGTTCTTGTAGGGGAAATGGATAGACCAACGCCTCGATTGTGGTGCGCACGGGCCGCCCTCAGCCTGATACTGGGGCTGCTCTTGAGTGGGGCCAGTAAGGCGGAGGAGCGTTTTCTTATTCTCCAGTCAACGACTTCGACCCAGAACTCCGGATTGTTCGACGCGATACTGCCTCGTTTTCAGGCCAAGATGGGAGTCGAAGTGCGCGTGGTTGCGGTCGGGACAGGTCAGGCGCTCAAGAACGCCCGCAATGGGGATGGTGACGTGCTGCTCGTCCATGCCAAGTCCGATGAGGAGGCCTTTGTCGCCGCGGGCTGGGGGGTGAAACGCTACGATGTCATGTACAACGATTTTGTGATCGTTGGGCCGGCGGACGATCCTGCAGATATTGGAGGGTTGCAGAAGGCCGGCCCGGCACTCAGAAAGATTTCCCAAACGCAAGCGGCATTTGTCTCGCGTGGAGATGAAAGCGGCACTCATAGAAAGGAACGGGTCCTGTGGAAAACCGCCGCGGTCAATCCGCTGAAGGCGAGTGGGACGTGGTATCGAGAGGCGGGCACGGGCATGGGGGCAACGCTGAACACGGCGGTTGGAATGCGAGCTTACACGCTGACCGACCGCGGCACCTGGTTGAGTTTTCGGAACAAAGCTGACTACGCTATCCTGGTGGAAGATGATCCCCAACTTTTCAACCAATATGGAGTGATCCTGGTGAATCCGGCCAAACACCCGCATGTGAAAGCCGGCCTGGGCCAGCAGTTCATCGACTGGCTGGTTGGGCCGGAAGGACAAAGCCTGATTGCCGGTTATACCATCGCCGGCCAGCCGCTCTTTTTTCCCAATGCCCCAGGAGGATGGTGAGCCGAAGGGGAGACATGGTCATAGGAAGTTATCACTGCCGGACTGTTCGATTTGAAATTACCGTGGAGATTCGTGGCTTCATGCACTGCCAGTGCTATTAGGTGTCGCAATCAATGGCGCGGTGTAGGGGGAGGGGAGTGCGCCGTTGCCTTCCACCTCTTCATCCCTCACCCTTGGCGTGTATAGAGGCGGCGCAGAGCAAAAAACAGGATGTGTTCACCTGTCATAGGTCGTTGGCGGCTGTCGATGTGGAAATATTCGTTATCCCTGTGAGGCGGAGCCGATAATGACGGTGATCTGCCACTGCAAAAAATTGTCAAAAGCAAACCAGCATGTCCTTTTCGATATTGGTCGCCGTGGCCGAACGGATCGTTGAACGTCGAGGGTGGACTCTCAGCCTACAACGGCTAGGGATAGAGTGGCCAAGCGGTGATTCGTAAATTTTGCGGCAAGTGTGGCTCACCGATTCTGCCTGATGTGGCAGCCTTGCCGACCATGGATCTCCTTAAGGCCGGCACACGCGACGCTACCTCTCGGCTCAAGCCCGAAGCCCAGCTCTGGTGCGACAGTGCCCAGTCCTGGCTTAAGCTAGCTGATGGTAGTTACCCCACCGATGGACTCGCAGCGGGTCAGGCCCACTTGTTGCCTCGAAGGCTCTTTCCTGGCATCGCTGCCGGTCAAAATTCCTGAGCAGCGAGGCGCTTGCCGGCTGGAGAAGAAGTGTGGGACGGGAGCGACCGATATGGCAAAGGATATTGAGCGTATCCTGTTCACAGAGGCGGACATCCGAGCTGGCCTGAGCCGCGTGGCTCAGGAAGTCGTGACCTATTACCGGGACGCGCCCTGCACGGTGGTGTCGGTGCTCAAGGGCGGCTGCCTCTTTACGGCTGATATCATCCGCCAGCTGCCCTTTCCGCTTCGTCTGAGCTTTGCCGCGGTCTCGAGTTATGGAGACAGGACAACGAGCGGCCGGCTCAGTCTGGACTATTTCCCGACCGACCAGGAAATCCGGGAGCAGCGCATTCTTCTGGTCGATGACATCCTTGATACGGGCCGGACACTCGCGTTTCTCCACACGGCACTTTTGCAACACGGAGCACGGGAGGTTAAAACCTGTGTACTGCTCGATAAACCCGCCGGGCGGAGAGCCGGGTACCGAGCCGACTTTCGCGCTTTTGTTATCGAAGACGTCTTTGTGGTAGGCTATGGACTCGACTTCGCCGGCCGTTATCGTAACCTGCCGTATATTGCCGCCCTACGGCCCGAGGTCTATGCCGGGTAAGGACGACAGACAAAAAAGGGGGGACGAGCCCTATGGCTCGTCCCCCCTTGTGAGTAGTGCGCTCGGCTAATAGTTACGACAGGACGGTGTCGAGCGTTTCCACCGACGGGGCAAAGTAGAACGAACCGGAGGCTGGGTTGCTGTACGAAGTAAGCCGGTCACGTTCCTGGCCGTCCATGCCGTACATTGCTCGCATCCGCTCACGCAACGGGGCTTGGCTTTTACAGAAGGCCATAAAGTACAGGCCGACCGTGCCATCGTGGAAGGCATACGGGGTCGAACGGCGCGAAATCTCATCCCGCTTGGGAGTGCTGTCGTCACCCGTCTTGCCCTCTCTCAACTCGACATGCGAGAGGTGGGATGAGGGAGGCTGGGGGGACAGGCGGGTTGAGTCGGCCTTGGTCCGACCAAAGACTTTTTCCTGTTCTTCCACGGGCAGGAGGTTGAATGCCTCCAGGTCATGAATCCAACGCTGGGCAATGATGAAGCTCCCGCCCGCGCCCGGCTCGCCATCCGGAACGATGGCAACTTCAACATCCCGCTCGGGCTCGGGGTTGCCGGTGCCGTCCTTGAATCCGGACAGGTCGAGCGAGTCGCCAAAGATAAAGGTCATGGTCTCCCGGGCAACTCGCATATGCCCTTTCAAGGCTTCCCGGGCGTCCCACTGGGCTTTCCAGACCTCATCTTTTTTGTCGCTGTTCAGCCAGAACAGCAGTTCTTCCTGGGTGCCCTTTGCTTCCTTGCCACTGCCATCAATCGACCGGAACGTCTCGTAGGGCTGGAAATCGTTGGGCACATCGTCCGTGAGATCTGAGAGAAGTGATGGTCCGAGGCCGAGGGTCAGATTGATGCCTTTGTTGGCACAGTCTCGCCGCAACCGTTGCACCGCGGATTTGATCACGCCCATATCGGCGCCATCCAAGCGACTGAGATGTACATACCACTGATGCTGGCCCATGTTTCTATTAAGAACGGCTGGTTGTGGTGTTGCCATAAAGTCCTCCTTAACCTCCAGATTATTAGATAATAGAGACGTGAGGATTCTATCTGAGAGGACTCAGGGCTGTCAAGAGATGCGGGTCCACGACAGGTGGGACTGGGGGCTCGGTTATCCTGTTTGCGCAAAGATACTCCATGGATGTTTTCAGGTCCAATGCGGAGTGGGGGCGGACATGACTGGAGAAGCGTTGGTAGTGGGCGGGCACGGTGCTGGCGTACTGGACGGTGAAGGGGCCATCGTAGCGGCTCCAGTACACGGTTCTTGAGGGGTCGGTGGCGCGTGGGACAACGGCATCGGCCTGCTGCTGACCGGGACAACCCGGTTACGCAGATTGAGGGGGTGTTCTAGGCCGGAGCGCGGCGATGAGATCGTTCTCCCCCAGCAACTGCTGCTCCCCGGTTGCCAAGTTCTTCAAGGTGTAGCGCTGACAGGCAACTTCGTCAGGTCCGAGAATGAGCGCATAGGGAATCTGTTGGGCGTCTGCGGCTGAGAGCTGGCGCTTCAGCTTGCTCTGTTCTGGGTAGACCTCGACGCTAATGCCTGCCTGACGCAGGCGCGAGGCCAGCCCGACTGCCGCCGGCAGCAGAGTGTTGGGCAGGATGCAGACCATCACCTGAGCCGTCAGTTGCAGGGGTGGAAACATCTGCCGCTCCTCCATGAAGAGAAGAATACGTTCCAGACCAAGGGAAAAGCCAACCGCCGGCACCTGCTTACTGCTGAACATGCCGACCAGGTTATCGTAGCGTCCGCCGCCGCCCAAGGAACCGCTGAAGTCGGTCGAGACGACCTCAAAGATGGGGCCGGTATAATAGCTCAAGCCACGTGCAAGCGCTGGGGCCAAGCGGATGTGCGGCCCTGCCGAGGCGTCCATGGTTAAGGTCATAAGCGTTTCGAGCTCCTTGAGCGCCTGCTGTGCCTCGGGTTGCAACAATTGTCCACGCAAAGCTTCTAAAACGGCGTGGTTGCTCCTCTCTGGAGTGCTGGCTGTCATGGCGAGCAGACGCCGGGCCGACTCCTGAGCAATGCCGCGTTGTATGAGTTCTGTCTGCACGCCGTCAACACCGATTTTGTCTAGCTTATCAATGGCAATCAGAGCGGGCCCCTCAAGGCTGGGGTCAATACCAGCCGTCCCGATCATGCTGCGAAGAATCACCCGGTGGTTCAGCGCAATGGAGAAATTGGAAAAGCCGAGCTCAAGCAGCGCACTGCCGACTGCGTTCGTCACCTCTGCTTCGGCCAGCAGCGACGTTGTGCCGGTCAGATCAACGTCACACTGATAAAACTCCCGAAAGCGGCCTTTCGCCGGTCGGTCCGCCCGCCAGACGGGCTGGATCTGGTAGCGCCTGAACACCTTGGGAAGGCTGTTGGCGTACTGGGCCATGACGCGAGCCAGCGGAACGGTGAGATCATAGCGTAGTCCAAGCTCGGCCAGATCTCCAGCGTCGGGGGTCGGTTTTTCCAGGGTGCGCGAGAGTTTTTCGCCCCGGTGGAGGATGCGGAAGAGGAGGTGGTCGCCCTCCTCGCCGTATTTGCCCAGCAGCGTACTGAGATTTTCGATGGCCGGCGTTTCGAGGGGCAGAAAACCGTAGCGCTGAAAGACATTCTCAATCTTGGTCACAACGTAGCGTCGTCTTGCCACGGTCTCAGGTAAATAGTCTCGCGTGCCGCTCGGCGGCTTGGTACTCGGCATACGCTCACCTCGAATAGGAGTGATGCCGAAGTGTATCCGCTCCGAAGAGAACTGTCAGGACGGTGGGGCGAAGGAGCGGGGCACCCGAGCTCTGGATAGCCGCCCGGAGGGCTGCACGGCCCGTATCGGGCAAGACGAGGCGCTGCTCCCATACGTCCGTAGCTGTGCGCTTGGCCGAGTCGACCCAAGCGTCGAGGCGCCCGTCTCAATCGTTCGGCCCAAGGTCCGCCGGGTCTGCGGACCGCTCTCAATCTGCCTAAGGATATTGATTTCAATTATGAGGACTGAAGAGTGGGGCGGTGCAGCCGCTCCGGGCGCTCTTCACTCTCCTCCCGGTGTTGCGGTCCCCGGGGAGTGAGCTCCAGGGTAAAAAAGGCCAGGCCTGATTGCGCCTGTCGCCGGACCAAGCCCGCGGCTATCAGTTCATCGATTAATCGGTCCCCGCGCGATGTCTGTGCCGAGAAAACCGGTCGACTCGCCCACCTACCCCCAGCCGTTATGGAACAGGTCCGGGAGTCGCATATGCTCGGCGGTGAAGACGGAAGGGCCCTGGTCGGTCTCGGAGTGGCTGTCCTGCTGGATTGCCGGCCGTCAGGTTGCCAGCGGGACTGGGACGCTCAAGGGCAGGGAGGTCGGGGTTTCGACAAGGATAGGATGCGTTGACCACGCAGCCACGTCAGCCCAGATGTCATCCCTCGCAGACCAGCAGGGCGGCCCTCCCGATGCGCGTCCCCCAAAAAGCACCTGCGTTGATCCGAGACCAGCGGTGCCCAAGTCAGAAACTCAGCACTGCCGGTCCCAGCAGAGTGCAGCGAATGGCCGGCAATCAAAGAGAAACCACTGGGATAGATAAAAGCTAAGCAGCCAAATGCTGCCGCCGACGGTGAGAATCCGGCTGATACGCGCGACCTGCTCATGCGTCGCCTCTGGATGATGTAGAAAGCGCGGACACAGGGCGCGCACCAAGGTGAGATAATGCCTAGGCTCAGGACCTATAAATGTCTTGTCAACGTGAGTTTGCCGTGTTTGCTGGGCCAGGATATAGGGAGGATGTCATGTCGGGCCACCATGTCTAGCTGTCGCCAGCGCCGTGCGCCCGTCTCCGTCCCTTGTTGCTGACCAAGGTGCGCGGGGTGCCACGAGTCGCTACCCGTCGGGGCATCTCAGGCCTCCTCCCCGTCCTCCGTGCGGGGCTGCGGCGGTGTGCCGCCCCCGCGGGCCCGGCCCGCCCCAGCCCCGGTCCACCTGCTTCGTGCACGGGAGCCAGGCGGGGGTGGTCGCGCCTTTGCAAGGCGCTGGCCGGGGGGAGCGACGCAACCGGGACGGCGATGATGGCGCCCCATCTGCCAGCGCACCGCACGGGGGCCCGCCAGCTCACAAGGGGGTCTCTCGCGCCGGACCCCTCTACGTCGCGAGCTTGCAGGTGAACAGGCTAAGTTCCAAGCTGTAGACGGTACATTGATAGTCCACACGTTTCCTTTTCCTCTGGAGCGGTGTGAGAGGATGTCCATCAATGCGGTCAGACGGAAGGGAACGAGCAAACCTCTGTATTCCGGTACAGGGCCGTACCGCGAGCGGAGTTTTCTCTCCCGAATTTTTCTGCCATGGTAGTCATTGATGAAAGATTACACATCTGCCCATTCTCCGACGATGAAAAACGGAGTACCAGAGAAGCGGCTATCCGGGAGGCAATGGCCGAGATTGCTTGTCCTCAGCCTGCTGCTCAGCCCGCCCGTTCTCGCTTTCGCCGAAGAAACGCCGCGTGAGCAAATCGGTACTGTCTTGGGACAGCCGGTGTATAGAGACCAACTCACGGCAAAAGAGGGTGCCGCACGCTCGAACGCATTGCACGATCTGTTCAGCTACCCGGTGATGCAGCAGTATCGTGCAGTCCACAGGAAGGAGCTGCAACCCACGGAGCGCGAGGTCTCGACTGCGACTGCGCATTTTGATGGCTGGCATAACGAACGCCTCAGGGCCAGGGACCATCCACTCAAAGACCGCCGGGCGGAGATTGAACAATCGCTTGCCAAGCCAGGGCTGGCGGCGGAGGAGAAACAGCGGCTTGAGGACGAACGACGAGCGATTGAGAGCGAACTCAGCCCGCCGGGACGACGTTTTGCCAGATGGATGGTTGCCAACTGGAAACTCCAGCGTCATTTGTACAAAGCATATGGCGGCGGGAGGGTCTTATGGCAACAAGCCGGGCTCGAGGCTTTTGACGCCATGTACGCCTGGCTGAAGCAGCGCGAGAAGAGGGGAGATTTTACGATCTCCGACCCGCTTCTGCATGAGCAGTTCTATGCCTACTGGACGACGGTGGACCACAGTGCCTCGCTGAGTGACGATCCGCGGTTTATCGAGCACGAATTTCTCAATCCCTATTGGTTGCGCCCGTTTATCGGCGAGTCGCTGCAGCAGCACCTGGAGGCGGTCCCGCGCTGACCCCGTGCGTTGCCGCCGTTACACCAGCACCTCGTTCTGAACGATCTGATCCAGTGTCTGCCGCTTGCGGATGAGCGCGGGCTCTTGCGCCGCGCCCCGGTAAAGGACCTCCGGCGCTTCTGGAAACGAGTTGTAGTTTTTGGCACTCATGCCGGCGCAATACGCCCCGGCGCCTTCAATGACCAAGTAGTCGCCAATGCGGGCAGCCCGGAGCGTGCGGGGGGCCAGGGCTTCCGGGTCGCCGGCCGCCGGGGTGAGGATATCCCCGGACTCACAGCAGTGGCCGGCAACAATGGCGGCGCTGGGCGTCTGATGCTCCCGTTCGGCGGCCTCCGTTGCCGGGACAACAACGAGCGGATGCTGCGCGCCATACATGCTTGGCCGGAGCACCTCGGTCATGCCGCTGTCGACCTTGAGAAAGGTATAGCCGGCTCTCCCGGTGCGGGTCCGATCCTGGATCGTGGTGATCACGCACCCGGCATTGGCGACCAGATACGTCCCCGGCTCGACTTCCAGGCGGATCTTTCTGCCCGTGGCTTCCCCAAAGGCCACAAAAGTCTGCACCACAGGGTGGCCGACCTCTTGCAGGTCGGTTGAGGGTTCATGACTCATCCGGCCCACTTGATATCCGCCACCGAGGTTGAGCGTGTGCGCCTCCGGGAAATGCTCCAACAGGCCGATACTCAGCCCGGCGACATGCTGCCACACCTCGGGGTCGGAGCCTGAGCCAATATGGGTATGAATGCGGGTCACCCGGAGTCTGTGCTGTTGGACCAAGTCCTGGACCTGTGCCCGATCCTCGTGCCAGATGCCGAAACTGGCCGCCGGGCCCCCCACATTGGTCCGGTTTGTCCCGCCGGAGCCGAGCCCGGGGTTGAAGCGGAGGCCGAGTTCCTGGCCTGGAAAATGCTCGCCAAAATACCGTACCTGATCGAGCGAACATGCATTGAATGTGACGCCGGTAGTGTGTAAAGCCTGAAAATTCTGCGGGAGCTCCTGAGCGGTCAGGGCAATCTTCTGGGCGGCGACGCCGACTTTCATGGCCCGTTCGACCTCGAAGCCGGAACTGGCATCAAAATGGAGCCCCAAACGGTCAAACAAACGGAGGATAGTGCCGTTGGGCAGGGCCTTCATGGCGTAGCGCACTGTCAGGCCGAAGGCGTTTGGAAAGTGCAAAACCTCCCGCGCCGCCTGCGTGAGGCGCGTCTCGTCATAGACATACACCGGTGTCCCGAATTGCTGCGCGATCTTCCGCACTGCACTGTGAGAAAGAAAACGGGTGGTCTCAATGGCTTGCGTTGACATGATGCTCCTCGTCCATGTCCCGGACGGAGAGATTGACGTCCGGGATGATGGCCGGAATAGTATGGGTTTTTCCTTGCAGTCAAAAGAGGGGCTGTGGCTGGCCGCCCGCCGCAGGGTTTGGTAGGGTGACGGCTGCCGGGGGGCTAGGCAAGGATTTGGAAAAAGGAGGGTCGTCTTATGAGCAATCCCCAACCCATTCGCGTCCATGTGATTACCGGTGGGTTCCCGGTAGGTTCTCCGGCCGGGCACGACATGGACTATGCCCGACTGCGGATTCTCCAGCTCTTGCACACGCAAACCAATGTCACGGCCTCGGTCAGCGGGGATTTCACCGACATTGAGAGATGGTTGCCTGGGTGCCAGTTGCTGGTGACCTATGTCGCCGGCCCTTTCCCCAACGAAACCCAGAACAGATTCCTCAGACAGTGGCTCGAAGGGGGCGGGCGTTGGCTGGGGCTGCATGGGACGAGTGGCGGCAAGGCAGCACCGGTGGGCAGCGACCAGCGCGTGCGCAAAATGGTCAAAGCCGACCACCATGCGACTCTCGGCGGTTTCTTTCTGAATCATCCGCCGCTGCGGAAGTTCCGGGTTGACGTCGTCAATCAACAGCATGTCCTGACCAAGGATATGCCCGCTTCGTTTGAGGTCATGGACGAGTTGTATCTGGTCGAACTCCAGGATCCGGAAAACTCGGACATTCTCTTGACAACCGAGCTGGCAAAAGACCCGTCCCCTCCAGGGTTTGGCTTCGCGTACGATGAAGACACCGCCCTGCAAGCGGATGGAAAAACGCGGGTGCTGGGCTTTACCCGAGCGTTAGGTAGGGGAGGGGTCGCCTATATTGCGTTGGGGCACTGCCATTCACCGACCAGCAATATGCAGCCATTTGTCGATGAGAGTGTCGATGGTGCCAGAACGACGCCTCAGGTCTTTCGCGGCTCGTGGGACACCCGGCCGTTTGAACAATTGCTCCGCAACGGAATCGAGTGGGGCTGCCGTCATAGTGCTTGAGGCCGACGGTCGTGCTACCAGCAGCATTTTCACTTGAGGGAAAGATTGCGCTGATTACCGGTGGGGGACGCGGACTGGGGCTGGAAATCGGTCGGGCCTTTGGGAGACATGGAGCTCAGGTGCTCGTCAACGGCCGCCGCCGGGACCAGCTTGAACAGGCGCTGCTCGCTATTACCGCCGAGGGGGGCAGGGCAGAGGCGCTGGTATGCGATATTGCCGACGAAGGGGCGGTAGCTGCTGCCTTCCAACACATTCGGTCCACCTACGGTCGGCTCGATATTCTGGTGAACAACGTTGGCCGGCGCGACCGTCGAAAACTCTTTGAATTCGAGCTGAATACGGTCCGTCAGCTCCTCGACGTGAATCTGCTTGCGCCGTTCAACGTGAGCCGAGAAGCGGGTCGCCTGATGATCGCGCATGGCGGTGGGCGTATGATCAATATCACCTCAATCGCCGGTCCGATTGCCAATAGCGGGGATGCCGCTTATACCGCGACAAAAGGTGGTCTCGAAGCGCTGACGCGGGCTTTGGCGGCTGAACTGGGTCCGTCCGGTATTACCGTCAACGCCATCGCGCCGGGATTTTTTGCCACCGAGACAAACAGCGCCCTTGTCGCGGACCGGAAAATCGCCAACCTGCTGAAACGGCGGACCGCGCTCGGGCGGTGGGGTGAGCCCGCGGAAATCGCGGGGGCGGCGGTCTTCCTGGCCTCGCCGGCGGCCTCGTATATCACCGGACAAGTGCTGGCGGTTGATGGTGGCTACTTGGCTCATTTCTAACGGTTGATTTTTCCCCCGTCCGTCTGGCATAAAGAGAGGGTAGATACATGAGTAGCCGTCCAACTGGACCGGTGCTATGGGAGGAGGGTCGATGACGCTTCAGTTGACGCCGTTAAGTGACGCCCTCGGGGCGGAGGCGACAGGTGTCGATTGGACACAGCCAGTGAGCGACGAGACCGTCGCGGCCGTTAAAGACGCTTTTTTGACGTACCACTTGGTGTGTTTCCGCTCAGCACCGCTGACTCCAGCGGCCTTTGCCCAAGTGAGCCGGTATTTTGGCGAACCCCAGATTCAATTGTTGCGAAAGATGCGGGTTGAAGAAGTTCCGGAAGTTTCGGTCCTTGATAGCACCTATAAAGCAGCGGAAGACAAACCGGCCGACTTGATCCTCGACCGGCGCTCGGGCTGGCATACTGATGACTCCTATTTTGCGGTGCCGGCAAAAGTGACACTCCTGCAGGCCCTGGAAGTTCCTGGACGTGGTGGGGAAACCCGTTTTTGCAATGCGCGCGCGGCCTACGAAGATTTATCCGCAGATATGAAGGCCCGCCTCGACGGCCTGCGGGCCATTCACAGCTATGATACCATGCGTGCTCAGGCTCGAGCGATGAAGCGCACCAAGGAGGAAGCGGCGGAAACGCCGGATGTCGTCCATCCCTTGATTCGCACCCATGATGAGACAGGTCACAAAGCGATCTATTTTAACTCGAACCGGACTGATCGAATCCTGGAGATGGAACGGGAAGCGAGTGACGCGCTACTCGATCAAATCCATACCCATATGACACGACCGCAGTACCAGTATCACCATGCATGGCGGGTCGGAGATGTGCTCATGTGGGACAACCGCAGCGTAACGCACTCGGTCAATATGGACTTTCCTCCGGGCCAACGCCGCATCCATCAGCGTATTCTGCTCAAGGGGTCGGTGCCGGCGTAGGGAGAGGTGCCCTCGCGCTATGCTCTTTCTTTCTGTACTACGCTTACCTTGGAGGATGGGTCTGTCGGGCCCGCCTTTTTCTGTATGGGCATATGGGGGAGGGTGGCGAGGCGAAGGGCTAGAGTACAAAGTGCATAAAATTCACACGATTGCCTAGTACGGTCGGGATCCGAGAAGAGGTCGAACGCGGCATGGCTGGTCAGCGACCCGATCTCTTCTAGCGCATACTTAAAGACCTCAAAGAATATGTCACGGTTTGCGACCACGCCGGCTTTGAAGGCTTCTTCGGCCACCCCGAGCATCACCTTCAGGGCGAGGGCATGGAAGCCACCGGCCGTCTCGGTTTGCTGAGCACGTTTATTGGCCAGCACTCCACGCGCTTAAAAGGTGACATGCTGGATCTTAAAAACCGCAGAGCGCTCAAAGAGTCGGTCACGGTCATCGAGAAAAGCCCGGAGCAGTGCGCCGCGTCCCTACCCAGAAGCCGCACCCGCTGTATGCCGGCTTTCCCCACCATACGGAATCCATTTGCTATTGGGGCCGGGAAGGTGGGAAGTCGATTATCATTCTTCTGTACGAGAGGTTATGTACCCGCCTGCAGAGTATCTATCGGGAGGAGGCAGAAAAAGGCGGACCGGACGGGACCACCCGGCACCGAGCTGAGCCCTAGGCGGCCAACCCGTCCTCACGGACCCCCCCCCTCGGAAACGTCGCAGATCATAGGCAGATACCCGCTGGTTCTGGGAAAAATGGGGTATTCCGTTTAAGATGGAGGTAGCCGAGCCGTTGGTCGGAGACCTGGACAGCGTGTCGCGCAAGATCAAGTTGGCCCAGAAAATCGGGACGGACGAAATATTTTTTCCGCTGGGCGCTGGACTCCTGCCGTGGGAGGCCATCCTGCGCAACTCTGGGATCTTCGCATGAAAGTGATGCTGCGCTTCACCTGAGAGCAGCGGAGAGGAAGCCTGATGCACGAGCCTGATCGAGCTGGAGAACCAGACGGACCGCATTCGGCGTTCCCGCGTGTTTACGAAATCGTTCGGCAGATTCCTTACGGGCGGGTAGCAACCTACGGTCAAATCGCCCAAGTCATGGGACCGCCGGTGAGCGCACGGGACGTTGGGGACGCCATGGCCGCCCTGCGGGACGGACAGCCGGACCCGCCCGTGCCGTGGCAGCGGGTCATTAACGCGCAGGGCAGAGTGAGTACCGGGCAACGTCAACAGGCTCTACTCGAGCAGGAAGGTGTGGTCTTTACTGTGAAGGGTGTGGCTGATCTCGGACGCTTTGGCTGGCAGGGGCCCGACCCGGGCTGGACTGAAGCGCATGGATCCCATCCATTGGAAAACGCGAGTGGGGAGAAGAAACAGCTCGATCTGTTCCGAGGACGACAAGAGGGGAATGATGAGAACCTTCAACGTTGATTTGTTCCACCAGTCGTCTGACGACGGCCCGGTCACCATGATCAACCCGATCAAGTATCGATCACCTTCGCTTGACGGTGACGGCACCGGTCGGGAAGCCTACGCTCGGTATACCCAACCCAGTCCAGAAGTTCGTTGAGGAGTGAGGCGGACGGGTGCTGTGGGTCGGGCCGGTAGCTGGAAGCATCTCTGCAGGAAGGTGGTGAGGCGGACTGGGATTGGGCGCTACTCGTCTCCCATCCGAGTCAAGCCGCCTTTATTGATATGGTGGAAAGCGAGGAATTTTTAGCGGCAAATGAACATCGGCGGAACGGGGTTGAAAAGCATGTTATCATGGCGGCTCCGAACCCTACTTTGGAAGATTTGCCGGAGCAGTGAGTGTCAGCGTGTAAGGCCATCAAACAAAGGACAAGGTGGATATCATGAGTGCGGTCAAGAGAGCGGATCAACTGCCAGGCTGGATTGCAGACCATCTGCAACGCTATCTCAATACAGATGGCGCGGACGGACATATGTGGGATTCCGCCTCGGTCGGTGGCCCAGGGATCCTCCCCACACTGCTGCTGACCACAACGGGGCGTCGATCCGGCAAGTCGGGCACGGTGCCCTTAATCTATGGCGAGGCTGATGGGAATTATATTGTGGTTGCCTCCAAGGGCGGCGCACCAAAAAATCCGGGCTGGTATCTGAACTTGGCCGTCAATGCAGACATTGAGGTGCAGGTGCTGGCCAGGCGTTTTCAGGCCAAAGCACGAACCACCAGCGGAGACGAACGTGCGGCGCTGTGGGAAAAAATGGTGGGCATCTACCCGCCCTATAGTGACTATCAGGCTAAGACCGAACGCGAAATTCCGGTGGTGGTGCTGGAGCCAGTGACGTCGCCTATTGCTGCGCCCGGCATGGCCCTAGCCCCGCAAAAATTGTAAGATTCTGCCACTGTCAATACAGATGATACGACTGATAAGGAACCTGAGGAATGCGCTGATGCACCAGAGCTTTGGGAGAGGGCGAGTGATTTTTTCCGCACATTTTCTCGAATGGAATACGCCCTCAAGGCAACGGGGTTTTTCGAGAAAAGCAGACGGCGGGGTCGCATGCTGGCTGAGGCAGACTGGAAGGAATTTGCAAAAGCAGTTCAAGTGGCACTAGCCGGAGCCGACGAGGAGGTCCGTAAAGCCGTCAACTGTATCCTCAGCAACCCTCCCAAAAAGCAGGTCATCGTTGATGGCCGCCTACAATGGGAGTGCACTCCGCCCTGTGCTGAAAATGAGGCTGACCGTGTTCTCCTCTACGTGCGCCGCGTGAGAAATAATTTGTTTCATGGCGGAAAGTTCAATGGACACTGGTTTCAACCGGAGCGGAGCGGTGAATTGATGAAGGCGAGTCTCATCGTTCTCAACTTCTGTAAGGCAGCCTGTTCCGATGTCGGGCGGGCGTTTGATGACTAAGCTCCTTAATACTCAGAAATACAAGGGGGAAACCAATGAGTGACGAAATGCGTCGGGTCATGGACGAAGCGGCCATCCGTCGGGTGATTGATCGATATTGTCATGCGGTTGACCGTGGGAGTGCGGATGATGTGGCCGCGCTCTTTCATCTCAACGGACGGTTAGTGGTCAGCCTTGAAGAGAACGACGGCTATAACGGTCGAGAGGCCGTGCGCGAATGGTATGCGAACTACCACCAATACTTCCGGGTAAAACTGACCCACCTCCGTCACAAGATAGCCAACATTCAGATTGATCTGAACGGAGACGAGGCGCGGGTGGTGTCTTATATGGACGCCGACCTTATTGCCAAAGACGAAACCACACCTCGTCAGGCGATTGGTCGATATGACGACCGATTTGTTCGTGACGGTGGAGAATGGTATTTCGCCGAACGGGTGATTATTGTGTATTACGCCGACGAGCGACTGGCTGAGTTGTTCAGTGCCGATTCGTAGGGATGGAAAGGAAGGTGGGCCCCCGGACCCACCTTGTTCTGTCTGGAAGCCTCTCCAATCAAGCCTCTCCCAAACCATACAAGCGCGTACGTCCCTGCGACAATCGGTCGGGCCTCCTCTGCGGGGACGTAGTCAGATGCTCCTCCAAGAAGCGTCGGGACTCGGGCCAACTACTATCGAGGTGGGGAAAGTCTGACGACCACATAATCCGGTCCACCCCGATGAACTCCCGCAGCATGATACCCGGCAGGTCATCAAGAAACGTCAGATAACAGTGCGGGTGCCAATACTCGCTAGGTAAGCGTTTGCATCTGACCATGGGGTCTTTCGCCATGGTGCTCCCAGTCAAGCGACCCGGAAAGTTGGCGACCCACGCCAGCTCGTTCTCAGCAGAAATCAGCCGCAATCCCGGATGGTGGTCGAACACGCCCTCCAGGAAACGTACCAAACGCCCGTCCCATGCGTACCCGCAGGGTCGCATAGCCGACCGACCGCTGCGCTTTCTTCGCTTGTCTCATCTTGCGTCCAATTGGTAATTGGCATAGCCAGAGGCAATAAGGTGGAGACTGAGCGGCATATCGAGTTCGGCCAGCGTCGCCCCCAGCGGGTCCCATTGGGCTGCCGAATAGCGTGAGCCGTCGGGCGCATCTTGCGGCTAGTACCACTAGCCCCTTCTCCTTGGCGCGGAGACATTCGCGTGTTGCCCAGTCAACATCAAAGACCGGCACGACCGCAATGCCGAATAACTCCTGTGGCTGAGTGCTGCAAAAATCACTCAGCCAGTCGTTATACGTCTGGCAGACGGACTGCTGCACGTAATTCGGATAGAGCACCTCGGCGTCTACCCCGTCCTGACGCATATACTGCACCTGAGCATCCGGGTTCCCCTCGTTCGTGTCCGTAGTGTAGCTCGCCCTGCGGCCGCGTCGTAGGCTTTCTCTTTATTCCTTGCTACCGCACCTATCGAGCAGTTTGTGCTATGCGACGGCATACCCTCACACACCCAGATATCTCCCGTAGGCTCCGAAATGACACGTGGTTCCCGATCTGTATACGCCTGGGGGGCAGATAGCGTGTCCACAGGTCAGGGGGTTCGATAGCGTACGAGTCGGCTGAGATGACGCGATACTGTTTCATCGTTCCTTCCTTTGGCTGGAAGATTGAGGATTTCTGGGAAATATGGGGGGTGCACTCTAGCTTATTGCAGTATAGCCATATCAAGCGTCCGGCCTGATCGAAACTGGGCGCAACTTGAAAAGAGCGCTGGAAGCTTCTATCCTCCGGTAAAAAAGCGAAGGGAAGAAAATATGCCGATATTCGAACGTGGCGAGACCAAGTTATATTACGAGGAGCGAGGCACGGGATTTCCGCTCTTACTCATCGCACCGGGAGGGATGCGCTCCTCCGTGTCCTTTTGGCAGCAAACTCCTTGGAACCCTATTGAGCAGCTTGCCCCCAGCTATCGCGTGATCGCCATGGATCAACGCAACGCTGGCCAATCAACCGCCCCGATCAGTGCCGCGGATAGCTGGCATACCTACACGGAAGATCAACTGGCGTTAATGGACCATCTGGGGGTTGAGGTCTTCCATGTGGCCGGCATGTGCATTGGCGGACCCTACTGCATGGGCCTCATCCGGGCCGCGCCGCCGCGTGTTGCGTCAGCCATTCTCTTTCAGACGATTGGACTATCCGATAACCGTCAGGCGTTTTTTGACATGTTTGACGGTTGGGCCGCTGAACTGAAACCTGGGCGGCCCGAGGTGGACGACGCGGCCTGGGAGTCATTCAAAACGAATATGTACAGTGGCGACTTCCTCTTCAACGTCTCCAAAGAATTTGTCTCCCAGTGTCAGACGCCACTCCTAGTCTTTCTGGGAGACGACCTCTACCATCCGCAGGAAACCTCCCGGGAGATTGCCGCACTCGCCCCCAACGCAACCCTGCTTGAAAACTGGAAGGATCCCGAGCATCATCCGGCCGCCAAGCAGGTGATCGAGCGTTTTCTTGCCGAGCATACCCCGAGGTAAAATATCCCTTGGGGATCCCCTGCCCTTCGCAGGTGGGAAGGACTGCCGCTAACTCGCCCCGTGCCGCGGCGGCGACACACCATTCAGCCAGTAGTTCCCAATGGCGTGATATTTCCAGCGCACGGGGTCATGCAAGGTATGGGTGCGAGCATTGCGCCAGTGACGGCTCAGGTTGTACTCCTCCAGTGTGGAGCGGGTGCCGGCCAACTCAAATAACTTGTTCGTTGTCAGCAGGGAGACTTCTGTGGACATGGCTTTTGCCTCAGCCACGGCAATCGAGGCTTGAGCGACGTTCTCCTGGGCCGGCGAGGCGACCGCTGTGTCCACAAAACGGCCTGCCCGTTCGAGCAAGGCATCCGAGGCATGCACCCGAACCTCAAGCTCGCCAATCTGATAAATCGTGTACGGATCTTCACAGCCGTGTTCCTGGCCGCTATCGATCCACGGACGCGTATGCTGACGGACAAAGGCGATCGTCTCGGCCAAGGCTGCGCGGGCGATGCCGGCATCGACCGCGGCATGAAAAATTTGAGCAACGGCGCCCATCGGGGTGGGCCGATCAAACGCCGCTTGGTGATCAATAACATAAAAAGGATCGACCACAACATTCTCGAACACCGCGGTCCCGCTGGCTGTGGTCCGCTGGCCGAACCCTGACCAGTCGTCAATGATCGTGACTCCCGGCGCATCGCGCTTGACAAAGACGATAACAATTCGCCCTTGGTCGTCCCTGGCGATAGCCGGTACCCAGTGGGCAAATACCGCTCCCGTGGCATAGAACTTTCTGCCGTTCAGGAGCAAGCGGCCGCCGCCGGCCGTGAGGCGTGCCTGAAATTCGAAGACGGTTTTGGTGCCACGCTCGACAAAAGCATTCCCGAAGCGGTCGCCTTCCAGGACCCGCTTGAAAAAGAAGCGCTTTTGTTCCTCGGTTCCATCCAGGCGAACGGCTTCAAGCATGTAGTAGTGGTTCTGGGGAATCTGGCCCAAGGACGAATCTGCGGCCGAGATGATGGCCGTGACTTCGGCGGCGGTCGAGAAGGAGACTTCCGCCCCACCATATGCTCTCGGAATAGTGATGCCCCATAAGCCACTCTGCGAGAAGGCGTCCAATTCTCTACGTGGCAGGCGGCGCTCACGGTCGCGCTCGGCCGACTCCTGCCGAAAACGCTCGGCGAGACGGCGAGCGACGGCTAGGGCTTCCTGATCGTTACGAATGATATGGGCAGGAGCCTCTACCCGCGCCATTGGCGCGGTGACTCGAATATCTTGATTCGGTGGAGGAGCGGCTTGCGAGGGTGCCTGACTCATAGATACTCCTTGGTTTGTTCTTCTATTATTATATCCACGCGTGGCGTGGCGGCTTGATGTTGTTCAAATAGTAATTGCCGATGGCCTGAAATTTCCACCGGACGGGATCGTGCAGCGTATGCGTACGGGCATTCCGCCAGTGCCGATCCAGGTTATACTCTTCAAGGGTTGAGCGAGTGCCGGCGAGTTCAAACAGTGTATTGGTTGCCTGAATAGCAATTTCCGTGGTCAGCACTTTTGCTTCAGCCACGGCAATAGACGCCGCGGCTACACTGTCTTCATCCGGATCGGCCATTGTCGTATCGACCGTGCGACCAGCCCGGTCCAGGACGGCTTCTGCCGCGTGCAGGCGCATTTTCAGGTCGCCGATTTGGGCGATGGAATACATGTCCTCGTAGCCGTGCTCCTGACCGCTGTCGATCCACGGACGGGTATAGCTGCGGACAAAGTGGATGGTCTCATCAATCGCGGCCTGGGCAATGCCGAGATCGACACTCGCATGAATAATCTGTAAGACTGCTCCGTTCGCCGTTGGTTTATCGTACGCCTTATGCGCCGGGACAACATGGCTGGCCGGTACGAATGCGTCCTCCAGCAGGACAGTCCCACTGGCCGTGGTGCGTTGGCCGAAACTCGACCAGTCATCGATAATGCGCAGTCCCGGCCCATCACGTTCCACAAAGGCAAGCTGTACCTGACCATGCTCATCGGTCGCTGCGACTGGCACCATGTGGGCGAGGAGCGCGCCAGTGCAATAAAACTTTTGTCCATTCACGATATAGCCGTCCCTGTGGGAACGTATGCGCGTTTCAAACTGGCTGGCGGTTTTGCTGCCTTTTTCGGAAAAAGCATTGCCGAGACGCATGCCTTTTAAGACCTCGCCAAAGAAAAAACGCTGCTGCTCCTCACTGGCGCACAGACGAACGATATCGAGTACGCCAATATGATTTTGCGGAATTTGGCCAAGCGCCGGGTCGGCGGCGGAGATAATTTTAATGACCTCGCCCACCGTGACATATGAGACCTCGGCGCCGCCATAGGCTTTGGGCGCGGTCATGCCCCATAAGCCACTCTGCGAGAAGGCGTCCAGTTCGGTAAGCGGCAGACGGCGTTCCCGGTCACGCAGCGCCGCTTCCTGCGCAAAGCTTTTTGCCAAACGGTGGGCGATATCGATTGCTTCCCGGTCGTCCTGAATAATATGGGCGGATGTAGTGGGACGCGGAGGGCCGAAGGCCTCCAGGTCCTCGATCCGAGACGCGCCATTCGTTTCTGAACGGTCCATTGGTATTGCGCGGTCTTCCCTGCTCATGGCTGCTCCCAATCCTTTGCTGACTTTTGAAAGAGGGCCCCGCAGCCTATCGTTCCCTCCCTTGAGCGTCAACGCGCTTTGCTGGTGTGTTGCTTGACTTCGGCCGGGCGGGGCGTCAACAGGCGCAGAGAGGCAACGCCTAAAGGAGGGTCAGATGACGCTCGGTATCGAGATGCTTGCCACAGATTCTTCTCTCCGGCCGGATGAGTTGGCCGCTGCCTGCGAAGAACGCCGCTTTGAGTCCGTATGGTACCTGGAACACACCCATATTCCGGCTAGCCGCCGTATGCTCTTTCCCCTCGGGGGCGATTTGCCCAAGGCATACTGGTATACGCACGACTTGTTTGCGGTATTCACAGCCGCAGCCCCCGTCACCACCGACATAAAAATCGGGAGTGGAATCTGTCTCGCCATGGAGCGCGACCCGATTCCAATGGCCAATGAGGTTGCCTCGGTTGATCATCTCTCCATCGGGCACCTGCTTTAATGTTGATCCGGTCCGGTCCTACCCGAAGCCGGTGCAGAAACCCCATCCGCCCCTCATCCTGGCCTCTCATGCCTCAAACGGACTCGACCGGGTAGTGTGCTCTCGGGATGGTTGGTTTCCCAATACCCGGACCCATAAAGACCTGCCCGCAGTCGTGGATGACTCTGGAGCCGAGCAGAAAAGGTCGGTCGCCAACCGGGTGAGATTTCGATTTCTTTCCCGAGTGCTCCCGGAGATGAAGCGGTGCTGCAACAATACCGTGAGTTGGAGCCGAGCGGGCGGTATTTTTGTGCCGTCCGAAGGGAAAGCCACACTCTTTCCGCTGTTGGACAAATACGCTCCTTGATCCCCAAGGTTGCTTGAGGGCAGCTATAGAAACGCTACCGGAGCCGGAGGCTGACTATGCCATTTGCGGCTGTCCGAGACATTCATGCGTATTACGAGGTTGCGTGGGGCTGGCCCGTGCCTGCTCGCCATCAGTGGAACGGGGGGGACCTGCGGGTTGCCGAATGCGTTTGATTCGCCACTGAAAGAGGACTTTGGGGTCTTGGTCTATGACCAGCGCGGCTTGGATCAAACGGGCAAACCTGGCGCGGTCTGACAGGCGGCTAACGCCTAGGAGTTCCAGACCTTGATTGATGAGATCCGGCCATTCGAGCGGGGAGTGCGGTCGGGTCCAGCGCAGCCCTTGGAGCACGCCACCAGATTGAAGCCCGCAAAAAACACGATATCTATCGCCGCCTACCGCAACTCGGAGCCCCCAGGCGTTTGAGGATATTATCGTTTTTCTGGACGGGGGAGTGGATGCCTGACGTTTGGATTAGGATATGGCGCCGCCTATTCTCTAACCAGGTCTGCAATATCTTCGGCCGCTTGGGCGACCGTGGCAGTCCGGGTGTACATGTCGGTTTTCAAAGCGCCCTGTGGACTGCGGTCGGCAATACGAATAGTCGTTATCCAGTCTGAAACGGAAGGCCACACTGTTCTTGTGAGGCAAGCGTTTCGATAATCAAGGGCGATTCATCCGCCGCCTTAATCGACGTTGTGACCGCCAACGTCACCCGTATGGCCTCAAACTCGTACAACCGCTCTGAGCCCATCATCTGCTTGAAGGAGCCGTAACAGCCAGCCATCCGCTTCTATCGTTTCCACGCCGGTCGCTTTGCCGATAAAAACGACATCTGACTTTTCCATCCCAAAGCTTGGCGACGGAGGTGGTAGGCAGCGGCACGCTAGGGTTGGTCGCGGGAAGCAGACAAGAAGGGGCTATTCCTCCAACGAGCGCGAGCAACGTTGCGTCTGAAATGATCCATGGATTCTCCTCCTGTAATGGCCGGAACTGTACGGCTCAAATGCCCAGACCTCCATAGCGAAGAAAAATAAAAGGGTCAGGGAGGACTCCCCGACCCTTTCACTTCAGACGAGTCAACGTTCCTGATCAGTCCAACTCCATCCGGTACGCCTTGACCGCATTCTCAAAGACAATCTTGCGGGTGACCTCCCCGGGCACACCGTCGAAGTCCTTCTTGATCCACTGACGGGATTCCGGCCAAGTTGAGTCAGTATGCGGGAAGTCGGACGCCCACATGTAGTTGTCCTCGCCAAAGATCTTATAGGTCGCCGGACCAACCGGATCGTCCTGGAAGGTCGCCCATATCTGTCGCCGGACATATTCGCTCGGCTTCATCGGCAGAGGCTCTTTTTCCATGGCATGGAATTTATCGTAGGCATGGTCCATACGATACATGAAGTGCGGGAACCAGCCTGTGTCATTTTCGGCGGAAACAATTTTCAGTGCGGGAAAACGCTCCAACACGCCACCAAAAACGAGCGTGGATAGGGAACGCTGCACTTCGTGGATCACATTCATATAGAATAGGCTGATCTGCGAAAAATCGACTTTGCTCTCTTTACTCTTACCGGTAATCACGTGGAGTGAGAGCGGCATGTGCAGTTCCGAGGCAGCCTGCCAGAAGGGATCATACTCGCGGCTGCTATACGGCTTGTCCTCCGGCGGAGAACCCCAGATCATGGCACCGCGCATACCTTGCTTGTGCGTCCGCTCCAGCTCTTTGACCCCCTCATCAATATCCTCAAGAGAGATCAGGCTGATGCCGTACAGGCGTTTGGGACTATGTGAACAGAATTCCGCAACCCAATCGTTATAGGCGCGAAAGCATGCCCGTTGCAGATCGGCATTGGGTAGCCCGAAGAGTGGCATACCGAGCGTGGTATAGAGCACCTCGGCTTCGACCCCGTCGATCTCTTGATCCTTGATGCGTTCGACCGGATCCCAGCCACTTGGACGGGCGGCTTCATAGCCTTTGCTCATATGGTCTTTCAGCTCTTCCCCCGACCGTCCGGCTCCGAATCCACCGGCGATGGGAAAAGGGTCGATGCCATCCGCTACAAAAATAAAACCCGAATTCTTCGGATTTGCGACCACTTTCGGCGCTTGGCTGCGGAATTTGTTGTCCAACCGTTGCTTCCACAGATCGGCAGGCTCCATCATATGCGAGTCTGCCGAGATCACGAGTAGCTTTGCCATACCACCCTCCTCTCCAAAGAAAGCCTAGCTTCCTGAGTCGTGCTGTATATACGAATACTGCACCTGTGGCATACTCCGAAACAGCCTGTCAAGTGGCGGGGCAGGGGGTAGTATCTCAGTTTGAAACTTTTTGGCCAATCAAAATAAGGGGGTACGGTTCAAAATGAGACACGACCGACGTGTCCGCCGACGTTCAGTCGCAAACCGGTGGTAGCGCAGATCCCAGGAACGGCTGAGGCGCCTCGCGCCAGACTGTGCGGAGCCGCCGGTGGAGCGGCAACTCAACTAGCTGCCGGCCGGGGTGGTTGTCGCCCTGGATCATCTGCGGTTCCACCCCGAGGAAGGATCCACTGACCCGGTGCCGGCCGCCCCCGCCCGTCTGTGGCCGTCTCTGCTGTGCAGAAGTGGCGGACACAATCGGTCTGCTGCAAGCGACGCCGCAGGCCTCCGAGCCGAGACCGGATTTGCCGGTGCCGCGCGACTCCGTGGCGACCTGGGTCGGCGTGCAGGGATCCGTATTGGCGACGTCCCTGGGCGGAGCAGCCGCCAGCCGTCAATCCCCTAGCCGCCCCGTCTGGCCCTCTGAGTGCCCCACCATAAACGGAGCAGAGATTTCTCCCGCTCCGTTTATGGTCGCCCCCACCCGCGACCGGGCGACCACTGGACGCAGGCCCGCCGCTACAGACTAGGGTTATCCGTCCGTGCATTCTCAGCGGTCCCTGCATCATCACGACTCGCCGAAGAATGCCAGTCTCTCTGCAACTCCGAGACTTGGTCGTACTCCCGGCCGTCCGTCCCCCTGAAGTACGAGAAGACCAAACCGATCGTGGGAAAGCGGTAATTGCCATCGGGAACTTGCCCGCCCTTGGGCCGCGTCGGGGGATCCCCCGAACTCGCCCCCGCGGTGGCCTTCTTGACGCTCAGATCCGTCGCTTCGCTCCCGTCATTGGTCACGAGGCCAGCGCCGTCCAGCGTCACGGCCGTGTTATTGAAGATCCGGAATAGCCCACTCGTCGCCCCCTGCAGGCCACCCACCCGCCGCCCGTTACAGGAGAGGCCCGGCAGCAGCCCCATGTCGTCCTCCATAGCCAGCTCCTGAGGCAGGAACGTGCACACGTTGGTCCTGGTCGAGCAGGACCTCGCGACTGTCGAGCGCCAGCTCTCCATCCTCGTCGAACACCAGAATGCTCACCGGGTCCGTGGCCATCACCTTGGCCCCCCGGCCGTCTTCTGCCCCTCGTACCGCAGCGGCGGCTCCTCCACCAAGGTGATCACCTTGGTGGAGGTCTGAACATGCTCATCGTTGGACGCCGTCCACTGACCGACCAGACTGTACGGAAAGTTTCCCGAAGGAGAAAAGAGGGACCGCGAGAACACACGGAACTCATTATGAGCCCCCGTCTTTTTCTCTTGCACCTCGCCGTTACCATCTCTATCGACGCTCCGGCACCCGTCCCCGGTATCCACGCGATCATCGGTGGCGTCGTTGGGAGTGGGATCGGGGTAGGTGGCCTTGACGCCATAGGCTCGGTAGCCTGTAAAGCCGCCCCCCGGAATATTCACCCAATCCCCACAGCCCCGCCACGGCATCGTAGGTCGACGCAAATCCCGCCCCCGGCGAGACCAGCGTCGCTTTGCCCCCGATGAATTGGTCATCGGTGTTGAGCATGGCATGATCGGGCTCGGTGTCCGCATCCGGCCCGCCCTTCAGTGCGTTCGCCGGGGTATTCCAAACCTCCAGCCGCCCACTCGTGGCCGGGCCGAGCGCGACCATCGGGGTGCCCACCATCTGCCCGGTGCGGGTGCGGCCCCCCTGGTGCATCTTGTCGTCACAGGCCCCCGGGCTCCCCACTCTCACGGTCATACGCCCAAGGTCTCACCCGGCTCCGCCGCGTGCATCTTGTCGTCACAGGCCCCCGGGCTCCCCACCATGAGCCCTGCCATCGTGAGGGTCGCGGGTCCACGAGTCCCCCGGCATGAGACAGATATTGAACTCCGCGGCGATCTTCCCCATACAGTCCCGCACCGCCATCTGGGCGACCGAGGGGGCTCATCGCTCGCCGGATCCCCCCCCCCCCCCCCCCCGATGGCCTGTGCACGGCCACGTTCGTGCTGGTGCCGTCCTCTACGGACCAGTGGGCGAACACCAAGTAGGCTCCTTGGTGTCCATCAGCGGAGCCTTGTCCGTGGGCAGACGGGGGGGAGGCTCCACACGACCGCCGCCTAAGCGGCCATCACTACACGTTTGCGCAAAACTTTCTGCATCCTCTACTCTTCTCTTCGGTCTGATGACTTGTGGGCTGACCCCCTGCCCCTGCAGGGAGACGAAATGAGAGGGGATGGCCGGCCCCCCCCTCCCCCGGCTTTCCTGCCGGCGTCCGCCCCGAACAGGAGGCAGGGGGGGAGGGATGATGAGGGCACCCTGGCCCACGCCTGCTTGAGCCGGGCCCAGCAGGCGTCATGGGGGATGTGCCTGATAGAGGTGCCCGCAATAGTCGCGCGCCGGGGGAATGGGCCGCCGCCCGGCGCGGGACGAGGCGCATTGCGCACTAGCGGCGCGCGCCGGGGGGATGACGGCCTGACGCGCAGGGGGCGAGCTGTATAGCTGTCCTTTATCTCTGGCTGCTAAACATGACGGCCTGACGCGCAGGGGGCGAGCAGCCCGCGTGCGGTGGTCATCGTCCGTCATGCAACGCGCGCCTTGGGTGCGCCAGCTGGTTCCAGATGCTCCGGCCCCCGCGTTTAACCGCGTCGCTAGCGGGGGCTGGGCGGCCGGTCAGGTTCTTGGGGGGGGGGGAGGGTAATTGCCTGTTTTTATTGATCTTTCGGGGCGTATCGCTGGCGCGTGTCGACGCGGCTTCGACCCCCGCCGGGTCGTGGCACCGCTCGTCGGTATTCATAGGTCCCCGGTGCGCAGAAATCCAACTACAATCTTCCATAGAGGTCAAGGCCACAATGTATCGTTCCGTCCAATTGTTCAAACTGAGACAAAACCAGCCAGAGAGGTTGAGCGTGCGCTCAGTTTTTCGTCCTTCACTGCCCGAGTTAGACTGGAGGGGGGTCTCATTGCCACTGCAGGAAACCACTCCGTATAATAGAATCAGCTAACGGTTAAGAGGGAAAGAAGCATGCTTCCGAAAGTCTATATCGACGGTCATGTTGGCACGACCGGACTGCGTATCCGGGAGTGGCTGGCGGGACGGAGCGACATCGAATTGTTGACCTTGGCCGGAGCACAGCGCAAGCGGGATGCGGCACGGCGGGCGGTGCTAGATGAGGCTGACGTGGCCATTCTGTGCCTGCCCGATGCAGCGTCACGCGAGGCTGCGGCGTGGGCCGCGCATACGAATACCCGGCTGATTGACGCGAGTACGGCGCATCGAGTCGAGAACGGCTGGGTGTATGGCCTGCCAGAACTCCAGTCCGACCAACGTGCTGCTATCCGGAGCGCAAAATATGTTGCCAATCCCGGCTGCTACCCCTCGGCTTTTCTGCTGTTGGTTCGGCCCTTGCTTGAGGCTGGCCTGCTCGAGAAACAGACGCCGATCTCTATTCATGCCCTGTCCGGTTATTCAGGCGGCGGACGGCCACTGATTGAAAAATGGGAAGATGCCGAGCGGGGTTTAGGCTCGTTGGCATACGAAGCGCCGTACGCCCTGGAGCGGGTGCATAAGCACGTTCCGGAAATGACAAAGTACAGTCTGCTTGACAGTGCCCCCCACTTCGTACCGGCGGTCGGTCCGTTCCGCTGCGGCATGCGGGTCCAGGTGCCGATTCATGCCAGGCTGTTGCAACGGAGAGGGGGCGAGACAGTCTTGGCAGTCTTACGGGAGCGCTACCGACAGGAGCCGTTTGTGCGGGTGCTGCCTAACGAGCAACCCCTGGAAATCAACGATCGCAGCTTCGACCCGCAGGCCTGTAATAACACCAATCGCATGGACATCCATGTTGCCCCCCATCCCGCCGGCCATGTTCTGCTGATAGCGATTCTCGATAATCTGGGGAAGGGTGCCTGCGGTGTGGCCATTCAGAATTTGAATCTGCTATTGGGGCTGCCCGAGACGACAGGACTGTCGGTGTAAGCGTACAGGTTTTGACAAGGCGGATACGCTACGTCTCCGCTGAAGGGGATCAGCGAGATTTTTCTGCACCGTCGTATCCAAACTCGCTATGGCGTGGAGTGCCTTTTTCCTTATCTTTGTTACGGTTTAATCTCTCAGGGACGGGGAGCCACCCACTCTAGGACCTTCTCCTCGGATTTCCCACGTATCCAATCCCGGAATCCTTCTCTGATCTCTTGAAAGATCGCTCTATGTCGCAGAAGAAGCGATGTGTGACGGCGTCGTCTTCGCTGGACTGACAAGAACATCTTCACGAAGGCTATCGTGCGTTTGGTTCAAGCTCGCGGGCGGGCTGAACGAGCTTGCCGCTTTCATCAGTCATCCCCTGTGTCACGTGGCGAAATATCATCTGGCCCATTACGTTTGTTTCCTTAGTGTCTAGAACTGCCTCATAAAAGGCTGTGAGCAAATAATTTCAAAAGGATAAGCGTATGGCAGAGTTGGAGAAAAGACAAATGCATAGTGGAGAGTGAACAGAGGAGGGGCTTAAACTGTGGTTCCACTTAGTTTGACTACTGATCGCCTTTATACATGCGACTTGATAGGGAGTCTGGAAAGGCTCGGCAGGAAATCTCCCTCAGGTGTGTCTTCCTCGCCCATCTCCTTGATGCCAAATTCTTCCGGGGCGTTTGCTGGCGAAAGAAATCATCTGGGATTTCCTGGCGTGAAGCCTCACGTATGAGGGAAACTGAAGCCAGAGTAGGCCGGCCGTTTTCGCTTTTGGCGTACATCCCCACTCTCAGGAATGTCCATCAAGCCCGTGACTGCAAACCCTTGAGGGAACTCCGACCACTCCAGTGTTGCCCGCTGTGCATCGCTCAGGAGTGCGGTCCCTGAGCCGGCCACTCCCCGTAAGAACTCCACCCGGGTCGTCACCCCCGTGAACGTCGCCGCCGGTCGAACTCCACGGTGTTGTTATACACCACCATATTATGTGTCCCATCGGCCAGATTTCCCCAATTCCAGGCGGCACAAAGCCGTTGTTGATATGCTACTGGAACTTCATCGGCTCCACAGGCAGCCAGAGGCTTGGCAAGGTTGTGAGTTGTCGTCATTGTGGGGCTGAGGAGTCTGGTTTCATCCTGTCCTGTTGATGGGCACAGAAGGGTGGGGTTTGACGGCGAGGAGTTGGCCGGCGCGACTCTGCCACCTCGTCGGCTGGGTGACGACGGTCGGGCGTTGTGTGCTGGCACCAAGCAGACGGATGACGTTGCCGCCACTGGCCAGCTCGTCGCTGAGGGGGCGGCAGCTGTGCCCCGGCGGCAGCCCGTCGGGGGGCTCTGCCGGGGCGCCGCCTTGGGCCTGGCTGCCAGCGCGGGCTGAGCCTGCTCCACGGGTGGCGAGCGCGGGCGGGGGGCCGCCTCCCGGCCCTGGTCCTCGCAGGGCAGCGGTGCCAGGCGCTGGCGCCGCTGCCCTGCCACATGCTAGGCCAGCCTGCACAGGCACCCGGGGCTGTGGCCGTGCGCCTCGGTGGAGCCCCCGCTCGGGCGGAGTCCGAGCGGGGGCTCCACCGAGGCGCTGGTCGGCCTCGACCGCAGCGGCGGGCGCGAGGTCCTCCTGGCGGGGGTGGACGATGGAGACCCCGGCGAAGCGCGCCGCCCGGTCGCTCCGTTGCTGACGGCACCAGGGGCAGGAGGGATCGGTGCTGGTGCTGGCGAAGTGCTTGCCGCCTGGGCGGCGGTGGGCGGCGTGTCCGCCTCGGTGGTCGCGCCGCGCGGCCCCTTTCCGGGGGCCAGCGCGGCCCGCGGCGGCGCTCGCCGTCAGCCCCTCTGCGGGGGCCGCCAGCCGGGCCTCGCGGATGCAGGCCGGGGGGAGCAGGCCGCGGCCCCCCAGGGCCACCCGGGCCCTGCCGATGTGCGGGCAGAGCCTCGCCACCGGGGAGGCCCGGGGCGCCGGGGCCGCGGGGTGGCCGGCCAACACCGCCACCGCCCTAGGCCCCCCGGGCACGGCACAACAGGCCGTACACGCCCGGCGGCTTGCCCCGCTGACCGGCACGGGTGTGACCGCAGGTGACCCGCGGGCACCTCCGGCCCTCAAGCCAGGCACGCGACCCGGCGTAGCGGATCCGCGCCGCCGCCACCAGGTGGCGCCGTGCCAGGCCCCAGGGCGAGCCAGGGCCCAAGACTGCGGCGGGCGGCTGTCAGGGCGGGGCAGCCGGCGCGCGACGCCGCGCCGGCGACCGGGGCCGAGCACAGCCATCCCAGGGCCGGGGGCCCGCGAGCGCTCGCCCGGCATGAGATCCCCGCCCTCCCCAACGGTGCCACCGCCCTTGCGCACGGGGCGGACGCCCTCACTGACCTGAGCGGGGAGCCTGGCGAGGGTGGCAACAGGCTTCTTGCGGCTCCGGGAGCCCGCGCGCCCGGCCTGTCTGAGCAGCCCGGCGAGCTTTCCGTCCGGGGTGGGGACGCGTTCGAGGGTGAAAGGTCATGGGGCCACCGGTATGGGCACAGGCGACAAACAGGAAATCCCCACATATCGCCTGTCACTACCTCACGCCCCCCCCCACCTATCCCCCCCCCCATCATGATGGGCACATATTGCGGTTGCATCCTCCCGATCACGCCCATGGCACAACCAATTCAGCGAGTTAGGGTCTGTCAACACTATCGCAAGGCATCCATGATGAGGGCGAAGCCGATGCATCCGAGGAAGAGCACATCGAGTTGCTCGAATCGCGAGATAGAGGCGGCGGCATCCCTGCAATCGACGCAACACCCGCGCGATTGCGGTGCGCCGCGTGGACAGCTCAGGGCAGACGCCCAAGGGCTCACCCGGCTCCGCCGCGGCGGCCCCACGGGCTCCTCCCCCAGCGCCACGGCCCAGGGCCGCGGCTGGGCGCCCGCGGACGCCCGGGCCCTCAGCACCGCGGGAGGAGCGGGGTGTGGGCCCAGGCGAGGCAGCAATTGGCGGCCCGCCGGGGCATCGTGGGCGGGCCCGGGCGTCCGCGCGCAGACGAGCGCCAGGCGATCGCCCGCGGCACCCCTAGGCATCGTGGTGGTCCACCCGCCTCGGGAGCGGCCGAGGGATGGAGGCCCGGTTGTGTGCGCGCCCCCGGGCCGGCGGGAGGGACCTGGACGAGGGGGCTGGCGAGCGACCGGGCCGCCCGCGTGAGGCGTACGCTCGGTTCCCGGTGCAGATGCGCGCAGACCCGGGCGCGCCCCCCGGTTTGCGACCGGCGGGGCAGCCGGGGGGAGAGGGGGGGGCCAGGTGCCACATCGGGCCGGTAACCCGCGCCCTGTGCCGCCCTGCTCGGCGACCGACCAGAGGGCGGGGAGCACGGGGCGAGGGGAGAGGCGGACCGGGCCGCGCGGCACCGGGAGAGGAGGCGCGATCCGGTCGTAGTGAGCTTGCGTGCGGTCCCTACAGCCAAGAGACCAGAATCATGCATAATCATCCACATGAGTGTGAACAGGCCCTAGATCAGTTCAGCGCTGAGGAAGTTCCGCCTAACACACAGAGGGGGTATCCGGGGGGGGGGGCGCGCTACCATACACTAACGGGGCCGGGCTGCCTCCGCTAATACAGTCCGGAACTCAATCCCATGGAACAGGTCATTCTGGTCCTGAAATCGAACCGCTCCGCCAACCGTATGTTCAAGGATGTCGCCGCCCTGAGGGAAGCCTGCTGGACGGCGTGGCAATGGCTCACCGACCAACCCGACGTCATCACCAAAACCACCCGGCGAAGCTGGGCCGTGGCGCCATCGTGACGGTCCCCACGACTCAATGCATCAGTCTATATGACTTGCGGTTGGTATAGGTAACGATGAGGCGACCATTCGCCCGGCATTTCCAGCCGGAAATGACTCTCATGCCGTATTGGATGCTGTTTGGTCCGGGAATTGTCGTAGCATGGGCCACGGAGGCTGTGCACATGACTGCAAGGGTCGTAATGATACGGTACATGTCGCTACTCCCGCCGCTTCATGGTGGTGGTTGTAGCGAGCGGGCGACCCGACTCTACGGGTTCTGCATCGGATGTTTATGGGCGTGAGGATACCCAAGAGGGCAGGGAATTTCGATGAAGAGCACTTGATGGGACTTTAGGATCTCAAAGCAGAAAATTGACGGATTATTGCGGCAGAGTTCCTGAAAAGTCCTGCTTGGTGACCGGGCCTTTGTCTTGCGATCCGGCGGAAAAGGGCTCAGAGGAGCCTCCCTGGTGTGGATGCGCTATTGATAGTGTTGTCGCTGCTTCTCTAAATTGCCGAAAATTGATGCCATTGTTGTTCTTCACTTGTTTGAGGATGGCCGGGGCCTTATACGGAAGTACTTGAGCAGGGTTTGGGAATCGGGGCCATATGGAGAACGCCGCCTGAGATCCGAGAGCTGATCAAACAGTTGGAACCTACTGAATTCATTGACAGAGACGGGCAGGGCAGCCACAGGAATTGCAAGCATCCTCAAGGCGTTTGTGTCACCATTAGTGGCAGATCAGGAAGTGAGGCTCATCCCTATCAAGAGCACGCCGCCAAAAAAGCGACCGGGAGAGTTCACCCTAAAATCGTTGAGTGGTCGAACGAGGAGCAGTGCCATATCGGCTGTGCTCCCGGCGTCATGCTGGGGGCGTCCATGGGCAAGGCGAAGCCAAAAAGTCTATGCCGAGTCGTGTCAGGTGGGTGAGGAGTGGATACGGATTCAAGAATCGGATGGCGACCCGCTTCCGCTGGTGACCGCACACAAGGAATACTCGGGAAAATTCGACCTGTGAGTCGGAAAAGCGTTCCACGAGCGACTGGGCGACCGCAGTCTCACAACCGACTCAAGCCTGAATGCCTGGCGCGTCCAAGCTCTTGAAAAAGAATTCAATTGCGAGGATTTCCCTCTAAGCCGGCCTCCCGAAAGGCAGCCATAACACGTTCGAGGCTGGCGGGGTCTTTATACGGAAGCACCTGATTCACGGTGGTGACCGAGAAGTTGGGGCTGAGGCGAAGAATCTTCGTTGCCAGCGCCCGGGATTCGTCAATACGGCCTAACTCAACTGAGGCCAAGAGCAGATTGTAATAGGCTGGAAGAAAATCCGGGTTATGGGCGAGCGTTCGCTTCAAGACGGCCGCGGCCTCCTCGAGTTGGCCAAGCATGCGGTAGGTATGCCCCAGGAAATATAAGTAAAGAAAGGGATAGCGGGGGTTGAGGCGGATGGCCTGCCGGATGAGTCGAAGCGCATCCTGTGGCCGTCCCGCGAAAGTGAGCGCATTCCCGAACCAGGCGTAACTGTCCGCATCGTTCGGGGCGAGCGCCACCGCCCGCTCCAGCGCGCTAATCGCCCGAGCATACTGTTTCTCGAACAGATAGATATAGCCCAATAACCGATGTGCGACGGGCAAGGAGTCGTCCAGGGCCACCGCCCGCTGCCCGAGGGTATGCGCGCGCAGTGGAATCTGGGAGTCTTGCTCCCACTGCATCACCACGCCGATGAAGTCTGCCCAGCCCAGCCAGGCATAGGCCGAGGCATACTGTGCGTCCAGGGCGATGGCCCGCTGAAACAGGTGCCGGGCCTGGACCATCGATTCCGGCGTTGTGCGCCAGAGGTCGCTTTTCCCGCGCAAAACGAAATTGTAGGCTTGGAGGTTGTCGGTCGATTTTTGGACTAGACGGGCCTGCTCATCCGCGGTCAGGGTGATGTGGAGGGCCTGGACAATTTGTTGTGTGATCTGATCCTGGAGGACAAAAATATCCTGTGTTTTGCCGTCATAGCGCTCCGTCCAGACATGACCGCCTGTGGTGGTGTCTAATAACTGAGCATTAAGACGAACCCGGTCACTGACCCAGCGCACACTCCCTTCCAGAACATAGCGGACGCCCAAGTCATGTCCGACCTGCTCAACATCGACCGCCCGGCCCTTGTAGGCCAACGAAGAATTGTGGGCGATGACAAACAGGCCCGAGATTTTCGAGAGGTCAGCAATGATGTCTCCGGTGATGCCGTCGCTGAAATACTCCTGCTCCGGGTCGCCGCTCATATTCGTAAAGGGCAGCACGGCAATTGAGGGCTTGTCGGGCAACGGTAGACGAGGAGGATGCCAGAAGGCTGGCGATGATAAGAGCGGGTACCAGTCTTTGAGGGCGAAGGTGCCAAGGCCGAGAATCACAAGGATAACCAGACCGAGGATGATCTGGGAGCCGGGCCCTGGGGGCGATGGTTCCAGGGGACGAAGGTCGCTGGCGAGTGTGAGTGGCGCGCGGTCTGCCGCCTCCCAGTGCACCTGATAGACTTGAATGGGATTGGCAATATGCTTCACCCGCTGCTCGCCGTGATAGGTGAACGTCAAGTTGAGCTTATCTGCTATCTGTGCGTGCACGGCGCCCGAGATACAGATGCCTCCCCTTTCAGCTAGGCTTGCCAGACGGGCTGCGATGTTGACTCCGTCTCCGTCAATATGCCTCTCTTCAACGACCACATCGCCGACGTCGATACCCATGCGGTAGTGCAACTGTCGCTCTACCGGAATCTCGGCGTTTCGCAGGGCAAGCTCCATCTGAATCTCGACCGCACATTGCACTGCGTCAACTCCGCTCAAAAACTCGGCCAGAAGATTATCTCCGGGAGAATCGACCACCCGGCCGGTGTGTCGCTGAATAGTCCGGACCATCAATTCCCGATACGCGGCCAGTGTTCGAATCGTGGCGACTTCATCATCACCCATGAGGCGACTATCGCCTTGAACATCGGCACTCAGGACAGCGGCGAGTGTGCGTCTGACGGCGGAGGGGTCTCTCTCTGACATAAGCGGTGTGGTCGCGTCTCGGGACGAGCTGCCCGTGTTGATCCAGACGCCTCTATCAAAGCATAGCATAGCTGTAGGCAGGACTGAAGATAGGAAGGGAAATCGCGTGGCAACCTATCTGATCATGAGAGCTAGCCGAGGCACTGCAAATGCGCTGTTCCTGCAATTATGCGAGCGCGGGGCGAACGTGATTGCAGCCTGTTTGGGTGATGCACCCCCCCCCTGGCAGCAAAGGGCGTGCGCGGTGAGGCGGGGGGCGATGTGTCATCCAACTTGGCGGCCTACGCCCTGACCCAGCGCCTGGGCCGAAACGCATGGGGGCGTGCTTATCCATGTCGCCGGGATCTCTCTGGCCGACGTGCAGCCAGATTGAGGTGAACGCGCTGGGATCGTTGCGTGTTGTCCACATCCTCCAGCCCTGTCTCGACCAGGGCGCAAAAACAGGCGTCGTGACCAGCCGAATGGGCTCAATGACCGACAGCGCCTCAGGCCGGTTGTACGGCTAGCGGCTGTCCAAGGCTGTGGCTGATATGTGGGGGGCACCGCTGGTCCAGGACCTCAAAGAGCGCAGCATCGTGACGGCCTTACTCCACCCTGGGATGGTCAATACCCAACTGGTACCCCATCTGTCTGGGTGCTCGCAGTCAACTGATTGAACCTGAGGGGGCTGCACGCGGCCTGCTTGCCCGGATGGAGGTGCTGGCTCTGGAAACAACCGGAAAACTCTGGCACGCCAACGGCGCGGTGCTCCCCTGGGAGGGGTGGCGGGGCGGAGCCGAATTGAGCGAACCCTCCCGAAGCAATAGTCCCCTGCTACGGATGTTAGGCAAACGTGGCAGACATGTTGCCAAACGAAGAAAAGGGAGTTTCCCTGGTATCCTCCTTTTCAATGGGCGCCGGCTTGGTCACCGGTCCGGCCATCCGGTCATCGTGCACTCGTCCACCTCCACGGCCAGATCGAATTGCGCCAGAGGGTTCGCCAGCCAAGCAACCGTCCGAAGCTGATCGTCAATTGGATCTTTACCCCGCACACTGGCCGCTACCTCGCTGTTTCGTCTGATCTCCGCAGTCATAGCCCCGATATCCACCTCCGCTGGGTAAGGCCTGACCTCAAGGGCCTGTCCCCCCCCCCCCTGTGCCACCCCACGGGCAACACCGAGCGGAAGGTTCGTGTCAATATTGAGCCGTAGGTCCACTAACTCCGGCGCGGGAGCGGCACTGGCATGGCAGCCAAAGCCTGTGCGCGAGTCACGCCAGGATCTTTCCATTCTTGCCCCATGATGCCTAGCCCGGATTCAATAATCGATTTGTAAAAGTCGGCCCAGTGAAGGTTGCCTCCATTCCGGAACCGACGGCTGGGGCCAGCAGATAGGCGCCGCTCGGGGCATTGAGACCGAACCATATGACGGGGGCATCGGACGGGAGACCGGCCTTCCAGCCCGCGAATTGTTCGCTCACACTCAGCTCGACTTTGTGCATTAGGCTGCGCAGCAGAGGGCGTACTGCATCCGCCTGATCTTGTCGGGCGGAATTATGTTTGGTTCCCGGTGTGGCGGGGAGCGCGATAAATTGTTTCCAAGCCAGAGTTGGCATCGGATGGCCGCGATGGCATCGGAGAAGGTGACGCGGGTTTGCTGGTACCAGGCGGCGGCGTAGGACAGGGGGTTTGTCGAGAGCAGGTCTGTGGCCCAGAGGCAGACGAGGCTGTAGAGCCCGCAGAGGACGGGGGGGGGTCGTGCGATCGCCGCGTGTGACCACGGGCGTTGTGTTTCGCGCCCGAGCTGGGCGCGCAGTTCCTGGAAGGTGACCTCGCCCTGCCCGCGCCGCACGAAGGGGGCGAGGATCTTGGCCGGCGCCATGTGGGTGTCGGTGCAGAAGCACGCCTGCGGGGCGCGCGCGCCTTCCGGGTCGCGCACCCGCACCCATCGGATGGCCTGGGGAGGGGTGCCGGGACGATACCAGAGCGCGGTATCGGAGATGATCCGGAGTGTCTTTTCCTTCGAACTTCCGTACCAGCGCGGAAGCGTGAGGCTTGGCCAGCGGGCAGCGGGGTCGTCAAGGCGGGTCTGGAGCTTGGGCAGGGGCGGCCCCTTTTGCCGGGGTCGACCGCGTTTGTTCGGGTCGCGCGGCGGCGGGGGCGCGAAGAGGTTGGCATCGAGCCTCAGCCTGCTGATGAGGGTTGCGCGCTGTCCGAGGCGCCAGGCGAGTTCGTGGGTTCCGAAACTGCTGTCGGCGACGCAGACGCTCGCGCGGTGCGGGACCCAGCGAAGGAGTTGACGCATGCCCTGTCGCGCCCAGGCGGTGAGTTGCTTGTGCCGCCGGCCTTGCCTGGCGGCGAAGCGTTCGGACGGGGCCAGGATGGTCAGGAAGGGCAGGGCCCTGATGCCCGGCGCCCAGGGCAGCGGGACAAGCCGCATGAAGCTGCGCCAGCGCCGCCCGCGGGTCTTGACGCAATGGCCATGGCGGGAACGCACCGGGTCGCGCTAGATGCCGCGCGCCTTGAGACGCGCGCCCCAGCGGCGCTCGAGGGTGTCATCGAGCCCGCTGATGATCGGTCCCTGCCCGGCAAGCCGCGCCACCAGCACGCGCACGAGCCGGCGTGAAAGGTCACGCGGGTCCCAGCGGGCGCGATTGAGAACCTGAGGGTCGGACGAGAAGGTCTCGCACAGCGCCCGCCCGGTCACCCGCAGGCAGGCCGACACGGTGCTCTTGCCCGGCGCCAGCCACGCTCCCATGACCAGCACCGCCCCCCGCCGCCAGGTCGGGGAGGAGAAGGCGCCTCGAAAGGGCTCCCGCCAGTCGATCAGGAACGGCGGAACCGGATCGCCGCTGGCGCTCGAAGGGTCGTCGCAATGTGTCATGACGACCCTTCGGATCCAGAAGCATCCGGCAGGCAAGGGCGCCCGCATGCGACCGGGTGAATCAGCATCGCGGCAGCGACAGAAGCCCTCCAATCCGCTATCACTGCTTCATGGCCGCCTCCGACCCCTGTCTGGCGCGCCTCGAAGCGGTCAACAAATCCAGGGGCGGGGGCGGGACGGTCACCCAGGGGGCGCGGCGGCTACAATCTGTATCTCACGGCCCCGCAGGCACCGATCGCAAGGCTCCCGCCGACAGGCTCAGGGGACACGATGAGGGGGCGCTACTGGTCCTGGCGCCAGTCCTGGCAGGACGGCGGAGACATGGGGGGCCTCGTGCTCCCGCTCGAACAGGCCCTCGACGAAATCGCCAAAAACGAGATCTTCTGGACATGGACGTGAGGTAATTTTGTACAAAGTCGAGCTCAGGGGCCGTTACAGAATCGCCAGTTGAATCCGATAGGCGTCCTCAAAAGGCAAGGCCTTCTCCAAGCCGGGATGCGGATACTGCCCGCTTTGGGTGGCGTGCCACAGGGTGTCAAGCGCTTCGTTGATATCTATCATACCCTCCTTCATGCCGGCCCGCCAAAGAGGGGGTGCAACAGGACCGGTGTGACCTCAAATTCCAGATAGCGCGCTAGGGGCAGGCCGGAGAAAATCCGATGGACCTCTTCGTTTGAGTCCGCATCGACAATAAAGAACGAGCCACCGCCGCCCAACCGGCGATAGGCCGCCAGGATTTTCTTTTGTTCAATAAATTGGCGCGCATGGGCCATTTCTTTTTGGATCAGCTCGGCGGCCTGATCTTCGGGGATCTGCGACCGAAGAATCTTGGTTGTCACTACATAGAGCATGGACTGTCTCCTTTCCTATGTGAAGATGAAAGAACTGCGACGGCTATCTGGCGGAATGTTGCCATGATGCCCCGGGCAGAATGACGCAAGAGTTGGGACTCGGCTGACGGGGAGACCGAGAAGACAATATGGGTCACGCCCACGGCAAGTATAGTCCTCAACCAGCTTGCGCATGGTATGACCGGAGAAGAAGATTGTCGAGAGCAGGATGGCTTTCTCAACCTCGTCCGGGTCTCGGTCGATATGTGAGCAGTGGTCGGCCCAGGATCTCGATTTTGTCCCGGAAGGTCTCCGGCGTGCCGAAGCTGCTCCACATAGTTTTCCAATGCAAACCAGTCGTTGCCGATACGGAATCAACCGTCCGCTGCCGCTGTCCACCGTTGTCGCCATCTTGGCTAGGGCGGCCGGATGGCGAGAGGTATTGTCCGTCACGATGATGCCCGGGCGCTGGGTTGCCAGAGTCGATAAGGCGGTCCGGCCTCCCGGGCAGGGTCCGGTTGGCTCCGAGAAAATCGGCAGAAAGCGATCGAAGACCCAGGCCGTATCAAACCAAACTGTCTGCTGCCTGCCACCGCCTGAGCCTGTCGTTCCAGTTCCCTCGTTTTATTGTGGAACCTGGATGCCGAAGCGGACTGGGTGTGACATGAGGGGCCCTTTCTGATCATTCCTTGAGGGCACGGAGCGCTTCTTCATCGTACATGGTTCTCCCGAAGGCGGTCTTGCCGAGGAACTCCAGGGTCTCATCGCTGTCAAAAGGATGAAACAAGCCTGCCCGCACATCACGATAATAGCGTTCCAGGGGCAAGCGCTTGCAGCGTTTCCACGGACTCCTGAGGCCTAGGCAGTGGCTTTGAAGAAGTTCCCGCCTTTCTCGGAGGTGAAGAGGGGGCAGTCTGCGCCGCATGTTTCGAGGAGTGGATGACAGGGCCGCGCCCCGAGGCACCGGAGGGGGTCGTGAGCTGGGGGAAGGCCCTCGCGGGAGGGGGGCAAGTCCCGCCCGGAGGCGGGCGGGACTTGCCCCCCGTTCGCCTTCCGAATTGTGGCGGCCTTGCCGCTGGTGTGGCCGGGCAGATGGGCGGGGAGGGCCCCGGGGCCGGGCGCCCGGCGCCCGGAGTGCCGCGTCCTCCTAGGCGGGGTGCCGGGCGCGTCACGGCCGCCCAACCGCTGGGGGGCGTGCGCTTGGTCTTTGGGTGGCGCACCCCGGCACGGCGGGCGTTGCGCACTGGCAGCGGGGCGTGCGCCGGGGGCCCCCCCCCCCGGCCTTTTTGTCTGGGGAGTCGGGGCGGCGCCGCGCGGCAGCGCTGCCCGTAGGGGCCGCCCACACGGCGGCTGGCACGCGGCCCGCGGGATGGCGGGAGCCTGGTCGACCCGTGCGGAAACGAACGCCCTGCCGGGTGCCAGCGGGTCACCCTGGCATCTTCTGGCCCCCGCGGGCAGCGGGCGTACGGCTGAGCCGCTGCCCGCTACCCACGGCCGCTGCTTTCCTCCCCCCAGCCCGCAGGCCCTTGAAGCCAGCCCCCGGATCCATAGAAAAGGCCTTGCTCCGCCCACCTCCTCCCCGACAGGAGCTGAATCAGCAATCCCGCCCCCTTCGGAACCCGTGGACCCTCCAGATTCAGACGTCAGGGGGAACGCGGTAAAATACGAGGCGCCTTCCACGGCCCGCATGGCGAGGTCAACCACACGAGCGGAGTTCTCCAGGGTGATCATCTGGGCGGCTACACTTTTTCGGAGCCAGGTGCGGGGCGCTTCTTGGTCGATCTTGTCTGCAGCTTTCCATATGCCGGCCCGGGCCGCCTCCAGCAGCATGTCCATCTCGCCGACCTTGGTGTAGGCGCTTTGCTGATGATTCATCGGTGTGGTGAACGGGAAACGCGGTCGCGCATAAACTCCACCACAAAATTCCGGGGCGCGGTGGCAATGCCGACATATATGCTGCCGATGGTAAACGGTGCGCGCCGAAACAGATTGGTTATCCCACCGCGGGTGAATACCGGGCGCTCCAAAAAAACCGCGGATTCCGCAATAAGGGCATCTTTGAGTTCGGTACTCCTCGAATCGGGACCGCATGCCCATGGGATACCAGGCGTCTTTGATGATGAAACCTGGCATGTCGCGGGGAATCGGAAAGGAAATAATCGCCCCAGTCTGCCGCCCGTTATAGATGCCTTCCTTCCGGGTCGCTTCGGCACAATATCGATCGAGCGCAATGGACTGGGTACTGAATATATCTTGCGTCCGCTCACCCGCCAGCCGCCGTCCACCTGTTCTGCTGTGGTCCGAGGACGCAGGATGGCATCGTGTTGTCCGGCTCGGAACCTGAGCCGCCGATCATGAGCCGCTCAGCCGCAATCTGACGCCGCATGGCTTCGACAGTGGACGTGTGCTCTCGCTGCCAGAAGTTGGTGAGGAGGCTCGTCACATTCGAAGTGCATATTGATGGCGAGCGCTGTCGGACCGCAGCCCTGGGCCAGCCGTTCCTGCGCCTTGATCCGCTCCAACAAACTGGGGCCCATGCCGCCCAACTCTTCGGGTATGGTCAGCACGCTTGTAGCCGGCCTCTTTCAGTCGCTCGTAGTTCTCGTACGGAAATGGGCCTTCTTCATCGTGCTGGGCCGCGCGCGTGGCAAAGTCATCGGCCAAGGTGGCCGCGAGGTCTATGAAGCGCTGTTCCCGCTCGGGGTGGAATTGCTCCATCCGTCTGAGCGAGATGAGGTAAGCCGGGGTTGCCTGCATTGACGGTTTGTACAGGCCATCCAAGACTCGAACAGGGAGCGTGTGTCTACACTTGTCCTGAGTCCATGGTTCATAGCGTGGCGATTCTGCGCCGGACACGGCAGAGGTGTCGATACAATGTCAAATCACGTCCAGTACACGCAACCGATTACCGCCTTCATCCTTGAAGAAAGACCTGTGAGGCTCCCCGAGCGGATTCAGCGGATGATCTTTTGGAGTGCATCCGTGTGTAAGGGTGACAACAGCTTGCGGGGTTCGACCAATTGGTGACGCAGTGAAAACCGGTGACTATACGGCCCTTTCCCCGCCGACCGGTCTGGAAACATGGGCCAATCCTGGCCGGACACGTTGCTGCGGAAGCGGCGCGGTGCTCTTAAAGACAGGAGGAAAACCGGGGGCGGAACGTTTGTTGGTTTGGACATTGAGGCTGGCCAGAATTCGGTGCTCACTGCCGCACGAAAAGATCATGAACTCGCTCCGCTCGTTTGCCACCTATGTGGCCCCCGAGTTTCGCTCACTCAGGGAACCTTCGGAATATCCAGTACGTTCTGGACCGTGCGCCGTGTCGCGCCTCAGATCTGATAGCCCCGGTACAATAGGTTTGAAGGGGAGTGATTGCACCGTTCTGCAGCCAAGTTCGGGTGGTGTATCACCTTGGGACGTTCCCCCTTGTCTTGATTGATCAAAAATTTCAAACTGAGACACTACCAAGTTTCGGGATTGAGGTTGCCCCGGTGAGCGAGAAACGTGAACGGCATGGAGAAGGTCTCTGTAGAGTTGCTGGCCATAGTGCGCAGGCCATCCAAGGGGCCGGTCGGATGGATGTCCGACGGACGCAAGCCCAACTCTTCTTCGAATTCCCGCAGGGCGGTATGTAGGGGCGACAGATCCCTCTTGTCCGCTCGTCCGTCTGGAAAGGCGATGTCGCCTTTTTGTGAGTCGGTAGGTTGGGCGTGCGAGGCGTAAACAGGGGATGGTACGCGCCATTACGCCCGAAGAGAGGGACCAACCGTGGCGCGTTTGGCAGCCGCATCCGTGGCGACGGGCCGGGTGTGACTCCGAAGACGGACTCTCAGAGTAGCGAGCGGGGCAGCATATACCCCCTTCAGCTCATCATGTCTGTGGGCTGAAGACAAGAACTGAGGCGTTCCTCTCCTGTGTCTGGGCACCCATGGTGCGAACTGCCTTGCACCATGGGTCATGGGTAGGGTGGCGTAATATTGAGGGATGCCCGCTGCGGGAAATATGCTGGTGAGTTCAACTAGAAGCAGTGAGGCCAGTGGAGACGCCTTGGCATTGTTGGACTAAAAGAGGCCGTATCACGGGCGCAGGGATAGTGCCGCGGGGAGCCCGGGCCTCAAGGGATTGGGGTCCGGGGTTGATCTCAAAAGCCAGAAACCACCAGCCCGAGTGCTTATCTCTTTTACGGAAATCGCATCAGAGGCAAACAAGATTCTCTTTGGTTTTAATCTGATAGTCTATATCTGTTGTTCCTGATAATGCTTTGCGCTTTGGCATTGTCTGCCGAGCCCCCTTTCATTATCTCAACAACTTCGATCCCTCCGAGAGAAATCTTACCAGCCTCGGCAGTCGGCGTACCGCCCCCAAACCCTTTGAAAGAGATCCAGTCATCTTTCAGTCTAAAGTCCTTGATACTATCTAGGCCTTCTCCTCTCACAAAAACAAAGGTGTCGCTGCCTTTGCCGCCTTTAAGCGTATCCGCACCGGCGCCACCGCGAAGAACGTCGTCGCCTTTGCCACCTTTAAGCGTATCCGCACCGGCGCCACCGCGAAGAACGTCGTCGCCTTTGCCACCTTTAAGAATGTCATCTCCTTCGTGACCGTTAAGAACGTCGTCGCCGCCTCGACCCACAAGAAGGTCGTCGCCTCGGGCGCCTGTCAGGGAATTGGCATTCTCATCTCCCCAAAAGGTCACCGCTGAAACACGAGGGCCATAGTAGAATGAAACAGCAGAAAGACCCTCAAAGTTGACTAGGCTAGCAGGAGGATTTTCAAGGTCGAAGGTATCGGTCGCCCAACCAACACCACTCCCCCTCTTGCCATAGTTATCTGTATAAGGTTTTTTCCAACCCGGCATATGATATGTGCCTCCAGGCACTATAAGAATATCGGAGCCTGCACCACCGTCTGCTGTATCAGGGCGGCTGGAAAAGAAAGGGAGGCCGAAACCCGGCCCAGGTTCGATTACATCGTCCCCATCTCTACCATATATGGTGTCCGCATCTCCCAGTCCAACTAAAATGTTGTCTTGGTCATTTCCGGTAATCCAGTCTCTCCTGTAACCGCCAAAAGCACACTCGATATCCGTCAATATATTCAATCCGTATCCATCAGAGTAGCCGCTAGGGTATCCGGTGAACGGCGAGCCCCATTCGTTGGCAAGGTTGATCTCGAAAAGCCGATCCAGTGGTTCCCAAATTCCTCCACCAGGAGCAAAAGGAAAGCTCGCAATTATACAATCGTTTCCCGGGCCACCATCAAAAGTATTATCAGCGAAGTCCGACATAAAAAAGAAATCATTCCCCTCTCCGCCGTAGAGGGTGTCATACCCACCTCCACCGTAGAGGGTGTCGTTCCCCTCTCCGCCGTAGAGGGTGTCCACACCGTCTCCGCCACGAATGTTGTCATTGCCAGCTTCGCCGTGGAGTTCGTCACCTCCTGCTTCACCGTAAATGACGTCCGAACTAGCGCCAGCGTGGACAACATCGTCACCACCGCCGGCTCTAATCGTGTTGCTTCCATCATCTCCGCAAAGAATATCGTCTCCAGCGGTCCCTGTAAAATCCGACGCCTGGCGGCCCATTTCACACGGGTCACTCTGTTGGCTACCCGTTGATCCCGCCGTTTGTGCATGCCCTTCCCGGGCTGCAAAGAAAACCGCCCCACTGAGCAGAAGCAGTTTCACCAAAAAATGACAAAACTTCATAGCACACCATCCTCCCTGTTTGTTTTCGGTAAAAGATAGAGCTTCCAACCCCACCGGTCAAGAGAAAAAGGGTCCTGTCCCCATATTGACGCTGAACTGCCTCATTTGCTGAGCTTGGTATTTGTTTTCCCAAGGGCTCAAAAGCTTGAAACTGCTTCATTGGGACAGGACCGAAAAAAAGGGTCGAGGTATTGGCGCGGGGCCATTCGGGTCGAGAGGAGGAGGTCATGCCTAGTGCGGTGACTGGCCATGATTTCAGGGCCGGGCAGCTACCGTTGTCTAATGCCTACCTTCCTGTTACATCCCGCCCGAATTTTATGCGCCAGAAGGTGCGCCGCTTCATCTTGAAAGGGGGGTTTTACGCCGGACGGACAGACCGGGTAGAGGAAGCCGGGGAAATTGCTTCACGCTGACATTGCTGGGGCGGGTGCTTGATTCTTGCTTCGCGATAAGGGCAATCGGGTTCGGGTGTCATCGAATGCTTGTCGGCCTCACGCCACTCGGGTGGCGGAAGGACAAGGAGACGACATCGGTTTGGGCGTTCCTGTCACGGCGGAACCTGCTCCCTGCAGGGCGAATTCATCTACGTATACAAGATGCGAGACACTGATACCTTCGACAAGACACAATCCTATTTCATCCATCCCTCGGGTCGCGATAGGGAGAGCTTTATCTTCATCAATTTCGATCAGCAGGCCGAGCCGTTTGGACCGAGGTCTACTTTAATCCCCTTGCCATATGTACGACCCTACAATCCGAGCGAGATGCGAACCGTGAAAACGACCGTCCATGAAGCCAACCGGAACGGGAAGATCGGAGTTGAGAACGATATGGAAGCCTCTCCTGTTTTCGACCCGACGTGGAGTTCGTCACCGTGTTTCTCACTAGAAATATCGGCAACGCCCCTGCCCGACTTCGAGCAATATTACACACGCGGTCGAGGGGCCGGGTTTATTCACAGGGTCTGTGGGCGTGCGAGTCGGTCCAGCATAGAGGGTTCCCTTGTCCGGTGCGACCCGAACGTTATTGTCACCTCGACCGCATGTATCCATCCACTGGTGCAATCCATCATGGATAAAGTCTTGGACACGAGTCTGAAACGGACGCAGAAAAAAGGGAGGAGATATGGCTACAAAGGACATTAAGCTTGCCTATGGAATTGATGTTGACGCGGTCGGCGGCTGGCTTGGATCATACGGGGGAGAGGACTCGCCGGATGACATATCGCGCGGTTTGTTTGCCGGCGAAATCGGCGTACCGCGTTTGCTCAAGCTGTTCGAGAAGTACGGTATGAAGACGAGTTGGTTTATTCCTGGTCACTCGATTGAGACGTTCCCGGAGCAGACCCACATGATTGTCGAGGCCGGACACGAGATTGGCGCGCACGGCTACTCCCACGAAAATCCGATTGCCATGACACCCCAGCAGGAGGAAGACGTACTGATCAAAACCATCGGTCTGATTGAGGAAAAGTCGGGCAACCGCCCGTCTGGTTACGTGGCCCCGTGGTGGGAGTTCTCGAACGTGACCAACGAACTCCTGCTCAAACACGGCTTCCTCTATGACCACAGTCTGATGCATGACGACTTCCATCCCTATTACGTCCGGGTCGGTGATACCTGGACCAATATCGACTATTCCAAGTCGGCGGCAGCATGGATGAAGCCGCTCATGCGCGGTGAAGAAACCGACCTGGTCGAGATTCCGGCCAACTGGTATCTCGACGACCTGCCGCCCATGATGTTCATCAAAAAATCGCCCAACAGTCACGGCTTTGTCAATCCCCGCGACATCGAACAAATGTGGCGGGATCAGTTCGACTGGATCTACCGCGAGTACGACTACGCCGTATTCACCATGACCATCCATCCAGACGTGAGTGGTCGCCCGCAGGTACTGATGATGCACGAACGCCTGATTGAATACTTCAACAGTCATACTGGCGTGAGCTGGGCTACGTTTTCGGAGATCGCACAGGACTTCGCCCACCGGCAGCCGCGTCAATAAGTCATTGAAGGGAGGATGCAGTTTGCAAGCGTGGTAACACTGAGAGGACCCTGTCTCGGCCGTATGTATGGTGGCGGTCCGCAGTCCGACTGGGCGATGCTGCCGCCTGGGTCCGGGCTGTCACGATGCACGTGAGTATTTTGTCGTGGCCCCGGAAGCCGGCATAAACTTCTCCGATACCGCCGATGTCTCCTCGATTGGCCTGGGTGAGGAGACCACCGGGCACTGGCTGGAGGAGGTGGATTCGCGAGATGATTTTGTCGTTGCCGCCAAAGCATGGAGCAGGATGGGGCCCCGGACCAAGCCGGTGGGCTGAGCCGTAAGCACATGATTGAGGCGTGCGCGCTTTCTCTGCGTCGTCTCAAGATGGAATATGTCGCCCTGTATCATATCCATCGCTGGGGTTTTTCCGCGCCGGTTGAAGAAACCCTGGAAGCGCCGGGTAGCCTCAGTGCACGGTGGCATGGGGTGCTATTGGGACGCGAGTAACATGGTGGCCTGGCAGTTTTCCGTCTCTCCAAACCCCAGGAGCGTAGCTGGCACCGTTTTCTGACTATGCAGAATCACTACAATCTGATCTGCGGGAGGAAGAGCGGGGGATGAATCCGTTGTGTATCGACCAGGATGTGACGCTCATCCCCGTGGGGTCCGCTGGTCCGAGACTTCTTCGCTGGCAACCGTATCAGCCCAAGGGTGGCATCAGGGCACTGGCCAAGTGCGCACGGTCTCGACCCGCATCGGCTCGCTGAACAGGGCGCCGGTCAGGATCTGACCGTCTTGGACAGGGGACGCTTCGCTCATAGCAGCCGTCCATCGCCATGAGCTGGAAGAAGGGCGTCGGCACTCGTGAGCAAACCCGGTCTAGTCCCCCCCCCCCCCCCCCCCCCGCAATCATGAGTTTTTCTAGGGTCTGTTAACGCTATCGCAACGCATTGATGATGAGGGCGAAGACGATGCATCCAAGGAAGAGCACATTGAGTTGCTCGAAGCGCGAGCAGAGGCGGCGGCATCCCTGCAATCGACGCCACACCCGCGCGATTGCGGTGCGCCGCTTGTCCAGCTCACGGGCAGACCGCCCAAGGGCTCACCCGGGTGCGCCGCGGCGGCCCCACGGGCGCATACCCCAGCGCCGCGGCCAAGTGCCGCGTCCGGGCGCCCGCGGACGCCCGGTCCCTCAGCACCGCGGGAGGAGCGGGGGGCGGACCCCGGCGAGTCCGCCACGGGCGGCCCGCCGGGGCGGCGGGGGCGGGCCCGGGCGAGCGCGCGCAGGCGAGCGCCGGGCGATCGTCCGCGGCACCCCTAGGCATCGTGGGGGGCCACCCGCCTCGGGAGCGGCCGAGGGATTGAGGACCGGTTGTGTGCGCGCCCCCGGGCCGGCGGGAGGGACCTGGACGACGGGGCGGGCGAGCGACCGGGCCGCCCGCGTGAGGCGCCCGCTCTGTTCCCGGTGCAGATGCGCGCAGACCCGGGCGAGCCCCCCGGTTTGCGACCAGCGGGGCAGCCGGGGGGAGAGGGGGTACCAGGTGCCAAAGCGGGCCGGCAACCCGCGCCATTTGCTGCCCTGCGCGGCGACAGACAAGAGGGCGTTGAGCACTTGGCGAGGGGAGAGGCGGACCGGGCCGCGCGGCCCCGGGAGAGGGGGCGCGCTCCGGTCGGATGGAGCTTGCGTGCGGTCCCTACAGCCAGGAGACCAGCATCATGCAGAATCATCCACATGAGTGTGAACAGGCCCTAGTTCTCTTTTTCCTTTTTAGAGGCCGAACCTTTCCAGTATGGGTGCATGCCGGATCAAGATCGTAAAAGCGGCAGAGATCTCTTATAGCCGTTATGTACCCCTATCTTCTCCCACACCCCCTTCAGGCAAACAGCGCCTGCAACTTTTCTCCTTGCTCGGCATGCTTGGCCGGATTTTCCGCCTTGAGCCTGCGCAGGTTGAGAACCTTCCATTGGATAGCGGGGAGCCGCTCGGCCTGAGGCAGATCGATGAGAGCGAAATCCTGTTCGGCGTCGTGGATCGACAGCAGGAACGCCGCGGTCTTGCCAGTCACGCGGCTTCGGACATCCGTGATCAGGCGCGTCCGCACCGTTTCGAGATCGAACAGCGCGACCTCCTCCCGCGTCATCCCAACGAATTCCTCCGTGTACAGTTCTTCTATCGGGATCGCCGGCGGCGCCAGCAGTTCGTGCGGCGGACGGCCGGGCGCGCAGACATAGACCAGAAAGACCTGGAATAAATCGTCCGTCAGCCCCTCATTCTCATAGAGCAGATGGACGCCAGGGATACGGGTTGACCGGTGAACAGAACTTCGATGGCCGTCGCCTTCCCGCCTTCGCTTATGACGCGAAGTTCGCCCCCCATGATCCGAAGAGGCCAATGGTCTTCCAGCCGAATGGGGTCCTTGAGCCTGAACGTGCACCTGATCCGCATGGCGTACCCTAATATCGCGTGTCGACCAGATGCGCATAGCGCCCGTGGCAGGGATAGCCGCTCTTGTCCTTGTGCGGATTGAGGCTGGTCGCCTGCGTTTTGCGATTGAAGCGCTTGCCGCAATAACTGCCCTCATAGACGTAGGTCGGTCTGCCCGAAAACCCGAAACCGCGGGCGGCGCGGCCGCGCGGAGCGCGCTGACGGCGGGCCGGCGCGGTCATGCCGCCGAAACCGGACGAGCGCGATTCTCCCGTCGTGGTTGGCGCAATCGCGACCGGACCTTTGGGGGTCAGTTCGGCCGCATGACGCGGCGAGAAAGTACGTCCGGTAACGCGGGCGCCCTCAATGCGGTCCACCCGGTAGCTCCGGTGCTGATCCCGGTCGACATTGTGCGCATGCAGGATGATGTTGCCGTCGGGGGTGCGGCGCAGAGAATACGGCTCGATATGCCGGGTCGAGCCCTGATAATCGAGTTCGACGCAAAGCCGGTTTGAAGCGGCGAACCGAATGACTTCGAGATCGAGCGCGCGTCGCTGGATAGCGGCAGACGCTGCGTACGCTCCTGGATTAGCTCTTCGCCCGCCGGTCCGGCAAAGGCAGCGGGGGCCTAGGGGACCGCATCGCCCTCAAGCCAGGCAAAGAAAGCGGGCAATGCCTCCCAAAACGCTTCGACCGGCGGCAGGGCCGGGAGCTGGTGCGCGAGCATCGTCCGCCACCCACCTTCGAGGCCGGCACGATACGGCTTCATATCGGCGAACAAGGGAATGGCGATTCCCTTGTTCGCGCATTTCTGGCCCAAAACATCGCGGAGGGCGGCGGCGGTCGGACGGGCATCGGCATTGCGAAATAAATTGATTACATCGTAAAGATCACGCGGCCGCGCGCGCTCGGCGAGTGCCCTTACATTCTCACCAAACGCTTCCTCATAGGCATAGGAGTATATGGATTCCGCCGTCGGGGCCGTCGCTGTACGGATGGAACACGGGCGACAGCGCGGCCGGTAGCACGACGCATTCGTCGGCCGTCAGATCGAGTTTGATACGCGGCATGTTCCTGCCGCGCGGCGAAACCGGTTCCCGGTATCCAATCCGTCTCTGACAGGACGGCTGGCCACGCGGATTTTGGTAGACATCGAACTGCTGGGTGTCGACTGGAATCTCAATGCCGGTCTCTTCGTAAACGCGCTCGCCGATCTCCGCAAATACGCCTTCAAGGAATCCGGCGTCGATATGGGCAGGGTCCGTGAGCGTAAAATCGAGGTCTTCGGAGAAACGATAAGTCTCGAAGAAGCACTTCTTCAGGCAGGTTCCGCCCTTGAATATCCATCTCTCGCGCAGCGCCTCGTGACTATGGATGCCCCAAAGGAGCCAGCCGAGCACATAGTCCTTTTCGACGACATGCGGGTTGAGCCCGAGCGCGCTCGCAGCGTCGATGATTTCGCGTTTGTCGATCACGAGCCTGCCTCCCTCACCCAGCTTTCCGGCGCCCACAGTCGCCAGCGCGAGACGAGCTTCGTGCATTCCAGCGCCGGGTCGAGCCGGGCGTTGCCCTTGGTCAACCGCATGCGGCAATCCTCAGCCAGCGGATCTCCGCGCCGTTCGGACAGAAAGCCGAGCCGCTTGAAGATGGCGCCGTTGCCGAGTGCCTCGGCATAGTCAATCAGCGCATCATTGTTGCGGTCCGGTCGCTTGAGGTAGGCGTCCAGGCAGTCGGCGACATGCTGGATTCCGCCGCCAAGACCGGGATCGTCGAGCATGTCCACGATGGTGCGGTGAACGTCGGAGACCTGGATTTTTGAGCGTCCACGCCAAACCGTACGGGTGCCGAAGATTCGAGATTCCGGAATGTGATAGAGCGTAAACTGAGCGCCGTGGCGGACCTGGTGCTTTTCGCGCACCGTCTGCGCTGTCATCACAACGATATCGCGGAAAAGCTGTTCGGTAAGGTCCCAGTGATCGGCGGCGGTCCGTCCACCGATATAGCCCGGCGCATAGAGAGCCGGGACGAGGACCCACGGATCGTCGAGAACATGTTCGCTTTCAAGCGAGTCCAGCGCAGCCGGGACATAGCGGCCCCGCCCCACCCGCCGCAACCAGCCCTGCGTCGTCCAGCGGGAGAGCAGCTTCGAGGCGTCGGCACGATTGAGCGATAGAGTCCGCACAACATCGTCGATGCGGATCACATCGCCGGCGGCCTGTATGACCGAAACGAGCCTGTGCCAGCCGCTCAATATGGATGGTTGGCCTACGATCCTATATACTCCAATGTCATTTTATCACATTTTATGTGAAAATAAGACATTGGATTGTATATACGATCAGGTGGCGAGTCAAACAAGATCAGTATACCGTACAAGCGAAAATTCACGATTTTCGTGAATTTTTTTCATCGCAATGTTGATCCGCCTGCCGGCAGCCGGGAGGCAACGCTGTGGACAGGGACTGCAATCTGTTTGGGGGAACAAAATAGGTCCGATATCCTGACAACATGGAAAAAATCGGGGGCTCAATCCGGCTCAGCGCCGGCGATCTCGTCGGCTACATCGCCGGCGACACACGGCCTGGCACGGTAGCCGACCTCTTCGAAGCTTACGTTGCGTATCTGAAGGAGGCGGGCAAGCCGTCATGGAAAGAAGCGGAGAAGGGACTAAACAAGATCGCTGATACACTCGGACGCAACCGGCCTGCCCGTGACATCGAGCCAGAGGAAATCACCGAACTGATCCGCCCCATCTACGAACGCGGCAAGCGATCGATGGCTGACCATGTCCGAAGCTACATCCGCTCCGCATACAGCTGGGGTATGAAATCGGAACATGACTATCGGACAGCATCGTCACGTCGATTTCGTCTGGTCTACAATCCCGCCGCCGGCATCCCGACGGAGCCGAAGAACGTTGGTACTCGCTGGCTCGACGAAGAAGAGTTTGTTCGCCTCTACCGTTGGCTCGAGTGTCCGGACACACCGGTCCACCCACCCTATACGCGCGCTGTGAGAGTTCTCATGCTGACGGGCCAGCGTGTGGAGGAGATCGCCCGCCTACATGTCGATCAATGGGACGCGAAGGAACGCATCATAGACTGGTCGAAGACCAAGAACGGAAAGCCTCACGCCATTCCGGTGCCGGAGATCGCGGTAGAACTCATCGAGACAATCAAACCCAATGCGAATGGCTGGTTCTTCCCCCTCGGCGAAGGATCCATCCAAGCCCGTGAGCCACGGAACTCTCTACTCGTTCATGTGGCACCAGCGGGACCGCGAGGTGATCCCCGTCGTGACGAATCACGATCTGCTACGCACCTGGAAAACTCTCGCGGGAAAGGCGGGCGGGAAAGCTGAGCAACAACGACGTTCGATCCTGGAACCAGATAGGCGTTGATGTTATCGACGGTCTTTACGATGGTGGCTCCATCATCAGCCTCAGAAAATAGTAGCCGACTCTTGCCGACGTGATTTGAGATACCGACAATGACGACGGTTACGTCAGCATTGTAGATGGCAAGGTTGGCCCATTTGAAAGAGGTATGGGCAAAGGCGATCTCATAACCAGCAGAAAATATGAGCGACCAAAACGTATCGACCTGTCGGCCCTGACAGATGGAATTGGTGGCAACGAAAGCAGCGACAGTTTGGGTCCTGGTGCCGTAGTCGGCGGCCTTCATGAACTAGCCGGATACATAGTCGAGCGATTTCCAGTTTTTCGCTCGCCCGTCGAAAATCGCTTTGAGGTCGGATTTCTGCTCGTCAGTCTGCCACTGACTGCCCCGATATGGCGGGTTGCCGCAAAGGTAGGTTTCCCCGCCCTCGTTCTCGAAGTCGATCTGCGCTTGATCGAGCGGGCTGTGAAACAGGTCTTCCGCATGGTGCTTCACATGGCGCGGATGTCGAAGGAGCTGTCGCGGACCTGCTTAACGGTGGTGATGCCGGCGAGGGGCAGGAAGAAGCCGAAATGGTCGGGGAAGTCGGGATAGGCGCAGGCGATCGTCTCGCCTGACGCCAAATCCTCAGCCTCGAAGGTGTCGCCGTCCGTCGCCAGAACGAATTTCGCCTTGGCCCGCGTCGTCGCCGGGCTGACCTTCAGCGCGGTGAGAGTGTTCGTCACCTCGCCGGGAGCGGCGACGGCGATATGGATGTTGTTGGTCTGTAAGACGCCGCCGAGATCTGACTTGTTCGACTCGCCCTTGCGCAGCCGCTTGAGAGTCGTTTCCTTGTTCCCGAAGGCTTGCAGGAAAGCGAACGGAAACTCCTCGGCGTCGAACGGCTGCTCGGCGAGAGCGGATATGGCTTCCTCAATCTCAACGGCGTTCATATTGTCCCCCGCCTTTCCGCAGCCCGCTGCACGTTGGCGCGGAAAGGCTCGACCTTGATCTTGTTGGCCCGACGCATGACCTCGGTCAGCTCATAGTCGAGCTGCCGGATCAGCCATTCTCGGGCTGGCGTACCGAACGCCTTTTCCACGGACGGCCATCTCCGGCGAGATACCGGACCGGGCATTCAGCAAGTTGCTGAGGGTCTGCCGATCGACGCCAAGGATTCGGGCGGCGTCAGTCACGTTCAACCCGTTCTTTTCAATGCAGTCTCGCCGAATGGTCGTTCCCGGGTGCATCGCCTGTCGAATCGTACCGCCTGTCGCTTGTTCGAGCGTATAGTGATAATCGACACTCGACAAGGCGCTGCCTCTTCATCGTCCCAGGGTGGCATCCTTCTTCAGCACCTTCCGCAGGTTCTCAACGATCTTGGCTTGCACGACCGGAACACTGATCCCCCGGGCGTTCGCGATCTCGTGTAGCGTCGGCCCAACATCCCCTGGACCAATAGGTCGACCTGACCGCTCGACAAACGGACCATCAGTTTCCGTCAAAAGACGATCATCGGGAATCGCACCGAGAACGCGTCGACCGTTCGGCGAACTCAACATCTTCTCGTTCACCGAGAAGAAGCATCCCATCTCGACACCGCGCCTCACCTCCGCCACCGATCCGGTAAACCAGTGCAGGACGACTGTCCCCCGGTCCGCGGACAGGCACTCTTCGATCAGGTCGAGAACATGCTTCGCAGACCGGACACTGTGCACGCTCAGAACCTTGCCACCCGCGTCCGCGCACAGGTTGAGGATTCTGCGAAACGTCTGCTTCTGCAGCTCAAACGACCGATAATGGCGCGGTCCGGCATCGAGACCCAATTCGCCTACATATCGCGTCTCCGAAAGGAGACGCTCGAACAGGTCCAACTCGCCCGCCCTTTCCTCGACGAGCTGTGGATGGAGACCGAGGCCGACGCGGACGAACTCGCTGTGCATCGCGAGCTGCCGATTGCGAGGGAAAGCTCTAGGCGTCGTCGTCACAGCCAGAGTGGCCGTGCGAAGGGCGTCGCATCTCGCCATCGCGTCTTTCAGATCCGGGTACAGGTCGAGATGACAATGAAAATCAACGAACTCGGGCCGCATCGCGTCAACTCGGCTTCGCGGTTACACCGTCCAGCAACTCCGCCACCTCGAGAACACCGCGTCGAAACACGGCGGCATAGGCCCCCACTTCGGACGGTGCATCAGTCAGCGGTCCCGGCTTGTGGGCCAAAATGCCGGCCAGCTCTGGTTGCTTCTCCAGACGCCGAGCCATAAGCTGGAACGATCGGACGTTCTCGCCCTCCGCCTTGTCGGTAAAGAGCGTCTGGGCTGCAAGATCGGGCACGGTATAGAGAGTGGGATCGGGCACCCCAAGTCCCATCAAGGACGCGCGACGAATGAGGCATGGTACACAGTAGCCGCAATGGCGCGGCGAAAGCTTCTTGTAGCGAGCCTTTGCCGGCGACGAACAGGACATCGAGTTGCCGACCTCCTTCTTGAGAAAATCTCGGTCCGCACAAGACTTCACCATCTTGCCCTTCGTGCGATGCCGATACTCGTTGACGAGCGTGGCCTCGATGCCGATCTCCTGAAGAAACCCGTTCACGCGCGCAATGAAATAGGGATGCGCTGTGCGGGTACTCAACGCCCCAAACCTGAGCGGATCCAGCGGTACGTTAAGTGCGATCAAACCGTTCTCCGGCACGTTGACCTTGGTCGGCTTCCCGAAGGCCGAGGCCGCGAGGGACGCCAAAGCGAAAAAGAGGAAAGACCGCCCCCTCTGCGTCTCCTCGACCTCGCCCGTGGCTAGATGGTTGTGATCGAAGCCGAGGCGTACACGCATCGACCTGATTTCCGGACTCGGAAAGCGCTGCTGCAGACGATCCAGCAGGTAGCTCTGGGCCTTCGATGTCTCCGCGTCCCAATAGTGACTTACCAGAAGCGGATGGCGGCCACCCTTCAGCAGATCGAGCACACCAATCAGGCTGTCGAGCCCGCCGGAGAACAGGCACACCTCGTCGAGACCGTCCAGCGGAAGCTTTTCAGTCTTCGGGACGATCGATGACATCCGTTTCGTTCGCGGCCTAAAGAACAGCCGCCAGCGGTCGCCAGTCAGAAACTTCAGCAGATCTGCGAGCCGACGTGACAAGGCGCTCCATAGCGCCGGATCGGAGACAGGCACGTACAGGTCGATCTCCCGCGTCCAGCCATCCTGAGCATTAATTGCCCGCGACACCCGGGTATCGCCGGCGTTCACCAGGGCTGCGGTCAGCACGAGATCCACGGCTGACTCCGATGGCGCAAGACCGAGAGCGGAGAGCTGATCGAGCGCGTGTCCGATCCCAAACTCGAGCCGCCGATCCGCGTTCAGGAAGTCGATCTCGTAGACATCAGAGTCTTTCTGGACGATCCGGACTCTCGTTCTGTCGTCGGGCCCGAGACGGCCAACAAGGCTGAACCTCCTCATGACGCCTCACCCAAGGTCTGCATCAGGTCGAATGCCGCCACGTAAAGGTCCGAGACGAAGTCATCAATCTGTCGGCTGCTGACGTCCGCCAAGCTCGATCCGCTCGCCGCAAACCTGTCGCGGACACAGCCGTCGACGAAATCGTGCAACATACGCTGTGCGCGCTCTACCGCGGCGAGGTCAGGGGAAACCCGGATGCTGTTCGTGCCAACCTCGTTCAATATTTTTCCCTCGATCGATCGGGTAACGACGCCGATGAAGAATTCTTGGAAATCCGCCGGCGTCATCTCATCGAAATTGCCGACCCCCTCGGCCGCCAGGGCGGCGATGGTTTCGAGCATCGCATCACGCGCAATCGCCTCGTCGATCGTCCCGCCGGGCGGACACAGCGCATCCGTCAGCGCAACGAAGACATCGACGGCCGGCGCTCCGGCAAGTCCTTCGAGGTTAAATGGCCTGAGCGCCTCGGCCGGCCCCTGGGTCGCGAAATTCCGTGCGAGACCCGCGATGCCCCCGGCCGCGGCTCGCGAACTCGGCATTCGCCGCGCGGTGCCACGACCGCCGCCGCTGGCAGAGACATATTGACCAGCCCCGCGACGAACGGCCCTGCCGTCGGACGTTCTGGCGCCACGGGTCAGATTTCCGCGAGCGGCGCCGAGGCTCGAGCCGGCAGGAGGCGGGCGCAGCGGCGGGTAGGCAGCCAGCGGTGTTTGAGTGTCAGTCCCAGCACCTTCGCCCCCGACGCCACCATCGCCGCCGGGTGGTGGCGCCCCCTGTGGCGCAGCAGCCGGCGGCGATGGCGGATCATCCACCCAACTCGGCACCAGGCCGCTCTTGGAGCCGCCGAAGGTTCCCGAAGTGCCCATCAGCGCGTCCCCCCGCGCCTGCCCATCTGCATCGCGGCCTTCGCCGCCACCTGCAGCGGCTTGTTGTCGTCCTGCGCGGCCCATTCCGACAGCAGGGTCCTGAATTCCCCCTTCGCCGCCTCGGTCGTCAGCGCACCCGCCCAGCCACCAACGACCCACGGTCCGAGTTTTGATACGGGCAAGTCCTTGAGAAATGCAATCAGCGACGGCTGCAAGAATGCATGGTGCTGGCAGATCGCGGCGAGGCCCTGCACGCCTGTCGGTTGCTCACTAAAATCCTCCGCCACCGTCACCTTCGCGCGCAACGCGTCAAAAAGTTGTTCGGCTTCGGAGCCTGGTAAGCGTGTCACCTCGGCGGTTGCCTGCCGCACCTGGAGCGGCGGGCCGCTCAGCTTCGCGAGCAGTTCGTCAAGCTCTCCGAGCGACGTCACAGCGCCGAAGACGCTGCGACGATCACGGGTCACGAAAACGTACGGCCTCAGATCGTACTCTGCGAGCGCCGGATCGATCTTTGCCCACTGCTTGGCCCATTCCAGATTGGGCCAGTCCGGCAATGTTGGCTGATCCGAATCCGCCTCATCCGCCTTCCCGGATATCTTTCCGCCCTTTGTCTTTTTCGTATCGGCCTCGTCACCTCTGACAGCGGCCTCGAGCGCGGCCAGCTCCTCCGACGCTCCCGTCCCGGCCGACCCCCGCGCGATTGCGTCATAGACTTCCGGCGCGAAGCGCTCGGCCAGCATGATCTTCGCAAGGACCGTTGGATTGAGGTCGTCACCGAACCCCCGCTCCTGCGCGATCGCCAGACGCAACGCCATGGTGTTTATAAAACGCTTCACCTGCCTAGGATTGCCGCGGGAGCCATCCGTGAGGATGGGCGCGATCCTGTAGGCGAGATCAAGCGCGCGCTCGACCGGTGCCGGCACGGATCTGAGAGCCTCCATAACGCCGTTGCGGTCGAGGCCTGGCCCCTTCCATGGGCGCTGCAGCACCTGCCGGGCGAACGCGACCAGTTTCTGAAATTCGTCCGCAGCCTCGCCGCACTCATTCAACACAAGTAGGAGGGTGACGTAGATGCGGGTCTCAGCATATCCGAGCGACGGCAGCCGGAACGGCACCTGGATCAGCTTCTCGAGGTAATTGCGAGCATACGTTGCGGGCCCTGCAGCGACCGGGAGGGCCGGAAAGTGCTGGCGCACCGCATATTCGATCATTCCCTCGTCGGCGGCGATCACAAACGCCGCCTTCGGCACGAAAAGGAACAGACGGATCGCCTCGAGTGTCTCGATTGCCGTTTCTGGCAGGCAGCGATCCAGATCGTCGACCAGAACCACCAGACGATCGATGTCCGCACACTGCAAGAGCTCCTCGAACTCCTCCCGGAACGCATGCATCTGTTCCGGGGCGGTCTCGGGTTCAGCTTCTTTCAGATACTGTCCGGCCTGCGCGGCAACGGACTGCAGTTCAGCCTGCGTGATCGTCTCTGCCGACTTGCCGAGCAGACTTGAGGCCGCGTCGTAGAGGTCCTTCAGGGTGTCCGGGTGCGGGATGCCCGTCGCCGCGGTGAAGGCCAAGCCCCCCACTTTGCGCGCCAGCTTCATCCAGTCCACACGGCGCAAAACTTTCTTCGCCTGGTCGATGACTTTGGTCGAAGTGGAACGGCTGCGGAGCAATTCCTCGACGATCTTCTCAATCAGGACGGCTTTCGCGTCCTCGAATCCCTGGAATAGCCATCCGTTGAAACGAACACAGAGGACGCGATCGTTCTTCGCGAACGACTCCTCCACCATCATCAGCACGCTCGATTTCCCGGCGCCCCAGTCGCCATGTACGCCCACGGTGAGCGGGTCGTCGGACTTCTCGTTGATCAGACGCACGACTGTGCGCGCTATGGCCTCGTAGTAGAGAAGATCAACAGATGTTTCGTTGTCGGCGACGATCATCCTACTTTTCCTGGCGTCCGGCCCGCTATTCGCACCTAAGGTCGGGGTAGCCCAACCTCAGCCCAGCAAGCGATTAAATGTGTCTTCGCCCTCATTCGAGAGAACGATAACATAATGCCGCGCCCGAGTCAGGGAGACCTGCAGAAGACGGCGTGCATCAGCGTGTGGCGGTGTCTTATCCTGAGCTATAAACGTATTGTACTGGTCTTCTACCAGTACCACGGCGTCATACTCCCGACCCTTGAGTTGGTGCATGTTCATCACGGAAACCGCCGCACTTTCTCTCTGCGCATCGACCAACTGGTCTTGCAATATGGACTGTTCGAGCGCTGCCTCCGCTCCGCGGTAGTTGCCCTGCGAAACCCACAGACCAATTAATGCCTGCTCAATTGCAGAACCGCGTCGCAGTAGCCGAAGGTAGCGTGCGAGCTCCGCGACCTTTTTCAGCTCTGCCGCGTCCGCTCTCTCAAGGAGCCGCCTAACGCTGACCCAGTCTTGGGTTGGCGATCCCGTGAGACCATCCTTGTCTAAGCGGGCCATCACGTCCGCAATGGCGGCAACGCACTTCGTCGAAGGCACCTTGCCGGCGCGGCACCTCTCTGCCCATTTCCGCAATCTGTCAGAGGCTTCGATATTCGTCTTGTTTGCAGCCGATCGCAGCATGTCGGCGATACGATCCAACGCCTCCGCTAGCCGGTCGCTACTGCTAGCCTCAGTGCTTGAGATGATGTTGGCGACCACGCGCGCGGCGAGCAGGATCTGATGTTGATCGATCAAGACATCATGGGCCAGTGCCTTATAGACCTTCCCATTAATCGTCATGTTCATGGCCAACGCATCTGAAACCTGCCTAACGAGCCGCTTGCTGTGCGCCGCCACCGCGACCTTTGGACGATCTTCCTCTGAGCGATCCTTCGCCTCCCGGAAGGCCCTCCGAACTGCGAGATGAAGCTGCACTGACATACGGCCGGGCTTGAAGCTCTGTCTTACGATCTCATCGGGAAGATCCTGTTCTGAGCCGGGTGACAGTAGCGACCGAGCAAAGCCCGCGATACCTGTCGCGGGGCTCCGATTGTTTTCATTGGCAAAATCGAACCGTGCGCATTCAAGTGCCTGCGCGAAGTCCTCCAACCGGGTTTCCGAGACCCCAAACCTCCATTCATAGATGCGTTGCTCCGAGTCCCCGAGCCCGATGATCTCAGACTGATCGCTCAGCGCTTGCACCAAAGCCCATTGATCTTCGTCCGTATCCTGAAACTCATCGACCAGGATAAGGGGATAGGCACCACTAAAACATGCCCGGACGACTGCGGAGCGCCCCAGGAGTTCGGCCGCGCGCGGAGCGAACTGATCGTAGGTGACGAGTCCTTCCCCCACGTACAGGCGATCCTGCTCTTCCAGCCACTCTTCCTTGTTCAACCCCGCCGAACGTACTGCAGCGTCCTGTGCGGGAATTATTTGAGACGCCGGCGAGATGACGTGAGATAGCCGTGTGAGGTCAGTATCTCCCACGCGAAGGAGTGATAGGTCTTGATGTCGATCCGCTCAGCGATGTCATCTGTGAGAATGCGCCCAGCACTCTCCAAAATTCGCCGGATCGCCGAGTTGGAGAAACTCAGGAACAGAACCTTTTGCTCGGAGTCGAGTCGCCGGAGCACCCGGCGGCGCGCCTTGAGCAGCGCGATGGTCGTTTTGCCCGAACCCGGCCCTCCGACAACCAGCATGTGACCGTCCTCGTTGAGGATGCGTTTGCGCTGATCGTAGAGATTGAAAGCGTCTTCCGGATCGTCCGAGGTCATGCCTCTCCGGGCGAGTCGGCGCCATCGTCGTCCTCCTCATCCCCCTCTTCTTCTTCCGGCAAGAGGTCGTCGGGCAGCGCCTCGCTGATCGCCTGAAGGGCTTCTACGACTACTACCGGCAGGTGGTCCGGCTCGCAGTGTTCGACCAGCGTCCCGCGTATCCCGACCCCTTGCGTGCCCTGAGCACGCGCTTGGCCAGTTTGCGGACCTCGTCATCCTCCAGCTCCGCCGTATACTCGTATAAAGACGGCTTCGCCGAATTGCTCGGATAGTCATCCGATGCCGATGCGTCTTCGAGAAATTCGCGGAGCGCCGAGATGGCCACTTCTTCAGCTAGCAGATATTCAATGCCTGTCTGATCGAGCTCCCAGCATCCATCAAAAAGCTCGTCTATATCGCCAGCGATCTCGGCGTTGGCCTGCTTGTCGTAGAATGCATAGGTCTTTTTGCCGAGGGCTCGGAAGAATTTACCATAACGCAGGATGCCACCGTCGCCTTCGCACTGGACGATCGTTACGCCAGACAAATCAAGCGGTGTGTAGGTGCCAGGGGTCGCACTCTTCCAGAACATCAGACGCGGCCGTCAGCACCTCGGCATCCGAAACGCCTTCGACATAGACGACGCCAGTCCCTAGCATCGCTTCCGCCACGACTCGCCGAAGATTGCCGCGGTATGTTTTTGCCTTGATGCCCGCGACCTCCACGTGCCGTCCCTCGAGTTCACACTCCTGATCGCGGTCAAGGATCACGACCTCTTCGGGATCGAACTGCTCGAGGACGAAAGGGGAATGCGTCGTCAGGACCGCCTGCTGCATCTTGCCGCGCAGGAATTTCACGATGCGTCGCTGAGTGTGCGGCGGTATTGCAATCTCAGGCTCTTCCATCGCGAAGATCACATTCTTCTTCAACTGCGCGATGAACGTCAGAAGCGAAAAAACCAGCGCGTTGACGACACCCGAGCCAAGCCGCCAATAGGGAACCGGCGTATTGGACCTCTCCGAGGACCCGAACAAAGTAATTGAGTGGCGCAGGTCTTCGCGGGTCAGCGCCGATGGGAAAAGCCGAAAAGCCTGATCGTCCACGGTCAGGGGAATAAACCGGCGCGCGCTCGTCGATTTCCTGCAGAATATTCTTCAGCTGCGGGATTTGATCGATCGGCGGATCGAATGATTCTGGGGCCTGTTCCCACTATCGCAAGGCATCAATGATGAGGGCGAAGACGCTGCATCCGAGGAAGAGCACGTCGCGTTGCTTGAAGCGCGTGAAGAGGCGGCGGAACCCCTGCAATCCACGCAACACCCGCGCGATTTCATTGCGCCGCGTGGACAACTCACGGGCAGACGCCCAAGGTCTCACCCGGGTGCGCCGCGGCGGCCTCACGGGCACATACCCCAGTGCCGCGGCCAAGGGCCGCGTCTGGGCGCCCGCGGACGCCCGGTCCCTCAGCACCGCGGGAGGAGCGGGGGGCGGACCCCGGCGAGTCCGCCACGGGCGGCCCGCCGGGGCGGCGGGGGCGGGCCCGGGCGAGCGTGCGCAGGCGAGCGCCGGGCGATCGTCCGCGGCAACCCTCGGCATCGTGGGGGGCCACCCGCCCCGGGAGCGGCCGAGGGATTGAGGACCGGTTGTGTGCGCGCCCCCGGGCCGGCGGGCGGGACCTGGACGAGGGGGCGGGCGAGCGACCGGGCCGCCCGCGTGAGGCGCACGCTCTGTTCGCGGTGCAAATGCGCGCAGACCCGGGCGAGCCCCCCCGGTTTGCGACCAGCGGGGCAGCCGGGGGGAGAGGGGGTACCAGGTGCCAAAGCGGGCCGGCACCCCGCGCCCTGTGCCGCCCTGCGCGGCGACCGACCAGAGGGCGGGGAGGGCGGGGAGCACGGGGCGAGGGGAGAGGCGGACCGGGCCGCGCGGCACCGGGAGAGGAGGCGCGATCCGGGCGTATGGCGCTTGCGTGAGGTCTCTACAGCCAGGAGACCAGAATCATGCAGAATCATCCACATTAGGGTGAACAGGCCCTAGTTGACTGAGAGTCTGTTCCCACATCGCCGAGCGATCATCCTCCTTGAGCCGTAGGATGATGTCGAGCAGCGAACCGCGCTCAAGGCTCAGGGCACGCGCTCCAGTCCGCAATGCACGCAAATAAATGAAGCCGAATTCCCGCTTTGACGCGCGGCTCACCCGTACACGGTTCTCGCCCTCCTCGGGAGGCGGCGAGGCGAAATAGGTCTGCGCCGTGAATTCGTCCTCTTGCTTGTCGTAGAGGCCCTCAAACGCGATGCGCAGCGCAGGAACGACGTGATTGAGATCGGTGTCCTCCGGCTCGTCCTCCTCGTCCAGTAGCTCCTCTTTCTCTGTATCCCAATACTCCCGGTGTGCCCGATACTTCGTTTCAAGGTCGGGCGTGAGGTCGGTGAGCACCACTTCCAATTCGATTTTGACGGATTCGCCATCTTCATCGAGATAGAGACGCTGATGGAAATCGTGCTCATTAATTGCATTTGTTCGAGACAGACGGTCGGGACCAAGCAGCAGATCCAGTGCCTCGCACACGGTAGACTTGCCGACACTGTTGCCGCCAATCAGAACCGTATGTCCGCCGAACATCACCTGTCCGCTCGCCCCGCTTCGAAAATTCGACATCGTCAAGCGGCGGATTTGCATAGGCTTTCCTCTGCTCTTGCCCGTCGCCGGCTGACCGTGCCCCACTTTTCCGTCGGCTTGCGGACTTGCCTGTGCTTTAGCGAACCAATCTGGTATGTGATAGAATCTCCGCAGTTTTACGCTTTAGGCAAGGAAATGTCACTTACTGATTCCCCATTGGAGCAATCCTTGGTTGCGAGCCGCCAGCCGCCCTCATTTCGCCGCTGCAAAGCATGCGCCCCATGATCGGGTTTGAGCTTCTGGCAGTTGTTGTGATAAAACCTCTGCACTTCAGAACATAAGCATAGCAAATGTCACAGCATACGACGCAACGCGACACCGCCCGCAACCTCTTCCGCGAGAAGAGGCTCGTCCGCATGCGCGATCTCCGCGACGCCGGTGTTGGACCGAGACCGTTGCCCGCCTCGTTCGTGAGGGCGAGTTCACGCGCGTGGCGCGCGGCCTCTACCAACTGGCCGGCTCCATGCCGGATGCTCGGCGCAGTTTCGCGGAGGCTTCAGCGCTTGTGCACAAAGGCGTGATCTGCCTCACATCTCGATCAAGCCCGCGCGGAGAAGATGGATTTTCAAATCCTCCTCACGCGCTACGCGCTGGAGCGGCTGCTCTATCGCCTCAGCGTCTCCGATCAGCGCGAACGGTTTGTCCTGAAAGGGGCAATGCTCTTCGCCACCTGGCAAGACGATCCTTTTCGGCCCACCCGCGATCTCGATCTCCTTGGTCATGGCGATCCTGACCCCGCGGCGATCGCCGAGAGCGTCCGGGCCATCTGCTCCGTGGCGGTGCCCGACGATGGCGTCGTCTTCGACGTCGCCGGCATCGAAGCCGCACCCATCCGTGACGAGGCCGAGTATGCCGGCGTGCGTGTCAGGACCAGCGCCACCATCGCCGGCGCGCGCCTGCCCATCCAAGTCGATGTCGGGTTCGGCGATGCCATCACCCCCGAACCGGTCGAGATCGAATACCCGGCCCTCCTTGAGGCGCCGGCGCCGGTCCTGCGCGCCTATCCGCCCGAGACGGTGGTCGCCGAAAAGTTTGAAGCGATCGTTTCGCTCGGCGTCGCCAACAGCCGGATGAAGGATTTCTACGACCTCTGGATGATCGCGCAGACGTTCACGTTCGATGGCGCCGTCCTCGCGAATGCCGTCCAACAGACGTTCGACCGGCGCCGAACACCCTGGCCCGAACAAACACCTTCCGGCCTCGGTGAGGCATTCGCCAGCGAGCGGGACCCTCAGTGGCGGGCCTTTCTGGCGCGCGATCGGCTCGCGGCGGCGCCCGCTTCGCTCATCCAGGTCACCGAAGATCTGCGGGCGTTCCTGCAGCCCGTGCTGGCCCGGCAGCAACTCGCATCGTGGTCGCCCGGCGGTCCCTGGACACGCACGGAGGCGGCCCCGTGAGTTCGCAGTCTCCAAACACAGGCGCGGTAGCCACCGCTGAACCTCGCGAAGCCATCTTCATCGGCCACGCCGCGCCCGAGGACAACGCCTTCACGATCTGGCTTGGCGCGAAGCTCGCCGCGCTGGGCTACGAGGTCTGGGCCGATGTGCTCCGGCTCAGGGGCGGCGAAGACTGGCAACGCAAACTCGAAAACGCACTGCGCCATCGCGCCTGCAAGGTGCTGCTCGTCGCCAATCCCCGGGCGGTCGACAAACAGGGCGTGCGCAATGAGATCCAGATCGCCACCGAGGGGGCCCGCAAGATCGGAGATAACGCCTTCATCATCCCGCTGCGCATGGAGCCCTTCGAGGCTCCGTTCCTCATCGCGCACGCGCAATATGTCGATTTCACACACGGCTGGGCGCGCGGACTGACGGAACTGTTGGAGACGCTCCAGGAAACCTATCGCGTCCCGCGCAATGCCGGCGACTGTGATGTGATCTGGCGCGAAATCCAGCTCATCCACGGCAAGACGCTTGTGTCCGTTCCGGAACGGCTGATCTCGAACTGGCTCCCGATCGATCAGTTGCCGCAGAAGATCTGCTATTACGAATTCAAAGGTCAGGTGTCTGAGCGCCAGGCGCAATCTCACATGGCTGAAGCGCCGTGGCCCCTGAAGCCCTTCCGCAAAGGGTTCCTCGCCTTCGCGCGCTTCCACGATCTGCAAGACCATTTCGGACCGAACCTCCCCATCAAGCGGAAAACCGAGCGGCTCGTCGCGGGCTTCCTGGATGACGGATGGACCAAGCTCGGCATAGACCGGCGCGACGCCCGCAACCATTTCAGCGATCTGGCGCGCCAGGCGTTCGAAAAGCTGTTCGCAGAACGTGGCCTTGAACCTTACGAATTGTCAGGTTCCCAAATAGCTTGGTGGCCGCCCGTCGATGCCGCGCCCACGACCAAGATCGCCTTCCGCTGGGGCGATATCGGCGGTCTGCGTCAGATCCAGGGCGTATCGCTCAAGCGCCAGATGAACTGGCATTTCGGTGTCAGCGTCGCGCCGCGATCAGCGCCGCTTCGCCACGTTCGGATCATGAGCCGCCTCATCTTCACGGAGGACGGCCACAAGCCGTTCGTTCGACGATCCCGCCAGGATGCATCGCCTTCGGCGCTCCTTTGCCAAGACGTGGCGGAACGCTCGCTGGCGAGACATGCTGCTCGCCTTCCTGCACTGGCTCGCCGGGAGGCGCGACTCCCTCGCCGTGCCCGTCAGCTCCGAAGAGGCGATCGTTTTCGGCCTACCGCCAATTTCCTGGCAGGTTCCGATCAGCCTGCCGGTCGACGACGAAGTCCCGGAGCCCGACGACGATCCCAGCGACGACGACGAGCCGGACGAACCCGACAGCCCGCGCGAGGACGATGCTCCCGAGGAGGCTGGCGATGACGTCTAGGCCCCCGCCTTTCGAGCCTCGCATGCTCTACCTTGAGGAACCGCTGCTGGAGTTCCGCCACCGCCAGCGTCTCGTCTACCCCCGTGATGGCCTCTTTCTCTACGGACCGGTTGGCGACACGAAAGAATTGCCGGCGATCCGCTACGGCGTAATTGGCACGCCAGACGGCGTGCAACGCTTCAGGGCCTGGGCCAAGACCATGGCCGGTTTCATCGACATCCCGCCGCCCGGACCGAGATCGCGGGCTGTCGAACCCCAGCACGTGCGGTTCCCCGGCTTCGCCGAGGCCTTCCACGCCGACTGGCCCGTCGAACCGCTCTGTCTCATTGAGGACCTCGACGCCGCGGAGATCGAGCGCACCCTTCGGATCGCCAACCGTCACGAGGCGATACGAAACACCGTCGATCTGTTCGTGTCCCGCCTCGTCACGGAAAATAATCGCCTCGAGAGCGCGCTGCAATTCTGGTTCGTCGTCATCCCCGAGCGGGTCTACGAGATTGGCCGCCCGCAGTCGACCGTGAGACGCGACGATCGCGTGGCCGGGACGGTGACCATCTCGCAGCGCCGTGCCGCCAACTTCAGACCCAGCCCCCCCCTGTTCGGCGACGACGAACGTGAGGCCGAGGTCTATCAGTACGCGACGCATTTCCGACGCCAGTTGAAGGCGCGCCTCCTGAAGGAACGGATCGTCACGCAGATCGTCCGTGAGACCACACTGGCGCCCGGCGACTTTCGCCGCGAGAGCGGGATGCCGGTGCGACGCGTCGAGGATCCGGCAACGATCGCCTGGAAGCTCGGAACCGGGGCCTACTACAAGGCGGGCGGCAAGCCCTGGCAGCTGGCCGATGTCCGACCGGGCGTCTGCTATGTCGGCCTCGTCTACAAGCGCAGCGAACTGACGAGCGACAAGCGACACGCCTGCTGCGCCGCACAGATGTTCCTATCGGACGGCGAAGGCGTGGTCTTCCGTGGTGCGCTCGGTCCGTGGTTCCAAACGGACACGAAGCAATTCCACCTCGACCACGACGCCGCCAGGAACCTCATTCAGATGGTGGTCGGCGAGTACAAGAGACTGCACGACAGCCCACCGTCCGAGCTCTTCATCCACGCGAAATCCGCGTTCACAGACGATGAGTGGCGTGGCTTCGCCGCCGGTTGCGACGATGAAACCAATCTCGTGGGCGTGCAGATCGCCGACGCGCGCGACGCCTGAAGCTCTATCGACCGGGCGAATATCCGGTCATCCGAGGCACCGCGCTCCAGATCGGCGAACGCCACGCCCTGCTCTGGACATCGGGCTATGTGCCGCGCCTCGACACCTATATGGGACCGGAGACGCCGAACCCGATCTCCGTGCGCGTCCTTCGCGGCGAATGCGCCTTGACGATCGTACTGTCGGACGTGCTCGGCCTTACGAAGATCAATTTCAATTCCTGCCTGCACAACGATCGGCTACCGGTCACGATCCGATTCGCCAACGCCGTTGGCGATGTCCTGATCTCAGCGCCGATCGACAGCGAACCGAAGCTCCCTTTCAAGTTCTACATCTAGATCTGCTCGGACTTGCAGGTGACGCCGGGAAAGAACTGAGAACGAAGATGGCTTTCTTCACACAGGACCAATTGGAGGCGATCGCTGGAGCGCTCGGCGACACGGATGCCGGCCTGACCGGCACCGAAATCCAGTACCTGCTCGCGTCCAGCAAGATGACGGACCCAGGCCCCGTCACGAAGCGTGTCCGCATCTACAACGCCTTCGTCGAGAGCCAGAACACCAAGAAGAACCGCACAAACATACTCCAATTCATCCGCCTCGCGATGAAGCCGGCGCGCTACAGCCGTCAGCCCGAACGCTACGAACCCATGCGCGCGCTCCTGAACCAGGCGCTGGCCTTTGCCGGTCTCGTCGTTGACGAAGCCGGCAACCTGACATCGACCGAGGCCGCTCAGACATTGCCGGAGGCACAGCGCCGGGCCCGAGACTTGCGGGCCGACCTCGAAGTCCAGACTGAACCGCAAGACCGGCGCCATTTGCTGCGCCTCGCTCGGCATAGCACCGACCGTCCGGCACGCCGATTATATCGGCTCCTGGCTGGAGGTGCTGCGCGAGGACAATCGCGCCATCGTCCGCGCCGCCAGTCAGGCGAGCAAGTCCGCCGACTGGCTGCTGGCCTTCCTACCCGAAGAGGACGTCGAGCTGGAGACGGCATCATGAATGCGCCGTCTCCCTTCTTTCCGTCGACCGACGATCCGCGCATCCGCCTGCGTGTCCTGAGTCTTGGCGCCGGCGTCCAGTCCACCACGCTGGCGCTAATGGCGGCGCACGGCATCGTCGGTCCGGTGCCCGATTGCGCAATCTTCGCCGATACGGGCTGGGAGCCGCGGGCCGTCTATGAGCATCTCGACTGGCTCATATCGCCCAACGTGCTGCCGTTTCCGGTCCACATCGTGTCGGCCGGGAACATCCGGGCCAATCTCGCCAAGGCCGCGACGGGCGGGCGATGGGCTTCGATTCCCGCCTTCACCCGGACCGAACGGGACGGCAAATCGCAAGTCGACATGATCCGGCGGCAATGCACGAAGGAATACAAAATCGTGCCGATCCGCCGGAAAGTGCGCGAACTCGCCGGCCTGACGCGCCGGCGCTCGCCCGATTACCCAGTCGTCGAGCAGTGGATCGGCATTTCGGCCGACGAAGTACTCCGCATGAAGCCGTCCTTCGAGAACTGGCAAGTCAACCGGTGGCCCCTCGTCGAACAGCGGATGAGCCAGCAGGACTGCCTGGCCTGGCTTGGGCACCACGGCTATCCCGAACCGCCCAAGAGCAGTTGCATCGGCTGTCCTTTCCACTCGGACGCCATGTGGCGGGCGATGCGCGACGGAGACGCCGAGGCGTGGGCCGACGTCATCGCCGTGGATCGCATGATCCGCACCGGACTGCGCGGCGTGCGCGGCGAGGTCTATCTCCACCGCCAGACCGTCCCGCTCGACCGGGCGGACCTCTCCACCGCCGCCGATCACGGCCAGCTCGATCTGTGGGGCAATGAATGCGAAGGGATGTGCGGTGTCTGAGCACGGGTCGCGACCGCGATGCCGGTGATCCGCTTTTACGTCCCGTCGTATTGCCGCCGATCCGGTTATCCGGCTCTCCGGTTCTGCGGCGCCCAGAAGAGAGAGTGAGAGGGCTGCGCCCTGTTTCCGTGACGGGTTGGAAGCCGAGAGAAAGGCTCTCGGCGCCCGTCGCGGAGTAACCCACCATGGCGACAGCAGCCAAGAAAATCACCCTCAGCGCCTCGCGCGACATCCCCTTTAACAAGCTGGTGCTCAGCCAGTCCAACGTCCGGCGGATCAAGGCCGGCGTCTCTGTCGAGGAGCTCGCCGAGGACATCGCCCGCCGCGGCCTCCCAGCAGAGCCTCAACGTCCGCCCCGTGGTGGACGGCGGCGGCCAGGAGACCGGCATGTTCGAGATCCCCGCAGGCGGCCGCCGCTACCGAGCGCTCGAGCTCCGCGCCAAGAAGAAGCGGCTCGCCCGGACCGCGCCCGTGCCCTGCATCGTGCGCGAGGCCGGCAGCGACATCTCGGCCGAGGAGGATTCCCTGGTCGAGAACGTTCAGCGCGCGCCGCTGCATCCGCTCGACCAGTTCCGCGCCTTCCGGACGCTGCACGAGCAGGGTCTGACAGAGGAGGACATCGCCGCGCGCTTCTTCGTCTCGGTCAGCATCGTCAAGCAGCGGCTCAAGCTCGTCTCCGTGTCGGAGAAGCTGCTCGACCTCTACGCCGAGGACGGCATGACGCTGGAGCATCTCATGGCCTTCACCGTCTCGGCCGATCCTGCGCGGCAGGAGCAGGTCTGGGAGGCGATCGCGCATAGCTGGTCGAAGGAACCCTATCAGATCCGCCGCATGCTGACGGAGAACACCGTCCGCGCCTCCGACCGGCGTGTGCGCTTCGTCACCATCGCGGCCTATGAAGAGGCCGGCGGCGCCGTCATGCGCGACCTCTTCCAGGACGATGATGGTGGCTGGATCGAGGACGTGCCGCTGCTCGAACGGCTCGTCGCCGCCAAGCTCAAGGCCGAGGCGGAAACCATCGCCGAAGAGAGCTGGAAGTGGATCGAGGTCGCGGCCGATTTTCCCTATGGCCATACGCATGGACTGCGGCAGCTTGCCGGCACGCCGGCCGATCTGACCGACGAGGAGCGCGCCAGTCGTGAGGCCCTGCGTGAGGAATTCGACCGGCTCGAAGCCGAATATGCCGAGGCCGACGAACTACCCGACGAGGTGGATGCGCGGCTCGGTGAGATCGAGACGGCGCTCGAAGCCTTCGAGGATCGGCCGATGCGCTATGACCCTGCCGAGATCGGCCGGGCCGGCGCCTTCGTCAGCATCCGGCACGCCGGTCAGCTTTCGGTCGATCGCGGCTATGTCCGGCCCGAGGACGAAGCGCCCGAGTCCGATGATGACACCGACGCGGGCGTCGATGGCAACACGGTGAGCGATCCCGGCGGGGCCGTGCAGCGCACCGTGATCACCGTTGGCGGTGAGGCCGAGAGCCCGGACGAGGAGGAAGACACGGTCAAGCCGCTGCCCGAGCGGCTCGTGACGGAGCTCACGGCACATCGCACGCTCGCTCTGCGGGACGCGCTGGCGAACAATCCGCATGTCGCGATGACCGCGCGCTCCTGCACAAGCTGGTGCGCGCCACCTTCCGGCACGCCGCCTCGATCGGGTGCCTCGAAGCCTCCGTCCGCCATGTCTTCTTCCCCGTTCAGGCCGACGATCTGAAGGACAGCCCGTCCGCCAAATCCGTCGAAGAGCGGCAGGAGGCGTGGCAGGCCGACCTGCCGACTGACGATGATGCGCTCTGGGAGAAGATCGACGGGTTCGACGAGGCAAGCCGTCTGGCGCTGCTCGCGCATTGCGTCTCGTTCGGCGTGAACGCGCTCTACGAGAAGGCCAATCCCTACGGTGCGGGTCCGACATCTCACGGCGTGCAGCAGCGTATCCATGAGGCGGATCGGCTCGCTCGCGCCGTGGGGCTCGACATGGTGGAGGTCGGCTGGCGGCCGACGGTCGGCAGCTATTTCGGCCGCGTGACCAAGCCCTGCATTCTCGAAGCGGTGCGCGAGGCCAAGGGCGAAGAGACCGCGCAGCTCATCGACCATCTGAAGAAGCCGGACATGGCGAAGGAGGCCGAACGGCTTCTCGCCGACAGCGGCTGGCTTCCCGAGCCGCTGCGCCTGTCCGAGCCGGATGATGTCAACGCCGATGATGACGGGGCCGAGCCCGACGTTCTTCCGGCCTTCCTCGCCGAGGACGACTCCGAAGACGACGACGCGCACGCCGTCGCGGCCGAGTGAACCGAGGGTGGGACGGCTTCGGCCGTCCCGCGCCTTTCATCAGCAATCTCGATCAACGCCCGGCCATTGCGCCGGGCGTTCTCGTTTCAGGAGGCCGCCATGGCTGACTATTTCACGCACTTCTCGTGCCTGCTCGATGGAGGCATACCCGACAACGCCGCCCACGCTTTGTATCTGTACAACGATCTTTGGGCGGAAGGCGCGCCGGAGGAGCCGCCCTCCGACGGCTTCCTTCTGTCGCTCAATCCCGTCCACGGAGGCTCGGACCTCTGGATGCGGGACGACGGCGACGGCGATCCGCAGCGCGTTATCGACTTCGTCCTGCGCTGCGCGGACGCCTTCGCGCTCACCGGTCGCTGGGGCTTTCAATGGGCGAATACCTGCTCGCGTCCGCGGGTGAACGCGTTCGGGGACGGCGCGCATGTGCTCGATCTCGGGCGCCGCGACACCGTCGCCTGGATCGGCACGCATGGCTGGCTCGACGATACGATCAAGGGAGGCTGGCCATGAGCATTCGCGATCATGCCCGCGCCAATTTCCAGACTTTGCTGCGCACGGCCGCCGACGGCAATCTCGCCTTGCTCGAATGTACCGACGCAGCAACTGGCGCTCCGCGCTATGTCGTCTGCGCCGTCGGTCGGGACGGCGAGGAGTTTCTTTTCACGCCGTTCGGCCATCTCGCCGAGGGGAATCCCTACGACGCCTATATCCCACCGGCGCCGGAGACGCCGTGAGAGGGAGAGGTTGGCCGGAACGGGTTTGAGCCGGTTCGGTCAAAGAGAGAGCGCCGGCCGGCTCGTCCCGTTCCCGCTCTCCCGAGGTTCTCCACATGACAGAGATCGTCACGACGGCGGCGCTCGCGCTCGCCGCCAAGCCGCTTGTTTCCACTGACACCGCATCGCCGCTTTCTGGCGCCGCTCATCTGCTTCTGCCGCTTCTCGAACAGGGTCGCCGCATTGATCCGCCGGCCTTGCGCGCCGCGATGGACGCCGCCTTCGGCGGCTCCGACACCGACGGTGCCTGGAACTGGAAGACCGCCTATGACGCCTGCGAGGGCGCGGCGGTCCTGTTCCTGCGCAAATACGGAAAGACGCTTCTGCGGAAAGCCGGGTCTCCGGCCGCCGCGCTGCCGCTGCTTGCAAAGATCGCCGATCTTCTGCCGTCGCACACGCGCCGCTCCGAAGAGAGCGAGGCCTTCCAGCAATTCTCGACGCCGCTCGCCCTGGGCTTCGCCGCGGCGACCGCCGCCGCCATCACGGCCGACGACATCGTTCTGGAGCCGTCGGCCGGTACCGGCCTGCTCGCCATTCTCCCCGAGATCGCTGGTGGCGCCCTCCGCCTCAACGAACTCGCCGAGGCGCGCGGCGGCCTCATTTCCTCCCTCTTTCCGGCAACTACTTTCACACGCTTCGACGCGGCACAGATCGACGATCATTTGGACGCCGACGTCGTGCCCAGCGTCGTGTTGATGAACCCGCCATTCTCGGCGAGGGCGCATGTGTCGGGCCGCATGGCCGACGCCGCCTATCGCCATGTCGCCTCGGCGCTGGCGCGCCTGGCGCCCGGCGGCCGGCTCGTCGCCATCACCGGCGCCGGCTTCGCGCCCGATGCGCCGAAGTGGCGAAACGCCTTCGTCCGTTTGCAGGAAAGCGGCCGCATCGTCTTCACCGCCGCCATCGACGGCGCTGTCTATGCGCGGCACGGTACGACGATCGACACCCGCCTGACGGTGATCGACAAGATCGCGACCGACGATCCGACCATGTTTCCGGTATCGCCAGGCGTCGCGGCGGCGGATGCGGCCACGACGCTCGCCTGGGTCCAGGCGCAGGTGCGGCAGCGCCCGCGCGTCACACTCCCGGCACGTTCCGCACACACGAAGCGACCGACTCCCCTTAACGGTACGGTCTGCACACGGGTCAACACCGCACCGGCGCCGGTCCCGTCCGCGCTGGAGGGCGACCCACTCGTCTATGACACAGTGGACTGGACGCCGCCCGAGGACACGCGGCTCACCGATGCGCTGTATGAGGGATACGCGCTTCAGTCGATCCGCATTCCCGACTCTCAGGCGCATCCGACAAGACTCGTGCAATCGGTGGCGATGGCCTCGGTCGCCCCGCCCAAGCCGAGCTATCGCCCGCATCTGCCGCGGGGCCTCATTGCCGACGGCGTGCTGTCCGACGCCCAGCTCGAAAGCGTCATCTATGCCGGCGAGGCCCATGCCCAGCATCTCGCCGGCGCCTGGACGGTCGATGAGACCTGCGATGTCGTCACCGCGGCGGCCGAGGATCACGACGGCGCTGTCCGCTTCCGGCGCGGCTGGTTTCTCGGCGACGGCACCGGCGCGGGCAAGGGCCGCCAGGTCGCCGGCATCCTGCTCGACAACTGGGTCAAGGGCCGCCGACGCGCGGTCTGGGTGTCCAAGTCCGACAAGCGGACCGAGGACGCGCAGCGCGACTGGTCGGCGCTCGGTCAGGAACGGCTCCTGGTCACGCCGCTGTCGCGTTTTCGGCAGGGTACGCCGATCCGCCTATCGCAAGGCATCCTTTTTACGACCTACGCCACGCTGCGGTCCGACGAGCGTGGATCGAAGGTTTCGCGCGTCCGGCAGATCGTCGATTGGTTGGGAACCGACTTCGATGGAGTGATCATTTTCGACGAGAGCCACGCCATGCAAAATGCCGCCGGATCGAAGGGCGAACGCGGCGACCAGGCCGCCTCGCAGCAGGGCCGTGCCGGGCTGCGCCTGCAGCACGCATTGCCCGATGCGCGCGTCGTCTATGTCTCGGCGACCGGCGCTACCACGGTGCACAATCTCGCCTATGCCCAGCGGCTCGGCCTGTGGGGCGGCGAGGACTTCCCCTTCGCAACGCGGGCGGAGTTTGTCGAAGCGATCGAGGATGGCGGTGTGGCGGCGATGGAGGTGCTGGCCGCGACCTCAAGGCGCTCGGCCTCTATCAGGCCCGTTCGCTCTCCTATGAAGGCGTCGAATATGAACTGGTCGAACATCAGCTCACCGACGAGCAGCGGCGCATCTATGACGCCTATGCCGGCGCTTTCGCGATCATTCATGGGCATCTCGAGGCTGCCCTGCAGGCGACCAATGTCACCGGAAGCGAAGGCACGCTGAACGCGCAGGCGAAGTCCGCCGCGCGGTCCGCTTTCGAGAGCGCCAAGCAGCGCTTCTTCAATCACCTGATCACGGCCATGAAGACGCCGTCGCTGATCGCGTCCATCGACGCCGATCTCGCCGCGGGCCATGCCGCCGCCATCCAGATCGTCTCGACCGGCGAAGCGCTGATGGAACGGCGCCTGGCCGAAATCCCGACCGAGGATTGGAACGACGTCCAGGTCGACATCACGCCGCGCGAATATGTGCTCGACTATCTGGCGCACTCCTTTCCGGTGCAGCTCTACGAGCCCTTCACCGACTCGGAGGGCAATCTCTGCTCGCGTCCGGTGTTCCGCGACGGCCAACCCGTCGAGAGCCGCGAGGCCGTCACCCGGCGCGACCGGCTGATCGAGCCGATCCTGCTGGGCGGCGCGCCCCGCGCGATCGCCATCATGAATGGCACGCTCGCCGGCGCGGTCGGTCTCGGCCTGCGGCTCTGGCTGGTCGGCATTGCGATCTGGGCAATCGGTCATATCGCGGCGGTCTGGGCCGCCAAGCGCGACCCCCTCTTCGTCGAGGTCGGCCGCCGCCATCTGCGCATTCCCGCGCACCTCTCAGTCTGAACGGGAGCGCGCGCCGATGATGAACCTCGCCGAATACCGCAACCGCAACACCCGGCTCGCCGACTATCTACCCTGGGTGGCGCTGGTCGGCCAGGGTGTCTTACTCAACAAGGACGGCAGCTTCCAGCGCACGGCGCGGTTCCGGGGTCCAGACCTCGATTCCGCGGTCCTCGCAGAAATGATTGCCGTCGCAGGACGCCTGAACAACGCCTTCCGCCGTCTCGGCTCGGGTTGGGCGATCTTCGTCGAGGCGCAGCGCCATCCGTCGAACAGCTATCCCGACGGCCGCTTTCCTGATGCCGCGTCGGCGCTGGTCGATGCCGAGCGCAAGGCGAGCTTTGAGGAGGCTGGCGCGCATTTCGAATCCAGCTATTTCCTCACCCTCACCTACCTGCCGCCGGCCGAGGACGCCGCCCGCGCCGAGGGCTGGCTCTATGAAGGCCGCGAGACCAAGGGCGTCGATCCGCACGAGGTCCTGACCGTTTTCTCCGACCGCACCGACCGCGTGCTCCGCCTGGTCGAAGCCTTCATGCCTGAATGCCGCTGGCTCGATGACGCCGAAACCCTGACCTATCTCCATGGCTGCGTCTCCACCAAACGCCACCGTGTCCGCGTCCCCGAGACGCCCATGTACCTGGACGCGCTGCTCGCGGACCAGCCCCTCGCCGGCGGGCTCGAGCCACGGCTCGGCGACGAGCATCTGCGCGTGCTCACGATTACCGGATTTCCGACGGCGACCACGCCCGGCCTGCTCGACGAGCTCAACCGGCTGGCCTTTCCCTATCGCTGGTCAACCCGCGCCATCCTCATGGACAAGACCGATGCGACCAAGCTGCTGACGCGCATCCGGCGCCAGTGGTTCGCCAAGCGCAAGTCGATCGCCGCGATCCTCAAGGAGGTGATGACCAACGAGGCGTCGGTGCTGGTCGACACCGACGCCTCGAACAAGGCGGCCGATGCCGATCTCGCCCTGCAGGAGCTCGGCGCGGACTACGCCGGTGTCGCCTACGTCACCGCGACGGTGACAGTGTGGGACGCCGACCCGCGCGTTGCCGACGAGAAGCTGCGTCTGGTCGAGAAGGTCATCCAGGGCCGCGACTTCACCGCGATGCCCGAGACCACCAACGCCGTCGATGCGTGGCTCGGATCGCTGCCCGGACATGTCTACGGCAATGTCCGCCAGCCGCCGATCTCCACGCTCAATCTCGCCCACATGATCCCCCTCAGCGCCGTGTGGGCGGGGCCGGAACGGGACGAGCACTTCGCAGCGCCCCCACTGCTGTTCGGCAAGATCGAAGGCTCCACCCCGTTCCGGTTTTCCCTTCATGTCGGCGATGTCGGGCACACGCTCGTCGTCGGTCCGACCGGCGCGGGCAAGTCGGTGCTACTCGCGCTGATGGCGCTGCAGTTCCGCCGCTATGCCGGCGCCCAGGTCTTCGCCTTCGATTTCGGAGGCTCGATCCGCGCCGCAGCGCTCGCCATGGGCGGCGACTGGCACGATCTCGGCGGCGGCCTGACCGAAGGCGATGAGCAGAGCGTCTCGCTGCAGCCGCTCTCGCGCCTGGAAGAGTCGGCCGAGCGGGCCTGGGCGGCCGACTGGGTCGTGGCGATCCTGATCGCGAAGGCGTCGAGATCACCCCGGAGGTGAAGGAACATCTCTGGACAGCGCTCACCTCGCTCGCCTCGGCCCCGGTGGGGGAACGCACGATCACCGGCTTGGCCGTGCTGCTCCAGTCAAATGACCTTAAGCAGGCGCTCAGGCCCTATTGCGTCGGCGGCGCATACGGACGGCTGCTCAATGCCGAGTCCGAGCATCTCGGCGAAGCGAGCGTCCAGGCTTTCGAGACCGAGGGGTTGATCGGCACCGGCGCAGCGCCCGCCGTCCTGGCCTATCTCTTCCATCGCATCAAGGACCGGCTCGACGGCTCCCCGACGCTCATCATCATCGACGAGGGCTGGCTGGCGCTCGACGACGAGGGCTTCGCCGGTCAGCTCCGCGAGTGGCTGAAGACGCTCAGAAAGAAGAACGCCTCCGTCGTCTTCGCCACGCAGAGCCTCAGCGACATCGACGGCTCGGCCATCGCACCCGCGATCATCGAGAGCTGCCAGACGCGATTGCTCCTGCCGAACGAGCGGGCGATCGAGCCTCAGATCACCGCAATCTACCGGCGCTTCGGCCTCAATGACCGGCAGATCGAGATCCTCGCGCGAGCCACGCCCAAGCGCGACTATTACTACCAGTCGCGGCGCGGTAACCGGCTCTTTGAGCTGGGCCTCAGCGAAGTGACACTCGCCCTCTGCGCCACCTCCGCCAAGACCGATCAGACCGCCATCGCCCGCATCCTCGCCGAACACGGTCGCGCCAGCTTCCTCGACGCCTGGGCTGCGCGAGCGCGGTGTCGACTGGGCGGCCGACCTCATTCCCGACCTCAGCAATCTCATCCCCCAAGCCCAAAAGGAGACCCACGATGAAGACTCGTAAACCCCGCATGCGTGGGCCCGCTTTGCCGCGGCACTGATTACCGCGCCGATCACGGCGCTGCCGATGGTTCTGGCGCCGCCGGCGCAGGCACAGTGGATTGTCTATGACCCCACCAACTATGTGCAGAACGTGCTCCAGGCGGCGCGGGCGCTCGAGCAGATCAACAACCAGATCACCTCGCTTCAGAACGAAGCGCAGATGCTCATCAACCAGGCCCGCAACCTCGCGAACCTGCCCTATTCGTCCTTACAGCAACTCCAGCAGGCGGTGGGCCGGACGCAGTCCCTGCTTCAGCAGGCCCAGAACATCGCCTTCGACGTCCAGCAGATCGACCAGGCGTTCCAGCAGAATTACCGTAACATCGATCTGAGCACGTCGGAGCAGCAGCTCGTCGCCGATGCGCGATCGCGCTGGGAGAACACGGTTGGCGGATTGCAGGACGCCATGCGTGTCCAGGCCGGCGTGGTCGGCAATATCGAAACCAACCGGGCGCAGATGTCGGCGCTGGTCGGTCAGAGCCAGGGCGCGACCGGCGCCTTGCAGGCGACACAGGCCGCAACCAGCTCCTCGACAAAGCGGAATTAAGCAAATCTCGTCAAATCACCGTGCCTGGCGACGTGTCAGACAAAGGGTGAGGTTTAATATTCTCGGAGCTTCCCCGTGCGGCCACGCCTTGATAATTCGTCGCGCATACATCTCTCCAAGTTGGAACCATCGTCCCGCCGATTTGCACGCTACTGTCGCCGTTCTTTGCACCTCGATCAAATGAGCCTTTTCATCGCTGATTGAACACCCTCTTATGAACTCGTCGATTGTCGGTGGGATTGTGAGAGTGATGGCAGCGCAGCGAAGAGCGGTAGCGAAAAAAGGGCTCAACTCAGCAGATACGGTGGGCCGCCGCGATGCGCTCCTAGCTTCAAACGAACCCGTGCTTCGTCTGGCGCGTCTGATTGGTCGCCAGATTGCACGTGAGTTATTCGAGCCGAAAGGCTTTCGAAAGCGGAAGCTTCTTCAACAAGATAGCAATAAGTCCAAGTAGGCTTTACCACATACAGACTGTTGCCTCAGCGGCAGGAGCACCGCCAAGGTTTTGATATTTAATCTTGAGACCATATTGGTCTCGTGCTATATTGAGGCCCCAATGAGGATCATTGCCCGCCGTACCTTACGGGAGTTCGTCGAGAGCCTCGCGAGACAAAAGGATCAGCCGGCAGTGAAAGCTGCGCTTGATGCCTGGTTCGATGAAGTCAGCAAGGCGGCGTGGGCGAGTTCCGCCGATGTGAAGAGGCACTACGCCACGGCCAGCATCGTCAACGCCGAGCGGATTGTCTTCAACATCAAGGGAAATGACTACCGCTTAGTGGTGGCCGTCGACTTCGAGAAGGGCATCGTCTGGATCAAGTGGATCGGCACCCACAAGGCATATGACAGGATAGACGTAGCTGAGGTGAAACATGGCGACTGAGCTGAAACCTATCCGCTCCGAAGCGGACTACGATGCGGCGCTCGAAGAGGTCGAACGCCTTTGGGGCACCAAGAGCGGCACGCCGGAAGGCGACCGCCTTGATGTGCTCGCCACGCTGATCGAAGTCTATGAGGCGAAGCATTATCCGATGGATCCTCCTGATCCAGTCGAAGCGATCCGATTCCGGATGGAGCAGAAGGGCCTCACCCGCAAGGATCTCGAACCGATGATCGGTCCCCGCAATCGGGTAGCCGACGTTCTCAACCGCAAGCGTGGCTTGTCGATCGATATGATCCGGCAGTTGCATGAGCAACTCGGAATTTCCGCGGAAGTGCTGATCCGACCGAGCCGCTTCGACAAAGTTGCATAAGTCGGAGGCTTCCCATGATGCGTGTCGCGCTCTACGCCCGGTATTCCTCGGATAATCAGCGGGAGGCCTCCATTGAGGACCAATTCCGTGTTTGCCGGGAGAAGACGAAGCGCGAGAAATGGAAGATCGTCGGCACCTACAAAGACGTGGGCATCTCCGGCGCGAGCATGATCCTGCGCCCCGGCATCCAGACGCTTCTGCAAGACACCCAGGCAGGGCAATTCGACATGGTGCTGGCCGAAGCCTTGGACCGCATTTCCCGCGATTCAGGCTGACGTCGCCACATTCTACAAACATCTGAAGTTCGCCGGTGTGCCGATCGTAACGCTGGCGGGGGGCGAGATCAGCGAGTTGCATGTCGGGCTGAAGGGCACGATGAATGCGCTGCTCCTCAAGGACCTCGCCGCCAAGACCCATCGGGGCCTTCGTGGTCGCGTAGAAGAAGGCAAGTCCGGTGGCGGGCTCCGCTATGGCTACAAGGTCGTCAGCAACTCGATGCGCGAGGAGATCCGATCCGGGGTGACCGAGAGATCAACAAGGCCGAGGCGATTATCATCCGCCGCGTCTTCCGGGAATTCGCTTCGGGAATCGGACCACGGACAATTGCCCGCACACTGAATGAAGAGGGCATTCCGGGACCTAGCGGCAAGTCGTGGGGAGACACGACGATCCGCGGTCATGTGAAGCGCGGAGCGGGTCTCATCAATAACGAGCTCTATATATCGGCCGCCTGATTTGGAACCGGCTGCGCTACATCAAGGATCCGTCGGCCGGCAAGCGCGTCTCGTGCATCAACCCGGAGAGCGAATGGCTGATCCGCGAGGTACCCGAACTGCGAATTGTCGATGATCAACTCTGGCACGCGGTATGTGAGCGGCAGAGTGAGATCGCCAAGAAATATGTCAATGTCACCGAAGCCGTGCGCAAGCATCACAAGAAGAACGGCCTCAACGGCAAACGTAGACTCCAATCCCTGCTTTCCGGTCTGATCCTCTGCGGCTGCTGTGGAGGTCCCTATGCGCTGCGCGGAGCGGGCCGCTTTGCCTGCTCGAACAGCCGTACAATCCGGCGAGAGGAACTGAGAGCCGCGTTCTCTCGGGCCTCAAGGATCGGATGATGGCGCCAGAAGTCGCCGCCGAGGCCATGCGCGCCTATGCGGAGGAAACCAACCGGCTGAACCGCGGACGCCGGTTGAACGGCGACACGTGGCAGGCGGAACTGCTGAAGGTCGAGAAGCAAATCGCCGAGATCGTCGAGGCCATTGCCGATAGGATGTATCACCCGTCGATGAAAGATAAGATGACGGCTCTCGAGGCTCGCAAGGTCGAATTGACTTCCTTGCTCGCCGACGCGCCGGAGGACAAGCCAGACCTGCTGCCGACGGCTTCGACGATCTACGCGAAGAAGGGCGCGAAGCTCACACAGGCCCTGAATCGCCCTGCGGAGCGCCAGGAAGTGGACGAGGCTTTACGGATGCTGATCAAGAAGACCGTGTTCACTCCAGGCCCGGAACGCGGCGAAATCCACGCCACGCTCTACGGTGAACTGGGACAGATCCTAGCGTGGACGGAGCGGCAAGCCCTTGGAAAGGCCTCAAAAACCAACACTCCCGGAGGGGTTTCCTCGGGAGTGTCGGTGTCGGTGGTTGCGGGGGCCCGCAACGTCTTTTGTTATAACTTGGCATCTTTTGCCCCTTCCTCTCGGCTGCGATGTCGAGAATACCCATCAGATCGCCGCGTAGGCTGACGCGCACGTCTCCACGCTTATCGCCGGGCGTCAAGACGACCTCGTCCACCGCTGAACGGATCGCCTCCGCTGCCTCAGCGCGCATCTCCGGATCGCCGAGCGCGGCCGCCAAGTGTTGCACCCTTACTCCGGTAGATTTCGGCCACGTTGGGATGGATGGCGGGCATGTCGGTAGGGACGTCCTTCATTCGCGCAAGAATATCGGCCTTCTGGCGCTCCAGCTCGTCCATCCGCGCCTTCATCGCCGGCTGATACCTGCCGTCCTCAATGGCGGCCATCATGCCGGCAATGCCACGCTCGACCTTGTCCAGCGCATTGCGGTCAAATTCCGCCTGCGCCCGGCGTTCACGGTTCTGACTGTTGAGCGCTTCTGCGTAGGCCCGGACGGCCTCCGCCACCGCGTCGGCAGAAACGAGCTTCTCGGTGAGTCCTGTCAGAATGCGGGCCTCGATCTTCTCCCGAAGGATCGTGTGACCATTGTCGCAGGTCCCGCGGCGATAGCGGTTGAGGCAGCCATAGCGGTCGCGGGTGATGAGGCCATAATTGCCGCCGCCGCATTTGAGCAGGCCGGAGAACAGAAAGGCCGGGCGGCGCAGTTCGTTGACGTGCTTGGCACGGTAGGCGCGCACACCCTTGGTGACATGCTCGAACTGCTTGGAGATTTCCTCCTGCCGCCGCCGCGCCGCCTGCCATAGGTCTTCGTCCACGATGCGCAGGTCCGGCACCTCGGTCCTGATCCATTCGGACTCCGGGTTGACGCGCGAGCCGCGCTTTCCCGTCGCCGGATTCTTGATGTAGCGCAGCCGGTTCCAGAGCAGTACACCGGCATAGAGCGCGTTGTTGACGAGGCCGGTACCGCGACAGACATGGCCGCGGATGGTGGGGTCTCCCCAGGCTTTGCCAAAGGGGCCGGGAATGCCATCGCGGTTGAGATCGGCGGCGATGGCCTTGGGGCGCTTGTCGGCGGCGAAGTCGCGGAAGATGCGACGGACGCTCTCGGCCTCGGCCTCGTTGCTCTACTCCGCTCGCCGCGCACCTGCTCGCCAGCGCCGTTGAGCCGCTTCACGCCGTCATAGCCAGAGCAGCGCCCGCCGCCCGCCTTGCCCCTTCTCGCCGCGGCCGCGCAGGCCACGGTGGATCTTGGCGGCGAGGTCTTTCAGGAACAGGGCGTTCATCGTGCCCTTGCGACCGACAGGCAGCTCGGAGATCTCGCCCTCGGCGAGCGTCACGAGCGTCACGCCGGCAAACGTGAAATGCTTGTAGAGGCTGGCGACATCGGCCTGGGCGCGGCTGATACGGGCCAGCGCTTCCGCCAGCACGCTCTCGAACTTGCCCGCCTGCGCGTCCTGCAAGAGCGCCGGGATGCCCGGCCGCAGGGTGACGCTCGCGCCCGAAATGGCGGCGTCCTTGTCGGCCCCCACTACCTGCCGCTTCTCCCGCGCCGCTTGGTTCCGGCAGATGCGGAACTGATCCTCAATGGAGGAAATGCTCTGGTTGTCCGAGGAGTAGCGGGCGTAGAGCGCAACGCGGGCCATAAGACTTTCCTTTTCTTGCAAAGCCGGGAGTTCATCCCTCCGGCTTCCGCCCCTCTCCCTCTCGCTCCAGAGCGGCGGTGGCGTTGTCGTTGGCCGCCCGCCTCCGCCGCTTCCGCTCCCAGGCCGCGTAATGCTCCCGCGCGATCTGGCGCCCGATGGCCCGGGCGATGATCGGATGCGGGGGGTCCAGCCCACCTTCCGTCCTGCTTCCCGGCGAGCCCTTGTCGTTGGCCGGGCTCGGAACGGTTCCCGACGCTCGTTCTTCCTTCTTCATGGGCATGTCTCTTCCAGTATAAAAATCACCGGAACAGGATCGCCCGCAGCGCGGAAATCTCTTATGACCCTTATGTACGCCCTCTTGGCACATAGGTGCGGTTATCTATTCACCCTTCCACGGATCGCCGGGCAGACGCTCGATCAGTTGCGAGGAGACGTCTTCGGCCGCCTCGTAAATGTCCCAGCGGTACCCGGCCGCAAGCAGGGGGCCGATGTCGGCCGCAAACAGCGGCATCTTGAGCTTTGCCGCGAGGTTGCGCTTGAACAGTGCGCGGGTGATATTGCCCTCTTCCTGCGCCGTGTAGTGGAGGAACGCCTCGACGGCGCGGTCGGGGCCGATGGCTGGCTGCTTCAACGCAACGGCGAGGTCGAAGAGATCGTGCCCTTTGCGGCGCTGATAGCGCGCGCGCAGCTTGGTGCCGATCAGTTCATCGAAAGCGTAGGTGGTGATTCTTGCCTCGCCATCGAACCAGCGTGAGGCGATCGCGAACGGCTTTTCCTTGAGTCCGAAAAGGGTGAAGTGCTCCCTGGAATTGATCTCGACCTTCAGCTGCAGCCGTTGGGACGGCACATCCTCAGATTCGAAGCGGTAGCTCAGCGTGACCCGTCCCTCGTTCTGCTTCCATTGCGGCTTGCCGAGCCAGGGATCGAGAACGGCGCGCAGGGCATCAAGCGTCGGGCCGATCGGCTCAGCGCGGATCTGCACCAGGTCGATGTCCTCCGAATAGCGGGCGGGCGGATCGACATGCAGCTTGTAGAGGGCGGTCCCGCCGCGGAAGGCAAGGCTTCTCGCGCAAATGCGGATGGGAGAATATCTCCACCAACGCGCGGCTGATGACCAGATCCTGTTCGACCTGAAAATCGTCGACCCAGGGCGCCCGCGCGCGCCACTCGGTGATGTAGTCGCGCGGGATCATGCCTCGATCTCCACATCCGCATTGACGACCAGCTTCCAGCCGGCGTCACGAACCGCCCCCTCGCGCGGTATGGCGGGGATGAGCGGCGCGATGTCCCGCGCTTCCTCCTGAACGTAGCGCTTGAGAAGCTCGACCTTGTCCGCAGCCCCGGCCATATCCAGCAGGTAGCCCAGCCGCTGTGCCCAGGGCATGGGCGCCGTTCGGGCCGCCGCGACCAGTCGCTCCGGATCGATCTGTTCGGCCAGTTCGGCGATGACCGTCGCTGCATGTTCGAGCCCACCCACATGATGGGGATAGCCGATGAGATCGACCGCCGTGGCCTCGACGGTCGAGACCCGGATTGTGCCGCGAGGCGTGTTGAAGGGCTGTGTCGGTACATCGGCGAGGCGCTTGCGGACGACAAAGACGACCCTGACCGCGCCGCATGCGATTCCGCGTCGCTTCGTCCCCGTCACAACCTGAAATTCCTGCGGCCGGTGATGAGCGGCACCATGGTATTGGGCGGCCGAAAGCAGCCCGACGTAATAGCCGAGGCCAAGCTGTTCCATCAGCGCCGGGATGAACTGATCGGCGGGCAGGCCTCCGAGCCGCCTGTACTCAGGCGGCACAATGACGTAGAACCCGTGCGCCGGATGCGCCACCAGCTCCTGCCGGGCGAGCCGGTGTAGCGCGAGCATGACGGCGTCCTTGGTGCCGCCGAGCGCTTCCCGCGCTTCCTCCGGCGTGAAATGATACCGGCCGCGCGTGGCGAGTCCGTCAATGTAGCTCCTGGCATCCGACGTAGCACCTCCGAAATCGAGCGCAAAACCCATCATATTTTGGAGTCTTTTGCGAACGATTTCGGAATCGAGCAAATCGGGGCAGTTCATCCCTCCCGCCGCCTGTTCCAGACGAGCTGCGCCCGGTCCCTCTCCGCGGAAGGGAACAGGGCGGCAGTGAAGGGCTCGGGAAGGCTCGGATCGTCGAGACGGACGCGGAGAGAGTATTTCGGGTGATCGCCCGTTGTCCGGGCATCCCAGGCGTCACCGATGCCGGCGTTGCCGACGAGGACGCGGAATGCCGGGGCGTTGTCATGGGTACGGTCATCGTTGGGGACGAGCCGGACCTTGGCGTCGATGGTGAGCGTGCGGATGGAGCCGGTCCAGCCACCGTCGTTGGACCAAGTGAAGGCGCCGATTTGCATGGGTCCCTCCTGGCATTGCGATGTGGATGAGACAGCGGGCGACGCCGCTGCGGTATCGCCCGCGCGGGGTGAGCGGGTGCGACGGGCCGGTTTGTCGATGTTCGTCTCCGGCAAACCCTTCCTTACGCGCCTTGGCGAACGCGCGGTCGCTGTCGAGGAAGGCCTCCAGGGCCTGTTCACACTCATGTGGATGATTCTGCATGATTCTGGTCTCCTGGCTGCAGGGGACTCACGCAAGCTCACTACGACCGGATCGCGCCTCATCTCCCGGTGCCGCGCGGCAATGTCCGTCTCTCCCCTCGCCAAGTACTCACCGCCTTTTTGTCTGTCGCCGCGCAGGGCTGCAAATGGCGCGGGTTGCCGCCCCGCTGTGGCACTTGGCACCCCCTCTCCCTCTGGATGAACCGCTGGTCGAAAACCGGGGGGCTCGCCCGGGTCTTCGCGCATTTGCACCGGGAACCGAGCGTGCGCCTCACGCGGGCGGCCCGGGCGCTCGACCGCCCCCTCGTCCAGGTCCCTCCCGCCGGCACGGGAGCGCGCACACAACCGGTCCTCAATCCCTCGGCCGCTCCCGGGGCGGGTGGCCCCCCACGAGGCCTAGGGGTGCCGCGGACGATCGCCCGGCGCTCGCCTGCGCGCGCTCGCCCGGGCCCGCCCCCGCCGCCCCGGCGGGCCGCCCGTGGCGGACTCGCCGGGGTCCGCCCCCCGCTCCTCCCGCGGTGCTGAGGGACCGGACGTCCGCGGGCGCCCAGCCGCGGCCCTGGGCCGTGGCGCTGGGGTAGGCGCCCGTGGGGCCGCCGCGGCGCACCCGGGTGAGCCCTTGGGCGTCTGCCCGGGAGCTGTCCACGCGGCGCACTGCAATCGCGCGGGTGTGGCGTCGCTTGCAGGGAGGCCGCCGCCTCTTCACGCGCTGCGAGCAACGCGACGTGCTAGTCCTCGGATGCATCGTCTTCGCCCTCATCATTGATGCTTTGCGATAGTGGTAACAGGCCCTAGTATGAAGGGAATGAGCTCGGCGACGGATTCGGTCTCGCCGTAGGTGGCACGGTAGAGGGTCGCGTAATCCCGGAGCGCATGGTTGAGGTCAGCGCCCACCGTGATGGTGATCTTCGCCGGTGTGCGGTCGGGGAGCTTTCCGAGTTTCAGATTGGCCATGACCGATCCTTTCAGCCCTGATAGGGGCGCAACACGAGATCTCTGTGGACGATGACCCTGAGCAGCCAGCCGGGACGGACGGTGATGGTGGGCTGGATGTTCAGGTTCTTCTCGGTGATGCGCTGGCCGGCCCGGTTGACGGTCTGCTGGGTGGACTCGCGGATCGCCCGGACGAGATCGCTCTCGTCGCTGCTCAGGCTCAGTTCCGTGCCGGCGCCGAGCAGCGTGGCGAGCGCGATGCCCTTGATGAGGCGCTAGGTGTGATAGTCGACCCCATCCTCGAGCCCGGCATAGCCGGCGGTGTCGGTGGCGGGCAGATTGTCGATCTCGATGGAGGAGCCGTCGGGCAAAATGATGCGCTGCCAGACAAGCAGCGCGCGCGACTGGCCGAAGGCAATGACGCTGTCATAGGTGCCGATGAGGCGCGCACCCTGCGGGATGAGCAGCGTGCGGCCGCTCACCGTGTCATAGACGTTCTCGGTGACCTGGGCGGCGACGAGGCCCGGCAGATCGGAATTGATCCCGGTGATCAGGCTCGCGGCGATCATACTGCCGGCCATCACCTGATAAGGCGAGATCGGCGTCTGAAGGGTATGCGGATTGTAAATGTCGCCGGTGTCACGCTGGCTCACGAAGTCCAGTTTGCGCTGCTGGTTGTTCTGGTCGCGCTCCGGGTCGAGCGCCAGGCGGTCAGCGTCGGGCGAACCAGTCTCCGTTGCTGCCATTTGCTGCGACTGACCCGTCACTGCCGGTGTGTCCTGCCGCGGCCGGTTCTCAATCCGGAAGAAGACGCCGGCCTCCTTCGCCTGGATAGCCTGCTGGGCGAGGCGCTGCTCCTCGGCGGACAATTCCGGTCCTCCCGGTGCGATGCCAAGCTGCCGTTGGCGTTCGAGGATCGGTCGACCGAGGTCGCCGGGCAGCGGCGGTCCGAGCGGCGGTACCTCCGGTTGGACCTGGCTGTAATCGCCGGGTAGCGCGGCAAGGCCATCCGGTGTCGGCTTGCGCTCGGTGTTGTAGAGCTCCTCGGCCTGGTCCTGGATACGCAGGGCCGGGCCTTGCAGCGCCATCATAGTCACGCCGAGGATGGCGCCGGAGCCGAGCGCGGCCGCGCCGATGACAAGGCCGCGCCTGAAGCGCACGACGCGGCGGGGCGCGGCGCGCAGGTCCAGCTTGCCGGGATCGCGCCTGGACGAACCGGCGGGTTGCGGTGGGGGTGCGGCGGTATCCGCCATGGCCCCTCCCCCTACCGGTCCGTGCGCGGGAACAGCGTGGTGCGCCGCGGCGTCCCGTCGGTCCGGGAAATCCGAACCACCTGCTGCGATCGGGAAATCGCGGGTGAAGAGCAGGTCGCGCTCGATCCCCATCTCGAAGGGCAGACGGACCGATGCCAATTCTCTGAGGCTCCAGCTCCCGAGTTCGGGGCAGCCGATATCGGCCATCCCAAATATGATGTCTCCGTCCGCATCCAGCTCGGTCGCGAGCCAGACGCCCGCGCCGAACGGATTGAAGAATTTCACCACGGGGACATGGTCGATGTCGCGCTGCCGTCCATTGGCGAGGAGCTGCGCGCGCTGCGTGCTGGTCAGGAGGGGTGTGAGTCTCGCATGGCAGTTATAGGTTCAGTTCCATTTGTTCATCTCATGCGGCCAGCGCCGGGGTGTGATTTGTGCTAATGTTGTCGTTGGCTGGTGTGTCGTCTGCACCGATCATGGCCGTCCACGCGCTCTCGAAGCGGCCGGATTTGAGCAGGGCGCGGAAGGTGGGAACGGCTTGTCCGCCGACGATGCGCCAGCGCATGCCGGAGCGCTTCATGCGCTGTGTGACGAGGGTCTTGTTTGCCGCCTCGACAATGCCCGCGCCGATGGCGGTCCCCTGTTGCCTGAGCGCGTGGTAGCGTATGCGGTGGCGATGCTTGCGGAAGAAGGCCAGTTCCCTGTCGACCTCGGCCCGGTCCGCCGGCGCGGCGGTGTCGCGAAGGTGGCGCAGCGCCCGGATCACCCCGTCGATGCCGCTGGGGTCGTGACGCAGGATCTCGCGGTACTTCTCGAACCAGTGGGGCGCTGCTGCATGGTCGGCTGCTGCGCGCAGATGCGCGCAGGCATGCCAGAAGTCGATCACCTCGGTTTCGGGCTCAAGACCCGAGGAAGGTCCAGTTGTCGGCGGCGCCGTCGGCGATGGCGCCGATCCTGATCTCGGGACCGCATCCGTCTTGATATGCGCGCCCTCGCTTGCGAGCTGCGCCTTCAGCGTGCGCTTGCCGCCCTCGGGTATGCGGCCGAGATAGACGGTCTTCAGGCGCTCACCGTCGGCGTCGTGGAAGGAGACCGTGCCACAGGCCGCCTCGCGCCAGCAGGCCTCGCAACGGCCGTCCTCGCCGGCCCGCAGCGCCACCATGGCGCCGTCCAGCGAGACCGAGGCGGTGACGGCGTCCTGCGGGATGTCCTCGGCTTCCCGGATGCCCTCCAGGGTCTGCGGGCCGAGGCTTTCCCAGCGCTCCTGCATGGTCAGGCTCAGGCGCTGCAAGGTGCTCGCAGAAGGCGTCATGGCGCCGAGCTTGCCGAAGAACGCCTCCGCTTCCCGCGCCGTGCAGTGACCCATCATCATCAGCCCAAGCTGAGCCGCCGGCCGTGTCAGGTAGTCGTCGACGAGGCTCAAGCTTTCGTCCCCGGTATCAGCGACGGGCTGCGCGCGCCAGTGCGGTAGCGCGCACGCCGGTAGCTCACCGGGCCGAGCGAGGTCATCATCGCCTTCGGCGTCGGCGCCACACGGAACCAGCTCTGCCCGTCCCGCTCGATCCGGGGAGCTCCGTCGTCCCGGGCCTCGGCGCAGGTGCCCAGGATCTCGCAGCCAAACGCGTGCACGCTCTCAAGCACCCGCCGCTCCGTTTCCTCGAAGGCCTCGGCAGAGCGCTCTGAACCGAGTTGCCGATGACAAACTGCGGTTATCTGCGTGACCGCATCGACAACCCGGGGCGGCAAGCCGGAAAGATCGATGGACGCGGAAGGCAAAGGCTGCGAAACTGACATGGGAGCGCTCCTGATGTTGTGGTTCTGAAACCAACATCCCATCGCATCTTGCGGTGTGGAGCGTTCCCACCTCCACCGCTCGGCCCTGCCGTCGTGACAAGATCCTGTCCTGAAACTGGCAATTGTCACGAAAACCCGTTTTCGTCGCTCCCTCGCGACCGCACAGCCGTGCTAAATCAATGACTTGGGTTTGCCATACGAGAACTGCGCACTCGGAAAGCTGGATGCGGGAAAACCGCACGTCCGGTTTGATGAGAGGGGATGAGGAAACGTGGCCATGGTGAGGACTGAGGCACCGGCACAGTGCGAAAGCCGCCGACAACAGCTACTCCCCACACCTGACGCAGGGCGCGCCTCTCCCCGACTCTACGAATGGACGGCAGGGCAGAACCTATAGATGTCAAGCGACACCCAGTCTTACGAGGTAAGGCGACACCCAGGTTTGCGAGTGTTGCTCCTGCGCGAGTTGGAGGGCGCAGGGAGGGCGGAGCCCGACCGGGGCCCTCCAACTCGCGGCGCCAAAACTTTCCCGTTCAGGCGCTCTCTTTTTGCAGATGGAAAAACCCTCCTGGTGGGGAACCGGCACGAGTGTTGAGATGATCGAGAAACACTACGCGGTGCATCTCAAAAACAGCATTGATGCAGCTGCTGTGAATGTTCGGCGAGCAAGACGATAGAAACTAGACCAAGAGGCGGTTGAAAAATTCCCCAACCGCTCCTTGTCGAAATACACAATAGCAACGCTTAAAGTTATGCACTTGTTCGACCACGCCGGAACATAAATCGCCGTCTATTTTCTCGCCACTGCTCTTTTTCGAGAAGATGCACTTTTTGAGGCTGTTGTTTTTTTGCATCACCGCACTGTTTCTCATTAATGATCGTATTTAGCTGCCGAGCAAAATTACTCGAAACTCTGGATACTATTTGATCCATACGTTGTTCTCTCGTGACATTGGAGAAGCGAACCGACAGAGAACTTGGTCAGATCATCCTCTGAGAAATTTACGGTTACAGACTTGTTTCGAACATTCTTGGTCATTTTTCGCTCCTTCTCATATAACCTGGATTTAGACTGACATCAAAATAGTGCTTACGACGGACCCCAACGAAACCTTCGTTTCTTGTGAGGATTGCGACGTCTATTGGACCACCCACCGTCTCTTGCTGGCTTGAGTAACGACGTTTGCGGGAAGTCAGTTCCACAAGAGAGTATGCGAACTCAGCCAGTTCCTTCTTTGACAAATGCGCGACTACCGAATTGAGTTCGTGACGCGATAGCTCCTTGAGCTGAGCGATGCCTTCTCTGATGTTTTTAGCAGCTATATCTCTAATCCTGCCTTGGTAGTCTTTATCCTCCACTTCTGCGAGGGTATTCACCAAGTCCGCAACGATATTATCGATCATCATCTTTAGTCGGTCTTCAAATTGCCGATCAATTCCATCGATAAATCTCTCCGGCATATCTGTTTGTGCAAACGCTTTAACGGCGGCTTTGTCGCCTCGGCGATCGATGTCAGTACCCTCTTTTTCTCCGACGATACGCAACTGATCAAAGTAAATACCATCACATTTCACGTGATATAGTGAAGGGAAGATATCATCGTAGCCAAGCCCGGCAATCACAAAGCCTGTGTATGAGTTTGAAAGAGTTGCAGATCGCACCAAATCAAACGAAAGTCCGATCAATTCTTTCACCAATGCTTTTGAAGGATTTCCGAACACACGTTTACACAATTCTTCAACCGCCGGACCATAACGATCTGTGAATTCTCTACAAGGTCTTTCCGGCCAAAAAATTCCGAATTCGATGTTTCTTCAATTTCTGACGTCGCTGTTTTGCAACTTTAGTGTAAAATTCGTTGGGATCTTCCCTTTCATCTGAATGATCGGGCAAAGATAGTTGGCGCCGCATCTCGTTGAGCTAAGCTTCATTTAGATTTCTGCATCAAGCAGACTTTCCAAATGAGTACATTCGTCTCCAAGTTCGCGGGGAAATCTCAAAAGAAAATTTTCAAATTCCGGCCATACCTGAACCAGCTCTGAGAACTGCTCAGTGGTTAATGTCTCCCGGAAACGACGGGCTATAATTTCCAACGGCGCATTTACGAATTCGGCGTTGTTGTAGATCATCAAACCGATTGGCTGATGATGAGAAAGCTCAAAGATTTTCTCTGCAGAATCATATGTCTTTGATCCGTTGGAGCTTGACAACGTGACTATACTGTCAGCAGCCAAAGCAACCGCAGTGCGATTTAGGATAGCAATCTCAGCAGTCATTGTTCAAAAGGCACCGTGCAAAATTCCATTTCACGGATGCATCGCCCCAACGAATCAGCTTGACCCAAATAGCTGCACTGAATGGTTGAAAATGACAACCTCTAGTTTTTCTTGTCAACTTTCAATCCCATATAGGCTGCTGTCACCATGTTAATAATTGCATCGCGGCCGTCCTGATTCAGATTGGGATCGTTTCGAAGATAACTCGTGATCTTAGTCAAGGAGCCAGACGCAGACGATTGTTCGCTCGATGTGCGAAGATAGTCATCCGCACTAAGCCCGGCCCAGCTAACAAGGGCAGCGAGACTATCGACATCAGGTCGCCTGCCCTGAGCCAACCGTGTAAGGGTGGATGCACTTACTCCAGACAATTCGGACACTTCTTTCCAATTCAAACTCCGACTGGTGCGTTCGCTATCGAGCGCCTGATAAAATCCCGTATTGTCAAATTCTATTTCCGGCATTGAATTTCACTCTTGCAATTCCATCGGATGCTGTCTATATAGCAATTCGATTGCACAATTGCAATTCTAAATTTCCATGGAGAACAAAATGACAAACAATGAAATTATAGTGGAGGTTGCAGGTGTTGATCTAAACTATCGACCGGTGGCGAGATGTGTCTTCATACTGCCCCCCGGTTCATGCGGATTGGTCGAACAGGTTCGGTTGATCGTCTTGTACTTTGATACGCAAGGCTTTTTTCTTTCCGGCCCGAATGTGTATTGCGTCGAGCTCACCGCTCTTTACACGCTGCAACACGGTCTGACGCGTGACGCCAAGACGGTGCATGGCCTCAAGCATCGGAACTAGCCGGTCGGCGCCTGCTCCATCAACTTGGGCCGGAAGGCGTCGGTGATGCGGATACGCCAGGGGAGCGCCGGGGGTGATCTGCTCACCGTCGATGAAGCCGTCGTTGAGCCAGCGATGGACGGCGGACGTCGCGACGCCAAGTATGTCGGCGGCCTGCCTGACATTGACCAGTTCGCCGTCAGTTGCGCCGGTTTTCGGATCGAAACAAGGGATCTTCCAGTGACGCCGCAAGTTGCCGACCCGACCGGTGTTGAAGCGATGACCGCGGGCCGTGGTTTTTCCCTGGCGATTGAGGATTGCGGCAATGACGTCGTCGGCATGGAACCGGGCGAGGCGGCGAACCAGGTCGACGGTGTTTTCGTTGGTGCGAATGGCCGCCTTGCGCCGCATACGGGGACGGTCCATCTCAATTTCGCTCAACAGGCCGGTGCACCAGCGCAAGGTGAGATGGATGGACGGCTCGTCGCGTGGCGCGCGAACGACAACTTCCTCAAGCACCGTGCGCAGCAACTCCTTCTTGTCCCGCGCCATGGTCGTGGGCGCATCCCAGACACGCCGCAGGTCCTCGCCAAGCGCGAGGATCGCCTCACGCTCGGCGGCATCGAGTTGACGGGGACGCTCACGCTGCCGGCGCTGCAATTGCCTCTGTGCCTCTTCGAGCGCTTTCAGGCATCGCTCCCAGTCCATTTCCAGTCCGCGTGCGACCAGACGGTTCTCAGGCTCGACCGCACGATAACGGCATCTGCGTCCGCAACAGCATGCTGGAGGACCTGCATGCCGGCCCGGTCCCAGTCACGAAGACCGGCGACTATTCCGATGTCTTCGTCATTGACGCCGACGGCAATCGCATCCCCTGGGGAACCGTGTCGAGGCTCGACGACGAAATGCGCGACCTGATGCGCCAGGTCGTCAATCGCCTCTACACCTTCCAGACCTGCTTCGCAGAGCCCCAGTTTCAGGCCGTGATCGACAAGTGGCTCGGTGTGGCGCGTAACTGGGACGAGCCGGTCCTCGACGGGCGCCTTGCGGGACGGCATGCGTAGCCAATCATCAGCGGGACGTCGGCGGCCCGTTGGGTGGGTAGCCGGTTCAGATCTCGTCCTTGGAGGACGTGTTCGCCACTGGTCAGCCAACGCGCCAACCGGAGATCACGGGTCAGAACCTCTAGGTCGTAAGGTGAGATCTGGCGAAAATCGTATCCAGAAGTTCTCGGCGGGCGCTATTTCACAAGGCGAAGGTGTGGTGAGCGCGATGGTAGCGGATGCAAGGCCCGCACATCTTCTTCACTCGAACGAAGCGCCTCGGCGAGGTCGGATAAACCATACCCAAGATCTTCGAGATGTAGTCGCACGATCTCCGGCAATACCGTCGGCATCTCAACCCTGAGGTCGAGTTCAGGCGGCTCGGCGCGGCGATAACCCATCGCGCTCATCTGCCGCCATAGGTACTGGCTCTGGTTCTCGGTAATGGCTCCGATTGCATTTGCCCGGTAGAGCAGTGCTGCCATGGACACGCGCCAAACCGGTTTCAGCGCAGCGAGTTGCTGCATCGAGAGACATCGACCGGAGAGGTGGGGGCGAATATAGCGCGCGGGCATAAGCAGCGCTGACGCAAAATCGTTGGCCTCGTTCTCCATTTGCGGAGATGGGATCTGATTCATCACAACATGGCCGAGTTCGTGTGCCAAACTGAACCGCTGGCGATCCGCAGGCATATTCCGGTTCAGGAAGATGCATGGCGGCATGTCTGGTATCTGAACGGTAAAACCATCCACCTTGAGGGCGGAAAAGTCACAATGGACGACGATGCATCCTGCTCGCTCCACCCACGCCACCAGATCGCGGATCGGTCTGGATGGTACGAGCCACGTTCACCTTATTAGATCGGCAATTCGTTCCGGGTCGCCGCCGTATTCGTCAACATCGAGGCGGGGAAGCGAAAGCTCAGGTTCAAGTTCGGCAGCATCGAGCAGCCGGCGAATGTGCAAAATCCTGATGTTCAGTTCGGCTTCAAGACGCTTGATTGCTTTCTGTCCGACGCTTGCGCGTTTCCTGTATTGGAAGCTCATCGGCAAACCGATAACCCTGTCGTTCTGAAAGAAGAAATCTATAGGGAAGCGCAGATCTGCACTGACGTTGGTCAGCACGTCATCGGTCGGGCCGATCAGTCCGTTCTCGAGCTTTGATAGATTGGCCTGAGAAACCCCCGAGCGCTTGGACAGTTCGGTTTGACTCCATCCTCGCGCCTGCCGCGCTATTCGCAGCAGATCCTGATTGAATTCGGCTGACATCATTCTTGCCGCTTCTTGCGATCGTCCGAAGCGCCCTTGAGTTTAACGATCTTCGCGGCGGGCCGCTCGGGTTGCGGCTCGGACATCGGCAACGGCACCACCGCTTCGCTCGCATCCAGCAGGCTGTATTCCCAGGCGACCGAATCACCATTGCGAGCAACGACGCATACGTCTTCGACCTGCGTTTCGAGCCTGTTCAGCTTGTAGACGACCTCGACACGCTGCACTTCCGGCAGACCGAAGAGGTCCTGTTTATGATCATGGAAAGCGAGCGCAATCTGCGTAGCAACATTCGAGGTACGGCCCGTCGCGTCGGCTTTCTTGAACCGAAACAGGACCTCGTTCCGAACGAGGAATTTCATCGTCTCATTGCCATCGATCACATGGACAGCATCGTGGCCCATCAAAGTGGTTTGAGCCCGATTGATGATCTGTTCCCAGACGAAATTGGCGCGACTGCGTTTGCAGCACCGAATGCCAGCGAAGCCGCTTGCCAACCAGTCGTCCCACGCGTGAAGGACGGCTGAGACGATATGGTCGCGAATTTCGTCCAGTACAGGGCGCACTGTGGTCTAGCTGGGAAATGACACGCTCGAGCCTCGCTATTTTCGTTTAGAATACCGAGAGGTTTTTACGAAATCAAAGCAAATTATTCACACTCTCATTCAGGATGCGGTCGACTGGGCAGTTCGGCCTAACTCGGAAAGTGATGAGACAGGGCAAACGGAGGCACAATCACCCGCCGCCCTCACCGAGCGACGCCGCGATGTCGCTGATCGAGCGGAGCAGGACCAAGGGGTCATCCCTGGAAGGTCCGAAGCCGCGCCGCCTCCAGAAATCGGCCGCCTCCCCGTCGACGGCGTTGACCATCAAGGCCCGCCCACCGATCAGCGACGCGGCCTGAACGCAGCGCTGGAGAGCGTGCTTCACAAGGCCGGTGCCAATGCCCAACCCTGCCCATGCTGTGTCGGTCGCGAGCTGGCCGAGCAACATGCACGGGACCGGATTCGGCGGTTGCCCCGTCCTGATCGAGCGCGGCAGAACCGAAGGCACCACACCGGTAGGCGCAAGGCCGTAGTAGCCGACCACGCGCCCGGCCTCATGAACGACGAGAACGGCAGTGAAGCCCTTCTGCTGATTGGAGAGGGCACGCGTCTTCAGCCAGTGGTCAAGAGCCGGCTTGCCACAGGAGAACTCGGACACATCGTGAGCGGCGGTAAGCGGTTCGGGACCCGAAAGGAGCAAGGGCTTACCGCTTCGCCACGTAGCCGGGCTCCCATGGAGCGGGGCGCTTCAGGACATCCACCATCTCCGGAACGGGAGCGGCAGGATGCGCCAGCACATCCATAAACTCGGCGAAGCCTTCCGGGCTCATCCGGATCAGCCCCTGCCCCATGACGACCTCCTCGGCCGCACGAACGGCGGCATCGCGCACGAAGTCTGTGCGCGAGCGGCCGCGCAGGTTTGCGGCGCGATCGATCATTGCGAGGTCCGCCTTGGGAAGGCGCATCGATATCGGGTATTCCTTGCGTTCGGCGGTCGTGGTCATGGCGAATCTCCCTGGTCGGTATATAGCGTCTTGTATCGCGAATTACAATACGATAGGGTTGCCTCAACAGTCAATGACCTCATGAGAAGCGGCACCGAGGCCAATGATGACCGGGCCAGAAAGGGATTCCGATAGGTTATTTTGCTACGCCATGGCTCGCCAAGACGCGCTGGGCTACGCGATAGCACGCTAATCCACGCCAATCGCCGCCGAATATTCACCTTCAATTTCCGTTGCTTATGCTGCCCTTGGGGGCGAATGCTGCAAGTTATGACCTTGTGAGCCCCAGAAAACCCAGCAAAGATGACAAGAGGAGAGCGCGAAGCGCTGCTCGAATCCTTGCTGCTGGACGAGCCGGAGCTGACGTTTACGCCGCGCGGCAATCCCGACCCTCGCCTTCTGCGTCCGGCCAGCATCCTGGCGAGGCAGGCGGCGCAGGAGTGCTATGCAGAGGAAATGAAGATGTCCAGGCGAAGAGAGGAAGCGCTCCTCCTGATACGGATGGGAGCCATGTTTTGAAAGTCGCGATCTATGCCCGTTATTCTTCCGACAATCAACGCGACGCTTCCATCGCCGACCAGTTCCGCATGTGCCGCCTCCATGCCGAGAAGCAGGGTTGGCATATCGTCGAGGAGTATTCGGACCACGCGATCTCCGGCGCGTCGCTGATCCGCCCGGCATTCAGGCGCTCATGGCCGACGCTATGAGTGGCCGTTTCGACTTGATCCTCGCCGAGGTGATGGACCGCCTCTCCCGCGACCAGGAAGACATCGCGGGCATCTTCAAGCGCATGCCCTATGCCGACGTGAAGATGTTCGCCCTGTCGGAAGGCGAGGTGACGCATCTGCATGTCGGGCTCAAGGGCACGATGAATGCGCTGTTCCTGAAGGATCTGGCGGACAAGACTCGGCGCGGGCAGCGCGGCCGCGTCGAGGCGGGCAAATCGGGTGGCGGCAATGTCTATGGCTACGATGTGGTCAAGAAGTTCGATGCGAACGGCGAGCCGATCCGCGGCGATCGCACCATCAACGAGTTACAGGCCGAGGTGGTCCGCCGCATCTTCCGCGATTACGCTGCCGGCAAGTCGGCCAAGACCATCGCTTTCGCCCTGAACAAGGAAGGCATTCCCGCTCCGTCAGGCGGCGACTGGGGGGTTCAGCACGATCAACGGCAACCCGAAACGGGGCAACGGCATCCTCAACAATGAGATGTATATCGGCAAGATCGTCTGGAACCGGCAGCGCTTCGTCAAAGACCCGAACACCGGCAAGCGGCAGGGTTGCCCCAACCCGGAAGAGGAATGGGCCATCCAGGAGGCGCCGGAGCTGCGCATTCTCGACTACGACCTATGGAGCGTGGTGAAGGTGCGCCAGGAGAAGAACAAGATCGCCCGGAAGGAAAACGGCGAGGCCGATCTCTCCCGAATCAATACCCGTCGCCGTCCCAAATACCTCTTCTCGGGGCTGACCAAATGTTCCTGCTGTGGTGGTGGGTATTCCGCGATCTCGGCGACGCTGATCGGATGTGCGACGGCCCGCAACAAGGGAACCTGCGACAACCGGGTGAACATCCGACGCGACGAGCTGGAATCGCGTGTGCTACGCGCTGCGTACCAAACTCGTCGATCCGGAGCTCTTCGCCCATTTCTGTGAAGTCTTCACGCAGGAGATGAACCGGCTGCGCATGGAAGGCCGCGCCGAGATCGCGTCGGCCGAGGCGGAGATAGCGAAGATCGATCGGGAACTCGAGACCCTACTCAATCTGATTCTAAAGGGTGGATCCGCAGACGCGCTCAACGCGAAGATGGTGGCGATCGAGAAACGTAAGAAGGAACTTGAACTGTTCCTGGCCGAAGCGGACGAGCCACCACCCCTGCTGCACCCGAGCATGGCACTGCAATACCGCAAGCGGGTCCAACAGCTCTACGACGTCCTGCAGGACGAAGACGAAGGGAAGCGGATCGGGGCGGCTGACACGCTGCGCTCGCTTGTTGACCAGATCGTGCTGACGCCGGTCGAGGGCAAGGTGGAGATCGACGTACAGGGCGATCTTGCTGGAATCCTTACGATTTCCACGCAAAGCAAAAACCCCGCAGCAGGGGCTACGGGGTCGCAAGTAAAGATGGTTGCGGGGGCTCGCAACGTCTTTTGTTATAACTTGGGATCGGCTTCGGGTTTTGCGCCCGGCAACGATGTCGAGGATGTTCATCACCTCGCCGCGTAAGGTGGCATTGACCTCGCCGCACTTGTCGCCGGGCTCAAGTACCACCTCGTCCACCAAAGCGCGGAACGCCTCGGCGGCCTGATCGCGCAATTCGGGATCGGCCAGAGCCTCGCTCAACTGCGTCACCTTGGCCTTGTAGATTTCGGCGATGTTGGGGTGGATGTCCGGGACATCCTCGGGCGCCTGTTCCATGCGCGCCAGGATTTCCGCCTTCCGGCGTTCCAGATCCTCCATCCGATCCTTCATGGCCGGCTCATACATGCCATCCTCGATCGCCGCCATGATGCCGGCGACGCCGCGTTCGACCTTCTCCAGTGCCTTGCGGTCAAGCTCCGCCTGCGCTCGACGTTCACGGTTCTGACTGTTGAGCGCTTCGGCATAGGCGCGCACGGCCTTGGCGCCCCGGTCGGCCGAAACCAGCCGTTCGGTCAGGCCGGAGAGAATGCGCTGCTCGATGTCATCGCGACGGATGGTAGGGCCGTTGTCGCAGGTCCCGCGGCGATAGCGGTTGAGGCAGCCATAGCGGTCGCGGGTGATGAGGCCATAATTGCCGCCGCCGCATTTGAGCAGGCCGGAGAACAGAAAGGCCGGGCGGTGCAGTTCGTTGACGTGCCTGGCACGGTAGGCGCGCACGCCTTTGGTGACATGCTCGAACTGCTTGGAGATTTCCTCCTGCCGCCGCCGCGCCGCCTGCCATAGGTCTTCGTCCACGATGCGCAGGTCCGGCACCTCGGTCCTGATCCATTCGGACTCCGGGTTGACGCGCGAGCCGCGCTTTCCCGTCGCCGGATTCTTGATGTAGCGCAGCCGGTTCCAGAGCAGTACACCGGCATAGAGCGCGTTGTTGACGAGGCCGGTACCGCGACAGACATGGCCGCGGATGGTGGGGTCTCCCCAGGCTTTGCCATTGGGGCGGGGAATGCCATCGCGGTTGAGATCGGCGGCGATGGCCTTGGGGCGCTTGCCGGCGGCGAAGTCGCGGAAGATGCGGCGGACGCTCTCGGCCTCGGCCTCGTTGCTCTACTCCGCTCGCCGCGCACCTGCTCGCCAGCGCCGTTGAGGCGTTTCACGCCGTCATAGCCAGAGCAGCGCCCGCCGCCCGCCTTGCCCTTTCTCGCCGCGGCCGCGCAGGCCACGGTGGATCTTGGCGGCGAGGTCTTTCAGGAACAGGGCGTTCATCGTGCTCTTGAGACCGACAGGCAGCTCGGAGATCTCGCCCTCGGCGAGCGTCACGAGCGTCACGCCGGCAAACGTGAAATGCTTGTAGAGGCTGGCGACATCGGCTTGGTCGCGGCTGATACGGTCCAGTGCTTCCGCAGCACGGCCTCGAACTTGCCCGCCTGCGCGTCCCGCAAGAGCGCCTGGATGGCCCGGCCGCAGGGTGACGCTGGCGCCCGAAATAGCGGCGTCCTTGTAGGTCCCCTCCACCTGCCACTTCTCCCGCGTCGCCTGGTCCCGGCAAATGCGGAACTGGTCCTCAATGGAGGAAACGCTCTGGTTGTCCGAGGAATAGCGGGCGTAGAGCGCAACGCGGGTCATGAGACTTTCCTTTCTCTCAAGGGCGGATTTCACCCGTCCGGCTTCCGCCCCTCCTCCTTTGGCCGGTTGTCGTTGGCCGCCCGCTTCCGCCGCTTCCTCTCCCAGGCCCTGATGTGTTCGCGAGCAATATGGCGGACGATGGCCCGCGCAATGGCCGCACCTCGCCCGAAACCCGCGTACGGCGTCCCCTCGCTGGGGCCGGAACAGGCGTGGGCGAGCGAATTGCGCCGTCTCAACCGAGGCCCCTGGGAGCTCGAGAACCGGCTGCACTACGGGCGAGACGTCAGCTACCCGCAAACAGCCCGCTTGCCCCCGGGGGACCCGCCCGCCAGGCCGGCGACAGCGGCGCGGCGTGGGCCAGCGCCCCGCCCGCCGGCGGGTCCGCCGGCACAGGGGCGCCGGCGGACCCGCCGGCGGGGCGAAACGGGCGAGCAGGCGCGAGGGAGAACGCCACGCGCCCGGCGGCGCGGGGGCATCAAGCCGGGTTGCCGGACCAGCAAGCCCACAGGGGTCGACAGCGAACCCGGGGCAGTGGAACCCGCGCCCGTCCCAACGCTGGGCGCCCTGCCGCTGATCGCGGGGGGAGCGGGCCTGCCACTCGGGCCGGCCCGGGCGGGCGCCAGCCACCGCCCGCTCACGGAGGTCTGCGCGGCGCGGGCGCCCCCGGGCCTTGCGGCCGGCTCCGCTGCGCTGGCAGGGACGCCCGACAAGCCACAGCCCCCGCCGCCCAGGGGCGCGCGGGCCTGGGCGGCCTAGGGGGGGGCGCCCGGCGCAGCGGCTGGACCGGAGAGGAGGGGCAACCGGGCCCGGGGGGCAGGGGGCGCGGGCGGGATCCATTCCGGGGCACTCCCACTCGGATAGGGGATCGCCGGAAATGTGGGAATCGGGTAGGGCAGACGTGGGGGAGGGCAATGAGGCAGGCCTTGGGAAACTGGAGGCGCTCGGAGGAGACGGCTATGGGGCGGTGGGTCGGGAGGGCCGGCGCAAGTTTGTGAGCGCTCCCGTCCCGGCGGGAGAGATCTGGACGAGGGGGCTATCTAGCGACCGGGCCTCCCGCTTGAGGCGCCCGCTCGGTTCGCGGTGCCGAAGTGCGCAGACCCGGGCGCGGACGCCGGTTTTCGACCAGCGGGGCGGCCGGGGGGAGAGGGGGGCCAGGGGCCCAACCGGGCCGGTCACCCGTGCCAGCTGCCGCCCTGCACGGCAACAGACAAGATGGCGGTGAGCACGTGGCGAGGGGAGAGGCGGACCGGGCCGCGCGGCACCGGGAGAGGGGCGCGATCCGTGCGGAGTGAGCTTGCGTGAGGTCCATACACCGAGGAGACCAGAATCATGCTATTAGCGGTAACAGGCCCTAGGGAGGTATACGTACGAAACCGCATCCCTACCCCCCCCCCTCTCAATGCTACGGCATGCACCCATCTGGCCCTCGCTGTGTTGTGTGGGTGAGGGTTGGCGGTGTGTGAGGTGCTGATGCCTGTGTTTGACGGGATTTGAGCTGGGCAAGAGGGGTGGAGGGATGACCAACTCTGTGGTGGTTTTCGGGGGCCGTCGGGTGGACCGGGCGGGTCGGTTTGGCATACTCGTCTTGTCTGCTACGGTCCCCGGGGGATTGGCGGTGGTGGGCCAGCCCCCGGGGCGAGCGCGTCGAGGAGGCGCGCTGGATCCCGCCACGCTCCCGGCGGCGCTGGGGGCGCGAACCCCTGTTCCGCCCCATCCAGTCCACAGGCTTCGCAATTGAGCGTGGCAGGGAGCCCGCCCCCGTCAGGACGCGCTGCACGAGGACGCTCGGGGCCGGCGGCTCCTGCCTGCCGAGGGGCCAGGGTCGCGACGGCGGGGCCGGAAGCCCGCTCCAGGACATCTGCGCAGGCGAAGCCCGGCCCGCGCTTGCAGCCGGCGCCGCCGCGCTTGCAGGCCAGACCGCAAAGCAGAAAAACCTCCATCCCAAAGGCTCACGGGCCTGCGCCGCCGGGGACTGCGCCCGCCGCGGCGGAGGAACCGGAGACGATGGAAACCCCGGCCCCGTCGGCAGGCTCCATGGCCTCTCCCAACTCCGCGCTCTACAACGCGGCTACCGACTCATACACCATGTGTGAATCCGGTAGCCCCTCAATGAGGGGCACGGCGCGTTAGGCAACCCGCCCGTCTCTCCGAACAATCGAAGGCACGCTCCCCGCCGAACACCCCCAGGGCGGGCGAGACCGTGCCCAGGCCGGCCGTCACGGCCCGGTCCCACCGACACCTCTGTTAATAATCTTCTGTTGGTGTCCCAATTGACATATCGGCCAAGGGGCGCCCTGCCAGTGGATTTTTCACCCTCTCGATCCTCCGCTCGCGTTCTAGGGCCGGCCGGAGGGAGAGCAGCGCTTGCTCCGCCCCCCCCCTCGGGCCTAGCGGTGCACCGCTCGGATAGGGCGCCCTCGCAGGCGGCGTCCGCAGTCCCCCGCCCCGCGCCCGCCTGCACCAGACGCCCGCGCGGGCTCTGCTGGGCTCAAAGCGCGCGCCCCTGCGCACCTTGGCCCCCGTCGCCAGGACGCTTGATGATCCGGGTGTCCTGGCGGCCCAGCAGCGCCCCGGGCTCGGCCGCGCCCGCAAGCAGCACCGGCCCGGCACGGCGGTGGCCCCGCCCGGCGGCGCCTCGCCCCGCGAAAGGCCAGGCCCGCCGCCGCCCGCGCCACAAGCTTCGCCACCGTCCCCGTCCCGTTCCGCAGCAACCGACCGAGCCGGCCCGCGCCCGCGCGGGTGCCCCGTAGATAGCAGTTGTACAGCCACCCACTTGCAAAGCCGGCCCGCGCGCGGGTGCCCCTCGGCCAGCAGGTCAATGTCCCGATCCCGGCGCAAAGCCGGCCCGCGTGCGGGTGCCCCCGCATTATCAATGACCACGAACAGTACGGGACAGCCGGCCTGCGCCCGCGCGGGTGCCCCGGTATACATATTCGGCAAAGCACGGTTACGTGGAGCCGGCCCGCGCGCGGGTGCCCCGATCGGCCTCGACTTGCAAAAATTGCAGTCGTACGTGGAGCCGGCCCGCGCGCGGGTGCCCCTCGGAGAGCGGCGCTGGCAGAGCGAGGGCTGGCCTCCAGCCGGCCCGCGCCCGCGCGGGTGCCCCTATTCCTTTTCGCTCATGTTCCTTTTCACTCCCAGCCGGCCCGCGCCCGCGCGGGTGCCCCCGGCTGCACTACGGGCGAGACGGCAGCGACGACAGCCGGCCCGCGCCCGCGCGGGTGCCCCGCCTCCCCGCGCCCGGGTGCCCGATTGCCATCCAGCCGGCCCGCGCCCGCGCGGGTGCCCCCCGGGTGACGGGCTTCGCGGACGACGACCTGCCAGCCGGCCCGCGCCCGCGCGGGTGCCCCCGGAGCGTCCTGTCGGCGGCCTCGGGATATTTCAGCCGGCCCGCGCCCGCGCGGGTGCCCCCCTTTGCTGAAGTCTTTGATCCTGTCGTGGTCGAGCCGGCCTGCGCCCGCGCGGGTGCCCCTCACCAGCAGGGATGCTGACTGAGCCGAAAAGCAGCCGGCCCGCGCGCGCGGGTGCCCCCCGGAAGCTGGTTTTCCCGCGCCGCCCCAGGATACAGCCGGCCCGCGCGCGCGGGTGCCCCCCGGCCGCAGGCTCTCGGCATGAAGTGTCGCTTCACGGACAGCCGGCCCGCGCGCGGGTGCCCCCCGGCTCCCCGGCGGCCACCACCATGCGCCCGCCCAGCCGGCCCGCGCGCGGGTGCCCCCCCCCCCCCCCGCGCGATCCCCCGGCGGCCAGGCCTGACAAGGCGGACGGGCCAACCCCCCTGCGCCCGGTCCACCCGCCGGGCGCCGCAATACGCCGCCGCCCCCAGACCGCCACGCCTCTTGCCCAGGGGCGAATCCCCCTCACACGACGGAAGCAAAACCGCTCCCCATGCGCCAACCCTCACCCCCCAAACGCCGCGGCGGCTAGAGATGGGCATGCGGTAGGAATTACGGGGGAGGGGGGTGACATACGGGGGGGGGTAGGATATCCTCCAGTCACTTACACAGAAGGAGGTTCCCATGGCGATTTTCATCGATTCCCCGAAACCGGACCTGGAGGATATGTCCCGTCTCGAACGGGCGTACTACGCCAAGCCCCGCAGGCAGTACTGGAATGAGAAGTACCAGGCCACGGAGCGCAAGGACATCTTCGTCTTCGAGGAGGAAAACGGGAAGGACACGATCCGGGACTTCGCCTTGGACGACAAGATTCGCTTCGTGGATCTCGCGGGGACGTTCCGCGATCTGACCTTCGCGGTGGATGCGACGGCCCGGACCATCACCCTTCGGCATGATGGGAGCGGCAACCAGATCACGCTGCGCAAGGCGGCGGCGCTCATCGGCCCGGACGGGGCGTCCCTGCTGACGGCGGCCAATTTTCATTTCGTGCAGACGGATGAGGGGGTCGTGTGGGAAAGCTCGGCCGTGGGGGAGTTCAAGTGGCTGGAGGATGAGAGGATATATGAAGTCGTCTGTCCCGGCAGAGAGAGAATGCAAGGCGGCCCGGGTGACGATACCCTGGCAGGCGGCTGGTGCCCCGTCAAACTGCAGGGCGGCAAGGGCGACGATACCCTGGAAGGCCGCTACGGCGACAACCTTCTGGACGGCGGCGAGGGCCAGGATATCCTGCACGGCGGCCGCGGCGACGACATTCTGTACGGGGGCCCGGGCGACGATCTCCTGGAAGCCGGCTACGGCGACAACCTTCTGTACGGCGGCGAGGGCCAGGATATCCTGCGCGGCGGCCGCGGCGATGACGAACTGTACGGCGGCAGGGGCGACGATCTCCTGGAAGCCGGCTACGGCGACAACCTTCTGCACGGCGGCCACGGCGATGACGAACTGTACGGCGGCCACGGCGATGACGAACTGTACGGCGGCAGGGGCGACGATATTTTGGACGCCGCCTGGGGCGACAACCTTCTGTACGGCGGCAAGGGCCAGGATATCCTGCACGGCGGCCACGGCGATGACGAACTGTACGGTGGCAGGGGCGACGATATCCTGAACGCCACCCTGGGCGACAACCGCCTGGTGGGCGGCCAGGGCAACGACACGCTGGACAGCGGCTGGGGGGCAGACACCTTCGTGTTTCGCGAGGGCGATGGGCACGACACTCTCAAGCGCTTCGGCTTCGTCGGGTGGACTGATGACAAGGAGGACAGCATTGAGCTCCATCTCAATCTGCCGACCAGCACGACGGAGGCGGCCGCCTTCGCGAGCCTGCAGATTGAGGCGCAGGGAGACGATACCGTCATCCGCTACGGGGAGGCGGGCGATACGATTACGCTCGAAGACCTGTGGATTTCCCCGACCCTGGACGACTTCGATTTCGTTTTCGTCGGCTAGGTTCAATCGCCATTCATTGCACCCACACGAGAGCAGAAGCGAGGTGTGGGAAGGCGGAGGAAGTAGAGCGCTGTTCGGTCGTCTTGGGGGGCGCTGTGGCGGCAGGGTGTGAGCGTGTGGAAGGCGGGGGCGGCAGCGGCCAGCACAGGGCGGGGCCCGTGGCGCGTCGCTGGCCGGTCCGGGCGAGCGGAGCACACGGAGCGGGCGACCGAGGGGGCACCGGCGAGGGGCCTCGTGGGCGTCAGGCCCCCTCTGGAGCGCCTCCGCCTGATCCCGTCCCTCCCCCTTTGCCGGCCGCCTGCTGAGGCGCGCGCACGATGAAGCTGTCGAGCCTGAGAGAGGCATGGGGGCGCTCCGTCGTCCGGGCCTCGCCCCCCGCCCAGACCCCCGCTTGGGCCCTGCGGGTGACACGCTGGTGTCCCGCCTTCCCCTGCCCTTGGCGCGGCGGCAGTACGCGCCCGGAGGCCCTGCGAGGCGGACCCCCTGCCCTCCGTCCACTCAGAGTGCTGCACCATCGCCCACCTCACCCCCGCAAATCGATTGGAGTACCATGACTCACATCATCCCTTCCAAGGGAATCCTGAATGTCGATTGAACCTAGTGAATGTCCACGCTACGGGACGGATCCGTCAGGGTGAGGGTTATGGCAGGGCCCAAATCCTGTGCTAATGCCCACGCTGGGGGGTTGGCAGTAAGACGCTGATTCCGGGCCCCGGTGGATTGAGGGGGCGGCGGTTAGGACCACTACCATCTTTCGGCCCGGATCCGAGCAAGTGACTCGGATCGACTCCCCGATCCCCTCCTTGAGCCAGAAGCGTCCTATGGTCAGAATGTCAGACTGAACGCTGTAGTCTGGACGAACCCCCAGTCGGGAGGCAATTGTGCCGATCTTCGGTTGCAGCCCAAATGGCTCGTGGTCTGCGTGCCGAGAACCTCTGTTTTCGCCGATTTCGCCGAAAGAGCGCCGGCACAGGCCCAGCACGGACAGCACCGAGGCAAGGACAACAGGGTCTGTTTTCCCTTTCAATTCTCACCTCACAGCGGCGCGCAGCTCTCTCTCGCATCCAGCGGGCGGTCTGTCGCCGCGGCGCGATGGTAAGGGTGCGGCGCATCACAGGATCCAGATCAGTACTCCTAGAATCGCCACGGTGGCCGCCAGCAGACCCGCAATCCGGAGCACCAAGTTGGTCTCCCGCTGGGGCCGCTTCCGTGCGCACCGCGGCCAACTCTTTCTCCACCCGCGCATCGCGCTCGGCCCGTTGTTCCGCCAGCCGCGCGTCCCGCTCCGCCACCCGCGCATCGCGCTCGGCCAACTGTTCGGCCAGCCGGGCAATGTCCGTCTTGTATTCCGCCTGCATGGTGTTCATCCGTTCCTCCAGCCGGGCCACCTGCACCCGGAGATCGTCCTCTCCCATGCCTATACCCTTACCACCGTGGGGCAGCGGTGCAAGGGAAGGGGTAAAGAAGTGGCCCCCCACGGGGAGGGGGCGAAAGGGGGCCGGGCAACGACTGGCCGGAGCCCAGCCGGCTCGGCACGCCCCGATCAGCCGGGGCCGCCCCGCGGGGCCGGGGGGAGCCGTGTCCAAACCATCCCCGGCCCGAGGCACGGGCGAGGGGAGCCGACCCGACCCGGCCCGGCTCCTCAAGGGGGCATATCCGCCCCATATCTGCCCGCCACCCCTCAATGAGATACTCTGCTGGTAGGGGCGGGCGAGATCGGCCCGATTTTGGCCCGTTTCGGTGGAGATTTGCCAGCTCCCCCGTCCGGGGCGGGCTGGGGCGTGGGGGAAAGAGGTTCGTCGAGAATCGGCACCAGCGCTCTCCGCGGTCGGGCGTCTCCGGCCCGTCTCCGCCGCCCGGCTTGTGGGCGAGTCCGAATCGGCTCTTGTTCCCTTGCCTGTCGTGCGCCTGCCCTGATCCCTCCCCTCGGGATGCGGCCCCCGCCGGGGGAAAAAGCCCACAGGAGTCCCCACCCCACCGCGCCGCGCGGGGCCGGCCAGCCGCCGGCCCAGGTCCGCCTCGGACAGCACCCCCACAACCCGGGCGGCGGGGGTCTCCTAGCCCGAAGTTCCAACTGATTTCCAGCCGACCTTCAGGTCGAGGCGTTGATTGTGCATGGCTTGCCGGATGTGTCGGCTGTCGTAGTGTCGTCAGGTATGGGCAGCATGTGGTGCTTGCCATGCGGCGGATAATGTCTGTTTTTGGTGGCGAGGTCTACCGCATCTGTCCCCACTCGCTCCTCCCCGCCTGCCCTCCTGCTCCGTGAGTCCTCTCGCGCCAGCGGAAAGGGCAAGCCGCGCCCCCCCTCGCCAGGTGGTCGCCTGCTCTCGTCGAAGGATTGCGCCTCCTGCTCACGGGAAGGCCCGCGGTGCGGTGCCTCGACGACGCCTGCGACAGCGTCCGCTCCCTACCCCCTGGTCATGTGGCCGTGGGGCTGGGCCCCCTGAAGCAGCCCGGCCTGGAGAAGCGGATCGCTCCGCAGCCCTCCCCCCGGCGGGAGCAGGTCCTGGCCCTGCTCGTGGTGCGGCTCCGCGAGCCCGCCTTGCAGCGGGCCCCGGCCCGGGGGCTAGCTGCGGCGACCGCGGGGAGCCCCCGGGGCGAGCTCCGTACTGCGGCACGGGACGAGGCCGCCCGCTCCGGCACCCTAGCCTGGCTCCTGGAGCACCAGGAGCGGAGCGAGCGGTCCTTGGCGCAGCGGTACCTCGAAGCGGGCTGCCTGGTGCTCTCTGCCCTGCCCGCGGTGTGGAGGGAAGGGCAGAGCGGGTCCCCGGGCCCAACGCGGTCCTTCCCGGGCCGACAAGCAGGGCCAGCGGCAGAGCGCGTGCGGCCTGCTGGGCGCCCGGGACGGGGGTCCGGTGGCGGGGCAGGTATGCCCCGGCAACCCGGCGGAGCCGGCCCCGCTGTCCGCGCAAGTCGCCCCGCGGCGGGAGCGGTTCTACCTGGTGCAGGGGGGGGGCTGGTGAGCGCTACCCCGAGGCGGAATCATATTTTCAGGGTCCTCCTGGCGCAGGGGGGCTGTGGGGGACCAGAGGCTGCTGCCCGCGGCGCGGCTCCGCGAGGAGGTGGAGCCGGCGGGGCTGGACGGGATCAGCGCCTTGCGGGGACCGGCCCTCCGTTCCCTGGGGGAGGCTGGCGCCGCGGAGAGGGTGTGCTTCGCCGAGAGCGACCTGGGGGAGAGCACCAGCGCTGCGTCTCCCGGCGAGCGTCGGAGGCCCAGGTGCCGCCCCGCTTCTTTCGCCGTCCCTTGCTCGTGGCTGTTCTCGTTCGCCGAGGGCGGGATGACTGCGGCAGCCTGGTCCTCCTTTTCCTTCATGGGTCGAACCTTTCCAATATGAGTGCACACCGGAAAAGGATCGCCCGAGGCGCGGATTCTTCTTATGGCCCTTGTGTATGCTCTTCTGACACTTCTGCCGTCCATCCCTCGGATGGCCGCCAATTCTGCGCGAATGACTTTCCCGATGCCGCCGCAATTGTCGGCGGCATGACGAACCTTGTGATTTCCTCGACGACACCGGCGAGGTCCGGCGGATCGATCAGCAGCGGCGTGCGCCGGACAAACGCATTCCAGCGCTCCATGGCGTCCATGTCAGCGGCGAAATCTTGCGATAGCGCCGGCGGAACCGTTTCCGGCAGTTCTGTCTCGCGGCGTTCGAACGTGGCCCGAATGGCCTGCGAGAGCGTCTGTCCGTCAAAGGCAAAGAGGCGGGCCATGGAAAGCAGATCGTAAGAGTCCTTCATCCGGCTAGCGCGGGTGCCAATATTGACGACCGCTTCCAGCTTCTCGGCAATGACCGTTTCGCGCGGATAGATTTTTAGACGCGGCGCCGGGGCATCGAGCAGCGCCGGATACGTCTGCTCCTCCAGGCTTGGCGTAACGGCGTCCCCAAAACCGATATCGATCTGGATCGGCACGCGCGCCGTGCCAATGAACGACAGCGCGCTGACCCGAACGCCGTCGTAGAGTTGCTCCGCCCGGATCGGCTCGGCGCGCACCGAGTCGAGATCGAACACGACACCATCATCGGCAACAGTCGTGCCCATGATGTCGCGGAACGCATCTCGTAGCGCATCGACGTCGGAATCACCGAAACCAAGCAGGTCGAGATCCTGCGTCGGGCGAATGATGTCCGTCGTCCAGACGACGAATAGCATGGCGCCTTTGAGCGCGAAGCGATCCCGCTGCGACGACACGCTCAGGCGATAGAGCAAGCGCTCAAGCACGTAGCGCGTCAGAACGAGGTTGTAGTCCAGGCGCAGTCGAACGGTGACCGTCCGGAGCCGGTCGCGCACCGATTGGGCGACGTTCTTGCGTTTATCCTTCATCGGCCACCGTCGCGTCGAGATAGGGCTTGAGAATCGACCAGATATGCAGATCCCTGGCATAGGCGGCGATCCGGTCGGGATGCGCCTTGCGTCTGCGGATCCCATTGCGGAGCCCTTCGAGGGCGATGTCGATGCCGATCTCCTTGCGATAGCGGAAGCAGTCGACGATGGTCTTGGCCGGATCGAAGATCGGGGTTTCGACCTTGTCGATCACATGGCGTTCGACGCCGACCGACATAGCCTTTTCGCCAAACCGGATGGCCCGGACCGGTGGATAGCTGATGCGTGGCATCCGGTCCTTGCGCCCGATAGCGACCCAGACATGGGGTGGGGCTTGAAGCGTGAGTTCGTGGAACTGGAGAGCCGAGATGAGGCAGATCACCCCTTTCGGCACGGCCTTGGCCACCTCTGCAAGGCTGTGGCTCAGGGAGTAATCGGCCTCGGGAAGCTGATAAAGGCCGCGGCCGACACGCAGGACGGAGCCGTCTTCCGTCATCCGGGCCAGTGTCTGATAATGGACCCCTGCCTCCTTCAGCTCTGACAGGCGCATGATGCCCTGCTCGCCAAGGAGTCTGACGGCTGTTTCTTTCTGAGATTCGGCGCGATGCGTAGAGATGTGATAATCTATCAGCTTTTCCATGTATATGCCGACTTTCTATCACATTCTGGCGTATTCGAAAAGCTCCTGTAACCGGCGCCCCCGCCAAGTCTGATTTCGAACGAGTCTCCAGTTGATGGATTGGAGTCATCAAACTTGGCAAAATTCGGAATCCACATCCAATCGCCAGCCACCTCTCCGCATCACGCGAGAAGGTTTCGGCCCAGCTCCTTTGCCGCGCAAAAGGAAGGCAGTTCGTCAATCTCTGCTACCCCTGCCGCCTGTTCCAGACGAGCTGCGCCCGGTCCCTCTCCGCGGAAGGGAACAGGGCGGCAGTGAAGGGCTCGGGAAGGCTCGGATCGTCGAGACGGACGCGGAGAGAGTATTTCGGGTGATCGCCCGTTGTCCGGGCATCCCAGGCGTCACCGATGCCGGCGTTGCCGACGAGGACGCGGAATGCCGGGGCGTTGTCATGGGTACGGTCATCGTTGGGGACGAGCCGGACCTTGGCGTCGATGGTGAGCGTGCGGATGGAGCCGGTCCAGCCACCGTCGTTGGACCAAGTGAAGGCGCCGATTTGCATGGGTCCCTCCTGGCATTGCGATGTGGATGAGACAGCGGGCGACGCCGCTGCGGTATCGCCCGCGCGGGGTGAGCGGGTGCGACGGGCCGGTTTGTCGATGTTCGTCTCCGGCAAACCCTTCCTTACGCGCCTTGGCGAACGCGCGGTCGCTGTCGAGGAAGGCCTCCAGTATGAAGGGAATGAGCTCGGCGACGGATTCGGTCTCGCCGTAGGTGGCACGGTAGAGGGTCGCGTAATCCCGGAGCGCATGGTTGAGGTCAGCGCCCACCGTGATGGTGATCTTCGCCGGTGTGCGGTCGGGGAGCTTTCCGAGTTTCAGATTGGCCATGACCGATCCTTTCAGCCCTGATAGGGGCGCAACACGAGATCTCTGTGGACGATGACCCTGAGCAGCCAGCCGGGACGGACGGTGATGGTGGGCTGGATGTTCAGGTTCTTCTCGGTGATGCGCTGGCCGGCCCGGTTGACGGTCTGCTGGGTGGACTCGCGGATCGCCCGGACGAGATCGCTCTCGTCGCTGCTCAGGCTCAGTTCCGTGCCGGCGCCGAGCAGCGTGGCGAGCGCGATGCCCTTGATGAGGCGCTAGGTGTGATAGTCGACCCCATCCTCGAGCCCGGCATAGCCGGCGGTGTCGGTGGCGGGCAGATTGTCGATCTCGATGGAGGAGCCGTCGGGCAAAATGATGCGCTGCCAGACAAGCAGCGCGCGCGACTGGCCGAAGGCAATGACGCTGTCATAGGTGCCGATGAGGCGCGCACCCTGCGGGATGAGCAGCGTGCGGCCGCTCACCGTGTCATAGACGTTCTCGGTGACCTGGGCGGCGACGAGGCCCGGCAGATCGGAATTGATCCCGGTGATCAGGCTCGCGGCGATCATACTGCCGGCCATCACCTGATAAGGCGAGATCGGCGTTTGCAGCACATGGGGATTGTAGATGCCGCCGGTATCGCGCTGATCCAGGAAGCCGAGCTTGCGCTGCTGGTTGTTCTGGTCGCGCTCCGGGTCGACCGAGATCACCGGGCAGCGGCGGTCCGAGCGGCGGTACCTCCGGTTGGACCTGGCTGTAATCGCCGGGTAGCGCGGCAAGGCCGTCCGGGGTCGGCTTGCGTTCGGTCTCTTATAGAGCTCCTCGGTCTGGTTCTGGATACGCAGGGCCGGGCCTTGCAACGCCATCATGGTCACGCCGAGGATGGTGCCGGAGCCGAGCGCGACCGCGCCAATGACAAGGCCGCGCCTGAAGCGCACCACGCGGCGGGGCGCGGCGCGCAGGTCCAGCTTGCCGAGATCGCGCTTCGACGATCCGGTGGATTGCGGCTTGGGTGCAGCGGTATCCGTCATGGCCCCTCCCCCTCTACCGGTCCGTGCGCGAAAACAGCGCGGTGCGCCGCGGCGTCCCGTCGGTGCGGGAAATCCGAACCACTTGGCTAGCGGACTTGGCGCCGAGACGCAGTTCGGCGGCGGCGAAGAGGCGATCGACGATGTAGTAGTTGCCGCGCATGCGGTAGTTGACGAGTTGGTTGACGTCGTCGGCGCCGACGACGAAGAGCGGCGGCGCCTCGCCCTAGTCGATACGGCGGGGGAACTCGATAGAGACCTTGTGGCCATCATCGAAGGCACGCAGCGGTTTCCAGGGCGGGTTGTCGCCGGTGATGGCGTACCGGAGGCGGATGTTTTCGAGCGCCACGTTCGCCGCCACCGGCAATGCTGCCTCGGCGGCCGCGTTCCGGCGTCGGAGCGCGGTGATCCGGTCGGATGGATAAGTCCAGGAGATCCCCGCCATGGCGGTCTTCTCGGTGCTTTCGCGTTGCAGGCGATAGGCGCGCCGGTCGGTGGTGATGACGAGAGTGGTCTTGAGGCCCGGCGCGAAGGGCTTGACCAGTACGTGGGTGCGCTTGCTGTCGCCCGCGCCGCTCACGGTGTCGCCGGTCACCCAGCGCACGGTATCACCGGCGGAAACGGAGGTGAGCTTCTCGCCGGGCTGCAAGGCGATGTCGCTCACCCGCTCGGGCGCCGCATAGAGGCGATAGAGCGCCCCTTCCGCATAGGGATAGACCTGGATGGCGTTGACGTAGCCGAATTGCGTCGGCTCCTGCGTCGCCGCTTTGTTGGCGTCCTCGACCCGCTGGGTCGGCGGGCGCTTGTCTTCGGCCACCTCGCCGGGCTCTGGCTGAAGCTGGCCGGGCAGCGCCAGCACCTTCGGCACCTCGACGATCTCCACCGGCTTGGCCGGCTCCCGGTCGACAACGGCCGGCTTGAAGTCGTCAGAGTCGTAGTTGATCGCCGGCGGCAAAGGTTTGGTGGCGCAGGCGGACAAGGCCAGCGCCGAAACGGTGATGACGAATATGTTCTTCTTCATTGAGAGGACTCCTTGGGTAAATACGGCGCGGCGGCGTCGAGCTCGCGCGACCAGTCGATGGCGTTGACGAAGACGCCGAGGGGGTTCTTGCGAAGCTGCTCGGCGGTGCGCGGGGTCTGGATCACGACCGTCAGGATCGCCGTCCAGCGTTCGGGCCGGGCCAGGCTGCCGCGCTCGCAGACCTGCTCGGTCCACTTGACCTGGAAGGAGGCGGCGGAGGCCCGCACAACGCTCGTCACCTGGACCGAGACGCTGCGGGTGCCGAGCGCGCTGAAGGGATCGTTCTTCTTGGCGTGGGCGTTCAGGAACAGCGCCGCGCGGTCGGTGGCGAAGTCATAGGCGGACAGCCAGTTCCGGCGCACCAGCACCGGATCGGAGGAAACCGAACGGCCGTTGGTGATGAAGCGGGCGAGGGGCCAGGCAATCTGGGCGTCGGCCGGCTGGTAGGTCCGAATGGCGGGTGCAACAGCGCACGCCTCACCGAACTTGTCCACCTCGACGACATAGGGTGTGACGCGGCTTTGCAGCGATTGCCAGACGAGCGCGCCGGCGAGAGATGCCGAGAGAGCGAAGCAGCCGAAGGCCATGAGCCGCCAGTTTCTCGCCTGGATACGGGACGCGCCGATACGCTCGTCCCAGAGCTGCGCCGCCTTCTGATAGGGAGTAACGAGCTCCGGCGTCGTGCCGTATCGCTGGATCGGTCGCTTGAACAGCATGGGTCAGTCGTCCTTGTCATTGAGGGAGGGATTGGTGCCGTTGCCGGGCCGGTCACCGTCCTTGATGGCTTGGGTGGCGGTCTGCCGATGGGCGCGCGCTGCCTGCTCGGAGCGGAGGCGATTTGCCCAATCGGGCGCCGCGTTGGCGGGCATGGAGCCGGAGGGGGCACCCGCCGATACGGCGTTTGCCTGCGACATGGAGGCGGTCGGCGTACCGCCGGAGGCCGTCCAGGCGCCACGGCGTCCGGCATCGGCGCTCTGCTTCAGAGAGGAGGTGGCGCGATCGACACTGCCGCGTGCAGCTTGGGTCATGGCTCCGCCGGCGGCACGCGCCATGCCACCGACGCCGGCCGTGACGCCGGCCATGCCGGACGTTCCGGACGTCGCCTGTCCCAGTTGGTAGGCGGAAGAAGCGGCGGACCCCATCGCCGTGCCCGCACGGATGGCGGCAAGACCGCCGCCGGCAGCCATGCGCGTTCCGGCAAGCGCCGCCCCGCCGGCGAGCATGGTCGCGCCTACCGCAGCACCCGTGGCACCGAGGGCGGCACCGGCGCCGAGCTGTGGCGCGCCGGAAACCAGACCCGAAGCGATGCCGGGGCCGAAGATACCGAGACCGAGCAGCGCAAGGGTGCCCAGCACCTGCGACATGGCCGCGGCAAGGTCCGGCTCCTGCCCCTGAAGACCGCCCGCGAAGGAGGCGAACAGCGTCGAGCCGATGCCGACGATGACCGCAAGAACCATCACCTTGATGCCGGAGGAAATCACGTTGCCGAGAACCCGTTCGGCAAGGAACGACGTCTTGTTCCAGAGCGCGAAGGGCACCAGCACGAAGCCCGCGAGCGTCGTCAGCTTGAACTCGAGCACCGTGATGAAGAGCTGGATCGCCAGAATGAAGAAGGCGATGAGGACCGGGAACCAGGCCAGCAGCAGGACGAAGACGGTAAGCGCGTTGCCGAAGATTTCCGGGAAGCCGACGAGATTGCCGACCTGATCGATGAGCGGATAGGCCGCCTCGTAGCCGGTGGCGGCGATCTTGCCGGGTTTGAGCAGATCGTCAGCGGTAAGCGTACTGGGCGCGGCCTGTATGCCGAGACCGGAGAAGGATCTATAGATGATGTCGGCAAGGCCCTGGAAGTTGTTGAGGATCAGCGCGAAGACGCCGACATGGAGCACCTTCCGGATCAGGCGCCCGAGGGCGTTGTCCTCACCGCCCAGAGCCCAGAACAGACCGGCGAGCGTGATGCCGATGCCGATCAGGATGGTGGTGAGGAAGGCGACGTCACCCGACAGGAGTCCGAAGCCGCCGTCGATATAGCGGCCGAAGGTCTCCATGAACCGGTCGATAATACCGAGATCCTTCATCGCACGCCGCCTCCCTGCCCGTCAGTTCCCGGAATAGGCCGAGCCGGAGCGGAGGAACCTGCGCGTCGTCTCGCGCGCCGCTTCCTCCGCCTGCGCCTTACGGGCGGCGTCTTCAGCCCCCGCGCGATAGTGCGCGGCCATCAGCGTCTGGATCTGCATCTGCTGTTTGGTCGAGAGCGCGATGAGCTGGTTCGCGGCCTGCTGCGCCTGCAGCGCGCCGACGGCGCCCTGGCTCCGGTTGACGAGATCGGTGAGCAGTCCTTCATCCGCGCCCACGTTCTCGACGATTTGCGACTGCATCCGCATGGTCTGGCGGAAGGCGTTCATGGCGCTCTGCCAGCGTTCGCGCGCGGCCGTTGCCATGTCGCTGACCGAGACGCTTGCCTCGTAACTGTCGGGATACTGCTGCCGCCACTGGCCTTCGAGCTGCGTCAGGTCGAAGCTGAGGCCGTCGGCCTGCATCATCAGCCCGTCGATACGGTTCAACGCCCCCTGAAGTTGTCCGAGCGAGGAGAAATCCAGCCGCTAAAGGTAACTGCCCAACTACTCCGACACGGGTCTGTTAGTCGCAGTCCGATGAACCCGGTTTGAGGTTGAGGATGAGTTGATCGGGCGCGGTTTTCAAGGTTCGCAGGATGTCCCAACCTGGTTTTCGTGCGGTTTCAGTGCCGGTTCGAGGCGTCCAGAAGTTCTCGGCCCCCGCCTCACTTCGGCACCAGCCTGAGATTTTCTGTCGTACTTTCGTCATGCTGAGCGCGCGCTCTGCCTCAGTGTTTGAGCACGGGACAGTCAGGTCCTCCAGGCAGAGTAGTACCGCGGGCTTGTGAGCCTGGAGACGCAGGGCGCGCTTATATCCTGTGCGTCGCTTCGGGCGGCCCCGCTTCTTGCGCTTCGGCGGGCGCCCCCTGGGCGGTTCCTTTGCGTGGACCATTAGGGCGGGCTCGCAACAGGTATCAAATCGCCGCCCGATTTCCCTGCTGGCCGCCGGGCGGCCCGCGCGCCGGTCCTGACCGCGCGCGCCCGGCGTCAGCGTCAGCGCGTCGGGCAGACTAGGGTTCATGTCCGAGGCCCAGGCGTCCTGCTCGCACTCGCTCAAGGACTGGAGGGCTCGCAAAAGCTGCGCGTTGCCCAATCCATGGCGAACGTTCCCTACGGTGAAGTTGGCAGGCCAGCAGTCATGAACCGCCGTTCCGGCCAAGGCGGGCGGCCCTGCACCGCGCCTTGCCCCGCGCCGCAGAGGGCTGAGAGCAGGGGAGCACCGCCGATGAAGCCCGCGCGTTTTGCCTACAATCCTGCCCCCGGTCTCATCCCGGTGTTGCACGGCGGTTTTCGCCCCGGACCGCCGGTTCTTCACGGTGTCGGCGCAACGCCCCATCTTTGCCTTCTTGGCGAGCAGGTGGGCGAACGTTGCCGGCGCTCTCTTGATCCCGTCAATGTCCGAAAAACCCTGCGCAACCTGTTGCCATGTCTTGCCCGGAGGTCCGGGTTGGCCACCGGCTTTTCGATTTGATTTGCCTCGCAGACGTGTCGTCCGTTTTTGCCTGGTGGGCGACTTGGCCCGACCAGCGCTCGAAGGTGGTTTGTTGCTGTGACGGCTGTTCAGGCCCAAGCGGCGCTCACGCTCTGAAACACCTGGCACCAGGACGGCGTTCTCCCCTCGAAGCAGTTCGTTTGCCTTCCGAAGGCGAGCGTTCTCCTCCAAAAGCTGCGCATTCCGCTCGGTGAGTTGGACAACCTGCCCCCCCAGCGCCCTAACCACATCAATCACCTCGGATTTTGAAAAACCGGCAAGAATTTCAGGTGTCAGATTTTCGAGTTTCATCCTCGCAGGCCGCCACCATCACACTGACCATGGAATCCTCAAAATATGTTCTGATTCCAATTGTCGCACTTCGGTACGGCAAAATGGCGGAGCTGGGCAGTTACCGCTGAAGGTTCTTTGCCATGTTCTGCAACATGACCGCCTGGTTCTGGAGCTGCTGAATCTGGTTGTTGATCTGCTCCAGCGCGCGCCGCCTGCAGGACGTTCTGACCGTAGTTTGTGGCATCGAAGACCGGCCAGGCGGCATGGCCCGCCTGCGGCAAGCCGATAGCGAGAGACGCGGCGACGAGCGCCGCGAGAGACGTGCGTTTCACGGTGTTGGCTCCTGTGCTTGGGAAGAGAACTGGCCGAGGATGTCGACGGCCCAATCAAGACCGCGCGTCTTCAGAAACTCGGCGGCGAAGGCCTCCGGGCCGTGCTCGGCGAGGATGCTGTCGATGAGCGTCTGGCAGGCCGGATCGGAGGCGCCGCAGAGCGCCAGCGCCACGGGACCGAGGCCCAGCTTGAACAGCCGGTTGCCGCGCTGCGATTGCAAGTAGTAATGCCGTTTCGGCGTTGCCTGCGCGATCAGTTCGATCTGCCGCTCGTTGAGCCCGAAGCGCTCATAGGCCGCCCGTGCCTGGGGTTCGATGGCCCGGTCATTGGGCAGGAAAATGCGCTGTGGGCAGGACTCGATGATGGCCGGCGCGATGGCGCTGTCGGCCACGTCCGCCAGCGACTGGGTGGCGAAGATCACCGACACGTTCTTCTTGCGCAGGACCTTCAGCCATTCACGGATGCGGGCGGCGAAGAGCGGATTGTCGAGATGGACCCAAGCCTCGTCGAGAATGAGCAGCGTGGGCCGCCCGTCGAACCGCTCCTCCAACCGATGGAAAAGAGAGGTGAGTACCGGCAGGACGATGCCGGCCTCGTGCATCAGTTCCTCGGTCTCGAAACATTGGACGTCGGACAGCGCCAGCCGGTCCTCGGCCGCGTCGAGCAGCCGGCCGAAGGGGCCGTCGAGCGTGTAGGGCTGGAGCGCGGCCTTGAGCGCATTCGCCTGGACGAGGACGGACCGGCCGGTGAGCGTGCGCTCCTCGGCCGGTGCGGCGGCGAGGTTGTTCAGCGCCGACCAGACGGCCTCCTTCACCTCCGGGGTGATGGTGACTTTCTCATGCACCAGCAAGGCGCCGATCCATTCCGCCGTCCAGCTTCGTGTGGCGGATTCGCCGATATTGCGAAGCGGCTGGAAGGCGAGCGCGTTCGTGATGTCATCGGGGGCGGCGCCAAGCGCATGATGCTCTCCACCCATGGCCAGCACGGCGGCGCGCGCGGAATTACCCTTGTCGAAGATGGTGACCTGAGAGCCGGCATAGCGCCGGAATTGGAGCGCGATCAGCGACAGCAGCACCGACTTGCCGGCCCCGGTCGGACCGACGATCAGCGTGTGACCCACATCGCCCACATGGGTGGAGAGCCGGAACGGCGTGGAGCCGTTGGTTTCCGCATAGAGAAGCGGCGGGCCGTCGAGATGGGCATTGTGCGCCGGTCCGGCCCAGACCGCCGAGAGCGGCATGAGGTGGGCGAGGTTCAGTGTGTGGACGAGCGGCTGGCGGACGTTGGCGTAGACATGACCCGGCAGTGAGCCGAGCCAAGCTTCGACGGCATTCACCGTTTCCCGAATGCAGGTGAAGCCGAGCCCGTTGACGATACGCTCGACGGCGCGGACCTTTTCGTCCGCGGCCTCGCGGTCCTCGTCCCAGACGGTGACGGTCGTCGTCAGATAGCCGAAACCGACATGATCACCGCCGAGCGCCTGAAGCGCCGCATCGGCATTGAGCGCCTTGTTGTCGGCGTCGCTATCGACCAATGCGGCAGGTTCGTTGGTCAGCACCTCGCGCAGGATGATGGTGATCGACTTGCGCTTGGCGAACCATTGCCGGCGCAGGCGGGTGAGCACCTTCGTCGCCGCGGTCTTATCGAGCGGGATGAAGCGCATCGCCCAGCGATAGGCAAAGTCCTGGTGGTTCAGCGCATCAAGGATGCCGGGGCGGGTCGTGTTCGAAAAACCGAGGATCGTCAGCGTTCGCAAATGCCAGTTGCCCAGCATCGGCTCCAGGCCGCCGGTCAAGGGTGTGTCGGCCAGCACGCCGTCAAGATACATCGGCGTTTCGGGCACGGCGACGGGATGGCGCTTCACCGAAATGCCCCCGTGCAGAAAGGTCAGCGTTTCGGCATCGCCGAGCGCGCGGATCTCGGGCAGGAAACCGCTCAGCAAGTCCAGACCCCGCTCGGCCTCATCCCGGAACCGGGCCTGTTCCTGCCGCCAGTTCCGGGTGCCGTCGTCCCCTTCCCCCTTCCGGTCGGAATCCAGCAGCGCCATCTCGGTGCGCGCCTGCGCGTCCGGCGGCGGCATATAAAGAAGGGTGAGGTGATAGCGGCTCTCGAAGTGGCGGCCTTGTCTACCGTCTGCGAAGGCCGCGCGGCGCTCCTCATCGACGATCCATGAGGCCGCGTCCGGGAAGTTGGACTGCGGATAGTCCTGTGCTTCAAGCCGCTCCGCCTCGAAGAAGAGCGCCCAGCCGGAGCCGAGGCGCTTGAGGGCATTGTTGGCCCGTGCGCTAAGGCCGACCAGTTCGGCCTCCGTCGCGCTTTCGAGATCGGGGCCGCGAAAGCGGAAGGTGCGCTGGAAACTGCCGTCCTTGTTGAGCACAACACCCGGAGCTATCAATGCCGCCCAGGGCAGCAGATCGGCAAGCCGGTCGGCCCTGTTGCGATATTCGGCCAAATTCAGCATGGAAGACTCCTCAGCATCGCCACCACCCCCGTTGACGCAGGTGGCGGGCGAGCACGGGCAGGAAGTTCGGATCGCGCCGGGCCGCGAACACCGCCAGCGTATGCCCGGCGACGAACAGGCCGAGCCCGGCAATCCACTGCTGGAGGCCGAGGCCGATGGCGACGGCGCGCGGCGCGCCGCCGAGCAGGATCGGCTCGGTCAGCGCGCGATGGACGGGAACCTCGAAGCCCTCGATGGGACGGGCGCCATCCATCAGACGAGCGCTCCGCCGCCGAAGGAGAAGAAGGAGAGGAAGAAGCTCGACGCCGCGAAGGCGATGGACAGGCCGAAGACGATTTGGGTCAGCCGCCGGAAACCGCCCGAAGTTTCGCCGAAGGCGAGCGTGAGACCGGTGACGATGATGACGATTACCGCGACGATCTTTGCCACCGGCCCCTGAACCGATTCCATGATGCGCTGGAGCGGTTCTTCCTACGGCATGCCTGAGCCCGCCGTATAGGCCGAGGCCGTGAACGCAAACGCGAGGGCATAAGAAAAAAGAAATCGAAACTTCTTGCGCATGAAGTGTCCTTTCACGAGAGGGATTGCAGTTGGGGCAAGGAAAGCGGGGTGACGGTGTAATCGCCATTGGCGTCGAGGCCGGTCACTTCGGCGATGGTCTCGATACGGCGGGACGATCCGCGCCCGGCGATGAACACGACGAGATCGATCGCCTCGGCGATCAGACGGCGCGGGATGACGGTGACGTTCTCCTGCACCAATTGCTCGATGCGGTAGAGCGCCGAGCGCGCCGAATTGGCATGCACCGTGACGATGCCGCCCGGATGGCCGGTATTCCAGGCCTTGAGCATGTCGAGCGCTTCGCCGCCACGCACTTCGCCGACGACTGATGCGGTCGGGCCGGAGGCGCAGGGTCGAGCGCACGAGATCGGCCAGGGAGACGACGCCCGGCCGCGTGCGCAGCGCCACACAATCCTGCGCCGCGCATTGCAGCTCGCGCGTATCCTCGATGAGGAGGACCCGTTCGTCGCAGTCGGCGATCTCGGCAAGCAGCGCATTGGCAAGCGTGGTCTTGCCCGAGGAGGTTCCGCCAGCGAGCAGGATGTTCTTTCGCTCCCGCACCGCTTGGCGAAGGGCATCGGCCTGGATCGGGACCATGATCTGGGCACGGACATAGTCGGCAAGGGTGAAGATCTTCGCGGCGGGCTTGCAGATGGCGAAACACGGCGCCTTTGATACCGGCGGCAGCACGCCCTCGAAGCGCTCGCCTGACGGCAGCTCGGTGCTGACAATGGGATTGTCTGCATGCACTTCGGCGCGGATATGGGAGGCGACCAGGCGGATGATCCGCTCGGTTTCGGAGGGATGAACGTGCAGGCCGGCATCGCTGCGGCCCTCACCGAGCCGGTCGATCCAGAGCCTGCCGTCGGGGTTGACCATCACCTCGATGACGGCGGGGTCGCCGAGGGCCTCGTTGATCGCCGGTCCCATGGCCGTCTTGAGCATGGCGCGGCGGCGTTCTTCTGCGGTCGTGCTCATGGGTTAGTCTCCCGGTCCCTGGTGCCGAGCGAGCGCTTGCCGCCCGCGATCTGGCGGCCGACCTGCTCGACGAATTTCTGGTAGCGTTCCTGCGCGACCGCCTGCGTCGCCTTGTCCGGGATCGGCGTGTGCGCGTTGAAGGTGAGGTAGAGCCGCACGAAAAAGGCGAGGCTCTCGGTCAGGACATCAATGTCGTGCCGGATGAGATTGTTCTCGCGCGTCAGCCGGTCGAGACGGATCCTCAGCGCCTCATCAAGCGCGTGTGCGCCACGGTATCGGATGTAATGGCGGATCGCATCGGTGATGATCGCGGATTTGGACGCGCCGGGCTTGGCCGCCAGCGCTTCGAGCTCGGCGCTCGTTTCCTCGTCGATGTCGATGTTGTGGCGCGGCTTCATGCAGTCCTGCCCTGACGGTCTTGAAAAAGTCAGGGCAAGGATCGCCGGACGCGCCGGAATCTCTTACGGCCTTTATGTACGACGGAATGCGATCACATGCGGATGCCTGCGCGGGATCAGAATCCTTCGAGGATATCTTTCTCCGGCCCCATCGCGTCGTTGACGCCATAGATGCGCGCCGGATTCGACAGCCGATCCAGGGCGCGCTTGTCGGCGACGACATCCGACTCGTCGGCATCGAGCCCCGGAAGATCCGGCTGCCCCGGCTCGACGGGCTTCGCGATCTGTTCCTCCGCCAAGCCCGGATGGCGCTGCTGCTGAAGCCCGCCTTCCTCGACAAGGGAACCGCGTCTGGTGCACTCCTCGTCGGATGGCATCAGGCGGTCGTCGGTATCGCGCACCTGGCCGCTCCAATCGTCGGGGCGCGGTGCCGGTTTATCCTCGTAGCCGCCTTCGGAAAGGTGCGGGGACGCCAGAACGCGCTGCGTGAAGTTCCGGTCTTCGTAGTAGCGGAGCTTCTTCGCCCGGATCGGCGGCAGGCCGGAGACCAGCACGAGTTCGTCCGCGGACGGCAATTGCATCACCTCGCCGGGCGTCAGCAGCGGACGCGCCGTCTCCTGGCGGCTGACCATGACATGCGACAGCCACGGCGCCAGCCGGTGGCCGGCATAGTTGCGCTGCGCCCTGAGTTCCGTCGCCGTACCGAGAGCATCGGAGATGCGTTTCGCCGTCCGCTCGTCGTTGGAGGAGAACGCGATGCGCACATGGCAATTGTCGAGTATGGCGTTGTTCTCGCCATACGCCTTGGATATCTGATTGAGCGACTGCGCAATGAGGTAGGCACGGATGCCATACCCGGCCATGAAGGCGCGCGCCGTTTCGAAGAAATCGAGCCGCCCCAGCGCCGGGAACTCGTCGAGCATCATGATGAGCTGATGCCTGCGGGTCTTCTTCGCGTCTCCTTGCAGCCTTTCGGTCAACCGCCGCCCGATCTGGTTCAACACCAGTCGGACCAACGGTTTGGTGCGGGAGATGTCGGACGGCGGAATCGCCAGATAGAGCGAGACCGGATGGTCGGCATCCATGAGATCGGCAATGCGCCAGTCGCAGGCCGCGGTCGTCGCCGCGCCAGTCGGGTCGCGATAGAGGCCGAGGAAGGACATGGCGGTCGAGAGCACGCCCGAGCGCTCGTTCTCCGACTTGTTCAGCACCTCCCGCGCGGCCGAGGCCACGACCGGATGGACCTGCGGGTTCTCCGGCGTGCCGAGATGGTTGGTCGCCATCATCCGCCGCAGCGTCGCCGCGAAGGACCGGCGCGGATCGGACAGGAAGGTGGCGACACGCGCAAGCGTCTTTTCCTCCTCAGCATAGAGCACGTGCAGGATCGCGCCGACTAAGAGCGCGTGGCTGGTCTTTTCCCAATGGTTCCGGCGTTCGAGCGCGCCTTCGGGGTCGACCAGGATATCGGCAATGTTCTGGACGTCACGCACCTCGTCCGGCCCCTTACGCACCTCCAACAGTGGATTGTAGCGGGCTGAGCGCGGGCCGGTCGGGTTGAACAGCAGGCAATGCGAGAACTTCGCGCGCCAGCCGGCGGTCAATTGCCAGTTCTCGCCCTTGATGTCGTAGATCACCGCCGAGCCGGTCCAGGTGAGCAGCGTCGGCACCACAAGCCCGACGCCCTTGCCGGATCGCGTCGGCGCGAACGCCATGACATGCTCCGGCCCGTCATGGCGCAGGTATTGGTCCTTCAGCCGGCCGAGGAACACGCCCGCCGGACGAAACAGTCCCGCTTTCTCGATCTCCCTCTTCACGGCCCAGCGCGACGAACCGTAGGTGGTGACGAGCCGGCTCTGCCGCGCCCGCCAGAGGGAGCCGGCGATGGCGGCGGCGCACCCCAGGAAGCCACTGCCCGCGGCCAGCATCCCGGCCTTGTCAAACACCTCCGGCGCATAGGCCTCGTAGTGGTACCACCACGGAAACAGCTTCCACGGCTCGTAGATCGGCCAGCCGAACAGGACGAACCATGGGCTGCCAAGCTGCGCCTGATAGCCCAGCATGTCGGCACACCACTGCGTCGCCGCCCAAACACCCAGGATGACGATGGCGAAGACAACCGCGATCTGGCCGATCAGGAGTTTGGTGGGGGTCATGGGCATCGTTCCGCCGTTCAAGACAAACGGAATCATCATCACATGGGAACGGTAGAAACCTTATCCCCTTTATGTACGGCGAAATGCGACGACATATCGGGTACCGATTGCTCGTCCGATTCACTTGCTGCCGGCCCAAAGCTTCTGATGCTGCTCTCGGCAATACAGTTATTTGGTAAGCCACCTTCCGTAGGCTTGGATATCGATCATAGGAACGGTTCCGCTGAACTGAATATGAGAAATCAGGTTGAAAAGAAACGCCGTTGCAGGCTTGCCACCATTTTCGAAGACATAAGTGTTTTTGCGCTCATCAAACCGAAAATGCCCATGAGCAGCGACGCACCCCATGTTCAATTTGCCATCGCCGCTGTCGGCAGCCAGCGTATTTCGCAACGAATCGCCGAAGGCCGGACTCCAGTCGCTCTCGAACGTGAGGATGCCGCCGAGGATCGGGATTAGGGGCTTGGGGTCGTAGACACCACCTGCATGGGGGATGGGAAGGCTGGTTCGATGCAGCCGTCGGACGCTTGCCGCCTTCTCCTGGGCATATTTAACGTAGTCGCCGTTTATGGATTGTTTTGCTCGAAGACCGCGTAGACGCTTTCCGCCAGTATCACTTTTTCACCTTCAAAATTGAAGATGAAGGGCGAGTACTGGCGGTCAAAAATCACAACATCTATCTGCTGACTGAAGGTGCCCTCACTGTCAACGATGTGCGCCTTTTCAGCTTGGTAGCGGGCAGGCAGATAGTCCTGGAAGAGCCTCAGCCAAATCTTCTCACTCGCATCCCCCTTTGTTCCGGGGTGGCCAATGCTCTGCCGTGCCGTTTGCAGACGGCTTTGTATGTCCTGATGGAGGCTTTCCAGGATCTTGGCTAGTGACCATGTAGTCACGACACGCCCTCTCGAAACGGCGGCGTGGGTTCCATCTCTCGGGCAATCTCGATCGCCCGCTTCGGATCGATCGGCTTGCTTGGATACGCATCCAGGACGAGCGTCGGCAGCAACCGCTGCGTAAGGCCAGAGAATGTAAAGCCGTATGCACGACCATTCATCTGGCCAGTGGCGGCAACCAGTTGATTCAGGTCTGGCTGCGAGAACCCAAGCTCACCCAGAGAGCGCTGAAGCACCGACAGGCGTTGCACCTCATTGGGGCGACTGAAGGCCATGATGTCGGCCGCACGCCGCTTTACTGCCGGGTCCAGTGCCCCGAGGCGGTTAGAGCACATGATGATGGCAGCAGGCACACGTGCATTGGCGATCGTGTCAATTCCGCGGATGAATGCGTTAACGCCCGCGCGATCTTCATGGTGCATCTGCGCGGCCTCACGGGACTGAGCCAGCGCATCTGCTTCGTCCACCAAAAGAATTACCCGCCACGGGCCTTGCCCGTACTGCCTTTCAGCTTCATGGCCTGAGACAGCGTGTAGTCGAAGGCGGCCGAGAGCAGTTGCGTCATTTCGCCAACGCGACCTTGTCCTCTGCTTGACAGGCTCAGCGGCAACAACGTGATGTCAATGTCTTCTTGCCGTGCGACAGCATCACCGATTGTTTCGGCAAGTTCGGTCTTCCCCGATCCCACGTCGTCGGCGAGCACGACAAGCGGCGGGCGTCTCAGGACTGTATCCATAATGACGGTCCGCCCAGCGTGATGCTTCCGCGCCCATGCCTCCAATCCGGCGGAGTTAACGAGCAGCCCGAGGATCTTCGTCAGGCGCGTCTTGTGATCGTCCAAGCCAACAAGCTGAGCCAGACGCTCCCGAGCGGAAACATCCGGATAACTGATGCGCCGGTCGAACAACTCATCGACGTTGACGGTACCCGTCATCACCAGCTCCTTACGGTAGCCCGGTCGAGGGCTCTGCCGCCCGCCGAATATGTCTTATCGGAAACCAGATATCCATCGATGCCCGGTTCCGGTGCGCCGTTTCGCTGAAGAGGCAAGGTTCGTTTGAAGGCCTCCCGTTCGTCGGAAGCCAGCGCATCCCATGCGGCGCTATAGGTGAGATAGCTGTAGAACGAGGCGCCGGAAGTATCGGCATTGGGATATACACGGCCGGGGTCGTCATCATTGGCCCCCATACCTGCCAAATCCTTCGCAGTGTACCGGACCGTGGGGCAATCCAGTCGCCATTGCGGCGAAAGCCGTAAGTGACGTTTCCCAGATACCCTGCTTTCAGCAAATCTATGACCTCGGCTTCGTACTCGGCGATGTCGGCATCGCTCGGTGCGCCATAGAAGCGCGGCATCCGCTTCAGGTCGGCCGCCACCTTCGCTGCCATGTGTCTTGCGTGCGTGACGGTGAAGGTCGTGGTTTCGGAGATGGTATAGCTATAGCTCATGGCTGCTCTCAGACCTGAAAAGACGGACCGAACACTTTCTGCCAGTAGCGGATGGTCTCTTGTTTGGTGGGTGCCGCAAGCGCCGCATCGATCGCATCGCCGGCGTCCAGCGCCGCCTCAAAAATCGCTTCCGCTTGGGCCTGGGTGTAAAGCCGGCTGACGTTGTTGTCGGCGTTCACCGGATCGATGATTTGTACGGGCTCCGTGAAGGTTCCGACCGCTGACGAAGGATAATAGTCGTTGAAGGTGATTCGCTCCCGCAGGCCGGTCTGGCCGATGTAGGTGAAGAAGTGCTGCAGAGCCTCCGGATAGTCAGAAAAATCCAGCCCCTCATCCACCAAATGAGACAGAATCATTTCGACCATGAAGGATTTGAAGCGAAAGCCGTCATTCTCACGCTTCATATTCCTCGCCCAGAACTTCACAAGATGGACGACTTGGGCGAAGTGGGTTTCCTATGCCAGCTTGCGCTTGCGGGTGAATTCGAGGTGCAGGGGGATGCTGGTCTTGAGCAACGACCCGTCATCCTGGCTGACAAGGTTGCCGTACCACTGAGGGTCCCCGTCGTAGAGGATTGGAACGACATCCACGTTCAGTCCCGAACCGCGAAACGAGACGGTCACGCTGTAGGTCTGCGGCTTCACCTGATCGGGGCTGAAGTTGGGAAACGCCTTGCGAAGCCGCTCCGCGAGGTACTCCAACAGCGTGGCGATGTCGCTGGGCGCATCGGCGCCGCTAATGTAGCAGCCCACGTCGATGTCGTTGAGGGAGCGCAGGGCAGTACCCTTCGCTAGGCTGCCCGAGAGCAGCATCTTCTTGAGGGTGAAATCCGGATGCTCGCTCAGTATAGCCTTCCAGGCGCTCTCGCAGGCGACGGGCCTGAGCACGGTACTCGCTGGCCTTATCCTTGGGGAGATTTACCCTCTCCTGCGCGAAGCGAACGATGTCGCTATGGTCTACGTGCTGCCGTCCCACTGAGCGGCCTCCGCCTGAGTTCCTCTAGATATGGCCGGTAGGCCACACTGACGCGCAGCATGATGTATGTTCAGATATCGAACTATTAAGGGAAGAAATTGACATTCTCTGTTCGATGAGACATATTTGTGTGTAGGAGGAGAGGTATAGGCTCTCTCCCGCGAAGGAGGAGGCACCGCCATGGACCCGATTGAGCTTGGACGCCGCTTGCGCATTGCTCGTGAGGCACGGGGCCTGAGCCAGCAGGCCGCAGCGGACGCCATTGGTGTGCCCCGGACGGCGATTACCCAGATGGAATTGGGGAATCGCGCGGTCTCGACTCTGGAGCTGACCAAGCTCGCAGAGCTTTACCGCCGCCCGGCGATCTATTTCCTTGAGGAAGTCGCTCCGGCGGAAGAAGAGGATGTGCTGGTCGCGCTACACCGCGTTGCCCCCGGTCTGGAACAGGACCCGGCAGTCCGCGATCAGGTGGATCGTTGCCTCAGCCTATGCCGCGACGGCGTCGTCCTGGAAACCGTACTGGCGCTGGCGCCCCGGTCAGGCCCTCCGGCGTACGAGATGCGCGTTCCTCGCACCGTCAGCGAAGGTATCGTTCAAGGGGAGCAGGTGGCGCATGAGGAAAGGCGCCGCCTCAGCATTGGCAATTCCCCAATCCCTGACGTATCGGAGATGATTGGCACGCAGGGTATTTGGGCATCCGGCCTTGCGCTCCCAAATCACATGTCCGGTCTTTTTATGCGCCACCCTTCGATTGGGTTGGCAATCATTGTAAACGCATCTCATCCGCGTGGACGAAAGAGGTTTTCATACGCTCATGAATATGCTCACTCTCTCATGGATCGTGACCACAATATAACGATTTCAAGTACCGATAATTCTGCGGAGCTTGTGGAGAAGCGGGCGAATGCTTTTGCCGCATCATTCCTCATGCCGAGAGACGGCGTGTATGAGGTTCTGAGAAGCCTCGACAAGGGACTTCCAAGCCGTCAGGAGCAGTCGATCTTTGATGCTGCCAGCGGCGGGCAAATCGAAGCTGAAGCTCGTTCGGCGCCTCGCTCCCAGCGCATTACCTACAAGGATGTGGCGATCGTCGCGCATCATTTCGGTGTGAGCTATCAGGCCGCGCTCTACAGACTGAAGAGCCTCAGGCATGTTTCTCAGCCGGAATCCGTCGAGCTCCTGGAACATGAGGATTTCGGGCGACAGTATCTCAATGCACTGAGCATGTTCGGTGATGTTGGGGAGCAAGAGCAGCGGCAATACTGGGATCGTGAGCTGCGCAGCGAAATTGCGCACCTCGCAATTGAAGCCTATCGGCGCGAGGAAATTTCCCGCGGGCGCCTACTGGAGCTAAGCAAGAGCCTCGACATTCCGGGAGAAACCCTCCTTGAACTAGCCGAAGTGGCCCGCGGGGAGTGAAGCAAAGGCATGATCCATGCGAGCTCGTCAATCATCGTTTCGGATACGTCCGTTCTTGTGAACTTTCTCCGAATTGACCGCATGGACCTCATCGCCAGCCACTCCCATAACTTCATCGTCACGGATCACGTCGCCGCTGAAATCACAGACCACTACCCCGACCAACAGGCTCGCTTTGCGGCGGCTCAGGCAGCAGGAATACTCCAACAGGTGAGTATCACAGACCCGGCAGAAGTCGCATTGTTTGGAAGCCTCTCTGCTTCCGGGCGCCTGGGTGCAGGAGAGTGTTCCGCGATCGCTCTCGCCTCACACCAAGGGCATATTCTGGCGATCGATGACCGCCGTGCAACAAACCAGGCGCGCCGGGTCAGCCGGACTCTTCAAATTCTGACAACGCAAGACCTGATGGTTTCGATGATCCATGAAGACCTGTTGGATGTGCCGCAAGCAGACGCCATCAAGGATGAATGGGCGAACCACCATCGTTTTCGACTCACAATCCATAGTTTCGCAGATCTGATTCCATGAGCGAAACAGCAGGTCGAAACATCAAGCCAGACAAAAGGTTGCTTGGACGCACCCGCGCCGGGAAAGGCGCTCAACCGACGGCGCGTCTTGGGCGATGCGCGAAAGGATGGATGGAGTGATGTTCGAAGAAACCATCCGAACACTACGTCAGCTTGAGGGCCGAACGACCGTTTCTGTGCCGATCTCTGATGATGAGGAAGGCTACTTCGACCGCGAATGCCCGTCGAAGGAATGCCTGTTCCAGTTCAAGATCCATGGCGAGGACTGGAAGGATAAGGTAGGCGACGAGGAAGTCTTCTGCCCCTTCTGCGGCCATACGGCCGACGCGGACAAATGGTGGACACAAGAGCAGATCGAGCACGCGAAGCAAGTCGCACTCGCGCAGATCAAATCTGCCTTAGGTGGCGCCTTGAAGCGCGACGCTGCCCGATGGAATCGACGACAGCCGCGCAACAGCTTCATCTCGATGACGATGAAGGTGAATGGCCGCCCACGGCGCGTCCCCTTGCCTCTGGCAGCGGCCGAACCCTTGCGACTCAAAGTCGCCTGCCCAGTTTGCGCCTGTCGCTATGCGGTGGTGGGGGCTGCCTAATTTCTGCCCTGCCTGCGGGCACAATCCCGCCGATCAGGTCTTCGCGCTTACCATCATCGGTATCAGGCAATCGCTCGACGCCCTCGGCGCGGTGCGCGCCGCCATCTCGGACCGCGATACGGCGAAAAGCACGACCCGCCTGATTGTCGAGAACGGCCTGCAAAACACCGTTAACACCTTTCAGCGCTGCGCCGAAGCGATTTTCGCACGCCTACCCTCAGCACCCAAGGCAAGGCGGAACGCTTTTCAGAATCTCACCGAGGGCAGCCAGCTTTGGCAGGCAGCAACGGGCAATAGCTACAGCAACCATCTTTCGGGGGAAGAGTTCAAGCGGTTGAACCAAGCTTTCCAGCAGCGCCACCTGCTCGCCCACACACAGGGCATCATCGATGAGGATTATGTCAAAAAGAGTGGGGATGGGCGCTATCGGCCCGGGCAACGTGTCGTCGTCCGAGTTGAGAATGTCAGAGAGACCTTGGAACTCGTTGAGAAGCTAGTCGCGGGACTTCAGTCCGACGCTGCAGGTATATAGATGATCAAATAACAAAGAGGTAGCACATTGCCAAAAACGCCCACCGAGATTGCCGTAGAGGAAGGACAGAAGTGCCTGAAAGCATCACCGGTGATCGTGCTCGGAAGCGGCGCGTCTATTCCGTTTGGCCTGCCGAGTATGGGCAAATTGGCAGATCATTTGAAGGGTTCCATGCAGGCCGGTGCGCTTTCCGGCACGGACAAGGGCCTGTGGGATCAATTCATAGACGAGCTTGCCACCAAAGACCTCGAAAGTGCTCTCCAGGCGATCAAGCTTAGCGACCGTCTCTCCGATCATGTGGTTGAGCACACATGGAATCTGATAGGCACCGCAGACGCGCAGGTATTCCAGGAGGCGATCAGCAATGGAAACTACCTCCCTCTGACCCGGCTATATCGGCACTTGTCTAGCCTGAAGTTCGAGCATGTTGGGTATGCAAGCCATTGGTATGCCTGGATATTGAAGAGAGTGGGGTGCGCCGTGCCTGGGAACCAGACAGTCGCCCGCCCAGCAACTTGAAGGCTTGGTGCTGACGGGGCGTGGGGCGGGTGGTGGCCTCGAACGGCGCGGGGCCGGGCAGGTGCGGCGCCCCGGTAGTGCGGGGAACGGGAGCGAGGGCGGCGAGCAGGGTGGGGAAGCTGTGCCCCGGGTCCCCTGCGGTCGGCCGCTGGGTCCGGGCCTTAGCTTGAGCCGTTTCCGACTTCCGGGCCGGCGCCCCGAGGCGGCGGCGCGCGGCCTCGGCCCCCGCGGGCTCCTCGTCGTCGACCCGCCTCGGGCGCCACCGCTGGCGCAGGTGCCCCTCCCCAGAGGAGGCCCGCAGGCCCAACCAGACCTGGGCGCGCCCCCGCCCGGCGGGGCGGGGGAAGACCGGCCGACCCGTGAGCTCCACGGTCTTGCGGCGGCGGAAGGCCCGCTCCCCCGTCCTGAGGCGCTTGGAGGCGCGCGCGGTGTGGGGCGCGTCCCGCTGGCTTGCGGGTCAGCGGGTGCGCACCACGGAGAGGCCGTCCCGGGCCGTCTCGGCCGCGCTGGACGCAGCGGTGCGCCGGGAGCGGAACCCACCCTGCTCGTCCAGGGCCCCCGCGCAGTGCTTGGCCCTCTTGGAGCGCCCGCTGCCCGGGCCTCCCCGCGCCCCGCTCCGCCCCGCGCCTTGCAGGCGCCGCGGCGGGCGGCGGGGGGCCCCGGCAAGGGGGGCGAGCACCGCCTCGGGAGCGGCGCGCAGCGGCGCGCGCGTGCGCGCGCGGTGCGCGGCCACCAGCGGAGGGCAGCACCCCATCAGCCGCGCGCCAGGGGAGGCCTCGCTTGTGCCTGCCACCACGTCCTTCTCGTCGAACCGCGAGAGGTGCCCTGCGCCGCTGTGCCCCAAAGCGCGGAGGGCGGGGCCGCGCCAGGCACGGATCCAGTCCCGCCCCGCCGGCGCCCCTGCCTCACGACTCCGCGCCGCGGTCCGCCTCCCCCGCTCCCCCACCCGCACCACGGTGGCAAGCCCGCCCCGCCGGCGCCGCGTCTCCCCCTGCGCCCCCCCCCGGGCTCGGGGCCGCAGTGTGGCCGGCAAACCCCGCCACCGACCCCGGCCAGCCCGCCCGGGCGCCCAGCAAGCCGCACGCGATTGGCCGCTTGGTCCGCGTGCCGTCGCGTGCCTGCCCGCGCGTGGCCAGGGGACCGGCACGCCCTTCCCTCCACCCCGAGGGCAAGGCATCGAGCCCCAGGGCGCCTGCTGCGAGCGGGCGCTTGGCCACGCCGCGCGCCAGGCGCTCCGGGCGGGCCAGCAGCCCGTCCAGGGACGCAGACCGGGCGTGCTCGGCCAATGGCCCCAGCCCCAGCGGCGCGGCCAAGGGGGTGGGTGCCGTCGCGCCGGCCCGCCCACGGGCGGGGGCAAGCTGCGAGCCGGGGGCGAGGATTCGCGCGGCGAGCAGCGCCAACACGCGCGCGGGGCGGCGAGCGGTGGGGGGCGAGGAGACGGGCGACGCGGAGTGTGCGCAGGGTGCCGCGCACCGCGGCCACATGCCCGTGGGGGAGAGCGCGTCCGAGAGGGCAGGCGGCGGGGCGCCCGACGAGGGGGGCGTCGTTGAGCAGGCGGCGCCGGGCGGCGCCTTTGGAGCGGGGCCACGTGGAGAGGGTGGCGCGGGGGCGGGGGCGGATTTTGCCGGTTGCGCGCCAGCCTGCGCGCCGGAGGAGGCCGGGCGGCGCGTTCCGGGTGGGGACGGGGTCTACCTGCCTGGCAACGAGGATAAGCTCTATATTCTCATATGGCAAAAGTACAGATCGATATGACATGGGAACGCTCTACAGCCGCCCAAGGGGCGTTTCCTCTGGTCAATCAGTCTTTTGAGAGGAATACCGCGAGAAATCCCCCGGGCACTTCAGACTAGCAGTACCAATCGCAAGCTCTCGGTGGTGACACCCAACTATGACCGGTTGGCGGAATATGCCGCCGGCCTGGCAGGATTTTGCCACTATACCGGGTTCGGCTACGGGTACCTGCGGCAACGACAGTCCGGCGCGCGCCTGTTGTTCATGCAGGACAACCGTCCAGCCCGAACGATCGATATCTGGAAAGTTCACGGCTGCCTTGATTGGTTCATTGACTCAGAAGGTCAGGTCGTAGCGGTCACGTCGGCGAGGGCGATCCCGGCAGGCCGTCGCCCCGCCATCGTGACGCCCGGTATCGAGAAGTATGAACGAACGCACCTGGAGCCGTTCCGCTCCATCATCGCCGGGGCCGATGGAGCCTTGGCGCAAGCAAGCGCCTACCTCTGCATCGGATTCGGCTTCAATGATACGCATATTCAGCCAAAGCTCCTCGAGCGGTGGCGGCGTGGCGATGCATTTCTTGTTGTTCTTACAAGATCCCTGAGTGGTTCAGCCAAGAAGATGCTAGCTGCCGCCAACGGTCGGCAATTCCTGGCCCTGGAGGAAGCGGACAACGGTACACGCATGTGGTCGCACCAGTATCCCGATGGGGTACAGCTGGAAAACGTCCGCCTTTGGCGCCTGCTGGACTTTCTAGACCACACGACATGGAAAGGAGGAAATATAGCATGGGTATTTTCAATTATCAGGACACGGAGGCTCTGGGAACGGTCATCGCTGTTGATACAGCAATGGTGATAGTTCACGTTGCCGATGTCGAGAAGCTGCGACGCATGCAGGTCAACCGTCTTGTTTTGCTTCAGAGCAGCCGGGCCGGCGAACACCTTATCGGCGTCATTCAAAAGATCGTGCGCTCGATGAAAGAGGCGAAAGCTATCGGAGACGGAGAAGCGGCCGAAGAAGCCTCGCTGCCTGAGGAGAACATCGTTCGCGTCGCCTTGATTGGTACGCACATCGACCGAATAGGCACCGAAGAGAACATTTTTCGGCGAACACTGGAAACCGTGCCGGAGATTGACGCCAACTGCTTCGCCATCGAGGGTGACAGCCTGACTGCATTCATGCACGTCATCGCCAGGGTCGCCAGCGACGGCCAGAAGCTGACGCTCGGCGCCTACACCCTCGACGAGAACGCGACAGCCTACCTGAACGGCAACAAGTTCTTCCAACGTCACGCGATTGTCGTTGGAAGCACGGGCTCGGGCAAATCATGGACGACAGCCCGTGTTCTTGAACAGGTCGCCGACCTGCCGAACGCGAGTGCGCTGGTTTTTGACCTTCATGGCGAATACACCCCCCTCGGCGGCGATGGCGTCCGACACTTTCGCATTGCGGGCCCAGGCGACCTCGACAAAGGGACGAGCCTGAAGGATGGCATTGTCTATTTGCCGTTCTGGCTGTTGGGCTACGAAGCCATGATCTCCATGTTTGTCGATCGCAGCGACCAGAATGCACCCAATCAAGCCATGCTGATGTCGCGGACCGTCACTGAGGCCAAGCGGGCTTTCCTTACCGCCGGGAAACATCAAGACGTTCTCGACAACTTCACCATCGACAGTCCCGTCCCGTTCGATCTCAACGGCGTGATAACCGAGTTGAACCGGCTGAATACCGAGATGGTTCCAGGTGCGCGCAGCGAGAAACAAGGCCCATACTTCGACAAGCTGAGCCGACTGATCGCCCGCTTCGAGAACAAGCGGACGGATCGACGGCTGGGGTTTCTTTTCCGAGGTGGTGACGAAACGAACCAGTTTGAATGGCTAGAAACGCTCTGTTCAACGCTTGTCGGCGGTAGTCAGGATCAGCCCAACAAGAAGGGCGGTGTGAAGGTTATCGACTTTTCGGAAGTACCGTCGGACATCCTGCCGCTTATCGTCAGCCTCGTTGCACGCTTGGCGTTTTCGCTTCAGCAATGGACGGCACCGGGAAAACGTCACCCGGTTGCGTTGTTCTGTGATGAAGCACACCTCTACATCCCAGAACGTGCCCAAGGCGACGCGGCCAACGATGTGCGATCTCGATCTTTGAGCGCATCGCCAAGGAAGGGCGGAAGTACGGCGTCGGCCTTGTCGTGATCAGCCAGCGCCCCTCGGAGGTCAATCGAACGGTTTTGAGTCAGTGCAACAACCTGATCGCGATGCGGCTGACGAACGCGGAAGACCAAGGCGTTGTCCGGCGCCTGCTGCCCGATAGTCTGGGTGGCTTCAGCGACTTGCTCCCGATCCTGGACACCGGCGAGGCGCTCGTCGTTGGCGACGCAAGCCTGCTGCCAGGCCGCATTCGGATCGCCGAGCCTACGGCTCACCCGAACAGCGGCACCGTCGATTTTTGGGACGAGTGGTCGAAAAGCGCACCCGTTGGTGCGATTCCGGCGGCTGTCAGTGGATGGCGAAAGCAAACACAACTGGCTTGAAGAGCGGTCATGCGGCTTTCCTGCCAGAGAGGGCGTTATAGACTGGCGACTGGCCGCTGCTCGATCAGCCAACCGCTCCGCTCCCGGTTCGGGAGCAATAGCTGCTTCAGCGGTCTCTGATCAATGCTACATCTACAGGCGCACACCCGGCCCCGCAGTTTGGTCGGGATCAATAAACTCAATACCAGCGGTTTTGAGGGTGTCGCGAAGGGCGGTCAGATTTGCTGGGGCCGGAATGCGCGCACGACGCTCGAAATCGGCGACCGTCGAGCGGCCGACGCCGGCGGCCCGAGCAAGGCATGTCTGCGACAGGTTCAAGATAGCGCGGGCAGCACGGCACTGTTCTGGGGAGATTGCCGCTTCGCTGACCGCTTCTGGCGCTGTTCGCAGCCGGGCACCGGCCCCCTTCTCGGATACCAGCTCGACGCCAGCCTTTTCCAGAACGAAACGGATTGCTTGAAGGTTGTTGAATGTCGGAAGCCTTACGCCCTGTTCGAAATCTGCGAGCGTGGTGACGGCGACATGGGCTGATTCTGCAACCTCCAACTGGTACAAGCCCAGCAACGCTCGGCCGGCTCGGCATTGTTCAGGCGATATAGTCATAATGGTGCAAGGGTCTACATGTACGAAGACCGTGAGTGGCTGGAGGCCGTACTCGCAGATATGGAGCGCCTCACCGGCCACGCGCCGGCGGCACGGGAGTACCCGACAATCGGGCACACAGCGGCCTTACATTGGTCTAACCGGAAAGGACATTCCACACAAAGAAGCGGCACAATATCGGGTTCCACGATGGCTCTCGCGAAAGAGGTCGGCCGCTACATCCGCGCTCTGCGCCAGCAACGCGGGCTCACCCAGGCCGCCCTCGCCGAGCTGATCGACCGCTCGGAGGTGGCGGTCCGCTCTATTGAGCGCGGGGCCTCCGCGCCCAGCTTCGAAACCCTGGAGCGCCTTACCGTGGCGCTTGACGTGCCGGCCGCCGGGCTCTTTCCCTGCGACAACCGCTCGTCGACCACCGAACGCCATGCCCGCGACCTGGCATCACTCAGCGCTCTCGGCCGTGGCCTCGGCGAGGCGGATCTTGATATGGCGCTTGATATCCTGCGCACGATTGTCAAACACCATGGCCCCGGGTGCTGAATTTGCGCTTTGGTGCAGTCATCTCCTCTTGAGCCGTCGAACGTGTCGAACGCATAACACACATCAGTGGACGAATAGTGCTTCGACACGTCTTCAGGCCACACGCTCCGGCCCCCCTTCCCTGAACTACGATACGCTTGGCCCACTGCACTGCCGCCCGATGGTCCAAGAGTGCCATCGCCACGCATGACGCCTGAGACCTGCTTGCCGATGTGGCGTTCGAGAACGGCGCGCCAGGGGACGAGGGTGAATTCGCGGCTCTTCTCGACGAGGGCGAATTTGCCACTGGCGAGTTCGACAGAGCGGCAAAGCGTGCCTTCCACCGGCTCGCCGGAGCGGGCCTCGACATAGGCGAGACCGAGCTGGTCGGAAAGCTGACCCGCAACACGGGCAAGCTCGCGCCGACGCAGGGTCGCCAGCATGTTGGCGCGATAGATGATCCGATCCCGTTCCTCGTGAGCGGGGCCTTCGGCGATCAGCCATTGCCGACGGCGCGCCTGGGCATCACGCACCTCCCGGCCGAAACCGGAGCCGCGGGTGGGCTCAGGATGATCCGAGACGAGCTCGCGGTCGAGCCAAGTGGCGCCGTCGGTGCCCACCTGTTGGTCGAGCGTGAGATGGGAAAGCTTCTCGACGATGACCGGTGCTGCGCGAGCCAGGCTCCGCTCGTATTCCACCACTCGGTCGAGATGGTCGGTGCAATGATCCAGGTGCCGTTGGGCTCGCGGGCAACGCCACCGGTGGCGCGGCGGATGGCCTCGAGCCGGCGCACATGGGTTTCAGCGTATTCCTCGGTGGCGCGGGGATCGTGTTGGAGGTGCAGGTCGATGGTGTAGCGCCCGTCGTTGGCGGCGGCGACCTCTGCGACGGTTCGGTCCACTCGCCGGGGCTTGATGCTCTTCGGCATCACACGCACGACATTGCCGTCCGGTGTCGGCTCGGTCGCCTCGCCCCTGCCGGTGTCGACGTAATGGGTCCGCCCATCCACCCCGTCGACGATCAGATAGTGGCGGTCCTTGAGTTCGTCGGATAGCCCGCGCGCCACCACGCGCCCGACGACGGGGTTCGCGGCCCGGTCTCCTGGGTCGAGGATCGCGTAATCGCCGGGGCTGCGGGCGATGCTTTGCCCGGCCATTTCGCGGTGCATGGTCTTGATGATGTCGCCGCGCTCGCCCATGCGGCGTAGTATGCCTTCCAACCCCCCTTCCAGCCGCCACTGGCCGGGGCGGAGCTCCTCGGCCAGGCCCAACTGTTTCAGCTTCTGCAGCCGGCCCGCGCGCAAGCTCTGCTGGAAGGCGTCGCGATCGGTCGCGGCGACGAGACCTGCCTCGTCCATGTCACGTATGAGGCGGCGATCGATGCTGGTCAGCCGCTCCTGCTCGACCTCGCGGCGCAGCCGGCCTTCGATCTCGAAATCCGAGCGCGGCCCGAAATCCAGACTGACGATCTCGGCGGCGCGCTCGCGCATGCCGGTGGTGATGTAGTCGCGGGCGATGATGAGATACTTGCCGCGCTCGTCGCGGCCGCGCACCAGGATATGTGTGTGCGGATGGCCGGTGTTGTAGTGATCGACAGCCACCCAGTCGAGCTTGGAGCCGAGATCTTCCTCCATGCGGGCCATCAGGCGGCGGGTGAGCGGCTTGAGGTCGTCGTATTCCGCCCCGTCCTCGGCCGAGACGATGAATCGGAACTGATGGCGGTCGCCCTCCGAACGCTCCAGGAAGGCTTTTCCGTCCGCCCGGTCCTGCTCGGCGCCGTAAAGCTCGCCCGGCTCGCCCTCGCGGGTCACGCCGTCGCGCTGGATATAGCGCAGGTGCGCCCGCGCCCCGTCCACCCCCTTCCCGGCCAGCTTGACGATGCGGGATTTGATGATGACGCGGCGCTGGCGGAAAGCGGCATAGCGGTCACGGTTGGCGAGCACATGCCCGACGCCCGCGCCGCGCCCGATGCGGCTGCCGGTGAAGCGGGACTTGCGTGTGCCACCCGCCCCACCGCGCGCGAGGTTCGACGCAGCTAAAGCCTGATGCAGGAACTTGCGTCCGCCCTTCGAGCCGCGCGAGCGGATCTTGCCGAGCTTGGGTTTGAAATCGTCGTCGTCGAACACGGCCTGCTCCTCATGGACCCCAATAGAATGGCCACGAATGAAGCCTCTGGGAATTGGTGCCAATCACGCCCAAGAAAACCGGGGAGTTGTGGCTCCCATGGCACCACCGCGGAGGTGCGTAGCACCATCCGCCTACGGAAAAACCAATGTGCAGACAAAGGCTTACGATGCGCGATACCGCGAATGGTGCCGGAGCTCCATCTTGCCTTACGCGGCATCCTTCAGCCTTCCTGCGATCATCCACGATCATCTGCGATTACATCGACTGGTGGCGAGAAAGCCCGGCAACAGCGAAGCCGCGCCGCCAGGTGAAGGAGGGCTTGAAAAGCCCATCGGGAAGCGGACTCTGGCGGCGCATTTCCCGCCTCATTCTTCATCCGATTTTCGCGTCGAAAGCGGCACGAAAAGCTCGCCATATAGGCGCGGGTCTCGGCGGGAAGCGGCTTTCCGGTCCGCAGATGGTCCTCGTAGCGGCCCGGTCCGGCGTTGTAGGCGGCGAAGAGCGCCGGATACCCGAAGCGGTCCTGCATGGCTCTGAGATAGGCGGTGCCGGCCAGGATGTTCGGGCGCGGATCGAAGGGATCGGCGCCGAGATCATGCTGATCGCGCAACTCGGCCCAGGTCTCCGGCATGAGCTGCATCAGGCCCATGGCGCCCCTGGGTGAGACGGCCTTCGGGTCGCTGCTGCTCTCGGCCTTGATGACCACCTCGATCCATCTGGCGGGGATGCCGAAACGCTGCGACGCTTCGATAATGTGCGCCTGAAACCGGTCGAGAGCGGCGGCCTCGGCGTGTGTGACGATGACAGCCGCCGCGAGGATAAGGGGACTCAGTCGATCCATAACGGCGCGAACCTCCCGATCACCTGGGCGCTCGTCACCGGTCCGAAATAGCGGCTGTCGAAGGAGTCCGGAGCGTCGCCCAAGAGGAAGAATTCGCCCTGGAGAAGTTCCCGGCATTCGGTCCAGCGCGGCAGGGAACGTCCTGCCCGATCCGCCTTGCGCTGCCAGGCAACGATTCCGCCATTGACGATGATGGCCCCGTCGAAGGCGCAGACATCATCCCCGGCGACGGCGGCAACGCGCTTGATGAGCGGCACGCCGCCGGGCAGATAGCCGCGCGTGGCGGCGAGTTTTGCGGCGCTTTCAGGCGGGGAAACGAGCACGAGATCGCCGCGTCCCGGCACGCCGGGAACGACGCGATAGAGACCGATGGGCGCGCTGGCCGAGGCGTTCCAAAAAAGCCACGGCGTTGGCTTGGCAAAAGCGGAAAGACCGATGATCGAGACGCCTGCAAGGGCGGCGGCGAGAAGGAGAACGGCGGGCTTCTTCATGCGCCTTCTTCCGCATCGGAGGTGGAGTTTTTCTGCCGCCCTTCCGACCAGGCATCGAGATCGGCGATGTGATAGCGCACATAGCGGCCATGCTTCCTGAAGCGCGGGCCGTTGCCGGTCAGGCGCATCTTTTCAAGGGTGGGGAAGGAAAGCCCAGATAGAATGCAGCCTCCCGCGTGGAAAGGAACGGCGAGCCTTTGCGGGCCTCGGCCGCTCTTGATGTGTGATCGGTCATCCTTTGGCTCCTTTCTGCGAAGTTCGACGCGAATGGGCGAAGGATGTCGGCGGGGAGCGCGTTTGCTCAGGATCGAAAAACAGGGGGGCGCTAAAAACGATCCCCCATCGCGATGAATGGACGGGAGACCGGCATCTGGCTCGAAAACGCCGCGAAAAGCGGGGCTCAATGCCCCGCCTCCGCTGTGTTCAGCAGCGCTTTCAACGCTGCTTCCATTTCCGCGATCTGCCGCTTGGCCTCGATGCGCTCGCGCCTCGGCAGGCCGTTGCGCAGCTCCATGTTGACGAGCCAGATGCTCTCGCGCAGCTCGTCCTCGGTGTAGAAACGGCCGCGATATTCAACGCGGATGTCGTGGACGAAATTGATCTGGATAGACATGGGAACCTCCTTGATTGAGCCGTTCTCCCGTCGAGAACGGGGTCCCCGGTCATCTGGATAGAGCCTGTCAAGGACGGCGAAGCCGCCGCGAAGCGGGCGCGGGAGGAACCAAAATGCGCAGTGGAGCGCTAGCGGAACGGAGTATTTTGGAGGGTGCCCGCGATCCTTTACAGGCTCGTTTGGCCGGATGGCAGAATGGGAAGATCGAGACGGAAAGCCCGTCGGCGCGACCAGCGCCGACTCCGCTTGGATTGCGGCGGTCGGGCGCGGCGGAATGCATGAAGGTAAGCCCCGCCGGATGCGTTCCGGCGGGGTGTTCGGGCGTGGGCGGGATCAGCGCTCGCGTGGCTCCCACAGGGCCAGGTGCGAGGTGCCGTCCTCTGTGGGCGTTTCCAACTTGACGAGGCGGGCGCGCACCCAGTTGGGGCCGAATTCCGGCGCGGCGATCTTGAGGTTCAGGTAGGTCTCGCCGCTCGACTTGGCGACCTAGCTCCAGCCGGCACCGACCTCGTAGCGCTGGCCGTTGCCGGCATAGACGCGATAATCGGGGGCGTTTTCGGACATCTTGTCCACAGGGACGATGACGAGGTTGGCGGTGACGTTGAGGGTCTTGAGGGTCCCGGTGAAGCTGCCGTCGTTCTGCTTGGTGAACGTGCCGAGGGTGATGGCCATGGTGATGATCCTTTCGCTGTTCGTCGCAGGGGCCATCCCTGCGATGGCTCCAGCGGAAAGACCGCATAGGCGGGCCGGTTCACCCCCGCGCGCGAAGCGCGCTCGCATCGAGCTTGTGGTGCAGGAAGAGAACGCGCCGGTTCACCCCCGCGCGCGAAGCGCGCTCCTTGAAAAACAGCGGCGGCCGTAGCCGCCGCACGGGTGAGCGGAGGGCCGGAAGGAAGTGGAGGACCCGCCGGGAGGGAAAATTTGGAGCGAAGCGGGCGCGAGGAATGCCGGGAAAAGTTGGCGGCTTTGCCGTCACCCCGCGCGCTTTGCGCGCTATTCGTAAGAATAGGCGGCCCTAGGCCGCCGGGGGCGCAGCGACAGCGGAGCACTTTTCGCGGCAGGGGAAATTTCCCGGACGGCGGGTTGAACGGACCGGCGCGGGATTTACGCGATGAGAGGCATGCAGGGATGGTGACTGCCTCAATGAACAGCCGGCGAAGGAGCGGCATAGCCTTTCCCGCCACCGAGTTCACCGCGTCAGACGACGGCTTGGCCGGGGTTACAGCGACACGAAAACCGCCAACCAATCGGCCTTCGACCGCGCCCCGGGCATGTCCAAAGCCCCCGCTCCGCGCCGTTGATGGCATCGCTGCACCGATGAAACTGGCGCCGCTGCGCCACTGTAGCCGCAGGCAGCGAGACCAATCCGACCGCCTGCGCACGCCCATCGGAGCCGGAGATGCAGGAAGGATGGCGTTCCAACCTGCCCTTGGGAGCCGTGGTCAGCGCCGCATTCTCCTTTCCAGACCCCGCCACCATCGCGTCCGGCGGGGCGCGTCTTGGTCGGCGCTGTTGGACCGCCACCCGCCCGCGGAGCGGGCGCTCGCGCCAGGGATCGAAGCCGAAGGCCGAAACGCCGAAGGCGGTTCGGTTCACGAGAGCCCGGCGCGCGGGGCTTGTCCCCGCGCGGGCGCCACATCTTCAGGCACCCTTCTCACCCTATTCCGATTGCCGCGAGAAGGGCTTCTCTGATGCCCTCGGCTGGTTTGATCTGCCGCAAATTTCATAAACGATGATAGATTCAATCTTGGGTTATTATAGAGCCGTCGAACAATTGGGGGGGGGGACCTGGGCGTGAGTAAATCGGATGACATTACAAAGAAGGGAAAGATTGCGGCGAAATCGCTGGCCCATCGATTAACCGGGTTCTCGCTGCCATTCTTTGGCGTTCAGTGGACGCCTCCCGCTGACGAACGAGAGATTATCCGACGGTTGCTGACCGCGCTGGAAGACCGGCGTGTTCTCTTCGTCCCATACCATCTCGAAGTCGTCTCACAAGTGACCTCTTCGGTCCTGCAGATGCGCGAACTGCTGACAGAAACGTTGCAAGCCTTGCCCGAGACCGCTCTGGCCGCCGGATCCATCCGTGCCATGCGAGCCGCCTGTCGAAAGTTCCTGGAGGAGCCACATCTGGATTTCCGTAACCTGCCGCCCTGGTATGGCAGAGGGCGCTTCGGTGACGAAGAAGGCAGCCCGCCATTTTTTGTCGCTCTTGGTGAACTGCGGGCGACGTTTGGCACCCATGTCGCTGCGCTCGCCTATCAATATGGCATCGATATCGAGGGCGAGCTCGCATCGATTCTTCCCTCGGCAGACGATGCATCATGAAGTTGCTGCGACAGGCGCGGAGCGGACGGGCCAAGCTGTCGGACGGGAGTATCTCATGAGCGATGTCTTGACCTCCGCTGCGGTCTGGCGAGCCGAAAAATCGGTCGGCATCACTGGACACACGCGCCATCGGCATAACCCAAGCCCGATTCCCGTGGGCTTCAATGCCCCCGGCATGTGCAAGACCCTGACGTTCGGGCCGACCGCTCTTGCGGCGTCGATGGCAAGAACGGCAACGCTGCGGGATGCACCGCCGGAAATGTTGGTGCGGTGGGGAGACAACGCCCTGACTGAGGTGGAATGGCTGATTGAAGAAGGCTCCACGTTCCTGTTCACGCAGCATATCAACTCGCTGGCCGATGCGGAACGTACCGCCTTCGCCGGGCGCGTTGGCGCCGGTATTACCGACCTGCTCATGAATGCGCTCGGCTATACGTGGCGAGACAATGCCGCCTGCCTTTCGAGTACGCTCGCCCCGCATGCCGACTTCATCTACGGGGACGGTGCGGCTTCGGACCACGGCGTTGTGCTGGCGGAAGCGCGTGGATCGTTCGCCGCCAACGTCTCGGCCGCGACCATCACCGGACAGGCAAAGCGCAAGTACAGCAAGCAGGTGAAGCCCCATCTGGCGGCCGAATCGCTCCACGGCAAAGTCATTCACGGCTACTCGATTGCGTTCGGCTCAAGACCAGGATTAGCGGGCGCCTTTCTGCATGCTGCCGAGACGCGCATTTCCAAGCCGCGTGGCAAGCGGTCGCCTCCTACGGAACCGCCCCCAGGCTCGACCCCGGAGTCGACGCCGACCTCGCTCGCGCTCGCGACGCATCGCGCCAATTTTTCTCTTATGGATGCGCCGAGCGTTGTGGCCTGGATCGATTGGGTTCGCGCTGGAGGGGAGCGCCCCGATATCGCTTCACCACTGAGCTTCCTGGCAATTCCATACGCGGGTCGAACGTTTCTCGCCAGCGCGGAACCCCTCTGGCCATTCCACGACTATCCCCACTGGCTGGACGACCTCTGGCATGATCCGAGATGGTGGCAGCATTTCCGGCGAAGGCGCTTGCTACGACGAAGCGGCGATGGCTTTGCGGGATGTTCGTCATGGAGGAAATGTCTGCTGAACGGTTTCTGAACTCTTTGAGCGCCATCATCCGCAGCGGGCGAGAGAACATACCCGCAGTCCTCGAACTTCCACGTGTCGAACCCTCCGGTTTCGCCATGGATCGAGGCGAAGGGAGCGATGTTTCGCCCGAATCTGAATACGCCTACGTGCTATATCGGGATGGTCTGGCATTGCTGGGCAGCCCACCGCCACGGCGAATAATCGGACATAGAACCTGGTCTCCGGAAGAAGGAATGCGGAGCGACTGAGCTGGGTTCGGCCCGCAGGAGCAGACGTGTCTGCGCCGGCATTCTTGGAAGGAAGACTTGCATGAGAATAGGGCGGCGCATTACGCGCCGCCCTCGCCGAATTTCCACACGGCGATCCCCATCTTCCGCGCCTTGTCGGCGAGGTTCTGGGAGATACCGGAACCGGGAAAAGCTATAACGCCGATGGGGAGCGCTTCGAGCATCTGGGCGTTGCGCTTGAAGGGGGCTGCGTTCCGATGGCGGGTCCAATCGAGCTTGAAGACGATCTGCGGTATGCCGCGATTGTCGGCCCAGCAGGCGGCGATCTTCTCGGCGCCTTTCGGCGATCCGCCTGGATGAGCACCATGTCGGAATGCTTGGCGCGGGCCTTGTCGAGGGCCTCCCAGATGCGGGCGTGATCGTTGCAGTCGACGCCGCCGGTGAAGGCGATGCGCGGACCAGCGGGCAGCAGCGGCTCGGTCTCGGCCCGGCGCTTGGCGGCGATGAAATCGCGGCTGTCGATCATGGCCGCCGTCATCGTCCGCCGGTTCGTCATCGAGCCGGTGCGCGGCCGCCAGGCGGAACCGGTCGCAGATTCGAACTGGACGGCGGCAAGATCTCGGAGGCTCTCGAAGGCGGCGCGGCGTTCGAGCAATGCCTCGCCACGGGTAATCAGGCGCTCCAGTTCGACGGACTTGACTTCCGAACCGTCCTGCTCGCTTGCCAAGCGCCGCTGCGCCAGCTCGTTGTCGTCGAGCAGGCGGTCGAGCTAGGCGATGCGGCGGCGGAAGAGATTGGCGAAGCCCCAGAGGACGTCATCGAGATCGTCATTGAGCGCCGTATCGGCCATGAGGGCAATGAGGGCGGCTGCGGCGGTCTCGATCTCCTGCTCGGCTTGGGTCTCTTCGGGCACGGTCAGGCGTTCCGGATCGTCCGGGCCGGGACGGGCGCCGTGAAGCGCCATTTCGTCGAGGACATGGGCGGTTGGCGATGCCGCGTGATGGGGTTCGATGGCGTCGTCGGTGAAGAGGTCGTGCAGCATGGGTCTGTCTCCCGGTTCCGAGGCCGCGTCCGTCGCGGCCTTTCCGGGGATCGCCCGCCAGCGCCAATGGGCGGCTTTGCACCCGCCGGGCCGCAACGGAGTGGAGGACGGCCGCAAGGCCGTTGCAAAGCCGGCCGGCGCTGGTAGATCCCTCTCCTGGAAAGGCCGTGGCGCGGCCCCTGCCGAACCGGGAGGCCGGCCCCGATGCCGCTCCTCGCCCGTCCGGCGCTGACCAACTTCACGCGCATCGCCTCTGCTCATCCGCGACAAGGAAACGCTGAACATCGTCCGGGGCAAGCTGCTCGGCGAGCCATGCCCTGAGCCGGTCCGGGCCGAGGGTGAGGAGAGCGGCGTTGAAATCCTCTGTCCTCGGGGCGAGCGCACGGATGTCGATATCGCCGGCACTGGTGCGGGTGCGCAATCGTTCCAGCGCGAAACGCCCGGCCTGATCATTGTCGCGGGCGACATAGAGGCGGCGCAGCTTGGGCGGGAACACCAGGGCAGCGAGGTGGGCGGCGGAGAGTGCGGCGGCGACCGGCATGGCGGGCATCACGGTTTTGAGCGCCAGCGCCGTTTCGATGCCTTCCGCCGCCATCAGGACGTCGGAGGCAACGCCGAGCCGGACCGCGTTTCCGGCGAGATGACCCATGGCACGGCGGGGCTGGTCGAGAGGCGCCTTGCCGCCGCCAGGATCAAGCCAGGTGCGATGCACGCCAGTAATGGCGCTGTCGAGATCGGTGACCGCGGCGATGAGCGCCGGCCATGTCTCGCGCCCCGCAGGCCCGCGATGAAAGCAGCGCGGATGAAAGCGCAGGACGGAAACGTCCGCAGGCAGTACGATGCCGCGGCTTTGGAGATAGCGTTCCGCCAGCGTGCCTTGGGTCGACTTCGACGCGGCGAAGAGCCGCCGCGCCGCTTCGGAAGAGTTCGTCGGCACGGGCGGGGCGACCTGGCGGATCGGCGGAACCGGCAGGCTGAGGAATCCCCGCGCCTCATCGAGCGCGGCGCACAAGCCGAGGCCGCGATTGAGGGCGATGAGATCAAGAAGATCGCCATGTGTTCCATCAGCGGCATCGCAAAACTTGCCGGCACGTTCGCCGGAAAGGCGGACATAAAGACTCCGCCCCGGCGTTCCCATGACATCGCCGCAGATCCAGTATCGGCCCTGGCGGCGACCGTTCGGCAGGTAATAGCGGCACACCGCCTCGGCCTGTTCACCGAGACGGCGCGCCAGATCGGTGGCGCGGGACATATGTCACCCCCGATCCGCGATTTCGGTGAGCGGCCAACGGTCGGCGAGGCTCTCGAAAATCGCCTTGCCGGACGCGCCCACGGGCACGAACAGCCGTAGCTTCCAGGAGATGATCTCACTGAACAGACCGCGCGCTTTCAAGGTATCGACCATGCCGGAGGTGAAGCCGGTGAGTTCGATGCGGTGTTCGTTCATCACCCGGACGCGGCGCAGGCTGAGACCGTCGACGAGATGCACCGTGACCTTGCCGTCGTTGACGAGGCCCCAGGCGTCCGCCGCCGACATCTGCGGTGCATCGATGTCGAGATTGCGGCAAACCGCTTCCGCCTCGCCGGGCGACAGCATACGGCCGATGATGCGCTCGCCATCGTCAGTCTGGAGGCGATAGACGCGGGCGTTGCTCTCCGGAAGACGCCGCCAGATCGGCAGCAGGAGGCCGGTGACGAGGTGGAACGTGCTCGTCGAGAATACCGGGATTCCGGCGATCTCCTTTTCCCATGCGGCGACAAATTCTTCCCTCTCCGCCTCCTTCCAGTGCGTGGCGGCGAAGTCATCGACGCTCATCGTGTCGCGCTGCATGGGACGGATCAGCCGCACGCGGCGTTCCACGCTACCACTGTCGTGCATCAGGCTCGACGCGGAGGTTTTGACAGAAGCCCGGCCCGAGCGCTCATTGACCAGAAGCTTGCCATCGCGGATCGTTAAGGCTTCATCGACGGAAAGCGGCTGATTGCGATCTTTCCGCTGCACGGTGAACAGCCGCGTCTCGGCTCCGCTCTCATGCTGCCAGACGGTACGCCGGTCGGTGACGATCAGGCTTTCGGCGCGGATCGTCTCCAGCCCGACATCATGGATGCCCAATGCAATGGCTGCTTCGATCCGAGCGTTCAAAAGCTCTTCGAAGGCCGTGAACACGGTGTTCTGCAAGGCGATGGGCAGCGCCAGCAGGCGGTTGAGGAAGGTCGTGATCGGCGGCAGATATTCCTTCAGTGTCCCGCCCTCGAAGGTGAGCGACAACCCCGTGGCTTCCTCGAACCGCTGGAGCGAGCAGCCCTTGATGGCGCCCTGCACCAGCAGCATGTAGAATTGCCTGAGCGCCGCCCGCGCCTGATCGCCTTCGAGATTATCCTCGGCGCGGAACAGGCCCTGACCGCCGGTCTGGCGCTGTCCGCGGGTGATCGCGCCCAACGTGTCGAGCCGCCGCGCGATGGTGGAGAGGAAGCGCTTCTCGGCCTTCACGTCCGTGGCGATGGGACGGAACAGCGGCGGCTGCGCCTGATTGGTGCGGTTTGAGCGGCCGAGGCCCTGAATGGCAGTGTCGGCCTTCCAGCCGGCTTCGAGCAAGTAATGGACGCGCAGGCGCTGGTTCCTGGCGCCCCGGTCGGCATGGTAGGAACGGCCCGTGCCGCCAGCGTCGGAAAAGACCAGGATGCGCTTCTGATCGTCCATGAACGCCTGCGTCTCGCCGAGATTGGCCGAAGGCGGACGGTTTTCGACGCACAGCCGATCGCTCTTATGCACGATCCGCCGCGAGCGGCCGGTCACCTCGGCGACCTTGTCCGTTCCGAAATGCTGCACGATCCGGTCGCGCGCGCCGGGCACCGGATCGAGCATGGCGAGCTGCTCGATCATGCGGTCGCGCGCGGCGACCGCCTCCCGGCATTGCACCGGGTTGCCGGATTCGTCGAAGACAGGGCGGGAATGCAGATTGCCGTCCTCGTCGGTATAGGGCTCGAAGAGTTGAGTGGGAAAGGCATGGCTCAGGTAGGAGCCGACGATCTCGCGGGGAGATAGATCGACCGACAGGTCACTCCATTCCTCGGCAGGGGTTTCCGCGAGCTTGCGCTCCATCACCGCCTCGCCGGTGGACACGAGCTGGATCACGGCGGCATGGCCGGCTCCCATATCCGCCTCGACGCTTTTGATCAGCGTCGTGCACTTCATGGCCGTCAGCAGATGCGAGAAGAACCGCTGCTTGGCCGACTCGAAGGCCGAGCGGGCGGCGGATTCGGCCTGGCCGTTGAGCGTGCCGGTCGATCCGGTGATGTTCGACGCTTCGAGCGCCGCGTTGAGGTTCTGGTGTATCACTTGGAATGCCTCGGCATAGGCATCATAGATGGCGACCTGCGCGGGGCTAAGATCGTGCTCGACAATCTCGACCTTGACGCCCTCGTAGGAAAGGGAACGCGCCGTGTAGAGCCCGAGGGCCTTCATATCGCGGCTCATCACCTCCATGGCCGCGACCCCGCCGGCCTCGACCGCCTGCACGAACTCGGCTCGATTGGCGAACGGGAAATCCTCACCACCCCACAGGCCGAGCCGTTCGGCATAGGCGAGGTTGCGCACGTCTGTTGCGCCGGTGGCGGAGACGTAGACAACGCGGGCGTCCGGCAGCGCCCGCTGCAGGCGCCGCCCAGCGCGGCCCTGCTGCGAGGGGAGCTGCTCACCGCGCTCACCCTTGCCGCCGGCGGCGTTGGCCATGGCATGGGCTTCGTCGAAAACGATCACGCCGTCGAAGCCGTCTCCCAGCCAGTCGATGACCTGGCGCAGGCGCGGCTCGTTGCGAAGGGTGGCGTAGGTCACGAATAGCACCCCTTCCGTCAGCCGGACCGGCGTGCCCTGCTTGAAGCGCGACAGGGGCTGGACGAGCAGTTGCTCCATGCCCAGCGCCGACCAGGCGCGCCGTGCGTCCTCGATCAGCTTGTCGGACTTGGATATCCACACCGCCTTGCGGCGGCCCTTGATCCAGTTGTCAAGGATGATGCCGGCGACCTGCCGGCCCTTGCCGCAGCCGGTGCCGTCGTCCAGGAACCAGCCGCGGCGGAAACACACGGCATTCTCGGCGCCTTCCGGAGCGGCATGGATATTCTCGAAAGTCTCATCGACCGCCCAAGATCCCACGAGATGCCCGGAATGCACATCGCCAGCGTAGACGACGCTCTCAAGCTGAGCGCCGGAGAGAACGCTACTTTTTATTATATCCACCGGAAAATGCGGCCGATAGGAAGGGTGCGGCGGCGCCACCGAGGCCATGCCGCCGACTGCACCAGCTTCGTCGGATGCGGTTTGGCGCCTGGGATATGGATCGATTGCAGGGCGTAGCCCTCGTAGAGCGCGTCGGTCAGGTCGGTGCCCTCGGCCGGCTTCCATTCGACGGGCTCATAGGTGAGCTCGACGGCATCGGGCGCCGCAGAAATGACGGGCTGCGGCCTGCGCGCGATTGGCGCGACCTTGCGCACAACCGCGGGCTTCGCCGCTGTACCGAGCCCGATCTCGCCGTCCACCTCCAAGCGAGGCGGCAGATGTTCGATGAGGCGGGCGAGCAATTCGGCGGCATTTTGCGCGCACGGCAAAACCGGCGACGAAGCCGATCAAGCGACTTGTCGATGACGGTGAGGCGCGTGTCGAAGATGGTCCCGTGCTTGTAATAGACGGAACCGTCCACAACGCAGGTAAAACGCACCGCGCCGTTCAGCTTATCGACGGGGAAATTGTGCCCGGTGATGGCGACCAGGCGACCGCCCTCGGGCAGCCGCGCCAACGCCGAGCGCACGTGATGGAAGTCCGCGTCGGAGACGCGCCCCTGCACGTGGAGCGCCGCCGAGAAAGGCGGGTTCATCAGCACGACCGACGGCGCGATATCGTCCGCCAGCCGATCATCGATGCTGGCGGCATCATGCGTGGTGACCAAGCTGTCCGGGAACAGTCGCCGCAGGAGCGCAGCCCACGTCTCGGCGATCTCGTTGAGCACCAGCCGCGCGCCCATGATCTCGGCGAAGATGGCAAGCATCCCCGTGCCGGCCGACGGCTCCAGCACCGCATCGTCGCCGGTAAGGCCCGCCGCGATGCTGGCCACATAGGCAAGCGGCATAGGGGTGCTGAACTGCTGGAACTCCTCGGATTCCTGCGTGCGGCGGGTGTGGGTGGGAAGAAGCCCGGCGATGCGGGACAGCATGGCGAGCTGTGCGGCGGGCGAGCCCGCCTTCTCCCGCATGGCGCGACCATATTTGCGGAGGAACAGCACCTGCGCGGCTTCGCAAGCTTCGTATGCGGCTTTCCAGGTCCGGAAGCCCTCGGCGTCCGAACCGCCGAACGCCTCCTCCATCGCCTGCCGCAGGACGCGGGCCTTGATGAGAAGGCCGCGTTCGAGACCGGTGAAAATGCGCTCCGCCGCGTTGAGGATGCAGGCGGCCTCTTCTTCGGGCGTACGGATGGGCGCGGCGGCCGTCACCGCCGCCGCTGGTGTCATCAGATTCATGAGATTGCTCCGGGATTGAGGTTTCAGGAAAAGGTCGGGGCAGGCTCTCTCTTGCCCGCTCCCGGCCCACCCTCATCCCGGTTTGCTCTCACTCTGGCGGCCGATACGCCTCGTAGGGATTCCCCTCCGCCTGATGGCCGAAGGGAGTGAAGAGGTATTCGTCACCGTCACAGCCGACGGCGCAAATGACGTAACGCAGCGCGCCGGATTCGGCGTCCGCGCACTCCATCAGCGCCATGTAGCCGTTTTCGGCGGCGCGCATGAGGGTCTGGAAATTGGCGCGGATGTGGTCAGGGATCATGACGCCCGCCCTCCCTGTGAGGAAGCTGGAGGGGCCGTCGCGGAGCGCGTGGCGATCGGGATCGATGACGAAGCCGAATTTGCCGCGCCGGTCATATTCGGCATCCGGCACGAGATAGCGGTGCCTCTCCAGACCGAACCTGCCCCATTCCCCGCGCTTGCCGCCAAGAGTGGCGATGCACTCGACCATGCCAGGATGCTGGTCTGACCTGATGGCGCTGATCACCACCCAGTCTTGCGCATGGTGTTCGTAGAAAAGGCGCTGGTCCTTGATGTGGGAGTCGCCGGGGGCGAGGGTCTTGCCGGTTACCGCCTCATATTCATCCGGGCACCAATCCTTCAGTGTCCGGATCGCGGCCTCCTGCTGCTCATCGGTGAAGCATTCGGGAAAGGCGAAGGCGACCTTGGCCCAGGCGCAGCCCTCTTCGAACCAGCCGCCGGACTCGCGCAGGGCTGGATGCATCTGCGCCAGGCGTTCGGCGGAAAGCTTGAAGCCGTCATGGGACGGCGTGCCGTAGAAGACGACGCCCTCGGCGTATTCGCGAGCGTAATCGGCGACGCCCCAGGGGTGTGGACTGGTCTTTCGTTCGGGAAAATCATGCGTTCGCGTTGCACGTGACGTCTCCAGAAAAAGCGCAGCCCGGCCAGTCTTTCGACTTGCGCGGGCTGACGCCGCGCGGGGCCGGGCTTCATATGGATGGGATTGACGGGAACAGCCGGAGCGATCACTCAGCGGCGGTGAGGAACTCCGGCAGATCGGCAGCCGGCCCTCCCTGGGCCTGATCGTGCGGCTCGGCCTCGGCGTCTTCACCGTCATGCGAAGCTGTTTCGACGCCAGGCGTGCGCAGCGGCCCATCTGTACGCAAAGGAACCGGCAGCCAGCCGGTATCGGCCAGAAGCCGCTCGGCCTGCTCGGCCATGTCGGACTTCTTCAACCCTTCGATCAGTTCCGCCATGCCGGCGCCCTTGGCCTCCGTGACCGCCTCGAGGATGCGGGCCTTCGGCACGCGATTGAGATAGTTCTCCGCCGTCGGCTTCCACCCGGCAGCACTCATGTCGAGCGAAACCGCGCAGGCAACCTGGTCGGCATGATGCCGGCGTCCCTGTGTCCGGTTCCACGGCTCATGCACCGCGTTGACGGTGAGCGAGACGCAATGGGCGAAGAGCGCCCTGCGGCTGTCGTGGTCGAAATCGCAAAGGAACTCCCAGAGCAGGTCCGGCTCGTCGGGAAGCTGCTTCTCCCAATTCGCGTGCCGCTCGTCGATGGCCTTCGCCGACGAGCTCTCCTTCAGGCCCGGCCCCTGAACGGTCGGCGTCGGGCTTTCGGCGCGAATCTCCAGGCAACTCGCCGTCGGATAGCGCCAGAAGGTCTGGAGAACGAGGGCATGCAGTGCGGCGAGGAAGGCGATGTCCGGATCGCCCGCCAACGCATCGCGCAGGGCGAGCGTCCGGTGCGCTGTCAGTTCCATGACCAGGCGCTCGGACAGCGGCTTCAGGCCGTCTTCCTCACCATCCGCGTCGGCGTCGGAGGAACATGCGTTCGCCGGATTCTGACTGGATGCCAATTGCACACCCTCGACGGAACTTGGCGCTGCTGCATCGACATCGCCTTTTGCTTCGCTTGCATCACCCCGGTCGTCCACGACCGGCGCTTCGTCCTCGGAACGGACATAGCCGCGCTCGACCTTCAGTCGACCGTCGCAGTCAATGGGGACGAAGGCACCAGCGCGGGCGATCTCATCGGGATCGTAGGTGACTGGCCGGTTCTCAAAGGCGTCGAGTTCGGTCTCAATCTCGGCGAGACTCCGGTCGACCTCCTCGGGCAGGCCCTCGTCGCTCCCCTGGAAATAGCGTTGTTCGATCGCCTCGAACTCCGACCGCAGGGCTTCGCGGCGGGTATGCTCCTCGTCGGACAGCGGCTCCGTTTCGCCCATGACGCGGCGCAGGCCGGCGGTGTGGCCATAGGGGCAGTCCGGAGCGACCTCAATCCACTTCCAGCCTTCGGCCTTGATCGTCTCGGCCTCGGCCGCGAGCTTCTCGGTGACAAGCTGCTCCAGCAACGCAACATCCTCGAGCCAGCCTTCGTCATTCTGCGAGAACAGGTCGCGCAGCACGACCCCGCCCGCTTCCTCGTAGGCTGCGAGCCCGACGAAGCGGGCGCGCTTATCGGTTGCGCGGACGGTGTCTTCCGTCAGCAGCTTGCGGATGTAATAGGGCTCCTTGTTGTAGCCGCGCTGCACGGTCTCCCAGACCTGTTCCTGCCGGGCATGGTCGTCGGAAATCGCGAAGCTCATGAGCTGTTCCAACGACATCTCGTCATCGGCATAGATTCCCAGCAGCCTGGGCGACACGCTGGCCAGCTTCAGCCGCTGCCGGACGATCTCCGGCGTCACAAAGAAGCGGGCGGCGATCTCTTCCTCGCCGAGGCCCTGCTCCTTCAGCGACTGGAAGGCGCGGAACTGATCCAACGGGTGGAGCGATACGCGCTGGCAGTTTTCGGCCAGCGAATTCTCCTCCAGAATGCCGTCCTCCCGCACGATGCAGGGGATCGGCGCGTTCTTCGCCAGCCGTTTTTGCTTGACCAGCAATTCCAGCGCCCGGTAGCGCCGTCCGCCGGCCTGCACCTCATATTTGTCGGTGGGCTGACCGTCTTCGCCGATCACCGCCCGCACGCTCAGAGATTGCAGCAGCGTGCGCCGGACAATGTCCTCGGCCAGTTCCTCGATCGATACGCCGGCCCGCACCCGCCGGACATTGCGGCTCGACAGCACCAGCTTGTCGAACGGAATATCCCGGGACTGGGACAGGGAGATTTTCTTAGGCGTTGCCATGTCGGTTCTCCGTGACGAGCCGGAGAAAGCCTCTCTTTCGCCCGACAAGCTCGTCACGAAGATACCCACTTCCCTCTCCCTCTCAGGCCGCCGCCCCCGCCGCTTCCTCCAGGTCGAGATTGTAGACCTCCGCCCCGGCCGCGACGTATGCCCGCGCCACCTCGATCAGCGGCGCATAAGAGAATGCGCCCCATGGTTCAGACTCGGGCGTACCGCCCACGCAGATCATCGGCCCGGAGATGGCGAGCCTGGTCACCTTGTCGAAGTTGACGCAGCGGCTGTCGATCACCGCAAGTCCGGCGGCGATGGCCTGCTGTTTCACTGTGTCGCAATCGTAGCCGGACAGGCTGCTCTGGCCGCCATATTCATTCAGGTAATGCAGACTGAACCCTCCACGACCGATCTTCAGATGGCCGCCCTGCGTGGCGATGGCCTTGGCGATGTCGGCTCCGTATTCGCGATCGTGCATCGATGTTCTCCCGCGATGGGCGGCCCGGAACCGTTCCGGACCTGAAAACCCGTCACGGGCGAAAGGGCCGCTCTCGAACTTGCTGAGAGCGGCCCTTTCGGCAATCAGGCAGAACAGGTCATACGCCGCACATGCCGTCGCATTCGTCGGCGAAGAGGTCGAGCTGTCCCTTGTCCGCCGGCGTATCGAGATCGGCCTCGTCGAGCGGCACACAAGAGCGATGGAGATACACCTCGCCGCGCAGATTGCGGAAGCCGGTGCGGATCAGCCGGTCGATGGCGACAGCATCGGCGAAGGCGTCCAGATCCTCCTCGCGCATCTGCCGCCACATGACGTCGGAATGATACGGACATCCGATGCAGGCGCTCTTGGGCGGCATGGGATAGCCGTGCCGTTCCAGCCAGCGCAGGCAGTCGCGGCGCGTCATGCCCAGTTCGATGAGGGGCCAACGGTTCACCTGCCAGGGCTCGAAGGACATTTTCATGCGCACGATCTCGTCCAGGGAGATACCGATCCACTGTTCCACGACGGAGCGGTCCGGCGAGCGTTTGCCCGTGAGCCCGACCAGCTCACGCACCTTTCGGCGGATCGGCACGATCTTCAGTTCCTTGGTGCACTGCCGGCGGATCATGCCGACCGTGCCCGATGCGGATTTGGTGAAGGCGGGGATCGAGGCCCAGCGCACGCCCTGCGCGCCGCGGACCAGCCCGTCGCGGATGTTGCCGGCGGTCACGATATGCACCGGGAACGGCAGGACATTCGGCGACCTCAGCCAGGCGAGATGCTCATAGACCGCCCTCGGCTCCCAGCCGGTGTCGGCGAAGATGGCGCAGTCGGGCATCGGCCCGATCTCACCAAGGGCGGCCATAAGTGCAAGGGCGGTGGACTGGACACCGGCACCGAGCGAAGGCGCTCGCAGCCTGATGGTGGACGTGTCGGCCGGCGGAGGAAACAGCGCGTTCATGGCTGCCCTCCCGCCTGCTGCCGGCGCCGCCATTCGGCGGGCGGATCGAAGGTTCCGTCCCAGATGCCGCGGCGCAGAAAGCGGGCCGTGCCCTCGTCGCTTGTGTAATTGTAGAGACGATTGGCGTCGCGATCGGCAACCGCCCAGCCGTTCTTCGCCACCCAGCCACCGATGTCGTCGCCACCGGCGTAGCAAACAGAGATGAACCGGCCATGGGCATCGCGCGCCGTTCCCTGCCAGATTTCGCAGTTGACCTTTCGGCCTTCGAGAAATTCGGTGAGCGCGACGGCAGCCTCTCTGCCGCAAGGCCATGTCGCGCTATCGCGACGGCGGCAGCGCTGGTCGATCTCCACGGCATCGACGCCGTAGAGGCGATGCTTCTCACCGCCCACTTCGATAGTATCGGCGTCGATCACATTGGCCGGGCCGGAATGCTCTTCGTCGAGCACGGGCCAGAAGGACAGACAGGCGAAAAACACGGTGCCGATGACGGCGGACAGGCGGACGAACTGGAACATGGGAGGTCTCCTCACGGGTTGCGGGTGGGCCGGTGTTCTCTCGCCGGCTTCGGCCCTTCACCCGTCAGAAGCCTCCCTTTCCCTCTGTTTCCCGCCTCAGCAGTCCCAGGTAGCCGCCGCTGACCATCTCCTCCGCCTCGCGGACAAGTCGTTGCATGCGGGAGCGGTAACCTGACTCCCAGAGCTCGCGCGCCGCCATCTCCCCGAAGATCGCCGCCGCAACCTGCCGCCGGCTCGCGCCCGCCTTTTCTCCGTCCCAGGCGCGCAGCATCATCGCCCAGCGCCTGGCCCGGCGCTCCGCCGGAAAGAGGCCGCGCGGCAGACGGCCGAGGCGGCAAAGCCCACACAGCCGTTGTAGCGTCAGAACCTTCGCCTCCATGTGCCGGAGACCCGACAGCAGGTAGCGGAAGCACACCGGACCATCGAGAACACTGCCTGCCGTCACCATCAGTTGGAGATGGCGCAAGCCATCGCTGAAAAGCACGTGCTCGGATTCGCCGCAGCACAATACGGTCGCCATTGACGCAAGGCATCGGATATCGAAGGCGTCGGTGCGGTCGAGTGCAATGGGCTGCGCTTCCACGGCGAGCACCGATGGATTGAAATCGGGCAGCCAAAAGATGTCCGTAGCCGGCAGGGCAACGCCAGTGGTGAAAGATGACGCCCCAGCGTTCGAACGGCCCCGGATTTTGGATACGGAGGATTCGGGGTTGAGCGGCCCTCAGCCGGCGCTCGGCGGCGGCCGGAGGAAGTGGCAGCGACACCTGTGGCAGCCGACCGGCAGCCGCGCCGAAGTCGGGATTGCGCTTGAGCCACTCCCAGGCCCAACCGGCCCGGTCCAGATCGATGAGGGACTTGTAGCTTTCGGGGTCGCGCCAGTCGGCGCGCGGACTTATGCCGGGGAGGGTCTTCTCCTTGGACATGGGGCTTGTGTCCTCCCATGAGGCCATCCGGTCGTAGCGGACGCGGCGCGGCCATTTGACGATCCGTCGCGCAACGCGCAGGGCAAGCCACCTCGTGCCAGGTCGATGTCACTGGCAGGAGGGTGCCGACGACATCGATTACTATCGATAGTTGAAGCGCGGGTTGGCTTCCGTGTTTTCGCGGCGTCTTTCAGGAAATCGTTACAATATTCGCAACGCCAGACCTGCAAAGATTTTGAAACACACACTCTACCGGGAATGGAACTTGTTGAAGGCCGGCAACCCGCTATCGGCCGAGATATCAATTTTCAGGCGATGGGGATTGCGTCATGGCCGAAACCACTCTGGTCGATTTCACGTCGGAATTTGCGTCCCCGGTATTGTCCGTCACACGGCGCATCGCCCGTAACGGCATTGTCGTCAGCCGGTGCGATATCCCGATCAATCCCGGGACACCGATCATCACGGCACAGTTCGCCCTCTATCATGCACGAAAGCGAACCGCTGGATCTCATCTGCCGTTTGCCAGAAGGCCGCCGTACCAAAAAATATCCGGTCGCTGCGGGGCACTTTCATTTGAGCCCGGCCGGTCGGGCCGCCCATGTCGGCTGGACGGCCGACAAGCAGTCCTTCGTCATTGCCATGGAAAACAGCTTCATCGAACGCACGATTGGCAACGCCTTCGACGGGTGCGTGCCCGAGATCAGAGGTAGAGCGGCGCTCCGCGACCCGGCGGTCGAGAAGCTGATAGCCTGCCTCAGGCGCAGCTTGATCGACAATAGCCGCTGCGGCGGGCTCTGCCTGGACCTCGTCGGCACGTCGCTCGCTCTGCGCTTGTTCGAGACCTATGGCGAAAACAGCAAGCCGCCGCCGTCGATCCGAGGCGGTCTCGGCGCCTCGCGCCGTCGAAGGATCGTCTGTCGGACCGTGCGTCGATCACGGACATTGCGCTCGCCCTTGGCTTTTCCAGCCACAGCCATTTCACGGACGTGTTCCGCAAGATGACGGGGACGACGCCTTCGCTGTTCCGCAGGAATTGCGCCTGACCGGAGACATTAATCGACATATGCCCGCAGGCCTCCGGCGCCATTCCGTATTATGATAGGTGGAGCAGCGCCTCGCACCCGAAGCCCGGAGGCGGCCCGAACGGATGCCATGGATGTGCAAGGCGTGGAGGACGGGCACATGGCCAAACTCGATCCCGAGATCGCCGACGAGGTGCCGTGGGCGGACGAAATCACGTCCTATGACGAGGACCACTTCATCACCTATCTGCGCCTTCTGGACGCCGAGGCCGAGGGCGCCGACTGGCGCGAGGTCGCCCGCATTGTCCTGCATCGCGACTCGGATGCGGAGCCCGACCGCGCTCGCCGCTGCTGGGAGGCGCATCTGATGCGCGCCCGTTGGATGACCGAGCAGGGCTACCACCATCTACTTGATGCTGCGCGATGCGCATAGGGGCGCTTCAGCGGCCCCGCGCGTGAAGGTGCGTGACCGGAGGATCGAGACCCTGCAAAGCCATGGTGCAGGAGGGCTCGGGGACACCCGGTCCAGCGTCAGTCGGACGCGTCCTCTATCGATTTGCACCCTTTCGCCATTGGAAAAGAGCTAATTTGGTGTAAGACTGGTGCACCTATCGGGAGTTGCACTTGTGGCTCGGACAAAAAGCAAAAAGAACAGCGTGCGCCTGTCCGTTACTTTGGATGAGAAGGAGTACGCTGAGCTAAGCCGGATTGGATCCGCGCTCGATCTATCGGCGGCGTGGATGATCCGACGCGCCGTATCCGAGTTTGTGGCAAGGAATCGCGAGAGTGTCGCGTCAGATCTGCCACTGCGGCGGCCCGAATCGGAGGCTGGAGGAACGAAGAAAGCTGGGGGCTCAGGTGGTCACTGACCAGGCGGCATTACAGACGGACAGGGCGGCTAAGGCGCAAGACCGTTCACTGCGGTCGCTTGACGGAGTTCGCCCGCTTTACATGCTGCCAGCCGATCCGCTCGCGGAAGAAGTCCTGATTCCGGGATTTCAGGAAGCGGGCAAGGTTGACTGTATGGTCGGGTTCTTTTCAAGCGAGGTTCTGGCGTCCCTCGCGCCCGGACTGGCGACTTATATCGCAGGATCGCAGAACAGCTTCCGCCTCATCGTGAGCCCCCTTCTCCGCGCTGAGGATCAGGCTGCAATCAAGGACGGCCTGAAATCGGCAGAAGAGGTTGCTGACAGGGTTCTGGAAGAACTGACAGTCACGGAAGATCTGCTTCAGCGGCACACGCTGAAATGCCTGTCATGGCTGCTGCGGGAGAGACGTATCGAGATCAAGATCGCCTTGATGAAGGGTGCGCTCTTTCACCCGAAGGTCTGGCTGTTCGAAGAGCACGGGGATGTCGTCGCGGCGCACGGATCGAGCAATGTGACCTATGCCGGGATCAGGAAGAATATTGAACAGATCGCAGTGTCGCGGTCATGGCAGGATCCAAACCAGCGCTATATCACGGACAAGCTACGTTACGAATTCGGTCGCCTGTGGGAGAACAAGGACGAAAACTGCCTTGTCATTCCGCTACCGGAGGCCATCCGGCAACGCCTGATGCGCACTTATAGCTCCGAGGCGCCACCGTCGGAAGACGAGCTTCGGGCGCTTTACGGGAAGGCTTCGGGACTTGCCGAAGAACCCGAACCATACGAACCTGAAGCGCCTTCAATCCCCAAGGCGGGTTTCGCAATACCGGACTGGCTGGAATACGAGGAAGGCCCGTTCGAGCATCAAGGCAAGGCCGTGGCCGCCTGGTGCGACGCCGGGTTTCGCGGCGTACTGGAAATGGCGACGGGATCGGGCAAGACGATTACCTCAATGATCGCAGCCCATCGGCTTTACGACAGTCATAAGCCGCTTTTGATCGTCGCCGCCGCACCTTATGTGCCGCTGATCGAACAATGGTGCGATGAAATCGCCCCCTTCGGAATCAAGCCCGTCAATCTGACGACGGCGGGTAGCGCCGCCAAACGCGCAAGCGAGCTTCAGAAGATCAAGCGGCGGCTACGAACTGGCCTGTCGGACGTAGAAGCGGTGGTTGTCAGCCACGACACACTTTGTACGCCGGAGTTTCTTGATGCGGTTAAGTCGTTTGATTGCGCGCGGCTGCTGATAGCGGACGAAGCACACAATCTCGGCCGGCCGTCCTTCATCAACGATCCGCCGGAGTTCTTTGAACACCGGCTTGGCCTGTCGGCCACGCCGATACGGCAATATGACGAGGAAGGAACGGAAGCACTTTTCGGCTTCTTCGGACCCGTGGCGTTCCGGTTTACGCTCGAAGAAGCAATTGGCCGGTGCCTGGTCGAGTACGACTACTACGTCCATCCCGTCTATCTCACCGAAAGCGAGATGAGCGAATGGTTCGACCTGACCGGCAAGATCAAACAGAACGCCTGGCGCGGCGAAGGCGGCAAGCCGGATGATTACCTAGCAAAGCTGCTGCGCGACCGCCACGCATTGCTGGAAACAGCATCAGGCAAGATCGCGACGCTCAGGGGGCTTCTGGACAAGGAAGACACGGGTAGCCTGCGGCATACGCTGGTTTACACCTCCGACAAGGGACCGGACCAGCTCGACAATGTGAACCGGCTACTGCGAGACAAAAATATTCTCTTCCATCAGCTCACCGCCGAAGAAACCGCCAGCCGTGACCAGACGAAACGAATCATCCGGTCGTTCCAGGATGGCGAGATACAGGTTCTGACGGCCAAACGCGTCCTTGATGAAGGGGTGAACATCCCGCAGATATGCAAGGCATTCATCCTTGCAAGCACCACCGTGGAACGGCAATGGGTGCAGCGACGCGGCCGGCTTCTGCGCACATGCAGCGCGATCGGCAAGACGCACAGCATCGTTCACGATCTGCTGGCCTTGCCACCGGGGATGGAGGAAGGGCTCGACCCCGATGCGCATTCGCTGGTGCGCGCGGAGTTGCGGCGCGCCCAGGAATTCGCACGGCTCGCAAGAAATGCGGGCCGGCCGGCCGGGCCGCTGGCGATGATCGACAAAATGGTTGACGCCGCGTACCTGTAAAGTTTTGGGGGAGAAGACATGCCATTGAACGACAAGAAGATCATCTCGATCATCCTTGAGCAATGCGAGGAGATAGAAGAAAGGTGCGACGGCTACCGGGAAGAGCTTATCGAGGTGATCTCGGAGATTCTTGAATACGAGCGGGGCCACCGCGTCTCGGCAACGAATATCCAGAAAAAGATTAACGACAAATGCAACACCGCCGCACGATTCCTTGCGGCGCAACGCGGTCACGATACGGGCACGGAGGAATTGGATTCATGAAACTGCTCCGCGCTGAATTTCAGAATTTTCGGATGCTCCGCGACCTAGAGCTTAATTTCTCCAGTGATCCCGATAGAAAGCTGACGGTTATCCGGGCGGCCAATGAGTCGGGCAAAACGACAATCCTGCATGGATTGCAGTGGGCGCTCTACGGAGACGCTGCCCTGCCCGGCAAGGGCAAAGGCTTTCGCCTGCATCCCATCGATTGGGATGCCAGCGAAGGAAAACGCGTTCCGATCACTGCCACCGTCGAGTTCGAGCTGACGACATATCGGCGTGTGTCGGGCGATGTGCGCGAAACACGCCGGCGATACCGCCTCGTACGCTCGGCGTTCGAGGACGTGGATAGTCAGGCGCGGAGGTCGTCCTCGACCGTCAAGCTGTTCGCTCTGAACGATACCGGCGCAAGTCCCATAGACGCCCCTGAAGCGGTGATCAACGACGAGCTACCGCCGGAGCTGCGGGATGTCTTCTTTACTGATGGCGACCGGGCGCTCAGCTTCATCGAAGCGGATGTCGCCCTGTCCACCAAGCGCGAGCGGGTGCAACGGGCGATACGCTCCCTGCTTGGGCTTGGCGTGATAGACGATGCGATCAAGCATGTTCGCAAATCGGCGGCGGAAGTGAACAAGAAAGCAAGACAGGTCGGCGGCGGCGGCGAGCTGAACCGGATAGCGTCACGATTGGAATCGATGGAAAACGACCGTGAGAAGCTGGAAGCCGAGTTCGAAGACGCGAAGCAGCAATTCGGGACCTTCGATGAGAAGGTCGATGAGATTGACCGCAAGATTGCGGCAGCACTCCAGAAGGGTGACAAGGAGAAGCTGCAAAAGGATCTCGATCAGGCGAAGCGCGAAATCAAGCGGCTTGACGATCAGCTCGCCTCGGCGAACAAGGAACATTCGGCTCTGTTCCGTAGCCGCTCCATCGCGACGGACCTGCTCGCACCCCTGCTCGGGCGCGCCTTCGAAAAACTCGAAGAGCTGCACGATCAGGGGAAAATTCCGAACACGACGATCCCGGTGTTGCAGGACCGGCTCTCTGCGGAAATCTGCATCTGCGGTGAGACCCTCGAACCCGGCGATGCGGGCGGCGAAAAGCGGCGCGCCCATATACAGAAGCTCATCGATGATAGCCAACGCGCCGATGAAATTCAGGAAATCATAACGGACCTCTATTACGGGGCCAAACCGCTACAGGCCGCCGGAGACCCCGGTTCAAGCGCCTGGCTTGAGGATTACAAGACGGTCGTCGAACGCCGCGACGGCCTACAGACCTTGCGCGACGAAGCGGGCCGGAAGTTCCGCGCGCTGGAGATGCAGCTCGATGAACTGCCTGACACCGATATCCAAGGCCTCCGCGAGACGCGTCGCCAGTACAAGGATCAGCGCGACCGTCATCTGTCCCGGCAATCTTCTATCGAAACCCAACTCACCGGGCTGCGGCGCGAGCGCGAAGAGTTGGAAGGCGACCGCGACCGTCTGCTGCGCGAGCAGAAGAAAGGTGCGCGCATCCTGGCTGAGCTTGATGTCACTCAGGATGTCACGAACGTGCTGAAAAGCGCGTATGAGCGCATTACGAACGAGGAATTGCAGAAAGTCAGCGAGCTGATGAACAGCATATTCCTCGAAATGATCGGCGCGGACCCGGAACAGGGCGCGATCATCCGGCGCGCCGAAATCAGCCGGGAATTCGACATCATCGTCTATGGCCCGAATAGCAGGACGCTAAACCCCGATCGTGACCTGAACGGGGCCTCGCGCCGGGCTCTCACCCTCGCCTTCATCCTGGCGCTGACAAAGGTCAGCGAAGTTGAAGCCCCCAATGTCATCGACACCCCGCTCGGCATGACGAGCGGGTATGTCAAACGCTCCATCCTGCGCACGGCAGTACGCGAGAGTTCGCAGCTCGTGCTGTTCCTGACGCACGACGAGATTGCCGGATGCGAGGAGATTATCGACGAAGCCGCGGGCGTCGTCTTCACGCTGACGAACCCGGCGCACTACCCGAAGATGCTCGTCAACGATCCGGGCGTTGCCGAAAGGAAGGCTCTGCGCTGCGAATGCGACCACCGCAGCGAATGTCAACTCTGCCAGCGCCGCGCGGATACGCAGGTCGAGCTGGAAATGGCGTCATAGGAGGCGACGATGGCGGACGGATATTTCAATCCCTTCCAGGCTATCGACATCAACGTGCCCGTCGAGTTCCACGAGGCGTTCACCCGGTACTGCCAGCGGAGCGCCGACGCTGTCATCAATCAAAGCCCATTTCCGCGCATGGTCGATCTCTGGTTTCTCTCGGTCTGCGTTGCCGCGCGGCTGGGTTTGGAGCCGGCCGACACAACCAAGTACGAGACGCGAAAGATCATCGACGGCTCGATCTTTAGCAGCGACCCGTGGCGGGTTCACACGCTCATGCTGATCGCAATCGGAAGGACTGGCGACGTACAAATCGTCTCCGAGCCCCGAAAGATGATGGCGCTGGCCAGCGGCCTCGCCGTGGCCGGGTTGCCGAAGGTTATCGAAATGCTCAAGGACGGCGATGCGGAGCCGATCTGGAACTTGTCTGATGCAGTCGACTCTCTGCTTCGGAAAGAAAAGGCTGCGTAAGCCAGGAATTATATTTGCACTTGCAGGGGATAATTTAGTTTAGCTGAGGATAGGTATTTTCTTGTGCTTAGCGGGCCGCAAAACAAACGGAGATAAGGCTTGTTCAAAATATGTGCCCGAACTGTATTGGAGCTTGGAGCAGAGCTTATAAGCTCTGATGTGATCGCGTTCTATGAGCTGATTAAAAACGCGTTTGATGCCGGGTCCCCAACGGGCGCAGAAATTCGTTTCGAGATCGTTTTTAGACGAAATGACTATCTGAAGTATCGCCACAGAGCGATAGACGGTTCCGCCGATATCGAACGACTGAAAGCGGACGTTGAGAAAGAGCTGGATCCGTCGGCACCGTCGGATTCACTGAACCGTTTCCGATCAGCCATAAACGAAGCCAATGACGTAGATACGTTTGTTGAAGCTCTTGACGCAGCCTACGCGGTCGAAAACAGGATCATCGTGTCCGACACAGGCACAGGAATGTCGAAGCAGGATTTGATCGACAATTACCTGGTGATCGGAACGGCCTCTCGGAAACGAGCAATCGACGCAGCGACCGCAGAACATCCTGTCGGAAAACACCGTGCCCCGTACCTTGGAGAGAAAGGAATCGGACGACTTTCGGCTATGCGGCTAGGCGACATGCTGACGGTCGAAACGGCCGAGAGAAAGGACAAACGGCTAAACCTTCTAGAGATCGACTGGTCGGCTTTCAACGATCTAGATGCCATGCTCGATGAAATCGATGTCGTGCCTGAGCATGGTGGAGCAAAGCCAGAGCCGGAATGGAACGGTACGCGTCTTATCATTGGCGCCTTGGGTGCGGACTGGACTTACGACCGTGTCAAATATCTCGGTGAGCATGACTTTGCTCGTCTGACTGATCCGTTTGCTGATGCGAAACGTCGACCTCGTATCGCGATATTTTGGAACGACACACGCGTGCCTGTTGCTCACATGGACCGTCATCTCCTGGCACATGCTCACGCATCGGTGAAAGGGAAGTTTGTTAATGGAGCGTCGGGGCCAAAACTGGAGTGTCAGTTTGAAGCCCTAAACCTTGGGTTCGAACATCCTCATGAAGTGGAAAAGCGGGTATTCGAATTGGCTGATCTCGAAGGTTCTATCACGGGAACATCGGGTGAAATTCCCATTACGGCTTTAGACGATTTGGGCGAATTCGAATTCGAGGCGTATTGGTATAACCGCCAACGCCTAGGAGCCATTGATAGTATTGGGGATCGCAACCAGGTCCGGGAATTACAACGCCGTTGGTCAGGAATTCTTCTTTTTCGAGATGGTTTCAGAGTATTGCCCTACGGTGAGGATGATGACGACTGGCTAGCCCTAGATAGGCGCGCCCTCGGAAGTACGGGGTATTTGCTCAACAAAGCGCAGTTCGTGGGTCGTGCCACCATATCTCGGTTAGGCAACCCGCTGCTCATCGACCAAACAAACCGGGAAGGCTTACGCGTTTGCCCTGAACAGCAGGCTTTCGTTGGCCTACTCCAGCTTGCGATACAGTATCACCTCCGAGACTTTCTGAAGGACGTGCAGCGGCGTCATAAAGACCAACCCCTCGACATGACTGAGGCTAAGACAGGCGTGTCGAACCTAGAGAAGAGGGCCAACGCTGCATTACGCAAGATTAAGCGTATGGCTCCCGATTCCGCTGAAACTATTGAGGAGTTGCAGCATACGTTTTTTGAAATCAAAGAATTCTTCGACCGAGCGCAAAGCAGAATAGCTGAGGTCGAAAGCGAAAATCGCCAAATGATGCAGATAGCGGGCGTCGGACTACTTGTTGAGGTCGTGGCACATGAACTGGCGCGTTCTACAGAGAACACGCTCGCAGTTCTTGAAGCTTTGCGCGGCAGCGATGTGCCGGATCAAATTGAAGGATTGCTAAACTCACTTCGGTCCGAAATGACAGCGGTGAGCAAGCGCCTTCGTGTTCTTGATCCTCTCAGCGTATCAGGCCGTCAACGAAAAGAGACTTTCAACTTGGGAACCCTGCTTGATGACGCGTTGAGCGGTCACGAGCTGCAATTTAACCGACACGCCGTGAAGCTAAAAGTGACGATGCCGGAAGAGGCTATCCGTGTCCGCGCGGTCAAGGGAATGATCGTCCAGATCATTGAAAACCTAGTCTCAAATTCGTTGTACTGGCTCGATCTCCGTAGACAGCATGAGCCCGGATTCCAGCCGCGTATCACGATAGCCATGGAGAATAACCCGCTTACAATCACTTACGAGGATAATGGGCGCGGGATCGCGAAGGAAAACCACGAGAAGGTTTTCAAAGCCTTCTTTTCTTTGAAAGAAAAATCCAAACGCCGAGGGCTCGGACTGTATATCGCGCGCGAATGTGCCGAATACCACGGCGGGACTCTGACGCTGGACGAAAAGGTGAATCGTGAGACAGGCCGTCTCCATCGCTTCATCTTGACGCTGCCTGATGAGGTGGTTGTTTCATGACAGAATTGCGCGCTTTGCTTCAAGAGAGGCAAATTCGAAAAGCGGTTATTATTGACGACGTTTTCGACGATGTACCACGGCCTGACGAACTCGACCATGGGGATTGGGCGACTTTCTTCGATGACCTCGGAAATGACGACCACGATACGCTTGAAGCATTGTTTCCGGGATTCAAGGACGCCGATACAGGTGATCTGCAGGAATCTCAGGATTTCATAAATGTTCTTTGGGGGAACCGGCAGAGCCTTCCGGCAGGCCCGATTAAAACCCTGTTCCACGACTACGAGAGCACGAACGCAACCGAGAGGACGGAACTTGAAAGCCTCGTTCAGACCTTGGAGGGACTTGGGCTAACTTGCGCAAGTATCGGGCGTGACCCCAGCACAGAGGTGGACGATGCAAATTTGATCGTTATCGATCTCTTTCTCGGACGCAATCAAACCGGAGATGATATGGTGCGCGCGGTTGCGCGAGCCCGCGATCTTGTCGCCAAGCGGGCGGAGAATCCGCCGCTTGTAATCCTGACGTCTAGAAGTCCTCGTCTAAACAAAAACCGGGACGCTTTCCGGGATGACGCGGGACTTTTGGGCTCAACCTTCCGCGTGGCAAGCAAGTCGGCTCTTGGCAAAGACGGAGCGCTAGAGGCGATGTTGTTGAGGTTGGCGCGCCATTACGAAGATGCCAAACGAGTTGCGGGTTTCGTTCATGCTTGGGACAGTGGCCTGAATGAAGCGCGGGAGAAGTTCATACGCGTGCTACGACGCCTAGACTTGTCGGACCTAGCACAAGTAAGAGCGTTACTTCTGGATTTCGAGGGAGAACGCCTTGGTGAATACCTCCTCGATGTAGCGGATCGGGTCTTACAACATGAAATCGAGGATGACGACGATACAATTGCCGCAGCCCTGGAGCTCAACAAGATCGATCTAGATAAGTACCCCGCGCCACACCTGACGGGCACTCCCGATCTTCAGGCCCTAGTACACCGGATGGTCTTCCTGCATAGGGACAGGCTTCGATTGTCGGAAGACGAGGGAAAGCCTGTATTGCAGTTCGGTGACGTGCTTCGGTGGAAGAAGGAAGGCGAAGAGGTTTACGGAAACAACGTTTGTCTTGTCGTAACCCCAGCGTGCGATCTAGTCCGAGGCGGCGTGGAGCGTGTGATGTTGCTTGCAGGCAAACTCGAAGAACTTCAACCCAGAGACTGGTCATATAAGGCCGGGCCTGTGAGGACCGCAATCATCATTCTGCCTGAGGAAGGCCGTAGATGGATCAGATGGAATCTGAAAGATGTCCGGACTGTGGGATGGGAAGAACTTGACGGGCTTCTCGGTGAAGGCCAACGCCTAAGTAGAATTGGCCGCCTTCGGGAGATTTACGCAATCGAAATTCAGGAGATGTTGCTTGCCGACCTCGGGCGGATTGGCCGACCGGCGAATATGCCCGTACCGTTTCCTGTTTCCGTGTCGTTGTTCTATGTCGATACCGGCTCCAACGTTCGCAAGCTTGAAATTCAGGAAATTGAGTTCGCTGCCTGCTACGTCGGACGCGATCAGGATTCAAAGCCGGTGCATCGCCTCGTCTTGACCGAGCAAGATTGTGACCAGATTGAGCAGGCATTGCAGACACTAGAAGAAAATGGCGTCCACAACTCAGCGAAGCCGAGCTTGGCGGCTGTTAAGGGTGACCAGGGATTTTTCACTCGGTTCGAGCGTGGTGAAATCGATATGTCGGCCGAGACCGGCACGAAGTACATCAAGGGCACAGGCAATAAAATTTATGCAGCAATTATGCGGGGCCAGGAATTAGAAGAAGGAAATTCTGTTAGTCGAGATTTAAGGAAAGCCGCGATCATCGTCAAAGTGACGGACATCCCGGAGGAAAGCAACGGGTGATATGGAGTTTGTTGATCTATCAGAACACTTTCTCAGAATCAGCCGATTCCTTTATCTTGATGCAACGATTGACGCAGAAGAGCAGCTAGAAGGGCGCGATCACTACGCTGCTGAAGAATTCTGGCAAGGAGTTGCTGAACCCCTCCATATCGCCGGCAGCATTGAGAGCATTAACGTAACGCCCGCAGCACTAAATCCCGATTCGGGGATGATGTGCAGTACAGCTTGGGAGCATGATCTCGCACTAAGCGAACTTACAGCAGCTTATCTGAGGGAAATCACGAGGTTCATGTGGGCCTGGATTGCTCTGGAGAAGCTCACAGACTGTTTGTGTGGAAATAAAGGTGGGCGGACTGAGCGAATTATCCACTTTCTAAAGGGCTCTCCCGGCAGCGTATGGGAGGAAGCGAAATCGCTCAGCGCGACAGCTCTTAGCCTCCTCGATCCGATGGTTCGCCGTCGCATCGAAGCCGTTTTGGCAAAACAGCGAGATATCGATTTTGCTCACGTTCATATTTGTCGGGAAGCAAGAAACGAACTGTTTCATGCTCATAACGTCGATCTATTTCCATCTGAAGACGTTGACATTTCTGACGACCCGCGGATCAAGTTGCCACAAGCTCTTTGCCGCATCACATTGATCGTTATTCAGTCTGTTCTACACGCTTATTTTCATCGTTCTACATATCTTACTGGGGAACTGATGACTTCAGATAGAGTCCCGCAAAGGGTACCTCTGCCTGTCGCGCTGCGAAATATTCATTTCGCGGAAACGAGCATACAAAGAAATCAACTGGAACTTTTTTCGGAAAATAGCCGTTAATCGATATTTATTTATGACATGCGAGGCAAACCTTGGCCTTGCCATACAGATCGTCGATGTCCAGAGGCTCGTTGTCCGACCTTAGGGGATTAGGCTGCACCTTCGATCTCATGCGCGCTAGCCGCTGTTCGTGATCGGCCCTGATCTGTTCGATGCGCTCCGGTTGCTCCAGTTCTTCAAGGGCCTCGCCCTGGCTCCATGTAAACGGGGAACCATGTTCGACGGCGTTCTTCTCGTATGCCTTGGCTTCCTCAAACGCCTCGGGATGCTGCTCCTTGAGCCGGACCCATTCGATCTTCTGCTGGAAAAAACAGAAGGTGCAGCCGCTGCGTGTCCGCCAGGAATAGTATTTTGGCAGGCCGAGCCCCGCTCCTTCGAGAATTTCCAGGACGCCAGGCTTGTCGATATCGGCTTCCTTGAAAGGCAGCTTGATGATGAGTTTGTCGTGCTTTGAGGAGTACCCTTCCCGATACTCCTCGTCGCCGCGGATCGCGACATAGCTGTAGATCGTCATGCCGTCGTCGAGCATGGGGCGCAACCAGCGCTCGAACGGACGCAGCTTTAGCTGCCGTGTGCACCAACGCGTTTGCGGCGAGGGCAAAAAATCGTTGTACTGCTTGAGCCAGAAATCAAAATCGCGATCGGGATTCAGTCGCAGAATCGGTTTTCCGAGAAAACCTTCCAGCCTTCCGAGATATTCGTAGACTTCGGGCAATTCCTTGCCGGTATCCGTGAAGAAATACTCGATATCGAGTTCGGGATGATGCCGCCGCATGTAAACGGCGAGTGCCGCACTGTCCCGCCCGCCGGACAGACCGAGCACATATTTTACAGATTCCGCCGTCAAGAAGCCGCCTTCCCTTTTCCGTTTTTCTTCACGGTCGGCGGCTTCTGCATATAGCGGGCGCTAAGTTCCGCCAGCGCCGCCAGAATTATGCTGCGTTGGCTGGTATCGGACTCGTCCAGCGCTGCTGCGACGCGCTCGATCAGCGCGTTCACGGCGGCGCGGTCTGAATCGGCGATATCAAATTCTTCGAGCAAGGGCGCCGGCCGCCCGTTCATGCCGACAACGACAGCCATGGCCTGCCGCTTGGCCGGACGCCCCTTGACGCGGGCATATGTCTCCGCACGAAGGAATTTTTGCGCCATATCAGCAAGCTCGATAGCAGCCTGATCAAGATCGGGATCGACCCAGTCGCGGGGAGGCTTGTTCACGGCAAGGCTGGCAATGTCCTCGAAGCGCTCATCACGTCCATCTAACGTGGAGAGTCTGTTGACAAAAGAGTCGAGCCGGAAGTCTCCTGCGAGCTGCCTGATATTTTCCGCCCGGTCGCGCAATTCTGCCAGGGACTGAGGTGAAAGGTTGGGAACCTGGAGCTCCGCAAGCATGATATCGCGCAAGCGATGCAACATTGACGGATACGCCTGAACAAGCTCTTCCAGCCCCTCCCGGACGCTTCCGATGATCCGGCGCAAATCGTATTCGTTTGCAACGGAGGCGTCTTTGCCAAGCATTGCCGGAATATCGTCGAACAGAAACTGGTTCGGGTCGTGCGCGCGTTTGAAAAGATCACGAATCTTTACCGCATTGGACGACAACCGCATCGTCCGTGCCGTCCATTTCGGGAGACCGACATAGATCGAGACCAGCCCACGTCCGACATCTATGGGCTCCAGATGCGCAAGCCCGTTCGTGGTATCCAGATCGCGGACAATGTCTGCCATGCCCGACAGCAGGCGGCGCGCAACATCCGTGAGGTCCATCCAGCGTAGCTGGATGGAGCCCGGATCCTTGGCAAGGTAGTCCACGTCCACGTCGTCGAACTTCGCCCTGAAGATACCGTCCCGATAGACAGCGAGCTTGTCGCGCTGCGACAGCATGAAGGCGACGGAAAGGATCGGCATAAGGCCGTCCTTTAAGCCGAAGGGCGGTTTGCGCCATAGATCGAACAATTCGGAGACAGGAACCGTGCGATCGGCGTTGTTTTTCACATGCTCAAACGCAGCTTGCCACATCGGGGCAAGGCGGCAAGGGTCAGCCCCATCCAATGTGGGCGAGGCGAAGCGCCAGCCCTTTCCGTCTTGCGCATAGAGACCTGTCGCTTCCAGTATCGAAGCGAACAGGCCGCCTTCGGCGGGATAGCCTTCAATGCCAAGGCGCTGTTCACCTTCATTGACGACCATACGGTACAAAAGCTTGTTCTGTGCCGTTATGGCGTTGCTCGACGGCTTCTGGCGGCTGAGCAATTCGTTATGCAGGCGCGGTGCATCAGGAAATTGCCGGTCGGCCAATTCGGAGGCAACGATATTCAAATCGGCTTGCCGCAACGGTTTCTTCTGGTGGTTCTTTCGGAACCACGACGCGTTGTCGAAAGCTTTATTCAGCTCCGTTTCCACCAGGGCTTGCAATGCTGCGAGGCGTGCGGAGACTTCCCGCCGTGCGACGGGATCGCCAGCGAGTTCGGGATGGTCGTTGTTGACGCTAAAGAGCGCGAACAACTCGCGCGCCAAAGGAACGATGGCCCAGGACTGCTTGGAAATCCCGACAACGATGTCGCCTTTGTCGCCCCCGCTATAACGCGCCGCCTTCTGGCACAGTTTGTCGGCCAGGTCTTCCTTTTCGCCTTCAGTTGGTATCGCCAGAAGGAAGTGACCTATCGCGCCGTTTTCGGGTTCAAGTTTCTCGGAAAATTCGACAAGACCGCTGAGCGGGACAACGTTTACGTCAAACCATCTGAGCGCACCCGTCTCGTGATAGTGGCGTTTGGCAAGAATTGGCTGAAGCCCGGCGAGGGTCCTCATCTCGTCAAAGTCAAGCTCCTCGATATCGTCCAATGCGGCGCGGGTTGCCTGTTCGATATTAAAATCGCTTCCGGCATAGATGGAGTGAGCGTCGAGAAACTTCTTGAATATCGTGAGAGACCAGCCGCCCAGATGGGATAGCGCTTTCTCAAGCAGCTTGGGTGATGTCTCTGGAAGGCAGCTCTGCAACAAGCTGACACTCGGAACGAGGCCCGAGCGCTCCTTGAACAGATCAATGACGGCAATCGCCTTAAGCAATCTGATGTGAAGAGTATCGCCACCAAGAGATTCGCAGCGTTCAAGCGCTTCGGCGGCCAACGCCCAGCGATGCCCGTCGGGAGAGGCTAGAATGGATGGCTCCAGATTGACGCGAAGGTAGTCCCAAAGCCGATCTGGGGTGTACAGGTCGCCATCGTCCGCTTGGCTCAGAAAGTCCTGAAACCCATGGGGCTCGGACGAATTCAAGAAGCCGAATATGCTGCGTTGGTTCTGACCGAAGCGTCGCCGCGATACCGGTCCTAACAGACATGCGACAACCGGGTGCAGCGGCCAGCAAGCTTCCAGCATGGAGGCGAGCCGCTCCGCGTCGCCGGCGCGATCCCGGCGCGCGAAATCGGCGACGGTAGAGGCCAGCGCGCTAGGCTTCTTCGGATGTTGGTCGCTTTCGATCGCGCGGGAGATCAGGTCGATCTGCTCTTCACCGGCCGTATTGACAACGAGGTCGATAAAACGTCCCTGAATCTTCGCCCACTCGTCGCGCATCTCGTGCGACAAGCGATGGGCGTATTCTTCAAAGGCTTGATGCAGTACGCCCACAATAAGGAACCGGCCCTGGCTCCGCGACGCGACCTCGGCGAGCTGCTGAAGGATATAGATGTCGGAACCGTCCTGAGCGGCGGCTTCAAGGAACTTGCCCATCTCGTCGATGAATAAGACCAGCCCCCCGTGTGTCCTCGGCTTTTCGGCAGCAGCTTCCGTAAGAGCGGCGATCAGATTGCTCTCGGTCCAGCCGCCGCGTGGTTGACGCGATACGAGCCCGGCCCGCTTCGCGGTTTCGCCGATGACTGCGACGGGATCATCGCGCCGCGCTACAACAGGAAGAATACGCCAGCCTTTGGGGCCGGGCGGCAACGCCGTCCAGACCGCTTTCGTCGGTTTTTGCCCGAATACCTTTGTCGCCTCTTTCTGCAATCCTGCGTTGCCGTTGAGCAAGGCGCTAAGCGCCACGACAAGGCTCGACTTGCCGCTGCCGTAAGGGCCGGTCCATGTAAACGCGCCCTGTCCCGTTTCGGAGACGTGACGCACCATCGTCATGAGGATATCGGCGGATGATTGCGGGCAAATAAACCCTTCAAGGGCGGCGGCATCGCCAAGGTCGGAATCGATGCGGATCGACCTCAGAAAACGGCGGGCTATGCGGACACGGTCACTCAAAACCATCACGCAGCCTCCTTCCCGGCAAGCTCGCCATAATCGCCGGGAACCCACGACAACGACGCGTCCTGCTTGATAGCGATGTTGCGAACGACCTGCTTCAGACCGGCTGTCTCGGACCAGCGCAAGGCGCCACCTGTGGCGTCGTCAAGCGCGGTAAGCCGATCGGCCACATCGTCTTCGTCAAACAGGAAGACCCGGCCCGGCCCCCCAGGCTCATGCGCGACGGCCTCGAAAGAGAGCGTGGCCGCATTCGGCGCATAGCGTGACCAGAAGTCGATCAGAGCATAGGCAAAAACGCCGTCTCCCAATGTCGATTTCGGGCCGCGTACGAAACGGAAACCATCCTTCTTGCCAATGGCCTTGATTAGGCCCAGCTCCGTCAGCGGAGATTCGAGCGCATCGTCATGTCCGGTTTTTCCGGACGGCTGCCGGGCAACATAAGTCCGAATGAAGCAGGCAACGTCATTCTTGAGGGTCTTGGCCGCGATAGCCGGCCATCCCCGGTCCCGAATGAAACGCGCCAGGAGTTTTTCCAGCTTGTCTCTTTCAAAGGTGATAGCCGGATAATGGTTGAACGTCCAGAACCACGTTGTTTTCTCGGAGCGCCCCGCCAACTGCCAATGGATCAGCCATAGCGTGGCGGGGTGTTCCATCCACGGATCGAGTCCTTTCGGCCCGAACAACAAGTGGCCAAGTTCCGTGGTTCGAACGGAAGTCGTTTCAGGCTCCTCGATAATACGAGCCGCCTTGGCCCAATGACGCATCGAGGCGACCATGTTTTTACCGACGCCGAACCGTGCGATGGCGTCGTCACCCCAACAGGCAATACGGTTGGCAGACTCTTCTTCGGTTTCGGCAACACGGTCGAAGACCTTCTTCAACCACCCGTAGCGCAGCGGAAAAGTTTCATGGCCCGAGAACTGCGCGTCATAGTCAGGCTGAAATAATGGTCCGCGCGGCATGTTCCCCCCGGCTTACTGGATGATGCGTCCAGCTCGACTGTAGCCGAGGCCACGTGCTATGGTCAACAGAAGCTGGAACAACGCTCCAGAAGCCCGCTATCGAGGGAACCCCGTGTCAACAGAAGCAATCTCACCATATGCCATTGAAATCTCATGCAAATTAAAAACACCATCTATCTCGACCATCAGGCCACGACACCGGTCGATAGCCGTGTTTTGGCCGAAATGGCCCCCTATCATAGCGTGTCGTTCGGGAACCCACATTCGTCGGATCACCGACTCGGATGGGAATCCGCGCAGGCGGTCGAGAATGCAGCTGCTCGCATCGCGGCGCTGATCGGCGTGGACGCCGACGAAATCATCTTCACGTCAGGCGCAACCGAGTCAAACAATCTGGCCTTGCTGGGGCTGGCACGCCGCGCGGCTGGCGGCAAGCGCCGGCGTGTTCTGGTCAGCGCCGTCGAGCACAAATGCGTGCTGGCTGCGGCAAGAGCATTGGAAGAAGAGCTCGGCTTCTCTGTCGAACAAATTCCGGTCAATGGCGAAGGATTCATTGAGGTTTCTGCCCTGGAAGCGGCTCTGGATGACGACGTGCTCGCCGTATCGATCATGGCGGTCAATAATGAGATAGGAACAATTCAGAATATCGGGGCAATCTCCAAACGCGTAAGAAGTCACGGGTGCGTATTTCATTGTGATACGGCATAAGCACCTGTTGCAGTGGATATGAATAGCATCGGCGATTGCGTGGATATTCTTAGCTTGTCCGGGCATAAGATGTACGGCCCAAAGGGCATTGGAGCCGCTTATATTTCTCGGGAATTGCAAGATCGCATCGAACCGCTGATTTACGGCGGCGGTCAACAGAACGGCTTGCGGTCCGGCACATTACCAACGCCGCTCTGCGTCGGTATGGGTAAAGCGGCAGATTTACTCGCAGGTACGGACGCCGAAGAGAGACGGGAACAACTGCGCAGTCGCCACGATAGCTTTGTCGAAAAGCTCATAGGCCTACCTTGGCCGATAGCGTTGAACTGCCCAACAGGGCAAGCCCGTCATCCCGGCAATGCCAATTTACGATTCATCGGGTTCTCAGCGCATGACATCCTTGGTGCATTGCAGCCGCATGTAGCGGCCTCGACCGGCTCCGCCTGCATGTCGGGCATTCCGGAACCGTCGCATGTCCTGCAGGCCATTGGCCTGACCGGTGACGACGCTGAAGCGTCCATCCGTTTTAGCCTTGGGTTCGACACAAAGGACGAAGACATAGAGGAAGCGGTGGGTCAGATTGAAGGCGTTCTCAGAAGATTGTCGCACGCTGGCCTCGTCCGCTCGGCCTGATCCACTCTCACTGAAGCCGTGATCGAAAACCTGGCGCGACCGAATAAAGCAAAGGCCGCCTCATGGCGGCCTAAGTGATTGTTATATCTCACATTCTATCGAGTTATAACAAAAGTGGTTGCGGAGGCAGGATTTGAACCTGCGACCTTCAGGTTATGAGCCCTGACTGTTCACGCTGCCCTCGGCGCCCTCTTGGGCCAGGACCGCGGCCGCTGTATCTTCCACTACCGTGCCTTTGAAAAAGTCTGGATTTGTTCCACCCAAGAACCGAATCGGATTATCGCATGTGAAATCGCGGAAGTGCTCCGTCGTCATCAACCCATCTTCGACGAACTCATAGGTATCGGACAGGACGTGGGCCATATTCGGGACATCAAAATGGCCGATGTCGGAACCGAACAGGGCATGCAACTGCGCGTCAAACGGGTTGGCCTTGCGGTTAAAGGCCATGACATTCATCCGGTCGTCCGCCTCGCAGCCGAAGTAGAAATTCGTGGTGAACAAATCCTTGATGTCCTTGGCCTTGGTGATGCCGCAGGCTGAGTAGTCGTCCAGGTTTTCAATGCCCCCGGTATCGACCGCCCCTTTGGGGGGCATGGCAGTATCAAGAGCCGCCTCCCGCCGACGCAGCGCTTCGACAATAGTCGGATTGCCGTACTGCTCGGCGAGTTCACGGAACAGTGTATGGTCGAGGTTGGCCGGATCAACTTCGGCCAGGGCGTCGATATTACGCTTTTCCCAGTGTTCGATTAGATCGATGTACAACTGACACGCCCAGCCGACCCCGCCTTCGAGAAAGGCGAGCTTGAGTTCTGGGAAGCGCCTCGTTACGCCCCCTAAGAACAAGGCTTTACACACTGCCTCGTTGGCGGCCGCGAAATGACCAATGTGGTTATAGGTGAAATTGCTTGGCGACATACGCATGGCAAACCCGCGCCCACCAGAATGAAAGGAGGGAGCGACTTTGAGGTCAACGCACGTGGCCCAGACCGGGTCGTAGTTATAGTCGCTGTCCAGACCCAGGACGTCCCGATATGCGACAAAATTCGCCGTATCGGGGTGGACCTCCAGCGCGGCTGGAACATCGCGCCGGATCAGGCTGCCTAACATGACGACCTTTAAGCCGAGTTGCTTGACCGCGTATTCCAGCTCTGCAACTGCCTCGTCCGGGGTGTGCATGGGAATCACCCCCGCGGGCGTTAGCCGGTCCGCATATTTCCCAAAATACTCGGCGCTAAAGGTATTGAAGGCGCGACAAGCCGCCTGGCGCTGCGCTGTGTCGGGTATCAATGGCAGGCCGAGGCCGGCCGTGGGGTACATCACACTGAAGTCGAAGCCAAATTCGTCAAGCCGTTCATATAAGAGTTGCGGCATCACCGCGGTAGCCCGGTCGCGCGTGTTCTTAGTCGGCAGCGCCCAGAACGCCTGCTGGCCGACCCCATCGGCCCGACGTTCGGCCACGGACATGGCGAGTTCTTTTTGAACCAGCTTGGGGAAAAAAGAGAATCCTTCGACGGCTTTATCGCCACCGATTTTTCGCATTTCCCCTCTGATCAATGGCCCGAATTCCAACCAGTGCCCATCCGCGTCGATGATCGGATGATCGAGCTGTATCCGTATCTCTGATGTTGGTGCAGGTCTGTTCCTGTCCATTTTCTCCTCCTTCACTAATTGTGTGTCCCCTGATGCGTTATTGGAAGACTGCCTTGTTGGATGTGAAAAACCATAGAAAGTTTCTCGATGCTTTTCAATGCATGGAGGTGCGTTTTCACTCTGTCGCATCAGCCGCCAGAGACATAACCGTCAATGATCTGATACGAATACCGCACCAACACTGTCTGGTCGCTCAAATTGAAGTGCGTTCCGATACCAGTGGCGAGCATGGATTGTGTCGCCTCAAGCGTGCTGTTGTCCTCCAAGTGTGTTTCCCGTCATACTCATCTGCTGAATTCTTGGCTGCAGCGCTGTCCGACCTGCGTTGTGGGGGGAGTATAAACAGGCTTCCCGGAGGGTAGGGCTGGAGCGTGAGCGGCCAGAAATGATGCGTGACATACATCCCTGTAGAGCCATGGACTGAGAGTCCGTTTGAGAACACTGCTCAATGAGCGATACGCCTGAGCAGGCGGCTACCCATAGCGACCTGGATCATGGCCTCGGAGCCGTCGAGGCGCTGCGCGTAAGCGCGCACCAGGCGCCGCCATCGCATCATCCAGCCAAAGGTTCGCTCAACGACCCAGCGCCGCGGCAGAACCTCGAAGCCCTGTTGGCCCTCCATCTTGCGGACGATCTTGATGACGAAGTCGAGGAAGGCCGCCTTGTCCATGAGCTGGCCGCGATCGTAGGCACCGTCGGCGAAGAGAGGCTTGAGCCAAGGCCAGCGCTTGCGGCTGGCGTCCAGGATCCTCTGCGCGCCAGCGGAGGCCGAAATGTCGGCGCTCGTCAGATTGATCATGAGCAGGCGGCCAGCGGTGGCGACGGCGACATGGCGCTTGCGCCCGGTGATCTTCTTGCCCCCGTCAAAGCCGCGTTCCTTGGCGGCCGGTGCCTTGCCCGACTGGCTGTCGAGCCCCCCGCCCGGCGGGCTCGCCTCGCGGCCCGCGCGCGCGCGGTCCAGCATCAAGGCCACGTCGTGGATCGGCTGGAACAGCAGAAGCCGCCCGAAGCGCCGCAACCACCAGTAGACCGTCTGCCAGGGCGGCAAGTCCTTCGGTAGCATGCGCCAGCCACAGCCCGTGCGCGCCAAGGAGCGGATCGCGTTCAGAACCTCGCGAAGATCCACTTCACGCTGTCGTCCGGTCCGCGCCGGCTTCGGCATCACCGGATCGCCCCTCGCCCCTTCCTCATCCGTCAGATCGGTCGGGTAACGCTTCGTCTTCCGTTCGATCTCGGCCATACGGCCTCGCGTCGCTTGGTCCCACATGCCAAGCTTGAATCACGATCAAACCTCAAGGCCAAGCGTTTTCAAACGGGCTCTGAGCTCGACTTTGTACAAAATTACCTCACGTCCATGTCCAGAAGCTCTCGTTTTTGGCGATTTCGTCGAGGGCCTGTTCGAGCGGGAGCACGAGGCCCCCCATGTCTCCGCCGTCCTGCCAGGACTGGCGCCAGGACCAGTAGCGCCCCCTCATCGTGTCCCCTGAGCCTGTCGGCGGGAGCCTTGCGATCGGTGCCTGCGGGGCCGTGAGATACAGATTGTAGCCGCCGCGCCCCCTGGGTGACCGTCCCGCCCCCGCCCCTGGATTTGTTGACCGCTTCGATGCGCGCCAGACAGGGGTCGGAGGCGGCCATGAAGCAGTGATAGCGGATTGGAGGGCTTCTGTCGCTGCCGCGATGCTGATTCACCCGGTCGCATGCGGGCGCCCTTGCCTGCCGGATGCTTCTGGATCCGACGGTCGTCATGACACATTGCGACGACCCTTCGAGCGCCAGCGGCGATCCGGTTCCGCCGTTCCTGATCGACTGGCGGGAGCCCTTTCGAGGCGCCTTCTCATCCCCGACCTGGCGGCGGGGGGCGGGGCTGGTCATGGGAGCGGGGCTGGCGCCGGGCAAGAGCACCGTGTCGGCCTGCCTGCGGGTGACCGGGCGGGCGCTGTGCGAGACCTTCTCGTCCTACCCTCAGGTTCTCAATCGCGCCCGCTGGGACCCGCGTGACCTTTCACGCCGGCTCGTGCGCGTGCTGGTGGCGCGGCTTTTGCCGGGCAGGGACCGATCACCATCGGGCTCGATGACACCATCGAGCGCCGCTGGGGCGCGCGTCTCAAGGCGCGCGGCATCTAGCGCGACCCGGTGCGTTCCCGCCATGGCCATTGCGTCAAGACCCGCGGGCGGCGCTGGCTCAGCTTCATGCGGCTTGTCCCGCTGCCCTGGGCGCCGGGCATCAGGGCCCTGCCCTTCCTGACCATCCTGGCCCCGTCCGAACGCTTCGCCGCCCGGCAAGGCCGGCGGCACAAGCAACTCACCGCCTGGGCGCGACAGGGCATGCGTCAACTCCTTCGCTGGGTCCCGCACCGCGCGAGCGTCTGCGTCGCCGACAGCAGTTTCGGAACCCACGAACTCGCCTGGCGCCTCGGACAGCGCGCAACCCTCATCAGCAGGCTGAGGCTCGATGCCAACCTCTTCGCGCCCCCGCCGCCGCGCGACCCGAACAAACGCGGTCGACCCCGGCAAAAGGGGCCGCCCCTGCCCAAGCTCCAGACCCGCCTTGACGACCCCGCTGCCCGCTGGCCAAGCCTCACGCTTCCGCGCTGGTACGGAAGTTCGAAGGAAAAGACACTCCGGATCATCTCCGATACCGCGCTCTGGTATCGTCCCGGCACCCCTCCCCAGGCCATCCGATGGGGGCGGGTGCGCGACCCGGAAGGCGCGCGCGACCCGCAGGCGTTCTTCTGCACCGACACCCACATGGCGCCGGCCAAGATCCTCGCCCCCTTCGTGCGGCGCGGGCAGGGCGAGGTCACCTTCCAGGAACTGCGCGCCCATCTCGGGCGCGAAACACAACGCCCGTGGTCACACGCGGCGATCGCACGACCCCCCCCCGTCCTCTGCGGGCTCTACAGCCTCGTCTGCCTCTGGGCCACAGACCTGCTCTCGACAAACCCCCTGTCCTACGCCGCCGCCTGGTACCAGCAAACCCGCGTCACCTTCTCCGAGGCCATCGCGGCCATCCGATGCCAACTCTGGCTTGGAAACAATTTATCGCGCTCCCCGCCACACCGGGAACCAAACATAATTCCGCCCGACAAGATCAGGCGGATGCAGTACGCCCTCTGCTGCGCAGCCTAATGCACAAAGTCGAGCTGAGAAGTTGGGAAGGATCACATTCGGCTCAAACGCCGACTGTGGACCGCGGGGCGGATAGACACCGAACGGGAGTTGGTCTTCCACAATTCGGCCTTGGGTGATGGCCGGTCTAGGCTCGGGGCCTATAAATGTCTTGTCAATGAGTGTCTGATGTGTTTGCTGGTGTCAAGTCAGAGAGGGAATCTGTCCTGGCGGGCCGCCCTTGCTGGCGATCGTCCAGCAAGGGGGACCCGTCTCCGTCCCGTGCGGCCGACCCAGGGGCCGGGGTACCGCGGGGCGCTGCTCGTCGGGTCCTCTCGGGGACCATCCCCGTCCTCCGGGCGGGGCTGCTGTGGCCCGCCCAAGACCTGCCCCATCGGTTTGGGCGCTGGAGTCAGGCGGGGGTGTTCGCGCGTCCGGGCGCGGGCGCCCCCTCTGTCGGCGCCCCGCCCGGTGGGCCGCCGGCTCACGCAGGGACACGCTCGCGCCGGATCGGCCGCCCACGGGGCGGGCTCCCTGCCAAGCGGCCTGCGGTCTGCGCCGCGGCTGGCCACCCCCTGACCTGCGGCTCCCCGCCGGTCAGGCCCGCGCCTGTCGTGCCGCCGAGGTCCGGGCGCCCGCCCGGCCGAGGGCCGGCCGACTCCGACGCCGGCCTCTCCAAACGGTGCACCCTCACTGAACGCCTGTGCGGCAGCCTTACGGATGGGCGCCGCCTCTCCCGGCGAGACGCCCGCTGTGCCCACCCCTGTTTCCGCGCCCTCTGCCTCGCTGCGGCGGGCATCTGCTGGGTATGAGGCCTGATCCTAGTGGTCTGAATACGCTGATGTCTCGCTATCAGGAAACGCAGCGCTACCTTGCCCAAATGGTGGATATTAAGGACATTGCCGAGCAAGAACCCCGCAGGCTTGGCGCTCGAGAGATCAGTCCGATGTATCGTGGAGTTTATTTTTCCGCCTCACCAAAGGTGACATGTCTCGTTAATTTTGCGCCCGCCGGATTCCCGGCGTGCCCGCTCTGTTCACGCCGTTCCGATGTCCCCCCGACCGCTATGCTCGAAATTTGCTATCTTCCGTCTGAAAGACACAGTGGCCGCCGCTTCTCGAACTGCCACTGGTGTACGGCCGTCCATCAATACCAGAGAGCCGGATGTCTGGATTGATTGGCACATCCAGACTGATGAGGTCACGATCAGCCCCGATACGTCTGGAGGTTCGCTCCACCGGTGCGGCTATCGAAAAAAGTGTTCAGGCACCCCAGGTCGAAACCTTGGCCGCAGCGACTATTCGCCCTACCAACATTTATTGTGAAGACCGTCAGGGCCTAAAGCGCATTGGCCTCGGACCGGCGTGGAAAAACCGTTCGTCAACGGTGGACTGGATGGACACCTGGCAGAATATGAACTGTATTGACTTCCTTACCGGTACGATCCCTGATCTGATGCGTGGACGATTTCGAGTGCGATGTGGTAGAGTAAGCGCTATTCAATGAAGGAGGGCCCGATAATGCTATCCCTGAATGAATATGCAAAGTATGACGGCCTTGGGCTGGCTGACTTGGTCGCGCACAAAGAAGTCAGCGCCGAAGAACTCGTGGCCACCGCCGTCCAGGCCATTGAAAAGGTCAACCCGCAACTGAACGCCGTACTCCAGGTGCTGTCAGACCAGGCACAAGCCGAGATTCGGGGCGGGCTGCCGCAAGGCCCCTTCAGCGGTGTGCCGTTTCTGATCAAAGAACTCGTCCTGCACGCTAAAGGAGTCCGCCTCGACATGGGCTCACGGCTGGCCCGGGGCTATGTCGCCTCCGAGGATTCAGAGCTCATGGCGCGCTTTCGGCGGGCTGGGTTCGTGCTGACCGGAACAACCCAAACGCCAGAGCTGGGCTATAACCCGACAACGGAGACCGTCCTGTTCGGGCCGGTCCGCAACCCGTGGAAGGCTGGCCATAGCGCCGGTGGTTCGAGCGGCGGGTCCGGCGCGGCAGTCGCCGCCGGCATTGTACCGGTTGCCCATGCCAACGATGGTGGTGGCTCTATTCGTATTCCGGCCTCGTGTAACGGCCTGGTCGGCCTCAAGCCCTCGCGTGACCTGGTTCCCACCGGGCCCGACTATTCTGATCCGCTGTGTGGCCTAGCATGTGAGTTCGTGGTCTCGCGGAGTGTCCGCGACTCCGCGACCTTGCTCGACATTGTGGCCGGAGCCGACGCCGGTGCGCCCGGCCTGCCGGTTCCGCCGGCCCGCCCCTACCGCGAGGAAGTGGGGACGGCGCCAGGGAAGCTGCGCATCGCCTGGACCACCACGCCCGCTTCGGGAGAAAAGGTTGACCCGGCATGCGAGCAAGCGATCCATGACACCGTGCGGGTGCTGGCGGAACTCGGCCATACGGTGTACGAAGGCAGACCGGAATATGACTGGGAGGAGTTCCTTGAGGAGATTCACGTGATCTGGACTGCCTATAACGCCATGGCGGTTGAAGACTTGGCCGCAGAAATGGGACGGTCGCCAAGTCCGGATACGCTGGAAGCCGTGACGCTGGCCTGTTGGGAAGACGGCAAGAAATATAGTGCGGTTGATCTGCTGAAATCGCTGGCCTACGGGGGGCGTTTGTCCCGCATCGTTGGCCGCTTCTTTGAAAGTCTGGATGTCTTTGTGACGCCTACTATTGCCAAGCCGCCCGCACCGCATGGCGAAGTGAACCAGAACCGGGCCGGTATGACGGCCCTGGAGTGGACACGTCAGGTTTTCTCTTACGTCCCCTTTACACCGCTCTTTAATACGACTGGTCAGCCGGCGATTTCCCTGCCGTTGCACTGGAGTGCCGACGGCCTGCCGGTCGGTGTCCAGTTTGCTGGTCGTTTCGGAGACGAATCAGGGCTGCTGCGCCTGGCCGCTCAGTTGGAAGAGGCAATACCGTGGGCGGACAAACGTCCGCCAGTGCATGTGGCTGCCTGATCCCTGCACGTAGAGTACGGCGAGACCATAAGAATCGTGCGCTGATTAAGGAGGATGCGCATGACCGAGATGCACTCATCCCCTCACCTCAATCCGGTGGGGCGCAAATCCGGGTTGGTCTCCTGCCTAGGCACTCTGCAGCGGGGACTATACGATCAGTGGTGTTTTTTCATTATGGCCGAGCTTGATGCCCACACCTGATATATCCTGCGGCGGCACGGTGACTGGGCCTATCTGTATGGCGCGGCTCCGAACGCGGTGCCTGCGGCAAAGGAGGGCCCTATGCGTCAAATTGCCGTTGTGACGCAAGTCCTCCGTCCCAGTGGACCGCCTCTGTTAGGCGTAAGCTCTACCTGTTCCGGTATTCTGTTGGCTACCTTATTTGACCCGGACTCGCTACTGTAAAATTCCTTTCGCCAATACGCTGATCGACGATGCCCCGGTGTCCGACGGCTCGTCCAGCTTATCGTCAGGCTGCGGCGATTGACGGTGAACCTATGGCAGGACTCACATGAAAAGCTCTGATCGGACTGCGGACTGTTAGCCCGCGCCCCTCTCACAAATGGTATCTGACTCATGACACAACCGGCCCCGACAAAGCGTCTCTTACTTTTTCGGCATGCCAAATCTGATTGGGATACGGCAGCCGAGCATGATCATGCGCGCCCGCTGACAAAACGAGGAGTCGCCGCGGCACAGGCAATGGGGCGGATTCTGGCAGCTTCCGGCCAAATGCCGGACCGTGCCGTGACCTCGTCCGCGGTCCGGGCAAAAACGACGCTGGAGGTGGCCCGGGCGGCGGGCAAATGGAAATGCCCGACGGAAATAAGCGATGCCCTGTATGACGCCGACGCGAGGACGGTGCTAGAGGAAATACGCGGCTTCCCCAAGGGCGCGACGACGGTCTTAGTCGTCGGCCATGAACCGACTTGGTCGGAGTTGGCGAGCTTTCTGATCGGCGGAGGGAATCTCCGTTTTCCAACCGCGGCGCTGGCCCGCATCGACTTAGTCGTCCCTGGCTGGCATGCGGTGACCTTTGGTCGGGGAGAACTCGTTTGGCTCCTCCAGCCCAAATTTTTCACCAAGGGGCAATTCCTATGAGATCCGCCGAAAACGGCAGATGATGCGTGACCAGAGAGTGGGGAAGGGGAGGCGAACGACCCTCTAGAAGGGGGGATAATCATGATAAAAGGTATTCACCACACCGCTATTGCACCTGGAGAGGTTGAACGGACGCTGCGCTTCTGTAAAGACTTGTCCGGTTCTGAAGAGTTCCTTGCGTTGGAGTGGAAAGTGGGGTCGCGGGCAGCCGATCAAATTGTGGAGCTCAAGGACTCCTCCTCAGAAGTCGTCATGCTCAAGGCCGAGAGCGCCTGCATGGAACTGTGCCCAGTGCGCCACACCAGAGCTCAAGCCCGGCGACCCAAATCGCCCGGTGTGCGACTACGGTCTTATCCACTTGGCCTGCAAGTGGAGGATATTGACGGCGAATCCGAACGACTCAAAGCCGCGGGCACGTCGTTTCACTGTACGCCTCGAAAAGCCGACAGGGGGCTGCAGGCGACATACGGTGGTGGACCCCGCGGCAATGCTGTCGAGTTGTTGGAAGTGGCAGACCCGAACGATAATCTCTCGGCGGCGGCGTAGCAAGGGCATGGAATTCCCATCTCTCTCAAGAGAGGCCTATGACGCAGCAGACCCCCGCCTCGAAAGAGATCCATGTTGGCAAAGAGCTTGGCAGCGTTTCTGCACTGTCGCCGAAGTCCGTCTTAAACGACTGCTCTGCCAGCCTAAACCTCTCGCATCCGCAGACCGCTGCTTGTCGAGGATCAACGAAGAAGCAAGAAGAGTCCCGGTAGTTCGTTGTCGGCGGTCCACGAGCCCTGTCTTCGTAAAAGACGACGGGACTGAACGGCGCTATCTTCAGACCGGACCGGCAGCGGCCCAACTATCGGCCAGGTAGATACATAACGACATCAAACAGAGACGAGAATACGGATAGGACATTTTCTCTCATGGCAAACCACCGCAAGTCCCCGCAATTTTTTACGCCGCCCGACAGTCCGTTTCAGGTGCCATGCGACGGAACCTTCCTGGTGAAGGACGCGCCGACCGGTCCCGGGAAGAACGCCCCTAGTGCCGCCGAGTGCCGGAAGCAGCTTGAGCAGTTGACTGCTCATCTCGACGAGCGGCAGCGCGTTTTGCATGCCCAGACCCAGTATGCCGTCCTATGTATCTTCCAAGCCATGGATGCCGCGGGTAAAGACTCGACGATTCGGGCTGTCCTTCGGGGGCTGAACCCGGCCGGGTTTCAGGTCTTCTCGTTCCAGGCGCCGTCAGTAGAAGAATGCGACCACGATTTCTTGTGGCGGGCGACACTCCGCCTGCCTGAGCGTGGTCGGATCGGCATCTTTAACCGTAGCTATTATGAAGAGGTGTTGATTGCGCGGGTCCACCCCGAGTTTCTGGCCCGCCAGCACTTGCCTTGGCCCAAGGATCACGACAGCCTCTGGGAGTATCGCTTCGAGTCAATCCGGAACTATGAGAAGCATCTGGTTCGGAACGGCACGATCGTGCTCAAGTTCTGGCTCAACGTCTCCAGGGCAGAACAACGCCGACGCTTCCTGGACCGCCTGAAGAAGCAGGAAAAACACTGGAAATTCTCGGAGGCCGATACGGCCGAGCGGGCATATTGGGACATGTATATGCACGCCTATGAAGACTGCCTGAATCAGACCTCTACTCCGTGGGCTCCGTGGTATGGAATTCCTGCGGACGACAAACCCTATATGCGTCTGGCCGTGGCGCGGATCCTGGCGCGGACTCTCGATCAGTTGGACCTGCACTACCCAACCCTGACAGCAGAACAGAAGGCCGGTCTTGCCGCTAGCCGCAAGCGTCTCAAAAAGGAAGGCTAGCACGGATTGTGTGGGAGACCCGCCGCCCCGCTCTACTCACGCCGACTGTCTGTTTTGGATCCCACCTCCTCGGTCGTCTCGTTGGCGAGTGGCCCCCACGCGGTTCTCCTAGGATAGCGCGTACGTACGATTACGAGTCCTCCCCGCGCTGTCAGGAGCCCTTCTTTGACAAGGCTGAGATGTTCGTTGACCGCTTGATGAGAGATGCCGGATGGGCGAGCTGTGGAACGGGTGATGTGTTGGGAGTGGGAATTGACGGGCTCCAGGATACAGCGGCGAACGAGGCGTCTCTGCTCTCGTATTGCCATCGCCTTTGACGCTCTTCCCTCACTGGCGAAGATATCGCTCCACTGGGAAAATTCTGACCGGCAGGTGATCGGCTTCTTGGTCTTTTGCCGACTGTACAGACGGCTCGCACCGATAAGGGGGTTATCCGCCGGGAGCGCCTGTGCTGTCAATTCTCTTTCCAGCCGGTCTCGGCTACCTATGGAGAGGCTGGTGTCTCGCATCTTCTCCGGTCGTACTTCCCCTGAGGGTAGCTATGGAGGCGACCTCAGGGGACAGGCGACGGGCAGGACGCCCGTTATTTCAGAGGATAAGGAGAGCTTTTGTTGTGTGCGGCGAGGGCGCCGCCAGCGCGCATGGTTTTCCGCAGAGCCATGGTTGCCGCTTCATCAACCGTCCTGGCCGCGATATCTACCACCACGCCATAGACACTCCGCGCTTTCTCCACGGAGATATACTCGTCCAGCGTGTCGTCGAGGATCTCCTGCACCGGACGGTCAAGTGGATCGCCCCAGCCCCCGCCGCCGGTGGTTTCAAACCAGAAAGTGTCTCCATAGGAGAACTTGTGGCTGCGCAACAAGGGGTTGAGCCACCGATTGTCATCGGTCAGACCGCCGACAACTTCCTGCGTGCCATCTGCACGGAGGTGCCACAATCGTTGGGGGGAACTCCGCTGTCCGCCGTTCACGCCTGGGGTGCCTTCACGCGTGCGGGCCGTTTCCACGCTCATTGCGCCCTCGCAGAGAAAGCGGATCTTGAGATTGGACCCAACCCCGCCCCGATGGCGGCCGTCCCCGGCCGAGTCTTGCCGGATATCAAAGGCTTCATAGGCAATCGGGAACATCAACTCCGCGGTCTCCGCTTCCATATTCATGCAGTTGCCCAGCGGGTCCATGGTGACATTCATGCCGTCATTGAAAGGGGTCCCGCCCCAGCCGCCGGCTGGCAGGTCCGAGAAGACATCGGTTTTCCCGTCCGGCTCACGCACGCCGCACACAAACCAGTTGCAGTCGCCACACGCGGAGCCGACCGCGCGCTCGGGCAGGGCGTCGGCAATCGCCTGCCACACCGCGCTGGCAACTTTTGGGGCGGCCAGCACGGTACACCCGATGGTCGGGGCGGGCCATTTGGGGTTCAGCCAGCAGTCGTCGGGTAAGACCACGCTGATTGGGTTGAACATGCCCTCGTTTTGTGGCGCGCTGGGTTCCAGGAAAAACTGGAGGGAGTAGAAGACAGCGGAATGGGTGTTGGCCTCGGGCGAGTTGATGGCGCCAAGACATTGGGGGTCGGAGCCGGTCAGGTCTACGGTAATATCCGAGTCCTTGACCGTCAGGGTCACTTTGACCTTGACGGGACCGTCGCTCTGGCCATCGGTATCGGCATAATCCTCGCCGGTATATACCCCGTCCGGGATACTCTCGATTTTCTTGCGGACAATTCGCTCGGTATAGGCGATCAACTCGGCCATGGCGGCCTTGACGGTCTCCAGACCGTACCGTTCGGCTGCGGACTGCATTTCCTCTTCCGCGGCTTTGAGACAGCCGACATGGGCCTGGAGGTCACCCTGGATAAAGTGCGGGGTGCGCGTATTGGCGAGCAAAATCTTGAGGATATCAGGCTTGACCTCATTGTTTTCAAAGGCTTTGATAGGTGGCAGGCGGAGCCCCTCTTCCGCAATATGTGTCCCCCACGACTGACCGCCCGGCGCACCGCCACCAAAGTCCATCCAGTGGCCTCGGCTGACGGCAAAGCCCAGCAGTTCCGTGCCTTTGTGAAAAACAGGCTTGATCCAAGAAATATCGTTAATATGAGTCCCGCCCCGGTACGGGTCGTTGACCACATAGATGTCGCCGTCCTTCATCCTCTCGATGCCAAACTCGTCCCGCACGGCATGGGCCGAAAATTTCATGGCGGCCAAGTGGACGGGGACGTTTGCGGCTTGACTCAACAAGCGCATCTCCTGGTCGTAAATGGCGTTTGAAAAATCAACCATATCGGACAGAATGGGCGAGAACGACGCCCGTTGGAGTACGGCCGTCATCCGGTCACAGGTATACGCAAACAGGTTCCGCAAGACCTCAAAGGTGATATGGTCGAGCCCCGCTCGGTTTTTAATGCTGTCGCTCGTTTTTTCGAGTACGCCGGATTGCATGACTATCCTCCTGCAAAGGGAAACGAATGTGAAACTGACTCTGCCCGACTATCGCTCCACCTGTATAATAAGATTGCCCTGCGTATCAATAGTCGCCTGCGCGCCGGGCGGGAGTACGGCCACCGAATCCAGATATTCCAGGACCGCCGGTCCCCGCAGTTCTGCGCCGGGCTGGAGAATCTGACCGTTGTAAATCGAACAGTCAATCCATTCTCCAGAGAAATACACCGCGCGTGAGTTTTTCATGGCCACGACATTTTCTGCGACAACACTTTTGTAGGGAGGCAGGGCCGCGGTTGGCGCTGTGGCTGCGACACTCAGAGAGACAAACGCCGGATCGAAGATGTCCGAACTGACTCCATGCTCCTGCTCGTGCACCGCGTGAAAGGTTCCGGCAATGGTGGCGAGAGCGTCTCCGGTGAGCGCGCCGTCCGGGATGGGGGTCTCGATTTCATACGTCTGGCCCACATAGCGCATCTGGGCGGTCCGCTTGATCAACACCTCCTCTGCGGGGACATTGTCGCGGGCGAGCAGGGTACGGGCGGTCTGTTCGAGTTCGGCGTACACGCCATTCAGCCGGTCTAGGTCAACCTTCCCAATCGGGGCGTACATGAATTGCTCTACGTCTTGGCGGACATCCATGACGGTTGCGCCAAAGGCCGAGGCGACCCCGGCGGCGGCCGGGACGATGACTTTTGGAATATTCATGGCCCGGGCGACGAAGCAGGCGTGCATAGGCCCTGCCCCACCAAAACTGGTCAGCACAAAATCGCGGGGGTCACGGCCTCTATCGATAATGACCTTCTTGACGGCTTGGGCCATAATCTCGCAGCTGATCTGGATCATGGCGTCTGCGGTCTCGACCGTCGATAGGCCCAGTTGTTCAGCCACGTGACTCACCGCCTGCTCAGCCGCCTGCCGGTCCAGATTGATCTTCCCCCCCAGGGTCGGCTCCAGGCGGCCGAGCAGCAGGTTGGCGTCTGTGATCGTCGGTTCGGTCCCCCCGTTGCCATAACAGGCCGGCCCCGGTTGTGAGCCGGCGCTGCGCGGTCCCACCCGGAGCGAGCCACCGCTATCCACCCAGCCAATCGAGCCACCGCCGGCACCCACGCTGTGGATGTCGAGCATGGGCAGGATGATCGGCAGCTCAAATTCGAGTTCGTACTCGCGGGTCACGAGTCCCTTGCCATCTTCGACTATCGAGGCGTCAAAACTCGTACCGCCCATGTCCGCGCAGATAATGCTGCGCTCGTGTGTGGCATCGGCCAGATAGCCGGCATAGGCCACCCCACCGGCCGGGCCGGACTCCAACAGTTCTTCCGGATGTTCCTTGGCCAGATCAACGCCCATGACGCCGCCACTGCTTTTGAGAATCAGCAAGGAGCCGTCAAAGCCCTGTTGGGTGAGACGCTCCAGCAGATGATCGAAATAGGCTCCCATCACCGGCTTGAGCGCGGCACTTACCGCAGTGGTGACAAAGCGGCCGTGCTCACGAAACAGGGGCCGCGTCTCGCCCGACAGCATAATATGCGCGTCAGGAATGTATGCGAGCAGGATATCGCGCATCTGCCGCTCGTGGTCGGCGTTGACATAGGAATTGATGAAACACACGGCAATGGAGCGAATCCCCTCCGCCTTGATCGTTTCGGCCACCTGCTGCGCGGCCGCGGTCTCGAGCGGACGTTCTTCTTCGCCCTTGACGTTAATGCGTTGCGGGACCGTGTAGCGATGGCGCCGCCGAATGAGGGGGGCGGGTTTGACCTGGTAGGGATCGTACAGATCCTTCCGATGCTGACGGCCGATTTCAATAGTATCGCGAAAGCCCTGGGTGGTGACCAGAGCTGGGGCCGGATACGACCGTTCAATCAGGGCATTAGTTGCGGTAGTCGTGCCGTGAACCAGGCAGGAGATCTGGTCAAATGAAATGCCCGATCGCTCGACCGCTTCAAGGGAATTTCGGGCGGCCTTTTTGACGGCCTCAATCACGCCAACGGAGCGGTCCCAAGGGGTGGTCAGCACCTTGGCCGTGACGCGCTCGCCAGTCGTTTCTTCCCAGCCAAACAGGTCGGTAAATGTTCCACCAACATCGACGCCTACCCGCCACATGTGCGCTCCTCATTTGGGATGCTGCTATGAGGTTCCTGCTTATGGGGGAGAGGAAAGGGTGTCAAGAGTGAGAGGGGTAGCGCGCGTTGAGATCCTCGCCGGAGGCGGGTGGCGAGGCCATTTGGCCTCAACCCCGCCCGGCACGGGGGATATTACCCCAACGCGTCTTCCACCCGGGCCTTGAAATCGTGCAGGACCTGACAGACAGTCTCGGGTTTGGGCGCGGCACAGGTCACGTGCATCCGTGCAAGCCCGCGTCGCGGTAGGCGCGGATTTCCTCTGCGGTGATGCCAGGGGCAACCAGTGCAGTGATTTCCAACTCAGCGTAATCCCGCCCGCCTCCATAAGCTGGCGCAATTTATCAAAACGGTGCTGCACATCTTTCAGGGGCAGCGGACCGATATGCCAGCCCTGACCGAGTCCAACCACCCGTTTCAGGGCTGGGGTGGATGCGCCCCCGGCCCTGATGGGTGGGTGCGGTTTTTGAGCCGGCTTGGGGGCAAAATGCAGGTCGCGGTTGATTTGGATGCACTTGCCATCAATGCGGGGCGTTTCATTCGTCCGGACCTCTCTCATGACGGCAATATGCTCCCGCGTGCGAGCTGCCCGCTCTGCCTGCGGCACACCGAGCAAGTCGCACTCATCCGCCATCCAGCCCACGCCGGCCCCAAAGATCACCCGTCCGCCTGACGCCACATCAAGCGAGGCCACCACCCGTGCCATCTCCAACGGGTGACGATAGGGAATGGTCGTCACGCCGGTCCCTAGTCTGACCGTTTTCGTGGCCGGAACGAGCAAGGCCAGCACAGTGAAGGCGTCCATCACATTCCATTGAGGTAAACACCGAATAGAGGTCCTGGCCGCGCGCCTGGGCGGCAACAACATAGAGATAGGTCGAGTCGATCTTTTTTGGAATGGTAATGTGGTCGCCAGTCACAATACTGTCGTAGCCGCATTTTTCCGCGGCCTCGCCGATTTTGCGTGCCCCATCGACCGCGCCGCGCCGCCACCCACATGCAGTCCGCAATACAGCGCCATGGGGCATCTCTCCTGTTTTGTCGGAGGCGGCTACTGCGCCACAATCCCACCGTCAACGGCCATAGCGTGGCCGGTCACGAATGAGGCCGCATCGGAGCACAGCCAGACCGCAGTTTCGGCAATTTCTTCCGGTCGACCCATGCGGCCGATGGGCTCGCCGGCTTCAATCTTCTCGAACATTCTGGGTCGGCGTTCTTTGAGCCGGCCGACCATGGAGGTATCGATAATGCCCGGGCAGACGGCATTCACCCGGATACCGGATTTGGCATATTCCAGGGCTGCGGTTTTGGTCAGACCGACTACCCCGTGTTTGCTGGCCACATAGGCCGGCATCCGCGGTGCCCCCAGCAACCCGGCTGCCGAGGACGTGTTGACAATGGCTCCGCCGCCGTTTTTGAGCATCTGCGGAATCTCGTACTTCATGCACAGCCATACGCCTGTCAAATTAATCGCAATCACCGGCGCCCAGTCCGCCTCGGTATAATCTGCGGTTGAAGCCAGCGCACCCTCAATGCCGGCGTTATTATAGGCGCAGTCTAGACGGCCGTAGGTCTTGACCACCGCGCCTACCATGGCTTCGGCTTCCAGAGCCTTGGACACATCGGCCTGAATGCAGAATGCCTCACCACCGGCGTCCTGAATTATTTTCACGGTTTCCTCGGCCCCGGCTACATTGACATCGGCCACTGCGACCTTGGCTCCTTCGCGGGAAAATATTTGGGCTGCGGCCCGTCCGATACCCGAACTGGCTCCAGTGACTAGGGCGACTTTACCGTTTGTCAGTGCTCCCATGCTGCCATCCTCCCTTATCTTTGTTTTCCATTACGTGCGTTCACAACGAAAATCCCCCCCTACTGGGCAACCATGCCGCCATCAACGGACATCGCATGACCGGTGATGAATGAGGCCGCGTCCGAGCACAGCCACACTACCGATTCGGCAATTTCCTGGGAGCTGCCCATGCGGCCGACCGGTTCGAAAGAGGCCATCTTTGCAGCCCGGTGGGGATGGTGATCGGTCAGCCTGCCCATCATGGGGGTATCGATTGCGCCGGGGCAGACGGCATTCACTCGGATGCCGGATTTGGCGTATTCCAGGGCCGCGGTTTTGGTCAGGCCGAGCACACCATGTTTGCTGGCCACATAGGCCGAGCTTCTGCGAAAACCGAGAAGCCCGGCGGCCGAAGACGTATTGACGATCACCCCTCCGCCTTGGGTGAGCATCTGCAGAACCTCATACTTCATACACAACCACACGCCAGTCAGATTGATCGCAATCACCTGATCCCAATCCGCTTCGGTACAGTCGGTCGTCATCACCGAGCTGCCCTCAACCCCCGCGTTGTTATGGGCTGCGTCCAGCCGTCCGTAGGTCTCGACTGTCTTGGCAACGAGGGTTTCGACCTGCGCGGCCTGGGACACGTCCGCGCTGACAAAGATCGCCTCACCACCGGCCTCCCGTATGAGGTGAGCCGTCTTTTCTCCGTCTTCAATCGCCACATCGGATACGACGACCTTGGCCCCTTCCCGGGCGAAGGTCAATGCGGCGGCGCGGCCGATGCCCGAACTGCCACCGGTAACAAGGGCGACTTTGCCCTGCATCAAGTCTGCCATGCCTCCGCTCCTTTATCCTCTGTCCTGCTCATCCCTCACCGGCCCTCCAATCTCCGCCCGTCCTGCTGTATCAGGCATGCGTCCATGTGTAAAAGGGAAGTGGCGTCGGACAGTCTCACGCTGATAGCACGCTACGGCCAAGCCGGCTCTACTCGTCTCAGCTGCCACCTGCTAAGACCACACCCGGGGAGGGAGGAAGAGAGGAGATCCTCATGCCGAAATGGAACTCTACTCAAGGTCTTCACGCTTGAGGGGATGGCCTGTCTGCCTGTACTCCCACCCGACGGTTCGTGGGGCTGGAGTAACGCCGGGCTGGTTGTGGATGGGGATCAGTCTCTGCTGCTTAACACGCCCCTTGAGCTTGCTCTCACGCAGGAGACGTGGGCTACCATGCGAGACGTGACCGTTGTGGCGCAGTGGACCGACACGTTGGTGAGCACTATGCCAACGGCGACCACTGGTTCGGCAATCAACCCGTGCACGGCGCACAAATCATTGCCTCCAAAGCGTGTGCGCAAGAGATGGAAGGATGAAAGCCGCTCCAAATATGGGTGAGCTGGGCGAGTATCTCGCGCGGACTCTCGGCTCATTCCGCTTTGACACGAGGATCCCCATCCCGCCTTCGCGCACATTTGAAAAACGGCTCGATCTCAAAGTGGGAGACAAGGACGTCCAACTCATTGAAGTCGGCCCGGCCCATACCCGGGGGGATGTCCTGGTCTATGTGCCCGACGAGCGGACGATCTTCACCGGAAATATTCTCTTTATCGACGAGGCCCCTTCGATGTGAAACGGACCGGTCGCTCATCGGATCAAGGCGTGTAGGTTGATGCTTGCCGTGGATGTCGTCCCCGTGGGCAAAGGCCGGGCGGTCGCCCCCCCCCTCGGATAAGTATTTTGTCATTATTGCCAACCAACTCGGGAACGGTCTGTCAAGTTCGCCGTCCAATACGCCCGCTCCAATCCGACGGACCATGGCCATTGGGTGTGGGGAGATACGCGGCTCCCAAGCCCGTCCGACCTAGAGGGGTGTCAGAGCCGGGTAGATCGAGCCGTTGGACGGATCAATTGCGGCCTTGTGTTCCGAGGCCAGCAGGATGGATTTGATGATCCCACACGGCTGGCCGCTTCACCCAGGGTTTCCAGAACAACAGGCTCGGAGTGGACCCCGATGGCTTCAGCCATGAGGCTGAGCATACCGTAGACAAATTCGAGCTTCGATAGGAGTCGCGTATCGGTCTGGTGGACCGTCTATTCGCGGGAGGCGGGGGGCGGTATGCCTGTGGCCGACCAAGGCGACGTCCTTGTGCAAAAAAACGCGCTGCCAAGGGACAACCACATCCACCAAAAAACCGTAACCGCGTCCATTTCGTCAAACCGGGCGCTCGGCGGATGATCGTCGATCGCACCGGGTCGGGTTAAAGGACTCGCGACACAGAATCTTCAGCCCGGGCGAGGCAACCGGGATGATCAAGACAAGGGCATAGGCTGAGGCTGCCTAGGCCGTAACCATGACATTGAGAAAGTCCGCACTCCGGCCCATCATCCCACAAGTCTCGTCCGCCCAGACCTCGCTCATGGTCCCCGCCGTACGAGACCGTCCCGCGTGCGTGGGATTGAAAAACGACAGCCCGATCGGATCGCCACTTGTCGGCGAGGGGGCGCGCAGCGTGTTGATAGGCAGGGTCGTGCTGCATGGCGTATAAACGCGCGACGCTCTCGACCGCGGCTCGAGAGGCCGGATGGATGGTGACATCTGCGACGCGTTCGTTGCCCAGCCAGCCCTCACGCTGATCCCGTAGGCCTGCGATAAACTCGGCTCCAGTGCGTACCGCCATGATTGATCCTGACAAATGCTAGGGCCTGTTACCACTACCGCAGCGCATTGATGATGAGTGCGAAGCCGATGCATCCGGGGAATAGCACGTCAAGTTGCTCGCATCGCGAGCAGAGGCGACGGCATCCCTGCAAGCGACGAAACACCCGCTCGATTGCGGTGCGCCGCGTGGACGGCTCCCGGGCAGACGCCCAAGGCGCCCCCCGGCTTCGCCGCGGCGGCCCCCCGGGCTCCTCCCCCCGCGCCCCGGCCCGGGCCCGCCCCCGACGCCCCGGGAGCGGCCGAGGGAGGGGGGCCGGTTGTGTGCGCGCCCCCGTGCCGGCGGGAGGGACCTGGACGAGGGGGCGGTCGAGCGACCGGGCCTCCAGCTTGAGGCGTACGATCTGCTCTCGTTGCAGACGCTCGAAGACCCGATCAAGCACGCCGTTTTTCGACCAGCGGTTCATTCGGGTGTAGAGGGGGGGCCAGGTGCCAAATCGGGGCGGTAACCCGCGCCCTTTGCCGCCCGGAGCGGCGACAGACAAGAGGGCGGTGAGCACGGGGCGAGGGGAGAGGCGGACCGGGCCGCGCGGCACCGGGAGAGGGGGCGCGATCCGGTCGTAGTGAGCTTGCGTGAGTGCCATACATCCAGGATGCCATAATCATGCGTATTAGTGTTAACATATCCTAGTCTCCGTAGGCTATGGCCGGTTCCCCGTCATGATCCTTATTCGCTTCCTCATATACCCACCAAGGCGGATTCCTCATGGGGCAGACCGTAGTCTTTTTCGGATACGGGAGAATTCCGCGCAAGCGCCTGGAACTTGGGCTTCACCCGCAACGTTGACGGCGGCAAGTCCCTTGACAAAGGGATGATGAGCCACAACCCAAATCCACCCCGTGTGGAGCGCAACCGTCTCAGGTAAGGAACGGATATGCCGTATGGTTTCTCGACCGCCGTCAAGGGCTGTCCCAAGACGAGTACACAGCTCCGGGTGGGGCGTACTTGTGGAGATTTGACCGGCCTCTTCTTCCAGTAGATTTTCGAGAATATGCGTCTGTACCTGGGACCTGTTCTTTGCTCAGCGTCGGGCGCCGGGATTTCAACGCTCTCGGGCGACCCCAACAAGGCACGGCGGCCGGCCATTTCCTGGAGTTGTGCGGCAAATTATCCACAGAGGACGACATCGTTCCCCTCCTCTGATGCGGCCTCTTCCTTTTGATAGGACCGAACCGTATACCCCTATGGAGCAGTTCGGTCAGATCAGGACAAGGCGCTCTTCTTTAACCACGCTCACCCGGTCCACTCGACTATGATTCGGAAGAGCAACGCGCAGTCTGCGCCGAAAGCTGTCCAGCCTGGGCTGACGCGAAAAGAAATGCAGGTGGGTCGGGCACGTGCAGTCGGATGCGCCAAAGCCGGGAAGAGGAATCAATGCGCCCGGCATGCGCGCGAAAATAGCAGCCCAGGCATGCTCTCGGCGAATGCAGTCGTATGAATACCAGGCGTGGTGGAGCGGGGTGGCCCGGCGGAGATAATCAATATGCCAATGCGGACGGGTTGCCCGCCGAGAGTGATGATCGACCCGCGTCCGTAGGCCTCCCGGTCCCAGGGCGCTGCCAACGTAGACATAGCAGCCGGGCTCGACGGTGAGCTGGCCCAGCCGCCCAACCTGAACGGTCTGCTGGCGGTCTGCTTGCAAGATCAGGGTATAGGTGCCGGGGTGAGTATCTATCTCCAGGACCATCTTTATTAGTTCTCTCAGGTCTCTATACTACGAGGATGCTCAGGGATACGTCTCATAATAGAGTGGATCCGGCTCTGGCCGCGCGGGTGCGCTACACCTTGCCAGGGAGTATGGCCCAGAGCCAGTTTCTGCATCGACTGCAGGCGCGTTTCCCGCTTGATCTCACCTGCTTAGGGATCCAGACGCGCCGCTATTTCGACACCTTTGACTGGCGACTGTTTCGGCGGAAGTTGGCATTGTGTCAGACGCACGATACGGTTGCGCTCTGGTCGCTGGACCACCGTCCGGTGAGCGAGCGCACTCCTTGCTCGACGCTTCTGCCCCACGTTGACGGATGGGTGGAGAGCCCCCTCAAAGCGCAACTGCTGCCGTTCGTCTCAATCCGTGCGCTTATGGAACGAGTAGTCGTGCACGCCGCGTATTTTGCGCTGGCGGAGCAGGCAGCTTCCCACCGCCCGGTGGCGCATATGGTTTTTGAAGAGAGCGCCGCCAAACACTACGGACGGGTCGTTCCGCTGCCGGCCCAGGTCGAGATTGCAGCCTATGCCGGGCCGGCCGTGGCCGGTGAACTCCGGGCGTGGTTGGACTCCTTGGGGCTGACAGCCGTTTCTTCAAGCGGCCCTACGGCAACTCTGTACACCGTCAGGCAGGCTAGGGCGTATTCCGCGAAACTCGCCTTCACATTCGAGCCCGACATGCGGGCTGAGCACGCAATACGGGCGATTCTGGCCTTCCTGCTCGACATCGTCAGACAGAACCGAACGGGCATCCTTCACGATATCGATACCGAGTTTTTGCACGACTTCCGGGTGGCCGTTCGGCGTGCCCGATCCTTGCTCGGCCAACTGCCCAAGGTACTTTCGGTACACTTGACCAAACAACTGCGTACAGACCTGTCTTTTTTGGGTAGCCTGACCAATCACCTGCGTGACCTGGACGTGTTGCTACTCCACCAAGCCGACTATCTGGCCGCCGTGCCACCAGACCTGCGACCGGATATGGAGCCGCTTTTTCGCGCCGTTCGGCAGGAACGCTACGCTGCCCATCACCGGCTGGTAGAGGCGCTGAACACTCCTCGGTCTGAGGCCATTCTCCGGCGCTGGGAAAGTGCGGCAACAGAGACGAAAGCCCAGGGGCCGCAGGCAGAACACAAGTTGGCCAAACTGACCCGCAAATCCATTCGCCGACAATGCCAGCGTGTGCTGACCTTCACACCGCTCGACGCTCTCAAAGACGGGGCCCCCGAGCAACTGCATCGCCTGCGCATCGCCTGTAAGAATCTGCGTTACATGTTCGAGTTCTTTGCCAGCGCGTTTCCCCAGGAGATGGTGGCTGAACCGACCCGACGGCTGCGTACCCTCCAGGATGTGTTAGGTCAGCTCAACGATCTTGATGTCCAGCGGCGGATGCTGCGGGAACTCGCCCGCGCCGTACCGGGCTCGCCCGACCAGCGGCACCGAACCGATAGGGTCATTCACCTCCTGACGCAGGGCTTCGAGACTCAGCAGGAGCAACTCCGCGCGGCCGTCCATACGACCTTGACAGACTTTATCGCCGAGGCCGCCCCGTGGTCATAAGGCGAGATGGTCAGAGGAATGGTGCACCGAATTTTTACCTGCCTGATTGTGGCGGGCTCGTATAGGGGACTTTCCAAATCCCTGGGCCGTATAAGAGGGCTAGGCCACGATGTAGCTTATTAGCGCGTGAGGGGTGTAAGGGAAAACGCTCCTGGAGAAAACGGCTGATCCGTCTCAACTCATCCTGTGTGCCGGCCTCCAGTTCGACTTCGACCTCATAGAACGTGGCAAAGGTACGCTCGGACGTTTTCGGATCACGATACCGCGCCGTATCGAGCGCTATCTCTGCCAGTACCGCCGACTCGGCGCTCCGCTTGATGGCCAGACGTTGGCGTTCCACCTCGGAAATCAGAATCGGGGCCAGCGTCTGGCCGATAGCGGCGGTGGGCAACGTGTTGACTAATTCTTCCGGGGGAACGAAGGGGAAGGTCGGGGCGCTGGGCAGCACTACCGTCCGTTCCGGGCGAGTGTGGATAGCCCCTTTGACCTGTCCCTGTCCTTTGGTCGAAACTTCCCAGTTGTCGTCTCCTATGCGTCGGAGACGCAGGGCGAGCGCATGCCGGGTGATGAGGAAGTCGGCTGTATCCAGATAGGTCGTCTGCAACTGGAGAGTCGGGCGACGCTCAAGACGAAAGGGGCCAAACCGGGGGCAGGCCGCGATCTGACCGAAGGCTGTCATGTCCTCAGTGAGGAGTTTGATTTCGAATTCCTGGAGGGCTGTATTCGTAGCTGTCATCGCTCTGAAGATCCTTTCTCCGGCGTGCCACCTCCCAGCGCTATGAGGCTGCGTGCCGTATGACGGGGAAGACGAATTGTCAGCTTTCTTCGGCTGGTGTGTCAAGTTCTCCGTAGGCGTGCGAACCTTGACCCTGTTCGCATGAACAGGGTAGAGATACGTCACGTCAAAAAAACTCAGGACTATACAGGGGAGGGAGAAAGAGATGTCCTACGACCTGCTGCTTAAGAATGGTACGGTAGTTGACGGGAGCGGCGCACATCCGGTCCGGGCCGATATTGCGATTGCAGAGGGGGAAGATAGCTGAAATCGGAAAAGTCACCGGGGGTGCAAAAAAGGTCATTGATGCGTCCGATCTGACGGTCACCCCCGGCTTTATCGATCACCATACCCACTATGACGCTCAGATCTGTTGGGACCTAGTCATCTCTCCGTCATCTTGGTATGGTGTGGCTAGCGTGCTCATGGGCAACTGCGGAGTAGGACTGGCCCCATGCAAGCCCGAGGTGCGCGAGGTCGCGGCCTGGGATCTGGTCAACGCTGAGGCCATTCCTTTTGAGGTGCTCTCACAGGGAGTGACTTGGGATTGGGAAACATTCCCCGAATATATGGACGCCGCAGCCCAGCGCGGCTCCGGGATCAACCTCGGATTCATGGCCCCCTTGACGCCGTTTCGTCACTACGTCATGGGCGAAGAATCCATGGAGCGGGCCGCCACGCCAGAGTAAACAGCTCGTATTGCCGCCTTCTTGCGAGAGGCCATGGAGGCCGGCGCCTTTGGCTTCTCGACCACCAATGGCCCGCAGCATATCGGCTATCAGGGCCGGCCGCTCGCCTGCCGTCTGGCCAGCTTTGACGAACTGGCCGCCTACGCGGGTGTCCTCAAAGACCTCGGTCGGGGCTCGATTGAACTCGCCCTGAACGACCAGCCGGGTGTCGTCACGGAAAGCGACTATGCCTTGCTTGACCACTTGGGCACGTCCAGCCAGCGGCCGGTGACCTGGCTCGCTATGCTGTCACGCGACGACCAGCCCGATGCCTGTATGGAAACGCTCCGCCAGACCGAGTCTCCGATTCAGCGTGGGATCGTGCTGCAGGTCACCTGTCGTCCGCTCAGTGTCCAGGTCAATCTGCGTAACCCGTTCATTTTTGCCAATCTGGAATGTTGGAACCCGGCCTTCAACAAATCGGAAGAGGAGCAGGCCGCGCTCTACCGCGACCTCGACTTCCGCCAAATCTGGCGCAAAACGTTTGAGCAGCCCAGGGTCTTTCCTGGGAAGTGGGATCGGGTTGATATCCTGGACAGCAATCCGGCACTCAAACAGTATGAAGGCAAAACGGTTGACGAGGTGGCCCGCAAGCGGGGGAAAGACGGGCTGGACACTTTCCTTGATCTGGCCATTGAGGACAACATGAATGTTCAGTATGTCATGGCTCTGTTTGAGGGACCGGGCGTCCGCGGGCGCCCAGCCGCGGCCCCTAGCCGTGGCGCGGGGGTATGCGCCCGTGGGGCCGCCGCGGCGAAGCCGGGTTGCGCCTTGGGCGTCTGCCGGTGATCTGTCCACGCGGCGCACCGCAATCGAGCGGGTGTGGCGTCGATTGCAGGGATGCCGCCGCCTCTGCTCGCGATGCGAGCAACGCGACGTGCTATTCCTCGGATGCAGCGTCTTCCTCCCTCATCATTGATGCCTTGCGATAGTGTTAATAGGCCCTAGCTTCACGGCATTGTGGCACCCCGCCCTTCGCTGCCCGAGCGGCTTCTGAGTGCGCTACTGTCGCCGCGCTGCGGTGGGGCGGGAGGCGAAGCCATGGCGCGAGCCGGGCGGGCCATGGCGAGGGTGCGGCGCCGTTTCCTGAGATTACCCCACGGCAGTCCGCGCCCCGCGGCGGTTCCGGTCCTGCTCCCCGCCCTGGATCCCGGTGGCTTGCCGAACGTGCTGCGGCGGCTTCTGGAGAACTATGCGTCGGGGTGGGACGGAGCCGTTAGCGCCCTTGCCGGCAAGGCGCAGCGGCGGTCCTTCGCCGCTGCCGCCACGCGCGCCGGGGCCTCGGGTGCCGGCCTGCGCAGCCGGGTCTGCATGGGGGTCGGCCAGGGGCCGGGGGAGGACTAGTCCACCGAGAGGGCGGTGCTGCTGCAGCGGCTGGAGCTGCGGGTGCTCACGGGTCGGAGCGTGACGGTAGACGCGAGGCATCCCCAGCGGGCGACGTCCGAGGTCGTCCCCGCCCGGGGTGGGGCCTCTGTGAGGGCGCTCCAGGGCAAGCAGGGCCTCCTGGATGAGGAGGGCAGGCTGACCCTGCCTAGGTGGGGCAACCTGCCATCAGATGAGCCTGTTGACGGCACCCACGGGCGGCGCGAGCGTCCTACCTCGCCGGGGCTGGCCGCCTTCGGCAAGCTCGCGGTGCCGCGCAACGCCAACCCGCCCGAAACCCGCACCCCACTCTTCCCTCATGAGTGCGCCGCCTGGAACGACGCCTGCCTCCTCACCTTGATCCGAACTGCTGCATGACCGGCCCAAAAGCGATCCTGATTCCACTCGAAACTAAGCTACACTTAGTGTAAAATATTCTTCTGTAACACCATGCCAGATCAGGAGATATCCATGGTACGCAGCCTAGTGCCGTTCCAGAGGGGTGTCAGCCTCCCTCAGTTCCTCTCCCGCTATGACACTGAAGCCCGGCGCCTCGAGGCCGTGTATCGCTGACGGTGGCCCCACGGCTTCGTGAGCCCGCCCTGCGGCAAGCTCGGGCTCCCCGGCTCGGCGCTCTCGCCACGATCACTCGGACCACCGTCACGCCCCGCTTGGCTGGGGCAGGAACCCTGCGTAGGGGGCACTCGCCCCCCTCCCCGACAAGCCAAGGCCTCGCATGGCTCGGCGCCCGGCCGTCACGTGCACAGTGCCGATCCACGGATTTTCAGCAGACCTCATTTCTAACTGAAGGTTACGCGAAAACCCTGCTGGAAGTTCGGCCTAGATCATGACAATGGATTGACCTCTTAACTTTAGAAACCATTCCTTCACCCCGAGGATAATCTCAATCAGGCGAGATGCGAGAAATCCATGAGGGGGCGGGGCAACGTCACGTGTCACTACGACTGTGTGCTCAACGCCTTACGGCATCTGATAGGAAGTCACCGTAAAAGGAGGTGATATCCATGCGCGGTAACAAGGTGCTCAACGCCTTACGGCATCTGATAGGAAGTCACTGTCGACGGACATGTCAATAGCCCAGCGTTCAATTGTGCTCAACGCCTTACGGGATCTGATAGGAAGTCACCGTACAGAAACAAAGCCCGCAACTTGACCCGAATGTGCTCAACGCCTTACGGCATCTGATAGGAAGTCACACGTCCTGAATCTCGTAAGATTTACGGCGGTTCTTAGTGCTCAACGCCTTACGGCATCTGATAGGAAGTCACACGGCAACTGGTGAAAATTCGGATACAGCAACCCGCGTGCTCAACGCCTTACGGCATCTGATAGGAAGTCACAACCGATGAAGCATAGCCAGCCAACTCCTCAACCAGTGCTCAACGCCTTACGGCATCTGATAGGAAGTCACTTCTCGGCAACGACTATGTGCTGCCGACGCAGATGTGCTCAACGCCTTACGGCATCTGATAGGAAGTCACCTCCAAGTCCGGGCAACCGAGCCGAACGCCCAGCCGTGCTCAACGCCTTACGGCATCTGATAGGAAGTCACCCGCTCCAGTGTCCCGATCAGACGCTCCTGCATATGTGCTCAACGCCTTACGGCATCTGATAGGAAGTCACACGCGCGTCTCAACTTGATCCGCGGCACAGGGGAGTGTGCTCAACGCCTTACGGCATCTGATAGGAAGTCACTGTTTTACCAGTTTCCACATCCTGAATATGCACGCGGTGCTCAACGCCTTACGGCATCTGATAGGAAGTCACGTTGACGGTCGAATCCGTCCGCGCGGTTGACGTGGAGTGCTCAACGCCTTACGGCATCTGATAGGAAGTCACGTATCCCACCGGATACTCAAGTCTGCATGCCCGCTGTGCTCAACGCCTTACGGCATCTGATAGGAAGTCACCAGATGAAGCGGGTTAGGATCCTGCGTGAGGACGGCGTGCTCAACGCCTTACGGCATCTGATAGGAAGTCACCTGACATCCTGAATCGGCCGCGCACGTCGACGGGTTCGTGCTCAACGCCTTACGGCATCTGATAGGAAGTCACTTGATCCGCGGATTATCGGGATCGACAATCCGGTGTGCTCAACGCCTTACGGCATCTGATAGGAAGTCACCAGCAGCTCTTCGGGCGATATTGAAATCGCGGGCGAGTGCTCAACGCCTTACGGCATCTGATAGGAAGTCACGAGCCGTTTTCCGTTCTGCCTTGGCAGTCGGAGTTGTGCTCAACGCCTTACGGCATCTGATAGGAAGTCACCTTGCTATTTCGTGCTGAATTGCCGAAAATCGGACAGTGCTCAACGCCTTACGGCATCTGATAGGAAGTCACCGCGTCATAGGCTGTGATGTCACTGTCTGTGATACAGTGCTCAACGCCTTACGGCATCTGATAGGAAGTCACTCACCTCCTCTCTCTGTCTTTTCTTCAATATAATGGTGCTCAACGCCTTACGGCATCTGATAGGAAGTCACCCGGACGCGATCGCCGAGCTTCACCAGGGCGGCGCGGTGCTCAACGCCTTACGGCATCTGATAGGAAGTCACTTGAAAAAAATCACATTATATTGAAAAAAATACTTAAGTGCTCAACGCCTTACGGCATCTGATAGGAAGTCACCCTGGGGGGAACGCCTACGCAAGCCGCGGTGTTGCTGTGCTCAACGCCTTACGGCATCTGATAGGAAGTCACGTCATGCCAATCCCGAAGGGTATTTGGGACAATTAGTGCTCAACGCCTTACGGCATCTGATAGGAAGTCACCATACACCCGGGCGTGCGGGGCCAGATTCCGCATGTGTGCTCAACGCCTTACGGCATCTGATAGGAAGTCACGCCAGCAGCACACGGATCCTCATCTGACGACCTTCGTGCTCAACGCCTTACGGCATCTGATAGGAAGTCACGGTCCGTGTTTTTTCCGTACACAGCCTTACGTGAGCCGAGTGCTCAACGCCTTACGGCATCTGATAGGAAGTCACAATAACTTTTGTTGCAGTGAAATCCACCACACCGAGTGCTCAACGCCTTACGGCATCTGATAGGAAGTCACAATCATCGTGAAGTAATCCACGAGTTCGGGTTCGATGTGCTCAACGCCTTACGGCATCTGATAGGAAGTCACAAGAGATGTAGCGTATGTCACCCCCGTATGCTGATGTGCTCAACGCCTTACGGCATCTGATAGGAAGTCACCCTGGTCCCAGAACCAACCATAAGTAGGGAACGGAAGTGCTCAACGCCTTACGGCATCTGATAGGAAGTCACAGGAGGAAAGCCGGGACGATTGCCAAGACCGGAAAGTGCTCAACGCCTTACGGCATCTGATAGGAAGTCACTTCAACGGTGACCTGTCTATAATGTCAATTACGCGTGCTCAACGCCTTACGGCATCTGATAGGAAGTCACGCCACCGTCGACGGCGGGGCGGTGACGGCGATCGCGTGCTCAACGCCTTACGGCATCTGATAGGAAGTCACTACCGTCCGTCTCCAGGGACAGCAGATAATGAGTGGGTGCTCAACGCCTTACGGCATCTGATAGGAAGTCACGCCACCCGGTAGCCCACGTCCGGGTTTCTATTGCTGTGCTCAACGCCTTACGGCATCTGATAGGAAGTCACGTGGCACCAGTTCCGCCATGCTCGACCGGACTTACCTGTGCTCAACGCCTTACGGCATCTGATAGGAAGTCACCACGTCAGGTCTTCGCCTGGAACGAAGGCACGGCCGTGTGCTCAACGCCTTACGGCATCTGATAGGAAGTCACTGCCGGATTGGGTTATTTGACATCCTTATCGCCTGTGTGTGCTCAACGCCTTACGGCATCTGATAGGAAGTCACTCGCCCCCCCCCTCAATTGTGAGCGGCTATCAACATGTGCTCAACGCCTTACGGCATCTGATAGGAAGTCACTTCAAGGCGGCCTTTAAGCCGCTTGAACTCCATCCGTGCTCAACGCCTTACGGCATCTGATAGGAAGTCACTCGACGGAACGACAGAGCAAAAGATACCGGATTTAGTGCTCAACGCCTTACGGCATCTGATAGGAAGTCACCTTATGGAAACTGGCACGGGCGTTAAATCCGTGCTGTGCTCAACGCCTTACGGCATCTGATAGGAAGTCACCGCCCTGGAAACGACTTCCCAGCGCAATACCCGGCTGTGCTCAACGCCTTACGGCATCTGATAGGAAGTCACAGGACAGATTATACCGCCAATCTTCGGCTCCCCCCTGGAGTGCTCAACGCCTTACGGCATCTGATAGGAAGTCACTTCTTGTCAATGCGCCCAGCAGCGAGACGAGAAACAAGTGCTCAACGCCTTACGGCATCTGATAGGAAGTCACACCATATCTGCCGATACAGGCCCGCCACCACAGCGTGTGCTCAACGCCTTACGGCATCTGATAGGAAGTCACCCGGAGTCTGGGGAAGAGCCGGCCAACTCCCCGTCGCAAGGTGCTCAACGCCTTACGGCATCTGATAGGAAGTCACCCGGTCATCACGGACTTCGCCGGTGAAGGGGCGTAGTGCTCAACGCCTTACGGCATCTGATAGGAAGTCACGCGGAGATGTAGGCCGCACCGTCCTGCCCGCCAATGTTGTGCTCAACGCCTTACGGCATCTGATAGGAAGTCACCTGAGCCAGAACGACATCTTGGCCAATGCCGGCAGGTGCTCAACGCCTTACGGCATCTGATAGGAAGTCACGCGTCACAGTCGGTGACGTCACACGTGGTGACACAGTGCTCAACGCCTTACGGCATCTGATAGGAAGTCACTGCAAGTCCAATGACGAGTAGGACGATCTGAGTTATGTGCTCAACGCCTTACGGCATCTGATAGGAAGTCACATTCAACGTGTGTGTCGTTGACACGCGCGAATACACGTGCTCAACGCCTTACGGCATCTGATAGGAAGTCACTAGCTGACAAGATCACACGTCTAGAACGAGTGATGTGCTCAACGCCTTACGGCATCTGATAGGAAGTCACACGTTAGATCCTCACCGGGAACCCAGGCGCGGCCATGTGCTCAACGCCTTACGGCATCTGATAGGAAGTCACAGCAGCTTCTCGAATAGCGTTTTGCGCCTGTGTCCGTGCTCAACGCCTTACGGCATCTGATAGGAAGTCACTCGTGTGCGCGGTCACTCTGTTCGATCCGATGTAGGTGAGTGCTCAACGCCTTACGGCATCTGATAGGAAGTCACACCGAACTGCAGAAGGTGTTAGTCAGGGCCAGCGAGTGCTCAACGCCTTACGGCATCTGATAGGAAGTCACTCCGGGCAAAGTGGAGTTTTCACCGGAGGCCGTGGAGAGGTGCTCAACGCCTTACGGCATCTGATAGGAAGTCACACAGTGGCCCTGCTCGATGTAAACCACTACGACACGTGCTCAACGCCTTACGGCATCTGATAGGAAGTCACAGGCACGATAAAAACTCCTTACGTTACGTGAGAGGATGTGCTCAACGCCTTACGGCATCTGATAGGAAGTCACTAGGCAGAGTCGGATCGGTGGACTCTTCGGTATCAGGTGCTCAACGCCTTACGGCATCTGATAGGAAGTCACGTGGTAGCTACATCAAAGCTGGCTGTCATTTCTGGGTGCTCAACGCCTTACGGCATCTGATAGGAAGTCACAGGAACATAATACGAAACTTGTTTTCCATTTCGTATCTGTGCTCAACGCCTTACGGCATCTGATAGGAAGTCACATTCTTCTGGCGCTAGTCTCCAGGTCGTTTGTTCTACCGTGCTCAACGCCTTACGGCATCTGATAGGAAGTCACCGTCCGCTGATACGCGCGATCTGCAGACTTCGTCTGTGCTCAACGCCTTACGGCATCTGATAGGAAGTCACGGATAACGCGTGCCGGAGGAATTGGGATTTAAAAACGGTGCTCAACGCCTTACGGCATCTGATAGGAAGTCACCCCTCTGTAAATAAGCATTTGGTTTTATTGGATATTTTTGACTCCCATACAAGAATCCTTTCCCATTGTTGGAAATCGTCACAACACGCCCCTATCTCTTCCTTTCGCCTCTCGTCCAACTAGCGGATATATCAACTCTTTCTCCCATTTCTCATGGACCTTCATTCTCTCTTTGGGTATTTTCCTTAGGAAAAATAAAGAGTTAGATGCCTCTCTAGTAGCCTGACTCCAGACACCCAGAGGTGCGTGAAGCCTTCATCTCCCAAAAAGTTACACCACACAAAAACGCGGCTCTTCTTTCACCCACTCAACCTTGGTGTTGCGGGCCACCAGCTTTGAAGTACATGAATTGCACAGGCCTACAATCATAAGGCTGTCTTCGGAGGCCAACTCCTTCTCTAACTCCCAGCGCATGTGCTCCAGTTGTCGCTTAGTTAGGCGACACCGAAATACCGAATACTGGAGGCTTACCCCATATCCCTTGAGCAGTGTGAAGCATCGTCGCCACCGCTTGGCATCACGGATATCGTAACACACCAGATACCAGAACCGCCCTTCTGCCATATATAACCTCTCAACGCAGCCGCATACGCGCAAACAAGCCAGGCTTACCGGCCCATTCTTTTTCCAGCAAACGAGACTCCAACTCAATCAAGCGCGCATAGGATAACGAATATTTTGTCACCGGATGTTTCCATCGGTCTTCTTTCCGCCGCTCGTACACCTCAATGGCCTTTTTGCGCCCCGCATCACTCAGCCAGACCTGCTTGCCGGCTTGGGTAAAGTCCGTTTCCGCATTCCATTGCAGACGGTTGGCCGACGCAACCAAGGGCATGTCCCATAGTGGGACGCGAAACAATTCCATTACATCCAGAGCGAGTGGATGGGCAGCCGAACGTGGCTGGTGAAAGAAGCCAAAAGCGGGTTCCAGTCCGACGGCTATGATTGCCTGCAATACATCCCGGTACAGCAGTGCGTAGCCGAAGCTCAGCAGCGCGTTGATCCGGTCTCGGGGCGGACGTCGATTCCTTCCGCCGAAACGCAGCCGTTCGTCCAAGTCGTTTCGTAATAAGCCAGGAAAGCCCGAGAAATAATGCCGTCCGGCATCCCCCTCGTGACCGCGTAAGGCATTAATCCCTTCGGCGTAGCTGGCCGCACGAAGCGCACCCCGAAGCCCTTGGATAGCTCCCTCAATACCCAACGTTTTTCTGTTCTTCCCCCGCGACGCCCGCAGCAAGAATCCGAGTTGACTAGAAACCCGAGCAATCACTAAGCGCCGAGCCAGACGAAAGAGGAGACCCGGCTCCCGCAACGCCTCGAACTGACGGATGCGCCGTTGGACCGGACTTGCGCCGGAGACAAGACCACTCACATAGCGTCCCCCTCTGGTAAACCAGTGCACTTCGACTTCCTGGGCCGCACACAGGTGAATTGCCTGCGTACTGACTTGGGCGTAGCCGTGTATGACAATCTCGCCGACCTCGCGAATCGGGAATGTCTGTTTCTGTCCGGCGGTATCGGTCACAGTGAGCGTCTCTCCGGCTTTCCCAACACGCGCGCCATGCGTCGTGACATGAATAGTCTGCCGTTCCCGGTCTGGGGGAAACAGTCGGACAGGCTCCCATTCCTCATCTTTTGCCAGCCGTTCTTCCTCGGGCAGGCATATCGGAGCCAGAGAGCAGCGCAGACACCGTCGGTCATTATCCGTCACCGGCGGACGTTCGACCGACTGGCGGAGTTCTCGGGCGCGGGCAACCGCAGCCCGAACATCTGCGCGGGCGGTTTCATCCACCGCAACACGAATCGTTGTATTGTTGGCATGATACCGAATGCGGGCCTCTTCAATAATGGCGCCGCCGGTATGCTCTTCCAACAGCAAGGTATAGGCGCAGACCTGAAGCCGGTCGCTTGGCCATGCCTGAGGACCGCCGTCTCCTTTGGCGGACCGGCCACGCTTGTGTTCATACGGAATCAGCCGCCCGTCTCGGCGGCGCAGGCAATCTACCTTGCCTCGAATGCCGAGCGTTTCACTCTCCAGAACCCAGCTGACCATCTCTCCTTCATCCGCCTCCAGTTCTTCGTGTAGCCGCCGGCCAGCATACACCGCCGCATCGGCCACCCGAATTTCTTCGACCTCTTCCAGATAGAACAGGCGCTCGCAGTAGGCCAGGGCATGCAGCGCCATGACACGGATGGTGGGTTCAGCACTCACATTTGTCGACATAGCCCATTTCACTCGTATCTACGTTGTAGGTGCTCAGACAAAAGGGGGTGGTCTAGTGAAAGCATCTCTACACTAAAATTGAAAATTTACAGGACATTCAGACCCCGAAAACATTTTTGGAGTAGTGTCAAATCCGGGATATGGCGGAACTCGAACTGAGAGATGGCCATCTGGTGACCCGGCCAACTGCGAGACCTTGGATTCGCTAGGAAGATGCCTTTCGTGATATGCACGAGCGCCAAGATGATGTTCTTGTGGATCAAGACGCTCTCCCTCCTACCGAATAGGATACTACGGAATGGTAGGGGCCCGCCTTGGATGCGTAGGGGGCCACAATTAAGTCTATTTGTGAGCTAAGAGAATCTAAGATGAGACGCTTACCCACGCATTCTCAGGGATATCGAATTGGGGTTCGGGACAAGGGAAAAACAAGGCACTCGTTGTATTCGCCATGTTTTGGCGATCAATCGTGATTGTCAGGCGTGTCGTTCGGGGCCGAGTACACTGAATATCATCCTCGGTGATCCTCCTGTACCACTGCGCTGGTTTCCGTTCCCCTTCTTCGCGCAAGATGTCAATTAGAAAATTATTGTCGCCGAGAAAGGGAAGGCCATAGCGGGAGGCATGATGTTCTCCATGCAGTCCACACCGGACTCTCTCCGCTAGCCCAGGATTGTCTTCGAGGCAAATGTAAGCCCGAATATCACCTAAAAACTCCCGCCGGACAGGAGTGATGTTGTATTTTGAGCCTTTGGTGCACGGTGCGTATTCGACTCCAGTGTTCCCGACTGGGTAATTATGGGCTTGCTGATACAGACTATGAACCCGGGGGAGAGCCAGCGCCCCTAGTGCGATTTTGGCATGGGGAAGGTCTTTCTGCGTCAGCGTCATTGGCGACTGTCCATCATCACGTCGGGATTCAATACCGGCAATGTTGAGCAGAAGCCCATATGCTGCCGAGGGAGTGATGAATCCCGCTGTTGGCCGAAAAGACCCGGCGGTAAACGTCCGAAAAACTGCAAATGGAGCCTGAACGTACAAGCAGATCATGCTTCAGATCCTTTGCTCAAGATTTTTTTCGTGACGGTGGCGATGAGCCGCTGTGCGCTTCTATCGAGTGTCACATTATTTTCTCTAAGGGCTCGGATGTTCTCTTCCGACATGTCTTTGACAATTTTCCCGCCGATGAAGAACTCTCTGCCTAGATAATCGCCCTTTTGTATTCCGTCTATGACTTCTGGAAAATCTCCTTCTTGCGTAAAACCGTACGTGTTGTAGCCAGCAACCAAAGACTCGCTCAGCCTGATGACAATGCTCGCCGGAGACATCTCGTAATAGCTGCGGGCGTGATTACCAGCGACGCCGCTGAGTTCGCCAATAGCTTTGAGGAGATATTCGACTCCGATAGCCTCGGTTCCGTCCCCACCGGCTCCTTTCCTGAAGGTTGCTTCCTCACATTCGTTGAGATTCAGGGCAAAGGGATACTGAAATGCTGTCTGCGCTGTTTCTCTGTGGAGGAGCGCTGAGGCATCAGAATTTTGCCATGGGCTGTTGTCGCTATTTCTGGGAGACTGGGTAAAAATCGAATCATGTCGGTATGGCTCGATACCCCGGGCTAGATTCATACGGAGAACCGAATCTCGTTTGAACTGGAAAGAACCCCTCCTATTCTCTTCCAATTGTTCAACAATCCTCTTGCGATCAGCAGAACTCGCGGCAACCAGATAACCAAAGAAAAAGTCATCTATGTATCTCTCTGGATCGGGATAGTCCGTGAATCTGACCGTCAACTGCTCTTCGTTATGCAATCGGGACCGATTACAAGGCAGGCCGTAACTCGCCAAGATTTCTCGAAGCGCATTTCGTATCGCTTCCGGCGAAATGATGGGGTATTCTAGCCGCCCGTCCGTAATTTTTTGGATGACGGTGCGATTCTGTTCGCTCTCTCCCCGGTAGTTGGCTGTGGGCGCGGGATACGTCAATACAGTTGCAAATAGGTTCATAGTCTTCCTCCTCTAGAATCCGTCGTCCAGGAATGCGCCGAAAGGGCTAGCAGCGACAGGGTTTTAACCTTCCCCCAGCCGTTCTCTTCAAGTAGTGCTTGCGAGACGAAAATGTAGTCGTCTGCTGGAAGGAAATGTGGGACAGAACAGACTGTTCCGGTGAAATATTCGATGAATTCCTGCTCGCGGCGCGAGCGCATGGCGAGGAAGGTATCCATGCAGATTTTCCGCTTCGCATCTATGTAGGCGGCCGGGATGGACATTTTCCCGTCGGGCGTTTTCTTGTCCCTAAAGTCGCTCCACTTGAGATTTGATTTGGCCTCCGTCTTTTGTCTGACGTAAGCACCAATCATGTCGTAGATGCGTTTTTCCAAAGATTGAGGTTTGGGAACTGTGGCCTCTGCCATAGGGCTATCCTCCTCTAAACGCTTAAAGTCGCCGATGATGCTTCCGAACTTCTTGTGGACATCGGTGGAGAAGTCGGAGTGAATGAAGATCCCAGCCGGATGTTTTGAGAAAAGTCCAAGAAAACCTTCAGTCCAATCAAGGGCTCGAAGTAGATTCAGCAATAGCTGAGATTTGAAGAATGGATTCCGGCACGCTTTTCGGATAGCTTTGTACTGAGGCAACAAATTCTGGCGCGGGACGATTTTGCCAGCAGTGTGGGTCTTAACGCTCTTTCCTGATTTCTCCAGAGAAAAAAGCTCTATCGCGCTGACACTGTACCTAATCTCCCCGGCCTCTAATTCTGCTTGCTGCTGCGCGATCTGTGAAAGATTGAGTAGAAATTCCAACCCTCCTTCTTCGGGTACGGTGATAATTGAGACTGAAGGACGATAACCTTGCATCCGAGGATCGAGAGCGGCTAGCGAACGAGGAAAAATCTCACAAAATTCTTTGAGGTCGCTGACTTCTGGAACGGCGAGAACATAGGCCTGTCCGCTGATCTCCCTCTTGCCCTCTCTGTCAATCTTCTCCGGGACAAAAATCTGAACAGTAAGAGGCCAAAAGTGGAGGAGCAGGTTCTGCTCGACACTCCCCTCGAACTTCACTCTTTCGGCATTCGTCGCCTGGGCTCCGATGAAGAGCGAACCCGCAATTGGCTGTGTGTGTCCTTGTTTCTTGACTGATTTGTTCAGATCTTTCCAAGTTGACTCTGCTTCTTGGCATGGATAAGAGTCCGCGCGTTGTTCATAAACGCGACGCGCTTTCGGCTGCGCTCTGAGAGTGGCCCACAGCATATCACGCCAGAGTTTGAGCCACCCCTTTTTATCTCCGGGATAGTGATGTTCTAGCAATAAAGCCTTCGGTTCGACGTCATCGTAGACGTAAGACTTCTGGTTTTTCACTTTTCCGCTTTTTTTGTCTTGATGCTCCTCGGTCTCGGTTCGCTTCGGCTTCTTTTTTCCTGTCCGTTTCGATTTTTGAGGTTTTTCCACCCATGCTGCGTCATAAAGGTCGTCAAAAACGGTCTGCAGCGAAGCTTTGCTAAATGTGAGTTGAACGCTTGTTGCTAAAAGGTTGCGAACCTCCGGTAACGGACCGACTCCACGCTTTTGAAGGGAATCAATCAGAAGGAGCAACCCAGCCAAGCCAGCCTTGTGTTGAGCGCTCGGGAGATCGAAGATATTGTGGGACAGAGTAATTTCTGTCTCTTGAGATATTTTTGCCATTATCTCAGTCCTCACACATCGTCGGCTGGTCACGGAAACCATAGTCGGGGTCGTACTGCTTGGAAGGTGCTTCCTTTAGGAACTTCCCCAGAGAGGAATTTGAGATGGCGAATCGTTGTGGAACCGGCACGATCCATCTGTCTATGGGCCGTCCCTGCTTCACGTCTGAGCACCACTTCTTGATATCGCTGTCAAGAACGGCTGGGACCGTGAATTCCTCTTCTTCTCGATAGGGATAGCTCATAGCGTAGCAGCCACTTTCTAAGAAGCTGCTGAAGCGCTCGGGTTCTCGCTGGACGGATTGGTATTTTTCCATCGCCGCCTCCAAATCTGTCTGGGAGAGGGTTTTCCCATTGAGCGCGTTGACAAAAGGCTGGGCTTCTTGAATCTCCTCAGGTTTATAAGGAAGGCTATCCGTCGGGGGATAGATATACACTTCTCCAAGTTTGTCGCTTCCAGGCCTTGCCCTCCGGTTGCAGCGTCCCATCCGCTGAATAAGAGCGGCAATCGGAGCGTATTCAGTAATTAAAACGTCAGCGTCAAGGTCAAGACTCATTTCGCAGACTTGGGTTGTAACTGCCAGGAGGGGACCAGGGGATGTCTGAAAGGAGTTGATGACAGACTTATGTCGCTCTCGTCGGTCGGCAAGCCTGAAACGGCTGTGGTAACACGAAACTGTCTCAGGACTGAAATGCTGCCTCATTGAAATCGCTATTTCCTGGCACTTCCTTATCTGATTCGTGACCCATAACACCTTCTTCCTTTCTTGTAGGGCTTGACGAGCTTCCCTTTCCGCATCCTCACGTGAAGTTGTATGGATGCGGTAGCGAGGATGTTGCGCCTGTTCTTTCAAATCATCAAGGCCCTCTAGTGTTTTTGGGAAGACCTGCAAGCCGCATTCATCAGCAGCTGTCAAGATGCGCCGCCGCTCTGCCGAGAGAGTAGCGGTCATGCATAAGACGGGAACGTCGAATTGCTTGAGAAATTTCGTCAGTGCGGAGAACATGACTTTATCGAAACTGTGGACTTCATCCACAACAATGACGCTATCGACAAGCAGGGGTAGTAAGCATAACGGGCCGTATTGGTTCTGCATGAAGGCTAGGAACTGGTCTGCGGTCGCACTGAAAAGACGTTTTTGCCAGAAACCCAGCGCGTAAAGACGTTGCTCTGATGTGAAGTCTTTCCCTGTCCTGGGATCAGCGGGATTTTCAAACATTTCTTCCAGGTCATAGGCCGCTGTTCCATGAGCGAGCGCGGCGTCTTCTTCGGGGGCCCACGCTACATAGTCTCGAAATCCTTCTGTTGCCGTGGCGCGAGTGGGGTAGAGAAAGAGTACCCGGGACGCCGACCTCTCTTCCAAGCGTGACGCAATCCAGCGCCAAGCGGCCAGAGTTTTTCCGCTGCCACACGGAGCGAGCAAGATTGATCGTTCTTGTAGAGTGCTGGCTTGCTCCTGGAAATCTTGCAGTCTGAAATCCTGCTTCATTGTTTTTTTGATCTTTATTATGCGGGGAGCAATAACTTTGCTCTCAATGTCCCGTGCGGAAAGAGGGGGCCCGAAAGCTGCTTTTAACCAGCCTTCAAGATCGTGTCCTGCCCGCACTAGGCCCGACCCCGCCGAGTCCGCAGCCAGCAGGGCTGCTTTTATGCTACACAGGAAACGTCGGGCGTCGTGGTCGTTGCGAACAGTTCTCTCGAAGCGAGAGGCTTGGCGTTTTGCTGTTTCGAGGAGGTTTGCGAAAGAGAAAAAAGGAGGGGAAGAATCTGACTGGAAACTCCAAAGAGGAGGGATATTGAGAGAGAACCGAGGCAGCTTGAGATTCTCACCAATCACGTCAAGTAACTCTTGAAAGTCTTCTTGATTTGTGTACAGTCGGAAAGAGGTGTCCATTCCCAGCTGTTGTCCCCACTCTTGATGATTAACCTTGAGATGGTGAGATATGACGCCGGACAATACGATATCGAAGTCGAGAAGGGGGTTGTGCTTAAACCAGTCTTTGAAATCTGGAAGACTCAGCAAAAGACCACTTAAGTGCTCGTGACGAATGCTTTGGTCACCTGTTTTTCTGACGGCCTTTTGAAATCCTTCATTTGCTTTCCCAAGGTCATGGCACCCCGCGCTTGCCATTGTGTTTGCGAGAAACCGGCCATGATCTTCTTCCCTAAGCCGGAAAAACCGGAGCCATGCTTGAGCGAGGCGTGTAGGATGTCCCTCCGTGCCGTAGAGCAATTCTACGGCTTTCATCACTTCCTTGGTGTGAGCCAAGAGTGTTTTTGATGGTCTTCCTGTAATGCAGCTCTTCGCCAGAATCGCCTCACTCACGAGCTAGCCTCCCCACGGCACGAACACCCCACACCCCATCTTGCGACGCCCGCCAAGGCCCTGCTCCTGGAGGGTCAGGGATTCTTCGGCCGTAAGCTGAGTCACCCTCATCTCAAAACCGACGATTTGCTTATCTCCCACCCGAAACGTGTGGCGTGCACCGAGGCGAGCTTGCCCCCTGATGCCGAGTTGTTCCAATTGGCGCTTGGCCGCGGCCAGAAATTTGTCTTCTTGGAGGAATCCTTTGATCGTGACCAGCCGGGTGCGGAGGCGAGCGGCCGGACGAAGGGCGCGGACTTCTGGAACTCCTACTCTGAGGGAGTGTTTGTCAAGCTCTACTCTTTTCCCGGCCAGCTTCAGGTATGCCTGGATATGTTGGTCTTGGAGGCGTAGGATCAGGCGGGAGAAATCCGCTAGGCGAAGCGTGCCGTTTCCACTGTAGATGCCCCGAATGGGCTGCACGCCGATGTCTTGTGCCGTGTGGATGTCCGGTAGGATCCGGCTCAGCGCTGCGTATAAGGCATAGCCATGGTCAACCGGGACGGCTGGCCCTGTCAAGCGAAAAGCTAAATCAATTGAGGCCATAGGCTGCTTTCCTTTTTCCCCTCACCCTGTCGCTCTGACAAAAGGGAGGGGATACGGAAGATACTACCAGACAAGAGGGACATCCGGGGTCACTATTTCCCGAAAATTTTCCGGATTTCTTTACGGACTTTTCCCCGGAACGATTCCGGGCCGATGATCCGCACGCCACTGCCGAAGTGTAAACCCAGCGAACCAACTCACGCGTGTCCGCAGCACGAATCGACATCGCTAAGCGTCCGTCTTCTCGTTCCGTGGTCTTCCGGCTGGGATGCCACTGGCGGCCTTTGACCCAGTCTATGGTGGGTTTGTCGAACAGTAGGTCGATTTTAATCGGCTTACCACGCATGACAACCAGAGCATCCTTTGCATAGGCGTCCACGTCGAAATCAAGAGGCGTTTGGTAGGAGCGATTAGTCAGTGCTAAGACCCGAATACGGTCAACCGCAAACATACGGACCTCTTGGCGCACGTGACAGTGGCCGATCAGATGGAGACCACCATCCATATACCGTAAGTGATAGGGGTCAATCTTGCGCTGACTAATTCTATCGCGCGAGACTGTGTAATCGTACATCTGCACAGTACGCGTCCGGGTAATGGCTCGGTGGAATTGGTCCACTGTCCGCTTATGTTGACGATAGGTCTTGTAGGTACTCAAGCCAACCGAAAAATAGCTCCGTATTTGCTCGAAATAGTGTGATCCCTCTGCCGGCAACGCGACGGCAGCCTTATTCAAGGCAGAGTCAATTGATGCCTTGATCTCTGTTCCTTCCATGGGTTGCAGTAAATCCCTGCTGAAAACCAGGGCCACGAGTTCGGTCGGGGAGATTGCCAAGGGAAGGGCTTGGCGATAGCCTGCCATCAGACGCCAGCACATCCGCCCGTTGCGTTGCTCAGTGACGAGAGGAATATGGGCAGCCTCTAGGGCTTCCATGTCGCGTCGAAGGGTTCGGGGATGGCAGGAAGAATCGTCGGACGGGGAAGCCGCCATCTCTTGCAAGTTCGCCTCGTGGGACTGCTCCAATTTCTGCATCAAGAGCCGCTGACAGGTAACTTGGTCGTTACGTGGCATATATAACGTGTCTTCTCTCGGTTAAAGCGTGACCCGCTGGGAGCGCAAAACGGTAACAATCGATATTAAAGAAGTCAATTCCGCTTGTACTGTGCTCAACTACGAGTGATATTCTCGGGATGCTAGTCGCCTCAAAGCAGGATTGCGCGGGACCTTTACCCCCAATCCCTCCACGTCAGGGACAGGGGCCTTGCGTCTGCTGGTGATGTCACCGTATGGGCCTACGCCAAGGAGCACGGATTCATCAGTGTCTCGAAAGCCGCTGATTTTCGGCATCTCGGCTTCACCTCTGGGCAATCCGCCCAAAGGTATTTGGATTCGGCGAGGGAATTGCCCAACCAAGGAGATTGAGCCGCTTCTTCGTCCGTACTTGCGTTGTATGAGGACGGGACGAGAGGGCGTCCTCGCCCCGATTTGCCCTTTAACCGTCAGGGGCAGTTTCCCGTACATGGTGAGGAGTGGGGTGACTGACGAAACATCGCTACGAGCAGGCTGTCTATACGCGCCGTAGGCCCAGCCGGCCCTATCGGAAACGGGGTTCACTATCACGAAAGGTCAAGCCACCCCTCTCCCCTCCGGGGTGGGGTCATAACAGCATTATCGAGGCCAGATCTATTCCCGGGGTGGACATTTTGCCCTAGAGGGGTAGGGGCCCCCCTGTGCGCTATGGGGGCGCTTGATAAAACTCTGAAGCTCTCGGCCTTGCTTCCACCATCTGGAGAAGTATCTTCGTTGCGCCTATGCCTGCCCGTGGCCTCTCCCTCCGGCTGACTATTCTCGGTGTGCTCTCGCTGCTTCTCTATGCCGCCATGGCGTGGTTGAGCCAGTCATTCAGCTATGGCCACGGGCATCAGGAGCGCCCGATCTTGAGCTTTGTGGGAGTGTACGGTCTCGCGTTTCTGGTCTATGCCGTAGCGGTCTGGCGGATCAAACGACAGCCGCCTGAGTCGGGAGCACTCGCGCTGGTGGTGATTTTTGCCGCCCTCTTTCGGTCGGTCGTCCTCTTCTCCGAGCCCATCCAAGAGGACGACTTCTATCGTTATCTGTGGGACGGCACGGTGGTGGCTAGCGGTCTGAACCCCTACCGTTTCACTCCGCGCGCGGTGCAAGCGGACAACGGCGAGGAAGAGTCGCTCCGCCCCTACCGGGAGCTGGCCGAAACGGATGCGCACCTTGCCTTGCTCTTATCGCGGATCAACCACCCGGAGGTGCTGACCCTCTACCCTCCCGTTGCGCAAGGCGTCTTCGGTCTGGCGGCCTTGATCGTGCCGGGCAGCGTGCTCGCCTTACGCCTGCTCTTCTTCTTTTTTGACCTGGCCGTGTGCGGGGCGCTGGTCCGATTGCTGCGCCACCTGGGCCGCTGCCCGTCGTGGGTGGTGGTCTATGCTTGGTCTCCGCTGGTCATCAAAGAGACGATCAACTCCGCGCACTATGACGTCGTGCCGACCTTCCTGCTGGTCCTGGCCTTGCTGGCGCTTGTTGGCGGACGCGTGGCGGTCGGGTTCCTGAGCCTGGGCGGGGCCATAGCGGGGAAGGTTTTTCCGGTCGTGCTGTTGCCCCTTTTTGTCGCACACGCTTGGCGGCGCTACGGTTTCAGGAGAGCGGGCGGCGGGCTCGCGCTGACCGGGCTGACGGTTGTGGGGAGCTATGCCCCGTTTGTGGCGGCGGGGAGCGGATTGTGGCAGGGCTTTGTCACCTTTGCGGCCCACTGGCAAACCAACAGTCTGCTCTTTCCGGTCTTCCATCAGGCGCTAGGCGACCGCTGGCTGACGAACGGCGTTGTGGCGAGTTGTCTGGGCGGGGTGGTGGGGGTGGCTGTCGGCTGGAGTAGGCAAGGAAATGGGGAAACGCTCGTGCGTGGCTGTTTCGTTGTGATGGGGGCGATGTTCTTGCTCAGCCCGGTCGGGAATCCGTGGTATTATATGTGGGTGATGCCGTTTATTTGCCTCTTTCCGCACCCTTCCTGGTTGCTCTTGTCCGGCCTCCTGGGATTGTACTACACTGTCTTTCATTTCCTGTATCGTGGCGAGCCGGAACTGTTTCGCTGGGTGGTCTGGGGGGAATATCTGCCTTTTTACGTTGCCTTGGCCTGGGAAGCTTGGCAGAGGCGGCGCCCCCCACGGGTCTGAATATGTGCCGTACCGCATGGAAGTCTGCTGCCGCCGGCCTGAGCGTTGCCTGTTTTTTGTGGGGGAGCGTATCGCTCGCCCGCGCCGGGCAGGCGGCAACGCCTGAGACCCGGCTGGTTATTTCCCCAGAGTCGAAACAGGTCACCCTCCATGGGGTCATCCATCCGGGGCGTTTTAACCGGGCCGAGGGGGCCGCGGCGCATTATCATCTGTTGACCTGGAAGGGGGGCCACTCCAGAACTGCGCTCATTGAGACATCGGTCGATGACCTGGCCTTTCACGCCGCGTTACTCGAAATTGGTGCCCAACCGGGCAATACGTTGTCGATGGAGGCGTGGACGCAGCGGACAGACCCGGACAATCCGGCCTCACGCCAAAGGGCCAAGGGCAGTCGTTTGGCCGTTTTCCTCTCCTGGCCGGCCCAGCCCCAGGGCCTCCCGATTCACCGGATTTTCCGTCCGTCTCCCTCCAATCCCCAGCTCCCGGTCTGGACGTTCGAGGGTAATCGGGACCGCTGGTTCAATGAGGTGCCGTTTGTCTCACGGCCGGGCTGTTTGGTGTGTCTCTACAGTTGTCCGAGTGGGAAGCTGGGCAACGGGGGGTTGAGTATCGCCGACTATATGGCGTGGCCGGAGCGGTTTCAGGCCGATCCGGCCATCTTGCCCGCTGACCGGACCCCCGTGCAGGTCACCTTCGAGTTGTTGCCGTAGCGTATGCAGACAGAAAACCCGCCCCCCCGTATTGGGGTAGTCATTCCTGCGCTCAATGAAGCCGCCTCCCTGCCCAAGGTGCTGGGGGACTTGCCGTGGGAGCGGCTTGTCGAAGTCGTGGTGGTCGACAACGGCTCATCGGACGGGACGGCAACCGTGGCCCGAGCGCATGGGGCCACGGTTCTCGGTGAACCCCGGCGCGGCTATGGCTGGGCCTGTCTGGCGGGTATCGGATATCTCCAGGACAAACACCTCGATATCCTGGTCTTTCTCGATGGCGATTACAGCGATTATCCCGACGAACTCGGCGCCCTTGTCCGGCCTATCCTCGAGCAAGGCTATGACCTGGTAATCGGCTCCCGCCCGCAACGCGCCGCCGCCGGCGCGCTCCTCCCTCATGCGCGGTGGGGGAATACGCTGGCAACGTGGCTCATCCGTCTCTTGTCCGGTTTCACCTATACCGACCTCGGGCCGTTTCGCGCTATCCGCTTTCCTCAACTGCTGGCCATCGATATGCAGGAGAAAACCTATGGCTGGACGGTCGAAATGCAACTCAAGGCCATCCGCCACGGCCTGCGCATCACGGAGGTGCCGGTCCGCTATCGTCCGCGCATTGGCGCTTCCAAAGTGAGCGGCACGGTCACCGGCACTCTCTCGGCCGGCTGGAAAATTCTCTGGACCGTCTTTCGACATGCCCGGAGAGCCGCATGACGGACCCCGGCCTGGAATGGAATGTGGCGTTCCCCCCGGAGGAGGTCATCCCGCGCCTCGAAAACTTATTTCGGCAGTATCACTACCCGTATACCCGGGAGCAGAGAGACGCGGAGCGGCATTACCGGACGGCCCTCGGCCAGGGGACGCTGGAGGTGGTCGTGCAGCCGCGCGAACCGGAGCAGAGCCCGCTCAGCCGCGCGCTCGTTCTCCGGCGAACGCGCTTGCAGATCACGTATCAAAGCGTCAGCGGGCCGGACCAGGCCCGCTTCAAGCACCAACTGACCCTGGCTTTTCTGCGGGTGGGAGGCTGATGCGCGTCAGTGTCGTGATTCCCACACTGAACGAGGCCGGAGTCATTGAGCAGACGCTCAGGCGAGTCCGTCAGGCGAGCGCCTGCGAGATCGTTGTGGTGGATGCCGGCAGCGGCGATGGCACAGCGGAGTGTGCACGCCCATACGCCGACCGGCTTGTTCGTGCGCCGCGTAGCCGTGCCCGGCAGATGAATACCGGCGCCCGCGCCGCAAGGGGTGAAGCCCTCCTCTTTCTCCACGCGGATACGTGGCCCCCCGCCGGGTTTGCAGCGCTGATCGTGGACGCGCTGGCCGACCCCGAGGTGGTGGGCGGACGTTTCGATGTCCATGTGGACGCGCCGGGTTGGCCGTTTCGGGCGATTGGCACCTTGATGAATGTCCGCTCCCGTCTCACCGGTATCGCCACCGGGGACCAAGGGATTTTTGTCCGTCGTGCGGTGTTTGAGGCGATCGGCGGCTACCCGGAGTGGGACCTCATGGAAGACCTGGAGTTCAGCCGTCAACTCAAACGGGCGGGAAAAATCGCCTGCTTGCGGGGACGGGTGAAAACCTCCGCCCGGCGCTGGCAAAAACACGGGATCACAAAGACCATTCTCCTCATGTGGGGCCTGCGGCTGTGTCATTTCCTTGGCGTTTCGCCGGCTGCACTCAAGCCATTTTATGCAGATACGCGCTAGGTCCTGTTAGCACTATCGCAAGGCATCAATGATGAGGGCGAAGACGATGCATCCAAGGAATAGCACGTCGCGTTGCTCGCATCGCGAGCAGAGGCGACTGCCTCCCTGCAAGCGACGCCACACCCGCGCGATTTCATTGCGCCGCGTGGACAGCTCCCAGGCAGACGCCCAAGGCCCCCCCCCCGGCTTCGCCGCGGCCCCCCGGGCTCCTCCCCCCGCGCCCCGGCCCGGAGCCGCCGTGGGGCACCCGCGGACGCCCGGGCCGTCATTCCACACGGGCGGGATCATGGCAGTCTTTGCCAGGGGCACCCGCGGACGCCCGGGCCGTCATCCCCGCGGGAGGAGCGGGGTGGCGGGGGCGGGCCCGGGCGGGCGCGAGCAGCCGAGCGCCGGGCGCGCATCCGCGGCCCCCTATGCCTCTTGGTGGTCCCACCGCCTCGGGAGCGGCCGAGGGGTGGGGGGCCAGTTGTGTGCGCGCCCCCGGGCCGGCGGGAGGGACTTTGACGAGGGGCGGGCTAGCGACCGGGCTGCCCGCTTGAGGCGCACGATCGGGGCGCGGTGCAGACGCTCGCAGACCCGATCAAGGACGCCGGGGTGCGACCCGCGGGGCAGCCGGGGGTCGATGGTGTGCCAGGGGCCAAATCGGGGCGGGCACCCGCGCCCGTTGCCGCCCGGCGCGGCGACCGACAAGAGAGAGGTGAGCACGGGGCGATTGGAGAGGCGGACCGGGCCGCGCGGTACCGGGAGAGGGGGCTCGATCCGGTCGTATGGAGCCTGCGTGAGTTCCATACATCCAGGATGCCAGAATCATGCGCATGAGTGGTAACAGGCCCTAGGCCAATCGGCATATAGACACACACCGCGCCACCGACGATGTCTCCGGTCACGCGGACCCGACGCGGCATGTTGAGGAGAATCACCCCAACTGTAAAAGCCAGAAATAATGAGGAAGCCGGAACAGTGGCTGAAGATTGACCGCCGGTCGATATAGACGGCGTATGAGGCCCATCGCCTAGCTTGTCGGTCGGAGCGGTAAAGACCGTTGCAAGGAGCAGCATCCTTTTGCGGCGATGTACATCATAGGGGACGACCAACAGGGATGTGGAGGCCCAACAGGTCAAGCAGAATCAGACCCAGGCGACTCGGGAAGAATTCCTGGACGAACGGGTTGATGATATCGCGAGAGGAGCGTGGCCCGCGCCCCCCGCATGCCGGGGCACTCGGGCCGCTAGTCTCCTTCGTGCCGCCCGCCCTGTGCGGTGTCCGTTCTCCCCTGTGAAAACTGTTGCTTCTCCGGCGTCGAATCTGTCCACGCTTTCCGCTATGATATCGGCAACGAAAAAAAACAAAAGACGAGGAGTCGAACTGTGCAGTGTCCAAAATGTCCCAACGGCCTCTTGGTTGCAACGCAAGTGCAGGCTATTGAAGTAGATCGCTGCAAGGCGTGTGGGGGGATTTGGTTTGACAATCACGAACTCGTCCCTCTGCTGCATGAAAGCATCTCCGACCTTGCGGCTTTGCGGGGGAAAGGCGCTCCCCGGGGAGTCAACCAGAAACACGGCCAATGCCCACGCGACGCCGCCGGACTGCTGCGCGTGTCGAGTGCGCTCGGCCGCTCGGTCGTTCTTGATGCCTGTCCCGAGTGCCGGGGAATCTGGCTGGACGGCGGAGAGTTTGACACCCTGCTCAAAAGCATGGCTTGATAACGAGGCCGAATATGGTTCTCCTCGCTAGTCCTCTCTGTTCTCCTTATCGGTTTCGGCCTATAGGGGGTTGTTTCTCCCACCACGCTCTTAGCCTTTCTTTCTCGCTGGCAAACCCGTGGGGGACTCTGGACTAGCGCAGCCCTCCGGCTCATATTCGGGCTTGCGCTATGGTCTGCTTCCCCTCTCTCACGCATCCCAACCACGTTGCAGGTCGTCGGCGTGATATTCGTCGTGGCGGGCCTCGCCATGCCGTTCATCGGATTGGTCCGTTTCAAGAGCATGGGTATCTGGTGGCTCAACAAACCGCCCTCCTTCACCCGCATCTGGGCGGTGGCTACGCTTACCCTGGGCGTGTTTTCCGTCTGGGCTGTTGGTGGTGGGAGGTTCTCTTGAGGGACGAACACTGAGGAAGGCATAGGGCGCGGCGTTCATCGCTGTGACCCAACAGGTCATCTGATCAAGGCCCCGTCTCACCCTCCTTCGTCTTGGACATACGCCTCCTGTAGCAGTTCGCCCTCCGTGGCTTCATGTTGGCGGAGTTGGTCGAACAAGCGCTCGACTTTCTCGCGAATGGGAAGGAATCGCTGACGAGTTGACGCCGCCATCCCTTTCAGCTCACCGATCGCCTGACCAAGTTGAGCCGATATGGTCTCATGTTCTGCCTCCAGCCTTTTCACCGCTTGGTGATGTTGCGGTGCGACTTCCAGGACACTGCCCAGAAAGCCTCCCTCCTCTTCCAGATCAAAATGTTTATGCAGGTCGTTGGAAAAATCCCGCAGGGCCCAGAGCAACTCAAGTCGCCAGTTCGGAAAGTCTGTCTGAGACCCCTCCTTGGAGAGTAGGGCGGTAATTGTGCCAATGTCCGCCTTGAGTGCGTCGTGTTGTTGCCGAAGTTTTGCCCCGACGTCTTGGGATTCCATCAGTATCTCCTTCTCCCCGTTATGAGGAACCGCTAGCGGGCCGCAGGGCGCTGCGTTTTGCGCCGGTAGGCTATCCAGCCTTCCGCTTTTTTCATGACCTCAGCCGCCGGTGTAAAACGTTTCATCCCGGCCACAAACTCCTGGTGATGTTTTAAACGGAAGGGACTTGTTTATATTGCGCTCCATCAATTTTGCCGCAGCTCGTCCCAGGGTGAGCCAATCTCTGCAGCCCTCTTCGACACGGACTGTTCTATACTCAAGGGTCAGCGGGAGCGCCTCATCTTTTTCGTGAGGCCGTGCCGTACCCATTGTTCTTTGTCTTTCAGTCAAGCGGGTCATCTCGGCCGATTCCTCCGGAAACCCAGGCATGGTATCAAGAGACCAGGGTCCGAATTAGCGGCCAAGGCTGCTTGTCCTGCAGCCAAAACTTGAACATGGAGCCCTTACCTTCGATTCCTCGCTACGGGCTTGCCCCCCTCACGGTCCTCCTTCAGGCGGATGGCAAGTCGGCCGTACCTATCGGCGACGCGTTGTTTCACAGAGCCGCAGCGGAGCGGAACTGCGGCCATGAACATGGTGTTGCTCCTCGCAGATTCTTCCCCCATGGTTCTTCTTATCCCATAACCTTCTCTCGTACCAGACCATGTCGAGCGGCTTTTCACGCTGCCTCAACGGCCGAAAGCTCATCCTCCGGCTGAGGGAGGCTCCCTTGCCAGGATGTCTGCCTGTCCGATAGTATCCGGTGCCATGGCCCTGCCGGGATGGCGGAATTGGCAGACGCAGTGGACTCAAAATCCACCGCTGGAGACAGCGTGCGAGTTCGAGTCTCGCTCCCGGCATGTCCCTCTCTCCAGAAACATCCAACCCGGTGCGTCTTTCCCCTTCACCTCGGCTCCTATCTGTTGGCATAGAGGATCAAGAGAGTCGCAAAGAATCTCCTCTATCGTGGTCGCGGAGTAGCGGGGGGGGGGGGGGGGGGACTTCTACGCATGAGACGGACCTGAGCAACCTCCTCCGACCCTTCGGGCCACCCTCTCAAGGAGGGGGAGTAGGAGGTTGTCTCTCCGACGGTTTTACTGTAGGCAGAAAACCTGTTTTTTTGCCGAGCTGAGGGTACGCTATGAGGAACGCAAAGACGGTGACAACAGCCCGGAACGATTGGGAAGACTCCGTTCTCAAGAAAGCCCTGTCGCGGTCTCCCGAGCGTCAAGAACGCTTTGAGACCACGTCGGGCATAGAAATCAAGCGGGTGTATACCAGCGAGGATACCCAGGACTGTGACTACCAGGAAAAGCTCGCCTTTCCCGGTCAGTATCCCTTTGCCCGCGGCGTTCAGCCCACCATGTATCGGGGCCGTTTCTGGACCATGCGTCAGTACGCTGGTTTTGGTACGGCCGAGGAGTCCAATCAGCGCTACCGTTACCTGCTTGAGCAGGGCCAGACCGGCCTGTCCGTGGCTTTTGATTTACCGACGCAGATGGGCCGGGATTCCGACCATGCGATGGCCGCCGGAGAGGTCGGCCGGGCCGGTGTGGCCATTGACTCGTTGGCGGATATGGAAACCTTGCTGGACGGTATTCCGCTGGACAAGGTCAGCACCTCCATGACCATCAACGCCACCGCGTCCATTTTGCTGGCGCTCTACTTGGTGGTGGCGGAAAAACAGGGCGTGCCTTGGGAGAAGGTCAACGGCACCACTCAGAACGATCTGCTCAAAGAATACATCGCTCGCGGCACCTATATTTATCCGCCGGGCCCGTCCCTACGGATCATCACGGATATTTTCGGCTTTTGCGCCGACCAGGTCCCAAACTGGAATACCATTTCGATCTCCGGCTACCACATCCGCGAGGCCGGCTCGACCGCGGTCCAGGAAATTGCGTTTACTCTGGCCGACGGGATCGCCTATGTTGAAGCTGCGCAGTCCGCTGGCCTTGATGTCGATCGGTTTGCTTCCCGCCTATCGTTCTTTTTCAATGTGCATAATAATCTCTTTGAGGAAGTGGCCAAGTTCCGGGCGGCCCGGCGACTATGGGCCAAAATCATGAAGGATCGCTTTCATGCCAAAAACCCGCGTTCGTGGATGCTGCGCACGCATGCCCAAACGGCCGGCTCGACGTTGACGGCCCAGCAGCCAGAGAACAATATCGTCCGCGTGACCCTCCAGGCTCTGGCCGCGGCCTTGGGCGGGACCAATTCGCTGCACACCAACTCAAAAGACGAAGCCCTAGCCCTGCCCACGGAAGACGCCGTGCGGGTTGCGCTCCGCACCCAGCAGGTCATCGCCTACGAGTCCGGGGCCGCGGACACCATTGACCCCTTGGCCGGTTCGTATTTTATTGAATCTCTGACGGACGAGTTGGAGGCCAAGGCGGTTGAGTATATCGAGCGGATCGACAAGCTGGGCGGAGCCGTACAGGCCATTGAGAGCGGCTATCAGCAGCGTGAGATTCACGACGCCGCGTTCCGCTATCAGCAGGCCATTGAAACCAAGCAGCAGATCATCGTAGGGGTAAACGAGTTCACGGTTGAGGAAGACCACCACGACGAACTGCTGAGGGTCGATCTGGCCCTGGAGGAACGCCAGAAGGAACGGGTGGCCGCTGTGCGGGCCGAACGCAATCAGGCCGCGGCCCGGGCCGCGCTCGACCGGGTTGGCCAGGTCGCGCGGGATGGGGGCAATGTGATGCCAGCCATTATCGACGCCGTGCGGACCTATGTCACTCTGGGGGAAATCTCGGACGCGATGCGCAATGAGTTTGGTGAATATCGACCGCCGACATTCTGACTCCCCCCCTTCACTGCCCCCTTAATAAGGGGGAGTCGGGGGGGATGCGAACAGGAGGGGGGCCATGAAGGGGACTGTCAGTTTTATTCCCAAGGCGCGAACCATAGAGTTTTTCGAGTACGACCTGCCGGAGGTCGAAGAGGGCGCCATTTTGGCCGAGGTGAGTCGCACGAATGTGTGCGGTTCCGAGGTCCACATGTGGCGCGGCGAGTTTGGCAAGCGCGGTGTCATGCCCGGCCATGAAATGGTAGGCCGGGTGTATAAGCTGGGCAAGGGTGCCACCCGCGATACGGCTGGTCAGCCCCTGAAGGAGGGTGACCGGATCGCGCCAGTCTATTACGAGACCTGCGGCCAGTGTGTGAACTGTCGGGTTGGAAACGCGGCGGCCTGCGTGGTGCTGGGCATCCGCGCCCGGCGCGTCGGGCCGCACGATCCGCCGCACTTTCATACGCCGTTTGCCACGCATTACTACGTCCAGCCTGGCCAGCACGTCTACAAAGTGCCGGACAATGTGCCCGACCACGCCGCCTCGGCAGCCAACTGCGCCTTGTCCCAGGTTTTCTTTGGGCTGGACCAAGCCCGACTCAGCTATGAAGAAACCCTGGTGGTGCAAGGTGCCGGCGGGCTCGGCCTGCACGCCATGGCCGTGGCAAAAGCCCGCGGTGCGCGGGTCATTGCCATCGACGGCGTGGACCTGCGCCTCCAGCGGGCCAAAGCCTTTGGCGCAGATGAGACCGTCGACATGCGTGAGTATCCCGACACCCGAGCGCGGGTCGGGCGGGTGCGGGAGTTGAGCGCTGGCCTTGGCCCGGACGTAGTCCTGGAGGTGGCCGGTGTGCCCCAGGCATTTCTGGAAGCCCTCCATCTGGTACGGAACGGCGGGCGGGTGGTGGAGATCGGGAATATCTCCCTGGGGCTGACCGTCGAGGTTCCGCCGGCCCTCATTACCTTCAAGGCGCCCCAGATCATTGGTGTGGCTACCTATAACCCGCACTATCTGCATAAAGCGCTGAATTTTCTGTCCAGACATATGAATGCCTACCCGTATGACGAGTTGGTTGACGCCGAGTTCCCGCTTGCGCAAGCCGGCGAAGCCATGGAGAAATCAGACCGCAAGGAGCTCACCCGCGCGTCCCTGCTGCCGTAACGCGTCTCCTTCGACTTCGCTGGTGCAATGTTCAGGATGAACGGAGAACCGGCGTCCCGAGCGTAAAGCACAACACGCCTGAAGCCGAAGGGCCCGTCCCGAGCGCGGACGAAGGGTGCTCAGGATCGATGGAGTTGGTGCTGGAAGGGAGATTTGTTTGCGCCGAGCCTGTCGCAGCGGTGGAAAGAACTGGAGGCCTGCATGAAGGACACACTCAGAACCGGCATGATCTTTGAGCAAACCGTTACGACCACACCCGAGATGGGCATATCGCATCTCGGGCCGGACGCGCCGAGCATGTATTCCACCCCGGCCATGATCCAGTTAATGGAAGGCATCTGCGTGCGGTTTCTCACTCCCCATATGGACGCGGGCGAGCAGACGGTGGGCTTCCACATAGATGTCCGGCATCTGGCACCCACCCAGATTGGACAGCGGGTAACCGGTAGAGTCCGTTTGGAGGAAATCAAGGGCCGGCGGCTCAAGTTCACAGTTGAGGCTTACAAGGAAGACGGCACGAAAATTGGTGGGGGTCGGCACGAGCGAGCGGTGATCGATATCAGCCGTTTTTCCGGGCCCTGATTTTTATCGTTTCGGCCTGACGGCCACACGACACCTCTGGCCTCAGCGGCCCCCAGTCTTAATAGCTGTCGAATTGGACGGTTGGGAGGCGATTGACGGCTTCAAACTCCGACATCCAACTGTCCCACAGACAGGGGACGAGAGCGGGAGAGGCGCAGGGATCCTCCCCCGACAACAGGCTACCCGTGATCGACAACCCGGAAATTCCGGGATGCCTAGTCCCACTCCAGTATCGCCGTGTCCTCACTGAATAGAGAAATCCTTGGCCGACACTCTGCCGCCTCTCACCCTTTGCAGGAATTCCTGGATCGAGATACGGCTGCCCCGCAACCTGCCCGTCCGACCATCCTCACTCATACCAACCTGCTACCGCCCACCCAGGCTTCGATCGTATATGTCCCCGCCGACAATTCCGCGAACTCGTCCACCTCTCCTCAGGGCGAGCCATACGGGGCGGTGAGGGACGAGGTGGTCTCCGCCGTCCATAATTCTGATCACAGTGTTAGGCATATGCGTGCGCCTGAATAGGCCGGGCGACAAGCAGCATCCATACGGGAAGGACTGGAGAAGGCGAAATAACGGGAATCCTCCTCTTTGCTCTACTGACTATTTCACTCAAGGAGCGGTCAGGCCGACAATACCAGCAGCCTCAATCCACAGTTAGTGGTGGAGCCGGGCTGCCAAGCCGGCAATGTCGGTCTTCATGACGGCTCGGACTTTGGCAGCGCCCCTAGGGGGGAGGTGCTTGGCTAGAGGAATGGCTCCTGCTGCCGGCAAGGCATTGGCGGCTTCGGATACGATCAGACTCATAACCCTGTTTCTGTCAGCACTAGGATCCGCTTCCCATGTTCATGCACGCCGGGTCACTCCATATTTCCTCTGGAGGGGGGAAGGGATTCCGACAAGAGAGCAGCTAGCGGACCTGCGAGCCAGACCGGACTCGCTTCTCCGGTCGTAAGACAATGACCTGCGCGTCATCTGATGCGGCCAGGAGCATGCCCTGACTCTCGACCCCACGTAATTTTGCCGGCTGAAGATTGGCGACCACCACAATCTGCCGCCCAACGAGTTCCTCCGGGCGATAATGCGCCCGGAGACCAGCCACGATCTGGCGTTCGGTCTCTTCGCCGACATCGACGCTGAGAACTAGCAGGCGGTCGGCATTTGGGTGAGGTCTTGCCGCTGTGACCGTCCCTACCCGTAACTCCACTTTGCTGAACTCTTCAATCGTGACCATACGACTCAGCTCCTTTTGCGATGCGTGTCTCCGATAGCTGGGGCTAAAAGCAAAGGAGGACTATATACCACAGTGTACCGGCGATGAAACCGCTGAGGGCTAGGAGACCGAGGGGCACGGCCTTTGGGCAAGAGGCGGCACTTCGTGCCGTGCTGTCGTTATCCTCTCCCCTTCGCCGGGGGGCTCCCGTGTGCCGACATCTGGCCCTCGAGGTGTTTTGTGGGTGAGTGTTTGCGGTTCGTGTGAGGTTCTGATGCCTGTGTTTGACGGGAGTTGCCCTAGGCAAGCGGGGTGGCGGGGTGGCCCACGCTGTGGCGTTTTGCGGGGCCCGGCGGGGGCGGGCCCGCGCGTCCCCCGCTGGGCCGACCGGCCTGAGAAGGCGCACAGGAGCGCACGGCCGGCCCGTCCCGGCCCCGGAAGCGCACGGCCCGCATCGCCGGGCGCTTCCTGGGGCGGTTACGCTTCGGCGCCCGCAGACCAGGCCCGTGGCGCCCGGTCTGCCGGCGCACCAGCCCGGCTTCCGTGGCGAGGGGCGCGCGGTCGACCCCCCGCCCAAGGTGCCCCCGGCGCATTGGCGGTGGTGGACCAGCCCCCGGGGCGAGCGCGTCGAGCAGGCGCGCTGGATCCCGCCCCGCTCCCGGCGGCGCTGGGGGCGCGAACCCCTGTTCCGCCCCATCCAGTCCACAGGCTTCGCCATTGAGCGCGGCTCCAGGGAGCCCGCCCCCGTCAGGACGCGCTGCACGAGGACGCTCGGGGCCGGCGGCTCCTGCCTGCCGAGGGGCCAGGGTCGCGACGGCGGGGGCCGGAAGCCTGCTCCAGGACATCTTCGCAGGCGAAGCCCGGCCCGCGCTTGCAGGCCAGACCGCAAAGCAGAAAAACCTCCATCCCAAAGGCTCGCGGGCCGTCGCCGCAGGGGACTGCGCCCGCCGCGGCGGAGGGACCGGAGACGATGGAAACCCCGGCCCCGTCGACATGCTCCACGGCCTCTCCCAGCTCCGCGCTCTACAACGCGGCTATCGACTCAAACACCATGTGTGAATCCGGGAGGAGGGGCGCACAGTCCCTGGCGACCTCCCCCCCGTTCCATCCCCGCTCTACCGGGCGTCACGTGCAGTTCTCGCTAGCGGGCAGACGCATCATATATCCTCCGCCGGTGGGAGCGTTGCCGCCGTGCAGGCGAAGCGGATGCGGCGAAACTTGGCCACCCTTGCCGCCGCACCCTGCCGCCTCCACTCCCACTGCACCAGAGAGAGGGCGAGCCCCCGGTGAGCCACCTCCCAGGCCGTCTGCTGCCTCACCCCGGGGGCCTTGGCGGCGGGTCGGCCCAGCGCGTTTCGCTGCGGTCCTCCGAGCAGCCTGGCGTGGTTGGAAACTGAGAGCGCGGTGCGGCCCGGGGCGGCTGGGCCTGCCCTCTCTGTCCTGAAGCGAAGTGTACCAAAGCGGGCAGAGGGCGGCGAGTGTTTGTACCCTGAAATAGAGGATTCCCAGTTCTGCCCCCTCCTCAGTTCTCTCCCTTTAAGGGGAGAGGGTGTAGAGCATCCCCTCCTGAGAGGGGTGGCCGAAGGCCAGGGCGAATTTCCCTCGCACCTTTTTCTCCATCAGTGGGAGCCCACCCCGCCGCTGCGCGGCACCCATCCCGAGAGGAGATCCGAATTTTGACTTTTCCACGGGAGACCGCCATAATCCGAGGGCACGCGAAGAGAAGGAAAAGCCGGAGTGGTACAGCTTACATCTGAGACACACGAGGCCCTGAGTCAGCACGCGCGGGAGACTTTTCCAGAGGAGTGCTGTGGGGCCATTATGCGGGTGGATGGACGTGAGGAAGTCCGCCGCATTACCAATGTTCAAAACGCCAGGCACGCCAAGGACCCGCACACTTATCCGCGGGGTGCCACGACTGCGTATCTCATGGAGCCAACGGAGCTGCTAGCCGTGCTCAAAGCGGTTGACACCGGGGCCGAGTTGACCGCCTTCTACCATTCCCATCCCAACCATGACGCCTATTTTTCCGCTGACGATAAAGCCCAAGCCATGTTCGGCGATGAACCGTCCTACCCGGACGCCTCGTATCTGGTGATCTCCATCTACGAGCGTGAGGTCAGAACCATTAAGGCGTTTGGTTGGGACGATACCAGCAAGGATTTTATTGAAACCGAGTGTCGGGTCTTGGGAGACGGGAATTATGACCGAGTATGAAACGGCAAGCCTGGCGCTCCAAAGATATGCCTTGATTGCTCAGGTGCTGATTGGTGCGATACAATGCATCCTGATCGCTGGCGGGTTGTGGCTTATGAAAAAGGCGGCAAGCGCCCGGGACGATCAACACCAAGAAGCAAAGGATCAGCATCAAGAAACGATGATGGCTTTGCAACAGCAAGGGGGGACGCTGCGTGCCTTAAGTGAAGCGTTCGGGCAGCAAGGCGAAGCGTTCAGGCAGCAAGGCGAAGCGCTCAGGCAGCAAGGCGAAGCGCTCAGGCAGCAAGGCGAAGCGCTCAGGCAGCAAGGCGAAATGCTCAGACAGCAAGGCGAAACGCTCAGGCAGCAAAATGAGTCCATGCAGCAGCAAGGGGAAGCCTTGCGCGTCTTGATAGAGCGGACGGCCCCATCAGCCTGAACGTCGGCTAGTTCGCAGGTCTCCGAGAGCGGCTATGGTACAAGAATGGAGAGAACAGGATGACGATAACACAAGTAAAACGGGGGTGGTGCACCCTGGTCGCGGTGAGCGGGATGTTGGGTCTGGTGAGTTCTGCAGTCTGGGCGAGCGACTTGCCGAAGGCGGGTACCTGGTCGCTCGGGATACAGTCTGGTTATACCGTCAGTGCAGACTCTGGATCCCGGAAGATTGAAAAAGTCCCAGTGCATTTACGCATTGGCTATACGGCCTTTCAGGGTTCAAAATGGTTTCTGCCCAAAGGCTCGATCGAGATCGCCACCGAACCGTTTGGCTCCCTCATAACTCAAAAATCACAAAGCCGGGGGATTGAGCGCCACAAAGGTTCTTTTGAAGTCGGTCTGATGTTGCCGGTGCTGACCTATCATCTTGATCTCGGCATTCCGCTCTATCCCTATATCGAGGGCGGACTGGGCGTCATGTATCAGGATCTCCAGGGCTATGACCTTGGAGGCGGGCTCAACTTTGCCGAGATGGTGGGCGGTGGCGGCACGTATTTTATTGACGAGAATCTGGCTATCAATTTCGGCTACCGTTTCCGGCACGCCTCGAATGCCAGCCTGTACGATGAAAACCGCGGCTTGAATACGCATACCTTTACCGCAGGGGTTTCGTATCTGCTGCCGGTCCAGTAAGAACGAGTGCTATGGGGGGAAGCGCGCAATGGCGGAGCGAAAGAAAAAAAGACCCAAGGAGAATGAGTGGTGGGTAGAGGAACACAAAAGCCGTGAGCGGGCAAAGCAGTCCGAACGGCAGGCTCCGGCTGGAGCCGCGTTTTTCAAGACTGTCGAGAACTACGACCAGGTCCAGGCCGAAAAGAATCTGACCGCTCTGAATGCGCAACTCTTGGCTCAGGCCGCCCCCGCGCCTGGCGCCTGGGGCTATGTCTCCCTGCTTGAAAAAAAGTCTTCCCAACGGGAGATCGAGAAGATCAAACGCGCCATACCCCTCCCGCCCAACCTGCGTGGTGCCATTGTCGACTCCGGTCTGTCGCTGCGCGCCATTGTGGCCGATACCCAGGAACTGGGGCTTTTGATGGAGTTCAATTTCATTCAGGAAGCCTCGTTTGATTGTTGGATCCGCAACGAATGGGTGAGCGAACACGTCTTTCGGGGCAAGAGCGAACTGCTCAAGCGTTCCGAGCGGCTCCTCAAGCGCTATCTGCGCCGCGCGATGCAGGCGAGCGAGGACTTCTTTGACGCCCCTAGTCCGAGTGGAGCCTTACCGCCAGCGCGAACCGAGTGGTAAGCGCAAGGGCTGACGCGACGTCCCGAAAAATCCCCAAGGAGGAAGCCATGTCAAGCACTGCATCCCGTCTGCGCGCCATGCTCGACGGTCCTGAGATGATCGTTGCGCCGTTTATCTTCGATGCGCTTCAGGCCAAGATTGCCCAAGCTGCCGGGTTTGAGGCTGTGTATATGACCGGGTTCGGGACGGCGGCCTCGCGTGGCTTCCCGGATGTGGGGCTGCTGACCATGGCCGAGATGGTCGAGAACGTGCGTGCCATTGCGGGCGCCATTGATATCCCGTTGGTGTGTGACGCGGATACCGGCTACGGCAACCCAGTAAATGTATACCGGACCGTTCGTGAGTATGAAGCAGCGGGGGCGGCGGCGCTCCACATGGAAGACCAAGTGTGGCCCAAGCGGTGCGGGTTTCTCTCCGGGAAGCAGGTCATCCCCATGGCTGATATGATCTCGAAGGTCAAAGCTGCGTGCGACGCCCGACGCAGTCAGGATCTGGTGGTTATTGCCCGTACTGATGCCTTGGCGGTCAATGGCTGGAGTGATGTGATCCAGCGTGCCCGGGCGTATAGAGAGACGGGTGCGGATCTCATTTTTGTGGACGGGATTAAAACGCACGCAGATATCAAGCGCTATGTCCAGGAACTCGGCGACCTGCCGCTCCTGTATAATGGACAGCTACTGCCCGTGCCAGAGTTGGCTACATACGGCTTCAAGTTGACAATTTATTCCGCAACCCTGATGGCCGCCTACATCCGCATGCGTGACGCCATGCAGGAACTCAAGACCACAGGCCGTATTGTGCAGGGCGCCGGCTGGGAGTCGTTTGAAGAGTTGACCGCCCTGCTCGGCGTTCCAGAAGCTCTGGAACTGGGGAAGAGGTACGAGCCGTAGTGCTCGGCTTTGGAGAGGAACAATCCCCTCCTTGAAAGGGTGGCTCGAAGGGCCGGGGCGGGCGCTATCTCTAATGGTCAGCCTACTCGCTGGAAGCCGAATAGCGACAGCCGGCGGTGGGCTCTGCCAGCCGGTTTTGCCCTGGAAACTACCTGCTTGAGGGTTGCTGAGAAATTTTCAAGATCCACACGCTTCTGCTCCTCAAACCCTTCAAGCTCACGCTGCCGTTTTGCCTGAAACGCCTCAAAGTCGCTGGCCCACTGCACGTGGAAGCTGTCCAGGGCAGCGGCGACATCCTTGAACATGGAGGAGTTGACCACGAGCGAGCCGCCACAATGCGGGCAGTAGAAGACGATACCAATCCGAAAATGCCGAAACGGTGCGCTGAATTCTCCACCACAGCGCTGGCAATTCATCGGCACCTCCCATTCATCCACGCTCGGAATGGGGAGCGAGACGGGGTCTGCAGCCGGGGCCGGTATTGAGGCAGCCGGGGCGGGTTGTGGAGCCAGCACGGTCGCAGGGGCGGTAGGTTGCGCCACCGGAGCAGCTTCAGCCGCTGGAGCCTCGGCCGGAGCCGCCTCTCCCCCGCTCCCTTTGAAGCGAGAGGGGAAATCCGCTCCAAACGTTTCCTCGGGATGGAGTTCCTTGGCCCGGGCCAGTAGTACTTCTTCCGTCTCGACAATGTCTGGGTTCGGGATACAGCAGTCGACCGGACATACGGCAGCACACGCTTCCTGGTCGAAAAAGCCTACGCACTCCGTACATTTAGCCGGAACGATATAAAAGATTTCCTCATCAATGGCAGGATTGGTCGCGCCGTTCAATTCCCATTCCACTCCGCCTTGGTAGATGGCGGTATTGGGACATTCGGGCTCGCACGCCCCGCAGTTGATACAGTCATCGGTGATCATCGTCGCCATTGCCGGTCGCTCCCTTTGCCTGCCCGCTCTTGCTGGCGTCGGTCTTAGTAGGGGTAGCGACCAGTCCGGGGGCTGTCAATAACCCTGATATTTTTTCTCTCTCGGGAGGGGATTTTCCATCTCGAAACTGTCGTATCACGTCTGTCCGTTCTCCCTTGCAAACCGTGGGACACAACGGATAATATCACGCACGGCTTGAGCCTCGGCTCAGCAAAAAGTAGACTGTCCCGCTACCATGAATCCTGCCTTTGCCCCCCGTCTGATAAACGGGCCGTTTGGCGACCCCGGGTTGTACATTGATCTGCGCTGGGAAGGTCGGGCCGTCTTGTTCGACCTCGGTCAAAACGACAGCTTCCCCGCCGGTGACCTATGCCGGGTCAGCCATGTATGTGTCTCCCACTGCCATATGGATCACTTCATCGGGTTCGACCGGCTGCTGCGTGTGTTTCTGGGTCGGGACCAGACCCTGTGGCTGTGCGGTCCTCCCGGTGTCCTGGACTGCGTTGAGGGCAAACTGCGTGGCTATACCTGGAATCTGGTTGAGGGGTATGGTTTTTCGCTCGAGGTGGCAGAGGTCTGGCCGGATTCGATTCGGCGGGCTGTCTTTCATGCGACAAGCGGTTTTCGGCGTGAGGCCTTGCCTGAACAGCCCTTCCACGGACTGGTGGTGGATGAGCCGGTATTCTCTATTCGTGCGACCCATCTGGACCACCGCATCTACTCCCTGGCGTTTGCGCTGGAAGAGAAGAGCCATCTGAATGTGGACCCCGCCTGCTTGGCGCGGCTGGGTGTTCCCCCCGGGCCGTGGCTGTCTGCGCTCAAGAACGCCCTGCGCAGGGGAGAGCCGGATGTGGTCACGGCCAAGTGGCAGGAAAACGGGCAGGACCGGTCCCGGGATTTCAGCCTGGGCGAGGTGCGGGGCTCGCTGGTCAAGGAAACACGAGGACAGAAATTTGCCTATGTAGTGGACACACTCTTCAGTCCTGAGAACGCGGAACGCATCGCGGCCCTGGCCCAGGATGCGGATGTCTTTTTCTGTGAATCCCCGTTTCTGGATGCCGACGCAGACCAGGCTGCCCGGCGCTATCATCTCACCGCAAAACAGGCCGGCCTCCTGGGCCGCTCCTCCCACGCGCAGGAACTGCGGGTCTTTCATTTTTCTCCGCGTTACGCCGGCCGGGCCGAGGAATTCGACCGTGAAGCCCAGGCGTCTTTTTGTGGCAGACCGCTCCAGACCACTCTGCACGCCGGCCGGGCCGAGACCGATGCGCTGAGGCCGGCAGGCAAGTGACTCCGTCGTATGCCTGTCGTGATTCCGCCGCCGGTCCAGCGCTTCATCAATGACCATGCGGTTGCCCGCCTGGCGACCGCTGATGCTGCGGGTCAGCCGCACGTGATACCGTTCTGTTATGCGTTTGATGGCGAACACGTGTATTTCGTGGTGGACCAAAAGCCCAAGCGCCAGACGGGCAGACCCCTCAAGCGTATCCGCAACATGCTGGAAAACCCGCAGGCGGCCATTGTGATTGACGACTATGACGACGACTGGACCAGGCTCGCCTATGTCCTCATAACCGGTACGACCGCGCTGGTGGACGATGAAGCCGAATACGCCCGTATCCTGGCCCGGCTGCGCGCGCGCTATCCCCAGTATCGAGCCATGGACCTTACTTTCGCCGATAATGCCATGGTCCGTATCTTGCCTACCAAGGTACACGCCTGGGGGAAAATAGAGCAGGACCGGGCGCGTCTCGGACCGTGTCCCGCTTAGAGACGCTCCAGCACCTGTTGCATGACCGACACGGCGCGCTCAATCTCTGCCGAAGAAATGACGAGCGGCGGAGCCAGACGGACAACCGTGTCTTCGTGCAAGGTCCAGCCCAGGACGAGACCTCGGGCAAAGCAGTCCCGCACAAACTGCTGCGTCAGGTGCGGGGTAGGGAAGTGTAGGCCGATCAGCAACCCTCGTCCCCGCACGGCAGCACACCGGCCGCTCTCGACTAGGGGTTCCAACTGGCGACAAAACTCCGCTCCTTTATCTCGTGCTCGCTGCACGAGGCCGTCCTGAAGCAGAACGTCGAGTGCGGCCAGCCCTGCGGCACAGCACACCGGATGCCCGCCAAACGTCGTGACATGGGCAAGAGCGGGGTCGTGTGACAAGGTGGCCATAATCTGCGGGGTGCTGATAAACGCCCCGAGGGGCATACCGCCGCCGAGGGCTTTGGCAACCACCAGGATGTCCGGTGTCACCTGCCAGTGCTCGCTGGCGAACAACCGGCCGGTTCGCCCGAAGCCGGTGATCACCTCATCAAAAATAAGCAAGGCACCGACCTCGGAACAGCGCTGTCGGAGTGTAGGGAGATAGTCGTCGTCCGGGATACGGACACCGCCCTCGCCCTGGATGGGCTCGATGATGACCGCGGCAACGCTCTCGTCTATGGCGTGCAAGGCCGAGTGATCGTTAAAAGGCAGAAAAGTCGTGGTTGGCAGCAGGGGTTCAAACGGGCCGCGATAGACCGGATTCCCCCCCACCGACATGGAGCCGAACGTGTCGCCGTGAAAGCTGCCGACAAAACTGACAAAGCCGGTCCGGCCGGTATATTTCCGGGCGGTCTTGAGCGCCCCCTCGACTGCCTCCGTGCCACTATTGGTGAAATAGGTCACCGACAGTGCGCCGGGGGTCAGTTCGGCCAGCCGGCACGCCAAGTCAACCTGGGGCTGCTGGACGTATTCACCGTAGACCATGGCGTGCAGATAGTACTCGGCCTGGGTCTGAACGGCCCGGACTACCGCCGGATGGGTATGGCCGATGCCGGCCACGCCAATGCCGGACAGCAGGTCGAGATAGTCCATGCCGCTGGTGTCTGTGACGACACAGCCGCGCGACCGCGCGACTTCCACCCCCATGGGCGCGGGCGAGGTCTGAGCCACATAGCGCAGAAAATTGTCGCGAAGCGCAGCCATAGGCCGCAGCATATGTGAGAGAGGTTCGCTCAGCAAGCAAAAGCCTCTTGACCCTGACCGACAAATTGATAGCGTACGCCGTGGACACTGAGGATAGTGATGGCTAAGAAGAGAGTCTTAGTGGCGGGCGCCTCCGGTCTGGTGGGGTTTGCAGCAGTGCGCCATTTTGCCAGCCTGGAGGAGTGGGATGTCGTGGGCGTGTCGCGTCGGATTCCTGACGGCCTTGAGGGAGCCACGCTCGTATCCGTCGACTTGCAAGACCAGGCCCGTTGCACCGAGGTCTTCAGCCGGATGCACGGGGTGACCCATGTGGTCTATGCCGCAGTGTATGAAAAGCCCGGGGTGGTCCAGGGCTGGCAAGAGCGGGACCAGATGGACGCGAATCTGAGGATGCTGGAGAATCTGTTCGAGCCCCTCAAGGCTGCGGCAACCCAACTCCAACATGTATCGCTGTTGCAGGGCACCAAAGCCTACGGTGCGCATAAAGAGCCGTTTCCCGTACCGGCGCGGGAGCGCTGGCCGCGTCATCAGCACGAGAATTTTTATTTTCTGCAAGAAGACTATCTGCGTGAACAGCAGCGGGGAGAGGACTGGCACTGGTCAATCTTCCGGCCCCAGCTTATTTTTGGCGAAGCGCTCAAGGGCAACCTCAACGTGCTGCCCGCCATTTGCGTTTACGCGGCACTCCGCAATGAGGCCGGTCTCCCGCTCTCGTTTCCCGGCGGCCCGCCCTTCGTCTTTGAAGCGGTGGACGCTGACCTGCTGGCGCGCTCCTTGGCCTGGGCCGCGACTAGCCCGAATGCCCGCAACGAGACATTCAACAGCACGAATGGCGATGTGTTTGTGTGGCAGAACGTCTGGCCGACGATCGCCGATGCCTTGGGTATGGAAGTCGGTCCGCCCGAGCCGATGTGTCTCACGGAAGAGATGCCCAAGCGCGACGCCGAATGGGCCGCGATTGTTGATAAGTATCGACTCAGATCCCCGCGAAAGATGCTGGACTTTGTGGGCGGCTCGTTCGAGTTGACCGACTTTTCTTTTGCCTACGGCGCCTCAGCGCCGCCACCGCCCGTCATTGTCAGTACGATTAAGATTCGGCAGGCCGGTTTTCACGAGTGTATGGATACAGAGGATATGTTTCGGAATCTGATTCGACGCTACCAGGATTTGCGCTGGATACCGCCGGTGTAGAGAGGGTCCGTATCACGTGTGCTGCCTCTGATCCCCTCTTTGGATGGGGGCTTCTGCCCCACTAAGAGGACATCCCGTCTCTCCATTAGAGCCCTCCCATCCAATCCATCGCACCAAATCACCAATTCTTGGCCTGCCGCCATGACGCCAACTCAGCGGGGGAATTTGCATCGTCCCGATTGGACACACGCGACTGACACCCAACGCTCCTAATGTCCCGGCAAGAGTCGCTAGCCGCTCCGGGTCTGCCGCCACCCCCACGGCTTCGAGATAAGGGCGCCACGCATCAAGAATCCGGCCAAGCTGGGCAATGTGCTGCAACGGCTTCACCCGGACCGTCCGATATAAAGGCGATTGGACGAAGGTCGGGTCGGCATCGTACACCACGGTCCAGTCCGTTCCGTTGGGACTGGCGTGCAGGACAATATCCTTCCCAGCCAACGCCTGCCATTCGGCTTCGTCTCTCACTCTTCGGATGGCGGTGCTGAGTTCCGGTGAGACCGGCCCGCGCGGCAGCTCGGTTTGCCAGTGGGCGAGGCCCGTGGTGAGCAGAGCGGCGAACTCTTTTGGGGTGGCGAGTCCGCCTTCCTCGACATAGATGAGTTGAGGAGACAGACAGCCCCGCTGGTCATATAATGCCACGTCATAGGCCGCTCTGTGAGCGGTCTCTTCCGCATCAGCCAGCCCTTCTTTGGTCACCAGACTGAAACTTGCTTTGTGCCCGTAGCCGATGAATCGTCCGCGCGTTCGTCTCCCAATGGCCGCGAGGCTCACATCCGAGCCGGAGGCAACAACCAGGTCTGTCCGTCCATACGCCAAGTCTTCAAGTTCTGCGTTTCCCCTAGGCCACGAAACGACGCTGAGACAGGCACCCAGGCTTGGGTCGATGTCCTGAATCGAACGGGCAAACAGGGTGGGTAGGATGGGCTCCACGGACGAGGCTTTGACCAGGACGGCGGACTTCACCAGTAGGGAGAAGGTGACGCTATCGAGTCCGGCTCCAGGCACGTTACCGGCCAGGACATGCGTTGTCAGCGGTGGGGCAGCAGCACGCTTTTGTCCTGAGACAGACGGGACAAAACGGTCAAGGGCATCAAGGCCGCCCAATTCGTCAACGCAGAGCGCTGCTATCCTGCTCGCTCGATATTCCTGAAAAATAAGGGGCAGCACGCGCCGGATCATGACTGGAGAGAGGCCAGTCGTTTCCGGGAGGCGGGCTTCGGCTTCCTGGCGTTCCTGTGAGTTGGGGTCGAGCCAGCGTTGCGCGGCCTGATCTATACAACCCAGGATGTCCCGGGCTGTTTTGGGGACGAGGTGTCGGAGGCGGTTGGCGAGCAGGGTCTCAAGCCTCGCGCTCAGGTCGGTCGGGGAGGGGGACGGCATGCCTCTATTCTTCACTGGGCGGATAAAAACTCGTCCAGAGCCAGCGCGCACCCACGTGATTCCGAGCCGGGGATCCGGCCGATAATCTCAAACCCCGTGCCCGTCAGATAGCCCACGTCGTCGGTCTGAATCGCCATGACCGAGCCGCAGTTGGCGAGGTCAAAGTGACGGAGGAGACCGTGCTCTCCCGGTGGCACTTCTTCCAGGGTTTCAGGATGGACGACCAGCGTGCGCGTCCAGGCCGGGCCGATTTTATACCGCGGCTCGTTGCTCTTCCGAAAGCGGTTGTACAGGATGTGATCGTAAAACTGTGAGGCCATCTCGGTCATGCCGTATTCGTTCACGCAGTAATAGCCGGCGACCTTGAGATATTTCCAGCACGATTGCAGATAGCCATTGCGCGAGAGCGAACGGCCTTTGCCCTTATTGCCGCCGGTATCCATAATGCGGCTACTGGAAGGGAGCGCAAATGTTTTCCGGTTGGCAGCGCACCAATCGAAGAAGGCGACCAGGGCTGAGGTAATGGCCAGAACGCACACCGGCTCGCTCGTCTCCTGGGCGTGGGTGATGGCTGCGGCAAAGGCTTCCAGGTGAATGCCGTCCGCATCAATGAAATACCGGCTGTCCGGGGTTCCCAGATCGTGTCTCACCCATTCGGCCATCTGGGTCAGCGACGAGTGTGGCCGGGTCTCAGGATCAGGAATCAGGCTCAGGACCCGCAGCGGACGATTTTCAGGCAGTACGCACTGTGAGAAGTGGGCTAGCGCCGAGGTGTAGTATAAATGAAGATCGGGGACGAGATGTCGGCCGCGCTTTTCCTGTCCCCGCGTGGTGCCGCTGGTCAAAAAGACTTTTTCCGGCGGACCGCAGGTCAGATCGAGCTCCTTGAAGGCCACGGTGGGGACGGCCGGGACGGCCTGCCAAGTCCAGACGGTCTCTGGGGTCTTGTCTCTGGCCAGGCAGAAGCGCCGATACGGCATATTCCGCTCGAATTGATAGGCAAAGACATCCAGGGCCAAGCTCCCAAAATCCTTTCCGTCAGGGGCGGCGATGAAATCCAGGACGCGGGCATCTATTTGGTTTCGCGGGGTATTCACGGAAAAAAGAGCATAGGAAGTCACCAAAACCCTGTCAATGAGAGGCTGGTACGGGGTTGGAGCTGTTTCCGAAATCCGCTAGGCTGTCCCCCTTAAGGAGAACGGCCATGCCATCCATCGAAGCACTCTACGATGAAGCCTACGATTTTCTGTGTGACGGCGAGACCGATCAGGCCATTGCCGCCTATAAGGCAATTCTGGAGATCGACCCGAACCATGTCGAAGCCGTACACGACCTAGCCCACGCCTATGCGGACAATGAACAACTCGATGAAGCCATTGAAATGGCAAAAAAATTGACCGAATTGAGCCCGGATGACGAGATGAGTTTTACTGTCCTATCCCGCCTGTACCAGCAGAAAGGCATGATCCCGGAGGCTGAAGCTGTAGCGGCCAAGGCGCGTATGCTCGACTGGAAACGCCAGTTGCAGGGGCAGAAAGAGGACAACTAGACCGGTCGAGGATCAGACGCCGCCATGCCAGAGCGAAGCGATGAAGAAATGGTCTTGCGGCTGATGCATCGAGTCAAGCTGCTGATTGCCATCAACGATGAAATTTCGGTTGAGACCAAGCTGCAATCACAAGGTATGCTCAAAGAGTTCGAGGCGCTCTTTACTGTCCCCCAGGACAAACAAGACCCCGATGAAGTCCGCAGCCGGTATAATGACCTGTATATCGAACTGAGCGAGTATGCCGACCTCGAAGCCCTCCTGCTCGCCATGCGGAATTTCAGCCCATATATCGATTAGCCCGGAATCATTCACTCAGATATGAATAAAGGGTAATCTCCGGCGATTGCCCTTTTGTGCGCCGCACGACCGAAACGAGAAAGAAGGAGGAGCGATCTATGCCGCATATCGAATCAAGTGGCATTGAGTTGTACTACGAAGAACAGGGGCAGGGGGAACCGTTGCTCCTCATTATGGGCTTCACCGTCAGCTCGGTCGGCTGGCACTGGAATGTTGACGGCTTTGCCCGGACCTTTAGGACGATTACCTTTGACAACCGTGGAGTGGGGCAAAGCGGGAAGCCGGATGTCCCATACTCAATGACGATGTTTGCGGATGATACCGCCAGCCTGCTGAACCATCTCGGGATCGAGCAAGCCCACGTTTTCGGTATCTCAATGGGCGGCATGATCGCCCAGGAATTTGCCCTGCGTCATCCGCAACGGGTCAAGAGTCTGGTCCTGGGCTGCACGAACTGCGGCGGGGAGAAGACGCGGCTATCACAAGACCCTGAAGTACTGGACATGTTGAACAATATTGCCGCCTTCGATGTGGAACAAGCTGCCCTGGCCATGACCAAGGTTGCCGTCACCCCGTGGTTCATGCAAAAGCACATGGACACCCTGCTCGAACTCCACCGGCTTGCCAGCCGGCATCCGACCCCCAAGCACGGTATGATCAACCAGATGGCTGCGATTCAGGGGCATGATACGTATGAGCGCCTGCCGGACATCAGCGTGCCGACGCTGGTGGTGACTGGCAAAGAGGATGGCTTGGTTCCGCCGGAGAACTCCGTCACCTTGGCTCAGCGGATTCCCAACGCCGACCTGACCATGCTGTCCAATACCAGCCATTTGTTTAATATCGAGTTGGCCCAGACCACGGTTGATGTCGTGACGGAGTTTATCCGGCGTCAGCATGCCTGGCAGGAGTCGGTCCTGCTCAAGACTGCTTCCTGAAAGGGACGTCCGGCCAGACGCCCCTTTGTCGGGCGAAGCGCTGCATAGGGCAAAAAATGCCCGGCAAGCGTATCAGTCCGCCGCAGCTGGCGTACTCGCCCTGAGCGCTTTCAACTCGGCGTTAATCTCCCTGTTCTCGGCTTGGCAATAATCGAGCGCTTCGGCGGTGGCCCGCTCGCGCCCAATCAGACCGTCCAGACGTTGTTTGGAGTCCTTCAACTCGCGCACTTGGTCGTTGAGCGCGGCGTTGTCGGCCCGCAGGGTGTTGACGGTACCCGGCAGGAGGCCGGTGAGGAAGCCGCTGGTCAGGTCCAGGCGCTCAAGCGCTATGCCCGATATGATCAGCGAGAGCCATAATATGCCCACGCCGATATAGCCCCAGGTTGCTTTTTTTAGCTTCTCTTCGGCTGATAAATGTTCGTCTGCCATCCACACCCTCCTGCAAGGTTTACGGCACTCTAACAGAAAAGCTCCGGTAAAAAAAGTTGGGCTGGCGTGATGCCGCTCAGAGTCTCTCAGCGCCTGAGAGGTACTCGGTCAGCGCCTCTGCCGTGCTGGAAAATGCCAGTTCCGACCAGGGGATATCGACCGGGGCAAAGAGCTTGACGGCCAGCGTTTCGTCCAGGGCCCGAGGCTCGCCGGCAAGCACGGTCGCCGGATAGACCAGCACAACAACCGGATAACCGGGGTAGGAGTAGGCATTGAGCAGACGCCCCACTTCCACCGTGAGGCCTGTTTCTTCCAAGGTCTCACGAACGGCCGCGTCTTCGACGCGCTCGCCACGGTCCAGGAAGCCGCCGGGGAAGACCCATTTGCCATAGCCGGGCTCGATCCCGCGCTGCAACAGGAGAATTTTGCCCTGTATGACCGGGATGGTACAGGCCGCGACTTTGGGATCGTCATAGAAAATGAACGAGCAACTCCCACAGACCAGCCGTTTGGGTTCGTTGGGTTTGAGCGCCTGACGGCTTAACGTCCCGCCGCACTTCGGGCAGAAGCGAAAATGCGGGCCGTGATGATCGTGCTGCTGGGGGTGACTCTCGGCCATACAGCGACCTCCCGTGCCTAAGGTATGATGCCAAAAGGAGCCCACTCCGGTCCTTCGACAAGCTCGGGTCGCCCCTCCGAGGAGGGGTGCCGTCAACGGCGGGGTGGGTCGTCCCCTGCTTGGTGGCCCCCGAGTGTCTGGCGAGCGGAGGTTCCTGGGAGTGGGCCTCTCCCGTTTACTCCTTGCTATCATGCTACCCTGGGTGAAAAAACTGGGGTGAGAAGATCGACGGAGGCGAATGCTGGCCTGGCAAACCTTTCTCTTTGCTATCAGCCTCGGACTCGGTGCCGGCATTACGCCCGGTCCGCTGTCCAGCTTGGTGATGCAGGAGAGCTTACGGCACGGCTGGAAGAGTGGGGTGTGTGTAGCCCTGGCTCCGCCGGTTGCGGATGTGTTGATCGTCGGCCTTGTGCTTGCCGTGCTACATCAACTCCCGCCTGTGAGCTTTTCGGTCCTTAGCCTCATCGGCGGGTGCTATGTCTGCTACCTCGGGTGGGAGACCCTGCGGACACCGGTACCCCCGGGAGCGGAGGCGGGAGGCGCGGGGGGCGTATTGCTGGGTTTCCGCAAAGGCTTGCTGGTCAATGTGCTGAACCCCCATCCGTATATCTTCTGGCTGACGGTCGGGGGACCACTTGTCTCGGACAATGCTCGGCACGATATATGGTTGCCCATCGTGACTTTTCTGCTCGGCTTCTACGGCAGTCTGGTCGGGTCGAAGGTTCTGCTTGCCGTGCTTGTCCACGGCGGACGGGCGCGTCTACACGGGCGTGGCTATCGGACAGCCCTCCGATTGAGTGGGGCCTCTCTCCTCCTGTTCGGTCTGCTGCTGATAGGGGACGGCGTGTCCGTGCTGGTCAGTTGAGCGTCCCTCGCGCTCCCGCGTCAGACCTCATTGCGACAATCTGCTGCGCCAATTGAAAAATGGACAGCGGTGCACAGCCCTCGGCTTTATTATTCACGATCACATAACTTGGCTGGCGTCGAACGCTGCTGTCGAGACATAGCTCGGCAATGGTCCGGCGCGACATGGGGTCCGCATCGACAGTTCGATTAAACGGTGCGTATTGCTGTTTTGCGGCCTGATAGCTGAGATGGCGGGCCTGCATCCAGCGGATGACAACCGCCTGACTCCGTTCCGGTTGAATCAGCGCGGCCTGCTCGCGAACTGAGGGCATACGGGGATGACCATTCAGGCAATGACAGGCGCCAGCCGCGGATAATGCATCGACATACTCAGGGGTAAAGAGGGTGGTGTTCCGAAGCTCGACCGCGTAGACTGGGCCGCGTGGAAGGCTGTCCAGAAACTGATACAGCCGTTCGACAAAAAATCCCGACCCCGCGCGACCAGTATGGTCTTGGGGAGAGAATTGGAAGAGCAGGGGGCCGGCCTTGTCTTTGAGCCCGTCCGTGAACGGCCCAATCACTTCCTGCGCCGCATAGTGTGGGTCGAGAAACAGACTATTGGGCTGCCCGCGTCGAGTGCCATACCGGGGATGGTGGCCAAAGCTGGCGAGTGTGCAGTATTCATGCGCCTTGACCAGAAAGCGGAAGGCCTCCGGCACCTGTGCGGCGTAGTCGGAGAATTGGGCCGCGGTCATTGGCCGATAATACGTCCGGTCAACTCCAACGGTCCGCAAGAGCGGATGCTGGGCATACAGCGGTAACCCTTCACGGGACAGTTTTGCCGGTGGAGTCGGACGGTCATAAATCAGCCCCTCCCACCCAGGGAAAGACCAGGAAGAGGTTCCGAGCCGAATCGTTTCCGGCAGGGCGGCGGCCCGTGATTCCATATCCGGCAGGAGGGGTGCGGGATTAATCTGTTGGGGTTGTCTGGCCGGTGCTTCGGAAGAAGCGGACGGGGTGAATAAATGCCGTTGCTCTCCCTCGGCTGGTCGTTTTCCTGCTCTGACCATGAAGAGACATGATAGCAGGCGATGCGTGAAAGGAAACAGATGGGTCCCTATTCTATGCTTAGCCAATGGGGCAGGGGGCGTTTCGTCTGGGCCAGGGATTGAGGACGGGGTGGCGCGGCTCAGTCGGGGCTAGTTCGAGGCCCTGTTCGAGGGGCTGGATTGACGCCCCGCCCGGACGCGGCCGGTTCGCCGGCCGCTCTGGCGGTGGAATAATCGGCGGCGGCGATCATCCGGTGGCGCCGAGACGGAGATTCGTCGCATATCGGAGTCATGCCGAGCGGCGGGGGCCCTTGCAGCGCGGCTTGAGGCCGAGACGGCGGCGGTTGTCGAGCAGGTTCGCCGGCTTGAGCATCTCAACGACAAACATCGCTGTTCGGCAAGAAACCGGAGAGACTGGGCGCGAGCGAGCGGCCTCGGTCGTTCGACGGTCTCAGGATGGCCGTGGCGGCCCGCCACGGACGGGGAACCCAAGGCCCGCCCCCGCTAGGGTCTATGACCTGACACTGGCCACGCGCAATATTGCCGACGTGGTAGGGGCCGGGGCTCGGGTCGTCAATCCGTTTGACCCGGAAATATGAGAGATAAGTTGCGGAGGGGAACCCGAGCCGTAGGCTTTACGTCCGGGCCGTCATGCCGCCATCAACCATGTACACGCCACCGCTACAGTAGGAGCTTTCGTCGCTGGCCAAAAAGAGCATGATTCGTGCGACCTCGACGGGGTCGGCGTAGCGTTGCAGAGGCACCATAGCTGACACCATCTCCTTGGCCCGACCCGGGTCGTCGGGCTCAAAGCCCTTTTCCAAGGAACGCATCATCCGAGTGTCCACCGGAGCCGGGTTGACCGTATTGACTCGAATCTTCATGTCCGCCATTTCGAGGGCAGCGGTGCGCATCAGCCCGACCACGGCATGTTTGCTGGCAATATAGGCCGACACCCCGGCTGTACCGCGCACACCGGCAACCGAAGAGGTGATGACGATGCTACCGCCGCCCCGTTTGGCAATCTCCGGCGCGGCGTACTTGAGCCCTAACCACACGCCTCGCACATTGACGGCCATGACCTGATCAAACGTGTCGATCGCATAGCTGGTAATCGGTTTGACCTCGCCTTCAATCCCGGCGTTGGCAAGCAAGATATCGACCCCGCCGAACTGCTCGACCGCAGCCTGAATATATTGCTGGGTGTGGTCGGGCTGGGTAACATCGGCGGCGCAATGGCGCACCGCCTCGCTCCGAATGGTCCGGGTAGCTTCCTTGAGCGCGTTCTCGTGCAAATCAACCAACAGGACTTTCGCGCCTTCCTGGGCAAACAGTCTGCCAGCCTGGAGACCGATTCCGCCCGCGCCTCCGGTGATGATGGCAACTTTGTTCTCTAAACGTCCCATGCGGTTCCTCCAGGTCCCTCTCTTCTAATGGGTCCGTCTTAGGGGGTTTCGCGCGCCTTGGCAAGGGAAAGGCGGACGCGCTATCCTCTCGAATCACAAGGAGGAGGCCTGCCGGTACAGCCACCAATTATAGAAGGGATTGTCGATGTTGCTGAGGGCTATGGTCTGAGCTTGCCCGACGCTGATGCTGAGTCGTATCAAGGCTTGATGGACGGGATCATGAAATCCTAGGCGCGTTTGGACTCCCTGACCGGACCCACTCTGCTGATCGAATACCCCTGGACTCCCGGTTACTGGCCACAACCAGAGGACAATCCGTACAATGTAGTACTGGCAGGCCGAGATTGTCGGTGCGCCGTCCGTGCCGTTGGCGGAAAATACCCTGGCTGTCAAAGACGACATCCGTGTGGCTGGGGTGCCCCTGATGAGCGGCAGCGGGGTGTTGAAGGGGAACACGCCAGAAATCGCTGCGACCATTGTCCCCCGGATTCTTGAGGACGGCGGCACGTCTGTAACTCGGGCGGGAGTCATATCAGGAATACCGGACCGGTTCGGAATCCGCACGATCAAAGCCGCCCGTCCGGTGGTTCCTCAAGCGAAAATGACGCCCTAGGAGTCTGTGCTGTAGAAACGCTGCGAGAATGTCCATGGTCGGGAAATTGAGGTTGTGAGCTGCCGTCGCCGTTGCGCCCGTCTTGCCCGGCTCCGGGGTTGGCGGCTGCCGCCGGATAGGAAGGATGGGCGGCCGGCGGGGCATTGGGCGCCCTAGGTCAGTGCTGGCTGGCTTGCAGGGCCAGACGGCCACCCAAGTCTTGAGCGACAAAGGGAACAGCTTGCATCTCGGCATTGTCCGAGAAGGTTTTGGCTGGTTGAAAGATGCCTCCGAGCGCAATGTTGATGAAAGCGTTGAGCAGGCTCACGCTTTTGAGAAGCTCGGTGCGCAGGGAATAAAGCGTCTCTGTTCCGTGGCGTCGCCATGGCGTTCATATCCTCACCGGTATTGCCCAGGAAGGCGCAACCTTCCTGATGGTTGAGGGCAATGCCTGGGCACGAACTGGACAGAGACACACTATACGGCCAGTCTGATTGATGCGGGGGGGGGGGCGTGGTTTTCCGCGGCGCCCCAATGACGTCTCTGATACGGTCGAGCTCCTGATGCTGACCGGTCGATACCTGCAAGAGCACTATCATGTGGGTGCGGTGCGAGGGCTCAAAACGTATCACGTTGTGCGGCACAGGATGCCGCTCTGGAGGAGTGAGATCGCCTGATTGCGCGCACCCTGCCGATGAAGATGGCCGAAATACCGCTGGCTGATACGAGCCGAGAAGTCTACATCCCCAAGGCAGAGGCGTTCCCGCGCGAAATTTTCGATACGCCGCGCGCCTCTGCTATGGAACAGGGAGGAATGGGCAGCTAGGGACTGCTCCCACAAGAACGGTTCCTCGGAGTGCAACAAAGAAATCATCGACCAGCACAGGGCAGTGAAAGCGGCACTGATGAATATCAAGGGGACAAAATCGGTCTGATCGTAAAGCCAGCCTTCCAGCACCTGAGAGTCGCTTGTTGTGGATGATGGACAGACCTTGGTGAGTTTCACGACGAGGACGGTGGCATACGCCGTCGCAACGGCCAGCGCCAGCCAGCCTCCCGGCCCCAAGGTGCTTCCCGATAGCAGGGACTCCTTGCGTCGCGAGCCGCCTGACGGTAGGGAGTCGGGCAGGAGTTTGTAGGCTGGCTTGATAGGCAACTCAGGCCAATCATGGCCCAGACAAAACCGGCCTGACCGGCATTCAGGCCGAGGGCTTCCTTGAGGAGACGTTATGGAGCGTTGCGAAGAACAACGGAGGACGCTGCACCCCTCACGGTGAAAGGGGTGGTGGACTGCGTGCCGGAATGAATGGACGAGAGAGGTGACGTGCTGCTGCCTTCTTAGGACCGGCGCTCAGGAGTGCCGCCGTCGGCGGGGTGGGTGAGCGTCCGCTCACCCGGTGTTGACTTGCCCTGCTGGAGGAATAAACACGAGGCCGGACCGCGGGTCGCCCCTCCGTTCCTCTGGAGCAAGGGAGACTGGGGCCGTTGGGCGCAAATCTGCCCCGGCTCGTCGGGCTCCCCCTCCCGAGGGGGATATGAGAAGACTGCACACGAAGCGTTCTGTCCCTTACGCCGACGTACTCGGCCGTGCCTTCATGGCAGCATACCAGCGGGCGAGGTTGTTCCAGGCCGGGGCGAGGTGAAACATTCCGCCATGATGCGCGGTCTCCAAGCCGATAAACAGCATGATGTCGGCAATGGAGAAAGTCCCGGCCAGCCAGTCCTTGCCTTCCAGGCCGTCGTTGACCAGCGGTAGGCGATGCATCAGGACTCTGCGTGCCTGATCGGACACGGCGCCTTTGGACAGAACCATGCGCGAGGCCGGCAAATACACCCCGATCTCACAGCGCCGTTCCCAGGAGCGTACGAACGCCCGGCTGACGGGGTCGGTGCCGATCAGGGGTGGGTCGGGATAGATCTCCTCCAGATACTCCATAATCGGCAGCGTTTCGATCAGGACCGGTCCGTTGTCGAGTTCCAGGATGGGAACACCGGCAAACGGATTCTTGGACAGAAACTCCGGTGTCGTCTGCTCGCCGGCGGAGAGGTCGATTTCTTTGATCGGAATATCCAGGTTCTTTTCGGCCAGATAGATGCGCACCTTACGCGGATTGGGCGCGCGTTTTGTGTCGAGATAGAGCAGCATGGGGTCCTCCTTCTTGAACTTTGTGCGATCGAGGTTGGCAGTAACGTCCAAGGCCTGCGTTGATTCTTCTCTCCGAGCATGAGTAATCCGCCCCGTGGGCGTCCCAGGTCCGCTTGCGTCGGGTTAGACGGCTCTCCGGGGGCTCCCCCGTCAAAATTCGTGACGCGGGCGGGGAAATTGGTGGGGTCGATGTGCTCAAACGTATGGACGTTGACCACCGCATGTTCACGCTCGGCAATCCGGCTCACCGCAAAGGTGAGCACTCCACAGCGTGCATAGCGCAGAAGTCGGCCGTCTCATGGCCAAAACGATAGGGAGGAACGCGTATGGTATACGTGTGCGTTGCGCTGAGTGGTGGGACGTGTAGGTGCCCCGATGCTTCATGCGGAAGCTGCAACTGTACGACCGAACCGGAACCCCTGCGGTATCAAGCGGCCACAGAAATGTGTACCTGACCGTCCCGCAGTGGCAGCCGCCCTCAATTCGTTGCATGCTGGCTCCTTGTCCGTCCCCGGAACGCTTGCTATGCTCGACCGCCTTGAGCAATATCACAATAATAGAGGAGAAGATGTATGGCAGCCACACCCTCTACCCGCCGTGTTGATGACCATAATAGCCGGTGGCAGAGCCCGGCGACTTGAGAACACTCTGGGGGCACCCTGCTCAATGTCGATGAAGAAAACAATTGGGGTGGACCTGATGGTCAAATTCACACCAAACGAGGAGATCTTTCTGCCCCGTCATCTGGCACTGGCCAACACTTTGGTCGTGGATGGTGCGCATATTGTTTCTGAAGCCGATGGCAGCGCGGTGAAAGAGATGGCTCGGTTGGAAAACATACCCCCAGTCTCACCGGGGACATACATCTCGAATGGGGTGGTGCCGCCGGGGCGGCCGTGCACTGCCCGTCCGCGGCGACAGTGACGCCCTATTCGGTGCCCTGAACGACGCTATGAGCGTGGCTGCGACGCTGCGGCAGACTTCAAGGCCGTGCTTGAGGACCAAAAACAGGCCGACGCCGCCATCACACCGCCTGTCGGGAGATGTGCGGATGAGTCGGCGGAAAAATGAAGGGGAGTGGTGGACGTTCTGATTCCGTGCCCGTCGCAACGAGACCGCAACGCTCTGGCTGGCAGGTCCGAACATAGGTTTCATCTGATCGACGCGCCGCTCAATCCACGTACCCCCTCCCCGGAATTGGACCTGCTCGCGTACACCGACCAGTGCCGCGCCTATATCAAGACCCATCCCATTGATGCTGTTTTCTATTCCCGGGACGTGGCGGACATCGTGGCCGCGGTCTTGTGCGAGGAATTCGGGTTTCCGGGACCAAGCGTGGAATCGGTCTTTCTCTGCCTCCACAAATACTACGGTCGTCAGTACGAACCCCATCCGGTCCGCTGTGACCCCATTGGTCTGGCGGACGAGCAGCCGATGATTGCGCGCTACCCGTGTTATCTCAAACCACCCTGGCTGAACCTCGGGATTCTGGGTTTTAGGCTCGACTCGGCCGACGACCTCCAGCGAGCGCTGGCGATTGCCCGTCGCGAATATCCAGCTTGGTCCCCTCTCTATCTGCCATTTTTCGAGCGCTATATCGATTGCGAGAAATTTCCCTTGGCCGCCCGAGAGATCATGCTGGTCGAAGACTTTATTGACGGGCCGCAGGTGACGGTCGAGGGTTGGGTCGCCAATGCGCAGCCAGGGCTCTGGGCGATGACGGATACTAATACCTATCCAGGTACCCGGATTATTGACAACTTTTCGTTGCCGTCCCGGCACCCGGCCCACATCCAGGGACTGCTGGCTCAACAGGCCCTGGAAGCGATCGGCAATATCGGATTGGACAACGGCTTCTTCAACATCGAGTTTTGGTGCCACGACAATGCGGTCACCCTGACGGAAATCAACGGCCGGGCGGCCACCTGTTTCTATAATCTGTATCGCCGCTGTCTCGGAGCCTGTGTGTACGAAGCCGGACTAACGCTGGCCAGCGGGCAGCCGCCCCAGTCCCCTTCGAGGTCGACCGGTGTCGTGGGCGGCCAGTTTAATTTCATCACTTTTGGTGAAGATCTGGCTGAGAATCTGTTCGATTTTGCGCAGGCGCAGGAAATGGGCGATCTGACGATTTATGTCGAGCCGAGACAGGAAATCCGCCCGGTGAGCGAGTTTGGGATCGTGCTGGCCCAAATCGACTTGTTCGGCCCCAGCTATACGGCGATCCATGCGGAAGCCGAAGTGTTACGCCGCCGACTGCTGAAACAGCCGGCCCATTCGCCGTGGTAAGCGCATCAGTCCAAGGGTCTGGACCAGGGGCATGTGCCGTTTTGTTGCCTATCGCGGAAAGCCGGTTCCGCTCGCCCAAGTCATCAGCGCGCCTGAGCATTCCCTGATAGAGCAGAGCTACCAGCCCAAAGAGATGACCGCCGGAACGGTGAATGTCGACGGGTTTGGGGTCGGGTGGTATAACCGTGCGCTTGAACCCACACCGTGTATCTATACCAATATCGTTCCGATCTGGAACGATCGTAATCTGCCCGGTTTAAGCCGCCATATTGTCTCGGATTGCATCGTCGCCAACGTCCGGAGCGCCACGCCTGGTTTCGGCCTTGACCAGAGCAACTGTCAGCCGTTCTCCCACGGCCGTCTGTCGTTCATGCATAACGGCTTTATCGAAAAGTCCCGCGATGGTCTGCTCCGCAAAATACGCGAGATCCTCCGCGACGAATATTATCGCCTCATTCGGGGCTCTACCGACTCCGAGCACATCTTTGCCCTTGTCCTGAACTTCCTGCACGGGCAGGAGCAGACGCCACAGGCATATGCGACCGCCATTCGGCACACGGTTGCCCAGTTGCTGGCCTGGACGCGCGGGCAGGCGGTTCATATCGGGCTGAATCTGGTGCTGTCCGACGGGATGCATATGGTCGCCCTCCGCTTTGCCAATACCTCGCCCGCCCCGTCGCTGTATTATGTGCGCAACGGGGCGGGTTTCTCCGATGCGGTGGTTATCGCCTCGGAAAAACTCTCTGCCGATTCGGCCTGGAAGCCGGTTCCGGAGAGCCATATTGTAGCCTGCCGGAACGCTACGGATGTTGACCTTAGCGCCCTTGGCGGTCTGGATGCGGCATGATCGATATTGCGGACTGCCGGCATCGGATGGTCGAGGCGCGGGCGTATACGAAGTCGCTGTTCGCGGCGGTCGGGCCGGAGGATTTCTGTCGTCAAATCCACGCCGAATTCAGCCCGGTCGGCTGGCACCTCGGCCATATCGGGGTGACCGAAGGCTACTGGGTCCTGCAGCAATGTCAGCACGCGGCCTCGCTGTCTCCCGAGTATGACGCGGTCTTCTCTCCGCTTGAGAATCCCAAAGAGAATCGGATCAATCTCCCCGCCGCGCCGGAGATATTGACTTATCTGGATGAAGTCCGCACCTGCGTATTTGCCTTTCTGGAGCGGGCTGATTGGCCGGACACGCATCCCTTGCTCGGTGAAGGCCGCATCCTGAACATGCTTCTCCAACACGAAGAACAGCACACCGAGACCATCCTGCTGATTCTTAATCTGCTTGCGGCCAGGCGGTTCGACACGGGAGAGAGGGGGGAGGGCTCTTCCTCCGCCGTCTCACGCCGGAGTCCTCCGCCGCGTGCCGAGACGGCCATGGTCCAGATTCCCGCCGGAGCCTACAGCATGGGCAGCGACGACGGCGCACACACGCTGGACAATGAACGGCCTGCTCAGCAGGTTCGGCTGGAGGAATTCTGGATTGATCCAATGCCGGTCACCAACGCGGATTTCCTGGAATTCATGGAGGCCGGCGGGTATCGGAACCCTGCTTGGTGGAGTCGGCAGGGATGGCGTTGGTGTGAGGAGCATCATGTTGCTCATCCCTTGTACTGGCGCCCCGGGAGTACAAGGGGGTGCTGGCTGGCGATCGACCCGTTCGGGGTGGTGCCGTTGGACCCGGACCAACCGGTGCGGGGTGTCAGTTGGTACGAGGCCGAGGCCTATGCCCGCTGTGTCGGGAAACGGCTGCCGACCGAGGCCGAATGGGAGAAAGCGGCTTGGTGGGAGGCCGAGCGGAGTGCCGCCGCGCAGTCAGACCTGCCAGAGTCCGGTCTCGGCCTGCTCGGTGGGGTCTGGGAGTGGACCCATACGTGGTTCCACCCTTATCCGGGTTTTCAGGCCTTTCCGTATGACGGCTATTCCGTTCCGTATTTTGATCAACAGCACCGAGTTCTGCGCGGTGGATCGTGGGCAACGCGGCGCCATGTCCTTCGGCCAACGTTTCGGAATTGGTATCATCCCGGAATGCGGGCCGTCTTTGCCGGCTTTCGGTGTGCGAAGGACGCCGCGCCCTAGTGCGGCGAGAAGCGGCGGATTGACCGAGTAAGGCAGGTTGTTTTGTATGTCGACACGATTTCGGGAGACTGACCGTTTGCAAATTGCTACGGTGGGCAAGGTGCGTTCGCAGTTGCAGACAGATGTCGCCTTCGGCCTGCAACAACGTCAGAAAACCCTGCCGCCAAAGTATTTTTATGATGCCCACGGGTCGCAACTGTTTGAGGCGATCTGTCAGCAACCGGAATATTACCTCACCCGGACCGAAGCACAGATCCTGCGTATGCATGCTGCGGATATTGTGCGACAGACGGCTGGTGCTTCCCTGATCGAGTTGGGAAGCGGCAGTGCGGTGAAAACCCGCTTCCTGTTTGATGAATATCAACGCCAGGATCACTGCCTGCACTATGTCCCGATAGATATCAGCGCGTCGATGCTCGAAGAGACCGCGCGAGGTTTGCTGGCGGACTATCCAACTATGTCGATTGAGGCTCTGGCGACTGACTATCTGGCCGGACTCAACGCCCTGCCCAATACCCGGCCCCGCCTCGTCCTCTTTTTGGGCAGCAACTTGGGCAATTTCAGTCCGACGGAACAGGCCGAACTGTTTCAGCACCTAGCGGCCTGCCTCCATCCAGGCGACCAATTCTTATTGGGACTCGATCTGCGGAAGGCTGTTGAGGTTTTAGAATCCGCGTATAATGACGCGGCTGGAGTCACGGCCGATTTCAACCTCAATATCCTGCGTCATATCAATCGCGAGCTCCAGGCGGATTTTCATCTCGCGCAGTTTTCCCATCTGGCTTTTTATAATCGGGAGCTGCATCAAATCGAGATGCACCTGAAGAGCGAGGCGGCCCAAGACGTCGCCGTCACCGCCCTGGACCTGACCGTCTCGTTTCGAGTTGGTGAGACCATCCTCACGGAGATATCCAGAAAGTTCGACGCGCAAGAAGTCAGAGAACAAATGACCGGGCACGGCTTTCAATCGCAAGCCCAATGGACTGACCCCGACAACCGCTTTCTCCTGAGCCTCTTTCGCTATACGGGCTAAGCGGACTGCACGCCCATGCCGCATGCGAGCTACCGGAGAGAACTGCTCCTCATTGCAACCGGTGGGACGATCAGCCAGGGGCGCACCAAGCCGGGTGGGAAGCGTTGTCCGGTGCTGTCGGGCGGCGATTTATTAGCGCAGACTGCGATCGAGACCGCCCATCTGCACTGTCTGGACCTACCGTATCCCGACGGTATGATTTCCTCAGGGGCTGAGTTGCTCTCGCTTGCGCGGGCGATTGAGCGGGCGGCCAAGGAGGGGATGGACGGTATTGTGGTGACGCATGGAACCGATGCCCTCGAAGAGGTGGTGTACGGTATCGATGAAATGCTCTCCGGGGCCGTCCCTATTGTTTTTACCGGAGCGATGCGGCCAAGTTGGGCCGCCGACTATGACGGAGTACAAAACCTGGAGAATGCCGTGCGGGTCGCCTCGTGCTTGCCGCCTGAATACGGCACGGTGGTCACGCTGCACGGCGATATCTTCGAGGCCTGGAGCGTGTATAAAAGCGATACCATCGCCTTAGGCGCCTTCACCTCTCGTTGCGGAACTCCGTCTGGACGCATCAACGGGCGACGAGTCGAACTCGGCTGGAAACCCGCGCGGTGGAATCGTCTGGGGCGGCTGCCCCAAGCCCTGTCCTACTCGGTTCCCATCCTCACACTTGGAGCTGGCGATAACGCCGCTCTGCTCAAGTTAGTCGGCGAACGGGCTGACCTGCCCATAGACGGCCTGGTAGTCGCGAGCATGGGAGCCGGGAGCATCCCACCAACCGTGCTCGTACAACTCCGCCGTCTCACAGATATGGAGCTGCCTGTGGTGTGTTGCTCCAGCGCGCCGAGCGGACCCACTGCGGTACCGCGGTACTACCCAGGCGCGTACGATGAACTCATGGCTGCGGGAATCAGGATTGAAAACGCACTCTCAGCGCGTAAAGCCCGCATGCGCCTGATGTTGAGTCTCGGGCTAGAGGTGCCGTATCGTCCGTTTGAGAGTGAGGCGTAACGCTCGCTACGACACTCTGGGCACTACCTCTCTCCCGAATCGATCCAGTGGGTCCGGAATTTTTCGTGCGCCAACCCGCCAAAATGTGCCAGCAAGTTCACGCTGGTGATGCCCCTGGGCGGGATTTCCTCGACGCGCTCGACGCACTGATCCGGGTCACCAAAAATGACTTGATGCGGGTACAGATAGCCCTCATAGTCAGCGAGGTCTTGAAGGCGTCCTTGAGACCCTTGTACGGTTGATTCTGATCGGAGTAGATGGCTTCCTGATTGGAGGCGGCTACCGCGCTTAATATGAGTGCATCATGGCCTCGCGGGGATCTTCCTTCGCCTTCTCCGCGGTCTCGCCGCAATAAGAATGATATGCTCCGAGGATTCGCGGAGCATTCGTGTCGCCGCGTGCCTGTCGGGTCTGGATGAAGAGTTGGACACGGCCCATAAGATTTCAGGATTGGACTGGGTATAGGGGCGACCATGAAATGCTAGGATCTGTCAACACTATCGCAAGGCATCAATGATGAGGGCGAAGACGATGCATCCAAGGAAGAGCATGTCGCGCTGCTCGAAGCGCGAGCAGAGGCGGCGGCATCCCTGCAATCGACGCAACACCCGTGCGATTGCGGTGCGCCGCGTGGACAGCTCACGGGCAGGCGCCCAAGGGCTCACCCGGCTCCGCCGCGGCGGCCCCACGGGCGCCTACCCCAGTGCCACGGCCAAGTGCCGCGTCCGGGCGCCCGCGGACGCCCGGTCCCTCAGCACCGCGGGAGGAGCGGGGGATGGGCCCAGGCGAGTCAGCAATTGGCGGCCCGCCGGGGCGGCGGGGGCGGGCCCGGGCGAGCGCGCGCAGACGAGCGCCGGGCGAGCGTCCGCGGCACCCCTAGGCATCGTGGGGGGCCACCCGCCCCGGGAGCGGCCGAGGGATGGAGGCCCGGTTGTGTGCGCGCCCCCGGGCCGGCGGGCGGGCCCTGGACGAGGGGGCGGGCGAGCGACCGGGCCGCCCGCGTGAGGCGCCCGCTCGGTTCCCGGTGCAAATGCGCGCAGACCCGGGCGAGCCCCCCGGTTTGCGACCAGCGGGGCAGCCGGGGGGAGAGGGGAGGCCAGGTGCCACATCGGGCCGGCAACCCGCGCCCTGTGCCGCCCTGCGCGGCGACCGACCAGGGGGCGGTGAGCACGGGGCGAGGGGAGAGGCGGACATTGCCGCGCGGCACCGGGAGAGGAGGCGCGCTCCGGGCGTAGAGAGCTTGCGTGCGGTCCCTACAGCCAGGAGACCAGAATCATGCAGAATCATCCACATGAGTGCGAACAGGCCCTGGCCCATCTGACCGACCCATTCGAGCGAGTCCGGCGTAAAAATACAGGCAGCATAGACAGGTGGGGGCCGCTGAACGGGTTGCGGAATGACCGGGAGACTGCGGACCTTGTGGAATTTGCCGTCATGGGAGACCCGTCTTTTCGTCCAGGCTTTCATGATGACGGTGTGCGCCTCTTCAAACAGCGCTCGGCTATCTCCCATATCGCGCTCAAAGGCGCCGTACTCGCCTTTTTGGAATCCCCGTCCAAATTCCGAACTCCAAGCGTCCACCCGATAAGCAATCGAGCCTGGCATACTCCTCTGCTAACCGAATCGGATCCTAGAGTGGCAGGAGGGCAATCCCGGAGCCAATACGGGTATTCTTCGTGCGTCGGGCAACCGCAGCCCCAATCCCAGGAGCGGGGGGTAGATGGCCGCCATGATGATAAAACTGATGTGCCGCAAACCAGACGGGGCGAAAGCCGAGGGATTCAGCCCGATCGGTCTCCGTGAGCATGTCGTTGTAGGATTGCTCATCACCGGCATGAAATTCCGGGAAAAAGCTGGGCAAATGAAAGGGTGAGCTTCGGCATACCGCTCCTCTTGCTCCTTTTCCTAGCTGACTTTCCCTCTGGAAAGAAGGCAGGGGGGCGGAGTCTACCCCGGGTACGTTGAACTGGGTGCCCGGGTTTGCTAGGTGAAGAGCTTAATTTGCTGCGGTAGAAGATGTGCGGATCCGACAGGTCTGCAGGAGAGTTGGTTGATGCGAGAGTCGGAGAGAGTGATGATGCAGACAAAATGTCCGGTATGGCATGCCGCGCTCCTGTGCGTCGCCTTGTTTGTCGGACCGGGGCCCGGCCCCGCGTTTGGAACGATCGACAAGCACGCCAGCCCCGCGGTTTCTCCGCTTCCCTACCCAAAGGCCCTCCAACCCCAGGTCGAATTCTGGACCAAGATCTTTAGCACCTACTCGGAATATCAGGTTGTTATTCACGATGCGGTCTATTTGGATAAGGTGTATACCGTCCTTGACTTCCGGCCGCTCTTGGAAAAGCACAGCGAAGCCACAGTCCGTAAGCTGAAAGCCAAGCGAACAAAGCAGGAACTCGGGAAGATTCGAGCCGCCCTGCGCAGACTCCACACCTCCGGCGCAAAAGGGCGGACGCTGAGTACACGCGAGAAAAAGATTCGGGCGCTCTTCAGCGATGTCGAGGAACGCCACAAGTTCCGCAAGGCTGCGGCGAAAGGGCGACTGCGGGCACAGTCCGGGATACGGGAGCGTTTTCACCAGAGCCTGCGCCTTTCCGGTCGATATCTGCCCAGGATGGAAAAGATATTCCGTCAAAAAGGACTCCCGGTCTTTCTGACCCGCCTCCCGCTGATCGAGTCTTCCTTCAATATTGAGGCGTATTCAAAAGTCGGCGCTGCCGGCATCTGGCAGTTCATGCCCGCAACCGGGCGCTTGTTTCTGACGATCAACCACGTGGTTGATGAGCGTCTCGACCCCATCATTGCCACCCGGGCTGCTGCCGACTTTCTCAAGTCAAATTATGACCGACTGCAAACCTGGCCGCTGGCGGTCACCGCCTATAATCATGGTCCGGCCGGGATGGCTCGCGCTGTCCGGAAAGTCGGCACGCGTGATATTGTCGAAATTATCCGTCGTTACAAAAGTCGGACGTTCGGATTTGCTTCGCGGAATTTTTATGCCGAGTTGCTAGCGGCCCTTGAAGTTGAGAAAAAAAGCGCCAAATACTTCGGTCCCATAAAACGCGACCCTCCCCTTCGGTATGACGAAGTCGACCTCCAGCATTTTGTCTCCCTCGAAAATCTGGCCAGCGCCGCCAACACCAGTACCGAGCGACTATTGGAACTCAATCCGTCCTTTGGATCCCTGATTCGGAACGGGAAACTCCATGTCCCGCGCGGTCACCGTCTGCGTATCCCGGCCGGTGCGGGGAAAGACTTCGCCCAGCGTTACGCCGCGCTCAGCCCTCGGGTCAAGGCCGACCAACAGCTTGCCACCTTTGCTTTTCACAAGGTTCGGTACGGTCAGACGCTGGGCGGCATTGCGCAGCGCTATGGGACGAGTGTTCGGACCCTGCAACGCCTGAACGGACTCAGAAGAGCCCATTTCATCCGTGTGGGACAACGTCTACGCGTCCCCCTGAGAGGGAAGGGCCGGCGGCCCGTGATCCGGTCTTTCCAGATGGTGCGAGAGGACTCGCGGGAAGGGACGCATATCGTGCGTCCGGGAGAATCGCTCGGAAAGATCGCCCAACGCTACAACACAACCGTGGCGGCACTCCAACGAATCAATGGCATCAAAAACGCTGGGCTGATACCGGTCGGGAAAAAACTGCGGATTCCGGCCAGCATATCCCGTAAGACCAGAGCACAGTATGCCAAACACCGGGTCCGCCCAGGCCAAACGCTGGGCAGTATCGCCCGGCACTACGGTACTAAGGTGTCCATCCTCAAGCGTCTGAATGGCGTAAAAAACGTCAAACGCCTGCAAATCGGCCAGGTTTTGCGTATCCCAACCGGCTGAAGAGCGGTATTGCTGCGCTCTGCTCTCATCATGAAAGGGAGGGGCCACTAGGCCTGAACAACGGAGTGACGGCACTGCCCCATCTCCCACCGCATGGGCTCGCACCCATGCTCGGTTTCCTAACTCTCGGAGCGACTCTGGGAGTTCGGGCTCCTCGTGTCTCGCAGGACACAGGCTAGTGACCTGCCATCCCCCCGCCCAGTGTGGCCCGACTGCGGCCGTGGCCCGTCCGCTCAAGCCCATAGGTGTCGGTCTCCGGTCGGGTGACCCGCCGGGAGGCGCCACCATGACGCGGGACCGGCCATGATAGCCGTGCACCACCCCGCCAGCATCGGCCCGGCTCAATGGACGCCGCAGAGCACACGCCCGTCGTTCTTGGACTGATCTTCCTCAAGTACCTCCCCCAGCACCCTCGTGGAAAGGCGCACCCGCCTCGTGGCGGATCTAGGACCCAGGGTGTCGACCCGGAGACCCGGACGAGTACTGGGCCGAGAACATCTTCTGGATGTTCCACGAGCGGCGCCGGGATAAGGTAAGAGCATGCTTATGCCCTGTATCCGGCAGCCAGCAACTCGGACGCATGGCTCCGGGTCTCATCCCCGAAAGGAGCCCTCGCAGCACGTCCGGGGCGCGCACAGCCACACACCCGAGGGATTGCCGCCGGGCGAAACGCGCTCTGGACGGACCTAGGCGCACGGATGCACACCAAACGGATTGCGGATTAGGACAAACACGGAGCGTTTATGAGCCCCACGGGGGCTGCCGTCAGAGCGCGGAGGATCAACGCATATGCGCTTCGCCTCAAGCAACTCGAACACCAGAACCAGACCGGACCGCACAGGCGTCGCCGGGCTGCCATGCGCTACTTCGGGCTTGATTGGAGAGCGATAAGGCGTGATCATTTTCTTCTCCCGGCCGGGAACCCTTAAAGGAGCGGGTCGATGACACAATCCATTATAAACGAGGCACAGACACGGGCTCCATTCATTCCAGTTCGCCGACTGGGAAGAGAATTGGGGGATTGCAACGACTACGGCAGTGAGATAGGAGAGGATTGGAGTGCACCCATACGCCGTCACGCGGGTGCAGGAATTGAGGAGGCGATGACGCACGACCGCCGCTGGCCGATATGCTCAGGGAACACCCCGTCCAACGTTGCGCTCTGGACCTGAATGGTAGGCGCCGTGACAGGCAAGGCTGCATTCAGGCGATCCTCCCCCTATCGGTCCCCACGCTGAGGCGATATATCCGCAGTCGAACGGCATGACGAACCTTCCGATACCCGAAAGCGGCAACGCACTAACGGTTGACTGGATGCAGCAGGCTTTACGCCTAGGGAGCGGAGCAGGGCCTGTCATCAGGGATATGGTGGTGAAGGACATCGGTACAGGGTCCGGTGCCTTGGGCGAAATCCTGCGCTGTACTTTGAGTTACGAGGGCGGCGGAACGGGAGCACCTGGATCCGTTGTGGTCAAGTTGCGCAGTTCCGACAAGAAGAGTATTCGTATCGCCAGATTGATGAACATGTACAAGCGGGAGTACCATTGCTTCCGCCAGCTTGCGTCTAGCCTCCCGATCAGTCTTCCTGCGTTGCTATACGGGGATTGGGAAGAGGCGGGCCATCGTTTTGTCCTGGTTCTCGAGGATTTGCAGGAAATGGAGACAATGGACCAGATGGTTGGGGCTGGTGCCGCGCGGGCGCAGCGTGCCATCCGGGGAGCCGCCGAATTGCACGGTCGATTCTGGAACAAGTTGGATCAGCCACCCGTGTCGAATTTCCTGGCTTCCGTCGGCGCGGGGAAGCGGTCGGTGTCGCAGTTATTTTACCTGATTTGTCTTGTTCCGTGCCTGAGACGTTTTGGTAGCTTGTTTTCGAACAGCATGCGCCGGCTCGCGGAAGATTACGGGCCGAGGGTGGCTGTCCACATGGATGAACTCGAGTCTGGACCACAAACTCTGACGCACGGCGATTTTCGACTGGAGAACATGTTCTTCGGGGCGAGCAAAAGCGACGCCTTCGCAGTGATCGACTGGCAGGCGTCGGGACTCGTCACCAACGGGCTATACGATGTGGCTTATTTCATGGCGACTAGCGTCCCGACCGAGATTCGTCGTGAAATCGAGCGTGATGCTCTGGAGGAATATCACGAGATAGTCTGTCGCATGGGAGCGAGGGATATTTCGTTCGCGGATTGTTGGCGCCTCTATCGCCAGAGCATGCTGAACATGCTGGTTCCTTGCGTTTGCGCATGTGGCGGACTGGACATGACCAACCCGCGGATGCGCGAGTTAGGGAAAACAATGGTGCAAAGAACACTGATTGCCATTGAGGATCTGGATGCGCACGAGTTTCTGCCCGACGGTGGCCGGTCCTCAGCATCCGCCAAGTTTTTTTCGGTTGTCGCGTCGGGTGCCTATCGAGCGTACAAGACCCTCTTTCGCCTGTGCGGACCACGAGTGTAAGCAAGCCCGATATGAGAGAGGGCAAGCACAGAATCGGTGAGCGACAGCCCGAGCGGGCCGGTCACATGGCCGTCAACCCTGACCGAACGGTCGAGCGGAGTGCCGAATACGAGCGGGGCTTCGTGAGCCTGCCCAAGAAACAATTCATACTTAGCATGGCCTGCGTGACGCTAGCCATGTTCCTGGGGGCATTGGGCCAGACGATCGTCGCGACGGCGCTACCCCGTATCGTTGCAGATGTCGGCGGACTGGATCGCTACGTATGGGTCGCGACCGCCTATATGGTAGCGGCGACAGTTGCAATGCCTATCACTGGCGGGCTCAGTGACCTGTATGGGCGCAAGCCGCTATTCATCGCTGGCCTGATCGTTTTCCTCGCCGGCTCGGTTCTCTTGGGGATGATCGGTTCAATGAACGAGATCATTGCGTTTCGGGCCTTGCAGGGCCTGGGTGGTGGCGTTATCGTGGCCTGCAGCCTTGCGACTGTCGCCGACCTGAGTCCACCCGAGCAACGGGGCAAGTACCAGGGGCTTCTGGCTGGAGTGTACGGCATCGCTTCGGTCGTGGGCCCGGTCGTTGGCGGCTTCATCACCGACCATTATTCATGGAACGGCATATTCCTCTTCAACGCTCCGGTCGCGTTTGTCATATTGCTGTCAATCGTTTGGGTTTTCCCGAATGCTGATACCGGGGAGGCCGATCGAACGTTGGACTATCCTGGGACGGTATTGTTGGTTCTCGCCCTGGTCCCCTTGCTGCTCGCACTGTCCTTCGGGGGGGCCCAGTACGACTGGGATTCTCCAGAATGCCTCGGATTGCTGACCTTCGGTTTGGCAATGGCCGTTGTGTTTGTCCGTGTCGAACTCAGAGCAGAGAATCCGATCATGCCACTGGGGATGTACGCGGACCGGACAGTGGCACTTGCGATGGCAACAGCCTTGTTGACAGGGTTCGCCCTGTACGGGTGCCTTCTTTTCCTCCCCTTGTTCTTCCAAGGTGTTCTCGGTGCCTCCGCAGCGACAAGCGGGAACCTCCTCATCCCCATGCTTCCCGCAATCGTGCTAGGTGCTATTCTGTCAGGACAACTGCTCTCCAAGGCTGGCGCACATTACCGGCGTCATGTCCTCTGTGGCACGGCTCTCGCGACGGTCGGGATGTACCTGATCTCCACAATGAGCAAGGCGACAGACGTCATTCTGATCGAGGCCTACCTCGTGCTCACGGGTCTCGGGCTAGGCGCGACGCTCGCGACAATCACGGTTGCGGTGCAGAACTTGGTGCCGTTCGGGCAGGTAGGGGCCGCCACGGCGGCGAACCAGTTCTGGCGGTCCGTTGGGGGTATGATAGGGCTCGCCGTGGTCGGCGCCGTGATGACGTCAAGCTTCTCGTCAAAGCTGGAGGCGATCGTTTCCGGTGACGCCGCCGCCCTTCTACCGCAAGGCTGGTTGGAGTCGGTGAAGGAGAACCCCCAGGAACTGCTAGATCCGACCGTAGGCGACTCGCTCAGAGTTGGACTGGAGGAAGCGGGGCCCGGGAGCACCCATAAGGTGGGGGAGATTCTCGACTCCCTTCAGGGGGTGCTCGCTGGTGCGCTATCTGATGTATTCGCCATTCTCGTTGTCGCCTCAGGGCTGTCCTTCGCGGCCGCGCTGATGTTCCGAGAGACGGCCGATACCGAAAGCACACGGAACGCCTGATACTGGTTTAGAGATCATGCTGCGGTTTGCTGAAGAGATCTTACTGCTGATCCTGGATAACAGCGACGGGGATGTTACGTCTTCTCTGCCACCGAACTCACTGAACACTGTTCTCGCGGGTGCCATGTTGATGGATCTGGCGCTGGAAGGTCGCATCGATACCGATATCGAGAAACTCATTCTGACCGACTCCACGCCTGTCGGAGATGATTTGCTCGATCCGGTTCTGGCTGAAATCGCGAAGGAATCCGGTTCACACACTATCGGCTACTGGCTCGAGCGGACGGCAAAGCGGGGTGATGACATCCGCGGACAAGCGCTTGCCAGGCTGGTCGAACGCGGCATTCTCAGGTCCGATGACGATACGTTGTTTTTCCTCTCGAACAGAGTGTCCCGTTCCAAACGCTACCCCATGGTCGATGGCAAGACGGCAGAAGAGGTGACGTTGCGAATAATGAGACTGCTGTTTAGTGACGATATCCCGGACCCGCGCGATATCGTCATTGTCAGTCTGGCAGCGGCCTCCGACGTATTCGGACGTATCTTGTCCCGGGAGGAACTGGCTGAGGCCCGGCCGAGGATCGACCTGATCAGCAAGATGGAACTGATCGGCCAATCGGTTATCCGTGCCGTGACCCAGCGGCGCATGGCATTGCCTCCCTCCACTCCCTCCGCCCATCCTCCTGAAGAAATACCGATGGTGCCGGGGTGGCCGGTTGTTGGTAGCGCCCTTGACATGGCCGGGGACCTGCGTTCCTTCCTGGCCAGACACTACCGCGAATTGGGACCGATCTTCCAGATCCGCGCCCTCAACAGACGCTATATCGCCCTCGTCGGCCCGGAGGCTAATCGCTTCGTTCAGAAGCGGGGCAGAATCTTCCTGCGCTCATACGAGACATGGCGGAATTTTATCAATGCTCTGGGGGCCAAGGACGCGCTCGTCGGTATGGACGGAGCCGCGCACGTTCGAATGCGTAAGGTACAGAGCGCGGCGTTTTCGCGAGGGTCTATCGAGAAGCGGCTCGAAGAGGTCGTCGCTATCACGAGAGGCATGATTGCCGAATGGCCTTTGGAGCGTCCCATCGTCGCCCAATACGAGATGCAGAAGATCATTACGGAGCAAATTGCGCTGCTGACCACCGGTGTCTCCGCGCGCGCCCATGCAGATGATCTGATCGCCACCCTCGACGGTTTGATGAGGGTCCACCTGATGAAGCAGAGGCCCAGCTTGATTCTGCGGCTTCCACGACTGATGCGAGCCCGCAAGCGAGTAGAGGAATTACATGAAATCGTCTTGGCTCATCACACCGACGAGCCCCGCGAGAACCGCGATTTGATCGACGACCTGCTCGAGCTGCACAAGAGTGAACCACAGTTCTTCCCGGAGACGGATTTGCCGCTGGCTGTATTGGGCCCGTTCTTCGCCGGGATAGAGACTGCCGCGAGCACCTCCGCCTTCATGCTCTATGCGCTGCTCAAGCATCCTACGCTGCTTGAGCGCATGACCTCCGAGGCGGACGCCTTTTTCAGTCAGGCTACGCTGAATGTTCAAGCGCTGCGTGGCCTCGACGTCACATGGCGCATCGTTCTTGAGACGCTGCGTATGTATCCCGCTATCCCGGGACTGCCACGCACCGTGGCCAACTCGTTCGAATTTGCTGGCTATACCGTGCCTGCAAGAGCGGAAGTGATCATCGGAAACACAGTATCACATCACCTGCCGGAGTATTTTCCTGAACCGGAGCGCTTCGACATCGAACGTTATACGCCGGAGCGGGCGGAGCACGAGCAACCGGGAGCTTTTGCTCCCTTTGGCCTTGGAACGCACAGTTGTCTGGGCAGAAATTTCGCGGAAACTCAAATCGCCCTGACTCTATTGACCATCGTTCGCGATGTTGAAGTGGCGTTGTTCAAACCTGACTACAGACTGAAGGTGAAATACATACCCGCGCCGCATCCAGGACCGTCGTTCAAGTTTCGTGTCACGAACCGGCGAGCCGCATCGGCGACGTGAGCGCAGCCTGCCGTGGCCCGGTGCCGCCTATATTCGAGCAGCTTCCCGATGAGTGGTCGCCTGCGGCCTCGGGGGCCAGTGCCGAGACAAACTGCAGGATGCTCTCGCCCTCGTCCCTGCGTCCGGCCGCGATGAGACCGCGCCGGAGAACCTAGTCGGCAAATATCCTCGAGCGGGGGGAGGCCGCGGAGGTCGGCCGGCTCGCCGCCTTCGAGGGCGCGGCCGAGGACGCCAGAGCCGTGTAGGACGAGACGCTCGGACCGGGTCGATGAAGCAACCGATAGTCGAGTGCTCAAATCGATTTCCGATGCTGAGATCGGCTTGCGTCTTCCTCCTCGGTAGAGGTCGAAGCCGACGAGCCCACGGCTGCCCCACCGAACGATGACCATGGGCAACACTCCCGACCGAAGACTGTTGAGCCTGATCCAGATACGGGCAAACCGAGACCGGAATAGCAGCCGTCTTCGTCTTTCCGCCCAGAGCTGACTTGCCGGAGCGTTCCCGCACCCACGATGTGGGAGACTGTCCCTTACGCGGACGACGAGTGCCCGGTCGCGGCCGTGCATCTCGAAGGTGCGCCTCCGGCCTTAAAAGACCGACAGTACTGCATCCCGGCGTTGAGTGGGCACCTGACCGTTCACTCTCGGGACGGGCAGGAACTCGACAGCCCGCTGTTCGAAAACAGTCGACCGATCCTCAAGCTGCGAAAAGACTGGGCTGGCGATGGACGCGAGATCATCAGGATTACGAGCGGATACTTCATCGTCGTCGCGCCCGCCACTTGGAAAAGGGTGGACCGTGCGCTGATCGAACCGGACGGGTGTGCCGACCCAAAATCTGGGCGTACTATATCCCACCGGGCGGCCGCCGCGCTGGATGTCGTAGGTACTGACGGAATCGCCGAACACCGCATGTGTGCTGGCGTCGGCAAGCTCAGTGGGTGTGCCGGTGAAGTCGATGAAGGCGGCGGCGGGGCGTTGCGCATGTGGCAGGCGAACCCATAACACCGCATGTGTGCTGGCGTCGGCAAGCTCAGTGGGTGTGCCGGTGAAGTCGATGAAGGCGGCGGCGGGGCGTTGCGCATGTGGCAGGCGAACCCATAGAGGAAGTCGTGCTGACTGCGGTGCGCCTCGTTGGCGATGATCACGATGTTGTGGCGCTCGGATAGCGACGGGTGCCGGTCGCCTTTCTCTCCAGGGAAGCCTTGCTGGATGATCGTAAAGACCGCGCCGTCCGATTTGACCGTGAGCTTCGTGCGGAGGTCTGCGGCTCTCTGCCTGCAAGGGCGGCTACCGCAGCAAGTCCTGGCATCGGGAAAACGTGCCAAAAAGCTGGGCGGCCAAGTCGTTCCTGTCTAGCCAGCATTTCGCGGAGGATCCGGTCCGCGGAGAACCCCATGGTCGCTCTTGCCGGGGCCCTGCTTCCAGACGACGCCGGTGTGCCGGTCGCCTGCCGCGCCGCTAGCCGATCAGCCGGACTGGCAGGGGTAGCCCTCGGCTCGGATCACCGATGATTGCCGGGGGGGGGGGGGGCGCAGAGTCCCCCCCCCCCCCCCGGGCGTCTCCACGGCGTGGAACTGGTGAGCTGGCCATCCTCTTGGCAATCGCGCCGCCGTCGTCTTCAACAAAAAAGAGGGTGAAGTCGCGAAGCAGCGCAAGGAGTCGGCTGCTCGTACAAGCCTTCGATCATGGCCCGCAACTCGGGCAGGGCGGAGTCGGCAAGCGTCTCCCCGGAAATCGCCGCTACGGCTTGAACCACTCTGGGCCCCGCGAGCGTTCCAACCCGGGCGTCGACTCCGTCTGAAACGATCAGGACTTCGTTCCTCGCGCATAGAGAAGGCAACTCGGCCTTGCGTCCTCGTCCCCGGGGTTCTTCAAGTCGATCACGCCGACAGGCGAATCATTGACGAACAACAATGTCGGGATGCCGCTCGTGGTCGTTTTCGACCACAGTGAACGGCTTGGCCGCGAGCTAGTCGCTCGCTGAGGGCTGCTCGAAGGTGATCACCCCGGCCTGCATACCACGAATCTCACCGGCGCGCCGATATTCCGCGGTCGCGCCGTCTACAAGCATGCGGTAGAAAGCGCGTCCGGCGCGATGTCGGGACCGTGGACAATCCGCCAGCCGAGTCTACCGAGCCACTCCAGAGCCGCTTGCTCTACTACTACCGACTCCCACAGCCTGCCCATCCTGGTCACTGCGATGTAAGACCGGCGGCCATGGGTCAGAACCGATAAGCTTCTCTCGGCGGAGGTTCCCCCTTTCGGGGCGAGGCCCCGACTCGGGGGCCGGGCGACGGAGGGAGGGCTCTGCTATCGGTTCCCATCGACGACCGTTGGTATAAGATCGACAATGAGTCGGCATGGCATCGCGGCACCGTTGAAGCTGGCCCGCTCCATTGCCGAGGATGTGGGGATCAGGGTTGGAACGTCCGGTATTCGACCAAAGCGGATCGGCCGATGATTTCAACGATCGCGACCGAGATCTCCGCCCCACGGGCGTCCGTCAGCCGCACCGGCCTACCCAGCCGAAACGGCACCGGCTGCCGCCGCCCCTCATCTATGGCGATATTGTCCGCGTACAAATAAGTCCGGTCGGACGAATCGCGTATTGGGTTCAGGCGTCCGCGCAAGCCAGGAAGCTGCCCGGTGTCCTGGACAAAAATAGCCGCGCCGCCCGATTCGAGCGGTTCGAGTTCGAGCAGCAGCCCGCCCCGCCCGGGGGTCCATCCCCGCTCGATCCCGGCGGCATACCCTGGCCCGGCGGCGTAGATCGTCATCGGCAGATGTGTAGTGTATAGGTCCAGGGCTGCCTCGCCGGCCTCGTCGGTCGCCGCTTGCACCCATGTCTTGTTGGGAAAGATCGCGAGAACCTCAATGCCGGCCAGAGGTTCGCCTCCAGAATGCACCGCCACTGTTGCGTTTGCGGGAACAAGCTCCAGTTTGGCGGCGGGGATGCGCAGCAGCAGGCTCGACTCGTCGACCACCTCGTACACTGGCAGCACGCCGGTGGCTTCCCGGGTTTTCTTGCGGATGATCGCCACGCCGTCACCCCGGCGTTCCATCAGGTATCTGCGATGGCCGGACCCCGACACTTTACCCACGGGAATGCGACCGAATACGGAAGCGATCACCTCGTTGCGGGTCGCTTGACTAGCCTCCATGCCTTCGATGGTCATGCCGTTCGGCAGTTTGCCGGGCGAATCGATCTCCAGACGGTCCTTGAACATGGACAGTCTGATCCGCCGCGCGGACATGGAGTAGTCGCGATGCGCGACCGCGTTGACGACCGCTTCGAACACGGCGGCCTTGCTGTATTGCGGAACCTCCTCCCGTTCTGGAGTTTTGCGCGCGGCAACTCGCATGTTGCGCACGACGAACTGTACGGCATCCGCGATCTGGGCCGGTAGTGGACCAACGATCTCCTGCGCGTCCAATTGCCCCGAAGCCCGATCTAGTCCGCGATAATGGGTCGCCGTGATGGTCGCTTGCGGCAACCAGTCCTGGGGCGAAGGGGAACAAAGCAGTACGCCAGCGACGGTCGACCGGTCCACCCCGCTTTCGTCCTGTGCCAGAAGACGGAGATTCATCAAGCCGCGCCGCGGGTCGGTGGCCCCTTCCACGCTGAGCAAGGGCTCCCACAGCCGCTCGCTGAGTGTCTCGAAGCCGGTCTCCGAAACGACCTGCTTGTCGAACCACAGATAGCGGCTCTGCGCACGATTCTGCGCCAGCCTCAGGCGTTCCTCCCGGTGCATGCGGCGCTTGGGACCGGACGGCCCGGCGGTGGCCGCCGTCTTGCCGTTCCTCCCGGTGCATGCGGCGCTTGGTTGCGCCCACGCGGATAAATGCCCGCCCGCTCCGTTCGTGCAGTGCCTCGCCGTGCGGCACCTCCACAAGCAAGAACGCCTTGCCGTCGAGTTCACGGTGATGGATATGGATGCGCAGCGGCGGCTCAATGGCGTCGGTGCACACCTCCACTAGCAGGTGGTCAAGGGCTGCCATCTGCTCCCGCGACATGTCTTGGATCGTTCCGTTGTCGGCTACTCCGCACAGCATTACGCCGCCGTCCGTGTTGGCGAAAGCGCCCAGTTCATCTGCTAAATCGTCCCTATGTGGCCCGGTCGGGCTGTCGCCGCTGAACTCGATCCGCTTGAATTCCCAGCGGCTGTCCTCGCCCAAGCGGAGTTGCCTGCGGATGTCCTCGTCTCGAATCGTCACGTTACTGCCTCCACAAGGCACTCGATGTCGTGAACGCGGAGTTCGTCCGAGATGAGCTTGGGAAGGAGGAGGTCGTGAGAACGAGCGAGCGATTCGAATTCCCTCTCGTTCGCGACGACGCGATCGTACGGAGGGCAGAGGGGGCACTCGAAGGCAGCATAAGCACTGGCTCAGTCGGAACGATTACTGGGACGGGGCGGAAAACGTTCTTGCCGATCTCAGCGAAGGTCGAGCCGCCTGGGATGCCCTTGATGTAGTCAAGGTTTTCGTAGCACCAAAACAATACGAAGACATCGGGTAGTCGAAACGGCAGGATGCCATCTCGCGGCTTGCCGAAGCCGGCCGTGGCCTTGAGTTGCACATTGAGGGCCGGGCGGGGCGCACCTCCCGTGTTTATCCGTAGACCCACGCTGCCCCGGTCCGGTCCCAGGGTCGAGGTCGGGAACTCCGCGCGTGTCGCCAGCGCCTTGACGTAGACGAGGGGCAGTCCCCCCTTCCGATCGGGAAGGGTGAGCAAGCCGTCGGTCACGAGATCTCCCCCAACGAGCCGCTTGGTATCGCTAAGGCGGATCTGGCCGGAGATAAGCTTCGGAAGCAGGATGTCACACGATTGCGCGAGGGAGCAGGTCTCATGAATGTTTGCCTATACGGTCGATCAGTGGCTGCGCCAAGCTCTGAAAGGTGCCGACGCCCTCCTGTGAGGGTAGTCAAATCTGGTATTGTCCATTACCGTCCAAATCGTACGCGGCGTACCGGCCGATGTCTGGTCCGTGTAGTCCACGAACTCACCCGAGGACAGGCGGAGGTAAAGGCGAACCGTTCTCAGGCCTGCGAAGCTACCATTACAATATCAGTGGAACAAATACCGTCAATCGGCGCCCCTCCGACCTTGTGGAAACAGGGCCGGAGCTTTCCGAACAGGTCTCCCGCTCCTTGAAGCCCGCCTTGCTGCTTGTTCCTCTGACTGTGCTCTCCCGCTCGGGGCGCGCGCCGCGCCCCCTCTACCGACGCCCCGCCCGGCGGCCCGGCGGCCCCCAAAGGGCCACGCTCGCGCCGGATTAGCCGAACGGGGGATGGGCTCCCTGCCAAGCGGCCTGCGGTCTGCGCCGTCGCCGGCACCCCCCTCAGTCCGCTCCTCCCCGCAGGTCAGGTCCGCGCCTGTCGCGGTGCCGAGGCCCGGCCGGCCCCTCCTCGCCGCCCGAGGCTTTGCTCGCGATCACCTCCGCCGCCTTCTGGCCGGGCGCACCCCCCGCCGGGCACCGGTCGACTCCGACGCCGCCCTCTCCAACCGGCGCCCCCGCGTCGCCCATCTGCGTGGCAGCCTCACGGAGGGGCGCGGCCTCGCCCGGCGAGACGACCGCTACGCCCCTCCCTGCTTCCGCGCCTTCTGCCTTGCCGCCACCGGCATCTGCTGGGCATGAGTCCCGAGCCTAAGGGGTCCCCGGCGTTATTGGGCGATGGAGTATATCATTCCCCCGCCATGAATTCCGCGCAGTCCACATTTGGTGCCCTCGGGCGCGTCTTTCCCGTGAGGAGGCCAGCGGTTTCTCGGTCTAGCCCCAGTGTCCTATCGGCAGGCCAGAGTGGGTGGGACCTGCTGTTGAAGCAGGGTCTCAAGCTTCGAAAGCGACGAGTATCAGCGCCAGCACGGCTGCCAAGGCGAATGCGAGCACCCCATTGCGTATGCAACTGTAGCTGGCACTCAGGGAGTTGGCCTTGCGTCTCGACACGAGTTGGTTGTTCTCCAGGTACCATCCTATTTTCGCGTTTCTCGCTTCATCGGTCATAGTGGACCATTCGTCTTGCAATGCCCATAGGTGAATTACTTCGATCCGAAGAGTGCGGAGAGCCAGTCCTCCTCCTAGTAACAGGAAGACAATCCCGGCCACTTGGAGCACGATGAAGGCCCATAAAGCCCAATTTGGGTTATGCGTGACTGCCGCAGCAACGCGCGGGACGAACGCCAGCATCGCACTGGCCAGCGTGATGCCCAGAACGTTCGTTTTGGCCTTGTCTTCAATGCTGCGCCGGCCTTCGTCTTCCTGCTGGAGGTGTCTCAACAGTCTGTCAAGGGGCAATGGATGATGCTTCGGACTTTCGTCCTGCGGCTGCGGTTCGTTGCTCTGGAGGTGGGCGATTGTCCGCCGGATCTTGCAGTCGGCACACCACCACTCAAAGATCTCGCCTGTCACTTTGTTGAAGGTGCTGCGGAGTATTTTCAATGCTCCTCCAGCAGCTTGTCTGTGATCGCCTGATCGATTGGCTGGTTGCTCCGGTCAACCAGCCATGCCCATTCCCCTGTAGGATTCACTTCCAGGAAATAGTACTTCCCATCCTGAAGGGCCAAGTCGATTGCTCCGAATGTCAGGCCGAGGGCCGCGGTGAGGGCGGTACATTTCGTGACGATGTCCTGAGGAAGAGTGAAGGGGGGGAAGGCCGCGGCGCTTTTGGCAAGTCGCCAGTCACCCTCAATAGGTTGGCCGGTGCTCTGCACCGAACTGCAAAACACGGTGTCGCCCACCACGGTCACACGCAGGTCAAGTTTGTGAGTCAGGGCTTGTTGGGCGACCAGTGGGACCGAAGACAGCGGGGCTTGCTCGGCGAATGCCGTAGCCAAAAGCGACGTATACCCGAACGTCTCGATGTTGCCCTCTCGGACCAGCACGGTGTCCAGACCTTTGATCGCGACCCTCGCCTCTCCTTGGGCGGCGGCCCGGATGCCGGAGGCGTCGTTGGTAATTACCGTGCGCGGGACTGCAAAACCGACATCTCTGGCGGTCGCCAGCTGTATTGCTTTATGCTCCGCTTTGTACGTGGCGACCGGATGGTTGATCCACCGGCAGGAGTCGAACACCATGAAGCTCCTCATGAAAACCGAGCGATGGGACCGGATCAACTGGGCGTGGGCGGAATCTTGCGGGGTAAACGCAGCCCGAGGATACACGCCTCGCCGGAAGTAGATGGCCTTGAGCGGGGGGCGGGCGAGGCGGATTTCGAGACTTCCCGTGCGAAGCTGGATGATGGCTTCGTCCGGGTGGGCGACGATGGCGAATTGGTCGAGATCCTCTGTATTGAGCCTGAAGTACGGGGCCTGTCGGCGCCGGAGGTGAGCGACGATGTAGTCACACGACAGGTCGAATTTGCTGGCCAAAATGAGGACTTCGGGAAGGAGGGGGCCCCTTTGCTCTGTGGTGGTCGGCGTACGCGGTTTCATGCCCCCTTTTGGTCCTCCCCCGTTTCAATGTCGCGCTTCTTCGTCACTGGGGTGGGACGGCCCGGGGTCTCCACGAGCAACGATCCCCCGTCCTGGAGCCGCCAGACCCCTTCGGTCAGACTGTACTCACAGTTCCGTGGAGCGAGGTCTTCTGTAGGAAGTTGGTAGGACTGGGCCAGGGACAAAAGCAGATGGTCCGAGGCCGAAGGATGCGGTAGGCGAGCGTGCATGCGTTCCTCCTCACCAGGGGGGGCGTTTGAGTCGATTTTGTAGAGGCCTCAACACTCCATCATTATGCTGTGAATCGACACCCCCCGCAACGGAGGAGCTCCACGATTGTTACCAATTCGATCGCTGGACTCTCCGGCACGTCTGTGGATAGGCCTCTTCCTTGAAGGATCTGACGATGGCGTGTGCGCCGCGGACAGCGGCATTGAGATGCGCTGGCCAGTCGGCGGAGTGTTCCCGGCCGCATACTATCTTCGACGGGCATTCATCGTGTCCTGGGCGCGTACCGTGCCTCGTCACCTGGCAGCCTGGAAGGCGAGCGTTCCAGGGTCACCGCGCCTGTCGGGGCCTGACTCACAGGTGCCGGCCCGCTGCAAGAGACGGGAGACCGCACTCGCTAGCCCTTCAAGGTGCTTGTGGACGCGGCCGACCCTCCTTCGCGTTCTTCGCCGGCATGTCCGCCAAATCCGGCTAAAAAGTGATCGCCCGATACCACTCGGTACGCCGCTCCCGGTCATCGGAACTGCGGTCAACGAAGCTTTCGTCGGTCGCCACACTCATGAGCCTCGGTGTGGGTCTGGGGAGTACGTCCGGGAGGGGGACCCGCGCCGATACGCGGGCACGCGCCGGGCCCGGCGGCAGTGCGTGCGCGGCTACCCGGCCTCGCCTGCGGGGCCCCGGCCCTAGCCGACAAAAACGAAGTCGAAGTCGGCCAGGGCCAGGGAGTTCGCCTGCACATCTTCGAGCGTAATCGTATCACTCCCCGCTCCGTAGCGGATGACGGTATCGCCCCCCTGCACCTCGATCTGCAGGCCCGCGAAGGCGGCCGCCTCCGAGGTGCTGGCCGGAACGTTGAGATGGATCTCGAGGATATCCGTGTCCCCATTGGCCAGCGCCTTTGCCCGGGCCGACCCGCGGGGTTCGTAAATGGGCAGGTATTTGTCGCTGCCACTCCAGCCGAAGCCGAAGTCTTCGATGGTGTCGTGCCCGTCGCCCTCGCGAAACACGAAGGTGTCGGCCCCCCAGCCGCTCACCAGGGTGTCCTTGCCCTGGCCACCCACCATGCGGTTGTCGCCCCAAAAGGCTTCCAGGATATCGTCGCCTTTGCCACCGTAGAATTCGTTGTTGCCGTGGCTGCCTTTCAGGATATCGTCGCCCTTGCCGCCGTATAGTTCGTCGTTGCCCCAGCCGCCGATCAGGGTGTCGTCGCCCTTGCCACCGTACAGTTCGTCGTTGCCCCCACTGCCCATCAGGTCGTCGACGCCTTTGCCGCCGTACAGTTTGTCGTTGCCCCAGCCGCCGGTCAGGACATCGTCGCCCTTCCCGCCGGTCAGGGTGTCGTCGCCCTTGTCGCCATCCAGGGTGTCATCGCCCCTGCCGCCGTGCAGGTCATCGTTGCCCGAGCCGCGGCCGGTCAGGGTGTCGTTGCCCTTGCCGCCGCGCAGGAAGCCCGCGCCTTCCAGCACGACCCCTTGCGTCGTGTCCGTCACGAAATGAAAGTTGGCCGCCGTCAGCAGGGACGCCCCGTCCGGGCCGATGAGCGCCGCTGCCTTGCGCAGCGTGATCTGGTGGCCGCTCCCGTCATACCGGATGGTGATGGTCCGGGCCTCCGCATCGACCGCGAAGGTCAGATCGCGAAACGCCCCCGCGAAATCCACGAAGCGGATCTTGTCGTCCAAGGCGAAGTCCCGGATCGTGTCCGCCCCGTGCCCCTCCCGAAAGACGAAGATGTCCTTGCGCTCCGTGGCCTGATATTCATCATGCCAGTACTGATTGCGGGGGTCTTCGTAGTACGCCTGCCCGGCAGGCGAGTAATATTCGAGGTTCGGTTTCCGGGTATCTTTGAAAATCGCCATGGGGGCTTCCTCCTGCGTAAGTGATTGACGTACATCCTAATTCTTCCCCATGCAATCCCCGCAATCCCGGTCTGCGACGGGAAAGAGGCCCAGGCCGAGCGGGGCCTGTCCCCGCCCCGGCGCCGGCCGGCGACTAGGCAGGCGAGACGGCTCCGGGCGGGGGGCAGGACGCCTGTTGCGTTCGCTCCCGGCCGCCGCGCCCTGCGGCTGGAGGCCGGCGATTAGGCGGGCGGGAGCGGGCAGGGATTCTCTCGGGAACTGATCCGCCAGGCCGCTGTGCGTATGTGCGGACACTTGAACGATGGGGCGCTGCCTATCTATCCAGGGACCGTCCGGTGCCGGCAAGACCTACCCACGGACACGATCTGTGCGCTGGTTCGGCTCGGCAAGAGGGTTGGCATCACTGCGAACAGCCACAAGGTCATCCGGAACCTGATCGACGAGGTGATAAAGCTAGCCGTCGAAAAAGGCATCAATCTGAATTGCTGTCAGAAACCGGACGAGATCGAAGACGAGCATCCACACCCCACTTTTGCCAAACGCACGAAGACCTCGCCGCCGCGCTCGGAACCACGGCCTAGGTCGGCCGGCGGGACGGCCCGGCACTGTCTCGCGAAGAGGCGTTTGGGAGTGCCGATGTCCTGTTTTGTGGAAGAGGCGGTATGGATGTCTCTCGCCGGTGCCGTGACAGTCTCGCAGGCAGCAAGGAGGCTCGTCCTGATCGGCGATCCGCGACAGCTCGACCGGCCGCAGCAGGGCTCACCCCCGGACGGCACGGATGTCTCGGCGCTTGTTGATGTTCTTGCCAGCGAGCAGGAGATCAGGTCGGATCAGAGCCTGCTCCTTGAAAAGACCTGACATCTGCACCCGGATATCTGCGTCTACACTTCCGATCTGTTCTACGAAGACAGCCTACATTTCAAGGCCAGCCTTGATATTCAGGAGGAGAGAAGGGGGGCGGGCTTCCCGGTCAGCCGTGCTGGCCTGCGCTTCCATCCCGTGCCGCACTATGGCAACCAAAGCAATTCCTGATTCCCCCTCGAGCTAAGCGTAACTTGAGCAGCCTTATCCAACATCGGCGGGGTTCTGAGCGTGATGTAGACCAACCTCGGAATGGGATCGGGCAAGTCGAATCGACGATTGAACCGAGACTCGAACTCGGCCAGAGATCCCTGCGCATACTTGGGGTGAACCGCGTGCTAGGGGCCACGCGATGCGCTCTTGAGGGTGCCGAGAAGTGTGTGGCCCCATCGACACTCGGGCCGCTCGACGACGGCTCGTCCGCTGCCGTCCTCGCCCTTGGCATGAGCGCCCCTGGCCGCGCTCACGCCATGGCAGCACGCTAGGCCACCGGACACGCCCCGAGTCCCGGCGCTCAGGTGCTGCTGCGCCCCAGGCGGCGAGTTCGGGGTGCCGGAAGCCCGAATAAAAACGGTGGTCATGACGTTCGCCCGGCTGCTCGGGCGGTGAATCGCGCACGAGTGCTTCGAGGCGACCAATGCTGCGAACGACAACGTACCGGCGGACGAGGCCGGCGACAGATAGGAAACCCGAGACCATGATTCTTCGCTGTGCGCTCTATGCTGGCTATTCGTTCGACCAGCAGGGGGCGGCTTCCATCAAGGACCGGCTCCGGGGCTGCCGCGAGCATGCCGGACGCATGGACCGGAAGGTCGCCGGCGCGGCTATCTCAGGCGACAGCGTGATCTTGCGCCCCGGCATCCAGGGGTTTCTTGATGACGCCCGGCGAGGCATGTTCGAGATCGTGGTCGCAGAGGCGCCCGACGGGGTGAGCCGCGCCTAGGGCTTGTTCCCACTACCGCCACGTGTTGAGGAGGAGGGCGAAGCCGCTGCATCCAAGGACTCGCACGGCGCGTTGCTCGCCTCGCCGAGCAGAGGCGCCGGCATACCGGCAAGCGACGCAGCCCCCGCTCAGTGGGGGTGCGCTGCGTGTCCCTCTCCCGGTCCTCTTCCCCAGGCTCACCCCGGGTGCGTCGCGACGGCCCCCCGGGGCTCCTCCCCCCATGCCACGGCCCGTGGCCGAAGCTTGTCGCCCTCGTCCGCCCGGGCCAGGAGCAGCGCGGGACTCTCGTGGGGCGGGCCCGGGCGAGCGCGAGCAGGCGCGGCGGGCCCGCGGAGGCGAGCCCGCCGCTGGCGGGGGCCGTGGTTGCGAGCGCCCCCGGTCCCGCGGGAGGGCCTTGGCCGCGGGGGTGGGCTCTCGCACGGGCTGCTAGCTTGAGGCGCCCGAGCGGGGCTCGTTGCCGAGGCGCGTAGCCCCGGGCGAAGACGCCGGGGGGGGGGGCGACTAGGGTGAATTCGCGCGAGATTGAGTCGGTGAGGGATTCCCAATCGGGCGATGTTGTGAATCACGCCGGGGGCGGGTGAAGGAGGCCCCTCGTATTATGAACCCGAATGAAACGAATCCGCTCTAGCGGGTCAGCCAGGGGGAGAGGGAGGGCCAGATGCCCCACCGGGCCGGTCACCCGCGCTAGGTGCCGTCAGGCTCGGCCACCTACCAAATGGTGGTGAGCACGTGGCGGTTGGACAGGCTGAAGGCCGACGGGGCGATCCTCAAGCATCTGCGCTTCGCGGGTATCGGTATCGTCACGCTCGCCAAGGGCGAGGGCCGTGAGCATCACGTCGGCCTCAAGGGCGCCGTGAACACGCTGTTCCTGAAGGACCTCGCGGCGAAGACGCATCGCGGTCTCCAGGGCTGTGTCGAGAACGGCAAGTCGGGTGACGATCTGTGCTACGGCTATGATGTGGTGGAGGCCCCTGTTTCAACCAATAGCGCAGGTCCTGCCCTGCCAAAACGGAGCTGACTGGACTTAGCTGGACAATTCGAGCCGGAATATACGGTGGCGCCTCAATTACTGCGCCGGATTCGGGAACGCCAGATGCACGAACGGCGGAGCGCGGAAGACCGGCGACATCTATTGACCGGCCTGGCCGAATCATCCTTGCTGGACTATCTTCGAGGCCGCTAAACCGATAGATTAGACCCGCTCCGCCAGTGGCGGCCGTGAGGAGGGGCGCATACTTTGGGCCGTCTCGCCTTTTCGTGATGAGTGATGGTATGGAAGTCTGGCTGCTAACACTGACATTGCTGTTATACCTGCTCAGCACGGCAAGTTTTATCGTCGGACTGCTTTCCACCCGGCCCGTCGTGCGGACGGTAGCGCCGAGTTGCTTGCTAGCCGCCTGTGTGTGTCATGCCGGCGCTATTGCGGCACGGTCTCTTACGGTTGGCCATTTTGCGGTCACGGATCTGTATGAAGCCCTCTCCTTTTTTGCCTGTCTCACTGCGGCAATGGGGCTGCTGGTACAGTGGCGGCTACCGGTTTCCATTTTGGGCCCTATTGTGAGTCCCCTCGGATTTATCCTGACCCTGGGTGTGTATATCTTTTACACCCAGGCAGGAGCGCTGCCACCAACGCTACAAAGTGCCTGGCTGCCCATTCATGTGACTGCCGCCTTTCTTGGATATGCCGTTTTTGTCGTCGCGTTCAGTGCCAGCCTAGTCTATCTGGTCCAAGAAAAACGGCTCAAACAGAAGAAAGCCTCTTCGTTTCTACGCCGTTTGCCCTCGTTGGAAACCCTTGATCATTTAAACTATCGATCCTTGTCCTGGGGGTTTTTACTTTTAACCCTCGGCTTATTGAGCGGGGCGGTCTGGGCTGGGTACGCCTGGAAACACTTCTGGATATGGGAGCCTCGGCTCATCTTGTCTGTGCTGACCTGGGTTTTCTACGCGCTACTGCTCCACTACCGGAGTGCTGGCTGGCGTGGTCGGCGAGCGGCAACGCTGACGATTGTGTGCTTTGCCGTGCTGGTGGTTTCCTTTGTGGGGGCCCAGTTTTTCCCCGGACGACATGGAGGTCAGTTTGGCTAGTCTCGTCCGGCCGGCCTCCTCGCTCATGGTAGTCGGCCTCAACCACCATACCACGCCGGTCGAACTCCGGGAGCAGTTAGCCTTCAGTGACGGTGCATTGGACGCGTCTTTACCACGGCTCGTGGATACGGAGACCATCAGAGAGGGGGCCATTCTCTCCACCTGTAACCGTGTTGAGGTGGTTGCCCATACACCGAACCTGGAAGCGGCGAATGAAAAGATTTGCGCGTTTTTAGCCGAAGAACAGCGCGTGGATTTGCCCCACTTTGCGCCTTACCTCTACACTCATATCAATCAGGAGGCGGTCAGCCATTTGTTTCGCGTTGCTTCAAGTCTCGATTCTCTGGTCGTCGGTGAGCCTCAGATTTTAGGTCAGGTGAAAGACGCCTATAATGCCTCTTCCGCGCTCGGTGCCCTGGGAACGGTATTGCACCGCTGTTTTCACAAGTCGTTCTCGGTAGCCAAGCGGGTGCGGACCGAGACCAGCATTGCGGCTAAAGCAGTGTCGGTCAGCTCTGCGGCCGTTGATCTGGCCTGTACGATTTTTGACCGGTTGGAAGACAAGACCGCCATGGTCATTGGGGTAGGTGAGATGGGTGAACAAGCTGTTCGCCATCTGCGTGGGCGCGGGATCGGAACCATCCTGGTGACCAATCGCACCTTTCGCCGCGCGGTTGAACTTGCCCGAACTTGTACGGGGACGGTGGTTCCTTTCGATCAACTGGAAAAATACCTCTACTTGGCCGATATGGTTATTGGATCCGCCAACAGTTCGCAGTATGTCTTGCACTCCGGTATGGTCCAAGATGCGCTTGAAGAGCGCAAACGCAGCCCCATGTTTCTGATCGACTTGGGAGTGCCACGGAACTTCGATCCGCGGCTGAACAATCTTGATAATGTCTTTTTGTATGACATTGATGACCTGGAACAGGTGGTTGAAGACAATAAGGGGAAGCGACAGAATGAGGCCGTCAAGGCCGAAGCCATCGTGGCCGAGGAAGTGGAAAAATTTTGGTGTTGGTTTGTCAACCAAGAGATAACCCCCACGATTGTGGCGCTCCGGGAACAGGCCGAGACGATCCGTATGCGCGAAGTGGAAAAGGCCTTGGCCGGCCTTGCCGATCTCTCACCGCAGGTAAAAGAATCGATCGAAGTTCTCACTCGTTCCCTGACCAACAAACTGCTCCATCCCCCTCTGGTGTACCTCAAACAGTGTCACTACAATCGTGTCAAGCGGGAAGCTGAATACGTCCAGGAGGTCGCTTCTCCGCATATCATCCGTCAAATATTCGGTCTCGACCCCCACGAAGGATAGACAACTGCCGCTCGTAGGTCATGCGCACAAGCATTCGGATTGGAACGAGAAGCAGCCCCCTTGCGTTGTGGCAGGCACAGTGGGTGAAGGGCCGGTTGGAGCAGCAGTGGCCGGCCCTCAGGGTCGAACTGGTCCCCGTCAAAACTTCCGGTGACAGGTTCCAAAATATCTCCTTGTCCCGGATTGGCGGCAAAGGATTATTCGTCAGGGAAATTGAAGGGGCGCTTCAGGGGGGCCGGGTTGATCTGGCGGTCCACTCGGTCAAAGACGTGCCGGCCGAATTACCCCCTGGACTCAGGCTGAGTGTGATTCCACAACGGGAAGATCCACGCGATGTCCTGATCACGTCCAGCGGAGAAACCCTAGGTGAGCTGTCCGCGGGTACTCGAGTCGGGACGAGTAGCCTGCGCCGTCAGGCCTTGCTACTCCATCTCCGCCCCGACCTCCACATTGAAATGCTGCGCGGCAATGTCGAGACCCGCTTGCGTAAACAGCGGGACGGAGCGGTCGATGCGACTATTCTGGCCGCCGCTGGTCTCAATCGACTCGGTCTCATGCCCGCTCGGAGCCATATCCTGGATGAACAGGTCTTTGTCCCGGCCGTCGGACAGGGGGCACTCGGTATTGAAACGCGCGACGAAGCCGATATTGCAACACTCCTCCAGCCGCTGCATCATGTTGAAACCGCGTTGGCCGTCACGGCTGAGCGGGCGTTCTTGGGCCGTATGGGTGGCAGTTGTCGTACACCACTCGCGGCCCAGGCTGTTGTCCGGGCCGAAGGTGTCACGCTTGTGGCCCTGATTGCCAGTCCGGACGGACAAACCGTGCTGCGTGGGCAGGAACAGGGCCCTCCCGAAATTGCCGAGCAACTGGGCATCAGACTTGCCGAGCGTCTGTTGGCCCAAGGCGGAAACGAGATCCTCGCTCGGTTGGAGCAGGAAGGTTGAGAGGATCTCGTATGCCGACTGGGAAGGTGTATTTAGTTGGCGCGGGGCCGGGCGACCCTGGGCTACTGACCCTCAAAGGCAAACGCTGCCTCGAAGAGGCTGATGTTATTATCTACGACTCTCAGGTCGATATCCGCCTGCTGGATTACGTCCGGCCCGAAGCCACTCTGCTCTACACCGGAAAACGGGGAGGGGGCCGACCCGTTCCGCCGCAGACCATTGACGAACTCATGCGTGAGTATGCGACGAGCGGCAAAATCGTCGCTCGGCTCGGGGGTGGCGACCCGCTGCTGTTCGGTAGCGGTGGCGAAGAGGCGGAGGAATTGGCCGCGGCCAATATTCCGTTCGAGATTGTTCCCGGTGTCTCCCCGGTCACTGCCGCGCCCGCCTATGCCGGGATTCCCTTGACTCACCGAGATCACGCTTCCGTGATAGCGATCGTCTCCGGGCATAAAGAGGGGCAGAACCGCGCACCCCACCTGAAGTGGGCCACCTTGGCTGGAGTGGATGGCACTATGGTTTTCCTGACGGGGACGCGACAACTGCAAAATAACATGCGCCGCCTGATGGAGTCCGGGTTATCGGCCGAGACCCCGATTGCGCTGATCCGGCGGGGAACAAAGGCCGACCAGGAAGTGCTCACCGGGACGGTTGGGCGTATGGCTGAGCGGGCCGTCGCGCAGGGCTTCGAATCGCCCGCCGTGATTGTCGTTGGCGATGTGGTCCGGCTTCGCGAACGGTTGCAATGGTTTGAAGCAAAGCCTCTTTTTGGGAAACGCATTGTGGTTACCCGTCCTCGGACTCAGGCGGGCGGTTTTGCCGACCTGCTTGAACAGTATGGGGCAGAGGTCTTCCGTTTCCCGCTGATCGAAACGGTACCGCTGGCATCCTCTGCCGCCCTGGATGCGGCCCTGGATGCCTTGGCGGGTTATGACTGGCTCGTCTTTACGAGTGCGAATGGTGTGCGCTATTTTTTTGAGCGTTTGCAAGCCCGGCAACGAGACATCCGCAGCTTGGGAAATATCCGTATTGCTGCGATTGGGCCGGAAACCGCGCGCTCAATACAGGCCCGCCACCTTCGGGTTGAGGCCATGCCTCACGAATATCGGGCAGAAGCGCTCATCAAGGTGCTCAAGGACGAAAAGGCGCGACGTATCCTGTTGCCCCGCGCTGCCGAAGCGCGAGCCATTTTACCCCAGGAACTGCGCGCGTCCGGCGCACGGGTTGACGAGATCGCGATCTATCGGACCATCCGGCCCCAGGGTCAAGACGAAACACTGCGTGATATGCTGCGCGCCGGGCAGGTTGATCTGCTGACGTTTACCAGCTCCAGTACGGTCCGAAATTTTATGGAGGGCCTGTCCGGGGAAGATAGTGCTGTCTTACTGGGGCAGGCTCATATCGGTTGCATTGGGCCGATCACCGCCGCGACTGCCCAGGAATACGGATTGACTGTGGCGGTCCAGCCGTCAGCCTACACGATTCCCGCTTTTGTGAAGGCCACCGTTGCATATTTCCGTACAGCGCATAATACAATAGGGTGATTGGAGTCCCACACCATGTCTTTTCCCATCCACCGGCCGCGCCGCCTGCGACGTAACGAGAATCTGCGTCGAATGACGAGAGAAACTCATCTGCGGGTTGATAACCTGATTATGCCGCTGTTTATCGTTCCCGGCACGCGGGTGGAAAACCCGATTGGGACAATGCCCGGTATTGCACAGCTTTCGGTGGACCGGGCCGTAGAAGAGTGTAAGCAGATTCGAGACCTCGGGATTCCCGGGGTGATCTTGTTTGGTATCCCGGATGAAAAGGACGCGGTCGGCTCTGACGCCTATAACGAGAACGGTATTATCCAAAGGGCTCTGCATGCGCTCAAGGAAGAAGTGCCCGGGCTCACGCTGATTACCGACGTCTGCTTGTGTGAGTACACCGACCACGGCCATTGTGGCCTGATCGAAGGCAACGACGTTGAGAATGACGCTACGCTCGAGCTCCTGGCGAAAGAGTCGCTCTCGCATGTCCGAGCCGGGGCAGACATGGTGGCACCGTCTGACATGATGGACGGACGGATTGGGGCCATTCGTCAGGCGCTCGACCGGGAGGGCTTCCCGCATATTCCGATTATGGCCTATGCGGCCAAATTCGCCTCCGGCTTTTACGGCCCTTTCCGCGAGGCGGCGGAATCGACGCCTCAGTTTGGGGACCGACGCTCCTATCAGATGGACCCGGCCAATGGAGACGAAGCGCTCCGGGAGGTCGCCCTTGATATTGAAGAAGGGGCGGACATCGTGATGGTCAAACCCGCCTTGCCGTATTTGGACATTATCCGCCGTGTTAAGGAGAGATTCAGCTCCCCGCTCGCTGCCTATAATGTGAGTGGAGAATACGCCATGCTCAAAGCTGCGGCCCTGAACGGTTGGCTGGATGAGGAGTGCATTCTGCTCGAAGCCCTGACGAGCATCAAGCGAGCCGGTGCCGGCCTCATTCTCACGTATTTTGCCAAGGACGCGGCGCGGATATTGGAGAGGGGCTGGGCCGCATAACGTCATCAGAGTGCGTCCGTCTTGTGTTTGATGGTATGGAGATAGAGTCCGGTCATGTCCCAAAAGAAAAAGAAACCGGCTGTTGTGTCTACGCTCGACGCGCTTCGCCGGGTACGAAAAGAACTCCCGCCACCAGCCCGTCTGCAAGAGGATGAAAAGAAATATCGTCGTCCAGTCGCCCGGCGGGAGGCCAGAGAAGAGATTGAGCGCTCAACTCAAGAGGAGTAGAGTGCACAGACTGAAGAAAGTTCTACGGAAGAGGAGGCAGTCTCTCATGACATGGAGAAAACAAGTGGCCGTGACGGCAGCAGCCGTGTTATTCTTCACTCCGGTGGCGGTCGCCGGTGACAAATATGACGATCTTGAGGATACCCATCCGCTGCGAATTGTATCCTACCCGGTCCACGCGGTTGGTTATCTGCTTGAATGGCTGGTCGCGCGACCTCTCCATGCCATTGTGTCGCAGCCGAAGCTTGAGCCGATATTCGGTCATGATAAGCCTCCGATTGATTTTGGCGAACAACTCGGGGAGGCATTGACTCCGACCGAACATAACCACCCTGGCTGATGCTGATGTCCCGCGTTGGCCGGCCCGAACGCAGCGCATATCAGATTGACGGCTCAGACTCGGCAGGAGGGCCTTGGCATGAAACAGAAAATTGCAGGTGAACACGTCCACGTTGACTCAGTCGGCTGGCAACCATTTCCCGGAGAATTTTCGACTGGGGGCATTCGGTGGAAGCTGTTGCACGTCTCGCCCGAGATGGGGGCCTGGACTGCGATTTTTGATTGCCCCAAGGGTTCCTCGTTCGCCCGGCATATTCATGTGGGGCCGGGTGAATATTTCCTGACCAAAGGGAAAATGGAAGTCCGCGGTGGCGCAGACAATGGCGGAGCGACAGCAGTGGCCGTCGGCTATGGTTACGAAGCCTGTAACGCCCGACACGACCAGACCAATTTTGTTGAAGACAGCGAATTCTATATGACCTTCCTCGGCCCGCTCCAATTCGTCGACGAAGACGGTAATACCTTGGCTGTCGTGGGTTGGGAGCAGGCCGACGGTCTGTGGGCACAGCAGACAGGACAAGCGTAGGGCGGCTTCCGTATCGCCTCATGCCCTTATCCGCCTTGTCTTGCCCTGTCTTGCCTTGTCTTGAAGCCCACCACGCCGGGTGTTGCGAGGATGACCTATTGCTCCTTCGGGAAAGTGCGATAAGCCACCGGCTGTGTCAAAACACGGGGCCCTGGAGTCGTGCCAAATGTGGAGCCGGTCGAATGGCCTCAGACGCCCAAACCATGGCCGGCGCTCTGCTGAGTTGGGCCCGGTGTCGGACAGACCGGGGCGGCTTGGTCCAGGCGTGTGCCGGTTGTTTCGTAGCTCGCGCGAATCCTCCGGCAGGACTGTTCCAGTTGCGGCGGTCGTGCGGGGGAGGCGACGCCCTGAGGCGCGGTGCCTGCACGCGGTCCGGTTTGAAGTCTCAGATATTTTTGATGGGGGGATTGTTATTGCTCTGAGGAGGTTCCGGGAAGTCGGCTAGGTAGTGCAGGTGCCTGCCACCGGCTCACGGCAGAATCAACGGGGTAATAGGGATACGGATGTCAGCTGATGATCAGTCCTCCGTGCTGTACCGAGGCCTCCCGCGCACCTACCCTCGCCATGACTTGTCTTTTCGCAAGACTCCGCAGGCATGCTCTCAGAATTCTGGACGGCGGCTTGATGAAGAGTCTCATCCGTCCGAAGCATTGCTGTCCAGAGAGGGGATCCTGACCTGTCGGCAACATTCTGAAGGCTCTCCCCTCGGCTGTACAACAAAAGGCCAATGTTCTGGATGCCATCCAGCATGAGACCACAAGCAAACGCATCCCTGGCTTGGTTGGAGAAGTTCAGAAACAGCCCGAGGAACCTCGTGGAGCGGCAGTCCCATCTTTGCTGCATCCGGGCTAGTGGGCTCTCAGAAATGCAGGCAGCGTCGCAAGGGTTTGACGATAGGCGTCCCCACGCCGCAGGGTCCAGTGCCGCGTTCGAAAATCCAGTTGCTGCGTACGGTGAGAACACGTCCCCCCGGAAGGGCTTTTTGCCCTGGGTCAGTTGACATGCGTAGCAGTCCATACAAAGCTCTCCTTCTGTACCGAGTGTATCTCTAGTTGATCTTGTGGATGACTGACATTATCTGAATCTGACCGAGGATAAATGGGAGCCTGCATGAATCGCGCCGAACGCCGACGGCAAGCCAAGGCGACAAAGAAGAAGCCGACTGAAGAAGAGAAAACATCCGCTCGGTTGGATATTGTCCAGATTAAGGCCCGACTCCAACAGGGGACTTCGCCTCAGGAAGTGCAACAGTTTATCGGACAGCTTCTTGAGCAGGGCCTGCCCCAGGTTGGTGGCGAAGAGTTGATTGCTTATGCCGCGCAGTATCATGAGGTGCTTGCTGTCCTGAACAGTGATGACAGGGCAGCGTCTGTAGCTTTCCTGGTGGACTCTGCTCACGCTTGGGCGGACGCCCGGATCGACCAAGCGCCTGATCGTGAGCGACGCGCCTGCCGAGTGGGTTGCGCCTTTTGTTGTTATCTGTCCGTGGTGTTGGCCAGTGCCGCTGAGGTGGTCTATCTGGCGGACTGGCTGAGGGCCAACTGTACGCCCGAGGAGTTGGCAGCCGTCCAGAACAGGCTGGAAGCCCGGTGTGAGCAGAGCACGTCCAGTTCACCAGACCAGAAGCGCCTCCCCTGCGCTCTACTCCGGGACGATACATGTATGGCCTATGAAGTCCGCCCGTTCAAATGTCGCGGCTGGAACTCCGTTCGCCTTGAGGCATGCGAACAGGCCTATGGACAGAGTCAAGCCACAACGAAGGTCCCTGTTGATACCTTCGCTTTTGTCATGGGGAATGCGGTGCTGAACGGTCTGAGTGACGCCACGCGGAACGCGAAGCTTGATGGTGGAGCGTATGAACTCAATGCTGCTTTACTCCGCGCACTCGACCTGTCGGACGCAACCCTCCGCTGGCGAAACGGTGAGCGGCTTTTTGATAGGGGACGTTGAGGGCTATTCCCGAACCGCGAATACCCACAGCACTCCGCCCTGCGGGACGTGCGTCTTGGTACCGTAGAAGGTATTCAGCATCTCCTGTTTCCGCTCTGCATCCACGCCCCAGCCTGACAGCACAGCAACATACTGGACCCCACCGACCTGATACGTTGTAGGAACGCCGGTTACCCCAGAATTTGTACGTTGTTTCCATAAGACTTGGCCGGTCTTGGCGTCAAAGGCGCGAAAGTAGCGATCATTGGTCCCCCCCATAAAAACAAGACCGCCGCCGGTCGTGAGCACCGGTCCCCAATTGTGGCTCTTGAACGTTGAGGTCCAGACTTTCTTCCCCGCGTTCAAATCCCAAGCCTGGAGCTCGCCAATATGGTCTTTAGCGTTCGGATGGGGGAGCAATTCAAAAGCGTCGGGAAACGCGACGCCCATATAGAGCTGACCGGGTCGATAGGTTTCCTTTCGGCCAGTCAGCGCGCCGCACAGGTTCTCGTTGGCCGGGACATAGAGCAGGCCAGTTTTGGGATTATACGCAGCCGGTGGCCAGTCCTTGCCCCCCCACGAGGACGGGCAGTACTCGGCGCGTCGTCCGATACCGGGAACTTTTGTGGCATCGTATTCAGGTCGGCCCGTTTCAGAGTCAATACTTTTGAAGACATTCTGGCGGACAAAAGGCCGGGCTTCCACAAAATTGATTTGGTCCGCACGGCGCTCCAGCGTCCACAAATAGCCGTTGCGCGCGGGATGCACTAAGCCCTTAAAGGTCCGGTCGCCCTTTTTGACATCGATCAACAGCGGGGCAGACACTTCATCCCAATCCCATGAGCCGTTCCAGTGGTATTGATGGTGTGCTTTCAGCTCTCCGCTATCCGCGTCCAAGGCGATGACCGAAGTCGAGTAGAGATTATTCCCCGGTCGGGCCTCGCCCATAAACGGGCCAGCATTCCCGGTTCCCCAGAAGGTCAGGTTGAGGTCTGGGTCATAACTGCCGGTCACCCAAACCGACACCCCGCCGGTCTTCCAACTCTCGCCCGCCCAACTCTCATGGCCGGGCTCTCCCGGTCCGGGAATGGTATGGGTTTTCCAGACGGATTCTCCGGTCTCGGCATTAAGGGCCTGGATAAAACCACGGATACCAAACTCCCCACCAGACATGCCGACAATGATTTTACCGTTCACCGCCAAGGGGGCGAGGGTCATGTAATAGCCCGACAAATAGTCTTCGAGTTCCTCCTCCCACGCCACTTCGCCCGTTTTTGCGTCTAGGGCGACCACATAGGTATCGACCGTCCCGAAGTAGACTTTGTCGCCATACAGGGCGACGCCACGATTGGTCGGATGCAACTGGAACAAGTCTTCAGGTAACTCACGCTCATAGCGCCACAAGAGGTCGCCCGTCTTGGCATTAAAGGCAAAGACCTGATTTTCGGGGGATGTCACGAACATGACACCATTGTTGACGATCGGCGGGGCTTGATGACCTTCCGTCACGCCGGTTGAAAAGGTCCAGACCGGAACGAGCCTGTCCACATTAGCCGGCGTGATCTGATCCAGGGGACTATAGCCCCAGCTATTATACATCCCGCGGTACATGAGCCAGTTTTCAGGCTCGGGCTGTAACAGCCGTTGTGCGGTCACAGGCATGTAGTCTTGCTGTTGGGCGCTTACCAGCGCGGGCACAAACCCGAAGAGACTGGCGAGGAAACTCGTGATGAGGCGAACTGCGCTGTGTCGCATCCAACATATCCTCATTTCTTTCTCTTGAAACCGACTTTCCCGATAAACGGACCTTTGACCGTCAGGAGTCCGTCTCGCTCTTCCAGGGGCAGGGTCGCCAATGGATGAGGTGCCGGACCTCCGACCACGCGGCCATGGTTTTTGGGGTCGAAAAACGAGGCATGACACGGACAGACAAGACGCTGTGTCGCCCCGATCCATTCGGACACCTCACAACCCGTGTGGGTACACACGGCTGAATAGCACACGAGTCCGTTCACCGAGCGCCGGCGCGTCTTTTCACTCAACTCTTCCGGTTTCAACCGGATCAAAAGAACCAGATTCAGTCGAAACCGGCTACGCACGGTATCGGTCTCCGGCTCCTTGGGATAGGCGAACTCCGGGCGCTCGCCTACCGAGATGTCTTGGGGTGCGATGGTCTGTCCGGCCCGGTCCCCAAAGGCGAAGACTAGTTGATCGCCGGGCGTAAGGCGCGAACGGCGTGGGTCTTTTTCTCTTACGGCTCTCGCTCCCCGATCAAAGACCGGCAGGCCCAGACCCAGCCCAGACAGGCAGGTCAACAGGGCTCGACGAGTGAAGCCTCGGATGTCCGTTTCGTGTGCAACTCGGTATAACGGATGCCGACAACCACCGCGTGTCATCAAGTGCTCCTCGCCCGCAACCTTCTACCGGCGCGGTGCGGTACAGCCCAGCGGGATGGAAGATCGGAGGGGGCAGAGGGTCTCCCACCCCTCCGTCCTCAAGCAGGGAAAGACACTATCTACTGAATCGTATCGGTAAAATTCGGCAGGACCTCGTCAGTCAACAACTCGAAGCTGCGCATGACGTTCTTATGCGGCACGAGCTCATTATAGGTATAGAGCCAGAAATACTCGGCCGGCAATTTCTTGAAAATCGCCTCAAGCTTGCGGTTCACCGTATCCGGGCTGCCACAAATGGTGAGGCCGCGCTCGACCATGGACTCGAACGTATTCGGGATCGTCCGATAATCCTCATCCATCCGCATCAGGGCCGCGTTGAAGCCGAACGGCTCAAAGAACTTGGTCCAGATAAAACAGCCGCTCTCTCTGCCTAGGGCCAGGGCCTCTTCGTCCGTGTCAGCCACGATGACTTCCCGCACCAAGCCGACGCCCTGACCGAAGTCCAGGTTCTTACCGGCTTCGGCCGCACCTGTCTGGCAGGCGCGGAACTGACCGGCGCAGATATCCGGGTCGCACACGATGGTCAGTGGGACCACATTGTTCTGGGCAGCCCAACGGACCGAGGACTCTGAAAAGCTGAACGGCTGAAAGAGGGGTGGGTGGGGTTTCTGATACGGTTCGGGCACGGTTCCTACCTTGGTCAGAATGCCCTTGTCATCCACGCCTTGGCCAAACTCGCGGGTGACATGATGCGCTGGCCAGAAAATATCGCGAGGCGGAATCTGCCAGTACTTGCCCGAATGACTGAAAGTCGGGTTGGTCCAGGCCTTCATGATAATCTCGAAATGTTCCTGGTAGAGTTCCTTCTTCAATTCCTCGTACCGCTCCGGGTCGGTGGTGTTGTCGGCCAGGGTATCGTAGTGCTGCCCCAAGGTATTGACCCAGCGTGGCTGATAGCCCCGGGCGAAGCCGACAAAGGCCCGGCCTTGTGTGACCTGGTCGAGAATGGCGGTGTCTTCAGCCACGCGAATGGGATTGTGGCAGGGGAGGACCAAGCCGAGTTGTCCCAGCCGGATGTTCTCGGTCTGCATGCCGAGATACAGGTCGAGCATGAGAGGATTGGTCGAAACCTCTTCGCCTTCGATGTGGAAGTGATGCTCGGTGAAGCCGATGCCATAATAGCCGTGTGCGTCGAGATATTGGGCCTGCTCAGACAGGTTGCGCAGCATGCGCTGATAGAGGTCTGTCCGCCGACCGGCCATGCCGGCTTGCAGTTCGCTCTTATTGCCAATTGCGGGAAGATAGAAAACACCGAATTCCATGGGATACTCCTTGCTGCGAGATAATTTGTCGTCCCTGCCTGTGGGGAAGTTCGAGAAGCGGAGGTAAAAAATGAGAGGGCCAAAAGGCCTCTTACCGCGTTCGTTAATCTACGCCTCAGGTGGAAAGAAAACCAGCGCCCGCATCAATGCTCTCCCCGGCCAGTGCGTTCGGTGGAGACGTCGGATCTTCAAACGCCGCGTGCGCGGTGAAACGTGCCCGCCCATCAGTGGCCGAGTCATAGCACTTGAGCAGCATGGTCTCGGCGCACTCCATCTGCGGAAAATAAAACCAGCGGGGGTGGGGGTAGGGGGAGACTGAACTGACTTCACCGGTCCGGTCTTCGTATTTCAGGTCGGTTTTGTCGAAGTCGTCCTGCGCCATGCCGGTGGCATCGCACACGGCTAGCGGAGCGTCCTGCACCGGGCCGCGAAGCGGCCGCCAGACATTGATGACGGCAAAACGATGTTGTAGCGGCCCTTCGGCTTCTTCGTCCGGCAGCAGGCCGCGCACCCACTGCGGAGCGGGCTTGAGGGTATAATCGTTACGGGCAAACTTGACTGGCTCACGGGTACCATTCCCGCTACGGACACACAGCGATGCGCGCCGCCCGTTGTGATCAAATGACGTGGACCTTCTCGGCACCGGTGATTTTTTAATCAGACCGGCAACTTCAGGAGAATAAATTCCTTTGACTTCTTTCGGGTCAGAAAAGTTTTTGACTGTGGTTTCATGCTGCATGAAGGTGATGCCCTGTTTATGTTTGGCCTGGGTGATATTCCGCCGGGGGACACCGGGAGGTGGGGAATAGGTCGGTTTCTCTTGTTGGCCTCCTACATTGAGATAATGCATTGGAGCGTCCACGTGCGATGCTGTCTTCATAGAGGACTCCTCCGTTGTGCTCCTCGGTGGCGTGACGGCATCATTATAGCGGTCTCGCTGCGCTTGTACAGCCTGCTTTCCCTGGATAAGGAAGGAAGCCGTTTATCGAGGAAGTCCGTACGCCTCGCCACGCGTCAAGAATTCAGCAACATCATTGGCCATGAGGAGAATATCGTGCGTTTTGCCGGCCCGGTCCTTGACTTCGTCCCGTAAAATCGCTTCTGCCCGAAAGCCTAGCTCCTCAAACACAGTGCGGGCGCCTGTTTGATCCAGTGTCATGCGCGCGACGACTTTTTGGATGCCTAAAGAGAGGGCGACGTTGAACGCCTCGCGGGTCAATAACCGGCCCAGGCCCATCTTTCGAGTGTCTGGGGAAACCAGCACCCGGATTTCAGCCACATGGCGTGACCAGTCAAAGTCATTCCGGTATAGGGTGGCGTAACCCAAGAGCAGGGTCTCGTCCTCAGCGAGCAGAGTATACATCTTTTCACTGGCGATATCGTGTAGCCAGCGGTCTATAGAGGATTGCCTGGTAATATCCCGACGTAAGAACATCAGGTCGTGATAGGGGAGCTGCTGGGCAAAATCCAGCATTAACGGCCCATCGTCCGCGCCCATCATCCGCAGGCTCAGGGCTGTGCCTTTGACTTCAACGGTTTTGGGAAAACCTTCCACGCTCTTCTCCTCTTTACCGTATGGTCGCTCTCTCAGACGGAACGCCGTGACAGCCAAGCGTCCAGCTTTGGCCACAGACGATAGATGGCGTTCCCCCCGGCGACCAGGCTAACGTGGCCGCCCTTGAGCACAATTTCAGACTTGTCTGTACTCCCTACCAACTTCACCAGATCCTGCGAGGCGGCCGAAGGAACAATATGGTCGTGTTGGGCCGCAACGTGCAGAAAGGGAGCGATGATGTTCCCCAGGTCGACCTTGCGTCCGTCCAGTTCAAATGTATTCCGAACAAGTTTATTCTCGCGCATCAAGTCATTGACCAACTGGCGGGCGGTCTCTCCCGGAAAGGGGATATGATCCGCGGCCCAGCGATCAAAGCGCAGGTGGGCGGTAACAAAGGCTTCATCTTGGACGTTATCGAGCAGCTTCATCTGACCGGCACTTTTCTGGAACGGCCGCAGCATCTGGACCGAGGCGTCTATCAACTCCGAGGGGATGTTGCCCAGGCTATTGATTAGACGGTCGAGATCAAAATGGGACGGGTCGGTCCAGGTACGGTAGAGCGGCATGCCGTCCGAGTTCACTGGTGTGGTGAAACACACCAGACTGTTGAGCGGACCGTTTGGATACAGGGCCGCGTACATCGCTGCCAGAAGGCCTCCCAGGCAATAGCCGATGAGAGACACCTCGGGCTCTCCCGAATCTTCGCCGACCACTGCCATACACTCGGGGATGAAATCGGTCACATAGTCATCCAGTCGGAGATATCGATGTTCACGTCGTGGCACCCCCCAGTCGACCAGATACACGTCAAAACCTTGAAGTAGTAGATATTCGACAAAACTCTGGCCTTTGGCCAAGTCGAGAATATAGGGTCGGCTGACCAGGGACATCACGATCAATACCGGCACCCGGTATACCTCGGAACTGAGGGGGCGGTAGTGATAGAGCTTCATTGTGCCGCGTGAATGCACGACATCTTTCGGGGTCGGCCCAACCTCAACGTCGAGTTCGAGGAGAGTTGACAGGTTCGGGACGTGGCGCTGAATGGCGCGGTCAACTGTTTCCCGCGCTTTTGCTGCCACATCCTCGGGCGACCGTTGTGCCTGTTGCAGAGGTTGCCTCCTCATTCGGGGGACTCCTTGGGCTTTTTGGTGCGCTTTGGCCGGATGGGCGTGTCGTCAACCGCTCCCCCTTCATATTCTGCCAGCAAACGGCGCACATGCCGGACCTCCACCTGGAGTCCGGCCACATGGTCCTCAAGTTCACCGACCCGGTCACTCAACGCGATGATATCCGTGCGGGACGGGATGTTGAGTGCGGACAAGTATTGGGCCATGGATTCGGTGAACATGCGATGCAAGTGCATCGCTTCTTGCACATACTTGCCTGTGGTCTGGGCAAACTGGTCATTGCCCAGAATGTCCGACATCGCATCACTCCATTGCTTCTCCGACTTTTGGTACCATTCACGCCAAGTTCGGAGAGGGTCGAAATTTTGTGTGCTTTCAGTTTTGTCCATGCGGGCGCCCTCCTTCCATATTGGCGAGTGAGAGGGGGAGAAAGGGGAGGAGTAGGTGCCAATACTGATTTCAGCGGCCAGGATAGGGGGCGTGGCCGGGATGTACAAGGCAGTGGTGTCACGTAGGTGACGGAAAGCCTCGTTTCTCCAGGACACTTCCGTGCCTTTGTACCGCGGGGGCAATATGCTCTGGAGGGAGGGGCGTGCTTTGACCGGTGTTGGGGGGCGGGCGGCGGGTGGACGGCCTACGGCCAGCTGAGTGCTTGAGGAGGGAAGTGTACCGAGAAGGGCACCCTGGATTTTGGAATCTCCAGGGTGCCCGGTGCGTCTCTACTCCGCGCCCATGATATCGCTGACCATAAACCCTTGGTCTGATTTCGACCACATGAGAGAGATTTTCTGTGTTTGCATCATCGTTGAATCGGTCGCCTTCGTGATCTTCACTCCGTTAATGATGACCTTTCCGCTTTCCAAGCTGACGGTAGCTGTGGACAGGTCGGCATCAACAAACTCGAATCCCCCCAACTTTTTCACCATGATCTTTCGATTGATGGTAAAGGTGGAACCCTCATCACTGGTTCCCAAGATGGTCAACGTATGCTCTCCTGGATCGAGAGTACCGTAGTTCATGGGCAGGCCAAATCCACTTTCCGATGCGTACGTATTGCTGGGGAAATTCGCTCCCACATCCCCACGCATGGAGCCAACGGAAACCATACCCATCGATTTTCCATCGACAAAGAGTTCAATGCTATCGACAGCACTGCGTGAGCCAAAAGCCCAACCCCGAATCAGTCCGACGCCGGCGGCGACTTGTCCTTCCATGGGTTGCTCAAGGTGAGCCTGGAGTTCCTCTTCACCCGCACGGGTGAAGGTCAGCGTGGCGATCGGCTGGTCTGAGAAGGGAGCCGTTCCCTTGAGGGACATGATATTCCCCTTCGGCATGGTCTCGGCATTCTCCGTTGAGAACATCTCCCCGTCCTCAGTCCCGGCGTCGTATGGAAACAAATCAACTGTGTGCTCCGACCGCCAGTTCCCGTCCGCGTCCATCAAGTTCAAGCCCGACACTCCCACAAACCAGTCCGGGCTTGGGGCAACCATCGTCACCAGTGTGACCAAGGGAAAGGCAGAACTGACAGAGATGTTAAAGGTATCTGATATCAGCCCACCCTCTGGGACTTTGTCCATCCAGGGCGGGAGGGAGTGTTGGATAATGGACCCCACATTCCCCATGCCAAGTTCTTCCCCCACTTCTCCTTTCAACGTGTCCGGCTTCCCGGTCTCTGCCACGGCCTCAAGTCCGGGGCTCGCCATTTTCCCAGACATCCAAAAGCTCGCCTTATCATTATGGACGCCGCCAATGAGAGGGGAGAAGTGTGCCTTTTGCGGGAAGTTAGTTGGGTGTGTGGTGGCACTCCATTTCCCCTTAAACTCTACCTTGTAGATCACCGCAGATGTGGACGCTCCCCAGACGGAGTTTGGGGTGCTTGTGAGGAGCAGACAGAATCCCAGAACTCCGGGAACGTAACGAATGATCTTCTGCACTACAGACATGGCTTCCTCCTGTTTGAGTGAATAGATTTCGCGAACAATATAAAGACTCTCCATGAAAGTCAATAGGGGCGTAAATTCGGTAGTGGCTGAGGTTGCCCCGGTCTCCGGGGGAGAGCGTTGGGTGGTGTGGTTGGCGCGTGACCTCCGCAAACCGCCGCCCCCGGTGCTGGGCTCCTCGATTCCCACATTGCCAGCGCTGCCCTATCCGAGTGGGAGTGCCCGGAATGGATCCAGCCCGCGCCCCATGCCCCCAGGGCCCGGTTGTAGGCATTTAGCTGACCAAGGCGTGTCCCTGACCCCGCGCCCCATGCCCCCAGGGCCCGGTTTCCCCTCTATCCCCGGTCCAGCCGCCGCGCCGGGCGCCCCCCCCAGGCCGCCCAGGCAAGCGCGCCCCTGGGCGGCGGGTGCTTGGGCTGGGCGGTCTGGCCGTCCAGCGCAGCGGAGACGGCCGCAAGGCCCGGGGGCTCCGGCGCCGCGCATACCTCCGTGAGCGGGCGGGGGCCGGCGCCCGCCCGGGCCGGCCCGAGTGGCCGGCATGATACCCCCGCGATACACGTCCTGGCGCAACGCGTTGGGAGGGGCGCGGGTTCCACCGCCCCGTTGTCGCGGTCGAACCCTTGGGGCTTGCGGGGCCGGCAACCCGGCTCGATGACCCCGCGCCGCCGGGAGCGTGGCGTTAGCCCGCGCGCCTGTTCGCACGTTTCGCGCCGCGGGCGGGTCGATTGCCCGCGCCGCGCCGATGGAGCCGGGCGGGCACACCGGGGTCAATCGGGCTGTTGGGGGGGCCCGCCCGCGAAACGAACGCCCTAGCGGGCCGGGCGCTTCTTTGGCCCGGGGCGCGCGGGCCACGCGCCCGGAGGAGCCTGTGGCGGCCGGCCCGCAAGGCGGGCAAAGCGCTGGCCTGGCTCCGCGCACAGCCGGCGGGCCTGGGCCGCCCGGATCCGCACGTCCCCGCCTTCCGGGCGACATGCGCACCTCTTGCAGAGGTCCCCTTCACGGGCGGCTCCACCCGTGCCATTCGCCGCCGCGTTCCGAACGGTGGCACTGGTCGGCAGGGCGTCAAGCCCGCGGGCGCTCTCCTTTGCGCGCCGCGGGCGGGTTCCGGGCGGCTTCTGGCCGCCGCCGGCGCGTTCAAGAAGGGGCCTGTCGCCCGCGCCGCGCCACGGGCCCGGTGCCGCCGCCCCCGCGAGCGGGGCAGGGCCGACAACACCGTTGCCCGCCCCGGCGGCACGCAAGCGCGGTGGGGCTTGCATCGCCAGCAGAGGCCCCCCGTCCCCGCGCCCGGACGGGGGCAGAGCGGCCTTGGCGCCGCTCTTGGTCACGGGCACGGTCCCCGGCCTCACACACCGGCCCCCGCCCCCACGCACCGCCACCCCCCGCGGCCCGCCCTCGACAAGCCGCGCAGGCAAACACCGGTCCGCCGGCTCCCAACGCAGAGCCCCACAATGCGAGGCCGCGTTTTGCCGCTCTCCTCCCCCCTGCCACCACAAGACAGACGAGAGCATCGACAGGACAAACGGCAAATCTCAGCTACCCATGACGCAAGCGGGAAAAAATGTGTGCAGACAGTAGTCCCGTTGGTGGGGCGATGGCCGTCCTCCCCCGCCACGAACGGAACGGAGGGGAGCGCCCTGTCAATCAAGAAAACATCGGGCGGCGGCCCCGGCGCCTTCCCGCGCAGGGCGCACCTCAGGGGTACGCGGCGCACTGCAGGCAGGGAAGGAGCAGAGACAGGCCGACGGAAGAGGGGGGCCTGCAGTCGACGCAGCGCAACCTTGGACTGATGGGAAATGTGTTCGAGGGATCGTCGGAGGGAACCGTGCTGGCCATGCCGGATCACACCACCCGGATGGGCAAGCGGTGCTTGCGACACTGAGTGCTGCCTCTCTATACGCGTGGTCGATGAGATTCACAGCCGCCAAGAGACGATTGCCGAACTGAGCCGTGGCCATAATGCACGGGCAGAACTGCGGTGTGTCCTCTCCGGTCTGCCGGACCTCGGACGTCTAACTTCCCGTATTGCGCCCGTGATTGCCAATCCGCGAGACCTCGCCGTTCTGAAATCCGCTCTGGCTCGCCTGCCCCGGACCTTCACGCCGCCCTGACTCGGGTCGGAGGCCGTCTGCTGACGACGTATCGTGAAGAAATCCATCTGCTGGACGATGTGGCCGTCGAGATTGCCCGCATCCTTTTTGACGAGCCAAAACCCACCGCCAAATGAGGGCGGGCTGATTCGCTCCGGTGTCTCCGCCGACCGAGCTGAACTAGGAGGGGTTCAAACCTATGGAATGGGCTGGCTGGCCGAGTATGGACAGCCAGAGCGGGAACGCGCTTAGGTTCCCAACCTCAAGGTCGGCTTCAACAAGGTCTTTTGGTATCACCTGGAAATCACCAAGTCCGCGCTCAGTCGGGTGCCGGGAGACTACATCCGTCGCTAAACCTTGGTTAATGCCGAACGCCTTGTCGCGGATGAACTGCTGGCCTTTGAATTCACCGTGTTGTCTGCGGCAGACCGGGACAATTAGTTAGAATATCCCCTCTTCACTCGACTCTGACCGTACGACGCCGCTCAGGCCGAACGGCTGTGCCCACGCTGCGACGACCCTCGGTATCCTCGACGTGCTAAGCTCCCTAGCAGAGTTAACTGCAAGGAAGGTGTGGATTTGTCCCAATGTCACTGACGAGTACGGGCTGCTCTAGAAGAGGGACGGCATCCGGTCCTTGGAGCAGGGGCGACGAACAATTCGTACCGAACGACCTGTGCTTGGATGCAAGCCAGCACGTCCTGATCATTACCGGCCCCAATGCTGCCGGAAAAAGCACCTATGTTCGTCAGGCGGCTTTGCTTGTCCTGCTGGTCCAAATGGGGAGTTTCATTCCCACCCGGTCTGCCACCATTGGGGCTGTAGACCGCCTCATTTACGCGGGTTGGCGTGGCCGGTTTCTGGCGCAAGGATTATCGACGTTGATGGCCGAAATGATGGAGACGGCGAATATCCTGAAGCATGCAACCGGGAGGAGTCTAGTCCTTCTCGACGAAGTCGGTCGGGGAACCGGCACGACGGGTGGCCGCGTCCTTGCCCAGACGGTTGCCGAAAAGCTCGCTACCCAGATCCGGGCCAAGATCCTGTTTGCCGCACACTATCACGAACTAGCGCCGGTTGCCGAGGCTTCGCCCGGAGTGGCCAACGCCCGGCTTGAGGTCTGCGAAAACCGGGACGAAGCGGTCTTTCTTCCATAAGGGCCGGCCCCTTATCCCGCCTCAAGTCGTCCAGTTCTCAGTCGAAGAACACGCTTTCTTTGACACCCAGTGAAGTATTTGCGGGGTGTGGTTTCAGCGCTGAACGCTTTGGCCCGCATGTGCAGGCTCTCCGTACGATTCCTGAATTTCTTGATCCCAAAACGTCAGGGCTCACTTTACTCTCGACTTGTCACGCGTGTGCGCACTCAAAAAGAAGACCTGCATCAAGCCCTCTCCTGCCTCGGAGCGATCAAAGCGGGCCATGTCTTGATCGCGAAGCGCAAAGCCGTCTCTATCGACGCCTGGACCCAGACGAGGAATCCCCACGCCTGCGCCCATAACCGTCCGGCGTATTTCCGCCGTTCGCTTGATGAAGTCCGCCGCAAGGTCGGCCGGGCAGGCGGGGGCTGCGGGCCTGAGGAGGAAAACCTTAACCTCAAGGGCCCCCCTACGCCATCCGTCTGGGATCGGGCTGCGTATGGCCCAGAATCGGGTGGGGTCGGTAGGGCTCTTCCAGGGTCGCCACTTCTTCCGGGCTGAGCTTGATATCGACCGTCTCAAAAATGTCCTTGAGATGATGTGTCTTGGTCGCGCCGATGATAGGGGCGACCACCCCCGGTGCCTGGAGTACCCAGGCGCAGGCGATCTGAGTCGGTGATACACCGCGCTCCTGGGCGACTTTCCGTACTATGGCAGCTACCTCTTCGTCGCTGTCGTTGAAATACATTCGGCGTGTCATCGGATCAGTTTGCGCCCGCTTTGTCGGGCCTTCCCCCTCCACTTTTGTACGGTTGCCGGCAAAATAGCCGCGCGCAAGTGGGCTCCACGGAATCAGTGCGATACCCTGGTCTATGCACAGCGGATTCATTTCGCGTTCTTCTTCGCGATAGATCAGATTATAGTGGTTTTGCATGGCGACAAACCGATGCCAGCCGTGCTCTCCGGCCGTGTAGAGCGCCTTGGAGAACTGCCAGGCGGCCATGCTGCTGGCTCCGAGGTAGCGGACCTTGCCGGTGCGGACGAGGCTATCAAGCGCTTCCAGCGTTTCTTCAATCGGCGTGGAAAAGTCCCAGCGGTGAATCTGATACAGGTCGATATAGTCCATTTTGAGGCGGCGCAGGGAGGACTCACAGGCTTCGATGATATGTTTGCGGCTCAACCCCCGCCGGTTCGGGCCGTCGCCCATGGGCCCATTGACCTTAGTCGCCAAGACAATGTCGTCGCGCGTGGCCATCTCGCCCAGCCATTTGCCGGTAATCTCCTCACTCATGCCAATAGAGTAGACATCCGCAGTATCAAAAAAGGTGATACCCGATTCAAGTGCGAGCGCGAAGTGTTCTCGCGCCGCATCTTCCCCGATAGTCCACTCCCGCCATTTGCCATCCCCGTAGCTCATGCATCCCATGCAGATCCGCGAAACCGTCACCCCCGTATTCCCGAGCTTTGCATACTCCATACCTTCTCCAATCTGGTTTTGGCTCCTGTTACACTTGTCCACGGTGCGTCGTCTGTCAAGCGTACAGAAGGGCCGGTACTGGCCCAATTAAGTAATTTCAAGCTTCTGAGCCCTTGGGGAAACAAATACTGAGTTCGGTAAATTCGGCGGGCCAGCGTCAAATGAGGGCAGGACCGAAGATCCCGGGGGGCAGTCAGGATTTGCAGGCCGCCACCCGCAATCTCGGCGCTCTTTGAGTTGGCTTGGGGCCGCTTGAGTCGGCTTGGGAAATGCTTCGTCCTCAACTCCACGCGTCAGGCGCTTTCGCTGTCGCCTTTCGATAACCGGAAGGGTAGGTGGATCAAAGAAGACGCCCGCGAAGCGTTGACTTTGTGCTGGACGGGACACCGTCGAACGGGATTTGGGGATTTGATCCATAGGCTTCGTGACTGTATTCTGACCAATCTACGTTCCACTACCTGATTCGACCCCGAGATTCTCAGCGAAGCATTGAGGAGGGCAGACGTGATCATCACAGAGCATACCGCCAAAACCAGCAGGCATACGACTTTTTATCTGGCCGCCGGCCCCGAGAGTGGACCACTTGTCATCTTCACCCACGGCTGGCCCGAGCTCTCGATAAGCTGGCGGCACCAACTGCCGGCTTTGGCCGCGCTGGGATTTCGGGCCGTCGCACCGGACATGCGCGGCTATGGCCGGTCGTCCGTGTATGGACAGCACCGCGATTATGCCCAAGAGCCCGTCGTTCTTGACATGCTGGAGTTGATAGATGCTCTCGGGGGGGAAAAAGCTGTTTGGGTCGGGCATGATTGGGGCAGTCCGGTGGTATGGAATATGGCGAGTCACCATCCGGACCGGTGTCATGCGGTCGCCAATCTGTGTGTCCCGTATTATACTCTTGAGCGCGGGCTTGAGCACACTTTGACCCTGGTGGACCGAGACCTTTATCCTGAGGATACGTATCCTGCTGGGCAGTGGGATTACGTGCGGTACTATGAAGAGAGCTTCGCCGAGGCTATCGCGCCGATGGACGCCCAGGCCTACCGATTCGTTAAACTGTTGTTTCGGAAAGGGGATCCCGAAGGCGAGGGCAAGCCGGCCATCACTTCAACCGCGCGTCGTGATCATGGCATGCTCGGCTTGGCTGAGATCCCTGATTTGCCGCGTGATGCCGATGTGGTCACTGAAGAGGATCTGCGCATCTACGCCTCTGCGCTCGAACGCAACGGGTTCTTCGGACCCTCTTCGTGGTATATGAACCACTCGGTCAACGCGGCCTACGCCGAGACCGCCCACAACGACGGCTACCTCGATATGCCGGTGTTGTTTCTGACCGCTCAATACGACTTTGTATGCGAGTGCGTCCACTCGCGTCTGGCCGAGCCCATGCGCACCTACTGCCGGAATCTGTCCGAAGAGACGATCCGCTCCGGCCATTGGATGGCTCAGGAAAGACCGGCGGAGGTCAACGCCGCCTTAGTGAAATGGCTTGCAACCGCGGTCCCGAACATCTGGCCGCAGACACGGTGAAGCCGGCCTATTTCTGCTGTTCCAATACATCATTAGCAATGTCGGCGGCCGTCATGGCCGTCGGCCAGCCGGAGTAAAACGCCAAGTGGGTGATAAGCTCTCCGATTTCTTCCTGGGTGACGCCGTTGTCTAAGGCGCGCTGGAGGTGCGGACGGAGCTGTTGGGGACGGTAGGTGGCCATGAGGGCCGCCACGGTAATGAGACTGCGGTCCCGCTTAGATAAACCCGGGCGCTCCCAGATATCGCCAAACAGGACCGTCTCGGTCAGGTCAATCAGCTTGGGCGCCACTTTCCGGGCTCTTTCCCGTATGGTCGTGGCAGGTTCGTTTGCCATAACGTCCTCCGCGGCTGAGTAGCGTGTCGGTCAGGGGTAGCATTTCACCGAGCGGCCGACCGGACTGGGGCCGCCGGAGATCCGTATGATTCCGTGTGAAAAGTGGACTTGAGTTGCCCCGTTCTTCAAAGACATCTGCGTCCCTCTCTTGGTGTTCTTCCTCGTTCACGCTTAGTCAGTCACACATGCCGTGACAATCCTTCTTCATATCGCGACACCCCGCTATTTGCTCCTAGCGGCTCGATTCATGAAATCCCGGCCTAATTCCGATCTTTCATCCGCCGCAAGCAGAAGTCTGTGCCGGTGTCTGGCCGTGGAAGAACCATACCACGATTCCTTCTTGTTTCGCTGCCTCGACAGCTGGCAGGAAAGCGTCCGCTACCGTACGCTTACTGCTGAGGGGAAATCAAGACCGAGCGACACATCGGTACGCTTTTGTTGGGAACCGGGGTGATCGTTGGTCTTAAATTCCCAACATGCCAATCTGCCCTCTCTCACTTGGAAACAATCAAAATGGCCTAATTTGTTGAAGAATTGACGTTTGCAAACGCTCCCTTTTCTTGCCAGCAGGGGGATCGCTTTGGTAGAGAGGGCAGCCGTAGGCGTCAGCCCGCAGTACGTCTATGGTGTCGGGGGTTTGACTCGAAACGGTATGAGGCTGGTGCATCCACAAAGCTCGGAATTCGGCCCAAGTGTCAGATGCCTTCGTTGTTCTTCCATATAGACCCACCGTCTATGACCATTGCCCAGTCGGGACATCAGGCCGTTAATGCAACAGGACGCATGGAGGCGGTAAACCGAAGAAATGAACTTCTTCGGTTTATTAGCCCAGCGTTTTTTACCAGTCTACCCGGATGCCGTCCGGGACAGGGCCCATTGTTTTCCTTGACCCATAGTAGGGCCGATGCTGGATAATGGTTCTGCTACCGGGGGGACGCCAAGGGACGTTCTCATAAATGTAGGCAACTCGGTTTGATTCGTCCGCCAGCAGGGAATCGCCCCTGAAGAACACGGGCGAAGCTTACGCGACCTCAAACAGTCCGGCTGCCCCCATACCACCACCCACACACATGGTGATCACCACATTCTTCGCGCCTCGCCGTTTGCCCTCGATCAGCGCATGACCGACCATGCGTGAGCCGCTCATCCCGTAAGGATGGCCAATCGAGATTGACCCGCCGTTCACGTTCAGTCGTTCGTCTGGAATACCGAGCCTGTCCCGGCAGTAGATGACTTGGCAGGCGAAGGCTTCGTTCAACTCCCACAGGTCGATATCGTCCAGAGCCAGGCCATTGCGTTCGAGCAGCTTGGGGACGGCAAAGACCGGACCAATCCCCATCTCGTCCGGTTCGCAGCCGGCGACGGCTATGCCCCGATATACCCCTAGGGACGGGAGTCCCCGTTGTTCTGCCTGCGTGCGCTCCATGAGCACGCAGGCCGACACCCCGTCCGATAACTGGCTGGCATTACCGGCCGTAATGAAGCCGCCTTCTCCCATGACCGGTCGCAGTGCGGCTAAACCCGCCGCGTTCGTACTCGGACGGTTACATTCGTCCCGCTCAATGGTTATTTCCTGGCGCGTGGTCTCGCCCGTCTCTTTGTCGGTGAACAGTTTGGTGACGGTGCACGGAATGATCTCGTCATCGAAACGTCCGGTCTGCTGACCGGCTGCGGTCCGCTGTTGGCTCTGGAGCGCATACTCATCCTGCGCTTCCCGGGAGATGTTGTAGCGCTTCGAGACTACCTCTGCGGTGTCAATCATGGCCATATACAGGGCTGGGGCCCGTTCTAGAGCCATAGCGTCTTCACTGCGATATGCGTTCTGATGGTCGTTCTGGACAAGGCTGACCGACTCCAAACCACCAGCCACCACGGTCTGCATGCCATCGGCCACAATCTGTTTGGCCGCTATGGAAATACTCATCAGCCCGGAGGAACATTGGCGATCAATGGTCTGGCCGGATACGCTCACTGGCAGCCCCGCGGCGATACCGCACTGCCGCGCCACATTATACCCTTGAGTACCTTCCTGGAGCGCGGCACCCATAATCAGATCGTCGATTTCGCCTGCCTCCACCTCGGCGCGCCTGATGGCTTCCTGAAGAATCGGTGCAGCCATGGTCGGAGTCGTGGTGTCATTAAAGGTCCCACGATAGGCCTTGCCAATCGGCGTTCGGGCAGTCGATACGATGACAGCTTCTCGCATAGCAATCTCTCCCCCCTCAGTATTTTACATGATCGGCAAATCCTAGCAGTTCCCGCCCCTTCCTCCAACTGACGTACACCTTGCTCTCCTGCGAGAGGGGCGCTCGGGAAGGACCCCCCCCCATATCCGATGTCGGGCTAACGCCGATCACACCTCCAGTCACTAATGTGGAGGCAAGCCTTGCCTTCTCCTCCCCTAATCATTACGACGACTCTTTCCTTCATTTCTGCCCCCTTATCCCGCAAACAACAACAGGGTATCCCGTGCTGCCAGAAATGCGATTGTTGAAAAGAAAATGATGACATTCGCCAGTACCAAGGATACCACTATAACTCCCTTGGCTACACCGAACATATCCGACAATTTCTTGACGGATAGGTATACAATCAACACCGACACGAGCAGTGCCGGAAGAAATAGCTCGATCATACTTCCTCCTCAACCCGCGGGTTCCTTATGGCTGAATAGGGGCGACTCCTCTATCGACAAGCAATTCCTCGGTATCCCATGGCGGCTGGCCTTTATATGGGCCGACCAAGAGGGGGGGGGGGACTTTGTGCAACGGCATGATCTGGAACGAGGTCAAGGGTGCTCCAGAGCTGCCGCAGAATACCATAAGCATCGCTAGGGAGCGCTATCATCCCCCTCTGAGGAAAACTCGTGGACTCTTCGGGCGGTCGACCGCTACCGGTGAGGTTTCCGGACGTAGAGCAGCACAACTCTATGGCTGGACAGAAGCCGCTCGTGCCCCCTCTTCACTCTCCAGTCCTCTCTCCCTGTAGGGTGTCAGGAATGATCACTCCGCTTCCTCCGGCAGCCCAAAGCCTCCCCCGCCAGGCGTTTGCATGACAAAGACATCGCCTAGCTGCATCAGTGTCTCATCGCTGCCGGCGAGCTCTTCAATACTCCCGTCCACACGTTCGACCGTATCACGGCCCCGTTCCCCAGCCTGACCACCGGCCAGCCCGTATGGTTCGGTCAGGCGGTGACTGCACAGTGTGGTGACGGTCATGGCTTCCAAAAACCGTAACCGCCGGGTAATCCCCGCGCCGCCCGGCTGCCGCCCCGCCCCGCCAGAGCCACGGCGGATGGCAAAACTCTCAACGCGCACCGGAAAGCGCCACTCCAACACCTCGGGGTCAGTCATGCGTGTGTTGGTCATATGACTATGGACCGCGTCGCAGCCCGGATGGTCAGGACCGGCCCCGGTGCCGCCGCATATGGTTTCGTAGTTTTGATACTGTTCGTTCCCATACACAAAATTGTTGACTGTGCCTTGTGACGAAGCGAGCACCCCGAGTGCTCCATACAGGGCATCCGTTACGCATTGAGAGACTTCTGTATTGCCGGCGACCACCGCGGCCGGGTATTTCGGGCTGATGATGGAGTGCGGTGGGATAACGATATCGAGCGGTTTCAGACAGCCCTCGTTCAATGGAATCGCGTCATCCACCAGTGTCCGAAAAACGTATAGGATCGCGGCCTTACACACTGCCGCGGGGGCGTTGTAGTTGCCGCTGTGCTGGGCAGAAGTGCCGCCGAAATCGATGCGAGCTCGGCGGGCCGCTTTGTCCACCCGAATACTGACCCGAATCTGACAGCCGTTGTCCATGGGGTAGGTGAACGCGCCATCGGTGAGGACGTCGAGCACACGCCGCACGGACTCTGCGGCATTGTCCTGAACGTGCTGCATATAGGCGTGCACGACCTTGATGCCAAAATGTTCGACCATTTTCCTGAGTTCCTGTACCCCTGTTTCGTTGGCCGCGAGTTGGGCGCGCAGGTCTGCCATGTTCTGGTCAGGATTTCGGCAGGGATACGCGCCCGAACCCAGCAGGTGCCGCATCTCCTGTTCGCGCAGTCGGCCCTGACGAACGAGGAGAAAATTGTCGATCAGGACGCCCTCCTGGTGAATGGTGCTGCTATCCGGCGGAGCCGAGCCGGGCGTGCGTCCGCCGATATCGGCATGATGCCCGCGTGAGCCCACATAAAACAGGATACGGTCCACACTGGCCGTATCAAATACCGGTGTAATGACCGTCACATCCGGGAGATGTGTGCCGCCGTTATAGGGGGCATTCAGGACATAGGTATCACCGGGCCGCATGCTCCCCTGATTGGTCTTGATGACGGTTTTAATCGACTCGCCCATAGAGCCCAGATGGACCGGGACGTGTGGGGCGTTAGCGACTAGGCTCCCGTCCTGTGCGAAGATGGCGCATGAGAAATCCAGCCGCTCCTTAATATTCACCGAGGAGGCCGTATTGGCCAGCGTCGCCCCCATTTGTTCGGCAACCGACATGAAGAGGTTGTTAAACACTTCCAGCATGACCGGATCGGCCGCGGTGCCAATCGCCGCTTGGTGTGACCTCGGTTTCGTACGGGTCAGGAGCAGGTGGCCATAGCGGTTCAGTTCGGCCTGCCACTCCGGCTCAACCACCGTGGTTGCCGTGGGCTCACAAATAATGGCCGGGCCAGGAATGCGTCGGTCCGGTCGAAGATGTGCGCGCTGGAATACCGGGGTGTCCTGCCAAGTGCCGTCCATATATGCCCGGACCTGCTGAAGCGGTTGTGCCGTTTCGTTCTCAGCCGGGGGCAGCTCGGCGTCGTCAACCTGCTCCGTTGTCCCGACCGCTTCGACTGAGACCGCCTCGGCGACTAATTGTCGCCCCTCGACGATGAAGCCGAAGCGCTGCCGGTGAGTGGTCTCAAACGCGGCCCGCATGGTGTCGAGGCCGGACAAGTCCACTTGTAAGGCAGTGTCCGTCCCCTGGTAGCGCAGATGAACCCGTTTATGCAGGGCGAGTCGACCGGCAGGCACGCCTTGCGCAAGAATTTCGTTGCGGGCCTCGTCGCCCAGTTCCGCACAGGCCGCTTCCAATACGGATATGGCCGAGGGCGAGAGGGGCTGTTCGACTTGGCGCTCGCGCAGCGCCCGCACGTCTGCCAGACCCATCCCGTAGGCGGACAACACTCCGGCAAACGGATGAAGAAAAACCGCCCTCATGCCCAGTGCGTCCGCGACCAGACAAGCGTGTTGGCCAGCGGCCCCACCAAAACAGTTCAGAGTATACTCGGTCGCATCGTAGCCGCGCTGAACGGAAATTTTTTTGATGGCGTTCGCCATGTTTTCTACGGCAACACGCAGAAAGCCCGCAGCCACAGCTTCAGGCGACCGGACGCCGCTGCCCGTGGCGCTGGCGATTTCCTGGGCGAAAATTCCGAACTTTTCTCGAACGATTTGTCCGTCCAAAGCCTGGTCTGCGTCCGGGCCAAATACGGCGGGGAAAAAGGCCGCTTGCAGCTTGCCCAGCATGACGTTGCAGTCGGTCACGGTAAGTGGGCCGCCACGCTGGTAGCACGCCGGCCCAGGGTCTGCGCCGGCCGAGTCTGGACCAACCCGAAAACGGGCCCCGTCAAAGTGCAGGATCGACCCCCCGCCCGCCGCGACGGTGTGGAGACGCATCATCGGGGCACGCATGCGGACGCCAGCAATCAGAGTTTCAAATGTCCGTTCATATTCGCCGTCATAGTGCGACACATCGGTCGAGGTGCCACCCATGTCGAAGCCGATGATTTTGCGAAAACCCGCTATCGACGCAGTCCGGACCATACCGATCACTCCACCGGCCGGTCCGGATAAAATACTGTCCTTACCCTGAAACAGGCGGGCATCGGTCAGCCCACCGTTCGACTGCATGAACATCAGCTTGGGAGCAGACCGGGAGTCCGTCTCGAGTTCCCCTGCGACCTGAGCGATGTAACGCCGCAGCAGCGGTGAGAGATAGGCATCGACCACCGTGGTATCGCCGCGTGAGACCAGCTTCATCAATGGACTGATCTCATGGGAGACCGAGACCTGCTGAAAGCCGATCTCGGTGGCAATGACGGCAACCCGGGCTTCATGCGCCGTGTACCGATAGCCATGGACAAAAGCGATGGCCGCGGCACGAATACCGGCGTCATAGGCGGCCTGAAGGCCCCGTCGCGCGCCGTCTTCATCCAGAGGGGTGACCAGTACACCGTGGGCGTCAATCCGTTCCTTGATTTCGACCACCCGCTCAAACAGCATTTCCGGCAGGACAATATGCCGGGCAAACAGGTCGGGTCGGTTCTGGTAGCCGATCCGCAGAGCATCCCCGAACCCTTGGGTCGTCACGAACACGGTCCGGTCGCCCTTGCGCTCCAGGAGGGCATTGGTCGCGACCGTGGTCCCCATCTTCACCCGAGCAATCGTATCGGGCGGGATGGGCGCGTCGCTGTCAAGTCCGAGCAGATCGCGAATGCCCCGGACAGCGGCGTCCTGGTAGCGTTCCGGGTTGGCCGACAGCAGTTTATGTGTGACCAGGGTGCCGTCGGGACGACGCGCTACGAGATCGGTGAACGTCCCGCCACGGTCAATCCAAATATGCCATCCCCGCTCCTGGCGCGAGGTCTTTTGTGCATTCATGGTCCGGCTGCCTCCACGCGTTTGCTAGCCCTCACGTTTGCGTACGCTATAACCAAAGCGAGGGAAATGCACCGTGACAAGCCCGGTGCGCTCATTCCGGTGCTGAAGCGCTACGCGTTGGGCGTCGATGGAAACCAGTCTGCCGACACTGGGGTTGGCCCGGCCGTAGTCGGTTGGCGTAATGGAGACCGCCTCGCCGAGGGCAGGGTCTCCGTCCAGCGTCTGACTTGGTGCGACTGGTAAGGGGTCGCTGGAAGCCGCAACGTCGAGTGCCTCGCGCGCGGTCGCCGAGGTTGGGCTGCCATGTCCGTGCGCGGCCATGCGATCCATCCATTGGCGGATAACGTCCGGAATGACGGACGTACGCTTGCCGGCAAGCTGGTCCATGACCCACAGCGGATGGTAGATGACGCAATCGGCTAGGGACATGGCTTCGCCAAAGATATAGGTCCGCCCATCGTGCAGAATGTCGCGGATCCAATTCAACTGCGGACGCAGCTGGGCGAGGTTCTTGGCCGCCGCAACCTTCCGGTGGGCGAGTCCTGGTTCGGGCTTGCCGAGCAAGGCGGCCCGGTCGGCCAGGAATTCCGGTGTGAAACGACCGGCGTCGGCATGTTCGCAGGAAATATAATTGATGGTATTGCGCGTCAGGGTTGCGTCCGTCCATCGCTCCAGACCGGCAATAAACGCTCGTTGGGCAACCGAATCCGGTCCCGGATACAGCGTGGGTTGCGGGAAGCGACGCTCAAGCTCTTCAATAATCCGCACGGTATCACAGAAAATGTCCGCGCCAATCTGGAGGGCCGGTGCACGGCGGTAACCGCCGGTGAGGGGAATATAGTCCGGTTTGGGCAGGGTAGGGGGAATCTCGACCGAGCGCCAAGCCAAACCTTTGAGACCCAGGACGAGGCGGACCTTTTCAGAGTAATTGGAGAAATCGTAGTGATGCAGGATGAGTTCAGAGGCCATGAGCTTCCTTCACCTACCTTTGGTCTGAAATCTATAAAGTGGGAGGAAGGGGGAATTCAAGGGAGGAAGCCGCAATGGCCAGGATATTGCCGGAGGAGGCTGAGGGGGCAAGGAAGCCGCAGTCGTTGCGCCTCGTACGGGGCGTGCAAGTGTCCGCCGGGCGGTAACCGGGCCGTTCGAGGCGGGTTTCCGGGGGTGGGACGGGTATTGCCAGCCTGTTCGGGGAGGCGGCCGAGTCTCTTGAGCGCATTGCCGGCGAGGGGGGGGGCGCGAGCGGGTACGCCCGAGGCGCAGAGCGGGGCCGGAACGTCCTCCTCCCGGCTCAAGCCGCGTGGCGGCGGCACGGAGCTCGGCCTTGTGCGGGGCGGCCGAGGACAGCCGCCGCCCGCGCCGGGGGGTGCGCCTTACGGCAGCGCCGCTCTGGAGCCGCTTCCGTCGGCTCGGGCGGCCAGAAGCACGGGCCCGTGTACGGCCGGGCCGGCTGCGCTGGCGCATCTCCTCCCGCACCAGAGAGGCAAGAGCGGACACCCGCAACTGGCACGAGGTGGGCTCTCCCTTGCGGTGCCGGGGGCGGGGCGAGGGGCGGGCGCTATGGCGTGATGCGGTTCGTCAGGGCGCCGCGGGGGCCCTCCCTCTCGCCGGCCAACGGTTCGCCGGCCCGCCAACCCCAAGGCGGTCGGCCCGAACCGAACTGTGTTCATGTTTTTCACCGTGCCTTCCTCCACGTAGATATGCGCCCGAGCATTCCAGCACGAATAGAATTTGTACAGCCTCTGCGTCCCGTAGTGCGCCGTCTCTGGCCTCAACGGAATCCGTTACGGAAATACAAGGCTCCTCCACTGAGGGCCTATCCCCCGTTCCTGGTTGTGTATTTCTTTCTCTGCCCCAACGCTCCCCCTTAGAGGGAAGAGAGATTATTTACACCCGTACGGATTCGGCGGCACGTCCAAGGCGGGGCTGCATTCAAAAAAACCTACGGGTATCAGGCTGAAGCCGGTATACTCGACTGGCATGACCGGCCAATCTTCGGGTCGCGGAATATGAGTGAGACCAAAGGTGTGCCAGACGACGATGTCAGTATTCTCGATATTGCGTCCGCGTGAATAGCTGAGCAGACCCTCACCACCGGGGCTCTGGAGCGTGAGGTCGCCTGCCGCGCTGAGTTCATCCGGAGCAAATGTGGTGACCCACAGGTTATGCTGGGCAAACCCGGCTCGTTGCCCCACATAGGAGTCCGCCTGGGCAAACAGCGTCGGTATTGCGCCGGCGACCAGCTTATAGCCGACCGGTACCCCCAGTCGGTTTGTCCGCCGCGGGTTGACGATTTTCCAACTCCGGCTGGCCCGCGGCTCAATGTCCCGCCGGGCAGCATCTTCGGATGCCAGAAGCGTCGTCTTGGCGCGGAACTGCGTCCCGTGCGGATTGTCCGGCCCATGCGGTACGGGCTCGACATCGACCTCGTAGACCGAGTTATGCTCGCCGTCCACATCAAAATCGAGCCGAAAACAGAACAGGTGTTGATGAATTGGCGAGGCTAGGTTGGGCGCAATCAGCGGAGCGAACTCAGGCCGCTCGGCTCCGGTTTCAACCGCGCTGACACCGACGATGCCGGTCAGCTTGACCTCCATCTGAATCGTACCGTCCAGATATAAATACCAGAAGAAGCCGTACTCATAATTCCCGACCGTAAAGAACGAGCTGATCACCAAACGTCGCGAGCGCCGAACTTCCGTGGTCGCGGACAGCAGGTCCCGGTGCTTCCACAGCACGCCGTAATCTTCTTCGTGCATACAGATGGCGTTCTCGATTGTATGGACAGACCCATCAGCCAGCAGCGTGGGTATATCGAAATAATGGATTTCGCCCAGACAGTCGCAGCCCAGGGTGAGTGAATTGGCCAGATTGCCTACACTCGCTTCACTGGCATCAAGTACGTGTTTCCAGGTGTGCATGGGGTCGCAATCGCCATAGGGTACCACCATGTCCGCCAGCGATGCCCGATACAAGATGGACCGCCGCTCCCCGGCATCGTCATAACTCAGGGTATGCAGGACTAGGCCGTGTTGGGGGTGCATGCTAACCCGGAACGACCATTTCTGCCATTCCACCGCGTACCCATCGACGCGAAAACTCGGCCCCTCGGGCTGGGTAATGGAAAGAGGTTTCAGGTCGGTCCGCAGCGAAGGCTGATGGCTGGCCTCATACCGCCCACTCTCCGGTGGCAGGGGGGTTACACCGTAGTCTTCCAGACAGACCACCCGGCCCGCGGTCAGGTCCACGTGAGCAATGAGACCCTGGAGCGGACGGGCATAGCCGTTGTCGGTCTTGTCTTCCCGCACAAAGGCAATCGTCCGGGCCAGGCGATGAGTGGGGTCCACTCCGTCGGGAAGGGGACCATTACCCGGCCACATATCGATTTGTACTTGGCGCATATCCTCGACGCCGCGCCGTCTCACTGCGGCCTGCCAGGCAGGGTCGGCCCTGGTGATCTTGATCGATTGTACGAGATCCCATCCCCCAAACGGCACCTGTCCGTTGCTGGTCCGCTCTACTTCAAGCAGTTCTCCCGTCGTGATATTGACCCGCGCCGCAAAACTGCGAGCTTGGCTCCCGTTGGCGTGCTCATCCACTCCCAAAAAGCACAGCAGCCGAGCAAGAGGCACGTCCGGGGCAAAAGTCTTGACCGCCTCTTTGGGCGGCTCCACCAGACTGACGCTGGAGAAGGTGATCTGGCCACTCAGTTCGCCCGAGTCTTTCAGGATGGCCACGCCACGCTTGATCTCGTCCCGGCTCAGCGGAGCCAGGGGATGCATCGGGACAATCTGCTCGGAGTCCTGCCGTATATCCTGTATGGCGCTGCTCATGCTGGCTTCTCCTCCGGAGTTAGTAGTCAAGGGCTTACTCTATCACCATGCCGGTTTCTCGACAACTCCCGGAATGGTCGGCTGAGCCACGCTCCGGACAGCCACACCCGGTGTCTGAAACCGTTTGCCGTCAAGAATTTCCGCAACGGAGAGCATCTGCATTCGGGGGCATTGCACTCCGAGCAGGTCCATATCCCAGGCGCTCGCCAGAAACTTCCTGCAATTGCGCTCCCGGGCCGCTTCGAGGTGCAGGACAATCAAGTCCGCCAAGGCGGCCCTTATCATCATCCAGGACGCCTCTGGGTGCCCGGAGGTCCCGGATCGGTCCATTCCGCCCACCTTATCACCTCAAGCGCCATGCCCTGCAAGTCTGGCTCGTCTGGCATGGCAAAATACAACCGCCTGTCTCTACCACCGTCGGCGGTCCGCCTGGTAGGCACAAAGCCGTCAAGTTGCTCCACGGCCCACTTCTGAAAGTGATACTTGTCCCGCTCCCGCAAATCCTGAGCCCCCTCCACATCGCGGGATACGCCTTAACTACGGTGAAATCCCGCCCCTCAATCAGCCCGAGTCGGTCTTGCCACCGCACCTGTGCCACCCGCTTGCGCGCGTGAACGGCCATGTCAATCCCAATCCGGCGCCGTCCGAGCTCGTGCGCCGCTCCAGAGGGCCGTAGCGCCACCCCCACCGCAGAACGGGTCGAAGGCCCCATCTCCCGTATTTGAGTTGGTCTCGATAATCCGCTCAAGCAAGGGCAGGGGCTTCTGTGTAGCGCAGCCTATCCGTTCCTTGGCCTGCGAGTTCATCGGCGGGATAGCCGTCCATACGTCCGTGCGGGGCAGCCCCCGCATTTCATCCAGGTAGCGCTTGATCCGAATCCCGCCCCGACCGGTGAGGGAGAGCCTCCCTTCCCGGGCGAGTTGTTTCATACGCTCAGGCGGGACACGCCACAGAGAAGAGACCCCCTTATATTCGTACCCGTCGCCGCCCCCGCTCAGATCCTTAGCAGAAAGATTGTCCTCCATCCATTTCCGCCCATCCGGGTCTGTCCGCTTATAGCGCTGGGTAACATAGGCAGCAATACGGCGCCTATTGCCGGTGGTGGATAAACGTCCCTGAGCGTGTATAGGCGAGAATCACATCATGCACAGATCCTGAACGTTTGGCGTCACTATGCCCGGAGGTCCGTTTCCAGACGCTTGCATTCCACAAGCTCTGGGGGTCGAAGATGGCATCCCGCATCACCTCACTATAGTGGATGGCGGCCGGACCGCAGTGCAGATAGACGGAAACCCGTGGGGTTGAGGAGGGTTTTCCGTACAGCAGCCGCTCGACCATACAGGCCAGATAGGCCAAGAGACGCGGCTGGGTGTTGCGGAGCGCATTCATCCACAGATCCCGAAACTCTACCACGGCGTCATCCAGGCCGTTTGCTCGCGTCAGGCCGGGCGTGGTGCGGAGCGCGCGTTCTCGCTCCTCATCCAGCGTCCACAGATCACAGAATGCCTCAGCCCGGTCGGGTAGTGGCCGGCCTGTCTCGTCCTTGTACATGGTGTCGTACTCCCGATTGGAGTTGAACGGCGGGTCCAGGTAGCAGAGATCGACACTCCCTCACTGTAGGTAGTCCGGCCTGATGGTCAGGCAGTCGCCAGAGAACAGGCGGTTCGTGCCACACAGCCCCGCAGGCAGGAGTTGCCGGCATCCGGGTTCTTGCGTTCGTTGTATTTCCAGCAAGCTTCCGCCACAAAGAGCGGCATGTCTTTCTTGCTGCAATGGTGGTGGGGCGAGCCGTGCCCGGCGCGTTTCAGCAGCGCCCAGAAGCCCGCGATCGCGTTGGTGTGGGTGTCGCCCTCAGCCTGCTGCTTTTCGCGGTTGATCACGGCATGGGGCATGAGGTCCCGCAGTCCGTGATAGCCTCGATACTCGTCCGTCATGAGGACGGAGCCACGGGTATCAACCGCGCTCGTCAAGAATAGAGCCGGTCCCCCTGGGCAGTCAGGCTTTGCGCAACCTTCGCCATAACTACGCTGCCCCGCTCAACCATGCCCAGCGCGGCGATTTTCTTGGTCCCACGGCCCGGCTTGTTCGGGGGGTAGTTGTCCTTACTTGTTCGTGCGCCGGGGCTGGCCGCCCACATAGGTCTCGGCTGCCTCAATGATTCCCTGCAACAGGGGGGCTTGGCCTGCTGTCATGGCCGATCGGATACGCTGCTGCATGTACCAGGCAGACTTCTGATTCAGGTCCAAATCCCGCGCTAACTGGCAACTCGAGAGACTTTTCCTGGCATTGATAACCAAGCCGATAGCCAGGAACCACTTTTGCAGGGGGATACGGGTTTTCGCCAAGATGGTGCCGGACAGGACGGTATAGCTATTGTGGCATGCATGGCAGTTCCAGCGCCCGACGCGCTCCCCGTCCGCCTTGCGGCCTACGTGATGACTGTGGCAATGGGGGCAGGTCGGCTCATCCCCCCAGCGGATATTCTCCAAGTGCTCCATGCAAGCTTCTTGGTCGGGGTAGCGGATGAAGATGGACATGAGATTCATGACGGTCCCTCCTGTTACCGATACAGCCTGCCAGGATCAGGGCCGAATGGTAAGCCTCTAACTACTAATTGCGTTCTCCTTTGGTCGACGCGACGCGTTCAGCGTCCGCCTGAAATATCGTAGATCGCCGTAGTGACATACGAGGCTTCATCCGTGCAGATCCACACCACCAGATTGGCCACCTCTTCGGGTTCGCAAATGCGCCCCAGGACCGTCTGCGCTTTGGCAATGGCTTCGGCCCGCTCAATGCCGATACTCGCTTCAAAGATCTCCGTCCGAGTAATTCCAGGCCGCACACAACAGACCCGAATCCCCTCAGGGCCGACTTCCCTGGACAGGCCCATGGTAAAGGAATCAAGCGCACCCTTGCTGGAGGCGTAGACTACATCACCCGGCAGTCCGCCGTACCGCGAGGAAATGGAGCCGACGTTAACGATCACACCTCCGGCACCACCACGCTTGGTGGACATGCGTTTGATGGCCTCGCGAGCGCTCACGAATACGCCAAAGATATTGAGATTATAGACTCTCCGGATACGCTCTAGCTTGGCGTCGACGACCGCGGTTTCATAGTCGACCGCGGCATTATTCACCAGGGCGGTGACCGGGCCGAGTTCGGCGTCGGTCCGGCGAAACATCTCGACAACGCCCTCTTCTGTTCCCACATCGGCCTGCACGGCAAGCGCCCGTTGCCCGGCCTGTACTATGTCGTGGGCCACCTCTTCGGCCCGATCCTTGGCATGCGCATAATTGACGCACACGTCAAATCCGGCTTGCGCCGCTCGCCGTGAAATAGCGGCTCCAATGCCGCGGCTTCCGCCCGTCACGATCAAGACCCCCGACATCCTGTCTCCTTTTTCAGAGGGCAATCGTCAGCAGAGAACTGCCGTCGGTCTGGACGGTCAGCCGGTCATCCGGGTTGACGACCACCGTGGTCGTGGCGAACTCAACGATGGCCGGGCCAGTGAGTTGGTCACCCGCCGCTAGTGCGTCGCCCTGATAAATCCGGGTTTCCACCTCGGCGTCGACCCCAGCCATATAGGCTATGCGTCGGCCGGTCGGTTGTGGCCGGCCCGCAGACTGTTTGGCCAGCCGTCCCTCAGGGGCGGGGCGGTTGCCCGTGGCGACGACCCGCCAGTGCAAGCACTCAATGGGCTGGGCCCGCATCGAATAGGTAAATCGCCGCTCGTGCTCATCATGAAAGTCGGCTTCGAGCCGACGCAAGAGACCCGCATCAATCGGTCCTTCGGGTAGCGGTATGGTCAGATTATGGACCTGGCCCGGATAGCGTCCTTCCAGGTGCCGGGCGAACCGAATCTCTTCGAGCTCGAAGCCCTCTCCTTCAAGATGGGCGCCGCCCTCGGCGACCAGGGCGTCAAACACCCGAGCGATGCCAGTGGCCGCGCCACGCTGATCCGTATAGCAGTGGTGGAGGCGCACATAATCGTGCCGTACCGGGGTGACCGCCATGCCGAACGCGCACAGACCGCCTGCAGAGCGCGGAATCAGGACCTCGCCAACCTCAAGCATGCGGGCTAGTTCGGCCGCATGCAGGCCCCCCGCACCGCCGCCCGCGACCATGACATAGGCGCGGGGATCAATGCCGCGCTCAATCGAGACTGCTCGGATGGCCGAGGCCATAGTCGAGTTCACGATGGTCAGGATACCGGCCGCAGCCTCGCGGACGGACAGACCCAGCGGGGTGGCAATATGTTCGGCAATAGCCCGTTGCGCCAAGTGTTCGTCCAGGGAGCGTCGTCCGCCTAAAAACGCTCTGGACGACATCCGACCGACGACGAGGTTGGCGTCGGTGACCGCGGGTGCACGGCCACCCCGACCGTAACAGGCCGGGCCCGGCTGGGAACCCGCGCTCTGCGGCCCGACCCGCAATGCTCCCCCGCTGTCGAGCCAAGCAATGGAGCCGCCGCCGGCGCCAATCGACAGGACCTCGACCCCGTTCACCCCAATAGGCTGGTGGGCAACCTTGAGAGCGGTTGACATGACCGGTTCGCTGTCGCGCAGCAGGCAGACGTCGAAGCTGGTCCCGCCCACGTCGATAATGATCAGCCGGTCGGGTGCTTTGGTATTCGAGGCGTAGTGTGCACCCGCGGCTGGACCGGCTGCGGGACCCGAGGCCACCGCGTTAACGGGCCGCGCCAAGAGATCTGGCACGGAGGCACAGCCGCCGTTGACCTGCATGATCTGCGGCGGATGGGGTAGGCCGCCGGCCGCCATCTCTTTCTCAAAGGCGCGGAGATAGTCACCGATGATAGGCGCGATATAGGCCGACAGCACGGTTGCCGAGGTACGCTCCCACTCACGAATCTCCGGCAGAACATCGGAGGAGCACAGCACATCGACGCCGGGCAGCTCCTCGCGCAAGATCTCGGCGGTCCGTTTTTCGTGGCCCGGGTCGACGATGGACCACAAATAGGCAACCGCCACCGCTTTGACGCCGTGGGCGCCGAGTCGCCGGGCTGCGACGCGAACCGCTTCTTCGTCGAGTTGCAGGACCTCGGAGCCGTCCGCGCCAATACGCTCGGGAATGCCCAGACGCAAATAGCGTGGAATGAAGTCCTCGGGCTTCTGGAGGTGGATGTTGAATCGTTCGGGCTTCCCGCCCCGGCCCAGATACATGATATCCCGGAACCCCTGGGTACACAGCAGGCCGATGACCGGGCCGTTGCGCTGGATCAAGGCATTGGTCGCCATGGTCTGGCCATGGACCAGAAATTCCGTCTCACGCAAAAGCTCCGAGACCGTGCTTCCTGCTTCCTCAGCTATTCCGGCGAGTCCCCGCGTGATCGCTAACAGCGGCCGGTCAGGAGTCGAGTCTTCTTTGTAGACGTGGAACCTTCCGTCGTCACGCAGGAGAACCACATCGGTGAAGGTGCCACCGATATCAATGCCGACCCGATGTCCCATGTCTACGTCCCCTGCGGCGGAGCGCTGAAATTCCGGGCAATGGTCGGGGCTTCGAGATAGCGGTCACCGGGGCGCATATGCTGTTGCGTCCACGTACTGGCCGCCGGAGTGGTGGGCTCGATCACCGGACGCTCGTTCTTGCGCAGTTCGGCTCGGAGCTCTTCGGTCGCGACAAGGTCGAGGCTGCGCTCAAGATCATCCTTGAGCATCACACCAAACACGTTGCGGGCCGTGTCTTCGCTGATCCATTCGTCCCGGAGGTCGCGTCGCACCTGTTCCGGGTCGCGGTCGAGCGGGTTGCCCCATCCCCCGCCGCCCGCGGACACCCCGTTCCAGGTCTCGCCTTCGCGAATCAGCAGTTGCCCCGCAGAGGAAGTGAAGGTCCGGCTGCCGTCCGCGTGCTCAATATAGATGCCGCCGCCTGGGCTCATGGTGCCGCCGTTTACCCCGTGTGGCGGGTTTCTCAGGCCCTCACCAAAGCCGACACACTCCATGTCTCCGGCAATCGGCCGATAGCGGGTCCGCAGTCCGGGTCCACCGATCCACTGACCCATGCCCACGGCGTCGGTCTCAATCTCGTTCTGCTCGACGCGGATCGGATACAGCAACTCCAACTGCTCAATGGAGGCCGAAGTCAGTCCCCCCATTCCGGCAATGGTGCACAGGACCGGCCACCCATCGGCGCCCTTTGCCGCGCCTTGGCCTCCGCCACTGTTGAACAGCATGCAACCCCACTCCTTGCCGGTTCTTGAATCGATCCCGTTGAAGTTCGGAACGTGGGCGGTGTGCGCCCCGCCTGCGGGGACGCGCTCAGGAATGGCCTCGGCCATGGCGATATTGATCACCTCGTGCATGGGGTCGGCCGGATTCTGGGTTGCTCCCGCAACCGCGGCCGGCCACTTGGCCAGGCAGATGGTGTTGTCGTCGGCGTCGGCGCTGATGTGTTGCAGCACGCCGTGGTTATGCGGAATGTCGGAGTCGATATAGTACAGAAAGGGGATCGTTGAGGTTGCCATCATGACCGCATAGGTTGCGTTGAACGAGCCGGTAGACGGCGGTCCCCCACTGTAGTGTACGTGAATATCCGCGCCCTTCTTGGTGACAGTCGCTCGAATCGGGATATCGATGGCCCCATTGCCGTCGGTATCGGTCCAGGTCTCACCGTGGTAAACGCCGTCGGGAATCGAGCGGAACTCCTCAGACGCGCGCTGGTCGGCGTAGTCCATGAGTCCGTTGCTATAGCGCACGACCTCGTCGCGGCCGTACTGCTCGCACAGCTCGATCAGACCCTTGCGGGCCACGCCACAGGCTCCGAGTTGGGCACGCAGGTCGCCGTGCAGGGCGTCCCGATAACGCACGTTAGCCAGATACAGCTCGACAATATCGTGACGTTCGACCCCGCGGTCGACCAACTTGGTCGGTGGAATGACGATGCCCTCCTGGAAGATCGTCTTTGCCGCGGGCACAATGCTCGACGCCTCGATAGCACCGGTATCGAGTTGATGGCCGCGCGCCACGGTCCAGAACACATGTTTGCCGTCCACAAAAACCGGCCGGGCCGTCACCAGATCCGGGATATGGGTGTTGCCCCGGTAGGGGTCGTTCGACATATACACGTCACCGTCGTGGATATCGTCTTCAAAAACCGAGACGATTTCCATCAGCAGGGTCCGAATGCTGTTGCAGTGGATGGGGAGGCAATCGGCCATGGTGATCTGACGCGGCCCGCTGGCGTGGGCATCGTAGATCATACACGAATAGTCGCGGGCCAGGGCAATGACCGAGGTCCAGGCCGTCTGCTCCATTGCCAGGGTCATTTCCTGACCGATGGCTTCAAAGCGGTTACGGATTACACTAAAAGTAATGGGGTCGAAGGCCGCCTCAGTGGACGGAAGGAGGATGGCGTCAATCTTACTGGCTGTTGCCATGGGCTTACTCCTTTACGAAACGGTTTGATACACAGAGACGGGACTCCCGTAGGGAAACATTTTCGGATCGTAAACGCTGAGGCGGGAGGAATCAATGCGCTCAGCCGGGTACGGATGACCTGACTGGCAGTACCTGGGAGTGAGGACCATCTTGGCATCGCAATAGAATAATTCGGAATTTTGTCGTGATGGAGGTGTAGTAGGGGCGATACATCGGCGCTCCTCCCGAGACGAAGGCGCCGGCTTGATCCTGGCGCGGGGCGACTATCGCCTGATTGCCATGCTGGCCAACGGTTCCGGCACAGCGACAGCTCGTTCAAGCGACCGGCGGCGTGGCATTCCTTGTTGCCGGTCTGTCCTGCGCCTGAGCAGGGAGGATGAAACCGAGTTCGTGGACATGGGCGCGGCTCAATACCCGGCCGTGAAATAGCACAGCGTCCACCCCTCCGGGCTCTCGGCGTAAGACGCTCTTTATCCGGGCGCATGCTACGCACATTGTGGGCCTGCTCGCCCCGGAAGGGCTCCTGCTCGCCGAACTCTTAGAGTATGCTCCGCAACGTCGGTTTGTATACCGCCATACTCGGCGTCCGGGCGATTCGGTGATCTGGGACAATCGTGCTGTGCCGCACCGTGGCCACCGTTGCGGTCTTTACCCCGCAGCGTGAGTTGCGCCGGAGCACGGCGGAAGATGTGCGGGTGTAGGCGCTATAGTCCGAACCTACCGGAAGGAGCGTAATGCGACTTGGCTTCGTCACCGGATGCTCGGACCCAAACATACAGCAGACCATAGGGGTGATCCCGGAAGTCAAACGCCTGGGGTTCGACTCGGTCTGGATCGGTGCGGCTTGGGGAGCGGGCGTGGTTTCCTGCCTGGATTTTGCGGGCGCATGTACGTCGAAAATCAAGCAGGGAGCGAGAATCTGGGAGTGTCTCCGTTTGAAGTTCTTTGGCACATCGAAACGAAGGAGATCCATCCCAAAGTGACGCCCCGCCGAGAATCTTGCAGATGCAGGCGCGGACCCGGCTATGCTATGATACTCAAGGGCCTAACCGGTGGGTGCTCTCCGATTGGGCTGGGGGCATCGAATCCGCAGGGCATTGAGGGGTGCACGGGGCACCCCCGGCAAATCGCCCCAACGCTACCGGGAGTAGGTCGAAATTATGCACAAAGACAGGGCAGGATTCATATCACTCGGGCCAGAAAGCAGTTCCCCAAGCGGGGGCCCCGGCGAGCTTGTCGACGCCGTCGCCTTGGTCGGTTCCAAGGTGCGTATAGCCGGGCAATTCCCATGCTGGAAGGTATCGCCCGTTACGACCATGATTACTGGTACGAGTCAGGTGGAGGACTTGCGCGTCCCGGCAGCGCTGTGTCTACAGATCACGGCCTTGTGAAATTGAACGAAAATCGCACTGGTTAGAGAGCCGACACAATGAAACTCTATATGGTTCCGGCCGCGCCAAATCCTACGAAAGTGATGTTGTACATTGCCGAGAAAACGGCCGCCGGGACTGAGATGGGTATCGAACAGGTCCTTGTCAACACACGCAAAAATGAACAAAAGAGCGAGGACCATCTGGCGCGTAACCCGTTTGGGAGTCTGCCCGTGCTGGAGGTTGCGGCCAGTGAATACATTGTCGAATCTCTGGCGATTATTGAGTATCTGGAGGAGTGCTTCCCTCAACCGACGATGTGGGGGAATGGGAGGCGTGAGCGGATACGCGCACGTGAGTTGGAACGGATTGCCGATCTTCGGGTGCTGATTCAAATCGGACGTTATGTCCATGCCACGAAATCGCCTATTGGTATTCCCCCCAACCCTGGGCTTGCGGCGCAGTCCAAGCAAGCGCTGCCGGTGGCATTCCAGTACTTTGAGAGTGTTTTAGCTGACGGGCGCGAACTGCTCTTGGGTGATCACGTATCGGTTGCCGACTGCACTCTTCAGGCCGCCTTGCAGTTCATGCGCTTTGCCAAGTTTGATCTCCTCGGAGACTATCCGTACCTCATACGCTGGAACGCCGCGTACTGCCAACGGGCGGCGGCGAAGGCGGTGTTGAAATTCTGAGTACGAATGAGCGACATCGTCGCCATCTTCCATCTGCGAAAAGAGGCTGAATGAGTAGGAGAAAATTCATGAGAATTGGGATTTCACTACCGGTGAGAGAGCTTCAGGGCGATCTGGGGGCGATCAGGGCGTTTGCCCAAACGGCCGACGAACTGGGCTACACCCATTTGCGCGTCCCGGATCAGGTGCTCCGGCCCGACAGCGGTTATGTGCATGAGCCGCTGACGCTGCTGGCCTATGTGGCGGCAATCACGCAGAGGATAGAATTGGTCCCCTCAGTCATTGTTCTGCCCTCGCGCCAGACCGTTTTGGTCGCCAAGCAGGCTGCGGAACTGGACGTGCTGTCTGGTGGCCGCTTGCGTCTCGGCATCGGCGTTGGTCCCAGCGCTGGGGAATACCGGGCGATGGGTGCGGATTTTCAGACGCGGGGGGATCGCTGCGAGGAGCAGATGCGTCTCCTCAGACAACTCTGGACACAGCCCACGGTCGAATTTGACGGACGCTGGGACAGGGTAGCCGGGGTTGGGCTGAATCCGCTGCCGGTCCAAAGGCCGATTCCGCTCTGGATTGGTGCGCGGAGTGTCCCCATCCCGCGTATTCGGCGTCGGACCGGACGCTGGGCCAGCGGCTGGTTTGTGCTGTGTACGCCGGAAGAGTTCCCGGCCATACAGGCCGACATTCTGAGCGCGGCCGAAGAGGTCGGCCGAAGTCCACAGGATATCGGTGCCGAAGCTGGCGTGGCCGTGGTCGGTCCCCGTGAAGCGGAATGGCGCGACCGGGTGGCCGGGTGGCGGCGGGCCGGTCTCAGCCACGTGTGTTTACGCACACTCGGGGGTGGGTTGGATGCGCAGGGTCATCTGGACACGATGCAGCGTGTGTATGCCGAGGTGCCCAGAAACTGATTCCGCTAGGCTCAGGCCTCATACCCAGCAGGGGCCGGGAGCGGCGAGGCGGCGGAAGCGAGCGCGGGCAGAGGCGTGGGCGGCGAGCAGGGGCCGGACCTCGGCACCGCGAGAGGCGCGGACCCGGGTCCGCGGGGAGCAGCAGGCTCAGGGGGTGGCCCGGGGCGGTGCGGACCGCAGGTGGCACAAGAAATATCCCCACCTCGGGACCGGCGGGTGGCCCGGGGCGGTACGGACCGCAGGCTACTTGACAGGGAGTCCGCCCCGTGGGCGGCCTCCGGCGCGGCGCGCTCCCCGGTCCCCCCCCCCCGCGAACAGGCGCGCAAGCACCCCCGCCTGGCCCCCGCACGAACCGGGCGGGCAAGGTCTTGGGCGGGCCTGCACCCGCGGGCGCGGCGCGCCACACAGCAGCCCCGCACGGAGAACGGGGAGGAGGCCCGAGATCCCCCGACGGGCGTCGACCCACGGCCCCCCGCGCCCCTAGTAGGTCAGCCGCACGGGCCGGAGACGGGCACGCGGCGCTGCTGGTCGCCAGACATGGAGGGCCGACAGGACCTCATCCCTGTATCTTGGCCCCATCACACACATCGAACACCCAGGGACAGGAGATTATATAGGGCCTGAGCCTAGGCTTCGTCCCCGGGGCCAAAGGAATCGGTCGCGATCCGACGTGATTTGAACTTCCACTCGCCGTCGACCTTGGCGTACTCGCCGTTATACCAGCCCTTCATTTCCCACTTTTCCCCCGGCGGTTCATGTGGACTTCCACATAACACGCCCCCGTGGCCTGATCCGGTCCACTCAGTGCCATGACGTAGTTATGGATGAAGGGCCGGGGCCGCATCTCCAGGCCGCCCTTGATCATGATGCGCAGGCCATCGTGTCCCTGCGTCCGGCAAGCTAAGGGCGTCGGGCGAGAACGAGCCGTCTACGGTAAAGAGATTGACGTATCCCTCCAGGTCCTGTTGCCATACACAGTGACAATACTGTAAGGACAGGTTGCGAATCGCCTCGCGGTCGCTCGTTTCCCGCATTTGCGCCTCGAGATTTTTGCCTTCCACGTTGTCCTCCTTTTTATCCTTGCTCCTCTGGCGAAAAGGACAGGGGGTTCGTCATCCCTCCGGCAGAAACGACGGGCTGCCGGTTTTGGCGGTCTGACCGCCGTCAGCGACAAATGCTGCACCAGTCACGAACGAGGCCAGATCGGAAGCCAGAAACAGGATGACATTGGCCATCTCTTCCGGCTTGCCCAGCCGTCCCATGGGGATGACTTCATCGAATTTCTCGGCAAACCCTGGCTGCTCCAGGGCAGGTGCGATCAGCGGCGTGTCGATGGCACCCGGACAAATGCAGTTGGCTCGGATACCGGCACGGGCATACTCAACAGCCACCACCCGGGTGAGATTGATCACGCCGGCCTTGGCGGCGTTATACGCAGCAATACCGTAATCGGCCCGCAGACCCGAAATGGACGCGGTGTTGACAATGGCCCCGCCGCCGTTCTGGCGCATGACCGGAATCGCCCTTTTCATGGCGTGAAAGACCGACGACAAACCGAGGTCGATCACATTGTCCCAGACGCGGTCCTCCAGGTCGGCGGTGCGGGCCATGACCGTACTGTCAGGCTGAGCCGCAGGCAGCCCGAAGGCGTTATTGTGCAGAAAATCGAGTCGGCCAAAGGTGTCCGTCGTGGTTGCAATCATTCGATCGATGTCGGCCTGCCGGGTCACATCGGCGATGACGGCAATGGCCCGTCCGCCCGCCGCTGTGGCCTCGGCGACCACTGTGGTGGCACTCTCTGCGTTAATATCCGCGATTGCAACCGCCCCGCCCCGCTGGGCGAATCCCAGTGCGGTCGCCCTGCCAATGCCCGAGGCCGCGCCCGTTACCAAGCCGACTTTGCCGTTAAAATCCATGTGTGCCTCCTTTCGGGTAACCGTAGTTACTCCAAATTGAGAATACGCGCCCCATTATTCCAAAACATCTTACGTTTCGACTCTTCGGGAATGGGTTGGTCGAGCATGGCCTGCACGCCCCACGGGCAGGTGCCGTCCGGTGCGGATAGTCGGAGTCCCAAGTGAATTACCGTCACCCACCAGTTCGACCGCGGCTTTCATGGTGGGCTTGTAACCCCGGAACCCCACCGCACGTTGCTGCGAAAATACTCCGTCGGCACCCGGGTAAGATATTCGTGCTCGGCGTTGCCGCTGAACTTCCCATGTTGCTCCATGCGCGGCAGCCGGTACAGGGGCCAGCCGCCGTCGCCCGCGTCCGGGATGACTTTACGGTGCGGGCCGTTTTCAAAACTGCCGCCCCCGCTCCGGCCAGCCCTAGCCGCCAGGGCTTCAAACGGAGGGGAGAACCTATGGCCGCTGGTCTGCGTGTCCCTGCGGGCGCCACACGAGCCCTGAGGCTGAGCCGAGGCCGGAGTGGGGAGGGGCCTTCCCCCGCTTTTCCTTGGGCGCCCACAAGGGCCGCTCGTCCTCAGGCCGGAGCGTTCGGTCACCGCCTGGATTGGGCCGTAGAGCATAGCGGACGCCGCCGTTTGCCGCGACGCGCTTGGCCTCTTTGACCGTCTCTTCCGGTTCCTGCATGGGAAGAGCCGCCGCCCAGCGCAGCCGTCCTGGCGCTTCGGAAGTATAATCAGCGGCCCAGGTAGTATAGGCTCGGCAGCAGGCGGCCAGCAGGCCGGTGGCGCGGAATTACGGCCGGGCATCTGGTCGGCATAGGTCGGATAGAGCATCTGGCTACCCACCTCTTGCTTGTCCGTGTCCAGGAGTCGACTTTTGGCGCTGAAGTCGGCTTCCTGGGCTCGCTTAAAGCGGCCCATGGCCGTATCTGCGGCCCTGAGAGACGCCTTGGCCGTCATCGGGTAGTTGCCCTTACTCGCGCGTAAACGACTAGCCTGCGGCCAGTATAAGGTGCACCGACCCGACCCCGGCGCCTCGCCCATCCGAGGTGCTTCGGCCTTATCGGCGGCCGCCATATGCCGTGTCCACGGCCAAGCCGGCTCCATCATATGAGAGTCGGTATCGCCCATTTTAATCCGTCACGCATAGTAGGTTCCCTCCACTCCATGTCATTCATTATAGCCGCTTATGCTGTTGTTTGATAGCATCTCTGTCGCCGCGGGAGTAGAGGCTGATCACCCTTTGGGCAACCCGAGTACCCGCTCGCCGCTGCTTGTTGGGCTGCATCTCATTGGTCCCGGCCGTAATGGTGCCGCGCCGCCAGCGGGTGCGACCATTTCCCTCGGTCAATTGTCCCGTTGGCCTGAGATGCGACTTGGCTGTAGGGATCCCACGACTTCATGGCGAATTCTTGCCTGCGTAGGTTCAGACTGATCGTGCCGGGCTTCATCATTGAGCCTTCCCTTCCGGTCCGGGTGGAACCCCTTTGATCTGTTTGGTAATCTGCCGGAAACCAATGCATTTGAGAGCCGTGGCCTCGCAGGCGAAGCGGGCTAGGGCCTGTTACCACTCTCGCACCGCATTGATGATGAGTGCGAAGACGCTGCATCCGAGGACTAGCACGTCGCGTTGCTCGCATCGCGAGCAGAGGCGGCGGCATCCCTGCAAGCGACGCCACACCCGCGCGATTGCGGTGCGCCGCGTGGACAGCTCACGGGCAGACGCCCGAGGCGCAACCCGACTTCGCCGCAGCAGCCCCACGGGCTCCTCCCCCAGCGCCACGGCCAAGTGCCGCGTCTGGGCGCCCGCGGACGCCCGGTCCCTCAGCACCGCGGGAGGAGCGGGGGGCGGGCCCCGGCGAGTCCGTCACGGGCGGCCCGCCGGGGCGGCGGGGGCGGGCCCGGGCGAGCGCGCGCAGACGAGCGCCGGGCGATCGTCCGCGGCACCCCTAGGCATCGTGGGGGTCCACCCGCCCCGGGAGCGGCCGAGGGATTGAGGACCGGTTGTTTTCGCGCCCCCGGGCCGGCGGGAGGAACCTGGACGACGGGGCGGGCGAGCGACCGGGCCGCCCGCGTGAGGCGCCCGCTCGGTTCGCGGTGCCGAGGCACAAAGACCCGGTCGCGCACGCCGGGTTGCGACCAGCGGGGCAGCCGGGGGGAGAGGGGGGCCAGGTGCCACATCGGGGCGGCAACCCGCGCCCTGTGCCGCCCGGCGCGGCGACCGACAAGAGGGCGGGGAGCACGGGGCGAGGGGCGAGGCGGACCGGGCCGCGCGGCCCCGGGAGAGGAGGCGCGATCCGGGCGGAGGGGGCTTGCATGAGGTCCCTCCGCCGAGGAGACCATCATCATGCGCATGAGGGAGAACAGGCCCTAGTCGCGCCTGCTTCGCTCGTAGCTATCCTCCCAAGCTGGATGTCCATTTCGGTCCGCCTTGTTCGGCCAATTCGGTGCGCGGCCTGACCTCGGCCGGCATGTCGGTATGCCCGCCGTGAATCGTGTGCTCGCTCATCATTATTGGTCAGGGCGGCCCTTCAGCCCCCGCCTCGTCTCTCCGACAAGATTGGTCAGCAGAAACTGGACATCATCAAAAAAATACCTGATTGAAACTGCCCTCGCCGCTGATCTGTCAGGCACTGGCGCCGTAGAATGATTTCGGACACTTCCCCGTACTATACGTTGTACCTCTGATTATTCTTCATATCCTGTATCTGGTGGGGAGAAGTTTCTACGGCGCAGGCTCCCGAGGTCTGTTCTCACGAATGATGCGAAGCGTGTGCCCATACTCGTCTGGAAATTCTCGGGGCGCACGCCGCCTCTTCCCCTTGACCGGGACCTGCCCCGCGGGGCGAAGAGCGGGAGGCGCGCCCGAGGGGCGCGCATCAATCTGCCAGCTACCACGACGGAGGCGGCCGCCTTCGCAGGCCTGCAGATCGAGGCGCAGGGAGACGTTACCGTCATTCGCTACGGGGAGGCGGGCGATACGATTACGCTCGAAGACCTGTGGATTTCCCCGACCCTGGACGACTTCGATTTCGTTTTCGTCGGCTAGGTTCAATCGCCATTCATTGCATCCACACGAGAGCAGAAGCGAGGTGTGGGAAGGTGGAGGAAGTAGAGTGCTGTTCGGTCGTCTCGGGGGGCGCTGTGGCGGCAGGGTGTGAGCGTGTGGAAGGCGGGGGCGGGAGAGTGCGGCGTTGTAGCCGATGAGGCGCTTGCGCCGGGGAGGGCCGGGGAGGGCGGCTTCGGCCTTGATGTCGGCGAGACGGGTGCGGAGGGCAGGGGGGGGGGCGGCAGCCAGCACAGGGCGGGGCCCGTGTGCGCCGCTGGCCGGTCCGGGCGAGCGGCGCACACGGAGCGGGCGACCGAGGGGGGCACCGGCGAGGGGTCTCGTGGGCGTCAGGTTCCCTCTGGAGCGCCCCCGCGCCTGATCCCGTCTCCCCCCCCCCCCCCCCCCCTTTGCCGGCCGCCTGCTGAGGCGCGCACGATGATGCTGTCGAGCCTGAGAGAGGCATGGGGGCGCTCCGTCGTCCGGGCCTTGATCCCCCGCGCCCAGACCCCCGCTTGGGCCCTGCGGGTGACACTGGTGTCCCGCCTTCCCCTGCCCTTGGCGCAGCGGTAGCACGCGCCCGGGGGCCCTAACCTATGGCCCCCTCCCGCGCCGCTCCCAGACCCGGCCGGCGGGCGCCCCCGGCCCTAGCCGACGAAAACGAAGTCGAAGTCGTCCAGAGTCAGATATCCCACCCACCACAGGTCATCGAGCGTAATCGTATCGTCCCCCGCTCCGTAGCGGATGACGGCACCGTCTCCCTGCGCCTCGATCTGCAGGCCTGCGAAGGCGACCGCCTCCGTCGTGGTGGTCGGCAGATTGAGATGGAGCTCAATCCTGTCCTCCTTGCCACTATGCCTCCCGGCGAAGCCGAAGTCTTCGATGGTGTCGTGCCCGTCGCCCTCGCGAAACACGAAGGTGTCGGCCCCCCAGCCGCTGTCCAGCGTGTCGTTGCCCTGGCCGCCCACCAAGCGGTTGTCGCCGTGGCCGGCGTCCAAAATATCGTCGCCTTTGCCCCCGTATAATTCGTCGTCGCCCCAGGAGGCTTCCAGGGTATCGTCCCCCTTGCCGCCGTACAGAATGTCGTCGCCGAATGAGCCGTCCAGGGCATCGTCGCCTCTGCCGCCGTACAGAATGTCGTCGCCGGTGCCACTGACCAGGAGATCCTGGCCCGGGCCCCCGTGCAGAATGTCGTCGTCGTGGCCGCCTCGCAGGATATCCTGGCCCGGGCCGCCGTCCAGAAGGTTGTCGCCGTAGCCGGCTTCCAGGGTATCGTCGCCCTTGCCGCCGCGCAGTTCGTCGTTTTCCCAGCCGCCGTATAGAAAATCGTCGCCCCAGCCGCCGTGCAGTTTGACGGGGCACCGAACGCCTTCCAGGGTATCGTTACCCGGGCCGCCCTGCATTCTCTCTCTGCCGGTACAGACGATTTCTATCCCCCCATCCTCCAGCCACTTGACCTCCCTCGTGTCGTCCGAGCTTTTCCACACGACCCCCTCATCCGTCTGCACGAAATGAAAATTGGCCGCCGTCAGCAGGGACTCTCCAGCCGGGCCGATGAGCGCCCCCGCCTTGCGCAGCGTGATCTGGTTGCCGCTCCCATCATACCGAATGGTGATGGTCCGGGCCTCCGCATCGACCGCGAAGGTCAGATCGCGAAACGTCCCCGCGAAATCCACGAAGCGGATCTTGTCGTTCAGGGCGAAGCCCCGGATCGTGTCCTCCCCGTGTCCCTCCTTGAAGACGAAGATGTCTTTGTCCTCCGTGGCCCGGTACTTCTCATTCCAGTACTGATTGCGGGGCTTGGCGTAGTACGCACGAGTGGAGGGATCGGCGTCCTCCAGGGTCGAAAGTATAGAGGAATCTATGAAAATCGCCATGGGCATCTCCTTCCTGTGTTGAGTGACTGGAGGATATCCTACCCCCCCCCCCCCGCATGCAACCCCCCGCCTCCCCCGTAATCCTGGTCTGCGATAGGCGAGGAACCCGGACCTCGCTCGGCGGGTTGGGAAGCACAGGTGCGATGAGCGCCTCCCCCGCATCCATCCAATCGGGCCGTGCTATACGCCCCCTTCCAGCCAGATCTCGACAAGACTCAATGGAGCCTCCTGCAAAAAGCTGCTAGGATGCGTCTTTTCTCGCCCCTCAGGGTCAGTCCCGGTGTGTGATGGCTGGGGGGCCGGAGGCGCCATGCGGGATGGTGGCACTTTCAGATCAACCAGATACCGGACGCGCCCGGATATCCCTTGGCAAAACCACGCAATGTATGGAGGAGATTTCAAGGGGAGTGGTTCCCGCGCCGGGCCGAGGCGGTCGGCCCTCTTGGCGAACGCCCCAGCCCGTGCGTGCTGAGTCTTGATGGTGTCGAGGGTCCGCGCTTGGTTTCCCACGCTTGGCCGGGACGCGGCCGCCCGAGCGAGGAGCGGCGGGCGCGGGCCTTTCTCGCCCAGCCGGTCTGTCACCGGCACTCGCCCCGCGCCCTGCTCGCTAGGCTCCTGGGGGATAGGTGTCTGCGGTGTCTTTGCGGAGGGCCGCCCGGCAGCGAGTTCCCGAGCGAAGCGACCTTGCCGCGGGTCTGTGCCGAGTTCGCCTAGAGTGTGTCACGTTTAGATTGAAGCATATCCGGCATGCTGGAGAGAGTTCGCGCATTCGGTCGATGTGATCGGTTGCCTAAGGCTTCCGAGGGGGCGTCTAGCGGCGGCGAGGGGGCGGTTCTGCGCCCGGCGTAGCCCGTGCGTGATCGTGGCGCAGGGCTGCTCAAGGGGAGTCAGAGCGGGCGAAGACGGCGGCCAGCACCAGAACCGGGCCCCACGGTCTTGAGGAGGGCGCGGAGGGCTTGGCCTTGATGGCGGCGGGGAGTGTCCAGGATAACGATGGCCCTTGGCGTCAGGGGGGGCCGACGGACCAGGGTGCCAGCGGCCCGGAACGCCCAGCCGGTGAGGGGCCCGGCGCAGCCGCCGGGCGCGGGCAGATCCCTCCCCGCGGATGGCGGCGATGCACGGCAGGGGGTGCCAGCGCCCGGGGGGCGGAGCCCTGCAGGCGTGTGCCTTTGGGGCCCCACCCGCGGCCCGGTGCCCTCTGGGGCTTGCTCCCGGTTGCCTCTCTGACGCCCCAGCGGCGCGGAGCACGCCGGGCCAGGACGCGCGTCCCGCGGCGCCGACTGCTCGCGGGAGCAGGCGCGCCGGTGCACCGGCGCGCCCGCTTGTTTTTTTGACGCGCACTCCCTCGCGGCGCTGCAACGTCCCCCTCCCGCAGTGGGCGCACCCTTTCCCCCGCGGGCGGCCCGTTCCGTTGGCAGGCCCCGGACCGGCAGAGGAGGGGGGGGGGGCGCTGCGAGGAGGATGGCGCGCTGCGCCGCCAGGAGGAGCGGGCGAGGGCCGCCCCGCGGGCCCGGCGCCACCCTGCCCGGTTCGCGCACGCGCCGGAGGCCCCGTCATCCCCGCAGAGCCCGCCCTAGCGCCCCGGGCCGCGCCCGCTCGCGCTGGCTCTCCCGCGCTACCCGCAGCCCCCACACGCGCCCGCAGGGCATGAGCGGAGGCTTGCAGGCCGGCTGGCCTCCTCAGCCCCGCAGGCCGTGGGAAGCAGAATGCCCACAACTAAGGGAACCGTAGGGATTCAATTAAACAATGACATGCTCTAGGCGGCTATTTCTTTGGCCATGATGACCGCCGGGCGTATGCTCTCCGGTCCGGCTATGAGCTCATGGAGGCAGCCTCTGAGGCTCATGAGAGCCGGGAGGTCAGCAGCCGCCTCGGGCAGGGGCGACTCATCGCGGTCAATCCGCAGCGCCACAAGGATCTCAAGGCGGAGCGGGAATGTGAGAGAAGGGCTACGGGGCATCGGGCATGACCGTCCCGAAGGGCCCGTTTCCGGCTCCGTCCCGCCGACGAGCGGAGCAAGGGCCGCCTCACGGACGAGGGCGGGGGCCGTAAGGTCACGGGCCGCGGGTGCCCGTCCTTTCAGGTGCGGGGGCCTCGGCCTGACGGGCGACCAATTCATGTGCCTTGCCACCGCTCCAGAGGGGAGCGTGCGGCCGCCGCGACGCAGATCACGTCTGGCGGCAGGTGCCCCGAGGGGCGCAAGGGGAAGGTATGGGCCTGCGACACGGATGTTCCGCAAATGTTCTCATCATCCCGGATGAAAACACCGGCCCGGTCTCCTGCCGCCGGCTGAAGGCCTGTCCTGACTCCCGAAACGTCGGAATAGTAGACCCCATGGAGTCCTGCCAGCCGCGATTTTTGCAAGAGGCTCATGTATAGAGCCTCTTGATTTTATGCTGAAGCGTATCCTGCGCGCGTTTGTGAAGTCGTTCGCGCCTTCGTGGGGTGAGAAGCGGTCGATGAGAGTGTCGATGCGTTGCCCTGTGGCCTCGGAGGGGCGGTCGGCGGCTTCCCGCAGCGACTGCGTGAGCGGGGCGAAGCCCTGGTCGGTCGGATTGAGGGCGGGGTGGGATGGCGGCAGGAAGGGCAGGGGGCGCCCGCCTTGCGGAGGGCCTTGCTGACCACCGCGCCTTTATGGCGGGCGAGAGGGTCCAGCACACCTCTCTCGCCCGGGGCTAGGGGGGCAAGGAAATGTGCGACGGAGGGGGAAGGCGGCGGTGTTGCCCGGACCGTCGAGGACGCCAAGCGCTCAAGGCGGTGGACGTGCCGCCCAGCGGGCCAGCGCGCGTTCGCGCACATCCATCGCTAGCGTACGGGGCAGCCTAAGAGCCTTCACTGTCCTCGCAAAACACACTGAAGCAGCTCACGACAACCAAAGGAATTCCCTACCGATTCCTGATCATGTCACCCCACTCTAGACTCTATCTTCCTTATAAACACAGGCCCTAGCCTGATTTTGCGATAGAGAATCAAGACGCAAAGGAAAAGGGAACCCCGGATCCCATCAGACACAAAACGCTCTATATGCTCCCCATCCGTGAAATGTTGGCTACGGAAGACGGGGTGGGTGTACCCGCCCACCCCGGCGCGAATCTCCAGCAGCGTCTCGGAGTCGGTAGCTTGGCGGAGATCTATAGGTCCGACCTCCGCCACGAACTAAGGATGGAGTTTGCGAAATGTCAGGGACATGGAAATCGGTCCTTTCTCGAAAGTTGCTACACTGCACCCCCGCCCGTCCTGGCGAGGAAGCGCGCCCCTTAATCCTGGCCCAAGATTGACAGTCCAATAACTCGCGGCATATGGTGCAGTCTCGTCACTGGTGACGAGACTGTTGGATGAGGAGGTTTTCCATGGATATCGGCAAAGTGGGAGTATGGTTTTTTCTGGACGGAATGACGGCTCCTGAGAGTGCTCAATTCGCCCAGACCGTTGAGAAGTCCGGGTATAAGACCTTGTGGATTCCAGAGGCTGTCGGGCGCGAGCCGTTTGCCCATGCGGCCTATCTGCTGAGTAATACCGAGCAGTTGTCCATTGCAACAGGGATTGCCAATATCTGGGCGCGAGACGCCTATACCATGGCTACGGCGACCAACACGGTGGCCGAGCTGTCGGGAGGACGGTTTGTGCTCGGCATCGGTGTCAGTCACAAGCCGATCGTATCCAACCTGCGCGGGCACGACTACAACAAGCCGTACAGCTATATGAAGGAATACCTGCCGAAGCTGAAAGATGTCTTTTACCAAGCGCCCAAACCCAAAGACCCAGTCCCCATCGTTATTGCCGCCCTACACCCCAAAATGCTTGCCCTATCCGCCGAACAAGCCCAGGGGACGCATACCTATTTCGTACCGCCGGAACATACGGCCAAGGTGCGTGAGCAGATTGGCCCCGACGCCTGGATCTGCGCCGCTCAGGCGGTCATCCTTGAAAAGGATGCGACCAAGGCTCGTGCCGCCGCGCGGCAGTATATGAAGACCTATGTTCCCCGCCTGCCCAATTACACCAACAACTTGAAAAACCTGGGCTGGAAGGAGGCGGATTTCGAAGACGGGTGCAGCGACGCCCTAGTGGATGCCGTTGTTGCCTGGGGCAGCGAAGAGCAGATTCAAGACCGCATCGGCGCCCATCTCAAAGCCGGTGCCACGCATGTCTGCTTTTTGCCGGTCAAGGTGGACGACGAATCCTTGCCCGACATGCGTGCGGTTGAAGCCTTTGCTCCCGGTGCGTAGGGGATGGTGGAATAAAGAGAAAAATAAGAAGGAATTTTCACCTTTGCTCCCGGTGCGTAGGGGATGGTGAAGTTACCCGCAGCAGCGGCCACGCCCCTGGCTGCTGCGTCATAGCCTCGTGATGACCCGTTCAGTCAGTATTGCTTTTCAGACGGATAAGTGCATTTCGGCCTACGGGTCGTTGGGCAAATTGTTGAAGGCTACGGTTCTGCCGGCATGAGCATCTACAATGACATGCTCTATCAGCCCGCTTGGCTGCCGTTGCTGGAAATCGCGCGACCTACGGCCCGTGTCCGTATCGATCTCGTGGCGGTCAATCCTCGGCCATCTGGCCCTGCCCATGCGCGCCAGCGACTATGTCAAACGTCAGGTGTATGCGACCTTTATCGCCGACCCGGTGTTCGTGGACTCGCTCCATCGCTATGGCCCGGACAACACTATTGTGGTCATCCGACTATCCGCACACCGCGGCAATCTTTCCGCGCTCGCGGGAAATCGTCGACAAGCGGCTGGGCATGCTGCCCGATGAGGAAGTGCGGAAGATCGTCCACGACACCGCCGCTCGTGTGTACGGCCTGGAGTAAAACAGCGCCGTAGTAGAGATAGGGCCGAAGACACCCCCTCGGCCCTGTCTCTACCATAAATGAAGATGTCATGAAGCTCTCACAGCCCCGTATCACCCCACTCACAGCAGACAAGTGGACGGACGGACAACGAGAGACCCTGGAGCCCCGCTCTCGTGAGGGATACGTCCATCATGTCGTTGGTACGTTGGCCCGACACTGGGGAGCCGCGAAGAAATTTCAGGTCTGGGCCTGCCATATCATAGGCGGGACCTCGACGCTGGCCCCCAGAGAGCGCGGACTGTTGATATTGCGGGTCGGCTGGCGGTGTCAGGCCGAATACGAATGGGGTCAGCATGTGACCTTTGGCAGAGAAGCCGGACTGACGGATGAAGAAATCGCGTGGATTAAAGAGGGCCCGGACGTGGACGGCTGGAATCCCTTTGACGCCGGTCTGCTGCGCGCGGCAGACGAACTGCACACGGACGCCTTTATCCGCGACGGGACCTGGGCGGCCCTGAGCGAACGCCATACGACCCGGCAACTCATGGACGGGGTCTTCACTGTCGGCCACCCTATGGTGTCCATGGCGCTCAATTCCTTTGGCGTCCAACTGGACGGCGGTGTCGCCGGCTGCTAGCGCTGTTCAGACGCCTCGGATAAGCGCTCTTTCCCCTGATGGTCCGGACAGTGATCAATGCCCATGATTACCTAGCTCTAGACCTTGAAGTCGGACGGCATGACAATCGCATCCATGCCTTCGCCGCGGTACGCTCACGCAGCGGCAAGGCCCGAACATTTCACGGGAGAGACCTGGATACCGCCCTGAAAAACCTGGACGCATTCGCCAAGGGCGCGGATTACCTGCTGGGCCATAACCTCATCGCGTTCGACCTCCCCCATCTGAGCGCGGCAAAACCCGACCTGCGACTGTTACGCCTCCCCGCGGTGGATACCCTGCGGCTCAACCCCCTGGCCTTCCCCCGCCACCCCTATCACCATCTGGTCAAGCATTATCAGGACGGACAACTCAAACGCGGACGCGTCAACGACCCGGAGTTGGACGCCCGCCTCTCCCTGGACATTCTCGGCAGCCAGAGAAAAGCGCTGATGGAGGCGGCTCCCGACTTGCTGGCCGCTTGGCACTGGCTGACCGGCGCGGACGCCGCCGGGGCCGGCTTCGACGCTTTTTTCGCAGCCCTACGAGGATCGGCTCGTCCCTCTCGCGTCGATGCCTGTAGAGCGATCCGTGACCAGCTCTCGGGCAGGACCTGTCTCACCCAGAGCCGTGCAGTCCTGCAAGAAGCCCTGACGAATACCGCCGACAATGGCTGGGGACTGGCCTATGTGCTGGCCTGGCTGTCGGTGGCCGGTGGGAACTCGGTCATGCCGCCCTGGGTGCGGCATCAGTTCCCCGAGGCCGGGGTGCTGGTACGCCGGTTGCGCGATACGGCCTGCACGAGTCCCGCCTGCAAGTGGTGTCGGGTGCGCCATGACTCCCGCCGGGAACTGGCCCGCTGGTTCGGATTTGCGGACTTCCGGCCAGAACCGAGCGACAGGGACGGCCGGTCCATGCAACAGGCCATTGTCGAGGCGATCATGGCGGGACGACACGTACTGGGAATTTTACCGACCGGCACCGGCAAATCCCTGTGCTATCAAATCCCGGCCTTGTCCCGGTACGACAAGACCGGTGCCCTGACGGTAGTGATCTCACCGCTGGTGGCCCTCATGGCCGACCAGGTGGCAGGCTTGGAAGCCCACGGCGTGGTGTCCGGCACGACCATTAACGGCATGTTGTCTATGCCCGAGCGTGCCGCAGCCCTGGAGCGGGTACGCATGGGCGACGCCAGCATCCTCCTAGTCTCACCCGAGCAACTGCGCAGCCGAGCCGTACGGCGGGTCTTGGACCAACGCGAGGTCGGTACCTGGGTGTTAGACGAGGCGCATTGTCTGTCCCGCTGGGGCCACGACTTCCGGCCCGACTACCGCTACGTGGCCCGTTTTATCCGCGAGAAGACCCCCGGCGGACAAATAGTCTGCCTGACGGCAACGGCCAAGCCCGATGTGCGGGAAGATATCTGCGTCCACTTCCGTGACAAGCTCGGCGTCGATCTGAGCGTCTTTGACGGTGGAGCGCAACGTACCAATCTGGAATTTGTAGTCGTGCCGACGACGGGCGGCGAGAAATTCTCCCATATCTACCAAATCCTGACAGCAGACCTCCCTCCGGGAACGCCCGGCGGGGCTATCGTCTACTGCGCGACTCGTCTCCAGACCAAAAACATCGCTCAGTATTTATGTGCCAAGGACATCAACGCGGCTCACTTCCACGCCGACCTGTCACCGGAGACCAAGAAGGATGTGCAGCGGCGTTTCATCTGTGGCGACATCCGGGTGATTGTCGCCACCAACGCCTTCGGCATGGGCATCGACAAGCCGGATGTGCGCTTGGTCATTCACGCCGATATCCCCGGTTCGCTGGAAAACTATGTACAGGAAGCGGGCCGGGCCGGCCGCGACCGGGAAAGAGCGCGTTGCGTGCTGCTCTATACGGCGGCCGACATCGAGCGCCAGTTCGGCCTGTCGGCCCACTCACGGCTGACCCGACAGGAAATCCACGCCATCCTCAAGGCGTTGCGGAACCTGGACCGCAAGAAGCGCCTGAATGGTCAAATCGTCGCGACGACACAGGAGATTCTCGGTGAGGATGAGGACGCTGGGTTTGAACACGACTCCGCGACCGACGATACACGCGTGCGGACCGCTATCTCCTGGCTGGAGGAGTCCGAATTATTGACTCGCGATGAGAATCGTGTGCAAATCTTCCCGTCTTCTCTGCGGATCAGTTCAATAGAGGAAGCCCGAGCCAAACTGGCCAAGACTTCCGTTACAGCGGACTATCGCAAGCGGCTATTGGCCATTACCGCAAGCGTGATCGATGCCGACCCCGATGAGGGCATCTCTACCGACGAGTTGATGGTCGTCTCCGGGCTGCCCGCAGAACAGGTGCGCCGCGCCCTGCACGACCTGGAGCGACTGGGGATCGCCACTAACGACACTGTGCTCACCGCCTTTGTGCATACCGGGGTCCAGCATGCGTCGACAAAACGCTTTGACGAGGCTGCGGACCTGGAGCGCGCGCTCATCGCCGCCCTGCAAGAACAGGCCCCAGATCTAGGGAAGGGCGACACCTCGACGCTGCACGTGCGCCTCGCCACCCAACGGCTCAAAGATGCCGGTCACACTTCCGCCCTGCCGGAACGCGTGGTCCGTATTCTGCGCAGTCTTGCCTTGGATGGACGCGGCGACGAGGGGGGCAGGGGTAGCTTGGGCTTACGTGAACTGGACCGGGATGCCTTACAGGTTACGCTCCATCGCGAGTGGAGCGCGCTGAGAGAGACGGCGGCGCGGCGCCGGGGGGCGGCGCGGGTGCTGTTGGACCAGTTGCTCAGCAGTCTGCCGCCAGGAAGCCGGGGCACGGATCTGTTGGCCGAAACAACACTGGGGAAGCTGCTGAACTCGATTCGGTCCGACCTGGAGATGAAGACCACGGTCAGGGATCCGGAACGGCTACTGGACCGTGCCCTGCTGTGGTTGCACGAACAGGAAATCATTCGCCTCAATAAGGGACTGGCCATCTTCCGTCCCGCCATGTCCATTCGTCTGAGCCGGGAACAGCGTCGCTTCACCAACGCCGACTTCGCACCGCTCAAGCTCCACTACCAGGATCAAGTATTCCAGATTCATGTCATGGCAGCATATGTCCAGCGCGGCTTGGAGGCCATGACCGACGCGCTGGCTCTCGTCATGGATTATTTCAGCCTGAAGCAGCAGGATTTTTTGCGCCGCTGGTTGCCCAATCGTGACAAGGAGATTGCACGCCAGACTACACCGGAGTCGTGGCGAGCCATTGTGGAAAGCCTGAAGAACCCTACCCAGCAGCGCATCGTCGCCGATGATCGGGAACAGACCAACGTCTTGGTGCTGGCCGGTCCCGGCTCCGGCAAGACACGGGTTCTGGTTCATCGGATTGCTTATTTACTGCGCGTGCGGCGCGAAAACCCGCGAGGCATTCTGGCCTTGGCTTATAATCGTCATGCCGCGGTGGAGATCCGTCGCCGTTTGGCCGCCCTGCTCGGCAACGACGCCCGCGGCGTGACCGTGCTCACTTGTCACGGTTTTGCCATGCGGTTGGTGGGGGCCAGCTTCAGCCGCCGCGCAGAGCGGCTGGGCACGGACGTGTTCCAGGAAATACTCCGGCAGGCGGTGGACCTGTTGCGGGGCGCGGGGCTGCCGGCGGACGATGCCGATGAGCAGCGGACGCGGCTGCTGGCCGGTTTCCGCTGGATACTCGTGGATGAATACCAGGACATCGGTTTGGAGCAATACGAGTTGATTTCGGCCTTGGCCGGTCGAACCTTAGCCGACGAAGACGATAAGCTCAGCTTGTTTGCCGTGGGCGACGATGATCAGAACATCTACGCATTCGGTGGGGCGTCGGTCGAGTTTATCAAGCTTTTCGAGACGGACTACCGGGCCCGGCCAGCTTTTCTGACGGACAATTACCGCTCCACGGCCCACATCATCGCCGCGGCCAACACGATTATCGACCCGGCCGCACGTCGCATGAAATCCGGCCACCCCATTCATATTGACCGAGTACGGGCGAAGCAGCCGTCCGGCGGGGTCTGGGAGGATTTGGACCCCGTGGCGCGCGGACGGGTACAGATCCTCCCCACACGGGACAGCCCGATCTCACAGGCCCAGACGGCAATAGCGGAGATGCAGCGCCTGTCCACTCTGACAGTGGGCTGGAACTGGTCTGGATGCGCGGTCATCGCCCGCGAGTGGCGCTACCTGGAGCCGGCCCTCGCCTGCTGCAAGGTCTCCGGTATTCCGGTCCAGATGGGGAACGAGGATATTCCGGGGTTTTGGCGGCTGCGAGAGACCCAGGCGCTACTTGCCTGGCTCCGCCAGCGCGAAATCGACCTCGTGGACAGCCCCACCCTCAGCGCTTGGCTTGCCGCCCAAGTCTCCAATACATGGGTTGCACTGCTGCGAGAAGCCGGAGACGAATACGCCCTGGAAACCGGAGGGACGGACACTTCGCTGAATCAATTCATCGAGTGGCTGGCAGAGTGGGGGCGAGACATACGCCGCCGACAACGCGGCCTGTTACTATTGACTGCACACCGCGCCAAAGGGTTGGAGTTCGACCACGTGGTCGTTCTAGACGGAGGCTGGAACAGCTCCGGTCCCGGCGAAGACGCAGATGCCCCGCGCCGGCTCTACTATGTGGCCATGACCCGTGCTCGGGAGACCTTGGCGCTGATGCGCTTTAACGAATCCCATCCGTTCCAAGCGACTTTGTACGATCATCCTTCGGTCCTACACCGGCCCCCGGCCGCAGTACCGCCTCCCACCCCGGAGATGACAACCCGCTATCAGCGGCTGAGCCTCCGCGATGTTGATCTGAGCTTCGCCGGGCGCTACCGGACCAACGATCCGGTGCATCGTGCGGTCACCGCTCTCTCGCCCGGCGACCCGCTCCGGGTCCGTAGCACACAACAGCCGTGGACCTTATGGGACCGCACCGGCAACATGGTGGGTCGCCTCGCCAGAGGCTATCGGCCACCGGACACTATGCGGCTCCGGTCGGCAACTGTGCTGGCCATTGTGAGGCGAAGGCGAGCCGACTCGGAGCCGCAGTATCAGAGGGCTCTCAAATGTGAAGAGTGGGAGGTCGTTGTGCCGGAACTGGTATTTCAGCGCGCGGGCTGACCCGCCCTGTATTTCACTATGCGGTGATACAGAAGACATCGGTGTCCAGCAGGCAGCTCATTTTTTCCAACACCCTAGCGCTGCCATGTCATGACAATTCCGACGTGGGCGCCGCCGCCGGACATCGTCCTTCCGCCGCCCCGGATGCTCCGCATCGACCGCGGGCCGCGTCGGTTGGAGACGACGGTTCCGCTTCCGGTGGCGGTGCCGTCCCGTCTAGCCGCGATCGACGGATTGGAAGTGGTGCGGGTGAGGACGGCGGCGCAACGCGGCGTCTGGAATACGCTGATCGCTCGCGAGCCTCCTCGGGGCCTGACGCCGTTTGCCGGCTGTCAGGTTCGCTGTTTGGTGTCGTCCCGGCACGGGACCCTGGACTCTGCGGGGTTCTCGGCGGCGGCGTTGCAGACGGAGGCACGGGCCCGCTGGATCGCGTGGAGTGCGCAGCAGCGTCAGGACGAGTTGCACCGGATCCTCTGCCGGAGCCGGTTTCTGGTTCGTCCGAGCGTGCAGGGGTAACCCCTCATGAAATTTCGATTGACCTAACGAAGGTGCCCTGCGTGCCACGCAGGGCGATCCAAAGAGTCCGCAACCCAATCCTCTTGCCGCACACAAGCAGGCGATTCGGCGTATGTTCCACAGGCAGCTGAAGCGCCTCTGGGAAACTGGTAAATTTCTCAGCAAGGACAGCATAACTTCCGATCATGCCAGTATCGGGGACCGGTCCCGACCTGCCGCTGATGCGATGTCTGCCAAGTGAGATCCCAGGAGCGATGCGCGGCAGCCTCCCGGGGAAGTTGTGGCGGACCGGCACCGGAACTCTGGCCACCGGTTCGCTCCCTTTGTCCCCGCATACTTCGATTTGCTGTGCTCCTTGCAGATGCTTGTTCTTGCGTCACGATGTCCCGGGTTGCGCCATCCAGGCAGGCGATATGGACAACCGGAGCGAGACCCTGACCGACGCCCTGCGCCTTCCTCAACATGAGCACGAGTTGGGAGCATGCGACAAGCAGCCGGGGGAGGGGGGAGGTCCGTTTTTGGCCTGCTTGAGGACGACAGTCGGGTGAGTGACTTTTCCGGGGAGACGGGGACACGGCCCATTCCCCTCCGCCTCGCCCGGAGGAAGCGCGCCATGTCCGGATCGGCGTGACCGTTCGACCCCGTCCCTATTTTGCGACCTTGTTCAATCCGAGTTTTGTGTCGGCAAAGAACTGGGCCGACCGGTCGCCACCCGCGTGATCATCCGTCATCCAGGATGTCCTTCAGCGTCTTGTCCGACGGCGCCAACGCTGCATCATTCGTGAACGCCGGCGCGGGGAACAGGGGATTGCCGGGCGACCAGAGTTCGACGCTTTCGGCGTGCGCCTCGAAATACGCCGGGTCCGTCGTCACCCGGACCGGTGCGCCCAGGCCCGGTGCCAGCAGCCCGTATTCGCGCCGCCCCATCGGCCGGACCTCGACGCCGGGGGGCAGGAGGCCGTCCGCCCTGATGATCCGGTCAAGATCCTCCATGGTGACGGTCGGCGGCGGGCGCGTCGGCCTGGCGAGTGCGTCCTCCGTCACGGCATTGATGTCGAATCCCGAATCGCGGTGTTCGTCCGCTTCGCGCTCGATGGCGTCGACGAGAGCGGTACGCTCGCCGGGGGTACGGCCCGTGCCGGTAAGCACGCTCTGCGCAATTCTCCCGGGCAGGCGGGCCAGAATGGGTTGCAACGGCCCAACCACGGACTGGAAAAGGCCGATGCGCGCCCGGAGGGCACGGTAGATATCGGTCTCGACCGTCCCTTCGTAGTGCAGGTTGACGATGCGGATGGTCCCGTGCTCCTGGCCCAGCCGGTCGATGCGCCCGATGCGCTGTTCGACCCGCATGGGGTTCCAGGGCATGTCGTAGTTGATCACGGCGCCGCAGAACTGGAAGTTCAGGCCCTCGGCCACGGCATCGGTGCACAGCAGGATATCGGCCCGGCGGTCCCGGAACCGTTGCTTGGCGTCGTCCCTGCCTATTGCGCGCCATGCACCGTCGGCCCCGGACGCTTCCCCGCCCCGCCCGGAGAAGCACAGCAGCCCCCGCTCGGCGTCCCCGACGAGTGCGGCGCGCAGGAAGTCCATGGTGTCGGTGTACTGGGTGAAGACCATCGTCCGGTCATAGCCCGCCCGGCGCAATTCGTGCAGAACTTCCTTGAGGTGACCGAGCTTGCTGTCCGGCGGCAGCCGCCCGATCGCGCCGAGCAGTCCGTCGATTTCGGCGTTCTGCTCGTGGGCGAGGGCTTCGCGTTCGAGATTCTCCGCCTCGTCGGCATCGGTCGCCTCGTCGGCCGCGTCATCGTCCGGCAGATCCTCGTCGAGTCCGAAGGGGTTCGGGATGCCGCTGCCGGCGATTGCCTCGCGTCGCGTGCGCAACGTCTTGCGCAGCGCCGCGAAGCTGCTGGCGAGCCGTCGGCGATAGATCGTCAGCACGAACCCGACCGCAGGGCGTTCCCTTTCGCTCGCCCGGCTGTACGTGTCTTCGATGTAGTCCTCGACCGCGTTGGAGATCGCCCGCTCCTCGTCCGTCATCTCGAGAAAGCGGTCCTCGACCCGACGGTCCGCGATCGGCGTCGTCATCGTCCCTTCCCGGAAGTAGCGCCGCAGCAACGCGCGGGTGTTGCGCGAGATCATGCGGCGCACCGGGGTGCCGGCCCGCATGACCGCGACCGCGCCTCGGCGCTCGTCGTTCTCCAACTGGCGGCGCGGAATGCTGGCGGCGTCGCGCAGCGCGCGGAGTACCTTGTTGGCCCTCAGCCGCGTGAGGCCGGTCAGGCGCCGTGCCTCCGCCGTTTCCGCCTCGCCCCAAGTGCTCTCGGCCGCCCGGAACAGCGATGCCATCCGTTCCATGGCCTCCGCCGAAGGGGACGGCTGCTTGAGGTCCTCGAAGAAGCCGAGAAACGCCGGTGCCGTCCATTCCGGCGGCAAACCGAGCAGGTCGAGCAGGTCCCAGACCTCGACGGGATGCACCTGCATCGGCGTCGCCGTCAGCAGGACCAGGCCTTGTGTGCGCGCCTTCAGGCCTCGCATGAGCCTGAGCAGGGTATTGGGGCCGCCTTCCTGCTTGCTGCCCGGTGCCCGCCGGCGGGCGTGATGCGCCTCGTCGAGCACGACCAGATCCCACGGCTCGGCCTGTTCCAGGATATCCGTCGCCCGGTCGCGACGGCGCATCAACTGGCTCGAGGCGATCACTGCCGGTGTCCGATGCCACTCGGCGCGGTCGACCTTGCGCTCGTGCCGCCCCCGCAGCGCCGGGGAGAGGGGCCAGGTCAGCTTGCCGCCGTCGTAGACTGGCCAGTTGAGGTTGAACTTCTCCCGCAACTCGATCTGCCACTGCCCGAGCACGGCCTTGGGCGCCAGGACCAGAATCCGCCGTGCTCGTCCGGCGAGCCAAGCCTGGCGCAGCAGCAGCCCGGCCTGGACGGTCTTGCCGAGACCCACCTCATCTGCGATCAGCAGCCGCGGCGGCCAGCTCTCGTAGAGGCGCTCGAACGCCCTTGCCTGATGCGGCCAGGGGGCGACCGGGGCCGTCGCCTCGCCGACCCGGTCGCCCCCGCCCGGCCGAGACGGGGCCTCCCGGATGAATGCCCAGACCCGGTCACGCAGTGTCCCGACCGGCGAGCCCGGCGGCGGCGCGTCGTGCGCCGGAGTTTTCGACGGACAGGAGACAGGCTCGGGATCCGCTTTCGCCTGCAGCCGTTCGAGCCGCGCCGGCAGGGCGCTCTTCGGCATGAAGCGCAGCAGATCCCGGCGCACCGCTTCCGGTATGTCCAGCACGATCGCCCGTTGCGCCTGCCCGGTCCAGAGGCGCGCGAAATTCTCTTCCTCCGCATCGACCCGTCCGGGCTCGGGGCCCCAACTGGTGTAGACGCTGACGCTCTCCCAGTTGCTCCCCCAGCCGCCCCCGGTCTCGTTCAGGCTTCCGGTCCAGGCGAGTCGGTCACCGGCTCGGTCCTCGACGATCCCGCTTTTCTCATGAAAGATGCCGCTCTCCGGAACCGGCCTGCCTTCGGCATTGCAGGGCACGGCCACCTTCACGGCGAGGAACCCGCGAGCGACCATCCAGGCCAGCAGTTCCAGTGCGCCGGCCGACTCTGGACCGGGCGGATCGAGCGGCACGCTCGTCAGGTTCCGCTCGACCTGGGCACGGAGGGCTTCCCCGCGCTCGATCGCCGTGATCTCGGACGGGTCCAGCGTGCAGCCCACGACCAGCCTCATGCGGCCATCGTTGCGCACCAGCCCCTCGATGCCGCGCGCCGCAAGCATCAGTGCTGCCGCGTTGAAGTAGCCGGTCAGCCGGTCATAGCGTTTCGCATCCTCAAGCGCAGGGACATGGAGCCGGTGGACGAGATCCCCGTCCTCGGCGGTGTACTTGAGGCGCCATTTGTGGTCCCGCAGCATGGTCAGGAGTCGGCGTCGCGCCAGAGCTTGAGTTGCTCCGGTTCGGCGACGCGCTTGCTGTAGGCAAGGCGGCTCAGGTTGTAGAGCACCGCGAAGTCATCGCCCGCCGCCGCGGCATCGCCTTCGAGATCGATGCCCGTAAACGCCCTGGGCACCGGCAGGACTTCGAGCACCGCCTCCAGGGACGCGAAAAAGCGAGCCTCCCGCTCCATCCCCACATCCGCAAGCCTCTCCCGGGCGGCATCCAGCGAGCGCAGGCGCGCCAGATTGGCCGCGTGGTGGATGGCGTCGATCATGCCGCGCGAGCCGTCGGCCGGGCCGAGCGTCCCCCGGGCCGCCCGGTGCGCACTGTCCCACAGCACGATGTCGCTGCCCTTCCTCTCGCCCAGCCGGCCCGCGATGTCGCGGTCGAGGTCGGCGCCCACGGCGCGAGCCAGGCGCAACGCCTCGTCGTAGGAGAATACGGGCGCCCGGAAGGCGTCCCAAGCCAGCACGAAGAAGGCGGTCGAGGGATCGAGGTCGGCGTCGGCCTTCCGGTGGGTCAGCGTCTCCAGCCGCCAGCGCTTGACCTCGCGGCGCGCAGCGTCGAGCGCGTCCTCCGGCGTCGCCGCATACGGATCCCGTTCGTCCCCGGAGCCTCCTGCCGCCGTCTGTGGCGTTCCTCTTCCGGCCGCTTGCGCGGTGTGCCGCGCCGGAGCGGCCAGTGGCGCGAGAACGCCTCCAGCGCCGGGCCGAACGAGGCGAGATACAGATCCACCCCCGCGATCCCCGCCTCCTGAAACCCCGCGATCCGGTCGCGCACGGCCTGCGCTACCTGCGGCTCGACATCTTCCCAGTAGCGGGTCCCCTCCGCATCGGCGGCGCGCGGGCGACACACCAGAAAGGTCGTGCTGTTGGCCGCCGCCTTGTTTCGGATGTGCAGGCTGCCCTCGGCTTCGGTGTTGATCGGCCAGGATGCGGTGATTGCGAACCCCGCCTCCATCAGGCCTGTGGCGAGCGCGTCCCAGGCGCCCGCCGCCTTGTGCGTGAACATCAATGTCAGGATGCCGCCGGGTTTCAGCACCCGGCGGCATTCGGCGAAGATCGACGCCATGCGCTCCCGGTAGTCGCGGCCCGCCCGCGCCCGTGCTCCCTTCTCGCCCCGGAACCGCGCCGGGTTGGCGACCGCCTCGCTCTCCTTGTCGGTCAAAGCGCGCCGGAAAAACTCGGGGAAGACATGGCCGGCCGTGCGCTTGAGCCAGACATAGAAGAAGTCCGAGAGCTCGGCGTACATGACGTTGTCGTAGTACGGCGGGTCCATCACCACCGCGTCGATGCTGCCGTCCCCGATGTGGTCGAGGCTGTCGCCGGACTTGCAGGTGACGGTGACCGGCGGCGGCTCGGGATCGGCGGCGAACAGGTTGCCCCCGTCGCCGGCTTCCGGGCGGAGCAGCGAGACGAGTTCCCTGAGGCACTTCGCGGTCTGGCCGATGGCCCAGTCATAGCCGACCCCGGCCACGAGAGGAGCCATCTCGGCGTAGGACCACTTGAACGAGAAGTCGTGGCGGTCGAATGCTCCTAACAACACCTCTCGGTTGGTGTGCCAGCGAGTCATTCGCGCATTGTAATTCAGGAGCTTGTCGAGCGAGAGCGCCAGATACCCGTACGCCGCGCGGCGGACGTCGGTCAGCTTGCCGGCCTTCCGGTCGGCCTCCAGCATCTCCCGGAAGACCTCGACGCTGGCGCCGTGACACAACAGCTGGCGCGGCGAGAACAGATCGCGCCAGTACGGCATGCCGTACCGTAATGGCTCGGTGGTCTTGTTGCCATCAGGAATCCGCTCGCCCGGCACGATGTCGAGCGCCTCCCACTCGGGGAGCTTTTCGGCAAGCCGGGCCGTGATCGCCGCGCCGTTGTCGTCTTCCGGCCGCGGCGCGCGGTAGCCGCGCACCCACCGGTCCTTGCCGCACCGGCCGGACTTGAGCGTCTTGCCCGGTACGCGCTTCTTGTACACCACGGCATAGAGCTGCTCGCCCATGGCGCCCGCCTGCGCTTGGCGCTTGATCTCGTCGCCGTCGATGACGCGGCCGCAGTCCGGCCACGGACAGGTACCGTCCCCGCGCCGCACCGTGCCCGGCGACTGTGCCTCCGCCTCCTCCACGATCTCGAACGCACAGGTCCGGCCCTCGGAATCCGGACCCGAAGCCGCCTCCGGCCGCAGCCGGACTCCGACCCCGCCCGGCGCCAGCGCCCAGTTCGGCGACAGCGGCACCCGGCCCGCGCAATAGGGACAGGTGACCGTGCGCGCCCAGAGATAGCCGTCCGGTCGGGTGTCCTCCCCCGGTTCCGCCGGGAATGTCGCCGCAAGGCGCTCGCGAACGGTGGAGGCGAACGCGCCGCCGATCTCCTCGAAGATCGCCTTGATTTCGCCCCCGTACCTGCTTGGCCATGCGAGCGTGGCGCGTTCGATCAGTACTGCGACCGGGTTCAGGTCGTTCGCCACGGTTTCCAGGCCAAGGCGGACGGCTTCGAACGGTATGCTGCCCCCGCCCGCTGTGGGGTCGAGAACATTTGCCCTTCCACCCAACATTGAGGACAGCCAGTCCTTGTCCCCGGAGTCCGGCGTATAGCCAAAAGCGCGTGAGTAGCCATAGGCGGCAGATCCGAGACGCTCCCCTTTTCGCGTGGCGATAGCGATCCGTCGCTTCGCCGCCACCGGATCCCCGTGAATGCCCAGCACGTGCAGGAAGCGCTCGCGGTCCGCCTCCGCCGGCAGCAGCGACGCCAGCACCGCCGCCCGTGACGCCACCAGTGGCCGCCGCGCCCACCAGACGTGGAGACGATTCGGGGCCGGGAACGGCGTCATCGGTGTCCGCTCCCGCGTACTCTCGATGCCCAGCGCCGCAATCGGCAGCCAGCGCTCGATCAGGCGGGTGTCTTCAGGCATCGGCGTGCTACGTTCCTGCCCGGTCATCGCTTCGTGATCTTGGGGCCGGCGTAGACCACATGAACCGGCTTGCCCGCCTCGACGGGCCAGGAGAAATGCACGCGCAGTGTCTGGTGCCGCACCTTGCCATGCCAGGTGCAGAACAGCGAACTCGCGGGGTCCTCCGGATGGACAAATGTCAATTCTCGCCGGAATGCTCGCTTTTCCGTGTCCGACGAATCAGAAAACAACGCCCCGTCGCCTGTGAAATAGTCCCGGTAGATGCGGTGTCCCTCTGCATTGCGGCTGCCGTCTTCGTCGAAAGCACTCGCGAAACGATCCAGCACATCAAGCAGTATTGCAAGTCGATCAGCAGCGCCTTTGGTGAACGGACTCCCCGCAAGCGGTGCGAAACAGTTCTCTGCGAACACGAGGTTCGTGAACCTGCTTTCCGATGTTTCGCGCAAGCCGTCCCATGAGCGCAGCGGCGGCGCACGATGCCGTAGCGACTCCTCAAGCGTTTCCACGCGCCACAAGTTCTCGACCGCGGCGTTGCCGTCGTCCAGCCTCTCGGCCTCGCGAACCCAGGTCACATCGAGCGGAGATTGGCACCACCTGGAGGGCGCCAGGCTGACCAGGCCGCATTCCACGCCGTGCAAGACCCTGAAGGCCGCCTCGCCGAGGGCACTGTCCGTGACGATCTGACCATTGCACTGCAGCCAGTCGTCCCGGCCGTGCTGTCGCACATCGTCCCAGAACGGGCCGGATCTGGTCAGCCAGGCCATCACGGCGCGTCGGCGTTCGATATCGAGCTTCCCGACCGCGCCCTGCAGCGGCCTGCCCGGTATCGGCTCCGTGTTCAAGAATGCCCGGTGGCATTGGACTTCGCGGCCGAAGCGTCTAGCCATTTCACGCAAGGCCATCAGCCGGGACAACGCATCCCGAAGCCCCGCCGAATCGTGGAATTGCCCATGGACGGACAGGTCGTTGACCAGCAAGTCCATGTCAACTCCAGCCGGCGAAGTAGTTCATGTCACGATCGAATTGATCGAAGAAGCCGTCCGGCCAGCTATCGATGTTGCCGCTGCCGTCGATCACCGGACTCTCGACCTGCGGCTTGCCGTCATTCGTTTCCGCTCGAGGTCGGAAAAAATGAAGCGCAACATCTTCGTGGGGCAACACCCCCGCCTTGACCGCCCGGCGAACGCCGCTCAGGACATGGTCGCTGTGCGTTTCGATCATCACCTGCACCCCGCTGGAGGCAACCTCCGCCAGAAACGTACCCATCGCCGCCTGCCCGGCCGGGTGCAAATGCGCTTCCGGATTCTCGATCAACAGCAAATTCCCGGTCTTTGCCCACAATGCAGCAACTATAATAGGGAAGACCTGCGTTAGTCCGAATCCAGTGTGTGCCGGGCGATGGAAGTCCGTGCCGGTGGAAGTCCGAAGGCCCAGGGTCGCGGCATTGACGCGAGGAATTTTCTGGAGGTCCAGTCCGCACCCCGGAAAAAATCGCGCCATCCTTGCTTCGACCTGACGAAGCAATGTGGGAGGCGCGCCGGCAAGCACAAGCCCTCCCGTCAACGCCAATTGTCCATCTGCAGAGAGTATGCTGACCGCGTGTTCCCCTCTGGGTCCGACTCCCTGTGTATCGCTGGGGTCTTGCAAGGCATAGATCTCTTGCGGGCCCAGCCTCTCGGCGGACAGGTATGTCAACCTTTTGAGACGAGACGCCAGGGAATCTTGTCCATGCGAAGGAGGCAACAGATCATGGAGAAGGGGAGGTCTCGCTTGCTCCTCCCCATCGACCGAAACATTCGTGACCCGCATGGCCATGTCCCCACGTCCCCCGGAGAACGACCAACTGCAACTCCTCTCTTTCCCGTCTTTGTCGATCAATTCGATTCCGAAGTCTCGATGGCCATACTCCTGGTCGATGACCTCCGCAGCTGTGCCGAGGCATATCGTTTCCCCGTTGAGCATCAGCCGCGAGGACCATTCGTGCTCTCGCATGGTCTGATGCAGCAACACCAGCGCCTGCATGACCGACGACTTTCCCGAGGCATTACCGCCGGACAGCAGCGTCAGCGGCTGCAACGGCAGCTTCAGCATCTCGAAACACTTGAAGTGCCGCAGGTCAATCCGGGTAATCACCGAGCACCCCCCGAATCGCTTCCCGTGCCATTGCGAAGCGTGTCTTCACTTTTCTGACATGGTTCGTTCCGTATGTGATCGCTGCGTTGAATTCCTCCTTTTCCAGGAGTCGATAGACTGACTCACGGACACGCTCCACCGATGACGCAACGTTTCGCGCTTCATAGTGAGAAAATGCTGTCGACATGACATCCCAGAGAGATGCATTCAATACGGAACGCCTTGTGTTTCCCGGCCAGTGTTTCCGGAAAGCGAAACGGTCGAACAAGCAAAGATTGTTGGAAAGGCCTCGGCGGAACTCAGTTGAAACACGTGATAGATCCGGTTCATTCATCTGATTCATTTTGCGCAGACAATCAGCAAGAAACTGGTCCATGTCTCCACGATAGTCGTCCAGACTCAAGAGTTGAAACGCACAAAAGCGATTGACGAACTCCCGATCCCTCATGGTTTTGCGATTCAGGCTGCCTCCGGTCGCCTGGAGAAAAATATCGGTTTGTGCTTCGTCCTTGAGAAAGCGCGTTCCCGCGCCCATGAACAAGGAATTCCGCATCTGTTGACGAGTCAACGGGACGCCTCCGTTGACTCTTTCGAAAATATCCAGCCGGGCCCGCTCCGGCGCTTTCGAGTCGATGATATAGAAGATGAGGTTACAGTCCTCGATACGGTTCTGGATCTTGAACGGCAGGTCCGAAAACCGGCGGCCATTGAGTTCCGTCCGGTCGGGAAGATTCAGCCTCAACCGATCCTTGATGAATCGATCGAATGTCGAGAGGCGCTGCAAGCCGTCCACCACCACCATGCGCCCTTGGTCGTTTTCCGCCATGTAGAAGACGGGCAAGGGGATTCGCATGATGACCGACTCGATGAGTTTGCTCTGCTTGTCTTCCGGCCAGATGAAGTCGCGCTGAAAGTCCGGGTCCATGATATAGTTGGACTGGTCGATACGCCGAATGACGTCATGGACCGTCCGGCTCTCTGACCTGATCAGGAGGTCGTCGAGCGGATAGTCGCCCCACGATGCGCCCTTTCGGTCCAGCCCTTCCAGTTTCTCGCCATTGTTGAGCGAATCAGAGGCCTCTTCGTCCAGCGGACCGTTGTTCCGGGTGCGTTCCATGACTCTCCTCTACCGTTTCGGCTCCGTCAGCAGGCAGCGCAGGGCCGACAGGACCCGGCGCGGGTGCTTGCGGTGCACGGCCATGCCCAGCCAGTAGGCGGCCTCTTCGCGGCCCATCGCCTCGACTCCCTCCGCCACGGCGCGCATGTTGTCGCGGCTGCGCATCGGTGCCAGGGTGCGAAAGAGCAGGCCCAGCACGAGCGCCATGTCCTCGGTCAGCAGGTAGCCGGATTTCGTTGCCCCCTTGTGTTGCCCCGGCCGGACGCCGGCCTGTGCGAGCCTTCGCAGCACCCGGTGCTCCACCAGTTCGAGATTTCGCCCCCCCAGCCCGGCGACCCGCAGCGCACGGGTCACCTGCGGCGAAGCCGCGGCCGGTAACTGCCAGACCTCGTAGGCGGAATTCGCCGGTCCATGTTGCCGTACCCGCAACTCGTAGCGCGGCGAGGACACGGATGTCCCGGCGTGCGGCCCCCGTTCCGTCCGCGTCATCTACGCCCTTGCCTTCCCCTCCGCCGTGGCCGAAACGTACGCTGCCCCCGCGAACCGGCTGAGCCGCTCGGTCAGCTTCTCCGCAGCATCGCCTGTCATCGACAGACCGTTGTCGAAGGTCAACTCGAACCCGGCCCTGATGTTTGCCGCGCTGGCATCGCGAAGCTGCGGCTCCAGGAATTCCCGGACCGGCTGCGCATCGGAGACCGGACCCCGGAACTCCAGCTCGAACGTGCCGCCGTCGCGAGTCTCGTATCCGCCGGTCAGGGTCACGGTTCGCTCTGCCCCGGAAACCGCGCCGATCACGCCGAGAAGCCGGAAGGCGTCGCCGGCCTCGAACATGCGGACCGTCAGCGCCGTAAGGGCCTCTACCTTCTTCGCGCGAGCCTGTTCCCAGAGCCGCACGAGCGCCTCCCGGAGAATCCCTTCAGCCGTGAAGGAATCAGGCCCCACAGCGCCCGGCTCGACAGGTCCGGGGTCGGCAGACGATGGCTCGTGGCCCGTATCCGCTCCCTTTTTCGCCGGCGGTCCTTTCCCGACCTCCGGCCCGTCAGCCGCCGGCTGCCGCGGCCAGATCCCCGCATTCTTCGCACAGGCCATCGTGAATACGGTCGCCTGTTCGTCGATCTCGATCGTCGCCTGTGCATCACCCGGCCCGAGCAGCAGGTCTCCGCGCCGGTATACATACTCGCCCTGCTCGATACCCCGTCGCACGCCGCGAACAAAGATGTCGTCGCCGACCAGGATCGGCAGGGCAGGGTCTCGGCGGAATTCGTCGCGCAACGACAACGTCGAAATCTGCCCCTTTTTCAACGGCGTCCGGTCACGCACGTAGGCGGGCGAATCCGGCTCGTCCCCGGACTCCCGCAGCTTGTTCAGATCGCGCAGCGCCCGCACGACCTGCTGCTGGCCCGCGCCCGGCCGATCAGAGGCCGAGGGCATGTCGACCACCGTATGTGCCAGATCGATGTCGCCGGTGCCGACCCGGTTGGGCGACGGGTAGAACACATGCCGGTAGCACTGCTGAACGGCAAGCGCGAGTTCCTGCTCCGAGCGAGCCTCCAGTTCGCGCACCTGGGCCTGCTGGTGCTCTGCCAGCTCGCTGATGCGTTCCGGCTTCCTCATCTCCCGCAGCGCCAGCCGGCGACAGGCCCTGCGGCGCATGTCCTCCGTGCGCGCCTCGTCGGCGGCCACGAACACGAGATGGTTGCGGAGTGCCCGCAGAGCGGAGCCTTCCGCCCCCTTCCTCTCGTAGAGGCGCCCGATCAACTCCGGTACGGCGTCGACCGAGGCGCCGATCAGCACGGCCTCATAGCCGAGCACCACCAGTTTGGGGCGGCCGTCCGCAACATCGTCGGGCACATCGAAAGGGCCACCCGGAAACGGCACCACGTCCAGCACCTTGCCGTCGAAGATCGTGCGGATCCGGTCGTTCAGTTCCGCCCGTGTTTCCCCGGCGTCGACATGCTCTTCCCCGCGCCGGATGATCTGGCGCAGGTTGGCCTCGGCCAGAAACCGCATCGGCGCGCCGGGACGGTCGTCGAGGTAGGCGGATTCGGCGATGAACTTCTTGCGCGCATCCTCGACAAAGCTGATGTCCGTGGCGGGGCCCAGCACCGAATAGCGCAGGTGCTCCGGCGATACCCCTTTCAGAGATTCGTTGAACGCCAGCGTGTGCAGGAATATCGTGCGGGCCACATAGGCGGCATAGGGCGGCAGCCCCGCGTGATGTGCGGCGTCGATTTCCTGGGCCAGCGACGCCTTGCCGCCCGGTCCCACTGACACGTCGTTGGAAATGGCCGGCGCAAATGCCGACTGCGCGAGGCGTGTCACGATCTCCTGCCGGACGGGTTCGTGACCCGGATCGATGTGGTGCAGGTGGATGGCCGTCGCGTCCGCGGGCCGGACCGACCACAGATGGGCCACCGTGCGCGCCAGTAGCCGCAGCATGCCCCGCACCCGCTGGAAATTGCCCAGCGTCGCCGTCTTCGCCGTCAGGGTCTCCAGGACCTCGGGGTGCAGGGGATAGCTCGACCGAAACGCTTCACCGGTCTCCGGCCGGGTGGCGGCCTCCGGCAGGGCGTCCGCGTGGGCGCTCCACCGCGTCCGGTAGGCGTCCGCGACGGAATCCGCCGCCGTTTCGTCGATGGAATCGAACAGCCGGCGGCGCAGCACCTGGACCGTCTCGTCCTCTTCGGTGGGGTTGAGCAGCGTCGCCTTGCGCGCCGACACGCTTTCCGCCTCCGCCATGCCGTCGGCGATGAACCGGTTCTCGTCGCGATAGGCGTCGGTCGCTAGGCCGTCCTTGCCGATTGCCAGCGTGTAGACGAGAGCCGCGTTCGGTGCCCCTTCCACCGCCTTGAACAGCGCGGTCAGGAAGGCCGTCAACTGGGCGTGGGCGTGCCCGAGCGTGCCCGCCTTGCGCAGGTAGACCGACAGTTCGTCGAGCAGGATCAGGGTCGGTCCGCCGCCGAACATCTCGCGCAGCGTCTCGGCGCCCGGCGCGACCCGGCTCTCGTCGCTCGTACGCACCCGCTCGTACCCTTCCCGGCCCGCCAGGGCCGAGGCGATCTCGCCCCACGGGGTAAAGGCGAGATGCCCTTCCGCCATCCGGCGTCCGTTGGCCGGGTCGGCGTTTTCCCCGTCAAAGGCCGCAATGCGCGGACGGATCTGCGGCAGAAGCGCGGGATCGACAAATTCCGCCAGGTGGGCAACGGCGGCTCCGCTGCGCGCGGCATGGCACAGCGCGATCAGGCCGTGCGACTTGCCGCCGCCATAGGAGGTGTCGAGACGGAAGATCGGTGCGGCTTCGCCGCCAGCCCCGCTCAGCCGGGTGCAAACATTCGCCAGCAGGTTCTTCAGACCCCTCGTCGGGTAGGTGTTGGCGAAAAAGCGGGCCGGATCGCGGTAGTCGTCCGCCCCCTTGCCGGTGATCACCTGCGCCAGGTCCGCCGCGAAATCGGCTTCTGTCAACCTCCCGTCCAGCACGTCCTGGCGCGGATGGCAGGTGTCGAATATGGTCGGGACCGTCATCGTTTGCTTGCCGCCCTCACCCTGTTCCCGGCCGGCCCCGCCGGGTGGGCACGGATGCGACGGGCGACCCCGGCCCTCCAGAACCGTCACGACATCGGCGGCTGTCATCCTCCTTCCGGCTCCGCACGCCCCTGCGAGAACCTCAACGCCATCATGTCATGATCAATGCGACCTGACAACAGGGAGATTGCACATACGGGAGGAGCATGCTTTTGACGGGGCCGGAAGCTGCTGATGCGACCCATTCCGTGGTACCACCGCTCAGGCGACAGAGCCGAGACACGTGTCTGCCGACCATGCCCCAAGACCTGCGTGTGAGTCGGGTATCCGGCCACAGGGGCGACCGCGCGTACAGCATTCCCCGGCAGGGGGTATCCCGGAAGAACTCCTCGTAGCTCTGGAGGAGGTGGGGTTGCCCGCCGGGAAACCGTTCTGGCTCGAAATTCCGGCGCTGCGCGCCCGGGCCGCGCAACCGGGCAGACTTTTCGCGCTGGGGGCGTAGGGGGCTAGCCGGGGCCGTCATCAGGGGAGATTCCCGCAACCCCTCGACCGGATTCAAAATCCCTTGTCGCGACACGAGCGCGTAAACCCGGCATCTTGTTGCTACGTCATAATTATCATGACACGGCAGGGCTAGGCCTGCCTGTGTCAACGTGAGATGGAGCGCGTTTGTGAGATACAATTCATTGTAAATAATCTATATTCCCAGATTCACGGTCCATTTTGCCCCTTGCGCTTCCTCGGATGCGCTTCAATAATACACACTGATTTTCAGTTGGTCGCCTCCGGTCCGCTTACTTGGGTCGAAACCCCTCTGGAGCCTGCCCGATCCGGCGAACCGAAGAGCGCCCCTGTCGTCGAGGAGCAACGCCATGCCCGGACGCCAGTACCGCGCGCTCACCGAGCGTATCGTTCAAGGACGCGGCGTTCTGGGACAGTGAGTTCCCGGGGTTCGGCATGCGCGTCCATCCGACCGGGCGCAAGGCCTATGTGGTCCAGACGCGAGCCAACGGCAAGTCCATGGAGCCCGAGCTCTCCGAAGGCGGCCGCCCGCTGGTCGACACCTCCCGGAGCGTCCCCGAGACCGGCGAGATGTTCGTCCTCTGGGGCGGCAACGGGCTGGTGGTCAAGCGCGTCGATCACCTGCGCCTGAAATTAGCCAACCCACATTATGACGACTACACCTGCCTCGCCCAAGATGGCCATATCATTGGCAAGGTGCTGTGGGCCGTCAGATAGGGTGTAAGGAGGAGTGACGATGCATCGGCGCCCGAGTGCGTCACGACAGCTTCGGCATGGAAGGTCCGGCACCATCGGTCTGCCAGGCAAACGCGACACCCGACCAGCCGGACCTTCCGTTGATGTCCTCAAACCAACAACTTAATATGTGATAGCACCACTTTTGGGTGAGGTGTCCTCGCATGCGCTACACTCCGGACCAGCTAAGGGAAGCGGTCGGGCTCTCCAGGGAAGCATTTCAACATTGGAAGCAAGTGCTGCCCGGGTTCGCATGCGGGAGCAGCTATGGTCCGCGCTTCATCTCCCGGGGATGTTCTGACATTGGCTGTCCTGCAGCGTTTGACCAAGGGTTGCGGCATCCGCATTGGATGCTTGAGGACGGTGTCGAGCGGAATCTTCGATTCATACAACAAAACGCCATGGGATATATTGGCGGGTAGGACTCTCGTGGTGAACCTCTGCCAACAAGCCTTCCATAGTGCCAAGGACGGACCGCATGCCCGGTGATAGCCCGGTCGTGGTGTGCCCGCTGGAGCTAGTCATGGCGGTGTGGCGCGACGACTTTGTCCAGTCTTCTCCGATGGTGACGGAAAGTGCGGGATCGCGTGATGTTGAGTTCTCAAGGATGCCAGCGGCCGGAGGGTGGCATTGATGAACGCTGGGCGTGCACAGCCTCTACCCGCCATATGGAAGGATCGTCTTGATTTGTCCAATCGCGAGGTTCCCGACCTTTATGAAGACCCTTCAGCCGTCGGCCGGAGCCTGTATGCCAACGCGATACGGACGGCTCTAGGAGACTTGGGCGCATCGGCCGTTTTCTGCGTCCAGGGTGTGCCGACGGTCGTGATCGTCCTGCTCGACGAGTATGAACGTGAACAAGTACTTGCCATGCACGGCGCACTATGGAATCAGGGCTTGGCTACGCTCCTGCTCGTCCTTGCCGGCGATACGGTACGGGCGTTCTCGCTCGCTCGGATTCCCTACAGCGATGATCACGATTTCGACGCCAGATGTCTGGTCCGGCAGCTCGACGCAGTCGCCGACGGACTTGCCATTAAGGACTTCATCTACGGCGCGGAATCCGGTCGGCTGTGGGAACGTCATGCTGGACACTTCAGGGCGAGCGAACGGATCGACCAGGTGTTCTCGACAATCTCTCTGATTCTCACGCAGCCCTTCGTCAAGATGGCTTGTCCACAGATGCGGCCCAGGCACTGCTCATCCAGACCATGTTTGTCGCCTACTTGGAAGACCGGAACATCGTCGGGTCTGAGTATTTCGGGACGGCTTCCGATGGAGCCTCAGAAACATTTCTCGGACTTCTCGAGTCGACAAACGCTGCCGGGCTGTATCGACTCTTCAAAAATTTGCGCGGAGACTTCAACGGCGACCTGTTCGTAGCACCATGCTCCTTCGACACAAATGGACCCCGACCGCGAGTCCTCTGTGCCCATTTGCGGACCTTGGCGAGATTTCGGGGCGGACTCGAAGTCATGGGCGAGCACGGCGGACATCTGCGTTTCTGGGGCTATGACTTCAAATACATCCCGATTGAGCTCATCAGCGCGGTTTACGACCGTTTTTTGGGCGCACAGAACGTGCAGCGACGTATGCAAGGCGCGTACTACACGCCAATGTTCCTTGCGGATACTGTGATCTCGGAACTGTGGGATACCTTGTCCACAAGCACCAAGGCGAAGGGTCGGTTCCTCGATCCGGCATGCGGCTCAGGTGTGTTCCTCGTCCGGTCTTTCCAACTCTATGTGCGAACATTGGCGCGATACGCACGGATCGCGCACGATCCGGTGGGGCAGTTTGCGCACGATTCTGTCCCGACTACACGGATGCGATGTCAACGACGGGGCGGTTCGAGTTGCCGTGTTCTCGCTGTACGTTGCTTTGTTGCAGGAGGTCAAGCCGCCCGACATACGGTTGCTTATCAAGCAACGCAAGCTTCTTCCCGGGCTTTGGGGCCGCACTCTTCGTGCGCAGGATTTCTTTCAGACTTCCTGTGAGGACCTGCACGCGGACGTGATCGTTGGCAATCCGCCGTGGTCGAGCCGCCGCGGCGCGGATCGCAACTCGGTGATTTGGTGCGAAGAGCATCAACTGCCAATGCCAGGCAAGGAAGACGCCTGGGCGTTTGTCTGGAAGTCGCTTCGACATCTGCGGGAGCACGGTGTAGTGGCTTTTCTGCTGCCGGCCATGGGGTTCTTGCACAACCATGCCGAGCCCGCGATCGAAGCTAGAAGGAGGCTAGTTGGTGACGCCCGTATTTTCCGCATCATCAATTTCGCCGATCTGCGATTCCAGTTATTTGAGGGTGCAGTGCGTCCAACAGCGTTGGTTATTTTGGGTCGTAGGGAGCCGGACGCACCAGGCTACCGTTTTGAATATTGGGCACCAAAGGCCGATCTGAACCTGCAGATGCGGCGTGTGATTACGCTTAGTAGTGTGGATCGAGGTTCGGTGACGTCGCGTGATGTTGGCGAAGATCCATTTGTGTTCAAGCGACGTTTGTGGATGAGCGCACCAGAGTCAAAGCTGTTCAATTACTTGGCGGCGCTCCCCAAGCTTGGTGCTTTAGTGACCAAGTATCAAGCCGCTTACCGAAAAATGAAATCGTTCGTGAATCGCTGGGTAATAGGGCATGGATTTAAGCCCGTGCAGGGAGACCGACTCGACGATGCCGATTACCAATGCCAAACAAGCAGAATCCTCTCGAACACGCCCTACTTGCCGATTGCAGCTTTCCAGGCCTTGGCCCAAGATACTACGCAGCTACACGTTTTTGATGACGGACACGATAGCTTAGTACATCGGCGAGGCTTCGAACGTGGCTTTACGGGTCCCCGTGTGCTGGTTCCACGCGGAATAGGTGCTGCGAACCATAGGCTTCGCGCCAGTTACCTCGAAGATCCGCTTACTTTCCAGCACATCATCCTCAGCATTTCGGTGCCTAGTCGGGACGCGTACCAAGCGAAGCTTCTAACGGCGCTATTGAATAGCAAGTTATTGCTTTGGTTTGCTTTTCACGGAACGGCGTCGTTTGGTTCGGAGAGGCCTGAAATACAGCAAGCTGAACTGCTTAGGTTGCTGTTTCCCGCTCCACAGGTTTTCCAGGATGATGACCGGGCTAGCGATGCCGCGAATGCACTCGTGTCGCTTATTGATGACGCGACTGCAGCGGCGCGAGGAAGGTTCGCACTGGGAACCAGCGACGACGGGCTGTTCGATGATCTCGATTCACATTGCTACAGATATTTCGGTCTAGGCGAAGAGGAGATCGCCTTGGTCGAGGATTCAGTCGCCTGCGTAATCCCAAGCGTGCAGCCGCATTCGGGGAACTTGGTCGATCTGTGGCGATCGGCGGGACCGAATGAACGAGAGACATATGCGAGTACACTGACGCGCAGTTTGTCGCAATGGTTCGGCGAGGACACAGCTATTCGCGTTGAGCTTGAGGCACGAAACAATGACCTTGCGCTGGTGCACCTACGGTTAGTGGATCGCCAAGGCTGGGAAGCGTACAGAGAGCGAAATGACGAAACCGTGAGGAAGGCGCTGGCGTGGCTGAGAGCAGACATGGACGTACCCCTCCCGGGAAATTTTCGGCTGTTCCGGATTTCCGCCTGTTCATCGGAAAGAGCCTCTATCTTGTGAAACCCCTACAGCGGCGATTCTGGTTGAGGACCGCCGCCATCGCCGATGCGGATGCGATGGTCATGGAGTTGCAGGACGCTGTTCGACTCGGGAATCTCGGCGACCCCGCCTGATGTTGGTCGGAGATCCTTCACACTGGATCGCGCGGTTCAGGTCTCTGGATGCGCGGTTCCTTGAGTGTATTCTCGTGGTCTGGCCGCGGTGCGTGGCGGTGTTGCCTGTAGAACCAGATGAGGACACGCTCACCATCAACCTCGTTGATATTCTTTCGAGGGACGCCAAAGCCAGAAGACTATTTCACCATTTGGCGTATCAGCACGAACCGTTTGGCTACACCGCTGATGGCTGGGCGTACAGCAAGGGCAAGATCGACATGGCGTTGCTGTTGGATCAGGAGCGGGAACGGTACTTGGCCTACGAGTGTAAGCGCCTGAATGTCGTTCGGAATGGTAGGACGCGTTCGCTGGCGACGCCGTACGTGCTGGAAGGCATGGTCCGCTTCCTCACGAAGCAGTATGCGGCCGATCTTCCTGTGGGGTGCATGCTCGGCTACGTGTTGGATGGAAACGTGGCCACCGCACGAACAAAGATCCGTGCGGCGATCAATTCACACCGTGGCGACATTGGGCTCGTAGGAAAGCCGGTGGACGATCAGCCTGTTGGCGCGATAGAGCGGTTGTCCAGCCACCATTGCCGACCTTCGAACGGGGCGGATATTGAAATCCGGCATGCACTGTTGCCATTTCCTGCGCCGCCGCCGCGACCGCTGGCCAGTAAACCTGTCTCGGCAGCGAAGAGAAGCCGCATTGCATGAACGGCCACTTTGGTCCGTTTCTCCGACACACTGAACGAGGGTAAGCGTTCGTTCGGCCTTTCAATTACCCACATCTTGGGATTGATCAGGGTATGGCCACAATGTGTTGCGTTGTTGTAGTGGAGCATGATGCCTTGTTCGGTACCGAATCGGGAACGAAGCGGTGCGGATCAGGGAGGAAGGGTGGTGTGCCGAAGAGCTTGCGGGAGGCCGTCTCGGCACCGCCCGGCTGGACCGTCGCCTTCGTCAACTGGGCGAGCGCCTGGCTGCCGGGGTCGGAGAGACGCTCCCTCTGGCCTGCCAAGCCTGGGCCGGCCCGCCGGCCGCCTCCCGCTTCTTCTCCCATGAGCGGGGGCGCGAAGAGGAACTGCTTCGGGGCCATTGTGACGCGCCGCGGCGCCGGTTCGCCGCCCGCGCCGGGCCAATCCGCGTTCTGCATGACCCGCCGGACTGGATCTCCACGCGCCGTCGATCCGAAGCGGGGGGCTTCACGCCGAAGGTGAGCCGCGGCAAGGACAAGCGCGGGCGGGCGCGTAGGCCCCCGGTCTGGGGGCTGGTGAGGCATGCGAGCCTGGCGGCCACGGCGGAGGGGGGGCCGCCGCCAGGTTTGGGCCCCGGAAGAAGTGCAAGGAGAGGAACGCGCGCAAGAGGAAGCTCACCCCGCCGCGCGGGCCGATCGAGGTCCAGGAGAGCCGGCGGGGGCGGGAAACCCTGCGCCCATCCCCCGACCTGCTGGGCGAGCCGGCGCGCGGCGCTCACCTTGGCGATCGCGAAGGCGCCAGCTGGGCGTGGTTGTGTCTGGCCGCGGAACTGTCCCCCCCTCCTGATCAGGCGTTGTGCCGACCGGTTCGCCGGCGCCCGCCCGGTGGCATCGAGCAGGGCCGCGGAGAAGGGCCGGGGCCTGCCCTCGGGCGCCGGCCGTGCCGACAAAGGCAAGCGCGGCTCCCCGCCGGGCGCACGCTCCTCTCGCCGCATGGCCATCCGGCCGCCCCTCGCCCAACGGAAGCGTTCTCCGGCGCGCCCGCTCACGGGGTTGCCCGCCCGCGCGCCGGCGGACCCGGGCGGACGCCCGCGTATCGTCGGGAAGCGGCTCCCCGCCCTGCCGGTCGCCCGCCCTGCCGCCGCCGGGGCGAAGCTGCCCGGGTCCGCCCTGCGCTGGCAGAGCGAGGGCTTCCACCCAATCCTGACATCGGGCGGCCGGGCCGAGCAGGCTCGCCTGAGGCCCGCGGCGCGGCTGGGCCGCTTGCTCGCGGTATGCTGGATCCTGAGCGGGCGCGTGTTCGGGGGGACCCAGGCTCCATCGGAGCAAGCCGGCTCTTGAAGCCCCTCTGGGGCTCACCGCATGGGAGACACACCTCCTTGATCGCCTGCTCCCCGATCCCACCGGCCATCCTTTGCCCGCCGGACCCTTCGCGCGAGACCTCCTCAAGCTCGCCAGGCTTGGCGGCTCAATCGACCGCGCCAAGGACCCGCCGCCGGGACACAGCGTCAGGGGGCGGGGCCGCGGTCGATTGAGCGACGTCGCCCTCGGCGCCACCCTGCACATCAACGATGGGGGAATTGAAAGTCGTTCGGGCCGTGGAGACCGCCCATCTAGAGCGAATTTGCGCGAGATTGAATCGGGGGGGATTCCCAATCGGTTGATGATGTGATGCACGAGGGGGACCGGGTGAAGGAGGCCCGCTCGTATGGCGCCGTCTCCTGCTAGTGCTCTGCGTCGGGGTGCCGTGGCCGTGGTCGAGGCCGAGAGGTCCCGCCGGCAGGCGGCGGGGTGCTTGGGCGTCGGTGTGTCGGCGGCGCGCCGCCGGGGGCCCCCCATGGCGCCGGACCTGCGCTCTTGCGCTGTCGCCCCGCGGCGGGCGCCGTCCCGGCCGCATTGAGGGTCCTGGCGCTCTGCTCGGGGCCGAGGCCGAGGCGGGGCCCGCCCGGCCCCTCTAGGTGCGCGCGGCCCAACTCGAGGAGCCTAGGCGGCTCTTGGCCGCCCCGCGTGGGGCCCGGGGTCTTCAAGCGCCGCGGCCTGCAGGGCCAAAAAGACGGTTCCCGCTGCTGAGTACGCCCGACCGGACAGCGCCCGCCGGGGTCCGGCCGGGTTCGTAGACCCGCCCGCACTCGCCTCAGCTTTCCCAAATCCGCCGAGACTCTCCGCGGGCACGGGATCTGCTCGTCCCTCGCCCGTGTGATGCAGAAGGAACGGTTCCGGCGCCGGTCCGCCGCCGGGAGCAAGGCGGACTGGGCCGACCTCCTGTGTGCTCTCGCTGCCCCGACGGAGATCGAAATCGAGAACGGCGGCAAGCGCTTCCTGGGGCGCTCCCGGGCCAAGGGCGCCCCTGTCACCCTCTTGCGCTGCCTCGGTGCGCGTCGGCCGATCCCCATACGCCGGATCAACCCGGAGCCGGGGGGTGCGAAAGAACTCCCCGTAGTGGCCGGACAATCCCACCCGAACCGGGGGTATACCGCAAAATGTGGTGCCACACGCCCGGAATCCGCCCATACTGCCTTGATAAGAAACCCGCCCCCTTCCCAAACTGTCGATGAAGAGTTGCAATGAAAAAGGATCCACCTCCGCATCCCCAGCAGGGAACCAACCTCGGGTGCCGATGATGTCCCACTTCTCCAAGTCGGGCATGCACTTGCGCCATCTGCCGACCGCAACCCGAGAAGGGCCCGACCGGGCGCTGCGGTGCTGGTGCGACTCCCGGCGTGCGTCGATATCCACGCAGGCACCTGGCCGAGCGGCTCCGCGCCATTCAGCCGATTTAGCTGCGCGCCTAGCCGGCCTTACGCCGACAAGAGCGAAGTTTCGTCCGTTCCCTAATGACGGCCACACAGGAGACGGCAACATGACCGTAGTGACGGTGATGCTCGGCAACACGATGGCCCCGCTGCTTCTCCACCCCTACGGGTGTGGCCTGGAACGGCCGGGAGGAAACCGTGTTGCTGTGTGATGCCTCCACCCCTACGGGCGCGGCCTGGAACTCTCCGCGCCAAGGGTTGTGACTGATACGGACCCTCCACCCCTACGGGCGCGGCCTGGAACCGGGCAGCCCGCGATCCTAAGCCTTTGAGAAGCCTCCACCCCTACGGGCGCGGCCCGGAAGGTGGCCGCTGCATCGTCAAGGGGTTCTGGGTATTTGTTGCGCAGTGGATGATGGTGCGGTGCCTGAATAGCTCACTGTTTGGCTACGTTCCGGTAAGACTCGAATCCCCCGTAATTTTCGTGATGGTATAGGGCGCACATGATCATGGCTCCAGGAGCAAGGATCTCCCCAGACGCGAATCCCTGTCCACATATCTCCGTGCGATCGAGAAGAACGAAGCCACACAGCGACGGAGCTATCTCGCCCATCGCACAAACGGGAGCCAGCCGACGGACTAGGCGTCTCGCTGCGATGGCGTAGCCTCGCTTGGCTCCTCTCTAAATATGAGGGAAGGTGATGTGGTCGGCACCCGCAGACCCAAGATTGTGACCAAGGGGTGGGTGCGTCCGGGGAATCACCGGGTCCACCGGACCGTTCCGCCCGGGCCAACGCCGCCAAGGAGCGTCGTTCGCGGAGCGGTCCGCTCATTGCACGTTCTCGGTTGGCCCGAAGACCCAGCGCTGGCACGGCATCCTTGCCGTATCGAGTTTGCTTCCTCTGATGAAGTCTGGGGGTGCGAAGAACGAGGGGGCCGAGCCGACGAGCCAGCCTTGCCGGGTGGGACGCATGGATTGCCGCTCTCCGTGATATATCGGGGGCGGCCCGCCCGCTGCTGGCCGCCGGGTTGCGCACCCCGCCGCGGTGCGCTATTCTATCCCTCAAGATCGGCTACCAAGGCAAGAGGCCCCGGCTTTCCTGCCCAACTGACCCCCGAGCGTCACTGTACACCTGCTAGTCGCCCCATGTCGCTTGCGCCCGCACCCCCCGATGTCACGCCCCGTTCGGTTCTGGCCCGGTATCGCAGGGCGCTGCTCGTCGTGGGAGCGCTGAGCGCGGCGGTGAATCTGCTGTTGCTCACCGGGCCGCTGTTCATGCTCCAGATTTACGACCGGGTGCTGAGCAGCCGGTCCGAAGCCACCCTCATCGTGCTGTTTGCCCTCGTGGTCTACCTGTACGGGTTGAAAGGCCTGCTTGATGCCTTGCGCGGGCGGATTCTGGCGCGGGTGGGGGCGGGGTTCCAGCGGGCGCTCGACGCGCGGGTGTTCGATGCGGCTCTGCGGGCCGAGCGCGGCGCAGCGCTTCATGCGCTGGAAACGGTGCGCACGTTTTTGGCCTCGCCGGCACCGGGGGCGCTGCTGGACCTGCCGTGGACGCCGTTTTTCGTGGGAATCATCTTCATTTTCCATCCGTTGCTGGGGTGGCTGGCGGGGGCGGGGGCCGTGGTGTTGGTGACGCTGGCCTTAGGCAACCGATGGGCGACGCGGCAGGCGCAGGATCGGGCCGCTGCGCTATCGGCGGAGGCCACGGGGCGGCACGAAGACGTGCGGAGGGGGTTGGAGACGGTACGGGGGTTGGGGATGACTGGGGCGTTGCAGGCGCGGTGGCAGGCGGTGCGCGAGGCGGCGCTGGATCAGGGGATGCGGGCGGCGGATGCGGGCGGGGGCTACACTGCGGCGAGCCGGGCGTTCCGACTGCTGCTGCAATCGGGGGTACTGGGCCTGGGGGCGTGGCTGGTGCTGGCAGGGGAGTTGACGCCGGGAGCGATGATCGCGGCCTCCATTCTGCTGGGACGGGCGTTGCAGCCGCTGGAGCAGACGATCGCGCAGGCCGCCTTACTCCAGCGGGCACGGGCGGGCTGGGGAGCCGTGAGTCAGTTGCTGGCGGCAGTCCCGCCGGTGCGTCCCCCGATGGCGCTGCCGCAGCCAGCGGCGCACCTGAAGGCGCGCGACCTGACGGTGGTGTCCCCGGACAAGTCGGCGATACTGCTACGGGGGGTGAGTTTCGAGGTGAATCCAGGAGAGGCGGTGGCGGTGGTGGGGGCGAGCGGGGCGGGCAAGTCCACGCTGGCCAAAGCGCTGGCCGGACTGTGGCCGCTGGCGCAGGGCGAAATTCGTCTGGGCGGGGCGGAGTTGGCGGCTTGGGGGGAGGCGCTGGGGCGGGAGCATCTGGGCTATCTGCCGCAGGAGGTGACGCTTTTCGCGGGCAGCGTGGCCGAGAACATCGCCCGTTTCGATCCGGCAGCGAATGAAACGGCGGTGGTCCGGGCGGCCGAGGCGGCGGGGGCGCACGAGATGATCCTGTCGCTGCCCGGGGCCTACGACACGGTGTTGACGGGCGGGGGTGGCGGGGTGTCGGGCGGGCAGCGCCAACGCCTGGGGTTGGCGCGGGCGCTCTACGGCCACCCGGTGGCGCTGGTGCTGGACGAGCCGGATGCGAGTCTGGACGAGGCAGGGGTGCAGGCGCTGCAGGGGGCGATTGCGGGAGCGAAGGCGGACGGGCAGGCGGTCGTGGTGATGACGCATAGGCGGGCGGTGCTGGCCGAGTGTGCCCGAATCGTGGTGCTGGAAGGCGGGCGGCTGCAGGGGGTCGGGCCGCGGGATCAGGTACTGGCGTCTCTGCAGAGGGGCGGGCCGGGGCGGCGGGCCGGGGGGCCGGGGCGGCGGGCGCTGGCGGCGGCTCCGGCCGCGCGAGGGGCCGATGAGTGAGGCAGGCGGGCCCGGGTGGGGGGTCAAGGGGCCGGTCCGGGCCAGTCTGCTGGTGCTGGCGGTGGGGGTCGTCGGGGCGCTGACCTGGGCGGCGGGGGTGGAGATTCACGGGGCAGTGATCGCACCGGGTCAGGTGGCGGTGGCGGCCGGGCAGCAGGTGATCCAGCACCCCGAGGGCGGGCGGGTCACGGCCATTGCGGTGCGCAACGGGACACGGGTGGCGGCCGGGGCAGCGCTCCTGGAACTTGACGCCACTGTGCTCAGCGCCGAGCAGGCGGTGCTGGACCGACAGTGGAGGGCGGTGCGGGCGCGGGTGGACCGGCTGGACGCGGAGGCACGGGCGGCCGACGCGGTGGTGTTTCGGGACGCGTCGGCCGCCGCGGACGACCCGGCTTGGGCGGCGGTGCTGGCTGCCGAGCGGGAGGGGTTCGCGCTGGGCCGGGCGGCGCAGACGGAGATGCGGGCCGAGCAGGCGCAGCGCCGGGCGGCGACCGAGGCCTATCTAGCCGGGAGGCAGCGACAGTTGGCGGCCATTCGGGAGCAACTGATCCTGCTTGAGGCGGAGATACACGCGCAGACCCGACCCCACGAGTTGCCCCCGGCTCCCCGGGGACCGGGGGCACGGCTGCGCCGAGAGGCAGCGCGCCTGTATGGGGTACGCGGCCAAGTGGAGGCGGACCTAGCGCAGGGCCAGCGTACGCTGGCTGCAGACGAACGGGGACAGCAGCGTCTCTGGGCCGAACGGCGTGCGCAGGCGCAGGCCGAGTGGCTCATGGAGCAGGCGCGTGAAGCGGGCTTGGCCGCGCAGCGACGGGTGGTGGCGGATCGTCTGGCGCGGCGTGTGCTGCGGGCGCCCCTGGCGGGCGTGGTGCACGGGCTGCGGGTGGAGACGGTGGGCGGGGTGATCCCGGCGGGGGCGGTCGTGGCGACGATTGTGCCCGAGGAAGGGCCGCTGGTGCTGCGGAGCCGGGTGGCGGCGGCGCAGATCGACGAGGTCCGGGTCGGGCAGGCCGTGACGGTGAGGTTTCCTGCGTTCTCCCGTCGCACGGCGTCGGAGTTCGCCGGGCTGGTGCACACCGTGTCGGCCGACGCGCTGGACGAGGAGGCGGGCGGCGACCGGTACTATATGGCGGAGATTACGTTGAGCGGGGCAGCGGCCCGCTCGGCTGGCCTCGTGCCCGGTATGCCGGGCGAGGCGTTCATCCAGACCCGTGCTCGCACACCTCTCGCCTTTCTGCTTGATCCCCTCACTGCCTACCTCCGCCACGCCTTCCGGGAGGAGTGATCCCGCGACGGACCGGGCGCGGCGGACTGGCCACGCTGTTCGGCGTAGCAATTCAGGAACACTTCCCCAGCGGCTTCGCCGATCCAGCGGATATCAATGTGGTCGACGAGCCCGCCTCGGATGGGCAGGACTAGGCCGGTAATCAGTAAGTGTGGAGAGAACGCTGTGGGAGTCTTGGCCGTGGTGACCAACCGAACCTCTGGGGAAGTGGATTCAGAAACGACGAGAAGGCGCAGGTGAAGCCTCTGTCGATGATAGAGAGATGGAACAGGACGGCGACAATCAGCTAGCCATAGAAAAACGTATGCTGTGCGGGTCTGCCCCTATCATCAAGGTCGCCCAAAGGACCAATCCCTCCCATTAGCCGCGCTTAGATAGAATTTCTGATCTGTCAATCTGGAATGATGCGATATCGGTGTGGAACTCAAGCGTTTGCGCCGGATAAGCTTGAGGGTTCAATAAAAAGGAAGGCCGAATGAGTGAGTTCACATGGCCATTCCGGTGATGGGCTGCCGAAAAACATTGTATATGAAGACGGTAAATGAGGCGGTACCTGACTGGCGGGGCTACACCTAGGCTCATTAAAGTCCACACTGGACACCATCAGTGTCTTGGCCATCGCAGGGGGGGGGGGACATCTCGCGTGTCGATTATCCATGTTCGGCATGCCTACCGGCCGGATTAATCCGCCCGGCTGGAGCATGTGAGGGGCTTTCAGGTAATCAAGCAAATAGGAGCCTGGCCAGGATGGGGCGTGGGGAGTTGAGATTCATGCTGACCTCACCCCCGAGCCGGAAGACGGGGTGATGACCAAAACGTGGGGAATGCTTTTTACTCCAGTCCTTTGGAAGCCATTCTTAATTCCCAAGAGCGCACCCACTTGGTGCTGACGGATTATAGGCATAGATGGCGTCGTCGAAAGTACGGCGCGGGGCGGCACCGGCCGAAGCTATTACACCTCCGCTCCTGGAGATTGCTTGCCGCTACGACCGAAGGGGCCCATGGGGGGCCTTCGGCGAGCTGGGAGGGCTGGCTACGATGTGTCCGTCGGATGAGGTGGTCCGAACGTTGACGTAGGGGCTGTCTGGACCTGCGCGTGTTGCTACAGTTCTGGCGGCGCCAGGATCGTAAAGCCAAAGAACGATTCGTTTCCGGTCCGCAGTGTATGTGGTGCGCCAGCCGGAATCATAAGCACATCGCCGGCCTTGATGTCCTGTTCTTTACCAGAGACTCTGGCGGTTGCACAACCCTCGACAACATAAATAATCTGGTCGCCCCTGTGGGTATTTTCCGTATCGTTGCTATAACCGGCCGGCAACGTGAAGGCGACCGTCTGGCTCAAATCGGTCTCCTGGAGCTTGGCAACCTCACTCCCCCGGTGGTCAAAGACGTTAGCGACATCAAGCCCGCCGGATACGTCGTTCTCTCCGATCTCCTGCATCTGTTCTGCAAAGAGTTCGTCCGAGATCAGTCCCTGCCGATATGCCTTGAGGATTTGTTTGACCTCAAAATCTTTGTTCGCCACAGTGTGCTCCCTCCTGTAATGAGTGTGTCAGTTTTCTTTATTAGCCATAATGCCAGACCGTATGAAAAGCAAGGCGTCCCCCTTACTCTCCCCGGTTGCTGCGCCTGCTGACGGAAACTGCGACAATGGTGCGAAGCCTGCGGGCTCTTACTCACTGGATGACCCTGCTGTCTCCATGGCGCTTGAGACGCTGGAGCAACGGGGCGAGACATCTTATGATGATCTTGCCCGACCCGCGGGCTGTTTATCCGGCCGCTCGACCGGTCGGAGCACGGAATCCGCAATATGGAGGCGCGGCTCTCGGAGTGCCGACGCTGTTCATGCTGGCGCTTGCATGCCCCTTGAGGCGCGCCGCCGGTGAAGAAGCCCCGGCTGAATGGTTGCTGTCGAATTCCGTCAACAGGACTGCGATGGGTTCGCACCTGCCCTGCTGCCAGCCGAGTTCCCGGAGCCCAGGCCGCTGGCCGCATTGAGCTCAAGGAACTGACAGAAGGGCGGGAGCATATGAAGTAGGGTCATGCCGCTCTCTGCTATATCGGACTCCCCGTTCAAATCCCACCGGGAGTTGAACGGCCTCTACAAGGATGGGCCGGGCCGACTCCTGCGACCAGAGCAATGCGTACTGTGTTGTGTGGACACGGGCCGCCGAGCGGGAAATCCGATCCGTACCCATCCTCAGGTGGGAGAGTGGTATTGCTGACAGGGAACTCGCAGGCAACGGAACGATTTGACTATGCCCCCCCCCCCAGAATTTGCTCGTTTGCTTGAACGCGGGGAACGTCATTTTCGGCCCGTTCCAGGGCTGTACGACCCCGCTGGAAGCTGTGCATATTCTCGGGCGGCGCAGGAGCGGGATTGTTTTTGCGCTTCCCGCCGTGAAACGCGTGGCGCAGGGGTGCCTGCAAGACCGACTGGGGGTGGTCGAGGGACAGGGTTTCATCGTGTTCCCCGCGACAGGGAGGACGCTCAGAACCGGTGGGATCGGGACAATCTCACTTTCCGAGTTGGGCCATTGGACCGATAGACGGCTTTGTGGCCCCCGAAACGAACGGGAGCCGGCGGCATGAACGGGCAGCCCTCGGTGGGAGAGATGGAAGTCTGGGGCGTCACCTATCTTCGGATGCAGGTCCTCCCGGCCGCAGACATCCTGGCAGGCAAGTGATTTCAGCCGCTGGGGGTGGCTGAACGGAGACGCCCGGCCGAATATTCCCGGGACGGCGAAGTAGGAGGGAAGCTCCTCACTCCTAATGCCATTGCACGACGCCGGAGTATCCCCTCCGAGATTGGATGGAAGAGATGCGATGCGAGACGGACAGACCCCATATATGGCGGTTTCCGAGGAATTGGAATGTGCGTTGAGATGGGCGGAAGACCACTCGGCTTCCAGAATTGAGATCAGATACGCAAGACGGCCGATCCCGAGAGATGGCAGGAGGCTGATCCCTTGCGCCACTGGAAACGCGGGGAGGGGAATGCCACCATCGCATGTCGAGTGCCGCAGCGAGTCAAGCGGTCGGGTCCCGCTTCACCGGACACGTCGACTGCTCAGACCATCGTCACCAGCGCGGCTTGAGAGCAGTGAGATTCGAAACGCACGGGTGGGGCCAGTAGCCACACCTAGTCGCAATCTACGCGGTGCTGATACATTCGCGGATCCTCCGTGAGCTCTTCCCGGGTGGGTGATTCGAGGGAGCTTTCCATTGTGCAGGACAGACCGCTCGGTAGGCGCGGCCGTGATGTCCGAATTTTGTGACTGCGCCCTCATCAAAGACTATCCGCAGGACAAGTCTGGTCCGAGTTGCCGGATGCGCTGAAGCCCATGGGCGAGAAGGCCACAGTATATTCAGTGTAGTACATGAGACAACCCGGCCCCATTGAGAGGAAAGCCCAGTTGTGGAGGAAAGGCGAGGCCCGGTGATGCGGTCTGGAACGACAAGCGAGGCAGGAAGACGAGCACGGACCACATGGCGAGGAACAGGAGCCTCTTCCGGGTCGAACACGAGCCTGCCCGAGGCAAGGTCGAGACGGGAGAACCAGACTGCTTGCCAGCAACCGGCGAATGTGGACCCTGTGGAGTATGGGAACGCTGCCGCCCCGTGCGCCTGATCGAAACGCCGGTAGACGAAGACGCCGCCCTCCCTACCCCTGACTACGCCCGCTCAGCCTCCTGGTAGGATGTGTGTCGCCCCTTGCCGCTCCGAGACCCGCTCGGCCCCCCTCCCTCTGAGATGGGCGGCTGCTGTTCATCTCACGATTCGGCCGGCTTGCTCTGCGACCGCGGTGGAGCCTTGAACCCCAACCCGGAACGGCCTGTGCTTGGCGGGCCAGAGCCCAGCCCATTGATCCCAATGCCGATGACTACCCCCGTTTTCTAGTGGCCATCCAGTCTTTAATCGGCCCAACAGATGAAGAAAGATGGTCCGCTGAGACACAGGCCGCGTGGAAAAGGTCGGGCTGGTGGTGATCATACGGGCAGCCCCTTCCAGACCGACGGGTCTGTAAAGGACGCGGGAGAGACGGGGCCGCGGAAGGCTCTCTATGCTCAAGCCGATTCGATTCAAGCGGCTTGTTGAAATGCCAGGAAATCACCTCCTTCGTTATTGAGGAGCGAAGAGTGACTACCCGAGCCCCCTCCACGAGAAGCTCGTCTATGGCCTCGCTCGTTGCCATCTGGGCGGGCGTCCTGCTTGTGGGCTGTGCGCCGCCGCCCACCTAGTGGGGGCCTGAATGCCATATTGCGGCGGGGGAAGGCATCCCGTCGCCGCCATCCCACTGTGATAGGCGGAGAGACTTCTGGGGCTGGGTGTTGCCGCGCCCTATATCGTCTGATGCTATCGGAAAAATCTACCGGCAAAGGACCCAACAGAGGCCGAAACAGCAAGAGATTAGACACCTTGGTCGCATTGGACCCTTTCGGAACGATCCGGGAGAGGGCAGAGACCGGGGTCTTCCGGGGGCGGCGTTGGACACGAGTCCGCAGGGCGATTGTTGTTGGCCGCCCGTCGTTCCCGGCGGGGCGTTCGATCAACGCTCCGTGGAGGAGCGAGGGGACATTCTGGCGTATATCACCCCTGTCCTTGGGTAGGATGCCCGAAACACCGGGCTTTTCACGGATGACTCGGTATGCGGCCACGAGCGCGGCTGATACGGATTTTACGGACTGCTGGTGGGCGTGTATGCCGAAGGATACGCCCCAGAACCTGACAGACGGCATCATCCGTGGCCGCTACCGAACCTCGAAGGCCTAGGCCACGCTCCTCCAGTCCAGTGAGGCCTACGTCTTCAAGGCCGGGCACTGCATTCAGCGTGAAATTGCCGGGTCGAACTTTCCGCGTTTTGGCAGCAATCCTCGAAACGGCGAGGCCAGCGGTAAAGCCAGTCGTTTGGTGCTGCCGATGATTCCCCGCTGAGAGGGTGTGCTGGTTGAAGGAAGGCGGAATGGATGTTTCACGCGCTCCCGCCAGCCACAGGCGGAAAGATGCTGACCTGGTCGCCATCCGCAAGCGCCTGATCGAACTCCCGAGTCTGCTCGCCGTTAACCAAGACCATTTGGGCCAAGTCGAGAGGAATGTCGAGATGATGAATCAGATCATTAATCGTCGCCCGGTCTACCAAGTCAAGTGTGGCTTTCCCCATAGAGCCCTTAGGGAGTTTTTTCCGCAGACTAGCAAAGAGTTTGATACTGACCTGCATCGATTATTCACCCTTGTCAATACCTGGTGTGGGTGTCCGTGGGAGCGTATCCAGCGCGTCTGGGCGAGAACTGATAAGCAGGCCGTGCGAGCCGTTTTGCCAAGTCGGGGGGGTCTTCCCGTCCACCCGGTAGGCGCGCGCCATGGCGGGTGCGCCCAGGAGGGTTTGCCCGACCAGTTTCTGCGCGGTTCCGGTGGCGACATAGGCGCGACGCACATCGGTCGGGTTCTCCTTGACGTAGTCTACCCAGTTTCCCAAGACCTGCTGCGTCTGAATGAGTCCTTTGACCATACCGACATCGTTTAGCATGGTAACATCATCAATCGGCCCGACAAATAGAGCCCCGACCATGCGGCCGCCGTCCCAGACGTATTTACGATAAATCGGGCGTGCCGGGTTCCAGACGGTAGTGGTCGACTCATGCGCCTCTGTCCGCCACTGGCCAAAGCTGGCGCAGTGCAGATTGATGACATCCAAGATGTTGAGCAGTAGGCTGCCCGGATAGTGCGTCTCTTGGCCGGCCATGTTGGCGCCAGCAATCCGCCCGTGGTCCACGGCGGTTGGCTGAATCGCGTGCACCGCGGGCGAGCCGTTCAGCAGGTCCGGTCCGGCGGCAACATCACCGGCGGCATAGATGCCGGGAATATTGGTTTGCATACGATCGTCAACCACAATGCCGCCGTCAACGTGGATACCGGAACCGTTGAGAAAGCCTAGGTTGGGCTGAATACCCGTAGCCAAAACGACAATGTCCGCACTCAGGCCAGCTCCGTTGCTCAGGGACAGGTTGAGTGCCTCACCTTCACGACTGATGCGTTGGACCTGTGCGCTGGTGTGAACATCCACGTTCTGACCGGTCAGCCAGCCTTCGACCGCCTGCGCGCCGGTGGCATCGAGCATGCGCGGCAAGACCTGGGCTTCGGTTTCAACTACCGAGAGGTTCCAGCCCAGCTTGGCCATGGCATTCAAGACGATAAAACCGATAAAGCCGGCACCAATGAGCACTGCTCTGGGCGTTCCCTGCACTTTCGCCATGACCTGCTTGGCGTCTTCGAGCGTCCAGAAGGTGTACACGCCTTCATGGTCGATGCCGGCAATGGGCGGGCGCTGGGCCGAAGAGCCGGTTGCGATGAGGAGGGTGTCAAACGTGTAGCTTGCGCCATCACTCAGTGTGACTGTACGCGCTTTAGTATCGACTCTCTCGACTTGGCCCGACACGGAGGTAATACCGCGTTGTTCAAAATAGGCCGCATCTCCAGTCAGTACATGCCGCTCCGGGATGTCGTTCGCCAAATAGTAGGGCAGGACCATGCGTGAGTAGGCGGGCTCGTTGGAGATGAGGGTGATCTTCGTTTCGGAGCCTGCGGTTGCCCGGATCGTTTCCGCCGCGGCCACCCCGGCCGGTCCTCCTCCAATAACGACATGTCGTACCATGGCTCTTCCTTCCTCGGTGCTTCTTCGCTTGATATCCCCTTCCTTGGAACAGGGTGAGGTCTACTCCAATCCCAATTCTTTCTTTTTTGCTGCGGAGATTTTGCCGTCCTTATCCCAGCCTCGCAGTTCGTAATACTCGGGCAGCATCTCACCCAGACGATTGACTTCGCCCTTGGCTGGGCCGGATGGGATGGGCTCTTCCAGAATCCGCTTGGGCAGGGTGTCGTCCTTGCCTGTAAAGCCCGCCCGTTCGTTCCAGAGCCGCTCCAGGTTCCAGATACGCTCCCCAATGTGGACCAGTTCTTCCAGCGTATACGTTATGCCCGTGGCGGCTGATAGTTGAGGCAGCATCTCCTCCAGACCAACCCCGAAAGTGAGGAATTGACACAGGCCGGTGGCGTCAACGGTTGAAGTGGCGTCCTGGAAGATTTTGGTAATCTCCGCCTTCTCTTCCGTGGCGCGCGGGTCCATCTGACGCGGCAGGCCCAGAATTTCGGCCGCCACCGTATAGGCTTTCAAATGGCAGGCCCCGCGGTTGGAGGTCGCATAGCCTAGGCCCATGCCCTGAATGGCACGGGCTTCATACGCGGCAAATTCCTGACCGCGGACGCCCATGAAGAACTCTGGCCGGCCCAGTGCCTCAGTCATGCGTTTGGAGCCTTCGGCCACGGCATTGCCAAAGCCCTGTCGGTAGGCGGTCTTCTCGGCCATGACGATAAGGGCTTCGGCGTTACCGAACTCCAACGGAATCCCGGTCTGGTCCTGGCTGACCGCGCCCTTCTCGAATAACTCCATGGCCGCGGCCACGCTGGCTCCAAAGCTGATGGAATCCATGCCGAGGTCGTTGCACAGCCAGTTGGCCTTGATCAACGCGTCCAGGTCGCCCACGCCACATTCCGAGCCCATGGCCCAGGCCGCTTCGTATTCAGGGCCCTCGCCCGCAATTTTCCAGTTCTGCGGATTGGTGGTGACCGAATATTTCGAGGAGGCTTCGCCCGGCAGGGTGCTGACCCGTCCGCAGGCGATGGTACAGGAAAAGCAGGCCTTGTTGGCGACCAAGCGGGTTTCGGTCAGCGTTTCGCCGCTGATGTTTTCGGCCTCATCAAAGACGGTCTGCTGATGATTGCGGGTCGGCAAGGCACCGTGCTCGTTAATCACGTTGACCAGTACTTCGGTGCCGTACATGGGCAGGCCCTGGGAGGTCACGGGCGACTGCCGTAGTCTTTCCTTCATGACCCACTGGCCTTCCAGGTATGCCTGTGGGTCCGCCAGAGACACCCCACCGGTGCCGCGCAGGGCGATGGCCTTGAGATTTTTGGAGCCCATCACCGCGCCTACGCCGGACCGGCCCGCGGCCCGATGCAGATCGTTCATGATGCAGGCAAAGCGCACCAGATTTTCTCCGGCCGGGCCGATGCTGGCAATGATAGTATCCGGTACGCCGAGCTCGGCGCGGAGGGCCTCTTCGGTCTGCCAGACCGTCTTGCCCCACAGGTGGGTCGCATCGTGCAACTCCACCCGGTCGTCATAGATCCATAGGTAAGACGGCTGCGCGGCCTTGCCCTCCAGGATGATCATGTCGTAGCCGGCAAATTTCATCTCCGGTCCCCAGAAGCCGCCGGAATTCGAAGTGGTGATGGCGTTGGTCAACGCGCCCTTGGTAACGACCATATAGCGCGAGCCACAGGACGCGTTGGTGCCGGTCAGGGGTCCGGTGGCAAAGATCATTTTGTTCTCCGGGCTGAGGGGGTCGACGCTGGGGTCCATCTCTTCATAGAGATATTTGACGCCGAGTCCGCGACCGCCGACATAGTCTCTGGCCCACTCTGCGTTCAGTGGTTCCTTGCTGATGGTGCCGGTGGTCAGATTGACGCGCAGGATAGTTCCGATCCAGCCATGCATTGTCTTAGTCGCGCTCATGCGTTGCCTCCTGCTTCATCCTGCATGTGTTGAAAGCCCTGATTGACTTTGTCCGCCCAATTGGCCAGCCAGTCCGGCTGGTCCATCTCTACATATTCGAGGGCCCCGGTTGGACAGGACTTGACGCAAGCCGGATCACCGCCGCACAGGTCGCACTTGAAGGCTTTGTGGCTATCCGGATTATAGAACATGGTGCCGTATGGGCAGGCCACCGTGCAGACCGCACAGCCGACGCACACATCGTCCATCACGACCTTGGCGTTCGTGTCCGGGTCGATGCCGATCGCACTCACCGGACAGGCCGTCAGGCACCAGGCCTCATCGCACTGAAAGCAGGTATAGGGCGCATAGACGGCCTGCTCGTCAAAGATATGGACGCGGATAACGGAACGGGACGGCTGAAAGGTCCCGGTCTGGACAAAGGCACAAGCCAACTCGCACTGCACACAACTCGTACACTTCTCGGTGATCACGCGTAATTGTTTCATCCGGTGTTGTCCCTCCTATGCCGTCACTAGCAGATTTGCCCAGAGAATGCCACAAAAGTCAGTCGGCCAAGAACGACAACCGGCTTCGGGAGACCAGTCGCTGTCATTGGCTTCTGAGGTGGGAGGGGACGCAAAGACCCTGCCGCCCCAAAGCCGCTTGCCGACCCACTAGGGAAAGCGCTAAGCTATGAAAGTCAACACCATACGGGAGGGCGTAGTATGAAAGTGAACTGGGACGGGGAAGTCTGCACGCATTCAGCAAATTGTGTGAAGGGCCTGCCGCAAGTGTTCAAGGTCGAAGGCGGGGAATTCGTGATTGATCCTAGTGCTGCGTCAGAGGACGAGGTTCGGGCCGCTGTCGCCAAATGCCCGTCAGGGGCGCTGACCGTGCAGGAAGATTAAAGCGGGAGGTGCCGTTTTATCCGCGGCTGCTCATATGTCACAAACCTCCACGTCTCACCTATTTCTCAGGGGGCGCGTTTCCGTCCTGGTGGGTGACCTTACCCAACAGCGGGTCGCTGCAGTGGTGAATGCAGCCAACGCGAGCCTGTTGGGTGGCGGGGGTGTGGATGGCGCTATTCATCGGGCGGGCGGGCCGGATATTCTCGCGGCCTGTCAGGAACTGCGGCGGACCCGCTATCCTGACGGACTACCCACGGGGGAAGCCGCCATCACCAGAGCCGGCCGCCTGCCGGCCCAGCATGTGATTCATACCGTCGGGCCGGTCTACGGTGCTGCCGGAGAGCGGGCGGCAGACCTTCTCACTGCCTGTTACTGGAACTCTCTCTCGCTTGCCGTCCAGCATAAGCTGACGACGCTTGCCTTCCCGGCTATCTCCACCGGCGTGTATGGCTACCCGCCTCAAGAGGCTGCGCCAGTTGCCTCGCGGGCAATTGCCGGCTTCTTCGCTACCGACGCGACTATCACAGAAGTTCGTCTGGTATTCTTCGCCCGGCAAGACGCTGAGGTTTTCATGACACACCACACGTTTCCGGAATAAGAATCAGCCTGTCCCGCTCTCCGCAGCCCCCTCCCCTTACTCGGACCGGGTATGGTAAGGCTAGCCGTTCTGGAAGTGAGGGACGTGATGTCGAGAGGGCAGACTCCCGCGAGCTTCATGAGCTGGCTCCGGGGAATACTCGTCTTGGCTTGTTGGGGGGCACCGGTTGGAGTTGAAGACAACGAGAGCCGGACTTGGCGCACCCTGGACGAACTTTCCGAAGAAGAACTCGCCCGCTTCGACTTTTCAGCGGACACGCCGCGCCACGCAGACATCCCGTATAGGCTGGCGAAAGCCTAGCCTTTCGAGTTGCCCTACACGTCCGAAGAGGTCGGCTATCGGATCATGGAATTCCCGCATATGCTTCGCTGGAACTGCGTCCAGATTGAAGATACGGGGACGCTCACCCCGAGAGGCTATCTCTGTTCGACAGATTGTCGCCCTAGGGTCTGGACTCAATTGAGCCCCGAACATCCTGGATCCGGCAGAACCTGCGCTGTGGATCACGTGGCGGCCTTGGGTGGCGAGGCGGTCAGAGGCGGGGGGGGGCGGCGAGGGCGTCCTTCCTCCGCCTCCCCCCTAGGCGCTCAGGCGGCGGGCGGCGTCGGTGCTTGGGAATTCTCCGGGCGTGTTCTCGGCACCGATGTCCTCTGCAAAACCGCGCGTTTCCCAAAACCGCGCCCAGTCGATCACGCTTCAGACCGAGGACGGGGCCTTTCAGGACGTGCCGGCCAATGCCATCAAGCTGATGGGCGATGACCACCCGTTTTATACCGAAGATAATGGAGTCAAGTGCTATCTGGTCGAGGCTACCGCTAAGCAAGACTGGTTGCCAGATTACTATGCGCCCCGGATCTGCTCTGGGTGGACTAGGGTCTGTTCACACTCATGTGGATGATTCTGCATGATGCTGGTCTCCTGGCTGTATGGCACTCACGCAAGCTCCCTACGCCCGGAGCGCGCCTCCTCTCCCGGTGCCGCGCGGCCCGGTCCGCCTCGCCCCTCGCCCCGTGCTCCCCGCCCTCTGGTCTGTTGCCGCGCAGGGCGGCACAGGGCGCGGGTTGCCGGCCCGCTTTGGCACCTGGCCCCCCCTCTCCCCCCGGCTGCCCCGCTGGTCGCAAACCGGGGGGCGCGCCCGGGTCTGCGCGCATTTGCACCGGGAACAGAGCGGGCGCCTCACGCGGGCGGCCCGGTCGCTCGCCCGCCCCCTCGTCAAAGTCCCTCCCGCCGGCCCGGGGGCGCGCACACAACCGGGCCTCAATCCCTCGGCCGCTCCCGGGGCGGGTGGACCCCCACGCTGCCTAGGGGTGCCGCGGACGCTCGCCCGGCGCTCGTCTGCGCGCGCTCGCCCGGGCCCGCCCCCGCCGCCCCGGCGGGCCACCAATTGCTTCCTCGCCGGGGCCCGCCCCCCGCTCCTCCCGCGGTGCTGAGGGCCCGGGCGTCCGCGGGCGCCCAGCCGCGGCCCTGGGCCGTGGCACTGGGGTAGGCGCCCGTGGGGCCGCCGCGGCGCACCCGGGTGAGCCCTTGGGCGTCTGCCCGGGAGCTGTCCACGCGGCGCACTGCAATCGCGCGGGTGTGGCGTCGCTTGCAGGGATGCCGCCGCCTCTGCTCGCGCTTCGAGCAACGCGCCGTGCTCTTCCTTGGATGCATCGTCTTTGCCCTCATCATTGATGCCTTGCAATAGTGTTAACATACCCTAGCGCTATTTCTATCTGTTGCGGACCGAAATCCACGCCAAGAATAACGAGCTTATTATGATAGAAGAGCGCGTGGATCTGGTGAACCCACGTGTCTCACGGAGCGTGGCGGATCACAACCTGATTACGCTGTGGTGGGACCCGCAGCAAGGCTTTTATTCATACGGCATCCGCGACGCCGGGCGGCTTCGAGACTGATCACACACAGATAATCTCGACTTTGTACATTACGTGGCGAAGCAGAGCGTGTAAGGCAGGCTCCTTAGTTTGTCGGGCGGCATTAACTGCTATTCCGGCCTGGCGGGGAGCACGGTAAATGGTTTCAGAGCCAGAGGTCGGAGCGGATGGCGGCGCTGACAGCGGAGAACGTCGCGTGGCCCAGCCGGTGCCGATCGCCAGGCTCCAACCCGAAGGGGCAGGTGACCACAGGAGGCGGCGATACCGGTCCTACCGACAGCGCGGGCAGGACATCGGCGACATGGGCGGCTCCTACTCCCTCTCGACCAGGCCCTCGACGAAATCCCCCAAAACGACATCTTCCAGACTTGGACTTGATCGAATTTTGCACAAAGTCGAGCTCAGTAGACCGACGCGGAATTGGTACCCGACCCTTTGCTGATCTTCACGGTCGAGGTGGTGGTGTATCCGTGGGTGCTGATGAGCTTCGCAGCTGCATCAAGTACCCGCTCCCGCGTCTCTGCTCCCCTGATATGGCGTCCGGGGCTCGGCATAGGGTCTTTCTAGAATGGTCGATAAATGAGGCCAAGGCTTCTGTTTCTCACCCTCACGACGAGTTCGAGTCCAGAGAATATCCATGCTTTGAAAAATCGCGGAGTTGACCAACTCCCGCACAGCGAATTGGGGCCTCCTTAGTCATGACTATTATCTACGCCGAGGTCTCGGTCAGATGCGGCTGTATTGAAGGCCTGGATGAGGCCCGCCCGTCCGTAGCGTTTCAGCGCGTTCTCCCGCCCTGGGAAGCCACCCTTCCGACCGGGAAGAGTTTTCTTGCCTATCGGAAACGAGGCGGTCGAAAACGCTCCCTTCTCTGGGGACTTCTCTATTGGAGTGCACGCTGCAGTCGCCGGGAGGTCTCCACTCACAAGAGGCGGCTCGCTTTCAGACAAGCTTTCCCGCTGTTCGACTACTCGCTCCCTCCGTAAGTAATGTGTGGACAATTCGGGTCGGTCCTGATTAGGTAATGCCGACGGGAGGGGGGATGTCCGAGTGCGAAAACCCTGCGTGAGGAGGAGAGATTCTTGGCAAACTGGACTGAACAGAAGACCCATACAGCCGAAGCTGAATTAACGCTCATTAAGGGCGGAACGGGTAAACCCTTGTTGATGTTGCACGATGAGCTGGGATTCCCAGGGTGGATGAAATGGAATGACGAACTGGCAGCAGCGCACGCGTTCGTGATTCCGCTCCAGCCGGGTTATGGCAAAACCCCACGCCTGGAGTGGATTCGGAGTTTCCGTGACTTGGCCGGCCTGTATAACATGGCGGTCAGAGAAATGGGGCTCGACCCGGTGGACGTCATCGCGTTCTCAGCCGGTGGATTTACCGCTGCCGAGATGGTCGCCGCTGACCCCAAGATATTCGACCACCTGATTCTGGTGGGCCCGATGGGGCTCAAGCCCGAGAAGGGCGAAATATGGGATATCTTCCCGGTGACGATTCGGACCCATTTGCGGACAACCGTTGCCGATCCGGGTGCCTCCGAGTTCGGGGAAATCTATGGTGGCGAGATGACGCCAGAGCAATTCGAGGCATTTGAAGATGCCCGGGCGGAAAGCGCGCGCATCGGCTGGGAGCCGTATATGCATAATCCGAGCTTGCCCTATCTGTTGCGTGGCGTAAAAAATGTTCCCACCCTGCTGATCCGCGGGTCCGAAGATCAGATCGTGCCACCGGGCTGCATTGCCGCCTATACCAAAGCCATTGACGGGGCCAAGGCCGTGGAAATCGCCAATGTCGGCCATCGTCCGGAAATCGAAAACTCGGTCGAATTTGTCAAAATCGTGCAGAACTTCCTGGCGCCGTAATTGCGTGGGGCAAGCTCGCCCGTAGGAGAATGCCTTATGCAAATTTCATATTTCACCGAACGGCCCTATCGTGGTTTGAACGAAGAGGAGATACTCGGGAATAAAGCCTACTTCGCCGTATCCAACGCCCTGTTCGACCACGAACAGGCGGCGAATGATTACAATTATTATCTTGATGAATACTGTTATGCCGAAGAACTCGGTTTTGACGCAGTCGCGCTCAACGAGCACCACGGCAACCCCTTCTGTATGGGGAGCGTCATGAATGTCGAGGCTTCCATCCTGGCACGTATTACCAGCAGAGCCCGCATCGTCCTGATCGGCAATCCGTTGCCGGTGTTGAAGCACCCGCTGCGCATGGCCGAAGAGTTGGCGGAAATCGATCTCATCTCCCGTGGTCGCCTCGTCACCGGCTGGGTACGCGGGGCCGGCAGCGAGCAGTTCTTTAATAACGCCAACCCGGCCTATAACCGGGAGATGTTTAACGAAGCCCATGACTTCATCGTACAGGCTTGGACCAAGCCCGGTCCATGGCGCTACGAGGGCAAGCATTTTCACTATCGGCATGTGAACCCGTGGGCGCTGCCCTATCAGAAGCCGCATCCGCCGATGTGGATTCCTGGGGTGCTGAGTCCAGAGACGGCCCGTTGGTGTGCAGAACATCGCTACCCCTATCTGGGGCTGGGTACGGCCTTAGGACCAACCTGCGACCTGTGGGATTTCTACGCCGATGAAGCCGCCAAGCACGGCTACCAGGCCGGGCCGGAAAACTTTGGCTATCTGATTCCGACCTTTCTGGCCGAGACGGAGGAGAAGGCCCAGGAAATCGGCAAGAACTTTGTGTTCGGTGGTGGCCAGAATGCTTTCTCTCGCCCCGAACATACCCTCCCGCCGGGCTACAACTCCAAGGGGGCGATCACGCATGTTGGCCAAGCATCCGGGTGGGAGCTGGCTGGGTGTCAGCCCCGAGAAACTGCGTGCCCATTCGGACGGTGGTCGGCCTGACACCACCGATTTTGATACTGTCCGCCGGAAACTGCTCAAGGGCTACGGTAAGGCGCAGAAGAATCTCCAACTCCTCATCGGCACACCAGCGTCCGTCTTGCCCAAAGCCAAGACTTTGCTGCGGGTGCTGCGGCCGAGTATTTTTGTCTTCTTCAATATCCAGGGGCCGGTCGGTGACGAGGATCGCAAAACGAGTATGCGTCTGATTGCCCAGGAATTGACCCCGCAACTGCGGGAATATGCCAAGGAAATCGATCTGGTCGATCCGTTTGAGCGTACTCCTGGCTCGGTAGCCTATTCCAACGGGGTGACGCGTAACCCGGTCGTAGACCGCGAACCCCTGGCCGCATTAGGCATGGCCGGCTAGGTCGCACCCATGAGCTGGGGGGCGTTCGTGTGCGCAGACGGAGAGGGTGGGTGTGAGGCCACCCCCATTTTTGTGCATAGATATGGCGCTAGGATGGCCCCGGGAGAACCGCTGTCTCCAGACTGAGGAGGGGGCCGCACGGTGAGTGATGCGCACGATCATGATACCGGTGCGGCTTTTCAGCAGCGCCAGCTGACACCCGCCCAGAATCGTGGATGCGAGATTCTGATCAAGGCAATCGAAGCCCTGCTGACTGAGACAACTCTCATCTCCACCGCGCTGCTCAATACCGTTCCGGAGTCGTACGAAAACGATAGCGGACCGTTGAGATGGCTGCCGGATGGTTGCTCGGACCTGGACGGATCCCGCCTATAAGGCCCGGCTGCTTGAGAATGACACCCGCTACCATGGCCGAGCCGGGCTTCGGCAGCTTGGGCGAGCATCTGATCGTGGTGGAGAAGACGTCCCAGACGTATACCGTGATCGTCTGGACCCCGTGTTCGTGTTACCCTTGGCTGGCCTTGGGCTTGCCTCCGTCCTGGTATGAGATCCAGCCGTATCGTTCCGGAGTCACGAGTCAGCCGTGCGAGGTCCTGCGGGAGTTCGGGCTTGGGCTGGACGAGAGCATGCAGATTCAGGTCTGGAATAGGACCTTCCAGGTCCGCTATATGGTCCTGCCGGAGCGACCGGCCGGCACGGAGGAGATGACTTTGATGAACTCACGGCCAGGATCACGCGGGATGCGATGATCGGGGTGGCGCGGGGCGAGCCCGGGAAACGGCCGCGGCCCGGCCTTTCCCAGAGGCAGGTCTCTGACATGCAGGATCCTGCCACTTTGCCCGGGCGGAGCGGCGAACTCCCAGTTCCAGAACTCGTGGGAAGGTATCGCGCTTGCCTTGGGAGTCGCCCTACGCGAACAGTGGCTATGCTTGGTCCGAGTTTCAGAAGCGACTGGTTGCCCCGAGGTTGCCAGTGCGGACTGGCGGCCCGCCTGAGACGTGCCTGACCTATTATGAAAGCTAAGCTCAGCCAACAATCAATCAGCCGCATCCAACAAATCAAACGGAGCCTCTCCCTGCGCCGCATCCGCCTTCCGTTTGGTGTCCTGTCGCGGCCGGATGACGAAGCCGGTCAAAACGGGGCTGCGCCGGTCAGCGTGAGGATGTCTTCCCCTCACTCTCTGGAGGTGGGCCGGCGATAATCTTCTGGCTTTCCAGGTCCGCTACTGCCTCTGAAGTCAGCCCCAGAACTTCCTCAAGGACGAGGTAGGTGTGCTCGCCGGGGTGAGGGGCGCTAGGCAGGTCGGCGGGCTCCAGGTCGCGGGCTTCGATCACCGGCCCAGGCACCCAGATCGAACCGAGATCAGGGTCGTTAACATGATGGAAGCAGCGCAGACGCCGCGCGTGCTGTTCCGCTTCGATACTGTCCCGACATGGCTCGACTACCAGCCCGGCTTGGCCCAGGGTTTTGAGCACCTCTTCCTGCGGGCGGGCGGCGATCCAATCGGCAATTTGCTGTTTAATCGCATCGACCCGCTCGTAGCGTGCGTGGTCGCCCTGAATCTCGTGGCCCTGCTCGTCGAGGGCGAGGCTGTGCAGGTCAGTGGCTTCGCGCAGCCGACGTAAGACCGAATCGCCAATCAGATTCAGGGTGACGAATTTCCCGTCCTGAGTGGAATAATGGCCATGGACGGCGTCCAGCAGATTGTCGCCGATCGGTTCCCGGCCCTCGCCCGTTGTCTCGGCTTGGGCGTACCAGCCCAACTCTGCCAGAGTTTGGAAGGCAACCTGTTCCAGCGCGATCTGATAGCAGTCGCCCCGACCGGTTTCCGCCAGACGGCGCAGGGCGACATGGAAGGCGTTGAGGCCGTGCAGTCCGGTGAGCATATCGAAAAATGCCACCGGAATGGTAAGCGGTCTGCCATGCGGCTCGCCGGTGGCGTGAGCTAACCCGGTCGCCCCCTGCATGGAGTAATCGTTGGCCGCCCGTCCGTCGTGCCCGCCGTCGAACTGGATTTTAATGACGGACGGGCCGCAGTGCTTGACCAGATGGGCGTAGTCGAGCCAGGGTGCCATCCGTGGGGGCCAGTTGCTGACCAACACATGGGTTTCTCGAATGAGGTCGAGGACGAGCCGTTTGCCTGCCTCCTGACGAAAGTCGATGGCAATCGCCTGCATGCCGCGGTGCAGCATCTGCCAGGGGATGCTGACACCGGCCCGATTCAGGGGGCCACGATCTCGGTCGGGTAAGCCGCGGCCATGATGCGCCCCCTGAATGGGCTCGACCAAAATGACGCGCACGCCGAGCCGCATCAATTCGAGCAGCATCTTGTTCGGAGCGACAAACAGTCCAATGGCAACAACGGTGATCTCTTCGCTGTCTATGCTGTAGCGTAATTGAAAAGGCATCCTCTCTCCTCTCTACATCATATCAACAATACCACAGCACCTGATGCTCCTCCTACTCAACCCGCTTCTCTGGCGAGATGACAAATGTGATCATGGTATGCTCACGCATGGCTGGCCCCTCGGCCACATTCCCAGCCTGGTGGAATAGCGAGGGCAGGCTGGGCCGCAACAGTCTGTCCTCGGGGTGCCGCCACCCTGAATACTCGCCGATCTGATGGTCGTCGGGGTTTCGTTGCTCTCTCGAGTGAGTCCGTTCAGCCTCATCAGTCGAAGGACTTGTGGCCTTCTATCGTTCCGATCAGGGCGGCAATAGACGAAATATTCACCATAGCGCCACCACCGGCCCGCCGCATGGCTGGAACTGCGTGTTTCATGACGAGAAAGCCCCCGGATTCACGCTGATTCCCTCATCCCAGGCTTCGAGGCTGGCTTCATCAAACGGCGCCATGCGGACAATACCAGCATTGTTGACTAAGATATCCAGCCTGCCGTAGGTCTGTTCCACAGTCTCAACGGTCCGTTGCCAGTCTTGTTCGTGTGTGACACCAAGCGGGACGAATGTGGCGTTTCCGTCCTGTTGAGCGATGTTCTCGAAGGCAGTTCGGCCTTGACCTTCAAGGATAACGCCCAGGACAATCCGGGCTCCCTCACGTTGGAACAAACGTGCTTCGCTCTCGCCCATGATGCCACGGGCAGTATCGGAGATAAGGGCAGCTTTTCCAGATAATTGTCGCCATCCGTCGTCTCTCCTTAGGATGTGTGGGGGTGAGACTCGTAGTAGTGGGCGACTTTCCAGGCCACATCTGTGTGACGGAGGATAAAGGGGGTGCGTCCTCCAGTCACAAAGGGCTCAGCCAGATGCCCGAGATCGGTCTCAAAGTGGAAACTGCAAAACGCGTACATCACGGCGGCAGCATCGGCTGCCATGTCCTGAATAGAGTAGCCGCTCAACGGTTTGCTCGAACGTCCGTGGCCCCGGTCTTCAATCGCAATACAGCGCGGGGTATGGACCAGAAGCGGAATTTGGTAGGTCCATGTCCAAGCGTTGCAGGAATACTCGTGCATGAAAACGAGCGGTCGCGACCCTGCCCATAGTCGTTATAATGTACGGGAACCCGATGCCCCCCCTTCCAACGAGTGGCATGGACGTTCCTCTTCTCTCGAGTTACTGGCCGAGGAGGGGGGTTTTCACCCAGCCGTCGCCGTATGGCGTAAAGAAGAAGGGCGTCACGCTGAGGTGTTGGATTTTCCACTCACCATCCCGCTTCTCATAGCGCTCTTCGTACCGACCGGCCAGCCAAGCGGCTTGGTTACCCTCGGCCAGGGTGCAGGGCTGAAACAGATACCACTGGCCCGTGGCGGTATCCGCGTCTACCTCAATGATGGGGTTCGTGACGTTGTGGAGTGCAAAAGGAAAAATTGCGGCCGCGCCCTGAAAGAAAGTGCGGATGGCCTCACGGCCTTCGTGCTTGCCAAACTGCCGGCCATCCCAGACCGCGTCCTCGGTAAACAGCTGCGCAATGCCGTCCGCGTCGTATTGATTGTCGCACAAGGCACAGTAGCGGGCCTTGAGCTTCTTGATGGCCTCAATGTTCTCCAGGGTTTGGATCCGTTGCGCGAGATCGTCAGCGTTCATGTCTGCTCCTTCCCTTGATGAGTGATCATCGCCTTATTGTTTCTGAAGAGCCCGGGGATGTGGCCGGTTCCGCCTTGACCAGACAGCAGGGGAGACCGCACAGCAGCCCGGGGCCCATCATCGGGTCGCACTGCGCCGGGTCATCGTCGGTGCGCATATTGATCTTCGTTTCCCACAGGCCGTACAGTTCCAGAGCCTGTCCCGGGCGCTCGGTAGACCACGGTCTGAGTTCATGGGCTGAAGCTGTCCGACCCGGCAGAGGATGCTTACCGTGCCAAGCCGGCACCATAGCCACACCAAGCTGCTTATACCCGTCACCCAGAAGATGCAACCGATCAACCCCCAACCGCTTGCGTCACTGTTCTGCGGGTAGGCGGTCCATCAGCATCACCTCTTCATTTATCACGACTTGCTGGGGAGGATCGGACAGGGAGTGGCCGTCCTCGCGGTCCGGCGTGCCGCCAATGGCCACCAGACAGGCAATTGCCCGCGCAAACTGGGGGTCGCCGGGCCGAGCTGGCACACCCCGTTGCCACTATTGATGACGTCAGGCCAGTTGCGGGCAAATAGCGTGCGGCTTTGACCGAGAGTTCTTGTAGGCCCCGGGTGAATTCGGTGACCCGCTGCGACGAGTAGGGGGTCACGTACCGTTGCAAGGCGTCGAACCCGCTGGTGTACCGCTCGACAAACTCCCGGTCGTACAGACCCTCTTCAATAAGGACCGAGAGCCGGCCTAGCGCTAATGTTCCACCCGTCCTAGAGCGTTTTGACGTCATGCAGAGTCATTGTGGGGATTCTCAAGTCGTGTGGTGAGTGCTTCCTAGGGCCCCCTCTGAGTTGAGGGAGGTGGTTGTGGCGCGGGCATTGGGGGAGTGAGCTTCGGCGGCGGGTCAGTGAAGCGATTGAGGGCGGCCGTGCGACTCGGGCCGCCGCCCGTCGCGTTGCCCGTGGGGCAGCGCCAGTGGCGCCAGCCCGGCAGTGAGGAGGCGCTGGCCCCGGGCGGAGTCAAGCGCTCGAGCCTTGCGGCCCCAGGAGCGGTTGCTGCGGGGGGGGGGGGGGGGGGTACTCAGCGCCCCAGTTGCCATCCCCCGTGCCGAGCTGGCCCAGCCGCTTACAGCAAAGCGCGCCCGGCGCGTCGATCCATCAACGCGCGGGTCTTGTCTCCAGCGGCGCGCGCGCCCCGGCCAAAACATCTCGCCCCCGCAGCCGCCCCCGCGCGCCGGGAGGGCTTGCGCAAACGGCGCGCCTGGTTTGACGGCCCGCGCGATCTCGCTCCCGCAAGGCGGGGGAGCCGCGCCGAGACCGGCGCGGCTCCCAAGAGGGCCCGCCGGTATGGCCGTTCAACGCGCGGCGCACGGTCCCCGGCCCCCCCCCCCCCCCCCCCCCCGGCCCCGGGCAGCCCCCACCTCGGGCGGCGCCCTCCGGCGCGCCGGCATGACAGCCCCCGGGGTGCTCGTCGGGGCCCTGCCCGGGGCCGCCTTCAGCGCCTCTGTGGCACCGGGGCGGCGGGGTCCACCCCGCCGCCCCGGTGCTAGCGTCCTGCTGGACCACCGGCCCGCTCCCAAGCCGAGGGCGGGTCGTGACGCCACCGAGAAAGCCGGCGCCGCGCGGCGCTTCCGGCCGCCCGACAGGCCCGACTGCAATCCCCTCGCAATGGCGTGCTCCACACGCAAGGCGATTGTGCAAAAAGCCGCCGGCCGAACCAGCAAGGAACTCTGGGCCACAATCGGCGCCGCCCTCCACGCCTTCTCCTCAGAAGAGGGCGCAAACGACTGCAATGCCGCCGGATATGACCCCGTTTGACGTCAAAACACTCTAGGATCTGTTCACACTCATGTGGATGATTCTGCATGATTCTGGTCTCCTGGCTGCAGGGGACTCACGCAAGCTCACTACGCCCGGAGCGCGCCCCCTCTCCCGGTGCCGCGCGGCCCTGTCCGCCTCTCCCCTCGCCCCGTGCTCCCCGCCCTCTGGTCGGTCGCCGAGCAGGGCGGCACCGGGCGCGGGGTGCCGGCCCGCTTTGGCCCCTGGCCCCCCCTCTCCCCCCCGGCTGCCCCGCTGGTCGCAAACCGGCGTGCTCGCCCGGGTCCTCGCGCATCTGCAACGCGAACAGATCGTACGCCTCACGCGGGCGGCCCGGTCGCTCGCCCGCCCCGTCGTCCAGGTCCCGCCCGCCGGCCCGGGGGCGCGCACACAACCGGTCCTCCATCCCTCGGCCGCTCCCGGGGCGGGTGGCCCCCCACGGTGCCTAGGGGTGCCGCGGACGATCGCCCGGCGCTCGCCTGCGCGCGCTCGCCCGGGCCCGCCCCGCCGCCCCGGCGGGCCGCCCGTGGCGGACTCGCCGGGGCCCGCCCCCCGCTCCTCCCGCGGTGCTGAGGGACCGGGCGGCCGCGGGCGCCCAGCCGCGGCCCTTGGCCGTGGTACTGGGGTATGTGCCCGTGGGGCCGCCGCGGCGCACCCGGGTGAGCCCTTGGGCGTCTGCCCGTGAGCTGTCCACGCGGCGCACCGCAATCGCGCGGGTGTGGCGTCGCTTGCAGGGAGGCCGCCGCCTCTTCACGCGCTGCGAGCAACGCGACGTGCTCTTCCTTGGATGCAGCGTCTTCGCCCTCATCATGGATGCCTTGCGATAGTGGGAACAGACCCTAGCAAGGGGAACCCGACAGGACATGCCCCTTCTCTCCCTGCGTCATCAAACACAGGAAACACCCAGTGACAAGAAATTTATAGATCCTGAGCCTAGCCCGAAGCAGCGGACTCCAGCCTTGACGCGGGGGTCCGCTGCTTCGCCCAGCCGTTGAAGGTAACCCGCAGGTACTGCTCTCAGCCCGCCTTGCTCCACTCGAGGGGGTGGTGGTCGCAAGGGGGGCCGGAGAACACCGGCACGACCACGCGCTCACCCGACCTCGGCAACCGCCTTGGCCGTAGCGTACCCCGGGGCAGGCCTCCGTGGCGCGCTACGGCCAAGGCTTGGCGCTTGTTGGAGGGTCCGGCCTGACTGATGGGCTCCGGGGCGCTCCTTCCCGTCCGAGAGCGGATGCCGATGAAGCCGCGGCAAGTCGGCGGCGCTCAACCACTCCTGGTTTGTCCCCCGCCCCCCAGCCTCCGGCCGCCTCAGCCTTGGAGCAATTTGAGCAGGGTTACCACCATGCCCCCTTGAGCAATCAGCGCCCCTATCATCCACTTGAGCAAATCGGATTTGATGTCGGCTATATCGGCCTTGGTCCCCAGGCGCAGGGCTTCAATATCGGCCTTGGTCCCCAGGCGCAGGGCTTCAATACCGGCCTTGGTCCCCAGGCGCAGGGCTTCAATATCGGCCTTGGTCTCCTGGCGCAGGGCTTCAATATCGGCCTTGGTCTCCTGGCGCAGGGCTTCAATATCGGCCTTGGTCTCCTGGCGCAGGGCTTCAATATGAGCCTTGGTCTCCTGGCGCAGGGTTTCAATATGAGCCTTGGTCTCCTGGCGCAGGGTTTCAATATGAGCCTTGGTCTCCTGGCGTAGGGCTTCAAGCTCCTTGCCGACCCCGGCGATGTCACGCTGGATGGCGGCCACATCGGCTTGGGTGGCCAAGTTCGTGTTGAGCACCTGCACCTGCTCGTCGGCCAGGACCTCGGCCTGCTGCTCGGTAAAACCGTTCTCCGTCAAATGTTTGACAAACCGATGAGTGTCAAAGGCAATCGCTTCGGACATGACAATAACTATAGCATATCCTCCGCGTACGAGACAGGCCCGCAACGGCTCATAGCAAACTCCGCACTTCCTCCGTACACGGAGCAGGCCCGCAGGGGGCTTTTCTCGTGATCCCCCCCTTGGGAAGGAACTGCGGAGTAGAGGCGGGCGGAAGGAGTAGGGAAAGGGCAAGCACCCCCGCCGAAGACGGGGCGGAGGGTCAGGGGGGGGGGGCATGGCAGGGCGCAGACAAGCCATTTGGAGCAGGGCGCTGTCCCCGCCAGCAGAACGCCGCCAAGCACAGAGGAGGCCCCAACTAGAACGTCCGGAACGCGAGTCTGCCCCGGAAGCAGGGAGGCGGTCCGCTGCCAGAGAGTCTCCTCAATCACACAACGCTCTGTATTCCTGTACCTCTCTCTGGAAAGCTTGAAGCACGAGTCCGAGTTCAAGGGAATCCTGTTTTGTCCACAGGCCCTAATCCCATTCACTGTCGTAACAAGGCGCTATCCGGGTTGTTCAACGCCTAGCACAAGAATTCCTTGATCCGAAAAGCTGGGCTGTTGGTCATTGCCAATCCCTTTGATCCAAAATTCAGCTCGCTCAACCATCTCTCATACTACACCCGCTATCACAAAACGTTACTATCCGTGCAGGACTCGATCAAGGTGTGGGATAGCTACTCCGAAAAGTGCACCCACCGCCCGGAGCGCGTGTATTAAGTATCGCAACGGCTTTGCGTTTCACGGGGCGCACCCGTATATTCTGTACGGGCAGGGCTTGTAGGCGCTTAACCATCTGAACGGCGTCCTGGCTGCGGGCGTACCCAAGGAAAACGAAGCGGTCGCTCGACGGATGGGCTTTGGGCCGTTCCCGACCATTGACGCCGCGCCGAGCGAGCCGAAGCGGCGGCTTGGCAAAGATTGTGCGATTCCCTATCACCAGCACCTGGGACACGGCTATTTCATACGGGCGCACGTGAGCGGTAATACCGCCCAGTCCTGAGGCCCTATTCTCCGTCCGCGATGTTCCGGTAGTCTCTGGGGTCCGCTGCTCGGTCCAGAACCTGCTCACACTATCACAATGTATTATTGATGGTGAGTGCGAAGACAATGAATTCGAGGAATAGCACGTCGAGTTTCTCGACTCGCGGGAAACTGCGACGGAATCCCTGCAAGCGACGCAACACCTGCTCGGTCGTGGGGTGCCGCTTGTCCAACTCCCGATCATCTTCACCCAGGTTCAACCCGGGTGCGCCCGCGACGGCCCCTCCCTCCGCGCCACGGCCGAGGTGCCGGGTCTTGGCACCCTCGTACGCCTGGTCCATGCTGAGCGCTGGATTCTCGGGTCGCTGCCCAAGGCGCTCCAGCAACTTGCGGCCCTCCGGTGCGTCGTGAGCCTGGCCCGGCGAGACCGCCCGAGGGATGGGGGGCCGGTTGTTTGAGCGCCCCCGTCCCGTCGGGATGGGCCTTGACGAGGGGGGCGGTCTAACGACCTGGGCCGCAAGCTGGAGGCGCACCTCGGCTCTCGTTGCCGAGGCTCGAAGGCCCGGTCGAGGACGCCGGGCTGCGACCAGCGGGGCAGCCGGGGGAGATGGGGGCCAAGTGCCAAACTGGGCCGGTCACCCATGCCATTTGCCGCTCTGCTCGGCCACAGACACTGGCGGTGAGCTCGTGGCGGGTGGGCGGGCAGACAATGCCGCGCGGTGCCGGGAGGGGGCACGCGATCCGTGCCTAGTGAGCTTGACGGAGGTCCATCCACCGAGGAGACCATCATGCTCATGAACGGTTAACAGGCCCTAATTCCAGCCCGTACAGCTTTTGTACACAATCTTACACATGATTATGGGCAGGAACATTGGCAAAGCCCCGTTCAATGACTTTGTGTGAATTGGGCCAAGTGGTGTCCGTATGCGGGAAATCGGACGCGCCCACATACCGTTATCCTCGCCAAAGACTGCCGCGTTTGTGGCACCGATCCGGGCGTCCTGAAAGTCGTCCCGACCTGACGGCGGACATATTCGCTCGGTTTCATGCTCACCGCGAACTTTTCATCGGTGTGGTCTAGGTGCTGAGCATAATGGGCCAGCCGATGTCACTTTCCACGGAAACAATTTTGAGTCTGGAGAAAACGGGCCAGCACCCCGCCAAAGATGAGATTGGTCAGAGACTTTTGGAATTCGTGAATGAGGCGCATATAAACCGTATAGCCGTTTGATTGACCCCGCCGCTTGAGCCGCGATCCATGACCGCACGAGTGTTATTGTCCCGGCTGATCGTGCCATGCAGAGAGAGTGGCATACGCAGTGCTTGCACCGCGGTCCAGAACGGATCGTAAACCGGACTATAATCCGGTCGGTCTTCGGGTGGAGCGCCTCATCACGAGTGAGATGTTTTTCTGAACTCTTCGCTACTGCGACCCGTAGAAAATCTGCCCGCCACCGGAAAGGGCATGATGCCGGGAGCCATGAAAAAATGTCCGGATTTTTCTTTGTCTTCAACGTAACTGCCTAGGTGTGATTTCGCCGATCGCTCACAGGTGAGGGATTGAAGGTTCCGGTGTGGTGGCGCCGAGTAGGGATTGCAGAATCGCAGTTTCGGGATCAGTCGGATGGGATCGGGGTGCGCCAGTGTTTCGAGGACATTCCCGTCCTGCTTTCGGGTGGTGGCGATGCCGGAGCGCAGGGTGGCGAAGTCGCAGGCGCTTGGCATTGAGCGGAAGCCGCCCGAGATATTCTGGCGCAGCTTGCCCATCTGGAGGTCGTGTTCGGCTTCGTTGTGGGAGCACGGGGGTTGCGGGGCGGTGAGGAAGCGCAGGCAGCCCGCCTTGTGTTTCTGGAGCCGGCGCGCAAGGGTGTGCCCGAGGCGGCGTATTTGTCCGCCGCGCTCAGGCGCAGCAGCCCCTGGCCCCATGCCCGGAGGACTTTGACGGCGGGCAGCGCGAAGGAGTGTGGCCTGAAAAGGGCCTGCAGGCAAGCGAAAGCCTCGTCGTGGGTGGCGAGGTCCTTGCCCAGCGCGAGACGGTCACGACCCCGCCTCGGCCTCGCCGGCCTTGAGCGCGGCCAGCACCGCCCGCCGTTCGCCCGCCGGCCTGGCCTCGGAGCGCCGGCCCCAGTGGGCCGCCTTGCGCTTGAGGCACCGGCGGGCGGTGAAGTGCCGGCCCGCGGAACGCGCCCAAGGCACCCGGTCGGGCGCACAGTTGCACCACCCCACCTCGGTCCGCACCTGGGCCTGGGGCGTCACCTGCACCGCCCGCCAGCGCCCGCCCGCCAGCAGAGCGGTGTAGAGGGCAGACGGGTGGCCCGAGACCATCCCCTGGCCGGGCAGCCCCTTGAGCAGCTCAAGCAGCGCGACGTGGGCGGCCTCCTCATACTCGAAGCGGGCGCGCTGCGACGAACGCCGGGGCGCGGGCAAAGGGGGCGAATCGCTGGAGACATCTCCGGGCCCAGAGACGGGAACGAGGCCGGGAAGGAGGGGGCACAGCCGGGCACCAACTCCACCGGGGAGGCGCAGCCGAAAGTCTCAAGCGCCTGCTCATCGCGGTCGGTCCCGATGGAGCGCCTCGACGTAGGCTTGCGCTTCAGCAGCGCCCCGCCCCCAGAGGGCTCTCGATAGAGACCGAGGGCGGCGGCATCAGCGCAATCAGCGTCTGGCTCAGACCCGCCGTCGCCCCGCGATCCGAAATACCCCACCGGCCCCTCCTCTCAGGCCAGAGGGAAACCCATGGGCTCACGCACCTATACAGTCAAGCTTTGCGAGAGCAACAACCCACCGAACCCCAAACGGCAACGACCGCGACCAACGTTCACCACATATTCAGACGGAGCAGGGGATATGGGCAGTTACGTCTTCAACAACCCGCGGGGCGCGGTCCCGGGATCGTTGATCAAGCCGGGGGGCCGCCGCAGACACGGTGGGGCGACTCTGTCATATGCGAATCAGTGGCAATAACACGCAGGGGTTCCATCTCTCCCTCTGTGTCTGGTTGTCTTTGGACGGGAATTCCGTACACCGACCGGGCAACGCCTAGCATCTTCGCTTCCGGCATGTCAAATCATACAGTGTAAGATCTTGATGACGGGAGGTGTTCCTAGATGTGTGATTCGATAGCGGTACGCGGGAAGAAAAGAGTCGTGTTGATATCGCTGATAGCCGCCCTCTTGCCGAGTTTGCCGCCGGGGCCGAGCCTTGCCGGAGAGTCGACCTGCCGGTTGCAGGACGAGGGAGACATTCACAAGCTCACGGTCTGTTATGCACACGGGACGGACGCGATTGGACGGGGTGAGGGTGCGACAGGAAGGGCAATCTACCAGCCGTGCTTCACAAAAGATGCGACCTTCTCGGTTGTCTTTCCAAACGGACAAATCGAGGAAAGGACCGGCTCAGACGCCTGGGCGGATTTTGTGACGACCGTATTTCAGAGCGCTGGCTATATCAGCACACAACATCTGATCGGAACTGTCAGTATTGAGGTACAGGACAAGAGAGCCAGGATGAGCACCTATCTGTATGCAACCCATGTTCTCTCAAACGGCAGTATTGATATTGCAAATGGCACCTATGAGGATACCGTAGTGAAGACCGAAGCGGGCTGGCAGATTCAGAGCCGTAAGCTCACCCTCATCACCTTTCTCAACCTTGTGCCGACCACTCCTCATCTGCGAAGTGAAGAGTAAACCAAACCGTCCCTCCGGTCAGAACAATCCCGGATGAAAGGTCCCACCGGTATCTTCGATCATACATAGGGCGTCGGACACGGGATCTCCAGTGTCCGCGCAGCACACATCTGTCGGGCTACAGGTAAAGCCGTCGAACAAGATGCGGGCGGTTCCGTCTTGACCACGAGGCGAGGGGTGGAAACAGTCACAGCACGACAATTGCTCACTGGTAAATTTGTAGATCCAAGAAGCGTTGCTAAAGCGTAGAGAAACGCCGGTGGCTCTGGCTGCCCCGCCAACCGTCTCGCCGCCGATGTCCACGGCGGGCGAGGGCTCCTTGTCGGCCAAGCGTGCATATTCCGCCGAGACACGCTCCATAACAGCACGATAGGCCGCGGTTGTGCCGTAGGTATCTTCAATGCGCTCCTCCGAGCAGTCGAGCGTGAGAGAGCCACAAATACCAGTCGGGCGTATGCCGAGTGCAGTCACCGCTTCCCACAGATCCCCACAGGTTCCGCCGAGAATAGAGCAGTTTTCTTCGGCCTCATGAGCGCACAGTTGAGACACCCGTACGGGTGCGGCAACGCCGATTTTCAGTTCCGGGACGGTAATCAAAACATCGAGTCCTTTGCGAAATTCGCGCTCAAACGCCGCTGGCGTAGTGCGGCAATGGTTGATCGGATCCTGATCGTCTCCTTCTGGACACTCGGCTTGAACGCCCTCAATAGTACCGCTACAAATATCGTTATGGCCCATTTCGACCGTCACATAGCGCGGAGCCGGTTGATCTCTCAGAAATGCTGCTGATTCCTGCGCTTGGGCGAAAAAATCCTTGAGCATCTTGGCGCCGGATGCTGCGCTATTGGGGTCGGCATTCATAATCATAACGCCCCGCCGACATTCGATCTGTTCCGCTTGGCTATAAACTCCGTCCCCACCATCGTGGCAAAACGTCTCGCCGGTAATACTGGTTGCCCAGTTGAAACTCTCCTGGTCGCTATTCGTACAAGGTTCTCGGGCATTCAAGGCTTTGCTGATGCTGTCCCCGATGGCGTCGATGGAGGCAATCCGGGGCCCGAGACTATCGAGCCGCGCAATCGTGAAATTCTGGAGAGACTCTTGCCAGGCAACAATGAGGTCCGTCCCCGTGGCGGGGAAATCTTCCAGCCGGGCGTGTTTGCCAACGTTCCTCAGGAATTCTTCACCGAAGGTTGTGACGGTCACTGCGGCGCTGCCGAACTCAACCCCGTCGGCCCGTGCGCTGACCGTATGCTGGCCGTCACCCAAGAGGTTCCAACTAAAGAGCAGACCAAAGCCGTTATTGATGTCGTTACAATCATTCCTGGTGTCCGCTCGGCTCGTGCCGTAACCAGCCTGAAAGGTCATCTCATGGGCGGTGCCGGGATTAAAGACAATCTCCACCTGCTCAGCCTCGCACACCCAGCCGGAAACCACCCCAACGCCACTCTGAAACGAGCCTGGCTGCGGGTTCTCCAGCACACGCGGTGCCGTCCCACTTGCCCCCCCGCTACTGCCCATGCCTCCCTGAATCACGAAGTTCTGGAGAGACTGTTGCCAACGGAGGGTGATGTCATTCCCGTCGGTTGAGAAATCTTCAACGGGAAATTCTCCACTTGCTCCTTCTACAATCTCCTTGCCCAGAGTCGTGACCGTGACCGTAGCGCTACCGAAGATTCTTCCATCGGCCCGCGCCTGAACCGTATGCTGGCCGTCGCCCAAGAGGTTCCAATTGAAGAGCAGGCCAAAGCCGTTGTCGATATCACCACAGGCCTCTTCGGTATCCCCTCGGCTAGTGCCATACGCGGCCTGATGAGAGATTTCCGCTTCTGGCCGGACATCGTCACTGTTGATTGGCATGGCCCCCGGATAGAAGGCAATCTCTATCCGTTCGGCCTCACACACCCAGCCGGAAATAACTCCTATGCCGCTTTGAAACGAGCCCGGCCGCGGATTCTCCAAAGCCGACTGGGCCCGGAGTGATCGAGGGAAAAGGAGACCGCTGAGAGGGGTGACAAAGAGTGCAATGATGAGTGCGGTTTTCATGACACGCCTCGTAGCACTCATCCGCCAGGTTGACAAATCCACGGCCGGGGTATCCCATGATCGCCTCTAGCGAGATAGTCCTCTCAGGGAGACAACCGTCCCAGAAGGAAGGAGGGAGAATGTCGTACGATCTGATTCTGAAGAACGGGACCGTCATTGATGGTTCGGGTATGCCCCGGTTCCGCGCCGATGTGGGAATAGTGGAGGGGAAAATCGCGTCGATTGGCCGCATTCGCGACGGCGCGCAAGAGACGGTGGACGCCGAAGGGCACGTCGTCACCCCCGGTTTTATCGATGGCCATACCCATATGGACGCCCAGGTCTCCTGGGATCCGCTGGGGACGTGTTCCTGCTGGCACGGCATTACCAGCGTGGTGATGGGGAACTGCGGATTTTCACTCGCGCCGTGTAAGGAAAGCGAAAAGGACATGGTCATGCGCAACCTGGAGCGGGCCGAAGACATCGCGCCCGAGGCCATGAACGCTGGCATCAAATGGACCTGGGAGACCTTTCCCGAGTATCTTGATTCGGTTGAACGTCTGCCCAAAGGCATTAACTATGCCGCCTATATGGGGCACTCCGCCCTGCGTACCCATGTGATGGGCGAGCGCGCCTTTACCGACCCGGCTGGCGAGCAGGATTTGGAGCGGATGACACAGGCGGTACGCGAGGCGATCCAGGCTGGCGCGATGGGATTCACCACCTCCCGCACCCGGAACCACCAGACACCGCAACGCCAGCCCGTAGCCAGCCGACTGGCCACCTGGGATGAGGTTCGGCAGTTGGTCGGCGCTATGGGGGAAATGGGGGCCGGCATCTTTGAAATCGCTGGAGAAGACACAGGCCAGAACCCGGAGCGCATCCGTGAATATATGGACCGCCTCAAGGCTTTGGCGGTCGATACCGGAGTTCCGGTGACCTATGGCATGTTCAGCCTGCGCCGGGCGCCGGACTGCTGGCAGCCCTATCTTGATTTAACCGATGAGACCGCGGCCGCGGGCGGGCGTATGTTCCTCCAGGTACACAGCCGCGCGCTGAATGCAGTCCTGTCCTTCCAGACTAATACGCCCTTCGACCGGCTGCCGAACTGGCGTGCGCTCAAGAAGATGAAGTCGCTCGAAGAGAAGGAAGCGGCCCTGCGGAATCCCGACTACCGCCGCAAACTGGTTGAAGAGGCCCATACGCAAGAAGACGATGGCAACCGGGGAGTGGGACCTGAAGCCCGGGCGGCGAATTTCAAATGGCTGTTCTTGATGGACAAGCCCAATCCGCCCCATCGCTCCATCGAAGAGATCGCCATAGAGCGGAATCAGGACCCGGTCGAGACCTTTATCGATCTGGCCCTGGAGAAAAACCTCAAACAGTTCTTCCTGCAACCGCTGGCCAATGAGAACCAGGACCATGTGCTGGAGATGATGCGGCACCCGCGTTCCGTGATCACCTTCTCCGACTCCGGCGCTCATGTGTCCCAGATCATGGATTCGTCCTTACAGACCCATTTGTTAAGCTACTGGGTGCGCGAGCAGCAAGCTCTGACCCTCGAAGACGCGGTCCGGCAACTCACCTTTGTGCCGGCCTCCCAGTGGGGGTTGCACGGGCGCGGCCTGCTGCGCGAGGGGATGACTGCGGACATTGTGATTTTCGACCCGGAAACGGTCGGGCCGATGATGCCGGAGTTGACCTATGATCTGCCCGCAGGCGCACGGCGGCTCAAACAGAAAGCCGCGGGCTTTCTGGCTTCGGTCGTCAATGGCCAAACAGTCCTACGCGAAAACGAGCATACCGGCGCGTTGCCCGGACAGTTGTTGCGTGGGCCGCTGGCTCACCGCTAAGAGTCGGATTGTCTGACTTCCCATACGGGCGGATGTGATCGTCCATGTCCGCCCGTATGCTGTTATCCCGACAGTGCCCGGTACTCTTGGCCGCCAGAGAGTTGTGGGTCAAGACCGACGGTCTCTCCGGCCACCTGTCCGGCGGCATAGCCTTCGGGATCGACCTGCAGCAAGCGGGGTGTCCCGGACAGCTTGCGAATGCGTGTCCCTTGGCCAGCGAGATAAGTACAGACCTCGTCACGATAGTTTTTCCGTATCGCGGGTAAAGTGGTCTTGGCGGCGGCGGGTTCCCGCTCGGCGATCAGAGATTTGATTTTGTCAGTAATAGACTGGGCGCAGCCATAGGCGAAGGAATCCAGAAAGCGGCGCCCCTTGCCGTAATGCTCCTTGCGTAAGCGCCGGACAGTGTGGATCAGATAGCTCAGCATTTCTCTGGCAACAATGACGTTATGGGAACGCCCGATGATAAAGGACCGGCCCACGGACAGGGTCGAGCAGCAGAAGTACAGCTTGCAGGTCGCGAGCCAGAGCAGCCGTTCCCACGGGAGCAGGCGACTCGTTTTCCAGCTTTCGACCCGTATGGTCCGGTCGCTCTGCACGCCTTGGGCCTCAACCTCCGTCAACGAGAGATTATACGTGGCCAAGAGTTGATGAACCTTGGCCGCGGCCAGGGCCGCTTCGTGTTCGGTTGCGGCTTCATCGCGGCTGAGTTGGAGCAGTTTCTGGATTTTGTGAACGAGGGAATCCAGAACAACAGAATCGATAGCAGTATTCATCTCTGCCCATTCTACTGGGCACCCTAAGAAAACACTAGGCCATCATTGAACGGCACCCTCTTCATCAATGGGGCTCTCAACGTCTATCAGGAATGCTGTGTTGACACGCTTTACGTTTTTCGGTGTTTTTCGTGAAAGCAGCATGAGAATTCACGGTTTTTGCCGAAGAAATGCATAATGGTTGTCTTGCTTGCCCCACGATGACCCCCCCAGTTAGCGTGTTCGGGGGGCGCATGGCGCCCGGCGTGTCGTAGTTGCCACTACGACGTGACGTCGAGGGTCTTGTTTTGGTGCAAGGCGTAGCACTACCCGGCCCGAAACCCGACGTGATGTCCAATGGCGGCACCGCTCAGGTGGTTGTAGTCGTTCCACATGATCTGATGTCCGGGCTCCAGATCATGCCTGCGATCCTGGTATTCGCCAAAATGAGTGATCAGGCGCACGGCGTCACCACGCCGACCGGGCGGCGTCATTTGTTTCTCGGCAGCGTAGTCGCGGAGGAAGTTCAGTTCCGGGTCAGTGAACAGCAGCGTGGGATCACAGTCAGGAATCTGGCGTCCGAGCAGGGTCATGGCCATGATGCGCCATGCGACCACGGCGTTGATGGTGATGGCCCGCTGCAGGCGTTCGGCCGTTCGGAACAGCAGGAACTCGGTGCGGCCCTCCCGACTTGAGGACGCGGAAGAAGTCTTCGACCTTCCACCTCTGAAGGTAGAAGCCGATCAGCTTACCGGCTTCCTCGGCCTTGCTCACCTTGAGCGTCGAGAGCAGGAACCGCCTCCTCTTCGGGTGGAGCGGCCTCGCGGATATGGACTACCGAAAGGGGAAGCGGCTCCTTGCCTTCGAGGGTCGCCGGTAGGATCACGCGGCGAAACCTCAGTGCGCACTGGGCCAGACGCTTGCGGCGTGCCGGCCGTGCCTTCGTCTTGCCGAACTTCGGACGCTCGGTCAGCCCGTCGGTCTCGACGGCGACCCGGTCATCAGGCTGGCCTTCATTCATGGTCGCGAACAGCTTTGCGCCCCCTTTGCCAAGAACCCAGTCATGCTGGACACGGCAGAATCTCGACCCGCGGGCGCTGACGCTGACGATCGAACAGTTCGAACAAGTCCGCCTCCCGATCACAGACGGAGATCATGCGCGTCTTGCCTGCGACCTCACGGACCGCCTCGGCAATGTCCTTGAAGCCTTCCATCCAGTGCCGGCTCTTCACCCGCACCTCGGGGCCGGTGCCCGCTTCCTGACCGGATCGAACCCCCAGGCGCAACACGCCGAGCGGCAATTCCGTCTCGGTCTCCGCCAGCGTGGCATGCAGGTGCAGGCCCAGGGTCGAGGTAAGAAGGCTGGTTCTTGCCGATGATCCGCAGACCATCACATCCCGGCCGCCGGGAAAAATCGAGATCACTTCCATCCTGAATCACCAGGGCGGTCTTCTGACCAGGGATGCGCTGAATGCCGTGCTCCCGGTGCGAGGCAAGCATGTTCGCCACCGTCACTTCCTTCTCCACCGGCCTCTCGATCAGGCGGTAGAAAGCGCTGGTCGCCGCGTTGGCGATGTCTGTGCTGGCGTTGATCTTGCGTCAGGGATGAGTGGCCAGAAGAGCCGCGCTCTTCACCTAGGCGTGCCGACAGCCGCTTGGCACCCAAGGGCACTCCTCCAAATTCGTTCGCCGCCCACACCATGGTATCGAAAGCACGCAGGGTGCTATATTACAATCCGTTCATCGCCACTAGCCTGAAGTTCGAGCATGTTGGGTATGCAAGCCATTGGTATGCCTGGATATTGAAGAGAGTGGGGTGCGCCGTGCCTGGGAACCAGACAGCCGCCCGCCCAGCAACTTGAAGGCTTGGTGCTGACGGGGCGTGGGGCGGGTGGTGGCCTCGAACGGCGCGGGGCCGGGCAGGTGCGGCGCCCCGGTAGTGCGGGGAACGGGAGCGAGGGCGGCGAGCAGGGTGGGGAAGCTGTGCCCCGGGTCCCCTGCGGTCGGCCGCTGGGTCCGGGCCTTAGCTTGAGCCGTTTCCGACTTCCGGGCCGGCGCCCCGAGGCGGCGGCGCGCGGCCTCGGCCCCCGCGGGCTCCTCGTCGTCGACCCGCCTCGGGCGCCACCGCTGGCGCAGGTGCCCCTCCCCAGAGGAGGCCCGCAGGCCCAACCAGACCTGGGCGCGCCCCCGCCCGGCGGGGCGGGGGAAGACCGGCCGACCCGTGAGCTCCACGGTCTTGCGGCGGCGGAAGGCCCGCTCCCCCGTCCTGAGGCGCTTGGAGGCGCGCGCGGTGTGGGGCGCGTCCCGCTGGCTTGCGGGTCAGCGGGTGCGCACCACGGAGAGGCCGTCCCGGGCCGCCTCGGCCGCGCTGGACGCAGCGGTGCGCCGGGAGCGGAACCCACCCTGCTCGTCCAGGGCCCCCGCGCAGTGCTTGGCCAGCTTGGAGCGCCGGATGCCCGGGCCTCCCCGCGCCCCGCTCCGCCCCGCGCCTTGCAGGCGCCGCGGCGGGCGGCGGGGGGCCCCGGCAAGGGGGGCGAGCACCGCCTCGGGAGCGGCGCGCAGCGCCGCGCGCGTGCGCGCGCGGTGCGCGGCCACCAGCGGAGGGCGGCACCCCATCAGCCGCGCGCCAGGGGAGGCCTCGCTGTTGACTTCCACCACGTTCTTCTCGTCGAACCGCGAGAGGTGCCCTGCGCCGCCATGCCCCAAAGCGCGGAGGGCGGGGCCGCGCCAGGCACGGATCCAGTCCCGCCCCGCCGGCGCCCCTGCCTCACGAATCCGCGCCGCGGTCCGCCTCCCCCGCTCCCCCACCCGCACCACGGTGGCAAGCCCGAACCGCCGGCGCCGCGTCTCCCCCTGCGCCCCCCCCCCGGGCTCGGGGCCGCAGTGTGGCCGGCAAACCCCGCCACCGACCCCGGCCAGCCCGCCCGGGCGCCCAGCAAGCCGCACGCGATTGGCCGCTTGGTCCGCGTGCCGTCGCGTGCCTGCCCGCGCGTGGCCAGGGGACCGGCACGCCCTTCCCTCCACCCCGAGGGCAAGGCATCGAGCCCCAGGGCGCCTGCTGCGAGCGGGCGCTTGGCCACGCCGCGCGCCAGGCGCTCCGGGCGGGCCAGCAGCCCGTCCAGGGACGCAGACCGGGCGTGCTCGGCCAATGGCCCCAGCCCCAGCGGCGCGGCCAGGGGGGTGGGTGCCGTCGCGCCGGCCCGCCCACGGGCGGGGGCAAGCTGCGAGCCGGGGGCGAGGATTCGCGCGGCGAGCAGCGCCAACACGCGCGCGCGGGGCGGCGGAAGAGTGAAGCGCTGCTGGCTTGGGGGGGGGGCCAGCGCCAACACGCGCGCGCGGGGCGGCGAGCGGTGGGGGGCGAGGAGACGGGCGACGCGGAGTGTGCGCAGGGTGCCGCGCACCGCGGCCCCATGCCCGTGGGGGAGAGCGCGGACGAGAGGGCAGGCGGCGGGGCGCCCGACGAGGGGGGCGTCGTTGAGCAGGCGGCGCCGGGCGGCGCCTTTGGAGCGGGGCCACGTGGAGAGGGTGGCGCGGGGGCGGGGGCGGATTTTGCCGGTTGCGCGCCAGCCTGCGCGCCGGAGGAGGCCGGGCGGCGCGTTCCGGGTGGGGACGGGGTCTACCTGCCTGGCAACGAGGATAAGCTCTATATTCTCATATGGCAAAAGTACAGATCGATATGACATGGGAACGCTCTACAGCCGCCCAAGGGGCGTTTCCTCTGGTCAATCAGTCTTTTGAGAGGAATACCGCGAGAAATCCCCCGGGCACTTCAGCTTAGGGTCCGAGCAAGCGCTTACATCGACGGCGGAAATACGCCCGACTGCGACCAAATTTTAACGCAGCCGCTTACGGTCTGCTGACGGCAGGGGATGCCAGCATGCCTGGTATGCTGTGAGGCAGGGAGCGGGACGAGGGCAAAACTGCAGTCCCGTTCGCCCGCCAAACGGACCGTCGATGGCCTGTCCGTCGACGGCAAGGACACTGTCTTCCGGGACCGGGAGCTGTCTGGCTTCGGCGTCCGAGGCTATCCTTCCGGGACCAAGGGCCACATTGGACAATCCCGGTACAACGGAACATCGCGCTGGACCGCCATGGGGGGCGGCCACTCAGGCACGAAAGCAGGCCGCCCTGGTCCTTGCCCGCATCACGGCCGGTGAAGATCCCGATCCTTCCCCTGCCAAAGCGGCCACGAGTCCCAGGGTTGCCGAACTTGCAGCACGCCCCCTGAACGAGCCTGTCGCCAGCCGGTGCAAACCGCGAACCGTGCAAGCATCCCGGTGGCTGGTCAGGAAGTTCGTCGCGCCCGAACTCGGTGCGATGGAGATCGGGTCGGTCGAGCGGCCGCATCTCGCGGCCCTGCCTCATCGCCATCGCGGCACGTCCTATGAGGCGAACCGGCCCGTCGCAGGGGGGCGGAAGATGTTCAACCTCGCCGACATCTAGGCCCTGAACCAGGTTGGAGCGGAAGGGTTGGCATCGTCCGCGGTTGGTGGAGCCATTCGTCGCCTGATGCTGACTGACTGTCGTCTGAGTGAGATCCAGACCCGGCGCTGATATGACGGGGATCTGCAAGCGGAAGAACGTCGGTTGAGCGACAGCAAGACGGGGGCGCGGATCGTTCCGTTGTCGTGGGGTGCGGTGGCGGTTCTGGAGTCTCTCCTCCGTGTCGACGCCAACACAGGAGTGATCCCGGCAAGAAGCCGGGGACATCCCTGACGGACGTTCAGAAGCCCTGGCGTCGCATCCGGAAACGAGTGGGTCTCGACGACGTGCGGATACATGATTGGCGTTGCAGCTTTGCGTCCCGTGCTCTGGACCTCGGCGAGAGCCTCCCGATGACCGGCAAGCTGTTTGGTCCCACATAGGGACAAACAACCGCACGCTACGCACACCTTGCCAAGGAGTCCGTGAAAGTGTCGAGATCGCGTGTTGGCGGCGGCATTAGTGAGGATATCCTAGATACGGTTCGTGCCCAGATTCCCTGATAAGCGTGGAGCGCGGGAGTGATTGAGGCTGGGGATGCGGGATGTCGGGTGCAGCGATGCCGGAGCCGGTTCGAGCGTCGCTGGCATGAGGTGGGGGGAATGCGTCGTCGTCCATGGCCAGAGGGCCGTCGATGTCGGCGAACGTCCGGGCTTCGAGCGTGCGCAGGATATTGAGGAACTCCTGGTTGCGGTGGCGCGGGCGGCGCTGACCGATGATCTCGTCGGTGGCGATGTCAGCGCTGCGAACAGCGTGGTGGCGCCGTGGCGCATGGGCCGGCCACATCGGCTGGGAACGGTCCAGTGCCTAGGCCCAGGCCCTCTAAATGCCTTGTCAACGCGAGTTGGCTGTGTTTGTTGTATTGGATGGTGGCAGGAGATAAAGGGGAGGTTCTGTCGGACCCTCATGGCCGGCTATCGGCAGCGCAGTTCGTCCGTCTCCGTCCCGTGCTACCGACCAAGGAGCGTGGGGTGCCACGGGCCGCTGCCCGTCGGGTCCTCTCAGGCCTTATCCCCGTCCTCCGTACGGGGCTGCTGTGGCGCGCCACGCCTGCGTGTTATGGCCCGTACAAGACCTGGGTCCACCCGCTTCGGGCGCGAGATCCCAGGCGGGTGTCTTTGCACTCCTTTGCGCGGCGCGGGCCGGGAGCGCGATGCGTCCGGGACGGTGCTGCGCGCCGCGCCCCCTCTGCAGGCGGCCCGCCTGCTCACACAGGGGGACTCTCGCGCGGGAGCGGCCGTCCACGGGGCGGGCTCCCTGCCCAGCGGCCTGCGCCCGTCGCCGCTGCGGGCCACCCCGTGCGCCGGCCGCTCCCCGCAGGCCAAGTCCGCGACTCTCGCGGTGTCGAGGCCCTGGTGCCCGAGCTGCTGGCCGCCCGGACCTTGCTGGCCGCCCGGACCTTGCTCGCCGCCCAGGGCTCCGCCCGTGCCCGCTTCCGTGCCCTCCTCGTCGGGCGCGGCATCGACCCCTGCCTCCCCGGTCGCGCCCACCGTAGGGCGCCGGGCGCCTACGATACCGCACGCTCCAACCGGCGCACCCGCCTCGCCCGCCTGGACGGCAGGCTCACGGGGGGGGGGGGGGCGCCGCCTCGCCCGGCGAGACGCCCGCTGCGTCCACCTCTGCTTCCGCACCCTCTGTCTCGTTGCGACCGTCATCTGCTGGGTATGAGTCCTGAGCCTAGGCCCGGCCTTTCTCTCGTCGATGCAAGGACCCGGGATTCGGTCGAGCCGTAGTGGCGGGCGTTCGCGGGCCCCCGATCACGCGGGTTCGGCACGGATGTCCAAAAGGGTCCGCGCCTCGCGCCCGCAGGCTACGCCGACCAAGTGGACCGGGCCGTCGTGGGCGCGATATTTCTCCGCATAGCCCCGCGCCCGCATCTGCGCCAGCGCCGCATCCAGCGCGGCCGCACTGCCCTCCTCGCCGTCGGCCATCTTGAACTCCAGCACGAAGATCTGCCCGCCGAGACGCACCACCATATCCGCCCGGCCACGATGCGAGGCCTCCTCCACGCTCAAGTCCACCCCGACCGTGCGCAGGCTCATGTAGAAGAGGCTCGCATACCAGGCCTCGTAGCGCGCCAGGTCGCCCTTCGCATGCCACTGGTAGGGGATTCCGGCCAGCCAAGCGCGGAGCCTCTCGCCGAAGCCCGCGAAGTCGTGCGCCTCCAGTAGCGCGCAGAACGCCTGCCCCCGCTCCAGCGGCTCCGCCCCCTGCTGCCCCAACCAGGCGAGCAAGCCGCGGTTCAGGCTGAGCCGGACCTCGAGATTGGGATAGTCCAGCCGGTACAGGGCATCGAAATCGTCCCGCTCCTCCTCTGCGATGGTTAGGTAGCCGGTCTGGAAGAGCAACGCCTCAATGGCGATGTCCCCCACATCGAACTTCGAGACCAGCGCCATGTCCGCCAGCCGCCCCTCCAGTTCCATCGGACTCACGGACTTCTCCATCAGCAGCCGGAACAGGAAGTCCGGCGACCCGGTCTCGAACCAGTACGGCCGGAACTCCCGGCTGTCGAGCAGCAGGAGCACATCGTAGGGATTGTAGACCCGCTCCCCGCCCCGCCAGTGGTAGCCGTTGTACCAGATGCGGATCTTCTCCCGGTCCAGCCCGGCCAGCTCGGGGCCGAACACCCGGTCCAGATCCTCGTCCCGGTAGCCGCAGATCGTGGCGAAGCGTGGGTCGAGGCTGATGTCCTTCAGATTGTTGAGCCCGGAGAACAGGCTGACCTTCGAGAACATGCTGACCCCGGTGACGAAGACGAAGCGAACATGTGCGGCGCTGCCCTTGACGATGCCGTAGAAGCCGCGCAGGTAGTCCCGGTTGGCCGTTGCGAGCTCGGGGTCGTTGAGCACGTCGAGGATCGGCTTGTCATACTCGTCGACCAGCACGACGACCTGTCGGCCGGTAGCGCTGTGCAGGCGGTCGAGAATGTTTCGCAGGCGTCTCGGGCCGGTATCGGAGGTCCGGGCGGGCGGGAGACCGTGCTCGCGCTCCACGCTCTCCAGTTGCTCAATGATGTCCCCTTCGATTTCGCCGGATTCATTGTATTTCCCGTCGAAGCTCAGCCGTACCACCGGGTGTGGCGAGGACCAGTCCCAGTGGGGATGGACGTCCAGTCCCCGGAACAGGGGTTCGTGACAGGCGAATAGCGATCCCAGCGTGTCGAGCAGCAGGCTCTTGCCGAACCGGCGCGGCCGGGACAGGAAATAACAGTCGCTCTGCTCGACCAGGTTCCGGATGAGAGGGGTCTTGTCGACGTAGTAGCTGCCCGTCTCCCGAAGGCGTCGGAAGTTCTGGATCCCGATCGGAAGACGGCGTCGGATCATCGGTCTCTCCATTCGCGGCGCCGGCACACGCGGTCAGACCGGTCGACGGGGGGTGCGGGATTTCCCTGTCGTGGATCCGGTGTCCCGGAACGGCCGCGCCGAACTCACGGCCACGCTATCCGCCTGCGTGTCCATGAGCAAGGGGCGTTACGGTCACGGCGAGCATTGCCTGCAACCCGAAGTCCGGGCAGGCGTCAGGCTCCATCGGGGCACCGGTCAGCTTCGTCTGGGGCCTGGACGCCAATGTTTCGGGTCGGCGCCGGGCACCGAGAACCCTTCGCGCTGTAGGCCAGTCGACCCCGTTGCCTGAGGAAGCGCTGCCGGTCTTTCGAAGAGTCCGGGTACGGCGTGTGTTGCAACCGATCTCCGGGTCGGTTGCAGATTGCGATGACGGGCTCGTCGCAGTCGTATGTGCGCAGTAGTGCAGACGGCCGGAATCCGGCATGGGGGATGAAGTCATGGCGAAGACGCCGGGCGACATTGCAATGCATGGCCTGCCGTGGCTGTCCGGGCGGGGCATCGTGACTGCCTCACGCGCATGACCCCTCCCCCACAGAAATCGAGCACCCGAAACTGACTCCCGAGGCCGTCTCTGGAGTACCCCTCGCCACCTCCTCTTCACCGCACCGGCCGCCGCCCCCGCGCTGGAGGCCGCACAAGCGCAAGGTAATCCTGGCAACCCTGTCCTCCTCACCGCTACACTGGGCAATGAGCAGGTGAGGTTATCATGGAGTATTTCCGCTTACTTGATGTTAGGCTCAAGCCTAATACATCCGAGGAGATGGATGGCTTCGCCAACGACCTGGGGCTTAGCGGCCCGCCATTTTCCTGGAATGATGAATGCCGCCACTGCCTCCGCTCCGAATTGGATGCCGTCTTTGCTCAGATGTACGGACTCACTCGCTCCGCTCTCAAGTGGACCCTGGATGCCCAAGCACCAAGCTCGTCCTTCCTAATCCCTCAAGCAGAATGAAATGCGAGCTTTCGGCGAGTACCGGACGAGCGCTATGTGCTCCAGGCATTGGATTCACTTGAGCACGGACAGATCCCCAATTTAAGCGGCCAGCCGCTAGGACGCCCACGCGCGCCGGCTCTTGTACAACCCTGTTGCACAGAGCTCCGGATAAGCCTCCTCGATCTCCTCCCGCACCTGCTGATCATTCAGTGTCGCCCAAGTCAGGTCCTTCACGAACATCTGCACTCTCATTCGGGTAGCCCTCTGCTTTCGGTCCCACTGCGCCGACAGGAACTTATAGATGTCTTCAACTGTATAGGGAACTTGTTGCCGGACGCTTGGATTCTCCCCGATTGCCTTCGCCCAATCTCTCGCAGCCTTCATGATTATATTTTCGACTGCCGGGTGCAGGGAGCGCTTGATCTTTTCGTTTGCCGACTCAACTAAGGCTTCTACCTCGTTCCATTTCGTTTGCATAATCGGCCAATCACTCTTTTTGTATATCCGTCCTAGCGGCGGCCCCATTTGCCTTGTAAAAATCTCTCTGAACGCGTCCACGCGCCTGTTGACGTCACGTGCACCCAAGTCGACGCTGCCACTGATATCTATTCGCATCCTCTCCGACAATCTGTTTCGGAGATCGGTCTCCAAACCAAGCTCTATAAGCTCCTTGGGAATCGCAAGAGTGGCCGTTCCAGACAAGCTGGCACCCGTCACATGGATTTCGATGAACCCCACATAGCCTCGGTACACTTCTGTTTGCTTCTCCTCTTTGAAATCTCTCGGAGGATGCTCCTGCAAGTGAGTTTCTACCTCCTTAATCTTCTCCTCATCCACCGTGCGTAACTGCACTTTAGGTTCTGCCGGAACAAGACGCTGATCGACAGTTTCGGACAACGACCCGTCGGTCACACCCTGATTCGCGATAGCACTGGACTCGTCTCGGTCGATAGCTTCCCGCGCAAGGACAATGAGGTCGTGCGTTTTCTTCGCACCTGACTGGGAGGTGTCCAACCGCTCATCCTGCGATGCCGACCGCTCCTGCCCTTGTTCTCCCATCATTCGGCCCATCCAGCGCTGGAGTTCACCAAGTTCGACCCCTTCCATCAGATACCGTTTACTGAGACGCACTCGATCGGGTCGACACGCTCTGCAATTGGCGACCATACGACGCCGATTCCGGGTGCGGTGAAAGCAGCTACCCGTAGTCCAGCTTGATGCTGAATAGTAGTACCGGCGTCGTGGAGTATCCGGACGCCGGCTGTCTGACCGTAACCACTGCGATCCACTTCGTCGTCAAGCTCAATCATGACATGATTGCACTCACCCGTCCGCTTTTCCGCTACGAGAATCTTCTGAGCAAGCCTCTCCGTGATCGCCGGGCCCAGATAACGGATCGCACCTGTTGAACCGTCAATCCACTCTACCAACTGTTGTTCGTCCACTTTGCACGCCTTCATGCCACGTCCCCAAATCACATCGTTCGGTAAGCCAACTTGCACCCCACCGACAGATTTAAGTCCATCACCTGGTTCAACCCATTGGCACTCGGGATCACCACTCCCGCCGACTACACTTATCGCTGGGCGAAACACGCTACAAGGACAGCGATTCACTGCAGCCTCAAGTCGTGGCCGACGCTTTTCGGTGCGCGGATCTGTTCCAGCGCTGGTTCCGGCGTGCGCTCCCGCTCCGGCGGTGACGCGTCACCACTCTCCCGATCCGCTTTGGACCCCCCACCAGCACGACGCGGAGGATGCGCCGTGCGTCCGCGATCCGGAGCAAGCCGCAGGCCTAGGACGGTAGAGGCGAGCGAGCACTCGTCGAGCATGGTTGGGGGGAGGAGGGGCAGCGGTTCGGTGCCGGATCCGAATCCGAAGAGGATAGGTTTCGGCCGGCCCCGTTACCATCCGGACGGCGGTAGCTCGATGAGGCCGGCGCGGTGCGTGGCGAACATGGTGACACGGACCATCATGTCCTTGAGGCCACCGCCAGGCTTGAGCCAGCCGGTGTGCCGGCAGAATTTCCCCGGCGGTGAAGGCGCGCCCGTATATGGCGGCACTCGACCGCGCCGGTCATTCAGGCGCAGCGTGTTCGTGCCGACGCTCCTCGCGCATCGACCATGGCAACCAGGACGCGAGTTCGTCCGGAGGTTTGCCGTCGTTCTCCGTGCACGCGGCCAGCCATTGCTCCATCCAGCGCGGGACGGCAATCCCGTTGATCGCCAGCGTACCGGCTGCCGAGGACATCCTCGCCGTGAACCCGGAGTCTTTCCCGCTGTCCGAACCGAAGCATGATCGGCGTCCGATGACAGCCCCGCACAGGGCGAGCTGGGCGCGGTTGTTATCGGGAGGCACGAACGGCTTGCCGACGGAGACACACAGCCCCTCACGGTGATTGAGAAGCGAGCGCAGCGACTTGGCCCTGCGCGCCCGGTCCGACAGCCCGCCCAGTTCCGCTTCGGCGACTGCGAACAACGCGTCGCCCACCTTCTTGAGCTTGGCCTGTGCCGCATCGAACACCGGTGTCTGGTGTTCCAGAGCCCGAGCGCAGTCGTCATGCTCCGTACGCGCATCGTTCAGTCGGTAGATTTCCGCGATCTGCTCCATCCCTGGCACCAATGCCTGTGGGCCACACATGCCCGGCCGCGCCGTGGATGGACAAGCGCCTTTGGTACGCCAACACCATTGCAGGATCACCTTGCCGTCGAGTTCGCGAGCCAGTCGCTTGTAGGTCGAGAGGCGGTTGCAGACCAGAGCCACGATGCCTTTTGTCGAACCGAACAGCTTCATCGTGACCTCGGCGCTGCGCGAGGGATCAATGTGGTCGTAGACAGCGGCGTCGCTGACCGAGGTCCACAGCCAGGCGCAGCTCGACCGGCCTTTCTCGTGATACGCCTGAACGCGCCAGAATGTTTCGTCGGCATGGCGCAGCGCTGCTTTGTTCCGGTGCGTCAGGATCGCCTTGGCCAGGGTTCGAACAGCGGCACGAAGCGTTTGATGCTGCCGGCCAGCGTCCCCGGTGAGACCCGCCAGCCCCATATCGGTCAGCCCGGTTGCGACCCGATACAGAGGCCGGCAGCAGATGAAGGGTAGAGCATGCACTCCCACACGCTGCTCCCGTAGGGTGTGGTGTCGAACAGCCGCACCATCGGCCGCGCGGTCACGTCCCGCGGCGAGAAGGGGCAGTCGCAACGCCGACGCCAGCGCGGCCGGACGATGGTGTTCTCGTAGGCCTCGACATCGGTCTCGACAGGGGTGGTACCGCTCGCCGTCGGCGACATAGGGTTTGCCGCCAACGCGGACGTGCGTACATCCTCCGGCGGGTGGCGCCATTCCTTCTTCTGCCGCTCGCTCTTGCCGCCGTAGAGCACCTTCGACAGGACGCTCCGGGCCAAGCGCAGCGTATCGAGGGCGACTTCCAGCTTTTCGACGCGCGAGGTCAGCGCCGCGTTCTCGCACTTCAGATCCCGTACCTCGGCGCACAGCCGGGCATTCTTCTCCCGCAGCGTCGCGATCAGCCCTGTGGCCCGCACGACCGCCGGTCGAACTACTTGCGCAGCGGCCCGGCCACGAGGTCGCCCTTGCGGGACACTGTCACAACCTGCGAGCGTCCCCGGTCGATGTCCTTCTTCAGCATCCAGGCGATCTCGTCGCGATGCCGCGCCTCGGCCCGCTTCCGGTGCTCGCGAGACCTGGTGAGCGGAACGCGAAGACCGGCGACCTCGGCGTCCCAGGAACCTGAGCCTACACTTCAACGCCTTCGCGGCCCGATCTTCGGCGCGGCGCCCTCCGCCTCGGCAACCGCGCCGCCTTGAGTGTGAATCGGCAGTTGTCGGACTGCCTCTCCAGCGAACGCGTGCGCAAACAATCGTCCCTCTCCGAGGGGCGCAGGTCCGCCGCACCCGCGCGGACCCGTTCAGTGAGGGGAGGAGAGTCCTTGGGAGGGGCGCAGGTCCGCCGCACCCGCGCGGACCCGTTCCTCCTCGACGCGCGCCTGTATATGCTCAAGCAGAGACGCCCAGTCGAGCGGCTCGCACGCCGGCACCACCACGGGGAGCGGCCACCAGCCCTCGCCGCCGTCGGCCAGCGTCATATCGGTGCCGAAATCCTCGTCGAGAACCGCCATGCGTGAGAGACGGTCTGCTGGATTTCAGCATCTGAGGACAGGACCGGCAGGGCGTCGACCGTCCTCAGAATTTGACCCGTACTCCGCCAAAGGCGCAGAATGGCTGCCCCGGTCCCATAAAGCGTTCGACGCCGGTGTCATCCACCACGTTTTCAAAATACGCGCCGTAGCTTTCGTATTCCTCATCAAAAACATTTTCGAGACGGAGGAAGATATCAAACGCCTTATAGCGGTATTCCGCCATGGCGTTGGCCACAAAATACGGGTCTAGCCGACTGCGTTGGTTGGCCTCATCGCCCCGCAGGCGCTGTCCATCCACATAGGCCCCGTCCAGGCTCAGCCGTAGCTGGGAGCCGATGAAGATCTCGATACCGCCATTGACCCGATGTGGCGGGATCAACGGCAGACGGTCGTCATCACGAACCAGGGCGAGGCGCTCTTCATTGGCGAACGTAAACAACTCAATATCATCACGAAATGTGGCATCCGTTACCGTATAATTCAGAAACCAGTTGCCCCAACTCCACACACCGCGCAGCAGGAGTTCAATGCCCTGGCGACGGGTGGCATCCACGTTCTGAAAAAACCCCAGTACGCGGCTTTCCGGTTCATTGCGAAACAAGATGTCGTCCTTGAGGTCCGTTCGAAAGAAGGCCAGGGTCGCCCCAATATAGGGCGGCAAGGCCCAGCGGATACCCGTCTCCCAGGTCTTTCCCTTGACCGCGTTCAGGGGTGGATCATCCACGATCGCGGTCGGCACCGGGCAGGGCGCTTCGGGATTGGCACAGGTCAGTTCAATGGCGGTCGGTGCACGGTAGCTCTCGCTATACCCGGCATACAGGCCTAGGTGCTCGGTGAGGGTATAGGTTGCCCCCGCTGCGGGATTCCATCGGTCAAAGGTATGGTCCCCGCTGGCGTCCGTTCCCGCCCCATCATCATCCACCTGCCCGGCGAGTCGGTCCTTAATGGTGAGATGGGTGACATCATAACGACCGGACACGGTCACCGTCAGCTTATCAATCGGTTCGGCGCTGACCGTAAAGAACGGGCCGCCGGCGTGGGTTTCGGTTTTAACATTGGTCTCCACCTCGAATTCTTCCGCCGCGTCCTCTACCAGGGCCTGGAGCAGAGCTAGGTCGTCTGCCAACTCATCATCGCTGCGGTTGCCGTTGTCATCCTCATTATCATCGCTGTCATCGTCGTTCTCCCCCCGCTCGCCAATGAGATGGTTAAGACGGGCTCCGCTGTAATCGCCACCGATCGTGATCGAGACCTGCCTCCCCCATACCGTGCCTTGATAAGCCAATTGGAGTGCGCCCCCCCAACCCTTCTGATTCGTGCGGGCATCAATGTCTTCTTCAACATCCACGTTAAACTGGTCCACATCCAACAGGCGGCCGTACAGATTGGCCGACAGCGAGAAGCCGTGGCCCAGATCGCGTTGGTACTGGCTGTTGAGAAACCACAGGTCGGGTTTGAAAATATCGGGATGGGTGAACACCGCGGGGCGGTCCCGCTTGAGGCGGCTTTCAGGGAGCGGGCCATTGCCGGTCAACTTGTTGTTCACATGGGTCAAGGAGAGGGAGAAATCCTGGTGCGTCCCCCGATAGCCGGCCTTGCCGAAGAGATGGCCGACATGGCTTTTTGAGAAATCCCGAAAACCGTCTTCGAGAAAGAGATTGCCCGATACAAAATAATCGAACTTGCCGCGACTCCCCCCATGTTGCAGCAAGGTCCGGTAGCGGGCGAAACTCCCGCCCCAGACCTCCGCGGTGGTCCCCGGATGGGTAAAGCCGCGCTTGGTTTGCATCACGATGGTTCCGCCGAGCGTGTTCCGGCCATAGACCGGGTTCGAGCCGGGGATGAGTTCCAGGCGATCAATGGCATCGGTGGGGATCAAATCCCAGTTGACCTGGTCGGCCAAGGGCTCGTTGATGCGTACGCCATCGACAAAAACGCTGAGCCCTGGCGGCGTCCCGATCAGGAAGGAACTGGTAAAACCCCGATAGCTGACGTCGGGCTGGAACGGGTTGTTCTGGACGTGATTCAGGTTCACCCCGCCCAAGCTGCGGGACAGGGTGTCGGTGAGGTTGAGCGCCCCGCGTCTTGTAATATGCTCGCTGGTAATGGTTTGCACATTGGCCGGTATGTGTTCACGCGCGACGGGAGAGCTCATTAACGGCGTCGTGCCACGCACTTCAATGTCCGGGAGTGTGACCGGCGGCGAAGACTGGGCAAAAACCGGCGTGGCAGACGCAGGGTTCAGAACAACGCTGCCAACGACAGCGTACAGCCAGACAAAACGAATCTTTTTTCTTCGCAACGAGATACCCTCCGTGTTCTCCGAAAGACACGTAGATATCCGAGTCAGGGGGAAGGGGGGTATCCGGGAAAACCCTGAAAAGCGGCTGGGAGAACTCTGAAAACGAGAAGGCTAGAGGTCGGGCGTGACCAGACCGGTCCGCACCGCATAGCGGACCAAGCTGGCAATACGACGGATACCGAGTCGGTCCATAATCTGGCTGCGATGGGTTTCGACGGTCTTGGTGCTGAGATGCAGGAGACTGGCAATCTGCCTGGTGGTATGCCCTTCGGCAATCAACTGGAGGATTTCGCGTTGGCGGACGGTCAGAGGAGTTGGCACAGGTTCGGACATGTCCTTGACTGCGTTGTTTACGCGCTGCAGATAGCAGTCCACAACGTGTTTGGAGACAGCCGGACTGAGATAGGGTTCGCCGCGGGCCACGGCCTGTACGGCGAGTTCGAGTTCGGTTGTTGCCGCGTCTTTGAGCAGATAGCCGGCTGCCCCAACCTGTAGCGCTTGGCTGACGTATTCTTCATTTTTATGCATGGACAATATGACCACCTGGACCCCGGGACAGGTTTTCGTGATCTGCGCGGTCGCGTCCAAGCCGTTGAGTCCCTGCATGGTTACATCCATGAAGACGATATCTGGATGATGCTCTTGAACGAGACGGAGAGCGTCCCGGCCATCGTGGGCTTCAGCTACCACTTCGACGTCGGGATCCCGCTCGAGGAGGGACCGAATCCCGGCACGGACCAGGGTATGGTCATCGGCCAGCAGGATACGAATGGGCTTCACAACAGGACTCCAGATCAAAGGGGAAAACGGGCGCGAATCTCACTGCCCTCCTGCGGAACGGACACAACGTTCAGGCTCCCTCCGGCCAGCTCGGCATGCTCCTGCATGCTTAATAGGCCAATACTGCGCCCCTGGATAGCGGCCTCTCGGGCGTGCGCCACGTTGAAACCGACTCCGTCGTCCTGAATTCTGCAGTGTAGGCTACCGGCGTGGACCCCGAGCTCAATCTTCACTTGGTGGGCCTGGGCGTGTCGAGCGATATTCGTTAAGGCTTCCTGGACAACCCGAAAACACGTGGTGGCAATATTCGGTGGGATGTCGTGCCCCGCCACTCCATCGCTCTGAAAAGAAAGGGCAGCCCCGCTGCTCTGGGCATGCCGGTCCACATACCACCGCAGGGTAGGAACAAGACCGAGGTCATCCAACATGGACGGGCGCAGGTCCAGCGCAACGTCCCGCACTTTTTTCAAGGTCAGATCGGTCAGTGCCAAACTCTCCTGGAAGTGGGTATTGGCCTCGGCCTCCGAGATATTGTCCTGCACGAGTTGGAGATTCAGCTTGATCATGGTCAGGGTCTGGCCGACTTCGTCGTGTAACTCGCGGGCAATCCGCTGCCGCTCCCTCTCCTGTGAGGCTTGAACGGTGCGGGACATGATTTTGAGCGCGGCCTCGGTCTGTTTTCGCTCAGCGATTTCCTCGGACAGCGCAATATTCGTGGCTTCGAGTTCCTGGGTTCTCTCCCGTACGCGTCGTTGGAGTTCATCACGCGCCGTCTGGAGTGCGATGATGAGTCGTTGTCCATAGTAGCCGATGACGGCGAATAAGCCCCACACCACTAAGCGCAGACGTACCTCCCCGGGCTCGGAAGTAAAGACTTCGGCAAGGAAGTGACGCTGCTGTTCAAACAGCCATACGTCAACCGCCGCATCACACAGCCAGAACACGGCCCCCAGGCAAATGCTCAGCCACAGCAGCCTACGACCTTTCATGTACTGTCGGTCTCCGTCACCGCCTCCGCATGGGCCCCTCCTATCTGGAGGCCCTCAGTGCTTATTCGATGCGATACGCGCGCGACGGGACCGTGAATGAGCTTCATGCGATCAGTCTCGAGCACGCTCAAGATCTCCTGGACAAGCTCCCGCGTGTGGCCAGATGGCGGCCGTGTGCGGATAGTCCGAAGACCACATGGTGCGGTCTACCGCATAACGGGGGTCGCCATCAAGCAGAACGGCCTCCCCGATGAAGGGCGCGGACACGTGACGCTTCACGGAGTCGCTCGGCTTCAGACGCAATCCGACCGAGGGGAGCGGGCCGATTCGCCGGTGGGCGAAATCTATCCGCCACATAAAATAGGGCATCCAGGCCTCGCCATTCTCGGCCGAAACAATGGGGAGCTTGGGAAGACGCTCCAGCACGCCGCCGAGGACAAATACGGCAGTCGGGCGCTCCACCTCGTGATACAGCGTGGAGACCTGGAACTCCAGGTTATCGGCAAAGAATTCCATACCCATGCCCTTAACGGCCGGTCAGAATATGGCCTGAAACAGGCGTCCCGCCGCTCGATATGATCCAGGCCGTAGAGCGGCATGTCGATGGAAGTATAGATCACTTCGGCCCCCAGACCGTCCGGCTCCCGGTCCTTGATGCATGCGGCGGGGTCCCAGAGGCTTGCCGGGGCAGCCTCAAAGCCCCTCCTGTCGTGTGCCGGTAGCTCTTCCGAGGGGACACGCCGATACCCCCCCCCCCCCCCCCCCCCCCCGGCCACCGGTATGGGGCTGATGTTCTCGCACACAAGGAACTCGCTCTCCTTTCTTGTTGAACCCCTCGACCGTGTACGACGCCTTAATCCCGAAATTTCTTATCCAGTCGTTCCGCCCCCCTATCGGGTGACTTTACAAAATGCGAATCTGCCGAAATCACTCCAGGCTGTGCCACAGTTTCCCTCTTTGGCCGCCGTGAATGTCTCCCGAAACGAACAACGAGCCAGACCTAATCGGCTCCTCCGACTGCTTTTCCACTAGGACCTGTTCACACTCACGTGGATGATTGTGCATGATGCTGGTCTCCTGGCTGTAGGGACCTCACGCAAGCTCCATACGCCCGGAGCGCGCCCCCTCTCCCGGTGCCGCGCGGCCCGGTCCGCCTCTCCCCTCGCCCCGTACTCACCGCCCTCTTGTCTGTTGCCGAGCAGGGCGGCACAGGGCGCGGGTTGCCGGCCCGATGTGGCCCCTGGCCCCCCCTCTCCCCCCGGCTGCCCCGCTGGTCGCAACCCGGGGGGCTCGCCCGGGTCTGCGCGCATTTGCACCGGGAGCAGAGCGGGCGCCTCACGCGGGCGGCCCGGTCGCTCGACCGCCCCCTCGTCCAGGGCCCTCCCGCCGGCCCGGGGGCGCGAAAACAACCGGGCCTCAATCCCTCGGCCGCTCCCGGGGCGGGTGGCCCCCCACGATGCCTAGGGGTGCCGCGGACGATCGCCCGGCGCTCGCCTGCGCGCGCTCGCCCGGGCCCGCCCCCGCCGCCCCGGCGGGCCGCCAATTGCTGCCTCGCCCGGGTCCGCCCCCCGCTCCTCCCGCGTGGATGAGGGACCGGGCGTCCGCGGGCGCCCAGACGCGGCCCTGGGCCGTGGCGCTGGGGTAGGCGCCCGGGGGGCCGCCGCGGCGCACCCGGGTGAGCCCTTGGGCGTCTGCCCGGGAGCTGTCCACGCGGCGCAATGAAATCGCGCGGGTGTGGCGTCGCTTGCAGGGATGCCGCCGCCTCTTCACGCGATGCGAGCAACGCGACGTGCTCTTCCTCGGATGCAGCGTCTTCGCCCTCATCATTGATGCCTTGCGATAGTGTTAACAGGCCCTAGCACGCTTTGTACGGTGGTCAAGAGGAACGGAATAGTCTATATGAAGCAACATGCAATACGATCTCCTTATCAAAAACGGGACGGTGGTTGATGGTGCCAGGCTGCCCCGCTTTCAGGCTGACGTGGCAATCGCTGAGGGCAAAATTGCCGCCATTGGCAAAATTCGTGAGAGCGCCAGGGAAGTGATCGATGCTGAGGGACATGTCGTCTCCCCCGGTTTTGTCGACGGCCATACCCATATGGACGCTCAGGTGTTTTGGGACCCGCTGGGAACGTGTTCGTGCTGGCATGGCATTACCAGCGTGGTTATGGGCAACTGCGGCTTCTCGCTCGCCCCTTGCTGCGAAGAGGACAAACTCCTGGTGATGCGCAATCTGGAGCGCGCGGAAGATATCTCACCGGAAGCCATGGAAGCCGGTATCCAGTGGAGTTGGACCACGTATCCAGAGTACCTGGACGCGGTCGAACGCCTGCCCAAAGGTATTAATTATTCCGCCTATATCGGTCATTCCGCACTGCGAACCTATGTCATGGGCGAGCGGGCCTTTACCGAAGAAGCGACCCCCGACGATCTCGAAGCCATGAAGCGCGAGGTTCGCAGTGCCATACAAGCGGGGGCTGCCGGCTTTACCACCTCACGCACGCGCAACCACCAGACCCCCGATGGCCAGCCGGTTGCGAGTCGGCTCGCCACTTGGGACGAGGTTCGCCAGTTGGTCGGCATACTTGGCGAACTGAATGCTGGCGTGTTTGAAATCGCTGGTGAGGACACTGGACTCAACCCGGAACGGATTCAGGACTATTGTAACCGGCTCAAAGCCCTAGCGGTGGATACGGGTGTGCCGGTCACGTTTGGCATGTTCAGCGCGCCCAAGGCCCCGGACTATTGGCGTCCGTTTTTTGCGTTGGCAGATGAAACCGCCGATGCTGGCGGACGCATGTTCATTCAGGTCCACAGCCGGCCCATCAGCGTGTTGCAGTCGTTCGAGTCTGTCACCTCGTTTGACAAGCTGCCGGTCTGGCGCGACATCCGAAAATTGTCCTTGGCAGAACAGGAAACGGCCTTGCGCAATCCCGACATACGCCGCAGGCTAGTGCAGTCGGCCAATCGGCCGCCACAAACGGAGGCTCGGCCGGTTGGCGCGGAAGCCCGCGCGGCGAATTTCAAATGGCTGTTCCCCCTCATGGACCGGGCTGTCCCGCCGTATAGATCGGTGGCCGAGATTGCCGCCGAACGCAATCAGGATCCGGTGGAGGCCTATATCGACCTCGCCTTGGAGAAGGGGCTGAAGCGTTTCTTCATGCAGCCGCTGACCAACACCCATGAACCCAGCACCTTGGAGATGATGCAGCATCCCCGTTCGGTGATTACCTTCTCGGACTCGGGCGCCCATGTTTCCCAGATCATGGACTCTTCCCTGCAAACCCATCTGCTGAGTTACTGGGTACGTGAGCAAGAGGCCCTGACCCTGGAAGACGCGGTGCACCAACTGAGCTTCGTGCCGGCGTCCCATTGGAAGCTGGCCGGACGCGGCCTGCTGCGCGAGGGTTGGAACGCCGACATCGTGATTTTCGATCCCCAAACGGTTGAACCCCAGATTCCCGAGTTGACCTATGATCTGCCGGCTGGTGCCCGGCGGCTCAAGCAAAAAGCTCATGGTTTTCTGGCGACCATCGTCAATGGCGAAGTTGTCCTACGGAACAACGAACACACCGGTGCACTCCCGGGGCAGTTGTTACGCGGTCCATTAGCCAGTCGGTAAAAAGACGCTGGCCCTGTTCCCCTCTCCCCTTGGGGGAGGGGCTTCTCCTGGAGTCCGAACCGCTCGTAATTCCTCGTAACCGTGCTACTATTTGCCCCCATCTATCTTCTGGAAAACCACTTGGAGACGAACGGAGGACTAAGGGGGGGGCTCCGTATGGCTGAAGAGCGCACGGAATGGACCGAGGACGATTCCCGGATGTACCGCGAACTGGCGGCGATTGCCGTGCCGGCCCGGGCCGAGCAGATCGCGACGCTTTTGAGTCTCCTGCCCTTTCAGCAGCAGGACGCGTTCCGCGCGGTTGAGCTTGGATGCGGGGAAGGGGCCTTGTCATTTGCCGTGCTGGACTGTTTTCCGAATGCCTCGGTGCTTGCTCTGGACGGCTCGGAAAGCATGCGTGTGCAAGCAGGCCGCCACCTCCATCGTTTTGGAACGCGCGTTCAGGTCGCGGCGTTTGATATGGCCTCGCCAGACTGGCTCGGTTCGCTTGATACGAGCGACTGTGTCATCTCCTCCCTGTGCGTCCACCATCTGAGCGGACAGGAAAAGCAATGGCTGTTTACGGAGATAGGGAAACGGATTGCAGATCGCGGCGTCGTCCTGCTTGCCGATATCGTCAAGCCGCAGCGTCCTGAAGCGTGGACATCCTTTGGCGAAGGCTGGGATCGGATAACGCAGGCACTCTCGATTGAGAAAACCGGCTCAACCAGGCTTTTTGAAAAATTCACCCAGGAGCGATGGAATTATTTCCGCACTCCCGATCCCTACGACACACCTTCTCCACTGTTCGAGCAGTTGACGTGGCTCAAGCAGGCCGGCTTTGCGGTGGCGGACTGCTTTTGGCTCCAATCCGGGCACGCCATTTATGGCGGCTATAAAGCCCAGGGTGACGCGGGGCCTCCGTCTGCGCCCGCAAATGTACCTTTCGCGGCCGCTCTGATATCCGCTCAGACGGCTTTACGTGTCATACCGCAATAGGCTGGGGCGTAGGCGCTCTCGAAAGGAAGCCTGCCGGAATGCGTGACATCAGCCGCCGGAAGTTTCTGAAGGACGCGGGTACGGTTGTCGCTGGAGTGACAGGCTTACAGGCTGCTGCCTCAACGCCGTCCGAAGCCGAGACATCGGCCGGCCAGGCAGTTAAGGAAAGCCAGGTCAAAGGGTGGCGCTTCGGGATCCAAATCGAGCCTCAGTTTGGCTTTACCTACGACGAAGTCGCCCAGATTGCAAAAGAAGCGGAGCGGCTCGGTTTTTACGGCTTGTGGACGTCGGACCATCTTTTTTGGGACTCCAGGTCTGAGCAACGCAACTGTATAGAGGCTTGGACCCTGCTGACGGCACTGGCCCCGGTAACAACCCAACTGCGGCTGGGAACGCTGGTCACGTGCAATTCGTATCGTCCGCCCAGCATCTTGGCAAAGATTGCATCCAGCTTCGATCACCTCAGCAACGGCCGACTGGAGTTTGGTCTCGGAGCCGGCTGGAAGGCGCTTGAGTATCGGGCCTACGGGATTCCCTTTCCCTCAATTGGTACGCGTCTGGCCCAACTCGAAGAGGCGGTCCAGGTGGTGCGCCTCTTATGGACGCAGGAGCGCGCGTCTTTTTCCGGCACGCACTACCAGTTGCAGGAGGCGTTGTGCGCTCCCAAACCCGTGCAGCAGCCGCCACGAATCTGGATTGCCGGTGGCGGAGAGAAGGTCATGCTGCGCATCGTGGCCAAGTACGCCGCCGGCTGGAACCTTTTGTTGAGGTCTTCGGTAGAAACCGTGAAAAGAAAGACCAATATCCTCCGCTGGCACTGTGACGTGCAGAAGCGGGATTTCTCAGCGATTGAAAAGTCGCTGTTTTTGGCTGTGGTGCTGGCCGAAGACGAAAAAGAACTCAAACGGCGAGAGGCTGAGTCAGCCCAGGCGTTAGGCGGGCGAGGATGGTGGGCTTCCCGAGAGTTGGGAACGGCAGGGACACCGGAGCGCTTGGCGGAAACGCTGCGGGTATTACAGGCACTGGGCTTCCACCATTTCCAGATGGTGTTTCCGTACAAGCAGGAGCAGGAGATGCTCCAGCGCTTTGCGGAGTTGGTGGTCCCTCAGTTGCGTTGAAATGGCACCCCTGTCCGGGCAATGCACGAAGTGCCGCCCCGCCTTGGTCTGGCTCCTCGTGCTGTCGGCCCTAGGCTGGCGGCGCGTACAGTTCCGGGGCTTCCTTCGCGGCCGTGTCCGTGCGCATGGAAGCGAGCCGGCTAGCGGCACAGGCTGAGCCGCTAGCCGAATTGTACGAGATTACGGATACGGACTTATCGTGCGAGCAAGCCCGGCAACCCGGCTACAGGATAGTTGAGCGGATGGGGTATCGCGTGACGAATGCAAGCTGGGCTGCGCCGGGGAAAATCGGGGCAATACAGGTGCAGCAGAGACGGGCGGTGCAGACGGCACTGGTCCCGGTGAGGGTTCAGTGTCAGTTGCAGGGCGCGGTCGTTGATGCTGCCTCGCCCAGCACCCTAGACGTTGCCTCCCCTACGCCGCACCCGCTCGTGACGGATTATCACGAACGAGAGGCCCCACGTCTCACCAAGAACCGTCCGCCACCGACAACCTACCTCCGGCGGGCGTTTTATGTCCTGTTTCACGGGTGGGCCGACAACGTCAAAGGCTCGGGGCCCGAAGGCCAAGTGTATGTGCATGGCCGGACCCTGCCGCCGGTGGAGGCTGAGTTGCTCTTTGGTGCCCACACTCCGGACATTCTTATCGTTGCCGTAGAAGTCGCCAATCGGACGCAACGGACTTAGGTGTTGGATACGGAGCATATCCACCTGCTCTCGGCCGAAGGAAGCACAGTTGGGCTCCTAGCAGAAAAAGATGCCTCTGGTATCCCGCCGTCTACGGCCAGTCAGGCGCTTGCGGCGCATGTCGTCATGCACGGCTATCCGTCACTATCCGGCGGGGGAGTATCTGAGCGTGCAGGGCTATCTGACGGAGGTACAGAGTCGGGAGCGACAGAGCTTTTAACGAGCACCTGACAGTGCTGCGTGCCTCCGCGGCCACCCGGTTCCGCTTCCCCGGTCTGCGCCCCGCGGGTCAGCCGCGTGGAGATGATGTGCCAGTGGCCGAAGGGCGTCGACAGCCCGCGCCACTTGCCGCCCTGCTCGGCTACGTACACGATGGCGGTGGGCACCGGCCGATGGCTGCGCGAGACGGGGCTGCGGGGCTGCGGGAAGATCTGCGCGATGCCCTCGTCCTGGACTGGTGTGAGTGCCACCTCCTGGCACCCGCTTCATCGCTGGAGGCCAGCGTCCAGCATGAATTGTGCCGACATGCCCCAGCAAATGCTTCTTAAGCGTGAGGAGCTATTCCTCCACGAATTGCCAGAGTGCTGAGCTGAAAAGTCGATCTATAGTAGCGATGTGTTGACTGAGCAACGGATCCGTCCGCATGCTCGGGCGAATATCGCAATAGAATACGCCATCCAGAGGGTGAAGTTTCACCGTGTATCCCTTGAAGCGGCCGGGAAGAAACGTCGTGCTCACACCGTATCTGTTTTCCGTCTTTACACGTTTTCTTTGGACGTCGTTCAAAAAGACGGCAAAGTGAGGCGTGTCTGTTCCGGTGATCCGGTTATAGACGAATTTGTCGATAAATATCTTATCAATACGATCCTTACTCGATGTCTTGACGGAGCCGATGGCTTGAACAAATTCGCCACTTCCGACAATGAGGTCATGCTGATAGCTCATAGCGAGGAGCTTCTCACCATTGATTTCAATCGGTACCCGTACGACTCCTGATCTGCATTGGATACCAAGGCGGCTAATGAGGAGGAGGATAAGTCTCTCAAACAGATCGCCGTTCACCTTTCGAGCACGGTTTGATTCGCCTGCCGGAAGTGCGTCGAGGGTGGCGCCAATTGACTGTTGGATGGTGTAGATCGCATTGCATATTCTCTCCCTGGACATCCGATCGTTAGCGGAGAGGCTCCGTGCGCGATCAATTGTCGGGAGGAATTCTTGTGTCACCTGGGTAACATCGCCAAAACCGTACATCATGCGGGAGTTAATCGGGCGGGTGATGTTGAAATAGCCATCCTTGCGATACTGAAAAAAACGATAGTGATTCTCGTTCTGCGAAACAATGATGGCCTGGATCCCGTCTTCGAGGAATTCAAGAAACCGAGCGGTGAAGTCCAAGTAGCCTTGAATCGTGAGGAAGTTATCCTTGTCCGTAATGGTGGATATCAGCCTGCGCAAGCTCATCGAATACCCTCGCGACGCGACGCGTTTTTACGGTCAAACTCGATCCAGTCCTCCGTCGTTCGTCGCTGGACGTTTCGCAATCGTTCAATAGCCCAAGCGTTGTACTCCGCCGAAAGATCACAGCCAGCCCACTTGCGTCCGAGTTGCTCAGCCACGACAAGGGTTGTCCCTGAGCCGGAGAATGGGTCAACGACAACATCACCCTCCTGGGACGCTCCCAGCACGAGCCGTCGGAGGAGTTCCTCAGGCTTCTGGGTTGGATGTGGCGTTTTTTCTCCCATGCCGTTGCAGGTTGTCGGAATCTCAATCACGTCCCTTGGTTTCGCCCCTTTCGGGTGAGGTGTCCAGTTCTCGCGTTTCGTGCCATTGCCGAAGTTGCTGGTTTCGGCCTGTGGGTGTGAGGGGTATTTCAATGTATGGTTGCCATAGGGAAGCCGGATATCATCCTGATTCAATCGAAACGCACCCGTCTTTCTGAGATGTAAGAGGCTCTCATGGGAGCGCCCCCAATCCTTGCCGAGGTTAGCCTTATTACGGTAGTGCCAAATAAGCCAGCGACACGAGGAGAAATACCTCGACGCGGGGTGCTTGAGGTCGGCAAGAATCTCTGAGAAGCCACAGATATAAAGTGACCCGGTGGGCTTCAGAATCTTGGAAGCTGGGACAACCCATTGCAGTGACCAGTTGATATAAGCCTCTTGGCTCTCAAAACTGTCCCACTCTGCCTTTTTTATATTGTAAGGGGGGTCTGCAAAAATCAGGTCCACCGAATCGTGTGGCAGCGAAGCAAGCCACTTGGTTGAGTCACCTTGGTACAACTGCCCGTGTGGATGCTCAAACTGAAGCCTGACTCCTGTTGGAGATGACTCAATTTCGAACTCTTGACCTGGGGCGGTGTCAGAGAAAAGCGGGAGGGATTGTGTAAAGGACTTCGCCATACTTGGAGCATTCTCCTATTTCAAGAGTATTGCTACAATAGGGTTGCTATAGACCTCCCCAATTAAGGGTGTGTGCACACTATGGCAACGCTTTGATGATGTGTGTGAAGCCGAGGAAGCAGGGGACTACCCCCGTCGCGTTGCTCGCAGCGCGAACAGAAGCGCCGGACTCCCTTCCACCGCCACAACCCCGCACGATTGCGGTGCGTCGCTTGTCCCTCTCCCGGGCACCCTCCCCAGGTTCGCCCCGGGGGTCCCCCGGGGGGGCCCCCCCGGGGCCGCCCTGCTCGGCAACAGACCGGACGGCGTTGGGCACCTAGCGGGGGAGGGACATGGCCGTGCGGCACCGGGAGATGGGGCGCGATCCGGGCGTCGTGTGCTCGGGGGAGGTCCATCCACCGAGGAACCATAATCATGCTCATGAGGGTGAACACGCCCGGATATGCGTGTCCACGACGGCGAGCGCGGTTGTCATCCTCAAAAGATAGATCAAAGGCACCAAAAGCAGGCGGCGGCGGAAGCGAATGACACGGGATTGGCGAAGCAGACCACCTCCCTGTCTCCGTTCGGTGTGCTGGCAAAGCAAGACTCTGCCCACCCACATCAGAAGTTCCAGGCACGGTGACGGGACGGCGGTGGGGGCAAATGCTCCTGGAGGTCAAAAGGTCCCCAGCTCGAACCGAGGAAAGGGGAGTGGGGATACGGGCGGGCACTAAGCCCAGAGAATAGGTATCCCCTGAGGGGGAAGACTGAGCAGAGAAAGAGTAGGGTCCGACTGTCGGCTTCGCTACGCCTTTTGAAGGTAGCTTGCAGTCAGCCAATCTTTCATTAATTCCTTGAGCTCTTCAATGGGAAAGACTCCAAGCTCTTGTTGTGCCGAGCGGATACCGATGAGCCGCAGAATTGTCCCCAACCGACTTGCTTGAAATAGGTGCTGCCTCCCTTCTTTGTTCACAGATTCGGACAAGGCCCATATCAGGGCGGTGCGAACTTTCATGTCGCCAACAATAGAATTTCTCGACACGACAAGGGAGATGAGGTTTTCCCAATATTGCTGTGAACTCCCCAAGACCCTGAGAATATCCCCCAGTGCTGCGTCTGTATTTTTATGGACTTCACCAGCGATATATCTGCGCCACCACGCCCGCGCAAATGGACAATTCACATAGACGCTTTTATTCCCGCGCGCCTCCGGTAATCCTCCCATACGGCGTAACGCTGCCCGCACAATATCATCAATCTCCTTCTCGCCCCCTGCTTTCAAAACACGCTCGATCCGATCAAGACCACTAGATGCCGCCTTATTGTCTGCGGCAAGAAAACTCGATTGAATTCTGCCTTCCTCTATATGGCGCAATGTCATAAAGCCCCAAAAGGATGCCCGGCATGCGCTCGCCGGAGGGATTCTCTTCCAAAACTCGAAAATTAGCTGTTCGGTACTCCTTGGGGGTTCCTTGAATTCAGCCTCGGTCAAGTTCTCCTCAAGGATTGGCAGTTCCTTGCCGGCCTCTATCTTCACTTGGCTCCTCATCCACTCTACATAGTCGGAACTGGAGCGCAGGACTGACAGAAATTTCCGCTGCTGGCCGGCACCTTTTGATCTAATCAGATCTCTTCGTAGTGAAGTGTATGATGCATCCTCAAACTCTTCGAAACTTTCGTAGATCATACTATTCCTTACGATTCGAGCGGAGGACGGTGAGGATATAGCCGGGTTGCCACCTCGTCCGCAAGGAAACCATCCGCATCCCAGACCGGCAGATTTTTACTTTTCAATTCTTCGGCTAGGGCGGACAGATTCGGGTATTTCTCCCACCATGTCGCTCCTTCCTCGTCCTCACCGTGATCTCTAGGGTACTCCTTGAGGATTTCAAAACACCGACTTGTGACATGGGTAAGGAGACTGTCTCGGTGATTTTTGTGTTCTCCAGCGTTCTGGAGAAATAGAAACAAATCTGATGCCACTGAAACCTGAAAATAAAAGCCCTCCTCCGAGCACGCCTCAACCTTCAAGCCGCCCGCTTGCAAGTCTTCTTTCTTTCTAACATCAAGCAGTTGGTGGAGAGATGAAGAGGGTCGCAAATATCTACCTAATGCCAAGCGCGCGCCCCTGGGAAAGGAGACATTAAGCCCCTGCCACGCTTCCGCTACTCCGTCTTCAGGCTCCAACCTGCATGAGATTTCAGAAACAGCAAGAACGAGTGGGCGCAACATGGGCGGTTCGCCCACTACACTAATATCCCATGAAACCTGTTGGTACGCCTCATCGGAGAGATGCAACTCGCGATATCCTGTGAGTGGCACGGACACGAGACATCCATACTTGCCCTGGCCTTGTTGGATCATCCGGTCGAGAAAAGGGGCGCCCTGAATCGCATGATGGATGATTACAGAAGTGCCGTCGTCTTGCGGTTTTGCGTCAATCGCATAGCCTCCCTTAGGATAAGACAAATTTCCGTCTTCAAGGACTGGATAGGGAAGACAGCGGACAGTCCCGTCACCCTGCGGCATTACTCGACCCCCTGTTTCGTTGAAGTGGGGGCACGGCGTATGAGCTCGGTCTTGAGCACAACCGGCACCTCATCAGGGAGATTGACCCCTTCTGGAAGGTCGTAAGTGATTTCTAGGTCAAGAGCTTTTTCAGGCTCAAGAACTCCTAGCCGAACCCCAAGAACTTCACCATTTTCATTGCGGGTCAGGGCATTTCCCACCACCGGACAACCGTTGATTGTGACGGTTTTCAGCCGCACAAAATCTCCCTTTCCCCAGTCATCACAGCTCTCATCCAGACCTTCATCAAGCATGAACCGAGCTTCACTCCCCCCTACTACTTTTTCGTCAGGCATTATCTTCACACGGCAGGAACGTGTGGCTGTAGGGACAGGAAGAGCGCGGAACCGAAGAGGATTCCCCGACCGGCGAAAGTTATTGCGTACTCCCGTTCGTGGACTAGGACCACCATTGCTAGACGGGTTCTTTTGAGATTCGGAGTATTCCGGGCTATCTTCTGCTATGCTTTCGGCTTCATATGTCGGAACGACATAGCGTCTTCTTCTCACCACATTAAAGCTCCCTACTCGGGAAGACCGTCGTCCTCCCGAGGCAACGCCGTGCGAGGTGATAGACAGAACATCCGGTATCCTGAATCGTTCGCTATCATATTTTGGAATGATCTCTCGTATCTTCGATGCGATGGCCTCCATTGCTTTGGTGAGCTTCCCACGTTCGTCTTGCGAGGTTAGTTTTTTCATCTCAATTTGATTATGTAGTGGTCCCTCAGCCTTACGCACGAGTTGGTGAATTTCACCGCCTCCAGCATCAAGCAACAAAACGCAGTGAAACGGCTTCAAGCCAGTGAATTCAGATTCCCGCAGCTTGCTCGGTAGCTTATCTGTGATCCACATCCCATGCCGACAAAGATCGATCCGTGTCTTTCCATCTGTCACTTCGCGCAATTTCATGGCAACGTTGCCGATGTCTGTATTAACGGTGGCATCCCGTCCAGTCTGTATCGTCTCGAAAGCAGTAAAGGCCCGGGATCCAGATAAAAACTTATTGCGAGATCGTTTCTCCTCACTAAATCTTCTTAATGTGTCGTCAATGGTTGCATGATCGAGAATGACTGGCTCCTGATCATCCTCTACAAATTCGATTTGGAGTTCTTTCCGAGCAAAGGAAGCAAAAAAATTACAGGCGGCAGCCTTTGGTATGATGTCCTTGAGAGACTTTTTCTGCTCCCGAAAACGATTAAATCCAGGAACAGCAACAACAGTTCCTGATGACCACTGGCTCGCGATCCATTCCAGCTTCTTCCTGATATACAGCGGGACTTCCTGACCCCGTGGAAAATCATAAGGCTCAAAAAGATTTGCCTTTATCTCTTTGACAAAATATCCGTCTTTGCCCATTGGCTTGCGGTCCTTGTCATTCTCGTGGGATGCAAGGATCGTGTGGCCAGAGCCAACCATCCTCTCTCGATTAGTAAGACCGCCGTACAATACATAGCGTAGGTCTGAGGCGGGTATGACAACAAAGTGGCCATTTCCAACAGCACCGGCGCTAGCCTCGCTCTTTACACTGACCCCATCCGCCAGGATTCCCTTCATCCTGCTTTCGTCAAGACCTATACCGTTGTCGAGAGCAAACAACGTCGTACATTGCTCATTGGCGAGACATTCTTCAATAGCGGATACGACATCCTTCGCTTGGTCCGCCAGCCCACGGTGGCCAGAACGCAGCTTCTCCTGAGCTTGCTTGGCACGGTCAAAGGCATTTTTATACTGCTCAATGCCCGGAACTTCGCCAAGTTTATGTTTCCTCACTTCAAAACGAACACGAGCGACATCTCGCTTGGCCTCATGTGCCGCGTCCAACGAGTTTTGGATGATTTCCCGAACGATAGCTTCGGGATTAAGGTCGCTAAATGCAGTGATGCCTGCCGCGGTGAAGCCTGATATCTCCGTCCCTTGCCGGAAACGAAGACCGGCCTTTTTCTCTGGTCGCTGCGCTTTTTTCCTGCCCATTGGTTCTCCCGATTCTCCTTGAGGGACCAGACGACGTGACTACGGTCAGTCAGTCCGTACAGTCACAGGGTAGAACAGTATCCACAAAATGAGATATATCTGCATCGTTATCTCGTAACTGTGCCAAGCGTTGATATGAAAATCTGCTTTGTGTCCCAAAAAAGCCAATAAAGTTATTGGTAACAATGCTCCGAATGTCACGTTGTTCTGCTTTGAGATCTCGACCATATTTTTGTTCAATTCCAATCCACCAGCCAAGATCACAGGGGGTGTTCTCCCATTGTTTGTCAAGATCGTGGTTCAGCGCTGTCCGCACATTGCGCAATCCTCGGACACCTTTGAGGAAGCAATAGGTGCAGTTGGACAATCCGTCCTCAGGGCTAAGCGCCAAGCCCCACGTTTGTTTCTCCCAAAACGCCTCCACATTTTCTTCCGTCACGTGCATATCGCTGAGTGGAAGGTATACATGCTCTCCCTCATATCCAAGGGCGTGAGGTCCACCATTGTTACGTTCCCGTACTCGGACCACCCGGCGCATCTCATCGTACCGCAGTCCGACGAAAGCCAGATATTCAACGCCGCCATCCCCGAAGTCAACATGATTTCCGACTACGCTCTCCTCAAGGAATGAGTTGCGGATTGGGCAAACAGCGGCGGAATAGTCTGCAAATCGTTGTTCTGGACGAAACACGGGTCGTGAGCGAACAAACCGCTTCTTTTCCAGCAATATCTCCCGCGGGACACCTCCGCTATGCCGTATGTGGTTCTCAACTAGCTCGTCATCGTCAAGGCGACTGCTCTTCCCGAAATGGCCGAGGCGTTCGATGGCGGGCTTACCGGCAAACCAGTCCCGGAGAAAGGTTCGTGTAATTTCGAGTTTGAGGGCTTTGGTACACGTCCGCTGAAACTGATTGGGGACATACCCCCTCCAGGACAGCAGCTCCTCAAACGTCTCGCCACGCCAGTGATACCCGTCTTGATTGGATTCAGACCACGGGCTTGGCTGTGCGAGACGATAGGAGGGAAGACGGGTCCATTCTCCATGTCTAGCGTCCTCGTAGGTCTGAAATTCAAGCAGAAAAAATGGGATGCCATATTGCTTTTCAACGATTTGCTTACAGCGGCAGACAAACTCATATGTAGCGGGATGCTCTGCCGCTGTATTGTTGAATAGTACGACATCACCGCGCTCGGCCCTTAATAGTCCTGATTCAAGCAGAAGGAAAAGCATCATTCCACTCGTCCGACCGCCCGAAAACTTGATGACGTGAGGTAGATCCTCATGTCCTGCTAGGTCGTAGCAGAAGTTATGTACCGTCTCGCGGTCATTTGTGCGAATAGGATGCGAATCCTGCTTGACCATCAGGCGAGGGATATCTTTGACAGTAGGTTCAGACATGAAGTTCCCCTGACATTGTTGGTTACTACAGTATATTGTGCTGGAGGAAAGATGCACTAGGCTGTGATTCTTGAATCAGAAAGGAAGATAGCCATCATATATCGTGTCCCGTCGTTAATGTCTGTCATTCGTAGGCTGACACGAAAGAAATAGAGAACCATATACAATGTTATCCAAAATTCCTAATATATACTCCTTGCCCTGAATTGACCTGATATTTCTTGCCCCTGAGTCAATTGACCGCAGTGCGTTTTCGTCGCAGAGGCGGCATGCTGCCGTTGTGAATGATGCTGTAGCGATCCGCCTGAGCGAATCAGAGTGCGCCGCCCTTGAGGCGGTCTGCCGCCGCCGCAAGGGCGGCGTTGGTGTGGAAACGCGCCCGGGCTTTTCGGGGCGCACCAGCGGCCTCTGAGCAGGAGTGGTCCAGGAAGCGCAACGCGGATGGGGGGCGGGTCCGGCGGCGGAAGCGGGTCCGGCGGGGGTTGACGCGGTTCGACCAATTTGATGAGGGCTTCGTCTGCTTCGTTGACTGCGCGCAAATTGTCGATGTCCGCAAATTGTCGATGTCCGCAAATCCATAGAGGGTGAGCAGACCCTAGCCTTTTCCTCTGATTCGGAGTTCTGTCCCCCACTCTCGCCTCATTGTATTCTCTGCTATCCTGACAAAAAGATCGACGCAGGGAGGATGGTATGAAAAAGTTTCTGGCGCGGACGCTCATGCTGATTGGTGCGTGGGTCGCCCTCATGGCCATTATTGGCGTTATCGCTGCTTTCATGAGCCAAGAGGAGTTGCCGGATCGTATCGTGCTTGAGGTCGACTTTGAGCGCGAGTTCGCCGAATATATTCCAAATGACCCCTTGGCGAGTGTCCTCATGGAACAGGCCGTGTCGGTCCGGGATATTGTTGACGCGCTGCATCAGGCGGCCTCCGACGAGCGCGTCCTGGCGCTGAGTGCGCGTACGGGCACTTTGCGTATGGGCCTGGCGGAAATTCAAGAGGTGCGGGATGCGGTCCTTGCTTTTCGGAAAAGCGGCAAGCCGACCGTTGCCTATGCCGAGACCTTTGGCGAGTTCGGGCCTGGAAACGGGGCGTATTATTTAGCGGCTGCCTTCGACCGTATCTATCTCCAACCGTCCGGGGACATTGGCCTCGTCGGCTTGATGGCGGAATCGGCCTTCGTCAGCGGGACGCTGGAGAAACTGGGCATCTCGCCCCGTATGGACCACCGCTACGAGTATAAAAACGCGCTGAATACGTTCACCGAAAAGAAATATACCCAGCCTCATCGTGAGGCGACCCTCCAGATTATTGAATCCCAGTTCGGCCAGATCGTGCAGGGCATTGCCGCGGGCCGTGGCTTGGTAGTCGACGCGGTCCGAACCCTGGTTGACCGGGGGCCGTTTCTCGGAGCGCAAGCCTTGGCGGAAAACCTAGTCGACGGGCTGGCGTATCGGGACGAGGTCAAGGCCATCATCGACGCTGACCTTGGCGAGGAGGTCGAACGCGTCAGTTTGTTTACCTATCTCCGCCAGATGGTTCGCCCGCACAATGAAGAGGAGGCGATTGCACTCATTTACGGAGTCGGGGGAGTGCGTCGCGGCAAGAGCGAATACAGCGCGGCCCTGAGCGGGCCGACGATGGGAGCGGACTCGGTGTCAGCGGCGTTTCGATCTGCCGTACAGGATGACACGGTGAAGGCCATTCTGTTTCGGGTTGACAGCCCGGGGGGCTCCTATGTTGCTTCCGATACGATCTGGCGCGAGACTGTCCAAGCCAAGAAGGCGGGCAAACCGGTCATCGTCTCTATGGGCAACGTGGCCGGCTCGGGCGGCTATTTTGTGGCCATGGCCGCGGATAAAATCGTGGCCCAGCCCGGTACGATCACCGGCTCCATCGGTGTGATCGGTGGAAAGATGCTCACCGCTGGACTCATGGATAAAATTGGCCTCTCATCGGACGAGGTGCATACCAGTATCAATGCCACCATGTGGTCAAGTTCGCTCGATTATACGCCTCAGCAGTGGCAACGGATTACGGCTTGGCTTGATCATGTGTACGCAGACTTTACACAGAAAGTTGCCCAGGGAAGGGGGCTCACCCAGGAACAGGTGCATGCGGTGGCCAAGGGCCGGATCTGGACAGGCGAGGATGCCAAAGATATCGGTCTGGTCGACGAACTCGGCGGCTTCCCAGCAGCGTTGCGTCTGGCCAAACAAGCGGCGGGGATTGAGGAGGATGCAGTGGTGCAGATCAAACTCTTTCCCGAACAGAAAACCCTTGTTGAAACGGTCTTATCCCGCCTCCAGGGTCGAGAGGATACCCCGGATGAGGCCAGTCCGACAACCGTTGCTCTGCGCCAAATCGTGCACGCTGTGCAACCTGTTATCCAAATGGGGCAGCGCCTTGGTCTGTGGTCCGAGCCAGGCGTGTTGACCATGCCCCACTGGGAGACGACGTGGTGAGGTTGCCTTACTGAAGCCTAGCCTGCTTTGACCGCTGCACCGGCTGGGCCTGTACCACCACTGGGGTGAGATTCATCAGATTGTCCGAGACCGGACAACGCGCCTCTATGGTCGCCAGCCATTGGTCCAGGGTGGCTGGGTCGACATCGGCGTCAACCTTGAGCGTGACGTCAACGTTTTTGTAGCCGGCCCGGTCATCCGTTTGTTTGCCGAGTAGTTTTCCTGGATTGAGTGGACCGGCCGCATCGACGGTCAGGGACCGAATGGTAAAGCCCATCTCTTTGGCAATCATGTGTCCCATCACATTGAGGCAGCCAGCCAAGCCGGCCAGGATGTACTCAACCGGATTTGGTCCTTCGTCATCCCCGCCGAGACCCGGCGGCTCATCAATGATCAGCTCGAACCCTCTGACCTGAACCGCTAGGCGGGTGGGCGACTCCGCCTGTCCTGAAACCTTGAATATGACATCAGACATGAAGGGTTCCCTTTACGTCGCGAGTCTACGGCTGCCTTGGGCGGCGGGCAGGGAGGGGTCAAGGGCGAAGCGGAGGTGGGGCAGGTCGGTATCACATTGTGTCATGGTCGCACTAATCGGAGTCGTGCAGTGCAACCGCCCCGAATCCCCCCAGGCTCCGGCTTTGAATGTGACGAGACGGGGCTTCCCGCGCTGCGCCGCGTGAAAGACGTATTCCGGGTCAACCTGAACAATGACCGGGTCGTCTTGGGCTTGAACCCGGGCCAAGTGCAGGCTGTCGAGATAGGTAATATCCGCGCCCGAGATATGTTCGGGGTTCTCTAACTCGACCTCTAGGAGCACGTCGCCATCGCGCTCAACCTTCCCAATCACCCGATCGTGGCGCGACTGGAGCGAGACTGCTGCGGTCTCGACCATAAACCCCCAACGTGCTTGTAACCCGCTCACTGCCTGTGCGGTACTGGCATAGGCGTGCAGGAGGTAGCCGCGGGGTCGGATACCGGCCCGAACGATAATACGGACCTGAGCGAGGGAGAACGGCCCGACCGGGCTGTCGGGATAATGCATGACCGAGAACGTGGCGTACGGTGGAATGCTCGGATGGAGCGCGGGCGGGATCAGCCATTCCGCCGGTGCCTCGGCTATTTCATAACTGAGTTGAAGGATCTTCGCGTCCTTGAACTCCCAGGCGTCGGTATCAAAGCCGGTCATCAGCGGCGCTCGGGCCGCGGCGGCCTCGACATCTTGTTTTCCAAACACCGGCATTAGCGGGTTCCTCCCGCGGCTGCGCGTTGCGGCTGGGAGTCGGTAAACACGGGCATGACCTCTTTGGCAAACAGATGTAGGCTGTCGAGAACCTGGGTCTGCGGAATGATCTCGGCCGCGTTGAGGAGAAAATTGACCCGGTCCACGCCACTGGCTTCCCATTTTTTGAGCTCACCTATGAGATGTTCGGGATTCCCGACCGCGATCCCCTCCGGGGCTTTGAACTGGTCGCCGGGACTGGAGGCCTGACGCCGCAGGGAAGGCAGGAGACCCGCGGCCGGATAGGACTTGGCCGGGTAAGCCTCTTTTGCCATATCCAACTGCGCCGCCATATAATTGAAATGGCGGATCATGTTCATGCCGGTTTTGGCGCCGGTTTCGTTGTCTTCGTGACAGTACAGAAAGTTGACGGTCGCGACTTGGTCGTTCACAAACGAGCCGACCGGAGTACAGTTCTGCACACGGCGACGGTACTCTTTGACCTTGGCTTCCTGCTCGGCAAAGCTGGTAAAGGTCACCCCCAGACAGCCGATGCCGCGGTCCGCGGCGTCAAGCTCGGTGCCCGGACTAGTGACGGCCACCCACATGGGTGGATGAGGCTTCTGGTAGGGCTTAGGCAGCACTGCCCGTGACGGCATGGAGAAATACTGGCCCTCATAGCTAAAGCGCTCCTGCGTCCACATCTTCGGGATACAGTGGACAAACTCGTCCCAGCTTTTTTTGGTCTCGTCTGGACTGGCCCGAAAGCCACCCAACTCGGTCCAGGTTGCCGACCGTCCAGTGCCGAACTGGAGCCGCCCACCGGACAAAATATCCAGCACCGCGGCGCGTTCGGCAATCCGAATCGGGTGGTTAAATTGCGGCACGCAGATGACGATGCCGTGGCCGACATTGATATTTTTGGTCTGCATAGCGCACGCGGTCAGAAAAAGCTCGGGAGCAGAGCAGTGGGAGTATTCTTCCAGGAAGTGATGCTCTACCGCCCAGACCTGCTCAAAGCCAAGTTTGTCGGCCAGCCGCACCTGTTCGAGCGCATTCATATAAACGCTGCGCTCGGCCTCCTGGGTCCAGGGCCGGGGAACGGATAACTCATAAAAAATGCCGAATTTCATGCTGACCTCCTTTTGACGATGATGAACGCTGGAACGCTTCCAGTCCCCCCTCCCATGAAGGGTAGCGTACTTGCTTGGTTTAGGTAAGAGGGAACGCATTTATACACCGCAGGCTCAATCAAGTCCCAATCTTGACGATCCCCTAAATGATGCCCTCCCCAAGGGGGCATCGTCAGGAGAAACCTGCCCATTCCCACCCCCGCAGGAGTGCGCCTGGCGAGCCAACAGGCAAGGAACCGCTCCGCTGCTCCTCGGGACCGCCGCCGAGGGTAGGGCCTCCATTGATGTCCCTTCCCACGTAGAGGCAATCCATGGGCGCAACCCGGTACCGACGGCCGGCAGGCGGGCGCCCGGCCCTGCCCGCCGCGGGCTTGGGGTATTCAATCGCGTCCGAGCTCTCCTTGAGCGAGCCCGGCCCTGCCCGCCGCGGGCTTGGGGGTGGCGGAGGGGGCCCTGACGAGGGGGACATCAAGGCCGGCGGTCACGCGGCTGCCGGAAGGCGAGGACATCCCTGGCCCGGTGGACGGCGGGAGCATGGGCCGAGGACGAAGCCGGGGGCGCCATCAAGGGCGACAACCAGGGAGGGGGCGCCGCATCCCGAGGCTCCGGACCGTCGTGTGCGACAGTCCCGGCCCCTGGGCCATCAAGCGGAGCGACCAGTGGGTGGCGTGGCGGGGGCGTGGGGAGGGGCCGCATCAGCGCGATTACGAAAGGCAGCCTCAATCAGGAATCTAAGCGTTTCCGCGTTAATCTTTCTCCAGGGAGCGGCAGATATCTTGACGCCCAACTTTATCAGGTTGTCGATGATTCGATCAGGCATGCAGGGATACCGACGCTCGTATTCCGCCCGTTCCTTGACATGTGTCCATGACGTAACCTCTGGGTACGACAGTTTTTTCTCTTCATCTCCATGGGGTGCCGTGAATTCATTATCAGAGATCCCCGGTAAGGTTGACGACGATCAGCCCTGACTTTTTGTTCCCCGGGCCATCGTATATGCTTGAGTGAATTTCCCGGTCTACGTGCTTCCGGCACCTGGTCTTACTGCCGACCAACACGATGGTCACTGTCGAGTCCCTGAGATACTGATCTCTGATAGCGCGACGGATCTGCTCGTCGGTCCAGTCGTCAGGGATGTCGTCGCCAGTGTCAACGGATCGATCCACAAATATCGAGTGATTCTCACCGAATTTGACCAGCGCCTCCTTGTACTTCTGGTCATTGTGGATGATGGTAGCTAGTGAATACCCTACGCATCACGATCTCGATTACCGAGGACTCGGCGCAATCCCCGCGAGACGAGGGTTGCCGCTTCCTGTATGTGCGGCGTGCGGGCCAGGACGGCGTTCTCCTCGTGGGAAAGACCGTTGTGCAGGTCGTCCGGCGAATAGTTGTGGAAGCGCTCCCGGCCGATCCATCCATCGCGCGAACCGGCCCAGCGCTCGGCGAGGCCGACCGTCTCCGCGATATCGTGCGCGCAGCCGCCGAATCCGCCTGCGAGGAACACGGGCTGACCTGTTTCCAGAGAGAGGTATGCTTCCTCGGCGATCCCGGGCATCGTCCCCCTGTAGTCCTCGACCCTGCCGCCGAGAACAATCCGTGCCCCGATGTCTCCGCGCATGACGGTTCGCATCGTCGCCAGTCCTTCCGTCCATTCCTCTTCGTCCGGCTCATGCGCGCACAGCATCTGCCGTTGCTCTCGCGCGAGGCGCGCGCCGTCCAGCGCAAGGAAAATGAGACGGGCGGCGGGCTCGTGCTCGGCGGAGAATGCGGCGATCTCTTCCGATGTCATCCGGATATGCACCGGCCAAGCCAGATAGTCGGTGACGACGATGGTCCCGCCATGCCGGGGATGGTTCCGATACCGTCCCACCAACTCCGCCAGCAGCTCCGTGAACCCGTTTGGCCGCAGGTCTCCACCGTAGGCCAGACTCCTTCCCGATGCGAGCACCAAGAGGGCGATCTCGGCCATCGCGTCACGCAGATGCCCGTCGCTCAGCCCCAGTGCCCACAAATCCGGGCTCTCCGAGACAGAGACGCCGACGGCGGTCAATCTTCCGGTGTCGGGTGCGGTCATGGGCGTTCCTCCAGCCAGTCCGTCAACGTTTGCAGGCGGACTCCCGGCGCGACTTCTTTGAACAGCCGTTCTGCATCGGCGCTCAGCAGCGGTTCAGGATAGACGATTGTTGAAACCGTCTCTCCATTATGAGGAGACGACGCAGCCAAGGCAATCAGTTCGGGCGGGCGCGCCGTGAATACGACCTTCGGAGACTCCATCAGACGGAGGCCCACCCGACAGAGCCACATCCACGTGCGGAACATTTCATCCAGGAGACGGCCTATAACAGCGGAAATCCTGTCCCTCCGGTCGGGATCCATCCGGACGACTGGCACATTGCCGAGATAGGCCACTCCACGCGGATCGGTATCCCGTACGCAATCGACGGCTCGGCGCCAAGCGTCGCTTCGCTTTGATGACCTCGCGTCGGCACCACTCGCGCGACGAGTAGAAGTCGGTATGCACAGCCACGACAGCCCCCGTGTCGATCTGATGCAGCAAGATTTCTCCGAACGACAATCCGGGCGGGATGTCGTGGACATCGAACGAAGCTGTCGAGCGGGCGGTGCTCATGGATCCAGTCGCGAATGCCGAGGCCTACCAATTCGCCGTCCCCGTCATGTTTCGAGTGGCTGATAAAGACCCGGATCTTCTCCAGATAACGTCCGAACGCCGTTTCTTCGCCGTTGCCCCGGAGCATATCGATACGATGTCGCAGCATGCGACAGAGCTCGTGAATGAGGTCTGCCGTGAGGCGCTGAAGCCGGTCCGCAGCGGGCACGTCCCAGCGATCCCAACGCAGCGCCTGCTGTTCGAAGCCCAACGTGAGTCCCCGATGCTCCATCGTCACCGGGAAGAACCCGGCCGGGGGGTCCCCTTCTACGCGTGGTCCGTGCGGTATCAGTCGCGTAGCCAACCCAGGCGTGGTCGTCGACAAGCGTCGCTTCCGTCAGCACGACGACGGCAGTGAAATCCGCATCGTCCCAGTCAACCGGCGAGGGCGTGCGCGCCCCCGGAGCGGGCGCGCTGCGTTCAAGGACGCTGATGCCGCGCCACTCGCCGATGGCTGAGCGCGGGTCGCGGTCAAAGTGCGTACGAAGCCGATCTGCGATCTCGCGGCCTCCCGGATAAGATGGGTGCTCATCACGTACAATGCGAAGATCGGGCGTGTCATCGGCTCCATGGTGCCACCGAGTCGGGGTCCCGGCGGTTCTCCCGGTGATCGGACTCTCCGGCGCCAGAATCGGCAAAGCCAGTCTATCCTCAGTGCATCGTCCCGCTGCATCCGCGTCAAACGTCAGGTCTTTGTCTCCTATCTCATTCATGATCTTGTCGCTACCATCACCGCACCCGTGTGGCTGACGCCGGGTACACCGTGGACATCTGTGCTCACGGTAACAAGTCAACAGAGACCACATCTCCAGCAATACCGGCGCTGCCTCCGTTCACCGGTGCGCTACGGGAACATGTGTCAGTAGCCTGAGACGGACCTCGACGGCATCTTTGCGTGTCACGGTTTCGACCAGGAATGGGCCGCCGGCGGGTTGTTTCCGAGCAAGAAATTTGATGAAACCGGCTCGTGGACCGACTTGGGAAAGGCGGAAAGGATAGCGGGGCGCACACCCCGGTTCAACGTCCGGGCCTGGCGGCCAGTACCTCACCGCGGCCCGCCACTACCAGCACTGCCTCCGTCCAGGCCTCCAGTTCGGTTGCCGACGCGGGGATGTCAGGTCCAGGACGTGCACGAGCGGAACCTCGGCTACGCGACATCACCAGCCTCGACCTGCAATCCGGGGAGCTTCGCCTGATCGAAATCAAGGGACTGGCCGGAAAGACCGGCAGCATCCTGCTGACCCCGAACAAGCGCCGGGTCGCCGAAGACCGTCGGGACTGTTACTGTTTGTATGTGGTGATCGCTTGCGTCGGCGAACCCCGGCTTCAGGATCCGGTCCGGGATCCGGCCAGGTTTTCGTGGCACGAGGTCACCAAGGTGCAGCACTACCGGCTCAATGTGGATACGCTTCATACCACTGGACGTGACCGATGAGTCCGAAGCTCAAACATCTGGAGTTCATTCAAGGCGTGATCACTCGTCTTGCCACCGACTCGTTCCGTGTCAAGGGATGGGCCGTCATCCTCGTGTCGGCGCTTCTGGTTCTACTCGTCCGGGAAAACCGGGTCGATCTTGCCTGGATCGGCCTTGTCCCGGTGCTCGTTTTTTGGGGGCTTGATGGCTATTTCTTGTGGCAAGAGCGACGGTTCCGTGATCTTTACGATCATGTCCGTGTGTTGCAGGAAGACGATACAGACTTCTCGATGGACACCTCGGCGTTTCGTCGCCCTTGGCTTGGCGCGGTATTTTCGGTCACCCTGTGTCCGTTCTATCTTGCACTGGCCATTTCGGTCGCTGTCGCTCTCTTGCTCAGATAATCAGACACTAAAAAAGGCATAACACCATGAAGCGCCGGGTATTTTACAGTTTTCACTACGATCAGGACTCTTGGCGAGCAGCAGAGGTGCGAAACATCGGAGCTTTGGACGGGAATGAACTATCTGCCGACAATGACTGGGAGACGGTAAAGAAAGGTGGCGACCTCGCGATCAAGAGATGGATTGTCGAACAGATGAAGGGTCGCACATGCTGTGCCGTTCTGGTAGGTTCGGAAACCGCTAAACGAGAGTGGGTCGACTACGAGATCAAAGAGGCATGGCACGTAGGTATGGGTGTAGTCGGCATACGCATTCATGGACTGGGAGACTCGAATAAAGAGAACATCGCCGAAGGGAAGCAGGCTGTTTGACCATTTGATTCTTCAGAGCAGAATATAGGATAATCCCATCTTATCAAACGATCGACTATTTATTCGAGAATCAGATAGGAGATTGTCATTGGTTGCAAAGTGCTACGATCCATCGGGTAGGAACAGTCGCGAGCGTTATGGCTGGATCGCCAGATACCTTAAGAATATGATTGAGGAGGCTATCCCAGATTCGGAATGGACAATAACTATGTAGTCCGGTTAGTCGGCGAGATGCGCCGATGATCCCCCGGCAGTGCAAGCGTCTGGCGGAGGTGGATTTTCCGATTGCGGCGGTGCCGCGTCACGCGGTGCGTGAGAAGTCGATCCGCCACGGCCACCCCTCGACGCTGCATCTGTAGTGGGCGTGGCGGCCGCTTGCTTCCTCGCGGGCCATGCTGCTGGTGCTCCTGCTGCCGGACCCCTGCGACCCCCACTGTCCAGAAGATTTCAAGGAAGCGGCGCGCAAGGAGTTGCCGCCGGTCGGTTGCGGACACGGCGAAAGCGATGCGAATATCCGGCGCGGCCTGCTGAAGTTGATCGCCGACTTCGCCAACTGGGACAACAGTGCCAGGCCAGCCTGGCTGGAGGCGGGCCGCGCCCTCGTCAAGGCAGCGCACGGTGGAGAGCCGCCCTTGGTGGCCGATCCGTTCGCCGGCGGCGGGCTTCATCCGGCGGGGGCGGGAACCGGGGAACGTAATCGAAGGAGGACGGGATCATGACGGAAGAGACCGAACTGCTGGCCCGCATCACCGTGCGGGCCGATGTCTTCGGCGGCAAGCCGATCATCCGCGACATGCGCATCGCGGTGGAGCATGTGCTGGAGAAGCTGGCGGCGGGAGACAGCGCGGAAACCATACTCTGCGAGTATCCGTTTCTCGAGCCCGAGGACATCCGGGCCTGCTTGGTCTTCGCCCATCGCTCCCTGGCCGGCGAGCGTGTCCATGACCGCATTTCTCTGCGAGAGGCTCCGTGAAGTTCCTTCTTGATGTCTACGTGGCGTCGCACATCCTGCCCCGGACCCTGATCGATCTCGGGCACGATGCGCTGTCCGCCCGCGACGGACACGCGAACGCCTCGGACGAGGCGCTGCTCGCTATCGCCTACCGCGAAGACCGGGTACTCGTCACCGAGGATAAGGACTTCGGCGAGCTTGTCTTTCTGCGCGGCCTGCCGCATCCGTGCATCGTTCGGCTTGACGTATTGACGGCCATGGAGGAAGCGGCAGTCATGCGGGACTTGATCAAGTGCCAGGGCACTGTAATGCGCAAGGGCGCGATTATCGTGGTCACCGGAAGGCGCGTACCGATACGGTCGGCGAGAAACGCCGAAAGCGGCAATGACTAGGCATTCCTGGCACAAGGTCGTCATGCCCCGGCAGGAGGCGCGGGAAGGGCGCTCCTTCAGCCCGGACGAATTCACCGTCGCCCTGGAATAGGTGATCGCCGGCACGGCGCCGCTTGATTACCGCGACCCGGTGCAGTTCTTCTCACGCACCTGCTTCACCCGCGCGCTGACAGACCATGCCGGCATGATGCTGCGCCGCCTCGTCGGCGGGACGCAGAACACCCTGCCGGTGCTCACCCCCGTCACCCAGTTCGGCGGCGGCAAAACCCATACCCTCACGGCGCTCTACCACCTTGCCAACGCCGGTACTGGGGTTGCCGGCCTGCCGAGCGTGCCCGATCTGCTGGCGGCGGCGGGCGTCTCAAGCCTTCCCAAAGCGCGGGTTGGGGTGTTTATGGGAAATGCCTGGGGTCCTTCCGAGGGACGTGAGACGCCGTGGGGCGATCTCGCCCGCCAGCTTGCCGGAGACCGAGGCGCTCGCCCGGGTGTTCGCCGCCGCAGAGGCACCTGTGCTGCTGCTGTTCGACGAGATCCTGAACTTCGTCAACCGCCATCGGGACCGGGCCGAGGGCTTTCACGCTGTCATCCAGAATTTGACAGTCGCCGTCACCGGGGTTGCCGGAGCGGCGGCGGTCATCAGCCTGCCGCGCAGCCAAGTGGAGATGACGGACTGGGACCGCCAATGGCAGGACCGCATCACCAAGGTGGTGCGCCGCGTCACCGCGACCTGATCGCCAATGACGAGGCCGAGAGCGGCGATGTCGTGCGGCGGCGCTGTTCGAGGACCTCGGCGACGAGCGGATACGCAAGCGAGTTTCGAAGCCCTACGCGGACGGGTGTTTCGAGAGAACCGTCGGCCTGCCCTCCGAATGGATGTCCGTGGACAGTGCGATCCCCGAGCCCAAGGCGCGCGAGTTGCTGAGGAGCCGGTTCGAGGCCTGCTCTCCCTCCCACCCCTCGCCGCTCTCCGGCTTCTGGAGGAAAGGGAGCGTGCTCTCCCAGTTCCCGCAGACCCGCGGTACGCTTGCCATGCTGGCCCAGTGGATCTCCTGGGCAGCGCGCCAGCACTTCCAGCAGGCGCGGACGGAGCCGTTGATCACGCTCGGTTCGGCGCCGCTGCATGTGCCGGAGTTCCGCGCGGTCGTGCTCGGCCAACTGAGTGAGCAGCGGCTCGATGCGGCGATCGAGCCGCCCTGGCGGGCGACACGTCCCATGCCCGTACGCTGGACGCCGACACGAAGGGAGCGCGGCGCGACCTTCACCGCCGGGTCGGCGCAGCCCTCCTGTTCGAGCCCTCCGGCGGGCAGGTGGACAAGGGGGCGCATCTTCCCGAACTGCGCTTCGCCCCGGGTGAACCCGAGATCGAGACCGCATCTGTCGACCAGGCGGCCGGGACGCTGGAAGCGGCGGGGTTCTTCATCCGCAAGACCGGCACGGACGGGTTCCGCATCCATCACCAGGCGACCCTGAAAAAGGTCGTCAGCGCCCCCCGCGCCGCGCTCGCCGAAGACACGGAAATCCGGCCGGCGATCCGCAAGCTGGTGGAGGCAGAAGTCGCGCGGGGCGGCGGCCTGCCGCTCAGTGCCTTCCCGGAAGACGGCGCCGCCGTTCCGGACACGCCGCGCCTTACGCTGGTCGTCGATCCAGAGGCGGCATGGCAACCCGGCCAAGGGACCGCGGAGCGGATTGCGCAATGGACAAGGCAGCGGGGCGCTTCGCCGCGGCTGTATCCCGCCTCCCTGGTCTGGTGCGTCAGGAAGCCGGGGCGAGCACTCAGAGACCGCACGGAACTGTGGCTCGCCTGGCAGCGGGTCTCCCGCGAGGTGGCCGACGGTGTGCTCGGCACGGAGTTCGGCCGGGCAGACCGAGCCGCGGGGCGGACCAGAGTCAGGGACGCGGAAAACGCAGCGCGGGACGAGGTGGGGGGCGGCTGCCGCCTCGTGGCGCTCGCCGCCGCCAGGGCCGAGTCCGGCCTCAAGACCACCGACCTTGGCGCGGGGCACAGCAGCGCCAGCGAGACGCTCTGCGGCCGCGTGATCACGGCGCTCAAGACCGCAGCGTTGCTCAGCGAATCCGTAGGCGCGGGCTATCTCTCGACCGTCACTGGCCGCCGGCCTTGAGGGAAAGCGGGGCCTGGCCGCTTACCGGCCTGCGCCAGAGCTTTCTCGCCGGGTCGCTGACCCGGCTCGGCGCCCCGGCTGCCGTGTCGCGAGCGGCGCCTTCGGCCTCGCATCGGGCACGAGGACGGACGGCGGGGACGAACGGATCTGACATGCCGCGCCGGTCGGGGCGGAGGAAGTCGCGTTCGAACCGCAGGTGTTCCTGTTGACCAGGGGCCGCAGCGAGGAGATTCGGGCGGCGGGAGCGCCCGAGCCGCAACCGGCGCCGGCTGCCGATACGCCGCCGCCTCCCACACCCGGCCCCACCGCCGTGCAGGAGTCCGGGAATGAGAACGAACCGCGCAGGGCCGCCGCCCCGGTCCGATTGCGTCTGGCCGGAGTCGTGCCGCCGGAGGTCTGGAACCGGCTCGGCACGAAAGTCGTTCCCAGGCTGCGGGCCGGCAAGGGACTTGTCGTGGAGGGGAAGTTCGAAGCGGAGATTCCCGCCGACGCCCTCGCCGCCATGGAAGACGCCCTCCGACGAACACTGGAAGACCTGGAACTGGGTGATAAAGTCCGCCTCGAACGGCGATAGGCGCTGGCGGGCGGAGACGGTCGGTCGGGAAACATCGCCGACGCTGGAATCTCTCCGGCGAGGAGACGGTTCAACCCGCAGCGCTGGAATCCTCGGATGGCCTTCTGGCCTCCACGATTCGCATAAGGTGGTTCGCCAGCATCATGACTTCCAGGGCCTCCCGCGGATCGTTCATGTCGACGTCGCGATGCGAATTCGGATTCTTGTGGGCGCCGATTGCCCCAGCGAAGAGCTGCATTCGCGCTACTTTTTCACTGTTTCCCGTATCCTTGTCGGTCAGAACTCCGCCATCGGGTTTGAACGCTTCCTGCATGAGCTTGACGCCGATACCCGAGTCCGGGAATCGAGAGGCTTCCCGGACGAAAACTTCGACGCCCTTCATGGCTTGAAACACGGCGACAGCGAAGTCGCCACGGACGAATGCCGCCCACACCTTGTCCGCGATCCGGGGATGGAGAACCTCTTTCGGGAGAATTCGTACGACTCTGGTGTTTGCAAACTTGGTTTCATCTTCGTATTGAAGCGCCCGTCGACTCAGGATGTGGAAACCGTCTGGGCCATTAGGGTCAGGGCTCGGGATGAGCATCCCCTGCGCCTCCAGCCACGCCCAAGCCTCACAAATGGCAACCGTTATCTCTTCGAATTTCTCGATGGGCCAAAAGTCGGATACGCGGTTTCCAGTTCCTGCCAGTTCAAGCAAGAAGTTTCCAAGATGCACCAGCTTGTCGTCCTCTTCGATCCTTTGACGCAGCACGAACAACAGCTTTGCGCCGAGTTCCTCTGGCTCCAGGGTCAGTAACTGTTCAACGTCTGGTATTCTTTCTGCGAGATCCCGCATGGCTTTTCCTTTCTTCAACGAAGCCCGGACGCTCGCGACACAACGTATTCACCCGAGCGGTCGCTTCGCGCAACTCGGGATTGTTGAATTGACCCGGTGCGCCCAGACTTTGAGCCAAATCCTGGTAGCCGATCCGGGCTAGGTCAATGCCGGGAATCAGAATCTTGTCCATACTCTCAATGGCTTCTCTGGTCTCGATGGTCACACCGAGTAAAGTGTTTGCATTGGCGTACTGTATCGCCATCTGCATCTCCACATCTTCATACTCGGTATTCGCTCCCAGATAAATGGCTTTCCCCCAGCTTTCCCTGGGGATGGTATTTGGCCAGCTCAATGAAGCGCCGTACCTCGGCTCCGACTTTGACATGCGATACAATCAGGCTCCGACAACCGCAGTCCGGCAGGCGCGTCACGTGCTCATATTCAAGAGATGGAATACGGACCACAGGGGGCATCCCGGCTGTCTGGACGGCGTCGCACAGAGCGACCATCGTTTCCAAGTTGTAAGCCGAATGCTCGGTGCGGATCATGATGTTGTAGTCCATGCTGGCCTGCGCCAGCGTGTGGATGGCCCCGCGCCTCTTGAGATCCCACACCAGCTTCCCAGCGCAAAGTCTCCAGCCTTGAATGATTTTTGAGTGCATTGTCTCGTACATCTTCTCCTCTCATTTGAGGAGATTATTCTGCGGAGACGAGAGACGTGTCAAGAAAGGCAAAGAAAAGATATACTGCTTCAGACGACCCATGAACTCGAAAGACCGAAGACGCCCAGTCGTAATGGAATTCTCTCGCACGCGGCACACCTCTGTCTCGCAACCACAGCGGTATCCGCTGTCTCATGCCTCTCTTTTCTTCCTCTGTCTTTTTCTTTCTTTCCCCGCCTCCTTGGCCCCCCACGCCCGGGCCGACGTCATTGCGGCTATGGGAGCGAAGGAAATCCGCGCAAGCCGGGCGCTAGTTGGAGCCGTCCAAACCGTGCAGACGGAAAAGGTGTTGTTTGTGAACCCGCCTGGAGAGCCGGATACGTGGATTGAGGGCGAACGGATACTCACGGCTATCGCTCAGTATGGGACGAACGGAGAACTCGCGGAAAGGACAGAGTACGCGCCTGACGGAGCAGCGATGGTCCGCCTCGTCCGCCAGTACAATCGGGGGAGCAAGCTGAGTATCGAACAACTGTACAACTCCCGGGGGACGCTCTGGCGGAAGACCCGCCATGTCTATAACGAGGCGGGCCACCTGACACAGGCGGTGAGTACCGACGTGGATGGTGATCTCTGGTTTCGAGATGTCTATACGTATACCGAAGATGGACAGCCGGCCCATATAGATCACCATGACCCGGACGGAACCTTTTTACATCGAGCAAGCTTTAGCTACGACGAGGAGGGCCGGGTCGCCAGACGGTCCTTGGCCGACGCCGATGGCTCTCCGATCTCAAGTAACACGTATGCGTACGACGCCGACGGAAGAATACGAGCCGTAATCACCCGCGGACGAAGCGGGGCGCTGACGTCGCGCTGGGTGTACGCCTATGACGAGCATGGGAACGAACGGGAGTGGGTTGCGTCTGACAGGGATGGCGCGATTCAGCGCAAAGAGGTCTATACTTACGAGTATGACACCCACGGGAATTGGGTAGCACAGATCACTGCGGAGTGGATTCCAGACGATGATGGGGGCTACCTCGAACCCGCTGAGGCAGTATATCGGAGGATTACCTATTATCCGCAGGAAGGGAGCGGGGGCACGGAGGGACAGCAGAGTGAGGGGCCGTAGAGACTCTCAGGGAGAGGGCGAGTCCCTTCCCCGGATGGGCGGCCCGAAGGACCGGGACGGGTTCCCGACCGGTCCTCGGCCCACTCGCCACTCCGATCATCATCAGCCCCCCTCCGCTGCTCCGCGGCACAACAGATAATGAGGAGGCGTGTCCTTCAACAGACAGGGAGAGGGTGGTACTCCTCACTCCCCTCCCAAGAGGGGATATTGAAGGGCAGAAAGACTACGCCTTCATTCCCGCGGTTTTGGCCTTTTCGTGGATGCTGGAGGCTGCGCTGGCGCGCCCATCGACGCGTGCAAACCACGCGGTCAGGTTTTTCAGGTTCGGGCTGATCTTCTGGCCGACGCCGGCCCCGAAATCAAGGGCACAGTACAGAATAATATCGACCAACGTAAACCGATCGCCCACGATGAACTGTTTACCCTCCATCAGGCCATCCAGCCAGGTGAGCTTTTCTTGCACGATTTCCTTGAGGCCGGCTGCGGCTTCGGGCAGACAGTGCATACGCTCCTTAAACGTGTCTAGGCCCTCAGCATAGCGGAAGCCGTTATACATATGCTCCGTGATCTGGAGTTCAATACGCCGCTGCCACATGCGGGTTTCGGCTTTCTCCTCCGGGGTCGAGCCGATTAACGCCGGGCCGGACTGGGTATCTTCCAGATACTCGCAAATGGCGGCCGTTTCCGCTAGGACGCTGCCATTATCCAACTCGAGCGCTGGCATTTGGCCGCCGGGATTCTTATCGGTATAGGGCGCCTGCCGGTTCTCCGCACCCAGAATATCTACCTCGATCGTATCAAGCGTAATGCCTTTTTCCGCCATGAACATGCGGACGCAGCGCGGATTCGGACCGAGTGAATCATACATTCTCATAAGGACCTCCTTCGTGGGGCGTATTCTTGTAGAGCGGTTTAGCCCATTTGCTCTCCGGGGCGCAAGGACCGGCTAGGAGACCGGCTGACTATGCAGAATTGTCTATTACTCTCATTCGTCAGGAGAACCGTGGGGAGGGGGCTCATATTCATCCTGCGGAGTGAAGTTGCTCACTATCAGGAGAGAGCGTCAGCGTTCACCAAGTGAGACGCGGCTTGTCGATACGCCGTAGGAGATCGAATTTCGTGATGGGATATTGTCGAAGATTCTCCAAAATCCAAGAGCGGTCATGAAGTTGAACCCTATGGGATTCCGCAGTTCTCCTGCCCTGTTTGCTAATCTTCCTGGCATTGGTGAAGACAGCAAGTTTCTCAAAACTCTTTGCAAGACGATTGGCGTAGAATTTCTGAGATGCATAAATTTCGCGAACAAAAGAGTCACCTTGCAGAACCCGATATTTTGTATGTTTGCATTGAGCAAGTAGATTGCCATGCGTGGAAACAAATATCATATCGCATCCTTTGTCATTACTCATAGGGGTAAGCTGTGCGTCGCCGTCAAACATTCGACACAAAAGTTCGGCCACAAGCGCCTCAAATTGCTCCCATCCCATCAGGTCTAGGTCTTGTTCTGAAAGAGGTGAAGGAATGTCTTGGCCCGTTGTCCGTCCCAATATGTCTGTCTGCTGAAACGCTTCGTAGGTAACTCTCTCCGGCACCACAACGGCGTCCTTAAGATCAATCTTCTTGGCCAGAAGCCGATGAAGGTGTAGGTCAAAGGAGTCATGCTCGGGATGATGTAGAATCGGAATAAAAACACGCACATCCTTACTCTGCCCAATGCGATAGACCCGGTCGGTAGCCTGATCCTCTTTGGCGGGATTCCAGTGTCTCTCGAGATGAATGACATTATTAGCCCCCGTGATCGTGAGTCCCACCCCGGCTGCTATCGGAGACATAACCATCATCCCAAACCCTTCACGCGCTTCAAATTGCTGGATCAATCTCCGACGCGTCACATCGGATTTTCGCTTGGCGACCGCCTTGGTATCTCCATTGATCACGGATACAGGCAGAGCATAGATTTTGCCGAGGGCGTGGCTCAAGAAAGCCTGAAGCTGCTTGTTAATGACAAAGATTAAAATTTTCTCTCCTCGCTCCTGAACCTCGTCCAGAAGGCATAACAAGGCTGCTAACTTGCCGGACTTTCGGATTTCAGCCCGACACTCTTGGACCGTAGCTGGCAGGGGAAGCGCCGCCCCACCAAGTAAGCCTGGATGCAGGGAAACGTCGCGCAAACGTTGTAATCCGGCCAGAAAAAGGCCCGGCTCATTCCCCTCGGTCATTCCCCGGATGGTACCCTCGATAACTGCATTATAGATATCGCGCTGCGAATCGGACATGCGACAGTCCATACTCGCCAGATAGATATAGTTTCCGGGAGCGTTTTTGATCCCAACATATATTTTTTTATCAGGTAATCCTTCCAGGTGATCTTCCTTGATACGCCTGAGCATAAGTGCACCAACATTCTCACGGATCTGCTTCCCAACCTCTTGTCGAACCTCCGGTAACGCCGCTCCAACTCTGAGTAACGGGCGTACATACGTTTGACGGAATGCCTGATAACTATCGAGTAAGCCAGGGACAGCAGTATCGAAAAGACACCAGAAGTCCCTCAATTGGTTCTCGACGGGCGTCCCCGTTACCATCAGCTTGAACTGTGCCTTGACTCCCTTGGCGGCCCGAGTCTGTATAGTGTTGGGGTTTTTGATGCTTTGGGCTTCGTCAAAAACAACAAATGACCAATCAACCTGACACAGGGAGAACTGATAGTTGGCCAAGGTGTCGTAGTTGGTGATCACTAATCGGCTCGGCGTATCAAGGCGATTGATTCCGAACCTTTCGCCTACTTTCAGGGAAAGAAGCACCTGTTGGCTCGTCTCGCCATTCTCGAGAACAGAGGGATTATCCCGCTCTCTGATCTCGATACCCCGCCCTGGAAGGCGGTAACGAGCGAGACCCGCATCACCATGTAGCGTCACGATATCGACAAAGGGAGAGGTGACAAAGGTCTGCTCGACTTCCGTTTTCCAGGTATCAAGAAGGGACAGCGGAGCGACCACGAGAGTAGGCTTCTGCGTGACCCCACGGGCCACACAGAAACGGTAGTACTCTCCGAGAGCAACCAGAACCATAAGGGTCTTGCCCAGTCCCATGTCGTCGGCCAATAAACTCCCCAATAGAGATTCTTCATCAGGACGCTCAAGTGCCCGCTGTGAGAGGCCGATTAACCACCGAATGCCCTCCTCCTGATAAGGAAACGGTTGGCGCTTGTAACCCGACCGTGACAGTTCACCCCGATAGAGATGCTTGTCGGGGAGCGAATTTTCGTAACGGGACTTTATATCAAGAAGTTCATCATTGAGGCGAACATCAACGACAAGCTTTGTCTGACTGCCCTTTGCTTCTCCTGAGGGGTCGGTCTGAACCGACTCTTGCGCGGAATCTTCCGTGACGCTTTGAGCCTGAAATTCCCGTTCGAGCTCGTCAAGGGCGCGTTCAATCGACTCTCGGTCGGCAATCGAAATCAACTGTTCCCGAAAGACAACTTGGGCGGCTCCTGTCTTAATGGCATCTTGCAGGCGTTCCCGAAATTCGGCGAGATCCGTTGAATCCTGAATCACCCTGCCGAGGGACTCCGGCCCCGGAGTGGTTTGATGCGTGTCCGTGGCTACCCGATCGAACCAGTCAATTCCTGATGCTTCTGGCTCACCGAAGTAAGCGTGTCTGAACTCTGCGATACCTTGAACCCGTGCAGAGTAGCCAACGTCGAGATCGACAAGAGTGGCGTCAAGGAAAGCCGTTGGCAGGGTAAGGAATTGTCTGGCATATTTCGCTGGTATGGATCGGTTTTTTATGAGTTCCTGAGTCGCCTTCAGGCGTTTCTCGTCGAGCAAAATAATTGTATCACCAACTCGCAGACTCTGGATTGTGTCATTATCCGGGGCGATCTGCCCTAGACGCCTGGCAACCTGCTCGGGTGAGACCAGACCCTCAAAATTCGGGGTGAGTTCGAGGCCGCCATCTGGAAGCCTCTCTAGCGAAACCGATATCCGTTCCGGTTCCCTCGTCTTGAGGTCGGCAAACTGGCGTAAGTCAATGTCGCAGCCGGCCTCGGCCGCTTTCTGGATATGGTGAACGGCAAGTAGATTGCGATATTCAGACCGCGCCTCGTCCGGTAATGCCTGATGAGCAGCCACCGTTTTCAAGGCCGACCACTGGGCCGGAGATGGAAGGTAATGCTCAATTTCACTGAGGCGGAGAAAAGGGCCCTCAAGGCGGTATGGGACCGTATCTCCACATGCCGTCCGCAGACGCAATCTCAGACCGAAAGACCGCTGAAAGCTGCTCCCCTGTGTCATGAGTTCAAAACTGCCCGGCCAACTGTCAGGTAGTCCGAACAGCACACGCGGGTCCGATTCCAGGTTGACCACAGTCTCAAGTTCCAAGGCAAAGCCATTTGCAAACCGCTCTGCAAGCCCCTGCTCTTCGAGCATCTTGAAATGGATATGCTGCGTCAGCGATAAGGCATCCCCCTGGCCGGACTCGCAATCGGCAAAGGCCTTATGGGGCAGATAAAAACTGACATCTTCTTTTCCTGCCTTGTACGAGAACCCCTCATCCTGTGAGTTTCTCTGCCACAATGCGCGATATCGTTCTCTGAAGGTCATGTGCAAATGTCGGACAACTCACGCGTCTGGCGCGACACTATGGATTATCCGCAGAGTCCGGTGAGATCCCGTATCGATGTCTGTATTTTCGATAGTCCTTGGAATTCAACACGTCTGAGGGGTCGAGGTATGTTCCCCATTTGCGAAATGCGGCAAGCGCCTCACGCTGCCAACGATCGGGATAATGTGCAATGCTGACGACCCCCGTGCTTCCAAACTCAGATACATAGTCCTCCCAGAGTCCTTTTCCTAAATCGCGGCTAGAAAAAGTACTCCGGCCATAGTCTTCAACAGGATTCCCTCGAGGCAACTGTTGGTATATCCGCAAAGAGAAGCTATGCGTCCCTTCAACGACATGCTTCCCGTCGATATTAAGATAGATTACCGATGAACTCCCGGTCACTTGAGAATAAGCAAGGATATGGTTCTTTTTGTAATGCCGTCGAATGTATCCGTCAGCCTCCCTGCTGAGAAATAGCCGTGCATCTCTGACCAATCCTTTCTCAAAAACTCCTTTAAGGAACTGCTTGCGCGCGGGGAACATCCGTCGCAGATCAGAGTGGCCACTCTGCTTCGTATAGTCTTCAAGGATTTCCAGAAACAGTTCGATATGCCGTCCTAAGAGCCACTGACAGACCTGCTTGACATATTCACTCCCTAGTCTTGCCCACCATCGTCCATAATTGGAGGTGCGCATACTGACTCGTGGGTCGCCGGCAATGGCTAAGATTACCCGGAGCCAGTTGTCCGGCATCTCTCTGTGGCCCGCAGCCTTACCAACCATGATCTGAACCACCTTGTGACCCAGCAACCAACCACTTTCATACGCGCTTTCATAGGTATCCCGCTGCATCAGTTTACGGAGAACCTCGTGATCCTGTCCGACCTGGAGTCCTTTCAGCGTGTCCAGGTAGTAGATGTTTTTACACTGGGCGAAAAAGCGTCCTCCTCGCTCTATAGGAAGGCCAAGAGCAATTGCGGCTTTCTCCAAAGGGAGGCCATCTTTCCGGGCCTGCTTCACAACCCACGCAGGCCCTTCAACGGTAAAGAGAGTTTTGGCGTACTCGGCAAAACGAGCGAGTGTCTGTGAGAACTTCCGGTCGGCATTCCGACGGAACTGATCTCGGATAAATGCTGCAAACGATTGCGTATTTCCAAGCCGGTCGAAACGATCGAAGAAAAGGAGACTGAAAGCAAACAGCCCCAGCGCTGAGTGTGCCGGGCGGAGCGCGGTAAAATGCTCAAGTATCGCGTGGTCGATTGGATGCCGAGCAAGGCACTCGTCACACGTCCGCCACAATTCGACCAGCGGGCGAATATCTCTGGGCGTTTGCACGACCTTTCGGACAGGCTCCCCTGCATGCAACAAGGCATGCATCTGCCCCTTGCGTTTACGAAAGGCATCGGAATTGGTGGCGGTGAAGGCAAGACGCTCAAGTTTATCGGACAGGGCTTGGTAGTGCGTCACGTCGGCCCTGCCGGTCTGTTCAGGCAGAGCAAACTCCAACCTGGGAAGTCTCAATTGGGGGAGCTTAATTGTCAAAGGCATCCAGTACGCCCTGATATTGTTCAATCACAGGTTGTCTCACTGTAAAACGTAGGTCGATGCGTCGGTTTTTGCGTTGCTTTTCATCGGTATCGTCAGGTTCTCGCAGACGACGCGTCGCCGCATAGCCACTGACCGAGAAGAGGGGCTTTCCTTGGAAATTCAGGAGCGTTGCGAGGCCACTGGAGACGGTACGCTCCTCAGTCCAGAAACGCCACACCTGGATCGCCCGGTTTGCGGACAACCCCCAGTTCCCGAGTTCAAGGGTGCGAGCGGGCCTGCTGTCGGTATGGCCCTCCACAAAAATCGTGTCAAGGAATTGATGCCGGCCATCCGTGATCCCCCGATGCAAAGCCTCGTGAAGCGCGTCGCCAATCGTGGCCACCGCAGCCTGTTTGTCCGATGGAATCCGATAGCTACGAGTCTCAAAGAAGAGATATTCATCAGGAATCCGCAGTACGGTTTTGTTCTCGCTCACTTCAACCAGAATACCCCGCTCCTCCAACTTCCCCTTGATCTCATCAAGGAGGTCGGACCGGCTTTTGTTCGCCTCGCTCAACTCTCTAATCGCCTGCTCGACGTCAAGGCGTCTGCTCTGGAGTTGAACTATGAACACCACCGACGCCAGGATGAAAATCACCAGCAGGCTGGCCATGAGATCGGAAAACGAAATCCAGTACGGATTCTCTTCGTCAACGTGCTGCCTGCCATCGCTGAAGACACGCTGAAACATGAACGTTATCTCCCTCTCTCAATCTTACCGTCCATCTCCTCGACGGTGCTCGCAATGGATTCAACTGCCGCTACCATGACGCTCGTGTACTGCTCGGTTTGCTCAGTCCATTTGTTCAGACGGGCTTGAGTCTGAGCCTGCACTTGGTTTGCGTAGTCGCTTAGAAGCTTAGTTATCTGCTGTTGCAATCGGTCAACATGACTTTCGAGAGCTCCAAACAATTGCTGTTGATGCTGTGTGAGCAGATCCGTCTGCTGGCGCGAAGCAGTTGCCGCTTCTAGAATTCTGTCAGCCACGCCGGTGAATGTCTCCTTGAGGCCGGTAATAACACTGATCGTTTGGTCAATGTGACGCCCTGTCGTTTCGTTCTCCTTGGCAAGTCTCTGGGTTTGCTCCAGCACCCGGCCGAGGGTCAGGCCGAGCTGATTGACTCCCGACTGGAGCCGGTCGGCCAAGGTTCGTAATCCACTTGAAGCGTTATGCAACAATTCACCCCCCGTCCGCATTTCCGAGACGGACGTTTGAAGTCCTTGCGTCATCGTCTCGATCTGCTCCTGCAATTTCTGACTCTGTTGAAGAACCGTTTGCGATTTCTGGACATAGCCCTCAAACGATTCAGCACGAGCGCTCTCCCTGGCGTCCATACGCTTGTTCAGCGTTTCCAGGTCGGTCATGAAATGCGCCATTGAGCTACCCCACTGGCTGAGGGAGGTCTTCACCTCTGCTGTTGTCGCTTCCAGCATCTCTCGCTGTTGTTCACCTTGCCCTCTGATGCCGGCGCTAAATTGACTGATGAGATGCTCAAGAGCCTCGGCCCCGCCTCGTGCCTGACGTTCCGCGAGATCGTTTGAAGCCCGGGCAAGGGATTCCAGAGCGGGCCGCAAGCATTGCTGAAGGCCTTCGATAACAGCGGTCTGGACGTTCTGTGTCATTTGGCTGACCGTCTCCTGCATCTTATTGCCGATGCGTTCAGAAAGGCCGTCCAGAGTGATAGCGGCCTGACGAGTTGCCTCATGAACATAGACTAGTGTTTGCTCCGGACTGATGCGTGGAAAGAGTGTATTGATCCGGTCTTGTAGATTAGCAATACCTGTTCTGGCGCGTTGTTCGACGAGTTTTTCTATAAAACTGAACGCGAGGCTGAGAGTCACACCCCATACGGAGGTCTTAAAGGCTATGGAGGCACCTTGGATTAGGCGGGATATGCTAGCGACCTCCTCGGGATTAATCTTGGACAAGCCCAAAAACAGGCCGGTGAAAGTGCCAACGACTCCTAAACCAGTCAAGAACCCGGGAACGGCCGCAAGAAGCCGATTTTCGGTAATAACTCGTGCCAAGCTCTGTGTATTGAAAAAATGCGCAGCATCGTAGGTGTTCTGGAGTTGCTTTTCTCCTTCGGACACAACGAGGGTATCGTCAAACTCTTCCCACAATTTGCTCAGCCGGTCTTCACCCCGGCTAGCTCGTTGCTTCAAGTTTTGACGCTCGTCGATGAGAATATCTTCTGTCAGATCTCGGAGCAGGTCTTCGAAGAATGTAATCGACGGTCTGACGGCCCACCTCCAGTTCCAGAGCACCATAACGAGAAAAAGAAGAAAAATAGCAATAGAACTGAAAATAAAACCTGAACTAATACCCTCCGGGGTTACATCGCCACGAAGAAGGCTGAAGAACGGTTCAATTTGAGGGAGGAGAGCCGCCAAGTCAAAAGTGTTCCTGCCTTCCATATCAGGTGTGTTCCTCTCGCGCTCGAAACTTTCCACCCACCACGCCGACCTCCTCGACTGCAGGGCCACTCATATCGTTGTCTGCGGAACGGCGACGCCCGTATGGCAAATTATATCCTTGCAGTCCAGGTCTTCCGCATCATCGGCGGTTGCAATATAGTGGGGAGCGACTGCCGGGTAAATATGAACCCCTAAAGGACTCCGGGATGTCTGCCGAGCCGCCGCCCCGCTTTTTAGCCGACCGTATGGTCGGTACCTTGGCAAAATGGCTGCGGATTCTTGGCTATGATACCGTCTATATGCCCGAGGTTTCTCCTGCGAGTGTGAAGCGCGCGGCGCACCGTCAGGGACGTATCCTGCTGACCCGCCGGACCTGTTTTCTGAACCAGAGCGACATGCCGCCCTTTGTATTTATTCGTGCCGACCGCTTTCGGGAGCAACTCAAGCAGCTCTGCACCGACTTGCAACTCCCGGTCTCACCCTCTCTGCTCAGGCGGTGCAGCGTGTGTAACCAGGAATTGGAAACAATCGACCGCGGTCGGATTCAAGCCCGCGTACCCGCGTATGTGTGGCAAACGCAATCGACCTTCTTCCACTGTCGGCAGTGCCAGCGCATTTATTGGAATGCCACCCACCGTGAACGCATCATCGAAGAGTTGAGACACCTGGGGGTTATGTAGGGATAATATGGAACCGGCTGGAGCCCAACCCATCTGGCTGTTCTGGGACGGAGCATGTGGCTTGTGTCAGCGGGCCGTCGCCTGGGTCAAACGCCGTGACGTCACGAATCAGATTCGAGCGGTTCCGTACCAGAACGCTCCCCGTCCCCCGATGACGGACAGCTTGGCCCGGCAGTGCGAACGCTCGGTGCACGTCATTACACCCGGCGGACAGATTTTGTCCGCCGGGCGGGCTAGCTTGTATGTACTCGGAAAGGGAGGGTTCCCGCGCTTGGCCTGGGTGGGCGGCCTGCCGCCCTTTATATGGGGGATTGAACTGGGGTATTGGATCGTCGCCCGGAACCGACGCTTTTTCAGCAGGTGGCGGTTCCCACAAAAATGAAGCTTCCAGCGCCGCTTCCTGCTAGACCTGTCCCAACTGGCGCATGGCCTCATACAACACGATCGCCGCAGCCTGAGACAGGTTCAAACTGCGCACCCGCGCCCCCGGCATCGGGATCGTGTACAGGCTCCCGGCGTATTCCGTGCGGATCGCCTCTGACAATCCCCGTGTCTCGCTGCCAAAGACGAGCAGGTCGTCGGGCTGATAGCGGACCGTGCTGTAGGAACGCTGGGCGCGTGCGGAAAAGGCCAGCAGCCGGCCAGCTGGGCGACGCTCGAGGAAGGCGCTCCACGACTCGTGCACGTGGAGGTCGACAGCTGGCCAGTAATCAAGGCCGGCGCGCTTGAGATAGCGGTTCTCAAGAGAAAACCCCAATGGACCCACGAGGTGGAGGGAACTTTGCGTGGCCGCACACAACCGGGCTGTTGTCCCGGTGTTGGGTGGAATCTCCGGTTCGACAAAGACGATGTGCATAGGGAAACGACCGGGCTAGTCTGGCTCCGGAACCTGGATCGGATAGGTGGTTGCGCCGATGGGTAAAACGAATCCCTCACCCGTGGCTGCCGGCCGAACATGCTGTGTCAGTTGATAATAGGCCGGTCGAAGAAAGCGGGCCGCGTGTTGTCCCCCCTTGACCTTGCAGTACAGAACATCGTTGGCGCCGATGGCCAGCGTGTGGGGGGACAGTCGCTCTTCGCTCTCGTCGTTTAATCGCAGGCGAAAACCTCGCTCCGAATCTCCGGTGACCCGGGTAACGACATAAGGGGTGTCTTCAATCTCAACCCTGGCACGATCGTATCCCAGCACGATTTCATACTCGCCCCGCGCATTCTTTCGGAGGCACTGGCTAAAGAGTTTGTTGATGCGCCGATGCTGGATACGTTCATCGTTGGCATACCACCAGCCATCTTTGCCAAAATGTATCTTGCGGGTAGGGCTAATGGACCAAAAACCGGCTTGTGGCATCGTCGCTCAGCCCCCCTGACGTGGCCCGTGTTCCGTGGTGTCGAGAACAAATGTCACCGGGCCGTCATTGACGAGTTGGACTGCCATACGCGCCTGGAAGTGACCCGTGGCAACCGGGAGGGGGTGGCGCTGACAGCAGGCGACAAAATAGTCGTACAACGGTTCGGCCGTGGCCGTTCCCGCCGCGGCTGTAAACGACGGTCGGCGACCTTTGCGTGTATCGCCGTACAGGGTGAATTGCGACACAATGAGGAGCGACCCGCCCACGTCCTGGACCGAGTAAGCAAATTTCCCGGCTTGATCCGAGAAAATCCGCAGCCCGATAATTTTCTCGCTCAGAAAGTCCGCATCCGCTTCGGTATCGCTCGTTGTCACGCCGAGCAAGACAAGCAGGCCGTGCTGAATCTGCCCGACGATTTCCCCTTCAACCGAGACCTGCGCCTCACGTACCCGCTGGATAACGGCCCGCATACTGCTCCCGCATACTCGTGAGTAGTGCTCTGGACGATAGGTAGCTGAGTCCTCCGGTTCCTACAAGATGAGCGCCGGCCAGATGCCCACCGAACTGGCATTAGACCAGGCCCTTCGATATAATCAGTACAATGCACCCTGTCCTGCTCGAACTCGGCCCCTTCACGCTCTACAGCTACGGGGTCATGATGGCCCTCGGCTTTGTCTCCGCGACCTGGTTGCTGGCCAAAGGGCTTGCCTATCAGGGCCGGAGCCCGGATCTTGCCTCGAAACTGGTCCTATGGGCCGCTATGGGAGGACTGATCGGTGCCCGGCTGCTCTTCATTCTGGGTCATTGGTCTGCCTTTACGGCGGATCCCTGGGCGTTGCTTTTCACCGGTGCCGGCTTTGTCTGGCACGGCGGCTTAATCGGCGGTATCGCTGGTGTCAGTTTGGGCATCCGGCACCACGGTCTGCCTTGGCGGGAGACCATGGATGCGATTGCCCCGGCAATTGCCTTGGGCCATGGGACCGGACGCATTGGCTGCCAGTTAGCTGGCGATGGGGACTGGGGGCCACCAACCGACCTGCCCTGGGGGATGGCCTACCCGGAGGCCATTGTCGGCTGGGACTATCCGCCGGACGTGTTCGTCCATCCGACACCGCTCTACGAGATGGCTGCGTATTTTGCGATTGCAGCCGTGTTATGGAACCGCCGGACGTCCGGGTATCGTCCGGGCGTGCTGTTCTGGGGGTATTTGCTCTTGGCCGGGATTGCTCGGTTTTTCTTGGAATTTGTGCGGGTCAACCCTCCACTCTGGGGAGCCTTCTCCCAAGCTCAGGTGATCAGCATCGGCTTGATGCTGACCGGAGCGAGTCTTCTCTGCAAAAGAGGGAAGCCCGGTCGGGCGCTGGCTGCCCAGGGTGCGCTGGAGAAATCGCAGTGAGATCCTGGCTTATCCTTGGGGGCGTGAGCGTTCTTGTGCTGCTGGGGGTGGTTGTTTTGCTCACCACGCCCTCTCAGACCACCCTGCCGCGCCCGGCTCCAGATTTCCTGCTGCCCGATATGGAAGGTCAGGCCGTCCGTCTGTCTCGGTTGAAGGGAAAAGTTGTTCTGCTCAATGTCTGGGCGACATGGTGCGGGCCGTGTCGGCTAGAGATGCCGACTCTGGAAGCCCTGGCGCACAAGCTCAGCGGCGAGGATTTTGTCCTGTTGGCCGTGAGCCAAGACGTCGATGGCGCCACAACGGTGAAGCCCTATCTGCAAGAAGGGGGGTATACCTTTCCGGTGCTGCTTGATGTCCAGGGAGAGGTTGGGAGAAGATATGAGGTTACCGGCTATCCCGAAACATTTGTCATTGATCGTCAAGGGCAGGTCGTTTATCACCATGTGGGCTATCACGACTGGGCGCAGCCCGAGGTAGAGGAAACGCTCCGGCGTTTGATCCAACAGGGGGAGTGGCGTGCTGATACGGGGAGGGCGCCGCTTGGCGCGCATACCCCCTTGCTGTCAGAAGGATAGCATTGCCCGGGGGCCGGTAGGACGAGGAGGACAAGCCCGGGGAGCGGGCGGGTGTGTCTCATCGTGAAACTCTTCCTCTCCGACCCTCCTCTCACAGGAAAGGGCTGGGGTGAAAGGGAGTGTCGCTGCTAGAAGAACGAGGGGAGACGGAGACTCTACCGAGCATGTTCGCCCGTATCGGCGCGTGTGAAGTGTGCTATAACCGGGGGCGTGTAAAACCGCACGGAGCCGAGCGCATGGCACAGGGGAATATCATGATGCACAGAAAGCGGCGACGAGTCCTGGTCGGATTAGTTGCTGGCGGTATTGGGCTCAGCGTGGTTTTGCTTGGGGGATATGGGCTCAATCTCGTTTCAGCTGTTGACCGTAGCACCTATGAAGACCTTGAGGCGTTCACCAACGTCTTGGCTATCGTTCGCAAGAACTACGTCGAGGAAACGGAAACAAAAACCCTTATTGACGGGGCGATTGATGGCATGCTCGGAGCGTTGGACCCGCACAGCGCGTATTTGACACCGGATTCCTATAAGGAACTCCAGGTCGATACGGAGGGCAGTTTCGGTGGTCTGGGTATTGAGATCACCATTCGAGACGGCATTCTGACGGTTGTCTCGCCCATTGAGGATACGCCTGCCTACCACGCTGGGGTCCAGGCCGGGGACCAGATCATCAAGATCGACGCTGAGCTGACAAAAGACCTCTCGCTCATCCAGGCGGTGAAAAAGATGCGGGGGAAGCAGGGCACCGAGATTGTGATTTCAGTCCGCCGCGAAGGGGCGCCCCGGCTGATCGATGTGCCCCTTATTCGCGAAGTGATCAAAATTCGCAGTGTGAAGTCGAGAACCTTGGAAGAAGGCTATGCTTATATCCGGGTCACCCAGTTTCAAGACCAAACCAGTCATGACCTGGACGCCGCCCTCCAAAAACTCGGCCAGGAAAACGATCGCCTCCAAGGCATGGTATTGGATCTGCGCAATAATCCCGGCGGCCTGCTCAGCCAAGCGGTCAAAGTCTCCGATCTCTTTCTGAGCTCAGGAATGATCGTGTATACCGAAGGCCGGCTCGAAAGCCAGCAACAAAAGTATTTCGCCCATCCCGGAGGATATACGGACATCCCCATGGTCGTGTTGGTCAATGGCGGGAGTGCCAGCGCCTCCGAGATCGTCGCTGGTGCGGTACAGGATCATGGCCGGGCAGTGGTGCTGGGAACCAAGACCTTCGGCAAAGGGTCGGTGCAGACGATTTTACCGGTCGATGGAGGGGCGGCCCTGCGTCTGACTACCGCCATGTATTTCACACCGAACGGACGGTCGATCCAGGTAACCGGTATTGTCCCCGATATCGAACTGGAAAACCTACCCGAAGCCTATGCCGCAGTCCGGCGACGCCACGGGGTGCGTGAAGAGAATCTACTCGGACACTTCGACAATATCGGCAACACGCCGAGCGGGACGGCGGACGACCGTCCCGCTGAGGCCGAGCCCCGGGCCCTGCCCGAGGTCGATATTAAAGAAGGGGAGCTGGGCAAAGACCCGCAGCTTGACCGGGCCCTTGAATTACTCAAGTCGTGGAAGGTCTTTCAGACAACGGTGGCTGAGGCAAAAGGCTAGCGCGGGTGCTTGAGCGACTCTTATGACGGCTTCTGCCTCTGTCTCCGGCCCCTTGCGCGCGTTGTCTGTCACCGATCTGACCAATCAGATCCAAAGCCGGCTTGAGGCCGGTTTTGGCGAGGTCTGGGTGATGGGTGAACTCTCCGGTCTGCGCACCCCCGCCTCCGGGCATATCTATTTCACCCTGAAGGATGACACCAGCCAGTTGCGTGGCGTGATGTTTCGCGGCTATGCCCGGCTGCTCCGCTTTCGGCCCGAGGACGGTCTGGAGGTCCTGATGAAGGGCCGGGTCAGTCTGTATGCCGCCCGGGGCGATTTGCAGGTATATGCGGCCAGCATGGAACCCCGGGGGCTTGGTCAGCAGCAATTGGCCCTGGGGCAACTCAAAGCCAAACTTGCCGCCGAGGGCCTCTTTGCCCCGGAACGCAAGCGTCCCCTGCCGTTCTTCCCACGTCGGGTCGGCGTTGTCACCGCCCTCGGGGGAGCGGCTCTTCAGGACATTCTGACCATTTTGCACGGACGCTGTCCGTATACACGAGTCATCGTCCGGCCCACCAAGGTACAGGGGGCCGGAGCCGGTGTCGAAATTGTCGCGGGTATCAATGATCTGAACGAACACGGGCAGGTCGAGGTGATTATCGTCGGACGCGGTGGAGGCTCGCGTGAAGATTTGTCCGCCTTTAACGAGGAGGGGGTGGTCCGCGCAATCGCCGACTCCGAGCGGCCTGTCATCGCCGCGGTCGGCCATGAGATTGACCTGAGCATTGCCGATCTGGTGGCGGATGCCCGCGCCCCGACACCGACTGCCGCGGCCGAGATGGTTGTGCCGGTATGGACTGACCTGTCTGACCGGGTGGCGGGTACTGCCCGGGCGTTGGCCACGGCCATGCAGCGGACCGTGAGCGACCGGCGGCGTCAGGCTGTGCGGCTGGAAGAACGTATGCGTGACCCGCAGCACCAGATTGACGTGCTGCGCGAGCGTACGCGGACGGCGTTATCCCGCCTCCACTCGGCGTTTGCGCGCAAGAACGAGAGCGTCCGCGCCCGGATCGAAGACCTCTCCGCCACCCTTAACAGCCTGAGTCCCCTTGCCGTTTTGGGTCGAGGGTATAGTCTCACGCGGACCATACCTGAGGGGGCCGTGGTGCGGGATGCTGCCACGCTCCGCCCTGGAGAGCAGGTGCGCTTGACTTTTGCTCAGGGAGAGGCGCGGGCGCGTATCGAAGAGGTGATACCATAGATGGACAGTGCCGCGGAGAAAAAGTTCGAAGACGCCTTGCAGGAGTTGGAAGACGTCGTTGGGAAACTCGATAGCGGAACCCTGTCGCTCGAAGAATCCCTTCGGGCATTTGAAGAAGGGGTGGCGGTGGCCCGCTTTCTGGAAAAAACACTGACTGAGGTGGAAAAACGGGTCGAGGTCTTGACGCGGGATAACAGCGGTCTCTTTCAGACTCAAAGCTTAGAAACCGACGAAGACGGGGATGCGTGAAATTCGAACATTATTTACAACGGCGCTGCACGCTGATTGATCGGACGCTCCGGCGATTGCTGGCCGACCATGAGGATCCGCCCAAGAACTTGGGCAAGGCCATGCACTACAGCCTGTTTTCCGGGGGGAAGCGGATTCGGCCCATTCTGGCTCTCGCCAGCGGAGAGGCTGTCGGCGCTCGGCCGCAGACCATCCTGCCCTTTGCCTGTGCGCTGGAAATGATCCACTCGTACTCGTTGGTGCACGACGATCTGCCGGCCATGGACGATGATGACTTGCGCCGCGGGAAGCCAACCAATCATATCGTGTTTGGTGAAGCCATGGCCATTCTAGCCGGTGACGGGTTGCTGACCGAAGCCTTTCGGATTATGGCTCAGGCTGCGCTCAAACGTGGGCAGGACCGCACCGCCGCCCTCCAGGCCATATGGGAAGTGGCGGCCGGGGCCGGTATGGCCGGTATGGTTGGTGGACAGGTGGCGGACATTGAAGCCGAACACCAGAAGCCGACCCGCAAACGGGTTGAGTATATCCATACCCGCAAGACCGGGGCCTTGCTGCGGGCCTCGGTGCGCGTTGGCGCCCGGGTCGGCGGGGCGAGCGCGAGACAATACGCCCGCCTCGATCGGTACGGGACAGCCGTTGGACTGGCCTTCCAGGTGACGGACGATATTCTGGACATTGAGGGCGGCACGGCAAAAACGGGCAAACGGGCCGGACGGGATGCGGAGCGCCACAAAGCCACCTATCCGGCCGTCCTGGGGATGAAAAAAACCAAGCACTATGCACGGGAACTGCTCGATGAGGCCTTCACGGCCCTCCACTCCTTTAGTCCCAAAGCCGAACCGCTGCGTCAGATCGCCCGTTTTGTGGTAGAACGGGCCGTCCCGTCTGAAACGTGAGCCGACGCAAGCGCCTTGATTTATTGCTGATTGAACGGGGTCTGGTTTCCAGTCGAGAACAGGCCCGGCGGCTGATCATGGCCGGTGCCGTGATTGCCGGCGAGCAGCGGGCGGACAAGCCCGGGACGTTGGTCGACCCGGCGACCACGGTGCGGCTCAAGGCTGACGCCCAATCCCCCTATGTCAGTCGAGGTGGCCATAAACTAGCGGGGGGGCTGAAGACTTTTGGTCTGGAGGTGAGCGGGGTCACCGCTCTGGACATCGGGGCCTCAACCGGCGGGTTTACGGACTGTCTTTTGCAGCATGGCGCAGCCAAGGTCTTTGCCGTTGATGTCGGCTATGGACAACTGGCTTGGTCTCTCCGCCAGGATCCACGCGTCGTGAACCTGGAACGGCGGAATATCCGTAGCCTCGCCCCTGACGAATTGATCCCGACTCCACGTTTGGCGGTGATAGATGCCTCGTTCATTTCGCTCACTTTGGTTATTCCCCATGTTATTAGCTTGATCGCAGCCAGGGGAGATATCGTTGCCCTGGTGAAGCCTCAATTCGAGGTGGGCAAAGGGCGGGTGGGGAAGGGCGGGGTGGTCCGCGACCCGGCCCTCCATGCGGAAGTGCTGGCGGACCTGCAGGCGCGTGCCGACAATTGGCAGACCGAAGTCAAAGGAGTGACGGAATCGCCCCTGCGCGGGCCAAAGGGCAATAAGGAATTTTTCCTGTATTTACAGAAGCGCTCATTCTTCATCCCCTCTTGGGAGGAGTGCTGAAGGCGGGATGGGGGCTCTGCCTGCCGAACGCGACGAGGAGGGGACTAGCGGAATCGGACCGAGCCGGTGTTGGGTGGAGTCACAGGGGCCATTTGAGGAGGGAGTTCGTATGTCACTCAGTCAAAAATTACACGCGGCTACGCCGACCTGGCAAAAGACGCTCACGCACCCCTTTGTGGTCGGTCTTGGAGATGGCAGCCTGCCTTTGGAAAAATTCCAGTTTTATATGTGTCAGGACTATGTGTTTCTGATCGAGTATAGCCGCGTCCTGGCCTTGGCGACGGCAAAAGCTCCCGACCTGGATACCATGGGGCGCTTTGCCCAGCTCCTTGATGCGACCCTCAATCAGGAGATGGCGCTCCACCGTGCGTTTGCCGCGGAGTGTGGGATCGGCGCGGATACGCTGACGGCAACCCAGGCCGCACCAACCACACAGGCGTATACGAATCATTTAGTACGAGTGGCGGCACTCGGGGACTTGGTTGCCATAGTCAGCGCGGTCCTGCCCTGCCAGTGGGGCTATAGTGAAATCGGCCAGGCTCTGGCACGACAGGGCAAGCCGAGCGCTCCGGCCTTTTACGGCAAATGGATTGATATGTACGCTGCCCCGGAGTTTGCCGCACTCTCGACCTGGCTCCGGGAGGTGCTCGACCGTCTGGCGGTGGCCGCGGATGAAAATCATCTCACGCAGATTTTTCAATCCAGCGCTCGCTACGAATATCTCTTCTGGGATATGGCCTACCAAAGGCAGGGCTGGTCGGTGTAAGTGGGCCCCCTCGTGACCTGTTCGTATGGTCCCCGTCGGTCGGATGATCGGGGCGTAATCCGACCGAGGTAAGCGGCGGACTCGTTTTGTCTGCCGTCTCTATTTGTCTCTCCAAGGCGAAACCATATCGCGCCATTGCTTGGCAAAAATCTCGCGATGACAGGCAGGTTGCTCATAGTCCAAACCCGCACCAAGACGATTTCGAGAATTGACCTACATCGGACAATCGACTTTCGGGCGGCATCTGATTTTGATCGTCGTTCAATATCCTCACGATTGCCCTGAGCCTCGACTTATCATACGGCCTGAGAATTTCCTTCGGAATGATAACGATGGGCTCAGGTGTGGACTGCCTCCCCCATGTCGTTTCAACGTAGAGGGCCGCGCCGAATTGACAAATGGCAGTCTCCATATCTCCGGCGGTCGTCATGAGCTTGTCAAAGTCCCGCTCTTTTGCTGCCCCGAGCGGCTCCAGGGTAATCAGTCCGGCTACTGCGGCTGCATTAGCCTCTAAAGACATCCCTCGGACCCCGGACATCCCTAACGAATAGAGGGCCTCCTTCCAGTAGCCGCACACTGTGTAAATCCTGGGCTGCCTAAGACGTAAAAATACAGCCGTCCGTCTATACCCCCCTCGGCGGTCTTCTTCGACCGTCACGAAACCGTCTACGCTGGACCGTCCACTTTTGAAAGCGATACCTGTCCCAGCGCCACAAGTCTTTTGCCCCCTTAAGATTGTGCGGTATATCCTCAACGAGGCCGAGTCGGTCTTGCATGTGGACTTTCGCGATGCGCTCAATGGCGTGAACGGCAAGCTCGACGCCAACCCAGCGTCGAGCTTGTGTGTGCTGCTTCAATCATGGTTGCACCCCCACAGAGCGGGACGAAGACTGCAGCGCCACGTTTTGAGTTGGCCTTGATAACGCGCTCTATAGAGTGCCTGAGGCTTCTGTGTGCCATACCCGAGACGCTTTTTCGCTTGTGAATTGATCGGTGCAATATCGGGCCAAATATCTTGTAGCGGCATACTCGGCGTGTCCTCAATATATTGCTTGAGGCGCGGGCAGACCCCTCTCCTTGCGGGGTGGCCAGTAATTGCCTCCGGAAGCGTCCAACTCATCCAGTTTGCAGGGGGGCGCCCAATATCGCCCTCAATCGGTGGGGTTGAATCCGCGCCGCGGCTTTAACGGGTACGCCCTCTCCGTCTGCGTTTGCGGTAACGAATGGGCAGTACGCTATCGCCCTGTGCAACCCCGCTTTCGTCGAGCACATTTGCGCTGCGGTAACGCGCGGCGTCCACCGGCTCCGCGGAACATGTGCGCCAGCGCCTGCGGCGCCGAGGCAACGCCCTTGGCTCCGGTGCGCACCGTGTATGGACGGCGTCACGCCCTTCTGCTGTGTGGCCCGTTTGTTACATCTGCCACACCCCGCGCAACGCCTCCAGACGCAGCCCCGCGCAACGCCCTTCTGCTGTGCGGCCCGTCTGTCACCCTGCCCCTCGAATGACAATGCGGAACGCACTCAGGTGTAGCGGACCGGTCGTCTCACTCAATCGCCGCGACGGCCCCCATCTCTGATGGCACCGGCGTTTCAGGCGATGGTGGTGTGCAGGGCAACTTCGCCCAATCTCGACTCCATTCGGAGTCTTACCGTCACACCCCACTCACCTGAAGATGAAGGTAGGCCAAGCGCGCGCCTGACCGCTTTCCATTGCGATTTCAACGCCTTGTGACGACAGGGCTGTCTTGGGCCGAGCATATGCTCAGGCGACGGCCCCCCGAACCCTTGAATTTCAGGACTTTGCGCAGTTCTGTATGCTGACGGCATACAGCAATTGGCAGGGCATCCCCTACCTGTATGCCATGAGCCTACCCGTCGGCCGGTGCCCCCGGCGGCCTGCTCTGCTCTGTGGCTTGGACGAGAGCCGCCAGTTGCCGGCCGTGAGCGGAACCGATGGGAGACAGGGTCATGAGCGAAGACAATCACGCCGCCGCCGAATCCGGCGAGCGTTCCGGCGAAAAACAGGTCGAACCGCGCACACCGCGCTCAATCCGGTTCTTCGATTCCGAGTGGGTGCGCATCGAACAGGAGGCCAGGGCCCGCGGGATGAACGCCACCGAACCGGTCCACCACGCCGCCGTGAGCTCCGCCACGGGTAAGCTCATGGCGACATCCGAAGCGTTCCCACCCGATATCGCGGCCCAGGTCGAGCGCATGTTTCGCGGCGTCTATGTGCTGTCGACGCCGAGGCGCGACGAAATGATCCGCGAAGGACAGCAGGGGGGAGTTCGAACGTATCCACAAAGATGCCCGCAAGACGCAGGATTCCAGCCGGAACAATGCCTTCGGCAAATCGGAATGAACGGTACGCGCGACGACCGCAATCCCGGAACAGCGGCCCGAACTCACCGCCGCAGCCACGCGGAAACGGCATTTCCAGCGTTGCAATTCGACAGCATTGCTGTTAGTTTTCTGACAAACTAACAGGAGGAACCAACCCGTGCGGGGCCTTCCCAAGCACATCATGGAGTACGCTCAAGCTCTTCCAGAGGCCACGCCGCTGTGTCCGGGCGCCTTGCTTCACCTCGGTCACCGGGCGGCGGTCGACCAGGCCCTGTCGCGCCTCGCCCGCTCGGGTAAGCTGATGCGGATCTGCCAGGGCGTCTACGCGCGTCCCGTCGAGACCCGGTTCGGGCTTCGTGCGCCTCGGCTCGGCAAGGCGCTCTCCGCGCTGTCGGCGCTCTGGGGCGAAACCATCGTGCCCTGCGGCGGGGCGGCGGCCAACCGGCTCGGCCTGACCACGCAGAATCCGGTCCGTGCGGTCTACCTCACCTCCGGTCCCAACCGGCGTCTGCACTTCGGATCGTCCGTCGTGGAGCTGCGCCATTCCCCGCGGTGGCAACTCGCCGCCCCGCACCGCAAGGCCGGCGATGTCATCCGCGCGCTGGCATGGCTCGGGCCGGATGAGGTCGAGGACGGCCTCGAAGCGATCCTGCCAACGCTTGGCGACGAAGACCGCGACGAACTTTCGGCCGCGCGGGCCATCATGCCGAACTGGATGGCGCAACCGCTGAGCGCCCGCCTCTCGCATGGCTGAGGCGCGGTATCAGGATCTTTCGGCCGACGACATGCGCGATGCATTGCAGGTGGTCGAGCGCGGGAGCAACCACAAGGCGCACCTCTTGGAGAAGGACATCTGGGTCGCTGCGACGCTCGCTGTCCTCTTCGACGGCCCTTTTGCCCAGCACCTGACCTTCAAGGGCGGCACGTCGCTGTCGAAGGTATGGCGCGCGATCGGGCGATTCTCCGAAGATGTCGACATCACCTACGACATCCGCGCCTTCGCACCGGACTTGGTTTCCGCGGCTGGCGACGAGGCGCTTCCCCCGACCCGGAGCCAGGAGAAGCGTTGGACGCGGGCGATCCGCCCCCGCCTGACCGAGTGGGTTCGGGATCAGGCGCACCCGGTTGTCGAGGCCGGGCTCGCGCGCACCGGATTCACCGCAGCAATTCGTGTCGACAGGGATCGCCTTTACATCGCCTACGAGCCGCTGTTCGAGGAGACCGGGTTGGTGCGCCCCGAGGTCATGGTCGAGTTTGGTGCGCGCTCCACGGGCGAACCGCGCACAATTCATCCGGTCGTTTGCGACGCAGTCGTGCATTTGCCGGACTTGGCGTTTCCCGAGGCGAGTCCTGCCGTCATGCTGGCCGAGCGGACCTTCTGGGAGAAGGCGACCGCGATCCACGTCTTCTGCCGCCAGGGGCGCCGCCGGGGCGAGCGGCTGTCCCGGCACTGGCACGATCTCGCGCGTCTCGACGAGGCCGGCATTGCCGCGCATGCATTGGCCGACCGCTTGCTCGCGCTCTCGGTCGCCCGCCACAAGGCGATGTTCTTCTCCGAGAACGATGCGACCGGCTCGCGGATCGATTACGAAGCGGCGGTTTCCGGTGATCTGCAGCTCGTGCCCGCCGGGGCCGCGCAGGCGGTGCTCGCCGATGACTACGCACGGATGCTCGCCGATGGCATGCTGCTCGACGACACCGAATCGTTCGATACTCTGATGGAGCGGTGCGCCGTGATTGAGGTGCGCGCCAATGCCGCCGCGGCAGGGAGCCGCTGATGGACGTCTTCGCCTTCCGAGAGGAACTCGTCGCCGAGTACAAGCGGTTTTCCCGAAGCTTCACCAGGATCCGCGCCGAAGACATCTCCCGCCAAGTCGAGGCGGCCTATGCCGCGGGCCACTTCTGGCCGCCCCCGATCATCCAGCTCAATCCGAACTTCGAGCCGGGCGGATACATCGACGACTTGGTCGCTAACGGCACGCTCGATGCGGAGTGCGAGAAGGTCTTCCGGCTCAAAGCGTCCAGACAACCCGTTCGGCGAGCGCCTCCTGCTGCACCGGCACCAGACCGGCGCCATCGCAATTGCCGGTCGGGCCGAGAGCTATGTCCTGACCACCGGCACGGGCTCAGGCAAATGCCTCGCCTACATTCACCCCCATCGTCGACGCCGTGTTGCGCCGCAAGTGTGCCGGTGACCATTGCCGGGGCATCACGGCTATCGTCCTCTACCCGATGAACGCGCTGTGCAACAGCCAGCGCGAGGAACTGGAGAAGTATCTGCGACTCGGCTACGGCGAAGGTGAGGAGTCGGTGACGTTCGCCCGGTACACCGGGCAGGAATCCCAGGATGAGCGCAAGCGGATCGCGAAGAATCCACCCGACATTTTGCTGACCAAATACGTCATGCTCGAGCTGGTCATGACGCGGTTCCACGAGACCGACAAGGCGGTCCGTGAACACGCCAAGGGACTCCGGTTCCTCGTATCGGATGAGTTGCACATCTACCGTGGACGGCAGGGGGCCGACGTCGCCATGCTCGTCGACGTGTCCGGGAGCGGTTCAACGAGCGTCTCTGGCCCTCGACATGGGGGCGGGTGGTGATGCGCTTTCCGTCTTTCTTGATGGTGTCCTGCTGGAGGCGGTCGAGTCACGGCTCAGCATTCACTACAGCCCCAAATCGCGGTCGGTACTTTTCGGCGCACACACCTGTTCCGGCACCGGCGTCCGCTCACGCTCCGCTGGCGACGCCTCGACCGTCCCGGGTTTTGCGCCCCGTCCTTATTCTTCTCGTCCGGCCTCGTGGTCCTTCGAACGCTCGGGTGCGGCCCCTTCAAGCGCCGCGGTGCGCTCGCCGGTGACGGATGCTATGGCCAGTCGTTGCCCGGCCAACATTTCGCCCCCCCCCCCCAATGGGGGGCGGCCTCTTTCCTCTCATCCTGCACCCCCGCCCCCCCATGACGGCTACCGGATTCACACGTCGTGTTTGAGTCGGTAGCCGCGCTGTATAGCGCGGAACTGGGAGAGGCCGTGGAACCTGACGCCGGGTTCGGGTCTTCTATCATAGCCGGTCCCTCCGCCGAGGTGGGCGCAGCCCCATACGGCGAAGGCCAGCGAGCCTTTTGGATGGGGGGCTGCTTTTCGGTCTTGCCTGCAAGCGCGGCGGAGTCGGCGTCGAGCGCGGACCGGTCTGCGACTTCGAAGCCGTCCTGGCACGGGCTTCCGGCCCCGCCGTCGCGGGTCTGGACCCTCTGCAGGCAGGAGCCGCCGGCCCCGAGCGGCAGCGCGTAGTGCGTCCTGAAGAGGGCGGGCTCCCTGGAGCCGCGTTCAATGGCGACACCTTTGGACTTGAGGGGGCGGAACAGATGTTCGATCCCCCAGCGCCGCCGGAAGAGTTGCGTGATCTAGCGCTCCTGCTCGAAGCTCTCGCCTCGGGGGCTGGCCCACACCAGCCAGGGCGCCGGGGGCACCTTGGGCGGGGGGGCCTCGCGCGCCTCGCCCAAGGCAGACGGCTGGGGCGTCGGCAGACCGGGCGCCCCGGGCCTGTGCTGCGGACGCCGAAGCGGGACCGCCCCGAAGCGCCCGGCGAGGTGAGCCTTGCTCGTCCTGTGTCCGGGACGAGCCGGCCGGTCGAGCATGGGTGCCTTCTCCGGCCTGTCGGCCAAGCTGGAGAAGAGATGGCCCGCCCCATCCGGGACCGCCCGGTCCGGCGCCGCCCGGATCCGCCCCTCCACCCCTTCGGGCCTGGGCGGCGACCATCCCGCACATATCGTCCTCAAGGTCGCAGCGCGTCGTCCCGCGCGGGCTCTGCATGTCGCAAACGCCCGCCCCTGCGCGCCCTTGCCCCCGCCGCCAGGACGCTCAATGATCCGGGCAGCCACCAAGCCGCGCCGCGCGCCTTGCTCCGCCTCGACCGCAATCGGGGCCTGCCCGCCAAGGCGGTGGCCCCGGCCGTCGTCGCGGAAACTCGTCGTATCCTGGATCGCCAGCATAGCCAGCCCCGCAACCCGCACCGCCGTCCCCGACGCTGCCTGTGCGACACTCTTCTCCACCCTCACCTTGCCGTTCCGCAGCAACCGACCGATCTGCACCGCGCCCGCTCGGCTGCTCCCCCGCCGCCGGACCGCAATCCCCCGGGGCCCGGGTCTGACAAGACGAGCAGGCAACAACCGACCCGCCCGGTCCCCGTGACGGGCCCCGCAAAACGCCACAGCGTGGGCCCTCCCGCCACCCCGCTTGCCCAGGGCAACTCCCGTCAAACAAAGGACTCGGAACCTCACGCACCGCAAACACTCACCCACAAAACACATCAAGGGCCAGATGTGGGCATGCGGTAGCCATGACGGGACGGGGGCTGGAACCGCCCCGCCCCTCGGTGGTAGGATGCGGGCATGGAGGCAGACGATCTCCGGGTGCAGATGGCCCGGCTGGAGGAACACATGAAGACCATGCAAGCCGAATACAAGACGGACATTGCCCTGCTGGCAGAGCGATTGGCCGACCGCGATGCGCGGCTGGAAAAAGAGATGGCGGACGGACGCGCGGAAGCCGCCCGCCGGGAAACCTCCCTGGTGACTCGGCTGACCGTTATGGTGGGAGTGGCGGTAGCGATCCTGAGTGTAGTTGGCGCATTCCTGGCGTTTGCCAACCGGATTCTCCCCTCCCCATGAGGCGCACCACCACCGTCGGTCCGGGCCGACAGACTGCCCGCTGGATGCGAGAGCCGCGCGACCCTGGAGGTGACAACTGAACGGGAAAGCGGGCCCGGTCGTCATTGCCTCGGTATTGTGCATGTTGGCCTGTGCCGACGATCTTTCGGCGAAAACAAGAGGCCGTCCGTACTCGGATGATGAGCTATTCGGACTGCCTCGCGACGAGCGAAACAACCCATGGTACGCTTCTGGACCAATGATGGGAGCGGGGAGTCGATCCTTGTCACTTGCTCGGGGCTGGATAGGAAGATGGCGATGAACCGAACATCCGGCCCTTCAATACGCCGGGGCACTGAATGAAGGGAACTCGGCTTGGGCACTCTCTTAATATAATCCCCAACTTTTTTTGGGATGGGCACATGAGGGGCACCGGGTCATGTGCTTCGGCCGTCTGATGGGTACGGCCTCTCTGGAGGATTGCCAGGACCCGTCATCGCTCGCGATGAGGATGTCGACGTTGTAGCTAATTGCGCTAATCTCGGGATTGCGGTCGGACTCCATAATAGTGACGCCCCAGGTTCGAAGACGCCCCCCGCCGGTCACGACAACGCGGTGTGCATTGGTTTTTCCGTTAAGCTCGAATGGCCCTTGTCAGTTGAAGGGCGGAAGGAACGGCGGGTACGCGGATGATGCCATGACAGCGGCGGGGGTCGTATCGTCAACACGGAGGCTACGGTAGGATCGGCTTCGCAGAGACTCGGTCTGCATGGTTAGGGCCCTTTGTGATCTTCAACAACCAAGGTTACCCGAACCGGCGCGCCGATTACGGTGACGAGTCAGGGCGTGCTTGCGATGTGCAGCGCATTCCGGGAGCGGCACGAGCGGCGCTGCACCCACTCCCTTGAGAACTCCATCGGATCAACTCTCCACAGCGTGGCCTCCAAGTCTCATACGCCTCTGAACTCGAACTCATGCAGCATCCGCAGGACCGAACGCTGGAACGGGACTACGCGACGATCCGCGGCTGCCCCCTCATGATAGGGACCGGTGGTATGAGGCTAAGGAGGGGAGTGGGAGCAAGACCACGGATCGATTGGCGAGTAAAATAGAGCCAAAGACCCGCCAGGGTGCGTTGGAGCAGGGGCCGCGCGCTGGCTATCGCTTAAGGAGAGGTTGGGGCCTTTACGGCTTCCGGGGGGTCATATGGGCACGTGACGGCGGTCCTTGCTTGGCTAGGGCCTGTTCCCACTCATGCGCATGCTTCTGGTCTCCTGGCTGTAGGGACCTCCCGCAAGCTCCATACGCCCGGAGCGCGCCCCTTCTCCCGGTGCCGCGCGGCCCTGTCCGCCTCTCCCCTCGCCCCGTGCGCCCCGCCCTCTGGTCGGTCGCCGCGCAGGGCGGCAAAGGGCGCGGGTTGCCGGCCCGCTTTGGCACCTGGCCCCCCTCTACACCCGGCTGCACCGCTGGTCGCAAACCGGGGTCCTTGATCGGGTCTTCGAGCGTCTGCACCGCGCCCCGATCGTGCGCCTCAAGCGGGAGGCCCGGTTGCTCGCCCGCCCCCTCGTCCAGGTCCCTCCCGCCGGCCCGGGGGCGCGCACACAACCGGTCCTCCATCCCTCGGCCGCTCCCGAGGCGGGTGGCCCCCCACGATGCCTAGGGGTGCCGCGGACGCTCGCCCGGCGCTCGCCTGCGCGCGCTCGCCCGGGCCCGCCCCCGCCGCCCCGGCGGGCCGCCAATTGCTGCCTCGCCGGGGCCCGCCCCCCGCTCCTCCCGCGGTGCTGAGGGATCGGGCGTCCGCGGGCGCCCAGCCGCGGCCCTTGGCCGTGGCACTGGGGGAAGCGCCCGTGGGGCCGCCGCGGCGCACCCGGGTGAGCCCTTGGGCGTCTGCCCGTGAGCTGTCCACGCGGCGCAATGAAATCGAGCGGGTGTTGCGTCGATTGCAGGGATGCCGCCGCCTCTGCTCGCGATGCGAGCAACGCGACGTGCTATTCCTCGCACTCATCATCAATGCGTTGCGGTAGTGTTAACAGGCCCTAGGCTGGTCAGCCCGTCTTGCTTCTCGGCGTGGGACCGATCTCGAGGGCGATACAACCTCCTCCTTTAGCCGGGGTACGCCCACGCCTCTCAAAGCTGCCGAGTGAGCAGCGGCCACCGGCGTACTCGTAGTGTTTGAGCCATCATCCGTGGCAACGAAGGAGCATTTCAGCGATCTGTAGATTTATGCGACATTCTCAAACATGCCGACGTTTGAGGCTCCGATATTCAGAGACGTGGGGGGCGGGCGCTTAGTGTACTGCGGGACTGAATCATATCATCAGGGCAAAAGGCTGCGCAGGTTTTGCGACGCTACGGAAAGCCGACCTCGAATGTATTCTGCGATGCGGGCGGGCGCGGGCAGCGCTGAACTGGGGCTTCGAGGGATCGCGGGGATTAATGTCTGCGAAGCGACCTGCAGCAATTAACCGGACCTTGCGCACTACAGGAAAAGACCTTGCCTCCTAGGAACTGGGGCAGACTGTGAGAGGAAACTGGGATTTACGCCCCCAGAAAATTTGTGAGCTATGGACTTCAGCTTTGTATAAATATGTCCAAATCCGTGCGTAGTGCGACCCACTCGGAGGAAGAATCTCCTGCCGGCTCTTTCTGCTTCATGCTTTCGCCTCACGCATGCATGCCTCCGTTAATCGTATTCCAACAGGTCCAGCTTCTACCCCACGGGAGACATGCGACGAGCAGGGCTGAAAGTTTCAGTACTCTATCATACTCCTGTCTGTTCATGACAGCTAATGTCAAAGGAAATCGTTGTATTTCAATGATAGTGCTGATTTTCCCTGTGGACACGGCATGACAGAGCTACGCTCCGATTGAATTCCATGTGTTGACCTGTATGGTGATATTCAAAGCCGCTTCGGAGGAATATCACTATGTCAACACAAACCGGCAAGCGCACCGCAAACCTTAGGCCCACCGGAACCTGTCAACGCCATTGAGACAGGGGTGGTTGTCAGTTCCTGCGCAGCCTGCGATGGAGTGGTGGGGTCTGGCGGGTTGATCCAGCCCTGTTCGGGAAGCGCTTGGGGCGTGGGACTGCCGCGCCCGAATCGCTCCGGGTTGCGGCTCCAGGCTTGGCGCAGAGTGCGTTCGCGTTGCTCAAGCCGGTAGCGGGCGCGTCCGTGAGGGCCATCCTCGGAGGTGAGCATCGCGCTTCCGGAATGCCGCTGCGCGCCGTGGGCCCACGGGAAGCAGGGACGGCCGAAGGCGGTGGCGGCGGCGATATCCTTGAAGCGCGCGGAGAAGCCGGGATGGTATTTCAGGGTCTTACGGCGCCTCGGAGAAAGGGTTGTCGGCGCTGCCCCGGGGGCGGCTGAGTGCGCGGGTGCCGCCGCGGGTGGGCGAGGCGTTGGGCGGGGCCTTGGCTGGTCATGGGTGCGCCGCGGTCGGCGTGCCAGGGAAGCCCCTGGGGCGAGATGCCCGGCTTGCGGCCCGCGTGCTCGATGAGCCGGCTGGCCACCGCCGCGCTCTCGCGTGCGGCGCCCCTCCCTCCCCCCACAGAGCGGCTGAAGATAGCGAGCAGCACAGAGAGGGAGAAGCCGGTCCAGGGCTTGGGTCCGCGCAGGCGCGTGCTGTCCCCTGACCAGCCCGGATTCGGCGCGCGGGCGACGAGGTCGGGGTTGGAATAGCGCGGAGGGGGGAGGGGATTGCGCCGTTCTCGCACTGCTGCGCGGCGGCCAAGAGGCGGTCCATCGTGCGTTACGAGCCTCGGTAGTGCCCTTCATCCAGTAAGGTCGCAACGCTCTCGGCGGGCGAGCGGGCGCCGCATCGTTCGCCGGCGAGCCCCTCGAGACCCTGCGCGCGCGCCTTCCCTCAGCGCCCGGGCGGGCGTCTTGCGGGGCGGCTGGCGCCCGGGCGCGGGCCTGTGACGCCGGGAGCACGTTGCCCTGGATACCCCCACCGCCCGGCCGGCCGGCGCCATGCCGACTTTCGTCGCGAGCGCGGGAGCAGCCCTCAGCAGGTGTTCACGCCGTTGAGGCTCAATCCCAGCAGCCCGGCCACTGGTCCCGGGACTTCGCGAATCGTGCGGGCGGTGTCGAGGGCCTTCTCCAGGCGCGCCCCTTTTGCTGCGAGCCGGCGAACTGGGGCGCGGGCGGGGGTGGACGGCGCTGGCGCGGTGTCAGGCCCTGCAGCGCACCTTGGCGACGAGCCGTGCGCCACGCCGACCGAGGCGCACGGTAGAGCCCCGCGCGGCGTAGCAGCCGTCCGCCCTCGCCCGGGTCCGCCCAGCGAGCCGCCGCCGATACTCGGCGGGGAACCGGCGCCGGGGCGGCTGGGCGATGACCTCCGGAGCCGGGCCGCGCCGCGCCGGCGGAGCCCCGGCCCTGGGGGCCTCGGCGCGACGCTCCTCACCCCCCAGGGCCGGGGCGTTCGCACCCATCACCATCATGGAATCCCTCTCGTCTGCTTTCATCAGTGTTCCTCTCTACCGCCCTTCGATCATTCCAAGGGGAGCCGGTGGCTCAACAATGTTGGCAGAAAGGGCACCCTCAACAAGCGAAACGTCGAAGCCCTCAAGCCCCGACACAAACCCTCCATCGCATGGGACGACCGCCTCACCGGATTCGGCATCCGCGTCCAGCCCTCGGATGCGCTCCTACATCGTCAACTACCGCGCCGACGACGGCGGGCGCAAGGCCGCCAACCGGTGCCTCGTCCTCGGTCGCCACGGCCGCATCACCCCTGAGCAGGCCAGGCGCCTCGCCCGGGAGACGCTGGGCCGCGTCGCCGCCGACGAGGACCCGGCAGCCGGGCGCACCCGCGCCCGCGCCATGCCGACGGCGACGACATGATCCGCGACTTCGAGGATGGAAAAGACCTCATTGTCTTCCACTCGCCCGGCCAGCACCTCGGCTTCGACGACCTTGATGTCTCGCAGGCCGGAGACTCCACCATCATCGCCTGGTCCCTCGGAACCATCTCCCTGGAAGGAATCGGGGCATCGCAGATCACCGCAGACGATTTCGACTTCATGTAGCCTGCGGATTACTCCATAAGGTACGGGCTGATCGGTTCGACTTTGGACAAAATCAGGTCAGTTCCACGCCCAGAAGATGTCGTTTTTGACAACTTCGTTGAGGGCCTGGTCGAGCGGGAGCACGAGGCCACCCATGTCGCCGATATCCTGCCAGCGCTGCCGACAGGACCAGTATCACAGCCTCATCTTGTCGCCTGAGCCTTCGGATTGGAGCCTGGCGATCGGCGCCTGCGTGGCCGCGAGATACAGATTGTAGCCGCCCCGCACCCTGGCGACTGTCACACCATCGCTTTGCTCAGCCACGCCAAACGCCGGCCGCCGGTACCCCGTCGGACCGCTGGCCGGGCGCGTTCAGCGATCGAGAGAGGGGCGCATGTCTGGACTGTGAAACAACCATCACGCCGCAGAGCCTCACGATCCTTCGTTTCCCGACGAGATGGACACGCTCATAACCCGTTTCTGAGAATAAGTTCCTGTCGCCGCAATCCGCAGACTTCGGCCACCTGTCCGGCGATGTGCTCCGCTGCGTGGGCAGTTCAAAGTCCGAGATCCATCACCACCGATTTCTGCTTCGGCTCCTGCGCCTTATCCGGCTCGGGCTGGAGCTCGCGGCCCTTGTCTTGCGTATCGTCCCGGGTTCCGGCGGACCGCTCCGACATTGCCTCCAGTCCGCGCCCGCGTGCCTTCTCTTCGGTGAGCGCCTTCTCCGCCGCGCCGATCCCTTCGAGCGCGGAGACCGCTCGCCGGTGGCGGCCTCCAGGGCCTCGCGGAGCGTTTTCGCGTCGTCCGTGATCAGCGTCGCATTGTGGCGCGCGCGGCTGATCTCGACGTAGGAGCTCTTCTGCGTCGACAGTTTCGAGTGTTTCGCCTCCATCACCGCGATCACGTTGTCGACGGTGCGCCCCTGAAGCGCATGCACCGTCGAGGCCCAGGCATGGTCGAGATGGTGCAGATGTGGGTCGCTCTTGCCGAGTTCCAGCGTCCGGCCGTCGCCGAGCCGGAACGCGACGCGGTCGCCCTGGACCCGCACGACTTCCGCCGTGTCACTGTTGAGCAGCCCGAGGCCGGTGTCGTTGCGGGTCCAGCGAATGCGGTCGCCGGCACGCAACTCCAGGGCCTCGGTCCGGTAGACCTCGACCGCGCCGCGCTTCGCACCGACCGCGCGCGGCCGCCAGGGCCCGGATTGTCCATCCGGGGCCCCTCCAGCATTACGGTGCCCCTCCGGTGATCGACCCCGGCGCCGCGGCGCTCGTCGCCTTTGGCGACGCCAAGGCTCCTGTAGTCCCGGTGGAAGGCGACGACATCGCCGGGGACATAGTTCGCGGCAACCATCTTCTCCGTGCCCGTATAGCCGTGGCTGACCAGCTGCTCGGCCTCGAAGGCCGGACCGCGGATCGCGCCATCGCGGGCGAGGCGCTCGCGGATGCGGCCGTTGATCCCGGTGCGGAGCGCATGGCTCGGCGCCATCAGCCCGGTGTTCTCGTGTTCGTGGGCGGAGAGCTTCAGCCAGCGCGCGGCCGCCGCGCCGGCGCGATTGTCCGGTTTCACCTTGGCAATGCGGTCGCCGAGCTTTCCGAAGGTCCTGCCGATCTCGCCCGCGAGGCTGGCGCACACGCCTCCTTCAGGTCGGCGTCCTTCTGGCGCAGGATCTCGTCCATGATCGCCGTCTTCATGCCGGCGGCCTGGAACTGGGCGAAGGGCTTGCCCGCATCCACCGCGCCGAGCTTGAATGAGAGATATGGGCGGGGTGTCTCCGTGGGCTTGCCCGCATCCACCGCGCCGAGCTGCTTCCGGTCGCCCACCAGCACCACGCGGGGGCTGCGGATGGCGGCGGCGATCCGCAGCAGATCCCGGGCCTGGACGGTCGAGGCGAGCGAACCCTCGTCGACCACCAGCACGGTCTTGCGGAAGGCTGCACGCATTTCCCTGGCGCCCTTGCGGGTCAGCCGCCCCTCGGCGACGCCGGCATTGCGGGCGAGGAAGCGCTGCAGGGTCTCGGTCTCGATCCCGGCTTCGGGCAGCCAATGTGCGCGCCGCCGAGGCGGACGGCGCGACGCCGATCATGCGGTAGCCGCCTTTCGCGGTGAGCTGCCGGGCGCGGTCGAGCATGGTGGTCTTGCCGGTGCCGACATAGCCCTGCACGCCCACCATCCGGTCCTTCGACGACAGGATGGTCTTGACCGCCTCCTTCTAGCCCACGGTGAGGCGGCCCTTGTGCAGGAGCGGTCCCGCGATCCAGCTGCGCATCACGGGCCGCGATACGCCTTGGCCGCGTTCCATCAGCGCGATGGTTTCCTTCTCGTCCGCCACCGCCCTGTCGGTGGTGAGCGATTCGCCCCAGGCCGACAGGCCGCAAGCGTACAGCGTCCCTTCTTTTTCCAGCCTGGCGACGGCCGCCTCGGCCTCCCCGATGGTCACCGCGCCCGGTTTCCACGCCCGCGCGACGGCAAGCAGGTCGATCTTCGCGAACACCGCCTCGCGCTCGGACAGGTGGTCCACCGCCCAGGCCATCGCCGTGTCCGCCGGGGATTGCGGCGGGGGATCGAACAGGTCGCCCTGGCGAACCGCCGCCCTGTCCGGTACCGGTTCCCGCCCGGCCTCGCGGTCCTTGCCCGGGGCGTCCCGGCTCCGCTCCATCGCTTCGGCCGTCAGCGCCTTTGCGTCGAACCCGAGCCCGTCCGCCTGGCACCGCCACATTTGCCCCGAACCGCCCCGACGGCATCATCCCGCCCGCCAGGTCGGACTTGAGCACCGCATGCCCCTCCTCGCCGTGGCCGCAGCGGGCATGGGCCGTGGCGACCACCTTGAAGCCGTCCATCACCTCCAGCCCGTTCGCCTTCTCCGCCCGGATGGCGTCGGGGGCGGGGAAGTTGGTCACATAGGCTCTGATCCTGCAGGCGGGCTTGCCCCGGGCTGCCGGCAGGTCCCCTTCGTCCAGGCCCAGTTCGCCCGGAAGAGCGCGCCGGGTCACGACATGGCGGACCACGTGATGCGGCTTCATCGCCAGGGTGCTCGCAGGGACATAAGGCAGTTCGGCGCATTCCAGCACCGCCCTGTCCGACGCCGCGAGCCTGTTGCGTCCGCTCACCGGCATCGGGCGCTAGGCGTCTTCCCCGAGACGCGCCACCTCCGCCATCAGGGGGCGCGGTCATCCGGGAGTTGCTTGACGGGCGGGGCTTTGGGTTCGATGTCGAGTGCGCGGTGTTCGTGCGCGTGCTTCACCGGCTGTTCGTGTCGGGCTCGGACCGGTCGTGCGAGAAATGGATGGCGGACTACGCGATCGAGGGGGTGGAGGGTCTGCGGCTTCACCATCTCTACCGGGCGATGGCGTGGCTCGGGGAGGAGTTGGAGCCGACGGCGGGTGCGCTTGCGCCGCACTGCGTGAAGGATGCGGTGGAGGAGCGTCTGTGCGCGCGCCGGCGGGACCTGTTCACCGACCTGTCGCTCGTGTTCATGGACACGACCGCGCTGTCGTTCCACGGCACGGGCGAGGAGACGCTGGGAGCGCACGGCCACTCGCAGGACCACCGCCCGGCCTTGCGCCAGATGGTTCTGGCGGTCGTGTTGGACGGCGAGGGGCGGCCTAGGTGCACGACGGTGCTGCTGCCGATCATGGACCGTCTTCGATCGCGCTTGCGCATCGGTCGTGTGTGCGTGGTGGCGGACCGGGGGATGATCTCGGCGGCGACGATAGCGGCGTTGGAAGATCGGGGTCTGGACTACATCCTGGGGGCGCGCGAGCGGCGCACGAAGGGAGTCCACGAGGGGGTACTGAAGAACCCGAAGCTGCTGATCGACCGCGCCCGCGGTGAGACGCATCTGTTCGTGAAGGAAGTCCCGGTGGGCGGCGCACGCCATGTCGTGTGCCGCAACGAGGCGGAAGCCCGGAAGGACCGGGCCGACCGGCAGGCCGTGGTGGACGGCCTCTAGTGCCGCCTTGCGGGCGGCGAGAAGGCGCTGATCGGCAACAGCGCCTATCGGCGCTCCCGGCGCCGCCCGGGCGCGGGCAAGGCGTTCGAGATCGACGCGGGCAAGCTCGCCGAGGCGGCCCGCGTCGACGGCATCTTCGTGCTGCGCCCCAACGCCGGCATGACCCCGCTCAACGCCGTGCTCCGCTACCGGGAACTGCTCATGGTGGAAGACCTGTTCTGCCGCGCCAAGGCCCAGTTGCGCACCCGCCCGATCTACCACTCCTGCGACGCCGCGATCCGCGGCCACATCTTCTGTTCCTTCCTCGCGTTGGTCCTTCAGAAGGACCTGGCCGACCGCTGCCGCGCAGCCGGCGCCGCCATCGAATGGGACGACCTGATCCGCGACCTCGCCCGCCTCCAGCAGGCCACCATCAAGAAGGACGGCAAACGCCTCACCACCCGCACCCATGTACAGGGCCGGGTCGGAAAGGTCTTCCAGGCCGTCGGCATCGCGCTTCCGCCGAACTGGTGCGAACACACCGCCTGATCCCCTACAAAATCAACGAAATGTAGTGGGTACACCCGGCGACACCGGTGTAACCCACTGTTCTATCGAATACTTTTAATCGTCACTGTTGAAGTTGGGTTTAACGTCCGCGTTCCGGGCGCGGGAATGGCACGGATAGTGGTAGCCCGTCAGCCTTTCGCCGCAGTCCGCCCGTTGCCCCGCAGATCCCGGCACTCTACAATATTGACTGAGGGTGAAGTCTTGGGGGCTGCGGAAAAGCTGAAACGGATTTCGACCGCCATTCGGGCATGGAACGGTCCGGCGGGATAATAGAGGATAATATGCAATCGAGCACGGAAGAGTGGCAGCCAGGCAAGCAAGTGCGCCTGATACACAACCCGGTGCGGATCGGTACGCTTACCGATGCGGACCCCCTTCTCAGGAACGGCCAGCGACTGTTTCAGGTTCGCTTTCCTGGTTCCCTCGAATACATTTACGGCGACCAACTCGAGCCGCTCCCTGAAGAGCGGATGCAACCGCTCGACCTGTTGGAAAAGGGGAAACTCGGAGACCCGAAGGATCTTCGCCGGACCTTGACGCATGTCCGCATAACGGGTCGATTGGCGGACATCATCTACAGCATGGAGGCGACCAATACCGACTTCTACCCCTACCAGTTCAAACCCGTCCTGAAGCTCCTGCAAGCGCCGGCCAACGCTTTGCTCATCGGCGATGAAGTTGGCCTCGGAAAGACCATCGAAGCCGGTCTGATCTGGACCGAGTTGCGAAGCCGATTCGACCTGAAGCGTATGGTGGTCCTGTGTCCTGCCGCCTTGCGGGAGAAATGGTACGACGAACTCCGCGGTAAGATGGGCCTCAATCCCAAAATCTGCGATGCGAAGGAAACACTGGAATGTCTACGCGACCGCCGGGCCCATTCCAGAGGGTTCGTCATTATATCGAGCCTCCAGGGTCTGCGTCCTCCCCGCCACTGGGAAGACCCAGAAGAGCGGACCGCCGCCGCCGAACTGGCGCGTTTCCTCCGGGACAAGGAAAGCGACGAGCGTCTGGTCGATCTGCTGGTGGTGGACGAGGCCCACCATTTGCGCAATCCCAAGTCGCAAACCAACTCTTTGGGGCGCCTGATGCGGGGCGTGTCGGAATATCTTGTGCTGTTAACCGCCACCCCGATCCACAACCGCAACCGAGACCTGTTTTCGCTTCTTCACCTGCTCGACCCCGACAATTTCTCTAGGCCGGAGGATTTCGAGGAGATCCTAAACGCCAATGCGCCGCTTGTTCGGGCGCGCGACGCCGTATTGGAAGGAAAAACGACAGCCGCTGACCTGGAAGCCATGCTCACCGAGGCGGCGAGTCATCCCTTGCTGCGTGGCAACAGGCAATTGGAAAGCCTCTTGTCGGAAATCGTGGGAGGCGCCGTCGCTTCCCATGCGGCGAGAGACCGGATCGCCCGACGTCTCGAAACGGTCAACCTGCTGGGCCACGCCGTCACCCGGACCCGAAAGCGTGACGTCAACGAATTGCGTGCCATTCGCGAGCCCAAGGCTGAATTCGTTCCGATGACGGAGGCGGAACGCAGATTTTACGAGGCTGTTACGGGGATTGTCGCCGATTACGCCCGGAAGCGCGCGGCCAGCGAAGCGTTCTTGCTTGCTACCCCCCAACGCCAAGTAGCCAGCTGCATGGCGGCTGCCCTCAGATCATGGAAAGGCCGCGACGTCGGGATTCCCGAAGACGAGCTTTCCGGGACAGAGGAAGACGAGCGGCGGCGGAACCGGCTGGGTCCGCTGACAACCGAGTTGGTAAGGCGTGCGGACGAATTTGGCGATTTGAAAGAGCTTACCGACAATGATAGCAAATATACGCGCATCCGCAGAGTGTTGGCAGATTTGTTTGAGGATTGTTCGGACTCAAAGGTGATCGTCTTTTCGACATTCCGGGGAACGCTCGCCTACCTTAAAGACCGTCTGCGCCAGGATGGCATTTCTAGCATCGTCCTTCAAGGTGGGGAATCGCGCCCCAAACACGAAATTATACAAGATTTCCGTTCTTCCAAAGAGATCAATGTTCTGCTTTCGTCGGAAGTCGGAGGCGAGGGTGTGGATTTGCAGTTCTCATCGATCGTCATCAATTACGACCTTCCATGGAATCCCATGCGGGTCGAACAACGTATTGGGCGGGTGGACCGGCTGGGGCAGGAGTCAGACAAGATTCTCGTCTGGAACCTGTTCTACGACGACACCATAGACTCGCGCATCTACGAGCGTCTCTACGACAAATTGGATCTGTGCCGAAACACTCTGGGAGACTTCGAGGCTGTGCTGGGCGACGAAATCGGAACCCTCACCCGCGAGCTGCTCCTCGGTGGGTTGACGCCCGAGCAACAAGAAGAACGGATCGCCCGAACGGCCCAAGCGCTGGAAACGCTGAAGCGCGAGCAGGAGGCTCTTGAGGCCGAGGCTGCACATCTGGTCGCCTATGGAGATTATATCTATCGGCAAATTCATGACGTTCACGATATGAACCGCTGGATAACGGGGGAGGACATTTTCAACTACGTTTTCGACTTCATAGACGCTCATTATCCAGGTTATGAACGCGAAAAAGCCTCTGACGAAAAATTTGAATATCGATTGTTGTTGTCCGCGCAGGCAAGATATGACTTTGCCGAATTCGTTCGCAAGAATAATTTGGACGGGCAGATGAGGTTGACGCGCGCCAGTCAGCCAACCCTCTGTCGCTTTGAAAATCGCGTTATTGCGGGCGAGCATAGCAACAAGGAAATCATATCGCAGTTCCATCCTCTGGTTCGTTTTGTGAGCGCTCGAATACCCGAAACCGAGGCTCAAGTCCGCCCGGCGATATCGGCGAGGGTATCGCGGCGGGAATTAGAGCCATCCACCGCTGACGGTATCTATCTCATAGCAGTGTCGCTCTGGTCCATCCGTGGACTCAGGAATACTGAGAAGCTTGTCTATGAGGGTGTTCACCTCGACGATCCCGGGACGTTGCTCGGCGAGGACAAAGCGGAGCGCATTGCGCTCATATGCGCGGCGCACGGAAACCGATGGCTGGAGGCACCTCGCGTTTGTAGCCTAGAGGAGGCGCATAAGATTGCCAATAACCGGTTGTTCGCTGCTCTCGATGAGCGGTTTCGCTGGTATGTGGAGGAGGAGAGGGCGAGAAACGAGGACCGGGCCGATATACAGGAGAGAAACCTGGAAAATCACATTTTGAGGCAAAGGGAAACGATCCAGCGCACTATCCGATTCCTCGGCGACGCCGGGCGTACGCAGCTCATCCCGGCGCATGAAGGGCGGTTGCGCGCACTTCAGCGTAGGTATGAAGACAAGAAAATCGAGATAGATTCCGGCCGATCTGTAGAAGAGCGCCGGGAAGATATCAGTGTCGTACTGGCTCTTGTGGAGTGAAGAGGGAGAAGTGATGGAAGACTTGATTGCAGGCCAGCGGGAAGAATTGTTTCACCGCGTGAGCGATAGCTTTGAAGACGCTTTCCAATTTAGCGAGAGAAGCGCATCCTCCCATCCCCTTGATGTCAGAATCGGCCTGGATTTCGGCACCTCGTTCACAAAGGTTGTGATCCGGGTGCCGGAACGCCAGATCGGCTATGCTGTCCCTTTCGGAAGATTGGCCGGCGAGAGTTTGGAATATCTCCTTCCGACGGAACTTTATATTTCGGACGACGGTGTTTTCTCCGCAGAACCTGTAGAGGGCGCTACCGTCCTTGATGACATTAAGGTGAAGTTGATGAATCTTTCACCCCCACCTTCGCTAAAAGAATACATGTCTCCGACGACCGCGGCTGCCGGATACCTAGCGCTGGTGCTTCGATATGCCAGACGGTGGTTTGTCGCCACGAAGGAGGAAAGCTTCGGAGACCGGCGTCTTCGGTGGGCGTTCAATTTGGGGCTACCTGCAAAGACGGATGATGAAAAGCTCCGCGACCGGTTTTCGCTTGCTGGCCGGGCTGCTTGGATGGCGTCTTCGAACGGGGGGCGTATAACGCTCGACACGGTGAGGGAAGCCGAAACGTGGGTCGGTGCGCAACCCGAAGGGCTTGATTGCGATTTCGAGTTGGTTCCTGAAGTGGTTGCAGAGGTGGTGGGATACAAGAATTCCAGGGAACGAAATAACGGATTGCACCTGTTGGTGGATGTAGGAGCAAGGACCTTGGATGTGGGCTCTTTTGTTTTGAGGGAAAACAGCGATGGGGACGATGTGATCGATACGTTGACGGTGGATGTCGAGATTCTTGGAGTGCTGGAACTGGAAAGGGAGAGGAACAGCGTGAAGAATCACGGTGTCGGTCAGGCGGAGAAAGATTTCAAGGAAAAGTGCACGAAGGTTATCGGAGGAGCGATTGGACAATTGGCTACCAAGAAATTTCCAAACCCGGGCGACTGGCCGGATAGATTGTATGTGTTCCTGTGTGGGGGTGGATCTGCAGAAAATTTATATGGGGAAGTAGTGGATGAAGGAGGAGAATGGATTCGCAAATACAAGCTATCGCAAAGCGATGGAGCGGGGCCGCATCGAACTCTTAGACCGGCGAGCGGGATTCGAAGGTTGCAACTTCCGAAACCGAGCGAACTTGAAGCGGCGCTCGACGATACCAGCCATCACCGGTTGGCAGTGGCTTGGGGCCTCGGATTTATGAAGGAAGATATCGGAATATGGAGCCGCCCGCGGGATAACCCGGATATTCCCCGGAAGCAACCAATAGATTACACGGACAGGTATCCGGGAAAGTGGGTTGAGTGAAACTTGCAGCTGCAAGCGCTCGTAGACCGATACTGGTCCAAGCCTCGAATTCGCCACCCATGGCCGGGCGCACGGTTTGATGTCAACCTAAATCCGGCGGTTGATTTTGGTGTGGATTGTCTGAGTTCGACTTTGTGCAAAATTTCATCATGTCCATGTCCAGAAGAGATCGTTTTTGGCGATTTCTTCGAAGGCTTGGTCGAGAGGGGGCATGAGGCCCCCCATGTCGCCGACATCCTTCCAGCGCTGCCGGTAGGACCAGTAGCGCAGCCTCATCCTGTCACCTGACCCTTCCGGTTGGAGCCTTGCGATCGGCGCCTGCGTGGCCGCGAGATACAGATTGTAGCCGCCCCGCACGCTGGCGACTGTCACGCCACCGCCGTTCGATTTGTTGAACGCTTTGATGCGCGCGAGACAGGGGTTAACGGCGGCGGAATAATGCTCCACAGGAAGCGCCGGGTTGGTCCGGTGGCGGCGGCGCAAAACTGCGCCACTGATGTCCCCTTGTCGATTTGGGCAGGGGGCGGGGGATGTATGGTGTGGATCTATATGCAGCAGTTCGACTGGCGGTTGTCGAGGAAGGGTTGAGCCATTCCGAGGCGGGCCGCCGTTTTGGGATCGACCGGCGGACGGTGAAGAAGATGCTGAGCTATTCGGCGGCGCCGGGCTACCGGTGCCGGAAGCCGGTCAGGCGTCCGAAGCTAGACGGGTTCACCAGGATCATTGATGCGATCCTGGAGTCGGACCGGTCGCCGGACGTGCCGGTCAAGCAGCGGCACACGGCGCAGCGGATAATTGGGACACTCCTGCCGTTCCGCCTCAAGTTCTCCGAGTCGCGGCCACGTTGCGAGGGACATTGCATCGCTCGTAAAACTCGGTGAGTGTCGATACGCAACGCTCAGCCGTTCGTACTTCATGGGCCACGCCTCGACCGCCCCCACCCCGAAGAAAGCCGGCAGTTTCGATACCGCATCAGAGCCAGAGGCATGCCTCTCCAGAACCCTTCGCTTGATCATCTCTTCAGAGGAAACGTCTTTGTCCAGGAGACCGCTCCCTTCGTCTCTTCCGCCTCTGCTATACGTGCTCGGTGAAGCTGGTAATCCGTTTCAACGCCAAGCCAGATGCCCGCATCGACTCCCAGGACTTTCTCGAATTGTAACGCGGTCTCTGGCTCAACCGGCGCTTTTCCTGCAATGATTTCGCTGATGAGCTTGGCGGAGCGGCCGCACCGTCGGGCGAAATCGGCGTGCGAGATGCCGTATGCCTCAAGGCGTTCAGCCACAATCGACCCTGGTGAGATGGCGTAGTCGGGCCGATACGCATTGGATTCCGTCTCCATGTGGCTCCCCTCCGTCAGTGATAGTCAACTATTTCAATGATAGTGATCACGATGACATGGTCCATATTGATTGCGCCGCTCTCCTTGCGGCGGGACAGGCTCATGATCTGCCTTGAAAATCAGCCGATAAGGATGAACGAGGTCAATGGGATACTGTCCGTGGCGGTTGCCCGTAAGCTGGTGGCAGCGCTCTGGTTTGGTCGTCGGTACCAACGATAATGTTCTGGCATGCTTGGGAACCGCGAGACGCCTCATGATCGCCTGTGCTATGGGGCGCCGTACTGCCTGCGGAGCGTGTCGGTGGAGTTGAAGGCTTTGGTGAGTTTGCTGGTCCGAAAGATGATCTCCACAATAAAATCTCGTTCAGGTTGCCTAACAGGTAACGATTTACCAGGATCAGTGTGGGGGCAAGCGGCATCCGGCAGCACCGGACAGGCAGGCAAAACCCATCCGTCGCCGACATGGCAGCCTTCCCAAGAGGAGATGGAGGGAGGTCACTCTCCGCCGGACAGGGGAGTCTCTCTTTCGCACCATTATTCTGTCTGCGGAGGAGCCCCTCCCTGGTCCTCCCCTCAAGGGACATGGGATGCGGATTCACTTGTCCGGTGCCGGACAGGCGGGGCTCGCTCTTCGCCTCTCCCGGGCTACGCCCTTCAACTCGGCTCGGGAATCGGCTCAGTACGAACGGCGGTCCAGGCGAAAGGTGGGCGGGAGGAGTGGAGCCGGCGTAGAATCCCGGCGGTCCAGCCCTGAGCGGTGTGCGCCCATTGATCCGCGGCTTCTCCATAAGCCGTTGACGGTGCCACCCAGCCAGCCCCACATCTGCGGGGGGCTTAGATTTTTGATGCAACTGCGGGCTGTGGTCTCAGGGGACCTCTCGGGACTGGGGGGAGGGCCCGCCCAAGCCTCGGCCAACGTGCCGGAGTCCACGCTCCCAGACTGTCGGGGCCTTACCCCACAAGGGGCGAGGGCCAAGGGACGGGGGGATTTCAAACTGGGACACTGTCGGACGGGGTGATCTCTTGACAGCCAGGAGGAACGGGCGTACACAGAGGACACCTTTAATTTAGCCCTGAGAGGCTAGGAAGGGTAGCCATGACGATTTTCATCTTCCTCGCTGCATTGACGAAAAAATAGAATAAGCCTCCTTGGGCTTCCAAGGGGGCTTTTTTTGACTTATGCCACAGGTGGGACAGCATATCGTTCTGGACTCGGCGGCAATCGCACGAGCCCTGACCCGGATTGCCCACGAGATTCTCGAGCGGAATCAGGGGAGCGACCAACTCGCGCTGGTTGGGATCCACACGCGTGGCGTGGACCTGTCGGTTCGCTTGGCGGACAAGGTAGCCGCGATTGAAGGGGCCCGTCCGCCGTGCGGAGAAATTGATATCACCCTGTATCGAGACGATGTGGGACGGACCCGCACCCAGCCCGAGGTGCATGGCACCTCCATTCCTTTTGCGGTCGATACCATGCGCATCGTGCTAGTGGACGACGTGCTCTACACGGGGCGGACCGTCCGTGCAGCTATGGATGCGCTGGTCGACTTTGGCCGGCCCAAAAGCATCCAACTTGCGGTCCTGATTGATCGAGGCCACCGCGAGCTGCCGATTCGGCCCGACTATGTGGGGAAAAACATTCCAACCTCGTACGAAGAGCGGGTGTCGGTCTGCCTAGTGGAACATGACGGACAGGATCGGGTCGTGGTCGAGTAGGAGGTCGCCATGACGTTCAGCCGGCGCCATTTTCTCGGTATCGAAGGGTTGTCCCGGGACGAATTATTATTTGTGCTCGACACGGCTGAATCCTTTCGGGAGATTTCCGAACGGGAAGTGAAAAAAGTCCCGACGCTACGGGGGAAAACCATTATCAACCTGTTCTACGAACCCAGCACCCGGACGCGCTCCTCTTTTGAGATTGCGGCCAAACGCCTGTCCGCCGATGCGATCAACATCTCCGCCTCCACGAGCAGCGTGAACAAAGGCGAAACCCTGATGGATACGGCCCGCAACCTGTGCGCCATGCGTCCGGCAGCCCTGGTGCTACGCCATCCATCCTCCGGCGCGCCCCACCTGCTAGCCCGGTTGAATCAATGTCCGGTGATCAATGCCGGTGACGGCACCCATGAACATCCGACCCAGGCTCTCCTGGACGCCATGACCATCCGGGAACATCTCGGCGACATTGAGGGGAAAACGATTGCTATCGTGGGCGACATCCTCCACAGCAGGGTGGCGCGGTCCGATATCCTGGCCCTGACAACCCTGGGTGCCCAGGTTCGGCTGATCGGCCCGCCAACCCTGCTGCCACCGGAATTCGGCCGCTGGGGGGTCGATCGGCAGACGGATTTGCGGTCCGGCTTGATCGGTGTTGACGCGATTATCATGCTGCGCGTGCAGCGTGAGCGACAAACACGAAACTTCTTGCCCAGTCTAGGCGAATACGCCCGCCGCTTCTGCTTGACGGTCGAGGCGCTCAGGGAAGCCACGCCGAACGTCCTCATTCTCCACCCCGGCCCGATGAACCGCGGTGTCGAGATCGACTCACGGGTTGCGGATGGTCCGTACTCGGTGATTCTCGAACAAGTGACAAACGGGGTCGCGGTCCGCATGGCCGTCCTCTATCTGCTCACGACGCAGGAACGGCTGGCGACCCAGGACCGGTCCATGGCCAAGGGGGAGGAGAGAATCGACGGGCGGACAGCGTCCGGTGTGTGGGACGAGCGCCCTCAAGCGGACCGGGAAAAGAGACCTCCACGGCAACCCGAGCCCTTCCTCCCCAAACGGGCGGCTGGATACTAAACCATGCGCATAGTCGTGCAGAACGGAACGGTCATTGATCCGGCCAACGGGCTGGAGGAGGCCCTTGATCTCCTCATCGAAGCGGGGGTGATTCGTGAGTGGGGCCCCCCCGGCAGTTTCGCCTCGGTTGAGGCGAAGCGTATTGGTGCCTCCGGCTGCATTGTCGCGCCTGGACTGATTGATATGCACGTGCATCTGCGCGAGCCGGGCCATGAGTACAAAGAGACGGTTCTGACCGGTACCCAGGCTGCGGTCGCCGGTGGATTCACCGCGGTGGCCTGTATGGCCAATACCAGTCCGGTCAACGATAATGGGGCGGTCACGCGCTTTATTATTGAGCAGGCGCGCCGTGCCGAACTGGCCCGGGTATTTCCGATTGGAGCGCTCTCAAAGGGGCTCGGCGGAGAAGAGTTAGCCGAAATCGGGGAGATGATCGATGCCGGAGCTGTAGCGATATCGGACGATGGGCGCCCGGTTATGGATACCAATCTGATGCGCCGGGCGCTGGAATACTGTTTGATGTTCGACGTCCCAATCAGTGTGCATGAAGAAGACCTGCATCTCTCGTCCGGAGGCAGTATGAATGAGGGGCCGACCTCGGTGCGGCTGGGTATTCGCGGCGTCCCGAGCGTCGCCGAAGAGGTCATGGTCGCCCGTGATATTGCCTTGGCGCGTCTCACCCGCGGGCGGGTGCATATCGCTCATATCAGCACCCGTCGCGCGGTGGACTTGGTCCGTCAAGCAAAGGCCGAAGGGGTGGGGGTCACGGCCGAGGTGGCCCCGCATCATTTCACCCTCACCGAAGAGGCGGTTGAGGGGTATGAGACCAACGCGAAAATGAGTCCGCCGCTCCGATTGGCCGATGATGTGACGGCCATGAAGGAAGGCCTGCGGGACGGAACTATTGACGCCATTGCAACCGACCATGCGCCCCACCACCGAGACGAGAAAGAGGTCGAGTTCGATCAGGCCGCCCACGGCGTAACCGGCTTGGAGACCGCCTTGTCGTTGACGCTCAATCTCGTCCGAGATGGGGTGGTATCCCTCTCCGAGGCCATACGGAAATTCACGATCAATCCGGCTCGTATTCTGGGGCTTCCCTACGGGACGCTCTCGGTGGGCAGGTCGGCGGACCTGACGATCTTCGCCCCGCAGGAGAGCTGGCGGCTGGTCCCCCCCACCTCGCGGTCGCGCAGTCAGAACACGCCTTTTGCAGGCTGGGATCTGACCGGTAAGGTGAGGCTGACCATGGTCGATGGTCGGGTCGTATACGACGATGGCCGTGAACAGGAGGGTCGGCCGACATGAGGAATGCAGCGCTCTTAGCCCTCGCCGACGGGACGGTTTTTGAAGGGGGCGCTTTTGGCGCCCAGGGAGAAGTGGTGGGCGAGGTCGTCTTCAACACCTCGCTGACCGGCTATCAGGAGATTCTTACCGATCCCTCCTATGCGGGCCAGATCGTCGCCATGACCTATCCCGAGATCGGCAATGTCGGGGTCAATGCCGAAGATGTCGAATCTCGTCAGCCCTTTGTGGAAGGCCTTGTGGTCAAGGAATACTGGGAGCGGCCCAGTAATTGGCGAGCGCAGCAGAGTCTAGCGGCCTATATGCGCGAGCATGGCATTGTGGGCATTCAGGGTATTGATACCAGGGCGCTCGTCCGTCGCATCCGTGATGGCGGCGCCCAACAGGGCGTGATCTCGTCCCGCGATCTTGATGCCAAACGGTTGGTAGAAAAAGCGCAGGCCGCCCCAGACTTGGTCGGACGTGATCTGGTGAAAACGGTCACCTGTCGTGAGCCGTATGACTGGTCCCAGGGCTACTGGGAGTTGGAAGGCGGGTATCGTCAGCAGGGGACAGGCCACAAGGGACCTCCGCCCGAGCCGCGTTTCTCTGTGGTCGCCTACGACTTCGGTGTGAAGTTCAACATCCTGCGCCATCTGGTTGAGGCGGACTGTCGGGTACGGGTTGTGCCAGCCCATACGCCTGCGGCAGAAGTCCTGCGCCTCAAGCCGGATGGCGTTTTTTTGTCGAACGGGCCGGGCGACCCGGATGCGGTGCCCTATGCCAAAGAGAATATCGCCGCCCTGGTGGGAACAGTTCCTCTGTTTGGTATCTGTCTGGGACACCAGATTCTGGGGTTAGCGCTGGGTGGGCAGACCTATAAGCTCAAATTCGGCCATCACGGGGGGAACCAGCCGGTGATGGACCTCGCCACCCGGAAGGTGGAGATTACGGCGCAGAATCATGGTTTTTGTGTGGATGTCGATTCGTTGCAAGAGCGGGCGGCAGTGACCCATCTCAACCTGAACGACCAGACGGTAGAGGGCCTGCGGCATACGCAGGAGCCGCTCTTTTCCGTACAGTACCATCCCGAGTCCTCTCCGGGGCCCCATGATGCAGACTACTTGTTCCGGCGCTTCACTGCGCTGATGGAGCAGTTTCGAGGCTGATTCCCGAGCAGCAGATACAAATCATGCCCAAGCGTACAGACCTTCATTCTCTCTTACTGATCGGCTCCGGCCCCATTGTGATCGGCCAGGCGTGTGAATTTGATTACTCGGGAACCCAAGCCTGCAAGGCGCTCAAAGAGGAGGGGTACCGTGTCATACTGGTCAACTCGAATCCAGCCACGATCATGACCGACCCCGATTTTGCGGACCGGACCTATATCGAGCCGCTGACCCGGCCCGTCCTTGAAAAAATCATTGAACGGGAACGTCCAGACGCCCTGCTGCCGACTATTGGCGGCCAGACGGGTTTGAATCTGGCCATCGACTTGGCTGAAGGAGGCGTTCTCGACCGCTACGGAGTCGAACTCATCGGGGCCAAGCTGCCAGCCATTAAGAAAGCCGAAGATCGCGATCTGTTCAAGACGGCCATGGAGCGCATCGGGCTGGACCTGCCCCGGAGCGGCTATATCCATTCTCTTGAGGAAGCCTATGCCCTACGCGAGACCTTGGGCCTGCCACTGATCATCCGGCCGTCCCGAACCCTGGGCGGGGCTGGAGGGGGGATCGTCCAAACACCACAGGAATTTAAGGCCATTGTCGAGTGGGGCTTACAGGCCTCGCCCACGCATGAGGTCCTCATTGAAGAGTCGATCGCCGGTTGGAAAGAGTTTGAACTGGAGGTGATGCGTGACACCCAGGACAATGTGGTCATCATCTGCTCCATCGAAAATCTCGATCCCCTCGGCGTTCATACCGGCGATTCCATTACCGTGGCGCCCGCCCAGACGCTGACCGATAAAGAATACCAACTCATGCGGGACGCGGCCCTGCGCATCATCCGCGAAATCGGAGTGGACACGGGCGGGTCCAATATCCAGTTCGCCGTCCACCCGGAGACCGGTCGGCTGGTCGTGATTGAAATGAACCCCCGCGTGTCCCGCTCGTCTGCGCTGGCGAGTAAGGCTACCGGATTTCCGATTGCCAAAATTGCCGCAAAACTGGCCGTGGGCTACACCCTGGACGAGATCCCGAATGATATCACGCGCGAGACGCCCGCCTCTTTTGAACCCACGATCGACTATGTGGTGGTCAAGGTGCCGCGTTTTACCTTTGACAAATTCCCCCAAACCCGGGATTCGCTCGGACCGCAGATGAAATCGGTCGGCGAGGCCATGTCCATAGGGCGGACCTTCAAGGAAGCGCTCCAGAAAGCGCTGCGTTCGCTCGAAATCGACAGCTACGGGCTCGAATCGACAAACGGAAGCGTCGAGACGCCGCTCGATGCCATTCGCGTGTCCCTGCAAACCCCAAATGCCCAGCGGCTGTGGTATGTGGCGGACGCGCTCCGCCTGGGCATGGATATGGATGAGATCCATCAGCTCTCAAAAATCGATCCGTGGTTCCTGGAGAATATCGTGCAGATCCTAGAGTGCGAACAGGAAGTCCAGCGGGCGAGAGGACCGCGGGAAGCCGCCGAGACCGCTGCCCAACCGGCCGAGGTCATGGCGGCATTACCGCCCGGCCTGTTGCGCCGGGCGAAACAGATGGGCTTTTCCGACGTGCATCTTGGCCGCCTGCTCGGCGTCCGCGAGGGCGATGTCCGGGCCGAACGTGAACGACTGGGGGTGATTCCGGTCTATAAAACGGTAGACACCTGTGCCGCCGAATTTGTGGCCCATACGCCATATTTATACTCCACCTACGAAGGGGAAGACGAATCCCAGCCGACCGACCGCAAGAAGGTGGTCATTCTGGGGGGCGGGCCGAATCGGATCGGCCAGGGCATTGAGTTCGACTATTGCTGCGTGCATGCGGCCTTCGCACTCAAAGAAGACGGCTTTGAAGCTATTATGGTGAACTGTAACCCCGAGACCGTCAGTACGGATTATGACACGTCCGACAAGCTGTATTTTGAGCCGTTGACGCTGGAAGATGTGCTGAGTATCGTGCGGCGCGAACAACCGTATGGGGTCATTGTCCAGTTCGGCGGGCAGACACCGCTCAAACTGGCCGTTCCGCTCGAACAGGCCGGGGTGCCGATCCTGGGCACGCCGCCAGATGCCATTGATCGGGCCGAGGATCGCGAGCGCTTCAAGCTGTTGCTCGAACGGCTCGGCCTGCGCCAGCCGGCCAACGGCACGGCCCGGTCGGTTGAGGAAGCCGTGGCCGTTGCCCAGGGCATTGCCTATCCGGTGCTGGTGCGTCCCTCCTACGTGCTGGGCGGGCGGGCGATGGAACTGGTGTATGACGAGGCGAGCCTGCGGCGCTATATGCGCGAGGCGGTGTCTGTGTCTGCGGAACGGCCGGTTCTGATCGATCAATTCCTGGACGACGCCACCGAGGTCGATGTGGACGCCCTGAGCGACGGTCGGCGAGTCGTGGTCGGCGGCATCATGGAACATATTGAGCTTGCGGGTGTCCATTCCGGTGACAGTGCGTGTTCCCTTCCGCCGCGCACCCTGTCCGCCGCCGTGCAGAATGAAATCCGGCGGCAAACCGCCCTGTTGGCTCAAGAACTGGGGGTGGTTGGCCTCATGAACATCCAGTTCGCGGTCAAGGAGCAGCGGGTTTTTCTGATTGAGGTGAATCCGCGCGCCTCACGGACTGTGCCGTTTGTGAGCAAGTCCATCGGCATTCCCTTGGCAAAAATAGCCGCGCGTGTCATGGCGGGCAGAACCTTGGACGAGTTGGGGTTTACCCAGGAGATTATTCCCGACCATGTCAATGTCAAAGAGGCGGTGTTTCCCTTTATTAAATTCCCCGGTGTGGACACCCTCCTGGGACCGGAGATGAAGTCAACCGGTGAGGTCATGGGGGTAGACCGATCCTTTGCCATGGCTTTCGCCAAAGCACAGTTTGCTGCGGGAAATATTTTGCCGGAAACGGGTAAGGTTTTCATCAGTGTGCGCGACCGCGATAAGTCCGCGACCCTGCCCATTGCCAGGCAATTGGCAGGAAGTGGTTTCTCCTTGGTGGCAACGCGCGGCACCTGTGCATTTCTCCAGCAGCATGAACTGCCGGCCGAGATGGTGAATAAAGTCCTGGAAGGTTCTCCGCATATTGTCGATGCCCTCCAGTCGGGTTCGATCGATCTGGTCATCAATACGACCGAAGGGGTGCGGTCTATCCAGGACTCTTTTTTGATTCGGCGGAGTGCCCTGGAGTATCAGGTGCCGTATTTCACGACGGTGGCCGGCGCGGAAGCTGCGGTCGAGGGCATTGCCCGCCTCAAGCAGGGCTTGCTCGGCGTGTGCCCGCTCCAGGAGTACCACGGGTAAGAGGGGACATGGCGGCCGGAAAATCGAAAGGCGGAGAGGCGAACAGTCGAACATCGGCTGAAACGCCCCGTCTCTTTGACCGGGCATCTCCCCCGGTCCCTCTCAACAGAGGGGGGGAGGGGGGGGATGCCGCTTCCGCCCCTGCTCCGAACCGTGCTTCTCGCGGCTTCCGGCCTCCGCTCAAAAATTCGGTGCAGTATGTCAAAGGCGTAGGTCCGCGTCGGGCCGAGCAGTTGGCCCGGCTGGGCATCGAGACGGTCGAAGACCTGCTCTACCACATCCCCTTCCGCTATCAGGATCGGCGTGAAATCAAGAAAATTTGCCATCTTCAGGTAGGGGACGAGACTGCGGTCACCGGCCAGATCGCCCGGATGGAACGCCGCTTTCTGGCCCGTCGGCGGCGCTGGGTGCTTGAAGCCGTTGTCCGAGACGAAACCGGATTTCTCTTTTTGCTGTGGTATCACCAGCATCGCTATTTTCAGCAGCGCTATCAGCTTGGTCAGCGGGTCCTACTGTATGGCAAGATCGAGAAGGGTATGAAGGGTGGCAAGTGGATGATCCACCCGGACATGGAGTTGCTGGAAGAAGACGACGAGACCGCCCGCGTCTTGCCCATCTACCATAAGACCACCGAAATGACGGTAGCGGCCATGCGGCGGGTTGTACATGGCGCTGTCGATCTCTACGTCGATCAGGTTCCCAACGGCGTGCCGCAAGAAATTTGCGAGCGCCTGCACCTGATGCCGCTTGATCACGCCCTGCGGCAGTTGCATTTCCCCCCGGTCGATGCCGAGGTTGTTGCACTCAATGAGGCCACCTCTCAGGCGCACCGGGCCGTGGTGTTCGATGAGCTCTTTTATCTGCAACTGGGCATGGCGCTCCGCCGGCGCGAGACCGTCCGGGAAGAGGGACTGTCCATCGTGCCGGGACCGCTCGTCCGGCAGGTATACGGTATCCTGCCGTTTCAATTGACCGCGGCCCAGGACCGGGTGGTTGAGGCGATTTTTCGGGATATGGCGGCCCCCCACCCCATGAACCGCTTGGTCCAGGGAGACGTCGGCTCGGGTAAGACGATCGTGGCCTTCTTTGCCGCCCTGGCCGCCCTCGATAGCGGCTACCAGGTGGCCTTTATGGCACCGACGGAGCTCTTGGCCGAGCAGCACTACCGGACGCTGACACCGCTGGCCGAGCAACTCGGCCTGTCCATGACGCTGCTGACCGGAGAAATCCGTCCGAGGCGGAAACACGAGATCTATGGCCTTCTGGAACGGGGCGAGGTCGAGGTTGCAGTCGGCACGCATGCCCTGATCCAGGAAGACGTGCGCTTTCGACATCTGGGTCTGGCCATTGTGGATGAGCAGCATCGCTTTGGGGTCATGCAGCGCGCCGCCTTGCGGAGACAGGGGGCGAATCCCGATATTCTGCTGCTGACCGCAACCCCCATCCCCCGTACCCTGGCCCTGACCTTGTATGGCGACCTGGATGTCTCGGCTATTGACGAACGCCCGCCTGGCCGCAAGCCGATCACGACGCAGGTATTCCATGAAGGCGAGCGCAAAAAAGCCTATCATCTCGTCAGAGGCCAGCTCGAACGGGGCCATCAAGCCTATGTGGTCTATCCGCTGGTTGAGGAATCCGAGAAGTCCGACCTGAAGGCCGCGACTTCCATGTCCCAAGAGTTGGCCCAGACTTTTTTTGCCAACTATTCGGTCGGGCTCGTCCACGGCCGTATGAAGGGCGACGAAAAAGAAGCGGTCATGCAGCGTTTTCAGGCCGGTGAGCATCATCTGCTGGTTTCGACCACTGTGATCGAGGTCGGCATTGACGTACCGAATGCCACCGTTATGGTGATTGAGCATGCCGAGCGCTTCGGCTTGGCCCAGCTGCACCAGTTGCGCGGTCGAGTCGGGCGCGGGCAGGCGGCCTCCTTGTGTTTGCTGCTGGCCCAATACGCGCCGGGCGACGGGTCCCAGCGGCGTCTTCGGGTTATGACGGAAACCGACGATGGCTTCAAAATCGCCGAAGCCGACTTGGCGTTTCGCGGGCCGGGGGAGTTTCTGGGCACGCGCCAGTCCGGCATGCCCGACTTCCGGGTGGCCAATATCGTGCGTGATAGCAAACTGCTGCAAACCGCGCGAGACGAAGCCCTGGCTTGGCTCGAACGCGACCCCGCCCTGACGGCCCCCGAATCCCGCCGATTGCGCGCCGTCCTCGAAGACCGTTGGGCCGGTCGGCTGGAGTTGGCTAGGGTGGGATGAGCCTGCCGCCGAGGCTCGATTTTCGTACACTGGGAGACGAGACAATGGGAGAGCTCCCTCGACGAACATTGAGCATGCAGTGCAGGGTGGTATTCGCCCGCGACTTTCTGGCGGGGTAGCAGACTGGCGGGCCGTTGACGACGCGGCCTTGGACGAACCGGAACGTGTGCTGCGGAGCGTCTTCGACCTTTTCCCGACTCCGAACCTCATAAGTACGGTCTGAATAAATCAGGGAAGGCTCAGGAACATCCAGAGTCGTATGACCCCAAGAAACATGGACGTGTACTTGCACACCGAAGCGTATTTTCGACATTAGAGCAGAATCCGATCCTGTTGGGCGGTATCCAGCGGCGAGGGGGGCGCTGGTGCAGCGCTATGCGTGGACGGAGGCGCAGGGGGGTGCGCAGCGCAGGGCTGCTGCTGGGCCCGCCCGTCCGCCGCGCTCCGGGCAGTGGCCGGCGGGGCCCAAGCGTGTCCCCCGCGGGGCCCAAGCGGGCGTGTGGGCGCGGGGGTGCGATCCCCGGCCGCCGGAGCGCGCCAAGGCCGCTCTCCTGCTTGCCCGCCCCCTCGTGCGTGCGCAGCAGCAGGCGGTCCCCGGAACAGGGGGGCCCGGGAGCAGGCGCTGGGGCGTGCCCGAGGCGGCCTGCCGACCACACTCCCCCTCGCCGGCGACCCCCGCGGGCGCCCGCGCCGGCCGCTCCGCTCGCCCGGAGCGGTCGGCGCTGCGCCACGGGCCCGGGCGGGGCTGGCGGGGGGCCGGCCCTGCCCGGGGCGGGCCGCCGCCGCTGACGACGCCACGGCCCTCCGCAACCGCCGCGCCCCCAGCGGGGCGGCAGCCGGCCTCCCCGGCCATCCCACGCGCAAGCGCCGCAGCGGCGAGGACGCCGCAATCTCCAAACCCCGCCCCCGCCTCGCCCGCTCCTGCCACAAGATCAAACACTTCCGACGCCTCGCCACCCGAGACGACCGAACCGCACTATACTGCCTCGCCTTCCTCCCCCTCGCTTCCGCAATCCGGTGGAGGCCATGAATGGCGATTCGGCCTAGAGCGTTTTGCGTTCGAAGGGATTCCCTTTTCCATTGCGCCCTGATTCCCGAATCGAATCGCAAAGCCAGACCGAGCGGTTCTCATAGGCCCCCCTCATCCCCTTGCACGCTTGCCGCGCGTCGTTGCTCATGGTGAAGGTCGGCCCCCCGTCTCATGCGGCGGTCCGGTTTGCGGTCTTGATCCGATTCGGCCCTGCCCTGGGTCAGGCTGAAGCGGGTACGGAGCGCCCCTGCGCCTCACCGCAGGGGCGCTGCAGACCGGCACGAATCGCTCCCTTCGCACACGCCGCCGCCTTGCCGCGCTCCTGGTCAAACCGGCGGCGTTGGCCGGGCGACATCGCCACTTGCCAGGGCGCCGTCCGCTTCCCCACCCCCCTGGTAACCCGCGGCGCCCCACACTGGCCGCTCGCCTCAGTCAGGAATTTGACCGGTTTCGGTAAATCCCTTATATCCTTAATGTGATGGATGCCCTCCCGGAGGTGAGCCGAACGGCCTGCCTCCCCTGAGGTGAGACAAGAGACGATATGGAATTCCCACGCATCAAACGGCTTCCGCCCTATCTCTTTGCCGCCTTGGACAAGATGAAAATGGAGGCGCGCTGGGCGGGTGAGGATATTATTGATTTTGGGATGGGCAATCCCGACCATCCCTCTCCACCGCATGTTGTGGACAAGCTGGTCGAGGCCGCGGCCAAGCCGCAGAATCATCGCTACTCAACCTCACGGGGGCTCTATAAGCTGCGCTTGGCGATTTGCGACTGGTATAAACGCCGCTTTGAGGTGGAGCTTGACCCCGATGCCGAATCCATCGTGACCATTGGGTCGAAAGAAGGCCTCTCCCATTTGGCGCTCTCGATTCTCGGGCCGGGCGATGTGGCCATTTGCCCGAGTCCGACCTATCCCATTCATCAGTATTCGATCGTGATGGCCAACGCCGACCTGCGGGTTGTTCCGCTCCGGGCGGGAGAAGATTTTTTCACCTCTCTTCAGGAAACGGTGCAACAGTGTTGGCCGCGGCCCAAGGTCCTGCTGCTGTGCTTCCCGCATAATCCGACAACTGCCGTTGTCGACCTCGAATTTTTCACGCGTGTCGTGGAGTTCGCCTGTGAGCATAAGTTGTTCGTCATTCACGATTTTGCCTATGCCGACCTCTTCTTTGATGGCTATACACCGCCGAGCTTCCTCCAGGTGCCGGGGGCAAAAGAGATCGGCATCGAGTTTTTCACTCTGTCGAAATCCTACGATATGCCAGGCTGGCGCGTGGGCTTTGCCTGCGGCAACCCTGAGGCAATCATGGCCTTGGGACGGCTCAAAAGTTATTTCGACTACGGGATTTTCCAGCCCATTCAAATCGCCGCGATTCATGCCCTGAACGGTCCCCAGGACTGTGTGGAGGGTATGCGCCGGCGCTATCGTCAGCGCCGCGATGTCCTGATCGATGGTCTGGAGCGGGTAGGCTGGCATATCCCAAAACCCAAAGGGACGATGTTCGTCTGGGCGCAAATCCCGGAGCCGTTGCGGGCCATGGGTTCTATGGCTTTTGCGGAGTTCCTCCTGACGGAAGCCAGAGTCGCGGTGTCCCCAGGCGTTGGCTTTGGACCCTATGGGGAAGATTATGTCCGCTTCGCCTTGATCGAGAATGAGCATCGAACCCGGCAGGCAGTCCGCGGTATCCGTAAAGCCTTTGGCGGCGCCAGTGCTCCAGCCGAGCCGGCGGGCAAAAAGCTTCGGGCGGTGTAATGGCGAAGGAGGGGGTCAAACTCGGGCTTATCGGGTTGGGCACGGTCGGTTCCGGGGTGACCCGACTCCTGGGCTGGCAGCGCGATGCGTTTGCTCGAAAAATAGGTGCCCCCCTGCAACTCGTCCACGTTGCAAGCCGGCGCATAGAAACAAGACCGCATCCGCCTCTGCCCGGTATCCGCTTATCGGCCGATCCGTGGAGCGTCGTGCGTGATGCCGAGGTCGACATCGTGCTGGAACTCATTGGTGGAACCGACCCCGCCCGCTCCCTGGTTTTGGAGGCGATGGCGCGGGGTAAATCCGTCGTCACGGCAAACAAAGCCCTGCTGGCTCTCCACGGCGATGAAATTTTTGCCGCGGCCGAAGCGCATGGTGTGCGTCTGGGGTTTGAAGCCAGTGTAGCTGGCGGTATCCCGGTCATTCGGACGCTGCGCGAAGGTTTTGTCGCGGACCGCAACAAGGCGCTGTTCGGGATCGTGAACGGAACCTGCAATTACATCCTGGCGACGATGAGTGAAGACGGTGCCGAGTTTGCACCTGTCCTCCGCAGAGCCCAGGAACTGGGCTTAGCTGAAGCCGACCCCCGTATGGATGTCGATGGTATTGACGCGGCTCAGAAGCTGACGCTGCTCATCATGTTGGCCTTTGGGGTACGGGTGCCGGTCGATGCCGTGTATACCGAAGGGATCCGGCAACTCGACCAGATCGATATCGCCTTTGCGCGCGAGTTCGGCTATGCGATCAAGCTTTTGGCCATTGCCAAGGAAGAGTCCGGTGTGCTGGAAGCCCGGATCCATCCGACCATGATCCCGCAAGAGAGTCTCTTGGCCGGTGTGGGCGGTGCGTACAATGCTATCTTGACGCAGGGGGAAGCCCTCGGCTCTTCGCTCCAGTTCGGACAGGGAGCGGGCAGTTTGCCGACTGCGGCGGCGGTCTTGTCTGACGTGGTCGATAGCGCACGCGCACAGATGAAGCGGCAGTCCCCTCAGCCACCGCTGGGCTATGCCTGGACGGAGTTGAAGCCAGCCGTGGTCCGGCCTATGGAGGAGTTGGTGAGCGAGTATTATCTGCGTTTCATGGCCGTCGACCGTCCTGGGGTACTCACCCAGATTAGCGGAATTTTGGGCGATCAGGACATCGGTATTGCCTCGGTGATCCAGCGTGGGCGGAGCGACGGTGACAATACCGTGCCCCTGGTCATGCGTACGCATGCCGCGACGGAACGGAATCTGAAGACGGCGCTGACCTCGGTAGATCAATTGCCCATCGTGCAGGGCAAGTCCGTGTATGTCCGCGTCGAGGAGAGCCTGGGTTAACGCCGCGGACTCGACGGGAAGCATCGGCCGGAGACAGGTATGACACACCGCGCGATCAGAAGAGAGGCTCCGGACCCCTCGCCGTTTCGGGCTTGGTTTGGCTGTGCGGCCGGTTGCTCCGGTGAACATCCACTCAACGAGATCCTGTATGACTGCCCGACCTGCGGCGGGCTGCTGGATGTACAGCACGATATCGCCGCTCTCAAGACGCGGGCGCCCCAAGAATGGCGACAGGTGTTCGATGAGCGCTATCGACGGACCCTCTATCCCTATGGCAGTGGGGTGTGGGGCAAGAAAGAAATGGTATGTCCGGCTATCGACGACGAGAATGTCGTTTCCACCTATGAGGGCGGGACCAATCTTTTCTGGGCCGAGCGATTCGGACGACACATCGGTATTGGCGATCTATGGGTCAAACAGTGTGGGAACTCCCACACCGGATCGTTTAAGGATCTGGGCATGACCGTGCTCGTCTCCATGGTGAAGCAGATGATTGCCGACGGAGTGTCCATTCCCGCGGTTGCGTGCGCCTCGACCGGTGATACCTCGGCGGCTTTGGCCGCCTACTGCGCGGCGGCCGGCATTCCGGCGATTGTGATTCTGCCCCGCAATCGAGTGTCCACGGCCCAACTCATTCAGCCTCTGGCAAACGGGGCGTTGACCCTGTCGCTCGATACCGACTTTGACGGCTGTATGCGGGTCGTGCGCGAGCTGTGCACTAAGGAGAACATCTATCTCGCCAATTCGATGAACAGCCTGCGGCTTGAGGGGCAGAAGACCATCTCGATTGAAATTGTTCAGCAGTTCGACTGGGAAGTCCCCGATGTGGTGATCGTCCCGGGCGGCAATCTGGGGAACGTCACGGCAATTGGACGTGGCTTCCTGCTCATGCAGGAACTTGGGATGATAGATCGCCTGCCCCGGCTGGTTTGCGCCCAGGCCGAACGCGCCAATCCGTTATACAAGAGTTTCCTCTCCGGTTTTGAAAAATATCGTGCGGTCAAAGCCAAAAGAACCCTGGCGTCAGCCATTCAGATCGGGAACCCGGTCAGTGTGCATAAAGCCATTCGGGTTCTCCAGACCTTCGATAGTATTGTCGAGCAGGCCAGCGAAGAAGAGCTGGCCGAAGCGTCGGCCCTGGCAGATTTGACCGGCTTGTTCAACTGTCCGCATACCGGGGTAGCGCTCGCCGTTCTCTTGAAACTGGCGCACGGCGGGCAGATCCGCTCCCACGAGCGGGTCGTTGTCATATCCACTGCCCATGGGCTCAAGTTTACCGACTTTAAGCAGCGCTACCATGAAGGGCGGTTGCGTGGGGTGGCTGCGCATTCCGCCAACAGGCCGATTGCGTCACCGGCCGATTATCGTACTGCCCGGGCCGCGATTTTCGAGGCGCTCGAGCGGAGGCAGGCATCCCCTGCTCACGAATTCCTAGATGGGCGAGGCGTATGAAATACATCATTCTCCAAGGTGACGGTATGGCGGACTGGCCGGTCGATGAACTCGGCGGAAAAACGCCGCTTGAGTATGCACGGACACCGCATATGGACCACATTGCCTCTCACGGCCTGTTGGGTCTCACCCGGACGATTCCCGAGGGCTACCCCTCGGGCAGCGATGTCGGAACCATGAGTCTGCTCGGCTATGACCCGCGCCAATACCACACCGGCCGCTCGCCCATCGAAGCGGCCAGTATGGGGGTGGATCTGGGGCCGGAAGATATCGCGTTTCGGTGCAACCTCGTGACCTTGGGCCGCGCCGCCGACGGAACCGAGACCATGCTCGACTTTGCAGCTGGCCACATCCCCAGCGCCGATGCGGCCGAGCTGATTGGGACGCTTCAGCACGAGTTGGGCGGCGAGGAGTTTTCCTTTTACCCCGGTGTGAGCTATCGGCATCTGCTGGTCTGGCACGGTGGCAAGGAGAGGATGACGACCACGCCGCCGCACGATATTACCGGGCAACCCGTACCGGGATATTGGCCCCGGGGAGATGGGAGCGACCGCCTGTGCTCGCTGATGCAGCGCGCCCGGGAGATATGTGCCCAGCATCCCGTCAATGCCAAGCGCCAGGCCGAGGGGCATCCACTGGCTTCTTCGATCTGGCTGTGGGGGCAGGGCCGCCGCCCTGCCGTGCCGACGATCGCCGAACGCTTTGGTCTGCGTGGCTCGGTCATTTCTGCGGTTGATCTGGTCCGCGGCATTGGCGTGCTGGCCGGACTGCACGTGATCCTGGTGCCCGGCGCGACCGGCTTTCTCGATACGAATTATCTTGGGAAAGCCGAATATGGTCTGGCCGCTCTCCGTGACGGAGATTTTCTCTTTCTGCACGTTGAGGCGCCGGACGAAGCCGGCCATATGGGCGCGGCCGATAAAAAGGTCCAGGCGCTTGAGGATTTCGATGAGAAGGTCGTCGGGACCATCCTGGATGGTCTGGCCGCTTTCCCTGAGTGGACCATCCTGCTGATGCCCGACCATGCCACGCCGGTTGCGATCAAGACCCATTCGTCCGACCCCGTGCCGTTTGCCGTGCTCTCGTCTCATGACCGGACGCCAGCGGTTCCGACGGTGGGCTATAACGAGCCGTGCGCCAAAGCGGCGAAGGTGTTTGTGGCTGAGGCCTGGCGGTTGATGGAGCACGTGATTCGCGGACAGGTGCGGGCCCTGGTGTAGACGGAAATCGGGAGACGGACAAGGGATTCAGCATGGACCGGAACCTCGCGCTTGAGTTCGTTCGAGTGACGGAAGCCGCGGCTTTAGCCGCAGCGGCCCACATGGGGAGGGGAGATGAAGCGGTTGCCGATGCCGCCGCGGTGGAGGCCATGCACCGGCTGTTTCCCGATATCGAGTTCAGGGGGCATCTCGTCCTTGGCGAAGGAGAGGAGGACGCGGTGCCCATGCTGTACGCCGACGAAATGCTCGGAACGGGGACGGGCCCTGCTACTGAGGTCGCGGTCGATGCCCTTGAGGGGGCAACCATCTGCGCGCTCGGTGCGCCAAATGCGATCGTGGCCATTGCCGTCGCCGAAGCAGGCGGGTTTCTGCGCTGTCCCGCCGATGTGTACATGGAGAAGATGGCGGTCGGACCCTGGGGGCGGGGGATCATTGATCTGGATAAATCGATGGGTGACAATCTTGCCGCCCTCGCAGAGGTGAAAGGGGTCAAGCCGCAAAACCTGCGCGTGGTCATGCTGGACCGGCCGCGTCATGCCAAGTTGCTGCGCGAGCTGCGCCATATCGATGTCCATGTCACCCTGATCAGTGACGGTGACCTGTCGGCGGCCTTAGCCACCACGCGGGAGGAGTCCGGGATTGACCTGCTGGTTGGGACGGGACGCGCCGCCCAGGGGATTCTCGCGGCGGCGGCGCTGCGGTGTTTGGGCGGGGAGATTCAGGCCCGCTTCCAACCGGGGAATGCGGCCGAAGCTGAACAACTGCGTGGGAGCGGAGTGGACGATATTCGGAAAAAATATACGGCCGAAGAACTCGCCCGAGGCAGCGTTGTCTTTGCCGCAACCGGGGTGACAACGGGAAACTATCTGCACGGGGTGCGGTTTTTTCCCGGGGGGGGCGAGTCGCATTCCGTGGTGATGCGCTCAAAGAGCCGGACCATTCGCTTTCTCAAGACGCTTCACTCCTTTGAGGAGCAGCCGGAGTATTAATATGATGTATGAAAATATCGTATTTGAAAAAGAAGGGGCGATCGGCATCCTGAGCATCAATCGCCCCAAGAGCCTGAATGCGCTGAACCCCGCCACCCTAAAGGAGACCGCCGACCGCCTAGACGCGGTGCAGCAAGACGTCGGACTGCGCGGTCTTGTGATCACTGGTGCGGGCGACCGAGCTTTTGTTGCCGGGGCGGATATAGCGGCGATGGTCTCAATGTCCCCCCTGGAGGGAAAAGCCTTTGCGGCCCTGGGGCTTCACGTGGCGCGGATGCTTGAGGAAATGCCCATTCCCGTGATTGCCGCGGTCAATGGCTTTGCCCTGGGGGGCGGCCTGGAACTCGCCCTGGCCTGTGATCTGATGATCGTCGCAGATACGGCGAGGTTCGGTCAGCCTGAAATCAATCTCGGAGTCATTCCCGGCTTTGGCGGTACCCAGCGCTTGGCGCGCCGGATCGGACTGCCATTGGCCCGAGAACTGATCTACTCCGGCGATATGATTGATGCCGAGGCAGCGGTCCGCTACGGCCTCGCCAATCGCGTCGTGCCCGCGCCCGAGTGTGTGAATGAGGCCAAAGCCCTCGCCCATAAGCTGGCCACCAAACCGCCTATCGCCATTCAGCAGGCAAAGGCGGCCATCAATGCCGGGATCGATATGGATATCGTCAATGGGTGTCGTTTTGAAACCGAGGCCTTTGGCTTGACGTTTGCGACGCAGGACAAGGCCGAAGGGATGGCCGCGTTTCTTGAAAAACGAGCGGCCAAGTTTTCTGGAAAATAAGACGAACGGGGCCTCTATTCCGGGCCTGTTCGTCATGCTATGTAGTGTCGAATTCGTTGCTCTCGAAAGGATTTGGAACGCAGAGTGGATGCGCTGGAGAGAGCCGACTCTTTCGGAGGAAGCATGAATAAGCAAGAGTGGTTGAATGAGAGATATCCTCAACAGGAGGAACATTCGCAGCGGTTCTCGACCATATCCGATATGGAGATTGAGCCCGTCTATACACCGGACGATCTCAACGGCTCCAACCTCGAAGGGATAGGCTATCCGGGGGAATATCCCTACACCCGCGGGGTCTACCCGAGTATGTATCGGGGGCGCTACTGGACTATGCGCCAGTTCGCTGGATTCGGTACGCCTGAGGATACGAATAGACGCTTTAAGTTGTTGTTGTCCGAGGGCCAGACCGGACTGTCAACCGCCTTTGATATGCCGGTGCTGATGGGCTATGACGCGGACCATCCGCGCTCATTGGGGGAGGTTGGTCGTGAAGGGGTGTCGGTCTCGACCATAAAAGACATGGAGCGTCTGTTCCAGGATATTCCGCTCGATAAAGTCTCCACCTCAATGACGGTGAACTGCACGGCCAGTATCCTGCTCGCCATGTATATCGCGGTTGCCGATCAGCAGGGCATCCCACGCAGCCAGATCAGTGGAACGATCCAGAACGATATGCTCAAGGAGTATATCGCCCAAAAGGAGTGGATCTGCCCACCCGAGCCAGCCGTCCGCATTGTGACCGACATGATTGAATTCTGTGCCAAGGAGGTGCCGCGCTGGCACGCCGTCTCAATCTCGGGCTATCACATCCGCGAGGCCGGATCGACCGCGGTCCAGGAACTGGCCTTTACCTTGGCCGACGGTATCGGGTATGTCCAGGCCGGCATAGAACGGGGCCTTGATGTAGACGAATTCGCCCCGCGGTTGTCCTTTTTCTTCGACCTCCACAACGACTTCTTTGAAGAGGTCGCCAAACTGCGAGCGGCCCGCCGGATGTGGGCCAAGATCATGAAGGAGCGCTTCGGCGCAAAGAATCCCCGCTCCATGCTGCTGCGGACGCACTGCCAGACGGCCGGTGTCAGCCTGACCGCTCAGCAACCGGTCAACAACGTCGTGCGGGTGGCGATTCAGGCGCTGGCGGGTGTTCTGGGCGGCACCCAGTCGCTGCATACCAATTCCATGGACGAGACCTTGGCCCTCCCGACCGAAGAGGCCGTCACCGTTGCGCTGCGGACCCAGCAGATTATTGCGGAAGAGAGCGGGGTGACCAACTTCGTCGATCCGCTGGGCGGCAGTTGGGCCATAGAAGCCCTGACCGATCGTATGGAAAAAGAGGCGTTCGCCTATATCGACCGGATTGACGAACTCGGCGGGATTATCCGGGCGATCAATATCGGCTTTCCGCAAAAGGAAATAGCCGATGCGGCCTATCACTATCAGCAACAGTTGGACGCCAGGGAAAAGGTGATCGTTGGGGTGAATTCGTACGCGGTCGAAGAAGAACGGCCGATGGAAATCCTCAAGATTGATCCAGAGGTGGAGCGCAGCCAGATTGCCCAAGTCAAGCAGGTGAAGCAAGAACGTGACCAGGCAACGACCGAAGAGCGGCTTGGCCGGGTCCATGCCGCGGCGCGTAATGGGCAGAACCTGATGCCGGTTCTGATTGAGGCTGTCAAGGCCCACTGTACGGTAGGCGAAATCTCTGATGTCTACCGTGAGGTGTTCGGCGTCTATCAAGACCCCGCCTGGCTGTGACGAAAAGGGAGGGGAGAACTGGAGATTAGGGCCCCGGGGAAAGCCATCCCCTCATTCTCCCAACCCGTAATCCCTTCAGGGAGGTTGATGTGTCCGAAGAGAAAATACTCCGCATCCTGGTCGCAAAAGCCGGGCTTGATGGCCATGACCGCGGTGCAAAGATTATTGCCCGCGCACTCAGGGATGCCGGCTTTGAGGTGATTTACACTGGCTTACATCAGACGCCGGAAATGATCGCTGAGGCGGCCGTGCAGGAAGACGTCGATGCCGTTGGTTTAAGCATTCTTTCCGGTGCGCATATGACCCTATTCCCCGCTATTCTGGAGGCGCTCAAAGAACGTGGGGCCGATGATGTCGCTGTTTTTGGTGGGGGGATCGTCCCGGAAGACGATATGCCCGGACTGCTGCAAGTCGGCGTAAAAAAAGTGTTTACCCCCGGCGCCAGCACCCAGGACATCGTGGACTGGATCTGGGCCAATGTCGAGCCGCGATCCGGTCTCTAAGCAGGGAGCCGATGGCAAGGAGGGGATTATGGTCAAACCGGTCGTCTGTGTAAAACGCCAGCCCGGCATGGGTGCCGAAGAGTTCCGCGCCTACCGGCGGACCCATCATGGGAGTCTGGATCCAGCGGACCCGGACCCCCCTCGCCCAAGTGCGACAGGACGAACTGAAATTCCCGGACCCTCCCGGCCTTGTCCGGTTCGTGACCGAAGAATTTCCCATGCTTGACGGCTAATCCCCCGCTTTCAGACGGCTCCCGCTGCTGTGGAGTGCTTCGACGTTATTATTATTGGCTCCGGTCCGGCCGGGACCGCCACCGCACTCAATCTGCTGCGGGCCGACTCCGCGCTCGCCCGCAATATCCTCCTGCTCGACAAAGCCGTCCATCCCCGCGAGAAGATCTGTGCCGGTGGACTCATCCCTCACGCCCTTGATTGTCTCAGCGCCCTAGAAATCCCGCTGACCATTCCTCACGTCCAGGTCAACCGAGCCCGTATTCAGGTCCCGCCCGGCCAGGAGATCATATGTGAAGAAGGGGGGATGTGTTCCATCATTCGACGGAACGAGTTCGATTTTTTGCTCGTGCGCACCGCGATGGAGCGTGGAGCAGAAATTCGCCAGGGGGAAAAGGTCATTCAACTGATTCGAGAACCGGGGGGCATCCGGGTGGTGACCGAAAAGACGACGTACCACGCTCGGATCGTGGTCGGGGCCGACGGGTCCGGGAGCCGGGTACGACGTCAATTGGTCGGGCAGACCCCCCAGCCAGTCGGCAAGGCCAGGATGGCCGATGTTCCGGTCTCGGCAACGACCTGGGACGGCTTCGTCCAGCAACGCTACGACTTTAATTTCCTGCCGGTTCAGGATGGTTTGCGTGGCTATCTATGGGCCTTTCCCTGTCTGATAGATCGGGTTGCTCATGTGAACCTCGGTATTTATTCATTGGGCGTCAATTCTCTCTCAAACACGGCCCTCCAGGATCGTCTCACCCAAGAAATTGACACCCTCAGTGCAGCGATGGGGGCCACTCAAGTCCGACGGCTCCGGGCGTTTCCCATTTATGGCTATGCTCCCGAGCGGCCGCTTGCCGCCCCCCATGTTGTGCTCGTCGGCGATGCGGCAGGAGCCGAGCCGCTGATGGGGGAAGGTATTTCCTTTGCGTTCGAATACGGAGCCTTTGTGGCTCGGGCCATCTGCGAGGCACTCTGGACCAAGGATTTCTCGTTCGATGCCTATACCCGGACGGTCGCCCAGTCGTGGCTCGGCAAGAAGCTCGCCCGGCTGTCTTTCGCCACTCGGCTTTTCTATGGTCGAACCGCTCGCTTGTGGTTTACGTTTGCGGCTCGGAGCACGCGTCTCCACTCAATCGGCTTGAAATGGTATAATGGGATGGACGGCTGGCATCAGCGGAGTGGATGGGAGGCCGTCCGAGCGGTCATCAGACGATATCCGCAGCAGCCGTAAGGAGGCAAGAGCGTGGCGCGGCAGAAAAGGACTCGACCGGCAGCACCAAGGCGGAAAACATCGCGGAAAAAAGGACGCTGGCTGTGGATCCCGAAACTCATGCTGGTCCTGGCGTGTGTGGGGCTGGTGCTGTTTATCGGCGCGATTTTCGTGCTGGAAGAAGACCTGCGTCGGATTGGCCTGTTCGGCCCCGACGGCGGGCAGGTGACGACCCGGAGCCAAGTCCTTGCCCAACCGGCTCCCGGGAACAGTCAGGCCGACGCCATCGAAGAGGTCACCCAAGAAGAACGACGGGAATTGGAAGCCATCCTGCAGCAGATGAAGGAAAAATAGAATCCCCCTGACCCGAAGCCATGGAGTTTCTGGACGCGTATCGACGGAGTGTCGTGCTCCCGCAGGCGCCGCGGCGCATCATCTCGCTCGTGCCGAGTATTACCGAAACGGTGTTTACGCTCGGGGCTGGTGAACGTGTTGTGGGTGTCACGTCCTACTGTACCCATCCGCCCGATGGGGTGGCAGGTGCGAGGCGTGTCGGCGGGACAAAAGATCCCGAGCTCGACACGATTGAGCGCTTGCAGCCCGATCTCGTTATCGTCAACGATGAGGAGAATCGGCAGGAGGACTTCAGGGCGCTGGAAAAACGGGGATTGCCTCTGTATGTGACCGCTCCGCGCACGGTAGCCGAGGGGATCCGGCTGGTCGAACAGCTCGGTCCGCTCCTCGGCTGCCAGGAACAAGCCCGGGCGCTGGCGCTATCCCTCCGGCAGTACTACGAGGAGAGCACGGCCGGGCTCAAAACGGGCGAGCGGCTCCGCGTATTCTGCCCTATCTGGCGTAAGCCTTGGATGTCGTTTAATCGCGAGACGTACAGCGATGATATGCTGTGGCGGTGCGGCGGGGAGAATATCTTTCGCGCCAAGGGTGAACGGTACTTCTCCCTTTCCCTTGACGAAGTGGTTGCGGCCGACCCCCACCTCATTCTGCTTCCAAGCGAGCCCTATCCCTTTGCGGAAAAGCATTTCGTCCATCTTGCGCCGCTCCAGGAGACCGCCGCTGGCCGCGGTGGTCATTTCTACTGCGTCGATGGCATGGCGTTGTGTTGGTATGGACCGCGCATCGCTCACGGTTTAGCCGAACTGTCCCGCGTAATTGCTTTTGTGCGGGACACAATGGACGAGTAGACAGTTGCTGTTCTCCCCCCGTGGGGGGGCTATCTGCAGACAGAGGGAAGGACAAGGGCCTGTGTCAACGCTTGAAGACGCGCTCCGCAAAGTCCCGCCACAGAGCTTGGAGGCGGAAGAGTCCGTTCTGGGCGGTATCCTGCTAGACGCTCATGCCCTCGATAGGGTGATTGAGGTCATGGGTCCCGATGATTTTTACCGCGAGACCAACCGAAAGATTTTTCTGGCCATGCTCGCCTTGACCGAACGGGGTGAGCCGATTGACCTGATTACGCTCACCGACACGCTCAAAGCACGCGACGAATTGCAGGAAATCGGTGGAGCCACTTATCTGGCCGAGTTGAGCGATAGGGTGCCGAGTGCCGCCAACATTGTCTTCTATGCACGTATCGTGAAAGAAAAGGCCGTCCTGCGCAGTCTGATTCATGTATCCGGGGAAATCGTCAGTCGGGCCTATACCGGCCAAGAGGATATCGAGCGATTTCTCGATGAAGCCGAGCGGCTGATCTTTGACGTGTCCGAGCAGCGGATTCGCCCGGCCTTTACCAAGGTCGGAGACATGATCATGGACACGATCAAAATCATCGAACAACTCTATGATCGCAAGGAGTTGGTGACCGGCGTTCCGACCGGCTTCCTGGATCTCGATCAAAAAACGGCCGGACTCCAGCCCGCGGACTTAGTGATCATCGCGGCGCGGCCCAGTATGGGCAAAACTGCCTTTGCGCTGAATATTGCCCAGTACGTGGCGATGCAGACAGAGACCGCGGTGGGGATCTTCTCGCTTGAAATGGCGAAAGAACAACTGGTGATGCGGATGTTATGTGCAGAAGCCCGTGTGGACAATGCCAAAATCCGCGCCGGGTATTTGGCGGATAGGGACTTTCCGCGTCTGGCGATGGCGGCCGGCCGTCTGGCCGAAGCCCCGATCTATATTGATGATACGCCCGGGCAGAATGTCCTCGAACTCCGGGCCAAGGCGCGCCGGTTGAAGCGCGAGACCAACCTCGGCCTCATCATTATTGATTATCTCCAGTTGATGCGCGGCCTCGCCGCGCAGGAGAATCGGACCCAGGAGCTGACGGAAATTTCGCGCAGTCTGAAGGCCCTGGCCAAAGAGCTGAACATCCCTGTGGTCGCGCTCTCCCAACTCAACCGTCAGGTCGAACTTCGCTCGGACAAACGGCCCATCATGTCAGACATTCGCGAATCGGGCTCTATCGAGCAAGATGCGGACGTCATCATATTTATCTACCGGGACGAGGTCTATCATGCCGAGTCGGAAGAAGAAGGGACCGCGGAAATCATCATCGGCAAGCAGCGCAACGGCCCTACGGGCATGATCCGGCTGGCCTTTCGGGGTGAGTACACGCGGTTTGACAGCTTGGTGGCAGATTCCTATGCCGAACCCGCCGAAAACCTCATGGAGGGGGGGTGACACACTGGAGTGTCAGGAGTACGAGAGCTGTTCTCCTCGTCCATTTCTTCTTTTAAGGGGCGGGTCTGTCAAGCTGCCGGAGCAGGGTTCTGACCCGATGCCGGATATCCGGGGCGAGAACAACATCGCTAATCAGTGCGACGGCGTCTGCTCCGGCCCGGAGGGCTGCTGGCGCCCGCTCAGCCGTAATCCCTCCAATCGCCACGATAGGAATGCGAATCTGCTGACGAAGCTCGTGCAGTTGCTGAAGGCCACGGACGGCATAGCCGGTCGCCTTTGTCGTTGTGCTGAACAGCGGCCCAAATCCGATATAGTCGGCGCCCTCTTGTTCTGCGGTCAGCGCTTGCCGGAGCGTGTGGGTTGAAACGCCGATAATCTTTTCGCGTCCTACGATCTTGCGCGCCGCGGCCAGCGGCAGGTCTTCCTGGCCGAGATGAACGCCGCCAGCCCCAACGGCCAGAGCAATATCCGCTCGATCATTGATGATGAGCGTACACCGATAGCGCCGGCAAATGCGTCGGACTGCTGCGGCAAGGGCGACACAGTCTCTCGTCGGCTGCTGTTTGACGCGCAACTGAAGGAAGCGTGCGCCTCCGGCGCACAGATGGTCGGTCAGGTCCTGGAATGACAGATCGGGCTGATTCAGCGTATCGGCCACGGCGTAGAACGGGCTGGGAAAGGCGAAGGGCATGTGAGGAGCCGCTCACTTTTTGACGGCGATGTTGAGGTCTGTCATTTTCTTGCGTAAGGTATTGCGATTGATCCCCAAGATCTCCGCGGCCTTGAGCTGATTTCCGCGGGTATGGTCCAAGACCAATTCGATCAGCGGCCTCTCGACTTGGCTAATGACCACCGCGTGCAGGTCGCCGGTCTCGAGTAGGGCGGGTTGCTGAAAAGAGGCCGTGAGTTGACGCCGGACGCCCTCCTCGATCGAGAGTTCCGCAAGATCGGCCGGCATGGGAGTGCTCGTCTGTGGGAGCGAGAAATCTGCCGGTGTCAGTAACGGGCCCGGGCTGAGGACGGTCGCTCGGAGGAGGGTGTTTTCCAGCTCCCGCACATTCCCCGGCCAGGAATAACGGGTGAGCAGGGCTTGCGCCTCGGGGGTGATCTCTGCGGCCGCAGTCCCCACCTCCTGCGTAATCTTCTCGAGAAAATAGGCGGTGAGTTCGGGAATATCTTCACGCCGCTGGCGCAGTGGGGGCAGGGTGATCGGCACGACGCGAAGACGAAAATACAAATCTTCCCGAAACCGCTTTTCTTTGACCGCGTCTGCCAAATCCTGGTTTGTGGCCGCGATGATGCGCACATCCGCTTGGAGCGTCAGGGTTCCTCCGACCCGAGTGAACTCGCGCTCCTGGAGGACGCGAAGCAACTTTGCTTGAAGCGACGGGGGCATGTCGCCTATTTCATCCAGGAAGAGGGTTCCAGCAGCAGCCTGTTCAAATTTCCCGACATGTCGCTCAACCGCGCCGGTGAATGCCCCTCGTTCGTGGCCGAACAGCTCGCTTTCGAGTAAATCGAGCGGGATGGCTGAACAGTTCACCCCGATAAAGGGCGCTCGCCAGCGGGCTGAGTAGTGGTGAATCACTTTCGCCACCAACTCTTTGCCGGTCCCGCTTTCGCCCTGGAGGAGGACGGTTGCATCGCTGCGGACGATCCGTCCGATGGTCTTGTACACCTGCTGCATGGCCGCGCCGCTGCCGATGATCTGTTCATCGCGGCCCTGGATCGCCGGCAGTGGACGTTCGGGGTTGGCCGTGAGCCGTTTGGTCTCTATGACATGGGAGACCAAAGCGTGCACCTCGTCCAGGTCAAACGGCTTCGGCAGGTAGTCAAAGGCCCCCCGCTTCATCGCCTCAATCGCATTGGTCAGCGTGGTCTGGGCGGTCATGATGATGATCGGGAGGTCGATCTGAGCGGCTTGCGTCTTCTGTAAGAGATCTAGGCCGTTGAGTCCCGGCATGCGAATATCGACAAAGGCCAGATCGAACGCCCGTTCCTGCACGGCTGACCAGGCTTGAGAGCCGGTTGCGGCTGCTTCGACGTGATAGCCCTGCCCGGTGAGCGTATCACGCAGGACTTGGCGGATGAGGTCCTCATCGTCGGCAATGAGAATCGTTCCGTTCACCACCACATCCTATCCTGGAGGGACGGGTAAATATACATGGAAGCCCGCCCCTCGCCCTGGGCTACTTTCTACTCGAATGGTCCCTCCGTGTTGCGCAATAATTTGTTGGCTGACAGGGAGACCCAAGCCAGTGCCTTGGCTCTTGGTGGTAAAAAACGGAGTGAACAAGAGGGGCAGGTGATCGGGGAGAATCCCTGGCCCGTTGTCGGCGAAAATAATGCATAGAAAACGACCGCCGGCGTGTTTGTCGTGGATCGGTTGTTTTCCCGGAGCGTCTGGAGCCGGCATTTGAGCGAGGGAGGCACTGCGCCCTTGCGGGGGGGCCGTCCGGTCAAGAGGGAAACGTACCAGATGGAAGTCTGTCGCCATTTTTGTCGAAATGCTGAGGATCCCACCATGTTGCCCGCGGAGAGTCTGCAAGCCGTTTTTGATCAGATTGCGAAAGACCTGGGAGAGGCGCGCTTCATCGCCGGACACGGGCGGCAGACTCGGGTCAAAATGAGTCTGGACGGTCGTTTCCTCGGAAGCCGCTTCTTGTTCGAGCAATAGGACATCGGTGATGGTCTTGTGGATATTGACCGGCCGTGGATCAAAGCGGGGGGGGGCCGAGAGCTCGAGCAACTGCTCAAGCAGTGCGCTGAGGCGGTCAATCTCATCCACCATGATAGTCGTGTATTTGACCGCGGACTGATCAGTCTTGACCCGGGACTGGAGGAGTTGAGCCGCGCCTCTGATGCCTGCCAGGGGATTTTTGATTTCGTGAGCGAGTCCGGCGGCCACTACACCAAGGGAAGCCAGTCGGTCATCCCGCTGCTTCTCCTCTTCCAATTCCTTTTGATGGCCCAGGTCGTGTAAGACCAGGACAAACCCTAGAGGACGGTCGTCCTGGTCGAAAATAGGGGAGCAGGTGACACGGACCGGTACGACACGGCGAAAACGGTCTCGGAGTTCCCCTTCTCCTGCCGTCCGGCTGTAGCCAGGCTCCTGCGCTCTCTGGATGAGGGTGATAATCCATGGGTTCTCGTCAAAAACCTGGGTATGCGAGACCCCTCGGACTTGTGTTTGGGCGATCCCAGTGAGAGATTCCGCGGCGGCATTGAAGAATACGATCTCGTGCCGGGTATCGATGATTGCCAAGCCTTCTTCGAGATATGTGGCAATATGCTCCCAGTAGCCTGAGGGAAAATCTGAAGGGGACCGGCCTGGGGCGGATCGTTGCTGCATCACCCAAGGTTCCATCTCAAACCTTGTTTTTCTTGTCAAGACGGGGTTGTCAAACCGCACCGGCGCCAGCTATGCTGTCCCGACATGCAGGATCCGGAAGCACTCTGCCGCCATGTGAGCCAAGTTCTTGTGGAGGCATTGTGCTCGAAGGGAGCGGTCCGCCTGAGTGGGCAGCAGGCTGTGGTTGCGGACAAGGTTGCGGGCGTGTTGCTCGCGAACTTCCGCCAAGAAGCGGCCCTTGAAAAGGAAGCCGAGCGGTTAGCTGAAGCGCATATCCAGAAAACACCAGCGGTCGACCGCCATAGGGTCATCCAGCTCATTAAGCGACGCTTGGCGGAAGAGCGGGACTTTGCGCTATGAGGGATCTGTCAGACAACCGCATTACCGCCTTGGCTCGTTCGGCGTTGCGGGTCATTGCCGAAGAGGGCAGGATCGTCAACGACAGAGGGGCATTGATCGAGAGTAAACGGATCTTAAGTTCTTATTTTCAGCAGGGAGACTCAATTGATGCTGCGGTGCGGCGAAAGCTTCATTCCCTGTCGAGAAAAGTCGCCCCAGGAAGTACGGAATGGGATGTCCTGTATCGTCGGTATTGTGAAGAAGAGTCCCGAAAGCGAAAATTCTGAGCGCTGGCAGTTGACAACCCCAGAAGAGTGATTATTTTCCCCCCAACCCGAGTGGGGGCTCCCCCATAGGGGAGACTCACAGTCAAGGAAACACGTCTGAGAGAAAGGAGACGAGGTATGAAAATTCGACCTCTACAGGATCGGATTATTGTCAAGCGGATTGCGGAGGAAGAGAAGACCGCAGGTGGAATCATCATTCCGGATACCGCAAAGGAGAAACCCCAAGAGGGGAAGGTGACCGCCGTCGGGAACGGGAAGGTCGGAGAAGATGGCAGGGTCACCCCGCTTGATGTGAAGAAAGGCGACAAGGTGCTCTTTGGCAAATACGCCGGGACGGAAATCAAGATCGACGGTGAAGAGCACTTGATTATGCGCGAGGACGATATCCTCGGTGTAGTCGAAGGATAGTCCGGGATACCAAGGGAGGATCAGGAATGGCTGCGAAGCTTGTCAAATTCAGTCAAGATGCGAGAGACAAAACTCTCAGGGGAGTGAATGTCCTGGCCGATGCGGTGACCGTCACCCTCGGCCCAAAGGGACGGAATGTTGTGATCGAGAAATCCTTTGGCGCGCCCAATGTCACCAAAGACGGCGTGACCGTTGCCAAGGAGATCGAGCTTGAGGACAAGTTCGAAAATATGGGCGCTCAGATGGTTAAAGAAGTCGCCAGCAAAACCTCTGACGTGGCTGGTGATGGAACCACGACGGCGACGGTACTCGCCCGAGCCATCTATGCGGAAGGCGTCAAGATGGTCGCCGCTGGCCATGACCCCATGAGTATCAAGCGGGGTATCGACAAAGCCGTGACCACCATGGTCAACGAACTGCGCAATCTGTCCAAGTCTACACGCGATCAAACCGAAATCGCCCAGGTCGGCACGATCTCGGCCAATAACGACTCGACCATCGGCGGTATCATTGCCGAAGCCATGAACAAGGTCGGCCGAGAAGGCGTGATCACCGTCGAAGAGGCCAAGGGACTGGAGACGACGCTTGATGTCGTCGAGGGAATGCAGTTTGACCGGGGCTATCTCTCTCCTTACTTCGTGACCGATCCGGAACGAATGGAGGGGGTGTACGAAGATGCCTATCTGCTCATTCACGAGAAGAAAATTTCAGCGATGAAAGATCTCCTGCCTGTGCTCGAAGCAGTGGCCAAGAGTAGCAAACCCTTGCTCATCATTGCCGAAGATATCGAAGGCGAAGCACTGGCAACGCTGGTTGTGAACAAGATTCGTGGGACCCTCCAGTGTGTGGCGGTCAAGGCTCCTGGTTTTGGCGACCGTCGCAAGGCCATGCTTGAGGATATTGCCATTCTGACCGGTGGTCGGGTCATCGCCGAAGAACTGGGTGTGAAGTTGGAGAGCCTGACGCTGAACGACCTCGGACGGGCCAAACGTCTTGTCGTCGATAAAGACAACACCACCATCGTTGACGGTGCTGGGAAGAAGGGTGACATCAGTGGCCGTATCAACCAGATCCGTGCCCAGATTGATGAGACGACCTCAGACTATGACCGAGAGAAACTGCAAGAACGCTTAGCCAAAATGGTCGGCGGAGTTGCCGTCATCCAGGTCGGCGCTGCCACCGAGGTCGAGATGAAGGAGAAAAAGGCGCGCGTCGAAGACGCCCTGCACGCCACACGTGCTGCGGTTGAAGAAGGCATCGTTCCTGGTGGCGGTGTTGCCCTGATCCGCTCCTCCAGTAAGCTCGGCAAGATTGAGGTGAACGAAGAGGAGCAGGTCGGCATCAACATTATCCAAAAAGCGCTTCAAGAGCCTTTGCGCTGGATCGCTTCCAATGCAGGCGAAGAAGGCTCTATTGTTCTGGATAGGGTTCGGAATGGCAAAGGGGCGAATGGCTTTAACGCAGCGACCGGTCAGTTTGAAGACCTCATCAAGGCCGGCATTGTCGACCCCACCAAGGTCGTGCGGACTGCCTTGCAGAACGCCGCGTCCGTTGCCGGTCTGTTGTTGACAACCGAAGCCACGGTTGCAGAGAAGCCTGAGGAGAAGGGATCCGCAGGTATGCCTCCCATGCCCCCGGGTGGCGGCATGGGCGGCATGGGCGGCATGGGCGGTATGGGCGGTATGATGTAGTCTGCCCACAGCCACATGACACGATCGTCAAAAAAAGGCCCTACTTGTGATGTAGGGCCTTTTTTGCCATTCCCTGACCAGAAAGGTCCTCGGATACAGACATCATCACAGGTGGCAGCCCGAGGCACGGCGAGGATAGCTCCACCCCAATAGACAGCCTGAACGTTGGCTGATCGATGCCGCTCCCGCCCAAAACCCGGCTCAGCTCTCGAAACGGCACAAGGCCGCCGGGCCGGGCTCAGCGTCCGGGCGCGGCCTACAAAGCAAGGGCGTGGCGCACAGCGTGATCGTTCAGTTCCTCGCAGCCCAGCGCCGTCACGAATACCCTGTGACGAAGCAGGTCCGCCACCCCGTAGCGCAGCCTTGCCCCGTTGACGCGGGGCGCCCAACCGGCGCGCCACTGACAGCCCGAGCCTGCGCTCCGCCTGTGGCAACCGCACCGCCCTTGCTCGTCATTGCGTCCCCGTCGAAACTCACCTCGCCCCGGCGACCGCGACAGGTGTCCAGGTTCAGATACATGTGAGACTTTGATTCGGCGTGATGGGGTCGTTGTTTCTGCCCGGTTTGGGTAGGGACTCCGGCCTCTTCCTCCCCTGAGCGAGCGGAGCGAGCGAGGGGAGGAAGAGGCGCCCCGGCGCTCGCCGGGGCGCGGGGGCGGTTCGCCTGTTGTTGCATCACAAACCAAAAAGGCGGCCGAACCCTGCAGATCCACTCTCTGCGCATTCCCTCGTATCGCAGTTTTCGTATCGACGACACCACGCCGAAGGACGCATTCGAGCGCCTGCGCCAGAGCCAGCCCTCCCGGAAGTGGCGCGCCCAAGGCGGCGGCGAGGCTCCGGCGCTGCAGGCCGGAGGCGTCTCGCGCGCCGCGTATTACCGCTGGCAGGCGCGCTCCCAAGCCCCTGGAGTCAAGGGACTGGCAGCCAAAAACCGCCGCCCCCGACGAACTCCCCCCCACGCGCTGGCGCCGCTCCTAGGCAGGGGCCGGGTGGCGGATGCGCTCTCCGGGCAGGGGCCAGAAGCGGCTCACGGTCATGCTGGCGCGCGCCGGAACCGCGCTGTCGGCATCGCCCCTCGGGCGGATCCTGGCCACGGGCGTACGACTGCGTCGGATCGCGCCCTGCGCCTTCTGCCTCGGGCGAACCCGGGCGAAGAACCCGCGCCACTTCGCATCGGGGCCCGCGCAGCGCTGGCAGCCTGCCATGAAGGCCGCCCACCCCGGCGAGGGGGGTCAGATCGCTCACAGGACCGTCTCGCGCGCTGGCACTACGCGCAAGCCGTTCCAGGCTCCCTGCCCCGTGAGCAAGCACCTGGGCACGCGGGGGAACGCCCGGGCCACCGCGCACACCGCACGGCGCTTCCTGCCGACCGGGCGCGAGGAGCTGGGGCATCCGGTGCCCTCCCTCCCGGGCGACGGCGGCAGCGCGGGCCGCGCCGAGTGCGAGCAGGCCGGCCAAGAACTCAAACGGCCCTTGGTCGGGCGGCCACCCAAAAGCCCCCAGCTCAACGGCGTCGTCGCACGCGCCCACTTGCGTTCAAGAACCGAGGTCTGGAGCGCCTACCAGGGCGCACCGGTAGGGACGCCAGCAAACCCCTGAGCCCATACCAACACTTCTACCACCAGGTCCGACCCCACTACGCACTGGACTGGAAAACGCCCCTGGCATAGCTTCGCCAATACCGGAGAGCTGAACCCGCATAAGTCTCATATGTGCTGAACCGGTACACAGGCTGGAAAAGAAAACCGCCCAGTGTTATAGTCCGCTACTGTCGTGTTCCCGTTTCAGACTCCGCTCAACTCACTGAATCACAAGATAAAACGGCCCGCGGCGGCACATACTTCATGAAACACTCGGGCCAGGAAATCGCGGCGACCTGTGTCGCCGGTCGCCTTCGACGGGAGTATTGCCGACCGCTTGCTCTCTTGCCCCCGACGCCGTTCAGTCGGGGCTCCTGCGGAGTAGGACGGGCATAGGAGGGGAGCATTGCCGAACAGCACCTCCGCCATCGAAGCACCGGGCGAACATGCGGAGCCTGCGACCGTAACGCTCCACCATCGCGCGTTGCAGCGCGTCAACTTTGCTTCGGCACAGAATGATGTCGCGATCATTGAGGAAATCGCGGTCGAGAACCCGACGGATGCGCCGCTCTCTGACGTAAGGATTACCCTGCGGGCTTCTCCTCCCATCATCCGCGAGAAGACCTGGATCATCGACCGGATCGCGCCGGAATCTCAACATGTGCTGCGCGACCTTTCTACCCCGCTCGACATCGAACGGTTGCGAGGCCTCGACGAGGCGGAGGTCGGCGAACTGGAATTCTGCATGGAGGCGCAAGGGCTTCGAGCGATTGTCGAGAAGCGCCGGATCGAGCTGCTTGCCCGCGATGAATGGGGCGGCGTGGGAGACATGGCCCAGCTCCTCGCAGCCTTCGTCTCTCCGAACGATCCTGCCGTAGCCCGCGTCCTGAAGGAGGCCGCCCGTCTGTTGGAGCGCGCAGGCCACGCCGGTTCGATGAACGGTTACCAGTCGGGCGACCCGCGCCGTGCCTACATGCTCGCCGGCGCGATCTGGTCGGCGGTTACCGGCCTCGCGCTGACTTATGCCGAGCCACCGGCGTCCTTCGAGAGAGCAGGCCAGAAGATCAGGGGGCCAGACCGCCTCACCCGCGAAGGCCTCGCCACCTGCCTGGACTCGACGCTCTTCCTTGCGGCGGCCTTCGAGGCGGCGGGCCTCAACCCTGTCGTTCTCTTTTCGCAAGGTCATGCGTGGGTCGGGGTCTGGATCGTCAAGAAGGATTTCGGCAACGTGACGGAACCCGATGTGGTTGCCGTCCGCAAGGCCGCGCAGGCCAGCGAGTTCGTATCTATCGAGACTGGGCTGCTCACCAAACGCCCCGCCATCTCGTTCGATCAGGCGGAAGATGAGGGCCGTCGCCGTCTCGCCGAGCACCGCGATCCCGAGTTCGTGATGGCGGTGGACATCGCCCGGTCTCGTGCTGCGCACATTCGTCCTCTCGCAAGCCACAAGAACGAAGATCACCGCAAATCTGGGGTGATTGAGGAGGTAGCCCCCGCGTCGCTACCGCCAATACCGGACTTCGGATTGCTCCTAGGCGAAATCGGCGAAGAGGAACCTGAGACACCTCAGGATCGCATTGAGCGGTGGCAACGCAAGCTGCTTGATCTTTCGCTCCGCAACCGGCTTCTCAACTACCGTGACAGCAAGCAGACGCTTCCCCTGCGCTGTCCGGACGCAGCCACCCTCGAAGATGAACTCGCCGAGGGAAAGAAATTTCAAGGGTTCTCCCTGCAAGACAATAATCCGATCCGCGATCGAACGGTCTCCCCAGGGGACGCACAGCGGATTGAGGAGAAAGTCATCCGCAACGCCTTCGAGCATGCCCAGGTCGTCGTGCCACTCACCGGCCAAGAGATGAACAAGCGTTTTCTGACGCTCTACCGCCGCGCACGGAGCGACATGCAAGAAGGCGGTACGAACACGCTTTTTCTCGCCGTGGGCTTTCTCCGATGGAAGAAGGCCGAAGGCGACACCCATTCCTATCGTGCGCCCCTCCTGCTCATTCCGGTCAAGCTGGAGCGTCGGTCGGCGCAATCTCCGTTTCACATCGCGCACCATGAGGACGACGCCCGGATCAACTCGACCCTGCTCGAGTTCTTGAAACGCGACTTCACCCTCCGCGTCCCGGAACTCGAGGGCGAACTGCCGCGTGACCACGGCGGAATAGACGTTCCGCGAATATTCGGGATCATGCGCCAAAAGGTGCGTGACGTCTCGGGCTTCGAGGTTGTCGAGGAACTCGCGATCTCGACCTTTTCGTTCGCGAAGTACCTCATGTGGAAGGATCTGGTCGACCGCTCCGAGCAGCTTCGGCAGAATCGGCTGGTGAAACATCTCATCGACGGAGCCGCAGAGACGTACGGAGACACGGGAGATGGCTCTTCCATTGCCCCGAGGGAGATAGACCGCCAGTTCGCGCCGCGGGATCTGCTGACTCCACTGTCCGCGGACAGCTCGCAACTCGCCGCCGTGCTAGCCGCCAGGGACGGCCGCGACTTCGTGCTTGTCGGCCCTCCGGGGACCGGAAAGAGCCAGACCATCACGAACATTATCGCGCAGTGCTTGGGCGAGGGCAGAACCGTGCTCTTCGTCGCCGAAAAGGCGGCAGCGCTTGATGTGGTCCACCGCCGACTCGTGAGAACGGGGCTCGGCGACGTCGTGCTGGAACTCCACTCGAACAAGATGGACCGGAAGTCCGTCCTCGAACAACTCGGACGGGGATGGGATCGGGCTTCGGGCGGCTCGGAAGAGAAATGGATTGACGTGACCGAATCGCTGAGGCTCTCCCGGGACCAGTTGAACGCCTATGTCGAGGCGCTTCATGCCAAGGGGACACAGGGATTCAGCGCGTTCGAGGCGGTCGCTTTGGTTGCCCAAGGCAAGCCGCCGCCCTTCGAAATCTCCTTCGCGTCCGAGGAGGTGCACGACGAGGAGCGCTACAAGCGTCTGGCGAAGCTTGCTGCTGACCTTGAGCGGACGTACAGGATGGTCGGGACGGGTCCTCCTCTCAGGCTGATCGACCGCGAGGAGTTTTCCTTCCGATGGCAAGGGGAAGTCCTTGAAACCGCCGAGTCTCTCCGAGCGGGACTCGACGAGCTGCGGCACGCAGGGCAGACGCTGGCTCGCGAACTCGGACTTCGTGCGGACCTCGAACTGCAAGCTGCGCGCCGTATGCGGCTCAAGGCGCTCGCGCCTCGTGTAGAGAGTGGCGCGCTTGATCTCTCGTCCGTACCGGACATGCCGGCCGACCGCTTGTCCGCTTTGGCGGAGACACTGACAACGGATGTCAGGGAACTGACCGCCGCAAGCGCCCGGACATCTGCCGCGTATCCGCTTGACGCGGTGCGCCGCATGCCGCTTGAGCAATTGGATTCGGGCTGGCGCGAAGCCCAAACGAAGATATGGCCGGCCTCCGCTTTCGCGAAAAGGAAGGTCAGGAAGCTCTTGCAGACCTATGCCGAGACCGGGGTGGCTGAACCCGATACGGACCTGAGGGTGCTCTTCAAAATACGCGAGCGCGACGGGGCAATCCGCGAGAACCCCGTCGCGACACTCGCGGAGACCGGTGGGGGAACGGACACCAACCGTTCGACCGAAGCCGTTCGTCAGGCAATCGAACTTCGTGCCGCTCTGGCGGCTCTGGGTTCGGACGTCGCAGATTCGGCCCGTTTCGAGGCAGCGGCCTCTGTCCTCGTTGCCGGATCGGGCGAGGCCGTTCTGCAAGCGCTTCAAGCCTACCTTGCGGCAGAGGAGGTGGCCGACGCCAGGACCCACGAGTTTGTGCGGCAGGACGGCCTATACCCTGACGGGGCGAGCGTTGCCGACTTCGCCGCCGGCCTTGAAACGGTCGTGGCCGAACGAGCCCGCCTCCAAGACTGGATCAAATGGACAAAGCTAAGCAAGGAGGGCTCGGCCGCTGGCCTCGGCTCCTTCGTCAAAGCGCTCGAAGACGGACAAATCGAAGAGGATGCCGAGTACGCGTTCAAACGGGCATACGCAGCCTGGTGGCTCCCCCTTGCCATGGATGCGCGCGCCGAGCTGCGGCGCTTCACGCGCTGGGAACACGAGCATATCATAGAGACCTTTCGCAAGCTCGACGAAGCTGCGGCAGAACTGGCACCGGTCGAGGTGCTGCGGCGTACCGCGCATGGGCTGCCCGCGAAGGGTGGCGTCCCGAAAAAGTCCGAACTCGGGACACTCCGTCACCAGTTGAGCCTCGAACGCCCCTCCCTGCCAATTCGGCAGCTTCTGGCGGGCCTCCCTGAAACGTTCGGGAAACTTGCGCCGTGCGTTCTGATGTCTCCGCTCTCGGTCGCCCAATATCTGCCCACGGGCCAGGCCAGCTTCGATGTGATCATCTTCGACGAAGCTTCGCAGATCACGCCCTGGGATGCGATTGGCGCGATAGCGCGAGGCCGTCAGACCATTATCGTGGGCGACCCCAAGCAATTGCCCCCCACCAACTTCTTTGGACGAGCCAATGACGATGACGAAGACCTGCCGGAAGTCGAGCGTGACCTGCTCTCCATTCTCGACGAAGTCGAGGCCGCCGGTGTGCCCCGTCACAATCTCAATTGGCACTACCGGAGCCGTGATGAGGCCCTGATCGCCTTTTCCAACAACCGCTATTACCGTGATCGGCTCGTGACGTTCCCGGCCCCGTCCGCTGGCTTCGACGCGATCAGGTTCCACAAGGTGAACGGCATATATGCCCGAGGACAAGGCCGCGTGAATCAGGGGGAAGCCCAGGCCGTCGCCGAGATGGTAAAGCGGCGTCTCACGTCTTGGCTCGCAGTTCCGGAAGACGAGCGCCAGACGCTCGGAGTCCTCACCTTTAACGCCGATCAGCAGGCGCTCATCCTGGAGTTGCTCGACGAGATTCGTCGGGACAACGGTGCACTCGAGTGGTTTTTCGCCGACGAGCGCGAGGAGCCGGTCATTGTCAAGAATCTCGAGAGCATCCAGGGAGACGAGCGCGACGTGATGATGTTCTCGGTGACGTTCGGACCCGATCTCGACGGCAAGCTTACGATGAACTTCGGGCCGATCAACGGTACGGGTGGAGAGAAACGCCTCAATGTCGCCATCACTCGCGCCCGGCGAGAGCTCCACGTGTTCTCTTCGATTCGGGCTGAGCAGATAAATCTCGAGCGCACCCGCGCTGTCGGGGTGCGCGACCTGAAGGCGTTTCTCGATTATGCCGAGCGCGGCCCCATCGCGCTTCCTGCGAGCGACGAGGGGTCGTTCGGCCCCGCCGAGAACTCCTTCGAGGAAGTGGTGGCGGATGCCCTCCGCGCCAAAGGCTGGGAGGTGCGAACCCAAATCGGAGTATCCGGTTTCCGCGTGGATCTCGGCATCGTGCACCCCGACTATGCTGGCAGCTACCTCGCAGGCATCGAGTGCGATGGGGCCAGCTACCGCTCCTCGGCGACTGCCCGCGACCGGGACAAGATTCGGCAAGCCGTGCTGGAAGGCCTGGGTTGGACAATTCTCCGGGTCTGGTCGACCGACTGGTTTCGTAGTCCATCGCAGGTTGCCGCTCGCGTCCATCTTGAACTCGCCCGCCGTCTTGAGGAGGACCGGCAGGTTCGGGCGGCGGATGAGGTCAAAGCGGACGAGCAAACGACAGAAGTCGGGTTGACTGAGGATTTAGGTGATAATGCGGAGAGAATCCTGAATGCGCCGTCCGAACCCGAGCAAGATGGGCAGCCTGCGGACGAAGAAGTGGCGGGTGCAGAGCCGGAAATCCGTGGCGCCGACAGCGGCCCGCCCATGGCCGCGGCACCGATCTCTCAGTTCGGGCGCGATGTGAGCCTGAGCTCCACTCCCGGGGGTGAGGCCGAAAGTATGGGTCAGGCGGATGACGGCTTCGATACCGACCGGTTCTTCGATTTGGATTACGCCCCGGTTCTGCGGCGACTGATCCGTCGCATAGTCGACCGCGAGGGGCCGATCACGCTGCCTCGATTGGCTCGCAGGGTGGCGCAAGAGCACGGATGGCATCGAACGGGGAGGCGTATTCAGGCGCATGTGCAGAAAAACCTCGGCTCTGTAGCGCGTCACCGCGAGTTCGGCGCCGTCTTTGTCTGGGCGCCCGGGAGCCACGCTGATCGAGTGCCATTCCGGGGGCTGAATGGTCGCCCGATCCGAGAAATATCCAGGACCGAGATCGGTTCGGTTCTCGATGCCCACGCGCCGGACCTGGCGAACGAAGAAGATCCGATTCTGGCGCTGTCGCGTCTTCTCGGCATTCAGCGACTGAGCAAGGACGCCCGCGCTTATCTGTCGGATTGCGTACAATGGAGAGAAAAGCATAGAGCGGGGAACCCTTGTTAGTCGACCCGTGGCCCGCACGGAGCAGGTGAGTCCAATTCGGGAGAGAACACCCTCACGAAGCTGAGCGTCCGAAATTTCAAGTCACGCACTGACATTGCAGTAGCATTTCCGGGGCTGACCGTTCTCTTCGGGCCGAACGAGGGTGGGATAAGCCAAGTCCTCAATGCAATCCAAGCGTTCTCGGGAATCGGTCCGCAACGCAGGCAGGCTGACGTACGCGGGGATCGGGTCCGAGGACACCCGGTCGAAGCATTGATGTTTCCGGCAGGAGGGCGGTCCGACTTGCTCTCCCAAAGCGAAACATCCCTCTCTCCGAAATCCCATATAGCCACCAAGAAGGACACCTGCGAATACCAGAGCGAGGTTTAGATTCAGCCGGGCTTGGGGCGGCTTATGGCAGCCGAGGAGTATCTGGCTCTTCTCAACACGCTGGGAAAGGGGAGCCCAAAGGCTGGCCACCAAGCATGGATTTGACGCGGTGATGGGCTCCGACGCGCCCTTGATGTTGCGCTCGCCGCGATTGGCTTGGGGCCGCTCGAAAACATATGCATGCCGTTCTGCGCCACAAGAAGTTAAGGCAGGCTCAATTCGGGGCCTCTGGGCTCCGCCTTGGAGCCTCGAATGCGCCGATGGGCTCTCATGTGACGGAGACACGCCGCCCGGCGGCATTTTTAACCGGAGGTCGAGCGGGAAGGACAGAATGAGAAAGACAAGGACGAACCAGACGGTTTCCCTCTTCGCCCAACAGTGTGAGCGTACTGCAGGGCGTCTCAATTCTGGCTGTCTCTACGCTGCCTCCATTGAGCACTCCTCTCCTGCGCGTGTGCCGACGGCCTCCGGCCCTGTAGGTAGCGTCTCACTACACTGATCTGGAAACTGCTCTCGCCGCACCATTGCGCTCTCGTCATGCCGGACTTGATCCGGCATCCAGAAGTCGGGACTAGGGGGGGGGACTCCCGCGCAAGCGGGAATGACGGGGCAGCTACACGGAATCGTCACTTGGTCTAGTTTCCGGAGAGACCGGTGATCCGAATCCCGGCGGAATGCACTTTGTTTCGGATATTGAGGCGAATGAGCAGGGCGGTAATCGGCTCGATCAAACTGGCGGCGGCTAGCGGACCGACATCGACTGGGTGAATGCCCAGCTTCTGCACCAGCTCAAGCACCGTTGGTCTGGCATCCTTATCTCCACAGACCAGGACATCACAGTCAATTGGGGCGTTGACGTCACGTAGGAGATGAGCGGAGATGTTTTGGAGCGCACACACGACCTGGACATCGTCGCCGAGGATTTGTTTCGCCTCTTCTGTTGCAGAGCCTGCCTCCGGCATGATCACCCGCCGGGCGTTATCCGGGTCAAGCGGAACCGACACGTCCACAAAAATCTTTCCCTTGAGCTGATCTTTCACGGATTCTATCGTCTTGACGTGGGCGGAGTACGGCACGGTGATGAACACCACGTCGGCTTCTGCGGCGGCCGTGACGTTATCCGTTCCCCGCAGCAGGTCACGACCGAGCTCCTGATTGAGTTCGCTTGCCACGCGTTCTCCCTTTTCCTGCTGACGTGAGCCGATAATGACCTCTTCTCCCACGACCGCCCAGCGTAGGGCCAGACCGGGACCTTGTTCCCCAGTTCCTCCCAAAATGGCAATCTTCACGCGTTCTCTCCTCTCTGTCCCTTCAGCTTGTTTTTTTCTTGGCTCGCGCCAACCGAGGCTGTGATATACTTTTCCGTGACCGGCGATAGATCGTGCGACGGCACCATAACCTCAATGATGACAAAAGACGAGGCCCGGTCGGCTTCCAGTAAGGCTTGGCGCAACTCTTGGACGGTAGCGGCCCGCAACCCCTTGCCGCCCCATTCTTTGGCCAGTGTGGCATAGGGCCACGAGGGAATGGTGAGCAAGTCCTGTCGTTCGGAAATCGGCCGAAAAATACCCCAGCCTCCGTTATTCATGACCAGGACAATCGGGTTGAGTTTGTGACGGGGCGCGTGCGAGATCTCCGAGCCTGTCATTTGAAAAGCTCCGTCCCCACACAACACAATCGGCCGCTGACCGGTTCCTAATTGAGCGCCGAGTGCACCGGGGACGCCAAAGCCCATTGAGGCATAATACCCTTGGGCGAGATAGCCGCCTCCTTGGCCAATTTTGACGTCCAACCCGGCGAACAGCATATCGCCAGCTTCAGCCACCACCATATAGCCTTCGCGTCCATCAAGGAATGCATTGACTTCCCATAACATATCCGAGACCCGGAGCGTCCGATCATCCCCGGGCGGCTGCGGAGCGATATTGTCATAATAGGTAATCTCTTCCCGATGCAGCCTCAGCGGCGCCTGCAGCAAAGACTGGACGTAATCCTCAATGGTGACCTCGGTATAGGTATGAAAGCTGACGTGCACCTTATTCTCAGCGGCCCAGATCGAGTGGTGACGGTCGATATATTGCGGCTGTGAGCCCAGATTCATATCGGTCAGGAGGGAGCCTAAGTGGAGCACCAAGTCGGACTCCTCAATCCGTCGGCGGATGGGCGCGGGCGAGATGGCTCCAATATGAACGCCCATATACTGGGGATGATCCATGGGGAAGGCGCCCTTGGCCAAAACGGTCGTCAGGCAGGGTCCGCCGATCTTTTCGACCAGGGTAATGATGTCGGCGGTCAGATGATGCCGAAAGGTCTCAATACCAATGATAACGGCTGGTTTGCGGGCCTGATTGAGACGGGCGGTTGTCTCCCGGACTGCTTCCTCGACCTTTCGGGCGTCGGATGGGGTTTGAGAAAAGCCGCCGTCCCACTCTCTGATTCGTACAGGGACGCCGACCTCCTGCTCAACCATATCCTGATGAATCTCAATATAGCCCGGTTGCTGATGCCGCCAGATATTCCGGACAACCTCGTCAATGTCCGTTGCGGCGGTCCGTGGATCGTCGATGATTTTCGCAGCGCAGGTAATCTCCTGAAAAATATGGAATTGGGATTCGATCTCTCTGGCCTGATGATGGACCAGCACTCCGAGTTTCCGCTTCTCTTCACCCGGCCCACCGCTGATGACCAGGACCGGCACCCGCTCGGAATATGAGCCGGCAACGCTATTCACCACGTTATGTCCTCCGGCTCCATAAGTCACACACAGGACACCGATTTTTCCGGTGGCCCGCGCATATCCATCGACGGCGAAGCCGGCCCCTGGCTCATGCGAAGACGTGATGACTCGGATATCGTGGGGCTGGCCGAATTTCATGAAAAGCTGAATGACCAGATCACCCGGAATCCCAAACAGATGGGTCAGTCCAATCTTGCGCAGGTACGCGACAAGATAATTCCCCAGTTGCATCTGCGCTTCCATACGCCCTCCTATGAGGAGTATATCAGACTTCTTGTAACGTAAAACTGTCCAGGATGTTCATTGGGAGGCCTCATGGTCAGCGCTTACTGCCGGGCGAACGAGAGGGAGCGCGCGGAGTTGTTTCGCTGGGTCGACCCGCTCCAGTGACCTGTCCCTTCTCCCGGTTCGCGATGTGCACATCGTTGGCAAGATGCTGTGGACCGCCAGGAAGGGTGTGAATGTCCGCACTCAGCCCCGCAACCCATGTGCATGGAGGGGCAGAAAGCCATCGGCCTCACCGAAGGGACTGCGGCTCGCCGCGCCTCGTCCGTCTGGATGGCCTACCCGTTCGCCGGACGTAGCGCCTTGAAGGATATCGTCACATATGACAACATATGACCCGAGCAGAAATTCGAGGCTGATCTGTTGGATCAAGGTGGCGCGAGAGCTTCGAGACGTTTCCCGAGGTCGTGAGAGACCGGGCGAACACGGCCCTGACGGTCGCGGCCAAGGGCGGTAAGGCGGACATCGTAAAGCGGCTGAAGGGTCTGGGGCAAGGTGGCCCGGAGATCGCCATTCGGTACCGGACCGACGCTTGGCGGGTAGTCTATGTAACGGACATGGCGGAAGCTTTGGGTGATCCACGCGTTCCGCAAGAAGCCGAAAACGGGAACCAAGACGCCGAAGGCGGAGACCGCTCTGATCGCGAGCCGGCTGGCGCGATTGAAACGGGAGGTATTACCATGAACGAATCCGATTTCGAGTTGGTCGAAGGAAGCGGCAACGTGTTTCGCGATCTGGATGCCCCTGAGGCAGACCTGAAGCAGGCCAAGGCGGCTCTCGCCGCGGGCATCATCGCGGCGCTGGATGATCGCGGACTGTCGGTGCGAAAGGCCGCGGCCTTGACCCGCTTTGCCTCGGCGGACTTTTCTCGTGTGCGCAACGCCGATCTCGGGCGCTTCACGCTGGACCGTCTGATGAAGATGCTCGCCTCACTTGACGGTGCCCTCAAGGTCACGGTTCATGTCTCGGAGAGGCATAAGGGCAAGACGGCGATGGCTACCTGAACTTGGTGCCCCACCGCTGCCCCGAATCGTGACCGGCACACATCGGAACATCTCTGTTATCCAGCCCAGCCAATGCAATTCATAGGCAACGGTCCAGACATCCCAGAGGCTCTGCTGGAGGCGCACGAGGAAGACCGCGTGGTGTTCTTCTGTGGAGCGGGCATCTCCTACCCTGCGGGCTTGCCGGACTTCAAGGGGTTGGTGGACGATATCTATAGACGGTTGGGTACAACCCGTACCGACATTGAAAAGGACGCCTACGAGCGGAACCAATTCGATAGGACCCTGGACTTGCTGGAGCGGCGAATACCCGGACAGAGAATCGCTGTTCGAAGGACATTGGCAGATGCTCTGAAACCAAAGCTGCGCCGCCGCGGGGCTATCGATACCCATACCGCGCTATTCCGACTGGCCCGCCGCCGTCACGATGGAACGCTACAACTCGTCACCACCAATTTCGACCGAATCTTCGAATACGCTGCCAAACGAAGCAGGCAGCCGTACCATGCATATGTCGCTCCAACACTCCCCATTCCGAAGGCTAGTCGCTGGAATGGGCTCGTCCATTTGCATGGGCGGCTGCCTTCGAAACAGGATGAAAGTGCACTGAACAGTCTTGTCGTTACCAGCGGCGATTTTGGCCTGGCCTACCTGACCGAGCGATGGGCCGCGCGCTTTGTCAGCGAACTGTTTCGCAACTACGTGGTGTGTTTCGTCGGGTACAGCATCAATGATCTGGTGTTGCGCTACATGATGGATGCGCTGGCTGCCGACCGGAGGCTGGGTGAAGCCATGCCGCAAGCCTACGCCTTGGGAGGCCGCAACCCGAGTCAAGAAAAGACCCAGGCTATCGAGTGGAAGTCCAAGGGAGTCTCGCCAATTCTTTACGAAGTTCATCCAGGCAGGAACGGCCATTCGGCGCTGCATCAGACATTGAAAGTCTGGGGGGAAACCGCCCGCGATGGAATCCTCGGCAAGGAGCGAATCGTGGTTCAGCACGCACTGGCGCGCCCCTCTGCAAGCACGCAGCAGGATGACTTCGTAGGGCGGGTGCTCTGGGCGCTCTCGGACCGGTCAGGACGCCCGGCCAAGCGTTTCTCAGGGCTCGATCCAGCACCGCCACTTGAGTGGCTAATGGCGTTTTCCGAGGAGCGTTTCCGGAGCGCCGACTTGAGCCGCTTCGGCATCTCACCTCGATCACCCATTGACGCTGACCTGCGATTCAGCCTCGTCGCCCGACCTGCGCCCTACCAGTATGCTTCATGGATGACGCTCGTTGGAAGCATGCGGGATGCCGCCTGGGATGACGTGATGCATCACATTGCCCACTGGCTGACTCGATACCTCAACGATCCCCGGCTGATCCATTGGCTCATGGAAAACGGCAGTCACCTACATGATCGACTGTCCAGGGTGATCGAGTCCAAGCTCGATCACTATGACAAGCTGCAACGCGAGGGCAAAAGCGACGAACTGGACGAGATTATCGCGAATTCACCCCATGCCATTCCCAACGAAGCGATGCGGATACTTTGGTGTCTATTGTTGAGGGGCCGTGTCAAATCATTTCGGAGTGACCACAATCTTTACGGGTGGATGGATCACCTGAAGCGCGATGGCCTGAGCGCGTCACTGCGCATGCAATTGCGCGAATTTCTTTCGCCCATGATTGCCTTGAGCAAGCCGTTTCGATGGCGCGATGAAGCTACGGAACCGGGTTTACCGAACACTTTGAGGCAAATTGTCGACTGGAAGCTTGTTCTTGCCTCTGACCATGTTCAATCATCCATTCGCAATCAGCCCGATGAGCATTGGCGAGGCGTCTTGCCCGTGCTGCTGGACGATCTCCAGCAACTGTTATGCGACGCACTGGACCTCGTGCGCGAGCTGGGCGAGGCAGATGACCGAAGAGACAGATCGTTTTCGAATCTGCCCTCCATCGAACCACACTGGCAGAATAGGGGGCATCTCGATTGGGTGGCGCTGATCGAGCTTCTACGCGATGCTTGGCTGGCAGTTCGGGAAGATGACCCCGCGAAGGCGACTCGGATCGCCACACGTTGGTTCGAACTCCCGTATCCCACGTTCAAGCGTCTTGCCTTCTTTGCGGCCAGTCGCGAGGGTTGCATTGATTCGGCCCTGTGGTCCAGCTGGTTGCTGTCTGATACGTGTTGGTGGCTGTGGTCTGTGGAAACGCAACGCGAAGTCCTGCGCCTCCTGACACTGCAAGGTCACTGCCTGTCCTCATCCCAAGGCCCGCTCGAAGCCGCCATTCTGGATGGGCCGCCGCGCGACATGTATGTAGAAAGCCTTGAGCCTGAATGCCGGGAAAAGATCGTGAGACGCTCGGCGTGGCTGCTGCTAGCAAAACTGGATGCATCAGGGCTGGATTTGAGGGATGCTGCACGAAGCCGTTTCGATGCCTTGTCCTCAGCGAATCCTTCCTGGAAATTGTCTCCTCACGAGCGCGAGGAATTCCCGTACTGGATCAGCGGTACCGGAGATCCAGACTACGAGGAAAACCGCAAGATCGACATTGCGCCTCGCAAGCGCCGCGCCCTGGTTCAATGGCTGAAAAACCATCCAGGCCAGCAGCGTTCGTCCAATGAAGACACCTGGCGCGATACGTGTCGCACCCGATTCTTTCATTGTCTTTTCGCCTTGCGTGACTTGACCGAAGAGAGAGACTGGCTAGCAACCCGCTGGCGGGAAGCATTGCAGGTATGGAGCGAGGAGGGTCTGGTACAGCGATCCTGGCGCCATGCCGCTCCACTGGTGCGGGCCATGCCCGATGACATCTTGCAGGAAATTGCACATGATGTTGCATGGTGGCTGGAAGCCATATCCAAATCCGTCGAGGGGCACGAGGAAATTCTACTTGATTTGTGTCAACGTATTCTGAATTTACCTCCTGGACCCGATTCTGGCATGACCATGATTCGGGATGGGATCCAGCGTCCTGTCACCGAAGCGATCAACCATCCCGTCGGTCTTGTTACCCAGGCACTATTGAACCTTTGGTTCAGGCGCGAACCGAACGACAACGACCGTCTGCCCGCCGATATTGAGCCCCTCTTCAGGCGAATGTGCAAAACGCAGACAGAACAGTTCCGCCACGGCAGGGTACTGTTGGCTTCAAGGTTGATCGCGCTGTTTCGTGTCGATCAACCCTGGACCGAGCAGCACCTGTTGCCACTCTTCCGATGGGCAGACAACCCAGGGGAGGCCCAAATGGTGTGGGAAGGTTTTCTCTGGTCTCCACGCCTTTATCGGCCCCTACTGGATGCCCTCAAGCCGCAATTGCTTGAAACAGCACACCACTACAGGAACTTGTGTGAGCACGGGCCGCAGTATCTCGCATTCCTGACCTACGCGGCACTAGAACGCAGGGATGGAGATGATCCGATCAGTTACCAGTCGGCATTCGAAGTCATACCACGGGAGGGATTGCAGGAAGTGGCAAGAACTCTCTCGCAGGCGCTCGAGAGCGCAGGCAAACAACGGGAAGCCTACTGGGTCAATCGCATCCGGCCTTTCTGGCAAGACATGTGGCCACAGTCGCTCGATCTGGTTTCTGACGACATCGCGGAGTCACTTGCATTGATGAGCATCTCCGCTGGAGAGAGATTCCCGGATGCGGTGGATTTGATCCACGGTTGGCTTCAGCCGATTGAGCGTCCCGACTACGTTGTCCGTCAGCTGCAAGAGAGCGGTTTCTGTACGAGATTCCCGGATGTGGCGCTGCGTGTGCTGGATGCTGTCATCCAGGATCAGCCATGGAAACCTGCTGAATTGGGGCAGTGCCTGATCGCCATTTTGCAGGCAGAGCAGAACATGCAAGATGATCCCCGCTACCGGAGACTGGAAGAGTATGCGGCTTGAAATGGCAACTGTCTTGCAATCTGTACGTATGCCGCGCATTCGGCCCAGCCAAATCACGGGATTTCGAGCACTGGGTCTACGCCATTTCAAGTGCTCCCGGAGCGTAGCGCCGCAGGACTCTGTCTTGTTCCTCCGAAGATGCGGTCGCGACTGCCTTCCCGGCCGCTCCCGAAGAGGTGGGGGGAGAAAGGCGTCTGCCGTGTTGCCGGAACGGTGGCCAGATCCTCCCCGGACATCCGGCCGCCGACCCGCTCACGGCCAAGCGCGCCCTCGGTGGCGCAGGACGTATCGGCCATCGGGCCGGACGGGAAGCGGCGACCGGGCGGGCTCAGCCTTGGCTTGCGTCGGGGGCACAGGGTCACGGACAAGCTGGCGGGGATGGTTCGGGGCTGGAGACGGTAGCCGCATGACGAAACTATCGGACGCGAGTGGAGTCGATGACAATTGGATGCGCGCCGGTTACGCTTGGGTCTGCAACTGTCTGCGCGTCTGTTGCATATTCCACGTAATTCGGTCCAGTCCACGGGATTCCGGTCACTAGGTCCACGCCATTTCAATCACTTTCGGAGCGTAGCGACGCAGGATCTTGCCTTGTTCCTCCAAGACGCAGGCGCGGTCAAGCGGAGTTTGGCTTTTCGCATGCATTCTCCCTTGAGATCGAGCCGGTAGGCGTTGTGGACGAGCCGGTCGAGGATGGCGGCGGCGGCGGGGGTAGGTTCGCCGATGCAGTCGTGTCAGGTGTCGACCGGGAGTTGGCCGGTGACGAGGGTGGACTTGCGGTCATGGTGGTCGGCGAGGATTTCGAGCAGATCGCGGCGGGCGTCGTCGTTGAGGGCGACGAGACCGAAGTCGTGGGGCAGGATCAGATCGACCTTGGCGAAGTCGCGCAGGAGTTTCGTGTAGCGGCCGTCGGCCCGGGCGACCTGAAGGTCCTGGAGCGGCCTCGGCAGTCGCAGGAAGCGAGCGGTGTAGCCATCGCCGCCGCCCACTGTCTCCGCCCGCCCGGATTCTCAACGGCCGGCCCGAACAGTTACCCGGAATCGGGGTGTAGGAGAAGACCTCGACGGCAATGGCCTGGAATGCGCCCAGGATTGGAGCAAATCCGCTTCCATTCCGCTTACGTAAACGTAGGATTCGCTTATCGTGCAGGCCATGAATTACAAAAAGCTCGTATAATCAATGTTTTAATATAGGAAAGGAAAGTTGACTCCATTGTATACCCTGGAACCCCATGCGAGTGGAACAACCCTATCTCTCTGCTCCTCGCCCTGGCACGCAATACCTGGAACCCCATGCGGGTGGAACAACCCGCATACAGCTTCAACTAAAAAGACACACCCCTGGAACCCCATGCGGGTGGAACAACCCGAACCGGACACGCAGGAGCGGCGAACCCGGTGCCTGGAACCCCATGCGGGTGGAACAACCCCTCGGACACATGGGCCGGCTGGGCCAGCAGTACGAGACCATACGCATCGTCAACCTGCACTACGAAGGGACGGCGGAGGTCGCCATCTAGCATGTTCTATGGAAACGCATTCGGGCGCGCTCCTATCGTGGCCACCCTAGCCCGCATATTTCACTGAATAGGAGAGATGGGACCTTAAACTGTATAATTATCAAAGTCTTAACAACCGATACAGGAAGCCCCAATGGCGACACAATGTACCCTGAAATCCCTTTCGTTTGCCCCCACTGGTCGGCGTCAGGTGCTGGGTCGATTCGATGGCGATTCGGTGACATCGGACGCGGGCGGGCTGCTGCTGCGCGAGCCGGATTTACGCATCGGGCTGGCGCGGCGTTTGAAGCCGTTGTAGGAGGAGCTCTCCTGCGCCCGTGGCGCAAGGGCGAACCGGCACCCGGCCCCGCCCCTGGGCCGGTTCGCCGCCCGCCCCAGCAGCGCCCGCAGGCGGGGGCCCCCACGGCGGCTGGCCTGGGCCGCGTGCGCCGCTGTGGTGGAATACGGCCAGCATTTTCTCCTCATCAAACGGGCCTGGGCCGCGTGCGCCGCTGTGGTGAGGCCGGGCCGGCGGCGGCTGGGCTGGGCCGGCCCCGCCCGGGCCAGGGCGCAGGGCCCCACGACCCGCCTGAAAGGGCTGAAGCGGGCGGCGCGGAGGGCAGTCTGTGGGCAGATCCTGGAGCGCCGGCCTCCCCCTCCGCCCGGGCAAGCATCCGAGGCAAGCCCCTTCGTCGGGCTGAGCTGTCCGGTGAGTCCCCTCCCCACGGGCTGCCGGCGCCCTGCCTCTGCTCTCGGCCGCCGAAACAGCGCGTACACTCCTGCTTCAACACTTGCCAATCTCCATTCGGAGCCTCAATCAAGGCCGACTCACCCCAAAAACCGCTCGTAGCGGCACATTGAGCCTATCCCTGCAATCGGTGAAATATGCGGGCTAGAGCGAGAGGCGAGCGCCCTACACGGCGTGGGGCAACATTCTTGAGAGTGAAAAGATAGACACAATAGCCCGCCCCCCCCACGGTATGGGAGCAACGTCAACGTCCTGATGTTGAAGGGTGCCCTCGCCCTGCCGGAGAGACCCCGGTCGAGCATGACAATGGCTGACTTGGACAGGATATCATCGGATCAAGCGACCTCATGCCGCCCGGAGGTCGAGATTCAGTACATGGGGTATCGGGAATGGCTGATGGCCCCGGGATGAGCAAGCCGCTGCGGGTCACGACGGACCCGGAGTATGTCGAGGAGCACGCCGAGGGCCTGGAACTGTGGTCCCCCGGCAACCCCGTGTTCGTTCCGCCGGAACTGACGGCGACACCGGAGGGAGTGCCGTCAGGGAAGACGCTGCAGGCGATTTTTGGCGACGGCTGATAGGGTCTGGCCGTCAAACCCGACGCAGCCCGAGGGCAACCCGTTGGACACGATCCTGACCGGGCTGGCGCCCGACGCGGCGAGTGCGCTCGGCCTTGCGTCCGCCCCGACCGATCCTGACCACGCCCTTGATGGGATTCGATGCAATCCCGAGTGGGTTCGGGCACCCCGTCTCTACGGGGTACGGGGGGAGAGAGGTTCATCACTCGGCGTACCCCTTCGTACGTCACCGTAGCGGTGTCCCGAGCCTCTCGATATCACTCTCTGTTCCCGGTTGTATGGGGGCCGCCTCTCCTGAGGCCCATGAGATTGTTCGGAGCGCCGCATGGGGTCGCCAAGACGTCCGTTTCGACCGGCACGCCACCGCCGGACGGCGCACACCGTGCCAGGCTCAGTCTCGTGCAGGGTACCAAGGCGGCGCAGTCGCCCAGATTCGCCCGGGCAGAGGGATGGGCGGCTACGCGGTGCGCCGCAACAGTTCCTCTAAGGCCCGCCCCTGCCGCTCGAGCGCTTGGCCTTGCTGGGCCAACGCCTGGGTCATGACTTCGCCTTGCTGGGCCAACGCCTGGGTCATGACTTCGCCTTGCTGGGCCAACGCCTGGGTCATGACTTCGCCTTGCCGCTCGAGTGCCTGCCCCTGCTGGGTGAATGCCTGGGTCATGACTTCGCCTTGCCGCTCGAGTGCCTGCCCCTGCTGGGTGAATGCCTGGGTCATGGCCTGCCCTTGCCGTTCGAGTGCTTGCCCGATGGTGCGGGTGGTCTCCTGCAGACCCGATGCCAGCACGTCAATCTCTCGATCCCGCCGGACCCCCGCCTCCTTCATCCGCGCCAAGCCCACAAGGATCGCGATGAGTCCGCCTCCACTGACGAGCACCTGTGCGCTCATCAGCGCCAACTGGCCCCATTCGAAGAAACTCACTTCCATACCTTCCTCCGGCTCGATAGAATAAATCTTGCTGGCTTGTAATAAAAGAGGAGCCGTGGGTAAAGTGGCAGAACCTGTACGGGGAACTGGTGCCGGACGCCGTGTGGGGATTCTGGGCGCTCCGCTGGGACAAACAAGCCGGGAAGGAAAGAGAAAGCGTGTGCAGAGCGAGGGCGGACGATCCGTGCTAGGACTACGCGCCAGTGCTGCCTGTCACACCTCAGGGGGAGTACCGTATAGTGCCTGACGGTACGAACCTGCGGGGCAAGGCAGCCAACTGTGGGGGGAGCATAAGCGCTCACTTGTTTAGATGGTTTCCGGGAAGTATCTGTCGGTCTGCGGCATTCGTTGGCGGTTCGGTCCGGCCACGGCTCTGGATATCTGGTTCTATTCGGCGAGCACCTGAGCGCGAGGGAGTCGGGGTGCGGTGGCGCGCGAGTTGGGTGAGCATGAATCGGAAATCACGCCAGGGGCTGTGCGGTCGGGACTGCCTCCACGTGGTCTCCCCAGGGGGAAACCTCGGTGGTGTGGCGAATGAGTTTTTCTGCCAGCAGTGCCACCAGGAGCTTTCCATAGCGCCCCGCCTTGGCACTTTTGTCGTCGTATTGTGGTAGATGGCTCACCGGTGCCAGCGACTGGGAGCGTTTGAAGATCAGGGTGACCGGCCAGCGTGTGCGATCCCATTCGAGGACCTCCGCGGCGGTGAAGGCCGCTTCGGGAAAGGGCGTGCACACGATGACGTGGCGCGCGCAGGCGCGGGGGCGCGGCGGCGTCTGTTTGCCCTTGCGCGCGGCTTCCCTGCGCAGTTCGCGGTGCGCGATGCGGAGGGACTCATACCAGCGGCCATGGATAAGAACCGATAAGCCTCTCTCGGCGAAGGCTCCCCCTTTCGAGGCGAGGCCCCGACTCGGAGGCCAGACGACGGAGGGATGGCTCTGCTATCGGTTCCAATCAACGACCGTTGGTGTCAGGCGTCTTGCGGAGCGCACAGACGCGCCCCGGCCCTGCGAGGCCGTCCCCGCCGGCCACTGCGGGCCGGGAACGCCCGCAGCCGACACGCTTGAGGGGCGTGCCCCGCGCCAGCCGGTCGAACGGCGCGCCGTCGGCCGTATGAAGCGGCAACGCCCCGGTGTTCACCTGCACAGCGACCTGACCGCCCGCAGCCCCCACATGGGTGAGGCCCGCAGCGGTCGCATAGGTCGGCCGGCACGAAGTCGCCCTCGGCGACGGGCAAATGGGGGAAGGTCTCGCCCGCCCCCGGCCCCTCGGTCGCCGTGCGCTTGAAGAAGTCGCCAGCAAGCGGCGGAAGACGCCCGCTGTCGTGCAGGCGCCACAGCGGCTCGGTTCCTGCACCGGCGTCGCGTCGAATGCCCGGACCTGGAAACCGCCATGGGCCGCCAGCACGCTCCCCCTGTTCGCGAACCAGGGCGAGGCACCAAGCCCGCAGCCAGCCGGACGACTTCCGCAGCCGCCGCAATACGACCCCGTCCGACCGGGCCGACCGGTTCGCCTTCCGGGCTCGGACCACGGGCTCGCGCAGCGAGTGCCCGCCCGCCAGAAGACGACCGCCCGCGCAGCAAGGCGGCCAGCCACTGGCCCTTGCGTAAACCCTTCAACGCCCCCGGCTCGCGTGCAAGCGCTAGCCCGCCGTCCGGCCACAACGACACCACGACATCCCGGGCCTCGTTCATCCCTAAAGCCTCCCCGCAGTGCGCGGCCACGCATCAGACAAGGATCCCACATGGCAAACACGTGAGCGCTTATCCGGGGGGGCCCGCCTCAGCGTTCGCGATCAGTCCGGCCCTTCGGAACCCAGCATGTCGATTTCCCGGTCGCGGAAAGGGGAGACGCATGATCTTGGCGAGATCCGAGCAGGGTGCCGCGGGTCTACCTATCCTCCACATCATATGGGGAGCTCAGGATGTCGTTTTCGGTCGTGTCGCGCACTCCTTTCTGCTCTTGCTGTGGCGTACTCCGTCCCGCCTCGACGTCCCGTTCCGGGGCGGATGCAGCCAATAACCCCATTCCGTGTTCAGCACGTCTTGAGGCGGGCCCGGCTTTTTGTGGGAGCGGGCTTTCTCGACCACTTCCGAGAAAAACCGGGCGTTATATGCGGTGGCAGACGAGCCGACCGCGGGCCGAGGCTGCAATACGCATCAGCCTCCCTGGATATCACGGGTATCCAGGAAACATGTTTGAATCTCGTGTGCTGAAGCGACGCTACAATAGCGCCCGAGTCTCCCTGGACATCACCCACGCCTCGAGGGTTTCAGACCCCTCTTGGGCGCGTGTCTAGCCGTGAGTCTGGCGCTATGCCTTGATCGGGATGAACCTGCTGTTCTTCGAGAAGGGCGCACCGACGAACGACACCCGGTTCTGGGAACACCGCGTGTCCGCAGGGTAGAAGGATTACTCGCTGACCGAGCCCATCTGGCTGGAACATCTGAAGACTGTCTGGATTGGTAGGGTAGGGCGGGCCGCACAGAGATGGAACATGTCCGGCAGGTGACTGCCCGAGCAGTCAATGTCCGCGGCGACCAAGGTGCGCGGCGGCTGAGCGCGCCGACCGGGCCTCCTGCTGGCGGCGTGGGCGCTACGAAGTTTGGCTTCTGGGCCCTTGCCGCCATACAGCTACGCCTTAGCCTCAGTTGAAGCGCCGAAGCCCGGGCGCAGACTATTGTGACTGGGCTCCCATCCGAGGCGACCTTTGGCATCCGTATTGACATGCCTCTTCAATAAATGTCGTTACAAGAGGTTATGGAACACGGCAAGCTCCGGTTGTTCATTTCCTGCAGATGCTGGTCGCCTTCGAGGTCGATGACCTCAAGCGTGTGTTGCTTTGCCGCGTCGCGGTTAATCTGTCTGCCGTTGCTACCATGTTGGCCGCCGCCAAAATGCGTGGTAACCGCGCGCCAGAACCGCCCCGTCAGGCCGTTCCGAGAACATGTCCTCCACCATTCCTACACGAGGGTTTGCCCACATGATATTGACTTCCGAGCTTCTTGAAGCAATGCGGCCCCCGCTGCTTGTCCTTGGTATTCTGAAGCTTCTTGTTTTGGTGCACTACTGTGAAGGTGCTCCTCTAGCGGTCTGCGTTTACTCTTGAATAGTTTTCTTGCTGCAATAATAAGGCGGGAGCCGACAGGTAGAGAAGGGAGCCCCGACGGACGGCTGCTGACAGGAGCAGTGTTTAGCCGAAAAATTCCTCGACGTTGCCGGAGACGACCGGAACACTCTGGACGGCATTATTCCGAAAGATACGGAACAGGACGGTCTCACCAGCGGGCCGGCTCCAGAGTTGTTCATAAAAGGCCCGCCGGTCTGCTACTGCTTTCTCGTCGAGGGCCAGGATCACATCCCCGGTCTTCAGCCCCGATTTGGCCCCTGGGCTGTCGGGCAACAGGCCGGCAATGACGAGATGCTCTTTGAGCGTATACGAATACATGCCGATCCAGGCGCGGGAAGGCCGGGTGATTCGCCGTCCATGGCGCAGGAGTTCGTCGTGATGGTCGGTGAAGTGCTCAACCGGAATAGCCAAAGAAAACTTTCCGATTTCATTGAGATTGAGGGAGACGACGCCGACCATGCGGCCGCGCATATCGAACATGGGCCCGCCGCCTAAACCCGGATTCATCGCCGTACTCGTCAACGCCCGGTCCAGGCTGTATTCCCAGTAGGCATCGAAGTGGGAAACCGAGGTGAGCCCGCCACCATTCACCCGCCGGCCCTTTTCTTCTCCCGCACTGGCGACTAGGAAGACCTCATCGCCCGCATGCAGCGCAGTGGAAGGTTGGAGAGGGACAGCGGGAAAACCGGCTTGGGGGACTTTGAGGACGGCAATGCCGCTGGCAAAATCCTGCGCCGCCACTTCAGCTTCGAGTTGGGAGCCATCAATCATGCTGACCTGAATCTGAGATGCGCCAATAACAATGTAATTGACAGTCAGAATATAGCCGTCCGAACCCACCACTGCTCCAGACCCCATACGCTCAGTGCCTAACAGTTGGGCGGAGTTGTGCTGAGGGGGAACAGTCACCTGAATAGCAACTGTTGAAGGAATCACTTGTTCAATAAGCCTGACCGAAGCGTTCACGTTGTCCCCTTTGAGTCTATGAGGTCAACAATAACTAATGCCTCACCTATGTGAAAGCAACCCCTCAGCCGGCCGGTGTCTCAGTTTCATACCATGCTTCTGTCCGCGGCATCCTCTCAACCCCAGTCCCCTGCGACTGCCTGTGCTGAGCCCATCTCCAAAGGGACGAAGTCGAAGTACGGGTAGGGCAGGCTCTCCCTGGGGAGCGGGGACAGATAGCCCTTCCCTCTGGAAAGAGGGGCTAGAGAGGGAATTTCCCGGTGAGCTCCGATCTTAGCCGAAGCTCGTAGGGCCGGCGGGAGCAGGCTTTGGAGGAGAGGGGGCGAGAAGCGGGAACTGAAAACAAGGCGCTGACCACTAGCCACTTGCGGCAGGACGCGCTACACGTCTGACCTAGAGGAGGACAAGTACTGCGATGGAATGTTCGACCCAGCCGCGCGCTTCAACCCTGTCCGAGTATGAATCAAAACGTCTTCTGGCCGGATATGGGGCCGTGATTTCTCAGGAAGTCCTTGTTCAAGGGCCGTTCGAGGCAGGTCGTGCGGCAGCGGAACTTGGGTTTCCTGTCGTGGTGAAACTGTGCGGGGCGGGTGTTGCTCACAAGACCGAACGTCACCTCGTACGCCTCGGCCTTGATACGGTCCAGGCGGTTGAGCGGGCCGCGCATGAGCTGTGGGCACGCCGTCGGGATGGAGACGGGGCAGTCAGTCTGCTCGTGGCGGAGATGGTTGCCGGGAAGAGGGAGTTGATCGCCGGTATGGTCCGGGACCCCCAGTTTGGTCCGTGCATCCTCCTGGGGCTCGGAGGGGTGCTGACCGAAGCGCTCGGCGATGCCGTCTTTGCCCTGGCGCCGCTCTCCCGCGCCCAGGCACGAGCCATGGTTGAGGGGATGCGATTCAAACATCTCGTCACTCAACCGTTTCGGGGCGAGGAGCCGGTTGACCTTGATGCCCTGACCGACCTCCTGGTCGGGCTCGGCCGTCTGGCCGTCGAACGGCCCGACATCGGGAGCGTGGACGTGAACCCACTGATTGTTGTCAACGGAAAGCCCGTTGCGGTTGATGCCCTGATTGTCACGAATACGACGCCCCATACCAGACCGACGGCTCAGCGGCGTACCCCTGAAGAGACCCTGGAACGTTTCCGCCCCCTATTTCATCCGCGCGGCGCGGTTGTCGCCGGAGCGTCCTCCCATCCGGGGAAATTCGGGTTTGTCTCTTTGCATAATCTCAGACGCTTTGGATATCAGGGCGCAATCTTTCCCGTGAATCGTGAGGGCGCAGAGATTCTCGGTCAACCCACCTATCGGACGGTAGAAGAGATTCCGCCGGACAAGGCCGACCTCGTCTTTGTGTGTACTCCTGCTGTGGCCAATGTCGAACTGTTACGCTCCTGTGCCAAGATCGGTGTGCGGGCCGCCTTTGTCGCCAGTGGGGGCTATCGGGAGGCAGGAGAGGAGGGCCGCCACCTGGAAAACGAACTCGTCGAGACCGCCGAGGAACTCGGTATGCTGTTGGCCGGACCGAACGGCCAAGGGGTGATCTCGACACCGGTGTCGATGTGTGCCCAAATTGTGGCGCCGTATCCCCCGTCGGGCCGCCTGTCCGTTGTGAGTCAGAGCGGGAATCTGCTGTCGGCCTTCTTGAACTACTCCGTCCAGACCGGAGTCGGCGTGAGTAAGGCTGTTTCTGCCGGCAACGCCGCCCACACCGATATCGCTGACTATCTGGAGTATTTTGCGGCCGACCCGGAAACTGATGTCGTTCTGGCCTATCTTGAAGGCATACCTGACAGTCCTCATTTTGTTGACGCAGTCCGCGGTCTCACCCCGCGCAAGCCGTTGGTGTTGGTGAAAGGCGGCGTCGCGACAGAGGGACAGCGGGCGGCCTTATCGCATACGGGCTCCTTGGCGACGGACGACCGAGTCTTTGACGGACTGTGCCGCCAGTTTGGCATACTGCGAGCCCCGACGATCGAACACGCCTTTGAGTGGGCGGCCACCCTGGCGACCCAACCGCTTCCACAAGGCAGACGGGTCGTGGTCTTCACCACCGTTGGTGGCTGGGGGGTTCTGGCCGCGGATGCTTGCGCCCAGGCCGAGCTTGACCTTATTCCTCTCCCCCAAGACCTCGTGGCAACGATTAGCACCCTGGTCCCGGCTCGCTGGAGCCACAACAATCCGGTCGATCTGGCGGGCGGTGAGACCCGGGATACGGTTCCTCAAGTTCTTGATCTCGTCTGTGGGCATCCCGAGGTCGATGCGGTGCTGCATCTTGGTCTGGGTATCCAGGCCGCAACCGCCCACGGCTTTAAGAGCGGTGCGTTCTATCCCGACTACGGTTTGGAGCGCATGGCCGGATTCCACGAAAACCAAGAGCGCCGGTATGCCGCAGCCGCGGCCCAAGCCTCGGACAAGCATGAGAAACCCGTCCTCACGACCACCGAGCTCGTCCATACTGCGTGGGAGTACGGCAATGCCGGCCCCTTGGCCGTCCGTGAAGCCGGCCGCGTGTGTTATCCGAGCGCCCACCGGGCGGTTGCCGCGCTCCGGGCCGCGACCGAGTATGCGGAGTTTCGGCGGCGTTATGAGACGCCTGAGTGAGAATCAGGGAAGACGACACGGGAGGGAAGCATGAAACCGGACTACACCGTCATTGATGCCGATGGGCATGTCGATGAGAAGGTCGTCAACTGGGCCGAGTTACTGCCCGAGCGCTATCGCAAGGACGCACCCTGTTGGGTGAGCTACCCGGACGGTCGCAAGCATCTGGTGGTTGAGGGCAAAATGTGGCCCAGCCGACGGGATTTCTACGGTCGACTCGGCATGTGGCCTGAGCCCAAAAAGCCCGACCATCAATGGGGCTGGGATCGCGAGGGGATGCAGGATCCGCACAAGCGCATCCCCGATATGGATCTCGAAGGGATTGACATCGCCGTCCTGTTCGGAACCTTCATCGGTCTTGGCGCCGCCGCGTCAATTGAAGACCCTGGCCTGGGTATGGCGGTCTCCGTCGCGTATAACAACTGGCTGGCAGAATACTGCAAACCCTACGCTGACCGCCTCAAAGGCATCGCCATGATTCCTATGCAGGATCCCGAGGCAGCGCGGGCCGAAATCAGACGGGCGGTCGAGCAACTGGGCATGGTCGGTGTCCAGGTCCTGACAAACTTCGGTGGCAAGCTTTTGCACGAAGCCGAGTTTGACCCGATTTGGGAAGAAGCCCAAGGACTGGGCGTCCCCATTTGCGCGCATATCATCTCGACCAACTCCGCGGGTGTCGATCGTTTTGATCGCTACGTGTTCAAGCACGCCTTTTATTCGCTTGACACCATGCTGGCCGTTGCCTCGTTTGCCGCCGGAGGGATTTTGGAGCGATTCCCGAAGCTGAAAGTGGCCTTTATGGAAGCCGGCGCCGGCTGGGTGCCGTGGATGATGGATCGGCTCCACGAGCACTATGAGCTACTGCCGCAACAAATGCCCTGGCAGCAACGCAGTCCCGAGGACTGGATTATGAGCGAGCACTGCTTCTTTGCGGTCGAGCCAGACGAAAAGACCATCCCGTTCGTGGCCCAGTTGATCGGAGAAGAGCGCCTGATCTACGCCTCGGACTACTCGCACTGGGACTGCATGTGCCCGGATTCGGTCAAGACCATCTACGAGCGGACGGACATCTCAGACGGGCTGAAGAAGAAAATTCTGAGCGAGAATGCCACCCGCCTATTCACCCTCTAAACGCGGGTGGCCGTATGCATGACTATATTCTCCAGGCTGGCGGGCGGGGATTGAGGAGGTCGCTCTGGAGGTCTACGCCTATATTCAGGCGTATGGTGAATGAGGGGTCGGCAACGCCGGCCTGCTACTGGACCGCGAAGGCACAAGGGCGATTGATGCACTCATGGTCCCGTCCATGACCACCCGCTTTCTTCGGGGCGATCAGGAAAGTGACGAAACGGCCGGTCTCCCGTCTGGTCAACACCCACCATCACGTGGGTCACAGCGGTGGCAATTTTCTCTTTTGCGACGCCTAGGTCATTATCCACACCTTCTGTTGCGACGAACAGATACGAGAATGCCTCCCTGTCAGGCAACTCCGGCAGCGTATTCCCCGTTTTGCCAAGGAGTTCGCCAAGCTGAAACCCAAGGTCCCGGACCTGACCTTTGAAGACCGACTGGTTTTCCACCAGTCTGGACGGGACGCGGAACTGCGCCTCTCGGGCCGGCCCACACCTTTGGTGACGCCTTTGTCTATCTCCCCAAAGACAAGGCACTTTTTGCCGGAGACCTCGCTTTCCACGATGTCACACCCTGGCCTTCCAGGGGCATGTCGGTAATTGGATCAAGGTTGCCGGCCGAATTTTGAAGATGGATGTGGACCTTACCGGGCTAGGACACGGCCCGCTTGGCGGCAAAAAGAACTGCGCGAAATGCGATCCTACCTCATGCTGATCCGACGCGAGGCCCCAAGAGACGATTCCGACTCGGCATGATCCCCGAAGAAGCCGCCCGCGACGTGAAGCTTGGTATCTATGCCCACTGGCGCGAGCCTGAGCGGACCCTGCCCAACATCATGCGGCTCTATCAGGAGTTCCAAAATGAACTCGACCGCTCCATCGACCGACAGCGCATGATGGACGGCGTGCGCCAACTCCGGGCCGAACGCCACGGCCCCGCCGCGGGCGAGCCGGATTGGTGCTGTACCTAAGCCTCTCCCTCCGCCACTAGCGCCCGCGCCTGGGACTCTACCGCCGTTCCCTTAAAGAAGTCCGGGTTGACGGCGCTCCAGAAGCGGGCGGGATTTCCGAACACAAAATCCTTGAAATTATCGTCCGTCATCACCCCGTCTTCAACGCGTTCATACGCCTCGGGCAATACTCCGGCCATGTCCGGTACATCGAAGTGGCCGATGTCCGAGCCAAATAGTGCGTTGATCTTGGCCCCATACGGATTGACTTTGGTGTTGAAGGCCCAGACATTCAGCGGGTCGTCGGCCTCGCAGCCAAAGTAGAAATTCGGCACAAACAGGTCGCGGATGTCTTCGGCCCGCTCTATCCCGCAGGGCGCAAAATCGTCCAGTTCCTCCGGCTCTTTGGTAAGGAGGCCGAGATGGGCCTGCGTCGCTTTCTGCCCCAGCTTTTCCACCGCTGCCGGTGAGCCGTATTTCTGGAACAAATCGACCAGCATTTCCTGATTCAGGTTGGCGGGATTGACGGTGTCCAGCGCCTTGGGATTGCGTATTTTCCAGTGCCCGATGAGGTCGCTATACAGGCCGCAGGCCCAACCCACTCCCCCCTCTAAAAAGGCAAAGCGCAGCTCTGGAAAACGCCGCGTCACGCCGTTCATGAAGATGGATTTACAGACCGCTTCTCCGGCTTGGGCAAAATGGCCGATATGGTTGTACACAAAATTGGAAATCGAGACCCGCATCCCAATCCCTGACGAGGCCGAGTGAAAGCTCGGCGGGATGCCCACTTCAAGGCATTTCGCCCAGACCAGGTCATAATCATGCTCGCTGTCTATGCCCAGGGTGTCGTGCCAGATTGCATAACGGCCGGCCTCGGGTGCCTTGCGTGCCACCGCCGGAACCTGACGCCGGATGAGGCTCGACAGCATGGCTACCTTAAAGCCCTTGCTCTTGATGAACTCCAGTTCTTCAATCGCCTCCTCTGGGGTGAACATGGGCACGACTGCAGCAGGGGTCAGGCGATATTCCAGGCCGGCGAACTGATCGGCCGTATACATGTTAAACGCGCGGCAGGCCGCCCGCCGCACTTCATCATCGCGCAGGAACGGGGCGAACAGTGCGCCTCCGGTCGGGTAGATCACCCCAAAGTCTATACCGAGCTCATCCAGGCGTTCATACAGCAGCTTGGGCAACATCGCGGTCGCACGGTCGCGCGTATTCTTGGTCGGCACCCCCCACCAGGCGGGTTGGAGCATACGCCGGTCATGGCGCTCCTCTTCTGAGAGCACGGCCCATTTCTTATTGCCGAACTGGTTGGCAACCTTGCCGTAGCGCTCGGCCACACGTCCTCCCGCGACCTCATGTAAATAATCCAGGGCCGCGGGCTCAAACTCGATCCAGTGACCGTCCGAGTCAATAACCGGATGGCTCAGTTTTGCGTGAATATGCTCGGCTGTGTAGTGCGACGACATCGGTTCCCTCCTTAGGCATCGCGGAAAATGCAACGTGATGGAATTATTCTGGGATGGGTTGTAGCAGGATTGGAGGAAGGGGGAAATGTATTGCCCGATGAGCGTCCAGCACAGATCGCTGAGGGCTACCACGGTCGCCTAGCTAAAGCGTTTCAACTTCATCGGGTGGTGCGTGATTCATCGGCCCCCCTCTGATGTGCGGGAGGTTGTTGTGGCTGGGGCAGTGGAGATGGAGCTTCGGTGGCGGGTCATTGAAGCGCTTGCGGGCGGGCTGTCGCCTCGGGCCGCCGCGGGGTGCGTTGCCAGTGGGGAAGCGCCTGCAGGCGCAGGGCCTCGCCCTGGGCGCCAGCCCGGCAGGGACGAGGCGCTGGCCGAGGGCGGCCGCAAGCGCGCGCTCCTGGCGGCCCCTGCGCGTTGTCTGAGGGGGGGGATCATCGACCAAGCCGCCCGCCCCCGTGCCGAGCTGGCCCAGCCCCTTGCAGCCAAGCGCTCCCGGCGCGGCGAGCCCTCACCGAGCGGGGCTTGGCGCAAGCGGCGCGCGCTCCCCTGCAACAAAACCCCCGCCCCCGTGGCCGCCCCCGCGCGCCGGGCGATTTGGAGCAACAGGCGCGCCGGGGTTGCCGGCCCGCGCGAGCTCGCTCCCGCACGGCGGGGGTGCAGCGCCGCGCCCGGCGCGTCCACCCAGAGGGCACGCCTTGAGGGCCGGTCACAGCGCGGCGCGCGGGGCCGGGCCCCCCTCCCGCCCGGCCACGGGCAGCCCACACCATGTGTCGGCGCCCGCCGGCGCGCCGGCCTGACCGCGCCTAGGGTGCTCGCCGGGGCCAGGCCCGGGGCCGCCGGCAGCGCCTCTGGGGCACCGGGGCGGGTGCCCACCCCGCCGCCCCGGCGCTCTCGTCCTTCGGGACCCCCGGCCCGCTCCCAAGCCGGGGGCGGTGCGTGCAGCCAGCCAGCAAGCCGGCGCCGCCCGGCGCTGCCTGCCGCCAAACCGTCCCGACGGCACTCCCCGCGCCAAGGCGTGCGCGCCACTCCAGGCGATTGGGCAAAAACCCGCCGGCCGAACACTCGATGCACTCTGGGCCAACATCGCCGCCGCTCTCCACGCCTTCTCATCAGCAGAGGGTGCCAACGACTTCAAGGCCGCCGGATAGGACCCCGGTTGACGGCAAAAGGCTCTAGGTGCACCGCCGCCGCCAGGCCCCCGGATCCCAATACCCGCCCAAACGCGACGGGGTTGTCGGACCGCGTCTCCCAGGTGCCCCGACACCCCGGCGCAGGTGCTTGTCCGGGCGCTCCCGCGCCGCCCTCAGCTATCCGTCGAAGGCCCCGACCTCCTGCAGACAGTCCTGGCTCCGTGCGGCGGGTTCGAAGACGACTGCGACATCATGGAGAAGTGTCGCTTGCCAACGGTACCATTGCCCCGTCCTCGCCGACGGGCCGACGCCGAGGATCGTAAGACGGGGGGGACGAGCCTGCCGTTGTACACGGTGGAGACTATGCGGCCTGATCGCGATGAAACCAGCATTGCCATGGGGACAAGCATCTCGACTGCAGGGATCAGATGGGGGAGCGCCGTTGGGGAATGTTAGCCGCCCACCGCTAGCAGGAAGCGCCGTCGCACTGTGCGCCCAGTGTGGATGAGGGCCTGCATCCGAAGGTGACACGGTCTGCGGTCTGCCGGGAAGCACACAGCCTGTCCGCCCGCGAGTGGTATCGAATCCGCCATGCGACCGGTCCCTGCCTCGCCTGCAGCCATCTCGCCTTCGTAGGCGAGGCGTACTGCGGGGTCTGCGCAGCCATGTGAAGGTGAGTCGTGTGCCGAACGTCGGGTCCACAATACCTGCACCGACTTTGGCCGTCCGGCGTATGGCGCTTGCCGCTCATCTGCATTCCCGGCGGTGAAGGCACCTCAGCGACCTGTCCGATTTCCCGGAGCTATCCCAATCCTGACAGCCTGTGTGACGCCAACTACAATCAAAAGGAGCGATCAACTAGGGGCGTGTTAACGCAAGTTATGGTAGACGCTGGATATCTTGTCTGTGGAGAGGGTTTCAAGTCATGGCACGCCCGCCCCGTCCGAGCGCATCGCTCACGTGCGGCCACTGGCATCCCCTCGCCCCCCGGCTGCCCCGCGGGGCGAAGAACGGTGTGCCGGCTTGAGGGGTGCGGAGTGGCAACGCCTAGCGAGCGTTCGGGGGAAGGGGGAAGGGAAGTCGTGGGACCACCCGGTGGTGACCGTGTCCCCAGCTGGGTGCGCTCAAAAAACCGGTTCGCAGGCCAGCGGACAGACGTGCGGGGGCTGATCTTCCAAGCTGCCTCGGGAGGTCGCGGAGGAGAGCAGCGCCGGGAGACTTACAGCTTCGGGCGATTGATGTAGTACCTAGGGAATGTCAACACTATTGCACGGCATCAATGATGAGGGCGAAGCCGATGCATCCAAGGAAGAGCACATCGCGTTGCTCGAAGCGCGTGAAGAGGCGGCGGCATCCCTGCAATCGACGCAACACCCGCGCGATTGCGGTGCGCCGCTTGTCCAGCTCACGGGCAGACGCCCAAGGTCTCACCCGGCTGCGCCGCGGCGGCCCCACGGGCGCATACCCCAGTGCCGCGGCCCAGTGCCGCGTCTGGGCGCCCGCGGACGCCCGGTCCCTCAGCACCGCGGGAGGAGCGGGGGACGGGCCCCGGCGAGGCAGCAATTGGCGGCCCGCCGGGGCGGCGGGGCCGGGCCCGGGCGAGCGCGCGCAGACGAGCGCCGGGCGATCGTCCGCGGCACCCCTAGGCATCGTGAGGGTCCACCCGCTCCGGGAGCGGCCGAGGGATTGAGGCCCGGTTGTTTTCGCGCCCCCGGGCCGGCGGGCGGGACCTGGACGAGGGGGCGGTCGAGCGACCGGGCCGCCCGCGTGAGGCGCACGCTCTGTTCCCGGTGCAAATGCGCGCAGACCCGGGCGAGCCCCCCCGGTTTGCGACCAGCGGAGCAGCCGGGGGGAGAGGGGGGGGGCAGGTGCCAAAGCGGGCCGGCAACCCGCACCCTGTGCCGCCCTGCTCGGCAACAGACAAGATGGCGTTGAGTACGTGGAGATTGGAGAGGCGGACATTGCCGCGCGGCACCGGGAGATGAGGCGCGCTCCGGTCGTATGGAGCTTGTGTGAGTTCCCTACAGCCAGGAGACCAGCATCATGCACAATCATCCACATTGGTGTTAACAGACCCTAGCCTGCGTCTTTGAGGGAGTGCCAGCATTCGCGAGGGTCGAAGAGGCGGCAGAGGGCGCCCCCGGCGCGCCCCAGGGCGGCATCGGGGCGCGCCGTTGCGTTGCTCCGCCGGGACTTGCGGGTGGCGACCGCCCGCTCAAGGGAGTGAGAGCGGGGGAGTCGCGGGGCAGGAACAGGCCCCCCGCGCCGACTGCGGCCCAGGCGTGTGCGGCCTGCGGGCTTTTGGGCACAGGGAGAGTGGCGAGAAGGCCCCCCGCGCCCCGGCTCAGGCGCGGCACCAAGGGGGGCTGCCCTCCGCCGCGCAGGCGGGGCCGTTCCTGGCCCCTGCGACACTCCCGGGGGCGACCGGGCCCTCGCGCCGCCGGCCGGCGATGAAGGGGGGCGGGTGCCACGTGCCGACAGGGGTCTCGGCCAGCCACTGCGGGCCCCTGGGGCGGCGTCCGCGTCACGGTGGCATGGTGGTCTTCCCGCGGGGTTCATCCCGGAAGCCAAGCCGTTCCAGAGGGCGAGGCAGGAAGGGCGGGCGGCGCGGGCCGGGGCCTGGAGCCGGGGGGCCGCCGCAGGCAACCCGGGGCTCGTCGTGGGCATATGCTCGGGCGCTCGACAAGCAGAGCACCGAGGGCGAGCGGCTGTGCCGACGGCTCCTAGCGGTTCCGGCGCGGCTTCACGCGGTGCGACTAGCGCGATGGTGTCTCCCCCTGCTTCCTCCACTGCGCGCTCAGCGACGACGCCCTCACATCCGTAAGCGTTAACAGGCCCTAATATGGTGCACTAACCGGTCGACTCATATTGTTCTCGACATCGCTTTTGTTTATTTTTTTAAGATACTCCATGCCACGATCACCCTTGACACGATTGCAGTGGCCGTAAAGAGGTTGAGGGTTGCCGGGGTGATCCGTGCCACCTTTCACTTGCGGAACTATGTGGCCCACTTTGAGGTTACGCGACCCGGAGCGTTCGCCGTAGCCTGTGCGGCATTCGTCCGCTCGCCTATATGCAGCGCTTAATTGCGCTCGTCATTGTATCGGACTATCTCGCCGATGTCAGTTCTGAACACGTTGCGGAACATCCGCTGGGTCGTCTCGTATGCGGGTCACCACCAATTCAGTGGCCCTGGGTGACGGGACGATGGCGGCCCACTATCGCCGTAGCTGGTCCGTCGCTATCATCGCTGTGACGCATCAGCACCAAATTTGCACTCCGCCAAGACGTCACGGTAGAACTCCTGTCTCTTGCTTTCAAAAAGTAGCTTGTGTTCTGCCTCTAGTTCCACCAATTCTGACACCATTTCCCTCATTAACGGTAGAAACCCCTCAATGACCTCCATCCGAATAAAGAGTTCCCTCTCCTCATTCCTGTTTCTTATCTTTTGATAGATGTGTTCAAAGCAGGGGTCGAATACTTTGTCCACTATAGTTTGGTGGAGTTCGGCGGCCTTTCGCTCTTCATCCGTCAATGTCGAGGCGCGGATAACGACCCCAAGAAGAGCGATGCTGTTGATCCATCCTGTACGGCCGCCTACCGTGGCCAAATAAAAAGGAGTACCCTTGCCAGACTCTACTGCCTCAACCCGGAGATGCGTCCCGGGTTTGAGGTACACCATTTTAGATATCGCCTCGAGAGGTTTATGAAAACTATAAACAGGCATGATCGGGGCTTCCTTTCTCAATACATATGTTCCCCCCGGAGCCAGATCGAAAGGACCAACAAAATTCGATTCCGAACGAATAGAGACTGTCAGCGGCAGATGAATGGAGGCCTTTGCCTCAATGGCATCTTCAGCCCAACCGTACATAGCACGGATATGTATCTGGTCACTTATCTCCCCGATATCGAAAGCCAGATCTCCCCCTAGGCTGGACACTTTATCATGGTGGGCGACTAAGGAGGCTTTCCAGGCTTCGTCGTCGATTGGGATGTGCTTAGGAACCCGCCATTGGGCGGCTAGTCCACAATACCTGCCGTAGCCTATCGAATAGGCTTCTGTGTTGCCCTTCTCGAAATATTTCCGGCCTATTGTCACCCTTATCTCTCGCCTGTCCTCCAAGTCCGAATCGACGGACACTTCTACCCCGTCGTTTGTCGGCTCTACCTTGAGATCAAATTGGGTTGCGACTAACCTTGCGGACTTCAGAATAGGGTCGTCACGCCTAATGAACCGCACGATGGCACCGTCACGATACCATGTCCAATCGGCACCTCGCGACAGTATCGATAACGCCACGGACGGGGAATCTCCCCAGTAGAGGTCGCGGGTTCTGTCGTTCGACACGACCTCAAGAGAATCTGCCTTCAAGCCCCATTGATTCACGATAGCGAAGGCGATCCGGCGTGCTGGTGCGTTCAAGTAATTGATGTCCACGTTAACCGGTTCTGGGCATGAAAGCTCTTCGGCATTTACCGCGTTGGTAGGCTGCGTCTCGGTCGCCTTGATCTCGCTCGCTTCCAGATCGACAGACGCAGTTCCGGTCAACGCTCGCGGGACTTCCTCCGACTCAGACTTGGAGGTTGCCACTGGAGACACCGTTGGCTGCTCGGAAAGCAGTCCAATGATGAGCAGCCCGACGGCGACCAGTCCAACGAGGGACAGTCCCCAGACAATTCCTTGTCTGACAGCCTTTACTAGACGCTTCATGGAATCTCTTCCTGTCGGTCATCTGGACGACCGGGCGTACATGGCGTCAGCCCCAGCGGTCCATGGCTTCCTGCTTGGATGTCTCCCGGCGGCGTGTCCGCGCTCGGGGATATCGCACGGGGATCCCACCCTTCGCGCGGTCCTACGGCTCGCCAAGCGAGTCGCTAGGAATCTGTCCGGTCGTTATGCCCACGACCATCTTGGCAAGTTGGCTGGCTTCCCTCGGTCTTTTCCGCATTTCCTAATCCCCCCCAAGCCTGAAAACTCTAACAATTATCGCTCAATTGCACAAGCTTACCAATCGGGTTTTCAAACTGAACCACTATCAGCCGCTTGGCAAAATCGGTGAACCTGTCGGAACATTTACCGTTCGTACGGGTGCATCGGGGGAGTCGGTTGATCACGGTATGCTTGTCTCGTTCCGATATTGATTACATCCGGTTGCGTACCGATTATGTATGGGACGGAAGAGAAAACTCCTAGTGCGTGTTCACGCTATCTAGATGTGAGGGCATTGATGCTGAGCGGGAAATGGATGAGAAAGGTGAAGATGCCATCCAACTTCGCACCGGGTGAAGACGCGCCGGTCCTGCTTGCGCGCGACCCAAAAACCACAATCTTCCGGTTCGGCACGTATCGCTTTAGGATATCCCGCACGATAATCCAATGGTCAGGTCGCAGATCAATACTCGGGACCGTCTTGCTCATTCTAGACGCTCCCGCAGCTTGTCGCGTAGATAAACTGCTTCTTCGAAAAAGCGCGGAATACTTCCGACAACTTCGATCGCAACATCCTCGTTGTAGGTGTGGCTCGTTCTTGCGCGCATTTCACGGAAGCTTCGCCAGTCCGACCAATCACCCAGCAGGAGACCTTGTTCGTTTGCCGTGCGAATCAGATTCCGAAAGGTCATCTCGTCGAACTGCCCCGGGTTTGCCGAGGCGTATTCGAGATAACGCTTCAGTGTCTTGTGTGCTTGTTCGTAGGTAAGCTCAAACCGCTGTATCAGCCCATCGCGGATCTGGATGTCGCTCGTGTTGGCCCGATATCGTGCCAGCCCCTCCTCAAGACGCTGGATCGCCTGCTCGAAAGGTAGCGTGCCGGGCTTGTCATTCGACATTGTGTTGCCCGTCCCAGAACCCTAGCGCCTTTAGATTGTCCGTGATCGCCGCATCCAGTCCCGCCCCCTCGGCCTGCTGATCGCGTAACTGCGCGACCAAGCGCTTCATCCTGTCCTCGAACGGATCGCCGTCGTCCTCTTGCGGTGGCGCGCCGACATAACGGCCGGGGGTGAGCACATGACCGTGCTTGCGGATGTCCTCCAGCGCGGCGCTCTTGCAGAAACCGGGCACGTCGGCATACGCGCCCACACCGTCCCCGCCGCGCCAAGCGTGGTAGGCGTCGGCGATGCGTGTGATATCCTCGTCGGTCAGTTCGCGATGGGTGTGGTCAACCATGCGCCCGAGCGCACGGGCGTCGATGAACAGAGTTTCATTCTTCCGGTCTCGGAACTTGCCGTTGCTCCGGCCCCGGGCCAGGAACCACAGGCAGGCCGGAATCTGCGTCGAGTAGAAGAGCTGGCCCGGCAAGGCGACCATGCAGTCGACGAGCTGGGCCTCGATCAGGTTCTTGCGAATCTCGCTCTCGCCCGACTGTGCCGACGACATAGAGCCGTTGGCGAGCACGATGCCCGCTGCGCCCCCGGGCGCCAGATGGTGAACCATGTGCTGCACCCAGGCGAAGTTGGCGTTGTGCAGCGGCGGCGCGCCGTATCGCCAGCGCGTATCGTTGGCCAGATGCCCGCCGCCCCAGTCGGAGACGTTGAACGGCGGATTGGCAAGGATGAATTCGGCCTTGAGATCAGGATGACGGTCGTTGCGGAAGCTGTCGCCGTAGGCGATACGGCCTTCGATGCCGCGGATGGCGAGGTTCATCCTCGCTATTCGCCATGTCGTATAGTTGGATTCCTGCCCGTAGACGGAGATATCGCCGCGCACCTTGTCGTCGTTGCCAGTGGCGTGCGTACGGATGAATTCGGCCGACTGCACGAACATGCCCGACGAGCCGCAGCAAGGGTCGTAGACCCGGCCCCGGTACGGTTCCAGCATCTCGACCAGCAGCCGCACCACGCAGCGTGGGGTATAGAACTCGCCGCCCTTCTTACCTTCGGCGCTGGCGAACTGCGACAGGAAATGCTCGTAGACCCGGCCCAGCACGTCGCGTGAACGTGCCTTCGCGTCGCCCACTCGGATGTTGCCGACCATGTCGATGAGCTGGCCGAGTCGCTGCTTGTCGAGCGCCGGGCGGGCATAATCCTTCGGCAGCACGCCCTTGAGGGTGGGATTGTCCCGCTCGACCGCTGCTATCGCGTCGTCGACGGCTTGGCCCACGGTCGACTGCCGCGCCTGCGCCTTCAGGCGGCCCCAGCGTGCGTCCGGTGACACCCGGAAGATGTTCTCGACCGTGTACTCATCGCGGCCCCCGGCGGCTTCATCGCCCCATTCGACCAGCACTGCCGCATGGTGCTCCTCGAAGGCGTCGGAGATGTATTTCAGGAAGATCAGGCCGAGGACGACATGTTTGTATTCCGCCGCATCCATCGAGCCGCGCAGAGTGTCGGCTATCGCCCACAACTGGGCCTCGTGGCCAGTGGTAGCATCGTTATCCGGCTGAGGGAGGCTCCGCGCCGCGGAGTCGGTTCCCCGGTTTTTTGGGGGCATACATATCCTTATTCATGATTCAGCATGGAAATATACAGAGTATGCGTCGCAAATCCCTCAGTGTTCGTGGTTACGCAGGCGTCGAGCCCTTGCTCTGCCCGGCGACTTCCACAATCCGGCTCGCGATTGGTTGTGCCCGAGCAGCTTGCCGATCATGGGTAACCCCTCGCCGACCAGCAGTCCGCCACTGGCGTACGAATGCCGAAGGCCGTGTCGCACCCCGCTGCGCCATGTCCGTTTGCGGATGCGGTGCCACCAGCACTGAAGGTCGTGCAGCGGCTTGTCCCGCTTGGCTCCCGGGATGGCTTAGGGACTGGCGTCGGGCTACGGAATACCCCGTAGCACCACAAGGGCGGGGTCGCCCGGACGCTTGATCGTGGCCTAGGTCTTCGGGTCGGGCAACCGCAACTCTCCGGCGTCGAGATCCACATCCTCCCAGCATAGCGTGAGAATCTCTGCCTTGCGACAGCTGGTCAATACCAGAATTCGGATTGAGGCCACGACCAACGGCGGCTCCAGACCCTGCTCCTCGCGTCCCTTGAGGATCGCGCCGAGGCGACGGTATTCCCCGTCGGACAGGAACCGCTCGCGCTTCTCCTCCCGGAACCGTTTCATATGGTGGCAGGGATGCGAACCGTTCGACCGCAGCCCTCACACCTCGGCAAGTGTGAAGATGCGCGAGCACCTGCACGGTGCGGTTCGCCTGATAGGGTATCGCCCGCAGGCCGTGAGGCAGCGCCGCGATGTCGCCGCGCTCAATGTCGGCGGCGCGGCGGCTGCTCAACCTCGGCACGACATGGATATCGAGTGTGCTGCGGTAGACTTCCTGTGTGCCGGACTTGCAGTGAGTCGGCACGTATTCCTTCAGGAAATGTTCGACCAGTTCCTTCATGGTTGGCACTCTCACGCCGTAACGCCCGCTTGCTGCCAGATCCTTACCGGTACGCGCGGGGGTGATGACGATATCGCGCATTGTGGCAGAGAAACTCACAGTCCTTACCGGTACGCGCGGGGGTGATGATCCCTGCGGCCCGCGTTGGCACATCCACTGGCGAGATGGGGCCATGCGGCCCGATGGGGGTCTTCGCAACTTTGCCCTTGTGGCGGTCCTTGACGATGGAGACCTTCTTCCCCGTGGGGTGCACGCGAACCCCGAAGCCCTTGATCTCGCTCCCACACGGGGTGCCCGCGTGCGTGGGGCACCATGGCCCCGGCGGGTCCGCTTGGTAATTTTCGGCATGGCGTTCCCCAAGGTTTGTTTTCGGGTGCTTGATAGGTGCCCGGAGATCAATATTCGAGGCGCATTATAGCGCGGAGCGGATGTGGCGAGAACCTACAATACCACTGATTTATATCGATATATCGTATGGCGGGTGTTAAGAATTTCAGCGAGTTTTGATGGGTGCCTTTAGGAGGGACTCCACGAATTCTTCGTCTCTTTTCATCCTATCTCGAATTTTATCACGGTGATCGTGATAAAAAGCAAGGGGCGCGTAAACATCGGATAACGTGGTGCCTTGGTGGGGTTATGAGGGTTTCTTCTGGCGTGAGCCTATGGACTCCATGCCGGAGCACAATATCGTGTGTGCGCACTCGGATTCCGGCAATCATGAGAGGCTGCCGAGAATCTCTATATGAAAATGTCAGCCCGTTTCGAGAGAAAAAGCGAGACTCATGAACCCGGGTCCGGGCAGTATGGCCGAACGCCTCGTGGAGAGGGTTTACCTATCCTCAGCCAACGGCTGTCCTCAAATACGGCTCATCCGAGCCGGCCAGAATAACAACGAGCATTTCCCCGGCGTTTTCAGAACGGGCAGCGACCTGGAGCACGGCCTAGACTGCGGTACCGCTGTTGATGCCGGGGAATGCCCTCGCGCTTAGCAAGCTTGCGCGCCGTGGCGAGTGAATCTTCATCACGAACGGTGACGATTCCATCATCGATGTCGGTATTCAGCGTGGCAGGGATGGGTCCAGCACCGATCTCTTGACTTTAAGTGGGGCCGGGCTGACTGCCCGAGAGCACTGCCGAGCTGGTGGGCTCGACGGCGATGGACTGAAAATTTGGGTTGCCTGGTCAATGGTTGCGGTGATATCGGAAAACAAAGGGCCGTCCTGAGTGCCGTGGCCGGCTTGCCGCCCTGTGCCGACGAAGAGGGCCTGTCAACAGAGATCGCTGCCCATCCTCGGCTTCACTTCTTGAGTTGAAGCGAGACAGAGTTCATGCAGTAGCGCTGTCCGGTTGGTGGTGGCCCATCGTCAAAGACATGGCCGAGGTGGGCATCGCAGGTGTTGCACAACACTTCGGTTCGAATCATGCCGTGGCTATGATCCGATTCCAAGCGCACGCTGTCCGGCTGTGCCGGTTCCCAGAAGCTCGGCCACCCACTGCCCGATGCATATTTTGTAGAGGAGTGAAACAATTCAGTGCCGCAACACACGCACTGATAGATGCCCTCCTCCTTGCAGTCGTCATATTCGCCGGAGAACGGCCGCTCGGTCGCTTTCATCCGGCAGACGGCAAACTGCTCGGGACTGAGCTGCGCGCGCCATTCCTCTTCGGTCTTCTCGACTTTGTTGCCCATAGTTACGCCCCCCGTTGGTCTGTACTCTTGCCCCCTGTCTGATAACTTTACCCTCATACTATACAGCGAGAAACACCTGTCGGAAAGAGTGCGGAGGAGCACCATGAGTGGCGTAAAAATCGGCATCGGCTTTGGGCAGTGGAAGTATGGCTTACCCGCCCCCGAACTCCTGTGCAGCAGCGCAGAGGTGGCAGAGGCTGCCGGGCTTGACTCATTATGGTTGTCCGATCATATCGTGACCCTCAACCCCACGCTGGACATCTCCTGTCTGTTTGCTGCGATCGCCGGTCGGACCTCGCGCCTGAAAATGGGACCGAGCGTCCTCACCCTGCCGGCGCGTCATCCAATCCAGGTGGCCAAGACTTATGCCACCCTCGACTATCTCTCAAAAGGGCGGATGATCATGGCAGTCGGGAGTGGCAACGACCCGCGTGATCTGGCCGCGTGCGGGGTGCCTCCCCAAGCCCGTGGCCGTCGCCTCGAAGAAGGGATCGCGATTCTGCGCAAGCTCTGGACCGAGTCGCACGTCACGCATCACGGAGAATTCTACCATTTCGAGGATGTGACGATTGAGCCCAAACCGAAGCAGGGAGCGCTCGATATCTGGATCGGCGGTAGGAGTGACGCAATTCTCAAACGGGTAGTCCGTCTCGGGGACGGCTGGTTTCCTGCACTGACTTCACCCGTCGAGTTTCAGCGCGATATGGAAAAGCTCAGGGTATATGGGGAGGAGTACGGGCGGACAATTGATCCACGTGAAGCTGGTGTCCTGCTCTTCACGCACGTGTGTAACGAGCGGGCTGCGGCCATGAAAACGGTTGAGCCGTTCTTCCACGGCCTACGGGTCGACCCAGAGGCCATCATGCGGCGCTCGCTAATCGGCTCGGCCCAGGAATGCGCGGAGCAGATCGAGCGCTTTGTCGAAGTCGGTTGCGATAAATTTGTGCTCCGGCCGATCTGCCCGCCGGCTGACATTCCGTCTCAACTCGAACACTATGGACAAGACATCCTGCCCCATTTCGTGTAGCAGCCGAGGAAGTCCAGGAATCGTAGGGTTATGATTAAGGCCAGATCTGAGATCGAACAGCTTGAGCCCTATAGTGCTCCGCTTGAAGGGCGGCGGCCCATGCTGCGCCTCGACTTTAATGAGAACACGGTCGGTCCAAGCCCGAAGGTCGTTGAGGCCATTCGCCGCCTGCCACCCAATGCCTACGCGACCTATCCGGAATATGCCGGCCTGAATGAGGTGTATGCGGCGTCCATCAATGTCCCGGCCCGGTACGTTGAGGCTTTTAATGGGGTGGATGCGGCGATTCATACCATCTTTGATGTCTACGGCGAAAAGGGGGGTACTTTTCTGACGACTGTGCCGACCTTTGGCTATTACAAGCCGTGTGCGCTCCAGCACGGCATGCAGCAGGATGAAGTCCTGTATCCCGCTGACTTGAGCTTTCCGCTCGAGTCCATGCGTGAGCGGCTCGCGCGTACGCCTCGGCTCTGTTTTATCTGCAATCCCAACAATCCAACCGGCACTCTGCTCGAACCGCAGACCTTGCTGGAGTTGGCCCGCGCTGCACCCGATACTCTGGTTGTGGTGGACGAGTTATACGCGGATTTCACGAAGAAGTCGGTCCTGCCGGCTGGCCTTGAACTGGGCAATATTGTGGTGCTTCAATCCCTGTCCAAGTCTGCGGGCTTGGCCGCGTTGCGCTTGGGTTTTGCCATTGGCCAGCCCGAGGTGGTGAGGCGGCTCAGCCGCGTCACCGGGCCTTATGATATTAACGCCTTTGCGGTGATTGCCGGAAAAGCCGCGCTCGCCGACCGCGCCTATGTCGAACAGTACGTCCAGCAGGTTCGAGCCGCCAGGGAGTGGGTGACGCAACAACTCCGGCATTTGAGGGTGCGATACTTTGGGCAGGGCGGCAACTATCTGCTCATCTGGCCGCCACGAGAGTGCGAGGTGGTTGAAGGCGCACTGCGCGAGCAAGGCATCCTGGTCCGCAATATGCGGGGCAAGCCTGTGATTGACGGCAGCTTTCGGCTGAGTATCGGGACGCTCGAACAGATGCAGCGGTTTATGCAGGCGTTTGCTGAGATCATTAAGTCCGGGCCGTGAGGGAACGCGCCTGCTAGGCCATGCTAATGTGAGCCGTATGCCGCGGGAGGCTTGACGTAGACCCGAGGTCTTTCTAGGGTCGGTGTGCAAAGAGGCATGTGTGCAACACGGAGAGGAGCCAGGTATGACTATCAAGAGAAAGCTGTTCGACTATCTGCCTTGACCGTTCGCCATGAGAACAAGGATTGTTCTCAAAGAAAAAGCGCTCGACTTTGATCGCATTCTGATAGATCTGCCGAACAAAGAACAAAAAGAAGCGTGGTTTCTTGCAATCAACCCGTACGGGAAAGTTCCGGTGCTGGTTGAAGAGGGAGCCTGGGTCTATGAGTCGGCCATCTGTAACGAGTATTTGGAAGACAAATACCCCACGCCGGCACTCTCCCCGTCGGCGCCGGTGGCTAAGGCGGAGATGCGGCTGCTCATCGCACTGTGCAATAGTCAGTTCGTGCCGCCGATCATTCGTCTGCTCTACACCAGCCGGAAACCCAAGACAGAGCAAGACCCGGCACGCATTGCCCGGAATACAGACCAGATCAACGCACTCTTTCCGCAACTCGAAGAACGGCTCCAGAACCAGGACTATCTCATGGACGTCTATGGCCTAGCCGACCTCACCTTTACCCCGTTTCTTGGATTGTGTGACAAAGTAGGCATCGACCTCAGGCCATTTCCACGCGTCGCGGCCTGGGCCGAGCGACTGAAAGGCCGACCGAGTTACGCAGAGGTCCAGATTGGTCTGACCGGTTAAGCCCACTTCCCCCTTTTCTCCCAGACGACGCACATCGGCCAAGCCACCCCCAGAACACAGAGTCCGAATGAAAAAACGGATTATCAGCAGCACGGTGATTCGTCTGGTCTGGAGAGTCTGTCTGCCACTGCTCTTCTGCCACGCTCCTGCCTCTGCCCAACCTGCCAAGGTGTTTGTGAACTCGGCCGTGCTCGCCCTTGGCGAACGGCCTGTCCTGCTGGACCTCAAAAGTCAGCGTATCGTCAGTCATGGCGAGAATTTTGAGCCCGACTTCAGTCCCCGTCCCGGAGCCGAGCCACGAAAGGTGTCAGAATTTCGCTACGTCCTCTTCCGAGACCTGGAGAAGGGGCGCGTGCGCTATGAGTGGGAGCGTACGCTGGTCTATCCCTTCCAGGAAACCTGGGTATACACGGAGATCATGAACGGACTTGACGGGTCCATACTTGGCTGCGATGGCTTTGAGAGCCCATGCCGACGGGCCATGTCGGCCGCCCGTATTGCCGCCCGTCACAAAGAGCTACGACGCTCCCCCGCCTCCATCCTGATTCATGCCCTGAGTCGTGCGGACTCCTTCCTGCGTCTGATGGATCAAACGATTCAGGGCCGCCGCCAAGTGGTTGTCTCGTTCAATGATGATGCCCAGCTCGTTGTGTTGGCCATCGACTCGGAAACGCGGTTGCTGACCAAGGTCGTTTTTGTCGAAGACGACCCTTTGTACGGCGATGTGCAGAACGAAGTGTTTTTTTCTGACTGGCGTCAAGTCGGAAAGCTCAGACTTCCGTTCGAACGCATCTACCGGGTCGACGGCCAGACCATCATGGTTGAACATGTCGAAACCATTCAGAACGATGTCGATCTGTCGCACGTCGACTTTACCATTCCAGAAGAGATTGAGCATCCGGAAGAGTGGGACGGAGCGCGCGGAGAGCAGAGTTCGCACTGGGTACTGCGTCAGATCGCTCAGGGCCGGCCGGTCTATACGCCCGATTCAACGCTCGCGCTGCGTGACTTAGCCCCAGGCGTGATGCATATTGTCGGGGGCAGATATCAGAGCCTGGCAATTGAGATGGGCGAATACCTGATTGTGGTTGAGGCTCCCCAGGACGACACGCATTCACGCGCGGTGCTGGCCACCTTACGGCAGCGATTTCCAACCAAGCCCGTTCGTTTTGTCGTGAATACGCATTTTCATAGCGAGCACGCAGGTGGACTGCGGGCCTATGTGGCGGCCGATACGATTGTGGTGACCAGTGCGCTGAACGTTCCACTCTTCCAGGACGCCTTTCGTGCCCTGCACACCCAAGTCCCGGACAGCCTCCAGCGTCGCCCCAGAGTTGCGGTGATTGAAGCGGTCAGGAATGAACGCAAGTTTTTCGTTGATGAAAATCGAGTGGTTATCGTCTACCCGATTGAGACGGTACATGTCGATGGTATGTTGATCGTCTATCTGCCTGAGGAACGCCTTCTTTTTGTGGCCGACCTGTTTACGCCGGGAGCTGTCCGACAGGTTGCCGATTGGGCTCGGGATCTTCTCAACGCCATTGAGAGCTACGACCTCGCGGTTGAGAGCATTGTCGGCAGCCGGGGAGGAGTCGGCACGCTGGATGAGTTGCGCCGGATTGTTCGTGACAAGAAGAGACGGGGCCAAGAACATGGGTTGCTACGAGCCGTCGAAAATGTCGGTTGAAAACGACTCCCTCATAACGGACCGGCAGGCGGAACGAGATGGAGTCTGGATGCACGCTGCGCTGGCCGAAGCCGCGCTGGCCGAAGCCGTAGACGAAGTACCCATTGGTGCGGTCGTAGTCCTGGAAGAACAAATCATCGGCCGGGGTCACAACACGCTTATTTCAACCATCGACCCAACGGCTCATGCCGAGATCCAAGCTGTGCGAAATGCTGCGCAGCAGATGAAAAATTATCGGCTGGTAGACGCGACGCTGTACTCGACCGTAGAGCCCTGCCTCATGTGTATGGGGGCGTTAGTGTCCGCACGGATCAAACGCATAGTCTTCGGCTGTTTCGATCCCAAGGCGGGTGCCGCGGGATCGCTGTATAATATCGCTTTGGATACCCGTCTGAATCATCGCCTGGACGTCACGAGTGGGGTCTGTGAAGAGGAGTGCCGGACGCTACTCCAACGCTTCTTCCGGGAGAGACGGCGTCTCGTCACCAGAAAAAGCCCGCGGCCCGACCCGTCTTTGCGCTTGTCTGGAAATCGCCTATAGTGAGGGGCACGTCTCGCCCGGGAGTTGGAGAGGTGGCAGAGTCCGGTTGATCGCGCACGACTCGAAATCGTGTATACCTTCGGGTATCGGGGGTTCGAATCCCCCCCTCTCCGCCACTCTGGAATATGAATGCGAATGCCGTTCGACGCCGATTCCACGCCATTTGAAGCCGCCAGGACCCGCGGGAGGGTACTTTTCGATCCCATGATCCGAACTTCGCGTTCGGAGACCTCGACGCGCTGCGCAAGCGCGCGCAGATGATCCCGCCGATAGCCGCCGTCGCTACCCCGCATCCGGCGGTGCGCAGCCTTGGCGAAATTGCCAAGTTGAGGCGCGGTGATGATCTGCCCCTTGATCACAAGCCGACTAATAACCCATGCCCGGTACCAAGCCCTGCGGCACTACGGTTTGATGTATACTGGCAAGAAGCCGGGACCGTTCTCGCAGACGATAGCGAGGTAGATGTCCGTGTGGTGACCAAAACGGTCTATCACGCTGCCGGGATGCCATCCTTCGCGGAGATGTCGGTGCTGGTGGATGAGAGCGCCGTCGTCGCCAGAGGGGTAGCGGGCCCCGTAGACGTCCCCTGCCGACCCAGTTGTCCACGATCTGGCAACCGTCGGCAACACCATCGACCTTGCCCGCGTGTGTCCCTTATGCCATATCGCTCCCTGTTCGTTCTGTGGTATGGTCGCTAGCAATGGATATCGGACTTGGTATTGCCCTGCTGGCCGGATTCCTGTCTTTTGCCTCGCCGTGTGTTTTGCCTATTGTGCCCGGTTATTTGACCTTTATTACCGGAATGAGTTTTGAGCAACTCACCGCCCGCTACCGCTCGGCGCAATTGATGACCAGTGCGCTACTCAAGAGCATCCCCTTTGTGTTGGGCTTCTCCCTGGTGTTTATTGCCCTCGGTGCCTCGGCCTCTGCGGTCAGTGGGCTGCTCAGATCAAACCTGGGTGTTCTCAAAGGCGTCGCCGGGCTGGGCATTATCGTCCTGGGGCTGCACCTAGCCGGGGTATTGCCCATCCCGGCCTTACTCCGGGGGCGTCGCTTTTCCAAAGAGCCCACGGAACCCGGGATGATCCGGGCCTTCGTGGCGGGGCTGCTCTTTGCCTTTGGCTGGACACCGTGCGTTGGCCCGATTCTGGCCGGTATTCTGGCCATAGCCGCAACGACCGAAACGCTCAGTCACGGAGTCCTCCTGCTGGCGGTGTATTCGCTCGGCCTCGGTATCCCGTTTATGCTCTCGGCGGCTTTCCTGAACGGCTTTCTGTCGCTCTTCCAAGGGATGAAAGGCTATCTGCGGCAAATGGAAGTGGCGGCCGGTATGCTGCTCGTCCTGGTTGGCCTGCTTATCTTTACCGATAAGCTCGCCTGGATCTCGTCGCGCCTGACTTTCTTGAACCCGGAAGAACTCCTCGTCAGCGAGGTCAGAGAAGCGGATGCTTCCACACCGGTTGCGTCCGACACACTGCCGGTGCCGAGCAGATACGGCGACTATAATTTCACCCTGACGACCATTGATGGCGATCGGGTGAGTTTGTCCGATTACGAGGGGAAAGTGGTGCTGGTCAATTTTTGGGCGACTTGGTGCGGCCCGTGCGTGATCGAAACGCCGGCCTTGGTCCGCATGTACCATAAGTATAAACGCCACGGATTTAGCGTGATTGGGGTCGCCTTACAGAGTGAAGAGGACGGGGTGCGGGACTTTGTCCGGAAATACAATATCCCGTACGCCATTGGCCGTGACCCGTCGGACAAGATCGGGCTGCGCTATCAAGTGTTTGCCCTCCCTAGCAGTTTCCTTTTTGCTCCTGACGGCACGGTGCAGCGCGCATTTACCGGCTATGTTGCCGAAGACGTTCTGGACCGCGAACTCGAAAAAACCTTCCTGACCAATCCGGCTCGACAGCAGACGCATCAGGTTGAAGCGATTACCTATCCGCTCGACGCTCCAGACGGACGGGGGAGGAACCCATGATTCAGGGTATTTTCTATGTCAATATCAATGTCTCCGACTTTGAACGCTCGCTCGCATTCTATAAAATGTTGGGCTTTCGGGTTGTCAACGATCTCGGCACCGGTGGCAGCCCGCAACTGGACGCCGGCCTACAAATTCCAAACGGACAGGCCCGGGCAGCGCTCTTGATACTGGGCGACAACCCCTATGCGACGCGCATCGACCTGATCGAATGGAAGCAGCCCAAGACGGATGGGACACCCTATCCCCATCTCGCCCACGCTGGCATTGCTCGTATTGCCTTGAAGACGAAGAATCTGGTGCAGGAGTATGAAGACCTCAAAGCCAAAGGAGTCAAATTCCTCTCGCCACCGCAGGAGACCATCCTTGGTGGCGGAATAACCCGTTTTGTGTGCTTCCACGATCCTGACGGGACCGTGTTGGAACTGATCGAGTTTTAATCTTCACGGCTGCACGGAATCAAAATCGCGATGGACATCGGCACAGCACCGGCTCGGGGTGGGTTTCGTCACGCTGTCGGCTCTCTGGCGAGCGATTCGAGCCAAGTTGAACTCCAGGCCGGTCAGCACGTCTGGTCGCTCGACGAGCCCAAAGCGTTAGGTGGGAATGGAGCGGCCCCCGACCCGATTACGGCCTTCCTGGGCAGTCTATGTGGCTGTCTGCTGATGTCCCTGGAGATCACGGCCCGGGCGCGTCAAGTTCCTCTTGCCGGTGCGTCGGTTTCCGCTAGATCGAACACAAAAGGCTTTGTGAAAACCATAGACGTTGACTTGACCGTGCACAGTTCTGCGTCTGAAGAGACGGTGCGAACTGTGATTGCACGAGCGGAAAAGGGCTGCTATGTGCGCGGGCTCTTGAAAGACAGCATTGCTTATTCCCTCACCGTTACTGTCCTACCTGCCTAGTAGTCTGGAATCATTGGATTGACGGGTATAGGAATGTCGGTTCGGTCTGGGACTCCTGGGTCGTGAACCGCCCGGTCGCCGGGGGCCGGCTGCATGGCGGAGCGCCACCCCCGTTGCCGGCTCCCGCCGCTTGGGGGCGCGGGCGGGAAGGCGTCGCCGAAGACGGGTGCGCCCGCGCACCGAGTTCGCTCTCGGCCATATCGAGCCAGTTCCCGTGCTTGGGCGTGGAGCGACCTGCGACCCGCTTGCGCCCCCGCCTCGCTGCTTTGTGGACACAGGCTGCAGACCGCGAGGTGGGGTGATGTGTGTTCCGATGGGCCAGGACCAGGGCGCTCGGCTTTGCGGGGACAGGGGCAGCCGCGAGTGCCCGGAGGCAAGGTGCCCAGGCCCGCGGCGGGCGGGGACTTGCCCCGGGCGCCCGTTCTCGGTGGACGCGCAAGCCAGGAAGAGGGGGGCCAGCCCGTGCCGCTCCTATTCGGGGTCGACCATCTCCGGCGGCCCGGGGCGCCCGGGACGGGCGAGGCGAGTTGCCTGCATCGGCTGCTGGCCGGTCTCAGCCCTGAGCCCCCCCCCCTCGTCTGCGGCCAAGTCCCGCTGCTACGGGTTCCACACCTCCCTCCTCGCCGCTACGAATGACGCGCTTTGGCTCGGCGGCATGCCCCCGGACGGTTTCCGCCCCGGCTTGCGCTCTTTTTCCGGGTGTTCCTGACCGTTTCTTGCGAAAGCCTCTCGCCCGCCCCCCCCCCCGGCCGGCGCGTCGCTTCCGCGTCCCGCGGGCGCACCCCTCGGGTGGGACCGCGCAAGCCAAGGCGCCCCGCTTCGCTGCCGGTGCTCCGTTCCGGAGCTCGCCCGACGGGCCTCCTGCTCTTTGCGGCGGAGGGCGGCGGTCAGCCTCTCCAGGACGCGGCGCTGGCGCAGGCCGCTCGACCGTCGCCGTCCCGATGCCCAAGCCGTGTGCGCTGTCGGCATCGCAGAACTGACCCCCGCCGCGCCCCTCGTCGGCCAACCGCAGGATGGGCCCGCCGCCGGGGCCAGGCGACCCCGGGGCCGGTGCTCCTGAGCCGAAAGGGGCCCTCGGGAACCCTGCCTGTCTGGAGGGGTGGCCATGGGGCGCTCCGGGCCCGGCACCGCAGACCGGCTGGTCGGCTCGACTCCCGTGGGTCGGATCCGGCCGATCCGTCGGGGGGGAGTGGGGGCCCGCCCGGTCGGCATCGGGGCTGGGGGGAGGGGTGAAGAGAGATCCGGACAGCCCGGGGTTCCGGATGCCGACACGGACCGACACGGACCGACACGGACCGACACGGACCGACACGGATCGACACGGACCGACACGGAAATTCTGCCAGTCTGCAACCGTCAATTCAACGTCGGCGGACTACCAGAGGGCGTTGACAAATTGAGTAGGAAGCCCGGAAATCAGGTTCTCGGCTACTTCGCTGGAAGTACCCGAGAACCTGTTTCTCAGCTCACATATTAAAAACCCTCGGGCGTCTTGGTCCGCCGCTGTGGTCCAGCGGTTCGCCCTAGAGCAGATTCGTTTCATTCGGGTTCATAATACGAGCGGGCCTCCTTCACCCACCCCCAGCGTGATTCACAACATCGACCGATTGGGAATCCCTCACCGATTCAATCTCGCGCGAATTCGCCCTAGGCCACGGACCCTGCCAGCCTAGAGGGAGATTCGTCGCGGGACCTACTTGGCTTGAATGCGCCTTGCTCCCAGTAACAACTTGGGTTGCTACTGGAGCCAGATGACGGCTCTCGCCACCCGGTGGGATGTTTCCCCTACGTTGGACGTCGTCCCGCACCGCCATGCGCAGTGTCGGACGAATGCCCGGCTGCGAAGGATGACACTGGCAGTCCAGGCAGCATGGGTATAGCGGCCGCCGAGCCGTTCCTGGAGGTCCCGCATGGCGGCCATCATATGCCAGAGTCCCTCGTTCGTCTTCCTACTCTTTCACGCCTTTGAAGCGATACGGCTTGTTGCCGCGATTGTAGGATCGTTCCTTCATTTACTCACCAAACCACTATCCGAGCTTTCATCCCGAAGATTCGACGCGGCATGGAGTCAGGGTCATAGCCTGTGACCGGCCAATCCAGTCTTTGGCGGACAGTCTGTTCAGCGCCAGCTCAATCTGCCGTAAAGAAAACTGTCTCTTTCTCTCGTTCCAGGCGTAGGTGCGGGCCACCACATCGCTCAGGCTGTGGGCCTCCTCTTGCGTGGAGACCCAATGGACCGTAGAGAGCAACTCCAGACCAAACAAGGACTCGAACCCTTCAACCAAGTCGGCGACCTTATCGAAGCGTGCCCGCGTCTGAGTATAAGGCTCAAGAACGGCGGTGGCATCCTTGATCGCACCGGGCACGAGTTCCAGTTCTCTGCCAGGATAATCGCCGCCATCGGCGTAGCCGGATATGAAGTGGCCTTCCACGGTATGCAGGACATGGCGCAGGTTCTCGGCGTACGGGCCATAAGGTGCTTTTTGATATTGGAGTCCTAAACATTCGCCAGCTTCCTGCTGGAAGTACATCAGTTTGTGCACCTCCAGCAGTGTCACGAACGGATCCAGCAGGCCACGAAGGTAATGATTCATCAGCCCGACCAGCACGGCTCGGCCGGTGGTCATAGTGGGCACGTCTGTCGAACGGTTGACGCGCCCATCGGTCGGCCTGCCGCCCGGCTCGAAGACGACCGCCTTCAGATCAGGAAACGCCCTGAGTGCGGCTTCGATGCGGGAGCGGACCGGAGACTAGGCCAGACCACCCAAGCCACTCCCCAACGGCGGCAGGGCAATGGAGCGTATGGCCCGTTCTCTGATCTGCTCTGCGAGGGCCGTCAGACCAGCTTCGATATCCTCCATCCGACTCTTCCCACGCCAGTGGCGTTTGGTCGGAAAATTGATGATGTAGCGAGGGGACATCTGGCTGGTCTCGAAAACGAACAGCTGACCCGGCTGCACATCCGCCCGCTTGCAGGCCTCAGCGTAGGCTGCAAAATTCTCGGGGAACGCCTTTTTGAACTGGAGTGCCACCCCACGGCCCATGATGCCCACGCAGTTGACGGTGTTGACCAGCGCTTCGACATTCTCCGTTAAGATGTCGCCGATCTTGTATTCGATCACGTCCGCCTCCCTTTGCTGTCAGTAATACCACTTTGGCTGGATTTCAACAGGCGGTATGTGTTTCGCATCTTCGAGTGCCCTGCATGCCTGTTGGCAGACCTCGTGCGCAGACACACCGATAAGCGCAATCAGCTCCCAGGGGAACCACCGCTCTACCAGAAATTCCGCCTGCTTTTTTCTCGATCTTGCGCCCAACTCCATGCGCGTACGGCATCCCAAGCGATCTGATCGAGTTTGCCGAGGCCGCAGAAGTCGTCAGCATAGCGGGCACCAGTGTTCGAGGAGGTAAAGGCCCATCGCTGGCCGTGTTGCTTCGCCTAGGCTACGGCCTGGTGTAAATCCGCTTCAAGATGCACAATTGGTCCCTGCCCGCCGCGGTACGTCAGTTCTGGATGATTGGCTCTATAAATTAGGTGGAGCATAACGGAACGGGGACAGAAGTAGAACGGCACGCAGTCTCCCACATGCAGGTCTGGATGGCTGGTTAGTCTCAGTTGGCGGCGGCGTTGTTTGATTTTATTCATGCCGATGGCGGTGCCGGATGCCGCGTGCTGGTTCGCCTCCGCATCACACCAGAGTCCGCCTGCCGTAATGATTGATGACAGCCGGTCAACGTGGACGATATGATAAATTTTTGGATGGACAGGAACCGACATAAGCAGTTTTCCGTGTCTCAGTCACAGATGGCTTCCTAGCGGCCCCGCAGTTCTCCCCCGGCTGCTTGCTTTGAGGCAGGCAGATATCTCAGTGGTCTTCCCCCTCTTCGCCGGGGACGCTGGCGGGGATGGCCAATACGACCCGCGCCGCCTCCATTCGAGCGTGGACCAGAATCTCTTGACGCCGCTCTGGCTCGCTCTGGTCAAGCATCGGCCGCATTTGCTCCAATTGTTCTTCGGCCCGACGGTCATCGACCCGTGGCACCCTGCACCCCTTGTGTGGCAGCACGGGACGGATACGAGCGCACGGCGCTTCCGATAGCCGGAAATGGGGACCCGACATGGATGCTCCCGATATCTTGGCCCCGACAAACACAGCCCACACCCCTGGACAAGAAATTTATAGGTCCTGCGCCTAACTTGCTGTTCCGACCCCGGTTGTGGCGCGTCCTTGGTCCGAGCCGGTGAGGCGAGAAGCGCGCCAGCACCCCGGCGAGATGCGACGCGGAGGATTTGCGAAACGACAAAGGAGCGTTGGAGGGGGGGGCTTGCGACCGCCGCTCCGCCCGCCTAGGGGCTGTTGACAAATTCGCGGGGCGGCGTAGAACCGCCAAAGCAGCAATTTAATAGAGGGCATGTAACGCTACCACAAGCAGGCTGCCACGAGATACCGTGCTACACGCCACCGCCCAACCCTTGCGCCTAAACCGACTTACCTCCACTATCCATAGCAGACTGCCCCAACTTGGATGCCTACAAGCCTGCCAAGTGATTGGAGTTCCGCCGTTAAACTGGATGGTAAAATGATTCGCACGATGAAATTCGCCCTGCGCTCCGACCCAGCCAACATCCGGGCCATCGGCTACCACGCCACCCAGCAGAACGCCGCTTACAACGTCGCCGTCTCCGAGCAACTGGAACGTATCGCACAGGCCGATGCCAAAGACGAACCGCTCAAGCACCGGAACCCTCGCCCACGCCGCCGAACGCTGGCACACTGCTCCCGCAAAACCAGCCGGCTCAGTCTCACTATTACCGATCAGCAGATGTTCCAGATCAGCGACGCTGGGCACGCCGCCGGGCGACAGTGCCGTTCCATCTTGCGGCTACGCGGCAAGCAGACCCTGCAAAGGTTGGACACCCGCTTCATCCGCCTAGTGTCAGCCGCAGACCATGGTCCCCGGACACCGCTGGAGCGCCGCCACTATTGCCCGCCCGCACAAGTCTGGGAACCAGACCCTACGATGCCAGAACAGGTGGTAATACCCGATCCCGAAGACATCCTCGGAGCCGACCGCGGGCGCAAGAACCACGCTGTGTTCAGCACGAGCAGACGCGTCCATCTCCAAGGGGCCAAGCAGCAAAGCAGACAGCACAGGAAACACCAACGCTATCTCGCAGGCAAGCCCCGAAACAGTAAGCGTCGCCGCCAAGCCGCAGCACGGAATGGGACAATCGTTTGTCGCTATGCTACTCGCCGCGATCAAGATCCGCGCCGACAAGTCCGCAACATCCTGCTGGCAGCCCAGCCCAAGATGGTAGCCATGGAAAGCCTGCGCCCCGTCAGCAAGATGGCTTCCGCGCGCACCGCCGCTGGCAACCCCGGCCAACACATCGCCGCGAAAAGAAAACTGAACGAAATCTTAACGGAAGCCGCCATCGGACACGGCGGTAAACTGCTGAGTGCGGAAGCCGCCACGCTGGGCATCCCTACCGTTACCGTCTTGCCGCAGGGCCCGTCGCAAACGTGCCCCCGCTGCGGACACCGGCACCGGGATAACCACGAGAGCCAAGCCGTGTTCCGGTGTCGCCAATGCGGCCGCTCCGCTCATGCTGCCTGGACTGCCAACGTCATTCTTCACGACCGGACATTCGTCCGACACTGCGCAGGGCGGTGCGGGACGACGCCCAGCGTAGAGGAAGCACCCACCGGGTGGCGAGAGCCGCCATCCGGCTCCGCCTGGCAGCCTTGGTTGCTGCTGCCGGAGCAAAGCGTGTTCAAGTCGAAAGGTAGCGCGGCGAGTCCCCTCAAGCGACGGGGGCCGTGGCCTAAGGCCGGACCGCCGTATTCCAAGCGGGTGTCCCAGACGCACGAAGTGTCTTCAGAAGAGTCTGCTCGCGAAACATATTGGGAACCACTGCTGCCGGCAGCAGGGAGCCCGCTTTCCGGGCACACTGCTCAATTTGTCAACACGCTATAGTATGCCAAGCTCTCGTTTCTCTTGTGCCCTGATTCTTTATAATCGGAGTGTGGTCTGCGGTGCATGCCTTGTCTGGCTGTCGAGTGTTGGTGTGACGTTTGCGGCCTGCGGTGAGCAGATGAAAGAGGTCGAGCGGAGTATTGGCCTGCTTTTGTATGGGCTGCGGATGACTCAAGGAACGGTTCGCGAGGCCGAATCGAAGACCCGGGGACAGGAGACCATCTACCAGAACTTACGCCTTCATCCTCCCGAGGAATATGACCGGACATTAGCCCGACAGATTGGAAGAATTCGTCGGACCGTCGTGCGACCTAAGCGGACCTTGCTTGCCCAACTGAGAGACCAGTACGAAGCGGTACGCCGGCAGGGGGAGCAAGATATACGACTAGCCCATGAGGAATTTCTTGAAGCCAAGGCCGCGTATCGAAGCAGACTGCTCCCCGAGGGGGCATACTGTCAGGCCCGTGAGGTCTACGCCGAGGCATTATCCCGCTATCGGAGCGGGCTGGAACGGTATCGAACCGGACTCACCTTGTACACGGACGCCTTGAATGCTTATCGTGAGCAATTTGTCGTCCCGTGCATTCGGGGCTATACCGAGCCCGCTCTCTGGCATGCCCTCGTCGCTAGGTTCGAGCAGGACGATTTCTTACAAGGGCTTCTGAATGCTCTGACTGCTAATGCGGTTCGCAGCCTCCGGCCGGAAAGGCCGCTGGATGGAGGCTGAAAGATCCGCAAGCGCCTCCTACCAAGGACAAGCATGCCCACGCCCCCTCCGACGCTGTATCTCATACGACACGGGCAGGCCAGCGCTGGCTTTGATCAAGCCTATGACCCAGGACTTGATGCGGTTGGCTTGGTCCAAGCCGAAGCCATAGCGAACGAATTGGAATCGCTGGGACCGCTGCCCATTGTGACCAGCCTGCTCCAGCGCACGCGCCAGACCGCGGCGGCGTTTGAGAAACGCTGGAAAGTCCAGGCCCGAATTGAGCCAGCGGTGGCGGAGATCCCTTCTCCCACGAAGAATCTGCAAGCCCGCACGGACTGGCTCAGACAGGCTATGCGGGGCCGTTGGAGCGAACTTGCGCCCCAGTATCAGGAGTGGCGGAATCAGGTCGTTGCCGCCCTGGTCGCCCTCAAGACGACAACCGTCGTCATCTCCCACTTTATTGCCATTAACGTGGCAGTCGGTGCGGCTACGCAGGATGACCGGGTGATCTGTTTTGAGCCGGACAACTGTTCGTGTACCCGTCTGGAAGTGCGCGGTAGCCGACTCCGCCTAGTCGAACTCGGCCGCCAGCGAGAGACCCGGATTCTTTAACCGGCGAGCGCTCCGGCCTTGCGTTCTGCCTGCGGGAGTGTTTGAAACAGGTCGAAAACCGCACGCTCGACCGTTTTCTGGGAGGGAGGCTATGACAACACTCGAAACCGATATGATGTTGACACCGCGCACATCGCTCACCACCGAAACCGCGCCGGTGCTGGGCCAGCATCGCTTTGATGAATCTGCCCTTGAGGGCTATATGCAGGAACACGTCGACGGTCTTACCCTACCATTACGCGTCGGTCAGGTCCGGGGCGGCATGTCCAACCCAACTTTTGTATTGACCGATGGCGCGGGCAGGCGCTATGTGCTGCGCAAAAAACCGCCGGGCAAACTTCTACCATCCGCCCACGCGGTTGACCGTGAGTTCCGGGTTATTTCCGCCCTGTGGGAAACCGATGTGCCGGTCGCGAAACCCTACGCCCTGTGCCAGGATCCCGGCGTTATCGGGGTGGATTTCTATATCATGGATTTTGTGGATGGTCGGGTCTTCCGTGGCTATGAGTTGCCCGAATTGGCACCAGCGGAACGGCGCGAGATTTACCAAGCCATGGTCGATGTCATGGCCAAACTCCATCAGGTCGATTTTCGGACCGTTGGGCTGGAAGGCTACGGCAAAGTCGGTGGGTATATGGAACGCCAGGTACGGCGCTGGTCCAAACAGTATGAGGCCAGCAAGACCGACGATCTACCCGCTATGGAAAACCTCATGAAATGGCTGCCCGAACATCTGCCCGCACACCACGAAACAACCATCGCCCACGGAGATTTCCGTTTGGAGAACATGATTTTTCATCATACTGAGCCCAGGGTGCTGGCCGTGGTGGATTGGGAACTGAGTACGCTGGGCGCGCCCTTATCCGACTTGGCCTATAACTGTCTGCCATACTACGTCCCGGATGACATGCGCGGTGACCTGACAAATATCGACTACGAAAACTACGGCATCCCGTCCGAGGAGGAATACCTCGCTTGGTACTGTCAGAAGATGGGCCAGCAAGACATCCCGGAGTGGAAATTCTATCTGGTGTTCTCGCTCTTCCGGCTGGCTGCCATCGTGCAGGGTGTCTATAAGCGTGGCCTCGAAGGCAATGCTAGTTCGCCCGAAGCCATTACTCGAGGGGAAAAGTGCAAGCAACTCTGCGCGGCTGGCTGGAGCTTGGTCGAGCAGGGGATGTAGGCGTCTTTCTGAAAAAATCCCCGCTCGGCTTTGGCGTTATCCTGTGGCATTGCGGTGTTCCAGCCGTACAAGAATGACCGCCTGATATGCTGGCTGGTCAATACCTACGGGCAGCGGCTGATCAATAAATGCTGGTAGCGACTGCTGCCCTCCAGCAAGAGGGCGGACACGCTGCCTTCAGCGCCTTTCGAAAAATTGAAGCGTCGGCAGCGTTGGATGTTACGCCACCGCTGAGTTTTTCTCTCTTGCTACGGAAGAGTATTGAGAGAAACTGGAGTCGAAGAGAAGGGATAACCGTTGCTGCAGAGAAATATATCACCGCCTCGGGAAAAGAGGCCGGACAGCCGATGCCGTGCTCGAAGAAAGATTACCGGAACTTCCCGCCCAGGCGGACGTGCAGATGGAGCGGATCCCTGGATGTCCGTTTACGATGGGTTGTCGGAGCGGTCTTTTCGGGAGAAACAGGGATTGTTCCGATAATGAGAGACCGCTGCGTCGAGTGGAGGTGCACGGCTTTGCGCCTAGGGCCTGTTCCCACTACCGCAACGCTTCAATGATGAGGGCGAAGCCGCTTCATCCGGGGATTCGCACGGCGCGCTGCTCGCCTCGCGAGCAGAGGCGACGGCATCCCTGTAAGCGACGCAACACCCGCGCGCCTGCGATACGTCGCGTGTCCCTCTCCCGGTCCTACGCCCAAGGCTCACCCCGGGTGCGTCGCGGCGACCCCTCGGACTCTTCCCCCCGCGCCCCGGCCAGGGGCTGGGTCTTGGCGCCCTCGGACGCCCGGTCCCGGAGCAGCGTGGGCCTCTCGGGGTGCGGGCTCAGGCGGACTCCGCCCCTGGCGGCCCGCCGGGTCGGGGGCCGGGCGCACCGCCACGGTACCCCGAGGCCTCTTGGGGGCCCGCCGCCTCGGGGCCGGCCGAGGGAGGGGGCCGGTTGTGTGAGCGCCCCCGGTCCGGCGGGAGGGACCTTGACGCGGGGGCGGGCTCTCGACCGGGCCGCCAGCTTGAGGCGCCCGAGCGAGGCTCGTTGTCGAGGCGCGCGGCCCCGGGCGAGGACGCCGGGTTGCGACCAGCGGGGCAGCCGGGGGGAGAGGGAGGGCCGGGCGCCAACCGGGCCGGCCCCCCGTGCGCTTTGCCGCCCTGCTCGGCCACAGACAACCTGGCGGTGAGCCCGTGGCGGCTGGACAGGCGGAGAGGGCCGCGCGGCGCCGGGAGGGGGTGCGCGACCCGTGCGGAGTGAGTTTGCGTGAGGTCCATCCACCGAGGAGATCCTCATCATGCTCATGAGTTTCAACAGGCCCTAGTAAATACCGAAGTGACCTAGGAATTATGGGAAGCGGTGATAGGGAAGAACCCGAGTGATGATTCCTGAGGATTGCCCTCAGTATCCGGGTCTGCGGGCGGCGGTGATTGCGGAGGCCCTGATTGGCCAGAACTGTCCTCAGTGTCCGGCCGAGGATGCGGGAGGCATTTCTGCGGAAAGTGGCTGCCAGGGGAGGGTGGTATCGACGGCCGAATGAAGCGGAGTGGGAATATGCAGCGCGGGGCGGGCCATGCCGCAAGGGGTATTTCTGTTCAGGGAGGAATAGCTTGAAAGCCTCTGCGTGGTGCTCCTCCGTGAGCGAGGTCTGCAAGCGGCAACTGGTAGGATAAAAGCAGACGAACGCATTGAGCTTGTACGACACGCCGGGGAACGTGGAGGAATGGAGGCGGGACTGCTGGCACGACAGATCCGACGGTGCGTCGGTTGATAGGCTGGCCTGGGAGAAGGGAAATTGCGGCCGGAGAGTTTTGCGCGGCGGCTCCTGGTTCAGTGAGCCGGGATACCTCCGCTCGACCAGCCGCTCACCTCCTTATCGCTGGGATCCGGAGGCAAAGCCCCCTGGTCGAATTTCCTGGTAGGCGCAGGGAGTTTAGACAATCTCGTCCCGGTCGCTTCCCCTGCGAACGCCCGTCATTCCTGCAAAAGCAGGAACCCAGCCCCGACCTCTCCGGCCTTTGGCGGGCGGGGTCGCGTCCGCCATGATGAGAGTTCGATGGCGAGGCGGGAACCTATCGTGAAATATGCTCCCCGTGTCCAGATCCGCCTACTGGTGTCACGCTTACGGGTGGGGGCGACAGGAAGAAGGTGGCAGTGGATCGAATAATCTCCGGGTCGGTCGTCTCCAGTCGTACGCCGAAGGCTGAGAGTCGATATGTGCCCGCGGCCAGCCCCGCGATGTTGGAAAAATGAAACCCAAAAGACGGCTGCCCGCTGTGCGGTGGCCCGGCGTTGGAAAGATAGGTCCGTTGCTCAAGCTGCTGCAGTCCGCCTTCGAGCCGCATGACCAGTAAGAGGGTCTGGCCCGTGGGGAGCTGTAAGGCCGCCCAACGCGGAGACTGTTCTTCCCCCATGGGCAACTCGTCTGCCGGTAACAACCGGGCCTGGCCAAAATTGAGGAAATTGAAATAGGTGCTGACCTCGCCGTCGGCCAAAATAAAACGTGGCGGAATCTTGAGCTTGACCAAGGCCGTGCCCTCGACAAAGTCTGGATAAAAGATGAGATCAATCCGCCCCCTCGCGCGGAAGCCAAAGGGGGAGGGGAAACCAATAGCGCGCGGCGAATCACCCGAACTGGACCCTGCGTATAACCGTACAGCCGGGCGTGCAGGTCCTTGTCGGTCCGCCGAATCTTCAGTAGCCCACCCAGAAAACTGACCTCGGCATCAACGCTAATATGCGAGATGAGGTTCTGGCCCAGATCGCCTGGTGAGTCGACGAAAGCGAGATGGCTGGGCAGCGGTGTGTCAAAGGCCACACTATAGCCTTCGGCATAGATGTGATGGTGTTGGGGGTCGTAGCGAACGAGGCCGGATCGGATGGGCTGAGCCGATTGCACGCCCACTCGAATATAGACAAAGCCAAGTGGGATCTCGTTAGAGCCGAGGCGAGCCTCATGCCACCTTCCTGCTGGAAACACTGCCGCAGGGGCGCGCTTCCCCATATCCCGCCTCAAAAAAATAATCGCGTCGTTGGGGTCAAACCGCCCCGGCTGATCATCTTGGCTGGGCCGCGGACCGACCTTGATAACCCACCGTCCACATCGGTCGCGTTCGTCGATCTGGAAGGGGACGAACGTTAGGACAGGAGGGCGGAAGGCGAAGATCCGAATCTGCGAGAGGGGGTATTGATGCAAGAAGGGTAGGCTGTGTCCCTCAAGGACAATCATGCCGGGCTGGGCCGGTATGGCTTCCGCCCAGAGCCGAACCGGTGAGCCCGTGAGTAAGCATACGATGAGAGGCGCAAGGCGGAGATGTCGCACGAACTGTCTCCGGGCTACGGAGAACAAGAGAGGAGACGGGGCCGCTCTCAGTACCGCCCTTGTGCATTTTTTGACGTAGCTCGCCTGCTATTTACCGCTGGCTTGCCGCCACTCGCCGTCAAGCTCCTCCGTCACTTCTTGGATCGCCCTGCCAAGCGTATCTACCATCTCGGCAATCTGCTCTCTGGTGATGATTAAAGGTGGACAGAGCGCAATACTGTTTGCGCCGGCCACGCGGGTAATCAAGCCGTTATCCAGGGCTTTTTCCCAGACCTGTTGTGCAATGCGGAGCTCGACCGGAAACATCTCCTTGGTGGCCTTATCTCTGACTAACTCGACCGCAGCGATCAAACCCTTGCCTCGCGTATCGCCCACGATGGGCAGTTCGTGCAGGGTGGCCAATCGTTTTTGCAAATAGCGCCCTTGGGTCCGAGCGTTCTGGACGAGTTTCTCCTTTTCGATGATTGCGAGATTGGCCAGGGCCGCGGCGCAGACGGTTGGGTGGCCGGTATAGGTGTAGCCGTGCCAGAAGGCGTAATCGTCGCCCGTCTCCAGGAAGGTCTGGAATATTTCCTCCTTGAACAGGACCACGCCAAGTGGCAGATAACCGCTGGTGACGCCTTTGGCCGAAACCAGAATATCGGGCACGACGCCAAAGCCGGTCGAGGCGAACATGGTGCCGGTACGGCCAAAGCCGGTAATGACTTCATCGCACACCATGAGGATATTATGGCGCGAGCAGATCTCCCGGATCTTGGGCCACCAGCCATCGGGCGGAACGATCACACCGCCAACGCCTTGAATCGGCTCGGCCACAAAAGCCCCGATCGTTCCCGCGCCTTCGCGCCGAATGATTTTTTCGAGCTCCTCCGCGCCATTGTTCTCGCGATAGGTATACGGGCGGGGCATGTGGATGACACCGGGAAGGCCGGGGTCGACCTGATTATTGAAAAGCGGAATACCGGTCAGCGCCGCGGCACCGCTCGATGTGCCGTGATAGGCCTGTTCCAGGGTGATGAACTTCGTCTTCTTGGGCTTCCCTTTGGCTTTCCAATAGGCGCGGACCAGACGAATCATCGATTCGTTCGACTCCGAACCTCCCGAGGTCAGGATCACCCGGCTGAGGCCCTTGGGCGCGATCTTGGCCAGCTTGGCTGCGAGTTGGACGGTCGGGACCGAGGTCGGGCCGATCAGCGTGGGCGCAAAGGCCAGCTTGTTCATCTGCTCGGCCACGGCGCGATTGATTTCTTTCCGGCCGTGCCCGATATGTACATTCCACAGGGAGGCGAGTCCGTCTATATATTTTTTGCCTTCCGTATCCCAGAGATAGATGCCTTGGCCCTTGACAAAAACGGGCACTCCCTTGTTTTGCTGCAAACCGAGCGGCACGAAGCCGTGAACGAGGTGGGCCGCATCCTGCTTGCGCAGTGCTTTTGCCTGATGTGGAGGGAGTGCCACTGAAGACGATTTCTTACGCGGCCGTAACGGAACGACCTTCCCCTGCGTTTTTGCCTGCCGTGCCATACCACTCTCCTTTCGATGTGAACTCTATGCGCTGCGATACGGGTACGACCATATACGAGTCGCGCTAAAAATTCCAGACTGATATCCTGTTGATGAGACCGCTAAAAAGGAGGAAGGATGAAAATAAAACGAATGGGGCGAACCGGTCTGAACGTTTCTGAAATCTGCTTGGGCACAATGACCTTCGGGCGGCAGTGCGAAGAAGCCCAGAGCTTCGCCATTATGGATACCGCATTCGAGAACGGTGTGGACTTCTTTGATACCGCGGACGTGTATCCGGCCGGCGGCGGTGTCGAAACCGCGGGCCGCACAGAGGAGATTGTCGGCAAGTGGTTAAGAGGTCGGCGCGAAGATATTGTCCTGGCCACCAAATGTTGGGGAGCGATGGGTGACAGACCGAACGACCGGGGCCTTTCGCGCAAGCATGTCTGGGCTGCGGTTGAGGCGAGTCTCAGGCGCTTGCAGACGGATTATATCGATTTGTACCAAGTCCATGCGCCCGACCCGAAAACGCCGATCGAGGAAACCCTACAAGCCCTGGACGACTTGGTCCATCAAGGCAAGGTGCGCTATATCGGCTGTTCAAATTTCCAGGCCTGGCGTCTGGCCTTAGCCCTGTGGCAGAGCGACAAACTCGGCTTGGTGCGCTTCGACTGTGTTCAGCCTCGCTATAATATGCTGTTCCGCGAAATCGAGCACGAACTCTTTCCTCTGTGCCGGGAACAGCATGTCGGCATGATTCCGTACAACCCACTGGCCGGTGGATTTCTGACCGGTAAACACAAAGCGGGTGCGGAGCCGGCCGCGGAAACGCGTTTTGCCCTGAGCGGCAGCGCCGGGGAAACGTACCGCAGGCGCTACTGGCAGGAAGCCCAGTTTGCCGCAGTCGATCGGCTCAAAGAATTCTTCGCCGCCCGCAATAAACCACTGGCTCAGGTGGCGGTCGCCTGGGTGCTCGCCCAGCCCGAAGTCACCTCACCGATTGTTGGCGCAACCTCGGTCGAACAACTCAAACAATCCTTGCCGGCGGTCGAGATGACCCTCGACGAAGAGGAAATGGAAGTGTGCAACGACCTGTGGTTTTCGCTGCCGCGCCTGCGGGACAAGGCGGTCGCGTTGCGATAGCCGCGAGGGGACTTCGAGGCTATATGCTGTTGTGCCCTCGCCCTGTCGGACTTGAGCCGAAATCTGGAGGTCGGGGTGGGAAGGGCCCTTTGAGTCCCTGAGGGCTCCGGCAACCAGGAGGCCACGTCTGCCTCAATCCTCTTCCTCGATAAACACCAAATAGCCAGCTTCCTCTTGGGCACGGATTTTCTCCTCGATGTCGGCCGAGAGTTCTATCTTGCGGTGCTCAGGAAACTTCTCCCGGTCCAAGGTTGGGCGCAGAAAATACTGCCCTGGGACCGATACCTCGGACTGGCTTTTGAGTTGTGCAAAATACCAGACCCGGGGGAGCACGCCCGGGTTGAAAAAGACCTCCTGATCCTCGGTTGACCAATCTCTGAGATCGTGTGCATCGTGTACGCTATAGCGCATATAATCGATAGTCACATCCCAGTAGTGGTTGAATAGAATCCCATAACCACGCTCTCCGGCCGGCTTGTTGTGATGCTTGGCAAGCCGTGTTTCCACAAAGATGAGGCGTCCGTCCCGACCGTACTGCTCAATCCTCAGCGGGTAAAAATAATGTTTGTCCAGCCAGTAAATAATTGTGGGCGCATAGTAATTGGGGAGCCATTTCTCTCTGACCTCTGTTTTCAGCACCCAGCACTCCACTCCGCCGTCTGAGGTGTAAAACGGATACTCATCGCCCATCATCTTGATGCTGTCCGTCGGTACGTCGTGCAGGCTGCCATCCGGGTCTGCAAGGGTCACGGTTGGACGGGTCTGCGGGAAACGAACCGTCTGATAGAGAGTATCGACGCCAATGAGATGCCAGGAAAACTCCCAGGGGTCGCGGCCAAACAGATCGTCAAAACTCTCGGCACCCTGGGCCAGCTTATCTCCTCGACGGGGCTGGGGCTGGCGACGCACCCGCCGCAGCTCTGGTGAATACACAAACAAATCCCAACGGACGGTCGCCTCCCGGCCGGCACGGTATTGGGTGAGAAACATCTGATTGCCGATGTTTTCTGGAGGATAAAAGTTCTGGCCGGTAATTTTACGGGTAGGCTCTCCGGGTCTCGTCCCGTACAACTCGCCTTCCAGACCCTGCTGACCGCTTGCATTCGGTACGTAGAAGATCGGACTATACATCTTTTCGGTCAGCAAATAGCCATGCGCGGTCAGCGCACCAGAAACATCCACCAGATTACACGACCAGCGTGGCGAATGACTGAACTCCATAGCCCGGTAGCCCATCTCTTCTGCGGTATAGGGCGGCTGATACGGATAGCGCTCGGCGGGCATGTACGACCGCTCAGGGTCACGTGGCGTGTCGGTCCGAGGGTCGAACAGTCGGCGCTCGGCCTCGGTCAGTTCGCCCGCCACCCGCCAGGTTTTTGCTGGTGCGGGTGAGTCGGCCCGTACATTGGGCGCAAAGCACACGATGAAAGCAAAAAGTGGGAGCGTCAGACCCAACCGCATGGTTCCCCTATCCCTGCTAGCGCCGCCCCTCGGTCAACTTATTGACATCGTACAGGCTCAGCACCTCCTCCACATCCACCTCCGGGTAGCCCATGTCCAGTGCCGGAAATAACGACGCCTGGCCGGTTTTAACATCAATGACCGTAACGCCAAGGTAACGTATGAGGTGCGTGCCCGTATTCATTTCCGGGAGGTGTTGGGCGTCTTCGGACCAGGAGTTCTGCATCCCCCACACCTTCCACAGTGCCCCTTCCCGGTCGAACGCCATACCGGAGACGACCCGATAGGTCTGGGCGTCAATAAACAGGAGCTTGCCGCTGTAGGGATGATTTTCTCGCTTGGGCTTGAGCTCGACCACCATGGCCTTGCGCAACTCCCACGGCCCGAGTGGTGCTCGGCCCGCAGGCCCGTAATAATGCGCATAGGCACGGGGCGAGTTCATGATGTGCAGCACGTCTTTCCAGCCATGGAAGGTCCAGTCGTAATCCAGTACCCGCCCGGAGAAGCCGAAGAAGTCATCAAGGGTCGTATCCGAGCCCTGGAAAGAATCGGCCTTCTCTTCCGCGGACACGCGGCGGACTTTGCGCAGGGAAGGGACATAGGTCCACGCTTGGTCGGGCCGGTGCGGGTCGCTGGAACGCTGGACGAGGACGCGCAGGCCGCGCATTTCATAGGGGTCGGTAAAGTCGTTGATATCTTTCCACTCGAACTCTGCGGCTCCATCAAGGGGCAGGGTGTAATTCTGCTCGGGCAGCATGGCGAGATGGCTGTGATACACCCGCTGATAGCGCTGCTGAAGGACGCGCTCAACCGTGCCACTCGGTTGAATCATATCCACAGGTAAGCCCGGCAACGCACCGTGCGTCCCCCCCGGTTTGATCATGATTGTGGCGAAATTGCCGACCTTGATGCCGTAATGCTGCCAGCGGAAATTAAAATTCCAGCCGACCTTAAGACCCGCGGTGGGGTCTGCCGGGTCGAGCTGGTCTGCAGGAAACGGTTGGCCGGCAGTATAGTTTCTCAGGCTGCCGTCTTCAGCGAGCCGGGTTTGGCCAGCGAATTTTTCGGTTGCTTCGAGATAGTCCGTGCGCGGAGGGTAATCGCCGGAGGAACTGATGGCGAAGATCACCTCCGGGAACTGGAACTCTTCAAAATAGCCGGGCGGCACAAAAGGCCGAATCTGGTCCATGTCGTTCAGTCCCAGCGTCTGGCCGGGCGTAAACTCCGGCTGGGCGTCTTGATACTGCTGCACCCATGTCAATACGGTTTCCCGGGTCATGGTGCTGCGCTCATCCTGTGCCCAACTCGGCCCGGCCCAGACCAACAATCCTACGAATAGAACAATAAACGACATTCGTCACCTCCCTTACGTTCTCCACTCTGCTGCATACGGGCCAGCCTAACGGTTCCCGGCGAGACAGGCTATCCCTCCTGATTGCCGTCGAGGCAAAAATACAAGCTTGGCTATGGTGACCATGAGAGCGACCTCGGTGAGCCCTGAAGATATGGAACCTGCATTGCCCGCTTCCAAGACTTGAGGCCCGTTCCGGCTATGCAGCGCGACAAGATTCCGTTGGCGGCTCGGGATCCCATCTACGCCCGTAAGCTAGGGCCTGTTCCCACTATCGCAAGGCATCCATGATGAGGGCGAAGACGCTGCATCCAAGGAAGAGCACGTCGCGTTGCTCGCAGCGCGTGAAGAGGCGGCGGCCTCCCTGCAAGCGACGCAACACCCGCGCGATTGCGGTGCGCCGCGTGGACAGCTCCCGGGCAGACGCCCAAGGGCTCACCCAGCTCCGCCGCGGTGGCCCCACGGTCGCATACCCCAGCGCCACGGGCAAGTGCCGCGGCTGGGCGCCCTCGGACGCCCGGGCCCTCAGCACCGCGGGAGAATCGGGGGGCGGGCCCAGGCGAGTCCGCCACGGGCGGCCCGCCGGGGCGGCGGGGGCGGGCCCGGGCGAGCGCGCGCAGGCGAGCGCCGGGCGAGCGTCCGCGGCACCCCTAGGCAGCGTGGGGGTCCACCCGCCTCGGGAGCGGCCGAGGGATTGAGGAGCGGTTGTGTGCGCGCTCCCGTGCCGGCGGGAGGGACCTGGACGAGGGAGTGGTCGAGCGACCGGGCCTCCAGCTTGAGGCGCACGATCTGTTCGCGGTGCAGATCGCGAAGACCCGGGCGAGCCCCCCGGTTTGCGACCAGCGGTGCAGCCGGGTGGAGAGGGGTGTCAGGTGCCAAAGCGGGCCGGTAACCCGCGCCCTTTGCTGCCCTGCGCGGCGACAGACCAGAGGGCGGGGAGCACGGGGCGAGGGGAGAGGCGGATAGGGCCGCGTTGCACCGGGAGAGGGGGCGCGATCCGGTCGTATGGAGCTTGCGTGAGTTCCCGACAGCCAGGAGACCAGAATCATGCATAATCATCCACATGAGTGTGAACAGGCCCTAGTGCCCGTGGCCCCCTCCTCGGGGCGGAGAAGGATCGTTCCAGTCGGCTCCAATTGCTGAAGTCGAGGACTACTCTATGACGCTTGCCGTATCCCCCCAAGGGCCGGGAGCACACGTGGCCGAACCGACGATTTGCCGTCAGCGTGTCCGTATCCCCCCAAGGGCCGGGAGCACACGGTTTCCGTTGGCGGCCTGTTTTGAACGGGTGGCGTATCCCCCCCCCCCTTGAGGGCCGGGGGCACCCCCATAACAAAACGCACGAGATTTTTACCTATCTCAAAGGAACTTGCAAAATCCGGTGGAGCGATGGCGGAGCACGCGAAATTATACGGAATCAATTTGACATGATCTTGGTACCTCCGGGCGTGTATCGCAGCTTCACAAATATAGGGGACGACGAAGGCTTCCCCCCAGTGTTTATACTGGTGGCGCGTACGATGTAGGACATCGCTTCTCCACCTAAGCCGTGGCCGCGCAGATAGACCAAAACCGCCAAGGATGTTAGGGGAGATTAAGAAGACCGGCCTCGCGCTCAATGCAGGGACGGAGTAGGGCTGTAACCGACGAGTTTCAGAAGGAGGGCAGCATGAGTGTTGACGAATTAGCTCAGCGGCTCCAGGTTTTGGAAGACCTTGAGGCCATTAAAAAAGTCAAGGCCGAATACTGTGCACATTGTGACAACGGCTACAATCCGGATGGGATTGCCGATCTGTTTACCGAAGACGGAGTGTGGGACGGCGGGGTTGACGTATTTGGCAAATACGAAGGTCGGGAAGCGATTCGGAAGTTCTTTACCGAGGCGACCAAGGTCATCCCGTTTGCTGTGCACAACGTCATGAATCCCATCATTGAAGTCAATGGCGACACGGCTACGGGACAGTGGTATCTGTTCCAGCCCTGTACTATGACCGAGAAAAACGGGGATAAGGCGGTGTGGGGTGCAGCCAAATATAGCGACGACTATGTGCGGATCGATGACGAGTGGAAAATACAGACCCTGCGCGTCAAGTTCGAGTTTTGGACACCCTTTGAAAAGGGCTGGGTGGAAAAGCGGATGATTCAGGACTAGCGGCCGGTGTAGTTTTATCACTTCCATCTCATACGCTGCGGATTGCGGCGGCTTCTTGATCTGCCACAATCCATGCGTCATAAGGCATTGAGTGGGCATTGTCCTGTCCGTCCGCTGGTCAAAAGAATTCCAGTTGGGCGGGTGGATTCGGCGGCGCACTTCGGGTTCTCCCGACATAGGCCCCTATTTGGCCGAACTGCTCGTCGGTGATCGTCAGGAATCGAACCTCTCCGGCGGAGGGAACGCGGCTACCCATCCCTGCCGGGTGAACCCTGGCGTTCTCGATCGTGAAGTCGTCGTTGAGGAGGTCCTTGCGAAACCTCGCGTATTCTTTGCGCGCCTTCGGCGTGTCTGTGGTGGGGTCAAACATCGTGATTACCCACATCGTGCGCGAGCCCCACGGAATTGATTTCATCCCCCCGACTGGGTATCAACCGATTTCCGCAGCATCGACGAGGTCCGGCTCGACCGGGGGTCCTTCGGGAAGCTCGAGCGTCTTGTCTCCGCCCAGTCAGAGTTCCACACAGGGTCGCGCCGCTGGTATGGAAGGCGAGCAGCAAGGGTTCACGGTGCCCGTCGACGCGGACGGTTTCGTTGAACAGGAAGAGAATTTCGGCGCGGGTCTCCCGTTTGGACAGACCGGGCGCGGGACCGCTACCGTTGCCGACCACCTAGCGGACCCGCCAATCTACGTATGGTCGGTACGGCTCCAGTAGATCATACGCCAGACAGAACAGATTGTTGCGGGGCCGGTGGTGTATTTCGAGGGAGGGGATAAGGACCGCCCCGACGCCTGCACGAGCCACTGCCGCCCGAACGACGGTGTAGCCGTAGTTCAGTAGCACGTTCACCCCCTCTGCCTCGCGGTCGCGGCGGAATGTCTTGCCGAACAGGCGCGGCCAGTATCTCTGTGCGGCCTGGGCCTCAAGATTGTCTGGACCGCTCAAACCTATCGTCTGCGGACCCGCCACCGCGCCGTCGCTGTTCCCCGCCCCGGCCCCCCTCGCCGAGGTCCGCCCCACAGGGCGGCGTCTCCCGCGGTCCCTGCGCTTCTCGGGTCCGGGTCCCCATCGCGGCCGGTCGTTGCCGCGTCTGCGTGACGAACGCGCCGGCCTGTCGGCGCCGGTCGATTGCTCGGTGCGGTGCGAATTGGGGAAAGAATTTCCGAGGACGCGGCGAGCGTCCACCACTCAAAAGTAACCTTTCGGCCCCAAAATAACCTTTTTGTATCCTTCTGAAGAATTTGGCACACAGAATCAAAGGGTTGGAAAATGTGGCCGGCGCCCATGCATCTCGCTACTCCGTGAGGTCCCGCGCCCTGCCCACGGGAATTGGCACGCTTCCACAAGGATCTGTCCCAATAACCGGTGTCGATTGTCGACCTGCGAAAGATTGGCGATCTCGGTAGGACGGCGGATGGGCAAGGCCGAAGAAGCGTTCGGCCAGAAGCCCCGGTATGGGAGAAAGCAGTGCGGGTTCACGCAGGACAGGCCGGTGGGCGGACGGGGGTGGCGGACAAGACCGTGGGGGAATGGGGACGTGGCGAAGTCCTGCCCCCTCCATCCAACATGCTTGCGCTTGAAGGGCTCGGTCTGACCGACCGATGGCAGACCCGGAGGTGACGGAGAGAATCGCCGCCCCTCGTCCCGTGAGCTGAGCGACCGTGCCCGGCGGACCTTCGGATGTCCGGTTTCGGAACTGTCGGGCGAAGCCCCGGATGTCCGGGACGAATCGGAATGCGCGCTGATCGCGTATTTCCGCCGACTTCCGAGTCGGCAGCGATGGCCTATGCTGGACATCGTCAGCTTGATGGCGGTGGCGGCAAAGCCGCAAGACTGACCAAAGGGATGGCGAAAAAGGTGGTCGATATGCTCCGGCGTCTCTTCTACATGGCCAAGGGCTTGGGGGATCGCCCCGGAAGGCGACAATCCCTGCAGGTTCGTGCGCAAGTACAAGGAGCGCAGTTGCGAGCGCTTCCTCTCCGAAGGGGGATTCCGTCGTCTCGGCCGCGTTCTGGGCGAAGTCGAAGCCAAGGTGTGTGCGAGCGCGGTGGCGGCGTTTTGTCTGCGGATGCTCACCGCGGCTGCCGCCTGCTCGCAGCGTGCATCCTCGCAAGGGTCGCCGCGCTAACGCTTTCCGGGATGGCCTGGGCCGAGACGTGGCGCGGCCTGACCGTGACGCCCAAGCGCGGCTACTCTCCCCGCGACCGCAAGTGCGCCTACCGCTACCCGCAGTCGATTGAGCAGGGGGCCGTGCGCCGTCTCGGTGCGATCTACGGTCCCTACACCGGTACTTACTTCGCGCCCTTCGCCACCACATCGAACACATCGTCGCGACGGGCGAGGCGCATGATTCGGGTCTCTGCGCCCGGAACTGCGCGACCCGGAGCCGCTTCGCCACGAACCCTAGCCCTCACGCTGGCCTCGCCGGACGTGAACCGTTACCGCAAGAGCGGCAGGGACACAGGGGAATGGCTGTCGGCGCACAGCCGCTGCTGGTTTGTGACACGGGTCGTGGAAGTCCGCCGCGCTTGGAGACTTGCCGTCGACCGGTGGGAGGCCGACGCCCTGGAATGGGTTCTCGCTGGTTGTGCGAGCACCGAATTGGAACCGATGGTCCGTCCACATGGACCGGGCGGGACGGTTGACTCGGTCTGGAAAGCGCCGAAATAATTAAGTGCATTGGCCGCGCTGTTTCGTTGTTTTCGACGCTCAGGCTAGGGTCTGTTGACACTCTCGCAACGCATCAATGATGAGTGCGAAGACGATGAATCCGAGGAATATCGAGTCGCCTCTGCTCGCAGCGCGAGCAGAGGCGACGGAATCCCTTCAGTCAACGCAACACCCGCGCGACTGCGGTGCGCCGCGTGGACAGCTCACGGTCATCCTCCCAAGGTCTCACCCGGCTTCGCCGCGGCGGCCCCCCGGGCTCCTCCCGCGCCACGGCCAGGGGCCGAGTCTTGGCGCCCCCGGACGCCCGGTCCATCATCAACGCGGGATGAGCAGGGTGCGGGCCCAGGCGAGTCCGCCACGGGCGGCCCGCCGGGGCGGTGGGGGCGGGCCCGGGCGGGCCCGGGCGAGCGCGAGCAGACGAGAGCAGGGCGCGTATCCGCGGCCCCCCTATGCATCGTGGGGGGCCAGCCGCCTCGGGACCGGCCGAGGGATGGGGGGCCGGTTGTTTTCGCGCCCCGGTTCCGGCGGGAGGGACCTTGACGAGGGGGCGGTCTGGCGACCGGGCCGCCCGCTTGAGGCGCACGATCTGTTCGCGGTGCAGAGGCTCGAATACCCGGGCGAGCACGTCGGTGTTCGACCAGCGGTGCAGCCGGGGGTAGATGGGGTGCCAGGTGTCCAATCGGGGCGGTCACCCGCGCCCTTTGCCGCCCTGCGTGGCGACAGACAAGATAGCGGTGAGCCCGGGGCGGGTGGACAGGCTGACAGGGCCGCGCGGCACCGGGAGGGGCGCGCGATCCGTGCGGAGTGAGCTTGCGTGAGGTCCATACATCGAGGAGACCACCATCATGCCCATTAGTGTTAACAGGCCCTAGATGAAATACTGTGGCACACCCGGCTTCATTTTTTCGGAGCCTGATAGGGGCCCAGAAAGCGTTGGCCGTCGAAGTGAATCAGGTGGCGCGGCGCATCTGCGCACCAGACTTCCGTCTCCCAGGAAATGTCTGCGAGGTACCGGCCCATGAACGAACGACTCGGGAACGCGGTGACGTACACCAAGCCTGCGTTTGCATTCGTGAACAACGCAGCCAACTCGTTGTGGCGCTTGGCGTCGACCGGTCCGTGGCTGGTGACTGATTCAATGAGCAGAAGCCACTGCTTCTTGGCGAAATAGAGTACGACATCGGGCATCTTGCCATGGCGGTCGACCGTTACGCCGAGCGCCGCGATACGGCGTTCCTCGAAGTATCCGATCTTGTCGCTGGTATCGCCCACGTAGATGACTTCGGCTCCGGGTGTAAAACGCGGCGCGAACGATTCAAGAATATCCTTGATGAGTTCATTGTGCGCTCCGGGCGACAGGACAATCTCCCTGCTTGGTGCCACGGCGACAGGGATCATCCGCATCTCGCGATCCCTCGCCCACTTTGCCGCAAGCGTCTTTCGCGCTTCGAGCCAGCCAGCGAGCGTAGAGCTCCATGCATCGGTGCCGTAGGTGCTGATGACGCGAACTGCCTCTTCGCTGACCTGATAGCAGGCATTCGGGCTGTTCACGGGCCGCTCAGGATCGTCGGGATTGTAAAGCGCGATTCCTGCTTCCACAAATTGATGCATGGTCTGCCGACGAAAGGTCTCGCGCGTATTCGGCGCGTATTCACGCCCATAATGTTCGCGCGTATACTCCATGATCGGAGTGATGCCCTTCATCGGCCGCTCCGGTTCCTGCCACGACCCTGATGGCCTGAGGTCGAGGAGAGCTAATAAAGTAAGCGCCGAGCGATCGTTCTGTTGGCCGCGCGGCATCCCGAGCGCCTTTAGAATAGCAAGCGCATCGTCGATCTTTCGCTGCGCTTTGAGAGGGTCTTCGTCCTTTGCCATGTGAGCAACCTCATTTTCGATAGCTGTGTCGATGTCCTGTTGCGACAGCGCTCGGTCTGCATGTTCCCGCCCGAGGCGCTCAAGCGTCGAGCGATCCGGGTACCGCAGTGATCGCAGGTCCGCCGCATTGACCTGGGTGTGGCCGTTGAACTGTCGGAAATACCGATCAACGAGGCTGCTGTTCAGGTAGAGCGCAAGCCCCTGCGCCAGAGCCCTGCCCACGCCTTCGCGGCCGACATGAAACACGTTGAGATGATTCTCGAAGCCGACCTGCTCGCCTGGAAGGTCGGAGGCATAGACAGATGCCACGATACGGTGCCGCTCTTCCTTGGACGTGAACCTTCTCGTCACGACATAGTTGCCGCGATTCGTCCACAGCCATTTCCGGCTTCGGTCAGATACGCGGATCGCGTTCGGCTTGCGCATCGCTTTCGGCCAGGAAAGTGACCGGCCTTGGAAATGCGCTGCGTAGAGCAACGGCACGGTATCGTCGCGCGGCTCCGCCCGCAGATCGTCCTTGTGACGAAAATCCACCACCGGACCGGTGGAAACCTCAATGCCGATGTCCGGGAGGGTTGCAGTGAAGTGCGCCATCCGGTCAACAATTCCCTGTTCGATCCCGTTGGCTGCGATGCGTATGAACTGCTCGCGGTCGTCTGCGCGGATTACCGAATTGTAAGGTACACTTCTCAGAGTGAAATCCTCGGCCTCGCAAACTCCCTCGACCGGGTCGATGTCGAACGCCATACCGCTACTTGTCGTGATCGTCACGTCGCATGGCCCGGCGTCCTTCATCGCATGTAGGATAATGTTCTCCTGAAGCACATCGTCATCCTGGAAGGCTCGGTCTCGCCGTTCGAAGAGATGGATATGCCGCAGGCTCATCATCGAGAAAAACTGCTCCCGGAACGACTTGAAGTAAGGTCCGTTGCAGAATGAGCGCGGAACGATGGCCACTAGCTCCCCCCCGGTACGCAGCCTCCGGGCAGCCAGAAACATGAAGCCTGTATACAGATTGGATGTCTCGACGCCTGCCGTGCGTAGGGCTGAACGATGCTGCGAGTCCGCGTTGATCTTGCGATAAGGTGGATTGAGGATCGCGTGAGTGAAGTCCTCTTCGTCCTGCCCGAAGGCCCTGAACAGACCCGTCTGCGGATTCAGACCTTCAAGGAGGATGAAATCACCTTCCACGGAACGGGCCCGGGCTTGGATTCCGGAGCTCCGGCATCGCCGTTCGACCTGTCCGAGCGTATTGCCCAAGTAGCCGGAGAGCATCGCATCAATCTCGTAGCAGACGAACTCGACGGATCGCGGTCTCCGCGCAATAGCACAGAGTCGCTCCGCAAGTGCCACCGTCAGCGCTCCGACGCCCGCTCCCGGATCCAGTATCCGCACGTCGCTGGCCGTTTCAGAAAATAGACTCGCCATGAACCGGGCGATCGGGGCTGGCGTCATGTATTGCCCAAGCAGCGCCCGCTGATGGGGGGGCAGCTTGGTCGATGCATCGACGCGATAGAAATCGACGGTCTCGGACAATGCAGCCCAGGTCATCCTTGATCGTCCCCTCTGGAATTCAAGGAGTGTAGGACGAGACATCCGCCGCCACGCTCACGGCGTTCAACGAACTCTGTTGTGCATCTCGCCTCAAAAGCCAAGGTAGCGAAACATCGCGATGCTATCCAGTACCGCCACTGGATAACCCTCTCGGTCCACCAATAGGCCGAACAATGAAGCCGGGCCTTGCGGCCCAGGCCACTTGGGTACGCAGCGCACACCAAAACTCTATCAGAACCTAGAGCCTGTTAACATTACTGCAACGCGTTGAGGAGGAGTGCGAAGCCGATGCATCCGAGGACTAGCACGTCGCGTTGCTCGCATCGCGAACAGAGGCGACGGCATCCCTGCAAGCGACGCCACACCCGCGCGATTGCGGTGCGCCGCTTGGCCAACCCCCGGACATCCTCCCCAGGCCCACCCCGGGGGCACCGCGGCGGCCCCACGGACTCCTCCCCCCGCGCCACGGCCCGTGGCCGAGTCTTGGCGCCCCCGTCCGCCGGGTCCCTGATCAGCGAGGGACTCTCGGGGGGCTGGCCCAGGCGCTTCCGCACCTGGCGGCCCGCCGGGGGCGGGCCCGGGCGAGCGCGAGCAGACGCGCCCTTGATACGTGCGGGCGTCTCGCCGATACGGCGGGCCCGGGCGAGCGCGAGCAGACGAGGGCCGTGCGCGCCTCCGCCGCACCCAGAGGCCTCTTTGGGGGCCCTTCGCCTCGGGACCGGCCGAGGGAGGGGGCCGTTTTTGTGAGTGCCCCGTCCCGGCGGGAGGGACCTGGACGAGGGGGCGGGATCTCGACCGGGCCGCCCGCTTGAGGCGCCCGCTCGGTTCGCGCCGGCGCGACGTACCGCTCCTGGCGCGGACTCCAAAACGCCCGCCCCGCCGCTAGGTGCGCCTGGGGCAGCCGAGCAGCGAACTCCCCGAGCGTCGCCACCCCGCGCACGCCCGCCAGCTTTGCCGCGAGTGCGAGCGAGAAGATCGTCGCCAAGGGGTGGCGGATGCTCCGCGTCTTGCGGTACTCCGACACGGGGCGGAGAAATTCGTATAGGCGCCTGAGACGCGCGATCTCCGGCGGTCGATACAGCCCCCACGCCGCCTCGTTCTCCGGTTGCCGCAAGGCCACGCACTCCGACGAATGCACCTCCCGTACCAGGATCCTCTTCGGCTCGCCGTGCTCTTGCCTGTCACCCCCTGGAACCCGCGCATAGCCGTGCGTCCGGCCGCTCTCACGCCAGTTGGCGGCCTGGTAGCACGCCCCGCGGAACCGGTCCGGATCGACGAACGGCTCCGCCAGCAACACCGGAGGTCCGGGCTGTGCTTCCATGTCCCGCGACAGCCGCCGTCGCGACAGGCCGAGAACCCGCGAGGCGAGATTCGGCACGCGACCGCCCGGCAGCACCAGAACCCGCGTGGTGTTTGCGACTAGCCGCAGCCGCGGACCTGCTGTTCGCGAGTCCAGCCGATCCGCCGATCCCGCACGCCGATGACCGCACCCGCCTGCCAGCCCAGCAGCGCCAGCCACGTCCCGTCCGGAAACTCCGCCACCTGCCGGACACCGCCACCGACCAGCCCACGGAACCCCAGATAGTGGTGACGGGACATCAGCACGTCCCAGCGAGCGGGCTCGGCTTGATCCGGCACCGGCCGCCCCGGCACCTCCCCCGGATCCACCCCGGCCTAGGCATCTGACATCTCCAGCGCCGCCGATCAGGACCGAATACCGGCCTGATGGCCAGGACCCGGGAAAAGCCAATGTCCGACAACAATCTGAAAACAACTTTGGAACAGCCCTGACCGGTTCCCTACATATGAGACTGTGCGGGTTCGGCTCTCCGATATTGGTGAAGATATGCCAGGTGCGTTTTCAAGTTCCGGGCGTAGGGGGGTCGGACAGGGTGGTAAAAGTATTGGCATAGGTTGAGGGGTTTGCTGACATCCCTGCCGGTGAGGTCGCCCTTGTCGAAGCGCCAGCACACGGCTCTTGACCTCAAGTGGGCGCGTGCGACGACGCTGTTGATTTGGGGGCTTGTCGGTGGCCGCCCGGCCAAGGGCCGTTGGCGTGCTTGGCAGGCCTCCTCGAACTCGGCCCGGCACGCGCTTCCGCCGTCGCCCGGGATGGAATGCAGGGGGTGCGCCAGATCCTCGCGCACGATCTGCAGGAAGCGTCGTGCGTTGTTCGTAGTGGCCCGGGAGTACCCCCGCGTGCCTAGGTGCTGGCTCACGGGGTAGGGTGCCTGGAATGGCTTGAGTGTATTTCCATCGCGCGCCGGTCAGGTGATCAAGCTGGACCCCCTCGCGGGGTGGGGCGGCCTGCAGGGCAGGCGTCCAGCGCTGCGCGTGCCCGTTCGCTTAGTGGCGCGGTTCCTTCGCCCTAGGTCGTCCGAGGCAGCAGGCGCAGGGCGCACTCCGACGAGTCGTACGCCCTTGGCCAGGATCCGCCCGAGGGGCGATTCCGACAGTGTGGTTCCTTCGCGCGCCCGCCTGCCCGTGAGGCGCTTTTGGTCCAGGACCGGAGAGCGCTTGCGCCTCCGCCCCACGGCCCCTTCCTGGGAGCGGTGCCAGCGCTGGGGGGGGGGGGGGTCTGGGGCGGCGGCTTTGGGCCGCCAGTCCCTCCCTCCCCCCATGGGCGTTGGAGCGCGCCTGCCAGCGGGAATACGCTGCGCGCGAGAAGCCGATGGCCTGCAGCGCCGGTGCCGCGCAGCCGCCTTCGGCACGCACCTGCTGGGAGGGCTGGTTCTTGCGCCGGGGTGCGCCTGCGGCCTTCGGCGTGGCGGCGGCGAGGCGAAAACGGCGAGACAAGAGGAGGCGCAGAGATGGGAACTGCCTGGGGCGGCCTCCTGTTGGCGTTGCTGCAACCACAGGCGAACCGCCCCCGCGCCCCGGCGCACGCCGGGGTGCCTCTGCCTCCCCTCGCTCGCTCAGGGGAGGCAGAGGCCGGAGTCTCTACCCCAACCGGGCAGAAATAACGATCCCCTCACTCCGAATCACAGTCTCACATGTATCTGAACCCGGACACAAGTGTCCCGACACAGCGAGTCCGTTGCTGTTGAGAATGGGAGAGATTATTGAGGGCTGGGGTGGGGGGAGCCACTTGCCGCCCCGCTCGGCCACATCGAGGAGGGGTTGGCGCACCGCCAGAGTGCTGCGCCGGGCGAGTGGGGGCCCTTTTGCATGGGCTTTCCTATGGCGGAGTGGCACCCGCTCGCCAGATACTTGCTCTCGCGTACCAGCCGCCCCCGGCTTCCACTCGAAGCCGGCTGGGTGCTGCCGAGAAGAGGGCGACGGCCGCTAAGCGGCACCCGGCGCGCGCCCGCGGGAGGACGAATTGATGACTGGGCCCCAGGATCTGAGGGGATCATCGCTGTGCCGGCCGCTACCGGCACAGCGCGCCCGATCAAGCAACCCCTCCTTGAGACGCAGCACCAGCGACCTGCCGAGACCACGGAGGGCAGCCCTTCTCTACTGATTCAGTCCTTCCGTAGCGGGTCTGGCCCGGTTCCCGTGGTGGTCATGGGGAGGCAGGGCCGGGAAGAGTCAAGGTCTGCTGCGGTGGCAGGCCCGCCCGCTGACGGAAATCCTCAATAGCCCGCCGCGCGCCGGCCAGTCGGATACGACCGTATTCGTCTCCGACCTGGACCGCTACGTGCTGGCCGTGGGCGAGGTCGTGCAAAAACGAGTGGGCTAGCTGCTCGTCGTCGATAACGGCGACTTTTGGAGGAACCCAGGAAGCGTCTCGTCGAATAAGCGGACCTTCATCAATCCGAATGGCAACGGGGACGCGGTCGTCTTCTAGGTAAAGCTGCACTCCTGTGCTGAGGCTAACGAGGAGCCCTTTTGTTTGGTAGCGCGCGACACCTATTGTCGTCTCATCGGTCAAGATTTCTTCATGACAGAAGATTTCGTGGAGATCTTCATCCGTGAACATGTCCACGGAGGTTTTCACCACACAGTTCCCATATTGCTTGACGTCCATTGTCTTGTAGCTAGAAGGCGTATCCGCCTGCGCGGGACAGACCGGGCAGAGGGCAACAAGGAGGAGGATCCCGAACGGGGGCAAGGTGGGCCACGAGCTTTGCACAAAAAACCCTATCCCTCAGTGTCCCTAGTTGTAAAGAGGCCGAGGGGCGATGGGGATGCGGCCCCTTGTCCCAGGCTTGTGGCGGCCCACGCGAGGGGACATGTTTGACTGGTCGGCAAAGGCAATGGGCCCGTCCCCTTGTGCCACCATCTCAACAATCAGTTAGGCTCAGGACCTATAAATTTCTTGTCACTAGATGTTCGATGTGTTTAATGACGCTAAGAGAGAAGGGGGATGTCAGGGCTGGTCCCCCTTGCTGGCTCTTGGCAGGGCCGGGCACCCGTCTCCGGCCCGTGAGGTCGACTGAGGTACGTGGGGGGCCGCGGGGCGCTGCCCGTCGGATCCTCCCGGGGATCCTCCCCATCCTCCGGGCGGGGCGGCTACGGCGTGCCGCGCCCGCGGGTTCCCGTCCGTACAAGACATTGTCCCATCGGTTCGTGCGCGGGAGTCAAGCGGGGGTGTTCGCGCGCATGTGCGCGGCGCGGGCCACCGCGGCCGACTCACGGAGGGGCGCCCTCTGTCCCGTCGCGACCGGCCCCTGCTGGGCATGAGTCCCGAGCCTAGGCGGTGGTAGGCCGCCATAATGGCCTCCGCGTCTGCCCCCCGCTCCGCAATGAGGTAAGCAGAGCAGGTTGTGCGGCAGGCAATGTCCGGTGGCATGAGCCGAGGCGCCCATCATCTTGCATCGATTCCCCCTCATCTGCCACGTTGTCTTAGTGCCCCAAACATGGGTGGTTAAGGAATTTGTACCCGTCTGGAGAGAATTCCCTTGCATAGGGTAGTCGCCTAGGCTCAGGCCTCCGAACCAGAAGAGGGGGGCGGGGCTGAAGATGGGGCGGAGAGGTCTGACACCCATGGCGCTAGGGAGCACCGCCTCAAGCAACCGTACTTGCCCCTGTTCGCCGCCCGCCCCCGTTGCCGCAAGGGGGGACCAACCTGCTCCGGCTGCGGTTGGCCCCTTTCGCCTCTAGGGTGCGGGATGCGCTTCGTCGCATCGGCCTGGACGGCTGTGAACTGGCCCGTGCGCATGTGGCCTGCTCTGGAGGAATCTGCTCAAGAACGTCGCGGTCGTGGGTGCGTAACACCCGGCGCGTGCGGTCGCTGCTGTCCTTGTCCTTCCCGAACAAGCCCTTGTTTTGCGCCGCCGCACGGCTTCAGCCTGAAGGAGCGCGGTTCGGCCCTGCTCTACGCTTCGGGCGGTCCCCACTCGGGGTTCCGCTTGCCTGCAGCCCAATAGCCTCGTCCGCCTCCCAAACGCTGGCAATGGCGTTACACCCCTGGAAACCCGCATCGAACGGCCGGGGTTCCGCTCGGCGGGCACCTGCACCCACGCCGGGACGCAAAAACTACAGATTTCTTGCCCCATCAGCCTGCTTGTACAATATCCAGGGTAGGACTTCGGCCTGAACACTCTCCGTTGGATGGCGGGTCCCCGACACAAAGCCCACCAGATCGGCCTCTAGGGTACAACCCGGTCGGGCAGTTCTTCCAAAAGAACGGTGGTCTGTGGTGGGACGCCGCTCAAGCCACAGGTCTACTGCAAGACCTGAGAAGCGGTGTGAAACTCCTGGGCATGGGTATGGCAGAGCGTGAATGGGACACCCTGTTCCAGGGAGGAGCCTGCGGCCTCAAGCGTGATGCGCAGATTATGGACAATATACCGGGTCTGGCGTTCGGTAGTGCTGCCGTTGTGGGGGGAATTTCTGGTAATGGTAGCCTTTGGTGGAATGCCGGTCTGAAAATCCGAAGCCACTTGGCGGGATATGAAAGACGAACGGTCCGACCTTGACTGCAGGTGAGTACGTGACGCGCGGCCTGGGAAGCGCCTCTTTAATTCCATGTTTCCCCCTTTCCCCCGCCGTCTTCCTCTTGTTCTCCGGCGCTGTCGAGGCTCGAGCTCCGTTCACTTGCAGGGCGCTACGGCCAGTGTCACAATTGAGCCCGGCGGGATATCACTGCGCACTCAAAGGAGAGTCGGCATGCAGAAAATCCGGCGTGGCGAGGTCACCAAATATGCCTTCGACAACCGGGACGAGCCCGTCTTGCGGACCCAGGCCGGTGAAGTCTTCCAGGTGGAGACCGAGGATGCGCTCTCGGGCCTAATCGAGGACGATAATGATAACCCGGTTGTCCATCAGTTTGTGGATGACCCTCATATTGCCGCGCTCGCGGTTGCGTATCCACCCAAATACAATCCCGTGGTTGGGCCGATTTATATAGAGGGATGCGAGGCTGGCGATGTATTGGCTGTGCATATCGACTTTATCGATCCCTGGCGCTACGGCTTTTCTGGTATTCTTCCGGGTATCGGCCCGTACGGAAATTCGACCTTGTTTGACGGCCAATGTGCTCAGGCCCGGGTGCAGGTGATTGAGCATCTGCCCGGACCGAGCGGCCATACCCGTGACGGTAGGGGTGTCTATTCCGATACGCTGACCTGGGACCTCCAACCCTTCTGCGGCACGCTGGCCACCGCACCGGAGCGGGAAGTCTTCACGTCTCTCCTCGGACAGGGTCCATTTGGCGGCAATATCGATTGCCGCGATGTGTGCGCTGGACATACGATCTATCTGAACTCCTATAATCCGGGGGGCCTGCTGTATATCGGAGATATTCACGGTGGCCAGGGAGACACCGAATTTACCGGAATTGCCGACGAGACCCGTGCCACCGTGCAGTTGAGTTGTACGGTGGTGAAGAATAAACGCCTGCCCTGCGTGCGGATTGAAAAACCCGACAGTATCGTGGCGGTGGGCATTAACCGGCCTATGGAGCAGGCCGTGTACGATGCGGCTCAGAACATGCTCGAATGGCTGCGCGAAGACTACGGCATCAAGCCGCAGGATATGTATATCCGCATGTCCTGCGACCCCGCTTTCCGGGTGCGGACCTATCAGATGGTCCGGGCGCTCACCATTGAGCATGTTGTCGGGGCAGAATATCCTAAGGAACGGCTGAGCGCCGCCTTTTAGCGACAGAAGCAAGCCTATGGCCGACTTGCTCGTACACGGCAAATACCTCATCAACCCGGCCCAGCCGGGAGAAAAAACAGCGGTGGTGCAGGACGCGGCCGTGGCTGTGACCGGGACCGGTATTGTGGCGGTGGGGAGTTATGTCGCGCTCAAAAAGCAATTCCCCAACTACCGGGAGGTCGGTTCAAATGCACATCTTGTTATGCCCGGCCTGATAGACGTGCATCACCATGGTTGGGGATTCAGTGCGGTTCAGCAGGGAGTGTTGGACGATACCCTGGAGCCGTGGATCTACGACTTGCTGATGCTCAAATCTCCGACCAACGTCTATCTGGATACGCTTTACGGCAATATGAAGTTGCTTGAGTCCGGAGTAACGACGGTTCTACACAGCCATTTCTGCCGCACGGAGGGTTACGAGGACGAGGTCAACGCGACGCTCAAAGCCTATGAAACCTCGGGCCAGCGAGTGGCCCTGGCGCTTGAGGTGATGAACCAGCACCCGTTTGCCTATGACGACGATTGGTTTCTGCAACACCTGAGCACGCCGCTTCGCAAACAGGTCGAAGCCGCGCTGAAGGCCCGTCCTCCCATAGACCGCGATACCTACCTGAACCTTGTCGAGAAATATCATGCCGAACGTAATCAAGAAGGGGTGGCCAAGGTAAAGATTCTCTACGGGCCGATTAACGCGGTCTGGACAACACCGGATATTCTCGAAGCGATTGGGGAGCGGGTCCAACAAGGGAGGGGGTTGCATCTGCACGTCGTCGAGACGCCGTATCAGGCCGAATACTTCTTTAAGCACTACGGCAAGAGCAATATTGCTTGGCTGCACGATATGCATCTACTCGGTCCCCGCACCTCTTTTGCCCACGCCGTCTGGACGACGCAGGACGACTTGGCTCTCCTGGCCGAGACCGGGGTGACGGTGTGTCACAACGCGAGCTCGAATCTCCGTCTCCGGAGCGGCATCGCCCCGGTGGCTTTTATGCACGAGCGCGGCGTCAATATCGGGATCGGGACGGATGGCGGAACGCTGAACGACGATGACGATATGGTCCAGGAACTGCGTCTAGTCTCCAAGCTGCACCGACTGCCACGTCCGTCCTCGCCCTGGGTTAGTCCGCACGACGTCATTCGTATGGCCACGCTGAACGGGGCTCGTGCAACCCTGCGAGCAGACGCCATCGGCAGGATCGAACCGAACCGGGCGGCGGATATCATTCTGGTGAATCTGCAAACCATGACCCAGCCGTACCTCGCGCCTGACATCCATATGGCCGATGTCTTTGTTTATCGGGCCAAGGGGACGGATGTGGAGACCGTCATTATTGATGGTGAGTTGGTCATGGAAAACCGCAGGCACTTGCGTTTCAACAAGGCAGACCTGCTCGCCCAGCTCCGCGAGGCCGCAGCTCGGCCGCCAACCGCCCAGGACCTCCAGCGAGCCGACCTCTTCCGGCAATGCCGTCCGGGGTGTGTCGAGTTCCTGAATCAGTACCTGGCCCGGGAGATGGCCCCGCAGTATGTGCTCAATCGGATGGCGTAAGCAGGGGTGATGTGGAAACCCCTATCGCGCGCCGTGACTTTCACAAACTGGTGTTGAGGGCCGGGGCGGTCGTGTTACCTGGTTGTCGGCCCCAAACACCCTCTGCGGTTCCCTCTGGCGGCAGAGTCTTGATTGTTGGGGCCGGCATGAGCGGACTGGCTGCGGCCCGCGATCTCCGGCGCGCCGGCTACACGGCCACCATTCTGGAAGCCCGGGGTCGCATAGGCGGCCGGGTTTGGACTGACCACCGCTTTGAAATACCTATAGACCTTGGAGCGTCCTGGCTGCACGGCGGGCGGGGCAATCCGCTCAAGGCCGTTGCCGCGAACCTAGGCCTCATGACACGAGTGAGTGAGTATGGCAGTCTGGCAGCCTATGAACTGGGTAGGGTTGGCCGGTCAGCCGTCCCCCGCGCTGCATTTGAGTCCGAATATGCAAAATTGGAAGCCGCGGTGTATAGACAGAGCGGCTGGACCTCTGTCTCGACTCTGGCACGCCGCTGGCTTGGACGCCCTGGCACCAAGGTTTCGGTTGCCGATGTCTTGAGTAGGCTCTCCGCTCCGTTGACTGAGGCTGGGCGTCTAGCACGCTGCCGGATCGAGAGCGGGATAGAAAATCTCTATGCCGCGTCTCCGCGCGACCTTGGTTTTGCCAGTCTATTGTACGAATCAATAACCGGACCGACCGAAGAAGGGCTCGCCTCGGGGGAGCAATTCGTGCTCGACGGAATGGACAGGTTGGTCCGACACCTTGCCGAAGGTCTCCCGGTCCGGTTCGGTCAGAGCGTTAGACGCATTGCGTACGGAGCAGACGGCGTCCGGGTTGAGACGGAGCGGGAAGCGTTTACCGCAGACGGAATAGTCGTCACCGTCCCAATCGGGGTGCTGCAATCGGACCAGATCGCTTTTGAGCCGGCATTGCCCTCCTCGCATCGGACTGCTTTGTCCCGCATCGGCATGGGACTCTTCAATAAGATTGTACTACGCTTCCCGCGCGTGTTTTGGCCCGAGGAGCCGGATTTCATTTTTGTGTGTGGCAGCGGTCTGTGCTCTTTCTACGTCAATTTTGCTGCCTATGCCGGCCTCCCCATGCTGATCGGTCTCAGCGGCGGAGCCATGGCCCACAAGATTGAGGACCTGTCGGACCAAGCCATTGTGAAGCGGCTGCGGAAAGAATTCTCCGGTGTCACGGGAGCGACTATTCCCGAGCCAACCGATGTGAGGATCCAGCGCTGGCGCTCGGACCCGTTTGCGCACGGATCGTATGCCTATCTCCGTGTTGGGGCGAATGGCGGAGAACCGGAGATGCTTTCAAGACCGATTGCCGGTCGGGTCTTTTTTGCTGGAGAAGCCTTGCATCTCCATGACCCTGGGACGGTCCACGGCGCATACTGGACGGGCCAGCGCGCGGCCCGGCAGGTTCGATCTCAACGGGGGTGAACGTCACGTCTCGAGCGGACGATCTCTGTCGCTGTGGGGCCGCTCTGGTATGATAGTTGCCCCCGTTGAACTGTTCAGCGGCCGGATTCCCAGTTGCCGCCTAGATTCCATCGGTGCAATCCGGGCATAGCCACTCTACCGTCTTCGGTTTCGTTGAAGACGAGGGCGAGATACTCCTTCATCTCTCTGAGGGAGGCATCCAAACTCTGAGCATGCTCATCGAAACAGGCAGAGACGAGGCCGCGAAACGATTCCACGCCGGGGTACTTCGATCAGATCCTAGTTTTCCCGGTCGAGTTGAATTGCGGAACACCAGCAAATCAGCCTTGACTGTCATATCGTGCGTGATAGCGGCAGGGAAACGCCCTGGCGTCGCCAGCGTCCGGGTGGCACAGACGCGCACGACGATGGTGGCAAGAATTCGGAAAGACCTAGATTTTTCCGGTTGCCGTCCGGCAGACGAGGGCCGACTCCTCGCCCATGTAGCGGGTGACGAAGTCGCCCGGATTCGGGAGTTGCGATTCATACGCTAGGTAGAGCCCAACAGCGGACGAATATCCACCCCTGCTCGTCCCGGTAGACCTCTCCACCAACAAAGACTCGGGGACTGACCGTACATTTCTCCAAGTCAATCAAGTGCGCCCAGGCTGTCCCGCCGCGTACTCCTTCAATGCCTCCTCCTCGGTTAGGGGAGGGCCGACCGTGTCTCATGGCTCACGTGCTTATGGCCCCAGATGCTGCCGGGCCGATGGAGTCGGACCTGCCAGGCGGCGTCATCGACCGTGTGCCCTCCAGCCGTATTCGATGCGAAAGCCGGATGGGGCTTTGAGGTAAAAGGAACATCATCGCGCATTGGTATGCCGGCCTAAGATCAGATCAATCGGCCTCTCTTTGCTCTGACACCGATCGGAGGTTGCCCCACATCGTCATCTGTGTTTCCGTAGCGCAAAAATCCCTCCGACTCGGCACGATGTCCTCTTCGACCATAGACAGTGCGACCACTGGTGTGACACAGTGTCGGGGCTAAACGCTCAAGGGAGCCGAGCGATGGACAGTAAGCGAATCGTCGGTATCGTTCTCGTCGTGATTGGGGTTACGGTCGCGGTCCATACCATCGTTGAGCCGCTCTACCACGTCTCTAGCGAAACTTATCCGTACAGCTCGCTGTGGACCCTGCTGGACCCATTGATGGGACTGGCGATCATACTGGGCCTGATAGTCAGCTACCCGCGTGTGAAACGCGCGAGTAGCGCCGGACCGGACGTGCCGGTGACTTGGGAGCGGCTGGCCGCTAGTACCATATTCTACGGCTTTCTGGGCATGGGCATTCTCTTCTTCTGGAGTTGGTTCAACACCATGTCGGTCAGTGCAGCCTTCGCTCCGGGAAAAGGCGAGGATGTGAGCGTCTTGGTCTGGATGATCATTGATACGCTGCTGCCGCTGCTTTTGGGCGCAACCGGCGTATCCCTTCTCCGCGGTGACACGTAAGGGAGGGATAGGAATGAAGAAGGATTAATAACATGGACGCCACACACGTCACGATACTCATCTGCAATCCAGCCGACCCGGACCGCCCTTGGGAGGGACTGTTTCTGGTCGATACCAGAGCAACCGCTTGTCTCGCTCCTGGGCCGTACCGGGAAGTTGTCGGTCTGGGAGCCCAAGGGCAACGGTCATATGATTTGCCTGACGGCAGTGAAATCAGGCTGGATATCACGCTGGGCAGATCGAATTCATGGGGGAGTTCATTGACGAAACGATCATCTGTGGAGAGGCGGAGGCCGAGCCACTCCCCGGCGTCACTGCCCTAGGGCCCGCAGGAATTGAAGTCGACCCGCTCAACAAAGGGCTTCAACAGCTACTGGCAGGGCAACTGAAAAGAGTGCTTGAGAGCGGTCGGCTGGAGAAACACGGTTCTCACATACGTCTGGCGCCAGCAGATATGACGCGATTGGAAGAGCCGGCAACCAAAGCGGTAAACTCCGGGTAGGCATTTGTCGCAAGGTGGTTCGATAAGGCAGTCGGTGAGACGTACGATAGGGGGAATTGAACCGGCGATCCGGGATTCGGGTTGCAGGTCACCTCGGATTGACAAGAAGGAACACAACAAGAAGATCGACGCTGAGATCATCATGGAAATACGGGGCTCTCAGCTCCCGTATGTGAGTTGACCCGTGGCGGTATCTTACAGAGCGATGAACAAACTGCCATTCATCGTGGGGGCGTCCATACCGAGGTGGGTTCCGCCCAAAGCTTAGATATTCCGGTGATCTGGATATGCCGTGCGAGCCTTGTTGAGTATGGCCATTTCGACACTCGGCAGTTCAGTCACATGACTTGGAACTTACCATCTCGGATACTTTTTCCTCGCGGATCTCTTTAGTGCGATTTGAAGCGGTGATCTTTGACTGCGATGGAGCTTGTGGATAGCGGAGACTCTCGAAAACCAAGGATTTGTTGAGTGTGCGGCCGACTTGGGCCTGGACTTGGCGGTAGCGGAGGCGATGTATGAAAGGGGCAAGCTGGGCCGAGGGCATCGCCATTGTTAAAGAGCAGCTGGATTGCTGTGTGCCGGCCTCTTTGTTTCCGACTTCCGGGTGCGTGGCGCTACAGTGTTTCAGGGGACTACTTGCCCGATCCCTGGGGCTGAATCTGTCATTCAGGCCTCCGTGCGCGGCCTGTCCAATTTGCGTGGCGCTCAGTGGACTACGGGAGAAAACGGAAGCCAAGCTCTACGGGTTTGCTGAATTTTCAAGAGTCCGTTGTGGGTGCGTATGAAGTCGGGAGTTGGAAGCCTGATCCCGGCCTGTTTCTTCCTGCGGCCCGGACGCCTGAGGGCGCCCCGGAAATCTATCCAGGGGTGGAAGACAGTCTGCTTGGCGTTACCGAACTTCCTTTCGTTCCAGAGTCGCTCTATGCTCGGAGGAGCAACTGACTGTTGGGAGTTGTCGAACAAGTGACAGACCTGAAAGCCGAACAACAAGAATTGGTTCGAGCCCGGGAGCGGATTGAACGGCTGCCGAAATCGAAGATTCGGGCCATTGCCAACGCCAGTCTTGGACTCGAAGGCTTGATCCCGCTCTGGTTCGGGGAGTCCGACCTGCCCACGCCAGAGTTTATCAAGCAGGCGGGCGCTGACGCTCTGATGCAAGGCTGTACGTTTTACACCCATAACCGAGGCATTCCTGAGCTACGGACGACGCTGGCTGAATACGCCTCCGGTTTGTACGCTCGCCCGGTGAACGCAGACCGTATTACCGTTACTGCCTCCGGCTGTGCCGCGATTAATCTCATTCAGCAGGTCCTGACCGACCCCGGCTCTAACACAGTCATAGTCGGTCCTCTGTGGCCCAATTTGATTGAGACCATCCATATTATGGGCGGGGAGACTCGGATTGTACCGTTGACGTTTGGTGAGCAGGCCTGGACGCTCGATCTGGACCGACTCTTTGACCAGATCGATGATAAGACCACCGCGATTCTGGTTAATTCCCCGGGAAACCCCACCGGCTGGGTCATGGAGAGAGACGACCAGCGGGCTGTGCTCGATTTTTGTCGGCGGCGTGGCCTGTGGTTCATTTCCGATGAGGTCTACAACCGCCTGGTCTATGATCGGCCTGTTGCTCCCTCATTGTTGGACTTGGCGGACCCGGGTGACAAGGTCCTGGTGATCAATAGTTTCTCCAAGACCTGGGCCATGTCGGGCTGGCGACTGGGCTGGGTGACGTCTCCCCCGAGCCTGGGTGAGGTGTTTGAAAAGGTCATCGAGTTTCACTACTCGTGTCCGGCCCATTTTACCCAACGGGCCGGAGTCACCGCGGTGATGGAAGGCGAACCGTTCGTGCACGACATGGTACAGCGCTACCGAGTCGCCCGCGACCTGAGTGTGGAACGGCTACGGACCATGCCACGGGTCCGGGTCCACTCTCCGCTCGGCTCCTTTTATCTATTCTTCGCCGTGGACGGGATGACCGACAGCATGGCCGAGTGTCGCCGCTTTGTCTCCGAGGCTCGTGTTGGCCTTGCGCCCGGCGCGGCGTTCGGTGAGGCCGGCGAAGGCTTTATCCGTCTGTGTTTTGCCAATACTTTGAAAACGCTGCACGAAGCCTTTGACCGGCTCGCCCGGGTGTTGGTCTAAGCCCTGCCGGAAGCCAGCCCCTCTTTACTCCCTGCCTGTATGTCACATAGAGTAGCCCTATCTGATTGCAGGGAGGACCGTATGAAAATCCATGACGCGACAACCGCGCCCAACCCGCGCCGGGTGCGGATATTCATCGCAGAAAAAGGTATTGAGGTACCATACGAACAGGTTGATATCATCAGTGCGGTCAATCGCGGCGAGGAATTTCGGACACAAAAGAACCCGATGGGCACCCTGCCCGTACTCGAACTCGACGACGGTACCTGCATTGCCGAAAGCGGCGCAATCTGCCGCTATTTTGAAGAGCTCTATCCCGACCCGCCGCTCATGGGCGTAGACGCGCAGGACAAGGCGGTTGTCGAGATGTGGAATCGGCGCATGGAGTTTGAACTCTTTCAGCCGACGACCTTGGCGTTTCAACAACAGCACGCGTTTTTCAAGGGCCGTGTGCCCCAGGTGCCGGAGTATGCTGCGGTGTCAAAAGAAAAAGCGGAAAAGAGCCTGGCTTGGCTGGACGAGGTACTAGCCGCCCGCCAGTACATAGCGGGCGGGCGCTATACCATCGCCGATATTGTCGCTCAGTGCGCGGTGGATTTCGGCCGGGTGGCAAAAGTCGCGATCCAGCCGGATCAAAAAAACTTGGCTCGCTGGCACGAAGAGGTCTCCGCCCGACCGAGTGCAAAGGCGTAACCTCCAAAAGAATGCCCTCCTCGGAAGGAATGATATACCAGTGTTTCCAAGAGCGGGCAGTAGTCATCACACGCCAGAAGAAGGTCAGCAGGCCAAGCCAAGAGGTGAAGCAGCACGCCAAGGAAGTGTGCTGACAGGCATTGCTCCAAGCCGCCCCGGGTGGCTGGGCTTCCTGTGGAGAGGCAACCTTGAGTGCCGATGATCCCATTCCCTCACACCTTGACGAGGAGGACCGACTCACGGGGATTCCTTATGGAGGCGATTGCGGACTCGCTCGGCTGTGGCAACCCAACAGCCTTGGTGTATCTCAATCCTGGTGAAATCGTGCTCGACCCCGGATCGGGTGGCGAGATCGATATGCTCCTGCCGACCAGACGAGTCGGCCCCACCGGAAAAATCTACGGCCTCAATATCACAGACGAAATGTTCGCCTTAGTGCGCGAAAACCAGCGCAGGGCCGGGATCAAAAATGTCGAGTTTCTGAAGGCGAGACGGAGGAGATTCCCCTGCCTGACAACTCGGTTGAGGTCATGGTCTCAAAGTGCGTGATGAACCTGTCGGCAGACAAAGATCGCATCCTGTCTGAATCGCTGTGTGCGTCGCGCCAGACGGACGATCATCCGCCGTTTCTGACATTGGCGTCCGTGGAGCGACCCCTGACCTGAGTCGATTCAACGCGACATCGACTGTGGATGGGGTGTATCGCCGGAATGTTAGAAGGACAAGGATACCGGACCAAACTCGCTCAGGCCGGGCTTTGTTGATACCGATCTTGAACCCACTCGAATTCATCGTGTAGAGGGTCTCGCGCCTATCCTTCCGACAAAGGAATTGATGTTCGGACCGCTGCATCTGAGGCTGACGGCAAATTCGGTAGCGCCCTCGTCCGAGCGTGTAAACCATCTGAGGGCGAAGCATAGATTCACCGCTTGGCCCCAATTTCTTGTTCGGGGTAGGGGAGGTCAGCTGGCCGTGCGGATATAGGGGCCGGTCTCTTTCAACAACAGAAACAGCACAGCCGACAGCATGTAGCAGCCGCCCCAGAAGTAAAAACCGGCCACTGGCGTGAGACCGACCAGCCACATGCCCACGACCGGGGCGAGGACGCCGCCCAGATAGCCGGCGGTGATGGCAATGCCCACTGCGGAGCCGGCTAGGCGGCGACCGACGCCCTCCATTTCTAGCGGCACCACGAATGCTAGTGGGGCCGCCCCGCCAAAAAAGCCCCACATCAGAGCCACGATCCACAGTGGCACACCTAGGGCATAGCCGGACAGCACAATACACGCCCCGGCAATGAACATGCCCGGCACATAGAAGCGCTTACGTAGTCCGACCCGGTCCGATATGGACGGCACGACCAGTGCGCCGACCACATAGGCCCACATAATCACCGAGACGACAGCTCCGGCCGTGGCCGAGGTCATGCCCTGTATGTTCACGAAATAGGTTGGCGCGTAGCCGATGACGCCGATGTAGCCACCTAGAAACAGCATGTGACAGGCCGCCAGAGTCCAGGCGTCCCGGATGCTGAGAACCTGACGGATTGCGGCCACGGTGCCCAGGTGCCCAGCCTCAGCCTCGTCCGGCCCGTGTGCCCGGTCCCGGACGGTCATGAACCACAGCACTCCAATAGCGGCCGTGGCCACCCCCAGAATGGTGGACAGGCTGCGCCAGCCGCCGACCGGCTCCAAGACCAGCGGCGTCAGGGCCAGGGCCAGGGCCGCGCCTGCGCCGTAGCCGGCTTGGGTCATGCCATTGGCCATGCCGAATTCTTCCGGCGCAAACCACATGCCCAGCGCTTTGGGCACGTTCGGAAACGTCAGCGCGAGGGCGACACCGAACAGAAACATCCAGACGTACATCGAACCGAAACCAGCGGCCGTGGCCCGCATGATCAGGGTGACTCCCATCAGCACCACTCCGAGGCCGACGATTTTTTGGACTCCGTAGCGATCACCCAGGATCCCGCCGACCATGGCCGAGACCAGCGTACCGAACGAGATAGCCGCCCACAGGATACCCCAGTCCGACATCTCCAGATTCAGGTCGGCCAGGATCTGGGCGACGACCATAACGATATACGTCCAGCCAAACCCAAAGGCAAAAGTAAAGACCAGAACACTATTAGCAAGAACGAGCCAACGATAACTGCTGGGAGCCTGTGTGTCTGTCATAGGCTTGTGACCCTGCCATAGGGAATCGGTCCCGTCTATGGTCTAGCTGTGAATCTGCTCAATGCTCTGTAAGGCGAGACGCCCGAGTTGTCCTTCACCCATCGATCCCCGCAGTGTAAGTAGGGACTGTCCAGCGCAGCGGCGCGATCCTCCAGCCCGGCTGCAGAATGCGGCGCGGAGAGTCTTATGGCCCAGAACGAAAACAACGAACGTAACGGCCGGCAACTCGGTATTTTTATGCCCCCTTGCAGTGCCCCTTACCGGAGCAGCAGCTATAAACCCGAGCGTGATGCTGGACGCTTGAGTCAAACACGTAGACTGCTCTCGTCGATGAAAAGACCGGTTTTAGCTTCCCGTCCTCGGTCCGCCGCTGGCGCGGATTCGGCAGCTTGACCAATTATATGGGCCCCCTGCAAGAGACCATGACCTGGGGTGGCTGTGCTCCTGGCTGCTACCCAAACCATCAGAGTCTCCTCGACCGTTTATGGGCCGGTCTTCCCTCCGCTGGTTGCTGCCAAAGTGGGCGCGGCCCCGGATCATGTCAGCCAGGGGCGCTGGGGGATCAATATTGTCAGTGGCTGGAACGTGGTACGACTTTGACATGATGGACGTTGAACTCCTATGCCATCGGGAACGCTCTGCTCGCACGGCTTATTTTATCTCTATCCTCAAAGGGCTGTGGACAGCCGAGTCCGGCACGTTTCGTTATGACTCGCCCTGGTACCGGATCACTGGCCACTCTCAGTTATGCCGCAGTTAGGGCAAAAGCTCTGCCCACCCATTTATGCGGCCGGACCTTTCGTTTGGCAATTTCACTAAAGAGATGTTTGTCACTAGCGGCGGCACGCTTCCTATCGTGGGTATGGCCGAGCAGGTGGCCGAAAAACTTGTCCATCTGTGTACGTTTGGCCCGATGGTGTGCTGCTGATCTTTCTCTCTATTTTACGCCGATATCATCCGTTGTGGTAAAGAGATGGTACCTCTGCTCAAGGAGATGAGCGTGGTGAAGTTGATGGACGCACATTGAATCCTGAGTGCTGCTTGTTCCCCAATGGATATCAAAGCCGAACACCACATCGACTTTTTGTACCGGGCGCTGAACGATGCCCAGGAGACCATTCGGTCCACCGATGCGAAGGCCGAGATTGTCATCGTTCTCGTTGGTGGAGTCCTGGCCTTCATCGGAGCGATTCACGGCCGGATTGATACGCTCCCCTTACAGGCCCTGACGACTATTGGATTGGTTCATGTTCTTGTCGCCGCGGTATGTGCGATCTGGGCGCTCAACCCACGGGTTAATCCCGAAGAGTTTATCGATATGGAGGGTATGAAACCGCCGCCCCTCTACTACCTCCATATCAAACCCGCAGCGACCGGGTGGCGGCTATTTCTTCCTTGGCGTACAGGGAATTATATGGAGCTATCGGCCGTGGAATATCTACGCCACCTCGAAGCGCTTGACGTAGACGGACTCCGGCGAGTGCTGGTGTATGAACTCCTCAAAGTCTCGTTCATCCGAGAGGAAAAGCGGGTGCAGGTTGCCTGGGCCGTCCGTTTTACCCGCATGGCCGGTGGGTTCTTTGCTCTCCTAGTGGTGAGCTTGTATCTGCTGTGACCATTCGGGCTGTATGGGGAAGGGACGTATCCCCTCGCTCTATGGCGCCGTATATCCGCCATCCGCAGCCATGCTATGGCCGGTCAACGACGCTGCGTCCGAACACAGCCACACCACGGTCTCTGCCATCTCTTCCGGCTTCCCAAGCCGGCCAACCCGATCCAAGGCCAGGAATCCTTCGGCCAGTTCGGGCTGGGCGTTGATGATGCCTTCAACCATCGGGGTTTGAACCACGCCCGGACAGACGGCATTCACCCGAATGCCGGACTTGGGCGTATTCCAGGGCTGCCGTCTTGGTCAGCCCGACCACGCCGTGCTTGGCGGCAGCATATGCCGTCTGGCCGATAATACCGACTAGGGCCTGCTAACACTATCGCAAGGCATCAATGATGAGGGCAAAGACGATGCATCCAAGGAAGAGCACATCGCGTTGCTCGCAGCGCGAGCAGAGGCGGCGGCCTCCCTGCAAGCGACGCCACACCCGCGCGATTTCATTGCGCCGCGTGGACAGCTCCCGGGCAGACGCCCAAGGGCTCACCCGGGTGCGCCGCGGCGGCCCCACGGGCGCCTACCCCAGCGCCACGGCCAAGGGCCGCGTCTGGGCGCCCGCGGACGCCCGGGCCCTCAGCACCGTGGGAGGAGCGGGGGATGGGCCTAGGCGAGTCCGCAATTGGCGGCCCGCCGGGGCGGCGGGGGCGGGCCCGGGCGAGCGCGCGCAGGCGAGCGCCGGGCGAGCGTCCGCGGCACCCCTAGGCCTCGTGGGGGTCCACCCGCCTCGGGGGCGGCCGAGGGATTGAGGCCCGGTTGTGTGCGCGCCCCCGGGCCGGCGGGAGGGACCTGGGACGACGGGGCGGGCGAGCGACCGGGCCGCCCGCGTGAGGCGCCCGCTCTGTTCCCGGTGCAGATGCGCGCAGACCCGGGCGAGCCCCCCGGGTTGCGACCCGCGGGGCAGCCGGGGGGAGAGGGGGGCCAGGTGCCACATCGGGCCGGCAACCCGCGCCCGGTGCCGCCCTGCGCGGCGACAGACCAGAGGGCGGTGAGCACGGGGCGAGGGGAGAGGCGGACAGGGCCGCGCGGCACCGGGAGAGGAGGCGCGATCCGGTCGTCGTGAGCTTGCGTGCGTTGCCTACAGCCAGGAGACCAGAATCATGCAGAATCATCCACATGAGTGTGAACAGGCCCTAGGCCGACACTGAGGCAGTGTTGACAAGTGGTGCCACCGCCCTGTTTGAGCATCTGTAGAAGCTCGTGCTTCATGAACAGCCACACGCCCCGGAGACTGATGTTCATGGCACGATATCCACACCCGCCACAACAACTCTGGTGCCACAGCGCGCAGATGCGAGCGCCGTGGCTCGTCCAATGCCCGCGAACTCCCGCCGGTTACGAGAGCGGCCTTGCTCTTGAACGTCTCTTGCCTGCGTCCTCCTGATGTTTAGGACAGCATGGAGTTGCAGCCTTCTCGACATGGGTCCCCTGCATTACATTTCTTTATCTGCTCTCCTGTCTCCTCTGGTCTGATCGTTTTGAGTTTGGTATGGTTCGCCCTCTGGATGAGGAGGGGCTGCATGTATCCGCCCACATTGAAGGGCCGTGTTTTGATTGGTCTATGGCTGGCTGGGATCCTGACGCTGGGCTGTACGTCCGGTGAACAGCCGGAAGTGGCCTTGCCGCCGACCGAGGCGAAAAATCCCAAAGCCGCAGAGATGGCCGCTGAAATGGCCCCGGAGTCCACGGACGAGTACGATGTGACAGACCCGGACATGAGCTGTGAAGATGCAAATCGCTTCTCGGTTCGGACGGTTGAGCGTTTGGGCTATGAGGTGACGGCCTTCACGCCGGCTTCGGACGCCACAGTGGGGAGGATAGAAGCGAAGCAGATGGGTCGCTGGGGCGGAGAGGAAGGTGTGTTCGTCACTATCGTCTGTCGGCCAGACGGTGTCCGTATCGCCACCCGCTCAGAGGTCCCCCCGTGTGAGCAGGCCAATATGGCGATGCGCCAAGCCGTGGAGAGCAGCGGATTTACCATCACCACCTATACCCCGGCGACCCTGATGAAGGCTGGTCTGATCACTGGCGAAAAAGAAGGGGCGGAGCCGACCACCATCACCATTACCTGTTATCTCGAACGGAACCGGGTGGAGATGGAAACCAGCGAGGATAGCCCGGTTCTGGAAAACGTGGACTTTTATCGGGCTCTGAGCGACTTTCAACTCGGCTTCTTTACCGCCTTTAACATGTTGGAAGAGCGGGTGGCGAGAAACCCGGCAGATCAAGATCGTTTGTATGTGACGCTACGTCTGCTCAATATGATTGACAACCAGGTGGTCTTTGGCACCAGGGAGTTGTCCGTGCTGCCGATCAAGGTCAATATCTCCAATCCGACCCAGCAGACGTATCTGCTCGAAACCCAGCGGATCCTGCTCATGGACGCTTCCGGGCAACGAGTGAAACCCATCGGTGAGGGGAAGACAGCCTTTCCCACTCCGCCGTTGACAGATCGTTCAATTGGTCCAGGAGCGAGTATTCAGGGCTATTTATACTATCCGCCGGGAACATATACAGGCGCGCGCGGGTCGCTGGCCGATCTGCGCAGTCAGGAGCGGGAGGGATTCAGCGTTGAGTTCCAACCCTGGTAAGGACCCCGATGACCCAAAGTAGAGTGTTAAGAGAGATAGACGCGATAATGGAGGACACCTGATGGCAGACAAAGCGTATAAGGCCCAGATTGATCGGGAAAAGGTCCAGCAGATGGCCGAACGCACGATGGGTTTTCTTGGGGGGGCTGTGATTTCCGGGATGATCTATCTGGGGGACAAGATGGGGCTCTACCGGGCCCTGGACGGTGCTGGCCCGATGACGAGTGATGACTTGGCACAGAAAACTGGCCTGCACGAGCGCTGGCTGCGAGAATGGATCGAAGGCCAAGCTACGGCCGGCTTGCTTGAGTATACGGGCAATCGTCAATTTGAGTTGTCAGCCGAAGCGGCCTTGGTCTTATCGAACGAAAACAGCCCGGCCTTTCTGGCCGGTGGGTTCTGTTCGCTTCCCCAACAGATGGGAGTGATAGAACGCCTCCCGGAGTCGTTTCGGACCGGTCTGGGCTTGCCGTATGATGCGTTCGGGCCTGAGGGCGCGCGGGGTGTTGAGCGCTTTCTGGCTCCGTGGTTCCAAGCTCATCTTGTCCCCAAGGCTTTACCAGCACTTGATGGGGTGGTGTCTAAACTCGAAGCTGGTGCCAAAGTGGCCGATGTGGGCTGCGGAGCCGGCGTCGCCCTACTCAAAATTGCCGAGGCATTTCCCCAGACGGAGTGTCACGGTTACGACATTTCCAAACATGCCTTAACCCGGGCCGAGGAAAACAAGGCCAAGGCTGGCATAACAAACATTGCTTTCCACGATGCCAACGGTGACGCCATCCCTGATGACAAGAGCTTTGACTTCATTGTGACGTTTGATTGCCTGCACGATATGGCCAACCCAACGCCTGTCGTCCAAGCGATCCATGACGCGCTCAGACCGGACGGCACTTGGTTGATTGCAGACATTCACAGTCTGCCGACGTTTGAGGAAAATCTGGAGAAAAACCCGTTCGCCCCATTAATGTATGGCTTTTCGGTCATGTGCTGCATGTCTTCCGCCATGTCCACACCGGACGGCGAGGGCTTGGGGACCTTGGGATTTACGGAACCGGTTGCGCGCAGGATGGTGGGCACCGCTGGCTTTAGCCGCTTCAAGCGCCACGATTTCGATAATCCGATCAACGTTTACTACGAAGTCCGCCCATAGGGGCGGGGAGGTAGGACGAAATTCAGAATGGCCCCCTCCTCATGGGAGGAGGCTTCCGAGTCTCCTGCCCGGAGGGGATCAGTAGTGCGGAATCACCTGCTGGGCGAAATCTTTGAACACGTTTCGCGCGTGGTCCAGGGACGGTAGCAAGGGTGATCTCCTGGAGCCCGGCTTTCTCCGGCTCCCGGAGCTCGTGGATGATCAGGTTTGGTTCGCCCACTAGGCCCGGGACTCAGGTAATCCTGCCGTTCTCAGGTGAGGGAGATTGCAGCGCTTGAGCAGCCGCTCCCCGTCTGGCCTGAGTGGTCGCAGCCCAGAGGGTCTCTCTGGGCTCGGTCTGTTTCCTACGCGCGTCGTAGCGTCGGGCAAACTCCTCTGGGAACGCCGCCTGCGATTCGTGAGCGTCCCCCGCAGGGCGCTGCGCGACGAGGATGTCGGCATGGCGCTGATGCTGCCCGAGGAGGACGAGGAGAACTGGGCCGCCCCCCATGTTGGCGCCTGCGAGCGAGCCGGCGCGCTTGGCTGGCGCGGGTGGAGGCAGCGGAAGCGCGGGTGGAAGAGTGGCGCGGGGAGGAAGTCGCCGCTCGCCGCGAGGCGGGATCGCGGAAGGCACGGTTCAAGGCCGGCCGGCAGAATCTGCGCGCTGCCGAGGAGGATCCGGGAGAAGCGTCGCGCGGCCAGGAACGTGCGGTCCTTGCAGGCCGAAGGGGTGCGCTAGAGGGCGCTGCTCGGCGAAGCCCGCCGCGTGGGGCGGGTGAGTTGGGCACGCTCGAAGCGTGGCGCACCGAGGGCGCGCGGCGGCCAAAGGCCCTGGCCGCGAAAACCCGAAAGGACACGAGCGAGCCCCTGTCGAGGGAGAATGTCCGGCTCTGCAAGGCCCGGAGCGGCCGCCGGGACAGCAGGACGAGGGCGGGGGGCGCGGAGAGGGCGCGGCGCAAGTCGGTACGGGCCGCGCAGGCGGCGCGGTCGCAGGAGAGCTTCCGGCGGGGCAGGGCGCGGGATCGGCGCGTAGCGCCGGCGCCTCCCTGCCCCGGGAGACCCGGGGGAACGGCCGGCGGGTCCGCGCGCTGGAGGGGTTGCGGAGTCTCAAGGTGACCGCCCGTCGGCGGTTCGACGAAGGCCAGTTGCTGCGCGTGGAGTGTGCGGAACACCACGCCTAGACGCACGTCATCGATTGGTAGGACAGGCGGCACCGACTTGCAGATTGTCCGGGATACCGCGGCCTTCAAGAACGAGCTGCAACTGGACTCATTCCCTCAAGCAGGACCTTCGGAGAAACAAAGGCCTCAAATCGAGCGATGGGTCGCTCGTACCCTGCACCTATCGTCCCCTCACAAAGTAGTGGCAATTCTTCAGCCGTTGACTGAATGAGGGGGGCTACCCGATGCCGTCCATATTTCCGAACGCCGAGCTGCCCAACCGAGGGATCGCCGTGACGGGCAAAGGCAGCAGGAACGGTCTATCCGCATTGATGACTGACCGTCTCGTTGACCTCAACTTGCTAGAGGCTGGAGCACGGTGCTTCCATTGTATCTTTACCAAAAACAGTCCGGTTCCATGTCGCGAACATAATGGACGAACCCGGCGGTCGGCCAGACGCGCCCCGCGGTGGTGTTCCATGTCGCGAACATAATGGACGAACAGCCTACTACGGCTGCTTTGGACACTATCCCAAGGGAGCAGAAGGCAGCCGGTATCCATACTTGATCTTGTGAGTCGTTGTGGCCGCTTCCTGCATGCGGACAATGACTCCGTCCGCAAGAACAAGAGTTTTCGTGGCTTTCCACGATGCAGGCCTTGAAGCTGGACACGCAGACCACATCGCAGTACACTCCCAGAGAAATCCTCCACAAGGCACTGCAATGCTTTGGATGAGGGGAACATCCGCTTCCACAACGTAACAGGCGGTCTCGAACAGGGGTCTCGTTTCGGTTTCATTCACGGTCTCCCCTCCGTTTTGGCAATGCCACTGTCAGAAGGAATATGCGAAGCGTCATCACTTCGGGTCCACATACGGAGGGACGATTTTCGAGCGGGTCGACTCGATTCGGGAAAATCCAGATCGGGCGGTCCTTGGTCTGGAATAGATACCCGATGGACGTCTGGGAATGTCCGATTTTTCACTATATCCTGATCACAAGAGACGGGGGGGGGCAATGCATCTGACCGATATCGAATTAGCAGAGATGATGAATCAGGGCGAGGGCTTCCGGGTTGAGTACAAGGAAACGCTGGGTGGCCACGCATCGACCCGGATCCGAGAGGCGGTCTGTGCGTTTGCCAATGACTTGCCCGGGTCCAGACAGGCCGGGGTTGTATTCGTTGGCGTCACGAACGATGGCGAGCCAAGCGGCCTCGCCATTACTGATCAAATCCTCACTCAGCTAAGCAGCATCAAGACTGATGGCAACATTGTCCCCCCGCCGTCCCTGCTGGTCGAAAAACGAATCCTGCAAGGCCAGGAGGTCGCTGTGGTCACCGTGCTGCCGTCTGACTCTCCTCCTGTTCGCTACAGAGGAGTTATTTACGTGCGGACCGGCTCCCAAAGGGGGATTGCGACCGAGCAAGAGGAACGCATGCTTATCGAGAAACGGCGGGCATCCCTCGTCCCGTTCGATATTCAGCCCATCCCTGGTGCCACCGTCTCCGATCTCGGCCTCCGCCAGTTCGACGAAGAATATCTGCCGCGAGCGTTCAGTGACGAGACCCTTGAAGCGAACAAGCGGAGCCGGACCCAGCGCCTTGCGGCGACCAAGATGATCGCTTCCATCGCTGACCATACCGCCACCGTCCTAGGCCTCCTCGTGCTCGGCAAACGCCCCCGCGACTTTCTCTCCAACGCCTATATCCAGTTCCTGCGCATTGATGGAACCGCCTTGTCGGACCCTATCATCGACGAGGCCACCATAGATGGGACGCTTGTAGAGAGCCTACGGCGTCTTGATGAGAAAATGGAGGCACATATTAATACGCGTATTGACCTGATTGGGGCGGATCGGGAACGGCGTGAGCCGACCTATCCCCTAGCGGCGCTTCAGCAGCTCACGCGCAATGCCGTGATGCACCGCGCCTATGAGGCCACGCATGCGCCCGTGCGGGTCACGTGGTTCACCGACCGGATTGAAATCCAGAACCCGGGGGGTGCCTTCGGTATCGTGACGCGCGAGAATTTTGGCCGCCCCGGGGTGACCGACTATCGGAATCCGAACGTGGCGGAGGCCCTGAAAGTGTTCGGCTATGTCCAACGGTTCGGGGCCGGCATTCCCATCGCCAGACGGGCATTGCAGGAGTATGGCCATCCCGAGCCGGAATTCAACATTGAGGAGGCCTTCGTCCAGGTGACGATCCGGAGGCGTTTCGCATGACTATCCCCGTCCTGACCTTCTTCAGCAATACCGGCGGCGTCGGCAAGACTTCCCTTGCGTACCATCTGGCCTGGATGCTGGCGCAAACCGGCCAGCGGGTCCTCGCCTGTGATCTCGACCCGCAAGCCCATCTGTCGGCCGCGTTTCTGGAGGAAGACCGGTTGGAAACACTGTGGAACGGACAGGCAGGGGAACGTGGCAAAACTATTTTTGAATGTGTCCGGCCTCTGCTGGAGTCCGGAGATGTGGTGTCGCCCGTCCTCCAAAAGATCACCGCCTCCCTCAAACTACTCCCCAGCGACTTGGCGCTGGCCGGCTTCGAGGACGAGTTATCGAGCCAATGGCTCAACGCTCTCGGCTCCACCCAGTCTCGGCCGGTCCGGGGGCTGACCGCGTTCTGGACCGTGATGCAGGCCGGGGCGAAAGAGATGGACGCGACGGTCATTCTGGCGGATGTCGGCCCCAATCTCGGTGCCATCAATCGCTCTGCCCTCCTCGCCACCGACCATATCATCGTTCCCCTCGGAGCCGATCTGTTTTCTCTGTACGGCCTGCGGCACCTTGGTTCCACGCTCAGACGCTGGCGGAAAGAGTGGGCCAAGCGACGAGACAACTGGTCGTCTTCGTCCTCCCCTTTGCCGGCGGGGCGTCTGAAACCATTGGGGTACATCGCGCAACAGCCCGAGGTTCGGCTCAGCCGTCCGGTCAAGGTGTACGACCGCTGGATCAATCGTCTGCCGCAAGAGTACGCCACCCATCTCCTTGATCAGCGCACCGGGGCGTTTCCTCCTTCGCCGGATGTAGACGCCCATTGCTTGGCTACCGTCAAGCCTTACCGCAGCCTGGTCCCGATGGCCCAGGAGAGCCGGAAGCCGCTCTTCGCTCTCACCCCGAGCGACGGAGCCATCGGCAGCTATGCAAGTGCGGTCAAAGAGGCACACCATGATTTCCGACAACTCGCCAACCGCATTGTCACTACTACCGAATTGGCTTGAGCACGGCTCGGAGCACTTCGGGGCACGCGGAATGCGGGACGGCGGACGACGCGCATGAGGGAGCTATGCCACCCTGTGGCAACGCCGGGAAATCGACCGCCGGGCCCGTCCACAGAGGTTCGAATGGGTTGAGGTGGCTCTTCGGGCCCGGTGGACTGGGGAATGGGTGAAAATAATGTCGTTGCCGACCACCATGCAAGAGCCATTCACCGCCGAGGTGGTGGGTACCGGGGTCAGCCCCGTTGACCCAGTCCGCTCCGGCCGCGAGTCCCCCCGCCTTTGCGACCGCGCCTGCACACAGGTGTTTGCTGCCCCCGACCCCTCACCACCATCGGCGGAAGCCGCAAAGCGGCGGCATTCTTCACTCGCGCCTAGGAGCCTGCGCCGTAAACTTCTCACCATCCTATACAGGATATAAGAATAATCAGAAGCATAACATATCGTAATGGGAATTGAGCAGGACTTGCGGGTGGCGACAATTGGTAATCCTGCCGTTCTCAGGTGAGGGAGATTTCAGCGCTTGAGTGTCCGCTTCCTATCTCGCCTGAGTGGCCGCAGCTAGAGGGCCTTTCTGGGCTCGGTCCGTTTCCTATGCGTATCGTAGCGCCCGCGCCCCTGGGGGGTCCCGACGCGAGTCCATCTCGAGGCCCGGTAGCCGGCGCCGGTGTAGCGTGGGGTCTCGACGAAGGTTTCAATGAGCGCGGGGGGAATGTGGTAGTGCTCGATCCAGTCTTCGGGCAGGCGGCGCACGAGGGTGAGGAGGTGCGACCCGAGGTGGGGGGTCTTGATCCAGGGTGGGATCAGGACTCTGGGGTGGTCGCCCACCAGCGAGCGGCTCTCCTCGCGCAGCTCGGGCGTCCAGCCGATGCAGCGGTCGCGCGGGGCGAGTGTCCAGGTGGCGGTGGAGAAGCCGCGCGGGGCGAGCGGCTAGCCGGTGTGGTCCTAGACGGGGTAGCGCCTCTGGGCGCCGACCCGGGGCGTGTCGCCGAGGGAGGGGGAGTGGGCGACGCACTCGTTCCAGAGCTTCCCGTCTCGGGGGTTGCGCACGACCGTGCGGACATCAAGGGGGCGGATGTGGGCTAGCGTCGTCGGAGCGGGGAACAATGGCGGCTCGGTGTTGGGACCGAAGCCGATGGGCTGGGGTCGGCCCGGCCGGCCTCACGGCGGCGGCAGGGCGATGACGTCGGTGGGGGGGCGAGTCGGGTCCCCTTCGCCCTCAGGTCGTCAGGCTTGAGCCGGCCGATGCGTCGGAGGCACGCTCGGGACAGGGCGGCACGGGACGGCGGCAGAGCGGCGGCGATCCAGGCATGCCCGCTCGTCGGGGGGCCGGCGCGCCCGTGCAAGGGCGTTGCTTGCCTTTTTCGAGATGGGGCCGGCCTGGCCGAGGTGACCCGTGTGCGCACGGGCGTCGCGGACTCGTGGGCCATGCCGTGGCACCAGTGGCAGGGGTGACCCGTGCGCGCACGGACGTTGCTGCTTGGCGAGGCCGGCGTCATATGCGCCCGGCGTCCTGCGGGTGGCACACCCAGAGAAGGCCGGGGGCGAGCAGGCCGCGGGCAGATCTCTGGGCGGCGAGCAGGGGTCGCATTCGTCGCTGGCCTGTGGTGCGTAGCAGGAGCAGGGGGCCGACAGCGGCAGTGCCGCCCGCAGGCTGTTGGCATTGAGCCCGTCCCGTGGGCGGCAGCCATGGACGGAGACGGACGCATGGCTGCGCCGTGTGCCCGACATGGAGACCGACCTGACCTACTCCCTCTCTACTGAGCATTATCAAACACCTCCAACACCCATTGACAAGAAATTTACAGGTTCTGAGCCTAGATTGACGAAATGCAAGTCTTGATGGAGGAAGCGAATCGTCCGGGCGGTTTCGCCATAGGTATAATCGACTTCTCCTCCATCCAACAGTGTGCGAACGACACACAGATACTCGCGAAAGGCGCGAATCTTTAATGGGCGGCATATCCATGACGCGCGTGGCGGTATGGCCGGTACCGATACCGAGGAATACGCGGCCCGGCGCAAGCTGGTTGATGGACGCAATCGAATGGGCCGTGACCGGAGCAATGTGGGTGCCGGGAGTTGCCCGCCGGTGCCGAGTTGAATGCGTGACGTGTGCTGAGCCGCCGGAACCATGGTGGCATAGCAGTCTGACCAGATCATTTGGGAGTCAGGTATCCAGACCATACCAAAACCATAACACTCAGTGTATCTGATGAGTTGCTAGTCGCCAATTTTTGTTGAAACGGAAATGCCAAATTTCATGCTGCCCTCCTTGGATACAATCGGGTTCCATGACGTTCGCTCAGGTGTGCTAAGACCGGTCAGGCTGGGCGTCAAGCTGAGCTAAGCGCTTCTCTTTTCCGAGAGATTCAGCTACATGGGCTCCGAAGAGTGAACATGTCCGGCTTTGTCCGCGTGTTTGGGGGATACGTTGACTCTTTTGTTCGTAGACGGAGGGAAATGTGAAACCACTCGAAGGTCTGGTGGTCCTGGATCTCACCCGTTTTCTGGCCGGTCCGTACTGCACTCTGCTGCTCGCTGGGCTGGGGGCTGATGTCATTAAAATCGAGCCGCCTCAGGGCGGCGAAGCTCACCGTAACCGTGCGCCGTTTGCCGGGCCGCGGGGAGCGAGCATGGCCCGGCAGACGGAGGATGACATCGGGCTGATGGTGCTCCACCGGGCGCGCAACAAGAAGAGCATCACCCTCAATCTGCGCGACCCGCAGGGTACGGCCCTGTTCAAACAGCTCGTAAAAAAAGCGGACGTAGTGGTGGAAAATTTTTCACCGGGAACGATTGACAAAATGGGGCTCGGCTACGAGACCCTGCGTGTCTGTAACTCCCGCATTGTTCTATGCTCGATTTCAGGCTTTGGCCAATACGGGCCCCGCCGCGCTTGGCGGGCCTACGACCCGATCATTCAGGCCGCCAGCGGCATCAACAGTGTCACCGGCTTTGCGGACCATCCCCCGGCACGCTGCGGGGCCGCGATCAGCGATACCACGGCTCCTCTGTTTGCCCTGATCGGGATTCTGTCTGCCTTGCGGTTGCGTGAAAAAACGGGCGGCGGTGAGTGGGTCGATACCTCCATGCAGGACGGTACGTTCTTCCTGTTGCCAGACCTGATCGAGCATATGGCTGCGGGCTTGGCTCCGGAACGCCGGGGGAATACGCATCCGGGTGGGGTGCCGTTCAATGTCTATCATGCCAAGGATGGCTATGTGTCCATCTGTGCGGTGTCGGCCCAGAACTGGAAGAGTCTGCTTGGAGCCGTGAGCCGGGAAGACCTGCTCGCCGACCCCAGATTCGCCAATCTGCAACAGCGCATGAAATATCGCGACGCTGTTGACGAGGTGGTCCAGGCCTGGATTGGACAGCACACGGTCGAGGAATCGGTGACGCATCTTCAGCAGTGTGAAGTGCCGGCCGGCCCGGTCCTGAGCCCGGCCGAGTTGGTCGAGGACGATCATCTGACTGAACGCGAGATGGTTGTGGATGTGATTCATCCCCAGCACGGTGCGCTCCCTGGGGTGAAAGGGGTTGGCCTGCCGATCAAGTTTGTCGGCAAGTCTTTCCGGTTTGACCAACCTTGCCCGGAAGTCGGCCAGCATAACGAAGAGATTTACGGCGGGCTGCTCGAACTCGACGCTCCGCAACTCAAAGCCCTACAGGCAAAGGGCGTCATCTAGCGCGGCCGGGCGGATGCGGTGAGTAGAATCTGACCTGTCTCTGTTGATCCAGCCGTTTTGAGGCGTTCCCGGCAAACACCCCCCAAAGGAGATCACGTGTGCTGGAATCCGAACGTGAGCAGTTTCAACTTGGTATCTTCATGCCCAATTGCAGGCATGCCTACTGCAGCAGTGGCTATAAACCCGAACCCGATGATTGGACGTACGAGTCCAATAAGAATATTGCTCAGGTAGCCGAGGCCGCAGGGTTCGATTTCCCGTTTCCGGTCAGCCGCTGGTGTGGGTTTAGCGGCCTGAGCATTGGCAGCGAGTCCACGGCTGGCTTCACCCTCAAAATGCTGGCGCTCGGGGCCGGAGTGGTGCCGATGGCCGACACCGCGGGGCAGGGGTCGCCGAGCATCTGGCCCGTATGAATTGGGTATGGATGGCGTGCTGATCGAGTTCCTGTACTATGTATGATGACACCGTACGGTTTGGTCAGGAGATCGTTCCTCTGCTCCGCCAGATGGGAGTCGTGGCGTAGGTCTCTCGCGAAGTTTGGGGAGATGCCGTTCCTTCCTTGGAAGGGTGGCCAAAGGCCGGGTGGGGTCCCGGCGGTGAGTAACACACCGCATGTTCCTCTCTAGGAGGATGCCCTGCTGGAGGTAAGCAATGCTTTTTCGTTTGCTACTCTGGATAGTTGGTATACGACTCGCCATCGCAAGTCGGACCAGCGCACGCATACGAAAACAACTGACACGAGACATGAGCGTTGCCATTGGTTCCAGAGGCAGTGTGTCTCGGAGTTACGTCTTCCACAACCGACGTGTTTCTTCGCACACCGGATTGGAGTCGGACGCGCACTGCACGCTCCTGTTCCAAACTGCGACAGAAGGGACACGAATTCTTCTGGCTCCAGATTGCTTGGCGCAAATCGTGAATGGGCTCGCGTTAAAGGAAATCGAACTCAAGGGCGATCCTACGAGCATCCTGTGGTTCTATGAAATGGTCATGGCCTTTGTCCCGGGCTTCGTCCAACCGCCACATGTCATGCCAGGTGCCTATGTCAAGCCGAATCTGCAGGGAAAAGCTGCCGACCGCATAACCCGAGAGCCTGTGGCTGAAGCGCTTGATCCGACGTGGACTGCGGCGGTGGCTCAACGTGAGAAACTTCTGCTGTGGCAAGTGGGAAAAGGGGCTTCGGTTCCGGGTAAGAGCAAGAATTTTAAACCTGTTCTTGACGTACCCGCCTCAGCAATGGAGGGAACCAGTGAATAGTGTGCAAGGTCTCAACCCGCGTGCACGAGGTTGGCTGCGGTTCATTTGGGACAAGGCCACCACCCAAGACGACTGGAGCAGTAGAGGTGAGCCCCTCCCCTGGTGGGATAGAGTAACCACCCCGCCGATGTGCACGTTTCCTCGATTCGATCTATCTGAAACATCATATGCACTCCCGCTCATGGCCGACCAGACCCCGGCGTGGCGTGAGGTCTATACGCGTATCGCCGATGAGTTGGTGGGTCGCTATGTCACGTATTGGGGCGCCGTCGACTGGCTGACCTACATCGGCCACGATCCGCACCAGGAGGCATACCCTCCAGAATGGCTGATCTTTATGCCTGAGCATATGCGCGGGCGCTACGATCCGCCGGGCTGGACTGCCAACGGGGTCGATCCCTGGGGTCTTCAGCCGGACCCTGTAGGTGCGGATGGCAATCTCTTTTTTCGTGGGTTTCTTAATTTATTACTCGGGACGTACTCCTATGTCTCGGGTGACAATAAATGGGAAAAGCCGTTCCAGGTCACGGGATATAATGATAGCCTATTCCAATGGACCCAGCATGATATCTCCGATTTTCTGGAAGACCAGTGGTCTGAGCGCCCGCAGGGGCCGCACTGCGAAAACACGAAAATTTGGCCATACTGTCTGAGTGCGGCAGGTCTGAGCCTGCAGCTGTATGACAAGATTTTTGGTGGCAAGACGCATTGGGTCTACGACCGATGGATTGAGTTTGCCAAGAAACACTTCACCGCCCGCAACGCTCGTGGAGATATTGCGTCGTTCGCGTTCTATTATGATCCGCTCGAAGAATTCGCTTACGCACCGCCGACTGGTCTAAGCGGTTTGTCGATGCTCGCCCCGTTATTGTATCTATATCCTCAGGCACCGGAGTTTGGCTTAGCGCTATATGAGGCCGGGGTACGGGACCTTGGCTGGAACGACACCAAAAAGTCTCTGGTCCAGGCGTTTGACGATCCACGCTGGCTGACCATGACGTTAATGCTGGCACGCGAGGTTGGAGACGTGACCACAGAGATGCGTCTCAAAGCCGTAGCGGAAAAAGAATATGGGCCAGACTTCTTTGCCGACGACGAGGACCGCTTTGCCTGGACGTTTGGGCTGGATGAAGCCCATCCGCGTGGGCAGTTGAACGGCTTGCTGATCTTGAGCGAGATCGGCGGACCTGGGGCATGGACGAATGTGTACAAAGGAAAACGTGACGCCCAGTTTGAGCGACCCACAGTGGAAGAGGTCGACTTTCCGAATCTGGGAATTTGTGAGGCCCGGAATGAGGCTGCCGACGGGACGTTGCATGTCTCAACCTACGCGGCCACTGTAGCACGCCGCGGGGAAACGACACGTTGGAAGGTGACGCAACTTCCGGACCCGAAGGCTGTCCAGGTGTATTGCGATGATGAGCGGTACAGTGACTGGGGGATGATCGACGATCACGCTATTGAGATCAACTCAACCATCGCATCGCACAATTTCCGAATTGTTGGTGTCACCGTAGAAAATACGGCAAACGGGGAGCAAAGCGAAAAAGTAGCAAGCGCGGGTGGGGGGGCACCCAGCGGTAGAGCCGCAACTGCAGCGGAAACCGCTGCACACTATCAGCCAGCTGCACCCCCGAGTTGAAGCTGTGGTTGAGCGGTGGTACTGCTCGAACTTTGTCGTTTGATGGGAATCCCCGCCGGGACGGCCCTATGCAGCCGTCCGAGGGGAAACGGGGAGCCACAAGGGTGGTCCCGACAGCAATGCGATTGCAGCCTTGATGGAAATGAGGTGGAATCCAAGACCTACATCCTGCTAGATGGCACTTCTCAAACCGCTTGGCCCTTTCGCCAATCCTGGAATCCAAAGGAGTATCTTGGGAACGTCCTCCACCGACTGCCGGTTATTATGGTCACGGCCTGAGCACGCGATCCGGGATTGTAGCGAATCTGTCGATAACCGCTGGAGTACTTGCCCTGGTGTGCGGATTGGCTGCCGGGGAGGAAGACAACCAACTAGCGAGGGCAGCTCGGATAGTCCAGTAGTCGGTGATCAATGAAGCAAACCCTGGCCCGGACGTGCTGACCCGAGAAGACCGCTCGGCCTGACACGGTTTTCAACTCGGCCAAGCGCAGTGACTCAATCGCGCGCACTGGGAGTGGGTGATGAGGGAGAGCATGGTTGAGCGGTTCGGTGCGGGCCCGCCGGATTACACCGCTAGGGTAAACGGCTATGATGGACTATCTGGCCGAACATGGTGGACTAGAGAAGTGAGGAAGACACAGGAGGTAACAGTATGGGACAGTTGGATGGAAAGGTCGCACTCATCACGGGTGCGGGTTCGGGGATTGGTCGGGCGTCGGCTTTGGCGTTTGCTCGTGAAGGGGCCAAAGTTGCGGTTGCCGATATCGTGGCCGAGGGCGGCGAAGAGACGGTGCGTATGGTCAAAGAGGCTGGTGGTGAGGCGTTTTTCATCAAGGTCGATGTTTCAAACGCGGTGGAGGTTGAGGCCATGGTGAATAGGGTGGTGGACACCTATGGTCGCATTGACTGTGCCTATAATAACGCGGGTATCGAAGGGCGACTCGCATCAACGGATGAATATCCTGAAGATGTGTTTGACAAAGTGATCGACATTAATCTGACCGGTGTGTGGCTGTGCATGAAATACGAACTGCCGCATATGCTCAAGCAGGGCAGCGGGGCGATTGTGAATACGGCCTCAGGAGCCGGTTTGATCGGGGTGGCCGGTCTGTCTGCCTATGTGGCGAGCAAGCACGGTGTTGTTGGATTGACCAAAACCGCGGCCCTGGAATACGCGAAATCCGGTATTCGGGTGAATGCCGTCTGTCCTGGGCTGATCCAGACGCCGATGGTGGAGCGTATCACCGCTGATCAACCTCAATTAGGCGAGGCCCTGGTTGCGGCCGAGCCGATCGGTCGAACGGGCAAACCGGAGGAAATCGCCGAATCCGTGGTCTGGATGTGTTCGGACGCGGCCTCGTTTGTGACCGGCCACGCCATGTCGGTCGATGGCGGGTATGTCGCCCAGTAGCGATATACGCCGCCGTAATACCAACGGTCGTTGATGGGAACCGAGAGCAGAGCCCTCCCTCCGTCGCCCGGCCCCCGAGTCGGGGCCTCGCCCCGAAAGGGGGAACCTCCGCCGAGCGAGGCTTATCGGTTCCTACCCATGGCCGTTGGTATCAGACATCCCTAGGATCGGGCCCCATGAATTTGCATCACTGTCCCTTGGCGCTTTAGGTTGACCAAGGAGGTTGCCCTGGGTGAGGTGTTGCGGCTTTCCCTTGCGGACCTCTCGCGCCCTGCTTGCCCTAGTCGCCCGGTGTGCCCCGGGAGAGGCGCGCCGGGGGGGGGGGGCGCCCGGATGCTCTCTGGCCTGCAACACGGTGGGCCGTGGCAGGATGCGTCACAGGATGACGGGCCGCCCCACGGGGGGAGGGACCTCGAACCTGCCTGCGGTGTGCGCGGGGGAGGGCCGGCCCCTCGCCCTGGGGCTGTCGGCGGACCAAGGGGGAGCTCCTAGCGGTGCCCAGGGCCTTGAGTCGTGTTTGCCCGCCGGTGCCCCGACGCCCCTGAGTGCCGCCACGGGGGACAACGCCGCCGCCTAGAGCGTCGGGCGCAAATTGTGAATCTGGGATTCTCCTTTGGAGCGAACCGTGATGCTTATGAGGCCGGAGGGGCGTCAGGGGAAAAGCCGTTGCGCATCCTCTTCGTGTCCAGATGGTTCGTTGCCTCGCCGCGGGCCATGCGCGGCGCAGCGGGGTGGCGCGGCTCGCGGGTGCGCCGTCGCCAGCGGGGCGGGGGCAGGCCCGCTAGGCGGCGCCCGGCGCGGGTGCCCCGGCCAAGCCGGGCCGCCCCCAAGGGGCGGGCAAGCGGGCTCCCGACCGGCCGTGGGCGCCAAGGGGCAAGCTCCGCCGGCCATCCCTCTGCCGGCTCTCGCCGGCTGGCGGGGAAGCCGCACGTCGCCCCGTTGCCCCGGTCCCAGCTTTCGGGCAGGGCCGGTGGCAGCGAGAAAAACCACGCGGCGGGCGGCGGAGCCAGACCGCTCTGCCGTCAAGGCGGGCAGCGCACCTGGGGGGGGGGGCGCTGCCCGCCCTGCAGGCCTCGCCCTCCGGTCGGGCTCGGCTTCCGGGATGCAACCCGCGTGAAGACCACCATGCCCCCGTGGCGCGGACGCCGCCCCAGGGGCCTGTGGCGGCTGGGCCGAGGCCCCTGTCGGCAGTGGCGCCCCCCCCCCCCCCCAGCCTCGCCGGCGGCGGGGCTGGGGCCCTTGGCGCCCCTGGAGTATCGCAGGGGCCAGGAACGGCCCCGCCTGCGCGGCTGAGTCAGCCCTCCATTGGCACCGCGCCTGAGCCGGGGCGCGGGGGGCCCCCTCGCCACTCTCCCTGTGCACAAAAGCCCGCGGGCCGCACATTGACTTGGCGGATGAGCGGACAGTGGCGTCGGTGCGATTAGGCTGGCACAATCAGCACTTTGATCGTCTCCTGTCACTCTACTGCTTCGGGGGCTTGCTGACTTTCTTCGATCGCGAAGCGGTGAGTGACGGTCTCGGCCATAGGAAAGTTGGCGTGATGCGCTTGGGCAACCCGGACGGCCTCGTAGTCATGCTGTGGTTGGGTTCAGGCCGAGCCAATGATGCTGAGTTGCGATTATTGATATATCGCGGTCCGATGGGAATCTCTCCATGTCCTGATCAGAGGCCGACAATCACATAGCGTCCGTTTGGGGCGGCGAGTTCCCCCCCCCCCCCTCTCGGTAAAAGCCGAATACACGTCGGTCTCCTCGACCACGACATCCGCTCCCCGACCGTCGGTCAGCTCATAGACTTGGGCAATCCGGTCTTTCTCATCGGACAGGGTTTCAAAATTAATCGTAGTCTGGGCACTCAACTGGCGAGCCATCACTAAGCGATGGTCCGGCGCACCTATGGTCATGACCTTGTTGGCGCCGGACAGATGGCACAGCCAAAAGCCATAACCGGCTCGGGCGTGGTGTCGTCTGGGATTTTATAGAAGCACATTCCAGAAGGACGCCAAGCGTAATCCGTACACGTATTTCAGGTGGGCCCATCGGCTCCACTGAAAAGAACCAAGTTTTCACACAGCGAAAAGTCTTTTGCTATCGTGCAGTCATAGCAGTGGTGGCAGGGCCGGGGACCCCCAATAGACGCGGCCGCCCACGCTGAGCGGTAGACCGGCATGATCTGTGGTCACGCCTTCGCCCACCTCTTCAACCAAGCCAATGTCCTCATGACCCAGGGCAAATAGGGAGAGGCAGGGATGCAGGACCACGCACGCCTAAACGCACATCCGTCCCGCATACGCCGCCCATTTGCATTTGCAGCAGCACTCCCTCTGGCTCCGGGGCCGGGAATGCGCGTTCCTAGACTTCTATGGGTTGATTCCCCCGACAGCCATGGCTTGCTTCCCGAAGCGTTGTGTCATTGATCTGACCCTCCTGTGTGCGGCCGGTATGCATTTGGCACTAGTGAGGCGCCTTTCTAGGCCATTGGTTTTGTCATATCCGCCGGCCGGACCCAGAGGTCAAATTGCTCTGGAGTGAGATACCCGAGCGACAGGGCAGCCTCCCGTAGGCTCGTGCTCTCTCTATGCGCCTTTTTGGCAATTGCTGCGGCTTTCTCATAGCCGATATGCGGGTTGAGGGCCGTGACGATCATGAGGGAATCCCGCAGATGTTCTCCAATACGCGGGGTGTTGGGCTTGATCCCGACCGCGCAGTGATCGTTGAAGGCCCGACACGCATCCGCAATCAGTTGGACCGATTCGAGCAGGTTATGCACCATGACGGGTTTGAATACATTGAGCTGAAAATTTCCCTGGGAGCCCCCGAAGGCTACTGCGGCATCATTGCCGAACACTTGCACGGCAACCATGGTCATAGCTTCGGACTGGGTCGGATTGACCTTGCCTGGCATGATTGATGATCCCGGCTCATTCTCAGGGATGAGAATCTCCCCGATTCCGGCGCGCGGTCCAGACGCCAGCCAGCGTACGTCATTGGCGATCTTCATCAAAGCACCGGCCAAGGTGCGCAGGGACGCACTGGCGGTGACCATGGCGTCGTGGGCTGACAGAGCAGCGAATTTATTGGCCGCGGAGACAAACGGCCGGCCCGTCTCCGCGGCCATCTTTGCCGCGGCGCAGGTGCCAAACTGCGGGTGAGCGTTGAGGCCAGTTCCCACTGCGGTCCCGCCAACCGCTAACTCGTACAAGCCCGGGATCGTGCGTCGGACATCGGCTAGCGCGGCGTCGAGTTGGGCTACCCAGCCGCTGATCTCCTGACCTAGGGTGATCGGGGTGGCATCTTGGAGGTGAGTCCGGCCGACTTTGACGACATCCCGGAATTGTTCGGCCTTCGCGTTGAATGTGGCGCGCAGTTGGGTGACCGCTGGGAGCAGGACATCTTCCAACTGTTCGACCGCGGCGATATGCATGGCCGTGGGAAAGGTATCGTTGGAGCTCTGGCCCCGGTTGACGTCATCGTTAGGATGAATGGGCTTCTTGGAGCCCATCTCGCCGCCAGCCAACTCAATCGCTCGATTGGAGATCACCTCGTTCGCGTTCATGTTCGTCTGGGTCCCGGAGCCAGTCTGAAACACGACCAGAGGAAAGTGATCGTCGAGCTTGCCGGAGATTACTTCGTCTGCGGCTCGGACAATAAGATCAACCTTTTCCTGGGGGAGTTGGCTGAGTTCACCGTTGGCCAAGGCGGCTCCCTTCTTGAGTACCCCGAGCGCCCGAATAATGGCCCGCGTAAAGCGAAACCGCTCCACGCCAATCGGAAAGTTGTTGCGTGAGCGTTCAGTTTGAGCCCCCCAGTAGCGGTTTGAGGTGACCTCAATGGCTCCCATACTGTCCGTTTCTGTTCGGGTGTGTGACGTATCACGCATCGGACTCCTCCTCCCTAATAGGCAATCTCAGCGCACGGGCCGTGCGGTGCCGGCAAGCCTCCTTACCATGCCTGGAAATTCTCGCCAAGGTGGTCCCTGCTCTGCACCCCGACCTAGACAGAGGGGGTGGACTTTGGCAGATTATCCTGCACTCACACCATGCGCATCATTGAAGCCCAAAAGATTACGGACACGATTGCCCGTCTGTGTATGGAAGCAAATTATCATCTGGGCGCGGACATGCTGGCTGCGTTTGAGCGTGCGGGACAGACAGAGCGCTCGCCAGCCGGGCGTGAAGTCCTGGCAATGCTCAGGGAGAATGCCCGGATTGCCCGGACCGAGGGTCTGCCGTATTGTCAGGACACCGGGTTTGTCATCTGTTTTGCCGATGTCGGACAGGATGTGCATATTACTCACGGACTCCTGGAGGACTCCATCAACGAGGGGGTGCGGTGTGGCTATACCCGAGGCTATTTGCGGGCCTCCATTGTGGAAGGCCCCTTTCGTCGTAAGAACACGGGCGATAATACGCCAGCTGTAGTCCATACCCAACTCGTGCCCGGCGACCGACTCTCTCTCAGACTGATGGCCAAGGGCGGCGGATGTGAAAACCGGAGTCGGTTCAAGATGTGTACCCCGGCGGAGGGGCTCGAAGGGGCGAAGGCCTTCATTCTCGACTGCATTCGAAATGCCGGGCCGGACGCCTGTCCGCCGCTGATTGCCGGGGTCGGGATTGGTGGAACGTTCGAGAAAGCGGCGCTGCTGTCCAAGCGGGCGCTATTTCGTGACATCGGAACGCCAAATCCGGACGCGGAACTCGCCGCGCTTGAATACGACCTCCTCAGCGAGGCTAATACGCTCGGGATTGGGCCGCAGGGCTATGGGGGGGATACGACCGCCTTTGCCGTCCATATCAATACCTACCCATGTCATATCGCCAGCCTGCCGGTGGCGGTGACCATTGAGTGTCATGCCCACCGGCATCAGGAAGCGGTGCTATAAGCGTACTGGAGTACGATGGTGACAGAAGAGACTCGGCTCCTGACGCCTCCACTGGCTGATACGGATATGATGGATTTACGGGCCGGCGACCGGGTGCGATTCTCCGGGGCATTGCTGACCGCCCGTGACGCTGCCCATCAACGCTTTATGGCTCGCATCGACGAGGGGCAGTTCCTCCCGATTGATCTCCATGGACAGGTCCTATACTACGTAGGGCCGACGCCACCACGGCCAGGTATGGTCATTGGTGCGGCCGGACCCACAACAGGAGGACGCATGGACGCCTACGCCTCCAAGCTGATGGCCCTTGGGCTCAAGGGAATGATTGGGAAAGGCAGTCGCTCTCGGGCGGTACGTGAGTCGATGCAACAGCATACCTGCGTTTACTTCGGTGCCGTCGGCGGGGCCGGAGCGCTCCTGTCAAAATATATTCGGTGTGCGGAGGTCGTGGCTTACGCGGATTTGGGCCCGGAAGCCGTTCGACGCCTCATTGTCGAAGATTTCCCCGGAATCGTCATCAATGACGTGTATGGCAATGATCTGTATGAAGACGGACGTAGCAAATATGCACGTGTGGAATAACTGAAACACTACGACGAGGGATGGTGAATATGAGTGATCAAGCCGTTGCTGTGAAGAGAGGAGGCCCGACTGATAAAACACTCCGCATTGATGCCTGGTGGATCGAGCCGGCGGTCACGTTCGGGATGCTCTCGACGTTTCTCATCTATACAACTTGGGCAGCCCTGGTGAACGAACATTACTACGCCGCGCCCTATTTGTCGCCGTTTTATTCGCCCTGCCTGAGCACCTCGTGCGCACATGTGACGCTTGGCCTGTTCGATTGGCCGCTGTCGCCGGCCATTCTGATTCTGTGGGCGCCGGCTGGCTTTCGCCTGACCTGCTATTACTACCGGAAAGCCTATTATCGTTCGTTCTGGATGTCGCCGCCGGCCTGTGCCGTGCGGGATGGCCATGCCCAATACTCTGGAGAAACGCGCTTCCCCCTGCTGATGCAAAACCTCCACCGATACTTTTTCTACGCGGCGACGTTGGTCGTGCTCTTTCTGTGGTGGGACGCGCTGCTGGCCTTCCGCTTTCCGACCGAAAACGGAGGGAGCGAATTCGGTATGGGACTCGGGACGCTGGTGTTGATTGCCAACGCCGCATTTCTGTCCCTCTACTCGTTTTCGTGTCATTCCTGCCGCCATCTGTGTGGGGGAGGCCTTGATGTGCTGTCGCAGTCTCCCCTGCGGCTCAAGCTGTGGCGTCAGGTCAGCCGTCTCAACGAAAACCATATGCTCTTTGCCTGGATCAGCCTGGTTTTCGTCATGCTGACGGACGTGTATGTGCGTTTTCTCTCAATGGGATATATTTCGGATGTGAGGTTCTTCTAAGATGGCAAACGATAAGTACGAGACTCACGAATACGATGTGGTCGTGATTGGTGCGGGTGGTGCCGGACTCCGCGCGGCCATCGAAGCCTCTGCGGCTGGCGTCAAAACCGCACTCATCTGTAAATCTCTGCTCGGGAAGGCGCACACGGTCATGGCCGAGGGCGGGGTCGCCGCGGCCCTGCGCAACGTCTACCAAGAGGACAACTGGAAGGTCCACTTCCGGGACACCATGCGTGGCGGCAAGATGCTCAACAATTGGCGTATGGCCCAACTCCACGCCCAGGAGGCCCCGGACCGGGTCCTGGAACTCGAAGAGTGGGGGGCGCTTTTCGACCGGACCAAAGACGGGCGTATTCTTCAGCGCGACTTTGGCGGGCACCGCTACGCACGTCTCGCCCATGTGGGCGACCGGACCGGCCTGGAGATGATCCGCACGCTTCAGCAGCACGCCGTTCACAAGGGCATTGATGTGTATATGGAGTGCAACATTCAGCGCCTGCTCAAAGACGGAGACCGCGTGGGCGGGGCATTCGGCTACTGGCGTGAAAGCGGTAAGTTTGTCACTTTCAAATCCAAAGCCATCGTGCTGGCCACCGGTGGGGTAGGGAAGGCCTGGAAGTTCACCTCAAACTCGTGGGAATACACCGGTGACGGGACCACCCTTGCTGCCGATGCAGGGGCTGACCTGATCGATATGGAGATGATCCAATTTCACCCCACCGGCATGGTCTGGCCTAATAGCGTCCGTGGCATTCTGGTCACCGAAGGGGTGCGGGGTGACGGCGGCACCCTCAGGAATTCCGAGGGCGAGCGCTTCATGTTCAACTATATTACTGATTACTTCAGGGCGGAGACGGCCGAGACCGAGGAAGAGGCCGACGCCTGGTATGAAGACAAAACACATAACCGCCGCACACCGGACCTGCTGCCGCGCGACGAGGTGGCGCGGGCGATTAATGCCGAGGTGAAGGCCGGCCGGGGCAGCACGCACGGCGGAGTCTTTCTGGATATCGCCTCACGCCGCAGTGCGGAATATATTGCGCGGCGTCTGCCTTCAATGCACCACCAATTCAAGGAACTGGCCGATGTGGACATCACGAAAGAGCCCATGGAGGTCGGTCCGACCTGCCACTACATCATGGGTGGCGTTCGGGTCGAAGCCGATACCGCGGCCACAACCGTGCCGGGGCTATACGCCGCGGGCGAAGTGGCGGCCGGCCTGCACGGCGCCAACCGCTTAGGCGGGAATTCGCTGTCAGATCTGCTCGTTTTTGGCCGCCGCGCCGGACTGTATGCGGCCCAATATGCGCAAAATCTCGAAGGTCATCCCAGTCTGGATACCGACCAGGTCGAGCAGTACGCCCAAGAACTGCTCGCCCCGTTCAACAATGACGGGGGCGAGAATCCGTATGCGGTTCACATGGCTCTGCAAGACTGCATGCAGAATCTGGTCGGGATCATCCGCACCGAGAGCGAGCTCAAAAAGGCGCAGACCGAGATCGCCAATCTAAAAGAGCGACTGGCCAAGGTCACAGTCGAAGGACATCGCCAGTATAATCCGGGCTGGAATCTGGCGCTCGATTTGCAGTCGCTGCTGACGATTGCTGAGGCTACGACCATGGGAGCGCTGGAGCGCAAGGAGAGTCGGGGTGGACATACCCGAGAAGATCACCCGGGACCCGACCCGGACAAATACGGCAAGATCAATCTCGTGCTGCGTCGCAGAGACGGAGAGTTCAGCCTGTTCGAAGAGTCCTTACCTGAGATGCCCGACGATCTCAAGGAATTATTTGAGGAGGGTAAATAATGGCCAGTGAATTTACACTGCGCGTCTGGCGCGGTGATATCTCACAGGGGGAGTTCAAGGACTATCGGGTCGAGGCTCAGGAAGGGATGGTTGTTCTGGATGTGATACACACCATTCAGGCTACGCAGGCGCCCGACTTGGCGGTCCGCTGGAATTGTAAAGCCGGTAAGTGCGGCTCGTGTAGCGCCGAGATCAACGGCAAGCCCCGGCTGATGTGCATGACCCGGATGAATCTCTTTGAACCGGGCGACACCATTACGCTCTCGCCGATCAAGACCTTTCCCTTGCTGCGCGACCTAGTGACCGACGTGTCTTTCAACTATGAGAAGGCTAGGAGTATTCCCGCTCTCAAGCTGAAAGTGGAAGAATCGGGTGGCGCGCGCCGGATGTATCAGGAGGATGTGGACCGAGTGCAGGAATTCCATAAATGCATTGAATGCTTCCTATGCCAGGACGTGTGTCACGTCATCCGTGATCACGAAGACAATAAGTCCGAGTTTGCCGGACCACGTTCGTTTGTGCGCCTGGCCTCCCTGGAAATGCATCCGCTTGACGAGGAGGACCGCCGGGAATTCTTGAAAGTTGATGCTGGTTTAGGATATTGCAATATCACGAAGTGCTGCACCGAAGTCTGTCCCGAGGGTATCCACATCACCGACAATGCGATCATCCCGCTGAAAGAGCGGGTCGTTGATGCCTACTACGATCCAGTCGTGTGGCTGATGAATAAGCTAACGGGGAAATAAGGTCGGGGTGGCGATCAAGGAATACCCCCTCCCTTGAGGGAGAGGGCTGGGATGAGGGGGTTCTTTAGACGGGCAATTTCGTCATCACCTGCAAGGTTTCGTCCTCAATACACTCTTCAATGACCGGTACCCATTTCTGGAACTCAGGGTCCTGGGACGCGATTTCCAGGGTCGTCTGGACCGAGTTGGCATCTGGAACCTCCCACACGTCGACGACGGTATTCAAACGCCCGATGACGTTGAAATAACTCCCTTGGAGCTTCCATCCGCCGTGTTTTTCCATCTGCGGGGCTAGCGAGCTGAGCATGTCCGTGAATTTTTGGACCTTGCCCGCCCGGAGTTTGATGTGTGCAAATACATACGCCATACGGCCTCCTTTGGTTAGGGTTAATATGTGTGTTCGCGTCATATGCCCCGACTTGCCTGGATGCTCCCCGCAGCAACCTCTTGAACCGAGCTAATGGCGGTCCACCCAATCTTTGCCGGTCTGAAGGGCATAGTGGTCAGCTTCTTCCCGGCTGGTCAGGGTCCGCTCGGTTCCCCGGAGGGGGTAAAATTCATCGACCACCCCATCAATGAGCCGAAAGACCCGGACCACCGGTTTCCAATCGCCGCTATCGAGTTGTTTCGAGCGCGGTTCAATGTAAAAGCCCTCATATTCTTCGGTATCTGGCATCTTCGAATCCCCTTCTTCTCACCCGCCTTCAGACAATTCCCGACAACTCCTGGAACTTGGCCTTCCGAAAACCGATAACAACGGCGTCGCCAACGGCAATTATCGGACGGAGAGACTCGGCCTGGGAGTTGACGATGCCGTTCCTGAGCCGCCGCGTCAGGACTGACATCATGGGCGGTCAATGCTATATCCTACCTGCGAGAGCAACTCTTTCTCCACTCTGCATGGGCCTCAGGTAGGGGTGGAAGAGACGCCAACCTGCTTCTCCATACGGTGTATGTATCGCTTCGGCCCGTGTCCAGTCAATGTTGTACAGATGGAGTGTCGCGCACACGCCGACGGATAACGATCCATGCGCATTCGAACCGAAAAAGAGAGCGACCGGGCGACAGTCTACCAAATCAATACCGCGGCCTTTGAAAGATGCGCCGGGGCGAAGCTTGTCGAAACGCTCCGTGGGTGTGTACGACCGTTCATTTCGCTCATCGTCGAGGTGGACGCGGCAGTTGTCGGTCACGTCATGTTCTCGCCGGTCTCCGTATCGGCAGACTCCAGCCCCACACTGATGGGTAGCCCCAATGGCCGTGGCGTCGGCATATCGCCGTCGGAGTATCGGTTCGGCTCTTGTTCGGGCCGGTCTTGAGCGCTGCAAGGAGCTGGCATGTAGCGTGGTCGTCGTTCTCGGTGATTCGGCGTATTATCCACGCTTCGGGTTTTTACTGGCCTCCCGGTTTGGACTCCGTTGCGAATATCACGTTCCTGGCGAGGTGTGTATGGCAATGGAACTGAAGCCCTTTGAGCGGCCCCGCATGATGGCCAGCACGGCGTGGTAAAACACCATGCTGCGTTCCGCACTGTCTAACCCTCCGGACGTGTAGCATTCCCAGAGTGCTCGTGAACCACTCCGATGAAGGAGGATACAATATACCCGTGGCAGACCGGCCCTTCCTCACGTATCATGCCAATCCATGAATCGTCATGTCAGTATCTGCGCTGTCTTTGCTGTGAGTCTTGTTTTTTCCGCCAGATCTGTACTCGCCGACCCGACTCAGCCAGACTCTCAGTCTCTACCTGCGATTCCCCGCGCGGCCGCCGCGCAATCTGCCGCTCCAGAGCCTTGGCACGAAGCCCAACTCGTGCGCAATATCCGACAGCTGACCTTCGCCGGCAGACGTGCCGGCGAAGGCTATTTCAGCCCGGATGGCTCACAACTCATATTTCAGAGTGAACGTGAGCCTGACCATCCGTTTTTTCAGATTTATGTCATGAATCGCCTCACCGGACAGACCCGCCGAGTCTCGCCCGGAATCGGTAAAACGACGTGTGCCTGGTTCCATCCCTTTCAAGAAAAAGTCCTGTTTGCCTCAACGCATGAAGATCCGGACGCTGAAAAGAAGCAACGGAAAGCGTTGGAAGAGCGACGGGTGGGCACCCAGCGACGCTACGAGTGGGACTTTGATGAGCAGTACGATCTTTTTGAAGTCCCGCTCAATGGACAGGACATGCGGAAGCTGACCGAGGCAAGGGGCTACGACGCCGAGGGGTCCTGGGCTCCGAACGGCGAATTTATCGCCTTTGCCTCGAATCGCCATGCCTATGCAACCCTGTCGGCCGAGGAGAAAGTGCGCTTTCAGCGAGATCCGTCATCACAGGTGGATATCTACATCATGCGGGCGGATGGGTCAGACGTGCGTCGGCTGACGACTACCCCGGGCTATGATGGTGGACCGTTTTTCAGTCCGGACGGCAAGCGTCTGGTCTGGCGTCGGTTTTCCCCCGATGGTGTACAAGCTGAGGTCTGGACTATGCGTATTGATGGGACAGATCAAAGGCAGGTGACGAAACTGGAAGCCCTGTCTTGGGCGCCGTACTTTCATCCGTCCGGCGACTACCTGATCTTTACGACCAACCGCCACGGCTTTGGCAACTTCGAGCTGTATATTGTGGACACAGACGGGCGTTCCGAACCGGTGCGGGTCACCTATGCCAATGGCTTTGACGGTCTGCCGGTGTTCACTCCAGACGGCAAGCACCTGTCGTGGACCAGCAGCCGGACCATGAATAAAAAGGCGCAGATCTTTTTTGCCGACTGGGATGATGCCGAGGCCCGTTGTCTGTTGGGACTCGACTCCACCGACAGGTCAGCCCTCCGAACGCATGAGGCGCGAGCGTGTAAGCTCCGTCAGGTTGTTGCCGAACTCGCCTCCGAGCGCATGGCTGGCCGGCTGACGGGAACGGACGGCGAAAGGTTGGCAACGGAGTATGCCGCCTTGATGCTGAAAAAAAGCGGCCTCGAACCTGCGGGCGATAACGGCACATTCTTCCAGGCTTTTGAATTCACCGCCGGCGTCTCCCTTGGTCCGAAGAATATGCTGAAGCAACCGTCGGATTCGGCATCAGATCAGGGACGGGCGTATGCTATGGATACAGACTGGCGTCCGTTGGCCTTCTCACGAGTGGGCGGCTTTGAGCCCGCCGGCATAGTCTTTGCCGGCTATGGCATTGTCGCTCCGGCTGTCGACGAGTATCCGGAATACGACTCCTATGCCCATTTGGATGTGCAAGATAAATGGGTTTTGGTGTTACGCTATCTGCCCGAAGATATAGACGCCTCCTATCGTCAGCATCTCAACCGCTACGCCAGTCTGCGCTATAAAGCCATGGTTGCCCGGGACCGGGGAGCACAAGGCCTGATTGTCGCGAGCGGGCCGAAGACCACCGTCAAGGAACAATTGGTCCCACTCGTTTTTGACGCCTCACTGGCAGGCAGCAGTATCGGGGCGATGTCTGTGACTGACGCGCTGGCCGCGGAGTGGTTTCAGCAGGCGGGCGAATCGCTGAAAGAGTTTCAGGAGACATTAGATTCCGGACGGCTCATACCCGGCTTCAGCCTTGACGGTCTGACGCTCGGAGCGAGGATCGATATTCGGCAGGAAAAACGCCAGGGCCGCAACGTCCTGGCGCGGTTACGTGGGGCTGAGCGCGTGGCGGACGCTGGTATCGTTGTGGTTGGGGCGCATATCGACCATCTGGGCACGGGCATGGGGAATGGATCGCTGGCCCGCGAGGAGGAAAAGGGCGGTATCCACTTTGGAGCCGACGACAATGCCTCCGGCGTGGCGGCTGTCTTGGGCATTGCCAGAACGCTTGCCGCGCAACAAGCCGGAGGCGAGATGGCTCTGAAACGTGATATCCTGTTTGCTTTATGGTCGGGCGAAGAGTTGGGTCTCCTGGGATCGAGCCACTTCGTCAGGACCTTCGGCCAGACGGAGCAGCAGATGCTCTCCCCTGCCGTTATTGCCTATCTCAATCTGGATATGGTCGGCCGACTCGATACTGGTTTGGTGCTGCAAGGGGTGGGCTCAAGTTCGGTCTGGCCCGAGGAAATTGAACAACACAACGCACCCATCGGTCTGCCAATCACGCTCCAAAACGAGAGCTACCTGCCCACCGATGCGACATCGTTCTATCTCAAGGGCGTTCCCGTCCTGAACGCGTTCACGGGCGGGCATGCGGAATATCACTCGCCGCGTGATACGGTGGAAAAGCTGAACTATGCCGGGCTCGCTCAAATCACTCGATTGATGACCGGCTTGACACGCTCATTGGCGCGTCGCCCAACGGTGCCGGACTATGTCAGAATCGAAAAACCCCGCGCCCTCGGCCGCCGCGGCCGCCTACGGGCCTATCTGGGTACGATTCCCGACTACGCGCAGGGGAATATCACCGGGGTTAAGCTCTCTGGGGTAGCGACCGGCGGCCCAGCCGACCGGGCCGGGGTGCGGGCAGGAGACGTAGTTCGTGAGTTGGGGGGTAAGACGATTGAGAATATCTACGACTACACCTTTGTCCTTGGGGGTCTCAAAGTTGACGAGCCGGTCGGTATGACGGTCATGCGTAACGGACAGTGGGTGGAACTGATCATTATCCCCGCGCCCCGAGAATGAGCCCGGAGGAGACTTCCTGCTCGATATTTTGCTCACGGCGTATTCTGCTGAGCGCTTCCCATTCCATCTCCGTGGGCATCCGACCCGACCGGACTTTTCGGTCCTGGTCTGCAAGGCTGCGTTGCTGCCCGACGCTGTCGGCGTCACAATTGATGGTCAACAGAGATCTCTCTATACCGCGCACTCCAGAAAATATCGTGCCTTGGGTGACACCGGCTGTTGGATGAAAAAGACGGCAGCCATTGAGGTTCGAGCGGGTAGTCGCTGGTCTCCGGGTGTCAAGCGGGTCACTGCGCCCGCTCTCGATATCCGGAAACCGGTGGGCACGCTGGGGAGGGGGGGGGAGGTCGAAGGGGGAACAATACGGCATTCGGTCTTGGCTGTAACAGGAGCGCCCCATGGACTACCATATTTTCGGTGCCGTCTTGGGCGGGCGGGCTCTCCGATTTCACGCGGCTCTTTGAATTGAAGCGTTGGCGGTCGCCTTATGCCGGGAGACGCCCTTTGCCGTCGTCGCCCGGCTGGGCCGGACTGCCCCAACACCGGGGCCAAGCCATCTGCAACCGCTATGTGGACCTCGCCTGTGAGGCGGACGACCACGCCGCTGCGCCGTCGCCTTTGACGAGACCTCCCGAGCCCAGGGGTGTAGCGACGTCCCCGTCGCTGCGGATGCACACCCACGCCGGGGGTTGTTCGTCACGGGGGGCCGGAGCGCCAACCCGAGCGGGCAATTCGCCCGGAACCTAGCCGCCCGCGGCGGCAACCCCGAAGCGGGCGAATCCGCCTCGGTCGACAGGCCCCCACCTTGCTCATGCCCAAGGCCCTCGACGCCCTCCCGACACATCGAACCGTGCACAGACCCACGGATCAAGGGCCTGTGCTGGCCCCCGCCCACGTATCCGGCCCAGACTGGGCCGCAACCGAGCGCCGACCTCAACGCCCCGGTCTCACAGGCCTTGGTCCAATGTACCGTGCGAGCTTGGCTATACCGCGAACAACTCAGAGCCATCCTCAATCGCAAGCCGATCAACCTCGTGCACACCATGCTCCAACAGTGGTGTAGCAATGTGAACCGCCCCAAGGTCGAACCCATGAAAACCGTTGCCAGAATGATCCAAAAACACCTTGACGGCACCGCGGTATGGGCACGAACACGGCGACCGACGGCCTCATCGAAGCTCTCAGTGGCCTGCTCCAGTCCGTCAGACGAAAAGCCAGAGGCTACCGACCCTTCCATACCATCTGCACCGTCTTCTTCCTCAGCCCCGGCAAACTCGACTTCTCAAAACTCACCCCCCCCCACTTCATCTGCCCCACTCGGATTTTGAAAGAGTCAGAAACACCATACCGTGCCCACCGGAGAGCACACGCTATTTGTCCTGGACCATGACGGCGCCTGACCTGAGGGCTGCGCCTGAGACTGTTGCCTATTGCGCTGGGCAATTGGCAACGTTGGCTGAAAATCGCTCGGCCTGACTGCTGCCTCACAAGCCGTTTCCGACCTTTGGCATGCGGAGCTAGACGCAGAGAAGGGACTGCTCTTTATCCCCCCCTCCTTCAGACTGTGGTCTGGCAAGGTTGCCCGACGGAATTGAATTGATTCTGTCGAGCAACCCCCACACGCCTGAGTTCCCGGCATTTGTGCAAGGAAAGCCGCATCAGTTTGCGGACGGTAGTGGCGGAACGCTGCTCGCCCCTCCACTTGTCACCGAATTGGCTGGACTCGACATATCCGACCGAACGGTCTTCCAGGCGAAAGCGCCGACGGGCTTTCGCCATGTAACGCTGGAGTGGGAGAAGGAAAGCTGGACGCTTACGCCACGCGATGTCACGGGACTGTCCGCCCGTGCCGCCTCAGGCGTATGGAGATGAGTTGGCCGCAGAACTAGGCCGCAGCACTAAGCAGGTCACCCACGTCCTTCACAACAATGTCGGCTCCGTTGGCTTTGAGTAGATCGCCGTGGCCACGACGGTCTACCCCAACTACCAGACCGAAATTCCCGGCGCGGCCCGACTGCACGCCCGAGATGGCGTCCTCAATCACCACAGCCCGGGTCGGCAGCACGTTCAGCTTGTCCGCTGCCGCCAGAAACATATCCGGGGCGGGTTTGCCAGCTAGCTGTTCCTGGGCGGCTACCTCTCTATCGACCCGGAGATCAAAGAGATGGGTAATCCCGGCTGATCTGAGCACGAGTTCGCAATTTGCGCTGGGCGTGACGACCGCGGTTTTCATCCTTAGTTGCCGGACATAGGTGGCAAAGGCTGTGCTGCCGGGGAAGGCCTCCACGCCGTCCGAGGCGATGGCCTGATGCACCAAGGTGTCTTTCTGATTGCCCAAGCCGTGAACCGTCTCCCAATCGGGAGGTGCGGTCGGACTTCCTTCTGGCAGCTCGATATGCCGTGATTCGAGAAAACTTCGCACGCCGTCATCCAGAGTTTTCCCGTCAACGTGCAAATTGTAGTCCGTGCGAAGGTCAAAAGGCCGGAAGGAGAGATTGTGGACTTCCGCGTACTGACGCAGAAAGCGGTCAAACGTCTTTTTCCAGCAGGCAGCATGAATTTTTGTCGTGGCCGTCAATACGCCGTCCAGATCGAACAGTACGGCGTCAAAGCGCTCAGGAGTAATAAGATTAGCGTAGCTCATTCTGGTATGCTTCTGCGTTCCTTGTTTTGGCCTCCAGTTTCCATACCCTACTTTAACATAATTCCTGATAGAATGATCACGAGGATGTGAAGGGGTAGAGGACTAGTGTGCAATTTAGAGTCTATGCTCATGCAATCACTTAATCTTCCAACTCCTGGTGCGGAGACTTTTTTCCTATGGAGGCGGCGTCAGACGGGAAAGACAACTTTGTTGAAGCATGCCTATCCGGATGCTGTCTGGATCGATCTGTTGGAGGCTGAAGAGCGTCGCTATGATGCAGAATCTCGAGCTTTGACGTGGGAAATGAGCAGAGCACGCGCCTGCCAAGCGCCATGTCGTCATTGATGAAATGCAACAAGTCTCCCAACTCCTTGGCGAAGTGCATCGGGTGCACGAAAACCGAGTGTTCCATTTGGCCCTGCGCGGACCGAGTGCCCGCAAGGTGAAACGGGGGCAGGCCACCTGCACGGCGGCCGGGCTATCCGCCATGAACTCTTTGGTCTCGCCACGCGAGAAATTGGTCCGGCTTGCATCCTCGACCGGTTGAACCACGGGTGTCTGGCTCGGATGTATGGGTCGGACCGTCCGCAACTCCTCTTGAACAGCTATGTTGCCGAACTATCTAAAAGAAGAAGTGGCGGTCGAAGGGCTGGTGCGGAATCTGCCCGTCTTTTCCGAGTTTCCGAATATCGCTGCGTTGCCGGATGCTGAACTCGTCAATTTCTCGACCAGATCCCGTGCTGTGGTGTCTTCAGCCCTGCGATTAGAGGCTATTCCCGGATCCTTGAAGACACGGCTGCGCGCCGGCTGCCAGCGTGTCAAAAGCGGACGAAACGCCGCCGTATCATCGGTGCGCCCAAATTTTACTTTTCCGATGTCGGTGTGGAGAATTCCCCGGCGAGACGCGGCATCGTACAACCAGAGTGAGGATGGAAAAGCTTTTCAGAATTGGTCTCCTACGAATTGAGTGCCGACAATGCCTATGCTGAGTCATTGACGGCGCTGAGTGCTCGGCGCTTGGCAGTCGTATTGAGGGAGATTTCATTATTATGAGCGATCTGCACGTTGCTATCGAGGGAAAGGCGAGGGGGAAGAAGACGGCAGACGCCCATCTGCGCGGTCTGCGTCACGGAGTCCAAGACCAAGCTCAAGGGAGGGATCGAATGGTCGTTTGCCCGGAGCCCCGGAGCCCTCTGACTGACGACGGCATCCGTATCCTGTCCGCTGCTGAGTTTTGCCACCCAGAGAGGCGCGACGGACTGATTGGTGAAGCCGTTTCCACACCCAAAGCCGGACTGTGCGAGGTCGAATCTGACGAGGGGAAAGAATACCATCGACATGTGGCGTGAGATTCTGAAGAGTAATAACATACCGCTCTTGCGGTAAGACGAAGCATGATGCAGCCATACGAGCAAGGCGTCCTCTTCCCGGAAGAGATGAACTCCCTGGCAGGTCACGCAACTCCGTCTAAGGCGCTGGCTGTGTATAGAGCGTCCGACTATACCTTGGTGACGGGATCGGTTCAACTTGAGCACGTGCTGCCCACCCTGCATGCCGCGCCCGTCTTATCCTGCGATACTGAAACAACCGGGCTCGACTTTCGGAAAGATTCACTCCGGCTCGTCCAGATTGCGACGCCGGGCCACGCCTATCTGTTTGATGTGCGCCGCATCCCTGTCGAAGCGCTCTTCCCTCTGTTCGGTGCTCCGCGCCGTTGGCTGTTCCACAACGCCAAATTCGATCTGAAGTTTCTTGTCTCCGCAGGTTGCCCCTGGCCCGATACTGTCTTTGACACCATGTTGGCCAGCCAAGTACTCAAAGCCGGATTACGCGTCCGCCATCGTCTCGAAGAGGTGGTTGAACAGGAATTGAGGCTGGTCCTTCCGAAACACTTGCAAACCGCCGACTGGTCGGGAGAACTGAGTCCAGCCCAGTGTGAATACGCCGCTCGTGATGTGGGGGCACTGTGGCCGCTGTATGATCGTTTGCGTCCGGCTCTGGCTGAGGCGGGCCTGGAACCGGCGGCCGGGATTGAGTTTCGCTGCGTCAAGGCGTTGGTCTGGCTGGAACTCGCCGGTATCGCCTTTGACGCTCAGGGCTGGCTGGCGCGGACGCTGGAAGATGAAGCTCAACTCGAAACGCTCACCCATCAACTCCACGCCTACGCCCGGAATGTCGGCATGTCCATCAACTGGGCGTCATCACAGCAAATCAAGTCCATGTTCCAGACCCTCGGTATCGAGTTGCCCAATGTCCGTTCCGCCACGCTCAGAAAAATGGCTCATCCTATTGCCGAGCTTCTAGTCCTCTATAAAGAAGCCGCCAAACGGGTCAGTACCTATGGCCGGAGCGTGATCGACTCGTTTTTCGATGCGGACTCGGGCCGGATATATCCGGTGTATTTTCAGAACGGAACGGCCACCGGTCGTATGAGTTGCGGCGGCCCAAACATTCAACAGATCCCAAAGGCGCACGCCTTTCGTGCCTGCTTTTGCGCCGCACCGGAGAGGGCGCTGATTAAGGCCGACTATTCACAAGTCGAACTGCGGATTGCGGCGGTCTTGGCCAACGACCCGACCATGCTGCAAGCGTTTCGAGAGGAAACCGACCTGCACGCCCTGACCGCCTCGCGCCTCCTGCACATCCCGCTCAATCAAGTCGAATCGCACCACCGCCAACTCGCCAAGAGCGTTAATTTCGGCCTGCTGTACGGTATGGGGGTAAAGGGTCTGAAGCGGGACGCGGAGGCAAAGTACGGTGTCCGCATGTCTGACCGGGAGGCGGCCCAATATCATCGCGCGTTCTTTCTGACCTATCAGGGCATCGCTCGCTGGCATCAGCAGGCCAAACAACAGGCCGAGCGGGTCAGGCGGCAGGCGAACGGCCTCGCAACCCGCACCCTCATCGGTCGCCGTTTCCTGGGGGTGCGGCACTTTAACGCGCTCCTCAATATCCCGGTGCAAGGGACAGGTGGCGACGGCCTCAAGTTGGCTCTGGCGTGCCTGTTTGAACACCGCGACCAAGCGCCGCGGGCGAAGCCCGTGGCCTGCGTCCACGACGAAATTCTGGTCGAAGCGCCGCGGGCCGATGCACAAGCCGTCCAGGCCTGGCTGACCAGCCATATGGTTGAAGCCATGCGAGAGACCGTGGCGGACCGGGTTCCGATTGCCGTCGAAACAGTGATCGGCAAAAACTGGGCCGGTACGCCGCTGAGCGATTAGCAGCAGGTCCTAGGGCTGCCTCTACAAGAAAGGCCGGTATTGTCGGAGCACCGGTTGCTGCGCTACAAATACAGGTGCGAGGGCAGGGGGTCAGGCAAAGATCTCGGAGCGCTCTCGTTGAGCGCATGCCAAGACGACACATCGCCGACACGCAACTCCTGCCCCGAGAGCGATGGAGTCCAAAAGGGTTTCTTGAGGCGCTGGGAGAGATCTTCGCCATCCACAAAGAGCCACTTGCGACCGAGCGGCGTGTACACTACGACACGGCTGACTGGCAACTCAGCCTGCACCGTCTAGCCCTCTGTATGAACGCGAAAACGCTCGCCCTCCGGTCGTATGATGCGGTCTTCCCGCTCGAAGAGCTACCGTGCCCCAGTCTGCCCACTGCGACAACGGATTTACCGCACAGCCGTTTGCGAGAGCGCCTAGTCGCGCTCATTGACGACCTTCCGCTCACTCGGCTCTTCAGTCTGCACACGCGTATCATTCCGGTACGGATACTCGACCGGCGTGAGAAGACAACGGTACGCCTCGTTATTGAGGAGCATGTTCTTGCCAAGAACACCCAACCGTCCCCTCTCCAGCCGCGTGTCTGGGTCCATCCACTCAGAGGCTATCAGAAAGAGGCGCAACGAGTAGTCCTGTGGTGCAGGGAGCAGGGCCTCATACCGGCAAACAGGAGTGTCAATCAAGAGGTGTTGGAGACAACCGGTCGCTCTCCGGGGAAATATTCGCTCAAACGCCCTTTGTCGATACAGCCGGGGGTCCCGGTTGAGCAGGCAGTTCGCCGCCTCTTGCGCCTCCTGCTTGCCATGGTGCGGTACAATGAGCGGGGTCTGCGTCATGAGGATAATCCGCTCTATTTACACGACTTTCGGGTTGCGGTCAGACGGGCGCGCTCCCTCCTCGGACAGACCCGTGAGGTCTTTCCTCCCAAGGGAGTCCGGCGGTTTCGAAAAGATCTAGCCCAGCTTGGCCGGTCGACCGGGAGCGCGCGGGATTTGGATGTTTTTCTCCTGCTGCAGGATGCGTACCGTCAGCGGCTTCCGGCTGACAGTCGGCCTGCCTTTCAGCCTTTCTCTGCGTTTCTCCAGCAAGAACGGCGAGAACACTATCGGACCCTGGCGAAGACCTTTGAAACCAAGCGGTATCGGGCCATAATCCGAGAGTGGGAGGCGTTTACGAGCCGGCTTGAGGGTGACGAATCCCATACCCCAGTTGTCAAAGGGTTCGTCCTCGAACGGGTGGTCGAAAAATACCGGACACTTGCCCCAATCGAGCCCAGCAGCCTGCAATACGCCGACAGCGAACAGCTCCATAGGCTGAGAATTGAGTGTAAAAAAATCCGCTATCTGTTGGATTTCTTTCCTACCGCTCTGCCTGAAATCCCTGTCCGAGCCGTACTCAAGCAGTTGAAACGTGTTCAGCGGACCCTCGGCCGGATACAGGATATTAGCGTACAGAGTGCTCTAATTCAGGAGTTTGATACGACCGGTGGAGGTTTTGCCTTTCACGAAAACGGCACGCACTATGCCCTGGAAATCCTGCTTACTTCGCTGACTTCGGAGCGGCGGGTGTTGCAGCAGCGGGTTGTGGGGGAGTTTCGGGCGTTGATCGCGGCGATTGCTCCGACGATTTTGCCCTTGAATGGTCCCGACCGGGTTGAGATTGCCGGGCCGCCAGACCACCAAGGTCAGCAAGAGCGGGCGGAGAGCCTGGGTGGGCCTGATTGAGGAGTGCTTCTATTTCTGTCCACAACCGTTTATACGCCTCGGATGCTCGGGAATGGGGAAGCGAGACGAGAACCGGTTCCCGGCAGATGCCCATATTTTCGACATCGACGAGATAGGGGACGGCCTGCGGAAGGGCTTCGGGGTGGGATGCGGTCAGCTCCCGCATGACGGACCGATGCAGCTTTTTTTGCCGTTCCACCATGGAGAAAAACGTGCGGAGTTTATTCGGGTTGTAGCCGTGTTTGGTGTAAAATGTCAGGAGTTGCTGATACGCATGGACCGACAGCGGTGAGGGGACAATGGGAATCAAGATGTAATCGGCGGCAGAGAAAACGTTTTGCGCAATCAGGTTCACCCCGGACGGACAGTCGAGGATCACATATTGGTATTCATCCTGGAGCGCGGCCAAGCTGCGGTGCAGGCAGCGTGCCGGCTGTCTGGCTTGCTGAAACACCTCCGTCAGGTGACGGTGAGACAACGCGCCGGGGAGCAGGTCCAGGCGCGCAAAATCGGTCGCCTTGATGTTCTTTTCAAGCTGCTTCCCGCTGCGGGCAAACACTTTCTTCTTGGGCTTGAGTTTAGGTTGGATACGAAAATAATAGGTGGCCGAAGCCTGAGGGTCGAGATCGCAAAGCAAAGTTCGGACTCCAGACTGCGCGGCCAGATAGGAAAGATTGACCGCAGTGGTCGTTTTTCCCACTCCCCCCTTCATATGGTAGAGCGCCAACACCTGCATTTCACTCAAACCCCAGCTGTTCCCGCTCCTTGCGGTACCTCAAGTGGGCAATGGTGACAATGGGAGCGATGAAGCATAGTGTGTCTACACTATCACGCGCTGGGGGGAAGCCAATGGCGGGCATGAGTATTGATAGACTGAAGCAGATTTTACGCGAAAAACAGCTTCCTGCGGATGTTGAGCCGCCGGTCGAGGCCATGCGCAAAAGCATGGAAAAGCTGGCCTTCAAGGCTGCGGGCGATATTGAGACAGAAGCGGTGAACGTGGCGGGCCGTGCCGCAGAATGGATCCGGGCACCGGGTAGTCAGGCCGAGCGAGCGATCCTTTATCTGCACGGTGGGGGATATGTCGTTGGCTCGATCAATACGCACCGGTCGCTGGCCGGAGAAATCTCCCGCTGTGCCCAAGCCGTGGTTTTGCTCATAGCTTACCGTCTGGCGCCGGAAGAGCCTTTTCCCGCCGCGGTTGATGATGGTGTCGCGTCACTCAGATGGCTGATTGCGCAAGGGTTCTCGCCAAATAATCTCGCCATTAGCGGGGACTCGGCTGGGGGCGGCTTGACCCTGGCGACCTTGATTGCGGCGCGGGACAACAGCATCCCCATGCCCGCGGCCGCGGTGGTGATCAGCCCGTGGGCGGATATGACCTGCTCGAATGAGTCGTACCGGACCAGAGCCGCTGCCGACCCCATGGTGACCGTCCATGGTCTCAGACGCATGGCGGGACTCTATGTTAAAAGCAACGATCCTACGCATCCGTATGCGTCGCCCAATCTGGCGGACCTCAGGGGCTTACCGCCGGTGTTGGTCCATGTCGGGCGGGACGAAATTCTGCTGGATGACGCCGTTATATTCGACGAAAAGGCGAAAGCGGCCGGCGTCGAGTGTCGTCTCGAAATCTGGGACAATATGATCCATGTCTGGCATGCCTTCCATCCCATGCTGGACGAGGGTAAGAAAGGAATCGAGCGGGTAGGGGGATTCCTACGTGAAAGATGGGCTGCAGCCTAGGAAAGCTCGAAGGCGTGTCGGGGCGGGCCTGACAGCCGTGCCTGTTGGGATTGGCCTTGGCCGCTGGTGACCGGAGTCAGAAGGATAAACGTATGCACGACGAACAGATTGCCCAGTTCAACGCGAAACAACGCCAAGCGTTTGACGATGTGTACGACCGTTTTCTCGTCGATTTACCCCAGGACGTCTGCACTCGTATGGAGCGCATCGTTGCTGCTCCTGACATTCAGGCGGGAGAAAACGTGCTGGATGTTGGGACGGGGACGGGGGCACTCATGCGCGACATTCGCAAATATCGACCTGGCCACATCTACGCCTGCGACCTGTCCGGCAAAATGCTAGAGCAGGTCACGGACCGTTACCCCGAAGTCGAATGCCACCAATGTGACATCCGGGTCCTGGACTTACCCGACGCCTGCGTCGATGTGGTCTTCATGAACGGCATGTATGGCAACATCGCGGACAAGCCTGGAGCGCTGCGCAACATCATGCGCATGCTACGATCAGGCGGGCGGGTGGTGATTAGTCACCCGGAAGGCCGGGCTTTCGTTGAAGGGCTGGTCCGTTCAGAGCCGTTCCCCATAACGGCGCTCCCCTCACAGGACGAAGCAGATTCCTTCCTCGGGTCGTATGGATTGACGGTGACGCAATATACGGACGAGGACAAATTACTGATCTGTGTTGCGGTCAAGCGATAAGCGGCAGGAGATGGGTCGGATTTACGCCGTGCTCCTCCGACCTGCGGAGCTACGGGAAAACGGCTCGACTACCCCTCTACCCATGCTTGTCCAGAAAACAATCGATCAGCCGGCGGGAGATGCTGATACGGCCGGGGATGGCGGGCAGGGCATCCGGGCTGAACCAAGCCGCTTCGGCGATTTCTACGCCGTCCACTTCAATCTCGCCCCCCGCATACTCGGCGGTAAAACCGAGCATGAGCGAATTCGGAAACGGCCACGGCTGGCTGGCGAAATACCGAATGTTATCGACCGTGAGGCCGACTTCTTCTTTGACTTCTCTAGCAACGCACTCCTCTATGGTCTCGCCGGGTTCCACAAAGCCCGCGAGCACGCTGTACATCTTGGTTGGGAAATGGGGCGAACGGGCGAGTAAGATTTTTCCGTCACGTTCTACCATCACAATAATGGCGGGCGACAAGCGGGGGAAGCTCAGAAGTTGGCACTTGGGGCAGTGTTTGGCCCGCTCATCCGATTTGGTTTCATTACGGGTCCCACATCGCCCGCAGTACTGATGGGTGCGGTCCCACTCGACGATCTGGATGGCACGACCACTCAGCACGAACAAATCTTCGTCTAGCCCGCCGTGTGCTTGGCGCAGGTCTTTGAAGTCCAGGTGGTCGGACGCCGACGCGTCCAGCACGTCAACAGCATAACATGCCTGCCCCTCATAACGCCCAAGATAGTGTCGATTTCCCGCGGAGACCTCCAACTCCTCAAAACGCTCCAGGCAGGGGACCTGAAACGTCTCGTCATGCTTCTGAAGCAGGAGCCGATTGCGGTGAAAGCCGAACCACCAAGCCGGGCCAGACAGGTCGCGGGGTGGTGCGACTTCGGAAATAAACGTCTTCCGCATGCCAAAGAGCGGCTGTTCGTGGGGGTGCGGTGCGTTGCGGGCAGGCATACCAAAATCCTCCAATCTTGGTAGAGTCAGCGGCCGTGCCAGTAAAGCATAGCAAACCTGTCCCCGACTGTATCCCCCGGCAGATTCAGCAGGGACCCGGGGCCTAGGATTTCCGTAGCAGCCTGATACATAGGGCAGATCGACGAAAAGGAGTACGCCATGGACCTCAACTATTCCCCCGAAGAAATGACCTTTCGTGATGAAGTCCGTGCCTGGCTCAAGGACAGCCTGCCGGACGAGTTGCGCGCTAAGGTCGTCAACTATGAAGAGCTGACCAAAGAAGAGCTGCTACGCTGGCAGAAAATCACGGCCGAGCGAGGCTGGGGAGCCCCCGACTGGCCGGAAGAGTGGGGCGGGGCCAACTGGACCATCGTTCAACGGCATATTTTCGAAGAAGAATGTGGCTATGCCGGCTGCCCGCCACGTATTCCCTTTGGCGTCTCTATGTGTGCGCCCGTCCTGCATAAATTTGGTACCGAGGAGCAGAAACGGCGCTTTCTGCCTGGCATGTATAATGGCGACGTGTTCTGGTGCCAGGGCTATTCCGAGCCGGGCTCGGGCTCTGACCTAGCCTCGCTCAAGACGAGCGCGGTTCGGGAGGGAGACAGCTATGTCGTCAACGGCCAGAAAATTTGGACCACCTGGGCCCAGCACGCCGACTGGATATTCTGTTTGGTTCGGACCAGCACCGATTTTCCAAAAAGACAACAAGGCATTTCCTTTCTGCTCATGGATATGGACACACCGGGTATCAGCGTCCGACCACTTATGCTCATGGATGGCGGTCACGAAGTGAACGAGGTGTTCTTTGACGATGTCCGGGTACCGGCGGAGAACCTTATTCATGAAGAAAATGATGGCTGGACGGTTGCCAAATATCTGCTGGGATATGAGCGCCTCGGCACGGGTAACACCGGTGCGTCAAAGCGAGAGGTGCTGCGGTTGAAGGAACTGATGGCCCAGCAGTCCAAAAACGGCAAACCGCTCATCGACGACCCACGCTTCCGCGACCGGCTGTCGCGGGTGGAAGTCGAACTGATGGCTCTGGAGATCACCAATTTGCGTTTTCTGGATCAGATGCGCGGCGGACGGGCACCTGGCGCGGAAGTCTCCTTGCTCAAGATTCGTGGGACGGAAATCCAACAAGCGCTCACGGAACTCATGCTGGAAGCGGTCGGGCCGCTTGCCCAGCCGTTCCAGTCGCTGCATGCCACGGACTTTGACCGGCAAACGGCGAGTATCGCCCCGCGCTACTGCAATTACCGCAAGACCTCGATCTATGCGGGTTCCAATGAGATCCAGCGCAATATTATTGCCAAGGCGTCCCTCGGGCTGTAAACCGGATTTGTAAACAGGAGACCGCAGCGTGAATTTCGACTACAGCGAAGAACAACAACTGCTAGCTCAGAGTGTCCGTCAATTTCTGACCAAGGACTACCCCTTTACCGCTCGCCAAGCGATCATCGAGTCCGACCAGGGCTATAGCGAGCGGGTCTGGACCACCTTTGCCGAAATGGGCCTGCTGGGCCTGCCCTTTGCGAGCGAGGTTGGGGGCTTTGGGGGAAACGCGGTAGACCTGATGCCGGTCATGGAAGCAATAGGCGATGGGCTTATTGTCGAACCCTATCTGGCCAGCGTCGGTTTGGGTGGACAGTTTATTGCGCGGGGCGGCAGTCAGGCCCAGCAGCAAGAGATTCTACCAGCTCTCGTCGCGGGTCGGTGCAAATTGGCTTTTGCTCAAACCGAGCGCGAAGCGCGCTATAATCTGGCTCATGTCGCCTGCCGGGCGGAGAAGACCGATAGCGGCTATCGGCTGGAGGGCAAGAAATGCGTTGTCCTGCACGCGCCCTGCGCCGATAAACTCATTGTGTCGGCGCGCACCGCAGGGCCTGCCACCGACACGGACGGCATCAGCCTGTTTGTGGTAGACCCGAGCGCGCCAGGCGTGACGCTCGCGTCCTATCGGACGATTGATAATTTACGCGCCGCGGATGTGTGTTTCGCCGGGACGGTTGTTCCCGTCGATGCGTTGATCGGCCCGGAAGGACAGGCCCTGCCGCTGATCGAAGCCGTGGTAGACTACGCTACCGCCTTGGTCTGCACCGAGGCGGTTGGGGCCATGCAGTTTGCGAACGACACGACGCTTGAGTACCTCAAGACTCGCAAACAGTTCGGGGTGTCGATCGGCTCGTTTCAGGCCCTGCAACACCGTATGGTGGAAATGACGATCATTGCCGAGCAGGCCAAATCCATGGCCTGTCTGGCTTGCGTGAAAGCCGACATCGCGGATGCTGACGAGCGCCGTCGGATTATATCCGCGGCAAAAATCCATATTGCCGATGCCTGCCGTCACATTAGCCAGGAAGCTGTTCAGTTGCACGGGGGGATGGGCATGACCGAGGAATTGAAAGTCAGTCATACCTTCCGCCGCCTGACTATGATCGCCCAGACCTTTGGCGATGCGGACCACCATCTAGAGCGCTTTGCCGCGTACGGATAAAGGAAAGGGAGTTGTCCGTTTAGCCGATGGATGTAGCGGGCCACGTCCCTATATGTCCGTAGCTCGTCGGCCTGCGGTTTCACTAGGGCCTGTTCACACTCATGTGGATGATTCTGCATGATGCTGGTCTCCTGGCTGTAGGGACCGCACGCAAGCGCCATACGCCCGGATCGCGCCTCCTCTCCCGGTGCCGCGCGGCCCGGTCCGCCTCTCCCCTCGCCCCGTGCTCCCCGCCCTCTGGTCGGTCGCCGCGCCGGGCGGCACAGGGCGCGGGTTGCCGGCCCGCTTTGGCACCGGGGCCCCCCCCCCTCTCCCCCCGGCTGCCCCGCTGGTCGCAACCCGGGGGGCGCGCCCGGGTCTGCGCGCATTTGCACCGGGAGCAGAGCGGGCGCCTCACGCGGGCGGCCCGGTCGCTCGCCCGCCCCCTCGTCCAGGTCCCTCCCGCCGGCCCGGGGGCGCGCACACAACCGGTCCTCCATCCCTCGGCCGCTCCCGGGGCGGGTGGCCCCCCACGATGCCTAGGGGTGCCGCGGACGCTCGCCCGGCGCTCGTCTGCGCGCGCTCGCCCGGGCCCGCCCCCGCCGCCCCGGCGGGCCGCCCGTGGCGGACTCGCCGGGGCCCGCCCCCCGCTCCTCCCGCGGTGCTGAGGGACCGGGCGTCCGCGGGCGCCCGGACGCGGCACTGGGACGCGGCACTGGGGTATGCGCCCGTGGGGCCGCCGCGGCGGAGCCGGGTGAGCCCTTGGGCGTCTGCCCGTGAGCTGTCCACGCGGCGCACCGCAATCGCGCGGGTGTGGCGTCGCTTGCAGGGAGGCCGCCGCCTCTGCTCGCGCTTCGAGCAACGCGACGTGCTCTTCCTTGGATGCATCGTCTTCCCCCTCATCATGGATGCCTTGCAATAGTGTTAACAGGTCCTAGGCGGAGGCCGGTGGGGTGGCGGGAAATGTGCTGAATGAAGGCCGCAGCGAAAAATGCGCCATCCATGAACTGAGGTCACACCGGTCGCCTGCTACCCACGCGGATCGCGCCACTTCACGCCGCGCCGCTGAGCGTCAGTCTGACGAGCACGTAGGGCTTGTCTCCAGTGATACTGGAGACAGGCGGTTCCGGTAGTGTCCAGGGAGAGGCCAACTGCCTACGGGCGTTGTTCGGATCATGGCAACTCCCGTCAGCGGTCGATCCTTCCCGCTTGACACATGACAGGCCTGAGACGAGAGGGCCACGGTAGCGTACTCCTCCTAACCCGGAACGGAAGCCGCGTTCCGTCCATCTCTGTATCTGTCTTGACAGCAAGGATATGATTGGTCACGGATGGGAGTGGCCAAAACGGGGTGGAAAAACAACTATTACAGGAGGAAATATGATTCACGTCACAGAACTGGGATATATGGGTGTCGGTGTCAAAGATATGGACATATGGAGGCATTTTGCGGCCAATATCATTGGCTGGGAAGTTACGGATGAGGGAGAAAGCGACCGCTGCTACGCGCGCATGGACTACTGGCATCATCGGGTTGTCCTGCACGACGATCCCGGTGAAGATTTGCTCTATCTCGGTTTTCGGGTTGCCGGGCCCGAGGAGTTCGGACAGATGCAACAGCAGTTGTCCGAGGCGGATATTACCTACCGTGTGGGATCGCCGGACGAGGCCGCCGAGCGCCGCGTGCTGGAAGTGTTGAAGCTCGCAGACCCCAACGGCAATCCCGTTGAAATCTTCCACGGTCCACAGGTGCAGTTCAGCCAGCCTTTCTATCCTGGACGCGGCATGCACGGCCGGTTCAAGACTGGTGCGGGCGGCTTGGGACACTGTATTGTCGGCCAACAGGATACGAATGCGGCCTATCGCTTTTACCGAGTCCTGGGTATGCGCGGCAGCGTGGAATACAAGATTCAAAGGGGCAAGCAGGTCATCGCGCCAGTCTTTATGCACTGCAACGAGCGTGACCACTCCGTGGCCTTTGGCATAGGCCCGTCCAAGCAACGCCTCAACCATATCATGGTGGAGGTGGACAATCTGGACGATGTGGGCCTGACCTACGAGATCGTCCGCGAGCATAAAGTGCCGGTCGCCATTACCCCGGGGAAACACTCCAACGATCACATGTATTCCTTCTATTTCCGCACGCCCTCAGGCTGGCTGATTGAGTATGGCTGGGGCGGACGGCCCGCGACCCATCAGTCCGAATACTACGTGCGCGACATCTACGGCCATACGCCCGAGGAGGGCGGCTTTGACGAGCGGAGTGAATTCCGAAAGGCCGGGTAAGCGCGGGGGCGCAAAGTAGAGAGGAGGGCGAGCACGAAAGTCGGCGTTCACACGCATTTCCTGTCCGAGCACATCGCCTGCCCGCTCGAAAAACGGAGCGACTTCCCTTACACCCGGCTGATGGACGGGACGTATCATTATCTCCCACATTGGGGCCACCCTGCCGTATCTGATGGAGAGGCTGGGCGGTATGCATGGGGCTTTGGAGGGGGGGAATGTGGTGAGGCTGTGTGGCTGCAATACCACGACCCGGGCCGCGGTTGACTATACTAATCTGTCCGATGATGAACTCTTCGTGATTGCCCGTAATTGGGAAGCAACCGCCCTGTGCCCGGGAGTCGTCTTTTCATAATTCCATCCGGCGCTTCTCGTCCGGGGGCGAGTGATCGTTTTGTGACTTCCGACCGCTATGGTACCGCCTGTCGTGACGCTAGGCCCGGCGCGCAGCTTGCCGTCATCGACCGGGCCGGACACTGGCCGCATGTGGAACTGCCGGAGGTAGTTGCCGAGCGGGTCGGTGCGTTGTTTTCCTCAACATCAATAAAGGAGCCGTGTTCATGCGGGTCTGGCATTGAAGCGGAAAAGCCTACCATCTGCTACCCGATGCGAATATAGAGGATAACGCGGGTCCGCGTCATCCTTCCAAATCGTCACTACGATCCGAAAATCGGAGCCGACCCGTACCACCACTTTACCGACGAATGGTTGATTGCCGAGGAGTTGGGGCTTGACATCATGGTGAACGAGCACCATCAGACCCCGACCAACCTCAATCCAGGCGATCCTACCACTCTAGGGCACCTCTGACCAACTATCCAGGATTGCACAAGAGCTCCCTTTTTCCAGGGTGACGTCCAACCGGGGGAGGAATCCCCTCCTGGGGGCGGACGGCCAGCCCAAGTGGCGCCGTGACGTCCAACCGGGGGAGGAATCCCCCCCCCCCCCCCCAGTCATGGGATCTTGCTTGTCGGGATGCTGCCATGGGACACAATCCCGCCGCCGTGGCCCGACGCGGGCACCCGCGTTTGGCCACGGAACCCAGGGCGGGAAGGCCGCGCGGAGCGCCTATCGGGTGGCGGGTTTCTCCCGGCCCCGCTCCCGCCCCTGGGCAGCGCCCAACGTCCGCGCGCTCGTGCTGCCCGCTGCGCGCCACCCCGGGCACCCACGTCCCCGGAGCACGCCCCTGCTTGGCCCTGGCACAGGAGCGCCGGCTGGGGGAGGGCCGGCGCGGTGGCCGCCATGGTTTTCATGCTGTGGATCACACCCGAGATTGCATCTACACCAATGTGCATCTTCATCCAAAATGCCCTTGGTGGCCTTGCTTGGTCTGGGGCATCTCCGGGGGCCTGCTGGTCCGCTGTGTTGTGGGGCGCGGGCGGCGCGGAGAGAAGGAGCGCCGCGCCGAGGGGCCCTGCACGCAACAGCAGCCCCTGACGTTCCCGGGGGTGGGGCACGTCTTCCAGGCGCGGCTGTCCCCGCTGAGGGTTGTCCCGCAGGGGGCCGCAGTGCCAGAGCGGGGATTCATCCGGGCTGGGCCGCGCCGGCTCAGGCCCGCACCGCGCCGCTGCTCGCGCCGGCTCGCCCAGGGTGGAGCACCGCTGTCGGCAGGGCCCCCTGAGCCTCGTGGGCCGCGGGGAGGGGCGACGCCTCGCCCGGGCTTGGGGGAGGGTCTGACCATTGCCTTCTCCCACTGATGCCAGGAGATCAACTTGTCCCTCCGTTCCAGACACTGCCTCTCGACGTGTTGGGCGCCTCTGGTGGGGCTCTGCTGCCACGGAGCAACTTCTCTGGTTCTGGGGCTCCCGCAGAAAATGGGGTTTCGATACTACAGCCTTTAAGGGACTTATTCAGAGGTTCCTTAGGCATACTCGACCGTGAGAGCAAAACGACTCGCTTGCTGATTCTCGGCAACCCGGTTGAACCGACACGAGCCCGGGCGTGTGGCCGAAGAGGTTGGTCATGATGGATGTCTACTCTCACGGACGGCCGGAGGTAGACTTTGTGCGTGGTATGCCATATGGTGTGCCAGCTAGCAACTATTGGCCCACGCGTATGATGGAGCGCTTCTGGGAAGCGTACGACTTGATTCTCAAACCCTTGACCCAGTCACGACGAGCCGTTTAACTGGGAGGGTGAATACTTTCACCATCGTCAGATCAATGTCTGGCCCCGACCCGAATCAGGAGCCACATTCGTCCCTCTGGATCACGGCGCTCAGTTCGGGCTCTGCGCAGGTGGCTGGTGAGGCGGCACTGTTGTGGCCTGCCCTTTGGCCGGCTTCGACGGCCCGAAACAGATGTTTGACGCCTATCGGACGCGCCGGGCTGAACTCGACGCCACTCCTGCCAGCTTGGCCGTTTTGCCTACGCCGCCTTGGTTTGCTCGGGCGAGACGGGTGAGGAAGGCTATGCAGGGGCGCGCAAGCTGATGTGGTACGTGGAGGCCAATAAGGGGCCGTTCCAGTCTACCAGTCCGCCCGGCTTTCATCCTCCACAGGCGATGGCTGGGGCGATGAAGGGACCGGCTTCGGGCGTGTTCAAGATGTTCCAGAACTCGAAGCTGGAGCGCTTTATGGAGTACGGACTGGTCTTTGCCAGCAGCCCAGATTCCGCGTGCCGTCAAATCATCAAGTTTTACGAAGCACGTAGGAGGATTTGGGCAAATCCTCCTGATGGGACGGGCCGGCTTCGGCATGGAACTCTCTGCTCGAAGAAGCGTGTCCGCGTCTGAAAGAGATGCATCCTGCGGGCGCAGCCTGACATGAAGTTACGCTTCTAGAATATTATTCTCGATACTGCTGAAGGAGGTTGAATATGAAGGCCCCGTTTTCCGGTGGCTGTGCGTGTAGTGTGGTCCGCTATACCTGTGTGGCTGAGCCGCTCTATATGGGGAATTGCCATTGTCGAGACTGCCAGCGCGCAACCGGCAGTGCCTATTTTGCAGCGGTCATCGTTAAAAAATCGGATTTTTCTCTCACGGGTGAACTGGCTTGGTTCGAGAAGCAGGCTGACCGTGGCCACACCATGGGCCGCGGGTTCTGCCCCTCCTGTGGTTCCCCCGTCCTGTTAACTAACGCCGCCGTGCCAGACTTCAGGGTTCTATATGCGGGCAGTCTTGACGACCCGAGTTGGTACCGGCCCCAGCGGGATATTTATGTGGCCAGTGCCCAGCCATGGGATGTCATGCATCCAGAGGTGCCAAAAGTGGACGGCATGCCGAAGTCTCTCTAGCGGGCAGGGGAGGGCCGACCTCGCCCCTGCTGTTGCTTGGCGGGTGTATGCTGGAATTCAGCGACAAACAGAGCGTTACCGTGGCATTGGCGCCACCGCGTGTGCTTGATGACGGATGCCTTGCGGATTGTGGAATTGAGATTTTTAGTATTGGCATTGCGCCCGAACTGATAGCGGAAGCGCAGCGACTTGGACGCGGACAATTTCAGGTCTGTTCCTATGAGGCTGTGGTCGCCGGTCCACCCGAGGACCGGAAAACCCGCCTCAATCATCTTCGTGAGCCGGATGGCTGAACGGAGCGCCTGAGGCACTACAGGCCACGTACGCTCGGCAGCACCTCTTCCGCAAAGCGCTGCATCGCCACTTTCACATGCTCATGGAGAACGGTCCCGCCAGGATTGAAGGAACAGATCAGGGAATCCAGCCTGACCCGCTGCTGCACCTCTGCAATCCGGTCTATACACTCCTGTGGACTGCCGAATATGGCCATCTTCCCTTCCGCCGTTTCATACGTGGTACGCTGGCCTATGGGGTGACGGGCAAAACTGTCGGCCATCTGCCTGCGCACCGCAGCCCGGTCCCGAGCCGTGAAGACAAAGAAGACGGCCGACACCTGTGCATTTCCCGCGGTCCGTTTGGCCGCCGAATCACGGTACAGCCCGAGGTGGGTTAGAAAATCATCCGGCCATGGGTGAATGGGGGCGGCCATTAACAGGCGTAAGCCGCGCTGTCCGGCAAACTTGGCCGTGCTTGGACTATTGGCGGCAATATGCAGCGGCGGACCGGGCTGCTGAATCGGCTTGGGCACGACGTTGATTGACTCGAACCGATAGTGCTGACCGTGGTAGGTAAGCGGGGCATCAGCCCAAGCTTGCTCCAGGATATCAATCGCTTCTTCCAGTCGGGCCGTGCGTTCTTCCCAGGGAATACCAAAACCGTCGAAGTTGTGATTCCATGTCCCCCGACCCAGGCCAAAGTCTAGCCTTCCGCCGGTGACAATATCAACCGTTGCGGCTTCTTCCGCCACGCTGACCGGATTATGGAGGGGGATCTGGCTGACCCCAATGCCGAGGCGGATATGCTCGGTGCGTCCCGAGAGGGCCGCAGCAACAACCAGTGGAGTTGGCATGGCGGAAAAGCTGGCGTCAAAATGGGCCTCGGCTAGCCACGCTGAATCAAAACCCAACTCGTCCGCGTAGACAATTTGCTCGAACGTCTCCCGATAGCGTTGCGGAATGGATTGCCCAGGGGCGCAAGGTAACTGATAAAAGACGCCGAACTGCATAGACATGGAGGCTTCCTTCGTGCCTGCCCGTGTCGGGCTAACTGCATGTGAATTGCCCGTCGCAACCTCTCGATTGAAACATGGTTGGGCAACGTCAGCAATAGTCACCCAGCAGCTTGGCCGCACCAATACGAAAAAAGTCGCGTGCGTTCAGGGCCACCTCTGCTCCCGCGGGTACTCCACAAGTGATGCCCCCGGGCCAAGCCCGAATAGCTTTCGTTAGTGTTTTGTGCCCGTAAGATATTCTCCAACCAGAACCTCGTGTGCCCCTGCGTCACGCGTATGTTGCGTACGCCCCGGCCGATGGACCGAAGCCATAACAGGTAGGCTCATGTGGCGAGCCAGCGTGCAGCCCAGATGGCCACACCGCCAGTGCTCCGCCCATGCGCCTGATGGGATGAAGCCGATTGTGTGGGCTCCAACCGGAGGGCCAGAGCCGTCAGCCGCAGCCTGCTCAACGATTCTAGGGCCTGTTCACACTCATGTGGATGATTATGCATGATTCTAGTCTCCTGGCTGTAGGGACCGCACGCAAGCTCCATACGACCGGATCGCGCCTCATCTCCCGGTGCCGCGCGGCCCTGTCCGCCTCTCCCCTCGCCCCGTACTCAACGCCCTCTTGTCTGTCACCGAGCAGGGCGGCACAGGGCGCGGGTTGCCGGCCCGATGTGGCACCTGGCCTCCCTTCTCCCTCCGGCTGCCCCGCTGGTCGCAAACCGGGGGGCTCGCCCGGGTCTGCGCGCATCTGCACCGGGAACAGAGCGGGCGCCTCACGCGGGCGGCCCGGTCGCTCGCCCGCCCCCTCGTCCAGGGCCCTCCCGCCGGCCCGGGGGCGCGCACACAACCGGTCCTCCATCCCTCGGCCGCTCCCGAGGCGGGTGGCCCCCCACGATGCCTAGGGGTGCCGCGGACGCTCGCCCGGCGCTCGCCTGCGCGCGCTCGCCCGGGCCCGCCCCCGCCGCCCCGGCGGGCCGCCCGTGGCGGACTCGCCGGGGCCCGCCCCCCGCTCCTCCCGCGGTGCTGAGGGACCGGGCGTCCGCGGGCGCCCAGAATCGGCACTGGGCCGTGGCGCTGGGGTAGGCGCCCGTGGGGCCGTCGCGGCGCACCCGGGTGAGCCCTTGGGCGTCTGCCCGTGAGCTGTCCACGCGGCGCACTGCAATCGCGCGGGTGTGGCGTCGATTGCAGGGGTTCCGCCGCCTCTGCTCGCGCTTCGAGCAACGCGCCGTGCTCTTCCTCGGATGCAGCGTCTTGCCCTCATCATTGATGCCGTACGATAGTGTTGACAGATCCTAGGCTCCAGCCTGGCAATGGTGGGGGTGTCAATGAAAAGAATGTGCTGGGTGTTCGGGGCGGCACGCGCCCGCTCTCCCCAAGGGACCCTCGGCCGGATAGGACGGGCATGGTGATATAGGGGGGCTCCTACGGGCGGCCTGCTTCCCTGTGGTCGCCACCGCCAAGGGTAGCGGGTCATGTCTGGGCGGCTTGGGAGATAGCAATGCGGCAGGCCCACTCCCGGTCGGGGTGTGCTATCCAACGCAACGGCGACGTTACGCAGCAGACGGCAGGCCCACCCCCGGCCGGGGTGTGTCGCCAACCACCGCTGGGGACCTGCACCATAGCGCTACTATAGCCGAATCTCATCGTTGGAACCATCGACCTCACGTGGCCCCGTGTAATGGACCGGAATCGTCGGTCCGTTGAAGTCGTCCGGCCGCTCCGCAGAGTTGGGGGCCTGCCAGCGTCAGGCTTCCGGCGATTCTGGTAGATAGGACAATGGGAAGCGCCGCTGCGCAAGCGCCTCGAAATGTGCCGGGTGGGCGTTCCACTTGAGGTAGCCGTTCCAGAGCTGAAAGCCGGTCGGGGGCGGCCCACTCTTGCCCGTCATAACCACAGTGGACGGAAGGCATAAAGGCGTCGTAGCTCACTGTCTCGCCTCCTCGGGACTCGCCGCCCAGCGTCCGACCTGGAACGGACTCTGCACAAACACAGCCTCGGTGTCGCACACGCGGGCCTTCGTCTAGCAGTCCCCAATTCCAGAGTACGACAAAGCCGCTAGTGGTATCGCCGCAGCCGGGTGTCCGCGCATTCACTGCCATAGACCTGTGGAATGGGGGGCTCGCCACTGGAGCGGACCGTCACTGGCCCCTCGCCTTAGCCTTCTGAAACACCTCCAATGTCGGAATAGGGCTGTCCCGCAGACAGAAGCCCAACCGGGCCGCTTCCGTCATCCGGCCACCTACCCACAAATCGCCCAGGAGCAGCTATAAAAACGGAAACCAGTGCACGTTCCTCACGGGGGTTCCGACCATCAGACCCTCCTCAAGTTATGTTGTACACGTGCCGCATTTATGCTACGGGGCCGGATGGCCATCCTCTATTCGGGGGCGCATTTCCACGCTCCACGCAAGTGGGGCGGACTTTTATCCCGCTTTCGTTACCAGCTAGGCGGACCAGCCCTGCTCCATGGCCATACCGCCGCCTGATCAGGTGCTGAAATGCCTGTGCGTGGCCAGAAATATCACTGGCAAGGATAAATCTGTGGAAAACAAAGATGGCAGACCCCAGCCATGCGGGTCGTCGAGTATATCATTGCCATAACACTGCCAGGAGATTGCGATATATGACACACATCCTAAAAGCGCTGCCGTTTGTCTTGCCGTATACCATATTCATCTCTCTTGTGGCCGCTGGCCACGAGGGCGGCTGGTTTATCTTTGTCCCGTTCTGGATCTGGGTGACCATGGGCGATTTGATCTTCGGACTGCGCACCACCAATCTTGATCCATCCACGCCGGAGCGCGAACTCTGGGCCTACAATCTGTTGCTCTGGTTGTGGGCCCCCTGTCATCTCGCTGTGTCCATCTATGTGTTCTGGCAGATTCACGTCTCGGGTCATCTTTCGACGGGCGAGAGCATCGCGCTTACCGTCGGCCTTGGCGTAGCCGCCCACACACTCGCCACCGGCCACGAGTTGATTCATCGGGCGGCACGGTGGGAGCGCGGGCTTGGAGAACTCTTGTTAAGCTCGATCGCGTTTGCCCACTACCGCACCGAACATCTGTTTATCCATCATCGACACGTGGGTACACCGCTGGACCCGGTCTTTTCTGCCAAAGGACAATCTGTCTGGGATTTTGTGCTTTGGGGGGTATTCGGGAGCATTTTCATGTCCTGGCAGGTCGAATGCGACCGACTCGCTCGTCTCGGTCTTCCCGCCTGGCATCGAACCAATCCGTTCTGGCGCTACAATCTGCTGACCGCAGGCTGGATAGGATTCTATGCCTGGATGGGCGGCTGGTTCGGAGTCTGGCTGTATCTGTTGCAATCGCTTGTCGCCATGACCCTGTTACGTGCCGTCGACTATGTGGAGCACTATGGGTTGCCCCGGAAGCTGCTGCCAAACGGACGATACGAACGCACAGCACCCAGGCATTCCTGGAACGCCAGCCATCGCGTCTCGAATTGGGCCCTATGGAACGTCCAGCGCCACTCCGACCACCATCGCCTCGCGTCCAGGCCGTATCCGCTCCTCCAGCACTTCGCAGAAGACACCGCCCCCCAACTGCCCTACAACTACACCGTTATGTTATTTTTTGCCCTGATCCCCCCGCTCTGGTTCAAAATCGTCGATCCGCGCATAGATGCCTGGCGGGAGCGATTCTATCCCGAGCTTGATCCGGCAGCTTGGCGGGCGTACGACAGCAAACTCTACCGCACGCACCCGCAGCAACTCGCGCTCGTCACCGAAATCATGGAGACCTCCACCCGCTGGGGGCGATGGGCAGAGAGACATCCCATGTTGCTGGACAGCCTTGACGACAGTGAATTCACCAATCTCCAGATTCCGGACGACCTCGGTCTGGACGAGGAGGCCTTGAAGATCGCGCGGCGGGGGCTGGTCCGGCTCTTTTATTCCCAGGAGTTCGAGGTCGCCGAAATCAAATCCATTATTGCGGAGTCGGATTCGATTATGGATCCCAGTCATATCCTGGATGAAATCCGCTCCTGGATAAACGCAAGGGTTTTTCAGGTCGGCATGCACATGCTCCGCGGCAATATGGAGCCTCGGATGTCGCAGGCGATATTCACCACGATGATCGAGACCTCGGTCGAGGTCGTCGTGGACGCCGTCGACGCGGAACTCGGGTCAACAGTCGGGACGCTGCCCGGCGGACAGTTCGCCGTCGTGGCGTTCAACCGCCTTGGGATGCGAGACGTGAAAGTCGAGGACGAACTGGAGTTCTTGTATCTCTACGATGATCAGCCAAGTGTCGGTGAGAAAGGCGCCAGCCAGGGCCTGCCACCGGAGCAGTATTATGACCGCCTCGCTAGGCGCTGCGCACACTCTTTCCGCTCACTTGCCCGAGAAAACATGCTGTTTGGTGGCGTCAAAGCGCCGCCCAGCCTATTCAGTCGGAACGGCTCGGCGGTGTCCCTAAAGGACTTCCAGGATCGCGTACAGAGCGGAGGTTCGTTACAAGACGGCCTGGCACTGGCTCAGGCCAGAATGATTTACGGCGACGCATCGATCGCGCACCGCTTTCAGCAGGTCAAACACGAGGGGATCTCCGCTCTCCGCGCTCGCTTCCAGAACGGGAATGAGATGGTCAGCCTGCGTGCCGCCGGGTTGAGCGATCCCCCCCTCTCGTTTCCGCTGCCACGGGATGTCCGCGGCGGCTTGGACGACCTAGATCAGGCCACGTCCTATTTGAAGATCATGCACGGACGCGAGGGTGATGGCCTGCTCGACCTTGAGGCTAGCGCGGTTTTCGAGCAGTTATCCGGCAATGGGGCCATTGAGACCGAGGTCGCGCGAGAGGTGATGGACGCGGTGAATCTGTTGCGGAATATCGAGATCATTTGGCATATGACAGTGCGTGATCGTGGGGACGACACGGAGATGACCGCGGCGATGGAAAGGACCATTTGCCTCGCCTGCGAACAGGAATCCATGAGCGCCTTGGTCAAACAGGCGCGGGAAGCGGTCGGTCGCGTGGCAGAACATATCGAGCGCCTGCCAGCGGCTGCCTGAAGTCCTTCGGGTAGGGGAAGACGGGAGGAGGTTCCGCATGCTCTGGGTTGATCTTGGAATCCTGGCCCTTTTGGTGTGTTCGGTGGTGCTGTGGTGGTATCGAAGTCTCTCCCACCGGCTGGCCATTCTCACGGGGCTTGCGCTGGTCACGGCCACGGTGTCTGCCGTTGCGGTGGTCAACTTTCGCTGGCAGGCCGGGCCGGGTGGCTTGACTGCGGTGGTCCTACTCGCCATCCTGCTGGCGGGTCGCTTCCGCCGGCAGGGCATGCACCAAGGGTGGCGATATGCCACCTTCGGCGTGATGTTGAGCGGACTCACGGTCGTTGCGGCCCTGACGTTCTTCTGGTTCCCGAGCGTCGACCTGCCACAACCGACCGGTCCCTATCCGGTGGGGGTGCGAGACTTCGTGGTGGCCGACCCGAACCGGACCGGGATGTTCCAGGATGCGCCCGGACACCCTAGAAAGCTGCCGGTCCGCGTGTGGTATCCAGCCGAAACGGTCGACGGTTGCGAGGTCTTGCCGTACTTCTCACGCCTCGAAGCAGAGACGACGGCCCGGGCACTTGGAGAAACCTCTCCGCTGGGTTCGTTCTTCTTTCTCTACCTCTATTACAGCGATACCCGCTCCTGCATTGACGCGCCGCTCAGGGCCGGTGCAAACAATCTCCCCACCGTCATCTTCAGCCACGGGTACCGCGGATTCAAGGGACAAAATACCATTTTGATGGAGCACCTCGCCAGCCACGGCTACACCGCCTACTCCGTTCAACACACCTACGAGTCCTCCCCTACTGTCTTCCCGGACGGTGAAGTGGCGGGGATGGACCCGGGGATGCTGCAAGTCATCCGAGACTATCAGGCAGAGTTGGAGCAATCGGGATACCGACAGGAGTTGATCGAGGTGTACACTTCGCCAGACTTCGCAGTCCGCCGGTCAGCACAACTCACCCGCTACCAGCGCGCCCGCGAGTCTGGGCAACGACTGGAGACTTTCAGCTCTCCCCTGTGGCTTGAAGACCGCCGGTTCGTGCATGACGCCTTGGAGCGAGGAGATGTCCCCGCCAGTGTCCGCGATGTCGTTGCGTCAAGCAATTGGCAAGCGACGGGTCAACTCGGTATGTCGTTTGGTGGCTCTGTTGCCGCCGCGGTCTGCCTAGTCGACACCCGGTGTGCGGCAATCGTCAACATTGATGGCGATGACAGGCAACAAACGCCATTCAATACGAACATGCCGGCCCCCATGCTGGTCCTGCACTCGGATCTTGATTTCAGGGTCAAGCAATTTCCCGGTGGAGAGGACGAGGTTGGGCAGGGTATCACCGACTTTGCCTACGAACGGCATGAGACCGCCGGACTCCGCTCCGACCTGCACAGGCTGTGGATCAAGGGAACCTCGCACTACGCGTTATCCGATTTCTCCATCTTCCTCTCCCGCAACGGCAATCCTCTCGCCGTCCCCTTGTTCGGCCCCTTGGACGGACGGCTGGTCAATCAGGTTCAAAACGATGTCGTCCGGTCTTTTCTGGATAAATACCTACGCGCCGCCGACATCGACTACCCTGCCGCGTTGGCTCGGCAATACGATCCTTGGGTGGCACCACAGGATTTGACGGAACTCCGCAAATGGTGGCTCAAAGAGCACCCCGAGGATGCCACCGTCCGCATCGTCCTCAAGACCGCGCAGGGCGATATCGAACTCGCGCTCTACCCGGAGCGGGCGCCTCGTGCCGTCGCGCGCTTCCTCAAGTTGGTTGATGGAGGACGCTTGGATGGCACGTCGTTCCGACCTTTCACCACGGACCCGAATACCGGGATTGAGGTTCTGACTGTTGCTTCTCTGCCGGGCGCTGGGGAAACGTCCGGCAGGGGCGCGCACTCGGAAGGCGGGTCCGAATCCGTTCCTGTGGAGTCGCCCGCGGTCACCGGCATTCCCTTTGAAGTCGGCGCAGTGGCGTTCGGGCCCCCGCCTACAGATCAGGCCGACCAGCTACTCTTCTTCAGTTTAGGCGATCAGGCCGACCATGATGAAGTTGAGCCCTTCGCTCGTATCCTGTCTGGATTGCGGATGCTGCAGTCCCGACAGCAGGTAGCGTCGATGGGGGCTACCCCGGCGTGGCACGCTCCATTGGTCATTGAGCGCGCAGACCGTCGGGAACCGTCCACCCGGAACTAGGGGCGGCCTTGCATGATGGGACGGAGTTCCTCCTGCCTGCCACTGGAACCTGTGGTCCCGGGTTAACGGCGGGTCTCTGTCACTCCGACCCGTCTGCGGCATTGCTGAGCACAAATCTCTGGTTGGCTTTTGGTCACATGGGTGAGATGGTCTGTGTGTACCTCATCGGTTCCGTCGCATCCATGATCGTCACGTCATCGACGATGTTCATGCCGCTGTCCAACCGGACGGCGGCGGACAAGTGAGCATCCTCAAACCAGGTCCGCGCCATCCAACGCGGATACCAACTCAAACACGATGTGTGAATCCAGTAGCTCCCTCAACTGTTCCACCATGCTCTATCAATGGAGGCTAAAGGTTGCCCCCGCCTTCGTAGTACCCAAGAGGACCGTATACACACCTGGGGTGAGCGTGCCGTAATTCATGGTCAGGCCAAAACCAACTGTCTTGGGTATACATGCTGTCGAGGTAGACTGCCCCCACATCCAGAGGCAGGGAGACGCCGGAAACTATGCCGTGCAATTCGACCGCCCTGTCCACGCGAAACACCCAGCCCCGAATAATCTCGACCGTCACGGCCACATGGCCTTCCATGGGTTGCTTAAGATCCGCATGGAGGTGCTCTTCGCTCCTACATGAAGGTCCGCGTGGAGGGCGGCTGGTCCGAGAAGGGCGCTACTCCTTTGGCGGGTATGATCGTCCCCTGCGGCAGCGTCGCTGCATGGTCCGTCTGTTGGGAACATTTTCCGTCCTCTGCCCCGCATCATGTGGGAACAATTCGACCGTGTACTGCTGACGCCAGTGTCCATACTCTTCCATCGAGTTGACGCACGCGACCTCCGTAAACAGTCCGAGCTGGGCGCAATCATCGTCACCAGCGTGAACAGGGGAAAGTCCCACGCTGGCAGAGATGAGACAAGGACTCCGATAGCGTCCTATCCGTCCCGTCTCCCACAACGGCCCACAGCTGACTCAACATTACTGATCCGGTTGCATGACCCAGCCATGCGTGTCAGTCTCCGCCTATATTTATTCGCGCTGAGACGATCAGTTGGCTTCGCGTCGTGGTTTCCGAGGAAGGCTGCACGCGGAACGCCCTTGCTCGCGACCTTTGCGCTCTGGGAGGGCTGGACCGGTGACCGGGGCGAGTCCTGGCTCGGCGCGCAGGGGCCTGCCTCGTTGAAGTCCGGGCCGCACCGATACCGATACGTCCTGGCTCGGCGTGCAGGGGCCTGCCGGCTCTCGCGTACAATCTCGGGCTTGAGTTGCTGGGGGTGCGGGTGGCGTCCGGCGGGAGTGGCGTAATGGAGAGCGGAAAGCGGATTATCCGGTCCTTTCGCTCCGCTGCCAGCTTGTCGAACTGGACGAGGTGATGCTGGCACAGGGCCGGAGATACGGACCGTCGCCGTCCACTCCACATCCATCTCAGGACGGACTGCGCCCAGTATCGGGCAAGGAGAGGCGAATGAGCGAGACGCGGGGGTGGACAAGATGGACGCTTATGCCGGTGTCTCTGCCCCCACCACAAGAGACAGGAGCCACCGGAGCGTGCTCTTTGCGTGTGAACGCACGGGGCCGACACGCCCGGAGTGGCGGAGAAGCGTGCCTCATTGGTTCCGCTGGGCCGGCCCCCCTCAGAGTCGAACGCCAGCAGGGTGCTCACCGGGCCCGTGCCCATGACCTTTGCGCCCCAGGCTATATCAGGACCGATGCAATATCCCTGCTACGGGCCGACGGAACCTGGATAGTCCGCATTTCGCTGCCACGCCCTTTCCTCCCAAAGGCTTCCGTTTCCCGACCGGTCCGCGGCCAAAGCGCTGAGGCGGGCCGGCTGATTGTTCTTTCCGGCTAGAGCTCGGCCCTTGTCCCCGCACCTCCCAGCAGGCATCTTCTCTAGCAAGTTGAGGATCGCCAAGGATATAAAACCCCCTTTTGAAATAGATTGTTTTGACCATGCGGTATTCTACGCCTCATCTCGCAGGCGACCGCCTGTGAAATCCCACCTCCCATCAAGTCCCCCGAGAAGAGGCAATGCAACGGTCCGGCTAGATGGCTGCGAGTCGTCCGTCCAGCAACCCCTGATGCGCACCCTGGATTACACGTGTAATAAAATGATAGACAGCAGCAGAAGGTGAAAGTCCGCTCTCCTCATGGTACGATACCACCACGTTTTCCCACGAACACGCCTCCGACGGATAGTGTCGTTTTCTCTCCTGTCTCTGCTCGCAATCGCGGGTTGTAGCCCGTACTCGGTGCGCTCGCTTGAGAAGCCGGCGGTTGCCGTTCCGCAGGCGTACCATCATGGGATGACGGGCGAGCGGGTTCTGGGGCAGTGGTGGCGGGAGTTTGAAGACTCTCGGCTAAACACGGCGATGGAGAGCGTCTTTACCGAGAACTTCGAGCTGAGGCAGGCTTGGTCCCGGCTCGCGCAAGCCCGGGCCCTGGCTCGAATCGCGGGAGCTGAGCAGGTGCCGCAGGTTGATCTTCGCACAGGCGCATCCCGTCTCCATACTGTTGACCCGGAAGCGATGGGTCTGCAGGACAATCGCCTCGGGCGCACGGTGAGTCCGGACCGCTATTTTGTGGCTACGGGTCTTACGTATGAGATTGATCTCTGGAAGCGGATTGCGTCCCAGCGGACTGCCGCCCGACTTGAATCTGTGGCTTCGCGTCAGGACGTCGAGGCCACGGCCTTGCTGCTCACGGGCGCGGTGGTGAATGTCTGGCTCACCTGTCAGGAGCAATACGCCCTCTTGGATGTACTGAGAGAGCAGATTCAGGTGAGCCAGACCCTGCTCAACCTCACCGAGCTGCGCTTCAGCGTCGGGACTGGATCGGCCGTGAACGTGTTACAGCAACGTCAGCAGCTTGCCGAGACTCACGCCCAGATTCCGGTCGTCCAATCGTTTCTGAACACGGCTCTCAATCAGCTTGCGGTCCTCCTCGGTCGGGTGCCGGGCTCGCTTGATGAGTTGGCGCCAGGGAGCGTACTGCCCGAGCTGCCGCCGTTTCCGCAATTGGTTTCTCCGGCCATGCTGCTTGTATCCCGTCCAGACTTGCAGGCCGCCCAACTCCGACTCCAATCTGCGGATTACCGGGTTGCCGAGGCCGTGGCTGAACGCTTGCCCCGTCTGGTATTGCAGTTGTCCTACGAGTTCAGCGCACGGAGTTGGGACGCATTCTTTCGTCAAGAAACCGGTTCGCTGATCGGTGATATGATTACGCCGCTGATTGATGGCGGCCGCCGCCGGAACGAGGTGGTTCGGCAAAAAGCGCGGGTCCAGGAATTGCTCGATCGCTTTGGGCAGACGTATCTGATAGCCCTGCGTGAGATTGAAGACGCCTTGATTCAGGAACGTCAGCAACGAGAGCTCCTGCGCAATCTTGAGCGGCAGACGACTCTTGCCCAGTCAACGCTGGATGTCGCTCGGTTGCGTTATACCCATGGCCTTATTGATTACCTCAACGTGCTCGTGGCGGTGCAATCGCTTCAGGCTCTTCAGCGTCGGGTGATTAGTGAGCGGAAAACCCTGCTGAGCCGGCGGGCCGAACTCTACCGAGCCTTAGGCGGCAAGTGGACTGAGGAATTAGAAGCCCCGAACACCATCCGTCTAGCTGTATCGCCTGACCCGGCTGCTCTCCCAGGAGGACGGTCGTGAAGTGGGCTGCAGGGAGGAAAGCGTGGGCGACACGGCTGTTCCGGCTTGGGCTGCCGCTGCTCATTCTCATTGCCGGTCTGCTGGGCGCCCGGGCGCTGATCGCAAGCCGGCCTTCGGTCCCTAGGGTCGACTATGAAGCCCAGCCCACGCTGGTTGAGGTAATCACTGTGCACGCTCGGGACGAGCAAGCCAGACTCCAGGCATATGGTACCGTTCGAGCCCATCGTGAACTGACCCTCTTCCCCCGGGTTGAAGGTTATGTCATTGCTCAGCATGACGATCTGATTGATGGTGGCTTGGTCCGGGCGGGCGAGGTGCTGCTCAAGATCGACCCGCAGGATTATCGCTTGGCGGTCGATACCGAGCGGGGCAATCTGGCGCGAGTGGAATTCGAGTTGCAAGTCGAACAGGGGAATCAGGTCGTTGCCCATCAGGAATGGGACCTGCTGGAGCCGTCCATTGAGACCAGTGAGATGGGGCGGCTTCTGGCGCTGCGCCAGCCGCACCTCAAGGAGAAGCGGGCTGCAGTGGATGCGGCCAAGAGTCGTCTGGCCCAGGCCGAGTTGGACCTGACCCGAACGGTGGTCTCGGCACCGTGCAACGCACTGGTGTTGAAGGAGACGGTCGAAATCGGGCAATTGGTCAACGCGCGAAGTGCCGTTGCGACCCTGGTATGCACCGATGCGTTTCGGGTCGAAGTCAGCGTGCCGCTGAACGAATTGGGTTGGGTGGAATTTCCGGATGTCGCTGGATCGCAACCATCCGAGCACCTCCCGGACGCTGTGGCAGAGGGCCCCGCTGTCCGTATTATGCGCGACCTTGGAAACGGAGAGTCTGTTCAGTGGACGGGGTGGGTCGAACGTCTGCTCGGCGACGTGACCGAAAACGGCCGCATGGCCCGGGTTTTGGTCCTCGTCCCGGACCCACGTGGTCTGAAGCCCGGTGGGGGCCATCGTTCGCCCCTCCTGCTCGGAGAGTATGTCCGGGTTGAGATTCTCGGTCCAACGCTGTCCCAGGCGATTGTCCTGCCGCGTAGCAGCCTGCGTGAGGAAGAGCACGTGTGGGTGTATAACGCACAGCAGGAATTGGAAATTCGTCGAGTAGAAGTGGTGCTCAGGCGGCGGAACTCAGTGTTGATTCGCGCCGGTCTTGAGGACGGCGACCAAGTTGTGACGAGTTCACTGCCTGCTGCGCTGCCAGGGATGCGGTTGCAGGCGGCGACTACTGATCTGATCCCGACGACCGGGCGTACGGACGAGGAATAAGCGTTCCGTGGCCGACACTGTTGACACATCAATGCATGGCGGCGGTCCAATCGCTTGGATGGCACGCAATCACGTGGCCGCCAATCTGACGATGCTGCTGTTTCTCGTGGGCGGCCTCCTTCTCAGTACGCGCGTCAAACAAGAACTGTTTCCTGAGTTCATCATTGATACCATTACCGTCTCCGTGCTATATCGCGGCGCGAGCCCGGCGGAAGTTGAGCAGGGTGTTATCCTGTCCATCGAAGATGGGGTGCGGGGACTGGACGGGGTCAAGGAGGTGAGGTCGAAGGCGACCGAAAGCCGTGCCACGGTGACCATCGAACTGCTGACTGGCACGGATACGGGGAAGGCGCTCCAGGATGTCAAAAATGCGGTGGACAGTATTTTGTCTTTTCCCGAGGAGGCGGAACGGCCGATTGTCAGCCTGTCTAAGGTGCGCAACCGGGTGCTGACCTTGCTGGTGCATGGTCCGCAGGACGAACAGACGCTACGCGACATGGCTGAGCGTATTCGAGACGAATTGTTGCAACGGCCCGGCGTGACCCTGATTGAGTTGGCCGCCGCCAGACCGCTGGAGATCAGCCTGGAGGTCCCGCAGCGCAACCTACGGGCCTATAACCTGACCCTTGATCGCATCGCACGTGAGGTGCGTGAAGCGGCGATTGAACTGCCGGCCGGTGGGGTGAAGACCCCGGGCGGTGAAGTGCTGCTGCGCACCCAGGAGCGCCGCGACTTTGCCCGTGAGTACGCCAATATCCCGGTCGCGGCAGCACCGGACGGCTCGCGGATTCTGATGGGCGATATTGCCCGTATTCATGACGGTTTTGAGGAGACTGACATAGAGGCGGTTTTCAACGGGCAACGCGCGGTCCAGGTCCAGGTTTTTGGCGTTGGCAATGAAAGCCCACAGTCGGTCTCCGATGTAGTCCGGGCCTATGTGGCCGAAATCGAGCCTGATCTGCCGCCCGGAATCGGATTGACCGTCTGGAACGACCGGTCCGAAATCTACCGTGACCGGGTCAATCTGTTGGTGAAAAACGCCTCTCTGGGCTTGATCCTGGTCTTGTTGTTGTTGGGCGTCTTCCTCGACCCGAAGCTGGCATTTTGGGTGACCTTGGGTATCCCCGTCTCCATTTTAGGTTCGTTTCTTTTTTTGCCACTGACGGACACCTCGATTAATATGATCACGCTCTTTGCCTTCATTATCACCCTGGGCATCGTGGTTGATGACGCGGTGGTCGTTGGGGAAAATATATATGAAAAGCGCGAGCAGGGATTACCTTTTTTGCAGGCTGCGATCAAAGGCGCCACCGACATAGCCGGGCCGGTCCTCTTTGCCGTGTTGACCAATATCGTGGCATTTCTGCCACTCGTTTTCGTACCGGGTTCGTTCGGAAAATTCTTTGGTCAGATCCCGGCGATTACGATTGCCGTGTTTGTGGTCTCGCTCATCGAATCGCTGTTCATCCTGCCCGCCCATCTGTCGCGTCGGACACAAGAGAATCGGGTGTGGGCCACGCTCGGGCGGCCGCGCCTCATTTTTAACGCGCTCTTGCAGCGCTGCTTGGCGCAGGTCTACCAGCCGCTCCTGCGTGTGGCCCTGGCTAACCGCTACACGACGCTCACTATGGGCGTTGCGCTGCTGATTCTGGCGGGCGGCTTGGTCGGCGGGGGGCATATTCCGTTCAGCTTTATTCCACGTATTGATACCGATGTCGTCACCGCTCAGGCCACGCTACCGTTTGGGGTGCCGATGGAGACCGCCCGGCGTGTTCAGCACCAGCTGCTCATCGCTGCCGAGGCTACGGTTGAGGAACACGGAGGAACGGACATCCTCCAGGGCATGTATGCTTTGATTGGTGCGCCCCCGCAGTCGTTCGGGCCGCCGCGTGGTGAAAGCCCGGGCGGGGGAGGGAGCCATCTGGTAGGCGTACAAGTGTCGCTCGTGCCGTCGGATCAGCGCGAGATTAACGGTATGGATTTTGCCGATGCCTGGCGAGCGGCGACAGGATATATTGCCGGTATCGAAACCCTGACCTTTGATGCTGAAACGAACGTGAGCGAGGGGGCGGACATCGACATTCAGTTGACGCACCGCGACCGGCCCACGCTGGAGGCGGCGGCAACGGAGTTGGCCCAGACCCTAGCCGGGTATGCTGGGGTGCGTGACATTGACGACGGTTTTGCCCGCGGGAAGCCGCAGTTAAGCCTGACCCTCAAACCCGAAGCGCGTAGCCTGGGCATTAACGCTACCGACTTGGCCCGTCAGGTCCGGAGCGCATTCTACGGAGCCGAAGCATTGCGGCAACAGCGCGGGCGTAACGAAGTCCGAGTCATGGTGCGGCTACCTGAAAACGAGCGGCGCACGGCCCATACGGTCGAACATTTGATGTTGCGTACGGACGGCGGCGGCGAGATTCCACTCTTTCAGGCCGCGGACGTTGAACGCGGACGCGCCTATACCGAAATCCGCCGGCGAGAAGGCCGACGGATTATTGCGGTGACCGCAGATGTGGACGAAAGCGTATCGAATTCGAGTATTATTACGGCCGAGGTGCTCAGCCGGGAATTACCGGGACTCATGCAAAAATACCCTGGCCTGAGCTACGCGCTGGAAGGGGAGGAGTTGTCTCGACAAGAGTCTCTCGAGGCGCTGGGCATCGGCTTTGTGTTTGCGCTGCTGGGCATCTACGGCCTGCTGGCCGTTCCGTTCCGCAGCTATCTTCAGCCGCTGCTCGTCATGCTGAGTATTCCGTTCGGTATCATTGGCGCGATTCTGGGCCTTATGTTGCTTGGCCACGACCTGAGCGTCGTCAGCCTGTTCGGGATGATTGCGCTGTCCGGGGTGGTGATCAACGACTCGCTGGTCCTGGTAGTCACGGCCAACGCCCTGCGTACGACGCAACGGCTCTCAGCCACCGAAGCTATCAGCCAAGCCGGGACGCGTCGGTTCCGGCCGATTTTACTGACCTCACTGACCACATTTTTCGGGCTGACTCCAATGATTTTTGAGACCTCGGTCCAGGCCCGTTTCCTGGTGCCCATGGCTATTTCTCTCGGCTTCGGTATTTTGTTTGCAACCGTCATCATCCTGGTGTTGCTGCCGGCCTCGTATCTGATCCTGGAAGACCTCCGACGCCTTCCCACTACGCTGTGCGCCTTGTTCGGAAGGCACACAGCAACTCAAGACTCCGAAGACATGGCCTGAGAAGATGGTCAGTCCCTAATCTGCGGGGGCGTCTGCCGTCCTCCATCCCTGGAAAATTGGGTCAAGCAATAATCCAGGCTCAGCCAGAGACTTTTAGAGTGGCGAAAGCACAGGATGGGAAAGGTGGTCGCGAAGGCACTCCAGACCAGCATTTGGTGCGTCAATGACCAATCCGTCCAGTCATCTAGAAGCAAAAAGCCGGGTATGGCAACGAACACCGTTGCAGCATAATTGAGATAAATTGCACCAATGTAATAGCCCGGTTCCGGTTCAAAGGACAGGGCGCACACAGAACACTGCTCAAAGAGCGTAAAGGCGCGTACAAACAGGCGGCCCTGTCCGCAGCGTGGACACTGAAGGCGCAGGCAGCGACCGAGGATGAGTAGGCGGCGGAGCATAAGCGGGCCTCACTGGATGGCCTATGCATGATAAAGCATATCGGCGTGGAATCAACGAGGAAGACGATTATGAAAGAATCCGCCTCGTGTTCATCAGCCACGCCAATCCCGAGGCCAACGAGTTTGCCTCTTATTAACCTGGGCACTCGATTGACCGCCGTGAACTATGAAGTATGGGCAGACGTATTTAAGATGTCTAGCGGCGAGATAGAGGTAGTGCAGTCAAATGAAGAAGCCGCTGCCGTTATATTGTTGCCTTACTCCCACGCATCGTATCTCTGCGTACTCACGTTGAACATCTCGGCGAGTGCGTACTGGCCAGACCTGGGTTTCAATCGTCCTCAGACGTATCTCCTTGTACTCACCGCCAGAGTTCCAAGCCACTCGAAATCAAGCTGTTGGAGGCATTTTTTCGTACCCCCCCCTGAATTTTCCACAGTCTGGACTTGTCCGGAATCATGTCAAAGCCTTGCAAATGATTGAAAAACATGGACAAGACATCTCATTTCCTCCCAAGACCTTACAAGCCATTAGTTTTGTTACGGAATCCGCATCCCGGACGATCCATTCCCGGGGCAGCGTAAATCACGTCTGAATCCTGTAACCCTTTATATTGTCAAAGCCTTCCCCCAAGGTTTGCGATACTCTCTCCTAACCGACTGATTTGCTCGCATATACCAGCTGCTGCCCTTGGCAAGGAAGCGTCTGGATGTGGATGGGCCTATCGCGTGGGTTTCAGAGGGGTATTGGCGTTCTCGCCATTCCGAAACCATTGAAACGTCGGATACTGAATAGGCTTTCTGGGGTCCTCCGTAGTGTAGATCAGCATGGCCCGTAACTCTCGCATAGTCACGTCGGAACGGCCGCGGAAGGATGCGGTGCGGCGGACGAGTTCATCCATCAGGACGCCCCCTTCCCATGTCTTCGTGCTGTCGTGACCCCGGTAACGCGCTGCTGCATCCGGTCGTAGGGCCATCTTTGTAATGCGCACGTGAACCGATCCGGCCCCATGAGGTTTGGCGCCGCCGATTTTGTGGCGCAGCGGCCCCTGCAGGGTGACTGGGGCTCGGCCATCGGCGCGGCCAAGCGCCGCTGGGCTCAGCGTGACGGCAACCTGCTCTTCGAGCGCTAGGCAATAAAGAAGCAAGTTGAGCTCGGCATCGCGCAGATTCACGAAGTCCACCGTAAAGCTGAAGCGCGTACCGGGCGGGGCGGGCCTTAGCGGGATCGTCTGCGTGATGCCGGAATGCGGACAGACGAGCTGCCGGGCGCCCGGGTGATGGTGGTAGAACTTGCGTTGGTTGTACGCGGGACCGAGATAGAACGCCCGGTGTTTCCCCTTGGGTTGACCGACGGCTATTTTGTACTGCGGCCACGTTTCGAAGCGGCTCTCCAGTGCCGCGTCGCTGAAACGAATCAAACCCGCGAAGACACTCTTGCCGCGCAGGTAGCCGAATGTTCTGGCTACGGTGTCGAGCCGTGGGCTGGCGGCAGCCTTGTCCAGCCCATGCTGACGACCAACCGTCTGATTTGCAAAGGGCCCCTCTGTGTTGCCGACGACTTCTGCCAGTGAGCGCAGGGCACCCTTGAGCGAGGTGGCCGGAATATAGGGCAGCCTGGTACCGCAACTCCTGGTAAACTCGCCGTGTCCGTTCCCGATGATCAATGGCGTCAATGCCTCCAGTTCGCAGGAGATGCGGCCGGACAGGCCGTTCAAGGCGTGGTAGTAGCGCGGCGCCGCGTGCTCGACGGGTTGGCTGCAAACGGTGACCCAGCGGTAAGGGTTCCAGAAATGCTCGCCTTGGGGCATCACGCTCCCTCCTGATAGGATTCAAGGCCGCACAGGCGGACGAAGTGAGGCTCGCCAGTGTCGTCACGCCACTGTTCGATAACCACGCGCACGCTGCGGGGATTACCGGCAACCGGGTAGCGAAAGCGATGCGGAATGCGCAGTTCGATCCATTCGTCCGGCGTGTCGTCGGTCTGTTGACCCCAGAGGAGGAACCCGTCCGGGTGTGGCTGCAAGCCGTGCAGGTCGGTCGAGTGGTCGTCCAGCGCCGCACCGACCCAATCAGCAGCGCCGAGGAAGACGGCGCGCCAGCACGATGGTCCGAGGGCGGGAATGGTGCGCCAGCGCAGTTCGCCGTTTGGAGCAAACAGCCGGCCGGCGGTGGAACGGGCCAGACAGGCGCGGCCCGGTTCTTCAACTGGCCCGCGGCCAGCACAGCACCATCGGAGATTCCCTTCAGGACCCGCGTGCCAATACCACCAATCGAAGGCCCAGCCGTCGGGGGCTTCCAGCCAGATACGGCCCGGGGAATCGTCAGCGCCCGGCTGGTGCAGACCGGTGATCAGGTCCAGGAACTCCTCCTGCGTCAGATCCGCTGCTTTCAGAAAGGCGGTCATGATCCAGCCTCCTGGCCAGCAAGGGCTACAGGGTTCGCATTCTTTCGATGGGAAGGCCAGTTGGACCACTCCAAGAACGCATCAAAGGACGGGGTGAGCTCTGCCAGGTGCTCGGACCAGGAGGCGCTCAAGTCGTACGTCTGCCGGAGACCGCGCTGCTCAGGGGCTGGGAGGCCGATTGAGTTGACAGGCGTCCAGTCGTGCAAACGATATTCCTGCCGCTCCGCCGGGGTGGCGAGTTGGTATAGGCCCGCCAAGTGTTCGACCGATCGCATATAAGCTAAGTGGTACGAGTTGATGCTGGCGCCTACACGACCCAGCCCCCGGCTGCGTCCGGAACCGACGGTGATCATTTCGTCCGTCAGATCGACCAGCAACAAGTTGACAGCCGCTAATTGCCAGAGTTCGAAGTTTGCCAACCGAAGGTTGGCTCTAAACTTGCCGCCGACCAGCACTTGCAGGTCAAACAGGGCGCCGGGCTTCGTTCCGCCCGTAAAGCGATCAATCCCAATCCCATTGCGTAGTTCCAACTCGGGAGTGTGGCCGGGCAACGGGTAGGCGTCTCCGATGCTGAAGCGTCCGCCGAACTTCAGGGAGCCGAACATGCGACAGGCGGCGCACGAGTCGGCATAGGCGACCGACGCCGTACCCTGCCCCTCGCCTCCCTGCTGACGGTATCCACAGCTATGGGAGTTTTGCTCCTCCTCGACCGGGACCGACATATTTCGACCGCGGTCGTAGTAGGGAAGACACACGCTGCCCGGATGCAGGGTGCGAGCGATGCGTTCCAAGTGGCTGCGCAGCACGCCCTTGAGGGACGATCCGGGGAAGTAATAGACCGATTCGCCGTTCTTGAACGTCGACACCGGTACCATGTCCGCGCCGCCCATGGTGGCGTAGCCGCTCTTGATTAGCACCGGATCAATCGGCTTGATGGTGACCTCCACGTCAGCCTGACAGAGCCACTTGCGCAGCATGGTTACTACCCCTCTCTCTTTTCCAATTGCCGGTTGATCTTCTCGGCAAAGTAGGCTTCCCAATCCCCCAAATCACTGAGCCGATCCTCGGCCTTCGTGGCGATCAAGAATTTCTTCCGCTGCGTGGGGTCGCTCATGTCGACACCGGCGAACTGGACATGTTCGAGACGGAAGCGCCCGAGGCCGCGGCTGGTGAAACCGCCTATGCTGCCGCCGGCGTGCCACTCGAACAGCGCGGCACCCAGCAGAGCCAGATCCTGATCCGTGGGGTTTTCGAGATCAATGCAGATCTGGAATCGGCTGCCGGGCGGAACCACCTCATAGTCGTACTTGAGGCGGTCGACAGCCGTCTGGCTGTCGCGGTCGATCACCACACCGTTGCGCACCTGCACAACGGCGGCCCATTCTGTCAGCATACCATCGCTCACCCACAAGTGACCCGCCTGCACGGGGGATCCGAACAGCTTGCACACGTCGCAGGTGTTGTTGTTAAGCCACTTCAGCCGATCTTCCAGCGTCCGCGAGGTCTCGCGGTACGCGTCGCGAACCTTGCGATAGTACTTCTCGTCGCTGGTGCATTTGACGTCGCTCGTTGCGTGACCCAGCATGCATGCGCTCAGTTTGAGGGCATGCGACAGGGTCTCGCAGGTGCTCCGCAATCTGCCCTTGAGAGAGGAGCCGGGGAGGATGGGCTGGCCACTGGGGTCCAGCACCACACCTAAATCGCTCATGGTCTCGCCTTCTTTGCCGGAGCCGATGCGCCATGCGGTATCGAACACAAGGGAGGCGGTGAGCTGGTTCTTCTGCTGCAATCCGAAATCGACGGGCGGCGCACTGCCATTCGCCATGGGTTACTCCTTCGAAGCGCTTTCTGCCATGCCCTGACGGTACAGAGCGTGTGTGCAGAAACGCTCAAAAAAAGCTGGGATATGCTCGTGGTCCCATTTCTCGAGCCACTTCTTTTTCTGCTTACGGAGCTGCTTGCGGCGGCTTCGGGCCTCGGTTGTCGTCACTTCCTGCTTTTCTGGAATATTCCGAAGTTCTGCTGGTAGATGCTTCTCCCCTTCTCTGTGCACCGACCAATCCGTGACTCCCTGCACAGATATGAGGACCCGGTCCCAGAAGGCTATTTCGGGGGCCTTGCCGTGTTTGTGTCTAGCCCGCTCGCGCTGATGACAGGCAAAATCTGTAACCTTTCCAGGCTGTTGTCTGGCGATCTGACGCAGACCGTAAATCTGAGACCTCTGTACCGGGAACGGCTCATTGTCGCCCACCAGTTGATCTAATTGTTCGACAGCCTGTTTACGGTAGGTGGTGTCGGACAACTGATCCACAAGCGTCATGGCGCGGCCTCCATTTGAGCGCGTGCGACACGGTAGAGATATTCGCTAACCACGGCACGCACCCAGCCCCTGGCGAGGCGCAGCCGCAAAGCCATCTGATGATCAGCGTCGTCGTCGAACTCCTGGCTCTTGTCGCGCAACTGCCTTAACCCGTCCAGAACCTCGTCCCCTAACGCCCTCCACCTTGATGCCTCTCCCCGCTCTTTGCCTATCTGGTTCTTGACAAAATCCTCGATATCCGCGAAGCGAGTAGCAGAGCAGGTAATCTGTTGTAGATTTCGGATCTGCGTGTTGGTCCGGTTGTTGTCGTATCCGAATTCATCGAAGAACCGCCCGCCTAATTTGGAAAACGCCCCGTGGTTTTCGTCGATATAGCGATCAGCTTTCTGGATCAACTCGTTGCGCAAGACGGTCATGCCTGCATCTCCTGTTGAGGACAAAACCGACGGTGGAAATCGTCCGACACGATCACCCTGCCAAAACCTTCATTACGGCGTAGCCCGGCGCCGTCATCGGACAAGGCCGCGAGTTGTTGGACGAGGATCTCGCGTTCTTCATCAGCCCCTTGGAAGTGATAGACACAGACCGAACCCCGGGCCACGGCCCACTCGTCCTGGCGCGGCAAGCCGTGCGCCGCGTTCCAACCGCGCAGCCGTTCGTGCCGGGTCACGGCGGCGGCCCAACGCACCGTGCCGCCCGTTTCCAGTTCCCGGGCCGGGCGATCCTGCATCGGAAACGCGGCGTCCGCCGAAGGCATGGGAGGCAACCACGGAATCATGTCGGCGGGATCGAGAGTGTAGCGTAGCAGGCGGTCCACAAGTACCGCGCCGCTGGGGAACGACAAGCTGAAGTAGAAATCTCGGGAATCGAGATCGGGAACCGAGATCGGAGGTAAACGGAGAAAATCGAGCAGGGTGCGGCTCCACCGTGCCCAACCTTGCGCTCGCGTCTGCTGGGCGTCCTCGGCGGCGGTGCCCAATTGCAGGCGCACGTCTCCATAGCCGCACGTGCGATGGTGTCCGACGGAGATGCGGTGGTCTTCGGTTTCCAAGAGTCGTTGCAGGGCGGCGAGCGCCTCATCGTCGGCCATGAGCCATCCGTGCAAATCTTCCTCTCGACCCGAAGGGAGAATCGCTTCGAGGGTGTAGAAGATCGATTCCGCGGCGGTGGAGCTAAGGCGGTCAATGCCGACGTGGGCAGCGACGTGATGTCTGTCTCTGCTCGTTTCGCTCAGATGCCCACTTTCTTCCATCCAGAAGCCTTCCTGGCTTTTCAGATCAACCTTGCACTTGCCGCATTGGCGCCACGCAGCCTCGAAATCCTTCGGCACGCGGCCAGCCAGATGATGCTGCGCGACGCGGAACCACAGATGATCCACCAAGGCATGTTGAATGCCCTCACGTTTGCAGGATGCAGCGGTCAGCGGAAAAATCGCCGCGGCGGGATCCAATGGTCCGAACCGGCAGGCCTCCTCGTTGAGAAACAAGCGATGGAAGGTAGCGTCGACCTGTCCATGGTGCTGCAGATATATAGCAGCCAAGGCACCCCGAACCGCTGTACCCGCCACCGAGCGCACGCTTTCGGACCGCTCGGACTGGCGGTCGCGTTTGATGGCCACCGGCGCGAGCAGCTTGGCTGTTACGGGGACAGTGTTCACGATGTGGACTCCCCGCGCAGCATCTTCACAAAAACACCCCACTCCTCCTCCTCAAAGCTTTGAAGAGCTTTGTCTTGCGAAAAGGGTTGACCCTTCCAACGCAGCGACTCGACCGTCGCCTCGCACCGGCCCAAGCCAACGCTCTTGTCGCCACCTAGGGCGCTGAGCGACAGGAGCGCAGCAACCAGAAGAGCATACTCATACGGAAACCCGTCCTCATACTGCGTCAGAACGCCAGCAGGGTGCCGGGCGCGAATTTCTCCCTGCATGTTGAGATCGCCTTGTGACAGTTCTGTGGTGAACATGTGCTGCTCCATGACGGTGCCCGTGAGACGGTCCATGGCCGTGCGGGTTTGTACGGGCGTTTCGCTTTTCAGCCCGGACGATACGGACGCGGCATTCGTTACAAACAGGCATTCTCCCTGGTAGCGGCTGCCGAACAGCCTGTCGACCACTAACCCCGACTTCGCCAACGGCGTAAAATTCGTGACCAGATGTTGGTTGTGTTCCTTGCTGCCAGCATGCGGGTCAACCGCTTCGAGATCCAAGGCCAGAGCCAGTCGTTCACACTGGTGACGTAAAACACCTTTGATCTGAGAGCCGGGAACAAAAGGGCTTCCGTCAGGCAGGCGCCGCAACAATCGGTCTGCCACCGCCGACTGATAACCGCTGCCAACGTGCCAGCGCCCTTTCCACACGATGCGGTAAGTCAAGTCCAGGCATTGGGGGTTCACGGGCGACACTCTTCTCTATATTCCGGCAGCAGGTCATAGGCTTCTACGAGGTCCGCCACGCACAGAAGGCGGTGACCGTCTTTCTCGAACCATGGAAAGTCGAATGCGTACCCTTTGGGACGCAGTTCCGCGACCGCCAGCCACAAGGCAAGGCGCTCGGGGCGTTCCCGTCCGTTTCGACAGCGGGCAAAGATGTTGCGGATGCGCCGGTCGGCCTGATTCACTTCCTCCACCAAGGCCGCCTCCTGAAGCTCGTGCAGTTTGCTGCGTGGGAACCCGGCAGCCCGCAACCTCCGTACGCCTGTGCGTAGCGAATCCAACTGGGAACATGACATGGGGCGAAGTGTGCGGGGGGCATCGGTTCGTATCAGGTAAGAGTCTTGACGGACATCTTCGATTTTATGGCTGTTGGCCCCAGCTACGACGTGAAAGTCTATGCGCGCGCAGTGCACCCGCGTTTCCGGTTGCGGGTCACGGCTGTCTCGCCGCTTAGCGTTTTTCAGCAGTTGCTCGGCCAGATTGAAGGAGAGGTAGAAGGGGTAATTACTCTTGGCAACGACGACGCCACAGGAAATCGTGAAGCCCCGGTCGCCAAGACGGTCGAGGAAGAACTTCCGGGTCCCTTCGTCTTGCAGGGCCGCGATCTTTTCCCGCGTCAGACGTTCAAACTCATTTGCGACCTGCGAGGCAAAATCAAGGGCGCGGTCGGCTGGCACCACCACGAGTAAGTCATCGCCGCCTAGGAGTAGGATGTCGGCGGCAAGGGGACCTTCAAAGCGGTGCTGCTGTTCAAGAGCCCCTCGGATTTTGTCGACTTCCGGCCGGGAGACTGCACTGAGAGCGGTAAAGCACGCCGTACTTATGCTCTCATCGACGATCCTGCTGAATTGGCGGAACGTCTCCGGCTGGTCCAATTCCTGGACGATTTGCCCCATAGCATTCCCGTCGGCATAGATTACGCCAATGCAATTGCGCGACGACTGGCGGCTGGCGATTTCCGCTATGTCCGCACACCGCAACTTATTCCACTCATGCGCATCCGGCCATGGCCCCGTGTTCTGCAGGTGGCACATCCAACTGTCCCACAGTCCAGTGGATGCAGAGCCTTGTCGAGTCTTCTCGTAACTCGCCTCCGACAGAATCCTTATGCCCTTCGCGCCTCGGCTCACTATGCGCGTTGCCGGCAGATGCGAAGCCGATTGGCACTCCATCACGGCTGGCAGCAAGGACGTACTGCGACAAGAGCTTGCGAACTCGCGTTGGCATCGCATCTGGAAATGCGCCATACGCACCGACTCCCGATAGGACGATTCGTCTTGGAGCGGCGCGATGCCGTAAACTGCCCGCACTTCGCCTCCCGTCTGCTCGCGTAGGTGCCGAACCATGCTCGTGCAAGCCGCCCTGACGGTAATCTCGTCGCATCCATGCGCCAGGAATTGTGCCGTGCCGCCATTGGCGTAAATGCTTTTCACCTTTGCCCCCGCCATGTTCGGATATGCGCGCAGACACTGTTCCATTCCAGATCGATTCAGTTGATTCAGACGTGCGCTGGCGCCGCGAACCTCGCTGAGGGTATCAGTGCCAAAGACATACGCTTTGATGGAAGGGATCTCGATGACGATGACAAACGTTTCGCTGGTCACGGTGCTTAAGTTCTCTTTCATTCCACCATCTACCATGCTCGCCAACTTGCTTCAATCGGCTTTTGTCTTACACCGCGCTCGCTTCACCTCTACTAGCCGCCATCGTCATCTCCTTGTTCAAATCCATAACCGTCAATCTGACACAACTCTCCACCACCTACGCAGGTATCGACGAGATCGACTCGCACGGTAGATGCCTGTAGCTGTCTTTCAGACACGTCCAATTTCAACCCGCTCGCATGGCCGAGTTCGTCCTCGCTTTACCTACCTGAGGCGAAAAAGGACAATTCTAATACCTCGGAGCGCATTGAGTTGTTCGCGCTTCAATCCCCTTTTCAGCGGGGCTAAGGCTGCGTCTACGTACGACGTGACTACGGTATCGACTTCAAGCCCATTAAAGGTTTCAATCCCCTTTTCAGCGGGGCTAAGGCTGCGTCTTGTATGAATATCAGGTGCGGTTCGATTCCACTGATGATAGTTTCAATCCCCTTTTCAGCGGGGCTAAGGCTGCGTCGTCCTTGAAAAATGAATTCGATAAATCCCTCGACACCCTCAAATGTTTCAATCCCCTTTTCAGCGGGGCTAAGGCTGCGTCACTGACAGTGAAGGCCCAGGCTGACAAGCTGACCCGGCTGGTTTCAATCCCCTTTTCAGCGGGGCTAAGGCTGCGTCCTCTTTGATAAAAGAAATCACCGTCGAGATCGAGGGCAAATCCCGTTTCAATCCCCTTTTCAGCGGGGCTAAGGCTGCGTCACGGGCCCAGCGGGGTGCGGCAAGACGTTCGCGGCGGAACAAGTTTCAATCCCCTTTTCAGCGGGGCTAAGGCTGCGTCCTCGCATGACGCGAGCATGTTTGAAGGGCGGACCGTGCGCGTTTCAATCCCCTTTTCAGCGGGGCTAAGGCTGCGTCCGCGGCAGAACAAGTTGCTGCCGACATGAACTTACCGTTTTGCGGTTTCAATCCCCTTTTCAGCGGGGCTAAGGCTGCGTCACGGTAGCTAACGAAATAGCCAGGCTAGAGAACGTTCTAGCTAGGTTTCAATCCCCTTTTCAGCGGGGCTAAGGCTGCGTCTACGCAACCCATAAGGGAGAACGGTATGGGAAAAAGCAAAAGTTTCAATCCCCTTTTCAGCGGGGCTAAGGCTGCGTCCGTGCATATCATGCAGCATTGATAGAACTTGGTACAAAAGAGTTTCAATCCCCTTTTCAGCGGGGCTAAGGCTGCGTCGGGAGCATACTTCCAGGATAGACCTGGAGAAAGGGTATCCGCGTTTCAATCCCCTTTTCAGCGGGGCTAAGGCTGCGTCGTATTGCAACAGAAGACGCTACCGAAGCGGCCGCACACCGCAAAGTTTCAATCCCCTTTTCAGCGGGGCTAAGGCTGCGTCATACCACAATCCCTTCTGTGGCGCACGCCACAATGTTAAGTTTCAATCCCCTTTTCAGCGGGGCTAAGGCTGCGTCCTGTTTCCGCACGCACAAGGACACCAGATTGCCAGCCCGGCGTTTCAATCCCCTTTTCAGCGGGGCTAAGGCTGCGTCGCACCGAGATCGTGGACTACAAGACCACCAAGACCATCGACGTTTCAATCCCCTTTTCAGCGGGGCTAAGGCTGCGTCAAAGCCCTACGCCGCGTGAACGCACAGCGTAAGGTAGTCGCGTTTCAATCCCCTTTTCAGCGGGGCTAAGGCTGCGTCGTACAGGGCAATGGCTTTCAGGCCAGACTACAGGCAATCTCCGTTTCAATCCCCTTTTCAGCGGGGCTAAGGCTGCGTCCAAAAGTCATGAAGAAACTGGCATTTACGATTACCGGGGGTTTCAATCCCCTTTTCAGCGGGGCTAAGGCTGCGTCGTCCGGCTGCGGCAGCAGTCGGGGGGGAGGAGATAAGAAAGTTTCAATCCCCTTTTCAGCGGGGCTAAGGCTGCGTCCTACCGACGAACAGATATCCCTCATTCTTGGGACTACTGGGTTTCAATCCCCTTTTCAGCGGGGCTAAGGCTGCGTCTGGGTGCTAAGGCACTCAAGGAAATTACGGCCTGGCAAAAGCAGTTTCAATCCCCTTTTCAGCGGGGCTAAGGCTGCGTCACAGTCAACGAGAAGCGTTGGGGGTGGGAAGGTCAAAAGACCTACGTTTCAATCCCCTTTTCAGCGGGGCTAAGGCTGCGTCGAAGATTGGCGTTCGTTCTATTGATCTGGAGGGGCTTAACTGTTTCAATCCCCTTTTCAGCGGGGCTAAGGCTGCGTCTGGCCAACGTGGCTAACCGTGCGGTACACGATAGTATCCAGTTTCAATCCCCTTTTCAGCGGGGCTAAGGCTGCGTCTCCCTTCCCTTCTCAAGCGCGCTGTAGAGAATTGTTGCTGTTGTTTCAATCCCCTTTTCAGCGGGGCTAAGGCTGCGTCCCACCACTCGAAAACGCACCTGATATCAATGCTTTACCGGCGGTTTGAACGTAACCTCTTCTGCCAGCACCGAATGCCTCTGTCAGCGCGGCCTCTTGCATCAAGTCGAATATGACAGAAACCCAGCAAAAATGCAAGGCTCAGCCGCAATCGTCACCTCCCCCGGTTTTCCCCAACACGACCGGTTACGACGGTCGCTTAAACGATGAAGACCTCTTCCTCGCCGATGCGCGCGGCCTTGTCACCCACGCCGAGATAGAATCGCTCTTTCTCGCACGCAGCACACAGCCGGTAGACCGCCACCCTGTCCTCAGTCGCCTCAATCAGCCCTGATAACTCCGCAAGACATTTGTCAAAGAGCACGCGCTCGACCGACATCTCAAACACACTGTGTTGTAATTCGAGGAGTGCTTCAAGAAGCGTTTCACTGGGGTGTGACCGAGTTCTTCATTATCTGCCTCTTATATCACCCCACTCTTGCAACTGTTGTCCAACGCGATTTGCGGCCCTTTGGAAATGTACCGCCAGAGGGCTTACTTCCCTCCACAAAAACAATGACTTGATAAGGTTACCTGGTTCCCACTCAAGCTAAGCGTAACTTGAGCAGCCTTTCCGGCATCGGCGGCGTCCGCCGCGTGAGGTAGACCAGCCTCGGGATCCTGGCGGGCAGGTCGAATCGACAATGGAGCCGGTACTCGAACTCCGCCAGATAGCGCTGCGCAGACTTGGGACGAACCGCAGGATAGGTGCCACGCCATGCGCTCTTGACGTTACCGAGAATCGTGTTGCCCCATCGAAACTCGGGCCGCGCGACGACGGCTCGCCCGCCGCCCCACGCCCTTGTCATGAGCGCCCCCGGCCGCGCTCACGCCGTGGAAGCACGCTAGGCCATCGGACACGACCCGCGTCCCGGCGTTCAGGGGCGGCTGCGCCCAGGTGGCGATTTCGGTGCGCCGGAAGCCCGTGATGACGGGGAGCTTCCTCCCCTGCGGAGGGCCGGCCTCGTTAGGCTCGACGGCGGCGACGAACGGGGTCTGGCCGGGCGCTCCACGGCCGCGCTCGCCGCCGCTGCGCTCGCCGCCGAGATAAGCGGCGTCGCGCTCCCTCAGCACCTGCCTCAGCTTGTGGCGCAGGCGACATGCGGCGTTGGAGGAGATGCCCAGAGGGCGGGGCCGCCTCATCGCCGAGATGCCCTTCTGGTCCTGGCTCAGGATGCAGAGGCCGAGGAACCACCCCTTCCGGGACCGCTTGAGGGCCTCGAAGATGGTGCCTGCGGTAATCGAGGGCTAGCGGTGGCAGCGGTGGCAGCGGTGGCACTGCTGGAGCTTGTGGGTGGTCAGTTGGCGGGCGCGGTCATGGCCGCAGGGCGGGCACACGAAGCCGTGAGGCCACCGCCAGCGATACCGGGCGTCGCGGCACTGGTGTTCGGTGCCAGAGCGGGAGAGGACCTGGCTGAGGCGGATGCCCCTTTGGAACTGCACTGGGCTGCGGGTCATGGAAATCTCCCTATCTGTCATGCATTTACAGAGCAGCCTTCTACACTCAGTGTCGCTTACTTTCGAGTGGAATCAGGTAAGGTTTTGAGCAAAAACGAGATGTTTAGCCCTTAGTTTTCATATGGGCATCTCTCGTAATACTCGTTTCCCACTTGGTTTAAAGTATTTCAGAACCGGTCAACACCACTGAGACAGGGGTTGTGATCATTGGCTGTGCAGCCTGCGGTGTAGTGGGGGCGGGCGGGTTGATCCAGCCCGGTTCAGGAAGAGCGTGGGTCGTGGGGCTCCCGCGCACGAAGCGTGCCGGGTGCCGGTTCCAGACTTGGCGCAGGGAGCGGTCGCGGTGCTCGATCCTGGGTAGGGCGCGCCCGGGATGGACTTCCTCAGGAGTGAGAAGTGCGATGCCCGAATGCCGAGGCTCGCCGTGGTCCCAAGGGCAGAGAAGGGCCGGCAGCAGGCGGGGGCGATATCCGCAAAGCGGGCGGGGAAGCCGGGCGGGGACCGCAGAGGGTACAGACCGGATAGATAGGTAACAGATTGGACCGGATAGATGGGTGACAGGTGATGGCTGGGCCAGGCGGTGGCCCATGCCCTGGAAGGAAACCTGTCCCATGGCCGAGAGGAGGTCATTTATCGGGGATTGTCTTCGTGGCGAGCTAGCGATGGCGGCGCTGTGCGAGAACTCCGGCCTCAGCCGCAAGACGGGCGACAAGGGGTTGGATTGCTATCGCGCGCCCGGCCCGGCGGGCCTTGAGGAGCGCGCCCGTGCACCGCGCCGCCACGGGCGTTTGATGGCGCCGGAGCCCGCGGAGGCGATGGTGGCGCGGCGGCGTGAGCGTCCGCCTTGGGGGCCGCGCAAGCTGCGCGCGGTGCTGAGGCGCGAGCATCCCAACCAGGTGTGGCCGGCGGCGAGTACGATGGGCGAGCGGTTGCGCGCGGAGGGGCGGGTGAGGCCGCGGCGGCGCCTGCTCGCCGTGCCCAGCCGGCCGCGCCGCCCCGCCGAGACGCCCAACGAGGGGTGGGGCAGCGACTTCAAGGGCGGGTTCCGCCCCCGCGCCGGGGAGCGCGGCGCCCCGCTGACCGTGACGGACGCGTACCGCCGTTCCCTGCTGCCGGCTTGCTCCTGCCGCCCCGCACGGAGGAGATCCGGGCGGTGGTGGAGAAGCTCTTCGAGCGCTCCGGCCGGCCCCTGGGGTCCGCTCGGACAACGGGGCGCCCTTGGCCGGCACGGGCGCGGGTGGCTTGGCGCGGCGGTCCGGGGACGGGCTCAAGGCGGGCCTCGCCCGTGAGCGGATCGATCCGGGGCCCGCCGCCGCAGAAGGGGCGGCAGGCGCGCCGGCACAAGCCCCTGAAGGTGGCGCTCGCCAAGCCGGCGGCGGCGCGCAAGGAGGAGGAGCAGCGCCGCTTCGACCGCTTCCGCAAGGACTCCACCGAAGACCGCCCCCATGAGGCGCGCGGCCCGCCGCGGCCCGCGCCCTTCTCCCAGCCCTCGCCGCGGCCGGGGCCCGCCCGGCCGACCGAGCCCTGGGATGCCCCTTGGCACGCCGGGCGCCGGGGGCGCACCGACGGCTCGAGCAAGTGGGGCGGGGATTTTGTGGTTCCTCGCCGATCCCCTGGCGGGCGAAACCGTCGGCCTCGCCGAGCCCGAAAGCCGCCACTGGATCGGGCGCTTCTTCGACCTCGCCCTCGGCCTCATCGCCCACAAGACCAAGAAACTTCACCGCTTCCGGGCTGTCCGGCCGGGTCGCCCGGAAGCAAAACAACCCATAAACACTGTTACCCATGTAACCGGTCTCTAGTGGTATCCATCTATCCGGTTGCTCAGAGTCTTGACCTGCGCCTCGGAGCAGGGGGGGGTCGGCGCGGCTCCTGGGGCGGATGAGGGAGCGGGGGCCGCCGCGGTTGGCGAGGAGTTGTGGGGGGTCTGGGCTGGTCAGGGGGGGCGCCGCGGTCGGCGTGCCAGGGAAGCCCTTGGGGCGTGCTACCTGTTTTGCGGCACGCTGGCTCAATGAGCCAGGCTGCTGGCCCCCGCGGCGCGCGCGTGCCCCCCCCCCCCCGGAGCGGCTGACGAGCGCGCCGCCCAGAGGAGGGAGAAGCCGGTCCAAGGCTTCGTCCGAGCCGTCGCGAGCTGGCCGTCCGAGGCGGCCGCGGTGCGTACGGAAGCGGTGCTTCGTCCGAGCCGTTGCGGGCTGGCCCCTGACCAGCCCGGATTCGGGGTGCAGGCGACGAGGGCGGGGTTGGAAGAGCGCAGAGGGGGGAGTGGATTGCGCCGTGCTCGCCTTGGCGGCTCGGCGGCCAGGAGGCGAACCGCCGGGCGCTCCGAGCCTAGGGCGTGCCGATCTCGGCTGGCGCGCGGGCGACGAAACGTGTACCGGCGAGCCCATTGAGGCCCTGCTTGCGCGCGCCTGCACGCGGGCCTGCCTTGCGAGCGCGGCGGCCATCCGCAGTGGTTCGCGCCGTTGCGGCGCAATCCCCGCCGCCCGGCACCGTTTCCCGGGACTGTGAGTATCGGGGGCGCGGGGGCAGGTCCTGCCGCGCCCCCCGGCGCCGGGCCGTGCGTCCCGCCGCCAGAGGCGCACGGGATCGCCTCTGGCGGAGGAACCGCCATCCGCTCTCGCCCGGTTCCGCCCAGCGCTCCGCCTCCTCGACGATCCCCGCCGGGACTCGGCGGGGACCCGGCGCCGGGGCGGTTTGGCGCTGCCCTTTGGATCCGGGACGCGCCGCGCTGGCGGAGCCCCGGCCCTGGGGACCTCGTCGCGACGCTCCTCCCCCTCCCCTAGGGCCAGCGTTCGTACCCATCCCGATCATTGAATCTCTTTCTGCTTATAGCATTGCTCCTCTCTACCACCTTTCAATAATTCCAAGGTAACCGGTGGCTCAATAATGCTGGCAGAGAGGGTTTTCCGCTCAATCTGCTTCACTGCCTGCGTTTCTGAAGTAGTTGGCCCCTGCCTCAAGGACTAAGGGCATCCAATGCATCGGCGATAGCTTGCCACAGACTCTCGACCGTGGGTGCTACTACCTTGTAGATCTGATATGGAACCGGTTGCGGTACATTGGAGGAACCGTTCATTTCGACAACTCTTCTTTAAGAAGCCGCAAACCGAGGCTTTGTCCTGGCATTGATGTATGTTTATTGCTTCGCTTATAGGCCTCCGTGAAGTCCCTACATGCTGCTGCCGTCAAAGTGGAGACTGAAAAATTCCAGGTATGCTCACCACATCCTATAGGCTCGAACGGGTCCAGCGCGTGCCACAACCGCCTGAAACTGTTTTCTCGTTTTTTGCTGACGTGGGAAACCTGGAATGTATCACCCCACCGTTTCTACATTTTCGCATTCTGACTTCATTGCCTGTGACCATGCAGGCCGGGGCGCGTATTGAATATCGTCTCAGGCTCGTTGGCGTTCCTATACATTGGCGCACACTGATAGAAGAATATGATCCCCCTCGAAGGTTTGTCGATAGCCAACTCTCCGGCCCGTATAAGAAATGGGTGCATCTGCATGAGTTCTCGGCGAGTGGCGACGGAACGCTGATGCGGGACGTCGTGGATTACGAAATTCCGTACGGTATTATTGGTACGCTGGCCCAGAAACTCTTTGTCGCTCGTATGCTGGAACGCATCTTTAATTACCGCCGGGAGGCAATCACGGCCCTTCTGGGTTGACTTGGGATGACATGGTATGAGCCAGCCACAGGAGGCCTGGAACGACGAGACTCCATACCCCAGCAAGGACCACCAGCATGGTCCTCGTAGAAGGGACGAAGCTCAGTGCACCCAGGCTCACGCCGGCGTAATAGCTCAGTGGCCCACCAACCGCACCAAAAAGACAGGCTAGATGATAGCGTCCGTGCAGCCAGCGCATAGAGTGATTAAGGGTTGAGGCAAACCCCATCCACAACGCCGACACCCATGCCGGACACAGCCATGAGAGGGTATGATGCGTAAAGGTATACAGACCGTTCAGCATGAACAGTGAATCTAGGCTAGTCCCGAGCAGGCCCGTGACCAAGATGAGGCGTAATTCTTGTACACGGTTTGCCGTCAGAAAGAGATGCAACGCCAGTAACGCTGCCATGGTCAGTACGCCAAGCCACGGCATCTTGTGGGTAGCGCCCAGGAGGCAGGCAAACCAGCCAAAGTAGAACGAGGCGATGTTGATGAGGCGGTGAACCATAGGGGACGAGGTTCGGTCGAGACGCGCCAAGCTCATGTCATCATACGGCTTGGGTCGACGCTCACCGTATAGCATCAAATTTATGCCCTCAACACCGCCCTCACAACAGCCGGAGGGCTTCTCAGTTTGTTTCACGTCTATACAATGGGAAAAGCCCGACAGCGGGAAAACCGGAGGAAATCATCCTAGCGTGGAAAGGGAAGGAAGAGGGGGGTGGGAGTACGGTGAGCAGGGAGGAGAGGGCGCACGGCTCGTCTCGAAATCAGTCGGGTCGGTCGCTTGTTGCATTACGAGACCTGACCAAGGTGTATCAGGAAGGCGAGCGCCTTCATCCGGTCTTGCGGCAGGTCGACTTATCCATTCAGCCCGGCGAGTTTGTTGTGCTGCTCGGCCGGAGCGGGTCAGGAAAATCTACCCTCCTCAATGTGCTGAGTGGTATCGACCTGCCGACCAGCGGTGAAGTCGTCTTTTCCACCGATCAGGGTGAAGTGAATCTCACCCGGCTCAGTGAACGCGAGCGCACATTATTCCGGCGCGTGCACATTGGTTTTATCTTCCAGTTTTTTAATTTGATTCCGACCTTGTCGGTCGAAGAAAATCTGCTCCTGCCGTTGGAACTCAACGGCCGTACCGGGCCGGCAGAGCGGGACCGGGCACACGCCCTGCTTGAGGCCGTCGGCCTGGAAGATCGTGTCCGGAGCTTTCCCGACCGTCTGTCCGGAGGCGAGCAACAGCGCGTCGCCATAGCTCGGGCCTTGGTCCACGACCCTCTACTGCTACTAGCCGATGAGCCTACCGGTAACCTTGATCTTGAGACCGGACAGCGGGTGCTTGAGTTGCTGGACCGACTGACTCGACAACGCGGCAGAACGCTGATCATGGTCACCCACAGCCCCGAGGTGATCGGGGTGGCCGACCGCTTGTTCACGCTACACGCCGGTCAAGTGGTGGCACGTGCATATCCTGCCGAGGCCGCCGGATGAATCGGTTGTTGTGGCGTTCCAGCTTCCGCTATTTACGGCACCATGCCTGGCAGGCCGGCTTGGCGCTGCTGGGCATTGCTCTAGGTGTTGCGGTCGCGGTGGCGATCGACGTGGCAAACGAGAGTGCCCGTCGGGCCTTTGTGTTGGCGACGCAGAGCATCGTCGGACGGGCGACGCATCAGATTGTTGGCGGGCCAAATGGATTATCCGAGGAGGTCTATCGCCGTCTGCGGCTGACGGGAAAAGTCCGGGATCTTGCGCCCGTGGTGGAAAGCGATGTCGCCGCGCCAGACTATCCCGGTCGGATTTTTCATTTGCTTGGAGTTGATGCGTTTGCAGAAGCGCCCTTTCGTCCGTATCTCAGCAGCGCGGGGGCGGTCCCTGAGAATAACTTTTCTGCCTTTCTGACCCAGCCGTCTACCGGCCTGATTGCCGCTGGTACTGCCCGACAGCTCGGTCTCGACATTGGAGACCGGCTCAGTATTCGGGTTGGCACCCGGCACCGGGCCGTGACTCTGGTGGGCCTGCTTGACCCGAGTGAGAGCCGGGTCGCCGGCGCGGTGGAGAATCTGCTCATAACGGATATTGCCACGGCTCAGGAAATTCTGGATCTGGTGGGTCAGCTAAGCCGGATTGATGTTCTGGCGCCTGAGGGTGAGGCCGGGCAAAAGATCCTGGCAACGATTCGTCAGCTTTTGCCTGCCGGGGTGGAAGTCCTGTCGTCGCGGGGGCGCTCTCAGGCCATCGAACAGATGACGCGGGCCTTTCACCTCAACCTGACGGCTTTGAGTCTGCTCGCGCTGATCGTCGGAGCGTTTCTCATCTATAACACCATGACCTTCTCCGTGGTTCAGCGGCGGAGCCTGCTCGGCCTGCTGCGCACCCAGGGGGTGACCCGGCGCGAGATTTGCCTCCTGGTTCTGGGTGAAGCCGTGTTCATGGGGGGAGTAGGGACAGTCGCTGGCATTGGTCTGGGGATCCTCCTCAGCCACGGCTTGGTGCAACTCGTGACGCGGACGATTACTGATCTGTACTTTGTCCTGACTGTGCGCGAACTCGCGCTGACCCCGGCCGTGCTCGGCAAAGGCCTGATGCTCGGCATCGGGGCCAGCCTGCTCGCCGCGCTCAGGCCGGCCTGGGAAGCCACGGCGACACCTCCGCGCGTAACCTTGCAGCGCTCAAGTCTGGAGACGCGCGCTCGGCAAACCGCACCGCGGACGATGCTCCTGGGCTTGCTCGCCCTTGCGGCTGGACTCAGCGGCCTGTGGCTGTCGGGTACGAATTTGTGGCTGAGTTTCGGCTCCCTGTTAGGGATTCTTCTCGGCTGCGTGCTGATGACACCGTTGACAATCGTTGGCTGCATCCGCCTGCTCCAACCCCTGCTCAATATGTGGGGCGGGACACTTGGGCGTTTGTGCGGACGGAGCATAGTGGCCACGCTGAGTCGGACCGCAGTGGCGATTGCCGCCTTGATGGTGGCTGTGTCGGTCACGGTGGGCGTGGGCATCATGGTGCAGAGCTTTCGCCAGACCGTTGTGCGCTGGCTGGAGTCCTCACTTCATGCCGATGTTTATATTGCCCCACCAAGTCTGATTGCCCGCCGGAGTGATTCCACGCTTGATCCAGCGCTGGTGCAGCGGCTGGCCTCCGCCCCCGATATTGCGCGGGTAAACACGTATCGAGGACTTCAGGTCGAATCCCGTCTGGGTCTCACCCAACTGGTTGTCATTGACCTAGCGGAACGCAGCCATGCGGCTTTTACGTTTATTGCCGGCGAGCCGCAAGCCATCTGGCCGGCGTTTCAGAACGAGGCTGCGGTCATTATTTCCGAGCCCTATGCCTATCGGCATCGACTGAGCCTCAACGACACACTTCAACTGCGCACGGACCGGGGTGAGCGGGTGTTTCGGGTCGTCGGGCTTTTTACGGATTACGGCTCAGACCAAGGCATCGTCATGATGAGCCGTCACATCTATGATCAATGGTGGAAGGATACAAAGCTCTCCTCCCTCGGCATATATGCCGAGCCGAACACCGATATTGACCGTCTCGTCGAATCACTCCGCAGGCTGGCCGGGGCGGAGCACGATGTTCTCATTCGCTCAAACCGGATTTTGCGCCAAGCCTCGCTCGAAATTTTTGATCGGACCTTTACCATAACAACCGTCCTCCATTTGCTTACCACGGTAGTGGCCTTCATCGGGGTCTTGAGCGCCCTGATGGCCCTCCAGCTGGAACGGGCACGCGAACTTGGGGTACTGCGGGCGACCGGCTATACCCCCGGCCAAGTCTGGGGACTCATGACCTCCCAAACCGGGTTGATGGGTCTTATTGCCGGTCTGCTAGCCGTGCCCGTCGGGGTCGGGCTGGCGCTGATTTTGGTTTTAGTCATTAATCGGCGCTCGTTTGGCTGGACCCTGCAAATCGAGATCTCCCTGGAAATCCTTGTGCAGGCAATTGTAATGGCAGTGGTGGCGGCGTTGCTGGCTGGTCTCTACCCGGCCCTGTGCATGGCCCGAACCTCGCCAGCGCTAGCCTTGCGGGATGAGTAAACAGTGAGAGTCGAATGAAATTCTTTTGGCGTATCATCGCACCCCTTCTGACGCTGGCCGTCCTGGGCGGGGTGGGGAAATGGTATCTCGCCGGGCACGCGCCTGACGATACGATGACGGAACCCAGGCTGTCGCTCAGCCAGGCGCTCGGTGGGGGTCTGGCCGGCTTCGCCCGGGCAGACCGACCACGGGAATTTCGATTTCCTGACGACCACGGGCCACATCCGGCCTATCGGACGGAGTGGTGGTATTACACCGGCAATCTGAAGTCTGCCGAAGGCCGCCATTTCGGATTCCAGCTCACGTTCTTCCGGACGGCCATGAACACGCCAGCAGGCCAAGCTCGGCGCGCCTCGGCCTGGGGGACGCAGGACGTGTATATGGCCCATTTCGCGCTGAGCGATATGGCAGCGCAACGTTTTCACGCCTTTCAGCGTTTGAGCAGAACAGCACTTGGTTTGGCTGGGGCGTCGGCCGTTCCTTTTCGTGTCTGGCTCGAAGACTGGGCAGTCACTGGCGAGACGGCGGTGGGGCAGCCCGTGTCCATGCAGCTTTCTGCTGAGGAACAGGGGGTGACGCTGGACCTCAGGCTGGTGTCAGAGAAGCCCATCGTCCTGCACGGCCAGAGCGGGCTGAGTCAGAAAGGTCTGGCGGCGGGTCAGGCTTCGTATTACTATTCCCTCACCCGTCTGCGCTCGACCGGCGTCATTCGATTGGGCGACGAAGAATTCCAGGTGCAGGGGCTGAGCTGGATGGACCGGGAATGGAGTACAAACATACTGAGCGAGACGCTCCAGGGCTGGGATTGGTTCGCCCTTCAGTTCACAAACGGACAAGAACTGATGGTCTATCAGGTACGCCAGCAATCGGGCGACATCCACCCCATTCGCAGTGGAACCATGGTCGCTGCGGATGGGACACCACAGGCCCTGACCTCGGCGGACTTTCGGATCGAAGTGCTGCAAACCTGGCAGAGTCCGACCGATGGAGCCGTATACCCGGCCAAATGGCGAGTGTGTATTCCGGCCGAGGCGATTGACCTGACGATTACGCCGTATATGGCTGACCAGGAGTTGCACACCCTGATTCGGTATTGGGAAGGCGCGGTCCGCGTACAGGGGACAGTGCAAGGACGCCCGCTCGAAGGCGACGGCTATGGTGAGTTGACCGGCTATGCCGAAAAAAAGACGGGTGCCGCGGTATTTGGCAGGATGTCATGAGAACCGAGGTTTTTATCCGTCGGGTGCGTATTCCCGCGCCGGCAGCTGAGGTCTTTCAGTGGCATGCGCGACCGGGGGCACTCGAGCGTCTTACTCCGCCTTGGGAGGCGGTGGAAATTGTTGAACGCGGCGGCGGCATTGAAAACGGCGGGCGAGTAGTGCTGCGTATGGGACTCGGTCCGGTTTCCCGACAATGGGTCGCCGAACATCGTGGCTATGAAGCGGGAGTCCAATTCCGGGATGTCCAAATCTCCGGCCCCTTTGCCCACTGGGAGCATACACACCGAGTGGAAGCCGATGGACGGGCGGGCTGTATTTTGGAGGATCGGATTGAATACGCACTGCCGGGCAAACGGTTGGGTCAGGTACTTGGCGGTGCATGGACCAAGCGGAAATTGGCACGGCTCTTTACCTACCGGCATGAGGTAACGCGCCAGGACGTGCCTGCGCATTACCATAATCGACAACGTCAGCAGTTGAACTATGGAGGAAGACCGATGAGGGTACTCGTCTCCGGTGCAAACGGTCTGGTTGGCTCCGCCCTTATCCCTTTCCTGACAACGGGGGGGGATAGCGTCACGCGTTTGGTCCGAAGGGACAGGGCGGACGTGGAAGAAGGGGAAGTCGCCTGGTCTCCAGATGCCGAAACGATTGATCGGGCCGGACTGGAAGGATTTGACGCGGTTGTCCACCTGGCGGGAGAGAACATCGCCTCCGGGCGCTGGACCCCTGAGCGCAAGCGCCGTATTCGGGGCAGCCGGGTCAATGGAACCCGGATGCTGTGCGAAGCGCTGACACGATGCGCCCAGCCGCCCAAGGTCTTTGTCGGGGCCTCCGCGATTGGGTATTACGGGGATCGTGAAGACGAAATCCTGACCGAAGAGAGCGAGGCGGGGGAGGGGTTTCTGGCTGAGGTCTGTCGGGACTGGGAAGCTGCCGCGGCCGGGTTGACCGATACGGGCATACGGACTGCCCTGCTACGGATCGGCATTGTCCTCAGTCCTGCCGGCGGCGCGCTGAAAAAAATGCTTTTACCTTTTCAGCTTGGCTTGGGCGGTGTTATTGGCACGGGCACGCAGTATATGAGCTGTATTGCCCTGGACGACGTTATTGGCGCTATACAGCACGCCATCATCAACGACGAGGTCAGGGGTCCGATCAATGTGGTATGTCCCGAGACCGTGACGAATCGGGAATATACCCGGACGCTGGGTAAGGTCCTGGGCCGTCCGACGTTGTTCCCCGTCCCGGCTTTTGCGGCCCGGCTCGCTCTGGGCGAGATGGCCGATGCCCTGCTGCTCGCCAGTAACCGGGTTGAGCCGCGTGTCCTCATGCAGACGAGCTATGCCTTTCGCTATCCCAGTCTGGAGAGCGCCCTTCGGCACGTGCTGGGCAAAGAGGCCGAGGCTGGGCGGCCCGAGTAAAGCGCATGGTATGAAGCTGTTTTTTGATCGCCTCTTTGTCTTTCTAGAGACGCTTGCCGCCGGCGTCTGGATCGGCGCGTTAGGCGGGTTCGGCTTTGCCGTGGCTGGTCCGGTCTTTCAGGAGCTACCCACGATTACCTTGGCCGGAAACGTGAATGCCGCCGTGCTGGCTAAGCTGAACCGCCTCGAATTTCTTGCGGCCGCGGGGATGGCCGTGTCTGCGGTGTATTTTTTGCTGCGTTCGGACAAATGGACGGCCGTGCGCTTGGTGAAGACGGTGCTCGTTGTGGCCATGGTGGCCACGTTGATCTATTACGCCTTGGTCGTGAGCGCCCGGTTGGAATATCTGCGGGTCGTAGAGATTCAGGATTTTGATAAATTCGATGCGACAAAACAGAGCTTGCGAGACGAGTTTACGCGGCTTCACCACCGCTATACCCAACTGGTGAAAGCCAACTTAGGTCTGGGGGTGCTGCATCTCTTGCTCTCCGCGTTCGAAAGGCGCTAGGAATTATGCGCCCGTCGCCACTGGCGTGAGGGCGTGGAGTGCGTTTAGGATGTTAGCACGCTTTTGAGCCGGGTCCGTTTCAAATGACTGCATTTGCAGAAAAACCGTATCTACTCCGTTATCCAGATAGCGCTGTACCTGCGCTCTCATCTCTTCCGACGAGCCCTGAATAAATAAATCCTGCATGACCTCCTGCGGGACCGCGGCCACGGCTGCCTTACGGTCGCCACCGGCCCACGCTTCCCACATGGGGCTCAGCAGATCCGTCCGACCCAGCCATTGGTGGAAGGCTTTGTACACCGGCACATTCAAATAGGTATTGATATGTCGCCGGATGCCGGTCTCAACCGTCTGGCCGGGCGGGTCGACGCTGATGAAAATCCGGGCAGTGATTTCCACTTCGTCAGGACTGCGACCAGCCGCATGAGCGGCCTCACGCACGACGGCGACCGACTTTTTGACGTCCGTAGCGGAGAGCCAGTTGAGAATCGCCCCGTCGGCATACTGGCCGGCAATGCGCAGCATCATCGGTTTCAGCGCACCAACGTAGATGGGAATGGGGTTTTGTGGCGGACGGCTGCATCGGAAGCCTTTGACCGTAAAGGTCTCGCCCTCGAAGGTGACGCGCTCCCCGGTAAACGCCTGCCGCAGGAAAGCCAGCATTTCTCGTACCCGGACTGCCGGGCGGGCAAATTTGCCGCCGTTCCAGAATTCGACAATCGGATGCGATCCCGCGCCGATGCCCAGACAAAACCGGCTCGAGGCGAGTTCGGCCAGGCCGGCCGCGCTCATGGCCAAGGTTGCCGGCCCGCGCGTATATACATTGGCAAGCGCTGTGCCCAGCCGGAGGTCGGTTGCCTGGGCAAGGGTGATCAGCGGGGCAAAACAATCGACGCCATCGACCTCCAGGGACCAGGCATCGGTATAGCCAGCCTGCTCGGCCTCACGTGCGATTGCAATATGCTCTGCAAGGCCAACCCCTTCCAGCGGTACCGATAGCGACCAGCGTTTCTGGGCCATGTACAACTCCGTGGTAGATATCCAGTGCCGACTATATCCGCTTAGGCCGGGTTTGTCGAAGCCTGCTCAGTCGTGTCCGATCCAGTCGATAAGGTGGTCTTCAAACGCCTCGGGTGGGACGGCATCCTCGGAAACCACTCTGCCTCGAACCGAGATGCCAGCCTGGTGGACGGTCTCGACGCGGCCGGAGACCAGGGGGTGCCACCAGGCTAGGTCCCGGCCCTCGGCCAAGCGTCGATACGCGCAGGAGTGCGGCAGCCAGCCGATCTTCTCGACATTCTCGGGCGAGAGCCGTACGCATTCGGGAACGAGCTGGGTCCGCCGCTCATACCGCTTACAACGACAGCGGGTGAGGTCGAGCAGCCAGCAGGCCACATTCGTATAATGAGTGGCCCTGGTCTCGCTGTCCTCCAGCTTATTCAGACAGCAACGTCCACAGCCGTCGCACAGAGATTCCCATTCTTGCCGGCTCATGGTGGCGAGTGATTTGGCTTTCCAGAACGGTTTCATATGGGGGTTGGGGATGAGGGGGGGGGTAGGGCGGGAACTCCCGGGGTGTCTTCTGCCCTAACCCCCAGTTCTTCGTCCCTCACGCTAGGGTAACCGGGCGATGATTTTGATCTCAACCAAGGCGCCCGGAAACGCCAGCTCGGTGATCCCGATCGCCGTCCAGGCCGGGTAGGGGGCTCCCATGTATTTGTCTTTGACTTTCATGAAGGTCTGGATGTTCTTTTGCAGATCGACGTGAAAGGTTGTCATCTCGACCACATCGTCAAACGACGCGTCGGATGCCTCCAGTGTGGATTTGACATGTTCAAACGCCTGGGTGAACTGCGCTTCGGGGTCGGCTGGCACCTTATACCCCTCGCCCACTCCGATGACGCCGGAACAGTAGAGACGATCTCCGTCCTTGATTGCCGGAGCAAAATGGAAATCGTTGTAATAGGATTCCATTCCCTTTGGGATGACAGCATCTTTGGCCATACGTTCTCCTCTCCGTTATCCGAGTTTGCCCAGACTGTAGCACCATGTGGAAGGAGTGGAAATGGCTTGTCAGCAAGAGGAGGGATTTGCTGTCCTCTTCCTCTGCTCGTCCCTCTTTATGACTTGGTCGGCTCATTTGGCGGGGAAGTTGCCCGGAAGCTGGCGGCCCAGAGCAGAATGGCGCCGCCCGTTATGGCGATATCCGCGATGTTGAAAATACCCGTTCGGAGTGAGCCCAGACCGAGGTTCAGAAAATCGATGACCCTACCGTCGTGTGCCAGCCGATCAATCATATTCCCCAGCCCTCCGGCCAGGACGCACGAGAGTGCAATGAACGAAAGACGCGGAAGCTGCCATTGCACGACAAGAAAGAGGGCCAAGCCCAGGAGGAGTACGGCAGTCGCAACAGTGAGCAGCCAGAAGCGCAGTTCGGGGGACAGGCTATTGCCGAGTCCAAGAAAAGCGCCCTGATTCTCCGCATATTGCAGGCGAACGAGGTCGTGCATAAAAGAGAGGGGTAGCGCTCCTCGGAGTTGTTGGGCGGCAATCCGCTTGGTGGCTTGATCGCACCCCACGCCAGTTATGACAATCAACGCGGCCAGCAGGAACCGTGTCCGCTTGGTGACAGCTGTCATGCATCTCCCCCTCAGTCTAGACAGAGGATTAAACTGGACAGCTCATTAGCTGCCGGCGCTGATTTGATCGATGATTTTCTGGGCATTGGCATGGCCCTGTTCAGCCGCTTTGCGCAACCAGTCGATACCGGTGTCATCGTCTTTGGCCACTCCCCGGCCTTCCAGATACATGGCCCCCAGGTTGTACTGCGCACCGGAATGGCCCCGCTCTGCGGCTTGACGGAACCAATGGGCCGCTTCCGCATCGTCCTGCTTCGCGCCTCGACCGGCGAAGTAGATGGTGCCGAGATTGAACAACGCTCCTGAATGGGCTTGGTCTGCGGCTTGAAGGTACCAGCCTCTCGCCTTGGTCAGGTCTTGCTCCAGGCCGTAGCCGTTATCGTACAGTACGCCAAGATTGTATTGGGCCTCCGCGTGGTTCTCGTCCGCCGCACTTCGCAACCAAATGGCGGCGGTAGCATAATCCTGTTCAACACCGCGACCCTGGACATAGAGCATGCCTAATCGGTATTGCGCTTTCGTATGTCCGCTCTCGGCCGCCCTGTGAAACCACTGAGCAGCTTCTTGCTGCGCCCGCTCGCTCTTGCTTCCGGCAAGATACAAGAGACCCATATTATACTGTGATCCGATGTGACCCTGCTTGGCGGCCCGGCGGAACCATTTGACGGCTTCCTTGGTATCCTGCTCAATGCCATCGCCTTTAACATACATGACGCCCAGACTGTTTTGCGCCTGCGCGTCGCCGTCTTCCGCCGCCTTGCGGACCTTGTCCATGTCTGCCGCGTACACGAACGGTTGGAAGCATCTGAGCACTCCAAGGACCAAACCAATCCGAGCGAATTGTACGAGCGTTTTCATAGCGCCTCCTTCCGTCACACCCGCCACAGATAATCAAAATGAAAGGACGATTCAATATGCTCCTGACCCTGCTGCCAACCTTGTCTCAACCCTCTGGTTCGGTTTGACGGTCGTCTGTATGGCCGTTAGGATGCATGCCGCATGCGCGAAGATTCGGGAGGGGACGCCTGGACGCTGCGCGGGCTGCGCGCCGTGTTTGTCCGGGGAGATATTGACGGCTTCTTTGGGCTGTTTATCGATAATCTCTTGCAGCTCATGCTGATCGCCGTGCTGTGTCCGTTGGTTTGTGGCCTTCCCCAAGGATTGGTGATAGGCCGCATCCTGCCTGGGGCGGCACTCTCCATCCTGTTCGGGAATATCTTTTATGCTTGGCAAGCCAGACGGCTGATGGTGCAAAGCCGGCGCAACGATGTGACGGCTCTCCCTTATGGCATCAATACGCCGAGTTGTTTTGCCTACATTTTCCTCATCATGGGGCCAGTCTATCAGGAAACGCAAGACCCGACCCTGGCTTGGCAGGTCGGACTGTTGGCCTGCCTGCTCAGTGGGGTGATGGAAACGGGCGGTGCCTTTGTGGGCGACTGGCTACGCGGGCATACGCCGCGGGCGGCCCTGCTGACGGCTCTGGCTGGGGTGGCGATCACGTTTATCGCCGTGGGTTTTGTCTTCCAGATTTTTGCGCATCCGCTGATTGCGGTGGTGCCGATGATGATGATCCTGATCGCCTATGCGTCACGCCGCACCCTCCCCGGCGGGCTGCCCGGCGGCTTGGCTGCCGTGCTGACGGGCGTCGTCCTGGCGTGGGGGCTGCGCCTGCTGGGGATACCGGTCTTTGATCCGCCGACCGAGCAGTACGCGCTGGCGCTGCATCTGCCAACGCCGGTCCCGTCCGACCTCTTTGCCCTGCTGACCAGTGAGCGAGGCTGGCAGTATCTGGCCATTATTTTTCCGATGGGCCTGTTTAATGTGATTGGCTCGTTACAGAATCTAGAAAGTGCGGAGGCCGCCGGTGATCGCTATGAAACCAAGCCCTCACTGGTCGCCAATGGCGTGGGGACGCTCCTGGCCGCCTTCTTCGGGAGTCCGTTTCCCACGACTATCTATATTGGTCATCCGGCCTGGAAGGCGATGGGCGCACGGGTTGGCTACTCGGTGATCAACGGGGTCGTCATCTGGCTGTTGTGTCTGGTCGGTGGCATGATGGTGATTCTTCACATTGTCCCGATCGAAGCGACGCTGGGTATTCTGCTCTGGATCGGTATCATTATGACCGCCCAGGCATTTCAGGCCGTCCCCCAGGCGCACGCGCTCGCGGTTGCCTTCGGGCTGATTCCTGCGCTGGCCACCTGGGCGTTGCAACTGATTGAAACCAGCCTTCGCAAAGCCGGGGCTTCGCTCTTCGACATCGCGCCAAAATTTGGAGGTGATCTATACATTTACGGCGTGATCGCCCTCAGCCAGGGCTTTCTGCTAAGCGCCATGATCCTGGCGGCCATTCTGGTCTGTATTATCGAACGCCAATTTCTCAGTGCGGCGGCTTGGTTGCTGGTCGCCGCGGCCCTGTCTTTTGTCGGGGTGATCCACGCCTATGAACTGACTCCCCTGGGAGTCCAGAATGCGTTTGGCTTTGCTGCCGCGCCGGAATTTGCATTCGCGTATGGATTGAGTGCCGGCCTGTTGGTCGTATTCCATCTGACGCAGGACCAGACAAACGCCTGAGGCGTTCTTCAAGCAATACATGATCGGACAACCAATCGCTGCAACCCCAGCCTCCCTGGGGGGGGGGGGGGGGGCGCCGGATGCGTTTTCTGGGCCGTGGCTGGGTAGAAGCGGTGGAAACGTCTCCTGGTCCGGGCCATCGTCTTTTGCGATATCGGGACGTCTATCCATTTATGTTCCAGGTAGTCTGCATGCCTAGGTCGGAGTACTCACTCCGCTCTGCAGTGCTGCTACGGTGATTGGGGCTAGGGTCTGTTAACGCTATCGCATCGCCTCAATGATGGGTGCGAAGCCGATGAATCCGAGGACCAGCTCACGGGCATACGCCCAAGGCCCACCCCGGGTCGCCGCGGGGGCACCACGGGCTCCTCCCCCCGCGCCACGGCGAGGTGCCGAGGCTTGGCGCCCGCGGATGCCCGGTCCCTGAGCAGCGCGGGACTCTCGGGGGGCGGGCCCAGACGATTCCGCCACTGGCGGCCCGCCGGGAAGGCGGGGGCGGGCCCGGGCGAGCGCGCGAAGGCGAGGGCCGGGCGCGCATCCGCGGCAACCATATGAATCTTGGCAGTCCCGCCGCCTCGGGACTGGCCGAGGGAGGGGGCCGGTTTTGTGAGCGCCCCCGTCCCGGCGGGAGGGATCTGGACGAGGGGGCGGGCTGGCGACCGGGCCTCCCGCCTGAGGCGCACGGTCGGTGCGCGGTGCCGAGGCTCGAAAACCCGGGCGCGGACGCCGGATGGCGACCGGCGGGGCAGCCGGGTGTAGAGGGGGCCAGGGGTTAAACCGGACCGGTCACCCGTGCCCTTTGCCGCCCTGCGCGGCGACAGACAAGAGGGCGGTGAGCACGGGGCAATGGGAGAGGCGGGCAGGGCCGCGCGGCACCGGGAGAGGGAGCGCGCTCCGGGCGGAGTGAGCTTGCGTGAGTTCCATGCACCGGGGAGACTATAATCATGCCCATTAGTGTTAACAGACCCCCCGGCCATCACACACCGGGACTGACCCTGAGGGGCGACAAAAGACGCCTCTCAGCAGCTTTTTGCAGGAGGCTCCATTGAGTCTTGTCGAGATCTGGCTGGAAGGGGGCGTATAGCGCGGCCCGATTGGATGGATGCGGGGTAGGCGCTCATCGCACCTGTGCTTCCCAACCCGCCGAGCGGGGTCCGGGTTCCTCGCCTATCGCAGACCAGGCTTACGGGGGAGGCGGGGGGTTGCATGCGGGGGGGGGGGTAGGATATCCTCCAGTCACTCAACACAGGAAGGAGATGCCCATGGCGATTTTCATAGATTCCTCTATACTTTCGACCCTGGAGGACGCCGATCCCTCCACTCGTGCGTACTACGCCAAGCCCCGCAATCAGTACTGGAATGAGAAGTACCGGGCCACGGAGGACAAAGACATCTTCGTCTTCAAGGAGGGACACGGGGAGGACACGATCCGGGGCTTCGCCCTGAACGACAAGATCCGCTTCGTGGATTTCGCGGGGACGTTTCGCGATCTGACCTTCGCGGTCGATGCGGAGGCCCGGACCATCACCATTCGGTATGATGGGAGCGGCAACCAGATCACGCTGCGCAAGGCGGGGGCGCTCATCGGCCCGGACGGGGCGTCCCTGCTGACGGCGGCCAATTTTCATTTCGTGCAGACGGATGAAGGGGTCGTGTGGAAAAGCTCGGACGACACGAGGGAGGTCAAGTGGCTGGAGGATGGGGGGATAGAAATCGTCTGTACCGGCAGAGAGAGAATGCAGGGCGGCCCGGGTAACGATACCCTGGAAGGCGTTCGGTGCCCCGTCAAACTGCACGGCGGCTGGGGCGACGATTTTCTATACGGCGGCTGGGAAAACGACGAACTGCGCGGCGGCAAGGGCGACGATACCCTGGAAGCCGGCTACGGCGACAACCTTCTGGACGGCGGCCCGGGCCAGGATATCCTGCGAGGCGGCCACGACGGCGACATTCTGTACGGGGGCCCGGGCCATGATTTCCTGATCGATGGCTTCGGCAACGACATTCTGTACGGCGGCAAGGGGGACGATACCCTGGAAGCCTCCTGGGGCGACGACGAATTACACGGGGGCAGGGGCGACGATATTTTGGACGCCACCTGGGGCGACAACCGCTTGGTGGGCGGCCGGGGCAACGACACGCTGGACAGCGGCTGGGGGGCCGACACCTTCGTGTTTCGCGAGGGCGACGGGCACGACACCATCGAAGACTTCGGCTTCGCCGGGAGGCATAGTGACAAGGAGGACAGCATTGAGCTCCATCTCAATCTGCCGACCAGCACGACGGAGGCGGTCGCCTTCGCGGGCTTGCAGATCGAGGCGCAGGGAGACGGTGCCGTCATCCGCTACGGAGCGGGGGACGATACGATTACGCTCGATGACCTGTGGTGGGTGGGATATCCGACCCTGGACGACTTCGACTTCGTTTTCGTCGGCTAGGGCCGGGGGCGCCCGCCGGCCGGGTCTGGGAGCGGCGCGGGAGGGGGCCATGGGTTTGCGCGCCCCTCGGGCGCGCCTCCCGCTCTTCGCCCCGCGGGGCAGGTCCCGGTCAAGGGGGAGAGGCGGCGTGCGCCCCGAGAATTTCCAGAGGAGTATGGGCACACGCTTCGCATCATTCGTGAGAACAGACCTTGGGAGCCTGCGCCGTAGAAACTTCTCCCCACCAGATACAGGATATGAAGAATAATCAGAGGCACAACGTCTAGTACGGGGAAGTGTCCGAAGTCATTCTACGGCGCCAGTGCCTGACAGATCAGCGGCGAGGGCAGTTTCAATCAGGTATTTTTTTGATGATGTCCAGTTTCTGCTGACCAATCTTGCCGGAGAGACGAGCGGGGGCTGAAGGGCCGCCCTGAGCAATAATGATGAGCGAGCACACGATTCACGGCGAGCATACCGACATGCCGGCCGAGGTCAGGCCGCGCACCGAATTGGCCGAACAAGGCGGACCGAAATGGACATCCAGCTTGGGAGGATAGCTATGAGCGAAGCGGGCACGACTAGGGCCTGTTCCCCCTCATGCGCATGATGATGGTCTCCTCGGCGGAGGGACCTCATGCAAGCTCCCTCCGCCCGGATCGCGCCTCAGCTCCCGGGGCCGCGCGGCCCGTGCTCCCCGTCCTCTGGTCGGTCGCCGCGCCGGGCGGCACAGGGCGCGGGTGACCGGCCCGGTTTGGCCCCTGGCCCCCCCTCTACCCCCCGGCTGCCCCGCTGGTCGCAACCCGGCGTGCTCGACCGGGTCTTTGCGCATCTGCAACGAGAACCGAGCGTGCGCATCAAGCTGGAGGCCCGGTCGCTCGACCGCCCCCTCGTCCAGGTCCCTCCCGCCGGCACGGGGGCGCGCACACAACCGGCCCCCCCTCCCTCGGCCGCTCCCGAGGCGGCTGGACCCCCACGCTGCCTAGGGGTGCCGCGGATGCGCACACGGCGCTCGTCTGCTCGCGCTCGCCCGGGCCCGCCCCCCGCTCCTCCCGCGGTGCTGAGGGACCGGGCGTCCGCGGGCGACCAGACGCGGCCCTTGGCCGTGGCACTGGGGTAGGCGCCCGTGGGGCCGCCGCGGCGGAGCCGGGTTGCGCCTCGGGCGTCTGCCCGTGAGCTGTCCACGCGGCGCACCGCAATCGCGCGGGTGTTGCGTCGATTGCAGGGATGCCGCCGCCTCTGCTCGCGATGCGAGCAACGCGACGGGCTATTCCTCGGATGCGGCGTCTTTGCACTCATCATCAATGCCTTGCGATAGTGGTAACAGGCTCTAGGTTGCTACCGCGTTTGAGGTCATTCCGGCCCGGCTGGTCTCCTAAACGCAGCCGAGGCCATAAAGCGCACTATCCAGGTGTTGCAAGTGTCGATACCGTCATGATGGACGTGGGTCGCTGCAGGGCGCTCTCCCATCCACCCCAGGGGCAAGTGGCAAATGGCCTGACACGTCGTTTACCCCCGAGTTGTCCCCTGCTTCTACATAATGCAATACGCAGAAATTCCGCCCTCCGGGCCTTGAGTCCTGCACGCAAACGTCATGGAGGTTCAACTATACGCCTCGGTAAAGGTCTGTCGCTGCTGTGTGCTGCCCAGCATGATGAGTTCGCTCTCTTCCCGGAGCTTTGTTGAGGCCGGTGGGTTGGTGATAAGGCTCCCGTTGTGTTGGATACCGATCACGTTCAGCCCCGTCCGTGCCCCAATTCCGCTGTCGGACAAAGTCAAGCCGGCCAACATCCGTGGCAGTGAGATCGCAAACAACTCAACTCCTTCGCCTAGGAGACCTAACTCACGGCCTTGCAGCAGGGAGAGGGCCTGCTCAATCCCCAGCGAGGAGTAGCTCAAGACAAAGTCTGCACCAGCCCGGTGGATGGCTTCGAGATTCCTTTCGTGGGTAATGCGGCTGACGATGCGTAATTCAGGATTGAGGCGACGACAATAGACCGCGAGGTAGATGTTCATGGCGTCGTCGTTTGTAGTGAGGAGTACGGCCGGCGCCTCCCGCAGACCCGCACGCATCAAGACCTCCCGGTCGGCAGCATCGCCGATAAAGAGTTGATCTGGGATATATGCGATCCGTTCCCGAAAAGATTCGTCATTCTCAACCAGATGCACTGGTATCGCCTTGCGCTTCAGGGCCTCGGCTGCGGCACAGCCGACCTTGCCCCCCCCAATGACCAGGACCGGATTGTAGTTGGTATCGTAAATGACGAGCAGGGTGTCAAGTTCCAGCATTTGTTCTTCCGAGCCAACGACGACCACCACACTGGTGTTAGACAGATAGGTGTCGGGAGTCACCGGCAATAGCCGCCCCCGCTCCCAAATCCCGATAATGTTAAGGCCGATAACCTCGCGCAGCCGGGTCTCGCGGATCGTTCGGCCAGCCAGAGGGGTATTGTGGACGGGAAACTCTGCCACCTGGAGGTTGCGAAAACTGCCGATCACATGGGACTGGGCGTGACCGACATTAATGCGGTTTGCGAGCCGCTCTCCCAGGTGCTGTTTGAGCGGAAAGACGTGTGTGCATCCGCTCAGTTCGAGGATATCAACGGAATCCTTTTCCTCGACCGTCGCCATGATGGGGACGTCCGGCGCAACCTCTCGAACGTTCAGGGCGATATTCGTGTTGACGGTATCGGCACTATTGGCAATGATCAGACGGGCTTGGGATGCCTGGACTTTCTCGTAGGTCCTGCGACTGTCGATCTCACCAGCAATGACCGAAATGCCATCCTCATACATGCGGGCAGCGGTCGTTGGGTCGGGCTCAAGAACATAGTAGGGAATGTCCTGGAGACGGAGTTGTTCGATGAGACCGGGAGCAATAGTGTCGTAGGTGCAAATGATGACGTGTCCCTGGGTATCAGGCGGTATTTCGCGCGGGGCCTGAAACCGTATCTGCGCTTCCAGCCAGGGAGCGTAAAAGAAACGAATAAAGGTAAAGGGAAGGACGATGAGCAGCAGGACAATTCCGGAGAGCAGGACCACAATGCTGAAAAACCGTCCAATATCGCTGTGAAAGGTAATGTCTCCAAAGCCCAGCGTACTCATCACTGTCAGGGTCCAATAGACCCCGGTTAGCCAGGAGTGAGCCTGCCCTTCCGCGTGCAGCATGATCACGTGGAAGAGGATGGAGAAAAGCAGAATAATCCCGACCAGGAAGGCGGCGAATTTGAGAAGTGCGCCGATATTTCGGCGCGTTGCCGGCTCATCCAGGAAATAGGCGAGTTGCGTACCGAGCAGCTTCATGGGAGACTTCAGCCAAGCAAAAGACCGGGGGGGCCGTCAAGGGCCGGGGGCCCCTAGTCCCACCGAGAGAGAAGCCGTTGAAATCGATGGATGCTCAGTACGGTCACAGGGGAGCCGGGGTACGGGGCAAGACAAGATGGCATGGCTGGCGAATTATTGTGCCGGTACCAACTGGAGGTCGATCGTGATCTCAACCTCCTCGCCGATCGCCACCCCGCCCGACTCCAGGACCGAGTTGCGGCTGAGCCGATAGTCGGTACGATTGAGCGTCGTGGTGACAGCACCGCCCAGACGAGGCTTGCCCCGGAGGTCGGTGATGGGCTGGGGCGAGCCAGCCACATCAAGCACAATCTCTCTGGTGACGCCCATGAGGGTCAGGTCTCCGGTGACCTTATAGCTGTAGTCGTGTATTTTTTCGACCGTCTTTGATTTGAAGGTGATAGTCGGATGCTTGGCCGCATCAAAGAAATCCGGTCCGCGCAAATGGGCGTCCCTCTTCTGGTTGCGAGTATTGATGGAGGCCGCCTCAATGGTGGCGTCCACCGAGGAGCGGCTGATATCGTCCTCGTCTATGATTGCGGTCACGTCGAATTTGTCGAACGTGCCGCGCACGGTGGCGACCATCAAATGCCTCACGGCAAATTGCACACTGGCATGCGCCGGATCACTCTCCCAGGTTGCCGCTTGGCTCAGACCCGGAACCAGAGATACGATGCCGGCCAGTGCGGCCACAATCGTCCATCGCATGGACTGCCCCCCTATTCTTTTTCCTCAGGAAGTTCCCTACCAAGCTCGAATGAGGGAAGCAATCCCATCTCCTCGCCACCACCGGTGAGGGAGGACGGAGGGTATCACCCTAGGGTCTGTTCCCACTCATGCGCATGATGATGTTATTCGCGGTGTATGGACCTCACGCCAGCTCCATACGCCCGATCCGCCTCTCCACCCGCCCCGTGCTCCCCGCCCTCTGGCCGGTCGCCGAGCCGGGCGGTAAAGGGCGCGGGTTGCCGCCCCGATGTGGCACCTGGCCCCCCCTCTACACCCGGCTGCCCCGCGGGTCGCAACCCGGCGTGCTTGACCGGGTCTTTGCGCCTCGGCACCGCGCCCCGAGCGTGCGCCTCACGCGGGCGGCCCGGTCGCCAGCCCGCCCCCTCGTCAAAGTCCCTCCCGCCGGCCCGAGGGCGCGCACACAACCGGCCCCCCCTCCCTCGGCCGCTCCCGGGGCGGCTGGACCCCCACGATGCCGAGGGGTGCCGCGCGCGCTCGCCCGGGCTCGCCCCCGCCGCCCCGGCGGGCCGCCCGTGGCGCGCTCGCCTGGGCCCGCCCCCCGCTCCTCCCGCGGGGACGAGGGCCCGGGCGTCCGCGCGCGCCCAGCCGCGGCCCCGGGCCGCGGCGCTGGGGTATACGCCCGTGGGGCCGCCGCGGCGAAGCCGGGTCGGGCCTGGGGCGTCTACCCGGGAGCTGTCCACGCGGCGCACCGCAAGCGCGCGGGTGTGGCGTCGCTTGCCGGGATGCCGTCGCCTCTCCTCTCAATGCGAGCAACGCGACGTGCTAGTCCTCGGATGCATCGGCTTCGCACTCATCATCAATGCGTTGCGGTGGGGTGAACAGGCCCTAGTGACCCGGGCGTATCCCATCCCCCGCCGAGTGCTGTGTACAAGGCCACGACGTGAGAGACGAGCGCGGTTTGGCTCTGGACAAATGCATCCTGGGCCGTGTGGAGCGCGCGGCGGGCCAGGGCGACGCTCAGATAGTCCTCCAGGCCACTCAGATAGCGGTCAGTGGCAATCCCGACGGCCTCGGTGTGCGCGGCGACCGAGGCCGCCAGCCATTGCTGGCGCGTCTGCTCCTTGCTGTACGCTATGAGGGCATTCTCAACCTCTTCGAGCCCGGTGAGAATCACTTGCTCATAACGGGCGAGGGCTTGTGCTTGGCGCGCGTCCTGCACTTTGATTGCCGCTCGTATGCGGCCCGCGTCAAAAACCGGCCAGCTCAGCGCAGGACCGGTTGCCCAGGACAGACCCGCGCGTTTGGCCAGGTCCGTCACATCCAAGCCCTGCGTCTCCAGACGTCCGGTCAATGTCAGCCGCGGGAAGAGGTCGGTGGTGGCCACACCAATTCGTGCGGTGGCTGCCGCCAGTTCACGTTCGGCCTGCCGAATATCGGGACGCCGGCGCAAGAGATCGGACGGCAGTCCGATCTCATTGGTCAAGGCAGCCTGCGGGATCGGATAGTCTTGAGAGAGGGCGGGTGTAAAAGCGGTGGGAGGCTCACCCACCAGGACGCTCAGACGGTGGAGAGTCTGTTTGAGCGTGGTTTGGAGGGGAGGGACCTGGGCGCGAATATTCGCCAGTAGGGCCTCGGCTTCGGCTGTGTCCAGCGCGCTCGTCAGGCCGGCTTGATGGCGAGCCTGCGTGATCTCAACCGAATCTTGTTGAGCCTGAATATGCCGACCGGCAATCCGGAGCCGCTGTTGCGCGCCGCGGAGGGCAATATAGTTGCGTGCGATCTCGGCTAGCAGCGCCACTAACACGGTGCGCCGGTGTTCTTCCGCCACGCTAATCTCGGCGCTCAACGCCTGCTCGGCCCAACGCAGACGGCCAAACAGATCAATCTCCCAGCTTGCGTCCAGACCCATCCGGTAGAAATTCCGTTCTTGCCCAAAGCCCAACGATGTTCCAACCGGACTCTCGCTATTGTCAGTGCGGGTGGACTCGTCATCAAGAAAATCGGACGATAGCGAGGTGGTCGTGCGGCTGCTCAGACTGCGCGCATATGACGTAGCCGAACCGAGGCGCGGCCAGCGGGGAGCCAGGGTGACCAGCCGTGAAGCGCGTGCCTCCTGAATGCGTGCGGTAGCTCTCTGAATATCGCGGTTCTGGCTGATCCCTCGTTCGATCAGGGCCTGGAGCATGGGGTCCTGAAAGGTATTCCACCAACGCGCGAGTTCTACCGGTTGCACGCTGGTGGCTGGTTCAGGCTGCTCACTCCATGCCTCGGGAAGCGTAACCGAGGTGATCGGTTGTTTTGGCGTCACTGCGCAACCGGCGACCAAGCAGAAGAGGAGGGGGAGCCAATCGAGGGGTGGAAGCCATGAAACGGCAAGCCTCCGGTGACGGATCAGCGGTCTATGCATGCCGTTTTCCTTCATCACGCATTCGGGTCCTAGGACATCGCACTCTTGCTTGCGCTCGCCGTGTGGGCAGCAGCCTCCTGGTCCTGCTCGTCTTCCATCAATTTTACTCTGGGAGGGACCATGTTGATCCCCAGCCGCTCGCCCACATAAGTCACAAACAGATAGACCACGGGAATGACGAGCAGGGTGAAGGCGGTGGAGAAAGCCAGCCCGCCAACCACCGCAGCACCAATCGGCCGACGGCTTTCCGCTCCCGCTCCGACGGCCAGGGCGAGTGGTAAGGCCCCAAAGATAGAGGTAGCGCTGGTCATTAAAATAGGGCGCAGGCGTCTGCGCCCCGCGGCCAGCACCGCGGCCAGCAATTCGGTGCCGCGAGCCCGCGCCTGATTGGCGGAGTCCACTAGCAGGATCGAGTTTTTTGTCACCAGACCGATAAGGAGAATAATACCAATCTGACTGTAGAGGTTCAGCGTATGGCCGGTCATAAACAGCACGAAGAAGGCTCCAAAGAGGGCTAGGGGAACGCTGCCGAGTATGGTCAGGGCATGGAGGAAGTTTTCAAACTGAGCCGATAAAACGAGATAGATGAAGACCAGGGCAATAAGAAAAACAAAATAGATCTCGGCTGAGGATTCCACAAACTCGCGTACGCTCCCTCCTAGGGCAGTGGTAAAGCCGACTGGAAGAATCTCGCTGGCAATGCGCTGTACACTGGTCAGCATTTCGCCTAGGGTCGCCCCCGGGGCCAAGCTGCCCGTGATCGTGGCCGAGCGTTGCAGGTCGTAGCGGTTGAGTTGGGCTGGAGCAATACTGGGTGCGGCGTGCACGAGGCCGGACAATGGCACCATCGTCCCGGTCCGGCTGCGGACATAAATTTCTCCGATCTGATCAGGGAGGCTCCGATGGCGCGATGCCAACGCGGTTACCACATCGTACTGCTTGCCGCGCATAATGAATTCATCGATCTTGGCCTGCGACAGGAGGATTTGCAAACTCTGGGCCACGGTGGCAACGGACACCCCGAGGTCGGCGGCCCGGTCGCGGTCAAAGATCATGTCCAGTTGTGGGTTGTCGAGCCGCAGGTCGCTGTCCACGTTAATCAAGCTTGGAAGCTGGCGCACCTGCTCCAGCAGGGTGCTGGCCGTCTGGGTAAATTCTTCCTGGGTCGCCGTGGCGTTCTTGATGATGAATTCCAAATCGTTAATGCTGCGCTGGTTGAGGGACGGGGGGTTGATCGGAAAGACCAGGGCTCCTGTCAGGGCGAAGAATTCGGGAAAAAGTTGAGCGACAAGAGCCTGCTGTGCGACATCGCGTTTTTCCCAATCGGTCAGGCGGGCAAAGACGATCCCGTCGCTGGTATTAGGTGGCCCGCCAATAGACAGCCCGATGGCTTCGAAAAAGGCTTCTATCTCTGGAATTTGTTGGATGCGTTTTTCCACTCGCTCCAGAGTTTGGGCGGTATAGGCGAGAGTCGACCCCTGGGGCGCTTTAATCACCGTGATAATTCGTCCCCGATCTTCGATTGGGACCAGGGTGGAGGGTAGGGCTTGCAGCAGGAATAAGCCGGAGCCGATAGTCGTCACAAGCAGCAGGCCCATGGTCGGACGATGGTGAAGGGCCCAGCGGAGGGTGCGCTCATAGCCGCGATTCAGGCTGGCGAAGAAGGGCTCTAGGACGTAGTAGAAGCGTCCATGGACTGCTCGAACCGTCAGAAATTGAGAGCACAACATGGGTACCAAGGTCAGGGCGACAAAGGTCGAGATCAGGACGCTGGCGGCCATGGTCAGCGCAAACTCGCGAAAGAGGCGGCCCAGGTTGCCGGTCAACAGGGAGAGCGGAATGAGGACGGCAATCAGCGCAACGGTCGTGGCGATGACTGGAAAGCCGACCTCCTTTGCCCCACGGTGGACGCTGACTCGGCGCGTTTCGCCCAGCTCTTGCCGACGGTAGATGTTCTCCATCACCACAATGGAGTCATCAACCAAGAGACCGATGGCCAGGACTAGGGCGAGCAGGGTGAGGACGTTGACCGAAAAGCCGAGGACGAGCATGACGGCAAAGGTGCCGACTAAAGAGACGGGAATGGCGACCGATGAGATAAGCGTCGTCACCGTAGAGCGGAGAAAGACCAGATTCACGACCACCACGAGGCCAAAGACCACACCCAGTGTAAACCAGACCTCTGCGAGAGAAGCTCGCACAAAGATCGTACTATCGACCGCCACCCGGAGATCGACCCCATCCGGTAAGGCCGCCCGGATAGCCGGCAGGCTGCGGCGTACGGCATCCGAGACTTCGAGTTGGTTCGAGCGTGACTGCCGGACGATACCGGCACCGACTGTCGGGCGGCCGTTGAGGCGGGTGAGCACATTATAATTCTCAGAGCCCAACTCAGCCCAGCCAATATCCTTGAGGCGGACTCGGGTCTCGCCCTCCTCGCGGATGATGAGGCTTTCATACACGCTCGGATCGTTAATCTGGGCATCGGCCAGAACGGTAAATTTCCGGGTCGTCCCTTCGACCTCGCCGGCCGGAACCTGGAGATTGTTCTCAATAATGGTGCGGTAAATATCGGCCGGGTCTACACCGTGCAGCGCCATTTTGGCCGGATTGAGCCAGATGCGCATGGCGTATTTTCGCCCACCGATGAACACCTCGGCCACACCCGGCAGAATTTGAAGCGGCGGCTTGACTATGCGGTCCACAATATCGGTCAGGTCTTCCGTTGAGTAGGTCTCGCTCTGTAAACCAATCCAGATAATAGGGAAGGTGTTGGCCCCGGACTTGGCGACAATCGGTCGCTCGGCTTCTTCTGGAATATCGTCAAACGCGCGTTGGATCGCATTGCTGACATCGGTCACTGCCAGATCAATATCGCGGCCGGCAATAAACTCGGCCGTAATTGAGCTACGACTGAAACCGCTGATCGATGTGATACTGCGTATCCCCTCGACACCGTTGAGGGACTGTTCGAGCGGCTCAGTGATGGTGCTCTCGACCGTCGCCGGACTGGCTCCAACATAGATCGTGGTAATCGAGACTACCGGGTTATCGATGTCGGGGTATTCTCGAACCGGTATGTACAAAAAGGCGGCAATCCCAGCCAGGACGATGAGCAGGCTCATCACCGTTGCCAGAACCGGACGGGTAATGCACAGGTCGGAAAGAATCATGGATTAAAAATCACACGTCGTCAGGAGTGCAGTGCTCGCCCCAAGCTCAAGGTTGGTGTTCTCGACTGGTTCATACGGGCTTGGCTGTACCCGGTCTCCGGGGCGCAATTTCTGATGACCGGCAACAACGATGGTATCTCCGGGCTTGAGCCCACTGAGAATCTCAACCTGCTGTAGGGCAAATTGTCCAAGCTTGACGTGTTGACTCGCAACCAGATTGTCAGCTTGAAGCGTATACACGAGTCGTTTTGTTCCCTGCCGAATAATGGCCTCCAAGGGAATGGAAACCACGTCTGAGAGACTGGCAACTGCGAGGCGCAAGGCTGCGGCCATGCCGGGTAAAAGCATGTGCTCTTCGTTCGGGACAACGGCTTGTACCGTGACCGAACGCGTGTCTGGATTAAGAAAGGGATCTATCACACTGACGGTTGCCGTGAACCGGCTTGTACACTGACCGGCCACCCCTCGAATGAGCTGGCCGATTTTGAGATCCGAGACATAACGCTGCGGCAGACTGAAGACGAGATGTAGAGGATGAACCTGGGTGATCCGGACGATGGCATCGCCAGGCTCCAGATAGGTGCCCAGACTGACTTGGCGCAGCCCTAGGCGACCGGTGAAGGGTGCGCGGAGAGTCATTTTACGTAAGACCGTTGTCGCCTCGTCCAACTCCCCCTTGGTCGTTCGGACCGCTGCCCGGGCGTTGTCCAACGCCTGTTGAGAACGTGCCTTGGGCGGCAGCTCAGTCAATCGCTCCAACGTCGCTTGGGCGTTCTGATATTGAGCCTGAGCCACGTCAACCGCTGCCTGTGCCTCCGCGGCATCGATACGTGCCAAGACGTGACCCTGCCGAACCTCCTGTCCCTCTGGAACATCGAGGAAAACGATCTTGCCGCTCCGGTCTGCGGTTACCTGGGTGGTCTGCGGACTCTCAAGCCCGCCAACCGCTGAAATCGTCCGTAGGAGGGGCTGGGCCTTGAGTGTTAGTGCCTGTACAGGGATGGGCGGTAGTGCCGGACTACGTGATGGTTCTACGGTTTTTTGACAGGCGCCAAGAAGCAGGCAGCCGAATATCAGGAAAAGTGGAACGAGTGGATAGCCAGATAGCGCGGATCCAGCGTGCCGATGAACGTAACGGGTATGCATGAGTGATTGCCCGGAGAGACTATGCCGTGAGAGACGGGAGAAGGGTGCCTGGTACATGTCCACGCGGGTCCTCGTCCTCAACCGTCTCTCAGCATGGCATAAACACCAGGGCGAGTCACTACGAGCGAGCCATCGTCCATTGACCCCCTCCCAAGTGGCGAGTAAGGAGAGATTGGGGCCATAGTGAAGAGAGGAATTTAGCCTAGATAGCGGTACACCACTTCGACAATACACACGGGTTTCTGGCCGTTTTCGACTTCAAATGACAGATCTAAAGTCACCTCCTGGCCGTCCCGAACAGGGGTGACACGCCGAACGCTGGTCCGCAGTCGGACCCGCTTGCCAATGAGCAACGGAGCGGGAAAGCGCAGGCGATTGATCCCATAGTTCATGCCGAGACGAACTCCCTGGAGATACCAGGTTTTTTTCAGTAGCCCCGGAGCAAGGGCCAGAATAAAATAGCCTGGGGCAACCGTCCCGCCAAAGGGGGACTCTTTTGTCGCTCGTTCCACATCTTCGCAAAACCACTGATGGTCATCGGTTGCCGCAGCATAAGCATCGACGGCCTGCTGAGTGACCAGGTACCAGCCCGACACGCCGACTTCCTGGCCGACGAGGGCGGGTAAGTCCTGGAAGCGAATCCGTTTTGCTAGCATGGAGAGAACCTCATAACCGCCCCCTATGATTCCAGGGCGGGAAACGAACGGCTTTCAGTCCGTTGTTCTGAAAAAAAACGGCTCGTCCGGCTCAAGCCCGAGAAACATCCGTCCCGCGGACTGGTAGGGCTTCCGAGACACGACCACGTGTTGGTTCAAGGTATGGATATCGCGAAAACGCCGATCCGAAGGATGGGTGGCGTATAAGGACGAACCTCCGCCGGACTTGTACATGAGAGCGACTGCCCGGACACAGGAATCCGTCAGATGGGTCATGCTCAGTCGGTAGCGAGCCCGCCGCTGGGGGGATAGCGGGTCATCTGCGCACAGCGTTTCCCACAGATCACCCATGATCTCGAACAGATAGCTGCGGGCTGAGCCTAATAGCGCCTCGGCTTGCCCTACGGCGGCCTGGATATGCGCCTCCTCACGTAGCATATTCATGCCGAATATCGCAGGTTTCTGGCCGACCAACTCAATCAGCGTGTCAATCGCACTGCGGGCAATCCCTAGCGGAACGCCGGGCAGATTGGAGAGGAACAAGGAGGGTAGAGCGTAGAGCGGGCTCTGAAGTCGGCTAACCGGCTTGGCCAGATTAAAGGTCAGCTCGGCTGGGACAGGCGCCTCTTTGGCCTCCACATCATGGCTGCTGGTCCCGCGTGACCCGGTGGTGGTCCAGGGATCAATGATCTTACATCCCAGACTAGGCACGAAACATACCCGCCCCTCCGGGTTCCCTCTTTTATTCAGCCGAGGAGTCGAATCATCAAAGACGGCACAGGCGTTGGCGGCCCCGGCGCTATGCTGGCAGCCGTCGGCAACCTTCCATCGACCACTGACCCGGTCGCCGTCTTTGACTGCGACTGCCCGGCCGGAGGGGCGCAGCACCGTGGGGGTGACCGCGTCGATGTCCGGATACACCTCACGGGCGACCGCTTGGTCCATAAAGGCTGTGGAAATCCCCGCCATCCGAGCCGACCAGAGCGTACCAGCCGACTGAGCCATCAGCTATGGACAAGGCTTCCACTATACCGCATCTGAGTGAGCGGGTCGGTCTCCGGGCCGCCCCATTCACGTGGCATCGTCATCCGAAAGGACCAGCTTGCTGCATGGCCTGTACAATGGTGGCTGGTAAGCGGCGGCCCTGTGCCATTTCCCCGACCGCGGCCCGAATCTGCGGGACAAGGGCGCGTGCGGCTTCCACAATCCGCTCGGCCCCATCCGTTGTGGCTCTCGTGCTGTCAGTCATGGGTTCCCCTTCTGAACTCCTCTCTTGTCAGGCCACTGCGTCTTCACCCTTGCCCGTAGCCCGATTTCACAGCACTCGCTTCGTCGAGGCCGGGTATTTGGAAAGAGTCAAGGCTGACCGGAATCGGGCGTTCGGCTACATTCCCGCTACAGTTCGGACAGACCCCATGCGGCCGTCTTGGGCACAGATTCGACAGAACGTACCTGCAACTGAACATATTAGGCTTCCGCAGAAGCTGGTGGTACAGCTGCATCGCAGCATTCGCAGTTTGAGTGCAGTTCTCGTATCACGCCCCTTTCAATGGGGGTTGTCCGGCTGTATATTCTTTCGTCTACATATACCTCAGAGGGAATTGCCGAAACACCCAGCGCTCAGACCGAGACGCCGAGCAGCCAGCCCACCCTCGGTGTTCTCCGTAGGAGAGAACGCCTGCCGTCTACCACCATAGCCCGCCATCAAGATATTCCCGGACGAGAGTGGCGCCGATACGGTAATGAAAGGGGTCTGTCTATGGGGGTTTGGGCGCCAATGCGTAAGGCAACAGGGCGGTGAAAGCAGGCCGGTTATAGAGTGGGGGGGGGCAGGAGGAGAACCTCGTTGCTCTCACCCTGCAAGTTATGACAGAACTCGCCCTCCGGGTTAGGGACGAGGGAGCACCTGAACAATGAGGTCAGATAACTTCCGGCAACCCGATAGCGCATTTGCCGACCCGTCCGATCCTCATCGATCGGAAGAATTGCTTGGATCTGGTTTTGGAGCACGAACTGGCGTAGCACAATCCCACTCAAAAAGGACGGCTCAAACATGAATGTGCCATCGCCAAGGTCACCTGAAGGAAACATCACTGTGAGGGCGGCGGCCGTTAGCGTACGCTGTCTGAGCTCCACTTCATTTTCCGGCAATGCTTTGGACGTAAAGAGGGGTTTGAGGAAATTTAGGTCACCGGGCGGCCAGCCCTCTTCCTGACAAAAATTGCGGATATAGTTTGAGGACGCTCCGGCTTTCTTCCGGCCTGAGAACCTTGCCAAAGGAGGGCATTTGATCCGAGAGGCCCATGAATATCCCACCCTTGGTAATGATATCGGGCCAGTCACTGCTCGGTCCCCTACTCTTTGGATGAGCAGTCCGTAAAATCCGGCAGCGGAGCGATCGGGCCGGACCCTTCATGCGACCCCCGCCCATCCCTGCCGTGACAGTACGCACCCTCCCTTACATACAGGGCTGGGCCGTCGAAGGGCGCGGGCCAACTCGTCCCTCCAAGGAGAAGGGTCAAGACGCTACCGAGGCATACCAAGGGGAGCCGGATATATGCTAAGGTAGGAGAACCACCACGTAAAGAATCGCCAGTGATATAGGGGGGAGGTATGCAAACACCCGGGATGTTGCTGTTCACGGGATCGGCTAGCGATACGCTGGGGCGTGCGACCAAATATGCAAAAATGGCCGAGGAACGCGGCTTTCGGAATTTCCTGGTCACCGAAGCAGCCTCAGACGCTTTAGCGCTCACCCAACATCTGGCGAGCGAGACCTCCCGTATTCAGGTCGGTACCGCGATCTTTAATATTTTTCTTCACCCACCCCTCCAAGCGGCTCTGCACGCGTTGACGATTGATGCAATTGCCCCTGGTCGACTCTTCCTCGGGCTTGGAACGAGCCATGTCGCCCTGAATCAGGCGTATGGCCTACCGATGGACAAACCGTTAACGGCGATGCGCTCCTATATTGGAGAACTGCAAAGTGTCCTGAATGGCGATCATCCTGGACTGTCTCGTCTCGGAGCCGCGGGCCTGTCAGTCCCGAAGGCCGAACGAAAAATCCCAATCTATCTCGCTGGCGTATCGCCCAAGAGTATTCGGATGACCGGTGAGCTCGCTGACGGGAGTATTCCGGCCCAATACGGCCCGACGATGTTGAAAGAAATTATTGACGGCGTTGCCGCCGGGGCGGAGCAAGCCGGTCGTTCGCCTCGTGACGTAGAGATTGCGCCTATTGTTCACTGCTGCGTGTGTGAAAGTCGTGACCTCGCGCTCCGTTCGGTGCAGCAACAGTTAGCCTTTTACGGCCAGATGCCATTTTATAATCGTATTTTCGCTCGGCATGGCTTTGAGCACGAAGCGGCCCAAATTATGGACGCCGCACTCAAGGGAGACCAGGTCGGGGCGGCTGATGCCGTGTCCGAACGTATGGCCGCCGAGTGCGCCCTTGCGGGCACTCCGCAGGAGTGTAGAGACCGGGCTGAAGCTTTCGAAAAGGCTGGGGCTACCTACTCCATCCTCTATCCGATGGCCATTGATGGAGACATGGACCGGAGTGTACGGGCTGCATTGGACGCATTCGCGCAGTAGTGAGACCAGGGAGGCTATCCTGCGTGTTACTCACACGCTGCCCAGACCATATGGGGATGCGTCCACACTGCTTGAAACCCAGCCTTCGATAGCGCTTGATGGCCCGGTTCTCTCTAAGGGACTTGAAGCCGGAGTAAGGACTTCGCTTCTCATCCGGGTTGCCTCTCCTCGTTGAAGAGGTGAGAGCCACTATCGCGCTCTCGAAATGGAGGGCGGTAACGATTCCGCCTGATTCTATGGATCTGATCGGGATGGTCTTCCACCAAAAGGAAACCGCAGGGGGGACCGTTACCGAGGGCGACTTCAAATTGGTTTGGTATCCGTTTTTCCTCGAGCAAGTGACCTTGTAGCACTTCATCGGATCCGAGCACGTGACCCATTACTTTTCGCGGATCACTCGCACAAACACGTAGGCCGGCACCAGGACGAGTAGACCCAGCGTCAGCACATTCCCAATCTTATCCAGCATCGAAGTGTACACGTGCAAATGCGCTATGTGGTAGGCGAAGTGCGGAATCTGGGAGACGAGCCAGCCGAGCGCAGCGGCAAGAATCGTTTCGTGGGTTTTGGTAAAAGCCGCAATGACGGTTACCGCGCTCAGGGCTAAATAGAGGCCGCCCACATCTCGAACTAGATGTTCGTTAAACGGACCATCCACCGAAATCCAACTGCGGCCAAGACCGGGAAAACTATCGTAAAACACCTGGGGAAAGAATTGCGCCCACGCGCCAACCATGACGCCGCTCGCGATGAGAAACCAGAGACCGACGCGTAGACGCATATCAACAGGCATGTCTCACTCCTTACTTAGCTATTGAGAATCTGACGCCAGCCCTCTCTCACACTGGGGTAGCGAGGGGTCCAGCCTGTGTTTTGTTTCATGCGCTTATTGGAAACACGTTGCGAGCGCGTTAAGGCTTCGATACCCCCCGGCAGACCCCCTTGTATGGGCTCAGGCGGGGAAGGGGATGCTACCCCTTCAAGTTCGGCAATGGCAGCCGCCAACTCTTGGCGGACCAGCGGCTGATCATCAGCAACGTTATAGATGCCTGCGGGCGCATTGAGCGCAGACACAACGGCCGCAGCGGCATCCTCGGCGTGAATATGGCTCATATAGCTGGCGGGGTCGCCGAGAAACGGCGACTGGCCCGCACGGATGGCGGCCTGAAATTCCTGGGTATGCGAGCTGTCACGGGCGTAAAACAGGGCGAAGCGGAGTACGATCCCCCGCCCGCCATTTTCGCTGAACCAGGCAGTCTGTTCCTCTGCTACGCGGCTGCTGGCCATCTCTGACGGACAGCTATCCGCATCGGTCTCCTCAATCCATTCCGCCCCTTTATCCGCATATGGAAAGGTAATCGACTCCTGAATAAAAATCTGACAGCCCACCTCGGCCGCGGCGCGGGTCAAATGATGGGATGCCTCGTTGCGGAGGCGATTATGTATCTCCCAGGCGGTTGGCTCCAACGCCCGTTCGAGCGGCGGGACATTGGTTGCCAGATTGGCGACCGCCCCATGGCCGGTAAGCGCGGGCCCTAGCGCTGCCGGGTCAAACAGATTGACCCGCACCGGGGCGGCTCCGGACTGGCGAAGAAGTGCCATTTTTTGGTCCGTACGCGCAAGGCCGGTCACCTGATGTCCGGCCTGGATGAGTTGGGGAACAACACGACGGCCAATGACTCCAGTTGCACCGCTTACAAAAATTTTCATACTTATGTCCCTTCGTGCCGAAGCAACCAATGTTTGCGTTCCAGACCTCCGGCATAACCGGTGAGCGCACCGTTGGAACCAATGAGACGATGACAGGGCAGGACAATGGAGATCGGGTTGAGGGCATTTGCCCTGCCGACGGCGCGCCAGGCGTTTGGCCAGCCTATCTGGCCAGCTAAGCCACGATAGGTTCGTGTGGTTCCCGGAGGGATAGTACGCAGCGCTTCCCAGACTGTTTGCTGAAACACGGTCCCGCCGGGGTCCACCTGAATGCTGTCGATCGCATTGAGCTTGCCCCCGAAGTAGGCTCTGATCTGTTGTGTCACGCCGAGAGGTTTGGAGGCTGCACATAACCGGAGTTGGTCATAGCGCCTTTGTAACAACCAGGTCATCCGCTTGTGGCTGTCTGCATAGTCAAGCGCGCACAGCCGACCCGCGTCATATACGAGCACGAGGCGACCGATGGGCGACTCCAATATGTCGGTGAGCAAGGTCGTCATGCGGATTCCTACCTGAACACCGGGCGCCTCGGATTGCAGCCAGCCGCTGTACCGCATGGTATTTCCACTGGAGTGCCGCGCACGGGCGTGCGTTGCGCCAGTGCCGTACCCCTCTTTCTCCGCCAGCCACCGCCGATGGCCTCGGCATCGTCCCGATTGCGGTAGACTGGGGTTTCAATGTGCGGCATGGGCAGCGTTTCTCGTCCATACCTGATTGCAACTGCTATCGAAGGCGCCGGAGTAACTCTCATAATTCCCTCCTAGATCGAGATGTTTCACATCCCCGTGAAGGGCACCACTCAGGAATAACTCGGTCGAATATCTCTTGTCCATACTCAGGAAGGAAGACTACCAACGATAGATATAGAGGATGTCAATCTTTATATCCGGGGGGCCCCCTAGGGTTGTCCCTGGAGGAGATGCGCCAGCGCAGACGACGGGGCGCGGAGAAATTCAGGTCGACAGGATGGGGAGTCCGCTTTTTTAACGGCTGTTGGCAATGGGGTACTCCCAGGCAAGAGTATTGTTAGCAGCGTAATCGAGAATCTCGGTCGTTTCTTGTTTGTTGTCCGTCCGAGAATCTAGGAGCTGACTGAATTGCGAGGGGAAACGGTTGGCCTGTTGTCTCACGGGAGTTGGGACGGGCATCTCATGCAACTGGAATTGAAGCGGACTGGGCCTCCATCCCGAGCGAGAGCTGCCTACCGGGAGTTGTGGCAAGACTATAATAAGATTGGCGGCCCCGCTTCCAGAGGACTTCCGCCCAACTGCTCATAGGGCCGTGGGTTTCTTTGGGCGAGCGGTGGGGGTTGCTGCGGGTGGCGGAGCTGGCTAGTCGAGTTGAACTCCATTTTCCATGGAGGCTTTTGGTGGCGTGTGCGGATTTTATCCCGGACGACCAGGCTTGCCGCAGAAACGGTTACGGGGATACTAGAGCAGAATCCGATCCTGTTGGGCTGTATCCAGCGGCGTTGAAGGGAGGTGTGGCCTTCTGGGGGAGAGCAGGGTGGTGAGAGGTGGCCGCTGGCGGTCCCCAAGCCGTCGCCGGTGCGCGCTGCGGCCTGTCGGAGGCTGGCCTTGCGCTTTGCGAAGGCAAGGGCGCGGGGAGTGAAGTCGGGGCGGTCTGGGGGCAGGAAGAGGAGTTGGGCGCCGGCGCCCTCCATGCTCTTGCGGGCCTGGGGCCTCGTGTGGCTGGAGCGGGTGTCCAGGACGCCGCGGGCACCGGGGTGCCGGGCCGCCCGACGGGGGCGATCCGGCCGCGCCGGGTGAGGCCGGCGACGCAGGTAGTGGTGTGCCCGTGTCCGGGGGAGGGGGGGCGGGCCATGTCGGTCTTGGCCCCGGGCTCGGCGAGGAACACCCCCCGGGCGGGGGCGAGCCCGGGTTGACGGGCGCGCCAGGCGTTCCACGGGTTCCGCCCGGCCGGGCGGTCCGGCGCCGCCGCGGGGTCGGGCTTTGTTGTCGCGAGAGGCCGGGGTGCCCAAGGACGCGCGGGAGCGCCCCGGAGCGGCAGACCAGCCCCCGCGCCCCGAGAGCCGCGCGCCACTCCGCAAGGGTCATGGCCAGCGCCTCCTTAAGAAGGCTCAGGATCCCGCCGCGCGGCGCCTCAATCCGGCCCGCGCGACGGGCGCCGCCCAGCGCCTGCGGGCGCACGCCGCCGCGCTCCCGGTCCCCGGTGCGCCACCGGCTCCCGCGCGCCGCGCGCACACCAACACGCCCGCCCGCCGCCCCGTGGCGCATGCCCGCACCAACCGCCGCTCGCACGCGAAGGCGGCGAGCCTAGGGCAAGCGCTCTCGCCCTCCACGCCGGCCGCCTCCACCCGACCGACCTCGTGAAGCACCAAGCCAAAGCGCCGTGAATCCCCCGACGATTCAATCAGGTCAGATCACGCTCTAGGCGCCCAATACCGTACTGCCTATCCCGAAGAAACCAGTGCGTGGGCAAAGTAGGGTACTGGCAGATCTTTTTTGATCCGATCAAAGGGTGGCATAGGCGTCGCGAGAAGGGTGCCCCCTCTCATATGCAAAATGAGCCCCGTCAGTAAGGGTTCTTGGGAAGCAGCATTTTAGCAGACCTGCTGAAGCAGGTCTGCTCATACTATACAACTGACCACGAGGCTGCGGGGCGAGCAGGGCGCTGGCTTCGGCCATCGTATGGCTGTGTGCGGCGTTGGCGGTCGGACGGCCACCAACGCCGGTGATCCCTGCTCCACGAGTCCTCGGCGGCGGCCCCCATAGCCGCGGCCTAGCTAGCCGTGACCGCGATCTTGCGCGGCTTGGCATGCTCGGCCTTGGGCAGGTTGAGTTCAAGGACGCCGTTGATCATCCGAGCCTGGATATTCTCGGCGTCGATGCGCTGGGACAGGGTGAAGCGCCGCGCATAATTACCCACGTTATATTCCGTGTAGAGCGGCTCTAGGTCAGCATAGTCGGTGACCGAGACCCGCCCTTCGATCGCTAGGATATTATTGGCGACATCAATGTCCACGTCTTGTTCTCCCACCCCTGGCATATCGACCCACAGGCGTAGGCCATCTGCGTCTTCCATGATATCAACCTGGGGGATATAGGTCCGCCCTGGGCGGGTGTGTTCGCCGTTTTCGGCGACTTCCTGTTTTTCGTGGAGTTTCATTTCTTGGTCAGCCATTGTGTGACTCCTCCCTGGTACGAGTGTTGGTGTGGGCCGTCAGTCTACCTTGACATCAATCTTGCGGGGCTTGGCTCCTTCGCGTTTGGGAATCCGGATCGTCAGCAGGCCGTGCTTATAGGACGCCTCGGCTCGGCTGAGATCGCTCTCTGTTGGGATCTGGATTGAGCGGGAGAACGACCCCCGGACACACTCACGACGGTGGAAGCTGCCCTCTTCGGACGTCGGTGCTTTGCGCTGCCCGCTAAAGGTGAGCGCCCGGCTATGGCCTTCGATGTGCAATTCAGCGGGATCAACGCCGGGGATCTCGAGGCGAACAATATAGGCATCCTGATCGCTGAAGACATTGATCGGCGGGAACACGCCACGGCCCGAAACCCCCAGGTCAAAGGCCGGGGAAGCATTCAGGACCTGATCCAGCGTCCGCTGTAAGTTGAGTAAGCGATCAAATGGTGAGTGGAGAGAGACGAGTGCCATACAAAACCTCCTTCAGTACCGGAGAATTATGTTTGCAGCACCCGCGGTGTGTTTGTGGCACCCGCGGGTTGAACATGCCTGGCATCGCTGCTTACAAAAAAAATTTAAGTTTCGTTTTGGTGCTGTCAAGGCTTTCCTTCGAAAAAACGAGGATTGCCATGCCGTTTCGGCAACCGATGCTTTTTGATCGGCAGTTGGAGCGAAACGATCCTTAGAGATTTTGATTTTCACGCCTGGAAATCTTCGATGGCCAGCCGGTCTCAGGCGGTCAGCCTCTGACTCAGGATTTTGCTCACGTTCGGTAACATCTCATCCTCACCGGCCTTGCTGTTTGCTCTCTCGGTCTGAAAATTACGCCGACCCGAGCACCATGGCGTAATCCCGCTCTCCAGGCCGCCATGTTTGAGGCCTGCGACAGAGGTGGGGCGCAGGGCGAGTTTCTCGACAATCTTGCGGCTGAATCGACCGCCCGGGGCGTCGTCTGTGGTCAACAGGATGATGCGCCGGATTATGGTCTCCTCGTTGGATGGAACTCACGCAAGCTCACTACGACCGGATCGCGCCCCCTCTCCCGGTGCCGCGCGGCCCTGTCCGCCTCTCCAATCGCCCCGTGCTCCCCGCCCTCTTGTCTGTTGCCGCGCAGGGCGGCACAGGGCGCGGGTTGCCGGCCCGATGTGGCACCTGGCCCCCCCTCTCCCCCCGGCTGCCCCGCTGGTCGCAAACCGGGGGGCTCGACCGGGTCTTCGGGCGTCTGCAACGAGAGCAGATCGTGCGCCTCAAGCGGGAGGTCCTGTCGCTCGACAGCCCCCTCGTCAAAGTCCCTCCCGACGGCACGGGAGCGCCAAAAAAACTGTCCTCAACCCCTCGGCCGCTCCCGAGGCGGGTGGCCCACCACGATGCATCTGGTTGCCGCGGATGCTCGCCCGGCGCTCGTCTGCTCGCGCTCGCCCGGGCCCGCCGCCCCCCGCTCCTCCCGCGGTGCTGAGGGACCGGGCTTACGAGGGCGACTAGCCGCGGCCCCTGGCCGTGGCACTGGGGTATGCGCCCGTGGGGCCGCCGCGACGGAGCCGGGTGAGACCTTGGGCATCTGCCCGTGAGCTGGACAAGCGGCGCACCGTAATCGCGCGGGTGTTGCGTCGATTGCAGGGATGCCGCCGCCTCTGCTCGCGATGCGAGCAACGCGACGTGCTAGTCCTCGGATGCAGCGTCTTCGCACGCATCATCAATGCGGTGCGAGAGTGTTAACAGGCCCTAGCGTATTCTCGTTCATCAACGCGACGTGCTAGTCCTCGGATGCAGCGTCTTCGCACGCATCATCAATGCGGTGCGAGAGTGTTAACAGGCCCTAGCGTATTCTCGTTCATCAACTCGGACCAGCTGATCGCCTTCGGCCGCGCGGTCGCCCAGAACGCCACCGGCTTCGCCTTCGATCTGGCGCTGGAGACGATCTCGCCGGTGATCGCCGAGACCATGTCGAAGCTCCGCGCCCTGGCGCAATGGGTCAACAGCCGGAACCTCAACATCTGCGAGACCGCGCAGGCGCTGGTCGGCGCGCGTGGTCGAAGAACGACCGGGCGAGTGCCGCCATCTGCGCGGCCATAGGCGCTGGCCAGGGCATCTTCTCGGACTATGCCGCCGCCAGGCACGGATGCGGCGCGGACGGCAAGAGGAACAGCACTCTGGCCTCGGCTTCCGGGGAGATCGCCGAGCAGGTGCCGGTGAACGTCAACTACGCATGGAAGGCCGTGCGCTCGTCGGCGTTCCTCGCGGGTGACACGGATCTTGCCGAGTTCGCCATGTCGGTGACCGGCACGATGATCGTCACCGCGCCCACCTCCGACGGCGACAGCGCCGGCCCCCGCATCCGCATCCTCGAGCCGCTGGCGCTCGACCGGCGGATCACCGAGGTGCTGATGGAGGGCGGGGGCGATCTTCCCGTCTATCGCTGCGACGAGACCGACCGCTGCTCTGTCCGCTAAACCCTGAAGATGGCTGGGACCGGTTCGGCGAAGGAGACCTGGACGAGCAGACATCGCGCCTCGGCAATATTGCGTTGCTGGAAGCGGGCCCTAATCGCAACGCTGGCAATGCCGATTACGAGGCCAAGCGGACAGTGTTTGCGAACAGCCGCTTCCAGACGACCCGGGACATCACGTGCAAATACACGGAGTGGACGCCGGAGACGATCGAAGCGCGCCAGGAGACCATGGCAAGAATCGCAGCGGTCGCATGGCGTATCGACTTTCCCGGTTGAAATCGGTCGCGGTGACGCGCTCTCCTGTTCGAACGGAATCTTCGAACGATGACCGACGCGAGCAGCGATAACCCATCTGGAACAAACCCATCGCCAATCACGCGCCTGCATCATGCGCATCTGTTCAACTGTTCATGGCGGATATCAACGCAACCGTTGCGTGGCGGCGGTAGAGTCGGCGCTTTACCTCTTGATGTGGACGCGTCATGTCACCGATTCTTGCGTTGAGGGTTCGGGCAGCTCGGGCGCGGCCTCGGAGATGGTCCGGCTGATGGCCTCAATCTCGTCGTGGGGACCGGCCTTCTCCATGTCTCGAATGATGGACTGTGCGGTGAACATGGTAGAACGCAGGAGGTGGATTTCTGCTGCGGTGTGCGACCATTCCCGCTTGGCGAGTGCCTCCAGGGCGAGGTCGATAACGACTTGTTCGCCGTGCGGTTCGTTCCCCTGGCGGCGTTCTCGATCTTCTCCCACTGTTCTGGAAGCACGCGGATGCGACGATGCTGTGCCTTGTCGGTTGTTTCGGCCATGGTTGGACCTCAATTCCGTTCGGTTTTCTGACGCAAATGAACCCCCTTTCCGTCAGATTCCCGCAAGAAACAGGGCCATGTCAGGAGAGAGTCTACCACGTTCCCATCCGTGGCGAGATCGTTCGGTAGAGGCAGCGCGTCGCCCCGGTATGCCGCACGGGCGATGTGGCTTGGCACAGATCGCGACCACGCGGGGAATTGCCTACACCACGCGGGAATAAGGTCGGTCTTCCGCATTGCGGAGCGATCTATAACCCGTTGATAATAACCTGATATTGGCGTACAGCCGTCTGCTGCTCCCTGGTCGCGATTCGTGCCATCTGATCCCGGCACGCGAGAGATACTACGCTCAGACACGGCTTATCGCATCGGATCGCGGCCCGTCGTAACCGGTCGCAGTTTCTGCACTCCCTGCATCGGGATGCGTCGGGTGTGCCAACCGAGGCCCGCCCCGGCGGGTCGGAAGCCTGATTCGCGCTGAACGGGGGATCGGGAAATCGACGCCGGGGACCCCGGCGGAGGGGAGCCGCCGCGGCGCTTGAGCGGGCGGCCAAGCCGACATGAGCGAGGGCAGCGGTGCGAAGCATCGTGCCGGGCGGGCCGGCGGGAGCGGCGGCACTCGTGCGGATACGACTGCACGGCGCAGTGCGGAGCGCGGTGCGCGGCGAAGCCGTCACCGGCGACGCACGGAGTGCGGCCGCGACGAGCCGAGGCGATACGCGCAGCCGGCGTAGCCGGCCAGGGCGAGCGAGGCGAGTTCGCCGACGAGCGCGGCGCGTAGCGTCGGCGCGAGGAGACCATGGCGGTCGTGTGGACGATGCGGTCGAGGCTCGCCACGACAGTGCCGGGCCTGCAGCTGCGGCGAGCGCAGCGTGCCGCCGGGCAAGCGGAGCGCGCAGCGACCGCAGGGAGCGGAGGCGCGAGGGGTAGGAGCGGTTATCGCAGGGAGCGTCAGCGACCGGAGATTCGAGCGGATAGCCCGGTCGCGAAGCGACGCGCCCGACACCATAGGATGAATGTGCGCAGGCGCATCCATGTTGGGCGCCATTGAGCGCATCGCCGTCAGCACCATCGTGGTCATCATCAGCGTCGGCGTAACCGTCACCGGCAGCGACGTGAGCCTTGCGAGCGCCGGCGCCGGACGGACGGGTTGCGGGGGAAGGGCGGCTCGCCTTCGCGGGCGGTGTGCGCATACGAAAACGGGCCGCACCGCCGCCGGAGCGACGACACGGCCCGTCGGGGCGGTGGAGGCTACGCGGCGCAGCGCTGCACCGGGATGCCGAGCTGCCGCGCCTTGTCGACGAGGTTCTCGGTGATGCCGGAGCCGGGGAAGGCGATGACGCCCTTCGGCGGGAGGTTGAGCAGTTCGTCGTTGCGGCGGAAGGGTGCGGCGCGTCCATGGCGGTCCCAGTCGGGCTTGCAGACGATCTGGGTGGACGCCGTTGCGCTCTGCCCAGCTGGTGGCGATCTTCTCGACGCCGGGACCGCCGCCGTGGACGAGCACCATGTCGGCATACTTGGCGCGGACCTTGTCGAGGCGCTCAATGACCGCCGCCGGGTTGGCGATGTCCTTGCCGCCGGCGCTGGCGACGAGGGTGCCCTGCGGCAGGTGGGCCTGGGTCTTGCGGTCCTTGCGGGCGCGGACGAAGTCGCGGGCGTCGATGGCGGTGGAGGTCAGATGGCCGGTCTGGCTGGTGTGCGATCCGGGCCGGGGCCGCCAGGTGTCGCCGGTCTCGACGCGGTAGGCTTCGGCGGCCTCGTTGCGCAAGGTCTCGAAGGCGTCGCGTCGGTCACCGAGGCACCGCGCGCGGTCGGTCGTGAGCTCCATCTCCAGCGACCTGATCTCGGTGCCGTCCTGCCCACGCTGGAGGTCGCGGAGTTCGGGCACGAGCCTGTCGGCGGCGCAGTCGAGACGCTGCGTCTGTGCGTGGAGCATGTTGACGAAGCCCCAGAGGAGGCTCTCGCGCTCGTCGGCAATCTGGTATCCGTCCGGCGCGACGCCCTGGCTGAGGATGCGGAAGGCTTCGGTGACGGCGCAGACGGCATCGTCCTCGTCCCAGACCTTGCGGGTGTCGAACTCGTCGCGCCCGGGGGTTGCGCCGAAGAGGGCGGCGTTGTCGCAGACGATCGCGGTTGCGGACTGTCCGGCGGTCTCGATGGTGTCGATATCGAAGATCATGTCGGTTTCCTTTCGGTTTTCACGTTCGGGGCCGATCCCCGTTGTGATGACCTGTCGGGACACGCGCGCGCAGGGCGAGCACCTAGGTGTAGAAGCAGGGCAATCGCTTTTGGGGCGGTCATGCAGCTGCTCGGCTCAAGTTGAGGAGGCAGTCGTCGTTCCAGGCGGGGCGCTGGAGTGGTCCGCGCAGGGCGTCATGTGTGGGTTCGCGGCGGGCGCTGTTGCGGGCGCGGCGGCGCCGCCGCGCGAGGTTGTCGGGGCCGTGGTGGTTGCGGTTGCGCGGTCGGTCCTCGTTCCTGGGCACGGCGCGCCCCCAGGGCCGGCAGTTTGCGAGGGCCCAAGGGGCGCGCGCAGCCAGGCGAGCTCGTGGCACCCCGGGGCGCGGCGCGGCGCGAGGCGCCCGGGAGTACCGTCACCAGGCTGCCCGGAGTGGCGTTTGTCCGCCGGGGCGGGATCCTCCCGATCAAGCCGTCCAGCCTCATCCAGGCTGCCCGGAGGGCCCTTGAGCGCCAGCCGCGCCAGCAGCTTCGGCATCACCGCGCGCGGTGGCCTTGTCCTCGCCCTTCACCGGGCCGAGCACCAAGCGGGCTTCGGCGGCGAAAGCCTGCCCCAGAGGCCCCGGCGAGCGCGCAGCGGCAGCGGCGCAGGAACGCCGCAGCGACTTGCCGGCAAGGGCGCTCACCTCGCCGTCCAGCACCGCCGCCCAGGCCGCCAGAAGCCGCCGCCGCACCCTCGGCAAGCGGGCGGGAGCAAGGGCGGTGAACAGGGCCGAACACGCATCGGGGCGCGGAAGGCCGGGCTCCAAGCTCATGCAACGGCGCAGACACCCCTCCTTGGCCCGCCCGCACCGCTCCCTGGCCGCGCCTCCCGCCCCGCCGCCCCAGGTCGCAAGCAACGCAAGCCTCAGCATCTCGGGCAGCGAATGGCGCGGCGCAGTGCGGCGACGCGGCTCCGCACCCCCTGCGAAGACGGACGAACACTCTTCCCTCTCACACCTCCACTCTCCAGAAACCCAAGCGGGAGGGTGAATCGCAAACACAAGCGCCTCACAGCTCATCTTCAAAAGCGATTCCCCTGGGTGTAGAAGCTCTTGGGCGGGCCGTAGGGAGCGGAGCGACCGGAGAACCCCGGAGGGGTTGCTGGCGCGAGCACGTGTGGCGCGATGGGACATCACAGCGGGGTGGCGTGATTCTCTCCCCTTGCACGGACCCCATCGTCGTTTCGGCCCGGCACGGCGCCGGGAACGACCCCCGGCCCTGCCTGCCAGGCACTGCAAGCGAAGGCGCGAGGGATAGGAGCGGTTATCGCAGGGAGCGTGAGCGACCGGAGATTCGAGCGGACAGCCCGGTCACGAAGCGACGCGCCCAGATCCCCCGCCGCAATTGATGCGGGGGAAGGCGATGGCGATCATGACGCGCCGCCTTCGTCCTGCCGGGCGTTTCGCTCGGCCAGCACCTGTGCGGCCCATTCCGCGGCCCGGGCCGAGGACGTCGCCGTGGCAGGGCAGCGGCTCGCACCAGCAGGCCAGACTGCCGCATCCACCTTATCCAGTTGCCGCCAGACTGCCCGCACCTGAACGCGATTGAACGATTATGGGTGGTTATGCACCAGTTCGTGACGCACAATCGTCATTATCCAACCCAAAAACACGTTGCCAATGCAATTCTGAGGTTCTTTCGCGAAACCATCCCGAAAGAGTGAAAAACCTTCCGAAAGGGGAATTATATACAAGGTGCTCCTAGAGTCCTTCCCTGCGCTACCCAGCGAGCCACCTCTGCGAACCGGAAGCCCGGGCGTCCCCGCCCCGGTCCGTACTGGTCCGGCGGCCCCCGAGCAGCCTCCTCGGCGTCGGCTAGTATCCTGCTCGGGGCGCTCTCGCCCGGGACACGGGCGGGAGGCAAGCGACTACTCTGAGGATCGTCAAGTATATAATTCCCTTCCGAAACCAGGTCACAGACAACTTCCGGGTCATCACGCACCAAAAATTTCGGGTTTTGGCGTAGCAGCGGTATATCTGAGCATGGGCCCGGTTGGCTGGATGATTACCCAAGACAATACTTGAAGTTGACAGCCCTGGTCAGACCGGGTGGACTGCACACCCTTATCAGTCGGGCTCTAAAGCGAGGGATGATGTGTGCGTTCTACGTGAATGTAATGGAATACGATGTGTATCCGGGTCTTGATGCCCTACCCATGGACTTGATCACCGCTTGCAACAGTCGGGGATTGAACTGCGAACGCTGACGGTCAATACGCCGACCGGACTGGATAGCCGACGGGGCCAGGCGATCCAACTCGGCACTCAGGCTGGAGTGGACGAGATCACTGTCTATGTCCTTAATCCTCTCCATCCGGCCGCGGCCAAGATCGCCCGCCAACAGGGGATTCCGACCTTTTCGTTTAGATGTCTATGCTATCCAGGCATCGCACCTTTGTCTACCCGAACTTCAATCACAGCGGGTAATGGTCTCGTTCCTACCGGTTGGGGCGAAGGTGGTGATCATCAGTGGACCGGAAGTCGAAGTTATTGATCCGTTTGAGGAACGCTATCGGAAATTGCAAGATGTTGTTGCCGGCGGTCGGGAGACAACTCAGCTCCTGCTGGTCGGTTTGACCGACTTGGCCGGTCCGATTCCATTCAATGACGAAACCACGTTGGGAATCCTTAATGCGCTGGGGCAGCGGTAGAGCCGGCAAACCCCGCCACTGCTCCCGGACCGCCCGGTCGCACAGCAAGCCGAACTCGATTTGCAGATTGTTCCGCTTGCCGTCCCGTGCATGACCGCGCGTGGCCAGTGGATAGGCACGCCCTTTCCTCCACACCGCGGGCCAGTCATAGCGCACCAGGGGGCCGGCTGCGAGAGGGCGCTGGGCCCACGCCGCGCCCCAGCGGCTCGGCAAGGGCGGCCGTTTCTCTCGTTGGCCCGCCTTTCTGAGTGAGCCTCTCCCCCACATGCTCGCCGCCCCGCGAGCGTGTGGGGGAGAGGAGTATGGGCGAGGCGAAGTGTCCACAGCGTGCGGAGCACCGCGGCGACACCTGACCGTGGGGGAGAGCGCGGACGATAGGGCAGGCGTCGTGGCACCCGACGAGGGGGGTCGTCGTTGAGCAGGCGGCGGAGGGGGGCGACTTGGGAGCGGGGCCACTTGGCGGGGCGAGGGGGTGTTTGCGGATTGTGCCGTTTGCGCGCCAGCCTGCGCGCAGGAAGAGGGCAGGATGCGCATTCCGGTGGGGGACGGTGTCGATATACATGGGAACACTGGACAACCGCTCCAACGGCGTTTCCTCTTGTCAATCAATCTTGTGAGCGGGATACAGACAGAAATCCCGGGGGAACTTCAGGCTAGCCGGGGGCTGCTCACCTCGCGAGAACGCGCAGACGTACAAGTCATGGACGGAGCGGGTGGCGCATGCACGGCTACGGGAGGGGCTGGAGCAGGAATAGGGTTCTTGGCTTGCAGGCTCCCTCCCACTCAAGGGTGTGTGATGTACCCTCCCGGGGAGCCATCGCTACGCCCCATGTGGGGGGGGGCGGGCCAAAGCGGACCCGCCCAGCCGCTAGCTCAGCACCTCTCCCAAGAGAGGGTGGGGGCAGGGGAATCGCTTGAATTTTATTACCTGATGACGGCCTCCCTGTAGTCCTCCTCCCAAGCCGCTGAACGCCTTTTTTTGTGGCAGGCTGATTGTGCCTGGCCCGCGGCGCAACCGGGTGATCGCCGCCGTGTTGATGGTGGCGAACTTGGCCGGGGCCGTGCCGTTTCTGCTCCGGCAAGCGTCCGGTCGGCAGGGTGCCGTCGAGCCCCCCATGCCCGCGGGTTGCCCCCGGCCCGTGCTGGCGGAGGTGGCGCGCCATTGGCTCAGGGCGGTCAAGGCATGAGGCGCTATGCAACCGCCGGCCCGTTGCGGCTTGGCCGCGGCTCTCGCGTTGGGATGCGGTCAGGAGGACGGCCGTCAGGCCCGGCCCGTGGTGGCGCGCGGTGAGCCCGTCGGTCTTGGAGCAGCCCGGAGAGCGGCACCTGTCGAGACGCCCGGGAGCTGCCGCAACGGGTGCGCGTTCCTTGAGGAGAGCCCCGCCGCGGTCGCGCGCCCGCGGCGCCTCGAAAAACCGTGCGCCCTCCTCGCGCCCGCGCCCTGGAGTGTCCTTCCGGCCGCTCCCAGACTCGGCCGCCTGCTCACGGATGTGCGGGCAGCGTTTGCGTGGGCCGCCCAGCGCCAGCAATGTGTACGCTCGCGCCCTTGAGCGCCCACCGCGCCTGCTAGGCGGGCATAGCCGTGAGCGCAGGAGACGTGGCCCTCGCCCTTGCGCGGCCCGAGGAGCAGGTGCTGGTCCCAGGCACAGGCCGAGCTCCTAGGAAGGGCGGCCCTGGTGGACCCGGGGTCGCCTGACCGGCGCCGGGGGTTCCCGGCGCCGACGCCGCCCCCCGCAAGCCTGGCAGGCAAGCCGGCGAGCCAGGCGATGACGCCGCGTGGGCACGCTGCCCGCTCCAGACGGGACAACCGGAGGCCCCACGGACCGGGGCGGGCCGGGCTGGAACGGCAGCACGCGGCGCCGACAGGGCCGCTGCTTGTCGCCAGCGCGCGCGAGGGCCGTCCCGCCCGCCGCGCCGGAGATCACCGCGCACAGCACCAGCAGCAGCACTGCGTCCAGCCGATCGGGGATCTGCGCCGCCAGGCGCGGGTCTTCGACCGCTTCCAAATGCGTCAGGACATCGGGGGGGGGGGGGGGGGGGCGATCTTTTCGGGGGTGGGACATGCAAAATCTCCCAAAAAAATGTGCGGTCCACACTTTTGCTTCAGAAACATGCACGTTTGTCAGCAACTTATTCAGTCGATTGCCCTGGGGTGGGGGCTGTTTCCCTTCTCGGGGGGCCTGAGTTTATCGAAAGGCCGGAGTCGATGCCTTTTCGCCTCACACGCCGAGGGTGAGTGAGGCTGCCTACAGAGCGCGTATCAAGCCTACGCCGCCAAAGGCGGATTGTCCAAGATGCGCTCAATCGGCTCAACCGACCTGTCTGTCCCGCCTGCAATCTCACGAACGGCGAACTCCAACAAGGCGCACTCGTGTCGGGTGATCTGCCGAGCGATGGCCAGCCCATCAGATGGGGCCGTTTTCTCGTGCTCTTCAAAGTAACGGACGTACTTCTCAAGCTCGAGTTTCAGCTTATCCATCGCCTCGGACCAAGGCAGTTTGGCGAATCTCTCGCCCCAGGATCTTCCCTCGGCACGTTTTTCAGGGTCCTCTTCGACCGATTCGCCGAGAGCTTCGAGCGCAATCCGAATTCGGCCTTTGGTTTCGCGTTCAAGCTGTTCCACAAAACGCCACTTCTGGCTGTGAACAGGATCCTGCGCCGCTTCTGCGAGTGCGACTCCGAGGGCTTCTCCCATCACTTCACCCTGAAAACATTCGTGCAGGTACGCTATAAATTGATCGTTCATAGTCTTTCCTCCTTTACTCCGCCAATTCTGCCCGCATGACAAACTCAAGCATACAATCCGACACTAAAGACAAACTTTACTGTATCCTCTCTTTGCTTTGCTTATGAAGAAACGAAGGTGATCCTAAGTGTATATCGTGCTCCATTGAGTTGCTGGACGTCAATTTCTATAGCATACGGACACGCCGAGAGCGTAACCAAGGAATCTCCATCAGCATTTTCACGGCAGCATCTTCGTCCGTCTGGGTTGCCACGGGGCGCGCGTCGATAATGCCATTGGGGCGGACCCGCGTATCTTGGAACAGGTTGATGGGGGCAAGTACGGCGAGTACACCGTGGGCCTGACCTTCGACAATCTCGAACATGGGATGCTGAAGATTCGAGTGGGATTTGCTGCCAACCGCGAAAGGCAAGAAGCCGCTCCCGGTCAAGGTATTGAAATTCACGGTTTCACCGGTAGATAGTTTTTCGGCCAGATGATGCGGGTGAAAGCAGATGAAGTCTCAGGTCTGCCAGCCTTCCACACCGCGAGCCTTTTCCCCTTGCCGGACCATGCAGGCCGCCCTCTGAGTTGCTGGAACATGAACATCTCAATCTGTCAGTCTAGCGTCTCGGCGGGAAGGGGACAAGGGGTTTTCACAGAGATATGCGACTATTCTGCTTGGCCCCCTGTTGACCGAGCAGCGAGTTGAGTGGGATGCCGAATTAGCCCGAATAGGAGAGGGGACTGATGAAAAATCATACACATCCTGGAGGTACTGCTGACCCGTAGGGGGTCGCAATTGTTGATGCGCATATTGATCCTGCACCGTGTCAATCCGGTCATATCTCCGGTGCGGTTTTTGGAAGAACAGTTCTGCGGACGCTTGTGCCGTGGGTGTTCTGGTTTTTCAAACCCGTCGACCACGGGGATGGGTATGTCCCCAATGGCGGACGGAAGAAACATGGGGCCGACGGCCATGCGTTGACGGACCGAGGCGATCCATCGGCCTAGGCGGCCTGGTCGATGCCCCGACGGCCATGCGTTGACGGACCGAGGTGCCGACCGTGACGGCAATGCGCTACACCGCCCGAGAACCCGACCCGGACTTGCGGGCTCTGCAGGAGCGGGTCGGAGATGCCATTGGATAAAGAGGACCAGGCCTTGAGATAGTTCCCTACGGTTGACCGGACATAGGACGGCACGTCAAACATTGCCCACACCGGCATATGACGCGGGTATCGAATTTGGCGTGGTTGCCGCAGTGGTAACTCTCGGGTTGGAAAACCGTCTCCTGTCGTCGACAAACACGGGGGCGATGACGTGTTTCGTGGCTTCTTGCATAGGCCAGATCAGATAGGGTCCAAGGTTCAGGCATGGTGAGTGACCGTCCCAGCAAGTGGCACAGGCCTTTGCCATCATTCCGCACGATTGGCAGGTTTTGTTGACCCGCCGCAGTGAAAGCGTATCTTTCGAACGGTAATATTTGTCCTGGCTTACCCTCCTCGGTTGTATTCGGATATCCTGGGGCTGAGAAGCTCTAGGGCTATTGCTTTGTGGAATTTTTCATACAAGGATACTCGTATTCCTCACAATTGACCGCTTGAGCGCATTGAACTGCATAGGATAGAAAGATAGACTGTGTCTACAGTATTGTGCACGGCCTGGGTGGAATGGGACGGCGTTCTCTAACATTTCGTAAGTCGACCGCGCGAGTCCTCCGATAACCTCATTCTCCGGTACAGGGAACAAGCAAGAGACTTTCTAAGGGGCGGTAGCAAGGGGGAAACACCATGCGGATGAAAAAGGGACTGTTGGTCGCGCCGGAATTTCCGGCTGACTCCTTCTGGAGCTTTAAGTATGTGATGAAATACATCCGGCGCAAAGCCACGTTCCCGCCACTTGGGCTTTTGACCTTTGCCGCCCTGATGCCGCAGGACGAATGGAAGTTTGAACTGGTTGATCTGAATGTTGAGCGACTCTCGACTCAGCAACTCCGAAAAAAAATTCAGGACAGCGACGCTATTTTTACGGGGGCGATGAATGTTCAACGCGACTCCTTAGTCGACCTTCTGAAGGGACCGGCTCAGGGCACAGATACACCCTGGGTTCTTGGTGGGCCCCTGGCCTCGACCTATCGTAGCTCCATTATGGACCCGCGAAACGAGGTGGATACGGTGCTGCATCAGGGGCTCGACTATCTGGTCTGGGGCGAGGCGAGTCCGTGGATTGCCGAACTCAATCGTCGTCTGGAGGAGGTCCCCGCACATAACGATGGATCTCCTTTTCTGTTCATCCCTGGACAGGTCCTCAATGCTCCCGAGGCATCCCGCAAATACCTCCAAGATCGTTCCATTTTCGAGCCTTTTGACGGCCTGCCCAGCCCACGCTGGGATTTGATTGACGTCGGCCACTACCGCGCCTTGATGCTGCAAACAACCGCTGGTTGCCGCTTTCGGTGTAATTTCTGCGACATCATTCAATTCAACGGCGGATTTCCTCGGGCAAAAGGGGGCACCGATGTCACGCGGGAATTACAAGCCATCTATGACACTGGCTTTCGTGGCGGGGTGTTTACGGTTGACGATAATTTTGTCTCTGAACCCAAGGCCATGGAAGAAATCCTGGACGCGATGACGGAATTCCAGCGTCAGCACGATTACCCCTTTGAATTCTTCACCCAAGCGAGTATTGACCTGGGCAAAGCATCGTTGGCCTATCTGGTGCCCCTGATGCAGCAGGCAGGGTTTGCCACTGTCTTCCTGGGCATCGAGAATCCCGACCCCGCAGCCCTGCGGCAGATGAATAAGATTCAGAATGTTAAAACCGCCCCAAAAGATACGATTGGGTTGCTGCAGAAACATGGCATCGAGGTCCAGGCCGGCTTTATCTTTGGGAGTGATACCGATACCCGACAAACGGCTGACAATATTGTGGACTTTGTCGAAAAGAACGGGGTCTTCTCGGCCATGACCGGCACCTTGACTCCGATGCCGCATACGCCGCTGTATGTCGAACTCAAAAAACAAGGCCGCCTGCTCGAAGCAGAACTGGCGTGCAACAATGTGGACGATACGGTTCAGTTCAAACCTCTGATGGGCCTCGACAATCTACAGAGTGGTTTTCTCCATATCCTGGAATCTCTATTTAGCCCACAGGCCATGCATAGACGGGCGGAGCGTCTGATCGGTCGTCTGGACACCCATATTTTTACGAGCAGCCATATTGATGCGAGCCACCTCTCTGCCGTCATTCGCTCATTTGCGAGACAGAGCCTGAGCGGAATATGGACCAAGGAGCAGCGTAGTTATCTCCATCTACTCCGGCGGGCTCTCCAGCTTGACCGACAATTCCTGCGGGATATCCGGTCTGAGGCCCGGAAGCTGGGCTCCTATTGGGACAAGGTCGGGGCGGCAGCCAAGAATTCTATTGAGTTGGAGGGACAAGACGCGAAGCGGTTCGCCGAAATGCTGTCCTACGCTCAGAATGCGTTGGTGCGTTGTCGGCCCGATATGGGTCTGACCGAAATCCAGGATTTTGTCCACCGCGTACGAGAAGAGCTTGCCCAGGGCGTCCTGCCACGTACGGAAGCCCAGTCGGTCTATGAAGCCGCCCGCGAATATCTACTTGCGAAACGCGCCCTGTTCCAGTTTCCCGGGTCACATCTCGTGAAGGCCTTTGAATTGTCCATTATTGGCATCCACTATGGAACGGTGGTGGATCACGTCCTTACCAAAATGCGCGAGGGACGTGGGTTGACCATTGCCACCGAGCCCATGAGCACCCGGCCGGTATAAGCGCATCTTCCTCCTAGCCACTACCGTTTGTCTTTCGTGAGCAGACACCCGCCCCCCTTATGACTCGCTCGGCCGAGGCCCACGCTTGCTCTCTCCCATTCGCGGAAGCCGAATACACGCGGACCTTTGAGGCGGAGATTGACAATCTGGCCAACTCGGAAATACGAGTCCGGGGAACGCTTGCCGACCATCGCTATACCCTGACCTCCGAGTGGATTGTGTGTCTACCGACTTATGAAATCCGTCAGGCCTCCGCGACGCCGCTCTCCGGTTCCTCCGACCTGCTTTCGCCCGCTTTGACTGCCCGCATTCCCGCCATTCAGGGGGCAACGATTGGTCAGGGCTTTAGCCGGGTCATGGGAGCGACCTTGGGCAACCTGCCCGGTCACAAAGAGCACCGGACGTTGGCAACGGAAATGGCGCGCGTCAGCCTTCAGGCCTTCCCGGTTCCCAAAGACGACCATGAACGGTTTGCGTCGTTTGTGACGGACATGCCGCCCGGACCGAGCCGGCTGGCGCGTATGCTCTGGGAACGGGACCGTGCCGATTTCAGCATGTTGAAGAACTCATGTTTTACGTATCGTGACCAGTCGGCACGCCTGTTTGCGGAACGGACGGTTGAGCCTTTCGATCCTGATATGACCGTCCCCGAACCGGGGGAGGCACGCTTCATTTTGGCGCACGAAGCGCTTGCAGATTACCCCATGTCCTGACCGGGTGGGTTTTCATTGTCATCACACACTGGATGACCGCTTTCAGCAGATGCAGATCGATTTTGACATTGATGCTGAGGGGACCATTACCAATGCCACCAGTCGGCCCGGCCGGCTGCCCTTCCGTGGGCTATGCGAAGAGCCTCACTCCCGAACGGTAGGGCTCAACGGTCTCAAGCTCGGCAAAGATTTCACACCTCCGGTAGTCGATCGGATCGGAGGCTCAACTGGTTGTCGCCATTTGTCTGATTTGGCGACGGATTGTCTGCGTCTCTTTACTTGGCGAGAATAGCAGGTCTCCTCCATGCCTTCACGGGAGTACGTTTGCCTGTATGATCCAGGTTGCGCTTGACAGATAGACGCTGTCTCCATCCGCATACGGGAGTAGGGCCGTGTGGATAGCCTCGGCGACACGGCTGCGCGTCTCAGCATCGGACTCACGCAACAGGGACGCAACCGGGCCGATGGCGAGGAGGAAGGCGACCGCTCCGTCTACACCTGTCGCGCCGCCGACACTGATATTCGTTTCATGAGGCTGGCAGCGCACATTGCGAAATCCGGCTGAGCCAAGAAGAGCACGCACACGATCCGGGTCGGCCAAAGAAAAAGGACCGGGGGTGCCGGGCTCGGGACGAGGTGGAAGCGGAACCTGTTGCGCCGCAGCCTGAAGAGGAACCCGAATCCAATCATTTTTCTGCAACTCTTGCCAGCACAGGAAACACAGGCGCCCCTCAGGGCGGAGCGCGGTCCGTAGATTGCCAAAAGCCTGAGCGGCATCCTCGAAGAACATGACGCCGAAACGAGAAAAGATCAGATCAACGCTCTCCGGTTCAAAGCCGTGCGTCTGGGCATCGGCATGCAGGAAGTTCAAGTTCCGAAGCTGTTGTTCCTGTTGACGCTCACGGGCACGATCCAGCATAGGGAGGGAGACATCAATCCCGGTCACCGAGCCGCGAGGGCCGATCTGCTCCGCCAGCGCGAGTGCGGTGTGTCCGCACCCGCAGCCAACATCGAGAACGGACTCTCCCGGTTGCGCTGCCGCTTGCTCCAATGCAACGAGTCCCAAGGGGCCGATCTGGGTATCAAGCCGCTCCTGAAGTGCGACCCATTGCGGACCGCCCCGTTCGTTCCAATACTCGATCTGCTCTGCGTTGGTATGTCCGTTTGCCATATGCTGCTCCAAACGATGCCGTGGTATCTTCCGTCTTGTCGCCCTTCGACAGCTAGCCGCAGTCTCAGGACACCATCGGACGTTCCAACTGCTCCTGATAAATAAAGGCGCGGTGCTCCAGGAGGGCGGATGGTGTCGCGACAACGACCGGATACGTCGTCATATGAAAAGCACGAAACGCGGAGGTCATGGGGCATTGCTCCTCTGGAAGCGGCTGAATCAGGGCGGCAAATGTAGCCCAATCAATATCGCGTGTGGAAAGCTGGTTATCGATGAAAAATTTGTTGCCCTGAGCGTTCTGTTGCTCAAGCCGAGCGGCGAGCGAATGAATAACGGCCGCCATAGCCGCACTTGTTGCCAAAGCCGGCCCAAAATGCCGGGGCTCCCTCGTCTACGTCCGGGCTGGTCCGCATGCTATGGGCTATCGTCAGCCGCCTTGACCAAGCATGGCCGCTCTCACCGTAGATCTCGTGGCAATCGCCCAACCTGTGTCTCCGGTCTTCGATATTGTCCAGAGTCAGAGGCGGGTTGGGTGTAAGACGTTTGGCTAGGCAGAACTGCTCGAACCACTCCGGGCGCGGTGGCTCGCCATCCCAGATGGCGACCGGCGTGTTTGACTGGGTGGCCCACTCGCGGAGCGCGGTGTCGTTGCCGTCCAGATTTGCCGCAACCATCGGGGTGTCAGGGATTTTTTTTGACATAAACAGAGCCCTTTACGCGCATCCCTCAACGGGCCGGGAACGGCGGCGTCGCCCAGGACGAAGCACATGCCGGACAACTGCTTTGCGTCCTTGATACTGGTGTACTCAATGGTGATAGCTTGAGACCGATTTCTGCCATGATGTTCTCCTTTGTATGTGAGGCCTGACGTTCTCGTGTATCAGTCTGAGGGACTGCTGACCAGTGAGAGCCGGGTGTTTATGCCGCGGCGATCTTTTGACGCGTGAGCGTCAGCGGTTCGTGGAAATGTGTTTCCACTAGTATAATCCCCAGACTTTCCGCTATCGCTCGATCCTCGTCGTCCCAGCCGTCCTCGACCCACACGATCTTTTTTCCTGGCCCGACCAAGCCAGCCCCTCAGTTTTTGTGGTCTGCCAGGACAGTGACGGCAGATGGATATCGAGTGCTGCGAACTCTGGGTGGATGTGTGCCTGCCACGAAGAAAGGACAAGGACGATGGGGAACTGTTCCTGACACCACGCGGCGAATTCCTGGACTCCTTCTTTCCAATCCGTTCCGCGTATAGTGCCGGCAGCGCCCTGGAGAGATTTCAGCACACCATCGACATCAAGCAAGAGAATATTTATCACCATGGGAACGTTCAGCGGCCGGTGAAGACCGGTGATCTTTTCTCCTTGAAAGCTCGAACCGCTTCTTGAAAATCCTCTGTCCCAGACGCCCGGATCAGCCGATCCGCTTCCATATCCAAACAGGTCTGCAGATCCTGGGTCGTAGCCCGGTTCAGATTTTCCTTCATATAGCGCAGGGCGAGCGGTGGACCAGCGGCAATCCGTTCGGCAAAGGCCATGGCTTCCGTCTCAAAGGTATCGTTCGCAAAGACCCGATTGAAAATGCCTAAACGCTCGCATTCCGCGGCATCAATGCGCTCTGATGTATAATAGAGCTCTCGCGCCTTGGCTGTGCCCACCAGTTGAGTCAAAAACCAGCTTCCCCCGTAATCTCCGGGCAGCCCGATTTTCCCGAACCCGGTGGTGACAAACGCCCGCGCCGCAGCAATGCGGATATCGCACGCCAGGGCGACCGAAAGTCCGGCTCCGGCAGCCGGGCCGGGCAGGGCGGCGATCACCGGTTTTTCGAGTTCGTAGATCATGCCGGTCAGCGTTCTTTGTCGCCGTCGCAGAAGTTGGATCTTCTCCTCCGGCGTCTGCTCTGCTTTGGACCATGAGCCAAAGGTGTTGACATCACCGCCGGCGCAGAATGCCGTCCCGGCCCCGGTGAGCATAATGCATCCAACATCGGAGCGTACTGCTAGCTCCGGAATGATGGTGCGGAGCGCCGGGGTGAGGATATCCGACAGTGCGTTCCGAACCTTGGGGCGATTCAGGGTCACCACCCCGACACGAGCGTCGATATGGCAGAGGAGTTGTTCCGTGCCGGTATCTATTGCTTGTCTATGCGATTCCTCGGACATCTTTACTCCTCGTTCGATAACTTTAACGTACAGAGTTGAGGTCAGTGCTTTTTTCGGCCGCTCGTGCCAAGCCACGCAGAGAAAGGCGACGGTTCGGAGTACGCTGCAAGGAGGTTTCGAATTGAGTTAGAGCTTGTTGCGGCCGGTCGAGCTCAAGCAGGATTTCTCCATACAGCTCGTGCGCGGGTTTAATCGGTCTGGCTGCTCCATTGGGTAAGCCGATACTGTTTGCAATAGTGACGGCTTCGTCCATGAGAGCGGCCGCCTCTTCGTCCCGCCCCTGTTCCAGACGAACCAGGGCTGCAACCTCAAGACGCATGATCGTCAGCGCCTGTTGGGCGTGTTTGGAGCGAGAGCGCGGCTTTTCCTGCTCCATTTCTCGTAACCGAGCTTCCGCCTGTTGAGCGATTGCCACATTTCCCATGCGGACAGCACTCATTCCTGTTGCCATCAATTCATGCGCGGTCAGGTCGGAGGACAACGGGAGTTGCTCCCACCGCTCGCTTTCGACAATAGCACGGGCCGTCATCTCTCCGACCCCTTCCTTAATCTGGAGGACGGCACTTTTCTCTGCCACTGGACGGAGCAACTCAATCGCCTGTTTCGCTTTGGTCCAGTCCGCCAGTTGGAGCGCACCGTACTGACCCCAATCCAAGGCGTGCCAAATAGACATATCATTAAAATACCGCTGTGCTTTAGAAAAGCCGTCTCGCTGATGCCATCGCGCGAAAGCGGCTTGGTAGGAGGCTTCATTGGACGCCACAACTTCGGCCCACATGCCACGCTGAATAAAGATATGCGAGGGCATGTGTAAAGCATGGGAGACATCTGGAGCGATTGTCGCGTAGCGTTGGGCAGCCGTCAGGGCCAGAGGAGCGTGAATAGGGTCATCGAAGGCGTGAATAATATAATGGGCCGCACCTGGATGGTCCGGGTGTTTGCGGAACACTTCTTGGGCTATCGCCCCAGCTTTCATCCGTACCCCAAACGTTGACTCGGCCCCCCAACTGTCCCCGAGATGACGGACCGTTCCCAGGAGAGCAACAGCGTGAAAGGCCTGGATTTCTTCATCCTCGGGGTATTGGGCAGCCAGTCGACCCATCGCCTCCGCGTAAGCAAAGGCACGCTTGGCGTCATCTCCCTCTCCATACAGGATCTCCACCGCGGCAAGTAAGCCGGCTTCACGCGGAGTCGGGGCTTTGGCGGCACGCTCGTCCGGTGAGGAGCCGAGCCGGGCCAATACTTTTCTGGGTGTTTCAAGGTCACGGGTAGGTTGTAGCGGATGGTTGTGACTGAGCGCTTCTCCCCAGTAGGCCAAGGCAAAGTCTGGATCGACTCTCGTCGCCGTATGGAACGCCCCGGCAGCGTCCTCAAACCCAAAATTATGCAGATATTTGACGCCCCGAAGAAAATGTTCTTGGGCTGCTGCTGAACCGGAGGTCGGGAAATTCAGTTCCCCGAGCTGCTCGGCCCCGGCCTCTGGCAGACCGACAAAGACATGTGCGAGCAGGAATAGGACGCTGACATCGTGTGCGACCCTTTGCTTCATAACTCATCTTTCCTGTGTCATACTGAATATGTATCTCAAAACATGATAGAGTTTCTTTAGTCAACCCACTACAATAGATCAAAAGAGAAAAGGGGAACCTCATGGCTGCAGACATACAGAGTTTGGGAGCAGCCTTCCACGCCTGGAAGGACGGGCTCAATACCGGGGACTTGGACGCCTTCTGGCAGGCGTTTGACGCAGAGGCAGAAATCCTGGACGAAGATTTTCCGTGGCGCATGGACCTGGACGACTTCAAGGACCATATTGCCTTCCACGCCGGCGGGAGGGGGATGTGGGAGTCGTTTGAATGGAAGCCCCGTGAAATGCACTTCAAAGTGTTTGGCGATACCGGCCATGTCAGCGGTTTTTCGACGTTTCGGGGCAAACCGCGCGATGCCGGGTTCCGCCAGCGCTTTATGGGTTTTACCCTGACCTGGGTGTATCGGGACGGGGCCTGGAGGCTGGTCTGCTGGCACCAGAGCCCCTTAATCGGACGGATACTCGAAGCGTCGCCGAGCTAGGCACACGCCAGAGACCCTCCCCGCCACGCGGGACTCCCCCCCCAAGGGAAGATTGTCTAAAGGGGCAAATGGAGACATTGTCCCGATCTGTATATGGCCGCTTCTATTCGTTCCCGTAGGCCGTGTAGACGACTGATTGGCTCGTTGAGAAAACAAAACGGACAAATTCTGCGCTTTGTTCACTGCCCCAGCCCGTCATGGCCGTTGCCGCGATTTTGTTCAGAATCGTATAGCGCCAGTGCTGCCATTCCGTGCTGGCCGTGGCAATATCAGCGTCGGACGTTTTCAGCGCCACGGTCTCCGGGCAGGTGTGTGCTTGGAGGGGCTTCGAAAGGTCCGTACGCCATGGGGCATCGTGGCGTCATGTGGGCGCTGATGGATGGCGGATCTGTTGAAAAAGCCCAGAGTCTGTGGCTCGTGGCCCCGAGATATTGCGCTCGCTCTGAGGAAACAGGGAGATGTTGGGTCGGAATATCCACGATTAGATGGAATTGTTCCTCGCCGGCTCGCTGGAGCAACTGGTTGCGGAGGACCATGTTCTGGCATGAGTCGACAGGGTTCTTGACCTTGGCGGGCTGCGCGAGGAAGGGGCGGGAGAGAATAGCCCTCCATCGCTACGTGGACGGTGGACGGATTTGCTAGAAGAGAGCACAGCGGCGAAGCGAATAGCGTCCGAGACACTCACTAATCCAACGAGCGGCCAAAATGGCCAGAACAAGCTGTGGCCCGAAGATCGGCCGGTTCATCCCGGTATCGCTTCGCGCTGTCATTCCCATCCACTTAGTCCGGGACTATCTCTGCCTCTCGTCTCCAGATTGATGAAACATAGGGGTCCGTCCAGAAGAAACAATATCATTTTCAGGCCCCCCCTCTAGTGCTACCGGATTCACCCATAGCACCCGATATGGTAACCGCGTTGTATTGTGCGGACCTGGTAGAGGCGGTTGGGCATGCCGCCTGGTTTTTCATAGCAGCCGGCCATCCTCCGAGGCGGGCGTAGCCCTAGGCGGCGCAGGCGCGGGATCCTCTGGGCTGGGGAACTGCTTTGCGGCCTTGCCTGCGCGCGAGTCCGAGCCGGCTTCGCGAGCGGGTGGGTCGTCGGCTTCGAAGACGTCCGGGAGCGGGTGGACGGCCTTGCTGACGCGAGCCTGGCCCCTCTGCAGGCAGGAGCCGCCGGACAGAGAATGCCAAGGCACTTTTGGCCGACCTCCGGGGTCGGCTCTGCAACCGACCATAGATTGTCACGTACGGGCTATACGCCCTATGTAGACGCGGCGAAGGAAGTATTCCGGTGCGAAGTGAATTACGCCTCTTATCTCCTTGACGTGATGAAAACCTACTGTTGTAATGCTAGAGTAGGGTAGGAGGAGACCTTATGGCAGACAAGAGTCACAACGTCGTGGTCGTGTCAGAAGCCTCAGAAGCCTTCAAGAAAAAGGTTCAGGTGCAATAAGATGCATCTGTACAAAATCATGGACCTTTCTTACTCCCCCTCCCCATTAGGACTGACGGTCTGCCAGAGGTCAGCTATAAATACAGTCCTGAGCACAGAATCAAACATAGGCGTGGTGGGGTCACAATCTGAAACACAAGGATTGGTGAAAGGCGGGTGGAAACTCACAGACGAACAGTATACGCAGGTGGTAGAGGACAACGGACAGTATTCTTTTGTAGGGGAGGATACCGCACTCTTCGCTCATCTCGTCGTCCAATGGTATAAGGAAAGGGGAGCTACATCTTCTCTTTCAGAAATGATCCTGTGCCCTGCCTATCAGAGAATTATTGGGATGGGAGAGGCAGCGGTCCCATTGATCTTGACCCAAATGCGGGAGGAGAAGGATAATCCCGATCACTGGTCTGCCGCCCTTGAGGCCATCACTGGTGCCAATCCAGTTCCAGAAGAGATATGTGGAGATACTGTAAGAATAGCTGAGGCGTGGTTTGTATGGGCGGAAGAGAACAATGTCTGGTCGTTTGCCGGATGAATTTCCAGATCTTATTCCCCAGAACCACACGATAACGAGCCCCTGTAAAAGGCGCTATAACTGCATCGCGTGGGCGGCTGGTTGTATGACTAGGTGGTGGTGGCCGGGCAGGAATGGGTTCTGGCCTCAAGGTGCTCCCCGAGAAGAAACTCTGGCCGCTTTCGTAACCGCCTTTGGCACACTTGGATATGAGCCGTGCGACGATGGTTCTTTAGAGCAAGGATACGAAAAGATCACCCTGTTTGCGCGAAAAGGGTGTGGCGGAACATTCGTGCCGACACACGCGGCGAAGCAGCTAAGCAATGGGCGCTGGACGAGTAAACTTGGTGCTCTCCAGGATATCGAGCATCTCAAATTCCGTGTTCCACTCGGTTGTGTGCTATTTCGATGTAGTCTGGGTTGACGTCGATGCCGATGCCGTGCCGCCCGGTGCGACGGGCTGCCAAGCAGGTTGTTCTTGATCCGACAAATGGGTGCACCATTTGCCTTTACCGCTGAAAACAGCCGGATAAGATGCTTGCAGAGTTTGACCGGCTTCGGCGTCAAGTGCCCATTGAAGCCGTCTTTCGGCTGCTTCTCGATGGTCATGACGGTTTCCGGCAACTCCGCCCTGTCAGCGTTTGCCTCGCGTCGATTAGGCCGGTTTCATGCGCCAGCCAGTTGTCAATAAAGGTTACCTCGCGCGGCTTCTGCGCGCACAGGGTCGCTTCAAACTGCGGGCGAAGCTGCGGCGTCCGCCTAAGCGGGGAATCGTGCCCATCTTCGTTTCGGCGCTCATGTCCTTCCGCCGACGGACGAAGTGATCCATCGTGAACGCCTTGAACTGCACCTTCTTCGTGAAGCGCCATGCGAAGGCGTCCCGTACTTCAAAGCCCACATCCTCGCCCACGACCGCCACGCGGTGGTAAAGGCGTGGCGAAGCGAACAGCAGCAAGAAGCCGCCCGGCTTCAAGATGCGCAGAAGCTCGACTGCAACGGGCGCAAGGAACGCTTGAAGATTCTTCCCCTGCTCGCGGTCAAAGCGCATTCCGATAGGCAGTCTGCCAATCATGCCGGCGTGTTTCTTTGACCGCCCTATGTCAGGGTCGCGCCAGTCATCATCCAGGCGGTCCAGGAAATACGGCGGGTCCGTCACGACTAGGGCCTGTTAACACTATCGCAAGGCATCAATGATGAGGGCGAAGACGATGCATCCAAGGAATAGCACGTCGAGTTGCTCGAAGCGCGCAGGCGAGCGCCGGGCGATCATCCGCGGCAACCAGATGAATCTTGGTGGTCCAGCCGCCTCGGGAGCGGCCGAGGGATTGAGGACCGGTTGTTTTTGCGCTCCCGTGCCGGCGGGAGAGACCTGGACGACGGGGCGGTCGAGCGACCGGGCCGCCCGCGTGATACGCACGATCGGTTCCCGGTGCAGATGCGCGAAGACCCGGGCGAGCCTCCCGGTTTGCGACCCGCGGTGCAGCCGGGGGGAGTAGGGGGGGGCCAGGGGCCAAAGCGGGCCGGCAACCCGCGCCCTGTGCCGCCCTGCGCGGCAACAGACCAGAGGGCGTTGAGCACGGGGCGAGGGGAGAGGCGGACAGGGCCGCGCTACACCGGGAGAGGGGGCGCGATCCGGTCGTATGGAGCTTGCGTGCGGTCCCTACAGCCAGGAGACCAGAATCATGCAGAATCATCCACATGAGTGTGAACAGGCCCTAGGTGAACGCTGCCATCGGCCATGCCGGCCAGCATGTCTCGGCAATCGCCCTGATACAACGCTGCCTTCGGTCCCGGCTTGCCGCGCATCAACGCTCGGGTCAGCGCCTCGGGACTCATTTCGTTCGGCGGAACGGTGACGGACTTCACGAGTTACGATCCGATCAGGCGGGAATAGGTCAGGCACCGACCGATCATGCGGGCGACCAAAGCCCCCATCAAGTCTATCGTGTCATGCTCCCGCAGCCCTTGCTGCAACGCAAACTCGTTCACATAGCGTTGCATGTGCTTCTCGCTGAAATGGAGGAAGGTTCCTTGATACCCGTGTTTCAGCATCGCCCAGAACGACTCAATGCCGTTGGTGTGCGCCATGTCGCGACGTACTCTTTGACCGAGTGCTTGACGCTTCGTGGTGGAATTCGGGCATTCCGGTATGGTGTATAGATCCGTTCTCGTCGGTGTAGAGGGTCCGCCGGGCGCGGCCGTGTCGCGGACAAAGCCTTGCAGCTCCGGCTTGTCGGTCGTCTCAATGACGCGGGCCGAAACCCGATTGGTCGCGCGGTCCTTGGCTCCCGCCACCACTGTTTTCCCGACGATTCCGGGCCCCTCAATCTGCTTGCGCTTCCGGTTCGGCATGCTCTTCCGTTTACCCCGCTCATGTAGGTCTCATCGACCTCTACAGGGCCAGAAAACAGCCGGCCTTCGGATTCCATCGCCTCGCGGATGCGATGCGTCATGAACCATGCGCGATTGCGCGATGTTCAACTCCCGATGCAGCTTCATGAAGGACATGCCTTTGAGGTTCGTCGCGCAAAGGTAGATGGCGAACTCCCACTTGCGGATCGGAATGCCGGACCGCTCCGTGACCGAGCCTTTGCGGACGCTGAAATGCTTCCGGCAGTCCCGGCAACGCCACGGCATTGGCTTTCGGTTGGCGACCTTCGAGACGCGGGCCGACTGGCAGTGAGCGCACCGGACACCTTCGGGTCGGCGGGCTTCTTCGACCCACCTTTCGGCGCTCAACTCGTCTGGAAACATGCTGGCAAGCTCAATCAAACTGAGGTGGGAAAGTGGCTACAACCAGTCGAAGTCTACGGGTTGCCGATACACTGGCGAGTTTTCCGTGAGTTTCCCCTGGTGGAACCTGTCAACGCTATTGAGACAGAGGTTGTTGTCATTGACTGTGCAGCCTTCGGTGTAGTGGATCGAGAAAGCCTTGGGCGGCTAGGCTCTTCAAATAGCCGGCCTGAGCCTCTTTGCTGCGGGTTGAGCGGGTCTGGCGGATTTTGAAATCGATCCATTCCCGGCACAGCCGGTTGCCGGTCAGGATATCGAAGGCTTGGGCTAGGGCGTCGTTGTCGATGATCGAGTCGGTGATGACGGCCAAGCCCTCAGGAGAAAAACGCAGACCGGTCGCGGCGACTGGCGTGTTGAGGATCGCCGACTTGACCCGCCCATCACCGTCGAGGACAACCCTTTGCGCCAGCATGCCGCTCATGGAATGGCCGACGATGTGGAATCGCTGCCAGCCCAAATTGTCGGTCAGAGCTAGGATGTCGGACGCGGCTTCCACCGGCGTATATTCGCCGGGAATGCGGCGCGACGCGCCGTAGCCGCGCACCTCAACGAACGCAAAAGTGAAATTCCTGGTATCAAAAAAATTACGGGCAACCGCCCAAGTATCCCGGCAGCCGTAGAAGTCGTGCATGACGATAACGCCTTCCGGGCCGTTGCCGTACAGTTCGTGACCAATAATCACAAATAATGCCCTCCCTCGTATTGCAGATGGATAGATCTCACATGTGCCTCCAGTCGCCAGCCTGCTCAAAGGCATGGGCCGCCCGGTAGACGGTCAGTTCATCGAAATGTCGGCCCACCAGCATTAGCCCCACGGGCAGCTCGTTGATCGTCCCGCATGGGAGCGAGAGCGCCGGATGGCCGGTCAGATCAAAGGCCGGGGTGTTGGGGACCATTTCAAGGGAGCGGGTGGCAATTTCGGATGCGGAGGCGTCCGGTTCCGGGATCGTGGGAGCGGTCATGGGAAGCGTTGGCATGAGCAAGAGGTCGTGCTCCTTGAGCATCGCGTCGTAGGCCGCGGTCAGACGTGGACGGAGATTCTGGGCCTTGGCATAGTACAAGCCCCCATAGGCCCGGGTCATATACTCTCCCGTGAGCAGCACCAGTTTTGTTTGGGGCCCGAATTTATGCGTGTTGGCGCGCCACTGAGCATGGGAGCGCATCAGGCTGGGCACATAGTTGCCTGCCCGGTTTTTGCCATAGCCATTATCGTGCATCATCGAAACGACCAAGCCCTCTACGTAAATCGGCGTCCAAATCGCAGTACTCACCCGATGCAGGGGAATCGACACGACAGAGACTACCGCACCTAGCGTCTCGTAAGTCTTGGCTGCGGCTCGGACTTTTTCATCCACCTGCGGGTCCGAATTCGCATGGCCGAAACCCTCTTGGACGAGGGCGATTTTCAGGCCGGCGACGGATTCCCCGAGCGCGGTGGTGTACCGCTCGACCGCACAATCAGGCTGTACCGGGTCGAGTCCGTCGGGGCCGGCTAATACCTCGAGGAGGGTGGTATTGTCGGCGACGTCTTTCGTCATAGGACCGACATGATCGATGGTCATATCGATCGGCATGGCTCCGGTATACGGTACGAGGCCAAAGGTGGCCTTCATGCCAACAATACCGCAGAAGGACGCTGGTATACGGCACGAACCTCCATGGTCTGTCCCGACTGCTAGGTCTAATTCGCTGGTGGCCACGAGTGCACCGCAGCCCGAGGAGGAGCCCCCGGCCGTATGACCGCGTTTATGGGGGTTATGGATGGGCCCGGTGGCGTTGGTATGACTCCCGCCCGAGGTGCAAAAATACTCGCTATGCGCCTTACCGGAGACCACCCCGCCAGCATCAAGGACGCGGGTGACTACTGTGGCGTCAACGTCGGGAATATAGCCTTCAAGCGTCGAAGATCCGTTCATCATGGGCACCCCCGCAACCATGATGTTGTCCTTAAAGACAACGCGCCGCCCGCTCAGCGGCCCCTGGGCGGCCCCCGAGATATGCGTTTGCCAATACCAGGCATTATATGGATTCTCCGCTGGGCTGGGACGAGAGCCGGGAGTCCGGGGATATTTCACCGGCGGAAGATCGTCCGGCAGTGCATCTAGGGTTTCGTAGATTCGGAGATTGGCGTCGATCAACTCCGTGAACTCCTGGGCTTCGGTGGACCCGATATCCATAAAGACATGCTCGCCCAGACGTTGTATTTCCTGCGCACTCGGTCGTGTAATACCCATACCCGCACCCCATATACGTGATGAAGGATGCAATGATAGTATCAGATCTGATTCTCAGGCCGCTACGGCCGAGGAGGGCAATCAACCCCGATGGAGGACAAGTGCATGTCTGGCTCAAACGAAGTCACCCCTGAATTTCTGGCGCATTTCACCCAGGCCTGGAACGACAAGGATCTCGACAAGCTGATGGAGCATATGGCCGATGGCTGTGTGTTTATGGCCTCCGTCGGCCCCGAGGTCGAGGGGACCAAGTGGGAGGGCAGAGAAGAAGTTCGCAAGGGCTTTGCCAGTCTATGGGAGGGCTATCCGGATGCTCACTTTGAGCCGGTGGGGGAAGACTTTATTGCGGGTAATCGGGGAGTGTGTGAGTGGATATTTACCGGGACCAGGGTATCAGATGGGATGAAGGTGAAGGCGCGCGGCTGTGATGTGCTGACTTTTAAGGACGGCAAAATCCTGGTCAAAAACTCGATGCGCAAACAGCGTCCCTAGCCTGTGTGAGGTCAAACACTCACCTTTGCCCTCATCTTGTGGGAGAGCGGGCTCACAATGGAGCGGGGCTCCGCCTCGACGGGTGGCCTTCGGGTCGGGGTCCGCTGCCGCACGATCCCGTCCATAGCGGCAGTGTTCATGCCTGCCTGTTACAACTGCGCGAACGATTCGCTGACATCGACTGCGTTGAGCCGCCTCGCCCCCCAGAACGAGTCTCGGAATGCGTAGTTCGCTTGCGACCCTGAGCAGGTCGCAGGCCTGGACCGTGGAGGCGAGAGAGCCTGTGTCGACCACCAGCACGGTCTTCGCGAACGCGGCGCGCATCTCTCTCGCCCTTCCTAATGAGCCGGCCCTCGGCGACGCCGTTATTTCTTGCGAGGAACCGTTGCAATGTTTCCCACTCAATGTCTGATTCCACCGCCAGCGTGCGTATCGCTGAGGCCGAGGGGGGGGGGGGGGAGACCGGCCATGCATCAGTCTTTCTTCTCCTCCTCGCGCGTCCCGGTGCGGTCGGGCATCCGCGTCTTGCCGGGGTCGCCGCCGAGGTGACATTTGGACCGCCTGCCTGAAACGATCCCCTCGCTGCCCCGGCCGCGCTTCAGTTCCCGGCCGGGCGTCGACAGCTGACACCCGATCCGGTCGGTAATCTTGCGCATCGACGGACCTGCTCGCAAAAAAGAGGTACGCGTAGCATATTGGGCTCCCCCCCCCCTCGATTTCTACAACCAGGAGACCCTCCACTTCCCCTGACCACCCTCAACCTGTTGAGGCCAATCCGCCCGAAAACATCACGCTGCTGCGTGTTGCCCTTCGATAGTGAAGACGCGCGATAATAAATGGTGTTTCATGTCGTCTCTCGCGTAGCCAAGTGCATCCGCGTCTATCCTTTCAAACGCATGTTTCTTGACCCCGAACATCTCTGGAGTTCGGCGTCAGGATCTAATACCAATGGCGCTGGTTCAGCCTCCCTAGGCCCATTTTCGAGTTCCGATTGAGGCGAGGCGGGCTTCGGATCTGTGACAGCCGCCGGGTTGCGAGCCAGTTATCGCGCAGGAGACGGCCAGACGGTCTCGCCGGGATGGAGGGCGCGGCCTCCGGGGGGAGAGGGCGGGGGCTTTTGCGGGCCGGGGATGTCTGCCCGCCGGTCTGAGCGCCCAGGGTCACCGGTGAGGCCGCTCGCAGCGCAAGGCGCGTGGAACGCCGCGGGGTGGGCGGGGCAGGTTTTTTCAACGCCGCCCTTGTGGCCTGGGCCTAGGGGCGCGGGCGCGCAGATATCTGGGCGGAGCCTCGCGCAGGTTGTCATGCACTCGGCACCTTGCGGTTTCCCAAGCCCGCCCGCCCTGCCGCCTTGAATCGCAGCACCCGGAGTCCCCAATGATCGGCAGCCCCACCCCCGCAACGCACGCTGCGGCCGAACGCTGATGACCGGCGGAGATCAGCGCCCGGGCCAGCAGACGACGGCTCGACGCACCGGCCCGGCTCTGCTGCGCCAGACCGCGCAACCCAGATGCCTCGTAATCTCCCCACACGGGGGCCGCCGCCCCCCCTCCTGAAACTCCAATCCAAGGCCCCCACCTTTACTCAGCAGCCCGACCGGGAGGGACTCCCCTTCATGAGTTAGGAACCAGCGCCGCTGATATAAGTCCCCGGCTCAACGCTACAGTTCTGTCCCAAACATTCACCCAGTGCGGGAAAAATCCATGCGCGAGACCAACTAAAGATGTGACCCTTCGATATATAATCCACCCGGATAATGTCCTCAGCTAGAGGAATGGGGTCCCAGGTGGGTAGGATCAAACCGACCGGGGCCAATCTGAATGCGTTTGGTAAGGTGGACCAGGTGGGGTGTATGAGGAATCGGCGTGGCATCCACCTCAAGGCCTCCGCATAGCAATGACGTGCCGAATAATTCAGGGCGTTGAATGCGACCTCTTCGGCAAACTGGGTCAGGTCAACTATCTCTTCGAGCCTTTCCTGGTTTTATCCGTGCGACGGGCAAAGATGAGAGCCAGACGTTCTCACTCCTCCAGGGGGGGCGGGAACAACCGGGGTGAGGTGCGGCATGAATCTCACGGAAACCTCTTGTCTCGGGCCGATGCTACACTAAGTACCGGGCGACTGCATCTTCATCCCAGGCGATGCCAGTCCCTGGGATCGGCGAGGGAAAGGCATCGCCATCTTCAAACTGCATTGGCTCCTGAAGTACGGGCTCGGCCCAGTCTACATATTCCAGCCAGTGCCGCGTCGGGGTTACGGCGAGCAGGTGGACGCTCATTTCCGGGTAGAGATGGGAGGAGAGGGGAATGCCGGCTGGCTCGGCCAGTGCGGCGGCACGCAGCCAGCCAGATACCCCGCCAATTTTATTGACATCGGGCATGAGAAAATCTCCTGACCCGGCCGCAATGGCTTTGGCCATATCATGCGGTCCCCAGAAGTTCTCCCCAAGCTGGATGGGTGTATGGGTGGACTGGCGAATCTGTGCATAACCGGCGTAGTCATCTGCCCTCGTCGGCTCCTCAATCCAACAGAGCCCTTCGCCGTCAAGTGCATGGGCGCGTTGTATGGCCTCCGGCACAGCCAAGGACTGATTGTAGTCCGCCATAAGTGTGATATCGTCCGGCACGGCATTGCGGATTGCCCGCACGATCTCGACATCCGCGCGGGCATCTTCATAGCCAAGTCGCACCTTTATGGCGTTGAAGCCCGGCTCGACCAACTCACGGGCCTCACTCCGGACTCGGTCTACGTCCGTAATGCTCAGGCCGGTGCTGTTATAGGCTGGAATGGGCCGTGATTGCCCGCCCAAGAGTTGCACCAAGGGCTGTCCTGCCGCCTTGGCGCAGGCGTCCCAAGCCGTCGCGTCGATCCCGGCTGCGGCCATGGCGGTAAAACCCTGCGGGCCGAGCAGCCGGAAAGCCTTGTGGAGTTTTTCTTCCAGGGCGCACGGGATAATTTTGTCGCCAACAATAAGCTCGCCCAAATTTTCAAGCAGTTTCACCAGCGGCAGCATGGCAAATCGGGCGTAGCAGAAGATATAGCTACAACCGCAAATGCCTTCCTCGGTCTCAAGATCAACCAGAACCATGGGAAATTTTGTGATTGATCCACCCCCGGTATATATCGGGCGATTCATGGGCAGGCTGACAGCACGGGCGCGAAGGGCGCGGATAGTCAGTACATCGGTAGACATGCAGTCCTCCTTCATATTGCCGCACGTTCATACGGAACGCTGTGGCCCGAGTATAGCGAATGGGCCGGAAGAAAGATAATCGGAACTGCTTAGGGTGTGATTTTGCCACCCGGACCCAGAGGTCTGCCAAGTGTGAGATTGGCAGGGGGTGGAGGGAGGGGGGGCAGGCTCCAGCCTTTCCAGGAGAGGTACTGCCCCTGCAGCCCAGCCGAATGTCCGCTTGGAGGGAGAACGTCCGGGCTGCAGGGGGAGAGCGCGTGGACGGGAAGGGAGAAAGGGTGCAGCGTGTCGAGTGCAAGGAAGGGGCGGGCGTCATCTTCCGGTCGGAATCGTGGCACCCCGACCGTCCAACGCGGGGTTGAAGAAGCCGTCGCGCGGGACGGCCCTCTCGCCGAGAGTGGGTGCGGGCTTGGTGGGCAAACTCCAGACTGCCCGATGGCAGGGGGTCGCCCACCATCGGGCAACGCTCCGCATCGGTGGGCGCGACCGGCACGTCGCCAGTGCGTGGGAGAGCTGGACCCGGCGGAGGCTGCCGCGTTCCTGCGCCTGAGGCCCAGTGCGCGGCCCCCGAGCGCACGACAAGAGACGGATAACGCCGTTCCGGCACCGCTTGCGGTACGGGCCGCTCCCGAGCGCCCCCGTCGCGCTCGCCCCCCAAGCCCGGCACGCCGCTCCGACGGAGTAGTTCCAACCTCGCTTGATGGTGGTGCGCTCCCAAGCCCCCCGGGCTCCGCTTCTCTGACTGTCCGTGAGGAGCCGTTGACGAACTATGCCCCCCTCCGGTGGAGGCTGAAGCGCCGCCCGCAGACCCCAAGCAGTCTCCCCCACCGGCAAGCAGAGCGAGACTCTCCTTGAAGACTTGCTCCAGCACGGAAAGGGTGCTCCCATGCCGGCAGCACCCACATGAATACTCTGGGCAGTGGCAGGTAGTCTTGTTTGCTGTGCCAGAGTTGATTATTCATAGGTACTCCGCCCGGACTATGACGGACTCGTGTCTGGAGGAAGGAGCAGGGGCATGCAACACAGCGTTGATCGCATTCTCACCACTCATGTCGGCAGCCTGCCGCGCAGTGAAAAACTCCTTCAGATGTTGGCCGATCGAGAGGCTGGTCACAAGGTCGATGAGACTGTGTTTGAAAAACAAGTCGAGCACGACCTCGATTATATATTGCAAAAACAGAACGAAGTAGGGGTCAATATTGTCTGCGATGGCGAGTTGCCCCGGCTCGGGTTCTCTTTCTACATCAAGGACCGTATGTCAGGCTTTGGGGGCCACTCGCCACGTGGCACGGTGACTGACTTTGCAAAGTTTCCGGGCTACGCCAAACTCAAGCAACAGCAGGCGGCCAAGGGAGACGAAATTTCCAAGAGCGCAACCCTATATGCTATGCCGGAGTGCCAATGCGCGGTGAAATACGACACTGAGAAGTGCGCGGCGCAGCAAGAACTACGTCTCTTTAAAGCGTCCCTGGAACGAACGGGGGTTGGGGACCAGGCCGCAGAGACCTTTGTGACCGCCGCCACGCCGGGCATTGTCTCGACCACCCTGTTACGCAATCCAAACAATCCCGACTACTGCACTGACCGGGACTATGTGATGGCGTTGGCCGAGGAACTGCGCGGTGAGTATGAACTCATTGTTGAGCACGGCCATATTCTCCAGGTCGATGGACCGGATCTGGCCCTTGAGCGCCAGATTCTGTATGTGGACAAACCGCTCGCCACCTTTCTCAAACGGGTCGAACTGCATATTGAGGCACTCAACGCCGCTCTGGTCAACATCCCCAAAGACCGTGTGCGCCTGCACGTGTGCTGGGGGAACTGGGACGGCCCTCACATCGACGATGTGGATTTGGAGCCCCTGTTGCCGCTGCTCTACCAGGCTAAGGTGGGTGGATTGAGCCTCCCCTTTGCCAATCCGCGCCATCAGCATGAGAGCGAGCTGTTCGTGTCCTATCCGCTCCCGGATGATATGCTGCTCTTTCCTGGTGTGGTGGATGTGACGACGAATTATCTCGAACACCCCGAGGTCGTTGCCGAACGCATTGCTCGGCTGATCGACGTAGTTGGCGAGCGGGAACGTATTGTCGCCAGTACGGATTGTGGGTTCTCTACTTTTGCCGGTTATACCATGGTCGCTGACGATGTGGTATGGGCGAAATTACAGGTGCTGAGCCAGGGCGCGGCCTTCGTATCCAAACGTTTATGGTAGGATCTCGAGTCTGAAGGAGAGGGAGCAATGGCAAATCGCAACATGACCAAAGAGGAGGTTGCCCAGCGGGTTGCCCGGTTTGATCAACTCCGGCCCATGTCTACGGCCGAGGATATGGCGGACGTGCCGCAGGATGCGATGGATATCATCTTTGCGCGTACCCTCATGCCGGTCATTCTGGAGAAGACCAAGAATCCGTTTGGCGAGACGGCCGCGATATTTGGTGCGGCTGGCACAACGATGAACGTCTCCGTCTGCCCGCCCGGCCAAGGGCCGTGTTTGCACGCGCACAACAGCACCTACGAGACCTTCATGGTTCTTGACGGCGCGTTTGAGTTTGCCGTTGGTGAGGAAGGACAGGAGACGGTCCGGCTCAATAAATGGGATGTGTTCTCCTGTCCGCCGGGCATATATCGCGGCTTCCGCAACGTTGCGGATAAGGACAGCGTCCTGCTGACCATTATTACCGGGGAAGTCGATGCGCGTGATGACGTTGGGATACCGCCGAAGGTCACCGAACAGATTCGTGCCGACTACGGGGAAGACATACTCGGAAAGTTTCAGACGATCATGACGTTTGATGATCGGGGGCAGGCCTAGGCTCAAGACTCATACTCAGAAGATGCCGGTAGCGGCGCTGCAGATGGCGCTAAAAAAGGCTCGTGCGCAGAGGTCGTCTTGTAGGGCAAGGCGGCCCCATCCGTGAGGCTGCCGCACAGGCGTCCGATGAGGGTGCGCCGTTTGGAGAGGTCGGCGTCGTATGCGACCGGCTCCCTGCGGGTGGCGCGCCCGGAGAGGCAGGGGGCAAGGCCGCGCCCGGTGCGGAGGCCGCGGAAGCGGGCGCTGGCAGAGCTCCGCTCGCCGACCAGGGATCTGCCAGCGCCCGGCAGGGTGGGTGCCCAGGCCACGGCACCGCGAGAGGTGCGTCTTGGCCGGCGGGGAGCAGGAGCAGGGGGGGTGTCAGCAGCGTCGCAGACCGCAGATCGCAGGCCGCTTGGCATGGAGCCCGCTCCGTGGCGGACGATCCGGCGCGAGCGCGTCCCTTGGGCGGCAGCACGGGACGGAGACGGACGCACGGCACTGCCGACCGCCAGACATGGGAACCCGACACGACATGCTCCCTCTCTCTTGGCACCACCTGGCACTTCCAAAACCCATTGACAGGGGCTTAATAGGTCCTGAGCCTATTTGATTCATTATGCTGGCCGACGTGGAGAAGTATCACAATCTGCTCACGCGTCCCCAAGCGACCATTGTAATTGATATATAGAGACACGGCCAATGTCTCAACCCTGCAAGTAGCGCGCGAACGATATAGGGACTCGAGAGGCCGCCCGGGGATAGTGCCGAATGGGACGGGTTAAAAGAACGTTTCCTGGCAAAGAGTCCGTCTGAAGAACCGTTCTTTGGCGATGACAGCTTACGGATGATGCACCTAACACCCAAGCGGGTCTCACACGGATCTCGAGCGGGAGCAGAGGCGAAAGAAGAGGTAGCAACGGGGCGGACCAGGGTCCAAGCGAGCGGGGGGAGTTGCAGGAGCCATCGGCCTGGAGTCGGGGCCGAGCCCGTCTATTGACTTGATCACAAAACGACAGCGCTCCAGACCTAAGTCCACCCCTGAGAACATCCCAGGCCCGCAGCAAGATCGGGTCGTGGAAGAGCGCCGGACCGAACCCGGTCCACTCAATCCGTGCAGTGCGGCGCTCCACACCCCGCGCAGCATGAGCAGGGTCGCCACCAGTCCCGGAGTCGCCAGCAACATCCGGAGAGGTCTGATGACCGCCTGCGACAAGACTGCTTTAAGACCCTTCACTGTATTCGCAGGCGAGCGAAGCGACTGCCGAGACTCAGGACCACCCGCCACACTACTAGAGTATGTCAGGTTTTGACTGACGCAGCGCGTGCCTTTTTCAGACGAGGTTGCACCTTCGCCGGGCGGCTTGTCTGGATGAGGCTTTCCAGATGGCGCGATGTCTCGGCGGTGGGGCGTTGCGGCGCCCTCCGCCTGCAGTGCCGGCTCTTGGCGCAGGCCTGTGCGATGGAGGGATCCGGCGCATAGGGGGGCAGGCTCCAGCGCCGGGCCGCCAGGTGGGGCTTGCCCCCTGAACCCGGTCGGGCGGGCGCGAGAGCGGCCAGGACCCCCGGCCCGCTTTGCCGGTGGCGCGCCATGTCGGCGCGCGCCGGTGCCCTGGCGACTAGGCGTTTGGATGCAACTGCCACCCGTGGTGGGCGATCCCGGCCCGCCACGGGTGGCCAGAAGGCGCGACCGACCCCGGGGTGTCACATGACCAGACGGACGGATCTGCTCCAGGGAGAACTCCCGGGGCGGCTCCCGCACAAAGGGTTGGCGCCCCTTGCCCGCCACCGGCGACCGCCCCGCCGCCCCGCGCCGCTCCCGGGCGACCGCGCTCCCCTGCCGCTACCGCGGCCACAACTCGATCGCGCAGCGTCTGCGCAGAGGCCTTGATCCTGCCAGCGGGCCTCCTCATCCCACCAAGTGGATTGCCTCTCAACTCAGAACAACAGCGAAGCCCGGTGCGATGTAATGAAAGCCGGACCCGCTCTAGCGTTAACCCTGTTGGGGAAGCAATCCGGCCCTATTTCCGGTGAGTGCTCCGTTTGCATTTCTTCTCTAGCGGCAGGGGAGACTCGTCCGACAACCTTCCTCTGCTGGAAGGCTTCCCTTTGGTATAATGAACAGATCCCTGTTCCAGGTCTCACTCCCCTTTTTCCGCGGGGTTAAGGCGGTGCCTTCCCCACGTACCATCGTGGTGAAGCTCCTCATTTTCGGAATCCTTAATGTCGTTATCCGCTTTCCTTTGTCTCTTTTATGGTCCTATCATCAAGGGTAGCTGCTATGGCTCCCTTGACAGCATATCCGGCAATGCAAGCCGCCGCTAGGGAAACTAATGCCACCTCCGCTACGGAGTCCGTATTTATCCAATTCAGGCTCCCTAGCCATGTGGTGAAGTCGGTTATCCAACCGATTATCGCTATGGCCATCCATAGGCCGATCCCTAGTCCGATCACCCCCAGGAAGATATGCGTCCAGTGCCCCTCTAGGTATTCACTTATCTTTCCGAACATCTCCTTAAGGGAGTAAAAGGCTACGATTACCCCCATTGTGATAAGGGCGCCCATAGCCGAACCATCAGCCCCAGCAAAAATCGAAATAATCCAACACACACACCAGAACCGACCAAGATGAAGCAGAACATTAAACATAGGGTGTTCCTCCCCCGGCTGCCATTGAGGCGTTTCACTCCCCTTTTCATCGGGGCTAAGGCTGCGTCACCCTCTCGAAAAATACCTGATACCAAGGCCTTGCAATTGCTTTGAGCGTAGCCTTACTCTTCCGTCACCGGATGCATCTGTCAGAGCAGCCCCCTTCATGGAGGAGAGCACGACAGAATCGCAGCAAAAATACAAGGCTGGCGGCGATCGCAACCTTGCCGGGTTTTCACCAAAACGGCTAGGTCCTGTTAACGCTATCGCAAGGCATCAATGATGAAGGCGAAGACGCTGCATCCAAGGAAGAGCACATCGCGTTGCTCGAAGCGCGTGAAGAGGCGGCGGCCTCCCTGCAATCGACGCAACACCCGCGCGATTGCGGTGCGCCGCGTGGACAGCTCACGGGCAGACGCCCAAGGGCTCACCCGGGTGCGCGCGGCGGCACCACGGGCGCATACCCCAGTGCCACGGCCAGGGGCCGCGTCTGGGCGCCCGCGGACGCCCGGTCCCTCAGCACCGCGGGAGGAGCGGGGGCGGGCCCCGGCGAGTCCGCAATTGGCGGCCCGCCGGGGCGGCGGGGGCGGGCCCGGGCGAGCGCGCGCAGACGAGCGCCGGGCGATCGTCCGCGGCACCCCTAGGCATCGTGGGGGGCCACCCGCCCCGGGAGCGGCCGAGGGATTGAGGGCCGGTTGTGTGCGCGCCCCCGGGCCGGCGGGAGGGACCTTGGCGAGGGGGCGGTCGAGCGACCGGGCCGCCCGCGTGAGGCGCCCGCTCTGTTCCCGGTGCAAATGCGCGCAGACCCGGGCGAGCCCCCCGGTTTGCGACTGGCGGTGCAGCCGGGTGGAGAGGGGGGGCCAGATGCCAAAGCGGGCCGGTAATCCGCGCCCTGTGCCGCCCTGCTCGGCGAGATGGCGTTGAGTACTTGGCGATGGGAGAGACTGACATATGGCCGCGCGGCACCGGGAGATGGGGCGCGATCCGGTCGTATGGAGCTTGCGTGCGGTCCCTACAGCCAGGAGACCAGCATCATGCAGAATCATCCACATGAGTGTGAACAGGCCCTAGTTACGATAGCCGCCTGAACTTACCAGAGATCGCACGTTTCCATGCCCCCCCCCTCGCCGGGCCATCTCTCGGCCAGGAACTGGCGATATGGGCAATCTCGAACTGGAGATGGCGGCAGACGCGGCCAATGACAATGTCCTTCAAGCATTCCGACCAGAAACCCGACTGCCGCGCTAGGGGCCGTCAAATTTGCCCCACACCACGCAACAGCAGAACTGCATCCCGCCGACGGAAATCAAATTGATCCCAGGCGGGTGAACACGTCAATGACCTGCTTGGCGATGTGTGGCGTGCATAAGATGTTGGAGCCCGGATACAGCACGGTATTGTGGGCGCTGGTTGGGCGTCTGGTACTGCTTGACCCACGAAACGTCTCCCGCCAGGATCTGCAGCCGCTTGATATCTTGAAATGGGTCGCTCTTCAATATATCACCCCCTCGACATCTTCAAACATTTCGAGTGGGGTCTCGCGGGTTTGCAGTTCACTATCCCGACCGTCGACCCAGCCGAGGAAGGTGTCGTGCACCCGGTAGCCGAGCAACTGCTGCAAACGCTCCGGCAGTTCTTTGGCGATATCAACTGGAATGGCTAAATACTGATTCTCTTCCTGCCGCAGCCAACCCACGCTAAAGGAAAAGAACAGGCCGGTGCGCGGAATGTCCGTGGTATTCGTACCAAGCCCGTGCAGCGTTTTGCCAAGCCACACCACCACAGAGCCTTGTGGCATGGTGGCCTGACAGACTTCCTCTTCGGCTGCACACCGGTCTGCCGGCCAACGATGGCTGCCCGGTACGAGTCGGGTTGCGCCGTTCTCAGCGGTAAAGTCGCTCCCGGCAAACATGAAAAAGAGAATATACTCCGGGTCGTCTGGATTGAGCTTGATAAACGGGGTATAGGCATCGAGTTCCCGGTGCAGGGGTTGGTTCTGTCCACCACCCCAGACCTGAATCGATCCGGTAGCGTGGATCTGGTAGGTCTTACAGGTTGGACCAAGGACTTGGTCTGCGAGTGACTGAACGATCGGATTGAGGGGAAGCTGGCTCAGTTCCGGTCCGTGAGAAAACAACGCGCCTATACTGCGTTTACGATATCCGAAAAACTTCCCACCGCCCGTTTTGCGCTCGGCGAGTCTGGGCTCGACCTTGCTCACAATCTCTTGCATGGTGGCCCGGTCAATCAACTCCTGGATGATGACCGCCCCGTCTCGTTCGAGAATGGCGAGGATATCGTCCGGCTCCGCCGTGCGCTCTACGCTTTGAATCGGCATGGGCTCCCTCCCTCAAATAGGATTATCTGCCCCCCGCCATACCGTTTCGGGTCGGTTGCGGAAAGGCTTGGACGGCATCTGGGCGTTGCCTCTGAAAGAGCAAACAGTGCGGGCTCTGCGCCCGTGCTGTTTGCTGCAGAAAGGTCGTCACCTAAAGAGACGCATGGCCCGGACCGTTTTCGCGTGCTCCCTGCGCCCGTGCTGTTTACTGCAGAAAGGTCGTCACTGCCCGAACAAATGCTTCCGGTTGTTCGTAGGGAATCATATGTCCGGCTTTTTCGATTTCAACAATCTCTGCGTTGGCAATCTGTGCTTTGAACTGCTCCGCGTAGACCGGAGGGATGAGCGCGTCACTCTCCCCCCACACCAGCAGCGTTGGTGCGCTGAGACGGTACAGACGTTTTGAAAGCCGCCGGTTGGGAACCGGGAAAAGGATTTTTCCGGCCATGCTCAGTCGGCGTGAATTACCAATATAGAACTCTTTGAGCGCACCGGGATTCTTAAGGTCGAGGCCGCCGGTCAACAGGGCCTCACCCTGAGATCGGTCGTAGAACAAATATTGCGCAAACTCATGCGGTAGAAAGGAAAAAATATCCGGGATCGGGTGCTCTGGAAGCCACAGGCCGGCTGAGGCGGCCAGGACGAGCTTGGAGACGTCGTTTGGCGTCAGGGCCGCCATTTCCGCGGCAATCATGCCGCCCATCGAATGACCGACAATATGCGGCATGGTCAAGCCCAACTCGTGCACCACATCCCAGCCGTGCAGAGCGAAATCCAGCATATCTTCCAGCAGGGCTTCGCCGCTCGATTCACCGAAGCCTGGGAATTCTGGAGCGAACACATGGTAGTGGTGGGCCAGTTGGTCGAGGAACGGGTTTTCCGGAAACAGGCCGCCAGCGCCGTGCATAAAGACCAACGGCTCGCCACTGCCCGCATCAAGGACATGGACCTTGGCTCCACGTCCCGTCTTGATCATGCGGCTGTTCATAGCGGCATCCTTGCGTCCTGACGCGCCTGCTCAATACCGGTCTCGGGCCGCAGCCGCTCGTCGAACGGCTTGCACCACCAGCGATTGTCATCTTTCCACTCCGGCCACATGTCCCGCAGGTGGGGCATGACTTGTTCGGCAAACAGCTTGGTCGAGTAGCGTGTTTTCCAGTCGGGCATATTGCCGATATGGATCAGGCAGAAGAGATGCCCCACGCGTAGAGACTTGATGAGTGCCTCCATACGTTCGCGGACCGTGGCCGGGCTGCCGGCAATGATATAGCCCCCGTCAACCAGTTCTTTCCAGGTCAGGTTCGGGAACAGGCTTTGCATCTCCTCGCTCAAGGCATTGAGTACATCCGCCTTGAGGGTCTTGATCGTGCGATAGCCCGGTGCGTCGGCAAACCCCCCATGGACGTGCAAACAGCGATTGTAGAAATAGCTGACGTGCTCGGCGTACATCTCTTCGGCCTGCTGATCAGTATCGGCCACGCAGATGGTCTGGGCAAATGCCGCCCGATAGGGGGACTCATCTTTGCCGCGGGCGGCCACTCGGTCCCAATAGCCGTCCAGCAGTTTTTTCCCGCGCAGATAGCCGGTGAAGGAGAGATAGGAATAGTTGTAGTCGTTATCCAGGCAGAAGTCCCAGGTTTCGACCGATCCGCCGCCGGGGATATAGATCGGCGGATTCGGCTTTTGGATGGGCTTGGGCCACAGGTTGACATAGCGAAGTTGATTGTATTTGCCGTCAAAGGCAAACGGCTCTTCCTCGTGCCAGGCGCGCATGACCAGATCGTGCGCTTCGGTATATTTGTCCCGGGTCAGACCCGGAATCTGACCGTAGCAATAGTTGGTGTCCATTGAGGTCCCGACCGGAAAGCCGGCCAGCAGACGACCGCCGGAGATGACGTCCAGCATGGCAAATTCCTCGGCCACCCGAAGCGGGGGGTTGTACAAGGCCAGCGAGTTGCCGATCACCGCCAGTGCGGCCTGGGACGTACGCCGAGCCAAGCCAGCGGCAATGATATTCGGAGAGGGCATCAGGCCGTAGCCGTTCTGGTGGTGCTCGTTAACGCCGATTCCGTCATAGCCCAGCGAGTCAGCATATTCGAGTTGGTCCATATACGCGTGGTAGACAAAGTGACCTTTGTTGGGGTCATACAGCGTGTTGGGAATATCCACCCATACGGAGTGGTATTTTTCGCGAAAATCATCCGGCAAGCTCGGCCACGGCATAAGGTTAAACCACGTGAATTTCATTGCTTCCTCCTTTTCGTGGACGGTGCGTTTCCGATAGTTCCTTCTCCCGAGTCTAGCGGACTTTGGCGGAGAATGCCAGACTTGGGCATCTCCCCCGCGCCGCTCATCCCTTCCGTGTAGCCGTCAGCGCATCCACTGCATTGTGTATCAAACGCAGACCCAGGTTTTCCTGAAGCGTTAGGATAGACTCTGGATGAAACTGCACTGCGGCGACGGGCAGGTCGGTATGTCCAACCGCCATGACAACGCCATCGTCGCTTTCAGCGGTGACGCCCAGACAGGTGGGCAGGCTGTCTCGCAGAGCGAACAGCGAGTGGTAACGTGCCGCCCGAAATGCCCTGGGGAGATTGTCGTATAGCCCGTACGGATTGAGGACGCGAATGCGTGACGGTTTGCCGTGCATGGGATGGGGGAGCGTCGCGAGTCTGCCCCCAAAGTACTCGACAATGCCCTGAAGGCCGAGACACACGCCAAAGACCGGCAAGTCCCGTTTCAGTATGGCCTCAATTGTCTCCGAGAGATTGAAATCTCTGGGCTCCCCTGGGCCAGGCGAGAGGACAACGAGGTCGGGACGATAGGTGTCAAATTCGCGTTCGGGAAAACCGGTTCGCAGGGTGAGGACCTCGGCTCCGGTTTGGCGCAGATAATTGGCCAGGGTATGGACAAAGGAATCCTGATGGTCGACCAACAGGATTTTTTTATTCCGACCAACTGGCGCTGACGGTCTACCCTCTTCCGGGGTAAAGCCACGCGGACGACGGATAGCGTCGAGAAAAGCAGAGGCCTTGATGCGGATTTCTTCCTCTTCCGCTTGCGGGTCGGAGTCGTAGAGGAGGGTGGCACCGGCCCGGACTTGAGCTACCCCGTCTTTCAGGCGGATGGTCCGTAGAGTCAGGCCGGTATTCAGGTTGCCGTTAAACCCAACCAGACCCACTGCACCACCGTACCAGGCGCGGGGAGATTTCTCGTGGTCTTCAAGAAACTGCATGGCCCAAGCCTTGGGGGCACCGGTGACGGTCACGGCCCATGTGTGCGCCAAAAAGGCGTCGAGCGCGTCGAACTCGTCTCTGAGATAGCCTTCCACATGATCGACGGTATGGATCAGGCGAGAGTACATTTCGATTTGACGTCGCCCAATTACGCGTACGCTGCCCGGCTCGCAAATGCGAGACTTGTCATTACGGTCCACGTCCGTGCACATGGTCAGTTCGGACTCGTCTTTTTTTGAGGTCAGCAGTTCAAGGATCCGGTCGGCATCGGTTATGGCGTCCTGCCCGCGGGCAATGGTGCCCGATATGGGGCAGGTCTCGACACGCCTGCCTTCGACCCGGACGTACATTTCGGGCGAGGCCCCCACCAAGTACTCATCCTGTCCGAGGTTGATAAGAAAGCCGTAGGGTGACGGGTTGCGTTCCCGGAGGCGCCGGAACAATTCCGCCGGAGAAGCCGTGCAGCCTTCAAAAAATGTTTGTCCAGGTACTACCTCAAACAAGTTTCCTTTTTTGAAGGCGTCTTTGGCCACGGTTACCCCCATGGCATACTCCCCCGGCTCGTGGTCGCAACCTTGGCGCATCCGGGGAGTTCCCTGATACGCCTGACTTTCGCCCGTGCGGGGTATGCCATGGGTCGAGTGTCCGTCTACTTCAAATTCATAGCTACGCCGCATCGCCCGCTCACGTCGATGGTCAACCACGACTAGCTCGTCGGGGAGATAGAGCACTAGGTCGCGTTGGTCGGCCGGACGTGCCAAACGCAGCCGTATCGGCTCAAACTGAAAAGCAAGGTCGTAGCCAAACGCGCCATACAGACCTAGATGAGGTTCCGCAGTACTGTAAAAGAGTTGGACCAGAGCGCGCAGCACGGAAAAAAGCGATGCGTGCTTACTGCGCTGCTCCTCTGGGAAACGTTCAATCGCCGGCGTGACAGAGCCGATCAGGTTCTGCCCCCGGACCTCCAACGAAGTGATGGCGGAAAGTTGCTCAACCACCGCAGTGATCGTCGGTAAGAGTAAGGCGCCGCGCTCGTTCAGGGCTGACACCCAAAAATTCAAACCACGTCCCCCGATAGCCAGGGGCGGGTTGATAAAGCCCATATCCCAGCGGGTGTAGCGTCCGGGATACTCATAGCTTGAGGCAAACAGGGCCCCGCGCTGGCTATCGAGTGCGTCCAGAATAGGCTCGATAGTGTCCGCCGCCGGCAGGTCGTCAATCACCCGATGAACGGTGACCCCTCCGCGGGTATGGTAATGATCTGTGTGTTGGAGCAGGGATGTCATCTTGGCCTCGCTATCCTCCATTGATGGAGCCGGGCCTGTATAGAGAAGGCCGCAGCCTTAAGAGAGGCAGCGGCCTAAGTAAAAAGAAGGGCCGCCTCCCAGCGAAAAAGGCGGCTCCGAGTTCAGTCGTTATCCTACGTCCGGGCCACCTCTTCAGACAGCCACCACCAATTCCGGCTATACTGAAGCGGATAACGATCCAAATAATTCATCATGGAGAGGCCACTATACCTGGTACAAACAAAAAGACAATCGCCTCTGAGAGGGACCTATATACTTGGATACCCAAGTCAGCCGAGATGGATAATCTCAACATCGTCCCATTGCCGTCCGAGACATTCTGCAACGAGGCGGCGGTGGCAATGGTCGGGTGTGTCCTCACTACATTAAGAGGCAGCCGTTGGTAAGCGTCCGTTTTATGCCCCGCTTCTCGACCCGCCTCCGTGCATAAGGGCCAAGAATTGATGCTCGTAGCGTTCCCATTCCTTGTGCTCTTGCCGATAGGCGTCCAGCATTTTTGGGTGGGAGCGAGATCCGGTCTATAGGAATACTTCATCCGGCAGAGTGCTTTCAGAAAGTAAGCCAGATCATCCTTTTTGGCGAATCCCGCCAGTTGGGAGACATTGAGGCGTACATCAACAACACGTGTGGCGCCGGATTCACGGAGGAGTCCAAAGAATGTCTCGGCGGATTTTTTCGTGAAACCAATTGTGTGGATTTTCACCGCACCCTCTCCTGTCGGTCAGTGTAGGTCACTTTCTCTGCTTACAGGGGGAGGGCTCTTATCCTTGGCGATCCTAAAATTGTCTGACAGGCTGTTTCCAGTTGGAGAGGGAACCGTCATGCCCTTCCTTGAGTTTCCTTGTGACAGAGGACGCCTGCCTGCCCCACTTGGAGCAGGGACGCTGGAATGGCCAGCCCTCCTGTCCCCACTATGTGAGCGAAAAATCGACCGACGCAAAGAGGGATGACGGTTCCGGGGGGCGGACGGTGGCCGTCCCTTCCGCTTGATGACCGAGACGATTGGCGGGGAGAGCCCGCTCAAGCCTCTGCCGGAGGAACTCACCGCGTCGCCTTTGAAACGCCTTGCAGCAGGGCCTTTCCAGGGAGCAGCTTGCCAAGCATACCGACCGGCGTCCCCTCAAAAACGGCGTGGTGCATGTAGAAGCGTCTTCGGAATGCGAGTGGCAAGGACTGAAGTCAGCATGCTGGGGGGGGGGGAGGTTGCAATCGATGATCCCTCCCTAGGTGGGTGTGCTGAGGTCTGTTAACCCTATAGGGATGTGAGCGCATCGGTGCTGAGCGCGCAGTGGAGGAAGCAGGGGAAGCCCCCACCGCGTCTAGCGACACGCGTGAAGACGCCCCGGAATCGCTACTGCCTGCAGGCTTCAGCCGTCTCTCCGTCAGGCCCGGAGGTTCGCACTCTTCTTGATGGCTCACCTCATGCGGTATCCGGGAGTTCGGACCGGAGCCCATACCTTATTCTCGCGACCGTCAAGCGTTCCGAGCTGCACAACACTACGCTGACTTCTTTACCCGCATTGCTGAGGTGTCCATACCATGCTCCAGACCCGGCCAGGAACTGGTATTCAAAGGGGGGAGGGTAAGTTACTCTCCTGTGTTTCGTTATGAATGACTGGCATCCGGGACCCTGCCTCTAAACGGTCCGGTTGTCGCAATGCGACAGAACTGAGGGGTCTTCGAGCCGGTCTGGTGCCGACATGGGAGTGCAAGGCGACAAGGGAGTTATCGATCATCGGCAAGCTCGACGTGATAGGACGAGTGTGTCACAATGGCCGCATTTGGCTCAACTATTCCCGGTGGCGGAGCGAGGGAGTTGTCAGTGAAAGGGCACGCTCGACAATTCATGGCGCCAAACGATGTGGTGGTCTCTCCTAAGACGACCCTAGCCGAGGCTGCGCGCCAACTTGCCCGGTTGGACATCACCGGCTTGCCCGTCACCGACGCGAATGGACGGGTTGTTGGTATCATCACCGAAAGCGACATGCTCGACGCCTTTCTGGCTCCTCCCTCCCAGCGTTCCAGCGAAGTGACTGTGAAAACATTGATGACGGAACATGTGATAACCGTCGACGAATTCACCCCCGCGGATCAGGTGCTCACCATTTTGCGAGAGCAGAAAATTCATCACCTGCCTGTGGTTCGCCAAGATGTTGTGGTCGGTCTGATCACCCCTCAGACCGTGCTTCACTATATTGTCTCGCATGAAATGCCCTCGCCACCGGACGCTGCCTAGTTGAATTTCATCTGAGGAAAAGACTTTGGTTGTACCTCCTCAGGCCGCTTCGTCTGGCCTCCCGAGGGGTGTCTGTCAGATTATGAAAGACGATACCATACCTCATATATCCCAGCGTTACTGGCGCACGAATCTTCTCATAGTCGGAGCCCTGCTCAGCGTCTGGTTTGTGATTTCTTTTGGGCTGTCCATTCTCTGTGTTGACGATTTGAACACCATCCGGCTGGGTAGCTTTCGGCTCGGTTTTTGGATGGCGCAACAGGGCTCGATGTATGTTTTTGTCATCCTGATATTCGTGTACGTGTGGCTGATGAACCGTCTGGACCGAGAATATGATCTCGAGGAGCGAGAAGCCGCTGCGGACAGCGAGCGGGGTGTCCAGTGATAGGCCTCTTTGCGGCAGATCCGGTCAAAATCTGGACCTTCATCATTGTCGGCCTTTCGTTCGCGCTCTATATTGGTATCGCTTGGCGAGCCAAGGCCGAGTCCACGAGTGATTTTTATGTGGCCGGCTCACGGGTCGGTGCGCTAGCGAACGGCATGGCGACTGCCGCAGGTTGGATGAGTGCGGCCTCGTTTATCTCAATGGCTGGCATGATGTCCTTCCTCGGGCGGGATGGAGCTATGTATCTGATGGGCTGGACAGGTGGCTATGTGCTCCTCGCCCTGTTGCTCGCGCCGTACTTGCGGAAGTTCGGGAAATACACCGTGCCGGACTTTGTTGGCGAACGCTATTACTCGCAAACCGCTCGGGTCGCCGCGCTTGTCTGCGCCATCTTTGTCTCATTTACCTATGTGGCTGGCCAGATGCGTGGGGTTGGTGTCGTGTTTGCGCGCTTTTTAGAAGTCCCGGTGGAATTCGGTGTGATTGTCGGAATGGCTCTCGTCTTTATCTACGCTGTAGCCGGTGGACAAAAAGGCATTACCTATACGCAGGTCGCCCAATACTGTGTGCTGATCTTTGCCTATATGCTGCCCACCTTTTTTATCTCCTTGCTGATGACTGGTACGCTGCTTCCCCAAATTGGTTTTGGGGCGGAACTGACAGCGGAACCAGGAACGCATCTACTGGATAAGCTTGACGGTCTAAGTCGGGACCTGGGCTTTGCAGCCTATACCGGTCGGGGGAGTAAGACGACTGTCGACGTCTTTTTCATTACCCTCTCCCTGATGGTCGGGACGGCGGGCCTGCCACATGTGATCACCCGTTTTTTCACGGTCCCGAAAGTGAAAGATGCGCGTCTTTCAGCCGGTTGGGCTCTGTTGTTCATCGTCATCCTGTACGCCACTGCTCCCGCAGTGGCGGCGTTTGCCCGGACCAATCTCTTAACGACCGTTCACAACACAGAATACGCCCAAGTCCCCGACTGGTTCTCAAAATGGGAGGAAACCGGCCTGATTCGGTTTTCCGATAAGAATCAGGACGGCCGGATTCAGTATTACAACGATCGCAACCTCGCTTTTGCCGAGCGCGCGACAGCGCAAGGCTGGGAGGGCAACGAGTTGTACATCGACCGCGATATTATCGTACTCGCCAACCCGGAAATTGCCCAACTGCCAGCTTGGATCGTTGCCTTGGTTGCGGCGGGCGGTCTGGCGGCCGCCCTGTCTACCGCTGCCGGATTGCTGCTCGTCCTGTCGATGTCGGTCTCCCATGATCTGATGAAAAAGGTGATCTGCCCGGATATCACCGAGCAGCAAGAGCTCCGCTATGCCCGTCTCGCCGCGGCCGGGGCAGTGATCATCGCTGGCTATTTCGGCATTTACCCGCCGGGGTTTGTCGCCCAAGTCGTGGCGTTTGCCTTTGGTTTGGCCGCCTCGAGCTTCTTTCCGGCGATTGTCTTGGGGATTTTCTCCAAACGCATGAACCGAGCCGGAGCGATTGTCGGCATGATCTGTGGCATGAGCTTTACCACCGCTTATATTCTCTATTTCAAATTTATTAGCCCCGAAGCCAATACGGCCGAGTGCTGGCTATGGGGTATCTCGCCCGAAGGCATTGGGGGGATTGGTATGCTGATCAACTTTGGCACCGCGCTTGTCGTCTCCTCGTTCACCAGCCCGCCACCAATCGCGGTCCAAGACATGGTTGAGGAAATCCGCATACCACGAAATTGAAACGAGTTTCATCACACACTCAGGGCCCGTCCCCCCCTATGGATGTGAGGGCCTCGACGCTGAGGGTGAAGGGGAGGAAAAGCAGGAGAAGCCCTCCCATTGAGCTTGTTGCAACGGGTGCACATGCTCCAGAACCGTTGCCGCCGACATAGCCGTGCGCCCGCGGTGTGCTTCTTGTCCCATCCCGGGCAGAGTCCCGAGGGCTCCCCGCTTCGCCTGCCCCCCGGTTCCAGCCCCCAGGGCCCCCGAGCTGACGAGGCTCGGCGCCTTCGTCAGTCTGGTCCCTCACCAGGGAGTGTGCGGGGTGGCAGGCAGCGGCGGGCGGGTCTGGGGCTTGTGGCCTTCAGACGCCTCGCCCGCTTGTCCTCCAGCCAACGAAATCCGCCCACTTCCCCGGCCTCTCTGTTCGGCCACGTTCACGGTGGATGTGTGCACCGGCCGATGGCTGAGCGAGCCGGTGCTGCGGGAAGACCTGTGCGGTGCCCTCGGGCTGGGCTTGCGTCAGTTCCATCCCTTGGCATCCGCTTCATCAATGAGAGTGCCAAAGGCTATATGGATTGGGTTAACAGCACGTCCCAATTGGCTGTGGATGGCTGGCCATCTCATTTCGCGGTAAGGCGAGAAGAGGGAATGTGGGCAGGGGCGGAATCGAACCGTCGACACGAGGATTTTCAGTCCTCTGCTCTACCGACTGAGCTACCTGCCCGTGTAATGGGGCCCCACCATTAGCAGTTAATCTAGTTTCTTGGCAAGCCCTGTTGGCGGGTGCGCACGGGACGAACGGAACCGTTGACGTTGATGAGTCGGCGATGATAGCAGGAAGATAAAGAAACGGACGATTTGATCACTGGCGGGCGGTACATCAACATCGGGTGATAAGACGCTGGGCGGGGAGGGGCGCAGCAATGTCGGGGAGACAAAGCGTAGGACACCACACGCCACTGGTATCGGTGATCCTGCCGACCTTTGATCGAGCGGATGTCCTACCACGGAGCATTGCCTCGGTGCTGGCCCAGACGTTCACGGACTGGGAGTTGATTGTTATCGACGATGGTAGCACCGATAGTACGGCCGAAGCTGTCGCCACCTGGCAGGAACAGTCTGATCAGATTCGCTATGTCCGCCAAGCCAATCAGGGGGTTGGGGCGGCGCGCAACCGTGGCGTTGCGGAAGTCCGTGGAGAATATATCGCCTTTCTCGACAGTGATGACGAATACTGCCCTGCCCATTTGGAGACGCGGCTCGAACTGCTGCGTCAGCATGACCTTGATTTGGTCCAAGGTGGCGTCCAGGTCACTGGCAAGCAGTGGGTCGTTGACTTCTTTGATCCGACTAAGCTGATCCGCATATCCGAGTGTGTGATCGGCGGGACACTGTTTGGAAAGCGTACGGTCTTCACAGAATTGGGCGGATTTTGTGACCTGAACTATGGAGAAGATCTCGACCTGTGGGAACGGGCGCAAAAAGTGTTTAAGGCTCAGACCTTCCGCGAACCAGTGACCTATATTCTCCATGAAACGCCCAATAGTCTGCGCACGGTCCGGTTCGAGGAGTGGGCGGCCCGGCAATCTGAATAGCCGGCTGATACGGCCACGGCGTACGCCTGAGTGGGCCGGCTATGTTGCGGGATGACTATCGTCTGCGGCTGGGACGCGGCCTCTCAGGCAATACACTCCTAGGTAGAACAGGGGGGTGTCGAGCAGAGCGAAGACGAGCTTGAACGCATACGAGGACAGCGCCAGCGGTATGAGTTTGTCGACCGAGTCGACGGCCGAGCCGAGCGCGCCGGAAGCATACAGAATTGATGAGATGAGAAATGTATCGATGATTTGGCTGAGCATGGTCGAGCCGTTGTTGCGCAGCCACAAATGTCGTCCCTGGGTGAGTTGTCGCCAGAAATGGAAGAGGTGTACATCAATGGACTGAGCGACCAGATAGGCAATCATAGAGGCGATAACGCCCGGCTTCATAAAAGTATACACCGCGTCAAACGTTGCGGCTGCCCCTGATATGCCCGAGGCATCGGGTAACACGTGGCCAAACCACATGAGGAAAAGCATGAAGAAATTCATGCAAAAACCAACCCAGACGATAGACTGTGCCCGTCGCCGGCCGTAGAGTTCGCTGATGAGGTCGGTGGCCAAAAAGGTAAAGGGGTAGGCGAGCAGTCCAGCCGGAATCACAAACCAGCCCAGGTCGACAAACTTTGTAATCCCGACGACGTTCCCCAAGGTCAGCGAGGTGAGAAAAATTCCAGCCAGGAAGGAATAGAGAACCTCGCGGGTATGGACCGGCCAAGCCCGCCCGGCCGGAGTGCGAGTGTCATGCGGCATTGGATGTCGTTACGTACGGCCACGCTGATGCGCTGTTACCTGCTGCTCGGCAAAATCGATAACTTGGGCTTCCAGACAAGTCTGGTTGAGCCGATCAATTTCCTGTACACCGGTCGGGCTGGTGACATTGACCTCGGTCAGATAGTTGCCAATGATGTCGAGCCCGACAAAATATAGCCCGTCTCTTTGGAGAAACGGGGCCACGGTCCGACAGATCTCTTTATCGCGCTCAGTGATATTCGCCTTGACGCAGGTTCCACCCACGTGGATATTGCCCCGGTTTTCATCGGCTCGAGGCACCCGCAGGGTACAACCGATGGGTTCGCCGTTCAGGGCGATAAGACGCTTGTCGCCCTGACGGACTTCCGGGACGTACTGCTGGGCAATGATGGCCTCGCGACCGTCCTGAGTCAGGGTTTCGAGGATGGAGTTCAGATTCCGGTCATCCTGATGGACATAAAAAATCCTGGCCCCGCCATGGCCGTCTATGGGTTTAAGAACCATCTCCCCACCTAGCTCATGAAGAAAGGCCTTGATGCGCTGGGCGTCGTGGGTGATCAAGGTGGCGGGAATGACGTTGGGAAAGTTGAGAGCGTACAGTTTCTCATTTGCCGCACGGAGGCCGGCAGGGCGATTGAGGACAATCGTCCCTTCATGCCGGGCAAGATCAAGCAGTTGGGTTGCGTGTAGATAGGCAATATCAAAGGGGGGGTCTTTGCGCATAAAAATCGCGTCAAATTCACCCAAGGGGCCAGTGTGTTCTCTACCAAAAGTAAAATGGTTGCCTCGTTCCTGGCGCAGTTCGATCTGGCGGGATCGGCCCATGGCACACGCACGTTCAATAAACAAGTCGGACATTTCTAGATACCAGACCTCGTGGCCACGGGACTGAACCTCAAGCATAAAAACAAAGGTCGTGTCCTTGTCGATGAGGACGTGTTGGATCGGGTCCATAATAAAGGCGAAACGCATCCTGCTGCCCTCCTCTTAGCCAGCGGGCTCCCGTCAGACTGAAGAAGGATTTCATCGGCCTGCAGGTGCGGCATGCTAGGCAGTCGGCGGGCTTAAGGCAAGGGGGGAAATTGGATATCACGCCACAGAAACTGACACAGGGCGACAGCCGTGATACTCGCCGTCTCCGCCCGCAGCACCGAGGCGCCCAAACTGACCGACACAAACCCGGCGGCCTCGGCCTGTTCGATTTCTTCGGGAGCAAAGCCGCTTTCTGGGCCAATGAGAATATGCAGGGAGTCGAACGGCGCGGCGTGTTGGGCAAACTCTCTGAGGTGTAGCGCCCGCTCTCGTTCTGAGAAAATAAGTTTCCCTGAAGGAGCCGGAACAGCGTGCAAGAGATCAGGAAAAGACTGAGGCGGACAGATATCGGGAGGCAGGCTGCCCGACTGTTTTGCCGCAGCGCGAGCGATGTGTTTCCAGCGCACTGTCCGTTCATCTCGTTTGTCGGCAGGCACACGGGCAACCGTAAAGGCTGAGACAAAGGGCACAATGGCATGAACGCCGAGCTCGGTGGCTTTTTCAATCACGAGGTCCATTCCGCGTCGCTTGAGCGATCCCTGAGCCAGGGTGAAGTGAAAGGCGTGAGTTACGGGAGGGACGCGTTTCGCAATGCCGACCTCAGCATGTGTTGGCTCGATCTGAAGAATCTCACCATAATAGGTCGCCCCTCTTTCGTCATACAGGGTGACTCGGGCGCCACGCCCGAGTCGCAGGACATGTCGGAGATGATGAAACTCTGCCCCGCTGAGTTGCGTCCGATTCTGGACGATAGTCTGGGACGAGACGAAGAAACGTCGCATATTATCTGCCGTCCGGTCGGGCGGAGTCCCGACGTAAGACCAGCGTTATCCAGTCGTCCTTGGATCGGTGTTCTACTAGCGTCCAGTCTGGTGTGCTGAACGTCTCCAGCACGGCCTCAGCTTGGTCGCTCTGGATACCGGATAAGATGGCGTGACCGGAGCGTGCCAGTATTCGTACGAGTGTCGGACAGAGTGTGATCAGCGTTGCGGAAAAAAGATTGGCCACGACCAATTGAAAAGGCACCGGAAGTTCGTTGAGGCTGGCAGCGCTGATATGGACGACTGGCGCGACGCCGTTCACCACGACGTTTTTCTGCGCTTCTTTGCGTGCGGTCGGGTCGGTGTCCGTTGCCCAGACGGAAGGAGCCCCCAGCTTAGCTAAGGCAATAGCGAGGACCCCAGACCCGGTCCCCAAGTCCAGGGCCAGCGTTGGAGGACCATACGTGTCGCACAACGCTTCGAGCGCTTCCAGACAGGTGTATGTGGTCGCATGATGCCCCGTGCCGAACGCCATGCTGGGATTAATCTCAATGACCTCTCGCTTCGCGTGCGCGGGCCGGACCTCCCAGGGCGGGAGGATGAGCAGGTGTTGTCCAACCGGAAGAGGAGGGAAGTGGGTTTTCCAGCGATCTTGCCAATTGTCACTGGTAACGACTTCACACTCGGGAATACAGGTGACTAGGGCAGGGTATTCGACGGCGATACGCCGGATATGTTTCGTAAGGCTTGTCAAAAGCGTCCTAGGAGCCCGGTCTGCGGGGAAAAAACCTTGAACGAGCGTCCAGGCTGGAAGTGGCGTATCCGGTTTCCATTCCCCTTCAGCAATCCCGATTGAGCCGAGCTCGACCAGAAAACAGGAGACGGCCTCAACTGCCTCAGTGGGGACGGACACCGCAACACGCAGCCATCGCTCTGCGTCCATACCTTATGCCCCCAAACGTCAGCATGGCTATTGTGATGATGCATGTACTCATTTGGGACCCACAATAACCAGAGTCTGCTCGGCTGGATTGAGATAGGTATTGGCAACGCGCTGCACATCTGCCGGCGTCACCTGCTGGACATGGTCGAGATAGAGACGGCCATGCGCATGCCCGAGGCCGTACAGTTCGTTAAAGGCCAATTCTTCGGATTGCGCAGCATTGGATTGGAGGGAAATCTCATAGCTGCCGGTCATATATTTCTTGGCCCGCTCAAGCTCATCAGCCGTGACTTGCTCCTGGCGGAGCCGCCCCAACTCCGTTTGTGTAGTGCTTACCGCTTCGTCTACGCTGCCCGGGTCTGTACCCAAATACACTCCAAATGTTCCTGGGGCGAGCCCTTCAATACTGAACGCGGTCACGGAATAGGCCAAAGCGCGCTGTTCACGCACCTCATAGAACAGCCGTCCCCCTTGGCGAGACAGGATGGTATCGAGGACTTTCAGCGCATACCGGTCTGGATTGTCAAGGGTGACGCCTTGAAAGCCTAGGACTATATGGGCTTGTTGTTTCTCTGCCTTTTTGGTTGTGGTCCGCCCGCCGCTCGGCCGCGACTCTGGTGCTGGAGCGGAGGGTGGCGTGATTGTGGGCAAGGTCGATAATTCGGCACTCAGGCGGTCAATCAGTTGCGTTGTCTCGACGTTGCCAACAACGCTCAGCACCAAGCGTTCAGGGGCGAGGAGGGTTTTGTAGTAAGCGGCAACCTGCTCCTGCGTCAGGGCACTGACGCTGGCTTCGCTGCCGAGGGGAATCAGGCGATAGGGGTGCGTCTCGTACAAGGTTTGGTAAAACAGATCAAACGCAATCTGGGCGAGATCATCTTCGCGATTTTTGAGTGCCAGTAAAATCTCACGCCGACGTTTTTCAACCTCATCGGCCGGAAAAGTCGGATGGATGAGGGTCTCAAGGAAGATATCAATACCTGCATCGACATGGGCCGTGAGAAACGAGCCCGATAAGCCCAAACTATTCCGTCCAGAAAAGCCGCTTAGGCTGCCTGCCAGCGATTCAACCGCTTCCGCCAAGCCGAAGCGTGAGAATTGTTGACTGCCGCGAGTCAACATGCCAGCAATAAAATTGCTGATGCCCACGTTGTATTCGTCTTCAAACAAGAGGCCACCGAGCGTTGCCGCTTGAACCGCCATGACCGGGACACCGTGGTGTTCCTTTACCAGCAGCCGAACGCCATTATCGAGGCGAACGGCCGTCACCGCGCCGCCGTGCGTCCCGTTCGTTCCCGCCAGGGCATCGGTCTTGCCGACCGGTCGGTCGAGGCGGTGACACAAACGCGTAATATCCTCGGCCGTCGGAAGACTGGCGTCCTGTGTCTTGCCGAGGAAGACCGCGTTGAGACGCGTGGGAGAGAGATAGCGCCGTGCGACACGCTGAAGGTCCCGGGGTGTGACCGCGGCCAAGCCAGTGAGATAGCGTTGCTCATAGTCGGGGTCCGAGAAGACCGTGAGAAAATACCCCAGTTGGCGGGCTTGACCCTGGACGGTCTCCCGCCTGTAGACAAAATCACCGGCTAGATTCGTTCGGGCTCGGTCGAGTTCTGCCTGGGTCGCAAGCGTGTGCTTGTACTGGAAGAGCAGGGCCAAGCTCTGTTCGAGCGCTGGCCGAATCTTCTCTTGTTCCAGGGCTGCCGCCAAGATGAACAGGCCCGAATCGGCCGGGGTATAGGCACTGGCCGTAATCCAGTTGACCAGTTCCTGTTCGGCTTGGAGCTTTTGGACGAGCACCGAGCTTTCTCCACCGCCCGCGATAAAGCTGAGGAGGTCGAGGGCGAAAATATCTACATGTTCAGCCGGCGGGAGGGGAAAACCCATATAGAAGTAGAACTCTTCGACGTTCATATCCACGACAGAGAGGCGTAGCTCGGTCTGAGCTGGCTCGGGTGGACGAGGACGGACGGGAAGTTGTGTGGAAGGAGTCTGGGCAAACAGCCGCTGAACTTCTTGTTGGGCTTTTTTTCGGTCAATATCCCCGACAATCACCACCGTCATATTATTAGGATGGTACCAGCGTTGGTAAAAGTGCACGACGCGCTCTCGATTGAGCGCCTCAATGGTTGTGCGATAACCAATAATCGGACGGCCGTACGGGTGCCGTGTATAGGCAATCTCAAACAACTCGGTTGCCGCCCGAGTGGTGGGCGAGTCCTCGCCGCGCTTCCATTCCTCCATCACGACCTGGAGCTCTTTGGCGAGTTCATGCGGGTCAAAAGTCGAGTGTTGAATGGCGTCTGTCAAAATGTCGAGACCGTCTGAAAAATATCGAGAGGCCAGGACGACGTGGTAGACAGTATGATCCGCAGTGGTAAACGCGTTGATGCTGCCGCCGGATGATTCGATTTCAGAAGCGATGGCCCCGACCGGACGCCGCTGGGTGCCCTTAAAGAGCATATGCTCATGGACGTGGGCGGCGCCGGCAACATCGGGAGTTTCATCCGCGCTGCCGGCCTTGACCCATATCTGGATAGCGACGACGGGCGCAAAATGGTCTTCTTGAATGGCGAGGCGAAGGCCATTTTCGAGCGTGAAGAGCAGACGATTTGAATGCTGTTGCATATCGATTGTGGGGTTCGACGAGACGTCCGACATGGCCCTTTTGTGTTTCACACCCCCGAGAGGGGGTCAAGGAATACGTGGGCGGAAAGTTTGCGGATAAACAAAGCGGGAGGGGAGTTCAGCCTGCGAGGAGGGGGACTTGAACCCCCACGGGTGTTATCCCACTAGTCCCTCAAACTAGCGCGTCTACCAGTTCCGCCATCCTCGCGAGAATAAGACACTTTCACCATCAGATAATTGTAGCTGACGGATGATACCCTGCTCTCCCTAGCTGGTCTAGGGGGGGGGGAGGAATACGCCGTTATTCTCCTAGATCGTGGGCATTGGCGTTGGTGGCATGGCCGGAGGAGTTGGCTGCTCGGGTCTATGAGGCTGCCACCACCGCCGGAGCGTGCCTTTGGCCACGCGTCCCATAACTGCCGGTGTGAAGAGGCTGGAAGGTGGCTTGAGCATCTGAAGGACCTCGCCGATATCACTCCGGAGGGCCATGTCTTCGATCGCGGCCATGAAGAGCGCATTCATATAGGGTCCAACAAGGCGTGTGCCTTTTGGACGTGTGCCTTCCGTTGTCGGTAAGCTAAAGTCCGCTCCGGTCGCGAGGCCCCACGGGGCGGCCTGGACCCGGGCCTGGGCCTTAAAGAAATGGCGCGACAGGTCTGGATGCGTCGGACCGTATTTCTTGAGACACTCGTCCAGCGCTCCGGCCGAGAGGGTGCCGGTGGTCATGCCTTGTCCATACACGGGATTAAACGCGCAGGTAGAGTCCCCTACGGCAATAAAGCCGGCCACGCGCACTTTCCACTTTTCATACCGGCGGAATCGATTCGCCATTTTTCGGTAGGCATAGACCGAAGAGACAGGCTCGGCTAGACGGACGGCGTCAGCTAAGATCGGAGAGCGCAGATGCGAAAGTGCCGACGTAAATTCCTCATGGTCCTTGGGCGGATAGTGTTTGGCGACGCCAGCTAAGGTGACAATCCAACGGTTGCGTTCGACCGGGAAGAGCACACCGGCCAGGGGGTACTCCGGCAGCTTGAGGTCGAGCCAAATACCCCTCCACCACCAGTCCTTGGGGAGGCGGCTCGGCGCTTCATACCAACGCGAACTATAACCTGTATGCGCATCTACAAGAGTTTCGGGCGGAGGCGGAATGCCGAGTTCCTGGAGCCAGCTCGGTGCTTTTGACGCCCGTCCGCTGGCGTCTACCACCAAGTCGGCCCGCATCGAACTGGGCTCCCCCGCGTCGCGCGGTACGAGATGGACGGTATTAATGCGCGGAGGGCCAGTGGCAGCCCTGCCCAGGCCGGTAGCACTCGTTTGATCGCGGATCTCGACATTGGGTAGCTTGCAGAACAACTCACGGGCGGTTGATTCAATCAGATGGCGGCTGGCGAACAGTGTCAGCATGCCGGTGGGACGACGGGGCTCCCAGCCCCAGTTCCGGAGCGTGGCGAAGTCGTCTCCAAAGTCAATCTCATGCGCACCGCGCTCAAGCATCAGGGTGTCAAAGCCTGGGAAGAGGCGGTTGAGTTCTCGCCGTCCACGCACGAGCAAAGCATGGACGTGGCGGCTCTGCGGAACCCCAGCCCGTTCCCGCGTCCGATCAGGGCAGATATCCCGGTCCAGGACGGTCACTCTGTCGAAATGAGAGCTGAGGGTGCGTGCCGCGCACAAGCCGGCCATGCTGCCACCGATGACGACCGCGTGGGTATGAGACATGCGTTGCTCCTGTGTATTGACTGCTGCAAGATCGCGGGGCTGACCCGAGCCAGTGTCGAGCGGCTTGGGCCAACTCGCACTTACCTGAGACATTGCACAGCGCATGCGGTGCGCGAGTTTTACCCGACGCTCTCAATGATTAGTTGCTTGGCGTCGCTACGGGTGTTTCGGCCTGGGGCTCTTCGCTTTCGGACGCCACGGGTGCTGCTGGTGGGGGTATCCCTTCGGTTGCCTCTTGGGGGGCCGTTGGGGCAGGAACGTCGTCGAACAAGCTCTGCGAGGTTCGACGTGCGAGCCCATAGGTCATGACCAGTGAGGTTAACATAAAGAGGATGGCAATGCCGGTGGTCAGCTTTGTCAGAAAGTTGCCTGCCCCGGAACTGCCAAAGACAGTTTCACTCGAACCGCCGCCAAACACGGCTCCCACGTCGGCGCCCTTACCGGTTTGTAGAAGCACGACCGCAATCAGAAAAATACAGGCGAAAACATGCAGGCCAATCATGGCTGTATACATCATAGAGGAGTCTCCTACTCGAAGCGAACGATACGGGCAAATGAGTCCGCTTGCAGGCTGGCCCCACCGACCAATACGCCATCAATATCGGGCTGGGCCAACAGTCCATCGACGTTGCCCGGCTTGACGCCGCCACCGTACACAATGCGGACCGTAGCAGCACTAGACTGACCGGCAAGTTCGATGAGCGTCTGCCGAATGGTCGCATGGACCTCCTGAGCCTGTTCCGGCGAAGCTGTCCTCCCGGTGCCAATGGCCCAGATGGGTTCATAGGCCAGAACGAGGGGCGCAACGGCTTGAGCCGTCTGACCCGCAAGACCGGTACGAATCTGGCGCGAGATCACGGTTGACATCTCCCTTCGTTCGCGCTCGGCCAAAGTTTCTCCTACACACACGATGGGAGTCAGGTCGTCACGCCGGGCGGCTTTGACTTTTTGGGCGACCTGTTCGTCGGTCTCTCCATAATGCTGGCGACGTTCCGAATGTCCGATAATAACGTACTGGCAGCCAACCGCCTTCAGCATCGGTCCGGACACCTCGCCGGTGAACGCGCCGTGTGTCTCAGCGTGGAGATTCTGGGCCGAGAGACGGAGCGGGCTGCCACGCAGCACTCGGGCCGCGGTCTCCAGAGCGGTAAAGGGGGGGGCGACTACAACCTCCCGGTCCGAGAGCGTCGCGGGCAGCCGCGTGACTAAGGCTGAGAGCAACTCGGCTGTCTCAGCCGGTGTCTTGTGCATTTTCCAGTTGCCGGCAATAAGGGGGAGCCGTGGGGTCATGGCGTTCTCTAGAGCTGGCTCCCAATGAACAGGGCCATATCGCGCATACGGTTGGAGAACCCCCACTCATTATCATACCAGGAGAGGACTTTCACGAAATTGTCGTCCATCACCTTGGTGAGGGCCGAATCAAAAATCGACGAATGCGGATTCCCGTTGAAATCAACAGAGACCAACTCTTCCTCACAATATTGTAATACGCCCTTGAGCGGCCCTGCGGCTGCGGTGCGCATGGCGTCATTGACTGTGTCGGCCGAGACGGGTGTGCCTAGTTCAGCGACCAAATCGACGACCGACACATTTGCGGTTGGAACACGGATGGCCATGCCGTCGAGTTTCCCCTTGAGTGCCGGGAGCACTTCGCCCACGGCGCGAGCAGCGCCGGTCGAGGTGGGAATCATCGACTGTGCAGCCGCCCTTGCCCGGCGAATGTCCGAGTGGGGCAGATCTAGGATGCGCTGGTCGTTGGTATAGGCGTGGACGGTCGTCATCAGGCCATGCGTGATACCAAAAGAGTCATGCAGGACTTTGGCCACGGGGGAGAGGCAATTTGTCGTACATGAGGCATTCGAGAGGATGTGATGCGCAGTAGGGTCGTACCGTGTATGGTTGACGCCATAGCAGACAGTAATGTCAGGGTTTTTAGCGGGTGCAGAAATAAGAACTTTTTTGGCGCCAGCCGACAGATGCAGGGAGGCCTGCTCACGTGCGGTGAACAGACCGGTTGACTCCAGAGCAATGTCGACGCCAAGATTCTTCCAGGGCAGCTTATCTGGGTGACGCTCCTGAATGATCTCAATCCTTTTGCCATTAACGCTCAAGGCGTTGTCTTTGGCAACAATATCGGCGTCGAGTCGGCCGTGGACAGAGTCATAGCGTAACAAATGCGCCAGGGTTTGGGCATCTGTAATGTCATTGATGGCAACAAATTCAAGTTTGGGCTCGTTGAGACTGGCACGAAAAACGTTGCGTCCAATACGGCCAAATCCATTGATTCCTACGCGTATCGCCATGGTTCGCCTCTTTTGCACGGGAATGACTTCGCCCAGTCTTCTTTTCACATTTTCGTGCCCGGTGAAAGCCCGTCACATAAGATGAGGGGGCGAACCCCAGGAAAACGATTGACTCAATTCCCCTCATGTATTAGTCCTACCAATCAACAATTGTGATTCGAGGTTTTCCCGATCACGAGAGAAATCGGACCCCCCTAGCGCGTGCCAACCGAGAGGTGGTGGAGGGGCGGGAGTGGATTATGGACGGTTTTCTTGGGCGTCTCGCGATTCAGGCCGACATACCGTTTCGGCAGCCCCACAGCGTTGTCGAGATGGTAACAGGCTCAGGGCCAGTGGTTCTGGCCGTCCTTTACATCCTCTTGGGTTTCTCCATCGCGAGTTGGGGCATCATGCTCTATAAGTTTCGCCAACTGCGTCAAGCCAAGCGGGAGTCTGGGCGTTTCACCACGATATTTTGGGAGACTAAGCATCTCCCCGCTATTCACACTGCGGCCCTCGAAATGCAGGAGAGCCCGCTCGCCCAGGTCTTTCGAGCGGGCTATCAAGAACTCATACGTCTCACCCGGATGAGGAAGTCCCCTGAAGAAGCGACTCCTGTTCCGCTGACCATTCCGGAAGAAGGTGGGATTGACAATATTGACCGAGCTATGCGCCGGGCCGTGCGCGAGCAGGTAACTCGTTTGGAGCGTGCGCTGACTTTCTTAGCCACAACGGCGAGTACTGCGCCATTTATCGGCCTCTTTGGAACAGTCTGGGGTATTATGAATGCCTTCCGGGGCTTGAGTCTGACCCGGACCTCGACCATTCAAGCGGTCGCGCCCGGTATTGCCGAGGCTTTGATTGCAACCGCAATCGGGCTTGCCGCTGCGATTCCCTCGGTTATGGCCTATAATCACTTCAGTCGAAAGGTCCGTGTCCTTGCAACGGACATGGAGAATTTCTCGGCCGAATTCCTCAATATTGCCGAACGTCACTTTCTCTAAACGAAGAGGATGTCGGACCATGGCTTTTGAACAGTACGATGAGGGGAGCATCTCACACATCAATGTGACACCTTTTGTTGACGTCATGCTGGTCCTTCTTGTGATCTTTATGGTGACTGCACCTATCCTGCAGCAAGGCGTCAACGTCGAGCTCCCCGCTGTCGAGGCTGGTCCCCTTGTCTCTGATGCGGAGGGGCAGTTGGTTGTGGTGATAGATGAGGAGGGACGTGTCCATCTGAACGAGACTCTGTTTGATCTTGTCGCCCTGGGTGAAAAACTGACTGCCATTGCGAAAATGCGAGCAGAACAGACCATCTATCTCCGAGCAGATAAAGATGTGGCGTATGGCACAGTCGTTGCGGTCATGGGGGCAATACGGCGCGCGGGTATCACAAAGCTTGGTATGGTGACCGAGCCGCTTCCAGAAGCTGATTTGACACCACAAAACTAATCCTAAGTCATGGCCAAAAAAAACCAGAAATATCCGAAATCGTACGGCACGCCGCCTCAGGACAAGCGGCTCGGCCGTATGGTCATGCTTTCTGGACTGCTCCATGCGGGGTTGCTCCTCGCTCTGGTCTCTGCTGCCGACCCGTCTCGGCCAAAGCCTTGGACGCCCCAAAGTTATACCGTTTCTTTGGTTGCTCCTGCTGTCTTGGGACTCGACCCCGAGCCGCCGCCAGATCCCAGTCCTAAGAAGGTAGAATCTCCGGCTGCGGCCCCCGCCCCTACACCCAAGCGACAGTCGCCGAAAGTCGAGGCAAAAAAGAAGCCAGAGGCAGAAAAGAAACTCAAAGTGGCCCAGCCGAAAAAGAAAAAGAGTGTGAACGCGGCCTTGAAGAAAAAGCCACTACTGAAAAAGGCGCCGTTACGAACAGCAGTCAAAAAACCTCAGACCCGAAAACTGGAGCAGGCAAAGAAACCGCCCCCGCAATCATTAGCTCCCCAAGAGCCTGAGACGCAACGCCTGGGCCCCGAAGATCGCGAGCAGCGGATCACGGCGGCCTTGGCAAAGATCCGGCAGCGGGTGCAGACTGACCGGCGTCAAGCCGCCGAGACCTCTCACTCGCCCTCGGCGTCCGAGGGCGGAGGCGGTGATACGCTCCGGGGACTTCCCTTTATTTTATACACGCAAGAGGTGAAACAGCGGGTAAAGAAAAGTTGGATCGTGGCTGAACATAAGTCTGGTCTCACGGCAGTAGTACGGTTCGGTATCCTAGCCAATGGCGAGGTTGTTGAGGTGGAGTTGGTCGAACGGTCGGGTGATCGTATTTTCGATGAATCCGCAATACGCGCAGTGAGAAAGGTCGATCCGCTCCCTCCCCCACCAGAGGCCTACCGAAACGAATTTACTCGGCAAAAGATTGAGGTGGTTTTTGGCGAGACACGGCGTGTCCGGTCGCAGCGGGCTCGGAGCGAGTGAAATGAGCCGGAGAAGACCGCCGCTGCGGATCACTAGGCCGGGAGTGTTACTGACGGTACTTGCCACGCTTGCTGTAGGGGCTACGTCGGCTCTCGCCCAAATACGTATTGAAGTGCCGAAACCCGGTGAGGCGGGAATTCCGATTGCCATTTCGCCCCTATCGAATCCGGACTCCCACGCCGAGCGACAAATCGGGGAAACCTTTGCCAATACCATTGTCAGAGATCTCGCTCTCTCCGGCCTGTTCCGTGTACTCGACCGGCGCGCGCATATTGAGGGGCCAGATGAGTTTGTGCTCGACCGTATTAATTTTCAAAACTGGTCGGTACTGGACGTATTAGCCTTGGTCAAAGGGGGGTTCTGGCTGAACGGGGAACAATTGACTATCGAGGCGCGCCTGTTCGATGTAACCCAGCAAAAACAGCTTGGCGGCAGACGGTATCTCGGACACAAACATGACGTACGCCGTATGGCGCACCGCTTTGCCGACCTGATCATGCTCTTCCTGACCGGCGAAGAGGGGCCTTTTAGTTCAAAGATCGCTTTCATCTCGAATCGTGTTGATGGACGGATCAAGGAAGTTTACGTGACCGACCCGAGTGGAATCGAAGTGCGCCGGGTCACACAGGACCGGGTGTTGAGCCTCGGACCGAGTTGGAGTCCAACCGGAGCAGAACTCTTATTCATCTCGTACAAACAGGGTGGCCCCCATTCATTCAAGCTCGATTTGGCGACTGGACGGTCGGCGCGGCTCAACGCCCGTACTGCCTATGGAGCGGACTGGTCTCCAGACGGTACCCGTATCGCTATTAGTCTCGACCAGAGCGGAAATGCTGATCTTTTCCTGCTCTCGTCCCAAGGTCAGTTAATTCGCCGTCTAACCTACCACAGCGGCATCGACGTCTCGCCTGCTTGGTCGCCGGACGGGCGCCAACTGGCGTTTTGTTCGAGCCGGAGTGGCAGTCCCCAGATTTATGTGATGGACATCGAAACCGGACAGTCCAAACGGATTACGTTTCAGGGTGCCTATAATACCGATCCCGCTTGGTCTCCAAAAGGAGATCGGATCGCCTATACGTCCCGCTCAGGCGGATTTCGTGTGATGGGGATCGGTCCGAACGGTGGAGAAGCCACGTACATTGCCCGTGGCGAGCATCCGTCGTGGTCGCCGGACGGCCGCTATCTTGTGATGACGCGGCGAGGGCGACTCTATCTGACGAGTCGAGACGGTCGGAGCGTGCAGCAATTGACTGGGGGAGGTGGAAATGATACTAATCCGGCGTGGTCGCCGCGTCTTCCATAAAGAGGCTTGGGACGAGGAGAAAATGGTGGAAAATGCAGAACAATAAATTCCATGGTGGGTGGCTGATCAGTATACTCCTGCTCTCTCTGGGCTTGATCGGATGTCCGAAACAGTCCCCTCCGCCAATAAGTTACGGGAGCGCTCCGAGTACGGACTCTGGTGCGCCAGGGATGGGCGAAACTGAGATCGGGACGGACGAACGCATCCTGGAGCGTGTCCAGGAGGAGGGGGAGGGCGGACCCTTACCAGACGTCTACTTTAGCTACGACTCGTTTGAGTTGTCCGAAGAGGCGCGGTACACCCTGCAAGCGAACGCCGACTGGCTGCAAAACAATCCCGAGGCCAAGATAGAAATTGAAGGGCACTGTGATGAGCGGGGAACGACCGAATATAATCTCGCCTTGGGCACAAAGCGGGCCCGTGCCGCGCAGGATTATCTCATTACGCTAGGGGTTCCCGCTGAGCGGCTCTCTGTTATTAGTTATGGAGAAGAGCTCCCCCAGTGTACCGATGCGAATGAATCATGTTGGCAGCGAAATCGACGCGGTCGCTTCTCTGTCCTACGCTAGGCAACGGGCGTCAGTTCTGGCTATACCCACGTGCTGTGAGGGCTAGCCGCTGGCTGCTATGCCCCCTGACTCTGCTAGGATTCTGGCTTGCTGGGTGTGCAACCCAAGCAGACCTGCAAAAGGTGCAGAGCGAACGCCGGGCGATACGGACCCAAGTGGCCAACACAGACGCCTCGATCGATAGCCTGGACCGCAAGGTTCAGCAACTGCAAGGCCGGCTTGAGGAGCTCTGGCATCACCTGAATCGTCTCTCTCAACAGGAGAGGGGAACTGTGCCGTCCCTCCGTAAAATCGAGCAGCGTTTAGGGATCCTTGAGGAACGATTAGTTGCCTTTGAGGAAGGGCTGCGTCCTGCTTCCAGCCCCGGGCTTGGAGCGGGTGAACCTGGCGGACCCAGCGTTCGGACGCCCACGCCTACCTCCTCCCCTCGGATGATGCTGCCGGGAACTCCTCCAGCCGCCATCAGCCTACCTTCGACGACTGATACTCCAGAGTGCCAAGACCTCTACCGGGGAGCAGTCCGGCTTTTTCAAGATCGAAAGTATAATCCTGCGATTCAGGAATTCCGAGCCTTTCAGCGCCGTTGCCCCGAATCCCAAATGGCGGATGATGCACAGTATTGGATAGGCGAGAGCCACTACGTCCAGAATGACTATAATCGAGCCATCCTTGAATTTAACGATGTCCTCTCATACCGACGGGGTGATCGCATTGCGGCAGCCCTCCTGCGACAAGCTCAGGCATTCCTTGCGATTGGAGATAAGACGGACGCACGCCTGATCCTTCAGAAACTCGTCAGCGACCATCCGTCAGCCGCCCAAAAGGCTGAAGCAGAAACCATGCTCCAGACGCTTGGACGCTAGCATACCCACCCCTGGGTTTCTTCGGGGCTCTGAGTATGAAAATTATCCGACACGCCTCGCACGACCCGCCATTCCCCCATCCGGTCATCGGTCTTGGAAATTTCGATGGGGTGCATTTGGGCCACCGGATGATTTTCTCTCGGCTTGTCGAAGAAGCCAGAGGGCGCCAGGGAACCGCTCTGGCCATGACATTTTATCCGCACCCTCTCTCGGTGTTGCGGCCCGGAAATCCAGTGCCGTTGATTCTCAGTTTACACGAGAAGCTCCGCCGGATTGCTGAGTTGGGTGTCGATGGGATCGTGTTGCAGCGCTTCGGACTCGACTTTTCCCAACTCGCCCCCGAGGCGTTTGTGCGTCAATACCTGCTCGACTCAATTGGCGTCGAAAAGATTCTGGTCGGCCATAATTTTAGTTTCGGCCGAGACCGGGCTGGTAATGCCCGTCTGCTCAGTGCCCTGGGAAAACGGTGGGGATTTGAGGTGGAGGTCATAGGATCGGTGACCATGGGGCGGCAAGAGGTCAGTAGTACCGCGGTGCGCTCGCTACTCCAAGCTGGAAAACTGTGCGAGGCGACCAAACTCCTGGAGCAGCCGTATGCGGTAAGCGGCCGGGTTTTTAAGGGATTTCAGCGCGGTCGGCAGATCGGATTTCCGACTGCGAATATCCGTCCTCGGACATCGGTCCTGTTGCCAAATGGGGTGTACGCGGTCCGAGCCTGTGTGGACGACGGGGAGTATAATGCCGTGGCAAATGTTGGGGTGAATCCTACTTTTGGCAAAAATCAGAGAACAGTTGAAACACACCTCTTCGACTTCTTCGCCGACCTGTACGGAAAACGTCTCCGGGTGAGCTTTGTCACGCACCTTCGGGCAGAGCAGAAGTTCACGTCGGTTGAAGAACTCGTGCAACAGATCCGAGCGGATGCTGACCAAGCCCGTCGGGTCCTCTCATCAACTGAAAATACTTCCCTGTGACAGCTCAACCTCTTCAGATTCCGCTCGCCCAGGTCGGTCAGCGTTTAGACTTGGTAGTTGCCTCCCTGGCGGAGGTCAGTCGGTCCCAGGCGAAGCTGCGCATTAAACGTGGCCACGTCTTAGTAGACGGGGTTCCCCAAAAGGCGAGCTATTCTGTCCGTAGCGGGGAAACCATAGCACTCTCTCCCCTTTCTTCACCACCACCGACTGCCACGCCGGAAGATATCCCGCTCGATATCTTGTATGAAGACGATAGTCTGGCTGCGATTAATAAACCGCCTGGCATGGTCGTGCATCCAGCCCCCGGTCAGTGGCATGGTACGATGGTGAACGCCTTGCTGGCACACTGGGGATGGGAGGTCGAAGAAGCATCACTCCGTCCGGGGATTGTGCATAGACTTGATAAGGATACGTCCGGCGTCTTACTCGTTGCGAAACACCATACGGTGTTGGAAGCCCTCGCTGAACAGTTTAAGTTGAGACAGGTGCGCAAAACTTACCGAGCTGTTGTCGTGGGGTGCCTGCCACAGCCTGAAGGGGAGATCACTTTTCCTATTGGTCGGCATCCCCAGGACCGAAAGAAAATGTCCATCCACGCCCGGAAGAGCCGTCCAGCGATCAGTCGGTATGAAGTTCTGGAGTCGTGTCGGAGTGTTTCCCTTGTCCAACTCTTTCCCAAGACTGGTCGAACCCACCAACTGCGGGTTCATCTCGCTGCGCTCAACCACCCCCTCATAGGGGATCATTTGTATGGGTCTCGGCGTATGGAGAAAACACTGCCCTCTGAAATTCGGCACTTTCCTCGTCAAGCCCTGCATGCTCAGGCGATTGAGTTCGTGCATCCCCAAGACCATTCAGTCATGACAATTCAGGCGCCTTATCCTACCGATTTTGCCGGACTCTTGCTGGAGTTGTCCTCCGTCTGGGGGTAGGTCTTTTCGTTGACAGGTTGGGGACGGTATATTATATGGAGGCATCTCCCAGAGGATAGGCTGTCCTTTGTCGATCGCTCTGAAAAAGAATTTTTCACCGATCATACCGCTGCTTCTTGATGGTTTTCCCCCAACTCGGGCAATTGGTGTCCGAGGCGGACCAAGCCTCGGCAATGTGTAACACCAAGGATACGTCCCTCCAGTTCACTACTCCAGGCAAGGAGGAGGAAGATATGGGTCGAACGGCCGCAAAGAGTAATAATGCAAATGGACTCCAGGAGGTTCGTATTAATGGAGACGGCGAAGAGGTCGGTCTGAATCTGAAGTCTCTAAAATCAAAAAAAATTGGAGAATTGGCGGAGATCGCGCGCAATTTTAATGTCGAAGGAGCCTCCAGTCTCCGTAAGCAAGACTTGATTTATGCTATTCTCCAGGCCCAGGCCGAGCAGAGCGGCTTTATCTACGGCGAGGGGGTGTTAGAGATTCTCTCTGACGGATTCGGTTTTCTCCGTTCTCCTGACTACAATTATCTACCGGGACCAGGCGACATTTATGTGTCACCGAGTCAAATTCGACGCTTTAGTTTCCGGACCGGAGACGTGGTGGCCGGGCAAATCCGCCCACCCAAGGAAGGTGAGCGTTATTTTGCGTTGCTGAAAGTTGAAGCAACGAACTATGAGGCGCCTGAACGCGCCCGGGACAGAACTCTTTTTGATAATTTGACGCCCCTTTACCCCGAGGAACAACTCCGACTCGAACATAATCCCGAGGAGTATACGACACGGACCATTGATCTGTTCACCCCCATAGGAAAAGGGCAGCGTGGCTTAATTGTCGCCGCCCCCCGTACAGGCAAGACCATGATGCTGCAAAGTTTGGCGCATGGCATTGTTCACAATCATAAAGAGGTCATTTTGATTGTCTTATTGATTGATGAGCGACCAGAGGAAGTCACAGATATGCAGCGTTCAGTCCGTGCCGAGGTTGTGAGTTCGACGTTCGACGAATCGGCGAATCGGCACGTACAGGTGGCGGAGATGGTCTTAGAAAAAGCAAAACGTCTGGTTGAGCATGGAAAAGACGTTGTCGTCTTACTCGACAGTATCACCCGCCTAGCGCGTGCGAATAACGCTGTGGTTCCGCCGAGTGGAAAATTGCTGTCTGGTGGCGTGGATGCCAATGCTTTACGGATGCCGAAAAAATTCTTTGGAGCGGCACGGAACATTGAAGACGGGGGGAGCTTAACGATTATCGGGACGGCCCTAGTCGATACCGGCAGTCGTATGGATGAAGTCATCTTTGAAGAGTTCAAAGGGACCGGTAATATGGAAATCCACCTGGACCGCCGCCTGATGGATAAGCGGATTTTCCCCGCCATGGATATCGGCCGCTCCGGCACCCGCAAGGAAGAGATGTTGCTGACTAAGAAAACCTTGGACCGAATGCGGCTTCTCAGACAATTGTTAACCCAAATGAACGCGGTCGAAGCAATGGAGTTTTTTGTGGATAAAATCCGGGGGACAAAGGATAATCAAGAATTTCTTGAATCCATGAATCAATAGCGCACTCTGGCGCGTTGCAAAGATTTTTCGCCTTTGATACAAAATTCCTCTCTGAAATTAGGCATATCCCACACATAGCCAAGAAAGAAAGGTGCCCTCTACATGGTTGAAATTACGATTAAGCAACTGCTTGAGTCCGGGGTGCACTTCGGCCACCAGACGAGTCGCTGGAACCCAAAGATGAAGCCTTATATTTTTGGTGCTCGCAACGGAATCCACATCATCGACTTGCAGCAAACTGTAGGCATGCTACGCGATGTGTGCGGCTTCATTCGTGATTTGGTCGCAGATGGTGGGCAAATTCTCTTTGTCGGGACGAAGAAGCAGGCGCAGGAAGTCGTACGTGAAGCGGCTGAGCGGTGTGACATGTTTTATGTCAATAACCGATGGCTTGGCGGGATGTTAACGAATTTTCAAACCATCCGGAAGTCTATTGATCGACTGAAACGAGTCGAGGAGATGCTCGAAACAGCCGCGATTGCTGGTGCGTTGACGAAGAAAGAACTCTTAGGGATCAGCCGGGAGCGGGATAAGCTGATGGATGTGTTAGGGGGCATCAAGACGATGCGGAAGCTCCCTGATGCGATGTTTGTCGTTGACACCAAGAAGGAAGAAATCGCAGTGCGGGAGGCGAATAAGCTCGGTCTGCCAGTTGTCGCGGCGGTCGATTCAAACTGTGATCCGGATCTGATCACGCATAAAATCCCCGGGAACGATGATGCCATCCGTGCTATCCGGCTTTTTGTGGACGCCATCGCTGAGGCCTCCATAGAAGGGCGGGCGCTGTATCAAGAGCAGCAACAAGGCGAAGGGGAGGCCTCTGACCAAGCGGACCAAGAAGAAAGAGAAATGCCCGTTGGACTGGATACGACGGAAGATCCTACGCCCTCTCCTGAGGCGCAGGCCGAAGATACTCCGACAGAGGCGTCTATTGAGGAAGGGAGCGAGGTGTGATCGATATTTCGATGGCCCAGGTCAAAGAACTACGCGAGCGGACAGGCGCGGGGATTGTCAACTGTAAAAAGGCGCTCGCCGAAAATAACGGGAATATTGAAAAAGCTATTGACTTTCTGCGCGAGAAAGGCTTGGCCGCTGCGGCCAAGCGGGCTGGCCGCGCGGCAGAGCAGGGGGTGGTTGGCTCCTATATTCATGGGGGTGGCAAGATTGGCGTCCTGGTGGAGGTGAATTGTGAGACTGACTTTGTCGCTCGGACTGAGGAGTTCCAACAGCTTGTCAAAGACCTAGCGATGCAAGTGGCTGCCGCAAACCCGCGCTGTGTGCGTCGGGAAGACATCCCCGAGGCAGAACTCGAGCGGGAGCGGACGGTCTACCAAACACAGGCCGAAGCGTCCGGAAAGCCGGCTCAGGTTATCGAGAAGATCGTTTCAGGAAAAGTCGAGAAGTTTTACAGCGAAGTGTGTTTGCTCGAACAAGCCTATATTCGTGAGCCGAGCAAAACTGTACAAGAAATTGTCAATGAGGCAGTGAGTAAGACGGGCGAAAACATTGTTGTCCATCGATTTGCGCGTTTCCAGATCGGAGAGGCAAGCGCCACTGACGGAGGGACTGAGTAGGGAGCATGGCAACAAAGGCTTCACCATATCAGCGGGTTCTCCTCAAGTTAGGAGGAGAAGCGCTTGCTGGCGAACGAGGCTATGGGATTGACGACCTCGTCCTAGCTCGCATTGCCGGTGAGATCCAGGAGATTCATGCGCTGGGGTGCGAGACCGCTCTGGTCCTCGGTGGAGGCAATATCCTGCGTGGAGTAGACGCGAGTTCAAGAGGGATTGCGCGGGCGACCGGCGATTATATGGGAATGCTGGCTACGGTGATCAATAGCCTAGCCATGCAGGAAGCTTTGGAGAAGGTAGAGGTCCCTACGCGTGTCATGTCAGCCCTAACCGTATCGCAAGTGGCGGAACCGTATATTCGACGGCGCGCAACGCGCCATCTTGAGAAAGGCCGTGTCGTTATTTTCGCTTCTGGTACCGGGAATCCGTATTTTACCACGGACACCGCCGCTAGCTTGCGGGCGATGGAAATTGGAGCACAAGTCATTTTCAAAGCAACCAAGGTTGATGGGATTTACAGCGCTGATCCGATAAAAGATGCGGCGGCCGAGCGGTATCGGAGCCTGACCTATCTTGAAGTTTTACAGCAAAACCTCAAGGTCATGGACTCCACTGCGATATCATTGTGCATGGACAATCATCTCCCCATCATTGTGTTCAGTATGCTTGAGCCTGGGAATATCCAGCGCGTGGTACGTGGAGAGCCTATTGGAACAGTGGTCAATGGAGGGGAGCTATGAGCGCCGAAGTTTTGGAACAGATGAAGCAAGAAATGGAGCGCACCCTTGGGTCGCTCCGTGTCGAATTTTCGAGAGTTCGCACCGGCCGTGCCTCCACGTCACTGATCGAGGGCGTGATGGTCGAGTATTACGGGTCCCCAACTCCACTCAACCAACTCGCTTCCTTGTCTACACCGGAAGCACGCCTCCTTATTGTCCAGCCATACGAAAAAAACATCATCGGGGATGTGGAAAAGGCGATCTATCAGGCCGACTTAGGCCTGACTCCAGTCAACGATGGGAAAGTCATTCGCCTCCCCATACCTGAGCTCACCGAAGAACGGCGGAAGGATTTTGTCCGAAAAGTCCGGAAAAATGCGGAGGAATACCGGATTTCTATGCGGAACCATAGGCGCGAGGCCAACGACTATCTCAAGGAAATGCAAAAGGATAAAGAAATTACCGAAGATGAATTGCACGCCGCCCAGGATCGTGTACAAAAGATGACGCATGAATATATCGAAAGGCTTGACCACATCCTCAAGCTAAAAGAGGAAGAGTTGATGGCGGTATAAGGGGATTATGTTTCCCTGCCGGCCATATGAGCAATCTATTCTAACCTCCTGTTTATACGCGTGAGCGTTCTCCTTGAGAAAGACCAATTGCCCCGTCATGTTGCCATTATCATGGATGGGAACGGACGGTGGGCACAGCGACGCGGACTCAGCCGTATCGAGGGCCACAAGCGTGGGAAAGAGGCGGTTCGCAATATTGTAGAGACGAGTCGTAGCATCGGTCTCTCGTATCTGACCCTGTACGCGTTTTCTTCGGAGAATTGGCAGCGTCCGCCCCGTGAGGTGCGTGCGCTTATGGGGCTCCTCAACCGCTACCTTCGGACGGAATTACGCCGTATGATGCGGTATAATATCCGCCTGCGTGCCATTGGCGACCTAGGCCGCCTCCCAGCGACGGTTCGAAAATCCCTGCTTGATGTTATTGCCGCAACACGAGACAATACCGGACTGACTGTTGTACTGGCCGTGAGCTACAGTGCACGAGAGGAAATCGTCGCCGCCGTACAGGCTCTGGCGGCGGCCGTACAGGCGGGACAACTGCGGCCCTTCGAGATCGATCAGCAGGCGGTCGAGCAATCATTGTGGACGGCAGACATCCCCGCCCCGGACCTCCTTATTCGGACGAGTGGAGAGTTCCGGATCAGCAACTTCATGCTCTGGCAGTTGGCCTACACGGAACTCTATGTGACGGATACCCTGTGGCCGGACTTCGACCGCGACGCCTTCTTGCAGGCATTGACGAATTATCAGCAGCGGGACCGGCGTTTCGGTCGGACGGCCGAGCAACTGATTGAGACTGAGCTTAAACGTGCTGCGCACTAGGCTCCTGACCGCCGCGGTCGCGCTTCCCCTTCTCATCACCCTGATACACTCTGCGCCGGAATGGGGCTTCTCGAGTGCCATTCTGGTGTTGACTGGTGTCGGCCTCTATGAATATTTCTCACTCACGCGAGCTCAATACACCCTCTCCCCGGTCATCGGTGAACTGTGGGGCATGCTTGTCGCACTCAGCATGCTACCGGGCGATGCTCGGTTCATCGGCGCTGCATTGACTCTTGGCTTTATGCTGGTTTTTATCTTGAATCTTCGAGACCGTCAGCCAGCACGAGGAATCCAGACAACGAGCCTCTTCGTACTTGGTGTTGTGTATCTCGGGTTTCTTTTTCCGCATTTGATATGGATACACCGTGGCCCGGAAGGCGCGGAGTGGATTTTTTTTTTACTGCTTGTGGTCATGCTTGGAGACACTGGAGGATACGCCGTTGGACGAATATGGGGAAAGCGGAAACTGCTACCGCATATCAGTCCTGGCAAGACCATAGCGGGGAGTGTCGGTTCAATAGGCGGAAACTGCGTCGCGGCTCTCGTTGCCTGGCAATATCTCCTACCCGATCGATCTGCGCTCGGATTAGTGATACTCGCGCTTCTGATGGGAGCGCTCGCCCAGTTGGGCGACCTGTGTGAGTCTGCCTTGAAACGGGCCTGCAGCGCAAAAGAATCGGGCCGTCTCTTTCCCGGCCACGGCGGAGTACTTGATCGTATCGACAGTTTACTTTTCCCGGGTGCCTTTATCTATTACTATAATACCCTGTGGCATTAAATCTGGCCCGAAAACCGAGGAGCACGTGGGCATGGATCTTTCGACTTTTGAGGTTGCGCTACGAGTGGTGATCGTCTTTGGGTTAATTATTTTCGTGCACGAATTGGGGCACTTCCTGACCGCTAAATGGGCCGGCGTTGGGGTTGAACGATTCTCGCTCGGATTCGGTCCGAAACTCATCGGCCGTAAAATCGGAGAGACGGAGTATTTACTCAGTCTCATTCCTCTGGGCGGCTATGTGAAGATGATCGGAGAGGAAATAGGTGAGGAGGTGGATGAGGCTGACCTGCCCCGCTCCTTTACTCATAAATCCTTGCCAAAACGTTTTCTGATTGTTGCTGCCGGGCCATTGGCTAACTTCCTGATGGCTTTCGTCGTTTTCAGTCTGGCCTTTGCCCAATTTGGCGTCCATGTCCCGGTCGATCAACCCACGGTGGGCGGCGTCGTGGCGAACATGCCTGCAGAAGCGGCCGGTCTGGAACCGGAAGACGAGATTCTCAGAGTCGACGGGGTTGCCGTCCACACTTGGGAGGAACTGGCCGAGCAGATCCAACACAGCGATGGGAATGAGATTGACCTCGTCATTAAAAAGACGAGCCGTGACCAAATCACTACTGTAACAGTCACCCCCCACCTGCGTGACAATCCCGTCGACGGGCAAGTCTACGTGATTGGTATTGAGCGAGCCTTTACGAACGAAGCGGTCACCGTAGGACGAGCGGTAGCGCTTGGATCTGAGCAAACTTGGCTGTGGACGCACCTCATTTTGGACAGCATTGTCAAGCTCGTCAGTGGAGAGGTGTCCACCAAGGAACTGGGCGGCCCGATTCTCATCGCGCAGGTGGCTGGGCAGCAGGCGCGTTTGGGATTGGACTCTTTGCTGCGCTTTACGGCTATCGTGAACGTCAACCTAGCCATCTTCAATCTTCTGCCTATCCCGATTCTCGACGGCGGCCATCTGTTGCTGATGCTCATTGAGCTTCTCATCGGCCGTCCATTGAGTAGTCGTTCTAAAGAGATGGCCTTACGCGTCGGTTTTCTGGTCATTGTCTCACTGATCGTCCTGGTCTTCTACAATGATATTTCACGACTGATCAGCTAATCTCCTTGATATGCTTGTTCTCGGCATAGACGCAGCTACCCCGATTGCGAGTGTCGGCCTGATACAGGACGGCAGTGTTCTGGCAGAACAGTCGGGGGACGCTGCCGCGAGCCATGCAGAAAGTCTTTTACCGTTGATTCACCATGTCCTTGACCGGGCACACATCAGCCTGCATGAGGTCGCAGGTATAGGGGTGACGATCGGTCCTGGAGCATTCTCCGGTCTGCGTATCGCGCTTAGTACGACGAAAGGTTTCGCCTATGCCCTATCTCAGCAGCTTGCCGGTGTCTCGACCCTCCTTACACTTGCCCATGCAGTGACATGTTGGACAGGCCGACTATGCGTTGTGCTGGACGCTCGTAAGCACGAAGTGTACGCTACCTGCTTCGCCCGTGACGCAGACGGGCACATTACCCGTCTGGCTGACGATAGGGTTCTCGCGCCCGAAGAGTTGGCCCGCCAAATCATGGGGCCATGCCTCTTTGTCGGAGATGGCGTTGAGCGCTACGGTGAAATAATCCGAGAGCATTGTGGATCCCATACGGAGGTTCTGCCGCTCTCTGCTGTCCCGCCACGCGGCAGCATCGTCGCACGCTTAGCTTGGCGGCGGTTCAAACAGGGAGACCACGACGACGCATCCCAACTTGTCCCGCAGTATATTCGTCGCTCTGACGCTGAACGCAACCGGATGAAACAGCGCTCTGGACAAGCAGGCCTATGAAGAACTGTCCTCTGTGCTCTTCCGAGTGAAGGGGGGCCGAGCCTCCTCCAAGGCAACAAGAGCGAGCCTTTCGGCAACCTTCCGGCCTAGACAGGCTGTGGGAATTTTGGCATCCTGCCCCAGAACCCTGCCGAATACGCAATATCTCAATGGATTGAGATGAGGCAGTTGTCCTGACTGTCCTCCTTAAATAGATCGTTCATGGATGTGAGAGCGGAGGGAAGAATATTATGGCTCGGAAGAAAGTCGCACTCATTGGCGCAGGTAATATCGGCGGTACTCTTGCCCACCTATGTGTGCTCAAGGGACTAGGCGACGTCGTACTGTTTGATGTGATTGACGGCCTACCCCAGGGAAAGGCCCTAGATATGCTCGAAGCCGGGCCCATTGAGGGCTATGACGCCAACATTACCGGGACGACGAGCTATGCTGATATTGTCGGCGCGGATGTCTGTATTGTGACTGCCGGCGTTGCTCGGAAGCCGGGCATGAGTCGGGACGATCTGCTCGGTATCAATTGCAAGATCATGAGCGATGTGTCCAGCAACATTAAGGAATATGCGCCGGACTCATTGGTGATTGTAATTACTAATCCGCTTGATGCCATGGTGACCCTGACCAAGCGGGTGACGGGTTTCCCCAAGAACAGAGTCGTGGGCCAAGCCGGTGTCCTTGATTCCGCTCGCTACCGGACCTTTATTGCCCAAGAACTTGGGGTGTCTGTCCAGAATGTGACGGCTATGGTCCTCGGCGGTCACGGTGACGATATGGTCCCGGTGCGCAGCTACTGCCAGGTTGGCGGGGTGCCGGTCGAGAAGCTGATCTCCGCTGCCCGTTTGGATGAAATTGAGCAGCGCACCCGTCAGGCCGGTGGCGAGATTGTCGCTCTGCTCAAGACGGGCTCAGCGTTTTATTCGCCGGCCTCCGCAGCCGTGCAGATGGCTGCGGCCTATCTGCAGGATAGAAAACAAATCCTGCCCTGCGCCGCCTACCTTGAGGGCGAATACGGGATTGACGGCGTGTACTTTGGCGTCCCGGTGTCTATTGGTGCCGGGGGTGTTGAGCGCGTCATTGAAGTGGATCTGAGCGAAAAAGAAAAGCAAGAGATGGAGGTGTCCGTCGGCCATGTGCGCGAACTGGTGACGGCCATGGACGCCATCCTGGAGAAGGGCGAGTAGCTCTCCACCATCAGGGAAGAGGGTATGAATATCCACGAATACCAAGCAAAAGAGATATTGCGGAGAAATGGGGTGGCCGTGTTAGACGGTAGGATTGCTACCACCCCCGACGAAGCCGAAGCTGCGGCCAAGGAACTAGGCGGCGGTCTGTGTGTCATCAAGGCCCAGATTCATGCCGGAGGGCGTGGCAAAGCCGGTGGTGTCAAGCTCGCCAAGACGCCGCAGGAAGCCCGGGCACACGCGGCAGCTCTCCTTGGCTCAACCCTGGTCACCCACCAAACCGGACCCGAAGGAAAAGAAGTCCGGAAGGTTTTTATCGAGCAGGGCTGCTCTATTGATCAAGAGTTCTATCTCGGCATGATTATTGACCGCGCGACCGCGCGAGTCACGGTGATGGCTAGCTCCGAGGGAGGCGTAGAAATCGAGGAGGTAGCCGAGCGCTCGCCCGAGAAGATTCTTTGTGCCCCCATCGACCCCGCCGTCGGCTTCGTGGATTTCCAGGGCCGCCAACTCGCCTATGGCCTTGGGCTACCCAAGGATTCGATCAACCAAGCCGTAGCCTTCATGCGGGGCTTATACCGGGCATTTTGCGAGAGCGACGCCTCCATGGTTGAGATCAATCCGCTGGTATTGACGAAATCCGGTGACCTTGTCGCTCTGGACGCCAAGATGGGCTTTGATGACAACGCGCTGTTCCGTCACGCCGATATCCGTGAGATGAGGGATGTAACTGAGGAAAATGAGAAAGAGGTCGCGGCGTCCAAGTTTGATCTCAATTATATCGCCCTGGACGGCAACATCGGCTGCATGGTGAATGGGGCTGGGCTGGCGATGGCGACCATGGATATCATCAAACACTATGGAGCTGAGCCGGCAAATTTTTTAGATGTAGGTGGTGGAGCAACCACGGAAAAGGTTACTGAGGCATTTAAGATTATTCTGGCGGACGAGAACGTCAAAGGCGTTCTCGTCAATATTTTTGGCGGGATTATGCGCTGTGATGTGGTGGCCAGCGGGGTAGTTGAAGCCGCCAAGCAAGTCAACCTTTCGGTCCCCTTGGTCGTTCGCTTAGAAGGCACGAATGTTGAACTGGGGAAAAAGATTTTGGCTGAGTCGGGGCTTGACATTATTCCTGCCGACGATTTAGCCGACGGCGCGAAGAAGATCGCCGAGGCGATTGGGGCGTAGGTGGCGTACCAGCTCAAGCGTTTGTAGTATTTGTAGGGCGAGAAATCGAGGAGTCCGCTCGTGAGTATTCTTGTTGATAAAAACACCAAGGTCCTGACGCAGGGAATTACCGGCTCAACCGGCCAGTTGCACACCCGAGGCTGCCGAGACTACGGCACCCAGATGGTGGCCGGAGTAACGCCCGGGCGCGGTGGTACAGCCTTCGAAGGCATCCCTATTTTTAATACGGTTGGAGAGGCGGTGGCGGAAACGGGGGCGGACGCTTCCGTTATCTATGTGCCACCTCCGTTTGCCGCCGACGCCATTATGGAAGCGGTCGATGCCGAAGTGGAATTGGTGATCTGTATTACCGAGGGGATACCGGTGCTCGATATGGTCCGAGTCAAGCGCTACCTCGCTGGTAAAAAGTCCCGCCTGATTGGCCCGAACTGTCCCGGTGTGATTACCCCGGGTGAGTGCAAGATTGGGATCATGCCGGGATATATCCACACCCCCGGATCAATCGGCGTGGTGTCGCGCAGCGGAACCTTAACCTATGAAGCTGTCCATCAACTCACTCAGTTGGGTATCGGCCAGTCATCATGCGTCGGAATAGGTGGCGACCCGGTGAATGGAACTGGCTTTATCGACGTCTTACAACTTTTTCAAGAGGATCCCCAAACCGAAGGCGTGGTGTTAATTGGTGAAATTGGCGGTTCGGCAGAAGAGGAAGCCGCTGCGTTCATCAAAGAACATATGACCAAGCCGGTCGCGGCTTTTGTTGCGGGCCAAACGGCTCCAAAAGGCAAGCGCATGGGACACGCCGGAGCGATTATTGCCGGTGGGAAGGGAACTGCGGCCGAGAAGGTCCAAGCCTTCAGGGAAGCCGGTGTGGCGATTATTTCGAGCCCAGCTGAGATGGGCAAAACCATGGCGGTGGCCATGGGGTGAGGGATTCGGGCAGGCTCCTCGATTATCAAATCTTGTCAAGCAGGGGAGGAGCGTTTCGCAAACCGTTCCTCCGAGTTTCATGTCAACATCGCCGGACCAGACCCCGCGCGCCCTGTTTCAGCGGGGCGAACGCGCCCGCATGAAAAGTCGCTTTACCGAGGCGCTAGCACTCTACCGACAGGCACGTCAGGCGGCAAAATTTGCAAACCTAGGGGAATGTGAACTTGATGCCCACCTCGGTATTGGCGATTGTTTGCGCATGCAGGGCCAATTTGGACTCGCCAAACGCGCCTATGAGCGGGCTCGCCGCCTAGCTGGCCGCTTGACCGATGTGGAAGGGGAGGCGGAGAGTCTGGCCGGTATCGGCCTGAGCGTCCGTGCTCAAGGAAATCCTCAGCGCGCATTGTCATATCTGGCCGAGGCGCGGTCCCTCTATCGTCAAGCGCGGGTGTACGACCGGGAAGGCTTTATTGTCTGGGCCATGGGGGGGACGTATCGCTTCTGTGGCGACCTCAAAAAAGCGCTGACCCATTTCAAACAGGCCCGCAGACTCGCCGAACGTGAAGGTGACACGCTCGGAGCCGGATATGCGTTGTGCGGTCTGGGAGGCGCATCGCGTGTAATGGGTCGATTTGCAGATACCCAGAACTATTACGCCGAAGCAAATGAGGTGTTTGAGGTCGAGGACGATGTGTACGGCCGGGCCTATTCATACTGCGGCCTTGGCAATGCGGCCCGTATGCGTCAAGAATTTACGCCCGCCTTGCGACTCTTTGCCAAGGCCGAACGATTATACACGTGGGTCGGTGATAAGGCGAGCTTCGCCTATACGGTTTGGGCGATGGCCACGGTCTTCAAAATGCAGGGCGACCATGAACGCAGCAAGGCCACACTCGAACGGGCGCAAAAACTCTTCCGCGAGACGCGCGACATGCGCGGGGGGGTCTACTGTCGTCTGGGAACCGGGGAATTGGCGTTTTTACAGGGAAAATACAAGCGCGCGAAGGGAGCGTTTGCGCACTGTTATGAGGTCGCCAGTCGCTTTGGCTACCGGGCGGAGGCCTGCCACGCACTTACTGGTCTTGCCCTGGTAGCGGAGAGCCCCGACTGGCGGGCGGTGAAACAAGCCTATCGAAGCTGTGGCTTGTCTTTCACGCCACTCCCGCCCCCGCTCAATCTGCCCTGAGAGTGGGAATATTGACCCCTGTAGGAGGCATGGATAGACTCTTCTGTCGGACAAGAAAGGACGAGCATGACCGAACGAACCCTCTCCATCGTGAAGCCTGACGCAGTCAAGAAGAAGGTCATTGGTGAGATTCTCCGTCGCTTTGAAGCAGCCGGGCTCAAAATCGTAGCCACCAAAATGGTCGCCCTCACTAAAGCCGAAGCCGAAGGCTTTTATGCGGTCCATAAAGAACGCCCGTTTTTTGGGAGTCTGACAGACTTCATGTCCTCGGGTCCGATTCTCGTCTCTGTACTGGAGGGAGAGGGAGCCATTCAAGTCCACCGAAAAATTCTGGGTGCGACTAATCCGGCTGAGGCGGGTGAGGGGACGATTCGGAAGGATTTTGCCACGAATATCGAGCAGAACGCCGTACATGGCTCCGATGCGCCCGAAACGGCCCAATGGGAGATTGGCTACTTCTTTAGTGGGCTGGACTTGGCCTAACCTATCTTTATCGAGGCCTGCGCTTGTGTGCTCTCTGCCTATTTGATCGGTATGGACCTGAAAGATTGTACTCAAGACGAGCTCGCTTGCTGGCTGACTGCGCGTGGACACAAGTCCTTCCGGGCGCAGCAAGTTTTGCAATGGGTGCATCAACACCGGCTTACAGACGTGGGGCAGATGAGCAATATCCCCCTCGCCCTGCGTGAGGAGTTGGCTCAACATTTTAGTATTGCGCGTTTGACGTATCGGACACACGCCACGGCGGCTGATGGGACGGAGAAATACCTCTTTACCCTTACCGATGGAAGGCGGATTGAGAGTGTTTTTATTCCGAGCGGGAACCGCCGGACGCTCTGCATCTCTTCCCAGGCAGGCTGTGCAATGGGCTGTCAATTTTGTGCGACCGCCCAAGTACGGCCCGTGCGTAACCTAACTGCCAGAGAAATCGTTAGCCAAATCTGGGAGGTCCAGGAGCGACGGCCCCCACACGAAGCGGTGACCAACGTCGTCTTTATGGGGATGGGCGAACCGTTGGCGAATTACGATCAGGTCGTGAAGGCCATCACTATTCTGACGGCAGCCTGGGGATATCAGCTCTCTCCCCGCCGTATCACGGTGTCCACGGTTGGGCTGGTGCCACAAATGCAGCGTCTGTGGCACAACACCCAGGTCAACCTCACCATCTCCTTAAGCGCAACAACCGATGCCGTACGGAACACCCTCATGCCGATTAATCGGCGCTACCCTCTGGCCGCCGTGTTGGAGGCCTGTCGGTCCCTGTCCATAGCCTCGCGCAACCGAATGACCTTCGCGTATACCCTGCTGAACGGGCTGAACGATAGCCCGGCCGACGCAAGACGCCTCGTGTCCCTCCTGCATGGTACCCGGGCCAAGGTCAACCTGATTGCGTTCAATTCTTTCTCTGGGGCACCATTTGCCCCTTCACCACGCGAGCGGGTCGCACGGTTCCGTCAAATCTTGCTCGACCGGGGCGTCTACGCCAGCATTCGCGAAAGCCGGGGCCAGGAGGTACAGGCCGCCTGTGGACAACTAGTGGCTCCCCTGGAGCAAGCGGCCTAGGAAAAAGAGACTATCATGATCACGCTTGGTGTTATTGGTGGCAGCGGTCTGTATCAGATGGACGGCGTCGAGCACAGCGAGTGGGTGAGCGTCAAGACACCGTTTGGGGAACCGTCAGATGAATATTTTATCGGCGAATTAGACGGTGTCCGCGTGGTGTTCCTGCCTCGGCACGGCCGTGGCCACCGGATCCTGCCCTCCGAGTTGAATTTCCGCGCCAATATTTATGGGATGAAAAAGCTGGGCGTACGGCGCTTGGTCGCCGTGGGTGCGGTAGGTAGTTTGAAACAGGAGATCGCGCCCGGTCATATTGTCATCCCCGACCAGTTCATTGATCGGACCCGTGGGCGTATCAGCACCTTCTTCGGCCGAGGTATTGCCGCCCATGTCGCCTTTGCCGATCCGGTGTGTCCGCTCTTATCTCGGTCTTTAGCTGAAGCGAGTGACAGTCTGGACATAGCCGTTCATCACGGGGGAACGTATCTCTGTATGGAAGGTCCGCAATTTTCCACGCGGGCCGAATCTCTTCTGTATCGGAGTTGGGGCGCGGACATCATTGGGATGACGAATCTCCAAGAGGCCAAGCTGGCGCGTGAAGCCGAAATCTGTTTTGCCACCTTGGCCATGGCAACCGATTACGACTGCTGGAATACCGAGACTGGCGATGTGGTGATCGAAGAGGTCCTGGCAATTCTGAACAAAAACGTTGTCGCCGCTCAGCGCATTGTACGGGACATTGCCCGGCGGCTGTCTCCCGAGCAGGTGTGCGGCTGCGAGACGGCGCTTGCAGGGGCGATCATCACCGACCGGGCGATGATCCCAGAAACGAGGCAACACGAACTTGAGCCGATTATTGGGAAATACATCAATGGATAAACGTCAAGAGAACGTCATGAGTATTGTGGTTGTCGGCTCGGTCGGATTGGATTCTATCGAAACGCCGTCCGGTAGGGCTGACGAAGTCCTGGGTGGCTCGGCAGCCTATTTTGCCGTTGCGGCGAGCTATTTTGCGCCGGTGAATGTTGTTGCCGTTATTGGTGAAGATTTTCCCGTGGATGCGCAGACAACCCTGACCGTGCCGAATATCAACCTGGACGGGTTGGAGGTAGGGGGAGGCCGGACGTTTCGGTGGACCGGCCGCTATCACGAAAATCTCAACATCCGGGATACCTTAGACCTGCAAATGAATGTGGTCACAGAATTCACTCCGAAGCTGCCCGAACAGTATCGCCGTACGCCTTTTGTGTTTCTGGGGAATATCGATCCTGGCCTGCAGAGTCAAGTGTTAGACCAAACCGACGGGCCACGCTTGATCGGCTGTGACACGATCAGTCACTGGATTGAACACGAGCGTGCGGCGCTCGAGGCTGTGCTGAGACGCGTCGATGTGCTGATCATCAACGATGAAGAGGCGGGCATGCTCAGTGGCGAGTCCAATGTCGTGAAATCCGCTCGCCGGATTTTAGACATGGGGCCAAAGACGTTGCTCGTCAAGCGGGGTGAATATGGGGTGTTGCTGTTTTCCCCCCAGTCGGTTTTCGCCGTCCCCGCCTACCCCTTGGAAGAGGTGGTCGATCCGACCGGGGCTGGCGACGCCTTTGCCGGCGGATTTCTCGGCTATTTGGCCGAGTCGAACGACACGTCTGAGGCCGGACTGCGCAAGGCCATTGTCTACGGCAGCGTGGTGGCTTCGTTCACGGTGGAAGATTTCAGCCTGCGGCGTCTGCACGCCCTGAGCCGGGATGCCATTGAACGGCGTTATCGCCAGTTCACGAGTCTGACCGAATTCTAGTCGATCCGTATCGCTATGGACCTTTCCATCGTCGTCCCGATCTACAATGAGGTCGATAATCTACGTCCGTTGTGTGAACGGGTCCATACCGTACTGGCACCGACGGACTGGAGTTACGAACTCATCCTCATTGACGACGGTAGTCATGACGGGAGCGGTGAGCTGCTGGCTGAGTTGCACGCCGAAGACGATAGGCTCAAAGTGCTCCGTTTTCGACGCAACTTTGGTCAGACCGCTGCGCTGGCTGCGGGATTTGAATACGCCCAGGGTGACGTCATTGTCTCACTCGATGGCGACCTCCAGAACGATCCCATCGATATTCCGCGTTTGCTGGCAAAGCTGGACGAGGGGTATGACTTGGTGAACGGCTGGCGTGTCAATCGACAAGATCCGTTTTTGCACCGGCGCCTTCCGTCTCAGATCGCCAATCAGATGATCTCGCTCACAACGCGGGTCAAACTGCACGATTATGGCTGTACACTCAAGGCGTTTCGACGTGAGGTGGCAAAGGGCCTCAAGCTGTATGGGGAAATGCATCGGTTCATTCCAGCTCTGGCCGGGGACATGGGAGCGCGGATTGCCGAGCTTCCGGTCACCCATCACGCGCGCAAGCACGGCACCTCGAAGTACGGCTTAACTCGGACATTGTGGGTGGTGCTGGATTTACTGACCGTTAAATTCATGTCGAGCTATGCGACCCGCCCGAGTCATCTCTTTGGCTTTCTGGGGCTGATCGCTGTCCTCCTTGGCGGGGGGATCACGACCGTCTTGGGTATCCAGCGGCTCTTGTTCGACGTGCAATTAGCAAACCGTCCTATTTTGCTCTTGGGGATTCTCCTGCTTGTCACCGGCATCCAGCTTGTGACCACCGGCTTAATCGCTGAGATGCTGGCTCGCACCTACCACGAGAGTCAGGAAAAGCCCGTCTACTGGATTAAGGACATATTGGAATGAGTAAAAACGCACCGCCTGGTTTCCGAGCGTCGATACCCCAGCACGAATCGAAAGGAGAAGAGCCATCGCCCGCATCCTAATCACCGGAGGGGCCGGGTTTATCGGTTCACATCTATGTGAGCGTTTCTTGGCTGAAGGGGACGAGGTGGTGTGTCTGGACAACCTCATTACTGGCGATATAGACAATGTAGCGCATCTGTTTGTCAACCCGCGTTTTTCCTTTTTCCGCCAGGATGTGACGAACTACATTTACGTTAGTGGCCATATTGATGCGATTCTCCACTTTGCCTCGCCAGCGAGCCCGATCGATTACCTTGAACTACCGATCCAGACCCTCAAGGTAGGCTCGCTCGGCACGCATAAAGGACTCGGACTGGCCCGGGTGAAAGCCGCCCGTTTTCTGCTCGCTTCGACCTCCGAGATCTACGGTGACCCGCTCGTCCATCCTCAGCCGGAAGATTATTGGGGCAATGTGAATCCGATCGGCCCGCGAGGGGTATATGACGAGGCGAAACGTTTTGCCGAAGCTCTGACCATGGCCTACCACCGCAGTCATGGCGTGGCGACCCGCATTGTTCGTATTTTTAATACCTATGGCCCACGTATGCGTTTCGGGGATGGCCGAGTCGTGCCCAATTTCATCACTCAAGCGCTGCGGGGGGAAGCGTTGACGGTGTATGGCGACGGGGGTCAAACCCGGAGTTTTTGTTATGTGGACGATTTGGTTGAGGGTATCGTCCGCCTCCTCCGCTCAGACCGTGCTCAACCCGTAAATCTGGGGAACCCGCACGAATTATCCGTCCGGGAATTCGCCGAGACGATTATCCGGCTGACCGGGAGTTCCAGTTCCATTGCGTTTGAGCCTTTGCCGGTGGACGACCCGAAAGTCCGCCAACCCGATGTGAGCCTTGCCCGCCAGCTATTGGAATGGGAGCCCCGCGTCTCCCTTGAAGACGGCTTAAGCAAAACAATCGCCTATTTCCGGGAAAAACAGGCGGTCCGTTAGATTCTAGCCTCTAAGGAGAAGGGGAGCGGGATGGGCACGTTAGGGCTCAGGAGAGGATGTAGTGCATGAGGATATTAGTAACCGGGGGGGCGGGCTTTATTGGCTCCTATGTCGCGGAAATCTATCTCAGGGCGGGCCACGAAGTCTGGATTGTCGACGACTTGTCAACCGGCAAGCCGGCCAACGTTCCGTCCAATGCGTACTTCGTCCAAGCAGATATTCGCGATACTGCAGTGCGGAAAACTCTAGTTGACGAACGGATTGAGGTGGTCAACCACCATGCGGCACAAATGGATGTCCGTCGCTCGGTTACTGATCCGCTGTTTGATGCACGAGTGAATATTTTTGGACTGCTCAACATTCTTGAAGGCGCGCGGCAGGCCCAGTGCCAGCGTATTATCTTTGCGTCTTCTGGCGGGGTCGTATACGGAGAACAATCCACCTTTCCGGCGACCGAAGACCACGCCACCCATCCAATTAGTCCGTATGGAGTCAGCAAATTAGCTGGAGAACATTATCTGTATTTTTACCAGAGAGAATATGGTCTTCCGTCGCTGAGCCTGCGCTATGCGAACGTATATGGGCCGCGACAGGACCCCCACGGAGAAGCCGGTGTAGTGGCCATTTTTACCCAGCGCCTGCTGGCGGAAGAGACGATTACGATTAACGGTGACGGTCAGCAGACGCGCGATTATGTGTTTGTCGCCGATGTGGCCCGGGCGAACCTAGCAGCACTGACCGCCGACTATTCAGGGGCGATCAACATCGGTACGGGCCTTGAGACGACGGTCAATACCTTGGCCGAGCATTTACAGCGGATAACTGGCTCACGCGCCCAGGTGCACTCCGGTGCTGCCAAGCCAGGAGAGCAGCGCCGGAGTGTCTTGTCTTGGAGTCGAGCTGCGGACACGCTGAACTGGAAGCCACTGGTGTCGCTTGCCGACGGGCTTGAGAGAACGGTTGCCTCCCTGCGGACATCGGCATGAGCATCGAACGGATTCGAAACTTTAGCATTATTGCCCATATCGATCATGGCAAATCGACACTGGCCGATCAACTCCTCTCCCAGACGGGCTCAATTAGTGAGCGTGAAAGCGGGGCGCAATTTCTGGACACCATGGAGCTTGAGCAAGAGCGGGGCATTACGATTAAAGCTCGGACTGTTCGCCTATGCTATGAGGCGCAAGACGGTGCTGAATATTATCTGAACCTGATTGATACCCCCGGGCATGTGGATTTCGCCTATGAGGTCTCGCGCAGCTTGTCCGCCTGCGAAGGTGCCATCCTGGTCGTTGACGCGACCCAGGGGGTCGAGGCGCAAACGCTGGCCAACACCTATCTCGCGCTCGATCATGAGCTCGAAATTTTCCCTGTTATTAACAAAATCGATCTGCCCAGCGCCGAACCTGAACGTGTTCGGCAAGAGCTCGAAGACATCATAGGGCTGGATGGCAGGGATGCGGTTTTAACCAGTGCAAAAGAAGGGAGAGGGATTGCTGAGGTGCTGGAAGGTATCCTGCGATCTATGCCTCCTCCTCAAGGGGACTCCAGTGCTCCGGTCAAAGCACTACTTTTTGATAGCTGGTTTGACCCCTACCAGGGAGCCGTTGTGCTCGTCCGGGTATTCGACGGAGTACTGAGGCCTGGGATGTCCATTCGGCTCATGTCGAGTGGCAAAGAATATGAAGTTGGACAGGTCGGGATTTTCGCTCCGCATGCCCAAGCGGTCAAAGCGCTGGGGCCAGGGGAGGTGGGCTTTCTTATGGCCGGTATTAAAGAGGTCCGAGAAGCTCGGGTCGGGGACACGATTACGGAAGCCCAACGCCCTACGGCAGTCATGTTGCCGGGCTTTAAGGCCGCAAAGCCCATGGTCTTCAGCGGCTTGTATCCGATTGAATCGAAACACTACGAAGCGCTGCGCGGCGCGGTCGAAAAACTCCGCTTGAACGATGCCGCCTTTTCGTATGAGAAAGAAACCTCGCTGGCCCTTGGGTTTGGTTTTCGCTGCGGCTTCCTGGGCCTGCTTCATATGGAAATCGTCCAGGAGCGTTTGGAACGAGAGTTCGACCTCGATTTAATCACCACTACGCCAACAGTTGAGTATCAAGCCCTGACGCTTGACGGGGAAATACTACATGTCGAGAATCCCTCGTCTCTCCCGCCGGTACAGGAAATCGATTCCATCCAAGAGCCTTTCATTCTGGCGAATATTCATGTGCCCGAAGAATACGTCGGAAATGTCATGCAGCTCTGTCAAGAGCGGCGAGGAGAACAACGAGCCATGGCATATCTGGGGGCTTCGCGCGTTGCCCTGGAGTATGAGTTGCCGCTCAACGAGATTGTGGTTGATTTCTATGACCGGATCAAATCGATTAGCCGTGGCTATGCCTCGTTTGATTATGAATTTTTAGATATGCGTCCGGCCAACTTGGTGAAGATTGATATCCGCATTAATGGTGATATGGTCGATGCCTTATCCCTGATCGTCCATGCCGATCACGCCTATACTCGCGGGCGCGAACTCGTACAAAAAATGCGGACCCTGATTCCGCGCCAAATGTTCGAGGTCGCGGTCCAGGCCGCTATCGGGAGTCGAGTGATCGCGCGAGAAACCGTGAAGGCGCTACGCAAAAATGTCACCTCAAAGTGCTATGGTGGGGATATAACCCGTAAACGAAAGCTGCTAGAGAAACAGAAAGAAGGCAAGCGCCGGATGAAACAGGTTGGGCGGGTAGAGATCCCCCAAGAGGCGTTCCTCGCGTTACTCCAGGGGGACGAGAGTGAGACGCCGCGGCGAGGGTAGAGGGGAGCGGATATGGCCAGAGGAAAAACATCGACCCGCGGAGCGGCAGGCTCTGTCAGTCTGACGAATCAAAAGGCAGACAGCAGAAGGCCGCTCTCCACGTCGACTCCCCCCCCCCAACAGAAATCGGCCGTTCGTGAATACACCGAAGCATTGCTCTTCGCCCTGGTGCTGGCGCTTTTTATCCGGAGTTTCATTGTGCAGGCATTCAAAATTCCGTCGGGCTCCATGCTGCCGACACTCCAGATTGGGGATCATATTCTGGTCAGCAAGTTTGCCTATGGGCTGCGCTTGCCCTATCCCTTTGAGACCCTGGTGTTCGAGTGGGCTCGACCGGAATCGGGGGACGTCGTTGTTTTTGTCTATCCAAAAGATGAAACCAAAGACTTTATTAAGCGGGTCGTCGCCGTCGCCGGTGACGAGGTGCGGATTCATAATAAGCAGCTTTTTGTCAACGGCGTAGCAGATGAGAGCCCGTATGCCCATTTTGCCAATCCTAGCCGTATTGTGCCCGGTCCGCGTGATAATTATCCGCCGCTGCTTCCTGGTAAATCGAACGAATCCATTATCGTACCGCCCGGCAAATTGTTTGTCATGGGGGATAATCGGGATCACAGCCACGACAGCCGCTTCTGGGGCTTTGTTGACACGCAAGATGTGAAAGGCCAAGCTTTTCTGATATACTGGTCGTGGGACGGCCGGGACCGTTGGGTACGGTGGGAGCGACTCGGGGCACTTATTTACTAGTTTACTAGCATAAAAAGTCAACACGCCCTACAAAACTCCATGGAGAGGCTGTGCCGTTTCACTTTTCCGACTATCTGGGGAGGTCAGAATGCCAAAGCTCGAAGAGATGCTGCTTGAGAGTGGCAAAGTCTCCCAGGACGATTTGCGCCGCGTTCAGTTCGTGCAGCAGGAGCGCGGAGAGACGCTTGAGCACTTACTGGTCGAACTCGGCTTTATGTCTGAGGATGACCTCCTCCCGATCCTAGCTGAATACTATCATGCTCCCCTCATGAGTGCTCGGGACTTTCCACAGCAGGCGCCTCCCTTGTCCGAGATGAAGGCTGATTTCCTTCGCCAAGCGCGGGTCTGTCCCCTGGCGGTCCAAGATGGTGGACTGGTCATTGCCATGGCCGACCCGGGCGATTTTTATGTCATTGAAGCCCTAGAGAAGGCGACGAAGTTGCGTCTTGCGCCCCGCTTGGCACGTGAGCGTGATATTCTTGAGACCTTGAATACCTATTATGCTGGGGTACCGGATGGTCAGTCCGACGGTCAGGCGGTGGGCTCGGTCGAGTATCTGGAAGAGGATCAGGAGGATGAGGCCCATCTACGGGACCTTGCGAGTGAGGCCCCCGTTATCCGGCTTGTGAATATGCTCATCGCCCGGGCCATGGAGCAGCGCGCGTCGGATATCCATATCGAGCCATTTGAGAAGGAACTTCGCGTGCGCTACCGCATTGACGGGATTCTGCACAATGTCGAAGCACCGCCCCGTAAACTGCAAGCCGCTCTGATCTCGCGGGTCAAGCTCATGGCCAAGCTCAATATTGCGGAACGGCGTCTGCCGCAAGATGGGCGCATCAAGCTGCGTATGTTGGGACGTGAGGTCGACCTGCGGGTTTCAACCCTGCCGACGCTATATGGCGAGAGCGTTGTCCTGCGTATCCTTGATCGGTCAAGCATTGATGTCAGCCTTGAATCGCTGGGCTTTCCCGAGGATACCTTGTCTGCATTCGAAAACCTCATTTTTCAGCCTCACGGGATGATTCTGGTCACCGGTCCCACCGGGAGCGGCAAAACAACGACCCTGTACGGTGCCCTGGACAAAATCAACTCACCCGAGAAAAAAATCATTACGATTGAAGACCCGGTTGAATACCAACTCAACGGCGTCAATCAGATCCATGTCAAGTCGCAAATCGGGCTGACTTTTTCTGCTGGACTGCGCTCCATTGTTCGCCAGGACCCAGATGTGATCATGGTCGGTGAGATTCGCGATTACGAAACGGCGGAAATCGCGATCCAATCCGCCCTGACTGGTCACTTGGTCTTCTCAACCTTGCATACCAATGACGCCGCCGGCGCGATATCACGTCTCCTGGAAATGGGGGTGGAAGATTATTTGCTAGCCTCGTCCCTGCTTGGCGTGATGGCCCAGCGGCTGGTGAGACAGCTTTGTCCGACGTGTCGACATCCGGTCGACGAACGAGCCCCCGGCCCTCACCTGGAGTTACCAACGAACGGACACGCGCCTGAGCCGGTGCTCTCGTATGAGGCCGGGGAGTGCGAAGAATGTGCCATGACCGGCTACCGAGGCCGGAAGGGGATTTTTGAGCTCATGCTCGTTGATGAAGGCTTACGTCGGCTCATTTTGAAGCGCTCCTCAGCCGATGCGCTGAAGGAGTACGCCGTTGAGAATGGTATGCGTACGCTCCGAGACGATGGCTGGCGCAAAGTCCGCGACGGCGTTACTACGGTGTCGGAGGTAATGCGTGTGACCCAAGACGAGCCCCCTTCTTCCGAAGAATATGACGCCAGCGTCGAAGAACCGGTCTGATGTCTGAAGCTTTTTATCCCCCCCTATGTCCGGCTTTTCAGAGCGTCTAGCCTAGGGCCTGTTCCCACTCATGCGCATGATTCTGGTCTCCTGGATATATGGAACTCACGCAAGCTCACTACGCACGGACCGCGCCCCCTCTCCCGGTGCCGCGCGGCCCTGTCCGCCTCTCCCCTCGCCCCGTGCTCCCCGCCCTCTGGTCGGTCGCCGAGCATGGCGGCAAAGGGCGCGGGTTGCCGCCCCGATGTGGCACCTGGCACCCCCTCTCCTCCCGGCTGCCCCGCTAGTCGAAAACCGGCGTACTTGATCGGGTCTTCGAGCGTCTGCACCGCGAACAGATCGTGCGCCGCAAGCGGGCGGCCCGGTCGCTCGACCGCCCCCTCGTCAAGGTCCCTCCCGCCGGCACGGGGGCGCGAAAACAACCGGCCCCCCATCCCTCGGCCGCTCCCGGGGCGGCTGGACCACCACGATGCCTAGGGTTGCTGCCGCGGATGACCGCCCGGCGCTTGTCTGCGCGCGCTCGCCCGGGCCCGCCCCCGCCGCCCCGGCGGGCCGCCCGTGGCGGACTCGCCTGGGCCGGCAACCACGCTCATCCCGCGTTGCTGAGGGACCGGGCGTCCGCGGGCGACCAGCCGCGGCCTCTGGCCGTGGCGCGGGGGTATGCGCCCGTGGGGCCGTCGCGGCGAAGCCGGGTTGAGCCTTGGGCGTATGACCGTGAGCTGGACAAGCGGCGCACCGCAATCGAGCGGGTGTGGCGTGGCGTCGATTGAAGGGCTGCCGCCGCCTCTGCTCGCGATGCGAGCAACGCGAGGTCCTATTCCTTGGATGCAGCGTCTTCGCACTCATCATCAATGCGTTGCGATAATGTTAACGAGCCCTAGGTTCAATCGACATTCAGGATTCCCCTGGCAGGGATGATGTGCTTCAGGGCGCTCCCGAGGGGGCCTGACGACCAAAACGCCTCTCGCCGGTGCTCCCCTCGGTCGTCCGGCCCGTGGGCTCCGCTCGCCCGGACCGGCCGGCGACGCGCCACGGGCCCTGCCCTGAAGGGCGGGGGTGCGGCCCCGCCCGGTGCTGGCCGCCGCCGCTTACGACCCCCAATGCCCTCCGCACCCGTCTCGCCGACATCAAGGCCGACGACGCCGGCCCTCCCAAGCGCCCGCGCCTCCTCGGCGATGACGCCGCACTCTCCACCCCCCGCCCCCGCCTCGCCCGCGCCTGCCACACGCTCAACCTCTGCCGCCGCCTCGCCACCCGAGACGACCGAACAGCCCTCGACTGCCTCGCCTTCCTCCCCCTCGTTTCTGCTCTCGTGTGGATGAGATGAGTGGCGATACGGCCTAGCTTGGCCCGGCGCCCTCTGCTTTCCCATCCTTCTTTAGCCGCTTTTGAGACCGCTGGCCCTTGGCCAAGTTCACCTCAGCGACTTCATTTGAACCGGTCGTCCATGTCCGATGATGCCGCCAAACGAGGGGGTCGTGGCCGGGAATGAGGCGTTCGAGGTCGTGGCTCAAGGTTTTACGAATGCGCTCATAGGTAAAGAGCTGGTTAAACGGATTCCCTTGATTATAGCCGGGTGGCCACATCTTCTCGATATTTGAATACCAATACACCGCATCTCCGGCGATGGCAAAAAGGCCATTGCGAGTGTGGACTTCGAACCACTGTGTGCCAAAGGTATGGGAATCCTGGGCCAAGTGAGCGGTAATGCCCGGCAAGACTTCAACATCTCCCTCAATCAACGTGGCTCTGCCCTGACTGATCGCGATTGCCACATTATGAATGTCCTGCGGGTCAAGCGAGGACAGAATCCAGCTTCTCTCTCCCCCACCAAAATCTTTTGGCAAAGAGAGGGTGCGGAGCCAGCCCATATACTCGTCTAGTTGAATATACAGGTGCGCGTTTGGAAAGGCCGAGAAATTACCGATATGATCAAAGTGCAGATGCGTCACCAGAATGGCATCCACATCTGCCGGGGTGAGCCCGACCTTTGCCAGTACGGTTGATGGATCTTCCCAACCAAAGAAGCGATAGCGCGACATCCAGTCTTGATCGCCGAACCCGGCGTCAACTAGCACTACGTGTTTTTTCTGATCTTGCGCCCCCCCGACGAGAATGGTGTAGAGCATGGGAATCTGGATCGTACCCTGATTACTCATCAATCCTGAGCCGCCGAAGAAGTCATACGGCATGTCAGCCTGGCAATAGGCCAAGGTCCAGATGGAGTAATCCGTCGGCGGCTTTTCGCCGACGAGGTCTTGCGATTGAACAATCCGCTTTCTTTTTTTAGCCGCTGGCATAATTCCTCTCCTTGACTGCCAATACTCATCATGTAGCATTCTAATGTACAACCGGTAGTGCAACCTTCTGGTATCCTGCCGAGCGACGGTTGAACGAGCAGGGTTGCCGTGAAAACTCCTCCCAGAGTTCGTCTTGTCGCTCGGTGGATATTTCGATAGGGTTACCAAAATCCTAAGGCTCCGCGCACGAAGATCGACGGTAAGCGATACGTTCCTGAGATGAAATAATGAGGATAGGGGACGCTCTAGAGGCTACCGCAAAGATACAATGCGCGGGAGTCAGATCAGAAAGGAGTCAGTATGCGCATTGGTATTCAGATGGTGCTTCAAAACCATAGGGGGCACGATGATCGGGTGATGTACAAAAACGAAACCCGCCTCGCGATTGAATCCGAGGAGATGGGGTTCGATATCGTGTGGCCGGTGGAGCATCATTTTTTTGACTACTCCATTTGCCCGGATAATATGCAGTATCTGAGCTATATTGCCGCCAGGACGGAAAAGCTGGAATTGGCCACCGGTGCTATCATCGTGCCGTGGAACAATCCCATGCGAGTGGTGGAAAAAATGGTCCTGCTCGACCACCTGTCGGACGGGCGGGCGGTCCTTGGACTCGGACGCGGCCTTGCCCGGCGTGAGTACGCGGGTTTTGGCGTGGACATGGCCGAAGCGCGCGACCGCTTTAACGAGGCTGCGGAGATTATCGTGAAGGGCTTGGAAGATGGCTTTGTCGAAGCGGACACCCAGTACTACAGGCAACATCGTATCGAAGTACGGCCTCGACCGATCAAGAGTTTCAAAGATCGCCGCTATATGGTGTGCATGTCGCCTGAGTCTTTTGAAGTCGCGGCTCGGCTCGGTCTGGGAGCGATGATGTTCTCCCAAATGGCCTGGGATAAAGTTGCCGACGGCATCCACAATTACCGCGAACTGTATCGTCAGTATAATAACGGCGAGGAGGCTCCTCCGGTGAACTGTGCGGACTTCGCCGTCTGCTCGCACGATATCAAGAAGGCAGAAGAGGTCGCGCGGGAAAAAATCGTGGGCTACTATTTCAGCGTGATGGAGCACTACGAGATGCTGGGTGACCACTTCGCGCAGACGGGCAAATCCTACGCTCACTATGCCGAAGCGGCCAAGATGATGCGGGAGGCTGGCAACGAGGCCATTCTGGAAGACTTTCTGGCAGCCAATCTGTGGGGCACGCCAGACATGATCATCCAGAAGCTGGAAACGCGGCGTGGCCAGATCGGTGAATTTGAGGTCAACGGCTGCTTCAGCTTCCAGAGTCAGCCCTTTGATCAAGTTGAAGACAGCATGCGCCTCTTTGCCAAAGAAGTCGGTCCGATGATGCACGAGTGGACTCCGCAAGCCAAAGCGCCGGTTGATGTGGCCCCTGCGGAAGCCCGGGTTGGCAAGTAAATCCTCGGCTATTAACGGTCGCGAAGCCGGAGGAGTCCAGACTTCTCCGGCTCCGTATCTTTCCGCCCCGAGGGGGCGGAACCGCCGTTCTTCGTAGCCGCCATTGCGGTCGTCGTAGCCATAATCTTTCGCTTCAAGGGCCCGTCCGCATTACGGCATGTGGGGGCATGCAGAAGCCTACGGTCCCCCGGGCTTACGGGCCATCCCCACCCGGTCTACGGGGTCACCGTCCAACCCTGATTAGCTGCTTTTTCGTTGTACCCTATACCGAGGAGGTGTGGCCGAAAGGAGGCGGTGGCCGGTGAGATTGCACCAAGCGGGAATATCCGTGGGGGCCCCAGGGTCTTGGGCTATGAGGAGCAGGACTTGACCCGCTTGCATGGACTTGAGACGCAAGCGGAGTTGCAACACCAACTCGCCACAGGCCATGTCTCCGGCATCCCAGGTGTCGTCCGGGTCGGCTAGCGTATCTGCTGCAGGCGTTGCGGTGTGAGTCTGAAATTGTGAGGGGGGAGCAGGCCAGATACAACTCGGCTGCTCAATGGGCTGGTTTTCTTGTCGACTCGCCCAGTGCCAGCCGCTGCGGTAGCAGGTCTGGCGACGGATGTAGGCGTAGGCATCTTCCAAGAAATCCGCTGGCGAACGTCCTAAGCCGTTGGCAAGGCAGGCGGTGCAGTGCGGGGTTGTTTGAAGTCCGGTCACGACGCTCAGGACATATTCGTGGAAGCAAATAGACCGTGAGCAGCGAAAGCAGGTAGGGGCGTCGAGACATTCGAGTTCCTTGAGGATTTTAGCCGTGCGCTGCTCCTCAGCGTCCAAGCCGTCATCAATAGCAGGGAAGGGAGGGTGGTCGGGTTTCATTGTGTCTGGCCGGCTTTACTTGACTTCGTTCTCTAAAAAACCAGAAAAACTCGCGCTAAACCATTGTGGTGGCGGGGGCAGACCACTCCCGAATCTCCAGCGTTCTCACCGTTTTGCCGGTCTAAGGCTCTCTGGGTGCATTGTATAGAAGAAATTTTCACCAGCAGAGTAAGGGATAATCCATGATCAGGACGAAACGGTGCCGCTCGTCTTCGGCCAGCGTGGAGCAGTCTTCCGGTCCCACGTGTGAAATCCAAGAGGGGTCGGGGCTCTCGTCATAGTCCAGTCGGGTTGTTGTCAGGGCGTGAGAGGCGGAGTTGCGAACCACGGGCGTATTCTGCCGTACCTGGATGGTGAGATAAACCAGAGAGGGCGAGCACCAACTGCGCTTGTGGACTCGGGAACTGCCCCAATGGCTGTGAAATCCATACTTTTGTGTATACTGACCTTTTTGACAGTATGGTGCAAGTTGTTCGTGTCAGGAACGATCTTGACCCTGGCTCTCTGATGGCTTATCGTGCCTGCGAAACAGTACACGCGCCGATATGCGGAATGATGTGGGAACGAAGGGCAGTCAACTCGGCGGCCCGCTGGCCGGTATCTGGGCCACTGAACGCGGCGTTCCGCCGTTCGGCCCGTTTCGTGCTAGCCTGCTCGCCGACCTTGGGGCTGAGGTCATTAAAGTCGAAGCGCCCCACAAAGACACCCGCATGCGCACGGTCGGTCAATTTCTGATGGACGACAAAAGTCTGGGGCGGCCGAGTACGGCTCGCAATAAGAAGGGTACTGCTCTCAACCTGCGCGACCCCGAAGGAGAGGAACTGCAGCGCCAGCTGGTCCGTCAATCTGATGTCTTCGTAGCAAATTTCCCTCCTGGAGTGTTTGAAGAATCGGGCCTCGGCTATGAGGTTCTACGTGAGCTGAATCCATGTCTCGTCTTTGCCCGCGTCCCGGGTATGGACAGACCGGCCCGTACCGAGAAAAATGCGGCTTTGCCGCCGCACCCGAAGCCTTTGAGGGGCTGTGCCATCCGGCCGGCTTTCCAGACCGCCCTCCCCGTCGGGTGGATATCGGCATGGGTGATCCTCTGGCTAGCGGCGGACGCGGACCGGGACCTTTCTTCCTGGGTTTGCGCCGTCCATCCTCTACCCGGGTAAACAGGGGTAATGGATTGTGGTTGCCGCCAACACCAACGGGCTGGCCACGTGGTCGCGCACACTCATGGGGCGAGAAGAATTACTCGCTGATCCCCGTTTCGAGAGCCAGAGCGTGCGGGCTGAAAACCGTGAGGCCTTTGATGTTCTTGTCTCAGACTGGGCGGCGACCTGCAATTTGTCGGAATTATTGCCTCTTGCGACGCGCGACAGGCGGGTTTCCTTGCACGACCGGATCCTGGGCGAACTCAAAATGTCCGGCATCGTCCCCAAACTCAGCGAGGCCCTAGGCGAGACCCGTTGGTCGGGACCAGCAAGCGGAGGACCTCACCAAGGGATCTATTCTGGTTTGTTGCGTTTTAGCTCAGATGAACCGGCCGTCCTGACAGCCTGTGGCGGCGTTTGAACAATTAAAGCATCAACAAAGGAGGACTATATATGGCTGAACAACTTCTGTCAGGGATTGACGTCGTTGAGTGCGGCAATATGGTTTCCGCTGCCTATACCGGCAAGCTGCTCGCCGACTTTGGTGCGGATGTGGTCAAAGTCGAGGAGTTGGACGGTGATATATCTCGACAACGCGGCCCCTTTCCCGGCGATACTCCGCATGCCGAGAAGAGCGGCCTGTTTCTGTACTTGAATGCCAATAAACAAGGCGTGACGCTAAATCTGCGCGAGCCCAAAGGACAGGCGGTCTTGCAGAGCTTATGCGCTCAGGCCGATATCTTGCTGCATAACTACCGCCCGCGCGAGATGCCCGAGGTCGGCCTGGATTATGCAAGACTGAATCAGATCAATCCGGGCCTGATCATGACCTCGATTTCCTACTTTGGTCAGACCGGCCCACACCGCGACTACCACGGTTATGATCTAACGGCGAGTAACGCCGGGGGATGGGCACCCATTAGTCCGGGTGCCTCCGATTACCTGGACCTTCCTCCCCTCAAAGCGTTTGGCCATCAGACCGACTTTCAGGGCGGGGTGCACGCCAGCGTCGCAACGCTTGGCGCATATTACCATAAATGTCTGACGGGCGAAGGCCAGCACCTCGATGTCTCCATCCAAGAGTGTATTGCGGCCATCCTGGAAATGAATTTCATGCACTATACCTATAGTGGCTTGGAGACCTCGCGGTTGGGGCGACGGTCCATCTATCCTTGGTGCATGCTCGACTGTCAAGACGGAAAACTCTTTGTGATCTGTGTGGAAGAAGACCAATGGCAGCGCTTTGTCGAACTGATGGGCAGTCCAGACTGGGCGGCCCTGGAGATTTTTGCCGATCGCGTTGTCCGGGGTCAGAACTATGATGCTCTGATGCCCTTCCTCCAGGAGTTCGCCGCGGAGTGGAGGGTTGCCGACCTGTATAAAGCCGGCCAAGAGCGCCGCATCTGTATGGCCCCAGTCAATACGATGGCCGCCCTGTTGAACTCGGAGCACCTCAAAGCTCGTAAATTTTTTACGGAAATCAGCCATCAGGTCGCGGGGACGCTGCAATATCCGGGCGCCCCTTTTAAGGTGAAGGACGTTGGCTATGCTGTCCGCCGCCCGGCGCCGCGACTCGGTGAGCATAATAATGAGGTCTACGCCCGGGTTGGGCTCTCTCAGGCCGAGATCGATGAACTGAAGCGGGACGGCATTATTTAGGGAAGCTGACCGTTAAAGGAGAACGCCATGGCACGACGACCATTAGAAGGCATTCGCGTAACCGATTTTACCTGGGCCTGGGCGGGGCCGTACTGCACACTCCAAATGGCGCATATGGGCGCGGAAGTGATTCGGATTGAGAGTGAAAAGCGTCCGTGTGTCACCCGCTTGATCCCGCCATTTGCGGACAATGAACCCGGGCCGAACCGGGCCGGCTATTTCAACCAATACAGCCAGAGTAAAAAAAGCCTCCAACTTGATCTGGCTCGGCCCGAGGCGTCCGAGATTGTCAAAAAGCTCATCTCCAAGAGCGATATTATCGTGCAGAACTTCTCAACTGGAGCGATCGACCGCATGGGTTTTGGCTATGACACACTCAAGGAACTCAAACCCGATATTATTATGATTTCAATCTGCGGTTACGGGCAAACCGGTCCCGAGCGCCACTATATGGGCTATGGGCCGGCTTCTGTTCCGCTGGCAGGAATCTCGTCTCTGACTGGTTATCCGGGAGTTGGGCCTGCGGAGGTCGGTATTTCGTATGGTGATCCGAACGCCGGTATCTTTGGCGCATTTGCCGCCATGGCCGCGTTGGCCTACCGCCACCGCACCGGGAAGGGGATTCATGTTGACCTGGCGTTATGGGAAGCCCTGCTCGTCCTGATGCCCGAGGGTATCATGGATTATGTGATGAATCAGACCCAGCCTGAGCGCGACGGCAACCGGGATCGCTGGATGGCGCCCCACGGCTGCTTTAAGTGCAAGGGTGACGCCGAGAAATGGGTGACCATTGTGTGTGGAGACGATGCGGAATGGCGGGCCTTGTGTCAGGCCATCTGCCAGCCAGAACTGGCTATGGACAAACGTTTTACTGATGTGGCGGCGCGGAAAGCGAACGAAGATGCACTCGAAGAAATCATCTCAGCCTGGACGAGCGAACGCGACCGCTGGGAGGTCACAGCGGTACTGCAGAAAGCCGGCGTGGCTGCCTATCCGTCTCAGAGCAATAAGGACTTGGCAACCAATCCACATCTGGAAGAACGTGGCTATCTGGTACAAAAGGAACACCCCGAATTCGGCAAACGGATTCATGCCGGCATTCCGTGGCAGATGAGCGGCTCTCCGTGCGAAGTGCAGGCTGCGGCCCCGCAGCGCGGGCAACACACGGACTATGTCTTGCAGGAGATTCTCGGCTATTCCGGAGGCGAGGTGCAAAAGCTGCGAGACGAGCAGGTGTTGACCTAACTCAGGGGGGATCCCGATTGTTGGACTGTGGATGTAGAGCGGGGTACGCGAAGGCCGACCCTCGTTCTATGAGAGAATGAGAAGAACCCCACCTTGCATCGGTGGGGGCTTGCGGCTAGGATTGCAACAGTTCAGATAACTGAACCTTCATTCAGCCATCCGGCCAAACTCTATAATTATTGAGGGAAGGGGACTCAGTATGGCAGGCGTGTCACGGCAGGGGATGTTGGCTGGCTATAAAGTGCTGGACTTCACGCAGATTGTTGCCGGACCAACGACGACACGTCTCCTGGCAGAGATGGGGGCTGAGGTCATTAAAGTTGAGCAGGCTCCGCAAGGAGACCCGGCCCGCCTCAACGGGATTCTGAAAAAGGGCCGCAGTGGTTATTTTATTCAGCACAACGTTTGCAAACAAAGCCTGTGTGTGAACCTGAAGACGGAGGAGGGGCGGGACATCATACGCGGACTCATTCCGCATATGGATGTGGTGGCCGAGAACTATAGTCCGGGCGTGATCAAGCGGCTCGGTTTTGCCTATGAAGAACTGCAAAAGCTGAATCCGCGTATCATTATGTGTTCGATTTCGGCCCTTGGTCAGACCGGTCCGCTGTCCCATGTGCCCGGCTATGATTACATCGCCCAGGCATATTCAGGCTTCAATGAAGTGACCGGCGAGCGTGGCCGTGCACCAGCCATGCCCCAGGCTGCGATTGGTGATGTGAGTACCGGAGTGCATGCCTTTGGCGCGATTGCCTGTGCGTTATTGCACCGCGAGCGGACAGGTGAAGGCCAGTATATCGACGTGTCGCTGCTCGACGCCTATATCCATTCGCATGACTTCACGATTCAGTCACATAGTGCCTCGGGCGGTAAATTCGTTCCGACCCGAAGTGGCGCCCACCATATGGGGCTGGCCCCGTGCGGTATTTTCCGGGCAAAAGACGGGTTCGCGGTCATCGTGGGCGCCCTTGACCATCAGTGGCAAGGCGTGGCGCGGACCATTGGACATCCGGAATTTGTGGAAGACCCACGCTTCCGTACCAACCGGGACCGGGTCCACCACAAAAAAGAACTCATTCAAGCCATTGAAGACTGGCTCGACACTATGCCGAGCCGAGAAGAAGCGGTTGCCGCTCTGCACCGCGAGCGGGTGCCAGCCGCCCCTGTGCTGACCATTCCAGAAGTGGTCAATCATCCTCATTTGCTTGAGCGGGAGGCTATCCGGCCGATACAGGATAAGGTGCTGGGCGACTTTGTTCTGCCGGGGTTTCCGTTCCGCTTTTCGAGTCCGGCCAGAACCGACGCCCCGTTTGAAGCGCCGGATTTGGGCGAACATAATGAGTCTATCCTCCGTAATTATCTGGACTATACCGCTGGCCGGCTAGAGCGGTTGGCGCAGAACGGCACCCTCGTCCACCGCTCAACGCCTGCAGAATGCGAGTAAGGAAAGATATTGCATGCCCGGTAAGCGCAGGTTCCTCCCTGTAGTCAGTAGGGTCTTCGGTGGACTGCTCCTCTTAGCGGTCTCGGCCAGCATTTCTCCCTGTTACGGCTACTTCATGGATAAACAGGTTGATGCGGTTGTCAATACCTGGTCGCGCTTTGATCGTTTTCTGTCCACCTTCGATCCGGCCGGGCGCCACATCCGCCAGCCCGTCGAACGGCAGGTCCCGGCCCTGACGTTCCGGGGATTTTTCCGCCAATGGTCCGATATCCAACTCTCGGGTGATCGTCGTGTCGGCCATCGACAGAAAGACTTCCGCTTTTCCCAGATGCAGAATCTATTGGAATTGGAACTCCACTACCAAGTCTCACCCAGTATCGAAATCACCAACATCAATAACTTCATGTATGACAGCGTGTACAACTGGCAGGATTCCGCCGGCCTGTTTGCCCCCAGGACGAGCGAGACATTCCGCGCCTATCATAACTTCGAGCGTATCGTGCGCGAGTTATACATCAGCTACCGCACCCATAACCTCGACGTCGTCTTGGGTAAACAGCAAATCGCCTGGGGCAAAATGGACGGCCAATACATTGACGTCATCAACGGTATGGACAGGCGCGAGTCCGTCCAGATTGAGACGAGTGACTACGAATGGCGACGGTTGCCGGCCTGGATGGCAAACGTGACCTATTTCTTTGGAGCAAACTCGTTCAATTTCCTATGGATTCCGAACTTTGAGCAAGACCGGAATCCAGCTCCCGGCTCACCGTGGTACTCGCCTCTGGCTTCGCCTAGGGATACGGAGACAAAAGCGGTCCTGGACGGACGACAAGACGCGGCCGGAGATCAGTTCAGGGAGACAAAGCGGCCGTCGATGGGGGACTTCGGGGACCATCAATATGGCCTGCGGTTGGATGTCTCCATGGAACCCCTCACCTGGGGGCTCATTTATTATTATGCCTGGAATAAAAGCCCAACCTCCTTCATTGTCGACCGCGATATCGATGCCAACGGAGCCTCCTATCTAACCTTCCAACCGCGTTTTACCCGTTTGCATCATTTGGGTATCACCGCAGACTATGCTTCCGCCCTCTCGAACATGCCGCTTGTCGGTGAACTGCCGATTGTGCTGCGGGTTGAGGGCTTGTGGACCAAAGACGTCCCTTTCGCCGACTTTGACCATCAGCAGCGCGCGCGGGACGGATATCTCAACTCTGGGGTCATTCGGCGTGACACTTTGCGAGCCGCGGTTGCGCTGGAGTTCGCCTTTCCTGGCAACACCTCGGCGATTATACAGCCTTCCCTGTTGTATACTTTTGACTGGCGTCGCAATCTCGGCGGTGGCTTTGGTGGAGGAATCGGAGATGAAATGAACCTCCTTCCGGTGATGTTTATTGGGCGCCCCTTTCGTTTCACCCGCGACCGTTTACGCTTGGAACTCACCGTTACTCCAGTGATCAGTCTGCCGCAGAAGAAGTGGCAGGGCCTAAAAACGAGATTTGTTTCGAGCTACCGCTTCTCCCAATTCATTACGGGACGCCTTATTTATACGGCGTTCAGTAGTGGTGACCGGACTGACCTGTACGGTCAATATAATAAATGGGACAATATCGGCTGGGAGCTGAGTTACGAGTTCTGACCGCCTTGCTTGATTGAAGGAGAGCGCCGCTGTCTCCGAGTGCTCTCACAGGATGACGATTTTATGAACAGACGCTTTTTCCCTCTGACGGTATTGGCCCTCTTTTTTCTCCCTTGTCTTCTCGTATCGACCGCCGGGGCTGCTGAGCAGAACGTCGACTCCCGAAAGACTTGGAAAACAGTGGAAGAACTGTCCGAAGGGGAAAAATCGCGTATTGATCTCCGGGTCGATACCCCTCGAGATCCGACAATCCGGTACCTCCCGGCAGAAGCCTATCCCTTTCAGCCACCCTATACTGCGGAAGAGATGGGCTATCGTTCCATGGAATTCTCGCATGTGGCCCGCTGGTCGCATGCCATGGCCGATGTGTTCGGCGCAATCACCAGTAACGGCTTTCTGGATGAAGGGATCACGCTGGGCTATAGCTATTACATCCCGGACGAAGACGGCGTGTCCGGCCAACTCAGCGTGACGCCAGGAGAAGACTATTTTCGGATGGCCTTCTTTTATACCTATCCGCCCGAGAATCATGGCTTACAGGATCTATGGATTCTGAGACGGACGGACAAAAAAGAAACAACCAAACTTGACAATTTCATCTATAGTCCAACTTTGCGCCGCGTGCGTCGCCAGCCTCAGCCACGCCGGGATGCCCGGTTCCCCAATAATGTCCAGACCTTTGACGATGTGGTAGGGCGCGATGCCTGGGAGTTCTCGTGGCGTCTGCTTGGCACGGATGTGTTGCATGAGACCGTGCGTTTCCCCAACACCCGCCCGACAGTTACCCTCGCCACGCCCGAAGGGAGTTTCACCGAGGTCCCGTCGGTCCAGATCAAAATGCTGGGTGATACGTATCCGCATTATACGCAAGACGGTGGAGTGGCCTGTTATGTGGTTGAGGCGACCAGGAAAGAAGACTGGTTGCCTCGCTACCGCATGGGTCGACTGATATACTGGCTCGACCAGCACGGTTTTTATCCACTGCGTATTGAGCAGTACGATAATGACAATCAACTGCGGGTGATTGAGGTGCGGAATGCCTATCTCGTCAACCCGGTGCTGGAAGAACGCGGCTACGCTGGACTGTTCACCGTGTACTACGATCTTGCGCTCGACTTGATGAGCTATAGCGTGCACGATGCCCATTGGGTGAAGGAGTGGTCTCCTGAAGACGAAGAGACGATGTTTGAGCCCGATTTTATGCGTCGCAGCTGGCTCAAGTATCCACTCAAATCCCAATCCTTGGTGTATTCTCCAGAAAAATTTTTCCTCCGCCCCCGCTTGTATCCAGATAAGTTCCCGCAAGACCGCAACGTTACCATTTCCGCAGACCTGGAGCAGCGTTACCGCCTGCAAGAAGAAGCAGGACATCTCATCTTCGATATCCCCTCCCCGCTCATTGAGGCCAAAGTGCAGCAGTGACAGGGCCCCCCGCGCACAATAGCTCCTGTGGTTTGTTCTCCTGTCTGCTGTCCTCCGGTAGCATAGGGTGCGCGATTGCGGTGGCAGATCAAAATTTCTGCGTCGTGTACTCAGCAGCTCGGCAAAAGGGAGTGGTATGGCTACGGTGTTCCTTACCCTTGTGGATGGAAGACTATGGCCGACAGGGACATCTGAGTTTTGTGAATAACCAGATTGCGAACTTGGCCAATCAAACTCTGATGTGGAGCATGTGCCTCCTTCACGCATCCTGCCATGCCTTGGGCGTGGCCTGCCAGGCACGGCCCATCGAATCCGCAGCCAGAATAGCGTCGGCAACCATATCGGGCTGGACGTCAAACGGTTCGTTATGGATGGTTTCGCCTTCGGCAGTCGCCCGCGTTGCTATTTGTTCAAGCATGTCACCCGAGAGTTCGGTAAACCCAATCTCGGCCAGGGTAATGGGCAGGCCGACCGCAGAGGAAAACTTCAGCACCGGATCGATAACAGAGCGTGGTTGGCCTTCGAGCACCAGCTGGGCCATCAGACCGTAGGCAACTTTTTCCCCATGATAGTACGGATGGGTGAGCGGGGCTGCGGTGAGACCATTATGGATGGCATGGGCCGCGGCAAGACCCGAGGACTCGAAGCCCAAACCCGACAGCAGCGTGTTGGCTTCTACCAACCTCTCTAGGGCTGGATTGACAACATTCCGCTCCACGGCCCGTTTGGCATCCGGGCCATCTTCAACCAAGATATTGTAGCACAACTCCGCCAGTTTTTCCGCACTGCGTGTCGAGGCTCCGCCGCGCATATTTTGGACATGACCGGCAACACAAGTTTTAGCCTCGAACCACGTGGCTAAGGCATCTCCCATTCCTGCCACTAGCAGTCTGGCAGGAGCCTGGGCGACGACATAGGTGTCCACCACAACCAAGTCCGGGTTCTTGCGATAAAAGCGATATTCCTGAAATACCCCTCCAGGGGTATAGATCACCGATAACGCGCTGCACGGCGCGTCACTTGAGGCAATGCTCGGACAGTTGACGACGGGAAGATCAAGATCGTCCGCTACGGCCCGGGCCGCGTCTAAGACCTTGCCTCCGCCCGCTCCAATAATCACCTGGGCTTTATTCTCACGAGCTGTTTCTTTGATACGTTCGATTTCAGGATAGGAGCATTCTCCTCCGAACTGGTGGACGACATGGGTGATGCCGGCATCGTTCAAATGTTTCTGCCAGACTTCTGAGAGCAGACGGATGGCACTTGTCCCGGCAACAATACACGCAGGTCCCTGCAGGCCGATGCGCTGCATTTCTGTTCCTAGGGCTGCGGTAGCGTTCTTCCCCTGTACATAGTGGCTTGGGGCTGAAAAAACCGAGAGCATATATCCCTCCTTCTTGCCGATTGCTGTTCCCTCGGATAGAGCGGGGTGAGAGTTCCTGCAGTATAAACTGAGACATGTTGACGCGGCAAGCAGGCGAAGGCTAGTGGGACAAGCGGAGAGACGCGGTTGTTGCCCTGTATCGACGGGCAGGCTCCGGTGCTGGGTACTCGGCCCCGTCGCGCTCGTCCTCTGGGGGTGTTCTGGATTGTCAGGCGAACCACCGAAGCTAGGCCGGCACGAATACAACCACCTCAGCACCGGGCCGTGTCCGGTCGGCGAGCGGCGTGGCTCGGGTGGGCTGAGTAACGACGAGCAGACCGAACACGGGATTCCATACGCTGTCCGGACGCCCGCCAACTACAATTCAGGCATCCTCCACCCCCTCCTCATGGTCTATGCTCCAGCAGGCTCAAGCCGTTTTCGCTCTGAACGCCTGACAGACCTGACTTTTGAGGCAACAGCGACTGGCTTCATTGTCGCCTATGCCGACTCACGCCGCCTCTCGTCCGAAATCATTCCTGAACTCGGTATGATCCCGCGACTCATCGCCAAAAAATGGTGTATTGATGAACGGCGGGTCTATCTGACCGGCCATTCTGACGGTGGAACCGTTGCCCTCGCTCTGGCTCTTTTGGAGGAGACTCGCCACATCCCGACAGCGGTGGCGCCGAGTGCCGCTGGGTTCAGACGGACCGATCTCGAATCCTTCTCGTGTCCCGAAACGTTGTCTGCTCTGATTATGCACAGTGCTAACGACCATCTTTTCCCCGGCTACGGAGCCGAGACGGCCGCTTGGCTGGCCGCGTGTAACAAGTGTCGGGCCGGTTTGATTGAGAAAGATAAAAACGGCTGCATGGCTTACTCAGGATGTACGGCGCACAGCAAAACTCTATACTGCGAGGGCAAGGGTGCTCATTGGCAGTGGCCCGCGCTCAATACCGCCCTTCTTTCGTTTTTCGTTGATATCGACCGCTCTCTTCCTTAGGTCAAGCGCCCGCTCCGGAGTTGTCCCCACTCCCTCATCCTGCTATTCCAGGACTTCTAATCAATGCCGGACTTCCGTAAGAATTGATTGATGAGACGAGCCCGCCGAATTTTCTCTCTTTTCGCCACCGTAGCAACACTTTGCCTGCTGTTTTTCGCACCATCCTGGGCGCATCGAGACAGAGGGCCTGGAGACCCATGCCGACGGGAGGTCGATGCTTCGCTCTTGCATATTACGTTGTATCAGACTCAATTCGACCCGGTCACGGAGTATTGTGAGGAAATCCCGCGTGTAGGGAATGCCTTCCTGGTCGTGGACGTGACACCCGACCTGTGGGAAATGCCGTTCGGTGTTGAACTCGTCGCCTCGGATGAAGCCGGACAGCTGAGTACGATCCTGTCCTTACCTTTCCAGGTATATGAACGTGGCGTCGCCAACGCTGAGGTCGTCGTAAAAGCGGGACTGCGCTACGAAGTGCGCGTCCTGCTCGGGCTTGCGGAGGAACGTGAGCCGCACAAATTTTCGTTTCCTTTTCAGGTTGCGGCATGGTATAGTGCCCTAATCGGGCCAGGGCTGATTACCCTCGGAGTGGTTGTCGTCCTTGCAGTCTCGGTGATTCGTTATAGGGTCACTGCCCGGAGCAGGTAGGTAGAGAGGAACTGGTGAAATAAAGAATCAGAGAGTATGGAGAGTATACAGCAACATCGCTATTACTATTGAGGAGGATTAGGTATGGCTCAGGCGCAAGCAGTACAAAATACACCGAAAGGCTCTGGCGATAGATCCATGACAACCGGCAATCCGGCCAATCCGACTGATTGGTCAGTCGGCTGGCATCCCCTCTTCTGGGGGTGTGGGCTGATCATGTTGGCCAATGTCTTTTTCTGGTACTGGAACTACGCCTTTATGTTCACCGCTGGGCTGAATTCAGCGAGTGCTGAATTCACGATGTATTACCGGACGCTGTTCTGGGGCGAGTTGATTGTACTAGGGATATTTAGTGGGGTGTGGTTCGGCTGGCTCATCCGGAACGGTCGGGTCCTTGAGGGACAAGAATGCTCACCCGCCGAAGAGACACGTCGGATTGCGATTTTGTGGAGCCTCATTGGCGCGACGAGTCTGTCAATCTATATGGAAGCTAGCTTCTGGCCGAACTGGGATGGGTCGTGGCACCAAACTATGGTTCGCGACACGGCACTTACCCCGACCCACATCCCGATGTTTTATTTTTTCTTCCCCCTCTCGGTCATTTTAGCCGTAGGAACCTATCTCTACGGACGGTTCCACATTCCTGCGCTGTACGGAAGAGACAAAGGATTTCCTTGGTCGTTCTTTCTACTGATTAGTGCTTGTGTACTCGAATGCATGGCCGTTGCTGCAAATGAGTGGGGCCATAGCCTGTGGATTTCTGAAGAGATTTTCTCCGTTCCATTTCACTGGCCGTTTGTGATCTACGGCTGGCTTGCGGCCGGTATGTTCGCGGTATGGGGCGAGACGTTGGTGCGCATGTTCGAGGTCGAGAAGACCGAAGAAAATGCGCACCCGGAAGGCTCGCTTGAGTCTCCGGTCGCGGCCGATTAATACCGCGGCTGGCGTGGGGGTGAACCGCTAAACGTATCGAAAATCTTCGTACATGAAGAGGAAGGTCATGGCGACGGAAACCACCATCGTAACCGACATCGCAGAGGCAGCAGAACGGCAACGGCGGCTTGAACTCAAAGAACTGCTCAACAAGAAATACAAATGGATTGATTGGAAGTGGGATCTTGTCTTTTGGACCACGGCAGTTTTCGTGGTAGCAGGTGCTGCTGACATCACCAAGCAGTTGTTTGCCGGTGACTGGGATTTCTGGACGGATTGGAAAGACCCGCAATGGTGGCCGGTGGTCACGGCCTTTGCCACGATCATCATTCCCTCGACGCTGCAATACATTCAGTGGACGGCTTGGCGCTTTCCGACTGGCGCGACCTACACCGCCTGTTGTTTGTTTCTTGCGGCTTGGGCTGGACGGTATTTCCAGTGGGACCTCGCGGCGAACTACCCCATGAATTTCGTATGGCCTGCCTCTGTCGTTTGCGCTGGGATCTTGATGGACTGGACTTTAATGAAAACCAAGAGTTTCATCCTCACCTCCTTGATCGGGGCTCATGTGTGGGCGATTGCGGTATGGGCCTATAATTATGTCCCCCTAGCTGCCTTTCTCCAGCCAGCCCATTTTATGGATCATGTGGTGACCGTTGCCGATGTCCAGGGTATTGCCTACATCCGCTCCCAAACACCGGAATACCTCCGGCTGATTGAGCGCGGTGCATTGCGGAGTTTCCTGGGGGAGACGCAGTACGTTTCTCTGGCCTTTGGCGGAACAGCAGCTTTTGTTGGTTACTGGATCGGCCAATTTATTGGCCGGTATCTGGCGGTGTGGCCGATTCGGCGCTATCTGAAAACCGTGTGAGTTGAAAATTAGGTGCGACATGTCTCTCGAACGTCGTCATCAGTCTGTCCGATATGCCCGCGTTTTCTCTTTCCTCATCGCGTTTCTCTCCGGTGTGTGGCTTTTTCCCGCCCCCGCATATGCGCACGGCGTAAACGCCGCTGAAATGGCCCCGCCTTTTATTACTGCAGGCGTCTTGGCGTTTGTGTGTTACTGGCTGGTGGTCTTGTGGCCGGCGTCGAAAGGTGCGGAGACGGACGGACGCGGGTCGCCGGAAACGGACCAGACTATCCGCATTAAACGCAAGCCCCGCCTGCACGTCATAGAAACCAAGCCTCAGTTCCCGGACGAGCAGCTCGAAGCCAAGAGGGCGGTCGATGGTTAAGCGATGCGTGATTGCCAGTGTGGGCGTGCTGTTCGTCCTGACCGTTGGCGTCGCCCCTCCGCCGAACGTCTTTGCTCATGGCGAGGCTGCCGACGAACCATTTTTGAAAAACATGACCACGGCTTTCTTCAATGTCAGCGTGTCGCCGACTGAAATTGAGGTTGGAGAGCCGGTCAAGGTGACGGGGTCGGTCAAGATTCTCGAGACATGGCCACATACGCTGGAAACGCCGGAGATCGCCTCCATTATGCCGGTCGTCCCCGGACCGGTCTTTGTGCTCAGAGAGCGTTTTGTCAATGGAACGGCTGCCATCGGATCGTTCTTTGCTCAAAAGGGGGGTATTTACGAGTTTGAAATGGAGCTTGTCGGCAAAGAGCCTGGGGATTGGCACGTGCATCCCGGGCTCGCCGTATATGGGACTGGTACCCTGGTTGGGCCCGGCGAATGGGTGACGGTCAAACCCAGCGCGGAGCCGTTCTCCTTCCCGCTCACGCTGCTGTCCGGTGAGACGATTGAACTCAGTACGTATGGCGGTGCATTTGTCTGGTGGTGGTCGTTTGCTGGCTTTGTCCTAGGAGTCGCCTGGATACTGTACTGGACGACCAATAAAAGAACGGTGACCAATCTTGCTGTTACTGCCCAGCTTCCGGTGAACGATGATGCTCCCGATATTGGTCTCATCACGCCCCGCGACCATATGTGGATGAATGTTATCGTGGGCGTGACTCTGGTCATGCTGGTTGTCGGTTGGACGTATGCCACGTCAAATGCGCCGGTTCGGTGGCCACAGCAAACGGACTGGTTTACCCCGGCATTCATTTCTTCTGGGGAAAAGATGGCCGAGGCTCAGGCCAGCGGGGCGACATATGACGAAGCAAGTGAAACGCTCGAGATGAAGGTCCAGGTGACAAACGTTGTCAAGAGCGACATCGAACTCAAGCAATTGACTATAGCAATGGCGACCTTTGTGAACGGCCCGGAAGCCGAGCAAGCCAAGTCCGGTCCGAGGGATTTTGTCGGCCGCCTCGAAGTACAGCCGGACGGACCGATTACTCCGGGCGAAACAAAAGAGTTGACCCTGACTGTTTCAAGTGCAATTTTCGGGACGGAACGCCTCATCCCGACGCAAGCACCGCAGCAGTTTATTGGTGCAGTCCTACGCTTTGAGAATGGGAACGCTGGTCATGAGTTGGTGACGGTCCGCTCAAATGTCGTCCCCATTCAGTTTCGTTCAACCTATCTGCCATAAAATCTAGGCGGGGGAGCCCGCGCCCCTCTGGAGCACTCCCCTGTACAGCGCTGTGAAACCCTTCCTCCTTGTTGCCATGCTCCTTGTCCCGATAGGAGCTTGGGGACATGGGGGCGTCGCCATGGATCTGGACCCCTGTATAGAGCGGGCAGGCGTCTATCTGGTCCATTTTTCTGCCTACCAACCGCAGGAATACGCAACCGCGGAATTCTGTCGGAGCGTTCCTCAGACTGGTAGTGCGATTCTCGTTTTCGATCTGATTGATCCTGAAATGCGCAAGAAATCGGCCGCGGTTCGTATCATTGAGGAAACCAATGCGGCTGAACCGCGCCTGCTCCTCGATATTCCGGCGCGGGTATACCCCAGCGGCGTGGTGAATGCAGAAGTCAATTTTGACACACCTGGACAGTATACGGCCCTGATGACAGTTGACGGGATTGATGAGGTAGTGCGGTTTCCAATTCGCGTCGCTTCTTTCTCAAATACCGTGCTGGTCCTGGTCGCGGGTCTGTGTATTGGCGGTGGCGTGGGTTATTACATTATTGGTGGTCAACTCGGTTGGCCCCCGTTTGCTACGAAAAAGGCTTCTCCTCTGCTCAAGGGATAGCGGCGGAATCAGCCCCCTTCCCCAACTGCCCTATTCACAGTACACACTGAATACAGTACATGTTGAACGATGTGGCTCCGGGGTCTGCTCTTCTTTTTTTTGCTTGGTGTGCTTGCTATCGGTACACTCTTTCTCGTGCCGCGCACTTGGCTCCCCCGCCCAATACAAGACAGGGCGTACCAATATCTTGGTGAAGAGTCTTACCAGGAGCCACCCCCCAGCCGTCAGATAAGCCCTGTCAGTGTGGAGCCATTCTGTCTGGACAGACATGCAGACTGGCGGGAATCTCAGACGCTTGAAGATGTTGTCATAGAGGCCTCACCCCTGTGTGCCCCAGACAACCCAGCTGAGATTGTGGCCTTTGTCAAAGGAACAAATAATATTAGTTTGCACACCCTTATGGAGACCCGCCTGACCCCCAATACCGTGGTGAAGGAGAACGATAGGGATGGGGATGGCGACCCTGACGAGATTCATATCCGGCTTGAGGTTGTAGAACTGAATGGGCACTCGCCAGATAATCCTGCACCGTTTCCCGCCTACGCCATTGCGCCGGGTGTCCAACCCGGGCTGTGGGTCTTTGCGCCAAAATCGCGAGGCATGTCGACTGAAAATTTTGAGAGCGAGTGGGCACATCCGACCTTGCGAGCCCCGTCTCCAGTGATTCGTGTAGAGCAGGGAGATACGCTTCGAGTCACCTTGGAGAATACCCACTATTTGCCGCATACCATCCACTTTCACGGGGTGGACCATCCCTATGTTGACGCTACCGGTGAGGGGAATGACGGGGTGCCGATTGCGAGCGAAATGCCAGTCTCACCAGGGGAGAGTCGCACCTATGAAATGACTCCGCGTCAAACGGGGACGATGTTTTATCACTGCCATGTCCAGCCGCACGTCCATATTCTGATGGGACTCCAGGGGATGTTTGTGATAGAGGACAACCGGCCGAATAATTGGCTTCAAACGCTCAATGTTGGAGCGGGCCGGGTGCGGGCTGTCTCCGCAGCCGTCAGAGAGTCTTATGACCGGGAATTCGATCTCCACTACCAGGACATTGACCCGGCATTGAATAATATTATTCAGACCGCAAGTGACCCGCGACTAATCGCCGAGGCGACTAATCGCCGCTATGATATTACAGATCAAGACCCCGACTATTTCTTACTCAACGGCCGCTCTTTTCCCTACACGACCCGTGAGTCGCTGATCGTTGTTGCTCCGAACGAACGCATCAAACTGCGCGTGCTTAACGGTGGGGCAGAAGGCATTTCCCTACATACGCATGGGCATAAAGTCAGGCTGACGCATTATGATGGTGTCGAACACAATCCAGACGCGCAAATCACTCGTGATGTGGTCTGGATTAGCCCGGCCCAACGGGTGGATATGCTTCTCAACACCACTAATGACGGTCTGCATAATTACGGGCCCGGCGTCTGGCTGCTCCACGACCATAAGGAAAAAGCCATCACCACCGATGGAATCAATCCTGGGGGAAATATCAGTGCCATCGTCTACCAGGATTATTTGGACCCGTCCGGTCGGCCGAAAACGCAGGGGATGGACTGGGCGCCGTTTTTTACTAAGGAGTACTATCAAAAAAAGCTTCCTATTTGGGCTGGCCTCAAGGATTCCGGTCTGCTCGGGGAGGCCAGTGCTCGTTCTCTGCCCTTGAGTTATGCTCTCGTATTTGGGATAGGTATCGGACTCCTTATCGGTGGGGCCCTCGCCTTGAGCAGACGACGGGTTCCAGACCGCTAAGAGGAATCTTCGATGGGATTTTCTCCGAGAGAGAGTAGTCAGAAGAGGGGAGAGGCGTTTCGGAGAGGGCAACTCCAGAACGCCTCTGTCCTAATCGTAGGCATCTTGTCTGTCTTGCTCTCCGTTGAGGTCGGCTCGACTCAGCAGGGGGCTCACCACCATCATGCGCATCATGGGATGCAACTCGACACTGCGGGTATGGTGATGAATGAAAATACGGACGAACTCCCTCGTGGCTGTCCACGTCTCTCTGGTGAACACGAGATCACTGTTCGTGCCGGCAAAGAATTTGCCCAGCCGGGAACGATGTTCTCGTATGATCGAAACGAATGGCGCTTTGCGCCATGTGCGAAACTCACGGTAACGCTTATCAATACGGACACCGTCCGTCACCAGTGGATGCTGCACGGCCTGCCGCGCTATATCTATCCCATGGGCATGTTCACGCTTGAGGTGGCCGGTCAAGGACAGCGGACGAGCACTCTTATTCTCCCACCCGGAGACAAGACCTATCTGGTGCACTGTGATATTTCTCAGCATATGGAAAAGGGCATGAAGGGGCAGCTTAAGGTGGGCGCTGGAGATGGGGATATCCCCAGCATTCCCGGTGTGACTGGATCGCGTCTGCGGGACCCGTACGTCCTCGTCTGGAACGGCTGGGCGCACGGAGCGGTCGTTCTATTCGGTATCGCCGGGGCGCTCTCCGTGGGGAGAAAATTGCGCCTCTTTCCCTAAGAGTCCGGGGCGTATGCCGTGTCCTCTTTCTTGACCTCTGGTATAAAGACCAGTAGGGTTCGACGATATTGTTTTTCGATTGGAAATCACTGAGGAGGCGTTACCCATGCGAGGTTCCTGGCCGTGGAAATTCTTAGCAATAGCAGTCACTCTCCTGTTTCCCTCTCCCCACGCGCTCGACGCCAGCACGCTTCAGCCGGTAACGCAGGAGCGCTTACTCCAGGAACCGGCCAATGACTGGTTGATGTACGGCGGAAATTATGCCGGCTGGCGGTTCAGCCCACTGAAGGATATTGACCGGGGGAACGTCAAAAAGCTTCAGGCTGCCTGGATATTCCAAACAGGTGTGCCAGCACAAATGCAAGCCTCACCCGTGGTCGCCGACGGCATCATGTATCTGACTGCGGCCTACAATAAGCTGTTCGCCTTAGATGCTGCAACGGGCAGGCCGCTCTGGAAGTACGATCACGAATTACCGGACGATATGCGGATTTGCTGTGGGCCGGGTAATCGTGGTGTGGCACTGGCTGGGGATAAGGTCATTATGGCCACCCTGGACGCGCGTGTTGTCGCCCTCGACAGAAAAACCGGCACGGTCGTGTGGAATACTCAAGCCGACGCCTATGCGGACGGCTTTAGCTTTACCCTGGCACCCCTCATTGTTCGAGATAAGGTCATTGTTGGTATTGCGGGCGGCGAATACGGTATTCGCGGGTATGTCGATGCCTATGATCTTGAAACCGGGGAGCGCCAGTGGCGCCGCTATACCGTACCTGACGAAGGCGAGCGCGGTGTCGAGACCTGGGCGGGTGATTCGTACAAGCAAGGGGGTGGTCCGGCCTGGGTGACTGGCTCGTATGATGCGGACCTTGACTTGGTGTACTGGGCGACGGGTAATCCGGCCCCTGACTGGAACGGCGATGGACGTGAGGGCGATAATCTCTACACGAACTCGGCGTTAGCCCTTGACCCAGACAGTGGTGAGATCAAATGGTACTTCCAATTCACGCCGCACGACGTCTGGGATTATGATGGCAACACCGGCATGTTCCTGCTCGACGTCACGCGCAGCGGGGAGTCGGTAAAAGCCTTGGCCCAGCCCAATCGGAATGGGTATATGTATGTCCTGAATCGTGGGAATGGGAAGTTTCTGCACGGCTCTCAGTATGTTGAGCAACTCAACTGGGCGGAAGGACTGGATGAAAGCGGTCGTCCGATCGTTGACCCTCAGTATGTGCCAATGGAGGGAGGCAACCCGGAATTCATTTGTCCCGGGAACGTAGGCGGACAAAACGGCTCGTATGCCGCAGCCTACAGTCCGCTGGCCCACCTCATTTTTGTCCCGACGATTGAGAGTTGCGGCAAAATGGAAAAGGCCAAGTCTATTTTCATTAAAGGCATCCCATTCTGGGGCGGAGGGCCTGGGCAAACCCAGGGCGACCTCGGCACGGCCTATGGCCACGTCACAGCCATAGACCCGACTACCGGTGAGGTGAAATGGCGCTATAGGGATGAATGGCCGATGGTGGGTGGAGCGCTCGCTACAGCGGGCGGGCTCGTCTTTACGGGCAACCAAAAGGGATTCGCACTTGCCTTGGATGACGCAACGGGTGAAGTCTTGTGGAAGTTTCAGACCGGGTCTGCGGTTCGAGGGCAACCAGTCTCCTACAAGGTTGGAGGTAAGCAATACGTTGCCGTTCCCAGTGGCGCTGGTGGCTTGGTCGTAGACATCGTGGGAAAATATCCTCACACCACGCCGGGGAGCGCTGTTGTGGTATTTGCTCTGCCATAAAAACGCGATGCTCATATCAGGCTGGAACGGAGGGACACCGTGTGAAGTCCCCTCCGTTCCAGGTCTTTAACCCACAACTTGCGCAACGCGCTGGCTGACCTCGTCCGGTGTAGCGTTACCGTCCACCCGCCTCAGCGTTCCCCGGGCCTCATAAAAAGGGATGATCGGTGCCGTTTCCGAGTGATATTTTTCGAGTCTAGCCCGGCAGGCTTCTTCGGTGTCATCCTTGCGCTGAATCACTCGACCGGCAATATCTGCCGGTGGCGGCTTGAATTTCATATGATAAATATCTCCTGTATCGGGGTCCATGCGTCGTCCGGTAAGGCGTTCAACAATCAAATCGTCCGGGACTTCAATTTGCAGTACGACATCTAGGGCAACTCCGGCTTTCTGTAGTTCGACATCCAATTCCTCGGCCTGGGGCCGGGTCCGTGGAAAGCCATCTAATATAAACCCTTTTACGCAGTTCGGATTTCTGATCCGCTTGATTACCAGCGCAATGACGAGGCCGTCCGGCACCAACCCGCCAGCCTTCATATAGCCGTCAGCCTGTCTCCCTAACTCGCTCCCTTCGCTTACCGCCGCGCGGAGCATATCACCGGTTGAGATATGGGAAATGTTGAATCGTTCGGCGAGATGAACGGCTTGTGTCCCTTTGCCCGCCCCCGGTGGCCCGACTAAAATCATCCGCATAAGTGTCAATCCCCCCTACTCGTACGACGACTCGTCGTCGCCTGAAATCGCGAAGACAGCAGACATATAGTATCGAAGAACAGGGTGAAAGGATACTGCTAGACGCGGCATGATGTGCATGATAACGCTAAGGAAGGGGGTGGGGAAGAACATATGAAAATTGGTGTTTTCGAATTTTGTACCGATAGGTCGGTTGATCCGGCGGTCGTTGCAAAACGCGCTGAGGAGTTGGGCTTTGCGTCCTATTGGGTACCTGAGCACGCGATTATTCCGGTCAAAACTAGCTCGCCCTATCCAGCCTCGGAAGACGGTATCATTCCAGACGAATATGGCCGTATCACTGATCCGTTTGTATCTCTGGCACGAGCTTCGGCTGTGACCGAGACGATTGAACTCGGCACGGGCATCTGTCTGATCCCTGAGCGCAATCCGCTTGAATTGGCCAAAGAAGTCGCAACCTTAGACCACTTCTCGGGTGGTCGTTTCCTCTTTGGTATTGGGGCGGGCTGGCTGAGAGAAGAGACGGAGATCATGGGGGGTGACTTTGATCATCGCTGGGGACAAACCAAAGATGCGGTCCTGGCCATGAAGGAGCTCTGGACACAGGACGAGGCCGAATATCACGGCAAGTACTACGACTTCCCCGCCGTCCGCTCCTTCCCGAAACCTGTACGAAAACCTCATCCGCCAGTGTATATGGGGGGCTCGTCAAAATATGTCTTTAGGCGGGTGGTCGAATGGGGAGACGGCTGGATGCCCGTTCTGTCTCCGGTGGAAGACATTCAAGCTGGGCGGCAGCGTCTCAACGAGATGGCTGAACAGGCGGGCCGCGACCCAAAAGAAATCTCGGTCCTGGCCTTTGGCTGGCCCGGCAAATTCCAGACCAAAGAGGAAATCGGTGCGTTGCAATCTGCCGGTGTGGACCATGTCACCGTATGGCTGACGCAGGGTGAAGAGGGCGAGGACGCAGTCCTCGCAGAACTAGAATCTCTGGCCAAAGAAATCCTCTAGATACTACGGATTGCTTGGTTATGGGGAGGGGGTGGGCCGCTTGCGAGTGCCTGAAGCGTTTCAGGGAAACCGTTGAACTGACCCGATTGGCATAGGGTGCTGGGTTGTGTGGTATCGGGCGCGGAACCCGGCTATCGAGATATCGAGTATCATGGATTTTAATACGCGCCGCCGGCCGTGTTGCGCATTTCGAGAAATCCCCGGAATTCATCAGCCGCCTCTGGGCAGAAGAAGAGGAATTGGCGAGAGACCGTTTCATGCTAGGGCAGCATTGAAGAGGTCGCTGAGCATATCGAAGTCCATCACCACCAACCTGGATATTGACCATTTTGCTTTCCAATCCGGTAGCCAGGCATGGAGGCTTGGCAGGCCTACCGTGGGTGGAACTGCCGGGAGACCACATCGTTTCGCATTGCAGATAGAGCAGATCGAGATGTGTATAGATGCCCTTGGGCGGACACACTATCGTATCCACAAAATTTCTCTCCATGTGCCATCCGAGAGGATCTAGAGGCCTGTGTGACCCCCCCCCTCTATTGAGGGCAGGACACACCTGTTTCATGCACTGATAGTTGCCAGTGGTTCATAGAGAGCGATATAAGATTTTGAAAATTTTGATAGGGGGCTCTGTGATATATCGACTGCTCGGCGCGGTTCTTTTCTCCTTGGTATATGCGGGCAGCCCGCCCCCGGGTGCGGCTCAGTCGCTGACTGAACTGTGTCAAACCCACAAAACCGACAAATGTGCATCCGGTCATAATTATGTAGAGCTATACGAAAAATTCTTTGGTCCTATCCGTCACCAAGTTCAGCGGGTGCTTGAGATCGGCGTCTGGCATGGTGACTCGTTGCGTCTGTGGAAGGAGTATTTCCCGAGTGCCAGAATATTTGGAATAGATATCACTGATTCTTCAAGGTACGACACCGATCGGATAATAACCGCCATTGCCGATCAAGCTAGTAGAGAACAACTCGGCAAGTTTGTCGAGACCTATGGGCCTCCCTTCGACATTGTCATTGATGACGGAGGCCATACCATGGAACAGCAGCAAACGAGTTTTGGGTTTCTATTCCCATATGTGCGGTCTGGCGGTATATACATCATCGAAGATGTCCATACGTCCTTTCCCGCCCTCTATCCAGATTACGGAGTTGAAGCAGATGAGAAAAACTCGACCTTTTCGATGATTAGCCACTTCGTTCGAAGTGGCAAGTTTCGGAGCAAGTATCTCACTGAACAGGAACTCCAGCATCTGACTACCCATGTGGACTACTGTCTTTATTCGTATAGAACTACGAAACATTCTAGCGCTTTCTTCCTTTGTGAGAAGAAATAGGTCGTCAGGTGGCAGACGGACAATCTCCTTTGACGGTTGACCGAGGATCGCTTTATTGGTCCAGCGGAAAAGCTGGTGCCTGTTAATACTATCGCAACGCATCAATGATGAGTGCGAAGACGATGCATCCGAGGACTAGCACGTCGCGTTGCTCGCAGCGCGAGCAGAGGCGACGAAATCTCTGCAAGCGACGCCACACCCGCGCGATTGCGGTGCGTCGCGTGTCCAGCACCCGGGCAGACGCCCAAGGTCCCACCCGGGTGCGTCGTCCCACGGGTTCCTCCCCCCGCGCCGCAGCCGGGGGCCGAGGCTTGGCCCCCTCGTCCGCCCGGTCCCTGGGCAGCGCGGGACGATCGGGGGGCGGGCCAAGACGATTCAGCCACTGCCGACCCTCCGGGGCGGCGGGGGCGGGCCCGGGCGAGAGCGCGAAGGCGAGGGCCGTTCGCGCATCCGCGGTACCCAGATGCCTCTTGGTGGTGGTCCAGCCGCCGCGAGATCGGCCGAGGGATAGGGTGCCTTTTTTTCGCGCCCCCGTCCCGGCGGGAGGGACCTTGACGAGAGGGCGGTCTAGCGACAGAGCCTCCGGCTTGCGGCGCACGATCTGTTCGCGGTTGCACGAGGCTCGAATACCCAGTCGAGGACGCCGTTTTTCGACCAGCGGTTCATCCGGGTGTCGAGGGGGTGCCAAGTGCCAAACCGGGCCGGTCACCCGCGCCATTTACCGCTATGCTCGGCCACAGACAAGGTGGCGTTGAGCACGGGGCGATGGGAGAGGCGGACATGGGCGCGGCACCGGGAGATGGGGCGCGATCCGTGCGTATTGAGCCGGCGTGGGTTCCCTGAATCAGGATTACCATTTGCTCATGAGTGTTAACAGGCCCTAGTCGGGTGGAAAGGTGCGATTTGAGAATAGGCACTCTGACCGGCCTCGTCATAGCCAGTATGATTGGTGCAGGGGTGTTCACTACGTCCGGCTTTGCCTTGGCCGATGTGGGTACACCGCAGCGCGTACTTGCAGCGTGGCTGATAAGCGGTGGGATAGCCGTGTGCGGTGCATTGAGTTATGGCGCGTTGGCCCAGCGTATCACATTATCCGGTGGAGAGTATGTGTTTTTATCGCGTGTGATCCATCCCGTAGCTGGGTTTCTCGCTGGTTGGATATCGTTATTGGCCGGTTTCACAGGGGGAATCGCCTTTGCTGCGACGGCGTTTGAAGTCTATGTTATGCCGGACACCATCCGCCCGTCGTGGCTTCCTGCCGATAGCCTTGCCATTGCCCTGGTTGTGGTTTGTGGCTTGGTGCACGGGCTACGGAAACAGCAGGGCATTGTCTCGCACAATATTGTGGTGGTCCTCAAACTCGTCTTGCTTGTCGCCTTCCTTGGCTATGCGGCCTTCGCTTTCGCTAGCGGCACTTGGCAGGGCCTAGCGCCGTCTGCTTCCCCCGTTCCACCATTTTCTTTCTCGGCGTTTGCCTTAACGCTGATGTGGATGTCGCTCAGTTATTCCGGGTTTAACGCAGCAGTCTATGTCGCAGGTGAAGCTCATGACGCAGCGACCAACGTGTCACGGGCCATGGTTTTGGGAACACTGTTGGTGACGGTATTATATTTCGCACTCAATGGGGTTTTTGTATATGCTCCGACCCCCGCAGCGATCACCGGGAGACTTGATGTTGCTGCGCATGCTGCTGCCGTGCTGGGGGGGTGGTGGTTGGAGGCGGGCGTACGGACAATCATCGTGCTGGCCTTAATCAGTTCAGTGTCGGCCATGACACTGTCCGGCCCACGGGTCTATGCGCAAATGGCGCACGACGGTGTACTCCCGCGCGGGCTGAGGATGCGTGGCGACGTGCCTCACGCTGCTGTGGCCCTGCAAGTGGGCTTGGCCTGCGTGGTCATTCTGCTCGCTGGGCTGCAAGAACTCCTGTCGTATTTAGGCTTTATACTGTCCATCAGCACAGCGGCCACGGTCGCAAGTCTGTTTGTTTTACATCGAGCCACCCAGCGGCACACCACCGCGCCGCTTTCCAGCCCCATACCCATGTGTGGCTATCCATTCGTCCCGATTGCCTTTATTGTGTGTACCCTTGGTTTTGCTGGCTCAGCCGCTCTCCACCGTCCCCTGGAGCCATTAATTGGTCTGGCCACCATTGCCATAGGGCTAGTGCTGTACGGGGTGTTCACTCGTGATGACGGCCCTCATCGTCAGGATCAAGCGTTACCGGGATAGCAACGACAACCCAGTCCCCTGAATCTACAGTTCGTGGCCTAGGTTGTGTGTTGGCCACGGAGCAGCTCCGCTTGCCGGCGGCGCGGACGTCGGCGGCCCTGGCCCCTTTACAGGGCTTGGAGGCTTGGTTGGGCGTGGCGACGAAGGCGCGGAGACCCGCGGCGCGGTGGCGGGTTGAACGGGGCCTCCGCGCGGCAGTGCGGCGATTCGTGCTCGCCCTGAGTGCCCTCGACGGCGGCGGGCAGGGGCTAGGCCCGGGCGGCCGCGGGTTGGGGGGGGGCCAGGACGAGGGGGGGGGTCAGGACGAGGGGGAGGGCGAGGCCAGCGGGCACGCGGGAGGCGCTCGGCTTCAGGCAGGCGCGGGTCGCCCGGGCCCGGGGGGAGCATGTGCCGAGGCCGAAGCCGGGGGCGGCAGCAAGGGCGATCGCCAGCGCGGGGGCGCGGGTGGGCGGCGCGCGGGGAGGCCCGGCCGTAGCGGCCGGACCGGCGGCGGGCGAGCGCCGGGATCTGGCGCTGCTCAGCGGCCCCCAGCACACGTGCGCGGACTAGTGGCGAGAGAGCCCGCCGAGGGCGTGGCCCCGGTCCACGCACACCGGGGCGCCGGAGCGCGGGAACGGCGGGGGCGACAGGCCGGGCTCCCTGGGCCAGCAAGCGGAGCGACCAGTGGGGGGCGGAGGGAGGGGCCGCTCAAGGACCTCGGCCCCCTTGTCCTCCGGCCGGCGGCGTGGCCGGCCCGGGCGAGGCGCGGCCGACAGGCCGTCACGGCGGTCCGTCCCGCAGCGGCGGCACCCTGTGCCGACCGTGCGCGGGCACGCCCAGCGCCGCGCCGCCCGCCTTGTGCGCCCGGCCGGCGACACCACGCCCGGACAGGCCACGCTCCGCCAGCGAGTGCGCCCCCCGAGGGCGCCGTGCCGGACGCGCACGAAATGACCGCGCTTCCTCGCGCCGGACCACCGCCGCTCCCGGCCGACCCGCACCGCGCACCCAGCGACATTCCCTCCGGCGTCCGGGATCCAAGGGCACCTATAATGCAATCTCCTTCAGTGCCAGATGACTAGGAGAGCAGGGCGCCCGTACGATAGCTGCCACCTATCTATCCGGCTCCTAGCCGCTCAACTAATGCTTGGGTCGGTAGAACCTCGGCGAACATCGACGCTTGGGTAATCAAGGTGGAGCGATGTAATTCACTATGTGCGATCTTGCCCAGGGTTGGATGGGTGCCGTCGCGCGTCGCGGTGGCATCGCTCAGAAACAAAACGTGAAAATCGCGCTGGAAACCCTCACGCGCGGTCGTGTCGCAGCACATATGCGTCATATAACCCGATATGACCAAAGTCTGGATACCGTCCTTTCGCAGAGTCTCTTCCAGGTCGGTTCCGGAAAATGATCCGGGATAACGCTTGACGATGCGATGGTCTTCCGGGCGGGGTTTGAGGCGCGGATGGAGTTCAAAGCCATGGGTACCTCGAATGAAAAGCTCCCGCTTGGGATTCAGAACCTCGTGCTGCACATAGATGCCTTTTACTCCGGTTTGTTGACTAGCATCAATCGCGGCTTCGATTTTGTCCAGTGCCGCCTCCCCATCCGGGACAGGCCATTTGCCATCAAAATATTCATTCTGAACGTCTATGACGATCAGCGCGGTTTTCTTGGGATCAAGTGCCATGGCTTCCACCTCTTCATTCTTGCTTGATATGCGTGAGCTGTAACGGAAGAGGGCGGTAGAGTCAATCGAGAGACAAGCTTGACTTCTGACCCAGGTAGGATACTGATGGGGGATAGCCCCTTTGCGAAGGAAGCGTTCGTTGTGGTGAAGAGGTTCAGCTTTATTTTGTGCGCGCTCTTCGGGATGGGTACGGGCTGCAGCCCTGCACCTACCCCTGAAATTCTCACGGGCGAAGGGATTGTCGAAAAGGTCGTGATCCCGGACCGACGTGTGGTCGTTGCGCACGAAGACATCCCAGGATTCATGGATGCCATGACGATGAGCTTTGAAGTCAATAAGCCCAGTCTGCTCCAGACACTCAAGCCAAGCGACCATATCCGCTTTACCCTGGAGCGAACAAAGCTGACCTTGTATCTTGTTGCGGCTGAGAAGATTGCGGTACGAACCACAGAGGGGGAGGGGGGTAGTGGCTAGGGTCCAAGCGGGTTTTGCGCCCTACTCGAGTGTGTCTTTGTTTTTTTGGGACCAAAAGAAACGCCATATCTTGACAGGAGCGCTTAACAGCGAGAATGAAGGAGATCCCTCGTCTTCCTTTTCGAGCTCCTGCTCATACAGACGATCCTCATACATCCGCTCCCAGGTTGTCCCGTAGTAGCCATCCTCTTCCTCAAAATCATCAGCTTGGCGCGGTGATGTCGATCCCCACTTCCACGTCCCGAGGTTGTCCCCCGCATCGTCATAGTGCGGAGGCTGCGCCAGAATGGGTGCGTTAAGCGCTAGGCTGAGGCAGACAAGGTTCAAAAGAACAACCCGTACCATCCCTCATTTCCTACCACAGTCTTTCACCCAGGCCAACGCAAATGTACGGCCCTCCACGTGCACTTGCCTCTGGAGGGTCCAGGCCACTTCCATCAACATGGAGGGGAAACAGGGCGGAAACCTCTTCTCGTCGGGATAGCCCGTGGTAGCCAGTAGCGCTACCGCGCTCTTGCTAATCTTTTGGCTGTGTGCATGCTGACATGGAGGCCGCCGCAAGTTTGCTCATTCGGTGGGATCTTTCCGCTCACGTCAAAACACTTCCAAGAGGGCAACCTCCCTCTCCGCAGTGCGACCCGTGCGACACGCGTAGCATTAGGAATCTGGATCATTTATGATCCGAGTCTCACCCATACGTATGCCATGGTTTGATATTTTTCCCTTACGCCCACTCAATCCAGAGGGTCTGGCTATAACTAGAGTACGGGGCTGATACGCTCCGAGCGAGATTATGAAAACTGCCTACTTCGATGCATTCTCCGGTATCAGTGGCGACATGGTCATCGGTGCGCTCCTTGACCTGGGCCTTTCGCTTGATCTGCTGAAAGCCGAATTCTCCAAGCTCCCGCTCGCTGGCTACACACTGCATCAATCAGAGCGACTTCACAGTGGCATTCGTGCGATCAAGTTCGACGTCGGGGTCAACGCGCAACAGCACGAGCGCAGCTTTCGTTCCATTGCCGACATGCTGGAAGCAAGCCCACTGGGTAGAACGGTCAAAACAACTGCGCTCAAGATTTTTACCCGGCTCGCTGAAGCCGAGGCTCACGTCCATAACACCTCGGTTGCGGATGTCCACTTTCATGAGGTCGGTGCGGTTGATTCGATTCTCGACATTGTCGGTGCGGCCATCGGCTTTGAAGCTTTGGGGATACAGGCGGTGTACACCAGCCCGCTTCCCATGGGAAGCGGATTCATATCTTCCCGCCACGGCATGTTGCCCGTGCCCGGTCCTGCCACCGCGGAACTCGTAAAAGGAATGTCCGTTCGGTTCGAGGACGGTCAGTCTGAACTGGTCACGCCTACCGGGGCGGCTATGCTCGCCGCCTTGGCCCAACCCCGGCCACCCTTATTTTCCATTACTCGGGTCGGCTATGGCGCGGGCGCACGTGCTTTATCCGACCGGCCCAATGTCTTACGAGTCTGTCTCGGGCACCCGGTCGCTGAGGTGCGGCACGAACAACTGCTTGTCCTGGAGACGAATATCGATGACCTCAATCCAGAGTGGTACGAACACGTCATGGGACAACTCTTTGCTGCAGGTGCCCGGGATGTCTTTCTCTCATCGGTTCAAATGAAGAAGAATCGACCGGGAATTCTCCTCTGGGTTTTATGTGCTCCTCAGGATCAGGGCCAGCTTTCCGACATCATTTTTAACGAGACTTCGACACTAGGCATCCGCTCGTATCCGGTCGACCGTCTGATGCTCCGGAGGGAGCAGAAAGAGATACAAACTCAATACGGCCCGGTCAAAATCAAAATTGCCTATCAGCCCAACGGACAGGTCAACTGCGCCCCGGAATATGAGGACTGTAAACGCCTCGCCCAAGAAAAAAATATTGCGCTCAAGCTGGTGTACGAGGCCGCTCTGCAGAGGGCGAAGAGCGAGGACGGACAGGACGAATCTCTCTAGCGATATCTACGAGATCAGATCGGCGAGATCAGATCGGCCAGAACCTCAGCGGGGTGAACGCGTGGATTGAAGGAGGTGTATACGCGCCGCACCTTGCCTGCCTCGTCGATGAGATAGCTGATCCGATTGGCAGAGCCCGTGCGGGCATCCTGACACGCCCCATACGCTAGACCTATACTTCGAGTCGTATCGCACAGGAGCGCGTACGGAAAGCTGCATTTTTTTGCAAAAGCGGCATTCTCCTCAACCGTGTCAAAGCTGATTCCTAAGACCTCGACATTTTGTGATTTGAAGCCTTCAATCTGGTCGCAGAACCCACGACCCTCAATCGTTCAACCAGGAGTATCGGCTTTTGGATAGAACCATAAAAGGATCTTTTTCCCACGTAAATCCGACAGAGATAGATCGTTACCATCGTGTGTCTTCACGGTAAAGTCTGGTGCGGTGTCCCCTACTTGCAACATGACGATTGCTCTCCCTATGGTCAGACTGGCCCTCTCCCGGTCAGAGTGCGCTTAGCAGATTTCGCGGATTATATTCAATCCTTGCGCGTTCTTTTAAATATCTCGTGAGTTCCTGATAGGCTGCCGTTTTTTTTCTTTGGAGGAGCGACTGACGAAGGGCATCACGCTGCTCTTCGAGTTGCTCCAGATCAGCAGGAATATATTCTTCAAGAACCACAACGAACGTACTTCCCCCCCATGTATAACTCTGAGGGGCAACAGGAGCTTCTGGTGTTAATCGGAATGCCTCGGTTTTCAGATCTGGCACAACACCGATCTTTGGAATATAGCCGCCCCGGCGCGCAAATGCCCCGGTCTCCTCTACTGTAAGTGCTTCTGCTTTTGCCAAACTGGCCACATCCTTGGTCTCCTTGAGTTTCGTGAGGAGTTTATCCGCTTTCTCCTGGGCCAAGCGTTCGGCTTGTTCACTTCGGTACTGTTCTTCAACCGCCTCCTGCACTGCGGTAAACTCTGGAATCCGAGAGGGGGCCCGTTCCGCGAGCGAGATAAGGAACCACGTGTTATCAACTCGAACGGGATCGCTGATTTGCCCTGGTGACTGTCCGAGGGCTGTTTCAACGAGTTGTGGACGACGGCCAAGGCCTGGAATCGTCTCGTTTTGATTGACAAGCGGGGTTTCCTTTGCCTCCAATCCAGCGGATTCGGCAAACTGCAGGAGTGTCATGCCATCGGCAATGTTCTTTCGATCTTCCCGTGCCCGTTTCTCTGCGATGGCCTGACTTTTTCGTTCCAGCAATTCTGCGGTGACCGTATCGGCGACTTCTTCAAGCGGTCTGACACGCTCGGGCTGGATTGCCTCAACCTTGATGATGTGGAAGCCGAAGGTTGTTTCGACGAGGTCGCTCACTTGTCCGACCTCCATGCCGAAAGCGGCCGCTTCAAACGGCTTGACCATGCGGCCCCGCCCAAAAAAGCCAAGATCTCCACCGCTGCTTGCCGTTCCCGTATCTTGTGAGTATTGCTCGGCCAGGGTAGCAAAATCTTCCCCCTTGCGCGCCCGTTCGAGAATCTCTTGCGCTGCACTGCGTGTCTCCGCTTTCCTTTCTTCTGAGACGTTGTCAGCCAGAGAGAAGAGAATATGACGGGCCTGGACCTGTTGCTCTTCCGTAAAGCGATCGTCTTTATGGGCGTTGTAAAAATCGAGGACCTCACCATCAGAGACCAAAGCCTCTACCGCAAAGTCTTCCGGTACATACGAGACATAATGCAGTCGGACACGCTCTGGTATCCGAAAAGATTCCATGTTGCTGGTATAGAATTCGCGGACCTGCTGTTCAGTGATTGTGACCTGATCAACCAGATCTGCTGAGGCGATTTTGATGAAAGCCAGATTCACTTGTTCCTGTTCAAAACGAAATAACTCCTCTACCTCATAATCTGTAGCGCGGATTGATCCGTCGATGAATTTTTGGAATCTCTCGATAACGAGCTGGTTTCGCTGTTGCTCTTCAAACTCCCGAGGTGTCATCCGTAAATACCGTAAGAGCCGGCGGTAGCGATCTGAGCTGAAAGAGCCGTAGCTGTGAAAGGTAGGGGAGGTGGCGATCTCTCGTCGCACGTCTTCATCTGAGGCGCTAAAGCCAATCCGGCGTGCTTCTTTGGCCAGCAATTTCGTGTCAACAAGCTGATCAAGCGTCTGCTGTCGCAGGTTCATTTGCCGGGCGAGCTCTGGAGTAAAACGCTCTTTATAGACTTCCCGGTAGTTGGCCTCGACGTTCCGATAGGCGCGTTGGAATTCCTGGAGGGTGATAGGCTCATCATCGACCGTGACGATGATTTGCACTTGTGTCTCGTCTCCAAAGCTCCCAATACCAAAGAACACGAAGACAAGCGCAATAACCAAAAAGAGTGCTTTGATCCACACTGACCGAGTCCGTTGACGCATAAAGTCAAGCATATGGGTTAACCTCCTGTTTCAGCATTCCATGGTCGATATTGAACAAAAAGCAACTGTATTACAAGGACTTGCCCTACTACCAGAATTCTGCTAGAAACCTCGTTTTATTAGCACCGTTTGGAGAACGAAGGAAATAAAACATGGTTCTTGAAGCGATGTGGGGAGCGCTCTCGGTCGACATGGCAGTTGACCTAGGCACAGCGAATACCCTGATCTATGTAAAGGGGCATGGGATAATGTGCAATGAGTCCTCCGTTGTTGCCGTCCAACAGGAGGCAACTCGAGGGGCTCGCCGTGTTCTTGCGGTTGGCATCGAAGCAAAGCGGATGCTCGGTAGAACGCCTGGAAATATTGTTGCTATCCGACCACTCCGGGATGGGGTGATTGCGGACTTCGAGACAACCGAGGCTATGCTGCGCTACTTTATTCGTAAGGTCCACAGTCGTCGCGCCCTGATGCGGCCGCGTATTGTTATTTGTATCCCCAATGGTAGTACAGCAGTAGAAAAGCGTGCCGTTAGGGAGTCTGCTGAATCTGCAGGAGCACGCGAGGTCTACCTGATGGAGGAACCGATGGCGGCTGCCATCGGAGCCGGCCTCCCGGTTACCGAACCCATTGGCAACATGATTGTCGACATTGGTGGTGGGACGACGGAAGTTGCTGTGATATCGCTTGCGGGCATTGTGTTCTCGTGCTCGGTGCGGTCTGGTGGCGATAAAATGGATGAGGCGATTATTCAGTATGTCAAACGAAAATATAATCTCTTGATAGGCGAACGAACAGCCGAATTGATAAAAATCACCATAGGTTCGGCCCATCCCATAGAAGAAGAGCTCACTATGGAAATTAAAGGCCGCGACCTGATGACAGGGATCCCAAAAACGGTGGAACTCTCCGCTGAAGAGATACGTGAGCCCTTGATTGAACCTATCAATCAGATTGTCGAGGCGGTCCAAGTCGCGCTGGAACGAACGCCGCCTGAACTGGCTTCGGACATTGTTGAGAACGGGGTGGTGTTGTCTGGGGGGGGGGCCCTCCTGCGCAACCTTGACGTTTTGTTAAGCGCTGAAACTGAATTGCCGGTGGTCCAGGCCGAGGACCCTTTGACTGCGGTTGTGATGGGAGCGGGCAAAGCACTCGAAGAACTCTCTTTTCTCAGAGAGGTTGCTATGCCTTGAGTATAAAGCATGCTTGATCTCCTCTACAGATATCGCCTGCTCTTATCCTGCGGTTTCTTTCTTTTTATCGCGTTACTGTTGGCGACAGTGAACGCCCGGTCTCCGTACCGCATTGACCCTGTTGGCGTGCTGTTTCTCGAAGTGATGAAACCCCTTCAAGTCGGCGCGACGGTGGTAGTCCAGGGTGCAGGAAAAATCCTTGATCAATACCGTGACCTGCTCTCCGCCCATCAAAACAATGAAGTGCTCCGCAGCCGGCTTGAAACCCTTGAGCAGACGCAGGAACGGCTATTCGAATTAGAACTGGCCAATCGGCGGTTAGAGCGTCTGTTGGGTTTACGGACGCAGAGTTCAGATGCGTCAATCGCCGCCCGCGTGATAGGACGAAATCCGGGAACATGGACACACACCGCAGTGTTAGATAAAGGGGAGCGGCACGGAATCCGGAAAGAAATGGCAGTACTCACCCCAGTTGGTGTTGCAGGAAAAATTGTATCCGTTAGCCCACATACCTCCCACCTTCTCCTCATCTCTTCCGCCAATAGTGGGGTCGACGCCCTCGTCCAGCGTTCGCGTGTCTCTGGGATCGTGTCTGGTTCCATTGCTGGGAACTGCCAATTGAAATATGTTCAGCAGGGTAGCGATGTCGTGGTTGGAGACGGGATTATTACCTCTGGGCTTGATGGGGTCTTTCCGAAAGGGCAGAAGATTGGGCGCGTGACGCGTGTCACCTCACGAGACAACGAGATGTTCCAAGACATAGAGGTTACGCTCAGTGCCGAACTCGCAGAGATCGAAGAAGTCCTGGTGGTTGTTCCAGATGTCGTCCGAGCAGGAGCCGAGCCCTTCAGAAACGAATAGGCTTCGAGCCTCTGGTTTCCTCGGAGCCTGTGGAGTTGGGGCGGTTCTTTTACAAACAACGGCTTTCCCACATTCTCCATTTGTTCCCGACCTGTTACTTATCCTCTGTGTCTATCTTGGCATTTACCACGGTGCTGTGATGGGGGCAGCGAGTGCTTTTTTCTTGGGGTACCTGCTGGATAGCTGCTCAGGGTCTCCGGCAGGGATGTGGGCTCTCGCCATGAGTCTCGTTTTTACTGTGACAAAACTCCTGTCCCAAAGACTGTGGATTCAGAATTCCCTTTGTGTTCTCGGCCTTGTTGCCGGCGCTGTTCTCTTGAAGGCCGGGACCGTTCTGGCGCTGCTCGAAGGACCTTGGGCCGTCGCTCCTATTTGGTCGTTTCTCACACACTACGTGCTGTGGGACCTGCTCGTGACTCTCTCCTTGACTCCGCTCCTCTTTGCCCTTCTGGCAAGGGGGGAGCGTGCGCTCTCCCGGGTATAATATAAAATGGACAAGCAGTCAGAGGTCTTTGCGTCCCAGGAGGCGCTCACTGCGTGCCACCGTCGCATCGGTGTCATTAGTATCATCGTCCTGTTTGTTTTTTGTGCGCTGGTCTTTCGTTTGTGGCAGCTGCAAATTGTCGAGGGCGAGCGTTTCCGAACGCTATCGGAAAAGAATCGGATTCGCCTGAAGCGGCTGCCGTCTATACGAGGCCTCATGCTGGATCGAACCGGACGGGTCGTCGCAGAAAATCGTCCGTCGTTTGATGTCATTCTCGTCCCGGAAGACGTGCAAGATCGTTTGACAACGCTTCATACTCTTGTCTCGTACTTGCCCGAGGCGGCAGGTTTTCTGGAGGGAAAGACTCCCCGGAACCCACGCCGACCCGCATACGAAGGTGTCTCTGTAGCCCGTGATATCTCTTGGAATACGCTAGCCGCAATCGAAGCTCACCAATTAGACCTGCCCGGTGTCACCGTTGAGGCGAGCCTCAAGCGATTCTATGCTGAAAGAAATCTTGCTGCCCACCTCGTCGGCTACATCGGTGAAGTGAATCAGACGGAGATCAATGAAAATAAGAGGTACCGGCAGGGAGATCTTGTTGGCAAGGTTGGATTGGAGAAAGCCTGGGAAGAATATCTGCGTGGATATAATGGCGGACAGCAGGTTGAAGTTGATGCAACGGGAAGGAAATTACGTATTTTAGACGAAGTGAAGACCCAACCCGGATATAATCTACACCTAACGCTTGATCTGGAACTGCAAGAACAGGTCGAACAGGCTCTAGGAGAGGCAGAGGGCGCCGCCGTTGTGGTCCTTGCCGTCGAGACGGGAGAGGTTCTGGCTCTGGCCAGTCGCCCCTCATTTGATCCGAATCTTTTTGCGCTCAGCATTAAGCCCAACGAATGGCGGACGCTCGTAGAGGACCCCCTACGCCCGCTTACCAATCGAGCCCTCCGGGGACAATATCCTCCGGGCTCTACGTTTAAGCCCTTTATGGCGCTGGCGGGGCTAGAGGAAGGAATTATTACACCTGAGACGCAGTTCAACTGTCAGGGAGGTCTGCCCTTTGGCGGGCGTACCTTCCACTGCTGGAAGCGGTCTGGGCATGGTTGGGTAGATGTGAAACAAGCCATCGCCCAGTCGTGCGACGTCTATTTCTACAAGGTTGGACTACGTCTCGGGATACAGAATATTGCTCAGCACGCTCGTCGGTTTTGGCTCGGTCAAGACCTCAAGCTTCAGCTTGAGGCGGCACCGGGGGTGATTCCCGACATTGAATGGAAGCGGCGCCGTTTCAATGCCCCATGGTATGGGGGGGAGACGCTATCCGTTGTGATCGGGCAAAGCTATGTCCTCGCAACGCCTCTCCAGATGGCCGTTGCGACGGCGGCGCTTGCAAACGGGGGAGTCATCTATCGCCCTTTCTTTGTCACACAAGTAAGCGGCTCTGATGGAGAGTCTCTTCAGACCTATTCTCCAGAGGTTATTACGCGCGTTAATATCCCTGAAGAGCATCTCCATATCGTTCGAGACGGCATGCGAGAGGTCGTGCATGGCGAGCGGGGAACGGGAAAGAAAGCGCGTCTGCCCCATGCTGAAGTCGCTGGTAAGACAGGAACCTCTCAGGTCGTGAGTCGCATACATGATGAAGAGGAGGATATCCCTCGTCACCACCGCGACCACGCTTGGTTCATCGCATTTGCGCCGGTCCAGAATCCTCAAATTGCTGTTGCCTGTCTGATTGAACACGCCGGTCAGGGGGGAGGAGCCGTTGCTGCACCTGTTGTTCGTCAGGTCTTGGCGGCATACTTTCGCATTGTTGAGCAACGGGGTCGAGAGAAGGATGGGATTCGACAGACGTCTGATTGAGCATTTCGACTGGGTATTATTTTGTCTAACGGTTGGGCTGCTAGGGCTTGGGCTGCTAGGGCTCTACAGCGCAACCTATGACGGGTCACCCCAGGCGAGTCCGCAGTTCATTCGACAGCTCACCTGGGCCGCCATGGGCCTTTGCGGGATGGGTCTCGCCTTCGCCATTGACTATCGCCGGCTCGAGCAGTGGGCCTATCTCTTATACTGCGCTGCGCTCGGTCTACTTGTCCTCGTGCCCCTTATTGGCTCCTTTGGTGGAGGTGCACGCCGCTGGATATATGTTGGTATGTTTTCTCTCCAGCCTGCTGAATTCATGAAAATCGGCCTGCTCCTCGTGCTAGCCCGTTGGTATCACCGCTCCGTCCCTCCGGGGGGGTATGGTATCAGAGATATTCTCGCGCCAGCCGCATTTTTTGCCGCTCCGGCGGCCCTCGTCCTCTGGCAGCCAAATCTTGGAACTACCATCACGCTAGGACTTCTCTTTCTCACTCTGACTTTTGCCACGGGCCTGCGCTTGCGGTCCTTATCCGTTCTTGCTCTGGCTGGTGGGAGCGCTCTGCCCTTCATCTGGGCGTATCTCAAGCCCTACCAGCAACAAAGAGTCTTGTCGTTCTTATACCCGGATGTCGACCCCCTCGGTGCAGGCTATCATATGATCCAATCACAGATGACGGTGGGATCAGGGATGTTTTGGGGTAAGGGGTTCCTGCTGGGGACACAAAACCGTCTCGACTTTCTGCCTGAAAAGCATACGGATTTTGTCTTCGCCGTCTTTGCTGAAGAGTGGGGGTTTGTCGGAGCCTTTGGCCTATTACTATTATACGGCCTCCTGCTGGTACGTCTGCTCGTCATTGCTCTCCGGGCCCGTGAACGGTTCGGTTTGCTCCTCTCCGTTGGGGTCGCCGGGATCATATTCTGGCAGATTGTGATTAATGCCGGGATGAATGTCGGGGTACTACCTGTCGTCGGAGTTCCCTTACCCTTCTTGAGCTACGGGGGCTCTTCCTTGCTTACGACGATGGTGGCGGTTGGCCTAGCGCTCAACGTGAGCACGAGACGCCTGCTCTTTTGAATATTTGCTGATTGCCTTAGACAACGGCGTCAATAGCTTTCACGAGGTGCGCCTTCGGAACTGCCCCCACAATTTGCTGCTTGACTTCGCCATCCTTAAACAAAATAAGATTCGGAATGCCCCGCACCCCGTACTGGGCCGGTGTCTGGGGATTGTCGTCGACGTTCATTTTGGCAATCTTGAGCCTACCCTCATATTCGCTGGCGAGTTCTTCGACAATCGGCGCAATAGCCCGACAGGGGCCACACCACGGAGCCCAAAAATCGATTAGTACAGGGATGTCCGCCTTCAGCACATCACTGTCAAAGCTGGAATCTGAAACCTGTGGAATGTCAGCCATGGCCTGCCTCCTCACAAAAAGACTTCCTCCCTCATAACAGACACAGGCCGATAAACCTATACCCTTGACACCGGACGAGAGGCAATCTACGGGAAGGGGCTATGCCTGTGTTGGTAACCGGTGCGTCCGGTTTCGTTGGTGGAGCAGTTGCCCGTGCACTCGTTCAGGCCGGCTCACACGTCCGTGTCCTCATGCGCCAGACGGCACATACCGATTTGGTGAAAGATATCCCGGTCGATATCGTTACTGGTGATGTACGGGATTATCAGAGTGTCCTTCAGGCGACCCGGGGCTGTCACCAAGTCTATCATGTTGCTGCGCTATACAAATTATGGGTCCGGCGTAAACAAGAGATGTACGACTGTAATGTCCTCGGCACAGAGAATGTTTTACGAGCGGCGTACGAGGCCGGGGCGGAAAAAGTCGTGTACACGAGTTCTGTAGCGACGCTCGGCATTCCAGGGGATGGTCGTCAAGGCACGGAAGACACTCCGGTTCGCCTCGCTGATATGGTCGGGCATTACAAACGGAGCAAATTCCTGGCCGAACAAGTGGCACTGCAATATGCCCAAGACGGCTTGCCGCTTGTCATCGTGAACCCGAGCACTCCCGTTGGGAGAGGTGATATCAAGCCCACTCCCACCGGGAAATTGATTGTGGATTTCCTGAACGGGAACATGCCGGGCTATGTGGACACTGGGCTGAATGTGATCGACGTTGAGGATGTGGCACAAGGTCATCTTTTGGCCGCGGCCCATGGGAAAATAGGGGAAAAATATATTCTCGGTAATGAGAATCTGACCCTTCGGCAGATCCTCCAACTCCTCGCTGAACTCACTGACCGTCCAGCGCCTCGCTTTAAGATCCCGTATGCGCTCGCCTTAGGGGTTGCCTATGGTGATGCTGCACTCGCCCGTCTTATTCCCGGCCGTGAGCCTTTTGCCCCTCCCGTCGGGGTCCGACTGAGTAAGAAGAAAATGTTTTTTAGTCCAGCCAAAGCCTTACGTGAATTAGGAGTCCAGCAAACTCCTGTACGTGAAGCCTTCCACAAGGCTATTACATGGTTCCGCGCACACGACTATGTGAGAGAGTAGGGAGATGACGCCATCCCTCTAGGAGAAAGGTGTGACAATTTGTCTCGTGTTCGGGGCGTTTGCTCTGCTCATCTGGATCGGCATCGTGCTGCATCCGGCGCGCCCGTGGGATTTTTGCCCTGCTGGGGAGGACAACGTTTTACCTCTTGAGCCACATGAATGGCCATTTGTTCAGGTCTTAATCCCGGCCAGAAACGAAGCAGCGATATTGCGTGAGACGCTACCCTCTCTGCTGAATCAAGACTATCCAGGATCATTTTCAGTGAGCGTCATTGATGATCGCTCCCACGACCAAACCGCGATCGTTGCTACTGCAATCGCTGAGCAGACCAAAGCCACAGACCGTCTGCGTATTGTTTCGGGGACAACCCTCCCAGCGGGCTGGGTTGGTAAGATGTGGGCATTGCAACAAGGATCTGTGGCGTGTGGTTTGACGCCGGACTCGAATGAGAACCTTCCCGACTATCTTCTTCTGACCGATGCTGACATTTGGCATGCTTCTGATTCTCTCCGGCACTTAGTGACAGAAAGTGAGGCCGAGCAAATCGCGCTCAATAGCCGAATGGCTCGTCTGCGTTGTGTGTCCTTTGCCGAACGCCTACTCATCCCGCCCTTTGTCTTCTTCTTTATCCTGTTATATCCCCTGCGTTGGGTAAACGACTCCCGGAAAACAACTGCCGCATCGGCTGGTGGATGTGTCTTGCTCTCCTCTCAGGCCCTCATCCGCATCGGTGGATTTCAGGCTTTACGGGACCAGATCATAGACGATGTGACTCTTGGCCAACTAGTGAAGAGAGCCGGGTTCACGATTCGGCTCTGCCTGAGTCGCACCGACATCAAAAGTCTACGTGTCTACGATACGGTAGACAGTATTTGGCGTATGGTCAGACGAACTGCCTTTACCGAACTCAATTATTCCTGGCTTCGGCTCATTGGCACTGTTGTCGGTCTAGCTGTTGCGTTTGGCCTCCCTCCCATTCTTTTTCTCTGTGGCCTCGTGTTTTTCGGTCTCCCCTTAATTGTTGATGTCAATGTTCCGGAACGGCTGACTCCCCTTTTGATACTCGAAGGAGGGATTGCCTGGGGCCTGATGACCGGCGCGTATCTTCCCGGCGTTCGTTTTTTTGATTTACGCAGGGGCTGGGGATTGACCTTGCCGTTGGCCGCGATGCTCTATGAGGTCATGATGCTCGATTCAGCATTCCGCCACTTACGGAAGAAGCGCATTGACTGGCGTTAGGTCAGGGAACGCATTTGGACAGGGGGCAGCATGGCACAGCCTATCGTTGTCTTTACCGCACTTGCTTGGGAGAGCGCAGCCGTGCGTTCAGTGTTGCGTGAAGTACGGCGAGAGGGGGCGGGAGTCTGGCGCGGCTCGAGTGGACGTCAGGATATTCTCATTGTTACCGGGGGGATGGGTCCGCGCCAAGCCCGCCAGACGGTCAAGGAATTTACGAATAGGCCGCTTTCGGCCGTACTCTCTATTGGTTGTGCTGGGGCGTTAATTCCAGAGCTCACCGCCGGCCAACTCGTTCTGGCTCCGGCTTTGCGTATGTATGCCGAAGAGCCGGCAGGGCAGTTCGATACGTTTGGAGCCGACAGTCGCCTTTTCCGTGCTGCTCAAGACGCCGCCCAGCAGGCAGGCGTAGAAACGATGGAGGGGGGAATCGTCACAAGTCCCTGTGTCCTCTTTACCCGGCAGCAAAAAGAAAAGCGGAGACGAGAGACAGGTTGTATTGCCGTTGAGATGGAAAGCGGAGTGCACGCCGCCTTTGCGGCGGAGCGCACGCTGCCATTTCTAGCTTTGCGCGTCATTCTCGATTCGGTTGATATGGGCATTCCACCCGTGAAAGGATTCACAACCGTAGAGGGAAAGATCCGACTCTCCAAAGCGATGGCCTACATCGCAGCCCATCCGCGACATCTGGCGTTTTTCGTCCGACTCCAGCAATGCCGGAAGCGGGCTGCCGAAACGATCTCGGGTGTATGCCGGACATTCTTCCCAAGGCTGAATGCGATAGATTCATCGGGGTGAAGACGATTGCCCGATACTTTATTTCTTCCCGGAATTTTTTTCCACTAACAGTTTCTTCTGGAGTTCATAGGCCGGTCTGGCCTGCTCTCGTTCCCCTCGAACGAGATAAAACCGAACTGCTTGCCCGAGCGTTTCTATGGCTTTCTCTCGCTGCCCGGTTTTACTGTACGCAACGCCGAGTCCGTCGTGCGCGGCGGGGTCTCGGGGGTGTTGTCTGATGACCTCTTGGTAGGCTTGAATGGCCTGTTCGTATCGCCCTTTTTCTGTGTACGCGGCGGCAAGGCGCGTATGGGAGATGCTCCTCCTTGGGTCGATCCGAATCGATTCCCGATATTCCTGTATCGCTTGATCGAGTTGTCCCTGGCGCGCGAACTCCTGGCCCAACTCAAAATGGGCGGCTGCCGAGGAGCTATTAATCTGGAGTGCCTGCTGGAATGCGGCCCGGGCCTTGTCAAACTGCTGTTCTCGGCGGAACGCAATCCCTTCGTTCACATAGTATCCCTCAAGAAAACTCCTCGCCCCAGAGTGGCTGGGGTTGAGTTGTAGGACGGTTTTATAGGATTGAATGGCCTCTTCTATTGCGCCAACTTTTTCGCGAACAACGCCGAGACGATAATGTGCTTCCACATGGTTTTCGTCGATTTCGGTGAGAATCCAGTGGTATTCGGCCATGGCCTCGCCCCAGCGCATCTCGCCCTCAAATTTACGGCCGTTATCAATATGATTTTGAGGATTTGCTGCGAGTACTCCAATAGCACTGAAGCTTACCGCGAGGGCGAATAGGCCAGCATACCTGCGTCTCACAATACCTCCAATATGCTTTATTAGAGCATGATTTTGCTACAGCCCATAGAATACCACGGGCATCAGATCTCTTTTTCCCTCTGTGAGTCAAGACCTGTCTCGGTTCCCTACATCTGAGACGGTGGGGGTTGGGCTCTCCGGTATTGGCGCAGATAGGCCAGGGGCGTTTTCCAGTCCAGGGCGTAGGGGGAGGAGGGGCGGACAGGGTGGTAGCAGTATTGGTAGTGGTTGAGGGGGTCGCTGCCATCTCTGCCGGTGAGGTTGCCTTGGGTCGAAGCGCCAGTACGCGGCTCTTGCCCTCCAGTGGGCGCGCGCCGCCGCCGGTGAGTTGGGGGCTTGTCGGTGGCAGCCCGGCCAGGGGCCGTTGGCGTGGGTGGGGGGGGGCTTCGCACCCGGCCCGGCCCGGCAGCGCGGGCCGGGGATGCGCCCGGTCCTCGCGCCCGGTCGGCCGGAAGCGCCGGGTGTCGTGCGCCGTGGCCCGGGCGTCCCCCCGCGGGCCACGGCGCTGGCTCACGGGGCAGGGCGCCTGGAAGTGTGTGCGCGCCGGTCCGGTGATGGAGCTGGCTCCTCTCGCCGGGGTGGGCGGCCTTCCTGGGGGGCGTCCCGCGCTGCGCGGGCTCGTTGGTGCAGTGGCACGGGGTCTTCGCCCGGGGGCGCCCGCGGCCGCCACTACACCGCTCCTTCCTGGGAGCGACTCCATCGCGTGGGAGGAGTGCCTCTGGGGCGGCGGCTTTGGGCTGCCATCCCCCCCCAGGGGCGTTGGAGCGTGATGAGGGGAGGCGCAGAGATTGGAACTGCCCAAGGCCTGTCAACACTACCGCAACGCATTGACGATGAGTGCGAAGACGCTGCATCCGAGGCATAGCACGTCAAGTTGCTCGCCTCGCGAGCAGAGGCGACGGCATCCCGGCAAGCGACGCCACACCCGCGCGATTTCGTGGCGCCGCGTGGACAGATCCCGGGCAGGCGCCCAAGGCTCCCCCTGGCTTCGCCGCGGCGGCCCCCCGGGCTCCTCCCCCCGTGCCCCGGCCCGGGGCCGCGGCGGGGCGCCCGCGGACGCTCGGTCCCTCATCCCCGCGGGAGGAGCGGGGGGCGGGCCCAGGCGAGCGGGCCGGCGGGAGGGACTTTGACGAGGGGGCGGGCTAGCGACTGGGCCGCCTGCTTGAGGCGCACGATCGGTGCGCGGTGCCGAAGCGGGGCGGCAACCCGCGCCAAGTGCCGCCCGTCGCGGCGACCGACCAGAGGGCGGGGAGCGCGGGGCGAGGGGAGAGGCGGACCGGGCCGCGCGGCACCGGGAGAGGAGGCGCGCTCCGGGCGTAGTGAGCTGGCGGGAGGTCCATACAGCCAGGAGACCAGAAGCATGCGCATGAGTGGGAACAGGCCCTAGGGCGGGGCGCCTGTTGGCTTTGCTGCAACAACAGGCGCCCCGCCCCCGCACCCCGACGCGCACCGGGGTGCGGGGCCCCCCCTCGCTCGCCCCGCTCGCTCAGGGGAAGCAGAGGCCGGAGTCCCTACCCAAACCGGGCAGCAACAACGACCCCATCACGCCGAATCAAAGTCTCACATGTATCTGAACCTGGACAACCCCTGTGTCGAGGGCGGGGGAATGCAGGAACATTCTTTTCTCGAAGGCAGGGCCAGAGTCTCGGGGAGCAGCGCCGCAGTGGCGGGAGGCCGGGGCTGAATCAGCCGTCATCGCGGGTTGCCTAGCCTCCTCAGGGGGCGTGCAGGCCGATCCAGCGAGGGATTCCGGATGCCCGGGCACGATGCTGCGCTGCACCGTGCACCGCCCGCCTTCTCCTGATGCCGGGGGCCGGCACCGCCGGTTGAGGGTTCGGGTGAGGGCAGTGAGGGTGGCGCGGACCTCCTGTACGCGGGCGGCGTCATGGCGAGGGGCTTCGAGCAGCGGGCGAAAACGGCCGTCCCAACGCCCCATGACGCGGGCGGCGTTGGGCAGACATGTGAAATTGTGCGGCAGGTTGCGGCATTCTCGCTCTGCCAGTGAGTGCGCCCCAGAGCCAGCACTTGCTCGGGCCCGGCGCGGCGGGCGTCGAGGGAAGGCAGCCCCAGGTCTCTTCGGTGCGATCTTGCGCAGGTCCCGCTCGCGTTCGAGGCGTACGGCCTGGCGACGCCCCTGGATAGCGGCCTTGCCGTGCCAGGGGTCGCCGGAGAGATCGCCGACGGCGCAGCGGCGCCCCGCGAAATGGCCATGTCCCTGGTCGAAGGGCGCGTGGGAAGGCGCCTGGCTGAAGGCCAGTGCCTGGAGAGTGTTGCGGAGCGTTTCCTGTTGTCCTTGAAGGCGGTGGTCTCGGAGTCGGCGCTGCCCTCGCTCAGGCATCGTGCCGTGTAGTGGTGGGCAGGCCGCGCATCGCAGGGCCCTCCGCGTCCGGCAAAGGGCGAAGGTGCGGGAGAGTTCTCGCCCGGCCGGGCTTGTGTTGCTTTTGCGGCCGCCCTCGCCCTGTCCGAGGCCCAGTCCGGTGCCGTGCTCGACGGCGGCCACCATCATGCGGCGGCCGGCGGCGGGCTGCTGCGCGGCCCCGCGCTCATCCTTTCCCCCAAGGCCACCGGCGCCGGCCCGCTGCCCTGCTGGGCGCTCCACTCGCCATCGGCAGCGTGCAGGGGCTCGGGCGGCAAGGCGGCGAGGACGTTGGGAAAGGGGGGAGCCGCAGGAGCGGGAAAGCGTTGCTTGCTGGAGCTCTGGAACGCTCCGCCCGCCTGCCGTTGCTCCTGCGAGAGCCGGGCGGCGCACGGGGCGGCGGCCAGGGCGAGAAGGGGGTGAAGCGAAGAGCGGTGCCCGCAGGCGTGGCGGTATTCGGGCACTTCGTCGCGGCATACGCAGCAACTGCGCAACCGAGCGTCTCCCTCGGCTCGACCCGGCGTTCGGTGCTCTCTGAGGCCGGGGGCTCGCTGCGGCTCAGCGCCTCGGGGGTGCCAGCGGTCAACTCGACCACGGAGCGGCGATTCCCGCCAAGTCTCTCGTGTCAGTGGTTTCAGGGGTTTTGGACGGTTCGAGAAGAGATTCTTCGCAACCTTGTCATCCGCAAACCGTATGAGGCGAGCGATTGTTGGAGAACGGGGGAGGCGCTATGTCTGCAGTGATTCCCGCCGAGTCATGTTGCGGTGCGGATAGGGCGGCATTTTGGCGCGGAGGGCCGGTTGGCGGATGGGTGGGGGAAGGCCGCATCTCCGCCCGGCGCCGGAGGAGTCGTTTGGCCCCGTTGTTTTCCCCAAAAAATCCGCTCGTCTTCCCCCCCCCCACGGCGAGGGGGCAGGCGGGTTCGAAGGGCCGAGTTCGGGTCGGCGGGAGCCGCAGGCGAGGGCCCGCTACCGGGCCTCCCCGCCCGGACTGAAACATGCCAGACACACGCGGCGCAGCCGTGCCCAGCAGTCTTGCAGGCGGCCCGCCCGCTCCCGCGCCGTCGGAAACAGCGCGCCGCGCGGCTGCCTCTGGGCGATCAAAAAGGCCCGCAGCGGCAACCCGGCACCCCCCGGCGCCAGAGGCCGCTGGCCGGGGCCGCAGGTGGGCGCAACGCCGTCGCCTTGGTGCGTCCGGGGGTGGAACGGCTCGTGCGCCGTGCGCCCGCGCACCCGGCGGGCGCGCCTCAGCGCCGCCGCATGCGAGGCCCGCCCACCCTGTCCGTACTCCCGCAAAAGGGCTGTTCCCGCCCCTAGGGCCCGGGTTCCCGCCCCGCCAGCAAGTTTCCCTCCAGGGCGCAAGGCGCGTCGTTGAGCAAGCGAGACCGGCGCCGCCCGCCGACCGTCCGGCAGGGGCAGGCCGCGGCTCGCCACCGGCTCCTCAATGCCGGCGGAACCCCCGCGCACCACCCGGAGCCATCCCGGGGGCGCCGCGCGGTGTGCGACACGGATTCTTGGACAGAGTTCATTCTCCGTACGCCAACCATCCCCCTTATCCTACGGTTTTCGCATGACAAGGTTGCGAAGCACTTTTTCTCGAACCGCCCACAACCTCTGAAATCACTCACTCAACAGATTTGGCGGAAATGGCTGACCACGGAGAGCCCCTTGGGGGGCCGTGATGAAGCCAGCGAGCCGCTCCTCTGGAGTCGCGGGCACAGCCCGCATCCTCTCAGCGAGCGCCGGGCGGAAGCCCGCCAGCAGGCGCCAGCGAACTCAAGGGATCCAGGAACGTTTCCGCCGGAAGCACCGGATCGCCCTGCGGCGCTTCGAGGTCCGTCGACAGCCGTTGCAGGTCCAGTCCCGAAACCTGCGAGGCCGGGTTCGCGGCCCGCCCGGGAGACCCCCGGTCCGATGGGCCGTGGCTTCCCGTTCGGGAGGTCGGCTGCTGGGACGGTGGTGTTGCGTACGTACGTGCCGCTGGCGAGAGCCGTGAGGAACTGCCCGAGTTGGCTCACCGCCCAGGACCGCTTCCGCATGAGGTCCCCCCGTGACTCTCAACCATACCCATACCGTATCCCACTAGGCGGCACGTAGCAGGTCGGCTATAATGCGAGCTATGGGAACACCGCTTGACGAGACGGGGGAGGCGCTGGCTCCATGTGAGCATCTCATTCATGCTGAAGAGCAGATGCGGGAGCTGCTGTGTGTCATTAACGATCATCTCAAATTGTACGATCCAGATGAGAACACCTATGGCTCACTCTTATCTGTAGCCTACCATATGAATGAAGGACTGCGGGAACTCGGTTATTTACTTGATCAGGCCGAGGAGACCAATTCTCCTGGATTAGCCAAAGAGGTTGGCCACTAGTCTAGGCATACCGAAAGAATCCCACCTACACACTATGCAGCCTTCAGGAAAGCAATTGCATCGGAAGCCGCGCCTTTTGACAGCAAAAAACGGCTTTGTCTTACACATTTCCCCACGAACCAAGCCAAAAGAAATGAAAATGGCAAAATCTGCAGGCCCGCATCTGATCTATGGTATTTCGTATGCCTATCCTACCCCGATGCCGATGACGCTGAGTAATTGATGCGTAGCGGGAAACCGATCAGGCCCAGGCTATGGCCAGAGTTGTTGAACCTGCCTCCGTTCATAGCATTGACACACAAAAAATAGGCCGGTCCTGCCGCCGAGAAAATCCATGCTATCGTCTCGACCCCCGCAGCGGGGCGCTACAGCGCCCCGCCTAGTTTGATACCCCAGCCCATCGCAAGAGAGGCATCCTCGTTTCCCTCATTATGCTGCCCCTTGCTCCTTTCCCCACTGGACGAAGTCTACGAACAGCCACTTGTTGAGCCACAATCTAAACACTTGTAGCATGACCCGTTCCGGATCATGATTGATCCACAGTCCGCACAACTTGGTGCATCGGCTTGGGGCTGCCAAGTTGGACGGGTATAGGAAGTGTCAGCCCGTGTTCGCTGTATATGCTCATCAATAGCAACCGGTGGCGTCTCTTCGACGTGTTCCACCGACACGACAGGCGTGGGAGTATGAACCTCTGTCTGGAGGGGGTCGGTCTCCGTCTCGGCTAACCCAGCTTCTTGTTTTTGTTCTGTAGACAAAAAACGGGCTCCCAGAAAGCGGAAGATATAATCCGTCAAGGATTTTGCAAACGGAATATCAGGATTACGGGTGAAGCCTGATGGCTCAAAGCGAACATGGCTGAATTTAGAGACCAAGGCTTCGAGCGGTACGCCATACTGCAATGAGACCGAGGTCAGGGTAGCGATCGTATCCATTAAGCCTGAGATCGTGCTGCCTTCTTTCGCCATCCGGATGAACATTTCACCGGGTGTCCCGTCCTCATAAAAACCGATGTGAATATAGCCTTCATGCCCAGCAATCTCAAACTTGTGACAAATTGCACTCCGGTCTTCGGGTAAACGGCGACGAGTCGGTTTCGGCTCAACACCGGCCGTTGTCGGTTCGGCTGTGAGTACTGCGGAGGGTGACGGCTTTTGCGTTCCCAGCGGCTGAACCCGCTTACAGCCATCCCGGTAGATAGCGACGGCCTTTAGTCCGAGCTTCCAGGCCTCAATATAGGCCTGGGTGATGTCTTTGACTGTGGCATCATTGGACATGTTGATCGTTTTTGAGATAGCTCCGGAAATAAAGGGCTGGACCGCGCCCATCATGCGCAAATGGCCCAGATGATGAATCGCCCGGCTCCCGTGCGACGGCTTAAAGGCGCAGTCAAACACGTTGAGGTGCTCGTCTCGTAGATCGGGAGAGCCCTCGATCGTTTCGTGCTCGTCGATATATTCAACAATGGACTGGATTTCCTTGCTGTCGTAGCCAAGCCGTTTAAGGGAGCGGGGAACCGTGTTGTTCACGATCTTGAGCATGCCGCCACCGACTAGGCGTTTGTATTTGACCAGGGCGATATCAGGTTCAACGCCGGTGGTGTCGCAGTCCATCATGAAAGCAATGGTGCCAGTTGGTGCTAACACGCTGGCTTGCGAGTTGCGGTAGCCAACGGCTTGTCCCAGCAATAATGCTTCATCCCAAGCCTTACGTGCGTCTGACAGCAGATCAAGCGGAACGAGGGTGGGGTCCAGTTTGTACGCATAGGAGCGGTGCTTGTCGATCACTTGCAGCATGGGAGTACTGTTTTTTGCATACCCGGAAAAAGGTCCAATCTCCTCTGCAATACGAGCCGACCGCAGATAAGCTTGCCCCGTCATCAGGGCAGTGATCGCTCCGGCGTACTGCCGTCCGGATTCCGAATCATAGGGCAAGCCGAGGGACATCAGGAGGGCGCCAAGGTTGGCATAGCCGAGGCCGAGTTCACGAAACGCCTTGGCATTGGCCGTGATTTCCTCCGTTGGATAGCTGGAATTATCGACGATGATATCCTGTGCGGTGATGCTGATATCAATGGCATGCTTGAACGCGGCGGTGTCAAAGCTGCCGTCGTCTTTGAGGAATTTAAGGAGATTGAGCGAGGCCAAATTACAAGCGCTATTGTCGAGGTGCATATACTCCGAGCATGGGTTCGATGCATTGATCCGACCGGTATTCGGGCAGGTATGCCAGTCATTAATGGTGGTATCGAACTGCATACCCGGGTCGCCACAGTGATGCGTTGCCGTGGCAATCATATGCATAAGGTCGCGTGCCTGATAGGACGTGCACGGGTCACCGGTTAGGACAAAATGCGTCTGCCATTCGGTATTCTTCACCACGGCCTGCATAAAACCATCGGTCGCCCGGACTGAGTTATTGGCATTCTGGAAAAAAATGGAACTGTACGCGTCTCCGTCAATGGAACCGTCATAGCCGGCTTCAATCAAGGTCCAGGCTTTTTTCTCCTCCTCAGCCTTACACTGAATAAACTCGACAATGTCTGGATGGTCAGCGTTGAGGACAGCCATTTTCGCGGCTCGACGCGTTTTCCCGCCGGACTTAATAACCCCAGCAGAGGCGTCTGCCGCCCGCATAAAAGAAACCGGCCCTGATGCCGTTCCACCACCACCCAATCGTTCTTTTGACGAGCGAATTGCCGAGAGGTTGACTCCCGCCCCCGAGCCGCCCTTAAAAATCACTCCCTCCTTGCGATACCAATCCAGGATGGAGTCCATAGTGTCGTCGACCGACAGAATAAAACAAGCTGAACATTGAGGGCGGGGTTCAACGCCAACGTTGAACCAGACCGGGCTATTAAAGGCCAATTTTTGCTGGACAAGTAAATGGGTCAATTCGTCTGAAAAAGCCTGCGCATCGTCTGTACTGGCAAAATAGTTGCCCTGCTTCCCCCATGCGGTAATTGTGTTGACCACGCGCCCGATCATCTGGCGGACGCTAGACTCTCGCTGTGGGGTTCCGAGTGGGCCTCGAAAATATTTTGAAACCACGACATTGGTCGCGAGTTGAGACCAGGATTTCGGGATATCGACCTCGTGTTGTTCAAAAACCACATCTCCGTTTTCGCCCGATATCACGGCACTCCGCTTCTCCCATTCAACCGCCTCGAGCGGGTCGACGTTCGACTGGGTGAAATGGCGCTGAATCGCTAGCCCTGCACTCCGGGCTGCTTGCTGTTTGGGCTGCTCCGCCACGGGTCTCCCTTCCACCGTGGCCGCCTGCGTTTCCTCCACCCCAACCCCATCTCTCCTCTGCATCTTCGCTCCCATGGCCTCCTCCTCTTCCTTGCCTTAATGCATCTTGGTCCGAAATAGACTGTTTCAAAACGAGAATGAAAAACCGAGCTACATACTATATATTGTATTGTCAAGTTCTGAGAGCGCAAGAATTTGTAGGCTATTAAAATCGCTTGCGGAAGAAAAAGTATGAAATAAATCCGTCCCAACGCATAATAGGTGTTACCGTACAACCCATAAGCGAACGATGCGTCATTATCTAGTGACGGAGACTTATGTTGTAAATAAGAAAACTGCATTTTGGTTGTTTCCCTGTCTAAATTGCAGGAGAAGGAAAATGAGAGATCATGGATTTTATCCAGAAGCAGAATGTTTTAAGTATTCCTAAGTATTCTCGGGCAAAGTATTCATAAGAGCCAGAGATGGTGATATGGCAAGCTTCCCCCTATCCTGATGTAGAAGATGATGGAAAGCCAAACGAAAAATGCGCACTGGAATTCCGTCGCCGGGGTCTTACGCACAATTTTTCCTGATAGTGCAGAGCCTGAGAAACTGCGCGTATATAATGTCTGGGAAGTGTGGCCAAAGGTCGTTGGTCTGGCCAATGCCAAAAAGGCACAGCCGACCCGGTTTCGGAATGGAAAGCTTTTTGTCACAGTCTTCCACCCCGCTCTGATACAAGAGTTGCAGTTTGTGAAGGAGCGTCTCCGCCGCCAGCTGAATCACTTCATCGGGGCGGAGATGATTCAGCAGATCTATTTTGGGCGGGGGCCAATACGACAGGAGGACGTTGCGACACCGTCCCCCCCGCAACGGACACTGCCGCAGTTTCGTGAGGTCACTGTTCCGCCTATTGATAATCCTGAGATTAGAGCAGCCTTTGAATCACTCCTGACAGCTCGCCGTCGCCGCTTGGCAAAGCCGTCTGAGGATGGCTAGGACGCTTCTCGACAAGTTGTGGACCTGTGCTCCATTCCGACCATGCCGGCTGTGATCCGGCGTCCAGCTAACGGTTAAGGTGGCGAGATGGATGCTTGTGCGGGAAAGACGGGTAGCTATACGGAATCGTGACGCACCAGGGAAGGTCTGAGCAAGCCAGATTTCGGTGGATAGGCGGGTTTTTGTTTCCGTGGGTAAAACGGGTGGGGGCGCCAAGGGGGGGCCGGATCGGCCGTCTTTCCCGCCCTGCAGCGGGCGGGGGGTCCCCTCGTCCGCCGGTGCCGGTGCGCCCGGCGAGCGGCAGATTGGCGAAGCCGCGCAGCCCAGCTGGGCGTTGCCTGTTCTTCGCCCGCCCCGGGGTGCGCCACTGCGCGGAGCCGAGGTGGCATTTTCCCTACAGGACAGGCCGCGCCCGCCTTGTTGCGGTTTACAACTCGAAAGATTTCGAAAATAATTGACTATAGTCAAAAAATTTATTCCGGGATATTCCTCTCCATTCGCCTAAAATGGACATTTCCGATGGGGAGGGCTGTTCTGGACCGGGATTGAGTCGGAAATTTTATGGAGTGAAGAGAGCCTTCGAGAGTAATCTGTGAGTCCCTCCCCATCCCGGCTTCCGTATCGACGCAAACCGCTGACTCCGGATGAAGCCGACTCCCACCGCCTCAACCAGTCGAAACCAGACCGGGCATGCGAAAATTGCAACTCTCGGGGGAAAGCCTTTGTCAAGTATGCGGATATCTATCATGGTCCCGCCGATATCAACCACAGTGGATGTCAACCAAAAATGGCTTTCCTCTCTTTTTATTTGCCCTGAAATCTGAAACCTGCTAGCTGGAGGGTATGAAACCGGCACCATTCAAATATGCGTGTCCCGGCTCTATTGAGGAAGCCTTGGCCTTGCTGCAGGTGGGTGGTGATGAGGCCAAAGTCCTGGCTGGCGGGCAGAGCCTCGTTCCATTGCTCAACCTGCGCATGGCCTCGGTCGAATCGATTGTCGACCTGAACCGCCTGAATGATCTCGCCTATATCAAGCGGGACCATGACACTTTGTGTATTGGTGCTATGACGCGGCATAGACAGATCGAAGTGTCCGATGAGGTCCAGGCCGCCCAGCCCTTGTTAAGCCGGGCTGCGGTCGAGGTTGGCCACTTGGCGATACGGAACCGGGGAACTCTTGGGGGTAGCTTGGTCCATGCCGACCCTGCTGCAGAATGGCCCTTGGTCGTGGCGGCCTTGGACGCCCAACTCGTACTGTGCTCTCAGGACAACTCCCGGACGGTTGCGGCGCGTGAATTCTTTCTCGCCCCACTCATGACTGCGATTGAGCCGACTGAAATTCTGTGTGAGGTCCGTTTTCCGGTCGCTCCTGCGGGCGCGGTCTGGGGATTCCAGGAACTGTGCCGCCGACCGGGCGATTTCGCCATCGTCGCCGTTGCGTGTCAGTTGACGCTGGATGACAGCGGTACGTGCTCGGCAGCTTCACTGGGGGTTGGGGGAGCACATTCCACGCCGCTCCACGTTGCCGAAGTGGAACCGATCATCACCGGCAGTCAGGGCGAGGCTGCGGTTCTGACGGCGGCGGCGGAAAAAGCCGCTGCCGCCGTCGACCCGTCGGGGGATGTTCACGGCTCTGCTGACTATCGACGCAGAATGGTCAGGGTACTGACACAACGGGCACTGAAAGAAGCTTGGGGGCAAAAGAATCGACATGTCCTCCCATAGACGGGTAGATGCCGGACATGTTTCCTCTTCGACTGCATAACTAAGGGAAGGGCTATGGCAGAAACACAATTTACCGAGCATCAGACTATCCACGTCTACGTCAACGACCGCGAGTACGAACGTGAAGTGCCGGTCCGCCGACTCCTAGCCGATTTCCTCCGCCACGACTTGGGTCTGACCGCCACCCATATCGGCTGCGAACACGGTGTGTGCGGTGCGTGCACTATCATTATGGACGGCGAAAGTGTGCGGTCCTGTCTACTCTTCGCTGTTCAAGCCGATGGGGCAGAGCTCCAAACGCTTGAGGGGCTTGCCGATGGCGATGAGATGCACCCGTTGCAGCAAGCCTTCTGGGATAACCATGCGCTCCAATGTGGGTTCTGCACATCCGGATTTCTCATGAGTGCGGTAGACCTCCTCAACAAGAATCCGCAGCCGAGCGAAGAAGAAATCCGGTATGGTCTGTCCGGTAATCTATGCCGCTGTACCGGCTACGTGAATATCGTGAAAGCCGTTCATGCGGTTGCGGAACAATCCCAATCCTAGGACACAGGTATATGGCATCCTCCCAAGGTGGAACCGGAAAAATGGTCGGCGCACAGGTACGCCGGGTCGAAGACCCCCGTATCCTGTTGGGCAAATCGCAGTATGTAGACGATCTCGACCTGCCCGATTCGCTCGCTCTCGCCTTTGTCCGCAGCCCATACGCGCACGCGCGGATTGTCTCCATTAATATGGACACGGCCCAGCATCACCCCCGCGTCCGGCTTGTTTTGACCGGAGCCGATATTGCCGAGGCCATTAAGCCGCTCCGGGTCGAATACGAGCCTGCTAAAGCACCGACGCATAAACCCTGTGATTGGCCCGTCCTAGCCCGAGACAAAGTACGCTTTGTAGGCGAGGCTGTGGCAGTTGTGGTAGCCACCGACCGCTATGCGGCAGAAGATGCCGTCGATCTGGTCGACGTGGAGTATGAACCACTTGTGCCCGTATCTGATGTCGAACAAGCCCTCGCCGCGGACGCCCCACTCGTGCACGAGGAGTGGGGCGATAACGTCATGCAAACACTCCAGGCCGAGATGGGAGACGTGGCCAGAGCGTTTCAGGAGGCGGATTGTGTTGTTTCAGAGCGCCTCACCACCGGCCGTCATATGGCTCTGCCCATGGAGACACGGGGCTGCGTGGCGTCTTTTGAACCGGCAACAGACACGCTGACCATGTGGTCGTCCACGCAGGTGCCGCATGTACTCCGTTCACATATCGCCCTGGTGCTGGATTTCCCTGAACATCACATCCGCGTGGTGGCCCCGGACGTTGGCGGCGGGTTCGGGCAGAAGGGGCATCTCTTTCCCGAGGAGGCCGTGTCCGCCTATCTCGCGCGCCGTCTTGGCCGACCGGTCAAATGGATTGAAGATCGCCGCGAAAATCTATCAGCCTCACTCCATGCCAAACAGCAAGTCGTCCAAGCCGCACTTGCCGTCCGGCAGGATGGCACTATCCTCGGCATCAGAGGCCGGTTTGTCGGCGATGTGGGCGCGTATTCCGAATACCCGTGGGGGTCTGCGTTTGAAGCCGGACATGCCGCTTCCAGTATGCCCGGACCGTATAAGACTCCGACCTTCAGTTTTGAGGCCGTATCGGTTGCTACCAACAAGACCACGATTGGGGTGTACCGTGGGGTGGGGCTGCCGATTGGAGTGCTGACCATGGAGCGGCTGATGGACCTGGCCGCCCACAAACTGGGACTCGACCCGGCCGAGATGCGGCTACGGAATATGATCCGAAAAGAAGAGCATCCGTATACCACCATTATTGGTGCGGAAGTCGAGAGCGGCAGCCATCGCGAGTCCCTCCAGAAAGCGCTAGACATCTTGGGTTACCAGGAGTGTCGAGCCGAACAGCAGCGGGCCCGAGTCCAGGGCCGCTACCTGGGTATTGGCATTGGCTGCTATCTGGAAGGTACGGCACCGAGCTCGGCGGCCTTTGCCTCCATGGGGCTGAATCTGGGCGGCTATGAATCAGCAACGGTGCGTATGGATGTTGGGGGTAAGGTCACCGTGCTGGTCGGGACCCACTCCCATGGCCAAAGTCACGAGACCACCTTGGCCCAGGTCGCGGCTGACGAGCTTGGCGTTTCCCTCGTCGATGTCAAAATCATTGAAGGCGACACGAACGCCGTTCCCTACGGTATGGGCACTTGGGGCAGTCGGAGCGCCGTTACCGGAGGGGGAGCGATCTCCAGGGCATCCGCAAAACTCCGTAGCAAGATCTTGCGTCTCGCCTCGCGTATGACCGAGGTGCCGGACGACGATCTGGAGATGGCCGAGGGGATGATCCGACGCAAGGCGGACGCCACCCCGCTGATACCCATCAAGGAGCTGGCCCACCGCGTCTTAGTGCAGGCCGGCAGTCTCCCGCTGGATGAAGAGCCCGGTCTTGACGCCACGGCCCACTACGAACCCCCACTGTCTACGCATGCCAACGCGACCCATATCGCCTTGGTCGAAGTGGACGGCGACACGGGCAAGGTCACCCTGCTACGCTATGTTGTGGTTGAAGACTGCGGCACGATCATCAACCCCACAGTGGTCGATGGTCAGATTCAGGGCGGTGTGGCGCAGGGAATCGGTACGGCCTTGTACGAACACGCTCTGTACGACGAGAACGGCCAGTTGTTGACAGGGACATTGATGGATTATCTCATTCCTACCGCTATTGATGTACCGCAGGTAGAAATCGGCCATATTGAAAGTCCATCTCCGCACACGCCCCACGGCATCAAAGGTGTTGGCGAGGGGGGAGCGATCGCTCCCCCGGCCGCGATCGCGAATGCGGTTGCGGATGCGTTGGCGCCATTTGCGGTTCGGGTGGATGCCATTCCCCTCACCCCGGAACGAGTGTTGGGCTGGATTGAGCAGAGCAAAGCCGCGGCCCGATAGGGAACGACAGACGTGGCAAAGGAAGGGCCCCTCGTCTGGTCCTCCGCCCAAGTGCCGCATACCCGCGGGCTAGGGCCTGTTCACACTCATGTGGATGATTCTGCATGATGCTGGTCTCCTGGCTGTAGGGACCGCACGCAAGCTCACTACGCCCGGATCGCGCCTCCTCTCCCGGTGCCGCGCGGCCCTGTCCGCCTCTCCCCTCGCCCCGTACTCAACGCCCTCTGGTCGGTCGCCGCGCAGGGCGGCACAGGGCGCGGGTTGCCGGCCCGCTTTGGCCCCTGGCCCCCCCTCTCCCTCCGGCTGCCCCGCTGGTCGCAACCGGGGGGCTCGCCCGGGTCTGCGCGCATCTGCACCGGGAACCGAGCGGGCGCCTCACGCGGGCGGCCCGGTCGCTCGACCGCCCCCTCGTCCAGGTTCCTTCCGCCGGCCCGGGGGCGCGCACACAACCGGTCCTCCATCCCTCGGCCGCTCCCGAGGCGGCTGGACCCCCACGAGGCATAGGGGTGCCGCGGATGCTCGCCCGGCGCTTGTCTGCGCGCGCTCGCCCGGGCCCGCCCCCGCCGCCCCGGCGGGCCGCCAATTGCGGACTCGCCGGGGCCCGCCCCCCGCTCCTCCCGCGGTGCTGAGGGACCGGGCGTCCGCGGGCGCCCAGCCGCGGCACTGGGCCGTGGCGCTGGGGTAGGCGCCCGTGGGGCCGCCGCGGCGCACCCGGGTGAGCCCTTGGGCGTCTGCCCGGGAGCTGTCCACGCGGCGCACCGCAATCGCGCGGGTGTGGCGTCGCTTGCAGGGATGCCGCCGCATCTTCTCGCGCTGCGAGCAACTCGATGTGCTCTTCCTCGGATGCAGCGTCTTCGCCCTCATCATTGATGCCGTGCGATAGTGTGAATAGACCCTAGTCCGGCCACTTGGCAGGGTTTTGGGATTTAAAGCCGGCCCTTTTCCTGAAGAAGTGGTCGTCGCGTATTTAGCCAGAGCGTTGCACAAACCGGCCACGAGGCCGGCGGGGCCGTGATCGAGCGGAAGCCGCAGCGTTCTCCGCCCGATCTGCCCGCTGAGGACGGGGGTCGGAGCGCGCGGTTGTGGCCGCAGCCGGCGTGGCGAGGCCGCAAGCCGGGCGGGGCCCTTCGCGAGGTTCGGACTGCCCGCCGTGACAGGACGCGCCCCGGGGGGGGGGCACCGAGGCGGGGCCGGGGCCCCGCGGCCCGTCGGGCGTAAACGGTAGGTGGCGGGCGATCCCGCCGGGCGCCGCCTGCGGGGCCCCCTTCCTGCCGCCGCTCTCTCCGACAGCGTCGGCGCACCGGAGGTCCCCCGACGCCCTGCGCCAGCGCGGGCCTAGGGGCACGCCCCGGTGCGTCGCCGGTGCTGAGGACAAGACCTCCCTCCTGGCTAAGGACGCCGGCGGGCACCGGCGCCTGGGGCGAGACTCCGACCCACGCCTCGCCGTCTCCGCAGCCAGGATCCCTGGGGGAGCCTCCTGCTCCGAAGAATCGCCCATTGCACGCCTTCTCAAACGGGCTCTGAGACATATGATCGCGCAGAATGAGCATCCGTATATGACGCTGCTGGGGGGTGGAGGTCGAGAGCGGTAGCCATACTCGGCCGTTTGATGTCTGTGGTGTTGAGATCTGTGCGCTCGAAGGTGCCGCTGTTGTCCATGGCGATATACAAGCCACCCCCCGCACGGGCGGGGAACCTGGGCCAGTCGAAGTGCAGTGACGGGCGGGGGACTGTATCCTCGAGTTGAGGCATCGGATTAATCGTGCAGCCGACAGGCCTGCCGCCGGACGAAGAACCTGGGCTCGACGCCAGCGTAGTCATTGAAACCGGTCAGGTCCGGCTCTTACGCCATATTTTGGTCGAAGGCTGCAGGACGATTATCAATCCCACGATCCTGAATGGCCAGATCCAAGGCGGGTAGCCTAGAGGATCGGTACGGCGCTGGAGTTGATGCATTGATTAATCGCCGACTTTCGCATAGGATGGAGCGCCCATGAATAAAAGCAGTGGCCTCGTTTCCGACTATCGGGAGACGGTCGCCAAGATCGGCTCCCATGGACCACGCCCGTTCGGTCTCGGGCTAGCGCATGGCTTGATGTTTACCCTGGTCTACCGTCCGCCCAATCCGGACGACCAGGAGCCGCACGATCAAGACGAGCTGTATATTCCCATGAACGGCAGCGGGACGCTCATCGTCAATGACGTATGCCTCCCATTCAAGACCGGCGATATGCTATTTGTCCCAGCCCACGCCGAACATCGCTTTGAAGACTTTACCGACGGCCTGATGCTGTGGGCGATTTTTTACGGGCCAAAGGGCGGGGAGTAGGGGAATTCCCTCCAGTTTGGGTTTCTCCTCTCCCATACACCGGTATTCTCCGGTGTGATGTGCGCCGCTACACTGAGAAGAGGGAAGATTGAAGATGAGTCGCTACGACTATGATTTTTTTGTTCTAGGGGCAGGTTCCGGAGGCGTGCGAGCGAGCCGGATTGCGGCCTCGTATGGAGCCAAGACCGCAGTTGTTGAGGAACGCTATCTGGGCGGAACTTGTGTCAACGTGGGCTGCATCCCGAAAAAACTCCTCGTGTACGCCTCAGAATTTCGGGACCATTTTGAGGACGCCGCGGGCTTTGGGTGGACGGTCGGAAAGCGAACGGTTGACTGGAAAAAGCTGATTCAGAATAAAGATAAAGAAATCAAACGGCTGAATGGCATTTATCGTCACATGCTCGAAGACGCGGGCGCGGAAGTCATTGACGGCGCCGCACGCCTAGTCGACGCCCACACCATAGACGTGGACGGTAAGTGGTACACCTCGGAATACATTCTGCTTGCGACGGGGAGTTGGCCGGCTCTTCCCCAGACTCCGGGTATTGAGCACGCCATTACCTCAAATGAAGCGTTTTACCTGGATGAACTGCCCAAACGCGTGATTATTGTGGGTGGCGGCTATATCGCGGTCGAGTTTGCGACGATCTTTCATGGACTTGGCTCAGAGGTGACCGAACTCTATCGGGGTGAGTTGTTGCTGCGCGGTTTTGATACCGATGTCAGGCAGGTTCTGGCTGATGAAATGCGTAAACGGGGGGTGGATTTGCGCTTGAACGCGGATGTGAGCCGGATCGAAAAAACCCCGCACGGCATCAAGGCCACCCTGACCGACCAGAGTGAGCTTGATGCCGATATAATCATGTACGCCACAGGCCGCGCACCCAACTCGAAGGGACTCGGTCTTGAAGCAGTCGGCGTCGAGATGGACGAGGTCGGCGCCGTGCGCGTAGACGCCTACTCGCGGACCAACATCCCTTATATCTATGCTGTCGGAGATATCACCAATAGGCTCAACCTGACGCCCATGGCGATTGCCGAAGGCCATGCCGTGTCGGAAACCCTGTTCAACAATAATCCCACTCGGCCGGACCACTTGAATGTGGCAACCGCAGTCTTCAGCCATCCGAGCATCGGCACGGTGGGTCTGACAGAAGAGGGCGCGCGTCAGGAATACGGCGCTATAGATATCTACACGTCTTCGTTCCGGGCGTTAAGGCACACGTTGAGTGGACGGGATGAGAAGACTTTCATGAAGATCATTGTAGACTCAAAATCTAATCGGGTGATTGGCTGCCATATGGCCGGCCCGGAGGCAGGAGAGATTATTCAGGGCCTGGCCGTGGCCATGAAATGTAACGCCACCAAAGCACAGTTTGATGCCACCATCGGCATTCATCCGACCTCGGCCGAAGAGTTTGTCACCATGCGGCAAAAGGTGGCCTGAGTCGAGGACCTCCCGTTCCGAGTCTCTCTCACTGAGGAGCAGAGCCTCGGCCTGCCCTTCATCTGGAGGAATAGAGGCGCCAATTTTCCCTAGGAATAGGATTCGGCTGCCATGTCTGGCATATTTTCTGTATGACCGGCATGGGAAAAGTCCGAATTGAGCCGCTGACCCCCCACCCATGACGAGAGGCCCCCTGAGCCAAGAACCCGGACTTCTCCCGACGAAGAAGACGGACAGCAGAATAGGGTGGGAGAAAACTTAGGGCCAAATAATGCGGATTTCTTCGACTAGCAGACCGACTGAATTCTTGAGGTCAATGAAATTGGGCACATCACCCTGAATCTGCTCAATCTGCATCTCGTCCGATTGCCAGCCTTTTTCAAAGGCGGCCATATCCGTCCACGACAGCTCCGCCACGCCGTCAAAAGCGGGGGACTCTGTTTCGTAGCTTTCGGGTGCGACGTGGCATTGGACATAACGTCTGAGCCCCGGCGTCCTGGGGACGATGGGGGCGTGAACTGTGTGCCAATACTCTTGAAACTCGGCAACGCTGAGCTCCGATTTGCGTTTGAGGAGAAAGAGAGCTTTGACACCCTGTGCGTTTTTGGCCAAAGCCGGCCCTGGGACGACAATATGTTCTCGGGTCATCAAAAATGACGGACCTGCGTCAGCAATGAAATTCGGCTCATCCGGGTAGGCGCCATTCATATAATCAGGGTCGTTGCCCAGCCCCCGGCCGGTCTCCAGGTCGTCAAACCAAATCTCGGCTAGGCCTTCATATGGGCTAGAAGGGACCCCAGGGATGTCTTGTGGGAGGCGATGGCTTTGCACATAGCGTCTCAGCGCTTTGATGCGAACCGCCAGGGGAGCGTGGACTTCACGCCAGTGGAGATGAAACTGCTCGCGACTGATGTCCGGTTTCTTCGGTATCAGAGCAAATCCTTTGATCATTGCCATACTCCTGCAAGTTAATCCTCGGCCTTATACAACGTTGGTTTCGGCGCCGCTCCCGAAGGCATCTCGTGCACGGGGACAAAACGTGAGGCCTCAAGGGCCTGAAAGCCGCTGGGATTGCCTTTGTATTTCTCCACGGCAAATGCCACTTCCGTCATGCTGAGGGTCAGGTTGAAGAGGGTTTGCTCTTTGATCGGCATATTCTCCACAGAGAATTGGTCCAGATAATCCAAAGCTGCTTCAAGGCGAGGCCGAACCGCGGTATAAAATTCGCACAGTTCTTCCGTTGTGCTGGTGCGTCGCTTTTTGGTGCGTTCGCGTTCGGTCGCCAGACACCAACCAGCTTGGGCCAGTGGTTCCAGATCCGCAAATTCCCGAGGTAGGAGTGGGGCGGCCATTGAGTCCTAATCGAACAAGGAGTCGCGGACGCCATCGCGTCTGGCTCGAATCTCCTGCGCCACGGCCCAGTAGGAGTGGCGGACAAAGAGTTCTTCGTCCTGCAAGTAAATCTGCTCAATGGCTCCGGTCTCCAGTGCGTCCTGCGTATGTTCATGCGTGACACCGTCTTCCAGCAGGGCGTCCCGTAGGAGAATTTTGTTGTATTCCTGCCCGAAGCGTTCGCTGGGGGTCGCAGCGTTCGGCATGTGGATCTTCAGTTCCCACAGCGCTTCGTTCTCCGAGATAGGCCAGAACTGATGCGTATGCCACACGCCGGGCAGGATGAGGATATTGAGATTCGGAAAAACGTGGACAATATCAAAGCCCCAGTCGTCCGCGTTGGTGACATTGATACCTTGACCGGTGGGCAAAACGAAAGCGTGGTTTCTGGAGGTGATGGCGGCTGATTTGCCGAGTGCCAGTCCCTCCACATCTTTGGGCTGGAAATACTTATTGCCCGGCCAGCTGCCGATCCGGTGGCGGTCATACAGATCCAGTTCATAGGCATGACCATAGGGATTGTCCGGACGGGTAAAAATCTCCGGCCAGGAATCGCTATGCAGATAGCGCACGTGATAGATCTCGGACTGCGCGTCCAGCATCAGTTTCCAATTGGCACGCTGATAGGACTGGTAATGAAACTGGAGCGGGACACGCTGAAACGGAAAGTCCTTCATGCGCTGGCCGGCTTCTCCAAGATATTCTTCCAGCGTCTCGGTCGGGCGGGGCGCGAGGTTGACGAAGATAAAGCCCTCCCACACGGCGGTATGCACCGGAATGAGGTTGGTCTTCCCCTCGAGATTCTCATAAAAGCGCTCGCCGTCGGGTACGCTTCTCAACGTGCCCTCGGCATCGTAGACCCAACCATGAAACTTACAACTCAAATAACACGAGCTCGAGCCTCTATAGTCCCATACCAGTTTGTTGCCCCGATGGCGGCAGGCATTGTAGAAACCTCGGACAACATGATCTTCGCCCCGAATGAAGACAAGGGATGCCTTGGCAGCGGCGATCTCATGGACGAAATAGTCGCCGGGGTTGGGAATAGCGTCCACCGTGCCGACGTGCAGCCAACATTTTTTGTAAATATATTCGCGTTCAGCCCGGAACCACTGCTTGGAGACCAGGGGCTCGACAGAGACCGGTCCGGTACCGAGTTTGGGGTATTTCTCGTGCCAGCGATGCACGCCAGCGTCAAAGTCTTTCTGTAATGAAACTTGCACTCTCTCGGTTGGTTGGGTGGGCCGGGTAGCATCCATACGGGTACTCATTCCACTCTCCTCCTGGACCAGAGACGCTGTTGACCGAGTCTTCCATACGCCTTCGGGAATTGCAAGAGAACCCGGCTTTCCCTCCTGTTATCATGTCGATCGATTGATATTCCCCGGTGGCCTGCTTTTAGCGCTGCCCTCCGGGCAACTATGACTGAAGTTGAACAGGGGGCGTTGATTTTTTCGAGTTCGAGTTTTGGCAAGTGGTCGCAATCATTGGAGAGGGGGGTCCGGGCTGGCGGGGGTGAGAAAAAGGTGGTGTGCCAGTTTTGTCTGTTTGTCTGTGTTTTCTCGATTGGTTGATCTTGAAGACAGACCACGTGGTACTGCAGATTCGACTGGTTTTGCTGCCGAGACAGTGTTGATCCAAAGACTGAGGAGGAGCCCACGAAGGAACACCAGAGAGAAGACGCGCCTCTCCTTCCCTTGACGCGCGGACCGACAGGCGTCTGCTCCCAAAGCCAGCGGGACAGCAAGGCGACGGACACAGGAATAAACCAGATTCGGGCCGTCAGCCGAGCGAGGAGCAGGGGTTCTCAGAGGCCGTTTGAGAATAAGGGCTGCGTTGATATCGAGGAGGGGATTCCGGCTTTCCCTGTGGACCCGAGAGCCGCGAGGCCGGCGGGCCGTGATCGAGCGGAAGCCGCAGGGTTCTCCGCCCGATCTGTCCGCTGAGGAAGGGGGGCGGCGTCCGCAGGACTGTCCGCCGTCGCCGACGGGGGCCGGGTGGGTCCGGCGCTTGGTGCGGGTGAGGCGGTTGCGCCCCATGCCCGCCCTGGCGTTGCGGCTTGACCGGGCGCGGGCCCGGGGGCGCGCCTCGGTGCGCCGTCGGCGACGGCGGACAAGACCCCACTCCTGGCTAAGGCCGCTGGCCTTGCCGGCGGGCGCCGGCGCACCGGGCGCCGAGGGGGTGCCCCCGGTGGAGGCGCCTGGGGCGAGACTCCGACCCCCGCCTCGCCGTCTCCGCAGCCAGGATCCCTGGGGAAGCCTCCTGCTCCGAAGGATCGCCCATTGCCTGCCTTCTCAAACGGGCTCTGATCTCAGAGTACGCCGGGCGGCTGTCCTGGGCGGTGATGGGGGGCGTTAGGGGGCTGCTTTTTTCTTCTTTTTCTGCTTCCGTTTCGCCGGGGTGAGGAGAGAAACATAGCTGATTCCGTCTCTGTTATCGGTGGTGACGGGCAGACCCGCGGATTTCCAGCCCGCGTGACCAGCTTCCATGAAGTGTACGTTTTCATAGCCAGTGGCAGTGAGTCGCTCGACTGCCTGCTTTGCCCGGGGGCCTTTCTCACAGCCGACGATTAACGGGGTCTCTTTGGGACACACCTCTTCCATGACCAAATCAAAGCTTTCGTTGTGAAAAATTTCGTCCGTGGTCGGATGAAAGAAGACAATCGGGACGTTGATGACTTTCCCTTTGGGATGGCCGGCGGCGAACTCGGCCACAGTCCGAACATCGACATACGTCGCAGTGGAGTCGTTCTGCATGCGCTCAAACGCTTCTTGAGGGGGGAGGGAGGTGATACTCATGAACGAGGCTCCTGTGGAGTCGGAAATTCCGGAGGGTCGAATTCCCGGACAAAGGGCGGGATGATGCGGCAGCGTTCTCGTCCGATCGCTGGCTGTGCGCCTGTCAGCGTATATTCAATCTCCCCACCGGTTTCACCTCCGCTCTCACTCGTGCCGACTTCCTCAAGATGGTGATGCACAATTTTCCCGGTAGGGGAGAGGGCAAAGATACATGCCAGCACCTTTCTGGCCGGCAGGCGACCAAGCACGGGATGAATCAGGGTTTCTCTCTTTTTCATGCAACTCCCTTCCAGAGTCGGCCTCTCGGGCCGATGATATCTCTACGGGATTTTCGCTTGACAGGCAAACGTCATCCGGCATAGCATGCAGCCTCAGTAAGGAGGGCACTCATTCCTATGCAGGAAATCAGACAAAAAGAACTTGTCAACGGCGAGGTGTGGTACCAGCCGGGAGACGATGTCCCCAACGTCCCAACCAAGCTTTTTGCGCTTCAAAACCTCTGTACTGATTGCAAAATGTGTGAGGTTGCGTGTTCGCTGATCCACTCGCCGGAAGGGGAACTGAACCCCGTCTGGACGCGCATTAAAATCGACCATGCGCCTCAGGTCTCACGCGTCTCAAAAGACGGCTTCGGATTTATGCCGGCCATTTGCCATCACTGCGCCAATCCGCCTCCTTGCGCCGAAGTCTGTCCGACGGATGCGTTCTACTACGACCCCGAGACTCAAGCCGCGGTGATTGACCAGGACAAATGCATTCAGTGCATGGAATGTGTTCCCGGCTGTCCATTCGATACGGTCTTTGTTGCACCGACCGGCGAGTTGCTCAAATGTGATTTATGTGGCGGAGACCCGGCCTGTGTGAAAGCCTGTTCTACACGTCCCGAGATGTTAAACGCGGGCAAACAATATCCGCGGCTCCCTGTTCTTTTTTATGAAGAAAAAGCAGCGTTCGGACAAATTTTGCGCCAAAAGCCGGAAGCGCGAGACGAGGTTGGGATCATGCAGGCGATGTTATCCAAAGGGAAGGTAAGCTCTGCGGCGTAAGAGCGATACGGCAACCACAGGGGGGCGTGATTATGGAAGGCGGACTGCTGAGAGTTGATCTGACGACAGGGATAATCAAAAAAGAGCGGATCCCACACGCGCTGTTTGAGCGTTGGGTGGGCGGCTCGGGCATCAATGATTGGCTCATGTGGGAGCATTTTCTCAAATATGACCCAATGTGTGACCCGCGCAGCCCGGATAATGTTTTTATCTTTGGCGTCGGGCCGCTCGCCGGGGTTGGCTCAGGGATCGGGGTTAAAGGCCGGTTGACGTTTAAGAGCCCGTGCTATGGGATTTTTGGAGACTCGGCCGGAGGCGGCAAGTTTCCCTATATGGTCCGCTTTAGCGGCTTTGACTATATCGTTGTCACCGGCCAGGCGCCCAAACCGGTCTATCTGCACATTTGTAACGAGGAAGTCACCATCTGCGACGCGACCCATCTGTGGGGAAAGGGCTGCGGAGAAACGCACGAAATCCTCAAGCAGGAATTAGGCGACTATCCCTCCACCACGCATACCTTGTCCATCGGCCAGGCCGGGGAAAATCAGGTTGGTATCGCCGGTGTGGTATCAGACGGCTGGCGTATCCATGCCCGGTCTGGGGGCGGTGGTGTCATGGGTTCCAAGAACCTGAAAGCCATTGCCGTGCAGGGCAATGGAGGCGTTAAAATAGATAATCCGCATGGACTCCTGGAATGGTCGGACGGCTTCCGCCAAAAACTGGATGGGAACGAAGCGGCGTACGGTTTCAAACGGCGTGGCACTTTGGGCGCGGTCGAGATGTACCAAAGGATCGGTGGAAACTTCTGGCGCAACAACCAAGGCGTGTTGTTCCGTGGTGAGGAAGTTCGGTCAGATAACTGGGTCAAAAAATATCACAAATACTCGGAGGTGTGCTCGTCCGACTGCTATATCGCGTGTGATGGCCGCTATAAGATCGAGGGCCACGAATCAGACCGGGCGAAAAATTTCGTTGGCGAGACGTTCCGTCATCCCGAATATCTCACAACGGCCAGCGGTGCAGGCGCGATGGATATTCGTGACTGGGCTGAAGTGGCCCATTGGGGGAAGATCACCAACGACTATGGCATCGACAACCAAGATCTCAGTTGCTCAATCGGGTTCATCATGGAGCTCAAGCAGCGCGAGCTGATCTCTGACCGTGATGTGGAAGAATTATTTGGGAAACCCCAGAGTCTCGAATGGGGGAATATTGAAGATATCGAAGAGCTGGTAAAAAGCGTGTCGTATCAAACCAATCCGTTTGGTTGGCTGTTCCGGGACGGGGCCTATTGGGGAGCGCTCCGCTACTCGGAACAAAAAGGCCGGAACTTCATGAAATATGCCATCTACGGTAAAGGGGGTGCGAGCTTTACGGAAGAGATGCGGCCTTTCCCCACCTGGATGAACAATATGGCTGTAGCCTCGCGCGGTTCAGACCATTTAAAGGGGATCGGCTTGATCGAGAAATTTCAGCGCAAAGACCTCTCGAAAGCTTATTTTGGGACGCCAATTGCCGGTGATCCGACCGTCCCTGACCTGAAAGGGGCTTGTACCGCTGTGATTGAAAATCAGGTTGCGCTCATTAACTCGTACGGCGTATGTCTCTTCCACTGGCTGCTCGACCCGCTCAGCTACGCGCCTGAGAGCTACTACGGCGAGGCTTATACGGCAGTGACTGGGATTGAGCGGACGAAAGAAGAGCGAATGCTCGACGGGGAGCGCATCTGTAACCTGGAAAAGGCGTATAACTCCCGTCTTGGCCTGCGTCGTGAACACGACACGGTCTGCGAGCGCTGGATGCACGAGCCGTGTCCAGAAGGACCGAATAAAGGGCGGGTTGCCGCTGATATGTTCGACCGAGTGCTTGACGAATATTATGAATGGCGTGGCTGGGACACGGAAACCGGTCTCCAAACGCGCAGGAAACTGGAAGAGCTCGGTATGGAGGATGTTGCCGATGTGCTGGCCGCAGACAATGCCATTGCTGGTGAGCGTCGCTCCCGTCGGGCGGTTCACGTTGAGATGAAAGCCGCCGCCGACCCTGGTATCCCAGACTAATTGAGCGGAGAGGAAGAAGACGTGATCACAGTCCAGGCAGAGTATACGGCCCGTTTCAAGGAAATCACGCAAATTGCGAGTGAGACCATCCAACTCGAACAACCCCGCATGGCTGAACTGGCACAGGTCCTGACGGCCAAGTATGGAGAGCGAATGGAAGCCCTGCTCCTTGACCCGAACACCCAGGACCTGAATACCAACGGCACCCTCTTTGTCGATTCCACAGGACGGCGGCTCTTTATCGACGATCTCTTGGCCGACGGAGAGACTGTTTCCTTCATGGTTGGTATCGCCGGAGGCTAGACGATTCCTGAGGAGCGGAGTCAGAGCCCAGGATGGACAGGGGCGCAGCCATGCTGCGCCCCTCCGTTTTTGTGCGGCCGACCAGAAAGAATAAATGGATATGCCCGAATCTATCCCTGAAATCGATTGCGATGTCGTAGTCATCGGCGGCGGTATTGCCGGTCTTTCGGCGACGCTCAGCGCAATGAGCGCAGGTGTGACCGTCATCCTGCTCGAAAAGGCTCCCAAGCTGCAACGTGGTGGGAACTCCGCCATTGCTGATGCTCAAATCCGTTATCCTCACGAAGCGGACGAGTACTGTCCAACTCGACAGACCCAAGAGGAATTCTTTGACGCTTTTCTCCAGGTTTCGCGTGGGCGGGCGAACAAAGACTTGGTTCGTGTCGTAGTGGACAACGCGGCTGATGTGGTCGATTGGCTGACTGAGATGGGGATTGAGTGGGAAAAGGGCTATCCCCATGTCGCAGGCTATCGACGTCAGCCTGTGGGCGGTGGTTGGCAGCTGGTCGACACGCTCTACAAGCACCTGGAGCGGGGTGGGGTGCATGTCGCGTATGAGACCGCAGCTGAAACCCTCCTCACCAGCCGGAGTGGACGCGTGATTGGCGTACGTGCGCTCGAACCTGAGGGCTATACCGATATTAAGGCCCGTGGCGGGGTCGTAATTGCCTGCGGCGGTTTCGAGGCCAACCCGGAAATGCGGGTCCGATACTTAGGACGGCATATGGACGGAGTGATCCTGCGAGGCAGCCGATATAATACCGGTGATGGGCTGCGCATGGCCCTGTCCATCGGAGCTCTGCCGGCCGGCCAATGGGGTGATTTTCACTCTGCCGTCCTTGATGCGCGTTCCACGCCTTTTGAATGTGGGGTGACGGCGATCTATATCTTTCAACTGGGCCTTTTCCTTGACGAAGATGGTGAGCGTTTTCTTGATGAAGGCGAAGACTTTCGCGACCAGACCTATGTGAAATTCAGCAAGGCGATTATGGCGCATAAAAGCGGGGTGGCCTTTAACGTCTTCGACAATAAGCCACGCGCTGAAGACCCGGAAGCCTGGACGCGGGCGATTCGGACGGACGAGGAGGCATTTGAAGCGCCGAGCATTCGGGCATTGGCCGCCCGCATGGAGGTTTCAGCCGACCGCATGGAGCGAACCATTGAGGAATATAACGCAGCCTGCCAAGCAGGGATATTTGATCCGCTTACCCTTGATGGTCTGGCGACGCAAGGCTTGGCCGTCAACAAGACCAACTGGGCTCGCCCGCTCGACACGCCACCCTATCTGGCCTATCCCGTCACCGGAGGCATTACGTTCACCTTCGGTGGCCTCAAATCCAACCCGAAAGCCCAAGTCATCCATTCCACGGGCCGCGCCATCCCGGGTCTCTACGTTGCGGGCGAGCCGATGGGTGAGTTGTATTACTACAACTATATGGGCGCGACCTCGGTTTTACGAGGCGCGGTGTTCGGCCGTATTGCGGGGAGGGAAGCCGCTCGAAACGCTCACCGATAGTCTCCGCTCGGATTAAACCACCTCTTTCGCCAAGACCTCCTTGCCCGGAACGTCATTCACTTCGACCCGAATACCGTCCGGGTCTTCAAACAAGACGGAGTGGCAGCCCGGTGCCCACGGAGCTTCCTGGGGCGGCGTGGCGATGGCCGCATTGAGCCCTTGCAACAGGTCATAGACCTGATCAACATCCTGCCGGAAGCGGGCCCGAAGACAGCAATGGTGCAGCCCGGTACGCGTTCGGACGAAGCGTTCGTCTCGATGCTCGGGCGCATATTGCTGTAGGCCGATACCCGTCCGGGCACCGACATGGTAGCATATGTCTTCGCCGTCAAAGACCAATTGGAGGCCAAGGAAGGGGAGCAACTCCTTATAGAACGCCTGGCATTCCTCGAACCGACTGACCGTCAGAATGATATGTGCAATACCATGCCATTCTCTCGGCACCGGCTTCCCCTCTTTTTTCTCTCATCTCTAGACTTTCCGGTCGTGCGGGATAAGCAGGTGCCTAATGGGTAGCAGCTATGCGGGTTGGGGTGGGATGTCGCCTGTGAGACGGAGGTCTTCAAATTGGCGAAGAGCGCGCTGGAACTCTCGCGTGGTGACCCGGAAGCGTTGAAACAATCGACGTGCATCAATGAGATCATGTGGCTGGCGCAAGAGATGTTGGACTAACCGCTCGGCCGGATCTTCCTGCGTATCCGAAGCTGATAAAGGTTTGTCAGGATGTGACATATACTCCTCCTTCTCTCTTTATTCTCTCCCCTAGATATCGATTTCTGCAAAATCGGCAAGACCCCCCCCCCCCCCCAGCACTCGCCGTCTATACACGGTGTTTCCGTTGAGAAGTCACTGGGAGTCTCTCTAGGCTCAGGCCCCATTGAGATCTTGTCGCTGAGTGCGCGGGGTGTGAGAGAGGGGCAGGATAGCGGAGGGAGGTCGTGCGGCGCCGGGGCCCGGGCGCCGCCCGCAGGGAACCGGGCGAATACACCGCCGCCCTCGACAAACAGCGACTCCGCCTCACGCGTCTGGGCGACCGGCTCGAGGCTTGGCGCCGCCTTGCTATGCGCTACCACCGCTGCGCCCACACCTGCTTCAGCGCCATTTGCATCCCCGCTACCCGCCTCTTCCGGCTAGGACCTGGGCCTAGCGTCTCGAAGAGCAAATGTGTCCAGCACCGCACCACTATTGGAGTAAATGTCTACTCTTTGAAGACTGTGCGCTGAACACCTCATCCGTATGCTCCCCTAACTGTGGGGCGCGAGATCGCAAATCGGGCCGCTGTCCGTTGATCGAAAAAGGGAGGCCCATGACCTCAAGAGCGGAACCGGGCACCTCACGAATCATCTCCATCGCCTGGGTTTGCGGCTGAGCGATCACCTCAGGAATGGTCAGGATCGGAGCACACGGAACGCCGACCGCTTCCAGGCGCTCCATCCATGTCTCTTTTGTTTCTCGGGCCATATGAGCAGCGATTTCTTGAATAAGATACACCCGATGCTCCATGCGACTCGCATTCGTTTGATAGTGGGGAGTGGTTACCCATTCGTCGCGACCAAGGGCTTTGGCGAGCTTGAAGAACAGCCGGCTGTTGGCCACACCGAGGACGAGGGGACCATTCCGCGTTTCAAAGGCACCAAAGGCAACCTGACGTGGACTGCCGGTCGCATGGCGAGTAGGCGCTTTGCCGGTCTTTTTATATTGAATCAGCGCGGTACTGACGTAGAAGACCGCGGTCTCAAAAAGTGATGTCGTGATCACGCAGCCACGACCGGTTCTGTCTCGTTTGCGCAGGGCTGCCAGCGCGGCAATGGTTGTCCACATCCCCGTGCCATAATCGACAACCGAAGTGCCCAAACGCACTGGAGGACCGTCTTCCTGGCCAGTCATACTCATCAGCCCGCCGAAGGCTTGCAGCAGCACTTCGTAGCCGGGCTTGTCCTTGAGTGGCCCTGTATGACCAAAGGCTGTCACCCCACAATAGACGAGTGTAGGGTTGCGAGACAGGAGGAGGTCGGCTTCCAGTCCAACTTGCTGGGCAACCCCGGGACGAAGATTGTGGAGAAACACGTCGGCTTGTTCGACGAGTTGATACAGGCGCTCCATGTCCGCAGCGTCCCTGAAGTCGACCACAACCGAGCGTTTGTTGCGGTTCATATTATGAAAGGGCAGGGAGGTATGCTCCACAAATGGCGGTCCCCAAGCCCTAGCGTCATCTCCGGTTTCGGGTCGCTCGACTTTAATCACGTCAGCGCCGAGGTCGGCCATGATGGCGCCGGCTAAGGGACCTGCCAAGTTCATCCCAACCTCAACGACTTTTACTCCCGAGAGCGGCATAATTTTCTCCGTTTTGTTACACGAGTTGAAGAACAACTACGAGTATGAGGCCGTTGTATGAGTTGTTCGGTAAAGGGTCAAGGAAGGTTCGCTTTACTGACACACCCGACTCCTTTGATCAAGACGGATTCGACTGGAGTGGATTTGCTGACGGTAGGTGCAAGGCAGAGGATTCCCATTGTTGGCGCAGGCTGCTTGCTGGGCGTTCGGCCGCAGCCCGCCGCCGTGCAGAGATCCGGGGGCCCTCCTCACTCGCACCGGCAGCAGGGGCGGCGGCGCTGCTCGCTCCGGTCCTGGCGCGGCCTGTCTGCCCCTGGCGGCTCGCAGCCCTGGTGGCGGCGCTGGGCGGCATGAGGTTGTCCCCGGGGTGCCACAGCCTCAAGCGGCAGGGACGGCCGCCGCCCTTGGTGACGCCGCTCCAAGACTTCCGAGAGCTGGCCTGCGAGCGGCAAAACCGGGGGCCAGCTCCAGCCCTCCTCTCTGGAGCCAGATGCCCGCAGACCTCAATGGGATATGAGATCGGAACTGTCCCTCTTGGGGGTGCTAGAAGCTGTGCGAGATCCAGAGCGATTCCTGCCAAGCCGCAACCATATCACTGCATTCTTGTTGGGTGGGCATATAAGTGCGCCTGCTACCGCCCCCGAAAATAGGGCGGACGCTTGGATAGAAACGCGGTCACGCCTTCACGAAAATCCTCACTCCTATAGGCACGGACAATCAAGTCCTCTCCTAAGATATCTTCGCCGGCCGTCCGTCTATGACGCTGCAGACGCCGAATGGCCTCTTTGGTGACCTGGAGGGTCAGAGGGGCATTCCGGGATATTTCTTCCGCTATCTGGCGAACCTGATGGTCAAGCTGGCCGGCCTCAAAAATCTCATTGACCAGACCGAGTTGTCAAGCTTCCCGAGCCCCGATAAGCCGGGCACGAAATATCAACTCCTTTGTCCGTGCCGGACCTATCGCATCAACGATACGAGAATGGACAGCCACGCTCAGGCAGTTTCCCAGGGTGCGGGCAATGGGAAACCCCATTCGACTCTCCGGGGTACAGTAGCGCAAGTCGCTCGCCAGAGCCAAAGCTGCACCGGCCCCGACGGCAACGCCCTGAATGGCGGCAATAACTGGCTTTTTGACGTCTTCGAGGCGGCTGATAAGCCGCTCGAGTCTACGCTCGTATTCAATCGCGTCCGAGCTCTCCTCGAAGGAGGTAAATTGCCTGATGTCTGTGCCGGAGACAAAGCCTTTGTCTCCAGCTCCCCGCAGGATGAGCACTTTGATCGTGTCGTCCCGGTCGACGACCTCGCAGGCTTCCTCCAGTGCGGCGTACGTAGTCCAGGTGAGGGCGTTCCGCGCCTCAGGCCGGTTAAAAGTCACCGTTGCCATGGATCCATCAGAGCCAGTGTGGTCGAAAAGGAGTTCGCTCATAGAGGCGGGTCTCTTCCTGTGCGGCCACCGCGAGAGAAGGGTACGCTATGCCGGTGGCTGGAGGGTCAACGGTTCGCCTTCACTCTTGGCCATGACGGTTGTGATTGCTAGGTCTCCGGTGACGTTCACCGCTGTCCGAAACATATCGAGAATCCGATCAACGCCGAGGATCAGTGCCAAGCCTACAGTCGGAATCCCGGTCGATGTCAGGACGAGGGCGAGGGTAATAATCCCCGCTCCAGGAACACCCGCCGCACCAATCGAGGCCATGGTCGCAGCCAACACAATACCGAGTTGATTGCCGAACGACAGGTCGGTCTGGAAAACCTGGGCAATAAAAATCGCTGCAACACCCTGATAGAGCGCCGTCCCATCCATATTCACGGTGGAGCCGAGGGGGAGGACAAAACTCGCGACCGGATTGCTCACGCCAATATTCTTCTCGGCGCATTCTATGGAAACGGGCAGGGTTGCCGACGAAGAAGAGGTGGAAAAAGCGATCAGTTGAGCTGGGCGGGCGGCGCGCATAAACGAAATCCACGATAGGCGGCTGAGCAGACGAACCAAACCACCGTACACGATACCGCCATGAATGGCCAAGCCAAGGACAACCGTGCCACCGTATACGAGCAGGGCCGTCAGTACACTGATCCCGCTCGTTCCGACCACTTCGGCTATCAGTGCGGCAACGCCATACGGGGCCAAGGCCATAACCCAATCTATGATGACGATCATGGCATTCTGAAGCTTCTCAAAGAGCGTGATGACACTCGTGTTTTCCTCGGAGCCCAGCGCCGTAATCGCGACACCTAAGACAATGGCAAAGAAAATAATCTGGAGCATATTGCCGCTGGCGAGCGAGTCGATAGGGTTTGTCGGGATAACGTCGAGGAGGGTATCGACCATGGAGGGGGAAACGGCGGCGGCAGACATCCGGTCGCCTGCCGCCGCTCCAAACTGGGCGAGCAGCACGGTACGGTCGGCTGGGTCAATAAACTGGCCGGGCTGGACGACATAGGCACAGGCGAGTCCGATGGAGACCGCGGCGGCGGTTGTGCCGAGGTAGAGGCCCAGCGTTCGACTCCCCAGGCGTCCCAGTTTGCGTATATCGCCAAGACTGGCCACCCCAACCAGCAACGAGGCGAAGACTAGGGGGACGACAACCATCTTGATCAGACGCATGAATATCTGACCGATGGGACGGAGAATAGTGATCACCTGCTCGCCGAACCGGCTGATGGGCTGCGGGGAAAAAGCAAAGCCGCCTCCCTCCAACGGGGTCCTGGAAATTTGCAGCCAGCCCTCTACTGCGCCACCCGGAGAGAGCCCCCCGAGTTGCTGACGCAGGTGGCCAGACTGGTCCGCCAGCGCCAATCTTCGACCAAAAGGAAACCGGACTTTCGCCCAAACAGGGACTTCTCTTTCCTGTCCAAGAAGATCGAGATGTTGCTCGAAAGTAGTTTCGAGCAGTCTCATCTGGATGGGGACACCAGCCGGCATATGGACATGAGAGGACGCATCAGCGGGGTTTTGCTGAAAGACGATCTGCGAGGCGTCGCGAATGGCATAGACATCGTGTGTCAGGAAGAGTGAATTGGGGCCGAGCAGGAGGCCGACCAGCGCACCCACCACCATCCCGATGAGAATCTTTGTATAGAGCTGCATGCAGGCCCTTATGACTCGTTCGCGTCGTCCCAAGCACCACGTACGGTTGTCTCCGTCTGTTGTTCAAGGGCTTTGATCGTCGCCAACACGTCTTCCTGGGCAAACCCGCCCGACTGATAGGCTTTGAGCAGCCCCTGGGCGGCTGAGGCCATGGTCAGGGGCACATCCAATTCCGCGCCAAGATCAGTGGCGAGGCCTATATCTTTGCAAGCGAGATCAATCGTAAACGTTGGTGCGAGCCGGTCGCGTAAAATGGCCCTGGTCCCGGACTGCCAGATAAAGCTATTTCCGCTGCTGGCTTTGACGACTTTCCAGAGCGCATTCGGGTCGACACCCGCTTTGGCCCCAAGGATGAGGGCTTCGGCGGCGCCCATCATATGAATAAAGGCCAGCATGTTATTCACCAACTTGGCGACGTTGCCCGCACCGATATTCCCGACATGAAACACGTTGCTACCCATGCATTGCAGGATAGGCTCACACGAATCGTACACTGCCTTATCTCCACCAACCATGATGGCCAGTGTGCCCTTGCGCGCGCCACGCACCCCACCGCTAACTGGCGCATCAAGAAAATGCACCTCCTGGGTATTCACCTGTTCCGCCAGTCTTTGGACGGCCGTTGGGGAATTCGTGCTCATGTCGATAATAGTTTTTCCCTTGGCAAGACCGGCCAGGGCACCATTGTCAGCCAGGACGACTTCTTCGACATGTGCCGGCATCGGTAAAGAGAGACAGATCGCTTCCACACCGGTGGCTGCGGCCTTGGGGCTCTCGACCCAGCTTGCCCCATCTTCAACAAGATTGCTGGCCGCCCCCTGTTTGATGTCATACACTTGAAGGGAATGGCCGGCCTTGAGAAGGTTAAGTGCCATCGGGTTGCCCATATGACCAACGCCAACAAATCCCAGCTTCATGCGGTCCTCCTTAGTCTCGTGCGAAACGGATGCTGTGAGGTCTATATGAATACGTAAGCCATCTGCAATATGGGCGGGTTGCTCTCTCATGGCCATCTCAACAACGCGGCCCGGAACAGCCCGCGTGATTCGCATATGATAGATCACCGTGCCGTGGCCCGGCTCTGGCCGAGTGGAGGTCTGCATATGCACAATATTCACTCCCTGTCCGGTGGGACAGCGAATCACACGGGCAACAAGGCCAGCTTTGTCCACACCGGTAGCGACAAGTTCATAATTCCGCGTCTCATGAGCGGCTCCATAGGGGAGGGGTTCTTCTTCAAGGGGGCGAAAAAAGACGGTCAGACGTTTTTCCCATTCCAACCGTTTGCAGGCCGCCGAGAGACGTTGCTCACAGTCTGGACTCTGGACCCGAGGAGAGTCATGCGGGAATCTTCTCGGTGGCAATCGCATGCGAAGACAAGCTCTGCTGAATCGGCGACAATACCGGGCCGATCTCGACCGATAGCCGACAATGCGAACCACTGTTTCACCGGTCATTCCTTGGCGTCCGTGCGCGGCAGTAAGATTATGAGCGCTGCGTTTCGACGGCTTCAACCAACTGCCTGAGAATGGTGGCAGATGTGCCGCGCAGGCTTAGCGTACATGATACGGTTAGCTCGCTTTCGTACAAATTCACCTCGATCAGCGTTCCGCCTTTCTGGCTGACGGCAATGGGGAAGCTGGCAGCCGGATACACGGTCGCCGAGGTCCCGGCGACGATCATACAGTCGCACAACTGCGTTTCGCTGTAGCATTGCTCAAGCGTGTCCTGCGGAATGGGTTCGCCAAACGAGACAGTGTCGCTTTTGAGAATACCCGAACAGCTAGGACATTTCGGTGGCAACTGATGCAGGGACACCTCGGATCCTGGAAAGCGGGAGTTACAGGCAATGCAGCGCACCAGGGTATAATTGCCGTGGATTTCAATGAGGTGCTGGCTACCGGCTCGACGGTGCAGGTTGTCCACGTTCTGTGTAATCATGCTGCGTAAGAGGCCCATGTTTTCCAACTCAACCAACGCCGCATGGCCAGTATTCGGCTCTGCCGCATCCAGAGCCTGCCACATCTCTTTGCTCGGTCCTGAGGGTGACAGGCGCTCTTCCCAGGCTTTTTTCGGGTCTTGCAGAAACAAGTCGTAGCCGTCCATGGGCGGCTCTCCATATCGTGTCCACAATCCGCCCGGCCCACGAAAGGGGGGAATCCCGCTTTCGACAGAGATGCCGGCACCGGTCATAGCCATGACATATCTGGCCGAAAGAAGGTGATGCGCGGCTTTATGAATGATTGCGGGCTCTACCACATCTCACCTCTGAGTCGTTCAGCGCGGCGCTTGATAAGCGACGTAGATCACAGGATGAACACGCGCTCACCGGGTCTTGCCAATTGTCAGGCGCTTGACGTAATTGGCTTTTCCGCCATTCCCGACCCTAAATGCTCGCTCCTCCGTTCCGGTCCTGATCGCAACCCGTAAATATGGATCGTCCCGAAATTCGATCCAGACGTCGGTCAGTATATCATAGGTTTCAAAATCACAGGCGTTGAGGCGTTCCGGTCGCTTGATAGCCACATAGGCAATGGGACCTTTTTTCTCAAAAAGCACTTTCGACAGAACTCCCCCTCCCCCTTCCCCAGTCGTCAGCTATCAGGCGAGAGGTTAGGGAGGCAAGGGGAATGTGGGAGCGAGAGACTGCGGCATCTCTAGGAGTCTGCGCCGCAGGAATGGTTATTGCCGGGGGTTCCTTCCATGCGGATGGATGGGGAGATAAGTCATCTCCGATTGAGGAGGTGTTGGATGCCGCCCGCGTTTCGTTCCTATCAGCCAAGCCAGTTGCGGCGTATGTGATCCGAGTGCATTCTACGCGCCGTACGAGGGTGACGGGCGTCGCAAGGCTCCCTATGAACCGTCGATGATGGCGGCGGGTCGAGTACTGGCAGCGGAGAACGTGCCCCGGCCCCGAACGATATGCGAGTTTCGCCGCCGCCATCTGGAAGACTTTGAGTGGGTGCTCGTCGGGGGGGGGGGCGGTTGGCACGCGAGGGAGAGGGCGGTTTGGACCCGGGTCGGTCGACGGGGCGAAGGGGTACGCGCATGCGAGCAAGCGGAGAAAGACGAGTACCGGACGGAAGGGGGTGTGTAAGGGAGAGATGGACAGGCTGTTGGCCAGATACCGAAGAGGATAGAGTGCCCCGAGGAGGAGATGTGCGGTGACGAGTTGCCGGCGGAATCGCCGGCTCACCATCTTATTCAGGCTCGTTCCGGAACGCTGCTGCTCGCTGGCCTTCCTGCTTGACTTGCTTTTCGGTCTTGACCTGAATAGCCGCCGCTTCGGAGACCCGCCGGGCGACCACAATAAATCCCGTATGCGCGACCATGCGGTGTTCCGGGCGTATGGAGCGGTCTTTGACATGCCAAAATCGGAGCATATTTTCCATCACCTCTACGCAGGCAAACCTGGGATCCTCGTGGAGCGCATCTACCAGCGCTTTGACTTGGAGCACCGTGGGGAGATAGCCCACGAGGGCCCCCCCGGGCCGGACGACCTCTCGGGCATGAGGCAGGACCTGCCACGGTTCAGGGAGATCAATAAGGATACGATCAACCGCCTGAACTGGTAAGCCTTGATACGCATCGGTTTGGGCTAATACCCAGTTTTGCGTAGCGCCAAGAAAACGCTTGACGTTGTTCCGTGCCATCTTGCAATGGTCGGCCCGAATATCGACGGTGAGTAAATGTCCGGTTGGCCCTATGACCCGGAGCAAAGCCATGCTCAATGCGCCAGGACCTGATCCAACCTCAAGTACACGGGCACCAGGGAATACATCTCCCCAGAGCAGGATAGGACCGATATCTTTGGGATAGATGACCTGGGCCTGGCGCGGCAAGTTGGGAATTAGGCGCGCGTACGTTGGCCGTAGGATACGAAATCTTTCGCCCTGACCAATTTGAACCAAGCTGCCCTCTGCCAGTCCAATAAATTGCTCAGCGGGAACATTCCCGCCACGCAGGGCAATGACGCGACCGGGGTGCAGGATGCGGATATATTCGCGCTCCTTCTGGTCGATGAAGAGCACGCTGTCGCCCGGCTGCAGGACCGCTTGGTCCACTGCGGGAGGCAGCGTCATCCTTTCTCCCGCAGGACTTGGACTTTCCTCCCGTAAGAAAGAATAAGTATTTGGTTTCGAATAAGAACTTTAGTATCCACGGCAGCGGCAGTCCCATGCACACCCGGAGTACCAAGAATCTGTCACTCTTGACAGCTGGGCGGGCGGCCGCCTATCCTAGCACGGAATAGGGGAGGAAAGAATATGGCAGGGCAGGCGAAAACCGCACAGAAAAAGCAAAACTCCGAATCCTCACGGCAAACATGCCCGGCATGTGGGGAGGCCGGTCGGGGCGTGCGGTTCGCTGGGTTCGGGAAAAAGGGATTCTCCTGGGTATGTGAAAAGAGCGTGGAACCGGCAGTCTCAACAAGCGCCCTCAGGAGTTTGTAAATGTCGAGGGCGAAGCAAGCACAGAAGAAGCGTATGCCAGGGCTCTTTGACGAGGAAGAGTCAGGAGTGGGGCTCGACGAAGAGGAACTGCCAAAAGACGAAGCTGGACGGCGCAAAATAAAAAAGCGCTATGAAGAGGTTCTCGGGATTCGGGTCTCCAAGCTGCGTGGACGCGTATTGAACCGGGAGCGGATCAATAAGACCATTGAAGGAATCTATTTCATTTGCGCCCGCTGCTCTCAAATCTGCCATAGCCTGGATGAAGGCATCATCGAAGATCCCGATAATATCGAAAATCTGTGCACCGAGTGCGGGACAAGCATAGCAGACTGAACAATTGGAGAGCGCCCTGCCGTTATGAGGTCTTTTCCCTCCCCCCCTTTTAAAAAAGTAGAAGAAACCCATATAAGAGCGGCCATGCGGAGGGATGGCCGAGTGGTCGAAGGCGCCGGTCTTGAAAATCGGTAGAGCCGCCAAGGCTCTCGTGGGTTCGAATCCCACTCCCTCCGCCACTTAAGTCCCTGAGTGGGCGCCGAGTCCACGCGGCTGCCCGCCACCAGCGTCCGTAGCAGCCGAGACTTCGATCCCATGACGCGGACCTCGCCCTCGGCTACCTCGACGCGCTGGGGCGAATGCGCACAGGCGGGCGCGCGATAGCCGCCGCCTTCCAGCCGGATACGCTCGCGGGCGGTCGTGGCGAACTCGCGCAGTATTTGCGGCTTCACGGCCTTACAAGCGGCCTCGGCCCGATCGCGGATGGCCTTGAGGCCGTCGATACGGTCTTTCAGCGCGGGGTCGTCCAGATCCGGCTACCCCCGCCTCTATGGCGTCATAGAGGCGCTTGGGGCGCAATTCCGATTCGGCGGAGCGTTTGTTCAACTCGGCGATATGCTCGCGGCAGCGCTCGGAACGCTCTTCTCTGCGGTCGAGAATGCTGGCGAGGATCGTTTCCAACCGTTCGGGTTGGAGCAATGGTTTCTCCGGGTGATCGGCAACCAGATCGTCCCGCTTCTCCACCGGCACGGCCATGCCTGCGCAGGCGGTCGGTCCCTGCCGTGCCTTATCGAAACCAGCTTCACGCCGTTCTTGGCGAGCGCTCGAAGTGATCGCGGAAAAAGTGGCTGAACGAATGGACCACAACAACATCGGCGGGCGCGGGCTTCGAGGTTCCCGCCTCAATCAGGCGCTGGAACTCGGGGCGGCGGTCATTGGTCGCCGCCGCATCGGATTCGATGCAGGTCTCGACCAGTTGCAGGCCTCGCGCCTCGCAATAGGCTTCGCCCTGCCGCTTCTGGTCGGGAATGGCGACATCATGCCCGGCCTGACGCGCCGTCGAGACGCGCAGGTAAAGGGCGGGTCGCAGAGTGATGGTGGAAGTGGGGGCGGTCATGTCCGGTCTCCTTCTCGAACATGTGTCGGGACCGAACAATCCGGTCGTAGATTCAAGATCAGGCCGCCTGGTTGCCACTCTCGGCGGCTTCCCTGATCGCCCCGACGATCCACTCATTCAGGCTCTTGCCCGCTGCGGCGGTTGCAGTGACTGCCGCGGCATGATCGGAGGGGTCGAAGCGGACACTGAACTTTCCGGAAAATTTCCGGCCCGGCGCGATGCCCTTTTTTCGACACATCTCCAGATGGACCGCCAGCGACTTCCGGCCTTCCTCAATCAGATCGTGGACACTCTCGGCATAGAAGTCGGCCCCGCCATCCAGCCGGACAAACTCGCCGCGCAGCATCTGAATGTCCGGGTCAAAGGTAACGACCGCCTTCTCCCCATCGATCTCGATCACGTTGATCATGGCTTCACTCCGTGTTCTTCCAGCCACTTGCGAATACTGGCAACCGCGCCCTTGTCCGTATCCGGTGACGGATGCGGGCGGTGAAAGACGCGCGCTTCACCAAAACGGGAACACGCCTATTCGCGAACCTTCCCGTTCGCTGATTTCCGCCCCGAGAGCCGCAAACAGCGCCTTGATGTCGGTCCAGCGGATTGAGCCGTTGACGGGGCGGACGAAGATCAGTTCCAGCGTGGTGCTATGGCGCTTTACTCATGGAGTCTCCAGCATCAATTATTGGTCCCATTTGCAAGCCTGATTCCGGCCCCGGCATAGAGACACTTAGGAATCCGGGTCGAACAGGTCGCCAAACCATCGCTCGAACACGTCGATCTCGGCCTCCGTAACCGGCACGGGATCGGGCCAGTCATCGGTGACGGGCCAGGTGGTGAGATCGTGCCTAGGTGGCCTGCCGGGAAATGGCCACGAATAGCCCAACAGCGCCTCAAGCTGCTCCAATGCCGTAGGCGGTCTTGTGGCGCACCGGGAGCGAGAGGGTTTCTCCGCGCTATCGTCATCGGCCCGGTCGTGCGCTGGATCGCCAGCCGCACCAGCCTTATCACGCTCCATCGGTTTCGCCTTCCGGCTTCCACCTGGCCGGATCGGCAACCCAGCGGTTGATGTCGGACTCGCGCTAGCCCGCACCGTTGGTGCTGATCTTGAGCTGAGCGGGGAATGTGCCCTCGGCGATCTTGCGGTAGATGGTTGATCGGGACAGACCGGTGCGGGCAAGGGCGGTCTTGAGACGGACGATACGGTCTGGATGGGGCATGGTTGCGCTGCCTCCTGCTGGTTGTTTCCAACGATGGCAGGGGCCAGAAAGAGAAGTGATTTATTGTTTTACAATAGGCGTTTAGCTGCCGTCTGGCTACCGGATAGGATCGGCGGCAAATAGGATGGTTCCACAGTCCGATGCCTCGATCTCTGCCGAGGTCGAATCCGTGGGTGAAGGCAAGTGCGCGGCCGAGGCTGCGCCCTGATTCGAGATCAATGCCGATTTCGCGCTTGCGGTTTTCGAGGATGGATTCCAGTTGCGGATCGCGCTCCAGGCTCTTCGCCATACTACCCGTCTCACTGCGTGCGGCGTGATAGCCGGAATAATCTCCCGCCGCATATTTCTGTTCAACGGCCCGATTGAGCTTCTGCCGGCGCTGCGGTCGGCGCGCCGAGCAAGCTCGTCGCGTTCCATGCGTAGCTCGGTTTCCTGGTAGAGAGCGCGCCGGCGCTCGCTTCACATGCAAGGCTGTTGTCCTTGGAACAGGCGGCTTCCGCATCCTGCCAGCCAAAGGGGCGAACCTCCTCGAAGGCGCGCCTGGCTCCGCCGAGTTCGCTCCGCTGTTCGTCGGAGGGCGCCAAGCCCTGAGCTTTGACCTCAAGGATCGCATCGACGGCTCGGGCGTGGCGGATGAGCGCCTTGCGCATGGCGCCCATTACCTCGTTGAACTGCTCGATGCCATCGCTGTGCCGGTGCCGAACATTGCCATGTCGCACCGCGTGAAGGCGGATTGCTGGTGCGTGATCGCGTCCAGCGCAACGGAAGGGGCGGCGATGATCCGTTCGCCGTTGTTGCGGGCGATCTCCCTGTGCATCTCGGCGCGGTCGGCGGCTTCGATCCCTTCGCCCTCAATTCGCTGCACCGCAGCGCCGATCTGGCTTTGCGGCCCCAACCCGATCCCCTGCGCTTCAAGGTTGCGATGGTCGATCCGGGCGTCGATGTCGAGTTCGGCAAGGCGCTCGTTGACATGCTCGGCCCAGCGTTCGCGCCCAGCGCTCGACCATCTCGGCGCGGCTCCGGTCCCGCGCTTTCTGACCAAAGCCGTTCTCGTCCACCGGCCGCATGGTGAGCATGACATGCGCATGGGGCTTCGACATCCCGTCCTCGCCAACATCCCAATGCACATTGAGAGCGGCGATCACGCCCTGATCGACAAACTCGGCCTGCGCGAAGTCGCGGGCTAGGGTCTGCTAACACTGATGAGTGTGATTATGGCATCCTCAGGTGTATGGCACTCACGCAAGCTCAATACGCACGGATCGCGCCCCACCTCCCGGTGCCGCGCGGCCATGTCAGCCTGTCCCACCCCCACGTGCTCACCGCCATCTTGTCTGTCGCCGAGCATGAGGGCTTGGTAACTGGCCCCCTCTACACCCGGCTGCACAACCGGCCCCTCTCCCTCGGCCGGCCCTGAGGCCGCGGGCCCCCCAAGCGGCCTCCCGGTGCCGCGGATGCGTGCACGGCCCTCGCCTTCGCGCTCTCGCCAGGGCACGCCCACGACGCACCGGCGGGCCGCCAGTGGCTGAATCGTCTTGGCCCGCCCCCCGATCTTCCCCTCTCTCATGGAATCAAATAGTTCATCCTGTCCGACACTACAGTACGCCGAGGGGCGGCATGAGGTGGAGCTCGTCGGTATGAATACCGGCCGGCTGGGCAATGACACTCAGCATCGCGTCCGCCACGTCGTCCGGAGACAGCATCTTTGTCCGGTCCAGGTTGCCATCGCTTTTGTCCCACAGGGGGGTGTCGACCGCACCCGGAACAACCGCGGTGACTTTGATCCCTTCTGAACGGGCCTCGGCGGCCAAGACCTTCGTCAGACCAAAGGCGCCGAATTTGGAAGCGGTATAGGCTGTTGAGCCAGGAAGGACCATGTGGCTGGCAATAGACAACACGTTGAGGATATGGCCTCTTTTTTGAGGTAACATATGTCTAAGCGCATTTTTACAGCAGAGATATGTTCCTCGCAGATTGACGCTCATGAGTCTATCCCAGTCCTCGGTGCGAGACTCCAGGATGGGAGCGAAGGCAGCACCACCAGCGCTCGTCACCAGAATGTCGAGCTGGCCACACGTTTGGACGGCTCTATCCATCAGCGTGGCGATTGCTTGTTCGTTGGTGACATCAGTTGGCACGGCAATGGCTCGGGCGCCGGATTGAGCACATTCTTGGACAACACCATCCAACGTCGCCCGGGTCCGGGCAGCGAGAACGACCCGTACGCCAGCCCGAGCGAGGGCGAGGGCGGTGGCACGTCCTATGCCAGAACTCGCACCGGTAATAACGGCAACCCGTCCGTGAAGCTGGGGGGATGGCACGCTGGACTCCTTACGCGTGATGCCCTAGGCATTCTCTCCATAATATTCAAAGAAATTTTTTGGGGTTTCCCATAGCCCGACCCGTGACAGGGACGCGCCCAGACGTGGTTTCAGCAGGTTCCAAACAACGTGGACAATGTTTTCTCCCGTGGGATTCAGATTGCGAAATTCCTCTGTTTCGCAATTAAGGTGTTTATGATCAAAACGCTCGATTACCTCCTCTCGCACAACCTGCATCATTTCAACTAGGTCAAAAACCATCCCTGTCTGCGGATCAATGGTGCCAGTGACGGTCACCTCTAATTCGTAATTGTGTCCATGGCCGTGCAGATTGTTACACTTGCCAAAGATCTCCCTGTTCCGCTCGTCGGATAAGTGTGGGCTGTGGAGACGGTGCGCTGCGCTAAAGCTGAACGATTTTGTAAGTGTGGCCATAGTCCTGTCCTCTTCGCCCGACACCTCGGACCAGAGTGTCGGCTCTTCATATAGGCGAACGCGGAAGAGTCGGGCTGCCGACTGCGCTGTCCGCAACCGGTCTTCGAGATAATCTCGCATATAGGCGGCGAGGGTTTCCGTCGTAGGGATGAGACGGCTGAAGGCCGGATGGTCGAAATTAATGAATTTATGGTCGAACTGGTTGGTGATCTCTTTGAGTAAACGGTCGAGTTCTTTGATGTTGATCACCATTCCGGTTTGCGGGTCGCTCTCCCCGTGAACGGTCACGCGCAGGACGTAATTATGCCCGTGGCCGTATGGACTGACGCATTTGCCAAAGCGCCGCCGATTTTCCTCCTCTGAAAAGTCGGAGTTCCAATAGCGGTGGGACGCTTCAAATTCAACAAAGCGGGTAAGATGATACATGGCTGCCTCAGTCGAACTCCCCCCTGAGGATGCAGCAAGGGCTGCAGGGGGTCAAGTAGGACCATTGCGGACATGCCGGCTCTGTGGGTCAGGCTCGGCAGGTCAGGAGGGCGATCTCCCGCGGAGTAAAAAGACGGATACGCTGACCGGTGACGCCCAAGCCTCGATTCACATACAGGAAACAATTCCCGAGCGTATACTGCCCACGTGGAAAGCGAGTAATGAAGCGGGCCAAATTGAACTGATGTGGCTGGAACGGCAATGCGAATTGACCGCCATGGGTATGGCCGGACAGGGTGAGATCAATACCGAGATTGGCGGCCACGGGAAAAATGTCGGGGCGATGCGACAACAAAACGGTGGGTTCGTGGCGCGGAATGCCTGCTCTGAGACGGGTGAGGGTAGGGTCCGCATCAAGTCCGCGGGCCCAATCCTTTCCGCGGTCATCCAGACCGATGAGATGGAGTGTTGTGCCGGCAATGGCAAGATGAGCGACCTGGTCCCGCAGAAGCGTAATATGCGTATAATGCTTCAGGCCAGCTTCAACCGCATGCGCTCCTGCATAGTGGTCATGGTTCCCAAGGCAGGCAAAGACCCCGTGTCGCGCGTGGAGTGCGTTCAGGTACGGAAAGAAGTCTGGAATATGCGCAGGATCGGCGTCCAGAATATCGCCGGTTAGGAGAATGAGGTCTGGTTGGAGCTCATTGACTTTCCGTACGTAAGTTTCGAGCTCCTGCGTGGTGAGATTCGCCCCGATATGGAGATCACTGATCTGTGCGATGGTCATGGTCGGACCTGTCGCCGGCCAATGGGCAAGGGAGAATGCGGTCTTGGATATGCGGAGTTGGCGCTGGCCCCCAAGGTAGCCATAGATGAACAGACTGGTCATGAGAACAAGGCTCACGCCCGCAAAGAATTGAAAGCCCAGTGTCAGGGCGGGCTGAACCGACAGATGGAGTTCGGCAAAGGGGAAAAAGAATCCGCAGATGGCGACGAGGAAAGAGAGGAGCGCCCATAATGTTCCACACAACACGAGAAAGCCCATGCAAAAGGCGCTGATGAAAGCCGAGGCAAAATAAATGCGGAGCGGTAAACGGAGCGCCGGGGGAAGAGTGGGCCGGCGCCGGGAGAAGCGTAAAAGGGTGAGATTGAAGCAAAAAAGGATCGGGGGGATCAGAAGCGTTGTGGTCGCTGACGGTGGCGAGTAAACGGGGAAAAAGACACTCACAAACCAGACTGGCACGATCCATTGAGACACGCTGATCGTGAGGAAAAGGAGTGAGAAGAAGTGTGCAAAGAAAACGTCGGAAATCCAACGGCCAACTTTCGGCGCGAGTTGGCATGATGAGGTTTTAGGCTGAGCCGTTGACACAGGCAGGTTCCGGAGGATTCGGGAGATTGTAATGCAAGACCAGAGGCTAAAATGGAGTGGCGATGAAGTAAAGGCGGGCTGGCCCGGCGGAGTTGGCCGTCCTACTGAGACCAAAAGCAACTCGTATAAACCCGTGTGCTGAGGCAGCAGGATCGGCATGGCGCCCCGGACCAACTGCGCCGGGTCGTTCCGGCAATGACGTCAGGCGGGTCGCTCAGCCATGGCCACGCCGTCCGGCAAGCTTCCCTCAGGGCGGCAACGTCCTGGCACCAGATTCAATAAAGCGAACCCCCGCCCCTTCGGAGCATCCCACGGGCGCCGCTCTCCGTCTTGAGGCCCCCGCCGGCCTCCTCGCTTTTCCGCCCGCTGTCCCGCCCCCGCCTGCGCGGTACCCCCCGTCACTCCGGTGGCGGAGGTGGCCGCGGCGGTGTCCCGCCCCCGCCTGCGCGGTACCCCCACCCGCCGAGCTCGGCCATCCGCCCCTCCGTCCACCGGGCCGCGCTCCCACCATGAAGACGGCCCGCCAGGCCCTTGACGCCTGCCGCGTTGGAGCACAGCACCCCGTCGCGCAAGATGTGAAGCGCCGGGCCCGGCGCGGGGAGGCCGTCTAGTGCGGTATTGACCTCGGGGTGACTCTCCTCGCGTCCGTGCACGGGGGGGAGGCGATGCAGGCCTCCCCCCGCGCGTCGCCGGCTCACAGCGCTCCTTCGCTGTCCGTTTCGTCCAGGGGGTCGGCGTTGCCGCACGCTATCCTCCGAGGGGGGAAATCGATCAGCACCGTCCATGGACGGGGTCCGGGCCGTCACTACAACCTGCTTCAGGGCACATGGGGCCATTCGAAAAATGCTCGGTATTAGACGATAGGGGCGGCCAAGGCTTGCAGAATGCGTATCAGGCGTTGGATTTCCTCAGGTTTCACATCCTCAGGCAATTCAACGACGGCCCGGCGGCCCGTGCCAAGTGGAATCTCCTGTCTGCACAAAGAGGTGTCATGCATCGCCTGGAAGGGAGGCGGGGAGGGTTGAGAGGGGAGGGGAGGGGGTGGCGTCAAGGTCTCTTCTCGGGATGAGGGCGGGGCCTGAGGAGGGAGAGGCGAGGGGGCCGCTTGAGGAGGAGGAAGGCCCAGGCCCGCGAAACGCGACGAGTCCAGGAATGCGCGAGAGACGACTTCCGCGTTTTTCTTGGTGAATCTGTGTTTTATTATCAGCTGATTGGTGAGATTGATATCCGAAGGGAGTCCCGTCTGTTCGTACTGGGACAGCAGGCGTTGAAAGACTGTTGGTCGGCCGAGAGCTTCTCGAAGGGCCCGGCAGCGCTCTGTTTCACCCGTCGCGTGTTCTATCCTGATGAAAAGGTCGCTCACCCGGAGATCTTTCCCGATAGCTTCAAGGAGACCATACTGGCGTAAGCTGCTGAGTTTTCTGTTCAAAGGTCCAGATTGCGGGGCTAGTGCAATGTGTTCAGCAATAGATTCCCGGCTTGTCGCGACCTGATTTTCGATACGAAAGACCTTCCGCGTATCCTCAAGGCACTCCTGGAGGCTGTAGGAAGGGGCATTGGGGCTTTTGGCTCGAGTGGTTTTTGCAGCAAACGGCAGACGCTCCATCGTGTACCCCCGACAAGGCAGTTATCCACAGGAAAGAGTGGATGTGGATACAGTAATATATTATCGAGAAAGTAATATTTGGCCACAAATAGTAAGTAAATATTACTCGACACAACCCGATCATTCAACAGTCCGCATACGTGTTCAAGACGGCCATCGAGTGATCGAATCTTCATAGACCGCTTCTCGCCCCCGCATTATGGAAGATAGTGTGGAGAGGGCGGGGAGAAAGGCAAATAATACATAAAATAAGAGTAAATATTTTCTTGGATAAGATATTTATTCATGTATTTTTACTTCTAATAGCTAAAAATTATGAAAATCAAAAAATTACTGTTTTAATATCAAATAAATATCTTGGTATCGTAATTATTACTGATTTTATGGTGTCCCGGCCCGGAGACATCTGCGTTCTATTAAAAAGAGCTTGTTTTTCTTGACCCCCTGAGCGAGAGTTCCTATGCTTCGTGTCAGAGCATATGGTGACCAGAAGTCTCAACAAAGGGAAAAAGAAGCCGCCACCTCAACCGGCCGCGTCCTCCAGTGGGAAAATCTCCCTTATTCTTGTCGATGATCACCCGATTTTCCTGTCCGGCCTCCAGGAGTTATTTCGCAAACAGTCTGACTTTGAACTCCTCGGTGTCGCGGAGAGTGTGGCTGATCTCGAAAACCTCCTCAAAGAGAAGAAGCCGCAGGTCATTCTCATGGATTTCGAGTTGCCCGAGGGGGACGGGATCAGTGCGACGGCTTTCGTTCGTAGGCAGTCACCGGAAACCAAGGTTGTCATGCTCACCGGCTATGACAATCCGCCTCTTATCTTTCGTGCCTTGAAAGTTGGAGCCGTCGGATATCTGCTCAAAAACACCCGCTCTAAAGAGATCCTTGAAACACTGCGCAAAGTCGCAGACGGAGAAGTGTTTTTGAATCCCGACTTGGCCAGTAAATTCCTGCACGAGTTTCAGCGTGATCAAGAGGTTGAGGAGTTGAGACGCTTGGTCCAGACACTCACGAATCGAGAGGAAGAAGTGTTACGCTCGGTGGCGACGGGTGCCTCGAATAAAGAGATCAGTCAGCACCTCTTCATTAGTGAACTCACGGTCAAGATGCACCTTGCGAGTATCTTTCGAAAGTTACAGGTGAATGATCGGACGAAAGCGGCCGTGCTGGCGCTGAAAGCGGGTTTGGGAGGCGAATGATACGGTTGGCCCCGATTCTGTCCGTGCTCTCTCTGGTGCTGTTTCTCCCCGGAGGAGTGGGGGCTGCAGGGACGGAGACGAGGGTGCAGGAACTCCTGACGGAGTGCGAAGCTGCATATCACCGCCTGGTCGACTATCGTGGGATGGTACGGCACGAGATATGGGAGAAAGGCGGTACCCCGAGGCAACACGAAATTGCCGTCACCTTTCGGAAGCCATCTTCCCTGCTCATGCAGTGGCAATCGGGTTTATACCGCGGGACAACGCTGCTCACTCGCCCTACCCGGGCGCGGGGAACAATTTTCATCAGGCTTGGCGGCTGGTTCGATTACGTCCAGGTCCGTATGCCCTCCACGGAAGTCAGTGACCCTTTTGCGCCAGCTCTCAAAGACGTGAACGCGTGGTTATATGCACTCAGAGCCCTCTCTCAACGGCCGAGGACCGATCGCAGTCTCCAGCTTGTCGCGCTCCATCCGGGAGACCCCCAGTTGGCCGAGGGGCGGGTGATTCTGTCAGTACCGGCTTTCCTCATTGCCTTTCGTGACAACACGGTTGCGACGTATGAGTTCGTGATTGAGCGGGGAACAGGCCTGCCGTTCGAACTCATCCTGCGAGGGGCATCGGGGGAAGTGCGCCAACACCTGTCCTATACCGACCTCCAGGTCAATATCGGCATTTCCCGACACGTCTTTGAGCGTGCGTCTCCCGCATCTGGAGATCCGGGCCTGTTGCGACCGGGGACCGACCTGGATGTCCGTGGATTTACCAGGAACTGGTTGCGTCGGGCAGGTGAAATTCAAGACTATACCGGGGTATGGGTGACTGAAGCGCGCCGTGGGGGGCAATGGAGCCGGCGGACGGCGAGATTCAAGTTTCGGAAACCTTTCGATGTCTACCTGGCCTGGGAACAGGAGAGTGGGGGGCGCAAGGAGGCACTACTTCGAGCGGGTTGGAACAGAGGGCGGGTCCGGGTTCGCCGCTCGTTGTTCGGTATTCCGATCGTTGGCGACCTCGTACCGGATGGTTCGTGGGTGCAGCGGGAATTGCACTATTCTCTGAAAGATTTCGGGTTCGGGCGGGCTGTTGAACGGCTGCAGGCACAGCTCTTACGAGGCTGGCTCCAGAGTGAGTTGGAAGTGCAATTTCGTGGGATTCAGGAGCACGACGGGCGCCCCTGCTACGTCTTGGAATTTGTCTTCCCGAATAGGCAATGGCGAACCCACCCCTATTATCGCATCGTACTGCACTGGGATATTGTCTATCGCGTACCAGTCAAACAAGCGGCCTACGATTGGAACAATCAGTTGGAGGCCCGCCATGGGGTTCAGGACCTCCGTTTCAACGTCTCGCTGAATGACTCCGACTTTAGCTCCACAAATCCCGCATATGGTTTTCTCCTATTCCGGCGTGTCCCGTGGCTTGATTGGTTTCTGACGGGACGGGAGGGATGAGCGGCGAGAGCCGGCCTGGCCCCTTGCAAGCTGGGACCGCTGTCGGTTTGGTCGGTCTGCTGTTGGCCGTCAGTGGTCTCGTCGCGTTCAATCTCGGCTATCTCGCGCTCTATCAGGCGTTCGTGCCTCTGCTGTGTATCGGGGCGTTGTTGCGGGTTGAGGTGGGACAAGACTGGTTCCTGTCTCTCTTGCTCTTGACGGTGACGAGCGCACTGCTCTACACGGTTGGGCTGTTTGCCTCACCTCTACTCCTCGGATCCATATTCTTCAGTTTCCCGCTCGCCTTTGTGATGAGATGGTGGGGGGTGGAGGCAGCGCCACAAACCGTACGAGAAGACGTCCACCCGGTCCGACGGATTCTTGAATTGTGCGGGCTGCTGCAAATGGCGCTCTTTGTCCGCTATATCGTCTACCGCTCGAGTGGCGGACATCTTCCCATTGATATTGGAGCATTCGAAGAACTGGCACGATTCATTCTGAGTGAAGCAGGCGGGTGGGCTGTTTTTGCCTTGGGCTATGGCTTACAGCACCGTGCGCGGTATGGGACCCTCTATACGCCCGGGCTTGACTTCGCGGGCAATTTCCCGACATTGATGATGACAGGACTGCTGCTGGTCACGCCGTATAGTGCAATCATGATCCTTGGGGTCAATACCTTTGGAGGGGTGGGGCTTTACCTGAGCGCTATTCCAGTCGGGGTGGCCCATGTGCTCATGCGGACTCTCACGCGCCGCAAAAAAGAAATCGAGCGTCAAAACACCCAGCTTCAGGTGATGAACGTCGATATGGCAAGAAGTGAACGCATGGCGGCCATTGGACATATGTCGTCGACGATTTCACACCAAATCCTCCAAAAAATCGGCCTCTTGGGTCTTCAGTGCGATCTGTTGCGAGATACGGTAGACGATAGGCAGCAGCCCGCCCGCGCCTCGTTGGAAGAGGCGTCCCAGCGGGTGGAACAACTCGATGCGGCCATTACCGACTTGAATACCACGCTGTCCGATCTGCTGGTCTTTTCCCGTGACTTCGCTCTGCATCGGGAACCGGGACTGGTGCATGAATTACTGCGCGAGGTGGGGCGAGAGATGCACGAGGCCGTCCAGACGCGGGGGGTGACCCTCCACTATGAGTTGGCAATGCCGGACGATGGCCCTCTCGTGCCTTTCGATCATATCAAGCTCAAGCAGGCCGTTTTGAATATCTTGACGAATGCCTTGGAAGCCTCCTCGGCAGCTGGGCAGATTACGATCGGGGCGAGACAGGTACAGGATCGTATGCAGGTTACAATCCGAGACGAGGGCACGGGCATTCCGGAAGGCATGGGTCAACAGATATTTGCCCCCTTTGTTTCCTCCAAGAAAACGGGCTCTGGCTTAGGTCTTGCCTTCACGCAAAAGATTATCGAGCTCCATGACGGGAGGATCTCTGCGTATAATAATAGAGACGGAGGGGCGACCTTTACCTTTACTCTTCCACTCATGGGACGAGAACGAAAAGGGTAGGGGCGGGGCATGTCGCTACGGGGGGCACTCGCACTGGTGACCGGCGCGGGCCACCGCATAGGCCGAGAAATTGCCATTGCCTTAGCGCAGGGCGGGGCGGATGTGGTCCTGCACACGCATACGTCGTCAGGAGCCGAGACGAGACGAGCGGTCCAACAGTATGGCCACCGGGCCTGGATGGTCCGGGGCGATTTGACGAACCGCCGCGACATACAGCGCATCGCCCGTGAAGCCTGGGAAAAAACGGGAAAGATCGACATGCTCGTCAATAACGCCGCCGTGTTCTTTCCCACACCCGTCGCCACCCTGACCGCGCAGGAATGGTGTCTTTTCCGCCAGACGAACATCTCCGCGCCCTTCTTCCTGTCCATACTCATCGGACGACAGATGTCTCGACAGGGGCAGGGAAAAATCGTTTTTCTGGGGGATTGGAGCGGTCGGCGGCCAAGTCGAAGCTTTCTGCCCTATTGTGTGTCCAAGGCGGGAGTCCATACACTGACCCAAGCACTGGCAAAGGCCCTTGCCCCATGTGTCCAGGTCAATGAAGTTGCGCCCGGACCAGTTCTCCTTCCCGCAGACTATGGGCCGGCTCAGGAGGAAGCGCTCCGTACTCGCACGCCGCTGCAGCGCCTCGGGAGCCCGCAGGACATTGCGCGTACGGTCCGCTTTTTTCTGGAGTCGGGAGACGGTGTCACCGGGGCCAGCTATGTGGTTGACGGCGGTTGGCTGGCTCGGGGACCCCACGGCACCGAGACCGCACGATAATTGGCCCGACACGGCGCACCGGGGGCAAAGTGATAGATAAACCGGCGCTGTCGAGCGGAATACGCAAGTAACGTCGAAGAGCGGGTGCCGTAGCCGGCAAGGTGCACACACAGGCCATTGCGCGGGTCTTCCGTGCGTGGGTCGAGCGGCGTGGCATGGTCGGCCAGTCGCTCATGGAGGAGGCGAAACAACTTCGCGATGGAAAAAGAGGCCCCGAGCGGGATGGCCATTCTTTCAGCTACCGTCTGAAAATGCTGAAACGAGTGCGCAATCCTCGGACATGCGGGGTCGTTGAGATTCCTATTGGTCAACAGGTGGACTCCCGGCTCGAGCTGCTGGACACGGAGGGTCTGCTCGGTCGGGTAGACGACACAGGCGGTTTGTCTATCAGCCAGGAGGAGATTGAAGGGGTTGTAGCGCCCGACGGGCTGGCGCTGCACGGACGTGGCGGCGTGGCGGGCGGACGGCGCCTGAAGCGCGTCCAGACTCAGCAACCCCCGCGAACGCCGGCGGGGGTCAGTCGGTTGCGGCGTGTGCCGGTTCAACATGCCGGCGACGAGCCCATATTCATTGACCCCCAACCATGTCCCTCCGGCAACAAGATCCTTCCCGCCAAAAATCCAGGGGGCGGGCTGAAGCAGGGTGGGGGGGGTGGAGGGACGGTTCAACCATTCATCCCGGTTTGCCGCGACGACGAGAGGATAGTCCTGAAAGAGTTGAAAGTACAAGGCGAGCGTACACATCGCGCGCCGCAGTATAGGATGGGGGGCGAGGTGCCGCAAGAGGGACGGGGGTTCACGTTGTGTTTCCGCTCCCCCTGTGATAGGGTCTCCTGGTATGTCGGCTCCGAGGAGGAAGAATGTTCGAATCCGTTGACGATGTCGTCTCAAGACTCTCAGGCCAGAAGTATATTTGCAGTCGCCAGATCGCCACCGTTGTCTATTTAGCCAGCCAACTCCGCAAACCTATCCTTGTCGAAGGGCCAGCTGGTGTGGGGAAGACGGAACTCGCCAAAGTGGTGGCCGGGGCACTGGACTGTGAATTGTTACGCCTGCAGTGCTACGAAGGGCTTGATGAAGCGAAAGCGCTCTACGAGTGGGAGTATGCCAAGCAACTGCTCTACACTCAGATACTCAAGGACAAAATCAGTGAAGTGCTCGAAGGCGCGGCAACCCTGAAAGAGGCGGTCGAGCGTATCGGCCGGCAGGACAGCGTCTTCTTTTCGGAACGCTTCATTCTGCCCCGACCTTTGTTGCAAGCGATATCGGCTGACCATCCGCTGGTCTTACTCATCGACGAGATCGACAAATCGGACAGTGAGTTCGAGGCCTTTTTACTGGAGGTCCTGAGTGACTTTCAGGTGAGTGTCCCCGAGTTGGGAACGATTCGAGCCCAACAGGTCCCGGTAGTCGTCCTGACCAGTAACAACGCCCGTGAGATGTCAGACGCGCTCAAACGGCGCTGCCTCCATCTCTTCATCGATTTCCCGGTCCAGGAGCAGGAACTCGAGATTGTGAAGCTCAAGGTGCCGGGGATTGCGGCGCAGCTGGCCAACCAAGTGGTAGAGGTGGTCCAGTCGATCCGCAAACTCGATCTGAAAAAGGTCCCGAGCATTAGCGAGACGCTGGATTGGGCGAAAGCGCTCACCTTGCTCAATGTCCATCGGCTTGAGGAAGCACAGGTGAATGAAACCCTGAACACCATTCTGAAATACGAGGGCGATGTGCGTAAGGCCGAGGCCGAGTTGAAGGAGTACCTCGGCCGCCAGAAGGCGAAGGTCGAGACCGCGGCGGCGAGTCAGGAACAAGACGACAAAGACCTCCTCCACTAGCTCGGCTCGCGTGAGGCCGGTATGGACGACAAAATCATTGCATTTGGCCACCTGTTGCGCGAGAACGGCCTCAAGGTCTCGGTGGCGGAGAACATGGATGCCTTTGCCGCTCTGGAGTTGGTGGGGGTCTCCGACAGGCAATTGCTGAAAGACACGCTGCGTGCGACATTCGTCAAACGACACGTTGACATTCCAGTCCATGACGAACTCTTCGACCTGTTCTTCACCGGCCTTGGCGAAGTCCTCAAGGCCGCGGCCGCGGCCACTATGCAGGCGATGGAGCTGACCGAGGAGGAGTTTCAAGCATTTCTCGAACAGCTCGAAGAGGCCTTGCGGCATATGGACCGGGAACTGTCGGACTTGGCGCGGGCCTTACTGACAAATAATACCGGGCAACTCGAAAAAATGCTCCAGGAGGCGGCCCGGCAGGCGAGCCTTCAGGAGATTCAGCGGTCTTTCCAGGAAGGGCAGTTTGCGGAAGCGCTTGCCCAGATGCTGGGTTTCGGCACCCTGCAACAGGAATTGCAGACCCTGAAGGACGCCTTGCCGCAGGCCGGCCTCAGCCCGGCACAAATCGAACAAGCCTCCCGCTATATAGACCAGCGCCTCCGAGACTTGGCGCATATGGTCCGCAGCTCTGTCCGGGCCGAGCTGGAGAAAAAAGACTCGGAGTTGCGCGATCGGCAAAAGATGCGGAGTTTGGCCGACAAGAGTTTTTACTACCTCTCCGAGGATGAGATCCGAAAGATGAAGGAGGCGGTCACCAAACTCGCTCAGCGGCTCAAACACATCATCGCGATTCGGCGTAAACGGGCCAAACGGGGACGGCTGGATTTGCAGCGTACGCTGCGAAAAAACCTGCAATACGGCGGCGTACCGTTCCATATCGTTCTTGACGTGAAAAAGAAGGAAAAGCCGCAAGTGGTCATTCTGTGCGACGTGTCCGACTCGGTGCGGAACGTCTCGCGCTTCATGCTGCAGTTCGTCTATTCCGTGCAGGATCTGTACTCCAAGGTCCGCAGCTTCATTTTCGTTGCCGACATTGGGGATGTGACCAAGCTGTTCGAGGACAACGACGTCCATCAAGCCATCGATTTAGCCTTACGGGGCAATTTCATTAATATCTACGCGCACTCGGATTTCGGCCGGGCCTTCAAGACCTTCCACCGAGATTCTCTCTCGATCATCAATAAGCGGACCACGGTGTTAGTGCTGGGCGACGCACGCAACAATTACAATCTGCCCCACGACTGGGTCATTCGGGACTTGCAACAAAAAGCCAAGCAGGTGATCTGGCTGAATCCTGAAAGCCGATTGACGTGGGGGTTTGGCGATAGTGAGATGGACCGCTATGCGCCCTATTGTGATCTGGTGGAGGAGTGCCGCAACCTCAATCAGCTCTATCGGGTGATTGACCACTTGGTGAGCGCATAGTGAAGAGGACCCGTGCCGAGTGCTCTCATGATGTCCGGGCGGACACCTTTCCTTTTTCCGGTAGGCACGTTCTCCTGGAGATGCTATCCTTGCTTTGTGATCCCACGCAAATGGAGGAGGAATGGACCACGAGGGCTTTATCGAAATGAAAGTCGGGGGATTGACGCTTGACCCGGTGACCAAGACCCCCATTGTCACGCTGAAAGACGCCGAGAACAAGCTCAACTTGCCGATTTGGATCGGTTTGATGGAAGCGACCTCAATGGCGACCGAGCTGGAGGGGATCAAAATGGCGCGGCCGATGACCCATGACCTGCTCTACAATGTGATCAAAGAGGTGGGGGGGCGAGTCGAGGCGATTGAGGTCACGAGTCTCCAGGACAATACCTACTATGCTGCCATTCGTCTCAAAGTTGGGGAACGAGACCTGTCGGTCGACTCCCGGCCGAGTGATGCCATCTCGCTTGCGCTGCGAACGCAATGTCCCATCTTTGTGGCGACCCAGGTGGTTGAGTCCTCAAGCGTGCTCCAACAGACGGAAGGGGGAGAGGAAGAGGCTGATCTGTCGCGTGTCTCTCGGGACAAATGGGCAGAGATCCTGGAGAAGATGTCTCCGGACGACTTCAAGTACAAGATGTAGTCGCTCTCCCGCGGCAACTCGGTACGGTCCATGGCGCGCAGTCGCAAGCAAGAGCTGTCTCCATCCTCATACCCTTCGGCGCGTCTGATTGCATGGCTCCGGCAGCGGTCGGACCTCATCAGGCACTACAAGCGGCAGATCGCTCTCGGGGGGGTCGTGGCGGCGGTCTGCGCCGTATCCGGCATTTCCTGGGCCGTCTGGGCACAGTATCGTTCCAATCAGGGGCTGGCACATTTTCGGGCAGGACTCCTTGCCATTGAATCGGAAGAGTACGAGGTGGCACTGGCCGAACTCGCCCGGGCGGAAAGGGTGCTTGATGGCGAGAGGAGGGGGGTGGTGGCCTTGCATTTGGGGGAAGTATTCGAGAGGCGCCGCCAGCCGGCGGCGGCCCGGGCTGCCTATGAGCGAGTGGTCGCGTTTCGTGATGTTGGCCCGTATGTGCAACAGCTTGCGTTCCTCCGTCTGGGGCGCGGGGCGGAAGAGGCCGGGGAATTGGCTGCCGCCGCCCAGTGGTATGGGGACGCTTCTCGGCTGGATGGACCAGGGAAGAGTGAAGCGCTGCTGGCTTGGGGGGGGGCCTTGGAGCGGCAGGGGGAGGGCACCGTGCCGCAAGCGTATGTCGATTTGTTGGCGCAATTTCCCCACTCGCCTTTGTCCGAGGTCGTTCGCGCCAAGACCGGGCCGTGAAGTCCCCCGCCCCGCGTCATATTATGTCCGATAATATCTATTTTGTTAAATTATAGATTTGAGGATATCATTACCGGCAAAGTCAGCTTGGACAGGAACATGAAAGGGGAAACCGCATTGTGGAGGAAATCATGAACGACCTGGTGCTGACCGGCGATCTCACCCACAAGAAGCTCTCCTCACGCGCCTCAAAGGCCCCCACGACGTGTGGGAGATCGCGTTCCCCCCGGAGACGATCTGGACGGAGCCCGTCATCAATATCCGGGGCTACGCGAATGCCGTCCTTCAGGCCAGCTTCATTGCGGGGCGGATCCTTGAAGGAGAGCGGATCGCCCGGGCCCAGGTCGCGGCCATCCGGCAGGAACTTGATGCGGGACTGGCGGACTAGACAGGCAGCAGGGCTCGCCCTGCTCCTTTGCCTCACCCCTCCCCCCGCAGCTGCGACAGAGATTGCGATGGAGGTCACGGCCTACTCCCACGACGGCCCGAGCACGAACTGGGAGACCTGCCCCACCTTTCCGTGGCGCGCCTGCATCGCCAGCGGTCCGAATAAAGGGAAGCGCAAGATCGTGGGCCAAACGTCGAGCGGGGCGACGGTGAAGCGCGGGACCATCGCCGCCGACATCCGGCACTACCCCTACGGCACCGTCATGGAGATCCCCGGCTACGGCCGGGGCGTGGTCGAGGATACGGGCGGGGCGATCAAGGGACCGCATAGGATCGACCTCTACTTCCCGACCCGCACCGAAGCCTTGCGATGGGGACGGCGATGGGTCAAGGTGAAGCTCAAGTGATTGAGGGGGATCCCGGTATAGGTCGGGCCGAGATCGTCCCGTATTGGGGAGATATGGGCGTCGTTTTTTGTCCCTTCCCCGCTGCTTATGCTAAATTGAGAGAGTTTGAGGGAGAAGTCGAGGTCTCAACTCAAGCTGCCCGGGGAGTCCTGTTCCGGTGTCCCTGCAACGAGCGGGACATCTATGTCTCCTCGCCCCGCATACCATCTCATTTGATCGGGCCGGCTGCCTGAGTCTGCACGTCAGTGTTGGATACTGAAAGAACGGCGACCGCCTGGATAACCGGTGTCACTTCTGGACGGAGAAGAGGGGGGGGGGGGGATCGAGATGTGCCGCGATTCTATTCTATTTTAGAGGGAATATTTTGACTATAGTCAAAAACTGTAGTTCCTTCACTCAGAAGAGCTTTTTCCCTCCAAAATTTCAAAAAATGAGAGAAGAGAATGCTTTGGGGATTATGGAACTAATGATATTGACTATAGTCAATATATCTCTAATGAAGGCGGCCTCCGGGCGAGTGCGAGGACCGGCCGGCGCGCGCCGGCCGGGACGCCAGCTGCTTCACTGCCTGCGGAGATGAACCCCAATGAAACGCATCTGCCCTAGGTAGTCATCCAGCGCACCGTTCGCCGGCGATACTCTGCCACAGACGCAGGCCCCCCCCCCTCCCCCGTGATCGTGCACCCCCGACCGCCCGAGATCGTCGATGATGCATATGCCCGCAGCGGAACGGACCCTCTCTTCCTGGATTGCGCACCCACCGGGGCGGATTGCATCCTGACACTCGCTGAGGAGCATTGCCCTGACAAGCAGATATAATCTCCATAAAAAAAAGGAACCTTAAAATTAAGGTTCCTTTTTTTTATTCGACGGAAACGCTAGGAACTCACGGATGCGATAACTCTATCGTGAAATTCACATCACTATCGGCTTCTACCGAGACTTTCTCGGTCGCTTCGCCTAAGGTCTCATGCCAGACCTTCACCTCATATTCCCCAGATGGCACCTCGCTCAAGCTGAAATGACCCTCCCCGTCAGTCACCGCATAATAAGGATGGTCCATGACCACAATCCAACCCGTCATCCAGTTATGCGCGTCGCACGTCACCTTGACGTACTCAGGGTAGTCGAACCTCTTCTTCAATCTTTTCTTGAATTTGGGCTGGGCTTGGTTAAAAGCCGGGTTCGCCTCGCTGTAGGTATGGATGTTATGAAGGATGCCGTCATTATTGAGAATTTCCAGGTCGGAACCGGCTGGCGTAAGCACGATATGCGGCGTGTAGACACATTCTTTTTGATCCAAAGGCATAGATTTGCTGAAGGCCTTCCCCCTCGCAATATTCGAGAGGGAAACCACCACGTTTTTGAGGCCTTTGTTCTCGCCCACCACGAGACTCTCATCGTATTTGGGGGTCTTGGCACATACCTTCACGTCTTTGGTGACTTCAATGGGCTTAGGGGCCGGCGCGTCACCGGCGAACGTAATGGTTCCGCTAATACTCCCGCCGACACTGACCTCGCCCGCCTCATAGCCCAGCGCCGTCGAGGCAGCTGCCAGACTCACTCCGACCGCAAATGCCATCACTCTCTTTGTCCGCATACTACGCATGTCTCCTCCTCATGGATTGGTTTTTTCATCGGCCGCCTCGACTTCATCCACCGAAAGGGCCGGCTCTTCCGTCAACAACGCTAGATCATCGGCTACACCGGTGAGCGGGTCGTCGATACCCAGCAACATAATATAATCCCGCATCGCCACGATCTGTTTGTCCTCATCACCGTCAAAGATATCATCTGGACCACCAGGGTAAAAGGTGGGCATATTCGTTCCTGGCATCAGTGCCTGGGGGTCTTTGATCCACTCGACAATCCACTCTGGATTCAGACGGTCTTTGGCCAGGGCGAGATCCGGCGCCCAGCCAGCTGGCGGCCCTTCCGGTTTACGATCCCCCTGTTGATGGCAGGAAAAACACGCAAAATAGTCCTCCGACATTAAAACCTCGCCCGCATGAACCATTGTCTGCGAGGTCCGTGAACGGTCAAAATAATGGTACGGGATCTCCAGCTTGCTCAAGGCGTTGAAATAATCCACGATACCGCTCGCCTCGTCATTAGCGAAATGAAAGGTCGGCATCCGCAGTTCGAGCCAGGGACGGATCGGACTAGGCTGTTTGAGAAAGCCGTAAAACCAGTCGGGCTGCACCTTTTTTCCTTGTCCGGTCAGAATAGGCGGGGCAAAGGAGGGATTATCCAGATAGAGCGAACGAATCTCTCCGCCGCCGCCGCCTTCGATGACATGACAACCGGTACAGTTGTAGTACTGGACCAGCCGTTGCCCTTTGACAATCGCGTCAGTCCACTCCCTGTGAGCGGTGAATCGCTCAGGGATCTGATGTCCGGTCTGGCTCTTCAAAAAGACACGAACGGAGCGAATATCCTCGTCCGAGAGGTCGAACCACGGCATGAGTTGCTCAATACGTTCCGTGGCGTAACCGCGCGGGACATTGACCTTTTCATACGTCCAGTCTTCCCAGGTATGCGGGACATCCGTCCGGTTCCCAAAGAAGAGTTCTTCCAGACTCTTCTCTCCGAATGATGTCAACTCGACCCCAATCCGAGCCTCTCTTTCCATGCCGGGGATGTCGTGGCAACCGTGGCAACCATATTTTCGGACCAAGCCCTCCCCTTCGAGAGCCAAGGCCGGGTCCTCCAGTTCGGCCCGAATGTCCGGCCGCTCGATTTCTGTCTTGAGAGTCAAAAGATAGGAGACGATAGCCCGCGCTTCCTCATCACTCAGACGCAGGTCCGGCATAGCCGTATCTGGTGAATAGTCTCGCGGATTTTTGATCCAGTGATAGAGCCAGCGCGCATTCGTCTTCTCGGCAACACGGGCTAAATTTGGCGCATAATTTTTGTCCTGTCCGACCATGGTCGCGGTCTGTGCCGGGCTAAATCCGTGACACGCTCGGCACCCAAGGGAGTTGACGAGTTGTGCGCCTTTTTGGACGAGTGCGGCATTCGTCGCATCAATCCCTTCGGGCTCAGGGTGAGATTCCAACCAAGCCTGCCCCTCCTCCCTACTGGCCTTCAGCAGATAGGCCGTCACCGCCCGGCCCTGATCCTGGGTGAAGAAGAAGTGCGGCATCCGGGTATGCGGCCGAAATTCATGAGGGCTGGTGATCCATTCAACCATCCAGGCGGGGTCGGACTTGGCGGCGACCCGCCGCAGGTGGGGGCCTATTTTTTTGACCTCACCATACCCTTCGACCAAGTGACAGCCGGTACAGCCGAGCTGGATAAAGAGCTTTTCGCCGCGGGCGATATACTGGCCAACGGTAGGATTCTTCGTGGCGACCGTCTGCATATCGGTGTGACAACTGAGACAGTTCGCTTCCATTTTCGGACCGAGCAGCAGCGGATGCTCCCAGAATTTCACATAGCCGTGGGCAACCGCCACGCTACTGGTTGCCACCCCCTGACCGTTATGGCACGAGGTGCAGCCGAACGATTCCGGAGGATGATTGGCCATCAAGAGGTCAAACTGCGGATGAGTCTTGTGTGGATTCGGCTGGTCTTCAAACCCTCGCTTATCGATACCGACATGGCAGGACTGGCAGCGGTCAACCCGCGCCAAGGGAGTGTCGAAATTGCCCTGGTCGAATTCCGGTACGACCACCTGCGTAATGGCGGGAATCACCGGCAAGACCAGCCCCGGGAGCGGCTGCATGACGTAATTGTCGAGCCGTTGCGTCAGGAAGTCTTTTTGCTGGTTCATTGTGCGCAGTGAGTCTTGGGCTTCGATAACTCCTGCGTTGATCTCATGCATTTCGTTTTCAATCCGGTCCCGCTCCGATTGCTCGGCCAGAAAGACCCGCTCCCGCTCGGCGGCCTCGGCCAGAAGCGTATCCAGATGGGCTTTCTCGTCTTTTGTCGAGTACTCCAACTGAATCGCGTGGTCGTATTCATACCAAGCCGCCTCGATTTCGCTGCGAACGATACGCAGGGCATTCTCTGCATCGCTCGTCCGCATTTCGGCGGCCGTCAATGCGGTCTGCAGCCTGGCGAGACGCTGCCCCCCTTCCCCGCCCGCGATATCGGTCCGGGCCGATGCGAAGGCCGCCATGGCCTCCTGGTAGGCCGGATCTGCGGCGAGGCGCTCTTCTTCAGCCTGAATTTCCGCCAGAGTCTGGGTGTAGGCGAGCATCGAGAATTCCGCCTGGTATTTCTTCCAGGGCCGGCGCGAGATCGCATCGTCCCAGACCGACCAGACTGCCCCGACCAGCAGCAGTCCTACTGCGAAGAGAAATACTCCACTATACGATTTCTTTTCGTCGTCCACTTCTCTACGTGCCATAATCACCCGCTACGAGACGGTTCCTCGCGTCTCAAGGAAGCGACCGAGGTAGAATACGGCAACCCCGATCCCGAGGAGCCATAATTCCTTACTCATGCTCTTCTCTTCAGTCAGGCCGACGTACAAGGCGTATCCGACGTCCGCGATCCCAAGAGCCTGAAGAATTTTTGCCAGATAAAACGTCATCATCGTACAGAGCAAACGTCCCCCCCCTAAATCGGCGCCCCCCCCCTTCCCCTTCGTCAGACATTAATCCACGGCGTGACGAGAATATATTTGACGTTCAGGATATGGCGCAGCAACATCTTGATCACGACGGCAATCATATTCAGCGTGAGAAATGACGTGAGGAAGAAGCGAGCCGCTCCCCAGCGCTGCATGAAGTCGCGCCCCTTGAGCCACACCACCCACCAGTACATGGCCGCGGTGCCCAGCACGAAGAAACCGATGATGAGCGACAGGCCGAAAGCCGCCGCGGTCCAGTAATCTCGGATACCAAGCAAATAAGGCAGATCCTGGTTCGTCAAGGCTTCAACCAGGTGCGCATCCCACACCTCCCAGGGCCAAAACCAGTTCCAGCCCGGTCCCCTGACAAAGGTGCCGATGATAATGGTCGAAATCCACAGGACATGGAAGCCGAAGATGAAGGTTATAATTTCATATTTCCGTTCCTTGAACGTGTAATAACCGTTTCCCTTGGGATTGATATCGATGTAGGGAATGACCATCAGCCCCATGATGATAAAGGTCGGTGCCACCACTCCGGCATGCCAGGGGTCGAAAAAGACCAATATTTCTTGGAGGCCGAGGAAATACCAGGGCGCTTTGGACGGGTTGGGCGTACGCCCGGGGTCGGCCGGCTCTTCAAGCGGTGCATCGACCAGGAGCGACCATAAGAGCAGGAAGATAATCGTAAACAGGGTGCAGAGGAATTCCGCCCGCACGAGATTCGGCCAAGTATGGACCTTATCATCGCCGGGGCCGGTCGCCTTCTTGAGCGTCACCTCGACGCGCGTGGCAGCTGAGGCCGTTTCCGCCATAACCGCTTCCTTTATCTTACCGGTCTTTCAAAGAAGACGCTTTGGGTTTCGCGACTGCGTACAGCAGCCAGCACACAACGCCGACTAAGATGGGAATCACGAGTACACGCATAAGCAACCCGAACTCAGAGGGCCGGCCCCGAGAATCCGTCACGCCGGATGCGCCAGAAATGCACCGCCAGAAATAGACTGGTCACCAGTGGAATGAAGATACAATGCAAAATATAGAACCGGAGCAAGGTGTGCGCCCCAATATCCCCACCGCCAAAGAGAAAAGCACGGGCGTCGTAAATCGGGTTCACCCCGAGCACCTCATTGAAAGGCCCTTCATATCCCAACAATGGGGTCGCCCGGCCCATGTTCGACCCGACCGAAACGGCCCAGATAGCCAGTTGGTCCCATGGCAGGAGGTAGCCGGTAAACGAAAGCAGCAAGGTCAAGACCAAGAGCAGGACACCGACGACCCAATTGAACTCGCGCGGGGGCTTATACGAGCCAGTCATAAAGACACGGAACATGTGCAGCCACACCGCGATGACCATGCCGTGAGCGGCCCAGCGGTGCATATTCCGCATCAGCATGCCAAATGGCATGTCGAATTCGAGATATTTAATGTCGGCGTAGGCGTATTCTGCCACAGGGCGGTAATAGAACATCAGATACACGCCGGTGACTACGGTGACCAAGTACATCAGAAAGGTAATACCGCCCATGCACCAAGTGAAACGTAAACGCGTGGCGTGCTTGCGGACTTTCGACGGGTGCAGATGGAGCCACACATTGCCCGAGACCATCAGAATACGGTTGCGCGGGGTATCTTCGTAGCCGTGGCGGAAAATGGACTGCCAGACCTGTGACTCCATGACCTGGCGTTTGAGTTCGTCAAATTGGCTGCTCATACTCTCTCTTCCTTGTACACCGGCTCCTCCACTGGCGGCTAAATGCGCAAGATGCTGTCGGGGTGTTGTTTATTGGGGTCGACACCGGGCTGCATTTTAAAAATTTTACTCTTGTCGACGAGCAGTTGCCCGTCGTCAGCCAACGACAACTGAAAGCGGTCCATTGGTCTGGGCGCTGGCCCTTCAAAATTGTATCCGGTTCGATAGTACCCACTGCCGTGACAGGGGCATTTGTATTTATTCTCCGACGACGACCAGCGCGGGGTACAGCCCAGGTGCGTACAATTGGCAAAGATGGCGTAGAACCCCTGCGGTTCTCGAACGATCCAGGTGCGTTGGTCCGAGCGGTATTTCTCGCTCACTTCGCCAACCGGGTAGTCCCCGGGAAAGCCGGCTTTGAAGGTTGACGGCGGAACAAAGAGCACCCGGGGAAAGGCGGCGCGGACAAAGGCGAGCAGACCCACGAGCGAGACCAGCCCGAAACCACCCCAGCTGAGCCGGCCAAAAAAATCGCGCCGTGACCACAGCCCCCCTCTTTGCGCGCGCTCACGGAGCCGTTTCTCGCGTTCGGCCCGCTGCTCGACACGGCGACGCTCTTCGTATTCCTGGAGTTCTGCAGGAGAAGTGGGTTTTTTTGCCATGGAGCTTACTCCTTAGTGATGAGGCGGTGTTCTCTTGTTTTTCTTGCTGAACATGAGGGCCAGCCACCCCCCTATCCCCATGACCGTCGCCAAGAACAACATCAGCAGCCCTATTGGGGCGAAAAGCGGCAGAAGGATAATACCGATAATCAGAAAGGGGATGCTCAAAGCAACTGGGCTGAAAGGGGCGGGGCGGGCCGCATCTTCCCTCGCGGACGCTTCCGTTTGCGTTGTTTCCGTTTCGCCCTGCAGCAGGCTGACGGCATAGTCACGCAGTTCTTCGCGTCCGTCCGCTCCCGCTTCGTTGATGAAGCGGGACAGCTCTTTCGTCAGGTCTTCGACGGTCTTTTCGAGATCCTGACCGAGCGCTGATTTGTGCGCGTCTTCTGCCACAGAGTTTCGCCGTTTTCTTGGGCAATCTAGTAACGGGCCGCCCCTCCGTCGTCAACTCCCCCTGCCGCGCTCTCCTAGAGAATGCATCATTGAGTCCTCCCGATTTTCTCTTGTCCGTCCATATACGGACGAAGGACATGGGGGATGACGACGCTCCCGTCCTCTTGTTGATAGTTTTCCAGAATAGCGATGACAACCCGTGGGAGGGCGAGTCCAGAGCCGTTCAAGGTGTGCACCAACTCGGGTTTCGCGCCAGGTTCGGGCCGATACCGTATTTTCGCCCGACGGGCCTGGAAATCATGGAAATTGGAACAGGAACTCACTTCGAGCCATTCGGCGCAGCCCGGTGCCCACATCTCCACATCATATTTGCAGGCCGCAACAAAGCTCAAATCTCCGGTACACATCTGAACGACCCGATGCGGAATGTCGAGTTTGCGGCACACCTCTTCCGCATTGTCGACGAGAGCGAGCAATTCCGCAGCTGATCGCGACGGCTCGACAAATTTTATCAGTTCGACCTTATCGAACTGATGCCCCCGTTTAATACCGCGCACATCGCGGCCCGCGGACATTTTTTCACGGCGGAAGCACGGCGTGTACGCGACATGATACAAGGGGAGCTGTCCGGGCTCGATCACCTCCTCTCTGTAGAGATTGGTCACGGGGACTTCTGCCGTGGGAACAAACCAGAAGTCCTCCTCGATATCCCGGTAGAGATTATCGCCAAATTTCGGCAAGTTCCCCGTCCCCACCAAGCACTCCTGTTTCACCATGGCGGGCGGGTATATTTCGGTATAGCCGTGTTCAGTGACATGCAGGTCCAGCATCCAGTTGATCAGCACACGCTGGAGTCGGGCGCCGAGCCCCTTGAGGATATAAAAACGGCTCCCCGAAATTTTTACTCCGCGCTCGAAGTCAATGATGCCCAAGGCTTCGCCCAACTCCCAGTGCGGACGGGGGGAAAAAGCAAAGGCCCGCGGTTTTCCTTCCGTGCGGATGACGATATTTTCGTCCTCGTCTTGCCCAGCCGGGACGTCTGGGTGAGGCAGATTCGGCAAATCCAAGAGCCGCTGCCGGAAGTCCTCTTCCGCCCGAGCCAGTTGTTGCTCCAGTTGACTCACTCGCTCTCCGAGCGCTCGCATCGACCGGACGGCGGTGTCCCGCTCAGTGGGATCGGCAATGTGACGAATCTCTTTTGAACGTTTCGTCCGTTCGGCGCGAAGTGCCTCGACTTCACTGATGCGCGCGCGCCGAACTCGGTCGGTATTGAGCAAAGCGTCAACGTCAATACCCGGAACACCGACCGTCGCCAAGCGTGCTTTCACTTCTTCCGGGCGGTCTCGGATCAGTTTGATATCAAGCATGCTGCGTACTTTCCGGTAGAGTTGGGGCGGTGTGTTCTTCGCCGTCCTGGCCGAACAGAGGCCGCCGGCCACCTCTCACTACCGCAGACAGGGTAGCTGACACGGCTTGCGTGGATCAAGAGCGTTCTCCGGCAGCCCGCCTCCTGCGTTGAATTGCAAGGAGGGGTGTGACACACTGATATGGATGGTGAAGAGCGAGAGCTATCGTATTACACCGGATGAGGTTCGAGAAGTGGCCGCCCTGGCCCGCCTGTCGTTTACAGCGGAAGAGTTGGCAGATCTCACCCGGCATTTTGAGACGATATTGGCCTATGTCGATAAATTGGACGAACTGCAGACCGACGGCGTCGAGCCGACCGCCCATGCGGTAGCGGTCTCCGCTCCGCTCCGGGACGATGTTGCCACCAATACGCCAAGTGCCGCCCAAACCGACGCCTTGCTGGCGAATGCACCGAGTCGGAAAACTCGTTTTTTTCGTGTCCCTCAAATCATTGAGTAAACATGCCGCACCATGCCCTGACCATTCATCAAGCTCAGGAAAAACTACGCGCCCGAGAGGTCAGTGCGGTCGAGTTGGCACAGGCCGCTCTGAGCCGGATCCGAGCGACAGACGGGCGCCTGCAGGCCTATCTGACCGTGTGTACCACCGAGGCCCTCGCCCAGGCGGAAGCCGCAGACCGGCTACTCTCAAACGAGGGGCATCCCCCTCCGCTGTGCGGGATTCCGGTTGCGCTCAAGGACGTTATCCTCGCCCGGGGGATCCGCTCGACCGCGGGTTCAAAAATTCTCGAACATTTCATTTCGCCGTATGACGCCACCGTGACCCAGCGCCTCAAGGAGGCCGGGGCGGTGATTATCGGCAAAGTCAACTGTGACGAATTCGCGATGGGCTCGTCCAATGAAAATTCGGCTTTCGCCCCCTGCCGAAATCCGTGGGATACGGACCGGGTGGCGGGCGGCTCCTCCGGCGGGTCGGCGGCGTCCGTTGCGGCTGACCAAGCCTGTGCGTCCTTGGGAACGGATACGGGCGGCTCCATCCGCCTGCCGGCCGCATTCTGCGGCATTGTGGGCCTGAAACCAACCTATGGACGGGTGAGTCGGTTTGGGGTTGTAGCCTATGCGTCATCTTTGGATCAGGTCGGCCCGTGTACCAAAGATATCCGGGACTGCGCTCTCCTGCTAGAGGTGATTGCCGGTCATGATCCTCGCGATTCGACTTCCGTCAACAGCCCCGCACAGAGCTACACTGCCCATCTGGAACAAGGCGTCAGCGGTCTGCGGCTCGGGGTACCGCAAGAATACTTCAGTGAGGGGATACAGCCGGAGGTGGAAACTGCGGTCAGGGATGCCATTGCCCATTTCCGAGTATTGGGAGCAGAGATCGTCCCTCTCTCTCTCCCCCATACCGAATATGCGGTGGCAAGCTATTATATCATTGCCATGGCTGAAGCGAGTTCCAACTTGGCTCGCTACGACGGTGTCCGCTATGGCTACCGGGCGGCTGAGGTCGAAGACCTGGGAGCGTTGTATCGGACGACCCGTGCCCAGGGATTTGGCAGTGAGGTCAAGCGGCGGATTGCACTCGGCACCTATGTCTTATCCGCCGGCTATTATGACGCCTATTATGTGAAGGCCCAGCAAGTACGGACGCTTATTCGACAGGATTTCCTGGATGCTTTCGCCGTCTGCGATATCATTGCCGCTCCGGTCGCTCCGACCACCGCGTTTCGGCTGGGAGAGAAGCTCGCGGACCCCCTCACGATGTATCTTTCGGACATTTTTACGATTGCGGTCAATCTGGCGGGCTTACCAGGGCTGTCCGTGCCCTGCGGCTTTGATCATCAAGGCTTGCCCATTGGCATCCAATTGATAGGACGCCCCTTTGCTGAAGCAGACTTGCTCCGGGCTGGTTACGCGTACGAACAGGATCATGACTGGCGGACCCGCAAGCCGCCGCTCTGACAGCAGAAAATCCGGAGAGGAGCAGCATGACCTACGAATCCGTCATTGGCCTGGAAGTCCATGCGCAATTACTGACCGAGTCGAAAATCTTTTGTGGTTGTTCCACCCGCTTTGGAGCGTCTCCCAACCACCAGACCTGCCCGGTCTGCCTCGGTCTGCCCGGGGTCTTGCCCGTACTCAATAGGAAGGTCGTTGATTTCGCCCTTCGCACCGCACTGGCCACGCACTGTACGATTGCACCCTTGAGCCGCTGGGCACGGAAAAACTATTTTTATCCGGACCTGCCCAAGGGCTACCAGATCAGCATGTACGAGTCCCCCATTGCCGAACACGGTTATGTCGAGATCACCGACCACGGACAAGCGAGAAAGATCCGTTTAACCCGGATTCATATGGAAGAAGACGCAGGGAAGAGTCTTCATGATGCCGAGGCTGGCGCGAGTCTCGTTGACTTGAATCGTACCGGTGTTCCCCTCCTCGAGATTGTCAGCGAACCGGATATCAGGTCTGCCACGGAAGCCGGGAAGTATCTGCGCAGCTTGCGGACGCTGCTCCAGTATATCGAGGTCTGCGACGGTAATATGGAAGAAGGCAGCCTGCGCTGCGATGCCAACGTCTCCATACGTCCGCCGGGGCAGGCCGAGTTCGGCACTAGAGCCGAGATCAAGAACCTCAATTCGTTTCGTGCCGTCGAAAAGGCACTTGAGTATGAAATTCAGCGCCAGACCGAGGTCGTCGATGCCGGTGGTCGAGTCGGCCAGGAAACCCGCCTCTGGGATGCCGACCGGGGGATTACGCGGTCCCTGCGCAGTAAAGAGTTCGCCCACGATTACCGCTATTTCCCCGACCCGGATTTGTTACCCTTGATTGTGGACCGGGTCTGGGTCGAGCGCGCTCAGGCCGACCTCCCTGAGCTGCCGGCCGCGCGGCGGGCTCGTTTCATGTCCGACTACGGCCTGCCGACCTACGATGCCGAGGTGCTGACGGCCCGGAAGGACGTGGCGGACTATTTCGAGGCCAGCCTACGCGCCAGCCCCGCCGCCCCCAAAGCCGTCAGCAACTGGGTCATGGATGGCGTATTGCGCTTCATCAAGGAAGAAAAACTGGACACGGCGCTGACAATCGAGACCTGGCCGTGTCCGCCCGAGCACTTGGGGGCGTTGATCGGATTGATACAAGACCACACTATCAGCACGACCATCGCCAAGACCGTCTATGAAGACATGCGCCAAACCGGCCGTCCCCCGGAAGAGATCATTGAGGCCAAGGGACTACGCCAAGTGAGCGACACCGACACTTTACAGGCTGCTATTGCCGAGGTCTTGACGTCCAACCCGGATAAGGTGGCAGCTTATCGTGGCGGCAAAGAAAAACTGCTCGGTTTCTTTGTCGGGCAGGTCATGCGCGCCACCCAGGGCAAGGCCAACCCCCAGAGGATCAATCTCCTCTTGCGGCACCAACTCTCTCAAGAGCGCTTCGACCCATGAGAGCGCCTGGACTGCTGGGTGTCTTGGGTGACGAGGGCTCTTGCGGAAACGTCTAGAGCGAAATTCCGGCAAGGCCCGCCCTCTATCAAGAGCAGGCGATAGATACCTGCCTCGACGCCGCGCGGTTCGAGGTATACCCGGCCCTCGCGCGTGCCGGATATGTTTTGTCCGACCGCACAATTGAGACGGCCGACGACAAGAGGGGATTTGGGAAGAAGTGGAGCTGCCCGCCCCCGGGCGGTTTGATCTCTGGAGCATCTTGAGCGCCTGTCGCCACCGGGCGCCCCCCCCCCCTTTACGCTCCTGTGCCACTGGTCAAGCTCCGGGTGCTGGCGGCAAGGCACAAGCCGAGCGAGGAGCGGATGGCGTGTCTGATCCGGGATCGCTGGAGGTGGCGGCGGTTGCTGGGCTGCCAGCTCGGCGCGCCGCCACCGACTCACAAGCCGAGCTGGGCGGTAGCGGGAGAAGCGGCCCCGGGCGGGCGCGTGCAAGGCGCGGTTTGCCGCGTTTGAAGAGCCGCTCCGGGGGCGGGCGTCAAGCCTAGAGCGTGATCTGCCCTGATTGCATCGTCGGGGGGATTCACGGAGCTTGGGCTTGGTGATGCACGAGGTCGGCCGGGTGGAGGAGGGCGGCCGGGAGGTCGAGCGCGCTTGCCCTTGCTCTGCGTCTTCGTGTTCTCTCGGCGGGTGGGGCGGGCCTGCGCCCCAGGGCGGCGGGCGCGCGTGTCGGTGTGAACGCCGCGCGCGTGAGCCGGTGGCGCACCTGGGACCGGGCGCAAGGCGCCGCGCGCCGGCCGGCGCTGGGCGGCGCCCGTCGCGCGGGCCGGCGCGCGGCGCCGCGCGGCGGGCGCCTGAGCCGACTGGAGGAGGCGCCGGCCAGGACCAGCGAGGGGTGGCGCGCGGGGCGCGGGGGCTGGTCTGCCGCTGCGGGGCGAGACCGCGCGTCCTGGTGCGCCCCGGCCGCCCGCGCAAAAACAGCCCGGCCCCGCGGCGGCGCCGGCCCCCCCGGACCCGGGCACCCCACCCCCGGCGGCGCCGGCCTCACGCGACGCGGCCGGCTGACCCCCTGCGGGCGGCCCGGCGCCCGCGCCCGCAACGCCTGCGAGCCCTCCCGCACGGCGGGCCTCGTCCCCGCAACGGCGCCCCGGCGCCCGCGGCGGCATGGACACCCTCGCACGCCACACGGGGCCCACCCCCCGCCAGCGGAGCGAGGCCGCCGCCGCCCCCCTCCTCTGCCGGCCTCCCTACCGCCCCGCCTTCACTCCCCTCGAACGCGCCTGCGCAACGCTCCAGGCACGGCGCCGACAGGCCGCCGAGAGCACCGGCGACGGCTTGGGGCACACCAGCGGCCCACTCCCCCGGACCTTCTCTCCCCCTGAATGCAAAAACTCCTTCAACGCCGCTGGATACCGCCCAACAGGAGCGGATTCTGCTCTAGGAGCGGTCAGCTTGTCGCCGCCCCTTTGGTCTCAGCTCCCAGGCCGCGGCTGCCCAAGGCGGAGCAGGCGTGGGCCCAGGCGGGCGCGAGCGCCGCCGCGCTCTGGCCAGCCCCCCCCCCTCGCCCCCGCCTCACCGCAAGCCACGAAGGCCCGGCGGGCCAGTCACGTACGCCAAGACCCGCAAGACTACAGCCGTGGAACAGGCTGCCGGTCTTGTCGCTAGTGCGGGGGCCGCCTTGCGGACCCACGCACCCCCTTGCCCTTGACAGCAAAGGGCGCTTGATCTGTGGCGAGCCCGGGCCGGAGGCCGCCCGCTCGGATAGCCCTGCGCGGGCGCCGGTTCTGGAGAAGACAAACAACTCCGGCCAGGTCTGGGCGGCCCCCGCGGCCCGCTCGCCCAGCAACGAGGCTCCTGGCGCGAGGCCAAGGGGGGCAATTCCCACCTCTCCCGCAAGCAGCCAACAGGCACCCCCATGCCCCGACCCATGCGGCGGGGCAGCCGGAGCAGCATTGCTCTGGACGCTCTCTCGGACAAATCCGTGCGGCGGGCCGGATGACCAGGGCCCATCTGCGCGACAACTGTCACCGCCTGCGCTGCGAGGAACGCCGCCGCCGCCGGAATCCGTCCGCAATCTACTGACCAACGCCCCTTCAGGCCGGGCAACAGGGGGCGCAACATGCGCTTGGTCCGGCTCTCAATGAGCGCAAGACCCGCCAGGGGAGCAGGGATGAAAAATCCTTCGCTTCGGTGCATTCCCTACTTGCGCGACAAGGCGGAACCGATGCCAATCTCGCCCGTGCCAGGTTGCTGGCTGGCGAACTGCTGGAGGACCAGGGCCGCTTCTGACGGCTCGGCCGCCCGCTGCGGGAGAGGTGCTGACCGCGGTGAGCTGGTTATGCGTGCTTGATGTGCTTACCAGCGACATTGCGGCATCCGCGGTACCGGACGCTCACCGGGTGCAGGTGCGCATACACTTGCAGAGACACAAGGAAGCTTCCGGCGCTGGCGTTGGGAACAGTCCGCGACACGGAAGAATGCGATGCTGGCGCACTAGCTGATCGACAAGGAATTCGACGTTCAGGCGTTCCTGCCGGCGGTGTTGTATCCGTATTTCGTCGATCAGCTCGAAGACGAACAATATCTGCAAGGCTTCGGGCTCAGGCAGGGACGATTTGATTTCGCGGTCACTGGCCTTGGCCTGATCGTCGAAGTCAAAGTCATGCGCAACACGAGCGACATCAACAGGCTGGAATCGGAAATCGCCGACGATCTCGCTCTGTATTTCAAGGACGGCAATCCGTTCAGGACGATGATCGTCTATATCTATGACGACCGGGGTAGGCCGAAGCCTGAAAATTACCCAGCGATCCGTGACGCCTTCAAGCGACGTAGCGAGCGCATTGTCGATGTCGTCATCGTGCAACGGCCGAGCATGATTCCGAACCGGAAGGAGCGGAAATAAAGTCCGGCGTGGTGATCGGGCTGCCCTGACATTGACCTCTCCGGTTCCAAGTGTATTCTGGGAACCCAATTGTGCACCAAAAGGGTACACTTTATTCATGGCTCGCAAGGATGTCGCGTTCAAGATCAGGATTGACGAGGAGCTACGACGCGCCTTCGTCAAAGCCTGCCAGGTCGAAGATCGCCCCTCGGCGCAGGTCGTGCGCGAGTTTATGCGCGGCTATATGGCCGACCGCCGACGAACGGAAAGTGGCCTGTCGGATGTCGGCACGAAGCCGGTGCCGGAACCTCGACACAACAAAGAGGGCTGAGATTGCGGGGGGCGATAGATGAACGAGAGAGGAATCGGAACAGCCGTCAACGCCTGGATCGCGATCGAATGAGAACCTTCGACTTCCAGTGCGCCGTCGCTTTCATTGCCGGGCGCACCGAGTCTCCCTTCGACGATAGCCGAAGACGACTGGATTCTCGTCGTCACGCTAGGCGCGGACTTCATCCGGACGGGACGCGTCCTTCGTCTCTGTGCCGGACTGGACCATACGACGGTGGATTTCGATCGGCTGCTGGCCGCCGTCGAACCTGTCGCGCCGGGGATCGCCGGATTGTCGTTGCCGGAGAGCGGCTCAATCAGTTCGGCTGCAATGGGGCGCCTTCGCCGACGCGCTGCCGAAACTCACGGGCAAGACCTTCGACGATGTCCCGTTGGTCGGTGACCAGGCTGATGTCAGAGAGCTATTGCAATCTGCCGAGTACCTTGCACAGGCATCTCGAAGCCATCGTCACGATCAAGATCGTGGAGGCGTGAAGGGATACGGTGGACAAGGAAACACGCTCGCGCATCAGGGCCAGTGTTCGGCAGAAAGACACTGGCCATGAAATAACGCAATGTCAAACTGCTACGCGGCCAAGGCTGGCGCGTGCTGACCGTCTGGGAGCGCGCGCTGACTGGCAAACTTGCATTGCCGCTTCCTGAAGCGATCGAGCGGATTCGCCGAATGACATTACCGCAACCGACACACGCCAGCTACAGCAATCTCATTAACGATATAACTCGTGGTCAGATAAAAATACCTCAATTCCAGCGTGATTTCGTCTGGAGCATTCAAAAGTCCGCTGCATTGATGGATAGCATCATAAAAGGATATCCGATCGGTACGTTTATCTTCTGGGCCACGAAAGAGAGATTGAGAAGTGTGCGTGACCTAGGCGACGTGACGCTTCCGCCGCCCAAAGAGGGTGAAACCGTCTCCTTCGTTCTTGATGGACAGCAACGCCTGACAAGTCTGTACGCCACTTTAAAAGGCTTGGAGATCAAGCGAGAATCCGGCCGTTGTGACGATTTCTCAGAAATCTGCGTCGACCTGATTGCCAATGAAGACGAGCAGATTGTCATCATGGATGTCGAGGGGCGCGATGACCGCTCATTCATTCCGCTCAAAGATCTCTTGTATGGCGACCTGACGCTGTTGGGGTCCTTTCCCAAGCAGCATCATAACAGGCTCTCCGAATACAAGAAGCGCATTGAGGGGTATAATTTTTCTATAATCGAAGTCCGCGATGTTCCCATTGATGTTGCCACGGAGATATTCACCCGTATCAACGTCGGTGGAAAGCCGTTGACCGTCCTTGAGATCATGGTCGCGAAGACCTACGATGAAGGGAAAGACTTCGATCTAGCACAGAAGTTCGAGGACCTCGTAGCAAACCTCACCCCTCTCAACTATGAAACGCTTTCGGACGCCACCGTACTTCAGCTCGTCTCTTTGTTGCTTCGCAGAGATTGCAAGAAGCAGACGATCTTGAACCTCGACAAAAATCAGTTCATTGAGATGTGGCCGAAGGCTGTGGATGCGGTCGAACGGGCCGTAGAATATTGCAAGAACGTCTATCGCATCCCTGTCTCCCACCTTCTTCCATACAACACTTTGCTCGTGCCGTTCGGCTACCTCTTTTTCCATCATCCCGATAAGCCGGGACCCGAGCAGAAGAAGCTCTTGGAAGATTTTTTCTGGCGTACCTCTCTGGGAGGTCGCTATTCGTCTGCCGTCGAGAGTAAGCTCGCCCAGGACATTCGTCGCATGGATGCCATTCTCGAAAACGACCCGCCTGACTACGATTGGGGAGTCGATCTTTCACCGAAATTCATACTGGAGAATGGATGGTTCAACGCCGGTAGGAGCTTCACCAAGGCTATCCTGTGCCTTTCGCGTACCAGATACCGAAGTCCTTCAAGGACAATTCTCTGGTCAACATAAGCAACTACTGGCTCAAGCAGGCAAATAGCAAGAACTACCATCACTTCTTCCCACGAGCCTATCTCGGGAAGCATGGCGTTGATGAAAACAGGATAAACAACATCGTCAACATCACAATCGTTGACGATTATCTCAACAAGAGAGAGATAAAAGCCAAACCGCCATCGACCTACATGAAGATATTCGCAGGTGAAAATCCGGAACTGGCGGATACGATGAAAACGCATCTGATTTCCGAACTGGACGACTTTGGAATTTGGTCAGACGATTACGGCCGCTTTCTCGAAAAGAGAGCGTCTGCAATCAGCAGGGAGCTTCGGAAGCGGGTCATTCCACGCGACATCGACAAGCACGGCCAAATCTCCCGATCTGATGATTTCGAAGAGGAGATGGCGAGCTTCCAATAGGGGCTCGCCTCCTTGAGGGGCGCACGGAAACGAAAGCTGAAAGTGCCTATGGATACGATCGACTGGTTACGAAAGTTCGCACCCGGCTTTCGCGCCTTGTCTGATGACGAGCGGCAGGCGATAGCCGACTTTTTGTTCCTGGGGAGCTTGTTCGAAGCCAAGGCACTGAACGAACATGGAAATGCCAGTCGGATTGTGGCATCCGCGGCACGATGGGCCAAAAGCGGTCAGTTGGATCTGGGTATGTTCCGCAAGGAGCTTGAGTATTTCCGTGACCGGTACGTCGATGGCGGTGAATTTACGTGCCATTTTGATCAGCTGCGTTTTCGGGAGAAAGTCTCTTGCAAATTAGTGCAGAAAGTCCTCAAAGGGGAAAATGCGGCGCCACAGGATATCGCCGCCGCTCTCTTGATCATCGTGTATCGTTTTCGGAACAACCTCTTTCATGGTGTCAAATGGTCCTACGAATTGCGGGGGCAACGGAGGAATTTCAAAATCGCGAACGCTGTTTTGATGAGGGCGATCGAACTTCATGAGAACTCGGACCACGGGGATGGTGGCTGACCCAATTCACCGAGGAACATGGCCCCAAAAACGAGATTGCCCCCTGGCGCGTAGTTGTCACGTGTCTCTTCGACGACGACGTTGAACTGCCCCGGGTTTGCCGGAGGCTCCGACTCTTGAGAGGATGGAGCGATGGATATACCGGAACGACGGGGACGGTTTTCACCGGAGGTGCGCGCGAGCCATTTGTCTGGTTGTGGAGCATGGTAGTGAGTATGGCTCGCAGTGGGCGGCGATGGTCTCGATTTCGGCGAAAATCGGCTGCACGGCTGAGACGCTGCGTCGCTGGGTCAGGCGTGCGGAGCGTGATGAGGTCCGTCGGGCGGAAGCGAGTAGCTAGCGCCAGTTGCCGAGGTCATGAATCGCAGCGCGCCGACCCGGAAAAACATGGAATGGCTGAATTGCAAGCACCTCGGGCCTACCCGCCCCGCGCCATATCGAGCAGATGGCGGTAGCCATGCTCGGTCATTCAACGGGCACGCTTGACATGCGCTTCCTAGCAGCGGCGGGCGCGGTCGGGCTCCGCGTCTGGATCGTGATCCAGGACGGGGCGGGCGGCCTCGCGCCAGTCGACGCCTTCGGCCTCGGCGTCCAGAAGGCGCAGATAGGTGATGGCGTGCTCCTCGTCATAGGGCGTGATTTTGTTTGCCCACAGCACCTCGTCGGCGATCTCGGAATCAAGTTTGGCCATGTCCTTGTCCTCCACGCCTTGCACATCCATGGCACCCATTCAGGACTGCTTCCGGGCTTCGGGTACGAGGCTCTGCTCCACCCATTATACGGAGTGGTACTGGAGTCCTGTGGACGTATGCCGATTGACGTTTCCGGTCAGGTGCAATCTCTGCGGAACAGCGAAGGCGTCGTCCCCGTCATCTTGCGGAACATGTCCATGAAATGACTGTGGCTGGAAAAGCCAAGGCCGGGTGCGATGTCCGTGATTGATGCGCAGTCAGACAGCAGCATCTCCTTTGCCTTCCGAATCCGTCGCTCGGTGATGTAGCGGCAGGGCGGCTTACCGAACGTTGCCTTGAACGCCTTCCGAAATGGTGCATGCTCAGTCCCACTTCCGCAGCGAGCGCTGTGATCCCGATATCTTCGTCCAGATGTGACTCGATGAAGTCGACGATCCTATGTCGGCGCGAGGTGCCGAGACCGCCCCTGACCGACGGTGGCTGCTTGCCGCTTTCGCCACAGGTCTCGAACAAGCGTAGAGCGAGAGACGCGCGGATGTAGGCCAGACAGGGGCCGCCGCAGCTATTGTCGATCAATCTGCGTCTGAGGCAGGCCATCAACTCCTTGACCGCCGGGTCACGGAGCGCCGCTCTACCTCTGATCTCGGGCACACGCCCGTCAAAAGCGTGGCCGATCGTACGCTCTATGAAGCCGTTTTCCGTTGCGATGACGGAGGACCTTGCTAGCCTCGATTCCCACCGGCCCCAATTGCTGTGAATCTGGCGGCGTCCGCGGATGGCTGGAGGGAGCCGGCCTCGTGCGGTGGGCGGCGTTTGCCGTGCGCTCCCCGCCCGGAGCCGACGGCTGCCGGGAGTGCCGGCGCCGGCACGGACGCCTCCGCTTGATGGTTTTTGGCACCAATGGTCACGCTGTTATACAGCGCCAGGGCGCGAGATCGGGGTTGCGATGTCCGGGGCGGACAGATCCCCGCGGGGGGAGGGATAATGCGGTGAATTGACTCCATCGTCCCGAGAGACCCGAAATGGACGCGGCAAAGCCTACGCGGGAAGGCGGGGACACCCGGCCGCCCGCGCCATAGCACCCCCGGATCGCCGGGGGCCGCTGCGTTGGCAGGCCATGTACCCTGCAGGCAGCCCCGCCCCACCCGTTCACCCTCCGCTTGAAGTTGTCGCCCCAGCGCCCTCCGGCGGAACGCGCCACGGCCCTTGGCGAGGCCGCGCAGCAGGCAATGAGCAATCCCCACCCCGCGCGTGATGGTGCCGAACGGGGGCTCGCCGAGCGCCGCCCGTCCGCGCATCACTGGCGCAGCAGTGCTCCTCTTCTTGCGAGGCCGGGCCATCCAGTCCGCCTGCTCCCCGCGCGCCCGCCGGCGCCTGGGGGTGCCTTTTCCAGGCACCGGCTCGCCAGCCCCCCCCCCGCCAAGCCGCTCAAGGAACGAACACGGGGCACGCTTGCGGGCGGGCGCGTTGCGTCGAGCCAGCCGCTGCCCGGCCGGACAGACCGCCGGGTCGTCCTGGGGGTCGGAACGGAAATCCTCGCGGCCGACCCGCGCGCCCGTGGCCTTGCCGCTCAACTGCTTGGGGAGCGGAACCTACCCCTCCCGCTCCTTGTCCGCGCCGCTCTTCACCTGCGCACCGCTGGATAGAGCCGCCCTCCGCCAGCCCGCTCAGGCGGCATGGCCCGGGGCTGCGCAGGCTGTCGTCCTCAGCGGCGCGCCCTGCCCGCAGGCATGGCCGTCCTGGACCACGGACGCCGCCACAATCAGCTCGTGCGTGTCGGCCCCGGCAAGCTGACCGTGGTCGTCGCCCACCAGCTTGCCGGGCTTCCTCATCCGCCCCGCAGCGGGATCGCCCTCCGCTACTTGGCGCCCCCGCTTTACCTGCAGGCGCACCTGCAGGGCCGGCTGGTGCTTCTGCTTCTCCACCAAGGCCTCAAGCTTTGCTGCCAGGTCCGGATCCTCCCCACCGTCCGCCCCATCCTCCGGGTCCGCATCCGCCTCGTCCAACTGCCGGTAAGACGCCGCGATCCTTTTGTCCAACCGCTTCCGTGCCTTTTCCAGGCTCGCCTTGGTGGGGATGCTGCCGGGATTCGCCTTGGCCTTCCGAAAGGTTCCGGCGCTCGCCACCCGGCTATCGCCCGGCAGGGACAGTTCCCGGCACCGCAGCACGCACTCCCGGGGGTCGCCCGCAGATCTGCCACATTGTCCTTGCGGCAATCCGCGATCGGCTTGTCGCTCGGCTGGGCGCCTGACCCAGCCCGATCACTGCCAGGTGGCGAGGCCTCTCGGCTTCGAGCCGGCGCGACCTGCGGACCCGGGGCTGGGAGCCGGACAGGTAGCGCTGCAGTAGCACTCCCAGAGCGTAGGCCCGGCTGACCGGCACCGCAGGGATCTTCCGTCTGCCGGCAGCCCCGCGCCCGTAAGGCCGGCTCGGCGCCGAAGGCATCGCGCGCGCCCTGGATTGTGTGCGGGCACGTAGGCGGCAAGACAGGGCTGCAGAAGCATCGGCTGGCTTCGGGACTGCCCCTCCCGATAGCGGCGCTCGGGTATCGCGGGTGAAAATCCGTGGATCGGTACCGGGAACGTTACGGGTGCCCGCCCAGCCATGCGAGTGCCTTGGCCTGGAGGGGAGTGGGGCGTGTGACCACTTCGACGGATTCCTTCCCGGCCAGGCGAGGTTTGACGGTGTTCCGGGTGATCGCTGCGAGATCGCCGAGCAGGGTGCGAAAACGGTGCACGGGATCGTCGGCGGCGTTGCGCTTGCTGTGGGCCGTGTCGGCCGCCCCCGGCGAACTCTGTGCCGGCGCCACGATGGAATCCCGGGCCCCGGCGGGATCGTCGTCATCGAAGAGCAGGGGAGCCAAAGCCTTCCGCATGTGCCATTCCACGTAGTGGGCGAGCAGGAACACCAGGACGTGGGCCCGGCCCCGTTCGGCCGGGCGGTGAACAGCGGACGGACCCGGAGGTCCACGGTCTTCACGGCTGCGAAACGCCCGCTCCACCGTGCTGAGACGCTTGGAGGCCTCCACCACCGAAGGATCGTCAAGATCACCTTCGGCGGCGCACCGATAGGGGAAGAAAGCCCTCGTCGTCGCTCTCCCCTACCAAGTGCTGGGCCATCTTGACCTTGCCGATGACCTTGCCCCCCGTGCCGCACGGCTTGCCGTCCTTGAGGCGATTCTTCTTGAGCCGGCCACGGCGACCGGCGCCAACAAAGCCTCGGTCGCCTGGAGGATCTCCGCGCGCTTGCGGGATCGTGCCGCGACCGGCCGGGGGGTGCGGCAGACCATGAGGCGCTCGCCGGGGGAGGTATCACTCCGCCACTCAAGCAGATCCCGCTCGTCGAACAGCGACCTTTCCACTGCGCCGACCTCCACCAACTGACGAATCGCCGGCCCCCGCAGGGCGCTGAGCCAGTCCAAGCCGACAGGCTTGCGAGCCTCGCGGACCCGGGCCTCGGTGAGCATTCCCCGGTCCCCAACCAGCCCCACCCGTACCAACCGGAAGCGGGTGCGCAACTTGTCGCCTTGCCGGCCCACGGTCGCCGGATCTGCTGGATTGCCGACGAACACCTCCACCGCGATCGGGCAGCCCGAGCCGTGGCACAAGAGGCCCCGCGAGATCTTCAACTTGCCCTGCTTGCCGTCACGGGAAGACCCCCGCCGGCCCAGCGGGCACCGGCGTCCCTCCAGCCATACCAGGGCAATCGCTTTTGGGGCTTTCATGCAGCGGTCCGGATCAAGTTGAGGAGGAAGTCGTCGTTCCAGGCGGCGCGCGTGAGTTGTCCGCGCAGGGCGTCATGTGTGGGTTCGCGGCGGGCGAGGTTGAGGGCGAGGCGTCGCAGCAGGGCGAGGGTTTCGGGTCCGTGGTCCTTGCGGTTGCGCTGTCGGTCCGCGTGCATGGTCACGTCGAGCACCCAGTGGAGGCAGTTTGCGATGGCCGACTGGGCGCGCGCGGCGTGCGGGACGCGCGCGGGGGAGAACGGCGCGCGCATGAGGGAGTAGCGGGGTTCGGGGTTCGTGCGCTTTGCGGTTGCGCGACTGGCCGCGATCTGGCCGAAGGCGGCCCGCCCCGGCCAGTCGTGGCGCTCGCGCAGCCAGGCGAGCTCGTGGCAGACCGTGGCGCGGCGCGGATCGAGGCGCCCGTGACCACCGTCAACAGGCTGACATGATTGACGTTTGTCCGCCGGGGCGGGAGCATCCAGATAAAGCCGTCTAGCCTCATACCGGCTGCCCGGAGTGCCTTGGAGCGCCAGCATCTCCAGCAGCTTCGGCATCGCCGCGCTCGCGTTGGACTTGTCATCGCCCGTCACCGGGCCGAGCCCCAGGCGGGCTTCGGCGGCGAAGGCCTGCACCAGAGGCACCGGCGAGCGCAGCGGCAGCGGCGAAGGAACGCCGCAGCGACTTGCCGGCAATGGCGATCACATCGCCGTCCAGAACCGACGCCCAGTCCTTCAGAAGCCGCAGCAGCACCTTCTGCAAGCTGTCGGGATCAAGGGCGGTGAACAGGTCCGAAACCGCAGCGTGGCTCGGACTGCCGGGCTTCACGCTCAGGAAACGGCGCAGCAACCCCGCCGTGGCCCGCCCGAACCGCTCCATGGCCGCGCATCCCTCCCCGCCGCACCAGGGCGAAAGCCACGCAAGCAGCAGCAGCTCGGGCCGGGAATGGCGCGGCGCAGTGCTGCGACGCGGATCCGCAACCCCTGCGAATACCCACGAACACTCTTCCATCTCACACCTCCACTCTCCAGAAACCCAAGCGGGAGTGTGAATCGCAAACACAAGCGCCTAACAGCTCATCTTCAAAAGCGATTCCCCTGCCAGCCATACCGAGGTCAGGCTATAGCGAACCAGCTGCCTGCCTCGAGATGGCGTTTCGCCCGACCCCGCTCGCAGTCCAGGGCGGTGGAAAGGGGGAGCTCGTCGATCGCCTCCAGGCCCCACTCTCCGGCCAGAGTATCCAGGCGCCGGGGCCTCGGCCAAGCCTCGGCGCACGCCGACTTGGAGCCGGGATCCAGCACCCGGGCCACGATCATCGCCACCACCCGGTTCCATATCGGGCGGGGACCGGCGGTCGAGAAGGGAGGCTAGGCCCAAGCGCTTGAGCGGGTCGAGCCCACTCGCGACATGGCCGTGGGGCAGCGAGCGCGCACTGTCGAAGACCTCGTCCCGGGCCACCATGGGCTCGTTCCCGAGCACCCTTCGCAGGGCCTTGATCTTCTCCTTTGGCCATTGGGAGAGATTGGCCAGGGAGCGTTCTTGACAGTTGTACCTTCTCGCTACCCTTCGCACAGCAGGATGGCGGGCGGAGAGCCACGATTGGGAACGGTCTCAATACACAGGGGAACTCATACAGGCGTTAAAATCAATGATGTCAAGCCTTTAAAACGTATTGCATGGGAACACACCGCACGTCGTCTAGTCGCATATTATCAAGCACAGTCAATCACTTAGGCCTAAAATTCACGGCGAAATCTCTGGAAGTTCGGTCTAGCGTCCGAAGGCTCTACTATTACCTTGAGAGAAGCGAATCGGAGCGACGAGAGCGTCGACCGACCTCTGGTACACTTCCGTCTCACGCCGCCGCGACCTTCTCGCACCCGTGGCCCAGTGGAGTTGCCGGGCACGGCGAGTGGCAGGCCCTAGGTCGTGTACATCGAGTTGAAGTGCACATAGCCGGTGGACAGGTCGGAGGTGACGACATGGGCACGGCCTCGGCCCAGATGTAAATGGACCTCTATGGAGAACTCCTCCTGCTGCATGATCCGGGCGGCCCGTTTTTCGTTGTGGCGCCCCGTACTCATGCCGCTGCGGCCAATGGGGACACCGCCTACGCTGATGGCGAGCCTGCCCTGATCCAATTGCGCACCCGCATAGCCCACCGCACAGGCAATGCGCCCCCAGTTCGGATCCCCCCCGAAGAAGGCCGTTTTCACCAAGGGTGAATGGGCGATACTCCGGGCCACCTTTTCCGCGTCCATCCTATTCTTTGCCCCGTTGACATAAATGTCGACCACTTTCGTCGCCCCCTCCCCGTCCTTGACACACAGCCGGGCCAGACTGCACAGGACTTCCCGAATTGCGTCTCGAAAGGCCCCATAATTCTGGCTGCGCGGCGTAATCTCCCGGTTGCCAGCCTGCCCGTTGGCAAGCAGCACCAGCGTGTCGTTCGTACTGGTATCGCCATCCACGGAGATCGCGTTGAAAGAGTCCGGCAACGTCTGGTCGAGCACCTGCTGGAGCGCAGCCCGGCTCACGGAGGCATCGGTGCATACATAGCACAGCATGGTCGCCATGTTCGGGTTAATCATGCCGGCCCCCTTGGCCATACCGGCGATGGTCAGAGTCCGGCCGTTCAGTCTCACTTGCCGGGTCGCGACCTTGGGAAAGGCATCCGTCGTCATGATGCCGGCCACGGCATTCCAGAAACCGCGCGGCGACAGGGCCGGCGCGGCGGCGCGAATGCCAGCCTGCATGTTCTGCCAGTCGGGCAGCACGCCGATCACCCCCGTCGACGACGGCAGCACCATTTCCGCAGCAATGGCAAGTTCGCGGCTCACCAGCGTACAGGTGTCCCGGGCCAGCTTGAGGCCAGACTGTGCGGTCGAAGCATTGGCATGCCCGCTATTGACGACAATCGCTTGCAAGCGTCCAGCCCGGATACGCTCTTCACCGACAACGACCGGCGCGGCCTTCACCTGATTCGTCGTGAATACGGCGACCGCCGTCGCCGGCACGTCCGATACCAACAACGACAGGTCTTTTTTGCCGCTGGCTTTGAGCCCGCAGGCCACTCCGGAGAATCGAAATCCGGGAATCACAATCGGAGATTTCTTGACAGTGATCTTCATGGCTTGACTCTCATGCCCCGTGGCACTTCTTGTATTTTTTCCCACTGCCGCAGGGACAAGGCTCATTCCGGCCAACCTTGGGGGTATCCCGTCTGGCTTGGACGGGCCTTTCTGCACGCGGCTGTCCATGCGGTCTGCCCTGCCGGGGAGGGGGCACCGGCGGTGATGGCTGGAGTGGCGCCTGTCCGCTGTGCACCATCTGCATGGGTCGCGGGGAAGCCTGCCCCTCCTCCATCCGCTGCACATCCTCCTGGCGCGCCACTTGGACGCTATAGAGCTTTTCGACAACATCTTCCTGCATCCGACGGGAGAGGTCGTCGAACAGGCCGAAGGCCTCTTTCTTGTACTCTTGCAGAGGATTTTTCTGACCGTAACCCCGTAGTCCAATCCCTTCTTTGAGATGATCCATGGCAAACAAGTGGTCTTTCCACAGACTGTCCATGGTTTGCAGCATGATCACCTTTTCGAGATATCGCATAACGGGGGGGGTAAAAGCTTGCTCTCGCTCATCATAGTGTTGGAGCACCCGGTCTCGCACCAAGTCCTGGAGATCTTCCGTCGTCAACTCCTCTTGCTGCCTCTCACTCAAGCCAAGACGCATATGGAATTGGCGAAACACCGTGTCATCAAGCCCTTTCCAGTCCCATTCCGTCGGGTCGGTCCCTTTATCCCCATAGTTCAGCACCTTTTCTTTCACCAGCTCTTCGACAATTGCCAACACCTGCCCTTTCAGGCTCTCGCCGGCCAGGAATCCCCGGCGCCGCTCATAGACGACTTCACGCTGTTTGTTGATCACGTCATCATATTCCAGCAGATGTTTGCGGATATCGAAGTTATGACCCTCAACGCGCCCCTGGGCATTTTCGATGGCCCGGGTCACGAGTCCAGCTTCTATGGGTTCCCCTTCTTCCATGCCCAGCCGATCCATGATCTTCTGGGCCCGCTCCGCGCCAAAAATACGCAGGAGGTCGTCTTCAAGGGAGAGGAAAAACCGGGAGGAACCGGGGTCTCCCTGGCGTCCCGCACGTCCGCGGAGTTGGTTATCGATTCGCCGGGACTCGTGACGCTCGGTGCCCAGAATGTGTACGCCACCTGCAGCGACGACTTTGTCTCGCTCCTCGCGGCAGGTTTGCGCGTACCTCTCAAGAAGGTCGTTGAAATCCTGGCTATATGCGTCAGGGGCTCTCTCAAGCTGCTCCCGGACCTCTTCTATCACCTGAACATGCTCCTTACGCCGTTGCTCATACACCCGCTCTGCCGCAGCGACAGCGGCTTCATACGGCTTCCGCACCTCCTCATAGCGTTGGTCGGCATCCTGGTAGGCTTGCTGGTTTTCTTCATATGCGCGGCGGGCGGCTTCGTATTCCTCTTGGACCCGGCCGTTTTCACTCAGGGCTAAACCCGCCATCTGGATAATGGCCTGGCAGTAATCTTCCAGCCAGCCTTCGTAGCGGCTTCGGTTCAGGCTCAGGCGCTCGGACGACTCCGCCGCCCCGGCCCCCTCTTCATGCAGAACCGCGAGAAAATCGGCACGCGCAGTCTCATAGGCTTGTTGCTGCTCTTCATTGAACGCTGGACCGACCACTTTGTCATACTCCGACAATGCCGACTCATACGCTTCTCGCACTTGGCCGTACGTCTCCCATTGCGCCGCCGAAAGGCGTCCTGTGGCGTCTGTGGAGCCTTGAGGGCTGTGGAATCTTGACTCCGAAGACCCAAGGGACCCAGCGGGTTCGACGAACAGACGCGCAGCCTCTTGGTAGTCGGCCCGAGCTTTTTGCAGCGTCGCGTGGAGGTAGGGACGATAGGTCTCCGTCATCCGCTTCAAGGCCGCATTGCGGACCTCTTCCAAAGGAGTCCATTGAGGCTCATATTCTTCCTGGGCCTGAGCGACCGCGGCGTTATACTCTGCACGAATTTCTTCTAGTTGGTCTTCGTAACCCCTTTCCGGTGTCGGCCCTGTTTTGGCGTTCTTCTTGGTGCGAGCGACACTCGCTTTATTGATCCATTTTTTTTCGATCGCGGAGCGAGCCAGAAATTCCGGGTTTCCACCAAGCAAAATATCGGTCCCCCGACCAGCCATATTCGTGGCGATGGTGACCGCCCCGAAACGACCAGCCTGGGCGATAATATTTGCCTCCGCCTCGTGGTTCACCGCATTGAGGACATTGTGCTTGATCTTTTTTCCCTTGAGGAGTCTGCCGAGATGTTCGGACTTCTCGACCGAAATGGTCCCGACCAATACGGGTTGTCCCCGCTCGTGGCAGTCGAGGATGTCGGCAATGACCGCCTCGAATTTCTCGCGCTCGGTCTTGTACACCACGTCGGGATGATCGGTCCGGACCATGGGGCGGTTGGGTGGAATCACCACGACATCGAGGTCGTAGATCTTCTTGAACTCGACTGCTTCCGTGTCTGCCGTCCCGGTCATGCCTCCCAATTTATCGTACATGCGGAAGTAATTCTGGATGGTTATGCTCGCAAGGGTTTGATTTTCCTCACGAATACGAACGCCCTCCTTGGCTTCGACGGCTTGATGCAGCCCATCCGACCAGCGACGGCCAGGCATGAGACGTCCGGTAAATTCATCGACGATGACGACTTCACCATCCTTCATCACATAGTCGACGTCGCGCTTAAAGACGGCGTGCGCTTTCAACGCTTGGTTGACATGGTGCAGCGTCCCGATCTCGGACGGATCGTAGAGGTTCCGCACGCCGAGAATACGCTCGACTTTCGCCACCCCCTCTTCGGTCAGCGTCGCGGTTCTGAGTTTTTCGTCAATCGCGTAATCCACCTCGCGCTGGAGACGCGGAATGACCCGATTGAGCGAGTAATATTTCTGTGTGGACTCTTCTGCCGGACCGGAAATAATCAGTGGCGTCCGGGCTTCGTCGATCAGGATGTTATCCACTTCATCGACAATGGCAAAATGCAGTTCACGCTGCACATAATCTTCAAGATTGAATTTCATGTTATCGCGTAAGTAGTCGAAGCCGTATTCGTTATTCGTTCCATAGGTGATATCGGCCGCATAGGCCTCTTTGCGGCTGACCGGACGAAGATTCATGTATCGATAGTCTTTGACCACATGGGTCGGGTCAAAGATGAAGCTCGCGTCGTGCACGATAGACGCAACGGACAGCCCGAGGGCATGATAAATGGGCCCCATCCACTGCACATCACGTCGGGCCAGATAGTCGTTGACCGTCACCAGATGCGAGCCTCGGCCGAGCAGGGCGTTGAGATAGAGCGGCAGGGTTGCCACCAGCGTCTTTCCCTCGCCTGTTTTCATCTCGGCAATACGCCCCTGATGCAGGACAATACCGCCAAGGAGCTGGCTATCGAAATGACGCATGCCGGTGACCCGACGCGAAACCTCGCGGACTGTCGCATAGGCTTCGGGCAGGATGTCGTCGAGCACGTCAGCCTCAGCCGCGCGGAGTTCTTTTTCTCGGCTGGTTCGCTCCTCTTGGAAGGCGTCCATCTCCTCCAGGTCCGCTTCGTCAGGAATCCCCTCTGGCGTAGTCTCAGCCACCTGCTGAGCCATCTCAGCCACCTGGGCGCGTGTCGCCGCAGTGGCCTCTTGGATTCGGCTGCGCAAGGTCTCCGTTTTCGCTCGCAGTTCACCCATGCTAAGAGGTTGCAGTGCGGCTTCAAGCTGGCCAATCGCTTCCACCAGCGACCGCATGCGCTTGAGCTCGCGTTCGTTTTTGCTCCCAAAAATCTTCCGTGCCAAACGTACGAACATGGTCGTGTTCCCTTTAGACCTTAACGTTCCAGACGTACCGCTGATTCAACTACGTCCCCGAGAAAGCGGACGCCGACTTTAATGAATCGATCCGGGCTGTCCGTGACGAAAAAGCTGCCCCGCCCCGGTCCATTCGATTGGGGCCGGCGGTTATCGGCTAAGGTCGCGTTCACTATTTTGGCCGTCTCCTCAGCAGAATCAATAAGCCGGACTTGACCTCCGAGGAACGTCGCGATCGTCTTTTTCAATAAAGGATAATGGGTACAGCCTAAAATCAAGGTATCTATGCCACTCTGTTCGAGACTCCTCAGGTACGTCGCTACGGTCGAGTGGGCCACGTCGTTCTCCACCCAGCCCTCCTCCACTAACGGAACAAACAGAGGGCACGCGCGTGTATAGACCTCAAGAGACGGGTCTAAGGCGCGCAGCGCTTTAGTATACGCCCCACTCGCGATGGTGGCCTCAGTCCCTACCACCCCTATTTTCTTCTTTCGGCTCAACCGGACGGCGGCCGAAGCACCGGGCTGTATCACCCCGATAACGGGCAGAGAGTGGTAGCGTTCTCGTAAGGCGTCGAGTGCCACTGCCGAGGCAGTATTACACGCCACAACCAGCATCTTGATATTCCGTTCAGTGAGAAAGTCGCTATTCTCACACGCATATCGCGTCACGACATCGTGCGACTTCGTCCCATAAGGGCAGCGCGCCGTATCTCCGAGATATATCAGGTTTTCAGCAGGCAGGAGAGTTGCGATTTGCCGGTAGACGGTGAGTCCACCTATGCCAGAGTCAAAAATTCCGATAGCGGCATCTCCGCTCACACCACTCCCCTTGATGATTTTTTCTCTCATCACCGCCGGTCGGGCATCGCTAGATTCCAGTCTCGACGTCTGCCTTCAAACGGACGAGGACAAGGGTTCTGCACGGCGGAACGCTCTATATCAAGATATGGCAAAAAGTGAGGCTCTCCCTCAGAGCGGTTCGCCTCTCGCCCTACAACTCCTTGATATCGTTTGCGTCCCAGCAACCGGAGAAAAGAATTTGAAAACTTGCAAAATCTCATCCAATACTTCATCTGTTTCACACGAAACATTTTCCTCCGGCGGCGCCCAACGCCTCTTCACCGTGAGTCTTCTCGGCCAAACGTCTCGACAATGAGTCGGTGATTCTCTCGCACACGATCTGCTTCGACCCCAGCCGTTGGGGTATACAGGATGGGCAGATCCACCACGTCTTTCCACTTCTCAATCTGTACACGACATTCTTCCGGCGTCCCTGCAATCGCGATTTGTTCGACCATGTCGTCCGTTACGGCAGCCGCCATCTTCGGCAAGTCAAAGGTTCTGAAATGGTTCCATATGGTCCGCTTTTGCGCTTCCCAACCATGTAGATCCAGAATGCCCTCGTAGGACTTCACCGAAGCATAGAAGGCGATCTGATTTTTCGCCTCGCGTATGGCTCGCTCGCGGTCATGACTGATAGCAGTAATCAGCAGGGTTGTCAGATCGATATCTTTAGCGGTCCGCCCCGCTCGCTTCGCGCCGATTTCTATGTTCGGTCGAATGAATTCCGCTAGATATTTCCGGCTATAGAGCGGGTGGCCGACTAGGCCATCGGCGACCTCCCCAGCCGTCCGCAACATGCCCTTTTGCACCGCGGCCAGATAGAGAGGGATACGGTCCCGGACAAGATACGGCCGTCTGTACGCAGGAATGTCCAGTTGATAATATTCCCCCTCGAACTTCATCCCCCCGCCTGCATGCGAGGCCCATATTTTCCTGATCAGGGCGGCACATTCCTTCATTTTCACCGCAGAACGGGCCTCGAACTTCTCTCCGTACCATCTTTCGTTCATGGAGCGGGTTCCACTCCCTAAGCCAAGAATCAGACGGCCGTTCGAGAGCTCGTCGATATCCATCGCCCCGGTCGCATTCAGCACCGGGTTCCGCAGATACGCATAGGCGATGCCGGTCGCAATTTTGGCCCGCTGGGTGCAGGTGGCAACGGCGGCCAGGGTGACGAGGCCATTTCGATTGAAAAATTCACCGTTCCAAAGGGAATCGAAGCCAGCCCCGTCGGCGAGGCGAGCGAGTTCCATCATGTCGCGAAGCGTCGGTGTGAAAAGAGCGAGGCCATATCGCTGCATATAATCCCCCCATGAGTTTTGACGAAAGATAGATTATCCGTCCGATATTCGACGCCGGAACAGTCCCTCCCCCTACTCCAACACTTGCCCGCCACACACTGGCATGTAGTGGCCGGTGACGAAGCTGCCCAACTCGGACGCAAAAAACAGCGCGGCGTTTGCCGTATCTTCAACTGTTCCTATTCTGCGCAACGGTACCTTGCTCTCATGCTTGGCCTGGGTTTCCGGTGTCAGGAGGTCTTTGACTTCCTGGGTCAAGGTCAAGCCCGGAGAGACGATATTGACAGTGATATTATAGGGGCCGAATTCAACCGCTAAATTTCGAGTGAATCCCAACATGGCTGTCTTTGCTGCGATATAGGCATGATAGTGCGGGCTTGGTCGGTGAATGCCAATCGTGTTGATGTTGATAATCCGTCCCCACCGGCGCGCCTTCATTCCGGGCAACAGCGATTGCACACACAAAAAGGCCGCTTTGACGGTCGTATCGAGTTGATACTGCCAGTCCGCCCAGGTGGTGTCCTGAAACAAGTGCCGAGGAATACCCCCGGCATAATTGTTGACCAGGATATCGACCTGGCCGAACCGGTCTTCTATTTGGCGCACCATATCGGCAACTTGGGCTTCATCGGTAATATCGGCCTTGACAAACAGAGCGTGCCCGCCGGCTGACTCGATGTCGTCGAGCACCTGTCGAGGGTTCCCCTCCTCTTCGACTTGGTTGATGACGACCTGAGCTCCTTCGTTGGCGAAAGCGCGGGCGATGCCAGCTCCGGTCCCCCGTACCGCTCCCGTAATAAGCGCAACTTTATGCTCCAAAAGCATCGGCATCCCCTCAGCCCGGGCCCGACTAGGTCCGTCTCGGAGACCGAGCCGTCTAAGCGCAGGAGGCTCTTGGACGGCTCCTACCCCGGCGGCAACCCAAGGCCACGGACCGCGATGATATTACGCAGAATATTGCTCGTTCCGCCCTGGATGGTGTAGGCCGGGGCGTACAAATACGCTCGGGCCACACGACCGGCCAAGCGAGCATGAGGTGAGCCCGGCAAAAGCACGGCATAGTCACCTAGCAGCGCACTCACTGCTTTAGCCATACGCTGTTCCACTTCGGTACAAAAACACTTTGCCATAGCGGCCTCATAGTTCGGCACAATCTTCTGCGTCAGGGACCACGCGACCTTGTAGACCAGGGAACGGCCCAAATCGAGCTCGATCTGAAGCTGAGACAAGGTATCCCGGACAAGCGGGTCTTTCGTCAGCCCCTGTTCCTTTGCGTACCGGACGGCATCCTGAAAAAGAGGGTAATTGCTCAGCAGCCGCTCAATACCGCTGCGTTCGTAGTCGAGCTGAGAGGCAATCTGGTACCAGCCTCGATTTTTCTCACCGATCAATCGGTTTTTCGGGATCTTCACATGATCGAAAAAGACCTCATTAAAATGATGTTCCCCTGTGGCATCGATAAGAGGTCGCACATCGACGCCCGGGGTCTCCATAGCCACCACGAACTCGCTGATCCCCCTATGCTTCGGAGCATCCGGGTCGGTGCGGGCAACCAGATAGGCATAATCTGCAACGTGGGCGAAGCTAGTCCAGATTTTCTGGCCGCTCAAGACATAGTGGTCGCCCTCCTCTTCTGCCCGGGTCTGGAGCGAGGCCAAGTCAGAGCCAGACCCGGGTTCGCTCATGCCCAGACAGAAGACGATCTCGCCTTGACAGACTTGGGGGAGGATTTCTTGTTTTTGCTCTTCACTCCCGTACGCGAGGAGCGCCGGACCGACCTGACGGTCCCCCAGCCAGTGCGCCGCGACCGGGGCCCCGGCACGCAGCAGTTCTTCAGTCAAGATCAGACGGTCGAGATAGGACTTTTCTTGTCCGCCATATTGCTTGGGCCAAGTCAATCCGATCCAGCCTTGCCGGCCGAGTTTCCGGGAAAATTCGCGGGAGTAGCCGCTAATCCAGCCGTCTTCAACCCGTGCCTCGGCCGGCACCTCACTCGACAGGAATTCCCGGATTTCCGCGCGAAACGCTTCTTGTTCTTGGGTGAGAGCGAAATCCATACGAGAGCTCCTTGGCCGGGATCGGCATTTTTCCGACAATTTGGCCCCGAGGAGCTATACCCCTTCCTCCAACGCCTCCTGTGCGCCTACTGGGGCGATCAAAACCTCCGAGTCCCGTGAGCAGCGCAAGTGCATGGCGAAAGGGCTATTGTCATCAAACTGCTGAGCAATGATCCACATCTGTTCGATTTCAGAACTGATCTGGGGCAAAATTTCCAGCGCCTTTTGGGTCCGTTGGGCATCAAAAAAGGCGAACGGTTCGTCGAGAATCAGGCACTCGACGCCACACAGTGACGAGGTAATCAAAGCCTGCGACAGGGCGAGACGGATCGCCAGCATGACCTGACTATAGGTGCCTCCCGAAATTTCGCTCAGATCAACAAAGTGCCCCTTTTCACTCGACCAGACCCGGACGTTCAGGGCGTTATCGATCTGCATGGTCTCGTAGCGCCCTTCCGTCAACTTCGGCATGATTTTGCTCACAACGTGCCGCATCTCCAGGTTGAACCGGCTGAGTAGACGACGGTGCGAGCCAGTGAGGAGATTTCGTGCGATTCGCCGTACTTCAATACCGTGCGTCTTGCTCTCGATATCCTTTTCCAACGCGGCGATCTCTCGGTCCAGTTGCCTCGCTTTATTGAGGCGGTGCTCTTCTTCCGCAATGGCCTGGTCTAAACGCTCCCGGTCCTGCCGTATGGCAACCACATTCATCTCACCAGACTGCATTTCTTCCGTGACCCGGCTGGCGATGGCGTCAGTATCCTTCTGGCAGGCGCGGCTCGCGGCCTCCAGTGAGGCAAGAAACGCTCCAAGCGCCGCCGCATCAAGCAGGGCCGCACCAGGACCATTGACAAACTGGGGCAGAACCTCTTCCAATTGCGGATCGTCATAGGCATCAAGCCGCGCCACCTCCGTTGCCAGGGACTGCTGAGGGAGGGCGTCCATGCTTTGGAGTTGGGCTTTGATTGCTTCTTGGTCGGATTGGAGGCGGGCGGCCTTCTGCCGCACGGTCAACAGCCGCTCCGTCAGAGAGAAAATCCTGACGAGCAACACCAAGGCCAGTCCGCTGGAGACCGCGGCGACCAGGAGCAGCGCAGTGGGATGCGTCTCCAGTAAGGGCAAGTTGTCGCTGAGCCACTGTCCGAGGGCGTGGTCTGGCATATAGTTCAGAAGCCAGAGCGCACTCCAACTCAGACTCATCAGCAGAAGGGTACCAAAAAAGCCGATCATCGGACCAATGCGCTTCCCGCGGAGATCTTCCCCCTGACCGATGAGAGACCCTCTCTGGTCGGGTAAAGAGCGCGCCCGAGGGTCGGCCCCGGCTGGCCGCTCTCCCTGGCCCATGAGCCAGACCAAATGTCGGCGATACCTGGCGGTCGCGTGACGCACCGGGGTGAAAGCCTCAAGACGCCCGTGCAAGTCGTCACGCCAAGCCTGGAGCGCTTGGCCCGAACCGGGCGCGGCCCCTTCACTCGCTGCATTGACGTTTTGTGCGGCCGTATCGATGTTCTCTGCATAGTGGTGCCACTGCTTCAGGCTGGTATCGAGCGTGGCTTGCATCGTCTTCTTCACTTGCTCGGCGACCTCTCCGACGGCAGCGTGCAGACGGTCGAGCGTTGACTGACGGGCGCTATGCTCTTTTTTTCGCTCGGCGATGGCGGCGGTATGCGCGTCCCGCTCTGTCTTCAGATGAGGTAAGGTATCAGCCTGGATACTGAGTGCGCCGCGCTGACGGCGAACCTCGGCGAGGCCGCTGTGCAGCGGGGCGAGTTCTTCCTGGAGGAGGGCCATATCGGACTCGCATTCAGCCGCCACATGCTCAAAGGTTTCGACACCGGCCAACGCCTTGGCCGTCTGTAGAAGGGCCGACGGAGAGGCGATGGTGCGCTGGGCCAAGTAGAAGGAATCGATAAAGCGTCGATAGGAAAAACCACACAGTTGGGCCATATTCTCGTTCACCGCAGCGACCCCACGGATAAAAGGCTCGTCTTCCTCTTCCCGGCGAAGCTGAGCCAAGTGATTGCCGTCCGTATCAAAAGTGCGAGTCACCAAATAGCCTTGTTTATCCCTGGCAAGAAAGCCGACGGAGACTGAGGCCCCGAACTCGCCCCACTTGATGTTTTTTTGGAAATCCTCCTCGGCGTGGGAAAACGTCCGGCCGAACAGTGCCAGACACAGAATCTCGGCAATGGTCGTTTTGCCTGATTCATTGGCCCCACTGATCCCAATCACTCCTCGCCGGGGGAGGTCTGTCAGCTTCAGTTGCGCATAGCGAAGCACATTTTTCGCGTGGACACTCGTAATGATCATGCAAGGCTTCCTTGACCTGATTAATAAGAGTACACGTATCCAGCAGCCCATCATTGACGGACACGTCTATTCTGTTCGGTATCGGCTGAGTTTCCGCAGGACGAGGGAAACGGCTTCGCGGTAGAGTTGTTCGCCAAAGTCGGGATTCTCGCTGCCCAAACGTTCGATTTCTGCTTGACTATGCTGCTCGAATTCCGCTGCTAGGCTGGTGAGCCGAAATTCTGCGATGAGGGAAGGCTCCTTTGCCGATATCTGTTCTTCTGTTGCGTTACTGGGCCGTAGTGCTCTTATCGGGGCCATATCTTTTTTCGTTTCCATACGGTTCTCCCATCCCTCTTGGTTCGGCTGGTTTCAGTATATCATATACGGACAGGTTGATGACAACGCCCCCCCCAGTTAGAACTCATCGCTTTCGCCTGTCTGCCTTGGCAATTGTCGAGTCCTCAGATACGCTTGGGCCCGAGAGCGACGAATGAAGGAGGCACGCATATGAGTGGCTATACAATCATTGACGTTGACACGCACGTAACGGAAACGCCGGACCTGTGGACTAGTCGGGTCCCTGATCAGTTGAAAGACTTGGTTCCCCGTGTTGACCTTGATGCCAAGGGGCGCCAGTGGTGGTTTCTTGGCGACCGGCGCATAGCCAATCCGGGCCTGACCGCTACCGCGGGAGTCGGTGATATGGCCAATTGGCCCAAGTCGTATGACGAGATGCATCCGGGGGCATTCGACGCCAAGGAGCGTCTCAAATATATGGATGAAATGGGCATCTGGGCGATGGTCATGTATCCCAACGTCGGGGGATTTGGCAGCCAGGAATTTCTCCGCCTCGAAGACCCCGCCCTCAAACTCACCTGTGTCAAGGTATATAACGATTGGCAGACCGAATGGGCGTCGGCCGACTCGCGGCGCCTGCTTCCCATCACCTCAACGCCATTCTGGGATGTCGACGCGTCAGTCGAAGAAATCCGACGCTGTCACGCCATGGGCCATAAGGGCATTCTCTTCACCGGAGACCCGCAATCGCTCGGCCAACCCCTGCTGGGCGACCCGCACTGGAATCCATTGTGGGAAGTTGCCTGCGAGCTTGATCAGCCGATTAGCTTCCATATCGGCTCGGGCAATATGGATGGCGGACTGCGACGCGACAAGGTGAAGACCTACGGCAAGATGGCGGCGTTTGCCGAGCTGTCGGTCGAGATCTTCATGCGCAACGGCATCCAGCTGAGCGACCTCCTCATTTCGGGTGTCCTCGCCCGTTATCCCAGCATTCAATTTGTCTCGGTTGAGAGCGGGATAGGCTGGATTCCGTTTGCTCTCGAAGCCCTGGATTATCAATTCCTCGGGAATCGTGTCCCGGAAGAACGCCCCGACCTGGATATGCTGCCGTCCGAGTATTTTGCGCGTAATATCTATGCCTGCTATTGGTTCGAACAGGTCGCCCCGCGGCGTCTGATCGACAAGGTCGGGGCTGACCGGATCATGTTTGAGACCGACTTCCCCCATCCGACTTCGCTTTACGGCGATGAGGTTCATGACCGCATCAGGGACGGTTTGGACGATTGCGACGAAGGGGTCCGACGTCAAATCCTGTGGGACAACGGACAGAGGCTGTACAGAGTCGAGGGGCCGACCGCAGCCGACGAAGCCAAACTGAGCGCCTGAGGTTGCAGGTGCCCCGCAACCTCAGGAAATCCGAATATCTCGGTGATATGCACAGCAGTAGCGAGCCGGAACCGCTCCGGGTTCCGGCTCGAGAATCCTTCTGCCTGTCCGTTCTTCAAACACCGAGATCCGCCTGACAAGATGTCCCGGTTGCAAAGAGAGCCCGGGGACACCCCGTCCCTGTAGCATACGTCGCGCAATGCCGCCGGCCGTCAACGGCCGCTCGGGCCGGCCGCGCTACGCCTTGACCACAGGGTGTGCGATATATTTTCTTCGACTCGGCGACAGGCTGGGCCATGACCGCCCCCGATATCGAAACTCGGCCTCCCGATCACCCGCACCCTGAGACACAGGCCGTGCCCGCCTGACACGCTCCCCCTCCGGCACCCTATCCACTGGCTCACACCCTTACGAGTCAATTGCGCTGGTGAAAAGCAGACTTGCTCCCGAACCGCCGTATGGATCGTCTCTTTTTGGACAAGCCCGTCCTCGCACATGAGGTGAGCCGTTTTGTGAGCAAGTAGAGTGGGAGCGGTGGCGGCCGAGTCCCGGAGACCGGGCCACGCCAGAGCTCAGCGGAGGCACAACTCCGGGCAGGGGCGGAGCAGGGGGTGTTAGGGAGCCGGCCCGGCGAGCGGCAATGTAGCGGCGCACTCTGGGATGGAATTCATTCTTTTTGGAATTATATACTTGACGATCCTAAGAGCAGTCGCTTGCCCCCGCCTCAAGCGGCTCCCGCGAGCCTCCGCACGGTCTGCAGCGGCTGACCGCTTGCCCCGGGCAGGACGGCTCTCGGGCCCCTCGCCCCGACCCTCGAGCCGCCGCTGCCGGGGCGCCGCCAACGGCCCGCGGTGTGGCCCGGCCTGCCGGATTGCCGACAGGGCGAGCCGGCTCAGCGCCTCGGCGCCGGGCCGTGCGAACACCCAGATCCCCTTGGGCGGGCCGGGGGGAGGGGCATAAGTGCGCACTGGTTTGGCTGGTTTCGGGGAGGCCTCTGTGGCCTTGCGGCATGCGCTGCCGGGGCGGTTTCGGCCACGGTGCTGGAGAGGTCGTTCCATCTCCGGCTCAAGAGGGAGTCGGGGCCCCCGCGGGGGCGGGGCGCAGGAGTTGTTCCGCCAGCAGGGCGCCCCGAAGCTTGCCAGCGAACCCCGCCTGGGCGCTTGCGACGGCGGCTTGCGGCAGAGGTCCCCGTCCTCGTTCCTCACCGCCTCCGCGCAGCACGCGACTGCACGCCATACAAGGAGCCCACACCATGCACAAGTGCGCCTGTGGGGGGGGGGGGGGGGGGGCGGAGCCGCGCGAGACCTCCACGCACGGCTCCGCCCCCGCCCCCGCGCGGCAGCTTGGGCCCCCGGCCCGGCGGCAGGATGCCGACGCGCGATTTGGTGGCGAGCAGGGGCCGGTGACGGCACGGCGGCTCCGCCGCCCCAGTCGCTCCAGCGGGCGCGCGCGGCCGCCATGAACTGTGGCGATTTCGCTACAATCGTAAGGACCGCTCCAGCGGGCGCGCGCGCCCGCCATGGTGCCGGCCCCTGCCGACGACACCGTGGAACCCTAGGGAGGGGCGCTCCGCCACCAGCCGGCCCCGACTTGGGGTACCCGCGCGCCCCAAGTCGGGCGCACCGGGACCGCACGCCGCTCAAAGGGACGAATCCGGGGCCGGCAGCGTAGCCAGGGCCGGCACCCCGCCCCAACGAAAGCGAAATGGCCAGACCCGCGACGAGACCCGCCAGCCCCTCCTGCCGATCACGCGGCGGACAAAAAATTTGCCCGGGAGAGGCAGCGGAAAGGCCCCCGGGACTCAAGACGCTCCCCTTGCCTCGGCCCGGCCGGTGCTGCAGGCCCCTCCTCTCCGTGGCCGCCCCGGGTGGCAAGGGGCCCGGGCCCCCTGCCCGTTGCAGACCGAGAGGACGGGGGGTTGTATTCGGGGGGGGGGGAGATGTAGGGTATCCTTTAATCATTCCGACTGACAGAGGGAGGTCCCCATGATTTTTAGAGATGCCATAAGACCCGATATCGAGAACTATCCGATTTACCTTCGCACGTACTACGCCGACCCCGACAATCAGTACTGGAATAAGACGCATCAGGCCACGGAGGACAAGGACCTCTTCATCTTTCGGAAGGGGCACGGGGTAGACACGATCCTGGACTTCGCCCCGGACGACAAGATCCGCTTCGTGGATTTCAGAGGGACGTTCAGTGACCTGACTTTCGAGGTGGATACGACGGCCCAGACCATCACCATCCGGTATGATGGGAGCGTTAACCCAATCACGCTGCGCAATGCGGCGGCGCTCATCGACCCGGACGGGACCTCCCTGCTGACGGCGGCCAACTTCCATTTCGTGCAGGACACGACGCGAGGGGTCGTGCTGGAAGGCGGCCTAGGTGACGACATCCTGCGCGGCGGCAAGGGCGACGATACTCTGTATGGCGGCGGCTGGGGCAATAGCGAAATGTACGGCGGCCCAGGTGACGACATCCTGCGCGGCGGCTATGACGATGACATCCTGCGCGGCGGCAAGGGCGACGACATCTTGAAAGGCGCCAGGGGCAATGACATTCTGATCGGCGGCGCGGGCAATGATCACCTGCATTTCACTGAAGGCGAAAGTGAAATGTACGGCGGCGAGGGTAATGATCTCCTAGAGGCAAGCTACGGCAAAAACGCACTCTATGGCGGCAAGGGCAAAGATATTCTGGAAAGCGGCCACGGCGAAGACGCACTCTATGGCGGCAAGGGCGACGATATTTTGGACAGCTGCGGGGGCGACAGCGAATTATACGGGGGCAGGGGCGATGATATTTTGGAAGTCTCCTGGGGCGACAACCATCTGGTGGGCGGCAAGGGCGACGACACGCTGGTGAGCGGCTGGGGGGCCGATACCTTCGTCTTCCGCGAAGGCGACGGGCACGACACCATCGTAGACTTCGGCTTCGGCTATGGCGGCAGCGACTCGGACGATATCGTTGGTCTCAAATCCGAGAGGCGGGCCAGGAAGGCGGCCAAGGCCAATGGGGAGGTGGATAGAATCGAGCTCCATCTCAATCTGCCAGCTACCACGACAGAGCCGGAGGCCTTCGCGGGCCTGCGGATCAAGGCGCGGGAGGACACTACCGTCATCCGCTACGGGGAGGCGGGCGATACGATTACGCTCGAATACGAGTCGAAAAAAATGAGCCCCCTGACCCTGGACGACTTCGATTTCGTTTTCGTCGGCTAGGAGCCTCTGTGCCGCAGAAGTTGTGGTGCCGAGCAAGATGCGCTGGGCTGCGGGGGAAGCCCCCTGTGGGGCACGGAGGAACGAGGCAGGTTCTCGAACACCTCGCCGCCTTGGCCCGTGCATTGCGGAGGCCACGGCTGACGATTCGTGAGGCCTCTCGCCCCGCACCCCCTCCGTGGTCAGGGCGGTGAAGGCCAACCCGCAGCCCGCAAGGCGCTCGCCTTCATCGCTGCGCCCCGGCCCGAAACCGCCGCTAAGGGCCTTGAGCGCCTCTGCGCTACCGAGGAGGGACGGCTCCGCCCCCCTCCTCGGGCGCCTCTCGCCCTGGTGCGCAACCACTGACCCAGCGAAAACCGGGTACCCTCTGCGGGACTCCCCTCTGCCGAAGCCCGCTACCGGGCGTACGGGTGCCCCCGGCCCAGCAATCTGGCCGGCGTGGGCAACGCGGCCAGCGCGCTCGTACCCCGAGCTGGCCGCTTCCGCTTCGTCCCCGAGGCCAACCGGCCCTCCGCCGCCCGAGCCCAAGAGGCCCGCGACGCGCCGATGAGCGCGCCCATCGGCAGACCCCGCGCCCCCACCGCCCCACAGGCTCGGGCCGCAGGCCGGCACGGCTGAGCGAGTGCACCCGTCGAGGACGAAAACGCCGGCCGACGGCATCAAGCAATCACCCTGACGTCGGCGAGGCGGGTCTGGACACCGGCAGCGAGCGTGACCTCGTTCAGACACAGCCCGCGGCTCGACTAAAAATTGTCCTTGGGATCCCACTCTGCTCGCGTGGCCCCTGCCAACGGCAAGAACGTTGTGTGCGCGCGTGGCATGACGCGCGGCACCCCTGCGGCACTCTCTAGTTTAGCTGAAGAGCCGCTCAATGTCGGTGCGGTTTGCGCGCCTTGAACGGGCTCGCCCGCAGATCGTCATCCTCGCGTGGCCAGGGAGGAATCCCTCTCTGGCCACGGAGCGGTTGCCGCCCCTCACCGATGCCGCCATCTTTCTCCCCCCGCTTTTGAAGAGCCTCACGACTCGTCTGCCACACGCCCGCCTTGCTCCACCTGCTTGGAGAGGTTGTGCAGAGGAGGCGGATGGGCTTCGAGTATGACGGTATGGCCCCGGTCGCGCACGAAGCCCCGTGGAATTTTCTGACGGATGTTCCGCGGATGGCTACCTGTGTGCCCGGGGTGCGTGAGGTTGTCGCCACTCGGGAACATCCACACCTATATCAACCCGCCTCTCCAGGCGAGCGGGGCATACGGGATACCACATGAAACGGATTGGCGAGCAACAACTGGGCACAGGGCGGCGGCCAGGGCCTGCGGTGTTGGCGGCCGGCGTCCATATCTGTGCCGAACCGACGTCGATTCAACAAGGAAGAGGCGCAAACCGAGCCGTCCATTAGGATCGTGGCTGAGTTTGCCTGGAATGTTGCAGAATATTTATCCCTTTGCTCCTGAGGGAGGGAATGGAACTATTCCCGCATTTTTATCCGCTCGTTCTCCGGGTCGTATAAAGGACGCAGCGACGCCCGAGCCGGTATACGCCTGCCCGCGACTTCGATTTCATAATGGCCGGACTCGATATATTCAGACGTAACGCCATCTGCCTGATTGACATACCCCAGACCAACGGCTGCGCCCAAGGTGTAGCCGAACATCCCGGAGGTGATAAAACCGGCAATTTCATTATCCCGCCAAATGGGTTCGTTGTGGTAGAGGAGGGCCTCCGTGTCTTCCAAAGCGAATTGGACCAGCCGTTTTTTGACGCCCTTACGGTGTTGCTCCAGCAGGACTTCTCGACCCAAGAAATGGTCCTTGTTCAGCCGGACGGCAAATCCGAGTCCGGCTTCGAGCGGAGTCTCCTCATCGGTCACGTCATGGCCCCAGTGGCGATACCCCTTTTCCATGCGCAAGGAATTGAGGGCGTGATAACCGCAGTGCTGGAGGGACAGGCCTTGGCCGGCCTGAGTCAGCGCGTCATAGACTGAGAGAGTGAATTCAGTCGGGATATGCAACTCCCAGCCCAGTTCGCCCACATAGGTAATACGGATGGCCCGCAGCCTGGCATCCGCAAGGTCGATCTCCTGGGAGCTTGCAAACGGGAACGCCCGATTGGAGAGGTCCGCATCGGTCAAGCTGCTCAGGAGCCTTCGGGCGTTCGGGCCCATGACACTCAGGACGGCGTAGGCCGAGGTCGCGTCGGTGAGAAAGGCGTATTCGTCCTCAGCAATATGCGAGTGGATATACGAAAAGGTTTTTGTCTGTGTGGCCGCAGCGTCCACGATGTAGAAACAGTCCGCAGCGACGCGGGTGACGGTCACGTCGGCCTCGGTCCCACCCCGCTCATTCAACATTTGGGTATAGACCACCTTCCCCGGTGCAACGTCAATCTGGTTCCCGCATAGACGATTCAGCACCCGCAGGGCATCTCGTCCTTGGAGGAGAAATTTGCTGAAAGAGGTCTGGTCGAACAGACCGATGTTCTCGCGCACGGCCCGATGCTCGGCCGCCGCATAGGCAAACCAGTTTTGTTTGCCGTAGGAATATCGATAGACCGGCTCTACACCAGCCGGCGCGAACCAGTTTGCCCGCTCCCAGCCAGCGACCTCCCCGAAACACGCCCCGTGACTCGCCAACCGGTCGTGTAGCGGCGACATGCGCACATTGCGGCTTGTTGCATACTGCCGGAACGGCCAGTGCATATCGTATAGCAGCCCCAGGGTTTCCGAGACCCGCTTTTCCAAATAACGGCGGTTGTTCTGGAAGGGCCGGTTACGGCGGATATCGACATCCCACAGGTCCAGCGGCGGGTAGCCGTTTGCGATCCATTCGGCCAATACCTTGCCCGCCCCACCGGAAGACTGAATGCCGATAGAGTTGAATCCCGCGGCGACATAGAAATTCTTGAGTTCGGGCGCTTCCCCCAAGTGATAGCGGTCGTCCGGGGTGAAACTTTCAGGTCCGTTGAGAAAAAGCTTGATCCCGGCGGTCTCCAACGCCGGCAGACGATGCATCGCCTTGTTGAACACGGCTTCAAGATGGTCCCAGTCTTCGCCAAAAGTGCCAAACGAAAAATCCTCGGGAATGGCCTCGCCTCCCCTTCCCCACGGCTTGGCCCGGGGTTCAAAGAATCCGGCCAGAACACAGCCGACTTCTTCCTTGAAATACGTCGCGCTCCCAGGGTCGCGCAGCGTCGGCAACCCGGAGGCCAGACCGGCAATCGGCTCAGTGACGACATAGAAATGTTCCGCCGCGTGAAGGGGGATGCCGACCCCGGCGAGGTGGCCGACCTGCCGCGCCCACATACCGGCACAGTTGACGACGTATTCCGTGTGTATGTCACCGTATTCGGTGGCAGCCCCGCTGACTCGGCCACCTCTTTGGTGAATACCTGTGACCTTCACGTTCTCGAAGATCCGGGCGCCGTACATCTTGGCACCCTTGGCATAAGCCTGAGTCGTATCGGTTGGATTCGTCTGCCCGTCACCCGGTAAATAGACCGCCCCCACGAGGTCTTTTGCATTCATGAGCGGCCACAACTCGGCCGCTTCCCGCGGGCCGATCACTTCCACCTCAAGCCCGAAACATTTTGCCATGGACGCTCCGCGCTTCAGTTCCTCAAAGCGCTCGGCGTTATGAGCGATAGCCAGAGAGCCGGTTTGCTTGAAGCCGGTTGCTTGCCCGGTCTCGGCTTCAAGTTCCTGTAAGAGCGTAGTCGTATACTGGGCGAGTCTGGTCAGATTCTGTGTGGCCCGCAATTGTCCCACCAGGCCGGCCGCATGCCAAGTCGTGCCGCTAGTGAGGCTTTTGCGTTCGAGCAGAACCACATCGGTCATGCCGAGTTTACACAGATGATAGGCCACACTGCAACCGATGATGCCGCCGCCAATAATGACAACCTGCGCATGCGAAGGGAGATTGACCATACGACTCTCCTTTATCCATCGCCCTCCATCCCCTCCTCGAAGGCCCCTCGGGATGGATCCCGGCGGCAATTGTATAGTGATTCTCCACTGGCGCCTAGATACAGTTCGTGGACAAAGGTCATGTATACCGGATATTTCCAACGCCTTTCCTTGGACCGTCCCGTCTGTCTTCGATTTTCAGTCTGATAATTATTCTTCCGTAAAATAGAAAACCTCCCCCACAGCATTCCTATTCCGCTCAGCACAAGGGCGATACCGGGAAGTTGAGGCCAGACTTCTCGTTCACGCCACAAGGTGAGTGCCAGCCCAACAGCCATGACCGCTTCAATTTGGGCGACGGCCTTGGCGTAGACGACGAGGGTCAGCGAGTATGACCAAAAACTCCCGCAAAAGCCCGCTGCTCCAATAAGTGACATCCAACGCCAATCTCTTCTGGGAGCATTCGGGAGTTCCCTGCGTTTTCCATCCAGGTGGTATGAAACACGGCATGGACGGCTGCCTCAAAGCGACTGGTTCCAAGGTGCGGATTCAACTCCACAAACTCCGCGATCGCCTTCTTCAAGAGAAAACTGGCGAGTACGAGAAAGACGGCGCACCCAAGGGCGAGCAAGGCTCCTGAGTCAAAATACAAGGCTCGACGCAGGCCCACCGGCCCGTCCTCTTTACCGAGGTTCATCAACATGACACCCAGGCTGGAAGCGAGAATACCGATCCACCCGAAAGCGGAGGGGTATTCCGAGAAAAACACGAGGCCGCACAGGGCGGTGAAGAGTGCTTCCAATTTATGCAGGACGATCGCCTGCGCAAAATTGGCATACCGAAAAGCGCGGACCAGGGCGATGTTGGAGAGGACCTAGGCAACTCCGGTCAGAAAACAGTACCAGGAGAAGGTGAACGAAAGCTGCGGTATTCCGTTCGTCATGAGCAGGATGAGTACGGCGGAACCCGAGAGCGGCAAATTGAACGCAAAACGTGTCCAACTAGGGCCTGTTCACACTCATGTGGATGATTGTGCATGATGCTGGTCTCCTGGCTGTAGGGAACGCACGCAAGCTCCATACGCCCGGAGCGCGCCTCCTCTCCCGGTGCCGCGCGGCCCTGTCCGCCTCTCCCCTCGCCCCGTGCTCCCCGCCCTCTGGTCGGTCGCCGCGCAGGGCGGCACCGGGCGCGGGGTGCCGGCCCGCTTTGGCCCCTGGCACCCCATCTTCCACCCGGATGAACCGCTGGTCGAAAAACGGCGTGCGCCTCACGCGGGAGGCCCGGTCGCTCGACCGCCCCCTCGTCAAAGTCCATCCCGCCGGCCCGGGGGCGCGAAAACAACCGGTCCTCAATCCCTCGGCCGCTCCCGGGGCGGGTGAACCACCACGATGCATAGGGGTGCCGCGGATGCTCGCACGGCGCTCGTCTGCGCACTCTCGCCCGGGCCCGCCCCCCGCTCCTCCCGCGGTGCTGAGGGACCGGGCGTCCGCGGGCGCCCAGCCGCGGCCCTTGGCCGTGGCACTGGGGTAGGCGCCCGTGGGGCCGCCGCGACGGAGCCGGGTGAGCCCTTGGGCGTCTGCCCGTGAGCTGTCCACGCGGCGCACCGCAATCGCGCGGGTGTGGCGTCGATTGCAGGGAGGCCGCCGCCTCTGCTCGCGCTGCGAGCAACGCGACGTGCTCTTCCTCGGATGCATCGGCTTCGCCCTCATCATTGATGCCTTGCGATAGTATTAATGGCCCAGGCTTGTGCGGGGCGACAGTATCCCGTCTGGAGTGTTTGAGGACTTCGACCTCGGGAAAGCTGCCCTGTTTTTGTGGCGAGACCAGAGGAATTCCTCATTCAACCCTCTTGCAAAAACGCCGCTGCGACTCGGAACCGACGCTCCCTCTCCGAGTTCGCCGGGAAAAGTGGGGAGCGGTGTCTGCCCCCCCCCCCCAACCCGCCCGCAAGAGCCAGTGACATTGCGTGGCGTCGTTCCCGGATTATTGCTCTGACGGCTCTTGCCGGGCAGACGGATTGTCACCGGCCGTGGGCGTTGTCTCGGGGGAGCCCTGGGACTCCCCGGTCGCCTCCTCTTCGTCCACAAGGGCCGTTACTGGAGCGATGATATCCACGGATTCAAACAAGTTCATGAGATGGCGGGTATTCGCTCCTAAGTCTCCCCAGCCGACACGCGAGGCTGAACGCGCAAAGAGCGTACTCCGCTCCTCCCCAGTCGCCTCGACCCGGATGGTGACATCGTCCTTGAATTTCATGACTCTCGTTGTCACTACGGTTTCTATGGTCCGCGCTTCGGGCGCAATCGTGCTCGACTCCCAGTGAAGTGCCTCGGCTGCCCGGCGGGCGACATCGAACATCAAGGCCGCGGGGGCCGCATAGCTCCGTGGCCGGAGTTCGGGAAAGGCCGAGTCGGGGGTGGTTTCCGCAACATTGGTTGTCAGGTAGGTTATCAGACGCGCTCTAACCCCCGGGGGATCGTTCCACGGCAGATCATTGGCAATAAGCCCGGCAGCCAGAAGAGACGCCCATATTAACGCCAGAAAAAACACAACCTGCAAGAGTCCGCTCAGCAATCGCATATCCCTACCCCTCTTTCGACTTCGCTGAGGACGGAGGGTGCCCTCTCAGTGCTGGGTTGGAGTTATCAACATTTCCAACTCCTCCCAACTCGTGACCGGCAAAGAACAGGCAAAATCGTGACAGACGTAGGCCGTCAGTTGGTCCCCGACCCGCGTCTTCCCTTCGAGCACACTCGGGAGGCCGTGCCGGGGTGGCCGTGCAGGGTCGAAGCACCGCAGCGTCTTATTCGGAAGAAATCTTCCGTGAATGTTGCGCAGGAGCGAGGCCGTTTCGGGAGCGGTCGAGTCGCCCAGAAGAACGATTTCCTTGGGCCGGCGCAGGTAGAAATCCAGTCCGCACAGCAGAGTACTAAAACCGAATGGATTTTGCTCCAGCCCGTCGTAGAATAGCCGGAAGATTGTTTCCGCTTTGGTCAGATAGTCTTGCCGCCCGGTTGCATAATGGAGGCGCAGCAGAACGGAAGCGGCCACGGAATTCCCTGATGGAACAGAGCCATCAAAAGCAGGCTTCGGTCGGCTGATCAGCTTTTCGTGGTCCGAGCTGGTGAAAAAGAATCCTCCCTCCTGTCCATCCCAGAAACGGTCCAGCAGCACATCACTCACAGCCACTGCCCCATCCAGATACTCCGGTTCAAAGGTCGCTTCGCTCACATCGAGCAAGGCCGCGCTGAAACAGGCGTAGTCGTCGAGATAGGCGTTGAATTTCGCTTGCCCGTCCTTGTAAGTGCGCAGCAGGCAACCCTCGCGGGATAACGCCGTTTGAATAAAGCGGATCCCGCGCCGTGCGACTTCGAGATAGCCGGGGGTGCCCAGCACCTTGTACGCCTCGGCAAACGCCGAAATCATGAGTCCGTTCCAACTGGTCAGAATTTTTTCATCCCGCCCCGGTCTCACTCGCTGTTCACGGACTGCGAAGAGCCTGTCTTTGGCCCGGCCGATCACTTGCTTGACGTCGTCCGCCTCACGCCGGAAAAGCCGCGCCAGTTGGTCCACATCCAACGTAGGGTGCAGGATGTTCTTCCCCTCAAAATTCCCGCTGCCAGTCACATCGTAATAGCGACAGAATATCTCCCCCGCCTCCTCGCCCAATGTCCGCATCACTTCGTCTTGACCCCAGACGAAGAATTTCCCCTCCACGCCTTCCGAGTCGGCATCTTGGGTTGAATAGAATCCCCCCTCCGGGCTGACCATCTCCCGCTCGACATAGGCTAGGGTCTCCTCCACCACCTGTCGAAAGAAGGGATCTCCGCTCGCTTGGTAGCCCTCGAGATAGAGCCTGACCAGAAGCGCGTTGTCATACAGCATCTTCTCGAAATGGGGAACCAGCCAGCGTTCGTCGACCGAGTAGCGGTGAAAGCCTCCGCCGAGATGGTCGTATATGCCGCCCTGCGCCATTTTACGGAGCGTACGGGTGGCCATGTCCAGGTAACGCTGCTGACCGGTTGCGTGGGCGTAGCGCAAAAACAGCGCAAAAACAGAAGTATTCGGGAATTTGGGTGCCCGCCCTATCCCGCCGTACGTCTCATCATAGTGTTGTGCCAGCCCTGCCACTGCCCGCTCCACCACTGACTCATCAAACGGCTGCGTTGTCGGCTCGCGCCGGGCGAGTTGCGCAAGTCGGGACAGGATCTCTTCTGTCGATTGGGTGACCTCTGTGGGCTTTTCCCGATAGGCTCGGGCGATGCCGGTCAGGACGCGCGGGAATGCGGGGATGTTGTGGCGATCCTCGGGCGGGAAATAAGTGCCGCCATAGAACGGCTTGCCCTCCGGGGTGAGAAACACCGTCATCGGCCAGCCGCCGCGGCCGGTCAGCATCTGTACCGCATGCATATAGATTTCATCAACATCCGGCCGTTCCTCCCGGTCAACCTTGATGTTGATGAACAGCGTATTCATCAACGCGGCGATGTGTGTGTTCTCAAAGGACTCGTGGGCCATGACGTGGCACCAGTGGCAGGCCGAATAGCCAACGCTCAGCAGAATCGGTTTGTCTGCTGCCCGGGCTTTGGCAAAAGCCTCTTCACCCCACGGATACCAGTCCACCGGGTTGTGGGCATGCTGGAGCAAATAGGGACTCGTCTCTGTCGCCAAACGGTTCGTGAATTTTCCCGGCATACCCACCTGCCGATGCCCACACTACGATAGATGATATATACGCGCGGCTTCCCGTCTCAGGTCTGGCTGAAAATCGGGATGCGCAACCTCCAGGAGAGTCGATGCACGCTGTCTGAGGGACTTGCCCTTGAGGGCGGCAATCCCGAATTCGGTTACCACATAGTCGACAAAGGTTCGCTGAGCTGTCACCACGCTGCCAGGCTCGAGCATGGGCACGATCCGGGAGACCCGCCGGCCGTTGACCACGGCGCTCGACGGCGTGACGATCACCGACCGGCCCGGGTTACAATAGGCCGCAGTAATGGTAAAAACGGTCTGGCCACCCGTTCCGGTGTACATGAACGGGCCGAACGACTCGGAGCAGGCCTGTCCGCCCAGATCCACGGCGAGGGCGTTATTGACGGCAACATAGTGCTCTTGGTTGACCAGCAGCCGTAAATCATCCGTGTAGGTGAAGTCGTAAAACTCGAACTTCGGGTTTCCGTCGATAATTGACAACTCATCCGGAAATACCCCAATCCCGGCGCTGGCAACGACCTTGCCGGGGTTCACCGTTTTATACTTTCCGGTAATAACGCCTTCCTTGACTAGGCGGGCAATACCACCGGGAATCACCTCGGTGTGAATACCCAAGTCGTTCTTATCGCCCAAATACATACCGAGCGGAGAGGAAACGCTACCCAAGCCGATTTGGAGGGTATCGCCGTCGTGAATGAGTTCGGTGGACACCAGAGTACAGATGACTTCGGTCAGAGCGAATTCCTCCTCGCTGCGTTGCGTGTCCGGGAGTTGGGCCGCGGGCCTGGTCGGCTCGACGAAATAATCGATCTCGGAGACATGAATATAATTCTCTCCACCGGTTCGGATAAAGTCTTCCTGGACCTCGGCCACAACGGTTCGAGCCGCAGCTGCCATCGTTTTGGACATGAATAAGCCATGTCCGAAACTGCAATAACCATGCTGGTCGGGCGCGGAAACCGGAGTCATGTACACATCGCAGACTATGCCCGGGGGGAGTTCACCCCGGCGATAAGACATCACCGGAATGAAGTCCATATGCTTTTTCCCCATGAGCGAACGAGTGGTCGTACCTAGGTAGGGAGTCTCAATGGTGAAGGCTTGGTCCACGCCGGGTTGGTCCCAGTCAAAGAGCGGACCAATGGTGCCAACCTTCACCTTTCGCAGTTCTTCTTTGCGCTCCAGAAGGGCTTCGCACAGGGAGAGCGGGGTTGCATGGAGCCAGTTGAACTGCACGGAGTCGCCATTGCGTACACACCCGACCGCCTCTTGAGCAGAGACCAGTTTGTCGCCGCAGTGATCACGCCAATTCATAGCCCCCTCCTTCGTATCGGGCGTTCGCGCTTCATCTGACCGGAGCATAGACGACCCGGGTCAAGAAAGCAAAGTCGGTCTGTTTCGTACCACTCGTTTCGTTGAACCCGATTTCCCGGTATAGTGTGGGGAATAGAAACCGCAGACGGAGGCAGTGATGGATATTCGGATTGAGTATTGTGCAGCGTGAAGCTACGAGCCGGAAGCCGTCAGTTTGGCGGAATACCTATTGACCTGTAATAAACGACGGGTTCGGCGTCTGATTCTGGCCCCATACGATGACGGGCGGTTCGAGGTCATTATCGACGGGACAAAAATTTACTCCAAACTCCAAACCGGCGGCTTTCCCGACAATGGAAAGGTCCAAGCCGCACTGGAGGAGCAAGCCGCGTAATCGAACCGTTCCGTGGGTCTCGGGGTGCAGGCGCAGCCGCGCCTGGGAGAGCGTGGACATCCCCCCGTTCTTTCAGCCGCCAGGGGAGAGTGATCACCCTCCCCTGGGTACCAATCCACGCGAACAGAGGACACGGGAAAAGGGTTATTCGGTCGGCTAGGAGTGCATGAGGAAAAGCATTCCGAGCAGTTTCTGATTTTGACGAAGCCGACAACGACAAACGAATTGTAGAACAGTTCGTTCGGCAGGCGATGTGAAGACGAGACCGGCGGCTTCAGTTATCAGGCCGTTCATAGAGACGATGAATGTTATTGCTCGACAACCGAGCGCCCCTCCGGGAGAAGCTCGGCAGATGCCGGATGATGCCTTAAGCGTCCGGTGGGGCGTCAACCCGCCCCGGACGCTTGACCAACGCGGCCTCGCCCTACACAAACCCGCGACGAACTCGACACACGGGGAGACCTATGGAAATCGGGATATATGCGACGACACACGGCCTGGCCTATCGGGATGACCGGAATGTACGGGCCCGCTCCCTTCCCGCAGACCAGCTCCATCCAGTAGAAACCGCTCAGCTCGCTGAGCGGTTGGGTTTTCACTCCATGTGGTTTCCAGACCATGTCTGTATGCCTATGGCCTCGGAGAGCAAGCATGTCGCCAACGCCTCAGGTAGCCGAGCCTATGAACCGCTCCATACCATGCTTGATGCCGCCGTGGTGATGGGCGCCGCTGCCCAGGTGACGACCAGCCTCAAACTGGGCACGAGTGTCCTCATTTCCCCTTATCGCAACCCCCTCAGCGACGCCCGCCAGTTTGCGACCATCGACCGGCTTTCAAAAGGACGGCTGCTGTTCGGAGTCGGCGCTGGCTGGATGCAGGAGGAATTCGTCGCAATCGGTATTCCCTATGCCGAACGCGGCCCGCGGACCGACGAATGTATTGAGGTCTACAGGCGCTCGTGGACGGATGATGTCGTCAGCTACCAGGGCCGTTTCTATCAGTTTGCCTCGTTGTCTATGGACCCCAAGCCGCTGCAACAGTCCATCCCGATTATCTACGGCGGCGTCACTCCTAGGGGTGCCCGGCGGGCCGCACGCTTATGTGATGGCTTTTATCCGATTTTTCTCGATCCTTTCGCACGGCCGAACCGTTATACAAAAGAACAAGCGGTGATCCGAAAAGATCTGGATGCCATCAGTCGCCCGCACGATGAATTCATCATGATGGGTGTGAGTTCGGCCCGCATCACAGCGTCCGCGGATTCTCCCGGTCGGAAGCGGCCGCGCCGCATCTGTACGGGCCCGGCGGAACAAATCCTCGAAGACCTCCAGAGTTTTGCCAAAGAGGGCTACGGGCTAGTGGTGTGTTTCTTTGACTGTCCGTCTGGACAATTGTCCGAGCTTGAAGACCAGATGCAGCAATTCAGTTCAAGCGTGATCCCTGAAGCCAAAAACATCCAGCCCCAGGGAGGTTGGAAAACAGCTATCTGACTCGGAGCGGAAACGTGTCTTCCAAAAACGCCGAGTAGCGGACAGATAAAGATTTTTTGCGATCCTTCGGGCCATGGCCAATGCGGTTTCGTCGAGTCTCTCCCCTAGGGGGGGGGGGGATTTGATTCACCATCACGAGTGGCCTCGTCTTTTCGACCGATAGTCACTCCGAGGGGAAGATCATTTCTGGCGAAGCACTCCACCCCGACCAGGGTGCTGTACTTTTACTAGTTCCCCTAGAGAGTCCATTGGAGAATGTCCATTTTAGCTGAATGGATAATGGCAAAACCCTTTGGAATCCATTTTTTGACTATAGTCAACTATTTACCTGTCTCTAGGGAGGGCCAAGCAAGTCGGATTGTGGCAGATGTTCCCTTTTCCGTACGAATCCCAGGCGGTTCGAGAGCGGCGCCTTAGACCAGCGGCTTGCGTTTGAGCCTCAGGGAGGGGAGTCCCGGCGAGAGAGATGGGGGACTCACTGGCGGGAAGGAGTGCTGGGGGGTCGGCCTGGGGGCAGGCGCTCCGGTTGCGGGGGGATGACGAGGCGGCGGGCGGGGTCTGGCGCAGCGGCGCCGCGCCAGCGGGCAGCCCCGGCAGTTGCTTGCGCTGACGCGCCCCTCTGCCCAGGACGAAGCGGCGGGGGCGGAGGTTAACAAGGGGTCCCCGCCCGGCTGAAGGAACTCCGCGCGCCGCTCGGGGACGGCGTTGCGGCCGCAGGGGGGGGGGGCCGGACGAGGCGCACGGCGGGTAACAGACCCAGCTCCCCCGGCGAGGGCGCGCCGCGGCCCTCGCCCGCCCCTCCACCCTCCCCCTGCGGCCGCACCCGCCCCGCTCCCCCGAGCTCACTCCCGGCGAGCACGGCTGGCCGTGCAGGCGCGCCACCGGGCGCTCACACCGCGGCTGCCAGCACGGCGGCATCCGCGACCACGGCTGCCAGGCCGGGAACAGGCTCGGCTCACCGCCCGCAGCGCCTCTAGCGGAACCCGACAATGGACCCATGGGCTCTGAACTCTGCCCGCTGGTATCACACACCTCGAACCGCGGCTGCCCGAGCCCGGGCGGCTCCAGCCGGGGACGGCAGGGCAGGAGCAGCGGGCCGCAGAGCCGCCTGGCCCTCTTCTCCAGCAACCCCTCCCGCCGCGTCCGCCGTTTCTTCGAGGGGGGGGGCTCCCACTCCGCAACAAGCGCCTGCTCCCTCAACTCTCCCACTGACCCCGGACCCCTGTCTCCCCAATTGTGACACAATCAACTTGTTCAGACCTTCCCTTTATTAGGGCCTGTTAACACTCATGCGCATGATATGGTATCTTCGTTGGCTGGACCTCACGTAAGCTCCATACGACCGGATCGCGCCTCATCTCCCGGTGCAGCGCGGCCATGTCCGCCTCTCCCATCGCCCCGTGCTCACCGCCCTCTGGTCTGTCGCCGCGCAGGGCGGCAAAGGGCGCGGGTTGCCGCCCCGATGTGGCCCCTAGCCCCCCCCCCCTCTCCCCCCGGCTGCCCCACGGGTCGCAACCCGGCGTGCTCGACCGGGTCTGCGAGCCTCGGCACCGCGAGCAGATCGTGCGCCTCAAGCGGGCGGCCCGGTTGCTCGACCGCCCCCTCGTCCCAGGTCCCTCCCACCGGCCCGGGGGCGCGCACACAACCGGCCCCCCCTCCCGCGGCCGCTCCCGAGGCGGCTGGACCCCCACGATGCCGAGGGATGCCGCGGATGACCGCCCGGCGCTCGTCTTCGCGCGCTCGCCCGGGCCCGCCCCCCGCTCCTCCCGCGGTGCTGAGGGCCCGGGCGTCCGCGGGCACCCGGCCGCGGCGACACGCGGTCAACAGTGGATCCCAACCAGGGCCGGGCGTCCGCGGGCACCCGGCCGCGGCCCCTGGCCGTGGCGCGGGGGTATGCGCCCGTGGTGCCGTCGCGGCGAAGCCGGGGTGCGCCTTGGGCGTCTGCCCGTGAGCTGGACAAGCGGCGCGCCGCAATCGAGCGGGTGTTTCGTCGATTGAAGGGATTCCGCCGCCTCTGCTCGCGATGCGAGCAACGCGACGTGCTATTCCTCGGATGCAGCGTCTTCACACTCATCATCGATGCGTTGCGATAGTGGCAACAGGCCCTAGATAGAATCCAGACTCTCCCTCTTGTATTATTGTTTGCCCTACCTTACTCTGCTCTGGGTCCAAATCCGCCTTGATCTTAGCCATCCGGTCTCTCAACGGGAAGTTAGGGATGCATATGGTCGTTATTACGGGGACAATCCCGGTCAAGGCCGGGCAATGGAATGACGCCCAGGCTCTTGCCGCTAAGATGATGGAGGCGGCATGCAAAAAGCCAAGCTGCATCAGTTATCGATTCCACACTGTAACAACGGACGAACATACCTTCCCTTCCTCTTCGAGGAATTGGGAGTCAGTGGAAACATTTGCCGCCCACCTCCGGATCGAGCATCAGCAAAACTTTCTCAAGGAAATTCCCAACCTGCTAGCGGGAGCCCTGAATGCAAAGAAATATACAGTAGAGAAGTCCGAAACCTTATCGGTCTGAGGACTCCTTCATACCCCGGAAGAGCGGCCAGTGAGCCGAAACAAGATTGAAGGTGAGCATGGACAGAAGCATAAGTGGCCAAGGGTGGTCCGGTCGGAGTGTCGTTAGAGCAGGGACGGTACTAGTGGCTTCCAGCCTCCTGTTACAGGCCGATGCTGTGTGGGCAGCCATGAATGAAGAGTCACAATTTATTCTGAATACCTTCTCGTTTCTCATCTGGGGAGCCTTGGTGATGTGGATGTGTGCGGGCTTCACTATGCTGGAGTCTGGTTCGGTACGCACCAAAAACGTTTCCGTGATCTGTCTCAAGAATATCGGGTTGTATTCGGTCGCAGGGCTGACCTATTACTTTATCGGCTATAATCTGATGTACGTCGATGTCGGCTCCTGGGTCGGCTCGGCGACCTTTCTCTACGGTCCCTCGGCCGATGAACTGGCCCTGTTGTCCGGCCAGCCAGAAGCCCTGGCCCCCGTCATCGCAAACGACTACACCGTCATGTCGGACTGGTTCTTTCAGATGGTCTTTGTCGCGACTGCCGCCTCGATTGTGTCCGGCACCCTGGCCGAACGGGTCAGGCTGTGGTCGTTTCTTGCCTTCACAACCGTTTTGACGGCAATCCTCTATCCTATTGTTGGAGCCTGGACCTGGGGTGGAGGCTGGCTCAGTCAGATGGGCTTCCAAGACTTCGCCGGTTCCACCATCGTGCACTCGACCGGTGGCTGGGCCGCGCTGGCCGGCGCCATGGTCGTGGGTCCGCGAACGGGAAAGTTCCGACCCGACGGCAGCGTCAAACCCACCCCTCCCTCAAATGTCCCATTCGTGACCTTGGGAGTGCTCATCCTGTGGTTTGGCTGGCTCGGCTTTAACGGAGGCTCACAACTCGCTCTGGGGGGCGCCCTTGACGCTGTGGCCATGAGTAATGTGCTTGCCAACACGAACCTAGCCGCGGCCGCAGGGGTCGTGGCCGCCCTATGCATTTCACGGCCCCTACTCGGACGGGTCGACCTGCTTGCCGTTCTCAACGGGGCGATTGCCGGCCTCGTCTCGATTACTGCGGGGCCGGATATTGTGAAGCCGTATTGGGCAGTCGTCATCGGAGCGATTGGCGGGGTGCTGTGTCTGAGCGGCCTGAAGCTGCTGGAGAAGATGAAGCTAGACGATGTGGTCGGCGCGATCCCAGCCCATCTATTCGCCGGTATCTGGGGAACGCTAGCAGTCTGTATTGCGGCGGGCGGCAATATCGGCGTACAACTCCTCGGGGTGCTGGCGATAGGGGTATTTGCCTTCGCAACTTCGTGGGGAGTATGGCTGGTACTGGAAAAGACTATGGGAGTCCGGGTTTCGAGCAGCGTCGAAGAGGTCGGTCAAGATGCTATGGAACTCGGCATCGAAGCCTACCCGGAGTTTGTTGTCATGCCCGACCCGGACGACATGAAAGAACTCCGCAGTCCAGCCCAAACGTTCCCGCCCTCCAACTAATCCTGGCCTGACCGGAGTTGCGGCCCAGTGGCCATTATCCTACTAGCAGCCACTGGACGGCGACGACCGCTCCGATGACCCCGGCGGTATCCGCGGTCAGCCCGGCGACTAGGGCGTGCCGGATGCGGACTACGCCAACTGCACCAAAATACACGGCCAAGACGTAGAAGGTCGTTTCCGTACTGCCCTGGAGAGTGGAAACCAGATAGCCGACAAGGCTGTCCGGTCCCTCGGCTTGCATGATTTCGGCCATGATAGCATAGGCTCCAGAGCCGGATAAGGGTCGCAGGATGGCCATTGGCAATGCCTCGGCGGGAAATCCGATAAGGCCCGGAACGGGCTGCACGCCAGCGATCATCACATCCAATAGACCCGAGGCTCGAAACATGCCGGCGGCAACGAGAATAGCGACAAGAAACGGGATGATCCTGAGGGCCACCTGAAAGCCCTCTCTTGCTCCTTCGATCATGGCATCGTATACGGCCACTCTCTTGGCAATGCCGTAGCCGAGCATCAGCACGATCAGCACGGGCAAAAGCCAGTCGGATATGGCGTTACGCAGCAGCGGCCCAAGCATCCGACCGCCGCTCAAACCCGCTTGCAGGAACAAGAGAAAGGCAAGGCCAATCGCTCCAACCGAGGCCATGGCCAGCCAACAGCCCGGCCGAGAGGTTGGCCGTTCAGCCCCCAGCGTCGCCCCATCCGGCAAGGCAGTCTCAGAGGTATCGTCTCCGTGCTCAGGGGCTTGGTCTCCCACACGGAATACGGGCAGCCCCTGTAGGAGCTTCGCGGCAAGAATGCCCACACAGGTTGAAAATGAGGTAGCCAGGAGAGTAGGCAGCCAAATGCCCGCCGCGTTCTCCGACCCTATCGACGCTCTCAGCGCGATCACGCCAAGTGGAGCTAAGGCCACATTCGAGGTATTGATGGCCAGGAATAAAGCCATGGCGTTGGTCGCCGTACCTTTATGAGGATTGAGACGGTCAAGCTCCTGCATGGCCTTGATGCCGAAGGGGGTGGCCGCGTTGCCCAGCCCCAGCATGTTGGATGCGATATTCATAATCATGGCGCTCAGCGCCGGATGGTCGGCTGGCACGTCAGGAAACAGTCGCACCATGAGGGGGCGCAGCCAGCGCGCCAAGGTGTGCAGAAAACCACCGACCTGCACAATGCGCAGCATCCCCAACCAGAAAGCCATCACACCGACCAAGCCGATGGCCAGGGTGACCGCGGATTTGGCGGAGTCTATCGAGGCGGCCGTTACCTCGGCCATCTTGCCGGTAAAGGCGGCGGTCACAACGGAGCCGGCAATAAGGCCGAACCAGATCCAGTTCATATGGGAGCGGCTGCGGGAGGTTTGGAACTGTGCTACACCCCGAGGGGAAACATGTTTGGAGGACACATCTCCTCGTCCTGTTTGTACAGACCTATAGCAGTCTCGTAGACAAAGGAATATGACCTCGCGATGAAGCGGACGAGTTGGGTGGCATTTGGAACGATTCTGTCGGTGGTGGCTATCGTCGTCTATTCGACGTTTCAGGTCGGTGGGGTGCGGTGCGAGGTCTGTATTACCTTCCACGGCCGTCAGGTCTGCCGTGAAGTGGACGGGTCGACAGCGCATGAGGCACAGATGGCAGCCATTACTAATGCCTGCGCTCTGCTCGCCTCTGGTGTCACCGACACTATTGCCTGTCAGAACACTCCCCGGGACAGCCTTACCTGTAGGCCGGAGTAAGCAGAGAAGAGAGTATGCGGAGACCCGTGGAGGTTCCGCCCCATGTGGTTGAGGCCGCGGGGAGATGTATTGAGTCCCTGTCCGTGGGACAGGTATAGTGAAGGACGAGAACCCGGAGAGGCGCAGTTGCCTGACCTTCAAGACGTGCATGAACGGCACCGGATTCCGAACGCTAGGCATTTCCCGTGTGGCATGCGGGCTCGGTCCGCCCTCCCGAGATTGCATCGGATAAGGTCGGTCCGAAAAACGCATTGTCGCGGACGGTACTCGCAGGAGGGGCCGTCCACGGGGGCGGTTGATACTTTACACGATATGGGTTTTCTCGATACCATACCTCCGAAAACCGGGTTAAACGGCTGGGGCGAGGTCAGATCCTCCGCGGGAAAGCCGGACGAATCATAATCTGTCCCATGCCCACGCTCCTGGTCCTTTTAAGACGAATCGCCCACCAGCTACGGAAAGAGCGTTTGGACGTTATCCTCCTGATGCTGCTTGTCATCTCTGCCATCGGGATGGTGGGCATCTCGTTTTTCGAGCCACAGTTATCCCCAGTGGATGCGGCGTGGTGGACGCTCGTAACGATCACCACGGTCGGCTATGGCGACATCTCTCCGACCTCGGTGGGAGGCCGGATCGTCGGTGTCTTTCTGATGCTGTTCGGTATTGGATTTCTCGGCATGCTGACGGCCACCTTGGCCAGTACCTTTATTGAAAACCGGCGGCAGGAGGAAAAAGGGATGAAACCGCTCTCGGGGACGGACTATATTGTACTGTGCGGCTGGAATTATAAGGCCAAGGAAATCGTTGAAGAGGTTCGGGCCGACGAAAAAGCCCGGAACCGTTCGATTGTGCTGATCGCTGATTTACCGGAGAATCCTCTGGATGGTAAACAGGTCCAATTCGTCAGTGGGATCGTCAGTCCGGAAACCCTGGCACGGGCCAATGCCCAAAAGGCAGCGGTCGCCATTGTGCTAGCCGATGAACAGGGCGAGGTCCACACCCGGGATGCCAAGACAATCCTGGATACGCTCACCATCAAAACCACCTACCCGGACCTGTATACTTGCATCGAACTGCTGAATCTACAAAATATCCCCCACGGCAAACGCGCAAAGGCGGATGAGATTATCGTCACGGGTGCGTTGAGCACCAATTTGCTTGTCCAGGCTGCCTTGAACCGGGGCGTACCTCTGCTGATCAACGAACTCGTCAGTAATCGCTTCGGCAGTGCGCTGTACACCATTTCCGTGCCGCAGTCCTGTGTTGGCCATTCCTTTATCGATGGCCTGAGCGAACTGAAAAGACAACGGAATCTCCTGCTTGTCGCCGTAGAAAGCCGGGCACAGGCAAGGTTTCTTGCAAATCCACCGAGCGACTATATAATTCAGGCAGAAGACCAACTCATTGTTATCGGACAAGAGCGCCCCGAGCAGGGATAAGTGCGGAGGAAGCAACGTATGCCGTCAGAGTGTTTCGAGAAAGTAAAATCACTGCTGTTTCATTTAGGATACGCCATTACGCAAGAAGACAAAGAGCAGGAGTTGTTCATCGTCGATGAAGAAGACAGCGGTATCAACAATCTCATTGTTGACTGCGAAGCTCCCCTGCTCGTGTTGGAGCAGGTCATTATGCCCGTTCCACAGGAGCCGGGGAATTTATTCCGGCGTTTGCTGCAAATGAACCGGCTTCTGGTGCATGGCGCCTTTGTGCTAGACGAAGAGTCGCAGACCATTCTCTTCCGCGACACCCTGCGCATCGAGAATCTGGACAGCAATGAACTTGAAGGCTCGATCGAAGCGCTGAGCCTGGCTTTGGCCGAGAATGCGGGAGAATTACTCTCCTATACCACACACTAGTCAATCTGGAGGAGCAGACTATGGCAGGTTTTTTTCAACGCTTATTCAAGATCGGACAATCCGAAGCCCACTCCATTCTCGACAATATGGAAGACCCTATCCGTATGACCGAGCAGGGTATCCGTGACCTCAAGAACGACCTCCAGTCCAGTATGACCAGTCTGGCCGAAGTCAAGGGTGTAGCTATTCGTCTGAAAAAGGACGGGGATAACAGCAAGTCTCTAGCGGCCGAGTATGAGCGGAAAGCCATGTTGCTGCTGCAAAAGATGCAGAGTGGCGAGATGGATCAGGCCGAAGCCGAACGCTTGGCGACCGAGGCCCTGAAAAAGAAGGAGGAGGCCGGCCAAAGGGCCGTTCAGGCCCTGAAAGACTGGGAAAATCAGGACACTATGGCCAACCAGCTTCAGGGCAAGATCGAGAAACTGAAATCCACGATCACCAAATATGAGAACGACCTCATTACCCTCAAGGCCCGGGCACGCACCGCGGCCTCGACCAGGAAGATCAACCAGCAGCTCGCCAAGATCGACTCCTCCAGTACGATCTCCATGTTGGAAAAGATGCGTAACAAGGTTGAAGAGGACGAGTCGTTGGCACAGGCATACAGTCAGGTCGCCGATATCGATAAAAGCGTGGACAACGAGATTGATGCGGCCCTGAGCCAAGGCAATACTACGGCGAATGACTCCCTAGCCGCCCTCAAGGCCAAGATGGGGATTGCGGCACAGTCCTGATGTGTCCGGGATTCGGAGGGCGAAGCTCGTGACGCGGGGCCGGGGAGGGTCCGTGTCGGCGCACCGCCCTCGACCGGAGCGATCCCTCCGGGGAGGGGATTTGCCGGGTAAACACAGTGGAGCCCTTATGTCTCTCTGGAAGAAACTCTTTGGGAAAAAGGACGATCAAGTGGCCCTCGACCCGCTCAGGGATCTAACCCTCTCGAACCTGAAAGTCGGCTATCTGGTCGATTATGACCTCAGGACTTGGCAGGTCAAAAGCCAGAGCAACTATGCCTTTGACGACACCAAAACGCAGGAGTGGGAACTCGACGCTGGAGACGACACGCTCTTTCTGGAGCGCGAGGAGGACGATGAGGTCGAGTGGAATATCTCGCGCAAAATAGACTTTTCAGCCCTGGGCCAACACGTCCGGGAGCACCTCAGACAGCATGACGACCCACCGGAGGAAATCGAATATCAGGGGATACGCTTTCGTCTGGCTGAAAGTGGCGCTGGCTATTACCATCCCGGAGGGCGGGCTGTCGGCGATGAGATGATCTACTGGGATTATATGGATGCGTCGGAAGACCACATTCTGACCATCGAACAGTGGGACGAGCACGAGTTTGAAGCCGCTGTCGGCAAACACGTCGACGAGTACGAATTCTCCCATGTTTTGCCACGGGAGCAAAGCCTGGAGTGACAGAGCACCCAGAGTCGGGTGGCTGTGGAATTCGGAAAAGGAGAGCTTGATCAGTGGGGTCGGCGCGGCGGCAACCGTGAGGATGGGGACGAGGGCAACCATACTTGGATGCGCTCCGGCCGCTCGGGAGGCCCCCTAGAATATGAAAGCAGAGAGGGATTCAAGGCAACCAATGAGCGCGAATGCCCCGGCCCTGGGGGGCGAGGAGCGTCGCGGTGAGACCCCCAGGGCCGGGGATCCCCCAGCGCGGGGCGTCCCGGATCCGGCGGTCATTGCCAAGCCGACCCAACGCCCATTCCCTGCCGGGTATCGGCTGCGAAGCCTTGAAGCAGTTGACCGTCGCTCCGGTGCAGGTGAGATCGGGCGGCGGCTTCGCCGTAAAGGGGAGTCCAGGGAGCCTCGGTCCAGCCCTCACGCCAGCACAGTGCTAGGTCGAAGCCGTCCAGCGCGGCCCCTGCCAAGGGTCGCCCGCTCGCAGCGCAAGTAGCGCGCCTGGAAGAAGAACTGGCCCCGCCAACACGATACTGGAAGTCCAGGGAAAAGGTGCCGGGCTGCTGGGATTGCGCCGCAACAGCGAGAACCACGGCTGATGGCCGCCACCTCGCTGGCAAAGCCGGTGGGCCTCGCGCCCGCCTGCCGCGCACTGGGAGTGTCCCGGGCAACATGCTCCCGCCGTCACCGGCCCGTTCTCGGGTTCTAGCCGCCCCGCAAGAAGCCCGCCCGGGCGCTGCGTGCAGGCGAGCGCAAGCAGGGGCCTGAGGGACTCGCTGGTGAACGCTTGGTTGCCCGCTCACCATCCGCAGTCGTCGCGCCCCCGCTGGACAAAGGGCACTAGCTGGGCTCGGAGCGCCCGAGGGCTCGCCGGGTGGCCGCCGAACAGCCCATGCGAACCCTGAACTCGTGGCCCCCACCCCGAATCCGGTCTGGTCCTGGGACCTCCCCCGCTGGCCGGGGCCAAGAACCGGGACCGGTTCTGCCTCTCCGTCATGTTGGATATTGACCGCCGCCACGTCGTCGGCTGGATGGTTGCCGTGCGCGAGCGCGCCGCATTGGCCGGCATGTTCATCAAGCCAACGGGTCTCAAACCGGGCATTCAGCCCCAGGGGCTTCCCTCACCCTCCGACCGGGGCTCCCCCCTGACAAGCCAGGGCTCCGCGCAGTTCCTCGCCCATCTCGACCTCCCCCGCTCCCTCAGTCGCCCCAGGGTCAGCGACGCCAATCCCTTTTCCGAGGCCCAGTTCCAGCCCCTGACATACCCTCCCGGGTTTCCTGCCCGCTGCGAGAACATAGGTACCGCCCTCGCATCACTTCTTCCCCTGGGACAACCGCGAGCCTCGGCCTGCTGGACTCGCGCTGCTTCCTCCCGAGGCTGTTCCCCCTGGGCGCACGCAGCAGAGCCTGGTCAAAACGGGAAGCCCCCTGCGCGCACGCAGCAGAGCCTGGTCAAAACGGGAAGCCCCCTGCGCCAAGCCGGGCAGCGCAACCTGGAACGTCCGCCGAGAGGAGTTCGGCGCCTTCCTAAGCCTGATCCCTCACTACCCAACGCGCCGTGGCCGGCCCTGCCACCCGGTTCCGCAGCTTGCGCCTTTACGGGGCGACCCCACCTGCCCCCCGGACAACGAACACCTGTCTGCGCTTCGCTCATCCGCGGCCACCGACTGCAGCGAAGTACTCCCGCCTCCGTGCGCCTGCCCGAAGGCTTGGGGACCAGCACGCCGCTCTCCACCCAGATGGTCAGATGCGTGGAGAGGGAGGGCCAGTGGCCGAAGGGCGCCAGCCGCCCGCGCTCCTTGCCTCTTTGCTCGGCCTCAGGCAGGGGGACATGGAGCACCGACCCATGGCGGGGTGAGACGGGGCCGCGGGAGCTACGGGAAAGACAGGCGCGAGGCGCTCGTCCTGAGGTGGCGTGCGTGCCATTCCCTGACATCCTCTTCCTCGATACGGGTTCCCGAAGTCTCGCCCTAATACACCTCCCACCTGCCCTGCTGATAATACGATTGTAGAACCGGCCGGCTCTCTCGATTCACCTCAGTCTCGCCTGCGTCCCGAAAGACATCCTTCCCAAAATGTACCATAGCAATCATCGCGTCCTGGTTGAGGAAGCGGGTCTCCACTCCTTGAAAAGATAGTTTTTGTACCGTTTCCTTCAGGAATGTAGGCTCAAGAAGCGTGGCATCCACGCCCAGCGCAAATCCCCACTCTCCCAGCGTAGGGATATGGTTGTGGTAAGGCAGAACGCTGAATCCGGCTTCCGCCATCGTTTTAAGGATGCATACAAAAGCCTGACGGCTGAAAAACGGGCTCGTCGCCTGCGTCACCATGGTACCGCCCCATTTGAGATGCCTCTTGCACAGGCGGTAGAAATTGAGCGAATACAACTTGGCCAGTTCGGCAGAATTGGGGTCGGGCAGATCGATAATAATCACGTCGAATAAATGCGATGTTTCCTGGAGAAAGGAAACGGCATCGGCATTGACAACCGATACCCGAGGGTCGGCGAAGGCATGTGCATTGAGTTGCAGGAAGACGGGGTGCGTGGAGGCCAGGGTCGTCATCTCCGGGTCGAGATCGACCAGGGTCACAGCTTGGACTTGGGAGTATTTGAGCACCTCCCGTAACGCCAACCCATCACCGCCGCCGAGGATGAGCACTTCTGCGCGATTACCGGCCAGGGCCATAGCCGGATGGACGAGCGGTTCGTGGTAGCGCTCTTCGTCGTAGCTGCTGAACTGCTGATTGCCGTTGATGTAGAGCCAGTAATCATCTCGCCAGCGCGTCATCACCAGCCGCTGATAAGACGTTTGCTTGGCCAGGATAACGGTGTCCTTGTACCGGGCCTGCTCACCGAACAGGAGAATGGGTTCCGCCAGAGCAAACAGTCCGATGAGCCCTGCGCCAACCCCGGCCCAGAGACCGCTGAGCAGTCGCGGCCTGTTCAGCACAGACCGAAAGCGAAACAACAAGAGCGAGGCAACCCCGAAATTCACCGCGCCAAGCGCCACCGGGGTATAGGTCAATCCGAAATACGGCAAGGCCACAAAGGCAAAGAACACCCCCCCGATGAGTGCACCGTAATAGTCTTTCTCTATTACGGAAGAGATGTTGACTCGGAGTTCTTCATAGGCGGCGTTGACCCGCGTAATAAGCGGAATCTCCATGCCGATCAACAGGCCTATGACAATACCAAGCGGATAAATCACCACACCCACATTATTGAGAAACGGGGACAGGGCGTAGGTGGAGGCTGCGGCGCTGGCACATAACAGGGACAGCGCGAACTCAAGAACGGTAAAGGTGTCCAGCAGATGCGTATGGCAATAGCGACTCAGATGACTGCCTAGGCCCATGGCAAACAGCATGAAGGACATCATCAACGTCCACTGCAGCACCGCGTTGCCAAGGAAATAGGTCGCAAGCGTGCACAGCACGAACTCGGCGACTATGCCGGCACAGCCTGTGGCAAGCAGGCATAGTTTCAGCAGACTAGAGACACCAAGTGATGAGGAAGGACGCACTGATATAGGAGAACATCTCGATGTAGGCAGCCCCGAGATTCGGCTGTTCGTGCTCCACCAACTCGGCCGTGATCGTCGTTCCCGGTAAGAGCACTTTGTCCATAGCCCAGCGGATAATCGGCAGCAGCACCAAGCCGATCGCGGCCAGGGAGCAGAAGGTCGGCAAATTCTCCTGCCAGGAATAGAAATCGCCACTCACCGCGTAGCGCAGGATGTTGCCCATACTCAGCAATGCGCCGGCAAAGCTGACCCCAACGGCCACGTTGTCTTTTTCAATCTCGTCATGAATGCGGTAGGGGGTGATCCACTCGTATACCAAGCCGGTCAGGATCAGGGCCAGTTGACCCAACCCCCAAAAACCGATCGCTGTCCAGACCGTTCCCCCCTCCCCTGAAATGGCACCGAATAGAATCAGGCCGGTGGCCGCATATACGCCCCCGGCGGTGATACCCGTTCCCACATTTTGATCTTGAATGATCTCTTTGGTGTTACTGAACTGGAAGAGAATCAAGCGGTCGCTGACCAGCGTAGAGATATTCAGTAGAACGATGGCCAATAGGCCGTACAGAAACAGATCCAGGACATCATCGACCAAGCCGCTCGACGGACCAACGATAGCTCCGCCAATGGCAAACACGACGCCGAGGTAATAGCCTACCAGAGCCAGCGCCAGCGCCGGATTTTTCCGCTCGACCAATTCTTCGCGGACGCGGAAGTCGTGGTGCAGGAAATCAAAAACACGCTTACCCAGCCAGAACAAGATATAGGCAGCCGAGAAATAGAAGCCGGCCAGAATCACGGTGTCGAGAGTCATGGTCTACCTCTATTTGCCAAAGCCACGGCCGCGCGAGCGCACCGGGACACTGCTCCGCCCGAGGCGACTACTGAATTTTTGCTGAAAGCGTTGTCGTTGTGTGGCCTCTCGGGCGCGACGGCGGGCGAAAAAAGACGGTTTCTGCTGCTGCGTGACCGTGCCCCGCGTCCCATATTCTTTTCCCGTTCGGCCGTAGTACGGCCGTCGCTGCGAACGCGAGCGTTGATACGCGTCATAATCGTTGCGGGAAATCGCCCCGCGCCCAAGCCCGAGGAGGTCGCGCATGAGCGCGTATTGGCCGTAGAACGCCCAGAACGACATGCCGCTGCTATTCGTCTGCCATGTGCCGTAGCGCGGATTGCCTACGTAATCATAGCCGGGCGGATGGGCAACGTTATTTTCGCCCTCGGGCGTTTTGGAGGCGAGTGTCATACCGAGAAAATTCTCGTTGGCACGATACACAGACTCCGGGACTTGCATCCAGTCGGTGGTCCACGATTTTTCTCCCTGAACAATCTGATACTGGTGGAAATACGAAGAGGAAAACATGCCCTCCTCACGCATATCACTCAGAATGATGGCGTATTCCGGTGCGGATGCGAGTTGGGATTTCAACTGATCGACCGGACTGGTAGACGAGCAGGCAGTGAACAGAAGAGCACAGCAGGCAGCGAGCAGCAAGTTGCTCCTCAAAGGCAACCGACCCCGTTGGTCCAGAGCCGTCCTTGAACTCCGTTCGGTCTTCTTGCAGCGCTCGTTCATAAGCTACATTTATGACAGATGTCAGGCCCGATTTCCAGCGCACGGCTCGCTCCCCCGTTTACACATCGGGCTGGGCCGGAACGACCGGCCGGGCATCGTTGCGGGCCTGTCCCGTGCGCGGAGGACTTGCGGCCGCCGCATTCACAGGTGGAGTAAGGCAGGTCGAGGGCAGCACCTACGGGCTGCCCTCAGCGGCTGGGCGAAGCTGCAGGCCCCCGCACGGTCAAGGCTGGAGCCCTCCGTCTCGGGCTGGGCAGCCCCCCGGTGATTGTCGGAGGGCTGCGAGTCCGCCGACCTCCTCGTCAGCCCACGGAAGGGCACCCATGTCAACAGACCCTAATGTCTTCCCGGTTGGCAAATCGTTGCATCCACAAGATATAGTAGCTGTGTGATCAGCGCCTCTCTGGTTCCTGCTGGATTTTCTTTCACCACCGTGAATGGGAACAACCGCGCTGCGTCCATCTGAGTGTTTCATAATCACATGGCTTCCGCGCCTCCTCACGAACACAAAACCGCCGCTGACCCGTAGAGGCCGGATCGCATGAGCGCCCGTCACACGCGGGAGTCTAGAACCTGTTACCACTCTCGCAACGCATCAATGATGAGTGCGAAGCCGAGACATCCGAGGACTAGCACAGCGAGTGTCTCGCAGCGCGAGAAAAGGCTCCGGAATCCCTTCAAGCGCCGCAACCCTCCCTCAATTACGCTGCGGCGCTTGGCCAGTTCCCGGTCATCCTCCCTAGGTGCACTCCGAGTGCGCCGCAGCGGCCCCACGGGCTCCTCCCCTCGTGCCAAAGCTAGGGCCTGTTGACACTCATGTGGATGATTATGCATGATGCTGGTCTCCTGGCTGTAGGGACCGCACGCAAGCTCACTACGACCGGAGCGCGCCTCCTCTCCCGGTGCCGCGCGGCCCTGTCCGCCTCTCCCCTCGCCCCGTGCTCTCCGCCCTCTGGTCTGTTGCCGCGCAGGGCGGCACAGGGCGCGGGTTGCCGGCCCGATGTGGCACCTGGCCCCCCCCCTCTCCCCCCGGCTGCCCCGCTGGTCGCAACCCGGGGGGCTCGCCCGGGTCTTCGCGCATCTGCACCGGGAACAGAGCGGGCGCCTCACGCGGGCGGCCCGGTCGCTCGCCCGCCCCCTCGTCCAGGTCCCTCCCGCCGGCCCGGGGGCGCGCACACAACCGGGCCTCCATCCCTCGGCCGCTCCCGGGGCGGGTGGCCCCCCACGATGCCTAGGGGTGCCGCGGACGATCGCCCGGCGCTTGTCTGCGCGCGCTCGCCCGGGCCCGCCCCCGCCGCCCCGGCGGGCCGCCAATTGCTGACTCGCCTGGGCCCGCCCCCCGCTCCTCCCGCGGTGCTGAGGGACCGGGCATCCGCGGGCGCCCAGACGCGGCCCTTGGCCGTGGCGCTGGGGTATGCGCCCGTGGGGCCGCCGCGGCGCATCCGGGTGAGCCCTTGGGCGTCTGCCCGTGAGCTGTCCACGCGGCGCACCGCAATCGCGCGGGTGTGGCGTCGCTTGCAGGGAGGCCGCCGCCTCTATCTCGCGCTTCGAGCAACGCGCCGTGCTCTTCCTCGGATGCAGCGTCTTCGCCCTCATCATTGATGCCGTGCGATAGTGTTAACAGACCCTAGGTTGCCAAGGCTTGACGCCCTCGTCCGCTCAGTCCCTGATCCCCAGGGGCCTCTCGGGGGGCAGGTCCAGATGATTCCGCACCTGGCGGCCCGCCGGGTCGGCGGGGGCCTAGCCCGGCGAGAGCGAGCAGCCGAGGGCGGGGCGTGCCTCCACCGCACCCAGATGACTCTTGGGAGGCCAAGTGCCTCGGGAGCGGCCGAGGGATGGGGGTCGGTCGTTTGAGCACCCCCGTTCCGGCGGGAGGCCCCTAGGAGCCTGCGCCGTAGAAACCAGCATGCGAGAATACCCCCATGTGGAGCCGTTGAGGTTTTTGAGATGCCGCCGCCATTTCGCCGGTATTGCCCGGATCAGGGTTTGTTGCTTCCGCCGAATATGAAGGCTGGGCGGCCGGAGGGGCATCGGGCGCCCCATGGTCAGCGACGTGGTGGACGAGCTGGATTTGGCGGTGTTTTCTGCGCCGTAGGAGGGGGCCGGGCGCCGCAAGTCGCCGTATGAGCCGCGGATGCTGCTGAAGGGGCGGATTGACGGGTCTGCGCCGGGCGTGTTGTCCTCGCGCGCGCGGGCGCGCATATATGTTTCCGGCACAGTACCGGCATGAGTGGGTGTTGTCCTCGCGCGCGCGGGCGCGCAAGCGGGAGGAAGCAAATCTTCCACCAGCGCTTTTACCTGCGCCTCGCGCGCGGGCGCGCAAGCGGGAGGAAGCCGTGGCGGTTCGGGGAGTGGCGGCGGGGCACTGGCCGAGTCCTCGGCCGCTCTGCGAGTGTCGGCGTCGTCAGTTGCCGGCCTTCAAGCGGCGGTTTGTGGAGGGGGTTCGTGTGGCGTCCGAGTTGGGCGGGGCGCGTTTGGGCCAGGTGTCGATGGACGGGAGCAAGGGTCGCGCGCCCGCGGCGAAGCGCCCGGCGAGGCGCTCCGGTCGGAGGCGGGAGGAGGAGCGTCGTCGGGAGTCGGAGAGCGGTTTGTGGCGGGATCGGGCGCGGGCGGTGGACGAGGCGGAGGCCGAGCGCTTCGGGCAAGCATAGCGGGGCGACGAGGTGGCGCAGGAGGTGCGGCGCCGGGCGGAGCGGTTGCCGGCGCTTCGCGAGGCCAAGGCTGGCATTGAGGCGCGTGGGCGCGAGGCGGCCGCCGCCCGGGGCCGGCGGCCCGACGAAGAAGGCAATCCGAAAGGCGGGCAGCGCTACAAGCGGGCGTATGGGGACCCCGCGGAGCAGGCGCAGGACCCTTGCACGGATCCGCAGCGCCGCCTCAGGAAGACCTCCGCGGAAGGGTCTCCGCCGTGCGACCACGCGCAGGTGGCGGGGGACGGAGCGAAGCAGCTGCTCGTCTCGACGCAGGGGGCTTCGAGCGCCCGCGCCCAGGGGCCGTGGGTGAAGCCGCGGCCTGAGGGGCGGGCGATCCAGGGGAAGCGGCCGGCGAGGGTGTTGGCGGCCGCGGGGGACGGCCATGAGGCGGACCTCGGGGACCTGGAGGCGCTCGGGGTGGACGGCTATGTGGCGTGGGGCCGGGCGGGGCGTCGCACGGGGGCGGTAGACACGCGCCAGTCTCCGGCGCGGGCGCGCCGGGCGGCGCAGGTGGCGCCGGAAGCGGGGCGCGCGCGAGACGCCGCGCGCAAGTGGCTTTCGGAGGCGCCGAGCGGGTGGAGCAAGGCGGCGCTGGGATTGCGACGGGTCAGCGGGCGCGGCCTTCACCAGGGGCGCGGCGAGGGGGCCCTGGTGGGCCGGGCGTTGAACATCCAGAGGAGGCGCGGGTGTTGGGCGGCCGCCGGACCGGGATTGCGCGCGGCTATGGAGCGGACCGGGGGGCGAGGCGGGCCTGCTTGAGCCGCCGGACCGCCCTCCCGCGGCCCGAAGGCCGACCGCGCCCGCGCAAAGATCCGGGTGTTGAGGCTTCAGAGGATTCTCCCATCCTCATGGCGTCTTATGGCGCAAGCTCCTAGGGGGCCTTGCAACCGGGCCGCAAGCTTGAGGCGCCCGAGCTATGCTCGGGGACGAGGCGTGAAGACCCGCTCGCGTCCACCGTTTTGCGGCCAGCGGGATCCTCTGGAAGGAGAGGGGGCCGGCGGCTGTGGTGCGTCTTCACCCTCCACCTCAAGCCAGAGAGCGATTGATTCCTGCATCCGTCCAGGCAACTGCCCAATGGGCGCGCTCTGAGTATGGCAGCCCGGAAGGGTATTCAGTACTCATCGGGCTCTCCCTTGATTCGGCCCAAATAGCGGTGTGCAGTCTTGGCGTCGTGTCCGGCGGCAAGATCCCTCTTCATACGCTCTACATCTTCATCGGCGAATGCCTTGAGCAACACGGCACTCACGACGAATTAAGGCATACATTGTCGGGCCTTGGCCACAAGACTCTCTTCTGACATGGCTTGAGCGGCCGCCCCCGCCCTCCTGCTCATAGCCCGGCTACAGGCCCGTTCCCTGCCGTGGGCAAGCAGCCATTCTCTCTTGTGTGATGCCGATCTTTTCGCTACGATTCGGCCGGTGGCGCTTGTGTGCGGCCGGGAAGTCCCCATGGATGTGGCCCATATTGCCGAGGAGGTCGGCGACCATATCGTCCTGCCCAAAACCACGGCACTTACACCCGTATGGAATGGCTGGACCCGTTCGACACCATTTCCTTATGTCGCGGGCATTACTGAAAAGACCCGGCTCGGCTTAAGCGTTCTGATTGTTCCCTACCGCCATCCCTTTGACGTGGCACGGCGGGTCGCGACCATCAATGTCTTGTCCGGGGGGGGGGGGGGGGGCGTTTCATTCTCGGCAATGGAGTGGGCCAGCTGGAGGAGGAGTTCAATCTCCTGGGTATCCCCTTTCATCGCCGCGGAAAACGGACCCAGAAATATATTGACAAAGATGAAGACATTATGGACCGAAGACAGTCTGCGCTATGCGGGTGAATTCGTCAAATTGGAAGAAGACGTCAATGTGCTTCCGCGTCCCCTCCGGAACCCCCACCCCTCCATCTGGGTTGGCGGAGAATCGATGTATGCCCTGAAACGGGTGGCATATTGCTCGGCTGACCTTTGAACAGATTCGACCCATGCTGGATCAACTCAAACGACTCATGGACGGGGCCGGATGAAATGATGACGACCTCGAACTGACGGCCATGGCCGACCCAACCCGGACCGCGGCGGACGATATCAAAACCTATCGCGGCTTGGGAGTGAAAGTCCTGTACACCGTTCCGCCCAGCCGAGACTCGGATAGTATCGCACAGGAAGCCCGGCCGTTTGCCAAGCAGGCCCAAGACGCAGCGTAACACGTAGGGTATGTCCCTACCATCACGGAAGGGGGAGCAAACCATGCTGACACGAGACGAGATGTCTAACGCGTTCGCCAAGTGGGGAGATGCCTGGAACGAGCACGACCTCGATGGCGTGATGGATCTATTTCACGACGAGGTTTACTTCGAGAACTGGACCGGAGGCTGGGTCAGGGGCAAGGAGAATCTGCGCCAAGCCTGGACTCCATGGTTTGCCCATCATGGAGGATTCAAGTTTACGGACGAAGAGACCTTCATTGACGAGAGAGAACAAAAAATGCTCTACCGCTGGCAGCTCGACTCCCCTTCATTCGAGAAGGGCAAGGAACAAAAACACGAAGCCCGGCGTGGCATAGACGTCCTGCATTTCAAAGACGGCAAAATCATTCAAAAACTCACCTATTCCAAAACCACACTTGAACTGGACGGAGAGCGGGTGCGCCTGACGCCGTAATGGCCTCATCAGGACAGAAAGGGGAACGTACGACGTGGCAATCTTTTCTCTGGACCAAGTCGAAGTTTTTGGACAGGCGTCCTGCGGGCCGAAGGCGTGGTCACTGGTAAAGACGGCTCGGCCTATGGCGCAAGACGCAACCGCATTGTGTACCGAGTGACCCAGGACGGAACAGTCGGCGAAATAGTCCATTTACCTTCACGGCCCATGCCCACCGGCGTGACTATGGACCGTGAGAGACTATCGTCTCCTGCGACCTGTCCAAGCAGGCCGTCATGTGCGTTTCCCGAAGCGGCCGGGTCTCGCTCATTGCCGACCACATGGCTGGCGTGAAACTCACCATGCCAAATTTCTCCAGCTACGACGCAGAGGGAAATCTCTACGTCTCGAATTTTTCAGGTGCCCCGACACTGGAATTTGCCGTGGACGGCAATCTCTCCATTACGCTATCAGCGAAGGTCGGCGGTTCACATACGCTCCAAAGCATTGCCCACCAGGGTGTCAATATGGCTCCGATCCATCAGATCATCAAAGTGGATATGCCACCGGACGGTGGAATCTGTTGATTGACGGCCCGGCGGGTCAAAAGCTAGGGCGTGTTCACACTCATGAGCATGGTTCTGGTATCCTTGATGGATGGCCCCCCCGCATTACGCATGGGTCGCCCCACAACTCCTGGTGCAGCGCGGCCATGTCCGCCTTTGCAACCGTCCTGCTCAACGCCATCGTGTCTGTCGCCGAGCAGGACGGCAACTGGCGTGGGTAACCGGCACGGTTTGGCTATTGCCCCCCTCGCCACCCGGATGACCCGCTGGTCGAAGGCCCGCGGGGACCGGGTCTTCGAGCCTCGGCACCAAGAGCAGAGCGTATGCCTCAAGCTTGAAGCCGGGTCGATGGCCAGCCCCAGCGTGAAGGGGCATCCCGCCGGGACGGGGGCACTCAAAAACCGCCCCCCATCCATCGGTCGGTCCCGGGGCGGCTGGACCACCAAGCTTCCCAAGGGTGCCGTGGCGGCTCGCCCCGCCCTCCCCCTACTCGCTCTCGCCGGGCCAAGCCCCAGACGCCCCCGAAGGCCGTCAGTGGCTATGTCGCCGTGGTCAGCAACACGATCGTCCTTCGCTGGTCATGGACCGGGTATCCGAAGGCGCCAAGTCCAAGCCACGGGCCTTGGCACTGGGAGATGAGCCCCTGGGGCCGTCGCTGCGCACCTGGGTCGAATGTGTCAACGGATCAGCCTAAAACCTCCTCATGTCGGGCCGTCGCTGCGCACCTGGGGCAAACCTGGGGAGGATGACCAGGGGGTGGACAAGGACGCACCGCAACCGAGCGGGTGTTACTTCGGTTGAAGGGACTTCGACGCCTCTGCTTGCCGATGCGAGCAACTCGCGTGATATTCATCGGATTCGTCGTCTTCGCACTCCTCATTGATGCGTTGCGACAGTGTTAATACGCCCTAAATTTCCCACCAACCACGCGTTCGGTGGTCCGGATATGCAGGATCTTCTATTTTGCCAATTGAGAAGGCGACCATTTCAGTCGAGTGCCTATAGCAGTGTGCGCGGCCATCCGCTCTATCATCGGCGCTAAATCTGCAGGGGCAATCATGAATTGCCCCTGCCCCGGACCTCACAAATCCATTGGTAAACCCAAGTGCTCCGCGTAGATAAAATGCCGGTGGTCCATGAGTATCGGAGTAGCCGCAGCGGCGACACCGGGATGAGGGTTCTGGTAGAGTGGACGGAACTCTTCGAGCATCGGGCATTCCTCAGGCGGAAGAGGCTCGATCAGGTGCGAGAAGCCCGCCCAATAAATATCCAGCGCCGACAACGTGTTGCCAATAAAATAACGACGGCCCTGGGCCTGTTGCCTTTCAAGCAGGTTGCCTAGGGCATTCAGGATCTCGATCACCCGTGCGGGAGCCGCTTCCGCAGTCTCGGGCGAGTATCCGTATTTTGCGCCAAAGGCTTGGAAGAAAGCCCGTTGCTCTTCCGGCAGGTCGGGTGTGGACAGCCCCTGATGCACCATCATCAGGCGCCGGCTCCAGCCAAAGCCCTGCATGCCGCACAGTTCATTGGCGTGACCGAACATTTTGATTCGGTCGGCTTGATTGACCGGAATAAGTGCGGGCTCGGGCTGGATACGTTCCGCCAGATAAAGTTGCTCGGCCCAGTTCGATTTCGGGAATTCATCATTCCAGGCAATCACCGGCGAGGAGGCCTGCGCCGTCCAGGCAATGAGTTCGGCGTGGTCGGATCCGATCTCGAACAGCCCGCGCGTGTATGGAATCTTCTTCACGTCCAGGATGCCTCTAATCCCCTCCGCCCACGGACCGGGGATGCCACGGCCCAAGACCATCCGCATACCGGCTTGCTCTCTTGCTTCTGCAACGCTGACGTATTCGGCCATAGATTGTCTCCTTCTGTTGTTAATTGCCCTGACCGGACGGTGGAAGCTGATCCGGCGTCACCCATTCTTCAGAGATGCCGTTCACAAATTCCGGCGGCAAAGCCCTAAGAGGAGTCCCCTCAAATTCCGTAGGCAGTTCCGCGGGCCGGGTGGTATAGACATATACGACTCCGCGGCCGGGTCGAACCTTCACAACCCCCGGTAATTGGGACGGGGCATGATCCGCCGTTGCGTACTGCTTTTCGATTGTGCGAATCTGAGATGTCCTATAGGCTTTCAGCGCTCGACCTGAGACGGCTCGGCCATGCGCGTCCGTGATGCTGCTCGGAATTTCCGCCCGCCGCAGCACCGCAAGGTCTCCCGGCGGGCGCGGAGTGCACGCCCCCAAGAGTCCGAGCATGATGAGCCAGCCATAGCGGAAGAAGCTTCTTGGAGAGAGCGGTTCTGAGTCGGGCATGCGTTTCTCCGTATTCAGATACTACAACCTGGGTCCGGGTCAATCAGCCCCAGCCTTTTAACAACCTGCAAGCCCTTCTTGCTGACGCGGGCAACCACAACAGGCATAGCCGCATGCTGGCTCTCCGCGTCTATACTTACCGGTCCCGTCGGCGACTCGAAGCTCAACCCGTGCAGTCCCGTCAGGGCCGCTTCGGCAACTCGCCCCTTCGCTTCTTTTCCAAGCCGCTTTGAGCGCATGGATGACGTTATAATACGTTAAGGCGTGGGTAGCCAGTTAGGGTTATTACTGCCGTGCTGAGAGCGTACCCACGTAACGAAATCGGGCATGCGGCCTTCAGGGCCACTCGAGACAAACGGACTCGTCGTCACAATCCGTTTGAACTCTTCGGGCGTGAGCCCGTCAGCCAGAGCGTCGTTGAATCCGACCCAGCCGACGGTGAGTTTACTGAGCAGATCAAGCTCTCTGGCGTGCCGGAGAAATTCTTGACCGTGCTTTCGCATCACGCAGAACAACACCACGGCCGTATTCGTTTCCTGAATCCAGCGGATGATGGGCCGGAAGTGCTGCTCCCCGGTCGGGGTTAGGGCTTGGCCGCGAACGTGGTGGCCACGCCGATACATTGAAAAGCGCAGAAGGGCGTGGCCGTCCTGACTGGGTCGTTGGCCCCAGAGAGAACAGGACTGGAGAACAAAAACCATCCGCATGATTGCTCGCATTCACCAAGGGAACGTTACACTCGGCTAAAAAACGGGTCGCATACTTCCGGCCGGCCGCTGCCTAGGCTCAGGACTCATACCCAGCAGATGCCGGGAGCGGCGAGACAGAGGGCGCGGAAGCAGAGGCGGGCGCAGCGGTCGTCTCGCCGGGCGAGGCGGCGCCCCTCCGTGAGGCTGCCGCACAGGCGCGCGATGCGGGTGCGCCGTTTGGAGAGTGCGGTGTGCCATTCGACTGGTTCCTCCGGTTGAGGCGACCGGGGAGGCAGGGGGCGAGGCCGCACCCGGCTAGCCCATCCTTACCACTATCGACATAGTCTTCTTGCATAGCATTCGGTTGCGGTGGACGGACCCGGCGAGTGGCCCGACAAGTGCGCGTTCGAGGGTCGACTACACGAACGTCTTGCTGATGCCTCCCGGATCGGAGTCGATGCCCAAGGCGTCGGAGACGGCCTGCTGAACCGGTTCGGCGCGGGGTGTCTTGCGCACGTGCGGGGCGGCCGTCAGCGCGGCGGAAGGTGGCCGTGCCGCGCTACTGGCCTTCGAGGAGGCACCGCCGCGTTGTCCAACTGGCGTACGCGCCCGCTTGCCGCCGACGTGCGCGGATGACCTACGCGAGTTAGGACATGTTCACACTCATGTGGATGATTATGCATGATTCTGGTCTCCTGGCTGTAGGGAACTCACACAAGCTCACGACAACCGGAGCGCGCCTCATCTCCCGGTGCCGCGCGGCCCTGTCCGGCTCTCCCCTCGCCCCGTGCTCAACGCCCTCTTGTCGGTCGCCGAGCAGGGCGGCACAGGGCGCGGGTTGCCGACCCGCTTTGGCACCTGCCCCCCCCCCTCTCCCCCCGGCTGCCCCGCTGGTCGCAAACCGGGGGGCTCGCCCGGGTCAAGCCATCCGGTGGATATTGCCGCACAACTCCACGCTCCGGTGCTTGGTTTGTACGGGGCCGCCGATAGCGGCATTCCAAACGCAACAGTCGAACAGATGCGCACCGCGCTACAGGCGGCGGAAAGCCCCTCCGAGATCATTCTGTATCCCGAGACGCCACACGGTTTTCACGCCGACTATCGGGCCAGCTATCGTCAGGAACCCGCCCAGGACGGCTGGCAGCGCCTCCTGGCCTGGTTCAAAAGCAACGGGGTCTCCTAGACACGGTGGATGCCGCGGACAGTCAAGCAGGAGCGGAACGGAAGGTGCCGGCCTCAGCGTCCTGCGGTGCTATCGGCGCAAGCACGGCAGGCCACAACTCGAGGCCGTCATCACAGCGGTTCTCCGTAGCAAGCTTTTCCAGGATCCGGACGCCCTGGGAGGCTGTCGCGCGGCCCTCGTTCCAGTCGCCGACCTGCTTGATAATCTCTTCGAGAAAGCCGTGGAGAATTCCCACAATCCCGAGGTTCTTGCGTCAGCACCTTGAGGAAAAACAGATGATTGAGCACGAATCCAGGCCCTTCAATGAGCCAGCCGGTAAACCCGGACTCCTCCACTGCCGACTGCTACCACCCAGCGAAGCCAGACAAACGCCAAAAGCAGATGTTCCGCATGGGACAACAGATAGAGCGTGGCTGCCCAACTTGATGGCGGCCCTCTTTTTGCCACGATACCTTTTACTCACAAGCGGGAGATAAGAGCCACTGCCGCTGCCCTGGGACGGTCTGTACCGCTTGAGTTCCGAGTGCGCAAAACCCAGACAGTGCAGGCCCCCCTCCCTCACACAGACCCGAGCGTGTGCGGCCGATGCACTCGGTTCCTCACTTGGCGGGTTCGCTCACGAAGGGTTGCTATGAGCGCACGAACTTGACTGACGGCAGGGGGGAGCGCTTGAGGATGCCGTTCATCCGATCCCAGTGTAGATACCTGTGGACGGCTGCAGCGGGAGAACCACTTCCGCCAAGTGCGGGTGATCTGATAGCGGAGCCAATCTAGGCGTTTGCTGTTTCCCGTCTGATCGACCGCCTCGATCTTGTGCGTGGCGACCCGAGTGAAACTGGCGACAGGAACTTGCCATCCGGTCCAACGGCGCGGACGCGCCGTCACCACGCCTTTCGGCCACCGCCGCGACCGGGTTCTCCTGCGCCCCCGAGAGGAGAGTCGGGGCCGTCAGCAGGGCAGCGGGCGGCGTCCCGGAGAGAGATGCAGCCCACCATTCCCGACCATCGGCACGACGGAGGCGAAACTATAGAGACGCTCAATGTGCTTCCGGGCAATACCCGCACGTATCTCGTTCACCTTCGGCACCGGCCTCGACGGCGAGGGTCGCTTCGTGGTCGAGCGCTTCAAACAATATTGCAATCGCGGCCGGTCATCTCTCCGAACCAATAATCTGTTCCTTCGTGATTTCACCCAACATATTGGAGAACTTTCCCGTTATGAAATTGTCGTCAAAATTCCAAATTCGACCGTCTTTCAATCTTGCCTGCCGGACGTAGACTCCTACTACTCCGTACTTTTCAAACTTGAACAGATAAATCGGATGGTAGTCCCATTGCATTCCGGCGATGGGTGGATCCATGGTGACGCCAGTCAGACCCCCGAGATATTCCTTGAATGCATCGTAGACAATGATTCCGAATTTGACTGCGACAACTTCTGCGCCTTCAGCGTCAACGGTGATCGTCAGCGTTTCCTTGGTCAGACGTCGGAGTCTAATTTTTTCGCGATCATCCAGATACCGAAAGAGACTGTCATAAGTTAGATCCGCTAGGGTGGCGGTCTCACTTGGAATGTGGTGTACAATCCTTATTGATGCGAACGGGACGTCCTTCCTCGTTGATGTGAAATACTTTATTGAGATATACGGTGCCTTTTACGTCTCCATATATGTGTATTTGTTCAACATCTGCTTCTTGTGCATTAGCAGTGGATAATGCAATCGTTAGGAGTCCGGCAACAGCGGTGCACAAGGCTGATCTCATGGCTTTGGTGCTGGATTCTTGACCGCACCCGCCACGGCTATATTTGGTTGGAGAAGCCAGTCGGAGATCTTCAGATTTGCCCCCTGACGGCAAGGGCCGTGGTGCACAGTCCCCCCAACGACCGTTTTTGAACCATATGTGCATGCTGTCAATGAAGAACTTTTTACACTGCATGGCCCTTTCCTGAGGGGTGTCGCAGGATCTCAACTGCTCATCCGATTACAGGACTCGGATCAGCACGCCCAGGATCGCCACCGCGCCGGCCAGCAGGGCCGCAAGCCGGATCACCAGGTTGGTCTCCCGACGGGCGGCTTCCGCGCGTCCGTCGGCCAACTCTTTCTCCAGCCGCGCATCCCGTGCGGCGCGGCGCGCATCCCGTTCCGCCACCTGTTCGGCTAGCCGGGAGAATTCCGTCTGGTACGCGGCGCGCCCATCTGCCATCTCCTTTGCCAGCAGGGCAATGTCCGTCTTGTATGCGGCGCGCCCATCCGCCATCTCCTTTGCCAGCAGGGCGATGTCCGTCTTGTATTCGGCTTGCATGGTCTTCATGCGTTCCTCCAGCCGGGCGAGCTGTACCCGGAGATCGTCTTCCATACCCTCACCCTACCACCGCGGGCTGACCGTTTTCCAGCCCATTGAGGGGATACTGACAACGAGGAAGGGGTATAGGCCAAGGGCAGATCGGCCCATATTCGGAGAATTTGAACCGCGTCAGCGAGCATAGTCTGCGCGTCGGAGCCGGGGCGACAGAAATGCAGGTGGTCGGGCCTGCTAGGACCTGTTAACACTATCGCAAAGCATTGATGATGAGTGCGAAGACGCTGCATCCGAGGAAGAGCACATCAAGTTTCTCGAAGCGCGAGCAGAGGCGGCGGAACCCCTTCAATCGACGCAACATCCGCGCGATTGCAGTGCGCCGCGTGGACAGCTCACGGGCAGACGCCCAAGGGCTCACCCGGCTCCGCCGCGGCGGCGTCGCTCCCTCCGGCGAACCGGAGGTGGAGGAGGGCCTGAAGAGATTGAACGGTCGGGGGTTCGGGGGAGTGACCCCGGCCCCGTCCGTTCGCAACCCACCGTCATCGACCAGACCCCATGAAGGAGATTCCCCATGGCCTTCGGATTGAACCGCGCGGAACTGATCGGCCGCCTCGGTGCCGACGTGACCGTCAACCATCTCCAGAGCGGCGGCCGCGTCGCCAATCTCTCCATCGCGACCGACGAGTCGTATATCGACGCCAAAACCGGCGAGCGGCAGGACCGCACCGAGTGGCATCGCATCGTCACCTTCCAGGACGGGCTGATCGACATGCTGGTCAAGCACGCGGTGAAGGGCCGGCTGGTCCATGTCGCGGGCAAACTCCAGACCCGGCGCTGGAAGAAGCCGGGCGAGGACTCGGACCGCTTCTCGACCGAGATCCTGCTCGTGCCCGGCGGGCGCGTCCAGTTCCTCGACAAGGCGAACGGCAACGCCGCGCAGCCCGGCCCGGACGCGGCGGGCGGCGCCGCGCCGGCCGGTGGCGACCCGATGGATGGGGACCATATCCCGTTCTAGAGCTTCCCGTTCTTCCCTCCCCACAGGGCCGGCGCCTCGCGCGTCGGCCCTTTTCTCATGCGGGCAGGTTCGAGTCTCGCCGCAGCGCATACGGGAGTGGGAGCGAGGCTGGAAAGCGGGTGAACCGCGCGAGAAGGAGAGGGAGTCCGCTCGCGCACCCGTCACGCTACCCGGAGAACCCGATGAGCACCATCTCCTTCCGCCGCATCGCCCCCGACGAATCCCGCATCTACCGGGACGGCGACCATGTCGGCGACGTCCACGCCTTCGACGACAGCATCCGGCCGGGGCGCAGGGTGTTCGCCATACATCTCGACGAGGACCCGCGCGGGCCGGTGTATCTCCACGACCGCACCCGCATCCGCGAGGTCGCCGGGCGCCTGGTCCTCTCCCATCCCCTGTGGGGTTGACGCAAGGGCGGGCAACGGCGCCTCCCGCTCCGGCGCCGTGCCGGGCCGAACCGCCGATGGGGTCCGTGCAGGGGGAGAGAAATACGCCACCCCGCTGTGATGTCCAATCGTGTCACACGTGCTCCCTCCGCCAACCCCTGCGGGGTCCTCCACTCCGCTGACGCTCCGTTCCGGCCGGGACTCGGAATGAAACGGCGCACCCCCGAACTCCAGGACCTCCAGCACACCCAGGACGGCTCCGAGATCAAGTCCCTGGAACTGGAACTCACGACCGACCGCGCCCAGTGCCTCACCGCACGCCGCGACGCCTTCGAGACTCTCCGCGACGAGGCCGCCGAAGCCTACCGCGCAGACACCGGCGACACATGGCGGCCCCGGCGCGGCAGCCACGCCAGCCAGACCGGACATCTGACCTCCGCAGCCATCGACGCCCGCGACTTCGTCCGCGCCCGAAAGGACCGCAAGACACAGGCACACCTGCCCCAGGGAACCCTCGTCGCCATCGCCGGCGGAAAGGATATCGCAAACCCGGCGGCCGTCATCGAGCGCCTCGACAAGGTCCGCGCCAAGTATGCCGACCTCGTCCTCGTCCATGGCGGCGGCCCCGGCGTCGAGAAGATCGCCGCCAGCTGGGCAGAGCACAACGGCGTCCACCAGGTCGTCTGCAAACCGGACTGGGACCGCCACGGACGCGCCGCCCCCTTCCGCCGCAACGACGAACTGCTCAACCTCCTGCCCAGGGGCGTCATCGCCTTCCCTGGCTCCGGCATCACCGACAACCTCGTCGACAAGGCCCGCAGCCTCGGCATCCCGGTCATGCGCTGCCCCGCCTGACCCGCAGCACCCACGGGCCGCGTCGTCTCCGCTCCGGCGGCGGCGCGGTCCGTTTCCGTATGCGCACACCCGTCGCGCTGCGCCGCCGACACCTCGCGCGCGCTTCGCGCCGCGTTCGTGCTCCGGCTCGCCGTTGCGGCACCTGCCCCGGACTGCGATCCGGGGCTGCCGCATCACGCGCCGCTGCACCATGCTTCGCATGGGTGCATCGCGGGCTGCGCCGAGCCCGGCGCAGGGCCGCCGGCACTGCTGACCCGCCCACTGCCGGCGCTGCTGCCGGACCAGCACGACACCGTGCTTCGCACCAATGCCCGCAGTCGTGCAGGCGCCGCCGTCGGCGCCTCTGATCGCAACGGCTATCGCAACCGTCACCGCACCCGCGCGGCTGACGCCGCGGTAACGGGTGCGCCATCCCCGTCTGCGTCTGCGGTAATGTGTGAGCAGCACGCGATCACCCTGAACAGCCCCGCTTTCGTCGAGCACGCTTGTATCGCGGTAACATGTGCGCGGCGTCCTTCGGCTCCGCGGAACATGTGCGGCGGCGCCCGTGCCGCCGAGGTAACGCCGCCGGCTCCGGTGCGCCATGTGTGAAGACTGCCCTCCGCCGTTTGCACTCCGCGCCGCGTTCTGTTATCTCTGCGACCGAACGACAACGCGGAACGCGCTCGAAGATCGCGGACCGGTCGTCTCGCTCAATCGCCGCGACGGCTCCCGTCCCTTGTGACGCCGGCGTTTCAGGCGATGGTGGTGTGCAGGGCAACCTCGCCCGATCTCGACTCCGTTCGGAGTTTTACCGTCACACCGGACGCCGCACCTGCGGTGCTAACGATCTGACATGATTGTGGATTTTCCCCGTTTCCGGTGCAACCGGGGGCGTTGGAGCGAACCCAGCTTTGCACACCGTGCAACTGATCGGGGGACCGCAGTCATGGCAGCCATTCGCCTCACCCAGCACCGGGTCGACAGCCGCCAGCCGATTCGGTAGTCCCGCGCCCCCGCGCCCGTGATCCCGAACCCGACGTTCGGCGTCTCGGTGAAGCGGTCGCCGAACAGCGCCATGCCGTAGCGGAGCTCACTCGCCAGCCGGCTCTCCGGCTCGAACGTCCCGCCGTCGGGCGCAAGCCCCCGCGCATCCCGCGCCTACCACAGCCGGTCGACGCCGCTCCCCCGGCGCGCCGTATGTGGGCGCCAGGCTGAACGAGAGGCCGCGACCGCGCTCCCCGGGCGCCAGGCGCACCGCGCCCCATTCGCGGTAGTTCGAGTCCTCGTGGGCAATGAGCGCACGGACGCTGGCCTCCATGCTGAGCCCCGTCTCCGGGTCCGCGTACGACAATCGCCCGCCGAGCTCGACGCCCGTGCCGGTCTCGGCATCGCCGCCGTCATGGCGCAACCCGAGCTCCAGGCCCGGCGTGAAGACGCCGCCATCGCCCATCCTCCAGGCGCCGCGAGGCACCGTATGCCGATTCGGATGCAGACATGGCACGAAGCGGCGCGGATGCGCGCACGGACCGGCGGGATCGACGTCCGGCGGTACCAGCCGGCATGCGTGCCGCGCCGCGCGAAATTTTTTTCATCATGCCACAGGGGGCGCATGCGGGGCCTGCCGTGTCCTGGAGGGGACAGGCTGTTGATTCCGCACAGGAAATCCCCTTGCTGCACCGTTTGACAATGCCATTTCGCAGGGACAAATCTGCTCCCGGAGACGCGGTTGTGCGGGGGAGCGGCAGGCATGGAGACAGGCAGCGACGACGGCGCGCGCGGGGACCTTCGCCGCGCCGCCGCCAACGACAATCCCGCCCCGGACAGCGGGCCGGAAGCCCGGATCGAGGCCGCAGCGCTACGCCTCGCCCGCTTGCTGGGCCGGCAGATCGCGCGCGAGCGCTTCGAGGCGGGCCGCGCCGCCAACGACAACGCGCCGGCGGACGAGGCCGGCGACGGATAGGTGACCCGGACCCGTGACCCCGCGCGCGGCGTCCTGGGCCCGCTACAGCCCGAGCCGTTCGAACGTCCGAAGCGGCAGGTACAGGCGCAGCGGCCGCGACGGGAACGGCACGAAGCCGTACCGCTCGTAGAAGGCGCTGGCGCGGTCGTGCAGCGCATCGACCACGACAGCATAGACGCCGATGGTGTCGCCCGCGCGGACGACCCGATGGATCGCATCGAGCAGGAGGGTCTCGCCGAGCCCGATTCCCTGACTGCGAAGATCGACGGCCAGCCGCCCGATGACGGCCGCCGGCACGGGATAGTGCGGCAGCCGCCGGGCGAGGTCCGCCGGCAGGTTGTCCTTCTCGAAGCTCGCCGCGCTCAGCGTGTAGTAGCCGGCGATCCGTTCCGACGGGTCGCCCGGTGCGACGAACACCCGCGCGACGCGCCGCCGGGCGTCCTGGAAAGCTTTCCGGCGGATGTAGCGGTCGAGCGACGGCTCCCCGCAGGAGAAGGTCGCGCGGTCGTGATGCGGGCCGAGCGGCTCGACCGTCAGCGGCGCTTCATCCACCGATGCGCTCGCGGTAACGGCGCGCGGCGCGGCGCAGCGCCGCGTTCGGCGCGGGCGGGTTGAGCAGCGCGTCGTGGAAGGCGTCCCAGTCCGTCGCCGGGAGGACGATCCGCTCGCGCGCCTCGATCACCCGCTCGGCCTCGGCTACGGCGCTGTGCAGCACGAAACGGCTGACCGTGGTTTCCTCGTAGGCCGCCGCGCGTTCGAGCTTGCGCTTGCTCCTGGCGTCGAGGCGCAGGTGGACCCGCTCGTGCTTCGTCTCGGCTGTTTCGGCCATTACGATGTCTCCCGCGTGAGTTGACGATAGACATATGCACCACATTGGCGTACATTGCAACCATGTCGGCGGAGGACGCCGGCGAGAGACAGGAGAACCGAGACCATGACCCTTCGCTGTGCGCTTTACGCCCCCTATTCGTCCGACCAGCAGCGGCCGGCCTCCATCGAGGACCAGTTCCGGGTCTGCCGCGAGCACGCGGAGCGCGAGGGCTGGAAGATCGTCGGCACGGACAGGGACTCCGCCATCTCGGGAGACAGCGTGATCCTCCGGCCCGGCGTCCAGGCGCTTCTGGAGGACGCGCGGCGGGGCGCGTTCGAGATCGTCGTGGCCGAGGCCCTCGACCGGATCAGCCGCGACCAGGCCGATGTTGCGACCCTCTACAAGCATCTGCGCTGCGCCGGCGTGACGATCTTCACGCTCGCGGCGGGCGAAGGCGAGATCAACGAGCTTCACGTCGGCCTCAAGGGGACCATGAACGCGCTCTTCCTGAAGGACCTCGCGGCGAAGACGCACCGGGGGCTCCGGGGCCGCGTCGAGGCCGGCAAGTCGGGCGGCGGCATCTGCTACGGCTACGACGTGGTGAAGCTGCACGACGAGGCCGGCGAGCGCATCCGGGGCGAGCGGGAGATCAACGAGGCCGAGGCGGAGATCGTCCGGCGCATCTTCCGCGAGTTCGCCGCCGGCACCAGCCCGCGCGCCATCGCGCGGCGCCTCAACGACGAGGGCATCCCCGGCGCCAAGGGCAGGCTCTGGAGCGACTCCGTCCTGCGCGGCCACGCCAGGCGCGGCACCGGGCTGCTCAACAACGAGCTCTATATCGGCCGGCTGGTGTGGAACCGCCGGCGCTTCCTGAAGAACCCGGACACCGGCAAGCGGGTCGCGCGCGTCAACCCGCCCGAGGAATGGATAATCGCCGAGGTTCCGGAGCTCCGCATCGTCGACGACGCGCTGTGGCAGGACGCCAAGGCCCGGCAGGGAGAGCTTGCCGAGAAATACGCCACCGCCATCGCGGCGACGCGGAACGCCCACGCCAACCGCATGAACGCCGCCCACCGGCCGCGTTACCTGCTCTCCGGGCTGCTCGAATGCGGCGTCTGCGGCGGCCCCTATTCCATGCGCGGACAGGGCCGCTACGGCTGCTCTAACCACGTCATGACGGGCTCGTGCGCCAACAGCCGGACCATCCGGCGCGTCGAGATCGAGGAGCGGGTGCTGGCGGGGCTGAAGGACAAGCTGATGGAGCCCGAGGCCGCCGCCGAAGCGATGAAAGCGTATGCCGAGGAGACCAACCGGCTCAACCGCGAGCGCCGCGCGTCGGGCGCGAGCGACCGCGCGGCGCTGGCCGGGATCGAGAAGAAGATCGCGTCGATGCTCGACGCCATCGAGGAGGGTGGCTACGTGCGGGGTATGTCCGACCGGCTCCGCGAGCTGGAGGCCCGCCAGGACGAGATCAACGAACGGCTGTCAGCCGCTCCGGTCGACATCCCGGACGTTCACCCCAACATTGCCGGCGTCTACCGCCGCAAGGTGGAGCGGCTCGCGGAGGCGCTGGCCGATCCCCGCGACCGCGACCAGGCGGCGGAAGCCATAAGGGGGCTGATCGAGCGGACCGTGCTGACCCCCGGCGCGAAGCGTGGCGAGTTGCACGCCGCGCTCCATGGCGACCTCGGCACCATCCTCGAATGGGCCGGGAGCGGCAGGGCGAAGGGAGCGACCGACATCCTGCGAGGCGGAATGTCGGTCTCGGTGGTAGCGGGGGCGGGATTTGGACCGTCCTTCGGAGAGTTTGCTCAGCGCGTCCTCGAAGCGTCGGGCGAGGCGTGCGGTGATGCCGCGCTCTTTGGCTGCTCGTTGTTCGGAGATGCAGGACAGGCGCGTCTCCCGACCGTCGTTGGCGAGCATCTTGTGCAGGTGCATACCGTGCGTCGAGGCAGCCTCGACGCGCCGCTTCGGGATCGAAGTGCCGCGCACGTTCTCGGCTGACGACCATGGAGCGCCAACCCCGCGCGTGCAGCCAGCGGAGGCGTTCTTCGGTGGCGAGGCCGCGGTCCATCACCCCCAAGGCGTCGCGGGGGGCGTCGAGCGCGTCGAGCACTTCGGCGAGCGTGCGGTGCTCGCGCGCTCGCCGGCGAAGATCCGGGAGCGACGCACGAAGCCGCTGACGTCGAGCACCAGCGCCAGGGTGAGCAGCCGGCGGTCGGTGCGCTTGTCCGTGGCGTGGCCGCGCCGGGCCTTCGGCTGGCAGTGCGCCTCACCTGCGAAGGAGGGGTTGGGCGGGGCGTAGAGCGTGACGGCGGGGCGGAGGTCGAACCGGGCCGCCGCCCGATCGAACAGATGGCGCTCAATGGCTTCGCGGCGGGCCACCGGTGCCGACGGCGGCGGCGCACATCGCCGCGCCGAGGCCGAGATCCTGGAGCAAGGCGCACCGGCCGAACTGAGCCATCGCCCCCAATCCCGTCACGCCCCCGTGCGCCGGCTCAGTGGCGCACGGCGTTTCGGGGAAGGGCATGAACACGCTGACCTGGCGTGCGCACTTGAGGGGGTGCGGGTGGGGCCGCTTGCCTCTGCGCGTGGCCTCCTTCGGCTTTCCGCTCGCACCCCCGCGCCCCGGCCCCGCTCTGCCGGCCCCCCCCCCCCCCCGCTTGCGCGGCGTGCCGGGCGCCAGCAGGGCGAAGGGCACCCCATCCGGCAGCCGGAACGGCCGCGCCCCGTTGTTCACCCGCCCGCGGACGCCACCTAGGCGAGGCCCCTTGTGCGCGCAACCGCGCGAGGCGCCGGGTGCGCCGAGGTCGACGACTAGCGCCGCCGCCACAGGGCCCCGGCCGACAGGGCGGCAAGCTTCGCCTTCCTAGCCCGGACCACCGGCACGGTACAGCGTGCCAGAAGGATAACAAGTTAACACCTATGCCAGACGACCCCCTCCACCAACCGCCGCTTGAAGGCCGACAGAGGACGACGCCAAAACGCGCAGAGCGGCCGATGGTTCGGCAAGTGCCCCGCCGCCCATCCCCGACACCCCCCCCTCTTCCTCCCGCTTGCGCGCCAGCAGCGCGCGCGAGGACAACACGCCCGTCGCATACTCCTGGAGCCGCCCCTTCCGCAGCCGCCGCGGCTCCCACGGCGACTAGCGGCGCCCGGCGCCCTCAGACGGCGCGGAAAACACCTCCATCCAGGGCCCACCAGATCGCTGACAGGCTGCGCCAGAGGCCCCTCCCGTCGCCCATCCTGCATATGCGGCGGCAGCAAACCCGGAGCCGGGCAATACCGGCGCAACGGCGGCGGTAGCTCAAAACCTCAAATTCTCAACTCAACATGGGTATTATCGCATTCTGGTTTCTACGCGCAGGCTCCTAGGTGGGCGCGGAAGTGGTCGCCGTTAGAGCCTTGGGCGGCGAGCAGGGGCCGGGCGGGCACCCGGGCCTCGGCAGGGTCTTGGGCGGGCCGAAACATGCGGGCGCGGTACACCACCTCAGCCCCGCCCGGAGGACGGGCAGGATACCCGAGAAGGCCCGACGGGAGCAACCCGCGGCCCCCGCCTAGGTCGGCCGCACAGGACGGCGACGGGCGCACGGCGATGCCGAGAGCCTGCAATGGGGATCCGCCAGGATATGATCCTTCTCTCTTAGCGTCATCAAGCACATTCAACACCCAGTGACAAGAAATTTATAGATCCTGAGTCTAGGGTCCGATCAGGGCAATCGCCCATCACTCGTCAATCAACTCTCGACAGTGCTCAGGGAGAACTTCCAGAGTCGTTTCCGAGTCGCGGTATTCGATCTCCCTCTTCCTGCCGGAACCCCACCGCTTCCATTGATCTCGACGGCCACGGTGTCAATGCCAAGGCACATTTGCCGAGTGTACACATCAGCGTCCCCGGTGAGGGGAATTAAGGCTTCAAATGCGAACGGTCTGCTCACCAGCGAAGCCTGACAATGCAAATGTTGAACGTCCTAGGAGCGCTGCAGCACCTGAGACGGCAATCCATTTCAGAGCATCCCGTCTCCTTAATTCAGCTGTCCTTCTTCTGCACCTGCCCGCCTCAGTCTCTTTCCACTTGTTGTACCCGAATCGGCACGAAATCTTCAGGCGTAAGCCCCATATCTATGATATCTTGAGGTAAACGCTGATTTACGATCAAGCTGGCCGCGGTACGGCCCATGGCAGACGAGGTCTGGATGCCATAACCGCCCTGCCCGGCTAACCAGAAAAATCCGGCACGTTCGCTATCCATGCCCACCACAGGTGTTCTATCCGGGACAAAGCTGCGTAATCCAGCCCATCTGCGGTTGATATGGGCAATGGATAAGGTCGTTGCTTTTTGGATACGGTCTATGGTGACCGCCACATCATAATCGTCTGGAAACACATCACACGGATCCATGGGCGTTTCGTCCGCGGGCGAGGCAAGAATTCCTACGGACTCCGGCTTAAAATAGAACTCTTCGTCGCTATCTATGATAACCGGCCACGCCGCGAGCTCTTCCGGCGGTATGTCAGCAGGGCCATCACACGTAAAGGCCGTGCGGCGTTTCGGTGCCAAGCCGACTGGACGTGCTCCTGCCAACTGGCCAATGACATCACACCATGCGCCAGCCGCATTCACCACAACCGCAGCCGCGTATTGCCGGTCAGGCGTATGAACCTCCCAACTGGCGTTCGTCTGCCGAAGGCGGACCACCTCGGCGTTTGTGACCACCGTCCCCCCCCGGGTTCTTAATCCCCGTAAGAACCCCTGATGAATCGCATGTACATCCAAGTCCAAGGCGCGAGGCTCCAGAATGGCATAGGCGACATAGCCCGGTCGTAAGACAGGACAGAGCGCGTATGTCTCTGCGGGTTCAACCGCGCGAATCGTAGGGACCAGCCGCTGCGCCTCACCAAGCGTTGATTCTAGGCCCGCCTTTTGGTCCTCGCGCGCGACCCACAGCATCTGGCGGGGAGCGGTCAGTGGGTATTCGGTAAACCCGTCCGGCGGATGTTCCAAGAACGGACGGGTCGCCAAGGTGAGGCGTCGAATAATGGAGTTGCCGTAATTCTGGGTTAGGACCGCAGCCGACCGGCCGGTCGAGTGATGGCCGGGTACGGCTTCGCGCTCAAGGACAATGACCTGACCATGTGCGGCCAACTCAAAGGCTACCGACGCCCCGGCTATGCCAGCTCCGATAATAAGAAAATCGCATGTTTCCATATTGACGACTCCCTTCACCCGACCTGGATCTCTCGTTCCCCCTCTCCTCCGGTGCCTTCCGTAGGCGGTTGTTTCATTCGGGCCCGCCGTTTGTCAATTGTTTTATCCTGCTCCAGACATAGCGAAAGACACCTCGGTGTGGTATGGAATTGATGATCCCCAAGAAGAATTCTTTCCTGTTAAGATTGTTTTATCCTGCTCCAGACATAGCGAAAGACACCTCGGTGTGGTATGGAATTGATGATCCCCAAGAAGAATTCTTTCCTGTTAAGGAGGAGGCCATGGAATTCAGCGTCACGGTGGCAACCAATATCGGAGACTGGCAACTTGTTAAATTTGCCGAAGACTTGGGCTATGACCGGGCCTGGGTGCCGGACTCCCAGATGATCTGGTCCGACTGCTACGCTACGCTGGCCGTGGCGGCGCAAAACACGTCGAGGATTAAACTCGGCACCGGCGTCGCTATCCCCGGAACCCGGATCGCTCCGGTCACCGCCCACTCCATTGCCTCGATCAATCGGCTCGCACCGGGTCGTATCTTTCTCGGCATTGGGACCGGACATACCGCTATGCGTGTCATGGGCATGAATCCCATGAAAATCCGTGACTTCCGCGAGTATTTGCGCGTCCTCCGAGCTCTTCTTCAAGGCGAAGAGGTTGAGTACACCTTGAATGACACAACTCGGACCATTCGATTTTTACACCAGGATCTAAAATTCATTGATCTGGAGCATCCCATTCCCATCATTGTCGCGGCCAATGGACCGTTGGCCCTCAAAGCCGCAGGCGAATTTGGCGATGGTCTGATTTCTGTGCTGAACGAGCAGGAGGCCGTTCTGAACCTGAATATGGACTATGTGGGTCAGGGGGCGGCCAGAGTGGGCCGGAACCTGAGCGATTATCATACCGTCTCCCTCACTTCGGTCGTTGTACTAGAGCCGGGCGAGGATCTCAGTTCAGACCGGGTCATAGACGAATGCGGCTCATGGGTGGCCGCGGTCTTGCATTTTGCCTATGAAATCTACGAGTTTACCGGTAAGGAAGAGATGATTCCGCCGTCCATCCACGATATTTGGGACGAATACTGCGCCTATGTGAAAAACATGGAGACACCAGCGGAGAAGCGATATCTCCAGATTCACAATGGCCACTGCACGTTTCTGATGCCCGAGGAGCGGCGTTTTATCACGCCTAAGGCGATTGAGGGGTCGTGCATTGTCGGCAGCCCGGACGAGATCATCGACAAGCTGCACGCCGCGGAGAAAAACGGGCTCAAAGAAGTCAACCTGCTCCCCCCCATGGCCAGCACCCGCAAAGTACTGACCGATTTTGCAGACAAGATAATAGCACGGTATTAAGGAAGCGCATACCCGCGACGCTAGCGGGAGATGGCTGGGGTGAGGAGGGAACAAGCAAAGGGAACCACGCCCGAGAATCCCCCTAGCGCTGGCGCGCACTTGCCCCCCCCCCAACTTCACGATGCAATCAGGTCGCTGAGGATAGAGGCCGGGAGCGTTTCACGCCGGACTGTCGCTATGCTGTTCCGCTCCCGTCATGCCGGACTTGATCCGGCATCCATGCTTTCGCGGGGATGACGGGCGGCTGCACAGAACCCCTAAGCCAGAAGCCCTACCCAGGCACCAACCGCGACTTATCCGGTAGTCTTCACGGTAGCGTAAACTCCGAAGTTCGGATTGGCCTCACGCACCAAGGTGCACATGATCTTGGGGTCTTTGGACAGGTTTGCATAGTCGAAGGTGGTCATCACGCAGCGCAGACAGTCCGTGGTGACGTCAAGGGCCATAGTCCCGATACGGAGATGTTTACCCGGGCACGCGATCTCAACAAAGCCGCTTGCCGCCCCGGTCTCAATCAAGAAATTGGGACGAAAGCGCCGGGCATCAATCTTGCCAAGTTGGGCTCAGGGCTTGCAAATGTTGCAAGGACACCTGGGTCAGCAGCGGTGGGAAGGCCTCGAAATAGATCCCCCGAGGCGAGGCGTATTGCCAAATCTCTTTGGGAAAGACGGGTAAATCCGGCAGGGGCCAAACCGAGGAGGATTCTTAACGCTTCTGCGGGGTTGCTATGCGTCGGCTTCCCGCGTCGAGAGTGCTCAAGGTCTGCGGCCAGATGAACCGGCCAGATGGAAGCCCGGTGGCCCAGGGTTTGACTCAGCCGAGCCGCAGCCTCCGGGTCGTCGGACGAGAACGTGGTACCATCCGGAACGGCGATTTCAGCCGGACCGGCCTCGTCTTTTATTGGATGAGCTGGAAGCGAGCCTGACAGCGCATCAGGATCGGGATTTTTTGGACGCTGCTAATGCCCCCCAGACCTCACATCCCGCACGGCCCAGACCCGGGTCGCCCAGCATACTCTCTGGGGGTAGCGCCAGACCTGTCTGACCGTTTCGACTCGCACCCTGTCCTCCGCAGCCCTGAGTTGAGCGCCCTATTGGGTAGCGTGTTTCTCCGTTGTTATATGCTGGAGGCCCCCCTGCCAGGGATCCGGGCCCGGTTTCTCCGCCAAAGCGGGGTAAGCTGCCGTCTATGGCAGTCCAGTCTGCACGGTTCGAGAAATAGTAATGAGCTTGCGGTTTGCAGCCGATGGTATCGTGCAGACTCGCCAGGACGCTGTTCATGACCTCGGGCCTGCTCGATTGACAAAACAGTGATCTGCCGCAGGTATTGTGGAATGGACGCTTGCCATGCTCCGAAGAGACAAAAGACAGCCAGCGGCCCCTGCCCGGCAGTCAGGCTGGATTGCGGTATAGGCACCCCTATCCAGGTCACATAGCCGGCCCCATGCATGCGCCGACACATCGAGTTGTGAGACAATGCCTGCAGATAGAGAGTCGGCAAAGGAAACTCAAACTAGATAGCCCCGCAAAAACAGCTCCCGCGAACAAACTCCGCTCCTCCCCAAGTTCATCCATGACTTCCTCTTCTTTTAAGATAAGGGTTGCCTCGTCCTCCGGTCATCCGCCCACCGGAGACTACCGCAATAAGACGCTCCGGCCTTGGTCAGTCAGGCATTCCTCATTGAGGAACAGACCACCATGCAGACGACACGTCTGTTCATCCCGAACGGCAGCGTTCCTATCGGGCGTATAGCATTGCTCGTTATAGAGGACGCCACCTCGGGCCTGGCAGCGGCCGCCCCGACCTTCGGCTTGTGCCATCTGTTGATCAATGCCCTTATTGAACTCGGCAATTTTCTGATTCCACTTGCGTTCGGCGTAGAGGCACGAGGCGGCCCCTACGGCAACGGACGCCAACAAGCTGTACAAACAGAAGGACCGGAAGGCCGATCTTCCAACGAACCACGCTAGCCGTTTATTGTGCGGGGAATGGCACATGGGTTTGACTGCACCACTTCAGCCGTTTCATACAGTAAGTTGCGCGACTCCTCCCAACCGATACAGGCGTCGGTGATGGACACACCATATTCGAGATGAGAACCTTCTTTCCAAGACTGATTCCCCGGCTTTAGATTGCTCTCCAGGAGGATGCCCATGACGTCATACTCTTGCTCTTGGCGCACCTGTAACACATCCCGACAGATTGCGGCCTGACGGGTGTGGTCTTTGTTTGAATTGCCGTGGGAACAGTCCACCATAATGGGGCGGGCTATCCCCTCTTTGGCAACCATCTCCGTCACCTGGGCAATATTCTCCTGGCGGTAGTTGGGCCGCCCCCCCCCACCCCGTAAAATAATATGACGATCGGGATTCCCCAAGGTCTTGATGACCGAGGTCATGCCATCGGCGTTGATGCCCAGGAAGCTATGCGGGTGACCAGCCGAAATCATGGCGTTGATCGCCCCGGAGACCTCCCCATCGGTCGTATTCTTAAAGCCGACCGGCATAGAGAGCCCACTGGCCATCTCTCTATGCGTCTGGCTCTGGGTCGTCCGTGCGCCTATGGCTGCCCAACTGAGCAGGTCAGCAACATACTGCGGGGTCACCGGATCTAAGAGTTCACTTGCACAGGGCACACCCATATGGTTGATATGGAGTAGAATTTCGCGGGCCAATTCTAGACCCGCCGGGATATCGCACGACCCGTCGAGGTGCGGGTCGTTAATCAGTCCCTTCCAACCTATGGTCGTGCGCGGCTTTTCAAAATAGGTTCGCATCACCACAACGAGATGATCGCGCGTTACATCAATCACCGGCTTGAGGCGCTCGGCATATTCATAGGCCGCTTGGGGATCATGGATGGAGCATGGACCCGTAACCACGAGCAGGCGGTGTCGATCCCGACCGTGCAGGACATCGCAGATCGCGTGCCGGGTCTGCATGATTAGACCCGCGGCACTTTCGGTCAGCGGGAGTTTAGCTTTGATCGTCCGAGGGGAGACCAAGGGGGTCATCTCGATGAGATGGGAATTTTCAATTTTCTCAGGCATCTGGCTTTCCGATGGAAAAGCCGGCCTATGGCCAGCCTTTCGGTATAGTAGTATAGTATCTGAACTTCAGTCACCCGGAGGGCGGGCAGGATGTACCGCATACCACGTCTTTTGTCCGAATGCGAGCCCGCCTCTTCGACTCCGCTCCTGCTGAGCGTGGCGTCAGCAAAATCGAAGCACACTTGGGCACAGGCCCTTAGCCCACCCGGATAGGCGTCGTCTCTTCCAGGTACTCAGCCGTATCCTGCCATTGATACGACCAGACCCAGACAACCTCAGAGTCCGGGAAGTTTAAGGCCAACAACTCAGTAAAATATTTTTTCGCCCGCTTCGCCCCCGCCTTTGACGGCTTGGAGTTAATCAGTTCGGCAGCGGCAAAGAGTTCCTCGACCATGTCAGGATCAATCTGCACGGCGAGACGCACTCGCCCCGCCGGATCCGCGGCCGAGCATAAACAAATTTCAAGACGGCCTTTGAACAAACGCCGCGCGGAATCTACATCCGGCCATAGCACCGTGGCGAGAGTGAGATCGGGCTCCTCAAGGTGCAGGGCCGCCAGAACTACTCCCTCGTGCGTGAACATCTTCACGCGCCAAGAGACTTCGGCAAGGGCTATAGCAAAGGGTTGGATACGACGATTAAACACTCTTTGTGGGACTTCGACCTCCAGCGCCACTCCCATGGATTCCTCCTCCACATACCACAACTCCACTGCACAATGGATCCATTCCGCACATCCACATGTAACACCGCCAGAGGTGTTGTCCGTCCTTAGTAGAGGATAGCAGATTGAAAGTAAAGTAGCATCATTCCCCGGTGCTGGTTCGATTGGCAATGCAAGCTATCAGTTCTCCTTGATGAGTGCTTGAACGGAACCACCCTCCAGTCCCGCCGGTACTAGGCCTCATTTCGCCTCTGAGAGCACTCTTGCTGCACCTGTACCGACAGCACCAAGTCTCCCGCTTCCCGTAGCCGCTGCGCCACGCTCTGCTTGCCCGCTTCGTGCGGGAGCGGGGTTCCCTATAGTGGAGCGGCGCTCACCGCATTTCCTGCTTGCCCGCTTCGTGCGGGAGCGGGCCTAGGCCGTGTACAGATAAGTAGCATGTTCGTATCGACAAAGCGCACCCCATGTTACTTGGGAGCGGGACTTCCCTGGCAACACACACAGCCCGTAAAAGAGCACAATCTAGTATACCACTGAGAGATAGTCGGGGGGGGGGGGGGGGGCTACCGGTCCTCGTCCAAGTCAAACGATGCGTTCAATTCGGAGGCGACCCTTCTAAGGCAGCCTTTGTCAAGGGTTCAGATTCGGATTTCACCTCTGCCGTCGGAAGGATACATGAAGCTCGCCCATGCAGGGTGCACCGAGAGAGCGCCCTGCCCTTCAGCCAATACGACACAGAGAGGGGCGTCATGTAACGCGAAGTGATGTCCCTTTCCGGGGGCATACCAAGGTGAAGAGAGAGGTCGTGAGAAGTGTGATCAAACACGCTCCCCGGTAACATCTCTCTTTTGACGTGGGTATGTTGCTGGCGTTGCCGGTCGATTTCGCCCCGGCACCGATCCTGGGTTGTGGCCAACTCGGCGGGGGCCTGCGCCCAGTCGCTCGCCCCAATCGGTGGCTGCGAATGCCCCAGGTGCCATCAATATCGGGGCTGGGAGGCCCCCTCTTTTCTTGCCTACAGGTCTCGGTCCAACCCGCGCTTGACGATGATTTCCTTCATGATCTCGGCGGACCCTCCGGCAATCGTGGCCTGACGGATGTCACGGTAGAACCGCTCGATCGTAAACTCTTTCATATAGCCATAACCACCGTGTAGTTGGACGCACTCATAGGCGACCTTATTGGCCACGTTACAGCCATATAGCTTTGCCATCGAAACTTCGGTACTACAGTCACGACCACTCGCCAGCACATCGGCCGCGTAGTATGTCAACTGACGGGCGGCTTCCAGTTCGGTTGCCATGTCCGCCAGACGATGTGATATGGCCTGATGATCGAATACACGCTTGCCAAATGTCTGCCGCTCACGCGTGTATCTGAGCGTGTCTTCGAGGGCTTGCTGGGCCGCGCTCACGGCCATGCTGGCCGCAATCAGACGCTCATCCTGAAAATTCTGCATAATATAATAAAACCCCTTCCCCTCCTCTCCCAAGAGGTTGTGGCGCGCAACGCGCACATCCTCAAAGACCAACTCACCGGTATCCGAGCTGTGGCAGCCCATTTTGTCCAGCTTTTTGGCTAGGCTGAACCCGGGGGTGTCGCGCTCGACAATGAACATAGAGATGCCACGTGCCCGGGCGTCCAGGTCGGTTTTGGCAGCCACACAAAAGACATCGGCGTGAACAGAGTTGGTGATGAAAATCTTGGAGCCGTTGATGACGTAGGAGTCGCCGTCTTTCACTGCCGTGGTGCGTATGCTGGCAACATCGGACCCGCCCGAGGGTTCGGTCACGCTTATGGCACAGACGGCCTCACCCGTAATCATGGGCCGTAGGTATTTTTCTTTCTGCTCCACCGTTCCGTTGCGTGCGATATGGGTCGAAGACATATCGGTATGGACCAGAACGCTCGTTGGTAAACCCAAGGCCCGGCAGCGACACAACTCCTCACAAAAGACGAGCGTCATCCAGATATCCCCGGCGCTGCCTCCATACTCTACAGGATGGCGGATACCCAGAAATCCGAGTTCACCCATACGTCGGTAGAGCGATTTTGGGAAAAGGGCCTCCTCTTCCCATTGGTCAATATGCGGATAGACCTCCTTGGTCACAAAATTACGAACCTGTTCGCGGAATATCTCATGATCTTCGGTAAAAAAGCGCGTCGGTGCAGTGAGCATCGTAATTCCTAACCTCCTAGTCTGCTGTTGGCTTGAGCCTAGACGCTGAGTTTTAGAGGGTCAAGGCGAGACTGGTCAAGCCCTACACTCCGACCTTGCTCCAGACCTTGAACTGAAGCAAGACCGAGAGCAGACCTGCCGCTAGGTGAGAATGCGCTACGAGGTATTCAAAGGTTTCGTTCGCACCGCCACGCCATAACCAGCGTCCGTAAACGTCAAGGGAAAACACCTCACACCAGATAGCCACCATTCGGGCCCAGTACCCGTCCAGTCCCATAGGCCGCATCATCCGAGGCCAGGTACAAATGAGCAGCAGCGATGTCTGCGGGTGCGTCCGTTCGGCGCATGGGAATGCGGTGGATAAAGAAATCGGGGCAACCGCATTCACCGTAATGCCCGACCGCGCATACTCCAGGGCCAACGAGCGGGTAAAACCGATAATGGCAGCCTTTGCCACAGCGTAGTGCGCATTTTGTGGACCGCCGGTCATGTCGGCAACAGAGGAGGTGTTAATCACCCGCCCCCACTGAGCGGCGATCATATCCCGGATCACGGCCTACGTGCATAGAAAGGCTCCCTTCATATGGACGTCGATCATGCCCTGCCAGTCTTCAGGGGGAGATATCGAGCAAGATCCTTGACTTGGGCATTACTCCCGGTTCGCGAGGATGTTGAGCGACCCATACGTGCTCTTATAGCCTGTTCAACCAGATCGCTGACGGCTCGACTTTGGGTCACATCAACCCGAAGGCCCATCGCCCGAGAAGTTTTGGTGCGATTGATCTCGGTGGCGGCCACCTCTGCGTGACGCTGGCTGATGTCAGCCACAACAACATACGCTCCCTCCTGAGCAACAGGTTGTCCAAATTTCCGCATCGGAACGGTCTTGGGCATGTTCTTGACCCAACCTCCTGGATTCTGGCGGACCATCGGCGTATCGATCGTACTGGGGGCAAGCGCGTTGACCGTAATACCCGTTCACGCCAGCTCACTTGCCATGGCAACCGTGAGTTCGGCTATACCAGCCTTGGCCGCACAGTAATGAGTCAAACGGACTCCTCCGGTAAGGGCTCCCATAGAGGAGGTAGTGATTAACCGGCCCCAGCCAGTCGTTTTCATTCCGGGCAAGACCGCGCGGAAGCAGTGAGACGTTCCGTTGAGATGAATGTCGAACATCCAATCCTCTTCGGTCATGTCCGTAAACGCCACTTGAGTTCCAATACCGGCGTTACTGAACAGACTATCGATCGCTCCCAACTCCCGGCGTGCCTGGGTCGCCACCGAGTCAACCGCATGGAGGTCGGACACATCGACCTGAAGCGCGAGTGCCTTGCGGTCCAGTCCGGCGGCGATTTGGGCGGTTTCCTCAGCCCCGGCCAGATTGATGTCCGTCACCGCTATATCAGCACCGCCTTTGGCTAAGACCCGGGCAGTCGTGCGCCCGATATCCGATCCGGCTCCGGTTATAAACGCGACCTTTCCGTCCACCCCCTGCCACATCAGGCCTCACTTCCTACGGTTTCAACGGGCCAGACAGAGACTTCTTCCGCCACAAGTTCGCCCAGGCGTTTATGAATCTCAGCCGCATCCATGTCTTTCAGGGTAATGGTTAGATTGCCTTGATCGTCAACCGAGAATCGGGCGTGTTTGTCCAGTTCCAACGCGAGGCAGGAGATAATCCCATTACGGGCAGGATGGTCAAGTGCCGTCCGCTCAAGCTCGCTCGTGCAGACCCCGAGCAGCTTGTCCACCACGCCCTTGTGCTTTTCGATATAGAACATGGAATGCCCGATGACACACTGACCGTATTGGAGGGTAGTATATGTCCGGCCAGCCCGTTCCTCTTCGAGAATTCGCTTTGGTGGAGTGGGAAACTCATCAATGAGAGAGCGGATCCAGCCGTCCTCGGGATCAGGCTCGGTCTCACAAAACATGAGATTGATATACTGCATACCGTCGGGTTTTGGATAAATTTCGATCAGCATCGGACCTCTCCAGAGCAACTCCCCCTCGACTTCCGAGCGGAGTCAAAGGAGATCGTGTACAAAGCCGGGAAGTGGAATCGAAGTGGGCATGGTCCCGTCTGTTCCCTCTGTCCATGCGTGATTGAGGAGACCGTCTCTGACAAAACGGAGGGCTTCGACAGGCAATCGACAGGAACCCGGTTTGATGTCGGGCCGCGTAGGAATTGATCTCAAAACCGACCGCACCGTGTCCGGTAAGGTCCGCCTCCAGTGGCGTGGTTCCCACACCGGCAGACGGGTCAGATGCCGCCTCGTACCGGCCCTTCGCGTACCTGTTCTGAGCATCCTTGATGAACAGCGGCGAGAGTCCTGCGATCCGCGGCGCCCGTCGATGAATGTGATGTTCCGATTGCAGATTCCTGGAACTTCACCCACCTTGCTCTTGAGTCTACGTTTGGCCTCTCCGATATCTTCCACCTGAGCTGCAATATGGATCCCAATACCCAGGATATCCTTGTCAGTCATTACGTTGCGCTGGCCCAATGAGATGCACCGGGGTTCCATCCACCTCATACCAAGCTCAGGGATACCTGATTTTTGGGCCGCTCGCCCTCGGCAAAGCCGGGGATTTCTCCATAAAACCTTCTTGCCTTCCTCACGTCTGAGACTGGCACTCCAGTATGGCGGATTGATTCCACCGTGATCATTTCCCCCTCCTTTCGTGTTATACCAGCAGCCATGGGTAAGAACCGGTAAGCTTCGCTCGGCGGGGGTTCCCCCTTTCGAGACGAGGCCCCGACTCGGGGGCCGGGCGACGGAGGGATGGCTCCGCTATCGGTTCCAATCAACGACCGTTGGTATTATTCCAGTAACAAGTTCGGATACCGCGTCGACAAAAGCCTCCTGGGCCTCCCGTATAATCCGTATAGCCGAGCTCGCGAAATGGACCGGACGCGAGCCGGGAATGACGCGTCGAAACGCTTCCCCGTAAACCGACGGAATCAAGCCTATCGGATGCTTCCCACAGCAGCAACAGCGTCGGCAACTGCAGTCGACGGATACACTTCTTGAATCCTTTATCGAGAATCGGCCACAGGAATTTTCCATTTGAGGCTAGGCATTTATACATCTCAAGCTGGGCTTCGGAGGATTGTAACTGCTCGGTGAACATTTGGCTCATGAGACCGCTGGGGTCGTGGAACACATATTCGACCATCTGGCGCGGGTTAAAGGTAAAGACATCTGGAATGGGATTGTCATCAAGCCACAGTCCCGCCGGGCAGATCAGCACGAGTCGGTTGATCCGGTACGGGGCGAGTGCGGAGGTCTCCGCGGCCACCATACCACCCAGCGAATGGCCGACAATATGTGGCCTGTTAATCTGCAACTCGTCGAGAGAATCGTGATAGTACAGGACAATGTCAATCACGTCATCAATATGCTCGATACCCGTTCCAGATCCAAGGTCGGGATGGGCCGGAGCGTAGATGGTAAAATTCTGGGCGAGTTCCTCAAGAAACGGAGCACCGACCAAGGGACCGCCAGCACCGTGCAGGAACAGCAGCGGCTCGCCGCTACCTCCCCGTTGCATTGAGGTGGTAAATTTTCCATTCCGAATAACAACCCCCACTTCTTGCATTCCAAACGATCTCCCTTCAGGGAGGCGCATTAGAGGGCTGCGGCCAGCAGGCGATCTTCTTTCATCGGATGCGGGGCCCAGCGGTCTTCCCATTCTTTCCATAACTGCTCACGCAAGAAGGGCAGGACTTCCCTGGCGTACAGTTCGGTGTTCTTGCAGGTCAGCGCGGCACTCAGGTTGCCGAAGTGGAGCGGGCCTTCATTTCCTTCAGGACTTCGACCAGTCGATCACGCACGGTTGCTGGCAAGTCGGCAATCACATAGCTCTGTTCAGCAAAATCCTTCCATTTGAGGCCGGCCAGTTGCTCGAAGCTAAGTTGCTCGAAGCTAAAGGGCGACTTGAGCGAGTTGATCGTCTTGAGCGTTGAAGAGCCTGGCGCGGCGTCCCAGTGGTCAGGGACGTGCAGGTCAGCGGTGGTAGAAATACGAGACCGCCTCGGCATAGTCTTTAATACCGTTTGGGCGTCGGTCTCGGACACACCGATGACTTGCAGATAGTCGGCGCGGTAGGGTTGGGGTCCCGGCCGGCCCGGTCTACGACCTCCCAGTAGCCTTTCATCACCTGCGTGGCCAGCTCGTAGCCGAAATAAATCAGAAAGGCATACATAGAGTCGTGCGCGGCCACCCAGTCCCAGGTCGCGACGCTGCCCCCTCCTGGAATCCATACCGGTAGGTACGGCTTTTGAATCGGGCGGGGCCAGACGCTTGCATCGTGGAGTTGATTGTATTTGCCGTTAAAGGCAAATGGCTCGGACTCGGTCCGGGCATCTTAATGATCAGACCGGAGCGTCAGGGGCGTCCGGCCGTACGCAAAATCGGTGTCCATCAAGGGGCCAACTGGAAAACCACCCGCAAAACGGCCATCCGAGATACAGTCAAACATGCCCATTTCTTCGGCAATACGAATGGGGGGTGTACAGCGCAATCGAGTTGCCCGGCACGATAAGGGCGGCCTTGGAAGTTCGACGGGCGAGTGCGACCAGAATAATATTGGGCGACGGCATCAGGACCGTAGGCGTTGGCGTGGTGTTCATTCACGCAGATGTCGTCAACTCCCGGGCCGTCGGCAAACTCCAATTCGTCCAGATATTCGTTATAAAATCGGTGTCCCCGAACAGGGTTGAATAGTGCAATTGAAACATCCACCCAGACACTTGGATGCTTTTCCTTGAAGTCTTCGGGTAGGTTTTGATACGATATGATCTGAACCCAATAGTTCTTTATGACAGGTTCTCCCAAGACCATTTTATTGTCGGGCCTGGAGTGCTGATGTGGCAGGGAACGGGCATGCTTGAGGGGCCCCGGGTTCTCAACGTACCGGTTTCAGGAGCCACTGCTGGTGCCTCGGGGCTGTCCGGGCATTTTTTTCGGAGGGTTCGGGCACGGCTGCCCCGTGGCACCGGCCAGCCGCGTGTTCCCGGCGCAGCGCGCGGGGGCAGGAGCGCCGGTTCATCCGCCGGGCGGGATACGGAGCGCGGCAAGGGCGTCCTGGGCGCGGGCGGCGTGCGTCAGGCAGGAGCGGGTGCGCGGCCGAAGGCGCCCATGAGCCCTGCAGCCGTCCTCGTCGGAGGTGAAGGCGCGTCCGTCGGAGACTCGATTCTCTATGTCTCCATGGGCGCGCCCGAGCGCCCAAAGCCCCTCGGGGTCGGCGCGTTCGGGCCTGAGCGAGGGGAGGCCCCAGGTCGCCTCGACGCTGCGCGCTCCGGTCTCGAGACGCTCGCGGGCGCGCTCAATGCGATGGCCTAGCGGCGCTCGGGGAGAGCGGCCGCGCCGTCCCACTCGGCGTCGGCGAGGGCGCCCACGGCACCGGGGCAGCGCTCAATGCGCCCGTGTCCCTTCTCGCAGGTCTCGAACGCGGGCGCGGCCTCGCAGGCGATTGCCTTGCGGGGGCGGCGCGGAGGAGATCCGAGGTCTCCTTGTCCGCCGTGCCGCCATCGGCGGCGCGCCGCCCGGGAAGCCCGTGCGCGGGCTCGTGCTGGGCGTGCAGCGCATCCAGGAGGACGAGACGGCCCGTGCCGGCGCCGCTGCTGGCGCGGGCCCGCCCGGCGGGGCTCTCGTTGCTCTTCGCGGCATCCTCGCCCTGCCCAAGCCCCCTGCCGGTCTCGGGCGGCCGGACGGCGCGGAGGTGGTGGAAGGTGGTGAACGAAGAACGCGGTGGAGCGCGTCCGCGACGGGCTGAAGAACGCGGCTGCCGCGAGCTGCTCCTGGGGGAGCAGGGCGGCGCACGAGGCGAACGCCGTCACGCCGGGGGAGCCGGCGAGCCAGGCCGCGCGACATGGCGCGGGCCCTTGCCGATGAGGCCGGGCACCCGCCGGGCGTGAGGCGCCTCCACTAGACGGTCCCAGCGCCGGGGCGCCACGGGGCGGGCGCACCGGCGCCTCGCGAAGGGCGATGGAGGAACCCGGGGGCGGCAGCCTCACAATGGCCGCAGGTTGCCACATCGAAAACAGAATGGCCCGTCCAAAAATCGGCATACGCCGGTCGCCGGGCCGACAATAAAATAGCCCTGCCCTCCTCATTACTGCTCGGAACCAACACTAGACACCCGTCCTGCTATCTGGCAGCCAGCCTCCTCGGGGGGAGGCCGGCTGCCGGGCTTTGAGCCACAAGAGGAAAATTTCAACTGGGTGCAATAGATACGGGAAGCAGCATGGTTCTCGCCCTCACGACCAGCATCAGCGCAGCAGCACATAACAGACCGATACCCACCCCGCTAAACCCGAGTTGATAGCTGCCGGTCATGTCATGGATAAAACCCATTACCGTGGGGCCAACGAAGCCACTCAAACAGATAACGGTCTGATAGAAACTGTAAATTACGCCGTGCGCTCTCATGCCGAACATGCGTCCGGTCACGAGGGCAGTCAGCGGGGTGATGCCGCCAAAGAAGAGTCCGAAACAGGCCACAAAGCCAACCATGGCAGCCACGGGAGAAGCCCATAAGAGCAGGACGATACCGATACCGCCCAGGACATAACAGGCCGCAGCCAGTCGCATCGGGTCGTAGCGATCACTCGCCCAGCCAAAACCCAGGCCGCTGAGCACGGACGCGCTGAGCAGCACGCTCACCAGCAGAGCTGCTGACTGAGCCGAAAAGCCTTGATCCGTCAAATAAGGGTGCTGATGAATCATCACGGAAAAGAGACAGCTATAGGCCAGAAAATAGATACCGATGAGCGCCCAGAAACGGCCGGTCCGAAGTGTATCGCGGGCTGATATCCCCTCCCCTACGCCGGTATCGGACGGGAAGTCGGCCACGGTTCGCCTCGTCTCGCCGTCCGGTAGCAGACCCAGATCAGCCGGTGTATTTCGCAGCAGCCGAAACAACACCGGAACCAGGATAAGCCATAGCAATCCGCCCAGGATCAACAGGGTGAGACGCCAGTCCATCCACTCGATACAAGACGAGGCAAAGGGTGTCATCAGCAGTCCACCCACTGGAGCGCCTATCATGGCCATGCCCATGGCCCGACCGCGCTTGCGAGCAAACCAGCGAGAGATGATGATATTGACCGGCACGTGGGCCAGGGCCGTAAATCCAAGCCCCGCCCCGAGACGCAGCAGATAGAGTTGCCACAAGGCCGTCATCTGAGACAGCAGCATCAGGCACAGGCCCACCAGCACGGCCGCTGGGATCATGACCGCACGTGGCCCATACAGCCCCACCGCTCGTCCGACAAAGGGGGCAGTGAGAGCGATGGCCAACATAAAAGCCGAAATCCCGCCGGATACTTGAGCCCGGGTCCAACCGAACTCTGCAGTCAGTGGCTTGAGAAAGACGGGGAAGGACAGGTTGCCAATACCACCGGCCATCGACATGCTGGCAAAGCATGCCACAACAATCCACCAGCCGTAAAAAAGCGTAGGCGCTCCCTCGCCACGTCCGTCGCCTTGACCCGCCATACCGCTACGATAGAGGTTCGGCCGACTGTCCGTCCAGGGCGGTCGTTTTTGACGGAGGGCGGAACGGTACCTTCAAGGCACTCCATATACCCGTGCCGCCCCCAGTGAAGCCTCTGGGTCCCGGCGGCCCGCGGGCTGGTACTCCCTCCGCTCTCCAAGCCCTTCCCGGTCGCTGTTTGGGGCAGCAGCTTGCGGGGAAGCCCATGAGAAAGCACCGGCCACCCCCGTTTCGTCCGGTTCCCCTGCGAGGGCAAAGAGGGGCCCCATGAGGCACCAGACCAGAGAAGCGTCTAGAGCGTGGTCTGACCTGACTGAGTCGAGGAGGATGCACGGGGCCCTGGATTGATGATTCCAGAGGTCAACCGGCAGGAGGAGGCCGGCAGTCAGGTCGCAAGTCCTTATCGGTTGCTCGTCGCCTGCGCATGCTGTCGGCGGGCTCGCCCGGGAGGAGTCAGAGAGCAGCCGGGACGCGTTTGGATGTGCGGGCGGTGCGCGTGGGCACGGGGGCACGGCGCCGCCCGCCCGTCAGCGCTGGGCGGCGCCCGTCGCGTGAGGCGCCCCGTGGCGGCGCCGGACCGCTCGGCCGGACTGAACCCGCGACCCGCCCCCAGCGCACCCGCCCGCCCCGCCTCGCCCCCGCCCGGCGGGTGTGCCTCGACGAGCCCGGGGCCCCAACCAACTTGGCCCGCCGCCCTAGCGGGGCTCCGCGCGGCGAACGTCTGCGCTGGGCGGTCCCCCACGGCCCCTGGCACTCCACCCCCTGCGGCGCCGGCCCCCCGCGCCGCGGCCTGATGGCCCCCTGCGGGCAGCCCGGCGCCAGCGCCCGCAACGCCTGCGAGCCCGCCCTCCAGGAGGTTCTCGTCCCCGCACGACGCCCCCGGTTCCCTCGGCGTCCTCGACCCCCTCGCACACCACACGGGGCCACGGCCCGCAAGAGCATTGCGGCCGCCGACGCCCACCTCCGCTTCCGGCCACCCGACCGCCCCGCCTTCACTCCCCTCGCACGCGCCTGCGCCAAGCTGAAGGCCCGGCACCGACAAGCCGCAGAGAGAACCGGCGGCAGCCTGGGAGACGCCATCGGCCGCCTCTCACCACCCTGCTCCCCCCCCTGAAGGCAACAACTCTTGCAGCGCCGCCGGATACTCCACAACAGGATCGGATTCCGCCCTAGGGTCTGTTACCACTATCGCAAGGCATTGATGATGAGGGCGAAGACCATGCATCCGAGGAAGAGCACGTCGCGTTGCTCGAAGCGCGAGCAGAGGCGGCGGCCTCCCTGCAATCGACGCAACACCCGCGCGCTTGCGGTGCGCCGCGTGGACAGCTCCCGGGCAGACGCCCAAGGGCTCACCCGGGTGCGCCGCGGCGGCCCCACGGGCGCCTACCCCAGCGCCACGGCCCAGTGCCGATTCTGGGCGCCCGCGGACGCCCGGTCCCTCAGCACCGCGGGAGGAGCGGGGGGCGGGCCCCGGCGAGTCCGCCACGGGCGGCCCGCCGGGGCGGCGGGGGCGGGCCCGGGCGAGCGCGCGCAGGCGAGCGCCGGGCGAGCATCCGCGGCACCCCTAGGCATCGTGGGGGTCCACCCGCCCCGGGAGCGGCCGAGGGATTGAGGACCGGTTGTGTGCGCGCCCCCGGGCCGGCGGGCGGGACCTGGACGAGGGGGCGGGCGAGCGACCGGGCCGCCCGCGTGAGGCGCCCGCTCTGTTCCCGGTGCAGATGCGCGCAGACCCGGGCGCGCCCCCCGGGTTGCGACCAGCGGGGCAGCCGGGGGGAGAGGGGGGGGGCCAGGGGCCAAAGCGGGCCGGCACCCCGCGCCCTGTGCCGCCCTGCGCGGCGACCGACCAGAGGGCGGGGAGCACGGGGCGAGGGGCGAGGCGGACAGGGCCGCGCGGCACCGGGAGAGGAGGCGCGCTCCGGGCGTAGGGAGCTTGCGTGAGTGCCATACAGCCAGGAGACCAGCATCATGCAGAATCATCCACATGAGTGTGAACAGGCCCTAGTGAGGAGGAGAGCGAGCATGCTGCAAGTCTTACGCACCTATGGATGGAGAGCCGTCGGTACCACCGTGGCCTTTGTGACGTGGAATCCCCGTCTGCACAATCGTCCTGGCCTGTTCTTCCTGCGCCGTGGCCTTTGTGACGTGGAATCCCCCCCACCGTCTGCCCAAGGATAAGGCCTTGAGGACAAGAGTCTGGGAGAGCACCTGTTGTTCGCCTACTGGTGCATAGAGGACGATACCAATACGAAGGTCACCGATTATCGTCATCCGGGGGGCATAAGCGCTCCCGTGTTTGGGTGGTTGCCGGGAAGTCTCTGTCGCCCTGCGGCTTTCGTAGGCGAAGCGGCCAAAGCGCCGGAGATGTGGTGCCCTGCGGCGCCCCCTGCTTGAGCGGGAGGCGGGAGTCGCGGGCTTGCGCGAGTTGGGTGAGCAGGAAGCGGCACTCCCGCCAAGAGCGGTGGGGTCGGGATCGCCTCCCCGTGGGGTCCCCAAGGGGAGCCGCGGAGGCGTGACGCAGGCGCTTTGCCGCCCGCAGCACCTCCAGAAGCTTGCCAGAGCGCCCCGCCTTGGGCTTGCGTCGGCGTATTGCGGCAAAGGTCCCACGGCGTCAACGACGTGAATCGTTTACCGACCAGTGCGCCCTGCCCGCGCGGGCGCTCCCATGCGAGGGCCTCGGCGGTGGTGCAGGCCCCTACGGGACAGGGCGGGAACCCGAGGACGGAGCGTGCGCCGGACGACTGCCGCAGATTCTGCAACACGGCCACCTCCGGCACGGCCGACCGGGACGCCTGCCCTGCCCGGACCACGGGCTCGCGCGGCGGGTGCCCGCCGGCTAGATGCCGCACCCGCCGCGAGGCGGCCAGCGCCTTGTCCTGGCGCCCCACCTCCTTCAACACCTCCGACCGGCGGGCAGGCGTCTGCCCGCCGGTCGGCAACCACGACACCACGACCTCCCCGTCCCCGTTCCTCCCAACCTCCCCGCAGCCCGCCCCTATGCACCCTACAGGATGCCAACACCACAAACCTGTAAGCGCTTATGGGGGTGGCGGGTCCGGTGAGTGAGGAGACGCCCGTAGTCGCCCAAGTGGCGGTGTGAGACCGCATGGGACAGGTGGCCACTAAGTTCAAGATCTGTCTCATGCCGGGGGACGCGTGGACCGCGGCCCTGATGCAGACGAGGCTGCGGGTGGGAGACCCGGGAGCCTGTGGCAGCAGGATTCACCAAGGGGGGGCGGCACTCGGAGGAGAGCGGGAAGGCGGGTGTCCGCTGTCGGGGGCACATCCCAACGGGGCTGAGCAGCCCGTCGGACTTGAGCCGCCGCGTCTCTCGCAGACGGCGCCGTCTTGCGCCCCGACCGAGAGCGGCGTTGGACGAGAGAGCAGGGCCCAGGCGGGGGGAAGAGCGACTGATCCACCCGCAGCACCGCCCGTCCGGCCCCAACGATCCACGGCTTGTTCCGGGCAAGCGCGACCAGTACTCTTTCCGCATACCCCGACCGGGGCCCTAGGGCGGTATTTCCGCATGACTTCTTCCTCGGCCTCTGGCCGCACAGATTCCAAATTCTTAAAATTTTTTGGCCCAGGAGGGCCTGCTCACCCTAGGCGACAAGCGTGGAGGCAGTCAGAAGATGCAAGCGATGGCGCAGACTACGCCTGTGGAGGTAAGGGTCGAACACCGGGCGAGTACTCGCGTTTCTGCTGTCGATGAACGCCTCGGTCCAGATACTCAAGCCAGGAACATATTCAGCCCCTACCCCTCTCCGCCGGGGAACGAACCGACGAAAGCCGGCCGCTTGAGAGGCAGCGTATCAAAAAATTGCAGCAGCACCCGCCAAGTGGATTGCCCATGGCCGGCAGGTCGGGAACAAACGCCTGGAAACGTTCGGCTAATCGTTGATGTTAGTCCATCAAACCCGGCTCGCCCCACAACCAGTGGAGCCGTACCAACTGCAGACCCCAACCAGCCTGACGGTAGCAAAAGCCCAATGACGCCCTGCACCTCTCCGGTCACTCCAACTTTCTCCCAGACCGCGCCGCAAACGCCAGGGTTATAGCCGCGGTTATACCGCTCGGGGATGGACATGGAAGTGAATCGGGAGACACCCGCGCCTCCCGGTCGCACTACGAAAGCACCATGGGCAGCCCAAGGTACTCGTTATACATAAAGTCCCGATGTGCGATCAGAGCGGGGTCAAGTGCCTTTTCAATCACCGGGTTGGGGAACTCGAAGGCGGCGCGTAACACCTCCATGATATTGCACTGATCGGGCGGCAGCGGTTTCATGAGGGCGCAAAACGTGGCCCAGTAGAAGTCCAGAGCCGTAACGTCTTCACCGATGAGGAAGCGGTAGCCTTTTGCCTGTTGGCCCTTGAGACGGGCAGAGAGGAGGGTTAGCACATCGGTTACCCGTTTGGTCGCCTCCGGGCCGCTGCCAGGCCGATAGCCGTATTTCGCACCAAGATAGTGGCCCATCTCGGCCGGAATCGGGTAGTCGACATTCGGGTCTATAGCGGCATCACACATCATGAGACGAGTTGACCAGCCCAGGCCCATTTCGCCGCAGATTTCATGCGAGAGCCCGAACATCAGTGCGCGTTGCTCCGGGTCAGCCGGAATAAGGCGGGGTTCGGGCTGAAGGCGTTCGAGCAGGAGCAGGATCTCCGCCCAGCCGGACCGAGGCACTTCATCTTCATACATGGCGGACGGCGCGCTATCTTCCCCCGTCCACTCCACCAGAGCTTTATTAGACGCGGGGTCACCGGGCATATAGAGCGTGGCGGTAAAGGGAATTTCCTTGGCCTTGAGCATACCCTTGACCGCCTCTCCCCACGGACTCGGCGCATTGGCCACGAACGTCAGACGTAGACCGGATGCCTGCTTGGCTTCCTCCAGGCTTACAAACTGCATACTGTCCTCCTTCGCTTCAGTCTGATGGTCTAGCATTCTAGCGGAATCGTGCGGCGGACGCGACACGCGGACACTTGATCTCCATCTCTTCCGTCGTTAGCCTCAAGCCCATGCCAACACCGGCCATGACGCGCAATCCGTTTTCCTGGTTTTTGCTCCTCGGCTTGGTCCTGAGCGGGTTTTTGATCTGGCTGATTTACTATAAGCCGGCGGCCACGACAGAGGGGGAGTGGGTGACCTATCTCCCGGCGGCCAACGCCTGCTTCAATGCCCTGTGCGCCTGCTGCTTGATCGGTGGATTTGTCAATATCAAGCGCGGCAACCGAGGAAGGCATATGCGCTGCATGCTGGCCGCGCTCGTGTTCTCGATCCTCTTTCTAGTGAATTATATCGTCTATCACCATTTTCATGGCGATACGCCTTTCCCCGACCAGGGGTCGGTTCGGCTGCTCTATTTTTTCATCCTGATCAGCCATATCGTGCTGTCCATTGTTGCCCTTCCCCTGATCTTCACTACGCTCTACCATGCCGCCCGCAGACAGTTTGAGACTCACAGAAAAATCGCACGCTATACCTTCCCAATTTGGCTCTACGTCTCGGTCACCGGCATACTCGTCTTCTTTTTTCTCAGAGCCTATACGTGAATAGGGGTCGACCCCCAGGAAAATCGCCTTTGAAGATGAGCTTTGAGGCGTTGGTGCTTGCGATTCACCCTACGCTCTCGGTTGCTAGAGAGAGGGGTGCCCTGGAGGAGTGCTCGTCGGTATGCGAAAGGGCTCCGTATCCTCGTCGCAGCACGGCGCCCCGCCATTCGCGGCCCGAACTGCCGCCGAGTGCGCTGCGTTCGCCGCGATGCGGCGGGGCGGGATGCGCAGCCATGGCGCGGGTCGGGCAGGTCAAGGATGGGGTGCTCGCCGCTTGATGAGGGGGAGGCACAGCATTCCGTGCCACGGGGCGGTTTCGGCCCTGTTCACCGCCCTGGATCCCGGCGGCGTGCCGAACGTGCTTCGGCCGCTTCTGGAGGACTGGGCATCGGGGTCGGACAGAGACATGATTGCCCTCGCCGGTGCCTCGGGCGCAAGCTTTCGCCGCCGCGGCCCGCCGGATGCTCGGTCCGGGGCAGAGGGAGGATCAGCCCTCCGAGAGGGCGGCCCTGCCGAAGCGGCTGGCGCTGCGGGCGCTCACGAGCAAGCAGGGCCGCCGGGATGAGGAGGTCGGGATTTCTCTGGACGATCCCGACCGGGCGGGCAACCGCCCATCAGGTGCGCCTGTGGACCGCGCTTCCGGGCACCGCGAAACGCGCCGCGCCACGGGCTGCCCCGAGAGTACATGGCGACCGGAGCGCCAGGACTGACCGGGGCGGGCCGCGCTCGGCAAGCTCGCGGCGAGGCGCAGACGGCCAAGCGCCCAACCCTCGCAACCCGGCTCCTCCCTCATAAGCGCGCCGCTCCGGCCCGCCCGCTTCCCGCCCGCCGGGCGCACCCATGGGCCCCTCGCAAACGGCCGGCCATGGGTGCGCGCCGGGCCTAGGACCGAGGCCCGACCGCGCACACCCGCAACCAATACGGCCCCGCCAAAGACGCCCCGCGCGGAATCCGCAAACGCGCCGCCGGGAACGACGACTACCTCCTCAACTTGAATCCGAGCCGCTGCCTGACCGGCCCAAATGTCCATTGCCAGACGGGTCGGCCCCCCGTCTCAGGAAAACAGGGGCCGGTCGCACGGGCGGGACTTCGGGCTTATACGGGGGTGCCGACTGGGCACGGGCCGCAAGACGGGCACCGCCGATGGCGAGGGTCGGACGCCTCGGCAGCAGCAGGGCTTTGGCAGGGGGGGGGGAGGTTCTTGCGCCTGATCCCCAGCCATTTCACGGCAAAAGCGATTGCCCTAGGGGCACACTCCACCCCAGCCCTTCGGGTCGCCCATCCGAGGAGGGGAGTAGACGTTGCCCCGCCTCTCTTGGGAGGGGTGCGGTAGGGCGGGTTGTCGGATTCGACCGAATTGCAACGTAAGCGGTCAGGTTTGTAAGCTGATCGGCTCAAGCGCATCACCCTGCGCGTGCACTGTGCCGATCACGGTCGCGTCCTGATAGCCCAGAGCCTGAAGTTCTTGGATACACACCTGGGCTTGCTCGGCCGGGACGCTGGCCAGGAGTCCGCCGGCGGTCTGCGGATCGAATAGCAGAGCGTAGTACGGATGCTGGGCGGCCCGCTCCACATCACGAATGGCCTGCCGCAACCGAATATTCTGCGATTGTAGGGACGAAAAAATGCCCCGCAGAATGACCTCCGGGGCGCCGGGCAGGACCGGCAGATGTTCCATATTGAGGGTCGCCTCAACAGATGAGGCCCGAATCATTTCAAGCAGATGGCCCAGCAGTCCGAATCCGGTCACGTCGGTCATGGCGGTTGCGCCCTGCTGGCGTAGACAGTCTGCTCCGGCTCGATTTGACTGCCGCATGGAGGCGAGCGCGGCTTCGATCCAGCGACCTTTGGCTTGGTGCCGCATGTCTGCGGCAAATAGCACACCGGTTCCCAGCGCCTTGGTCAGAATCAGCGCTTGTCCCGCCTGCATGCCACTTTTTTTCAGTACGGATTCCTGACTTGCCAGACCGTTGATGGCAAATCCAAGCGCCAACTCGCTCCCCTCGCTGGTATGCCCCCCAACCAGAGCCGTGTGTTCCCGGTTAAGGACCTCCAAGGCCCCGGCCATGAGCTGCGTGAGCTGATCCTGGACCTTGTGTTCCAAACCATACGGGATAGTGACCATGGCCAGGGCGGTCTGTGGCTCCGCGCCCATGGCAAAGATATCGCCCAGGGCGTGGGTGGCCGCAATTTGGCCAAAGGCAAACGGATCTTCAATAAAGGCCCGGAAAAAATCAACGGTCTGTACCATCGCTTTCCCGGGCGGGACGGTGACCACGGCGGCATCGTCTGGAGCGTGCAGGCCGACAATGACATCGGAGCGGTCAACCGGCTCAAGGCGTTCCAGGGCTTGGTTCAGGATGGTACTGCCGATTTTTGACCCGCAGCCACCGCACCGCATGGCAAAGGAGGAAATCTCCTTGAGGTCCTGGGCATCGGCCAGTCCCCGCGCTACCTGATCTGGCTCGTCTTCGGGCATATCCGGCAGCTCGTTGTATTTTCGAACAAAACGTCGGTCGATCCAGTCCTTCCACTTCCATACCCACTTGCCCTCACACGTCCAGCACGAACGCGAAGCCACCGCATATTGGTCTCCGGTAGAGATCAGGCTCAGAAACTGCTTTTGCGGCGTAAAAGCTTTGACCGCTTGACCTCGCAGGAAACGGCGCAGATTCTTCGCCAACGGTGGGCCCTGGCGTACGGCGAACACGCCCGATTTTGGGCGAGGGTGGTTGACGACCGCAGCAATATCTCCAGCGGCAAAGACCTCGGGGTGGGAAACGGACTGGAGTGTCTCCTGCACTGCGATAAAACCCTGCTTGTCTGTGGCCAAGCCGGCTTCTCCCGGCCAGTCGGCAGCGCCAGCCGTGGTTACCCATATCACCTCGTCCAGAGCGAGTTGGGTGTCGTCGGCAAATCGGACGCAACCTTCGGCAGCACCGGTGACGAGACAATCCGTTCGGACCTCGACACCGCGCTGCTTGAGAATACGCATAAAAGCGGTCCGGACGCCTGGGTTGTGGGTCGGCAGAATCTCGGGCGGCCCGCTGATGAGGTAGAAAACGAGATAGTCGGCCGACCGGTTTTGCTGGGCGAGCAGCCGCTCGAGGCGATATTGGACAGCCAGCAAGAGTTCCACGCTCCCGGCTCCACCGCCAATAACACCAATTGTCGTGCGGGCGGTACGAGCTAGACAGCGCTCGCGGAGTTGCTCCCAATGCCGCCAAAAATCATCTATGGGCTTGACTGTCACACCAGTGTGCCCTGCACCGGGTATATGTGCGACAGCAGGGGCGGCCCCGATATTAATGGACAAGGCGTCATAGGCCACGGGTGGCCGGAGGCGACACACAACCTGCTTGTTGGCCAGGTCCAGGCCAATTGCTTCATCGTGGAAAAACTGTGCTCCGGCGAACCGGGACAGCGGTCCAAGATCGATATAGGCCTGATCAAAGCCATAATGCCCGGCGATATAGCCGGGCAACATTCCGGAATACGGCGCGTGCGTATCGCGGCAAATCAACGTCACACGTACACCCGGCAATGGCTTCATACCAAAGCTTTTCAGTACAGTGACATGACTGTGGCCACCGCCGATCAGGACTAAATCTTTGACTATCGGAGTGGGTGTCAGCCTCACAAAAGCGATCCTCCAGTACGGCAGGAACCTCCCCCGTCGCTACGCGGCACCCTGCCCAAGCGGGAGGCCTTCCGCTATGCACGAGGCAAGAGGAGGTCTCCGCTCACGCCATACTGGACTGTCCAGCTGGCCGGTACAACCACCATGGTATCTGGTTCTTCTGCCATGAGCGGGCCGCGCCGCGCCTGTTCAAGAGCGGTACGCTGGTGTGCTGTGGCCCGGCGTTCGCCTACCTGTAGACCAAAATACACCGTGCGTGAAGTTGGAGACCTAGGGGTATTCCCGCTACCAGTCATCTCGGTAAAGCGTAGATGGCCGGAGGAGACCATGGCTCGCACGGACGCTGACAAGCTCAATCGTATCGGCTCGATCATAGCCAAACGCCTGCCGGTGCGCTTCGGTGAAGAGCTGAGCCAAGCGATCCTGCATGTCCGCAACCGATATGTCGGGAAAAGGCAGGCTCATTTCCGCTACCCGATAGCCATACTTGAGATCGACTTGGCGCTCAAAACGAAGCTGATCCGCAGCAATGCCTTCTACGGCCAACTCGGCCTGCGCCCGGGTCTCAAGCTCCTAGTAGTGAAGCGGCACAGCCTGCGGGTCGAGTTGGTCCAAGGCCACGCCACGGATATAGTCGTGGCGATAATCCGCCAAGAGGAGCCCAAACCCGCTGAAGTAAGCCTGGGTAGAGCGGAATCTGAACCTGCGTCATACTTCAGGCTGTCCGCCGGGGAGGCTGTATGCATCGGGCCAGATCCGCCGAATGCGATCAGGGTGAAGTCATGCGGATCCCGCCCACGTTCGGTCGAGGCGGCCCACAGGGCACGCATCACGGTCGCGTTTACCATCTGGGTGATATCATAGACCGCGGCCAGGGCTTCCACATTGAGCGGGTGGGCGATTTTTTGCTCAATCGCAGTCCAGGATGCTTGGCGGTCAATGGCCAGGGTTGCGCTAGCCTGAAGTTCCAGCCAAATGCAATGGCAACTTTTTGATATCAATCGACATTGATGGGATTTTAGGGTGCCGCAACTGCGGTCACGGTCCTTCCTACGATCAGGGTAAAGTCAATGACAACGGCGCGTGATCTGACCGCCGTTCTGATTGTCTCCCGGAAGAACCGTATCAATCATCGGCGGCGTTTCGGTGTTCCAATTCTGGAATCCCGCCTCGGCTGGCGACGGAAAGCAGCGGCTTTCACCGCCGGAACAACATTCGGATATATCAGATGGGAGGGCAACCGATACGGCACACAGGACTGGCGTTTCTTTGTCATCCAAACAGTTGCGGATGGACGAATAACTGCTGTCGAGCGTCATTCCGGAGGACGAATTCCTGCTTGCAACGCGCGGACGCATACGAACGGCGCGGGCTTTACCCGCTGTTCACGCCCTCGAAAAAGAGACGGGCGATCTTGAAAATATCTCGCCAGCCTACTGGCATCATCTCACCAATCGCCTAGCTGTCGACATGGACGCGCATGGGATTTCACTGATGCAAGCCATGAGTTTTGAGCGGAATTGCCCATAAAATCACGCATCTTTGGAGCACCCGCAGGAGCTGTTTGTGTTGTCGCATTACTCGATATTTTCAGGCCGGCGACACCCCATATCTTCTATAATAAAAGTGAAAGCGCTCCCATCGGATGGTATTGTTTAACGCCGAACGCAAGGATCAAACGCGACGCGATGGTCATCGCTTTTGCGCCGGAAAAAGCGCAGAACATGGCCGCCACGCGAGACTATCTGCCCGCCGATGTTCCCCTCATCAAGAGGGCAGGAGAGAAGCGGGGGGGCGTCCCTTCAGGGCTATCCCCTTGTCTGCACATCTTTTTCGGGAGCGCTATGCCTGCTTTGAAGAGCGCTTCCTTTTCGTACACCGAGTTGGAGTTCACTGGCGTTTCAGGGAGCGCTCCTTATCCGGAACGTCGCACGACGTCACGGAAAACCTGATGACAAAGGGTGGCCCTGATACACCATTTGAAGTGAAACTCGGGCGCATACGCTCCGCCTCCGGTCACACCCGAATGAAGTCCTTCTTCAAGAAGCTCGGCAGACGCGCGCGTCGCCTGTCCATGTCAGCGCGCAAAGATCGATCCACCGGCAGTGTTAGACGAGTTTCCGCAACGCAGTTTCATCACCGCGTGATTGTCAAAGCCTCCATTCACAAGATGACACAGAACAGCAAGGCAGCCATGCGTCATCATCTTGATTACATTGAGCGCGACGGTGCCGGTGAGGATAGCCGCGAAGCCGAACTTTATACCGATGAGACAAATGATCTCGACAGGGCGACGCTGATTGAGCGCAGCGAAGACGACTGCCATCATTTCCGATTCATTGTTTCGCCCGAAGACGCCGAGCAGATGAGCGATCTCAAATCCTCTATGCGGGATCTGATGGCGCAAATGGAAATAGATCTGGACACGCGCCTCAAATGGGTGGCGGCAGTCACTACGATACCGGTCAGCCCCATGTTCATATTGTCATGCACGGAAAGCGCGAAGACGGGCGCGATCTGGTCATTCCGCACGATCACATTTCGCGGGGACTGCGCGAGCGGGCGCAGGAACTTGTCTCGCTTGAACTTGGACCAGTAAGCGAATTTGAAAATCGCCCCGCCGGCAATGCATGGTGCAATCGGAACGACTGACCGACATCGACCGGGCGCGGTTTCGCAGGATGCGTGACGGGAAAATTGACCTCCCCCGACCCGTTCCAGGCGGTCAGGTCTGGCGGCGGCAACTGGAAAAGGCCCGTCTTGATCAGCTCACAAAAATGGGGCGTACCGCGCCTTTGGGAAGATCGACATGACGCATCAAGTCCGACGCCGCTGACGCTCTCAAACGCATGGGCGAACGCGGCGACATTATCAAAGCGATGCAGCGCGCGATGAATGACAGCGGCGATCCGTGTTTGATGACCAGCGCCAGACTGTTCGATCCGGGCAACCCGAGTGCAAAAAGCGTGACGGATAAAATCATTGCTCGCGGCGTTGCCGATGATGTGCGCGACCAGGCTTACGTGGTGATCGACGCGACAGACGGTAAATTGGCGGACGCGTCGCGAACGAGTGGGGAATTTATCAAGGCCCATGTCCGGCGTCTCGAAGCCATGCGCAAGGCCGGTGCGCCGGTTGCGCGGCAGGCTGACGGTCCCTGGGCGCATACCGCCGGATTTTCTCGACGCGGCACCATCCGGGGTCTCAGGATTTCATGGATGCTTGGCAAGCAGCGCAACACTGGCGGGAGATAGTGCATGAAATTTACGGTATTAAAGGCAAAACTAACGATAGTGCGTCATATTTCACACATTAAATATACACCCCCTTGAATTGGATGTAATACATGATATATGCGGCATTAAAGCTGAATAACCCAGTTAGTGAGTTAAATATGATGCACAAAATCAATTTCAATCTTGCTTCCAGCAAAGCAATTGAAGATGCCCTCAGCGAAAGGATCGAAGAGATTCGGCTGAAGCGCAATATTACTCAAAGCCGCCTCGCGCGCGAAGCTGGCGTCTCCCGCAGCACCATCACCCGCCTTGCACAAGCCGGAAAGGGAATCTCTCTTGATAGTTTCATCCGTATCCTCAAAGCATTGCAACTGGCAAACAATTTAGAAGCGCTCTTACCTGACCCCAGATTAAGTCCGCTGGAAGAACTGGAAAAGGACAGCCAGCCGTCCCGGCAACGCGCGCGCGCGCGAAAGCAGGATCGGAAAAAATGGACGTGGTAGGATGATGGAGAGGCGTCATGACCACTGCCAGTGTCGAATTATGGGGCAAACGTATTGGCGCTGTGACATGGGTCGCGGACCGCGGGATCGGCATCTTTCAGTTTATCCCGGAATTTGGATCAAGCGGGATTGAAGTTTCCCCCTTGCAGATGCCGTGGCGGGAAAGCCCTTACGAATTTCCGGGCCTGAGCAGAGAGACCTTCAAGGGACTGCCTGGCATGCTGGCCGACAGCCTGCCGGACAAGTTCGGCAATGCCCTGATCAATGTCTGGCTGGCAAACCAGGGGCGAGCGGAAGCAAGTTTCAATCCGGTTGAGCGGCTTTGCTATACCGGGACACGCGGCATGGGCGCGCTTGAATACAAGCCAGCAATAACAGGCTCTCCGACAAAAACGCGAAAAGTCGAAGTGGGCCGGCTTGTCGACTTATCGAACCGGATACTGAGTGATCAGGAAAACGTGGCCGGTCACTTAACCGGTGAGGATGATGCGCAGGACATTGAAGACATATTGCGCGTCGGCACCTCCGTCGGCGGCGCCAGAGCAAAGGCGATCCTTGCATGGAATGAGGAGACCGGCGAATTCAAATCCGGCCAGGTCAGGACGGACAAAGGCTACACCCATTGGCTCATGAAATTCGACGGCGTGGACGAAAACAAGGACAAGGAACTTGCCGACCCGAAAGGGTTTGGGCGCATCGAATACGCCTATCATCTTATGGCGGACAAAGCCGGTATCATCATGATGCCCTGCCGCCTGCACGAAGAAGGCGGGCGGGCTCACTTCATGACCAAACGCTTCGACCGCACTGATGAGGGAGACAAGCTGCACTATCAGTCTTTGTGCGCTTTGCAGCATTTCGATTTCAACATGGCGGGCGCTTATTCCTATGAGCAGGCGCTCCAGACCATCAAGTCCCTGAACCTTCCGGCCGAGGATATTGAACAACAGGTGCGCCGCACGTTGTTCAATATCGTTGCGCGCAATCAGGATGATCACGTCAAGAATATCGGATTCGTCATGGACAAAGAGGGTGAATGGCGACTCTCACCGGCCTTTGACGTGGCCTATAGCTATAACCCGAAGGGCTCCTGGACGTCTCAGCATCAAATGAGTTTGGGCGGCAAACGCGATGGATTTGATTTGAGCGATCTTGTCGCGTTCGGCGGGTTTGCCGGTATGAAAAAACGCAGAACAAAAGCTATCATCCGCGAAATCCTCGAAGTCGTTGAACACTGGACCGAGTTTGCGCAAGTAGCGAAAGTTCATGATGAGCATGTCATGCAAATCCAGCGCACGCTCCGCGTCAATGACTTCGATGGAGATTGAGCTTCACGGCTCGGTTTTCCTGTAATTGACACCTGAACTCCCCCGCTCGCCGCTCTCTGAGCGGCTTGACCTTCTTTTGGCGTCACGGACGATCGCCGCGTATTGAAAATCAACCCAAACCTGCTGATTTCATTCAGATTTCTATCCGCTTTCCTCACTATACGGAGCGCCTGATCGCACGCAATCTGACCTCACGCAAAACGAGGTCAATCCATATCGCCGCAGTCCATTTTAGATGAGTTTTCTGGGGCTTTACCGTGATCCGACGGTGGCCGAGGTGACATCCTCATGCGACTGGCGCATTGCCGACCTGATTGATGGTAAAAAAACCTGTCTCGTCTATCTGGTGGTGCCGCCTTAGGACATTTCGCGCACCAAACCGCAGGGGAATCGATGGAATGTTTATCTCCTCATGCTGGCCTCCCTGTAGTCATCGTCCCAAGCGGCAGCGCGCCGTTTTTGTGGCTGGCTGCTTGTGTCTGGGCCGCGGCGCAACCAGTGTATTGCCGCAGGGTTGATGGTGGCGCAAGGGGCGGCGGCCTGCCCGTTGCTGCTGCGCCACGCGTCCGGTCTGCAGGGGACGGCGAGCTCCCCCTGCAAGCGGTTGTCCCCCTGCCAGGGAGTGCGAAGGTCGCGCGCCATTGTCTCGGGATCGTCAAGGACTGCTGCGGGAGGAACCCGCCGGCCCGTGTCGGCTTGGCCGCTGAGATCCCGTTGGTCTTCCGTCCTGAGGACGGCCTTCCGCCCCGGCCCCGTGGTGGCGGTCGGTGAGCCCATCGGCAGTGGAGCGGCCCGGATGGCGGCGGGGTTCCATGTGCCCCTGGTCTGCCGCAACGGGTTCGCGTGGCTGGAGGAAAGCCCCGCCGCTCTCCCGCGCCAGCTGTGCATCGAAAAACTGTTCGACCTCCGCGCGCAAGCTCCCCGGAGTGCCCTGCCGGCCGCTCCCCTCAGCGGCCTCGTGCTCACGGATTGGCTGGCGACTCCGGCGCCGGCCGCCCCTCGCCTCAAGGGGCACGGGTGCGCCCGTGCGTGCCCGCAGGGCCAGCCAAGCGGGAAGGGCCGTGCTCGCATGGAACTGGTCAGCGACCTTGCGCTGCCCAAGGATCAGGTGCTGATCACAGGCCCAGGCCGAAATCATCTGGATGGCAGCTTGGTTGGACCTGGGGTCGCACGACCGGCGAAGGGTTTGCCCGTCAACGGCGACGCCCCCCGCAAGGGGTTCATGCACGCTGGCGATCCAGGCTCTGAAGCCGCGTGGGCCCGCCGCCATAGCCAGCCGAGCACACAGAATGCCCCACCGGATCATGGCTTGGCGTGCCGTCCTTGACCGGCAGAAAACGGCGCCGGCATTCCCGCTGCTTTTCGCCATAGAGCGCGATGGACGTCCAACCACCAGCGCCTGATATCACCGCGCACAGCACCAGCAGCAGCACTCCGTCCAGCGGAGAGGGCACGCTCCCCTCCTGGCGCAGGGCTTCCACACATGCGACATGCGGCAGAAAATCGGGGGTGGGGCGGTCTGTTCGAGCGTGGGACATGCAAAATCTCCAAAAAATGTGCGTTCCATCCCTTTGATTCAGAAAAATGCACATCTGTCAGCAACGCATTCAGGCGATTACCCTGCACCAAACCCCTTGTCCGGCTGATCCTCAATCAGATCGGACGCCATCTCACTGAAAAACTCGACGATCGGGCTGCATTAGAAAAACGCCGCCGTGTTCTGCTGATGCTGGATGAATTTCCGGCGTTGGGTCGCCTCGATTTCTTTGAGAGCGCGCTGGCCTTCATAGCGGGCTACGGATTGCAGGCGTTCCTGACCGCACAGTCGCTCAATCAGATTGAAAAGGCATACGGGCCGAACAACTCCGTTCTCGACAACTGCCGTGTGCGCGTCGCCTTCGCCACAAATGACGAACGCACGCCGAAACGCATTCCGGATGCGCTCGGCTCGACCACTGAAATGCGGAACTATGCCGGGCACCGGCTCGCGCCCCGGCTTGGTCATGTCATGGTATCGCGACAGGAATCCGCGCGTCCACTTCTGACTCCAGGCGAGATCATGCAGCTACCGCCGGAAGATGAGAGAGTCCTCGCCTCCGGCTACTCGCCGGTGCGCGCAAAGAAGCTGCGTTACTATCAGGATCAGAATTTTGTCAGCCACGTAATCTCCCCTCCCGCGCTGGCAGGCCCCGGCCATCCCTATGGCGATCGACCCGGTTCCCGCCCGGATGATTGGGGCCACATGACCCGGCCTGTCGATGATCGTCTGTTTTCCACGACGGAAGACGGCGGCAAAGACCTCAAAGCGGAAATCGATACGCCTGCGCGCGAGACCGAACCATCTCCTGAACCCGATCAAACAGGTGATTTGAACGACACCGACGATGTGACGGCAGAGCGCACCGCCGATCTTGCCCGCCAGGCTGAGATCGCAAAATGCAGCTACGGTCTCGATCGCGGAACACCCGGTTTAGCCATTCTGGATTTTTGACGATGGCTTCCACAAATCCGCGCATACACCTTTATCTAAAGCCAGAAGCCTTTGCGCACCGGCAAGCGGCGAAACTGAAACCGGGACGCTCGGAATCCGACATCGTGAACCGGGCGCTGGCCAATTCGTTTCAGTCACGAGCATGAAGACAAGCGCGATGCGGCGCTGATCCGGCGTCTTGATCGCACCTCCCGCCAGATTGGGGGACTGGAACGCAGACAGATCATTGCCGCCGAAGCCTTTGCACTGTTCGTTCGCTATTTCCTGACTGTCATTCCGCAGGTCGCCGAGGGCTGACAAAAAGGCGGCGCAGGCCGAAGGCCATGCCCGCTTCGAGACCTACCTGAAAAGCCTTCAATCTATTCTCGAAGACGGCGAGCCCATCCTGTTTCACCGGATGGAAGATCGCCTTGCGGACGCTTCTGCTTTCTTCACCAGAGAAGAGCTTGCCCGGCTTCACGATCCTGCGCCGACGCGCCCCTCAAACAAGGAGGACGCGGTGGTCACAACGCAATCTTGAATCGCTTCAGCGTACGCGAGGAATGCTCAAAACCGCAATGGGTGACGCCATTGGACGTGCGCTTGGCCCGCCGTTGTCGAAATCATGGTCAATCCCGATGGCTGGCTCTGGCTTGACCGGCACGGTGCCGGACGCACCCGCACCGACACGCAGTTATCGCCGGAAAAGGGCGAACGCATCATTCGTCTGGTCGCCAGCCATATCGGCGCTGAAGTTGCCTCGACCTCGCCGATTGTCAGCGCGGAACTGCCGAGCGCCGGGGAGCGGTTCGAGGGTGTTTTGCCGCCGGTGACAACAGCCCCGTGCTTTTCAATTCGCAAAGCGGCGGCGCAGATTTTTCCCTGGATGACTATGCAGCGGCCGGAACATTGACGCCGTTGCAACGCCAGGGCAACGCGAAGGCTGGCGAGAGTGGACATGCCGGATTATGCAGGGCTCGGAAGAAGGGGCAGCGCATTGCACACCGGCCTCACGCCTTGAGCAGAGCAAAAGCCTCAATCTCAATGAGCAGGTCTTCAAGCACCAGCGCCTGAACGCCGATAAGGGTGCTGGCTGGTGGTTTTTCCTGGGGCAGATACTGGCTGCGAACCTCACGGACCACACCCACCATGTCAGGCGTGTAATTGACAATATAGGTATTGGTCTTCAGCACATCGTCAAACGTGGCCCCAACCGCGGATAGCGCCCCTTTGAGGTTTTCAAAGGTTTGAACGACCTGGGCGCGCAGGTCGCCCTTGCCCACCACCTCGTTGTTCGCGTTCAAGGCGACTTGACCCGAGATGAAAACAATTTTCCCCTCGGTTGCAGTCACAACTTGAGAGAAGCCCGGTAAAACGGGCAGGCTGGCGGGATTCAGAAATTCCTTTTCCATACGTTTCTCCTCATGTTTAGCCCTCCCTCTTTGGGAGAGGAGCGGGGTGAGGGGCTTTCGTTGCAGGGGGTTCTCGTCATGTCCGTACTTCATAATAGGCGTTGAACAGATTGTCAAAGTCGTGGCGGGTGAAGCGGGTAAACCCGGCGTCGCGCGTCATGCTCCGCGCGGTCTGTTCGTTGAACCCCAAGGTGCCAAAACCGGCGCCGTCCGGTTCAGATAAGCCTGATGACAGGCAACCCATCACTGAGAAGGCATACATCAGACTGTTCATGGGGTTCTTCAGATTTTCTTCAAACGTTGAGGCGCTCTTAATGTCGGCAATGAGCCAAGTACCATCCGACTTGAGCGCCGACCGGATGGTCTGGCTAGTTCCCGCCGGACGGATCATATCATGGATGCAGTCACAAGCAGTTGGGGGCAGCCTGCCCTCTCAGCCACTCTCGCTCCCAGCGCTCACTCAAGCCCGTTTTGTGGGCAAGCTCCCCGCTGGCCACAGGTCCGGCACCATGCAGGATCGGTGCAGTCCGAGCCGGTCGCCCAGGTGAATCATGGCTGAGATTAAGGCACTGCTCAGCAGACCAAAGACCTTTTGGCCGCTGGCCTTGAATTTTTCCGGGTCTATCTGCTCACGGGGCTATCGTGTTGGCATATGCTCGGGTTCTTCAGCTTTCATCAATCCCCTCCCCTCCTTCAAGGGATGGCGCGGAGTGCCGGGGTGGGGGCCGCCTCGTATCCGGCTGGAGGAAACCCGTCCCGCCTTCGGCACCCCTCCCAAGAGGGGAACGGGAAACCTGCATGTCGAATAACCGGGCTACATCCCGCTGATCAGTTCGAGAATGATTCCATCCGGGTCTTTGAAGCAGACGACTCCAATCTCCGCGCCTCCGGGTCCGTCGACTTTTTTGAGCGGAGCTACAAATCGCACCCCCATCGCCTGGAGGTCGGCATAGGTCTTGTCGATGTCGTCCACACTGAAGGCGATACGGCAGACCCCGATATTATTGAGCGACGGGTATGGCTGGCCCTGTGGTGGCGGATCGATGAACTGGACCAAGTCCAGTACCGGAGCGTGCTCATCGTCCCCGAGACGCATAAACACGCCGCGCAGCTTCCGGGCGTCAAGGCCCAGCACCTCACCGATAGCCGGGTCTTCAAGCGTAAAGTCGTTGACCTTGTCAAACCCGAGCTTTTCGTAAAATCTGATGGACTGCTCCATATCGCGGACACAGATATTGACGTGAAATAAACGAGTCAGCATGGCCCCTTCCTTTAGTTTGGAGTTCTGACGGATCACTGTAGGTCGAGTGAGCGCAACAGTATCCGACAGCGTAAGGAGTTCATTCGGCGGGAGGCCGGGACGCACCCGTGGCAGACCACTCTCTCCCCTTGAGGGAGAGAGAAAAGACTAGACTTGCCCCGAACGCAGCACTTGGCCCGGCAGGGCACCCGTATGTTTGCCATCGTCGAACAGCACTTCTCCGTGTACGATCGTGTACTGAACTCCCTGGGCCGGCATGACCAAACGCCGCCCGCCGCCGGGCAGGTCGGCCCGCATTTCACCGCGACGGGCCGAGCCAACCGTATGGTAGTCAAAGATCGCAAAATCAGCCGCCATCCCTTTTTCGATCTTGCCTCGGGCGGTCATGCCATAGAACGCGGCCGGCTCGGAGGTAATCCGCTTGACCGCCTGCTCAAGCGTCATGGCTTGCCTGTCCCGCACCCAAGTGCCGAGCAGATAGGTGCAGTAGCCAGCGTCACACAGCATATCCACATGGGCTCCGCCATCTGACAGGCCGATCATGACCTGATCGTGCGTAATCAGCTCAGGAATGCGCTCTTCGTCCGCGTTGAACAGTTCATAGGTATACTGGAGTTGTAAGTCGTCTTCGATGCACAGGTCCAGGAAGGTATCGAGCCCGTCTTTCCCACGGGCTTTGGCAATCTCGGCCACGCTCTTGCCAATCAGGGACTGCATGTCGGGATTATCCACCTCGTGGACGATGGCACGTTCCCATTTGCCCGAGAATACCTTGGGTGACTCCATCTCTTTGCGGAACGCGGCCCGGAAGGATTCGTCTCTGTAGAACGACTTCTGTTTCTCAATCGGCCGGTCAAAGGCAGGCTTCCAACACGGCAGATTGGCGAAGATGAACGGTTTGCGTAGGTCGATCTGAATAATGAGCGGCCGGCAAGTCACCTGCGGAATGGCGCCCTTCTCGAACAGCGGCTCAATCGCCCGCAGGGTATTCATAGCTGCATCTGGCTGATCGTCCCGGTTCAGCAAGGCCAGCCACGTGACCTTGCGGCCGCTCTCGGTCAGGAGCATATCCAATAAGGCATGCTCGGTTTCGTCAACAATAGAGACGTTATTGGTCAGGGCGAGTTCGATACTCCCCTTGCCGAGTTCTTTGAGCGCGTTGCAGTAGGCCTTAAGTTCGTCCCAACTGGCGTTACGGCAGGCAATCGGACGGCCTTTATAGCCGATATGCTGGGCAACATTTGTGGTCGAGAAGCCAAAGGCCCCGACGGCAACCGCCTCTTTAATCAGGGCCTTAATCTGCGCGGTTTCCTCGGGTGTTGCACCCCTCTCCATCGACTCTTCACCCATCACAAAGTGGCGGAACGGAGTCAGCGCCGCCATAAAACCGATGTTGATGCCGCTCCCACGCTTTTCGGCCGCATTCATATACTCTGGGAAGGTGACCCAATCCCAGGTCACGCCCTTGCCTAGCACGTCGAACGGGATGGCTTCTACGTTGACCAGATCCCAGGCGGCGATTTCATGCACCTCGGGTTTGCATGGGGCCAGACCAACCCCACAATTGCCCATCACCAGACTCGTGACCCCATGCCAGGAGGAGGAGGTGATCAGTGGATCCCAACAAATCTGGGCGTCATAATGGGTATGCGGATCAACAAAGCCAGGTGCCACGATCAGGTCAGAGGCGTCTATGACCTTCTTGGCTCCGTCAGAGACTTGGCCGATTTCCACGATTTTTCCGCTGGTCACCGCAATATCGGCCTGGTAGCGTTCCGCTCCGGTTCCATCCACCACGGTTCCGTTCTTGATGACGAGATCGTACGACATGGCATCCCTTCCTAGCTTTTGTTAAATCCGGCGGCTCAATGTTGAGCACATCTGTACCAGCCCCAGCCAGCAACTTGCCGCAGCACTCTCCCTTTTCATCTGCGAGTTCCAGGACTTCGACATCAAGCAGGAATCCATCCGTGCCGCTACCCCTAGGAAGGAGGGCCAGCGGCCCTCCCCTCCTTATTCCTAGGGTTCCCCGAAGTCCCGGCACCGCGCACTGTGCGGCTACACGGCGCTGAAGTCTGCTACACTGCATATGATCTCAGTTCGTCGTCTCTCGCGAGATGGTGAAATCCTTGCCGTCCCGCGCCGCGACCAAGGTTCGTGCCTGCTGAGCGTCCCTCTCAAGAATTCCCAAGGCGATCGACTTTAAGGGCTCCAGATACTCGTCGAGCTTGGTAAAGCTGCTGAGCGCCCAATGCCGCACCGCCCAAGACTGGGCCAGCACCAATAAGCAGTGAGCCTTGAGTCGAACATTCCCGGCTGGAAATATCCCTTGGGCTATCCCGTAAGTAATGATCTCTTCGAAAAAATGCTGAATCCGTTCTTCGCCTTCCAGAAAGCGCTTTCGTTCCGCCAGCGTCAGCGACTTTGTCTCCTGATAGGCCAGGACCGTATTACGCCGCAGTTCATCATTCAGTACGGCATATTGCTCGTAGGCTCGCAAAAACAAGTCACGCGGGCTGGCGCCATCCTGCTTGAGCCGCTCAAACTCAGCCCGCTGTTTTCGAACGCTGGCCTCGGTCCGAGCCTGGCCGTAAGAGAGCAGGAAGAAGAGGATTTCTTCCTTGCTGGTAAAATAGTTGAAAACCGAGCCCACGCTGAGCCCCGCCTTTTGGGCAATCTCGCGGACACTGGTGTTATGATAGCCGTTCTGGAGGAAGAGGTTGAGCGCGGCGGCGGCAATGCGTTCTTGGCCTTCTTGCAGCCGTTTTTCGTCAGTCACCTGAGATGGATATTTGCGTTTTTTGCGTAAGACTTGATATTTCACTGCTGGGCGCCTCTCACCAGCAATCTGGTGCGCACCACAAACTGAGTGAATGTTCATTCCACGCTCATACGATACGGACCGGTCTTTTGTCAAGCCAGAAGAAATTTGTTAGCTTGGCCTTAGGGGGACGATACATGAGACTCATTGGGGTTGACGTAGGCGGGACATTCACCGACGCAGTCTTTGCCGACACCCAGACGGACCGGTTAGCCATCCATAAAGTGCCCACATCACCAGACGATCCCTCCCTAGGGGTCATACGCTCTATCACCGAGATATGTCATCACCAGGCCATCCCGCTCGACAGTATCGCCTTGGTCTACCACGGTACCACGATCGCAACCAATTCCCTGCTGGAACATAAAGGCGCGACTGCCGGGATGATTACCACCCAAGGCTATCGAGACGTTCTGCACATTGGCCGCCATCAGCGGCCCCATCACTATTCCATCCAGCAGGAGATTCCCTGGCAAGACCGCCCCCTGATCCGCCGTCGCTATCGCAAGGGCGTTCCAGAGCGGCTCATTCCGCCTCATGGAGAGGTCCTGATTCCGCTTGATGAGGCTGCGGTCCGTGCAGCGGCCCGTGAATTCAAAGACGCCCAGGTTGAATCGATCGCCGTCTGCTTTTTATTCTCGTATCTCAACGCCAGTCATGAAGAGCGTGCCCGTGAGATCGTTCTGGAAGAATATCCTGAGGTCTTTGTCACCACCTCGGCCTCCCTCTCCCCTCAGTTCCGCGAGTTTGAGCGATTTACCACGACTGCCATTAACGCCTTCATCGGCCCCACCGTCCACCGCTATGTTTCGCAATTGGAGCAGCGCTTACACAGCGCCGGAATTGGGGCCGAGTTGCGTATTATTCGTTCCAACGGCGGGCTGGCCACCCCCCGGGTGGTGGCCCAGAAACCTGCCCTGACTTTGCTGTCCGGCCCAGCTGCGGGCGTACTCGGCGGAGCCTGGACGGGCGAACGATCACAGCGCACCCGGCTCATTACCTTTGATGTGGGTGGCACCAGCGCCGATATCGGCGTGGTTACAGACGGACAATTCAGCGAAGCTACGGCCCGCGACACCTGGATAGCCGGCCATCCGGTTCTGGTCCCAATGATCGACATCCACACCATTGGCGCTGGCGGCGGCAGCATTGCCCATATTGACCCTGGCGGCGGCTTTCGGGTCGGACCGCACAGCGCAGGCTCTCAGCCGGGCCCGGCGGCCTACGGTCGTGGAGGAAGCCAGCCCACGGTCACAGACGCCAATATTCTCCTGGGTCGGCTGGATATCGACAATTTTCTCGGCGGTGCCATGGCGCTTGATGCGGCAGCCGCCAGGCGAGCCATTCACGCAGTGGCGGACCGGCTTGCCATGTCGGATTTGGAAGCAGCCGAAGGGATCATCACTATCCTGAATAGCAATATGGCCAATGCCATACGTTCTCGCACCGTGCAGAAGGGCATTGACCCGCGATCCTATACGCTGGTTGCCTTTGGTGGGGCCGGTCCGCTCCACGGTGCGGAGGTCGCCCATCTGCTGGGTATTCCCGAGTGTATCATTCCCCCCTACCCCGGTATCACTTCGGCCGTTGGCCTGCTCACCACGGATGTCAAATACGATGCGACCCAGACCGCCTTTCAGACCTCGACCAATTGTGACCTGCCCCGTCTCAACGCCGCGTTTACGCAGATGCAAAACGCCTTGCAGCAGCAGTTCAGCGATGACGGCATAGCCCGGGCCGCAGTCACATTCACGCGTTTTGCTGATATGCGCTATGTCGGCCAGGGCTATGAGCTACGGGTCACCGTGCCCGAGGGCTCACTTGATGCTGCCGCGCTCGCCAGCATCACTGAACGTTTTCACCGGCAGCACGAGTTGGAGTATGGCCACTTCTTTGCGGGCAGTCCGCTTGAAATCGTGACCATCCGTCTTGTCGGAATCGGCCGGGTCCAAAAACTCCATGCCACCACTTCAACACCTAGTTCAGGCTCGCTCCAGGACGCGGTGGTCAAAACCCAGCGGTCGGTGTTTCGAGTTCAGAATGAGTTATGCAGTCTGGACACCGTTTTTTACCGGCGAGAGCAGCTCCCGGTCGATGATGTGGTTGTCGGTCCGGCAGTCATCCTGCAGATGGACTCGACCACTGTGGTTCCGCCGGATTGTACCTTTCGGATCGACCCCCATGGGAACCTGCGCATTCAGGTAGGGGAGGTCGCATGAGAACCCCAACAGGCCGCACCTCGAATGGCCACGGCATTGATCCGATTGCGGCCAGTGTCATCCTGGGGGCGCTGGAGAATATTGCGGTGGAGATGGGCTATAAGCTCATGCGCATGTCGTATTCCAGCATTATTCGGGAGTCTGAGGATTTCGGTGCGGCGCTGGTTAATGCGTGTGGCGAACAATTGTGCGAGTCAAAGCAGAGTACCCCCCTCCAGTCCGGCCCTATTCCCGGCTATGTGCAAGGAATGCTCGACGCGCTCGCCACACGGGGAGAATCCATCCTGCCCGGCGACGTCATCATGCATAACGATCCGTATGGCGGCGCCAGCCACGGCCCGGATGTCGGGTTTTGTGTCCCTGTTTTCTACCAGGACAATCTGGTCGGATTTTCCGTCACTACGGCTCACCACCTCGATATCGGCTGTCAGACTCCTGGCAGCACCGGCATTGTCGAAGCGTTTGACGCCTACGCCGAGGGATTGCAGTTCAAGGCGATCAAGGTGTATGAGCGGGGAAACCGGAACGCTGCGGTGTGGCAGTTGTTGCGCGATAATATCCGCATCTCTGACTTGGTGGTGGGCGATATGGAGGCCCAAATTGCCGCCTGCCGCATCGGTGCCACACGCTATATCGAACTCATCGAACGCTACGGACTCCGCGCGGTCGAAACGGCTTGCGCCTCCCTGTTTGATTACTCGGAGCGCTTGATGCGACAGGCGATCACACAGATTCCGGACGGCAGCTATACGGCCACCGGCCATATGGACGGCTATATTGACGATCCCGATCCAAGCCGGCGCAACCTGCCCATTTGTGTCACCCTGACAATCAGTGGGTCGGATCTGGACGTAGACCTGACCGGCACCGCGCCGCAGGTGCCGGACCGACCCATCAATATGCCGCTGGTTGGCACGGTCGATGTGGCCATCTGGCTTGTGCTGCGCTCGGTCCTGCTTGACACCGAAATCTACGGCGACCTGCCGCAGAATGCCGGACTCTACCGGCCCATTCAGATCATTGCACCCCGCGGTACGCTGGCCAACCCTATTTTTCCGGCTCCGACTATAGCCCGTTTCGTTACCGGCAATGTCTTAAGCGATACCGTCATGAAGGCTCTGGCCCAAGCCGTTCCCCGCCAAGTCAGTGCTGGCATTGGCAACCTCAAGGCCATTGCTTCCAGTGGCATGCGGCAGAACAACAGCCCTTGGGTGCATCTGGAAATCTTTGAAGGCAGCTACGGCGGGCGATACGGCCGCGACGGTATGGACACCGTTGATACGTTGTATGCCAACACCCGCAATAATCCCATCGAAGACGTTGAATCCCACGTACCGCTCCGGGTCGAACGCTACGAGTTGCGCGAGGATGCGTGCGCACCGGGGCGGTGGCGGGGCGGCATGGGATCAATCAAGGAACTGCACTATCTGAGTGACGGCGGCACGTCGGTTGAGGCCGACGGTTTTGTCTATGGCGCGTGGGGGTTTGACGGAGGCAGCACAGGCCTCCCCGGCACCCTAACTTTGAAAACCCTGGATGACGAAGAAATCGCCCTGCCTTCAAAAGTCCCCTACCGCCGCGTCAAAGCCGGGGAGCGCTTGATCACCGTTGGGGCCACCGGCGGCGGCTACGGCGACCCTTTCCGGCGCGAGCCGCAGCAAGTCCTAGAGGACGTGTTGGACGAATACTACACCCGAGACACCGCCCGGCGCGAATATGGTGTCGTCGTTACCAAGGATATGCGGTTGGACCGTGAGGGGACGGAGCAGCTTCGGCGCGGTCGGAAGACAGGCTCATGAGGGCACAGGGATGCCGCATGGCGTGTACATCCGGGCAGTTGGGCCTGCGAGAATCTCACATGACGCAGAACCGAAGTCCAGCGATTTATAGCCGTGTTGACTTAAATGGCGCACGGGTCGCGTCGTTTCATGGTGCGGGTGCCTGAGAGGGACAGCCCTGACGTGAGACGCCGCAGTCAACAACATTTAATAGCAAAAACATACGCTCAAGATATTCCGGTAACGAAGAGGGCCGAACGCTCTTCCGTGGGGCCACCTCTCGTTTCTTGATCTGGCGTGTAGCGATGAACTTGTCGGACGACGCTCCGCTCATCCGACAGGCACGGCTGTGTCGACTTACGCCTTCGGCTCGGCCCCCTCCGAGACTGCCCCCCGAAACGATCGGGGTGGCGCTCCTAAACAGAAAGTCACAAACGTCGACTTGGCAGCCTCTCGCCATGATGACGGAAACATGCCCAAAAAGCGCGGGATGGACTTTGATGTATTTCCATGAGATAGCTTCCCACAAGGATACATTTATGCAACTCAATCACGCCCGTCTGCTGAATAGCCTCACACAGCTCGCCCAATTCGGAAAAGTCGACACCGGGGTGAATCGGCTGGCCTTTACGCCCGAGGATCGGGCCGCGCGGGAGTGGTTGGTCGAACAGTTGCGCGAGGCCGGTCTTGATGTGGAGGTCGACGGGATTGGGAATGTGTACGGGCGGACACGCGGGGTGGACACCACCGTGCTGATTGGTTCGCATACCGACTCTGTGCCAAAAGGCGGCTGGCTGGATGGCGCCATGGGGGTGCTGTACGGCCTGGAGGTCGCCCGGGCGCGGAACGAATCGAAGACGCTGCCCGGCCTCGGCGTTGACGTGATCTCCTTTGCCGATGAAGAAGGGACGTATCGGGCCTTGGCCGGCAGCTTGTCGTTTTGCGGCGAGTTGTCGGACGCGGATATTGAAGACGCGAAAAATACGCGCGGCGTCTCGCTCACCCACGCCCTGACCGAAGCCGGGTATGCCGGACGACTCCGTGCTCGGATCGATCCGGGTCGCCATCTGGCTTACTTTGAGGGCCATATCGAACAGGGACCGCGACTTGAGGTCGAAGGACAAAAAATCGGTCTGGTGACCGCCATCGTCGGCATTCGCCGCAGCCGCATCACCTGTACCGGTCAGGCCGATCACGCCGGCACAACGCCCATGCATTTACGCAAAGACGCAGGGGCCGTCTTGATTCGGCTTTGTGCAGAGCTGCTCAGCCGGTTTGCGAAGGCAAGCAGCGAGTTGAGCGTCTGGAACCTGGGCCATATTGTTTTTGAACCGGGTGCCGGCAACGTCGTACCCGGTTCGGCCCAGGTCTTGGTTGAGTTCCGCGACTCCCAACCGGAAGTGCTTGATCGTCTGGAAGCTGAAATCAATGCGACGGTCGCGGCGTTTCATGGACAGCAGAATGTCTGCGCTGAGGTAGTCCATCTGCTGAGGATAGCCCCGGCGGATATGGACGCGGCCCTGGTCGATACCCTTGAGGCTGCGACCCGGCAGCGGGCCGTCCCTGCCCTGCGTATGCCTAGCGGAGCCGGGCACGACGCTATGGTTCTGAGTCGCTATGTCCCAACCGCCATGTTCTTTATTCCCAGCATCGGCGGCCGCAGCCACGATGTTGCGGAAGACACCAAAGCGGAAGATATCTGTCTGGGCGCAGATATTCTGGCTGACACAGTGGCGTTGTTGGCCCAGCGGAAAGGACTAGCATGAAGATCAAGATCATCAATCCCAACACCTCTGAGAAAATGACGAGTGCAATCCGCGTGGCTGGCGAGTCGGTAGCCCGACCAGGCACCCAGATCACAGCGGTCAGCCCCCGATTCGGGCCGACCTCTATTGAATCTTACTACGATGACTATCTGAGCATTCCCGGCCTGCTCGAAGAGGTCCAAAAAGGAGAGGCCGAGCGGTGCGACGCTTATATTATTGCATGTTATGGCGACCCAGGCCTGCACGCAGCCCGAGAATGCACTCTCAAGCCTGTTGTAGGCATAGCCGAAGCTTCTCTGTATATGGCCTCCATGCTCGCCGCGCGCTTCTCTATTGTGACGGTGATTCCGCGGACACGTACTATGCTCGAAGAAATGGTGGCTGGATATGGTTTTCGGGAAAAAGTGGTGAGTATCCGTACCTCTCCGCTGTATGTACTTGATGTGGAAAAAGATCCGGCTGGGGCGCTCGAAAAGCTGCACGTTGAGGCGCGTCGGGCGCGAGACGAAGACGCGGCCGAGGCTATCCTACTCGGCTGCGCTGGCTTTACCCACTTTGTAGACGAACTGGAGCGAGCCCTTGGGATACCCGTTCTTGACGGCGTGGTGTGTGCCGTCAAGCTGGCCGAGGCGCTGGTCGAATTGGGCAAGACCACGAGCAAGTATCGAACCTACCGCCCCCCGGAGAAAAAGGCCTATCGCGGTATCTTCGAGCATTTTGGCCGCATATAGCCGTCCTTGTTCCTTGGATAGAGGTCCTTTATTCGACTAGGGTCTGTTAACACTACTGCAACGCGTCGATGATGAGTGCGAAGACGACGTATCCCGGGAATAGCACGTCGAGTTTCTCGCATCGCGAGCAGAGGCGCCGGAATCCCTTCAATCGACGAAACACCCGCGCAATTGCGGTGCGCCGCTCGTCCATCTCATAGGCATATGCCCAAGGCCACCCCGGGTGGCGCCGCGGCGGCACCACGGGCTCATCCCCCCAGCGCCACGGCCCGTGGCCGAGTCTTGGCGCCCGCGAACGCCCGCACCCCGAGTAACGCGTGACTCTCGGGGTACGGGCCCAGGCGATTCAGCCACTGGCGGCCCGCCGGGGCGGCAGGGGCGTACCCGGGCGAGCGCGCGAAGACGGGTTGAGACAATTACGGTCGCCCACCCTATCTCGGCGTACCCGGGCGAGCGCGCGAAGACGAGAGCCGTGCGCGCCTCCGCGGCACCCAGATGCCTCTTGGGAGACCAGTCGCCTCCGGGACCAGTCGGGGGAGGGGGAGCCGTTTTTGTGAGCGCCCCCGGTCCGGCGGGAGGGACCTGGACGAGGGGCGGTCTCTCGACATGGCCTCCCCCTTGAGACGCACCGCCCCGGGCGAGGACGCCGGATGTAGAGGGGGTGCCAGGGGCAAAACCGGGCCGGTCACCCGCGCCTTTTGCCGCCCTGCTCGGCCACAGACAACGGTGAGCACGTAGCGAGTGGACAGGCTGACAGGGCTGCGCGGCACCGGGAGGGAGGACGCGGGACGTGCGTAGTGAGCTTGCGTGAGGCTCATCTACCGAGGAGACCATCATCATGCGCATTCGTGGGAACAGGTCCTAGGGTCGGTTCCCACGAATGAGGCGAATCGTGTGCTCATGCCATGCCCTCCTCTCCGTGGCCGCGCCGAGCGGCAAGGGGGGCTCTCCCTCCGGGGCGAAGAGCCGGTGGCTCGCCCGGAGGGTGCGCGGCGGTCTGACGGACCAGTTCCCGAGAGAGCCCCTGTCCACCCCCCCTGCCTAGTCACCGGCCGCGCCGGGGCGGAGACAGGTCCCGGCGCGCGACACGGCAGACCCCGGGCGGGGCCCGCCCCAAGGGGGCCCCAAGCGTTCACGTGTTTGCTCTATTGGCCCCTTTGTATGGTGCGTGGACACCCGAGGCGGAGAGGCGGTAGGAGGAACAAGGACGGGGCTGGCGTCGTGTCCTTGTTGCCGGACGGCGGGCAGGCGCTTGTGCCCGAGACGGGGGCGGTGAAGGGGTTGCGCCAGGACAAGCAGTTGTCCGGCGGGCGGCGGGCGTGGTACCAGGCCCAGTGTGGCGCACCAGGGAGTGCGCGGGGGGCAGCGGGCTATTTCCAGGGCAGGGCGTTCGACGCTCCGGGCCGGGGTCTTCCCCGGCCCGGAGCGTGGTGGCGCCTGCCTTCTTCAAGCGCCCGGCGCCCCTTGGCCGTCGCCCCGGGCGAATTTGGACTGGCCGCCCGGGGGGAGGCGACCGCAGCGGGCCGCGCCCTGGGGGAGGCCGCGGGCGGGCCGGGCGGGGGAACACCGGGGTGGTGCCACCCGCCCGCCGGCGGGCCGTTCAATAATTCTGGTCTACACGTCCTCTGGCATCGGACAGCCCGATGAAACAGTCGGGATGGGCGGCCAATTCACGAACTGCATCGGGATTGGTATTGATGACCGAGAGCATAAGACCCATCTCCAGGTTTTCATCAATGGCCAAGGCCAGGATCGTATCAACGGCGCCAAGTCTGTCAGACCACCCCAGGAGCGCCAGTCAGGTGACTGGGCACTGGCTGGCTTCGGCTATGGCCAGCAGCAACCCCAACTCTTCGTCGGCCAACACACTCACGCTCCGGATCAGTACCATTTCGATAACGCCCTTACCCTGCTCGTGCGTCACCCGCCCAAGCGTACAGAGTTCCTTTTGGGTGGCCAGGCGACTCGCCAAGGGTTTGCCCTAGCCGACGTGCTGCTCGAGCAAGCTCAGCGAGTAGCCTTACGCCCTCTTACGCTCCAGACTGCATATACTGCGGAAAACTCTCCCATTCATCCCAGGCCACGCCATACAGGTGAGCGGCGGATTCCATGAGACATGCGCGTCGTAACGGGTATGGAGTAGTGATGAAGCCCGGTGCGACCGCACAGCCGTTGGCGTTGATTGTCCGCGTTGCCGGGCCGGATACCGAGCCAACATCGGTAATAATACGATCCTTGACTTCGACAGCACCGTGGGAAAGCGCCGCGCCAGTGCCATCACAAATCTGGGCGTTGGCAATGGGCAGGTCGTAGGTCATGCTTTACTCAGACACTATACTTATCCGGCAGGCCGATCCTCTGCCGATTTTTCCGCCGAGGTGTCGCCACCCCCGAGGCCGGCCTGCTCTTTGACATAGAGAGCGATCTGTTCGTGGGTGGCGAACCATACTCCGGGTTTGCTCTTCATATAGGTGATGAGCTTGTCGAGCATTTTCATCCGGTAGCGGTGACCAATGACTTGGGGATGCATGGTGAGGATATACATGGACCCTTCCTCATAGGCCCCGTCAAATTCGTCTTTCCAGATCGAATACACGTCGGCTGCGTTGCGGATACTGACGTGCTGGCTCGGCCAACTGATTTGAAACAACGGCCAATCGTCGAGTATCCATTCGACCGGAATTTCAATCAGGCCAGTTTCTTCCCCGTTCGCCAGCAGACTGTAGGGACGGTCATCCGCCATCATGCTGCTCTCGTATAAAAAGCCCATTTCCTTGACGATCTGAATAGTCGCCGGCGTGAGATCCCAGGCCGCAGACCGAAAGCCAACCGGTCGTTTCCCTACTCTTTCGACAAAAATTTTCATGGCTTTCTCATACACTGCACGCTCTTCTGCTGCACTCAGCGTCAACGGATTTTCATGGACATAGGAGTGAAAACCGATTTCATAGTCGGAGTGTTTTTTGATTTCCTCAATGACCTGCGGATGCAGGACCATAGAGATGGCAGGAATAAAAAACGTGGCCGGGATGTCGTGCTTCTCCAATAAGGCGAAGATGCGCGGCATGCCCGAGCGCGCACCATACTCCCCTCGCGACATATACGAGGGGCTCCGCTGGCCCTGAAATCCCATCCAGACCGGCTCGGTGTCAAAGTCAAACGAAAAACTCACCGCAACCCGCGTCCCGTCCGGCCAGGATTTGGGCGTCAGATCTTTTCCGCTCCGGACGGCGGCCACGTGTTGCCGAAACCGCTCCGGCTCCCACTGCCAGAGCGGGACTTCATCCTCGCCCGTCCCGTGACTCCAAGCAACCGATGCAAGTCCCATGAACACGCCAAGACCCGCACTTACACCAAGGCCTTTCATCCAGTCCAACCATCGTTTCTTCATACCATCTTCCTCCAGAATCAAGAATGGGCCACTCACGACTAACACCATACATCCCGCTTTATTCAGTCCCTAAAAGGCAAGAAAAGGCTACACCAGCCAAAGGGGGTGGGCGGCGGCTAGATACGCAACGACCAGCGCACCTCCCGCAACCATTGCCGCCCTCTCTCCGGCTGTTGTCGCAACGCGTTTCATCCGATCCAGAGGGTGACGATTTTCGGCCGGATCATAAGCCAATCTGGCTGAATCACAATCGACATCAACTTGCGCGAGCATGGCTGTAGCCGTTTCAAGGGTGTCCATCGTCCATCTCAGATTTTCAGTTTCATGCGAGGAATCGTCTACAGTTTGTTGCCAGTCAGCCCGGGCTTGCACTCGTTGACTCGAAGAAGCCTTCCGGTCGAAGCGTACGGTCTGGAAGACTACTCGTAAATCATCGCGCTTGCCGCGAACGCTGTGGACACTTGGGCTTGGCCATAGGCCAGTCTGGCAGCCTCAAACTCGATATCAGCCTGCTCGCGCGCAGCTTCGGCAGCCTCAAGATCGGCTTGTGAGCCGACACAAAAATCGGCCAGTGAGGAGCTGGCGAATAGAGTCAGTAGGATAATGGAAAGGGGAGCCGCTCCCATATCCAGTCGCTTCAGGTGAATTTTACTCTCCTCTGGCACGGACTAGGTATCGCCGGGTGAAATCAGAGAGTCATATCCAAAATAATTTTGTCTCCCTACCCGTTCCGGTCTCGCAACAATTCCCGAATTCCCGCCCCAATATCGGCCAGGACCGCCCCCTGTTGCTGTAAGGCATCCACGGTCTCTTCGTGCCGAGTCTTGCGTTCCTCGCCCTGCTGCTGCAAGGCCGTCATGGTCTCTTCGTGCTGAGTCTTGCGTTCCTCGCCCTGCTGCTGCAAGGCCGTCATGGTCTCTTCGTGCTGAGTCTTGCGTTCCTCGCCCTGCTGCTGCAAGGCCGTCATGGTCTCTTCGTGCTGAGTCTGCATCGTCTGTAGGCTTTCCTCATGTTGAACTTTCCGCTCCTCGGAGGCTTGCCCCATACGTCGCAGGCCCACATAGATCAAGCCGCACTGCACTAAACCAATGGCCAACCCGCCCACACTCCCGAGGGCAACCGTCCAATGCGGTTGCGGGGCGGCTATTGCTTCCAGGGCCGTTACCGCCCGTTGCGCGAATTCGAGCATCTGTGCGTCCATTCGGTTTCCCCTTGCAGCGCTGAGCAAACGCGGGACCAATCCTCACCGGGTGTAACCTTACGAGCGGGCGAAGATTTGGACGATATTGCCGGCAGGGTCTACCGTGGTGAAGTATTTGCCATGCCCGCCCATATCTACGGTCTCGTTGACTGTGAAGCCACTTTGGGCTAGCCTCTCACGCATTGCCGCGAGATCCTCAACCTCAAACACCACGGTGGCTCCGCCGCCCGGGGGAACCGAGCCTTCGCTTGGATCGGCCAAGGCCACCCCGACCCCATTCACATCGAACTGAGTCCAGCGGCCCCCATCACGAAATTTAATCTCAAGACCTAGGATGTCCTGGTAAAAATTGACCGCCCGATCCATATCGTTGACGACATAGTAGGCACTTGAAAATTTCTTCACTGCCATGTCTCAGCATCCTCCTCTTTCTTTGGTGTTCAGCTATCAACTTTTTAACGGAGAGGCTATAGGTGATGCCCGAACTCCCGGAAGTGGAAACCATCGTCCGTAAGCTCACCCGTGGTGAACCCGTCGAGGCGGGACTGCCGGCCTACCCCTCTCTCATCGGAGCGGAGATTACCCATGCTTGGGGGAATTGGCAGAATTCCATACGCCCATCCATTCGAGCGGTCACTCGCACCTTGCCCGGTCACCGTATCGACTCCCTAGGACGGCGCGGGAAATACATTGTTTTGACCTTGCAGTCCGGCGCAGACGCCACCATTCGATATCTCGTCATTCACCTTAAAATGAGCGGACGGATCGAGGTCCGTGAAACCGGCTATCCGCGCCATAAGCATGTGCATTTCACCTGTGATTTCAACACGGGCTATGCCCTGCATTTTCAGGATGCGCGAAAGTTTGGGCGAGTCTATTGCGTAGACGATCTCACAACCGTGACCGGCCATCTCGGCCCGGAACCGTTAGCATCAGACTTTACGCTCCGGCGGTTTCAGCCACTGATTGCGAGAAAAACCGGCGGCATCAAGGCGCTGCTGCTGAATCAGTCCTTTATTGCCGGGGTGGGGAATATCTATGCGGATGAAGCGCTCTGGCGGGCCAGACTCCATCCCTCCTCACAGGCCGTTGACCTTGATGACAATCAAATCGCGGCGTTGCATAAAGCGATTCGAGCGGTCTTGCGCGACGGACTCAAGCATAACGGTGCGGCTATTGACTGGGTTTATCCCGAAGGCAACTACCAGAATTTCTTTCGGGTCTATGGCCGAACAGACAAGCCCTGCTGGCGGTGCCGGACTCCGATTGTGCGCACTCTGGTCGGGCAGCGCAGCACACATTTTTGTCCACAGTGTCAGCAGCTTTGAGCGGTGGGCCCCGTTCTCCCCCGAGAGGGGCGATACACATTCCCGGGAACCGGCGCTCGCCAGACGTGGGAGGCCCTCGGGCCGGGGTGGGTTCCTTTTTGCCTCCCTCTTCTGGGAAGGGAACTCTATATGTAACGTGAGGTTCCTTCACTACGATATCTAGACGTAGAGTCCCTCTCTCTAGTCATCTGGGACTAAAGTTCGTGGTATAGGTTGTGTTGGACACGGCGGCAGACCCGCTTGCCGGCGGCACGGATTGCGTCGGCGGCCCTGGTCCCTTTGCAGGGTTGTGGGTCCTGGTTGGGCTTGGCGATGACGGCGCGGAGGTCAGCGTCGCGTTGGCGGGGCGAACGGTGGACCCCGCGCCGCAGCGGTGCGCGCGGCAGTGCGGCGGCCCAGCGCTCGCCCTGCTTGCTCCAGGAGGCGGAGGTCGGCGGGAAGGGGCCATGCCAAGGCGGCCTGCGCGCCAGCCAAGCCCTGACCGCCGAGGTCTGGGGGTGGCGGAGAGGTCCAGGACGAGGTGGAGGGCGAGGCCGGCGGGAACGCGGTGGGAGATCGGCTTCAGGCAAGCGAGGATCTCCTTGGCCCGGTGGCGACGGGAGCCTGTGCCGATGATGACGCCGGGGGCGACATTGAGGGCACCAACAGCGCGGTGGTACCGGGACGCGTCGAGACGGGGGGACACCGGCGCGCGGGGAGGCCCGGCCGCAGCGGCCGGACCGGCGGCGGGCGGGCGAGCGCCGGGATCGGGCGCTGCTCAGCGACCCCCAGCACACGTGCGCGGGCCGGCGGCGAGAGAGCCCGACGAAGGCGCGGACCCGGTCCCCGCACACCGGGGCGCCAGCGCGCGGGAACGGCGGAGGCCGAATGCCGACCGCGGGCGCGGGCACGCCCAGCGCCGCGCCGCCCGCCTTGTGCGCCCGGCTGGCAGCCACGCTCCGACAACGAACGCGCCCCCCCGAGGGCGCCGTGCCGGGCGCGTACGAAATGACCGCGCTTCCTCGAGCAGCACCACCGCCGCTCCCGGCCGATCCGCACCGCGCACCAACGACAAACCCTCCAGCGCCCAAGACCCAAGGACACCTATAATGCAATCTCCTTCAGTGCCGGATGACTAGGACTCTGCCTGCTTAACAGAATACTGGGCCATACTGACTGCTTCGGGAAGGTTCTCTTGAATATAGACTCTGTGGCTTCCCGTCAGATTTTATCGACCAGTCTTCTCCGTCTTTCGGAGCACATGCGGGGCGCAAGCCTCTGTAAGCACTACCGCCATACCCTACTAGGGGACGGCCAAGTCACAAAAGCCACCCTCTTCAAATGGCGGAGCATCAAGGAAGGCGACGTGTAATTTGTTCAGGTCGCGGTCTGATACCTTCGAGGGATCCTCCGCCGGACGGGACAGGCGTGGTGAAGAGGGGGCTCCCCCTGGGGCCACCTGCATCTCGGCAGTGGGCACCGTCAGGGGCAGCGTGGTCACATCCGGGCGGCCCTGGTAGATATCCAGACGAAAAACCCGCCCCTGATAGGTGCGCACCGCCAACCACCGCTGGGCGGCCTGCACCACCGCACCGATATCGCCGATCTTATCGCGGGAGCCACGGGCATTGCTTGGCACCGCGTGATAAACATGAAGCTGTGACCCGCTGAAGTCGTCCAGACCATCCACAGAATTGGGGGCTTGTCAACGCCAAGATGCAGACGATTCAGGCACAACGAAGGGTTCGAGGCATCGCCGCGCACATGCCTCGAAATGTTGCGGGTTGGCGTTCCACAGGCAGTGGGTAGGCAACTAAATCAAAGCCAATCCCAGGAGGAGCCGCCCACCCTTCACCGTCATAACCGGGCTGAGTGTCGGCAGCAGTTACGGAGTGAGAGAACCCCACTGGCCCGCACCGAGTTGGATGATCGGGATCACAGCGCGTCCCCGGCCACCACTCGTCACCCAGCGTCCCGACCTGGAATGTGCTCTCCACAAACACCACCCCATTGTCAGACACCAGAGCCGTGCGGAGGCCTTCGCCCAGCAGCACCCAATTCCGGAGCGCGACAAAGCCATTGACGGTATCGCCACAGATCGCCCGGATATCCGCGCGTTCACTGCCAGACACCAGCGGAGTGGTGGCCCCGTTGTTGAAGCGGACCGTCAGGGCACCGCCCGCCTCGCATTTCCAGCCCGAGACGACCCCAATGTCGGAATAGACTTGCCCAGCCGCGGGATTCTCCAACCGGGTCGCTTCCGCTGGCTGGACACTTGCCTATCAAACGCCCGGGAGCAGTCACGGAAAAATACTCCGCGCACTTTGCTCATAGTGGTCCCGACCAAGGCCTCCTTCTGGTGTGCCGTCTCAGCGTGCCCGTCGCGACGAAGGAGAAATCTATAGGAAAAGAGGGGGAGTCCAGAGCCGCCATTGAGGATCGCTACCACTCCTCGCCAAACGGGCGGACTTCCACATTGAACGACCAGCCCGAGCGGTCCTGATGGGCGACGTGGTATGCCGTATCGGCGATGGCTGACGGCTGAATGAAAAACTCGTCCGGCTTGTCAGGCAGCATCTTGCGTGTCCAGGCCAAGTCAATCACTGCATCAATGACAATGTAGGCGACATGAATACCCTGCGGTCCCAGCGTACGAGCCATGGATTCTGAGAGGATACGCTGGGCGGCTTTGGTCGGAGCAAAGCCGGCAAAACGAGGCTTTCCCCGCAGTGCAGAAGTATTTCCAGAGGATAGGATAACGCCCTTGCCGGCTTCGACCATATTCGGTGCGACGGCTCTGGCCAGATACAGCAGCCCCATCGTATTGACCTGGAAGTTGTCAGCCAGCGTTTGCGGTTCGATTTCAAGAAAAGTGCCGAACGCGCCGCCCACCGCATTGTGGATCAGGATTTCGGGCGGGCCCATTTCTTCTTTCACACGGGTAACGGTGGCGTCGACAGCGGCTTCGTTAGACACATCGCACACATAGCCGCGCGAGCCGACAATTTCTTTTTCCAGTTGCGACAAACGCTCCTGGGTCCGGGCCAGCATAGCCACGCGATAGCCACCTTGGGCAAAGCGACGGCTGAGCGACGCTCCTGTCCCAGGGCCCACCCCAGTAATCAAACACACAGATTCGGCCATCTCCTCTCCCTTCTTACCGTTCGTGCAGGCCCAGTAGATGATTCCGCCATTATAGAACGCAGCGGGGGCAGCCCATCTTTGTCAGCAGGAGGCACATTGGCTTCCGGAAGATGTCGTGAGAAACGTCTGCCCAGAAGTGCCGCACCTCGCAACCTGATTCTTTGCGTTCGCCGGATTACACCAGTCTTGGACCCGTGTGGGTTGATGAAATGAAATTTAGAAAACCATGATCCACAGCGAGTACAGCGCAAAGCAGCCGTATACCACAGATGCGGCGAGCATCATGATAATTGATGCCGGTCCCGGCCGGGCCGAGGGCGGCAGGTGGCGCAAGTTCGTGTATAGCATCAAGGGTACGTACAGAGCCATGGCCAAACCACTGAGCAGCGCCGCGTTAAACAGAAAGCCCAGGCCAGTGACGGCAAAGCGCTCAAAAAACCAAGTGCTGGCTGTGCCAGCGACCATAAAGAGGATAGCAAAAGGAAGGTAGAGTTTGGCCTGATCGATCTTTGCCCCAAACGGGAGGGTGGTACGAACGATATAGGACCAGACACGGGCGTTGCCGTCGACACTGACTAGTTGGGTGCTGAAGAGGGTGGCCATGCCGATCGCCAGAAAGAGATAATGCCCCACTGCTCCCATGGAGTTTTCCAGAATCAGCGACATATCCCATATGATGCGTCCCTCAGCCGGAACGACACCACCAGGGCGAAGAACGCACAGCACCCCAAACATGAACAGGAACATGGTGAAGCTGTTCAGTCCCCAGAAGAACAAGCACTGGTCCAGACGTATCCAGCGAAACCAGCCCTTGAAGGCGCGTCGGTTGGCTTCCGTTTCTGGGTACAGATAGCCGGTGGCCTCCTCCTCGTTCGACCCACCCCACAGCGGGTTTTGGAGTGGAGGCATACGCGCCCCCATACCGATATTCTTGTCGCGCAAATAAAAGGCGTACCACAGGTTACCAGCGCCCCCGGCCCCAGCGAACACGACGGCCCCAAAAAAGCGGCTGAAGGGGAAATCCTCCGTCAATTCGATATGGCCAAAGTTCACCAGCCCACGAGCCAGAGTAGAAACATGTTCCATAGTTCCGACCTGGAAGGCGACAAAAATCAGCCCCAGCGTAATGAAGACGACCATGCCGATGACGATTCGTTCCATGGCTTGGTACATGACTTTGGGCCCAAACAGCATGGCCGCGATCAACACGAAGGTCAGGCCGGTCCACATCCAGTCTGCTCCAGGGCCGTCCGGTCCGAAAATCAGGCCCTTCAAGGCTGCTCCAGAAACCCGGGCCCAGCCGGGCAGAAACAGTCCGGCAAAAGTCAGAAACAACAGGATGTAGATAAAGCCCATCCACACCCGGGCAAAGCCGGTATACGGAGCTTCGCCGGTGACGATGGTCCAACGGCCGATCTCGAAATTGACCCACAGTTGCAAAAAGACGCCTAGCGCAGCGGCCCAGGCCATGCTAGCACCAAACTTTGCCGTAATCCACGGCCACATCACCAGCTCGCCGGCACCAATGGAAAGGCCGACTAGGACGGCCCCCGGTCCGGCCAATTGCCAGAACGAGCGGGTACGCGGGGGCAGGTCCGCGGTCTTGAGCGGGGCAATGTGCGAAGCCAAGCCGTTCTCCTTATAGGCGGAGGAATTGTAGGGGTGATAGTCAATGAAGACAACCTTTAATTGATTGGTGCATGACGGCGAGAGCGTTAGCACTTCGAGAGAGGACCCTACTCTGTTCCCTTTTCTCCTTAATGATATGGAGAGGTAGATTCTCCCTTTTCTCACATCCCCAAAGGACAGCCAATGCGTTTCGGCACATATTATTTTCTACAGGCTCCGCCGGGCGTCTCTCACGAAGAGGTCATTCACCGGGAGTTTGCCCAGATCCTGCTCAGCGAAGCACTCGGCTACGACAGCGTCTGGCTGACGGAGCACCATTTTATTGAGTATGGCATTTCAACTAGCCCCATGGCACTGGCCGCGGCGATTGCCGCCCGGACCGAACGAATCACCATCGGGCTGGCCGCGGTAATCCTTCCCTTTCATGACCCCATTCGTCTGGCCGAAGAAATTGCCTTTGTCGATATTCTCAGCCGGGGGCGGCTGCGCGTTGGCATCGGACGAGGGAATCGCCCGGTAGAATTTGTTGGCTACCGGGTTCCGCAAATAGAAAATCGGGAGCGCTTTGGCGAGATCGTAGACATCATGCTCCAGGCCTGGACGCAGGAGCGAGTCTCGTACCACGGGAAGTTCTTCAGCATTGAAGACATTCCCGTTATTCCCAAGCCCCACCAGAAACCGCATCCGCCTCTCTCCCTCGTCTGCGTCAGTCCCGAGACCATGCGAATGGCGGCACAGTGTGGCTGGTCTATGTTGAACTCCATCCTGTTCGGTCCCTTCAGTCAGATTGAACAGAATCGAGACATCTACGTTGCCGCCATGAAGGAAGCCGGGCAGTCTCAGGCCGCCATCCAAACCGCACTGCGTTCGTGGGGGGTATCGCGCCATATCTATGTCGCGCCAACCGACGCTCAGGCTCTGCGCGAGGCCCAAACGGCCGAGCTGTGGTATCAACAAGCTCTAGCCCGCTTTCTCGTTCCCGAGCATATCGAGGCTGCCCCTCCCACCCTTCAGCCACAGTTTCGTGCCCTGGCCGATCGTTTGGCTACCATTACCTGGGAGGATCTTGTGGGAGAGACCGTGCTGTTTGGCTCGCCTGAGCGGATTGTGGATCGGGTGCGTGAGATGGAAGCGGCTGGAGTGGGAGAACTGCTGTGCTGGATGAATTTCGGGGGGCTGCCGCAGGATCGGGTGGAACGCTCCATGCGCCTGTTTGCAGAGCAGGTCATCCCGTATTTTCGGTGAGAGCTGCGGATTAGGGCCTGTTCCCACTCATGAGCAGGCTTATGGTCTCCTCGGTGGATGGACTTCCCCCAAGCGCACTCCGCGCGGATCGCTCCTCCTCTCCCGGGGCCGCGCGGCCCCATGTCCACCGATTCCCTCTCCCAATGCCCCCCTTGTGTCTGTTGCCGAGCAGGACGGCAACTGGGCGCGGGGGACCGGCCCTATTGGGCCACGGGCACCCCCTCTCCCCCCTAGCTGCCCCGCTGGCCGAAGACCGGCGAGGCGCCCGAGCGGGGCGCGCGCCGTGGCCTCGCGCCCCGCTCGGGCGCCTCCAGCTTACGGCTTAGGCGCGAGACCGCCCCCCAGCGGCAAGGGACATCCTGACGGCGCGGGGGCTCTCAAACACCCATTTCCCCATCCCTCGGGCGCTCCCGAGGGGGTGCCCCCAAGATGCATAGGGAGGCCGTCGCGGGGCACTCGGGCTACGCATGGGAAGGCTTGCCCGGGATCTGGACAAGCGGTGCCCCGCCATCGCGCGCGGGAGGTGCGTCGCTGGCAGGGATTCCGGCGCCCCTGCTCGCGAGGCGAGACCCCCGACGGGCCAGTCCTTGGATGCATCGGCTTCGCGCGCATCAGTGATGCGTTGTGCTAGAGTTAACAGGCCCTAGTAGCTCGCCGATGTTGATCTGACGGCTGCGGGCTGGCCGTATTACCCGTATCTGTCCGTGTCGGCATCCGTGGAAGGCGGGAAGTGCGGCTCGCTCTTCCCCCTCCCCATAGCCCCGAGGCCGACCGGGCTGGCCGCCACGCCCCCCGGCGGCTCGACCGGATCCGGCCCCCGGGCCCCGAGCTGGCCGGCCGGTCTGCGGTGCCGGGACCGGAGCAGACCCGGGCCAACTCTCAGGGCAGGCAGAGTTCCCGCGTGCCCCTTGCGGCGCAGGAGCGCCGAGCCCTCCCGGCACTCGTCGCCGGCCCCGGGGCGGCAAGCTCAGAGAGACTGACCTCGCGCGCGGCCGGGCCGCGGGACGGCGCCGGCCGCGCGGTTGCGCCAGGGCGGCGTCCTGGAGGGGCTGAACGCGGCCCGCCGCTGCGGTACAGGAGACCCGGCGGCCGAAGCTCCTGAACGGGGCGCAGGAGGCGCGGCAGGTGGCCTTGGCCTGCTCGGCCCCGCCCGAGGGCTGCGCACGCTGGACGCGGAAGCTGCCGGCCGGCCGGCGGGGAGCGAGGGAGGTCGGCGAGAGCCTTGCAGAAGAAACGAGACGGAAGACACGGAAAAAAGAGAGCCAGCCGGGGCGGAAACCGTCCTGGGGCATGCCGCCGAGTCGAAGCGCGCCGTGCGGGGCGACGAGGGAGGAGGGGCGGGATACCTCTCAGCGGGACTTGGCCGCCGGCGAGGGGCTGGTCTGCCGGGAGGAGCCCCATCGGCCGCCGCCGGCCCCCCGCTGCCTGGCTTGCGCGCCCGACGAGAACGGGCACCCGGGGCACGTCCCCGCCCGCCGCCCGGCGCGGGACGGGGCGCAGTGCAGCCGGGCCCTCGCGGCTGCCCCTGTCCCCGCCAAGCAGCTCGTCCTGATCCTGGCCCATTGGAGCCCGCCCCGCGGCGCCTCGCGGTCTGCAGCCGTTGCCCCCACGGAAGCGCGGCAGGGCCACCCGGACGAGACTGTGCTGCTGACGGACAAGGCTCGGGGCTACAACTCGGGGAGGCGTTCCTGGCACAGGCGGGCATCCCTTTCCGCTGCGCATTGTGATGGAGGATCAGATGCAGGCGTTCCTGGCACAGGCGGGCATCCCCGCCCTTTTCTCTCACTACCAAGTTGAGGTGTCATACCAGCGGCCACGGGTCAGAACCGCTAAGCCTCGCTCGGCGGAGGTTCCCCCTTTCGGGGCGAGGCCCCGACTCGGGGGCCAGGCGACGGAGGGAGGGCTCTGCTCTCGGTTCCCATCCACGCCCGTTGGTATTACGACCTCAATTGAGACACCACCCGAGCAGCCCTTGCTGCTGGCTCAGACCTACCGGCCCGGCCTCTTCTTCCGCAACCTCGACATCTTTGCCGGTACGGTCATGGATGTGGGCAGCAGCAACGAGGGCGCTGCTTGCGGGGCTGCACATATGGGCGGAGCGCGCCCTGTTCCGGATTCGTTTCCAGGACTATCTGCGGTACACTCATCGGGAATCACGACCCGGGCGGGGGATCACCCCACAGGCGCTAATACCAGAGACCGATGAAGACCGGAGATGTCTCCTCATTCTGGACACTCTACGCACGGTGCCCGTTTTCATCGGTCTCTGGCCGGCCCAAGCCCGCCTCCCGGCCCTTCAGGCCGCCCAGCAACTCGCAACGCGGCTCACCGTCCATAAGCTCGTGCTGCTGGACCCGCAGGGCGGCTTAACGGCGAGCGGCACACGATTATCCTTTCTGAACGGGGCACACCTGGAGGAGTTGCAGTCTCCTGGCACGGACGGGGAGTTGCCGCCCGCACGGCACCGACAACTTGAGACCGCCCGTTTGGCGTTAGCAGGCGGCGTTGCCTCAGTCTCGCTGTGCTCGCCGGCGAGTCTGGCAAACGAACTCTTCACCTACGAGGGGGGGGGGGGGACATTGTTGACCCTGACCGACTACTGTCAGGCGGAGCGCTTAGCCCTGGACGATTTCCCCGAAGCCGCACAGCTCATACAGCGGGGCGAACAGGACGGCGTGCTCAAAAAACGGACGCCCTCCGAGGTCGGTCAGTTGTTGCTGCACGGCTATGGGGCGCGCCTCGGGCAAGAGCGCGACCTCGTCGGGGTGTGCGCGCTCTTGCCCTATGCCACCGACAAGGCAGGAGAAATAGCCGGTCTCTACACCCTCGGACGATTCCACGGCGAAGGGATTGGCAGCCGCTTGGTGGGGAGAGCGATCACGGAAGGGCAGGCCCGTGGCCTTGCCTATCTCTTCGCCTGTACCAGCCAAGCGGGCGCGCGGCGGCTTTTTGAGCGTTTCGATTTCCGTCAGGTCGACCCGGACGCCGTCCCGGCGACGAATATGGAACGCGTATGCCCCCGAACGAAAACGGTCCATTCGCGTGTATAAGCGGGGGCTGGCGTGAAAGCATGTGGGGACAGCATGTCTCTACCTCCCGCTCATTGCCCTTCAAAGTGGAGAGCCCCCCTCTCTCGGCCAGCATTGTTGAGCCCCCGGTCCCCTGGGAATGAATGGAGGGCGATGGAGAGGAGCAATGATGGGAGCAGACACGGATGCGGGAATTGGGCTTGCCGTGGCCATGGGGGCCGGGAGCATGGCACCACTCGCTCCGGGGCGCACGCCCCCTCCCTGCGGGCCCTCGGGGGCGCGGGTCCGCTTGCGTCGAGGAAGAGCAAGGCACGCGGGGGCGAACTCGGGCTGGGCTTCGACCCCGGCTGGCCGGCAGGCGGACGAGGCAAAAGGCCGGGGGCACGCAACGCAGCAGGGTGGCCCCATTCATCTGCCCCATGACCATAGGGGCACGGGGCCACGCTGCCTGCCGACGCGCCGACGACCGCCCCGGCCGGGGCCGCGGTTCCCGCTCATCAGCTCCGCGTCACCCTCGGCCCGCCCGGTATGGCCGCGTTCAGGCCGGGGGGGGGGGGCAGGTGGCCCGGCCAAGGCTCTGGAATGGATCCCAGGGGCGGGCGAGACGAGCACCGCGTTGCGGCAGGCGGGCCTGGCGACCGCCTCAGGCTTCTCTCCACCGGGCAGCGTGACAGCTTTCGGAGGCGGGGACACCCGTCGTGAAAGTGTCCTTGGGGGCTACCCATCTCAAGCTCCGCGCCGCCCCCTGCGCCCCCCATCATGATGGAGCGGGAAATCCTCGCTCCATCATGGGAGCCGCCCCGCGCACGATCGCACGCACAAGGGGGGCAGGCGGCCACTAGAGACCGGGGTTATCCGTCCGCGCATCCTCTGCGGTTCCCGCCGGATCACTCTGCACCAGAGGATCCTGCCCCTGTAACGACACGATTTGGTCGTACTCCCGGCCATCCGTCCCCCTGAAGTACGAGAAGACCAAACCGATCATGGCAAAGCGGTAATTGCCATCGGGCACTTGCCCGCCCTTGGGCCGCGTCGGGGGATCCCCCGAACTCGCCCCCGCGGTGGCCTTCTTGATGCTCAGATCCGTCGCTTCGCTCCCGTCATTGGTCACGAGGCCAGCGCCGTCCAGCGTCACGGCCGTGTTATTGAAGATCCGGAATGTCCCGCTCGTCCCCTGCAGGGTTCCTACCAGCCTCCCGTTACAAGAGAGGCCCGGTTCAGGCCCCATGGTCTCCTCCATAGCCAGCTCCTGAGGCAGGAACGTGCACACGTTGACGTCCTGGTCGAGCAGGACCTCGCGACTGTCGAGCGCCAGCTCTCCCCCCTCGTCGAACACCAGAATGCTCACCGGGTCCGTGGCCATCATCTTGGCCCCCCCGGCCGTCTTCTGCCCCTCGTACCGCAGCGGCGTCTGCGGAAAGGTGAGCACCATCTTGGTGGAGGTCTGGACATTCGCATCGGAGAGCGCCGTCCACTCACCAGTCAACAGTTTTTTCCCGAATTGTCCACTCACCAAGGCCTGCGAGATCGGATCAACCTCACTCCAGGCAGCCAAGGTTCCCGTCTTTTGCTCGCCCACCACGCCGTCACCATCTCTATCGACGTTCCAGCACCCGTCCCCGGTATCCACACGATCATCGGTGGCGTCGTTGGGGGTGCGGTCGGGGTAGGTGGCCTGGGTGGGCCAGTTTCGATGGCCCCTCTCGCCTGTATCGGAGTCACGCCAGAAGTCCCCCACAATATTCACCCAATCCCCACATCTCCGCAACGCCACCGCATTGTAGCTCGACGAGAACCCCGCCCCCGGCGAGACCAGCGTCGCCACGCCGCCCAGGGTGACGGGGTCGGCGTTGCGGACCCCAAGGCCGCTGGGGAAAAAGCCGCTGGGGACGACATGGTCGGGCTCGGTATCCGCATCCGCCCCGTCCTGTAGCGCGTTCGCCGGCGTCAGCCACACGTCCAGCCACCCACTCGTGGCCGGGCCGAGCGTGACCACCTCGCCCGGCTTCGGGGTGACCACCAGCTGCCCGAGGCGGGTGCCGCCCCCCTGGTGAATCTTCTCATCACAGGCCCCCGGGTCCCCCACCCGCAGCCCCGCCGCCGTCAGCGTCGCCGTCCACGAGTCCCCCGGCATGAGACAGATCTTGAACTCCGTGGCGATCTTCCCCATGCGGTCCCGCACCGCCACCTGGGCGACCTCGGGGGCCTCCTCGCTCACCGGATCCCGCACCCCCAGAGGCCGCCGCACGGCCACGTTCGTGTTCGTGTCGTCCTCGACCGACCAGTAGGCGAACAGCAGGTGCTCCCCCGTCCTGTGCCCCTCAACGAATTGGGCCTCTGCGGGGGCCAAATTCCACGCCACGGCCACCCAGGCGGCCAGCAACACATAGATACGAAACCCTTGCGACATTCTTGTACTCCTTCTCTCCAAGACCCTGCTCCGGTCTGGTGGCTTGTGGGTGGGGCCCCTGCCCGCGCAGGGGGACAGAGGAAGCGGCACTCCCGCCAAGAGCGGTGGGGTCGTGGGTTCCCTGCCTGCGCAGGGGGACGAAATGAAACAGGGAGGCCAGCACGAATAGGGAAGTCTGTGGGCCTGTCCGGTAGGCAGCCGCCCCGCGGAGGGGGCCGGCGCTGGCCGCGTACCACAGTCCTCGGCCATCATGCCGCCCCCGCCCGAAGTAGCAAGGCACGGGAGAGGGGGACGGGGATGAAGGGACTCGGCCGCCGCGCTCAACCGCGCTGTCGACGGGAGGCTGGCACGGACGGAGTTTTCGGGGGGGGGGTAACTGGCTGTTTGCCGAGCGGCTTCGCCCCCGCCCTCCCGGCGCACGGGCGGCTCCCCTCGTCGGAATGCCGCCGATTCCCTTCCGGGTTCTTAGGCAGAGGGTCAATCAGCAATTTGCACGGAGTCATCTGTGCAGCGAATATGCCACACTCCTCACTCACCAGTCAAGTCTCTCACAGCTCGGTCCGGCAAGGCTGTCCAAACTGAGGCACCACCGGATTTCCTTGTCCAGATTCAGAGACATGTGAGACTGATTCGGAGTGATGGGGTCGTTGTTTCTGCCCGGTTTGGGTAGAGGCTCCCGCCTCTTCCTCCCCTGCGCGAGCGGAGCGAGCGAGGGGAGAGAAGAGGTGCCCCCCAGCGCGCGCCGGGGCGCGGCGGGGGTGATTTCGGGGGTCGGGCGCATTTCAGGTGCCCCCCAGCGCGCGCCGGGGCGCGGGTGCGGTTCACCTGTTGTTGCATCAAAAACCAAAAAGGCGGCCGACCCAGGCCGAGCCAATCTCTGCACCTCCCCTCGTCTCGCCGTTTTCGCCTCGCCGACCCCCCGCCGCAGGACGCCGGCGCGCGCCGGCGCAAGATCGAGACATACCAGAAATTGCGTACCGTCGGCTGCGCACGCGACGTGTGACTCGGCCCGGCCTCTCCATGAAAAACTCTCGCCGTCGGCTGCGCACGCGACGCGTGACGATTGCGGGGCGAACGCGGGCGGATGAATATCGCCGTCGGCTGCGCACGCGACGTGTGACTTGGTCTGGCTCCCGCTGAACTTGTGCAAGTAGCCGTCGGCTGCGCACGCGACGTGTGACCGCTGTCTTCTGCGTCACACCCAAATCCCGATGCCGTCGGCTGCGCACGCGACGTGTGCCTCGGCCCGGCTTGCCGGTAGGTCAAGTAGAACGCCGTCGGCTACGCGCGCGACGTGTGATCCCAACGGCGGTGGTTCAGAACCCAGGTGTCCCTTTGCGAGTTCCGCTTGAGGGAAGGTGGTTGGGCTGAGATATGAGAGTGTTCCAGGCCTGGCAGCCGTGGTTGAGGAGGGCGACGAAGCTTGGGAAGCCGCGGTGCGAGCACCCGTGGGCGCGCAGGAACGGCCAGCCGTTTTCGCCGGGGTTGAGGGCGGGCACGCGCGGCGGGCGCGGCAGGAGGGGGATAGTGGGAGGGCCGTGGAGGGCCGAGGAGGTAGGCCCTCCACGGCCCGGGCGCGCAGGAGGACGGCCTGGGCGCCCGGGTTCCACGGCAAGGCCGATCGCGCCGAGAGGAGCAGTGAGGGCCGCCGGGTTGGCGTCGGGCCTGCCGAGCCCCGCGGCCTTGCCTTGCTTCGGGCAGAAGGCGCCGACGCTGGAGGCCGAGCCGGTTCTCTGGTCCTGGGGCGCGGACGGGCGCAGGCCGCGGTTCGCCCCGCGCCGGGTGCTCGTGTTTTGCTGCCCACCGCGGGCCGCGTCCGGCCCCCAGACTGCGACCTCGACCCCGTCCCCGCGCCCGGCGCGGCTCTCCTTCAGGCGCGCCGGGAAGTTGTTTTGCACGCCGCCCCCGCGGCTTCGTCCTGGGCCTAGGGGTGCGGGCGCGCAGAGCGCTGGGCGGAGCCCCTGCGCCGCCACGCCGGTCCGCCCGGCGGCACTCCCAACGCCATGCCGAACCGGGCCCGAAGCCATGCCGCCAAATCGCAGCGCCGCCAGCGCACCACGCCGTGGAGTGCCGGGGCCCGCCCGCTCTCCACAACCGCCGCTAGCGCCGCGCGCGGCACCGCGCTTCGTTTGTCAGCCGGCCCCGGCGCCTTGCCGTTCAACAAGCCCGCCGGCCCTTCCGCGTTGCACCGCAGAACCCACTCCCGGCCAATCTGCAGCCCCACCCCCGCAAATCGCGCCGCCTCCGAACGACGATGACCGGCGGAGATCAGCGCCAGCGCCAGCAGACCACGGCTCGGCGCCCCGGCCCGGCGCCGCTGCGCAACCCCCCGCAAGCCCGCCGCCTTACAAGCCTCACGCAACGAGAGCGCCCTGCCCCTCTCCAAACTCCACTCCACGCCCCACACCGTGAATCAGAAACCACACCGGCAGGAAATCCCCGGCATGAGTCTCAACCCAACGATGCGGGTATCAGGCATTCCTGGTACAGGCGGGCATCCCCCCAAGAGCGAGCGGCGACTGGAAACAGTCTTCCGAACTCTCTTGAAGGGGTGGGGACGCTCAGTAAAAAGGGAGCTCGCCTGGATATTGCCCGAGCAGGCTGATGGGGCAGGGAATCGGTGGTTGGTGCGCCTGGTCGGGGCATGAAAGCCCCCGCCAAGGGGGAGCCGGGGCCGGGCGCCGCGAGTGTGGGCGCGCGGGGCCGCCCGTTTTCGCGGCGCCCGCGGCCGGGGGCGGCTTGCGGGCCAGGCGCCCCCCAAGGGCAGCCGCCGCACGCCGGCGGGGGCGGGGCGGGCGCCGCCGGCCAAAGCGGCTGCCACCCAGCAGCCTGTGCCCCGGGGAAAACGCGTGAAGTCTTGGTGACAATTCGTCCTGGGCAAACCCTCCTGCGATCTCAGCTAGACTAACGGAACTCGCAAGAAAATCAGGGTGCCTTGCCCTCCTTATTCATGCAATATGCGCTAGCCTCCTGTTCACAACGTTTGCCCCCCAGCCACCTCGTATTAGACCGTCTTGCGCCGCATGTTGCCAAGACTGCCGATTTCCCCCGGCGGATGGCTTGGCTGGAGCAGAGGAGGCAGGAGGCAGCCGGAAGGGAGAGAAGAAATAATTGGGATAGTCCAAAGAGAGTTGACCGCTTGTCCCTCCCTGGTAGTACACAATAATAGAGGAAAGTCGAGCATGACGGCCTGACTCGGTATGTCGGCTTGTCGGCGGGCTTAACGGTAACGGCCGACCAGGGATCTTTCGACGTCACGTCGTAACCCAGCTGTCTGGCGCGCTCATCTCCGAATTGGTGAAACCATCCCTTGGCAGACACATGTTCTTCCTCAAGCAGAGGCCGGACAAGTTCAATGCCTTCTCCGAACCGCGCGTTGCTTTCGGCTAGCGTGACTCAAAAACGCTCAAATTCATGCGGGGGAAGTACCCAGGCAAATCCGCCTTCTACTACGGAAAAGCCAAGAGAAGATCCCCCTGACCGGAGAGCAACACAGCATCTTCTTTTTCACCGGTCCACAAAGGGAGGAGCGAGTTCAACCTGCCGTCTGATATTGGCGTGCATTGGTATAGTCTCAGCCTACGCCCCCTTAACTGAGACTAGGCAGCCTTATTTATTGGCGTCGATATGATCGCTCAGTTCGCAGATCCCCTGATAGAATAGCTTAGCGGCCGTCAGCCCCAGTTCCATGCCATCCAGGACTTCCCGTCGCTCAGCCTCGGTCGTCACATGTTGGGCGATGGGCTCCCATACCTTACGGCTAGCATGATCATCGTCGGCCTTGGTGTGATAAGTGAAAAAGAAAACCTGCTCGTCATTGAGATGAAAGGTGGCCTTCCAGGCTTCGGGCCGATAATTATGCTCACCCGACACAGCCGTCAGCATAAACTCATCTGCCGAAGTCGCCAGCCAGCCCGCAACCCAGTGTTTTGAGCGGGCAATATTCTTCCACACGTTCAGCGCCACATCGACCAGCGGCACGGCCCGGGTATTGTCCATTTCTTCATTGGCCAAGCCGACATTGCGCCCCATCTCCCATAACAGGGTAGTATGGGGTTGGGCGATCTCGTCATCAAACACCAATTCCTCCCGCATCTGCCCTATGATCTTGCGGACGATAGCCCAGGTCGGGGCACCGGCTGATCAGGCCGGCCGGACGACCGCGCTGAACAGCCGGTTCCGCAGAATATGTTGCAGGACGAAGGCCTGACCCCGCCACGGAGTCAATGGCTCAACCAACCAGGACACCTCGGGGACAATCTCAAGGGCACCCTCACAAATGACGTCAACAAAGGAAGACTGTGACATGGTTTCTCTTCACTTGGTTTCTCGTAACAACTTCAGGGCTGGCCAAGTACGGCCACACACGACACGGATCCAGGACCACCTACATTATGCACGATCCCCAGCTTTGGATCTGTGACCTGACGCGGACCGGCTTCCCCTCTGAGTTGGGTCACAATCTCATACACCATGCGCACCCCACTCGCGCCGATGGGATGACCAAACGACTTGAGCCCCCCGCTGGGGTTGACCGGGATATCACCATCCAGGGCGGTGCGGCCTTCTTCAATCAGCTTCGCACCCTCGCCCTTTTGGACAAAACCCAGGTCTTCATAGTTGGAAATTTCCGTCCAGGTAAAGCAGTCGTGCACCTCGGCGACATCAATCTCCTTCAGCGGGTCAGTAATGCCGGCCATGGCATAGGCCTGCGCCGATGCGCTCTGGGTGGCCCGAAAGCCGAGATAGTCAAAATTCGGATCCATGAACGGTCGCCCGCTCGTCACGGACAAGCCCACCCCTTTGACCAGGATATGATCGGCCCGATATTTCTTTGCCAGATCAGTTCGACACACCACGGCCGCGGCCGCGCCGTCAGTCGTCGGACAGCAGTCGTACAGCCCGAACGGATAGGCCACAATCGGTGCCGTCAGGACAGCTTCCAGGGTGACTTCCTTTTGCAGATGGGCCTTGGTGTTAAGCGCGCCGTTGCGGTGGTTCTTGATAGCCACTTTGGCCAAGGTTTCACGTGTCAGGCCAAACTCGTGCATATAACGGGTGGCGGCCAAGGCGAACAGACCCGGAGCGGTTGAGCCGTCGTGATAATACGGATGCACCCCCTCTCGGGCCAGGCCGCGCCCAGGACGATCTTTATATTTTTCAACCCCCACGACGAGGGCTGTATCATACATGCCGGAGGCGACCGCGAGGACGGCGTGCCGAAACGCATCGGTCCCAGTCGCGCAAAAATTTTCTACCCGCGAAATCGGCTTGTTGTATAGGCGCAGCGCATCACCTAGGGAAACCGCAGCCTTGCCATGTCCTTGGGCCGGCGAGTAGGTGCCAAGCCAAGCGGCATCAATCTCTTCCGGGGCAACGCGAGCGTCATGAAAGGCTGCGTACGCTGCCTCGACTGCCATGTCTTCATAGCCCTGATCAAAATTATCGCCAAACTTGATACAGCCAACACCAATAACTGCGACTTGATCTTTCGGCGTTGTTCCCATCTACGTATCCCCCCCTCCAGGTCGTCTCATGCTAATCGAACGCGTCGCCTTTCCCCAGGTCGGGATTAGCGGACCGGGCGACATTTCCAATAGTAGTTGTGCATCGTGGGTCCTTCTTTCCTGCGTCTGAGGGTCAGGACAACCGGGTCTTCCACTCGGATGTCTTCCGGGTCAACATCGGTCATCTGGAGGTAGAGACGACCACCCTGATCGATATCGACCACACTCATAACGGTCGGAGAGTCAGGGGCTACATAGAGATGGTCCCGGGTAAAGGTGAAAATCTGACCCGTGTGTTCGAGCGGGACTTCGTTGAGGGAGTCCCGGTTCTGGCACCCGCCGCAGACTGGGGAGATAGGGTATTGGCGTGCCCCACAGCGTAGACACGGCGTGCCGTGCAGACGAATGTTTTGACTCTCTTCTTTTTCCAGCAGGACGTTAGACAGCTCGGCCGCCTCCTGATGATGCTGATAGAATGAGCGCATTTTCTGAAAAATCTGGTAGGAGGAGTACTGCCGCTTCTCACTGAGATGGTCCGGGAACGAGGAGGGAAGCGGGCGCTTTCGAATGGTCTCGGTCACACGCAGCAGGACGCCGTCCGCACCGTCACCATAGTTGAGCAGCAGCAGGAAATCACCTGGATTCGCCCTTTCCAAGGCGGCTGCCAGCAAAAGAAAAGGAGCGGCGCTGCCGGGTGCGCCAACCTCGGCAAAGCACGGATCGAGAATCTGCGCGTCCTGAAAGCCAAGTTGCCGGGCGGTCGCGCTATGGGCCCGACCATCCGGAGAGGGGAGGATCACCCTCGCCACCTGCTGGGCTTGAACGCCATGCTTTTCGATCAGCGCTTTGCCGACCGCGACAAGATTTTTCTGGTAGCCCCGCTCGGTTGAAAAGCGGGACGCCTGGGTCTGGATAAAGTCATCCCCATCGCGTCGCCACTCATCCCAAAAGTCGCTGGAGTGGGTCGCCAGACCCATAATTTCGGCCAGCACATTCTCCCGCCCGAGGGTGACCGCACTGCCAGCGTCACCGAACCACTCCTCTTCCGTTTCTCCCGGCTGGCCGTCGCGCACCTCCCCGGTTGCGATCAAGAGCGTGGACAGGCGACGGCTGTTGAGCGCGTCGACACCCGCACGCAACGCCGCGGTGGCGGACCGCAAGCTGCCCCCAAAGTCCGAGGTTTCGCACGCTGCCGATAGATCGCAGGCCGCTGCCAGAAAGCTGGCGGTCGAACGCTGCCAGAAAGGGGCGGAGGTTGAAGCAAAGAAAAGGGCATCGACTTTTTTATTGCCTGTGTATTCCAGACAGCGCTGGGCCGCCTCACAGCCAAGAGTCAGGGCGTCTTCATCGAAATAGATTGCGGCCCGCTCACCCTTCCCGGCTCGGCGATTCCAGGCCTGACCGAAGTGCGAGCGCTCCAGGCGACAGAAAGGTATATGATAGCCGCAGCCGGTAATGCCGATCATCGGCCGGCCTCTGCCAGCCCGGCCTGTCTGGCCCGTTCAAGAATGGTCCGTGCTCGGGTGAGATGCGGTACATCGACCATCTGGCCTTTAAAGCTGAACGCCATTTTTCCAGCCTTCTGGTTTTCTTCAAAAGCCGCTAACAGTTCCCGGCTTTCCGCAACCTCTTCCGCCGAGGGCGTAAACACCTCGTTGACGATGTCCACCTGGTTGGGATGGATGGTGATTTTCCCGGTAAAGCCCATCCACGCCCCTTCGATACAGTCCTGGCGGAGCCCTGCGTGATCTCGGATATCGACGAAGACCGTATCCAGCGGTTGGACACCCGCGGCTGTTGCCGCCAGCAGGGTCATAGTCCGAGCATAACGGAACACTTCGAGAAAGCTGCCGTCTTCGGCCCGATTCCGCCGAGCGCCAATCGCGGCTGACAAGTCCTCGGCCCCCCACGATAATGCATCGACCCGCGGGCAGGAGCCAAAATCTTTGATGTTCAGTAAACCCTCGGGCGTCTCTGTGGCTAATACCACCAGCTTGACCTCGTCCGGAGGATAGCCGCACTTCTTTTCCATACGGCTGATAATCGTATGAATCTTGAGCACATCATCTCGAGTTCTCACCTTGGGCACGAGGTAGGAGTCGGGTCGGCCCTGCATCGTTACTTCCAGATCAGCCACCCCCCAGGGGGTATCTAGCGGGTTCATACGGACCATGCGTTCCTGACGACCAAAGTCCACATGCCTAAGCCAGTCTGTCACCGTCTCCCGAGCGGTGTCCTTATTCTCCGGTGTGACCGCATCCTCGAGGTCCAGCACGAGCGTGTCCGCTTCCAGCGCCAGCGATTTATTGAGCATTTTTTCATTGGCTCCGGGCACGAAATGAACGGCACGGCGTAAGCGGGTCATAATCTCCCCTCTCTCATTTCCCTACTCTCGCTATGAAATCCGAGCTTCTTTCTTGCGCATCATGGCACCCCGGCGGCAGCTCATCACAATTTCTCCCCGCTGGTTCCGGGCTCTGTGCTCGAAGGTCACGATCCCCCACTGCGGGCGGGAGCGCGATTCTCGTTTCTCAACAACTTCGGATTCGGCGTACACGGTGTCCCCAATGAAAACAGGCTTGGGGAAAACCACTCTTTCAAAGCCAAGATTACCGACCGTCGTCCCCAAGGTGGTGTCGCCGACAGACAGACCCACCGCAAGCCCCAGGGTATAGATGCTGTTCACCAGGCGTTGGCCAAACTCGGCTTTCTTGGAGAACTCCTCATCCAGATGGAGGGGCTGGGGGTTGTGGGTCATAGTCGAGAACAACAGGTTGTCGGTCTCAGTAATGGTTCGTCCGGGTTGATGCTGAAAGACGTCTCCAACGTTCAGTTCTTCGAAATGCTTTCCGGCCATGCGATCCTCCTGACAGTACAGCCCGCTCAAACACGGGCGAGCGTGGATGCCTGCTTACCATGTCCGCCGAAGTCGTGCCAGGGAAAACATATGAGAAAGGCCGCCTACACTTCCGTGTAGGAAGAATGCTAATCGATTCCATAGAAAAACAGTCTTTATTTCAAAAGGTTGTCACGGAGGCCTCTTGGGAGGTCCGCCGCCTCGGGAACGGCCGCTGACGGGGGGAGGGGGCCGTGGTTGTGAGCGCCCCCGGTCCGGGGGCGGGATCTGGCTGCAGGGACGGGCTCTCGCCCGGGCCACAAAGGCATTTCTAAAACCCCGGCGTTTGCTTGCGGGTTTTGATGCAATGGCTTTGGGGCTGCGGGGGTTGGGGAAGCATGAGGAGGTCCGCGCCGAGTCGGTTTGAGCTCTCGGCTCAGCGTGAGCGCCGGGCGCAACCGGGCGCGCCGCTTGGAGCTTTGGCCCGCCCCAGTGATTGCGCGGGGTTGCGCGCGGCCCTGGGCGAGGCGCGGGGGTCCTCAGCCCGGCTTCAAGGCGGGCGGCCCCCTGAGGCCCCGGTGCCGCTGTGCAAGGGGTGGGTGCTGGCCTCAAGGCCCAAGCTGAACGCCGAGCGGCTGGCCGTGCTCAGCCGGGCTCGCTTGAGTTGGCGGCGGTTGCGGGAGCAACGGCCCCGAGCCGGCGCGTTCCCGGCCCGGTGTAGCGCCGTTGACGAGCCGCTTCGGGAGCGGAGAGCTCCACCGCCGGGCGGGCAGCTCGGCGCCGCCCCGGCCGCGCAGCAAGACACACATGCGCGCGGGCCAGACCAGTATGCCACGGCCCGCAAGGCCCCCCCCCGGCGGGGACCCCGCCGTCGCTGCCGGGCTGGTTGCTCTCGCAGGGCCCCCTTGCGGAGAGTAAGCACCCCATGTCGATTGCCCGCACATGGCGCTTGCTCCGTGGCGCAACCGGCCCGCCGGCCGCCCGGGCGGCCCTGCGCCGGGGGCGGGGCGGGAGCAGGCCACCAGGTCCGGGAAGGGCGGGGCCGAGAGCGCAGCCCGGGCGGCCGGGAACGCAGCCGGGCTCCAGATGCCGAGAGCCTGCGTCCGGGCGAGGTGTAACGCAGCCCGGGCGGCCGGGAACGCAGCCGGGCTCCAGGCCCAGGGCGTTCTTGCGCTCCGCCCCCGCAAGACGCCAACCGGCACCCCGCTGCCCCGCCCTGTTCTCGGCGCGGCCATGCCCCGCCGCGCCGCTGTCCGAGTGGGCCGCGAACATGGATGGGGGGCCCAGCAAGGCTCCCTGGCGTTGTCCCTCCGGTGCCGGTGCCACGTCCGGGCCGCGGCACCGGATACCGAGGGCCAATCGGAGCGACCCCCTTCCCCCGCCTGCCTCCGTCGGACCGCCGCCCGGTGCCCGCGCCGGCGGGGCAACAGACACCCAGCATGTGCCCCATGGGACGCGAACCGGCGCACTCCCCGCCAGAGCGGTATCTCCCTGGTTCAATCGCCGCTAGCCCACTCTCAAACACAGGTCGGTCGAGGTTTCCACCAGATTGAGGCGCCCGAGCGGGGCTCGTTGCCGAGGCGCGCAGCCCCGGGCGAGGACGCCGGGGGGCGACCAGCGGGGCATCCGGGGGGAGAGGGGGCCAAGTGTCCCACCGGGCCGGTCATCCGCGCCGGGTGCCGCTAGGCTCGGCCACCTACCAAATGGCGGTGAGCACGTGGCGGGGGGACACGACAAGGCCACGCGGCACCGGGAGAGGGGGCGTGATACGTGCGTCTTGAGCTTGCGTGAGGTCCATCCACCGAGGAGACCCTCATCATGCGCATGAGTGGTAACAAGCTCTAGTTGAATGTTCTCGGAAGGTTGACGACACCTAGCCTTGCCCCCTTGTTCACCGAGCCATCGTACATGCTTTCAGCGTCTGGTCTCTCTGCCGACCAACACGACAGGCACCGTCGAATCCCTCAGCTCGACTTTGTGCATTAGGCTGCGAAGCAGAGGGCGTACTGCATCCGCCTGATCTTGTCGGGCGGAATTATGTTTGGTTCCCGGTGTGGCGGGGAGCGCGATAAATTGTTTCCAAGCCAGAGTTGGCATCGTATGGCCGCGATGGCCTCGGAGAAGGTGACGCGGGTTTGCTGGTACCAGGCGGCGGCGTAGGACAGGGGGTTTGTCGAGAGCAGGTCTGTGGCCCAGAGGCAGACGAGGCTGTAGAGCCCGCAGAGGACGGGGGGGGTTCGTGCGATCGCCGCGTGTGACCACGGGCGTTGTGTTTCGCGCCCGAGATGGGCGCGCAGTTCCTGGAAGGTGACCTCGCCCTGCCCGCGCCGCACGAAGGGGGCGAGGATCTTGGCCGGCGCCATGTGGGTGTCGGTGCAGAAGAACGCCTGCGGGTCGCGCGCGCCTTCCGGGTCGCGCACCAGCCCCCATCGGATGGCCTGGGGAGGGGTGCCGGGACGATACCAGAGCGCGGTATCGGAGATGATCTGGAGTGTCTTTTCCTTCGAACTTCCGTACCAGCGCGGAAGCGTGAGGCTTGGCCAGCGGGCAGCGGGGTCGTCAAGGCGGGTCTGGAGCTTGGGCAGGGGCGGCCCCTTTTGCCGGGGTCGACCGCGTTTGTTCGGGTCGCGCGGCGGCGGGGGCGCGAAGAGGTTGGCATCAAGCCTCAGCCTGCTGATGAGGGTTGCGCGCTGTCCGAGGCGCCAGGCGAGTTCGTGGGTTCCGAAACTGCTGTCGGCGACGCAGACGCTCGCGCGGTGCGGGACCCAGCGAAGGAGTTGACGCATGCCCTGTCGCGCCCAGGCGGTGAGTTGCTTGTGACGCCGGCCTTGCCTGGCGGCGAAGCGTTCGGACGGGGCCAGGATGGTCAGGAAGGGCAGGGCCCTGATGCCCGGCGCCCAGGGCAGCGGGACAAGCCGCATGAAGCTGAGCCAGCGCAGCCCGCGGGTCTTGACGCAATGGCCATGGCGGGAACGCACCGGGTCGCGCTAGATGCCGCGCGCCTTGAGACGCGCGCCCCAGCGGCGCTCGAGGGTGTCATCGAGCCCGATGATGATCGGTCCCTGCCCGGCAAAAGCCGCGCCACCAGCACGCGCACGAGCCGGCGTGAAAGGTCACGCGGGTCCCAGCGGGCGCGATTGAGAACCTGAGGGTCGGACGAGAAGGTCTCGCACAGCGCCCGCCCGGTCACCCGCAGGCAGGCCGACACGGTGCTCTTGCCCGGCGCCAGCCCCGCTCCCATGACCAGCCCCGCCCCCCGCCGCCAGGTCGGGGAGGAGAAGGCGCCTCGAAAGGGCTCCCGCCAGTCGATCAGGAACGGCGGAACCGGATCGCCGCTGGCGCTCGAAGGGTCGTCGCAATGTGTCATGACGACCGTCGGATCCAGAAGCATCCGGCAGGCAAGGGCGCCCGCATGCGACCGGGTGAATCAGCATCGCGGCAGCGACAGAAGCCCTCCAATCCGCTATCACTGCTTCATGGCCGCATCCGACCCCTGTCTGGCGCGCATCGAAGCGGTCAACAAATCCAGGGGCGGGGGCGGGACGGTCACCCAGGGGGCGCGGCGGCTACAATCTGTATCTCACGGCCCCGCAGGCACCGATCGCAAGGCTCCCGCCGACAGGCTCAGGGGACACGATGAGGGGGCGCTACTGGTCCTGGCGCCAGTCCTGGCAGGACGGCGGAGACATGGGGGGCCTCGTGCTCCCGCTCGAACAGGCCCTCGACGAAATCGCCAAAAACGAGATCTTCTGGACATGGACGTGAGGTAATTTTGTACAAAGTCGAGCTCAGAGCCTGACTCGAAAGTTTCTGTTGCATAACAAGGCCTGGCCAGTCTGCGTATTAAGATCCGAAGGCTGGCGAGGAGTGCCCCGGCCTTGGAGATTGCGAGCGCCCGCTCCTCGTCTTTGGCCCATCGTCGGCCCCGCCCCAGCCCGGCAAAGGGCGCTCCACACCCCCTCTGCTGGGCCAGAGATCGCAACCAGCTTGGCCGGTTCGCCGGATCATGGCTCGGGTCCCTCCCTGCCCCTTGGGAGCAGCGCGAAGCGTATCCCCCGCCTCCCCCAGCGGCAAAGAGCGCGCGCCGCCCAGCCCCCAGTACCCACACCGCGACAGAGACGCTGATAGCCATCAATATCTCGGTGTGAGATGTGGTTGTGGGCGTTCCTCCAACCAGTCCGTCAACATCTGTACGCAGATTCCCGGCGCAATCTCTGCGAGCAGCCGTTCTTCGTCGGCGCTCAGAGATGGTTCAGGATAACGATGGTCGGAACCCGTTTTCGTTTCCCTTCGCCTGTGCCCAACACCCATCACCGCCTAGAGTCTTCGACAACAAGCACGGTCAACAGACGATCCTCCTGCGTAGCAAAAAATGAGAAGGATACGGTGCTCCCGCCTACCACGTATTCTCGTGGATCAGGTTCTCGAGCGGGATTCTCTTATTCCTCGGTTTGTGCGGCGTTTCCGCAGGATAGCCGAGGGTGATGAGCCCGACTGGGCGGACGTGGTTGGGCAATTGCAATATCGTGGCGACCTCTTCCGGATTGTACGCGCCGACGAAGCAGGCCCCGACCCCCTGCTCGGTCGCACCTAACAGAATGAGCAGCGAAGCAAACGCGGTATCCACCAAACTATAAAAAGCTCCGCGCGTGCCGTATTGCTCACCCAGGCGTTGGATATCAGCACAGGTGGCAATGATAATCGGCGCGGTGGCGACCGAGTTCTGATTCATCGCCGCCTTGGCAAGTTGGGCTCGGATTTCGGGGGCGCGTACCAGAATAAATTCCCACGGCTGTAGATTACCCGCACTGGGCGCACGCGCAGCGTAGCGCAGCAGCGTTCTGATCACATCTTCAGGAACCGACCGATCTTCGTATTTGCGGATCATACGTCGGCGCTTCACAACCGAAGCGAAGCTGGCCGTATCACCTTTTTCAACGGCATGCGCCAAGCTGTGCGCCTGACCGAGAAGGGCGGCGGTGCCAATCCCCTGGAGAACACTGCGACGGGTGAGTACTGTCCGAGACATGCCGGGCGCTAGCGATTCACAAACCGCAAGACACTCACCCCTCCGGTCTGCGAGCGGCCCAAGGGGATCTTGGTGATCAGATCGAGTGATTCCGCATCGTAGACCGCGACATCGTGCCAGTTGCTGCCACAGTAAACCTTCTTGCCTTCGGGGTGAACGAGCGGCGCAAAATAAGTGTTGGACAGCGAAACTTTTTTCTCGATGTGGCGAGTTTTCGGGTCAACCTTCCACAAACTGTTATACGCAAAATACGCCTTGTTCGTATGCGGCGACAGCGCACCTGTGAGCACGTAGTCGCCTTCAACAAAAGGCTGCAACTCAACGATTTTCAGTTCCGGGTCTTCCTGAGTAAGGTCGAGCGAGCCAATACCGAGCGTCACTTGATTGGTGATGGAATCGGTGGTGAAGGTCCCAAAAGAGACGAGGTGGCCACTTTCCTGATAGGTCCCACCGAGCGGCAGGCCATCGGTTCTCGCAATGCCGCTGATGTTGCGGTTCGCCAGCGGGATGACATCGAGCAGACGGCCGTCTTCTGTACTGTGCACAAAAATGTCCTGGCCGACGCTGAACAGATAGAGGCGTTTGCCATCTTTTGAAGAGGCCAGCCCCATCACCTGGCGGGGAGCGGCGAACGTGGTCAGCGTCTCATTGGTCTCCAGGTCAATGACCCGTATCCGGTTGTCCCGGGCCGTATAGCGGCCCATGTCTTGCTGAGTCGGCATTTCGTGCACGAACAGCCGAGTGCCCTGCATGTTCACATCAATCGCCATGGTGCGCACGAGCTCGTTGTCGCTGGACAAGTCAAAGCTTTTGACCTGCTTGCCTTCGTCCAGATCAATCATGGCAACGCTTTTGGCCAGATTGTTTACGACATAAGCGAATTGTGGCCGGGCCGGGTTCGGCGCGATGTAGAGCGCCGGCCCGCGGCCCTCAAGGGCAATGTCTTTGACCACCGTGTCGGTTTCAGTGTCGACGACGACCAGATTGTTAGGATGCGTGCTGGCTAGGAGATACCACTTGGCCCAAGTCGTCTGCGGCAGGGCCAGCAGCCCGAGCACAAAGAGCAAGCTCCCCAGCAGCGGCCTGTTTTTCCCGTGCACCGCTAGCTCCTTCCGCTCACTGCGTTCATCCAGACGTACCGGTCTTGGGAAAGACCACATCGAGATTGCGCCAGTCTTCCTGATTCATGCCCGAGCAGCCTTTGGCCCACTCGGGAGCGTTCTGGAGGCTATCCGGCACCTGGGCCGGCCACCAGCACAAATTCGCGCAACTCAGCAGGTCGGCCTCCATAGGGGCGCACATGCTGCTCGCCCCACCCCACGGATTGGCCTCCCAGCCCGGATTGAAGATCGTCGTACAGCCAATGGGTTGGGCCATCCCGACGACGTCTTCCTCGGTGGAAGTCGCTTGTGTCACACTGGCGGTGACGGCCCGGGCCTTGGAGTTCGCTGCCTTGAGGTGTTTCATCCCACACTCTCCCTTAGGTCAATTCTTTCGGGGCATCTCCACGCCCGCGTAGCACATATTGCTCGACAAACCCAGGGGTTTGTTCTTGCAACTGCATATATACACCAATGCCGTATTCCGTCCATGTCCGCAAGAAATCACAGTAGTGCAGATTCGGCAGTGCCGTGTCCCCAAACTCGGTCATGGCTTCGTGGTAGCATCCGCCGCCACACAGGCCCCGAATCCAACAGGTCTGGCACACAGGCTTATTGCCCAGATGGGCACCGTTGATGAAAGCGTTCAGCCGGTCGTACGGAATGCCGTCTTTGACATTGCCGTATTTTTGTTCCTCCGTGCCCGGAAATCGATGGCATAAATACACGTCACCGTTGCCGTCCACATCCAACAGGCCCAGACCCGCCCCACACGGAAAGAGTTTGTTCGTGCCCCAGTGGATATCTGTCAGCAGGGTGCTCAAATTTGAAAATCCCGTGTACTCCTGGTTGAGTGCCCGCTCGATATATACCGCACCAAGCTCGCGAAACTGCCGCAGCAACTCACGCAAATCGACTGGCTCCAAACCATAGTCGGCCCCGGCCTGGGCGGTGACCGGCGCAAAGCCCACCTCAAAAAAACCGAGCTGCGTTAGATGCTCGTAGGTGCGCACGATATCAATAGTGTCTTTTGTGACCGTGACCCGGGCGACCACTGGCCTAACCGTATAGCGCTCCAGCAGGCGTTCCAGGCGGGGCCGTAAGAGGGCGTAGGAGCCTTTCTGTTCGCCCCGCTTGGTGAGGAAGACGCGCCGCTTGTCGTGGAGGTCTTGGGGCCCATCAATGCTGATGGTCACGCCAAACCGATGGGCCTGGAAAAAGTCAATCACCTCGTCGGTCAACAGTGTCCCATTGGTTGTAAGCGAGAAGTCGACGACCTTGTCTTCGGCTTGGGCCTTGTCTTCCGCATAGGTGACGACCCGACGCATGAGATTGAAGTTCAGCAGCGCCTCTCCACCAAAGAAGATCAGATTGACTTCTTTGGTGGCACCGGACTTCCTGAACAGAAAATCCACGCTATCGCGCGCGGTCTCCCAGTCCATCTGGACCGGCGAGGGGCCATATTTCGCCCCCTCGGGTTCGTAGCAGTAGGTGCAGTGGAGGTTGCACTTATTGGCTACGTTGACAACGAGCGAACTCACCGGGAAACGCTCGACGTCAAGCACCGGCAGGGGAGCCGGAGTAGCGGAACGCTCCTGGGTGTGTAGAATCTCTAAAGCAATAAATTCCTGGATCGTCTCGGTTACCTCAGCCAGTGGGAAGTGCTCGGCCAGACGGGCGGTCAGCTCCTCCTGGGTCGTGTGCGGGTGCGCCTGCAGATAATTGAGAACGGTCTGGGAGACCGGGTCCATAACAAACATGGACATGCTTTTGGCCGCAACCAGAATGTTCTGGTTGTCCTGCGTTATGGCGTGGGCGTTCTCCGCACGGAAGTGCAGTTCCATATCGCTCTCCCCTCACAGGTCCTGTAGCATGCTATTCAATCGGTGGAAAGACAAACTTGGCCGGCATCACCAGCAGGTGGGCGCGCGCGCCCATAGGTCGTTTCGCGTCCTCGGGCGTATACCAGGCTTCCACCCAGACATCGCCCACGTTGCCCTCCATCAAGTGGCGTTTGGGATTCGGCCCATCCTCGTTGGGATGGAACAGCCCGGTCTGATCGACCGTGCCGACATACTGGATATCGTCATCGCTCGGACGTTTCACGTACTCTTCCAGATTCCACGTGACCGGGCCGACCCGTCCCAACTTGACATCGTCGTCCGTACCCCTGGCGTCATCCGGGCCGTTTGCATAGCCTACCACTTCGTACTGCTGAAAGATCTTCGGCGTCCGAATGCCGCCGGGCCGGGCGAAGCCCCGTTCCGGTGCGATGCGGATATAGTCGACCGACTCGTAGACCGCGACCTCCCCTTCTCCCGCCACCCCTTGAATGGAGACCCTGCGTGGCCCCTCCGCCACCCCGCCCCCGGCAAAGACTTCCGCCACAATCGTCTGGTTGCCCTCAAGCCGCAGGGACAACACGCCCACGCCCTCACCAAAAGAAATTTTATCCGCCGATAGTCTGTCTCCAGAGAAGCCCATCCCGAAAATTTTTACCGTCTGAGGGGAACCGGTTTGGATCATGGTCGGACTGACCTTCAGCAACCGCGCCCCACCCTGGCGGCGGTACCAGGTTTCGTCCATGCCTAGGTCACCGAAGTTGGTCAGCAGGCGCCGACCGGAAACGGTATTCCCGTCTTCAGCGGCAAAGAAGATCTCGCGCTGCCGCATCTCCCGACCGGCCGGTCCGGTCTCCTCGGCTTCGGCAACGCCGCGCCATTGGAAGCCCGTGTACATCACCCCGGTCGTGGAGCCCTCCATCCGCGAGCCGTCGGCAAACGTATAGGAGAAATCCCCCGTGTATTGATCGTCCTCCCCCGCGGTCAGCGTCAGTTGCCCGGTGTAATCCCCGCCCCGGCCGGGGTCATGACCAACCACCAGCCACGTTCCGGCATAGCTTGACTTTTTGGCCGCCCGCCAGGCCGTCCAGGCTTCAGTCTCAAACGGCTGATGCTTGACCAAATGGGGTACTGCGCTGTTCTTGGCGTCATCAAACCAGTAGTCTTTCAACTGACCGGCAGAAGCGGTCTCACTGCCGATATTTGCCATAAGCGCGACCTTGGCATCCGGCAGCCGCTCCCACGAGTCCTGCGTCCGGCGCTGCAAGGCGATCCGCGCATAGGTGTGACACTGGATACAGCCGGCCTGGAGAGGCTTGGGCACGTCCTGCGTCGTGCGGGTGTTGCGCTGTTCGAGAATGAAGCGATAGGGCCCGACTTCTTTGGGAGCCAGCCCGTAGTGATCGCTTAGATATTTGACCAGAACGCGGGCATCTCCGTCTTGCAATTCGACCCCGTGCGTTCGCACCATACGGCTGAGCGTCATGCTCCAGCCTTCGGGTGACTTGCGCTGGGATTCAATCGCATCAAGCTTACCATCTTCTTGCGGCGCGTGGCAAACTATACAGCGGACCACCAACGTCTCTCTAGCGGAAGGCGTCGCTTGGTGTTCTGCGGCCTGGACATCGGGGGGCGGGCCAGCGAGTCCCGCCAATACGAGCGACACCCAGATATGCCCTCTCATCCGTTTCCATGTTTTTCCGGTCGTCATACCTGTCCTCTCCCCCAGGCTGGAATACTGGGACTCCCTCCCTGACGCATATGGCCGGATTCTATCCCTCCCTGAGTAGGAGTCAAATAGAATAGAGCCGGAGTTGCCGAAACCGCCCTCACCTATTCGCATAAACGAGCATATTTGGTATGCTTTGCTAGCAGGGGGCAGAGCCATGGGTCAAGACAGGGTGCCGACCGGGATGGGGGTGAAAGTCGCGCTGATCGATAGCGGGGTGAATACCCAGCATTCGCACGTTGGCAGCGTCGCAGGCGGCATTCATTTTTTCTTGAACGAGGAGAACGAGGTCCAAACCAGCCCGGAGTACTCCGATCACATCGGGCACGGGACCGCCCTCGCCGGGGTGGTCCGCGCCAAAGCTCCCCAAGCCAAGCTCTACGCGGTCAAGATTTTTACCGACCACCTCGCCACTTCATTGCCGGTTCTGGAAGCGGCCTTGGGCTGGGCCATTGGACAGCGCATGAAAATCATCAATCTGAGCCTGGGACTGATTAACGTACAGCATCGCCAGTCGCTCTCGGCTCTCGTCTCCCAGGCACAGGAAGCACATCTCATTCTTATTGCGTCTTCCCCCCCGGACCGCTCGGATGTGTTACCGGCAACCTTACCCGGCGTCATAGGCGTGGCCGCGGATGAAAACTGCGCCTGGGACGAACATCGCGCCCTCATAGACAGCCCAATTCCCTTCCGGGCCCATCCCTATCCGCGCCCCTTATCCGGCCCGGCCCAAACGCAGAACTTTTACGGCCATAGCTTTGCCTCAGCGCATATTGCTGCCGCCCTCGCCCTCTGGGCCGAACGCCGTCCGGATCTGACGCCGGAAACCGCCCGGACCTATCTTCGACAGACGAGTCACACGCAATGAGGGTGAGAGAGGGCGAATACTACCCGGCAACGGTCTGCAGGATATCAGGCACTCGGGCCAGCTCCCGGCAAGTCCCCCGCCATTCGACCGCGCCATGCTTGAGCAGGACAACCACATCGTCGGCGTGGAGTGAACTCAGTCGATGGGTCACGACCAGGGTCGTGCAGCCTTGCATGAAGGCAGATAAGGTCTGGCGAAGGGCGGCTTCGCTTTCGACATCAAGACCGGACAAGGCTTCGTCCAATACCAGAATCCGGGGCTTTTTGAGCAGGGCGCGGGCTAGGGCAATACGCTGACGCTGTCCGGTAGACAGGCCCGTACCTCGTTCACCCACGGTGGTCTCGTAGCCGTCGGGTAAAGCGGTGATATCCTCGTGCAGGCCAACCGCTGTGACCGCCGCGACGATCTCTTCGCGGCTTGCCTCCGGGCTGGCGCATGACACATTTTCCAGAATCGAGGCGTGAAACAGAAAGGGATCGTGGCCAATGGCGAGCACCTGTCGACGTAACCATTCCAGGTCCAGCTCTCTCACGTCATGACCGTCCAGGAAGATGGCCCCGGCCTGGGGCTCATACAACCGTATCAAGAGGTCAACCAGCGTAGACTTGCCCGTTCCACTTGGCCCCAGAACGGTCAGGCGCTGCCCGGCCCCCACCCGAAAACTCACTTGCCGCAACACCGGCTGACTGGCCGGAGCGTTGGTCTGATAGCCGAACGACACGTCACGAAATTCGACCTCCCCTCGTAGGTCTTCGAGGCGCAAGGTCCCATCGGACGGCTCGGTATATTCCTGTCCAATATCCAGAAACTCGAACACCCGGTCCACGGATACACCAGCTCTCTCAATGCGCAGGTACAGGTCCATCAGAACCTGGATAGGGCTGAAGGCGCGCGCCTGGTAGGCTGCGAAGGCAACCAGACCGCCAATACTCATCTGGCCCTCAATCACCAGGTAGCCTCCATATAGAGTCACCAGGGTACTGCCTAGAAACGTCGTCGCTGTCGCGGTCGTGCTGCCGACATAGCCGATCATTTCGAACCGCGTCACCAACGCAACAAAGCGTTGCCCCAATCGGCCTAACCGCCCCAATTGGATAGGCTCCGCACCAAACTGCTTGACGAATTTTATGGCAGACAGGGATTCAACCAAAAAGGCGGAAATCGAGGCGTTCAACTCGCGCACCTTGCGGGTTTCCTCGACCATATACGGCTGTATTTTGCGCACCCCGTAGATTTGGAGCGGGATAACGAGCAGACTGACCAGAAAGAGCTGCCAGTGGAGCCAGATGAGAAATCCCACGGTTGCCAGTAGGACGAAGCTATTGGAAACGAAGGTGAAGGCCGCATCGGTGAGGACGGACTGAATCTCGGCAATATCGGTATTCAGACGCGACAGGAGGTCGCCGACTTTGACCCGGGTATGGAAGCGGAGGGAGAGCTTCTGCAAATGAGCGAAGAGGTGCTGTCTGAGCGCAAACAACACACGCGCCGTGACCTGGGTGTAGAGATAGCGATTGACTGCCCCTATCCCATAACCGAGCAGCGTGGCACCCAACATGATCCCGCACAGCGTCACCAGGAGCGACGTGTTGCGCGCAAGCAACACATCGTCAATCAGGATTTTGGTGAACAGCGGCCAGAGCAACCCGAGAACGGTGCCAAAGGAAGACAGGAGAAAGACGACGCCGATTCTCCGCACATACGGCTTCACAAAGGGCGACAGCCGATAGAACCGGGAGAGCACCGAGGTCATACGCCTGGCGACAGGCCTGAGAGGACGCATAGCAAGCCGACTGTACAGCAGCTTGGCCTGAGACGGAATAGACACGACTCGCGTGTTGCTCTTCCTGATCCGGCGGCATAGGTTCCGGGCAGTAATTCCACGGTCCCTCTTGGCAGTCTGACGTGACACTCCCTCCTGCAGCAGACATCGTGGTGGCTGGTGGCGGTCCGGCCGGAGCGACCATCGCCCACCAACTCGCGGGCTTCGGCTATCGTGTCGTCCTTATCGAGAAGCGCCGTTTTCCGCGACATCAGATTGGGGAGTCCCTGACACCTAGTATCCTCCCCCTGCTCGACTTTCTGGGCGTTCGGACACAGGTGGAACAGGCCGGCTTTCTACGCATGGCCGGTCATAGCGTGTGTTGGGGATCTTCTCAGCCGCGTACCGCGTATTACAGCTCGGATCACCACCGGCGCGGTTTTCAGTCTGTGCGCGCCGACTTTGACCTGATTCTGCTGCATCACGCCCGCCAAGCCGGTGTCCAAGTTCTGGAAGGACAGCCGGTGCGAGATGTCCGGCCTGACGGGGAACACGGCGTGGCCGTCCGCTACGGCTCAGGAGAGCGCATTCGGACAGCCTTCTGTGTTGATGCGACCGGCCACGCGGGCATCTGCGCCCGTCAGAACCTACGCCGGCGGGACAGCGTCTTTCAGACCCTGGCTCTGACGGGCTATTGGCACAATGCAGAGAATCCACCCGGCGTAGATTCCGCCAACACCCTGCTAGAAGCCTATGCAGACGGCATGGTCTGGTCAGTCCCACTGCACACGGGCGAGCGGAATGTCACGCTGCTGCTTGACTGGCGGCACAGCCGTGCCGTAAAGCGAGTCGGACTGCAACGCTTTTATATTGAGGAGCTTCGTAAGACGGCCTATGTCTCGGGCTTTCTAGCTGACGCGCACCTCCCCCGCCCGCCTCAAGTCTTTGATGCCAGCCTGTATAGCGCACGACAGTTTGTCGCCGGCCGTACCCTCCTCGTCGGCGACGCCGGCCTGTTCATTGATCCCTTGTCCTCGGAAGGAGTCCGGAAAGCCATGGCATCCGCCATTACCGGCGCCGTAGTCGTCAACACCATACTCCAGCGGCCCGCCATGCAGCCCCAGGCTGTCGAATTGTACGAAGTCGGTCAGCGGGACACCTATCGCAGCCATCATCGGCAGTCGGCCCGCTATTACGCGGAAGAGGGTCGCTGGCCGGACCGTCCCTTTTGGCAGTACCGGTGCCTGCACCTTGAGCCCGACGCGGACCCGGTCGCTCCGCCACAGCCGCCCACACTCTTTTCTCCGTTTGATTCACAACCGGTTTCGCACCTAGCTCTGACGCCGGGCCTACGTATTCAGGAGCAACCTGTGATCGAAGGCTCGTATGTGGAGTTCCGGCCGGCGGTTGTGACCCCGCGTTATCCGCGTGGCCTGCGCTTTCTGTCTGGGGTGAATATCCCGACCCTGCTGCACTGCGTGCAGACGCAGTCCGCCGTCCCGGACATTCTGGCCGCCTATCAGCGTCACCCCGACGGGCAGCAGAGCCTGCCTGCCCAAATCCGTCAGGCCCTGGCCCATCTGTATCAGGAGGGTCTACTCAGGCCGATTTGGCCAGACGAAAGCCAATCAGGTTGAGGCGAAAATGAGGGTTGTTGCGGAAGCGGTAGGACACCCGACAAAATTCGGGGAAGAGCAGCCAGGCTCCTCCGCGCAAGACTTTGACCATTCCAGTCGCCGGGCCCTGCGGGTCTTCAGTCGGGGAGACCGTGTAATAGTGGGGATCGTACCAGTCAGCCACCCACTCCCAGACATTACCGGCCATGTCGTACAGACCATAGGGATTGGACGGATAGCTCCCAACCGGGGTGGTCCCGGCTCGATTATCATAATTTGCCAGTTCCCGATTGATCCCGCCTCCCCACGGAAAGAGCTCGCCTGCTAACCCGCCACGGGCAGCCCTTTCCCATTCGGCCTCGGTCGGCAGCCGCCCTCCGGCCCAGGCACAGTAGGCCTGGGTATCATGCCAATTCACCAGGACGACCGGATGGTTTTCTCGCCCCGCGGGCGGGAGGTTTCGACCCTGGTCCCAATTCTCACGTTCCACCCGGGCATCATCGAGATGGGGGGCGCGATGGCCGGTTTCGAGGACAAACCGCTGGTACTGAGCATTCGTCACCGGGTGTTGAGCGATATAGAAACTCTCCAACAAGACCCGGTGAGCCGGACGTTCGGGCGGCGTCCCGCTCTCGCTTCCCATGCAATACTCGCCCGTGGGGATGCGGACGAGCAGGCTGCTGTCTTTGGCGTTGACGACAGGCTTCATGAGTTGACCAAGCGATAATCCCGACCCAGCGAGTCAAAGAGTTCCGCCAGGGCACTTTCAACGCTGCGTCTCAGTCCTGCTCGCGTTACCATGGTCAGAGTTCCTTCCGTCCAGGTTGGGGCCATTAAATGGACCTGCTCCGTCCGCTTCAGATGGACGACTTGTTGTACTTGCAGTTCGAGCGAATAGGCCAACACCGCGGCTGGGTGTTCCACGACCCGGAGCGAGATATCCAGTACGGCTGGAAAATCCCCGACTGTCAGCGCATTGCGGCGCAGATGAGTGTCCGCCAGCGTGTGGAACTGCGTTTCTGAAAATCCCAGTCTCCGTGCCGGAGGGCTGATGGTCACCATAGCTACCCGAAAGCCTTCAATCCCGAACAGCGTCGTGGCGTCGGATCGGATACCGGCAACCGAGGTCGGCCAGACCAGACAGACGAGCAGACACAGCAGGCAGGGGGCGGTGAGAGGGGCTGAGAGCGCCATGCTACTTACTTCGGCTGGGGAGCGGCCTGTTGTTTTGCAAGCTGGAGGGCAACCGCCTTTTCGACCAGAGCAAACAGGCGTTGATTTTTGTCCGGCGGCAGCGTCCGAAGCGCCTTTTGGACCAACCGGCCCATCTCCGTCATCTCCCCTCCGTTGGCCTGCCCTCCCTGCTTTCTCAGTTCCTCCAATTTCCGTCGCTCCCGCTCGGGCAACGCTCGGAGGGCCTCGGCATAGATCGCATCCATTTCGGCCCGCTCGTTGGGTGGCAGAAGCTGGCGCCCGGCCTGGGACAGTCGCATTCCCCGTTTTGCCGCGGGCATCCCGCGGGCTTGCAGGACACTCTGCAGGCTCTCTTTGGATGGAGGGCGATGGCGATAGGTCATCGTCACCGCCGCCACACCTATGGCCAGGAGTCCTATCACCAGGAAAACGCCTTTGTACGAGCGCACCGTTGACATGCACCCCTTATACGCGCTTCGGCACGGTCTGAGTAGGGGAGAGGCGGTGCGGACCGGCATGGATCAGCTTCCCATGCGGCAGGAGAGGCGCTATGCTCCCCACTATCATGGCTCAGGAGCCTTTCTTGCCGCTGCCCGACCTCAGCGGACGTCTGGCCGTGCTGGGGGGACCACTACACGACCGGACCGAGTTATGCCTGGGTCTTGCTCTGCGTCAAGCGCGCCGGCACGGCGTGGTGGTGTGTCTGGACGCTCACGGTCGTCAGCAACTTGAAATGCCCTTTCGTCTCCTGCTACGCAAGGGCGCTGCGTATATCCCCCTGTCGGAGGAGGGTACGGTTTCGGATGATATCGCCCAGCAGGTGCTTCAGACGCTTCAGGCCGGTCTCGGCACGACCTCCTCCCCACCTCCCCTCCTCATAATTGACGGTGCACGAGAGGTTGCTGGCTGGGAGTACACACTCGCCTTTTTCTTGCACACAGGAGTGGTGGTGGTCGAATTCCTTCCCCACCCCTCTCGACTCGTCTTTGGGCGGTACGAAACAACGCTGCTCCTGCGCGTAGAAGGGGCTGAGGCCGAGGCGACCAGTCAGACCGTCGGCAGAAAGGTCACGGCCGCAAATCTGGCTGCATTGAAACCGGGAGAGGGATATTTCATCCATCTCTCGCGAGTGTATCGGGTCCGATTCCCCGAGTATCCCTAGACGATAGCGTCTTCGTTGACAATATCGAGCCGAACCCGCCATACCCCCAATAAGGGAGGATGGATATGCGGGTTGTGATGCTCGGAGCTGGCGGTGTGGGTTCGGTTGTTGCCGGGCATCTCGCCCAGCATGGGGTAGACACCGTTATGATAGCCCGACCGGGTCACGTGCGGACTGTCGCAAAACGGCCTCCGGCTCACCGGACTGTCCGATTTTCGGGTCCAATTGCCAGCCTACGCCGATGCTTCCGCCCTCGACACGGCCGATATCTTGATGATTGCCGTGAAGACCAAGGACATGTCGCACGCCTTGTCCAGCGTCAAACATCTCCCGGGTTGACACGGTCGCCTCACTTCAGAATGACGTGGTGAAAAGTGCCCGGACAGCTCACGTTTTTGGCGCAAGCCCCGTCGTTGGTGCGACTACTATGAGCGGCACGACCCTCGTCCGCGATGGCGAGGTCCGTTATACCCTGGAGGAATTACGTTTTTTGGCGAACTCGGCGGCACACGCTCAGCGCGGGTTGACCGTCTTGCTCAGACGTTTGTTGACGTTGGCCTCAAGGCGGCCGCAGTCGAGAATATCGTCTCAATCGGATGGACGAAGCGAGCCGCCCAAAACCTCTTTGCCCTGCTGGCTGCCCTGATCCGTCTGCCGGTCCATCTGGTGCGGTCGAGTCCAGAACTGGCGATCCTCTCAGTCCATATGTTTCGAGAAGTGGCGGCCGTTGCGGATGCCCTGCGTATTCCGCTGTCCGGCCATTCGGCCTAGAGCCCGTTCGATCAGCGGACGCTCCGGGATGCTCCCTTCGACGAGGCGGTGCAGATGCTCGTCCGGGTGGGCCAACAAGTGGCGCGGAGGGGCGGACACAGATTATTCCGTCCATGCTCCAAGATGTCCTGGGCGGGGAAAAACGGAGATCGGAGAGACCGTCGGACACGTCTTCAAGGAATCCAGCGCCTTGGCATTCCTGTTCCCTACACCGAGTTCTCCTATCGTACGGTCAGAACCATAGAGGACGATTGCCCCGCGCGGCCTGACTCCCTTGAGTGAAGGCTGATCGTCCCCGGCTCCGCCCTTTATGACGCGGGAATACGCAGCACCTTGCCCGCCTCAATGTGGTGACTGCGGAGGTTGTTGAGCCGGACCAAGGTCGCAACTGTGGTGTTATAGCGGAGAGCGATCTCTCCCAGGGTATCCCCCCAGCGTACCCGGTAGTGCGTGGTCTCGGTCCGGCCGGTGGGAATCCGCAGGACCGCGCCGATATTGATTTGGGTCCCGCGCAGACCATTTGCCATCCTCAGAGCTCGCACTGTCGTTCCGTAACGCCGCGCTATTCTCTCCAGGGAATCTCCACGGCGCACGGCATACCGTAGATCCTGCCGGTTTTCCCTTTCTCCAGCACCACGCCCTGCGGCAGAGGGGCTCGGTATCGGTGGGGACGCTCCCGTTTGTCTCTTTGAGGCGGCCGTCGGGGTTATTGGGAGAGAGATTTCCTTTCCAGCCGCAAGGGGCTGTAAATACCACAGCTGATGTTGCTGACGAAACCTCTGTGGGTCAACCTGAAAGACATTGGCCAGCAGTTCAGGCGTATCTCCAATCCTGACCACATACACCGGCTTTTCTCCCACGCCGGTCAGAGATGCCGGTATTTCCATGGGATAGACTACGGTCGAGCCTCCTTGAAGAAGCCGCTTCGCCAGCATGGGATTGTACAAACGCAGAATGATGGGTGGGAGTCGAAGGGTCTGGGCAACAGATTCCCACGACTCCTCGGGTTGAATTTTTCTGAGCTTGAGTCGTTCTGCCCGGCGCCGCACTTCGGGTTCATATTCCTGCAAAACGGATTTATAGTACCCAATGCTCACCACGTATTGCAGCGTCTTGAAGTGGATGGGCTCGTCTTCTTGCACCCGGTCGGGGCCGAGCTTATAAGCGGCCAGGACATAGTCCTCACGAGTGAATTGATTTTGTAACTGCGCCAAGTATTTTATACCGGCTTCAATATTAGTCGGACTGCCGAGTAAGCGGAGGAGTCCGGGGGACATTTGAAAATACCCGACACCTCCGCCCGAAGAAACCCACTCCGCATTCCCACCCGATTCCTGTAGCATCACGGCCCGAGCGAGCCGATGGTCTACCCCGTAGCGGGCCGCATGGATGTAGAGTTCACGTTCGACCTCAATGGTCTTGCGGTACATGCCCAAAAGGGAGGGAGCAATGTCCGCCGTCGCCCAGGCCGATTGCACCCAGAGCAAGCCGCTCAGAAACACTATCCACCACGTCATTCTGCATCCTCCAGCGTTGCTGAAGTCAGCTCTCAGTATACCCAGAACAGCCCCAGAAGGAAAGAATAACGCCCCCCGACGATGTTGAGGGGGTGTCGTCTCCGCCCCCCGGGATCTTCCACCGGGCTTGATCTCGGTATAATAAGGCTTGTTCCTGGAGTGTACCGCGCTGTTTTTCTCGTTGGGTGCCAAGCATCGTCATTGTAAGAAAGTCTCTGCTTCCGTGTTTGAATTGTTCTCGGCCTCCGCCATTGATTACTGGATTTCTTACCTCACGTACTCCCCCTATATCACCATCTTTCTGCTGCTTATTGCCGGGATATGGTTCATCCCACTCGCCGAGGAGATCGCCCTCGTTGCCGCCGGCTATCTCTACTACTCTGACCAAGTTCAGCTGACTACGATGCTCATGCTGCTCGGCCTGGGTGTTTTTTGTGGCGATTTTGCTGGTTTTTGGGTGGGACGACATTGGAGGGGCAGAAATTCACGCTCAGCATTTCCCTTTCTCCGTCACAGCAAATGGGTCGAGCGATTGAAGACTTGGCTTGACCAGCATCGGAATCGGGCAGTTTTCTTGATCCGCTTCCTGCCCGGCCTGCGCCTCCCCGCCCATATCATTGTTGGCGCCCACGGGATGCCGACGCCTATCTATGTGCGGATTTCTCTGATTGCCATCGCCGTCTACGTACCAGTCATTTTTACGCTGGCCTATTCCTTTGGAGCCGAGATTGACGCTGCCCTCGCTTCTATCCAACGGCTGGGACACGTTGCGTGGGGCCTGCTGATCGTCGCTCTTATCGTCTGGAGCCTCGTTCGGTTCTGGATTGCCCGGCAGTCCCTTTTCGACCAGCCCCAGTAGAGGGAGCGGCGGAACCATCCTTTTACGCCACGACCCACATTGAGTCGGAGTCCGGTTTTCCGTATGGTAGGGCCTGAAACCGAACCATTTCAGTTGGAGGAGATGATATGGAAAATCAGGGACAAGGGCCGGCTTGGGTAGTTTTTCTCATCTGGATGCTCGCCCCCTTGCTGCTCTTCTTTCTCCTTTTGACCTTTACCGGCTAGCAGAACTCTAGATTAAGGAGCAACGATGAAGCCACACGGGCAGAAAAGCCTCAGTCTTGTCTGTGCCTTTTTCCTGACAGGAGTCGTGTTGGTCCCGGGCTTACTCAGAGCCGACGCCACTAGTCCAGTCCTGGCTACGGTCGGCGAGAGAAGCATAACCGAGGCAGAGATTGAAAATCAGATTAAAGGCCAGATGCTTCGTTTGAACAATCAGATCTACTCGATCAAAAAGCAAGCGGTCGACTCGGTCATCGACGCACATCTGCATGAGCAGGAAGCAAAGAAACGGGGTATCACCCACCAACAACTCCGCCAGCAGGAAGTGACCGATAAAACAGAGTCGGTGAGCGAGGCAGAGGTTAAGGATTATTATAACGAGAATAAAGCCCGGTTCGGAGAGAGGACATTGGAGGAGTTGCGGGCGCAACTCAAACAATCCCTCCAGGCCCGCAAACAGCAACAGCGCCAACGGGCATTTGCAGCCGAACTGCGTCAAGCCGCCACGATCGACTTTAAGCTAACGCCGCCGATTGTTCACGTTCCGACCGCCGGCGCACCCACAAAAGGACCCCAGGACGCACCCATTACGCTAGTCGAGTTCTCCGACTATCAATGACCGTACTGTGCCCGAGTGCAGTCTGCACTCTCCAGAATCCAGAAGACCTATAAGGATAAAGTCAAATTCGTGTTCCGGGATTTCCCGTTAACCCGGATTCATCCTCAGGCGTATAAGGCGGCGGAGGCGGCACGCTGTGCTGGAGATCAGGGCAAATACTGGGAATATCACGACATCTTGTTTGCCAATATTAAGGCCTTACAGCCCGAGGAACTGAAACAATACGCCATCGACCTCAAACTGGACACCGCGCAGTTTACTGCCTGCCTGGACAATAACGCCTATACCGCAGCAGTCAGCAAGGATCTGGCGCTCGGCACCCAACTCGGGGTGAGCGGGACACCAGCCTTTTTTGTGAATGGGCGTTTTCTGTCCGGTTCGCAGCCCTACTCGGCGTTTGCCGAATTGATCGAGGAAATGCTGGCAACGCAGTGATCCATAGGGAGTGACCTGCCGGGCGTCCCTAGTCTTTCCCACCCGATCTGTCCAGAGGCAGATGGCGCGGCAGCGCCCCGCAGTGCAGCAAGGCCAAGGCATTGAGGCAATCCTGGAACGCCTTTTTTTCGACCGCCGTCCGGCAGGGCAAGGCGCACAGGGTCTGGCGATCTTCCAGAGGGAAGGCCTGCCATTCTCTCAAATGGAGTTTGATGCCGACTTGGTCGAGCTTGTCTCGAACAGAACGGGGAATCCAGCCAAGATCATCCATCTCCATCCCCCTCTCCCTTTCCTTACAGAGACATGTTCGCCCCTACCTGCTTTCTCCGCGTCGCGCAAGGCAACCCTGCCCCTATTGGCGGTGCAGCAGGGGGTGTGGTAATGCTTCAGCCCATGTCAGCAAAGAGAGCAAAAGCTGCCCGCCGTACGGCAGCCACACATGACCCGGCCTTGCACGCAACGCGTCACGCAGAACGCCCCATCCCCAGTTGGCCACCGCTCGCCATACGTGTCCTTGGAACGCTCGGCCTTGTCCTCGGGATCTACCTCTCGGTCCTCCACTATCAGGCGGGGGCAAACGGTAGTATTGAATCGGCTTTTTGCGGCACCGGGACCACGGTCAACTGTAGCTTGGTCTTGGGCAGCGCCTATGCCACGCTCTTTGGGATTCCTGTTGCCGCCCTTGCCGCTGGGAGCTATGTGATTCTCCTCGCCAGCACGTTCTTGGCCGTGCCTGGATTGACCGCCCTGCTGTGTGGCTGGATGTTTGTCTTCTCGCTGTATATGGCGGCGATCTCATTCTTCACGATAGGAGCGGTCTGTCCCCTATGTACCGGTCTGTATCTGGTGAATCTGGGCCTCTTCGCCAGTGCCGTCGTGCAGGGGCGGGCAGACCATACGATGACCCGGTCTCGGTTGGCTTACTCCGCGCTGGGCTCCTCCGTCGTGTTGCTGGGCATCGGGCTGACCCAGACAGAGGACGCTGCATACGTCACCCCCCTTCGGGAATACCTTGCGCCTCCTCCAGCAGAGATGGACATGAGTTTTGTGCGCTATTACTACGACCAGCCCACCGTCGTGCTGCGTGGGTCGGAACGGCACAGCGAGGGTCCCGCAAACGCCGTACTCACCATTCACGAGTTCGTTGACTTCCGCTGCCCGCAATGTGCCAGAGCCCGAAACACCCTGCTGAGGTTCCAGCAGGCCAACCCGGATGATGTCCGCATCGTGTTTCGGCACTATCCGCTTGACCAGCAGTGCAACGCCGGCATGGAGAGCCAAGTTCATCCGGGGGCTTGTGCGGCGTCCATGGCTGCCGAGTGTGCCGCTGAACAGGGAAAATTCTGGGAGTATGCCGACCTCTTGTTTGCGGATCAAACTAAATTCGAGCGGGCCGCCCTCGAAGCTCATGCCAGGACTGCTGGATTGGATTTCGAGCGGTTCAGCGCGTGTATGGATGATGGGCGTACCGAGGCGTTGGTCAAGAACGATATTGACGAGGCACTGCGTCTTGAGATTAAAGCCACCCCGACCTTAGTAGTGAACGGGCGGATCATCCGTGGTCTGCCGCCCGTTGGCAAACTCGCTTCACTGGTCACCCTCCAAAAACAGCAGAACGCCACCCCCTGACTGTCTTCGTCGAGGCTTTTGCCAGGAGCTAAGTTCCGCCATGAAGGACAGGGTTAATATCAAATAGAGGAAGATCGCCCTATTGGCCGTTTGGAAAACGGGCAAAAACCTCCTCACTGTCATGAATTGTTTCGATTATGATGCTGGCATTGACAGCGTCTTCTCCCCCTCAAGATTATTCGCAGTCATGGCTTTTCGGATCGGGAGTCTAGCATCAGGCAACGCAATGCAGAGATGAATTTAGTCGGTGTAGCGTGGCTTCCTAGGAGGCTACCAGACCTGGGATCCTTAACTAGGTGGATCTGGGGTACTTATAGGCACCCGACGCCAAGCGCATAACCTCCTTGGTGATGGCCCCCCCCCCGCCTTTCGTTGGACTTGCCGGAAGAGCATCAACCAGAGCACATAATCTCCTCTCCAAAGACGCACGAGAGGAACAATCCAAGAACATAATCGGCAATAGTGCAACCAGCGGACTGCTGTACCGAACACACTCCAAAGGACGAATTAATTCCTTTCGTAGCCCCGCAATATCCTCCTTTCAGTACCCAGCCCAGTCTGCAGAGCGCTTGTGGATGGTCACGGAGTCGATTCGCCACTCCATGTGACACCGGCCACGCATGACCCGGAAGGCGGGGGTGAGTTTCGAACGTCAAGGCGACTGGATCCCACATGCTTGCGAGCACCGGCTGACACGGCACCTCCGGTATGGACACAATTCGGGGCATCGCTACGTATGGGAAAGACCCCGGCTTCCGTCGAGTACAGTCCTTTCGTTTCGGCTTTGGCGCCGAAAGCAGAAGCTCGGATGATCAAGGTCCAATACCGATACGATGGAGGAGAGCCGTCCCACCCGCAAGATCCTCAGTTTCCATGCGCTTGGCGTCAGCGACTTGTTACTAACCGAGATTCTGTCGCCGCGGCTTGGGGACAGGTCTGTCTGCCCGTAGAAGACGGGTCGTCAAAAATAAGTGAGTCGGGTGCGGATGCCCAAGTCCGCAGGCATGATCCAGATCCTGATAATCAGAGCATGCGGTAGCTCGCCTGAGCAGTGCCGCTATTGGTCATCATGTTGGGATCCAGACGGGTCAGGGGCACGCCTTGGTCAGCTAAATGCCTACGACGTCAGGCCTTACCATTATTCATTCGCTAAGCCTATACCTGACCGGTTCTCACCTTGTCGACCAAGCTTGCAAGTTCCTGAATCTTGAATGAATAGCGTTCGAACGCGGCTTTAAGCTTCGCTACCTCTCTCGTATCTTCCTCCTCCAAGTCAAATACTGCGATCCTGTTCTTGACTTTGGTACCGTCGTCCAACAAAGACTTGTATGCTCGCAGCGACTCTTCAAGGGTATCCAAGGTTCGGGGGTTGCTTAGAATCGTCTCGTTTTCCGTCTGGGTCAAGATTTTAATTGTCGATCGTTCCATCTCAAGGCGCTGTAAATACCTGGACAAAACAACAAGAAAATTCCTGCGCTTGAACTCTGCAATATCATCATGGTCCATGAGTTCAAACACATGATAAAGATGCTTTTCATCAAGATAACCATCATTGATTCGCTGTCCGATCCGATCAAGCAAAATCGAAAACATCAGCGGTAGCAACGCGTTCTTTGGATCGGACAGAGCAGCCTTCTCCACCCTATCGATGACAGACTTCCAATCGAACTTTTCCTCACGCAATGTCGTTACTGCCTCAATGAATATCGCCAAATTGGCGCTTTCGGTGATGTCTGACTCTGACGAGTAGGCTATCACTTGCGCTCGTTTCGCGTATTTATTAGCCCTTTCGTCATCATCCAAATTGAAATATAGTAGCGCAAGCAGGGACGCGTCCGCAATTTCTTCAACTGCCGATAGATCATTCATCAAGTGTTCAACAGCGTCGACGATGATTGTTCGGTTTTCGGGAGAGGAGTACGGCAAGGCTTCATCAAGTCCTTCTAGACTACCTCTGAATTGGATTGAGGAAAAAGGCAGCGCCCATCGCACTGCGTGAATCGCCTCGCGTACAACTTGGCGATAAAACGCATAGTCATAATCATCGCCATCGTTGCCATCGCCATCGTTGCCGATCTTCTTTATCTTCTCCAAGACTTTCAACCCAGCCTCGTAGGCGACGGGGCCCGAAGTATTAACGGGTAACGGCAACACTGTGTGCCATTGTCTTTGGGGCAACAGTTTGTTGTAGTCGATAGTCCTGCCCTCTGGTTCTTCCTCTAGAGCCTCGTATAGCTCCGTGGCGGTCCAAATCGGCACTTCTGCACTCGTCCCCAAAGCTATCGACAACAGGGCCGCTCCGCCTGCCTTTCCCAAACCTCCTGCCGCCACAGTCCCTCCGCCAAGCAAGGCAAGACCATGGTTCAAAGCCGCTGCACCGGAGAGACCGGTTCCCCAACCACCGACCCACGTCGCAACAGCCTTGACTCCGACGGGCACCAGCGGGCTCCCCAAGCCGCCTGTAAAAAATACAACTAGCCCGAGCACTAAGGCTAAGGCGGCGGACAAGCCTAGTAAAGCCGACCAATCGTTGGAGCTATAGAATTTTTCAAAACTACCAGGGCCGTCACCCATACCCAGGATTGCGTTGGCGGGCTCAGAACTGACAAGCAAAAATGTGACAAACCCGCCAACAAAAAAACATCTTTTTAAAATGTTCATAATACTTTCGCCTTCACTAAGGCCATCAGGAGACGTGCCTGTTCCTCTGCGGAACCAAAAATCACCTCCACGCCACGCCTCTTGGCCTCCCCTAGTATTTTTCGATAGAGATCCTGATCCGTGGGACGGACTTCTATCGCAAGAACAGGAATTACCTTTTTTGAAATTGCAGACGCAGCGTAGGATTTCAACGAATCCATATCTCGGCGGAGCATATCCATGGGTATGCGGGCGTCGGATGCGTAACTTTTGCATTCGACGATGATTTCGCCGACGCTTTTTCCCAACACTAGATCAATATCGGTGCTTGCATTCTTCAGCCCATCGGCGAAAGGTAGGTTGATGTGCCGAACCTTGAGCCCGAGTCTGGATGAAGCTTCTGCGAGACGCAGTTCATAAAGGTGGCCCTTAGTCACAGAGGAATTGGTTCCTATGATCTTCATGAGCGTTGATCGGAAACCCGGTACACCACGTAGCCGACGAAACAATCTTTCTGCCTCGCTAAGGGTCATAACGCCTTTTTCGACCGCCAAGTGCAAAAAGGTACCTTCAATGACTTCGTTTGGCAGTTTCATCTTGCCGAGCCGCCTACCGATTTCCTTCACGCCACCATTGACGCGCAACAGGGGCCGCAACTCGACAAATATTTTTTTGGCCACACGAGGGATATGCCGAGACCAGGAGGCCGCCTCGCATGAGATACAGTTTAGGAACAAAAGTACGACAAGAAACACAAACGGTCGGGCCGAGACAATCACGCGGGGAAATCTGGTGGCTGGCGTTCCCTGCAGGAATGGTTCAGGGTTGATTGAGGGGGTTTGCATAGTACTTGTCCCTACGGCAGATTGCCGAACTATAATCATACTACTGACCGTCGCTCAATGGCTGGCATGAGTTACAGGATCCGGCAGTAGTGGCTGAAATGACGTAAGAGTTTAGGGCCTGTTCACACTATCGCAAGGCATCAATGATGAGGGCGAAGACGATGCATCCAAGGAAGAGCACGTCGCGTTGCTCGAAGCGCGAGCAGAGGCGGCGGAACTCCTGCAATCGACGCAACACCCGCGCGATTGCGGTGCGCCGCGTGGACAGCTCACGGGCAGACGCCCAAGGGCTCACCCGGCTCCGCCGCGGCGGCCCCACGGGCTCCTCCCCCAGCGCCACGGCCCAGGGCCGCGGCTGGGCGCCCGCGGACGCCCGGTCCCTCAGCACCGCGGGAGGAGGGGGGGCGGACCCAGGCGAGTCCGCCACGGGCGGCCCGCCGGGGCGGCGGGGGCGGGCCCGGGCGAGCGCGCGCAGGCGAGCGCCGGGCGATCATCCGCGGCAACCAGATGCATCCTGGTGGTCCACCCGCCTCGGGAGCGGCCGAGGGATTGAGGACCGGTTGTGTGCGCGCCCCCGGGCCGGCGGGAGGGACTTTGACGAGGGGGCGGGCGAGCGACCGGGCCGCCCGCGTGAGGCGCCCGCTCTGTTCCCGGTGCAAATGCGCGAAGACCCGGGCGAGCCCCCCGGTTTGCGACCCGCGGGGCAGCCGGGGGGAGAGGGGCCAGGTGCCACATCGGGCCGGCAACCCGCGCCCTGTGCCGCCCTGCGCGGCAACAGACCAGAGGGCGGGGAGCACGGGGCGAGGGGAGAGACGGACATGGCCGCGCGGCACCGGGAGAGGAGGCGCGATCCGGTCGTATGGAGCTTGCGTGAGTTCCATCCACCGAGGATACCAGAATCATGCTCATGAGTGGTAACAGGCCCTAGGGAACCTCTGATCAACCATTCAGAGCGGCACGAGGGCTCGGTTTTTCCAGTAGGACGCCAAAATTGAGGAGAAGCACACCCACCACTTGGCTGTTTCTTGTCGGGAGGCTGCCATTGGGCACAATCCCGCCGCCCTTGCCCTACGTGAGCAGCCTCTCCTTGCAAAGGAACCGGCGCGGGACTCTCCCGGCCGCGCCGGTTCCTGGTCAGAGCAAAACTGCCGCTTGAGAGTTCGGATGGGAGGTGTTCCGTTGGCACGGAGGCTGGCCGGGATCCTTGCAAGCACTTGCTCCCGGGCCGGCCGCGTCTTGCGCTGCCTCGGCCGGCCCGCTACTTCCCATTTCCCCTCCCGGTCCTTGAGGGCTTCCCGCTTCTCGCCCCCAAGGCCTCCGCGTCACCATCGCCAGGCACTGCCTAGCCAGGGAACAGGGGCGCCGGCTGGGGGAGATCCTGGGCGGTGGCAACCGTGGGTTTCCTAGTGTGGATTACACCTGAGGCTCCTCCACACCAATAGAACCTCTTCCTCCCAGGGGGCCAGGTTGCCTGTCCCGGTCTGGTACAACTCCGGATCACGCTGGCCCTCTTGTTCGGGGGGGGGCTGAGATAATGGGCGCCTCGACGAGAGGACCTGCTCGCCAAAGCCGGCCCAGGACGGTCCGGGGGATGGGGCCCTGCTTCCCGGAGCACTCGGCCCACAGGCGGTTGCTCCAGCAGAGGGCGGCCGTGCAAGAGCGTGGGTTCAGCCGGGCTTGAGTCGTTCCGGCGTCGGCCAGCCAAACGGCGCCGGGACTCAAGCGCGGACAGCGCCTCTTCCCTCGCCGGATCGCTCCGGTTGTACACCGCGGCCTGCCGGGAACCCGTCACATCGTTGGCAGCGGGGAGGGGCTACGCCCGTTCCCGGCCTGGGGGGAGGGGTTGGCCATTTGCTTCCCCAACTGGTTCCAGGGGAGCAGTTTAGCCATCCATTCAAGCAAATTCTCACGCCGTGGTTGACGCTTTTTAGGGGGCTATGCGGCTGCGGAGAAACTGAGCTGATTCCTGATACATGTCTCTTCATTTCCCCGGAGATCGACCGGCTCAAATGCGGCTGCGGAGAAACTGAGCTGATTCCTGGTACTGCCTCCTTCAATGGGGTTCATCAGGGATTCCTTAGTTAAACTTTCAGTCTCCAAGATTAGTTTTCAGTTCCCCGATGACGCGCTCGTAGGCCTTGGTGTTACCGCACACCTCTTGAGGCTGGCACTGAAGCCTGCTCTTTTTTCCGTTTGTCGACGGGTGGATTCCTGACGGCACCTTATCAGATCACACGGGATGGGATAGGATAGATAAACCAAGGGAGACCTGCCATGAAGTGGGACGAAGTCTGCAGAGATACCCTGCTCCAGGATTTGCCGTACAAGATCGAACTCAACGAGTGGGGGAATATCGTCATGAGCCCGGCCTCCAATCGTCATGGCAATCTGCAAACCAAAATTGCCTTTCACCTGATGAGCCATATGCTGGGCGGCACGGTCCTGACCGAATGTTCGGTGGATACAGCCAAGGGCGTGAAAGTCGCTGACGTAGTTTGGGCATCTGACGCATTTCTGCAACGCAACAGAGGCGCGACGCCGTATGTCGAGGCCCCCGAGGTGTGTGTCGAGATACAATCCCCTTCCAACTCTGACAAGGAAATGGCGGAGAAACGATCCTTGTACTTTGCCAAGGGCGCACGTGAATGCTGGCTGTGTGGCGAAGACGGCAATCTCTCGTTCTTCAACCAACAGGGAGAAATGGACAGTTCGCAACTCTTCTCGACCATGGCCAATCGGGTTGAAGCGGAAGCATGATCGTGCCTATCCCACGATGACGTGTTCGCGGGCAATGCTAAATGGTAGTCTGGATGCCATCGATAAAGTTGGCTTCATCTGTCCGCGTTGTAGTATATTCTCGGGTAAGGCCGCTGAGGCACACATGGCTGGCGTGTCAGCAGACAAAGGAATGGCCCCCCTGTCATAGATGGACGTTTCCCCGGTCCGATACGTAGGCGATCCGGGTATGGCTCTGCACGTAGCGTCTGACCACCGGAATGGCCGCCCCGAGCGGGCCGTGGACCCCCCGCCAGTGTTGCCGAAACGTCTCACTGTTGCCGTTTTGCATTGATTACAGCGAGGGAAATGACATACGTCAACGTTTCCGACCACCCACTCACCCCCTACATTCTGGCCGTTAGCAGTCACTCGGCCCAAGAAGGATGCCGGCGACGAAAATGAAGATGCTCGGCCACATGAAAAAGAACGTGGCATAAGTCGCATTGAGCCCTTGAGGCCAAGCGCGTATAAAAGTTGAGCGTTTCATCGCGTGCGGCGGAATGGAAGTGAGGCAGCATGATTTCGGTTGGCTATGTCCCCGATACCCACGGTGGCCCGTATCAACAACCAGAACCCGCCCCGGAGCGTTCGGCCGATTTTGCCCAGCAATTGCTGTACGAGGCCGAGCAGGCGGAACAGGTCGGCTTTGACGCCCTGTTTGTCCCGGAACGACACGCCCGCACGGAATGCCTGTTTCCCTCGACCCTAACCCTTATGGCCGCGCTAGCCGCCCGCACTGAGCACATCAAGGTCGGCTCCTACGTCATCATGCCGCCCCTGTATCACCCGGTCCATCTGGCCGAGCAGGCCGCCATGATTGACGTTCTGTCACGCGGCCGCCTCATCATGGGCATGGGCGTAGGCTATCATATTGATTATTTCAACCATTTTGGTGTCTCGGTCCGGCAACGCGAGGGTCGCTTTGAAGAGTGTCTCGACATCCTGCACAAGGCCTGGACCACACCAGGGCCGGTTGCTCATCACGGACGGTATTACGATTACGATGCGATCCACATCACGCCCAAACCCTACCAAAAACCCCGCCCTCCCATTTGGATAGGCGCATTTGGCCCGAAGTCCATTGCGCGGGCCGGACGCATGGGTGACGTCTGGTCAATGGCGCCGTTTTTTGACACCTTTGACACCCTCAAAGCCCAACTGGAAATCTATCAGGAGGCGGCAATAGAGGCTGGTAAAACGCCGCATGTGGCGCTCTTGCGGGACGGCTGGCTGGCCTCCAGCATGGAAGAAGCTGAAGAGACGTTCGGCCGCCTCTGGCTTGAAGAGTGCAAGTTTTATCTGCGTATGGGCATGCTCGCACCGACCAAGGATTTTCGCTCAGAGGCGGATTTCACCCTGGATAAGGTCCGCCCCTATATGGCGATAGGCACGAGAGACGACTGGCTCGAACATCTCAGCCTGTGGCAAAAAGAACTCGGGGTCGAGCATTTCGTGCTGCGCTGCCGAGTGCCTATGGGCCCCGAGCCAGGGCAGGTCATCGAATGCATCCAACGACTGGGCGAAGAAGTCTTGCCGACACTCAAGACGTTGGCGTAAACGGAAGGGGAAGGTAGATGGATTTTCAATACACGCCCGAACAGGACGCTTTTCAAGCTGAAGTCCGCAGCTGGCTGGCCGCGAATTTGGACCCCTCCCTGTGTGTCGACGACCCTAAAGACGAGCGGGTTGCCCCGGACCGGGAAACGTTTGAAAGACGCCGCCTCTGGCAGCGCACCATGTACGCCAGCGGCTGGATCGGTATTGCCTGGCCCAAAGAATATGGCGGACGCGGTGCTGGCCTGCTGGAACAAGTCATTTTTGACGAAGAATACACAAACGCCCACGCACCAGTCCTACCCGGCTACTCCGGCATTGCCCTGTGCGGTCCGACGCTCATGCACTGGGGCACGGACGCACAAAAGAAACGCTTCCTCAAGCGGATACTGAACGGTAACGATATCTGGTGCCAGGGGTATTCCGAGCCTGGCGCGGGATCGGACTTGGCCGGTCTGCAAACCAAGGCCGTGGCCGAGGGCGACGATTTCATCATCAACGGCCAGAAAGTTTGGACTTCTGGCGCACAGTACGCGGACTGGATGTTTATGCTGGTTCGGACCGACCCGGACGCGCCCAAGCATCGCGGCATCAGCTATATGCTGGTCAACATGAAGACTCCCGGGGTGACGGTTCGGCCCTTGGTGCTGATGAATGGTCATACGCATTTCAACGAAGTGTTTTTCGAAGACGTGCGCGTACCCAAAGCCAATCTAGTTGGCCCGCTCAACCAGGGCTGGAAGGTCGCTATGACGACCCTGATGTTCGAGCGCGCCTATGCCGGAGTCGCAAATTATGACGACCAGATTGGCCGTTTGGTGGAACTGTCCCAACAGGTCCCCATCGACGGTGAGTTGGCCTGGAAGCTGTCCTGGGTGCGGCAGAAGCTGACCCAATTTCACATTGAAAGCCAAGCCCTGAAATACACCCGCTTACGCGGCTTGACCAAGCTGATCAAGGGTTCGCCCCCAGGTCCGGAAGGCTCCATGCTGAAGCTGTGCGGCTCGGAGTTGGGGATTGATATTGCCACGTTTGCCAGCGAACTCCTCGCCGTCGCCATTACCGGGCAGGCAACCGATGTCGTCCCCGACGCCCCGCGCTGGTTTAACCGGATCCTCAGCGCCCGGCAGTATACGATTGCTGGTGGAACGAGCGAGATTCAGAAGAATATCATGGGTGAGCGGGTGTTGGGATTACCGAAGGGATAGGCGATCATCTATACTAATATAGCCGTTGGTCTCTATATGATATTTGAAAGATCTGCGCTTTCTGTCCTCATTAGAGGGGGACTTAGGATGATCATGCAAATACGGACGGCTAAACACGGGAATCCCGGTTGAGCAGTCAAAGCTCACGTGCGTCCAGCGCTTCTCAACGCCTACACTGAAACTGCAGCCATCGACAAAGCGCTGGATCAGGAGGGATACGTAGTGGACTAAAGCGAAAGGGCGGTCACCACATGGTTGCGGCCTGAAGGTCACAGTTCGCCACCTCACAATGCATCAAACAAGCTTTGAAGCACATTTTCATTGTCCACAACTCCCCTCCCGGTCAGACGGTGACGACCTCCGTCGACCTCATCCCGGTTGCTGCTCGGCGCCGTTCTGGCCTGCCACGGCACTGCCCCCTGCCTCCCGTGCCACCTCTGAGCTCGACTTTGTGCATTACGCTGCGAAGCAGAGGGCGTACTGCATCCGCCTGATCTTGTCGGGCGGAATTATGTTTGGTTCCCGGTGTGGCGGGGAGCGCGATAAATTGTTTCCAAGCCAGAGTTGGCATCGTATGGCCGCGATGGCATCGGAGAATGTGACGCGGGTTTGCTGGTACCAGGCGGCGGCGTAGGACAGGGGGTTTGTCGAGAGCAGGTCTGTGGCCCAGAGGCAGACGAGGCTGTAGAGCCCGCAGAGGACGGGGGGGGTTCGTGCGATCGCCGCGTGTGACCACGGGCGTTGTGTTTCGCGCCCGAGATGGGCGCGCAGTTCCTGGAAGGTGACCTCGCCCTGCCCGCGCCGCACGAAGGGGGCGAGGATCTTGGCCGGCGCCATGTGGGTGTCGGTGCAGAAGCACGCCTGCGGGTCGCGCGCGCCTTCCGGGTCGCGCACCCGCCCCCATCGGATGGCCTGGGGAGGGGTGCCGGGACGATACCAGAGCGCGGTATCGGAGATGATCCGGAGTGTCTTTTCCTTCGAACTTCCGTACCAGCGCGGAAGCGTGAGGCTTGGCCAGCGGGCAGCGGGGTCGTCAAGGCGGGTCTGGAGCTTGGGCAGGGGCGGCCCCTTTTGCCGGGGTCGACCGCGTTTGTTCGGGTCGCGCGGCGGCGGGGGCGCGAAGAGGTTGGCATCGAGCCTCAGCCTGCTGATGAGGGTTGCGCGCTGTCCGAGGCGCCAGGCGAGTTCGTGGGTTCCGAAACTGCTGTCGGCGACGCAGACGCTCGCGCGGTGCGGGACCCAGCGAAGGAGTTGACGCATGCCCTGTCGCGCCCAGGCGGTGAGTTGCTTGTGCCGCCGGCCTTGCCTGGCGGCGAAGCGTTCGGACGGGGCCAGGATGGTCAGGAAGGGCAGGGCCCTGATGCCCGGCGCCCAGGGCAGCGGGACAAGCCGCATGAAGCTGAGCCAGCGCCGCCCGCGGGTCTTGACGCAATGGCCATGGCGGGAACGCACCGGGTCGCGCTAGATGCCGCGCGCCTTGAGACGCGCGCCCCAGCGGCGCTCGAGGGTGTCATCGAGCCCGATGATGATCGGTCCCTGCCCGGCAAGCCGCGCCACCAGCACGCGCACGAGCCGGCGTGAAAGGTCACGCGGGTCCCAGCGGGCGCGATTGAGAACCTGAGGGTCGGACGAGAAGGTCTCGCACAGCGCCCGCCCGGTCACCCGCAGGCAGGCCGACACGGTGCTCTTGCCCGGCGCCAGCCCCGCTCCCATGACCAGCCCCGCCCCCCGCCGCCAGGTCGGGGAGGAGAAGGCGCCTCGAAAGGGCTCCCGCCAGTCGATCAGGAACGGCGGAACCGGATCGCCGCTGGCGCTCGAAGGGGCGTCGCAATGTGTCATGACGACCGTCGGATCCAGAAGCATCCGGCAGGCAAGGGCGCCCGCATGCGACCGGGTGAATCAGCAGCGCGGCAGCGACAGAAGCCCTCCCATCCGCTATCACTGCTTCATGGCCGCCTCCGACCCCTGTCTGGCGCGCCTCGAAGCGGTCAACAAATCCAGGGGCGGGGGCGGGACGGTCACCAGGGGGCGCGGCGGCTACAATCTGTATCTCACGGCCCCGCAGGCACCGATCGCAAGGCTCCCGCCGACAGGCTCAGGGGACACGATGAGGGGGCGCTACCGGTCCTGGCGCCAGTCCTGGCAGGACGGCGGAGACATGGGGGGCCTCGTGCTCCCGCTCGAACAGGCCCTCGACGAAATCGCCAAAAACGAGATCTTCTGGACATGGACGTGAGGTAATTTTGTACAAAGTCGAGCTGAGCACTTGGGGTCCCTCTTGTCCTCACCCGGTGAGGGTGGCCAAGTCTTCTGGGGTCCCGCCGTCCGACGGAACCAGTTGGGAATGCCTGCTCTGACACACCCCGCGGATGCCGGTACCCGTGTGTTCAAACGCTCAGCGCACGAGCCGGTTATGCGGCAGGCCATGCACGCCAATAGACCGGCAGATGAGAGATGGGAGTCTATTGGCGTGCATGGCTAGATCTTGCTCATAGATTGGACAGGGGTGACGCAATGAGCGCCCCTCTTGTCTCCCTCCTCGTTTTCCAGGGTGATGCGGGACCTAGCAGATCGCTTCAAGACGCTGAGGTGCACATCCTCGCTGGGCGGTGCGGGCTGTGTCCTCAAGCGCCAGAACGACATCCTGAAACCGGGGTTGCGCGCCTCCGTGACCCACCTGAAAGAGAATCCCCGCGGACCAGCCCGCGTACGCGACGTGGCGGTGGAAATGGCCGCAGCGCCTCCGTATTGATCGCGATGCGGTTGGCGGGCGGCGCCGTCTTTCCGCATTCCAAACGCCCTGCACCCGGCCTCGGCAAGAAGACCGTGCAAGTCCTCGGATGTAGCGGCTTCGCCCCCCTCCTCAACACGTTGCCGTAGTGTTGACAGACCCTAGCTTAGGGAGAAAATACGGCTCCGTTCGCGCCGCCGACCTTCGCGGCGGGGACGCAGCGGTAGCGGGTGAACGGAGCATTATGGCTTTGTTCATCCACGGGAGATCACCAGCAGACCGGCTCGAAGACACCTCACTTCTATGGTATTTGGTAGCACTATGCTTCTTGAAGGAGGAGGAACAGATGCCAGTTGTCCATAACGAAACAGTAGAAAAATTTGCTCTCCCCGGCTTGGAACACCAGACCCTGGCCGGTCTGGAACATGGCATGCGAACCTTAGAAATTTGGATGCAGACCATCAAGCCCGGTAGCGGGACGCCCGTTCACCGTCACGATTGCGAAGAGGCTATCGTGGTGTTGCGTGGCTCGGGACGCTTGACGATCGAGGGGGAGGATACGAATTTCGGTCCGAACTCGACCCTCCAGATTCCGCGCGATGTGACCCATCAGATAGTCAATACCGGGACAGAAGATATGTTTATGGTTGCGGCACTCGGTCAGGCACCGGTCAGAGTCTGCACGGCAGACAACGAGCACATGCCTCTCCCTTGGCAAGACTAAGGTGTCGGCACGCTGGGCTGAGGGTCGGGGGTCTTCCCCACCCTTCTCCTGGTCCACAGAAAGAAGCCCCCCGCACCGAGTCCGCCGCCTACCACATCCGCAACGACATCGGCCGTGCTGGATACACGTCCCGATACGAAGCTCTGATGCCATTCATCGCTGAGCCCATATCCGAGAGTAAAGAGGAGGGTGGAAAGCATGACGGCCAGAGACGACCCCTCCCACGTCCCTCTGAGCGCCACTGTCCAGAACCAACCCAATACCGCGTACGCTGCCACATGAGCCACGATATCGAAGGAAGGCACCACCTGAGGAAGACGTAATCTAGGTTGATCGGACAGACAGTAGAGCAGTCCGCAATAACTTATGACCGCTGACCATGCGAGAATTTGTCGGCCCCAAGCCGCTCTTCTCTTATTTTGTCCCACCTGTCCTTGCTGCATGATATGATCGTTCCTCCTCAGGTCCTCAGCCGTCCACTAATCGACGGCCATAATCTGCGTGTTCACAAAATAGGGGAAGTCGAACGTGGTCATCTCGCCGACCTGCTTGCCTGGGATTGGGAGCAGACGAGCGGAGAGCGGTTTCTGCAACTTCCAGCCCAACGCCCCAACATCTGAGAGGAGTCCGATAAGGTCCTGTTGGGAGATGTCGCCTGCAAGCGGTATGGTGTCGAGCCCAGTGCCGCATACTGCAGCATATGTCAGCAGTTGAGGAAGTCGGATTTCTCCCTGATTATTGCGTTCGGCAAGACCAGCATCTTCGAGCACCGGCAGCATAAGTCCACAGTATCCACACTGATCAAGGGGCGTCTCTTTGAGTGCCTCGGTGACCAAGGCGGCGGCGGCGAGCGTGCCTGGACTGCCAAAGGGAACGGCGCTGATCCCCTCAATTGCCCGGGCAATACTGCTCCCAGGGCCCGGTGCCGGTGAAAGGTCGAAGCCCGCAAATCGAAAATCTTGCTGTCCAAGGCGTTTCAGACGGCGCTCGAGGGGGCGCAGCTGGCACTCAAATGTCTGTTGTATCTGGACGATAAGTTCGGCTGGGCTGAGAGCAAGCCGGGCAACGGACTCCACCACATCGGCAGCTTCAAGGGCAAGAGAGACGGCCGGCTCCCCAGTGTGAAACGCCACTGGGAAGAAAGGGGTCTGGGCGCGGATATGTATCCCGGCCGCAAACCGGAGATTCCCAAATCCATCTGGCGTCGCGGCTGCGATCATTCTCATAATGTCGGCAATCGCCTGGGTTACGGGCCGAGCGGATGCTTGGGATCCATTGCCGAGACGTGCGCTGAGGAACACGGTTTCGGTCCCAGCGATCAGGTCTGGCAGCAGGGCAACAAACCGGTGCCCCTCGGGCAGGCTGAGGTCGGCTGGTCCGAGTGCACAATAATCCAACCCATTGGCGAGACAGCAGGCTTCCAGTTCTTGGACAAAGCGAAGGACCGTAGCAGGAGAGCAGTTGGCCAGAGACTGAGGAAATGGAGGAGTGGCCAAACGGAGGGTTTGCACCGCTAATCCTTCCTCCTCGCAGATGGTCCTTACTGCCTGGGCGAAGCGTCCGCCTTGCGTGACCCGATCGGTCTTGAGCGGAAAGCCGGGGTCGAGTCCTATCGTAATAGACCGAATCTTCACAGATTTCCTCCTACATCAGGTGGCGGGTAGACACATCGCCAGCACTGTCGCCGCCACGTTCTGCCCATTGGCACCCTTTCCATTTATCAGTATTATGCTTGGGGGAAATAGAGCGATCCGCCTATGGTGAAAAAAGAGGAGCCTACGACCCTATGGGACGAGCAGGCTACGGGAGAGGGAGCAGATGTTCAGATTCGCCTGACGCGTCGCCCTCCGTGGCAACCGTCTCCACGTCTTCCCGATTATTTGCTGGAAGACGAACTCAATAGGCTCATGGACCCGCGCGAGTGGAAAACCTACAGAGCCTTGTGGCGACATTCCATTGGTTTACGGCGGACACCGCTGATTACGGCAGGCTATGCCGAAATCTGTGAGATGACGGGCCTGTCTCGAGCCTCGGTGATCCGGGCATTGAAAGGGCTCATGAAGAAACGCTATGTCATACGGATCCTCGGACCAGAGGCGAAAGGTGAAACCCGGGTCGAAAAGGCCCGGTTACCGACCAAACCGCGCGACGGACATCGATATCTGGTCTGTACGTATCGCGAAGTGATAGAAGGGCGGCTCAAAGATGGAACACCGATCAAGGACATTCCCGAAGGGGGCCTTTTCCCGGAAGAGGTCCAGGTTTTTCGTCGTGAAGAGCAAGACCCGTTATTTTCAAGCTAGCGCCCTTGCATCCCGTCTCCGTGTGGGGCATCCTCAGTCGATTACAGTATAGCCGCAAACCTATGAGTACAGGAGTAACGCAACCGCATTATGGACAGAGAGCAGGCGTGGTGCTCGGTCTCATTCTGTTCCTCGCCTTCGGTCTTTTCGACTGGACCATGCCATGCGTCTCCGAGGCGCAATTTCTGGGCCAGGGTACGCGACTAGGAAACCGCTTGACGCGCGAGAGTCGGCTGCGGCTACGCCAGGAGAAGCAAAAGCGAGGATCGGGGCCAGAGATGGAAGAGATTATCCGTCGTCTGGGGAATGACCGGCCGGAAACGCGCATGAGTGCGGTGAAGTCGCTCGGAGAGATGAAAAACCCGAAGACCATTGACTATCTGCTCAATGCCACCGCAGATGCTGATATTCGGGTCAAGGTCAAAGCCATCGAATATCTTGGCAACATGAGAGCGACAGATGCCACCCCAGCCCTAGCCCAGCAGTTATTTTTACGTGACATTCATGCCGGGGTCAAAAAAAAAGTTCTGATTGCATTGGGCAAAATTGGTGATCCGCGGGGCGCTATGCCCATTATGGAGTTTCTGCGACGCGACCTTGATGAACCGACAAAGGGAACCGCCCTGTTTGCCCTGAAAGAAGTGGGGACGGAGAATGTCCTCACTTTTCTCGACGAATTCTCCCGTATCGAGGAGTCCGTCCCGTTGCGGAGGCTAGCTGCTGACGCAGCGATGGATATCCGGCACCGCCTCTCGCCGGAATTCGCTCCAGTTGTCCCGTCGTTCGTGAAACAGGTCGAGTTGCGAGAAAAGATGGATAAGGGAGAGAGACCCTAACCCTTGAGTATGGGACCAAATATGTTTGCCCTGTTCGCTTCTGGATTGCGGCCGAAATAAGGAAAGAATGCATGCGTAAGAACGGATCGGTACGACACGGCGTTTTCACCGCCGGTATCATCTGCCTGTCAGGATTACTGCTGGTAGACCGCCCTCCCCTACATGCCCTAGAACTATTCGGTTCGAAAAAAAAGGAGGAAAAGAGCGAAGAGGAAGCGCGTCCACCCGGGGTGACAAGCGTGAGTCGGCTTCCCGCTTTTGCCAACATAGCGAAAACGACCATGCCCGCAGTCGTGAATATCTCAACGACTCAGACATCGACGCGCCGGTCCCAACGTCGCCAAAGACCCATGCCGGGACCAGGTCCATTTGGCGGAGAAGATCAGTTTGAAGAGTTCTTCCGTCGCTTTTTTGGCGACCGTCCCCCTCCGCGTCAGCAACGGAGTTTGGGCTCTGGCTTTATTATCAGCCAAGACGGCTATATCGTCACCAATGAGCATGTTGTCGGGGAGGCCGACAAAATTACGGTCCGCCTCTCAGATGAGCATGAATTTGAGGCGCAGGTTGTCGGAACCGACGATAAAACAGACTTGGCTCTGATCAAAATCGAGTCGGAAGAGCCTCTCCAGCATGTGCCCCTCGGCAACTCGTCGGACTTACAGATTGGCGACTGGGTCATGGCCATCGGCAATCCGTTCGGACTCGAACAAACAGTGACGGCTGGCATCGTCAGTGCCAAAGGACGGGTGATCGGTGCCGGGCCGTATGACGATTTTATCCAGACGGATGCCTCGATTAACCCCGGTAATTCTGGCGGTCCCCTCTTGAACCTCCGGGGTGAGGTCGTAGGCATCAACTCGGCCATTTTCAGTCAGGGCGGTGGCAATATTGGCATCGGCTTTGCCATTCCGATCGATATGGCGAAGTCCATCATTAACCAACTCAAAGACACCGGGAAAGTGACACGGGGCTGGTTGGGTGTCGCCATTCAGACGGTCACGGCAGAACTCGCGAAATCTTTTGGCCTGGATGAGCCTACCGGTGCCTTGGTCGCCGAGGTTACGGAGGGCGGACCGGCAGCGAAGGCGGGTCTTGAGCGGGGTGATATCATTACCCACTTCAAGGGTGAAAAAATTCTGAAATCACACGACCTGCCATCCATGGTGGCACGTACCCCAGTTGGGGAGAAGGTCGAAGTCGTCGTTCTTCGTGGTGGGAAAGAACAAACCATCTCCGTCACACTTGGAGAATTGACCGCTCAGGTCGCTCGGGGCGGGAGTCGTGAAGAGAGTGAGGCAAGCTGGGGACTGACCGTCGCAGATATCTCAGAAGAACATCTCCAACGCTACCGCCTGCCAGACAATCAGCAAGGCGTCGTTGTCACGGAAGTTGAATCTGGCAGCCCAGCCGAACTGGCGGGCATCCGTCCCGGAGATGTGATTGAAGAGGTGAACCGCCAAGCCGTGAAATCGGTACGCGATTTCACGACGGCCGTACAGGAAGTCAAAGACGCAGAGACCATCCTGCTCCTTGCCCGTCGAGGGAATTTCACGTCGTTCTTCGCACTGCGGAAGCAAAGATAAGGGACTCCCGCAAGAGCGCTGACCGCCCCGCTCGGTTGCGCGCGGCTCTTAGAGCGTGATCTGCCCTGATTGAATCGTCGGGGGGGACTCACGGAGCTTGGGCTTGGTGATGCACGAGGTCGGCCGGGTGGAGGAGGGCGGCCGGGAGGTCGAGAGCGCTTGCCCTGGCTCTGCGTCTTCGTGTTCTCTCGGCGGGTGGGGCGGGCCTGCGCCCCAGGGCGGCGGGCGCGCGTGTCGGTGTGAACGCCGCGCGCGTGAGCCGGTGGCGCACCTGGGACCGGGCGCCGCCCAGCGCCGGCCGGCGCTGGGCGGCGCCCGTCGCGCGGGCCGGAGCGCGGCGCCGCGCGGCGGGCGCCTGAGCCGACTGGAGGAGGCGCCGGCCAGGACCAGCGAGGGGTGGCGCGCGGGGCGCGGGGGCTGGTCTGCCGCTGCGGGGCGAGACCGCGCGTCCTGGTGCGCCCCGGCCGCCCGCGCAAAAACAGCCCGGCCCCGCGGCGGCGCCGGCCCGCCCGGGCGGGCTGACCCAGCGGCCCGCCTGGCGCGCCAGGCAGCCCCGCCTCGCCCCCGACCGGTTGGGGTTCATCGACGAGCCCGGGGCCAAGACCCACAGGGCCCGCCGCCAGGGCGGGGCCCCGCGCGGCGCGCGCCTGCGCAGGGCCGTCCCCCACGGACACGGGACCACAACCCCCTGCGTCGCCGGCCTCACGCGACGCGGCCTGATGGCCCCCTTCGTGTGCGGTCCGGCGCCCTCGCCCGAAACGCCTGCGAGCCATCCCTCAAGGAGGGCCTCGTCCCCGCACTGCGCACCGGCGCCCTCGGCGGCATGGACACCCTCGCACGCCACAAGGGGCCCACCGCCCGCCAGATGAGCGAGGACGCCGGCGCCCCACTCCTCTGCCGGCCTCCCTACCGCCCCGACTTCAATCCCCTCGAACTCGCCTGCGCAACGCGCCAGGCACGGCACCGACAGGCCGTAGAGAGAACCGGCGACGGCTTGGGGCACACAAGCGGCCAAATCTCCCAGACCTTCTCACCCCATGAATGCAAAAACTCCTTCAACGCCGCAGGATACAGCCCAACAGGGTCGGATTCTGCTCTAATTTCACAGGTAGGCGAACAGAGGCGCACCGACAACGACGGCATATCTCAGGCATTAAGTCCCTGAGCCAACTCAATCAGATAGCCGTCCGGGTCACGTACGTAGGCGGTCCGCTGTCCCCACGGACGGGTTGTCGGCGGGGTGACCGGCGTCGCTCCGCCCGCCACTATTTCCGCATAGGCTGCATCAACATCGGCGACCTTGAAACCTAGCTCGAAACCGGGAGCAGTCTGCTGAGCGGGCTCCAGAGCGAAACCGACCACGGCGGCCAAGGCCGGCCGGGTATAGAATCCAATGCGAGTCACACCGGTGTCGAGTTGTGCATAGTCTCCGGACCGATGGCCGAGTTTGAGGCCTAAAACCTGAACATAGAAATCAAGAGCACGGTCGAGATCATCAACAATCAGGATGACATAGTCTGCCGCTTCAAGTTGCATATATGGATCCACACGGGGCCAGCCTCAGCCCACAACTGATACAACGGAGGGATAGGGATGCAAGACCTCTGCTACTGTTCGTGGCCGCTCAAAGAAAGAGAGCACCCGCAGCAGGACTTCGTCCACAATAGCATCCGGGCAGGACGCCCCACAGGTGAGGGCGATATCGAGTGGACAGTATTCGGGCAGCCAGTTCTGCGTAGTCTCGACCTGTTGCCGATCTAAAACAAAATGGTTGATGTGGGACGGGGAGACGATATCCTTTGCCCCCTGAACGAAATACGTCGGCATGGCCGCTCGGCAGAGTTCGACAATATGCGAGGTGTTTGACGAATTATACCCACCGACAACAAGGCCCAGGTCAGCTCCATGCTCAATTAACGCATACGTGGCATGTTGGTTCTCATTCGTCGCATAACACAGGGTGTCGGATGTGTCGGCGAAGGTCTCACTCAGCCGCTCCTCACCGTAACGATCAGCCAAGGCTTGGCGCAAAATCTGGGCAACCTGCCGTGTTTCGGAGGCCAACATCGTGGTTTGATTGACCACACCGAGCCGTTGCAAATCGCGCTCGGGGTCGAGGCCGTGAGAGCAGGTATGACCGAAGTGTGTAAAAAAAACGGCCGGCTCAAGTCGGCCACGGATAATGTCACCCAGGATATGCGCTTCTTCGAGATTGAGGACGACGACGGTCGGCGCATTTTGAATACTGTGAGAGAAGGTCGCACGGGTTTCCTCATGAGAAGCTTTGCCATGCACGATCACGGTATAGCCGCTACTGCCGAGTTGCGCGCTACGTTTCCAGACCCGCTCCACGAACGGGCAGGTGGTATTATAGGTATACGGGTCTAATCCGCGTTGGGCTAAGGCGTCCTGGACTTCCACACTGGCCCCAAAGGCAGGCACGACCACAATATCCTCTGCGGTGAGTTCCTCCCAAGCGATCAGGTGTTCGCCCGTAGAGGAGAAAATGAAACGGACTCCCCGCTCCTGAAGATCTTGATTCACTGCAGGGTTGTGGATCATTTCGCTTAAGAAGAAAATTCGCTTATCGATATTTTCCTGAAGCGTCCGATAGGCGATCTCGACCGCATTCTCTACGCCAAAACAGAAACCGAAATGGCGGGCGAGGATAAAGCGCACGGGGCCAAAGTCAAGCACCGTGGGCAGTAAGTCCTGTTTGCGGGGGTCTTGCATCTGGCGATGTTTTTTCACCCGCGAGATGATGGGACCTTTATAGAAGTCCGGGATATGAAACTGCCGAGCCATGCTACATCTTCATCCCCCTCCCCCCGGCTCTGGACGAGCAGGAAGCCTTGAAGGAGCCAGGGCATTCCCCCTACCAGATCGTCCTATTCTTCGCAATATTGTTGGGGTTCCGCACGCATTCGAGGCGGCATGGGACTCGTCCGTCAAGGCTCCGCTTGTTCGTACCTGAGGGCTGTGGTACGGGGCAGTGTGTATACACACCCGCGGGGAGGTAGCATGAAGACACGCGCAGCAGTAGCCTGGGAAGCTGGGCAAGCGCTCGAACTGGAAGAAGTTGAGGTCCAGGGTCCGCAAAAAGGGGAGGTGTTAGTCCAGATAAGGGCGACCGGGGTATGCCATACCGATGCCTTTACCCTGTCAGGAGATGATCCAGAAGGGGTCTTCCCCGCTATTCTCGGTCACGAAGGCGGGGGCGTTGTGGTCGAGGTTGGTGCGGACGTCACCAGCGTGAAAGAAGGAGACCATGTCATTCCCCTCTATACACCGGAAGACCCGAATTGCCCGTTTATCAAGTCGGGTAAGACCAACCTGTGCCAGACAATACGTGAGACACAGGGCCATGGCCTCATGCCAGACGGGACCAGCCGCTTCTCGCTCAACAGCAAAACCATCTACCACTACATGGGAACCAGCACCTTTAGCGAATATACCGTGCTGCCTGAGATCAGTACCGCCGTTATCCAGAAAGACGCCCCGCTCGAAAAAGTCTGTCTCCTCGGCTGCGGTGTCACTACCGGAATTGGGGCGGTCAAGAACACCGCAAAGGTGGAGCCGGGCAGTACGGTTGCGGTATTCGGTCTGGGCGGGATCGGCCTAGCCGTCATTGTTGGAGCCGGCATGGCCAAGGCGGAGCGCATCATTGCCATTGACATCAACCCTGGCAAGTTCGACCTGGCCAAGAAGTTCGGGGCAACCGACATCGTCAATCCACAAGATCACGCCGCTCCCATACAGGACGTGATTGTCGATATGACCGACGGCGGCGTCGACTATTCGTTCGAGTGTATCGGGAATGTGCACACCATGCGGGCCGCACTGGAATGCTGTCACAAAGGCTGGGGAGAGGCGACGATTATTGGGGTGGCAGGAGCGGGGCAGGAGATTGCGACGCGGCCCTTCATGCTGGTCACGGGTCGAGTCTGGCGCGGCACTGCGTTTGGCGGCGTGAAGGGCCGCTCGGAACTTCCCTGGTTTGTGGAGCGGGCCATGGCGGGGGAGATTCCTCTTGACGACTTCATTACGCATACCATGCCGCTTGATGAGATCAATACCGCATTTGAACTCATGCCTGCGGGCAAGAGTATTCGGTCGGTGATTCATTATTAGGGATCCTTTTCCCCCGAGACAGGGACCGCAGTGGGACAGCCTGTTATCGATTTCCGGTTGGATTTAGTGTGAATATCCCTAATCATATGATTCCGCTCCCCCGGTCTGTTCGTTCAGTCATCAGATTGCAGCCCAGCGTCGCCCCCCCAGGCTTTTGTTGATGCTGTGGACGTGCAGGCCTCCTTCTTCCGATCGTTCCTCACTCGTTTGGCGACCTTGAGGTTCGAGCAGTTGCGACTATTGCGCCTGATTCATGGGCAACCACATGATCCATGCGGCGGATGGATTTCCCCGTCTGCGTTCCGGCGGACAGCCAGGCATTCGTCTGATACTCTTGCCTGCAGCAGACGCCGACATCATCGACACATGGCCAGTCTCCGACCTACGAGGGAGCGGTAGTCATGACATCGCGGCCCAGGACCTCATTGATTCCTGCAGTAAAGAACAAGTAGGATATATGGCCTTGAGCCTCCCACGCAGCCCAGTCCACCCTCTTATGCTTTCCCTACCTTCGGCTTATTGGCGATCAGTGTTGCCAGCGTGGCCGTAGACATGCCCGAGGCAGCACTGATTGTCTTATGGAAGTTGCACGATTCCAACCGGAGGGCGTCGTCCGCTCTGCGAACGACCATTCATCCACAGGCAGGGAGCACAGGCCAGAGCGCGGATCCAGGCAGCTCGCGCCGAACTCTTTGCGATGGCCCAAGTGATGTGGGATATGGTGTATCAGGGGGAAGTGACCCCCCTTTGATGCAACTACCAGGTATACGGGTGTGGGGGGCCAGTGCCATCTGGGGCACGGGTCCGCTCCAGCGGGCTTTCCGCGACATCCTTGTGCTGGCCCAACACGCGGTCCATCGCGCCCCCCTCTGTATGAGCTTCGGCCGAGTATTGTTTCGCCTCAGGCCCCATACGTCGGTGCTGTAGCCGCTTGGTCATTTTCCTCTTTTCGCGTGTCAGGGAACGACTTTTCTGAGCAAATGGAGGCTGACCTGAGGAGCGTGGTACGAGCCCTTGACTTGAAACGGCAGTGTGCTGAGCCGGTCGGTCCCCTGGGCGAGCAGTCTGCCCGCTAACGGGACTTTTTCAACGACACTCGTAATCCCACGCAGTGGGATCACATCGGTCGTGAGGTCAAGCGTTTTCTGCCGCAAGTTCACTTGGCCCTGAGCGTCCAGGCGAACGGCCTCTCCCATGAGAGAGAGATTCTCTGTGGTCAGCTCCCCGTGTTTCACCACGATGTCTCCGGTCAGCGAAGAGAAAGACAGTCCTTCGCTGGGCAGTTGTGGCAACGAGAAACTGAGAAGACTTTGTAAACTGAGGGCGGTCCAGAGCCGCACGAGAATCGGGAGTTGCTGGGCAATCCCATCGCGAACGGAGAGCGTCAATGCCCCATCCCACTCTCCCGGGTCGTCCCAGAACTCCCAGTTAAGAATCTTGATGCCACCGTGGGCATCTAAGATGCCTGAGAGAGTATCGGTTGGATGGCCAAGAGCCGCAAAAAAATCTACCGCATCGACCTGACTCACCTGCGGGGCGAACGAGAGGGCGGACGAGTCAAGCCAAAACGTCCCCTCTCCCCGAACGTGCCCCGCTGAGACACCAGCTTCTTCAAGGCGAAAATCGATCTGACGATCATGCAGGTCGACAGAGGCCCGAACCGGGGCCGCGGTAAACGTCTTATACCGCACCCGGTCGCAGTGGATATCGACACGTACCGTGCGCTGTTCCGCGGCCTCTTTCCTCTCCGCTTGAGCGACACCAGGGATCAAGATCGATTCGAAATCCAGCTCACCACACTTCAGGCTGATACGCAGTTCCAGGGGTTCGAGGCTCAGCAGTTCTCCCGAGCCCACCACACTCCCGCCGGGCAGGCTGGCCTGGTCAATGACAAATCGTCCCTGCTGGCCCTGCCAGGAGAATTGTCCACGGGCGATATCGAGCGGTTCAAGAAACGATAACACGTCCACACGGGCCTGGCTCAGCGCAATCCTCCCTTCAGTTTCCAGACTGCGACGCTGCAGACCGAACCGGGCAATCAGCCTCCCGCTGATCTGTCCGGCCTGTAGATTCACTACAGATCCATCAAGCAGCGGAGCAATATCCCGGACGGTCGCCTGTGGGATGGACAGGGCAATACGCCCCTGCTGTGAGGCAGTAAAGGGATGCTCGATCGTTCCTTCCAGGGATCCGACCGAAGTCCCTACACGAAAACGGATATCCTGTAGTCTCGCTTCCTCCGGCGTCAGGTGTACAGATCCATTCACCTCAGACAGATTCAGCCCCCACTCAGGCAGGGCCATGTCGGCAGAACGCCATTCTACCATCGCGGTGTACGAGAGTTGGGGGCTCTTGTCAGGGGAAAGCTGTACGCTCAGCCGCAGGTCAGCCTGCCCTGACGGCTGGTGGACTGCTGGCAGGAACGCCTCCCGTTCTTTGCGTGAAACGAAGGAGAGCAAAGAGTCCAGATCATCGGCGAGGTTTATCTGCGCGGCGAGTCTTACTCCGAGCGTTGGCGACTCTTTTGAGAACAGAGGCCCCCAGTCGGCACTCAACTCCGTTAGCGCCGAGGCTCGTCCGTACGAGCCCTTCAGGTTCGAGGCCTGCAGTCGACCGTCCTGCAAACAAAGCTGTCCCGATGCCAGACGAACCGTGGGGCCCTGCTGCCCAAATCGGCCTTGCATCTCTTCAAGCACGGCGTTGAAGGTGAGCGATGCCGGACTTTCCCCTCGATTTTCAAGCAGCCCAGCGACCGGCGCGCCGGCCAACCATGAGGCGGTGTACGGTGGATTATCCCAGCGCAAGTCCGTCAGGCCGATGCTGCCCCGCTCAATCGTCAGGGATGAAAGACGGACCTCTCGGACGCTCAGCCGACCCGAGACAGTCGCACTCGCATTCGCCCCTCCGGTATACTTCCCCGAGAAGTCTGCGCGCGCCGAGGGCCAATCTGCCCCAAACCATTCTCCCAACTCCTGAACGTCAACATTCTGGAGGCGAATGTCGCCTCGCCATTGTGCTGGAGGCGCGTTCGGTGCCGGCTCCCTGTATGGAGAGCGAGAACGGAGCGCCACTTCTCCAACTGCTCCGTTTCTGCCCAAGCCCGCACTCAATTCCGCCCGCACGCCCCCCGTATCCCAAGCAATCCGCAGCCGCGCATTGGTGAAAACCACGGGAACTCCGGTGGAGGTTCCCTGAAAGACAAATGTCGCATCTTCTAGGGCAAGTTGGTGGACTGACAGTTGTGGGGAAAACCAGAGATTCGTATGGGACGGAGTTTCCTCATCCTCGGCTTCTCGGGCAAACGGATTCACCTGAAGAGAGAACAGATGTGCAACCGGAGCGGCCGATTCAGCCTTCGCTGTCGGTTGCGCGAGATAGACACTCGGCTTCAAGAAGAAAATATGACGAAAGAGCAGTTGCCCACGTAAGAGCGCCTTAAGATCAAGCACGAGATCAATGCGTTCGGCAGCCATTGATGAATCGGTACCACCAGATGCTTGCACCCTGACCGTCTTGAGCTGAATTCCCACCCCCTGTCGAAAGGAGAGCCTACTTGATGCAATCTCCACTTCTGCACGTAAGAACCGCTCCAGTTCTTGTTCAAGAAAGGCCACATAACGCTGTTCGGATAGGAGCCAGCCGGCGAGTAGAAGTCCCGCCAGGATTCCACTTAATACGAGGACGACCAGACCCAGCGTCAAGCGTCGGAATCCTCTGAGATAGCGAAATAGCCGGGGCCGCCGCTCTTCCGTTTCCGTCTCGGGTTGGGTCATGTTTACGTCTATTCCGTCGGGCCAGCAGAAGGTTCATCGGTGACGAAGGTGTGAATAGTTTGGAAATACCGTTGCCCAGCGACCCTGTACAGGCCGACATGTTCCCCACCTGGGATTCCATAAAACTGCTTGGGTGGAGGGGCTAATTCATACAGGGCACGCCCCTGCTGAAAGGGCACGAGTCCATCCCGAGTGCCATGAATAACGAGGAGTGGAACTGTGAGCTTTGGAATAAGTTGGGCTGAGTTGAGATCGTCTTTCACTAAGAAGGCCAGGGGTCGAAGGAGAAGCAGGGCCTGTCCCATCGCGTGCAGAGAGTAGAACGGGGCTTCCAAAATCATGCGTGCCGGGCGCACCTCCAGCGCGGGGTCAACCGCAAGGGCAATCGCGACCGCGCCGCCCAGGGATTCGCCAAAAAAGACGAGTCGCTTTCCTTTGCTCCAGCCCCGTTCCTCAATGAGCCGGAGAGCGTCCCGGCCATCGGATATGATGCCAGGAATCGACGGGCGCCCATGACTCAAACCGTAGCCTTGGTAGTCAAACAGGACATGGCTGCCGCCAACATGGGTGTACATCAAATAAGCGTGCTCTAATCGATTCTGGATATTGCCGCCATTCCCATGGAACCAGATAAAGATGACATCTCCCGGACCGGGGATATACCAGCCGTGTAAGAGCGTCCCATTCTCTCCTCCGAAGCGGAGGTCCTCGTAGGCAAGCTCATAAACTGCTGGCGTTACGTCCACAGTCGAGCTGGGATGGAAAAGGAAAAAGTTCTTCAGCCACTCAACCGGAACGACAAGGGTCGAAGCAAAAAAAGCACTCCAGCCAAGAACGATCTGCGTCATGTCTGTCACTGTCTAGTTGCCCTGCTCGCTCAGGCCAGGAAGATGGGGCGTAGAGATGAGCCTACGGTTTCTCCTTCTTGTGGGTCGGTCGTTTCTTCCTTTGATATAAGCCAGTCCGCCCTTCCAACAAATCACGTTGGGCCAACTCTTCTTCCGGACTGCCCTGACCACTCACAAAGCGATAACTAGCCTGCACGAACTCGTCGACCTTTTCTTCGTTCGTCAAGGTCTCTGCACCGAGAGCCAGGTATTCCCGCATCACAAACTCTCCTCCACCGGGGTGAAAAAGGCCTCCGACCCGACGGGCACACGCGGCAACCAGTTGCATGGCCGGGAGTTTCAAGGCCAAGTCTTCATCCAAGAGGAAAGAAAAGGGATTACCGTTGGCATAGTAGCACAGGCCACCAAACATGCGGCGATGCGTGATCCCCATCAGCCCCAAACGAGCGATTGCCTCCTCCAAGGTCAACTGATGACGTGGAGGCGGTCGTTTTGTCTTTTGCTTTGATATCTTTTGCGCCACGACGCTCAAGGAGAGGGAAAATGGAATGGGTACCTGCGCAGGCTGTCTACAGGAGGTCCTGTAGCCCCTCCCCCTCCATAACACCCCCAGGAGCGGCGACCAATCCCAATCCGACCAGGAGCCAGAGCAGGACAATGCCGCACGCAATTCCTATAGCAATCGCACTCCAGTACGACGCGAGCTCGCCCCCTTGCTGGAGATGCAAGGCAATAGCCCGTCCCTGTAGCCGAGTCGCCAGGAAATACATGACTAACACCTGAAGACCAACCAGGAGCGCCTCAAACATACGTTGCTCTTGCGGTATCAATCTGCTGAGGAGTAACGAGCCTACCGTCAGCATCCCTGTCCAGAAGAAAACATATCGGACAGCACGGGGTTGAGACAGTCTCCGGCAATTCATCGAAAGCAGGACGCCACCGGCGAGGGGAGAGCCGAGGAAGGTTGCGAGGACAACTGCCCACACGGAATAGAGAGGCTCCTCAAGGCTATTCGTCCTGTAGCTCGGTAGATCAGTCGGCGGCATAAGCCTCTCCACAAAAGATATCCATGGGTCGCGGTCGACATGTAGGGGGCGCCCCGAGGCTAACCTTTGCCCCAGAACAATGCAACCGACCCCGACACCGATGGCCGCCGAGTTCATTTGCCTCGTCACCGCGGGCTTGCCACACTCATGTGTTCAGGAGATCAACGTATAGCAGGAGGCAGTATCGTCATCACTTTGAGTCTGGGGGGGTCTGGTCTGGCTGCGCGTGAGCCTTGGGCAAGGGGCGGTTGACAAATGGGTTGATAAAAATTGGGCAATACACCATTCCGACACGCCAATCGGTGAAGTCCGTCCAATCGACACCGGGTTTCCACCAGTGGTGAGCTTTGCGGCGCGACCCGATCCCGTACCGCAATCGGGGAAACTCACCCCTACCTTAATCTCGTCCAAGAGACGCCACTGGGCGCGAAGAGCTATTGAATCCATGGGAGGGGGATGGGCTGAAGAGATCCGATTCGGACAAGGCGAAGATTTCGCACTCGATCGGGAGGCTCCTTCGGCACAGACAACAGCGCGATCAACTTCGGCGTTTGCTCTCAATGTTCCTCCCGGGAGAGCCCGGGAGAGTTGTATGAGGGCGTGAAACTGCCCCGGAGATTGCGGGGGCGGCAGGCCCGTCAGCCCACTGATGAGAGCGTTCCCCTCCTCCTCGCTCAGGGCCGAACCGAAGGAGGGCCAGTTCGTCCGTGCGAAGTCGCCCTCCCCCATGTCCTCGACCACTTTAATGTCGCGCCAGCGGTCTCGAAGCCGAGCAGTTCACCGGCGGATTTGCAGGCTGACCAGGGCGCAAGCAGAAAGGGTGTCCCGCTGGTAGTGGGAAGCCGATGGAGACAGACACGTTCTTCCACCTTCCGCATCTCGGCAAGTGCGCCATTCTCCCCGGCGAGATGCGCTTGCAGCATCCATAGGTGCTCATAGCCCGTGCTGCGGCGGTGCTGTTCCGTCTCCCGGAACGTCACCGCCGCCCCCCGTCCCGCCATCTTTCGGCCGACCAAGGCGATTGACCGTGCACCACGTCGCGAGACCCTCACGCAGGCTCGTTGCGGCCACCGACAGTCCCGCTCCCCCCCACGCCGCAGACTGCTCCAGCTTCCGGCGGCCCCCGTCCGTGTCCCACTTTCACACCGCCCGCAGCAGAGTCCCCACCGACTTCCCACCCCGCTTTGGACAGTCTTCAAGCAGACCGCGCCCGGCTCCCAGCGGCCGATCCTACCCTTCCTCAACGACGCTGTCGGAAGCCCATCACAGGCACCATTTGGCCCTCACATGCGCTGAAACCGATCATCAGGACAATAACGAACAGCCCCCATCCAGGCTCTACCCGCCTCCAGCAATGCCCGCCGAGTCATGTTGTGGTGCGGCTGGGCCGGTAGGCGGGTCGGTGAGGCAAGGCTCCCCCGCCGGCTGGCGCCGGAGGAGTCGTTGGGCGACGCGGGTTCCCCGAAGTCTCCGCTCGGCGCCCAGCCGAGTGCGACAATGGGGGCAGGAAGGGGCGCAGGGCACCAGGTCGGTCCGGTGGGAGCCGAAGGCGCTGGCCCGCTCCAGGACCTCCCCGCCCGCGCTGCAGCACGCCAGAACCACGCGGCGCCGCCGTGCCCAGCCGTCTTTGGGGCGCCCCGCCCGCGTCCGCGCCGCCCCAAACAGCGCGCCGCTGCGCGGCGGCCTCCGGGCGATCAAAAAGGCCTGCCTCGGCACCCCGGCAGCACCCCGGCAGCACCCCGGCGCCCGAGGCCAGCTGGCCGGGGCCGCAGGTGGGCGCAACGCCGTCGCCGGGGTGCGTCCGGGGGTGGAACGGCTCGTGCGCCATGGGCCCGCGCGCCGCCGCAGGCGCGCCCGCGCCCGCCAGGTCCGTCCTGCGGAACCCGGTGCTGAATGCGACCGGGGCGAGGCGCGCCCGCACCCGCTAGGTCCGTCCCCCACCAAAAGGACTGTGCCCGCCCCCGGGGCCCGGGTTCCCGACATGCCAGACCGTTCCCCGCCCGCTCGCAAGGCGCGTCATTGAGCGGCCCGCCGTTGAGCAAACGCGCCCGGCGCCGCCCGCCGGCCTCGCCTGGCGTCTCGCCACCCCGCGGCGCCGCCGCCGACGCCCCTCCCAAGGAAACCACTCCGCTTGGTCGCCCGGCCCCCCAGCACAAAGCGATGCTCCGGGGGTACCAGCCCCGCGCCCGGCCTCTGGGGATAGGATCTCACCCGACCGTCCCGGTGAGGCCGCTCGTAGCAATGCGCGCAATGCACCTTCTGCGGGGAGAAGTAGCCGGGGCCGCCCCCCGCCGCGCGGCCCGGCGCACACACCCGCGTGACAGTCCGCCGACGCGTGCGGCTCCACTTCCTTCACTCGCTCGCGCAGGGCCGGGTCCGCCGACGCACGCGCCACCCCAGACCGGCTTCTCACGGCCGCCCGGGGGCACGCCTCGCCCCGGGCGGCCTGCGCACGACTCAACCGCGACGGATACTTCCGCCCGCCCCACCAGCAGACACTCCGGGGCAGGCCACGGCTCGCCACCGGCTTCCCACGGCACTCGAAACACCCGCGCCCCCTCCCCGGAGCAAGCCCGCGGCGCGGCTTGCGAGACGGGCTTCCGGACAGGGTTCATCCCCCGTCCACCAACAATCGCTCGCATCCTACGGTTTCCGGAGGGAAAGTCGGCGAAGCACTTCCTCGCGAACCGCCCCCAATCCCTGATATCACTGTCACGAGAGACTGCGCGGAATCGCTGGCGTCCGACTCGAACACCGCCTTGAAAGATTCGCTCTCCCCAGATCCTAGGGCCTATTCACCCTCTATGGCGGAACCACCGACTCCCGGGCCAAGGCCGTCGGGAGCCGACGAGGCTCCTACGCTCTCCTCGGCCCTGGATCTCCCCAAAGGACGCGCCGTCCGGATCCGCACCGCGCGTCCGATGCCTCGCCCGCCGCTCCTCCGACCACAGACAACCCCTTACGCCTCGCGCATCCACGGCCACTAGAGGCAGTTTGGAACGCTACTCCCTGCACGCCTTACCGCTGACCTAGGGGGCGGGTGCCGGCTGCGCCCCCGGCCGCTCTGCTCGGCCACGGACCAGATGGCGGGGAGCACCCCCAGATTGGCGAGCGAGCCAGTGCCGCGTGGCTCGGGGAAGCCCTGCGCGATGAGTTCGGACTGGGATTGGGGCGGTTTCGGGCTCTGGCATCCCCTCCATCGACGGGGGGACCAGAGAGTCGATCATCAGTGGTGTTAGCACGCCCCCGCAGACGGGCAGTGGTTTTCACAATCTGAGGATATGCGCTATCTGCCTCTGCCGCCCCGCAATGCCTGGCCAGGACATTTTCCACCGGCTGGCCTAGGAGAGGTCTGGCCGAAAGCAGAGACCAACGCTAGTATCGATCTATATTCACTACAACGTTCACAGGCCGGTCCATTGCGACCAGACGAAAAAGGAGGTGCTGTGTGAGTGCGTTGGATCATATTCGAATCCTCGATTTAACCCAATTCGAGGCTGGCCCTTCGTGTACTGAAATTTTGGCCTTTCTAGGCGCGGACGTGGTGAAGGTCGAGCCGCCCAAAGGAGGGGACCAGGGCCGGCATCTCATTACCGATAAGCCGGGACTCGATTCGCCCTACTTTCTCTTATTGAACGCCAATAAAAAAAGCATCAGCATCAACCTGAAAAGTGAAAAAGGGCTGAACCTGTTCAAGCAGCTCGTACCGCATTTTGACGTTCTGGTTGAGAATTACGGCCCGGGCGCCATCGCCGACCTGGGTCTGGGGTATGACGTTGTCTCGGCGATCAATCCGCGCGTTGTCTACGCTCAGGTTAAAGGATTTGGGACCTACGGTCCATATTCTGGATTCAAGAGCTTTGACATGATTGCACAGGCCACCGGCGGAGCTATGAGCGTCACAGGCACTCAGGACACGCCGCCGCTCCGCCCTGGCCCGACAATAGGCGATACCGGTACCGGGATTCATTGTGCTGTTGGCATTCTCTCGGCCCTGCTCCAGCGAGAGAAAACCGGTACCGGTCAACGGGTCGAGGTCGCCATGCAGGATGCGGTGGTGAATCTGACCCGCATTGGCATGATGAGTCATTATTACGGCACCATCCCGGCACAACGCTCGGGCAATCGGCTTGCGGCTATGGCCCCAACCGATCTCTATCCATGCGCACCCGGCGGTCCCAATGATTATGCCTACATCGTTAATACCACCCCGGCGATGTGGGAGGGCACCCTGACGACCATTGGCCGGGCGGACCTCATCAGCGACCCACGTTTTTGCGACCAGACGCGTCGCAGTGAGCACTTTGACGAAGTGTTTGCCATCGTCGCCGACTGGACGAAACAGCGCGACAAATTTACGGTTATGGAAGCCTTGGGCAAGGCGGGCGTGCCATGTGGAGCCGTGCTCGACAGCGACGATATCCTCGCCAACGAACACCTCAAAGAGCGTGGCATGATCACCACCGTCGAGCATCCAACGCGGGGGGGCTTCACCATGCCGGGCTGCGCAGTCCAGATGTCAGATTCTCCAGCCGAGATTCATCCCGCTCCGCTTTTGGGGCAGCACAATGCCGATATTTTCGGCTCTCTCCTAGGTCTGACCGAAGGCGATCTGGCAAGGCTCAAGGACGACGGCATTATCTAGTCGGCCCCCTTCCTCAAGAGAGGGACCCTTGCGGCTCCGCCTCAAAGCTGACACAAAAAAGGGCCGTACAGGAGGGCAGGCATGGAAGAGGTCACCAGAGAAATTTTGTGGAACATCTCACTGACAGGCAAGGTGGTGATGTACATCCTACTATTGACGACTTTCTTTGGTGCGCCGCTCTATCTCGCCTACGAATGGTGGAATCGGATTAAGCACGGGGCGGCGGCCACCCGAATTGATAATATTCCAGAACGGACCAAGCTGTTTCTCCTCGAAGCCTTTGGGCAAGGGAACGTCGTGCGGGAAAAGCCAGGTGGCCTCTACCACCTGACACTCTTTGTCGCTTTCTTTGGCCTGTTTATTGGGACCGGGCTAGTCACCCTTGAGCATGACACGCCCATGCAATTCTATTTCGGCACCTTTTACAAAATCTATAAATTTGTTCTCGACACCTGCGGGGTGCTGCTCATTGCCGCCTGCGGGCTGTTTCTGTATCGCCGCTACGTCCAGCAGCCAGCGGCCCACGCCGGTCCGGCTCAGGAAAAAATGGTTGATAATTTTGAGAACCGCGTTGGCTACGGTCTGCCATTAGTGCTCATCCTGCTCATTGGCGTAACCGGCCTCATGCTCGAAGGGGTGCGTATTCACGCCAACCCTGCGAGTCATCCGGGTTGGGCCTATGCAGGGATGGCGTTTGCCGGTGTTTTTGCTCTGGCTGACGCAGGGGAAGGCACGCATCAAATCGTATGGTGGGTCCACCTGCTCATTATCACCGTATTTTTCGGCCTGATTCCGTTTACCAAGATGCGGCATATGTTCCTGGCCCCGGTCAATATCTTCTTCAGCAACCTGAAGCCGCGTGGCCGCCTGGAGCCAATTACCGATTTCGAAACCGCGGAGACCTTTGGTGTCTCGCAGGTTGAGGAGTATAGCTGGAAACAACTGCTTGATATGGCGTCGTGCCTCGAATGTGGACGCTGTACGCTCAACTGTCCCACGGTCAATACGGACAAGCCCCTCAACCCCAAGAATCTGATCATGGTTCAACGTGAGCATCTTATCCAAAAGACGCCCTTTCTCCTGCAACTTGCTGCAGTCAAAGCGCAAAACAGCGAGCAGGTTGAACTGCCGGTCTGGGAGGGGGCGGATATGATTACCGAGATAGCAACCGAAGATGCCATCTGGGGCTGTACCACGTGTGGTTGGTGTGAGGAAGGCTGTCCGGTCAATATCGAGCATATTCAGCGGATTGTGGACATGCGGCGCTACGACGTGATGATGGAAGCCCGGTTCCCACAAGAAGTAGTCAACGTCTTCAAAGGCTTGGAAACCAATTCCAATCCGTGGAATCTGGGCTTTGACAAACGCGCGGATTGGGCCGCCGGTCTTGGCGTGCAGACCCTAGCCGAAGCCCCCGAAGCCGAGGTGCTGTATTGGGTTGGCTGCGCCGGTTCGTTTGATGAACGCAACCAAAAAGTCTCTACCGCCATGGTCAACATCTTACAGAAGGCCGGCGTACGCTTCGCCATTCTGGGCAAAGAAGAAGGCTGCACGGGTGACCCGGCGCGGCGTTTGGGCAACGAATATCTCTACAGTATGCTGGCTGAGCAGAATGTTCAGACCCTGAATGGCTATAACGTCAAGGAAGTGATTACCCAGTGTCCACACTGCTTCCACACGATCGCCAACGAATATCCGGACTTGGGCGGGAACTACAAAGTCTACCACAGTTCGGAGTATATTGAGGAGTTGGTCAAACGAGACAAGCTCAACCCGCGCATCCTGAATGAGCAGAACACGACTTTCCACGACCCCTGCTATCTCAGTCGTCACAATAGTCGCTACGCGCCGCCTCGCGAGGCGTTGCGGGCCATTCCGGGTATCAAGCTCAATGATGTCGAGCAGTCGAAAAACCGCACCTTCTGTTGCGGCGCCGGCGGCGGTTCGGTCTGGAAAGAAGAGACGCAAGGTTCGCGGATTAACTACGCCCGCATGGACCAACTCATGAAAGCCGAGCCCGAGACCATTGCCGTTGGCTGCCCTTACTGCATGATCATGATGGACGATGCCGTCAAAGGGAAGGATCTCGACGAGAAAGTTCAGGTCAAAGATCTCGTTGAACTCGTCTCCGAATCACTCGGCGACGAGGAAGAGGCAGAAACAACCCCATTAAGCTAGCAAGCCTTGCCTACTCTTCCGTTTCAACAACTCCTCCCTCTCTCGAAGAGGGATAGGGCGGCGGGGAAGGACCTTCTCCTTCTCCTCTCTGTTGTTCTTCTCGCCTGCACTCCTTCTTCCTCTTCTCCCCAGGTCATTATCCATCCCCAAAGCGGAGCCTCCATCCACGTCACAGTCGAGGTGGCAGACACACAAGAGACACGTCAACTCGGCCTCATGTATCGCAATGAACTCCCCGCGTTCGGCGGGATGCTCTTTATTTTCCCGCAGGAAAGCCCACTCAGCTTTTGGATGAAGAATACTCCGCTGCCACTTGATATCATCTATATCAACGCGGACTTCACCATCGTCCATATCGCTGAAAACACAACACCCTACTCCACCGCCCACATCTCTTCCAAACACCCAGCCAAATACGTGCTTGAAGTCAATGGCGGATTCTGCCGACAACATGGCATCGTAGCCAAGGATCGCGTCGAGTTCTCACAGATTGCCTCAAAACTCCTGGAACAGATGAGGGGGTCGGCATGATTTGGATGCGCCCTCAAAAAGTGGTAAGGTTCCGCCTCGTGGCGATCACATCATACGTATACGTCGTTCTCTCCGTTTTAGTCGTGCTCACACTAGGAGTGACACCGCTTTCTGAGCCCCCGCCAGCCTCTCTCGCATTCTTCCCCCTGTCTCCGCCTCTTGTTTCAAGCGAAAAACTGGCAAAAGAGAAATTCCTCGTCGCAGCAAATCATCTTCACGACCCCAATTTCTCACAGACCGTCATCTATCTCATTGCCTACGGCCAATGGGGTGCTCTGGGCGTAGTGGTCAATCGCCCGACGGACATTCACTTGGCGAGTGCGCTCCCCCGTTTGGCAGACCAACCGCACGCGGAGGATGTGATCTATGCCGGAGGTCCGGTGGGACGCACCCGTATGCTCTTGCTCGTTCGCTCGCAGACCTCTCCCCTTGGGGACACGCTCCCGATCACGGAAGAGGTCTCGGTGACGTCTAGTCTCGCTCATTTAACCGAGTTGGCTGCAACAGGAACGGCGCAGTTTCACGTGTACGCGGGCCATGCCGGCTGGGCCCCCCTGCAACTGGACTCTGAAGTCGCCCGAGGCGACTGGCACGTTGTGTCCGGTCACTCGACAACTCTTTTTGATACAGACTTGAAGAACGTCTGGTCAGATCTGAGCGAGAAGAAAGATACCCATGACGCTACGGAGTGGATCAATAATAGACAGTCCATATATCCGAAGCCCTCCGGGCCGCTCCTAATGAAAGAGTTTAGGAGGAAACGCCATGGCAGGGATCGAATGGATTACTCCTTTATTGCACGCCATTGACCCCAACGATATCAATAATTTTTGTTGGCCCCCTCCTTCCTGACGCACTTTTCAAGTTTGCTACTTGAGAGCCAGCTGCCGGGAAAGAGGTCACGCGTCGGGCGATAGCCGCGCTTCTCTGAAGCACTACCAGAATTTGACTTCTTCGCCAGGATGTATTAGCAACCTGTGTGATCTCATACGTCTGCGGCAGTAGCGGTTCACGAAGGAGACGAGAGGAGAACGATGACACTCAGGACATACCTCATAGGACTGCTCGCGTGGACCTGTTTGGGCTGGCCGGGATACGTCAGCGCCCAGCCAGTTGAACGGTTGATAGAAACACAAAGTGATGCCGTCACGGAGGCCATCCGCTCTCAGGACACGATTGATGCACTTGCAGACGAAACACAGCGGATGCTGAGCACCTATCGGAAGACCATCCAACAGACAGAAAGCATTCGAGTCTACGTCGAGCAGCTCGACCGTCTCCTTGACTCCCAGCAGAAAGAAGCAGCCTCCCTCGAGACTCAACTCCAAGAAATTGAGGTTACCCAACGCGATATTATGCCTTTGCTCGTCCGCATGCTGGATCATCTCGTTCAGTTTGTCGACCTGGATATTCCTTTTTTACCCCAAGAACGTCAGGAGCGACTCAATCGTCTCCGGATCACTTTCGATCAATCGGATCTGACGGTTACCGAGAAATACCGGAGCATCATGGAGGCGTATCAGATCGAGACGGACTATGGCCGGACGATTGAGGGCTATCGTGGAGCCATTACTCTCGACGGGCAGGAGCGTGCGGTCGACTTTTTGCGAATCGGACGGCTGGCGCTGCTGTATCAAAGCTTGGACGGTCGAGAGGTGGGCCATTGGAATCGGAGCACCCAGCAGTGGGACCCCCTGCCGAGTAGTTATCGACGTGCCATCAATCGGGGGTTACAGATAGCCGCGAAACAATCCGTTCCCAACCTCCTGCTGCTCCCCGTTCCCGCTCCAAGCAAGGTGATCCAATGAACGTATTACGATGGGGTGTCGTGTGGCTGCTCTTCCTAGTCGGGTCCCCTCGGATGGATGTCTTTGCGCAAGGAGGCCCCCAATCCCTCCAGGAATTATTCGACCAAGTGCGTGCCGAGCGGCAGTCCGATTCCAAACTGCATAGTGAGCGGGAATCTCGTTTCCTGGCGGAGCGCGACCAGCGGCAAAGCCTGCTCCGGCAGGCCGAGAGAGAACTCGCCAGTGTCAAACAACAGAGTGAAGAGAGACTGACGGTCTTCAGAAACAACGAAGATAAGCTGGTACAACTCCGTGACCAACTCAAAGAGCGGGCCGCCTCATTGGGCGAACTGTTCGGCGTCGTTCGGCAGATTTCACGCGATACGGCCGGGATGGTAGAGGGGTCGTTCGTTTCCGTCCAGTCGGGCGAGCGCATCGATTTTCTCAACACTATGGCCGAAAGCACCGAACTTGCTTCGCTAGAAGAGCTTGAGCGGTTATGGATCATCCTCCTGGAAGAAATGACACAGTCTGGACAAGTAGTAAAATTTTCCACGACCGTGACCGAGCCAGACGGCACCCAATCAGAGAGAGCAATTGTCCGGGTCGGGACGTTCAATAGCATCTCTGAGGGGCAGTATCTCCGGTACGTACCGGAGACCCGCCAACTCGCCGAGTTGGCACGCCAGCCCAAGGGACAGTATATCAAAGCGGCACAAGACCTCGAGCAGGCTATTGAGGGGTATACGGCGTTTGGTGTTGACCCGTCCCGAGGAGCCATTCTCGCCGCTCTCGTACAGAGGCCGGGCGCGTGGGAGCGGATTGAGCAAGGGGGCATTATTGGGTTCGTTATTCTCGCCATCGGTTTGATTGCCGCGGGGTTGATTGTGGAGCGAACAATATATCTGTGGCGGGAAGACCGGCGTATGCAGGCCCAACGCCACATGGATGAGCTCAAAGCCGACAACGCCTTGGGGCGTGTCATGCGCGTGTATGAGTATGACACGAATCAAAATGTCGAAACCCTGGAAGCACGTTTGGAAGAAGCGATCCTGGAGCAGATTCCGATCCTGGAGCGTGGCTTGGCGACACTCGGCATTTTTGCCGCGGTTGCTCCGCTGCTCGGACTGCTCGGCACGGTCGTCGGTATGATCGATACCTTTCAGTCCATCACGTTGTTTGGAGCGGGTGATCCGCGGGTCATGTCGGATGGTATTTCGCAAGCACTCGTGACCACCCAACTTGGGTTGAGCGTGGCGATTCCAATCGTCCTCCTGCATTCCCTGCTGTCCAGCAAGAGCGGCCGTCTTGTCCATACATTAGAAGAACAGAGTGCGGGGATGATCGCCCTGTTAGCTGGACGGACATCCTTGCTAGCCGAACAGCCAAGTGAATCCTCTTGATGCTCTATAATTTTCTTATTGGCCCACTCCAACAGTTCTTTGCAACCGGCGGGTCGGCGCTGTGGGCTATTTTTGTGGTCGCTGTCGCCTTGTGGGCCCTCATCATCGAGCGCTTTGTTTTCTTTTGGGCACACTATCCTTCCCTTGAGAATGACCTCGTCTCCCGTTGGCAAGCTCGCAGCGACCGTCGGTCGTGGTATGCTTTCCAGGTTCGCAAGATGGAAATCATTCAGATGGACTTTCAACTCCGCAGAGGTCTCCCTCTGATTCGGACCCTGACCATTGTACTGCCCATCTTAGGACTCCTGGGAACCGTCAACGGGATGATTTTCACTTTTACCGTCATGCAATTATTTGGAACCGGTAATGCCAACGGTTTGGCCGGAGGAATTTCCGAAGCGCTGGTCACAACCATGGCCGGATTGGTGTGTGCCGTTCCCGGACTCTATTTCAGTTCCAACTTGGACCGGAGAGCGGAAAAATCCGCTCAGAGGATAGCCAGTCTCTTACATGTTGACTAAACGATACGTTAAGGATGGTGCCGAATGAGACGTCGCCGGGACAGACGCGACAGTGCTCCTGAGATCAATCTGACGCCGATGATAGATATGGTCTTCATCCTCCTGATCTTCTTTCTGGTCGCCTCCTCGTTCGTGAAGGAAGCTGGGATTGAGGTCAACCGCCCTGTCGCTCAGACGGCTCAGACGCAAGGGCGTGGGACGATTCGCATTGCGCTCTCGGAAGCGGGGGAAATCTGGATGGAGCGCCGCTCGATCGATATTCGGGCCGTCCGGGCAAATGTCGAGCGCATGCTCGCCGAGAGCCCCGAGGCCAGTGTGGTGGTGTTAGCCGATGAAACCGCCCACACCGGCCTGCTGGTACAGGTCATGGATCAAGTCCGCCTGGCCGGCGTGAATGATATCGCGGTTGCCGCCCGACAACAGGAGAGTTGAGGATGTTCAGGCGAGCCATCGTGTCAGGTCTAGCCGGCCTGACGATTGCCGTCCTGCTCTTTCTGATCATGCACATGCTGATTGCACGCTCCCAGCGTGCGCGTGCCTACCCGGATGCCTACCCCATCATTGACTTTGTTCGTCTCACACCCGAGGCACAGCCCCCTCCACGGGATGAGCGTGAGCCGCCCGAGGAACCTCCTCCACCCGAAGTGCCGCCAACTCCAAGTTTGACATTACAGACGGCGAACCCGCCTCAGATCTCGGCACCTCAGATTGAAATGACTGCAGCCATCACATCGGGCCCTTTACTTGATATGACCCCCTTGGCTGCACCGACCAGTAACAAGCAAACGATCCTGTCAGGACATGAGTTGATACCGCTGGTCCGAGTTCCACCCCGTTATCCCGGACGCGCCGCACGTCTTCAGATCGAAGGCGCGGTCACGGTTGAGTTCACCATTACGGCAGACGGCAGCGTAGCCGATCCCACGATTATCGAATCTACCCCTTCCCGAGTCTTTGATAAGGCAGCCCTGCAAGCCATTGTCCAGTGGAAATTCAAGCCCCGCGTGGAGAGTGGGCAGGCGGTTGAATCGCGCGCGTCGCAACGAATCGAGTTTACCCTAGGAGGAGGCTGATGGTGCTCGGGCAAGTGCACCGTATTCCCATGTGGCTACGCGCGCTGTGTGGCCTGGGGATAGTATCTTTATATCTGGCTTGGCCCGACATCGCCGTCAGCGAAGGGCCAATTTTGTCACAGGAGGTCCACGAGCAATTAGTGGCCGTGCAGGAGTTGCTCCAGAACGAACAGCATCGAAAAGCCCTGACACAATTACAGACACTCGCAGCAGACCTTTCGCTCAGCCCCTATGAAACAGCTCTTGTCCAGCAAACACGGGGATACGCATATGCCGGTCTGGAGCAATATGATCAGGCGGTCCGGGCCTTTCAGCAATGCCTGACCGACGGAGCCCTGCCACCGGATAACGTCCAAACCGTCCAGTATAACCTCGCCCAAATGCTGATGAGCGCCGAGCGTTACGAAGAGGGGATGCGCGCGCTGGAAACCTGGTTTGCCAACGAGGAGAATCCACGCCCGCAGGCTCGGATTTTCCTTGCTCAGACGTATATTCAGTTCGAACGGTACGCCCGTGCCGAGCAGCATATTCAGCGGGCCATTGACGAGACGGAGACATTCCACGAGGCTTGGTACCAGTTGTTAGTCGTCGCCCAGATTGAGCAGGGGAAATTCTCCCAGGCTGTCTCGGCACTCCAGCACCTTCTCGCTCAGTATCCGCAGAAAAAAACCTACTGGCAGCAACTCTCGCAGATATACCGCCAGGAGGAACAGCACGAACGAGCTGTTGCCACCTTGGCGATGGCTTACAAATTAGGCCTTCTGATCGGACAGGAAGCGATACAGGTCGTGCAGTACTATCTGCATCTGGGCTTGCCCTATAAAGCCGCCGACCTGTTGATGGATGGATTCAAGAAGGAGATCGTGCAGGATGTGGAGGCCAATCGCGAATTACTGGTAACGTGTTGGCTGCACGCGAGAGAGGACCAGCGAGCGTTGGATGTCCTTGCGCAGTTCGCTGACCGTGCCCGAACGGGCCGCACCGATCTTCGGCGTGCCGAGATACTTGCCCAATTAGAGCGGTGGCAGGAAGTGGCCACCACCGTCTCCGAAGGTTTGAGAAAGGGCGGGCTGGCCACCAAGACGGGCAAGGCCTTCATGCTCCTTGGTATTGCCGAGTATCGGTCTGGAAACCTAGGCGAGAGCAGAGCCGCCTTTACCCGGGCGACTTCCCACAAAGCTTCGGCCAAGCATGCCGGCCAATGGCTCAGGCTCGTTGAACAGGAAATAGTCAACCAGCAATGATCAAGAGTCTCTGAATCAAGCCCCCCTCCCCCTGTTCTCCTCGGGCTCGTTTTCGGTGAGAGGCCACGGTCCGAAAAGCCCCGGCACGAACCACGCCTTTCTTGCCTTCCTTGATCTTTTTTGCCTCGCGTAATACAAGACCAAGGTCTCGCGACTTTGCAAACGGAAGGTAATAGGGAGAAGTATGGGCCTCAAGGAAACCATCAGCAGACTTGAAGACCTCAACCAGCAAGCCCTCCAGGGCGGCGGTACGGCGCGTATTGAACGCCAACACGGACTCGGCAAAAAAACGGCGCGGGAGCGGATCGACGCCTTTCTCGATCCGGGCAGCTTTGTCGAATTGGACCGGTTGAAAACCCATCGCTGCATCGACTTCGACATGGAGAAAACCAAGATCCCGGGCGATGGTGTGGTTACCGGCCATGGGACCGTTGACGGTCGACAGGTTTTTGTTTTCTCACAAGATTTTACTGTTTTTGGCGGCAGTCTCTCCAGCGCGTTTTCCGAAAAAGTATGTAAGGTCATGGACTTGGCCATGAAGACGGGCTGTCCGGTTGTTGGTATGAATGACTCGGGCGGCGCTCGGATTCAGGAGGGAGTAGAGAGTCTGGCGGGCTATGGAGAGATTTTTCTCCGTAACGTCCTGGGCTCCGGCGTCGTGCCCCAAATATCTGCCATCATGGGCCCGTGTGCCGGCGGAGCGGTCTATTCTCCGGCCATCACCGACTTTATCTTCATGGTCGAGAATTCCAGCTATATGTTCATCACCGGACCGGATGTCATTAAGACGGTCACGCATGAAGAGGTGACCATGCAGGAGTTGGGTGGAGCGGCAACACATAATGCGACCAGTGGGGTCGCCCATTTTGCTTCCCCTAATGAAGAAGAATGCTTTCACTCAATTCGCGAGCTACTGAGCTATCTCCCGAGCAATAATATGGAAGACCCGCCGTTTCAGCCAACCACAGATGACTCGAATCGGCGAGATGAAGCCCTCGACCTGCTCGTTCCGGATAATCCCAACCGCCCCTACGACATCACCGAAATCATTCGGTCGGTGGCCGACGAGCAGCATTTCTTTGAAGTCCAGAAAGACTACGCGCGCAATATCGTTGTCGGGTTTGCCCGGCTTAACGGTAAACCGGTGGGTGTCGTCGCCAATCAGCCTACCTTTCTGGCCGGAGTGCTCGATATTGACGCCTCGGTCAAGGGGAGTCGGTTCGTTCGTTTTTGCGATTGCTTTAACATCCCCCTTATCAGCTTTATCGACGTGCCGGGTTTTCTCCCAGGCACCTCCCAAGAATACGGCGGGATTATTCGTCACGGCGCGAAACTGCTCTACGCGTATTGTGAAGCGACCGTACCGAAGATTTCGGTCATTACGCGTAAAGCCTACGGCGGCGCTTATGTTGTCATGTCAAGTAAGGCTATTCGCGGCGATGTCAATCTCGCCTATCCGACTGGCGAGATCGCGGTCATGGGTCCAGACGGTGCAGTAAACATCATTTTCCGCAACACCATCAAGGACGCGAAAGACCAAGAAGCGGAGCGGGCCAAACTCGTCGAGGAATACCGCGAGACATTTGCCAATCCATTCAAAGCGGCAGAATTAGGCTATATTGACGAGATCATCATGCCCGCGGACACGCGCCCCCGCCTCATCCAGGCACTCACGATGCTACAGAACAAACGGGAGAAGAATCCACCCAAGAAGCATGGCAACATCCCCTTATGAGGGGAATGGAGAACGGATGAGTGCGCACACGCCCACGACATCGCAACGCCTAATCCCGCCAAGGTAGAATCTATGTTCAAACGTGTACTGATCGCAAACCGGGGAGAAATCGCCGTTCGAGTCATTCGCGCCTGCCGAGAACTCGGTATTGAGACCGTTGCCGTGTATTCAGACGCGGACCGCGCTGCCCTCCACGTCCAATACGCCGACCAAGCTTATCCGATTGGTCCAGCTCCGTCCTCGGAGAGCTATCTGGTGATAGAAAAAATCCTCGACGTGGCCAAGCGAAGTGGCGCGGATGCAGTCCACCCAGGGTACGGCTTTCTGTCTGAACGCGCACCGTTTTCCAGAGCGTGCAGTGATGCGGGCGTTACCTTTATCGGACCGCAGCCCGAGGCGATTGAAAAAATGGGCGATAAGGTGACTGCGCGGGCCATTATGGAAGCCGCAAACGTCCCGGTCGTGCCAGGCACCGATGTGTTAGGCGATGAGGATGATATCGTTGCCACCGCGGAAAAAATCGGCTTTCCCGTCATGTTCAAAGCCTCAGCCGGTGGCGGCGGCAAAGGTATGCGGTTGGTCGAAAAAAAAGAAGAGGTGCTGTCCGCTCTGCGCGGAGTACGCTCCGAGGCGCAGGCCTCGTTTGGCGATGACCGGATGTATATGGAGAAATTTGTTGAAAAGCCGCGCCACGTTGAAGTCCAGGTATTGGGCGACACGCACGGCAATATTATTCACTTGTACGAACGCGAGTGTTCCCTCCAACGTCGACACCAAAAGGTCATCGAAGAGTCTCCTTCAACGGCGATCAGTCAAGATGTCCGCGAACAGATGGGCAAAGTGGCGGTTGAGGCGGCCAAGGCGGTCAATTATGTCGGGGCCGGCACTGTGGAATTTTTAGTGGATGCCCGGCAGAACTTCTACTTCCTGGAGATGAATACTCGCATCCAGGTCGAGCATCCGATTACCGAACTTGTCACCGGAGTGGACTTGGTCAAAGCCCAGATCGAGATTGCGACCGGAGAGCCCCTGGCCATACGGCAAGACACGGTCCAGCAGCGCGGCTGGGCGATCGAATGTCGCATTTATGCCGAGGATCCGGCTCGGGACTTCTTTCCGTCTCCTGGGAGGATACAAATCCTACGCACCCCCGGCGGCTATGGCATCCGCGATGACAGCGGCGTGTATGAAGGCTGGGAGGTCCCGATCTATTACGATCCCATGATCTCCAAGCTGTGTACCTATGGGCGCACCCGAGACGAAGCCATCCAACGTATGCTACGGGCACTCCAGGAATACACCGTCGAGGGGATTATCACCAATATTCCTTTCCATCGCTGGGCGTTGACCCATCCACGCTTTGTGTCAGGCGACTTAGATACTGGCTTTATTCCCCAGGAGTATCGGGGTTTACCAGAAGAAGAAGACCATCTGCGGCATGAAATCATTCTGGCGGCGGCGGCCCTCGCGGCGTACCACAAAGAAAAGGATCTCGCCAAATCGGCCTCCATCCCGCAGGGAGGCTCGGGGACCGTCTCGGCTTGGCGCGCTACTAGCTGGCGCGAAGGCCTCCGTTAGCGGACAGCACAAAGCACCACCCAAGCAAGGACTGCATCTCTATGGCCTATAAAGCAATGCTCGGCGACCAGACCTATACCATCAGCGTCCACGAGTTGAACGAGCACCAGTACAAAATCGTCATCGACGATGAAGAGCATATGATCGACGGCAGACGCTTGGCCGGCCAGATATACTCGCTCATTGTTGAGAATAAATCGTTTACCGTGGATGTAGCGGAAAAAGACGATGAGTACACCGTCGCTTATGAAGGCAAAAGTTTTCAGGTTGGGGTACTCGATGAACGCAAGGCTCGCCGGGGTGGAACCGGGACGAGCCTTGGTGGGGCGGGCGAGAAAGATGTGTGTTCGATGATGCCGGGGAAAGTGGTCGAACTCTTGGTCCAGGCAGGCGATGCCGTTGAAAAAGATCAGGGCGTCATCATCATTGAGGCGATGAAAATGGAAAATGAAATCCGTGCTCCCGTTGCCGGAACGGTCAAAGCCGTTCACGTCGAGGCGGGTCAGGCGGTTGAATCTGGAGAGCTGCTCGTCGAACTTGAATAAGCATCTCCTCCCTGAGTAGCCTTTTGCCGAGCCGCCCGATTCGCCGTTATGAGCGAAGCCTTCTCTCCCGCAGACACGCAGAAGCTTGCCCCCTTCTTTACCAATCTGACTGAACCCATCTTTGGCCTCAAGCTCTCCCAGGAAGTCGCCGGCGCCCTGTTCTCTCGCTACAGCCGGTCGGCGAAAGGCTTGCGTCAAATTTTTCTGGATGAGTTTCTTGGCCAAGCGGACCTCCAGGCCGGTCGCTTGAGCGACGGAACCGATCCAAGCGACGCGAGTCAAGCCATCCAAAAGGCACGAGCCTTCTATGACCGAGTCCTCGTCGGCTATGGTGACGACTCGGTGGCCCAACTTGGTGGCGCACACGTCGCCTGTGAGAGGATTTCAAACGTTGCGGCTAAGCTGCTTGAAGATGCACGGATCGGTATTGCCCCGCTAGAGAAGTCTACCCGCTATGTCCGGTTTGATACCCATGGTCCTGACGGTGACTATCTCTTCTATAAAGAACCGACGATCATGGGTTCCTCCCATCGGGAGTCGTATCTCAGATGCCTGCGCCACTTGTTCGAGGCCTATGCCGCCCAGATTGGTCCCATGACCGCCTTTGTCCGGGACATGCTGCCCATCGATACTGTTGAGTGGAAGCATCCGCAAACGGGCGCCCTTTTTACTTATACAGAGGCACGGCAGGACGAAACTCTCAGAGGATGGGCCGAGGGAGCGTATCGCTCGACCGTCAGAGCACATGCCTGCGACATCCTGCGGGCGTATCTCCCCGCAGCGACCCTGACGAACGTTGGCCTCTTCGGTGTCGGCCAAGCGTTCGAACACCTGCTCAACAAGCTCTACTCGCTTGACTTGGCCGAGGCTCGGCATATCGCCAAGCCTATGCACACAGCCCTAGATGCGCTCATTCCGTCTTTTGTCAAACGCGCCCAGCCTCACGGGTATTTGGTGCAAACAGCGGCGGATACCCGAGTATTGTCACAGACACTCCTGGACGGACAGGCCGTTCAATCGACTGCGCCGGTCAGTCTCGTCGATTACGACCGGGACGCCGAGGACCGCATCCTGGCGGCCATTCTCTACTCGAATGCCCGCCTGCCACTCGGCCAGGTGCGCTCCTTAGTCAAAAAACTTCCGGCCGAACAACGGAGGCAAGTCTTCGATACCTACATCGGACAACGTCGGCATCGCCGTGACAAACCCGGTCGGGCACTTGAGCATGCATACTATACGTTCGATATCATTGGTAATTTGGGCATCTACCGTGACCTCCAACGGCATAGAATCCTCACCCAGGAGCGCCAGGATTTCACCACCGCGCATGGTTATGACACGCCGCCTGAGATCAAGCAAGCCGGATTCCAGGCAACCTTTATGGAGTGCATGGAACGGGCAGCCGCGGTCTACGAGCGAATCTTCACGGATTTTCCAACCGAGGCTCAATACGTCGTCCCGTTTGCCTACCGGGTCCGGTGGTATATGAAACTCAACCTGCGCGAGGCCATTCATATAGGTGAACTCCGCACCCTGCCACAAGGCCATCCCGACTACCGCCTTATTGTCCAGGAGATGTGGCGGCTCATCGGCAAAGTCCACCCCACCCTGGCCCGGAGCGCCACCTTCCTCGATTGGCAGACCTACCGCCTAGGGCGTCTACAGTCCGAAATGCGGGCCGAGTATAAAAAGTCTCGGCTTACTCCGGCCATTTGACGTGGTGCTCTTGGGCCATGAAGTTGGTAATGAGCGCTTGGTCCAGGAACTGCGCTCCGTCCGGCCACGAACCTTCGGTAAACTCCTCTGACTTGACCGGCATGTTCCACGCCGCCGCGTCTTCGACCCAGAGTTGGGCCACGCCGTCCCATTTCGGCTCGGCATAGCGATAGGCAGCGTCTATGGCATGGCACCAGACATCGCGCTGGAGCCCCGGCAATTCACACACGATCGGACCGTGGACCTCAATCCAGTATTTCCGCAAGCCTTGCAGGCTCATGCCCGGCTTGCGTTTGAGCTGAAAATGCCCTTCACCTGTTGTGAGGTTTGCGAACCGTCCTTGATGATGTGGTCGTGTGTCACCAACCATTCCGCGCGGTTCATATCAATGAAATTGGGTTCACCGGCAAGTGCGCCGTCCACATATTCGGCACTCGTAGGCAAGGCAACCATCGCGGCTTGATCCTCAATCCACACTTCCGCCGCCCCATCGTAGGAGGAGTTCGTTCCCTCCAAAAGAATGGTGACTTTGCTCATACCGCCACGTCTGATACCAGCGGCCATGAGTAAGAACCGATAAGCCTCGCTCGGCGGAGGTTGCCCCTTTTCGGGGCGAGGCCCCGACTCGGGGGCTAGGCGACGGAGGGAGGGCTCTGCTCTCGGTTCCCATCGACGACCGTTGGTATGGGTGATACGTGCGGCAATCGGACCGTGGGTTTCTTCCTAGTAGCAATGAAACGCCTCGTCGCTCAAAGAGGCCTTTCTGGTAATGAAATAAAGCACACGCAGCATGTTGCCTCCTCCTTTTGATGAACCCAGACGCCCCTTCCCCATTTTGTCTGTTTTTGCATCTGGGGCGGAACGAACGCTTTGCAGTCCATGGGTCAGGTGTCACCCCGACCGCGTCGTGGACAGCTCCTCTTCCTGTTTATTAAACCACCTGAAGGCACGCGATAAATACTGCCCCCCCGAGATAGTGACGGTGGCTCCGGCAAGAATCTCGCTTGCAGCCCGGAGGAGTGGAATTTGCCAAGCGGCATTATGCAGGGCGACCAGGGCCATACTGACCGTCAGCAACTGAAAGAAGGTACTGGCTTTTCCAATAAGCGTCGGTCGGACCTTGATGGCATGGCCCGTGACGAAAAACAGTACACTATAGCCAATCAGAATAATCACATCCCGCATGATCACCAGGACCGCAAGCCAACGGGGGATATCGCCTAAAAAGGCGAGAATGACAAAGGAGCTCACCAGGAGCAGTTTATCTGCTAGGGGATCGATGAACGCGCCTAAGGTCGTCCGCGCGTCCAGCCAGCGAGCCAGCAAACCGTCGAGTGAGTCGGTAATACCCGCCAGAATAAAGACGATCAGCGCTTCGGTGTATCGTTCGTCCACCAGCAGGATCAAAAAGATCGGAATCGCCCCTATGCGTAACAGGGTAATGAGGTTGGGAAGATTGAGTACAGAGAACACCGGGAAGGAGAAATCCCCTTTTTTAATATCTAGACCTTCACGCGTTGACGGGTCTGGGCCAGACGTTTCTTGAACTGACCGGCCACTTTCGCCGACACCCGCGTTGCCACCTGCACACAGGTCTCCGTATATGTTTCTTCTATCACTGTTCCGCTGCGTCGCAACCAGGCCATCAGCGCCCCACTGCCAAGCGGCACCTCCACCTCGATGACCTCTTGATCGAGGGTACACCGACGGGCGATCTCCTCTACCAGCGGGTCGATACCTCTCCCCTGCTTTGCCGAGATACGAAATCCCCTCCCCCGGTCTCGTCCATTCGTGGCACGCGCCGGGAGAGATCCCCTCCAGTCGTTCGTATCGAGTTCATCCTCGCAGCGGACTTTGCCATCTAACGGCTGAGTCAGCCCGTCAATCTTATTGAGAACGGTAAGGGTCGGTTTATTCCCCACACCCATATCTTCGAGTACTCGTTCGGCGATACTTTGATGCTCGGGCCAGCGCGGATGGGTTGCATCAATCACGTGTAGCAGCAGGTCCGCCGTCCGGATCTCTTCCAACGTCCCTTTGAACGCGTCCACCAGTGGGTGCGGGAGTTTATTGATAAGCCCGACCGTATCAGTGAGGAGGACCGATTGACCGTTGGGTAGATCAAGCCGGCGGCTCGTTGGGTCCAGCGTGGCAAACAGCTTATCCTCGACAAAGACCTCGGCCTGGGTCAGCCGATTCATCAAGGTCGATTTTCCCGCATTGGTATAGCCGACGAGCGCCACGCAGGGAAAGGGAACCCTCCTCCGGTCCTGCCGATGCAGCGCACGGGTGCGTTCGACCTCGTGCAGCTTGCGGCGCACGGTCGCAATGCGCTCGCGAATACGGCGCCGGTCCACCTCAAGCTGTGATTCACCAGGGCCGCGGGTCCCGACCCCCCCACCAAGACGTGACAGATGGGTCCATTGGCGGGTGAGGCGGGGGCGCAAGTATTCGAGCTGAGCCAGCTCGACTTGCAATTTACCCGCCTGACTGCGGGCACGTTGGGCAAAAATATCAAGGATAAGTTGGCTTCGGTCAATGACCTTACAACCTAAGGCGCGTTCCAGATTGCGCTGCTGAGCTGGAGATAGGCTCTCGTCAAAGATCACAACCCCGGCTTGGAGTTCCTCCCGGAGTTGTTTCACTTGCTTGATCTTGCCGGCCCCAATGAACGAAGCGGGATGGACCCCATTGCGGAGAGGCTGAATAGTCTGACCCGAGACCCTCAGCCCGGCAGTCTCGCTCAGGCGGGAGAGTTCTTCAATGGATTCTTGGGCTGAGAAGAGCCCGGCTCCTGTCTCTCCATTGAGTCCCCCGGAATCTACGCCGACAAGAAAAGCGCACTCCGGCGGGGGGGTACATTCAGCGGGGTGTCGACGTCGGCGGCCAGCCACAGGAGATCATCTCCTCTTCTTTCCTGCCCGCCCGTTACTGAAACGAGGCAACGCCACGGTCAAAGAGCTGTTCGACATCCGTCAACATCTCCGCAGTCGGCGCAACCTTGAGTTGTTCCGGCAATGAGATGATCGTTTCGGAATGGTCCGCATGGAGCACATGCAAAAACGTCTGACACTGGCCCTGGTGTTTTGTCAGGACCATCTTGAGTTCAACGATATCTTCCTTGGTCGTGCTGTCAGCCGGCACTTGGATATGGACCTGCTTGACTTCAGCTTTTGCCACAGCGTCGAGCGGTACAATCTCATTGGCAATAATCTGACACCGATCTTCATCAACATCAAGCGCACCACTCACCAGTACCGGCTGCTCGGAGTGGACTTCGGCTTCATGGCGCCGGTAGGCTTCCGGCCACACAATGACCTCAACCCCCCCGGCCTTGTCCTCCAGGGTATAGGTCGCGTACCGATCTCCCTTTTTATTATTCTTGAGTTTCAGCGACTGAATCACACCGGCGAGACGAACCTTTTCTTGGTGACTGCGTCCCTTGAGTTCCGCCGTGGTCAGGGAGGCTACACCGTGTAGCCGGCCAACATATTTATCCAGCGGATGACCGGTAATAAAAAAGCCGAGCGTCTCCCGTTCTTTATTCAGTTTCTCAATATCCGACCACTCTTCAGTCTGGGGCAACTCAGGCTGGGCCGGGTCCGCCCCGCCATTCGCGAACAAGCCCATCTGATTGGCATTGCTATGACCACTCGCCTTTTGGGCCGCCCAACGCATCACGTCTTCAAGACCAGCCAGAAGCTGAGCACGGGACGTCTGAAACGAGTCGAACGCCCCGCATTTAATCAAGCTCTCCATCACCCGTTTATTCGCCTGCGTACTCTGCACCCGAGTACAAAAGTCGTAGAGATCCGTAAAAGACCCATCCTCTCGGGCTTCCTGAATCACCTCAATCGCCTTCGCTCCGACCCCTTTTACTGCGCCGAGTCCAAAGCGAATAGTCTGACCACGAACGGTAAAATCCTTCCCGCTTTCATTCACATCGGGTGGAAGCACCGGGATATTGTGCACCCGGCATTCTGCCATATTTTTATAGGTTTTATTGGTATCACCCATTTCCAGGCTCGTGAGTGCCGCCATGAATTCCTGCGGGAAGTGGGTTTTCAGATACGCGGTTTGATAGGAAATCAGAGCGTAGGAGGCCGCATGGGACTTATTGAATCCATACGCGGCAAAGGTCTCCATGGCGTCAAAAATTTCTCCGGCAAGCTTCTCCTTGATCGTATTTTCCGACGCGCCTTTCAGGAATTTGATCCGCTCCTCCTGCATGACTTCTTTTTTCTTTTTCCCCATGGCACGGCGCAAATTATCCGCATCACTCAAGGAGTACCCGGCCAGGGTTTGCGCAATCTGCATCACCTGCTCTTGATAAATCGTGACCCCATAGGTTTCTTTGAGAACGGGTTCAAGCAACGGGTGAGGATAGGATACCGCATCTTTGCCATGTTTGCGCTTAATAAATTGTTCAGCCGCCCCGCTGTCGAGCGGTCCGGGGCGGAACAGCGCAATGACGGCAAAGATGTCTTCAAAACAACTCGGCTTGAGTTGCGTGATCAACTTGCGAATGCCACTGCCCTCCATCTGGAACACGCCGACCGTGTCCCCTCGGGTCAGCGATCGGTAGGTTTGCTTGTCGTCAAGCGGAATCGTGCTCAGATCAACGACAGTGCCTCGACTCTCCTCAATCCGCCTCACCACGTCGTGGACCAGCGTCAACGTCTTCAGGCCGAGAAAATCGAACTTAACCAGCCCAATGGTATCGACATCCGGGCCAGCGTATTGGGTCAGGACATTCTTTTCCTTGTCAACATAGAGCGGCAGGTACTCAACGAGGGGATTAGGCGCAATCACAATCCCAGCCGCGTGTTTCGAGGCGTGCCGCAACAATCCTTCGAGTTTCAGTGAATGCTCAAAGAGCTTCTTCTCACGCTCTCCGTGTTCGCGCACCTCGCGCAGCCGCGGTTCCATATCAAGCGCGGTTTCCAGAGGGTGATCTTTCCCTTGTTTTGGTGCGGGATAGAGTTTGGCAATACGGTCGGTTTCACCATATGAGAACTCTAAAGCTCGTCCCACATCCTTGATCGCTTGTTTGCCCTTAAGGGTTCCGAACGTAATGATCTGGGCGACCTTGTCCTCGCCATATTTATCTTTGATATAGCGAATGACCTCGTCCCGCCGCTCGTAGCAGAAGTCCACATCGATATCGGGCATACTCTTCCGGCCCGGATTCAGAAACCGCTCAAACAACAGCTGATAGCGGATGGGGTCAATATCCGTAATCTTGAGCGTATAGGCGACGAGACTCCCTGCCGCCGACCCACGGCCCGGCCCAACCGGAATCCCCTGTGCCCGGGCATAGCCAATGAAGTCGGCCACAATCAGGAAGTAGCCTGAAAATCCCATTTCTCCAATGACCTTGAGTTCGTACTCTAGGCGGTCTCGATATGCCTGCTCTTTGGCACTCTCCCAACCCGCCGCGGTGCGGAGGGGCTTGAGGCGTTCTTCCAGGCCTTCGCGGGCCGTCTGTTCCAGGCAGTCTTCCAGCGTCCCACCGGATGGCACATCATAGTTCGGGAAATAAAACGATCCAAAGGACAGGCCGAGGTTACACCGGTCTGCGACTTCGCTCGTATTGGCAATTGCGTCGGGACAGTGGGAAAACTCGGATGCCATTTCCTCTGGGGTTTTGACATAGAGTTGGTCGGTTCCGAACCGCCAGCGGTTCTCGTCGGACATGACCTTGGCACTCTGAACGCACAGCAGCACTTCGTGGGCTTCAGCATCCTCGGCCTTGAGATAATGGCAGTCATTGGTAGCAACAAGCGGGAGCGAGAGTTGCCGGGCCAGTTCGATCAGGGCCGGGTTGACCTTTTCCTGTTCCGGAAGGTGATTCGCCTGAATCTCGACATAAAAACGCTCATTAAAAATCGACGCGTACTCTTCAGCCGCGGCGCGGGCCCGTCTGCCGTCGTCCCGCAGCATCGCTCTGGCCAGTTCTCCACTCAGACATCCGGAGAGCGCGATCAGACCGGTATTGAGTTCGCGCAGGAGTTCGCGGTCGACACGGGGTTTGCGGTAAAAGCCTTCGGTAAACCCGGCCGTCACCAAGCGGCACAGATTCCGGTAGCCCTCCAGATTCATGGCTAACAGAATCAGATGAAAATTCCCCCCATGCTCCAGGTCTTCCGCGCCCCGAGGTTGCTTATCACGGCGACTCTTGGGCGCGACATACATCTCACAGCCAATGATGGGTTTAATGCCGTGGCTGGCGGCGGTCCGGTAGAAATCGATCGCCCCAAACATGTTGCCATGGTCGGTCATGGCCACCGCAGACATGCCATGCTTGGCCACCTGCGGCATCAGATGTGAGACTTTATTGGCCCCGTCAAGCAAACTATACTGTGTGTGCAAATGGAGATGTACAAACTTCTTCACTGCATCCTCCCCTCATCCCGCTCGATTGGAAATGAGAAATTATTTTCTTTTATTTTCATATAATTCATACCTGCAAGGCATCCTAATACCATGCTCGAAATTTTATTGTCCCAATTTGCTTCTAGATGGAGGATTGCGTCATTTTACAGCAAATAGAGATATCTAGCATATCTCTTCTCAACGAGTTTCAACCAACCCCCACGGAGGATACTGAAAGTAGAGAGTTGACTCGCATATAGTGAGCGTATGGGAATACATATACGCTCGAGCTCGCGATCATGTAAACGCATCGATATCTCCACTGGACCTCTCCCCCTCAGCTCGACTTTGTGCATTAGGCTGCGAAGCAGAGGGCGTACTGCATCCGCCTGATCTTGTCGGGCGGAATTATGTTTGGTTCCCGGTGTGGCGGGGAGCGCGATAAATTGTTTCCAAGCCAGAGTTGGCATCGTATGGCCGCGATGGCCTCGGAGAAGGTGACGCGGGTTTGCTGGTACCAGGCGGCGGCGTAGGACAGGGGGTTTGTCGAGAGCAGGTCTGTGGCCCAGAGGCAGACGAGGCTGTAGAGCCCGCAGAGGACGGGGGGGGGGTCGTGCGATCGCCGCGTGTGACCACGGGCGTTGTGTTTCGCGCCCGAGATGGGCGCGCAGTTCCTGGAAGGTGACCTCGCCCTGCCCGCGCCGCACGAAGGGGGCGAGGATCTTGGCCGGCGCCATGTGGGTGTCGGTGCAGAAGAACGCCTGCGGGTCGCGCGCGCCTTCCGGGTCGCGCACCCGCCCCCATCGGATGGCCTGGGGAGGGGTGCCGGGACGATACCAGAGCGCGGTATCGGAGATGATCCGGAGTGTCTTTTCCTTCGAACTTCCGTACCAGCGCGGAAGCGTGAGGCTTGGCCAGCGGGCAGCGGGGTCGTCAAGGCGGGTCTGGAGCTTGGGCAGGGGCGGCCCCTTTTGCCGGGGTCGACCGCGTTTGTTCGGGTCGCGCGGCGGCGGGGGCGCGAAGAGGTTGGCATCGAGCCTCAGCCTGCTGATGAGGGTTGCGCGCTGTCCGAGGCGCCAGGCGAGTTCGTGGGTTCCGAAACTGCTGTCGGCGACGCAGACGCTCGCGCGGTGCGGGACCCAGCGAAGGAGTTGACGCATGCCCTGTCGCGCCCAGGCGGTGAGTTGCTTGTGCCGCCGGCCTTGCCTGGCGGCGAAGCGTTCGGACGGGGCCAGGATGGTCAGGAAGGGCAGGGCCCTGATGCCCGGCGCCCAGGGCAGCGGGACAAGCCGCATGAAGCTGCGCCAGCGCCGCCCGCGGGTCTTGACGCAATGGCCATGGCGGGAACGCACCGGGTCGCGCTAGATGCCGCGCGCCTTGAGACGCGCGCCCCAGCGGCGCTCGAGGGTGTCATCGAGCCCGATGATGATCGGTCCCTGCCCGGCAAAAGCCGCGCCACCAGCACGCGCACGAGCCGGCGTGAAAGGTCACGCGGGTCCCAGCGGGCGCGATTGAGAACCTGAGGGTAGGACGAGAAGGTCTCGCACAGCGCCCGCCCGGTCACCCGCAGGCAGGCCGACACGGTGCTCTTGCCCGGCGCCAGCCCCGCTCCCATGACCAGCCCCGCCCCCCGCCGCCAGGTCGGGGAGGAGAAGGCGCCTCGAAAGGGCTCCCGCCAGTCGATCAGGAACGGCGGAACCGGATCGCCGCTGGCGCTCGAAGGGTCGTCGCAATGTGTCATGACGACCCTTCGGATCCAGAAGCATCCGGCAGGCAAGGGCGCCCGCATGCGACCGGGTGAATCAGCAGCGCGGCAGCGACAGAAGCCCTCCAATCCGCTATCACTGCTTCATGGCCGCATCCGACCCCTGTCTGGCGCGCATCGAAGCGGTCAACAAATCCAGGGGCGGGGGCGGGACGGTCACCAGGGGGCGCGGCGGCTACAATCTGTATCTCACGGCCCCGCAGGCACCGATCGCAAGGCTCCCGCCGACAGGCTCAGGGGACACGATGAGGGGGCGCTACCGGTCCTGGCGCCAGTCCTGGCAGGACGGCGGAGACATGGGGGGCCTCGTGCTCCCGCTCGAACAGGCCCTCGACGAAATCGCCAAAAACGAGATCTTCTGGACATGGACGTGAGGTAATTTTGTACAAAGTCGAGCTAAGGGAACGGGATTTATATATTTAGCTTTAACTTCCTCGCCAAGAGGCTATGTGGCAAATTTCAGTCGAGCGAAGCCCCGAGCGGGATCCGCCCGAAGCGAAAATCGGGGTCAGAACGCCATCATCCGGGCTGGATCCGTGCGGCGGCGTCAAACCAGCCCTTGTGCGGGGAGGACGAGGACAGTCGCCTCATCCCCGCACGGGCGGGGAACGCACTTTTTATAACTCATTGAATTACAAAGAGGTTTTTATAGCTGCAGATTGTACCGCAAGCAAACGGGCAGAATAGGGGCCGTGGCTTGATGAGTCAACGGTCTGAAATACCATGCATCATCACGCTCAAGAACTTCATCTGTTGAAATGGCGGGGTTCGTCTTTACAGAAGTTTTCTCTAACCAGATGCCGGCACCACCGAGCCCGGTTGCCAAGGATCGATACTTCTGGATCCAGCGTTCGCGGTCAGTATGCAACTTCAGGTGTGCAGAGCAAGCTCCGTACAGAACCAAGCACACAGCCACTGGCCTCCCATCAGCGGCATCCAATGCTATCTGCAGTCCCTCTCGCACTTGCTCATAGATGTCATCGACCGTCTCCGTAGCAGAAACATCAAGCTCGCAGATGGACCAACGCATCACATAGAGGTCACGGTGTGCCACCTCCACAATATCTCCACCATCCACCGTGACCAAAGCACATCCCTTTGATCCTATCTCACGGATATGTCTTCCCTGGATATTGCCTGGAAATACAATCCATAGGTCTTGGCTCACCTCTTCGCGTTTACGCACATGACCCAACGCCCAGTACTGATAGCCTTTGGAGCGCAGCCCATCAACCGTGCAAGGAGGATAGGGTTCATGGCCTAGCCTACCGTCCAGACAGATATGCAGCAAGCCGAGATTCAAGAGTTGTGGATCACCTTGCGGATAGCCTTGTGAAATATCGTCCGTGACTGTCCGTGTTGCAAAACCCTGTCCGCAAATGCTCACACCCAAGTCGTCCAGGACAACCCGCTCAGGTTTCCTGGTTGAAAATAGCGTGACGTTGTCGGGTAAGCGAAGGTGCTTTGTAATCTGGCTGGCTGCGTCATGGTTGCCAGCCACGATAAAGACACGGACACCGGTGTCGCGCAATCTTCCCATTCGCTCAACAAAATAGAGGCCGGTGTTGTAGTCTTTCCAGTCCCCGTCATACAGATCCCCGACCAGTAACACGAATGCCACTTGCTCATTGATCGCCAGCTCAATGAGATTGTCGAAGGCACGGCGCATAGCACTGCGGATTTCCTCTACGGGGGCGCCCTCGTATCGTTCTAATCCGTGCAAAGCACTGTCGAGATGGATGTCTGCTGCATGAATAAATTTCATAAATGAGATGTGTTTTTGTGGCCGTGTTTTAAACTCGACGGATTCCGCTATCTCTCGATTTCTCACCACGGTGATGCCGAATACCACGATATCCGGCTGACCGTTTTCGTCAGGGAGTCCGGTGGTCTCGGTATCCAACACGATGTAATCGTCCAGGAGGTGGATGAATATCCACAGCAGCTCTATTATACATTGCCATCACCTCCTGCCACTGCCATTGAGAGATGCGACGTTGACGATCGCTCCTTGGTCATAGTGGTAGCGCAGATAACGCCAGTGGATCGCATCGGACAGCGCTTGGGCACGCATCACCCCGTAGCACTCCCCTTGCGCTCTCACGCTTTGGTAGTGAACACCGAAGCTTTTTGCATCACGTAACGCATAACCGAGTTGCTGGGCTTCTCCGTAGTCATCGTGATGGTAAATGGTATGTCCGGCCAGATGCCGTATGTCATGCAGGGTGACGGGGCCGAGTTGCGCACGGATAACGCGCATTTCCTGGGTGGTCTTGTCGATTCTGGATTCCCGCAGGAAGCGCGCCCGGTGGTAGGACAATTCGGCGATGGCGACCGCTTCATCGGCAGCGCAGTAATAGATACCGAAGTCCCGGTTGAAGCGACCGCCTCGGCCATCGACTGGCGGGTGGGTAAAGGCAGCCATGATCCAGGAGGCACCATCGCCATAAACCCGGTCTTCCGGCGGCACCAGGCGAATATCACCGACTTCATCGCGAAGCCGGGGGTTGGTCAGGGACTCAACGGCGTAGAGCACCTCCCAATCCTGTGGATTGGAGACGCGCTCAAATAGGTGAATCTGCGGGTAGCGCGACAGTATGACCCGATAGACCGGTTCATTGATCTCGCTACTGGGTAGCGTATCGATAGCAATCACCAGCCACCCCGCTCCGCATCAAGAAAATCCCTGACCACCGCTAGGTCGACCACCTGACCGGCCAGCAACCGGTCCAGAGGAGTCGTGCCATTGAACAGCGGGTTGTCGTTCGGTGTGGCCAGCCACTGGTCAGCCAGCGCCTGATCAGGCAACAGGATTTGCAAGGACTTGTAGATCCCCAAAATGTAGCCGGCCCGTTCCAACAGGTCTCGCGTCAGCTTGGCCTTCTCGGGTTGGCTCTTCCAGTTATAGAGGGTCTTCTCATTGCTGAGTCCCAATAGCGTCATCTGCTGGGCACCAGTGAGGCGCCACTGGCTGAAGATATTGAAAATCGCCGGCAGCAGTGAACTGGTGACACTGGAACCACGTTGCAGCAGTTGTTCGGCTTGAGCGATCATGATTACCTCCTAAACAGCATTTTAACTGTATCTTTATAGTGCTTAAGTGCAGCCTAGCAGACTGTAACAGTATAGTCAACTGTATCAATGACTTTGTATTAAAGGTATTGGCTGTGATAGTGACGGCAAAGGCAAACGCAAGCGCGAATGGCAGGATGATCCAGGACGGGTGCAAACTGAACGGCAGCGCCAAGTACAACACCCAGGCCATGATGATCAACGGTATGGCGGCTTTCTTGGCGTAGTGGGTACACGAAGGAGCTTTACCCTGCCGCCGCCCCAACGCCGCAGGTCGCGCCGCACCAGTCCATCCACCAGCGCCACCAGGGTGAACAGTCCAAATACCGGCGTAGCCAGCGTCAGGATGGCGAGTCGTACCGCAAAGACCTGAGTGATTTGCATACCCGCCTGCATATAGTCAGACACCGGTCGGTAGAGGCGGCTCAGCACCGGTCTCAGACCGGTTTCCTCCGCAGACGGTACCGGTGTGATCCAATGAATCAAATCCACGAGCCCCGTCCACTCGAAGGCAAACTGGTAGATGCAATCCGAGAGGTTACTGGCGAACACCATCGGCTGGGCGGTTAACCATCTGCGATAAAAGTCGGCGTCAAGGAAATGAAGCTCATTCACCAGCATCTGCCGACTGTGGCCAAGTCCTTACTCTTCCCACCAGAACACCATGCCGATCCACTCCACCAGAATAGAGAACATCAGGGAGAGAAACAGCCATTTAAGGCACTGGGCGATACCCGTCAGCAACCGAGATACGGTACCAGGCTGCGCAACCGGCCGTCGGAGATCACGGGGCTCCACCGTGATCAAGCCTGCTCACCGGCGTCTGAGCTACGGGTCGCGGCCTCGGAGAAGAGGGTGTCGTCGCTAACCCTAGGGCGGCTGAGCGAGCGGGTGACGCCGAGGTTGGCGAGGAGTTGTGCGGTGCATTGGCTGGGCATGGGTGAGTCGCGGGCGGCGACCCTCCCTCCCCCCACATAGCGGCTGAAGATATCGAGCAGCCCAGAGAGGGAGAAGCCGGTCCAGGGCTTGGGGCCGAGCAGGCGCGTGCTGTCCCCTGACCAGACCGGATTCGGCGCGCGGGCGACGAGTTCGGGATTGGAGTAGCGCGGAGGAGGGAGTGGAGTGCGCCGTGCTCGCCCCGGCTGCGTGGCGGCCAGGAGGCGGGACGTCGTGCACTCCGAGCACAGGGAGCGCCCTTCGTCCAGCAAGGTCTCGGCGGGCGAGCGGGCGACGAAGCGTTCCCAGGCGCGCCCATCAAACACCTGCTCGCGCGCGCCTGCACGCCGCGCCCGGGCGGCTTGCGGGGCGGCGGGCGCCCGGGCGCGGACCTGTGACGGCGGGAGCACGTGGCCCTGGCCACCCCCACCGCCCGGCCGGCGCACTGCCCCCTTGCGTCGCGAGCGCGGGGGCAGCCCTCAGCAGGGGTTCGCGCCGTTGCGGCGCAATCCCCGCCGCCCGGCACCTTGTCCCTGGACTGCGAGCATCGGGCGCGCGGGGGCGAGGTCCTTCTCCAGGCGCGCCACTTTGGCTGCGAGCCGGCGAACTAGGGCGCTGGCGGGGGGGGGGGGGGGGGGGGACTGCGCTGGCTTGGCACCGCGCTGGCGCGGGGTCAGGCCCTGCAGCACACCCCGGCGACGAGCCGTGCGCCACCTCGACCGAGGCGCACGGTATCGCCCCTCGCGGCGGAACCGCCGTCCGCCCGCGCCCGGGTCCGCCCAGCGATCTGCATCCTCGACGATCCGCCGCCGGTACTCGGCGGTGAACCGGCACCGGGGCGGCTTGGCGACGACCTCCGAAGCCGGGTCGGGCCGCGCCAACGGAGCCCCGGCCCTAGGGGGCCTCGTCGCAACGCTTCTCACCCCCCCCCCTAGGGCCGGCGCGTTCGCACCCATCACCATCATTGAATTCCTGTCGGCTGCTTTCATCATTGCTCCTCTCTACCGCCCTTCAATCATTGCAAGGGGAGCCGGTGTCTCAACAATGTTGGCAGAAAGGGGAGCACCAATTGGCGATCATCAGGGTCGATCATTGCGAGATACCTATCCGCCAGGTGTTTCTGATTCTCCGATAATCGCGGAGGATAGATCAGTGCTCGCTCTGTTGACGGCGGTTTTGATGGATTGGATATTGTTGGGCGGCCTGCAGTCGACGCTCAATAGTCGACTCATTCCGTCCTAACGACTCGCCTTCCTGAATATCCTTATCCAGACTCTCCGACACAGCTTGCGCCACGCGCCGGACGCGGGCGTGATGATGTTCCTGGGATTGGGTGACGAATGCCATGTAGGACTCATCCAGGTACAGCGCATCGACCAGAGGCAGGGGTTCATCGTGAAGTATGTATACGTTGCCGGTGAAACGGCCGCTTTTTTGTCGAACTCTAGCACACAGCGTTAGCCAACGCGTCAGGCGAAGAATGGCAATAGCCCGAGAGATAGTAGAAGTTGAGGAAACGTTAGTTTTAGCCGCAATGGTATCGTAATCGGGAAATGCCGCTCGTCTCCTCCGGCCTCCCTAGCATGGAGCATGATAACCATCCATACCAGTCTATCGACGGGTTCCAACACCGGGTCCTGAATGACCACGGCCGGCACGGCCTGATGCCAATTCCCCATGAACAACATGGCATCCGGTAACGATGGATCGCTCTGGGCACGAATCTTGGCAACAGTTGCCTTGATTAAAGCGTCGAGAGCAACAGTCTCTGGTCGTGGCGCATCCGCGTCATGGGCCACTCTCGGCAACCCGCCCGGACGTCGCGGCACCGATTCCCTCGCCGTAGGTTTCCCAACGCTGCACCAGCGCCCAAATCGATCGCAATCCAATGCCTGTCTGTTGCTGTAGGTCGAGATAGTCCTCTGCGGTTAATGTAGATTTGTCATCCGCCTGTACCTTATCCTGCCAGGCGTACCAGAGCGCGTGGATATCGGTTTCATTCAGTTCGGGAGGCCTGCCCACGGCCGGCGCCAGCGTCAACAATCGGCGCCATCGAGAGCATTCCCGAGAACTCACACCAAACATCTGCTGCATCATCTCTAACGGCGCGTCCACGACCAGCAGCGTCCGCTGCAGATCCTCAGATTCCCGCTGATGACGCAGGTGATTGAGCATCGGCCAAAAAACATGGGGATTGAGACCAATCTGCAGACAGTGCACACACAGGGCATCGGCCCGATAGAGATCGGCCAGATTCATCTCTTTCAGGGCGTCCAGTTCTTTGGGGCCAAAGTTCATGGCACGCAATGCCTGCTGATCCCTCTCTGCCAGACATCGCATGGCGTACAACAGCACGGCGGTGGTGAGGTCGGTTCCTTATTGGACGACATCGCTTTCACCTCCTTGTTGCGCCCAAAGCTCGACCCCGGTATCGAAAGATAACCGTTTAATGCTCCGGTAGGACTCCATCATTTGCAGCAAACGCTACCAGTCTGGCGGGTTCAATTGTTACCAGAGCTGGCTGTTGAGATGGCCGGGATCATGCGTCCAGACACTGCCAAAGAGCAAACGCGAAGCTTGGTATCGGTCAGCATGGCTAATCCTCCCTTTCGCGTCCTTAATACCATGATCAAATATGGCGTATTTTTCGCCTATATTTCATTGAATATCAACGTGTTAGTGATTTTCGATACCATGACTACTCCAAAATTCATGGCATGGTATTTCTTTGAGGTCGCGGTATCAGCTCGAACAATACCATCAAAAAAGTTTGCTTGAGGGTGCTAGGGAGTGCTTGACATTACCAGGAAAAAAATAAAGAAAAACCCATTGATGTCAATGGGTTAATCAGCAATTCCCGCCAAATCTGACATGTGAGTGATTTCAGGGGTTGGGGGGGGGGGGTCGAGAAGAAGTGCTGCGCAACCTTTTCATCCGAAAACCGTAGGATTCGAGCGATTGTGGGGAGCAAGGGGATGAACCATGTCCAAGATCCAGTTTCGCAAGACGCTCCGCGCTCCGGGTTTGCTCCGGGTGGGGCGCGGGTGTTTTGATCGCATTGAGGAGCCGGTTGCGAGCCGGGGCCTGCCCCTGCCGGACGGTCTGCTGTCGGCGCTGGCGCTGTTGGGGCTGAAGTATGCGTGGCTGTGGCGTGTTGAGCAGGACGCGCGGGGCGCGGAGCGCCCCCGGGCAAACTTGAGCAGCCGCTCTGGGGTGGCGCGGGCGCCGTCGGATACAACCAGGCGCGCGCGACGGGATGAAGGGGATCCGCGCTCGCTGCGGCGGGCCTTCAAGCGCGTGGTTGCGGCGTGGCCGCGCGGCGGGGGGCGGCGGGCCTTCACCTGGCTGGACGAGCATGATCTGGTGTCGGTGGATGGCCCGGGCGACTGCTCTGCGCAGACGGGGCATTGCGCTCATTGCTGCGAGCGGCGTCACCGGGACGGTCGTGTGACCTACGATCACCAGATGCTGGGGGCGGTGCGGGTGCCTCTGGAGCCTCGCGAGGTGGTTCCGCTGGCGCCGGCGTCGATTGGGCGCGCGGACGGGTCGCGCAAGAACGCCTGCGCGCGCAATGCGGCCAAGCGGCTGCTGCGGGATGGGCGGCGCGCGCCTCCGCCTCTGAAGCTGGTGGTGGTGGAGGATGCGGTGGCCGCGAACGGGCCGCACAGTCGGCTGTTGCCGGCATTGGACAGGCGTTTGGTGCTGGGGGGGAAGCCGGGCGATCATGCGGAGGTGTTTCCCGGGGTGGCTGCGGGGATGGCGCCGCGAGGGGGCGAGACCCAAGGCGCGGACGGGGGGCGGCGGCGGGATCGCTTGCTCAACGGCGGGCCGCTCAACGCCGCGAATTGCGACTTGGAGGTGAACTTGCTGGAGTGTGGGGCAACCACCCCCATGGGTCGGGCGCGGCACTTCAGGTGGGGGACGGACATAGAGAGCACGGCATCGAATGGGGAGGCGCTGAGGCGGGCCGGGCGGGCGCGCGGGCGCCTTGAGAATGAGCCGTGCAACACCCTGAAGAACCACGGCTGCGGCGTTGCGCATCACTTGGGCCCCGGCACGCGGCCTCTGGCGCCGGGATTTGCCGGTTGGACGCTGCTGGCTGTTTTGATCGACCAGCTTCCGCCGCGCGGCGGGGCGCGGTTTGGGGCGGCGCGAGAGCGGGCGGGGCGTCCGCAATCCTGCTGGGCACGGCGGCGCCGCGTGGTTCTGGCATGCTTCATGCCGGGCGGGGAGGCCCGGTCTCGAGCCAGCGCCTGCGGCTCCCACGGACCCGCACTGGTGCCCTTCGACACCTCCTGCCCCCATCGCCGTGGTCGGGGGTGCGACGAGCGGGTGCTTCGGGGAAACCGCGTCGCCAAACCCCTTATCCGGGGCCGGCCGGAGGGGGAGCCTGCCCCAAGCGATCCGCCAACCAGCCATCCGCGCCAGAATGCCACCCCCTCAGCACCACAAAATGGCTTGGCGGGACTTGCTGTGGGTTAATAGAGGTTTACTGCTTGTGAATGCCAGCCAGTGCCAGACGCGGAATCATTCCCACTCAATGGTTGCAGGCGGTTTGGAAGAAATATCGTAGACGACCCTATTGATACCACGAACTTCATTGATAATGCGATTGGATATCGTACCGAGCAACTCGCCGGGCAGACGCGCCCAGTCCGCGGTCATGCCGTCCACACTCTCAACGGCCCGAATGGCCACAACATGCTCATACGTCCGCGCATCACCCATGACGCCAACCGTCTTGACCGGTAGTAACACGGCGAAGGCCTGCCAGAGCCGGTCATAATAGCCCGCAGCCCGGATTTCTTCGTCGACAATGGCATCTGAGGCGCGCAGCATATCCAGGAGCTCGGCTCGCACCGGACCGAGGATACGAATCGCCAGTCCTGGGCCAGGAAAAGGCTGGCGACAGACGATGTCCTCTGGAAGGCCCAGCAGCCGGCCCAACCCACGCACCTCGTCCTTGAATAATTCTCGCAGCGGTTCCACCAAGCTGAGCCGCATCCGCTCCGGCAGGCCGCCAACATTATGATGGCTCTTGATGGTTGCCGCCGGCCCCTTAAAGGAAACGGATTCTATCACGTCGGGATACAACGTGCCTTGGGCCAAGAATTCTACCCCTGGCAGCGAAGCCGCTTCTTCTTCGAAAACCTCGATAAAGACGTGGCCAATAATGCGTCGCTTATGTTCTGGATCATCGACCCCGGCGAGGCGCTCAAGGAAACGCTCAGAGGCGTTGACTGGCCGGATATTGAGTCCCAGTTGAGAGAATAGACCCACGACGCTGGCCGCCTCGTCCCGACGCAAGAGGCCGTTGTCCACAAAAATACAGGTCAGGCCGTCGCCAATCGCCCGATGGATCAAGAGGGCGACAACAGCCGAATCCACACCGCCGCTCAGACCACACACGACCCGTTTGTCTCCGACCTGGGCGCGAATACGGCGGATTTCGCGTGCGATAAATCCTTCCATCGTCCAGTCTGCGGCACAGCCGCAAATCCGGAAAAGAAAATTGCGCAAGACCTCTTTTCCCCGCTCGGTATGGACAACTTCGGGGTGAAACTGAACACCAAAATACCGGCCTGAATCATCGCGGCAGGCAGCTATGGGGGAGTTGTCGGAATGGGCCAGGACCGTCCAGCCCGCTGGTAGGGATTCCATTTTGTCGCCATGGCTCATCCAGACTTGCGTCGAGGCCGTAGACGAAAAACCGGCGAACAGGTCGGTCGTATCATCGACCAGCAGTTGGGCTGGGCCAAATTCTCGCCGTTCCGCCTGAGCAACCTGCCCCCCGGCCAGTTGGTGCAGAACACCCATACCATAGCAGATTCCCAAAAACGGAACCGGTAGAGCAAGGATTGAGGCGGCTAGCGCGGGAGCGTCTTCGTCGTACACGCTGGCAGGCCCACCCGACAGGATAATGCCTTCGGGATTGAGGGCCTGGATACGGTCCGCAGAAATATTGTACGGATGGATCTCGCAGTAGACGTGCGACTCGCGAATGCGACGGGCAATTAGCTGCGTATACTGACTACCGAAGTCAAGCACCAGAATCATAACTGCCAATCAGAAATGTTCGTCCGATCTCGCCCGCCCTCTCCGCACCGGCGGCTATGGGCCTCTCCATCCATCACTAGTACAGCCCCTACTCCAGCCGATAATTGGGTGCCTCTTTTGTGATAATCACGTCGTGGACATGATTTTCTCGCAACCCGGCCGCCGAGACCCGGACAAATCGGACCTTGGTTCGCAATTCTTCCAGATTGCGGCAGCCGGTATAGCCCATGCCGGCTTTCAGACCGCCAACCAACTGATCAACGACAACCGATAATGGCCCCTTGTAGGGCACGCGCCCCTCAATTCCCTCGGGCACCAGCTTACCCGTGCTTTCCTCCGCATCTTGAAAATATCGGTTCCGGCTCCCCTCTCGCTCGCGCATGGCCTCAAGCGAGCCCATCCCTCGGTATTGTTTATACGAACGGCCTTGATACAGAATGGTCTCGCCTGGACTTTCTTCCGTACCGGCGAAGAGGCTCCCGATCATCACCGCCTGCGCACCGGCGGCCAAGGCCTTCACGATGTCACCGGAGAAACGAATCCCGCCGTCAGAAATCACCGGGACCCCGGCCCGTTCGGCAACTCGAACCGTATCGACCACCGCCGTCAACTGTGGCACCCCAACACCCGAGACAACGCGGGTGGTACAGATGGACGCGGGCCCGATGCCGACTTTAATCCCGTCGGCACCAGCCTCAATCAGTGCTTGCGCCCCCTCAGCCGTGGCGACATTGCCCGCCACGACCTCCAGACTTCTGAAATTCTGTTTCAGGGATCTGAGCGTCTCAATGACACTGGTCGTGTGCCCATGAGCCGTATCAAGGACGACCACATCCGCCCCTGCTTCGACGACAGCTTCTGTCCGCGCATCCCGGTCGTCGCCCGTACCAGTAGCGGCCGCGACCCGAAGACGCCCGTACTCATCCTTGCAGGCGTATGGATGTTGGCTTGTCTTCTCAATATCCTTGACGGTGATGAGTCCCTTGAGATGCATGGCCTCATCAACAACCAACAACTTTTCAATCCGATGCGTATGCAGAATTTCTTCCGCCTCTTCGCGGCTAATCCCCGGCCGGGCGGTCACCAGATTATCTTTGGTCATCACTTCCGAGACCAGACGGTCGAGCCGTTTTTCAAAACGGAGGTCACGGTTGGTTAAAATACCGACCAGTTTTTCATCTTTGATAACCGGCAGCCCGGATATATGGGAGCGGTCCATGATATCCTGTGCTTGGGCGAGAGTCGTGTCGGGAGTCACGGTAGTGGGATCAATGATGACGCCGCTCTCGTGCTTTTTGACCTTGGCAACCTCTGCGGCCTGAGTTGGAATACCCAAATTGCGATGAATTACTCCGATACCGCCCGCCTGAGCCATGGCAATAGCAGCTCGCGCCTCAGTCACCGTATCCATGGCTGCGCTCACCAACGGCGTATTCAGGCGGATCGTTCGCGTAATATAGGTCGAGACATCCGCGTCTTTCGGCAAAAAATCAGATTCACCGGGGAGGAGGAGGATATCGTCAAAGGTGAGGCCTTCAGGGATTTCTGCGGGCAGCATAGACATATTCCTCAGCGCATGGTTGCAAAAAAGCCCATCTCGTCGACGGATGAGATGGGCTCCATTTCTTGTCGTGTCAGAGAGGCACGGCTGCCATGCCTCTCTTTATCAACCCTCCACCCCCTTCGCAAGCCGGAGCGCAAGGCCTAATATTATAAGGGTGTCATAGACGTTCAAACTAGGCGATCTCTTTCATTTTCCGATAGGTTGCGTGGTCCATCCAGCCGGAAACCTTACGCGGATTCGTCTCCACCTCGACGTCCTCCAGGACTTGGGTCTGGCAGGCCAAGCGGTAGGATTTCCCCTCCCAAGCGACATGCTTCTCCTCCCTGAAACTCAGCGGCGAGAGCGTTGTATGGTCGTTCACCTTCACCCGACACGTCCCACAAAACCCTCTGCCTCGGCAATTGAGCAATTTTGCAGGAAACGGCATTCCGGTAAACGGGTCGGGGCCAAAGAGCGGATAGAGGTCAATCTTGTTTTCTAAGGCAATCTTGCGCAAATTCGATCCTTTGGCCACTTCGATTGTCAATTCCTGCTTAATAAACGTTACTGACGGCATGCGCTTGCAGCCTCCTTCACCCTCGTGTTAGGCAGTTGTTTATCTGGTCTGACCACACAAATCCAGAGGTGGGTATGTATGTTGATGTGAGTTGCAGAAAATGTGGACAACAAAAACGACTGGACATTGGTGCCCCCTGCAATGCTGTCCTTGAAGACCATCTGCACTATTTGAAAGAGCGCCTCACCCACCAGCCCAGCTTTCAGTGTTTTGGCGGCCATTTTGAGTTGTCCGCTCCGCTGCCCGATTTTTGGGACATCCACTGGGAGACGCTCGGAGAAACCTAGAAACAGCCGACCTGGCTCAATACAGCCGGCATTGGAGTATGCATGGCGCAGCAACCGGAACAAAATGGGGAATTCTTCACTGAGACCACCGCCCCGCAAGCCTCGCAAGAAGTCAAGCAGTGGCATCAAGACCCTGACTATCGCTCTCCGTTTCGCATTATCCGCTGGCGTGTCGTTGATGAGGTGTGGAACGGGCAAAGCGCCATTGATGCGGTTGTCCTGGTCGAGGTGGAGAAACAACACGATTTTGGTGCGGCGCAAGGGGTGGGAGGGGTCCATGCGTTAGACCAAGCCCTCCGTCAGGTCCTGACAAAGCATTTTCCCTTTCTTGCGGGCGTAGACCTCGTTGAGTTGTATACCCATCGTGGCGGGGCTGGGACGGCGGCGGAGGTTGTGTCCATCATGAAGTTCAGCGATGGCAGACAGCAGTGGAGCACCATGCGTCAATCGCGCGACTTGCTTGAATCAGCCTGGCTGGCCCTGATTGACGGATACGAGTGGATTATTGCGAAAGCTCGTCGGAAAAAGATATCGCGGTAGGAGAAGAAGCGAGATGCCAAAAGCACGTCTGGACTGGCAATATCATCGCCCGAGTTGAGTGACCTGTAAAAAAGCGCAAGAGTTTCTTGGGCAGAAAGCGGTCACCGCCGTCAGCATTGTGAATGCACGCAAAGAACCATTTGATCGCGTTCGGACACTGGAACTACTGCAATCGCTCAGCGAAGTCGTGGCCGTCAAGGGCAAGAAGATTCTTCGTTTTGCTCTGAAAAACGACCAGCCACCACCCGACGCCTTGCTGTCGGCCGTCCTTGGCCCTTCAGGCAATCTGCGCGCTCCTGCCATACGCGCGGGGGAGATACTTATCGTCGGCTTTCATCCCGACGTCTATGGTGAACTTTTTGGATGAAGGGTCTGACAAAAAGCCATGTCTCGCCGCCAAGGCCGCCAGACCGAACCCAGCGTCGATGTCGCCTTAGGAGCTTGCGCCGTAAGATGACGTGAGGCTTGGCGGATCGTCTGGACCCTCAACCACTGCATCTTTGCACGGGGGCGGTTGTCCTTGGGGCCGTGGAAGGGCTGTCCGGCGGCTCAAGCAGGCCCGAATTGGCCCGCGGTCCGCCCTAGGGCCGGGCAGAATCCCGGTCCTGTCACCGCCACACCCCCCGCATCCTCTGGATGGTCAACGCTCGGCCCACCCAGGTCCCCTCGCCACGCCCCCTGACCCGTCGCACTCCCACCGCCGGCTTGATCCCCCGCTCGGCGCCGCCGAACGCCCCGGCCGCGCGGCGTCTTACGACCTGCCCGCCTCCGGTGCCCGCTGCGCCGCCCTACGCGCGCTCGCCGGGGACCGGGGCGCGTCCCCCGCCCCCTTGCGCCGGCCCGCCCGCTCCACCCCCGTTGCCAGCCAGGTGGGCAAGGGCTTCCAGGCCGGCGCTATCGCGTTTCCGCCGCACTAGCGCGTACGCACCGCCTGACCGGCTCCAAACTCAACGAACTGGAGTGGGGACACCCGGCCGGGCCGGTGTCATCCTCTGTGCTATCGAATGTTTTGAAACGTCACTGTTGAAGTTGGATCAAGCACATGCCGGCGCGGCTCGCATCAGCGTCAAGGCCGCTTCAGTTCATCTCTGCGACGGCCTGGACCGGTTCCTCCATGGACTGCCAGCTTCAGTAAGGCAGGCGAAACTGCTTAGGCATGATTTCTTCGCCTCATGCAGGACATCACTATCTTCCACCATGTCCCGGACAAGGGATTCGAGACAGCGCTGACGGCTCTTGCTCGTGACTTCCAGATCGACCTCAATCCGGTTGCAGAGCGTCATCATCTCGTTGGCCTTGGCGACGATACGGTGCTGTTCGGCGAGGGGTGGGAGGAGAAAGGGTGCAACGATGGCGTCTTTGGTACGCAGTCGCGGCATCTTCGTTCCCTGTCCAAGCGTGGTGACATACTCCACGAAGTCGGGACGGCGTGAAGCAAGGGCGCAGTATTCGGAGCAGAGAGGCAGATATGGGCGGATCGCCACGATTTCAGTTGTGGAGTAACCCAACTCATCAGCTACGAGCGCCTTGTTCGGGTAAGGGCGTAGCTTTCCGTACAGGATGTCACCGGGCTGAAATTCGGACTTCGTGCTTTTCGAAGCACGCTCCGCGCTCCTCGCCCTCAATACGAGTCGACCTGTATCTTTCTCAATGTCTTCGAGTTCGAGGAGCCAGAGGGACCGATTGAGATCCTTGGGTTCTCGCTTGATGCCTGCGTCATAAAGGAACACTATGCCGATGGAGACCCACACCCAGCTTTTCGGTAGATCGAACGGGGATTCAACAATCTCGGGATCATTTGCAACCTCCTTCCTTATTGTTCCCGTCTCCACCAGCCGCGCCTTCTCCGCCGCGATTCGTTCCAGCAGTTTCGATGCCGGTTCGTCCGCCGGATCCTGCTCCACCAACTTCCCCCGCACGGCGAGATCGGACACGATGCTGTCGTAGCCGTGGGCCAGGACGTTCCGGAAACCGATAATCCTGGGCAGGTCGGGGATTTGATCGGCATGTTCGGGATGGCTTTTGTGCAAGCGGTTCAACGCTTCGCCGATGATCTCGAACTTACGCTCAACCTCAGCCTGGGTGCGCCGATCCTGAAGCCAAGCGTCGCGATCCATGTCCTCGATGAAGCGCTCGATATCGGCGCCCGCCTGCTCGACATCCCACAACGGGACGCGAGGATCACGGCGCATAGACGAGCTCGCGGGACTTGTCGATGGCCGCACGCAGATAGGGGTTGCCAATCGCGCGGGTTTCGAGCAGATCGACGGGACAGCCAAGCGCCTCCCGCAAGGCCTCGGCGAGATCGAAACGCCGGTGGAACGGCCGCAGGTCGCTGGCGGGATCGAATTCGACCAGGAAGTCGGCATCGCTTGTGGCGGGATCGAAATCAACGCCCCGCGCTGCCGAGCCGAACACTTCCAGACGCACGACATCGTAGCGGCGGCACAGTTCCGCCAACTCGTCTTTCTTTTCAGCAATGGCGGCATGCATGACCAGTCCTCCTGCGCAGGCGGCAAACAATACCCTTGCCCGGCGTCATCGCAGCAACGCTTCCGACAGGGCGTCCTTCAGCCGGTCGCGCACCGATGCGACTTCCGCCTCGGCGGCGTTCAACTCTGCGAGCAGCGTCTCCGGGTCGCCGAGGTCGGCACTCTCCGTGTGCGGGTTCCTGATGTCGAGATTGTAGCCGCGCACCTCAATGTCCCCGGCGCTCACCTTCCAGGCGCGCCCGCCTTCGGTGCGGCCCTTGCGCTCCTGTCCGCCCCACCAGGCGGAGCAATCGTCGAGATGCTCCAATCGGATGGGGCGCGTCATCGAATAGGCTTTCTGCCCTTCGGGCACAAGATGCTCCTAGAACCAGACCTCCCGCGTCGCCTCCCCTTTCTCGAAGAACAGCAGGTTCGTCCCGATTGAGGCGTAGGGGCGGAAGACCGAGTTCGGCATCCGGACGATAGTGTGCAGGTTGCACTCCTTCATCAGGCACTCCTTGAGCCGGGTCTTGACGCCCTCGCCGAACAGCGAACCGTCGGGCAAGACCACGGCGGCTCGGCCGCCAGGTTTCAATAGCCGGATGATGAGGGCCAGAAACAGATCCGCGGTCTCGCGGGGCCGGAAGTGCTTCGGGAAATTGGAATCAATGCCCTCCTCTTCCTTTCCACCAAAGGGCGGATTGGTCAGAACGATGTCCACGCGATCGTCCTGTCCCCACGAAATGTATGGACGTGTCAGCGTGTTGTCGTGGCGCAGGAAGGACGGGGCCTCGATGTCGTGCAGCAGCATGTTGGTAGTGGTCAACATATGGGGAAGCGGCTTCTTTTCCACGGCGCGCAACGAAGCCTGCATGCAGGCCTCGTCCTCGGGACGCTTGACATGGCGCTCGCGCATGTGGCGGAGGGCACAGGTAAGGAAGCCGCCGGTGCCGCAGGCCGGGTCAAACAGCGTCTCGCCGGGCCTCGGGTCGACCATCCGGGCCATGAAGGAGGTCACAGCGCGCGGCATATAGTATTCGCCCGCGTTGCCGGCCGACTGCAGGTCGTTGAGGATCTGCTCGTAGATGTCGCCGAAATGCCGGCGTTCGGCCAGATCGTTGAAGTCGATGCCGTTGACCCTGTTGACAACCTGACGCATCAACTGGCCTGACTTCATGTAGTTGTTGGCATCCTCGAACACGGCGCGAACGACATGGGCGCGGGGCTCGCTCCCCGACGGGAATTTTTTCAGGGTCGGGAAAAGCTTCCCGTTGACGAAGGCGAGGAGTTCCTCGCCGGTGATGCCTTCCGGGTCGGTGGCCCAGGCGCGCCATTGCAGGTCGGCGGGTATTGGCGAGCGGCAGCCCTCCCTGAGCTCTTCGAGTTCCTGGTCCTGATCGTCCGCGATCTTGAGGAAGAACATCCAGCAGAGTTGGCCGATGCGCTGGGCGTCGCCATCCACGCCCACATCCTGGCGCATGATGTCCTGGATGGATTTCACGAGGGTGCTGACAGTCATGTTCAGGCCACCTCCCCGTAGAGAGAAGACTGAAGGTCGTGAACGGCCTGCTTGAAACCGGACCTTCCGCCGAATGCCTTGACCAGTTCGAGCGGCGTATCCAGCCTGTCGAGAGGCGGAATCCTCAGCACATTGGCGTCGTCGAGGTTGAGAAGGCCCACACCGGCGTACTTGTCGAGTAGCGCATCAAGCACAGCGCGGGCGCGCTCCCCGTATTTCGAGAACACATCGCGCTTTCGTACCTTGTCGGCCCGCTCGCGGCGCGTCAGCGGTTTGGCGTCGAAGGCAACGTGGCAGATGAGGTCGAAGGGATCGAGGTCCTTGCCCAGCTCGTCGACCAGCGCATCCATCGGTAGGCCCTCGGCCGCCACCTCCTCGATGATCGCCTGCTTCCGCTCGGCGGCATTCCAGCGCCTCAGGAAATGGTCGAGGCTCGCAAAACGTCTGCGCAGGGCTTTTCTGGTGAAGTCGCGCAGCGACTTGGTCACGAGCTTGCCGTGACCGTCGAGATACGCCACACGCTCGGCCACGACGGTCGCGTCGATACCATCGACATAGATTTTCTTTTTCGGCCCGCCCTCTGGCGGGGATGGAAAGTCGGGACCGGGGCCGACTGTCTCGTCGTCGCCGGGAAGCGGGCCTCCGTCATCGTCGGCCGGCGGCGCGTCGGGCGGATCAATGGGATCGTTCTCCCTCGGTTCGTGGATCTGCACGGGCTCGCCGTCGAACTCCGGATCGGCAAAATGGCCGGTGGCGCCACGGAAGTCGCTCAGCGTGAAATAGAACTTGCGCGTGTCCTCATGCACCCGGGTGCCGCGGCCGACAATCTGCTTGAACTCGGTCATCGAACCGACATTGCGGTCGAGCACGATCAGCCGGCAGGTCTGCACCTCGACGCTCGTGGAGAGCAGCCGTGAGGTGGTGACGAGCACGGGATGCTTCGATTCCGGGTCGGCGAAGCGGTCAAGTTCGGCCAGTCCCTCGGCGTCGCCGCCTGTGATGCGCACGACATAGCACGGATGACTGTCCAGCATATCGATGTTTTCGTTGATCAGGGCCTGGCGCATGCGCGCGGCGTGTTCCCGGTCGACGCAAAAGACGATGGCCTTCTGAAAGCGGTCGCCGCTTTCCTTCAGGAACTGCGTGACCTTCTGCGCGACCAGCTTCGTGCGCCCGTCGATGACCAGCGTGCGGTCGAAGTCCCTGCCGCTATAGATGCGGTCCACGACCGGCTCACCGCAGCGGTCGAGCTGGCCCTTTTCCGGGCGGTAGCCCTCCACATCGCGGTCGATATGAACCTTGACCACCTTGTAGGGGGCGAGGAAACCGTCGCGAATGCCCTGCTTCAGCGAGTAGGAGAATACCGGTTCCCCGAAGTAAGCGACGTTGGAAGCGTATTTCGTCTCTATCGACGTGGCGGTGAGGCCGATCTGGGTGGCGGAAGAGAAGTACTCGAGGATCTCGCGCCAGGCCGAGTCCTCGGCGGCGCTGCCGCGATGACATTCGTCGACGACGATCAGATCGAAGAATCCGGGAGAGAACTCGCGGTAAACTTTTTGGCTTTCCTCGGTACCGGTGATCGCCTGATAGAGGCCGAGATAGATTTCGTAGGCCGTATCAATGCGCAGAGCGCCTGCGGTGCGCCGTATGGTCCCGGCCTGGGTGGACAGCTTGGCCATCGCGCCACCGAAGGGGCGGAAATCGTTCACCATCGTCTGGTCGACCAGCACATTGCGGTCGGCGAGGAACAGTATCCGCTTCCTGCGACCCGCCTTCCACAGCCGCCAGATGATCTGGAAAGCGGTGTAGGTCTTGCCCGTGCCGATGGCCATGATAAGGAGAGGACTGCCCCCAGCGTTTCGGCGTAGTCGAGCGCCTGCTGCATACCGTCGCCGACGCTGTGGGTGTTGCCCCTGGCTTCAATGACCGCCAGCGGGATGCTGGGTTTGAAATAGAGCATATAGTCGGTGCGCTTCGTCCGCCCGCGCGTGACTAGTTTGCCCCGAACGATGATGCGGCCCCTGGTGAAGCCCACCTCCTCGCGAATCTGGAGCATCTCGTCCCACCCGCGGGGGTGATGAATTTGGTGCAGATATCGCGCTCGGAGAGGCTACGCTTGTCCATGGAGGTCAAGGGCCTGCCAACCCGATGCCGCTCAGCGGCGTTCCTCCCGTGAGGGTGCCGCCGCCGGGCGCATCCAGCGACTTCGGCCGCTGGCACTCCTCAACGGAGAGCACGACCACGACCGGCCGGGCGTGCTTGGCCACGGCGACGGGTTTGGCGCGGGACAGATCGATCAACCGGCCAAAGCCGTACTTCGCATCCTTGGCGCTCGGGGTCTGCATGGGCCTCCCTGTTGACATCCTCGCCATTTTGGCTAATTTGGCCAAAAATGCAGGGGGCGGACGTTCGTCCCCTTATGGGTCGCCACTTGCGGTCCTATGTCTTCTCGGTAGTCACCGAACTCATGAATCCTTATTTCCTATAAGCCGTGTCTTGATACATCTCACGGCAGAATAACACCGATGCTCTGAAATCCTTTCACCGGGTCGAAAGACTCCAGTTCGTCCCGCTCATCCAGAATCGGAAGGCCGACTTTCTCGGCGTCTGGAAGCAGTGCGGAAAAGCGCCGAGACCGCTCGCCCTCGAACACCAGATAGTCGTACCGGTCGTCGCACGCCGGTCCTGACAGAATTTCAAGCCGGTCGCCTTCCTTCCCCCATTCCGGGGAGTTCCTCCGAACTGTCAGCCAATCCCGTTGGCGCTTCCACCTTTTCCGTTGGCACCACCAACTGTAGGTGTGCCTCAACGCGCTTTTTGGCTCTTCGTCCTTGATAATCGTTTCGACCAGACATACACATCCGTGCACAAGCTCATGCATCACCTCAATGCCGACGCTGGGCTTCGGGCTGAGGAAATCTCCTTTGCGCACAGGAAGCCCAGACTTCACGTCGATGCGGATGCTAGGCCCCGGGCTGCTGCTATTTCCTCTATCAGGTATCAGGAAGTACCGCCAATCAAGCCCCCCCTTCCCGTTGTCGTCAAGGTTCTCCAAAAATTTGTTGAGCGTCGGGAACGGCAATGAACTCATGCCGGGGAAGCTGCGCCGGAAGTCTTCGTAGTATCCGCACAGAATGTTCTGATCTTCCTTCTGAAGTTTATCGAATAGAACGTATTGCGTATGTATTTTCTCTGGCTTCTCACCGCGCGCGTACCGAATCGACTTGAAGCCTTGTTCCATCAGGAAATATCCGGCAACAACGTATCCCCACGCCTGAGCCACTTCGTGTCCCGGGCTTCTGTCCGTCGTTATCGGCGTTTTCGCGTACTTTTTCCGTTCCGTCTCCAGCGCGGTTTCCAACCGTTTCAGGAAAAGCCAATCGCAGGTGTGATCCTGTCCATCATTCGTACGCCTCCGACTCATGATCAATGCGCTCCGGCATCAGCCGCCGACCATATTCTTCCGTGCTTTCGACCGAAGCGAGCGTCGACATGCGCGTGGGCACCTGTCTCTAACCGGCAGTTGTGTCGGCGTCACCGGAGTCCCAGTATCGCGTAGTGCCATTTGGCGTAGAACGTCGGGATCCCTGCCGGATACCGCCCGGGGCGAGGGCTGACTGAACTCCTCATGGGCCGGCAGGTACGCATTCAGCCGGTCCAACTCCTCTTGCAGTCTGGAAATTTAGTCACCCAGTTTCTTGCAACGACGCCTTACACGATTCACGGGCGGTTCTTCCATCTGCTTATTCATTTCACCCGTTTGGGCACCAATAAGGAAGGACATCAAGATACGTCAAGAATATATAATCTTGTATCAACTTATATCTTGACACTGCCTCGTTGGATCGCCATTATCGCCCCCGGCACGGCAACCGGGAGAGTGCATTTGATGATCGAACGATTCTCAGACCGGGGAGACTACAGACCGACCACCGCACAGATCACGACCCGAGAGGATACTCCTTCGAGTCTGCGTGGCACCATTCCCCTGATTGCCCGAGGAATCGGGCATGTCTCCGTCCGTCATGCGACAAGGTAAGGTGCAGGGTCTTTTTGGCGCCTCCTGACATGGACAATTGGTCCGAGTACCCGAACGTTTGGGAGGAAGTCGTTTGGCTTATCCAAGAGACTCCATGGTACAAGGTTTACGACATGGCCGAGGCCCTTTATGCGAAAAGCCGGTGGGACCCCTTCCGGGCCGGCGGACGAGTTCGTGCGACGCCTGAACGAGACTTCTTCGCAGAAAACGGCATCGGCTGGAAACTCCGCAACGGCCAGATCGTTCACAGAGGTTAGGAGGCTTTTGCCAAAAGTGCGCATGAAGTTCCTGGCCGTTTGGAAGAGACAGGCTTTCAGCGCGGCGCTCCATTTCGTCCGCCAACGACAGCGGCTCCGCCCCATATCTCATCGCTTGGGCGATGACGGTAGCGACCTGCGCGACGGCGTCACGCAGCGCGTCAACGTCGAGATGGGCATAGACCGCCGTGGTCTCGCGCTGGCGGTGTTCGAGCAATCGGCTGACAGTGAGTCCCAAGCCCTCCATCACGCCCTGGGAGGCCTAGGCGTATCGGCAGTCGTGGATGCGAAGGCCGGGCAGCCCGATTTCCTCGCGCGGGCCATCACGATTTCCTGACGATGTTGGCGCAGGCGTCGGAGACACGCTCACCTATGTCCCCACTGGGCAGGCTGTCCTGAGCACAGCGCGCAGGATCTCGAAGGCGCGGTTGGCCGCGCAGGGCTTGTCCACACTCGCGGCGTCGAACCACGCCGAGACACTGATGTGGTCGATAACGTCGAGCCGGAACCTCCCAAAATGCGGCATCAGGCGGTTCCTCATGTAGATATCGAAGGTCTTCAGCGACGACGGCTTCCAGCGATGTCGGCGACGCTCACGGTAACGCTTGGCGAAGTCCCGGAACAGCGGCGCCTTCTTCATTATTCTGTGGGGGTATCACCTCCTCGCCGCCCCACAAGCCGACGGGCACGTCCGCTCCTTCCCGGCGGGTCGCGTCGAGGGACAACTCGGGGAAACGACCCAAGGTGATCTTGCGCATGCATCCCTTGACGCGAGTCTGGACGATGTAGGAGCGCACCCCCAAGGGCGGCTGTACCCACACCCCGAAATGCGCCATCAGGTTGCCCCAGAGCGTGTACACGGTAAGCCGGATTTCGATGCTTCCCGCTCACCGTCCGCTCTCCTTCCCGTTGCCGTTTATGGCCTCATAGACGATGCCGGAGAAGTGCCCGGCCGCCTCGCGGACATGCTCGTCGGCGAGCCAGGATCTGTTAACACTATCGCAAGGCATCAATGATGAGGGCGAAGACGATGCATCCAAGGAAGAGCACGTCGCGTTGCTCGCATCGCGTGAAGAGGCGGCGGCATCCCTAGCAATCGACGCAACACCCGCGCGATTTCATTGCGCCGAGTGGACAGCTCACGGGCAGACGCCCAAGGGCTCACCCGGCTCCGCCGCGGCGGCCCCACGGGCGCGTACCCCAGTGCCACGGCCCAAGGGCCGCGTCTGGGCGCCCGCGGACGCCCGGTCCATCAGCACCGCGGGAGGAGCGGGGGGGCGGGCCCCGGCGAGTCCGCCACGGGCGGCCCGCCGGGGCGGCGGGGGCGGGCCCGGGCGAGCGCGCGCAGGCGAGCGCCGGGCGATCGTCCGCGGCAACCAGATGCCTCGTGGTGGTCCACCCGCCCCGGGAGCGGCCGAGGGATTGAGGACCGGTTGTGTGCGCGCCCCCGGGCCGGCGGGAGGGCCCTGGACGAGGGGGCGGTCGAGCGACCGGGCCGCCCGCGTGACGCGCCCGCTCTGTTCCCGGTGCAAATGCGCGCAGACCCGGGCGCGCCCCCCGGGTTGCGACCAGCGGGGCAGCCGGGGGGAGAGGGGGGCCAGGTGCCAAAGCGGGCCGGCAACCCGCGCCATTCGCAGCCATGCTCGGCAACAGACAAGATGGCGTTGAGTACGTGACGATTGGAGAGGCGGACATGGCCGCGCTACACCGGGAGATGAGGCGCGATCCGGGCGTATGGAGCTTGCGTGCGTTCCCTACAGCCAGGAGACCAGCATCATGCATGATCATCCACATTAGGGTGAACAGGCCCTAGAACAGGCGAAATCAAAGTAAGCCCCGATGTAATTGCTGCTGGCCTCCTTAGCCGATGTCGGTCCTAACCGTGCCTTGCTTGACCGCAGGGTTGTCCCGCGAGTACTAGGTTTTGGTGAAGATACCTATCACGCTGTGTGTCGTCTGGTCGCCAAATGGTAAGCCGACCCGTCAGTGCATGGAGGGAAGGGACATCCGAAGAATGCCGGGCTTGTGGTTTGATCGGATTTGAGGAATAGAGGGTAAATAAGGTATCGGAATTTTTCACAATATATCAAAGGGACATTGCTATGAGGCAATTCACGGAGAAGAATTGGAGGGCCCCATACCGGCGAAAAGGCCGTGCGTCAGGCACAGGGTCGGTCTGGTCAAATCAAGAATCCCAGATGAGCACAATACGCTTAAATTCCTTTATCAAAGACATGATAGAACTCCAGGACAACGGAGCGTTGTCCAAGGAGCAATTGGATCGATTTGTGGCGTTGGCATGTCGCGTGTATGTCGAGCGAGAGGTCGAGAGACAAGTGGGGAGAGTTCTTGCAGAGCAACTTTCTCCAGAACGTTTGGCCAGATACCTCTCGCCTTCGCATTGAGGACAAGAAACTGTGACTGACAAGCCCACAGGCGGCGCGGAACCCCCGCCCCCGGAACAGGTAACAGAGGGGCACGGGACAGGAGACTCCTGAACAAGCAACAGCAGAAACTCCCCTTCCTGCACCCAAAGTAATAGAACGATTCGAGCAGATTATTGGCGAGATCGGCCCCGCCCGCAATCCGTTGTTTGAAAAGATCAATGAAGAACATATTCACAGGGCTCTGGAGAGTTCTGCTAAGGAAGACGAGCGAGCGTTCGAGTCCTTCAAGGTCGGCCAGCGCTACAAGATGGCTTACACTCTGCTTGGGATCATCTCGTTCTTCCTGTTGACCTTCTACATGATGCCGATCGATAGGGAACTCTATAAGCAAGTCATTCAACTGCTCGTTGCAGCAGGTGGCGGCTTCGGGGCCGGCTATGGCGTCCGCCATTTACAGGGGTAGCGTCTCTTCATAGTGTTCCTCTTCGTCTTTGGCGTAGCCCGATAGACTCGGAGGTCGAATGAGAGAGCTTCATCCGACCGGCTCGTTGCGTTAGTCCGAACTTCCCGCCTTCCTCATCCTGCATCATCCTGGACAGGTCGTTTCAACGGCGTTCCCCACTGATCCACACAGGAGACTTCCTCAACCGCCATCCGGCGCACGGAACCAAACTTCCCCATGGGATAGCCGACCGGAAGCAGGGCATAGGTGGAGATACTATCCGGCAGATTGAGGATCGGCCGCAGTTCTTCCTCGTGCAGCGAACAGACCGTGGTGAGCGTGGCACCGAGTTCCAAGGCACGACAGGCCAGCAACATATTCTGCACCGCAGGATAGATGCTCGACCCTGACAGACGGGCCAGCTTCGCCGCTAATTGCGCACCGACCTCGCCCGGTGGCATAGGGCGCTCTTTGAGGCAGGCAAAAATCAGGACCGGTGCTTCAGCCAGATTATCGGCCAAATAGCTTGCGGCGTCCAATAATCTTCTGAATTTTCCTTCTTCCATATGACTCGGCCCTGGCCGACCATCATAGAGGGTCCGCGCTTGCTCCCAGCCTTTTCGATAGATGCGTTGGACTTTCTGTTTGACTGCAGCATCTTTCACGACGAGAAAGCGCCAGTGCTGGGTATTGCCACCACTGGGAGCCCGAATACCAGCGTCGAGGATCCGATAAATCATCTCGTCCGAGACCGGGTCGGCTTTCAGCCGACGCATACTCCGGGTCGAAAACATAATGTCAAACAATTCCGCCTGTGCTGCCATGAGCCACCTCCTTACTGCTGTCTTGATCGGTGAGCGCTTTCTCCAGCACCCCCTTGTCGGAACGTCTCGGCACGGCTAGAATAGCTGGCCAAAATATTGGTGGCCACAGCGAGGGCAAAGGGAGAGCGCGGGTGTTATTGTGCGTGTCCGCCTGTCCCGTGTCAAATGGAGCACTGCAATCCTCTCAGGCCGACACGATAAGGAGCAAGCAGGTTATGGAGGAGCTTCGGAATCGGCGACAAGCTCATAGAGGCGTTCTCCTGGTGGTGGCCTTCATCTTGGCCGGATGTGGAGATTCGGCGCCGAGCCTGACTGGAGAGGAGATTCAAGTCAGGAATCCGGACCATACCTACGTGGAAATCGACGGTGTTGCGCTGCATTACCGGCAAACCGGCTTGGGCCGCCCGCTGATCTTCATCCACGGTCTGCTTGAAGACCACCGTATCTGGCGGCACATCACCCCAGGGCTGACCTATGGTAACACGGTCTATGAACTGGACCTGATGGGCTTTGGCCTGTCTGAGAAACCACAGGATAAAACCTACGATCTGGATACCTATCTGGCACAACTCACGGCGTATATTGAGAACTTCCACTTAAAGAACATTGTTCTTGCGGGGCATGACTTCGGAGCGGTCATCGCGGCAGCCTATGCCATCCAGACCCCGGCCAACGTCCATAAACTGATTCTGATGAGCGCCCCAATCTCGGCGCACGAAAGCCTGCCTCTCAATATACGCCTGCTCGGAATTCCCCTGATCGGCAACCTGCTGAGTGGCGACTGGTTTCTCAAGCGCATCCTTCAGGAAGGGGTGTTTGACAAGCAGGCCATGGGGGACGCTATGGTCAAGCAGTATCTTGAGCCCTTCGAAGATGATCCCGGTGCCCGTACGGCTCTGCGTAAATTTCTCCGCGAGTTTGATCTCTCACGGGTGGTTGAAGAGGACATCCTTCCCAATCTAGGTGCCCTCACCATGCCAACCTTGCTCCTCTGGGGCGGGCAAGATCAATTCATCTCTATGGATGTTGCACGTGAGCTTGACGTCGCAATTCCGAGTGCGGATTTACAGGTCGTCACTCAGAGTGGGCACTTCATCCTTGAAGACCGGCCAGAAGATGTCCGCCAGCAAATCAAAGAATGGCTTGACAGACGTTAGGGAGGAACCCCGAAGACCAATTGACAAGAGAGACCTTACCAATCTAGCTTGGGAAACAGGAAGAAGATCGATATCTGGTGAAGGAGTCAGACCATGAGCTACGAAGAAATTGAATTCAGCCGGCACTGCGACGCCATCCAAATCCCGCAAGGCATCAAGGTGACGATTCCCAAAGGGACTCCCGGCGTCATCACCCAGGCCTTGGGCGACACCTATACTCTCCAGCTTCCAACGCTAGGAGGTCTCTACCGCGTCTCTGACAGAGATGCAGACGCCATTGGCAAGGAAAGTCAGGGACCGGCGCCAGCAATTGATGCTGGCGCCGACGGCCAAGTGACCGAGGATCAAGTCTGGGCACAACTCAAGAATGTCTACGACCCGGAAATCCCAGTGAATATCGTCGATCTCGGTCTGGTGTACGACCTCAGCGTGAAAGACCGGCCAGAGGGGGGGACTGACGTTGATGTCAAAATGACCCTTACCGCTCAGGGGTGCGGCATGGGGCCGGCCATTGCCATGGACGCGCAGATGCGGATCGAGGGTATCCCCGGGGTTGAAGACGCGCATGTCGAGGTGGTGTGGGACCCGCCCTGGACGCCCGCCATGATTTCACCCGAAGGTAAAGAAAAACTCGGCCTTGATTAGACCCCGGTAGGACCGTCAGACAGGCCGCCCTACCTCCACGTTCAGCCATCTTCCTCACTACGGCCACAATCCGTCACTGTCGCGATGCCGCTCAATGCCGACGGCGATGCTAATCGAATGCCCCCCCTCAATATGACGTGATCGAACACGCCTTGCCTACGGATAGGAGAATGAGCAACGGCAACACGCGGTCAGAACTTTCTGCGAGTTTTATGACACTCGTTGTACTCTTATGTATCCGGCTCTTTCCATTTGGGCGGAAAGCCTTCCCTGCCCACGAGCCTTCGGTACGCCTCGGGCGGCGGACAGTCTGTGAGTCCCACTTGAAAGAAACCCCCACTTCCGTCCGCTCGCAAAACATTGACCACAATCTCTTCACGCGGATTATACACCTTCAACAGGCGTAGCGCGTCTTTTTGCTGTGTGGTTTGTGACAGCGCGGCAATCCGCCCCTCGGGCAGATAGCCGATTCGAGCCTCTCTCCGCACAGTCTCCTTCTCTGTAGAGGGGATCTCGTTCGCCGCCTCGTCGATGTCCTGGCCGGCCTCATCTGACCACTGCCGGGCGTCCATGAGCACGAGACCCCGGCCGTAGTGCAACAGCCCGTTCCAACTCAGCGCGCCTAATTTCTGCCGGTTCTCCCAGATAAAGTGTTCATAGGGGTCCTTGGAGTCGGTCACGTTCCGTTCTGCCTCCTCGGAAGGGGAGCCTGTCAGTTTGCTGACGTCAGATTGAGGGGCGTCTTGTTCGCTCATACAGCGCTGTATCCTTCGGCAGGGAACCACTCAGTCTTCAATAATGGCGCTCAACGAGGTCCGCCAACCGGACATGGCAAAGCGACGCTCCAGACCATACTGCTTGATTTCGTCGAGTCCAGGCATGCGGGCGACCTTCCAGCCCTCACATTCCGCCGAGTTACACAGACAGGGGTCCGTCATTGCGTCGAGCAGCGCCGTCGGCATATCCAGCCCTTTTGCTAAACGGGCGACAAATTCTTCTTTTGGAATATGAGCCATATCCAGCGCTAGACGCTTTTCTTCCCCTCCGAAATGGCGATCACGATAACGGCGATGATCACGCCGAGGGCCGCGCCGACAAGAATCGGACTGTCTGAAAAGAACTCATACAGCGCGCCCATGGTGCCCCGCCTCGCCAGAATACCTCTGCTGCAGTTCTGCCCGGACCAACCAAGCTCCGTTGGCAAGGGCCTGCATCTTTCCTCGCGCCGCGGTGCGCGAGCGCGGAATCATGCCGCAGTCCGTACAGGGGTAAAGATGCTCAGGCGCAACATACTGCAACGCCGTCCGAATACGCGCCGCAACCGTCTCACGCGTTTCCACCTCTTCAGTACCAACGTTGATGACCCCGACCATCAAATCTTTGCCCTTGGCTTCGGCTAATACTGCTGGGTCGACGCCAGAGGCGGCACACTCGACCGAGATCATATCGATCGTGCTGGTCCGTAACAGCGGTAGCGTACGTGCATAATGGTCCCAGTCCGTGTTTTTGCTCTTCCACTCGACGACCGCAGGGATACCATAGCCATAACAGATATGGACCGCGGTCTTGGCCTGCACCCCTTGAGCGCACTGCTCGAGCGTCTGAATGCCCCACTCCTCCACCGCGTCGAGATAGATGTTGAAACACGGCTCGTCGAACTGCACGATATCACACCCGTTCTCTGCCAGCTCACCCGCCTCTTCATTGACCAATCGCGCCAGCTCACCCGCCAGCTTCCGGCGGTCCCCATAATACTCGTCCGCAACCGTATCCGCGATGGTCATCGGACCGGGCAAGGTGACTTTGACCGGCTTTGCCGTATGCTGCTTCATGAACCGGAGCGCCTCAACCAACACCGACCGGGGCCGACGCAGCTGCTCAACCACCCGGGCGGCCCGGACTTTGATGCCGTAGCGGTTCCCCCGCGTTTCGATCTCAACCAAACGGCTGAAGTCCAGCCCGGTCAGCCCCTCAACAAACCCCCAAATATAATGCCGGCGGCGCTGTTCGCCGTCGGTTACAATGCTGAGGCCCGCCGCTTCCTGTTCGGCAAGTGCGAGCAACACGGCATCGTCTTGGCCCTCACGGAGCGCATCGTCTGGCAGCTTCCACGAAACATACATCTCGTTTGAGGGAACAAGCCAAGTTGGACGGGGTAGGCTCCCAACAAGCATGGTTTGCAGCATCTATCATTCCTGCTCTCTGTGCCGGCCAAGGCCCTTCATGACCGGCGCGTCAGAAAATACAGAGAAGAGAAGCGCGTCTACGGACACCGAGGTCTTCTCGTGCGCATGACTCACCCAGATTGGGACGGCAAACGCATCTCCCAGCCCCCCATTCAAGGGTCCTGCCACCAACGACCGTCTGTCCAGTCCCATCGACCGCAAGAGGGGCCTGACTTGTGCTTTGCCTGCGCGCCTGCGTTTTTTGTCCAGGCCGGAGGCGATACAGAAAGCTGGCCATGGTCGCAAGCGACGGACCACCCATCACCGGGTTCACATATTCCAGCATGGGTCCGTCAAACGGACCGTCCGCGTCCCGGCCGAGATCCATCAGGGCGGGACCCCCCGCCGTCCAGGCGCATTTGCGTGAAGGTAGCTGTCCGCCGGACGTACGCTGCCAAGTTGACAGGGGTCCGCTGCGTCTATCGCAGCGTGTTGAGTCCCCCTCCGGCTTGGTCAAGTACTGCGACTCGGTCTGACCGGATTCAAAAAATGTGTCGGCCAGCGTACCGGCCAAGGGCAGATCCAATCCGTCGAGCCAGACCGCAGGCTCGGGGCCCTCACTGTCATGCTCATGCCATGTCCAGTTTGGCGCTAAGACAACATGCCTCGGCTCCAGGGGGTGGGAACACAGGCCCGTCCAACGCAACAGATGTGGTCTGACCGGCGTGTCCGGCGTGGACGTCACTTGTTTGCCAGGCACTTTCCATAGCGGCCCGACATCGTCCCGAGACAAGCCAGACAGGAAGGTTTCTCCTTCGTGCGATAGGGTTGATGCCGCCACGGTGTTTTGCTCGACTCTCAGCCGTGTCTCTCAATCGGGCGCGGCAATCTCCTCGCACAGCATGACCTGATAATTCAGACCAGCGTATTTTTCATCAGGGCCGTGTACGGACCAGCGCTGTGTCCAGCCTTGGGCAAATTTTTGGAGTTCTTCATTCCCCCAGACCTTCTCCCAGGCAGCCAAATCATCGATCTCAAGCAGGTCATAGTGCGTAAACTGCACCGTCCCGAGTTTTTCATCCAGCACTTTCCAATTCGCATAGCGTTTAACACCTGGCACGCTGTTGAAAAACGGATTATCCACGTCGCGGAGCCACCGTTCATACTCCTCGTGATTGACATGCTCCCCTAGGTTATAGGTCAGTAGCAGCATGGCGCGTCGTCCGGTCATCTCACATACCTCTTGTCCAGGCCAGACCATACCGCACCCGGAAGCACAGCGTCAATGAGGAAGGCACACCTAGTGGACTGCACGGGACGAGCTATGCCGCCGGCGGCAGGAGCGTGCTCACACGGCTCTGGCGGAGTCGCTCAAAAATAAGCTGGGTCGCTCGGGAGCGGTTCAAGGTGTAGAAATGAATGCCGGGCGCGCCGCCAGCGAGCAAGGCTTCACACTGCTGCCACGCCCAGTCAACCCCAATTTCAAACACCGCGCTGGCGTCTTCGGCCGCCGGCTCCAAGCGTTCTTGTAGCGCTAGGGGAATGGACGCCCCACACATTCGGGTGAAGCGGACGATCTGGCGATAGTTCAGAATGGGCATGATGCCCGGAATAATGCGCTGCCGAATCCCAAGCTGTCTCGCGCGCGCGACAAAATCAAAATAATCCTGGGCGTCAAAAAACAACTGAGTAGTGACAAAATCGGCCCCACAATCCACCTTTGTCTTGAGATACTGCAAGTCCTGAAGCGCATCGACACTTTCCGGGTGCGCCTCGGGATAGCCCGCCACCCCAATACAGAAATCGCCGCCGCGGCGGGCCAGGGCCACCAACCCAGCGGCGTGCGCAAAACCGTCCGGGATCAGGGGAAACACAGTTTCGCCGTGGGGCGGGTCGCCGCGAAGACACATGATGTTCTCGACGCCACGGTCTTTCATCTCAGACAGGATATTTCCGAGTTCCGTTTGGCTGTGCCCTGCACAAGTCAGGTGGGCCATACCAATGAGCCCCAGTTCGGCTTGGAAGCGACATACCAGATCAATGGTGTTCTTTCGCGTCGCCCCCCCGGCGCCGTAGGTCACAGAGCAAAAGCTGGCCCCTAGTTGTTGGAGTTCTCGGGCTCGATCAAAAAGCGCCTCTTCATCTTCTACTGTCTTGGGGGGGAAAAATTCAAACGAAAACGTCTGCGGGTGCGTATCAAAGAGTGTTCGGATTTTCATGTTCTCCAAGCGATATTTTCTGTCCTTACATAGGGAAAACTCTCGGTGCGTCCAATCTCATGCTACCAAGCAGCCCGAAACGAGTCAAAGCCGCTCTAACGTAGGCGTTCCGTTCCGGCGCTTCGCCTTTACAAGCTCCGCTTTCCCAGTATACGATTCACCCCGCATACAGAAAGCTCAGTCAAGGAGAATCCATGTCCGTGCTGAAAGACCAAGCCTGTATCGTCGGTGTAGGGGAGACCGCTTATACCCGGGGATCTGGGAAAACCGATCTCGCGCTGATGCTCGAGGCCTCAATAAACGCCATTGCCGATGCCGGCCTCAGTCCACATGACATAGACGGTATTATCCCTCCCCCGCTGCCATCAACCTCTGAACATTTTGCGGCCAACCTTGGGGTCGAGGATCTGCGCTATGCGGTCACGGTGCACATGGGCGGGGCCAGTCCAGTCACTTCGCTCCAAAGCGCGGCCATGGCGGTGGCCTGCGGAGTGGCAAAAAATATCCTCGTGCCGCTTGGCTGGAACGGCTATTCCACGATGCGCGTCCGCGACATGGGCGATAAGAGTAAGGGCGGTGGCGGCAGCGGAGCACCCGGGGCACTGGCCAACACGATTGGGGAGTACTATCTGCCCTATGGAGCCAACGTTCCGGTGCAGTGGTACGCTTGGCTGGCCACCCGCCATAAAGAACTCTACGGCACCCCGGACGAGGCTATGGGCACGGTAGCGGTCACCTCACGTAAACATGCCCAACTGAACGAGAAAGCCTATATGCAGGGTCGTCCGCTCAGTATGGAGGATTATCTGAACGCCCGCTGGGTCTCCAAACCCTTCCGGTTGTTCGACTGTTGTTTGGAAACCGACGGAGCGGCCGCCGTGGTCGTGACGTCGCCAGAACGGGCTCGTGACCTCACGCATGACCCCGTGTATATTTCGGGTATTGCCGAGGGCCATCCCTACCCTGCCGATGACATCCCAGCCCGGCCCGATCCATTTACGATCGGGCTCAGCTTCGCCACGCCGCAGGCAATGCAAATGGCCGACATTGATCTCAAAGACCTCGACTTTGCCGAAATCTACGATTGCTTTACCTATGTCGTGCTGCTCCAGATGGAAGCGCTCGGGCTGTGCAAACGGGGGGAGGTTGGGGAGTACGCGCAAGGGGACAGATTCGCGCTTGATGGCGAACTGCCCTTGAATACTCATGGCGGCCTGCACTCCGAGGCGCATGTGTGGGGCATGAATCACATTGTAGAAGCCACCCGTCAACTCCGTCATGAAGCCGGTGAGCGTCAGGTCAAAAACGCCCAACTCGGTCTGGTCACGGGCTGGGGAGACTTTGGTGACGGAAGTCTGGCCATTATGCGCCGCTAACGGGAGACAACGATATGGCAGCAACACAGGGATATCGGCGTCCAGTCCCGAAAATGCGGGGCTTTGCGGCCGAGTTCTATGCGTATTGCAAACAGCATGAACTGCGCTTTCAACGCTGCACGAGTTGCGGCACTTGGCGTCATGTGCCGCGCGATATGTGTGCCAAGTGCGGCTCGTTTGCATGGGAGTGGGCCAAGTCTTCGGGCAAAGGCACTCTCTTTTCCTGGACGACCGCTATGCAGCCCATGTTACCGCAGTTTGCCGACCTCGTGCCCTACAGTCCGGTGGTGGTGGAATTGGAGGAAGGCGTCCGGCTGCTCAGTTGGCTGACCGATGTAGCAGATGCGGATTTGCGGCTGGGTCTGCCGGTCGAGGTTGTGTTCGACGACGTTACCCCAGAGGTGACCTTACCCAAATTCAGACGGGCGGGTTGACCCTCCCCTCAACTGTGCACTTATCCCATGAACGCCTTCCGAGGCTATACCCTGCCCGAAGAACTCACGCTGCTGCAAGAGCAGATTCGTCGTTTTGTCCATGAGGAAATTATCCCGGCCGAACACGCCATTGATCCCGATGCAGCGGATCTGCCCGACGACGTTTATGCACGTCTGTCCGCCAAAACCAAAGCCGCCGGTCTCTGGTGTCCCGGCGCTCCCAAGGAGTATGGGGGTGGAGGGTTGAACACCTTCAGCATGTCCGTTGCCCTGGAAGAGATGGCCCAGCATCGCATGGGATTATACAATCCTGGATGCGGAACGTTTGGGCGCTATCCGCCCAATCCTATTTATGCCGGCACCCCGGCGCAGATTCAAAAGTATGCCGTGCCTACGCTGAAAAATGGTCTCTACACTTTTTTTGCCATTACTGAACCGAGTGGGGGCTCAGACCCGGCTGGGGCCATTCAAACCCGGGCCGTACGCGACGGGGATTCGTGGGTCATTAACGGCTCGAAGATTTTCATCTCGCACGCGCACGAAGCCGAATGGGGAGTGGTCTTTGTCCGGACTGACCCGGAAAAAGGCCGCAAAGGCATCAGTTGCTTTATTCTTGACAAAGGAACCCCTGGCTTTACCGCCCGCCCGTTCAGGACGATCCGGACCGTCTCACTGCCCAACGAGGTCTCATTTGAAGACTGCCGGGTGCCAGCCGAAAATATGATTGGTGAAGCAGGCCAGGGGCTTTCCCTCTGCTTTGACCTGTTGATCAAAGCCCGCTTTCCCTACTCGGCCGCAAACCTTGGGGTTGCCGTGGCTGCCCATCGGATGGCGATCGAACACGCCAAGCAGCGGGAAACGTTTGGCGAACCTTTGAGCCGGCGTCAGGCGATTCAGTGGATGCTGGCGGATGCGGAAGTTGAATTGCGCGCAACGCGCCTGCTCATCTGGGACGGCGCCTGGAAAGCCGACCGCGGAGAGGATGCACGCGTTGAGGCCTCAATAGCCAAACTGTATTCGAGCGAGGTCCTGGGCCGTGTGATCGATAACGCCGTCCAGATTCATGGCGGCTACGGCGTATCAAAAGAGTTTCCGCTTGAACGCTGGTACCGTGAGGCCCGCGTCCGGCGTATTGGGGAAGGGCCGTCCGAGGTCCACCGTATGGTGATTGCCCGGGCGTTATTGCGTTAGCTGACAGCCTTGTTCATAGAGAGAAACCCCAGAGCCATGCGCGCTACTCGGCCGCGCTCCACCACGGCCCCTACGGGTCCGTCTTCATCCCTGTACCCCCGGTGCCACTCCTTATGCGGACTCGCCTTTATGGTCCTGGCCGTCATCGCCTTAGCGACCGTGGTCTTCGCCTTCCCGCGAAATGCCTGGACACAATCTGCTCCAGAGACGCTCAAGCGCTTGCTCCACCAACATCGGTTGGCCCCCCAGGACGTTGGCTACCACCTGTTTCGCCTGGCAGATGGGCAGGTGGTTGACACCTACGACGCTGACACGCCCCGCATCCCGGCCTCGACCACGAAGCTCGTTACCGCCCTCGCGGCTCTGGAAATTTTAGGAAGAGCCTATCGATTTCAGACCCGCCTGCTCGTAAGCGGACGAGTCCACGAGTCCATCCTGTACGGAGACCTCTATCTGGTCGGAGGTGGGGATCCGACGTTATCGACGAATGACCTCCGAGGATTTGTCGACGCCTTGAAAGCCGTCGGTATTGCCCAAGTGAATGGACGGTTTGCTTTTGATGAAAGCTTTCTCACGGCGACTCCAGAGATTAACCCCAGGCAACCGGTTGCGGCCGCGTATAATCCGAGCGTGAGCGCCCTCTCGCTCAACTATAACCGCGTTCAGATACGCTGGAGGGGCCGGCCCGGAGCCAAAAATTTTCAGACTTGGTTACAGTCGCCAGCGGACGGTATTTTTCTTCCAGTTGCCGGCGTGAGTACGGGACTGATCCCCAGGGGCGTACAATCGGATACCCCCATTCTGCTTGATGGAGGGAGCAGGGACCACTGGCTCCTCTCGCGTCAGCTTCCGGCCCAGGGCTTCAGAGAACTTCCGATCAGGCGCACTCCGGGAAAGGTTGCGGCTGCTTTGTTTCGCACCTACTGTCGACGACACGGTATTGCCCTGCCCCACCCCCAAGCCGCTCCGGTCCCCGCCAACGTCCGCCCTCTCTATACGCATTACAGCAAGCCCCTGCCGGAAATTCTGAGGGGGATGCTGTTCCACAGTAATAATCTGTCCGCCGAACTCATCGGCCTCGTCACCTCACGCACGTTGAGGGATCTACCGGTGTCCATTGTCGACTCAGCAGCACTCGTGACAGACTGGTACCGACGTCGTCTTCCGCAAACAGACTGGACCGGATTTGCGAGCATCAATCATTCGGGCCTGAGCAGCATGTCCCGCCACTCACCGCGCCATCTCACCACTATACTCTCCGATGGAGTGACCCCGACATCCGAACAAATCGGACACGGCGGACCAAAAACGCCCCCTCTTCTACTCGCTCTCCTGCCACATCCAGCATGGAAGAACGAATGGGCCGAACTCGGAGAAAAGGTACAGGCCAAGTCGGGCACCATGAGCTATGTCGATGGTTTGACCGGGATATTGACAACACGCGGAGGACAGCAGTTGGGCTTCGCCCTCCTCCTGACGGACTTTGCCAGACGGGCGGCATTTGACGCGTCCCGTCATGCCGAGAGAGTCCGAACGCCCCCAGAAGCAAAAGCTTGGACTGAGCGGGCCAAAGCGTTTGAACAGGCGCTGCTCTCACATTGGAGACACACCTATTGACGATTCAGCCGGTTGACGAGTTGACAATCTCGGGAGGAGGACCAATTTCTGTGGTGAGGAGCGAGAGAGAGGAAGAGACCATACTATGGCAAAAACACACACGGCTCGAAAAAAAGTCTATAAGGTTGTCTTTTTGAACGAAGGCAAAGTGTACGAAATCTACGCCAAAAACATCAGTCACGGTGGATTATTTGGATTCGTCGAAGTGGCGGGCCTGCTCTTTGGTGAAAAATCGACCCTCGTCATTGACCCGTCGGAAGAGAGCTTGCGGCACGAATTCGCCGACGTGGAACGGACCTATATTCCGTTGCACTCGGTAGTCCGTATTGATGAAGTCGCAAAACGCGGCGTCAGTAAAATCCACCCAGCTCTAACCTCGGACAGGAAAGTCACCCAACTGCCGACCCCGATGTATACCCCGCCGAAAGTGGAGACATAGGCCGGCATCCCTCAGCCACAGGGTCAGAGCTGCAACGGGATTAGGAACAACGCCACCAGATTAAATACGACCAGGGATCCGGCCAAGAGCAGGCAATAGCCCATAATATCGCCAAAGCGCAGTCCGGCAACGGTGAGAATGGGAATGGCCCAGAACGGTTGCAACAGATTGGTCGTCATATCTCCATATGCATAGCTCAGGGTGATGGTTGGGATGGAGAGCCCCAAGGTCTGTCCCGCCGGGAGGAGATAGGAAGCTTCCACGATCCATTTCGATCCGCCCGACGGCACGAAGTAGTTCAGCACTCCGGAATACAGATACACAATGGAGGGGAAGGTGCGCGGTGAACTGGCGTCAAGGAAAAAGGCGGTCAACACCTCCCCCAGGGCCGTATAGGACATCAGTCCAAAAATCCCCGCGTACAAAGGATATTGGATGACGATCCCCCAGGTGTTGCGAATCCCTTGTTCACAGGCGTGCAAAAAGGACTTGGGATACCAGTGCAGGAGAAGCCCCAGAGCCAGGAAGATGAGATTGTAATTGTCAATCGTCCAGGTCCGGCCAAAACCTTTTTCGAGAATTTGAAGTCCGAAATAGAGCAGCATGGCGCTGCTGGCAATCAGAGACCAGCCGGGCCACCATTCCATTTTCTCTGCCGGGCGTGTCGCTTCTGGTTTCGGTATTGGCCGGGTCAACGCTTCCAGACGGTCCGCCTGTTCGGCCGAGGCAGTCACTGCGTCCGCTGCCGACGGGACGAGAATCGCCGCCACGAGGATACCCACCAGACCGGCCATAAGCGCGTACCATAAATTGAATGTGGCAAACATGGTCTGCGTGGTCGGAATGGTCTCCGGTAAGATTCCGGCCTTGATGAGGAAATTATCCGGTGTGGCAATAATGAGCGGGGCCGAGCCGGACAGGCCGGTATGCCACACGGTCCCAACACCGAGATAGGCGCACGTGACGAGCAGACGGAAGTCCACTCGCGGGTTAGCGCGCACGATAAAGGGGAGGAACGCTGCCGAAATCACAAGACACAAGGCCCAGTTGAGCCACGCCGTGATGGTCGAGAACAGCGCCATGAGGATGATCGCCTGGCGCGGCTTCTCCGGGTCGGGGCGCGAGGCGAGCCATACAAACACGCGCTTGAGCGGCGGAGATACGGCGCAGGCATACGCCACGACCATCATCACGGTAAACTGCATGGTCAGGCTGAGCAGGGCCCACAAACCGTCTCCCCATGCGGTCAATGCCCTGGCCGGAGAAGCGTCCCCGACCGTAAGAGCTAGGAAGGCCACCACGAGCGTCAACATTACGGCAATAACCCACGAGTCGGGGACCCAGCGCTCCGTCCAACGTGTCAAGCGCATACCCCATCGGGCCAACCATCCCATTGTTATCCCCTGTTATGATCGCTTGTGCACCGGACGGCGGGCGCCCGTCAGCGGCTCTGCCGTTTACTGCAGCAATTCCAGCTCGCGCAACATCCCGGGGCTGTTCGTCCAGCCTTTTGAAACTTTGACAAAGAGTTTCAGATACACCGGGCAGCCAAAAAAGGCCTCTATGCGCTGGCGCGCAGCCCGACCGATTTTCTTGATCCGGACGCCTTTTTGCCCAATCACGATAGCCTTCTGGGACGGCCGCTCGACGTGGATGGTGGCGTCAATGCGTAACAGCGGCTTCTCGGCAGGTTCCTGAAACTGCTCGACAACAACAGCCGTACGGTACGGGATTTCCTGCTGAGTGTAGAAAAAGAGCTGTTCCCTGACCATCTCCTGGGCGAGGACTCGTTCACTCTGGTCTGTGATATGATCAGCCGGGTAGAGGGCCGGACCGGGTGGGAGAGCGGCCATCAGTGTGGACATGAGTTCGGCCGTATTCTCCCCTTTGAGGGCACTGGTGGGAATGACGTCACGCTCAGGTAGCAGAAGCCCCACCTGTTCAAGGAGTGGAATGAGGGCGCTCTTTTGGACAAGGTCAATCTTGTTCAATCCGACCAAGATCTGGGGCTTGAGGTCCGTGAGGCGCTGAGCAATCTGGACATCGGCGGCAGTCAGTCCCTGTGCCGCATCAAGCAGGAAGAGTGTGACATCGGTCTCCTGCAGAGCACGCAAGGCAGTCTCAACCATGTGTCGGTTGAGGAGGGATTGCTGACCGCCATGAATTCCTGGGGTATCGACAAAAATGAGTTGGGCGTCGGACTGGGTTTTGATCCCGGTTATGCGCGTTCGTGTGGTTTGGGGTTTGGGCGAGACAATGGCGACCGGCGTGCCGAGCAGCGTATTGAGCAGCGTCGATTTCCCGACATTGGGGCGGCCGACAAGCGCGATAAAACCACAGCGATGGGTCGGGTCAGGTGAGGAGACCATAGCACGTCAAGAGGGGGTCGTTGCCTCTGGTTCAAAGACGACCTTCAGGATGCGTCGTTTCCCAACCTGGAGGACCACCGCTCCTTGCGCGGGAACCTGCAACTCCACGTCACCGACCCGCTCCCCATCGATCCTCACCCCTCCCTGTCGGATGAGTCGGCGAGCCTCACTCGTGGATTTCACCAAGTCCGAGGTTTTCAGCAAATGACATACCCATATGTGGGACTCTGTCCCAGACCAAGCGTACGACGGTATTTCCTCTGGACGTTGCCCGTGCTGAAAGCGGCGAGAAAATTCTTCGGCCGCACGAGCGGCCGCCTGACCGTCATGAAAACGAGTGACTAGCTCGGAGGCGAGTTGTTTCTTGGCCTTCATCGGATGGAAGCGTCCCTCTGCTACGGCTTGAACGTGAGCGGCATCAACGGCACTCAGCAGTGCGTAATAGCTCAGCATCAGATCGTCAGAGATTGACATGATCTTGCCGTACATATCGTCCGGCGGGTCAGTGATACCGACCGCATTACCAAACGATTTACTCATTTTTTGCGTCCCATTGATGCCTTCAAGAAGGGGTGTCGTCAGAATCACCTGAGGTTCCTGACCGAAGCTGCGCTGCATCTCACGCCCCACCAGAAGATTGAAGCGTTGATCAGTTCCACCCAACTCAACGTCAGCCTGAAGGGCCACGGAATCATAGCCCTGGATCAGCGGGTACAGAAACTCATGTACATGAATCGGCGTACCGGTTTTCAAGCGTTTAGAAAAATCATCCCGTTCAAGCAACCGGGCTACGGTGTAGTGCCCGCAGAGTTTGACCATGTCGGAGGGCGAGAGAGGGTCGATCCATTCGGAATTAAAGCGGAGTTCGGTGAGGTCCGGATCAAGAATCTTGAAGACTTGCTGGGTGTAGGTCTCCGCATTCGCCTTGACCTGCTCTCGTGTCAGGGCCTTCCGCGTTTCGGAACGGCCGGTAGGGTCACCGATCATGGCAGTAAAGTCACCGATTAAAAAAATGACCGTATGCCCTAACTCCTGAAACTGACGGAGCTTATTCAGCACAACGGTATGACCGAGATGCAGGTCCGGGGCGGACGGATCCGCCCCCCATTTCACCCGTAGGGGTCTGCCGCGTTCGAGCTTTTGCTTGAACGCGTCCAACGGAAGAATATCCACCGCTCCACGTTCAATTTCCTTGAGTTGTGCTGCAACTGACAGGGGCATGGCCTCACTGACCTTTTAACGCGCATATTCGGTGGCTCGTGATTCACGGATGACGGTGACTTTAATCTGACCAGGATACGTCATCTCGCTTTCAATTTGCTTAGCAACATCTCTGGCGATACCAGAGGCATCACTCTCCGACACCGATCCCGGGTTCACCATAATGCGCACCTCGCGTCCGGCCTGCACAGCAAATGACTTCTCCACCCCGTTGAATGAACCGCTGATACGCTCCAGATCTTCAAGTCGTTTGACATAGCTCTCTAGCACCTCTCGCCGAGCGCCCGGCCGGGCCCCGGATAACGCATCCGCGGCATCCACAATAGGGGCCAGAACGGTTTCCGCCCGGACCTCCTCGTGGTGGGCAGCGATGGCGTTGACTATTTTTGCCGACTCACCGTATTTCCGGGCCACTTCTCCGCCGATGATCGCGTGCGACCCCTCAATCTCGTGTGAAACCGCTTTCCCAATATCATGGAGCAGGCCGGAACGTTTGGCTTGTTTCTCGTTAAGTCCGAGTTCGGCGGCAATAATACCGCAGATATACGCCGTTTCTATTGAGTGCATGAGGACATTCTGGCCATAGCTATACCGATACTTCAACATTCCAATCAGCTTCACGATCTCGGGATGAACCCCGCTGATCCCAAGTTCGAGCACGGCTCTCTGACCAGCCTCACGGACCGACTCCTCAACCTCACCTTCAGCTTTTTTGACGACCTCCTCAATACGCCCCGGATTAATGCGCCCATCCGAGATCAGGCGCTCGAGCGCCACTCGCGTAATTTCTCGCCGAATAGGGCTATGACTCGAAATCAAGACTGTTTCGGGCGTATCGTCAATAACCAGATCAACTCCGGTCGCCGCTTCGAACGCCCGGATGTTACGCCCCTCACGGCCAATAATACGGCCCTTCATATCATCACTGGGGAGATGAATGACCGACGCGGTTCGCTCGGAAACAAACTCTCCGGACAGGCGTTCAATCGCAATACTAATGATTTTTCGAGCGCGCCGGGTGGCTTCTTCCCGGGCCTCTTCTTCGACGGCCATGATCCGACGTGAAGCGTCCTGACGGGCCTCCTCGGTCATCTGGTCAATCAGGACTTGTTTCGCCTCATCCCGGCTCAGGCCAGCTGTTTGTTCAAGTTTCTGGCGCGTTTGGTCTATTAAACGACCGTACTCTTGCTCTTTTTTCTGCTGACTGTCTGCTTTGCTTTTGAGACTTTGTTCGCGACGATTCAAATCCTCTTCCCGACCGGCCAGTGCCTCGGACCGCTTCTCCAATGTCTCATCCCGTCCTTGGAGACGACGCTCGACCTGTTGAATTTCTTGCCGTCTTTCGTTGATCTCCTTCTCCACTTCGCTCTTCGCCTGCAAAATCGCATCTTTCGCCTGAACTTGGGCTTCTCGTTTAATGACGGACCCTTCTTTTTTTGCCTCATCAAGAATCCGCTGTGCAGCCTCCTCTGCACTGTGTATGGTTTCCTGGTTCCATTTTTGCCGCAGGAAGACGAGTCCTCCGGCACCAGCTACCCCTATCAGCAGCCCTAAGACAAATTCCATGATGACCCTCCTTACCACACTCAGGTCGAATAACCTCGCTGTGGTCGCTACCCCCTATACACATCCTCTTCGTAGACATCTTTTCTAATCCATACGTATATGGGCTGTATGGGCTGGGAGGCCGCGCTCGATGGGGCACGCTTCCTGCCGTAATAGCCCACAGCACGGACCATTATCAGTTGTCACAGTCTCCCTCCTTTTTCACCCAAGGGCGGAAGGAGCGCAAGAGGGGGGCGTACAGGGGGAGAGTGGAGTTGCGTGCTCCCTTCTCAATCGAGGGACAACTAGCCGGCAGGGTGTGAGTTCAACGGATTACCAGCCGTCGTCTCATTTGCGCGGCGTTCGGCTTCCCCCAGACGCTCGAGAAGTCGGCTTGAAATCAACTCAGCTTCCTGGATGAGCTGGGCTTCTTGCTGGCTCGATTCTTGCCGGCCGGACTTGGCCAATTCGTCGGCGATACTCAACGCCGCCATGATCGCGACTCGAAAAGGGATCGTCACGTTTGCACTTTCCGCAATCTGGCGCATACGCTGGTCGACGGAAGAAGCGATTTCTCGAACATATTGCTCATTCTCTTCACTTGTCACAGTGAAGGTTTGTCCAAAAATATGTATTTCCATTAATCGCTTCATCGCCTAGCCCTCATCCTCCAAGGCAATCCCGAGATGGCTGAACTGATTCAGGATTTTCTCCAAGCGGGCTCGAATCTCGTTTCGCTCCGCTTCGTATTGCTGGATTCGCCCGAGCAAGAGCGCATATTCATGCTCTTGTTCATCCAATCGAACCAGCAGTGCGCTATTTGCACGCTGGGCCTGCTCGTGGCGTTCCAAGAATCCATCCAGTTTCGCCTCAAGAAGTTTTAGACTTTCCAGAGCCATTCCCACCCGAGGATAAAGTATAAGTTTACCCTATTGCCTCTTAGACGCGGCGTCAAGAGCAATATTTATTCCGTAGGCGGGTCGAAGAGAGCCGTAATGAAGTCATCCGGGGAAAAAATTTCTAGATCTTCAAGCTGTTCTCCAAGTCCAATATACTGAATCGGCACCCCGAGCTGACTTCCGACAGCTAGGGCAACCCCGCCTTTTGCTGATCCATCCATTTTCGATAAGATCACGCCGGTCAGCGGGAAGGCCGCCTGAAACGTCCGTGCTTGGCTGAGAGCATTCTGTCCGGTTCCAGCATCCAGAACCAACAAAACCTCATGCGGCGCCCCAGCAATCTCCCGCCCAATGACTCGATGTATTTTTTTGAGTTCCTCCATAAGCGGCGTTTTGGTATGGAGCCGTCCCGCCGTATCAATCAGGACGACATCGACCCCACGCGCCACCGCGGCGCGGACACCGTCAAAGACCACGGCTGAGGGCGAGGCACCGTCCCGATGCTTAATGATCTCAAGGCTCAATCGTTCGGCCCAGACTGATAGTTGTTCAATGGCAGCTGCTCGAAAAGTATCTCCGGCGACCAGCAGGACCGTTTTTCCTCCTTTCTTCAGCCGTGCTGCCAGCTTCGCAATGGAGGTTGTCTTCCCTGCCCCATTGACGCCGACGACGAGAATGACGCTTGGGCGTACGTCATCTCTCCCTTCAACAGGTGGCCCCCCCTTCTCAAGAAAGGACCGAAGCTCTAGCTTCAGGTCAGAGCGGAGGGCTTCGGCTTCGTCTTGAGACGGTTTGCCTGTCCAGGCCGTATTCGTGCCTGCGCGTAGGCGATCTATCACCTGCAAGGAAGTTTCGACTCCAACATCGGCTTGGATAAGGACCTCCTCTAGGTCGGAGAAGAAGATTTCCCTCGACCGCTTGCTCTGCTCCGACGAGGCATCAAAGGGACGGCGCAAAAGGTCTCGTAGTCGAGAGAGTCCACGCCGCCAACGTCCGTCTTTCGTTATCGGAGCAGGAGAGGGCTCTTGCTCGTGTGTATCTGCGACTGAGGGAGAAGCAGCGGCCGTCTGCGCTCTCTTTTTTTGCTGCCAAAATCGAAGAGCCATCAGGACACACGCACAGACACCATGGTCGATACGCCCGGCTCCTGCATGGTGACACCGTAGAGCGTATCCGCCACCTCCATAGTGCGCTTATTATGCGTAATCAACACAATCTGCGTCGTCTCACTCATTTCCCGCAATAGTTGATTGAACCGCCCCACGTTGGCATCGTCCAGCGGCGCGTCGACCTCATCGAGAATGCAGAATGGACTCGGCCGTATCAAAAACAGGGCAAATGTGAAACTGAGCGCAGCCAAGGCCTTCTCTCCTCCAGAAAGAAGTTGCATGGAGCGGAGGCGTTTGCCCGGAGGCTGGACCTCGAGTTCGACGCCACTCTCAGACAAATTCGCTTCGTTAGTCAGAGTCATATGAGCCTGGCCACCGTCAACCAAACGCGCGTACACCTCACCAAACTTCGCGTTCACCCGGTGGAAGGCTGCCCGAAAACGGTCCCGCGACTCGCGGTTTAACTTGTTGATTGTACTACGCAAATCCTCAATTGAATGCAACAGGTCGGTCTTCTGGGATTCAATTGAGGTGAAGCGCTCCCGGATCGCATCAAGCTCAGCCGCAGCATTGGGGTTGACCTCACCAAGCCGAGCGAGCTTCTCACGTAATTCCTGACGACGTCCTTCCCCCTCAACCTGATCAAGTTCTTGGTGGCTGTAAGCTGAAAGGACCTCTGCCAGCTTCACCTGATAGCGTTCCTGGACTGTCTCCTCAAGATGTTGACGGCTCACCCGTTTTTCAGCCAGACTCACCTCGACCTGTCTTTTTTCCTCTTGCAGCTGATTTGCGGCATGTCGATTCTCTTCGATAAGCGTTTCACACCGATGGACAGCCGCCCGGAGTTGAGCCCCCTCAGCGTCGCGACGAGTGCACTCGGCTTTCACCGCATCAAGATTGGAGCGCGTCTGTGTCACCTGATCCTCTAACGCGGCCTTTTCCAACAGGAGCCGCTCCGCCTCTTGCCGGCCTACCTGGAGATCGGCTTGGCCGGATTGTATCCGTTCTTCCAAATCCTGTATCTGGCGTCTGAGTTGGCCCACCTGATTCTGGAGGCCGCCGTGGCGTTCCCGCTGCTCGGCAAGACGGACACGCAGATCGTCTATCTGTGTCCGGTGCTGGTCGCACGCGGCCTTTGCTTCTGCCGTCTCTGCTTGCTGAACGGCCAGCAGGTCTTCACGCTCCCGACGTTGTGCGGTGATGGTGAGTTCCTGCGCATGGGCCTTCTGTATGTCAGCGTGTAAAGATTGCCTTTCTTGTTCCAAGCCGTTCTGCTCGTAGCGCACCCCTTCTCCACGGTCAAGCAATCGTCGCACTTCACCTTCAAGCTGCCCCGCCTCACGCTGCACCGCTTCATTCTGTTGGCTTAGCTTCTGGGCTTGCACGTCAAGGTTCCGCAACTCGTCTTCGAGTGCCTGTTGGCTCTGCTTTAGAGTGTGCCGCTGCTCGACAAGGTTAGAGACGTGCTCAGCCTGTTGGGATAGTTCCTGCCGCAACCCTCGAATTTCACGGCGCCGCTCAAGGAGGCCTGCTTCCGCAAGACCACCACTCCCCCCACTGACTCCACCGAGGGCGGAAATGACCTCTCCTTGCGGCGTAACATAGGTTCGGGCCTCTTGACTCTGATTCCAGAGTTTCAGCCCAACCCGGAGGTTGGGAACCAGGACGACATGACCAAGGAGGGCTTCAACCATCTGCCTATAGTCGGGCGGAATATCAACATGGCGGATGAGAGGAGACACCCCCTCTCCAACCGTCGCCCACAGCGACCCATTAGCCTCGGTCGGACTTGGCTTCTGTTTTTCACACTGGGGTTGGACCGGAATAAAATGTCCGTGCCCGGACTGCATCTGGTTCAAATAGTCCACCGCAACGACGCCGGCCTCGGTGTCCGTCACCACCATATACTCCAGCTTCTCCCGTAACGCCGCAGCGACCGCGCGTTCATAGGCTTGCGGCACTTCTATCATTTGTGCCACGATCCCAAGAACGGCCGTAGGAAAATCGCAGTCGGACATAACCGACCGGACACCTTGATCATAGTGGTCGTATCCCTGTTCGAGCTCTTCCAGCGTCGTCAAGCGCGCCTGCCTTTCCGCCTGCCTCGCCCGGGCCTCAGAGAGGACCGTATCGAGTTCTTCTCCAGAGCGAAGAGCCGCCCGCAACTCTCGCTCCTTTTCTTCGCGCTGCCGCTGTCCATGGTGGACACGCAGGGAAAGAGTCGAGGATTTTTCCTGAAGCATGGCAAGTGCCTGCTCTCGCTCTGCTCGGAGTTGGCCAACCTGCTTGGCTTTGTCTCCCAGCAACTTCAGCCGCTGGGCAACCTCCACGGTCCGCTCACGGGAGTGGGCCAGCACATTTTTGACCTGCGACTCCTGGGTCAGGAGATCAACCATTGTCGTCTTGAGTGCTTCAACCTGAGATTCGTGCTGCAGGGCCGTATCTTGCAGGTCTGCGAGAATATGCTCTTGCGCCTGCAGGGCGTCTTCATCGTGTTGTATCCGCTCAGCCACCTCTGCCGCACCCGCCACTCGCTGAGAGAACTCTTGTTCCACCTCTGCCTTTTTCTCTGATACCAGACGATGGCCCTGCTCGGCATCGGCGAGCCGTAATTGGAGTTGGTCCTCCTGCTGGGCTCGGAACAACTGTTTCTGCTCGGACTGTTGAAGCGTACTTCCCAGTGAGTGGAGGCGCTCTTCAAGCTCTCGAAGCATATCTTCCTCACGCGCGGCGCGCTCTGCTGTGGCAACCCGCTCTGCTTGGAGGGTGTAAATCTTCTGGTTGAGTCGCTCTTCTTCTCGTTCGACTGCAGCCTGCCGGCCCACTAGACTGCTGACCTCTGAGGCCAATGCTTGATAGGCACGGCTCTGGAGCGTGAGATCAATGGTTTTCAACTCATCCTGGAGCACTTTATATTGTTCGGCCTTTTTTGCCTGACGGCGGAGGGTGCCCAACTGACGGTCCATCTCATGCAGCAGATCAGAGACCCGAGACAAATTCTCTCGGGTCCGTTCGAGTTTGCGCTCGGCAGCCAAACGGCGACTACGATACAAACTCACCCCGGCGGCTTCTTCCACGAGTACCCGGATATCCTGTGCTTTAGCATTAATCAGCGCCTCGACACGCCCTTGCTCAATAATGGCATAGGCTTTCGTGCCCGCGCCGGTTCCCAGAAAGAATTCAACAACATCACGCAAGCGGCAGGGGATCTTATTGAATAAATATTCAGAGTCTCCAGACCGAAAATAGCGCCGCGAGACCATGACTTCGGTCCAGTCCGGCCCGGGGCCATTCTGATCGGCCCCGTTGGAGCCGTTCCTCCCGTTCATGGACAGGCCGGGAGGCGCTACATTTTCCAAGAGGAGGGAGACATCGGCCATGCCGAGCGGCGCACTGCTGTCATTCCCGGCAAAGACCACGTCACTCATCTCCTGGCCACGGAGATGTTTCGCGCTCTGCTCACCCAGCACCCAGCGTAAGGCATCGACAATATTCGACTTTCCGCAACCGTTTGGACCAACGACAGCAGTAATTCCTTTCGGAAAGGTAAGCGTCGTCTTCTGCTTAAAGGATTTAAATCCGAGGAGTTCAAGTTGTTTGATCCGCATTTGCCCCACAACGTCTCCAAATTCCCCCTCCCCTCCTCTGTTCCTCATGGTAAGGGTCGCACTAGCGGGCGGGCTGCTCACGCAAGAGAAGGGACTCTAGAATCACACGGCTACTATATCTTGTGGATGCAAGAAAATCCAGCAGGAACCAGAGAGGCGCTGGCGGCGTTTGGCCGTGAGCAGCTGCATTTTCCTGGGAGTGGCGGAAGTTGGGATGAAACGCCGCCACTCTGTTCGGGTCGGACGCCATCACTATCACACCTTTTTTTGCGGCTACCGACAAGGGGTTTGAACGCCCGGCGGCGAGATCCGAGATAAACGGCTGCCGGTGGGGTGGTCGGCTCAATCGGTGGAGCGGCCGTGGCTTCCCGCAATAACTCCGCGACGCTCCACAGGTGATCGGTCAGGTCCATCTCTGATCGCCGGCGAGATTTGCAGTGGCTCGCAGACCCGGCAAAAATCATAATACACGATCAGGGGGGCAATCGCGTCCCGGTGGGGTACCCAGATTTTTGCTGTGGCCGTTCGTGTGCCGGGTCTGGCGACGGAGGTGGATCCGCACCGTCAGATTAGGGCCTCTTAACACTAATGAGTGTGATTATGGCATCCTCAGGTGTATGGCACTCACGCAAGCTCAATACGCACGGACCGCGCCCCACCTCCCGGTGCCGCGCGGCCATGTCAGCCTGTCCCACCCCCACGTGCTCACCGCCATCTTGTCTGTCGCCGAGCATGGGGGCAAAGGGCGCGGGTGACCGCCACGATTTGGCACCTGGCACACTGTACTACACCAGGATGAACCGCTGGTCGAAAACCGACGTACTTGACCGGGTCTTCGAGCATCTGCAACGAGAACAGGTCGTGCGCATCAAGCTGGAGGCCCTGTCGAGAGACCACCCCCTCGTCAAGGTCCATCCCGACGGAACCGGGGCGCGAAAAAAACGGCCCCCAACCGCATCGGCCGGTCCCGAGGCGGCTGGACCACCAAGAGGCATAGGGGTGCCGCGGATGATCGAACGGCTCTCGTCTTCTCGCCCTCGCCCGGGCACGCCCCCGCCGCCCCGGCGGGCCGCAGTGACTGAATCGCCTTGGCCCGCGCCCCGAGAGTCCCGCGCTGATCCGGGACCGGGCGTCCGGGGGCGCCAAGACTCGGCAACTGGCCGTGGCGCGGGGGGAGGAGCCGTGGTGCCGCCGCGGCGGCGCTCGGGTGGGGCCTTGGGCGTATGCCCGTGAGATGTACAAGCGGCGCACCGCAATCGCGCGGGTGTTTCGTCGATGGAAGGGATTCCGTCACCTCTGCTCGCGATGCGAGCAACGCGACGTACTATTCCTCGGATGCAGCGTCTTCGCACTCATCATTGATGCGTCGCGATAGTGTTGACATGCCCGAGCACGCTTGACATGATTGGTCGTCACCTAGGTCGGGTCGGGGTGTCCGATTTGGACGGGATACTCACCGGCCCGCCGGACAAGAAACGAGTCCTGGCGCCTCCGGGCATGGTGCAGCTGGTGGCAGGCATTGCTCACACGCCGATTGAGCCGCGTGGTCGTGTCGCGACCCACACCGGTCATCCGTGTCGTTGTCCGCAGTGAATTGCCTTCGGTCAGCAGGCTGACCACCTCCACCTGCCTCGGGAATGGAAAAATGTTCGTCGTGACCCTCCTCAACTACTTATCGGGCCACTGAAGCGCTTTCTAGATAACGGGTATCCCCTAGCTCCGTCCCCACGGAGCGCAGTGCCCCCCGGCTGCGTTCCCCTCTTACCGGGGTTGTGATTTCTCCTAAGTCCATGTTTTTACTGTGGGAAGAGTAGTTTATACGAGGTGAAAAGTCAGGCCCGAACACAAAGCTAGTCCTCATCCTCCGTCTGGGGCTCTCTCATGGACTGGCCTCCTGTTCTTCATGTGGAAGCGTATGAGAGGGAGGAGGTTGTGCAGAGTCCGGGTCAACTAATTCTGTTTGTTCAGGAACATTGCTCGGGAGAGTATTGGATTGAATAGAGGCACGTGGTATCTCACGGTAGATCATGCCACCGATCGCAAGGATGACAGCAACGACAAGACTTACTAGCCATCGTGCCCCGGCGCGCGAGAGCATGCTCTCGCGCATCGTGTGCATCTCTTCAGCAAGCCCCTCCATCCTCGTGTGCATCTCTTCAGCAAGCCCCTCCATCCTCGTGCGCATCTCTTCAGCAAGCCCCTCCATCCTCTGTGACTGCTCTTGAGTGCGACCGTCAACACGGCCAAACGTTTCTTTGAGATCAATCAGTATTTGCAACAACCAGGATTGGTCAGCCGGATGTTGCGAGGCGGGCTCGGTCTGCTCTGCCGGTGGGGCTTGTTCGGACTGCTCAGGCAGTCCACCCTGGGAAGACCGAAGGCTCATGGTCAGATTTCTTTCTTATCCAAAAATTCCCACAATTCACGATCATGAAATCCCCAATATGCATCACATCGCAGCACCACATGGTCTGTCGTTTTTGTCGTCTCGTTGCGAGGGAACAATTGCTCGCTGATCTGTCGTGAGCTTTTTGCACTCCGTAACGCCCAGAATTCCTCACTGACCTTGTGATATTCAGCGCCAATATCCTTGATCCGAGACACCAATGTCTGCGCCTCGGCTGAGGGTAGTGGGTGCCTTAGAATTAAGACATACTTCGGCATGCGATTCCTATTGGTTTCGGTCAGTAATTGTTATCCCCATCGTCAATCGCAACTTTCTGTCATATGTCCTTCCATACTAAACCCAGTGCTGAACTTGTCAAGGATTATTGGGTCTGGGTAGTGTATCACTTTGGGGTGTAGTCCCTTGTTTTGAGCGGCCAAAAAATTTCAAACTGAGACACTGCCTGGGCTTACCATCGTCTTGTTCGTCAGTATCGAACAGATATCCCGCTGAGTCGGGTCGCCTGCCCAATGCAAGAACCACCGAATTAAGGCTGGGAGCCATGACCTGTGGTGAATACGCGGGGGCTCACTCCTTCGCTGTCGTGATACTGAAACGGCCCGACAACTCGACTGAACGAGCTTCTTCATACCCCTCCTCTGGCTCCCTCTTTAACTACTCGCCCCTTCTGAACATAGTCACACCGGGGAGAAGGGTGCGGTGGATAAGCTGAAGTCTTTGGCTATTCACATTTTCGGGAGCGGCTTCATGCGGTTCATGGGATGTGCAGCACAGCAATCTATGATCTCAGAGATCCGAGGTGATGTGGCGAAGGTTCAGGGAGAACCGATGCTCGAACATATCTTTGGCTTTGCCCATGTTCGGGAGAAGAATGCACGGAATCTGAAAATCGTCCGAGCGGAATCGGAACGCGGCTGTCAGATCAATGAACGTGGGGTCTCGAACTTCCTCTCTCATCTCGCTGTGTCCAGCTTGCGCCTGGACTCTTTACCCCCCAGCCCCCGCATACGTAGTGAATACGACCAATAAAATGCAGGATTTTGCACTCAGTGACCCCGGCCCCTGCATACGTAGTGAATACCTTTTTGCCTGCATGAAAAATTAGAGGAAAAGAGCGTGCTCAGAGTACTAGAATCTGTTAACACTAATGAGCATGATTCTGGTCTCCTCGGTGGATGGACCTCACGCAAGCTCAATACGCACGGGTCGCGCCCCCCCCTCCCGGTGCAGCGCGGCCATGTCAGCCTGCCCCCCCGCCACGTGCTCACCGCCATGTTGTCTGTAGCCGAGCATGGCAGCAAAGGGCGGGGGTGACCGGCACGGTTTGGCACCTGGCACACCATCTACACCCGGATGAACCGCTGGTCGCCACCCGGGCGCCCTCGCCCGGGTCTGCGCGCCTCGGGCACCGAGCGGGCGCCTCAAGCGGGAGGCCCGGTCGCTAGCCAGCCCCCTCGTCCAGATCCCTCCCGCCGGACCAGGGGCGTGCACAAAACCGGCCCCCAATCCCTCGGCCGGTCCCGAGGCGGCGGGATCCCCAAGATTCCTCTGGGTGCCGCGGAGGCGAGCACGACCCTCGTCTGCTCGCGCTCGCCCGGGCACGCCGTCCCGGCGGGTCGCCAGTGGCTGACTCGTCTTAGCCCGGTCCCTGATCGTCCCGCGCTGCTCAGGGACCGGGCGGACGAGGGCGCCAAGACTCGGCACCTGGCCGGGGCGCGGGGGGAGGAGCTCTGGGGCACCGCCACAGCACCCCCGGGATGGGCCTGGGGAGGATGCCCGGGAACTGGACACGCGGCGCACCGCCATCGCGCGAGGGGTACGTCGCGTGCCGGGATGCCGTCGCCTCTACTCGCGCTGCGAGCAACGCGCCGTGCGAGTCCTCGGATGCATCGTCTTCGCCCTCATCATCGGGGCAGTCATTCTTACTTAGGGGGAGGGGCGCGGAGGGGAATACGTGGCGGAGAATTTCCCGCTGCCTGGAGACGAGATCCGTTTCGTATGGAACCAAGCCACGCAGCACCTGGACCTCGTTGATGTCCAGGAATCGTACGACGAGCCGACCGCGCCCCTGCGAGTGCTGATCTTGATTTCCTCCTGGAATAGGACACCTGGACGATTGAAGTAGCCCCAGGTATCCTGTCCTGGCAATCCATCTCGCAATGCGGGAGGCCCGCGTCACACCCAACTAGCGAGGCGGCAACCGCTATGTATCCGGCCCGGCTGATGTCCCAGTTTCTCCGCTATGTGCATGGTCCAACTTCCAATAAGCCCTGTCCATTCTCCGAAATCCCGCCCCCTAGGGGGTCTCGCTGGTCGGCTACATCTGGGGACGAGAGGAGCCGGGGTAAATCGATACGGAGAGGTCATCTTGAAGGCAGCATCACGCCAACTGTAAGGACGCTGGCTTCACGGGTTGCCACTCCAAACCCGTGAAGCCAGCGGGGAAAGTGACCCCTATGATGTTGCCCGGCTGATGACCGACCGCTCAAAATACTGAGGAGAACCTGTGCACCCCTACCGAATCTACACCCATCCTACGCATGCCACGGAGGCCGTCAAACTTGGGTGGTCATGGCCAGGGTTGTTCCTGAGTCCGCTGTGGGTGCTGTTTCACCGCCTCTGGTGGGTGATGGGGTATCTCGTATGGCCGTCTAAAACTGGATATTCTCGCATGCTGGACGATCTTGCTCGTCGTGGAGCGAGGGGACCATTGGCGGCAGGATTGGTTCATCGCGCATGGCTACACAGACCACGGGTCGGAGGCCGCCGCCAATCCCGGAATTGCGGCTGCCTTGTTCAACGCGCCCGAACATCCAACTGACGGAATTAAGGAAGATTAAGGAGAAATACTATACTCTAATCCCCCATCAAAGTGGGTCGTTCCGTTGACACTCACGCGCCGATGTTCTCGAGTTGGAAGACACAAAAAACCCCAGCCCAGGGGCTGGACATCTTACCGAGTAGCGTATACATGAGGGACTGAGATAGCCTATCCTCACCACGCTGCATGGCGGGAATCGACACGCTTGGCCGCCTGATCGGGTTGATGTTTTGGGCGGCGATGCTGCTCCTACCGCTGCGTGCGTATTAACCCCACAATGCAGGCGATCATCTTGGAGCCCAGCAGCAGATGCGCGCAATAACCGGAATCAGGGGTTAGTTAGTCCGTGAAAGGCTGTCTGCCTGTACGAAAGACTGAAGCGCAGCCATCCCCCCACCCATTTGAGATCGAGTGGCCGAATTCATCCAGTACCTCAGAAAGCAGTGGGTCTGGAGACTACCGTTCCAGGAGTTCGGTATTCCAGTAGGCAGCATCGACTTCGTTGAGAAAAGGCAACCATTCCTGGTAGTGCTTGAAAGTGAACGTCTCAAGCATAAAGGGCGTCCACCCAGGTTGAACCGGTTTTTTGATCAACCTCATCCTTGCTTCTTCAGGCCGGCGGCCGCCTTTCACTCGGTTGCAGCGCAAACAGGAGCAGACAATATTGGCCCAGGTCGAGAGACCACCCTGGGAGCGAGGAATGACGTGGTCGAGATTCAACTCACTGCGCGAGAAGCGTCGGCCACAGTACTGACACGTATTCTTATCGCGCGCAAAAACGTTAAAGCGGCTGAATCGCACTTGGCGTCGCGGAACCCGGTCATATGAAACGAGTAGGATGACACGTGGTACCCGGATGGCACGCCCGATAAGGCCAATGGTCTCATCGTGGACGGTTGCCGACAGCACACTCCAACTCTCATAGTCAAATGTGCGATACTGCTGATCCACCGCTTTCGCAATGCCCTGATAGAGCAGGGAGAATGCCCGCCGGACCGATGTGACATGCACCGGGCAGTAGGACCGGTTGAGAACGAGCACTTTGGTATTGAGAACGCTCATGTGCTCCTAACCCGTCAAGAAAAAAGGGGTTTCCATTGACCGAGGATATCGGACCCGTATACCCAGCCCTGCTCTACGTGTCAAGGTTTTCACCAGAATTTAAAGCCATGACTTGACGTCTCATCCAGATGAAGGCCTTCTCCTTGCGGGACTGCCGGGATTTCCGATATAAAGGAGGCGTGAAGAGAGGTATCTATTGAGTGCGGGGATGGGGAAGGAGACCGACCTGCGGCAGGCGTATGCCGCCATTCTTCCGTTGGTCGAACAGCCTTCTCGTTATACAGGCGGCGAACTCGGGACCATCATCAAAGACCCTGCGGACATACGCCTGCGCTTCGCGCTGGCCTTCCCTGAGGTCTACGAAATCGCGCAGTCCCACTTCGGCTTACAAGTTCTCTATAATTTACTCAATAATCGTCCCGATATCCAGGCGGAGCGCGTCTATGCACCGTGGTTGGACATGGAGCAGCAACTTCGCCGACACCGCTTGCCCCTCGTCTCCCTTGAAACCTACCGGCCATTATCAGCCTTCGAGATCATCGGCTTCAGCCTCCAGTACGAACTGACCTATACCAACGTCCTGGCCATGTTGGACCTTGGCGAGATGCCCCTGCTCTCGCGTGACCGCAACGCGTCTCATCCACTGGTGGTTGCCGGCGGACCTTGCGCATTTCACCCAGAGCCCATCGCCGACTTCATTGATGCCTTCCTCCTCGGAGATGGTGAGGAGGCAATTTTTGATATCTGTGACGTCTATTTAGCTTGGGATAGAGAAGACCGGGAATCGCTCCTCCAGGCGCTGCGCCACATCCCGGGGGTATACGTCCCGGCCTTTTTCGAGCCGGCATATACTCCGAGCGGTGCGCTGAGCGACCTCCACCCTCGCTATGCAGCCTCCACGGTTGTCAAAAAACGCATTGTCGAGGACCTCAATACCGTCCCCCAACTCACGACCCAGATTGTGCCGAATGTGAACATCGTACACGACCGCGTTGCCGCGGAAGTCATGCGTGGCTGCGTGCGCGGCTGCCGCTTTTGCCAGGCGGGGTATATCTATCGCCCTTTGCGGGAGCGTGACCCCCGGGCCCTCCAGGAACAGATAGACCAATTAGTCAAAAAAAGCGGCTATGAAGAGGTTTCACTACTCAGTTTGAGTACCGGCGACTATAGCTGCGTGAACCCGCTCCTGCGGTCGATCATGAATCGTTTTTCGGACCTCAAAGTCTCTGTCTCTCTGCCCTCAACACGCGTAGACGCCCTCTCCCCCCATATCCTGGAAGAAATCCGCCGGGTCCGAAAAACAGGCTTCACCCTTGCGCCCGAGGCCGGCTCACAGCGTCTCCGCGACGTGATCCAAAAAGAATATCAGGAAGAGGAATTGCTTGAGGCGGCACGCCTGCTATTCGGTCTGGGGTGGAAAAGCGTCAAGTTATACTTCATGCTCGGACAGCCAACCGAGACAGAAGAGGATTTGCTGGGCATCGTCGATCTGTGCCGGAAGGTCTCCGAGGCCGGCAAGCATCAGCGCCAAGTCACGGCCAGTGTTTCAACCTTTATCCCCAAACCGCATACACCGTTTCAATGGGCCGCCCAGGTAGATATGGAGGAAACCGAAGCGCGCCAGCAACTCCTGCGGCGGGAACTGTGGCGTTACGGGATTCAATTTAAATGGCACGATGCGCGGCTGTCTTTTCTCGAGGGTGTCTTCGCTCGGGGGGATCGGCGTTTAGGCGCTCCGCTCTTGACGGCCTACCGTCTCGGCTGTCGGTTTGACGGCTGGACAGAACAATGCCGACTCGACCTGTGGCAACAGGCCTTTCGCGTTCACCATGTAGAGCCCAGTTTTTATCTCCGTCGTCGCTTACTTGGGGAGCCGCTTCCATGGGACCATTTGGATAGTGGCGTCACCAAGCAATGGCTCCAGCGTGATCTGGCAAAAGCACTCGAAGGCACTCTCACCCCTGATTGCAGCGTGGAACGCTGCTCGTATTGTGGAGCCTGTGATTTCAAGAGCGTCCGCAATGTAACCTACCATCTGAGCGGCGCGAAAGGCGCTAACCATAGAGGACCGGAGGTCGACCCCTGGGCGCGAGCGACCCTGCCCGCCGAGGATAGATGGGGCACCCGGCAATGGCAAATGATGCAGGAGAGGAAGGCAGCACAACAGCAGGCGAGAATCAAGCGCTATAGCGGCGTATTAGATGAAGGCAAGCTGAAAGCGACCCCCCTTGGAGCGCTGAATACCGCTCCACCCGAGGCCTCCCAGCCTGCTGTTCAGCCTCGAATCTCGGGCAACGCCGATGAATGGCTTGCAGGTGATCCCAATACCATTGCGGCAAGCCAAGGCAAGCCCCAACGGACCGTCATGCGTTTTCGCCTGCGGTATAGCAAGCTTGACATGGCTCGCTTTCTCGGCGCGAAAGAAGTGGCGACACTTTTTGCCCGCTCCTGTCGTCGGGCGTGCCTCCCCGTTGCTTACAGTCAAGGCTTTCACCCCTTACCTCGTATCAGTTTTGGCCCGGCTCTCCCGGTCGGCATGGAGAGCGAGGAGGAATTTCTCGATCTTCTCCTGTATGAAGAGATGTCGGCAAAAGAGGTACAGCAGCGTCTGAATGCCGAGTTGCCGAGCGGCTTTCAGATCCAGCAGGTGCAGCAAATCGGCCTGGACAGGCCAAGTATCGATGTGAGCATTGCTGTCCAGCGCTACCGGGTTGTCCTTGATACGCTTGTCTCGGACAGACGCGATCCGCGCTTCGTGCAGGAACGGATAGGGAAGTTTCATCAAGCACGAACCTTCCCTATCCGCAAACGGACCCGTCATCGGGAACGCACCCTTGATGCCAAGCAGTTGATCTCAGCCCTCACTCTGGAAACACCGCTCACGCTCTCAATCGACATCGCGATGACAGATGTAGGCACTCTCAAGCCCCATGAATTCCTAGGAACCCTCCTCACCCTGTCCCCACAAGAGGTGAAAACCTTGCGGGTGACAAAAACCGCGACACAATTTCGCTCGGAGGCCGTCCCTCAGAGAACGCATCAAAACCCCGAGCAAGAACTGCTTCCGACAACAGGCTAATACTCGTGCGTCAAAGAATCGTTATTAATTCGACCCATCAAGAGGCTCGTGTCGCCCTCCTCGAAAACGAAACGCTCGTAGAGATCCACATTGAGCGCGCCCAGCAGCGCAATGTTGCGGGCAATATCTATCTCGGGCGCGTGAATCGCGTCCTCCCAGGTATGCAGGCGGCATTTGTCGATATCGGCCTTGAAAAAGCCGGTTTTATCCATGCCTCAGATGTATTTGGCGGCACATTACCCCCCGGTATGATTGATGATGACGCCGACCAAGACGCAGACGCCCTGCTGAACACGTTTGACCTAGTCGACCCTGAGAGTGCGCTTGACGATGGGGATGATCCACCTTCAGATGTCGAGCCCCGACCCACAAATGGCCGGCGCCGCTCCCGTTCCGAGCCGCGCATTCCGCTCGAACAGAAACTAAAGGCGGGTCAGGAAATTCTTGTCCAGGTAGCCAAAGATCCGATCGGGACGAAAGGTCCTCGCCTCACCGCGCACCTCTCTCTGCCTGGACGACAGTTGGTGTATACACCGACCATAGAACGTATTGGTGTGTCTCGACGCATCGCGGACGGCAAAGAGCGCCGCCGGCTCAGAGAAGCGGTCGCCAGCCTGCGACCGGCCGAGGGCGGCTTTATTGTCCGTACCGCTTGCGAGGGTCTGACCAAAAAAGAAATTCACGACGACATGAAATTCCTGCTCAAACTCTGGGGGAGGATTACCCAGCAACGCGAGCAGCACTCCGCTCCGACCCTCGTGCACGACGATATGGACATCATCCTGCGTATCACTCGCGATGTCTTCACACCGGATATCAATGAGATCATTATCGATGATGCGAATGATTACGAACGCATTAATGAATTCGTCGAGACCTTCATGCCGCGTTTAATCGGCCGCATGAAGCTTCACGATAGACAAGCCCCTATCTTTGAGCACTACAAAATTGAACAGCAGATTACCAAGGCGCTCGACAGACGTGTCCCCCTCAAATCCGGCGGCCATATCGTTATTGATCACACCGAAGCGCTCACCGCGATTGACGTGAACACGGGGCGTTTTGTTGGGAAACAAAACCAAGAAGAGACCATGCTCCAGACCAACCTCGAAGCAGCCCAGGCGGTGGTCAAACAGCTACGCCTGCGCAATATCGGGGGTCTCATCATCGTTGACTTTATCGATATGGAGCGAGCGGCCAACCGCACCAAAGTCACAGAAACTCTCCGCGCCGCCCTGAAGAAAGACAAGACCCGCAGCAATATGCGGAAGATTAGCGAACTCGGGCTGGTTCAGATGACGCGCAAACGGACACGGGAGAGCCTCCAGCAGCAACTCTGTGCTCCCTGCGCCGCTTGTGACGGCCGGGGCCATAGACAGTCGGTTCCCACTATTACCTATAATCTCATCCGCCAGTTACACAAAGAAGTGGCCTTTCAGCCGCATGCCCAAGCCGTCACCGTCTATGCTCATCCAGATGTCCTCGCTTTTTTATACGAGGAGGAAGAAGAATGGTTGGATGGCCTTGAGGTCCAACTCAACACCCGCTTCTTTTTTCGGGCCGATTCCGACTTTCACCTCGAACAGTATGAAATCGAGATCACCGAAAAACGGCCGACGCCCAGGGCAAAGCCGACAAAAGCCCGTCCGAAGAAGAAGAGCGCAACACCCAGAAAGCGACGCGCCGCAAGACGGACCACTCAGACCACCAAACAGGAGCAGGGTGCAGACCCGGTGTTACTCTGAATCACCGGGTTGAATGGGAGCGCAGGACAGCACCTTACGCCAAGGTGACTCCTCCATCCACGATAATATTCTGACCAGTCACGAAATCCGAAGCTGGAGACGCCAGAAATAGGGCGGCACCGACCAAATCACGCGGTTCCCCCAAACGGCGCAGCGGGGTCTGACGCAGCATTTCTTTTTCGACCTCAGGCCGCGTGAGATGCGGTGCCGTCATGCCAGTGCGGATATAGCCGGGGCTGAAACAATTCACATACACGCCGTGTCTCGCCCACCGCATGGCTAGCACCCGGGTGAGCTGAATCACACCGGCCTTAGCGGTCGAATAAGCCAGCCCCGAGTTGACGACCAAGCCCGAGATAGATGCCGTATTCACAATTTTTCCACCGCCGTAGTCCATCATATAGCGACCTGCGGCCTGACAGCACAGAAACACGCCAGTTAAGTCGACGTTGAGTTCCTCCTGCCAATCGTCTTGGCTGATATCTTCCGGCTTCCCAAGTTTGAGGATGCCGGCGTTATTAAAGGCAAAGTCCAGTCCACCCAACTCTTCGGTCGTCGTCTGGATCAGCTTTTCAACCTGGTCTTTTTGCGACACGTCTAGCGCCAGGGAACAGGCCTCCCCATGCTGGGCACGAATCTCTCCCGCCACTTTCTGGGCCGCCTCTTGATTGATATCACTCACCACGACCGCCGCGCCGGCCTCGGCCATGCCCAGGGCAATGGCGCGCCCTAGCCCCGAGCCACCGCCGGTGACGTACCCGCTCTTGCCGCTGACGTCGAAGATGCTATGTCCGCTCATGGTCCGCCTTTCTCGATTGTCGTTTTTTTCGGAGTCTGTTTGTATCGGTCTTCTCTAGCCGGAACAAGGCAAGTCGGCCGGCCCGGTCATCCTTCGCCGTTGAAGAAGTCGCTCGGGTGTGGCATAAGCGCACAACAACGGGTCAGGAGGAAGCGCTATGGACTGGATTCCAGCCGGACACGAGATAGGACCACCCGCATGATGACCCAGACCCAAATATCGAGAGGCCAGGACTGCCGTGTTTGGTTGCCTCTGCTCCTTGTCTTCCCGTTCATCCTCGCCCTGCCACTCCCGGCGGAGACCCGGCCCTTTCCGGACATAGACTGGTCGGCGGTTGAAAAGGAGGCCGGCGAACTACTCAGTCAGGTCGTACAAATTGACACGTCCAACCCCCCAGGAAACGAGACAGCCGCTGCCCAGTTCTGGCAGAACATCCTCACCCAGGAAGGCATTGAGGCCCAGGTCTACGAGTCGGAGCCGGGCCGAGGCATTATCTACGGCCGACTCAAAGGCAGCGGCGAGAAAAAGGCTCTCATCCTCCTGCATCACCTCGATGTGGTTCCCGCGGACCCGGCGGAATGGGAGTTCCACCCATTTGGCGGGCTTATCAAAGATGGCTATGTCCACGGGCGCGGGGCAATCGATTGTAAAGGCGTGAGTGTCGTCCAGTTTCTTGTGTTAGCTTTACTCAAGCGAAGTGGCCTGAGTTTTGAACGCGACATTATTTTTCTCGGGACAGGGGACGAAGAGGTCGGGGGCAGAAAAGGCGCCGGCTGGTTTGTGGACAAACATTTCGACCTGATTGCCGACGCAGAGTTTCTCCTGACCGAAGGGGGCGGTATTCGACAGCGCGATGGCAACCGCTCGTATCGCGTTTCAGTGGCGGAAAAGGCCCCGTGTTGGATCGAGATCCAGGCAACAGGACCGGCAGGACATGGAGCGAGTCCAGCGTCTGAGACGGCGGTGACCCGCCTCGTGCAAGCCTTGGATAAAATTCGTCGCCACGAAACGGCGCTCAAGGTCGTACCTGCGGTCCAGGCGTATTTCAGCGCTCTGGCAGACTTCGAGGATGAGGAAACGGCACGACACTACCGGGCGCTTGAACAGGCCCTTCGGGACGAGACGTTTCGCAAGAAATTCACGGCAAAGCCGGGCCATAATGCCTTGGTGCGGAATACCATCTCCCTGACCGTTCTCAACGGCAGCCCAAAAACCAACGTTGTACCGGCCACGGCGTCCGCCCACCTTGACTGCCGCCTCTTGCCGGGAGAGGATCCGCGACAATTCATCGCACAACTCAAACAAGTCGTGGATGATCCGCATATCCAATTCTCGCCCCTGTTAAACTTCCCTTCCGTTGCCTCGGACCCGGATACCCCCCTCTTCGAGGCGATCCGTTCCGTTGCTACCCGCAGAGCCCCCTCCGCTCCGGTTCTCCCCAGCGTCCTGAGTGGCTTCACCGACACGCATTATTTCAGGGAAAGGGGCGTTACCAGTTACGGCTTTTCCGGCTTGGCGCTCACTGCAGAAGACGCCCGCGGCGTACACGGACTGAACGAGCGGGTCTCCCTGGCAGTCTTACGGGATGCCGTGCAGGTGATGCTTGAGGTCGTGCTGTCCATCAATGCTCAGCCTGAAGGGGGAAGCGCGCATGGCGGTTAGTCAGGAACTGCTGGCGATCCTGGTGTGTCCGGAAACAAAGCAGCCCGTGACATTGGCTCCGACCGAGTTGGTAGACACACTCAACGCCCATATTCGAGACGGCAGCCTCAAAAACCGGGCGGGCGAGGTCGTCTCCGCAGCAATGGACGCCGCCCTAATCCGAGAAGATCAACGCTATTGTTACCCCATTCGAGACGATATCCCGGTCATGTTGATTGACGAAGCCATCCCCCTGCCCCCACCTGGAGAATCGGACTAGATTTGCCGTAGGGGCGACACATACGTCCTCCCTACCCCACCGCGCTACCGCATTAAGGGCGGGCTGAACACTCCGGGCTGTGGCGGGTATCCAGGCACCCCTGTCCACGGGCAAGGCATGGGGAACCGTCAGGTCTGCGAGTCGGAGCCTAGCGCGTGTCCCGTTAGATTGCAGCATCTCCGGCATGCTGGAGAGTGGGCGCGCCTGCGGGCGGCGTGAGCGGTGGCCCCCGGCTGCCGAGGGGGCGCCCCCGCGACGGCGCTGGGGCTGCGCCCGGCGCTGCCTGGGCGGGGCGCAGCCCGGTTGCCGCTCTGACGCCCCAGCGGCGCGGAGCACGCCGGGCCCGGAAGCGCGGCCCGCGGCCCCGGCTTCGCGCGGAAGCGGCCCGCGCCGGTGCCACGGCGCACCGGCTTTTTTGACGCGCACTCCCGCGCTGCGCCGCAACGTCCACCCCGCCGTGGGCGCACCCGTTCCCCCCCCCCCCTCCTCCGCCGGCCGGCCCCGGACCGGCAGAGGAGGGGGGGGGCGGCGAGGAGGACGGCGCGCGGCGTCGCCAGGAGGGGTGGGCGAGGCCCCCAGCTGGCCCGGCACCACCCTGCCCGGCTCGCGCACGCGCGGGGGCCACATGATCCGAGAGAGCCTCGTTCACGTCCAGACCGTCCGGCTCTCGCACGCACGGGGGCCACATCCTCTCCGAAGAGCCCGCCCCAGCGTACCCGGCCGTGCCCGCTCGCGCCGGCTCTCCCCCTCGAACCGCCGGGCATGGGCCAGGCCGGCGGACCTCCGCCACCCCGCCGGCCGTGGGAAGCAGTATGCCCACCACAAGGGAACCCCATGGATACAATTAAACACTGACATGCGCTAGGCGTATCGAGCCAAGGCCCAGGGAGCGGAGCGGGGCGAACGGCTCGTTCCGCTCCTCCACCCCCACCCGCGGACTTCGTCCGCCCATCTCATCCAGCACCCAGCTCGCGCCGCCTCCGACGCTCCGGCACGTCGTGGCCCCGTTCCCCACCGGACGCCGGGTTCTGCACTCCTCCTTCCCGTATCCATGTCCCCGAGCAAGACCCTCTCTCCTTGGGCTGACCTTCCTTAGAACGTTGTCCGCAGGCCGACCGTCACTACTCGTCCGGGCTCAAATACTTCCCGGCCGGTAAACGGATTCTCTCGGGTGATATGCTCGTTATAGTTTTTATCGAGCAGGTTCTCGACGTGCACCATGAGTTCGTGACGCCCGAACAAGCGCCAGCCAGCACTGATGTCGGCCGTCACGTGCCCCTGCGTCGTATCTTCGCCGAACGCGGTATCAATGCGATGCTGACTCTGGACGAGGCGCAGCATCGGGTTGCACCAGAGGCCCCAGTGCGGATGCTCGTAGCGCAGCCCGACTCGGCCCTCCAGAGGAGGAATCTCGGGCAGCGCCCGGTCGTCTTCCTCATTTTCTCCATGCACATAGGCAAAGGAGCCGTGCAGCGACAGGTTTTCGCGCAGTACGTAGCTCAGGTCCAGTTCCGCACCCAGCAAGGCTGCGTGATTGATGTTGCGAAACCCGCGCAAGTTGCACGGTCCGTGCGGACACTGGAATGCCCGGTCCAGAATGTACTGCAGGATGTAATCCTCAATCCGGTTATAGAAAAGGACCCCGCCCACGGCCAATCGGCCCCACCGGGCCTGGATGCCCGTATCAACTTCAAAGCTCTCTTCCGGGTCAAGGCCGGGATTCCCGATATAAAAACCACCCGGTCCGGGCCCTAACGCCAAATAGCGCTCGGTCGCATCCGCCGTCCGCGCGGCGCGGCCCACCCCGACAAACAGGTCGAGCGAGGACACCGGAGAGTAGATTAACCGAGCATTGGCACTGACATTCGTCTCGAAGGCGCCGATATCGTCGGCACTGGCACCGTAATAGGTGTGGTACTGCATACGCTCGGTCGGACCCGGATTCGCACCGGCATCAACAAAGTCGACTCGCGCACCAACGATGAGACGCCACTTCGGAGCCGGAAGATAGACGTATTCACCAAAGATGCCGCCATCCATAATGTGCGTCTCCGGCCACGCATGAAAATACCGGGTAGTGCCGGCCATATCCCCGCTGAGAAACGAGAGATGATGAGTGCCCTCGCGTTCGAGTCTGTACACATCTCCGCCAAGAGACAGGCGACCCCCAAGACCCGGCAGCATATTCGCCTGCACCCGTCCCCCGAATGTTCGGGCATCCAGCGGAAAAACACTACGTCGGACCGGGTGCGCAGGTCCGGCATGCTCTCCATGCCCGGCAAGTATCATATCTCCGTGGCCAGTCCCTGTCATGTGATGCCCCTCGCTCCTCCTGTCACTCTGCCCATGTCCAGCCATGTCGCCGTTCTGACCGTGCTCCGCCCTATGCCCGTGCGGGTCGTGTCCTCCATTCCTCTGCCCGGCAGGGTGGCCGGAGGTGTCCTGCATACCGGGGCCGGAGCCGTCCCACATGCCGGCACCACTCCCAGCCCGATGAGGCTTATGGTCATTGTTCATACGATGATGCACGTAGTTGTAATAACCGCTGAATTGCAGGCTCTCCACAAACGGGAGCGGGCTGGTGATGGTATAGGATACGGAGCCGAGATAGGCGTCGTCTTCTTCCATGTTCAGCGGCAGCGCGGCAAAACGGGTATCCCGGTCGGCCTCCCGACTCATGGACAGGAAAAAACGATGATCGGCGTGCGGTTGCCACAGGAGGGTGCCGGAGACCGATTGGCTCTGAAATCCAGACTGTATATGTTCACCGTCACCCGAGTCATAGTCCTGATAATCACGGTAGCTGCCGGCCAGCCGAAACGCCAGGGCGGGCCCGCCAGCACTGACCGAGGCCTTAGTCGTAAACCCGTTGTAATTGCTCGTGTAAGCCGCTCCAAGTGAACCATGCATATCCCAGTGTGGTGAAAGCTCTGGTTTCTTTGTGAGCAAGTTGATTGTTCCGCCGATGCTGCTCGGACCCCGTGTCACCGAATATGGCCCCTTGATCACCTCGATGGCTTCCAACTCATCCACATCCAGCAGCGAGGTCGGCGGGTCCATGCGAAACGGCCCGCCCCCCCATATCTTCGTACCATTGGTCATGACACTCAAACGGTCTTCACGCAGCCCGCGGATAGCCGGGTCAAGATTGATGCCACCACTCCGCTTGCCGGTCACGCCGGATACTCTGCTTTTCAGGACTTCGGTGACATCCCTAGCCTGAGATGCCCGAATCTGCTCATCTGTTACCAGAGCGGTCGACGCCCCGCTCACAGGGGTAATACGTTCGACCGAGACAAGCATGTCTTCAAGTTCAACCGCTTTTGGTTGGGCGAGTTCTTCTCCAGAGCCCGAAGTCTCCTCCCCGGCTTGCGCCACGCTCGCTTGTTCTCCGATAGCTATAGACAGGCTCAGAGTCATCAGACTCCAGACGCATCTTCTCCAGATGCCCGAGGGTGCTTCTACCATCATGTTGTTCTCCATTTTCAGTCGCGCCGGACGCGAGGCGTCCAGCACCTTAACCCGCTCGCGGAGCGGTGCTCCTGCCACGAAGCGCGGGCGGTCCTTTGACACGCGCTGTCTGATGAGACAGCACGAATGACACTTACACGAACTGTGGAGAACGGGGCGGGGGCGTAGGAGGTGCAACAGCCAACTCCGCATAGTGAATCGGCTGTGAGAAATAGGAACCCTGATCACGCTGAGGGCCGAACAGCCCGGTGCTTCGCGTCAACACGAATCGAAGGGATTGCGCAGATACCAGTCCATCCGGCCCGGATGGATGGCATGTTTGCAGAGTCCGCTGAAAGCTGGCCCCTGACTTCTGATGCGTATGCGGACAGTTCGGGCTGTGAGAGGAATGCACACGAGTCTTCTTCCCGTATGAGATGGGGCAGTGCTGTTTCGTTTTACAGCAGGCATGCGGGTCGGCAGAGAAGAGCAACGGGAGCCCCTGCCCGACTCGGCCCTGATCCATAAAGGCGAGGGCGAGTAGGAGAATGACACAACGTATGATACAGGACCGCTTCAATGGGAACCCCCAACTCTTCTATTACTATAAGATACTCCCCTCAGGAACAAGACACATCCCTGCCTGTACGAATCCTCGGCTGGCCAAGTATGGTGTGCTGTCACAGGAGTCGAAAATGGATCATCCAATAGACCGAAGGAGGGCGTCATTCATGGACGCCCCTACGAAGCACGACACTATCCCGCCGAGCAACGCCGCGGTGTCCTGCTGGGCGTCTCTGGCGCTGCTCTGGCCGGGCTGGTCGCCTCTCCAGCGCCGGCCGCCCATCATGAGCAGGCTGAGCATACACCCTACGACGCCCCAAAACACCGTGCGCTCGTCCTAGCCCAAGCCTCGTGGGGATTGGAACGATGTGCCTGAAGCAGTGTCTGAATCTGTTTGCGGCAGGTGACACGTCTCTGTCTGCCTGCGCTGCGCACATTCAAGAGATGGACGCGGTGAGTGAAACGATGGGGGTGCTCGCCGCAACGGATTCCGCGCAGATCAAAGCCTTTATCCCCGTGAGCATAGCAGTTCATGGCGCATGAGAAGAGGAATGTCGCAAGCATGTCCATCCACTCTGCATAGAAACCGCCGAGGCGTGTGCCAAAGTCACGGCAGCATGCAAAAAAGTGGGGGCCTGAGAGGAAAATGAAGCTCCTCTACCTTTTCTCATTTGGGAATTGCATACCGAGGCGGACGGGGCCTTTCTGTGACTAGGGCCTGTTCACACTCATGTGCATGATTCTGCATGATTCTGGTCTCCTGGCTGTAGGGACCTCACGCAAGCTCCATACGACCGGATCGCGCCCCCTCTCCCGGTGCCGCGCGGCCCTGTCCGCCTCGCCCCTCGCCCCGTGCTCACCGCCCTCTGGTCTGTTGTCGAGCAGGGCTGCACAAGGCGCGGGTTGCCGGCCCGCTTTGCACCTGGCCCCCCTCTCCCCCCGGCTGCCCCGCTGGTCGCAACCCGGCGTGCGCGACCGGGTCTTCGCGCATCTGCACCGCGAACAGAGCGTGCACCTCCCGCGGGCGGCCCGGTCGCTCGACCGCCCCCTCGTCCAGGTCCCTCCCGCCGGCACGGGAGCGCGCACACAACCGGTCCTCAATCCCTCGGCCGCTCCCGAGGCGGCTGGACCCCCACGATGCCTAGGGGTGCCGCGGATGCTCGCACGGCGCTCGCCTGCGCACTCTCGCCCGGGCCCGCCCCCGCCGCCCCGGCGGGCCGCCAATTGCTGCCTCGCCGGGGCCCGCCCCCCGCTCCTCCCGCGGTGCTGAGGGATCGGGCGTCCGCGGGCGCCCAGACGCGGCCCTTGGCCGCGGCACTCGGGTAGGCGCCCGTGGGGCCGCCGCGGCGGAGCCGGGTGAGCCCTTGGGCGTCTGCCCGTGAGCTGTCCACGCGGCGCAATGAAATCGCGCGGGTGTTGCCTCGATTGCAGAGGTTCCGCCGCCTCTTCACGCGCTTCGAGCAACGCGATGTGCTCTTCCTCGGATGCAGCGTCTTCGCCCTCATCATTGATGCCTTGCGATAGTGGGAACAGGCCCTAGGCTCAGGCCTCATACCCAGCAGATGCCGGTCGCAACGAGGCAGCTGGCACGGAAGCAGGGGTGGGCGCAGCGGTCGTCTCGGGTGGCGAGGCGCCGCCAGTCCTGGATGCGTCGAACCGACGCTTGATGAGGTTTCGCGGCTTGTCGAGTGCGGTGTCGTCCCCGCCCGGGGCCGTGCGGTGGGCACGGCCGGGAAGGCCGGGGTCGCTCCGGCGGGCGGCGCGGGCGTTGCGGACGCGGGCGCTGGCAGAGCCCGTATCGGCGAGCAGGGCGTCGGCGGCCGGGCGGGCAAGCGGGCCGCGGCGCCCCGAGAGGCGCGGCCTCGGCCTGCGGGGAGCAGCAGGAGCAGGGGGGGCCGTCCACGGCGCAGACGGCAGGGAACTGCGAGTTGAGCCCTCCCCCTGTGCGTCCGAGACCGTGCGCAAGCGCCTCTTAGGGAGCCAGCGGGCCGCGGGGCGGGGCGCCTTCAGATGCGGCGCGCCTCCCCGTCCCCGGCGCGGCGCTCCCGTCGGCCCGCGCCGGGCAGAGGCGGGCGAACCCGCCGGCCTTGCTCCCGCCCCGCAGCGGGTGGAGCGCGTCTTGGGCGGGCCGGAGCAAGCCGGGGCGGTGTATCACAGCAGGCCCGAGCGGAGGACGGGGACCATGCCCGCGAGGACGCGCCGGTCTTCGACCCGGGGCCCGCCGCGCGGGTTCTTGGGCCGAAGCGGCCGAAGCCGGACGCACTGCGCTGCGGGTCGCCGGCAATGGGGGGCGGACATGGAACATCCTCGGTATGGTGGGGCCTTGAACCACTTCACCCGCAAAATCAACAGACTTTAGAGGGCCTGAGCCTAGACGGGTTCTTGTACGTGTCCTTACGCTATGGCCATCGGTTGAGGGAGGAGACCGGATAAAGACATCTGTATCAGAGAATCCTCTGTTGCGGGTTAACCCTTTGGATGCCGTGGTTCAGTCCACCGACACGGTGGAAGAAAGGCCCCTGCGCAGCGGTCCAAGGTCCACCAACGAGGGGATAACGGTCAGGCTGTGAAACAAGGGAGGCCAGAGGGGCCACGATTCTTGACTGTGGGAGATGGTCCCCAGTATTGCCACCGTCGAGGGTCGCTTGGGAATATGATCTCATTTCTTTTTTCGTTTTAAGGACCGAGGCTGCTCATTCACGACGGCTTTCCGTGAGCGAGCGCTTTTTGAACCCGCAGCGGCGCGTCTGCGTGGCTCTAGGCGGTCAAACGCATAGTCGTAATCGATACGCAACGGCGCATGATCTGAAAAGCGTTCTTCCTTATAGATCGCGGCCTGCATTGCTAGCTTGGCTAAACCCGGTGTGACCACCTGGTAATCGATTCGCCAGCCAACGTTTTTCGCCCAGGCTTGGCCGCGAAACGACCACCAAGTATATTCTTCCGCTTCCGTATTAACTCGTCGAAACGCGTCCACAAGACCGGCCTCATCAAACACTCGGGTCATCCAGGCACGTTCTTCGGGGAGAAAGCCGGAGTTCTTCTGATTCCCACGCCAATTTTTTATATCCTTCTTGGTATGGGCGATATTCCAGTCTCCACACAGGACAACATGGCGGCGGCTGGCGCGCAGTGCTTTCAACTCCGGCAGGAGTTGGTCCATAAACCGGTATTTCACCCGCTGACGCTCCTCGGAACTCGAACCGGACGGCAGATAGAGGGAAATGACCGCAAGCCGGCCGAAGTCCGCCCGCAGATAGCGTCCTTCGCGGTCCGCCTCAGGCCAACCCAAACCGACCCTGACGGTATCCGGTTGCCGCCGGGCATAGACGCCCACGCCGGAATAGCCCGGCTTTTCCGCGTAATGAAACGTCCCGGTCAGGACTCCGGCTTCCTGGTAGGTGGGGATGACATCTTTTTCCTGGGCTTTGAGCTCTTGGACACATACCACATCGGCGTTCTGTTTTTCCAGCCAGGCAAAAAACCCCTTGCTCGCCGCCGACCGAATGCCGTTCAGGTTACAGGTGATAATCCGCATTTTCGCCGCGCTCCTCCCCCCGCAGCTTAGGCGCCACCCTGCCCCACCGGGGGTAGCGATCAACAACCCACTTTCCCTCCCCCACGGCAGTCTCCCCTGTCTCACGAGAGAATGGAGTCTGTATTCTCTCGTGAGACAGAGGAGGAGACATGGCCCAATTACACGTTGCAGGCAAAGTCCAGTCACTCCAAGCCTTGGCTTTGCTAAGTCGCGAGCGCTCAAGGGGCAGATTGAGGACATGAGTCGGCTTATTTCCGGCCGAGTAAGGCCGTGCCGTCCGACTCCGAGCGCTAGTGGAACAGGTCGGGCCAAAAGGAACCGTCCGCCATACCACCCTGGAGTCTACCGGCAGAAAATTTTCCGCCAGCGTGCCGCCGGAAGCCGTCCAAGGGCATGAAGGCAGGCCGCATCGTTTTTTGTTCCAGACGTTTCGGCGTGCCGTGTGGGCGAGGTCGACGCCTGCGCCAATGTCGACTTTCTGGGCCACATCCGCCTCAGCCACGAGAAAGGCCGGGGTGCCCGCCCAACCAATCCGCAGGCGCATGGAGGGATGGCCACAAGCCCGATCACGCGCATCTGGCCTGCACATCGTGGACAGTTGGCTGCCCCCCCCCCTTAGCTCCAGAGGTCCGGCGAAAAGCGGCGCCTAACGCGTGAAATTCAACTTCAGGCCCGGACGTGGCCAATCCATGGCCATCAGCGTGCCGGTTCCCGACAGCGTGATATAGGCCGTTTTCAGATCCGGTCCACCAAAACAGATGTTGGTCACCACCGGATCACCAGGCACAGGAACATGCTCGACCGATGAACCGTCCTGCGCAAATACGGTGATGCCGCCATTCAGGATGGTCGCCACACACACGTTACCGTTGGCCTCGACCGCTAACGAGTCCAGCAACTGATAGCCGGGCAAACCGGCCACCAGGACGCCACCACCCGGGCCAGCCAAGAGTGGACCACCCGCTCCTTCCACACGTTCCAACTCACCCGGACCGGTCACATTCCAGCCCCACACCCGGGCTTCAAACGTCTGAGCTGCATACAAGGTGGCATCGCCAGGAGCCAAGCCAATACCGTTCGGTCCCTGGATCGGATAGACGACTTCCTTAATGAGCGAACCGTCCGGCTTGGCGTAATAGAGACCGCAAACATCGCGGTCGCGGTCGCGGATCTTGCCGAAGTCGCTGAACCACATGCCTCCTTGGGCATCAAACACAATATCGTTCGGTCCACACAGCTTATTGCCGTTGCACTCGGTATAAATCGTTTCCACCGCCCCCGTGTCGATATCGACCCGTTGGATATAACCATTCGTATAGCTCTCAGGGATACCGTGCGGCACGGTCAGCCCGCCGGCTTCCATCCACTCAAAGCCGCCGTTATTACACACGTAGCATTTACCGTCCGGCCCGATTGCCGCTCCGTTCGGCCCACCACCGGTCTCGACCACGACCTCTTTGGTCCCATCAGGCTTGACCCGCGTCAGCGTACCACGCTTGATCTCGGTCAGGATGACGCTGCCGTCATCCATGGCAATCGGACCTTCGGGGAATTCCAGACCGGAGGTTATTTCACGTATTTCTGCCATAATCTGCGCTCCTTTCGATTTTCTTCCGACCGCACTGTAGCACACCCTGACAGGGAGTGTCAGGGTGCGCCTCGTCCTCGGGACGCGCGTCAGTATACGATACGGGCAGCCCTGCTCCTGTCTGTCCGAGCTACCTGATGCCATCAGGTCACGACGCTTGACCGGACAAAGTTACCGCATCGGTACGCTGCCAACCGACATTATGGACACGATAGACGCCGACTCCATATCCACGTTGTCGTTGTGGGAGACTCACCGACAGGGGATAGAGGGATGATGAGAGTTTCCTAGTCCGGCCTCTCCGTCCGCTCTCGGCTCGGCCTCACCGTAGAATGCGGGGCTGTACGCACTGCCGCCAGGGAACCCTGAACGACCATCTCGGCAAATACGCCCTATCTAGCCAGGGAGGCCGGCCGCATTGCCCCGCATACGCGAAAAATCGTCAAAAATCTGGACCAGCCAGAACAGTATGTGCATCAAGAGGTTGACAGACTTTCCCCGGTCCGCGGCACACAGCAGTCCGCCCGGTTTCAACATCCGAAATATCCCGGCAACGGTTTTTCCACCTCAACGCGGATCAGGTGATGAAAAAAACAGGCTCGAAACGATCCGGTCAAACGTCCGGTCGGCATAGGGTGGAGGAAAAACCCTACTCGAAAGTAATGTTCGCTCCGGCTCCTTGAGCCTCCCCCTTTGCCCGCCCCAGCATGGCCGGGTCGGCATCAATGCCGGTCATGGCAATCTCCGGGTCCGTCTGCTTCATCCCTGTGGCCGAAGTTCCTGTCCTACAGCCGACATCAAGCACGGCATGGCCCGGTCCCGTGTCCACCTGTCGTCTCAGTTCGTGTTTGGATGTCCGCTCTCTCAAGGTCAGGGCAACGGTGGGCTCGGAGAACAGTGGCAGCACAGAGAAGCGGGGGGGGGGCAGGTAATCGCTGGACGCTTTGCGCATCACGTCCTCTCCAGCCATGCCCGAGCTACTGCCGCAATCAGTCCTAAGGCGTCATGACTGCCGGCCTCTTCACCTTTTTCAAAATCGCCTTCGACTTGGCCCATCTGATTGGTGACATGGGCGAAACACACGACCGCCTTGTCTCGTGCCTGGGCGAAGGCGTACAGGGCGGCGGCCTCCATTTCGACAGCAAGAATCCCACGCTGTTCCGCCTGCCGAATCGATTCTTGTGTTTCTCGGAACGGGGCGTCGGTTGTCCAGGTCGCTCCACAACAGATCGATGGGTCTCCGTCGAGAGTACGCGCAAACAACTCCAACAGGTCCGACCTCAAGAATGAGAAATCAGACGGCGGCAGATAATGATAGCTCGTGCCTTCGTCGCGCAGGGCTTTTTCGACCAGGACGAAAAACGGCGGATCTTCTTTTTGGACAATCTGCCCAGAAGACGTGACATGAATAAGCAACTGACAGCCGGAGGCGAATAATTCCTCGGCTACCAAAACAGCAAACGGCGCACCCACCACATGGCGAATAATACCGACCTCGATCCTGCTGCACGTGAAGCGATGTAAGGTCGTGTGGTAACAGGCCCAGGAGTCGTGTTCGTACGCCTCGCCGCGGTCCAACAGACTAGCCACAATATCCCCGTCCGGGTCAAGCACACAGATACCGGGCACTTGGCCTTCTGGCAGGCCCATTTGACGCCGCGCTTCGCGCAACAGATTTTCCGGGATAAATTGCGATGGCCGGCCGTAGGCTTTATGCTGAAGGATAGGGGGAGAGGGACGAGTGTCGGCCATAAGCACGTGAAAAAGTCATTCAGCGCTCTAAAAACGCTGCAACGCAAAAACCGCGGTTGTGGCGCGCAAGTTTTTGTAGCGCAGACTCTTCACACGCCGGCTCCGCGATAAATAGATCTCTTCCCGTATGCCAAAGCCGAAATGGTGACAAAAGTCGCAAAAATCAGCCACCGTAAATGCCTGCCAGCGCGGCGCTTCATACCAGCGTTCGGCCAGATCAAAGACCTGCGGCATACGACCGGCCACGAGCATTGCGAGCCGACAGCGCCAAAATCCCCAGTTCGGAAAGCTGACAATCGCGCGGCCGCCAACCCGGAGCATCTCACTCAGGATCATGGCGGGGTCGTTCAGGAAGGGCAGGGTCTGACTCAAGATCACCGAGTCAAAACTCGCGTCCGGGTAGTCGGCCAGTCCCTCTTCCAGATTTCCCTGGCGCACGCTCAGCCCGCGCCGGACACAGGCGAGCATCCCCTCTTCACTGCGTTCCACGCCGCGTCCCGTCACCCGCTTACTGCGCACCAGATATTCGAGGAGAGCCCCGTCACCACAACCCAGGTCTAGAACCCGTGATCCGGGCGGGACCATATCGGCAATAGCGAGGAGGTCTGACCTCAGCATGGCTGGACTTCCGCTCGCCAGGACCGGACGCGGAGGCGCAGGCTGTTCAGCCTCAGCATTCATGCCGCCGCCTCGGTCTTTGTCTGATCCTTTGGTGAGACGGCTGGCGGAGAACCGGGCGGGAGGGCCACCCGCTCCGACTGGACCAAGCGCTCCAGAAAGCCGCTGAGCAGCTTGGTCATGGTTTCGACCTCAAGTAGAAACGCATCATGTCCCCATGAGCTCTGGACATCCAGATAGGTCACATCCGCCCCGGCCGTGGTGAGCGCACTGACCAACTCTTTGCTGTGGTAGCTCGGGTAGAGCCAATCGCTGGTAAAGCTCAGCACCAAGTAGCGCAGGTCGGTCGAGTTGGCAAAGGCGGCCGCCACCGATCCGGTCTCTGCACTCAGATCCAAATAGTCCATCGCCTTGGTCACGTACAGATAGCTGTTGGCATCAAATCGACGCGTAAAATTATGGCCTTTGTATTTGAGGTAGCTCTCGACCTGAAACTCGGAGCGAAACTCATAGCCGTACCGAACCTGATCTTGGAGCCGCCGCCCAAACTTCCGCTGCATGGACTCTTCGCTCAGATAGGTGATGTGGCCAACCATGCGGGCAACTGCCAAGCCTGCATCGGGTTTGAGGCCAGCGTCGTAATAGTCTCCATTGTTCCAGGCTGGGTCGGCATAAATCGCCTGCCGCCCTACTTCGCTCAGGGCGATCAGCATGGGGCTGTGGTGGGCGGTGGTCGCAATGGGAATGGCGGCTTTCAGCCGGTGCGGATAATGCGCCGCCCACTCAAGCGCCTGCATGCCGCCCATTGAGCCACCGGCCACACACAGCAGGGTGTCTATGCCCAGATGATCAATTAGCCGGACCTGAGCACGCACCATGTCCCCAATAGTCACGACCGGGAAGCGCATGCCGTACGGTTTACCGGTCGCCGGGTCGGGAGATGCCGGTCCGGTAGAGCCGTAGCAGCCACCCAAGACATTACTGCAAATAAGAAAGAATTTATTGGTATCAAAGGCTTTTCCCGGTCCGATACAGTCGTCCCACCAGCCGGTTTTGGACTCATCCGGACGGTGGTAGCCAGCCGCATGCGCGCTGCCGCTCAGGGCATGCGTGATAAGAATGGCATTGGTCCGGTCGGCGTTGAGTTGGCCGTAGGTTTCATACGCTATAGTCACCGGACCAAGGGTGGCCCCACTGTCCATCTGAAAAGGCTCGTCTTCAGCAAAAATCAACTGCTGGGGCTGAACGAGCCCAACTGAGCCATTCGTGCTCATAGTCTATTCTGTTACTCCTCAGAACCCACCCCACTGCTTCAGAGAGAATTATTCTCCTTTCCCTTCCTCGGAGGGGTGACCCGGGGCCGGGTGAATTCCATATTCAAACACATTCCGTCTCGGCTAGCCTACTCAGTAGACGCGTGCAGAGCTTGCTCCAAATCCCAGATGATATCCTCAATGTCTTCCAAGCCAACGCTCAGCCGGACAAAATCAGACGTGACCCCCGCGCTGACCAACTCGTCTTCGTTGAGCTGACTATGGGTCGTACTGGCCGGGTGAATAGCCAGACTCTTGGCGTCACCGACATTGGCGACATGGCTATGCAGCTTGAGACTGTTAATGAATTTCTCACCCGCAACTCTGCCGCCCTTGATCTGAAAGCCCAGGATTGAGCCGGCTCCCAAGGGTAGATATTTTTTAGCCTTTTCATGGTCCGGGCTGGTGGCCAATCCGGGAAAGGCAACGGCGTTCACCCGGACATGACTCTCCAGAAACTCGGCAACCTGCTGGGCGTTGGCAACGTGGCGTTCCATGCGCAGGCTTAGCGTCTCGATCCCGAGCAGGGTCGTGAAACTGTCAAACGGCGCCTGACAGCCACCCACGTCGCGCAGGATTTGCACCCGCGATTTGAGGATCATGGCCGGTGCGCCGAGGGTAGCGTATACCAAGCCATGATACGATGGATCCGGTTCGGTGAAATTCGGAAAGCGTCCGCTGGTCCAATCGAAATTGCCGCCATCCACAATCATACCTCCAATGGCGGTGCCGTGGCCACTCAGAAACTTGGTCGTACTATGGGTCACAATATGCGTGCCCCACTCGAACGGCCGGCACAGGTACGGCGTGGCAAATGTGTTGTCGATCATCATCGGGATATTATACTCTTGGGAGATGGCCGACACTTCATCAAAGGGAAAGACCGTAATATCCGGGTTGCCCAGGGTCTCACCGTACAGAATCTTGGTGTTCGGCTGAATGGCCTTCTCAAACTCCCCCGGCTTGGTCGGGTCCACAAAGGTCGAGGTAATACCCATACGCGGAAAGGTATGGGCGAACTGATTAAACGTCCCGCCGTACAGCCGACTGCTAGTCACAAGATGGTCACCCTGGCCGCACAGTGCCAGGATGGCCATCATCTGCGCGGCGTGACCGCTGCTGGCCGCTAACGCTCCGACCCCACCCTCGAGAGCGGCAACCCGCTGCTCCAGCACGTCGTTGGTCGGATTCATCATGCGCGTATAGATATTGCCGGGTTCGCTCAGCGCGAACAGATTGGCCGCGTGCTCGGTATTCTTAAACTGATAACTCGTGGTGTGGTAGATCGGAACGGCTCGGCTGCCCGTGGTTGGGTCGGGGTTTTGTCCCGCGTGCAACTGACGCGTATTAAAACCGTATTTACGTTCGTTGGTGTCGTCTGCGCCCATACGATTCTCCTCTTCCTTTCAAGGCTCACACAGTCTTAGCCGATTCCAGCGCCTAGGGCTATAACACGAAGTCTTCTCCCTATATCTCTCCTCGGAGGGAATTTTCACTCTGCTCGGCCGAGCGTTATTGTCTCGGTCAGCATCGCTGGCTATGATATTCATGTTTGGTAGAGCCTCGCCCAAGTAAGAACGACAAAGGAGTATATGTTATGGCAGGACAGTTCTGTGTCTCACTGACCCACGCAAAGGATAATACTGACAAGGCAACTGTCGCCTTTGTGATTGCTAACGCCGCTGTGGGATCGGACCAAGAAACCCTGGTCTTCTTGAGCACCGAGGGCGTACGTCTGGCTGTCAACGGCTATGCCGACGATATTCATGAGGGCGGCTTCGCTCCGCTCAAGGAACTGATGACCAATTTTGCCGAAGCCGGTGGCACGATTTATGTCTGTTCACCCTGTTTTAAGAAACGCGGCTTGGAGGGAAACAATCTTATCCCGGGAGCCAAGATTGTCGGTGGTGCCAAGCTGGTTGAGTTCCTGGCCGGTGGAACGCCGAGCGTGTCGTATTAGGCACCCCTGCTCTCCCAACAGGGGAAGCGGAGTAAGGCATGGACTCCGATACTCAGGCGCATCCGTATCAGCCGACGGACAGTTTTGACGGTGGAGACCTTGACTGCGGCAATGGCCTATTGTTGCTGATCCGCAGGCATATTGATCCCCTTGCCCCAGGCCAACTGCTCGAAATCCTGTCCACTGAATCCTCAGTCGCCGAAGACCTGCCAGCTTGGTGCCGACTGACCGGAAACGATCTGGTTTCCCACATCAGCCGAGGGAAACAGAACAGCTTCCTCGTCTCAAAGGGTCCGGCTCCAGACCTTCGCTCCACGGAATCCGGGCCACCGACTCTCCCCAAAAAGAATACGACGAAGAAACGTTCAGCGCACGAAAAGGAATACGCTCCAGTTACCCAACCCATCGCCGAGGTCGTGATTCCTGACCGCCTTCCGCAGCCTGCTCCGGCTCCGCGCATTGCCCCTCTGGCGGTCATGGGCGTCGGCAGTTGGCCACGGCCGCCCTGGCTGCTACGCGCCCTCAACGATCATCTCGAAGGCCGCCTGTCGGCTGAAGAATTTTCCCAAACCGCTGATGACGCCGTGCGACTGACAGTGGCCGCTCAGCAGCGGGCTGGCGTCGACGTGCTCACCGACGGCGAGCAGCGCCGGGATAACTACGCCAGTTTTGTCGGCGGGCTGCTCGACAACTGCCAGCTAATTCCCATTACCGACTTGCTGCCGTATGTCGACGATCCCGAAGAGTTCGAGCGCGAGTTACACGCCTTGGACGTCCCGGCCGGCAAAGTGCGCCATCCAGCAGTTTTCGGGCCGCTGGGCAGAAGCCGCTCGCTGACCGTTCACGAGGCGACTTTTCTTGCCAGCCAGACCGATCGTCCGCTTAAGGTCGCCCTACCCGGCCCCTATCTGCTGACCCGCACGATGTGGATGGAGTGCATCTCCGACCGGGCCTATGATACGCGGGAAGAACTCGCCATAGATGTCGTCCGGGTTTTACGCGAGGAACTTCACTTTTTGCTCGCCGCTGGCGTCTCGCTGGTGCAATTGGACGAACCCGTCCTAACCGAGGTCGTCTTCAGCGGCACCTCAAACAATCGGACGTTTATGTGTGGCGCACTGGGAGCGAAGCGCGAGGCCTTGGCGGAGTTGGCCTTTGCCGAATCCCTCATCAATCAGACGGTCGCCAACCTGCCCCAAGAACGTCTGGCGCTGCATATCTGTCGCGGCAACTGGACTCCAGATGAAAGCGTGGCCTTGGCTGGTGACTACAGGCCCCTTCTGCCCCTACTGAAGAAAGCCGCGGTGGGGACGCTCATGCTTGAGCTCTGCACACCTCGGGCTGGAGATGAAGCCGTGCTGCGCGGCCTGCCGGACGACCGCCGCATCGGCGTTGGGGTTGTGAATCAGAAGGCACAAAACCTTGAGACAGTAGACCAGATTGTCGCAAAGGCGGAGAAAGCTATTCGTCTTTTTGGGGCCGAGCGTCTCCTCCTGGCCCCCGACTGCGGCTTTGCCACGTTTGCTGATAATCCCATCGCGTCAGCCGCGCTTGCCGAACAAAAACTGACCGCCATCGCACAGGCCGCAAGCATCCTTCGCGACCGGCATAGCCTATAGGTCGTTTTGCCTGCCCACTCCACCCGGAAAAAGCCAGGCCACCCTGCACAAACCAGATTGAGCCATTCCTCAATCCTGGCCCTCTCCTATCCAATCTGGTAGACATCAATGTTTTTACAGTTTAGTTGCAAATACCTCGAATACATGGTATCGGGGTCAGTCAGTGAAAAGATAGAGAAAGGCACCCTGGTAAGAAAGGACATAATAATCATGCACCATAAGAGCATCTCCCTACGAGACTTCACCAGCTGGAGTGTCGCTTTCCTCGCGCCGTTCGTCTGGGCGCTCCCATCTCTCGCCCAAAGTGATGGGCAGCTTATTGTCGCCGACCCCGCAGCGGAGAAGTTCTATGTCTACGAACTCCCATCACTCGCCATGCAGGTGGAGTTCGATAACATACGGATGGTTCCACAGGCAGGCTTTCTTCCCCTCAAAGGAGAGCGGATCCTCTTTATCAATGAAGGGGAGGATCCGCATGACGGACACGATCATCAGGATGAATCCGACCATGCTGACATCTCCAACGAGGACAGTACAAGCGGCGAGATGATCATGCTCAAGATGAATCTCAGAGGGAAACCGACCATCATTGGCCGCGCAGCCGTGGACTGGACAGGGGGAGCTAGCCAAATAGCAGTCCACCCGAAGATGGAATTTGCCGCAGTTGCTTCGGGCACGGTACACGCTGAGGACAGCGGCCATGACGACCATGACGACCATGACGACCATGACGACCACGACGCGGGTAGCGATCAAGAAGGGACTGTCTCCGTGGTCGATTTGCGGTGGTGGACTTCTTCATCCTATAGCGCCATTGCGACCAACCCTGTTGAGAGTGAATTGCCTGGTATAGCATTCGCCAGAAACCCCGACATGCTCTTACACCGCCTCGGAAGCGAGCCACCTTTTGCAGAAAGCGCTCAGGCTCATGATGAAGCGGACGGAGAGGAGCATGAAGACGAACATGAGGACGGAGAGGAGCATGAAGACGAACATGGGCATCACGAAGAAGGCATTCACGAAGCCTTTCGTCTCAGTAGCCTCATCAAAGATGAAGAGGCATTCCTCAACGATGTTGAACTAGGTTCCCGACCTCAGGGCGACGTGATCAGCCATAAGCTGAAAGCATATTGCTCAGCGACTGACACGGGCATTGAGTGTTCGAACATTGATGGCGATGCTCTGACGCCCGGTATTATCCTCCCCTATAACACTGATGACCGTAGTGGAGGACGCGCGTTGTACCTGCGCCTTGCCGATGACCAACGGACAATTTTTTCCTTTATTCGGGATGATGCTGCGGATCCGACTGATTGGACCCAATGGTCAAACGATGCGTATATCGGCAATATCGAAACTGGAACAGTCACCCGGGTCGCCCTCGGCCCGGGGTTGCTGCACCGTTTTGCTCTCTCCAAAACTGTGGCGCTCTACATTCTGCAAGGTCCGCAGAGCGATCGTGCATTCCTGCTTAATGCCGACCCTCAGTCTCCGACATTCACGCAGGTCATGGCAACGATTCCGCTTCCTGCCTTACAGGATCCGCTTGATCCAGACCTGCCACCCCTTGTAGAGGGGCAGAATTTACGACTTCCAGCACTGACTCCAGACGGGGATTGGGGATTTGTCACGCACGGTGGAGACGGCTTGGTCTCGGTCATCAACACGGCTCAGGCGACAATTGCCCAGCGGCTTGAGATTCCCACACCGCTAGGCGGTGGCGGCTATGTCGCTGCCGTCCAGAAAAAGATGAAACTCTCAGACACGATTGGACGCTAGGAAAGGTTCAGACAACTATCTTTTGGTGAGTATGCAGGTTTTTGTTTCCACGGGCAACGAGTAGGGGCCGCCGAAGGGGACGGATGTTGCCTTTCCGCACGGAGAAAGGCGGTTCAATAGAAGGCCGGGAGGGCCGGCCGTCTTCCCCGCCCTACGGCGGGCGGCCCCTCGTCATCTGGTGGCGGTGTGCCCTGCGATCGGCAGGTTGGCGAGAACCCGAGCAGCTCGGCGAGGCGGTGCTGGGTTCTCGCCAGCGCCCGGCCGGTTTCCGGCGCCTCACAGACAGGACGGGCTCCCCCTGCGCCCGCGCCGCCACCCTGCCCTTCTCCACCGCGGCTGGCGCGCCTGCCTTGTCGAGCAGACATCGACGACGGCGCCTTGATGATGCTTACATCCACGCTCGTCCCGGTCTTCACCCGGTGCCGAGCCCGGATGCGCATGGATTTCCTCGAACCGCGTCTGCCCGAGACCGGGCTGCTCCAGCCGAGGACGGCAGTGCAGGATCGGCGTCTCGGCGGGCAGCGGACCCGACAGCCGTCGGCCAACGAAGCAGCGCACCGACTCCCCCTTGGGGAGCAGAGCCTCCATGCCCGGGCCACTCAATTTATAGAACCATTGTACGCCGCCCCCGCAGCACCCCCCCCCCCAGCGGAGAGGGGCGGCGACCGTGGCTGGTTAGCAGATAGAATGGCCCAAAACGCACCTCCAGGCAGCCCACGGACTCAGCCTGTCCCTCTTCTCCAGAACCGCCTCGCGCCACGGCTGGCGTTGCTGCGAGGCGGGTTTCCACTCCGCAAAAGCCGCCTGTCCCATCGCTACCCCCACAGACCCCGTGACCCCGTCACCAGATTATGACACAAACCAACTTTTTCAGACCTTCCCCACCCCGCCTATCTCAGCGAATGAGGAGAGATGGGGCCTTGAACAGTATCATGATCAGTGTCTGAGATGCCCTAGACAGGAGGCCCCCATGGCGACATAGTGTGCTCCCCGAAAGCCCTTTGGATTCTCCCCTCCGGTCGGCGTCATGGGCTCGGGCGATTCAATGGTGGTCAGAGGACACCGGACGGGGGGCTGCGACGCGGGAGGGATTGACGCAGCGGGCTGTCGAGGCGTCGAAAGCCGTGCTTCGTTGACTCCCGCCCACCCTCCAACAGTGTGCAGGACAAGCCCCAGCCGGTGTGGGCGCAGCGGGTGAGCGCTGCGGCTGGGTAACAAGGCGCTCAACATCCATGACGGGTGGCACCGCGCTCCGTTGTTGGCGTTGCTGGGAGGGCCGTTCGGCCTAGGCGAGGGCGCGCCATCGCCCCTGTGAGCATCCGCGGACCGGTTCAAGCACCTTGAACCGCCTGGAGTTGGGCGCCGCCAAGGCGGCTTCGGGGCGCGCCAAGCGCATTGTGGGGACCCCAAAGGCGATGGACCGGGTGCTGGGGGCGGTGTTCCTGGCGTCTTGTGCCGAGCCGCCGGAGGCGGTCTGGCTGGAGTGGGAGGCACCCGTCGCTCCGCGGCCCGGGAATCCGCAGGGGCGGTTTTGCCACGGATCCTATGGGCCCGAGGGATCTCTGCCGTTGGCGCTCCTTGGCGGCGAGCCCCGGCGGTGTACCCGCCTTCGCGCGGCGGAGGGGGCGCTGGCGGCCAGCCGCGTGGAGGCGTTGGCGCGGATTGGTGGGCCAAGGGGACCCACCCCCGGTGCGTGGTCACCCGCCTGCCCTGCCCAGTCACCGACACCCGCCTTTGCCCGAGGATCGGTATTGCACCCACGGCGAGCGGAAAAGCCATCTCAAGGAACCGCACCTAGGCCTGTTCGCCGCCCGCCCCAGCAGTGCCAGCATGCGGGCCAACCCACTGCGGCGGTACTTTTCCCCGGTTGCCTAGGTGCTGAGACAGGGTCTGCGAGGGCTGGGGCTGGGCCAGCCGCGCCGGGGCCAACGCGCAGGGCACCCGATCCGGCGGCAAGGGCGGAAGCTTGCTGCGCGGGGGCGGCTCACCGCACACAAGGGCGGGCGGCGACCGCGTCCACAAAAAGCCGGATAGCACAGGGCGGCTCACCGCGGCCCGTGGTCGGCCGCACGAGACGGAGACGGGCGCACCGCGCTGCCGACAGCCAGTATATGGAGACCCGCCATGACATCCTCACCTCTACCTCGTGGCACCAGTAAATACATCGAACACATAGAGACAAGATGTTTATAGGGCCTGAGCCTAGAGTAATTTTCGATTCCGTGTAGCCTCCGTCATTCCCCCGCAAGCGGAATCTCGCCTCCCCGGCTCGGCGCCAGCTTGGCCCAGCATGGGGCTGTAGCTTGGGGTGGAACGCCCTCGTGTGGAGGGTGGTAAGCCCCGCTCAGCGCAGGCAGTGGCGAATCCCTCGTTAGTCGGAACAGCGGTCACAGCGGCCGGTCATCTGGACGGCAAAGCGGTGAGTCCGGAGAGCCCGGGGGGAGTGGGGGGGTGTGGCGACCTGGACGCGGGTATCAGGCAGACACTGGACCTGGCCACAGGCGAGGCAGGTAAAATGGGGATGGAGATCGGGCGGGCCGGGGGGCGGGTCGCGGAGTTCAAACCGCCAGACATGCGCGCCATGATCGGTGCGGACCAAGAGGCCGGCGTTCGTCAGGTCGATGAGATTCCGATAGAGGGTGGCCCGGTCCAAGCCCGCGGGTGCTAGGGCGTGCGCGATTTCGGCATGACTCCGGGGCGTCCGGGCCTGCTGGAGGTGTTGTAACACGGCCACCCGGGGGCCAGTGCTCCGCAGGCCCGTCGCGCGAATCAGGGCGCGGAGGGCAGCGGGGGAGCGAACGGGGCGGTCTGGTTTCATAGTGGTCGCCATTCTAGCGCTTGCCGGGCCGGGCGGCAAGGCACCCCCGGGAGCCCCCGGGCCTCCTTGGGGCGCCGGGCCCCGGGTTCCTAGTTACAACAGCATTGCATATGAAGCAAATCCCTGCTAGGAGGTCTTCAGACTGAAGGGGCGCGCGCGGGTGCCCCGGGCTTGTGGGTCTCACTCCCCCGCCGGGGCGAGAGGGGACGGGAGATCCGTTCTCTCAGCCCCGGTCCCCGGACAGGGGTTCCCTCCTGTTCCCCTGTCCGGGGGGGTCTCGTGCCACAGGCAGGGGGCGGTAGCGTGAGGCGGGCGGTCAAAGGGCGGCGAGCCCCCGTCGGCCCATTTTTTCACCCGCTGACCTACTCGGGCACCGGGGGGCGGGCCCTATTCACGCCCCCGCGCCCCAGTGGGAGTGCCCGGACACGGGGCGAGCGGTTTTTCTCGGCCGGGGAGCCCGGTCGCCGCAAGATTTATTGGCGCGGAGTGCGCGCGCAGGGGGCCGCCCTCGCGCCGCGCCCGATCCGGGGGGGGGGGGTTGACCCGGGGCGGGCGGTCAGGCAGGATGGCCCTATTGCAATGCTGATGTAATTCTGGAGAGTGACGTGATGCACCGAACACTGCTCAGCGGGTCCCTCTTGACGGCCTGCCTCTTCCTCGGCGCCCCGCCGCCGGCCCGCGCCCAGGCGGACGCCCCCGAGGACGTCGAAGCCCTCCGGCGCCAAGTCGGGCGGCTGCAGCAGACGGTCGAGCACCTCCAGCACACCCTGGAACAACTGCAACAGGCGCCCTCGCGGGCGCCAGGCGGCCCGCCGCCCGGGGCGGGGCCCCGCCCGAGCCAGCCCGCGGCGGCGCGGCGGGCCCCGTTGGAGCAGGCCCTGGCGGAACTGGAGGGGGCGGAGGCGGCGGGGGTGCCGGCCCGGCGGGGGCTCTGGTCCCAGCGGCTGGGGACCACGGCGCACCTGCGGCTCATTGACATTGCGGCCGACGTGCTGTTTTTCGCCGGGGGGTCCAGCGAGCGGGACGCGGCGATTACGACGTTGCAGGGCGGCAGCCACGACCCGAAACACCGGGGGTTCACGTTGGGGCAGGCGGAATTTTCGCTGTCGGGGGCGGTGGACCCCTACGTGACGGGGGCGGCCTATGTGCTGACTTCGGTGAATCCGCAGACGGGGGAGACGACGCTGGAGTTGGAGGAGGCCTCTTTCACCTCGGCGGCGCTGCCGTACGGGCTGCAGGTGGAGGGGGGCCATTTTCTGACGGAGTTCGGGCGGATCAACCCGCAGCATCCCCACGCCTGGGACTGGATCGACCAGCCGGTGGTCAACGCCCGCCTGTTCGGGGGCGACGGGATGCGGCAAGCCGGGGTGCGGGTCTCGTGGCTGCCGCCCACGCCTTGGTACTCCGAGGTGCATGTCGGCCTGCAGAACGCCGACGGGGCGACGATGGCGAGCTTTCTGGGCGGGGAGTTGACTCATAGCCATGGCAGCGGGCACGGGGACGCCCACGGGCCCGGGGACGAAGCGGGGCATGCGGACGAACACGGGCCCGGGGCCGCCCACGGGCCCGGGGCCGAAGCGGCGGGGAGCCTGCTCGTCGGCGACGGCATCGCCGGGCGGCCGATTGTGACGCAGGACGTGCGGGGGCTGGGGGATTTCGTCTATCTCACCCGGTGGGAGAGCGCCGTCGACGTGAGCGACGAGGTGACGGTCGCCTTCGGGCTGTCCGGCCTGTACGGGCCGAACGCGACGGGGCGGGCGGCGGACACGTGGCTGTACGGGCTCGACATGAAGTGGCGGTGGCAGCCGCCGGGCAATTTCGGCTCTCCGTTCCTGACGTGGCAGACCGAGGTGCTGAAGCGGGACTACCACGCGGCCCGCTACACCGAGGCCACCGCGACCGGGGAGGTGGCCACGCTGCCGGGGCGCACGCTCAAGGACTGGGGTTTCTATACCCAGGTGTTGCACGGGTTCCGGACGGGCTGGGCGGCGGGGCTGCGCTATGAATACGCGGGGGGGAGCGGGCAGAGCCTCGGCGGGCGCCAGCATGACCCGTTCCGGGCTGACCGGCACCGGCTCTCGCCGTTGGTGGTCTGGCGGCCGTCCGAGTTCTCGCGCCTGCGCCTGCAGTACAACTACGATGTGGCGAGTCATCTGCAGCACGACGCGCATACCCTCTGGCTGGGGCTGGAGTGGGTATACGGCGCGCATGCCGCGCACACCTTCTAGGCGCGTGGAGTTGGGAGAGGAGAGAGCGATGTTGCGATGCCTGTGCTTTTCCGTCCGTCGTGTCGTCCCCTTGGCGAGTGTGCTGGCCGGGGTGTTGTGGTCGGCCTCGTCCGCCCAAGCCCGGCCGCTCGCAGCCTGTGCGACGGTGCCGCAACTCGGCAGCCTCGTGGAGGAAGTCGGGGGCGAGCAGGTCACGCTGACCGTCTTTGCCAAAGGGACGGAGAACCCCCACTTCGTAGTGCCGAAGCCGAGCTTCATCAAGGCGCTGAGCGTCTGCGAGTTGTATGTGGAGATCGGCTTGGAGTTGGAAGTGGGGTGGGCGCCGCCGCTGCTGCACAATGCCCGGAACGGGCGGATTCTGCCGGGCGGGCCGGGCTATGTCGACGCCTCCACGGTGATCGCGCCGCTGGAGGTGCCGCGCGGGCCGGTCAGCCGGGCGCGGGGGGATGTGCATCCGCTGGGGAACCCGCATTATCTGACGGACCCGCTCAACGGGCTGCGGGTGGCGCGGCTGCTGCGGGACCGGTTGAGCACGCTGCGGCCCGGGCAGGCGGCCTATTTTGCGGCGCGCTATACGGCCTTCCGGCAGCGCGTGGGGGTGGCCTTGTGCGGCGCGGCGCTGGCCGCCGCCTACGACTGCGCGCAACTGGCCGTCCTGGCCCGCCATGGCCGGCTGGCGGAGTTTCTCGAGCGGCAAGGCCAAGCCGCGGAGTTGGGGGGCTGGCTGGGGCGCCTGCAGCCCCATGCGGGCCGCAAGCTGGTGGCGGACCACAACGTCTGGGCGTACTTCGCCGATCTTTTCGGGTTCGACCTGATCGCCCATCTCGAACCCATCCCGGGCATTCCCCCCACGACGAGCCACCTGCGGACGGTGCTGGCGCTCATCAAGGCGCACGAGGTGCCGGCCGTGCTGACGGTAGCCTATTACGACCCCCGCTACGCCCGATTCGTGGCGGACCATTCGGCGGCGGTGATCGTGCCGATGGCCTCGAAAGTGAACGCGCGCCCCGGCACGGCCCACTACCTGGAGATGGTGGGGTATAATGTGGAGCAGCTCGCCGCGGCGTTGGAGGGCCGCTCGTCGTAGTCCCGCCGCCCCGGGGCGCCGCCCCGCGTGCCCCGGAGGTCTCCCGCATGGCCCGCGACCCCCAAATGCCCCCTGCGCCCCCCGGGGCGCTGTCCTGGGCCCCTCCAGCCGGCGGGGGCGCGCCGCTGTGGCTCGACCAGGTCGGGGCGGGGCTGTCCCTGGCCTGCGCAGGGCATTGCCTGGGGGCCCCCCTGCTCCTGGCGCTGGGACCGGTGGCCGGGCGCGGGTTTCTGGCGGACGAGGGGGTGGAGAGCCTGCTGCTCGGTCTCGCGCTCCTGCTGGCCACGGGGAGTCTGTGCTGGGGGTTTCGGCAGCACCGCCACCGCCGCCCCGTGCTGCTGCTGGGCTTGGCGCTGCTGCTCGGCGGCGGGGGGCGCATGGCGCCCACCGAGCCGCTCGAAACCCTGGGCGTGGTCCTCGCCGCCGGGCTGCTGGCGGGCGGGCATCTGCTGAACCGGCGGTTGTGCCGGACCTGCAGGCGGTGTCAGGCACCGGACGGGGAGCGGCCCGGCCGATGGCCCGCGAGGTGATTCTGCAAACGAGGGAGCTGGCGGTCGGGTACGGCCCGCTCGTGGTGCTCCGCCACGTGAATCTGACCGTGCGGGCGGGGGAGTGGTGGGGCGTGCTGGGGCGGAACGGCAGCGGGAAGAGCACCCTGCTCCAGGCCTTGCTGGGCCTGCTCCCGCCCCAGGCGGGCGCGCTCCGCCGGCCGGGGGCCCCCCGGGTGGGGTTCGTGCCGCAACGCTGCGAGCTCACGCCGACGCTGCCGCTGACGGTGCAGGAGTTCGTGCGCCTGGGGCTGGTCGGCAGCGGGCTGAAGCGGGCCGCGCGGCGGGCGGAACTGGAGCGGGTGCTGCGGACCTTTGACTTGGCGTCCCTGCGGCACACGCCCTACGGGCTGCTGTCGGGCGGCCAGCGGCAGCGGGCCCGGGTGGCCCGGGCGCTGGTGCGCCGGCCGGCCCTGGTGCTGCTGGACGAGCCGACGAACGACCTGGATCCGGCGGCGGAAGCCGCCGTGCTGGACACCTTGACCGCGCGGCCCCGGCAGGCGCCCGCCACCTGTCTGTGCGTCACCCACGATCTGGGCTTGGTGGAGCGCTACGCGACCCATATCGGGCTGGTGGCGCAGGGGACCGTGCGGGCCGGGCCCACCGCCGAGCTGCTGACCGCGGCCACGCGGGCCCACCTCGCGGGCCGCGGGGCGCCGGGGCCCCGGGCCGGCTCGGGCGCGGCCCCGGCCGCCCGGCCCGCCTAGGCAGCCGATGCTCGAGAGTTTCGTGAGTGCGTGGCCGCTGTTCCAGCACGCCTATCTGGCGGGCGGGCTGATCGGCATGCTGCTGGCCCTGCTCGGGGTGCTGGTGGTGGCCCGCGATCAGATCTTCATTGGCGCGGCCGTCTCCCAAGCGTCGGTCTTGGGCATCGCCCTGGGCCTCTGGGCGGGCAGCCGCCTCGGCCCGGCGTCCTGGGCGCAGACCGACCTGGTCCACTCGGTGCTCGGCGGGCTGTTTGCCGTGCTGGCCGCCTGGCTCACCACGGGCGGGGGCGGACGGACAGGGCGGGCCACGCCCGAAGCGCTGACGGGCTGGGTCTTTCTCGGCTCGGTGAGCGGCACCATTCTGCTGCTCGCCCACAGCCCGCACGGGATGGAGGCCGTCCATCGCCTGCGGGCCAGCACCATCATCGGGGCGCGGGCCGCGGATGTCTGGCTCTTCAGTGCGCTGCTGCTGCTGACCGGGGCGGGCCTCGCGGTATCCCACCGCGCCGTCCTGCTCCTCACCCTGGACCCGCTCATGGCCCGCGCGGCCGGGCTGCGAGTCGGCTGCTGGAACGGGGTGCTCGCGGCGTGGCTCGGCCTGACGGTCGGGTTTTCCATTCGGGTGGCCGGCGTCGTGTTCGCGTTCGCCAGTCTGGTCCTCCCCGCCCTGATCGCCAAACCCCTCGCGCCCACGGCCGCCAGCCTGTTCCTCCTCGCCCCCCTGGTCTCGCTCGGCGTGAGTGGCGGCGCCTTTGTCCTCGCCCATGCCTACGATTACCCCCCCGGCCAGATGGCCGCCGCCGTCCTCGTCCTCCTCCTCGCCCTCACTTGGCTCTGGCGCGCCTGGCGCCTCCGCTAGGGGCCGACCACTCCTCACCCGAAGATCACGGGAGCCGGGCGGCAGCGGGCGCCCATCCGGGAGTCTGCCGAACCGGCCTGCGATGCGGGGGCACCGCTTGGAGCGGGCGGCAGAGACGGGCGCGGGCCGCGCCCTGGGCCGCAGCGCCGCGCGAGGCGCGGACCGGACCTGCGGTGAGGAGCAGGAGAAGGGAGGGGCCCTCGGCGGCGCAGGGCGCAGGCCGCCCTGTCGTGGGCGGGCCGGCACACGCCGGGCGCGTCACGCCACCTCGGCCCCGAGCGGAGGACGTGGAGGATCCCCGAGAGGACCCGACGGCCATCGACCCGCCGCCCCCCGCGCCCCTTGGTCGGCAGCACGGCTCGGGGACGGGCGCACGGCGCTTCCGAGCGCCAGAACTGGTGGCCCGGCAGGACAGGCGCCCTCTCCCTTGGCGTCATCAAACACCTCAAACCTCCATTGACGAGCAATTCATGGGTCCTGAGCCCGGACGCCCGTCCTTGCCTGGCGAGCTTTGCTTTTCCGTCCATGATAAAGATATCTGGACAAGCTGGAGGGAAGGGGCCGGATGGAGAAAGCACAGGGCTCCCCGTACTGGCTACGGGTAGGGATCGTCTTGGTTGTCACTACTATGCTCTATAACATGGTGGAGGCAGTTATTGCACTGTGGGCCGGCGTTGAGGCGGCGAGTATCGCCCTGATTGAATTTGGCTCCAACAGCGTCATTGAACTCGTAGCCGCCAGTGTCCTCATATGGCGGCTGCGCCTTGAGGCCCGCGGGGCGGATTCGAACCGAGTCACCCGCGCGGACCTAGTGGTCCATCGCTTTGTGGGTCTGTCTTTTCTGGCCCTCGCCCTGTATGTCCTGATCCAGTCCGTTTGGATGCTGTGGCACCGAGAGGAGCCGAGCGCGAGTTCCATCGGCATGCTGCTGGCTACAGCCTCCCTCATTATTATGCCGATGGTCTCGTTCGGGAAGTTACGGGCTGCGAGGGAGATCGGCAGTCGGGCGCTACGAGCTGAGGCCAAAGAGACGCTAGCCTGCTCCTACCTATCGTTTACCCTCTTGCTTGGACTCGGAGCAAACGCGGCTCTTAGTTGGTGGTGGGCGGACCCGGTCGCCGCACTGCTGATGGTTCCCTGGCTCCTAAAAGAGGGGCTAGAGAGCATGTCGGACAAGGAACATGAGGCCGAGTCACGATGCGCCCAGACGTCCGTTAATTCTTCATGACATATTACTGCGCGGACGAATCGCTTCTGTAGATGAGTCAGCTTTCCAATGCGAGAGCCACTACAGTTGATTTGTATTGGTAACTCTGAGAGGATGGTGCCGCGTGCTGCAAATCTGTGGGCTGGTCCAGTACGGTCAGAGGACGCTTCAAGCACGGCTTTCAGCGGAACGCGATCATGATAGCACTCTGGGTGGCTGGTGCGACTTTTGTTCTGACTCTTTGTGGCGGACTGCTCGTCTTACGACTCCAAGTCTATCAGGGGGTAGTTTTTGCCTTTTGCGGGGGCGCATTAATTGCCGGGGCATTGATAGAAGTCATTCCAGAGTCGTTGGAATTACTCTCAACCACCGGCTCGACCTTCCACCACCATCACATCTTATTGTCCTGTGCTTTAGGGTTTCTGAGTTTCTATCTCGTCGAGCATCTCACCCATCAGCGAGAGACACCTGCCGAACAAGCCACCCACCATGCTCACGCCCCACACGCTGGCATCTGGGGTGCAATCGGCATTCTGGTGCATAGTCTTTTTGATGGGTTTGCCATAGGCCAGGGCTTTCACGCTGGCGAGCATGTGGGCTGGGCGATTGCCCTGGGTGTTACGCTTCACAAAATCGCGGACGGCGCGAGTATTGCCGGGGTCATGCTCGGTACGCAGCAGACCGTTCGGGCCACCAAAATCATGCTCGTCCTCACCGCGCTAGCACCTCTTGCCGGCGTCTATGCCCAGTCGTTCGTGATCTTTCAAACAGCACTCCTCGCCCTGCTGCTAGCGTGGTTTGGCGGGATCTTTCTCTATCTGGGAGCCGGGAGCCTCCTCCCCGCAGCGCATGACGCCAGCCACTCACGCCAGCTTCCAGTGGCGACCTTTGCTGGCGGACTGTTCGTCTACGGAGCACAACTCCTGACGCATCATTGAGGAGGGTCAGGCCAGGTCGCTATTCTTGCCGACACCTCAGCGGCATACCCCTCCGTATGGCAGCGAGGGACGAGCGAGCCGTACCGGCGTTTCGGACAGTTTCGCGGCCGGACCCAGCCCCCCTGTATGGTCCCCCCGACTGGGTGTTTCATCTCCTGCACTATGCCATACGCTTGGATAGGCCAGTCGGCGAAAACCTCGGTATAATTTGAGGTCGGCCCGCACGGGATGCCGACATCTTCGGGTACGGCGAGCAGTACGAGCACGGCTGCCGAGTGACCACGGCTTCATTCTCGTGTGAGTTGATAGCGATTTTTGGCGCGGAGACCGTCTTTCGCATATTCGAGCCGGTCTAGCAGTTCGGGGCGCTCGATGGCGTAGGCAAACTTCTCCCACATTCAGGTAATGGCCGCCCCCAAATTGATATAACCGTCTGCGCAGCGCATCGCCTGATACGGAGCCGACTGATAATACCGGGGGCTGAGTCCATGAGCTCGGGGGTACCCTCGGTTGAGAGGTACCGGGTCGACCCCCAGACAGAGCGACACCCGCTTCCAGCAGCGACGTATCGATATATTGGCCCTCGTCTGTTTTGAAGTGATGAATATTAGGTGGCGAGGTGGATTGTTCGGCAAAGAGAGCGGGCCCAGGGCCGGTCACGGGAATTCCGCATTTGACCTATGGCCTGTCTTCCTCGCCCGTAACGGACATAAGGCCCGACACGCCTTGGGCCACCCGCACGGTCTATGAACTGAAGCAATCGGAGAAAAAGACAGGAGATAGGGATGGGTCGACTAGGATCTGTTACCACTATCGCAAGGCATCAATGATGAGGGCGAAGCCGATGCATCCAAGGAATAGCACGTCGCGTTGCTCGCAGCGCGTGAAGAGGCGGCGGCCTCCCTGCAATCGACGCCACACCCGCGCGATTGCGGTGCGCCGCGTGGACAGCTCACGGGCAGACCGCCCAAGGGCTCACCCGGCTCCGTCGCGGCGGCCCCACGGGCGCCTACCCCAGTGCTGCGGCCAGGTGCCGCGGCTGGGCGCCCGCGGACGCCCGGGCCCTCAGCACCGCGGGAGGAGCGGGGGGCGGACCCAGGCGAGTCCGCCACGGGCGGCCCGCCGGGGCGGCGGGGGCGGGCCCGGGCGAGCGCGCGCAGGCGAGCGCCGGGCGAGCGTCCGCGGCACCCCTAGGCAGCGTGGGGGTCCAGCCGCCTCGGGAGCGGCCGAGGGATTGAGGACCGGTTGTGTGCGCCCCCCCGGGCCGGCGGGAGGGACCTGGACGAGGGGGCGGGCGAGCGACCGGGCCTCCCGCGTGAGGCGCCCGCTCTGTTCCCGGTGCAGATGCGCGCAGACCCGGGCGAGCCCCCCGGTTTGCGACCCGCGGGGCAGCCGGAGGGAGAGGGGGGGCCCGGTGCCACATCGGGCCGGCAACCCGCGCCCTGTGCCGCCCTGCGCGGCGACCGACCAGAGGGCGGGGAGCACGGGGCGAGGGGAGAGGCGGACAGGGCCGCGCGGCACCGGGAGAGGAGGCGCGATCCGGGCGTCGTGAGCTTGCGTGCGGTCCCTACAGCCAGGAGACCAGCATCATGCAGAATCATCCACATGAGTGTGAACAGGCCCTAGGTTCAATCGACATTCATCGCCCCCACACGAGAGCAGAAGCGCTGTGTATGAAGGCCAGAGAAGTATCGTGCTGTTCAGTCGGATCGGGTGGCGAGGCGGCGGAAGGGTTTGCTCGTGTGGAAGGAGCGTGCGAGGCGGGTGCGGTGTTTGGAGCGTACGGCGTCAGAGCCGAGGATGCGCTTGCGCCTAGGGGGGCCGGGGATGACGGCCTCGGCCTTGATGTCGGCGAGGCGGTGGCGGAGGGCATGGGGGTCGTCAGCGGCGTCGGCCAGCACAGGGCGGGGCCCGTGGCGCGGCGCCGGCCGCTCCGGGCGAGCGGAGCACCCGGAGCGGTCGCCCGAGGGGGTCGCCAGCGACGTGTCTTGTGGTCGTCAGTCCGCCTCGGGAACGCCTCAACGCCTGGTTCCGGCCCCCCCCCTTTTTCCGGGGCCGCCGGCTGAGGCGCACACACGAGGGGGTGGGCGAGCATCAGATATGCAGTGCCGCGCTCCGTCGTCCGGGCATTGACCCCCCGCTCCCACCCGCCCGCTTTGGCCCAGCGGGTGACACGCCGGGGCCCCGACTTCCACTGCCCGGAGCGCGACGGCAGGGCGCGCTAGCGGGCCCCCGCGCGCAGCCCCCCAGAGAACCGCGCTGACGCACACCCGGGTGGCCGCGCCCGTACGCCCCGGATCGCCCGGATTGCCCCGCAGCAGACCTGCGAGACGGACCCCCTGCGCCTCCGTCCACTCAGAGCGCTTCACCATCGCCCCCCTCCCACCGCAAATCAGGTGGAGCGGCATGAATCACGTCATCTCTTCCCGGGGAATCCTGAATGTCGATTGAACCTAGGGGACAGCCTCACGAGCGACGCTGGGCGCGGTGGTGCCTTGACTCCTCCTCCCCAAAGTCGTAGTGAACCATCCCTTTGTCAATCCGAATAGTGAAGCCACAGGTTGGATTCGTACACGCCCAGACTTTGAACTCAAGATCAGAGCCCCGCGGACCATAGTCTGACAGGGGGACAAGCACTCCTTTGGTGCACTTTCGACATTGAGGAATATCCACGCCAGCCACCTCCCAAGGGCAACCCGTTGAGCCTGCACCCTGTAGCTAGTATGCCAGAGAAGGGGTTCGAGAGACAAGATTTTTTTCAAGACGTACGACCCGTTGAACAGGACAATTTTCTTCCCTGTGTCCAGTTCAGGGCTTTTGGCCGTACCATAAAGGTGGTATGCATCCCGTGGTGTGCACGAACTAATATCAACCGGATCAAAAGGTGGATGACAATGGATGTTTTTAAGCAGGTCGCCAACCAGATTGCTTTTTCGCCGGAGAAGATGAAAAAGGTCAATCTGTTTACCACCGACCGTATGTTCTGCGATGTATATTGCCTTGAACCCGGACAGGAGCAGACCCCCCATACGCATGTCGGCTCCGATAAAATCTATTACGTACTTGAAGGCCAAGCTACAGTCCGGATTGGACAGGAAACCAGGGAGCTTGGAGTTGGCAACCTTGCGATGGCTCCGTCCGGGACCGAGCACGGTGTCAGCAATACCAGCGCCAACCAACTGACCGTCCTGGTTTTCATGGCCCCGAAGCCGTCATAGGGAAGGAATATGGAGGAGCGCGACGCTGTCGCTACAGCAAACCAAGCCTTTTACCGCGCCTTTGAAACGCTGGACATTAAAGAGATGGAAAAGGTCTGGCTGCAAGCCAGCCACATCAAATGCGTCCATCCGGGATGGCCACTCCTGACGGGTTGGGGGCCGGTGATGGCGAGTTGGGGGCGAATTTTTGCCAATACGAAATCCATGCGGTTCGATTTGACCGATGTCCGTGTCGAAGTGTCCGGCCTGGGCTGGGCGGTTCTGATTGAAAACCTCGAATCGGGTGGCCCGGACGGCCCCTCCCGGTCACGGATTTTGACAACGAATCTTTTTGAAAAACGGGATGGGCGATGGTTCATCGTTCATCACCATGGCTCGCCGATTTTCGCCCCACCAACTCCGGCCGCAGATCAACTTCATTAGCACGGCTCACCTTGTCCATTTTATCGAGCCAATGGTAGAGTAGTACGCATGAAAAGAACTACGAATAGAAGGATGTAGGACAGATGCTCATACCAGCGACTCAACTGCGCGTGGGGACGCTCATCATCTATCAGAACGATCTCCATCGCCTCATAGATTTGATACACGTCACGCCCGGCAATAAGCGTGGCTTTGTGCAAACTAAACTCCGCAACCTGCGGAGCGGTTTGCAGACAGAGCATAAATTCAGCTCGAACGACAAAGTCGACCGGGTCACGCTCGAACAACGGGAAATGGAATATCTATACGAATCCGACGATGAATACTGCTTCATGAACTCCGAGGATTATGAGCAGATTACCTTGTCGCAAGACCTGCTTGGCGAATCGGTGCATTATCTTGTCCCCAACATGAAGATTACTCTTGATCTGTACGAAGGAGATCCGGTCGGCGTCAGTCTGCCGAAAACGGTCGACCTCACCGTGACCGACACCCCGCCTGCCATGAAGGGGGCAACCGTCACCAACGAGTTGAAGCCAGCCACCATGGAAACCGGCTTGGTTCTCCGCGTTCCCGGCTTTATCGACATTGGCGAGTCCGTTCGGGTAGACACCGAAACCGGAGAATATGTCTCTCGGGCTAAATAGGCCGAACAGTACTACGGGTAAGGCGCGCGGATCTTTGCATATCATGCCCAAAAACAGCGAGGTGAGGCCCCCTGTCCGAGGGGCAGATGAACTTGGCCAAGCGTTTCCGAGCCAGCTGTTCGACAGAGTTGGGGAGGAGGCCCCGGGAAAGGAAGCGTCAGAGTCGAAGCTTGACTGGTGATGGCTATGCTGCTGGAGGGGGAGGACAAATACCTTATTCGCGCCTTACGGCGCCAGCAAGGAATGAGGACCCCCCTTCCCTTTTTGGTGGAGGCTCTTAGGGCGGTCCCGATTCGCCAGAGGGGTCGCGAGAGAGCGGGGAGCTTGGTAAGGCAGCAGGCATGAAACGTTTTTTCCTTGGGCTGGGTGCTGGCCTCATTCTGGTGCTCTGCGGCCTTGGAGCGGGCCTTGCCGTCCTGGGCTACACACCGGTGAGCGCCACCGGCACCATAGTCAAACCACTCTTGCTTATTGACCATGAACGCGTCGCCGTCTGGAAACTCGTGCTCGAACCCGGTCAATCAACCAAACAGCATACCCACCAGTTTGACGAGGTGGTGCTTTGTCTTGAGGGTTCAAAGCTCAGGGAAACGCTCGCCGGACCGGAACCCGAACGCCAGACGCATTACCCTGAGGCTGGCCAAGTTATCATGCCCCCTGTCAAAGGTGTGACCCACACGCTGACCAACGTCGGCGATACGCGTTACAGCCAGATTTCCATTGAGTTAAAAGAGTAGCCCCGTGAATCAAGAAAGAGGAGCACCGGAAGTCGGATTGTATCTACTCAGAAAAGTTTTAACGCTAGGAACCGTCTGGTCATACAGGCTGACCAGACTGGGCTCGAAATCCGGGTGGAGTTGATAAACTTCGAACACGCCACGGAGCCTCTTGAGGCCAGTTGGCTCGGTTTTCACCTCAATCGCATAGCGCTGCTTGAGGGGACCGATCAACACAAAATCGGCCCCGTGATGTCGGTGTCGCCAATAGAAAATTCCCCAGTCCCCTTCGATCAATCGTGCACCAATAGCATTCTCAAGATACCGGCCAAAACGTTCGGTATTGAGCGGAGCGGTGGTTGGATGTTTAAAGGCCCGCCACAGGGCATTATCGTGAACAATCAATTTCGGACGCCTTTTCCGGCTCCGAGACGATGAGGGGCTATATTTTTCCACACATATTACTGGAAAGGCTTGGGCTGAGAGACGCAGATACTGTTGGAGGGTCGGCAGGCGGTCCCGCTCTTCTAGATTTCCCTGGAGTTTTGTCAGGCTCAAACCTGGGCCGGTGGAGAAACAGCCGTACCAAAGACTTGGCGCAGTTAAAGCAGGAGACGCAACAGGGTACAATTGCAACAGGTTCCTCCCTCAATCCGGCTCCACAATCGCGGCTCTCACATAGGCTCCCCAGAGTGGAACATCGGTCAAGAGGGGGAGCGGCGCCTGGGTAACAGCCAAATTCGATAAACTCTTCGACTGACTGGCCAAAGACATTCTTGGTTTCCTAGTAATTCCAGTGCTCGGCGCGTATCAGTTCGAAACGTCTAGCCAAGATTAATGGCTAAAATCCGTTCCCGCGTGTTCGGCCTCCGCCCACCATTCCGCTACGACTTCAGCCGGCAAGGGGGTCGGATAGTCTGCGGAGTGAGAGGTGCCGCGGTGACCGAGCGCAGCCTGGAGGGCGGGCGTCTCTCCAATCGTGGTCCAACAACGACTTGGAGATGCCGCTGTTTTTTTGTATGAATTGAGACAATTTATAAAGTCTGAGCCTCTTGCAAAAATCGTGGCTAGCAGGGTTCCATGGGGTCTACCCCGGCGTTGGGGGGGGGGGCATAAGAGGGCCTCCAGCTTGATACGCACGATCTGTTCCGGTCTACCCCGGCGTTGGGGGGGCATAGGCGCTAATTTGTTTGGGGAGGTTCGGCGAAACGCATGGCGACCTGGAGCCGGCGATGACGGGGAGGGTCAGCCAGAGAGCGGGCAATCCAGTGCCATTCGGCTCGCACCGGCGCGCGGGGCAGCTGCGGTTCAAGGGCTCGCGTGAGGTGGGTGAACTGAGGGCACACCCCGGGCTCTGCGGCCGGGAGCGGCGCCCCGCGGTCTCCCTAGGGGAGCGACTGCGGGGGCGGGGCGGATCCGCTTTGCCACCAGCAGCGCCCCCAGGAGGTTGCCAAAGCGCCCGGCTTGGGCGCTTGCGTCGTCGTATTGCGGGAGAGGGCCGAGTTGCGCCAGCGCCTTGCATCGCGTGAAGACCAGTGCGACCTGCCAGCGGGGGCGACCCCACTCGATCCCCTAGGCAGCGGCGCAGGGCGTTTCGGGGAAGGGCATGAACACGCTGACCTGGCGTGCGCACTCAAGGGGGCGCGGGTGGGGCCGCTTGCCTCTGCGCGTGGCCCCCTTCGGCTTTCTGCTTGCGCCTCCGCGCCCCGGCCCCACTCTGCCGGCCCCCGCCCCGGGGCGCTTGCGCGGCGTGTCGGGTGCCAGCAGGGCGAACGGCACCCCATCCGGCAGCCGGAACGGCCGCGCCCGGTGTTCACCCGCCCGCGGCGCCACCTAGGTTCGATCGACATTCAGGATTCCCTTGGAAGGGATGAGGTGATGTATGGTGCTCCAATTGATTTGCGGTGGGAGGTGGGCGATGGTGCAACACTCTGAGTGGACGGAGGCGCAGGGGACCCGCCTCCCAGGGCGGCGGGGCAAGCCGGTCGTGCGGCAACACGGGGCGGTGGGGGCGGGGCACGGGGCCCCCGGACGTGCGCTGCCGCCGCGCCAGGGACAGGGGAAGGCGGGACCCAAGCGTGTCCCCCGCGGAGGTCTGGGCGCGGGGGTGCGAGATCCGGACGCCGGAGCGCGCCCAAGCCTCCCTCAGGCTCGCCCGCCCCATCGGGCGTGCGCCTCAGCCAGCGGCCCCCGGAAAAGGGGGGCCGGGCCCAGGCGCGGGGGCACTCCCGAGGGGGCCTGACGCCCACAAGACCCCGCGCCTGGGCCCCCCTCGGTCGCCCGCTCCGAGTTCTCCGCTCGCCCGGACCGGCTGGCGATGCGCCACGGGCCCTGCCCTGAATGGCGGGGGGGCGGCCCCGCCCGGTGCTGGCCGCCGCCGCTGCCGCCCCCCCTGCCCTCCACACCCGTCTCGCCGCCCTCAGGGCCGACGCCGTCCTCCCCCTCGCTGCTGCTCTCGGGTGGAGGCGATGCATGGCGATCGAACCTAGGCGAGGCCCGCGGCGGGCGAGTCACCACGGGTGCCGCGCCCGGAGGCGCCTGCGCCCACGGGAAACCTGCGCACACGACTCGCCCACGCCCGTCCCCTTGGGGGCCGGGAGCTTGAAGAACTCGCAGGCCCGCAACGGAAGGCGACCGCGGTAGTGCCGGCACCCCAACGCCCCGCTCCCACCGGGGTCCGTCATTGCCCGCGCGTCGACGACCCCGACCTAGACCTGCCTGCGGCCGACAGCGCCCCCCTTTAGTGCGCGCAACCGCGCGAGGCACCGGGCGCGCAGCCGCTTCCACCGAGCCCCGGCCGACAGGGCGGCAAGCTACGCCTGCCGGGCCCGGACCACCGCTCGCGCCGCGAGGGCCCGCACGCCCGAGGCCGCACCGGCGGGCGCAGCTGCGCGGCGACCGACTTGTCCTTGCGCCGACCCTTCACGGCACCGGGATCGTGCGCCAGTTCCTGTCAGTCCACCGGCAGCAACCACCGCACCCCCTCCCCATCCTCGTTCATCCCGACACCTTCTCGCCAGACAAGGAGACGGCACGACACAGCGCACCAGAATGATAAACAAGTTCACCTATGGGGGAGCAGGACAGGCCTTCGGCAGGCGACCGGAGACCGAGCCGGTGTTCTCATCCGAGATGATGCGAACACCGGCGGCATATCCGCGCCGCCGGCCCGCCCCTGCCCCTTGCGCCCCTCGGGACGCCTGCCGCCAGACCTGATCTGCTGCGCGGCGGGGCCGTCCGCCCCCCTCTCGAGCGACGGCAAGGCGCAGGATCCGGTCAACCGTCAGGACGAGGCCACCGGACCTGGGGGGATTGGCAACCGTGGCCTGCCCGCGGCCCGTGACAGAGCGGCCACCGCACTCGTCCTTGAGGCGACCGTTGGTTCGCTCGCCAGCGGAACGGATCCGGAAACGGACCCGTTCAGGACGGTCATTGACCGAGGCTCTTCGTAGCCTTGCTCTCACGTTCCCAGTTCCGCCTTGAGATCCTTGTGGCGGCGTGGATTGACAGCGATGAGTGGCCCATGCCCAAGGCGCTCGCTGACCTCGCGGAGTTCCTTGGCAGCCTAGGCCGCATCCATGAGATCCGAGTTGGAGGTCACCCGCCCGGCGGGGACAGGGCTAGAGAAAGAGCCGTCGGACTAGCATGCGTGGAGGTCGATGTCAACATGGTGAGCACGGGGACTCCGCAGTCTGCGGGATCCATATGCAAGCTTGTAACCCTGCCATGTCGTTGCAAACCCCTTGGCGTCCCTCTTCGTTCCCCTGTCACAGGCCGTCGGCAGTTCGACAAGCCTCTCCTCAAGGCGCAGCGCCTGCGCCGGCCGTTCGAGCAAGCTGCGCTTCCCGGGCCTCGCCTCACCCTTGTGCGGCCGAGCGCGTTGTGCACCTGCTTCCGCCTGCTTCGCCCCCGCCTTCTCCCACTCCTCGGGCGTCAGGGAATCCCGCGAGACCTGACCGATCGGGTGGTCCCCCCAAGGCTCCCTGCTCAGGGCCTCAGGCCTCCGCTCCTCCATCGGCGACTGTGCACCAAGGTCGCTTCGCTCGGGAGCTCACGGCAGCGCTGCCATCCGCACAAAGACGCCGCCGACCCCATCTCCCCCAGGAGCTTGGCGAGTGCCCCCGGTTCCCAGGCCAGCACACACCGAGACTCGCCCTGAGGGGCGAAAAAAGACGCCGCCCGGCAGACTTTTGCAAGAGGCTCGTCTGTTTTACAAATTGCCTCGACTTTCTTCAGCGGACAAATGACGAGAGGTCAGCCTTGGAAAAATCGGATCCTATCCTCCAAAATAGTTTTTGGGATTTTCGACCGTCATAGTATGGATGGTTCCCTCGCTCACCCCCGCTCTACTCAGTTGTGGAATAATGTTTTTCAGAATGTGCGAGTAGTTCCAATTCGGACAGGCCTCAATGAACTGCTCCCACCCCTTGCTCGGGCGGCCCATCATGCAGTGCACGGCATCGTGCGACAGCATAATCCGGTCATACCCAACAGCGAGGAGACCGATGAGGGAGGCTAGGCGCATTTTATCAGAAGCAATCGTTTCGACCCCGAAGCGGTCAAAGCCGACCCAGGCGCCGCGCTCAAGCACGTCAAAGTAGTAGCGCATATCACCCACGCCACAGGCATGACCAATCATCACCTGGTTAAAATCAACCCCTTCGTCTTCAAAAATGTCCAGGGTCTCCCGTCCGAACGGGCCCAATTCGTCATTGTGGCATAGAATCGGCATGCCCGTGGCCTTCTGCGTCCGTGCCGCGGCCCGCAAACATGTCTCTTCGTGCTGACCAATACTCTTCGCCGTCTCGGTCATGCCCGGAATGCCGCCGGTTGCGGTTTTAATGATACCGGCCTTAATCCCAGTATTCCCGATCCCTTCAGTGAGATCACGCACATACACCTCGGCGATATCGTCCGCCCCCAAACTCCGGAAGTGTGGCGGAATGCCCAAGACTTCGTTGTACAAACCCGTGGCAATGATGACGTTCAGCCCGGACCGCTCGGCGCATTCGGCGGCGAATTCCGGGTCGCGTCCTAACTCCATGGGACAGGGGTCAACAAACGAGGTCACCCCCAGCGCTTTGATCTCTTTGAGCTTTTCTACCGCACTATCGACCTCTTTCTTACGGTCAAAACTAATATTGTCCCATTCATAGCCGGGAAAGCCGACCGTCAGGTGCTCATGTACGAGCGTGAATCCCAATTGGTCTGGAGTGGTGTCGCCAAGAACGGTTTGTACCTTTGCCATCACATTCCCTCCTCATATGGTGTTGGTTATCTCTCTCTATACCCCGCCGAAAAAGAATGTATAGGACACATGATTCGGTTAGGCCACAGTCGGCCGCCAAGTCTGACGTATGATCTGCAAGGCTTCATCTATGTCCGCTTGTGAGATGCCGTAGTGTGTCACCGCCCGGAAGCATCCACCACCGATATCCCCAATTTTAACGCCAGCCTGTCCGAGCACCTCGGCAAAAGAGCCGCCGTTGGCATGAAGTGTCGATACGGAAAAAACCACAAGATTGGTCTGGACAGTCTCAAGATCAATGTGCACCCCCGGCAACCCTGTCAGGCCCTCAGCCAGCCGGCGGGCGGTTTGGTGGTCTTCCGCCAGACGTTCGACCATCCCGTTCAAAGCCACGATGCCTGCCGCGGCGATGATACCAGCCTGGCGCATGCCGCCGCCGACCATTTTCCGGTAGCGCCGAGCCCGCTGGATAAATTCCCGACTCCCACACACAAGGGAACCAACTGGAGCCGAAAGCCCTTTGGACAGACAAAATTGGACCGTATCCACGGCTTCGGTGAGTACCTTGACGTCACAGCCCAAGGCTACCCCGGCATTAAAGATACGCGAGCCGTCAAGATGCACCGGCACGCCAGCCGTATCGGCCAGTTGCCGAACAGAGCGCAGATACTCGGCCGACAGGACCGTCCCTCCGCAACGATTATGCGTGTTCTCCAAACAGATCAGACCCGGCGGGGCGTAGTGTACATCAGCGGGATATATAGCCCGTTCTACATCTAGCAGGGCGAGTTCTCCAAAACGGCCTGTGGGCACCGTATGAAAGACCAGCCCGCCCAGAGCCGACGCCCCCCCGGCTTCGTATTTGAAAATATGGCACTGGTCGCCAAGAATGACGTCCTGCCCCCGGGTGCAGTGACCGAGCAGGGCGACCAGATTTCCCATGGTCCCACTGGTCACCAGCAGCGCGGCTTCTTTACCCATCCTTTCCGCGGCAAGCTCTTCCAGCCGGTTGACAGTCGGGTCTTCGCCCATGACATCATCACCCAACTCGGCACGCGTGATGGCGTCGCGCATGGCCTGGCTTGGCAAGGTTACCGTATCGCTCCGAAGATCAATCATCGTATTTTCCTCACGCCCTCGGTCCGTATTCGTTATCGTCTACGTAGCCATTCGGTCTCACGGCGCTCACGCTTGGTTGGGCGTCCACTTCCCCGGGACCGGAAAGACGACTGGGCAGAGGAAAACCGGGTCTCGTCTTGCGGCGGAGAGTGATCTTCATACAGTAAGCGAGCTTCGGTTGCCGGGCCTCGCTTCCCAGAGACCATCAGCACCTTGAGCTTCTTGAGTCCATGCGGATGGGCGAACTCAAGCGTATCATCTACCCGTACCAGCTTATGCGGCTTTGCCGTATGTCCATTGACCTTGACCTTCCTGCCCTCACAAGCTGCGGCTGCCAGCGAGCGGCTCCTATAAAACCGCGCGGCCCACAGCCAGCGGTCGGTCCGCACTGCCGGTGCGCTCGCATCGGGCACCGAGTCCGTCCATGTATTTGCTCTTCGGCTCATAGGAGGAATGCCTCTGCCTTACCCCCCAAACGCATCCAGGGCTGCGTTAACACCCCGCTCATAACCACCATCAATCGCGGCCGGATACAGTATCACCTACGATGCACCAGCCTGTTCAAACTCGTCAAGCTTTTTCTGCACTCCTGCACGCCGCCCAGAGCCGCAAGCAGATTCTTTCTCGAAGCCCTGGGGACAAAGAGTCGACTGTAGTACAGCATACGTCCGTGAAAAGACAAGGTTTGCCGCACGGAGCGGAGCGCAACTGCTTGATCTTCGCACGCGCAACAGTGCATGATGAGTCCGATTTGGACATCCGTAGGTGAACGTCCAGTCTCTTGTGCGCCGGTCGTAACCCCCTCCACCGCTTCGTGCAGCCCGTGCGGCGCGTAATTCAGCGGCAGGCTGCCATCTGCCAGTTCGCCGGTCACCGGTCAGATGGATACTCTTGGGCGAAATACCAGCTAGGGCCTGTTAACACTAGAGCGAATGCGCAGGGGATTGAATCGTCGGGGGGATTCCCGATCGGTTGATGATGTGAGTCACGCTGGGCGCTGGTGCAGGAGGCCCGCTCGTAGGGCGCACTCTCTTGCTGTTGCTCTGCGTCGTCGTGTTGTTGCGGCGGTCGAGACCGGGAGGTCCCATCGGCCGGCGGCGGCGCGCTTGGGCGGGGGGGGGGGGGGGGGGTCGTCTGCGCTCCGCGGGGTCCCCCCTCGCGCCGGCCCCGGCGCTCTGTCGCCGCCGCCTCGCGGCGGGCGCCGTCCGGGGCGCCTAGCGGGGCAGGGCGAGCTGCTCCTGGCGTGGGTCGAGGCGGCGCCCGCCCGGCCCCGCCCGGCGAGCGCGGCCAAGCTCGAGGGGGCGGGCGGCGATCGCCCGCCCGCCCCGCGTGGGGCACGGGGTCTTCACGCGCCGCGGCCTGCCGCACCACAAAAGCCGGCCCCTGCGGCCGAGCAGAACCGCCCGGACGGCGCCCGCCCGCGCCACGCCTGGTACGCAGACCCGCCCGCCCTTGCCCCCGCGCGCCGGCTCTGCATCGACGCAAGCGGGCCCTCGCCCCAGAGGGCCCGCAGGGAGGGGCGCGCGCCCCCGTCCCCCAAGGCCACGGGAAGACCACCCCCTGGGTCGCCGGCCTCACGCTCGATGGCGGGGGCGCGCGGACCGGGGCCGCCGGCCTGGCCTCTGGCGCACAGGTCCTGGCCCCGCCCCTGACGCCCGGCCCCCGCGTCCTCCGCGATCCCCGCCCGGCCCCCAAGCCCCTCGCCCTCCGCGAAGCCCTCACGGCCCCAGGCGCCGGCCTCCTGTTCCGGCCGCCCTACCGTCCCGACGGCCCCCCCCCAGCGCGAGGGCCTGCTCCCAGATCAAGGCGCTCCTGCAACAGGCCGCCGCCCGCTCTGGACATGCCCGCTGGGAGGCCCTCCGCCACGCCAGCGACGCCGGCACGCCACACGACGCTCGTAGCTGCTTCCCTGCCTGCGGAGATGAACCCACATGAAACGAAGCCGCTCTAATGAGCATGATTATGGTCTCCTCGGTGTATGGACCTCACGCAAGCTCACTACGCCCGGATCGCGCCCCATCTCCCGGTGCCGCGCGGCCCTGTCCGCCTCTCCAAGCGCTCCGTGCTCCCCGCCCTCTTGTCCGTCGCCGCGCAGGGTGGCAAAGGGCGCGGGTGACCGCCCCGGTTTGGCCCCTGGCCCCCCTCGACACCCGGATGAACCGCTGGTCGCAAACCGGCGTCCTTGACCGGGTCTTCGAGCCTCGGCAACGAGAACCGATCGTGCGCCGCAAGCGGGCGGCCCGGTCGCTCGACAGCCCCCTCGTCCAGGTCCCTCCCGACGGCCGGGGGCGCGCACACAACCGGCCCCCCCTCCCTCGGCCACTCCCGAGGCGGCTGGCCCCCCACGCTGCATAGGGGTGCCGCGGATGACCGCACGGCGCTCGTCTGCTCGCTCTCGCCAAGGCAAGCCCCCGCCGCCCCCCGCTCCTCCCGCGGGGATGAGGGCCTAGGCGTCCGCGGGCGCCCAGACGCGGCCCCTGGCCGGGGCGCGGGGGTATGCGCCCGTGGGGCCGCCGCGGCGAAGCCGGGTGAGCCCTTGGGCGTCTGCCCGTGAGCTGTCCACGCGACGCACCGCAAGCGCGCGGGTGTAGCGTCGCTTGCGGGGATGCCGCCGCCTCTGCTCGCGATGCGAGCAACGCGACGTGCTCTTCCTCGGATGCAGCGTCTTCGCACTCCTCATCCATGCGTTGCGATAGTGGTAACAGGCTCTAGGTAAACGGGAATCTTATCATCGACTTTCATCGACGGCAGTCCAAGCGTAGCTGTAGCCTCATCTTTCCCATCAAAAATGTTCCGCACCGCCTGCACGTATTCCCTTAGGGTGGTCAGGGGTTTGGTCATATCGATACCGAACATGCTGTTTTAAGGGGGCAGGACTGGTGCCTAGGCCGAGTAAGAGCCGTCCCGGTGCAAGACGATCTATGGTCATGGCCAGTACCGACTTGGATCTTCGAGGCCACGGACGCCAAGTGCTGGGCGAGCGCCAAAGAATCCGTCAATGATTCCGTCACCGGGAATTTGTGCAGCCCACGCTCCTCAGCCTTTTTGACATAGGCGGTGTACTGATCCAAAGAACCAGGGGCCATATTGCTCATTATCGACATACCGGGAGTTGCCACATCGGGTCCTCCTGAGGTGAGGTCAACTCTTCAAGTCACAAGCCTCCGCGAGTCGCAATGGAATACGACTATACTGATGCGACTGAATTGACCTGGTGACTGGCGTTATGGATCACGGTGTATTGCGTGTGTGAGACGCCCCGAAAGTTGTCTGTCCCCGTGTCCCGGAACTCTGCCCATTTGTCGGGCAGGGTTTTTCGAAAGACCCCCCCCAGAACAGCATCGGCGCACGGATTGAACGGGTCGTCAGGCCGCTTATGCGTCACGCCCTTGTGCCTGCCGCCCCACAGGCGCGCGATCGGGTGCAGGGGCGGCGCCTCAGGCGGCAGGCCATGCAGCCTGATCTGGCGACCCGGTGCATTCCGCCCTGGCTGAAGCACGTTGGCCTGATGAGAGCGGGCATTGTCCCAAAAGACCTGGATCGTCGCCCTTGACGGGTTGACACGTGCCAGCTTTTCAAGCATCTGCCGGGGCGTGTCGGCATTGATCTGGTCGGCCTCGCCGAAGGGGAAGCGGAAGGGCTCGCGAGCAAGCGCGCCCTGGAGGGGCAGCCTGTGGCGACCGGAACTGGCCGTGAGGGCGGTTTGCCGGTCCCTGGGAACCCCGCCAGGGGCGGGCCGGCGCAGGTGTGTCGGGTGCACAGCGTCCGCAAACACGCCCCCCTCCTCGGCGCCCAATCGCCGCCGCCGCGCCTCGTCATCGGCGCGGAAGGCTGCCGGTTGCGCGGCGGCCTTTGCCGGCAGCCCCTGGGGTGGCGTGGACTCAAACCCAAGACGGGGCATCAGCCTAGCGGCTCCCGAGGCACAATAGCGGCCGCCGGTGTGCGCCAGAACATGGGCGCACACCGGATCGGGGGGCGGGGCGCGGTGTCGCACGAATCCGCCTCCAACGCCTCTTCCTGCGCAACCGACAAATGGCCCTGGCGAGGGCTGTAGTCATGCAGACCGACAAACGACAGGCCCCCGCGCGAAAAGGCCGCTTGCCATGCCCTCAGGACAGGTGGCCCGCTGGCGAGGATGCGGCAGCCCGCAGCAAAACTGCCCGGACGCGTTTCCACACCAGAGCCTCCACCGGGCGGCGGCAGAGCGCCTCACGGGCGGCGCGCTCTGATTCGCTCAGACGGATCGCTACGGCATCATGCATACAGGCAGCATGCTCCATCCGCGACCAAAACGCACTGCGGTCAATTGACTCCGGAGCAGGCCATATCAGGCCAATTCAGTCCAAGGAGGATATATCTTCAGATTAAGGAGAAGCTTCACGTTTCGCGCCAGTACATCGAACGCTGCTTTACCCGTTATCCCGCTGGGGTGGTGCTCACCGGCTGCGTGCAGCCAGCCGCAGGATACGGACAACGGATTCCTTCCTCTCACGCCGTGGGCAGGCATGTGGGATAGGACAGGACGCTCAGCCGCAAGGATGTCCGCTCCAGAGACACGAGGTTCCTAGGCGCTCGGGGCCTATAGGCGATCCTGTCGGCTCCCCATTGCGGCGATCGGCACCGCCGTGTGCCCGTCTCCGCCCCGTGGGCGGGCTCCCTGCCGAGCAGCCTGCGCTCTACGCCGCCGGGCCACCCCGTGAGCCGGCTGCTCTCCGCAGGCCAGGTCCGCGCCTCTCGCGGTGCCAGGGGCCGGGCGCCCGAGTTGCCGGCCGCCCAGCCCTTGCTGGGGTATGAGTCCCAAGCCTAGTCGCCTGAATCTCAAGTTCGTGGAATAGGTTATGTTCGACGCGGTGGCAGAACCGCTTGACGGCGGCGAGGATTGCAGCGGCGGACCTGGTCCATTTGCAGGGCTTTGGGTCCTGATTGGGCTTGGCGATGAAGGCACGGAGGTCAGCGTCGCGTTGGCGGGGCGAACGGTGTACCCCGCGCGACAACTGCCTGCGCAGTGGTGCGGCGACCCGGCGCTCGACCGGATGGACCCAGGCAGCGGAGGGCGGCGTGAGGCGGCCACGCCAGTGCGGCCTGTGCGCCAGCCAAGCCCTGACCGCCACGGTCTTGTGGGTCGCGGAGGTGTCCAGAACGATGGACGCCGAGGCCGGCGGGAACGCCGCGGTCGATCGGCTTCAGGAAGTCGAGGACCTCCCTGGCCCGGTGACGGCGGGAGCCTGTGCCGATGACGAAGCCGGGGGCGACATCAAGGGCAGCCAACAGCGAGGTGGTGCCGGGACGCGTGGAGTCGTGTGTGCGTCGCTCGGGTATGCCCGGCAGCATCGGCAGGACAGTCTGCAGGCGGTCAAGCGCCTGCAGCTAGCTCTTCTCCTCGACCCCAAGCACAAGCGCACGGTCCGGCGGCGAGAGATAGAACCCGACGAGGCCGCGGACCTTGTCCACGAACACCGGGTCACCGACAGATGCGTCGGGTCGTCGTGTGCGACAGTCCCGTCTCCCTGGCCACCGAGCGGGTCGACCCAGTGGGTGGCGTCCGGCGGGCGGGGCCGTATGGAGTGTCCGCTCAATGACCTCGGCCACCTTGTCATCCGGCAGGCGGCGTGGCCGGCCCGGCCGAGGCTCGTCCGCCAGGCCGTCACGGCGTGCCGTCACGCAGCGGCGGCGCCATTTGCCGACCGGGTACCCGGGAACACCCAGCGCCGCGGCGACTGCCTTGTGCGCCCAGGCCGGCGGCACAACGCAGGATCATACGGCGCCGCTCCGCCAGCGAACGTACCCCCTGAGGGCACCGCGCCGGACGCGCACGAACAAACCGCGCACCATCCACAAACCCTCCAGCGTTCAATGCCGGAGACCGTATATAATGAAATCTCCTGCAGTGCCAGAGGACTAGGATCGGCCGCAACCCGCTCCTACCCGGAGGTTGCAGCAACCCTGACCGACCGGCCGCTCGACTTGTCTTCCTCGGCATTGGCAAAGACTTTGCGCAGGTCGACAAAGAAAAGCGGTGGCCGCGAGCGATGTAGAGTCACTCATACGACCTACGTCCGACGACTCACACGGCAGTCCCTCCCAAGCGCATCGTCCGCAAGCGCAAGGAATTCGTCAACACCGAGACCGAACTCAAAGCCATGGCGGATGCGGCAACCATAGGATCAAGCAGAATCCCAAAGAAAGGGTAGAGCAGGCCAGCGGCAAGGGGAATGCCCGCGATGTTATAGGCAAAGGCCCAGAACAAATTCTGCCGGATGACCTGAACTGTGCGTTGCGACAGTTCAATTGCCGTCGCCACGCCGCATAATTCACTGCGCATCAGCGTAATGTCGGCGGCCTCAAGGGCAATATCTGTGCCGGTACCTACGGCAATGCCGACCGTCGCTCGAGCCAGGGCCGGAGCATCGTTAATCCCATCGCCGACCATAGCAACGGCCGCACCGTTATCTTGGAGGCGTGCAATCTCGGCCGCCTTCTCTTCGGGCAAAACTTCAGCCAATACGCGTCCAATACCGGCCTGAAAGGCAATCGCTTGGGCGGTGTGCCGATTATCTCCAGTCAATATAACTACTTCGAGCCCCATCTGTTGAAGTCGGCTGACATCTTTGGTCGCCTGAGGCTTGAGCGTATCGGCAACGGCGATCAGCCCGACGACGCGCCGATTGACCACCACATAGAGCGGCGTCTTCCCCTCACGTGAGAGGCACTCAGCCCGTTCCGACATGTCATCAGACTGGATACCCCGTTGGGAAAGGAGTCGGCGGCTGCCCACCAGGACGAGCTTTCCCTCCATCCGGGCTTCGACCCCGTGTCCGGCAAGAGCGGTAAACGACTCGACCGGCCCGAGCTTCAGGCCCTGGGTCTTGGCCTGCTGCACAATGGCCTGTCCCAGCGGATGCTCGCTCTGCCATTCCGCACGCGCGGCCACACGCAGTATCTCTGTGTTGCTCAGCGTTGCTTGTTCGGGCAGCATCTCGGAGGGGATGACCTCGGTTACCGCAGGCTTTCCAGTCGTCAGCGTACCAGTTTTATCAAAGACCACAGTGGTCAGGGTATGCACCCGCTCCAATATCTCTCCGCCTTTGATGAGGATTCCATATTCGGCCCCACGTCCGATGCCGACCATGATGGCGGTCGGGGTGGCCAAGCCCAGCGAACACGGACAGGCAATAATCAACACGGCCACAAAGGTCATGAGGGCAAAGGTGAGAGACGGATCCGGCCCAAACGTCAGCCAGAGACAAAACGTGATAACAGCAGTCGCAATAATCGCAGGCACAAAATAGGCTGCAATTGTGTCGGCCAAGCGTTGAATCGGCGCTTTTGAGCCCTGAGCCTGCCGGACGAGATCAATGATTTGAGCCAGGGCAGTCTCTTTGCCCACTTTGGTCGCCAGCACAGTCAACGCCCCCGTTGTGTTGAGCGTCCCTCCGGTCACACGGTCTCCGGGCTGCTTTTCAACCGGCAGACTCTCACCGGTCAACATGGATTCGTCAACCGCGGATGAGCCTGCCTGGACGGTAGCGTCTACAGGGATTGACTCACCGGGCCGGACGAGGAGTCGATCACCAACCTGTACCTGCTCGACCGGAACGGCTTCTTGCTCCCCTTCTCCGTGCAGCAGCGTCGCCGTGTTAGGTTGCAACTGGGCAAGCCCCCGAATGGCGGCAGTCGTTCTTCTCTTCGCTCGCGCTTCCAGCAAACGGCCCAGCAAGATCAGGGTGATTATCACCGCGGCGGTATCGAAATACATCTGGGGCTGCTGTCCAACCGTGACGAAAAAATCGGGAGCAAACACGGCTACTGTACTATAGAGATAGGCGGCCGAGGTGCCAACCACGATCAAGGTATTCATATCGCTTGAGCCGTGCCGTGCCCTCATCCAGGCGCTTCGGTAGAATTGCCCACCGACCCAGAGTTGGACAGGGGTAGTGAGGACGAATAACCACACAGGGGTACCGAACGGCAGGAAAGATAACAGCGGAGTTGCGGTTCCCATCAAGACCACCCCTGTCAACAGAGCGCTGACGGTCAGCTTCCTTTTCAGCGAGAGATAGTCGTCCCGGTGTTGGCGTTCGACCTCCCTGCCGGCCGCCTCCCCGCGTTCGACCATTTCAAAGCCGGTTGAGGCAACCACCGCACCAAGGCCGGGCAAGCTGATCTGATCGGGCAGATATTCCACCACGGCTTCTTCACTCGCCAAGTTGACACTCGCCCGTACGACACCGAGTGTTTGTGACAACGCCTGTTCGATCTTGATAACACACGCGGCACAATGCATGCCGCGAATACCAACACGGGCCGAGGTCAGATTCTGTAATCTTTCGGGAACAGTCTTCACGCATACCCCTTTCAGCGCCAGTATCACTGAGTCGACTTCGTCCCTGCTGACGTGGCCGACACTTGGGTGCCTAGGTCAACTTCTTCCTACGGTTCGTCCTTCTCCCCACGCCACATTATCGGGGCCAGCTCGTAGTATACTCTAGAGCTTGGCCCTAGGGATACGAGGGTCATGAGCGATTTTCATTTTCTGCTGGATGTCAAACACGTTGGTATGTTAGGATGGGGGGTACTCCAACCCTCGCCCCGAGGGAGGACAATTAAGGGAGAACAGTATGGATGCGAAGGCTGGCGCGCAGGAACGATTGATGCAAGCTCAGGATGCCATGCTTGCTCTGAGTCACCGTATTCACGCACATCCCGAGCTTGGTTTTGAGGAGGAGAGAGCATGCGCCTGGATTGCAGAAGCGCTCAGCGACGCCGGCTTTGCTGTAAAAACCGGCATTTGTGGCCTGCCGACTGCCTTTGTGGCGCGCGCTGGAAGCGGGCCGTTACATATTACCATCTGTGCCGAATATGACTGCTTACCTGGCATCGGCCATGCCTGCGGTCATAATATCATCGCCGCATCCGCGGTTGGTGCCGGGATTGCGGCGGCTCAGGTAGCAGACGAGGTGGGATTGGCCGTGAGTGTGCTCGGCACACCCGCCGAAGAAGCAGGAAACGCTGGGGGAAAGATTCTCCTCTTGGAGCGGGAGGCATTCGCAGATACCCATGCCGCCATGGTGGTCCACCCAGCTCCTATGGATGTAGTTGATCCGTCCATTATCGCCTGTTCTATGTTTCACGTACGCTATACGGGTAAGGCCGCCCACGCTTCGGCTTTTCCCGAACGCGGCATCAACGCAGCAGACGCCTTGACGCTGGCGCAAACGGCCATTGGCCTCCTGCGCCAGCACATTCACCCAACGGACCGCATTCACGGTATTATCACCCAGGGCGGGGACGCGCCGAACGTCATCCCTGCTCATACCGAGGCCAAATATATTGTCCGGGCCAAGACGTTGGATGAGTTGGGCACCATCAAAGAGAAAGTCCAGCGCTGTTTTGAAGCCGGTGCCCTGGCAACCGGAGCAAGGCTCGAAATCGTTGGCGGAGACCAGCCTTATGCAGAGCACCGGTCCGATATGGAGATAGCGAATCTCTACCAACACAATGCGGAAGCGCTCGGGCGCAGCTTTCCGGAGCGTGGTCCAGAAATTGAACGTGCGGCAGGTTCGACGGATATGGGCAATGTGTCCTTGGCTCTGCCCTCAATCCATCCCTATATCGGGATTGATTCGTTGCCCGCCGTGAATCACCAACCCGAATTCACGGCACACTGTGTGACTCAGGCCGCGGACAAAGCCTTAATGGACGGAGCGCTATCCATGGCCTGGACAGCCGTTGATATGGCAAGAGATGAACAGATACGTGACCGACTGATACGGCAGAAAACTGCGGCGGCGGGCACCTAGATCATCCGCCCAAGACCGCAAAGCCCAGTAGCGCCACGGCAAAATAGGCAGCGATCACAGCTGCGCCAGCATAGTCTCGGGCTAACCGTTGACCGAAGAACAGGCACAGCAACGAGACGGTTGAGAACACCAGCCCCCACACGGCCAAGCCCGCTCCCCTCCCGAGCAGAAGCATGAGCGCGCCAAGACCGCTCAACACACCGGCCAGCGATTCGAGGACCGTAATGGTCCAGAACATCGACGGGACCATGCTAGCCAGCGGACTATTAGCAAAATGGCCGCTGAAAAATTCGATATTCCCTGCGCTATCAAGCCACTTGTCGGCTGCCGATTGTAAAAAAGCGATAGCAAAAAAGACCGAAACAGCGAGTTGTCCACATAAAACTATATCCATGCGCAATCCTCCTTCTTTATTTCTCGCTCTCACAGACGTCTTGCCTTCATGTACCACGTTCCCTCCTCGATTTGGAAGGACATTCTCTCCCAAACGCCGAAGAAGGACGGACGGTTAAGGTAGACGAAGAAAGAAGAAAAAAAGAGCCCCTATGGAAGTCCAGACTGGAGCCCAGGAGCGATTCGCTCAAGTTCGAGACGAACCTCTTACCCTGCTCCACTGGATTCACACCGACCCAGAAATCAGGTTTGAAGAAGAAACAGCCGCCCGGTGGCTGGTGGAAATGCTGGACGAAGTGGGCCTCTCGGCTAAAACGGGAGAGGTGCTCTTCCGAGCGCGTTCATGGCTCAGGCCGGGAGCGAGCCACGGCATATCGGCGTCTGGCCCGAGTATGACGGCCGGTCAGGGGTCGGCCATGCCTGTGGGCATACCTTATTGATTGTCGCGGCGGCAGTTGGAGACGAGGTTGCCGCGCCAATCATTGCGGAGAATGCGTCGCGTTCCGCAATGGATATCTTTGAGCGCGGCCGGGGTTGAAGTCGAAGAGGCGCGTGGCGTGTAGACCATGGCTGGCATATGGAAGCGGCAACCGACCTCCCTGCCCAGACCGTCTCACCCGAACGCCTGCCGGTCGTTTTGCCGGGTCGGGCGTCCGAACGTTGGCAAGTTCCCGCTATTCAATCGCCCGAGCCGCCAGCGCAAGACTGTCGTAGACTTGCCCAGGTACTGCGCGGGAGACCCCGCGCCGGCCCAGCCTCGACGGACCGTCCTCTGCCGAAGTTCTCCCGGGCGTACACTGTACGGGCGAAGGCCCCTCACCGTACCGCCCTAGGCGGCCTCCGCCGCCTAGGGCATCGGACCCTCTCCGGGAGGGAGTTGCGAGACCTGTGTGGCAACGCTCTTCACATCTCCCCATACCCTGACCACGGACAAGTATAAGCCGGATAGAAGAGGTTCGCCGTTCAGACTGTCAAGATTCTCCAGGCACTCGGCTGGGTGCCCCCGGCCGGTGGATAAGGACACGTTGCTTCTCGGGATCGATCAACCAGCCAAGCTGTGTCCCGTTGTCTATCCACATCCTGCGTTTTGACTTGAAGTAGAGGGGAGCGTATCAAGCGGCGAACACCGTTCAACAACGCAGGCTGGACACGGAGACGGGAACTCAGATTATTGTTCCGCAGCCAGCGTCATTCCACCGAGCGCACCTGATCCAGGCGAGGTCGGGCGAGCGTCTAGCCTCGCCCGGCAGGGCAGATCTGGTTGGCGAATCACAATCGACTCCCGTCCCCTTCAACCCAGAGCCGCCAAAGAAAGAAGGCGATCGAGAGAAAATCCCGCCGACCCAGCCTTTCGCCTGATCCAGTAGACAAATGGGGTGACCGGACGCTGCAGGTCGGCCTTACGCCGGCCGTAAGTCGTCCCAGCGCCGACACCACCGCCGACGTTCCTTGTCCGAGAGCGCAAACATGCGCTCGGATTCGGACCGGAGCATGATGGTGCAACGATTGCGCGAAAGTTTTGCGATCAACGCATCTAGGAGCGCTTCGCCCTGACTCGGGTCGCTCAAGAGATCGCGTCCAGCCTTCCGTTTGCTCTGAGACGCGGCAATGGAGTAGCGGGTAGAGTCCGTATAGTCCCGGTACGAAGCCATGCTTATCGTAGACGCGGCATCATCCGTGGCTTCCGTTTCCGATGGTCCGAGCAGACGCGTCATCTGAAACCCGAAGACGTTCATAGAGAGGTCGTAACGACCGGGGAAAGCAGGGTTTTCCCGAACGTCCGAATGCCGCGGCTCGACGTGAGACACGCCGCCGATCACATCAAAAATCCACGAGCCGTGCGTGTACTGCCCTCCCCAGCCAACCATAAAATCGGTATGATCAGCCAGTGTAGGCTTGAGCGCTTCGTCCTTGATGGCCCACGGTTCATACGAGAACCCGATACCGAGCATGAGGCTTTCGGACAGCTGATAGGTCAACCCGGCACCTGTCCGCCAACGGTCCTTGGCCCGGCCCACGGCGGGTTGATTCAGCGACGTATGCTCCTCGAACCGGATCCGCGTCTCGTCGAACACGGATAAATGGCTCCAACGCGCTTGGCCGACGACCGTCAGACGATCAGTGACACGATACGCGAACCCGAACTTCACGTTTTGGGGAATATTGAAATAGACCGTGGCGTCGTCGCCGCTCCCGGCCACACGGGCGTTGCCGAACATCCAGATTTTGCCCGGCGTCTTATAGGTCACACCCAGGTTGAGCCGGTCTGTAGGCTGATACATCACTCCGATAGAGCCGAATATGCCCGGCCCGCGCACATCAAGGTCGAGCCGACCGAGCGGGGAGGGAGATTTGGTCTTCAGCCGTCCATAGGTCGGGTTGATGCCAGCCCCGATATGCAGGTTCGGCGCCAGCGAATAGGATAGGGACGGTGCCAACGACACTGATACCAGTTCGGTAAAAAAATTATTGGGGATCCCGTGCTCGGGCCCGGCATCATGGTTAAAGGCGAAACCCAACGAGCCGTACATACCGATACCGAATGAGAAAGGTGCAAACCGGTCGGTCACATATCCGAAGTTCGGTGCTACTGGGAATTCGCGACTGGTACTGTCGTAGTGCCCGGAGCGCCCGGGCGCGGGGCTGAACTCGAAGGCGGCACGGAATCTTTCCTTCTCCTGATCGGACAGCGACGGAGGTAGGGAGTCCGGCAGGAAGATACCATGCCTATTTTCATAGGACGGATGGAACATGATGTTGAATACACCCGTAGAGAAGGAGTTGGGCAGCAAGCTGAGTTGGGCCGGATTGTGAAACAACGCAGTCGCCGCGTTAAATGGATAGGCCACCGTGTTGCCGACCACCAGACCGTCGCTGGCGGCTACCCCCGGTACAGTCAACTGACTGGCCTGCACTGGGGGCCCCGCAGAAAAAACGGCGATCAGCGCCAGCGTCCATATTCCCAACCGCAAACGGCCTCTCAGAAACTGAAGCTTCTTCATCCCTGCTCCTTTAACTTGCTGCTGCAACGCTCTAGCCTATGCGAACGCCGGGGTTTACAAAAGGGGGGCAAGTTGCATTGACGCCCATATGCAGCGCCACGGATGAAGGAGGAGACGATGAACCAACGTATACGGACCACCTGCCCGCGCGACTGCTATGACGGCTGCGGTATAGTCATCGAGCGCAGAGACGGAGCCATCACCCGTGTGCTAGGTGACCCGGACCATCCGGTTTCGCGGGGCGCACTGTGCGGGAAATGCGCCACGGCCTATAATGGCGTCTGGCAGGATAAGCGGGCCCGCTTGTTATATCCGCTCAGACGGACCGGCCCCAAGGGACACCGCCGGTTCGAGCGGATCGATTGGGACAAAGCCCTTGCGATCATTGCCTCGAAACTCCAGCATATTGCGCAGACGACCAGCCCGGAGGTCATCGTTCATACCCATTACACCGGTACGCTGTCGCTGCTGGCCCATATGTTTCCCCTGCGTTTTTTTCACCGTCTGGGCGCAACCGAGGTCGAACCCGACACCATCTGTAATATGGCCGGACAGGTGGCCTGGGGGTTGTTGTTCGGAAGCTCATCTGTAGGCTTTGACCCCCGCACGTCCGCAGACTCGCGCTGTATTCTGGTCTGGGGGGCGAACCCGGCCCATTCCGCCCCACACGCACACAAGCACTGGCTGCCCGAATCCCCCGCTCAGAAGATTGTTGTCGATCCAATACGGACGGAGACCGCAGCCCGGGCGGACCTCCACCTTCAACCTTTTCCTGGGACGGATGCAGCCCTAGCCTTCAGCTTGCTGCACGTTCTGCAGCGGGACGGATTTTTTCAGGCCGACTTCATAGCCCACTATACGGCGGGCTACGACGAAGTGCTGCCCTTGTTAGCGCCCTGTACTCCAGCCTGGGGAGAGCGGACGACCGGCGTGCCGGCAGACCTGATCGAGCACGCCGCCCATCTGTACGGTCCCGGCCCGTCCCTGCTGTGGGTCGGACAGGGCCTGCAAAGACAAACCACCGGCGGCAACATCATGCGCGCCTGTGGGCTGCTGCCGGCCCTGACCGGGAATATCGGCAAACCCGGTGCCGGCTTTTACTATCTGAACATCACCCCCGGTATTGCCGGCATGGACTTTGATGCTTTGGCCGGTACACCATTGGCAAAAGGAAAACCGCCGCGCATCAGCCATATGGATTTTGCCGCTCGCCTCGAAGACGCGCATGCCTCACAGGCCCTGATATGTTGGAATACCAATCCCGCAGCGTCCGCCCCACAACAGCAACGCCTGCACGCGGCTCTCAAGCGCGAAGACCTGTTCACGGTGGCCATCGATTGTTTTCCCACCGATACCACGGATTTTGCCGACCTCGTGCTGCCAGCAGCGAGCTTCCTCGAATTCAACGACCTCACCTTCAGCTATTTTCATCTCAACATTGGCGCACAGTCGAAAGCACGGGAGCCCATGGGTGAGTCTCTGCCCAATCAGGAAATTTTTCGTCGTCTGGCCGCGGCCATGGGATTTGAAGACCCGCCGCTTTTTGAGTCGGACGAGGCGATTATCGGCCAGCTCCTCGCTGAAATGCAGACCGGCTGTGACTTCGGCACCCTCCAACGGACAGGCTGGCGCTCGATCAGCCAAGCTCCACTCATCTTTTACGAAGACCTGATCTTTGATACCCCTAGCGGCAGGATTGAAATCGCCTCGGACAAGGCCGAACAAAAGGGCCTGCCGCGGGTGCCCCAGCCTTGGGCAGACACCCGGCCGACAGATAACCGCTTCCGTCTGCTGAGTCCGGCCTCGCGATGGCGGCTCAACGATTCGTACGCCAACGATACCAACCTCCAGCAACGCGCCGGCCGGGCCGGCGTCACTCTGCACCCGGACGACGCGGCACAGCTTGGGGTGACGAATGGGACGCGCGTACGACTTGAGAACGAAACCGGCCAGCTTGAGTTGACCGCGACGATTGACGCTATCGCTCCCCGAGGCGTGGCCCTGACGCATAAAGGCCGCTGGCCCAAACTCGAAGCCGGTCATCACAATGTGAACACGCTGAATCCGGGGGTTCGATCCGATATGGGCGAGAGTTCCAGCGTCCACAGTACCGAGGTGACCATTCGTCCGTGCTAGACGGTCGGCGGCGGGAGAGCCCACGCTCCTCCTGTGACAGCGGCATTTTTTGGCAGCCCATCGGGGAGGCTTTCCTGGCCACTGCCCATCCCTCATGTTGTGCTGGGGGACATCGACAGATGGGGAGCAAGGGACTACTCTGGCGGCGCCCGTCCGAGCGAAACGACCACACTAAGGAGGAATGTATGTCCTGGGGTTTTGAAACCGAGCCGGAATTCCAAAGAGAACTGAATTGGATGACACAATTTGTCCGTAAAGAGGTCGAGCCCTTAGATCATATTTTAGGGAATCCGTACGATATTCAGAATCCACGTCACAGAAAAATCGTACCTAAACTCCAGGGACAGGTCAGGCAGCGCGGCCTGTGGGCCTGTCACCTGGGACCGGAACTGGGTGGCCCCGGCTACGGCCAACTCAAGCTGGCCCTCATGAACGAGGTACTGGGTCGTTCCCGCTTCGCGCCCATCGTCTTTGGCTGCCAAGCTCCAGATACCGGCAACAGCGAAATCCTGGCGCACTACGGTACGCCAGAACTCAAGGAGCGCTTTCTCAAGCCCTTGCTGAACAACGAGATCGTGTCGTGCTTTTCCATGACCGAGCCGCATGCCGGTGCCGACCCCAAGATGTTCAAATGCAAGGCCGAACGGGACGGGGATCAGTGGGTCATCAACGGACAGAAGTGGTTCTCGTCCAACGCTCGCTGGGCCGGCTTCCTGATTGTCATGGCCGTGACCGATCCGGACGCCGCTCCCTATCAGAGCATGTCCATGTTCGTGGTGCCGGCAGACACACCAGGCATCAATATCATTCGGAATGTCGGGATTGGCGAAGAGTCTGGAGATGAGGGTGACCATGCCTATATCAGCTATGAAGACGTGCGGGTTCCCGCAGATCATATTCTGGGCGGCCCCGGCCAAGGCTTTGAGGTCGCCCAGACGCGCTTGGGTGGTGGGCGGATTCACCACGCCATGCGTACCATCGGCCAAGTCAAGAAATCCTTCGACCTGATGTGCGAGCGGGTGTTGTCGCGCGAAACCCAAGGCGAAATCCTGGCGAATAAACAGATGGTCCAGGAAAAGATCGCCGACTCCTGGATTGAGATCGAGCAGTTCCGGCTCCTCGTGCTGCAAACCGCTTGGCGCATCGACAAATACAAAGACTACCGCAAGGTGCGCAAAGACATTGCCGCAGTCAAAGCCCAGATGCCCAAAGTCTTTCACGATGTGGCCTGCCGGGCGCTCTACCTGCACGGATCGCTAGGCGTATCCAACGAGATGCCATTCTCCAAACAGATCACCGAGTCTTTCGTCATGGGCTTGGCTGACGGCCCGACCGAGGTGCATAAGGTCACCGTGGCTCGCCAAGTTCTGCGCGAGTATGAGGGTACCAAGGGCCTGTTCCCCACCGGCCATCTGCCAGTGCTACGCGAGCAAGCCATCCAGAAGTATGGGGAGATGCTGGAGTTGGAAGTGGGGGACTTGTAGAGAACTCTTCCAAAACTCATGGACGCAATTCGCACAACTCGGCCCGACATCCTAGCCCCGTCTCTCCCCGGTATTACTAAAGACGTCGTTGCTGACAGCGGCCTCGCATCTGTCAAGATCAACCCGTCAGGGGATGTAGAGATTCCTGATAGCAAGCCGCTGGCCGATAGGACGCCTGCCGGCACCAGAAGTGTCGCGGGAAGAAAACGCCCGGTCAGCAAGCGTCCAGAGTTCCTCCAGAGGCGTTGAGGTTCGTACCGTCCACGTTCCGCAGGCCAGTTAAGGAATGGTCGGCAAGCCGAGGCTCCCTGTACGGCGGCCCGTAACCCGGAGAGGAGCAGCGTCTTCTCGTCCAGCCTTCGACAAACCCCCGGCGGGTCGCTTCGGGGCGAGGCACCGATGTGCCCGTCCGCACCTGCGCAGGACTCGGGAGGCAGAAGGGTGACGTAGCTATACCTTCTAGGCCACCTGCACTGCCAAATCGAGGTAGACCGCTTTACTTGCACCGTCCACGGCAACTGCTCCCTAGCGCCAACGCGAGGTTACGGCGCACTCCGACCTGATGTTTCAATCTGAAGCCGCCCAGGTTAGCCATCGGGCCGACGGGATGTAGGCAGGCGATCGCTCGCCGAGAAGAATTCTACGAAATTGCCTTCGTGATCGTAGATGACCGGAACGAGATGGGACAGACCGCGTTCTTCTTCGAGGATTTCAACTTGGTGCTTGGCGGCAATGGCGGCCAATTGGTCGAGGGATTTGTCGGTCGTAAACGCAATATGTCCGAAGTGGTGATCCTGCCCTACTGTGCGGTCGGTGAATTCACCCTTGGCCCAGTGTTTGTCCAACGGCCAGAATTCCATGATGTCGTTCAGCCGTCCGGGCCGCCAATCGCCGAACACGACTGTACGTACGCCGATGCTGTTCAACTGTGGTCCCGACCCAACCACCTTGCCGTCAAGCAAGTCGGCGTACAACTCGGCGGAGCGTTGCGGGTCACGTACCCGAAACGACATATGCAGTAGGGTTGACATGACAAGCCTCTCTTTTTTCGGGGGGGGGGGGGGGGGTATCTCCTCCCCCTCAATTTAGCCAATACGTGCGCTCTGGCCACCATCTACCGGCAGCAGTATTCCAGTAATAAACTTTGCTTCGTCCGAGGCCAGGAAGAGCGAAGCGTTGGCAATATCCCAGCCCGTGCCCATTTTCGCGCCCAAAGGCACGGAGGCGTCACGTTCCTGGCGTAATTGCTCTTTGGAGATCCCTCGGACTTTTGAAATGCCTTCAATCGCCATGGGCGTATCCATCAAACCCGGCATAATACAATTCACTCTAATGCCGTATTTAGCGTTGCCCAGGGCCATCTGATGCGTCATCGCGTTCACCCCGGCCTTTGAGGTCTTATACGCGAGAATGCCCACCGCACAGACCGCAGCAATTGAGGAGATATTGATAATCGCCCCGCTGCGCTGGCCGCGCATAATGGGAATGACACACTTGCTCGGCATAATCACGCTCTTCGTGTTGACGCTGAGAATGCGGTCCCAGTTCTCTTCCTGCATATGGGTCACACCCGAGTCGCCGTCGCCAATACCGACGTTGTTATGCAAGATATCGATACGGCCGTAGCGCTCGACACAGGCTTCCGTCATGTCCTTGCAGTCGGCCTCACTGGTCGCGTCTGCGGCAAAAGCGGATGCAGTTCCACCCTCCTGCTCAATCATGGCCTGCGTGTCCTGGGCGGATTCGAGCCGGTGGTCCACCAGCAGGACCCTGGCTCCCTCGCGGGCGTAGACAATCGCCGTGGCCCGGCCGTTGCCGATCGTCTCGCCCGGCGTCTGCCCGGCCCCGACCACAATGGCCACCTTGTCTTTCAATCGATCTCCCATGCCTCCTCCGGCTTCAAGCTCCTCCGTTACGTGTGCAAAAGAGCGTGTTTGTCCCACAGAGGTGGCGGATGACACCCCGCTAATCCGCCCTGCAAAGCTTCTGCAATCCCCTCCTCGGAGAGTTGGCCGTAGCCCGGGGTGGGTTTCCCTCAGAACCCCGCCAAGCCGTCATCCAACTGCACCCCCAAAGTATTCAACGCCATGGACACCAGGTTATACTGGCCCACGGCAAACACCACATCCAAGAGTTGCTTGGTATCAAAATGCTGGCATAACCCGTTCCAGGTCGCATCGGTGATAAACGCGTCTTTCCGTAGCTCATCCGTGGCTTGCAGCAACAGCTTATCCGTCTCGCTCCAGCCCCGCGCATTCGGGCCGGCTTTAATACGGTCAATCTCCTCGGCAGTCAGCCCAGCTTCCTTGCCAATCAACACATGCTGGGCCCACTCATACTCGGCCTCGCACAGCCAGCCGATACGCAGGATGATCAATTCCCTCTCGCGCGGCGGCAAAGTGGATTTGAACAACACGTGATTGCCAAATACGAGCCAACGGCGAAACAGGTCGGGATGGTGGGACAAGGTTTTGAAGATATTGAAAACCGTTCCCTTTTCGACATTGGGCTGTAAAATTTCCTTGATCTCGTCATTCCAGTCTTCGGGTTGCACAGGATCCAAACGGGGGGTAGCGAGCTTCATACAGGCCTCCTTTCCTCATCGCTCTTTGAGCGAGAGGAGCATAGCCTGTTCGATATTTCTTTGGAAGATCGCAAGAACAATGGTAGGATGGAGTTTATGGGAGAAATGCATGAAACTCTACGAGCACCCGGAATCCGGCAATAGCCACAAGGTCCGTCTCCTGCTGTCCTTCCTCGGTCTTGAACATGAGTCCGTCCATGTCGATCTCATGGCCGACGAGCAGCACCAAGCGCCGTTTCTGGCCGTTAATCCACGCGGTGAGGTACCGGTTCTGGTTGACAACGAGGTGGTTTTGCGAGACTCCATGGCCATCCTGGTCTATCTGGCAACCCAGTACGATGAGCACCGGCAATGGCTCCCCACCGATAACACCGACACGGCCTCCGTCATGGAATGGCTGGCTTTTGCGGCCAGTTGGATTCAGTTTGGAGTGTTTACGGCACGCGCCCTAGTGTCGTTCGGGATTAGCGGCAACGGCCTGCCGCATACGTTCAAAGGCGACCTTGAGGAAGCCCACATACGCGGTACAACGTCACTGACGATTATGGAGAAACAGTTGTCCGGGCAAAACTGGCTGTGTGGACACACACCGACGCTTGCCGATGTCTCCTGCTTTCCGTATATCGCGCTCGCGCCCATGGGCGATGTCTCCCTGGAGCCCTACCCTGCGGTTCAAGCCTGGATCGCCCGGTTCAAACAATTGCCCGGCTATCTCACCATGCCGGGATTGGAGAACTCGGACTATCGCAAGGGCTAGGACGTCCGTATTCTTGCCGCTCCCTCCCCCCGACTTGGCGTCCCCCTCGTCCTTGAACACTGGGGCAAAGAATCATAGGCTGGATGCAGAAAGGGGCACTGGCGTATGAGAGCAAAGAGAAGGAGTCTGATACCCCCCGCTATCTGGTCCCCCGTTATCCTGCTGCTAGCGGTCTTGGTTGCCCCACACACGGCCAGTACCCATAGCGTCGCCCACGAGCAAGACTCGAACAACGACAGAGTCATGGCCGCTCAGAAGTACGGCGGAGTTCGTAAAAGCACCGGGGAGGTGACCGTCACCTATTACGGCCATATGGCGTTCAAGATCACCTCACCGCGCGGTATCGAGTTGCTTATTGACCCGTGGCGTAACGATCCGACGCACAGGTACGGCATGTGGTATCAGATGCATCTGCCCAAGCAGCGGACCGATATCGCGCTCGTCACCCACGCGCACTTCGATCACGACGCGACCGAACGGGTTGACGCGACCATGATTCTGGACCGTATGGCCGGGACGTTCGAGTTGGGCGATGTCAAGATTCTCGGCATTGCCGAAAAACATATGTGCGAAGCCCAGGGTAAGTATCCCCTTCGGAGCGCAGTCATTGCCGCCACCGGCAAGGATCCCTGCCCGCCCAACGAAAGCACCCAATGGAACAATAACCTGTACGTGATCGAAACCGGCGGGCTACGCTTTCTGCACTGGGGGGACAACCGACAGAACCCGCCTGAACATATCTGGGACATGGTGGGCGACATCGACGTGGCGTTTTTATCGGTTAGCGACGACGGGCATATCCTGACGCCCAAGTGGGCCGACGTGGTTATGCAAAAGCTTGGGGCCAAAATCGTTATTCCGTCTCACTATTACATCCACGGGATCGGAGTGCCACACGCGGGCGGCCTGGAATCCGCCTTGGAGTGGACCAAGACGCACGAACACACCCTGCTCGACGGCCATACTCTGGTTCTCACACCCGAGAAAGTAAAGCCGTATAATCAACATGTGATGTATTTTGGCAACCAGGTGCCCTTTGCCGTCACCGGCACGCCACCGGAACCGCAGTCGGACATCCCGCCAGTTCCAGAACCAGCCAAGGCCTGGAAGCGCTTTGCCCACTAATCCGCAGTCCCCCTACAAGGAGAATCACATGAAACTAGTGACCTTTACCCAGTCTGGAACGACCCGTATTGGCGTGGTGGACGGCGAGAACGTTGTTGACCTGTCTACCGCGGCCCCAGACCTGCCTACCGAGATGTGCACCTTCTTGGCGGCCGGCCCGGATGCACTGGAGGGCGCACGGCAGGCCGCTGAAAAGAGCGCGGCCCGGCTTGCGGTGGCCGACGTGACCCTGGAAGCCCCGATTCTCCGACCGCCGAAAATTCTGGCGGTCGGCCTCAACTACCGAGATCACATTGAAGAAACCGGCATGAAGACACCGGGAATTCCCATGATTTTCAATAAACAATCCACCTCGGTGATCGGGCAGGGCACAGGCATACACGTCCCGCGCGCCTCGGACCAAGTGGACTACGAAGGCGAACTGGGAATGGTCGTTGGCCGCTATTGCCGCCATGTGCCAAAGAACCGCGCCGCCGAGGTGATTGCTGGCTACACCATCGCTCACGATGTCAGCGTGCGGGATTGGCAAATTCGCGTGCCAACCTTCACCATGGGTAAATCATTCGACACGCACTGCCCGCTGGGCCCCTACTTGGTCACGTCGGATGAAGTCGGCGACCCGCATACCCTGGACCTCAAAACCTGGGTGAACGGCGAGGTGCGGCAAAGCTCGAATACTTGTCAATTACTGTTCGACTGCTTTGATCTGATCGAGCATCTGTCAACGAGTTTCACCCTGGAACCGGGTGACGTCATCTCCACGGGGACTCCGAGCGGCGTGGGTTTTGCCAGGAAGCCACCCAGCTATCTCAAGCCTGGTGATACGGTCAAAATCGCTATCGATAGGCTAGGCGAGTTGGAAAACCCGGTGGTCGCCGAGCCGGAAAATACAGTCAGGATGTAGCGAATCTCCTCCGGGCGGCGACGCACGGAAACCGGGGGGCAGCATGAGACATGGGAGCAAAGTCGCGGTTATCGCCGGTGGGGCTAGCGGCATGGGACGCTCGAAAGCCTTGGCAACGTTTCAGTCCTGTCCAGGACATGGCGCGAGCGAAACCATTGCCGGAGCCGCGCCATGTCCGGCGAGTGACGATTCACCCTTTGCCACCAGCGAGGCCCTCGGCGCTGATGGTAGCCCGACCGCTCTCGGTCCAGACCTGTGGCGACGCTTTGGAATGAAACAAAAAGCGCAGGGTTGGCACGCCCATGACTGCGAGGCCGGTCAAACCGATCGTATAGACCCCCTCCAGGGAGAGAAGGTCTGGCCCTCTCCCCTCTGAGGGAGAAGGCTGGGGGGGATGCAAACTGGGACACGACCCGGGAATGTGGAGGTGGAGTATGGAGTGGAGGACAAACGCGTACGGGTACGGACTATGGGTCATGGTAGGCTTGGCGTTCGGCCTGAGCGGCCTGACCGGCTGTGCGTCGTACGAAAAGCGGACCATGATTGTGACCGCCTACTCGTCCGACAAAATCAGTACCAATTGGCGACGCGGACGGATCTTTTTCTGGCGAGCTTATGTGGCTAGCGGGCCGAATAAGGGCAAACGAAAGATTGTGGGTCTGACCGCTAGCGGCACTAAGGCCAAGTACGGCACCATTGCCGCGGACACCCGCTATTATCCGTATGGGACAGTCATGAAAATTCCCGGCTACGGCAAGGGGGTGGTCGAAGATATTGGCAGCGCGATTAAGGGCCCGAATCGCTTGGACGTCTATTTTTCCACCCGGAAGAAAGCGCTCAAGTGGGGCCGGCAAAAGCTGGTTGTCAAAGTTCGGCAAGATTAGGGTCGCTGAGCCATGCGGACTGAAACGCCTTTTCCCCAGGAGCGACTCAAGGCGCGGCCTTGGTGGATGAATAGCCTCTTTGTCTGGTGTGCCCTCCTGGCACCGGGTTTCCCATTGAACTGATTGTCAGGCCGGTGGCGGAAGACGTTGAGGTCTGGTTCGACCTTGAATTCACGGGCGGGGGCGAAGGCTGGCGGTCCGCCGCCCCCCAATTTTTGCCGCAGGAACACGGGACTGCTGGAAACACGGCCCTCGGCCGCGCTCCCTGTCGCCCAAGTCCCCCTGAGCCGTATGGTCTGGAGTGAACGCAGCCCACACGGCCGGGGCTGGCCCCATCGGACTGCTCCAAACCGCCGGAATCTCGATTATTGTCATCCGGCGACGGCGGGCAAGGCCATTGTTTCAGTCCAACACGGCCCCCACCCTCCAACATCTCGTCCCTAACCTCCCAGTCTCCTACACCTCTGGCTGTCGGGTATGCCATTCGGTTGCCTGCTCGTAGGCATAGGCGGCCTGCAAGATTGTGCCCTCTTCTCCATGTCGACCAACAAGCTGGACGCTGAGCGGCAGACCATCGTCCGTAAATCCGCACGGCAGGTTGACCGTCGGGCTGCCGCTGAGATCCGTCGGCGCGGTAAAGGCCAACAGGGACGGGACCGTATCAGGGGGGAGTACGGCGTGCGGCGAGAAGTCTTTGACTGCCATCGGCGGGGTCGCCATAGCCGGGCACAGCAACATATCTACCTTTTGCAATGTCTCGTCAATCAACCGGCGGGTATGCTGGCGGGCAACATGCGCCTTGACGTAGTGGGCGCCGGTCACTTTGACCCCGTCTTCCAAAAACGTCCGAAACGTGGGACCGTATTCATCCGCCCGAGACGGAAAAGTCTCGGCGTGCGCCGCCGCGGCCTCTGCCGCGCACATGGCATACCAGAAGGGCGTGGCTTCGTTGATCCGCGAGACGTCCACCTCGTGAATCTCGGCTCCCAAGTCCCGGAAGACCCCAACTGTAGCCAGCACGGCGCTGCGTACGACCGGGTCAACGCCTGTAGTACAGTAAGCTTCATCCACGCCGATCTGGAGGCCCTGGGCTCCGTTGTAGACGGTGTCCATGTAATCGCGTACCGTTTCGCGCCGGGTGGTTGGATCATTGGGGTCAAAGCCGGCAATCGTGCGTAAAATCGCTGCGGCATCAGCCACGCTGCGCGTCATCGGCCCAACGTGATCCAGAGTTTCTCCCAAGGGAAATACGCCGTAGCGGCTGACCTTGCCATAGGTTGGTTTGACACCGACAATGCCGCAGGCGGCGGACGGGAAGCGGATCGAACCGCCCGTGTCCGAGCCCAGTGAGCCAAAACACAGGGATGCCGCGGTCGCGACCCCCGACCCGCTTGATGACGCTCCCGGCCAGTGCTCGGCACTCCACGGATTGACCGGTGGCTGCATGAAGGGATGATAACCGGACAGGGCAAACTCGGTCATCGCCAGTTTGCCCAGCATGACGGCTCCGGCTTCATAAAACTTATCAACCACGGTGGCGTTGAAGTCGGGTCTGAAATCTGCGTACATGGGTGAGGCCACAGTGGTGGGAATGCCCGTAGTGTAACACAGATCTTTGACCGCAATCGGCACCCCATGCAGTAGCCCGCGATACATTCCGCTCTGGATTTCTTGTTCCGCAGCTTCAGCCTGTTCCAGGGCCAGATCGGCCGTGACTGTAATATAGCTGTGGAGCCTGCCATCAAGATCGTGGATACGATCAAGCATGGCCTGGGTCAACTCGACCGGCGAGACCTCTTTCTCCCTGATTAGCCCGGCAACCTCGGTCAGCGTTCTTCCACACAGTTCAGCAACGTTCGCCATCGTGCGGCCCCCCTTCTCTGAGCACTTTCTCTTATCGAGGGAAAAGCTACAATACTTGGCCATGACATACCACCCTGCTCTGCTCAGAGCAGCCAAAGATTTTAATTCCGGTCGCTATTTTGAAGCCCATGAGTATTTGGAAGAGGCCCTAGATGAGGTGGAGAGCGATGACAATACCTGGGAGATGTTCATCGGTCTGATCCAAATCGCGGTGGGCTACCATAAATATGTCTCCGGCTATCCGGGCGGAGTGAAAATGCTGGGAAAGGGGCTGAAGAGAATTTCATCACTCCCGGAAGCATGCTCCGGAGTCCGCTTGGAATCACTCCGCCAGCGCGTTCGGCAAGACCTGGAGAATCAGAAAAATATCCGAGTGTCTCCACCAAGAATTCAATTCGTACGTCCCGGAGCTGATTAAGGAGTATTCGTGGAACGCGGAACGCATATTTGTATCCCTGCAAACGCCAAGATCTGGCTCATAACGACGCTCATCGCCACCAGCTTCGGTTTCCAGCCTAGCCCTTCGTATGGAGACCAGCGGACGAACGCTGATAAAGGGGATGCGCCTTCCACCCCACTAGCCGCCCCGCTCGATCTTACGGTTGTCGACAAATTGCTGACGACCACGCGCACGGTACGGAGACGGCTTGACCTGACTCGTCTGGTTGAACCGGAGGTTATCGAAGAAGTCATAGAAATCGCCCTCCAGGCACCGAGCGGTAGCAACCGGCAGAATTGGCGCTTTATGGTCGTGACCGACCCGGGCCGGAAAAAGATCGTCGCGGACCTGTACCGGCAGAGTTTCGAGCGTTATGCCGGCCCACGTCCCACCGGTACCCCGGCGACTCCAGGTCAGCGCATTGCCGCCTCGGCGTGGCATCTCTCCGATCATATGCATGAGGTGCCCGTGCTGATTATCGGCTGCATTGAGGGCCGACCAACCGACCCGAACCCGGCGGCGCAAGCCGGTTTATATGGCTCGATCCTGCCGTCGGCCTGGTCGTTGATGTTAGCCCTACGCGCCCGTGGGCTCGGGTCGGCCTGGACCACACTGCACTTGGTTGAAGAACGCACAGTTGCCAAAGCACTCGGCATTCCCGACTCCGTTACCCAAGCCGTCCTGCTGCCGGTTGCCTACTATACGGGAGAAGACTTTAAGCCCGCGAGGCGACGACCGGGGAAAGAGGTGACCTATTGGAATACCTGGGGGGCAGAGCGCGAATAGACGAATTTCGTACCGGTAGCGGACAGACCCGAGCAAGAAACGTGAATTCACGATCAGCGTGTGACACCGCAAGGGAATGGCGAAGAGCACACAGGCTGCGATGAGACAATCGACCGAAGACCGGACCCTTATTAAGCCGCTTCGTCGTGCCGACCCCTACAGGCCAATTGCAGAGTCACATACTGCAGCCGTTATCGGAGCTCGACGACCGGGAATGGGAACACGGCTTCACGGGCTGTCGCATACGCCGGCTGATCGTCGCAGCCTTACAAAGCTTCTTGGATGACAGGGAGACGGGTAACAATCTTTTCAAGATCGACCACAGCCTCAATGTCAAAGGTACTCCACCGTCGGAAGCCTGCAATCCAGACGGGAGAATCAACGAGAACCCTCAGGAGTATGCTGGCCGTTCCGCATAACGGAGAGATCTCTTTGCCAGAGACCGGAGTGCACCAACCCTAGGGTCTGTTAACACTATCGCACGGCATCAATGATGAGGGCGAAGACGCTGCATCCAAGGAAGAGCGCGTCGCGTTGCTCGAAGCGCGTGAAGAGGCGGCGGCATCCCTGCAAGCGACGCCACACCCGCGCGATTGCAGTGCGCCGCGTGGACAGCTCCCGGGCAGACGCCCAAGGGCTCACCCGGCTCCGCCGCGGCGGCCCCACGGGCGCCTACCCCAGTGCCACGGCCCAGGGCCGCGTCTGGGCGCCCGCGGACGCCCGGGCCCTCAGCACCGCGGGAGGAGCGGGGGGCGGACCCGGGCGAGGCAGCAATTGGCGGCCCGCCGGGGCGGCGGGGGCGGGCCCGGGCGAGCGCGCGCAGGCGAGCGCCGGGCGAGCGTCCGCGGCACCCCGAGGCATCGTGGGGGTCCACCCGCCCCGGGAGCGGCCGCGGGATTGAGGACCGGTTGTGTGCGCGCCCCCGGGCCGGCGGGAGGGCCCTGGACGAGGGGGCGGGCGAGCGACCGGGCCGCCCGCGTGAGGCGCACGCTCTGTTCCCGGTGCAAATGCGCGCAGACCCGGGCGAGCCCCCCGGTTTGCGACCAGCGGGGCAGCCGGGAGGAGAGGGGGGGGGGGCCCCCGGTGCCAAAGCGGGCCGGCAACCCGCGCCCTGTGCCGCCCTGCGCGGCAACAGACCAGAGGGCGGGGAGCACGGGGCGAGGGGCGAGGCGGACAGGGCCGCTCGGCACCGGGAGAGGGGGCGCGCTCCGGGCGTATGGCGCTTGCGTGAGGTCTCTACAGCCAGGAGACCAGAATCATGCAGAATCATCCACATGAGTGTGAACAGGCCCTAGAAGACCTCCCGCCTTAATCCAGAGGACACAATCATCAAGAGCTTTATTGACGGCGCCAGAAAAAGCCGCTCCTCCGCTAGTACGAAATGGCAGGATGTCCAGGTCAAGGAGGAGGCTCTTCTACAGATTGAACAAACGGTCTCGGCTTACAGCCGCAAAATGGCCCCACGAGCTTCGAGTTGCTGCTGGAGCTTTTTCACATCCAGGGCTTTTGGGTCGAGGCCGTTTTGCACGACCCGGAGCGGCCGCGGTTCCCGCGGCTTCGCCGGTTGCCATGCAGGGCGGGGTTTCTTTTGCGGCATGTTGGACACGGTGGTCAACGGAGAGGCAGCGCCCGGCCACCAGTAGATTTGAGAATTCTTTGGGGAGGAGAGCACGGCACGGAGCATAGTAGAGGCTTTCGTATTTGGTCCAGTGGCCGGTAATGGCAATCACGTCTTCACATGGGGTATCCATCTCTATCTCGGCCGAGCATATACTTGCCGACTAAGCGCCGACTTTCGGTAATCTCGAGTTGGTCGGCAATATGACACAAATGGACATTCCGAAAGCCGGGAGCTTCTTTGCGCAGACGATCAACCTCGGCCATGACCTGCTTGCGACATTCCAACTCGGCATAGGTCAGATCGTCGGGATCAGTAGCGTCAATCTTTCTGGCAACCTTACCGGTCGCCCCCCAAGGTAGTAGGACCTTGTCCTTCCCGATGGTATGGAAAAATCAGCCGCCAGCGCGAATGATATCATCCGGGTTTTCTACCCCACCCATGGAGAACCACAGCTAGGGCAATACTTTCTCTTTATTCATCGGCAGACCCGGCTGAGACAAAATATCACCGTCTCCGCTGGCGTCGATGACAATGTCGGCAAGGGTGGCAAAACGGCCAACTTCACTCTGCACGTCACATCCGTAATACGGTCGCCTGCGCCCAAATCCTCACAGGCGTGCGTGTGCATCAGCAGTTGCACCTGGGCGTCTTCAACCCTGCCGTTCAGGGCAAACTTGAGTTCTTCATGATCGCAGGCGGCCGAATAGCGCACGCGATGCGGGCCGTGGCCCCAGCGGCCCCCAGGACCGGTCGCGTTGCACTCGCGCTTCGTCCGTGCCGCCCCATTCGTCTTGAGATAGAAATCGGGCCGCGCCGGTCCAATCACTCGGTTACTTCCCGGCATAGACACCAACCACCTGCCGCCCTCGCCCGTCATCAAGCGTCAGCAGTAGAATAATCGCCCCCGGAGGCCAAGCCTCCAGGATAGCCGAGGCGCTCAACCAGGGCCGCATCAGCTCTCTGGCCGGCCGCGGCAACAGCCACCGATACGCCAGCCGAGCCGCCGCCAATCACGAGAACTTGGGTTTCGGCCTTAATCGGCGTTGAGCGTGCAGGCTCTTCGATGAAACGGAGCGGCTTCTCGCCATCTGAGATTCTTCTCTCGATCCTCTGGGCTACCACATCTGCCGGAGCAGTCCGAGCAGCGCTTCCTCCCCACCCTGTTGGTTGTGCCACAGGGAACTCTCTTTAATCACTTCCTCGGCAACGACGGACAACTCCTCCTCTATGGCTCCCACGTCGCGCAGGCGGGTCGGGACATCGAGCGACCGGATAAAGGCTTCCACCGTGTCCGCGGCTTCGGCCGCCACCTCCTCAGGGCTGCGTCCGTTGGTCTGAATTCCCAATGCCTCGGCGATCATGCCTTGCTGCTTTAAGGTTTGCGGAGCCAGAAAACGCATGCAGTGAGGGATGGTGATGCACGAGGTTACCCCGTGCGGCACGTCCCAGCGCGCGCCGATCTGATGTCCGAAGATATGACTGAGGCGTACTCCCACATTGGTCAAGCCAAAGATGGACAACCAGGCGGCGACCTGACATTCCCCCCGTGCTTCAAGATTATCAGGTTCCGCGAGCGATAGGGGAAGATAGCGGTGCAGCTTGCGGATAGCCTCCAGCGCCAGCGCGTCCGTCACCGGTTGAGGATTGACCGACCAGATGGCTTCGATAGCATGATCCAGGGCCTTCATGCCGGTTGCGGTCCAGAGCTGCTTAGGTGTTGGCAGAGTGACCTCAGGATCGAGGATGACCGCCTTGGGGCAAATGCGTGGGTCCGTCCGCAGTCCCTTGACCCGCGTGTCTTCGTCGGTGATACCGGCGAAGGGTGTAAACTCACCCGCAGACAGGGTCGTAGAAATTGCAATCTGAGGCATGGCCTCCTGGGGCTGGTCTTCCTTGAGTAATTCCATGGCCACAATTTTTGCCGCATCAATCGGACTGCCACCACCAAAGGCAATAATGGAGTCGGCCTGCACCTCTCGCGCCTGGGCAACTGCGACGGTGACGGTCTGACTCGGCACGTGTTGGCGAATGCCGTTATTCGTTCCAGCCCAGCGTTCGCCCAGCAGGGTTTCCAGTCTTTTCACCAGATCAGTCTTGGTCGAAAGGCTGTGGCCCGTCAGGATGAGCACCCGTTTCTTGCCCAAGCGGTCCAGTTCTTCAGAGATTTTTTCCAGCGCCCCAACCCCAAAGATCACTTTTTCAAGCATAGGGAATTTATATTCGCGGATCATGTTGCCTCCTTACGACTCTCGCTGTGCTTTGACTCTCGGTCCGGTCTGACGTGCGGTGTGCAGTAGACGGCCTTGCCCGCGAGTGCGCTGTCATTATTCGGGTGCGGCTTTGGGTTTGTCAATCGTCCGCGGTGGACATAATCCCGGCCCTCACTCGGGCAGGGTATCAAGGGCGGGGAGCTCGTCGATCAAGGCTGCACGGGGAGCAAGCCACGGGTTGGCAAGGACACGCTCCTCGGAGCTTGCAGCCCGCCCTGCAAGGCCGGCTTGGTTGCGATGCTCCAAGTCGAATGCGTACCGCCCCCACAGTGGTGCCACGGCCATCACAAGGGTTCACGGTGGTGCGGCCCGCGATTCTCCCTTCTCCTCTTCTCCATGGCTGGTCCATGAAAAGACACCGCCCGGCCTCGCCACAGGCCGGGTGGAGGGCAAGGAGGCCTCCCCGCCTCGCCCAGGAGGCCGGGGCCCACTGAATCAGGTCGGCAGTCCCCTCATGAGGCCTCCCCGCCTCGCCCGGGGGGCCGGCTGCCCGCAGTGTGGGCTCATGGATGACCAGCGGCTTCCATAGCGCTCGGGAGTTTGAAGCCGGAATTCTCGAATACTGACGAATCTCATGTAGCCACCCTCATTCGAATGTTCGACGGCAGCTAACATTCCGATCAAAGAGAAAGCCGAATCGGACGGACCAAACGTGCCGTTCCCGCATCATGCACTTTCTGGTACAATGGTCCGGTCATCTTCGCGAGAACCAGGGAGCGTTCACATGGGCGGAACAAAAATAGGTATTGGCTTTGGATTGTGGGGTCTCGGCTTACCGAGTCCAGACACAATCTGTGACTACGCAGAGCGGGCCGAGGATCAAGGAATCGACTCTATCTGGCTGTCCGATCATATTGTGGCGCGCAATCCTTCGTTTGATACGGCCTGTATTATGGCCATGTGGGCTGGCCGCACGAAGCGCATCAAAATGGGCCCAAGCGTCTTGACCATGCCGGCCCGCGACCCTGTTCAGGTTGCCAAAACCTATGCCACCCTGGATTATCTGTCGGGCAGTTGCAACCGAGTCATTATGGCAGTCGGCCTAGGGAGTGACCCCAAAGACTGTCAAGCCTGCGGCGTACCATTGGAAAACCGGGGCAAACGGATGGCGGAAGCCGTCGCTGTCATGCGCAAGCTCTGGGCAGGCCCCAATGTGACCCATCAAGGCGAATTTTATCAGTTTGAGGATGTGACTATTGAGCCCCGCCCGGCAAAGGGGGCCCTTGATGTCTGGATTGGGGGCGGCAGCGATTTGGCCATCAAACGCACGGCGCGCTACGGTGACGGCTGGTTTCCGTCGCTCGTCACTCCCCAGGAATATGCGGTTGGGTTGGAGAAACTGATCTCGTACGGCAAACGGTATGAGCGCAAGGTAGACCCGGACGAAACCGGGGTACTGATTTTCACCCACATTAACGAGAACCAAAAAAAGGCCGACGGGATCGCCCGCGCGTTTCTGTCTGATTTTCCCACCATGTCAGCCGAATCGCTGATTGCTCGCTCGGCGATCGGGCCGGCAGAAAACTGCCTGGAGAAAGTCCAGGCTTATATTGATGAGGGCTGCTCAAAGTTCGTGCTCTGGCCTATTGCTCCACCGGACCAGTTGGTAGGCCAGGTCGAGACCTTTGGGCAAGAAATTGTTCCCCGTTTCGCCTCGTGATGGCGCTGGAGCGGCACGGGATCTGAAACAAGGAACGAGAGTGACGCGGATGACAACATCCTCTCCTCGACGCGGTGTTCTGGCAAACGGCCGGCCCCCCTACATGAGGAGACGAGGGATACGAACCCGAAGATGGTAGGTAGTAGTGCCTCACTCGGCCATATCCCCTTATTTTGAAACGCTGGAGCCGACCCCCAAGCCAAGACCTCCAACGGGAAGACTGCCTTGGACTTGATGCGGGAGAGTTTATACAATGAGGGCAAGGAATTACACGGTACGGACGCCTACCGGCGGCTTGGACGCCCCGCGCTACGAATAAGGATTGTCGGTAGGCCAGTTTTCTCTATGTTATGGATCGCCTTGAAAGCAAAATCAGAACGCACTCACCTGAATTCCAAAACAACACGGCCCACATGACCGCGTTGATGGATACCCTCAAAAAAGAGCTGGCCACGGCCCGGCGGGGCGGCCCGGAAGCGTCGCGTGAGCGGCATAAGGCCCGGGGGAAGCTACTGGCCCGTGAGCGGATAGAGGCTCTGCTCGACCCGGATACACCGTTTCTGGAGCTCTCTCCCCTAGCCGCCCACGGCATGTACGACAATCCGCCCTCGGCTGGCATAGTCACCGGCATTGGGCTGATTCAGGGCCGCGAGACGGTCATTGTTTCCAACGATGCAACGGTCAAAGGCGGCACCTATTATCCCATGACCGTGAAGAAACACCTGCGCGCCCAGGAAATCGGCCAGGAGAACCGCTTACCGTGTGTGTACCTGGTGGATTCCGGCGGTGCGAACCTCCCCTTTCAGGCCGATATTTTTCCGGACCGCGAACACTTTGGACGTATTTTCTACAACGAAGCTCGCATGTCCGCCCAGGGCATCCCACAGATCGCCGTCGTGATGGGATCCTGTACGGCCGGGGGAGCGTATGTGCCAGCCATGGCGGATGAGAACGTGATTGTCAAAGACCAGGGCACCATTTTTCTGGGGGGCCCGCCGCTGGTGAAGGCGGCGACGGGTGAGGAGGTTACAGCAGAAGAACTCGGCGGCGGAGATGTCCATACGCGCGTGTCCGGCGTATCGGACCACTTGGCAGAGGATGATGTCCACGCGCTAGAAATCACCCGCTCGATTTTTGAGAATTTACCCCGCTCCCAGAAATTCTCGCTCGACCGAGAAGCGCCGGAAGACCCAGCCTATGATCCCGCCGAGTTGTACGGTGTGATCCCGCGCGATACCCGCGTCCCGTACGATGTCCACGAGGTCATTGCGCGCCTAGTAGATGGGAGTCGTCTGCACGAGTTCAAGCCGCGCTATAGCCCGACGGTCGTCACCGGATTTGCCCGCCTGCATGGTTATCTGGTCGGCATTGTAGCCAATAATGGCGTGCTGTTCTCCGAGTCTGCCCTCAAAGCCACCCACTTTATCGAGCTGTGCAACCAGCGGAAAATCCCGATCCTGTTCCTCCAGAACATCACCGGCTTTATGGTCGGCAAGCAGTATGAACAGGGAGGGATTGCCAAAGATGGGGCGAAAATGGTCCACGCCGTAGCCAACGCTCAAGTGCCCAAGTTCAGCATTCTCATCGGCGCCTCTCATGGGGCAGGCAACTACGGGATGTGTGGCCGGGCGTATTCTCCGCGTTTGCTTTTTATGTGGCCGAATTCCCGGATTTCGGTCATGGGTGGAGAGCAGGCGGCGTCGGTTCTGCTGACCGTCAAGGTACAGCAACTGGCGGCCAAAGGCGAGACGATGAGTGCGGGGGAACAGCAGGCATTTACCGCACCAACACTGGCGAAATATGAGGAAGAGGGGAGTCCCTACTACTCGACCGCGCGCCTGTGGGATGACGGCATCCTTGACCCCACAGAAACCCGGGACGTCTTGGGACTCAGCATTGCCATGTCACTCAACGCGCCCATTCCCGATCATCAGGTCGGAGTCTTTCGCATGTAACGTGGAGACCCTCCGCTCAATCCAGGGTGGTCCAGACTCGCGACAGTGCAGGTTTCTCCCCCTTAGTAGTAACGGCGTATGCAGTAAGGAGCGATATAATCGTATGGAAGCGCGGCACTCACAACCCGGCATCGAGGACTCCGTTCGCAAGATTCTCAAACACTTGGGGGAAGACCCCGACCGGGAGGGTTTACTCAAGACTCCGTATCGGGTGGCCCGTGCGTTCGAGTATCTCACCAAAGGCTATCAACAGGACCCGAAGGAAGTCATTAACGGAGCCGTCTTTACCGAGGAAGACTACTCTGAGATGATTGTCGTCAAAGACATCGATTTCTTCTCGATGTGTGAGCATCACATCTTGCCGTTTTTTGGTCGTGCCAATGTGGCCTATCTTCCAGACAAGCATATCGTGGGGATTAGTAAGATCGCGCGCCTGGTTGATGTGTTCGCCCGGCGCTTGCAGGTTCAGGAACGGCTCACAACCCAAGTGGCTAATACCATCATGGAAGAACTGGACCCGCTCGGTGTTGGTGTCATCATCACAGCCGAACACCTCTGCATGCGGATGCGGGGAGTGGAAAAACAGAACTCAATTGTCACGACCAGCGCCACCCTGGGAGCCTTCCGGACCCATCAGGAGACGCGGGAAGAATTTATCACCCTCGTCAACGGACGTCAGCGTTGAGGCAGGTAGTCTTGGGCAAAGACACCAATGACGTTGTCGAGATTCAGTAAGGCCGTCTGGTAAGTATAGGTTTGATCGATCAGTTGAGTCCGAACCTGGTTGAGAGTATTCAGCGAAGTATTGACGTCGAGGCTGGTTGAGAGTCCGACCCGGTACTGCTTCGACGTCATCTCATAATTCTCTCGGGCAAGCGCGACCTCCTTGTGCAAGGTCTCCAGCGTAGCGTGCAAGGTCTCAACGCTCAAGTACGCCCCCCGGACCTCAACGCGAATCGCTTTCTCCAGTTCAGTCACGCGTAATTCCGCCTGGGAGATCGTCTCGTTGGCCTCAAGCAAGTCGAGTTCCCGATTCCCACCGTCAAAGAGCGGCCAGCGGAGATTCACGAACAAGGTCCAGAATTCATCCCGGTTAGCAAAGGTCTCCGGATCAAGCCGGGGATAGGAAAACTGGGCCTCGACCTGTGGAAAGTAGCGGGTCAGGACAAGGTTCTTACGTTCGCGGGCGACCCGGACGGCGAGATTCTGAGCGCGCAGGTCCTGACGCTGGGCAAACGCTTGGTCAAGGAGGCTGGTATAGTCACTCTCGCCTGCCTGCGGTGGGGTGGGCTCCAGTACACTGACTGTTTCCGACAGGCCCACGGTCCGGGCGAGAACCGTACGAGCGAGTTTCAGACGATTCCGGTCAACGATAAGGGCCCGGCTGGCGCGTTCGACAGCAACCTCGGCGCGCAATATGTCGGTCTTCGTGACCTCGCCGACACGAAATCGGATGTGCGCCCGTTTCAGTTCCTCTTGGGAGAGATTCAAGGTATCTTGCGCAACCTTGACTTGGGCCTCAAACCGCAATACTTCATAGTAGGCTTGAGCGACCCCGAACAGCACTCCGCGAATGATGAACTCGTAGCGCTCCTCCTCCTCTCGAATCGCGTCCTTGCCGAGCCGCCAAGACGGAAAGAACGAGGGTTCAATCAGCGGTTGGGTCACCTGAAAGGTACTCAGCCAGTTGTTCCGGGGATGGATGACTGAGGAGCCACCGAAAAGATTCTGCGCTTCAGGCGGTGCATTAAAAGCGATCTCCTCCTTGTTGCGGGAATAGGCACCCCCGATTTCTCCACGTGGCGCCATCAATGCCAGCGCCCGCCACGGCAAGAGTTTCGCTTTTGCCAGTTCGCGCGCCGCTATGGCGACCTGCTCCTCATTGATGACGGCCAACTGGTAGGCCTCTTCCAAGGCGATTACCCGACTCGGACGATCGATCGGAGGATATGTGGCCACACTCGCGCTGGTCGAAGGTTCCTCTGCTGCCACCTCCTCTGGCGGGCTTGTCTTCCTATCGGCTTGCGCAGACGCATCAGGCGGCGGCACTTGCGCCGCTAGGACTGATGTAGCTGCGGGAGACGCAGCCCCCTCCTCATCGACACCAGCGACAGTCTTGTCAGACTCAATTGTCGCGTCAGTCCGAGGGATTTCCTCTACGGAGGGACCAATTGAAATCTGTAAACGTGGCGGATCAGATAGGCGCGTCGCCTGACACGACCGAGCGGAAGCGAGGTCCAGAACAACCCGGACCGTATCGGCTCGGAACTGGGCCGCCCGGACCTGAAGAATCGCTGCCGAGTCAACAGCCACATAGCGCCGAGCCTGCTTGGCGAGTATGGCAGGAGTCAGGTCCACATAGCAACGGTCTTTGAGATTGCGCTGGGCATCTCCGGGCAGCGTCGTTTGAGTGAAAGACACCTCATCCGACAGCGTAATCAGCACGTTATCCGCCTCGGCCGTTATTGACTGCACGGGGTGAAAAGAGGACACAGAGGCCATGGCCGCCGGGGCGAGCAGGAGCAGACACACACCGAACCAGCTCCCTGTCCACCACAAAGGGGCGTATCTGAAAAATTTGTGAGGCGGGAGGGTGTATGGCATAGGGTCACATGCTGTTATAAACGAGCGGTGCGTCACGCTACCCGGCGACTATCCGAAATGCCTATACCGTGCAACGGGCCAAAAGCTTACCACCCTAGCCGCTCGGTCGCTGCGGAGCCGGCATCCGGGTCTTTCTCCTGCAGCAGATACAGGCCGCGGGGTGCCAGTTGAAGCGTCTTCTCATCGATCGCCTGCTGGCTGAAAAGACTGAATTGGGCAGTGGTCTCCTCGGTTGTTTGCCGACCGAGAAGACTTAACTGGGAGGCGGTTCCGGCAGGCGTCTGTCGATCAAGAAGACGTGATGGGGAAGTCATCCCCTCGGTTGTTTGCTGATCGAAAAGGCGGACGGCCTGCGTTGGTGACATTTCGGATGAAAACGGGGTACGTAGGTCCAGATACTCAAGCAATTCAGAGGCCTGGGATTCAGCGGTAGGTTCCCGCTGAACGACTGGACTTGTCTGCTGTTCAAGATGGGGATCCTGCTGGACCGTCTGAGTTGATGGCTCAGCCGTCCTGAGGTGTGCGCTGGTCATATGGGTCTGCTGCGTCGAACGACCAACCATAATCAGCAGTCGATCCGGGTTCACAACTTGCTCGACCCGACAAGGCTGAGCGGTGAGGAGATCAAGCACGACGCGCACCGTCTGGGACTGAAACTGGGCTACCCGGACTTGTTCAACCCGCCGCGCGTCCCCAAAATACCAGCGCTCCATCTGCTGCCCTAACACCCCCTCTATATCAACATAGCAGCGGTGGGCACGCCCATTGAGCGGGTCCTCGGGCAACGCCGCCTGGGTATAGACTGGAGCTGAAGAGAGGTGGATCGCGACCTGCTCGGCCGTGACTTCTATGGACTGAATGGTCACCCTCCCCCGGTCATCCGTGGCGGCGCTCCCGGTCGGCCACGCAGTCAGGGAGACGGTTAGGCACAGCATCAGCGCCAGTCTGAACGGCGGCACGACGAAATCCTAGAACAAAGGCGGTTTGAACAGTCGGCAGTGTCCCGATTTGAAATTTTTCTGATCAATCAAAACAAGAGAAGACGTCCCAAAGTGATGTACCACCGAGAAGTTTCTCCCCATATCAGCCCCTCTCTGAACATCTCGATTAAGGGGGAGGAGATCGGTAAGCCGGATTCTGTGCCCTTCCCTAACAAGGAAGGGTAACGGTCATTCCTCTAGACGTACCGTTGCCGATACGCTCAAGCGATCGAACCCAGAGGGAGAGTGGGGCGACTCTTGCCCGCGGTCCGGGCTCCTCTTATTTGATCTTGCTCCGGGTGGGGTTTACCCAGCGTCCTTGATCTCTCAAGGAATTGGTGAGCTCTTACCTCACCTTTTCACCCTTACCGGCGGACAAGGCCGGCGGTCTCTTTTCTGTGGCACTTTCCCTGCCTTGCGGCAGGCTGTCATTAGCAGCCACCCTGCCCCACGGAGTCCAGACTTTCCTCGCTCCTGCCATGCAGAACCGCGACCGTTCAATCTCCTCCCACACTGTCTATTCCGCGCCGGACACTCGGTTTGCCTCGGCCCGTATGTACACAATCCGTCCACAGTAGGGGTGCGGGCAGTGAAAGATCTCGCTACTACCCTGCACCTGACTACTCTGGATCTGATTACACATATGCGGTGGGATACGCATATAGCAACCCTGGCAGGTTCCGTCTCGGACCTCCACAACGGCCAAGGCGCCACGGTTGCCGAAGATGCGCTCGTACCGCGCACACAGACTCGCGTCCAAATTGGCTACGATCTCTTCCCGTTGCCTACGGTCGGTCTGCGCTTCCTCTTCTAGGTCCGCTATATGTTTTTCGACCTCGACCGCCTCCTCAGTGAGCTGGGAGTCAAGCTCTTCGAGGCGCGTCTGGACGGCGGCGAGGTGTTGACGCTCTTCTTCGATCTGCTCCAACACACTCAGGACACTTTCTTCGACCTGGTCCTTCGCCTCTTTCATCAAGTCGATTTCACGCTGGAGGGCGAGTTGTTCGCGTTCGTTCCGCACACGGTTCAACCGGACCCGCTTCTCTTTGATCTTTTCTTCTTTCAGCTTGCGTTGTCCATCCGTCTCGCGCTGGTGGCTTTCCAGTGCGCTGATACGCTGTTGCCGCTCTCCGGCCTCCTGCTGCCGCGTCTCCCTCTCAGACCTGATACTGGCAACCTGCTGATGGAGGTCTTCCAACTGCTGCTCTTTCTGCTGAAGGCGCTGATCAAGCTCTTGTAGGCTGACCAGTTGGGCGATCTGCGTGGTCAATGACGACCTCCTTTCACATCCGACCTGTCGTGGAGGGAGATCCCTCCGTCCTGCATGGGCCCACCAGGACTCGAACCTGGGACCAACCGGTTATGAGCCGGTCGCTCTAACCAACTGAGCTATGGGCCCATCTGTCCGCCTCAGCGGCTCCCTGTATAGCATGCTCACCGCCGTTTTCCTACGACCTCCCTAATGCGCGCAAGGCTTCGAGCCGCTGGCGCACTCCGGCGTCATCTCCGCGCAACTCCGCCTCCCGAATTTCTCGCTGGATCCGGACACGGGTGGACTTTTGTTGCACCTGCTGAATTTTCTCCATGCAGTCCCACATCAGTTGCTCCTGGGTTGCCACCTTTTCCTCAGACTCTTCTTCGCCTAGCGTTTTCGAGACGTGGTCAGCGACTCGTTTCGGTAGCCGGTCAAGAAAGACTCCAATATCGATGCTGACCCGACCAGTTGGCGGTGCATGGTCGACCTGCTGCCAAGCTTGCACAATATCCGTGGCGACCTCACCCCACTCTTGAAAGGCAGGAATCAGGTTCCGCTCACAAACATGTGTCACGACCTGACGGTCCACGAGCATGAGTTGGATTAATTCCAACTCGGCCGAGGTCGGGGGACTCCCCTGCCCAGCCATCTGCTGGTCGGAAGAACGAATGGCAGACCGAGGGGTTTGAGTCGGCTGGCGGCGGAGTTCTTCTTCATTGACGCCAAAACGCTGCGCCACTTGGGTAAGCAGTGCTCCCCGGGCCATGGTGTCGGTCATGGACGATAGGACAGCGACAGCCTCTTTCGCCGCTTGGGCTCGCAGAAAAGCCGACGCCTCAGGTGGCGGAGCGTGCTGCGTAAAATAGAACTCCTCCAGGGGCGAGGCCGTGTCGATCAGCCCTTCCAGCCCCTCCCGCCCATGCGCTTGTCCGAACGAGTCCGGGTCCTCGCCCTGAGGCAGGAAAACTCCCCGCCCTGTCAGCCCGGCTTCAACACACAGCGGAAAGGCCCGAGTCGCGGCCCGACGGCCGGCGTCATCACCATCGAAAAAAATATAAATGTCTGTCGAGAAACGCTTGAGCAAGCGTAATTGCTCCAGGGTCAGGGCGGTCCCGAGCACGGCGGCAGTTTCGGGAAAGCCGCGTTGTACGAGAGAAATGAGGTCGGTATAACCTTCGACCACAAGTACCCGGCCGGTCTCTCGAATCGCTTCTTTGGCTTGGAAGAGACCATACAACAGCGACCCTTTCTTATACAGGGCTGACTCGGGCGAGTTGAGATATTTGGGCTGTGGCCGCGCTCTGCCCACGTCCCGCTGTGGGCCAGGCAGGAGTCGGCCACCGAATCCGACCGGACGCCCGGTCACATCGGTAATCGGAAACATAAGGCGGTGGCGGAATTTATCGTACCACTGGTGGACTCCCGACCTGCTCCGTTCTTCCCGTCCGGTGCGTTCACCAATCAGCCCCAACGCGGTCGCTTTGTCCAGAGGCGCTTTCCGGTCGGCAAGAAACCGCACCAGACCGTTCCAACCCTTCGGCGCATAGCCCAGTTGAAAGCGCTCGGCCACGTCTCTGGGGATACCACGCTCGGCTAGATAGCGCTGTGCCGTAGCGCCGACCTGCTCCTCAAGCAGGCAGCGGCGGAAGTAGGTTTTGGCCAGACTCGTCAGCCGGTAGAGGCGGTCCTGCTCCCGCGCCTGCGGATCGTCGGGCGCCTGTGGGAGGGAGACCCCGGCTTTCGCCGCCAGTCGTCTCACCGCTTCCGGAAAGGAGATACCTTCAAGTCGGCATAAGAAAGTAAATGCGTTCCCCCCTTCCCCACAGCCAAAACAGTGAAAAAAGCCCCGCTCGTCGTTGACGCTGAACGAGGGTGTCTTTTCCTCGTGGAACGGACACAGACCGGCATGATTCTTCCCTGCTTTGCGGAGAGAGACATAGACGGAAATCACCTCGACGATGCTGATTCGGGAACGAATTTCAGTCAGGGTCTCTTCGGGGATTTTGTATACCATGGCGGTCCTACGCATCACTGAGAGCGGGGCGATGCAAAAGAAAACACCCACCTGATTCAAGTGGGTGTCTCTCGGCCCGTGTCTCTCTCAAGCAACCCGATACATCGACCGACTTGCGCGGCGTAACGCACGCTTTCGTGCAGCAATGGCCTTGCGCTTGCGGCGAACGCTCGGCTTCTCGTAGTGTTCGCGTTTTTTCAATTCCTGCAGAATACCCGCCTTTTCACACTGCTTCTTAAAACGGCGGATAGCGCTTTCAATCGGCTCGTTCTCTTTGACTCGTACACCTGCCATACGGCTGACTCACCCCCTCCCGGCTGGGGACTCCCATGTTGAATTATTGGTCTAGTCCAGCCTAGGGATTTCTCCCAGAAAGTCAAGGGATTGCAGCACTTAACGACCTTGACAGGTCAACCGCCACTACGCTAAGGAAGCCCAGAGGCATACTCAGAGGAGGCTTGTTTTATGGAGTTCAAAGAAGTCATCGGCCGGCGTCGCTCAATTCGCTACTTCCTCCCCTACCGTCCGGTTGAACGAGAAAAAATCCAGACGATTCTAGAAGCGACGCGGCTCTCGTCCTGTGCGGTCAATGCTTCATTTCTCCGGGCCATCGTTGTCGAGCGTGACAAGCTCGCGCCTAAAGACCTGGAAGCGCTCAAGGTTCCCACAACTACCCTCCAGCTCGATATGGCCCCGGTACATATTTATTTCTACGGGAACCTCAACGCGATTCAGGAAAGCCGCGGGCAAACTCTCAAGGAACTCTTCGATGTCGGTGCGCTCAATCCCACCCACGGTTGGAGCTATAAATTCATTGAGGATACGGTCTGGGCGCAAATCCTAGATCCGATTTCAAGAGACCAAGCCATTAATTCCATTGCCGTTTCCATGGATAGCGGAGTCGCCATGAATCAAGCCCTGCTGACAGCGTTCGACGAAGGCTTGGGCGCTCTCTTGACCGCGTTCAATGCGGAAAAGGCCAAAGAAGTGTTCAAAGTGCCAGACCATTTTATGCCGCTCTACACCATGCTGGTTGGCTATCCGGCCGAATCCTGGGAGGCGGGCGGGCAACGGCCGCGCCCCGCGTTTGAAAGCCTGTATTTTGAGGGAGAATATGGCGTCCCGATGCAACGTGACCCGACCGTCGTCGAGCAACTCAAACAGGATAAGATGATACAGGAACCAGCGCCGCTGCCGTGGCGTAAGGGTGAGGTCCGGGCGCTCTCCCGCATGTTTGGCCTTCCCGAATGAGTGCGGCGTCCAGGACGGCAGGACCGAGCAGCCGTCCTGGAACTCCCAAGAAGGGAGGTATCGTACGCAAATTCCACGTCTTGCTCTCCCTGCCCATGTTCGCCAGCAGTTCAACCGCCTCCAACCGTTTTCCATCATGGTACAGGCCTGCGCCGTAGGCCTGATCACCGGCTGCGGTGCCATCCTGTACGATGAATTGATTCATCTGGTCCAGGGTGTTGCGTTGAACTCGGACGACCACCCGCTTCACGTGCTTCCCGAGCTGCCCTGGTATCGCATTCTTCTTGTTCCCACACTCGGTGGCTTGGCGGTCGGACTGGTCGCCTTCTTTCGGTCGCAAGACGCGCAAGGGCACGGGGTCCCGGAAGTTATTGAGTCGGTCGCCTTGGGGAACGGGAAGTTTCGCTGGCAGGCCGCCCTTGCCAAATCCGTTTCTTCTGCCCTCACTATTGGATCTGGGGGCTCCGTCGGCCGCGAGGGGCCCATCGTCCATATTGGGGCCTCGCTTGGATCGGTTCTCGGCCAGTTGCTTCAAGTGCCTCCCAATCGACTGCCAACCTTGGCCGGTTGTGGGGTGGCGGGCGGCATTGCGGCAGCGTTCAATGCACCGATTGCCGGTGCCTTTTTTGCGCTTGAGATTGTGATCGGCAATTTCGCCATGCCGGCTTTTGGCCCCGTCATGTTGTCCTCCGTCCTGGCCACGGTTGTGAGCCGGGCCTATTTCGGCGATCATCCCGCGTTTGTGGTCCCCGCCTATGCGCTGCTGAGTACCTGGGAGCTGCCCTTCTATATCGGACTCGGCATTGTCTGTGGTCTTGGCGGCCTGGCCTTTATGTTCATCCTGGACCGGCTGGAAAAGGGAGTTGAGCGGGTCGCCCTGCCCGATATGATCAAGCCTGCGCTGGGTGGATTCCTGGTCGGCTGTCTGATTCTTGTTGCCCCGCATGTGTATGGTACGGGCCACGGCACCATGGATGTCATTCTACAAGGCGGCCTAGACTGGTCATATGCACTGCTCCTCTTCCCCATCAAAATAGGGGCCACCAGCCTGACTCTGGCGTCGGGTGGCTCAGGCGGACTTTTCTTCCCCGCGCTTTACCTCGGAGCCGTATTAGGTAGTCTGTGTGGCGTGCTCGTCGGCGCAGCCTTTCCCACGATTGCCGGCCCAAGCGGCGGTTACGCGTTGGTCGGCATGGCCGCCTTCCTGGCCAGCGTGGTCCACTGTCCGATCACCGCCTTCCTGCTGCTCTTCGAGATTACCGCTGACTATCATATTATCTTGCCCCTGATGGTCAGTTGTACGGTCAGTACGGTGGTGGCCAAACTCTTTCGAGAAGAGTCGATTTACACCTTACAGCTCTTACGGCGCGGGATTGATATCAGGCGGCGCGAACAAACTCTGATGCAGGGGTTTACCGTAGGACAGGTCATGCGCCCAGAGCCGCCAACCTTCCGAGAAGCAGCGCCCTTCCCCGAGGTCATGGATTATTTCCTAGCCAGCACGCTACCGTTGAGCTTTGTGGTGGATAAGAACCAGCGCCTCCTCGGGATCATCTCCATTCACGACGTGAAGGCCACTCTTCAGGAGGACACTCTGGCACCGCTCGTCGTGGCGATCGACCTAGCCCGCCTACCCGACACGGTCACCACTGCTCAAGAAACGCTGGCACGCTGTCTCGAAAAATTCAGCCTGAGTGAACAAGAGTATTTGCCCGTGCTTTCGGCTGATCAGACATTAGAGGGCATTGTCTCCCGGCACGATGTGCTGGATCTCTACAACCGAGAAATCTTGCGCAACGAATATCTAGGCGTCAGTCTCCGTTCCGAGGCGCTCACAGAGATGGTCCACCAACAGGTACATTTACCACATGAATATATCGTCGAAGTCGTCCATGTCCCTCCGCCGCTCATTGGGAAAACCCTAGGCGAGTCACAGTTGCGCAGTCGGTTTAATGTGACGGCTATCGCAGTCCGCCGTGGAGGCTTTCATAGTCCGGACGAGCTCCCTGACCCCGACACCCCCTTACGTCAGGAGGACTCTCTTGTGCTTGTTGGTCGTACCGAACACCTGCGTCGGCTGACCGATACGGCAGAGGAAATAACGCAGGCCCGAGGATCATAGGCTGGCCCTGAGATCTCCTCATGCCTCCAAACGCCCCCCCACCCGTTTCAGATACCGGAACCAGGCTTGGCCCTTGGTATAGGGACCTCACAGACCTGCTCCAAACCGGCCGGGAGGGGTTCACGATTGCCCTGGCCTGCGGGGTCGGTCTGCTGGTCGGCGTTGCAGCCATTGCCTTTCACGAACTGCTCCATTGGGTCCAGCGTATTGCCCTTGGCGGCGATTCTCCCCTCTCGGTCCTCCCGATCCTACCGTGGTATTGGAAAGTTGGACTCCCGGCCCTTGGGGGAGCCCTAGTTGCTCCGATCGTCTGTAAGTGGGCGGTTGAGGCCAAGGGGCATGGCGTCCCCGAGGTGATGGAGGCCGTTGCGCTGCGTGGCGGAATGATGCGCCCCCGGGTGGCTTTCGCTAAAGCGCTGGCTTCTGCGGTGACGATTGGTACGGGCGGCTCGACCGGTCGGGAAGGCCCGGTTATCCAAATCGGGTCGGCCTTAGGCTCGATGTGTGGACAAATCCTCCGTCTCAGCCCCGAACGCATTCGGACCCTTGTCGGCTGTGGGGCAGCGAGCGGTATTGCCGCCACCTTCAATGCGCCGATTGCCGGGGCGTTTTTCGCACTCGAAGTGATTCTGGGAAATTTTTCCATTCCGACGTTCGCGCCGATCGTACTCTCCTCGGTGTTGGCCACAGCCGTCTCCCGGGCCTATCTCGGAGATGCACCCGCTTTTGTCGTCCCGGAGTACACCTTGGTTCATTACGGGGAAGTCCCGCTGTACGCCGTGCTCGGCATGCTGATGGGCTTGGTTGCCGTGGTGTTTATCTGGACGCTGTATCAAAGCGAAGCCCTGTTTGAACGCAGTGCGCTTCCGCCCCTCTTCCGAACGACCGTGGGTGGTCTGGGTGTAGGTGTGCTCCTGCTTATCGCGCCGGAGGTATACGGGACGGGCTTTGAAGCCATGTATCGCCTCCTGCATGAGACTACCACCTGGCAGATGCTGATCTTTCTCTTTTTACTCAAGCTCCTTGCGACCTGCACAACGTTGGGGTCTGGAGCGTCCGGGGGAATTTTCTCGCCGTCGCTCTTTCTCGGTGTGGTTGCGGGAGGACTCTTCGGACAACTTGCCCATTTCGTCTTTCCCAATATTACCGCCACGCCTGAAGCCTATGCCATGATCGGCATGGGTGCGGTTGTTGCCGGGACGACGCATGCGCCAGTGACCGCCATTCTTATGCTGTTTGAGTTGACCGAGGGATACCAAATTATTCTTCCGGTGATGATCGCGTGTACCCTGAGCACGGTAACGGCGCGGTATCTTCACTCCCACTCGATCTACACGCTCAAACTCGCCCGCCGTGGCGTTTCACTCTCATTGGGCAGGGAAGAGACTGTGATGCGTTCCTTTCACGTCGCAGATGTCATGCATACTCCGGCCCCAACGCTGTCGGACGATACGGCGTTTCAACAGGTCGTGAGCCGCGTACTCGACTCACCCGATCCATATTACTATACGGTCAGCCCCGACGACGTCCTCACCGGTGTGATTTCGTTGCACGACCTAAAAACCTTCCTCAACGAAGGGGGACTCGAGGGTCTCGTCGTTGCACGTGACATGGCGCGTCCGGTCCACACCGTGGCCTATATGCACGAGCCCCTGGCAGAGTGCTTGCGCAAATTCCGCGAGACCCAGCTCGACTGTTTACCAGTCACAGCGGATGCGTCCAGTGCTCAGGTGATTGGTGTCATTACCCAGACCGACCTGCTTGAGGTCTATGATCGGGAAGTCCTGCGCAAAGAATTTCTGGGGACCCTGCCGGACCCGAATACGCAGGACGAAGGAAGGCTGGCGATGCCGTCCCAATACACGATCTTGTCCCTGCCGGTTCCGGCTCCTTTTCGGGGAAAAACCCTGCAGGAACTGGACCTGCGTGTCCGCTATGGCATAACAGTGCTGGCCATCCGCAGTCAGACTTCGTCCAGCTATGAAGATCGTCTCCCCCAGCCGGATCAGCCACTCCAGGAAGGCGATACCCTCATCCTGGCTGGCCCGAGAGCGGACATGAGCCGGCTCCAGCAAGAGGCTTCGGTCACGCCCCTCTCCCAGGAGTAGTCCGAGGACTCCTGGTATTCATGCTTCACGGAGTGGAGACGACGCGAAATACAATCAGGGGACGACAGGCCGCGGCCTCGTCGTAGCAAGCTGTTTCGCAAATACACCCGGATCGGCCGTCGGGAAGAAGCAGACGTGCTGTTCACACACGTAGGCCGTCACTCTGCCTTTGATTGCCCGCTTCGCCTCAAGCCATGGCACGGCCTGCTGGTGAGTGGCGAGTTCGTCCCCCTGCACCACAATCGTAAGGACCCGATGCGGCAGAAAGTGCTGGCGCAGGTGCGCTAAGAAGGGTTCGGCGGTGTCGTCTGTTGACGCCTTGACAATCGCGATTTCTTTCGGACGGCTGAGAAAAAAATCGAGTGCACTGAGGAGGCGTGGCATGCCGGTTGGGCGCCGCTTCAGTTCCGAAGCAAATGCCTGGAGACAGCGCTGCGCACGCTGGCGATAGCTGGCGTTCATGGTCCATTCCGCAAGCCGCAGTAGATTGTGTGCCGCCACCGCATTACCAGACGGTTCAGCGCCGTCGTACGACGGTTTTTCTCGGGCAAGGAGTTGCTCAGCATCATCTGCGGTCAGGAAGTAGCCTCCGTTTTTGTTGTCCCAGAAGTGGGAGTCCTGTATCGCTTGCAGCGTAATAGCTTCCTGCAGCCAGCGCAGTTCAGAGGTTACCTCGTAGAGGTCCAGCAAGCCAGCAATGAGACAAGCATAATCATTGAGGTAGGCATCTCCCCCGATCCGTGCTCCCAGCGCGCTGCGTCGCAGCCGTCCGTCTCGTTTCAGTTGAGTCAGAAGAAACGTCGCGGCGTGCTTTGCCCGCGTGGCATAGTCGGGAACATTTAAGACATGCGCCCCTTTGGCAAAGGCCGAAATGGCGAGGCCGTTCCATGCCACAAGGACCTTGGTGTCCGTATGGAGCGCGTGACGCTGCTGGCGCGCCCGGTAGAGAATCGTCCGGACATCCTGGCGCTCACGCCGCGCCTGATCCAGGGTGAGACCCATTTCTTTTGCCACCGCCTCAAGCGGTCGCGCAATATGCAGAATATTCGTGCCCTCGAAATTCCCCTGGAGCGTCACGCCGTAATGGGACCGGATCAGTTGGAGTTGTTTTCGACTCAGGAGTTGGTCGAGTTCGGGCAGCGTCCAGGTAAAGAATTTTCCCTCCTCGCCCCCGCTATCGGCATCCGTAGCCGCATAAAACCCACCACCACCCGGGTCGCTCATCTCGCGGTCGAGATACTCCAGGACCTCACGGGCGATGCGGGCAAAGTCCTCCCGTCCGGCAATTTGGTACCCTTCAAGATAGGCGACCGCAAGCAGCGCATTGTCGTACAGCATTTTCTCAAAATGCGGCACCCGCCATTTTTGATCCGTGGCATAACGGTGAAATCCACCGCCGACTTGGTCGTATATCCCACCGGCCGCCATGGCCTCCAGAGTCTGCACCACCATATTCTGAACCTTGGGGTCGTTGGCCCGGCGGCTATAGCGGAGGAGGAATTCCAAGGTGACGCTTCGTGGAAATTTAGGCGCCTTGCCAAACCCCCCGTACTGCGGATCGAAACGTGCCGTGAAATGTTCGGCTGCCTGTGTCAAAGCCGTCTGGGTCGGCTGCTCCGCTGACAGCTCTGGGACAACGGCAGCCTGAATATTCTGCGTCAATTTCTTCACGAGCGTGGCCACGTGGTCCGGCTCTTGGCGATAGACCGCCCGCAATCGGGACAGCAGGGTGAGTAGCCCGGTCCGTTGCCCGCGCATCCCGTCACGCGGCGGGAAGTAGGTGCCGCCATAAAAGGGACTGCGATCAGGGGTCAACCATACGGTCAGGGGCCAACCGCCTCGTCCGGTCAGCATCTGTACGGCGGTCATATAAATACCATCCACGTCCGGCCGCTGTTCACGATCAACTTTAATCGCGATATAGTGGCGGTTCAGGTATTCGGCAATCGCGATGTCCTCAAAAGACTCTCGCTCCATCACATGACACCAGTGGCAGGTCGAATAGCCAATAGACAGGAAGACGGGTTTGTCTTCTTTTTTTGCGCGGGCAAAGGCTTCCTCCCCCCACGGGTGCCAGTTGACCGGATTGTGAGCATGCTGGAGCAGATAGGGACTGGGTTCGAGGATCAGCCGGTTCGTATAATGGGGGCGACCGTCTTCGAAGAGATGCTGGGTTCGGGGGATGTATGCGTCTCCTTTCGTGTGGAGTGCCCGGTCAAGCTGCTGCTGAACTACCGCCGGAAACGGCTCCATGCCGGGTAGCGCTTTGGGCCTGATTTCTGCCAGGGTCTGGGTCACGAGGAGGAGACTTGCCCCGATGACCCCATAGCATGTAATCCACATGGAATCCCCCACTCTCGATTATTCACATCAAAGGAGGACCACCTGCGTTGCGGTTGGCCCCCACCGGCGGTCTATACTGGAATGGCCGCCCATGACTGCTGAGATCTCGTTCGCTTTTCAGAGGAATGCTTCAGGGAAATGAGAAGAGTATGCCATCTTCAGGGGATCCTTCAACTGCGTCCCGTTCCGCGGAGTTTTCTCGCAAGACAATCCACCAAGCCGATATGTCTGAGGGCGGTCGTCCTCCTTGGACCCCTCTCCTGTCCATTATTATCCCGGTCTATAACGAGGTCGAAACGATTGGTGAACTCTTAAGGCGGGTTGCCCACACACCTTTTCCCAAAGAAATTTTTGTCGTTGATGACCACTCGACTGATGGGACCCGAGCATTACTCCGGGCTCTGCCTGACATGGCGCTGCTGCTTAGTGGCGGCCCTCTGTCTGCTCCGTGCCGGGTGAAAGCCCTGTTTCACTCGACCAATCAGGGAAAGGGTCAGGCTGTCCAAACTGCCTTGCAGCACGTCACCGGCTCCTTCGTTCTCATCCAGGATGCGGACCTCGAATATTCTCCTTCCGATTATCCTCAACTGCTCGCTCCGCTCCTGACCGGCCAAGCTGACGTGGTCTATGGCTCACGATTTCTGAACTCCCCGGCATCCTCGTCCTCCTGGCACACTGCTACGAATAGAGTCCTGACAACGATTTCCAATATCTGCACCCGCCTCCAACTGACAGACATGGAGACCTGCTATAAGGCGTTCCGCTCCGAGGTGGTACAGGGACTCACGCTCCGTTCAAAACGCTTTGGATTTGAACCTGAAATTACCGCCAAAATCGCCCGAGATGGAGTCCGTATCTGTGAGGTCCCGATCTCCTACAGTCCACGCACTTATGCCGAAGGCAAGAAAATTCGTTGGCAGGACGGTCTTGTCGCTCTATGGACGATTCTCCGCTACCACATTCTTGAGACCGGCAAGCCTGTAAAGGTGTAAGAATATCCGCGAGCGACCCGACGGTCAGGCCTCGCGAGGCGTCCCCGAGTTCCGCCCAGGCCTTTTCGCTTTCTTCCGACTTCTCTTTTTTGGGGTCGCGGTCACGCACTGGCGGAAGATCCGATGCCAATTGGTCACCGTTCCCAACTGCTGCACGTATGATTCAAGGCCAAGTAAGGCCCGGACTAAGAAGAGCCGGTGCCCAGGCGTCTTGAAGATTCGATACTGGAGGCTGATATTCGTCACCTCCCTAGCCTTCTCCACCGCGTGAAATTCACGCGGATCATAGGAGCGGTCTTCCAAGACGGGCTCAAAAATAAGATACATGATTCGGAAAAGCGGCTCGGGATCCTCCCCGGGATCAAGGTAGCCGAGTGCAAGAAAACAACGCGCCATGGTTGCTTCGTCTCGCTCCAAAACGGCTTGCGCCAGCAGGCGATATCTTGCTCGAATCTCCTCCGGGAAAAGACGCACACTGCCGAAGTCCAAAATGGCAATCCTAGGATGGTAGGTGAGCAGATAATTCCCAGGATGCGGATCAGTATGGAGCGCCCCGAAAGAACAGATCTGCCGCCAAGTCATCTCAAAATATTTTACCGCCACCCAGTCCTTAAGCTCTCGGTCCACGCCGGGGGCTAACACGTCACTGAATTTGTAACCCTCGATAAATTCCATGGTTAAGACCCGCCGCGCAGAGAAATCCGGATAGACACGGGGGATGATGACCTCGTCATCTCCGGCGAAGAGACGCTGAAAGATCGCAATATTGTTTGCTTCGTTGACGTAATCGAGTTCTTCCCGCAAACGTTCTTCCATTTCTTGATAGAGTTCAGAGGCATCAAAGTTCTGGCGCATGACATCGCGGAGGACGAGGGTCAGAGCGCCGAGCAACGCCTTCAGGTTCTTGAGGTCCTGTTCCACGGTCTTGTCAACCCCCGGATATTGGACCTTCACAACCACCTCTGCGCCACTCTGGAGTTGTGCTCGGTGGACCTGTCCCAGCGAGGCCGCGGCACAGGCCGTTTTGGAAAAGCGCCGAAAGAGTTGTTCCGGCGTTTTTCCAAGCTCGTCTTCGACTTGGGCCCGGACGAGATCATAGTCCATCGGCGGAACGGACGACTGGACGCCCGCGAGAATATCAAGGACCTCAAGCGGAAAGAGGTCAGCGCGCATGCTCAGCATTTGAATCAACTTGATGAATGCCCCGCGGAGTTCGTGAGAGCCTTCCACGATCTTCAGCGCGTTTTTGAGATGCAGGTCGAGCAGGTCCTGCTCTTTTTTATCCGCTGACCGGAAGGGTTGTTTCAGGGCACTCCAGGCGTAGCTCCCGCTGACCGAGGTCGCAAGCGAGCCAACCTGAAGCGCGCGTTTGACCCGGCCCTGGGTCAAGGCGCTGGCGGATTTCCGGGCGGGCATGGACGAGGGGTACTAGCTGTTTGCTCGTTGCGCAATGAGAAGAGAACTATCGGTGCAGCTCGTTCAATAGCTCGGTACAGTGCTCATCGAGTTCAGGCGGTCCGCAGCGAATCGGAGGAGCCACTCCATTGATCCGTAATGGTGAGGCGAAAGTTCGGGTGGTTCGCCCATCGGGGAGCGTTAGCGGTTGGACCCACTCCATCTCGACAACCTGCGCGTCTGGCAAGGCTTCGGCATACGTGTTGGTACGGCGACACGGCACTCCCCGACTTTCAAAGGTGTTCAGCCAGTCGGACACAAGGCGCGTGCGAATACCCTTTCCAGGATTTCTTTCAGCACCGTCTGGTTGGCAGCACGATCCGTCGTCGTCAGAAACCGAGGGTCGGCCGCGGGATCCGGCTGGCCAACCTCCTCGCAGACGATCTGCTGCAGATTGTTGTTGCCGGCGGCAAGCACAGAATTGCCGTCCTTCGCCCGAAACAGTCCATAGGGCGCATTCCGGGGATGCGCCGCGCCAAATTTCCGAGGGCTTCTTCCGATCCCAAAAAATTCACAGGTTCGGAGAGCGGCAATGGCCATACTCACCCCCATCATCGGTACGTCCATATACCCTCCAGGCCCACCAGTCCGGACTCGAGCCAGCAAAGACGGGACAGCAAAGGCGGCATATAGGCCGGCGGCAAAATCCGCTAACGGGACCCCGCGTTTGACGGGTGCTCCATCCGGGTCCCCGGTCACGCTCATCATCCCTGCTATTGCCTGTCTCGTGACATCGAGGCCACCCTGCCGGGCACGCGGGCCACTTTGACCAAAGGCTGAGAGTGGGTAGTAGAGCAGCCGGGGGTGTGCGTATCGGCGAAATCCTCATAGCCGATCCCAAGACGCCCCGTCACCCTAGGCCGGTTGTTCTCGATCACCATATCCATGCTCTGGATCAGACAGTTCAGCGCACCTTTATCGGCCGCGTCTTTCAAATTCAATAGGATAGAGCGCGATTGGATTGAGGGAGGCAAAGTTCTCGCCAAATCCGTCCGTTATTGGCGGCCATTGACGTAGAGCGTCACCTTGCTGCGGCTCGACCTTCACCACGTCCGCACCAAAATCTGCGAACAACATGCCACAAAAAGGACCGGCCGCCACATTGCAAAACTCAATCACTCTGATATCCGTGAGGGGTGGTATGGATCCTGTCGTGCGATTCACTATCTCTCTCCTCCTTTCCCAACCCCGCCTCAGTTGCGGTTGGGGAAATTCGGACTTCACGTTCTCCGTGCCACATGCGAGCGACGGAGGGACTCACCCCCACTCCTTGGCATTGCATGGCGCAAGTCGGCTTGCTGCATAAGGGGTAAAACCGTGGAGAGAAAGTGTCGAGGTCTGGCTCGCAGTCGAAGAAATTGACCTGCACCCCGTCCACGCCAGCCTGACGCAGGCGTACGAACCACTCCACGACCATTTCCGGTGTTCCTACGAGATGGGGATTACCACCAACTGCCCACTCCAGTGTGCGCCGCTGGCGACACGAAGACCGGTCCCCACCATGAAGGCGTTGAAGAAGATCGAGGTTGTTCTTCTCGGTCCACAGGCGCTTCATCACGGTCGTGAATTCATCCGCCATGGCGTAGTATTGATTGTGTGGGAAGGCTTCATGGCCAAACATACCGGCTTCGTCCTGCCGATACCCGGCCACGCCATTCAGGCCCCAGCGGCCGTGACTGATATGATCAATGACAGCTCCATATTTCGCGATATGTAGGGGATGCCAGCTGCAGAGTATATGGATCGTTGATATGAGCAAGACATGATGAGTCAGCGGGGCGAGTGTGGCGCTGCTGATAAAGAGATCAAGAGAGTGCTCACGAAAATGAATGTCACCGCCATAGCCGCCTTTACCGAGCCAGATTGTTCATCGTGTCCGAGATGAATCCAACGCGCAATATTCTGGCGGGCACCCGATCTTCAACATACCACATCGCGAGGTTCACCAGGGTATCAAGTGCTGTGAAATAGGCCGAGCAAAAACCGTGCTGGGCCAGAGAGAGGGTCGAGGCGGCATTCCCACTCATCGGGACGAACATCTGCGGATAAGGGTTGCTACACGGACTCGGCACGATGCTCACCCGGCGAATGGTGCCGTCGGGTCCAAGTTCTCCCGATGCGCCGACAGTTTCGATACTCTCGTGCCCCGGGTAGTCTATCACTCCGGTTTCATACGGATACCGAATCTCGTAATGCGGCTGCTTGGTCGCCACGGACTCCTGCTGCCAGCACTGGAGCAATATGCACGTACTTTCCTCGAACATCTCACGGTGACGTTGGTCCGCCGCGCCGCCGTCCGACACGATCGCAACAGCATGGACGTGCTGTCCCAGGGTGTCCATCCAGCGAGATTGGCACCCACGCGTCAAGCCCACGAAGCGGCCCTAGGTCATATGACCCGGGATGGCAATTTCCATCGGCCACCCGAATCGGATCGCGGGTCGCCATCACATAGCCGAGAGCGCCGACATGGGTCTGCTTTACCTGACTCGCCCACCAGGCGTTCAGGGTGCCGGGGTTCGGCCCTAGGGTCCGGACTCGATCGAGCCCCCAGAGGAGTGTGGCGACGCTGAGGCTGGCGGAGAGGGAGGTGGCGGCGCGTTGGTCGTCACGGGTTGCGCTTCGTCGCAAAGCCTTGAGCCGGCGGCACCGGCGCGCGCTCACGTGGCGGCCTCGGGCGGCGAGGCGGTCAGAGGCGGGGGGGGGGGGGGGAGCACTTGGCGCGGGCTGTCGGCCCATTTTGGCCCCGGGCACCCCATTGAGAGGCGGAGGAGAAGCTGGGCGGAGAACGACGGGCTGGATCGGGGGGTTCGGCGTGGCAGCGCCTGGAGTTGATGCCCGTGAACGTGGACGGGGGGTGCTCGTTGCGATCAAGTGGAGGGGGTATGCACCTTTCTTCGTTGATTTGAACCTGACCGTCGGTCCACTCAAATCCCTATAGCATAAACAGGCCCGAGGTCGAACGCCTCATGCAGCACCTCATGGTACACATCACGATTGCGGCCCAGCGGACGCTTGCGCTTACGGTCGGCACGGTTCTCGGCCGGAAGCACGGGGGGGGGGGATTTGCCCGGTCACTTTTGGTGTTGCCAAGCGGTCTTCCTTTGTCCGACCGACATCCCGCTTCCGGCCGGTGTGCCCATTCAGCAGTGACGGCCGGGGGTCCGCGCGTCACTCCCAACGGAATGGTCGATCACCTATCATCCTCTGCGGCTCAGGGTACCATGCTCCAGTCGTGTTCCATAAATGTGAGGGGACCAATGCAGGGGCCATCCTCTTGCACGGAAACCGATGTCGCATCCGCCGCCGGCCTGGCATTCAAGAAGTCAGGGGTGCAACCTTGTCAGCTCGCTCAGCGTTGGACCGATTGATCAGGGTGGCCGCGGCGGCCGCACCAAATCCGTTATCAATATTCACCACCGTCACACCGGCCGCGCAGGAATTGAGCATGGCTAGGAGGGCAGCGACGCCACCGAAACTGGCCCCGTAGCCGATACTCGTTGGCACCGCGATGATGGGTCGATCAATCAACCCCCCAATCACACTCGGCAGCGCGCCCTCCATACCGGCCACAACAATCACAACTGATGCGGCCCGGAGTCGGTCCAGATTGTCAAACAGACGGTGCAGACCGGCCACCCCTACATCGTATAAACGCTCGCCGTTGTTGCCGAGCCATTCGGACGAAATCACGGCCTCTTCGGCGACGGGAATATCTGCGGTGCCAGCCGCGACCACCAGGACAGACAACGATGTCTGGGGAGTCGGACGTTCGCCCAGGGCGCCGATATACGCCTCCGGATAATACACTAGGGCGGACAGGGAGCTTTGAACCTCCTGGGCTTTTTTTTCATCCAGACGTGTAATCAGTGCCGGCTGTCCGTTCTCAACGAGACGCGAGGCGATCGCGGCAATCTGTTGGCTCGTTTTTCCCGGTCCCCAAATGACCTCGGGAAACCCTTTACGTAGCGCCCGGTGGTGATCGATTCGGGCAAAGTCGAGACCTTCAAAAGGCAGGTGCTTGAGCCGTTCGAGCGCATGCTCGACCGGCAACACCCCCTGTTGCACTTGGGTGAGCATTTCAGCTAGGCGGTCTCGTGTCATGGTCTGCTCTGCGTGAAATGATTAAATCCGGTAAATGCGCTCGCGGCCTGCAGTCCGTCCGGTGACACGACAGTCACCCCGTCTGCCTGAGGCACGAGCGAACCGATGCGCGTGATCGCGCAGGCGCTTTTGTCCGAGATCTCCTGAATCCTGGCACGTGCTGTAACCGGCGCGCTAAAGAGCAACTCGTAATCTTCCCCACCGGCCAAGGCCAGCGCCCGATCCTGCGCGTCCATGAGCGTCCGATAACTCTCGGACAGTGGGACCGTTTGGGCTTCGATAACGGCACCGACTTGGCTCGCTTCGCACAGATGGCCTAAATCCTGGAGCAGTCCGTCACTGACATCAATCATGGCGGTCGCCAAGCGTCGAGCCGCGAGTTCTTTTCCAACCGCGACACGGGCAGTCGGGCATAAGAAACGCTGCTTCAGGTGTTGGACAGCAGCGCTCTCGGGATCTCCAACCAATTCTCCAGTGAGGAGACGCAACCCTAAGGCCGCGTCGCCCAAGGTTCCGGTCACGTACATCTCGTCCTCGACGCGCGCACCAGAACGGGCGATCAGCCCATGCGGTGTCTGCCCCAGGAGGGAGACGGAGATCATGAAAACCGGCGCTGCGCTCATATTGCCACCGATGAGGGAGGTTCGCATCTGCCGAGCGGCATCAAGGAAGCCATCAAAAAAGGCGTCCAGGTCTTCGACGGCTACGTCTTGGGGAACACCCAAGCTAAGAAGGGCGAAAGCCGGCTCACCGCCCATCGCAGCCACATCGCTTGCATTGACAGCAAAGGCTTTCTGCCCCAAGACAAAAAAAGGGGTCCACTCACACTGAAAGTGGATACCGGCAATCATAGCGTCTGTTGTTAACACCGTGAGCCCTAGGAGCGAGAGGGCGGCGCAGTCATCGCCCACGCCGAGTTGAATCCGAGGATCGTGGATAGCGTGTGGCAAGCGCTCACGGAGGCGGCGTAAAAAGGGAAACTCACCGAGATCCCGTATTTTCATATCCGCCTATCCAAACAGCTCTTTGACCTTATCGAAAAACCCTTTGGAGATGGGATGCACCTCACCTCCATTGAGGCGCGCGAATTCTTCCAACAATTCTTTCTGCTTGGCCCCAAGATCGGTGGGAGTTTCCACCACGATACGAACGAGTTGGTCGCCGCGTCTCCCTCCGTGTAAATCGACGATCCCTTTGCCTCGGAGCCGAAATATCCGGCCCGACTGTGTGCCGGCAGGGACTTTCATTTTGATCTTTCCTTCGAGTGTGGGAGCCTCAATATCAGCGCCAAGCGCTGCCTGTGGGAAGCTGACGGGCAACTCACAGATCACTTCATTATGATGCCGCTCAAAAAGAGGATGTTCTCCCACCCGAATGGAGACATACAGGTCACCCGCACTACCTCCAGCCGGTCCGGCTTCTCCTTCCCCACGCAGCTTGAGCCGGGAACCGGAGTCCACTCCCCCGGGAATTTTGATCTGCAGGTTCGACGTTTTCCGCACAGCCCCAGTACCCTGGCACTCTGTGCACGAGTCGGTCACCACTGTCCCCTGCCCGCCACACTCCTTGCACGTTCGGGCCACCGTAAAGAAACCTTGTTGAAAACGCATCTGGCCGCGGCCACGACAGGTTCCGCACGTCTGTGGGCGCGTGCCCGGTTTCGCTCCAGTCCCCTGGCAGGTCACACACGTCACCCGACGCGGAATGGAAACGGTTTTTTCCGTCCCGAAGGCCGCCTCTTCGAAGGAGACCTCAAGACTGTAACTGAGATCCTGCCCACGCACTTGACGCCCAGTCCGGCCTCCACCGCCGAAAAAGTCGCCAAAGATATCCCCAAAAATATCTTCAAAATTCGTTGAAAAGTCGGCTCCTCCGCCAAATCCGCCCGCTCCTTGCTCAAATGCGGCGTGTCCAAAACGATCATACTGAGATCGTTTCTCCGGGTCGCTGAGCACTTGATAGGCCTCCGACAAGGCCTTGAATTTCTCTTCAGCCGCCTTGTCCCCAGGATTGCGGTCCGGGTGGTAGCGAAGCGCCGCCTTGCGATAGGCCTTCTTCAGCTCTTCTGCGCCTGTGTCTCGACGTACGCCCAACAGCCCGTAATAATCGGCCTTACCTGCCATATCCACCCCTATTCCCTGATACTGAAGACCCCCACTTCTCCGCCAACTGTAGGAGAAGTGGGGGTCTTATGACAAGGGTCCCGAACGACGGGTCAGAACCTTATTTGACTTCTTCAAAGTCTGCATCGACAACGTCGTCGCTCCCTTTCGCCCGTGTACTACCTGTACCGGGGCCTGCCGACCCCTCATCGCCGGCTTGGGGCCCTTGCGCGTCAGCTTGCTCCTTCGCTGCTTTTGCATACATGGCTTCGGCCAGCTTATGCGAGGCTTGGGTCAACTCCTCCGTTGCCGCCTGCATTGCCTCGGTATCCTCTCCCGCCAAGGCTTTTTTGGCTCTCTCCAGCGCAGCCTCGATATTCCCGACCGTCTCTGCATCCGTTTCCTCTTTATGGTCGGCCAGCGACTTCTCGGTGGAGTAGACCAACGCATCAAGCTGATTCCGCGCCTCAATGCCAGCCTTTTTCTTCTGGTCCTCTTCGGCGTGCGACTCGGCATCCCGAACCATCTCCTGAATCTCTGCCTCGGACAGGCCGCTCGAAGCGGTAATTTGAATCGATTGCTCTCTCCCCGTCCCCCGATCCTTCGCGTTCACGTGGACAATGCCATTCGCGTCAATGTCAAAGGTCACCTCCACTTGGGGCATCCCCCGCGGGGCCGGGGGGATCCCCACCAGATCGAACTGCCCCAACAGCTTGTTGTCCGCCGCCAGCTCCCGCTCCCCTTGGTGCACCCGAATCGTCACCGCCGTCTGATTGTCCGCCGCGGTTGAAAACACCTGACTCTTTTTGGTCGGAATCGTCGTATTCTTCTCTATCAGCCGCGTGAAGACCCCCCCTAGCGTCTCCAGCCCCAAGGAGAGCGGCGTCACGTCCAACAGCAGCACCTCTTTCACCTCGCCGGTGAGCACCCCCCCCTGAATCGCCGCCCCCACGGCCACCACTTCGTCCGGATTCACCCCCTTATGCGGCTCTTTCCCGAAAATCGCGGCGACCCGCTCCTGGACCGCCGGCATCCGCGTCATCCCCCCCACCAAGACGATCTCGTCAATCTGCTGGGCGGCGAGACCCGCATCTTGCAAAGCCGTGCGGCAGGGCGCGTCCAGACGCTGGAGCAACTCCTCACACAAGGCCTCCAGCTTGGCCCGCGTGAGTTTCATCGTGAGATGTTTCGGCCCACTCTGGTCCGCCGTGATAAAGGGCAGGTTGATTTCCGTCTCCCCCGAAGACGACAGCTCACACTTCGCCTTCTCCCCCGCCTCTTTGAGCCGTTGCAAGGCCATCCGGTCCGCCCGCAGGTCAACGCCCTGCTCTTTCCTGAACTCGTCGGCCAAGTAGTCGATAATGCACTGGTCGAAGTCGTCCCCCCCTAGAAACGTGTCCCCGTTCGTGGCCTTGACCTCAAACACCCCGTCGCCCACTTCGAGGATGGAGATGTCAAACGTGCCGCCGCCCAGGTCGAACACCGCGATCTTTTCGTCTTTCTTTTTGTCCAGCCCATACGCCAGCGACGCCGCCGTCGGCTCATTGATAATGCGCTGCACATTCAACCCAGCGATACGGCCAGCGTCTTTTGTCGCCTGCCGTTGGGAGTCGTTGAAATACGCCGGGACCGTAATCACCGCATCCGCGACCGCCTCCCCCAGATAATCCTCGGCCGTCTGTTTCATCTTCTGGAGGATGAAGGCGGAAATCTCGGGGGGACTGTATTGCTTGCCACCGCTCGCCACCCAGGCATCTCCGTTCTCGGATTTGACCACTTGGTAGGGCAGCAACTGTTTCGCCTTGCCCACCTCGCGGTCTTCATGACGGTGGCCAATGAGGCGTTTGATCGAAAAAATCGTATTCTCCGGATTGGTCACCGCCTGGCGACGGGCAATCTGCCCCACCAGCCGCTCTCCACTATCGGAAAAAGCCACCACCGACGGCGTCGTCCGGTTCCCCTCCGCGTTTGTGATCACCGTGGGCTCCCCGCCTTCCATCACGGACACCACCGAATTGGTTGTCCCCAAATCTATCCCAATCACCTTTCCCATACCCGTTCTCCTTAATATTGCGAGAGCCTTCTCGAGCGACTCCCATTGCACAGCATGTGTTAATCGTAACCTTGTGCGTTGACAACCGTTACGACTCCGATTTTTCCTCTTCTTTCGATATCGGTGGCGGTGCCTTGGAAACGCTCACCATTGCCGGACGCAATAAACGGTCATGCAACTGATATCCAGACTGGTGTTCCTCCAGTACGCTGTTCGGAGCAATCTCGGCATTTTCAATCTGCCCCACTGCTTCGTGCAGCGACGGGTCAAAGGCCTCCCCCTTGGCTTTCACCCGGCTCACGCCGTGCCGGCCTATGGCGTCCAACAGCGACCGCAAGACTAATTCCACCCCTTCAACCAACGCCTGGCTGCCTTCGCTTCCCTTGGCGTGCGCGATGGCCCGCTCCAGATTGTCGATGACGGGGAGAATATCACGGAGCAGTGGCTCGCTCGCAAAACGCAGAGCTTCCCTTTTCTCCCGCTCCATCCGACGCTTGAAATTTTCCAGTTCAGCCCGCTCCCGGAGCAACAGGTCTTCCTTTTCCTTGGCACGTGCTTCTTGCGCAACGAGTTGAGCCCGCACGAGAGTCAGTTCATCAGGTGTCTCCTGATCGGGCTGCTCGTCGTGTTCCGTGTCCTCGACACCCTCTACGACCTCACTCCCTTGTCTTCCCGACTCACCCGGATGCCCCTCTTGCTCTCCGCACAGGTCTTTCCCATTCACACTCTCCTGCATCTCTTCAAACGCTGTTTGGTCGGATGGACCGGGCGTCTTCCCTTGTTCTTCTGGCTGACCGCTTCCCTGTCTTTCCATGCCTTCCCTCATTACTCCCGGCTCTCCCGCCGGACTCTTCTCGCCGTCCTCATTTGTTCGCTTTTTCATGTATTTATGGTAGGAGAGAAGAAGGATTGCGAGAAATCTAAGAATCACGCTCTGAACTGTCAAGCCGCAAATGCAAGAAGAACGGACTTCCGCTATTGTTCTGCGTACACGAGTGCACGGAGAATCGGACAAAATCGTCACCTTCCTCACTCAGGACTGGGGGAAGATCACCGGGATTGCAAAGGGAGCAAAACGCTCACGACGACGTTTTGTCAACGTTCTTGAGCCCTTCACGCATATTCGCCTCAGATTCCGGCCAAGTCGCTCAGATGAACTGGCCTTCATCCTGGGCTGCGAACTTGTCCGGACTTTCCGCCGTCCGAGTCGAGACATCCACCGCTTTGCACTGGCCAGTTACCTGGTTGAGCTGACAGACGTTATGGTGGCTGGACGAGAAGCCGGTCAGGAAATCTACACTCTTCTCTTGCACGGTTTAGTCTCGCTTGAAGAGGCGTCTCCTCTCCCGGCGCTGTTTCTCCCGGCCTTTGAGTTGCGGCTCCTGGTTGAGGTCGGCTATGCCCCAAACATGAGTTCCTGTTGCGTCTGTGGCACCTCCCGCCTACTGCGCACGACGGACGGGCCGACGCTGCTCTTCTCTCCGAGTCTCAGCGGCCTCCTGTGTCCTCAGTGCGATACGCAGGGAGGCCCCACATTTCGTCTTGCCCTTGAAACGCTCCGCCTGCTCCAGACTTGGCTCACAAGTCAGCAATTGCCCGACGTGTACCCCGACGGCAGACCGCCGCGGATTTACCAGGAAACGCGCTCCCTGGTGTCACGTCTTTTGGCTCAGCATTTGCCCCGGCCACTCAAATCCCTCGCCTTTCTTGAGCGAGTCGATGTTTCGCCCCTATCCGCTGTCTCCAGCCCCGCCGCTTGCATTGACGACACGCAGGGCGGATGATAGGGCTGCTCGCTTGCACCAGGCTGGACACCCCTCCGTTATGACAGACAGCATCATGGCCAGACAGACATCGTAACAAGTTTCATCCATGGATACCGACGCACAAAACGGGCTGCCAAAGCGGCAGAAACGATCACGGCGCAAGCGATATGTCTACTCTTTCGGTGCTGGCCAAGCCGATGGGAGGGCGAGCCTCAATTGGCTACTCGGCGGGAAGGGCGCAAATCTGGCGGAAATGGCCGAACTTGGCCTGCCCGTTCCACCTGGCATGACGGTCACGACCGAGGTCTGCAACTATTACTATACCTATGGCCATACCTATCCGCCTGAACTCTCGCAGCAGGTGCGGACGGGTTTGCGACGGATCGAAAAAACCATGGGCCGTCGCTTTGGAAACGCGACCAATCCCCTCCTCTTATCGGTCCGGTCGGGCGCCCGGGTTTCCATGCCCGGCATGATGGATACGGTGCTGAACCTCGGCCTCAACGATAAGACCGTCCATGGACTCATTCAGCAGTCCGGCAGCCCACGTTTTGCCTATGACTGTTACCGCCGCTTCGTTCAGATGTACGGGGATGTCGTGCTCGGTCTCAAGGCGCAATCGAAGACCGAGCGGGACCCCTTTGAGCGGATTATTGAGGAAAAAAAGGCCGCGCAAGAAATCGAGTCCGACACCCAATTCACGGCCGAGGACCTCCAGGCCCTCGTTTTCGCATTCAAAGGCCTGATCCAGGAGCGGTCGGGCATCCCGTTTCCCGATGACCCCCACGATCAACTCTGGGGTGCGATCGGCGCGGTGTTCAGTTCGTGGAAGAATGCCCGAGCGGTCACGTACCGCAGGCTGGAAAATATCCCGGACGAATGGGGCACTGGGGTCACGATTCAGGCCATGGTGTTCGGGAATTTGGGAGATGACTGTGCCACCGGGGTTGCCTTTACCCGCGACCTCTCTACCGGTGCAAACGAACTGAATGGTGATTTTCTCATTAACGCCCAAGGAGAGGATGTCGTTGCCGGTATCCGAACGCCCCAGCAGATCACCCTCTCGGCGTCACGTCTGCGCGCCCAACGAGAAGGATGCTCGGAAGAGGAACGGAAAGAACGCTACCCGGCCCTAGAGGAGCAGATGCCGGACTGCTTTGAGCAGCTGAAAGCGGTCGCCCATACGCTCGAGGCGCATTATAGCGATGTCCAGGATATTGAGTTCACCTCAGAGCACGGCCATTTGTGGATGCTCCAGACCCGAACGGCCAAGCGGACAGCGGCCGCTGCCGTCCAGGTCGCCGTGGATATGGTGTACGAAAGTCTCATTACCGAGGAGCAAGCCATTCTGCGGGTCGCCCCCGCTCAGCTCGATCAGTTGCTCCATCCCATTCTTGATCCGGAGGCCCCAAAGGAGTTGATCGCCCGTGGCCTGCCCGCATCTCCTGGGGCGGTGAGCGGGGAGGTGGTTTTCTCTGCGGAAGATGCCGAAGCCGCGACACGAGCCGAGCGGCAGGTCATTCTGGTTCGGATTGAAACCTCACCGGAAGATATCAATGGCATGAATGCCGCGGAAGGCATCCTGACCACACGGGGCGGGGCCAGTTCGCACGCCGCCCTAGTGAGCCGGGGTATGGGCAAGTGCGCGGTCGTTGGCTGCGAATCGCTGGAAATCGACTATTCTCAGCAAATGTTCCAGGTGCGTGGAACGGACTTGATCCTCCGCGCCGGGGATCTCATTACCCTGGACGGCTCCACCGGAGAAGTCTTCCGGGGTGGGGTGCCAACCAGTGCGCCCCGCATGGAAAGTCCGTCCTTCAAAGCCCTGATGACCTGGGCGGACCGTCTGCGCCGCCTGCGTGTCCGCGCCAATGCGGACACCCCACGCGATGCGCAAGTGGCACGCTCCTTTGGCGCCGAAGGCATTGGCCTGTGCCGCACGGAACATATGTTCTTTGAGGGTGATCGTATTGATGCGGTCCGAGAGATGATCCTGGCCGATACCACGATCGGTCGCATTCGCGCCTTGGAAAAAATTGTTCCGATGCAAAAGACAGACTTCATCAGTATTTTGCGCGCCATGGAGGGGCTCCCGGTCACGATCCGCCTCTTTGATCCGCCCCTGCACGAATTTCTGCCGCAGACGGATAAAGACCTGGAAGAGTTGGCCGGGAAACTCCACGTCCCCGTCGAACGCCTCCATACCAAACGGACCGTGTTGTACGAACTGAACCCGATGTTAGGGCATCGAGGTTGTCGTCTGGGCATCACTTTTCCGGAAATCTATGAAGCCCAGGTGACGGCGATTATGGAGGCCGCCTGTGAGTTGACGCGGTCCGGCATTACCGTGCTGCCCGAGATCATGGTTCCCCTTGTCGGCCATAAGCGCGAACTCGAAATTTTACGGAAACGGATTGCCCACGTCTGTGCCGAGGTCATAGCCTCTCAGGGCGTGACACCGCAGTATTCGATCGGAACCATGATCGAGGTGCCCCGAGCTGCCTTGCGGGCCGACCATATTGCCGCGGTCGCGGACTTCTTTTCATTTGGAACGAATGATTTGACACAGATGACGCTCGGACTGAGCCGAGACGACTCTGGAAAATTTCTCCCCGACTACGTCTCCCAAGGTATTTTTCCCCAGGACCCGTTTGGGTCGCTCGACCTTGATGGCGTGGGCGAACTAATGGCCTCCGCCGTCAAAAAAGGACGGGCCGTCAGAGAAGGGCTGAAGATCGGGATCTGCGGCGAACATGGCGGAGACCCTGCTTCGGTCGAGTTCTGCCACAACATCGGCCTGGACTATGTTTCCTGTTCGCCCTATCGCGTGCCGATTGCGCGTCTCGCCGCGGCACACGCCGTCCTCAAGGAGCAGACGGCGAACGAGCGGCGGACTTCGCACGAGGAATCGGCCAAATCACCGGGCCCTATTCCGGCGGAAGGGTGAACCCATAATAAGGCATCTCGCAGCGATAAGTATTCTCTCACACACCGGGCTCTCTTTTCTGTATGGCCACCTTGAGCGTGAATGGGAAAACCCAGGTCATCGGGCTTTTCGGTGACCCCGTTGCCCACACCCGCTCGCCAGCCATGCATAATGCTGCCTTCCGAGCCCTGCGCTTGCCGTATATTTATATCCCTTTCCCCGTCCCTTCTGCTACGCTCGGGAAAGCGACCGCCGGTATTCGCAGTCTTAATCTTGTCGGGATCAATGTCACCGTCCCCCACAAGGAGAAGATTGTCCGCTATCTGGATAAACTCAGTCCGGCGGCCAGCCTGTATCGAGCAGTTAATACGGTCATCAATCGGCACGGCACACTCTACGGAGAAAATACCGATGGGCGAGGATTTTTACGTTCGCTTTCGGAACGCAACCGTTCAGTCCAAGACCGTGAGGCTGTGCTGATTGGCGCAGGGGGGGCAGCCCGGGCCGTTTTGGTAGCCCTCATTCAAGCGGGCAGCGCGCATATTACCATTGTCAACCGAACACCGGCCAATGCGAAAAAGCTGATACGTGCCTACCAATCACTGGGTACCACACAACTCGTGTCTGCGCCCCTGGAGGCGCTCCAAGACTCCACCCTCCTGAAACGTGCGACTCTCGTTGTGAACACTATTCCGCTCGGTCTCCACAAAGACCCTTTCCCGACTCTCGCCTACGGAGCAACGCCGCGCAGATGTCTCTTTTATGATTTAGTCTACAGCCCCCAACCGCCGACCTTCTTGCAACGCGCTCACCACGCCCAGCGTCCGACATTGGACGGACGCCGTATGCTGTTGCATCAGGGCGCCCTCGCCTTTGAACTCTGGACTGGCCGCCCAGCCCCACTCAGAGTCATGTCGAGCGCGTTAACCCAGTCACTCGCCGTCCCAAGGTAAGTTACCGGTCTCTAACGATGGTCCACCGAGCTTCCTCATCTGTCCAAAGGTCGGCCTGCGCGCCACCTCCACGCTGCCATGCTCTCTCCGTCCCGCTCCCGGTGTTATTCTTTTTCCTGAAAACAGCCCTCATGGCCATCTTTCGCCGGCAAGGCCCGACCAAACGGGGGAGACGGGAAGAGGCTTTAGAAGGAGAGTTCCACCTTCCAGGCTTAGGGGGGAGAAGGTCAAACAACGAGACGTGATCATTTTTGCCCACCAGCTTGCAGCCATACTGTCGAAAGTGGCTCGGTTTGCGGAAGTCCCCGGCTAAACATCCCGCCGTCTTTGACGAACTCTATACCGATATGGCCTCGGCAGGTGAGATGGCAGGGATGCTCGCCGCTCTATCTTGTCCGCTTTGCCGCGTATATGGGAAAAACGGTGAAACTGAAGGCGACAAGCAAAAACGTCAGAATTTACCCCATCAGCGTGAGCAGCATCGCCGTGCTCGTGACCGTTCTGCTGCTCGTTTATGCCCTCCCCGTCTTTGGTGAGATATGTGCTGGCTGTGCTGAGGAGTTGCCGCTCCCGACTCAAATCGCGATCAGTCTGGATTCTGCCGCAACCGCCTTCAGCGCCTCTGTCTGTCACAGAACGATGCGTGGCCGACAAATGCTGGATGACCTTGGGATCCTTTCACCGTTACAGACACCCCCCATCGATATGGCGGATACGCATGCCGCCTGCTTGAACGGAACATTTTCTTTCAGCGGCGGTAGCGAATCTCCTTAGACTCCCTGAAGCCCCCTCCAGTTTGCTCACTGACGGGGAGTGATCACACGAGAGGGAGCAAAGCCGATCAGTCAACTTTGTACGTCAGCCAAAAGCGCCCGCGCCTCCTCTGATCCGATGGTGTACTGCTCGGCACAGAACTCACAGGCGACCGAGACCCGACCCTCTTTCTCAAGCAACCTTTCTACTTCCTCCGCGCCAAGAGCAACGATGATGCCCCAGACGCGTTCGCGCGAACATCGGCACGCAAAACGAACCGGTCTTTCGTCTAGGAGCGCTGGCGAAAAATTGGCGAGCACCTGCCTCAAGATGTCCCACGCCGCGAGTCCATCACGCACCATCTGGCTAACCGGCCTCGCCTGGGCCACTGCCTCTTCTATCCGCCCCAGCGTTTCGTCCTCTGCGTCTGGCATGGCTTGGATGATGAAACCACCGGCAGCAGAGACGGCTTCGTCAGGCTGGACAAAGACCCCCAAGCTCACCGCAGAAGGTATTTGTTCGGAGGTCAGCAAATAGTTGGCAATATCCTGACCGATTTCCCCCGACACGATCGGCAGCACAGAACGATAGGGCTCTTTATCCCAGTGCTGCCGTCGCACAACAGCCATGGTTCCTTTTCCAACAACGCCGCCGACATCCAACTTGCCGTTTTTTATAGGGAGATGAGCCCGGGACTGATAGACAAAGCCGCGGACTTCTCCTTTGGCATTGGCATCAATCACCATCCCTTGGAGGGGTCCGCTCCCCATAAACTGAATAGAGAGTTGCTCCGCCTCCTTCATCATACTGCCAATGAGCAGTCCCGCGGTCATGGCACGCCCAAGGGCGGCAGTCGCCGTGGGCGCTGTCTGATGACGGCCCCGCGCTTCTTCCGCAACGCCAGTGGTCACGACAGCTAAAGCGCGGATGGTGTTGCGTGCAGCCGTTGCCTTGACAAGCACATCAGCAGGTGTCGAACGGTACATAGGGTCGGACTCTTACGCTGAGGCGGACTGTCTTTTTTTTTCGGCAGCAGGCTGCCGACGGGAATACACCTCTAATGGAACGGTTTCTACGACCTCAAGCCCGTATCCCGGCAGGCTTACCAAACGACGCGGCGAGTTTGTCAAGAGGCGCATCTTGCGGACGCCCAAATCACGTAAGATCTGCGCACCGATGCCATAATCCCGAAAATCCTGAAGATGGGAACCTGGATTCGTACTCGCATGTTCCACGCCCTTGTTAGCGTGTCTATCCGCCCGGCTCGTATCCCGGAAGAGTTGCTCTCCCTGGCCTCCTTGTCGCAGGTAGAGAATGACGCCCTTTCCCGCTGCAGCAATCATGGCCATAGATTGCTGCAGAAGGGCACTGGTATTCCCAAAGGTATAGCCGAAGACATCCCCCGGCACATACTCAGCGTGCGGTCGAACCAGCACCGCTTCATCCGGGTCGACCTCGCCTTTGACCAGCACGAAATGCTCGGCCTCATCTACATCGCTGGTATAGACGTGGGCCGTGAATTCTCCGCCATACTGGGTTGGCAGACGAGCCTCGGCAACACGATGGACTAAGGAGTCATTTTCAAGACGATAATGGACAAGGTCGGCAATCGTGGCAATTTTCAGCCCGTACTCAACGGCAAATTCTTCCAGGTCGGGCAGGCGGGCCATAGTCCCGTCCTCTCGCATAATTTCACAAATGATCCCGGAAGGGTCGAGGCCAGCCAAGCGGGAGAGGTCGACCGAGCCCTCGGTCTGTCCGGTGCGGACCAAGACCCCCCCCCTCCGCGCGCGCAGCGGGAACACATGACCGGGGACGATAAAATCCTCAGGGCGGGCGTCCTTCAGGGTGGCCGTCAGAATGGTAGTGGCTCGGTCCTCCGCCGAAACTCCCCGCGTCACTCCCTTTCGGGCATCAAAGGATATGGTAAAGGCGGTCCCAAGAGGAGCCGTGTTCTTGGCCACCATCATCGGCAGCCCGAGGGCGTCAATACGCTCCTCGGCCATGGGCATACAGATCAGCCCCCGCCCGAGCTTTGCCATAAAGTTAATGGCTTCAGGCGTCACTTTTTCTGCCGCCATGCACAGATCACCCTCGTTCTCCCGGTCTTCATCATCCATGAGGATGATCATGCGTCCGGCCCGAATTTCTTCGATCGCTTCCTGGATCGATGCAATATGCGGGCTCTTATGGTCGGGGGCACGCGAAGTGACCGAAAACATAACTGTCCTCTCCTTTTCATAGATCCCGATGCTCTTACCAGAGCTTATAACTGGTGTTCTGGCAAGCTGTAAAGTAGCTGAATACCCCTGCTGGCGGGGGTACTGCCGCCCGGGCGTCCCGGCCTCCGCCCCCCAGGCCGCCCGCCGGAAACTGGACGGGAGCTTCTGCGGGCGGCACTCCAGCATACCGTGGCGGGCCCTGCCGGCACGCCCGACAAAAGACGGCGTCTGTATGACGCGCTTTGCTTTGCCTCGTCATGCACAAAGTCGAGCGCAGAACCTGACCCAAAAAGAGTTGAGCGGTTTCAAGGGTGTATGATTCCGTTCGGTTATGCCTCTGAACGGAGCCCGTTGGGCCCTGAGCCGAAACCGCTCGCCGGTTTCGCCGGGGCCGCGCTCTTTCTCCGCGTGGCGCGCTCACAGGCGCTGGCAACCGATCCGGTGCCAACTGGCCGGGCCAGCGCACGAACGGGAGACGGCCGTCGCCCCCCCCTCGGCAGGCGCGGCGTTTAGGCCGCCGCCGTTCCAGAGCGCGCCAGCGGCTTCGAGGTCCGGTCACGCCGACGGGGCGTCGGCCGCCTCTGCGCAGGGCTCGGCCGCTGCCGACGCTTGGCAAAAGACGAAAATCCACCGCATCCAATCAGACAGGGAGCAACATCGCTGACCTCAGGCGTACAACACGGCGCCTCGCAAGGCCCGGTAATCTTTAGAAGGGGTTTCGAGTCAAGCTCTCAGACTTGACCGTCCGGCAAGCGACAGATACATAAGACACACATCCGTTCGTGGAGGGGTAGGTAAAGCTGTAAAAAAGAATAAGGCTCTGGAACACGCTGAAGAGTCGGGGAAACGTGATTCCGGACAGAGCGTTTCATATCAAGGAGAGGGCTCATGCCAAACGTAACAATCCAAGGGCAGATTGACCTACGCCAGATCATTATCCGTCGCCCAGAGATGTTCCTCCGCGACCCGGACGGCGTTAAACGCGTCAGCGAGTACTATATTAATACCGAATGTACCAAACTCCTCCTCGAAGCGCTTGTTATAGAAAAGGGGAAAAAACAGCAGTTTTTTATCCAGGTATGTCAAAAGAGTAATGGGGCTATGGTTCGCCTTGAGCCCACTTCTCCAGTAGAAAAAACGGTTGGTGTCAAGCGCCTGATGGGGCAAGTCGCGTTTGCCGTCCGTTCCCTTTTTCCAGGTTCGCGCTACGTGAAGACGAACATCGCGGGTTATCTCCCAGACAATGAAGGGATGAAGAACTCCCCCCGAGGCGGGAAGAAGCTCCGCGCTGTGGCCTGAACCTGTCCCCGGGGAAAATCCGAACAGGATGCGGGTCGAAATCGCGGTTTTGACCCGCATCCCTCCCCGTATCCCCCTTTAATCAGCTTGCATTCATCCCGGAGATGCCGTGTGTCTCGCCCGGATGCTCAGCTCCCCCATCGGAGTCAACCCAGGAGAGCCTACGCTTTTCGCCTGCCGTCAGGATATCCACAGGCCCGGGGCGAACGAAGAATCAAACTAAGAGGGAGCAAACAGGCTCCGCCCCCAGGCGGCTAAGGCCAATCCCACCTTGAATGGAGTTGGCAAAGCCACCCGATGTTGGAAAACCTGGAATTGCCGTGACGCAATTCTTTTGAGCAGTCCGTGATAGATGAGCCGCATGGCTTCCGCGGCGGCAAGAGAGCGGCGGTCGTGACGGTCCAGCAAGCTAACCGCCTGGTTATAATATTCCTGAGCACGCTGGCCCTCGAACGCCATCAGTTTCAGGAATGCCGCATTATACTCATGGCCCAGGAGTTCCTGCTCCGAGTATGCAAACCGGTCCAGGTCTGCAAGCGGCAGGTAAATCCGACCCCGTTCAGCGTCTTCGCCCACATCCCGCAGGATATTCGTCAGTTGGAATGCGATACCCAGATTAATGGCGTAGTCCCGCGCTTGCGGCGACTGGTAGCCAAAGATTTCTATGCAGACGAGGCCGACCAAAGAGGCAACCCGGTAACAGTATTCATATAATTCTGAAAACGTCTGGTAGCGGGTCCGACTGAGGTCCATGGCGACACCGTCAATAATGCCGGCCAAGTGTTCCTGCTGAATGGGAAAACGCCGTACCGCATCGGCCAAGGCCTGCGAGACCAGATGACGCGGATTCCCCTCATAACAGCAGACGAGTTCCTCTCGCCACGTGTCCAGGAGTTGGGCGAGCCGCTCTTTTCTGCTCTGCGGTTGTTTCTTGCCAACGGGAGAGAGGTCCTGGTCCGCAATATCATCCACGAATCGGCAAAAGGCGTATAGCGCATAAAGCGCATTATACCGTTCCCGGGTCAGCAGTCGGAACGCATAATAAAAATTTGACGAGCTGTGCTGGACAATCTCACGACAATAAGCGTACGCATCCGCGAGCGAGCCGGCCTGCGGCGACGGCGAGAGCGCGGCCGCAGGCCGTTCCTGAAACATGCCAGCTTCCTCACTCATTTCGTTATTCCGCCGGTACGCATACCTGCCCCTGCTCAGCCCTCTGGTGCAGTCGCCCGCCCATCTGTCTCTACTCGTCCGTCTAGGCCGCTGCGGTCTGTTCGGATATGCCAGCGATCTTTCTCGCTTGGACTCGTGCCCACCCATCGGCCTCAAGAACGCTCTCCAGATCTTTCACCGGCTGGACTGCATGGGCGGTGAGAACCTGCTTATTGATGTCAGCAATGTCGGTGAAGGCTATGCGTCCGGAAAGAAACGACGCCACCGATACTTCGTTCGCGGCATTGAGCGCTGCGGGACACGTTCCCCCCCGCTCCAGTGCGGTATAGGCTAAACCCAGGCAAGGAAATTTGTCATAATCCGGTTCGACAAATTCGAGCCGGGCCGCCTCGGTCAGGTTCAACTGCGGCAGATGAGTGAGCGGCAAACGGTCCGGATAGGCGAGAATATAGGAGATCGGCACCCGCATGTCAGGAATGCCCAACTGCGCCAGCACAGAGCCATCCACATACTCCACCAGGGAGTGCACGATACTTTGTGGGTGCACGATCACCGATACTTGCTCAGGGGGCAGGCTAAACAGCCAGCGCGCCTCAATGACTTCAAGCCCCTTGTTCATCAGCGTTGCCGAGTCAATCGTAATTTTATTGCCCATCTTCCAGGTCGGGTGCTGCAGCGCCTCTTCTATCCGTATGGTCCGAAAGTCTTCCGCGGGGCGGTGTAAAAACGGCCCGCCGGAGGCGGTCAGAATAATCCGCTTGACTCGTTCCTGTTTGTGTCCATGCAGGGCTTGAAAGACCGCATTATGTTCACTGTCGACCGGCAGGAGTTGCACTCCATACTGCACAGCCTCACGCGTCATGAGTTCGCCGGACACGACCAAGGCTTCTTTGTTGGCCAAGGCGACATCTTTGCCCGCCCGTATGGCCGCTAAGGTCGGGGGGAGTCCGATGGCCCCAACAAGAGCGGCCATAACCATATCCGCGTCTGCATGCGTCGCGGTCGAGAGCAGACCGTCGGCCCCCCAGACGATAGTGCCCTCGAAATCCGGCAGTTCCTGTCGGAGCTTTTTTGCGTCCTCTTCCCGAGAGAGGGAGACTAGAAGGGGTTCGAAAGATTTGATCTGCTGGATGAGGCGCGTCATATTTTTGCCGGCCGCAAGGGCAACAACGCGAAATTTCTTGGGAAAACGCCCGACAATATCGAGCGTCGACACCCCGATGGAGCCGGTCGAACCGAGAATGGCAATACCCTTCATCCCCTCCCCCTCCTCTCACGATACTTCGGGGTTCTCCCGCACTAGCAAAATACTGTTCGCCATGCCCAGCATTCGTACCGAACGGGACGAGGGGCCGTCAAGCTCAGCCTGTTTATAGACTCCCCCTCTCTCCCGGATCGTTGCCCTTCTCACACACTCTGTTATCGTGGGCGTGGACGGGGGGCGATCATGATTGCATGCTGCCATGTTTCTCTTTCTTCCCTTCTTCTTGCGATTGCTCTCCTCCTGACGTACGCACCGAGTCCGGGCGCGACACCACCGGTCAATCGGATCGCCTATATAGATCGCACCGGCGCTCTCTACACCATTCGGCCAGACGGCACAGGCCGCCAGAAAATGGCTTCCGGCGAAATGCTCCAGCAGGCCAGATTCACTCCCCGCTCAGTCCAACGCCATCAGGATTTTTACAGTTGGCCAGTCTGGTCACCCGACGGACAGCGCCTGGCCAGCTTTCGCGTCGAGATCAATGGCAGTCAGCTCACGGATGGGCTGTATATGTTCGACGGTATCAGCGCCCAAATCCTCCACTCCTATAAGGAGCCTGGTCTCCAACCCATTTATGCCTATTGGTCGCCCACAAGCCAGCAATTGGGCCTCCTTTTGGGTGGGCGAGGGATTTTTTCATTGAACCTCTGGCCGACAACGGGTGGCCAGCGTCCTCAGAGGGTTGCCCAGGGTGCGCCCTTTTATTTTCATTGGCGCGCGGATGGACAAGCCGTGCTCGCCCACACGGGAGGAAGACGCGGAGGAGAGACAGGCCATTCCATTAGCGTCGTAGCCATTCCCACTGGAGAACGTCACCTACTCTCTCGTTCACCCTCGATATTCGGGCCGCCCTCATGGTCTTTTGATGGGAAATGGCTCGCCTATGGCAATACGGTAGAAGATCAAGAACACGCGGCGCTGATGATCGCCGCCGGCGATGGGAGTCAACCTCAATCCGTCGCGCCTGTTCCAAGACGTATGGCCCTCGAATGGTCCCCAACCCAGCCACTGTTAGCCATTGCCACTACGGCCCTTATCAGAGCACCTCCCTTTGACGAGGTCCACTTATTCGACGTGGCATCCGGTGCGATGCATCCTCTGATTCAAGAGCCGGTTGCGGCCTTTTTCTGGTCCCCAGATGGGACTCGTATCCTGTATGCCAGACGTAACCCGGAGCGGGCGCACTGGACGTGGATGGTCGTGGATGTCCATAGCCGCACATCCATTCCCGTGGTCGATTTTATCCCATCCCGTCCCCAGATCCTCGTTTTCCAGCACTTCGACCAGTATGCGCTTTCACATCGCCTCTGGTCTCCGAATAGCCAGTTTTTTACCTTTAGCGGGCAGATACGCCCCAACCCACCAGATCAAGGCTTTCGGGGCCCGTCCGTCTATGTCGTCCCCGTCGCGAGAAATGCCACACCACAGCGGCTCTCAGACGGCCATATCGCCTTCTGGTCCCCCCAATAGAGACCGTCCTCCCACAACCTCGGCTCCCCGTGCACAAGGCTGACAAAAAAACAGGCGCTGCTTAAAATTCAGTCAGCAGCGGTCTCGTATCAGGCCCTCTCAAGGCAAAGAAGTCCAATAGATTCAGATATTTCTCGGCCGGCATTCTTTTTGCTCCCCACGAAGGATTGCCCTCGCCTTCTGTTGCTGGTCTGGAGCAATCGGCGGCCATATTCGTTCTTTGGACGTGAGATAAGGAGGAGTTCACAGTGAAACTTTTTCGGCAGACACAACAATCCGCCTGGTGTGGGTGGAGCACCCTCGCTCTCGGTTCACTCTGTATGCTCGGGACAGCCGTGCCAGCCTGGGCCGAGGAAACAGCAACGCTCGATAGTGGGGATACCGCCTGGATGATTACTGCCACGGCACTAGTCCTCTTCATGACCCTTCCAGGCCTCGCCTTGTTCTATGGTGGTCTGGTGCGGACCAAGAATGTCCTGTCAGTCTTGGGCCAGTGTCTAGCAATGGCCGGAGTCATGACCCTGCTCTGGATCATCTACGGCTACAGCTATGCCGCCACCGAGGGGAACGCCATCATCGGAGACGCTTCCAAGCTCTTCCTCAGGGATCTGCGCGTTGATTCTCTCAGTGGCACCATACCCGAATCGGTCTTCCTGACCTTCCAGATGACCTTTGCGATCATCACGCCGGCGCTCATCGTTGGGGCCTTTGCCGAGCGGATGAAGTTCAGCGCCATGCTGATCTTCATGATCATCTGGTTCACCTTCAGCTATGTCCCAATCTGGCATATGGCCTGGGGCGGCGGTCTGTTCGCCGGTTGGGGCGTACTCGACTTTGCCGGAGGGACTGTCGTACATATCAACGCTGGGGTCGCCGCGCTGGTTGTCTGCATCATGATCGGCTCGCGCACCGGCTACCCTATGGAGCCGATGCGACCCCACAGCCTCGTCCTGACCGTGATCGGAACCGGCATGCTCTGGGTGGGCTGGTTTGGTTTCAATGCCGGGAGCGAGTTGGCCGCCGACGGGACAGCCGGCATGGCTCTGCTCGTCACCCAAATCTCCACCGCTACGGCAGTTGTTGTCTGGATGCTCATTGAGTGGGTCAGGCACGGCAAGCCCAGTATTCTCGGCATGGCCACCGCCGCAGTTGCAGGTCTGGTCGCCATCACGCCAGCCAGCGGTACGGCCGGTCCCATGGGCGCGATCCTGATCGGCGCCTCCTCAGCCTTCTTCTGCTATCTGGCCGCCACCACGCTAAAGCGGGCCTTCGGCTATGATGACAGCCTCGACGTCTTCGGTGTGCACGGCGTCGGCGGCATTGTTGGAGCGATCCTGACCGGTCTGTGCGCAGCCAAATTCATGGGCGGTGCCGGGCTCGAAGCCGCATCTGCCATGGCCCAGGTCATCGAGCAGATCAAGAGCGTGCTTGTCACCATCATCTGGAGTGGTGCGGTCTCAGTGGTAGCCTATGTTATCGCTAATACCCTGACCGGAGGAGCCCGCATCAGTGAAGAGGGTGAGCAGCAGGGTCTTGACCTGACCGACCACGACGAGAGCGGTTATATCGCCTGAGTCGACTTCAGATATCCGGGCCGGTTTTTGGACTGGCCCGGATTTTTCAACTCTCTTCCGCCGGTCAATATATCAACCGATGATCCGGGCCGTTCCGAGTTGCTGAAGGTCTGACGCATCCCTAGCCCCTTTTTTGTGGGGGTCGTAGGGGGACGGTCGAGTGAGCAGATAGTAAGCTCGCCTTGCTGCCGGAAGGTCATGGACTACCGTACGTTACGTGACGGTATTAAGGGGTGGAGAGCCGAGGGGAATTCAAAAGAAAACATCTCACAAGGGCTCTCTTGGGCCTACTAAGGGTGGGCGTTCTGCCACGACCTATATCTGAGGGGATTCCTGATACGCCTGAAGCGATTGCACACGCCTGCATGGAGCGGTCCGCCGAAGAAGCCGCGGAGGTATCTTGTCTTCCCTCTCGCTAAAAGCAGTTGAGCGCCAAACATGCAGTCTGGGCTTTTGTGGATGGGAGTAACTGCGCTCACTGCTCAGCAGGGGGCGACTCAGCCCAGTCCTGCCCCTTAAGTGGTACCGGCCCAGGGCAAAATCGTGTCCGTCGGTACGTTGAGGGAGGCCTGGCTGCCCGCAGGGGCAGTTCCAGATACCTTCAATGGTCTACAAACCACGGGATCTACACCCAAGGATTGACCGTGATCTCAGTCACTGGGATGCAAACTCCTTGATCCGTCCAACGGGCTCCCGTATTGACTGAGCCCGACCGGACCGGTCGGGGGTGTGCTGTTTCCTTGTTTTCCACCGCCGTTCCCCGTCCATCCCCTGATCGTGGTGAGGTCGCCATGTCGCGTCGCTGCGCTCCCCCTGCCGCTTCATCGCGTCGGCAGGCTGGACATCGGCGATGACGAGTTCGGGAGTAGCCCGGCTGATAAGGCCGGGCGCTCTCGCAGGCGGGCGTGATACTGCATCGCCGTGGAGAACGCGTCAAGGCTGGTGGCGGTTGTGGGGGTTGCAGAACGGAGAAGGTGGAGGATAACGGGGCAGCTGCGTCCACGCCACCTTGGAGGACGCCGAGTAGACGTCGCACTCGGCCGAGTAGGCGAACACGCGGAAGACATACTTGGTTCCCGGCGTCAGCCCGCTGAACGTCTGGGTTCTCCGGCCGTCCACGTTTGTTGCTGGTTCCTTGATGATCCTGTCGGCGGTTTCGTCGTAGAGATACCAAACGTACGCTGGAGGGGTACTCGTGCGGCACCGGTGGGGGCTGGCGTCGGCGCGGGGCGCCTCCCAGGTCACGGTCGCGGAGGTGCCCGACACCTGGTTCCGCAAGGTGCGCACCGGGAAAGGCAGTTGCTTCGCGTTGCCCGCCGGCGCGGTCGGATCGCTGCTGGCACTGGCCCCGGTGGTCGTGAGGGCGACCGTCCCGATCGCGTATTCATCACAGGTGGCGCCGTAGGCCGTGATTTCGCCCCGGTAGGCGGTGGCGGGGGCCAACCCGTCCACGAACCACCGCAGGCTGCCCGAAGTGGGGGCATCCATGGGGGTGGACGTTGCCACAAGGCTGTCGTTGGGTTCAAAAATATCCACGTAATAGTATGTCGCCGCACACGCCCCGCCGACGCCGGGGCCACCGGTGGTCCAGGTCAACAACGCCTCGGTGTCACCGACGGTGACGGGCAGGGGACGGGGCGGGCTGGGCCGGACCGGGGCGGCAGACTGAGCCGGCAGCGGGGTCGGTGCCAGCACGACGGGGATCGCGGCCAACGGGACCGCGAGGGCGCTGGCGGCGGCCCAGCCTTTCAGGTGCCCGGGGGCGCGGAGTCGGCCGCCGGGGTGACGCGGCGCGCCGGAAGCACTTGGCCGGGGACAGGCGATGTGGGGATGGAGATCAGTAGTCATCAGTGTCACTCCTCTACATTCTTAGACTTGGACCCGGAACCTAATCTCGCCACTGCGGCGCGTCAACTCCCCTCTCCCGTGGGTCGCGGGGTTGACGCTTCATCCGAAGTCAGGGGTTTGCCTCGATACCCCCTTCCCCCGTGAGTCGCGGGGTTGACCAAGGCCACAGGCTCGGTCAGCCCTCTCGCAGCCCCCGCTATCAAGGATGGGGTGGCGGCGAGCGGCTAAGGCCATGCTCGAGGAGCAAACGACCCCCAGCAGGGTGTCCCCCCTCCCCCGCGACCGCGAGGCGCCGACGGGCCGGGGCGCACGGGACAGTACGGGGTGGGGCGCGACCTCCCGGGGGGAGGCTGGCAGCCGTGCTGTGAGGAGTCCTTTGTCAGCAGTGGCCTGCGGCGGTGTGTTGGCAACGCGACCGAGACTTCTCAAGGGAGGGTTGCTTGATCAGGCACACGCACGCCTGTCGCTGCCCAAGGAGTATGACGAGGGGACGCGCGTGCGGCTGGCGCAGGACGGCAAGCCGGGCAGGGACGGGCCGAAGACGCTGGCGGCAGCTTGGCGGGAGAATGGGCCGAATGTCGGCGCCCCGCTGCTTGTGGCCGGGCCCGTGCCGGGCTCTGCCGGCGGCAAGGGGCGCCGACCGCAGCCCTTCGTGTCGCGGTCCGCAGTTCTGCCCGCCGGCCTCTGCAATGCTTAAGCACCGATCTGGCCCTGGCGCTGCCCCGGCGCTGGGGCGGGCCCTCCTGGCGGCGTTGGAGTAGCTGGGTCTGTGCCGGGCCGCGCCGGCCCTCACGTCCGATGCGGTCGCGCCAGCCCTGCCGCTGGTCTTCGACCGGGAGGGCGAGGCTTGATTCCCGACGGTCCCAATTGCTGTGAATTCCGGACTCCTGCGGGCCGCGCTCCCAGGCAGCGGATCTGCAGCCTGCGGTGCCCGCGCCCCGGCCCGGCGAGGTCGGTGTCGTAGGAGGAAGCGTTGCGGCGGCACGGGTTGTTCGCCCGGCGCCGGCGCCGGCCGCCCCTCCGCCCCGCGCGGTCGGCTGCTCGGGGGTAAGGGGGTAGGCACGGGCGCGTTCGTGCCCCTCCGCCCTGCGCGGCCGGCTGCTCGCGTCGCCCGAGAGGCCGGCGGGCCGGCGCAGTGCCAGGCGGCGCCGGGTCCGCCGCCTGAGAGGCTCGGCGGGGGGCGGCTGCGACCCCGGCCGGCGCGCGGCGCAGACGGGGGACCGGGCGGGGTGCCCGTGCAACTGCGGACACCGGTGGCGGAAGGAGCCGCGGCGGTAGCCGACGCGCCACGCGGCCGCGGCCCGCCGGCGCGGAAGGGGGCGGCCAGGGTGGGCAGGGCCAAGCCTGGAGTTGGGTGACTCTGGCCCCGTTCCGACAGGAGGGAGGCTGCCGCCCGCCAGCATGGCGCGGCTCCGCGCCGGCCCCGCCGCGCGGCGCGCCGGGACGCAGGCAAGAGGGCTGGAAACGGACGCTGCAGGCGGGCGTCGGACTCGACGGCCATGCCGGTCTGGCGCCCGCTGTCGGGCCAGGGCTCTGCAGGACCGCGGGCCGGGTGCTGCCGCAAACCGCAAAGAAGAGGATGCCGGGCCGGCGGCGACCAGGCCGGCCTCCGGCGGACCCGGGCGGGGCGCCCGGCCAACGCCGCCCACCGCACGAGGCCGGATCCATCCGGCCATCCGCCGCCGCTAGATTCACAGCAATTGTAGCCGGTGGGAATCGAGCCGGCCTCTCCGCCTTCCCGCGCCGAGGGCGCGTCGACCGCCCCTGCGCGAGGCTGGGCGCTGGCGCAGCCTGGCGGACGCCGGGGAGACATCCATCGCCCCAAGCGAAGCATGGATCGACATCGCTCACCTCAGGCGTGCCACACGGCTCCTCGCAAGCCCCTGGAATCCGTGAAAGAGTTTCGCGTCAGGCGCTCAGGCGGAACGATTTGCCAGGCGAGCCGTTGGGAACTTGACAGGTGAGGGAGGAATGTGGAATAGGGGGGGCGTGAACTTACTGACTAGTCCCCTGACCAAGCCGTGGATACGGAGCCGGTGGCGTCCCGACGAGGGGAGCCTTGGCGCGGTAGTGGGGGCCCTCCGGGAGCGCCCAACACACCGGCATTTACCCCCCCCCCCCCCCCCCCCGGAAATTCTGTCTGTCCGCGGGCGGCTGAGCGCGACAGCCGGGTCCCTCACCGGAGCCTCCGGGCTCCGCTGGACGCTCCGGACAGGCGCGGCATGACGGCCGAGGCCCCGCGGGGCGCGGTCGGAGCGCCCCGGCCAGTATCCCAGCCGTCCTCCGCGGCATGGGGGCCGCCCGCGGCACCTTGGGCCCGCCCCCCCCCATTTCATTTCGTCCTCCCCCTGCGCGGGCAGGGGATCCGTATCCAGAGCCGGTGCCCCTGGGTCAAGAGAGCACTTCCCCCTACGCGGGCAGGGGATCCACCCACAAACCACCAGACCGGAGCAGGGCCTGGAGAGAAGGAGTACAAGTGATGTGGAAAGTGTCACGTTCCTATGTGTTGCTGGCCGTCTGGGCGGTGGTGGCGTGGAGTTTCGCCCCCCCGGCGGCGAACGCGCTATTCTTTAATTGGTACGGGCAGGGGGAGCATCTGCTGTTCGCCTATTGGTCGGTCGAGGACGAGACGAATACGAACGTGGCGGTGTATCGGCATCGGGGGGTGCGGAGTACCGCGAGTGAGGAGAAGCCCCTGGTCGCGCAGGTGGCGGTGCGGGACCCAATGGGGAAGATCGCCACGGAGTTCAAGATCTGTCTCATGCCGGGGGACTCGTGGACGGCGACGCTGACGGCGGCGGGGCTGCGGGTGGGGAGCCCGGGGGAATGCGACGAGAGGATTCACCAGGGGGGCGGCACCCGGACCGGGAAGCTGGTGGTCACCCCGAAGCCGGGCGAGGTGGTCGCGCTCGGCACGGCCACGAGTGGGTGGCTGGACGTGTGGAGTACCCCAGCGAAGGCGCTGAAGGACGGGCCGGATGCGGACACCGAGCCCGATCATGTCATCATCCCCCCCCCCGGCACCACCTACATGGGTGGCGTGGCGACGCTGGTCTCGCCGGGATCGGGGTTTGCGTCGAGCTACGATGCCGCGGCGTTGCGGGCCTGTGGGGATTGGGTGAATCTTGACGACAACAACGAGGAAAACTATTTCAGCTCGCCCACCAGGGCCACCTACTCCGACAGCGACAGCGACGCCACCAATGATCGCGTGGATACCGGGGACGGGTGCTGGGCCATGGATAGGGATGGCGACGGCGTAGTGGGCGAGAAAAAGACGGGGGACTCGGAGACCTGGAATGAGTTTAATCCGATCTCGCAGGTCTTGACGTATCCTGCTAATACGCTCTATCGAAACACGCTGATCGGTCGGTGGACGGCGCTCAATGATGCGCAGGTCCAGACCCACACCAAGGTGGTGCTCACCTTTCCGCAGACATCGCTGCGGTATGAGGGGAAGGATGCCGAGGGGGCCAAGGTGATGGGCACGGACCCGGTGAGCGTTCTGGTGTTCGACGAGACGGGGGGGCTGGCGCTCGACAGTCGCAAGGTGGAACTCGCCCAGGACGTCAACGTGTGTACGTTCCTGCCTGCGGGGAGGGAGACCTCTATGGGAATGGAGGACGAGCCCTCCCCGCTGCCAAGCCTCCTTTGTAACGAGAAGCGAGTAGGCGCGCTGCAGGGGACGAGCGGGACCTTCCGTTTCTTCAACAACACCGCCGTGGAGATAGACGACGCAGGCACCGTGACCAATGAGGGGGCCGAAGCGATGGATCTCAGCGTCAAGCAGCCCACTGCGGGAGACGGGAGCAATGCGGCGCGGCCCGCCGGCGGGCAAGTACCCGACGCCAAGTACCGCTTCCCCATAATCGGCTTGGTCTTTTCGTACTTCAGGGGGACGGATGGCGTGGAGTACGACCAAGTCATGCCGTTGCGGGGAGACCATCATCCGGTGACGGAGGATGCGGCAGGGACGGCCGAGGAGGCGCGGAAGGATAACCCCTATCTGTAGCGGTCGCCCATGTGGGTTGTTCGCCCGGTCGCGCGCGGGGCGCACGAAGAAAAGGGAGTGGAGCCCCCCCCACAAAAAAGGGAGCGGGGGGGGGGGGGGGAGCCGCCCAAGGACACTTGGACGACATGTGTCCCCGCCCCCGAAGGCTGCCCCGGAGCCGCACGGCCCGGCCAGTCACCGGGCCGCGCCCGGCTTAGGTTCCCCGCCGCAGGAGCGCGCGCAGGCCGCGCCGAGCGTCGGGGCATTTGATCCGCTGGACGCCATACTGGCTGATTGAGGCACTGGAAGGGGCCGTCACCAGAGCGATGCGGCGGCCGGGGGGTGCCGACGCGCCTGAGGCCCGCGGCGCGGCTGGGCCGCTTGCTCGCGCTATGCTGGATCCTGAGCGGGCGCGTGTTCGGGGGGACCCAGGCTCCATCGGAGCAAGCCGGCTCTCGAAGCCCCTCTGGGGCTAACCGCATGGGAGACACACCTCTTCGATCGCCTGCTCCCCGATCCAGCCGGCCCTCTTTTGCCCGCCGGACCCCTCTCGCGAGACCTCCTCAAGCTCGCCAGGCTTGGCGGCTCTCTCGACCGCGCCAGGGACCCGCCGCCGGGACACAGCGTCAGGGGGCGGGGCCGCGGTCGATTGAGCGCCATCGCCCTCGGCGCCACCCTACACATCAACGATGTAGGGAATTGAAAGGGAACCAGAACGGTTACCTACGGAAAGCTCGCAGCCAACTTCCTGGCCATGGTCAAGATCGCGACTGTCAGGCTCTGGCTACGCGCTTATGAGTCCACGACCTAGGCGTGATGTCGAGGTGAGCAAGGTGGCGGAACATCTCCCCCGTCGACCCGGAGCCTGTGATGCTGCACCAGCCTCCGAAGGCCTGAACGGGCGGATCGATCCCGGCTTCCTTTGCCATCGCACCGGTCCGGCCATACTCGGACGCAGACACATGCACCAAGCGCGGGTTGAGTTGAGAGGCCACCTCATGGCCCAGGCCCAAACGCTCGACCGCGCCCGGCCGCATGTTCTGAACAAACACGTCATTACTTTATCAGCCAACTTGAGGGCGATCGCTAGGGCCTGTTACCACTATCGCAAGGCATCCATGATGAGGGCGAAGACGCTGCATCCAAGGAAGAGCACGTCGCGTTGCTCGAAGCGCGAGCAGAGGCGGCGGAACCCCTGCAATCGACGCAACACCCGCGCGATTGCGGTGCGTCGCTTGTACAGCTCACGGGCAGACGCCCAAGGTCTCCCCCCGGCTCCGTCGCGGCGGCCCCACGGGCGCATACCCCAGCGCCACGGCCAAGTGCCGCGTCTGGTCGCCCGCGGATGCCCGGCCCCTCAGCAACGCGGGAGGAGCGGGGGGCGGGCCCAGGCGAGCGCGAGCAGACGAGCGCCGTGCGGTCATCCGAGGCAGCCCTATGCATCGTGGTGGTCCAGCCGCCTCGGGAGCGGCCGAGGGATTGAGGGCCGGTTGTTTTCGCGCCCCCGTGCCGGCGGGAGGGACCTGGACGAGGGGGCTGGCGAGCGACCGGGCCGCCCGCGTGAGGCGCACGATCTGCTCTCGTTGCCGACGCTCGAAGACCCGATCAAGGACGCCGGTTTGCGACCAGCGGTGAGCCGGGTGTAAAGGGGGGCCAGTTGCCAAAGCGGGCCGGCAACCCGCGCCATTTGCTGCCCTGCGCGGCGACAGACAAGAGGGCGGGGAGCACGGAGCGATGGGAGAGGCGGACCGGGCTGCGCGGCACCGGGAGAGGAGGCGCGATCCGGTCGTAGTGAGCTTGCGTGAGGTCCATCCAACGAGGATACCATAATCATGCGCATGAGTGGTAACAGGCCCTAGATCCCCCTCCTCTTTGAGATCAAGCACGATATTCCGCTTGTTGAAATTGGCCGAGATATACAGGACGGCCGTGCCTTTGATAGGCGGTGGTATGGCGTGCGAGAGTTCACCATCGGGCGACTCAGCCTTAATCACATCCGCTCCCAGTTCACCCAGCAATTTGGACGCCCATGGTCCGTCCGCAGCGATACTGAAGTCAAACACGCGAATACCATCAAGAATACTAGGCATAGATACTCCCTCTCTCTCAGTATAGCCGTACCGACCTGCTTACCCCTTCCGGGGTCGAAACTTTGCCAGGGTGACCTCGTCGGTCACATCATCGAAGACCACTTCCACCGGCAGGCCGATGGTAATGTCCGCATTCGCCACTTCGACCAGATTGGTCAGCAAACGAGGGCCCTCTTCCAACTCAACCTCGGCAACGGCGTACGGAAGGTCATCCTTGAACGACGAGAAATAAGCCTGATGAAAAACGACCCAGGAGTTCACCACGCCCCGACCGCTCACCGCCTGCCAGCGAAAATCGCGGGCCCAGCAGTCCGGGCAAAATGGAGACGGAGGATACCAGACAGCCTCACACACCTCGCAATAGGGCAGCACCATCCGTCGTTGTTTCAGACCATCCCAGTACGGCTGGTTCAGAGTCGAAATCACTGGAAGCGGTTTTGTATACTCGGCCATGCCCTCTCCTTATTTTCAGCCCGCCCGGTAGATTAACGAGTCTCCGTATGCGTTGGCCCACTGGATGAGTTGCGCATTCGGGATCTGTCTCCCACCACACTCCCCCCGTAATTGGCGCACAATCTCGATCTGATGATTCCAGCCCATGAGATGGCCCTCGGACATTAGCCCACCGTTGGTGTTCATGGGGAGTTCCCCGCCCAGTTCGATACGACCGTCTTGAGTAAAGGCTGCGGCTTCACCCTGCCCACAGAACCCAAAGCGCTCCAGCGCGGTCCAGGCGAGAATCGAGAACGCATCATAGGTAAACAGTGCGTCTAGGTCCCTTGGCGATACGTCCGCCATCTTATATACGGACTGCGGGCCCGGCACATAATCAAAGGCGGTTTGTTGAGAAGTCCCAAAACCGGGATAGGTCCAGATAAATTCCTCCCGCCCCGCGGGCAGGCCCTGCATACCGCTGATGTACACCGGCCGCTTTGCCATATCCCGCGCACGTTCCCGGGTGGTAACCAGGACACAGGCCGCGCCGTCGTTAATCAGACAATAGTCCAGCAAGTGTAGCGGCTCGCACACAAAACGCGAGTTCTGGTGATCTGCGACGCTGATCGGTGTCTGCATGACGGCATTCGGGTTCATTGAGGCATGCTTCCGAAACGTTACCGCCACCGCAGCCAACTGCTCACTCGTTGCGCCAAAGCGATCGAAATACTTCCGGGCGACCAGCGCCGCCCCGGCTCCAGGCGAGGTCATACCGAACACCGGGTCTTCGCCGTGTCCCCCACCAGCCTCACGCCCACCCTCGGCATCTCCGGCCCCGCCCATCATGGGCTTACGGAAACCGGAAAAACTGATCGACGCCATGCAAGCCACGACATTGGCCAGGCCGGCGTCGACCATCATTGCCGCCCACTGGATACAACTGGCCGTAAACCGTCCGTGTGCCCAGGTTTGATTATACGCGCGCAGCTTTAATCCCAACGCGTAGGCCAGGGTGTCGGCGTCCGCCCCGACCGGCGTCCCGAAACTGACAATGAGCCCGTCCAGATCATCCCGTCCCAGCCCGGCGTCACCGAGCGCGTTGCGGATGGCTTCACCAGCCAGGTCGATCTGACTCCGATTCATTCTCCGACCGTATGCCGTATGGCCCACACCACACATAGCCGTAACGTCTTTGAGGTTCCCCACAGGCATGTCTGCCCTCCTTATGGCCAGCGTTCTCGGATCATAGGAAGGGATACGGTGGGGGTCAAGGAAATCCCGGCTGGTTCCGGACTGTCCCAGGTTTTCGGCACCTTTTCCCGCCCCGGCCCCTTCTGCTTGACCCTCTCGCTGAGACACGTAACAATCGCCATACAACTCAGGTGCCGAGATGGTAGGGGCAGCCCGCTATGGCTGCCCTTTTTCGCGTGATGTCACTCATCGACATACTCCTCATTACCCTCAGCGGTCTGGCCGCCGGTTTTCTCAATGCGGTTTCCGGCGGAGGGGCCATGCTGACCGTGCCCGTCCTGATCCTGATCGGCCTGCCGCCGGGAGTTGCCAACGGAACGAACCGTTTAGCCGTTGTCCTGCAAAGCCTGACCGCCCTGGCGGCGTATGAAAAGCTGAATCAAACCGACTCTGGCTTAGCCGTTGCCCTCGTGGTCCCGGCCATGCTGGGCTCGGTGTGTGGCGCACTGGTATCGATCCGTCTGGACGATACGGTCTTCCAGACCTTGTTGGCCATCACGATGATGGTCTTGCTCATCCCGGTAGTGTTTGAGCCGGCTCTCACGAGCAAACTGCTGGCTGTCAGCAGAACAGGCCGGGGGCGGCGCATCCTCCAGGCCGTCTTTTTCGGCATCGGCCTCTACGGTGGTTTACTTCAAATTGGGGTCGGTATTTTCATACTGGTGACGTTGAGCATTATGGGCGGCTTGAATCTCACTCTGGCAAACGGTGTGAAGGCCGTTATTGTCGCAGGCTTGACCAGCGTTGCCTGCGGCATCTTTGCGTTGGACGGAAAAGTCGATTGGCATGTGGGTCTGCTCCTGTCGATAATGACCAGCATCGGCGCGTGGTTCGGGGCGCACTGGGGTGTCAGCAGGGGCGAAGGCTGGATCCGGATCGTGTTGGCTGGGACAATAGTGGTCATGGCGTTCCAGTTACTCGGGGTGTGGGCGGGACTCCGCCCGCTGTTGGGCTTATCCCAACTCCTGCACCCATCCACTGTTGCCACAAGTTAAACATCGTATGAGCATACTCACCTACAAGGACCAATCCGCCGCCGAACTCCGGCTCCACGTTCTCGCCGACCGGGTGGATTTTCAGCACTTCAGGCCACTGGCCACGGTGCGCTTGGAGCACCCCCAACTCCAGATACAAGCGAGCATCATCGGGGTCAGCCACATCATCCACATAACGTATGACAAGACTCAGCACGTTTGCGAAATCCTGGCCTGCACGGATATTCCTCCTACGCTACAACCGCCGTTCTCAGACCGGATCCTGAATCAGGCCCGCCCTATTGACATTCAACTCACACCGATGCTGCACTATCATTTCGAATCCCAGCGGACGGACAGTCAGCGCGGCCAGCCCGCCTTTCGGACGCTGGCTCAGCGTATTGTCCAGACCCGTGCAGACACAACCCCCTTATCGGGCGCTGGCCTTGACTATTCTTTTCCAGCCACACCCTGCGGCCTAGCTCCCCAAACACTGGTCTGGGTGATGCTCGACAAGACGAGCCAGCGTGTGACGGCCAAGACGGCTCACAGTTACCCCAACGAAGATACGATTATCTTTTCGGACTCCTGGGTCACACTGATATGAAGATAAAAGATGAGGATAATTGCCACGGGTCTCCAGGTTCCTGTGTCCACGGGCAAGGTGTCGGGAATCGCCGGAACGGCGCGGGCACACTGGAGGGGATCACCCCGCCTCCAACGCTCCTGCAAGTCGTGGCTCTGTTCCGCACCGGCCCCCGGTTCCTTCGCTCGCTCACCTGCCCGTACCCCTAGCCCCTAGTATGACACAATCTCCGTCCATTTCCTCGTTCCGATGTTGCGCCGATGTTGACGGCACTCAATCTGACTGCATCATCGAAGCCGCCCTCGGACCGCTCCAACAGTACCGAGGCAGGCATTTCGATTCCTCGGCCGCTACGAATTCCCGCTAAGCTGTGGATACCGTACGGCCATCAAATTTACGCAGGAGGTCCGGAAAATCCGATGGCGCAAACGTGGACGAGAATCATCCGGGGCATCCCGGAACAATGGGAGCGGGTCGAAAAGACCACTGAACAGCGCGATATTTCCGCGAGCCGACTCGTGGTCGAACTCGTCATGGAGGCCCTCGACCGCCGCGAATGGCCGCACACCGAACTCGATGTCAGATCGCCAAGGTCGCCCTTTTTGCCGCCCCAGATCCTCCGCCTCGGCCTCATCGCCGCCGGACGCAACGATGAGGCCGAGGCAATCCTGCGATTCGTCACGCCATTGCTACCTGAATCCGTCGCTCATCCATCGATGCGTCTTCCGTATCCGTCTGTGCGGGCGACAAGAATATTTTTTGGTCGGGGCTGAGGGGGGCCAAAAAAGCGGACAGACTCCATCTACCAGAAGCCCCGGACCATTTGGCCCCATCCGCAGCATCCGGTTGATCCCTATCTGCTCAAGGGACTCGCCATTGAGCGGCCCAATCAGGTCTGGTACACGGACGGGGACACACGTCCCCGTCCAGCGGGGCTTCTGCACTTGGTCGCCCTCATGGACTGGGCCACCCGCTGGGAGCTTTCCCGGATGCTTTCCAACGCCTTGGATGTCCGCTTCCGCACCGAGGCCATCACCCACGCCCTGGAGTACCACGGTCGCCCCGGGGTATGCAACATCGGTCAAGCCTAGGTGAGTGCCTAGCAGCAGAGGGCGGTGCAAGAGATGAGGGAAGTCGGCCGCTGCCCTGTCTTGCGAACCCGGACCGACTCAGTCAGCCCGCGGCGCGGTTGCGCCTGAGCCGAGCGCAGTCCCGGTTCCTACGAACCCGCACCCATGCTTGGCCAGTATTGATGGTGCAGCTAGGGTTGTCCAGATGCTGATAGGCGAAATGAAGATATGCAGGGAACAATGGTGACAATGCTGCTCGACCCGCGCGGCTCAGATATGGAAGTCCGCACCGTCCCCCCGTTCCATGAGATGGGCGCCTACGAAGCTCTGTGGTCGGGAACCCGGCACATCGTTCAAGTCGCTGGCGGAGCGTTTTGCCCGGCATCCCGACAACACCCCTTCGGACTTTGTCCCCCCCCCCTCCCCATTAGAGGCGCACGAGTGCGCGGTCTTCGTGAAGCGGCGGCTTGATGAGTCCGAGGTCGGCTCGTTCGGCGTGCGGATCCATGGCGCGGGCGAGTGCCCCGAGAGGCTGCGCGATGCGGCCTACCCCGTCGGTCTGTTCTACTTACCAAGGCTGGTGGGACTTGGCGCACTCTCGGGAAGGGCTCGCGCACACGCGCCGCCTCGTGCGGGAACTGGTAGCCGGCGGCTTCACCGTCGTTCCCGGGCTTGCTGCCGGGATCGACCTCATGCCTCACGAGACCACCATTGAGGAAGGCGGTCGGACCATCGCGGTCATCGGCGCATCGCTCCCATACGTACCCCAAGGAGAACCGCGGGCTGCAGCGCCATCTCGCGGAGCACCTCCTCGTCATCAGCCAAGTGCCCGGGAAACGGTACGAATCCCGGGACTACCACCGCAACAGAAGTTTCTTCCCCGAGCGCAACGTCACGATGTCGGCGTTGACCGAGGCGGCCGTCATCGTTGAAGCGGGCGAGACGTCCGGGTACGCTGATCCAAGCGCGTAAAGCGACCTAGAGTCTGTTGACACTATCGCAAGGCATCAATGATGAGGGCGAAGACGATGCATCCAAGGAAGAGCACGTCGAGTTTCTCGCATCGCGAGCAGAGGCGGCGGCATCCCTGCAAGCGACGCAACACCCGCGCGATTGCGGTGCGCCGCGTGGACAGCTCACGGGCAGACGCCCAAGGTCTCACCCGGGTACGCCGCGGCGGCCCCACGGGCGCACCCCAGTGCCACGGCCAAGGGCCGCGTCCGGTCGCCCGCGGACGCCCGGTCCCTCAGCACCGCGGGATGAGCGGGGGGCGGGCCCAGGCGAGTCCGCCACGGGCGGCCCGCCGGGGCGGCGGGGGCGGGCCCGGGCGAGCGCGCGCAAGCGAGCGCCGGGCGATCGTCCGCGGCACCCCTAGGCATCGTGGGGGGCCACCCGCCCCGGGAGCGGCCGAGGGATTGAGGACCGGTTGTGTGCGCGCTCCCGGGCCGGCGGGAGGGACCTGGACGAGGGGGCGGTCGAGCGACCGGGCCGCCCGCGTGAGGCGCACGCTCTGTTCGCGGTGCAAATGCGCGAAGACCCGGGCGAGCCCCCCGGTTTGCGACCAGCGGGGCAGCCGGGGGGAGAGGGGGGGGGGCCAGATGCCAAAGCGGGCCAGCAACCCGCGCCCTGTGCCGCCCTGCGCGGCAACAGACCAGAGGGCGGGGAGCACGGGGCGAGGGGAGAGGCGGACCGGGCCGCGCGGCACCGGGAGAGGGGGCGCGATCCGGGCGTAGGGAGCTTGCGTGCGTTCCCTACAGCCAGGAGACCAGCATCATGCAGAATCATCCACATGAGTGTGAACAGGCCCTAGCAAGGACGCAGACCCTTCGTGCTCAATAGCTGCTTCCGCAACCCGAAACTCGCTTGGCCCGCCAGATTTGCCGATAGAGGGGCCATTCGGATCAAGGACTACCATGAGTCCGGCGCTGCCTTTCCCAGCCGCCTCACTCAAGGCCGACGCCCTCATGCGCCCGGACCACTCGTATCTGACCGAGGCCGATCAGCCCTACTTCGTCGGCGAGTATACGGCTCGTCAGGACTTTGTCTACAGCGCGACCAACAGCTTGATCCTGAACTTCAAAAAATACATGGATCGCCGCGGGCGTCCCGAATGGCCCTACAAGGAACGTGCGTTCCAGACTGCTGCAGCATTTCGGAAGGTGTTGTCCCTGGATGCGCTCCAATGTTTTACTTTCGTGCCCATTCCCCTGTCGAAGATCAAGGGCGATCCCTTCTACGACGCCCGCCTGACGCAGATGTTCACCGCCATTCGGCTCGAACCGCCGCCTGACGTCCGTGAACTCATCGTTCAGACGAGGAGCATCGATGCAACCCATAAGCCGGGAGGTTCAGCCACGCCCGGAAGAAATTGAGGCATCTACCGCATCGACGAGGCGTTGACGGAGCCGGCACTCCGCTTCATCGCGTTGGTCGACGACTTGCTGACGACGGGTGCGCATTTCCGGCCCGCGCAGTAAAACGCCGATGGCCTATCTTCGCCAATACCGGAGAGTCGAACCCGCACAATCTCATATGTAGTGAACCGGGACATCCTCTTGCAAATCGACCCCTTGAGCGGTACAGTACAGGAAGTTCTGGGAAAACTTCAGCCTAGAGTTCTGGTTATGCTTTGGGATAGCCAGAACCCATCGATTTGCTATCCTACCGCCTCATCCAAGATAAGAGGATCGGACAGCAAAACTATGGCGTACTTGCGACAATTGCGGCTGGGCGCGTTCATGCGACCGGTCAGTATTCATACCGCGGCTTGGCGCTACCCGGGAGCATTTCCGGACGCCAACTTTAATTTTGCGCACTACCAGCGTTTTGTGCAGACCCTGGAACGAGGCCGCTTCGATGCCTTTTTCATGGCCGATCACCTCGCCGTGCTCAATATGCCGATGGCAGCACTCAAACGCAGCGCGACGGTCACCTCCTTCGATCCGCTTACCCTCCTTCCCGCACTAGCCACGGTCACCACGCACCTGGGCCTGATTGCCACGGCCTCTACCACCTATAACGATCCGTACCATGTGGCGCGGAAGTTTGCCTCGCTCGACCATATCAGCGACGGGCGGGCGGGCTGGAATGTGGTGACCTCGGCCAACCCGGACGAGGCATTGAATTTCGGACGCGAGAACCATATGGAACATGATGCACGCTATCGTCTGGCGCGCGAGTTCTACGAGGTGGTCACCGGCCTGTGGGACAGTTGGGCAGACGACGCCTTTATTCGCGATATTGAGACCGGCGTATATTTCGATCCCGACAAGCTGCACGTGCTGAACCATAAGGGTCCGCATCTGTCCGTGCGCGGCCCGCTGAATATCGCCCGACCTATTCAGGGCTGGCCGGTCATCGTCCAGGCCGGCGCTTCGGAAGCCGGCCGGCAACTCGCGGCCGAGACCGCTGAGGTTGTGTTTTCCGGGGCCAATAATCTGAAAGACGCCCAGTCATACTACGCGGATGTCAAAGGCCGCATGGAGGCCTGCGGGCGCTGTCGAGATCATCTCAAAATTCTTCCGGGAGCCTTTGTTGTCGTTGGCGACACGCTGGCCGAAGCGCAGGCAAAGAAGGCGAAGCTCGACAGCTTGGTCCACCCGGACAGCGGCATGGCCACGCTCTGCGTCTTACTGGGCCATGACGTGTCGGGCTATGACCTGGACAGTCCGCTACCCGACATCCCGGAAAGCAATGCCAGTCAATCCGGGCGGCAGAAACTGGTCGATATGGCACGCAGGGACAATATGACGATCAGACAGCTTGCCCGATATGTGGGCGGGAGTTTCAGCAGCTTGGAACTCATTGGTACACCGAGTATGATCGCCGACCACATGGAGGAATGGCTCGTGACCGAAGGGTCGGACGGCTTTAATGTCATGTTCCCCCATCTGCCGGGCGGACTCGACGATTTTGTGGACCGGGTCGTACCCGAACTCCAGCGACGTGGCCTGTTCCGGCGCGCATACGAGGGCACGACCCTACGCGGAAACCTCGGCCTGCCCCGGCCGGAGAATCGCTTTTTTCAGACTCAATAACGTGGGGACAGGTGACATCGTAATGGCCGACGCACAGTCATATCGCGAGGCCGCTCGGTTTTTATGGAACGAACGCCAGACCCACCAGCCCTTTGTCCCCATCCCGGAGCCGCATACACCGCGGCACCTTGAAGAAGCCTATGCCATTCAGACAGTGTTCCAGCAACTTTTGACAGAGACCTATGGCCCTATTGTCGGGTATAAAATTGCACTGACCACACCGGCGATGCAAAAAATGGTCGGCTTTGACGAACCCATTGCTGCCGCTATCATGGAAAAGACTGTCCACCATACGCCGGCTCGGGTACGCCTGAGCGACTTCGGGCGCCTGGGAGTCGAGTGTGAGATTGCCGTGCAGATCGCACATGATTTACCAGCCGAACGGGCATCCTATACGCGAGACCGCGTTGCCGGGGCCATCGGAGCGGTCATGCCAGCCTTTGAACTAGTCGACGACCGCCACGCGGACTACACCAAAATCGCCGACAATATACTGACGCTGCTTGCGGATAACGCATGGAACGGAGGCATCGTCCTAGGTCCACCGCTGACAGCGTGGCAGGCGCTCGACCTCGCCGCCATCCGCTGCACCATGCACATTAACAGCAAGACTGCTGGAGAAGGGTATGGCCGGGATGTACTGGGCCATCCGCTCCATGCCCTGGCTTGGCTGGCGAGCACGCTGGCTGCCCAGGGTAGACCCTTGTCGCAGGGCATGGTCGTCATGACCGGCAGCCTGGTGGCGACCCAATTTGTGAGTCAGGGCGATAGGGTGAAGTTGACGATGGACAGGCTGGGCGAAGTGGAACTGGATATTGAATAAACGGGGCAACCCATCCCGGGAGAGGGGTTCTCCCCCGGTCGGATTAGCGGATCGGAGTCCGACCGGGGGAGAACCCGGAGTCGGGTGACGACGGCTAACCCGATCTCCTGGCCTCATTTTCCCATCTTTTCCTCCAAGAACACGCTGACCTTATCAATCCCAATGCGTTCTTGCTCCAGGGTGTCACGGTAACGCACAGTCACGGTCTGGTCTTCAAGCGTGTCGCCGTCAATCGTAAAGCAGTAGGGCGTGCCGGCCTCATCCATACGCGCGTAGCGTTTGCCGATGTTCTGCTTCACGTCAAGCTGGACGGCGCATTGCGGGCGCAACTCCTGGTAGAGCTTCTCGGCCACCTCGGGCATGCCGCTTTTATTGACTAGAGGAAACACCGCCGCCTTGATCGGAGCCAGCCGGGGATGGAACTTCATATACACCTTGCTCGGCCGGTTCTCGTCGGGCGTGTAGGCTTCGCACAACGCTGCCAGGGTCCCGCGGTCAGCGCCGGCGCTCGGCTCAATCACGTGCGGGAAATAGCGCTCGTTGCGCTGGTCATCAAAATAGCGCAGCTTGTCCCCCTGGCCGCAATGGGTGGCGTGCTGGCGCAGGTCATAGTCGGCCCGGTGGGCAATGCCTTCCAGTTCTCCGTAGCCGGGCGCAGTAAACGGGAAACGGTACTCGACATCGCTCGTACCCGCCCCCTCTTTGGCGTAGTGAGCGAGTTCGTCCCGGTCGTGCTCACGCAGCATCAGGTTCTCGCCCGCCAGACCAATAGACTGCCACCAGCGAAAACGGGTGTCGCGCCAGTACCGATACCACTCCACGGCCTCCTCGGGATGAATGAAGAACTCGATTTCCATCTGCTCGAACTCACGCGACCGGAACGTAAAATTGCGCGGCGTGACCTCGTTGCGGAACGCCTTGCCGATCTGTGCAATCCCAAACGGCACACGCACCCGATTGGTATCCAGCACATTCCAGAACTGGGTAAAAATCCCTTGGGCCGTCTCCGGGCGCAGATAGGTCACTGCCGGCGGGTCTTCGACCGCGCCGGTTGTGGTCTTGAACATCAGGTTGAAAGGTCGCGGCTCGGTAATCCCCCCGCCACAAAATGGGCACGGGGGCGGCAATTCTCCGGCCACATGCCGCTCGGCCGCAAGCTGCCGAACCAATTGGTCCAACCCAAGGAGAATCGGCGCCTCGTCCTGAGCCAGTCTCTCGGTCAGGAGCGTAAGCGTTACCGCGGGCTTGCGAACAAGGGCTAGGTTCGGGGCGAGTTTTTGAGCGACCTTTTCCCCCCAGCGTTTTACGCCGGTAATGGTCATATCCCCCGCGCTATGGAGTTCTTTCAGCGAGGTATACCAGTCGCTCTCGTAGATGATTTCCCAGATGTGATCGTACCGCACGAGCTTCTTGCAGTGACGGCAGGTGCTCATCAAATCGGAGAACCCCCCCACGTGCCCCGAAGCTTCCCAGACTTTCGGGTTCATAATAATGGTCGCGTCCACCGGAACGATCTCAATGGAACGGCCATCTGGCCCGGGGGCCGGGCAGCGGACCACGTCTTGCCACCAGGATTCCTTGAGGTTGCGCTTCAACTCAGCACCGAGCGGGCCGTAGTCCCAAAAGCCGTTGATGCCACCGTACAGTTCGGACGACTGAAAGATGAACCCGCGGCGTCGACATAGCGAGACAATAGGGTCCATTGATTTTGCTACGGGAGAAGTCTGTTTGCTCATACGACTAATTTCATTTTGTGTGGACTGCCCCTCGGTCGGTACCCAACCGGACCGGGCGATGTGCATGATATTGGATGGTCCTGACCTCGGCAAGGGAGCCGTCCTGCCCCTCTTTGCGTCAGGAATCAGACGCGGTACAAGTACCGGCAAAGCAGACATTGTATCTGGCGAGGAGAAAATCATGGGAAAAGCTTTGGACGGCATCCGTGTTCTTGACATGACCCATGTCCAGATGGGGCCTTCTTGTACCCAGATGCTTGCCTGGCTCGGTGCGGACGTCCTTAAGGTCGAACTGCCGGGGCGGGGCGATATCACCCGTCACCAACTCCGGGACCTGCCCGATGTCGATAGCCTGTATTTCACCATGCTCAACTGCAATAAGCGCAGCATCACCATCAATACCAAGACATCCAAAGGACGGGAGATTTTCCAAAGGCTGGTCGAGAAGTGCGACGTGCTGGTCGAAAACTTTGCGCCCGGCGCTCTGGACCGTCAGGGGTTCAGTTGGGAGGTCATCCGGCGGATCAATCCACGTATGGTTTATGCTTCCGGCAAAGGGTTCGGCCCAGGTCCGTTCGCAGACTGCAAGGCGTACGAGACCGTGGCCCAGGCCATGGGAGGGGCGATGAGTACAACAGGCTGGGATGACGGCCCGCCAACCAGCACCGGGGCTCAGATTGGGGATTCCGGCACGGGCATGCATTTGGTGGCCGCGATCCTGGCGGCTTTGTTTCAGCGTGAGAAAACCGGGGCCGGCCAGCGAGTTGAGGTCGCCATGCAGGACGCGGTACTGAACCTGTGCCGGGTCAAGCTGCGCGACCAGCAGCGGCTTGCCCGTGGTCCCCTGAAGGAATATCCGCAATATCCCGAGAAACCCTTTGGCCCCGCCGTGCCGCGTTCCGGGAACGCTTCCGGTGGCGGCCATCCGGGAGTCGCCCTCAAATGCAAACCCAGCGGCCCCAACGACTACATCTACGTGGTGATCCAGGCCCAGGTTTGGGGGCCGCTGATGGAACTGATTGGCCGCAAGGAACTCATCGACCATCCGGCCTATGCTACGCCGGAGGCACGTCTCTCCCATCTGGACGACTGCTTTGCCGCGATCGAGGAGTGGACCCGAAAGCATACCAAGTACGAGGCTATGCAACACCTCAACACGGCCAACGTGCCCTGCGGCCCAATCCTGGACATGAAAGAGATGATGGAAGACGAGTCGCTGGCCGCGCGGGACATTATCGCCGAAGTCGAGCATCCAGAGCGCGGGCGGTTCAAGACGGTCGGCTGCCCGCTCAAGCTCTCCGATTCACCGGTCGAGATCACGACTGCGCCCCGCCTTGGCGAACATACCGAGGAAATCCTACGGGATTTGGTCGGCTACAGCGAAGAAGAGGTCGAGGCGGCCCAGGCCGAGGGCGCGATCTAACGCCCTCCAGCACCCTCTCCCCGCATGTCACTCATTACTTGGTCGTGGATTTTTTTCCTCCTGTATATCGGCGGCATGCTGGCCATCGGCATGTTTGCCCAGCGACGGGTCAGGCATGCTGACGACTTTGCCACCGCGCGCGGTGCGTACGGACCGCTGTTTCTCGCCTTTGCCTTTGCCGCGACCACGGCTAGCGGGGCCACCTTTCTCGGCAGCTCGGGGCTTGGCTATGAGTGGGGGCTGCCGACAATCTGGGGCTGCTTCCTGTACCCGACCGGGATGTATGTCGGTGTGTTGGTGGCCATGCGCCTAGTTACCACCTCGGGCCATCGGTTCGGGAACCGCTCTATCCCGGAATATCTCGGCGACCGCTATCAGTCCGATGGCATTCGGATACTCATCTCGGTCTTCTCCCTGGTGTTGTTTTTCTATCTGGCCGGCCAGTTGGTGTCCGGGCTGGTGATGTTCGAGATCATGCTGGGCATGCCACCCCCGTGGGCGCTGCTCATCACCACAACCGTCTTGTTGATTTATGTCGTGCTCGGCGGTGCGCATGCCGACATCCTGACCGACGGGGTTCAGGGTTTCATGATGCTGCTGGTCGCGGCGATGGTGGTTGTCCTGTTTCTGACCGGATTTGGGGTAGACGGCGAAAGCGTCGGCATGCTGGGCATCATCGACCGCCTCAGCGAGCAGGATGCACACTTGGTCGGAGCCCTTAATGCCGAGACCCCGCTCTACCATTCCTGGTGGTCAATTGTCGCCATTTTTATTTCGCACATCCCGCTCGGTCTGCTTCCCCATCTCGGAAACAAACTCTGGGCATTACAGCGCGTGAGCCAACAACAGTCGTTTATCAAGCTGGCCTTCACATTTGGACTGACGCTCGGCATGCTCGGGTTGGGCGGTCTTCTCGCCCGCGCGCTATTGGGCGATGCACTCTATGCCGAGGGAGCGAACCCGAATCAGGCCCTGCCCCTCCTCTTCATCGAGTTGTTTCCAACTTGGCTCGCTGCGCTCATTGGGGTGGGCGTACTGGCAGCAATCATGTCCACTGCGGATGGGCTGGTCATATCCTCCTCCCAAGTGATTGCCAACGATCTCTACCGTCGGTCCATCGTGCCCCGCCTCAAGAATCCTCCGAACGAGGAACAACTTGACCAGCGGATTTTATCAATCAGTCGGGTGGCGACCGTCGTCGTGCTGGTGCTCTGTACCGCGTTAGCCTGGGCTCTGGTCGAGACCAATATCGCGCTCATTGTCTGGATCGGGAACGGAGGCATGATGGCGGCCTTTGCCGGCCCCCTCGTGGTCGGCGCACTCTGGCGCGGCGTTACCCGCAAGGGCGCCTATGCTGGCCTGATCAGCGGCTTCGTCACCTTCCTCGTGCTGCACACCCAAATGATTGACCCGGCTTGGTTCGCGCCCGGCATACTGCATACCGCCGCCGCCTGGCTATACGCTGAGGGGCCGAGCCCCTTCTCCTGCGCAACGATAGGGGAACTCATGTCGGTCGCCTGGACCTATGTTGTATCCAAAGCAACGCAACCACTGCCCGAGTCGCATGTGAAGACGTTGTTCGAAGGAACGCAACGCGACAGCCAAAGCGAATCTCCCATACCATAACAAGATATGGATGCCAGCGGAGATCCTTATAGATGAGATAATGCTGTTTGCCGTTGTGAATATGACTCTTTTTCCTTACGCTTGAGGGACTTGCAATAAGGACAAAGGAATCCGTACGAACTCGACCCGTAAACCGGTCACCGTCGTGGTGGGGGCAACATCCAAGTGCCAATCAGATGGCCGCAATACCAAACTCGTGCACGGTAAGGTTATCGGCAATAACGATATGTCCGTCGGTGCGCTGGGGCATTGGCGGCACCATAGCCGAGAAGTTTGCCCAAGAAGGCTTCTTCGTCGTGTTAACGACCCGGAATACCGCCAATGCCTCAGGGTTGGAGCAGGCGATCCGAGCGCAAGGTGGCGAAGGCACGATTATCGAGTTGGATCTCGTGTCGCACGGCTCCATATCGCAGGTATTCGCCCGGATTCGAGAGCAGGCCAGTGACCCGAATGTCGTGGTCTACAACGCGGGCTATCTAGAGGGGCGTGACCTGCCGCCAGAGAAAGAATTGCTCGAACACATCCCAGTCGAACTATTTGACACGCGCAGCACATCTTGCGCGGACGCAAGCGACTGACAGGACAGTCCCTGTACTATCCGAGAGTGAGATGCACACGCTGGGCGCAGGCGCTGACGGAGGAATAGTCTGAGTATGGCGTACATGTGGCCAATGTCGTAATAGACGGCCTCATCGACTCTCCGGGTCCTTGCGCCCTGCCAATGGCCCAGCAGCGACCTGAAGCGGTAATGAATCCCGCTAGGATCGCTGAGGCGTACCATTATCTGCACACCCAGGACAAATCCTGTTGGACGCACGAACTCCAGTTGACTCCATTTTCGACCGAGCCGAGCTTTTAAGGGTGTCAACTTGGGGTAAACACCCATAGGAAATCCCGTTCCTTTTTCGGATATCGTGCATTGCCGCTCCGGCATTTCTCCTGCAATGGCAATCCGTCTCGACAAGGCATTCGGCGGAGACGACGAGCCTTGATACCGGCTTCATTCGGCCGACGAACTGGCCCGGACTATGCAGAAGGCAGACCACGCCAAGGGAGCGTCGCTTACGCCGGGCGGTGGCACCTTTCAAGCAGGATGAAGTTTCAGGGACGTTCCTATTTTCTCCAAAGGATTGACGGAAACTCGGTGAGGCGTACACGGGCTTTGGTAATCCATTCCACAGAATGACGAGAGGCAGCCGTATGAAAGATCCAAGCCTTGTAGTGCCTGGCAGCCCTGACATTCTCGGTGGGATTCCCGGCTCTAGAGGAACACGGGTTCCGGTGAAGGCGTTACTGGATTCCTGCGCTAAGGGACGATTTCCTTGATGATTGTCCTACGGTAATATGCCCTCAGGCAATGACAGTCTTGGAGCGGGAGGGGCAGAGGCCGGTAGGTGTTCATGCGCGTTCTGCTGATGAGTGCATCCCCGGGAAGATCCGAAGCGAACTGCCGAGCCATGCAAGGAGTCCCATATCAACAGAATGTCGAGGGCCTTTCTCTGGCTTTGGTTATTATCGAAACACCAAGCAACGACATGAATGACTTGCGATCCAAGCTGTCCGCGGTGTTACGAGTTGGAGACGATTCAATCTGCCACGTAGTACAGATTGCCTCACTGCATGCTCTAGCTGTTGACATCACCATACCATCCGGACGATTACTTTCTGCGGTCTAAACCAAAAGGCATTGCCGCAGGGTCAGCGAACCGTATAGTAAGAATGACATCAGAAGTTCGACCAAAAGGAGGGTTTAGCATGGCCGCATCGGAACTGGAGCAGCGCATCACCCGGCTCGAAGACATTGAAGCGATCAAACAACTCAAGGCCCGCTACTGCGAAATCTGCGACGATATGCACAACCCCGACAGAATCACGTCGGTCTTTGCCGAAGATGCCATCTGGGAGAGTCCGGATTTCGGCAAGGCCGAGGGCCATGGGGCTATTCGCGATTTATTTCGCAAATTCCAAAAAATGTTCAGCTTTTCTCAGCACAACATCATGAACCCTATCATTGAGGTCAACGGAGACCGCGCCACGGGTGTCTGGTATATCATGGGTCCGTGGACGTATGCTGAAAACGACGGTGAGAAATGGCTGGCCCTGCGCTATGACGACGACTACGTAAAAATCAACGGGGAGTGGAAGTACCAGCACCTACGGGTCGTCCTGCGGATGACGGCCGATCGATAACTGCAGCCCCGGTGTGCACAGTGTAGCGAAGCGGGGCCCGCGGCACCCCCATACTTCCCTTTGAGCGTGTGAGGAACCCTCCCCCATGACACTCGTGAGTTGGTCGTGGTTCCTCCTCGTCTTCTATAATCGGCGGCATGATAGGCATCGGGGTTTTGACCCGGGACGGGTTAAACATACCGACGCCTTTGCCACGGCGTGTGCCGCGTACGAGCCCCTATATTCTGGCCCTGGCATTCTCGGCGATCAGCGTGAGCGGGACAACCTTCCTGGGCATGTCGAGGCTGAGCTGTACTTGGACTGACCGCCATGTGGGGCGTCTTTTTGAGTCCCGCCGGCCTGTGTCTGGACATGTTCCTCACCATGCGCCTGAATACAAGCGATGGTCATAAGTTCGGCAATCGCCCCATCCCTGAGTACCTTGGTGACCGCTCTCAGTCCGAAGACGTTCGGGTGCCGGTGGTACTGTTTTCCCTTTTGTTGTGTTTCTATCTGGCCGGCCAGCTCGTTTCGGGCGTGGTCATGTTCGAGCTTCTACTGAGTTTACCGCCGATCTGGGCCCTGCTCATCATCACCACCGTGTTGTTGATTTACGTTGTCTTGGGTGGAGCCCATGCCGATATTAGCGCCGACGGCCAGGCCTGTCTGATGCTGCTGTTGGCCGGGTGTGGACGAATCGGATGGAATTGGGTTCTTGGGATTGGTCGAGAACCTAGCCACCCAGGATGGATATCTAGTGAGCCCGTTCAGCTCCCAAAACCCTTCACCCCTGGTGGTCCATTGTCTCGCTGGTGATTTTATTCATTCCGCTCAGTGTGCTACCGCACTTGGGCAATAAGCTCTGGGCCTTAAATACAGCACGCACCAGAGCCACGTTCTAGCCCTTACGATCACATTCATTATCACGCTAGGGCCTGTTCACACTCATGTGGATGATTCTGCATGATTCTGGTCTCCTGGCTGTAGGGAACGCACGCAAGCTCCATCCGACCGGATCGCGCCTCATCTCCCGGTGCCGCGCGGCCCTGTCCGTCTCTCCCATCGCCCCGTGCTCCCCGCCCTCTGGTCGGTCGCCGCGCAGGGCGGCACAGGGCGCGGGTTACCGGCCCACTTTGGCACCTGGCCCCCCTCTCCCCCCCGGCTGCCCCGCTGGTCGCAAACCGGGGTGCTCGCCCGGGTCTTCGTGCATCTGCACCGGGAACCGAGCGTGCGCCTCAAGCGGGCGGCCCGGTCGCTCGACCGCCCCCTCGTCCAGGTCCCTCCCGTCGGCCCGGGGGCGCGAAAACAACCGGTCCTCAATCCCTCGGCCGCTCCCGAGGCGGGTGGACCACCAACAAGATGCATCTGGTTGCCGCGGACGATCGCACGGCGCTCGTCTGCTCGCTCTCGCCCAGGCACGCCCCCGCCGCCCCGGCGGGCCACACGTGGCGGACTCGCCTGGGCCCGCCCCCCGCTCCTCCCGCGGTGCTGATGGACCGGGCGTACGAGGGCGACCGGACTCGGCAATTGGCCTTGGCGCTGGGTATGCGCCCGTGGTGCCGCCGCGGCGAAGCCGGGTTGAACCTTGGGCGTCTGCCCGTGAGATGTACAAGCGGCGCACCGCAATCGAGCGGGTGTTGCGTCGACTGAAGGGATTCCGTCGCATCTTCTCGCGATTCGAGAAACTTGATGTGATATTCCTCAGATTCGTCGTCTTCGCACTCATCATCAATGCGTTGCGATAATGTTAGCAGGCCCTAGCTAAGAAGTATACACTCAACATGTCTTGACAGTTATGATGTGAGAGAAGAATTAAAGGAGTAATTTGGCTATCAAACAACCCAATTTGTCTGCTAGCGAAGAAGATAGAATGTGGTTAGGCTATCTCCGCGAGGATCCTGATTACTGGGCGCAAGGTGAAACGCTGGACGATATCAAAGGCCACTTGAGAGGATTTGTACGCTGCCCTGATCAGCGGAGACCTGCCCGGCATTAGCAAGATGGACGGATTAGTCCTGACATGAAGCGAGTTGCTCTGGTCAAACTGCTTGAAAGGTTTGGTTGTCTCCTGGTGCGACATGGTGGTAAGCACAACTGGAGCCGGTCCCTCGTCATTGGGGAGATCAAGGAGGAATCCCGCCAAGCATATCATCAAGCGGTTGAGCAACCCTTCTGGTTAGTCCAGTAGACAAAGCCAGGGCTGATTTGAGGGACTCCAACCTGCCCGCCCCGAGTATCTAGGCGAACACTGCACGGAGGACAAACGTCATGATCAAAATCTACGGTACGACCCTCAGCAATTATTACAGCACAGCCAAAGCTGCGCTGGTCGAAAAAGGACTGGCCTTCGAGGAAGTTTCGATCATGCCGAGCCAAGACCCCGCAGTCCTAGCCAAAAGCCCAATGGGCAAAGTGCCCTATATTGAGGTCGAGGGCACGACCCTGACCGAGACAAACGTCATCTTCGACTACCTCGAAGATATCCAGCCACAACCGGCGCTGTACCCCAGCGACTCCTGGGCTAGGGCTAAAGCCAAAGAAATCATCCGCTTTGTCGAATTGTATCTCGACGCACCGGCCCGGCGCCATCTGCCCACCGTGTACTTTGGTGCGCCGGTTGACCAAGCCACGTACGACGCAGTCCGGCCATTGCTGGAAAATGGGCTGCGGGCGCTCAAGCAACTCGCCCGCTTCGAGCCCTATATTGCCGGCGACACGTTTACCTTCGCCGACCTGACCGCCTATTTCGAGTTGCGCTTCACCAATCTGCACACTACGCAAGTCTACGACTGGGACATTACAAACGACGTGTCCGGCCTTGGCGAGTACTTGCAAAGGATCGGCAAACGACCGTCGGTCAAGGCGGTCGATGCCGTCATGCAGCGAGATTTCACGGCCTTCAAGAATAAGAGTTAGTTCGCAGTATCGAGCCATGAGTAGCAGCGAGACTACCCCAGCGATTCACTACCGACCGATGACCGATAAAGACCTCGGGCTAGTCCCTATTGGTCATCAAGGCGATGAGCGAGAGGTTCGCGCCCGTATCCGGGATCTTGGCTCAAGTGCGATATTGGCGTTTGATGGCACACAGCATGTCGGCCAACTCCAGTTTCGACGCTACGCCGTGGACACCCGCTCGCCCAAGGGGCTGTGGGATCCACTGTATTGGGGCGAGTTCGGTAACGTTGCACCCGCACTGCCTGACCGCAGCTTGTCCATTTACTGCTACCACGTCGGTCAACTCAAGGATACGGACGACCGAGACGGGCGCTATCAGGGCCGGGGCATTGGCTCGCTTCTCCTGGATTATTTTTTGGACTGGGCCAAGCAGGCCGGATTCGCAGCGGTGACGGCTAAGGCCACCCCTACCCCACGGGCGGTCATGGCCTTTATGGGCGGGCAGCCGCTCAAAGCCTATCTGGAGCGCGGGTTCGAGGTCTTTTCGAGCGTGGTTGATACCGAACTGCGCGACATCGTAAGGGACAGACAGTTCGTGTCGGCCGACGTGGACTACGACAGCGCCGCACGGGTCAGCTATTGCGTGAAGTTTTTCTAAGCCTCCCCGTTGCCACCATTATTGTTCGGCAGCCCTTGTGAGACGTGGCGAGAAATCACAAATCTCAGGCACTGCTATCTCCCGGCACAACTATAGGATTTTTCTGGAAAAACTCAACGTCCGGGTCTGACAGACCCTCAGAAAGAGGATGTGCTGTCACGAGGTCTCTACTCGGCTTCGGACTGAGCCAAAATGGATTCGACCTGGACTTGGCAGCCTAACCGCAGGAGAACATGCGATGGCCTACCTTATGTCGATATCAGTCGATGTCAATACTTAGTATTCTCAACTTTCACACCTAACGCCCCACAACGATCACCAGGCAATGCTTCCAAGAGGACGAGAAGGTTCGCTTGCAGAGTTGGGTGTGACGGTAAAACTCCGAATGGAGTCGAGATTGGGCGAAGTTGCCCTGCACACCACCACCTGCGACGAAACTCAATGCCGCTGCCGGGGTATTCAACTATGTCGAGATTGGGCGAAGTTGCCCTGCACACCACCACCGCCTGAAACGCCGGCTCGCAAGGGAATGGAGCCGTCACGGCGATTGAGCGAGACGACCGGACCACGACACCTGAGCGCGTTCCGCGTTGTCGTCCGGTCAACAGAGGTAATAGAACGCGGCGCGGGGTGCAAACAGCGGGCGGCAGTCTTCACACATTGCGACTCCCGTCTGTGCTCCATCGGCACCGCCGCGTTGGCCAGCAACCGGGAGGCCGCCCCCTGTTCCGCCCGTCCCGGGAAGATCGCCGGCCGGTGCTTACCGCGGCGCCCGGTCCAGGCCGCGCCCATCTGCGTGCTCCGGCGTCTGCCCCTGCCGGCCGGGGGCGGGCGGCGGTCATACTCCCGTTCGGCCCCTTCCCCCTCACTGTCAATCGAGCCGGCCCAGCCGAGAACCCGTTCCGGCGCGCGGCGCAGGCCCGCGCGCCCGCCTTGCGAGAGCAGCCAGCGCCAGACCGCGCGGCGCCCGCCGCCCCGAGATCAGCCCCGGCCCGCCCTTCCAGCCCGCGGCCCTGGCGCTCCGGCCGGCCAGCTCCGGCCCCGTGCAGGGCTGGGCCAGGACGGGGCGCGCGCCGTAGGCCGCCGCCCAGGCAGCAACCCACTCCGTGGCCCGGCGCGGGACCCGGACCGCAAGACCCTTCCCCCGGCCATCGGCCAGCCGGCTGACCTGGGTGTTGCACCCGCCCTTGCCGATGGTGGCGCCGCGGGCGGCGGCCGCCCAGCCGACGACGCCGGCGCGGGGGCCGAGTTGCATCCCGCCCTCCTGCCGGCTGCTGGGGCTCGATCCTCGCCTCCCAGCAACGGCGCGCCGCCGTCGGCACCGGGTCGAGCGACAGGGGGCCGAGGCCGCCAAGCGCCCACGCGACGGAACTGTCGGGAGAGGCTGGCGCTCGAGGCGCCCGGGCGCCTCGAGCGCCAGCGCCGCCGGCAGACGCCCGCCCAGCCTCGCCGCAAGCGTCCCCAGGAGTTTGTGCGCCGCCGCGAGGCACGGTTTGCCGCCGCCGGGCCCGTGCTCACGCGCGCGCCCAGCTCGCGGGCACGCGCGGGCCGCGGCAGGCCTCCCTCCTTGCCGGCCGGGGCGACCCTTTCCACCGGCTCCGAAGAAAACTGACGCAGGCCGATCTCCATGGCCGCGTGAGTCGCACGGAATCCGGGGACGAGGCAAGTGTGAATCGTTGAATAGGCCAAAGGCCCCGGCTGCTGCCCGGCCCCTTGAGCCTTTGGCGCTTGCAGCGCGGAAACGGACACCCCCCGCCGCCCAAACCGCCGGGCCCTCCAGTGTCTCGCCCGCCGCCACAGCGGATGCGGCGCGCTAGCCGCCATATCGCTATCCGTCTGACTGGGACTTGAATTGCCGCCCCCCTTGCCAGCGCCGCTGGGTGGGCGGGTGCTCTTTCAGCCGGCAGGCGCCCGCGCGCCCGCGCCAGGGCGCGGCGGAGCAACCCCCAGCCCTCCCCACCCACATCTCAGCTCTCCTGGAGCGGCCCGCGTTCCTGGGGCCCGGGGCTGCTCGCCCGGGTGAAAGCGGCTGGCGCTCCCGCCATGTGTCTGACGGTGGATGTGTCGACCGCTAGTCGTCGGGAGCGGGACGGACCCGCTGCGGCTTGACCCACAGCGGGCACGGGCCATCGCCGCCAACGAACCGCCGCCCGAGTTCCCCTAGCGGGCCCGCCCGACCTGGGCTGCTGTCGCTTGGCGCACGCGCGGGCTGTCGGTTCCCCTGGGCCTACCAGGGCCCTCGCCCCCCGGCAGACGCGAGACGGGCCGTTGAGGGTAGAGCCGGCAGCATTGGGGGGGGGGGAGGGAGAGGCGAATCACGGGGGCCGTCAACGCGATTCCCCCCGGGCGCTGGCCATGCATCATACCCCGTGGACTCATCCTGGCCGCGGAGGCGCGCCCCCCGGCCGCCGCATCGCTCTGGTGACGGCCCCTTCCGATGCCTCAATCAACCAGTATGGCGTCCCAGCGGATCAAATGCCCCGCTGCTCGGCACGTCCTGCGCGCGCTCCTGCGACGGGGAACCTGAGCCGGGCGCGGCCCGGATGACCGGCCCGGCCGTGCGGCTCCGTGGCAGCCTTCGGGGGCGGGGGCACCCGCCGTCCAAGCGTCCCTAGGCGGCTCCCTCCCACAAAAAAGGGAGCGGGGGGAGTCTCCGCTCCCTTTTCGTGCCGCCCCGCGCGCGACCGGGCGAACAACCCACGTAGGCGACCGCTACAGAGCAGAGTTATCCTTCCGCGCATCCTCGGCCGTCCCCGCCGCATCCGCCGTCACCGGATGATGGTCTCCCTGCAACGGCGTGACTTGGTCGTACTCCACGGTATCCGTCCCCCTGAAGTACGAAAAGACCAAACCGATTATGGGGAAGCGGTACTTGGCGTCGGGCACTTGCCCGCCGGCGGGCCGCGCCGCATTGCTCCCGTCCCCCGCAGTGGGCTGCTTGACGCTGAGACCCGTCGCTTCGGCCCCCTCATTGGTCACGGTGCCTGCGTCGTCTATCTCCACGGCGGTGTTGTTGAAGAAACGGAAGGTCCCGCTCGTCCCCTGCAGCGCGCCTACCCGCTTCTCGTTACAAGAGAGGCTCGGCAGCGGGGAGGGCTCGTCCTCCATTCCCATAGAGGTCTCCCTCCCCGCAGGCAGGAACGTACACACGTTGACGTCCTGGGCGAGTTCCACCTTGCGACTGTCGAGCGCCAGCCCCCCCGTCTCGTCGAACACCAGAACGCTCACCGGGTCCGTGCCCATCACCTTGGCCCCCTCGGCATTCTTCCCCTCATACCGCAGCGACGTCTGCGGAAAGGTGAGCACCACCTTGGTGTGGGTCTGGACCTGCGCATCATTGAGCGCCGTCCACCGACCGATCAGCGTGTTTCGATAGGCTATAGTAAGTAGAACTCGTCAAGGCCTGCGAGATCGGATCAACCTCATTCCAGGTAGCCGAGTCCCCCGTCTTTTTCTCGCCCACCTCGCCGTCGCCATCTTTATCCATGGCCCAGCACCCATCCCCGGTATCCACGCGGTCATTGGTGGCGTCGCTGTCGCTGTCGGAGTAGGTGGCCCTGGTGGGCGAGTTGTAATAGTTTTCCTCGGTGTTGTCGTCAAGATTCACCCAATCCCCACAGGCCCGCACCGCCGCGGCATCGTAGCTCGACGCAAACCCCGATCCCGGCGAGACCAGCGTCGCCACGCCACCCATGTAGGCGGTGCCGGGGGGGGGGATGATGACATGATCGGGCTCGGTGTCCGCATCCGGCCCGTCCTTCAGCGCCTTCGCCGGGGTCAGCCACACGTCCAGCCACCCACTCGTGGCCGGGCCGAGCGTGACCACCTCACCCGGGTGCCGCCCCCCTGGCGGATCCTCTCGTCACATTCCCCCGGGCTCCCCACCCGCAGCCCCTCCGCCGTCAGCGTCGCCGTCCACGAGTCCCCCGGCATGAGACAGATCTTGAACTCCGTAGCGATCTTCCCCATTCGGTCCCGCACCGCCAACTGCGCGACCAGGGGCTTCTCCTCACTCGCCATACTCCGCACCCCCCGATGCCGATACACGGCCACGTTCGTATTCGTCTCGTCCTCGACCGACCAATAGGCGAACAGCAGATGCTCCCCCTGCCCGTACCAATTTACGACTTGCGCGTTCGCCGCCGGGGGGGCGAAACTCCACGCCACCGCCGCCCAGACGGCCAGCAACACATAGGTGCGTGATACTTTCCACATCACTTGTACTCCTTCTCTCCAGACCCTGCCCCGGTCTGGTGGTTTGTGGGTGGATCCCCTGCCTGCGCAGGGGGAGGGCGAAATGAAACGGGGGGCGGCGCGGGCCCAGGGCGCCGCAGGCAGCCCCCATGTCGCGGGGGACGGCTGGATACTGGCCGGGGCGTTCGACCGCGCCCCGCGGGCCTCGGCCGTCATGCCGCGCCTGCCCGGAGCATCCAGCGGGACCCGGAGGCTCCGGTGAGGAACCCGGCTGTCGCGCTCAGCCGCCCGCTGACGGGCAGAATTTCCGGGGGGGGGGGGGGGGGCGTAACTGCCGGTGTGTTGGGCCCTCCGGCGGGCCGGGGAGATCAAGGAGGGGTGAAACAGCCCCCGCTCCCGCGCGGGGGCTCCCCTCGTCGGGACGCCACCGGCTCCGTACCCACGGCTTGGTCAGGGGACTAGTCAGTAAGTTCACGCCCCCCCTATTCCACATTCCTCCCTCACCTGTCAAGTTCCCAACGGCTCGCCTGGCAAATCGTTCCGCCTGAGCGCCTGACGCGAAACTCTTTCACGGATTCCAGGGGCTTGCGAGGAGCCGTGTGGCACGCCTGAGGTGAGCGATGTCGATCCATGCTTCGCTTGAGGCGATGGATGTCTCCCCGGCGTCCGCCAGGCTGCGCCAGCGCCCAGCCTCGCGCAGGGGCGGTCGACGCGCCCTCGGCGCGGGAAGGCGGAGAGGCCGGCTCGATTCCCACCGGCTACAATTGCTGTGAATCTAGCGGCGGCGGATGGCCGGATGGATCCGGCCTCGTGCGGTGGGCGGCGTTGGTCGGGCGCCCCGCCCGGGTCCGCCGGAGGCCCGGCATCCTCTTCTTTGCGGTTTGCGGCAGCACCCGGCCCGCGGTCCTGCAGAGCCCTGGCCCGACAGCGGGCGCCAGACCGGCGTGGCCGTCGAGTCCGACGCCCGCCTGCAGCGTCCGTTCCCAGCCCTCTTGCCTGCGTCCCGGCGCACCGCGCGGCGGGGCCGGCGCGGGGCCGCGCCATGCTGGCGGGCGGCAGCCTCCCTCCTGTCGGAACGGGGCCAGAGTCACCCAACTCCAGGCTTGGCCCTTCCCACCCTGGCCGCCCGCTTCCGCCAGCCGCCGTCCCGGCCCCCCCCCTCCAAGCCGCGACCCGCCGGGCCCCCTTCCGCGCCGGCGGGCCGCGGCCGCGTGGCGCGTCGGCTACCGCCGCGGCTCCTTCCGCCACCGGTGTCCGCAGCTGCACGGGCACCCCGCCCGGTCCCCCGTCTGCGCCGCGCGCCGGCCGGGGTCGCAGCCGCCCCCCGCCGAGCCTCTCAGGCGGCGGACCCGGCGCCGCCTGGCACTGCGCCGGCCCGCCGGCCTCTCGGGCGACGCGAGCAGCCGGCCGCGCGGGGCGGAGGGGCGGCCGGCGCCGGCGCCGGGCGAACAACCCGTGCCGCCGCAACGCTTCCTCCTACGACACCGACCTCGCCGGGCCGGGGCGCGGGCACCACAGGCTGCAGATCCGCTGCCTGGGAGCGCGGCCCGCAGGAGTCCGGAATTCGCAGCAATTGGGACCGTCGGGAATCAAGCCTAGTTCTCCCGGTCGAAGACCAGCGGCAGGGCTGGCGCGACCGCATCGGACGTGAGGGCCGGTGCAGCCCGGCACAGACCCAGCTGCTCCAACGCCGCCAGGAGGGCCCGCCCCAGCGCCGGGGCAGCGCCAGGGCCAGATCGGTGCTTAAGCATTGCAGAGGCCGGCGGGCAGAACTGCGGACCGCGACACGAAGGGCTGCGGTCGACGCCCCTTGCCACCGACAGAGCCCGGCACGGGCCCGGCCACAAGCAGCGGGGCGCCGACATTCGGCCCATTCTCCCGCCAAGCTGCCACCAGCGTCTTCGGCCCGTCCCTGCCCGACTGCCGTCCTGCGCCAGCAGCACGCGTGTCCCCTCGTCATACTCCCTGGGCAGCGACAGGCGCGCGTGTGCCTGATCAAGCAACCCTCCCTTGAGAAGTCTCGGTCGCGTTGCCAACACACCGCCGCAGGCCACTGCTGACAAAGGACTCCTCACAGCACGGCTGCCAGCCTCCCCCCGGGAGGTCGCGCCCCACCCCGTACTGTCCCGTGCGCCCCGGCCCGTCGGCGCCTCGCGGACGCGGTCGCGGGGGAAGGAGGGGGGGGGACACCCCGCTGGGGGTCGTTTGCTCCTCGGGCATGGCCTTAGCCGCTTGCCGCCACCCCATCCCTGATAGCGGAGGCTGCGAGAGGGCTGACCGAGCCTGTGGCCTTGGTCAACCCCGCGACTCACGGGGGTAAGGGGGTATCGAGGCAAACCCCTGACTTCGGATGAAGCGTCAACCCCGCGACACACGGGGAAGGGGGGGGGCTTGTACTCCACAATTTAGGGACTGGCTGGAACTCCACCACGACCCATGGGAGAGGGGGGTTGACATGCTGTAGCGGTAAGATTGAGTTCCGGGTCCAAGTCTAAGCAAGTCTAAAAATGTAGAGGAGTGACACTGATGACTATTGACCTCCACCCCCACATCGCCTGTCCCCGGCCAAGTGCTTCCGGTGCGCCGCGTCACCCCGGCGGCCGACTCCGCACCCCCGGGCGCCTGAAAGGCTGGGCCGCCGCCAGCGCCCTCGCGGTCCCGTTGGCCGCGGTTCCCGTCGTGCTGACGCCGACCCCGCTACCGGCTCAGTCTGCCGCCCCGGTCCGGCCCAGCCCGCCCCACCCCCTGCCCGTCACCGTCGGTGACACCGAGGCGTTGTTGACCTGGACCGCTGGCGGCCCCGGCATCGGAGGGACATGTGCGACGACATCCTATGACGTGGATATTTTCGAACCCAACGGTGGCCTTGTGGCAACGTCCACCCCCATGGATGCCCCCACTTCGGGCAGCCTGCGGTGGTTCGTGGACGGGTTGGCCCCCGCCACCGCCTACCGGGGCGAAATCACGGCCTACGGCGTGGCCTGTGATGAATACGCGACCGGGACGGTCGCCCTCACGACCACCGGGGCCAGTGCCAGCAGCGACCCGACCGCGCCGGCGGGCAACGCGAAGCAACTGCCTTTCCCGGTGCGCACCTTGCGGAACCAGGTGTCGGGCACCTCCGCGACCGTGACCTGGGACGCCCCGCGCCGACGCCAGCCCCCACCGGTGCCGCACGAGTACGCCTCCAGCGTATGGCTGGTATCTCTACGACGAAACCGCCGACAGGATCATCAAGGAACCAGAAACAAACGTGGACGGCCGGAGAACCCAGACGTTCAGCGGGCTGACGCCGGGCGCCAAGTATGTCTTCCGCGTGTTCGCCTACTCGGCCGAGTGCAACGTCTACTCGGCGTCCTCCAAGGTGGCGTGGACGCAGCCGCCCCGTTATCCTCCACCTTCTCCGTTCTGCAACCCCCACAACCGCCACCCGTCTTGACGCGTTCTCCACGGCGATGCAGTATCACGCCCGCCTGCGAGAGCGCCCGGCCTTATCAGCCGGGCTACTCCCGAACTCGTCATCGCCGATGTCCAGCTTGCCGACGCGATGAAGCGGCAGGGGGAGCGCAGCGACGCGGCACATGGCGACCTCACCACGATCAGGGGATGGACGGGGAACGGCGGTGGAAAACAAGGAAACAGCACACCCCCGACCGGTCCGGTCGGGCTCAGTCAATACGGGAGCCCGTTGGACGGATCAAGGAGTTTGCATCCCAGTGACTGAGATCACAGTCAATCCCTGGGTGTAAATGGTCCCGTCCCGTCCATCGCGTGATGGGGCCGACAGGATGCTCGACGGGTGCAGCTCTGTGGCGCCTCCCTAGTGCCCCGGCGCTCATCTTCCTGCGCGGCCGGGCGAGCACCGCCTCATGCTCCCAGCGGTCTCAGCTCCGCCGTGCCGGCGACTTTGTCAGGCAGCGGTCCCGCAGCGCACAAGCCCGGCAATCCACTGTCACCGATCGATCATCGGAAATCCCGCTTGCCCTCCCTGAGGCGGGGTGATCCCCTGCGGGGCAGCCGCTGACCGGCCGGGCCAACCTCCGTGTCATGCCGGGCCTCGGAACGGCAAGCGGCGGCTCGGCTCAATCGCCTGACGGCGCCTTTGCCCCCTCGGGGCGGATATCTCGATCGGGACGTAGACGTCCAAGCCCGGGTCTGTGGCAGCGCTTCGACTGTTCGCCGCGGCAGTCCCCGGAAGCCGCCAGACCGGTTACTCGCTCGGCGCCCCTGGCTTCGCCGGCCGTCGTCAGCCTCGGCTCCAACTGACTGGCTTCATTGCCGGCCGGCCCGACCTCATCGGCGACCAGCAGCTTGTCCCGGGCGTCCCCCGCGCTCTGGCAGGGGGCGCCCCCCCCCTGTCCTGCCGGACTTCTTCAGCCCCCGCGCCTAAGGATCGCCCTCCGCTATCTGACGCGCCCCGCTTGCCTGCAAGCTTGTCCGCAAAACCTGCTTGGGCTGGCCCTTTCCACCAGCGCCGCGATCTTCGCCGCCAGTTCCAGCTCCTCTCCGCTGGCCGCTCCCGCCTCCGCCTCGGCCAACGGCCTGCGAGACTCGGCAATCTTCTCGGCCAGCGGCTTCGGCCCCTGGTCCAGATTTGCCGGCGTATGGCTGCTGTCCGCAGGCGCCTGGGCCCTCAGACAAAGTCCCGGCGCCAGCCCCCCGGCGGCCCGCCAGCAGCGACACCTCCCGGCAGCGCAGCATGAACTCCCGGTTGGCGGCCCGCCGCGCAGAAGGCAGTGCGCTTGCGGCAATCCGCGAGCGGCTTGTCGCTCGGCGGGACCCCCTGGCACAGCCAGATCCCCTCCAGGTTCCGGCGCGTCTCCGCTTCCAACCGGCGCGACCTGCGCCCCCGGGGGTGCTAGCCGTACCGGGCAAGCTTCCGCAGCCGGCCCGGAGCATAAGCCGGCGGGCGGGCCCCGCAGGGTGCTTCCGCCTGCCGGCCCCCCACCTCCTCAAGCTCCCGGGTGCCGGCGAACGCCTCGACTGCGCGCCCCGGATGGTGTCTGGACACAGAGGCGTCCATACCGGGCGGCAGAAGCCTCCCCTCACTTCGGGACTGCCCCTCCCGGGAACGGCGCTCCGGCCGCGCGGTAACCCTTGGGGCGGCCTAGGTTGCCGACGCACATAGCCCCGAGAGGCGGCGGAAAACCGGGGCCCGGCCCGGACAAAGACGGCTTCATTCCCCTTCGCCACCAACCCCGCTCGTCCACATCTCTGACCTCGGCTCAGAGGTCCGCCCTGTTCGGGCCCATAGGAATACTCTCACAGTCGCCGGTGCACCGGTCACCGGTCCCCCGATGCGGGCGAGCCGCCTAGAGCGGTACCTCGCGTGTCGACCTGCGCCGGGCCGCCCTCGGCGGGCGCTGCCGCGCCGTTCGCGGGTGCCTCCGTCGGCCGGGCGCGGCGTTGCCGTTGGCGCGGTTGAGGAACTGGATGCGCGAGCCGGGCACCAGCAGGCTCTCGGTGGAGAAGGGGTCGGAGTCCTCGCCGTCCTTGCGCCAGCGCCGCGTCTGCATCTTACCCGCGACGTAGACCAGCCGGCCCTTCCTCGCGTCCTTGACCAGCATGTCGATCAGGCCGGGCTCGATAAGGTCACCACCCGGTGCCACTCGGTCTTGTCGATGCGCGCGCCGGAGTTGCGAGCGGTAGAATTTTCGTCGGTCGCCATGCCCAGGTTGGCCATACGGCCCCCCCTGAGACCAGGTGGTTCACGGTGACGTCGGTGCCGAGGCGGCTAATGACTTCCGCGCGGTTGCCTCCGAAGCGCAGGGGATTCTCCTTCAGGTCCGGTCGATGACGATGGCGTGCGAACGACGGGGACCGGGACACCTTTCCCCGGCCCCCGTGCCGTTCACCCTTCCCTTGCTTCCCCCCAACTCCCGGCCGCCGGGACCTCGCAGGCCGGGCACCGGCGGGCGTAGGCGTCGGTCAGCGTCTTGCGGACCAGTCGGGGGTCCAGGCCGATCTCGGCGAGGAGGACGCCGGTGGACGGGGCGGTGGGATCGCAGTCGGGGCAAGGGGCGAACAGGCCGGGGCTCCTCTCGGGTTCGAGCCCGGCAAGCGAGAGCCCCACTCGTTCCGGCCTTGCCGGGCGCTGGGCCCGGCAGGCGCTGCCCTCTCCTCCGAAACCGCCCCCGCCGGACGGGGGCCGCTCAGGACCAGCCGGTCGCCGGGGCGGTGGTCGGCGCGTCGCTCACGATCTCGCCCGGGTCGCGCGCGAGCTTCGCGGACACCAGGCTGGCGGTGCCTCGGCCGCCGCCTCGGAGGGGCCATGCTCCGCCCCCGTGGCGCGTGCGACGACGCTGAACTGCGGATGCCCATGCAGGGATGCCCCTGAAGTGCGCGGATCGCTCGTGAGCCCGTGCGGTGCACTCGGCACAACGGCAGGCCCCGAATGCCAGCCGCAACCGGTACACTCGGAGGGGGCGCGCCGCCGGGCGTACCGCTCGCGGGCGGGCCGGTTCTTCGCGCTCCTGTCGCGGCGTTTGTCCTCGACGGCGGCGCAGACGCCGCACCGGGACTGGCCGTCGAAGGCAGGGCGGCCGCAGGAGACGCGGCGGCCGGCGGCGCGGCGCCGACACCCCTCCCGGTCCGCGACACGGCGAGCTTCCCTGCAGGGCTCACAGACGGCACCGTCGTCGGGAGCGGGCTCGTTCCCGCAGCGGGTGCAGGCTCCCGCAGCCACGCGGTGGCGGCGGCGCTTGGCCTCTGAGTCCTTGCCCCCGTAGAGCTCGCCCCGGACGCTGGCCTCGACGTAGCGCCGGCGATCGGCGGCCTGTCGGCGGGACCGGAGTGCTCGCAGAACTTCGCGCACTCCGGTCCCTGCGCGGTTTGCCTTCGGCCCGCCGCCGGGCATCACGGGTGCGACCCGCGCTGTTCCTCTTCCGGGCGTACTCCTCGCAGACCGTCCGGGCAGGCGCGGGAGGGTGGACTCCACACCTCGGGCACAAGTCGGCTGCGCGGCAGGCCTCGGTGCGCTTCCTGGATCGCGCGCGGCCGACGGCGGGGTCGCGATAACTCATTGGCTCCTCTGGGGGGGGGGGGGGAATACGGCGGGCGGCGGCCAGGCCGGCGGCGGACCGCGGCGGGCCGGCAGGACGGGCGGACGGGCGGGACGATCAGCCGCGCGGGCGGCGGGCGGCGAAGATACCGAGGCGGCGCCAGCCCCACAACTGTACCCCGCAATGCCGCAATTTGCCCCCCGTCGCGATGAGGATCTCGTCGCGCGCGCCTCATCTTCATCAAGCGCCTTCGCGGTGACGATCGTGTCCCGGCCCTTGCGTGCCATGCCGCCAGACTGGCCGGGAACGATCTCGCCGTCGGCCTTCCAGACGGAGCGCTCGTCGGCGAGACCGCCGCCGACGGATATGGATGAGATCGGGGCGTACGTCGCCGCGCGGTGCGATTGCTGCCGGCATCGTGCCGTGCTCCTTCGACAGGTGAATGGGAACGGCGGCAGCACTCCCCTCCCTCTGGAGCGCCGCCCGCCGCCCCGCTCACGGCCAGACCTCTCCTCTCGGTGGCGCAAGGCCGGCAGGTGGCGACAGCGGGCGGTTGTCGGCTATACGGAATCGAATGAACAGCGCATGATCGCGGTCGGCGCTCTCGTCAGATCGGCGGCGGCACGACACAAGAACCCCGGACTTGACGAGGCCGTCATGACAAAAACCACACTCGGTGTTATAGAAGACAGGCAGTGATTGGCGGGTACGGGAGTGCAGACGTTCAAAACCAAGGCGTTCGACCGGTTCGCCGATCGCGGGGGAATCGACGATACCGCGTTGTGCGAGATCATGGATCGCGCCCGAAGCGGTGTGGTCGATACCGATCTGGGCGGCGGCGTGATCAAGCAACGGATCGCCCGCAAGGGTGGTGGGCGATCCGGCGGGTTGCGCACGGTCGTGCTGTTACGCCGGGGCGCGCTGGCGCTTTTCGTCTACGGGTTCGCCAAGAGCGGCCGGGAGAACCCGTGCCGGGATGAGCTGGCGACCTTCCGCCGGCTGGCGGACGAGTACCTTGCGCTCGACCGGGCGGGCCTCGTGGCGATGCAGGCGGTCGGGGCGATAATCGAGGTGAAATGCGATGACCAAGCAGTACAAGAGTGAAGCGCTGGCCACCGCGCACGAGGCGGCGCCCGTGTATGCACGACATTACGGAGGAGACGTTTCGCTGGCCGCCGCGCACGAGGCGGCGCCCGGACTGGCCGAGGCCGGCCTGATGTCGAAACGGACGATGCGGGCGTTCGATGAGATGTGTCTGACGCCGGTCGAGGAGATGGCGCCGGAGAACATCCGCATGCTCCGGCTGCGCGAGAACGCGAGCCGGGCGGTGTTCCCCCGCCACCTCAATGTGACGACCGGGCTGGTGAGCCAGTGGGAGCGCGGCGAAAAGCGGCCGCGGGGAGCCTCGCTGAAGCTGCTGACGCTGGTGGCGAAGAGCGGCCTGAGCGCGGTGGCGTGAAAACACGCACCGATCGCGCATCCGCCCCGCGCAACCGGGGCGTGCTCAAGTTCGACCTGACCAGGCAGTTGTATCGTGGGTGCTAAATCTGCAATCGAGTGGACCGACGCAACGTGGAATCCGGTGACCGGTTGCACGAAGATCACCCGTGGCTGTGACCCCTGCTACGCGGAGCGCTTCGCCGAGCGATGGCGCGGTGTCCCCGGGCACCCCTATGAGCAGGGATTCGACCTGCGACAGTGGCCGTCACGGCTCGATCGGCCCGCCCGATGGCACAAGCCGCGAATGATCTTCGTCAATTCCATGAGCGACCTGTTTCACAAGGAGGGGGAGTGGAGCTTTGTCGACAGCGTATTCGAAACGATGGAGGTCGTGGACAGGCACATCTATCAGGTCCCGACAAAGCGCAGTCCGCTCATGAGGAACTACTTGCGACGCCGGTACGCCGACGGTTCGGCTCCCAACCACATCTGGTGCGGAGTGTCCGTTGAAGACCGCTCGGCAACTGCAAGAATTGACCATTTGCGGACGGCGCCGGCGGCGGTGCGGTTCCTCTCGATTGAGCCGCTCTTGGGGCCCGTCGGAAACATCGCCTTGGAAGGGATTTCCTGGGTGATTGTCGGAGGAGAAAGCGGCCTGCAGGCCCAACCCATGCAACCGGGATGGGTCCGGGACATACGCGCCCCCTGCGCACGTGCTGGCGTACCGTTTTTCTTCAAGCAGTATGGCACCCTGACGGCCCACCGCCGGCCATCGAACCGCATAGCAAGGCGAAACTGGAGGTTTTGCGCAGCTATCTTCGGGCGTACGATGACAGGCTGAACGTGAATCCCGTCCGAGAGGAGTTCAAGCTCGACCTTATTGACGGGTTTGCGGGCGGAGGTTTATTCCTTGATGAAACTGCCGAGGTTTCGGGTTCGCCTTTGGTCATGCTCGAAGAAACCGAAAGCGCGAGCGTCCGGCTAAACGGGAGGCGCGCGAAACAACTCCACATCGATTGTAGGTTCTACTTTGTCGATTAAGGAGGAGGTGCACACGGACTGACATGCTCCCCATATCTTGCGTCACCAAACACATCAAACACCCATTGACAAAAAATTTATAGGCCCTGAGCCTAGTAGCGGAGCGGGAGGAGGCCGCCGCCGAGGGGCCACGTGACGCGCTGCTCGCCTCGTGAGCCGAGGCGCTGGCAGCAGTACGCCGCCGGGGCCGGCGCGCTCTCTCGTTGCGACGTGAGTCCTCCCCCCTATTCCTCAAGCTCACGCCGAGGTTTGAGCGGCGGAACCCGGGGGGGGGGGGCAGCCACGGGCCCGCCGACGGGTGCGGCATCCTCCTCGGCACGGGCCTAGCGCGTCATGCGCGTGTTCGGGGCAGAGCAAGCCGAGCCCGGCTAACCACGCGAGGGGGCCATGGGTTTGCTCGGGGGCACACCTCCCACTCTTCGCCCCGCGGGGCAGGCGCCGGTCAAGGGGAGCGGAATGACCCCCGGGAATCTCCAGCCGAGCATGAGCACACGATTCGCATCATTAGTCGGAACGGGCCCTAGTCAAGCCACGAGACAATTGGTATTTCTGGTCGAACACGGGACACGTTATAAGGAGGCCAGGTATGAAAGTATCCATGTTCCATCTGATGCCCTACCGGGACCTGCCGGACGATTTTGAACAACGTTACCACTCGGTCTGGGTTGATCCCCCTTGGACGGAACTGGGCGACGCCGAGAAAGTCGGCCAGTATTACAACTGGACCTTTGACGAACTGATCCATGCGGCAAAAGCAGGTATGGATGGAGTCTGCGTCAATGAGCATCATCAGAATGCCTATGGCTTTATGCCCAACCCCAACCTGATGGGGTCGGTCCTGGCCCGCGCCACCAACGGCATGGACGTGGCAGTGGTGCAGATGGGCTCAACCTTGCCAACTACCAACCCGCCCACGCGCGTAGCCGAAGAATACGGAATGCTGGATACCATCAGCGGCGGCCGCCTAGTGGCTGGTATGCCGCTAGGAACGGCGATGGATGCCACCTTGTGTGCGGGCATCACTCCGATTGAGCAGCGCGAGCGCTATTACGAGGCCCACGATCTGATCCTCAAAGCCTGGACCGCAGACGACATCTTCGCCTGGAACGGGAAATACTATCAGTTACCCAAGGTCAACGTCTGGCCACGGCCTATCCAGCAGCCCCATCCGCCCATCTGGATTCCCGGCCTCGGCAGCCTCAGTACCTGGGAATTTGCCGCCCAGCATAACCATTGTTACTGCTTTTTAAGCTATTACGGCCCCAAGGCCGGCAAGAACGTGATGGACGGGTTCTGGCAGTTCATCAATGATCGCGGCATCGAACCCAATCCCTACCGTGCCGGCTTCTTGCAACTCGTGGCCGTGGCCGAAACCGACGCCAAGGCCGAAGCCTTGTATGAAAAGCATGTCCAATACTTCTACAATAAATCCCTGCACATTCCGCCCGAATACTTCTTCCCGCCAGGCCACCAGGACTATCGCAGTCTGGAGAACAATATCCGCAAGGGCATCTTCAAGAGCTATTTCGATAAACTCGACGCCATCCCCAACTGGAAGTTCAAGGACTTTGTGGATGAAGGCTTTGTGATTGCCGGCAGTCCGGCAACGGTCCGGGACTTACTCACCGAGGCCGTCACCGACCTGCGAGTCGGCAATCTGATGGTCCTGTTGCATATCGGCTCCATGCCCCATGACCTCACGCTCAAGAACATTGATATGTTCACCAGCGAAGTCATGCCCCACATCCACGATATGTGGGACAACCAGTGGCAGAATCACTGGTGGCCGGAAAAGTTGCGGACCAAGCACCAAGCTTCCATTGCCGCCCTGTAAGAATACGCCTGAGGGGAAAACAGATGGTCGCAGTCCAAGAACAAACCGTCAGTGTGTGGAAAAATCAGATTAACCCCAAAGTCCATGTCGCCGGAAGTGGACCGGCAGTGGTGTTCCTACACGGTGCCTATGGCCTGACCTGGGACCCCTTTCTGGATACGCTGGCCGAGCAGTTTACCGTATACGCCCCCGAGCATCCGGGTACGACCCTAGGCGACCCGGACGGAATAAAGGCCCTGGACGACTTATGGGACCTAGTGCTGTATTACGATGAGCTGTTTACCCAGCTCGGCTTAGACAGTCCAGCCGTCATCGGCCACTCGTTTGGCGGCATGGTCGCCTCGGAAATTGCCGCCTGCTATCCGCAACGGGTTGGCAAGTTGGTGCTGCTGAGTCCAATCGGCCTCTGGCGGGAGGACGCTCCGGTCAAAAACTGGATGATCCTGCCCATGGAAGAGGTGGTCAAGTCCGCATTCTACGACCCTAGTGGCCCACTCGCCCAGCAGATGCTGACCGTGCCCGAGGATGAGAAGGAAGCCCAAGATTTACAGATTCGGGTGACGTGGGCCCTCGCCTGTACTGGGAAGTTTGTCTGGCCCATTCCGGACAAAGGGCTCAAGAAGCGCATCCACCGGATTGCAGCCCCGACCCTGATCGTTTGGGGTACTGGGGATAAGCTCATCCCCCCGGCGTATGCCGAGGAGTTTGGCAGCCGGATCACCAATTCGCAGATTGCCATGGTTGAGCAGGCGGCTCACGTACCGCAGCTAGAGCAGCTCGGGCGTGTCTCCGGTCTGGCCCGGGATTTTATCCAATCTTAACCCTGTCACAGAACAAGTAAGGAGGTACGTATGATTAGTTATGTCACACTCGGAACGAACCATTTGGACCGCGCGGCCAAGTATTATGACGCACTTCTGGCCGAACTCGGGGCCAAGCGCATGATGGAGAATGAGCGCATTATCTTATGGGGCACCGCAGGAGCTCCGATGTTGGCGGTGTGCAAGCCGTTTGACGGCAATCCGGCCTCGGTCGGCAATGGCGTGATGGTCGCCCTCGCCGCGAGCAGCCCGGAACAGGTGGCCGCCATCCATAAAAAGGCGCTGGAACTGGGCGGTACGGACGAAGGGGCACCCGGACCCCGTGGCGACGGCGGTATGACCATCGGGTATTTTCGTGACCTGGACGGCAATAAACTCAACGCCATCCACATGGGATAAATCCATAGACGCTGCGTTGTGCACCCGAGGTGGGTCGGATGGCCCGCCTTCCCCTTCTCCTAGCGACCCGGTTTCCATACAAGATGACGCCGACCAAGGTCTGGATTTTTGGCTATGGGTCATTGATCTGGAACCCCGGCTTTACCTTTGAGCGATGTCAGGTGGGTTATATCCGAGGCTGGGGGCGGCGTTTTTACCAGGGCTCACCCGACCATAGAGGTCTTCCTGGCTCCCTAGGCCGTGTCGTGACCTTGGTCGCCGATGCCCAATCCGTATGCTGGGGTATGGCCTATCAGGTTGCCGGAAAGTCTCTGGAATCGATCTTTTCTTATCTCGACGAGCGCGAGCAAGGCGGGTTCCACCGTCATCAGGTGGACTTTTACCCCAAGACCACCGATGCCCCTGCACCCGCTGTGGCCCCCGCCGCTGTCTACATCGCCCGGGACGACAACCCGCACTATCTCGGCCCGGCCTCCGTAGCAAAGATGGCGCTCCAGATCCGTCATTCCAAGGGCCCGAGCGGCTCGAATCGAGACTATCTGTTCCGACTCGCCGAGAGCTTACGTGGCATGGGTGTGACGGATGCGCATGTCACCGAGCTCGAACGCCAGGTCCGTCAACTCGACGCCCAAAGTCAAGACGGCTCAAGCGGCTGAGACAAGGGAGATGTTTCAGCCGCAACGTCAAGTCAGTCAGGAAGGCCAAAGGCGATCACCGCATTGCCCAGAGGGAAATTGAACAATTTGTGTCCACCGGCGGCAACCGCCACAAATTGCTTCCCGTCTACGGCATAGGTTACCGGTGGAGCGTTGACTCCGGCCCCGGTATTGAAGTGCCAGAGCGCCGTGCCATCCTGGGCGTTGCGGGCGACAAACTTGCCGTCCGATTCCCCGTAAAAGATCAGCCCGCCCGCGGTCGCGGTCGAGCCGCTCACCAGCGGCAAGTCCGTTTTGACCTGCCATTCGATCTTCCCGTCCTGGGGCGCAATGGCGCTCAGGGTTCCCCAACGTTCCACGGTCTTGTCAAACGGAACGACGATCCGTCCAGGCCGTCCGGTCTCTCCCGGTTTGAGTTGATAATGCGTCGGGTTGTGGATCCCTGGGACGTACAACCAACCGGTCTGGGGACTGTACGAAGCAGGCGGCCAATTGGCTCCGCCCGCCGCACCGGGTGCAATCAACATCCCCTCGGAAGTCGGTCTGCGGAAGAGGACATCGTTCTGAGGAACAGTTGCCGGTCGTGATCTGCTCAAGCCCGCTGTAGCGCTGATTGGCATAGCCATGCCCATAGGTCAACCAGTTGTCATGGTCTGCGTGGGCATTGAGCAAACGTGCCTCCTCGACCGCTCCGGCCACTCCGCCTCCACAACACACAGTAGCGATGCCCAGGACAGCAATCCACGTGCTGAGTGAGAGTACGCCACTCATTCTTCGCTCCCCTCGTTGTGCATAGAGAACCTCAATGGTGTGGGAAAGAATGAATTCTACGTATAGGAAAACCGATGGGGAAACCACGTGGCCGGGACGGAGCTTCCGGTCCCCGGTGAGTGGCCTTTTCACCCCGGGTGTGATTCACTTGTCCAGCCGGAAGAGCGACAGCATAGACGGGAGTAGCCAGTGTTGCAGCAAGCCGGAGATTTCCGGGAGGAGAGCGAGGCGGTATTCACCCTGCTCAACGGGTTGGACGGTCGGGACTGGGGAAGGAAAACGCAGTTCAAAGAGTGGACGGTCAACGATATCGTCGCCCATCTGCATATGGGGGATTATGCGGCTACTCTTTCATTACAGGATACCAATGCTTTTCTGGACCTCGTGAAGGAATTCACCGCCGGCCGCCAGCAGTACGGACGGCTGGCCTTTACCCATCTCTGGCTTGGCGGGCTACGGGACCGCGCCCTGTGCCAGCGTTGGCGTACGTTCTCTCTTGAGATGGCGGAGCGCTTTGCGGTGGCGGATCCAAAAAAGCGGGTGCAGTGGTTTGGCCCGGACATGAGCGTGCGTTCCAGTATCACAGCGCGTCAGATGGAAACCTGGGCGCACAGTCAGGCCCTCTACGACCTGTTGGGTCAAACGCGAGCCGACACCGATCGGATCAAGAATATTGTCGTCATGGGGGTGAATACCTTCGGCTGGACCTTCACGAACCGCACCCTCGCCGTGCCGAAAGATATCCCTTATCTGCGGCTCGGCGCACCATCGGGAGAGATATGGGAGTGGAATCAATCGGACCAGGAGAGCCGGATCGAGGGCAGCGCGGTCGAATTCTGTCAGGTGGTTACGCAAGTGCGGAGCCTCGCAGACACCGCCCTTCGCGTGAGTGGCGATACGGCCACCAGATGGATGGCGGTTGCCCAGTGCTTTGCCGGCCCCCCGGAAGAGCCGCCCGCGCCGGGCAGCCGATTCCGGCAGGTCTAGGCGTTACACTCCCGCTTTCTCGCCGGGCTCAGAATTTCTCCTTAAACGGCCGGACATCGATCTCGGTCGTCCAGGAACTGCGATCCTGATGGGCCATATGCCAGTAGGTTTCGGCAATGGCCTCGGGCTTGAGCATGTCTTCCTCGGTCATAGTAGGATAGTCACGGCCAGGGATATCGATGACACCATCAACGTTGACCCAACCCACATGAATACCCTTGGGCCCGAGGTCGCGCGCCAGCGACTGCACCAAACCGCGAAGGGCGAACTTGGCCGGGCCAAAGGCCACTGAGCGGGGGCCGGCCTTGACGCCGGCGGTCGCACCGGTGAACAGCATGGCACCATGCCCCCGTTCAAGCATATCTGGCACTACTTCCTTCGCGCTCAGAAATGCGCCATAGGCGTTGACCCGCCAAGCGTCCTCGTACTGTTCCGGGGTGATATCGGCGATTGTCCCGAAGGCCCCGCTGCCGGCGTTATAGAGCAGGATTTCGGGCGGGCCGAGTTGTCTACGGATCGCCTTGAACAGGGCCTCGATCTGGGCGCGGTCGCTCAGGTCAGCCGGGGCCTCGCAAACCTGCCCCCCTTCGGCACGGATCTCTTCCGCCAGCGATGCGAGATATGCCGTGCGGCGGGCATTGATTGCCACCGCATACGCTTTAGCGAACCGGTGGGCCAGAGCGGCCCCCAAGCCCGGACCAACTCCGAGCACTGCAGCAACTGGTTTTTCTGCCATACGGGTGTCCTTTCGTTCGAGAGGTTCGATACCGACATCCTACCGGCGGCGGGGAAACAGGACAAGCGTTTGCAGGCGGGCACCCATCTGGTATACCTATCGGCCTTTGTCATGGATAGCAGCGGGGTGAAGAGGAGGGCCGCATGCACGAGGTCAAGTTCGGATTATTCTTGCCCACTAGCGACTTTGCCGCCGCGAAGGAGAGCGCGCTGCAAGCCGAGAACGACGGCTTTTATTCGGTGTCGATCAATGATCACTTTTTTTTCTCCATTGGGCGCCCCACAGGTCCCGCAGTTGGAGTGCTTCACTACGCTAACGGCCGTTGCCGCCGTGACCCGTCATATCCGTCTGACCCCCACGGTCGCGGCCGCCTCGTTTCGCCCGCCCCCGTTGCTGGCCAAGATCACCTCCACGCTGGACCAAGTCAGCAATGGGCGGCTGACCCTGGGCTTGGGAGCCGGCTGGCAGCAATCGGAATACGATGCCCATGGCTATGCCTATCCCTCCAACGCGGACCGTCTGGCCCAGATGGCCGAAGCCATTCAGGTCATCAAAGCCATGCGGACCCAGGCAGAGCCGACGTTTCACGGCCGGTATTACATGATCGAGGGAGCCTATAATAACCCGCGCCCGGTTCAACAACCCCGCCCACCGCTCATGCTGGGAGGCTCTGGGAGCGGACTACTCAAAATTGCCGCGGCCGAAGCCGACATCCTCAATATCATCCCCCCCATTTTTAACGGCAAAGACTTTGTGAACGACCCGGTCGCCACCGTCGCCTTCGACATGGCCCAGTTGAAACGACGAATTGGCATGTTCCACAAATATGTCGGGGGAGTCGGCCGTGACCCGCAGAGTATTGAACTCGGCGGCATGGTCATGCTCTGTCTCTCCAACACAGCAGACGATCCCCTGTTCGGTCAACTGGCGTCCCGCTTGGGCTTCCCCGACGTGGAAACGGCCCGCCACTCCCCCCTCCTCCTTATGGGCACTCCGGGCGAGGTCAGGCGTAATCTCACCACACGCATTGAAGACCTGGGGATTACCTACTTCGTCCTTATCGCGACATCCGCAGAGACGCAGACGCTCTTCGTGAAGACAGTCATGCCCGAGTTTGTGTCCCACTAGAGCTCATATGCCACACATCGGCACGCTGAATACGCTCCGGGTGGTCAACGCAACGGACAAGGGGGTCTATCTCGAAGCGGGAGAACTCGGCGAGGTACTCCTTCCGCAGCCCGATGTTCCCGATACCTGTCGAACGGGCGACTTCCTCACCATCTTCCTCTATACGGATTCCGAGGACCGTCCAATTGCCACCACGCAACCGCCTTTGGCCATGGTCGGCGACTTTGCGCTGCTCAAGGTCGTCGCTGAGACACCGGTCGGCGCTTTTCTCGATTGGGGTTTACCCAAGGATCTGCTGGTTCCTTTTCGAGAACAAAACCCCCCAATGAAAAGGGGGCGCTCCTATATTGTCAGAGTTTATCTGGATGCGCGAAGCCAGCGTGTTGTCGCCTCGGCAAAACTCGACCGCTTTCTGTCCGATACCACGACCGACCTTCACGCTGGTCAGGAAGCCGACCTCTTCGTCTGCACCCAGACAGCGCTAGGCCGTAAGGTCATTATCAATTGTACGCACTGGGGGCTGATACACTTCGCTGACATCTTTCAGCCGCTTCATAGCGGACAGCGATTGACCGGCTTCATCAAAACCGTGCGAACAGACGGGAAAATCGACGTCTGCCTGCACAAGCCGGGGTATGCAAAAGTCCAGGATCTCAGTGCAACCATTCTGGATGCTCTGGAACACCACGGTGGACAGATTCCCGTCACCGACCGGAGTACGCCCCGATGTATCCGCCAGTGGTTCGGGGTGAGCAAGAAGACTTATAAAAAAGCCTTGGGAGCACTGTATAAGAAAAGACTCGTCACCTTGACGGATGAAGGGGTCGTCCTGAACTAGGGCCTGTTAACACTACTGCAACGCATTGATGATGCGTGCGAAGACGATGCATCCGAGGAAGAGCACGTCGCGTTGCTCGCAGCGCGTGAAGAGGCGGCGGCCTCCCTGCAAGCAACGCCACACCCGCGCGCTTGCGGTGCGCCGCGTGGACAGCTCACGGGCAGACGCCCAAGGGCTCACCCGGGTGCGCCGCGGCGGCCCCACGGGCACATACCCCCGCGCCACGGCCCAGGGCCGCGTCTGGGCGCCCGCGGACGCCCGGTCCCTCAGCACCGCGGGAGGAGCGGGGGGCGGGCCCCGGCGAGGCAGCAATTGGCGGCCCGCCGGGGCGGCGGGGGCGGGCCCGGTCGAGCGCGCGCAGGCGAGCGCCGGGCGATCGTCCGCGGCACCCCTAGGCATCGTGGGGGGCCACCCGCCTCGGGAGCGACCGAGGGATTGAGGACCGGTTGTGTGCGCGCCCCCGGGCCGGCGGGAGGGACCTGGACGAGGGGGCGGTCGAGCGACCGGGCCGCCCGCGTGAGGCGCGCGAGCTGTTCGCGGTGCAAATGCGCGCAGACCCGGGCGAGCCCCCCGGGTTGCGACCAGCGGGGCAGCCGGGTGGAGAGGGGGGGCCCGGTGCCACATCGGGCCGGCAACCCGCGCCCTGTGCCGCCCTGCGCGGCGACCGACCAGAGGGCGGTGAGTACGGGGCGAGGGGGGAGGCGGACAGGGCCGCGCGGCACCGGGAGAGGGGGCGCGCTCCGGGCGTAGTGAGCTTGCGTGCGGTCCCTACAGCCAGGAGACCAGAATCATGCGCATGAGTGGCAACAGGCCCTAGCAAGAGAGAACGCCCCTAAGCTTCATACTTGGCGGATGGAGGCTCAATGCCCTGCCCGCGCCGAGCGGTAGGAGCGAGCATTCACGAGCCCGCCCCTGCAGACAAAACCGGATCGGTGGAGTTCACGCTCAACCGCTGCGGTCCTTGAGCAGTGACTTGATCTCTTCAAGTTCGCGGTGGAGCTTGCTCAATTCGGAAGCGGCCAGATGGTTTTCCTCGCGATATGCTGGAGTGATTTGCCCTGCTCTGTTTTGCTGGCTACCCGCTTTGATACTCTCCATACAATCGACCAGAATCGCGATAAGGAGGTTCAACACTGTCAAGCTCGAACACATGATGAACGGAACAAAGACGCCCCATGCCCACGGATGCACCTCCATCACCGGACGGACGATATCCATGGACCAGCCATCAAGCGTCATGATTTGGAACAGGCTATACAGGGATTTCCCGAGCGTGCCGAACCAAGCCGGAAAATCCTGGCCGAACATCCGAGTCGTTATGACGGCAAATACATAGAACACGATTAGTAACAGGACTGCGACGGCAATAGCACTGGGCACGGCACGCAGCAGGGTACCCACGACCCGGCGAAGCCGAGGTGCCGTCGAGACCAAGCGGAGCATTCCGAGAAAACGAAGAACACGCAGGACCGAGAGCGAACCGCTTGATGGCAGTAACGAGATACCCACTATAATGAAATCAAACACACTCCATGGGTCACGGAAGAATCTGAGGCCGTGGGCGTAGAGGCGGAGCATTATCTCGGCAGAGAAAATAAGGAGAATAATCCGGTTGGAAACCTCCAGCCAGTGTCCGACAAGGGTCACCACTGCTGGCCACGTCTCAATCCCCAGGGTGGCAGCATTCAGGAGGACCAGCAGAAAGATGACTCCCTGAAACAGCCGGTTTTCCACCAGCTCACGAGCTCGTTCCCTAACCGTCGGGATCATGAAAAAGTGACGTGTCCTTAAAAGCTGCGTTCTCGACCTTTGCTCAAATAGAATCGGCTCTCATGCCGCCACTGTCCGACCCGTCCTGCTTCTCCATCCGCCTGTGCAGCTTCTCCATATAGGGTTGGACGTCTGGCGCGAACGCGCGGTGCTCGGACAGTGTGGTAAAATGCGCCAACGCTCGTGGATATCGGGCTTCCACCCCGGGATGGAATATCAGATCGAGCCCATTGTCGGCCAACAGCTTCGGCCGGGCCTTTTCGCTGGAAAATAAAGCAATTTCCGCCACAAAGCAGATATCCGCCAGCGTGACAGTATCGCCGACGAGATACTTCCGGTTCGGGAGAAGCCCCTGCTCAATGCCGGAGAGATAGATGCCAAAGGCGTCCTTCGCCCTGGCATGAATATCCGCCGTCATCTTGCCGTCCATTAAGGCCAGAAGGTAGACTTGAGAGTCCCGCGCAAAAACTAGGCTAGCGTCCAGAAAGCTATCGATGCGAGCAGCCGAATATACATCCGTTCCATACACCGGATAGGTCTCCTGCCCCAGACGCCCGACCGCGCGCATGATGCTGTTCGATTCAAAAATTCCGGTCTGGCCGTCAGGACTGAAAGCAGCGGGCACCGTCCCAAACGGGTGTGCTTCGAGAAAGGCGTCCGTCTTGAACAAGCGGCCGCTAAAGCCGGCGCGGGCCTGCCGTTCCGTTTTCTGGGAAGCAGTCTTTTCTTCTTCGGTCAGCGGGCGAGCCTCGAAATCCCACAGCCAGTTCTGCAAGTCGGAAGGCGCACTTCCTCGGATATCAATACGGATATCGCACAGGCGGGCCGCAATGGTGGCCTTCCAAATGCGCGGGTTGGGAAGATAAGAAAAAAGGCGGAGATCGAAGTCTGACATGGTGCCTATCCTTTCCGAACCGCATAACATCTCAGGTGAGGGAGCATAACAGAAGAACGAGGCTGAGGACATGACGACACGCACGGACGCAGAAAAACCCCGCTATGGCGATGGCGATACCTCCTTTCAAGCCGCCGGTGGCGAGGAAGGGATTCGGCAGTTAGTCGATACTTTCTACGATTTGATGGAACGGTTGCCCGAGGCCCGGGAAATTCGGGACATGCATTCCACTGATCTCACCCAGTCCCGAGACAAACTGGCCCGATTTTTATGTGGCTGGTTAGGCGGACCGAAGCGGTATCACGAAAAATACGGCCCGATCGGGATTCCGAGTGCGCATGCCCATCTGCACATCGGGGCGAAACAGCGCGACGCCTGGCTGTCCTGTATGCAAAAGGCGCTAGAACGACAGCCCTACGCCGCAAGCTTCAAGACGTACCTCATCGCACAGTTGGCAATTCCCGCGGAGCGATGTCGGACGCGGGATTAGGACGTGGAACCCTCGACCCAAGGGTGGCCGAGTCGCTCGGCCACCGCGTGTGGAGAATACGGAGACGAGTAGAAGCCCACTTTGTAGCTCGACCCGGCAGCGACATCACTCCCCTGCAGTTCGACCAACACCATATTGGCGGACGACACGTCTTGAGTCGACAGACTCGAGTCAAGCGCAGGAGCCCGGTCCGTATAAAACCGGTGAACACCAATATCCAAAGGCCACTGAATCGTCTCAAAAGGCCGCTCATAAGCTGGCTTGCCGCCAACAGCGATCAACCGATTTTTCTGTCGGATAAACCACACTTTTGCCATAGGGCCATCTTTCTCTAGGTAAGAATGGGGATAACTTCCGTTTGGACCGGGTCGCCGGTCACAATCGCTTCCTTCCTGGTGATATAGACGTCAACCTCGCTGCGTACCCCGAAGTCCCCAGCCAGATAGATACCGGGCTCGACCGAGAAACAGGAGTAGGGCAGCACCCGACGCGTATCACGGGTTTCAACGCCATCCATGTTTGCGCCATTGCCGTGGACTTCCGTGCCGATCGAGTGGCCGGTTCGATGAAAAAACCGGTCGCCATAGCCAGCATTGGTAATGACGCTCCGAGATGCGGCATCAACTTCATGACCGAAGAACGCCTGGCCGCTGGCCACGCGCTCTTTCACAAAGGCAAGCGCGGCATCACGCGCCTCACGGACGATTTGAAATATCTCCTGATAACGCTCGGGGACGATCTTGCCCATAAAGCCGGTCCAGGTGATATCCGCATACACCCCATCTGGTTCTTTGGCCCAGAGGTCGATCAGCACAAAGTCACCGGACCGAATCAGTGCCGTCAACTCGGCCGTTGGCGTGTAGTGCGGGTCCGCGCTATGGGCGTTGGCAGCCACCACCGGCGGATAGGAGGTCGTCAGTCCGCGCTGGGTAAAGCAGCCCAGAATGAATTGCTGCACTTGGTATTCAGATACCGGTGCGTGGTCGCTCAAATAGCCAAAGGCGGCATCAACCGTCTGGCGGACCACCGTGGCCGCACGGCGATGACTCTGCCATTGCTCTTGGGTCCAGACCGCCTCAAAACGCTGCACTAAGTCCGCAGACGAGACGACCTCAACCCCGAGCTGACGGATGGTTTCAATTGTGCCGGCATCAACCCGAGAGATGTACGGGATGGCATTTCCCGGCGAGTACTGCATGGCAATCCGCCGCCGATTATGCAACAGTTCGGCGAGGCGGGCTGCGTGCTGCTGCCAGGTGAAAAACGGCTGCTTTGGTCCGGGCAGGCGATCCAGACGATACGGCTCAATGGCGGAGACGAGTCCGACCGGTGTGCCTTCAGCCGGAATGAAATAATACCAGCGCCGCGTCGCCAGCCCCGTGGCATCAAGCCCGAGAATCCGGTAGGCGAGCGGGTCACTGCCCCGAAAATCGTAAAACAGCCACCCGTCGAGCGCTTCCTCTTGTAAGGTGCGCTGAATCTCGTGCAAGCGATCTACGTCCATGCGCTTGAGTTGCGACTCCTCTGACGAGATGGTAGTATTAGCTGTTGGAGGTTCAAAATGAAAGCAGGGATTCATCCAGAAACGTACCGGGACGTCGTCTTCCAGGACCCCTCGGCGAACTTCGCCTTCCTCACGCGGGCATGCATTGAGACGAACGACACGATTGAGTGGGAGGACGGCAAGACCTATCCGTTGTATAAACTCGATATTTCGAGCGCGTCCCATCCGTTCTACACCGGGAAACAGCGCATTGTCGATACGGCAGGACGAGTGGAACGCTTCCGCCGGAAATATGGGTTGCAAGACCCCTCAAAGCAGGAGGCCTAGCCTGCGTCAGACGAATACAGAGCGAAACAGTGGGCGGAGGGGCGGTTTTCTACCGCCCCTTATTCCATTCATCTTCTGCTCCGGCCCGTGGTGACAATTATGAGTGAAGCCATTGCGTTGCACGAAAAACTCTCCGAGGTCGAGCAGCATTACGAAGAAGTGGAACGTACGCTAGGCCATCCCGAGGTCGCCAGTGACGCCAAGGAGTATGCCAAGCTGGCCAAGGAGCATGCCGCTCTGGAAGAGGTCGTTACGTGTTTTCGGGAATGGCGCAAAGTCCAGGCGGGCCTCGAAGGGAGCAGGGCCCTGCTGGAAGATGGCGATCCTGGCATACGCGGCTTGGCACAGGAAGAAATCGAGGGCCTGAGCCAACGGGCCACCCAGCTTGAAGACCAACTCCACCTCTTACTGCTCCCCAAAGACCCGCTTGACGAGAAAAACGTGATCCTCGAAATCCGGGCCGGTACCGGAGGCGAGGAAGCGAGTTTGTTCGCTGCCGATCTGTTTCGGATGTATTCGCATTATGCCGAGCAGCGGAACTGGCGGGTGGAGGTGCTGAGTTCAAGCCCCACCGGCCTGGGTGGATTTAAGGAAATTATCAGCATGGTGACGGGCAAGAACGCCTACAGCCGACTCAAATTCGAGGGCGGGGTGCATCGCGTCCAACGGGTTCCTGAGACGGAGGCATCCGGTCGGATTCACACCTCGGCCGTTACCGTAGCGGTTCTCCCTGAAGCGGATGAGGTCGATATCGCCATAGACGAAAAAGAGCTCCGTATCGATGTTTTTCGGTCCTCCGGTCCGGGCGGGCAGAGTGTCAACACCACGGATTCGGCCGTCCGCATTACGCATCTGCCAACCCACCTAGTGGTCTCCTGTCAGGATGAGAAGTCGCAACACAAGAACAAAGCCAAGGCCCTCAAAATTCTGCGCTCCCGGCTGCTTGAACGAGCGCAAGAAGAACAGCAGAGCGAGATCACGGCCTCGCGTCGGAGCATGGTCGGCTCGGGGGACCGCTCCGAGCGGATACGAACCTATAATTTCCCCCAGACGCGTATGACCGACCATCGGATCAATATGACGCTCCACACCCTTGAGCGTATTCTCGATGGGGAGCTCGACCCGGTTGTGAATGCCCTCATCACTTCGCATCAGGCCGAAACGCTCAAGGCTGCTGCGAACTGAATTCAGCCCGACGCGGGGTTGCCTCCGGTGAAAAACGTTCAGACTCGCCCTACCCCGCTCACCGTTCCTCCATATCTCCAGTCTGACGACTCCCTATCCCGTATTGAAACGGCCGCCCAGCTTATGGCCTGGGCCGAAGAGAGGCTCAAGGCGGCCGATGTGGACACGCCTCGCTTGGACGCAGAAGTCCTGCTGGCGCATACGCTCCACGTCAGCCGGTCTCGTTTGTCCGGCCAGCTCCAAGAGACGGTTTCCGATTCTCAGAAAAATGCCTTCCAGCAGAGCGTAGTCCGCCGAACCCAACGCGAGCCGGTCGCCTACATCACCGGCCGCCGGGAATTCTGGTCGCTGGAGTTTCAGGTCAACTCCTGCGTGCTCATTCCACGGCCCGATACGGAGACCGCTGTTGAGACGGCCTTACATCTGCTGGTCTCGTCTCGGATAACCGCGCCCCACATTCTCGATATTGGGACGGGCAGCGGCTGCATTGCCGTTGCCCTCGCGACGGAATTGCCACACGCGGACATCTGGGCGGTCGATAGGACGCACGCCGTGCTGTCCATTGCTCGAAAGAACGCCCGCGCGCATCAAGTCGATCATCGTCTCACCTTTGCCTGTGGAGACTTCCTCGCTCCTGTGCCGCCTGGTCGATTCTTTGACCTGCTCGTGACCAATCCTCCGTACATCGCCTCGCAGGCGCTCGACACGCTCCAGCCTGAGGTTCGAGCGTGGGAGCCGCGGGCCGCCCTGGACGGCGGAGCGGACGGTCTCGATTTTTACGGCCGTCTGTTGAACGCCAGTCCAGACTACCTACGGCCCGGCGGCTGGCTCGTCGCGGAAATTGGGGAGACCCAAAAAGACGCCGTGGCGCAGCTCGGACGCAAGCAGCGCCGCATGCGGTTCCAGACATGCCGGCGAGACGACGCGGGCCGGGACCGCGTCGTTGTTTTCCAGAAAACTGCTGACGTCGGGCAGTAGCTGGTGATGAGTATAGCAGCGGACTCTCATATATTTCTTGCAGGCCTTTTTTCGGATTTCGATAATGGACACAATTCTTGTTCAAGGCGGGATTCCCCTCCATGGGGAAGTGGCGGTCAGCGGAGCGAAAAATGCCGCATTACCGCTGCTCTTCGCCTCTCTTTTGACCCGCGAAGAATGCACCCTGCGTGGCGTACCCCGTCTGGTCGATATCCAGACCGCCTTGGGTTTGCTGACCGAACTCGGGGTGCGAGCCGACTGGCTCAGTGCGCATGAAGTCGTACTTGACGCCGAGCGGGTCGATCAATTTGAAGCACCGTATGAGCTGGTCAAGACCATGCGTGCGTCGTTTTTGGTGCTTGGGCCGTTATTGGCCCGCTTTGGGAGAGCACACGTTTCGACACCGGGCGGCTGTGCCATTGGGACCCGCCCGGTCAATATTCATCTGGCCGGCTTGCAGCAACTCGGCGCATCCATACGGATCCGGCAAGGCTATGTCGAAGCGCAGGCCAACCGGCTGACGGGGGCGCGTATCAGCTTCGATTTTCCTTCCGTGGGTGCGACGGAGAATCTCATGATGGCGGCCACCTTAGCCACAGGAACGACCGTCCTGGACAATGCCGCGCGTGAACCCGAAATCGAAGATCTGGCGGCCATGCTCATTGCGATGGGCGCCCGTATTCATGGGGCGGGGAGCCGGACGATCGTGATTGAGGGGGTCGATGCGCTGCACGGCATCAGCCACCGGGTTATTCCTGACCGCGTTGAGGCCGGCACTTTTCTTATCGCCGGTGCGATCACGTCAGGCAATGTGCTGGTTCGGGGGGCTCACGCCGCTCACCTCACCATCTTTTTGGAGACCTTGCAACGCGCAGGCGTCGCCATTAGTCATGAACCGGAAGGCATTCGGGTCCAGGGCGATAGGCGGCCAACTGGCGTTCAGTTCAGCACCCAACCCTACCCCGGCTTTCCAACCGACCTGCAAGCGCAAATGATGGCACTCCTGACCTTGGGGGAAGAGCAGAGCAGCATCACCGAAACGATTTTCGAGAATCGCTTTATGCACGCCCAAGAACTCGTCCGTTTAGGCGCGGACGTGCATGTGCAGGACCATACCGCCACCATTCAAGGTGTCGCGTTCTTAAGTGGTGCGCCCGTCATGGCGACCGACTTACGGGCCAGCGTGTCACTGATCCTGGCCGGTCTCGCGGCCCGCGGTGAGACGGAGGTTTCCCGCATCTACCATCTCGATCGCGGCTATGAACACTTAGAAGCCAAGCTGTCTCGGCTTGGAGCAAAAATCCAGCGCCAAACACATCGGCCTGTCCAATGACACGCTCCGCAACCAAATCCTTGGTTCCGCTGCTTTCCACAGGCGATGCAGCCTGCCAGCGGCACCTGGACAAGCTAGCGTCACGAGGCGAGAGCGCCAGTGCCCAAGTTGAAGCCACAGTCCGCTCCATTTTGCACGATGTCCGTAAACACGGCGACCGAGCGCTCATAGCCCTCACCAAAAAATTCGACCGAGTCTCATTCGCACCGCACGAGTTGGGCGCGACCCAGGCCGAGATGGAGCACGCACTCAAGAGCCTCTCCCCGTCCATCAGAAAAGCGCTGCGAGTCGCAGCCCAACGTATCCGCCGCTTTCACCGCAAGCAGCGTCAGTCATCCTGGACCTACCGCGACACGCTTGGAGCCACTCTGGGCCAGAAGATAACGCCGCTTGAACGGGTCGGGGTGTATGTTCCCGGCGGCACCGCTGTCTACCCATCTTCGGTGCTCATGAATGTGCTCCCGGCGAAAGTTGCCGGGGTCAAAGAGGTCATCGTCGTCTCTCCCCCCTCCCCTGAAGGAGACAATCCCGCCCTGCTGGCTGCGGCTCGCATTGCGGGTGCGGACGCCTTTTTTCGGGTCGGCGGCGCCCAGGCCGTAGCCGCCCTGGCGTACGGTACCCGGACGCTTCCGCGCGTCGATAAAATCGTTGGGCCAGGCAATATCTATGTCGCCACAGCCAAGCGGCTCGTCTTTGGCCGGGTTGATATCGATATGATTGCCGGGCCGAGCGAGATTCTGGTCATCGCCGACCAGACCGCCAAGCCCGACTATGTTGCGGCCGATATGCTCTCCCAGGCGGAACATGACGAACTCGCCGCCCCGTTATGTCTGACGACATCGCGACGCCTGGCGCAGGCGGTGGTCCGGGAACTCACCGAGCAACTCGCTCGGCTCCCCCGGCGCGCCATCGCTTCAGCCTCCTTACGGCGCTTCGGCGCGGTCATTCTCGCTCGGCAGCGCCAAGAGGTCGTAACCTTGGCCAACGCGATTGCGCCTGAACATCTGGAACTGGCCGTCAGGGACCCCCAGACCTGGGTCAAGGATATTCGGCATACCGGGGCGATTTTTCTGGGCCATCTTTCGACCGAACCGTTTGGCGATTATATCGCCGGGCCCAATCACGTGCTGCCGACCGGCGGGACGGCTCGGTTTTCCTCTCCTTTGGGCGTCTACGATTTCTTGAAACGCACCAGTGTGATACGGGCGTCCTCGCAGGCCCTGTCGACCTTGGGCCCCGAAGTGGTACGGCTGGCCGAGCTTGAGGGACTTGAGGCCCACGCCCGAGCCGTGCAATATCGTTTGGACGGAGGCAGGCATGGCCGCACGCAACGCTGACGTTCAACGCAAGACGAATGAAACCGATATCCGCCTGAGCGTCCAACTCGAAGGCGAGGGGCAGTACGAGGTCTCGACCGGGGTTCCTTTTCTCGACCATATGCTGGAACTGTTTGCCCGACACGGATTCTTCAATCTCAGCGTACAGGCGAGCGGCGATGTTGCAGTGGACGACCATCATACGGTCGAAGATGTCGGTTTGACACTCGGCCAAGCACTCCGAGAAGCCTTGGGTGACAAACGCGGTATCCGGCGCTTCGGCGAGGCGAGCGTGCCGCTAGATGAAGCCCTAGTCTCGTGTGTGGTTGACCTGAGTGGGCGGCCGTTTCTGGCTTATAATCTGGAGATTCGGCAGGAGAGGGTAGGAAACTTTTCAACAGAGTTGATCCACGACTTTTTTCTGGCCCTGACGAATCAGGTCGGCATGAACCTACACCTGAATATGACCCAGGGCCGGAACCCCCACCACATTATCGAAGCCAGCTTCAAGGCTTTTGCCCGGGCGCTGAGCAGCGCGGTCGAACAAGACCCCCGGGTTCAGGGTGTCTTATCCACAAAAGGCAGCCTGTAAATCCGGGAAGAGCGGCTTTTCAAAGAGCATTATATATCTAAGGGTTCTCGCCACAATAAACAATTTATTGTGGCGAGAGGCTCTGCGCTGTAGATCACACGATTCTTGCGGCGTTCCCCCTGGACGAGAAGGGAGACGGCGCACTTGCGCAGTAACGGCGGTGAGCGGGCTATCATGGGGCCAATACAAGGCCACACAATGTCCCTGATGTCATCATTGCGTACCGGCGTCCGAGTGCCTTCGTTGACGATAGAGAGCCCCTTGTTCGGAGCGTTCTGTCGGAGCGTATGTCAAAAGCTCGGACGGTCTTTCTTGGGGCCCGCTTGCCGAACGTCCGAGCGAGATCATGCATGTAGCCTTGTGGTGTGGCCTTCGGATCCGTCATCGGTACGTTTCGGCGGCGTCGCTTCGTAGAATACATCTCCGAACGGTAACGACCAAGACGAATCGCTGTTAGGGCTAGACCTTCCTTCTTGATGCGTCTTATGGCGACTTCGTGCGTCCTTTCCCGCATGTCGATTCCGCCCCATTGGCACCCTAGGTCTTGTTCACACTAATGTGGATGATTATGCATGATTCTGGTCTCCTGGCTGTATGGACCTCACGCAAGCTCAATACGACCGGATCGCGCATCATCTCCCGGTGCCGCGCGGCCCTGTCCGCCTCTCCCATCGCCAAGTACTCAACGTCATCTTGTATCTTGCCGAGCAGGGCGGCAAAGGGCGCGGGTTACCGACCCGCTTTGGCAACTGGCACCCCATCTCCACCCGGATGAACCGCTGGTCGAAAAACGGGGTGCTCGATCGGGTCTTCGCGCATCTGCAACGGGAACAGATTGTGCGTATCACGCGGGAGGTTCTGTCGCTCGACAGCACCATCGTCAAAGTCCCTCCCGCCGGCACGGGAGCGCGCACACAACCGGTCCTCAATCCCTCGGCCGCTCCCGAAGCGGGTGGACCACCACGATGCATAGGGGTGCCGCGGACGATCGCCCGGCGCTCGCCTGCGCGCGCTCGCCCGGGCACGCCCACGACGCCCCGGCGGGCCGCCCGTGGCGGACTCGCCTGGGTCCGCCCCCCCTCCTCCCGCGGTGCTGAGGGACCGGGCGCCGCGGGCGCCCAGACGCGGCCCTTGGCCGTGGCACTGGGGTAGGCGCCCGTGGGGCCGCCGCGGCGCACCCGGGTGAGCCCTTGGGCGTCTGCCCGTGAGCTGTCCACGCGGCGCACCGCAATCGCGCGGGTGTGGCGTCGATTGCAGGGAGGCCGCCGCCTCTGCTCGCGATGCGAGCAACGCGACGTGCTCTTCCTTGGATGCAGCGTCTTCGCCCTCATCATTGATGCCTTGCGATAGTGGGAACAGGCCCTAGGCAGAATCGACATTCATCGCGTCCACACGAGAGCAGAAGCGAGGTGTATGAAGGCACGGAAGGATAGTGCTTTTCGGGCATCTCGGGTTGCGAGGCGGCGGCAGGGTTTGAGCGGGTTGCCGTCGCGTTCGAGGCGGGTGCGGGGTTTGGAGATTGCGGCGTCATAGGCCGCTGTGGCGCTTGCGCCTTGGATGGCCGGGGAGGACGGCGGCGGCCTTGAGGGCGGCGATCCGGTGGCGGAGGGCATTGGTGTCGTCAGCGGCGGCGGCCCCCCTACGCAGCCGTCAACTCATCGCGTTGCCCCTTCGCTCGAGTTGCGAGCGGAAGCAATCCTCGATCTGACAAAGGTCAAACGCAGCCGTCAACTCATCGTGTTGCCCCTTCGCTCCCTCCAACCGACCATCGGTTGGAGCACCCTGAAGCACATCATCCCTGCCAGGGGAATTCTGAATGGCGATTGAACCTAGTCGCTTGGATGCAACGCATGTCGGCGCACAACCACCGGTAAAAAGGTAAGGTGATGCCCAAGTGTGCCCCGTATCCACGTAGGGGCAGGATCGGGCAGCGGCGGGGGTTGTCTCGGACGTCATTCCACATTACTCTCCCGGGGGAGGCGCTGGGCGAGCCCGAGCCGAGCCGTCCCTTCCGATAAAAATATTCGGAGGGAATGGCGAAGGCGTCAAGAGGGCGGATAAAGAGCTGCTCAATCGAGTTGGGAATGCGGATATGACTCTACGAGAGTCTGGACGGTATGGCTCGGCAATGTTGGCGTTTTTTAACAATATGGTGTTCTAGTCCCAATTCATTAAGGAGGCCGCCCATTGATGCCTATCACGCATGAGCAGTGTCGTATGGTCCGGGCAGGCTTGCATTGGAGCCAAGTGGAGTTGTCACGCCGATCAGGCGTTGTGCCATCCACCATAGCGGCATTCGAGAAAGGTCTCAGAACACCGTATCCCAGAACCGTTCGAACCCTAGGAGCACTTCTGATAGGAGGAGTCGAATGTGTGCATGGTGGGGCCGATCTGAGCGAGGATCGTGACGATGAGTAGCGGCATTGAATCCCCGACCGATGTCCCCTTGACATCGATTGTGCCCGTGCCGACGGCGTGGTTGGTGCTTGATCATGAAAATCCACGTCTAGTGAGCATCGAAGGCAAGACAAGCGAAGCTGCCATTATCGCGCAACTCTACCTCGCGGAAGACCTGAGCGAATTGCTCCAGTCTATCGCGGCCAATGGCTATCTGGACATTGAGCCGCTCATTGTCTTGGAGGAAGATAGACATCTCATCGTGCTTGAAGGCAACCGCCGTTTGGCGGCTATCCGCCTCTTCCAGGACCCAGATCTCGCCACTCGTGTTTCTGACCAAGAACGAGTCAAAATCACCTTACCGGATATTTCAGACCAACATCGCAGCACGCTTGATCCCGTTTCGGTCTATCGCGTTGCTCATCGGAAGGCAGCGCGTTCCTTTATTGGGTTCAAGCACATTAACGGCGCTGCGAAGTGGGAATCGTACGCAAAAGCCAAGTTCGCCGCCACATGGTATCGCGATGGCGAGGTATCGCTTGCGGATATCGCCAGTCGTATCGGTGACAAGCATGATACGATCAAGCGCATGGTCAATGCGATCTATGTGCTGGAGCAAGCTGATACTGCTGATATCTTTTGCATAGCGGATCGGGTAAGCCCCAGGTTCAACTTCTCCCACCTCTACACGGCATTATCGCGCGCACCCTACAGACAGTTCCTCGGCCTGGATTCCTCTTGGTCCAGCTTCGATCCGAGCCCAAACCCTATTCCCGACGATAAACTCGACCGATTACGCGAGATTTTACAGTGGTTGTATGGATCACAGGAAGAGAGCGTAGCTCCGGTAATCCAGTCTCAAAATCCAGACATCAAGCTTCTAGGAGAGGTGCTGACTAGTAGTGAGGGCCTCGTGGTTCTGAGGTCGGATAAGGGATCTCTCTCAGAAGCCTATGCGAGTATGCAGCCGGCCAACCGTAGGTTCTCAGAGGCATTGCTCAGAGCGCGTAAGGAAGTGCGTGAGGCTTCGAACAGCCTACGTGGATTTGACGGATGCGATGCCTCACTTGTCGACATCGCGGAAGACATTTTGGAGACGGTGCAGGCAATACATGGTCGGATGAAAAAGAAAATGCGAGACACTGCTCGGGGGAGCGAATGAGTCTCCCTGTCTATCTCCCACCCGACGCATTCGGCGGTACCGCGCCGCCCGATTTGGACGTGGCCGCGGACTATCTCGAATTAAAGGCCGTTTTCTCTGAAAACAGGCAATCTTTTAGTGAGGAAATCGTCGCTGCTCTGGAGATCGCCGCCGAGGCTGAATTCCCTGATGTCAACACCGAACTAGAAAAGCGCGAGGACATTGCAGCTGGCGCGGTGGCGCGTATGACTTCGCGAAAACGAGCGCTCGCGGAAGCGTATCCGTTCGACCTTGATGAGCAGGGTGCCGCGATTTCCTTCACCGCCGAACGGCCGGATCCCGGGCAGACCGCCTATCTGGTGTCACTCTTGCTCTCCAACCTGCGCGCCCTCTCCCCTTTGCTGGATGGATCTGGCCTGCATCCGTCAGATCAGGAGGTCTGTGAGCTACGCAAATATTTTCAATATTTTGCAACCGCTGCCATCGCCGGAGAAATCGGGGGGCAGGCTTGGTCCTTTGGCTCTCCACGGCCTGACGGCACGGGCTTCATAAGGAAACTCTCTGAAATCTGGACCGTCCTAAAAGATGGAAGTGTCAAGGCCGACCCCTCCGCGCCATCTGCACCTCAGGATGATCAGGTTGATGTCTTTGCGTGGCACGAGCAAAGAGACGGCTTGCCCGGATTTTTGTTGATTGCCGCGCAGGTCGCAACCGGCAAGAACTGGAAAGACAAGAGCATAAAATCCCATGTGGCCCGTGTCTTCGCCGCACGCTGGTTTGAACGTCCGCCGGCCACTGAGATGGTTGCATACCATGTTATTCCATTCGCACGGACGGATGAGAAGTTTCGTGACGATGTTTTGGTTCTGGGCAATGTCCTGCATCGCCTGCGCGTTCCGCACCGGGTCGCGGAGGCGGCTAACCTTGCCCAGAGCGGTGTAGAGATCGAGGCCCTCGACCAACTGGAATCCGCAGTGCAATGGATACAGTCCTATGTGACGCGGATGAGGGCCGTATGAGGCATCGCTTTCACTCTATTTGCCCATACTTCGCAATGTTCCCCGAGACCTTTGTGGAGAAACATCTCGCGGCCACACCGTTCGGCGGTATAGTCTTTGACCCATTTTGCCGACGCGGCACGACGGTTTTGGAGAGTCTCATTCCGGGGACGGGACGCCGCTGGCTGCGACGTGCATCCTGTCGCCGCGTGTGTGGCAGGCGCGAAAAGCGATCCACCGACGCATTCCGAGGTCTCTGAACGCTTGGCGACACTGGAGGAAGAGAGCTTTTCATTCCAAGCTGGCGATGACAGCAGAGAATTAATGGAGTTCTTCAATCTTTGTTTCGATCCAGCCACCTACAACCAAGTATACTTCCTGAGAGATACCCTTGATTGGCACGAGGATCGTACTGACCGCTTCATTGCCGCCTTGTCTCTCGGTGCGCTGCATGGCGAATCCCATCGAAGTCCCAACTATTTTAGCAACCGCATGCCGAGAACGATTAGTACAAAGCCCGCATATTCCGTCCGATGGTGGCGGGAGAAGGAGTATACACCGCCGTCAAGGGATGTCTTCTCGATCCTGAGGTACCTGAACGACTACCGCTTTAAGACCCCTCCCCCCGCCCGTCACGGTGAAGTCGCCTTGTCGGACGCAAGGAATGCGGCCAAGCGGTTTCCCCATCTAGTTGGGCACGTGACAGATGTCATCACCTCGCCACCGTATATTGACACGACGAACTATCGCGAAGACCAGTGGCTGCGCTTGTGGTTTCTTGGTGGAGAAGCCACTGCCCGCCATCCGCGTGATGACGGCCGCCACTATAACGCCGTCCAATACCAGACTTTCTTGACCGAAGCCTGGGCTGGGATAGCCCCGCTTTTGGCCGACAAAGCACGCATCGGCGTGAGGGTCGGGGGACGCAAGCTCACCAGAGACGAGAGCTTGGCAGCCCCCCTGAACGCCTTTCAACGCGGGATCGGCCGCGGTGTTCACCTTGCCGCCGCAGGCGTCTCGTCACCAGTCAGGCATACCCAGGCAAACACATTCCGTGGCGCACAACCATCGCCGATCATTGAGCACGATTTTTGTTTTCTGCTAGGCTAGGGCCGTAATACCGGCTTGTTCAAGGCAGGCTGCCCACCGGTCACGCTGACGAGAACGAGCCCCCCAAGGGCCAGACGGGGACTGGCGTGCGCTGTTGAAGCACCGAGTGCCTACCCCCCCCCCCCCCCGGTGTCGGGCAAGCGACCGAGAGGCGTCCTACAGCCCCAGAGCGCAATCTTGACGGAGTAGAAATGGAACCGGTAGCAGGCCAGCAAGGAACAGGCCGCCGAACACTTTCAGTCATTCGGTGGAGTCGAACGCGACGAAGGCGGCCGGTTTGTCGTCACGTTCCCGGATTTCGGGTGGGGGGGCCACGGATGGAGAGACCCACGAGGAAGCGTTGAACGAGGCGAAGGACTTGCCGCGGGAGTTGATCGCGACGCCGCTCCGCGCGGCCAGACCCTGCCCGAGCCGTCGCGTGCCGGCAAACGGCGGCCGCTGGTCGTCTCGCCACTCCAGATCGCCCTGTAAAGCAGCCTTATACAATGCCGGTCGCCAGACCCACCGCTTCGCAACGCCGCCTCGCCCGTCCCCTAGCCGTGGTCGAAAGTGAGGTGCAGCGGTTGTTGAACCCGGCCCATGCCACCACAGCGGGCACGATAGACGCAGTCTTACGACGGGTCGGTCCCTGTGCCTCCCTGATCGCTGAGAAGGCTGCGTCGCCTTGATGCAGACGGTCGCAGCGGTGGGGGCCAATGCCGAGTTTATGCGGCCGGCCCACCTCCTGCAGCTTTCATAGGAGGCCGCTCCAGAGCGATCTCCCCGAACCGGAGGGAGACGTGAGAAGGCATATGAGGAGAAGGGCAGGAGCATTTTTTAGTCGTGTTCGAGGGGCGCCCTGACGGAGAGCGGGCAGGCTGGGGCTGATCCGGGGCCTCCCTTCTGTTGCCTGGGCGGCGAACTGGGGTCGCGAGGAGCGTCGGGATCCCGGTTCCGGGCCGGTTCGGGCCCCCTGGCCCGCCGCGCCCCTCAATGGGGCGTCTGGTCCCGCGCTGCTCCAAGGTTCCGCCCGCGGGCTCCTGCGGCGGGCGCGACCAAGAGCGCGGCGCGGGCGGCCTAGTGGCGGGTGGGGCCGCAGGCAGGGAGCGGAAGCGCCGTCGTCGCGCACTCTGGCGAGCGGCGGCGTGGGGCAGGCCGGAGAGCTTGCGTGAGGGCCATACACCGAGGAGACCAGAATCATGCTCATGAGTGGTAACAGGCCCTAACGTGCAACAGGCCACCGCCCAGAGTTGTCGTTTCTGTCGCATCAGCCTTTACTCCACGATGAGATCATTGTCGCGCGGCCGAGTGTCCACGCGCCTCCGAAGAGAACGGCATTTTTGTCAAGCCAATCCAGCTCGAAGAACGTATCCTTTACGGATGGGCTCTCCCGACTTTGCACGCACGGCACTAGTCGAGCCGGGCACCAGTGTCGCGGTCATAGGCGGCGGGGGTCAGCCTGCAATATGGTACACATCTGGGTGTTGGCTGGTACGGAAGAGATTATCGGGACCGACCTGGATCCGCATAAACTTGAACTCGCCTATCAATTTGGAGCACCACAGGGCATCAACTCGAAAGACGGCGATCCAGTGGACTAGGGGTCAGAGAGCTTACCGATGGACTTGGCGCCGATTATGCACCTGAAGTCGTTGACCGCTCAAATACTGCACTTCAAGTCTCTCATTCCGCCCGGGGCGGCACAGCCATCGGGGCGGCGCGGCCAAACCTGACGATGTGCTGGCGATTCCTGCGATCCCTCTCCTACAAGAGGAAACCTCAACGGGATCCTTTTACGGCTCAGTTCGGCCAAGTGTGGATATGCCCCGATTGCTTGACCTGTATATGAACAGGCATCTCACACGAGACGAGTCCGTGTTACGACGGATCACCCAGGAAGAGAGCAACACCGCGGTTGACTGGCTGGAGAAGGGTGAAGTGGCGGGCCGTGTGGTTCCATATTGAATTTGCGTGTGGGTCACTCCGGCTTGTTAAGGTGCATGCCGAGCAACTCATGCGCAATATGGAACCCCAGATCCTGTACCAGCCGCTGCTTCCACTGTCGCCGCAGCACCGCGCTCGTCATACGCCGAATCACACGCGGCTTTCGCATGATCTTTTCGGCAATCTCCCATGCCCGCGGTTGTATGTCGTCAAGCGGCAGCACCTCGTTGACGAGTCCCAGTTCCTTGGCTGTCTGCGCGTTGATCGTGTCACCGGTGTACAGAAAATACGCGGCGCGCTTCATCCCCATCAGCTCTTGGAACGTCAAACCCTGGCCGTCTCCAGGCACCAAGTTGAACTTGAAGTGCGGGTCGAACAGTTCGGCGTGCTCCGCGCACAGTGTAATGTCGCACAACAGGGCGAATTCCGTGTGCAACCCTGAGCCGTTGATGCAGGCAATCGTGGGAATATCGATATTGAAGATGAAGGCCTCCAGCAATTTGGTCGCGTCCGTGTAGACCTGATCGTAGAACACATCTGCGGGCATCTCATGGAAGGGCAGTTTGGACATTTCCGGGTCAAACCCAGCGATCCACTTATCCCCCGTGCCACTAAAGATCAGCACCTCATTGTCAGGGTCGTTGCCGATGTCGAGCCACAGTTGGGACCATGCGTTGTGAATCGGCAGGCCGTAAATGACAGACCCTCCCTCGGTGTGCATATGCACCTGGAGGATACCGTTGCGGCGCTCCATGTTAAAGTATGTGGCGTATTTCTCCCGGTAGTCCTCGAACCGCGGCCGGCTCACAAACCCCAGTCGACGCTCCCTCTCCCGTGCGTTCGGTCGCTCATCAGTCTTCGCGCTCATGCGACTCCCCCCCCCCCCCCCTTTGAACGGCGGCCCAGCCAGGCAGCAACGTTCTCGATCGACGTTACGGTAAAAGTGCAGTCGGTCTCCCTAGGCGCAGCATCTCCTGAAGGTATTATACTATCCCTTCGGCTCTGACTTGGCGGGCTCACATCGAGAGAACTTTTCCCCTGAAGGATGTCGCATCGATCTCAGGAGAAATCAAACGGCTCGAAGACCTCGGCGGGAAGGACTTGTATGGCTGTGCCCCTCAGTCCGAAGCTGGTGCATTCGAGCGTGCGGTCGATTTTCTGGGCTCGCCGACTTGAGAGACTGGTGGGGTGCCTTCTCCCTCGGGGCACCCTTGAGTGGCGACTTAGTATGAGCCCGCCTGCCCATCGAAATCGCTGGCGCTATGGCGTTCGATGAGCCGCTCTTCCTCCGGCCCCCAGGACTTGTTTACGCGACGGCCGCGTTGTACGGCGGGCCGGGCTTCAATTTCTTTCGTCCATCGGATCACATTCGTGTACGATTGCACATCGAGAAACTCAGCGGCTGCATAGATATTCTGTCCTACTAAAGCACCATACCAAGCGTAGTTCGCGATGTCCGCGATGGTGTATTCGTCACCACACAAATACCGCCGGTCGCTGAGGTGACGATTCAACACATCAAGGAGACGCTTCGTCTCCATGGCAAAGCGATTGATGGGGTACTCGAGCTTTTCTGGGGCGTAGGCATAAAAATGCCCAAACCCGCCCCCTATGTAGGGAGCACTGCCCATCTGGAAGAACAGCCACGACAGACATTCTGCGCGGGCGGAAGGCTCGGTCGGCAGAAAGGCACCAAACTTTTCCGCCAGATAGACGAGTATGGCACCTGACTCAAAGACCCGGGTCGGCGGGTTGGTGCTGCGGTCAAGGAGGGCTGGGATTTTGGAGTTAGGGTTAATCGCCACAAAGCCGCTGCCGAATTGATCACCCTCACCGATGTCGACGAGATAGGCATCGTACTCGGCCTCTTTGATGCCGAGTTCAAGGAGTTCTTCCAGCAGGACGGTCACCTTGACGCCATTGGGCGTGGCAAGCGAGTAGAGCTGGAGGGCGTGTTCACCTACGGGGAGTTCTTTTTCGTGTGTCGCGCCTGCGATAGGTCTGTTGATGTTGGCAAAGCGCCCACCACTTGCCTTGTCCCACTGCCAGACTTTCGGCGGTGTGTACGTATTGTTTTCTGTCATGTCTTCTCCTTTTGTTCCGGAATGGTTTTTCAGAGCATGCGTCAGGGGGCTGACCGGGGCGCAACCGTAGGCGAGCAGTTAGAGATGTGGGCGAGGCTGCCGCCCATGAGCGCGGCTCGCTCGGAGTCGGACAACTGGGCGGTAGCCCGGGACGTCTCGACACCTTGCTCGTGGGTCAGCAGCCCGACCGCCCGGGTCCAGTCCGTACCCCGCAGGCAGCACTCAAAGCCGTACGCTTCAAAAACCTGTCCCAAAGGCTCCCAAATGTCGGCGTAAGGGAATGGCTCGTACGACTGGGTACACGCCCCAGAAGTCTTGATGGCCACATTATCATACTCGGCACGGGCGGGGATCTTGCCGAGGTCGGCAAAGGACTCTGGCGGAGCAGGAGGCTCGAAGGGTTGCCACAGATCCAGGTGATCCACGGCGACCCGCGTGTTCGGGTTCCTGCGCGCCAGTTGACCCAAGCGCGGGAATTTTCCCCAAAACGGCATATTCACCGGGAGGCAGTGCCGTGCGCCGCCCGCCGCTATCCGATTCAGCCCCGGATCGTCGGTCGTCGCATCACCCATCTTCATAATGCGCACCCCGATCACGCCCGGCGTTACCACCCATTCGGCAATCTCGCCGCTGACGGTTTCGGCTCGGGGGTCGAACGGTTTGATCGGACCGAACCGGCCGGGATGCTTCGCAGACACTTCAGGCGTATAGCCCGCATCGAAACGATATAGGGTCCACGGCGAGACCAACAAGGCCCCGTCAACGCCAACGGCTTCCATCGCTGCCACCCTGTCATCGCCCGTGACCCCGGATGGGCCGGGCGATGTCCTCCTCCACGGCCGCTCCAGATGGTCACGTTCGTGGGCATGGACCTGCGAGTCGCCCGCCGGGGCCGGATCGGTGAGCATCCGTTATGCATCTGCGAAGTGGGGTAGCACGTCTTCAATCAGCATGCGCTGCGAGTTTTCCCAGGCTTCGTTGTTTTCCGACTGATCGAAGGTCAGGGCCAGCAGGCAACCGAAGCCGCCAGTCTGTTCGTACATATCACCCAGCTTTTGGGTCACGGTTTGTGGTGAGCCAACCAGCCACACATAGTCGACCAGATATTCCAGCGTCACGTCGGAGTCCGGGACTGCGGGATGGTGCTTGAACAAGCTCATCATATCGAACGACTTGAAGAGCGGCAGCAGGTACTCGCCCCACACCCGGCCCAGCATCCCGTTCAGGGCTTGCTCGCGAGCCTCTTGGTCGGTCTCGGCGATATAGACCTCCCGCGAAATACGCCAGTCACTCCGAGAGGGCGTGACGCCGGCCCGCTCGGCCCCTTCGACTACGGCCTGCCAATGGGTGTTGAGATAGCTGTTGCTCAGCGCAATGCTGAGGGGCAGGAATCCGTTCTCCCCCGCAAACTTCAGCGTGTCCGAGCCTGGGGTGAGGCCAGCAATGCCGATTGGCGGGTGGGGTTGTTGAAAGGGCCTGAGGTGGAATTTGAGGGTGTCGAGCATGGTGTCAATACGGTTGAACGACCAGAATTCGCCCTGATACTCGAACGGCTCTTCACTCTGCCACAGGCGGAGCATGATATTGAGCGCCTCCAGCGTCATGCGTCGATTTTCTCCGGCCGCACCGTCCACATTGAACAGCTTCCAATCGCTCGGCAGGCCGCTCGTTCCGACCCCCAGCATGAAGCGGCCCTGAGCCATATGATCCAGAAAAGCCACCCGGTGGGCCAGCTCAACCGGATGATGGTACGGCAGGAGATGAGCACCGGGACAGAGTTTTATACGCTGGGTGCGCAGGAGTGCCTGGGCAATGAGCAGATCCGGGGCGGGGTTGGGTTCCCAGGGAGCGGTGAAATGCTCGCCTATCCATGCCTCGTGAAACCCGACGCGGTCGACAAACTCCAGGTGTTGCAGGTCCCACACATGGCCCTCGTAGAGATCCCTTTCAGGTGGGTGTGAGGGCATCATGAAGACTCCGGCTTTCATAGGTCTCCTCCTTCGACTCCTGGCTTCCGCAAGCTGTGTGAACACGTATCGGTTTTCGCCCGGAGTCTCAAGGCCGGAGTTTTCCTATGGCAGATACCCGGTAGCCCAAGACGGTGACTCTCCCTTGATTCCCGTCCATTCGGCAGGAATAATGGCCGTCCAGGATGATCGCGATTATTGATTACGGCATGGGCAATCTGCGGAGCGTCCAGAAGGGCTTTGAGAAGATGGGCCATGTGGCGACCGTCACCCGAGATGTCGCCCAGATCGAGGCCGCTGGCGGGGTTGTCCTGCCTGGAGTGGGCGCGTTTGGGGCGTGCATGGACGGCCTGGCCGAATGTGGCTTGGTCAATACCGTCCACCGGGTGGTTGAGCGAGGCACACCGTTTCTCGGTATTTGTGTGGGGATGCAGATCTTGTTTTCGGAGAGCGTCGAGTTTGGCCGGGTCCAAGGGTTGGATATTCTGAAGGGCAAAATCGTTCGGTTTGATCCGACTACCCTGGCCGGGCAGAAAATCCCGCATATGGGCTGGAATCAACTCCAGGTGAAACACCGCCCTCCCCATCTCAATGGTGTGGCCGAGGGGGCGAGCGTGTATTTCGTACATTCGTACTACCCGGTCCCGGATGACCCCGCGATTATTGCCACGACCACGGAGTATGGGCGGCCGTTTGCCTCCAGCGTGTGGTCGGGGAATGTCTTTGCCACGCAATTCCATCCGGAAAAAAGTCAGGCAATGGGCCTGAGAATTTTGGCCAATTTCGGCCAATTCGTCCGCGAGCATCGCGCAGACAGTCCGTCCCCCCCTGCGCCTGTCTCCGTGTCGCCATGCTGATTATTCCGGCCATTGATCTGAAAGCCGGGCAGTGTGTCCGCCTCTACCAGGGGGATATGGATCAAGCCACGGTCTACTCGGACGCCCCCGTTGACACCGCGCTGCGCTGGCAACGGGAGGGCGCCCAACGGCTGCACGTGGTGGACCTTGACGCTGCGGTCCGCGGCACTGCGGTCAATACCAGCGCGATTGCACGCATCTGTCGGGCCCTGACCATTCCGGTTCAGGTCGGGGGCGGTATCCGCAGCCTAGCCACGCTCGAGCACCTGCTCTCTCTCGGTGTCAGGCGCGTGATTCTGGGGACGGTAGCCTATCGGCAGCCAGCTCTGGTGGCGGAAGCCTGCACCCATTTCCCTGGCCGGATTACGGTCGGTATCGACGCCCTGGGCGGGCGGGTGGCTGTCCAGGGCTGGACGGAAACGACCGACCTGGATGCCACCGATTTGGCGCTCCGCTGTCAGGACCAGGGGGTGAGCGAAATCGTCTATACGGATATCAGTCGTGACGGAACCCAGCAGGGTGTGAATCATGCGGCCACCGGTGCCCTGGCCCGGGCAGTCTCCGTCCCGGTCATTGCCTCGGGAGGGGTGGCGAGTACCGCCGATATTCAGGGTCTTCTGCCCCTCGAACCACTCGGGGTCATGGGGGTGATTATCGGGCGGGCGCTCTATACCGGCGGGGTGCAGTTGGCAGAGGCGGTTCGGCTGGGCACCTCCCAAGGATAAAACGCCGGCGCGGAACGATCCGTGCCCTCATCCCTGTGGCGCATCCGGGACAATTCTCTGTTCGATATGTGTTTGGAGGTTGTGAAAAGTCTGGAGTAAGTCGGTCGACGTCAGAATACCGCAGACCCGCTCGTTCTCGACCACCGGCAGACAGTTAATACGCCGGCTCAGCATCTGGGAGGCGGCTTCGGACAGCGGGGTGTCCGGCTGCACGATCACCACGGCAGCCCACATGATGTCGGCGACCGTGACCCCTGCAAGGTCGGCCTCCCGGCTCATGCAACGGAGCAGGTCGCGGTCGGAAATCACTCCGGCTAAACGAGCATCGGGATCGGTTACCAGCAAATGCCGGAACCGATGCTGGGCCAGGAGCGCTAATGCCTGTGCAAACGGTTGCTGCGGCCTGAGCGTGACTACCTCTCGGGTCATCACCTCTTTGACCTGACGCGGATACGTTGTCAGGGCTGCCATGGAATCCTACTCCGTCTGAGCGTTGTCACACCGCACGATCCTAGCATACAATCGAAACGCCGGGCATATATTCTTCCCTTGTCACATCCTGCCCGATTCCTCTACAGTGGGCGGAGGGAATGCAGGGGATGGCACAAGCGATATTGCACTCACTTCGGCACCTCCGCCGAGCGATCATCAAGCAGTTCGTCGCCCTGCTCACCAAACCTCTCAAGAACTATGCGGTTCGTTTTCCGAACAATCTGGATGCGCTCAAGAGCCAGATACGCAAAGGAGATGTCCTGCTGGTGGAGGGCTCTCAGCGCATTAGCGAGGCCGTTAAATATCTCACCCAGAGTTCCTGGTCGCATTCGGCTCTCTACATCGGTGATGAACTGATTCGTAGCAACCACCCGCTGGCGGAGCAGGCCCGGACCACTTTTGGCGACGACGCCCGGTTTTTGCTGGTGGAAGCGCTAGTTGACGAAGGGGTCGTGCTGTCCTCGCTGTCGAAGTATGTCGAGTACAATGTCCGCCTGTGCCGCCCGCACAACCTCCGGCCTCAGGACTGCCAAGTGATCCTGGACGATGTGATCGGTCAACTCGGCTATACCTATGATCTCCAGAATATCTTTGACTTGGGGCGCTACTTCCTGCCGGTCAGTCTTGTTCCACGGCGGTTTCGCCGGCGGGCGCTCCATTTCGGGAGCGGACTGCCGACTCAGGTCATCTGCTCCAGCATGATCGCCTCGGCCTTTGACAAAGTCCGTTTTCCCATCGTCCCCCACGTCGAGTCTACCCCCGACCCTCGGGAAACGCCTCCACCCTTCTACCGCCGCCTCTTTGCCAAGGGACAGCGCACGCGCGGGCGACCCGTCTTTCGGCGGCGACACCCCACCCTGATGACCCCACGCGATTTCGACCTGTCGCCCTATTTCCATATCGTTAAATTCAACATCATCGGCTCGCAGCGGCTCGATTATCGGAATATCATCTGGGCCGAAGATAGCGTTGCCGATACAATACAGGCCCACACCGCAGCGCCAGCCGCGGCGGCGCACCCAGACCTCGCCGCCTCTCCGGCCTCCTCAATGCCGCCCGTCCAGGACCGAGCCAGTTGAACACTGCTGCCTCTCTTGACAGTTTTCCGGAAACGCCTGACACTGCGCACATGTTGAGCAAACGCATTATCCCCTGCCTGGATGTGAAAGCAGGGCGCGTTGTGAAGGGGGTGAACTTTGTCGATTTGCGCGATGCCGGAGACCCGGTTGCCGTCGCCCAGCGGTATGACGCGGAGGGGGCGGACGAGCTGACTTTTCTCGATATCACGGCCTCGCACGAACGGCGGCGGATTCTTCTCAATGTTGTTCGAGAGACGGCGGAAACCGTTTCCATGCCGCTGACCGTGGGAGGCGGGGTGCGGGAGAACCGGGATATCCGAGACCTGCTTAACGCCGGCGCAGATAAGGTCTCCATCAATACCGCGGCGGTCACTCGGCCCGAGTTCGTCAAGGCGGCAGCCGAGCGCTTTGGAAGCCAGTGCATCGTGGTGGCGATTGACGCCAAACGAAGGTCGGCGGCCGAGCCATCCGGTTGGGAGGTCTTCATTCATGGCGGCCGTACTCCGACCGGTATCGACACCGTCGAATGGGCGCAACGGATGGAGGCGTATGGTTCGGGCGAACTCCTGCTGACCAGCATGGACCGGGATGGGACCAAGGCCGGTTACGACATCGAACTCACCCGCGCGATTGCGGAAGCGGTGACGATCCCGGTCATTGCTTCGGGCGGGGTCGGGGATTTACGACATATTTACGAGGGCCTCACCGTCGGCAAAGCCGACGCGGCGCTGGCCGCCTCGATCTTCCATTACCAGGAACACTCCATCCAGGAGTGCAAGCGTTTCCTGGACGCCCGCGGGGTCCGGGTGCGATTCTCGGACTCAGGGGTAAAGTCAGACGATCAATGAAGGAGGGAATATGGCCAAGATCATGATCGAAGCAGCCATTAACGGCAATGCCGATAAGGCCCGGAATCCCCATATTGCCTATAGCCCGGAAGACATCGCCGCCGATGCCATCGCGACCTGTCGGGCCGGGGCAGCGGCGGTCCATTTTCATGTCAGGGAACCGGACACGGGCGAATGGGTGCAGAACGTCGGGTATTATGGCGAGGTGTTCCGGCGGACCCGCGAACAGTGCGATCCCATCCTCTGGCCCACCTTTCCGTTTGGCGACGACCCGGTTGAACGGTTTGCCCATTTTCTCGAACTCGCCAAAGACCCGGCCACCAAACCGGACCTGGGCTGGGCCGACCCCGGCTCGGTCAATCTCGTTTCGTATGATGCACACACAAAAACGCTCTCAGGGGAGAATTTCATCTATCGGAATTCGTATGAGGCCAATCGCTACTTTCTAGAACAGTCGCGGAAGTGCGGAGTGAGACCGACTCTCCAGATTTTCGACCCCAGCTTTCTGCGAGCCGTGCTGATCTTTCTTGACCAGGGCCTGCTGACCGAACCGCTCTTACTCAAGTTCTATTTTGGCGGGCCGGAGCTTCCGTTCGGCTTGCCCCCATCGCTCAAGAGTCTGGAAGCCTATTTGGACATGCTACGGGGTGTGCGCTGTCATTGGTTTGCCGCTACGCTCGGCGGAGACAATCTCCCGTTTATCCCTCAGATCCTCAGCCTGGGTGGCCATGTCCGGCTGGGTTTGGAAGACCACCATTATGCGCAAGAAGGGCAGCCGACAAACCCGCAACTCGTCGAGCGCGCCGTGGCAACCATCACCGCTATGGGGCACGAGGTGGCGACGCCGGACGAGGCACGGACCATCATAGCAGCCTAGGCATGGCATCTATTATCCACCCCACACGCATCGCCCAGATTCATGCTAGCGCTCTCCGGGCCATGCTTGTGGTGACGGGAGGTGGAACCCAGGCAGTCGCAGATTTACTGGCCGTTCCGGGTGCCTCACGGACCGTACTTGAAGTGGTCGTTCCCTATAGTGAAGCGGCGCTCGCCGCATTTCTGGGGGCTAGGCCACGCCAAGCCACGAGCGTGGAAACCGCGGCGGCCCTCGCCCGGGCGGCCTATAAACGGGCCGTTGCCCTACATGCTGCAGAGGACCCTCTGCTTGGCGTCGCCTGCACGGCCGCGCTGGCGACGGACCGACTCAAAAAGGGAGCGCACCGTGCGCACATCGGCATCAGTACCACAGCGGAAACCCGTGTCTATTCGTACACGCTGACCAAAGGTGCCCGAGACCGGCAGGGGGAAGAACGAGTCGTCAGCGACCTCCTGCTGACGGTCCTGGCACGGGCGTGCGGTCTGGATGCGACACTCGGCAGTCTACCGCTGGCCGATGAGCGTATAGAGGAGCGAAGCGTCGCATTAGCAGGCGGCGCAGGAGCGTCCCTCTTGCATGAGCGCCGGGCAACCCATACATGTTGACTCAACAGGCTGCGATATGAAAATTGGCATCGTCTCTGATATCCATGCCGACGCCCGGGCCCTCCGGCGCGTGCTCGACGACATGCCCGCCACTGATTTGTTGTTGTGTCCCGGAGACGCGGTGAGTGAATACCGTTTCTGCCCGGACACGGTCTCTCTGCTGCAAAAGGCGGATGTGCACTGCATTCAGGGCAATCACGAGGCCGTTCTTTTCGGCGGCCGTAATCCTGCGTACCTGAAAAAATGCCAGGAGGCCTTCTCGGCAGCGTCGCTCGCCTTCCTGGCAAACGCCCCACTCAGCCGGGAGTTTGATTGCGACGGCCTGCGGATTCTCATGGTCCACGCCAGTCCGTGGGAGCCCTATGAAGAATATATTTATCCGGGCAGCGAGCGGTTGGACGCGTTCGCCTCCCTGCCCTACGATATGGTCTGCTTCGGGCACACTCATGTGCCGCTCGTGCATCAGGCTGGCGACGTGGTGGTCATGAATCCGGGCTCGTGTTCGCAGCCGCGAGACCGGGACCGACGAGGAGCGTATGCGCTGTTTGATACGCAGGCGAGAGAAGGAACGATTCATCGGGTCACACTGACCTGAATCCGGGTGCGCTTGTGTCCCGCCCTGGATGACCTTGGACTCCTGTCAGGACGACACAAACAAAGGAGGCCGTCCGCCATGCGTCAGCAACAACCCGAATCTCCCCCCGCATCCCCGCAAGACGAGCGGATCAGGACGCCGACGAGTCGGCGGACGTTTCTGAGAAATGCCGCGCTGGGTGCGGTTGGCGGCGGCGCGGCTCTGGCGGCCAGCTGTGAATATCAAACCCAACTGTTTCTGTTGAGCCGGCCTGAAACGGAGGCGGAGGAAAAAAGCCCGGACTGGCAGGAGGCTCGTGTTCGCAGCTATCGGCCATTGGGCCGGACGGGCATGCAGATGTCAGACATCTCGTTCGGCTGCTCCGGACTCGACAATGCGGATGTCGTGCGGCGGGCTATCGACCGGGGCATCAATTATTTTGATACGTCTCCCGACTATTCGCGGGCCGGGTCGGAGAAGACACTCGGCCAGGGCATTCAAGGCTATCAGCGCGATAAGCTCTTTATCGTTTCCAAGTTTTGTACGCCGCAGGGGCATCTGAGCGAGACCACTCCGATGAAAGAGGTCATGGCCGCGGTTGAATCCAGTCTGCAAAGAATCGGCACCGACTATCTCGATCTGGCCCATATTCATGCCTGCAATTCCATCGAGCGGCTCATGAACCCGAATATCCACGAAGCCTTTGAGCGCCTCAAAGAGCAAGGGAAACTCCGTTTTCTCGGGGTCTCGTCCCATACCCCACGGCTCGAAGCCGTCATGCGCCACGCTGTGGATAGCGACCGCTTCGATGTCATCATGGTCGCCTATAATTTCCGCAACTGGCCTGAGTTGACGAATATTTTTCGCGATGCCAAGCGGAAGGGGGTCGGCGTGGTGGCCATGAAGACCCTCAAGGGTGCGCGCCATAGCAGGCTGTCGGACTTTACCCCAACCGAACGGGAATCGTTCGCTCAGGCCGCCTTTAAGTGGGTGCTCTCCAATCCCGACGTGAGTGGGCTTGTGGTCACGATCGGCTCATTCCAGCACATCGACGAATACCTGCACGCCTCCGGGCAGCCGTTTCAGCAGACCGACCTGACGCTGCTCGAAAAATATGACCGGCTCGTTGCCAACGACTATTGTCCGCCGGGCTGTGGCGCGTGCCTGCCCTCCTGTCCGTCCGATGTGCCGGTCGACGATATCCTGCGCTACGCCATGTATTATGAAAACTACGGCCAGCAACGGGTAGGCATGGAAGAATATGCTCCGCTTCCACTCACCCGGAACGCCTCCCAGTGTGTGGACTGCCGCGCCCCGTGCGAAAGCGCCTGCCCGCACGGGATTCCGATTCAGGCCAAACTGCTCCGGGCAGACCGGATGCTTCGATTCGTGTAGGGACCGGTATGAAAGAGTTGAGTCATACCGACACGCAGGGCTGGGCTCGGATGGTTGATGTAGGGACAAAAGACGAGACCGAGCGTGAGGCCATCGCGACCGCGGCCGTCCATATGCGCCCAGAGACGCTGCGCCTCATTACTACCGGCCAGATACCCAAAGGCGATACGCTCGCGGTCGCGCGCGTCGCCGGTATCATGGCGGCCAAGAAAACACCGGAACTCATCCCGCTCTGCCACCCTCTTCTCATCTCCTCGGTGATGGTCGAATGCACGCCGGACGAGGAAAGGGGCCGCATCGACATTGAGGCGCGTGTCAAGGTCAACGGACAAACCGGCGTGGAAATGGAAGCCCTGACTGCGGTTTCCGTTACTGCGCTGACCATCTATGATATGTGTAAGGCGGTAGAGCAGGACATGGTCATCTCGGACATCAGCCTCAAGCACAAAAGCGGAGGAAAGAGCGGCCCCTACGTCAGAACGGCCCCCTCTCGTCGGCCGGAATGACCCGTGCGTCATCAATAGCTGGTCGAGAAAAACCGCTCCAACACAGGGCTCCGAGCAGAGAGGGGATTGAAATTCCCCAGGGAAAATGGAACCCTAGGCCGACAGCCGAGAGGAGTGTCACCATGAAAAGCCGCCAGGCAGAGAAGCCCACCAAGAAGAAGACAAAGAGTACGACGGCGGGGAAATCGGCAAAAAAACTAGCGAAGAAGTCGGCAAGGACAGTGGCCAGGAAAACAACCGTCGCAAAAAAGGACAAAACAGCGGCCAAGAAAACCGCACCAACCAGAGTCTCTGCCGAGAGTTCCCGACCAGAGCCTGACGTCGAATCTGCGCCTCCTCCCCAACCAAAGCCGCTCACCCCTCCGGTGCCCCCTCCCCAAGCGTCCAACCCAGAAATCGGAGAGGAGCCGTCACCTGCCGCAGCCTCCCCGGTTTTTGTGAAGCGGGACTTGGTCGGCCCGGATGGAAGCGTTCGTCCCGGCTGGGAAATGTGGATTGGTGACCACTGCTTTGGACGGGCGGATAGCAAGGACCTGCTGCTGGCAAGCTTTGAACGGCTCCAGAGTCCGCCGAGTAGTTTTCACTGGCGTGAGGTCCGGAATCGGATGCCGATACGGGGGCGCGCAAAACGTCCCTCGGTCGTACAAGAGACGGAGCACGAGGCCGGCCACGCTGAGGAATTGATCGATGATCTGGACGATGTTGAGGAAACGCCGGACGTTCCGCAGGACTAGGGCCTGTTCACACTAATGTGGATGATTATGCATGATTCTGGTCTCCTGGCTGTATGGACCTCACGCAAGCTCAACGGGCCCGGCCCCGCCGGCCCCGCCGGGCCGCCCGTGGCGGACCCGCCTGGGTCCGCCCCCCGCTCCTCCCGCGGTGCTGAGGGACCGGGCGTCCGCGGGCGCCCAGACGCGGGAATTGGCCGTGGCACTGGGGTATGCGCCCGTGGGGCCGCCGCGACGGAGCCGGGTGAGACCTTGGGCGTCTGCCCGTGAGCTGGACAAGCGGCGCACCGCAATCGAGCGGGTGTTTCGTCGATTGCAGGGATGCCGCCGCCTCTGCTCGCGCTTCGAGCAACGCGATGTGCTCTTCCTCGGATGCAGCGTCTTCGCCCTCATCATTGATGCCTTACGATAGTGTTAACAGGCCCTAGGTCGACCCGGGCCGGCATTCCTGCCGGGACCTTCCGCCGAGAGGAGCTATACCCCATGTCGCATCGCTGGACTATTGGAACCCTAGCCGTCCTCCTGCTGATGACCCCCCGCTTGGCCCCCGCCGCCATGTTGGAGAGTCCTCGCCCCCATGCGTCCGTCTCCGGGATTGGGGTGATTTTCGGCTGGAAGTGTGACGCCGGCCCGCTGACGGTCCGCTTCGACGGGGGAGTGCCGCTCCCTTTGGCTTACCCCAATGAGCGTGCCGATACCGCATCCGTGTGTGGAGATACGGATAACGGCTTTGCCACCATCATGAATTGGGGCAATCTCGCCGCCGGCGTCCATACCGCCGTGGTCTACGATGATGGCGTAGAGTTTGGCCGCAGTGAGTTTACGGTCCGGCGGTTTCGAGAGGCGTTTGTCAGGGGTGCCGGTCTCACCCTGTCGGTTCCGGACTTTCCAACCCAGGGAGATAAGGCAGTGTTTACGTGGAGTCAGGCAACCCAGCATCTGGAGTTGGCCGACGCCTTTACCGCGGCCACAAGCACGGATCCACCGAATTGTTCGGACTGGCCGGCGGCTGTCACCGGCAAATCGGCGGAATGGGTGAAGGCGTGTGTGGAAGCCGGAGCCGACCCGAATGCCCGCAATGCAGAGGGTGATACCCCTCTGCATACTAGACTTCATGAACATCCGGACGACATAGAACGTGCGCTCATTCGGGCAGGTGCCGACCCGAACCTACTGGACGGCGAGGGTCAGCCACATGTGTGCCGAACATTCGAGTGCATGGCGAAGAAAACCTACCGCAGGGAACGGTAGGGACAACTCATGAAATTTTGACTTGGCATATGAGGTCTGGATGGCCAGTTCCACCAGAGAGACAAAGACGGTACGGGGAGCATCATGAGGAGAGGGTGATTAGCGGTACAGACCAGATAGATAGATTCACAGATTGGACCGGATCTATGGGAGACAGGTTAGGACGGCCCTCTAGTCACTTTCTATACCGGAAATGCGTCCGCCGCGGCGACTGACAAGAAGTCAAGGCAACCGTCGCGTCGGACAGGCTCCCCAGTTCGCGCGACATGCTGCGCTCGCGATGCGGCGCGAGGACCGCCTCAATATCGACCCCAAGCACCGCTGCTTTCTCAATGAAACGATAAAATCCGTCCACACCGCGGCCCGGCCGCTCCCGCCACTACCGCGCCGCAGCCCACCTAGGCCCTGTTCACACTGATGAGCAAATTATGGCCTCCTCGGTGTAGGAATCTCACGCAAGCGCAAAACGCACGGCTCGCGCCCCCTCTCCCGGTGCCGCATAGCCCTGTCCGCCTCTCCAACCGCCCAAGGCTCAACGCCCTCCTCTATGTTGCCGAGCAGGGCGGCAAAGGGTGCGGGTGCCCGGCCCGATGGGGCCCCACCCCCTCTCCGAACCCGGCTGACCCGCAGGTCGAAGGCCGGCGTCGCGCCCGGGTCTGTGCGCCTCGGCACCGAGAGCGGACCGGGCGCCTCAAGCCTGAGGCCGGGAAGCAAATGCGACATACCATTCGGGGTGGGGGCCGCAGATTCGTGCCAACCCTTGAATCTCGCTCCCCGTGTTCGGAAGCGAGCCTTCGCCCTTGGTTTTATGGTCATACTCCGGCAGGAAAATCGACGGCTCGTGTTATGGAAGACCGGTCGGCAGAAGCTCTCCCCGCCCGCCATGGGCCTTGGTCGAGGCCCTGGAACACCCCTCCCCTATCACAGTTACCCTTGGGACAAGGTCTTCAGATCTTCGGCCCAGTTTTCGTACGGACGCAGGGGCAGTATTTCAACGTCCGAGACAATATGGGCATAGCCGAGCTCCCAGATTGGCAGCCCATTGATCGCCTGATCAAGCATATCGCCTGACTCCACATCCATGATCACCACCACTTCGGGTTTGCCCGCAACCTTCCAAATCCCTTGAATCACACCGGCTTCCTTCGCCCCCAAGGCAGCTTCGGACTCCTTCCGCCAGACGGTATAAAAGTCCTTGTTCGACATATCGGCAGGCTTGTTGATCCTCGCTTTGAACATGAGAAGCATAACGGTCTCCTTTCCGGCGTGTACGATGTGCTGAAACGACCTATAGCCGACCTTCTCCGCGTTCGTCAAATATATCTCGCCCAGTACGGCCACATGGTCCCATCTTGTCAGCGAACAGTGGACAATATCACGCACTATCGGGTATGGTGTATCGTCGCTATGGCAACAATATCTAGTGCATTCTGGGCTCCTCCTCTACAAGGGGCAGTAGCTTATCGCACGCCGAGCGAGAAAATTCTGGCTCGACTACGCTGGCTCGCATTCGGGGTCGGAGTGGGAGTTCTCTGGTTCAATCCGCCTGCTCTCTCCCAGGCCGTCACGCAATATTGTCTTCTCGGTGGCGTGCTGTATTGTCTTCTCGGTCAATATTTGGCCTATCGTCACTATAAAGGGGGCGCCCTTCTCATCGGGTTGAGTGACGTGATCTTTGTTGCCGTGCTGTGTGGCGTCAGTGGCGGTCTGTCGAGCCCGTTGTCTGTCTATTGGCATGGACTCACCCTGATCGCAACGCTCCGCTATGGCTGTCGGGCCGGCTTTGGGATGGCACTCGCTGCGAGTGTCGCCTCAGGACTGTTGCTCTTCCTCGTTCCACCACCGTCTCCCTCAATCCCTGAGCTCTACCCCAGCCTCGCTCTTCACTGTGTCCTGCTTTTTGGCATTGCCGGTCTGGCGGGTCTTTTTTCCGTGCAACGCCTCTCGCAGGACAGCCTGCCGAAAGCGGCGTCAGATTCTCAGCGAGCCGGTCGAGTCGAGCCCCTTCAGGAGAAACTCGCGCGCCTGGAAATCGACCCACTCCTTCAGCAGCTTGTTGATGAGATATTACGATGTATTCCCTGTCGCGGAGTGTGTATGGTCCTTCTCGATCCAGACACCCAGGCGTGTGCCAAGGTCAAAACGGCAGGGTCCTTTCCGCTGCTTCCCCCCTCTACGTGGGACCGCTCCCTTGCCAAAGGGGGTGCTCTGCGGGCGGCGCTCAACCTTGGCCTCAATGTCCTCAATACCTCACAGGATATTTATGCGCGCTTGCAAGCACTCTCTGAAAAAGAAGTGGCGCAGCGACATCTCCTCATCCATCAGCTTGGCAAGGACTCGTTCCTCGGCTGTTTTCTCCTGGCTGACAGAAAACACCGCAACGGTTTTCTTCCCCGAGACAACGAGGTTTTAGCGGACATTGCTCAAGATGCTCTGCCTGCCGTGCAGCGCGCCTACACCCTTGCCGAGGCCCGGCGGTCGGTGAGAGAGCTGCGCCGTCTCCTGCATGCCGTGCTCAACGCGCAGGAAGAAGAACGCCAGCGTATCGTCAGCGAATGGCAGCACCAGATAGAAGAACGACTCTTTCGCATTTTCCAAGACTTCCACGGCTTTCAGGAATTCGTCCTGCAACATGCTCCAGCAGGGCGTGAGCGCTTTGGCAAGCTTGCCGCTGATCTGGACACGATTTCCGTGCTCGTCCGTCAGTTTACCAATGGACTATTACCGCCGGTGCTCGAAGACTTCGGCTTGGTTCAGGCACTCCGTGCCTATGCGGAAGACCTGCAGGAACAGGCGCCCTTTGAGGTGATCATGCAGGCGGACGGTGGGGACCCGCCCCTGCCGCCCCAGACCAGCCGCGCGCTCTTTCGCATTACTCAAGAGGCCCTCCGCAATGTCCAGCGGCACGCCGAGGCCAGCCGCGTGCGGATTGCGCTGGCCTTTGAGCAGAAGGGCGTATCTCTCATGATCAAAGATGACGGACAGGGTTTTCAGCCGGAACAGTCTCTTGCCGGCCATTACGGCCTGCTCTACATGCGCGAACAGGCCATCTCCTGTGGCGGACGTTTCTCAGTGCAAAGCCAGCCCGGCCGGGGCACCGAGGTACGGGTGGAACTTCCCGTCATGGAAGATCCCGCGCCGGCACCTGCTACAAATGCGGGGAGCTTTCCGCCAGCGCCGTCCGCCTCCCCCCTCGTGTCGGATTCGTAGTCACCCCTACGCTGGCGCGGTCCTGACCGCACCGGAGTGTGCCCGCTCCGTATTGCGCTTCACATTCTTTGGCAGACCCGATAGCATGGCGTTCCAGACACGTTGTCGTCTTGACCGTACGGGAGTTTGTCGCATGAAGTTTCACCTTTTTATCTATGCCACCTTAGGCCGTCGGCATGAACTCGAAGCGGGCATGGCGGGTAAGCGGCCCGAACTCTACCAGCGTATGCTCAGCGAAGTGGCGGAGTATGTCCAGTTTGCGGACGAGGTGGGCTATGCCGGCTTCGGACATCCCGAACATCATCTCCAAATAGAGGGCTTTGAAGCCAGTAATGAGCCGGGCTTATTGTCCATGTGGATTGGCCAGCACAGTAAAAAACTCCGCGTGAATATGGTCGGCTGGGTTGCGCCGACGCATAATCCGGTCCGCACGGCAGAGTATATTGCGACCCTCGACCATATGCTCAAAGGCCGTCTGGCAGTCGGCATGGTACGCGGCTATCAGGCACGTTGGGTGCATAATTTTCGTATCCGTCCCGACCTGAACGCAGTCGGCGAATGGAATCGCAATTCGGAAGACGACACTATGAACCGCGAATACTTTCGTGAGTTCGTCGAAGTGGTACTGACCGCTTTGAAAGAGGACACCTTCAGCTATCAGGGCAAATACTGGACGATTCCGCCTGAGGATTTTGTCAATCCACACCAGCAGGGAGTGTATACACACTATGGAACAGGCGTGGATGCGGATATGCGCATCCGTGAGATCGGTATCGCACCGAAACCGTACCAGGACCCGCACCCACCCCTCTACGGTGGTTTTACCCACAGCCTGCGCACCGCGCTCTTCTGGGCACGTTACGGGGGGAAGCCGATTGTCCTGGCCTCTGACCTCGATTTCTGTCAACGGCTGTGGGCCGGCTACCATGACGAGGCCCTCAAACACGGGCATGATGTTCAGCCTGGAGACGAGGCCGCCTGGGGGGGTGCAATGATCTGCCATAAAGACACCTCAACGGCTCGGGAGTGGCTGACCGACCCCATGTGGATGTGGGACACGTGGTTTACCCCGTTCGGTCAGGGACATCCTGAGTTATTGGTTGGCGACCCGGATACGATTTCCCGCCGTATTGAAGCAGCCAGCAAGAAATTTCCCATCAAAGAGTGTTTCCTCCTCATCCAGCAAGGGATTCACGAACGCGAACAAGTGCTCAGCTCGCTTGACCTGTTCGCCGACAAGGTGATGCCTCGCTTTGCCGACTAGAGCGTGTATGCTCTCCCAGAATGTCCTCTCTCGTGCGGCGCTCTCACAGGAGCCAACACGGGACACTCGCCCTGTGCGCAAATGACGACCGTTGGCATCGATATTGGTGGGACGTTCACTGACGTCCTCGTCCATGACGAGAGTGGCCCTGTCTTCCACAAGAAGATCCCGTCTACGTCTGATCCGGCCAAGAGTCTTCGGGCGGCTCTTTCCACCCTCCACGCGCAGTATCTGCGCCCGAGCACCCTCCTCTACAGCACAACGATTGCCACGAACGCTTTACTCCAACACCACCTCCCGCGGACCGGCCTACTCATCACCGCAGGCTTCCGCCATATTCTGGAGTTGAACCAGCCCCGACAAGCGGGGGACGACGAGTCCTCTGCGTCCCTTCCTTCCCGGCCGGTGGTCCCGCTTGAGGATATCCATGAGGTGACCGAACGTCTTGATGCCCAAGGGAAGGTGCAAATACCTATTTCCGCAGAAGAGACACGAGCGATCGTGGCGTGGTGCCACGCCCAGAACCTGCAGGCCGTTGCCGTCTCGCTCCTACACAGCGCTCGTAATCCTGAGCCGGAGAGGCGGCTGAGAGCCCTGCTGCTCGCGGAAGACCCCTCTCTAGACGTGCTGCTCTCGTCCGACGTCCTGCCCGAGCAACGCGAGTATGAGCGGACCGCAGCCACCTGTCTGAACGCGGCCCTCCGGTCACTCATGGGGGAACATCTCGATCGGGTGAGGTACAGCATGCGGGAACGTGGCATCCACCGGCCGCCGCTCATCATGCAGTCGTCTGGCGGCCTGCACAGTGGAGGGCGTGTCGCTCAGCGGCCTTTGACGACCGTTTTCTCGGGCCCGAGTGCGACCGCAGTCGCCCTGGCTCGCATTGGGACCGCAAGCGGATTTTCCGACTTGGTCACATTTGACATGGGTGGCACCTCGACCGATATCACCCTTGTCCAGGCCGGACAGCCGGTGCTCACCACGCACGGACATATCGGCGGATTTCCACTCCGCACTCCTATGGTCGATATCACCTCTATCGGAGCCGGCGGAGGTTCCATTGCCCGGGTAGACCCGGATGCCCGCTGGCGCGTCGGCCCGCTCAGCGCTGGCGCCGACCCCGGGCCGGTCTGTTATGGCAGAGGCGGGACAGAGGTGACGGTTACCGATGCCAATCTCCTCCTGCACCGCCTCCCTGCCGCTCTGCTTGATGGGGCGCTCCCACTCTCAAGGGAAGCGGCAAAAAAAGCGCTCTCCACCTTCGGACAGTCGCGCCGCAAAAGCGCAACAGAGACCGCTCAGGACATCCTCCAATTGGTCAATCACGCCATGTGTGGAGCCATCCGTCGCGTGTGTACGCAGCGTGGCCTCGACCCCAGGGAGGCGGCCCTGATGGTCGGCGGCGGAGCCGGTCCGTTACACGCCGTCGATCTTGCAGCGCTGCTCGGCATGGCGACGGTCATGGTTCCGGCCCAACCGGGGTTTGCCGCTCCCTGCGGCTTGTTCTGTGCCGATATCCGGGAGGATTGTGCCGCTCCCGCTCCACCCGACCCCGCTCCCCTTGATCCCCAGCGGCTGACGCCCTTCTTTACCGAGCTCAAACACCAAGCCCAAGATGCCTTGGGTCGGCAACACCTGCCGGACACGCCCAGGCAGTTCAGACGGTCGGTGGATTTTCACTATGTCGATATGTCAACCCATCTCACTATCGACCTTCCTCAGGACGAGCTCAGCAGCGACATTCTCCGGCGGTCAGTCACCCAGTTTCATCATAAGCATGAACAGCTCTGCGGCTTTTCGTTTCAGGGCCGGAAGGAGGTCAACCTGTCCACCTTGCGGATGACTGCGGTTGTAACGCGGCCAAAGCCGGCGCTGCCCACGGTTGCCGAACAGACCGGCCCCGTTCAACCGATAGACACGCGCCCGGTCTTCTTTTTTGAATCGCGTGGCTTTCTGACCTGTCCGGTCTATGCGCGGCTCCACTTGGGAGCGGGGGCGGCTCTCATTGGTCCGGCGGTAGTTGAACAGTATGATACCACCACACTCATTCCGCCGGACTGTCAGGCCACGGTCGATCAGTTTGGCACACTGATTTTGAGGCGGACGACAGCCCGGTAGGCGGGACTGCTGATCTCCATGTCCATTCACCCTCACCTCAGCATCCTAGCCAGCTGCCGCACCCAATACGTCTGGCATATCTGCCTCAACCTCTTTCTCATCTTGGCGGCCTGTGCCATGTGGCTGTGGATTACCTGGCGGGCGGTGTATTTGATCCTCATGGTTCCGATTGCCATCGTGCCCTTCTCCTATGCTCGGCAACGTTTGCACGCCCATTGCGTCAGCCTGCTTGGACCTTCTTCCCTATGGCTCGCGCTCTTCAGCGCGACCGGAATGATTTTCGATGCCATTATGGCGATGCAGATTTTGACCGCCCGCTCCGGCAGTCCGCTACCCGTCCTGCACGCGCCCGGCATCTCCTGGATCGGTGCGCTTTGGTATAGCGCCTATGGCATTCTGGTATTTGTCTATGCAGGGTTCGGCATGCTCCGAGGATTGATCCGATTGGCACGGCGCGGGAAAGCCCGGTGCCTACGGCAAAAGGCCCGGCACGCCCCGCACGACAATCCACCTTCCCCCGAGCGGCGTCAATTCATGCAACAACTCGGCCTGCTAGGCGCGGGAGCCCCGTTTCTCTTTTCACTGTCAAGCGTCAAGCTTACCTATGATTTCCAGGTTGAGGAACGGGACCTCGCCCTACCCTTCTGGCCCTCGGCACTCGACGGACTGCGGGTCGCCCATTTGTCGGACATCCATGTTGGTGGGGACATGGATCGCCCCAAGCTGCTGCACGTTGCCGCGCTGACGAATGCAGCCAGACCCGACATCGTGTTGCATACCGGCGACTTTCTGACCCATCGGACCGGCGATTTCGACCTGCCTCTATACGAAGCGCTCGCTCGGATCAACGCGCCGTATGGCCAGTGGGCCTGTTTGGGCAACCATGATTTCGACGCCCCCGACCGTCTCGTCCGATATTTGCATCAGTCCGGCGTCACCACCTTACGTGATCGGGTGACAACGCTCTCGATTGATGGACAACTCCTGGAACTCGCCGGCCTGGACTTTCTCTTTCAGCGTTTCGAGCGAGACGCACTCTATAGTCGCATCATCGCCTCCTGGGGTCCACGGCGGTCGGTTCCGCGTGTCCTGCTCAACCACGACCCACGCGCCTTTGTCAGGCTGCCGGCGCGCTGTGCCGACCTCGTGTTGTCCGGCCATACCCATGGCGGGCACGCGGGTATTCAGCTGGGCAAAGACCGGGCGCTGAGTGTTGTCGGTCTGCTCGGCATCCCCGACCAGGGGGTGTATCGGCGTACGGACATGCAGATGTTTGTCACGCGATGCGTGGGGTTCTACGGGTATCCCATGCGGCTGGGGATTCCGCCGGAGATCTCGATTTTGACGCTGCGTTCAGCGCAGAAGGCATAGCAGGGATTCCATCCTTCTGTAGAGGGAATTGTATACTGGGGTTGAGAGTCTCACCCCTTTCTGCTGTCCTCTCTTCAATAGTTGAGGAGGTCGCTCTGGGACACGGCGCACCGGGAAAAAGCCACAGAAAAGGGACACCCTCCCAGAGCTGGCTCAGATGTTTCCGAACGGAGTACGCTACTGCCCGAACTGTGGAGGCGACAACACGCATGAATGTTCCCATGCCAAGATGCCCTATCGCTGCCGGGACTGCCGCACGGATTTCAGCGTGAAGACTGGGACGGTCCATGGCCGGTTCACCGCTTCCCCCCTGCTCAAGTGGCTGTACGCGATTTATCTGGATGTGGTCTCTCTCAAGGGTGTCTCCAGTATGAAGCTGCATAGAGATCCTGGCACCACCCAAAAGACCGCACGGGACATGCAGCAGCGGATTCGAGAAGCCTTTGCCCATGAAGGAGAGTGTGTGTTTAGCGGACTGGCCGAAGTGGACGAAGCCTATTTCGGCGGCGTCAACGCGAACGAACACGGCAGCGAGAAAATCAAGGACGCCAATGACACGGCAGGGAAAACGGCAATCGTGGGCATCAAGGACCGGAAAACCAACATAAGCATTCCGGCCAGCCGCGTGGGGCCGCCCGATTGGGCAGATTTGGACGGTTGAGGGTTCGTTGCCAGTCCCTTCTGAGAGGCCAGAGCCAGATGTTCTCTCGGGTCTTTTCATAGAGTCTGTCCCGGTTGTCGCCCGCGCCCCTGGGTGGTTCCGACATGGATCCGGGCCCGAGGCCCGGGAGACAGCGCTGGCGTAGCGGGGTGCCTCGACGAAGGTCTCGAGGAGCACGGGCGTGGTGCCGTATCGCTCGTCCCAGTCCCCGGACTGACGATGGCACACCATGGCGGGGAGGGGCGAGCCGAGGTGGGGGGATCTCGATCCACGGCAGGGTCAAGAAGCGTGGGGTGCCGGTCGCCAGCGGGAGGCGCTTCTCGGGCGTCCATCCGATAAACTTGTCGCGCGAGGCGATCTTCCATGCGACGGTGGAGAAGCCGAGCATGGCCGGCGGCCAACCGTTTCGGTCGTGGGCGGCGTAGCGCCTCTGGGCACCGATCGGGGTCTTGTATCCGAGGGAGTGGAAGCGGGCGGCGAACTGGCGCCAGAGCTTATCATGAATTGTGTTAACATGCCCTAGCTCCGTTTGGGCGAGCCGCCTCCCAAGGCGAGCCGCCTTCCTTACTGAGCGAAGTCACAGAGGCCGGAGGGATTGCACTCTGACAAATCAACTTCCGCAACAAAGCGCTCCGCTTCTTCGTCGCTGCGCAAAGGCAGGCAGAGGCTTCCGATAAGATATCCAGCCACTGGCGTTGTCTTTCGTGGGGTGTCTTCATCGCTGCGTAAAGGCAGAGACTTCCTGCCTTTGCTCATCTTTTCGATCTCCTTTCTGTGCATGTACCGCGCCGGAATCGGACGGATGCACAATTCGTCCTCGACGGTACGAAACATGAAAACGACGAACACATGGAATCCTTCTTCATTCTCGCCGATGGCGCGCCACCGGTCTTCGACGTTTACGGGCTAAAGGTCCGGGCTGACCATCGGGTTGTTGCTAAACAAATGTTCAATCTCCGAAGGAGTCACCCCATGCTTGGCGGTATGTTCCGGGTTTCCCTGTCCCCGCCAAAACGGACCGGTTCATCTCATCCATGGTCTAGCACAACGTTTGTCCGCACAGGAGACAAGATTCCTCGTACCCCTCCCAAACGGTCAGCACTCTGAAATGTCCCTTCGTCGCCACCGGATGATAGCGCAATCCGATACGCGGAGGCGTGCGAAAAGCGGGCCCATCTGGCGAAGCGTCATCAAACGCACCCTTGGCAACCCACGCCCCCCACTCGGGGTAAGAGAAGGCGACGCAGTGCCGTATGCAGTCATCGGCCCGCACGACCTATCTCTGAAGGCCGATTGGCGTAGATACCCTGGCCTCGCGGCCCAGGCCACTGATATCAGCACCAATGACGGCCAATTCTTCAGCCGGCATGTCGCCCGCGAGATCATCGGTCCCGCGCCGAGAAACAGGACGTGCGGACCGGTCTAGCCCCAGGCAAAGGTCGCCACCCCCCGCCCACATGCCCTCCCGGCTGCCGCCAAAGAGCCAGCCTCCCCTTGAACAATATCCAACGCACCCCGGACTTTGGCTTTTTTCCTCGCCGGTCGACCCGTGGCATTCCCCCCCCCCTCCTTAGCCACAGAGAGTACCATTCCCGAGGGTCAGTACTCGTTTGGGGAGTTATATACTTGACGCTCCTCAGAGCAGCCGCTTGCCCCCCGCCCATACGAGTTCGGCCAAGCCCTCCATGGCCCGCTGGCGGCGCAGCACCTTCCTCCTCGCTCCCCCGCAGCGACGGCCGGTCGGGGGCTTCCCGACCAAGGGTCATAAGCAAGCGGCGGGGGCGAGGGTGCCACGGGCCTTATACTGGACTGGAAAGCGGGGGGGGGGGGGGGGTATGCCGATGGGGCGGAGCCCTAGGGGCAAGCACAGGCTGGGACGGGACAGGGACAACCGGCCTTTCGGTTCTCCGGGACGCTCCCACCGACAGGAGTTTCGAGGACAATCCGGGAGTGCGGCCGGTGCGGGCGCGAACCGCGCGCTCAGCGGCTTCAGACTCATGCTCGTCCCGTGCGGCCGGTGCGGACATGGACTGCCCTGGGAATATGCCCGCGGAAGTACCAGCGACGCAACGACATCGCACGGCTGGTTTATCGCTTGCAGGGAGTCCGCCGGATGCGCTCCCGCTGCGAGCAACTCGACGTGGTGTTCCCGGGTTTCCTCGGCTTCGCACTCATTGTCGATGCCGGGCGTTAGTGTGAAGAAGTCTGGAGTCTGTGCCTTGGTGCACCGTGATGCGCCCTGCCGGGGCGCTACGGACTCTCCACCCCGCATAACACGAATCCTTCTCTCCACCCTCGCAGCGTCCTGCACATGGGTAACTGCTTCAACAAAAGACTAGATATGGTGTGACTGGGAAGGGATGCAAGCATTGTCAAGCATTCAGCGGGCGAAGAATTTGCGCGTCCCTGCGCATCCGACCGACAGCGTCAGTGCGCGGACGACCCAACCGGCAGGCCAGTCGATGCCCAGCGTTATGCCATGGTCGTTGGTGGTCAGCCCCTCACAAGGCCATGCTGGCGCTAGCACGATGAACGGGTTCACATCCCCCACTATCGCCAGAATCCTCAGATCCTGTCAGCTTTGTACTTTTCTTGAGTAAATTTACTCAATATAATAGCATAACTCTATGGCAGATTATGAACGACCCCAGATTTCCACGTTGCTCAACCGCTTGAGCGAGAAGCCTCAGCGGCTCACAATCGTGACCGGTCCGCGCCAAACAGGCAAGACCACGCTGGTTCAGCAGGTGCTTAGGCAGCTAGACCGGCCATCTCACTATGTCTCCGTCGATGAACCTGATCCTGCCATGCTGCCCCTGATCCCGGACTTAGGCGGCTTGACCCCTAAATTCGCGGACCGGCCAAACGTTCCGCTCGACGGCCCAAGAGACACACGATGGCTGGTCCAAAATTGGGAACAGGCGCGGATGGCCTCGGAGCGGTCCGACCGGGGCTTCGTCCTGGCTATCGACGAGATTCAGAAAATCCCGAACTGGTCGGAGGCCGTCAAAGGCCTATGGGATGCGGACCGTTGGAATGACCGCCCCCTCCACGTCATTCTACTGGGTTCGGCCCCTTTGCTTATGCAGCAAGGAATGAGCGAGAGCCTTGCCGGCAGGTACGAGACCGTCCGTCTCATGCATTGGTCTTTCGCCGAAATGTTGGCGGCATTCGGCTTCGACCTCCAGCACTACGTCTATTTCGGGGGTTATCCGGGAGGCGCCCCCCTCGTTCTGGAGCAGAGTCGGTGGCGTGCGTACATCGCCGAGGCGCTGGTCGAGCCCAATATCGAGCGTGACATACTTGCGATGCAGCGGGTGGACAAGCCCGCGCTCCTGAAGCGGCTGTTCCATCTCGGTGCCGAGTATTCCGGGCAGATCCTTTCATTCAACAAGATGCTCGGCCAGCTTCAGGATGCCGGCAATACGACCACCCTCGCGCGGTATATGGACCTTCTGTCGAACGCGGGTTTGATTACCGGTCTCCCCAAATACACCGCCGGGGCCTATAGACGGAGATCCTCCAGCCCCAAGCTCAACGTTCTCAATACCGCGCTCATGGCGGTTGCCTCGGGATACACGTTCGAGGAAGCGAAGGCGGACCGGAGCTATTGGGGACGTCTTGTCGAAAGCACCGTGGGCGCGCACCTGTTCAACACGGGCACGCCTGAACACCGCCTGCACTATTGGCGCGAAAACGGCGGCGAGGTGGACTTCGTTCTGACACGCGGTCGAAGACTGGTTGCCTTCGAGGTGAAGAGCGGCGCACGCAAGTCACGGACAGACGGACTTAAACGATTTGCGGAGCGCTTCGGCGTCCGAGCGGCCGTCGTCGGCGGCGAGGGTGGTCTTCCGATTTCGGAGTTTCTGTCAACTCCCGCTTCGGAGTGGTTTGACGACCAATGAAGTTCATCGTTTCACGGACATGCCGCAACATTCCGCAGAGCGATTCTCGCGGCCGATCGGAACTGCTGTCACAACCCGTAGAGGAATGGGAGGATAAGGCGGCCTATGTGCTGCTTGGCCCCCCAGGCTCCGGCAAGACCACCATTTTCGCACATGAATCCGAACGCCAAGGTGGCTGCTACTTAACCGCGCGCGACTTCCTGACCCTCGACGACAAGCCCGAGTGGCACAGCGGCACTCTCTTTATCGACGGACTGGACGAGACCCGCGCAGGAACAGCCGACGGTCGTACGCCTTTGGACAGCATCCGCGCCAAACTCGACCGAATGGGGCGCCCACGGTTCCGCCTGTCGTGTCGAGAGGCGGACTGGTTCGGCGCGAACGACAGCGACCATCTCAAGACGGTATCGCCCGACGGCACTGTTACGGTCCTACGCCTCGATCCGCTGTCCGGTCGCGACGTTCGCCAAATCCTGCTTGCAAGTCCTGGAATTGATGAGCCGGAAAATTTCATCGAATCGGCCCAGAAAAAGGGCCTCCAGGGACTACTGGCCAATCCTCAAAGCCTCAAGATGCTCGCGGTCGCGGTCGGATCGGACAAGGGTTGGCCCAACACCAGGATGCAGGCATTCGATATGGCTTGCCGCACCCTGCTGAGGGAACACAATGAAGATCATCGGATAGCGCAGCCGGACCGCGGCGGCGTCTCCGATCTGATGAACGCCGGCGGGAGGCTTTGCGCCATACAGTTGCTGGCCGGCACCGCCGGATACTCGCCGGCCAGCAGGGACAGCGACTTGAACTTCCTTGGACTCGACCAGATACCGGGACAAGATCGAGCGATACTTCGCAGCTGCCTGTGGAGCAAGTTATTCGAAACTCCGACACCGCACCGGGCTGTTCCCGTTCACCGCCAGATTGCAGAGTTTCTCGCCGCTGGATACTTGGCCGGTCTTGTCGCCAACGGGCTGCCGGTCGGGCGCATTCTCGCACTGATCACCGGCCATGACGGCGCGGTGGTTTCCGAATTGCGCGGCCTTTCGGCATGGCTCGCGGCCCACAGCAAACCCAGTCGGACAGAGATCAGCGCGCGCGATCCTCTTGGGACGGTTCTTTACGGTGACGCCAGCGGCTTCTCACCAAGCGAAAAGCGCAGCCTGCTCGCTGGCATCCAGCGGGAAGTCAGCGCAAACCCACGGTTGATCGTCACTCTTCAGTTGGATTCGCGGCTCGGTGATCTGATCTCCTCCGACATGGAAAAGTATTGCCACGAGATTCTGACCGCGCCGTCGCGAGAGGACTCATGGCAATCCTTCATCGTCATCCTGATCGAAGCGCTCCGATACGGAGGGCGCCTTCCGGGACTCGCCGGTCCACTGATGATGTTGCTGCGCGATGAAACGTGGTGGCCGAGGATCAGGTTTCGTGCCATAGATCTGTTCCTATGGCACCGGAAGAGCGATGCGGGCGCTTACGCTGAGCTCAAGGCACTCACTGCCGACGTCTTTGCCGGCAAAGTGCCGGACCCCGACGACTCCTTGCTTGGCCGTCTGCTGTCCACTCTCTATCCCACAGCAATATCGGAAACGGAGATCATGCAGTATCTCCGCCTCCCGCGAGCGCCCAAAGGGTGCCTCGAATACAAATATTTTTGGACCGGGGACCTTTCCAAGAAGTCGACAAAAGATCAACTCGCCGTGCTTCTTGACGAATTTGCCAAACGCTCCGGTTCACTGCTCTCGGAAGATAAGACACGCGGACTTCACCCCTTTTTCCTCAGTTGGTTGCCCTCGAACCTCTTAGCCCGATTTCTTCGGATATCCGGGGATGAGGTGGACTTGACCCGCTTGTTCTACTGGTTGGGATTGGCCGCATATGCAGGCGACTGGACATGCGGTCCAGACCTCGGACGAGAGGACTCTCAGGTTATTCGGAAGTGGATAGAAAACCGCCCAGGCGCGTGGAAAACCCTACTGGCCATGGGCCTCAAGGCGTGTATCGGCCAACCCCAATGCGACCAACCATACGAGTTCGCAAGCTGTATCCACAAGGAAGAGCATCTCAGGCTCTTCGGCGCCGCACGGCCGTCGGATTTCGGTCTCTGGTGCCTTGATCAGGCGATCGTCGCTGAAGACGCGAATGCTGCCGATTGGCTCCTGGGCGAAATTGCAGCGTGCCTGCACTACGACCGCTTCAGCAAAGACCTTTCCCGTGAAGTGGTATCGGGGCGTCTGGCCGGATACCCAGGTCTCCGGGATGTCTTTGACAAGAGAATCGCAGAACTTGAAACGCGTACTTCCGCCGGGAACGCTTCCGGGCGCCGCCGCCAAGTCCAGTTGGGGGCGGAGCAGCCGAACTGGCACGACCATGTGAAACCGCACGAGGACGAACTGCTCGGAAACAGGGCAAGCCCCGCGCTTCTAGACGAACTTGCCCAGGTATATTTCGGTGGATACTTCAACGTTCGAGGCAGTTCACCAAGAGAAAGGCTGCATGCTCTCCTAGCCGGCGCCGTGAGCCTGGTCGAGGCGGTTTTGTTCGGGTTTCGTAAAGCCATGGAACGGAACGAGCTTCCCTCGGATAGGCAAATCATACGCCTCGGAACCTTAAGCCGAACGCACCGCCTTGCGCTTCCATTCATGGCGGGTTTGGAAGAGATATCCAGAACTGAGCCGTTCGACGGGAGAGATATCGACGAGGGGGTTTTGCGGCTGGCCCTGGCAATTCACTACACCGTGCCTATGTGGTCTGCAGCGCGACATCCTGCAGACCGTCCGCCGCGTTGGCTGGATTGGTTGCTATCCAACCGCCCCGACGTTGTTGCCGACGTGCTGGCACGATCCGTTCTCTCCAAACTCCGCAACGGCGCGGAGCCCCCTGCCGGTCTCCATGAGCTGGCCCATTCTCCAGACCATGCACGGGTCGCTCGGATCGCCGCACTATCCCTTCTCAAGCGATTCCCCGTGCGTTGCACATCCGGTCAGTTATCAAGCTTGCACCATCTTCTGCTGGCAGCTAGGCGCCACTGCGAGGTCGAACCGCTTCTTGAGTTGATCGACGAGAAGCACGCTCTTCCCGGTATGAACGTGGCGCAACGCGTCCATTGGCTCGCCGCCGGCTTGTGCATTGCACCTGAAACTTACGTCGAGCGGTTGAAGTCCTATGCCACCGCCACAGAACGCCGCATTCGTTTCCTGGCAGAGGCCGTGACTAGGCAATTCCACCCCTCGCCCGATCTCCAGTGTCGTCAGAGTGTGCCTGCCTTGCGACTGCTGATCCGCCTCATCGGCTCCTCCTGCAGACCCTATTCTCTTCACCCCGACTCGGGTGAAGGTGGCGTCGTCACGCCGGAGATGCATGGCTCGGGCCGGGTCCGAGGCTTCATTGAGCAACTGGCGGCGATTTCGACGGAGGACGCTTCCCGCGCTCTCGGAGCGTTGTCCTCCGACAACGCTCTGCGCCCTTGGCGCTCTCTTCTCATGGACGCCGCCTACCGACAAAAGGCACTCCGCCGCGAAGCTGAATTTACCCATAGCGATGTCGCTCAGGTACTTGCGACGCTGGACGGCGGCGCACCAGCGAATGTAGCGGATTTGACTGCGCTGACTCTCGAACACTTGCGCCAAATGGCACGCAACACGCGCGACGGAAATACGTCCGACTGGCGCCAGTACTGGAATGTAGACCGACACAACCGTCCACTGAGTCCCCGCCCAGAAGCGGCTTGCCGGGATGCACTATTGTCGGATTTGAGGAGCAGACTGCTGCAAGTCGGAATCGACGTTGAACCAGAAGTTCGCTTCGCTGACGACAAGCGTGCGGACATTTGTGTTTCCTATGGCCAATACAGGGTGCCCATCGAGATCAAAAGAAGTTGTCATCGTCGCCTCTGGAGTGCGATTCGATCACAGCTGATAGCCCGCTACATCAGGGATCTGGGGACAGGAGGGCATGGCATCTATCTTGTGTTTTGGTTCGGAGATACCGAGGGTTGCCGACCGACGCCACCTATGACGGGATTGCCACCGGATAGTGCACAGGAGCTCGAGCATCGTCTGACGTCTACGCTGTTAGCTGACGAGCAACTCAAAATCCGGATTTGTGTCATCGACGTTGCCGCCCCTTATTCTGATTTGGCCGGACGCACAAACCCCTTGTGACCTGACCAGATAGGGCGCCCTGAACCCCTTCCAGCCCGACTCGGCCCTGGTGCGGACCCAGGGGCATCATGGCCAAGCGCTTCCTGCCCGGCCATGACTGCGTCACTGCAGTTTGAGCCGGAGCACCGACGCATTGGAACAGTTCGCCGGGGGCGCCTTGGTGTCCAAGGGGTCGTCCGTTCGTCCGTGAAATGAGGGGAGCGGCTCCACACCAAACGCTCTCGGCAGAGCAGCCGGTGTTGACAACTACGTATCCGCTCGCCCCGGTGAAATATGACAAATCGCATTCCCTTACTGAAAAGCTCACCTGTCAATTCTCGCAATGCGTTCATCCAGGTCATGCAGGTGCGCTTCCACCCAGGCGTTCACACAACTCAAGCCCTAGGAGTCTGCGCCGGAGGAACCGGGATGCGATGCTATACAGGCAGGCAAGTTCCGGGGTGAATGGGAGAGGCCGACACCGTTGCGCCCGTATCCTCCAGAGCAGAGGTTATTGCTTCCGCCGGATAGGAGGAAGTGGTTGCGGGCCGGGCATTGGGCGCTCCAGACCGGGGGGCGGATGGGCGCTCTGGACTTGCGGGTGTTGGACGCTCCGCGTGGGGGTGCCGGCCGTCGCAAGGCGCCGTCTGCACCGCAGATGCCGGTGCCCCGTCTACCCCGAAGACCAAGAGAAAGAATCCCTTCCCCCGTGCGTCCACTCAGTCTCGAAGGCCGGGGCATTTGCGTTCGGTCTTCAGTGGAATGGGGCGTGGCTATGACTTCCTGGATTTAAGGCTTTCATGGAATAAAACATCATTGCCAGCCCTGGATAGACGCTTTGTTCTCCTATTTATTGATATCACCCCTAGTCCCCTGGAACTGAAGTAAGCATGATTGTCTGAGGGCGGTCGGAGTGTGCACACGGAGGTCCTGGCGCTGCCCCGCGGTCTGGGCCGGCCCGTGGTGGTGCGGGTCTGGAGGGATGCGGCCCGGTCGTCTCTGGCGGCGCCGGTTCGTCGCCCCCGGATGGCGCGCGCGGGCGGATGGGTGCCGCCTGCGCCGGCGCGGCGCGGCGGGTCTGGGCAACCCGGCAGGGGCGGGCGCGCTGGGCGTGCATGAGCACACGGGGGGGGATGGCGGCGCCGTGTCGTGCGGGAGCGTCTCGCGGGCCTCGCGGCCGCGCGGGGCGCCGCGGGGAGCGAGCGGCCGTTGCCCCCCACCCCGGCCGACGCCCCCCCTTGGTCGCGGCGCTCGCTGGCGCAGGCGACTGGCCGGTCGCCCACGCCGCGCCGGCGCCTCGGGGGCGCGGCGGCCGGCCGCCCCGTGGCGAGCCCGTCACGCGCTCCCGCGCCCCGCCCTACGTGGACAAGGGACGGGACCTCGTCGGGCTCTCGCTGTCGCCGCCGGCCCGCGCGCGGGGGCTGGGTGTCGACGCGAAACGCCCGCGCCAGGCCCGCGCCCACCCCCCGCCGGTCCGGCCGATGCGGCCGGGCATGGCTGAGCGGCGCCCCCACGATGACCAGCGCACCCGGCCCCCCCGCACTGTGCGCCGCGCGCGCCCTCGCCCCCGGCGCGGGCCTCGGCTAGTGCTAGCGGCGCCCCCGGGCCAGGGCGGTCCTCGCCTGCCTCAAGGTGATCGCCCGCCAAGTCCCCGAGGGGGCGGGATAGCCATAGCGCCAGGGACCACTCCGCCCCCCCCCCACAACCCCGCGGCGGGCGCCGGGCGGGCCCGGCGCCCGCCCTGGCCCGGCCACTGCACGCCGCCCTCCGCCTCCTGGCTCCCCCCGGGCGCGCGCGGGCGCGCCGCGGTGCCCCGCAAGCCGTTGCCGCGGGGCGGCCCCCGCTCGCCCCTGCCACTCGCCACCGCCCTCCGGGCCTGCCTCGACCCCCCCAACGAAACTCCCACGCCCTGCAAGTGGACCCAATCCGCCGCCGACATCCTCGCCGCCGTCCAGCGCTTCTGTTGCCGCATCGAACACAACTTATGCTACGAACTTGAGATTCAGGGGACTAGCCCATAATGCCCTCATGTAGACAGGTCCGGCCAAGCTCCCTACAGTGGCTCCAAGGAGGGGCGGGATGACTTGGCGGTTAGCGGTAGACATTGGGGGAACGTTTACAGATGTTGTTGCGCTCGAAGAAGCCAGCGGGACGCTGCATTTGGCAAAGGTACGCAGCACGCCGGACGATCCGGCCCAAGGCTTTGTGAGCGGCTTTGCGCATATCACCCAGCAGGGGAAGATCGATGCCCACGAGGTGAACGCGGTCTTTCACGGCACGACCGTTGCCACCAACGCCATCCTGGAGCGCAAGTATGCAGAACTCGGCCTGATCATTACCGCTGGCTACCGGGAAGCCTTGGAGTGCGCCCGCCAGACCGTCCCCGGAGAATTTGGAGATATCACTTGGTGGATTAAACCGCCGCGAGTGGTGCCGCTTGAGCGCATCCGTGAAATCAGTGCGCGCCTGGATGTCCGGGGTACGGTCATCCAGGCGTTGGATCGGGACGAAGTCGCGGCCGTTGCGGAGGACTTCAAAGCGCGCGGTATTCAGGCTGTGGCCGTTTCCTTACTGCACTCCTACCGTAATCCAGAGCACGAGGAAGCGGTCCGGCGTATTATTCACGAGGTGTATCCGGCCTGCTTTGTTTCCATCTCGTCGGACATCTTGCGCGAATACCGCGAGTATGAACGGACCAATACAACCTGCCTGAACACCGCCCTGATGCCCCTTCTGTCCGCGTATCACACCCGGATTGAACAGCACTTACGCGAGCGGGGCATCAGCGCGCCGTTTTACATCATGCGCTCAAGCGGTGGGCTAGCTCAGGCCCAGGAGATCGCGCGTTTGCCTATTGCCGCGGCCCTTTCCGGCCCGGCCGCAGGGGTGATTGCCGCCACTCATTTTGGAACACTGAGCGGCAACCAGGACATCATTACTTTTGATATGGGCGGGACCTCGGCCGATATTTGTCTTGTCGAAGGCGGCCAGCCCCGCATGTTGACGGAAGGCAAGGTCGATATCTATGACATCAAAACGCCCATGATCGAGCTGCATACGGTTGGGGCGGGCGGTGGGTCAATCGCGTGGCTGGCGGGCGGGCGAAGCCTGAAAGTGGGCCCAGACAGCGCGGGTGCGCATCCCGGGCCGGCCTGTTATGGCCGGGGTGGCACTCAGCCGACGGTGACGGACGCCAATCTGGTGCTGGGACGGATCACACCGACTATTGCCGGTGGCAGTGTCCCGTTAGACCTCGGTCAGGCAACGGAGGTCGTCGCTCAACTTGCCGCGGGCCTTAAACTGGATACGGTCGCTGCCGCAGAAGGTGTTCTGCGCATTGCCGTTGAGAACATTGCTGCCGGCATTCGGACAGTATCCGTGAAACGGGGACGTGACCCGCGCAGCTACGCCCTGGTTGCGTTTGGCGGAGCCGGACCACTCCACGCCTGTTATCTGGCCGACTGGCTCGGTATGCAGCACGTGATCATCCCGCCCAACCCCGGTGTGACTTCGGCGTATGGCCTGCTGCTGACTGATGTGCGCGTGGATCTGGTGCATACGGATGTCCAGCGTGAAGACCACCTTGACGTGGACCGTATCGCGGCCGAAATTCAGGACCTTGAACACCGCGTGGCCGCCCGTCTAGAAGATGAAGGCTTACTCACCCAGGATACCCTGCTCAATCATTTTGTGGACATGCGGTATGCTGGCCAAGCCTATGAGATTCGGCTTCCACTCTCGATTGATTCGGCAACACCGGACATTCAAACCCATATTCGGTACGCTATCACCCAGTTTCACGCCAGCCATAAGGACCTCTACGGCTATTCCTATGCGGGGAAGGAGTTGGTTGAGTTGGTCAATCTGGGGGTCACCGGGTTGGGGCTGCTCTCACGCCCTCACGTGCCACAAGCGCAACCGGCGGGCACGAGCCCGGAGCATGCCCGGACGGGCCGGACCGCGGTCTATTTCTCCAAAAGTACGCTGGATACTCCAGTGTATGATCGAGCGGCGCTGCAAACGGGCAACGAGTTGAGCGGTCCGGCCATCATCCAGCAGTACGACACCACCACGGTTGTGGAGCCGGGCTGGAGCGGTCGGGTGGACCAGTGGGGGACACTGCGGCTTACGCGAACGCCCTAACGAAACATATTCCACGGAGTGTCAGTATGGCCGATCACAAGCAGTTTTCACAGACCTATTACGACAAAGCCAATGAAGATGTTGCCTTTCAGGATTATGCCCCATTTCGGTACGGCCAGATTGCCCGGGATCCGGACGCGCTCCGCCGCATCGACGCGTTGAGAGAAGACCTGGACCCGATCCTGGTCGATGTTGTGGACGGCGGGATCGAAGCCGCCATTACGGAAGCCGAAGCCGCGGTGGAACGGACGGCCCGATCCACCATTATCCGCGAACAGCACGACTACCGGGCCTCACTCAACACGCTCGACTGTCTATCGGTCTCGCGCGTGTCCTGGGCCGCGACCGCCGACCCGATTCGGATGAAGTTTCCGGTCGAGCGCATCTATGAAGGCGATGTGTTTATCTACAACGATGTCTATCAATCAGCCGGCACGATCGGGCATCTCCCGGACTATTGTGTGGTCACACCCATTTTCTGGGACGGACGGCTGGTTGGATTCGCGCAGATTTTCGGTCATGTCAGCGATGTCGGGGGCCGTATGGCGGGCTCCTGGCCGAACACCTCGACCAGTATTTTTGAGGAAGGCACCATTTGTCCGCCTGTCAAGCTCTACGAAAAGGGCCACCTCAACGAGGGGCTGTCCGAGGTTCTGCTGCGGAACAGCCGTTTCCCCGAGGACCTGCGGGGCGATCTTGATGCCTTTGTTGGCGCGAATGAGGTCATCCGTCGGCGGATAACGGAATTATGCGAGCGTTTTGGCGGGGATGAGGTAGAAGCCGCGTTTTATGCAATCCTGGACCGCTGCGCTGAGGTCGTGCGCGAGCAGGGCTTGCCCCTCTTCCCTGATGGAGAATTCGTCGGGGAGGATTTTATCGAGAACGACGGCCTGAGCCTGGACAAGCCGGTCAAGCTCCAGCTGACGATGCGCAAGTATCCAGACAAGATGGTGCTGGATTTCGCAGGCACCAGTCCCCAGGCCAAGGGCCCGATCAACTGGCCGGTCGATGGCCGTCATTACTCCAAATGGCTCGGCGCGTTCTTCAAAGCACAGATTCCCGGCATCATCGTGAACGAGGGCGTGACCCAGGTCTTTCGCTGCCGTATTCCACAGGGGACCATTCTGAGCCCGCAGTTTCCGGCCCCGGTGGTGAGTCGTATGACCTGTATGCTGCGCATGATCAGCGCCTATACCGTTGCCTTGGCCAAAGCCTTTGATGGGGAGGTGGTGGCCGACATGCAGAACATCCAGATCTACGGTCTGTATGGGCAGGATTTTGAGGGCAAATTGTTTCTGATGCGGGAAATCTTTGGGGCGGGTTCGGGCGCGCGGCCGCATGCGGATGGGACCGACGCGGTGGATTTGGTCCCCTATTCCAAAAACCTGCCGGCGGAATTCATTGAACAGCGCTTCCCGGTTGAAGTCCTGCGCGTTGGGCTGGCGACGGATTCGGGCGGAGCCGGGAAATATCGTGGCGGACTGGGCTATGAGAAAGAGATACGCCCCCTGGTCGATGGGTATTATCTGACTGTCACGGAACGAACTGCCTTTGCCTGCACGGGTATCAAGGGTGGGAAATGGGGGGCGCCGAGTTCGTCCATCAAGAACCCCGGCACCCCAGAAGAAGAAGCCGTCTACTTCAGCCGGGATGCCATTCCGGTCAAAGCGGGAGAGGTTATTCGCCTCACCACTCCCGGCGGTGGCGGCTGGGGCGACCCCCTGGAACGCGATATCGACGCCGTTCGTATGGATGTCGTCCGCAAACTCGTCTCGCCCGAGCGGGCCGAGCAGGATTATGGAGTCGCCCTGGACCCGCTCACACACACGGTCGATCAAGCGGCTACGGCCCAACTCCGCAAACGGCTGGCCGAAGAGCGCGGCCCAGCCAAACTGATCGATCGCGGACCGTATGCCGAGACGTTGATCAAAAAGGGATTGCTGGACGTGTCCGACCCGGACCTGGAGTGTCTTGACTGTGCCGACGAGGCCGTGCTGGATCAGTATTGGAAGGATTTGTATAAGTATACGCCACGGCCCATGGAGGGAGCATGAATCTCCTCCCTCTCCCCTAGCGGGAGAGGCCTTTGGGGGGGGGGGGGGGGGGGGGGGATACAAACTGGCTATTCCTCATATTGGCGGAGAATCTGCTCGCCTAACAAGTCCTTTTCTCTTCCACTCGCTTCCTTGTTTGCAATCCAATCTGCGCGAGATAAAACCGGCATTGTTGATGCTTCGATCTCCACCTGCAAGGCACTTCGGGAGGCTTTGGCGAACGCGAACCCGCTAATACCGATCATAAATGTCTTCCGATGTGGAGCAACATCAATCTGAAATACCACATTGGAGTGGGAAAAGTTGTGTGCATTATCGGGCGAGGGACGCACCCTCATATCAATATCTCCTGTTGCGCGTGGATATCCATGAGCCGCAAGCGTATAGGCTCCACGAGAGGAAACTCAACTACTCTCTCTACAGACCCTGGCTTAATTTTTCAATTCGACCCTGATCCGCTGCTCCGCGTGCCAGACGTTGGAGTTCTGCTATATTCGAAGCCAGAGCCCGGGTGTTGTCGACAGGTTTCCCAAGCCGGGGTGCCACCTCAGTCGAGACCGGATGGGTACAAACTTCCTCACGAGCCGCTTTACAGGGTGGCAACGGCCCCCCTTCTCCGCCCTCGTCCAGATAGAGCGTGTCCGGGCAGATATCCTGGGTCATGTGGCCATGCCACCGTACCACCCACAACTGTGACTTGCTGAAAGTAACCTTCCTCCCTGAGTTCTAGGCTCAGGCCCTATAAATGTCCTGTCCCTGTGTGTTCGATGTGTTTGCTGACGCCAAGAGAGGGAGGAGGTCAGGTCGGGTCTCCATTGTTGGCTCTCGGCAGCGCCGTGCGCCCGTCTCCGTCCTTTGCGGCCGACCAAGGGGCGCGGGGTGCCGCGGGTCGCTGCTTGTCGGGAGAGCTCGGACCTCCTCCCCGTCCTCCGGGCAGGGCTGCTGTGGCGTGCCGCGCCCGCGTGTGCCGGCCCGCCCAAGACCCGGTACAACCAGTTTTGCGTGGGAGCCAGGCGGGGGTGTGCGCGCCTTTACGCGGCGCGGGCCGGGGAGTGCACCGCGCCCGGGACGATGCTGCTCGCCGCGCCCCCTCTGCCGGCGTCCCGCCTATTCACAAAGGGGTCCTCCCACGCGGTCTCGGGCGTACACCCGTCCTGGGTGGCGATCAGCTCCTTGTGCAGGGTCCTCCCACGCGGTCTCGGGCGTACAAGGGTGGGCTCAGTGCCAAGCGGCCGGCGGTCTGCGACGCCGCTGGCCACCCCCTGATCCGGCGGCTCACCGAAGGCCCCGTCCGCGCCTATCACGGTGCCGAGTTTTGGACGCCCGCCCTGCCGGCCGCCAAGACCCTGAGCGCCGACCAGGGATCTGCCCGCGCCCGCTTCCGCGACCTCCTCGTCGGGCGCGGCCTCGACCCCGGCCTCCCCGGGCGCATACGACGCCGACCTCGACAAACGGCGAACCCCGCATCGCACGCCTGTGCGGCAGCCTTACGGAGGGGCACCGCCTCGCCCTGCGAGACGACAGAGGTGCACACCCACTGCTTCCGCGCCCTCTGCCTCGCCGCTATCGACATCTTCTGGTTATGGAGTCCTGAGCCTAGGAAGACACCAAGGTCAGGCAGCGGAGAGCGATCATAAATCCTGCATTTTCTATTGGTGTCGTCAACAATAATTTGTAATCGTCTGTTGGGGTTAGGTTACTATTTTGACGTGGGTTCATAACTTACCCCAAGGGTTCAGTTTTATACGGATGCTGCCCGGATACTACAAGCTCCCAGCTCGCAACAAGTTCACCTTTATGCCACTCAATCCATACTTCAAGGAGTTTCGTCTTTGATTTTGGAATACTTCCATCCAAAACCTCACCATCTGGAATGGACCCCCTCTCTATTCGTGCTCTTGATGCTTCGGGGGTATGTGAAGGGTTTTATGTTGTGCGTTTTCCAAGCACATAGAGATAAACCATAATCCCACAGGACATTGATATGGCTGGCACGAAGAATTTCCAACGCGGCGATAGAAGTCCACTTCACCAAGGAGCGCGGCGGTTTGTCACTTATTACGAGACATCTCTTTGAACTTCCTGCCGTTGACTTTGCCTTTGTGTCGGACCGTGCCACCAGGGAATACTTCGATGGTCCCCTTATGGCGGTTGCCGAGACTGTCTTTGTATTTGTAGGTGTGACGGCTGTAACCGCCCACTCTATAGCTCTTGCTCTGCGATTTATACGTATAGTTCGGCAACGACGGGAACGAACTGCGGTATTTGCCCCTAGTGACGGTCGTCCCGCTAGGCAGCATCTGGGTCTTGCTCTTATAGCGGTTACCGAAACTGTCTTTATATTTGTAGGTATGACGGCTGTAACCGCCTACACTGTAGTGGTTGCTCTGCGATTGATGCGTGTAGTTCGGAAACAACGGGCTTGTATACGATAGGCTACGGTAGGGACTGAAAGACGGTCGGCTGGATGGATCAGCGAGCACTGACTCGGGAATAATTGGAACGAGTACAAATGTAGCGATAAGAAGTGTCCGCACCATGTAGTCGATATTTTCGCTCCTTGATTGCATAAAGACTCAAGTCCGATAATCGTTTTTAGGCAGTAAAAAGATTAACTGAGATTCCTCACTATCACCTACATCTTTCCATTCTTCCCATGCAAGCCCTTTTTGCTGTACGAAATCAATTTCTTGCTGATAGCCTGCTATTTGAGATGTCGTATTCATAATCAATTCTTTGGTCCCTTTCAATCTACGATAGGTTTCTCCATCCGTCATCAGATGAGTTAGATTTTCGTCGAAATGTTGAAGGGGATACAAGTAGGCTTTACGGATTTCTTCGTTTTCCTTACGCATCCTCTCTATCTTGCGCCGCTTGATTGTTCTCTTTCAGCCACAATTCACACTGCACGACGGCAATACGGCTGCATATCCATGTTCGATAGAGGAGATCAAAAAGTCCGGGTTTGGATAAATATTTTTCGTCATGATCAAGTCATGCGAAATGACCTTTGAGTCTTCTGCCGATTTATGTAACTGGCGACTTGCGTACAGCAGATCTTCTTGCCGTCGACGCTTGGAAAGGGAGAGGGCAGCTCCATCAGCTATTTCAAGGGCGGCTTTCATTTTTGCGATTATTTCCAGGTCCTGTTTCTGTGAAATCCATAATATTTCCCCAAGAATCCGGTCCAGTTTCCCGCGAATCGCTTGCAGGTCGGCCTGCATTTTGTTCAGTTTTGAGATGACAACGGAAAAACCAATTGCACTGATCCCGAAATTCAATACCTGCATATCTAAGGCTGCTGTGGATAAGAAACGAAGGCTCGATATCTGGGATGACAGCCAAGGTGAAGACGGGAGATTCCCCTTAGCTAGTTCTTGCGAAAGTCCACTTGACTCCCGCAAAAATGTTACGATCTCGCCGTTGCCTTTTCTGATGACCCCTCCTTCACGCGTAAATGCTCCATTCGCGAGTCCCTTTTTGATCCGCTCAGGCAGTTTGAGTGTGACGTCAACAAAATCAGGGATGATGCTCATTCGCCGTCTCCAAAGTCCTCACGGTAATGCACCTTCCGACGGAGATAGGCCACATGGCATGCACAAGGAATTATCACGCGGTAGGCCGGTCCTGCTAAAGCGATAATAGGCGAGAGAGACCACCAGAGATAGGCCAGATAAGGATCGATCAGTCTTCTGAGAGCGGCGTTGTTTGTCGCCACTTTCAATCCGCGGCCTAAGAAAGCCTTTGCTACGCTATTGGCGACTATCACTGCGATTTGATAGGCGAGGAAGCCCGAACTCTGGACAGCCAACTGGGCTAGAAGTGCAGCCATAGGAAAGCCCGTTCTGAAGTCCTTCTTATTGATCCCTTCTTGCTCACAAGCTTTGATGAATTCTTTTTGCTCATCGGCACTCATTCCTTCATCAAATGCCTTCTTAATCTTTTTAAGCAGAATCTTCATCTCAACCTGTTCAACCGAGTCATCATAATTGAAATCCACTCCCAGTTTGTTCGCAACGTCTCTCACAATCTCTTCATAGGGTGGCCCTTCCTCTCTAAAAAAATTGACAAGAGTATTACCACCAAAAAGTCTTATATGGTGAGCAATTTCGGCTACATACATAGAGTGGTTAGGGTTGTGAGCACGATACCCGGGAGACTGAGTTAGTGTCTCCGTAAAGCCAGCTTTTTCCAAGTAGTTTACCAGATATTCTAAATCTTCGTTGGAGGATTCTGACAATACACGAACAAGTTCCATGGCCGCTCCTTTGCTCAGAAATGATTCGTTGTCTCAGCCTCGGCGAATCCGGCGGTATCGCTTGCCACACGTCACGACTTGACCATCTGCCACAACCACGTAGTCGCGCCAGTGCCCTTCAAGTCGCCGCGTAATGGCCTGTCCCTTTGAACGACAAACTCGCCGCCGACCACGCTTGCCAAAGTAGAATATTTCGCTACCGCGCCCGGCGGACGCCCGTTCGCCATAGTCGAGGAGTAGGTTGACCACGCTTCGCGGTATAGCGCGCTGTTGCATTCGGACCTTAGCGTGAGCTGTGTACATGAGTTCTCCCTTCCAGGTCACTCTTCATCGTCGCCTTCTTTGTCGGAAAGAAGCCACCCCAACCCGGCTGAGGCAATTGCCCCAAGCAACCCTAACCGGATGGGACTCGCGACCAAGGCTCCAGAAACAAGTCCGGCACCAGCGACTATGCCCATAGCAGGCGTTGGACTGACGAGTTTTTCCAGCATCGCCTTGGCCTCCATATTCCCGGCTTCTGCCTCAAGAATTGTCCGATACAGGATATCAAGCCGTTCCTTTTGCCGGCCTCTCGGAACGACCTTGTCTTGCATCCAGCGGGATAGGGAAGACGGGGCAACGTCCAGCAGCTTGGCGAGATGGGCCGGCTTGACGGGCGCGCCCGCTGGCTTGCCCGGTATTTCCAGCGGCCTGAGAGCCACTTGTATTTTCTTTAATTTCTCAGGAACCGATCGCTTCATTTCTATTGACCTTTAATATCTTTGCATTGCAAGTTGTATTGCAATGATATGAATCATAAAGACTACAGATATTCATGTCAAGCCCCTCTCGCCCCTCCACTTGCGGTAATCGAGCAGAGAATTTACGACACTTGCTTAGGCGTACGAATGGGGTAAATAATGAGGGCACTATTAACCTTTCGAATTCAAAGGGTTTTTTGAATTCCCAGAATGATAAAACTGGACAAAAAGGGGGGGCTTCGATAACAGGCAATGAGGCTTAGATTCCCACTTGCATAGGAATCCAGAAACGACGGCTTCCTCAGGAGTATTGTCCGCTTCTGCTTGTGTACTAGCTATGGCAGGACGGGTCGAATGATGTTGGCTATGCTGGTCTTTGTAGCTTGGTTAATTCGTCAGTAGCTTGGTTAATTCGTCAGTAGCTTGGTTAATTCGTCAGTAGCTTGGTTAATTCGTCAGTAGCTTGGTTAATTCGTCAGTAGCACCCTTGATCATTGTGGTTTTTCCCGTCTTATCCATGTCGAGCGTGAGCCATCCGTTATACCTCTTCATAACCTGATCATCCCACTCCTTGTTCATTGCTTTGCAGCATACAGCAACGAGGTCTTTGTAGAACGCTGTGGTGTCAAAATGAATAGTGACATGACGAGAACCAGAGACGTTGTGCTTCAGATGCTTCTTTGGTTCACACCAACTAACCTTCCATCCGACTTTTCCCTGTTCAGTAACCAATGTCCGCAGTTCATCTGTATGGACTAATGAATGTCGAAACAGAAGAACTAAAATAGCTGCCTTCCCCTGATACCCAGACCGTACTGCCTCAAACTCATTTTTAAGTACGGATTGCAGATTCTGCCCCGTTTTATTGCCATAGATCAAATCTCCCATCGCTTCGGCGATCGGAAATGTCATACGCAGGAGCGCCCAAAAAGGTGCCGTACCTGGAAAACATCCCTCTTTCTTGCCCTTCGAGACGAGTTTAAGTATCGTCCCAACATCGCCTTCAAGACGGGCGAGGATTTGACAAAACGCTTGCTTGTCTGACTTGACTTCACCAGGTCGTGTCACGTTTTTCCTCCTGGTCCTTCGTTCCACTCACTTTATATATTTGTCGTCAGTAGCTTTGGCCTCGCCCTCATTAAAAATGGTCTGCTCCGGTGGGGGCAAAAAGTCCGCCACAACCTGGCGATCGTCCAAAGGCTCACCTGTAGACCTCATCCGGGCCTCACCACTCTTTTCCCTCAGTCCTTCAAAGAGAGAAGCGCGGACGAAACAAACGGCCTAGCAATCTGTCGGACTTAGACACCGACTTCCTGTCATAGCCCTCATCTATAGCCGTTGTGCCATCGGCCCAGGTTGCTAAGACGCCGAAATTTGTCGAGCGCGCCCCGTCCTAGCTTGATCTTCTGCCTCCAGATAGACGGGACGGGGTTCTGGAAGACGATCTGGCGCATTTTTGTGTCAGAGGTGAGGGAGCGGGTTCCGAGGAGTGCGTTCCAGGTGAACGAGCGAGGCACGGGGTCGGCGCAATACCGCCTGCGGATGCTGCTGGCGCGGCTGATTTACTGCTCCACCAGCGGGCTCTTCGGTTCGCTCTAGAGCGGGCGCCCCTCCGGGCCTTGGGTGTTCGCTATGAGGCGGCGGACTGCCACCCGGACCACGACACACTCTGCACGTTTCGTCGGCGGAACAGCGATGCGATGGGCGGAGCGTTTTTACCGGGATTCCTGCTGGCGCGGGAATTGAAGCAGTTGCAGGGCGACCTGGTGAGCGTGGCCGGCGCGTGGCTTCGGGCGAACGCGAGCAAGCACAACAGTATTCGTCACGACCCGACGATGGCGCGGCGTGAGCGCGGCTTGGAGCAGATGGAGGCCGAGTGGGTCTTGGTGCCCCTGACGGACGACTGCAAGCGGTTGAACAAGATGAGATTGGCTTGATTGGGGTTAGGAGATGCTCTTTCCCGCATTTTCATGTGCTCACCGGCCGGCAGACGGGTCGGAAACGTCATACTGGAACCTTACTGACTTGACGATAGACGTACTCTTTGTTTCAATGTTTTGTTAGTATTGAAGCTTGGGAAGACTTTTTGCGCGACTAAACGCTGATATCCCTCGGCATCTTCAAACGGCACTCCGACTCCGCGAAAGCCGAAGGTCAGATCAAACTGTCCGACGACCTCTCGCCAGCGAGATAGCTTGTCCAGAATTTGCTGCGAGGTTCCCCATGCCTGAGCATTGACATACATCTGGGCCATGTCCTCGCCCAACTCCCGTAGCGTGTCCACGGCATCACCGGAGGCTTCGTAGCCCCTCGCATTCTTGAAATGATCGCCCATGAGTTCGTAATGGTGCATGGCCGACAGTAGATAGACCGCGATATATTTGTGGGCCAGTTCCCCGGCCCGAGCAGTGTCTTCGTGGCAGATCGACATGTCAGCCATTATAGGCGGGAGGAGCATCAACGCCGTGGAGTTCACGAAACAGGGCACGATACGAATTATGATCCGTATCGTGCCTTTCAATCAGTTGTACCATCTCTGGGCGAGATACTCTGCCGTTTCCAGGGCCGAATCGGGCGACATCGCCACCTAGGCTGTGTGCCCAATCAATTCACATGCTGGGCCGGGTTGTGTCATGGGGACAGGTATTCATGCCGGGAAGGGTGTCAAGGAGTTTTCCGATTTCGGGCGAGCGATTTACCATGCTGGCTGAGGCGTGGTGGCGGCTGGCGGGTGTGCTGGCGCAAGGGCGGCCCCGCCCCCGGCGCCAGGACGCCCGCCAAGGGATAGCCGGGCTCTTCTTCGTGCGGCCCGCCTTGCAACCACCGCTCCAACCGCTGGCGCAAGGCGGGCCGGGGGCAGCAGAGTCTTGACGGGCCTCCACGCCTGGGCGCCAGCGCCCAGGCGTGACGAAGCCGGAGGAGCGATTCGGCGGCAGGCCGTGCCCCCGTCATGCCACCGGGTCGCGCAAGGCCGGCGAACCGCGGGAGATAGGACACGCCCGGGGCGGGGTCGACGACGCAGTTCCCTGCCCGGGCCGGCCCGCCGCCTGTCCCGCGGCCCTGCTCGCCGGGCTTACCACCGGCGCCGGTCTGAGCGCCGCCAAGGCGGAGGACACGGATGCCGTTCTTGAGCGACCGCCGCGGCCGCCCGAGGCCGCCTAGGCGGGGCGTAACGGCAGCGAGCAGGGTTTCGGGAGCATCAAGGAGTGCCGCAGGGAGCCCCACTCCACCAGCGCGCCCACAATTGCCTCGCTGCGGGCGTCCTCCCCGGCACCCGCCGCCGGCTGCGGAACGCCGCACAGCCAATGATTGGAGACATAGCCTAGGCCGTACGGTCCCTGGAGATTCGTGTGGGCTTGGGACGAATCGGTGCCCGTGGTTGCGGATGGCATTTGCCGTTGCCCTCAATTTGGCGGTCTTTTCTTCGGTCCGTTATTCTGCTCCTTTTGTTGCCCCCACGGTCCAGATACTGCTCACCGTGGCGACGCCTTCCTCTTGCGCAGTGCGGATGCGCGCCTCAACAAACGCGCCGCCCGCTGACCTTTCCGCAGAACTTGACCCGTCCCGTTGACCAAGCCCTTTTTCACCGGCTTGAGAACACTCATTTTTCCCTCGGCGGGCGTGGCAAGTGCGCCCTCGTCCAGGACCGACCCGAGGGCACTACGCGACAGTTCCTCGGCAAAAACGCCGGGAGCCCCCGGCCACATAGCCGAACGCGGATTCACGGTCCGTGAGTGGCGGGCCTCCTGTTCCCATGCAGACGTCCCAGGATCGAACCGTACCGGCCAGAGGCCAAGCTCACGGTGCGCTGGTGTGACAGAGTCCTCGGGCTGGTTTGCGCGCAGCGCCGCATGCAGTTTTGCGACAGGAGAGAGCCTATGTCCTCTCGTACCACCCTATTGAGAAAGTTCTCAATAGGGTAGCCACCATGCCGTGATGTCAAGCGGACACGTCCTCCAAAGATATGAGATGCTGGACACGTGTGCGCTTTATCGGCAGTATGAGCACCGCATGCATAAAGAGGCCCTCACGGCCCGACTGGCCGAGGTGAAAGAGAGCGGTTTGTATCGCCGCTTACGTGCGGTCGAGGGTGCGCAGGGCGCGGCTATTATCCTTGAAGGCCAGGAGGTGTTGCTGTTCTCTTCCAATAATTACCTGGGCTTGGCCAACCACCCGGCCCTCAAGCAGGCGGCCCAAGAGGCCATTGCGCAGTACGGCTGTGGCAGTGGCGCTTCGCGCCTGATTTCCGGCTCCATGGCAGTCCACCACGAATTGGAAGACCGCCTTGCCTCACTGAAGAGAACGGAAGCCGCCCTTGTTTTTCCCACGGGCTATCACGCCAACATCGGGGTGCTGTCCGCTCTGATGGGACCGGGCGATACGATCTTGAGCGACAGCCTGAACCACGCCAGCATCATCGACGGATGCCGCCTGTCACGAGGGGATACCCGCGTCTATCGTCACGCTGACACTGAGCATCTGGGTGAGTTGCTGCAGGCCTGTCCGGCGACCGGCCAGCGCCTGATTGTGACAGACAGCGTGTTCAGCATGGACGGCGACCTAGCCCCCTTGGCGGAGATTGTCGGTCTGGCCCAACAATATGACGCTTGGGTGATGGTTGATGAGGCCCACACAACCGGCGTGTTCGGGCCACACGGTGGCGGCCTGGTCGAAGCACTGGGTCTAACCGGACAGGTCGACATCCAGATGGACACCTTGGGCAAAGCTCTCGGCTGTGTGGGAGCCTTTGTGGAGGGTAGCCACGAGTTGATTGACTGGCTGGTGAATCGGGCGCGGAGCTTTATCTATGCCACGGGGATTCCACCCGCGGTTGCAGCGGCGGTACTCGCCGCCCTTGATATTGTGGAGCGTGAACCCGAGCGCGGCCAGCAGTTGTGGGACAACACCCAGGTGCTGGCAGACGGACTTCGCTCGCTCGGCTATACGCTGGGCGCAACCCGCTCGCAGATTCTGCCGGCCATCATCGGCGAGGCCCGCGAAACGATGGCCGTGGCCGATGCTCTCCTCCGGCGAGGCGTCTTTGCCCACGGCATCCGCCCGCCAACCGTTCCAGAGGGCACCTCGCGTATTCGCGTGACCCCGATGGCGATCCATACCCAGGACCATCTGTCACGGACGCTGGATGCGTTTGCCGCAGCCGGTAAGGAGGTCGGGATGCGATGAGCACCCCGTCGTATACCGACCTCAAAGCCTGGGATCATACCCATGTGTGGCACCCGTTTACCCAGATGCAGGACTGGTTGCAGGAAGACCCGGTGATTATTGCCAGGGGCGAAGGCAATTATCTGCTTGATGTCAACGGGAAACGCTATCTGGACGGAGTCTCTTCGTTATGGTGTAACATCCACGGCCATACCCACTCCCGCATCAACACCGCCATTACCGAGCAGGTCAACCGGGTCTCGCATTCGACCATGCTCGGACTGGCCAATATTCCCTCCATACTGCTGGCGAAAAAATTGGTCGAGTTGGCGCCGTCCGGGCTGACTCGCGTGTTCTATTCGGATGCGGGAGCCACCGCCACGGAGGTCGCGCTCAAACTGGCGTTTCAGTACTGGCAGTTGCGCGGAGAAACTTGGCGTACGAAGTTTGCCTCCCTAGTCGAAGCCTACCACGGCGATACCCTGGGCGCGGTCAGCGTGGGCTACTCCGAACGCTTTCATCATTTTTATCGGCCTCTCCTGGCGGACACGGTTCGGTTGACCCCGCCGCATGTGTTCCGCTTTGTCCGCGGCATGTCGGCCGAGCATGCGCTGGCCGCAGCCCAGGAAGAGGCCGAACAGACACTCGCCCGGCAGCACGCCGAATTGGCAGCCGTGATCATAGAGCCCCTCATGCAGGGCGCGGCCGGGATGTGGGCGCATCCGGTCGAATATGTGCAGACCTTGCGACAGTTTACCCGGCAGCACGGCATCCTCTTCATCTGCGACGAGGTGGCCACCGGGTTTGGTCGCACCGGGAAAATGTTCGCCTGCGAGCACGCGAACGTCAGCCCGGACTTGTTCTGCGCGGCCAAGGGCCTTACCGGCGGCTATCTGCCGCTTGCCGCCACCCTGGCAACCGAGGAAATTTTTTCCGCCTTTCTCGCGCCCTACGAAGAGTTGAAAACCTTCTTTCATGGTCATACGTATACCGGCAATCCGGTGGCCTGCGCCGCGGCTCTGGCCAGCCTCGAGGTTTTTGCCGAAGAGCGGGTCCTTGAACGCTTACAGCCCAAGATCGCCCTGCTGACCCAGCATCTCCAGACCGATATCGCCCCCCTCCCCCATGTGGCCGACATTCGACAGTGGGGCATGATGGTCGGGATCGAATTGATGCGCAACCCGGCAAACAAGGTTGCCTATGACCCCGCCGGGAAGATCGGCATTCGGGTCATCCAGGAAGCCCGCAGGCACGGGGTACTGATCCGCCCGTTGGGCAGTACCGTCATTCTCATGCCACCGCTCAGCATTACTGAGGCCGAGTTGTCGCACCTGCTCGCTGTCGTCCACACCGCGATTCAGACCGTCACATGACCAGCTTGTTCATCACCGGCACGGATACCGGCAGCGGGTAAGACCCTGGTAGGCTGTGGTATTGCCGCGGCCTTGACTGCCCAAGGTAAACGGGTGGGTGTCCTCAAGCCGGCAGAAACCGGCTGCGACAGACGAGACGGGGTCTTGTACCCGGACGACGCCATGCGCCTCGTTGGCTATGCCCAAGGCAAACTTCCGATTGAGACCATGTGTCCCTACCGTTTTTCCCCGCCGGTCGCCCCGAGTGTAGCGGCCGAGCAGGCCGGTGTGACCATTCAGCCGAAACGGATTGTCGAGGTTTTTCAGTCGATTGCCGGCCAGCACGAAGTGACGCTGGTAGAAGGCACTGGTGGTCTGCTAGTGCCGCTCGTGGGCCGCTATTCGTTTGCCGACCTAGCCCGCGACCTCGGTATTCCGATTCTCGTTGTGGTCGGATCAAAGCTGGGCGCATTGAATCATACCTTGCTGACCCTGCATTGTATCGAGGTTAGTGGTTTACCCCTGGCCGGCTATATCCTCAACCATCCGACCCGGACCGCAGATGATGCCACCAGAACCAACGCAGCGACCTTGGCTGGCCTGACCGATACGCCGTGCCGGGGCCTTATTCCCCATCTGACGCTGAGTGAAGATATCGGCCAGGATCGTAGAATGCTGAGCGAACTGTTCGCCACCGCGGTTGATCTTCCCGGACTGCTCGGATAGAGCAGAATCCTGCGCAGCACGTTTTGACGGAAAGGGAAAAGCGTATGAAGAGCTTCTCGCACCTCGTGACCCAATCATTAGCTGGCGAGCTATTGCCGCGTGAAGACGCCTTCGCTGTTCTACAGACTGCCGACGAGGAGCTATCCGACCTGCTGCAGGCAGCCTTCACGGTGCGGGAAAAGTTCTTTGGGCGGAAGGTCAAGATCTGCGTCTTACAAAATGCTCGCAGCGGCTTATGCCCGGAAGATTGCCACTACTGTTCACAGTCCTCCATTTCCAAGGCCCCGATTGACAAATACCGCCTGCTCTCAGCGGACGAGTTGCTTGCCGGCGCGCGCAAAGCGGCCCAGGCTGGCGCGCGGCGTTATTGTATGGTCGCCAGTGGACGTGGCCCGAGCGCGCGCGATATTGACCATCTGACCGCAGCGACCCGCCAGATCAAAGCCGCGTTTCCCGGTCTGGAGATTTGTGTCTCTCTGGGACTCATGAGCGAACTCCAGGCCCGTGCACTCAAAGACGCCGGCGTCGGCTGGGTCAATCACAACCTCAACACCAGCCGTGCATTTTACGCGGAGGTCTGCTCAACCCATACCTATGAGGATCGGGTTGAGACTGTCAAAAACGTCAAGCGGGCCGGGCTGTCCACGTGTAGCGGTGGTATCATCGGCATGGGGGAAAAAGACGAGGATGTGGTCGAATTAGCCTACGCTGTCCGGGCGCTGAATATTGACTCCGTACCGGTCAATTTTCTGTATCCCATCGACGGCACGCCGCTTGGTTCGCGCAAAGACTTTAAGCCCGTCCGCGGGCTCAAGGCTCTCTGCCTGATGCGCTTCCTGAATCCGCGGAGCGAAATCCGTATGGCCGCCGGGCGCGAACTCTATCTCGGCCAATGGTCGGGTCTGGCCTTCTATCCGGCGAACTCGATTTTTGTCGAAGGCTACCTCACCACCCCAGGCCAACAGGCTCGGGACGCCCATCGACTCGTTGAAGCGGCCGGGTTTGAGGTAGAACGAGAAGACACCCTAGGGGCGGAAGCACCTAGCGGCGCGTAGGCTCTGCCTCGGTATCTCCTCCCCTCTGCCACCCCACGTCCAGGAGCTTGAGCAGCCTCGGTATAGCTGGTAGGCGTGCCGGGGAGGGTGAATATCGTATGCATACGTCTGTGTCCTGGCTCATAACTGCCTGTCTGGTGCTGCTGAGCGTTCCGACGCAAGCCGAAGATAAGAAGCCGGCCATTCGCTTTGGCCTGCAAGGTGCGCAACAGCAAACCACGGTGGAAGAACTCAAGGACGTGTGGCGGGAAGCTGAGGCGCTGGGTTTCGATACCTTGTGGGTGAACGATCACCTGCTGCCCAGCGTGGGTCCGTCAGACGGGGCCATGCTTGAGTCCTGGACCCTGCTCGGGGCGATGGCAGCCTCCACCTCAAAAATCCAGATTGGCTGTATGGTGACGAGTAATACCTTTCGCCATCCGTCCATCCTGGCAAAAATGGCGACCACGGTGGATCATCTGAGCAACGGCCGGCTTATTTTTGGTATTGGTTCGGGCTGGTTCAAGCGTGAGCACGAAGCCTATGGGGTCGAGTTCTCTACGATGAAAGGCCGCGCCCAACGTCTGGACGAAGCGCTGCACGTGATCACCAAGCTCTGGCGAGCCAACCCGACCGCATCGTATGCGGGCAAGTATTACTCGCTGGAGAACGCACCGTTTGTCCCGAAGCCGGTACAGCAACCAATGCCGCCGATCATGATTGGCGGAGTCGGTGAAAAATTGACCCTGCCACTTGTCGCCCGTTATGCTCGGATGTGGAATGCGCCGATTCTTTCGCCCAGTCAGTTTGCCAAAAAGAATCAGGTGCTGGAACAATACTGTCAGGATATCAGCCGAGACTGTAGCGAAATTGAACGCTCCTACCTAACCCCGCTGTATCTCAACCCGAGCCCCGAAACGCTGCAAAACATATTACAACGGGCGATGACCATGCGGGGTCTGACGGAGACAGAGGCACGCCAGACAATTCTCGCCGGCACGCCAGATGAAATCCGCGCCCAACTTCAGACGTATATCGATATTGGCGTCACCCATTTTATCATCAACCTACGTCGCCCTGGGCTCTACGACCGAGAGGCGGTGCGGGTGTTTGCCAGGGAGATCATGCCGGCCCTGCGCTAACTCGTTTCACGGCAGGCGCTAGCGGAGCCATTGGGCGCTCGTCATGTCCGGCCGTGTCCGAATCCAGAAGCCGAAGATCAAGGACGGGATTCCTGCTTTTGCGGGCATGACCGGCTAGACAGAATCGGTGACCTGCTCCGGCCCCCTCTATCTGTTCGATTTGACACTGCCTGCAGTTTTCTCCGCATTCCCATGGCGATGTCTCCCCACCGCCCCGCCCTGTTGCCGGTGATTCTGACGACCCTGGTGTGGGCCGGTCGGTTTCCAACCGGAAAAATCGCTCTGCGCGGCACTCCCCCCTTTTACGTTTGCCGCCATGCGCCCGGCCATTGGCCCGGCGTCCCTTTCTACTCTATCTCCAGCACAAGGGCGAGACGGAAGAGAGACCGTCAGCTGGCCCCCCGTCCGGTTGGCCGTTTTCTTTTGCTCGGTTTCACCGGCTCTCCACTCTCTGTAGGCGGCAGTTACCAGGGACTGCGCTTAACCACGGCCACGAATGCCGCCCTGCTCAACGCAGCGTCGCCGATTGCCATTGCGCTTCTGGCCGTCCTATTTCTAAGAGAGAAGATGTCGGCCAAGATGCTGCCGGGTATTGTTATCTCCATTGTTGGTGTTGGGGTGATTGTTTCGCGGGGCTCGTGGCAGGTCGTTACCGCCGGTGCAGAACCCGGGCGGTCTTATTATTGTGGCCACACTGTTTGCCTGGGGCCTCCATACACCCTATCGGCGTCACCTCAGGCAGGTCGTCTCTCCGCTGGCAGCAAAAGCCTACGCACATATTTTCGGTGCAACGTATTTACTCATTGCCTGTTGGCTGGCCGAGTGGGAGCGCTGGGAGCTGACGGAGACGCGCTGGGATTCCTGCCCGGCCGTGGCGTATCAAATGTACGCTCGGCACTTTCTCCCGCTTCTGGTATTACCGAGCGGTCGAAATCCTGGGGTCTAGCCGTGCGGGGGCATTGATCAACCTCGTACCGGTCATGGCCATTGGGAGCGCGTATCTCTTCCTCGACGAGGCATTAACACGCCCTCATCTGGTTGGCGGGCTCATCGTCCTGATCGGCGTTGGGGCGGCGGCTCGGCGGTAGACAGGCCTGAGCGCGAACAGGGAGGCGCAAGGCTTTCCTGTTTCTTGCGATTTTTCTACACGTTTTTTCCTTTCTGCCCCGCTTATGCTATGCCCAGTGTCATACTGCTCCAAGGAGGGATGGGTATGGCTATCGAAGTCGTAGAACTGCATCATCACGGGATTCGGATCGGCAACACCCAAAAGGACGCGGAAAGAGCGCGGGAGTTTTATGCGGACGTCCTGGGTTTGGACACAGACCCGGCTCGGCCGAGCATTGCGTCCATTCCGGGGTTTTGGATGTATGTCGGTGAGGGAAAAAACACTACCCAGATTCACCTGATGGGTGCCAAGGGCACATCGCCGATGGCCCGCTCCAAAAAAGAAGATCCGACCCTGCCCCATGTTGCGCTCGCGGTTAAGGACATTCAGGCCGCGCGAAAAGAGCTCGACAAACGCGGGATCTGGTACTGGAGTATCCAGGGTTTAGTTGGCCAAGACTCGGACCAAGTGTTCGTTCGTGACCCCTTTGATAATGTCATCGAGTTGCATCAGGTCGGGACGTGTACATGTAATAAAGTAGCGCTCACGAGAAAACGAACGGCATCCGCAAAACGGGATCCATCCAAGAAACGCACACCTGCCAACACAAAAAAGAGAACAAGCATCAAAAAGTCCGCTTCGACGAAGTCGTAAACCAAACGGAGGAAAACATGGCCGAGCTGTATGCCAGACGCCTGCTCTCAGCCGATTCCCGTATTGTGGAACCAGCCGCGACCTGTGGCTGACACGGATGGACAAAAAGTGGCAGGATAAAGCGCCGCGCATTGAGCCGCTGGACAAGGCCGGAGATCATATTGTCATTGACCGCCCGCGACCGCAGCCCTTGGCGTTTGAGAGCTCAATGCGGGCTCTTAAGGCCCAAGGGTATGGATATCCCGGCCCCGAAGGGCTTTCGGTATGCGGATAATCGTCCAGGGAGCTATGACCCACACGAACGCAGGACATGGATGGCGTGTCCGGGGAGGTCATCTATCCTGGGGTGGACTGACGCTGGGACGTGCACCCGATGCCGCATCCCTGTACGCCTGCTGCCGGGCGTATAACGACTGGCTGGCGGCAATTGCTCGTCCTATCCGGACCGCATCAAAGGTGTGGCATGTGCCGTGTCGGGGGCCGATTGAATGGACCATTGAAGAGACGGAACGCTGCGCCAAGCTGAGTCTCGCTAGGGCCTGTTAACACTATCGCAAGGCATTGATGAGGAGTGCGAAGACGCTGCATCCGAGGACTAGCACATCGAGTTGCTCGAAGCGCGAGAAGAGGCGGCGGCATCCCTGCAATCGACGCAACACCCGCCCGATTTCATTGCGCCGCTTGTCCAGCTCACGGGCAGACGCCCAAGGTCTCACCCGGCTCCGCCGCGGCGGCCCCACGGGCGCATACCCCAGCGCCACGGCCAAGGGCCGCGTCTGGGCGCCCGCGGACGCCCGGGCCCTCAGCACCGCGGGAGCCCGTGGCACAGGACGAACCGCCGCCGCGGGCCAAGAGGAAGAAGCCCCGGCCCGGCCCGGACGACGGCCAGCCGCCGCACAGTCTGGGCACGCTGCTCACCGCACTGGCCACGCGCGGTCGCCATACCTGCCGGATGGCGGCCGATCCCGCCGCGCCAGCGTTTACGCTGGTCACGCAGCCCACCACCACCCAGCACCGCGCCCCCCTACTGATCGAAACGTTCCCGGTGCCGGCAACCGACTCAACTCGACAATCCCCCGCCGGGCCAAGGAGTTGCTGGCTCCCTACCGGGGGCACTTCGGGCTAGCCCGAAGTGCCAGCCGATTTCCAGCCGATAGGCGTGTCAAGTTGTTGCTGCCGGGGGGTTTGCCGGATGTGTCGGGTGTCATATTGTCCCCAGGTATGACGCCATCAGGTGCGTGACATACGAAAGGTGTTTACCTGTTTACGGTCTCCAGGCATATCGCAGCCGCCCCCCCCCCCCCCCCCCCCGCTCCTCTCCGCCGGCCCTCCCGCTCCGCGAGTCCTCTCGTGCAGCCGGCACGGTGCAGAAGCACCCCCTCGCCCCCCTCTCCAAGTGGGCGCCCGCTCTCGTCGCGGGAGTGCGCCTCCTCCTCAAGGGAGGAAGCGCAGGCCGACCTCCAGGCGGCGCCTTCGCCAGCATCCGCGCCCTTCCCCACGGCCCTGTCGCCGCGGGGCTGGGACTCCGGAAGCAGCTGGGCCTGGATAGGCTGCTCGCCCCGAAGCCCTCGGCCAGGCGCGCTCAGATCCTGGCCCTGAGCGTGGCCCGGCTCCGCGAGCCCGCCTCGCAGCTGGCCCCGCCAGGGGGCTGGCCGCGGGGCCACCACGGGGAGCCCGCATGCGTGAGCTGTTCTCCGCAGTCACACCGCGGGCTGGCCGCGGCCACCACGGGGAGCCCCCTGAGCACGGGCCTTGATGCGGCAGTGGGCGTGGACGCCCTCCACGGCGCCAGGGACTGGCTTCTGGCGCGCCAGGAGCGGATCGCGCGGTTTCTGGCAAAGCGGCCCCTCGCAGAGGGCGGCCTGGGGCTCTCTGCCCTGCCCTCGGTGGGGATGGGGGCCCAGCGGGTCCCCGGGCCAGGCGCGGCCATTCCCGGGCCGGCACGACGGGCCAGCTGCAGAGCGCGGGCGGCCTGCTGGGCGACCAGGATGGATGGCCGGTGTCGGGGCAGGTCTTGCCCGGCCACCCGGCGGAGCCGGCCCCGCGGTCCTCGCAGGGCGCCCCGCTGCGGGAGCGGAGCTGCCTTGCGCAGGTGGGGTTGGGGGGGCCGGGGGCTGTGGACCGAGGCCCGGATCCGTGAGGAGGGGAGCCTGAGGGGCTGGCCTGGATCAGCGCCGTGAGGGGACCGGCCCTCCGTTCACTGGTGGAGGCCGGCGCCGGCGAGCTGGCGCTCTGCGCCGAGAGCGACCTGGCGGTGATCCCCAGCGAGGCCTATCCCGGCGCGCGCCTCCTGGCCTGCCGCCCCCCGCTGCTGGCCGCGGCACGGGCCCGCAAGCGTCCGGCACGGCTCGAGGCCCCCGCGGCGCGGCTCGCACCGCCTGCCGCCGCGCCACGGCGCGAGCCGCGCCGGCTCCAGGGGGCCGGGCAGAGCGGGCAGCGGGGCAGAGCGGGCAGCGGCACGTCCACGCTGGCCAAGCCCTGCCCGTGGGCCATCGACGCTGACGGGGTCTTCACCGACCAGCGAGCCGCCGCCGCCCTCGCCGCCGCGGCTCGGCGCGACGGGCTCTCCATGCTCCGGCCCAGCCGGCCGCCGAGCGCCCTCGACGGGCCCGGCACGGCCCGTGCCTCCAAGTGGTTGAGCGTGGTGGCACGGGCCTGCCGCCGCCTGAAGACCGCGGCCCTGAAGGTCCGCCCCGTCTCCCCCCACCCCCCGCCCCGCGCCGCGCCCCCGGCTGCCTGTGCCTGCTCGCCTCCTCCGTCGAAGGGCCCAGGTGCCAGAGAGTGAGGTCCCTGCGGTTCGACGACGAGGCGGCGGCGGACGGCGCCGCGGCCCGGCGGGCTGCCGGCGGGCCGCCGGCAGAGGGCTCGGTGCGCGCCCGGGCCAAGGCGGCACCGCAGCGGACGCCCGCGGGGGAGCCGGGGCACCGCTTCTCTCCCCGCTTCGGCGCTCGCGCCCCCCTCACCCGCCCCCCCGGGGCGCCCCGCCTTGCGGGCGCCGCCCCCTTCCCGGGCACCACCCGGCCCACGCCACTCCAGAGCAAGGCACGCAAGCTCCTGGACGTGACGCCAGAGGGGACCCAGTCAGACGCCGCTGAAATTGTTCGCATGGCATTCCTCTCAGATACTTGCGCCTGTTCGGCGCTGGAACTTCGGCCTAGGGTCAGGCCCCGGCAGCGGCCGGCAGCGGGGGAACAGGACCGCCCCCGCCCCCGCCTGGTCGAGTCAGGCCCCGGCAGCGGCCGGCAGCGGGGGCGCCGATGGCGCTAGGCGCCCGGTGGCGGGCGCGCTCGCTCAGGGGCTTTCGCCACGGGCCCGGCTCAATGGCCGGGGCACAGGCGCAAAATCGCCTCCCGGAGCCCGGGAGCCGGAGGGAAGGGAGGGAAGGGGCCCGGGGCCCCTTGCCCGTTGCAGACCGGGAGGACGGGGGGGGGTTGCATGCGGGGGGGGGAGATAAGGTAGCTTTCAATCAGTCTGCCAGAAGGAGGTTCCCATGATTTTCAGAGATGCGTCGATCCCCCGCGATTTGCTTGATTCAAGTTACTTCATCCCACCAGAGGGCCATGCCCCCGAGGACCTCAGGGACCTGCTGAAGGAGATATATAAGGAGTATCTAGCGCACTACGCCGACCCCGACAGGCAGTACTGGAATGAGACGCATCAGGCCACGGAGGGCAAGGATCTCTTCCTCTTCATGCCGGACAACGGGGTCGACACGATCTGGGACTTCGCCCTGGAGGACAAGATTCGCTTCATGCATTTCGCGGGGACGTTTCGCGATCTGACCTTCGCGGTCGATACGACGGCCCAGACCATCACCATTCGGTATGATGAGAGCGGCAGCCAGATCACGCTGCACAGGGCGGCGGCGCTCATCGGCCCGGATGGAGAGTCCCTGCTGACGGCGGCCAATTTTTATTTCGCGCAGACGGACCGGGATCGGGACCGGGACGGGGTCGTGCGGGAAGGCGGCTGGGACCCCGTCGTATTCCGTGGCGGCCACGGCGACGACACCTTGACCGGCGGCTGGGGCAATGACGAACTGTACGGCGGCCCGGGCGACGATCTCCTGGACGGGAGCTGGGGCGACGACATTCTGCGGGGCGGCAAGGGCAACGATATTCTGGACGGGAGCCACGGCAATGACGAACTACACGGCGGCCCGGGCGACGATACCCTCGAGGGTGATGGGGGCAGTGAACTGCACGGCGGCCCGGGCCAGGATATCCTGAGCGCTTCCGGCAGCCCCTTCGAGGACGACAAAAGCGAACTCTATGGCGGCGGGGGCGATGATACCCTGTCCGCTTCCGGCGGGAACAATAACGAACTGCATGGCGGCAATGGCCAGGATATCCTGAGCGTCGGCGACGGCAATAACAAACTCTATGGCGGCAACGGCAACGATCTCCTGGAGGTGAGCCACGGCAATAACGAACTCTATGGCGGCAAGGGCAACGATATTCTGGAGGTCAGCGGCGACGGCAAAAGCGAACTCTATGGCGGCGAGGGCAACGATCTCCTGGAGGTGAGCGGCGACGGCAAAAACGAACTCCATGGCGGCAAGGGCGACGATATTCTGGAGGCCAGCCACGGCAATAACGAACTCTATGGCGGCAGGGGCGACGATATTCTGGAAGTCTCCTGGGACGACCAGCGCTTGGTGGGCGGCAAGGGCGACGACACGCTGGTGAGCGGCGGGGGGGCCGATACCTTCGTCTTTCGCGAGGGCGACGGGCACGACACCATCGAAAACTTCGGCTACGGCTGGAGTGGCAGCCACGACGGGCATTCTACTCCCGAAGCCAGAGATGCGGCCAAGGCCCAGGCGCGGGCCAATGGGGAGGTGGATATCATCGAGCTCCATCTCAAGCTGCCGGCCACCACGACGGCGGCGGCCGCCTTCGCGGGCCTGCAGATCAAGGCACAGGGGGCCGATACCGTCGTCGGCTACGGAGCGGGGGACGATACGATTACGCTCGAAGACGTGGCGCCGAGTTCCCTGACCCTGGACGACGTCGACTTCGTTTTCGTCGGCTAGGCCGGGGCGCCCGCAGACCAAGCCTGGGCCTAGGTACAATCGACATTCATGATTCCCCTTGATGTTATGGTGTGATTCCTAGCGTTCCCACTGATTGTCGGTTGGGGAGAGGCGATGGTGAAACGCTATGCGTGGACAGAGGAGCAGGGGGGGGGTGCCTCGAAGGCCTGCTGCTGGGCAAGCCGGGCGACCCGGGGCGGGCAAGTGTGACCACCCGGCTGTTCGTCACCGCCGTGCGGTGGGGGCTGCGCTCGGGCGCCCCCGGACCCGCCCTGCCGCCGCGCTCCGGGCAGTGGAAGTCGGCACCCCAGCGTTTCACGCGCTGGGCCCAAGCGGGCGTCTGGGCGCGGGTGTGCGAGGCCCTGCCGCCGGAGCGCGACAATGAATCTCTGCTGCTCGACAGCACCATCGTGCGCGCGCCGCAGTCGGCGGCCCCCGGCAACGGGGGGGCCGGGAGCAGGCGCTGGGGCGTTCCCGAGGCCGGCTGACGACCAAGCTCCCCATTGCCTGCGACCCGCTCGGTCGACCGCTCCGTGTGCTCCTCTCGCCCGGACCGGCTGGCGGCGCGCCACCCGAGACGACCGCAAAGCCATACACTTCCAAGCCTTCCTCTCTAGCGCGGCAGCTATGGGATGGAGGCGATAACTGGCGATTGAACCTAGGATCTGTTCCCACTATCGCACGGCATCCATGATGAGGGCGAAGACGCTGCATCCAAGGAAGAGCACGTCGCGTTGCTCGAAGCGCGAGCAGAGGCGGCGGAACCCCTGCAATCGACGCCACATCCGCGCGATTGCAGTGCGCCGCGTGGACAGCTCACGGGCAGACGCCCAAGGGCTCACCCGGGTGCGCCGCGGCGGCCCCACGGGTGCCTACCCCAGCGCCACGGCCAAGGGCCGCGTCTGGGTGCCCGCGGACGCCCGGTCCCTCAGCACCGCGGGAGGAGCGGGGGGCGGGCCCCGGCGAGTCCGCAATTGGCGGCCCGCCGGGGCGGCGGGGGCGGGCCCGGGCGAGCGCGCGCAGGCGAGCGCCGGGCGAGCGTCCGCGGCACCCCTAGGCATCGTGGGGGTCCACCCGCCCCGGGAGCGGCCGAGGGATTGAGGACCGGTTGTGTGCGCGCTCCCGGGCCGGCGGGCGGGACCTGGACGAGGGGGCGGGCGAGCGACCGGGCCGCCCGCGTGAGGCGTACGCTCTGCTCCCGGTGCAGATGCGCGCAGACCCGGGCGAGCCCCCCGGGTTGCGACCAGCGGGGCAGCCGGGGGGAGAGGGGGGGGGGCCAGGTGCCAAAGCGGGTCGGCAACCCGCGCCCGGTGCCGCCCTGCTCGGCAACAGACCAGAGGGCGGGGAGCACGGGGCGAGGGGAGAGGCGGACAGGGCCGCGCGGCACCGGGAGAGGGGGCGCGATCCGGTCGGATTGAGCTTGCGTGCGTTCCCTACAGCCAGGAGACCAGCATCATGCACAATCATCCACATGAGTGTGAACAGGCCCTAGTGTGATGCTCCCAGCCTGAGTAGGACGCCCGTCCCGTGTAATCTGCCGACTGGGGCCCACTGTGGGCCGCGCTTCAGGATATGGACCTCACTGTCAGCATTCACGTTGGTGGCCGTGACCCGTTTGGCCGTGTGCATGGTCCGGCGGCCGGTGGCATCATCATCGGTATTGTGAAGTTTGAGATGAACGACACCCTGCAACATCTTATTTGGGATCCCCAATCTGAAATGGGCCTTGGTCGAAAGCGGAATCGTCTGGATCGGTGTGGCGCCGGGCGTTATAGATCACTGGTGGCAGGACCATAGGGGCTGTGGATCTACGTTTGCCCGAGCCGCCGAGTATTTATTTTCACCGTCAGTTTTATCCTACGTTTAAGGATAATCGCGCGGACATGCTCACCCGCGAGTTGATGGGTGTCGGGAACCTGATGTGGGGCTCCGATTATCCGCACACCGAAGGGGTGTGGCCGTTCTCGCGTCAGCAGGTGGCGAATAATTTTTCGGCTACCCCAGAAGACGATACACGCAAGGTCATGCACAATAACGGTGTCAATCTGTATGGCTTTCCGGCGGAGGAGAGCAATAGGGGAGGAGAGACTGGGGGGGGGGGGGGGGGGGGGGGGGGGGGGTAGGGACTGGAGACAACGTTGGGCCGATGTCGCACAACTCTCCGTTGCGCCTTCCCTCCCCCCCTCTGTCCGTGCTCCACTCGTCGCGTTGGACAATTTTCCCGACGGCCAATCCGCCACCGTGGTCGGTCGAAATATCCTGGTGTCTCGACCGGGGGAAGAAATATGCGCGTCTAAAGCCTGTCCGCAGAATCGGGTTCCGCTGCCGGCCGGAGTCGGCGACAGATTGCACTGTTATATGCTGGGCGCAAAGAGGATCGTTTTAATCTGAAAGCCGGAGTAGTTCTCCGTGAGGCCACTCACAGGCCGATTCGACCCTGCCCGTGTAGCGCAAAGGCGACATTCTTGGAGACCGAAGCCGAACCATGATGATTCACTCCTGAGACGAGGACTGTGTTCGCTCGATTTCCCATTCCCATGGCAAGGCGTACTTCTTTTTGCTGTTGCAGTTTTTGCACGCAACAACCAAATTGCCTTTGATTGACTTCCCACCCCGGACGAGAGGAATAAGGTGGTCCATGGTGAGTTCGTCCGGTGGAATCTGCCGCTGGCAGTAGTGACACACCCCGCTTGAGCGTTTGCGCTTCCACCAAGCTGAGCGGCGTAGTTCGCGGGCACGATTTTTCTCACGTTGGATGTCGGCCGATGTCACGTCCGAAAAGAAAACGCTCTTCAGTAGGGTTCGTCCCCTTCCTTTTCCCGACCCGGTTGCTTTCTGGCCGAGTCTCAGGATGAGACTGGAAAGAAATATTTTCCATGGGCGGGCTCTCGCATAAGGAGCGGGGCGTTTGAGGAGCGCCCCGCTCCGAAATTCTCTACATTATGTCAGGGATACCGGATCCAAGGGCTCAGTGTGAGCCCTCATGCGGCGTATCGCCTCCGCAGGCACCATCGCCGCTGTGCCCATCGTCCTTTTTCTTATCGCCGCTGTGCCCATCGTCCTTTTTCTTATCGCCGCCACCGTTACCGCCGCTGTCACTAGAAGTTTCTCCTGCCTCGTGGCTACCCGCATACACACCGACAGGGGCACTCATGAGCCCTATAGCCAGAGCACATGCCATCACTATCACCCAACGCTTCATCTGCAGCCTCCCTTCGTACAGTTAGTTCCTCAACAAAGTCTTGCTACCTCTTCTCTAGATAGCATCTTCAGCTATGGCCTTCAACCCTCTCGTGCGGTTCTCGGGATTCTCGCCCACCTCTAATTTTCCAAGACCATCGGCCTTGGCCCAGCCCTCAGATATCGGCGTAAAGTAGAACATATCCACCCGGCGGGATCTGAACTTCCACACCCCGGTCACCTTGACGTATTCGTCATGCAGGCGGCCCGCGCCAATGAGGCTCTCGTCGCCACGGGTGGCCCGGTTCTCAACCGAACAGATGCCGGTCGCGCTATCGCCATGAATCTGCATGATATGGTTCGTGAAAAACGGCCTGACCCTGAGGGGCCACGTTGAGCGGTAAAACTCTTTCAGGGCGCCTGTCCCTTGTATCACGCCCCGGCCCATCGCCCTGAAATCCACTGAGCCGTCTGGGGTGAACAAATTGGCCATTTTTTCTTCATCCTGAGCCTCAATTGCCAAACCGTACTGGTAAGTCAGTTCTTTAATGTGTTCCCGATCCCAGAGTTCTTGAACCATTTCCTCGTTGGTCATTTCTCCTTCTCCTTTTTCTTGAGCCGTGCCGACGGAGCACTATACAGGCCCGCCCTCCAAACGACAATCGGTATTGCTCTTGCCCCGGGCAGGCTTATGTTGGCTGAGCCCCCCCCCCCCCCCCCCGGACGCCCGGGGAATTGGCAGCCTCCTTTCTGAGTCCCCATGTAGGAGAGGAAAATGGCTTTGTCTTTCAGAGGTGTCTCCTAAGCAGTTGGATGGCACCTGATTGACCGCTCCATTTCCTCAACTTTCATACGAGGGTCATATCGATGTCACCGAGGGGACAAAAAGAAGGGTTAGTCTCAAAAAAACAGGGACGGCGGTCACATAGGTGACGATGGCTTGCTTGGTTGGATCCTGCAATCGGCGTAGAGTGTAGAGACGTTTACACGGATGAAGGAGAATGGCAATGGCAGAGACTAAGGGCGCGGATATGGCGACGGATGTCATGAAAGTGTACAAGGCCCTGTTCTTCGACCTGCCCGTAGCTGGCATACGGCAGAGAGTGGGCTTGGCAGACGCCCAAGAAACCTCCATGAGCGCCTGGGGGGGCTATGATGCCATGGTCCGGCTGGCCTCCCAGGGCCTCGAGAACTTGTATCGTACTCCACAGTTTGCAGCGGCAACCGCGCAGGCACTGGACGGATTTCTCCGCTGGCAGCAGGTCAGTAATGCCTTGACCAAAACCGTTCTGACTGGATTGACCCAGGCGGCGGGACTGCCGTCAGCGCATGAGACTCGAGCCCTCCAGGCCGAGATTCGGGCCCTCAGGGAAGAAGTGACCGCTCTCCGGGGGGTGGCAGAGCTCAGAGCGGCTTCCCCAAAGGGTGAGCAACCAGCCACCCCTCTCAAACGCGTAGCAGCCTAGTTCGGTTTTCCTAATTCGCTCCAACCATGCAGAAGCGGGACTCCGGTCCCTCTTTTTTTCTCTCCGCGGATCCTCTAACAAGTCAGATATGGCTCAAGACAGGATGCATAGACGCTTAACTCAGAGTGAGGCAGCCTTTCTCTACAGAGAGAAACCACACACTCCCATGCATATTGGAGGCTGCAGCCTATATGCTGGCACGCTTTCAAAAGACACCCTCTGTGCATTACTTCAAAGTCGTCTCGATCGCCTGCCCCAGTATCGTCAGAAAGCTGTCTTCGCTCCCCTGAACATTGCTCACCCGACCTGGGAGGATGATCCAGATTTCGATCTTGCCTATCATATAGACGAAGTCACCCTTCCCGCTCCTGCCGATGACCGGGTCATTTCTCAGGTATGCAGCCAACTGTTCAGCACACCACTGGACCGAGACCGCCCCTTATGGAAGCTGACGCTGATCCGCGGCCGTCCAGACGGCGACACGATGGTCCTGGCCCGCGTTCACCAAGCTATGCTGGAAGGCGTCTCGGGTATTGATCTGATGCTCGTCTTGCATGACTTGAGACCGGACGCCGAACGCGGCTCACCACCGCACCATTCGTGGGAACCTGAAGCCATCCCCGACGCGATGACGCTTCTGCAAGAGGCGGTTCGGGACCGAATGACTGAGGTGGTACAGTGGTGGGCCGATCAGAGTTTCCAGGCCTTTCGCTCGCCGTTCCACGGCCCACAGTCAGGCCGGTTGGGCAACGCGCTGATGAGTGCCATTCCAACTCTCATGCAACCCGTTCCGCGCACCCCGTTTAATGCGGCGCTGTCAGGCCAGCGACAGCTGACATGGCTCGAATTTTCTTTTGCCGAAGCGCGCTTCATTCGTTCGGTCCTAAGAGGAACCGTCAACGATGTCGTGCTGACGGTTATTGCCGGCGGTATTGGACGCTATCTACGGACCAAGGGGCGGAATACGAAGGGACTGGAACTCCGTGCGGCCTCTCCCGTCGACCTCAGACGGCACGAGCCACGCAGCCAGCGCGGCAGACGCCCTACGGGCCGGACGGCGACGATGTTAATCCCGTTGTATGTGGGTATCACCGACCCGATTTTGCGGCTGTCTGCACAAAAAACGACGGTTGAGGAACTGTACGAGCAGGATCAGGCCGGCACCTTCTATACCCTGCAGTCCTTGGCGACCTGCATCCCGCCAGCCTGGCAAGCACTCGCCAGCCAAGCGCCCCCGATGAGTGCGCTAGCGAATACGGTAGTCATGAATATTCCCGGTTCCCAGGTTCCGCTGTATCTGGCTGGGCATAAGCGACACGCGTTCTTTCCGATGGGTCCCCTAGCCGCACGAGTGGGCCTGTTCCATGCGGTGGCCAGCTATAATCGCCATCTCTCGATAGGCGTCACGCTTGACCCCCAACTCATACCGGACGGGCGGGAGTATGCCGACTGCCTGAAGGCATCATTCCAGGAGTTGCGGGAAGCGGCAGAGCGGTTCTCAAAACGCTCCGCCAATGCCGACAAACGCCCGGCTGATATCCGTACGAGCGCAGCTTAAGCCGCCGTTCTCTCCTCAGGGGATCCCTAGGCGGAATGGACATGGCCGGACAGGCCGGTCATATCGTAGGCCATGATAATCAGATCCCGTGTCTGTCCAGACCGGTCAATGACAAAGTCCGGCAGGAGCGCCTCGGTTTGGAAGCCAAGGCGGAGGAAGAGCGCCCGTGCGCCTGGTTGGTCCGGCATCATCTGAGCCACCACCTTACTCAGTTCCAAGTCCTGCGCAATGGCAATAATTTCCTCTGCCAACGTTCGCCCCAATCCCTGAGAGCGATACTCCGGGGCAAGCAAGAGGCGAATCTCTCCAAGATGGCGCTGCCAAGCCACCATATGATGGTGCAGAATACCATAACCGGCCATCTCCTCCCCGTTTTCGGCAATAATCGTCACGGTCTTACGGGCTTCAAGATTCCGTACCCATTGCTTCACGACTTCAGGGTCCGTGATGTCAATTCTCAGATGGAGGAGATCGTCCGCGGGTAAACTATGGGCGAAACTCACAATGCGGTCAGCATCAAAGGAGGTCATTAAGCGTAACGTCACGCTCGCCCCATCACGGAGAGTAATCGTATGAGGGTAGGGACGTTCGATGTGCATCCGTGCTTCAGCCATATACTCCTCCTTCAAGCCTACCAATCGCACCGCTCGCCCTCACAGGAAGGAGTGAAGGATACGAGAACGTTTGCACTCCACTGTGGTGTCTTTTTCTCCTCCTCTCGTGTTGTGAGTGTGAATGTTGCAAGTCTTTCGGTGCCGGTACTCCTATCCGGGGGTCAGGGAGCTACTCTAGCAGATATCCGCTCAAGGGCCAATCTCATCAACGGTATCTGGGGGGCGAAAACCCTCCGGTTTTCTTCTTCCCAGCTTTTTGTTACGCTTGCAAGAGTTATCACCTATTGCAAGCAGAAACCTAGGCGATGTCCTTGGGGGAGGGACCGGACAACATGACACTGGAGAATCTTCTTTCCGATGCCCATACCGAGGGGAAAGACACCGCGCGTCTTAGAACGCTTTTCTGGCAATTAACAGCGGCCTTTCCAGATTCCTACCGTCAAATGTGTGCCCTTCTCCGGGACGACATCTATCGTCATCCGCCAGTCCCGCAGGCGTCAGGAGAGCCCGTTCTTCTGATCCCTGGATTTCTTGCTGGAGACTGGACCTTGCAACTCTTGGCTGGCTGGCTGAGTCGCATGGGCTATAATCCGTATTTCTCCGGTCTGGACTGGAATATCGATTGTCCGAATCGGACAGGACATTTGCTCCGCTGGCGGCTGAACCACATCATTCGGGAGACCGGCTATCCACTCATTGTTTTTGGCCATAGTCTCGGCGGCATGCTCGCACGGTTTCTCGGGACGAATTTTCCCGACCAGGTTCGCCATGTGGTCACGATGGGTTCTCCCATTCACCGGACAAATAATGTGAGTCCGCTGGTGTTGTTTGCCTCACGCATCCTGCAACCTTTCCGGCGCTGGCGAGGAGAGCTTCCGTCCGAGTGCGGGACGCTCCACTGCAACTGCCACTTTAACCGCAGCGTTATTTCATCCATGCCGGAAGAGGTCGGGTTTACCTCAATCTTCTCTAAACAGGATGAGATCGTAGAGTGGAGGGCGAGTATCGACCCTGAGCGCGAGAGCCGGGAAGTCACCGGACGCCATATTGGCCTGATCGTCAACCCGCAGGTCTACCGTGTTCTGGCAGACGTGCTCTCCCGCTTACAGAAGCGAGGGCGAGGGCCTCATCTGACAGTTGCCTGATCTTCGGACAACAAACAGACCTAAAAAGTATGGCGCAGGCGGATGGGTGCACGGCAGCGGCAACTCAGCCCTTCCCCAAGCTACCGCTGTCATATGCAAAAACGATTTTTCAGAGAAGACGAGGCGTCTTACTCGGACGCCGTCATGAACGCTTTTGCCAGGTCGTTCTTCCCCTCAACATTCTTCTTATAGATATGCGTCTCCCAGAGCGCATCGTGGACCCCATCCTTGTCTGAGTATGTAAAGCGGACCCACCGGCCTCCTGGCGCCTCAAAAATATTGAAATATTGACTGAGTTCGTCGTTGATCCGGTCTGCCTGAGAGAGTAACCCGGCCTCCCACGGTCCCATAGTCCACGGGTTCCCGTTACGGCCGGCGGTATCCCGCCGTTTCTCTATATTGGAAATAATACTGAACCCGTCTTCCGCCGAATATCCCTTAATGATCTGAATCGCCAATTCTTCTTTCTGTCCCATGGGCCGTTCGCCACATGCCCAGAGAAAAAGACAACTGGCCATGATCAGGTAAGAAGATAGCTGCTGATACGCGTCTACTTTTCGCATCCGCCCTCCTCCATCGTCGAATGGCGGGCTCAGCGTCCCGCACTGTGTTTGCTCTAAGCTGGGCATACTACAATGAAAAGATGCCGGGGTCTATGGATGGCAGGATACATTCTTGCCCAGCGTCGTGTGGAGTAGACATCAAGGCACCTTGCTTTATTGTCACTTAGGTGACAATAAAAGGAAGCCCGTGAAAATAGGATCTCCCTCGAATAGTGAACCATAAATCTATCCGATGCCCACCCTGTAGTAGAGCGCGTATGGTACGTACACCTGTCCTGAATGTAACAACGATCCGGCGGCTGAAGGCTTTCCCCTGGGCTTCAGATCACCAGGTCGAGCGGCTTCTGGATCGGATGGATCTGCATCACATCGAAAAACGCACGGTCCTGTTTAACGAGGGGATTCCTTCAGATTCGGTGTATTTCCTGATCTCCGGCGTGGTCAAACTCTCCCTGCGCAGTCCAGATGAGGAGCGAGTTCTGGTCAGTCTCATCTCACCTGGGGAGCTATTTGGTATTACCTCGCTGATGCCGGGCATGTACCGCGCCTTTCGTTCAGAGGCGTTTAGCGATTGCTGGGTCAGTTCGGTCCGGCCAGAAGTTTTTGTGACGACACTGCTCGACGTTCCATTTACGGATTTCAGTGCCCTGATGGAGGGAACCGTAGGCCGTTGGTTTGCCCTCCTCTACCGGTATACGCATTTTCAAGGATCCAGTCTGAGACAAAAGCTGGCCTTAGCGCTACTCGAACTCGCACAAAAATTCGGTATTCAGGATGCCCGGGGGACCATGCTGATCTTGCAACTCACCCATGAGGATCTTGCTGATCTTGTAGGTGCATCCCGTCAGAAAGTGACGGAGCACATGCAGGAGTTGGCACGGCAGCGGGTATTGCTCCGCGATGGACGCAGGCTCATCGTTCATCCAGACCGCCTGCGGGAGGTCGCTGGCCTACTGTCGGACGAGAAGTGAGGGAGAGGCGGAGGACATCATGGGAATGGGAATATCCTCCGCGCAAGGGATCATGCCAGTTTAATTGCTCGACTCTGTCGTAGCCTCTTCGGCCTTGGGCTCAAGCTGCCAGAGCTGACGGGTCAGTGTGGCTGACGAGTCAAAAATATGACGGGCGAATGATCGCTGGGTTTCAAAGATTGACACAAACGGTGTGTCCTGCGCCCACTCCGTTGCCTGTTCGTTCATCTCAAAAGCTCGGTTGGCCCACTTTTCGCCGGACTCGAGCGACTGTACCACCATTTGCTTCATTGATTCGCTGAACGGCATGTTCATCTCGCTCATCATCTTGACAAACGGATTGGTATCGGCATCGAACATCTTATTGAAAGCGCTACAATTCCATGCGTTGTTCTCGGCCATGAGAAACCTCCCTGTGTGGTTGTACGATTACCGACTCTGTCGGCGCGTTTCCTTAGTCGACCCAATGCTAACCGCATGTGCTAACTTTTGCAAGCATCTTGAACAGAAAAATGTCACCTACGTGACAAGAATGGCCTTTTTAGGACGCACCATCCGCATCATTGACCTTTCGGAAAGACCGATACATATCGATCATCATTTCACGCTGGCGGGCAGACAGGTCGGGATCGTGCAGAATCGCTTTGATCACGTCGCTCTCCTCAGCCTCCCGCGGATCAAGGATGCCGGCTTGGGTATATAAGGTTTCGGCAGAAATGCGCAGTCCCTTAGCTAGCGACTGCAGGATCATACTGCTCGGCGTCCGTAGCCCCCGCTCAATCTGACTGAGGTAGGGGTTGGAGATTCCGCAGAGGTCCGCCAGTTGCCGGAGAGAAAGCTGCGACAGCTCGCGTTGACGCTTGATGAATTCTCCAAGCGTGGCGTACGGGTCCGGGCGCTTCTGGTCCATGGCCCGAACGCTAACAGAAAACGCTAACTCTTGCAAGCGATTGGAATATTTCGGCCGTGTCTCACATTGAAATTCGTTCTTCATCCGCGTTCGTCCCCTCACTCTCGCCGGTCTGAGCGCCGGCGGCCACAGGCGTGCGGCCGGATTGAACGCCCAGGGCAGCCGGCGCCAGAGAAATGCACGCAACACGGTTCTCCCCCTTTTTTCTATTTTGGCCGGTGGTTCCGATCCTGGATCTGTCCCAGCAGCCTCTCGGCTTGGTCCCCCGCCTGTCGGCTGGTGACTATCCCTGATCTGGTCTGGCTGCTTCCATCTTGGTTGACAGTCGCCCGGCCACAGGGTGTATGATTCGCCAGCTACACAGGCCAAACAGGAGGAACGACGATGTTGAATGCCACAAAAGAGAGGAAGCTGCCAACGGCTATGGTCGGCTCATTTCCAAAGCCGACCTGGTTTACCGAGAGTTTACGAGGTCGGCCGTTCAAAGTCGCGATGGGCGACTCACGCTATCGGGAGCAGTATATCGACGCGGTTGCCTGTTATATGAACGAGCAGGAGCAGGCCGGCCTTGACATCTTCACCGATGGAGACACCCGCTTTGATCTGGAAGTGGGCGGACGCTCCTGGTTTTTTTATACGATTGAACGCCTCAATGGTGTGAGCGGCTTTCGCGACTCTTCGCATTTTCTCGACTATGCGGATATCAAGCCCGGCCATATTCTGTACGAGGTACAGGAAGCCTACCATCCTCCGGCGGTCACGGGCAAAGTGAAGCGGGGTCCCCTGCACTTTTCCGCCATCTGGAAAACCGCGCAGAAGATGACCAGCAAACCGGTGAAGTTCGGCTCGATCAGCGCCACCTGCCTGCCCATGATGCTGTGGAATGAGTACTATAAGACCGATCACGCTCTGGTCATGGACCTCGCCGCGGCGTTGAACGAAGAGTTACGGGAGTTAGCGGAGGCGGGATGCCCGGTTATCCAGATCGAAGAGCCACCTCATCATTTCGCCTGCTGCACGACCCCGCCAGCAACGGACAAAGAACTGGAAGCCTACACCCAAGCGTTCAATCGTGAAGTCGAAGGCGTCAATACGGAGATCTGGGCCCATACCTGCTGGGGCAATCCCAACCAGCAGAGCTTCTACTGGGAGCGGCCCAGTTATGAACGCTCGCTCCCGCATCTGCTCCAGCTCAATGCTGACGTCCTCACCCTGGAAGGAGCGAGCAACCAAGGCCGCGACCTCCCGTTGCTCAAGCAGTATAAGACGGACAAAAAAATCGCGATTGGCGTCATCAACCACACAGTCACCACGGTTGAGTCCCCCCAGATGATCGCCGACCTGATTCGTCGAGCGCTCGAATACATCCCACCGGAACAGCTCATTATTACCGCAGACTGCGGCTTTGGGCGTGAAGGCCTATCACGGCGCATTGCCTTGTACAAATGTATTGCCCTGGTTCAAGGCACCAATATGGTCCGCCGGGAGCTTGGCCTGCCGACGGCCGAAATTCGGGCTGCGGATCCACGCTTTGCCTTTCGGTCGGTAGCGTAAGGAATGAGGGCGGTCCACGTCCGTCTCAACCAGCGCCGGATGAGGCGGCTTGGGTCGAGGGTGTATGGCGAGAAAGGTCGGTCTCTCCCGGGCCCGCTCCCGCCAACAGAAACTCCAGCAGATACCGATTCACCACTTCAGGCTGTTCCTGTTGGACCCAATGGCCGCACTTGGAGATGTATTTGATTTCAAAGCGCTCGCTGAAATACTCGTCCATGCCGTAGGTGAGCTCTTTTCCCAGCGCTCTATCTTCCTCCCCCCAAATCAGGAGGGTCGGACTTGAGATCTGGGGAAGGCGCAAGGCGCCACTACGGAGACTGAGGCGAAACGCCGCCCGGTAATAATTGATGGCAGCCCGGGCAGCGCCAGGGGCGCCTAATGCCTTGGCGTATTTGTGCAGCTCCTCGTCGGGAAAAGCCTCTTTCCGCACGGCCATGCCACGAAACACTTGCTCGATAAAGCGTCGTCCGAATACACGCAGGCCCAGTTCAGGCAACCACGGAATCTGGAAGCAGAATATATACCAACTGCGTCGGAGTTGCTGACGATTCTCTTTGAGCGCCTTCTGGAATGCTTCCGGGTGGGGACAATTCAAAACAACAAGCTGCGCGGTCATGTGAGGATAGTTGGCGGCAAACGCCCAAGCCACACCGCCACCCCAATCATGGCCGATAATGATGGCTCGTTCTGCATGAAAGGCATGGATAAGGCCCTCCACATCCTCGGCGATCCGGTCAATGTGATAGCTGGCGACACCGGGCGGCTTATCGCTCTCGTTATAGCCTCGCATGTCCGGTGCCACGACCGTGAAATGTTTCGCCAGAGCCGGGATTTGATGGCGCCATGAATACCAGAATTCGGGGAATCCATGCAGCAAAATGAGTAGCGGACCTTCACCTTGCGTGACGTAATGCAGGCGGACTCCGTTCACATAGGCCGAGCCGTGTTTCAGCGCACCGCGCACCATAGGTCACGGGTTCCTAGGAGGATACGTCCATGCCGGCCTTACGCGCCCGGTCCAATACGATTTTTTCAATGTCGGCAATTGGTCCATCAACCATCCGCCCTCGGAAGGAGACGGCTCCCTGTCCCGCGGCCACCGCTTGTTCAAAAGCGGCCGTCAGGGCGCGTGCATACTCGACTTCTTCTCCGGTCGGGGTGTACACCGCGTTCACAGACTCGACTTGGTCGGGGTGAATACAGGCCTTGCCTTCGTAACCGAGGCCCTTGCCCTGCTGCGTTTCTGTGCGCAAACCGTCGTGGTCCTTGATATCGAGATAGACGTTATCAATCGGTGTCACACCCGCAGCCTTGGCGGCCATCGCTACCTGACAGCGCGCCTGGAAAACCACGCCGTCGGTTGAGGGTGCAGCTTTAATCCCCATAGACAAGGAGAAGTCGCCATGTCCAAAGGCGATGCCGGTAATCCGGGACGTCGCCGAGGCGATAGAAAACGCATTCCCGATCGCCTGGGGCTGCTCAAACAAGGGAATCAGAACAATGTCTCCGGGCGGGCGTCCGGCACGGTGTTCGGCCAGGGAAACGAGTTGGTCCACGAACCGGATGGCCTCGGCGCTATTGGTTTTGGGTACGACGAGACCGTCGGCTCCAGCCTCAACCATGACTAACACGTCATCCAGGAAGTAGGGGGTCGCAAGTCCGTTAATCCGCACGGTCCGCTCAAAGCCTTCAAAGTCTCCATCTTGAAGGACCTCCCGCAGGGTCTCGCGCGCTGCGGCCTTACGCTCTGGAGCCACCGCATCCTCCAGATCGAAGATCAGCGTATCCGCCGCCGACTCTTTGGCCCTGGCAAAGAAGCGCTCACTACTCGCCGGGACAAACAATAAACTCCGGCGCGGCCGTGACACTAGATCACCCCCTTTTCTCTTAATTCCGCCAGTTCCTGTGGCGACAGCCCGAGTTGCTGTCCATAGATCTCTTCATTGTGGTGTCCCCTATGGGTGGGTGCCGGCCAGCGTATCGCACCGGGAGTCCGAGAAAATTTCGGGACGACATTCTGCATTTTGACGGGTCCCAGTTCCGGGTCAGTAACGGTGGCGACCGTTTCACGCGCCTGGAAATGCGGATCGGAGAGAATGCCGATGATGTCATACACCGGCGCGCAGGCACACTCGCATTCGTCGAATCGTTTCAAGGCTTCCTCAGCAGTGTGTGCGCCAATCCAACCGCCAACAATGGCGTCGACTTCATCAATGTTTTCAATCCGGGCGCGGTTGTCGGCAAAACGGGGATTATCATTCAATTCCGGCCGGCCGATGGCGATAAAGACCCGTTTGGCCAAGGCAGGCGCATTGGCCGAGAGGGCGAGCCAGTGGCCGTCCTTGGTTTGATAGATATTGCGGGGGGCGCCAATGGACGGCACCCGGTTCCCGGTTCTCTGCTGAATGACACCAAGCTGGTCATAGGCAAGCGCCTGATCGCCGGTTGTCGTGAACAAGGGCTCCAAAACGCTCAGGTCGAGCATCTGGCCTTTGCCGCTCTTATGATCCCGCTCATAGAGCGCGAACATGACCGCCCAGGTACCAAACTGGCCGGCCATGGAGTCCGCCAGACCATAACCGGGCAGGGTCGGCGGCCCGTCCGGCTGGCCGGTTATGTGGGCGAAGCCACTCATGGCCTCGGCAAGGGTGCCGAATCCCGGTTTGTCTTTATAGGGCCCGGTCTGACCAAACCCGGATACCCGGACAACGACCAAGCGGGGATTAATCGCGTGTAAAGTCTCCCAATCGAGACCCCATTTTTCCAAGGTCCCCGGTCGGAAATTCTCTGTCAGCACATCGGCGTCAGCGATCAGCTGCTTGAACAACTCCTGGCCTTCCGAAGTGCTCAGGTTGAGCGTAATACATTTTTTATTCCGATTCGTAATCTTCCACCACAGCGGGATTCCATCCTTGGTTGCTCCGAGTGAGCGGAGGCTGTCCCCCATTTTCGGGTGCTCGACCTTAATCACCTCCGCCCCAAAATCGCCCATATTCTGAGAAATCGTCGGAGCGGCAAACAAGACGGCAATGTCAACGACTTTCAGACCTTCGAGCGGCAGGCTGGCCATGGATCCGTTTCTCCTTCATTCAGGTTTGCCTGCGGTTGTAGCGTGTTTCACAAATCGGCGCAAAGTACGGATTGCCCAAAGGAGGGCACGGGAAAGGGTGGGAGTGTCCATGCTTAGCCGTTCTCCCGCGGATGAAAGGACGAGACGTGTTGAAGTTCTTCAAACAGGGCCTTTTCCTTGGGTGTCAGAGTTTTCGGAATCGTAATCTGAACGATGGTATACAGGTCGCCAAGTTCGCCTCCCTTTTGGGATAACCCCTTGCCTCGACTCCGAAATTTTTGTCCTCCCTGGGCCCCTGGAGGGATGGTCAGCTTAATGCGTCCGTCTAATGTGGGAACCTCGACCTTCGTCCCAAGCGCAGCTTCCCACGGAGAGATTGGTATCTCAACCGATAAGTCACGCCCTTGTCGAGTAAAGCGCTCATGCGGGGCAATATGCACCCGGAGAAAGAGATCACCGCGCTCTCCCAGCCCTTTACCCGCTCCGCCCTGGCCTGCCAAACGCAGGCGCGCCCCTTCATTGACACCAGGGGGGATTTTGACATCGTAGCGTTTGACTTTTCCATATCCTTTCCCTTCTCCCTGTTGTAAAGTCAGGGTCTTTGACGTGCCCCGATAGGCCTCCTCAAGGGAAATCGTAATATCGACCTCATGATCTTTGCCGTGTGCCGACGGCCCGCCAGACATTTCGGCTTTTTGTACGTTCCTCCGAGTCTGGCGATTATGCCTCAGAGGACCGCGGCTCGTGCCAGTATCGAAATCCTGTCTGAAGAGTGCGTCGAAAAAGTCGCTGAATCCACTGCCGCCAAAGCTGCTGACGTCGAACGAGTTCGGTTCACCGCGAAAATGAAATGGCGTCCGGCCTTCTCCTGGCCAGCCTGGTCGACTGGTAAAATTCTCCCAGCCAGGCGGCGGCCGGAAATCCTGTCCCGCCTGCCAGTTGGAGCCGAGGGTATCGTATTTGCTTCGCTTTTTCGGGTCTTTCAGGACCTCATGGGCTTCGTTGATGGCTTTGAACTTTTCTTCCGCTTCCTGACTCTTATTCACATCAGGATGATATTTTCGGGCCAGCTTGCGGTATGCCTTCTGAATTTCTTCCTGCGAGGCAGTCCGTGAGAGTCCGAGTATTTTGTAATAGTCCTGGAATTCCATCATCGACACTTCGAATAAGAATGTAAGACCGGTGGAGCAGAAGGCAAGATTTTGTCTGAAGTAGAGCAGGCCCAACGATCCCTATCGCCACGACAGGCGTGCACTATCTCCCCTCTCCCACCATCCATTCCCCTCCCGGCTTCACCTCATAGAGTTCCAATAGAACGCCGTCCGGCGCTTCGCACATGGCGTAGCGAAAAGGCGCATCCTCGACAATGCCTTTCCGGAAGACGACCCCGTTTTCCTGCATACGGACGACCAACCCCTCCAGATCATCGGTCCGAATACCGAGATGATGCACCAAACCCCGATCCGCACTCCGCGGCTTTTGGGCATAAATGTGCAGTGCCTGCCCACCAATATCCAGACGGATATTCCGCTGGCCCACAAGGACGGCACCGTATACAATCTGCGCCCCAAGCATGGTCTGGTGGAAATGCAGGGTGGCTTCTATGTCGGACGAAAAGATGTGGATGTGGTCGAGACAGATCATGGCTGATCTACGCCCTCCTCTCGGACGTGCGGGGCTCTTTTTGCAGCACGGAAACCAGCGGATTCTCTAGCAGGGCATGCAGGTCTTGAGCAAGAGACCGCTCTAGCACGCCGGCTGAACCCCTGCTGATCAGACACCCTCCTGGAGTAAGGACACGCACAATCTCTTGCAGGGACCGCTCAAGCGTATCTTTGGTCATCGGCATCTCGCGGTTGAACACATTGGCCGTGTAGATGAGACGGATGGAAGAGGTGTCCAGTGCGCTCAGATCACTCACCGTCCCGTGATGCAGGCGAATGGAGGTTGTGAGCCGAGGATTATCCGCGCGGAGCCTCTCAAAGGCCTTGGCTGCTTCAATAATGTGTCCACCGACCCACTCGTAGGCGTGAACACAGTCCAGTTCAAAGATCTTGAGCAGATCGTAGGGTTCTTCCACATTGCTGCCAAAGCCCAGGCTGAGGCCGATTGCCGGACAATGGCCACGGACGACATCCAAGATATTCACCCGGGTCATTGCCTGGACCAATCCGATGGCTTGCTGCAGGGCGGAGGACACATGACTCCCGATATTGGCGCGCAGTCCGGGGTATTCAAGAATGGTCCTGTAGGCAGGGTCACGCTGCCAGGGGACTGCGTTGTCAGGGTAGACAAAGCCTTCGATGAAGTCAGACCAGGAGGCAGGAGTATCAAAGTCAGTCATATCTTCCGATACTCTCATTCCTCTCTCGGCTCTTGCAATAGCGGCGGAAGTCGGCCATTTCCTGGGGGATGCAGACACGGGGGAGGGTATGTGAGCGTGCTCGATAAATTACGGCTGGACGGGAAAATCGCGCTGGTGACCGGGGCGGGACGGGGTTTGGGCCGGACAATGGCCCTCGACCTTGCGGAAGCTGGAGCCGATATTGTTGTCGCTTCACGAACGCAGAATCAAATCGACGAAACTGCCGACCTCGTCCGGGCTCAAGGTCGGCGCAGCTTGGCTGCATATGTTGATATTACGGATTCCCATTCAGTCAACTCCATGATCGAAGCCGGGCGTGCCGCATTCGGGCGGGTCGACATTCTGGTCAACAACGCCGGCGGTGCGACGAAAGACATGTTTCGTCCGCTCGATACTATTCCCGATACGCATTGGCATATGGGCGTGGATACCAACCTCTCGGGCGCAGTGTACTGTTGCCGGGCGATTCTGCCCTCTATGGTCGAGCAAGGCGGTGGGAAGATCATCAACGTCACTTCCGGTTTTGGTGTCCGGGCGGCAAAGAACAATTATATGTATACGGCAGCCAAGGCTGGCTTAATCAACTTCACCCGTGCCCTGGCAATGAATTACGCCACGTACAACATCCAGGCCAATCTCATTCTGCCCGGCGTCTTTCCGCACGATGATCCCGCGCTGATCAAATTTTGGCGCGGCGGAAAGTTCATACCGGTTGGGCGAGTCGGCCAAGATGCTGAGCTGGGGCCGACTTGCGTCTTCCTGGCATCGGACATCTCCAACTATATGAACGGTCAAATGCTTGCCCTGGAGGGGGGTGGACTAGCAGGAGGGCAGGCACCGTGCGGATTCGCTCCAGTTGTCCCACTGGAAGAGGATAGCGTATGAGCTTGGCCGCGTTTTCTCTAGCGGGGAAAGGCGCGTTGGTACTTGGAGCCAGTTCCGCCATTGGCGGGGCTGCTGCCTGTGCGCTGGCCGAGGCAGGCGCGGATGTCGTAGTGGGCTCGACGCTCGCTACCCCCCGGGAACAGAAGGCTGTCCTCATGTGCCGAGATGCTATTCAATCTCGGGACAGAAAGAGCTTGGCTCAGACGATGGACGCCGCGAACGAAGCTGACGTGCGGGCCCTGGTGGAACAGACTCTCTCGGAATTTGGCACTCTCGATATTCTCGTCAATGCTCACGACCTGCCGTTTGCCAAGCCGCTTCGTGACATTTCTTCCAGGGAATGGCGACGGGTGCTGGAGGTCAATTTGACTGGCGTTTATTTTGCCTGCCGGGCAGCCGCCGATTCCATGCTGGCTCGACAGAGCGGGCGGATCATTAATATTGTCTCATTGCTCGGCGAGCGGGGGATGATCAATGGCAGCGCGTATTGTGCGGCACAAGGTGGGGTTCTTAATTTGACCCGTGCCTTGGCCCTTGAATGGGCTCGAAGCGGAATCACGGTGAACGCCATTGGGGCGGGTTGGACTGAGGGTATGGGTCTGCTCAAAGACACCGCCGTGCAGGAACAGTTGCGTCGCTATGTGCCGCACAAGCGTCTGGCACAGCCGTCTGAAGTCGGCGAAGCCGCAGTGTATCTGGCCTCGGACATGTCAGGCTTTATGACCGGTCAAACCGTGTGGATTGAAGGTGGAGCGCTGAGTCATCTGTAGTGCCGTGGCACCAGATGACACTCTGCTACCCTCATCATCTAGGGAACAGACTCAGTCCTTCACCCATATCCCATCGAGAAGACGTTCCAAACTTGCCCCTGTTTCTTCGCGCAGTGGGGATATCGTCGGCACGGGCAATATGTCGAGCTGCTTCAGGTATTGCGTTTGAGATAAGCTGGGACGACGGTTCGACTGGGTGGAGGAGCAAGCAGCCCGGCGTTCATGAGTTCTTCGATGGCACCACGGATGACGCCCCGCCCATATCTCTCATTCAACCCGCGTTTTTCCTCCCAGCCCAGGACGGTCGGAGCATCAATCAGTGCAGGACGTTGGGCAGCCGGGTCCAGGCAGGCGTCTATATATGCTGCCGTGCCAGCACGGGTTATCGTATCCTAGAGGGCCCCCGCCCTTCTCGACCAGGGCCTGTCAACACTATCGCAAGGCATCAATGATGAGGGCGAAGACGATGCATCCGAGGAAGAGCACGGCGAGTTTCTCGAAGCGCGTGAAGATGCGGCGGAACCCCTGCAAGCGACGCAACACCCGCGCGATTTCATTGCGCCGCGTGGACAGCTCGCGGGCAGACGCCCAAGGTCTCACCCGGGTGCGCCGTGGCGGCACCATGGGCGCATACCCCAGTGCCACGGCCAAGTGCCGCGTCTGGGCGCCCGCGGACGCCCGGTCCCTCAGCACCGCGGGAGGAGCGGGGGGCGGGCCCGGGCGAGCCCGCGCAGGCGAGCGCCGGGCGATCGTCCGCGGCAACCAGATGCATCGTGGGGGTCCAGCCGCCTCGGGAGCGGCCGAGGGATTGAGGACCGGTTGTGTGCGCGCCCCCGGGCCGGCGGGAGGGCCCTGGACGAGGGGGCGGGCGAGCGACCGGGCCGCCCGCGTGAGGCGCCCGCTCTGCTCCCGGTGCAGATGCGCGCAGACCCGGGCGCGCCCCCCGGTTTGCGACCAGCGGGGCAGCCGGGGGGAGAGGGGGTGCCAGGTGCCAAAGCGGGCCGGCAACCCGCGCCCTGTGCCGCCCTGCGCGGCGACAGACAAGATGGCGTTGAGCACTTGGCGAGGGGCGAGGCGGACAGGGCTGCGCGGCACCGGGAGAGGGGGCGCGCTCCGTGCGTAGTGAGCTTGCGTGCGGTCCCTACAGCCAGGAGACCAGAATCATGCATAATCTCCACATCAGTGTGAACAGACCCTAGCCTGTGGGGTACGCACGACTTTAACCGTCCGAAAGGAGGCTGGCCTTGTCTCCGAACTGATAGTAGAGCGCTCCGCGGATTCCCCTGGCCCGTTGGGCAATGTCTTCGGTGGCTGCATCTGCATATCCGCGCTCGGCAAAAAGTTCGCGCGCGGCTTGGAGTAACACCCTGCGGATGGCTTCGGATTCTCGGCTTTCTCGGCAGCCCCTCTATATCGCGACTCTCGGGGTCACAGCAGCACAATGAAGGGGGAGAGCACACTCATGCTCGAAGAATTCCCCTTGTCCGCCTCAGATACTGAAACACCGGCTCCTCCCGAAATACCGCTAGAGATCATCCCCCTTCAGCAGGATTTTCGTCAGAACCCCTACCCGACCTATCGCCGGTTTCGGGAAGCGGCCCCCGTCCACCGGAGTGCCATGTTCGGGTTCTGGGTGTGCACGCATTATGACGATATTGTCATCATACTACGTCATTCCAAAGTCGGCACCAACCCGTACGATTGGGAGCGGTTTGAGGATTATGCCGAAGCCCAGGGTGGAACCGGCCCTGCTGACGATAGACAAAGTCGCTGGACGCTCCTCAAGAGTCCACCCGACCATACCCGAAGGCACCAATTAGTCACAACGGCGTTTACTCAGCACGCGGTTAAAAATATACGGCCCCCGGCCCCCTGTTCAGGACAGCGCGCATGACTTCCTTGACGCTGTCCACGCAAAGAGGCGCTTTGACGTTATTCAGGACCTGGGCCTTTCGGTACCGGTTCTTGTGATTGCTGAGTTGATTGGTTTCCCCCTCAGGCCAGAGAGTGTTTCAAAGACTGGACCGCAACTCTGGCCCGGTCGCTTGAGCCGGTTATCACACCGGGGATTACTCAGGCCGCCCGGGGATATCATCGCCCACTTCACCGCACTCATGGCCAAACGCCGAGACTCCCCCCAGAACGGGCTCCTGCGTGGCCCAGTCGCAGCGGAAGCATGAAGGCGACGAACTGAAGAAAGAAGATACTCTTCGCCACGGCCATGCTGTTGTTTGCCGCTAGCCATGAGGCCACGATGAATTTGGTCGGCCACGGCATGCCGACAGTGTCTCGCAACCCGGATCAAATGGCCAAGCTGAAGGCAGACCCGGCGTCGATCAGAACAGCAGATGAAGCGTTTCTACGCTATGACGGCTCGGTGCAAATCACCGCACGGACAGCACTTGAAGATATCAGACCTAGGGCTAAGCGGTTAATCGTGGCGATGCACCGTCACCGGATCAATGCGCGGCCCCCCAACAGCCTCCTCTGGACCGATAGTCATCGTACGAGTTTGCTGGGCGGCCAAGGCAGGCAAGCACGGCGCGCAGTAGTCTGACCAGACCATTGGACTGCCAGCGGCCCAGGCGTGGGGGCCCCCGAGTTCGGCATGGGTAACGTAGCCGACGTCATAGATTTTTGCAGCGACACAAATCCCAAAACCCCTCTCATCCTCCCAGCGCCTTTGGGCGTGTAGTGTGTACCGGTCTCTGAGAAGACTCCCCTCGCACGTCAGTCTTCTCCAGTCGCTTCCTTGAGCGCCTTCCGGGCCGTGCGTGTGACAATGGTGGTGACCACAATGGTAGCGACCAAGCCCAGGAGCAGCACTCCGTAGTCGGCAATCCCCCGTTCCGGTGCGGCCCCCCCAGCCAGCGCGACCACGTCTCCGGCCAGTTTTCCGTAATAAACGTACAGAATCGTCCCCGGCAGCATACCAAATGCAGCGATAGCATAGTCCCAAAAGCGCACATTGGTCAGACCCAGAGCGTAGTTCAGAAGATTAAACGGGAAGACCGGAGACAAGCGTAACAAAAAGACGATTTTCCGTCCCTGCGCACTCACCGCCCGGTCAATAGCGGCAAATCGGGGCATCTCGGCCAACTTCCGCTCTATAGCCGCCCGAGCGAGATAGCGCGCAACCAGAAACGCGAGGCACGAACCTAGGGTCGCGGCAATGAAGACATACACGATGCCGCTCAGAAGCCCGAAGATTGCACCCGCAGCTAGGGTGAGGACAGAGCCGGGAATAAAAGCCACGGCCGCAATGGCATAGCCGGCGATGAAGACAAGCGGTCCCCACACCCCAAGCGTCTCCACCCAGGCGGCAAACACCGGCACATATCCTCCAGCCTGACGCCCTAAAAAGATGAGCAGGGCGACTCCAACAACGATAAGCGTAATGTTACCGAAAAGACGCCTTTTACTCGCTGCTTGGGCATGGGCGTCTTCTCCATGCGTATGCCCTTTCTCCATGGGTACTTCCCCTTCCGAGAGTATCAGGTGCCCGGCTCCACCTTGATCTTCAAGCTTTTACCCGCGGGAATGATCCGGCTATAGCGTGGACTGCACAAACTCGGCAAGGCCATCCTGCCAGGGCGGGAGGTGGATGGCGGGTTCTTGGAGCGTTGTCAGTACCGCATAGGAGGGACATTTTGCCAGGCGAGGCATCTCGGTGCTCGGGATAGGTCGCACCTGAGAGCGAACGCCAAGGAGGGTATATAAAGTCCGAATGAGGGTAAAACGGCTCGTGCCACCCCGACCGGCGAGATTGTAGGTCCCAAAGGCTTCCGTGTTCACAAGCTGAGCCAAGGCAGTTGCCAAATGCGGAGCATAGGTTGGAGAGCCGAATTGGTCGTTCACCACCCGGACTTCGGACTGCCGGGAGAGGGCACACATGGTTTGGAGAAAGTTCTTTCCGTGCGTGTGGTACACCCAGGAGGTGCGAACAATATAATGCCTTGGATTGAGGGCCCGCACGGCCTCTTCTCCGGCGAGCTTGCTTTGCCCGTAAACAGACTGTGGGTGAGGCGGGTCAAATTCGTGATACGGACGGCGGCTCAGTCCATTAAAAACATAATTTGTGGAAATATGCAGGAGTGGAATCCCGCGGGCCGCAGTCACGAGGGCAAGGTTGCGGGGGCCGAGCGCATTTGCCCGATACGCGGCATCAGGGTCTCGCTCCGCTTGGTCCACAGCATTATACGCGGCGGTATTGAGGACCAAGTCGGGGGGATGGGTTGCAACCGCAGCGCGGACCGCGTCAAGGTCGGTAATATCAAGTTGCTGGCGACCGTAGGCGATCATCTCGTGACGCCTGAAGATGCTTTGAATGGCGTGGCCGAGTTGACCGCCGGCACCAGTGAGAAGGATATTCATGCTCGTTCTCTTTGACCCTGCTCAGGCGTTGGACATACGCCTGAGGCGAGCGTCCAAGGGAAAGTCAGAGGCCGCTATGACCATCATACCCATAAAAAAGGGCGTGTCCCAAGACACGCCCGCTACGGAGAAAAGGCCCCCAGAAGTAACTAGTCTTTAAATTCCGGCAGGATTTTGGTCCCGAAGATCTCAAGTTGACGCTTGGTCTCCTCCCAGGGCATCATCCCTTGATCGAAGAACCAGCCAAACCATTCAATATTGGCATTCTTCTGGAGTGCTTCCATTTCACGTTTGACATCATCGACCGTCCCGACCAGAGAGTACTTCGCCTCGACCATGCGCTCGAACTTCCAGGGGACAGGTGTCGTCTCGCCAGGGTAGCGATAGGCTTCAAAGAAGCCGAACCCGGCGAAATATTGGATGAATCCGGCTCCCTGCGTTTCCGCTCCCAGAGAATAGCCTTCGGTGTACGTATTCCCGATATGCACCGACCGGAAGGCACCGATACTCTCTCCGAGTTCGAGATTCCGGCCATGTCTGGCTGCCTCGTCACGATAGGCTTCACACAATTCTCGGAACGAAGGAGGATGTGCAATCAGAATCCATGGCACAATCCCTTCGGTAGCACACCAGCGGATCGTTTTCTCGCTGACTGAAAACGGCTGCCAGATCGGTGGGTGTGGTTCAGTGTAGGGTTTGGGAACGACACAGATTCGTTGCACGGCCCCATTTTCGTCCACCTCCCCCTCTGCCCCGTACTTCGAGGTCCAGTTTTTAGCGACTGGCCAGCGCTGAATGCCGTGTTCATAGGGGGCCGGGACTTCGTAGTATTTGGTCTTCAGCCGAATGGACTCTTCGGTCCAGGCGGTCTTCATGATCTTGAAGACATCTTCAAAGACGGCCCGATTATGCGCATCCACCTCGGAGCCATCCATGGGTGCGCCGGTCACATGGTAGTGCTGCCCAAGCACATTGGTCCATCGGTCCTGATAGCCGCGGGCAAAACCGGCAATAAAACGCCCTTTGGTCAAATGATCAATGACGGCGATCTCTTCCGCGACCCGGAGCGGATCCCAAGTGGGCAGGACCAACCCGAGCGAAGCGAACTTGATACGCTCGGTCCGGGCCGCAAGATCGGTATACAGCATCAACGGAGCAATGGACGCCTCGTAGCCCTCGGAGTGAAAGTGGTGCTCGGTGGTGGACATGGCGTCAAAGCCGCACTCTTCGGCTAGCTGCGCAATCTCGCGCAACTCCCTGAGCATTTCTTGATATTTGTCGTTATTGCGGCCAATGGGTCGCAGCCGTTCGCGCTCCTCGAACGTCGCCGGGATGGTCGGCAAAACAAAAAGATTGAATTTCATGGGACTCCCTCCTGACCTCGAGCGGATTGTCGTTGCGGTCCCGCCCCAGTACACTCTCCCAGCCTTAGCCCGTTTGGAGAATCTTGGCTAGGACTGGCATCAGATATTTTTTGAACGTCACGGGATTCTCGCACATAGGGAAATGGCCGATCTCTTCCATGATGACACACTCGGAGTTCTTGACTTTTCCGGCCGTTTTTTCCGTCATCTCCGGCGTACAGGCAAAATCGTATACGCCCGTCATGAAATAGATGGGAATGTCACCCGGCAGTTGTTCCACCACTTCACGGAAGTCATGATCAACACTGTAGAAATACAAGTCTCCCTTGAAGATGCCCGGACCGCTTTGCGCATAATACCACCAAGTCTCTCGACGATATTCCTCTGGACTCTGCGGCGCCATCAGTCCATACACAGAGGTGGCACACACCTCGCCGCCATGCACGTGGGGATTCCAGAGCCAGTCCAGCCACCAGCCGGGCGAGTAGTCGCAGGCTTCAATCGCTATCAGGGCGCGCAGGTCGGGCGAGAAATTACGCGCCAGATGCAGACAGATATTCCCCCCCATTGAGCTGCCCATGATGACCGGATTGTCGAGTTCGAGTTCTTTGCAGAAGGCCATCAGGAATTCCGAGTAAAACTTGGCCGTCAGCTTATACTCTTCCTTCCACCAGCCCTGGGGCGGAATGGATTTCCCGTGTCGAGGCAGGTCAAGCGCAATCACCCGAAAGTCGCCGTTGATATCGGTATCACACAATTGATGGCGCCACTCACGCGTATCCGTGCCCGCCGTGTGGAGGCACACGAGGGGGATACCCTGCCCGGCTTCCTCATAAAACACCCGATAGTCTTCTCCCTCGTACGGGACACGCACATAACGGCCAGTAATCGGTTCGATATTCGCCATGGCTCTTCACTCCTATTCTTGCACATTGCGCATCAAATCAAGCGTCCAGGTAAAGGCCCGCAGGTTCTGCCACATGACTTTGACATCGCCTTCAATCTGCAGGCGTCCGTGAAGCGGATGGGCCATTGCCCAAATATCATTATACATGGGTGGAGGGATGGGCTGGATGAATTTCCCCCAGGTTTCCGCAGGACCGCGCAGGGCAAACGCGTAGGTCGATTCAGGTCCGATATCGGGCGAGACTTGCGGTATCGTCCCGCCTACGAAAGAGACGACGTAGGCGGTATCCCCAAAAGCCAATAGGACATCCGTGGTCAGATGTCTGCCAATGATCTTGGTCACGCTGTCCTGATTGACCAAGGCTTGCCAGCGCGCCATCCAGTCTGTATCGAACGCAGCCATATATTCCTCCTGTGCTGATTTCTCTCCGATTCTTTCTCCCGGCTCGACCCGAAGACCGAACCGACGGCTTCTTATCAAGCGGCCTACCGAGCGTAAAGAGCCGAACAGCCTCTACCGCTATTGCTTCCCTCTTTGCTGCCGCAACAGACGATCGCTGATGACAACCAAAGCCTCCGCGGAGGCATGCCGGACTGTTTCTTCTTCCTCGGCAAGCATCTCCAGCAGTGGAGGAACACTCTCGGCTCCACCAATCCGCCCGATCGTCCACACCCCCTGCGCCTTGGCGTACAGGTCTTGCTCCCGTCCCGCCGCCGCAATCACCTCGGACGCAGCGCCGGCATCCTGATTTTGGCCGATCACTTGATATGCGTTGGAACGCGTCAACGGATCCCGGGATTGCAGGGCTTTCACGATCAGCGGCTTCGCCGTCTCATAGTCCATACGGGAGAAGGAGACGGAGGCGGCCAAGCGAATACGAAAATCGACATGTCCCAGCGCTTGCTGGATAAGGGGAAGGCCACTCGCGTCCTTGAAATGGGTGAGGGAGGCAGCGGCTGTGGTACGGACCATTTCAGAAGGGTCGGATTGAAGGACGGTCCGCAGCAACACGGCGATGCTCGGGTCATCAAGCGAGCCCAGCAATCCAGCTACGGCGTCGCGGACTTGCTCGCTTGTATCGCCCAGTTTCGCAGTGAGGTAGGCAAGTCCCGTAGCATCACCCATCGCAGCCAGTGACCACGCCAGCGTGACGGCAACGATTGGGTCTTTTTCTGTTTTGAGTAGCGAGCGTAACACCGGAGACGCCCCGGCCGAGCGGAGTTCGCCCAGGCCACCCGCTCCCTGGATGCGCAGGCGCGTATCCGAGCTATTCACCGCATCAAGATAGAGAACGAGCGCCGTTTGGTCCCGTGTCCGTCGTAAGCCCGACAACGCTAGACGCTTCCCTACTGAGTCTGTGTAATAGAGCCGGCGCAGCAGCCCGACCGCGTCAGGCGTCGCCATATCGCCTAGGGCATCTGCCGCGGTCCGGCGAATCATGGGCCGGTCTGACTGCAGGGCCTCATCGAGAACGACTAATCCTGCAGAATCACCCCGTCGCCCAAGGATGCCGGCAACCACGTTCCGCTCATGCGGATCGCTCAATCGCAGTCCCAGTCGTAAGATCTCAAGTGCGAGTTGGTGGAGCGTGACAAGTCCGCGCTTTACCGCCGGGTCATGCCTAGCCTTGTAGGTGATAACCGCCCCAAGTAAATCTCCCTGCCTGGCCTGATCCACTGCGGATTCTTCCTCGCCAGCTGCGGCACAGGGTATCTCGCTGACGAGCAACAACAAGGGCAAGAGAATGAGAAGACGGGAGACCTGACGGTATTTCTTCATCCTCGCTCCTTCCGGCTGACCCCCGAGGGATGCGCTTACCGCTTTCCCTCAGGGGGCGACCTGCGATCCCACTATACGAGTCGGCCTATCTGCCGCAATACCGCCGCGTGATCCCAGTAAATGCGTTCTGCGGACATCTTCCCATCCCGGAACTCAATGATAATGACTAATTCCGCGGTGACGCTCTTGCCGGTCGGAGGAATTCCGGGCAGGAACCAGTCCATCTGTTTGGAGTGAACCATATGGATTGTGGCTTCCTCGACAATACAGTCCTCCGTCACGACGCGGTTCGTCCTGGTATGTTCCCATTCATCAGGAATCGAGGGGATGAACATATCTCGGTAATAAGCTCGAAGCTCTTCCTTGCCCTTACCGCCAGAGCGCGTCGGCATGTGCATAACCGAAGCATCTTCCACCATGGTCGCAAGTGACCGCTCTTCGTCTTTTTCGACAAACTCCCCTACCACATGCGCTTCCCAGAGTCTGACCAGTTCTTCCATAGCCATTTCGGCGTCTCCCTTTTTCCGATTCTCCTCAGGTCACCCTACTGAGGGGATGACCTCTTTGGCGAATCGTTCCAGCGTCGTACGCGCCGCTCCCTCATTCTGGGTCGTCACAAAAATAGCAATATCGGTCAGGCCGGCGGCTTTGAGTTCACACGCTTTGTCAATACAGTCCTGAGGCGTGCCTGCAATGGTACATTTCCGGGCCACGACATCAGGAATAAGGCCACGATGTTTGGCGGTCAAGTCAAGATGTTCGGAGAAGCGGTAGCTTTCGGTCACCGCCTGCACGACCTCGGCATGTTCAAGGCCAAGCGTGTCCGGGAGCCAGAGTTTGTTGGCGATATTCCGTGCCGCAGTAGGGCGCACTTGATCAAGCGCCGCCCGCCGATCATCGTCAACGGCCGCGTCAATCGCCGCGATAAAGCGAAGTTGGGCTGGGTCCTTATTCGCCTTTCGTGCCCCCGCGCTCGCCGCCTCGACCGCAGCCCGTGCTCCCTCTCCGTTGCCGCCCATATGACCGTCAACAATAACACCGTCACCGATTTCACCGGCCAGGGCCGCGGCCCGTGGACTCATCACCGCGATCTCAATGGGCACTTTCCCCCACTCTTCAGCCCCAGCTACCCTCAGCCGAACCTCCTGTCCCCAGGTTTTCCTGTCCTCAGGGGCAGACACAGCCGGAGCTTCCACCTCTTGTCCTGAAAACAAGTTGCGCAGGAAAACAACGTCCCGACGCAGTCGATCTCGCTTCGCCGGAGAGAGGCCCGCAGTTCTCACGGCCGAGTCTCCCGCCCCGAGGCCGAGCACGGCTCGCCCCTGACTCAGCATATTGAGGGAGACCAGGGCGTTGGCCGTCACGGTTGGATGGCGGGTGACTAGATTCGTCACGCCGGGCCCGAGTTTCACCCGTCGTGTCGCTTGGGCGCAGCAGGCCAGACAGACGTAAACGTCGTTCCACAGCATCTGCGAATCACCGACATACACCGTCTCAAAGCCACAAGCTTCGGCGTGTCGAGCAAGACGGACAGCCGGCTCTATTGTTTGGCCCGAATGGGGCCAGATCATGACACTAAATCGCATTGCGCGTCTCTCTCCGAGGATATGCCTCGTTCAGCAGGTAGCCAGCGTTGCTCCGGCATCCAGAAGCTCCCCCCCCTGGCTGCACGGAACCGGATCAGATGGATTACATGGCAAAGACAATCCCTAGAATCCCCTCCCCCCTGACTGCACGGAGCCGGGAATCACTCTCGCCGCTCACGCCCTTTACCCCTCTTCCCTGCCCTTCCGTAATTGCGCGGTTTTTATGGCATCGACCTCAAATGTTGTTGGATCCATCACCACCCCGTAATCTCGCCGGGCGCTTGCTATCGAGACCAGCCCATCCCTCGCGTCTTGTACCACCTCTTCGACCGCTCGCTGCTTCGGGTCGCCAAATCCGCCGCCACCGCTTGAGAACAGTTCCACTTCGTCTCCCTTGGACAGGAGACTCGTGGAATTGGCCACACTCTCTTCCGTACGACCATCGGCATAGTGAAAAACCTGTCGATTGGGCGGCGCATTCTGTCCACCCCGCAGGCCGAACGGTGCCGTGGCGGGTCGAGTGCCGCTCCCGAAGTTTGCACATGCGATATTGTCGGCTTCGACCCGCCAGCGATAGGTCACCCCCATGCCGCCCCGCCATTGCCCGGCTCCGGCACTATCCTGACAGTACTCAAACTGCGCAATGAAATACGGACTGACCAGTTCGTGCAGTTCAGGGTCTGGCGAACGCAGCCCCCCGAGGCATATAGCGGTCCCGATATGGTCCCACCCGTCGAAGCCGGCCGTGGCGCCACCCCCACCTTTGCTTAAAAAATGAATCTCCCCAAACGGCCGCCCGGTACGTGGATTCATACCTGTGGTGGCCGGTGCGCACCAGCGTCCCCAGGCGGCCTGAACCCGCTCAGGAATGACCTCCGACAGGGCCAGCCAGACCGCTTCGGTTATGGTTTCGCCCGTTAGGACGGTACAAGCCGTGCTTGGCGCTGGTTCGACCGGGTTCAGCACACTTCCGCTCGGTGCCACGATGGCAATCGGCCGCATGGCCCCTTCGTTATGCGGCATATCGGGGTCGACCAGAGTAAACAGCGCCAAGTAGGTCGCAGAAGCGGTATTGGCCAACGGACTGTTGACATAGCCAAGGACTTGGTCATCCGAGCCTGAGTAATCGAACAGCACAGACTCGTCCTGCACCTGGACTTGTACCCGAATCGTCACCGGCTGGTCGTAGACAATCCCGTCGTTATCGATCTGTCGCTCGGCCAGATACCTGCCGTTCGGGATCGCCCGAATTGCCCCGCGCATATGCCTTTCCGAGGCCTCCAGGAGGTGCTCGACAACCTGTTCAACAACGGAGATACCATGCCTTTTCACCAGCGAGAGAATATTGCGTTCGCCCAGACCGGCGGCACCAACCAGACAATGCAGGTCGCCCTCCACCAAAAACCGCAGGCGCACATTGGACACAATCATTTCCCACAGGCCGCGGTCGACCTTGCCCTGCGCATAGAGTTTAGCCGGTGGAATCCGCAACCCTTCGTCCCACACATCACGGGCTTCCGGGTGATAACCCGCCGCGCCACCGCCACCGGTGTCCGCTTGATGACCCTTCGTCACTGACCAGAAGCGCAGTTCACCATCGATATACACCGGCTTGGCGATCGTAAAATCGGGCGCATGGTTATTGCCCCGATACGGGTCGTTGAGGATGAAGACGTCGCCCTCGTACGTATCACCGGCATAGGTCTCAGCAATCGAGCGGACTGCCCAGGGCGTGGCAGCGAGCAGGATCGGAATATAGGCCGTCTGGGCGACCAGACGGAGTTGGCGGTCATAAAGCGCGGTCACAAAGTCGCGCGCCTCACTAAAAATGGGCGACCGGGAGGTCCGCAGCATGGTCTGGCCCATTTCCTTGGTGATCGAGTCCAGACGATTCGCGATGACCGATATGAGGATCGGATCGATTCGGTCCGTTTGCATTTCATGCCCCTTCCGCACTGGCAAGGCGGCCACCCAATCCTGCGAGGATTTCGTCAAGCGGCCGCTCGGCCGGGTGCATGACATAATTATGGTAGATATCACAGACTAAACGGTAGCCGGGCGGGACGAGGACTGTGGTATTGGTCTGTTCGATCAAGGCCGGTCCGCTCAGAGCCATGCCACAGCCAAACCGGTCTCCGTTATAGACAGCAACCTGATACGGCGTCCCGGAGAAGTATGCTCGCCGCGTGCCTTTGAGCGCGCCGGCCGAGTCTGCATCCACGAGCGGACTGGCTGTGAGTCGCGGTTTCTCCGTGATCCCCAACGCCTTGACTCGCAGATTGATCATTTCCAACGGAGCTTCCGGCATGGCATACCCGTAGAGCGTCTCATGGAGATGATGAAAACAGGCGGCCGTCGCTGCTAACTCAGCTTCCGAGAGAGGGGGGTGAACCGGGACTTCGACTTCATGAAATTGACCAACGTAGCGGACATCGAACGTTGTGCGAATCCGTATTCTCTCTGCGGGAATACCCTCCGACACCAACGTTCCTCGCGCCTGCGCTTCAATCTCCCTCAGGGTACGGTCGATAGTGTCGGGAACGATGGCGCCCCACTCCCGGGTAAAGGTCTGAACGTAGTCGTGCTGCAGGTCGGAGATCAACATGCCGGCCGCACAGAACACAGAGGACTCCTGGGGAATCACAACGAGTGGAATCTCCAATTCTCGGGCCATCATTCCGGCGTGTAGCGGCCCTGCCCCGCCGGCAACGACAAGGGCAAATTCACGCGGATCATAGCCCCGCTCGACTGAAACACCCTGAAGCGCCGCCGCCATGTTCGCGTTCACAAGACGATAGATGCCCTCGGCAGCCTCGATAGGAGAGAGCCCCAAGGGCTCGGCGATCTTGACTAGCACCACGCGCTGAGCTCCGTGATAATCCAGGGGCATCTCCCCGCCTAACAATCCGTCTGGGGAAAGATAGCCAAGAACCAAGTTGGCATCTGTCACCGTGGGTTCGGCCCCGCCACGCCCATAACACACCGGCCCCGGCTCGGCTCCGGCGCTCCGCGGCCCGACCTGGAGAATCCCTCCGGCATCGACCCAGGCAATACTCCCTCCACCGGCACCAACCGTGTGGATATCCAGTAGGGGCAGAGCGAGCCGGTGGCCACCAATCTCGCCTTCTGTTGTTGTCACGGGCTGACGGTCGTGGATGAGACAGGCATCGAAACTGGTCCCGCCCATGTCAACCGTGATCACGTCACGCAGAGCGTAGGGGCCAGCATAGAACACTCCAGCCATCGGCCCGCCCGCCGGACCGGATAAGAGGGTGTTCGCGGCAAAGCGCCGGGTCAGGTGGGGCGACATCACCCCACCGTTCGACTGCATAATAAGCAGGACGCCTGCAAAGCCCGATGCGTCCAACTGACTTTCAAGCTGAGTCAGATAACGCGACAGCGGAGGGCCGACGGTGGCGTTGAGGACGGTGGTGGAATGTCGCTCATAGGCCCGAATTTGCGGCAGCACTTCGGAGGATAAGGACACATACATATCGGGCAAGGCTTCCTGGATGAGATGACCGGTTCGTCGCTCATGGGCCGGATTTAAGAAGGACCACAGATAGCTGACCGCCACCGCCTCAATGGCATTCGCCCGGATGTGTTCAATCGCGTCCATCACATCCGCTTCGTGCAGAGGGGTCACCACTGCGCCCTCGACATTGACCCGCTCGCTAATAGGGTAAATATGCATCCGGGGAACCAAAGGCGGCGGCGGACTGTATTTGCTATCGTACTGACGGTCGCGCAGCCCACGCCGCATATTGAGCACATCACGAAAGCCGCGGGTCGTCAGCAAGGCGGTTTTGGCTCCCTCCCCAGTCAAGACGGCATTTGTCGTAATGGTCGTCCCATGAACGATGACGCTGACCCGACCAAGGAAATCCGACAGTTCGCGCTCAAGAGAGACGGCGACCTTCCGCAGACCCTGCAAGACGCCGACCTCGGGCTGTTGTGGCGTGGTCGGCGTCTTATAGACGCGAGTCGCACCCTGCGAGTCAGTGACGAGAAAGTCGGTAAACGTGCCGCCGACGTCGATACCGATTCTGTATTTCATACGGTTTCTTGGACCAGAGCAAAGGTCGGCACATAGCGTTCGTCACCCTCAGGGCCCTGTCCGACTGCAGACGGACAGAGGTGCACGGTGCGCCCCCGCTCAACTTGGCTGGGCTCTGTTTCAACCAGTCGAGTGAAGATCCTCAGCCCTTCGACACAGACCACGGCGAAAATCGCTGGGCACGGAAAGCCCGGGGGGACGCCGGCATCTTGAATGGTATAGGCGTGGACCGTCCCCCGGCTCGGGAGTTCAATCCAGGCGAGCCGGCCTGAGAGACACTCTGGACAGACCACACGCGGCGGCCAGTGGCGCAGGGCGCACTGCGGACAGAAGGTGGTCAGCAACTTTTGCGCCCGGAGGCCCTCATAGAACGGCGACAGGCGAGTGTTCTGATCACCCTGGAGCGGAAAGGGGTCAATGGCGCGGTAATACTCGCTCATAGGCCGCTACTCCCGTCCGTAAATCATGACCACATGCTCGCCCATCCCGCTATTATTATGCGTCAGTCCGATGTGTGCCTCAGGAACCTGCCGTTTGCCGGCTTCCCCGCGTAGTTGCCAGAAAGCTTCGACCGCCTGAGCCACACCGGTGGCCCCAAGCGGATGGCCGCAGCCCATCAGCCCACCACGCGGATTCACGACCACGTCACCGCCGTAATCGGACCGTCCTTCCATAACGAACGGACCGCCTGCGCCCTTGGGGCAGAAGCCAAGCTCTTCATAGGCAATGATCTCGGCGATGGCGAAACAGTCGTGAACCTCGGCAAAATCCACCGCGCCCGCCCGTATTCCGGCCATGGCGTAGGCGTCCCCGGCAGCCTGTTTCATGGCCGGCCAACTGGCATAATCCGGGTCAAGGCTGGAGACAGAAAACCCGTGGACCGCCTGCCCGGTTCCGCGAAGGAAGACCGGCTTGTCCGTTATATCCTGAGCCCGCTCTTCGCTCGCCAGCATGACGGCAGCCGCACCATCGGTGATCGGAGAACACATAAACAGCCGGAGCGGGGAGGCGATGATCCGCGAGCACACGACCGCATCCAAGGTGACGCCATTTTGAAAATGGGCGTACGGATTCCTGCTTGAATGGGTGTGGTTTTTCACTGCCACATGGGCCAACTGCTCTTCTGTTGTCCCGTATTCGGCCATATGCATCTGGGCGGCCAGGGCGAAGGAAGGCGGGGCAGTGAGCCCAAAACAGGCTTCCCAGTCTCGGTCCACCCCCGTCCCCATATTCAGCACGGCCTCACCCATATTGGGGAGATTGAGCTTCTCGACTCCCAGCACCATAACGACATCGGCGAGGCCGGCGGCAATAAATGCGTAGGCGTAGCGTATCCCTGCAGTGCCACTGGCACACATATGCTCGGTCCGGGCCGAGAGCTTGTTAGGCTGCATGCCCAGCGTTTCCGCGGCAAGTGGGGCAATATGACTTTGAAAGGCTGCCCGTTCAGGCAGGACGGCACCAACGACCAGCCCCTCGATATCCTTGGGTGTCAAGTACGGAACAGAAGCGAAGCAAGCCTGGCCGGCCTCGGCGAGCAATTCTCGAAAGCCAGCCGTGCGCACTCCAAAGCGAGACAGTCCCGCCCCAACCAAGGCAACCCGACGCATACACAGCTCCTTTGTGTCTGAGACAGCCCTACCTAATCAAGAATGCCGACCGCTGAAAAGGTGGGATTTCTTCCGGGAGAGGTCTTACTCTTGGGGAGGAGCCGCTTGCAGGGCTCCCAGACGGTCACGTGTCTGTTGGGCCGTGTCCGGCTTCCCCATCTTTTCATACAGCCGAGTGAGTTGTTCGAGCGTCTCGCGGACCGCCGGGCTGTCCGCCGGCAGCGCTTTTTCCTGGATATGGACCGCTCGCTCTGCGAGCGACACCGCCTCTTCGTTTTTCCCCTGCTCTGCATAGAACATCGCCTGGGTGCGGAGGTTCAGCGCGACATTCGGATGCTCAGTGCCAAGCGACGCCTCCATGACTGAGGCGGCCTGCTCGTAGAGAGGTAAGAGTGTCGCATAATCCTTGGTGTCCTGGAGGAGGTCAGCGAGGCCGCTCAGAGTCGTGGCCAGATTATTCAGGCTGACCGCAATATCACGCTGCCCGGGTTCCAATGCCTTGGTCTCAACCGCCAAGGCTTCTTCATAATACTGCTGAGAGGCGGTGAGGTCCCCGGCATCTTTCAGGAACAGTGCAAACTGATTCAGGCTCGTGGCGATGTTCGGATGTTCCTCGCCCAGCGCCGTCTTCATGACCTGCACGGATCGTTCAAACAGCGGACGAGCGGCCTCAAAATTGCCATTCTGGTGATGCAGAGAAGCCAAGTTGTTCAGGCTGACCGCAACATTGGGATGGACCCGACCGTAGACCGTCTCAGTGATCCGAAGGGCGCGTTCGTATAAAGGGAATGGGCGGAGGATGTCTCCCCCCTCGCGCAGGGATAAGGCCATATTATTGAGATTCATCGCCACAACCGGATGGTCTTTGCCCAGCGCTTGTTCGTTGATCGCAATGACACGCTCATAGACCTCGGCGGCCCCGGCATAGTCCCGGACTTGGTACAAGAGGGACGCCAGGTTGTTCAGACTGGTGCCGACGCCTGGATGCATCGGACCATAGGCCGCGGTATAAATTTCAGCCGCCCGTTCGAACATGGGTCTTGCGGTAGCGAATTCTCCCGTTTGATATAACGCGGAGGCGAGATTGTTGAGACTGGTGGCCACATCGGGATGCGACGGGCCAAGCACGGTCTGCCGGATGTCGAGCGCACGTCGTTGCAGCTTCTGCGCCTCGGTATAGTCGCCCATTTCCTTGGTGAGCAGCCCTAGCCGAGTCAGGGCGTCGGCAACAATAGGGTGCCGAGCGCCGTGGGTTTGCTCATAGATGAAGAGCGCGTTCTGGAGTAGCGTTTGCGCCCTCTCATACTTCTTCATCACAGCGAAAAGCTCACCGAGGTTGCTCATACTGAGGGCGACAGCCGGATGGTCCCTTCCTAGTTGCCGCTCGTGCATCGCCAACGCCCGTTCAAAAAATGGACGGGCTTTATCATACTGCTTTTGCTCCTTGTACAGCGTTGCCAGATTGCCCAAGCTCACGGCAACCGCGGCGTGCGACTGTCCATAGGCCGCCTCTGTAATGCGCAGGGCTCGCTCGAACAGCGGACGGGCAACCACAAACTTTTGCTGGTCCTGAAACACAAGGGCGAGATTGGTCAGACTGCGGACGATACCGGGATGATTTTTTCCAAGCGCCTTCTCATCAATGTCCAGCGCTCGTTCCAAGAGCGGCCGGGCTGCCGCGTATTGACGGGTCTGCTGAAGGAGAAGGGCAAGATTATTCAGGCTTTGCGAGACGAACGGGTGGTCGGGGCCGGTGACCTCTTCCGTCCGCTCAAGGAGTTCGCGGGCAATGGGAATAGCCGCTCGAAATTTTCCAGCCGCGTGCAAACGTCCGGCTTCTTCGGCTAACTGCTTGAGGCGGGTGCCCGGCACCTCATCCACACCGGAGGCAACCGACCCGAGACAGAGGACAGTAGTGAAAACAGCGGCGCTGAGGGGCCGCCTGGGACTGTTCACTACCAGTGAGGGCCGGGACATGAGGACGGAGGTCGGAACCCTGCGGCGGCCCCGCCTATTCCGTCTTCGCCGTCCGGTCAGGCGGGACAGAGATAACGTCTTCGGCAGGCTTATGAAAGGTTTCCGCCACATCGAAGGAGCCACGCAGCGAATAGACATCATCTTTGAACATGGGGAGGTGAGAATAGTAGGCACGGTGGTAATAGCAGCCCAAGCCTTCCCCCGGAGCAACGGCCTCCCCCTTGATGCTCTCAGCGGCAACCGCAAGGCTTCCACTCTCTGACGGGGGAGCTGTCTTGACTGAAGCGATGTCATGTTGCCCGGTCGGTTCAGCCCGACCCTCCTCTGTCGGCGTATCGGCACCGCTCTTTTGGGTCGGTGGCGGCCGGTAGGACGGGTTTTCAAATTGATCCAGCCAACCGTAATACGCGGCAGCGTTGGGGACCGTGGGTTGTTGCGACTCCCCTTCTGCCCGCAGACCGCCAGCAAAACATATGACACCGAGGCTCACGACGCTGGTCAGGATATTGTTCATACCGAAACCCATGTTCTCATCGTTCGCAGCCCGAAAGAACAGGGGGGAGCATGCCCCTGCCCCCCCTCGGAGATGTCTTCTGAGCGGTTTAGCGATGCAACTCAGTCAGACGGTTGAGGTCGTACAGGGCGTTAATGAAATCCATCGAGAAGTCGGGTAGACCGCCGGCGTATTCGCGCCACAGGTTGCCGCGGCCGTTCTGAATGTCGACCGTGTCCACGTTCCGCCAGTGAATCGCCCCGCGGTTGGCGTTCATATACTTGTACCGCTTGGAATCGTCGGCCCACTGGTAACCCCACTGCCACAGCTTCCACAGTTTGCCTTTACGGTCGAAGGCGATGTGGTTCCAGGTCTCCCAGGATTCCGGGTCAATCGCCATGATGGCGCTCTTGTATGGATGTCGGGGGTCCTTCGGAATGCGCTCCACCACGAAGAGCTCGCGAACCTGCCATACATCGATATTTAACCATCCATCTGGCCCGCCGTAGCGCACCCCGTCGTCTTCCCATTTGGTTTTGGCATGAACGGCCAGGAATTTCTTCTTCCCCCAGAACTTCCATTCCCATTCAAGCGGACGGCCCGAGAAGCCGTAGAAGTCTTCCAGCGTGTGCTCGGTCCCCATCAGCGAGTCAGACTTCACCTCAGCCGAAATACGGCGAACCCGGCGCAGGCTGGGGACATAGGCCCAGCCGTCATCGGTCCGGCGTGGGTCGATATAGCGCTGGATGATGAATGCGGTGCCCCGCACGTCGTACGGCTCGAAGAATCCGGTGAACTCCTTCCAGTGCACGGTCCCGGCATCATCGTTTTCCGGCAGGTTGTAGTTATTATCCGGGAACATCGGCAACTGCGAGTGATAGGCTTTGTGGTAAAAAGTCCCCAGGCTGCGCTCATAGGTGCCGCCGCCGCCGTAGATCTCCTCGGTGTTATAGTTCCAGTCGGTGTCGATATCGATCTCGTCGCCAATCCAGGCGTCGGGCGGCTTGGTGGGCTCGGGGGGGGTATGCGTGCCGCCGAAGCGCAACCAGGTGGTCAGCGCGTTGGCTACGAAATAGCCCCGCCAGTAAAAACGCTTGTCGTAATTCCAGGCCACCTTGAGGCCGGCGATCCTGTCGTCGCTTTCGTTCAGGATATCGGCGTTGGAAAACGGATAGCCGCAGACATAGTTCTCAAGCGCACCGTCGGCGGATAGCGACACCTGCTTCTGATATTTCTCATTGCACGCCAGGACGGTCTGGTGCGGCGTCAGATGGTAGGTTTCCACCACTTCTATCCGGAGCGAGCCGTCGTTCCATTTCTCGAACTGCTCAAAATAGCCGGGGAACATGAACGGCTTCACCTTGGGTAGGTCGGCGTGGGTGAGGACATCGCCCGCTTTGAATTCCGGCTCGACATCCTTGGTCTCGTTGAACCACTGGACGAAGGTGTCATGTGTATACTGCGTGGGGTCGCCGCTCTGGGCCCACACGCTGGTCTGTGCCCACAACAGGCTGCAGGCTGCGAGAGACGAGAACGCTGTGAGTCGTTTCATAAATCCTCCTCATTAAGAGATTTGACCGCTCTGTTGGTGGTTGACGTTTTTTTGGGTTCAATCCTCATCGACCTGTTCGAGTCAGCGCGCCGGGGGCGATGCAGACACCGCCCCCTCATAACACTCTAGAACCGGTAGCGCAGTCGGCCCCAGAACTCGTTCATCTGGTTCCGCTCCGAGCCACCGGCCTGCATATGGAATAAGCCGAAGCCGGCTTCTGTAAAAGGCCCTTGGCAGGAGCCGGGACCACCGGTGCCGGCATAGCACGAGCTGTCGGCGAACACCCCGAACGTGGTGAGGTCGTGTCGATGCCGCGAGCCGAGAAACGCGGTGAAGCCGAGCGTGACCGACCAGTTGTTGGTGATCAGATATTCGACATTCCCGCCGGTCGTGCCGTCCTGGGCGGCGGTCCCGAATGCGCCGAAGACCAGGTACACCAATTGGTCGCGCATGAAATGGTTCTGCGCGAACACGGTGAAGATGAAGTTGTTGTTTTCACTCGTGATACCGCGGCGGCCAGCCCGCGAATCGGGATAGTGGGTGCCGTACGCCTGGGCGCTCAGAAAGAAACTCCGGGTCGGATTGAGCCAACGGATCAGAGTCGGCCGGTCAATCCCCAGCACCCACTTGAAAGCGTTGCCGTCACCCATCAGGTCGATCTTGGCCGTATCGTTCAACAGGGCGTTGGTGGTCCAGGACGATTCCCAGCGGACTACGAAGCCGGTGTACGGCTCGAACCAGTCGAGCGACAGGCCCAGGGTGTTCGTCTTGCGCCATCTGGCGGCTAGCGAGCCGCCGAAGCCGCACATATTGGCGTATCTGGCATGACGGTCTTTCGCCTTGGTGCCGTAGGCCGCCCCGCCCTCCTTGAAAATAGCCGATTCTCGGATGTTGATGTGCTTCGGTTTGACCCCGACGATAACAGATTGCGGGGCCACGGTGGCCGTCCCGAGAGTCGAATCTGCAATTGTTCCGACGTCATTGTGGGGCGTATCCACGGTGGGGCCGGCGTTTGGCGTGCCCGACAGGATGCTGTTCCCGTTCCCGTCCTGCGTACAGTTGGGATGGTTGTGGATGTTGATACGGTCCCAGCCGGTCACCGGCAGGTCGGGGAACGCGAAATAATCGGTGACCTGAATACGCAGGTTGCCGACGGTGGCCTCCCAGCGCATGCCGATACCGCCGTTTTTCAGGTTCCAGTGCGGGGCACGATTCTTATACAGCGCCATGTTCTTGAACGGGAGATATGGTCTGTCCGCAGTCGCCATGGCGGGATCGTCGGCCGTGCCGGGGAAGAGGGCGGTTGCGAACAAATCGTTCCCGAACACGAACCCGTCTATTGTCCGACCAAAACCGGTGGCCCAAGGCTGAGCCGGATGGCCGAGGCCGGTCGGCGTGTGACGGTCGAAGACATAAATGACACTACCGGCCACGTCACGCAGCGGGCCGATGTTGCCGAAGCGGTGCTCCAGCAGGGCCGACCACAGCGGCACACGCGTGTCGTCGAACAGGTCGATGAAGAAGTGGTCGCCGAAGTTGACCGGGTTCACAATGTCTTGCAGACGGAAGAAGTCAGCCTTCCCCCACACGTGCTGCTGTTTTCCGATACGCAACCAGTTGCGGCCGCCGAAGCCCTTCCAGAAGAGATCCAGATAGGCTTCGCGCACGGGGTAGTACAGGTCCATATTGGTCTCGCGCAGCATCCCGAAGCGCAGGTCGTTCTGGCTGGCGTCCAAGCCGTAGTATCCCCTGCTTCGTGAATCCACGTCGCGGCCGTCTACTCCGTACGTCGAGCCAGGCGTCAAGGCGTGCAAGAACTCGATATTGCCGCCGCCGGTCGCGTTCGGCTCCTTCGGCCAGAACCCGCCATAATTACGGGGGGCAAGCCCAAAGGCTTTGAGAAAAGTCGCATTGTTCGGACTGGGCTTGCCAGAACGTCCTGAGACCTGACCATTTCTGCCGTCTCCGAACCGGCCGTCCAAGTCGTAGATTGACTCGTATTCGGGCCGTAGCTCGATGAAATACTCGAAGCGCTGAAAATAATCCCGCATGACGTACAGGGGGCCGGCCAACTGCATGCTGGCCCGGTAGCGGGACGACGCGAAGTGATAATCATCCTTGAACGTGTCGCTTCGCAGGATGGTAAAATTATCCACATAACCGTGGATCGCCATCCTGTCGAAACTGTCCAGGAATCCTCTATCTTTCCCCCTCCCAGCCGCATCCACAGGCGGAATGGCGACCGACATACTCAGACCCGCAACTGCCACGCTCAGCCAGAGCCCGGCCAGCGTTCCTCTCCCTCCTCGTTTCATCACGAAGCTCCTTCCTTGCCCTTCTCCCTCACGAAGGGACAATCTTTATCTCGCTGTATACCCCCAGAAGGACTGCTCATTACAACGATCCCTCAAACTTTCATCAGCTCGTCGGTTGCGGGCTCGGCTCCGCCATCATCGGCTGCTCTTCCTCGACCCGAGCGGGTTGCCCGGTCACAAACTTCGGCTTCACAATCGCGATCATGGCCGGAATCATGGTCAGCGCGGACAGCCAGTGTGTCACCAGCAGAATGGCCAAGAGCAGGGCCATTTCCGCGGAGAAGCGCAAACTCGACAGGAAATACCACGGAATCACACCCGCAATCATCGTCGTGGCGGTAAAGGTTACAGCCATGCCGGTTGTTGACACCGTACGCTTAATACCGCCAACCAGATTTCCTCCTGCCCGCGGGACTTCGAGTCGAATCCGGTCAACAACGTACAGGATGTAGTCCACCCCAATGCCCATCCCCACCGCGGTCACTGGCAGAGAGTTGATATTAATGCCGATGCCCATAAAGGAGACATACATGTAGCTGGCCACCCCCGCAGCGACCAGTGCGAGCATCACCAGGGTTGCCGCGATGATGGAACCGTAGCTCAAAAGGACCAGGGTGTAAACCGTCATAATGACGAGCAGGGCGGCCTGTTTCTCGGAGCGATCAATCTCCTCATTCAGAGCCGCCGTCGTTCCGATAAATCCGCCGGCCAAGCGCAGACTCACTCCCTCAATCGGGTGCTCGGCCATGAACTTTTTTGCCCGGGCAATCGCCTCACGAACGGTGTCACCTTTCACATCCTTGTAAAACACGACAAACTGACCGTTCTGGTAGACCATATCGGTGTACTCGAGAATCACACCAGATATGGGAGCCGAGGCTTCATATACGAAAATCAAGTTCCCGGTGATGGATCTATCAGGAGGAATGACCTGCCAGCGCGGGTCGCCATAGTGATAGCGGCGATTGAGGTCGCGGGCTAAGGTATACAACTCGCGCGTGTCGCCCGCCTCCTCCTGCTCCAACAGATAGCGGCGCATTTCCTCAAGCGTATCGAGCACATGCGGCTCCTTGAGGATATGCTCACGTTCGCCCTCCAGGTAAATCACCAGTTGGTTGGCCCCGGCGAATCGCTCGTTAATCGTCCGGGCGGACACATTATAGTGGGCATCCTGCCAGAGGAGAGGCGAGCCGGCTTCCTGCTCGCCAATCGGTACGGTGATCGCGGTCCGCACGCCAAAGAAGATGGTCACCGCGGCGGCGGCCATGATGATCCAGCGGCTGGTCGGCCCGGTGGCGACATTGCCGACCGTGATCAGCGTGACCTCCATCCAACGCGGAATAAAATGTTTCGTTTGCTTTGGCCTTGGGAAATATGACAGCAGGATGGGCATGGTATGGGTAATGCAGAAGATATTGGCGAAGGCCCAGAAACTGCCGTAGTACGCGAGCTTCTCGATCAGCGGAATGGTGGCAACGGACAGGACAAGAATCCCGCCAGCATCACTGATGACACCGGTCACCCCCGGTAGGAATAAATCGCTCAAGCACGTGAAGGCCGCTTTCTCCTGGTCTTGCGAGACCTCGAGCTCTTCAAAATAGCGCTCAATCATCTGCACCGCGTGGCTGACCGAGCGGGCCGTGATCAGCAGCGGTATCACCAGGATGAGCGGGTCAAGGTTAAAGCCCCACCAGCCAACCCAGCCCAAGCCCCACACGGTCTGGATCGCTGCACCGATTAGCGGGACGAGCACTCCATAGGCCCGCCGAAAATAGATAATCAGCGCAAGAAAGACCATTATTCCGGTGAAGGAGAAGATCATGAACAGCTCGCCGGTGAAAAACCAGACCCAGCCTTTGAGCGCCGGCTCCCCGGCGACGTACACTTTGGTGTTGTCGTCTTCTATCTCACTTCGGATGCGCGTGATCTCACGCTGAATTTCCCGGTAATCCAGTCGGTCTTCGTTAAATCCGGCTAGGACGAGCGCGGCTTTGCCATCCTCCGAGACGTATTTGTTCATAACGATGTCGTTATTGAACATCTCGAATTTCAGCGCGCTGAGTTCATGGGGATCGTCCGGTACGTCAACGGGAAGCACCGGGTACGAGCGCACCATGCCGCCCGGCAAGGTCTTGATATTGCGGATTTTAACGTGGGAGAGCGAAGCCACCTGATTATGGTCGACACCGGTAATCTGGTCGAGTTGATCCGTCAGGTAGCGAACCTTTTCCAGAGTTTCCTTGGTGAAAATATCACCTTCCTCCACTTGGAGGACCGCCGTCACAATATTGGCCCCACCAAAGGTCGTCCGATGCTGGTTGTAGGCTTGGATGTAGTCATGGCCTTGGGGCAGAAGGTCGGCAAACTGGCTGTACATTTCGACCTTGCTGGCTTGATAGCCCCAGAAAACAGTCACGAGCGCCAAACCGACGAGATACGCAATACGGTGTCGCCAGAGCACTGCCAGATAAGCTTGGATGATACGGTCGGCGGTACCTTTTGGTTGACCTGGGGGAGTGTGAGCCATCTTCATTCCTCCTTAACGCGAACGCGTCAGGTGTGAGAATATGTCCTGTTTACCGCTATAGTCAGTCACGACAGCGCCGTTGATCGCATACGGTTAGAGGGACGGGTTCGCGGCATACAGCTTTGCCTTGTCCGTGGCGGTCCACTGCTTGCCACTATCGGTAGTGACCAGAACCGTGCCTTTCCCTCCGCACGCAATGCCAAACTGCCCATCAGGAGCGAAAGACGCGGTGCGGATCCAGGTTAGCACATGCTGACGGACATCTTCGTCAAGCTGCCATGAGTCACGTGAGGCCGAGGCAAGCGTACCGAGCACCCCTGTGGCAAAGTCACCACGATTGTCATCTGGAGCGGCGGTGACGGAGAGAAGCGTATTGAAGCTTCCACTGGGAATGTTTGTCCACGTTTCCCCCCCATCCGTTGTTTGCAGCAACGTGCCACTCTCCCCGGTGACATATCCCTCCTGGGCGCTACGAAAATCCACATCGATCAAGAAAAGGTCTTCAATGTAGAGCGGGGGGATACGCTGTCGGACCGCTTCTTCTTCGGAGAGCTCCGGGCGAGTGTATTTCGGCAGGTTGTGCACATTCCGTTGTCGCTGCCAAGTGGCGCCGCCATCCTTGGTGCGCAAGATAATCCCAAATTCACCCGTGACCCACCCGTCCGTATTCGTGGGGAAAGATACACCGTTCAGCGTCACATCACACGGATTCATCCGCAGGGTCGACTCGGGATCATCCGCGGGGTCCGACGTGGCAAAATTCTCAAAGCTCAAATCACACCACAGGGAAAGATTCTCCCAGGTCTCTCCACCGTCTTGTGAGCGGATGATAGCGCCCACCGGACCGACGGCCCACAGGTGTTGCGCGTCCGCACCACGGCTGACCGCAAAATAGTGAGGCTGGGCCACCTGCCAGTCTTGCAGCGGTAATTCGACGGGAATGCGCGTCCAGGTCTTTCCACCGTCGCCGGTCTTGAGGACGATGCCATCCTGTCCAACGGCAACCCCCTCCTCCGCAGTCGCAAAATCAACTTCGTAGATGGCCTTTTGGACCCCGGTCTCCAGCATGGTGAAATCTTGTCCGCTATTGGCCACATGCAGGATAAGCCCCCGTCCGCCAGAGACCCAGGCATTGTTCGCGTCGAGGACAAAGGCGTCATAGTAGTCCTCGCGGTCGGGAAACACGTTCCCCCTGGACGCCCCCATTTCGTTGAGTTCACGCAGCACCTCTTCATCGGCGGCTTCAATACAAGCCGACAGCGTCAAGAGGGCGGGGATCAGAACGCTCCAAGCCGCATGGCGCCACACCAGACGTATTTGTCTTTTCAAGATATCCTCCCCTCCTTACCTCATGCCGACATTTGTAGTGTGTCGTCCGTAGAAGTCTGCGATGAGGCCCCTTTGCTCTATTGAAGCTCCCTTATCTATGAAGTACGGACAGAACTGTCAAGTGACCCCACAGGAGTCGCTTCACCGGCATAAATGGTTGGAGATGTTTCTGGCTCAGTTTTGTTGTGTATACCGAATAGCCAAACCGACTAGTTGGAATTCGTAGTCCGACCGGCTTCGATAATCTCGGGCGGTACTCGCCCCGACATGGGCCACCGTTATTTCGTCCTGAAACTCCCCGGCTTTCACCCGCTGGAGAATAATGGCCTCCGCCCCTATCGCACACGCCTCACGATGCAGCGCAGTCTGCATCGCTTCCATGCCCGTCCCTGGATTGCCATAGGTTTTTATGCGCGCGATCACCTCATGCGCTAACGCGGGCGGGGAATCAAGGAGGGGAATCCTGCAATCTGCCGTTGTGAACTCGACAGGAAGCACCCCCACCTGTTCAGTCAAAACCAGAGGTTTTGTCGGACGACTCACGCATCCGGCCAAGGCGCAGACGACCAGGACCGTCGAAAGAGTTCTCAAGGCTTCTCCGAACAGGACCCCCTCGGATCCTTACATCCTCTCCGGGAATAACGAGCCCGCATAGCATACTCGGGCGGATTACTCTACGTTTTTCTGGCCAGATGATGTAAAATCATGTTGTACTTACGGTCTCCGCATCCTTCGCCTTATGAAGGGGTACGGGCGGAAGCATTAGAGCGAGGAGACTCCTTGATATGGTGCAAGTCAAGTCGGTGCAATGGGGCGTTCTCTTTAACGGAGATAAGTTGACCCTCGACCACATTGTCCGCTTTGCCACGCAAGCGGAGGACGCCGGAGCGGAGAGCGTCTGGGCCGCTGAGTTGTGGCGGGATGCCTTTGTTCCACTGACCGCTATAGCCAGTGCGGTTCGGACCGTCCGCCTCGGGACGGCGGTCGCTCATTTCGCGCGTCCTCCGATGTTGACCGAGTTAGGTGCGATGTCACTCGCCGAATACACCCACGGGCGTTTCATTCTGGGACTTGGGACCGCGCCGAAGGATTGGAACGAGCAGTGGCACGGGCTGGAATACCGCCAACCCGTCGCTCGGATGCGAGAGTATGTCGAGTGTATTCGGACCATGTGGCAGGGCTCACCAACGCAGGCTGTCGAATACACCGGGGAATTTTATCAGGTGCGCAACTATCGACGCCTCACCGGGCCGGCCTATCCCAGCGTTCCGATCTATCTAGCCGCGGTTCTGCCCAATATGATCCAGCTCGCCGGAGCACTTGCCGACGGCATTATCCTCAACGTGCTCAATACGCCTCAGTATTTCACGGATGTCGTCCATCCGAATCTGAAAAAGGGCTTCAGCCGTAGCGGGCGGGATAGAGGCAGCTTCGAGATTTGCGCCGTGAAATGCTGCGCAGTGCATACCAACCGTCGGCAGGCGCGCGATTTGGCCAGACATGCCGTCGCCTTTTACGCCACCCTGCCCTACTTCGACGCGATCCTTGATCCCCCGGGCTTTACGGAGGCCAAGCTCGTCATCCGCGATGCGATGACACGCAATGACGTTTCGACCATGCTTGCAGCCGTGAGCGACGAGATGATCGATGCCCTCGTCTTGTCAGGGACCCCTGACGATGTCCGGCAACAGTTGGCCGCCTTTGAGGGGTTGTTCGACACCCTGCTCCTGCTCAGCCCTTCTTTTGCCGCCGACCCGGAAGAGGTCCGGCACAATAACGCCGCAATGATTGCCGCCTTTGCCGAATGACGCTATGCAGAGCTAGAGGAGTCACTATGAAGGAGGAGTCATTATGAATACGCAGTTCCAACACCCCCTGCTCCCGACAGCCACCCATGACGAGTTGGCGCGGCAAGACTTTGTCCAAAGCCTCAAGGTCCATCTGGCCACGACAGTCTCACCAGGCAATAAGACCATTTACGAGCGCCGGGCGGCCCCCCGCTTTGCGCGTGAACACCGGCGTCCTCCCCGAGACCGACACGAGGTCCGGAGCGTCATGAAGGACGAGCCCTATTACCAGATGTGGAGCACCCTACTGCGGACCAGCCAGGAGATGATGTGGGATTCGGTCAATGTGAGCGTGGAGCGCCAGCTCCCGCAACTCCGGGAGCGTGCCACGACAAACGGGGAAACGCTCGGCTCCCTCACCTTGAACCCGGACTTGGCTATTCCGGCCTACCACACGGCGGTGGACATCCACTGTCAGCCGGGTGGCTACCATACCGAATTGGAGCAGGGCGATGTGGCTGCTGGAGCGACCTATGACCGGGCCGTCCATATCTACGCCATGAGCCGCCTAGGAAGTCTGAACGACGATATGGGCCAGTCGGTTGTCCTGCACCTCAAAGAGCGGCATGCAGACTTCCAGCCCACCCGCATCCTGGATATGGGCTGCACCGTCGGGCACAGCACCCTGCCCTATGTTGATGCCTATCCCGAAGCCGAAGTCTTTGCCGTTGACGTGGGCGCACCGGTTCTGCGGTATGGCCATGCGCGTGCCGAGTCTCTGGGCAAACGCGTCCATTTCTCTCAGCAGAATGCGGAGCGGACCGATTTCGCGGATGGCTCGTTTGACCTCATCGTCTCTCATATTCTGCTGCACGAGACTTCGAGTCAGGCCATTCGCGGCATCATGAAAGAGTGCCACCGATTGTTAAACCCGGGGGGCATGATGCTCCACCAAGAGGTGCCGCAGTATGAAGGCCTGCCGCCCTACGAGGCGTTTATCCTCGACTGGGATACCTATAATAATAACGAACCCTTCTGGGGGACGGTGCACTCCATGGACCTCCAAAAGCTCGCCGAAGAGTCCGGTTTTGCGGCAGAGCGTGTCATCCAGACGATGATCCCGAGTGCCCTGGAGCGAGCCCAGGCACGGCGAGGATTTCAAGGCGGCGACTTCGGCGGCGGCGGGGCGTGGTTCGTCTTTGGCGCGACCAGGTAGCGGAGACTCTTCATGATACGCAAAGCAAAGGGCAAGCGCCCGGCCTTTTTCAGCGATCCCCAAATCGATACGGTCATGGGAGTAGTCATGGCCCTGGCCGGCGAGGTCTCGGTGCTGCGGGAGCGCCTTGATACCGTCGTGCGTCTCGCTGCGGCCAAGGGCCTATTCACGCAACGCGACATCGAAGCCTACCGCCCGGATGAGGTCGTCAGAGCTGAGCGGGAACGCTGGCGTACGGAATATCTCGAACGGATCTTGCGAGTCGTCCATCAGGAATTGGAGGAAGCCGACAAGGGCGAGACCGCGGAATCGTACCGCGCCGCGGTTCGCGCGGTTTCGTCCTGACGGCCAGAGATCACGGAAAAACAACCCAGCCGTTGTTCCCGAATCAGAAAGTGCAGGCTCTATCATGTCCTTCAAACTTGGTGTTGACGTCGGCGGGACGTTTACCGACCTCATCCTTTTTGACGAAGAAAATGGCCGGCAGGTCCGCGCGAAAACTCCGTCTACTCCCAGTGACCCCTCTGTTGGCGTGCTGGCCGGAATTGAGAAAATCTGCCGCGCGGCCAACATTTCACCCGGCGCCATCGCCCAGATCATGCACGGGACAACCGTGGCGACCAACGCCGTCCTTGAGGGCAAGGGTGCAAAAGTTGGCCTGATCACGACCCGGGGCTTCAAACAGATCCTCCACTTAGCCCGCTCCTGGACGCCGGGCCCGCTCGCCGGCTGGATGATTATGGAGAAACCGGATCCGCCCGCGGCCATCGAATACACCCGCGAGGCTATCGAACGTATCGACACCCATGGGCAGGTGGTCACCCCGCTTGATGAAGACGCGCTGCGCACGGACCTGCAAGATTTGGGGGCACAGGGGATCGAAGCGCTGACGATCTCTCTCATGAACTCGTACGCCAACCAAGCCCACGAAAGGCGCGTGAAAGAAATCGCCCAGGAGGTACTGCCCAATACTCCGATTACCGCTTCCTCGGAAGTGCTGCCGGAGTTCCGGGAGTACGAACGCACTCTCACCGCGGTGATGAATTCATACGTGCGGCCGAAGGTCTCCCGGTATATGCGCAGCTTTGCGGACCAGCTCACGGCGCACGGTCTGAAAGCGGACGTCAATATTCTCCGCTCCGACGCCGGGCTGATGACCTTGCGCATGGCCCAGGAACGGCCGGTCTACGCCGTGATGTCAGGCCCGGCCGGCGGCGTGGCAGGAGCGCTGTATATTGCGAAAAAAGCCGGTTTCCCGCATCTGCTGACCCTCGATATGGGCGGCACCTCCACCGACGTGGCCCTGTGCCAGGATGGCAGCCAGACCATTGCACGGGAAACGACCCTGGGCTATTTCCCGATCAAGGTTCCTTCGGTCGATGTCCGCAGTGTCGGGGCCGGTGGCGGCTCCATTGCCCACGTCCCCGAGATTACCAGCGCGCTCCGGGTCGGTCCGCAGAGTGCCGGCGCTACTCCCGGTCCGGCCAGCTACGGCCAGGGCGGGGCGGAGCCCACGGTGACGGACGCCAACGTTGTCCTTGGCCATCTGCCACCCAATCTGCTGGGCGGCGAGATGGCGCTAGATACGGAAGCCGCCCATGCTGCGGTCGAGCGCATCGGGAAAAAACTCGGCCTTGACGTGTATCAGACCGCCCAGGGTATTCTGGACATTGTGAATGAGAATATGCACGGCGCCTTGCGTCTGGTCTCCGTCCAGCGCGGCTACGACCCACGCAATTTCGCCTTGGCCGCATTTGGTGGCGCCGGGCCGCTGCACGCCAACGCGGTGGCCAAGCTGATCGGCTCCTTCCCGGTTATCGTCCCGCCCGCACCAGGCATTTTATGTGCGATGGGCGATGTGTGTTGCGAATACCGGGAAGAATTCTCCCGAACCGTCTTCCGCACCTTGGGGAAGATCACCGCGCCGGAGGTCGTTGCCATACTCGAAGGACTGAGTACGGAGGCGGCCAGTTGGCTGGAGCAGGAAGGCGTCTCTCGACAGCGACAGCAGATTTTCTATAACGCCGATATGCGCTACTTCCGCCAGGGCTATGAACTGCCGGTGACCACAACCCTCGATGAGTTGCAAGCACATGGGACGGCGGCGCTGGCGGAGCAATTTCATGCCCTGCACGAACAACTCTACCGCTTTCGCTTGGATGCCGAATGCGAAATCGTCAATCTTCGCGCCGTTGCCCTCGGTACGGGAACGGCCCTGCACTGGCCCGAAGGCAAAACGGACGGGCCGTCCGTGGATCACGCCCAGGTCGACGAACACCGGATCTATTTTGATGGCGCATTTCTGACTACCCCGATTTATGACCGGGCCAAGCTCAGGCCGGGCAACCGACTGCCGGGTCCGACGATTGTGACCGAGATGGACTCAACCACGGTTGTCTTGCCAGGCTTTTCCGGTGAAATTGACACGTATGGTAATATTTTGATTCAGCCCACCACACACGGAGAGGGGTCCGATCATGCGCGATGTGAAAATTGCTGAAATTCCAGATATCGAGGTCGATCCCGTCACCCTCGACATTATCGAGAGTGCGCTCAAGAACTATCGCCATGAAATGGATGCGGTGCTGTTCCGTACGGCCATGTCACCGGTGATCCGCGAGCAGCACGACGAATTTCCCATGATCTGTGACCCCAACGGCCGGATGGTTGTCGGGCAGTTTGGCTCCTATATCCAAGAGATGATGGAACGTTTTGACCAGCCGCTCTATCCCGGCGATGTCATTCTCCTCAACGATCCCTATCTCTGCGGTGGAGCCATTTCCCACATCAACGACTTTCTCGTGCTCGTCCCCGTCTTTGACGGTGACGAGATTATTGGCTGGACCTCCATGTTCGGCCATCAAATGGATGTAGGCGGCCCGCTGCCCGGCTCGTTTCCAACCAACGCGACCTCAATCTTTGGTGAGGGACTCCGTATCCCACCGGTTAAACTGTTTGCAAAAGGGGAGCTCAATCAGGCGGTCCTGGACCTGATTCTGAACAATGTCCGCATTCCCATGATGAACCGCTCGGACCTCATGGGGATCGTGGCTGGCTGCAAAACCGCTGAGCAGCGCGTACAGGACCTGTGCGAGCGTTTTGGGCGAGATACCTATCTGGCCGCATGCCAAGCCTTGCTGGACCGGACCTACCGGGCCGTCCAGACCCTCATCCAGCGGAACATCTCGACCGAGCCCCAGTCCTTCGAGGACTATATCGACGATGACGGGCTCGGCAACGGTCCGTTTAAAATGAAACTTACCATCTGGCGTGAGGGTGATCGGGCGGTTTTCGACTGGACCGGCACTGACCCGCAGGCCGTCGGGCCGATCAATTTTTATCTCAATCCGGGCATGTTCAAGATGTTCATCGGCGTCTACCTCATCATGGTCTACGACCCCCAGATTCTGTTTAACGACGGCTTTTACGATCTGATCGACGCCCGCATACCAGACGGCTCCCTCCTCCACCCGAAATTCCCCGCCCCGCTGGGCTGTCGCACCCATGCCCTGGCCCGCCTGTTCGATGTCATGGGCGGCTGTCTCGGTCAGAAGAGCCCGGAACTGACGACCGCAGCCGGCTACGGTACCAGCCCGCACCTGCTGTACAGCGGCAACGACAAGGACGGCAATTTCTTTTTTATCATGGAGATCGGCTATGGCGGCATTCCGGGCCGACCGATCGGCGATGGCATGGACGGTCATTCCTGGTGGCCGCTCTTCACCAATATTCCGACCGAATACCTCGAGAGCTACTGTCCCCTGCGCGTGGACCGCTATGCGTCGGTCATCGACTCCGGCGGAGCCGGTTTGCATCGGGGAGGGAACGGTATCGACAAGTGGTACACTTTTCTCGAACCCGGCGAGATCGCCATTCACGACGACCGCTGGCTGACTCCTCCCTGGGGGATCCTCGGGGGCAAGCCTGGAATGCGCTCGGCAAAAATCCTGGTCCACACCGATGGAACCCGCACCGTCCTGCCCTCGAAATGCGATCAGATCAAGGTCGAGCCGGGTGACCAACTCATCTTCCAGACCGCGGGCGGCGGCGGCTGGGGCAACCCACTGGAGCGTGGCCTTGAAAAAGTCCGGATCGATGTCGTCCGCGAGTTAGTGTCCGTTGAAAAGGCTGCTTCCGATTACGGCGTGGTCTTCGACCCAGCAACATCTGAAATTGACGAGGACGCCACACATACACTGCGTCAGCGCATGAAGGAGAGCCGAGGCGAGACACAGACGTTCGATTTTGGGCCGCCCCTCCACGAACTCTTGGCGCGGTGCAAAGAGGAGACCGGACTGGAACCGCCCACCGCTCCCAGCTTCCCGCCGGGCTGGGAAACAAACGGGGTGAAGAAAGTCGCAGCCTGACCCTTTCTCCCCCTGGCACCTCATGAGCGGGGGACGGAAGTCGGTGCAATTTGAGCAGTCATCTTTCATGTGAGACCGATGAGAGTTCTCGGCGCTCCGAGTATCAGTTCGGATCGAGGAGTCGGGGGTGTGCTCGCCCTCGCCCTCTTCCTTCTCTTCTCCTGTGACCAACTCCGCCCCCAACCACTGACCGGGCACCGCGCCATTGCAGCCGCCCTCCGCCCCTTGCTGGACCTGGGGTATGCCGGTCTGGATTATCCGACCTATCATGCCGAGTTCCGGGCGTTTCAAACCGTTGTACAGCAGAAGATGGAGGAAACGCCCCACGAGATGCGGCCGTACGTCGACACTATCGTGAACTATCTGCAAGTCGCAGATAAAGTACTGGAATGGCATACGCAACAGCCCAAAGAGCAACAGCCAGCCCAGCTGACGACCTGGGTGGCCGACCACCCATTTCTGAAAGCGGCCGTTGGGGCCCGACTCGAAGCACCCCACGCCTTTGATACGGAAACCGCACTCCAACTCCTGTTTGAAAAAACAGACGAAACACTCATGGCCATGCAGGTCAAAAACAAGCCCCTCTAATCGCAGCACCAGAAAAAAGACAGGAGGGACCAATGGGAAAACTCGACAACAAAATCGCCCTCATCACCGGCTCGAGCAGCGGTATTGGAAAGGCGGTCGCTCTCGCCTTTGCCAAGGAGGGGGCCGACCTCGCCCTCAACTACCCGCATGACTCCCAGGCCGACAATGCCGCGGCAGTCCGGCAGGATATTGAAGCCCTTGGCCAGCAGGCAGTCTCCATTCGGGCGGATGTTTCCCAGGAAGACGAGGTGCAGCACCTCGTTGATACGGCGGTACAGACCTATGGCCGCATCGACATTCTGGTCAACAATGCCGGGATTGCCTCGGCCGCAACTGTCGAGACCATGCCGGTTTCCATGTGGGACCAGATGCTGGCGGTCAACCTGAGAAGTGTCTTTCTGTGCACACGCCTGGTCTTACCGCTGATGTATAAGCAGGACTATGGCAAAATTATTAACACCGCCTCACAACTCGCCTATCTCGGATCGCCCGGCCTAGGTCATTACTGTGCGGCCAAGGCCGCCATCATTGCCTTTACCCGCTCGCTGGCACGTGAAATCGGAACCCGCAACATCAATGCGAATTGCGTCGGCCCCGGCGCAACCCAAACCCCGATCCTCACAGGCATTAGCAGCGAGGTCCTGGAAGCCATTCGGGCCAGTATTCCCAAAGGCCATCTGGCAACGGTCGATGATATTGCGCCGACCTATGTTTTTCTGGCCTCCGACGAATCCAGCCACTATGTCGGGCAATGCCTCAGCCCCAATGGCGGCGACATCATGCTCTGAACGCGTCTCTTGTCCCTCCCTCCTTCCACCTATAGACTCAGCCGCCGTGCTCGAGCCGCCCTCCCCCTCGCGAAGCCAGGATGTCTTGTTCACCCGAGACTTCATCCTGCTGTGTCTAGGAACCTTTTTGTTTGCCGGCAGCATGTTCCTGCTCTTTGCCGTTCTACCGGTCTTTGTGGTTGAGGAGCTCCACGGCGCAGACTCCCAGGTCGGTCTGATCATGGGCGCGTTCGCCGTCTCCGCCCTACTCGCGCGTCCCATGACCGGCCGTTTGGTTGACCAGTGGAGTCGAAAGACCATTCTCAGTATTGGCGCTCTGATCTACTGTCTGGCCCCCGCGCTCTATACCCAGGCCGAGTCCGTGCCGGTCATGCTGGGGCTGCGCTTTTTTCACGGATTAGGGATAGCCGCCTATACGACTGCCGCCGGAGTCATCGTTGCCGACGTAGCCCCTCCGAGACGTCGCGGAGAGGGGATGGGCTATTACGGCATGTCCCTGAACTTGGCCATGACCATCGGGCCGGCATTGGGAGTCGTGCTCATCGGCCACATCGGTTACGATTCCCTATTCTGGCTGTGTGCAGCCCTCGCCCTCGGCAGCTTGGTCCTGTCACAGCTTATCCAAGAGCCGACACGCGCGCCGTCCCCACGCCAAGCAGGTGCCCGGGCGCACCAGTGGGTGAGCCGGACGGCACTCTTTCCCGGCTTTATCGCCGTCTGCATGACAGTCACTTTTGGTGCCGTGGTCTCCTTTTTGCCCCTCTTTGTCAAGGACGCCGATCTTGGCAATCCGGGGATATACTTCAGCGTGTATTCCATTGTGGTCGTGCTCTCGCGCCCCTTTGCCGGGCGGCTGTCCGACCGCTTTGGTCGCGCCGCGGTGATTGTTCCCGGTATGGGCTGCCTAGCGGTCGCGATGGCCACGCTTGCCTTGTCGTCGTCCCTTCCCAGCTTCCTGATTGCCGCTGCCTTACAGGGCTTGGGTTTTGGCGCAGTGCAACCCGCCATCATGGCTCTTGTGGTTGATCGTTCATCTTTGCACGGACGCGGGGCGGCGCTGGCGACGCTGATGGGGGCGTTCGATGTTGGGGTGGGGCTGAGCAGTATCGTCCTAGGAGCGGTCCTCGAATACTCCGATTTTACCGTGATGTTTTTGTGTGCGGGTGGCGTGGCTCTCGGCGGCGCTGTCGGAGCGGCATGGGGAACGCGGGCAAGGGCCAAGGCGGAGGGCTGACGTGCTCTTCTCCGCACGAATTCCGGCTTTTCGCCAGCCGGTCGTAGCCTGTCCAGGTTCAGATACATGTGAGACTGGATTCGGAATGATGGGGTCGTTGTTTCTGCCCGGTTTGGGTAGCGACTCCGGCCTCTGCCTCCCCTGCGCGAGCGGAGCGAGCGAGGGGAGGCAGAGGCGCCCCGGCGTTCGCCGGGGCGCGGGTGCGGTTCGCCTGTTGTGTCAGCAAAAACCAAAAAGGCGGCCGCACCCTGCATCTCCCCTCGTCTCGCCGTTTTCGTCTCGCCGACACCACGCCCAAGGACGCCTTCGAGCGCCTGCGCCAGCTCCAGCCCCCCAGCAGGTGCGGGCCGAAGGCCGCTGCGAGGCGACGGCGCTGCAGGCCGTCGGTGCTCACGCGCAGCGTATGACCGCGGGCCGGCGCGCTCCAACGCCCTTGGGGGGAAGGGACTGGTGGCCCTAAGCCGCCGCCAGCCGCACTCCCCCCCCCCACGCGCGGGAGCCGCGCCCAAGCATGGGCCGGGTGGCGGAGGCGCACGCGCTCTCCGTGCAGGGGCAACAAGCGCCTCACGGGCAGGCGGGCGCGTGTAAGGAACCACGCTGGCGGCAGCGCCCCTCGGGCGAAGCCTAGCCACGGGCGTGCGCCAGCGCCGGATCACGCCCGGCGCCGACTGCCGCGGGCGAACCCGGGCGAAGAACACACGCCACTGCGCCAACGGGCCCGCGCCACGCTGGACGCCCGGCATGAAGGCCGCCCCACCCGGCGAGGGGGGCCAGCTCGATCACCGGACCGGCTCGCGCGATGGCAATACACTCAAGCCGTTCCAGGCGCCCTGCCCCGTGAGCCAGCCACTGGGCACGCGGGGGGACGCCCGGGTCCCCGCGAACAACGCCCGGCGCGTCCTGCAGAGCGGGCACGAGGATCTGGCGCCCCCCGGCACTCCACCAGGGCGACGGCGGCAGCGCGTGCCGGGCCGAGTGCGCGGAGGCCGGCCACGCACGCCAACGGCCCTTGGCCGGGCTGCCCCCGACAAGCCCCCAGCTCACCGGTGTCGTCGCACGCGTCCACTTGAGTGCAAGAAGCCGCGTGCTGGAGCTTCTACCAAGGCGACTTCACCGGCAGGGATGGCAGCAAACCCCTCAACCAATACCCATACTTCTATCACCCTGTCCGACCTCACTACGCCCTGGACTTGAAAACGCCCCTGGAATAGCTTCGCCACTACCGGAGAACCGAACCCGCCCAGGCTCATATGTAGTGAACCGGGACAGTGCCTTGCGGCAGGATAAGGACTGAGTTAAGCTGCCGGTAGCAGCAAACCTAGAAGGAAACAGAGTCCATGCGGAAGACGATTTTTTCCCTGTATGGCGTCCCCATTGCGTTCGTGCTGGGCATCGTGTTGACACCCGATGTCCACTCGCAGGGTCAGGGGCTCCCCACGCGGGAAGATATCCAACAGTGGATCAGCACAAATCTGACCACGCTTCCCCAATTCAAAGAGGGCGATATTCTGAGACAGACTGACCTAGAGAAGCTGCGCCCCTTCCTGCCGCCGCGCTATCTTGACGAGTTTGATTTTCCTGAGGTCGAGTTTCATGTTGCGCCCACAGGCCACTACCCACCCCACCCGGATTATCTGGCTGCGACTGAGCAATACGCCAATCAAACCCGCCTCGCTGCGGACGGGGCCCTTGAAAATTACGTTGCCGGGCGACCATTTGCCCGAGCGCTGATCAATCCTGACGACCCAACTTCAGGGGTCAAAGCAGCCTGGAACTTCAATTACCGCTGGCAGTACTACGGCATGAACGTCGAGCGCTATCTGGGTGCGCTGATTGCCAAGGGCGGACGCGGGTCACGGCTCGCCGGGTTCCCGGAGGACCTGATTCAGGGCGGAGGGAGAGCAATTCGTCATCTCGTTGCCTTATACCAGCGCGTCTACCACAACCATTTGGCCCAATTATCACAACAGGGTCATCTCCTGCCTTTTCCTGATGCCGGGCGGTTTGAATACAAGGATTATGTCGAGGTGCTTGAGCCGTACGATGTCCGCGGACAGCGGTTCATGATCTATCGCTATGATAACCCGCGTCAACAGGACGACGCCTGGGGCTTCCTGCCCAAACTGCGCAAGGTCCGCCGCCTGTCCACGCATGAGCGGGACGATTCCGTTGCCGGAACAGAAATGACGCTGGACGATTTTACCGGATTTTCTGGCCGTATCCTCGACCATGAGTGGAAGTTTCTGGGGTGGAAAGTGCTGTTGCACGTCATGAACTCCCAGCATCCGTACGCCCGCTTCTACGGCCCCAACGGCTGGCTGCCTAACGATCGCTGGGAACTGCGTTTATGTGCCGCTGTCGAACAGAGGCCGACCGCGACCCGCAACTACAGTAGCAAAATTTACTTCTGGGATGCGGAAACCTATGAGACAGCGATGGTCCTTGTTTTTGACGCCGATGGCAATCTCTGGAAGGTCAACGACTTGCTGCATGGCTGGTCCGAAGACCCGAGTCAGGCGGAGTCGGACCGGGGTAAGCAGGTACCCCGCAATATCGGTTTTACGATTGTTGATGTCAAACAGGAGCAGGCCACGATCTTCTCCGCCTACACTATTGAATATCCCGAGGTTGATCTTGAACACGTCGAAGAACGCTACGACGTGAATATCTTAAGCGAGGGTCGGCGGTAACGTTGGGTCAAACCACTCCCTCCTCATGTAACCGCATCATCTCCCGTGCCGAATAGCCAAGCAGGCTCGTCAGCACCTCTTCTGTATGCTCTCCCAACAAAGGCGGCGGGAGACGGAACTCGACCGAGGTATCAGAGAGTTTGAGCGGCGAGCCGGCAAGCAGAACTGTTCCCGCAGTTGGATGCGGCATGGATACACGCATGCCCCGGGCAAGCACCTGTTCATCATCAAAGACCTCGTCAATGGATTGAATGGGCCCACACGCAATCCCCACGGCGCGAATTTTTTGTAGCCAGCCGCACACGGTGTCCGTGCCAAACACATCTTGGAGAAGAGGAGTGAGGATCGCCCGGTTTTGCACTCGTGCGGGGTTGGTGGAAAACCGTTCATCAGCCGCCAAATCAGGGCGGGCGATGAGTTGGCAGAGTTTCCGCCATTGGCCATCGTTGCCAACAGCCAGACAAAAACAACCGTCTTGAGCCTGAAAGGACTGATACGGCACGATGGATGGATGGGCGTTGCCATATCGACCGGGCTTGGTGCCGGACACCAAATAATTACTGCCAACGTTGGCCAGCCACGCGACCTGGGCATCCAGGAGAGAGATGTCGATCGCCTGCCCCCGGCCCGTTTTAGTGCGGGCGAGCAAGGCGGCCTGAATGGCATTAGCGGCGAACAAACCGGCAGTAACGTCGGTAATGGCGACCCCGACTTTCATCGGCTCGCCCTCGGCCTCACCGGTGATGCTCATCACTCCACCCCGGCCCTGGATAATGAAATCGTAGCCGGGCAGGTCTCTGTCCGGTCCGGTCTGGCCGTAGCCGGTAATCGCACAATAGATCAGTCCTGCATTCTCCTGCTTGAGCTGTTCATACCCCAGTTGCAGCGACGCCATTTCCCCGGATTTGAAATTTTCAATGAGCACATCACTGACTCGGACGAGACGGCGGACCATCTCCTTGCCCGCCTCGGATTTGAGATTGACGGTGATGCTCTTCTTATTGCGGTTGGCGCACAGGTAATACGCACTTTCTCCGCCTGCAAACGGCGGTCCCCAGGCCCGGGTATCATCGCCGCTCCCAGGACGTTCGACCTTGATGACCTCGGCCCCAAGATCCCCCAAGGTCATGGCGCAGAACGGCCCGGCTAATATGCGTGAGAGATCTAGGACACGGAAGCCGGTCAGCGGTTGCGGCATGCTCATTCCCCCACATAGGTGGAGCATGCGCAAACAGCCGCACCGCGCAATCCCCCACCCCGCTTAGAGGAGGTCGGTACCTTTGTACCGTTCGTCCGCTTCTTCCAGAGTGTATGGGTCGCCGTCATGCGCAGCGCCGCTCCTATCACATCGTGCCCGGTGGGCCAAATCCTGGGTCGGCTTACCATCGGCCGCAGCGGCATTCGTTCTGTCGCCCTGGGCGTCCTCTGCCGTCGGGGTCGGTCCACTCGAAGGCGGTTTCAAGACTCTTTCCAACCATCACACCGGCCACATCAGGTCCGGTCCGCACGTTCGTGCGTCCTTGCCGGAAATATCTTCCCGCGTTTGGAGAAAAATCGATTTCTCTGGGTGTTGTCCCACTTTGAATCCGGATGTCCGAATTTGCCGAGCTCAGTATAGAATTCCCCCGGTTGGTCAAAAGCTCAAAGTGTCCTCATGAGGACAGTATCTTTCCCTGAATCGATTTGGCGCTGTCGCCAAATCGATTCCTATTCTGGGGGATCTCGGCCGACTCCAGAATGGCCACGGCGGCACATCTTCACGTATTGCAACGAATAAAGGCATGTCTGTGAGGGCGGAATCAAGGTGGTCTATATTCGCTCAACACGTTAGATCCGCTAGGACCTGTTCCCACTAATGAGCATGATTATGGTCTCCTCGGTGAATGGGTCTCCCTCAAGCGCACGGCGCCAGGATCGCGCCCCCTCCCTCGGGCGCTCCCAAGGCGGCGGCCTCCCCAAGGCCTCGGGGGGGGGGGGCGACGCGGGGTGCACCGTGGGAGGATGACCGGGCGAGGGACCAGCGGCGCTGCGCCATCGCGCGGGGGATGCGTCGCTGGCAGGGATTCTGCCGCCTCGGCTCGCGATACGAGAACCGCGCCTTGCCAGTCCTCGGGTTCACCGTCTTCGCACTCGTCATCAAGGCGTTGCCATAGTGTTGACAGGCTCCAGGCCTTGTTCCACAGTACGGCCAAGCGTGGGGAAAGGTAGCCTTACTTCAACCTTTCTTACTCAATTGACCGATGCCGGAAGCAAGTCCAGATGATACGCCTGTCAGTCTTTTAGGCCAAGTTGTACAACTCGGCCACGTTGTCGTGAAGAATCCAGTTCTTCTCTTCCTCGGTGAGATGAACCGTATGCTTTTCGAGCAGTTCCTGCGACCACGGCCAAGTCGAGTCGCTGTGCGGGAAATCGTTGGCCCACATCAGGCGACGTGGGTTGCACATATCCTTCATGCGGAACGCCACCCAGTCGTCCTGGAAGGTGGTGTAGATATGCTCGCTGAAATACTCGCTCGGCATCTTTGACAGTTCCTGGCCAGGTTTCAGCCAGTAACGATGCCGGTCGTAGGCATGATCCATGCGGTACATATAGTGCGGCACCCAGCCGGCATCGGCTTCGACACACACGATTTTCAGTCTGGGGTTGCGTTCAAACACGCCGCCCAGAATAAACATCCCCATCAGATCCTGGTTACCCCGGATAATAGACAGGAAGCCGTTCAGCTTGGGCCCACGTGGAGATGAGCCGACCACATCGCTCCGGCTGGTGAGGATATGAAAACTCAGCGGCATCTGCAAGTCGATGGCAGCCTGCCAGAACGCATCATAGAGCGGGTCGTCGTAATCGGACACCTGAGGGTTGCCCGGCATCATCACCCCGCGCAGTCCTAGCCCTTTTATCTTGCGCAGGTCGTCTATGCCCTCATCGACCGAGCGCATGGCGGTCTGGCCCAGACCGATCAGGCGGTCTGGATGGGCGGAGCAGTACTCCGCGATCCATTCATTATAGGCGTCAAAGCAAGCTTTTTTATAGTCAAAGTCGGAGTGATTGCACAGCAACATCCCCACGGTGGGATAGATCACCTCGGCGGCAACCCCATCTCGGTCCTGGTCGGCCAGACGTGCTTCCGGATCCCAGCCCCCACGGTGCAAATCGTCAAACTTGGCCCCGAACATGGCGAGGTCTTCAGCCCTCTGTCCGGCCGCGGCAACCAGCCCCATGGGGACTGGCTGCTTCATGCCGCTGATGACGAACAGATCACCCTTCTTCTCGTCGTGGATCATGTGCGGCGCGGTATCTTTGTACTTCTTGTCAATCCGGTCCACGTAGGTGCCCGGTGGCTCGGTAATATGCGAATCAGAAGAAATAATGGGTTTGCACATGAGTAGGGATCTCCTTGGTTGTGCGAGGAACTTATTTTGCTGAAAACAGCGTCTCCTCAGTCGGTCTCGCTTTATGCGGGTTAAAATACGGGATCACGTACCGCCCGATCCGATTAATCGAGCGCATAATGTTCCTGTGCGGAATCCGACCGGCCTGCTTGAAGAAAATCACCTGATCCAGGCCGGCTTGGTCAAAGTTTTCGAGCTTACGAATGACCTCGTCCGGGCTACCAACCGTGACCATAGGGTGCTCTTTGATCTGTGCATCGCTCAGATCATTGGCGTCCGCTTCCAGGTCGAACAGGGTACGCAGATATTCATACGAGTACAGGTTGTTCTTGACCATCAGGGGCTCAAACAGCTTGGCCACGTTGTGCAGAAACCAACGCGCCCCGTCGATACCAATCGCTTCCTCTTCTTTGTTCTCGGCCACATGACAGATAGCCACCCCGGCAAACCGCTCGTTGATCACCTGCGACACCACATCGCTGCGGTCTTTACACTTCTCACGATAGGTGCCCATGGTCTTCTGGACCTGTTCCCAGTTCAAATTGAAGCTGAGCACGCCCAGGCCGCGGTCGGCAGCCATCTCATAGCTGTCCGGCGCCACGCAAGCCATCCACATGGGCGGATGTGGCTCTTGAATGGGCTTGGGCACGACCCGCCTGGGTGGGATCTGAATGGTTTTACCGTTGTATTCCAGGATTTCATCAGTCCAGGCTCTGACAATCACGTCGAGGGCCTCACGCACCTCTTCACGTGTCCGATCATAGTCCACCCCAAACCCATCCAACTCTTGGGCCGTGGTTGACCGTCCCGTACCCAGGTCCATCCGCCCGTTGCTCAGAATATCGAGTACGGCGGCCTGTTCCGCCACCTTGATCGGATGGTTGAAGCGGTGCGGCAGGAGGCGCACGCCGTGGGCGATACGGATGTTCTTGGTGCGCTGCGAGACCGCGCCGTAGAACACTTCGGGAGCCGGGCTGTGGGAGTATTCCTCCAGAAAATGATGCTCGACCTCCCACACATAATCAAAGCCGACTTGGTCAGCCCGTTCAATCTGGGCCAGGGCTTCGTGGTAGACGTGGTACTCACTCAGCTTGTTCCATGGACGGGGCGTTTCCATCTCGTACAGCATACCGAACTGCATAACCTCCTCCTTTTTGGTTGTTCGTTTCTGTGTACAGAGCGCTTCGAATCAGGACAGACCATATACGCTGGCCACATTCTCACCCAGGACTTTGCGCCGACTCTCTTCAGACAGTGTCTCCACCATCTTCGTCAGGTCTTTAATGTAGTCACAGGTATGATCGTCGTGAGGGAAATCGCTCGCCCAGAAGAATTTGTCCGCACCGATATACTCAATCAGATACGGCAGGGCGCGCTCATCCGGGTCGGCCGATATCCAACACTGCCGCTGGAAGTAGTAGCTCGGGACTTCTTTGAGTGGGACGCTTCTGCCGAGAGCCGTCTTATACGCCGCGTCCATACGGTCGAGCATATGCCCAATCCAGCCCGCCCCGGATTCGAGCACAACGACTTTTGCTTTGGGGAAGCGGTCGAATAGACCGTATTGGAACAGCCCTAAAAAAGCTTGTTGGGGCCCTTGGCCGCCCAGCATATCCACCCACCATTCGCCCCATTTATACATCTCTCGAAAACGCTGATAGACGCGGCGGTTCGGCGGTTCGGCCACGGGATGAATCCCGACCGGGACGCCCAAGTCCTGAGCCGTGGCCCAAAACGGATCGTGATCCTTATGCCCGTGCGCTTTGTCGGTCAGCGTATAAGGTGAGATAAAAACACCCTTGGCTCCGGTTTTGACGGCGCGCTCCAGTTCCTGAGCCGCGGCTTCACCCGAAGTGAGACAGATATGGGCGATCGGAATCAGCCGGCCCCCGGAATCGGAACAGAAATCGACGCTCCAGCGATTATAGGCACGGGTGTAAGCCTGGGCCAGATCGTGGTCGGTGACTTCGGTTTCCCATTCCAGACAGATTGTCGGATAGATCAGCGCTTTGGCTAGATTTTCCTGATCGAGTAGGGCCAGGCGTTGTTGGGGATCATTCCCGCCAAAGGGGACGCTTTTTGTGTAGCCCTGTTGCTTAATACCATTACGCTCTTCAAACGTGCTGCCCATACTGGTGCCGCGGGCCAGAATTTCCGCGTCAAAATAGCGCGAGCGTTGGCCGTTCAGTTCAAGATGGTCGAGCCCGTCCGGGCCGGGCCGAATCTGGATGGCACGGTCCCGATATTTCGGGTCGATATATCGCTCCCACAGATCGGCGGGTTCATTAATATGGCCATCGGCATCAATGGCCCCTGCATACGGTAGCCGTGAGGTTTGAAACATCCTCTCTCCTCCGTGAATGCGCCGGTGAGTATTGGAAACTCCTGTATTCGTATGAGGCGTTATTGTTACAGTGCCCCTCCGGGGGTGTCAATCCGAAGCAGGGTCCGCACTTGAAAGAAGTCTCGCACTTGTCCTGCCAATTCGTCCGCCCGGGTGTCCAACTCGTCTTCCGTTAGGTTGGCGATGGGGTGGGCAGTCACCAGAAACCGGTAGTCTTGGACTCCCCAACTAGCGGCCATGGCGCGGCCCGTGGCAATAAAAGGCGTGATCACGATAGATGCGGTGGGAATACCGGCTCGCTCCAATTTCAGTCCGTCGAGCACATTGCTCGAACTGCACGACTCTCGGTCACCCACGCCAGCCCAGCACCATGTCTCCCTGTTGCTGAAACAGCGCGATCGCCTCCCGGCTGATGGCATGGCCGGATGACTGTTTGTGATTCACGGACACCAAACGCATGCCGTGTTGCTGCTCCAACCGCTCGGGCCCCCTTACCCAACAACTCTTTGGAATTGAACTTGGTGTTTTCAGCAGTCCGACCCGGAGCCCTCGGAGCGCACCCGGCCGCGGCGCATCCGTAAATTCCTGGGTTTCCAAGGGGAGAGTCGGATCAAAAACCATACGGCGCATCCGTCTATCTCCTTTATTTATCCTTTCAGTTATACCCGCACCAGTTCGGTCACGCTGCGCGTCCACTTACTGCCCTAGCCTGGTAAGCACGCCGACCAACTCCCCGCGCAGCCAATCGATACATCGTCGGGTCGCGCATGACGTAGCGCCATGTCGTTTCATCTTTTTGGGACGAATCTCTCCCGGCAGCCGTCCCGCCCGTTTGAAGCCAGCCAACCTCCGCCGCGCCTTTTGAATCACCCACGCCTGGACCTGCAGCCGACTCCAGCCCCTGTGTTTGATGATTTCGGCATGCTCGCAGGCGAGCACCAGCAGGCTCTGATTAAACCCGTATACGTTTGGCGAGGCGGGATTACACACGGCATCGGCAAATTCTAGCAGTAGGGGCTCAGGCGTACTGGCAAGCTGGTTATACACCCCCATGAGGATATTGGATGCGTACAACGTCACCTTACTGTCCTCGGGTCGAAAGCCGTGTTCAACGTGGAGTCGCATTAGCGCGACATCCCGGACCAAAAGCGTTATGGGCCCGCGTTGAGGGCCGGTCGGGCCATTCACGATCAGGAGGAGCGCCGCCCCACCAGTGCTGGGGGCCGGCGTAGGAGCATGAAACTCGGGGCGGCACAGGCCCCCGGCCCACGGCCAGCACAACGGGGAAATCCGCGGGCCACCAGCCAGCCCTCCCCCCGTTGCAGGCCCCCTCTCAGCTGGGAGGGGCATGTTGCGGGCCGCAAGCGTCCCCAGACTCTCCGCCGCCTCCCCCTGGGCCAGCCTCCAGCAGGGCTCGTACGGCTGCTTCAGGCGGCGGGACAAGCGACACCCCGTCCTCTCCAGCCCTGCAGGGTATAGCACGCAATCCAGACGGCGGCTTCAACTGGGTCGGTTAGAGGCGCAGGGAGCTTGGCGGGCATCCTTTTGACAGTCTCTATACCGGAGGAACCGGCACCCGTGTGCGGGCCGCCCAGGGCAGTTATGGGAAGCCGCTCACACTGGGGATGCTCCAGGCGGCGGATCGTCCACCGTCACGGAGGAACCCCATGCCACACCGCTTTATGCCCGTGCGTGCAATTCGACGCCCCCCAAAGGCCCCCGGCTGCTGCCCGGCCCCTGGGCCTTTGGCGCTTGCAGCGCGGAAACGGACACCCCACGCCGCCCAAACCGCCGGGCCCTCCAGTGTCTCGCCCGCCGCCAGCGGATGCTGCGCGCTAGCCGCCATATTGCTATCCGTCTGACTGGGACTTGAATTGCCGCCCCCCGTTGCCAGCGCACCGCTGGGTGGGCTGGTGCTCTTCCAGCCGGCAGGCGCCAGGGTGCGGCGGAGCAAGCCCCAGCCGTCCCCGCTCACATCTCAACTCGACTGGAGCAGCCCGCGTTCCTGGGTCCATGGGCTGCTCGCCCGGGTGAAAGCGGCTGGCGCTCACGCCGTGTGTCTGACGGTGGATGTGTCGACCTCTAGTCGTCGGGAGCGGGACGGACCCGCTGCGGCTTGACCCACAGCGGACACGGGTCATCTCCCCCAACGAACCGCCGCCCGAGTTCACCTAGCGGGCCCGCCTGACCTGGGCTGATATCGCTTGGCGCACTCGCGGGCTGTCGTTCCCCTGGGCCTACCAGGGCCCTCGCCCCCCGGCAGACGCGAGACGGACCGTTGAGGGCGGAGCCGACAGCATTTGGGGGTCGAATCACGGCCGTCAACGCGATTCCCCCCTGGCGACGATTGCGGCCGTACCGGCCAACGACGCGGCCGTTGAGGGGAAAGCCCAGAGCGTCGTTGCTGGCGGCTTTCGGCGGGGTACGGACGGCATTCAAGCGCGGGGGTTGGGGAGCCCCTCGGGCCGCCCCATGCTGCGGGGTCTGGCCGCAGACGGCGCTGCCGGGAGATACCGGACCATCGCACTCTGCCGCGACGCACTGGAGCCCAACTGGGCCTTGTGCGGGCACCCCGGCGTGCGCACGCGGGGACCGAATCCGATTCGCAAGGTGGACTATTGAGACTACGGATTCAATCGAGAAGCGCCGTCCCTGAATCCTCACACAAGAGGACGCCTACAGGTTGGTATTCTCTTTTTGCGTTCCGGCACATTGTGGCCTTCATTCCCAGCGCCAAAAAGCGGTTCCGGGTGTTGGACAGCCCCAACAACGGGCGACAACCCAGCGAGACTGCACGGCGCGGCGGCCGACATGATAATCGGCGGCGAAGTCTCAACCTGGCAGCCAGGCTGGGTGGACCGAACCGTGAGCGCGCTGGAAACGAGCTTGGCCAAAATCGGCGACGACAGCAAGCTGGTTTTACCGGCACGCGGGCGGGCCGTCCTGACCACACCTTCGAGCGCCTTATCCACACGGCGGACTATAGCCAGATACACTCGGGCGATGGCGACCACCCGCTACTGCTGAAGGAAATCAGAAAAGCGAACCCGTCATGGGGGTCCCCAGGATTCAGCGACTTGCACGCGCAAATTTTGCATGAGCGAGACACGGCGAAACGGACACGGGACAGCATGTCGGTTGCGCGATTCGCCGCCTTGCGCGTCAACGCGGGCATCCTTGACGTGGCGGAAAACCCGAGGCTGGTGGACCACGAAAATTGGGCAGTGATTGAGGTCCGCGGGCCGGGGATTTGCCGCCGCGGGATGGCCGGGTCGATATCGGTCTCAATACGGGTGCAACGGCATCTATGATCGCAGCGGTTTGCGCGTGGAAAACCGACAGGATAGAGTGTTATACTGCGTCCGGGGGCATCCCCGACCTAATCGTTCGTGGCACGCGGGATGGGGTTGGAGACGATCATACTGCGATACACTGCAGGAAAGAGTTGGGGGTCTACGAGCACTACTGCTCCACCCCAGTCATCCAGTTTCTGCACGACCTTCGACGGCGGCTGGGCGGGTGAAACCGTCGCCGCCTTGGGCTGCGACCGATATCGGAAAATCGAACTCGCCGATTTTTTGACGCAAGCCCAACTGGATTGGCCCGTGGTCTACCGCCGGTGTGGGGGCAGGCCGACACGCGGACGGCAGCTTGGATATCAGAGGCGGCAAAGATTGATTCTCGACCGCGAAAAGTCAGGGTACAGGAAAACATGGTCTTGCGGCGGGCGCTTGCCGAGGCCGTGTTGGGGTTTGACCCCAACGGCAGTCCGCGTCTCTGTCGGCGCAAAATCCACGGGCCGAGGATTGACGCTGTGGCGGCCCTAATCATCGGTCTTAGCTTGCCTCTATCGGGCCGGGAACGAGCCCGAGTTCAAGACGTATTGGTAATGGGCCGACTACACCGACAGCTTGACCGGAAAAAGTGGGCGCCCGCCGCAGGGTCCTCAAGCTGGCCGGGCCGGAGCTGAGATGCGAGTCCTGCAACCGGTTCTCAGCGCGGTTCCAGACTGACCACCGCGTGCCCTTACATCGCGGGGATAACACTTAAATTCGCTCGAAAATTTGTCGCTTTTGTGCCGAGCGTGTCACGTCGTGAAGACCGTGAGGGAGAGCCCATATCTGCGGCTGAAATCGCGCAAATGGAGGCAATTCGCGGTTGCCTTGAAAAAGTGACTCAGGGTGGTAGGCTGGGGATGTGGTAGACGACTGGCGGGTGGAAATCACCCGTCTGGAGGGACGCATGGACACGATTGAGGAGCGTATGAATACGCACCACGCTGAATACGTGGGCAAGATCGAGAGTGCGGTGAATCGTCTCTTGATGGCGATAATTGCGGTGGCGGTTCTATCGCTGGGTGCGGTGAAGGTGCTTTTCTTCGACTAGCTTCAACCACAAAAGGCCCCCCCTCATGGGGGGCCTTTTGCTATGGCCCGGTCCAGTGGGCTATAGCCCGGCAGCATTACCCACCTCCCCCCTTCTGCCCCCGCGCGCGGACGGTTGCTGGTTAGAGCGGAAGCGACCAGGGCCAGCCCATCCACTCGAAGAAAACTTCCGCACAGTGGAAGGTCAGTAGCCAGTAGAGTGGGTTTTTCCACGGGTTAATCGGCATCCTCCTCCTTTCTCACTCCACCGAGGCTGGCGGCGCGGGGGGGGGGGGGGTCGCCGTAGAGGTTCTGTGGATCTCCGCTTTTTCCCACTCATTCCATGGCAGCTATGGGTTAGCCTGAAGTTCCAAAGGATTTTCGGCTATGTTTTGATGAACTGGTTGATTCCAATCAGAAAGAGCCATTTGGGTGCCGGTGTAGTGTTCCCATGTCAATAGAGATTTTTTTGCCATTAGCCCTTAGCCATTGCGGTCATTCGCCATTCTTCTCGTTATCCTGTCCATCAATACCGTCCCCCACCGGCACGCGCCCCCCGCTCTCCGGCTGCGGGAAGGCTGGCGTGAAAACGGCCCAGTCAAAAAACGCCCCGTCGCCACCCTGTCCAAATGGCCTAGCGAGAAAATGGACAATCTGCGCCGGGTGCTCCGCAACGAACCCCGGTACGGCCGAGATGACGTCTGCCAGATCGTGCGCGCGCTCCCACCCGGGCAGGTCGCTGCGGTGCTCGGCCCCCGGCGCACTCTGCGCCTTGCTCGCCACCGCCCCGCTCCCGGCCGAGCATCCCCAGGCGATTCAGGGCATGCGGCGGGGCGGCACGCCAGAGGAGAGGGGCGACCCCCGCCGTGGAACAGCGCAAGCGGACAGGCCCGCGTTGCCCCGCCGACCTTCACCCCCAGACGAGCCGGGAGAGGCTGGCCGAGGGGGCCGAGGGAGTGCGGCGCACGGGTTGAGACGCGGGGGTGAGGACCGTGGCCGTCTACCCCTCCAGATGTGCATTCAAGCGGTCAATGGCTTCGACATAGCCCTCCACCATTTCACGCACCACCGCGCGGGTGCTCCGCCCACTGTTTTGCGTGCCGATACCCTGCCCCGCAGGATAGGAGTACAACTGATAGGCCCCGGACTCCGGGGTCGCGCCGGGCGCCTTCAGGGCATGGTCGATGCGGCGCAGGGCAGGATAGTTCAACACGCTTTGCCGCGGGAGTTCCAGCGGGGCCGGGCTGTCGGGCCGCGCCCAGGCCGTGGTCCAGGCCGAGCGAAGAAACCGGGCGGGCTTCCCCGTCATCGCCCGAGTCCGCACCGTGTCCTCCGGACCCGCCGCCAGCAGCTTTTGCTTGGCCAAGCCCGCCAACTCGGACTCCGCCGTGGTCAACCAGACCGACCCGCACCATACCCCCTGGGCCCCCAGCGCCAAGGCGGCCGCCATCTGCCGCCCACTGCCGATGCCGCCCGCCCCCAGCACCGGGGTCGGGGCCACGGCGTCGACAATCTCCGGAATCAGCACCATCCCCCCGATCTCTCCGGTGTGCCCCCCCGCCTCGTAGGACTGGGCGATAATCACATCCACCCCCGCCGCCTTGTGACGCTCCGCATGCTTCCGCTTGCCCGCCAAGGCTCCCACATACAGCCCCCGCGCATGGGCCGCTTCCGTCACCTCCTTCGGCGGGGGGCCGAGCGCACTCACCAGCAGCCGCGTCTTATGCGCAAAAGCAATATCCACGATCCCCCTGGCCTGGTGCCGGGAATAGCGGAAACCGCGGTCTTTTTCTGAGACGGGCAGATGGGCCGGCAACGCGGGCACCTCGGCGTCCGCCAGCAGTTTCTCAACGAACCGCCGGTGCTCGGCCGGAATGGACGCCTGGAGCGCCTCTTGATCCATCCCCCCGCTTGCCGCGCCTCCGGAAGGGGCGGGCATCATCAGGTCCACCCCGTACGGGAGGACCCCGAGTTGCTCGTCGATCCAGTGCAGATCAGCTTCCAGGCGTTCGTCCGTGTGAAGTGCGGCCCCAAGCACCCCGAGGCCCCCCGCCTGACTGACGGCGACGACCACATCCCGGCAGTGCGTGAAGGCAAAAATAGGATATTCAATGTCGAACATGGCGGCGACTTGAGTTGGCATGCGGCACTCCTCACTCTTGTTGCGCCCGTATATCAGCACGCTTGTGACCAAAAGGCCACTACTCCCCCTCGGGCCGGGCGGCGGGGGAGCGCATGCGCTCCGTTCCAGGGGTCAGATCGGACAAGAGCCCACTTCCGGGCGGCGGGGGAGCGCATGCGCTCCCCCGTGAGCAGCACCGGCGCGCGCTGGGGAGCAACCGCCTGGGGGGGGGGGGGGGGGGGAGCAAAGGCTTCGGCGGCCCTCCCCAACGCGGCGGGCCCGGGCGGCGGATAAGATCCCGGCCAGGCTGGCCCGCTTGCGCGCCCTCGGTGCCCGGACCGCGGGCCCAGCGAGGCCGGGCACATGTTCGGGCCGCGCGTGTGATGGAGCCCACGTTGTCGCGGCTGCCCCGCCGCTCCAGCGGTGTTCGGGCCGCGCGTGTGATGGAGCCCCGGGGTTGAAGAGGGCACCCTGAAGCGACGGGTCTTTGAGTAGCTTGACCGACTTTGTTCTCCGCATACCATCCTGGCCAGCCAGACCTCGACGCGCATGCCCGGCCAACTCCTGCCTCCCGTGCAGCGCCTCGACAAGGTCTGAGGCGTGCGCTATGCCCCCCTATCTCATTCTCATTCTTGAAATAGTGCCGGACTTTATTCCCAAGCGTTTGCAGGGCGCGTTGCCGCGTGAAGCCCTTGACAGGGTGCAGCATGGGTATTGTCAGCCCGCAGGCTATTGCTGCGGCCATGAGGAATAGTAATGACCGACGCTGGACGGGCGCCGGGATTTTTGAACTGGCTGACTAGAATTTGATCTCCGCCGTCAGGCAAGGGCGATATCACAACGTCGCAGAAGATTCCGCCGGTCCTATCCGCAAAAATTGCCCAGGACGGGCTTGGGGCAGAAACGGGTAACGGGTTCTATGACTGGGACACCAGAGTCGGTTGACGCCCTCCGTCAACGGATCGCTCACGCCTTGGTTGAAACGGAGAAGTGGGCACTACAAGCAGGACAATAGGATCCGAAACTGTATTGACACCGAAAACCCCAGCGCGCTAGGTTCCAGCGCTATAGAGGAGAAAGGATCCTCCAGCATGGTATACATCGGCAGTGCGATCAGCGGCATTCTGGATACCAAACTCGTGGCTGGCAAGGGACAGTACGCCGCAGACGTGAGTCTCCCGGACATGGGCTATATGGCCGTTGTCCGCAGTCCCTATGCCCACGCCCGGATTCTCGGCATCAATACCGACGCAGCGCAGCAACACCCGGGTGTACGTATTGTTGTTACCGGGACGGAGGTCAAGCAGTGGAGCAAGCCCATTCCCCATACATTGAACCCCTGCGCCTTTGGGGGAAAAACAACCGATATTTACTGTCTGGCGATTGACCGGGTGCATTATGTCGGAACACCGGTGGCCGCAGTGGTTGCCGACACCAGACACGCCGCGACCGAGGCGATCGATCTTATCGAAGTCGAGTACGCGGACCTGCCAGTGGTGATCAATGCCGAACGAGCTCTGGAGCCGGATTCCCCCCTGCTCTATCCCGAATGGGAAACCAACGAACTGATGCATGTTCGCTTTCAGGGCGGCGATGTTGAGCAAGCCTTTGCCGACGCCGACCACATTCTGGACGACACCCTCCGCCTGCATCGACATACGGCTACACCACTGGAGCCACGCGCGGCCCTGGCTCATTATGACGACCGCGCTGAACGCCTGATTCTGTGGGTCTCCACCCAAGCCCCCCACCCCTTGCGCACGACCCTGGCTCATACCTTGCAGATGGATGAAAACGACATCCAGGTGATTCAGCCCCAAGTGGGCGGGGCGTTTGGGGTCAAGATTCCGACCTATCAGGAAGACCCACTGGCCTGCCTGCTGTCGAAACGGACCGGTAAGCCGGTCAAATGGATCGAAGAGCGCACCGAACATTTGATGGCTGGCGGTCACGCCCGCGAGCAAACCCTCAAGTTCTCGGTCGCCTGCAAGGCGGACGGAACCGTGGTCGGCCTCAAGGTTCGCATCATTGGTGACGTTGGAGCCCTGGCCGCAGTGGCGGGCTGGGGCATGTCCTATGTGGCGTCCTTTGTCGTGCCTGGCCCGTACAAAATCCCGAACTGTGAGGTAGACCTGTCCATCGTGGTCACCAACAAGGGTCCCTGGAATGCGTATCGCGGGTTTGGCAAGGAGGCAGCCTCTTTTCTCATGGATCGAGTCATGGACCGGGTTGCCGATACGGTCCAGATGGACCGCGCCGCAGTGCGACTCAAGAATTTCGCATCTAGAGACGAGTTTCCTTATGTGCAAATCTCGGGAGCAACCCTGGACAGCGGAGATTATGCCACGGCGTTGCAAGACGCCCTGGACAAAGCCGGCTATCATGCCTTCGCCGAAGAACAACAGCGCCTCCGCGCCCAGGGGCGATATATCGGTATGGGCGTAGGTTTTGAACTCACGCCCGAAGGCGGCTGTATTCCCGACTCTTTTATCGGCGGCTACGAAGGTGCCACCGTCCGCGTCAGTCCGAGTGGGCAGGTCACTGTCCTGACCGGCGTCACCTCGCCCGGCTCGGGCAATGAAACCGGCATTGCCCAGATTGTGGCGGATACCCTCGGCGTTCCGCTCGGTACCATCAAGGTCGTACAGGGTGACACCCAGGCGTGTCCCTATGGACTGGGCAACTGGAGTTCGCGCAGCCTTTTCATGGGAGGCTCCGCTTCGCTGTACGCCGCCCGGGAAGTGCACCATAAGGTGGTACGGGTCGCGGCGAGCATGTTGAAAGCGGCGCCCGAAGATTTGGACTGTGAACAGGGCTGTATCCGCGTCAAGGGGCAGGTTGACCGGGAGGTCACGTTTAACGAAGTTGCCGAGTACGTCCACAAACGTCCCTTCGACCGTCACGCTTTGGATATGGAGCCGGGTTTGGAGTCCACGCGCTATTTCCGTATGGGCAATATCCACCACGTGCCGGACGATCAAGGTCGGATCAATACCTACCCTTCCTATCCCTATGCGGCCTGCGTGGCCGTGGTGGAGGTAGATATTGAAACCGGCGCGATCACCCTCCTGCGCTATGTGGCCGTTCACGACTGCGGCACCGTCGTCAATCCCTTACTGGTCGAAGGACAGTTCCAGGGCGCAGTCGCGCAGGGACTCGGGGGGCTGATCTATGAACAACTCAGCTATGATGATAGCGGCCAACTCCAGACCGGGACGTTCATGGACTATACCCTGCCCACCGCCATGGAGGTGCCGAGCGTGGAGATTTACCACCAGGAAGTCCCCAGCCCGTTTACGCCCCTCGGTACCAAAGGCGCAGGCGAGTCCGGCGTGTCCAGCCCGTTCGGAACCATCACCAGCGCGGTAGAAAACGCCCTCATGCCCTTTGGGGTGAAAATTCGCGACACCCCACTGACTCCTCAACGTGTGTGGCGCATGATTCAAGCAGCCAAGCAGAGCGATACCGGAGGGGCAGACGCATGATACGCGGCCCCTTTCAGCTCTATAGGCCGCACTCGATCAACGAAGCCGTCCGTCTCCTCTCCCGGTACGTACAAAACGGTGAAGACGTCAAGCTACTGGCCGGGGGGCAGTCGCTCCTACCGAGCATGAACCTTGGTCTGGTCGCGCCGGGTCATATCGTCAGCCTCAACCATGTCGCCGGTCTCGACTCCATTCGTCGGAACGGGGAGACATTGGCCATCGGAGCGAGGGTTACCCACCGGGCCCTGGCCGAGTCTGAGGTGTTGCAAACCCACTGTCCGATCCTCAGCGAGACCGCAGCCTGTATTGGCGATGTCCAGGTCCGCAACCGCGGAACGCTAGGTGGCTCGATCGGCCATTTCGATCCCGCGGCTGACTATCCACCCGTACTCGTCCTGCTTGATGCCGCCTTTCAGATTGTTGGCCCGAGCGGCCAGCGAACCGTTGCCGCCAAAGACGTCTTTATTGATTACATGACCACCAGTCTGGCTGCAGATGAGATCCTGACCGAAATCCGCGTTCCTGTCCTATTCCCGGACACCGGTACGGCCTATGTGAAGTTCACTCGGGTAGAGGGCGGTTTTGCCACGGTCGGTGTGGGTGCGTGTCTGGGGCTCAACCCGGATAGGACCTGTCGGTCCATCCGGGTTGGCATCGGTGGCGCCGCCTCCGTCCCAGTCCGTCTGGCCGCTATCGAGGAGACTTTAACGGGGAGAGCCGCAGACGAGACCTTTGTTGAGGCGGCTGCGACCGCTGCATATGAGACGGCTTATGATCCGGTCGCAGAGTTACACGCCGATGCGGAATACAAACGAGAGATGGTCCGGGTGTTTACCCGTCGGGCGGTCAAGATGGCGTTGGAGCGGGCGGCGTAGAAACGGTATGGGGAGACTATGCACACTACCATTCAACTGACAATCAACAATGCCCCGTGTGAAGCCACGGTCGATACGCGTACGCTCCTGGTTGATTTTTTGCGCGATCAACTCGCCCTTACCGGCACCCACCTCGGCTGTGCCACGGGCAATTGCGGTGCGTGCACCGTCGTGCTTGACGGTCTGACGGTCAAGGCGTGTACCGTTCTGGCCGCCGATGTCGCAGGCTCCGCGGTCACCACCATTGAAGGCTGGACGCAAGATGCCCGGCAGGCAGGCGCCCTGCATCCGATCCAGGACGCCTTTGTCAAGCACCACGCTTTGCAGTGCGGCTTTTGTACCCCCGGCATGGTGTTGTCGGTTCAGCAATTGCTGAAAGAAAGGCCGAACCCGACCGAGGCGGAGATTCGGCACGGCATCGCCGGCAATTTGTGTCGCTGTACCGGCTATGCCAGCATTGTCAAGGCCGTTCAGGAAATCGCACGCATGAGCGGCGAGTAGCGCTGGGGCGAAGATTCTTCACTCCGCCAGCTTCTTGAACTTAAGCGTCATGCGGTCACTCTCTCCAATCGCCAGATATTTCTCTCTATCCTCGTCTCCGAGACTGAGAGCGGGCGGCAGGGTCCACACACCTTTAGGATGGGTGCGCGTATCTTTCAGATTGGCGTTAATCTCAGTCCGGTCCACGAGCTTGAAGCCCGCTTTTTCTGCCATTTGAATAGTTGCCGCCTCCGTCACATACCCCGAAGACGCCTTGGGGTCCTGTTCCGTATTGGGGTCGGCCCGGTGCTCTACCAGACCGAGAATCCCGCCAGGCTTGAGCGCCGCATACATGGCGGTAAAAACCCCGTCGGCCGTCCCGGCGCTCATCCAGTTATGGACGTTGCGAAAGGTCAGCACCATATCCACCGATCCTGCGGGGGCGATGTCGACTTTGTTGGGCGGGGCGAGCTCGGTCACCGTTGGCGTGCCGTACACGTCGGGGTTGGAGGCCAGTTTCTCGTCGAGGAGGGCGTTCAGCCGCTTCATGTACGCAACCTCTGATTCTCGATCGAACCCGGCCAGATATAAGCGTCCCTGGTCTTTCAGGTAGGGGGCCAAAATCTCGGTGTACCAGCCTCTTGACGGTGAAATTTCAACGACCGTCATATGCGGCTTGAGCCCCATCCAGGTCAGGGTTTGCGCGGGATGGCGGTATTGGTCACGCGCCTTGTGCTCGGCCGAGCGATGTTCCCCATCGATGACGGCTTGCAGCGCAGGGTCGACGCCTTCTGCCGTAGCGTGCTGACCGGCACGGGTCTGACCGACGAAGAGCAGGCCAACAGACAGAGCGAGGCAGCAGTGAAGAAACCGACATGTGAGTGTTTTGTGCATGAATCCTTCTCCTTACTTCCGCCGTGAGTTCGGCGTCCGTCTGCAAGCCTTACCTGTTCTGGATATTTCTGCAATCCCCCAGAGGGGGCTCCCCTCGCTCAATCCCTCCCCCAGGGGGAGAGGGAGACGGAACTGGTGGACTATTTTGCCGACAGAGAGGCGTAGTGGTTCACACCGTTGCTCCTCCGGAGCAGGAGCAGCGACGGGTTGTCTTCCGCCATTGCTGCTGCTGGAGCAATGGCCTCTTTGAACTCGTCCACCGTTTTAACCGGGGTTCGGTTGACCTCAAGAATCACATCCCCCCTACGGACTCCGGCGTCCGCGGCCGGGCTGTCGGGCCGCACGCCAGCCACGAGGATCCCCTCACTCGCCTTGAGACGCATTCGGTCTCGCTCTTCCGGCGTGAGGGCGCGCAACGCCATCCCCCACTTGCCCCTGTTGGTCGCCTCGGGTCCGCTGACCACTGCGGGGTCGTCAAGTTTGGCGATTTCGACCGTCAGGGCCCTAGTCTTTCCAGCGCGCACCACGTCAATAGAAACTTTCGCTCCGGCTTTCGTGTTGGCGACCAGCAGAGGCAGGTCGGCATTCTCTTTCACCGTGTGGCCGTCATATCCGACAATGACATCGCCGCGTTCCAGACCGCCTTTATCGGCCGGGCTGTCTGGAGTGACATCGGCCACCAGAGCGCCATCTGGCTCGTCGAGACCGAGGGATTTCGCCAGCTCTGTGGTCATCCGCTGGATGGTGACTCCCAGCCAGCCACGCGTCACATGCCCCTTGGTCTCCAGGTCGGGTACGAGTTGCTTGGCCAAGTTGATCGGGATGGCAAAACCAATACCGCTATTCCCGCCCCCATTGCCGAAGATCGCGGTGTTGATGCCAACGACTTCGCCCTTTTTGTCAAACAGCGGCCCCCCCGAGTTGCCGGGGTTAATGGAGGCGTCGGTCTGGATGAAATCCTCGTACGGGCCGGCCCCGATAGTTCGACCTTTAGCGCTGACGATGCCCGCGGTTACGGTATTACTCAGCCCAAACGGGCTGCCAATGGCCATGACCCAGTCGCCGACGCGGACATCTTCGGAATCACCAAGGGGAGCGACCGGCAAATCTTGCGCGGATTCAACCTTGAGCACGGCCAAGTCCGTTTTAGGGTCGCGGCCGAGGAGCGTCGCCTGATATGCGCGCCCATCGGGGAGATTGACCATAATCTTGCCTGCACCCTCGACTACATGATTATTAGTGATGATCAGTCCGTCCTTGCGGATAATAAATCCAGAGCCGGAACTGCGACGCGGAATGCCTTGGTGAGGGCGCGGGTCGCCAAATCCGGGCGGAAACGGGAATCGAGGGCCAAACGGATTCTGCGGGCCGCCAAAACGGGGACCACGCTCAGCCGCTCTTTCTATGCCACGAGCGCGTACATGGACCACAGCCGGCGAGACGTGGTCGGCCAAGTCGGCGAACGAGGGTAATCTGGACGCCGTTTCGGTGAGCCTGGGAGTTGCCGTCTCCGGTGCCGCCTGGATCATATCCATTTGGGTCATCCGACCCAGGGTAAAGCCCCCGAAGACCAAGGAAACCGCTAGGGATCCAGCTAATATTTTTTTCTTCGTCTGCATCGTACGCCTCCTCTCACGAACATTGCGGTGTTCTTTGATGTTCACTATGGCAACTGTAGATGAGAGAAGGGTGAGACCAAGATTAGAGGTTTCTCATTATTTCAGGGAAAGGCCGCTCCGGTCAGGACAGATCGGGTAGTGTTAGGTGGCAGACTAAGCAGGTACCACACCCAACCAAGGGGAGGAGAGCAGGACTATGCAGCATGTCAAAACCGGCGGAGTTGAGATGATCCCGATTGATGGCAAGTACACCGTCTGGACCAAGCGCTTTGGCTCCGGCTCGATTCCCCTCCTCACCCTGCACGGCGGGCCTGGAGGTACGCATGAGTATTTTGAGTGTTTTGAAGACTTCCTACCGCAGCACGATATTCAGATTATTTACTACGACCAACTCGGCTCGGCCTATTCCGACCAACCGGACGAGACCAGCCTGTGGACGGTGGAGCGTTTTCGGGAAGAAGTCGAGCGGGTCCGGGTTGCACTTGGGCTGGAGCACTTCTATCTGCTTGGCCATTCCTGGGGCGGGCTGCTCGGCATTGAATACGCCCTAGCCTATCAGCAGCACCTCAAGGGACTCATTCTCTCCAATATGACCGCCAGTATTCCAGCCTATGTTGCGTATATCAACGAGTTACGAGCCCAGCAGTCGCCCGAGGTCCTGCGTATTCTTGAAAAATATGAGGCGACCGAAGACTACGCTGCGCCAGAATACGAGGAGACCCTGTTCACCCATGTGTACCGTCAGCATTTATGCCGGCTCGACCCCTGGCCGGAACCGCTGGTGCGCATGTTCCGCAACTTGGCCAAGCCGGTCTATAACACCATGCAGGGCCCGAACGAATTTGTGGTGACCGGCACGTTCAAAGACTGGAACCGATGGACGAGTCTACATCGGATTCAGTGTCCGACCCTCGTTTCCGGTGCGCGCTTCGACACTATGCGTGTATCCGAGATTGAACGCATGGGTGAGCTGATCCCCAACTCGCGCGTTGCCGTGTGTGAAAACGGCAGCCATTGCGCCATGTATGACGACCAGGAGGCGTATTTTCGGGCCGTGGTGCAATTTATTCAGGACATTGAAGCCGGGGTGTTCTGACACGCTTCCGTACCCCACCGCTCACCCGTGGGGACATCGGCACAACCGATTCGAGCTTGCCCGAGCTCTGAAAAAACCATACCCTCCCTACCGAGAGGAGTGATGGAGAGCATGGCCCACTTACTCATTGCCTTTAAGCGGAAAGATGGCCTCAGTCTGGCGGACTTCTCACACCACTGGCGCGAGGTTCACGCCCCACTCGCCAAGCGGATGCCCGGTCTGCGCGGCTATGTGCAAAATCACAGCTCAACCGTGGTGAGCCGGAGCCAAGCCTATGACGGTGTAGTAGAAATCTGGATGGACAGCGAAGCAGCCATCGCCGCGGCCTTTCAGAGCAAGGAATATCGCGAAGGCCCGTACGCGGATGAATCGAATTTTGCGGATGTTAAAGACGTAGTCCGGCTCGTCACCGCAGACCATGTGTTGCGCAAAGGCGAGGAACACGACCATCCCGAGCCACAGGTCAAACAGATGTCTTTTATCAAACGAAAGCCCAACTGGGACCGGGACGAGTTCTTCCGCTACTGGAAAGACGTGCACGGTCCGTTAGCGCTCGCCATACCTGGGGTGCAGCGCTACATCCAATGCCACGCCCTGCCCTCGGCGTATGAGCAGGGCGAACCGCAGTGCGACGGAGTGGCCGAACTGTGGTTTGAGACCCTAGGCGATCTGAATTTTGCCCTGGCATCTGGGGAGTACAAAGATCACGCTCAACCGGATGGTACGAAGTTCGTTGACCCGGTATCAACGTTCACTCTGATTACCGAAGAATACCGGATTGTGTAGCGCCCCTCCTCCCCGGCCGAACGGTCTCTCGAGCCAGCCAGATATTTGACAGTGCCATCAGAGAAATCGGGGAGGTGCGAGCGCTTTGTGGTCAAAGTCCCAATACCCGGCCTGTGCAGCCACGCCAACCGAGACATGGGGTCTCTCTCGGGTCCACATGCAGGCACGCGATCAGACCTCGTCCGGTATATGAACCCTCTTCATTAGGAAGGAGTCCCACACATTCAGAAAAAGCCTCAATACCCGTGTTAAAGGGCCGTCCGAGAACATCCGGTTCTCGATCTCGGCATCAAGAGAGCGCCTGGAACGTAACCAACCGTATTTGTTCGGTTATTTCAGAGGCCCTGATCTTTCATGCCACGAGTCAACACCATCGCAACACCGCGACCCCAGGCGGTAAAATTTCACGCAACTGCCCCGAGGCCGTACTTCGCCGCCAGCGTCAGCAGCTTCAGCGAAGCATCTCGCGGACGCTTCTCGCCGCGCTCCCACTGGGCTCACCCGCTCCGTGGCCACGTTGAGGTAACGGGCGAACACCGTTTGGCTCACATACTCCCGCAGCCGGACCTCGCGGGTCCGTTCCGGCGCCATCGCCTCGACCGGGGTCAGGCATATAGCGTCGAAGACTTTCATCGCCGCTTGGACATCACACCCGCTTCCGCCATGCCGAGCGCAGTCACGTGCACCGCCGCCAGCACCTCGCTCCCATATTGTCTAGCCATCGCAGATCACCTCGCCGGCCGTCCCGTTCGCCAGCATCGCCTCCAGGCCGGGGGCGCCCAGCCCGAGCATCTCGTCGGCTAGGCCCCGCAATGCGCCCGGTTCCCTGAGCGGCAGATTCTCCTGATCGCTCTCCGCGAATCCGTAGACAAAGAAAACCCGGTCTCCCCGGCCAAACACCGCGAGCACACGGAACCTTCCAGACGCCCTTGTCCTCGCCGGGCGATACCCTGCTTGGCGATACCCTGCTTGATGGCGCCACCGCCGAGGTTGACGTCGCCCAGACCCTTTGCCAATCGTTCCACGGCCTCGCAAAGTGCGCCGTCCTCAATGTCCTCGCGAGCAGCGAAGCGCGCAAGCGGCTTCGTCTTGAACGTGCACAGCCCGAATTCCTCACGCATTTGCCGTCATGCTAGATAGTACAGCGCCCGGTATTATACGACCCAATCCTCACAGGTAGATGCGCACCACCCGCGGCCGGCCCTGGGCTCCTCTCGGTGGCTAGCCGTCCGCCCGCGGCTCATGCCCCGGGAGGGTGATCGGGAGGGGGGACTCGGCCGCTCCGCGAGCCCGTGCCGAGCCCGGGCGGTCGCGTATGCACCGCTACCCGGCCTGGTCTGCGGCGCCCCGGCCCTAGCCGACGAAAACGAAGTCGAAGTCGTCCAGGGTCAGGGAACTCGGCGCCACGTCTTCGAGCGTAATCGTATCGTCCCCCGCTCCGTAGCCGATGACGGTATCGGCCCCCTGCCCCTTGATCTGCAGGCCCGCGAAGGCGGCCGCCGCCGTCGTGGTGACCGGCAGCTTGAGATGGAGCTCAATGACATCCACCTCCCCATTGGCCAGCGCCTGGGCCCGTGCCGCCAGAAAGGCTTCGGGAGTAGGATAGTACCCGTCGCTGCCACTCCAGCCGTAGCCGAAGTCTTCGATGGTGTCGTGCCCGTCGCCCTCGCGAAAGACGAAGGTATCGGCCCCCAAGCCGCTCATCAGCGTGTCATCACCCTTGCCGCCCACCAGGTGCTGGTCGTCCCAGTGGGCTTCCAGAATATCGTTGCCCCTGCCGCCATAGAGTTCGTGATTGCCGCGGATCACCTCCAGGAGATCGTTGCCCTTGCCGCCATAGAGTTTGTTATTGCCCTCGCTGTAGGGGCGGGCGGAAGCGCTCAGGATATCCTGGCCCTTGCCGCCATGCAGTTCGTTATTGTTCCCGGGGGCGGACAGGGTATCATCGCCCCCGCCACCATAGAGTTCGCTTTTGTCGCCGCCGGTGCTCAGGATATCCTGGCCCGGGCCGCCGTGCAGTTCGTCATTGCCGTGGCTCCCGTCCAGAATATCGTCGCCCGGGCCGCCGTGCAGTTCGTCATTGCCGTGGTTCCCGTCCAGAATATCGTTGCCCGGGCCGCCGTGCAGTTCGTCATTGCCGTTGTTCCCGTCCAGAATATCGTTGCCCTTGCCGCCCCGCAGGAGATCGTTGCCCCGGCTCCCGTCCAGGAGATCGTCGCCCGGGCCGCCGTACAGTTCGTCATTGCCCCAGCCGCCGGTCAAGGTGTCGTCGCCGTTGCCGCCACGGAATGTGACGGGCTCCCGGCTACCTTCCCGCACGACCCCGTCCCGGTCCCGATCCCGGTCCGTCTGCACGAAATAAAAATTGGCCGCCGTCAGCAGGGACGCCCCGTCCGGGCCGATGAGCGCCGCCGCCTTGTGCAGCGTGATCTGGTTGGCGCTCCCATCAGAGGAGGCTGCGAACCGAAGGGTGATGGTCTGGGCCGTCGTATCGACCGCGAAGGTCAGATCGCGAAACGTCCCCGCGAAATGCACGAAGCGGATCTTGTCCTCCAGGGCGAAGTCCCAGATCGTGTCGACCCCGTTGTTCTCCTTGAAGAGGAAGAGATCCTTGCCCTCCGTAGCCTGATGCGTCTCATCCCAGTACCGATTGTCGGGGTCAGCGTAGTACGCCAGCAGGTGCTCATGCGCCTCCTTCAAGTCCTTTTGAACACGCGGATTGGATAGAGCGTTTACTGAGATGCCGTGATACGGATCGAGCAGCCGGGAGGGGATCGAATTATCTCTAAAAATCATGGGGCTCTCCTTCTGGCAGAATGATTGAAAGCTACCTTATCTCCCCCCCCCCCGCATGCAACCCCCCCCCGTCCTCCCGGTCTGCAACGGGCAAGGGGCCCGGGACCTTGCCACCCGGGGCGGCCACGGCGAGGAGGGGCCTGCAGCACCGGCCGGGGCGAGCGCCCTCCGTGGCCGGGGCAAGGGGAGCGGCTTGAGCCCCGGGGCGCTCCCGCCGAGACGGTGCGCCCGAGGCCCCACCTGCGAGGGCCCCCGCGGGGGCAAGGCCGCCCCGGAGCGGTCCCGCCCCGTTCCCTCTTCGAGCGGGCGGCGGGGCCCCGGCCCCCCATTGGCCTTGCGGCGAGCCCCGCCGCCGGCTTGGGCAGGGCAGGGGGTGGCCACCCCGCCGCCCGCCCAAACACGCGAGGAGGGGCTGGCCGAGGCCGCCCGGGCTTTGCGGCGAGTCTCGCCTCGCCCGAACCGGTTTGATCCCGGGCCACCCGCCACTGGCCTCCCCTCCCTCCGGCTCCAGGGCTCCGGGAGGCAATTTTGCGGCCGTGCCGGCCATCACGCCGGGCCCGCGGCGAGAGGCCCTGGGAGGCGCGCCCGCCGCCGTGCGCCTAGAGCCTGTCATTGCATCCATACGGGTCCCTTTTTGTGGGCATTCTGATTCAAACGGCCTGCGGGGTGGCGGAGGCCCGCCGGCCTGCAAGCCTCCGCCACTGGCCTGCGGGCGCGTGGGGTGGCTGCGATTAGAGCGGGAGGGACGACGCGAGCGGCCGCGGCCTGGTGCGCTGGGGCGGTCTCTTCTGTGATTACGTGGCACCAGCGCTTGAGCGAGACGGGAAGTGGTGCGCCGCGCGGGAATGCGCGTCAAAAAAGCCTGTTCGCCGTTGCATAGGCACGGGCCGCTCCCGCGAGCAGCCGGCGCCGCGGGACGCGCTTCCTGGCCCGGCGTGCTCTGCGCCGCTGGGGTGCCAGCGATGCAACCGGGAGCAAGCCCTATCTGGCGCCGGGCCGCGGGTGGGGGCCCAACGGCACGCGCCTGCCGGGCGCTGCCCCTCCCGGGCGCTGGCACCCCCTGCCGGGCATCGCCGCCGGGCGCGGTGAGGGCTTGCCCGCGCCCGGCGTCTGCGCCGGGCCCCTCACCGGAGTGTCGTTCCGTGCCCCCGTCGCCCCGGTCCGCCGGCCTCCCCCTGAAGCCGAGTGCCCTCGTCCTCCTGGACCCTCGCGGCCGTACGCCCTCCGCGCCCTCCTCACGACCGCGGGTGCTCAATTCTGGTGCTTGCCGCCGTCTTCGCCCGCTCTCAATCCCTTGGCGCTGCCCTTCGCCACGCTCCAGCACGGGCGGTGCCGGGCACCGAACCGCCCCAGGGCCGCCGCTGGGCGCCCTCGCGGAAGCCGTGGGCCACAACTCACGCCGCCCGCAGGCGCGAACTCTCTCCAGACTGCCGGAGATGCTGCAATCTAAACGGGACACGCTCTAGGGCCTGTTACCACTATCGCAACGCATGGATGAGGAGTGCGAAGACGCTGCATCCGAGGAAGAGCACGTCGCGTCGCTCGCAGCGCGAGCAGAGGCGGCGGCATCCCTGCAATCGACGCAACACCCGCGCTTGCGGTGCACCACGTGGACAGCTCACGGGCAGACGCCCAAGGGCTCACCCGGCTCCGCCGCGGCGGCCCCACGGGCGCCTACCCCAGTGCCACGGCCAGGGGCCGCGGCTGGGCGCCCGCGGACGCCCGGGCCCTCAGCACCGCGGGAGGAGCGGGGGGCGGGCCCCGGCGAGTCCGCAATTGGCGGCCCGCCGGGGCGGCGGGGGCGGGCCCGGGCGAGCGCGCGCAGGCGAGCGCCGGGCGATCGTCCGCGGCACCCCTAGGCATCGTGGGGGGCCACCCGCCCCGGGAGCGGCCGAGGGATGGAGGACCGGTTGTGTGCGCGCCCCCGGGCCGGCGGGAGGGACCTGGACGAGGGGGCGGGCGAGCGACCGGGCCGCCCGCGTGAGGCGCCCGCTCTGCTCCCGGTGCAGATGCGCGCAGACCCGGGCGAGCCCCCCGGGTTGCGACCAGCGGGGCAGCCGGGGGGAGTAGGGGGGGGGCCAAGTGCCAAAGTGGGCCGGCAACCCGCGCCCTGTGCCGCCCTGCGCGGCGACCGACCAGAGGGCGTTGAGCACGGGGCGAGGGGCGAGGCGGACCGGGCCGCGCGGCACCGGGAGAGGGGGCGCGCTCCGGTCGGAGTGAGCTTGCGTGCGGTCCCTACAGCCAGGAGACCAGCATCATGCGCATGAGTGGGAACAGGCCCTAGATAGTACACACCCGGTATTATACGACCCAATCCTCACAGGCAGATGCGCACCACCCGCGGCCGGCCCGTTGCGGGACTCGTCCCTTCGTCCGGGCCACCCAAAGACGCCGGCCTCTGCGGTCACGGCGACCCGTCGCATCTAGCCTCGCTGCCACCGATTCCGAGCTTGCGGGGTACCGCCGGCCAAACCTGTCTGGAGTCGAACATGGATGCAGTGCTCGCCCTGCTTCGATTCCGCCCTCGTTAGCAACCCATGGGCTCGGTGGTATTGTAGCGCTTCCAACCCGCTCCGCGAGTTTGAAGTCTACTTTGCGGACGTCGCCGATCACTTGATCACGCCCGCGATGGGCTCGGACAGCGACGACAGTGCCCTCGACAGGCCGCCGCCCGGCCGGACACGATCCGAGCGGCGGCTCGCCGACAGCATCGGCGCCCACGGATGCCGGGCGCAGCGAGTTGCAACCCCTTCGGGGCCCGGGACCGCGACGAGGCAACGGAGGGGGGGGGCGAAACGTTCCGCAATGTTTCCAGCATTCCTGGATTGCCATCACCGGGAAGAATCAGCACGGTAGCATGCAGGCCGCCGGCACCCCGTTGTCCAACCTGCTGGGCAATGGGCATTCCCGCCCCCTGGAGCGATGATTGAACGCTTTGCCACGCCACAGTGGCATCGCTTACTCTCTCCTACCATTGAACAAAATCGGGCGGTATGACACATTAATTCAGAGACGTCGGTAGGTCTGGAACGCCACCAAATTTTTGATCTGTACGCACTGACAACCCAGATATTGAATGAACTCGTCGAAAAAATTGAGGAGGTCCCTCCTTTGACGAGGAGATGTTTGGGCTCCTTATTTGCACAGGTTGAGGCATATTCAGCGGGCCTCGAAGTCGTGATGAAGCGCGCAGCCTGGATCTCGTCCGGTTCATACGTCGTGCAACGGATTTTACGCTCCTTGGGCCTTTTGCCCTCCCTGACTTCAAGTCTATACAAGCAGAGATTGTCCGTGCTAAGCGCTCGACTGGCAGTTTCGAGACACTCGTAGCTGTGCGTAGTCGCGACGCCTCACGTATCAAACCTCTTGGCATCGGCATCAATTGCCTGCCAGACTTTGAGTGAAATCGAGTGGGAGAGTCCGGTCTCAATCTCGTCTATCAACACGCCGCCGCCCGGCGCTGCACAGATTGCCAGCATCCCCTCGCCCATGACCGGGGGCGGTATGAGTTCGGACAAGCCGCTGTCGCCCAAAAGCATGGACGTGCCGCTTGCTGGCTTCGCCCCTAGGTTTTGCAGCCTCGGTTCGATGATCGTGAGCGTATCTACCTATTAGCGTATCCGCATGCTTCCTTGCCCGGAGCTTTCCAAACCACTCGGCATCTCCCTGGACCCCTCCCAAACGAGTTAAAGAAACAGCGTCGGAAACGGAGGCGGACCGGCAAGCCGGTTGAACTGCACCTTGTCTGGCGTCACGTGCAGGAAATTCTCTACGGCTAGTTGTCCATCTTTCCAGAAACGAAACAGAGGTCTTTTACGGCATACTTGCGCCCGGCGGCAGGAGCGATTGTAGTGTCCTGACTTCAGAAATTATATACTGGGCTACCCGAGGGCCAGGTAAACGGCTGGTTTTGTTGAGGTTTTAGGGGTGGCTCTGATGGACGACAAAAGATTCCGCCCTAAAGGACAGGTAGTATTTGCAGCCCCATCCCGCCAGCACGCCCCCATATACGATGAGTACACGCATAGACACTCCTTGCTAGTTGGGGGCCATATCTGTGGACCGACCGGAGGGTTTCCAGGAGCCGGTCTTCGTTCTCCAAAAACGGTGAAACCCCATCCGGGTATTGGGTCGTGTCTCACTTTGGACCGTAACTTCTTAGCACTGCGTCTCCCGTTTCAGCAAGCGTTTCCAGCGGGGCGTGGTGCGCTCTTCCTCCTCTCGGGCAAGAAGGTTAGCCTCTTCGACCGCCCAGCGGATTGCGGTGCTATCCTCCACCTGCGCATATTCTTCTAGGGTGTGAAAGGGCATACCATACCCTTCCTAGGTGACCATTTCCCTAACGAGATTGTCAGTTCCAACGACTCGTTGGGATGTGTGTCCTGCTGATGGACAGTTCCGCCCCTAGTGTCAAGATCGGAGAACTTCGGCCTCCATGCAACGTCTTACACCACGACAGATGATATGCTTACGAGCCCATCATCAAGGCCACGGGAAGCGTTGATCTGCGGTGCGGCAATGGGACATCCGAATTACAGTATCAACTAGATGGCTTCGAGCAGAATCCGTCTTGCCCGAGTTGTTACGTCCGGTGAACAGGTTTACGCGCGCCAAGTTTTCGGCCATGAGATTACTCAGGACGCGAAAATTCTGCAGCTGCACGTTTTTCAACATTTTTCGCATCTTTCCTTGACGTATTTTTTCAACAGCACCCCAAGGTTCAACTGCGTGACGGCAAGCGTACTACACCCGTGCCGAGCACGGACAGTTCGCCGTCCTGGTTTTTGGCGTTTTGCCGCACCTCGACACAATGATGGCCGTCCTCCTCGAAGACCCGAGTCACCTTGCCATTGATAAAAAGCGTATCGCCGACCGGGTTATGACGCCTTATCTTTACGGAAATCTGTCGCAGAAAGCCCCGGTCGCCCATCCAATCAGTTAGATGGTGAGTCATCCATGAGGTGCGCTCCGGGCCATAATCGTAGGCTTCGGGCGTGCCGACCCGTTGGGCGAGGTCGGTATCCCAGTGAACGCGCTCGGGCACGTCAGGAATACCAAAGCGGTCGGGAATGCCCAGCCCAGGATGCTTTTGGAGTTGTTTCCAGGCGAGACGGTTGGCTCGAATGTACAGCCCGCCCCAGCCCTGGGCATAGGCGATAAAGCCGGTAACCGTCATGGGTCCTTTGACCATGGTCGGCAGGCTGTCACCAACACTGACATCTTCGATGTAGCGCGGTGTTGCCCCGCACACTTCTTCCTGCGCGTACTGGGCGAATATCTCGGCGATTTGCTCGCGGCTATAACTGATCGGCACTTGCTGTTTGACATCGGTGTATTTCGTGCCACGCTCCCGGGCGGTATCGCGCTCGGTCCGGAAACACCAGCTATCGCCCTCAATCACCAGATCGTCGTGCTGGTTGTAATAATCGACATGGTAGACCTGCTGAATCGCCCGACCGGCAAAGCGCGTGTCATGCTCGACCAAGTCTTTGAGGTAGGCCCTGGTCGTGAAAGCGTCGTTACGGAACATCGGCTTATGCCAAGTCAGGTCCGCACCAGCCCACATGGCATGAATCCCCGGCAGTCCGCCCACATACCCGCTCAAGACCCGGTTGAGCGGAAATACAAACGACGGCGGGGCTATAATCGAGCCGTAATGGGTTGTGGCAGCATATTCCGGGTCGCACCACAAGGGATTATCGTCTCCTATGCCGTGCGCATAATGGCGGATGTTGTCACGCGTAGCCTCATAGCACCATGGCTCCAGGGTATCCTCGATAGGGACACGGATAAGCTTGCGCAGGGAATCCAGGGCCTTATCGGTGATGATGGCAAAGTGGAATTCTTGGGCTGACATGGGATATCTTTTCTCCTGTGTGTAATAGCAATTGAGCTAGAATCTGCGAACACAATCCATAATAAACTCTGGAACCATTGTCGATGAGGAGGATTCCAGAGGGATGGAACTTAGACAAGTCCTGATCGAACGCCCCGCGCTTGGCTGCCCGCAACAACGCGGCAACGCCTCGCTCAGCCATCTCGCGGTGCTCAACGCCATTTCGCACCTAGCCGCGGGGAGGCGAGTGGCGGGGGCTGCCACTCAAGCGTCGCGAGGGCTAAAGGTTGCACAGCGGCTTTCATTGCCCGACGGGTTGAGCGGTCAGCGAGCACGATAGGAACGCCCTGCGGCGCGCGGTTCTCACACCTAGGCGCATTGATGATACACTCCCTGTCAGCGCCCGCCATCGCGTGAACAGATAAAAACTCCCCTAGTTTCAGGAGGTCAGGACCCAACCGTCCTGCTCCATCGCGCGGCCTCCTCAACGAAACGCCGTCGAGGCTGCGTCCTGCATCACCGCCCAGCCGTGCGGCCCGGAACAGGATCCACCGACCATGACCGACAAATCCACCTTCACGGCGCGCCCACGCCGCCAAACCCCGCGAGAAGCGATACCGATACCATGTTTGCGACGGCATAATCCCCGGTCTGTTCTTGCGCGTTGCTCCGAGCGACGCTCGCACCTAGGCGCTTACACCATGGCCGTCTCCGAGGCCCGGCGCGAAGCCCGCAGGCTGATCACCAGCTACATCGAACCGGCAAAGGCGGACAACGGCCCCAGGACATAGGGGCCTCTCAATGGTCGCTTTCGCCGATAAGTTCCTCGAACGCTAGGCCCGCCACTGGAAGCCCCGGGCTCAGGAGACCAATGCCTACTTGGTTCACAATCACATTCTGCCCGCCTTCGGGCCACAATGGCCGTGGCCATCACGGAGGAGCACGTCAAGGACTGTGCGCCTCAATGGGCGAGAAGCCCGGTTCCGCCAACCGCGCCACACTAGTCCTGTCCGTGATGATAAGGATGGCGGAGTTGGGGATACCACGCCCACAACTCCAACCCCTGCAAACGGACCCGCTACTACAGTGATGAAGACGCAGGAGAGGTATCTGTCGCCCGAGGAGATGGTGCGGCTCAACGCGGTGCTCACCCGCGACAAATTCTACTGCCCGCATATCATCGCCATCATCCACCTGCTAGCGCAGCAACCTTCTCGGCTCGCGCGGCCATCGACACCATCTCACGTTACAGAGAGGATTGTCCGTATCTCTTCCCCCAACGCCCACCCACGCACCCCATCGACAACATCTCCTATCACTGAGAGCGCTTCCGCGCCAAGGCGGGTCTGCCCGGACTGCGTATTCACGACTTGCGGCACACGTAAGCGTCGGTCGCGACGATGAACAGCGTGAACATGGAGACCATCTCCAAGCTGTTCGGTCACGCCTCGTCGAGGCCACCGAGCGTTACGTATCTATCCGACCAGTCCGTTTCCGACGCCACCAACCATGTATCAGGGCACATCTATGCAACCCCAGCCGGAAGGGGCACGGAGCGCGAGGGAGGAGTCAACCATGCCCACCGTTGACCTCACAGCGCATCTAGCGCGCCCAGAGCCACTCGCAGAGCAAGGAAACCTTCCTGTTCGACAAGCCACTGCCCGGCTTCGGCCTGCGCATCCATCCGTCGGGCCTTAAGGTCTGGATTGTCCAGGTCCGAATCAACGGACGGAGCCGTCGCGTTGTCATCGCCCGGCACGGCGAGATGAAGCTTGCAGAGGCCCGCCGCCGCGCCCGCGACATGCTCGACCGCATCCGCACGGGCGAGAACCCCGCGGACGATCGAGCGGGAGAAGCGGACCCCGACCGTCCGCAAGTTCGCGAACGAGTATCTGCGCCGCTGCGACCCGTACTGGAATCTTTCCAGGCGCAAGCCCCTCTGCATCTATCTCACTCAAGGCCGGTATCCTGTCTGTCTTCAGCAGAATGCCGATGGACTCCGGGATCCGAGGCCGTATGGTTCGACACGGCGAGCAGGGACCGCCCCGGCGCGGCCAACCGCGCATTCGAGATACTGCGCGCGATAATGTTCCGCGCCGAGGAATTCAGAAGAACCCGAAGCGCAACATCGCCCAATTCCTCGACGCGGACGAGCTAGCCCGACTCGGGTGCGTACTCGGCGCCCGCGAGGCCGAATGGCCCCAGGCTGCCGTCGCCATCTAGGTGTTCGCGCTCACCAGATGCCGCCGAAGCGAAGTGGTCAACCTCCGCTGGCGCGACATGGGCGACACCATCATCAGGTTGTCGCATTCCAAGACCGGGCCCTCGCTGTACCGTCCGGCGAAGCCGCGCGGGCACCTATCAGTGCGCTACCCGGCGAGCGTATGGCGAATGCATTTCTGTTCCCGTGTTCCGCCGAAGGCCAAGAGCAGTTATAGTCCCGCCGCCTGCTGGTGCACGGCCTACGCCACACTTGTGCGATAGATAAAATTTCTGTCTAAATTTATCGGATCGTTAACTAACGTATCGACACATCCGTAATCAATCCGCAAGCGGAGTGAGTCCATCTTCGGGCGGTGCAAGCGCACGCATGACCGATTCCGGGTCGTGATCAATCACCGTCAGCAACACACGCACCGCCCGGTTGGGAACCCGGCGACCCTGTTCCCCATCCTGAACCGCACGTGCATCCAGCCCGAAACGGGCCGCAAACTTCGTCCGGCTCAGATCCATCCGCTTGCGAAGCGCGGCGATCCGATCGGCGGCGGGACCGCCCACAATCCGGCACGACAGTGCCGTTTCACCCCGCCCATGTGCAAGGACTTCACCAAACGGTCCGCTCTGGCAGAGGCGGTCAACATGTAGACCGCCTCTGGGCCGGTGGGCCAGAAATAGATCGCCCGGAGGCCGCCGCGCTTGCCCCGACCCGAGCCGGCCCAACGTAGGGCCTATTAGCACTATCGCAAGGCATCAATGATGAGGGCGAAGACGATGAATCCAAGGAATAGCACGTCGCGTTGCTCGCATCGCGAGCAGAGGCGGCGGCATCCCTGCAATCGACGCAACACCCCCTCGATTTCATTGCGCCGCGTGGACAACTCACGGGCAGACGCCCAAGGTCTCACCCGGGTGCGCCGCGGCGGCCCCTCATGCGGGATCCCGAAGAGTACAACCTAAAGCGTCTCACCCGGGTGCGCCGCGGCGGCCCCACGGGCGCCTACCCCAGCGCCACGGCCAAGGGCCGCGTCTGGGCGCCCGCGGACGCCCGGGCCCTCAGCACCGCGGGAGGAGCGGGGGGCGGACCCCGGCGAGTCCGCAATTGGCGGCCCGCCGGGACGGCGGGGGCGGGCCCGGGCGAGCGCGCGCAGGCGAGCGCCGGGCGATCGTCCGCGGCACCCCTAGGCATCGTGGGGGTCCAGCCGCCTCGGGAGCGGCCGAGGGATTGAGGACCGGTTGTTTTCGCGCCCCCGGGCCGGCGGGAGGGACCTGGACGACGGGGCGGTCGAGCGACCGGGCCGCCCGCGGGAGGCGCCCGCTCGGTTCCCGTTGCAGATGCGCGCAGACCCGGGCGAGCCCCCCGGTTTGCGACCAGCGGGGCAGCCGGGGGGAGAGGGGGGGGGCCAGGTGCCACATCGGGCCGGCAACCCGCGCCCTATGCCGCCCTGCGCGGCGACCGACCAGAGGGCGGGGAGCACGGGGCGATTGGAGAGGCGGACAGGACCGCGCGGCACCGGGAGATGGGGCGCGATCCGGTCGTATGGAGCTTGCGTGCGGTCCCTACAGCCAGGAGACCAGAATCATGCAGAATCATCCACATGAGTGTGAACAGGCCCTAGCTTGCGGATACCGCCCTCGGCTGACCGGGACAGCCTCGGGCGAGGTGACGCTGGTCGCCTCCATGTCCCGGCGGGCGTCTTCGGACAGCAGCTTGCCGGCCCGTTCGCAGGTACGGGTGACATGCAGGGGGATCGGAGGGACATGTTGCGGCCATGCCACAGGCTACGCGAGCGGTGTCTACCTCGTCAGGGGGCCGCCCGAGCGCGGTGCCCTCATGGTCTGTCAGGCCGGGCGTTCCAGGGCGCGCACTACCCCCGATGATCCGCCCCGGCGGGCCGCCCGTTCCCGGGCCGGTTCGCGGAAGTGGACCTCGCCACGAGCCGGGCCAAGCTCAAGGCGGCGGTCGGGGAGGAGAAGGAGATCTGGCGCACGGTGCCGGACACGCTGTTCTACCAGTCAGAAGTGGCGCGGATGGAGAAGCTGCTTTCGGAGGCCGGTGTCGATTCGCGCAAGCGCAGCCCGCTCACGTCGCTGCGCAGGGAAGTCTTCCGGTTGCGCGAGGAACTGCGGACGGCGGAAGCCGCGAAGGATACGGCTGCCGTCCGGCCGCCCAAGGCCGCACCGACACGTAAGCCCGACAAGAACACGATCAGGGCGCTGCGCTGGCACGTCGATTCCCTGCCCCGGGAGAACGCCCGATTGGGGAAGGCGCTGGAACGCGCGCGGGCGCGCAAAGACGAGCTCGCGTCGCTGTGCAGGGCGAACGCCCGCCGGGTCAAGAAGATAGAGGCGCTGCGGGCCCGGAACGCGGAAATGCAAGCCCGGACCAAGGCGCGGGGTATCATTGCCGAGGCGAAGGCGGGGCAGGACCCGTCCGCTGAGCACTTCCAGATGAGGAAATCTCCGACGATGAAGGAGCTCGGACAGCGCTTCCTCGACGAGTACATACCGACTCACTGCCGCCCCACGACTGAGCGCGAGTACCGCCGTTCCGTCGAGCTCTTCATCAATCCGTAAATTCGCACACGGAAGATCATCGATATCAAGCGCACCGATATCGCCAAACTGCACCATGGCTTGCGGGACAAGCCGTACCAAGCCAACCGAACGCTCGGTGTTCTTTCGAAGATGTTCAATCTGGCCGAAATCTGGGACCTCCGCCCGAACAGTTCGAACCCCTGACAGCATGTAAAGACATACAAAGAGGAAAGGCGCGAGCGCTTCCTTTCTGATGAAGAATAGAGGCGGCTCGGCGAAGCGCCCCGCAAAGCCGAGGGCGAGAAAACCGAAACCAAATCTGCGATTAATGCGATCTGGATGCCCATGCTGGCGGGCTGTCGACTGAATGAGATCATGACGTTGAAGTGGGCGTATGTTGATCTGGAAGCTAAAAAGCTACGCTTGCCCGACTCGAAAACGGGAGCCACAACCGTTCATTTCGGCACGGCGGCGATCCACCGGCTCAAGGTGATCAAGAGGTTTGAGGACAACGCATTCGTCATTACCGGGAAGGAGACCGGTCGTCATTTGACGGACCTACAGCATCCGTGGCGGCGCATTCGAAAGGCGGCCAAACTGGACGGCCTTCGGCTCCACGATCTGCGGCATTCTTCGCCAGCCGTGGTCTCATAGTTGGCGAAGGAATGCCCATAATCGGAAAGCTCTTGGGACACTCGCAGGTGCAGACAACGGCACGCTACACCCACCTTGCAAACGAACCGATCGAGTCTGCCGCTGATCGGATCGCTCAAACAATCTCCTCATCATCCGCGGGTTCCTAGTGATCCATGGGCCAGGCGTATCGATCGATCCTAACCTTCCGGTCAGGAGTCAGGGTGATCTCGATCACGTCGCTGACGGGCTCGTCACCGGCCAACTGATCCAAAGCGACCTCGAATAAAACCCTCTGGACCTGCAGGCTCATGAGGCTAGGTGCGACATTCAGGCAGACAAGGCCGGCATGAACGTCCTCGCGGCCAACGAGAGATGTGAAGTCCGTCGTATTGTTGGTGACGAGCACATAGCCGTCTTCGACGGCGCGTCGAACGATGGTCCAATCTTTCTTCGATCGGAGACCGAGCCAAGTGACGTGCGTCGACAAAAAGAACCCCCGATCCCGTGCGATTGCGACAAGATCGGGACTCAAGCACTCGTCGATCAGAAACTTCACGAGGCCTGCAGAAACTTGTTGAGCTCAACTTTTTTTGAGGCGCGCTGCTTGGCTTTCCGCCACTCCCGCTGCTGGCGTGGACGACCGCGACGAGGGTACGCCTCGGCGTAGATTGCGGCGGCAGTCACCTGTCCTTCGGTCAGTGTCGGGTAGGCCGCAAGAATCGCAGCAACTTGGCCCCCATTGGCCAGCATTTCGGCAATGTCGTGAACGGCGACCCGCGTGCCCTTGAAGCACGGCGCGCCGCCCAGAATGTCCTTGTCGCTCACGATCATTTTTCTGCCTTCTCCAGTGAGGTAATGCCTCGCTTCACATCGTTCTTCATTGGGCGCACGTCGACGGAAACGGCGTCCTCTCGGACCCTCCTCGCCTCAGGATCGTCGAGGACATGGCGCACCGCCGCCGGCCTTCCAAAGTCAAGATATCGGTCGTTTTATGGGCAAGCCTCAGACCGACCAGCGCGTGTTTCAAAATCACCCGCGCACCTTTGCGGCTCTTCACGGAGTCGCCCAACAGACCTGCATCAACGATCCGATGCACCTGCTTCGGCGGCACTCCCGTCACACATGCTGCTTCATTCGCCGACAGTGCTAGTTCTTCGAGCCTCATCGCCACAACCCTTCCTCCAGTCTGGAAAGAATATAAACGATTCCGGTGAGAAATTCCAGTCCGAAAGGTCCGAAGCCGGCCCTTCATTCGATGGTTAAGATTCGTTAATCGCCCGTCCCGCCTGTTCCAAACGAGGAAGTCCGCCGTCTTCCTCGAACAGCACCGCGCGGATGGGCTCGGGGAAGTTCGGATCATTGAGATGGACGCTGAGGTAGTCTCGCGGTTCCTCGCCGTTGCTCCGGGCTTTCCAAGCGGCGCCGAGCTCGGCGCGGCCAGCTTAGACGCGGAAATCCGGCGCACCCTCGCTCCTCTTCTGGTCATTGGGCGGCGATCTTGGCCTTGACGTTGACCGTCAGGGTCTGGATCGTTCCGACATAGCCGCCCTTGCCGGCCATGAAGCTTCCAATGGTAGCCCTCGTTCATATCTCCTTTGGTGGGGGTGACGATGATTGGCGCACCTCGTCAAGCTGTGCGCGCCCGCTTGAAACTAGGGCCTGTTCACACTCATGTGGATGATTCTGCATGATTCTGGTCTCCTGGCTGTAGGGAACGCACGCAAGCTCCATACGACCGGATCGCGCCCCCTCTCCCGGTGCCGCGCGGCCATGTCCGCCTCTCCCCTCGCCCCGTGCTCCCCGCCCTCTGGTCTGTCGCCGCGCAGGGCGGCACAGGGCGCGGGTTGCCGGCCCGCTTTGGCACCTGGCCCCCCCTCTCCCCCCGGCTGCCCCGCTGGTCGCAAACCGGAGGGCTCGCCCGGGTCTTTGCGCATTTGCACCGCGAACAGAGCGTGCGCCTCAAGCGGGCGGCCCGGTCGCTCGCCCGCCCCGTCGTCCAGGTCCCTCCCGCCGACCCGGGGACGCGCACACAACCGGCCCCCCATCCCTCGGCCGCTCCCGAGGCGGCTGGACCCCCACGATGCCTAGGGGTGCCGCGGATGCTCGCCCGGCGCTCGCCTGCGCACTCTCGCCCGGGCCCGCCCCCGCCGCCCCGGCGGGCCGCCCATGGCGGACTCGCCTGGGTCCGCCCCCCGCCCATCCCGCGGTGCTGAGGGACCGGGCGTCCGCGGGCGCCCAGACGCGGCCCTGGGCCGCGGCACTGGGGTATGCGCCCGTGGGACCGCCGCGGCGCACCCGGGTGAGCCCTTGGGCGTCTGCCCGTGAGCTGTCCACGCGGCGCACCGCAATCGAGCGGGTGTGGCGTCGATTGCAGGGATGCCGCCGCCTCTGCTCGCGATGCGAGCAACGCGACGTGCTCTTCCTCGGATGCATCGTCTTCGCCCTCATCATTGATGCCTTGCGATAGTGTTAACAGGCCCTAGGGTCGGCGTTCATGGGTCCGGCCTCAATTGAGCCCCCAGAGGAGTGTTGTGGCGATGAGGACGGCGGAGAGGAAGGTGGCGGCGCGTTGGGTGTCACGGGTTGCGATTCTTCGCAAATCCTTGAGCCGGCAGCACAGGCGCGCGATCCCGGTGCGGTCTCGGGAGGCGAGGCGGTCCTAGGCGCGTGGAGTGCGCGGCGGGTGCGGAGGAATGCCGCCCCCGGTCCCCCGTCTTCCCGACGGGAAGGAGGCTCGAGAGTCCCCGTGAGCAACCGGAGAAATGGGTGGACACTACAGACCGGAGAGATGGATGACAGTTTTCTCGGTCGCCAGCGGCTCGCTAACGAACAGCATGTCTCCGCCCCACTTGATCACCCCGTCGGTGCGCACCCGGCACCCGGCGTGCCAGGCATCGTACCCGGGCTCTTCCCGCCGGTCCGGCCCAGCCCTGGGCGAGGGCCGGCGCGCCCGCCCCGGCGCGGCAACCCGACGCCGGCGGCGTGAACTCCCTAGGCCTGCCGCCCGCAAAAGGGCCCCATCGTGCTCGCCGCCGGCCAGACCTCCTCCGGGCGCTCGCGTCTCAGAACCGCACGCAGCTTGCGCGGCCCCCAATGCGGGCGCTCCCGCCGCAGCGCCACACTCGCAGCCGCCCCTTCCGGCACCAGCGAACGACCGTGGCGGCGCGTCGCACGCGAGCGCGCCGCCACTCCTCCGGGCCCGGCTCGCGAGAGCCGCCAAGCCCCTTGTCTCCCGGCTTGCGGCTGATCCCGTAAGCCTCGCAACGCGACACCATCGGCAAACCCCCGCGAAGACACGCCGCCACAAACAGCAGCTGTCGTCCATGCGACAGAGCTCCTTTCACGCATAGGGCACCTCCTGGCCATGCCATAACCTGTCACCCCTCTTTCCGGTTCAATCTGTTACCTATCTTTCCGGTCTGTACCCCGGCCGGGCCTCCCCCCGGCCCCCCGGCGCCCGCGCGGCAACCCAAGGGAAAAGCCGACGCCCTTCGTCGTCGCTCCGCCACAACACGGAACGGGCCACCCAAGTCGCTTTTCGCTGCGGATCGCTTGACTCACCAATCCGCAAAAAGAAGCATCCTCTCATTGAGGACAGACCCATGAACGCCACCAGCATGAAGGGTATGAGGTCTGCGACGCTCTCCTTCTGGCCGTAGGGGCGCCACAAGGCAGATCCAGGGAAGATAGTTGGCCAAAAGAGCGGGACGCTTCCGGTATTCGACCAGATTCAGCATGAGAGATGACCCTTGTGGCGGATATGTCGGATGAGGACCGGCATGAAGTCCGGGTCCTTGCGTGCGGCGTAGACGGCGGCCGCATGGCCAACGACCCAAACGGCAAATCCCACGAGCCAAAGCTGGAGCCCGAGCCCCAAGGCCGAGGCGAGCGAGCCGATGCTGATGGCCACCGTGCGCGCCGCCCATCAGCATCGGCTCGGTGAGCGCGCGGTGAAGCGGAATCTTGAAGCCTTCGACGCTCATGAAATCAGCGCCCCGCCGCCGAAGGAGAAGAAGGACAGGAAGAAGCTCGTCGCCGCGAAAGCGATGGAAAGGTCGAAGACGATTTGGATCAGCCGGCGAGAGCCGCCGCTCGATTCGCCGAAAGCGGGCGATAGACCGGTGATGATGATAACAATGACGGCAAGGATACGCGAGACCGGGCCTTCGATCGACTGAAGGATCTGGGTGAGCGACGCCTCCCACGGCATGCCAGACCCGGCGGCATGGGCTGCATCCGGCCAGACGAGTGCCAACCCGACAAGAAGGCCCGTGAACAGTGCCGCAACGGGACAAAGCATCAGGCGGAACTGGACTCATATGACGGTCTCCCTGGTCAGGCGGTTAGAACGAGGTGAACGGGTGTGAGCGGCGCGAGGCGGTAATCGCCATCAATGTCGAGGCCTTCGAGCGCGGCGACCTTCTCGACGCAACGGCCCGACCCGCGCCCTGTCAAGAAGACGACGATGTTGATCGCCTCGGCCTTCTCGGCGTCGCGAAAGGCGAGGATGAAATCGGCGGCCTTGGAGGGCCTGGCTCGCCGCGCGGAAGATGGCGCGATTGTCTTCTCTCAAGACTTCAAGCCACGAACCGATATAATCCGTATGCCGAACGGTTGGCGCGATGCTGAGCGATGCGCAGACAAAGGGCGCTCGCCATCTCCGCGACCAGTTCCTCGCGGGCGTAAGGCTTCGATCCGAAGGAATGGGAAAGGTCGTGGGCGAGCCTGCTTTCGTGCCCGGTCCAATGGCCAAGCTCGTGAAAGCAGGTGTGGTAGTAGTTGACCTGCTCGAAGACTGCGGGCGGCGGCACGCGGATGAATTCTTGGCTCGGCACATAGAACGCCTTCGTCCCGCCTGCGGAAGTCCGCGCCGGTCGCCTCGATGAGGCGTTCGGCCTGTGGAATGATCTCGGCATCGGACAGCGGGGCCGCGCCCCTATAGATGTCCTCCGGCAAGCTTTCGCACTGCTCCACATTGAACAGTGCGAAGCCCTTGAGGAACGGCACACGGCCCGGCTCGTCGCCGTCCTGTTCCGCGTTCGCGTTCCGCTTTGGGAATGAAGGTGCCGGCGTGACACGCGGTGACACCGCGCTCGCCCTTCATGACATGGCCACCCATCTCTTGGGCCTGCCGGTAGGTCAGCCATGTTTGCGTCGAAAACCCCGCGCGCGCAACGTGATGCCAAAGGATCAGGGTGTTGACGCGGAATAGGTGCGCTCGGTAAGCGCGCTCTTAGGAAGCCCAAATAGGTAGGTACATAAGAGCTGCCGAAATGGGCCCCCACCCGAATGGACATCGCCCGGTCTTGCGGTCGCTCTTGGACTGCGCCCGCCTCGCGTGGCCTGCCCGGGAGTCCATCAAGCCTCCCCAGGCACGAGCCAGCCCCCGACCCCCCGCCCCCAGGCGAGGACGGCCTCCCTCGCCCCCTGGCGCGTCGCGGCTGTCCCGCCTGCACCGCCTGGGCCCTCTGCCCCAGGGAGCGCTTGAGCCTCGCCGCCGCACTCGCCGTCCAGCTGAGCCTTGCCGCCAAGCGGGCCTGCCTCGTCGCGAACGCATGGAGAGTGGCGGAGGCCTACCACTTCTTGAACATCCACGACACCGGCCCCCGCCGCTGGTACCCCGGACCCCCTGCGCGCCCGGCCCCCACGCCCGCTTCGTGCCCCGCCCCGTCAAGTACGCCCGGTCCCTCCCCACCGCGCGCGCCAGGGCCGGCCGCACCGTCCGAGCCAGCAACTCCCGCCCTTGCGGCACCTCCCCCGCCTCTCCCCCGGACCACGAGCCCCCTACTGCGCTGCGCGCCTCCGCGGCAACCCGATGCAGCTTCGTGCTCCCGCCCCCGCGCGACTGCCCGAGGACCTGGGGACCATTTTGTTCAACGCCCCCGTCCCGTCCAGAGGTCCCTTCACCACCGGGCTGTCGAGCGAGAGCCCCTCCACCTGCACCTCAATGAGCTCCAGACGTTGCCACTCCGCACACACCCGCTCCAGCACTCCGCTCTTCGCCCAACGGTTCATCCGGGGGGTGGAGGGCAGGCCAGTTCCCGAAGTGCGCCGGCAGCCCCCGCCACTTGCCTCCGTGCTCGGCCACATACAGGATGGCGTTGAGCGCCGTCAGATTGCTGATAGCGACGGTGCCGCGGTGCTGCGGGAAACCATGCACGATGCAATCGTACTGGGTTTGCGTACTCTCCATCCTCTGGAATCCGCTGCTTCGGCGGTGGCTCCAGAGCCGATCATGATTCATGCATTGCGTTAACAAACCCTAGAGGAGCCGCCCGCACGCCTCCCGCGGACCTGAGAGCGATGAAGGGGGCCTGCGCTCCCTGATAGTGAACGGCCCTGTCCGCCCCCGGCAGGGCAATCCGGGTGGGGAATGGGCGAGGGAGAGCGGCCCGGGTCTCAACCGGCCCGCTCGAAGGGCGCTCCCGCAGACTCCGCACCCGCCGAGACGGGGGCCTCAGGCGGTGGCTGGGCGCCGCAGCCACTTCGGCGTCCGAGGGCGCTCCCCTGCCTCGGCGACAGGACGCGCTTGAGTTGGTGCGCGCCTTGAGCAACCGTGGGCCCCCCCATTCGAGGCTCCGGGGAGCATGGGGGTTGTGACCCTCCCCTGAGCGGAGCTCTCGGATGGGACTTCAACTCCCGCAATGAAATCAATAAGAGACTAAGATCCTACCTATGAGGAAGCCCAAGCCTCGCCTTCGCGCCCGGCGCGCCCCAAGGCTGCCCCCAAGGCGCGTGGCCTGCCTCAAGCTCGTCGATGATGCGGGCCGTCCCCTCGTCATAGAGATTCGGCTTCTCCGCGCCTATGGCGGCCCTTTACTGCGCCTACGATTTCCGCTTGCGCTGGCGTTTGCAGTTCTTGGCTCCATGATTGCGGCTCCCTCTGGTCCTCCGCGCGCCTTCCGAGGAAAGGCCATCAAAGAAGTCGCCGCCCGAAAGGGCGGCGTCCGTATGCCGGACCAAAGGTCCGACCCCGCGCGAGGGATCGTTACCCAAATGGGCGTGTCCAGCCGGCGCCGGACACGCCCATTTGGGAATGTAGCCAAGTCGGTTATTCGTCTATATCGCGAAACAAGTTTGCAAGGGGTGTGTTTTGTGGTGTCAATGATGCGGTCGGGGTCGATGTTGATAAACTCGGTTGATATTCTTCGTTCATGCTGGAAATGGCATGGCTGATATCGGCCTGGGCGGACATTAGAATCTGTTTCTCGTCAATCTTGTCTGCCAACGCCTTATGAAAGGATTTGAGAGCATCTTCAGATTGCTCGGAATAGTCATCAGGTGATGAGCCGCCATCCCACCGGCCAATGAAAGCACCGTCGCGACCGGCATCATTCGTTGGAAAGAAGGTTTGAACAGGACGCCTGAGGCCTCCCTTCGCGGCTGCCACGCACAGATCATGAAAGGCCTTCCAGCCAAGGCGATGCAGCGGGTAGTCGGACGTCATCTCCAGGATCGTGCTGACGCCACCATCTATCATGGCAACTCATATGTAACAATTAGCGTAAACATATGGTCCCATTTCGCAGAACGAGGCTCGCGCGATTGCGATATCAGGTTGGCGGCCGTTGATAAAAAGTTAGGTCGATTACAATCACGCATACACAATGCCCACATTTCTACATAACTGCATTCGCTATCTTGGCGAGCCACCCACTGACCTCACCACCGGGATCACCCTCACTCAGTTGCTCGGATGTCATACGCGCAGCTGCCTCTGCACAAAGGCGACGCTTAGCCCTACCAGCCTTCTTTGCGCGGTCATCCTCGTCAACCTCTTCCCATTGCTGAGGGCTGTCCGATGCTTCATGAATTGCCCGGGCAACGACCATCGGTACATCGTCGTCATCGCCAAAAGTAACGGACACGCTAAGAGCGCTTTGTATGGCATCGGGATGGAGGTAATTTTCGATCTCACGCTTGCTGGTTAAGGTCGCCCAATCGCCATTACCTCGGCCGTTTACGGTATCAACCTGCCCCTGGTACCCATGGTCGCTGTCGCGATCATAGATATGGACTTCAGGAATTCCGATATCTCGGAGATATCGGCGATTGACCCAGTGTTTTAGATTGCCCCCGCCCGAAAGCACGAAAGCGACGCGAGGGTCGGCTGCCAAATCGATATTGTCGGTCAGTCTGGAAATATGCTCCAGAAAGACCACGTCATTGGGACCCTCAACATATAGCAACAACCGAACGCGCTTGTCGGGCAACACACCGAGTTGGTCGGCAACCAACCGCAGCATGTCCTCATCGTTCTCAATGACGCGAGGGTGCCTGTTCTCATCATGATGTACGTACCGAATACTTTCTGGCGGAACCAGCGTGGCGATTCCCGGCACATGTGTCCGTGATCAGCACCTGGGTGTTGCCGGCCTCACTGAGTTCGAGCAAGGCGTTAATCAGCATCTTTTGATTAATCGGATGTTGCGAGCTTTCTGGTTCTTCGACTGCATAAATGATGCCCGGTGAGTTCGCAGTTTGCTGCCGTCGTTCAGCTTCCGCTCTGAAAAAATTGAGAAGGATAAGGCGCCGAGCGCCCGAGCCACGCTTGTTTATCGGAACGCCGTCGTGGTCGGTCAGGGACAACTTAAAACCGGTCCACTAAGGTTCCGTCTTAAATACGGTTCTCAAGTCATCTGCCAATGTGGCATCCATTTCGCGGAGCTTTGCCAGTGTGCGGCGCGCCACTTCCTCGACCTTCTGCTTCACCTCTGCCTTGATCCCGTCGATCTGCGGTTCAAGGGCCTTAACAGCGTCCTTGATCGCGGCATCAAACGGGCTCGTTACTTCACTGTCGTCATCGCGGCTTGGACGATCCGTATGAAACGGAGCAAAGGTCGGCATATCCTTCTGCAATAGAGTCCAGACCTTCTTGGCATCCTCGTCATTTAACGGGATCAGACTATCTCTAAGCACCAGGTCGTCATGATGCTGCCAGATCGCGCTGCGAATCTGTGAGTTCACCCTTTGGTCGACTCCCGCCAGATCAACCCCTAATTCGCTGGCACGCGCTTTCAGTTTGATATTATTGATCTGAAGAAGATCAGCGAGGCCTTGGGCGGTCGGATGGTTGGCACGCGCGAACACTTTCGCCGTGATCCTGGAGGCTCTCAGATCGTACTCTTTGACGATCTCAAGAGTGCCCTCTGCATTAAGCAGATATTCATCGGCCAGTGTTGTCGGAGCGCGGGCATCAAGCACGACCTCAGCGGGAAGGTCTTCAAACGAACAGGAAATTCGTGTCGACTGACCGCGCGCCCGGATATGTGTGTCGTCGGAATCCGGTTTTCCACCGTTAAAAAATATCTCCAAGGCTTCTAAGAGCGTACTTTTACCAACGTCGTTGCGACCGACTATCGAGGTGAAGGTGCCTACCGACAATGGCGTAGGGTCCAGATAGCCCCGAAAATTCTCAATGCGAACAGACGAAATTCTCATAACTGCCCCCTGCCCATTTCATGCTGATACAAGCCCTTCGTTGTTTCCGGGTTGCAGTGACAATTGGTGTCCACCAAGTTCCTCGAAGAACTGCTCCCAGCAGGTAAAAATGATCACCTGAACGTTTCGGGCCGCCATATTGAGTATGTCAAACATGCCACTCATCCGGCGGTCGTCGGAAAATACAAGGGCGTCATCAAGAACTACGGTCGCGGGATGACATTGCTCGACCAACAATTCCGCAAACGCGAGTCGGATCAGCACGGCAATCTGTTCTTGGATTCCCGTGCTGAGATGATGAAAGACTTCCTCATAGCCCGCCTCTCGGACCACACAGACGGTTTGCAGGTTCTCGTCGACCGTGATCTCGGAACCCGGGAACAGGATCTGCAAGTAGGGCCGAACGCGCTTGAGCACCGGCGACAGACACCGTTCCTTGGCCTCCTGCTCGGCGGCACGCAGCTTTGACAGCAAAAGGCTGAGAACCTGCACGTCACGTTCAGACCGGCGGCGTTCTTCCTCGCAAAATTCGAGCGCGCGCGCTTTTTGCTGAATGGCTTCGTCAAGGCCGGCCCCTTCCAGCGCCAGGGCAATCGCTTTTGGGCTGGTCATGCAGCGGCTCGGATCAAGTTGAGGAGGCGGTCGTCGTTCCAGGCGGCGCGCTTGAGGTTTCCGCGCAGGGCGTCTTTGGCGGGGTCGCGGCGTGCGAGGTTGCGGGCGAGGCGGCGTAGCAGGGCGAGGTTTGCGGGGCCGTGTTGTTTACGGGGGCGCGGGCGGGCCTCGTTCATGGGCATGTCGAGCACCCGGGGCAGGCAGTTTGCGAGGGTCCCATGGGCGCGCACGGCGTGCGGGAAGCGCGCGGGCAGGAGCGGCGCGCTCAGGAGGGAGGAGCGGGGTTCGGGCTGGTTGCCGTTTCGCGCCTCGCTCGGGCCGCAGGCGGCCCGCCCCGGCAGGACGCTCGCGCCGCCATGCAATCTCGTGGCAGCCCGTGGTGCGGCGCGTCTCAATGCGCCCGTGATCGCCGTCAACATGCTGACCTGATTGGAGGTTGCCTGCCTGGGCGGGAGTGTCCAGATAAAGCCTTACATCCCCATGCCGACTGCCCTGATTGCCCGTGAGCACCAGCACAGAGTCCTCGCCCCTGGCGGTGGCGGCCTCGACCGTCGCCCGCTGGGGGTGCTCCGCGTCCGCCGTCCCGATCCGGCCCGTGAGCGCCCGCACCGCTAGCAGCTTCGGTAGCGCCGCAATCTCGTTGGACTTGTCATCCACCTTCACCTAGCCGAGCACCACGCGGGCCCCGGCGGCGAAAGCCTGCACCCAATGCACCGGCGTGCGTGCGGCGGCATCGGCAAAGGAACGCCGCCACGACTTGCCGGCGAGGGCGATAACATCTCTGTCCAACACCGATGCCCAGTTCTCCAGCAGCCGCAGAAGCACTTTCTGCACGCCGCCGGGATCAAGGGCGGTGAACAGGTCCGAAAACGCATCGTGGCTCGGAATGCCGTGTTTCAATCTTATGCAACGGCGTAGCAACCTCTCCTTGGCCCGACCGAACGCGCCATGTCCACGCCTCCCTCCCCGCCGCTCAGCGTCGAAAGCAGCGCAATTATCAGCATCTCATGCAATAAATGACGGGTCGCATTGCTGCGACGAGGATCCGCAACTCCCTCGAATACAGACAAAAACTCCTCCACGCTACACCCCAAGTCATCAGAAACCGAGGCCCTAGCGTGAATCGAAAACACAAACGCCTAAAAGCTAATCTTCAAGAGGAGATTATATACTATTCTTGACAGATTCCGGCCCACCCTGAGACGTGCCTAGCCGGTACGACCTCGACACATGCACGCCGGTGGCAAGATAGACGCCTAGACACTGAGACCGATCCTGGAGCCAAAACGCGAGATCAAAGGCGCGACTCCCGAGACGCTGGCGCGGGCGCTGCTACTTATGGGCAGCCCTCGGCAAGCCGGTCTCCGCGATAAGCGATCGGTCAAGCCACCGCTTCCCGACAAGCGCCGGAGCGATGTCCCCCCTCGGACAAGCGGGGTCTGAATTGCGGAGGTTGTGCTTGCCCGCAAATTCCTGAACCTATCGGTTCAAGTGCTTTGGCGACCTCTGGTGGAAGGGGCCTGTGTGCGCCCGTTTCACCATGCTCCACCGGGATTCGATGCGCTGCGTATGGGCGATTCCCCGAAGGAACTCACCGACCGAGGGGGTGCCGGTCTCGTGGTCGAACGGCAGGCCACTGTACACGGCGGAATCCTCCGGGAACCCCTTGGCTTCCAGCTGGACATTGTCGGCGATGAACGCCTGCCTGTTAGTTTGGTTGACCTTTGCACCACCGCCGCTTTCCCCTTGGTGGTCTTGCGGTCCTTCATGCCAGCTACGGCAGCCTTGCCCACCATCCCCCGAACAGCATGGAGCTTGTCTTTGGCAGGCTTGTTCACTTCTTTGCCGCTCACATAGGTCTCGTCAACTTCTCCCCGGGCCGTCAAAGGAAGCGCCGGGATCGGCAAGGCGGGCCCCTGCTTCCCGGATGCGGCGGATCATAAACCAAGCGGTCTTCTGCGTAACCTGGAGCTCGCGGGGCAGTTTCATGCTGGACACAAACTTGAGCGAAGAGGCACAGGTAGAGGGCCATCGCCCACTTGCGCAGGGGAACCTTGGCACATTCCAGCGCGGTACCGGGGCGGAGGCTGAAATAACCCCGACAGGCCCGGCAGCGGGAGGGCATGGGCTTGCCGCGCTTGACGACAGGCGTGTTCTCGCGGCCGCCCTTGCCGCAGCGCCGCTTGTCCTCCCCCCCCCAAGATCGACTCAAACCACTCCGTTGCCTGCTCTTCAGGGGCGAACCTGTCCATTGTTTCAAGCAGGGCAATTCCCTTTCGGAAAGCCTTGCCTGGGCTTGCTGTCACGGTCATTCTCCGCAATCGTTAAAAGGGAGAAGGAAGGCTTTTTTCAGAGTGTGTCAAGTTTTATATATAATTCCCCCTTAAAAGCGATTGCCCTGCTTCGAGCGCCTCGACGTGCGACCGGAGTCCGGCGATCTTCTCCTTGAGATTGCCGCGCTTGTTCCGCCTGTCCTGGATAGCCTTGTCAAGACGATTGATACGGACCCCCAACTGCGGGATTGTCTCGTCCGTGCGATGTAGCTCCAGATTCGCGACGGCAGCTTCTTGGCCGGACAATTCGGCCTGCACAGCATCCACCCTTGCCTGAAGCTCACCGTCAGAGAATGCCTTTTCGGCGTCCGCAAGCTGGCCCCGGCGCTTATCGAGCGCATCCTTGCCGTCGTCATAGCACGCCTTGGGTGCCGAGTTCGGTTTGGATCTGGCTCAAAATGTTCTCTGGACCGCCAAGCGCAGCCCGCACGGTATCCACAGTGCCGCACAACCTCATCGGCCTGCTCCACAGCGTTCCGCAATGCAGTATCGGCTGCGGCCTGCTCCGGCGATTCCTCAATGCCTAGTTCGGCCATCTCTCGTGCCAGAATTTGCCGTAGGCCCTTGATATAGTCGGAAAGCGCTTGCGCCTCAGCGCCATGATCGTCCGTTATCGCTGATGCTATTCGAGGACATTCCGGGAGCAGAGGCCGCATCGAATCCTTCACAGCACACGCCGCAAAGCGCTCATAACGAAGGAGGCGTTCGCAGCCGAGACGCGGACGCTCCATTGGTTCGCGCGGTCGCCCTTCAGAGGATGCAACAGGAAACCCGGCGCGTCGGCACCGCCCGGATGCGTCGCCTTGGTGCAGCGCCTGCGACCTCTTGGACCTAGTTTTCGCTAGACCATTGCAGCCCACCGCGTTACGCGCCGCAATCGTACGCCGCGACGACGGTGGAATCTTATAGGCGCTCTCGGTGAGCCCGGTCACCGTGTAGCTGGTGTGGCATCGGCACCGGACATGGCTGTCCAGGCACTCCAGCGGGCGCGGACCCGGCGAACCTGCATCTGCCATCCGGTTATCGTCGGGTCCCCAGGATCGTCCCAGGGCAATTCCGCGGCGCCGTCGCCGCCCCTGGCGGTCAAGCCCTGAGGCTGAGCCGGCGGGGACACATGTACGGCCCCGGCTGGAGTACAACTTACCCTCAAACCGGGAGCGGTGTCATTCTCGGTGGCCGTCTGCGCCCGTGATTGCATCGTAGCCACCACTACTGGCACTGTACACATCGTTCCCGTCCAAGCCGACAGAACAAGCTTCCAGCACAGGGCGCAGCCAGCGGCCGCCTTGATTTCTCCAGAACCACAATACGGTCTCCCAGCCAGAGCGATTGGGAGCCAAGTTCCCCCACACTCTTGGACACCCTGTGTCTAGCCGCCCGCCTAGGGAGCAACGCCAACGGTAATGGCAGTAGAGAATACCACGTTCCCTGCTGGCCCTCCTCATGCGGTACCGTCTGGGACCATACCTATCATATCCCTACCATTGACGCCCTCGAACTCAAGCCGAAATCCCAGCAGAAGCTCTTGCGCGACACGACCTTACGTCTGTTCCACCTGCCTGAATCCCCCTGTCATTTAGAAGCGGACCATTCTTGACGTGGGTATAATCACCGTTATACTTGAGCGCTGTGAGAATGGCGACTGCGATTCCAGCCTCCATCCGCCTTGCTGCCAAGCCCCTCGCGCAACGAAGCGGAGGGGCCGGATCTGCTTCCTGTACGCGGACGCTTGCCACCCCGCTGAAGCAGCACGAAGACAGGGGGACGCAACGGCTCGACGCAGGCCGTGCCGGGAATGAGGCCTTGCTCTCCGCTCCGATTGACCCCGTGATTCGCGCCCTCTCTCGAGAAGAATGGTCGCCCGTTTCGGAGAAATATGGTGAGCCTCAGGGCCTCAACCAAGTGGGCCCAACCCCCGGCGCCCGCCGTTCATATGTTCTTATCCAGTCAACTGACAGTAAGCGGGGGCGCAGGCGGCCCGTTCTTGCAGCCGTCATACCCGCGAATCGTCGGTCAGCTCCCGCCCTAGGCAATAGCTGTTCTCAGCAAAACATATCGGTTTGCAACGCGCCTCCGTCGTTGGACCCATTTCCCGACTCGCCCCCGTGGATCAGGTTTTTCTCCCAGCAACGATTGACGCGTTGACAGCCAAACGCAAGCGATGAATTGTGGAATGGCGTGGATTTGCGGGCGACAAGATCTAGCGTGCGCCCGTATGAGCTCGCCGCTGTGTAAGGATGCTCCCCTATGGCAACAACCGCTCCCCCCCCAGATTTTATTCGAACGATAATCGCCACCGACCTGAAGACCCATAAGCATCGGGGCCGAGTCGCAACCCGGTTTCCGCCCGAACCGAACGGCCCCCTCCATATCGGACACGCCAAATCCATCTGCCTGAACTTTGGAGTGGCTCTGGAATATGGTGGAACCTGCAACCTCCGCTTCGACGATACGAACCCGACCAGAGAGAGCATTGAGCACGTCGAGGCTATCAAACGGGATATCAAATGGCTGGGATTCGACTGGGACGCCCGGGAATACTACGCCTCCGACTATTTCGAGCAGTTGTATGCATACGCCGTCCAACTCATCAAAGCCAGGAAAGCCTATGTGTGCAGTCTGCGTCCCGACGAACTCCGCACCTATCGCGGCACCCTGACCGAGCCCGGGCGGGACAGCCCGTATCGGCAGCGTTCCGTTGAGGAGAATCTCGACCTATTCGCCCGCATGCGCGCTGGCGAATTTCCGGCCAGCGCGCACGTTTTGCGGGCCAAAATCGATATGGCCGCGCCCAACATCAACATGCGCGACCCGACGCTGTACCGGATTCTCAAGACCCCACACCATCGCACGGGAGAGCGTTGGTGCATCTATCCGATGTATGATTTCACCCATTGCCTGAGCGATGCGCTCGAAGGGATTACCCATTCGCTGTGCACCCTGGAATTCGAGGACCATCGGCCCCTGTACGATTGGACGTTGGACGCCCTCCCTGTGCCGAGTCATCCCCGACAGATCGAATTCGCCCGCTTGCACCTGACCTATACAGTCATGAGCAAACGCAAGCTCCTCACTCTGGTGACGGACAGCTACGTGAGCGGCTGGGACGACCCGCGGATGCCGACTCTGGCCGGACTCCGCCGCCGAGGCTACACCCCACAGTCGATTCGCACCTTCTGCGAACGCATCGGTCTGGCCAAACGGAACAGCACGGTCGACTATGCCATGCTCGAACACTGTCTGCGGGAAGAATTGAATCGAACCGCGCCGCGGGTCATGGCGGTCCTGCGTCCCCTACGGGTTGTCATCGACAATTATCCGCAAGCCCAGGTTGAATCCCTCGCCGCGGTCAACAACCCAGCCGATGCCAGTGCCGGTACGCGGCCGGTCCCCTTCTCGCGCGTCATCTATATTGAGCGTGAAGACTTTCGGGAAGCGCCCCCACGACAATTTTTTCGGCTCGCGCCCGGCCGGGAAGTGCGTTTACGCTACGCCTACATCATCAAATGCGTCCACATCGTCAAAGACGCCGCCGGAGAGATTGCGGAAATCCACTGTACTTACGATCCCGAGACGCGCAGCGGTGGACCGTCGGCCGGGCGCAGGGTCAAAGCTACCCTTCACTGGGTGTCCGCCGAACAGGCCGTCACTGCCGAGGTCCGGCTCTACGCTCATCTTTTCACCACGCCCGACCCGGATCATGTGGAAGCCGGAGAGACGTTTACCGACGCCCTGAACCCCAACTCGCTCGAAGTCCTGACCGATTGCAAAGTCGAGCCGAGCCTAGCTCAGGCCGAAGCCGGGCAGCGCTTTCAATTTGAGCGGCAGGGCTATTTCTGCACGGATACGGCTGACTCGTCCCCGGGGCACCCGGTCTTTAACCGGATCGTGCCCCTGCGGGACACCTGGGCCAGAATCCAAAAGGCGGCGCGGCAAAAGAAAGCATAACGTCGCAGGGCAACTGCGCTTCGTGCGCTTCACTTTACGCCAGCCGCGCAGGCCGGTGTCATCTCTGCGCTCCTCCGGCGGCCCACGTCCGCCCGGACTCCGCTCGTTCTGGGCCATGGGGCCGGGTGGCACTCTTTTCTGCATCCCATGGCAGAGCAGTTCCCCGTCCCCAAAATTGCGACGCCCCACTATATGATGCTCGCAAAGGAGAGTAGCGCGACAAGCGGATGAACCCGCCCCGCCCTCCGCTGATTAATCCGTTTCCGGATGGTCCCGGCACGGCCCATCCTCTGCGCCTTCCATCCTTCCTTCTGCATTGAAGATATTGGTCACAAGTTGAACCCTCCCCGGCCGACCATCGGTAAAGAGTTTCCTCACAACATCGTGGCAAGCAATACCAGTAAATCCAAGCTCTCGGACAAGTCCTTCTTCACTTGAACTGCTACACGGACTCAAGCCCACCACCAATTCCAACGCCCTCTTGCAAGGTCAGTCGCAGCGGAGAGACCCGCTCCCGGAGTTCGATCTGCTTATGCAGTTGAAATATGTCGATCTGTCCACGCCCTAAACGGGGGAGGCTCCCAGACAGATCGCCTCGCTCACGGGGACGGATCGAGAATGTGGTTGCAAGCAGCGGCTTGGTGGGCCAAGCCGAGCCAAGCCGTTCCAACGACCTCCTTCGGCCTTCCCCTTTCCATGCACGGGAGCAACATCAATGACATTGAGCCCGCTCCACGGCGTACTTGACCGTCTCAGTGCCCTCATCTTCGGTCGCTCCCCCATACCACCACCCGCCCCACCCCAGGTCATGGCTGAGACGGAAAAGTCCGTTTTGCCCGGGATACGCTGCTCCATAGGTCCTCCCCGTCGTCAGGCTTGATTTGCACCTCCCGTTTTCCCGCGTGTGATTAAGGGAACGGCGAACTCGTAGGCGTCCGGCCCGACGAGCGTAACCCAGCGATGGGCAGTACCCGGTTCGATTTCCGCCGGCTGTAGGCCCAGATCCATAGACACCTGTCTTGTTGCCACGACGTCATCGACCGTCAGATCAAAGGGGGCTTTTGTCTTTGGCGGGTAGGTTCGCTCGTTGGACGCAGCACGACATGCGGACCTTCCCGTAATTCCAGCACGGCAATCGTGTCCGATTGATGAATAGAGCGCATCCCCAAGGAGACAAAATACTCGGTCGCCCGTATGATATCGGCCACCCGCAGCGTGGCATGACCCATGGCAACCGGCGGCCGAGCATCGGCTTGCATAGCCATACAGACCTCCCATACGGCCGGGTTTTACGACGAGCTGTCCCCCCTCAATCCGAGACCCGCTCAAGCTGACACGGCACAAAGCGGTGATAGGGGCAGCCGGTAAAGGGATCACGGGCAGCCGTATCTGTGTAGGCGTTCATGTTAACGCCGTTCAGGTCCGCGTTCGCGCCGTTGTCCTCCGTCGGGTAGATCATGCCGAAACCGTTCGGCATCCAGACATGGCCCTCCATCAGTTTTTTGTCCACAACGGCCGGCAGTTCGACCTGCCCCCTCCGGGTGCGGAGCCGAATCCGGTCGCCATCGATCACCCCCATGCGTTGGGCATCTCCGGGAGAGAGGTTCAAGGCACAGTGGGGGCCGCGGCCCTTACGCCAACTCGGGTCGCGATGAATGGTGTTGGCGGTCCAGCGGGTGCGCAGGCCGGAGGCCAGCACAAAGGGATAGTCTGGATCCTCAGCCAGTCCGGTTGCCACGGCACGCCCCAACTCGACCACGATTTCTTCAGGCATGAGACGGATTTTCCCGTCCTCAAAACCGATCCGCTCGTCAAGGTTGGCGTCCATGTCGAGCTCGGCCACCTCGACCCCTTCGGGATGGGCCAGCAGACGCCGGAACATCTCGATACCGACTTCAAAAGCATCCTTGTCCTGCCATTCCGGCCCCAAGACGCGTACGACCGCATCCTTGCGAACGACGCCGTTCATCACAGCCTGAAACCAGACGCTGGAGAGAACCGGCGAATCGAGCTGGGGGCCCAGCGTACGGTAGGCCCAGTAGAGGGGGGCCGAGAACTTGGCTGCCTTTGCCGCGGTCTGAAGCGCCGCCAGATAGGCTGCGGCCCCCGCAGGTTGCTGCGCGTCCTTCGCCAGATCGTAGAGTTCCTGAGGTGGCTCGGGAACCAGCCCCATGGCCTCGGCCAGCCGATTATAGATTTCGCCTTCGGGCAGGGCTTCCCCCGGCGCGGGCAGGATGGGCGGGCGCAACTGCGTCTGGACGCGCGGATAGCCACGCGGAAAGCTGGCCATTTCCCACTTCTCGTAACCGGTTGGAGTCGGCAGGATATAATCGGCGACCAGGGCCGTCTCGGTCATGGTCGGTTCGACCACGACCAGCAAATCGAGTTGTTCACGCGCATCCAGCCAGCGCCGCGTATCGGGAAAAGACAAGAGCGGATTGGAGCCTTCCACGATCAGCGCCCGTAGCCGTTCGGGGTGGTCGTACTGGATTTCTTCGGGCACCAGCACCGGCGAGAATATACCCAGCCGGGTCAAGGCCGAGATCGCGCTAATTCCAGAAGCCAAGGCGCGTTCAGGTTCGGCGTGTCGCCGGTTGTCCGGCGTGGGCGGGTTCAAATTCGAGGTAAAGACGTTGCCTCCCCGACGCCCCATATTGCCGGTCAGGGCAATCAGCAAATGAATCAGATAGGAGTTCAGGGTCGAGAATAGCGTCATCTCCACCCCGAGATCCCACAACAATGCCGCCGTCTTGGCGGTGGCGTATTCGGTGGCTGTGGCCACGACATCGGCCACCTCAAGGCCGCAACGTTGCGCCATGTCGGCGATGTCCACATCCGCCAGTTGGGCCTTGAGTTCCTGGTAGCCGAGCGTTTTGTTGGCGATGAACTCGGCGTCTCCGAGATCCTGTTCGACAACGACCTTGACCATGGCCAGAAGCAGATAGACGTCTGTGCCGGGCCGGACCCTGAGGTGGCGGTCGGCTTGGCGGCTGGTTTCGGTAGTGCGCGGGTCCACCACCACCATGGTCCGGTTTTCGTTGCGGGCCAAACTCTTCAGCGCGTCGGTGGGATTATGGCCCCGATTGCTGATGTGGGGGTTGGTGCCCATGACCAGCAGAAAGTCGGCGTGATCGTGGTCGGGATGCAGCATAGTGCCGGATGAACTGTCCAGCATCCATTTTTCGACCAGCCAGTGCTGGCTCTTCTCCTGGGCCAGTGAGTTGAAAAAGCGGCGGGATTTCATCAACGACAGAAACGTGACGCCATACGGCGCATCCAGGTGGTTGGCCTGACCGCCAATGCCGACCAAACCGCAGGCACGCGGGGAATGTCGCGCAATAATCGAGTTGAGCCTTTCGGCTATTTCGGCAATGGCTTGGCCCCAGCCGATCTGCTCAAACCCGCCGTCCGGCTTGCGTTTGAGCGGATGGCCGAGCCGCTGGGCATGGTTGACATAATGGTCGACGCTGAAGCCTTTGTTGCAGATATAGCCATGTGAGATCGGGCTGGAAGCATCGGCCCGGATGTTCTCGATGTGCCCGTCGTTGATATCGACGGTGAGGCCACAGTTGTGGCTGCACAGCACACAGACGGTCGTCTGATCCTTGGCATTCGTTTCAATCGGGGCCTTGGAAATGGATGGGTCAACCGGTACTGCGCTCATGCTTGAAACCTCCTCTGGAATGATGGACTGGGGCGGTATTCTACACGACCACGACGCGGCGCGCTACTTCACCTCTCTCAGTCAGGCGCGGTCATCACCTTGTCCACTTCCTCCAGCGCATAGGTCCGGGTAATCATTTCGTCCAGCTTGAGGCGACCGTTCCGGGAATGCTTGACCAGTCGGGGCATGTCCAGGTGAGGACGGGCGAGCCATAGCCCGAGCCCTTGATGATCGTCTCGGTCGGAAAGGGCATCATCGGAATGGAGACCCGATCCCGCCGCGACCCGGCTCCGACCACAACCGTCGTTCCTGCTTGGCGGGTACAGGCCTAGGCTTGCTCTACCGTACGGGATAGACTGATGGCTTAAAAAGGCGTCATCGGCACCCCTGCATCCAGTGAGCTTACGCGCCGCCCGAACGCGGTCATCTTTCCCCTGAATTGAGAACATGGATGGCACCGAACTGAAGGGCGTAGTCCAATTTATTGTCCAGTAAATCCACCCCGATAATCGTGCTGGCGCGCGAGCACACCGCCCCGGATGAGGTTGAGCCCAATGCCGCCGCAGCCGCTCACCACCACGCTGCTACTCGGCTCAACCCGAGCCGTATTCATGGCCACCCCACACCCGTCATAGCGCCACAGCCGATCAAGCGCACCACACCGAGCGGCACATCGTCCGGCACCCTGATACAGGCCTGTTCGGCGACCACGGCCTGCTCGGCAAAGCTGGAGATACCCGCCATATGGTGAATGCCCCCCATTCTTCTTGGGGCGACACCACCCATCAATCATGGCGGCCTTCACCATGGTCTGAAACATATCAGCGCATAGGTTCTGCTTGCCGACGGCGCAGATAGTAACAGTGGCTGCAATACGGGGCGAGCGACAGAAGCACCTGGTCTCCCGGCCTGACCAGGGAGACGTTCGGTCCGACCTCTTCGACAATGCCCGCACCCTCGTGGCCGGGGCAACCGACGGAGAGACTGTTTCCTTCATGGTTGGACAATGCCCGCACCCTCGTGGCCGGAGCCCACGGGCAGCGCGCTGCGTAAGACACCATGAACAATCGAGTATCCACTATGACACACCCCATTGGCAACGATCCCGACCCTGACCGCTCCGCTCTTGGGATTGTCCAGATCGACATCTTCAACCTTGAGGGGAGTATCAATCTCGTATATGCTGGGGGCGTTGCCTTCACTACTTCCTCCCAGTACGTTCGGGTATCGTCTCTTTTCAAATGCCAATGGCAGGGCCGAGGTCTCCTTGCGGGAGACGCCAGAATTCTCGACTTCTGGCAGAGCGGTGTGCTAGCCTCCGTCTATAACCGACCCGCTAGCCGAAGGAGGAGGCGTATGCATACGGTCTATAAGATCAGCGCGGACGACCGGGACGTAATCGAGGAATTCAACACGAAGCCGGTCGGCCACCACAGCCCCGCTTTACAGCGCGTGCTGAACGTCATTCGCGGCCAATCGGTTCGGGATAAATACGTGCTCATCTGCACCAAGCCCCATAGGGAATGGACGCTCGGTCAGCTCACTGGCGAACGGGGCAAGCCGGTCAGAATTTTCAAGGAGCAAGTCTTCACTTCGGTTGCGGATGCGGAGCGGGAGATATTTCGGCGCCGCTGGAAGCAGCATACCGACATGCAGGGTTGAGCATCTACAAGCAAAGGGAAGACGTATGAAAATTACTGGTTACACCGACAAAATCAGTGCACGTCCCGGTGAGACCATTCAGTTTATGGTGAACTGCGAACGGCCACGCTATCGGGCCGACATCGTTCGTCTGGTCTGTGGTGACCTGAATCCCGAGGGTCCGGGGATCAGGGAGCAGGTCGTACAAACACCGGTCAATAAAGCGTATAAGGGCCACTCCCAAAAGATCGAATCGGGCTCGTATGTACTGATTCCGAACGGTCCACCGCTGCAGAACCTCAAAAGCTTTACCGTCCAAGCCATGCTGTGGCCGACCACGCCGAGCAGGGGCACCCAGACCGTTATGTCGAAGTGGCAGGATCGGCGACGCTCGGGCTTTGCGCTGGTGATTCAGGCCGGGCGGCTGGCCCTGCAATTGGGCGACGGACGCGGCAAGGTCGAAGTCGTGAGTACCGACAAGCAACTCCTCGCCCGGCAGTGGTATTTCGTGGCGGCGAGCTATGACGCGGAAACTCGGTGGGTCACCCTGTATCAAGAACCTCAGACCGATTATCCCACGGTCTCGGATGCGGGCCGTGTTCGGAAGAAGATCCGACTCGAACGCGTGGGCTCCAATCAATCGGCGCTGATGTTCGGTGCGCTACGGGCAGGTTCGAGCCGCGGCAGGCTCGCCCAGAAGTTCAATGGCAAAATAGACAGCCCGCGCCTGGCCAACCGCGTCCTGGAGCAGGCCGAGATGGAACGGCTGAGAAGCGACGTTCCCGTCCAATTTCAGGAGAGCGTGGTTGGTGCTTGGGATTTTTCCCGGGATATCGGCTCGACCCGGGTGACCGACACGTCTCCCAATCGGCTGCACGGCGAGACCGTCAACATGCCGGCGCGGGGCATGAAAGGCTATAGTTGGAGCGGCGAGAGTATGGACTGGAAACAGGCGCCGGAACAGTACGGGGCAATCCACTTCCATGACGACGACGTGTATGACGCCGGCTGGGAGGTCGACTTTTCGCTGGCCGTTCCTGCGGGACTCAAGAGCGGCCTGTACGCCGCCCGGCTGCGTTCGGGAAACGAAGAGGATTATATTCCGTTTGTCGTCAAACCGGCCAAGGGCAAGGAAAAAAAGCTGGCCTTCCTGCTCCCCTCAGCGAGCTATATGGCCTATGCCAACGAGCATATGGCCACCAACGCCGGCCTGATCGAGCTGCTTAGCGGTCGCCTAGCCCCACTCGATAAGAACAGTCTGTTTCTCAACGAGCACCGCGAGTACGGCGGCTCGTGCTATGACTCCCACTCGGACGGCTCGGGCGTGTGTTATTCGTCCCGCCTGCGGCCCATTCTGAATATGCGGCCCAAGCATATCTCAGCGCTGGGCGGAGACGGTTCATCCCTTTGGCAGTTTAATGCGGACACGCATATCACCGACTGGCTTGAGGCCAAGGGCTATGACTTCGATGTCATCACCGATGAAGATTTGCACTATGAGGGGCTCGCCCTGCTGAAACCCTACCAAGTGATTCTCTCCGGTACCCATCCGGAATATCACTCCCTCCAGATGTGGGACGCGATGAAAGCCTATCAGCATCAAGGCGGGCGGCTTATGTATATGGGGGCTAACGGCTGGTATTGGCGGGTGGCCTTTCATCCCGACTGTCCCGGCCTCATGGAGGTGCGGCGGAACGAGGGTGGTATTCGGACCTGGGCCGCCGAGCCGGGCGAGTACTACCATAGCTTTACGGGAGAATACGGCGGCCTGTGGCGCAATCAGGGCCGCCCCCCCCAGGTCATGTTGGGCACGGGATTTAGTGCACAGGGCTTTGATATCTCGGCGCCCTACCACCGCCTTCCAGACAGTTTTGACGCACGGGCGGCCTTTATTTTTGAGGGGATAGGCAAGGACGAGGTTATTGGGGATTTCGGTCTGATCGGCGGCGGGGCCGCGGGTCTGGAGATCGACCGGGCGGACGAGCGCTTAGGCACCCCTCCGCACGCCTTGGTACTGGCAACCTCCCAAGGCGGTCACACGGATATCTATCTGGTGGTGTGCGAGGAATTACTGGTCACTACACCGGGTCTGGGGGGAACTGAGAATGAACTGGTCCGGGCGGATATGGTGTTCTATGAAACCCCTAACGGTGGGGCGGTGTGGGCGTCGAGTTCGATTGCCTGGGCCGGCAGCCTGTCACACAACAATTATGACAATAATGTTTCGCGCATTACGCACAACGTGCTGGAGCGATTTCTCGATCCAGCACTGTTCGTACGGTGACAATGAGGGAGGCAACAGACGGCACAAGACAAACCTCCCAATTGATCTCGGTCCCTTCCCGGCTGAAGAGCCGGGAGCAGCCCCCACGGCGGTAAACGAGATGCGCGCCGCCCGGTCGTGTGCCGCGCTCGACGCCCTGTCCGAGGGAGCCGGACTGTCGCGGCCCGAAGGGGGGGGGCGGGTGGCCGTGGTGGACGGGTAACTCTTCGACCCGACGAACGGCAGGCGGGCGCTCCAGACGGCGGCGGCGCCCGGACGCGCCGGGGCCGGATCGTGTGGGCCCTCGGCGGACGGGACGGCTACGAACTGGTGCGTATGCAGGACGAGGCCCGGGTCGCGCCGGGCGGCGATACACCCGTCGAATTGCTCAAGGGCGGGCCGAGCCCGATCCTGCTCGACAAACTGCTGCAATACTTTTCAGCACCGGCGGAATCCACATCGAACAGGCCGCCCTCCGCCATGAAACGCTGTCGTTTCTTCAGCGGTTGACGGTGGCGGCCGGGAGCGTGGACAACGCGGCGCTGGTTTTCCCTTCAGTCGAGCAAGCGCGAATCCCTCGAATATACGAGCCTGCGGCAAACCGCCGAGCATCTTGCCGCCCGTAAGGATCAGCGGCGGGAGCCGGTCGAAGGCAACGAGATACTAAAGGGCATCTAGCGCCGGCTGCTCGCCGGAACGCCGGATGCGCGCGCCGTTGCAGCGACGGCGGACACTTATGGCCGGGTGTTCACGCAGATGCGGCGCGCAAGTCGAGGAAGACGGGCGGGCCTTGCGCGAGCGACCGTGGCGTCCTACCCCTTCCACCCGGCGCTGATCGACCTGATGCGCGAGCGTTGGGTCGCCATCCCGGACTTCCAGCGCATCCATGGGGCGCTGCGCTTCCTCGCCTCGTGCCTGCGCGCCGTCCACCGGGCCGGCGGTCCCCGGCCGCTGCTCGGCCCCGGCGACGTTCCCATCCAGGACGGCGACGTCCGCCTCGCCTTCTTCAAGGAAGTCGGCCAGCGCGACGCTGGAGACCGTAGGCATTGGCGGCCGTCCGCTCCAGACCACGCTTGACGACAAGAAGCACGCCCTCATCCAGCAGCGTCTGACGGAGTTGCTCCCCACGGTCTAGAGGCAGGTTTTCGGAACGCTTGCGTCCGGCAAGATCGTCGAACTCTTCGGGCTCAGCGAACCGGGAAGCTACGCTGCCGGAATCGCTACCGCCGAGGTGTTGAAAGGGTTCTAGGAGTTTCTCGGTTCCCCTGGTTGCTCTCGGCCGAAGCCGTGTGCAGGGCGGTTGCGCGCGGCGTGGAGACCAGCCTCTTCGGCTACGCCGCCGGGCGTCCGTAACTCGGAGACACCGGACGTTATCGCATCGACCGGCGCCATGTCGCCTTCCAACGCAGCGTGGCGGACGGCGACATTGATCTCGACGCGGGTTTGTTCATTGCCCCTGCGGCCATGCCCGAGAAGGCGCGGACATCCGACCGCGAGACGGTCGACAGCACCGGGAGCGCGGCAGACACAGGGCAATACGAAGGCTTCGGCGATCCAGGCGAACATTCCCCTTCCGGCGGGGAATCGAGCAGCGTCCATGTCAGCGGAGATCGCCGAACCGCCGTTTCCTTTGTAGCGAACCGGAAGAATGTCTACGAAGTATGGAATGCGCTGGCCGATCTCGCAGAAATGACGGGCGCCATTTCCATCAAGGCAACGGCAACGGCCACGGAGGGATACGACAGGGCCAAATTGGAGCACGGCGTATTGGGTCCGCTGCGCGAGCCCGATCTCCTCCAGGATGATGGATTGGTGGCACCGACCGCCCGAGAGAAGGGGCGCGCGTATCTGACGCGGCTTCAGCTGGCGAACTACGGACCGCTCCAGAATCTCGACATCCGCTTCCCGTTCGACGGAGAGCCCCCAAAGCCTGTTCTGCTTGTCGGCGAAAGCGGTTCCAGAAAATCGTAGTCCTCTCCCGCATCGGCAACGCCATGATTATGGCTGAAGGTAGAGCCTATCAGGAATCAAGTGAGCTAGAGCCCGTTAACACTATCGCAAGGCATTGATGATGAGTGCGAAGACGATGAATCCGAGGAAGAGCAGGTCGCGTTGCTCGAAGCGCGTGAAGAGGCGGCGGCATCCCTGCAAGCGACGCAACACCCGCTCGATTTCATTGCGCCGCGTGGACAGCTCACGGGCAGACGCCCAAGGGCTCACCCGGCTGCGCCGCGGCGGCCCCACGGGCGCATACCCCAGTGCCACGGCCAAGGGCCGCGGCTGGGCGCCCGCGGACGCCCGGGCCCTCAGCACCGCGGGATGAGCGGGGGGCGGGCCCAGGCGAGTCCGCCACGGGCGACCCGCCGGGGCGGCGGGGGCGGGCCCGGGCGAGCGCGCGCAGACGAGCGCCGGGCGATCGTCCGCGGCACCCCTAAGCATCGTGGGGGGCCACCCGCCTCGGGAGCGGCCGAGGGATTGAGGACCGGTTGTTTTCGCCCCCCCGGGCCGGCGGGAGGGACCTGGACGAGGGGGCGGTCGAGCGACCGGGCCGCCCGCTTGAGGCGCACGCTCTGTTCCCGGTGCAAATGCGCGCAGACCCGGGCGAGCCCCCCGGCTTGCGACCAGCGGGGCAGCCGGGGGGAGAGGGGGGCCAGGGGCCAAAGCGGGCCGGCAACCCGCGCCCTGTGCCGCCCTGCGCGGCGACCGACCAGAGGGCGGGGAGCACGGGGCGAGGGGAGAGGCGGACAGGGCCGCGCGGCACCGGGAGATGAGGCGCGATCCGGTCGTATGGAGCTTGCGTGCGTTCCCTACAGCCAGGAGACCAGAATCATGCAGAATCATGCATATTAGTGTTAACAAGCCCTAGATATCGAGCGAGTGTTTAAGTTGTAGCGCGCGGCGGAATTGCTTGGAAAACGTTCTGTCCTTGACAGGTTCGAAATACAAAGTGTTGGAGGTGCGGGAAAACTCAAGAATATTTGGAATAGTCGCTCGATTGTCTGAGAATTTTTTATGGAGAAAGTGGTACTACCCCACGACCCTGAAAACGAGGCCAAATGCGAGGATAAAAACAGCCTATGCAAAGAGGAAGATGCCCCACTTCGAAAAACACGTCATAAATAAAGGAATCCAGAATCTTTTTGAAAAAAAGACACAGGAAATAGCTCGACAGCAAAATCCGAGATTTATTGCTATTCATTCACCACAGAGCGATATTAAGAGGACAGGAAGATCATACTCCAGGATCCTGGAATATGAATCTGGAATATGAATAAAGAAGAGAAAAGAAATCTCTGCGATTGGCTGTGCAGCCAAGGTGCCGCCGAGGCTTTCCGCCACTTCGAAGTGGTATTCGATATTCTGGAGCAGGTCGTACAGACCTCGGAGCCTTCGCCGACCGATGCGTCTTCGGAAGTAACTCCCTCATAGAGGGATGCATATTGCAGGGCTCCGCGACGGTGATGGCCCATGACGCCTGAGCAGATTGCCGCAATCCTTGCCGCCGGAGAGCCGGAAACGCTCGAATACAAAGCCACCACGGGAACGCGGCGCGAGGCTGCGGCAACCGTGTGTGCCATGCTCAACCAGCGTGGCGACCTTGTGTTCTTCGGCATCGCACCCGACGGTCGCGGCGTCGGTCAGCAGGTCTCCGAACGGACAATCGAGGAAGTGAGCGCCGAGTTCCGTCGGCTCGACCCGCCCGCGTTCCCCGAGATCGAGAGGATCCGCCTGGACGGACAGTTGGAAGTGGTCGCGGTCCGCGTAAATCCCGGATCCTCTACGCCGTACCGATACCGCGGCACCGCCTACCGGCGCGTCGGCAGCACGACGCAGAGCCGAGGCGGTGCGTGTCGGCCGTCTGGACGAACCCGGCACCCGCGAACCGGAAGACTTGCTGCGCGGGCTGGGCCTGCTGCGCGACGGCGTCCTGTTCCGGGCGGCGGCGCTGTTCGACAATACGGCGCGCCTTGAGTGCGCCATGCCGCAATGTCTGCTGCGCATCGCGCGTTTTCAGGGGATCGCTCGCTCGGAGTTCCGCGATAACCGCCAAGTGAGCGGCAACGCCTTCGCGCTGCTTGCCAGCGCCGAACGATTCCTGCTCGAGACCCTGCCCATCGCCAGCCGTTTCGAGTCGGTCCGGATGGCCCGGGTCGACGAACCGATCTATCCGCCCCTGGCGATACGGGGAGCATTGGCCAACGCCCTTTGTCACCGCGACTATGCGCTTGGCGGCGGCTCCATCGGCCTTCTCGACCGGAGCGCTGCACTTCGGGCTTGTGTCTGACGATCTGTTCGCTCCACACGAATCCCGGCCCTGGAACCCGCTGATCGCCAGGATCTTCTACCGGCGCGGCATCATTGAGGAGTGGGGTCGCGGAACGATCAAGATGGCGGAATTGGCGGCCGACACCGGGCTGCCTCGTCCCGAGATCGAGGCGAGCGGCGACTGCGTGACGGTGCGCTTCCGGCGTCGGCGCGAGGCGCCGTTCCAGCAAGCCGAAGCCGGCCTGACCGATCAACAAAGTACGATTCTCCGCCTGTTGCGCGCGACCATGCTCTCACTCTCCAGGAAATTCGGCCCTTGATGGGAGCACAAACGAATGAGCGCCGTCTGCGGAAAGACCTCGCCATTCTGAAATCGAAGAGATTGGCTGATTCGACCAGGCGTGGCCGGGGCGCACGATGGAAAGCCCGGTAGACCAGCCTGTTGGCCCTTTCTGGCTCATTGTGGCCCATTCCGGCTCATTCGGATTCACTTGGAATATCCGGGCAACGGATGACCTGTGCCGCGCAGATACACTGCCAGTGGGCCCCACAACCCGACCGTTTCAACCCGACCTGTCGAGTCTCTCTCCCAGACGGTGACCAATGCAAGGCCGAAATCCTCGCTGGCGCTGGAATCGAGAAAGGCGGCGACCTGTAGCCGCATCGTTTTGGAGAGGGTGTTCGCTTGATCAGCCACGCAAGCGAGGCGGACGGGACGATCAGGTTCCGCACAGAAATCGACGGGCAATGGCAGTCGGTCACAGCGGTTCTGGAACAGGCCGATCACGAACTCGCGGCTCAGGCCCACAAGGACCGGGCGCCGGTCGTACTCAAGGGCGATCTCGAGCGGGCAGGTCAGCGATGGAAGCCGCTGAATCCTCAACTGGAGAGCGTCTTGCGCGATGACGAAGAAGACCTGGAAGACGGCTGAAGAGGGCGTGCCACGACCCGGCCTTCCTGAATCCGGTGTCCAAATGGCCGCCTTCGATCGTTTGACGAGCCGAGGCTTTGATAATTCGCAGTCGGAAATGGGAGCAGCGATGATGCACTATGTCAATTCCATCATCTCGTTGATGGAAGACAGAATGGAATTTCTCAGAGCTTGTTCCCAAAGTTGAGGGGGCCTCGCGTGTGGCATGGTCCTGTGGTCTTGAGACGCTGGGAGCCTGTCCAGGGCCAGGACCGAGCCCCCTCAGGAGTAGGGTAAGCGCCCTTCGGATCGTTTGGAAACCGATGTGAGCGCTGCGGAATGGGGGGCACGGCTTCGTCCCCCGCCGTCGCAGAGGGGTCGGACGTCGACCACGGCCCGCCGGGACGGGGGCATCCCCCGCCAGTTCCGGCTCGGAACCGGGGGCCAAGGGACGCCCTTCCAGCGTGGTTTCCGCCCTTTCGGCCCATTGCGCACACCTCTGATGCGTGGCCGCATACCGGCGGCTTCTCCCGCAGGCTTGATGCCCGTCGTGGTCTTGCGAGGGATCAGGCCGGGCGTTCGCAGGTGGTGCCAGCGGCAGCGCTTGACCGCCCGGCAGGGGCCCCACTCTTGAGCCAAGTCCACGAGGCCTCGCTGCAGGAGCGGAACGGCGCTCTGGAGGGGAGCAGGATGCGGCTGGAACAGGCACCGCAGGGGGCACCGTTGTGGGCGGACGGGGGTTCTCAGGGACCGAAGCTGGCCTCGGCGCGGGCGGAGTGCCGGCTTGGCGGGAGTATGAAGAGCGGGTACCGACCCAGGCCAGCCAAGGGTTTCCCGGGCCGGTATCGCCGCGGGGTGGTTGAGCGGCCCTTCGCCGGGAGGGTGCGGGGCTGGCGCACCTTTCTGCCTATCACTTCCTGAGGTGCCGGAGGCGCGCGGGCAGAACCATCCCTCGGAAAAGGCACTGGCGTCAAAGACTTGTGATTATCAAAGACTCATGATTCAAACTCTGAGACACAGCGGCACAACATATTCTTCGCTCCCCTGCTACGCAGGCGCATCAATCAAAAACCGGATATGCGCTCATATAGCCCAACTCCACCAACTCGGCGTGTGGAACGCGACGGGCCATTTCTGCCCTGATGGGTGCGGTTTCGATCTTGCGGGAAAAGCCGGGCAGCCAGTCATCGTGGTGGCTTAGGAGGACGCGCCGCGGGCGGAGCAGCGCGGCTTGCTGGGCGACAAATTGGGCCAGCGTACCCTGAATGGGTTCGCCGTCGATATTGCCACGCCCGGCTGCAGCCAGAATCGCCACGTCCGGTCGCAGGCCGTGCAGAATCCCCTGCCAGTGACCGGATGTATCCTGATACAGCAACGTCCCGTCCGGCGTGTCGAACACATAGACCAGAGCACCGCCGTCACCCCGGGCGCCTTGGGCCGAGGCTTGCAAGTGCGCAACTACTTCGCCGCCCATGGCGTTGAGTTGCTCCCATACCCCGTGCAGCTTCTCTTGCTGTTCCTGGTAGGTGACCCCCAACTCGCCTATGCACACCGCGTCTGATGCAGGGAGCGGCGCGACGCTCCATACACAGGAATGCTGACTCGGGTAGACGGTGACCGTCACGTCCGATGACAGACGGACGGTTTCACCGCTGGCCACGGGAAGGAGTTGTTCTTCAGCAACGCCCTGCGCGGCCATAATCCGGATCGATTCGTATGATCCAATAATTTTTGCACCCGTATTTTTGGCAATCCGCTCGGCCCCGTAGAGGTGGTCGAAATGAGCATGCCCTATGACGATCCAGTCCGCCTGCCGAACGGCGTCAACCGTCGCTCCGGTCGGTGCGGCACTGGGCACACGGTCGATATACGCGTCCAGCATGACGACCTGCTCGTCCAACGTCAGCCGGAATGTGGCACACCCCATCCAGTCCAAAGTCGCAGTCATGCCCCTCCCCTCCTGCGCCCCTGCGCTCGTATAGTGGCAGGCTGATCTTAGGCTGCCGAGGCTGAGGTTTTTAGTCGGGTTTTGAACGCTTTGCGGAATTTTCGCATCTTGGGATGAATGACCATCATACAGTACGGCTGGTAGGGATTCTGCTGATAGAAGTTCTGATGATAGTCCTCCGCCGGATAAAAGGTGGTTAACGGGACGATCTCAGTAACGATCGGGTTGCTCCACAGGTCCGCTTCATCGACCTCTTTTTTCGACTGCTCGGCTATGCGGCGCTGCTCTTCGTCGTGATAGAAGATGGCCGAACGATACTGTGTTCCAACATCATTCCCCTGCCGGTTGAGCGTCGTCGGGTCATGGGTCTGCCAGAAGATTTCCAAGATTTCCGCAAACGAGATAATCTCGGGATCAAAGATGATCTGAGCGACCTCAGCGTGTCGGGTTGTCCCCGAGCAGACCGCTTCGTAGCTTGGATATTCGACCATGCCGCCCATATACCCGGACACCACGCTCTCGACGCCCTCGACCTCCAAATACACCGCCTCAACACACCAGAAACAGCCCGCTCCCAGGGTTGCCGTTTCCCGCCGATTCGCCATCATACCCTCCTATTCCTGACGTGTTCCCGGCCCGCTCATCAAGGTCAGCCCGGAATGTAGCACCTTCAGCTACAATCGCTCAAGACAGGAGCGCGTATTATGCATGCCTGCGTCAGAACGGATCGATTTCCACAGCCTCCCAATACTCGTCACCGTAGCTGTAAAAAATTTCCTCGCCGGGTCGAATGGTGCGCAGGCTGACGATTCGGGCCGTTTTCCAGCGCGTCGAAACGATCAGTTCGGCGTTGGGCTTGTCACTATGATTGATGTAGCGCGTGTAGTTCGACCGTGAACCAACGCCGTTAATCCAATGGTCTTTGCATATCCACATCAGATAGCGCGAGGAGCGGTGGGGGTGCCGGTTCGCATGCCAGTCTCGGATGATCTCGCCCGTGTAATAACCTACGGTTTCGCCTTTCTTGATACGGATTTTGGCAAACACACCCTTCCCACGGCCAGGAGAGTCCTTAACCTCGAAGCTGTCGGCCGTATGCACGACTTTCTTTTTTGGCATGCGTCCTCTGGTCGCGACTCAGGCACGTTTTTAGGCATAAATCAGCGTCCCATGCCTTCCAGACTCGCGCAACTGCCAATACAGACGATTGAGGCGCTGGGTCAGCGGGCCGGGTACCGCGCCCGGCAGGGGACGCCCGGCCACTTCCCGCACCGCCAAGGCTCCACCTGCGGTGCTACAGGTGAACACCTCGTCCGCAGAATAGAGATCAAAGGCCGTGACATCTCCCTCAACCGTGGGGAGGCCGGCCTCCCGGGCGAGATCAAGAAAAGTCTGGCGGGTGATGCCGCGCAACACCTGTCGTCCAGGGGTGTAGAGCGTCCCCTGTCGGACCAGAAAGACATTCGAGGCCGGGCCCTCGCTTACATAGCCGTCAGCCGACAGCCAGATCACATCGTCATAACCCGCTTCCAGCGCTTCAATTTTGGCCAGTTGAAAATGCAGGCGATCCAGACATTTATAGCGCGGGTCGAGCGTGTCGGGCGTAAAGCTGCGCAAGTGGCTGATAAACAGACGGATACCCGTATTCCGTTTTTCCTCGCCGGCCAAGAAGATATACGGCGCCGCCCAGATAATGATGGTCGGGTCATAATCGCGCGGGTCGGCGACCACTTGTTTGGCTACGCCCCGCGTCACAATAAAGCGGATGGTGGCGTCGTGCAGTCCGTTTCGGCGCACGGTTTCAATGATCGCCTGGCGCCACTCGTCTCGCGTCAGGGCGGTCATCAGCCGGGCGGCCTGAAGAGACTGAAAAAACCGGTCGAGATGTTCATCCAGCTTGAAGATCTTGCCCTGCCAAGCCGAGACTACATCAAATACGCCGTCGCCCAGCAGGAAGCCCTGATCAAGCACGGAGATGTTGGCCTGACTCAGGGGTTTATATTCACCGTTGATATATACCAAGGGTTCGTGTGCCATGCCTACTCTTTGCAGCCTTGTTTCCCGGACGAGAGCGACGTTCCGACCGCTTCGCCGACTGCCCACAGGCCAACGGCGAGCGCAGCTCCGACCGGGCCACCACAGAGCGCCCCTATCCCGGCTGAGGCGCCGGCCCCAACCGCCTGACCGGTACGTTTCGCCTCGTTCTTCTCTCCCCCGAGCGCACTCACCGTCAGTTCGGTAATCAGCTGAGCGGCATCCGCGGCAAGCAACCAGGGTGTCGCTGCCAGCCGGCCCGCGGCTTTGGTTGAGAGTTTGGGCGAAGCCTTGAGCGCCAATTTGGCCGCGCCCGTGGCGGCCAAGTCGACGGTTATTCGAGAGGCCGTCCGCACGAAACGTTCTGCTTGCTGACTCTCGCGTTTACCGCTGCGGCACCAGTTGACGAAATGTTCGCAGTTATTCCATAGAATATGATAGTTCCGCTCGCCGAGGCAACTCAGCGCCCGGAGCGTGATCTCATGCGCAGCGTACGAGGCCGGAGAGGGAACGACCTCAATCGGACGGCCTTTGGAGAACGCTTCATGGGAACTGACCTGGACTGTTGCGTCGACGCCATCCGACGCCCCACGTCCGTACTGCACGACATAGCCGTCCCCGAGATCAATCGCGTGGTGGCTGTACCAGCCGCGCCAAACCCTGAGATGATCGCCCTTTGCCATGTGCTAGTGTTCCTCGGTTACGGCAGGACCGTGGCGTGTCTGTTTATGAATAGTGACCACACAGGGTCGGCCGACGACCTCGCCCTTGTCATTGAACTCGCCATACTCCGATTGGAACACATCCATGCCCCATTCTCGGGGCTGGGTATCAAACCAGAGCTTGGTATGCCCGCAATAATACAGGACACCTTTTTGGTGGAAACTCCAAGCGTGGGGCCGCTTTGTCACCCCCAGTTCCGTGGGATGACGCGCGGAGGTTTCAGCCTTGCCTTCCTGGAGCATGCGCCCGCCACTCGGGCAGTAGTGGAGGAAAAATTGAAACTTTTCATCATCTTCTTCACAGGTGAAGTCGTAGCCGTGCGAGCGCAGAAACATGGCATAGGTTGTGGCCAGCAGGGCCGGGTCCTTACCCCGGTAGGCTTCCAACACCGGCCGCCAGAGTTTTTCACCCACATAGCGCCAGGCTTCTTCCACCGCCTCCTCATCCAACTTTTCTTGGATGAAATCGAGAAAGACGGCGGACATATCACCGTACAGATCGTGAATCGGCCGGCCTTCTTCCCATATGGCGTCGACGGCCTTCAGCGCGTCTTGGGTGCGGCCGGCCTGAATGGCGGCTTTGGCACGGTCGCGGGCGGTTTGCATAAAGTCGTGGCGGATACGTTTCATCGACGGGACCTCCACCGTCAGCGACGGCTTCACACGAAAATATCGAGCGGCAGGAACGCCGAGACCACAAAGTTCGGGACATCGACGAGTTCGCTGACTTTCAGGTCCACCGCCACGCTGCAAATAGCGTAGGCCTGCTGGCGGGTATAGCCACGCTCGCTCACCAAGTGGTCGATCATGTTGAGCAAGGCGTTGCGCGCGGCCAGGGTGGTGTCCTCGGAGTGGGCCACACCGCCGCGCGTATACGACTGGCCGGTAGTCGCAAAGAAGCGTTTGGGGGCAGCCATCTCCGGCGACGTATAATAGTCCTCACGGTAGAACTGCACCTCACGAATATTGTGCTGAGCAGCCTGGCCCTTGAGGATGTTGAAAAAACAGTAACAGGTGGCCCCCATCTCGACCGCGGTCCCGCAGGCTTCCCCGTCCCCTTGAGCAAAATGGGCGTCGCCGACCGAGAGTAAGCCACCCGGCGTAGCGACGGGGAAGCGGATGGTCGTCCCCTTGGTGAGTTGTTTGATATCGAGATTCCCCCCCGTCTCATGCGGGGCAATGGTGCGCATGGCAGTGGAGGCGATACCCCCCTCTGCGGGGACTGCGTCTTTGGCCTCCGGCAACAGGACCGCGCCCCCACGTTTGGCCAGATCGGCTTCGCGCCGGTTGATCCGTTGGAGCAGTTCGTGCGAGGGTGCCAAGCCGATGACCCCCATAAAGGGTGCGCCGGGAATGCGTACCCCGGGGAGATCGTCCGAGGTTGCGAAGCCGTTCTCGATAGTCCAACGCACGACATAGGGCTCGGTAAAGTCGCTGCGCAGGAACCCGAAGCCTGGCACCTGGATGGTAAAACCAAAGGGCTGAGGCTCGATTTCAACCAGGGCGACCTCCAGGAGGTCCCCGGGTTGCGCGCCCTTGACATAGACCGGCCCGGTCAGCGGATGCACGACTCCCAGGTTGGCGTTCTGCAAATCAGCCGCCGTGGTTACCGGGCTAATGAAACCGTCGAACGCATCGCGCGTCTCCAGCCCGATCACTTGGCCAGGCTCGACTTCCGCGACCGGCTCAATATCGGGATGCCAGCGGTTGTGCCCACGGGCTGGTTCTTTCTGGAGTGTTTTGGAACGGTCGATCGCGATGTAGGCGGCAGTCTCAATGCTCATGGCTTTTCGTCTCCCCTCACGTACGGCACTTCATCGGGCAGCTGTTTTTTGGCCCAGCCCTCCGCATACGGGCTCAGCAGTTTGAGGGCGAGGGCCACGCGGGTGAATTTCCACGTCCCGTCGGCCTGTTTGGCCAGTTCACTCTCGTAGGTACCGCCGATCCAAAAGGCGTCGTCTTCTCCGCTCTCCCGGTTCGGCATATTAGCCGTTTCCCATAAATACCAGAACGCCCTGGCCGTCTGGCCGCCTAGGTCCACGTCTACCGCGGGCGAGACCATATAATGCAGGGTCCAGCCGATAGACGCGCCCGACTCGGCCAGGAACTGACGAATAGCCTCCTGACCGGTATAGACCCCGAAGCGCTCCCCACCGTCCCAGACCCCGGTATCGGCAAACAGGGGGATCATGATGTCAGGATCATTGCCCCGGTCTGCGCCTTGGGCGTAGCGCACGACCAGGAGTTTGATCGCCTCAATATCCTCCAGGCGTTGGACGCGGGCCGCGAGTTGCTGGACATCCACCTCGGCCATGGCTCCCCTCCATCAAGGCAGGCGGTCGGCGTGGACCGCAATAAAACGGGCCTCGTCAAAGCTGTTGGGCACCCGCGGTTCGCCCTGATAACACTCGACAAACGGGGCGATCTCGGCAAACGACAGGCTGAGATAGAAGAGCCGTTTGGCGTCTGCCGGAAGCTGGTCCAGTTCGTACCGGTTTAGGTATTCCAGCATGGCACCGAGCCGAGGCAGTAGGACCTGGTATAGGGTGGTGAGCTCTCCGGCGGTGCTGGCAGAGCGTTGCTGCTCCCGCTCCCGCTGGGTCGCCAGCGACCAGTCCGTCACAAAGACTTCGAGGTCGGCAAACGGTTTGGGTAAAGCGGTGGCCATGGCCGTTCCCTAGGCGTTTCCGTTGGCGGCGTAAAAGCCAACGTAGTCTTCGAGCACTTTATAGCTGTGGCGAATCAGGATCTCCTGCTCTTGCAGGTGGAAGTGGGTTTTCACCCCGGAGGAGAGCGCCTCCTGGGTTGCCTCCATGGTCCCCGTGTCTTCGAGCCAAGCGTTTCGCAGTACGGTATTGTTGAATTCCTGAGCAAACCGCTCGCCCGGTGTCGTGGCTGGCGGCCAGTAGGCGCAGCCTTCCCACAGCGTCCGGTCCACGCCGAGCGGCCAGAACTGGTGCGTGAACCACATGCCCGGCAAGACGTGCAGAATGAGATTGGGAAAGATCACATCCAGATCAAAGCCGAATTCCGCACTGCGGGTGGGATTGACCTCGGGCGGGAGTTGGTCTTGGGCCGCGGACCGTTTGGTCACGGTTTCGCCAAAACGATAGGCTACCGCAGCGGCCGGGCTCGGATTGTGATTGGGGTTGCCGTATACAATGCAGGAGCGGTGCGGGCCGTAGAAGCGCACCTCGGGCAGGTGGCACATGGGGTTGTTCTTACCCGTAAACGTGTCTGGGTAGGATCGGCCGTGGATCACATTCACGTGATACCCCTCGGAGAAGGCGTCCAGGGCGACTTTCCAGTTACACCGAATCTCGGTTTGGTAGGCATACCGCGCAGTCAGGTCGGCATATGGAAAGCTGCTCATACGCCGGCCGAGCTCACCCAGATAATCTTCCAGCGACTGCGTCGGTTGGGGGTTCATATTGGCAAACAGGAACCCCTGCCAGAGTTCGGTCGCCACCGGGACCAAACCATTAGCGGCCTTATCGAGGTTGTGAAAAAACGCCTCATCCGGCACGCCGACCAACCGGCCCTGCAGATCATAGACCCAACCGTGGAATTTACACGAAAAGTTCCGACAGGTTCCCCGCTCTTCCCAGGCCAACTTGTTGCCACGATGAGAGCAGATATTGTGAAAGCCCCGGATGGTGCCGTCCTGTCCGCGGACAAAAATCACCGAGGTCCGACAGGCTTTGAGATTGCGCACCATATAGTCACCGGGACGGGGAATTTCTTCCCCACGGCCTACGTACAGCCAGACTCTGCGGAACACCCGCTCACGCTCCAACTCGAAATAGGCGGGGGAAATACAGGGCTCGGTTGGCACGGGATCGGTTCCCAATTCGGGATACTCTTCCGACCAGCGTTTATTGACATCAAAGATAGCGGTTGTCATATCCCTCACCTGCGCTTTTATGCGGAAGCCGAACCGAACGCTCCGTTCACCCCAGCCTGCATCATGGGCATGACTTTTTTGGCGAATAGATCCTGCGTTCTCAGCGCCCGGTCTTTGTCAATGCCGCCATAATGGCTGATTATGATCATTTCGTCGAACCGGAACTCTTTCCACAGCGCGAGCAGTTGTTTGCCCACGGTGTCCGGCGACCCGACACACACGATACCCGTCTCGACGAGTTCTTCATATGAGAGATTGCGTAAGCTTGGGAAATCGTCCGCGGCGTAAAACGCATAGCCGGCGTCGATCAGGCGCTGCTTTTCTGTCGGGGTGCTTCTGGCCAGCGAGTCCATGGGCGACACGTTGAAGTCGATAAAATTACGGACCGGTCGCTCGGCCTCGCGTAGAGCGGTCTGGTCATCCTCGGCGATATAGATGGCCTTGATCCAGCCGAGATAAGAAGGTTTTCCGGTCTGACGGCAGACTTGGCGATACATATTGGCCGGTTCCCGAAATACCGAGGTTGGAGCCGGCCCCCCAATACACACGCCCCACTCTCTTTGGGCAGCCATGCTGAACCACTTGGCGCTGGTGCCGACCTGGAAAATTTTCGGGTGCGGTTTCTGGTAGGGTTTAGGCACCACCGACAGGTCTTTGACCTGGTAGTACTTGCCGTCGTACGAAAACCGCTCTTCAGTCCAAGCCTTGATCAAAATGTCGAGCGCTTCAACATAACGATCTTGATTCTCCTCCAGCACGATATTGGCCGGTTCGTTCAACCAGGCGTGCCCCCGGCCTACCCCACACTCGATCCGGCCCCTCGTCAGAATGTCTGCTTCCGCGATTTCGCCGGCCAGGATCATGGGATTATGCAGCGGCAGCGTATGGCACAGCGTACGGAAGCGAATCTGAGTGGTCCGCTCGGCCAGGGTGCAATACAGGGCCAACGGATTGGGATTGATGGCGAACTGTTCAAAGAATGGGTGTTCGAGCGTCGTAAAAACGGAGAAGCCGTTCTGGTCGGCATGGATACCGAGAGCGATCACCTCTTCGATTAAGCGGGCGTGGTCTTTCCCGGGGGGACATTGAAACTCGACATAAGTGCCGAAGCGTAAGGGTCGTGACATGTGATGATCCTTCCTTTGACGACTGTCTGTATTGTCACACATAGACCGATTCTGGCAAGGCCGTGAGAGTCTCCGCGTAGCGCCAAGACCGACCACCCCCGTCCGTCTTGGGGAGACTCTATGCTCGCACAACCCAAAGGGAAGAAAACACAGCATGATCGGTCTGTATATCTGGCCAGCCGAATAATAGGGGGTCCATTATCTCCCCGGAGAGAGACTGGGCTGGAGGATAATGTCATTCCGGTGAACATCTTAACCGGGGATCAGTACGACCCCGAGTTCTTAAAGATCGGCCCGAACGATAAGATACCGACCGTGGGGGACCGCGACGGACCGGATGGAAAGCCATATGCGATGTTTGCATCCGGCGCCATGTCGTCCTACCCGGGCGGAAAAAACAGGCCAACTCGTACCCGCAGGCATGGACGAGCGTTATACGGTTATCCAATGGCTGATGTTCCAGACAGGCGGGGTCGGTCCCATGCTGGGGCAGGCGCATTCACTTCCGGTGCTATGCATCGGAGAAGACCGAGTATGCCTCTATTATACGTGTCGGAAGGCCCAATGAGCGGAGCGTAGACATGGTCTTGCCATCGCTGTCGAGATACGCCCTGAGCAATGGCTGGTCGCCGAGTTCGACGAGATGGAACCATCTGAGATAGCTGTCCAGGTGCGTGGCGCCGATGCCGCGGAAGCCGGACAGGAAGCCCCTGATCTGGCTGTGGCGACCGTTGACCCGCCGGATATGCCATGCGCTCCCGGACCCGCTTGCCAGCCGATGCTTTGATACTCTCGTGAAGGATGCCGCGAGGGGCGGATAGCATCGGTGGGCGGCGGAGACGAGCAGCGCATCCAGAACGAGGGCTGGCTCCAGCACCTCCCGCATCCTGTCTGCGTTCAGAGCAGGCAGGGTATGGCTGAAGGTAGAGCCTGCACGGTCGGCGGCGGCCAGGAGCGGCACCTGCTCGCGCGAAAGCCCTGGCTTCCGGCCCGGCTTCCGCTCTCCCTTCCGGCGCTCCAACATGAGGGGCTCGTTCGCCTCGACGATCCCAGCGAGCCGGTCCGTCGTCTGGCACACCACCGCAAGGAAACGGTGGCGCCAACGAGGCACCGTACTCGGCAGACTGTTTGCTTGTCTCACCTTCGGCCAACGAGGCGCCAAAGGCAAGCCCAGCCCTTCTTGGCGTGCAGCCCGGACAGCGCAGGGCCCGGGCGCACACCGAATGTCTGCCCGCAGTCCTTGCATCGGCAACGGCGCAGAGCGCGCGCCTTGTCCCGCGCCACCGCCCTGCCAGTGCCGCAACACGGACAGCGCCTCTCGTCATCCGTGCTCAGTTCGGTCACTGCGCATGGCATGGGGATGGAACTGCGATGTTAGAAATGACGAGGAGGGACGAGCCGAAACGGTTCAGGCCGCCCCTGCCAATACGGCCGGGCTTCGGCCCGGTGCCGGACACCGTGCAAGCGGATACGATCAGTTGCATTGAGCAGCATCGGCATGACGTCCGCCCCGTAGATGTGGCCGAGCCCGCCGGATATGACTGCGCGTTCGTGAAACGTGTGTACCGCGTCGGACAAGACGTTGGGGCCGCCAGCAAGCAGGATGGGTACGGCCTCACCCGAATGGATGAGCGTTCCACTACTTGGGGTGGCGTGGTCGCCGGTCGCCACGACGAGTAGGTCGGTCTGATTTTTGATCTGCGCGACAACCGGACCGAGCGCAGCATCAAGCGCCTCAAGGGCACGCATCTTGCCCAGCGGGTCTTTGCGATGGGCGGCCATGTCCGGGGCCTTGGAGTGGATGTGCACGAACTCATATCCCTGGGCGAAGAGGGAGTCTGCTGTCCGCAGTTTCTGCCTGAAGTCCGCGGTCGTGTCGGTCATCCGCGGGATGGAGACCGACCTCATTCCGCACACGCGGGCAATGCCGACATATAGTGGAGAGTTTTCAATGCTGGCGGCACGCAGACCGTTTTGCTCCTGGAACGGCGCGACATCGGGCCGTACCGCGGCCCACTTGGTGAGGACAAAATTAATGCTCGCGCCACCGTGCGCTTGACGTTCCCGGTTGAGCGGATGCCGGCTGAGTTGGTGGTACACCCAGCCGAGCCAAGCGTTGAGCGCATCCGCAGTGCGTGCCGCATTTTGCGGGTGTAGAGATTCTGCCAGGGGTTGGGCCCGCACAACATAGGTGTTGTCATAGAATGGATCGACGTCCGTAATGTCGCGGCTCGGATGGCCGCTCAGCGTCAGCATGGCCTCACAGCGTCCGCAGGAGGCCAAGGCAAATTGCAGCCCGTGGGTTTCGTGTGAGTCGATGGCTGCACACAGCCGGACACACGCCTCCTCGTCTTGGGCCCGCCGTTTTTCCCATAAGAGGGCATCCCGGCGCAGCTTCCCGTCGACCGCCGTTGTCTCGGCAAAACTGGCCAGCAGCACGACAGAATCGGACGGCACCTCAAAGCCCCGACCGATGGCCTCAAACGCGGCCCGGCCAGGGAATTGCTCCAACCCATAGCCAAATAGAATGAAGTGCGCCGTCTCGCTCTCCAGGGGCACTCCGGGCGCGAGCGGCGTGAGCAAACCCGTGGTACCGAAGGCAGCCAGTTGATCCAGATGCGGGGTATGGGCCGCCTCAAGCGGAGTTTTTCCGTTCAGGACAGGCTGAGGCCGGTCGGCCAGCCCGTCAAGGATAATGAAGAGGATAGGGAAGGCTGGCATAGGCGGAGCCTACGAGGGAGCGCGGCGGGCAAGTCGCTCGGGAGCCCCGATCTGCTTCAGTACTGCGCCCACGCTGCTCGGCACGAGTTGTTCCCAGCCTTGTCCTTGGCTTAAGCAGCGACGGACCGTACTGCCGCTTTCCTGCTTGGTCGCCCCGGGCTCAAGAACCTCGACCTGCCACCCCGCCGCTTGGAGGCGGGCGACTTTCTCCTGCCCCCACTCGGAGAATACACGGATGAACTGCACGGTCTCCTTGGGGCAATAATACACCCAGCGCTCAGGGGCATGAATGGGAAAGGGCACGATGGAGACACGCCGCAACTCAATAGCGGCCTCGAGCAGGGCGGCCCGAATCATCCACTGCCGTTCAAAAAAGGTAAAGGGATTGGCCTCAGGCGTATGCCGCTGTGTATCCTCGGCTTCCACCTGTGTTTCTGATGGGTCAGGATTAGTGATGCCGATAATCATGTGCTCACTGCGCCTGAGCGCCTCCAGGGCGTAGTGCAAATGGCCGGCATGAAAGGGCTGAAAGCGGCCGTGGACCATGCCGTAGCGCACACGCATATACGCTGCCTATCTCATGCGGAGCACCGGGGCAAGGAACAACAGGGAGAGTGGGCATTGGCTCAGGTGCCGTCAAAGACTAGACGCCCGGCGGCGTTCTGGACCTCAACCCGGGCAGCCATTTCAGACGGCAGATTGATCGGACGCTCGTTCGGAAATTTATCGGCCTCAACGGCCGGACGCATGAAGTACTCGTCCGGACGAGAGACCGCCGCCTGGGTCTTGATGGAGGTATCGAGATACCACTGGCGACGCATGAAGTCCGGACTGAAAAAGACCGTTGCTTCTTCCGGCTTCCAATCCACGACCCTGTGGCTGTCATTCACCAGATAGGACATGATGTCCGTCCGCAAGTCCCAATGGGAGATGAACAGGGAGCCGTAGCCCAGCTCGTCGAGGGCGGGATTGAAGAGTTCGGCCAGCCTCACCTCAATATGATCCAGTTCTCCGTCTGGCCCGTATTGCTCACCCCGCAGCGGGAAGAACGAGGACTTTTCCAGCCAGTAGAGAAAACGGGGCATATAATAATCGGGCAACCACTCTGTGCGCGCAATCGCCTCAACCACATAGCATTCAACCCCCCCGTCCAGCGTATAGTGCGGAAAGACCTCACCCATCAGCTTGATGTTCGCGGTCTGTACGGCCCGAGATTGTCCGGTTTCACCGTTCCGAAGGATCACGGTCGGGCGCGTGTTCGGAAAACGAACCGTCTGGTACAGCACGTCCGTACCGATCAGCCGCCAGTGAAACTCCCAGGCGTCCCGCCCCCAGGCATCGTCTGGAGTGAGCGCCATGTTTGGGAAATTGCTCTGACGCCGAAACGGAGCTTGGTGGCGCACCCGTCGCAGGGAAGACGAGTAGGCAAAGCGCTCCTCCTTGATGGTCCTTTCTTTGTCTGTCCGATACCGAATCGCCAGCCACTGACCGCCTTCGGCAGCGGGCGGGGCAAGGGACTGACTCAGCGAGCGATAGATCTCTTCACCTGGGGCGACGGACAGAACTTTTCGCACTCCGCTTATTTTGGAATCGTAGTTGACAAAGGTAATGGAGGTGCCGGGATTGAGAAGCACTCCTTGCGACGCAATAGACGCCCAGGAGTTGGCTACGACTGACGACCAGCGCGTACGTGGCGTAAACTCCATGGCGCGGTAGCCCATTTCCTCCGCCGTATACGGCGGAACGAACGGATAGGCTTCGGCCGGGAGGTACGGAATCTGAGCGTGGCGGGGCGTATCGCCTTCAAGCTGAACCTGGACCAATTCTCCTTCCGACATCTCTTCGACCGTTTTCCAGGTCCGCTGGGTTGATGACTCCGGGACTTCTGGACTGGCCGAGTTCTCCAGAGCGGCTCCCGGACCCCCACGGGGCAATATCAGGATGCCGCAGATAAGCAGAAAACAACCGGCTATACGGCTACGGGACATGAGGACCACCCTATCCAACATCAGTATTGTCAGCACTTGAGCACCCTGGAATCTGAACGAGCATTCAGCAATATAAGCAACGTGAATTATTCGTCAGTATTGTAGTAGCTCTGATGATAATATGACGGGAAAGCAGGGCGAGGATCAGGCCGCGTGAACCCGGTCGGCCCTTATTCTGGAGCCAGCCGGTCGAGCGCCTTGCGGGTTGCGGTCAGGCGGTCTTCGTTGACCGGACTGACGGCCAGGACAGGCATGGCCGCTCCAGCTTCGTGAAAGGCCGCAAGCTGCTCTCGACACTGACCGGGGGGACCGAACACGCAGACCTGATCAATCATTTGTTCGGACACACAGGCAGCTGCGGCGCGTCGGTTGCCGCTTTTCCAGGCTTCCCGCATGGCGGTGACCTCATCCCGAAAGCCGCAGCGGCGCCATTGTTTACGATAGAAAGGCAGATTCCCGAAAAATGCCAGATTATAGCGCGCCGCAGAGCGAGCCTGCTCAATATCGTCTGAGATAAACGTCGGGATGCTCACAATACATCCCACTTGGCTCGGGTCGCGTCCCGTGCGCTGTGCTGCCGTTTGTGCCGCTTCAACAAGCTGCGTCAAATAGGACAAGGCCGGCAGAAACGGCATAATCCCCTCAGCCAACTCGCCGCCGATTTCAGCGCTTTCAGCCGTTACCGCTCCGACATAGACCGGCACGGCATAGTTGCTCTGCTGCGGACGGTGAAAGGCGCTCAGCGACTCCCCGCGAAACAGGGTATTCAGCGCCGTCACATACGAGCGCATATACTGCCGCGGCTGCTCCATGGCGATGCCTAGGGATTCGAGCAGCGGGCGGTGACTGATGCCCAATCCGAGTATCATCCGCCCCTGCGAGAGCTCCGCAATAGTGGTGGCGGTCATGCCAGCCAGAAACGGATGGCGGAAATAGATATTGGCGATATTCGTTCCCACCTTGATACGAGATGTCCCCAGGGCAATAGCTTCGGCGCACGCCAGGGCGTCCCCCCGCCCTTCGTTGACAAAGACAGCGGCAAAGCCCTTGTCTTCGGCAATCTGGCCGATTTCAACAAACTCCTGTGGGGGAGCAGCGGTTGCCGTCGAGAGGACAATTCCTAATGGAGGCATCCTTCTTCCTTTGTCTGGCCGGACAGGGGCACTGCCACGAGGGGAGCTCCTGTCTTAGTCGAGAGGGAGGGCAGCGTCGCCCCGTTCCCGGACCTCGACCGATGTTCCGCCAGCCTGTCCGGTGATCGTATCAAAAAAAATAATTGTGCCCTCCATGACCGCTTGCGGAGAGATGACTTGATACCGTCCGGCCTGCGGACGGTAGGCGAGATAAGCCAAAAGTGCAATGATAAAAAAGAGTTGAAAGCTGAGGAGCCGAAGAAATTTATCAACCCGTTTCATGACGACGGCCGTTTCATCAGCAGAACGAGAATCCTTGGGCGGCATGCGCTCTCCTTTCTCTCCCCTATCTTCTGAGCAACTCTTTTATAGGATGTCCGTGACCGTTTCTCAATTTCCACCACTCGAGGCCCGTTCCCGAGCGACGCGTAGCGCTTGTTGTACGGCCTCTTGAGGTGTCTGCGCGACGGACACGCCTTGAATATGGGACCAAGCCCGTATGGCAGTCACTGGTTTTCCCAGCGTGAGCGCCAGGGCGATTTCGGACAGCGTTCCGGTCGCGCCAGGGAGGGCAATCACCGCATCGCCCGAGGCCGCTACCAGCATATTGCGGGCGTGCCCGAGTCCACTGGGGATGGCGATCGAGATGCCAGGCGCAGCGGTGGCCGCTTCATACGTGGGGAGAATACCGACACTTGTCCCGTTGTTTTGCGCCGCCCCCCGTGCGGCCGCTGCCATGACACCGCCGAGTCCGCCACACACCACGACGGCGTCGTGCTGGGCAATCAGCCTGCCAACCTCTTCTGCCCAGCCAGTGACTTCTGCCGAGGGCCGACTGTCGCCAATCACGGCAATCTGGATCTTCCGTGGCATAGGCGGCCGCCCCGCTGTTCGTACGCACCCGCCATGGCCTATGGAAACAGCAGCGGCGCCAACTCCGGGAGCGCGCGAATCGTATACTGGGGGCGTGGACAGTGGGCAGGCAGTTCAGCCCCGGAAGCGTTGACCCAAGCGATATCCATACCTGCCTGTCGGGCGCCAATCACGTCGTCGTGCGGAGAATCACCCACAAACAGGGCGGATTGGGGCGCAACCTGCAACTGGACCAGTGTGTCGTGAAAGATCTTTTGGTGGGGTTTGCGCCAGCCGTGTTCCGCCGAGATGACCGTACAGCGAAAGCAGTCGGCCACCCGACCTTCTTGGATGATTCGTCTCGCGGTTGGAGCGTGATCGAAATTTGAGACAAGCGCGGCCGGGTAGCGTTCGCTCACGCGAACGACGAACTGGGTATGAGCAGGAGGGATTTCGGTCGCGGCAGCGAGCAGGTCCATATGGGCTAAAGACAAAGATGTCCCTAAACGAGCGGTTTCAGGAGTGTCGTCCAGACCGGCGTGGAGCAGGGTGCGGCGAAAGCGCTCCGCAGAGCTGATTTCACGCATGAGGGTGGAGCGGATTGTACTGAGCTTCTGATTCACTTCGCCCAGGGCCCGATGAAACTTTTCAAAAGGTACGGATGGAACCACCTCCGCTACCACATCACGCAGACGGCCGATGGTCGAGCGGGTCGTCTGCCCCTTCCACTCAAAAACCGGCAGTTTCCCCGGATTAAACAGCGCAATGGTCCCAAAGAGGTCAAACAGCACAGCGTCGTAATGTTTCACGCTAGTCCTTTACGGATGGACTGCTCGTCTTTCAGCTCTCGCACTCAGGTCCCAGCGGGGTAAAGGAGGACTCTTGCTCAGCATCTTCATCCTCGGAGTGCCGACGTTTGTAACCGGAGTTTCCCACTTGTGCAAGCAGAGACCATGTATTATGGTTTTGAGTAGTCCGTAGAGAGTGTATATAGTGGAAACACTGTGGGAGGAACCTATGGCAGACAGCAAGGTCGGTGCAGAGGAAGAGACCACTGAACAAGGTGTTGTGGGGTTTGAAGAAGACCTAGATGGTGTCGAGCTTCCTCAAGAACTTCCCATCCTGCCTTTACGGGGCGTCGTCGTCTTTCCGTCCGCCATCGTCCCTCTCCTGATTTCACGAGCGTCCTCTATCAATCTGGTTGAAGACTGCCGAAAAAGCAATAATCTCTTAGGCTTAGCCGCCCAGAAAAATCCAGAAGATGAAGCCCCTGAGCCGCAGGCTCTTTTTTCACGTGGGAGTGCCGGTCGTATCCTGAAAATGCTGAAGTACCCGGACGACAGCGTCCGCATTCTGGTCCAGGGGCTGAAGCGGATCGATATTCGGGAATACGGGCAAATCGGACCCTATTATCGAGCGCAGATCACGCCACTGGAGAGCGAAACGGAAGCCTCCCGAGATTTGGATGCGCGCCAAGCCCATCTCGTCAGTCAGTTTGCCAAGTTCGTCTCCATGGTTCCGTATCTTCCGGATGAACTCCAGGGCGTGGTCATGAATATCAAAGACCCGGCCAAAGTGACGGACCTGATCGCCTCCAACCTCAATGTCTCGGTTGATGAAAAACAAGACTTGTTGAACACCCTGAGCGTCCGCACCCGCTTAGAGAAGCTGTCCGCCATTCTGAATCGTGAGGTCGAGCTTGTTGAGTTGGGGAATAAAATCCAGTCTCAGGTCCAGAGCGAGCTCAACAAAAATCAGAAAGAATTCTATTTGCGCCAGCAGATGCGGGCGATTCAGAAGGAGTTGGGAGAGGGAGACTCCCGTTCCAATGAGTTGGGTGACCTGCGCCAGAAAATAGACGACGCCAATATGCCCGAGGAGGCACTCAAGGCGGCCGATAATGAGTTCGAGCGCCTGAAAATCATTCCTCCCGAGTCGGCAGAGCACTCAATGGTTCGGACCTATCTCGAATGGCTCATCCACCTTCCCTGGGCGGTCACGACGGATGACAACCTGGAGATTCCGCATGCCCGCCAAGTCCTGGACGAAGACCATTACGACTTGGAGAAGATTAAAGACCGTATCCTTGAGTATTTGGCCGTTCGCAAGCTCAAACAGGACTCAAAGGGGCCTATTCTCTGTTTCGTTGGCCCTCCGGGAGTCGGCAAAACGTCTTTGGGCCGCTCAATTGCGCGGGCCATGGGGCGCAAGTTTGTCCGCCTCTCGCTTGGCGGCGTCAGAGACGAAGCGGAAATCCGCGGCCATCGTCGGACCTATATCGGCTCCCTGCCGGGTCGTATCATTCAGTCTCTGCGCTCCGCTGGCTCCAATAACCCGCTGTTCATGCTGGACGAGATTGATAAGCTGGGTATGGATTTTCGCGGGGATCCGGCCTCAGCCCTGCTGGAAGTTTTGGATCCCGAACAGAACTTCTCATTCTCCGACCATTATCTGGAAGTTCCCTTCGACCTGTCCAAGGTCATGTTTATTACCACCGCCAATTACCTGGAGCCGGTTCCGCCAGCCCTCAAGGATCGGATGGAAATTATTGAACTGGCCGGCTACACGGAAGAGGAAAAGCTCGAAATTGCCAAGCGCCACATTCTTCCCAAACAGATCGTCGAGCATGGCCTGAGCAACGAACAAATCGCGTTTACTGACGAGGCGGTGCTGAGTATTGCCGGCGGATATACCCGCGAGGCCGGTGTTCGGAACCTGGAACGCGAGATTGGGGCCGTGTGTCGCAAAGTCGCCCGCGGCGTCACCGAAGGGAACACGGAAAAGGCCACAGTGACGAAAGAAAAAGTCTCGGACCTACTGGGAGCGATTAAATTCTTCCCGGAAGTGGCAGAGCACACCCAAAGACCCGGCGTCGCCATCGGGTTGGCCTGGACTCCAAATGGGGGCGATATTCTTTTCATTGAGGCGACCCGTATGGCTGGGAAAAAAGGCCTCACCCTGACCGGCCACCTCGGCGATGTCATGAAAGAGTCGGCCCAAACCGCCCTCTCCTATGTCCGCTCCCAAGCCGACCAGTTGCATATTCCTGCCGACTTTTATGACAATTGCGACATCCACATCCATGTTCCCTCAGGTGCCATTCCCAAAGACGGACCTTCAGCGGGGATTACCATGGTGACGGCCCTAGCCTCCCTGCTGACCGAACGCAAAGTCCGTCAAGACGTGGCCATGACAGGCGAGATTACCCTGCGAGGGAAAGTGATGCCTATCGGCGGCGTCAAGGAGAAAGTATTGGCAGCGCGGCGAGCCGGCGTCACGACCGTCATCCTGCCCAAACGCAACGAAAAAGATTTGGAGGACGTTCCGCCCAAGGTACGAGAGGAGCTGCAGTTGCGCTTTGTTGAGTCTATCGACGAGGTGATCGAGCAGGCGCTGGAAGCCGCAACGGTTGACGTCACCGCCACCCAGGCGGGATTTCAGCCCGAGGCACCCTCGTAAAAGGGGGTCTGGGTCTCAAGTGCGACGCATGGAACTCAAAACAATCGATCAACTCCCTCTGACACATAAGCGCGCTCTGATCCGTGTTGATTTCAACGTACCGCTGACGCCGGAACAAAGGGTGAGCGACGCAACGCGAATCCGGGAAGCATTGCCCACCATACAGCACGCCCTCGCCCAGAGCGCGACCATCCTGCTCGCGTCCCACCTTGGGCGCCCTCGGGGAATAGTCAAGCCGACGCTCAGTCTCAAACCGGTGGCAGAGCTGCTCCAGGAACTGCTGGGGCGGCCGGTGCGGCTTGCGCCGGATTGTGTGGGCCCGCCGGTGGAGCGGCAGATCGCGCAGTTGCCCGCCGGCGCGGTGGTCGTTCTGGAGAATCTGCGGTTCCACCCCGAGGAAGAAGCCAATGACCCGACGTTCAGTCGCGCCTTGGCCGCCTTGGCCGACGTCTACGTCAATGAGGCGTTTGGCGCGTCCCACCGTGCACATGCCTCGGTGGTGGGCGTGGGACCCCATTTTGAGGCCAAGGGGGTCGGCTGGCTCGTCCGCCGGGAAGTCGCGGCGTTGTCCGCCTTGTTGGCCACCCCGGCTCGCCCGTTTGTGGCCATCCTCGGCGGCGCGAAAGTGTCGGACAAAATCGGCCTGCTCCACAGTCTGCTGCCCCGCGTCGATGCGCTCCTCGTCGGCGGCGCCATGGCCTATACCCTCTTGGGCGCACAGGGGGTGGGCACCGGCGACTCCTTGGTCGAATCCACGTATCTGGACGAGGCGAAAGGGCTGTTGCAAGCGGCGCAGCAGCAGGGCGTCCCCATTCATCTGCCCCAAGACCATATGGTCACGGCCGCGCTGACCGCCAATGCGCCGGCGACCGCCACGGCCGGGGCCACGATTCCCGCTCATGAACTCGGCGTCGACCTCGGCCCGCGCAGTATTGCCGCGTTTCAGGCCGTGGTGCAGTCGGCCCGGACGGTGCTCTGGAACGGACCTCTGGGGGTTTGTGAGCAGGCACCGTACGACCGGGGTACTCGAGCGGTGGCGGCAGCGCTCCCCGCCCGCGACTCCTGTTTCAGTGTGGCGGGAGGTGGCGAGACGGTTGCCGCGTTGCGGCAGGCGGGCCTAGCCGACCGTCTCAGTCATCTCTCAACCGGCGGCGGAGCTTCCTTAGCCTTTCTCGAAGCGGGAGACCTCCCCGGCCTTGCGGCCCTCCGGGCCTAGGGCCGATCGGCATTTGGGCGTCCCGCTTAGGAGCTGAGGGGCCCAGAGTTCTCCGGACAGTGGCGCCTCTGGAGCGTGATAAGGGAAGGCGCGTTCCGAATTGCCCCCGGCGCAAGGGCGGCGGGGGTGCGCCCTGTTGCCGGACAAGTCAGGGGACCGCGGGCGTGGTGGTGAGGAGAGCCGCTTGTGCGCCCCCGCTCCGGCAAAGACTAGCCCGCCTCTCAACGCTGCCGCGGGGGCCACGCCGGTAGAGGATGAAGAGGGCTTCGCCCCTCTCAAGCCCATGTCTCGGTGAGGCGCGCCCGGACAAGGAGGGCAGCCGCCCTAGACTCTGTGGCGTTCCCGCGGAGGACGGACCGCCAAGCTCTCCCTGGCGACAGCCGGGGCATGCCCTCCGCTCAGGGGGCTCCTCCCCCCGGCCAGCGGCTGTCACGTCGGGGCCGGCCCTGCGCGCCGGCTTCCGGTGCCGGGCGCGGCAGCAGCGAGCCTCTGGCCGCCACCGCCATGCCCGGCACACCCGCCTGCGTCTCCTCTTCCATGAGTTCACGGCCTGCCCAGCCCGGCCTCTCCTTGAGCGAGATTTCCAACATCCGCACACACTGCTGATGCATTAGAATATTTCCTCAATAAGTTACACTTTAAGTTACCGTTTTTCGGGCCCTTACGAGGCTCAACTTCTTACTTTCTCCGGTCGACGACTCAGCAGGCGAACATCTTCTCGACACAATATGCGAAGCATGGCACAGCACGATCAGCAAAATATATCACAGCTTAATTAGCGAATACCATTCCCAAAGACCATGGCAAAACCCTCTGAAAAACTGGCCGAATCCCTGGAGGCACTTCACGAACTGCAAGCACACGGCACAGTCGCCATACGCTCTGCCGACCTGTCGCGGACCCATCGGGAGCGCCTGCTTCGCAATGGCTTTCTGCAAGCAGTAATCAAGGGCTGGTATGTCCCTACCCGCCCGGACGGGACAGCCGGCGAAAGCACCGCCTGGTATGCCGCTTTCTGGCCATTCTGCGCTGCCTATCTCCAGCACCTCAAGGGGAATGACTGGTGCCTGTCGCCGGAACAATCCCTGTCACTCCATGCCGAGAACTGGACCGTCCCACGCCAGTTACTGCTTCGAGCCATCAAGCGCGCAATGACATCACGGCCTTGCCACACGACACATCGCTGTTGGATATCCGGGCCGCACTACCGGACAGCAAGGATATCGCGGGAAAAAACGGCCTGCGTCTGTTTTCGCTCCCCGTGGCGTTGATAGCGTGCACGCCGGGCTTTCAGCAAAACCCCACCGATATGCGGCCGCCCTGTTGATGGTGCGCGATGCCTCCGAAGTGCTGGACCGGCTGCTGGAAGGCGGGCACAGCACCATCGCCGGGCGGCTTGCAGGCGCGTTCCGCAATATTGGCCGTGAGCGGATCGCTGACGACATCACCAACACCATGCGCGCGGCCGGATACGACGTGCGCGAAAATGATCCCTTCGAGACACAAATTCCGGTGATCCTACCGGCGAGGGAACAGTCCCCCTATGTCAATCGCATTCGCCTGATGTGGCAGGAAATGCGGGAGCAGATCATCGAGCGCTTTCCCAAAGCACCCGGCCAGCCCAAGGACATCAAGGCCTATCTCAAACACGTCGAAGATGTTTACGTCTCAGACGCCTATCATTCCTTGTCTATTGAAGGCTATCGTGTCAGCCCTGAACTGATCGAGCGCGTACGCAGTGGTAACTGGAATCCGGACGAAGACGAGAATGACAGGGAGCATCGTAATGCGCTTGCCGCCCGCGGATACTGGCAGGCCTATCAAACCGTGCGGGAAAGTGTTAGTGAAGTCCTGCAAGGTAACATTCCCGGCACCGTCATTGATGACGATCACCGGATATGGTGCCGAGAAATGTCAGCACCGGGCGCAACAGCGGGATTGCTACGCGCCGCCGGTCTCGCCGGTTATCGCAACGGGCCCGTTTATATCCTTCGGTCAATGCATGTACCGCCCAGTTGTGAAGCTGTGCGCGATGCCATGCCTGCTTTTTTTGACCTGCTACGCGACGAAACAGATCCGTCCGTTCGTGTCGTGCTCGGGCATTTTATCTTCGTGTACATCCATCCCTATATGGACGGCAACGGCCGCATAGGGCGATTTCTAATGAACGTGATGTTGGCCAGTGGAAGCTATCCCTGGACCGTTGTTCCCTTGCAACGGCGGGATGCCTACATGGATGCATTGGAACAAGCCAGCGTAAATCACAACATCGTGCCCTTCACGGATTTTCTGGCTCGTCTTGTCAAAGATCGATTGAAGGGAAGGGCCGCTCCCAAATTTCCGATTTCACGATAATCTTCCTGTAAAGAAGCTATATAGCTCTGTTTATTACCGTAATTTATCTACAAGTTACATCGATACCCATTGCGCAAAGGAATCTGCAAGCGCGTCTCAGACTGACCTTTCGGTTTTCGCGCGCCGGCAATGATCCGACCGTTTGGGGATTTTCTGTCTTCGATATATTGAGTCAGAGGAGAGCTCGACCAGGTCCTTTACGGTAAACAACTTCTCAACCGGCTCCACCCTCGCCTTTTCCTGTTCCTTTTCCTGCTGTTGCTCCCTTGCCTCGGTTCTCGGGCAACGCCCCTGTCGGCGGATTTGCTTTAACTCGTGGAGCTTCAATCTTGCTTCGGCCAGAGAGGTTTCTGGGAAGTGACCAATTTTCACCTGGACAAGCTTTGAGGTAATTGGGCTGGTATAGCGATAAAAGAATGTTTTCACTCCGGTGGCACCGCATTTCACCCGTAAACCGGTGTTTCCTCCAGTATCAGCCCTGATTTTGTCTCCAGGCTTCATCACCCCCACTGTCCTAGAAGACAAGGGTTTGGCATTCTGCAGTGTTGCCATTGGTATCCTCATGATTGGTGTCAGTTTGTCCGACGCAATGGAAAAAAGTGTAACTTTTGGATTTCAAGGAAAAGCTACACCAACAAAAGTTACACTTCAAAGTTACACTTTTTCCTGAGATTGGATGATATTTCGTGAGACTTGATGAGACTACAAGAGACGACGTAAAAACGATACATACATGGGAATCAATAAGTAAAGCAGCGTAACGGCGTGAGTTCACTAGAAAAAAAGAACAACATACACCAATGATGCATCGCCACCCGATGCGCTAGGCCGGCACTTACCGCAGCTTCCACCATCTCACCGTCGCTCTGTTATAGGGCTGCGATACATGTCGATTTCAGCCTAGAGCGGCCTGCCGTTTCCGCACATCTCCGTGTCGACCTTGTCAGTGTACGTATTTTCTGTTAGGGATCGTGGAACATTTTTGGTTGGAGGAACTCTTTTTGGACAAGCCTGCAGGTAAAGAAAGGAGAGCAGGAGATGATTCGAGGGGGTAGAAGCTTCCACTTTGTCTGGGTTTTGGCCCTTCTTTTTCTGGTTGCGGGCTGCGCAACGGAAAGACAGAAGCGCGCATTCTACGGTGCCACACTCGGAGCCGCCATTGGAGCTGCGTCCGGGACGGGAATAAGTGAGAACGATACGGATGCGGCGATTGGTGCCGGGGCAGGAATTGGAGCGCTGGTCGGTGCGGTCTTAGGCTATTATTCGGCGGATGATCCGCCCCCACCGCCCCCGCCGCCACCCCCACCACCCCCACCACCCCCGCCGCCCCCGCCACCACCCCCGCCACCCCCACCGCCGGAACCCAAGGAGATCATCCTGCGCGGGATTAATTTCGATTTTGACAAGTCGGACGTGAAGCCTGAGTTCGAGCCAGTCCTTGATGAAGCGGCCCATATCCTTCAGGACAATCTGGATCGCGCAGTCCTTATTGAAGGGCATACTGACTCGATAGGCTCTGAGTCCTATAACCAGAGCTTGTCGGAGGAGCGGGCCGTGGTAGTCAAGGCCTACTTGGTCGATAAAGGCATAGACGCGGGCCGGCTCGAAGCCGTTGGGCGTGGGGAAAACGATCCGGTCGCTCCCAATACGAACGACGACGGGACGGACAACGCAGAAGGCCGGGCCATGAACCGACGGGCTGAGTTGATCGTTCGATTTGCTGGTGAATAATCTATCGCTCTGAGGGCGGCTGGGACACTCCTGCGTGTCTCAACCGCCCTCGGCGTTAAGCTGGCGGGGCTTGGTTCGAGGAACCCAGCCCCGCCCTTTTCGCATCCCATCTGCATGTTGTCACTTAAATCGCCTTTCCATATCTGTGCTCCTGGGCTGCTTGTATTGTTCTGCTGCTTGGCGACGGCCGAGGAGGCATCTCCTTGGCAAACCGCTCGGTCGCCTCATCCGGAAGAGACCCTCCCTCCCCAAAACCAGACACCCTCCAGCCGCCCCGCTTCCGCCTCCGGGGAAGAGGCGGAAGCCAGAGCACGGGCGAGCTTTGACATCTTTACCCGTCAATGGATGCAGAGGCTGGCAAGAACAGAAGACTTCCTGAAAAAGAGGATGCGGATCAGACAAACACAGGATGAGTTCGTCGCCGAATACACCGGGTATCTTCCCTATCGCTACACGACGATCAAGCTGACCCGGTCAAAAGCGACTCCTTTTGTCGGTATCCTCACCTACTACAAGAAAACCATGCGGAGTGTGGGCAAAACCAAAAGGCAGGCAGTCAATGGCCTATTCAAGCAGGTCGAGACCAGCCAAGTCTCCGAGATCTTTCGCTACACCAAAGGAGAATGGATGTACTAATCTGTTCGCCCTTTCTTTCAATGCGTGACTCCTGTCCTCAGCCTGTGACCCTCTCGTTCTGGGCCACCCTCCCCTTGCAAACAGGTCTGGCGTCCGCAACTATGATTGCTATGGTTATATGGTGGCAACCGACAAGATTTCCTTCTACGCTCGTTTTCGTACTTGCCCTCCTGGTCGATTTTCAGCCCGGCTATAGCCAATCCATCGACACGAGCGGCTGGCAGGTCACACAACACGGCCTCGATAACGGACTGACCGTCGTCATCTTGGAAGACCATCGTGCGCCTGTCGCTACCCTTCAGGTCTGGTACAAGGTCGGCTCGCGCAACGAGCGACCGGGTATTACGGGCATTTCTCATCTGCTTGAGCACCTCATGTTCAGGGGAACGTCGACCTACGGCAAAGGCGAGTTCTCCCGGTTGATTCAGGAACGGGGAGGACGGCACAACGCGTTCACCTCGGCCGACCAGACGGTCTATTTTGAAAGCGCGGCCGTGCAGCATCTCGACCTTTTTCTTGAACTCGAATCCGACCGTATGGCCCATGTCAGACTGGATGAGGAGGGCTTTCTGGCGGAGAAGAAAATTGTCATGGAAGAGCGCCGGCTGCGAACGGCGGATGAACCGATTTCCGATTTGTGGGAGCAAGTCCGTGCTGCCGCATTTACCGCCCATCCCTATGGGTGGCCCGTGGTTGGCTGGATGCACGACTTGGAGGCAGTCACCCTCGCAGACGTCAAAGCCTATCGTCAGACCTATTATGCTCCTGGCAACGTTATTCTGGTGGTCGCGGGGGACGTGACCCCAGAGAGCCTCCTGCCACGTATCCACGAGACGTTTGGCCAGATTCCGGCCGGGCCGGCAATTCCCGAGGTTACCTCGGTGGAACCGCGACAGCGGGGCGAACGGCGTGTTTTTCTCAAGCGCCCGGCCTCGCTGCCGCTGTATATTGCCGGCTATCACGTTCCGGCCTTCCAGCACGACGAGAGTTTTGCCCTCTCAATCGCGGCAACGATCCTGGGCGGCGGTCGGAGTGCCCGCTTGCAACGCTCGCTGGTCGAAAACCAGCAATTAGTCCTGAGCGCGAACGCCGGTTACGACCGGACGTCAATCGACCCCACACTTTTTACCTTATCCATGCGGGTCGCTCCGGGAAAAACCTGGCAGGCTGCGGAACAGGCATTGTTTGAAGAGATCACCCGGCTCAAGACTGCACTGGTAACGGAAAAAGAACTGGAGCGCGCCAAGAACCTGATTGAATCGAGTTTTACCTATGCCCAGGACTCGCTCTTTTATCGTGCTCTGCAACTCGGGCAGTACGCCGCTCTTGGCGACTGGAGCCTCATCCTCAAAGTCATTCCTGGCCTCAGGGCCGTCACTGCGGAACAGGTCCAACAGGTAGCCCAGAAATACTTGATCAGCACGAACCGGACCGTCGGCATCCTGGAGCCTGACGGCACCCCCCTTCGGGAAGTCCCCCAGGGAGGCCCGGGACACCGGGGGGCGCATTGACCACTCCGTTCCTGTTCGCTCCGCTCCGTCCCGGCGCTTGCGAGTACGTTATGACACGACGCCTGTTTATCGGCTTTATGCTCAGCCTCGGTCTTGCTTCGTCTCTATCGGCCGCATCGCTGGGAACACGGACCGTACTCGATAATAACGCAACACTGCTCGTTGCTGAGCGTCCTGGCCTGCCCATGATCGTGCTGAGTCTGGTTCTCAAAACGGGCGCCGCGGTCGACCCGCAGGACAAGCAGGGGCTGGCAAATCTCACGGCCGCATTACTCACGCGAGGGACCGAGAGTTATTCCGCCCAGGCTCTAGCCGAAGAGCTCGACTTCCTCGGAACGTCGTTATCGGTTGACGTCGGCAGCGATGCCACGACCATCAGCCTGACAACACTGACCAAGAACCTCGACCGGTCTTTCACTCTCTTGGCCGAAGTCATCCTGTCTCCGAGCTTCCCGCAGGACGAATTCGAGCGTATCCGCAAGGAAGTTGAGGGACGGCTGCACAGCAACCAAGAAGACCCTGGCTGGGTTGCCGGCAAGGCCTTTAGAGAGCATCTCTACCCTCAGCACCCCTACGGCCGGCTGATTTCCGGCCAGACGGAGACGCTGGCTCGTATCACGTCCGATGATATCAAGCAGTTTCACGCTACTTATTATCGCCCGAATAATGCTATTATCGCCATTGCCGGAGAAATCACCCAGAACCAGGTCGACTCCCTCCTCGCTTCTCATTTTGCCGACTGGAAAGCGGCGGACCTGCCCGCCTTCTCGTGGCCGAACCCACCCGAGCGGGAGGCTCGGCAGATAAACCTCAATAAAGAAGTCACCCAGGCCAACATCATGATCGGTCACTCAGGTATCGCCCGCTCGCACCCTGATTATTACGCGGTCCTGGTCATGAATCACATTCTTGGAGGCGGGGGATTTGGCTCGCGGCTCATGGACCGCATTCGAGAAGAGCAAGCTTATGCCTACTCCGTCGGCAGCTATTTCTCGGCTCGTAAGCATCCCGGGCCTTTTACGGTTGCCTTGCAAACCAAGAATGAAAACGCTCAGCAAGCCGTTGCCGAAACCTTAGCCGTCATACGTCGGTTCAGAGAAGAAGGGGCGACCGAAGAGGAAGTCGAAGCGGCAAAGGCCTATCTCATAAACGGTTTTCCACTCCGGCTCATTTCCAACTCGGATGTTGCCAGGATGCTCCCAATGCTCGAGTTCTATGGGCTGGGACTCGACTACCCGGATCGCTACCCGGACATTATTGGCTCGGTGACCCTTGAACAGGTGAAAGCCGCGGCAAGGCAACATCTCCGCCCAGATCAATTTCTCCAGGTCGTTGTTGCCGACCTGGAAGAGGCCAGATTGGAGCCGGCCAAGACCAACGCTGACGCATCCGGTAAGAACAGAGGACGAGCAGCGGACGAAGAACCGGCCCCTGCCGCGGTGGCGGCGGAGCGAGACGTTACCCGGAACGTGGAGTGAGCGGACATGCTTCTCCCTGGGAAACTCCCAGCCGATTTTCTCAAAACCTGTATCAGCCGTACTAGCGCGGAAGACCCGCGGATCCTCATCGGTCCGCGTTTTGGCGAAGACTGCGCCGTTCTCGACATGGGGGAGCGGTATCTCGTGGTCAAAACCGATCCGGTCACATTCACGGCCGACGATGTCGGCTGGTACGCCGTACATATCAATGCCAACGATGTCGCGACCATGGGCGCAAAGCCGGCCTGGTTTCAAGCCTGTCTCCTCTTTCCGCCCGATACCTCAGAGCACGGTGTCAGGCAAGTCTTTGCCCAGATTGACTCCGCGTGTCGAGATTTGGGTATCAGCGTTACCGGTGGACACACGGAAGTGACCCCAGCCGTGTTTCAGCCGGTCGTTGTCGGTAACATGACAGGCGTGGTCACCAAGGACCGGTTGGTAACCACCCAGGGAGTCCAGTCCGGAGACCTCGTTGTCATGACCAAGACGGCCGGTCTTGAGGGGACCAGCATTGTATTTGCCGAGAAGCGTGAAGAGATGGAGCGTATCCTTGCATCCGAGCTTCAGGACGAGGTGCAGCATATCCGCCTAGCGTGGGGGATATCCATTGTCAAAGAAGCCCTGTTGGCCTCCCAACACGGCGCAACCGCCCTGCACGACCCGACAGAGGGCGGCGGGGCCATGGGATTGCAGGAGTTGACCGACGTCAGTGGCCTCGGCATGCAGATTGACCTCGACGCCATCCCAACCCTCCCCTCTACCCGGGCCATATGTGGGCATTTCAATATCAATCCGCTCGGATTGATGAGTTCCGGCACCCTGCTCCTGACCATTTCTGCGGATAAGTGGCCAAGTCTCGGACGGATCTTTCAGTCGGAAAACATTCCCGCTCAAGTCATAGGGGTCGTCACACCGGAGGCCGGTATTCAGGCTCAGCGGAACGGCCTGGAGGTGCAATTTGTCTATAGTGAAAGAGATGAGTTGCTGAAGGTGCTGTAAAAAAGGGGCAGTATTCAAGGATCTGCACCCGGAGGATAAAGGCTCTGGAGGTGTCAACGGCAACCGGCATTGGGTGAATACCGCTCAAAAACCACTCTGGGAAGTGGCGGCATATCTTGCATAAATCAGTGAAATTTCCTACCCCAGCCCTGCCTTACAAAAATCATCATCCGACCCAAGTCTAATGACGAACAAGGAGGTACGAATGGATTACGGAGTAATTTTTCTTTCCCATGTCGAGACCTATAAAGACGTGCTGATTGCCGAAGACAAAGGCTATACCCATGCTTGGTTCGGGGATTCCCAGATGGTCTGGAGCGATGTGTTCCAGTGTATGGCGTTGTGCGCGACCCATACGAAGACGATCAAACTCGGCACCAACGTGACCAACCCCAGTTCCCGCATTGCCCCGGTGACGGCCTGTAGCTTTGGCACCCTGAATGTGCTCGCTCCGGGTCGGGTCATCATAGGTATCGGGACAGGCAATACGGCCCGGCGGACGCTGGGTATGCCAGCAGCCCGGCTGGCAGTTCTGCGAGCCAATGTCGAGGTCTGTCGCGGCCTGCTGAAAGGAGAAACCGTTCCATATCAAGAAGGGGAGCGTACGCGCCAGATCCGGTTTCTCAACCCTAATAGCGAGTTCATCAATCTGAAGAACCCCATCCCGATTCACGTGGCCGGCAGTGGGCCTAAGACGCTGGAGTTGGCCGGAGAAATCGGAGACGGGGTGATCCTCTTTGGAACGGTGGGTGACAGCCTGCTCAAATATACGCTGGATCATATTCAACGCGGGGCCGAACGCGCCGGCAAGCGTCTGGAAGACCTCTATGTTACGGTGGTAACGGCCTTCCATCTGAGAAAACCCGCGGAGACCCTGGAAGACCTTCAGCAGGCAGTCGGTCCGCTGGTTTCTTCGGAGTGCAATATCTTCGCCCTGTCGGTGAAGGACCCCTTTCAGTTGCCGGGAGACATCCGGGACGATCTTATGGCCTTCAGGGACGCTTATCGTACCCCAGACGCCCCAATCGAGACCCGTCATCTGGACCTCTACACAGACTATTGCGCCGCATTTAAGCCGGAACACGCACCGCTGGTTACCGAAAAGATGATTCAGGAAACCACGCTGACCGGCACACCCGAGGAGATTCAGGAGCGGGTGCGGAAGATGAGGGAGTTGGGCATCAGCCAGGTCTGCATAACCGGCGCAGAGGAAGAGATAACCGACTTCGCCACCCATGTCATACAGCAGGTTGAGGGAGAGAGAGGAAACAACGATCTCCCGTGATCGCCATGCTGTAGCCGCTCCGCCCACGCACTCGTCCGGCTTGACCGCTAGGCTCTTGTCTGCGTTCTGTTTTCTTGCGCCGTTATTTTTGTCTGCCGAATCCCAGCCGACGCCGGTCAGACCAAACCTGAGAGCCGGACATGGAACCGAGGCTGGTGGGTGAGTGAGAAGCTGGGATGACATGGACGGCTATTGGACGGGCGAGCAACTCGTTGCCCGGTCCGGGCGACGTATTATCAGCCGGATTGGAGTCGGGCGGTAGCGATTCGCCGAAACCGCCCGCCGTCGTGCGACGCCAAACACCGCACGACGGCGGGAAGTCTCTCCAGTCTATAATCTTTGAAGCACCACCGGCCGGGGCGGCTTTGAACGACGCCTGGCATTTGCCCGTGAGTGGTTTCAGCAGCATCCCCATCCCCACGTGTCGATCATCGAACACCAAGTCTGCCAAGACGAATAGCCCCTGCGGACAAAACTCGCCGGGGTCGAAGCACTGGGCCGGGCGGGCCGGCTCTCACGCCAACCCGAATCGTCCTATACCGTCGGGCGCTCGGCCACCATTTTGAAAGTCATGACTTATCAGGAGGCCCAGGCAGTTGTGCGTAAGCCCCTGCCCGGCTCGGGGTGGCATGCGGGACGGCGAGGATCGTTGCGGATTGAACGGTCAAGCGGCGTCCAGCCTGCCACAGTCTCAGGTTTTTCCGATGCGGAGCGTGACAACCCGCCACCGGTCGGCAGTACCAGTCGTTTCCAGCACCAGGGCTGTGTCGAAGCCGGACTTCCCCGGCTCGCCTCGTTTCCGCGTGTCGAAGAGCAGTTCAGACAGAGCGTGCGCTAAGCCGGAGCCCGCGGTTCACGGACGACTTTCTCAAAATAGGTCATATTGGGATTGGTCATGGCCTCGCCCAGCTTTGAATCAAGCCGATGATCCAGCGTCTCCGTGGCCCACTTGCCTATGGCGACGGCTTGGTCGAGATCCACCCCCGTCTCAATCCCAAGACCGTTCAGCATATAGACCAACTCTTCCGAGGACAGATTACCCGTTGCACCCGGAGCATTCGGGCATCCACCCAGCCCGCCGCAGGCACTCTCAAGAATGGACACGCCCATTTCCATGGCCGCGTAGCAATTGGCCAGGGCCATTCCGCAAGTGTTATGAAAATGTGCAGTCAAAACAGAGGCGGGGACACCTTGGTCTTCGCAGGCCTGAATAATAGCTTTGATCGACCGCGGCGTACCCACTCCAATACTGTCGCCAAGGACGATTTCGTCACAGCCCATAGCGTGGAACCTCTTGACCAGCCTGCCGACTGCTTGAGGGTCGACATCACCTTCATACGGACAGCCGGCAACGCAAGAGGCCGCACCGCGCACCTTGACATGATGTTCTTTTGCTGCAGCAACAACCGGCTCAAAACGTCCGAAGCTTTCCTCAATCGAGCAATTAATGTTGGCCTGACTAAACTGCTCAGTGGCTGCTCCGAAGATCGTAATGACATGCACCCCGGCTTTGAGCGCATCCCTAAAGCCCCGCATATTCGGCACAAGCGCACTATATTCCACCCCCGGTTTCGGTACGACCCGTCGGGCAATCAGGTCCGACCCCTGCATAGCTGGAATGATCTTGGGACTCACGAACTCTCCCACCTCAATAGCGGGAAACCCGGCAGCGGAGAGCCGATTGACCAACTCGACCCGAAAGTCCACCGGGATCAAATGCGTAAAGCCTTCCAAGCCATCCCGGGCGGTCAGATCGACGATTTTGACTTTGCCGGGGAGTGTCATAAGCCCTCTCTTTATCTTCTTTTCAGCTTGGGGGATACCATCCTGGATATCGACACAGCAAGTACGGACGGGCTCCCCTTCTTAAATAGGGCTTTGAATATCTGGACGGACATCGCACATCCCCGGCCTCTTCTGACCCCACATCGGTAATGACGGAGTTCTGCTGGGCCTCCTGCCATCGCAGCCTGACGCTTTCGCCCGGACTCGGAAAGTCTGCCTCCTCACACGTGCCCGGAACCTCCGCCAGGGCCCCCTCCCCCCTTCTCCCCCACATCGTCATCCGCACCGTGGCCCGCCGCCCCGGCCCCTCCCGGCAATCAAGGGGCCACGCCCGTATGCTCGCCGTCGTCGAGCAGGTGCCGGTTAAACAACGACCTGAGCCGTTGTCCGTGTCTCCGCAGGGGTCTTCACCTTCTTCCGCATACTCCGTGTCGGCTCGGTCTGTGTCGGAGGTCGCCCTCAGGCAGCGGACTGTAAGGATTTGATGTTATTGGCGAAAGTATTTGAACGATGCCACCCAGGAGGGGTCAGCTATTCGACGTGTTTCCAGGCGTGGTAGGAACTGCGTACCAGCGGGCCGGATTCGACATGACGAAAGCCCAGACTCAGGGCCTCTTCCCGCAAGGCTTTGAACTCGGCCGGATGGACGTAGCGTTCAACGGGGAGTTGCTCTTTCGATGGTTGGAGATACTGCCCGAGCGTCAGGATATCGCACTCCACCGCTCGCAGGTCACCGAAGACGGCCAGGAGTTCTTCATAGGTCTCGCCCAGGCCGAGCATGATGCCGGTCTTGGTTTTCAGATTCGAGCGAACGGCTTTGGCTCTCTCCAAAACCCGCAGTGAGCGCTCGTACTTCGCCCCTGGGCGAACGCGCTTATACAACCGTGGCACACTCTCCGTATTATGATTGAAAATTGCTATCGGCGATTCGGCAACCGTGGCAACCGCACTTTCGTTTCCCTGAAAATCGGGAGTCAACACTTCAATCGCGCAGTCGGGGTTCAGGTGTTTGATCGCGTTTACGGTCTCGGCGAAATGTTGGGCTCCACCGTCCGGCAGATCATCTCTATTGACAGACGTGACGACAATATGCGAGAGGCGCATTTTACGGGCCGCCTCGGCCACCCGGCGGGGTTCTCCTGAGTCGAGGGCCACCATGCGACCGTGACTGACCGCGCAGAACCGGCAGTTACGGGTACACACCTCGCCCATGAGCATGAACGTCGCCGTCCCATGTCCCCAACATTCACCGATATTGGGACACTGGGCTTCCTGGCACACCGTGTTGAGCTTGAACGTCGAGACAATGGCCTTGGTCTGCGAATAGCCCGGGCCAGCAGGCATACGAACTTTGATCCAGTCTGGGTGGCGACGCTTTACGGGGCGGTTTCCAGCCGTGCCGTTGGAAGAGGCTTGAGAACGGGAGCCTGCACGCTCGTGTTCCATACGATCTCCTGATGTCCAAATATCCGCGCAAAGTCTCGGGCCATCGTTGATTGCACCGTATCGAGCGGGAGTTCTTCTTTCAATAATTCCTGCATGGACGTCATGCGCACACCGGGCAGTCCGCAGGGAACAATGGCGGAGAAATACGACAGATCAGTATTCACGTTCAGGGCAAAGCCGTGAAACGCGACCCAGCGACGAACGCCGATGGCGATTGAAGCGATCTTGTCAGGTCCGACCCATACCCCGGTGAGGCCGTCTCTCCGGGTGGCAGCAATGCCCCATGCGGCAAGGGTGGCGATGACAACGTCTTCGAGCAGACGCAGATAGCGATGCACATCCGTGCCGTTTTGCTTCAGGTCCAGAATGGGATAGCCAACCAATTGGCCCGGCCCGTGAAACGTCACCTCTCCGCCACGGCCGACACGATGGACCGGCACCGGACCGGGGTCGAGCAGATAGCTCTCATCACCTCCCCGGCCCAAGGTAAAGACGGGTGGATGTTCGAGCAGGACGAGAGAGTCCGGAATTTCAGCCGCAATCCGTTGTGTAACCAGTGTCTGCTGCCAAGCCAACGCGACAGCGTAGTCTACCAAGCCAAGGGTGATACACGCGAGTTTCATTCGACCTGCTCGGACCAAGCAGCCCTAAAAATTGATGCCCCGCCCTTCGGCGTCCAGGGCCGCTTCCATAATCGCCTCGGACAATGTCGGGTGGGCATGGACTGTCTCACTCAGCTCGGCAGTGGTCGCTTCCAGCGTCCGGGCAAGACTAATCTCGGCAATGAGGTCCGTCGCGCCGCGCCCGACGATATGACAACCCAGGATCTCGCCATATTCTTTATCAACCACCAGCTTGACCAGGCCTTCGTCATGACCAGCAGCGAGCGCCTTCCCCAGAGCGCGGAACGGAAACCGTCCGACTTTAACCTCACAGCCCTGCGCCCGGGCCTGCTCTTCACTCAACCCAAAGACCGCCACCTGTGGCTGACAATAAATACAGGCCGGGATGCGGGACGCATCCAGCCCCTTCTCCCGTTTGCCTGCCATGTATTCGACCGCGACAATCCCTTCTTCCGAGGCGGCATGGGCCAGAAGCGGCGGCCCGTTCACATCACCAATCGCATAGATTGCCGTATTAGCGGTTTGCATCCGCTCGTCGACCTGCACATAGCCCCGGTCAACTCCGACACCAGCCTCTTCCAGACCGAGTCCGGCACTAATCGGAGCCCGGCCGACCGCCACCAGGACCTTATTGGCCGTGCGTTCCTTGAGGGTACCGTTGCTGTCCAGGTGAACCTCGACCCGGCCCGGATGTTTTTCCAGGCTATGAAACATGGTCTGGGTTAGGATCTCAATCCCCTTTTTCTTGAACGCGCGCTCGAGTTCTTTGGCGACTTCGGCGTCGATCCCGGGCAGGAGTTGCTTTTCCATTTCAACAACCGTCACCCGGCTGCCAAAGGTGCTGTAGATATAGGCGAACTCCACCCCAATCGCCCCACCGCCAATGATGACGATGGATTCGGGGATGGTTTGCTCCCTCAAGGCCTCATAACTGGTCAATATCTGTTGACCATCGACTTCAAGGCCGGGCAGCGTCCGCTCGCGGGAACCGGTGGCAACCAAGATGCGCTCGGCTTCGACCCGCTGGGTGTCCCGACCTTCAAGCACCACGCGATTGTCTCCCTCAAGCCGGCCCGTTCCTTTGAGGAGCGGCACCTTGTTCTTTTTGAGCAGGTATTCCACCCCCTTGGCCAGTCGACCAGCGACTTGACGTGAACGCTTGATGACTTGGGGATAATCAAAGGACAGCCCGCTCACCTTGATACCGTAGGGCTCTCCGTGTTTGAGGTCCTCATACATCTCCGCCGAGGTCAGAATGGCTTTGGACGGAATGCAGCCCCAGTTCAGGCACACTCCACCGGGTTGATCTTTCTCCACGACCGCGACGTTCAAGCCAAGCTGGGCGGCCCGAATAGCTGCCACATAGCCCCCAGGGCCTGCTCCAATGACTACCAAATCGTAGCGTTCCATTGCTCTCCTTCACACCATGAGACCCACAGGGTTTTCGAGCAGATTCTTCAGTTCCTGCAGAAATTGCGCACCGCTCGCCCCATCCAGTACCCGGTGATCGCACGACAACGTTGCCATCATAGTCCGCGAGATGACCACCTGTCCGTCCCTGACCACAGGGCGCTCTTTAATCGCGCTGGTCGCCAGAATCGCAGCCTGAGGCAGATTAATCACCGCGGTAAAGTGCTCCACGGGATACATGCCCAAGTTGGAGATAGTAAAGGTCCCCCCGGAGAGATCCTGCGGCCTCGGTTTGCCCGTCCGCACCCGTTCCACCAGCGCGTTGGTTTGGGCGGCGATATCCAACAGCGATCGCGTCTGACAGTCGTGCAGCACTGGGACGATCAAGCCGTCATCGAGGGCAACCGCAACGCCGATATTGATCTCAGCCTTGAGTTCCCGTCCGTCCCCGGTAAAAGACGCATTCAGCCGTGGATGGCGTCCCAACGCAACCGCGACCGCCTTGACCAATAAATGGGTATAGGTCACATTGGCAATCACTCGGTCGCTTAGCTTCAGTGAGGTCCGCAGGCGCACCGCCTCGGACATATCGATCTCCGTGGTGACATAAAAATGCGGCGCCTCCCGCATACTCTCCACCATACGCCTGGCAATCGTCGACCGCATCCGAGAGAACGGCTCCACCCCCCCGTTTGGTGCGGGAGCAGTGGGGAGGGAGGCGGCGGGTGGGGTCTTCGATTCGGCTGCCGCCGGCACGGCCTCAGCGTTTTCGAGGTCCTGCTTAATGATCCGCCCCCCCGGTCCACTACCCCGCACCTTGGCCAGTTCAATACCTCGCGCGGCGGCGATCTTCCGGACAATGGGCGAGGCGAGAACCCGTGCGTCCTTTTTTCGGGCGGGTGGCGCCTTGGGTGTGGCTTCGAGAATTTTCCGTACCTTCTTGGTCGACGACGGGGCAACTTTGGCATCCGCCTTCTTCTCGGTGGGCGGAGTCGATACGGATGGGCCTGTTGTTCGAGCCGGAGGTGTTGGGGCAACGCCGACTTCAGCCTCTTCTCCCAACAGGGCAATCACCGCGCCAACCGGGACGGACTCACCCTCCTGGGCTCGAATCTCAGTCAGAAAACCATCGTCCAGGGCTTCCATTTCCATGTCGGCCTTATCGGTTTCCACCTCGGCGATAATATCGCCGACCTCGACCCGGTCCCCAACCTTTTTGAGCCACTTGAGGATCTTTCCCTCCTCCATGGTATCGCTCATACGCGGCATGATCACTTCGGTCGCCATAGCTCCTCCTCCCCTTCCTCCTAAGTATAGCCACCAAAAAGGGCTGGTTGAAAGTGAATCAAAGCCTCTAGAGCAGCCGAAATGAGCGTCGGTGAGCCGGGCACGGTCCGTAGGCACGCAGGGCTTCACGATGGGCGGCCGTGCCGTATCCTCGATGGCGGGCGAATCCGTACTGGGGGTAGCGTTGATCCAGTTCGAGCATGAGCCGGTCGCGGTATGTTTTCGCAATAATCGAGGCCGCGGCAATGGAGTAAATATCCCGATCCCCCTTCTGAAAAGTGGACTGCGGTAGTGGATGGTCTGGCAGCGAACGGCCATCTATCAGCACATGTTCGGGGCGAGCCGGGAGGTGGTCGAGGGCCAAACACATGGCTTTCAAGCCTGCCTGATAGATGTTGATCCGATCAATTTCCCCGACCTCAACCACGCCAATGCCAATGCCCGTTGTGATCTGGCGGATCTCCACCTCAAGACGTTCTCGAGCCTTGTGTGTCAAGGTTTTGGAATCACGTACACCCAAGGGAAAGGGTTCCGGCAAATGCTCGCCCGGCAGTCTCGGCGGAAGAACCACTGCGGCGGCCACCACCGGGCCGGCGAGGGGACCCATGCCGACCTCGTCTACTCCAGCAACGATGTGGAGCCCGGCTCGCCATAGATTTTGCTCGACAACCAGTTTCGGATAAGTCGGGCGGGAAGCCACAAAATTTCCTACCGTACTTCCGACGTTTCCGGGGCGTTTTGCTTGCGCGCATAGACGGCAAACATGGGATCGGAGCCACCCGGATTGGGACTCCAGTCCTCAAAGATTGCGGTCTCGTATCCTCCCGCCTGCTGGAAGTAGGCGGTGATCAACTCGGCCCGACCCTTATCTTTCAACCTCTGCCACAGGCGAATGGCTTTCGTTGGAAACATCCGGTTGGAGTACAGCACCAGAAAGGGGCAGCCGGGCTTCAGTATCCTGTTCACTTCAGCAAAAACCTCAACCGGTCGGATCACGTATTGAATCGAGACGGTGACGACCACCCCGTCAAAGGAGGCGTCAGCAAAGGGAAGCTGCGGGTCGACATTGAGGTTGTGAACGAGATATTCGTCCAGGTCTGGATTATCCGCCATCTCCTCGGCGTTGAGACCGAGTCCGACGCATTTTCGCTTCACAAACCCCTCGGGTAGATGGGTGCGCCAACTGCTCATGAGATCCAAGAGGACGCCACCCGGCGCCAACGTTCGGGCAATACATTGGCTGGCGGCAGCGATCGCTCCAGCGTCGATATGCACCAGTTTGCGCGCCAGCGTATAAAAGAGCGCGTCATCGCTTTCATCGAGCCGCTCGAACATGTCCGGGGTCAAACGGTGATCCATCGTGTCTGGACGATTACTGAAAGAAGCCGATTAAATGCGTTCCGGTTTCTTCGGGCTTTTCAAACGGCGGCATGTGGCCGCAGTCGGCAATCATGACCAGTCGCGAACCTTCAATCCCCTCATGATAGGCGTGGCCGTGGGCGAGCGGGATCAGTCGGTCGGATTCGCCCCAGATAATCATGGTCGGGACAGTCACCCGGTACAGCCGGCTGCGCAGCTTCGGGTTGCAGAGATAGGGATTCCAGCCTACCCGGGCAGTGGCTTCGCGGGCGCGCAGAGCGTTTTCCAGCACCTCTCGGGGCGGATCATCCGGTATAAAATTCCTGGCGAGTTCCGACTCCGGCTCATGGAAAACTAAACGGCGCGTTTCCCGTGAATCTGCCGCAAACATATCGGCCATGGGAGAGCCGGACACCCGGAGCCCGGCAGGGTTGATCAGGGCCAGCTTTTTCAGGCGGTTGCTATAGCGCGTCGCCAGCTCGGCGGCCAGCCAGCCCCCAAGCGAGAGACCAACCACATAGGGTTGGTCGAGCCCCAGGTGATCCATCAAATCCGTATAGTGAAAGACCAAGTCTTCTATAGTGTCTATCTGCTCCAACCCCTCCGACCGGCTAAAGCCCGGATGGCCGGGGACATACACGGTGTAATGTTGCGCGAGTTGCTCAAAGAAGGGCAGCCAAGCCACCTCTCCGCCCGCACCGTGGAGGTACAGGAGTGGCTCTCCATTCCCGCCGCTGAGCATTTGGATGTTCTTGCCACGGATCTCAAGAAACTCTTCCTGAAAGGCCATGCTCTCTCCTTAAATTCCCGGTTGCGGGATTCGTGGTCGATTCGACCCCCGTGTACCATACGCCTATCCGTTTGCCTAGCGATTTGGGGCGGGACGAATGACGGACAGAGCCTGGGGAATCGCTCGCAACGTCACCGGCAGGGGGCCCAGGCGCTCGCCGTCAGCGTAAATATCTCCCGGGGTCTCCGAACGGATCACCATTGCTCTCCCGCGTACACTCTCGATTCCGGTCAGGTAGACGTGGGTACCGCTAAAGACGCGCGGAAAAGCCCGCAGCAGGAGTTCCCATTTGCCCATCCCATGCGCCACACAGGCATCCAGGATCCCGTCATCAACCCGGGCTCCGGGCACGAGCTGCATGCCCCGTCCCGAACTCCACGAGTTGCCGATAGCAATTAGCCAGCTATAGCAGCGATGCTCACGACCATCGCAACGAATCGTGAACGTCTGTGGCGCGGAGAGGAAGACGGACAGAACAGTCAATATCGAATACACGGCATTGAAGCGAAAGCGGCCCAGCAGGTTTGAGCGGCGGTTGATCTCCGCCGCCAGGCCGACCAACGCAACCGAAAAGAAATAGCGCCCATGCGCCTGCCCGACATCAATACGAGGGGCAGGCCGGGCACCATGTCGCGCAATCAACTCACATGCCTCTGTCAGGCGCAGCGGAATCCCCAGGCCGCGCGCAATATCGTTCCCGCGGCCAGCCGGAATAATGCCCAGCGTCGTCGGCGTTCCAACCAGACTGTTTGCCACCGCATGGATTAAGCCGTCACCGCCCACGCCGACTACCAGCGTACAGCCATCCCGAACGGCCTGATGGGCCAACACAGCGGAGTCGGCCGGCGATCCGCTATACAACACTTCGTGTGGACAGCCGCGCTGTTGGAGTTCCAGGCTGGCCCGGCGAGCGATCCTCGCTCCCCGCCCTCCCCCCGAGGTCGGGTTGACAATAAGACGGGCCGTGGGCATCCGGCTTCTCGTCTCTACTCGCTCGCCCGCTGTCCGCCGCGTTCGAGGTGGGCTTGCAGAAAATTCCGGCTCCCATCCGCGGCCATGCTGGCCGAGGCGGAGAGCTCGAGACACAGGGCAGTGGCCGCAATGATCTGGGCAAACCGGTACACTTTGCCCTCGCCCCGGCAATCCATCAGTTGCAGATACGAGCGCGCGTGCGGCAGGCTCGTCCCCCCCCCGAGTGTGCCCACCTCTAAGCCGGCAAACCGGATGGAGAGGTGCAGGCCGGCACCGACCGGGCTGGCCGTCACCTGCGCCATACTACTCGTGCCAACCATGCCCAGGTCCTGGCCGGTGGCGGCAAAAATAGCCGCAATAGCGGAGGCCGGAGTGAAAGCAAAAGACTGCATGCCACTTGCGTGCGCGCCGTGGAGTCCGGCATGTTCCAGCGCAAGAATGTCCGTCGCCTCAACGCGCAGGACTCGGCGCAGAACCGTGTCGGGTAGGGTGATTTCGGCATGGACGACCTTGCCGTGTCCCGGAAACTGAAAGAAGGCATGACTGGGTTTTTTATCGCCCCCCATATTGGCTTCGAGAAATACATGCAACGGCGTGATACCGGACTCGGCGGGAAAGCGTTCGCCAATATAGGCATGGTTGAGCGCGTAGGCGTTGCGCGTCATCATATTAGGACCGCAGGCATCACCGGTCGTGAAACGGTATAAGACGTGACACATGGGCCCGACCACGTGGGTCTGCACCTCATGCAGCACGGCATGGCGACTGAGCAAATGATCCGAGAGCGAGGGATGGTCCGGTTCTTTGAGCCAGACAGCCATATCCTCGCTATGCGCGGCGACCCAATCAGCCAAGCTGAGGGCCTCTTGCGTGGAAGAGAACACAAAGCACGAGTCTCGGGTGATCCGGTCGGCCAGCACATCGGTGCGGGCGCCACCGGCCAGCGCCAGGGCCGTCACTCCGCGTTGAATCGAGGCGGAGAGCCCGCCTTCGGTATGGGCGAGCGGCACGAAAACTTGGTCTTCTTGTCGGCCGCGCTCGTGCAGTTGTCCGTACCGGTCGAGTTCGTACTGGCCCCAGTTCAGCGTCAGCGGCCCGACGACCCCGACAGGCAGTGTCATTTGGCCGGTCAGACATTCCTGGAAGGGGGCCAGCGCGTCAAGTTGGCCATCTAACACGTGCTGGGATTCGGGGTCCCAGTGAGCCAGCGCCCGCAGGCGCTCTTGGCGTTCGGCAATCCAGCGGGGCGTATTGCCCCGCGGCCAACGGGGGAGACGTGCAGCGGAGGCTTCTTGAGTGGGCGGGGTCGGTCGACTCATCCTTCCGCCGGGCTTTCTGCTGCGGGGAGGTGAAGCCGCCGGGCCTTGTTCTCAATGTCCCGCTTTACCTTCCCGAACAAAGTCTGCCCATCGATGCCGATCAGCAGCGCCTCGGATTTCAGAGCCTCGTACATCGCCTCCATCAGCCGTAACAATTCATCTCGCATCTTGAGAAAGATCGGACCGAACCGGGGATCACGTTCGAGCACTGCACGGAGATAGAGTTCGGCAAATGCCAGATGACGAGCCTCGTCGCGTAGGATACGATTCGCAATGGAGGCAAAGAGAGAGGTGGGATGAGCTTTCGCTAGGATGCTGTAGAAGTGACGGGCCAAAATGTCGCTGAGTAATATCCCCCACAGCCATTCAATCCGGTCCCGCGATCTGAACAGGCGCGCCTGATAGCGAAACATGTCCTTAAGCTGGCGAACTTCGAGCGGCCGCTGATTCAGGGTGTTATAGAAGCGGGTCAAGGTCTCGAAATGACGGGCTTCATCCAAAAGAAAAGTGGAGAGGTAGAGTTGGGCCTCGGTCTCATGGGCGGCGAAGCACTGCGGGATGGTCGAACTGGCACCAACCATGGCGGTTTGTTCACCAAGGTAGATCGGGGTCAGCACCACAGCCAAGGCCCGCTGCTCGTGACGGTCGAGAGACACCGACTGCGTCCAGTCGACTTCGGCTGCTGACCACTGCCCCTCAACGCCCTTCCTGAACAGGTCCATGAGCTTGGCGTTCTCAATGCGGGGGAATACCCGAATCACTTGCCCCAACCCCTCTCCATTACCGACAGTCAGGCAACACCATAGCAACCTCACCCCGAGTACTCAAGTAAACGTCGGTAAAGATATGGAGGTTCGGGTGTCGGCACGCGAGGCCGACTTATGTGAGTAGGCGTGCTGTTTTCGGCGACGTCTCTCTCTTCCACTTGACCGCACAGTAACGGTAGGACTGATCCTCTTGAGGCCTAGGGCCCTGATCGGGACGAGTCGGAAACGTACGGGCAGCTCTTCACATCATGACTGCGTTATTGCTCTTCTCAATGAACAGCCCAGCGGGGGAACCTCCAGACATCTGGAATCGGCAGCATGTCGGGGTAACCAGAATTTGGATGCCAGACATCTCAATACAAAAGTTTATGGAATAAAGACAATCTTCTATCGCTATTAACCGAGACAGGCGCAGGGAACTTGCAGCTGTCGGGTATCGAATAGGTAGCAATTGATTTCAAAGCTTCGCGCTCGAATCCGCGTCGATGTCGCATTCACCGCGTCTCCGGTTGCCGGCTGCCGTCAGGCACCGGGCCCTAACCCTTCACGAGCGAATGCGATCGGTCGCCTATGGTGCCGATCGGCGTCGAAGCGACGCGCCGGGCAACAGCCAGCGTCCCGGGTCTCCAAAGATGCCCGATGGTCGGGCTACCGATCGGCCGGGGCATGGGGAAGGCTTTCCCGGATGTCCGGGAGATGCCGGTCAGGAAGATCACCTCATGCCGATGGCTCGTATACGCGCAGAAGACGTATTCATTCTGGTGGTTGGAGTTCGGGCCGTACTTCATCGGATGACCGTGCAAATCGTTCGTCCGGGGCGGCTTCCTCGTCGTCATCCGCGCAAGCTCGCGCTCCAGATAGTCGATGAAGGCGCGTTCGGGCCAGTCCCGGATGACATAGGGCGTGGTGAACACGATATGCCTGGGGCACAACTGGTGGGGCGGGGGAAGCACCCGCACGAACCAGATCTCCCCCTCGCGGCCGGCATGGCACGGCCGGCACCGTGCGGGAAACAGTTTCACGCGTGCCGACCTCGCGCAACAGGACTCCGGCGCCCTCGCTGCCGCAATGGACGTAGAAGCCCATCCTCGACCGATGCATCCGCTCGACGGCGTCGATCAGCCAGGACGGGCAATCGAACTCGGGAGCGACCCGCAGGATGCAGCTCTCCATGGTCTCCCCAGCTGCTTCCGAACCGCACGTCGAACAGCGCCCGCATCGTGAAATAGCTGACCGTCAACGGGCTCATCGGCGGCCCGGACGGCATGTATTCGTCCTCGGCGGCGCCGGCGATCCTAACGAAGCCCGTCGCCTCTCTCATCCCGGAAATCGACTCCGACATGAGCGAGGCGGCGTTCTGCGCCAACGCGTAGATGCTGTGGCACGGGTCAAGGTCCGCGAACTTGGCAGGGACCGGACCCTCGCCGCCGCAACCGGCTTCGAGGGCCATCTTCCTGCCCTCCCGCCAGCCCGCCAGATCGACGACCTTCGACCCGCGGAAGGAGAGAAGCTTCCTTGCGATCCTGTCGGCAACGGAACCCATGATGTGCTTTTGGCAATTCCCGGTGGTGGGGGCGCCGGCCCATGTGGGGATATACCGGTGCGAGCCTCGCAAGGCGACGATGTAAAGGTCCATCGGGCCGGGCCGCGGGTGCGGGAGACCGGGCGGCGGATGGCGTCGTGGCCGTGAGCCTCCCGCTCACCGGCGGCCTTGTCCGGCGCCGGCCAGCACCCCGGCGACCTGAGCGCGCGAGGCGGAACTCCCGCGCGATCGCCGCCGGCTTGAGGCTGGCCTCGAAGACGGCGAGGATCAGCTTTTCCTGCCCCTGCGTCACCGGCGCGGGCTTGGCGCACGCCCTTCCTCCAGCCGTCTTGCCGGCCCGCCGCCCGCGCCTGCGGGCCTCGGCTGTCGCCGCTTCGACCAGCCGGTCGAGGTCCGCGTCGTCGAGATGGCGCAGCGAGCGGGCAAGGTCGACGGGCAGGGCGAGCACGGCCGGCCGGTGACCGCCGGCGCCGTCTTCTGAAACGTCATCGCCCGACCGGCTTCCGCCGCGCTTTCCCGTCCCGCCACCTGAGCGTGCCGTCCTTCCCGCGGGTTGTCCCATCTTCGCGGTCCTCCCTGTCGCCGGTGAGCGCGTCGCGGGCGCGCTTGCCGATTACAGCCCGAACGTGCCGGTGTGGCCATAGCCGGGACGCTCTCCAGCTACCCGTCCCCGTCCTGCCGGCCCGCCGCCCGCGGCCGGGAACACCGCCTCCCCCGCTCCGCGCCGACAGAAGTGGAGGCCTGGCCGTGAGCGGGGGGGGGGGGGGGGGGGGGGGGGGTCGGCGCACCGGAGGGCGGAGCGCTGCCGCCGCAATCCCCACGACCTCTATCATTACGAGAATCCCGTCGATCGCGTGATCAAGGGTGCAATACACCCGCCGCGTCTGCATATGACGAACGAGAAGATCGTTCTGCGCCATATGGTTGCCGTCGTCCTGTCGGAGTTCTTCAAGCAGGATCCGGTCAGGTTCCAGAACGTTGAAACGTTTGTGGGTGGCTGGCATACACCTCGTGCAACGAACGACCTGTTCGGCTTCTGCGAAGATAACGGAGAACTGAAGAAAACCATGCGCCGCATCGTTCCGGAGAACATGCACGGCCGGGTCGGTCTCGACGATGATGCCTGGGTTTTGAACATAACCGGCGAGGACAGCCGCCTTGCTCTCGCGGAGGCGGAAGTGAGCGCGGACTTTACCGCGATGGAGACTCTTCGCAGGGAATATTTCGACCAGGGCAAGGACAGTTCGATCGGGCGTATCGGCAGGCGGATGAAGACCCTTGCGGAGGAGAGGACACTGAACTTCCTTTCCCGTAAAGCCGTCATTCCGAAATACGGGTTTCCGATGGATGTCGTCGAGCTTGATGTCCGGTCCACGGACGACCGACCGACCGGTATCGCGCTTCAGCGGGACCTGTCCCAGGCGATCGCCGAGTACGCTCCAGGCGGCAAGGTAGTTGCCAACAAGCTCGAATGGGAATCCTGCGGCGTCAAGGCGGTTGCCGGGAAGGCATGGCCTGTGCGCCATTACCGGTATGACGACACCCGCAACTTCAGGCAATGGAACGAGGGCGACTCCGACGCACCGCCGGGCGAACGAAAATACCTCATTCCCGAGTTCGGCTTCGTAACTCCCCTCTTCAAGAAGCCATCCGAACCGCAGGGTCGCGCACGACGCCTCTACACGACGCGGCCGTTCTTCCGCGGTTTCGACGCGCAACCCGAGAGCAAGACCGTTCTCGGTGTGCAGGTGACACGGGCTGTCCCCGGGGTTCTGGTCATCCTGTGCGAAGGCCGGAACAGGGAAGGGTTCTACATCTGCCGATCCTGCGGCCGTCACATGGCGGCGCCTCAGGCCGGCCACAAATCGCCATCTGGCTCGGATTGTATGGGTACCTTGGAACGATTCTCCCTCGGCCATGAACTGGCCGCCGACGTTGTGCGCCTTCAGTTTCCGATGGTCCGCGGCGAGTGGGATGCGTATTCGGTCGCGTACGGGGTTCTGCTCGGTGCGGCAGACACGCTCGAAGTGCCGGACACCGACCTGAATGTCACCATTACTGGCGGAGACCGCCCGGGTGAGTCCGCGGTTGTGCTCTACGACAACGTGCCGGGTGGCGCCGGGTTGGTCGCACAGATGGAAAACGAACAGATTTTCGGCAAAGTCCTTGTCGCCGCTGCGGAACGCGTACGAGGCAATTGTGGCTGCGACTCCAGCTGCTACGGTTGCCTCCGCAGTTACCGCAATCAATTCGCACACGCCCAACTCGACCGGACCCGGGCGCTGGATATCCTGACCCGATAGTGTGACTTGGCTACATCTCCATCTCGATGCCGCGCGGCGCGTGCGCCTTCTCCAGCATCGCTGCCTTGTCCCGCTCCGGCTCGCGGCCCTTATTTTGCGCCTCGCCCCGGGTTCCGGCCTACTGTATGCCCACATCTTTTCCTGCTTGCGTCATGGGTTTGTGAAATGTGCCGTTTGTCCTGTCGATGCTCTCTGCTGTGTTGCCGTGACAGGGGGGAGGAGAGAGGCAAAACCCGAGTGCGCATTGTGGTGATCTGCGGTTGGATCAGGCGGAACGCTTCTTTCATGAGCGTCTGGTCGCGGGCGGTCCGCGTGGGGTTGCGGTGCGTGGTGTCGGCGGCAAGCGCGCCGGCGCGGGCCGCTTGGGACGGTTTGTGAGGCACGGGCAAGTGCCCGGGAAGAAGGTCGTCGCAAAGGCCGCAATGCCCCCGTCCGGGCGCGTTGCCGGGTTGCCTATGCTGGCGAGGCAAGCCCCACCGCGCTTCCGTGATGACGGGGCGGGCAACGGCATGGTCGGCCCTGCCACGAGCGGTGGAGGCGGCCCCGGGCCCGGTGCTCGGCGCGGTCGCCAGGCCACTGAGTGAACGCTCCGGCGGCGGCCCGAAGCCGCCCGGCACCCGCCCGCTTCGCGCAAAGGAGAGCGCCCGCTGGCTTGCAGCCCTGCAAACCAGGGCAACCGTGCTGAACGCGGCGGCGAAGGGCACGGGTGGAGCCGACCGGGAAGGGGACAACTGCGCGAGGTGCGCAGGCCGCCCGGACGGCGGGGACGGGCGGAGCCGGGCGGCCCAGGACCGCCGTCTTTGCGAGGACACCGGCCAGCGCTTTTCCCGCCTTGCGGGCCGGCCGCCGCAGGACCATCCGGGCGCGGTGCCCGCGCGGCCCGGGCAAAGGAAGCGCCCGGCCCGCCTGGGCGTTCGGTTCGCGTGCGTGCCCCGGAAGCCTCCCAAAACCAACCCGCTTGAACCCGGCGTTCCCGCCAGCACGGCCGTCTATAGCGGCGAGGCGCGGGCAATCGACCCGCCAGCCGGCGGGCAGCGCGCACATGGGCGCCGGCTGACCAGCCATCGGGTCGAAACGTGCGAACAGGCGCGAGGGATACCGCCACGCTCCCGTCGGCGCTGGGTCATCGAGCCGGGTTGCCGGACCAGCAAGACCACAGGGTTCGACAGCGAACACGGGTCGGTGGCAACCGCGCCCTTCCAAACGCGTTGCGCCAGAACGCGTAGCGCGGGGAGATCGGGCCTGCCACTCGTGCAGGCCCGGGAGGGCGCAGGCCACCGCCCGATCGAGGATGTTCTCGAGGCGCAGGATCACCCGGGCCTTGAGGCCGTAGCCGCTGCGCTGGAAGGGACGACCGACAAGCAAAAGCACCCACCTCCAAGGGGCGCGCTTGCCTTTGCGGCCTGGGGGTGCGCCCGGCTCGGCGGCTGGACCGGAGAGTATGGGAAACCGGGGCCCTGGGGGCATGGTGCGCGGACTGTATCAACTCAGGGCAATCCAACTCGGATATGGGATCGCTGGAAATGTGTGAATCGAGTAGGGGTTCCGGCGGGCCGCTCCGGCACTGCCTCCAGTCCGCGCCCACGCTCCTTCCCGTCGCCGCGCGCCTTCTCTTCCGCGCCGATCCCTTCGAGCGCGGAGACCCGCTCGCCGGTGGCGGCCTCCAGGGTCTCGCGAAGCGTTTTCGCATCGTCCGTGACCAGCTCGGCACTGTGGCGCGCACGGCTGATCTCGACGTAGAAGCTCTTCTGCGTCGACAGTTTCGGGTGTTTCGCCTCCATCACCGCAATCACGTTGTCGACGGTGCGTCCCTGAAAGGTATGCACCGTCGAGGCCCAGGCATGGTCGAGATGGCGCAGCTGCGGGTCGCTCTTGCCGAGTTCCAGCGTCCGGCCGTCGCCGAGCCGAAACGCGACGCGGTCGCCCTGGCCCCGCGCGACTTCCGCCGTGTCGCTATTGACCAGCCCGAGGCCGGCGTCGTTGCGCGTCCAGCGAATGCCGTCGCCGACGCGCAGTTCCATGCTTTCCGTCCGGTAGACCTCGACCGCGCCGCGCTTCGCACCGACCCGGCGCGGCCGCCAGGGGACGGATTGACCATCCGGCCCCTTCAACATCACCGTGCCGTTCCGGTGATCGACACCGGCGAGGCGCTCGCGGATGTGGCCGTTGATCCCGGTGCGGAGCGCATGGCTCGGCGCCATCAGCCCGGTGTTCTCGCCTTCGTGGGCGAAGAGCTTCAGCCAGCGCGCGGCGGCCGCGCCGGCGAGATTGTCCAGTTTCACCTCGGCAATGCGGTCGCCGAGCTTCCCGAAGGCCCTGCCGATCTCGCCCGCGAGGCGCGCCCGCACCGCCTCCTTCAACTCGGCGTCCTTCTGGCGCAGGATCTCGTCCATGACCGCCGTCTTCATGCCGGCGGCCTGCAACTGCGCGAAGGGCTTGCCCGCATCCACCGCGTCGAGCTGCTTCCGGTCGCCCACCAGCACCACGCGGGGGCTGCGGATGGCGGCGGCGATCCGCAGCAGATCCCGGGCCTGGACGGTCGAGGCGAGCGAACCCTCGTCGACCACCAGCACGGTCTTGCGGAAGGCTGCACGCATTTCCCTGGCACCCTTGCGGGTCAGCCGCCCCTCGGCGATGCCCGCGTTGCGGGCGAGGAAGCGCTGCAGGGCCTCGGTCTCGATGCCGGCTTCGGCAGCCAATGTACGTGCCGCCGAGGCGGACGGCGCGACGCCGATCGTGCGGTAGCCGCCTTTCGCGGCGGGCTGCCGGGCGCGGTCGAGCATGGTGGTCTTGCCGGTGCCGGCATAGCCCTGCACGCCGACCACCCGGTCCTTCGAGGACAGGATGGTCTTGACCGCCTCCTTCTAGCCCACGGTGAGGCGGCCCTTGTGCAGGAGCGGCCCCGCGATCCAGCTGCGCATCACGGGCCGCGATACGCCTTGGCCGCGTTCCATCAGGGCGATGGTTTCCTTCTCGTCCGCCACCGCCTTGTCGGTGGTGAGCGATTCGCCCCAGGCCGGCAGGCCGCAAGCGTGCAGCGTCCCTTCTTTTTCCAGCCTGGCGACGGCCGCCTCGGCCTCCCCGATGGTCACCGCGCCCGGCTTCCACGCCCGCGCGGCGGCAAGCAGGTCGATCTTCGCGAACACCGCCTCGCGCTCGGACAGGTGGTCCACCGCCCAGGCCATCGCCGTGTCCGCCGGGGATTGCGGCGGGGGATCGAACAGGTCGCCCTGGCGAACCGCTGCCCTGTCCGGTACCGGTTCCCGCCCGGCCTCGCGGTCCTTGCCCGGGGCGTCCCGGCTCCGCTCCATCGCTTCGGCCGTCAGCGCCTTTGCGTCGAACCCGAGCCCGTCCGCCTGGCGCCGCCACATTTCCCGCAGTTCGGCGCGGTCGACATCGCGCTTCGCCGCCCGGGTCATCAGCGCCGCGCGCTGGGCGGCGCGCTGGTTCTCCGCCGGCGTGCCCAGACCGCGCCCGCCCATCGCCGCCTCGATCTCCGCCCGGCGGGTGGAGAAGGCCTCGATCACGTCATGCGCCACGCCCGCGATCTCGAACCGCCCGTCGGCATGGGTCTTCTCCAGGCGATAGCCGAGCGAGGCAAGTTCCCGCGCGAGCTCGCTCCGGTAGAGCGCGCCGACCAGCATCTTCGAGGAAGAGAGCTTCTCGTTGGCCATGGTGCGCCACTTGCCGGCGGCGCCCTGCACCATGTTGGCGATCACCGCATGGGGGCGGAGCGGCGGGTCGAGGTTGCGCGAGGTCTCGTGGGTGAAGGTGGCGATCACCGCCCTCTGGCCGTCGGCGCGCCCCATTCCCCCGCCATGCGGATCCTTCATCCGGGTCTTGATGGCGCGCTCCTCGACCCAGGTGAGGGTGCGCCCGCCCGGCCGTGCGCCTCGGCGACGCGGGCGTCGCCGCCCACCAGCGCGGCGAGGGAGACCGACTTCGGGGCCGACAGGGTGAGGTCGCGGCCGGGCCGGTGGACGATTTCGCCGTCCTTGCCGGGGCGGCCCCAGTTGCGGGCCGTCCGGCACCCGACCTTCAAGGATCGCGGTGAAGACGTCCGGATCGACCGGGCCGGAAAGGCCGAGCGCCTTCGCACCCCTGCCGGCCCAGGCGCTGGCGCCGCGATGCTCGGGATCGTCCTTCGCGTAATAGCCGTCGCGCTCGTAAGAGCTCACGCCTTGGGACGGCGCGGCGACGGCGCCGACCGAGGCGACCATCAGAAGAATTGCTCGCCCGGCTCGCGCCGGCGCGCAACCGCCGTGCCGCCGGGCGCCTGGTCCGTCTTCGTCCTGTCCAGGCGGCTTCCGGGATCGGCGGGAGCCGGTTTCGCCGGGACCGCGGCCTCGCCGGCCGGTTCCGCACTCTCCGGCGACGGCAGGCCCGGTCTCCGTGCCGGCGGCAACGATTCCCGATGCGTTGCGGACCGCCGGGCGTCGCCGCCGCGCCCCGCCAGCCGCTCGACCTCGGCGGGAGACACCAGCAACACGCCGAACCTACCGCTCCGCCGGGCGAGCGCCGCGATCAGTTCACCGTCGCTCCACCCGTCCGGGTGCTCCATCCGGCCCGCGTATCCGCGCCCCACCCGCGGCGCCGGCTCCACGACCGCGCCGCGCCCGCCCACGAACCGCCGCAAGCGCACCGCGGCCCCCACCCCTATCCATATTGCGAACAGGGCAAGCCCGGTGCACGCGCCCAGCACCGCGCGCGCCGCAAGCGAGAATATCCGCCTGCGGGCCCACCACGCCTCGCCCATGACATAGGCGAGGCGGTAACGCTCGACAGTAATGGTTTCGCCGGCCGCCGTGCGGTAATCGACAACCCCGTAATCGTCGAAGCCGACGCTCAGCATGGCCTCGACCAGCGTGAACTTCCAGGCCGCGTACCAATCGTGCCCGGTCGTGCCGAGCGCAAGCGCGATACCGGCGACCAGCATCGCCATGCCGACGGCGCAGACCCCGGCCACCACCAGCGGCAGGAGCCATTGGTCGGTGTCAGGCATTAGGGACATCCCCGCGTCCGGGGACGCCCGGGATCAAGGCGATGTCCTCCACGCAGCCTCGTCTCCGGCGCGGACGCCTCCGTTCCGGCGTCCCCTGCGGCCGGCAGCCCATACCTCCAGGTCCGTCGCCGCGTAGCGCACGCAGCCCCCGAAGCGGTAATACCAGGGACCCGCCCCGGTGAGCCGGTATCGGGCCAGCGTGCCCGGGGACAGCCCCAGCCGCGCCGCCGCCTCGCGGGTGTCCACATAGCCCCGGTCCTCGCGGCGCCGAGCCAATGGCTCCGGTTCAGGGTCACGCTCTTCGCGCCGGGCAGGCGGCTCCGGAGACGGCAGCGGGGCGCCGGTCAGGATCGCCGGCATCGCGCCGGCGCGGGCACGTATCTCGCGCCACTCGGCAAGGCTCGCGTGCGACTTCATCGCCGCGCGTACCGCTTCAACCGTCGCCAGCTTCGGTGACACGCCCCCGAGCAGTTGCGAGACAAAGGAAGGGTTGCCCGTCGCTTCCCGTCCGAGCAACGAGCGCTTGACCCCCGTCACCGCGAGAAACGCCTCCACCTCCCCGAGGGAGGCGGGGCCGGCCGGCGGCTCGCCCATGACGGCGAGCGCCCGGTCCACCGTCCCGAGCCGCGGGCTGCGGCCGTCGCGCAGCGAGGCGACAAAACCGCGGTCGCGGTACACGGCGGCGCCGAACGCTCCCTCGCTCATCCCCCTTCCGGCGCACCAGACCTCGATCGCCCGCAGAAACCGGGCATCGAGGACGCCGCCGGGATCTGGATTCCGTGTGCTCATCCGGCATAGATAGGAGCGGCGGAAGCATCGGCAAACCGCTTTCGGTATGGCAATTCCTGCGTTTCACACCCTTGGCGCCGCCAGGCGCCGCATGCCGCATCGGGGCCGTGAAAAAACCTGGCCCGGCGCCCCGAACAGTCCGCTGTCAGGGGGCAGGGAGAGGGGTTGCCGGAGGCTTCAATGAGGCCGGCCGCATCGGTCACGTCCTCGAGCCAGGCCGGCAGGTCGAGCCACTCCGGGCCACGTCCGGCAGGCCACAGCGAAGCCCGGCGACGGCGCAATGCCTGCGCCAATGCCCTGATTGACCCCAGCCACCGCAATAGCCCCCATGGCCCATCCGTTCTTGCCTACCTTTCGCTACCGGCTGGAATGGCACGAGTGCCAAGCCTTTACACGCGCGCTCGGATTCTCCATATTTCCTGAACAGTAGGGAGCGCACCATGGCGGAGGCCGCCAGGCAGTACGCAAAGAAGGGCAAACAAACCGCAGGCCCCGGAGGTGTTGCGAAACAGGCCGATCCCGCGGTGCCCGAATTGCGGCTTCTGAACCATGGTTACGGCATTGCCGCCGACAAGCGGTTGTGACCAAGTTCCGGTTGGGTTAAGCTTGTGAAGATGAAAGCGCACATTGTGAGACTCGACGCGTTCTACGAGGTGGTATTTTCGCGCCCGGCGTTCAGCCGCATCAGTCGTTCGTGCAGATTATCGAACCGATACACGATGCGTTGAGCCAGGAGTTGATTATTCCTCCCGAGGCGATCAGGGTCGAGAACGGTAATACCATAAACAGTGCTTTCGTTTCTTTGAATTTGGCGTCACCCAACTGTGTCATGGAAGCGAGATTGAACGGGTACCGCGCGGACTTTTCCGGGCTCCAGAACCTTGACGATATAGAGCGTACGAAAAGGTGTATGAGATGTTTCGAATCTGCTGCAAGCGGATTTCTGCAAGATGGCAAGCCGGCACTATGGAGATTAAGAACTCCATTCTGGTTGGTCGTTGAAGGCGGAGCCAATGCTACAGAACATATGATTCGCCAGCTAACCTGGCGCCCGAACGAACGAGATCCATTTGAAATTGGCGCCACGGCAACCCGTTCCGTGGCAAAGTTTGACTCTTCGAACGAAGAAGAAGTTTGGTCATCGGAATTTATCTCGATAAATCAGCTCTTCCCGAAGCCGATTTATTCCTTGATATTTCTTCTGAATATGGACTTGGGTCAAGCCATATTTCTTTTAACGATAGAGCGGAACACCTTTTCAGACTTGTGAATGCAGTTTGTGGCAAATTAGATCTAACTCTGGAGTGGAGTTGATTGATGCTTCAGGAAGCACTGTTTTCTACATGGGCTCTACCAAAAATGCCTCGGTCCATAGGTTTTCCTCGCGAGCACATGTCTTTGACCGGGCAGTCGGACATATTGGCCGATAATTGGCACGGCAAGCACTGCGGCACAACTCTGCAAGTGCAAACGCAATTTCAACAGACCGACTGGCCTGCACGTTCGCTTCCCGGACAGGCTGATTTCGAAGACAGGCAATCGCAGGGACCGGTGAACGTCGGCACGGCGAGCCCGGTACGCCGGGAAAATACACCGGTCACTGGAGAGGCAGAGGAAAACGGATGGCTGAACAGCGCGATGGACGACCTCGCGGACTGCCCGGCTGTCGCGGTCGAAGAAGGGCTGGATAAGCCGTCCGGGCTGGGATTGTCGAAGTCGGAGGCAGTGCTCAGGGGCGTATCGGGATTTGTAGAGGAGCAGCCGGACATATACCCAATGGAAGGGGGGGGCATTGTGATTGATCTGCGGAGTCCTGATCGGCAAAGCAGCGTGTTGATGGTGGTGGAGTGCGACGGAGCCGGGGTCCTTTTTTACCGGGCCAGCGGGAAGAAAGGGCGCGCGCGCGTCGATGACGCAGCGGACGTGCCGCATCTTCTGAAGGCACTTGGGTTACCGACGGATAATGCGATGGAAAATCGATAGTGGCGGGGCCGAAGTCCAGAGAAATTCCAGATATAATCCAACCAAGAGACGAACTTGGGCGGGAGGTTCGATCGGAAACCGAGGCGAAGAAGGCGCTCCGTAAGCGGAAAAGGGGGAAAGTCGGACACGCCCGGATGACGGTGTTCAGACCTCCCGATAACGCCAATGAAATATCGGTAAACCGAATGGGGTTTGCATTGGATGCCGAGATGGCCGACATCGGGATACGGAACGCTGCTGCAGACAGGGGAAGGCGGTTCTGAGGTTGGTATATACTATCCGCCGGAGGCATCGTGGCTGCAGGCAGTTCTGTCGAGCCATCGCCGACCCGCGATAATCCCTATCATGCGGATATTGTTATGCCGGTAGCGCTTGACGCTGAGGACCGGCGGGATGCGCTGACCGAGTATGCGAAGGGTTTGGCAGACCGTGCGATATTTCGGCCATGGGGGAGTTGGGTCGATGGAGTCGGATGATTCGGACGGAACGGACTCGGGCGGCCGCATCGGTCACGCACACGGGCCATGCCGACAGGTCAAGCCGTTCCAGGCTGCCATCAGAACCTCCTCCCGCGCCCAGCGCGCCATCAGGGTGACCGTCAGGCCGTAGCGGCTCACCGTCTCGACCGTGCCGTTCGCCCCGCGGTATTCCACCGGCGTGTCCTCGCCGTACCCGGCAGCAATCAGAAGGTCCGCAGCCGTGATCCTGGCCGCCGCGTACCGGTCATGCCCCGTGGTGTCCCGCGTCAGCGCGACCGCACAGGCAAGGAGCGCCATTGAGACCGCGCCCATCGTTGCGACGACGAACCCTTGTCGCCACAGTTCGGGATCGAAGACGGATCGCCATCCCGTGCGGCGCTCATGATGTACGCGGTTTGCCAATGGCTCGCTCTCCCCGCTGCGGCCGTTGTCGGCTCATGGGTGCGGCAACCGGGGAGCCTCTGCGGGCGCCCCGGTTGCCGCCACGGCGGGAACATGATGGGAATCCGTGCCCTTATCAACCGGATTAGTTGAGAAATTACAATGGGTTGATGACACACACGCGCGCAACCTTGCGCAGGAGCGTCAGGCCATGGCCTATTCTCCGACGGAGCTGCCCCGCAGACGAACACCGCGGCGTCAGCGGGTCGGAGAAGACCGGCGCCGCAATCTTTTGCTCCGCGCTTTCCGATAGCGTAGTTTGGCAATGCCCCGTTGCTGGGCGAAAGTGGAAGCGCCGACATGAACACCAGCATCGCCATCCGCGGCGTCGACCCCGGAGACAAGTCCTGTCTCCGGGGTCGACGCCCGACAGTTCGGCGTGTCGATGGAAGAGCTGGGCCCGGCCCCCGAAACCGTCCGAAGTCTCTGCGCGGCATTCCGGGGATAAGCACGGCATCAAGCTTCCACCCCCGCAGCGTGGCGGCTACAGGCCGCTGACGGGCGCCGCGCGGAGTGCCGGGCATTTCGCCGGGTGCGGAACCGCCGATGAGAAGTGCCAAGCTGCAACGCACCCCTCGGCGACGAGTGGACGGCGGCCGGGAAAGAGAAGAGCGTCCGTGAACATTCAGGCGCACGACGAACTCAAGGCCAGGATCTGGGAAATCGCGAACCGGCTCAGGGGGCCGTACCGGCCCCCGCAATATCGGCTGGGTCATGCTGCCCATGGTCGTCCTGCGCCGGATCGACTGTGTCCTGGAGCCGACCAAGGAGGCCATTCTCAAGAAGCGCAGAGAGCTTGAGGCGCAATCGATGCCCGCAGCGGCGATGGACCGCCGGCTTGGCAAGGCCGCCGACCCGAACCGGAAACAACCCCTCTACAACACCAGTCGCTATACCTTCGCCCGACTGCTCGGCGATGCCGAGAACATCGCGCCGAATCTCGGCTCGTTCATTAACGGCTTTTCCCCGACCGCACGACATATCTTCGAGCGCTTCAAGTTCGCCGACCAGATCGAGAAGTTCGACGCTAGCAACCGGCTCACCGTGACGCGCCAGGTCGCCTTCACCTCGGTCATGAAGGCAGCCGACGGCAAGAACCACCGCTGCGTCGTCGACGTGACGCTGGCTGTCAACGGTATCCCGGTGGTCACCGTCGAACTCAAGAACCCGCTGACCAAGCAGCGCGCCGCCCATGCGATTCGCCAGTACCGGAATGATCGCGACGAGCGTGACCTGCTCTTCGCATTCAAGAAACGTGCCCTTGTCCACTTTGCCGTGGATCCGGACGAGGCGTGGATGACGGCCCGGCTGGAGAGCAAGGAGCCCCACTTCCTGCCCTTCAACCGAGGGAACGACCACGGAGCGGGCAACCCACCGGTCGAGGGCGACTGGAAGACTTATTACCTGTGGGGCGAGGTGCTGCGGGCCGACAGCCTGCTGGAAATCCTGCAACGCTTCATGCACCTGGAAGTGAAGAAAACGCAGGTCAAGACCGACAAGGGCGCGCGCACCGTGCGGCAGGAGACGATGATCTTTCCGCGCTATCACCAACTCGACGCGGTGCGGAAACTCGTCGCGCACGCCAAGGCCAACGGCGCGGGCCGAAACTACCTGATCCAGCATTCGGCGGGGTCCGGCAAATCGAACTCCATTGCTTGGCTCGCGCACCGGCTGGCCAGCTTGCACGACGAACGCGACGGGAAGGTGTTTCACTCTGTCGTGGTCGTGACGGATCGGCGCGTACTCGATCAGCAGTTGCAGGACACGGTCTACCTCGAGCACAAGACCGGCGTGGCCGAGAAGATCGACGAGGACACCCGGCAGCTCGCTAGGGCGCTGTCGCAAGGTACGCCCATCGTCATCCCCACGATCCAGAAGTTCCCTTTCCTTTCTCAGGCGCTCTCGACCCTTGAACAGCAAGGCGCCGGCGTGACGATCGACACGGCGGGCAAGCGCTTCGCCGTCATCGTCGACGAGGCGCACTCGTCCCAGAGCGGCGAGACCGCGACAACCCTCAGGGGCCTGCTGAACAAGGACGGAAGCGAAGCCTCCATCGCCGCGCAGCTCTCCGACGAAGAGGACGACGACCTCTCCGACGAGGCGAAGGCGGCCGTGCTGCGCGATGCGCTGAAACGCGCCCGACAGCCGAACTTGAGTTTCTTCGCCTTCACGGCCACGCCGAAATTCAAGACCAGGGCCCTGTTCGACGAGCCCGGCCCGTCCGGCGCGTCACCTTTCCACGAATACACCGTGCGGCAGGCTATCGAGGAAGGCTTCATCCTGGATGTGCTGGCGAACTACACGACCTACAAGCGCTTCTTCGGCCTGATCAAACAGATTGAGAACGATCCCGACGTGCCGCGCAGGCAGGCCGCAAAGATCCTTGCTCGCTATCTGGAGCTTCATCCGGTCAATATAGAGCAGGTCGTTTCCGGCGGCGTCGAGCATTTCCGGCTCAACGTGATGCATGAACTCGGCGGGCGCGCGAAGGCGATGGTGGTGACCGGCGCCCGCCTTGCCGCCGTGAAATACAAGCTTGCCTTCGATCGCTACATTGCAGAGCAAGGCTACACTGGATCCGTTCGCTGGTGGCTTTCTCGGGGACAGTAGCAGACCCGGACGGCCCCGGATCGTCGTACACCGAAGTGGCGATGAACCAAGGACTTGCCGAAAACGAGCTCCCGGAGGTCTTTGGACGCGATGATTACCGAGTGCTGCTGGTCGCGGAGAAGTACCAGACCGGCTTCGACCAGCCGCTGTTGTAGCTATGTATGTGGTGAAGCGCTTGGCCGGCGTTCAGGCGGTCCAGACCCTCTCGCGGCTCAACCGCATCGCGCCCGGCAAGTCACGCACCTTCGTTCTCGACTTTGCCAACGAGGACGACGAGATCCGCAAGGCGTTCAACGAGACCGCGCCCGTCGGCGAGAACGCCGATCCGCCGCGCCTGTCGGAATTGCAAGACCGCCTGCTTGAACAGGCGGTCTTCACGCCGACCGATGTGACCGCGTTTGCCGATGTCTGGTATCGCGCCAGGCGCGATCACTCGGCGAGCGATCATCGCAAGATGAACGCCATCCTTGATGCGATCGTTCAGCGCTTCCAGGACCTCGAGGAAGAGGCGCGGGAGGCGTTCCGCGGCAGTTGAAGGCCTATCGCAACCATTTACGCCTTCCTGTCGCAGATCATTCCTTATCAGGATAGCGATCTCGAACGGCTCTACACTTTCGTGCGAAACCTGCTGGCGAAGCTTCCGCCGCCGGGCGATGGCCATGCCCTTGTCCTGGATGACGAGGTGGCGCTACAGTTCTTCTGGATTCAACAGATGTCCGAGCGCTCCATCGGCCTCTCGGAAGGAGACGCTGCTCCCCTGAAGGGACCGACAGACGTCGGCACTGCGGGTGTCAAGGACGAGGAGATGACGCTTTCGAGCCTGATCGAGCGTCTCAACGAGCGCTTTGGCACGGACTTCACCGAGGCAGACCAGTTGTTCTTCGACCAGATACGGGCTTCGACGGAGAACAACGAGGGGATCGCGGAAGCCGCCCGCGCCCACAGCTTCGCGGACTTCGCCGCTTATCTGGATTGCAAGCTGAACGAGTTATTCATTGCGCGAATGGAGGGTAACAAAGGGAATATTTTTTCAGAGTGATGACGGACGCCGAGTTCCGTGCCGCCGCACATGAATACCTGACGCACGAAGTCTTCCAAAGAGCGCGAGAGAGACAGGATGCCAAGTAATCAGGATTTCCGTGAACCGGGATCCGGTCATGCCTCGGCGCAGTTCTTCTCGTCCCTTCGGCACATGCATCCATGGTATTTTCCCGAGGCATCCCGGTCACGGCACCGCCTCCGTGCCTGACAACCCTGATCGTCCGCCACAATCATGATCTGGGGCCCGCGGATCGCCCCGATGGGAAGCGGACGGGGCGGTCATGTACGCCCGGAGACGGTTTATGTGGCTTGAGACGAACCCGGCGCGGAGTCCAGATCCGCCGCGCCCATCAACTCGCCGATCCTGTCGGCGACCCGCTGGGCCGGCTCGCGGAGTTGGCCGACGGCCCAGTCGGCCGCAGAGCCCTCGGTCACATCGGAGGGCCGGGCGTGGTTGACGAGCCGCTTGGTCAGCGAGCGTGGCAGCATGAGTTCCCGCTCCGCCACCGTGATGAAGGGGTTGCGCAGGCCGTGGCACCAGAAACGGGCGCCAACGACCTCGCCGATGCGGGCGTAGTGGGAGAACATTCCTCGACATGGCCCGACTTGCTGGACAGTGACGGGAACACCCAGCCCCGCAGGTCCGTCGGCATGGCGTCGCTGTTGGCCCGGCGCCGCGCAAGGATGGCCCCCAGCTGGTGCGTGACCGGCAATTCTAGCGGCCCCCCGGTCTTGGTCTCCTCGACTCGGAACAGTCCCGCTTCGAGGTCCACCCGTTCCCAGCGCAGCGAGACGACCTCGCCCCGGCGCATGCCGGTATAGCACGCGAACAGCATCAGGTCCCGGGTGCACCGGGTTGCGCACTTCCGTTTCGAGGCCTTCGCGCCATCCGGGCAGCACCTCGGCCGGCGACGATACTCCTCCGAAACCGACAGTCCATCGCGTTGCGAACAGGTCTGCCGCCGGATGCACAACCGGTCTCGACGGAGGGCGCATCTGGCCGAGTCAATTTGCTTGACATGGGAGACTGCGTCGTGGCAACGAAATGTTCTTGATATGGGAGCAATGTACTTGACATGAAAATAGGAACGGTTCATATAGCTTATGCGGATCATCGCCAAGAAGACGCTCCGGGAGTTCTGGCGGCGTCATCCGGATGCCGAGGAGCCGCTTCTCGCTTGGTACCGGGAAGTGAAGCAAGCGGATTGGGATACACTAGCTAGCCTGAAGGAGGTGTACGCCAGCGCGAGCATTGTTGGCGGCAATCGCGCGATCTTCAACATCAAGGGCAACAACTACCGGCTCGTCGTGAAGATCAATTATCGGTACCGCGTCGTCTACATCCGCTTCGTGGGTACGCATGCGGAGTATGACGCCGTAGACATGGAGGAGGTGCGAAATGCCCCATATCAAGCCAATCCGGTCGGAGAGGGACTACGAGGCGGCGTTGGCCCGGATCTCTGAACTCATGGGTATAGAGATCGACAGCCCGGAGGGCGATGAACTCGATGTCTTGGTCGATCTCGTTGAACTGTACGAAAGCAGACAAGTGCCGATGGGTTATCCGAACCCGGTCGCCGCGATTGAGTTTCGTATGGAACAGGCAGGTCTGCGCCCCGCAGACCTTGCCTCGTTCATCGGAAGCCGTGCAAAGGTCTCGGAAGTTCTCTCCGGCAAGCGTACGATCACCATGCCGATGGCGCGCGCCCTACATGAGCATCTCGGGATTCCGGCGGACGTGCTGTTGCAGGAACCGGATGTCGACTTGGACGACCCACTTTCGGACATCGAGTGGAACCGGTTTCCCGTCAAGTCGATGGCAAAGTTGGGCTGGATTCCGCACGGACGCGATCTGGCAGGACGTGCCGAGCACGCCATGCGGAACCTGATCGCTCGTGCAGGGGGACTGGATGTCGCGGGCGCTAGGCTCTACCGAAAGAATGACCATGTGCGTGCGAATGCCAAGATGGACCCCTATGCGCTCAGGGCGTGGTGCTGGCAGATTCTCGCAAGAGCCAACGAGGAGCGTCCCAAGGCGGACTATGATCGCGGGACCGTAACTTTGGACTTCCTTCGAAAGGTCGCACGGCTGAGCTGGTCGGAAAACGGTCCGCGGCTGGCGAAGGAATTGTTGGCCAAGCACGGCATTCCGCTGATGATCGAAAGACATTTGCCAAAGACGTATCTCGACGGGATGGCACTTCAGCTCAGGGATGGCAGACCGGTAATCGGACTCACGCTGCGCTACGACAGAATTGATAACTTCTGGTTCTGCTTGCTGCATGAGCTGGCCCATGTGGGTCGACACATGGACAACGACAGGGGCGAAGCCTTTATCGACGACTTCACGCTTCGAAAAATCGACGGGAGACGGGAAGACCCGCGGGAGACGCAGGCGGATGAATGGGCGGAAGAAGCGCTTGTTCCGCGCTCGGCTTGGGAAGCGAGTACAGTGCGGGATCGGCCGACGACCATGGCCGTGATGAATCTCGCCAACGTTCTTCAAGTGCATCCGGCGGTTATCGCTGGGAGGGTTCGATACGAACGGAAGAACTACAGGCTGTTATCGCAATTCGTCGGGACTGGTGAGGTCCGGCAGCAGTTCGGCATGGGATGCTGAGGTGACGGGCCGATGACTTCCATAGCGGATTGGGAACTGGACTGTCCTCGCTACCGCTCGGCGGAGCAATTCGCTGGTACTACGTCCGACCGCGTTTCCGAGCGTTTCTTGAAAACCTGAAGACCACCGAGGATCAGGCCAACGATGGGCAAACCAAGCATCAGGGTGTCGTCTCCTGCCCGAACCGTGCCTGCTGGAACAGCAGCGACGATGCCGTACGCCGAATTCTGATCGGCTCTTGGGGCAAGCGCACCCAGGTTCGCCCGCCGCGTGATGTCGATATTCTCTTTATCCTGCCAGTCGAGGTGTGCTGGCGATTCCAGCAACGCTTGGGCAATCGGCAGTCGCAGATCTTGCAGGAGGTGAAGAATCGGCTTCAGACCGCATATCCGCAGGCCGACGTTCGGGGAGACGGGCAGGTAGTCGTCGTGCCCTTCAATTCGCGCGAGGTGGAGGTAGTACCGGCTTTCCCCTGCCGGGGAGGCGGTTACCTCGTATGCGATACCCACCAAGGCGGACGCTACAAGTGGGTCCATCCGGAAGCGGAGATTGCCGCGCTTGGTGGCGCCGATACAGCGCTGAACGGCAACGTGCGGAAACTCACCCGGATACCGAAACAGTGGCAGCGCCACTGCAACGTGCCCATCAAGTCGTTCCAGATTGAAGCGCTCGTTATGGAAGTGCTGCCGCGCTGAACTACGGCGGCTGTGATGAATTCCGGTTCGACTGGTTGGTGCGGGATGCCTTGGGCCACATGATCGGCCGCGCCAACGGATGGTTCACCATGCCGGTCACCGGCGAAGCGATCCAACTCGGAGATGCGTGGCTGAGCAAAGCTTCGAGCGCCCACGGACGCGCGCTCAGGGCCTGCATATTTGAAGACGGCAACCGGGAAACTCTGGCGGGTGACGAGTGGCAAGATATCTTCGGCACAATGATCCCGACGAAGATCAGTTCAGCGAGGCATCCGCCGCGCTCATACGTGAGTGTAAGCGGGAAGAGGAAAACTGCCTCTACACCTCGACGAACTTCTTCATTTGGGTGCGCTGCCTGCGCTACTTGCGAGGCGCGCTCTGGATCGGTGCAGTCACCGGGAGCGCGGTCGCAGCTTCGCACATTCTGCGGGGTGATCCCTCGTATCGACTACTCATGGCGGCGGCCTTGGCGGCGGTGATTCTCCCTGGCATTGGCCGTGCCGTGCGTATAGACGCCGCAATCCGCAATTATGCCGACGCGGCGGCCGCGTTCAAGAACTTGCAGGGCGAATTCAGACGGGCGGCGCAGGTTTGGTCGCTGAAAAGCTATCCGAGAGTTCGAGTCAGAAGCACGCAAACTATTCCGATTGATGAATGATACGCGCAGGCCGCCTCTCACGCCCCCCGAGTTCTGTTTCCGTCTCTCGCGATGGAAGATTAAACGGGGCGGCTATGAACATGAAGAAGACCCGAGATGAATGCCTGAAGGTCACCATTTGGATTCCTGCTTGTCCATGAACTTCCATCCGTGAGGAGGCATGTTCTGCTTATGTCTATAATGGCGGAGCTCAGGAATAAGCATCGACACCTCGCGGAAGGGCGATATCACCCCGCGACCTCGGCGGTCCTGGTGGCGATCCTGTTGGCGGCGGACTTGACGGGATCGTCGGCGAGAGGGGCGTAGCGGGCGGGCGTCTGGACCTTGTTGTGGCCGAGCAGCTTGCCGATCATCGGCAGGCCCCCGCCCAGCAGACCGCCGCTGGCAAAGCTGTGGCGGAGGTCATGGATGCGCAGACTCTTGATGCCGGCGCGCTTCAGGATGCGATGCCATGGGCCATGCAGGAAGGCGAGCTGGGCGCCCGGCTTCTGGCCGGGAATACCCAGGGGCCGTCGTCAATGCGCCGTATGCCGCGCAGCACGCAATGGCGGGTTCGCCAAGGGTGCACGATCTGCGCTCCGGTCTTCGCATCCGGCAACCGCAACTCGCCCCGGGCGAGCTCGACATGGTCCCACCGCAGGGAGAGGAGCTCGTCGCTGCGGCATCCGGTCAGCATCAGCAGCCGGATCGCCGCGATCGCCGCGGGCGACGCGAGGCCTTCGCGCTCCGCATCGCGCAGCATGGCACCGAGGCGGCGGTCCTCGGCGTCGGACAGGCATCGCTCGCGCTTGCGCTCGGGATACTTCCTGGCGAACCGGCGCGAGCTGACGCCCTCGGGGCGCATCTCCCAGATCTCGGCCATGGTCAGCAGGCGGGAGAGGACGCCGAGGGTCCGGTTGGCGGGGCCGGGCACGGCGCGCATCTCGCGATGGAGGGCGGCGTCCGCCCGGCCGATATCGACGCCCCGGTGCTTGCCGAGCCGGGGAAGGATGCGCTTCCCGATGATTTCGCGGGAGAGCCGGGCGGTGCTGGGCTTGAGAGGGTCGGGAGCGTAGTCCATGAAACGCCCGGCGAGGTCGGCCATGGTGGGTCCGCCGGACTTTCGCGGCATCTTGCCCTCGAGGTCGCGCCCGGTCCTGGCGAGGGTGACGATCTCCGCGGCGCGCGCCCTAGCGGCGGCCGGAGTGATGGGGCCATGCGATCCGATGGTGGTCTTGATGGCGCGTCCTTCGTGACGGTACTTGACGATGTAGACCTTGCGGCCCGAGGGATGGACGCGAACGCCGAAGCCCTTGATGTCGTCGTCCCAGACGACCTTCTCGCGTTCGGCGGGGACGAGGGCGCCGACGGTTCTCTTGGTGATTTTCGGCATGGTCGAGGTTTCCTTGCGCTGCGTGCGGGGCCGAATAGGTACCCACAGGGAGCGTTCTGGAGCGTATTCCAGTCCATGTTTGGCCAGATGGAAACCTTCTAACTCATTATTATATAATAAATAAGCGTTTACTAGGTGCCTCCTTCCGCACTTGTAACGATAGTATGTCGGTTTTCTCCCGAGGCATGCGGCAAAGGAGTCGGCAAGCAACTCCTTCATAGGACTCATGTCCCGGGCTGTCGCTCAGGGAGCGAATCGTATGAAGATCTAGGGTGCCGCCGGCAATAGCCCGGCGACAAAACGGTATCAATCCTCAGGTCGTGTTCCTACGGGCAAAACCGACCTGTTCCCCTCCTCCCCCGCTCTGCACGTTATCGCGATGGAAAGAGGCCTTGGTCTGCAAGACCGCACGACTACAGTGGATTGGCCTTGCACTGGGCAAATACCGCCTCAGCAGCAGCTTCTCCACTCCGCACGCAGTCGGCAAGACCAACCCCGCGATAAGCGCTGCCAACAAGTGCCAGACCCGGGTGCTCAGCCACCTGTTTCTCGATCTCGTCAACGAGTTGAAGATGCCCGACGAGGTACTGCGGCATGGACTGCGGATAGCGGGCAATACGGGTCAGGATGGGTTCCGCTACAATCCCGAGCAATTGGTGCAACTCACCGCGGACCAGAGCCCGAATTTCAGCGTCGTCCCGCTCAAACAACTCGGCCTGCAATGCCCCCCCCACAAAGGTGCGTAACAAGGCATGGTCGCTCGGAGCGCGTCCTGTGTATTTCACGCTCGAAAAAGTCCCGGCAAGAATGGCACGCTGTTCTACCCGTGGCACCACAAAACCGAACCCGTTCAATGGATGAGGAATCTGGTCGCGCCGATAGGCCATATTCACCGTAGCCGTTGAACTGTAGGGGATACGGGACAGGTGTTGGCTCAACGCGAGGTCAAGTGGACGCACGAGGGACGCTGCGACAAAAGCCGGCGTTGCCAGCACAAGGCCGTCGGCGTGAAGACTGGAGCCGTCAGCACAGCCTACCGTCCAGCGGGCCTCGTTCGAGCCTGCCGGCTGGAAGCGGACGCGCGTGACCGGACACCGACGCCGTAGCGTTCCGATGGTGAGGCGGTCAGTCAGAGTAGCAACGAGACACTGCATTCCCGTTTTCAAGGTCACAAACAAACTCCAGCGCGCCCCGCTCGTGCCCGTGGTCATCCGAGGATTCCGGCGAGCCGCTCGCCAGAGTGCATAAATTACACTCCGATACTCCCGCTCCATTTGAAGAAAACGCGGCATGGTCGCAGCAAGGCTGAGTTGGTTGGGGTCGGCAGTATAGATACCACCAATAAGGGGTTGGGCAATGCGTTCGAGCACCTCTCGTCCGAGCCGTCTCTGCACAAACGAGCCCAGGCTTTCATCGTTTTGTTCCTTGGCCCGGGGCAGTACGAGATCAAGCGCCATGCGCAATTTCCCCGGCCAGGAAAAAATGCGCGAGCCTAGCAAGGGAGCAAACTGGGTGGGAGCCAGCAACATGAACCCTTGCGGCAGGGGTTCGAGCTTCCCTCCGTGGACAACAAATGTGGCCCGGTGCGCCTCGTTGGTACCCATGAGTTCGGACTGAAGACCAAGGCGGCGACAGAGGGCTAACGCCCAGGGTTTTTCCGAAATAAAGGAATCCGGCCCGAGTTCAAGCAGAAAATCCCCTCTCTGCTCTGTTGCAACGGCTCCGCCAAACCGACCGCTGGACTCCAGCAACGTCAATCGAAGCGGACAATCTCGTTCTCGGCTCAACTCTTCGAGTCTGTGGGCAGCGGCCAGACCGGCAATACCACCACCGACAATAACGATATGGGGGAAGGTATTTTTTGTTCCCAAAGTAAAGAGACTCGATGTCCGGGAAAGGCAAGGGGCAGATCCCCCTCCCGCACCCTCTTCAGACGGCAAGGGCAATATCGTGCGAGTTCGTTTTGCTTACCCCGGTGTCTTTTGCCCGTTTAGTATAGACCTAATATTCGCTGGCGTAAATCCAATCGCCAAGCCAACCATGGTCCAGGTCGACCTCGTATGCGTGAGTGGACGCCAAAGGCGCAAGAGCGAAAAAAGTCACGACTAGGACATGTTACCACTCATCAGCATGATTATGGTATCCTTGGTAGATAGACCTCGCTCAAGCTCACTACGCACGGATCGCGCCCCCCTCCCGGCGCCGCGCGGCCCTGTCCGCCTGTCCGCCCGCCACATGCTCACCGCCAGGTTGTCCGTGACCGAGCAGGGCGGCAAAGGGCGGGGGTTACCGGCCCGATTTGACACCTGGCCCCCCATCTCCCCCGGCTGCACCGCTGGTCGCCTCCCGGCGTCCTTGCCCGGAGCTGCGCGCCTCGGCGACGCGAACAGAGCGGGCGCCTCAAGCTGGAGGCCCTGTCGAGAGCCCGCCCCCTGTCCATGTCTCTCCCGCCGGACCGGGGGCTCTCACAAAAACGGCCCCCCTCCCTCGGCCGGCCCCGAGGCGGCCGGCCCCCCCAAGATGCCTCTGGGCGCCACGGAGGCGCACACGGCCCTCGTCTGCACGCGCTCGCCCGAGCACACCCTCGCCGCCCCGGCGGACCGCCCAGTGGCGGAATCGCCTGGGCCCGCCCCCCGCGAGTCCGACGCGGATCAGGGACCGGGCGTCCGCGGGCGCCAAGACTCGGCCACAGGCCGGGGCGCGGGGGGAGGAGCCCGTGGGGCCGCCGCGGCGCACCCGGGGCGGGCCTTGGGCGTATGCCCGGGAGCTGGACACGCGGCGCACCGCAATCGCGCGGGTGTGGCGTCGCTTGCCGGGATGCGAGCAACGCGCCGTGCGAGTCCTCGGATGCATCGCCTTCGCCCTCATCATCAATGCGTTGCGATAGTGTGAACATGCCCTAGGATGTCCCGCCATGGCCGTTCCACATGGAGACCCACGATGTCACGATTGAGCCAGCCTCAACAGATTTTCTTTCCGGTTGAAGTCCGAGATCTCTATGCAGACATCGGGCCATCTAGGAGCTTACGCCGTCGAACGGTTTCAGGCGCTTCCCTGTACAGGGCGAAGATGTTGCACCGAGTCGCTGGCCGTCAAGCCATCGTCAATGTGCGCGACAAAACGGTGGTTGGAGTCGTCAGTTCCAGTTACCGCCTCTTCACCAATCACGAAGCAATGGATGCTGCGTACGAGGTCTGTTCCCTGGTGTTCCCGGAGACCCACCCGAGCGAATGGACTCTAAATTCCGTCGACGCACCGGCCACGGGAAGCTATTGTCATATCGATCTCACTCACAACACGACCGCGCTCCAATTTGCATACGTGATGAAGGGCGCCCGAACGGAGGTGCCGGATGCATTCGGGCCGTTCATCCGGGTATCGAACAGCTACAATGGCAGCCGCGCGTTGGCGTTCAGCATTGGCTTCTATCGCAAGGTTTGTACAAACGGTTTGGTCAGCCCCGAGGACATCGTGCGGTTTCGCTTTGAACATACCCGGAAGGACATGAAGAGCAAGATCGAGTTCCAGGTAGAAAGAAAGCGACTTACCGAAGCGAAGCAGAGCTTTCTCGACAGCTTTCGGGCGTTGCGCGAATGTCCCGTTGATCGAACTCACTTTGTCCGATTGATTCGATCGGTGCTTGCCATAGCGAATCCACGCGAGTCGCCGACGAAGACCGACCGTTCGCTATCGGAAAAAGAAGAGCAAGATTTGGCCAATCTGAATAAGCATCTCGACACCATCAGCGACAAATATGCATTGGAACAGGGAGAGAACGCCTACGCGGTGCTCAACGCCGTGACAGATCTGGCTTCCCATCCTCCCAGGAACCGATACTTGCGGAGAGACAGACACAGTATTTACGCGGCAAAGCGGCGCTGGATGGCGGGGAAACACGGCCGCCCGGGCAATCTCACACAGCGATCGCCGGAGTCCGCTGCTTTTGCAGGCAAGGCTCCCTGAAGGCATGCCCGCCCAGCGCGTTCACCCTCCGCTTGAAGTTGTCACCCCGCGCCATCCGGCTGCACTCGCCGCGGCACTTGTCGAGGCCGCGCCTCAGGACATGCTCAATCCCCGCCCCGCGCTTGATGGTGCCGAAAGGGTGCTCGACGAGCGCGGCTCGCCCGCGCATCAATGGCGCAGCGGTGCGCATCTGCTTGCGCTGCCGGGCCCCCCAGGCCGCATGCTCCCCGCGCGCCACCCTGCGCCTTGGGGGCGCCTTTTCCAAGCCTCGGCTCGCCCGCGCACCACCCCGAGAAGTTTCTGGCCCCGCACGAGAAATGAACTGCAGCTGGTTACGCTTGAGGACAGGCGCGTTGCTTCGAGCCAGCCGCTGCCCGGCCGGACAGACCGACGGGTCGTCTGGTGGGGCGTAACGGAAATCCTCGCTGCCGAACCGCTCTCCCTGGTCCGTGCGGTCTGGTTGCCTGGGGAGTGGACCAGACACATCCCTCCCCTTGTCCTCGCCTCCCTTCAACTGAGCGCCGTTGTAATAGCCGGCCTCCGCCAGACCGCTCAGGCCGGAATTGCCCGTGGCTTCGCAGGCTTTCGTCATCCTCGGCTCGAACTGCCCAAAGTCATGGCCGTCCTGGCCCACATCCTCTGCCACAATCAGCTTGTGCTTGTCGTCCACGGCAAGCTGGCAGTTGTCGCCGCCCCCCAGCTTGCCGTGCTTTTTCCGCATCCGCGCAGCGGGATCAACCTCCGATACCTGACTCTCCCCGCTTTCCTGCAGGCGCTCCGGCAAGCCCTTCTTGTGATTCTGCTTCTCCACCAGGGCCTCGCTCTTTGCGGCCAGTTCCGGATCCGCTCCACCGCCCCCCCCTCCTCCTCCGGTTCCGCATCCGCCTCGTCCAGCTGCCTGTGATACGCCACGATCGTCTCGGCGAGCCTCTTCAGTTCCTTTTCCCGCCGCGCCTTGGTATGGATGCTGCCGGGATTCGCCTTGGCCTTCAGAAAGGTTCCGTCGATCGCCACCCGGCTATCGCCCCGCAGAGACAGTTCCCGGCACAGCAGCACGAACTTCCGGGGGGGGGGGCGCCCGCAGCGCCGCCAGAGTGTCTTTGCGGAAATCCGCGAGCGTCTTGGAGCTCGGCTTGGCTCTCTGACACCGCCAGATCCCTGCCAGGTTGCGATGCGGCTCGGCGTCGAGCCGGCGCGAGCTGCGGACCCGGGGCTGGGAGCCGGACAGGTAGCGTTGCAGCAGCCATCCCGGATCGGAGGCCGGGTGGCCGGCCCCGCAGTCTTCTTCCGTATGCCGGACGCCCAGCGCCTGTAGGGCCCGCGTGTCGACGAAGCCATCAATCACACGCCCCGGATTGTGTTCGGACACGTAGTCGTCCAGGCAGGGCGGCAAAAGCCTCATCTGGCTTCGGGACTGCACCTCCCGGGAGCGTCGCTCGGGCTTCGCGGTAAACCTCGGGGCTACTTGGCATGCCGGCCAATGTAGCACGGGCGGCCGAACCGCAAACTCGGGTTCATTGAAATACTTTCACTCTCTCGATTGAGCGAGACGATCGGTCCGCGATCTTCGAGCGCGTTCCGCGTTGTCTGTTCGCGGCCCAGGGCAACAGAAAGGGCCGCGCAACGGAAGAGGCATCGCGATTCATCACACGGTGCGCACCGAACGCTGGACCTGTTCCCTCACCGCAGACGTTTCGTATCACATGTTCCATGCACCCAACGAGCGGGTAGTGGGTCAGTTTGAATTCCTTTTCTTGTAGGGACCGCGCGGGCCGGGCTTCGGGGCCGCTTCATCCACCAGCCGCACAATGTCCTCCACACCCCAGAGCCGATCCGTCACGCCGGCCGCCATAGCGGGCGTCACGCGGAGCGAGGAATGAATGCGGAAGAAATTGTAATACATGAAATGCAGCGCAACACTGGAGGGGTGGTTCTCGATCTTCTTTGAAAAGGCATTGGTCAGCCGCGTGAAGCGCCGGACCGACATGCGCATGGTCAGATTGTTCCGCTCGGCATAGGAAGGGGAGCTGGCCGCCGGGGCCGGGTTGCCCTCGACCTGCCGCGTGATGATCCCCGTGCACTCCGCTGGCGAATACCGCCGCGCCGCGGCCTTACCCGCGTCCAGCGGGCCGTAGAGCTTCATAAGCTGGGCATAGTCCACATCGCCCCCGAACGCGCCCTCTACGCGGCCTCCACATAGGCTTTCAGGCCGTCCGTGGTGATCTGGACGCGCTCGGCCAGCCGGGAGCGCAGATCATCCATCAGGTCGATTGCCGTCTCACCGGAACGGTCTCCGACGCACCACGACGGCACGAGCTTCGTATCCGCGCAGATAACGGTCCAGGTCCAAACATCGCCCGCCTCCGGCGGCGCAGACTTGGCGCGAGGGACATGCCTCTCTTTCGCGTAGATGAACGACCAAATCTCATCGACCTGCAACCGCTTGCAGGGAAGGTGAGGCGAAGGATCAGGGAGCGGGTTTTCAGGGGTGCTTTGTTCATACCTCCTATGCCCATGATGCTTGACAGTCAAGCATCATGGGCAATTTTTTCTGACTCGCCGGCTCTCGACCGTTCATCAAGATGGCTGTTCGATGCTCCCTGATACGTCTTGTCCGTCAGGCGCCGGGGCCTGGTTCCGATCTTGGCCGCTCGCCTTAGACTTTCTTCACGACGCTTTAGCAGGGTCCTCAAGTTCGGACCGCGTAATTTCTCCAAGTTTTGATCTGTCATCGTTGGGCTCCTCGACTTCACTCGGTGCTAGCGACAAAAACCTAAATGACCTTGCGCTTCTACGAGACGGCGGTTTTGGCCATTTGGCCTCATCCCCTAGCATATCGGCTAAACGAATTTCTATTTCTGTTGGCGCTCTAACGTTTTCAAACAGCGAGCGAGCCTCTTCACGATCAATTACAAATCCGGGTGACGGATACTCCGAAATGATAAACTCTCACTTATCCAATCCGATATTTTTCCCATTCTGCAATAAACGAAATCCATACTGGCCAGCCATACTCATCGCTCTTCCAGCTTCTCCAATATGAAGAGGGCCCACTTGACCAGTAATTGGCGAAAATAAACCTGTCGTCAAACTGGTAGCAATTTCCGCCGATGTCTTGAGTGAAATCGATCCGCCACTTTTCTTAATCAAATCCAATAGAAATTTTTCAAAACTGTTAAACGAATGCTCCCTCAAAGCTGCCATGGTGTCCATGACAGTAAGACCAGATTGACTTCCGACAATTTCGTCCTTCTTTTCCATTTGAACATCAAGAGGCCCAAGTTCTCCATGATTGGAAATGACAAGTTCGTGAGCTCCAATAGCAATCAGTGTCCCGGCACTCTTACAATATCCGGAAACATAGAGCATGAAGTTATCATAATTTTCTTGTAAACACCGAGCTATTCTATAGGCAGCATTGGGGTCTCCACCTTCTGTGACCAAAATCATGAGAACACTATTTCGTCTTTTTCTAGATATACAATCTTCTATGAGTTCACCATCCGAAGGGCGCTCAATTGGCCCATTATAGTGGATGATGTCGGCATCCAAATCTTCAGCAGCACGTGCGATGACCTGGTCCAAGGAACAGGGTTCAGGAATTTGATTGTTCATTGTACAGCTCTAGCGTTTCTTCACTGACCATCGCGTAGCGGCAGCCTGCCGCGCGATTTCAGCCCGTCTTTCGGGCGTCAAGCGCGCGGCGCGCGCCTGTCCACCCCTCAAACAACCCGCCCGCGCGCGCGAATTTCGTTCACCGGCGTCGCGGCCAGCGTTTCGCGCGCACGCCCGTCGCCACATCGACGATATGCTTGGCGAGCTGGTTGGTGTCGCGGGGTCTCTTGATCTTGCCCATGTGCGGACTATGGCATAGCCTGGATCGTAGGGGAAGGGGACGGCCTGCAGGCGTCCCCGTGCCGCATACCCCGTAGCGTTCAAGCGGGCTGGAGTCCAGCACCGGCACCGGGTGGGGGAGGCTGAATGAGGCGGTGGATAATCGGAGCGGCGTGTGCAGCAGTCATTGTCACAGCATCTCCCCAAGGCCACGCGACGGAGCCGGCGCCGTGGCTGACGGGGCGCGGGCTGCTGCAAATGAAGGAAAGCGATCCCGTTCTTTTCATGGGATTTGTCTTCGGGGTATGGGGAACTTGGGCGGGCATGAAGGTGATCTGCACGGGGAACGCCACTAGCGGGGAGGTCTTGGACGCCGTGCATTTGTGGCGGCGGCTCAACCCCAAGGAGTTGGACCGTCGTGGCCCCCGTCTCGTAAGAGACGCCTTGAGGCATCATTTCCCCTGTGACGAGAATTCAGACTGACCCACTACCAACGAGCGTATAACACATGTTCCCATAGCACACCAGTGAACGAAGACAGCCCCGGTATTGCTGGCGATGCGGTCTACATTCACTTGTTACCGCGAACACAGCAATTCATGGCGCACACATTACCGTGGAGTCATCCGCACGGGTGCAGGACGGTTGCGCAAGTCGCCGTGCGAAGCACACGATCAGACACGGGGACGGCGCGCTTGCGGAGAGCCCGACACGGTTTGCGGCAAAAATGTCGGACAGCGCCGCGGAGGCCGGTGAACGGCGAAGCCGTCACTGGCGACGCGTGTGACGCATCGACAAGGGCGCCGAGGCGATGGCCGATGTCGGCACAGCCGACGAGGGCGAGCACGGCGAACGCGGAGACAACGAGCACGGATGTCGGGGAACGCGGTGCCGACGCGGCCTCTCCAGTCAGGGGGTCGCGCGCTAGTGTCTTTGATTGCATCGCCGTCGCTGATAGAATGCAGCTAATAATCGGTAGGCGGAGGACACGGGCATGGCGAACATCACGATCCGCAATCTTAATGACGCCGTGAAGACGCGGCTGCGTGTGCGGGCCGCAGCACACCATCCCCCAATGGGGGAAGAGGTGCGCATCATCCTGCAGGATGCGGTGAACGACGGGCGGGCCGCGCTTCTGTACGGCGTCGCGATCGTGTCGGCGGGCAGACGGCGAAATGCACTTGAGGCCGCCATGCTCCGATGGCTCGACACCGGCTTCGCGGAGCGGATTCTGCCGTTCGACAGTACCGTGCCGTGCGCCTATGCGGACATCGCGGCGGGCCGGCGTACCGCCGGACGTCCGATCGCCCCGGCGGACTGCCAGAGCGCCGCCATCGCCCGGTCTCGCGGCATGGCGGTGGTTACCCGCAACATCCGGGATTTCGAGGATACCGGCATTAAGGCCGTCGATCCCTGGACGGCGGCATGAGCGGGGCGACGGAAGCCTTCGCGCGAGTCAAGATCGATGCCCTGCTCCAGGACGCGGGCTGGAACCTGACGGACGGTTCGAGCGTGCTGTTCGAACACGCGTTGCCGGACGGGACACAGGCCGACTATGTTCTCTGCAACCGGTCGGGCCGTCCGGTGGCGGCGCTCGAAGCCAAGCGCGCGAGCACCGATCCCATTACGGCACAGGACCAGGGCCGGCACTACGCCGAGCAACTGGACGTGCCGTTCGTGTTCCTGTCGAACGGCGAGGAGGTGCGGTTCCTGGACCGCGAGACCGACGCGCACGCCCGCAAAATTGCCGGCTTCTGGTCACAGGCCGACCTGGAGCGGCGGGTCGCCGCCCGGCGGCGGCGCCGCGACTTGACGAGGGTCGTGATCGACCGGAAAATCGCCGACCGCGCCTACCAGATCGAATGTCTCGAGGCGCTGTCCGCCGAGGTCTCGCGCGGGCGGCGCAAGCTGCTGGTCGAGATGGCGACGGGCACCGGCAAGACGCGCACGGCGGCGGCTTTCATCAAGCGGCTGTTCGAGGCGGGCATCGTCACCCGGGTGCTGTTCCTGGTGGACCGGATCGCCCTGGCGCGGCAGGCCGAAGACGCGTTCACCGACCATCTGCGGGACTATCCCTGCCACGTGCTACGGCCCGGCCGGCAGTTCGACCGGGCCAAGCGCATCACGATTGCGACTCTGCAGACCATGATCGCCGAGTTCCGCCCGCTCTCGCCGGGCTATTTCGATCTGGTCGTCACCGACGAGTGCCACCGCTCGATCTACGGCAAGTGGAGTTGTGTGCTGCGGCACTTCGATTCGATCCAGCTCGGCCTCACGGCAACGCCCTGCACGGCGGCGGCAGACGCCCTCCCCGAGCCGGAGGACGGGCAGTTCGTACGCGATACGCTGCGTTTCTTCGAACTCGCCGAACCCACCTTCCGTTACGGCCTGCCCCAGGCGATCAAGGAAGGCCACCTCGTGCCCTACCGCATCTACAAGGCGATGACGGTGAAGACCGCTGCGGAAGGCGGCTTTCCTGTCCGGCGCGACGAGCTCGCCTGGAGCGCGATGAACCAGAGAGAGCGGGCGGAGTTCGAGGCATTGTACGCCGATTCGGACACGATCACGGTGGACCCGCAGGCGCTGGAGCGCCGGTTCACCATTCCGGAGCGCAACCGGGCCCTGGTGCGCGAGTTCCGGGACGCGCACGAGAAGGGCTTCATGGGGCGAGACGGCATCCGGCGCTGGCCGACTCCAGGTAAGACTCTGGTGTTCGCGGTGACCCGGCGCCACGCCGAGACCCTGGCGGAGATGTTCGATGCGCATTTCGCGGACCTGAAGCCACATCCGGCCGTGCGCTACGCGGATTTCGTGGTGAGCGATGTCGGCAGCGGGCTGGCCCCCGATGCGAGCGCCATCGTCAAGCGCTTCAAGGAAGAGGACTATCCGAAGATCCTGGTCAGCGTGAACATGCTGGATACCGGCTTCGACTGTCCGGAGGTCGTCAACCTGGTCATGGCACGATTCACCCGCAGCACCATCCTCTACCGGCAGATGCGCGGGCGCGGCACCCGCAAGGCGGCCCACATCGGCAAGACCGGTTTCACGATCTTCGACTTCGCCGGCGTGACGGAGTTCCACGGCGACGACGACACAGCTATCGAAGGGGGCGCGATGGCGGCGCAGGGCCGCTCCAGGCCGCGCCGCGCCCCGCGCGTGCTGCTGCCCCTTGATGTGGACGACCATATCGACCCGGCGAGCCGCGAGTGGCTGACGCTCGACGAGGATGGCCACATCGTGCGCACACCGGAGCACGAGGCGCGGGCGGCGGAGGTCGGCGTGCGTTTCGAGTCGTGGCGGGGAGAGCACGACGACTTCGATGCGGAACAAGCACGCTGGGCCAGCCTGATCGGCAGCCGGGTGCGGGCCGACGCGATGCATATGGAGAACTTCGGCGGATGGGACCTCGACGAGCACCCCCTCGCTACGCTCGGGGGCTACGCTCAGGCGCGCCGCGTGTTCGGCGGCGAGGAATCGCTGGGCAAGCTGATTGCCGGGATCAACGCTGCGGTGTTCGGTCCGCAGGGAGCTGGCAGCGAGACCGAAGGCGCTCGCGCCGGGGAGGGGTGAGCGCATGCCCATGGCCCCGGAGCTCCGTCGCGGCCTCGACCGCATCCGCGACTACCTGTTCGGCGGCGGCTACCCGAACCCGGCCCAGAACGCCGAGCAACTCAGCTTCCTGATTTACTTCTATATGCACGAAGCGGCGGACGCGATCCGGGTGCGGGCGGCGCAAAAGCCCGGCGCCGCCCCGTACGCCAGCACCTACGAGGGCGAATGGACACTGCGCGACCCGCGCAATGCCCGCGAACCCGGCGCGGAGAGCGTGCCGCGCGATTTCCTGCGCTGGGCGTCCTGGGCCGAGGCGCTGAACGGCGAGCGGCTGGTCGCCTGGGTGCGCGAGGAGGTCTTCGCCTTCCATGCCGCGCTCGCGGCGAACGGCGCGACCGACTTCATGGACGGCGCCCGGTTGGTGATCGACGAGCCGACGGTGCTCACCCAGGTGGTGAGCCAGTTGAACGATCTGCACCTCGACCGGGTGGACGCCGATACCAAGGGCGACTTGTTCGAGCACGTGCTGCGCCAGATCCGTCAGGCCGGCGAGCTCGGCCAGTTCCGCACGCCGCGCCATGTCATCCGCGCTCTGGTGCGCCTCGTCGATCCGCGGATCGGCGAGACGGTCTGCGACCCGGCGGCCGGCACGGCGGGCTTCCTGGTGGGCGCATGGGACCACATCCGCCTCGTCAACTCCTCGGCCAACGGGATCAAAGAAGTCGAGGCCGACGGCAAGACCGTGCGGCGCGGTCTCGGCGACAGGCTGGGCCGCGATGCGGTCCGGCAGTTGCAGGAGGCGACCTTCCACGGCGCCGATGTCGACCCGCAGATGGTCCGCCTCGCCACCATGAACCTGACGCTGCGCGGGCTGGAGCGGGTGCGCATCCTGCGGCGCGACGCGCTCACCCGCTCCCTCGACCGCACGACGAAGGAGGAGCTCGGCCTGCCGTCGGGCGGGTTCGACGTGATCCTCGCCAACCCGCCCTTCTCCGGGCGGCTGGACCGCGACCGCATCGTCGAGGAGGTGAAGGTCGGGCGCACGGCGCAGACCGAGCTGCTGTTCCTGCAATATATGCTGAACCACCTGAATCCGGACGGGCGCTGCGGCGTAGTGGTGCCGGAAGGCGTGCTGTTCGGCTCGACCGGAGCGCACAAGGAACTGCGCCGCCGCTTGATCGAGAACAACCGGGTGGAGGCGGTGCTGTCGCTGCCGGGCGGCGTGTTCAACCCCTATTCCGGCGTCAAGACCTCGCTGCTGCTGTTCCGCAAGGGCGGGGCGACGCAGCGCGTCATGTTCCTCCATGCGGAGAAGGACGGCTTCAGGCTCGACGCCAACCACGACACGCCCATCGACGAGGACGACCTGCCCGGCCTGATCAAGACGTTCCGCGACCGAGAGGCGCGATGGACGGCGTGGCGCGAGCGCGACCAGAATGAGAACTGGAGCGAGAACTGGTGGTTCGCCGAAATCGATGCCGTCCGCGCCGCCGACTTCAACCTGAGCGCCAACCGCCACCGGCCACTGAACCGCACGAAGGTCGAGCACCGCGACCCACTGGAGATTCTGGAGGAACTGCGCGGCATCGAGACGCAAATCCTCGCAGAGATCGACGACCTCGCCGGGGCGGTGCGGGGAGCGGCGGGGGAATGAGCTTCCCAGTCGTAAAGCTGGGTGATCTCTGTGAAATGGATCGCCAGGGGCTTGACCCGGACGCCTCTACCGCGGCGGGGCTTCGCTTCGTGGGCGTGGAGAACATCGGGTCCCAAAACGGTGTTCTCAATTTCGCCAACTGTTCGCGTGTCGGAAGTCAAAAGAGCACGACTTTCCGGTTCGACGAACGCCATGTCCTCTACGCAAAGCTCCGGCCGTATCTAAACAAGGTTGCAACTCCTGATTTTTGCGGGAGGTGCTCAACCGAACTGGTTCCGCTCCTACCCCGGGAAGGTGTGGATCGCGAGTTCGTTGCGCACCTGCTTCGGCAAGAACAGACCGTCAAGCATGCCATGTCGTCGGTAACTGGTTCCCGAATGCCGCGAACCGACATGAAGGCGCTGATGTTGTTGCCGGTCCCCCTCCCGCCACTGGAAGAGCAGCGACGGATCGTTGGCATCCTGAACCGGGCGGCGAAGATCGAGCGGCTGCGAAAGCATGCGGCGCAGGAAAGGTTGCGGGAGTTTGTGCCCGCGCTGTTCGTCAGCATGTTCGGCGACCCCGCCACGAACCCGATGGGGTGGGACGCTGCGCATTTGGGCGATGTCTGCACAATTGTCGGCGGCGGCACGCCCCGTCGCAGTAATCCGTCCTATTTCGGCGGACCGGTCCCTTGGGCTACGCCTACCGATGTCACAGCGCTGACCAGTCTGTTTATCAGCGCCACAAGGGAAACTATCACCGAAACCGCCTTGCGCGAAAGCAGCGCCCGCCTTGTCCCGGCGCGCACGGTTCTTCTCACCAGCCGTGCGACCATCGGCTACACAGCTGTTGCAGCCACGTCCATGGCGACCAATCAGGGCTTTATCAACCTCATATGCAGTGATCGCCTGTTACCGGAATATCTGGCCAACTGGCTTCCACTGCGGCGCGATTATCTGGTCCAACTGGCCGGCGGCACTACCTTCAAGGAAATCTCGAAATCCGCCTTGAAGCAAATCCGGGTTCCCCTTCCTCCGATCGACATGCAAAGACGCTTCGCAGCTATAGCGGAGGCGGCTCAAGCCACAGTCGAGCGCATGGAACTTGCCGGTCGGATTGCTGCAACACTGAATGCCTCCCTCATGTCCCGCCTTTTGGAGGACACGGCATGACCGACATTGTGGACAGCAAGCGGCGAAGCCAACTGATGGCGGGAATACGCAGCCGCAATACCGCCCCCGAACTGGCAGTCCGCCGAATAGCCCACAGGATGGGCCTGCGTTTCCGCCTGCACCGCACCGATCTTCCGGGCAGCCCGGACCTGGTGTTTCCGAAACACCAGTTGGCCGTGTTCGTGCATGGCTGCTTCTGGCATCGGCACGAAGGCTGCCGTTATGCCTCCACCCCGAAGTCCCGAGTGGCCTTCTGGATGAAGAAGTTCGCTGCCAATGTCGCCCGGGATGCCCGCCAGGAAGCGGCCCTGAGGGCGCGGGGCTGGCGGATTCTCGTCGTCTGGCAGTGCGAGACGAAGAACCAAGCGCTTATCGTGCACAAGCTGACCGCATCAATCGCCTGCAGAGGGGATGCTGACGGGCAGAAGAACGCCCCGTTGGCCGCAACCATAAAAACCCCGATCTCAATGCCCGGTACCCGGCTCGCAGAAGCGTTTCCTGTCGGTGCCGGAAAGGTTGGACACTGAACCATGGACTGTACGCACTTCGGTGTCCCGCACGGGGGCGCGAACATGATCCATCGTAGCGACCCGGCGACTGTCGAGGTCTACGACTTCTTTGCCGGATGTGGCGGCGCGAGTTGCGGCTTTCGGGCCGCCGGAATGAAGGTAACATTCGCATTGGACTACGATAGGAACGCCCGGGCAAGCTTCGAGGCCAACTTCCCCGATGCTCATTTCGAGTTTACGGATATTCGCAAGGTGCGCGTCGAGGCAGTCCGATTCCGAGTAGATGCCGAGCGATCAAATCCGGTGCTTTTCAGCGGCTGCGCGCCGTGCCAACCCTTCACCAGACAGAATACGACACGGCCGATGCCCGACCAGGACGACCGTGTCCCGTTGCTTGTCCACTTCGCTCGTTTGGTAGAAGGTTGCCGACCTGATCTCGTGTTCGTGGAGAATGTCCCGGGACTACAGAAGTTGTCCGCGGACAGCCAGCCCTTCGGCGATTTTCTGCGGCGACTGGATGGGGCGGGTTACGAGGTGGACTACCGACCTATACTGCTTGCCAAATACGGGATACCTCAAAGCCGCCGCCGGCTCGTCCTGGTAGGGAGCCTTCATGGTGCGGTTCGCTTGCCTGATGAGACGCACGGACCGGGAACGGCCAACGAGGAATACGCCACGGTCAGGGACTGGATCGCCCATCTTCCGCCGATTCGGGCGGGGGAAGAGCATCGGGCTGTGCCCAACCACAGAGCAGCGAATCTTTCCGCACGCAACCTCGAGCGGATCGAAGCAACACCCGAAGGCGGTGGCAATCGGGATTGGCCGCAGCACCTGATGCTCGATTGCCACAAGGGGTTTTCAGGCTATAGCGATGTCTACGGCCGGATGGCATGGGACGCGCCTGCATCCGGTCTTACCACAAGGTGTACGAGCTATTCGAACGGGCGCTTCGGCCATCCGGAGCAGGATAGGGCCATCAGCATCCGGGAGGCGGCCTGCTTGCAGACATTCCCCGAGGACTTCGCTTTCGAGGGGAGCATGGTGTCGATGGCAAGACAAATCGGGAATGCGGTACCGGTACGTTTGGCGAAGCTCATCGGTCATCAGTTCATCAAACATCTGAAGGATGTGGGAAAACTATCCTGATGGCAACGTTCAAGACGCGTGCTCGCACACTGGACATGCTCGGTCGGCAACAGATTGCCGGCATTCCGACCGCGATCAGCGAGATGTTCAAGAACGCCCACGACGCCTATGCCGATCGCGTCGAGATCGACTACTACCGCTCGGATGGTCTGTTCGTCTTGCGAGACGACGGAATCGGCATGAGTCGCGACGACTTCGTGGCGCGGTGGCTTGCCATCGGCACGGAAAGCAAGTTCGCCCCGAATCAACGGCCACCGCAAGATCCGGACAAGAAACCGCGGCCGATGCTGGGGGAGAAAGGGATCGGAAGGCTTGCGATTGCGACCATCGGTCCGCAGCTTCTGGTTCTCACTCGCCCGAAGACTGGCGACGGAGCCTCCGACCTCACCGCGGCGTTCCTGAACTGGGGCGTATTCGAATGGCCCGGCGTCGACTTGGAGGACATCGAAGTCCCTCTGCGGTCGTTTGCATCGGGTTCTCTGCCTTCGGCACAAGACGTGGCCGACATGGTAGAAGAATTTCGTGCGAGCGCCGAAAGTGTCGGCCGCGATGTCGAGCAGAAATTGTTGGAGAAGCTTGCAGTCGAATTGGCCCGCTTCGATGTCGATCCGCAAGACATCGACTCCTACCTAGAGGAGCCGTCACTCGGCGCGAACGGCAGCGGGACGCACTTCATCATCAAGCCCGCCTCGCCGTTACTGGTGGACGATATTGACGGAGATCCCGCAGCTAGCAAGGTGGTCGCGCTGAAAAAGGCAACGCCTTTGAAGAAGGCATTGCTCGGATTCAGCAACACCATGACACCGGACTCGCAAACCTTGATTCATACCTCGTTCCGCGATCACAAGTCGGACCAACTGGTCGACGACCTGATTGCCGAGGATGAATTTTTCACCCCGGATGAGTTTCAGAATGCAGATCACCGGATGAGCGGTGACTTCGACGAGTTCGGCCAGTTCCGAGGCGAGATATCAATCTACGGCGAGACGATAGCCGATCACGTGATTCCCTGGAGTGGGGGGCACGGGGCACGCACGCTCTGCGGTCCGTTCTCCATCGACTTCGCTGCGTTCGAAGGCGAGAGCAGACACTCGACGATCCCACACGAGGAACATGGGAGATTGGCAAACAAGGCCGAGGAGTTGGGTGGATTGTACATCTACCGAAACGGCATCCGGGTTCTGCCCTACGGCGACACAGATTACGATTGGCTGGACATTGAAACGAGGCGATCGAAAAGCGCTTACTACTATTATTTCTCGCATCGCAAGATGTTCGGAGCAGTGGAGATCGATACGGAGAGGAATCGACAGTTGCACGAAAAGGCGGGGCGAGAAGGATTCCAGGAAAACAAGGCGTATCGTCAATTCAGATCGATTCTACAGAATTTCTTTCTTCAGATGGCGGCGGATTTTTTCCGTTCTGAAGGGATGCACTCGGAAGCCTTCGATCTACGAAAGACGGAACTTGCGAAAGAGGATGATGCCAGAAAACGGCGAGAAAGGCAGGTTCTGGAGAGAAAGAGAACGTTCGCTGCTAGTCTGAATTCGTTTTTCGACAAACTCAAGAATGACGAACCGCAAGAAGAGACCTTGGCATTGACGGAGCATGTGGCGGCGAAGCTGCGGAAGGCGGGCGGTATATCGGACAGTCAACTCGCAGCACGCAAAATCCTGGAGCTCGAACGTCAGGCGCAGGCGGAGATCAGGAATCTTGAGGCTCGCTACCGTATTTCACGTCCTCGAATCGGACTCGGCAAAGCTACACTACGCGACTGGGGAGTGTACAACACGGAGTTTGCTGCGCTCCAGGACAATGTGTTCAAGCCGGCACGCACCATGATTGATGAACTGATCGGTGAAGAGGCAAGAAAGGCCGAGTTGTCGCTTGATCGGCGTATCAGGACGGAAGCCGCATTGGACGGCCTCGGGCAGGAAGCACGAAAGACTACGGGCAAGTCGGGGCAAGAGGTGAGGGTGGAGGCGGACAAGGTCGCTTCGAAAGTGAGGGAGTTGGCAGGCCGTTCCCTGAGAGCCGTCGAAACGGAACTGCGGAAGGTGCTGAGCGAGTTCCAACGAATCGACCTTGCCGGGATGTCCGACGAGCTTTTTGTCGAAACCAGAAACGCGCTGGAGACCAGGGTGTTGAGCGTAACGGAGGAACAGGGAGCGTTGTTGCGCTCGGTATTGGAGCAGCTTCAGGCTGTGGACGTGACGGGCGAGGCCTCGACAGCCGAACAATTGATGGCCATTGAGCAGCGCAATCTGTTGCTGGAAGAGGAGGCTGAGGCGGACGCACAATTAGCGCAGTTGGGAATGGCGATAGAGATCATCAACCACGAGTTCTCGGGTACGATTCGGTCGGTTCGGAACGGCTTGCGCAGACTGAAGGCTTGGGCTGACGTCAATGAGGGGTTGGCCGAGTTGCACGACAGTATTCGAACGAGTTTCGATCACCTCGACGGATATCTGACGCTGTTCACGCCATTGCAGCGGCGACTCTACAGGAGGGCGGTGGAAATCCGCGGTTTCGAGATTCGGGACTTCCTGCAGGAGTTGTTCCAGGCGCGTCTGACGCGCCATAACGTGACGATGACGGCGACATCGGCGTTCATCGGCACCAAGATCGTAGGCTTCCCGTCGAGCTTCTATCCCGTCTTCGTGAACTTGGTGGACAATGCCATATTCTGGCTATCGCAACAGAATCCGAAAAAGGGTGAACGATGCATTACTCTGGATGAGGACGGAGGCACTCTGCTCATCGCGGACACCGGACCGGGCATTGATGTTCGCGATCGGGAGGCAATTTTCGAGTTCGGCTTCAGCAGAAAGCCCGGTGGTCGGGGGATGGGACTGCACATCGGCCGGGAAACTTTGCGTCGGATCGGCTTTGACCTCCAACTGTTCGAAGGCGACGGTGGCGCGACATTCGGTGTGGTGCCGGTGAGGGAGCTATAGGGGAAGACGATGGCGGTGGCAGACAAATTGAGACTTGGCAGCGATGGCTTTGCGCAGCGTTTTCTCCAGACGGCGGTAGTGATCGACGACGAAGCCTATATACCATTGGCTGGAGGCGATCGGCCGGCGGCGGGGTTGGAGGAACCGAGCCGGCACACACGGACATCAAGGGCATCGAGCCGGGATAGTCAGGACGCAGTTGATCGCGGTTCGATTCACACCTTGGATGCAGGTCCCATCATGAATGCGTTTTCAGCACTTGGTGTCATCTGTGGTGTGGTCGGCCCCACGGATTCAGCGATGGAAACGATGAGAAAGGCCGACATCGTAATCCTCGACTGGCTTCTGAAGGATGGCGAGTCTCGGTATACGTTGAAGTTGATTCGGGATTTGCTGACGGGAGAAGCGGACCGGAACTCGCTTCGACTCGTAGCCATATATACTGGAGAGGCCAGACTGGAAGAAATCTCCACGACCGTCTTCAAGGAATTGAAGGAAGCCGAACTTGGTCCTGAGCAGGTGGCCGGGACCAAGGCAAAAATCCCGTACCGACATGGCTGTGTGGTTCTCTACGCCAAGTCCAATGTCAATCTGGCAGAACACTTGAAGAGTAGGAGTGTCACGGAGGAAAGCCTGCCGGAGAAGTTGGTAGAGGATTTTGCGTCGATGACTAGGGGCTTGATTCCTGGCATTGCGCTAACCTCGCTGACGGCGGTTAGAGAGGGAGCGCACAAGGTCTTGGACCAATTCAGCGCCGAATTGGATCCCGCGTTTCTTGCCCACAGAGCCTGTCTTTCCAATCCGGCCGATGCGGAACGGCAGATGGTGAACCATGTTGCTGAAGAGCTTCGCGGTCTCATGGACAGTGCTGTTGCGGAAGCGTCTCCCGCAAGCGCGGAGGCTGTTGAAAGCTGGATACGACGCAAGGGCGATGGAACCACGACCTTCGTGTTCGGCGGCGTGCATCTCGATCTAGAGAAGACCATTGAGTTGGCGAACCAAGGTCTTAAAGCGAGTGCATTGAAAAAGAACAACTTTGAAGGTCTCTCCGCAGGCTTCTCCCGTCAGAAGGCTGACAACCTTGACGAACGGTTGGCTTGGATCATGAGTTCCCGAACGGTGTATGGTGCGCCACCACCGACATTGTGGCTGGGCACCGTCGTTACGGTGTCCGAGGCTAGTGGCAAAAAACAGCATTTGATTTGCATGAGACCTCGATGTGATTGCGTGAGGTTGAATGAGGAGACGGAGACCATGTTCTTTTTCCTGCCGCTGGTTACGCCTGAGAAGGGAATGGACCAGATTGTCGTAAGCATTGATGACACATTCGAGCGATTGGGCATCGAACGCGATCCAGGCGGTTGGGTTCTTCGCAAATTCAAGCCATCGACGGGCAGCGGTGCCGTAATCGCAGCAAAGGGGGAATCCGATGGCGACTTCGAGTTTACGGATATCGATGACAATCAATACAAGTGGCGAGGTGAGATCAAGGCCGAGTACGCACAAAGGATCGTCCAGACCTTTGGAACAACGCTGAGTCGCGTGGCGATTGATGAATCGGAATGGCTCAGAAGAATGGCTGGAAAACAACGCTGACTGTTCCGGTCTGCGGCGGCGAGGAATTTTGAGACAACTGATAAGGATGTGCTTGTCCGGTTACAGCCAGTCCAATCTCGGGCCAGGCGACACCCCCGCATGGCTTTCCGGCTTTGACGACACAGGCAAGTCAGCCAGTACGTCGCGGTGGTCTCCATAGTCCGGCGTTGGAGGCGCCTCCGCCTTGTACCCCATGGCGCGCTGCGAGGCCCCAGGTGTGGCGGCAGTCATGGATGCGGAGGCCCGGAAGCCCGGCTTCGTCGCGGATGCGGACCCAGAAGGTGTGAAGCCGATCCCATGTGAGGGTCTCGGGAAACACCCGCTCCCGGTCGGCCGGTCTTGGCAGTTCCACGATCAGCCTTGCCGCTTCGGGTCCGAGCCAGATGGTGCGCGGCCCGGTCGTGGAGGCTTCGATGCGCACGCTCGCGCCGTCTCCGGTCAGCTCTCCGAGCTCGTCCCATTTGAGGCTGATGAATTCGGAGAGCCGCGCCCCGGTGAGCGTCAGCAGCCGGATGGCCGCCCCCGGCCAGGGGTGTTCCTCCCGGTGCCGGTCGAGCACCGCGCGGAGACGCTCCAGCTCTGCGCGGTCGAGAGAACGCGCGCCGGGCTTGCGGGAGTTCTTCACGATGTTGGCGCAGGTATCGGGGGCCTGCTCGCCCAAGTCACCCCACTGGCGGGCGGTCCCGAGCATGGCGCGGAGGATCTCGAAGGCGCGGTTGGCCGCACCGGGCCGGTCCGCGCTGGCGGCGTCGAGTCGGAGCCGGCCGAAATGCGGCCTCAGGCGGTTCTTCAGGGAGATGGCGAAGGTCTTGAGCGACGCCGGTTTCCAGCGGTGCCGACACCGCTCACGGTAGCGCCTGGCGAAGTCCCGGAACAGGGGCGCCTTCTCCTTGCGCGGCGGCGTCCCGTCCTCGCCGCCCCACAGGCGGGCGCGCACGGCCGTGCCTTCCCGGCGCGCCGCGTCGAGAGGCAGTTCGGGGAAGCGCCCGAGGGTGATCTTGCGCCTGCGGCCTGTCACGCGGGTCTGGACGAGCCCGGACCGGCCGCCGGCGGGCTGCCCCCGGCCCCCGCAATGCGCCAGCCGATTGTCCCACAGGGGGTATGCCCGTTCCGCCGGCGTCGCAGCGGCGACGGCCTTCCCGGTGAGCCGGCTACGCTGCCTGCCGCCGCTCATCGCCCGCTCTCCTTCCCGTTCATGGCGCCGTGGCCGATGCCGGAGAGGCGCCCGGCCGCCTCGCGGACCTGTTCGTCGGCGAGATGGGCGTAGCGTTCGGTGGAGGCGACATCGGCATGGCCGAGCAGGCGGCCGACGGCGGAGAGGGCGAGACCGCTCATCACGGCATGGGAGGCGAACGTGTGTCGGCAGTCGTGGAGGCGCACATCGTCCAGGCCGGCGATCTCGGACGACCGGGTACCGGTGAACAGCAGCAGGCGGATGGCGGCGGCCTGCCGGTCCCCGGCATGGGCGAGGACGAAGCCGATGCGCCTGAGTTCCTCCAGCGACAGAAACCGCTCGCGCGGCGCCGTCCTGTAACGCCGCATGTTGCGGCAGGGGTTGGATCCCTGCGGGCGAATATCCCAGAGTTCCGCCTGCCGCCTCATCGCCGACAGCACCGGCAGGACCCGGTTGGCGCTGCCGGACGTGCCGCTCAGCGAATCGAACCAGCGCTGCACATCGGAGCGGTCGACCCCGGTACCGCGCATCGCACCGAAGAAGGGCACAAGAAAGCTTATTTTGGCATGCTTTCCCTCCTGCCACTGAAACCGTAGTTCATGGGATTCTCCTTCTGCTGAATGATGGCGACGGGTTGGCGAATGGCCGGGAACCGGAACCCTCTCGCTCCGACCCCCTGTCCGCTCACCCTTCTCTCGTCTTCCTCCAACTCCTGGTCTCCGCGTCTTCGCGGTCGGGACAGCGCCGGGCTAGGTTCAATCGACATTCAGGATTCCCTTAGAAGGGATGATGTGATTGATGGTGCTCCAATCGATTGTCGGCGGGAGAGGGGCGCTGGGTGCAACACGCTGAGTGGACGGAAGCGCAGTGGGTCCGCCTCGCAGGGCGGCTGCGGGGCAAGCCGGGCGCTCCAGGGCGGGCGGGTGCGGCCCCCCGGTCGTGCGTCACCGAGGGGCGGTGGGGGCGGCGCTCAGGGGCCTCCGGGCGCGCGCTACCGCCCCGCCAGGGTCAGGGGATGTCGGTCCCCCCACGTGTCCCCCGCGGGGCCCAAGCGAGGGGCTGGGCGTGGGGGAGAGGCCCGGCCGCCGGAGCGCGCCCATGCCTCTCTCCGGCTCGCCCGCCCCCTCGGGCACGCCTCAGCCGACGGCCCCCGGCACCAGGGGGCGGGCCCAGGCGCTGGGGCGTTCCAGGTGGGGCCTGACGACCAAAATACATCTCGCCGGCCCCCCTCGGTCTCCCGCGCCGTGGGCTCCTCTCGCCGGACAGGCTGGCGACGCGCCACGGGCCCTGCCCTGAAGGGCGGGGTGCTGGCCCCGCCCTGTGCTGGCCGCCGCCGCTGACGCCCCCCATGCCCTCCGCACCCGTCTCGCTGTCCTCAAGGTCGAAGCCGTTCTCCCCGGCCCTCCCAGGCACAAGCGCATCCTCGGCTCTGACACCACAATCTATAAACACCGCCCCCGCCTCGCCCGCGCCTTCCACACGCTCAACCCCTGCCGCCGCCTCGCCACCCGAGACGGCCGACAAGCACGCTACTGCCTCGCCTTCCTACACCTCGCTGCTGCTCTCGTGTGGATGTGAATGCGATGAGTGTCGATTGAACCTAGGCCGTCGGCGAGCATTTCGTGGACAATGTTGACCAAGGCTGATCTCGGCGAGCAAGTGGCTTGTCGCAGGGGCGAACATGCCGGGTCTCCTTATGCGCGGGCGCGCCCGGGATGGGGAAGCCCTTCTCCCTCCGCTCTCCGGGGTGCTCGCCCGGTACACGCGATCCTCAACCTCTCCAGAACGCTCTCCGCCGCCGACACATGGCCCGGCTTCGGAGTGGGAACTAGGGGCAGGAGGCGGGGCCCCGCCCGGAGCCTCAGAGGCCTCACATGTCCCCGGGTTCCCGCCCCGGAGCCCCGCCAGGGTGAGGGGGACTGTCCAAGGGTCGCCCGGCACGAGACAGACCTTGAACGTTCAGTACCCCGCGCGCCGCCCTAGTGGAGGTGGCCCGTCCGCGCGGCACGCTGCCGCCCCCATCCACCCTAGGCGGGTCGTCCGGGGCCTCGCCAGCGTGGCAACGTTCTTCACACACTCAGTTGGCGGACCGCTGGACCGCTTCGTCCGTCGGCAGGGAATGAAGTGACAAAAGATTATGGGAGAGAGGGTACCGTTGGGCTGGCCATATGCCAGGGAGATTGAGCCCAGGTTGCTGTTTTGTTGTGGAGAATTGACATGCTCATGATGGCGTTATGGTGACCTGTATCACCTCAGCCATCATCCGGATAAACGCAGGATGGTCATTGACCGTCTGGGCACGAATCATATGCAGTCCGTTCCGTTCGGCAATCTTCTTCGCTTCCGTATCCAGGTCGTACAACACTTCGATATGATCACACACAAAGCCGATGGGAACTAAGACCGTATCGCATACCCCCTGGGCGGCAGTCTCCTTGAGCACCTCGCCGATATCCGGCTCCAGCCACCGCATCTGGGGCGGGCCACTACGACTCTGATAGGCAACCGACCAGTTTGCGTGTCCAATGCGCTCGGCGACCAAACGTGCGCCCTCTTCAACCTGTCGGACGTATTCCTGACTGCCCGGCAGGGAGGCCGGCACACTATGGGCGGTATATATCAGAGGCGCCACCTTACGACGGCCCGCGGGAAGAGACGCCAATGCCTGCTTCGTCAAGTCGGCAACCGCTTGAATGAACAACGGGTGATTATGCCAGCCGGAGGTGAAGCTCACCCGGGGCGCAAGCGGCCCCACCCGTTCCCTGGCCTCGTCCACATTCGTTTGATAGCGCTCCCAGCCGGCTTCGCTCTGCTGAGCTGAGAGGATGAATCCAACGGCGTTTTTCACTCCGTCCCGCCCCATTTGCTCCAGGGTCTCGGCGATATAGGGGGACCAGTTCCGCATGCCCACATAGACCGGCAGTTGGATTCCTTCTTGTGTGAAGAGGCGCTGAAGGGCCCGCGCTTGACGAAAGGTGAGCTCGTTCAAAGGCGAGCGTCCGTCAAACAGTTCGTAGTGCCGCACGACTTCTTGCAGTCGAGCCGGCGACACGGGACGGCCGCGCAGAACATTCGCCAAAAAAGGCTGCACATCGTCCATTTTTTCCGGTCCGCCGAAGGCGATTAGCAAAACAGCGTCGTATGACATAGGAAGTGGGCCGTAATTTGCGTTTCTCTGACGCCGTGCAGTATCACTTTGTCCGACTCGAAAATTCGTGCACCATATCGACCAGCGCAATCACCTTATCGACCGGAGTTTGCGGTATAATGCCGTGGCCCAGGTTGAAGATGTGCCCGCTCCTGCCCCTAGCCTGACCCAGAATGCCTTGTACCTGCCGGCGCAATGTTCCGAGCGGAGCGAAGAGAGCTAAGGGATCAAGGTTGCCCTGTACGGCTCGGTCCTCGCCGATGCGCCGCCAAGCCGCATCAAGATCGATCCGCCAGTCTACTCCGATCACGTCCCCCCCCGCTTCCGCCAGCAGTTCCAGCAGGCCGGCTGTCCCCGTACCAAAATGAATGATGGGAACGTCCGGCCTCAGCCTCTGGATAAGCGTCTGCATATGGGGCAACAAAAAGGTTCGATAGTCCTGAGGGGCCAGACAGCCAACCCAGGAATCAAAAAGTTGAATGGCCTGCGCCCCGGCCGCAATCTGGCCGTTCGCATAGGCGGTGACCGTCCGCACCAAGCGTTCCATAAGCATGTTCCAGGCCCCGGAGTCCTGATACATGAGGCGCTTGGTTTCCAGATAGTGACGTGACGCTCCGCCTTCGATCAAATACGATGCCAAGGTGAACGGTGCGCCTGTGAAACCGATCAAAGGGATATGCTTGGGTAAGCTGCTGCGAATCTTACGGACTGTTTCAAACACGAAGGGGACGGATTCTTGAGGCGGCATCTCACGCAGTTCATCGATATCTTTTCCTGAGCGCACCGGGCGATGAATAACCGGTCCATCGCCGGCAGAAAATTCCAATCCAACGCCCAGGGGCTCGATAATGAGCAAGATATCCGAAAAAAGGATGGCTGCATCCACACCGAGACGCTCAACCGCTTCAAGCGTCACTTGCGCGGCGAGGTCCGGGGTCTTGCATAATTCAAGAAAGGGAACGCGTTCGCGTAACGCCCGGTATTCGGCCATGTACCGCCCGGCCTGCCGCATGAGCCAGACCGGAGTATACGGGGTCGGCTCCCCTTGGCAAGCACGCAGAAAAACCGGAGTCTCCATGACTTGCTAGATTACCACACGGAGCGGACAGCAGCAGCCCCCACCGCCCTTGCTGTCCGTTTCAGGCTCCAGATACAAAGCAAGAGAAAAAGGAGGACCATCTATTATGGCGGACACAGGAACCCATCATGTGGCAACAGTCAATGGCTTCCGGATGCACTACGTGATTGCCGGCTCTGGCTACCCCCTGGTTTTTGTTCACGGCTGGCCTCAGAGTTGTTATGAGTGGCACAAGATCATCGGGCCGTTGTCGGAGCAATTCACCGTGATCACGCCCGACCTGCGTGGCTTGGGAGACTCTGAGCGTCCACCGAGCGGCTATGACAAACGCACCCTGGCCTCGGACGTATATGAGCTTGTCACCTCTCTCGGCTTTGAGAAAATCGGCCTGACCGGTCACGACTGGGGGGGCGCGGTCACGTATTATCTGGCCTACGATCACCCGGAAGTGGTCGAGCGGTTGATGATCCTCGATATGATTCCAGGTCTGGGGCGTAAGGGTGACAAAATGGATATCGCGGTTGCTCAGCGGCTGTGGCACGTCTTCTTTCACGCCGGTATGCCCGACCTGGCAGAAAAGCTGGTCAGTAATAATGTCGAGACCTATTTGCGACATTTCTATCATTCGACCGTGTACAACTACAGCCCCAAGGTGTTCACCGATGAAGACGTGGCCGAATACGTGCGGGTTTATTCTGCTCCAGGAGCGCTCCGCGCCGGGTTTCAGTATTACCGCACGGGCATTAACGAAGACCTGGAGAACCTGAGTTCGTGTACGGAAAAACTCAAGATGCCGGTTCGCGCCTGGGGAGGCCAATTTTTGGGGAATCTTGTTCCGATCTGGCAAGGCGTGGCGGATAACGTCGAGGGCGGCCAGATCGAAGAGTGCGGTCACTTCATTGCGGAAGAAAAGCCGGACTTTGTGATTGCCCAAGCCCGGGAGTTTTTTGGTCCTCTGCAAGAATAAACGGCAAGGGAACCCGTCACGCGGTCATTGGAACCAAGCCAGACTTCGCCTATAATCCGGTTGGTGGAGGTGGATGTATGAAGAAAGCGGTGGTGGCGGAACAGATCCTGACCACAGACCTCGGGGCTGAAGCGGAAGCGCGCTACCTGAATTACGCCCTGAGCGTGATTACGTCCCGGGCCCTACCCGACATCCGCGATGGCCTCAAGCCAGTACAGCGGCGACTGCTATACGCCATGCACCAGAATCTGCGGCTTGGGGGTGACGCCCGGCCCCGGAAGTCGGCAGCAGTGGTGGGCGAGGTCCTAGGGAAATACCACCCGCATGGAGACCAGGCCGCCTACGAGGCCATGGTGCGCTTGGCCCAGCCGTTTTCGCTACGCTACCCATTGGTTCAGGGAGAAGGAAATTTTGGTTCACTCGATGGCGATGGCGCAGCGGCCATGCGCTATACCGAGGCCAAGCTCGCCCCGTTATCCGAAGAGTTGTTCCGTGACCTGCGCGGCGCGACCATCCCCCATCGGCCCAACTACGACGCCACCCTGGACGAGCCCGTCGTCCTGCCCTCAGCTATTCCCCAACTCCTGCTCAACGGCGCCAGTGGCATTGCCGTTGGCATGGCTACCAGCATTCCATCCCATAATTTCACGGAAGTCATCAATGCCCTGCTGGCCATGATTGATGACCCGGCGCTGACCACTGCGGGGCTGCTCAAACATATCAAGGGGCCGGATTTTCCAACCGGGGGTGAAGTTCTGGCCAGCAAGCGTGAGTTGCGTGAGATCTATGAAAAAGGCCAAGGAACGATCAAACTGCGTGGGGAGTGGAAGGTCGAGACCCTGCCGCGCGGCAGGCGTCAGATCGTCATTACCTCCCTGCCGTATACCGTCAATAAGGCCCAATTGGTGGAAAAGATCGCCGAATTCGTCAGCGGCCGCAAAATCCCGCAGGTCGTCGATGTCCGGGACGAATCGACCGACGATATTCGCGTGGTCCTCGAGCTCAAAGCTCATGCCTCGGACGAACTGGCCATGGCGTATTTATGCCGGCATACGCCGCTGCAAACCTCCTTTTCGATCAACCTGACCTGTCTGGTGCCAACCAGTAACCCGGAAGTCGGCCAACCCCTGCGCGCCACGCTCTCCGCCCTGTGCCGATACTTCCTGGATTTCCGCTTTGAGGTCGTGACCAAACGCTTTGCGCATGAGTTGAACGAGTTGGAAACTCGCCTGCATATTCTTGCCGGCTTGGCTCTCATTGCCGACCAACTCGACACCGTTATCCGCCTCATCCAGGAGGCGGCCTCCCGCAAGGACGCACGGGAGAAGCTCCGGCAGCGTTTTCAGTTGACCTCGGTTCAGGCCGAGGCCATCCTCGATATCCGCCTCTACCAACTCGCCCGCCTGGAAGTCGCAAAAATTCAGACCGAACGCCGGGAGAAAGACGCCCGCGCGCGGGAGCTGCGGCGGCTATTGAGCAGTGAGAGCCAACGCTGGACGGTCATACGGGACGAATTGGAAGCCTTGGGCAAGCAGTATGGCGACCGACGACGGACGGCCCTGCGCGCGGGAGAACAACTCAATTACGACCCGGACGCCTATATTGTGCATGAGGAAGCCACCGTCGTCCTCAGTCGGGATGGCTGGATTAAACGCGTCAGAGAACTCAAGGACCCAACCGGCACCCGTCTCCGGGAGGGCGACGACCTCAAAGCCATTCTTCAGGGGACAACTCGCGACCGCCTAGCCATTTTCACCAACCGCGGCATGCTCTACGTCATTCGCATTACCACCGTTCCGGCAACCACCGGCTATGGAGAGCCCATCCAGACCCTGGTCAATTTTCAGGATGGTGAGCAGATTGTGACGATCCGTCTTCTCCCGGACCGCTCTCCGGAAAGCTCGACCCGGCAGAACGGAATGGAGACGGCCACGCCGAGCCGGGACGATCTGTTTACGCTCAGCGCATCCCCCCAGTCCGCCGACGAGCATGGACCGGCCATGCTCTTGGCGACGGCCAAAGGCCTGGGATTTCGTTTTGCGCCCAATGTCGAAGAAACCACCCGCAACGGCAGAAAGATCGCCCGATTGTCCGCCGGTGACGAAGTCATTACTGTCCGGCGCGCGAGCAGCGGCCGAACGGTGTGTGCCACTGCGGCTGGTTATCTATTGGCTTTTCCCACCGAAGATATTACCGAGTTAGCCGGAGCCGGACGAGGGGTCATGCTCATGCGCCTGGATAAAGGCGACCGTTTGGTTGGGGTGGTCACGAGCGAACCGGGCGTAGGGGTGACGGTTATCAATAAAGACGGGAAGGAGCGGAAAATTCCACTGCGGGATCTCCCGCTAGGCAAACGGGCCGGAAAGGGGCGTCGTGTGGTCAAACGCTCGACGCTGGTTGGGGTGCAAGAAAACGGTACCCGGCGCAGTGCGAATGGTGAAGTGGAGGAGGCCGAGGCGTAAGATGGCAGTACAAAAGCAGACATACACAGCAAAAGACATTACCGTTCTCGAGGGCCTTGATCCGGTTCGCAAACGGCCCGGAATGTATATCGGTGGCGTTGATACGACCGGGTTGCATCACCTCGTCTGGGAACTGCTCGACAATGCAGTCGACGAAGCCATGAACGGCCATGCCAGTCGTATTGAGGTCACTCTGCATAGGGACGCCTCAACCGTCACCGTGGCCGATAACGGGCGAGGGATTCCGGTGGACCTGCATCCGCAGTTCAAGAAGCCGGCACTGGAGTTGATTTTGACCACCCTGCACGCAGGCGGAAAATTCAGCGACCAGAATTACGCCCATTCCGGTGGCCTGCATGGCGTAGGGGCTTCCGTCGTCAATGCGCTCGCCGACGCCATGGTCGCCCGTATTCGCCGGGATGGGGTGGAATGGGAGCAGCACTTTCGCCGCGGCAAGGCCACCACACCACTCAGGCGGGTGGGTGAGGTGCGCGGCCATGGCACTGCCCTCACCTTTCACCCCGACCCCGATATTTTTCCGTCCATTACCTTCAAATCCGAGCGCATTGCCGAAAGATTGGAATCCAAAGCCTATCTGCACAAGGGGCTGATGCTGGTCTTTCGGAACGAGACAAACGGGCAAACCCAGCAGTTCTTGTATCAAGACGGCCTCAAAGCCTATCTGCGCAAACTGCTTACCGACAGCGAGAAAAAGGCGGTTATCCAGGACATCTTTCACCTTGAGCGTACCGCTTCGCCCCCGCTGGAGTGCGTGTTGACCTGGACAGAATCGCCGGAAGAGCGCATCCACTCATTTGTAAACGGAATCCCCACCCCTTTCGGCGGTACGCATGAAGCCGGCTTGAAAACCGCTCTGGCCAAGGCCGTCCGTAATTACATCAACGTCAATAATCTGACACCCAAAGGGGTATCGATTACGGCCGACGACACGCGCGAAGGACTGGTCGCCATTCTCAGCCTGTATCTGAAACACCCGCAGTTCCAGGGTCAGACAAAAGAAAAACTCGGCAATCCGGAAGCAACGGCGCAAATTGACAGCATGGTCCGGACCGCTCTGGAGAATTTTCTGCTCCATAACCGCTCCCAGGCGGAAACCATCGCCCAGCGGGTGATATTGGCGGCCCGCGCACGCTCGGCCTCGCGTGCGGCCTTGGAAACCGTGCGGAGTAAGGGGGCGGTCTCCCACCGTCTCAACCTGCCCGGCAAGTTGGCTGACTGTTCCTCAACCAGCCCGGTGAAGAGCGAACTTTTCATTGTCGAGGGAGATTCTGCCGGTGGCTCGGCCAAGCAGGGTCGGGACCGGAGCTTCCAGGCTATTCTGCCGCTACGCGGCAAAGTGTTGAACACCGAACAGGCCTCGCTCAATAAAATTCTGACCAATAAAGAGCTCAATGATATCGTGTCGGCCCTGGGCTGTAGCGTGGGCACGGCGTTTGACTTGTCCAGGCTCCGCTATCACAAAGTCTGCCTGTTGATGGACGCTGATTCGGACGGCAACCATATTTGTACGCTCCTGTTGACCTTTTTCTACCGTCACCTGCCCGAACTGATTCATGGCGGCTATGTCTATATTGCCAAACCGCCACTGTATAAAATCGAAGTCGGCAAGGAAGTCCACTGGGCGGACGATGATGCTGCCAAGGAACGCCTGCTGGCTCAGCAAAACGGGCAGGCCGGCAAGGCTCAAGTCCAGCGTTTCAAGGGCTTGGGCGAGATGAATCCGAGGACTCTCAAGGAAACAACGCTCGACCCGCGCACCCGCACCTTACTCCGAGTCTCTAGTCACGACGACAATCGGACGAGAGAGGCCATCAAGGTTCTGATGGGCAAGGATGTTCAGCCGCGCTTCAGCTTTATCATGGAGCGGGCGCCTCGGGTCGAAGACGTAGATGTGTAATGGCCAAGCGTCACCCCAGCCTGATCCCCCTCTCGCGCGAGCATCATCACGGCCTCCTGCTCGCGTTCCGCATTACGCGTGGACTTCCCAAAACACGCTGGCCCCACGACAACCTACAAGAGCAGGCAGCGGATACCGTGCGATTCTTTCGAAAAAGTCTGACACCCCATTTTGCCGCGGAAGCCGACATTCTCTTTCCGGCTATTCGAGCCATGCAGCCTCAGGCGTCTGCGCTGCTCGACCAACTCATTCAGGAACATACGGCCATGCGGGAATTGGTGGATCACATTGACCGGCAGCCTCCTGCCGGGCCGCGGTTGCGGGAATTGCTGGCCTCATTCGGGACACTCTTAGAGCAGCATATTCGATGCGAGGAGCGCGAACTCTTTCCCGTGTACGAGACGCACATCTCTGAGGCCGAGGCGACCCGGATAGAGCACGCAATTTTTCAAATGATTGGTGACGGCCTTGCTTGACAGCCGGACTCACAACCGGATAGGGGGGGGGGAGCAGGAGAAGAGGCAAGCGAATCTCATGAGTACGAGGAGGGTATCGTATGGAGTTCTTACATACCATGATTCGGGTCAACGACCTGGACGAGTCACTCAAATTCTACTGCGATGGGCTGGGCATGAAGCTGCTGCGCAAACAAGACTATCCGGGTGGTGAGTTTACCCTGGCCTTTGTGGGCTACGGTGACGAAAAGAACAATACCGTCGTCGAACTGACCCATAACTGGGGCACGTCGAGCTATGATCAAGGGAACGCCTTTGGGCATTTGGCTATCGGCGTGGATGACATCTACCAGACCTGCGACGAGCTCAAGGGAAAAGGCATCAACGTGGTTCGTGAGCCCGGTCCGATGTCACACGGCGGCGCGGTTATCGCCTTTATTGAAGACCCTAATGGCTACAAGGTCGAACTGATCGATCTCAAAGGCGCCCGCGGATAGAAGACCACGAAAAGGAACCCCCAGTGCTACAATCCGCAAAAGACTCAATTGACGTCGGGATTTTTGTCAAAGACATCCACATCATGCTTGATTTCTACCAGGACACGCTTGGCCTGGTAAAAACCGAGGAAGTACAGACAGCCTTTGGCACTATCCATCGCTTCCGGTATGGTACGAGCGACATTAAGCTCATGGACCCCAAAGAAATCCCGCCGGCCGCTCCAAACGGTTTTGGTAAGCGTTTGGGCATTGGCTATCTCACCTTTGTGATCAAAGACCTGAGCGGGCTGTGTGCGGCTCTCAAGGACAAGGGTGCGGAATTCACCATCCCGGAAACCGCAATCCGTCCCGGCACCCGGATCGCCATGATCAGGGACCCCGAAGGCAATATCCTGGAGTTTGTCGAGCGCAGCTAAAGCTTTACTTCAGACTTTTTGGCTCCTAAGTTATTGATATCCAACGTATTTATCCATTTGTTTTATTTATTTTTCATGTAGTTACAATGGATTTAATCTCTTGGTACCCGCAAAAGTGCCATACCAAAAAAATCTCAAAATTTCATTTTGCACAATCTTAGTAAACGGATAGCCAAATAGACCGGGTCAACAAACAATCGGCACAGACAGGCACCAGCGTCACAAACCCTGCGGACGATACCAAACGGCCCAGTGTCCGATCGACGGGGTCTCTCACGCCCCGCCAGAAACCAAGTTCATGAACATCTTCCCTAGTCTCCCCACTCATGTCATAGTCGGGTCGGGTAGATCGGGTCGGTCGGACATGGATCTCAACGTGGAAGCCCGATCCTACCCAACATCCCCTCTGATCCAAGTTGCCGAGGGGCAAAATCGGTGAGATAGGCGGGTTAAGATCACCTTAGCGATCGAGTTGCAGGCGGGGCTTTGGTAGTACGAAGATATTATCCGACAAATAGTGGCGGGACTCGGCTGGAATGACTAGGGATTTACAAGGCGTGATAAACCAGTTGGTCGTCGGAGACGCAGCCGTCGTTCTTTCGACAATGCCGGATAACAGCATCGACCTCATTGTTACGTCCCCACCCTATTGGACTGCCGTTGAATACGAAACAGCCACATCGGAAAGCAGCGGCACTTACGAAGGCTATATCCATGCGCTCCTGAATGTGTGGCTTGAATGTTTCCGGGTATTGCGGTCAAACGGAAAACTTGCCATCAATGCTCCCATATTGCCCATACCGAAGAAGATTATCGGCACCCAGCACACCCGGCACATAAAGAATATAAACAACGACATTGAGTATTCTATTCTCTCGAATTCGGGCTTTTTACGATACAGCCTCTTCGTCTGGCAAAAACAGACATCGAAGATGATGTTCGGAAGCTATCCATATCCGGGTAATATCCTCGAAAACAATACTATAGAATTCATAAATGTCTATGTAAAACCCGGGAAACCGCCGAAATACTCCAAACCGGTAAAGGAAGCGAACATCCTGCAACAGGCAGAATGGGTCGATCTAGCTCAGCAAGTCTGGTTCATGTATCCGGAAGACATCAAACGGGATGCCGAACATCCGGCACCGTTCCCGGAGAAGCTTCCGGGCCGGCTGATCCGCATGTATGCTTACGGAGCCTGCGGCGACTTCGAAGGAGATATTGTCCTTGATCCCTTCTGTGGGACAGGCACGGCCTGCGCTGTCGCGAAGAGAATGAGACGCCGGTTCATCGGTATTGACATATCCGAAAAGTATATTGCCATGGCGCGGCAGCGAATGGCCTTCGCCAGAGAAGGAGATTGCCCCTTACTCCTCGTGGGCCGCGGAAAATATCCCGACAGGGAGGAATTGACCCGGTCCGACGACTTCCTCGCCACAGGAAACGCCGGCGGCAGTGCGGAGAAAAAGCACAAGCGCGAAACCTATGGCCGTTCTGCGTTGGGCGAGGAAAGCGCCGCTTTCGATTTCGGGTATGAGGACCATCAATTGCCGCTTGATCTGAAGGGGTCGTGAAGATGGCCCGGAGCCGAGTGCTGGAGTACAGAATAAAGTCGGATGCCGAGTCTCCCGCCTTCCTGTATGTCCCAAAGGGAAAATCCGTTTCCGAGGAAAATTGGTCGTTGATTGCGGAGCTCCTCGACATACTGGACGGCTACAGGAAGATACCGTGGAGGGATGCTCAACCGGCCTTTGTGGAGGAGATAGCGGCGAGAAACCTTATCCAACCTTGCAGAAACCACGAGGACGGGATAAGCGCGGTGGGCCGGATGCAATTCCCGGTATGGAGATCCTTGGGGCTCGCCTGGATTAACGAACGCCGCGTGCCGGAGGTTACGGAAGTCGGTAGAAGATTCGTGCGCGGCCACACCGCGGACCGCCGAAAGCTGCTATCAATGCAAATCCACAGATACCAGTTCTGGAACCCGACAATAGCAGCGCATTTTGCAGAGTTCGAAACGCTCCCCTTGCTGTCCCTTTACAAGGTGCTCCAGAATGTCGGCTGGTATGTGAGTCGGGAGGAGTTCGTGCTTTTGGCATCGCGGGTGCGGAATTTCACGGACGCTAGTGAAGTAGCCAGTCTGATCGAGGAGTTGCGCACCTGCACGGACGAGGAGAGAGAACGCATTGCCACGCTGGCCAGAACGCTTTCGGCAGCGTCGCACACTAAAAGTGACCAGGGCACTACATATGCCAAGGTCTTCAACAACTATCCCTATATCCGGAATTTCCTGAGGTTGTCGCAATATGTCGAGGCGGACCACGACCGCATCGGCATACCCCAAAGGCACCGCCGAAAGGTCAGGGAGATGATTGATGCGTCGCAGGACGCCGAGATTGTGGATTACCGCTCTGCTCAGGATTGGCTGGCGCGATACGGTGCAGTCCCGGCCGCGGCCGACTGGGAAACACCTTGGGCGAAGGCAGGCAACGCTAGGGAATATTACCAGCGCATCGGCCGTATTGATGCCGCTGCCGAGGCGCTAACACGCGAAAACCCTGGAATTTCTCGCCAACGCGTGGACGAGTATCGGCGCATCCAGATACTCGAACGCGTTCTTGAAGATATTCTGGAACAAAACATCCAAGAGCTAGAGCCGGGTCTGACGTTGGTGGGGCGGCAATTCCCGACGGCGGTCGGCCCTATCGACCTCTTGGCTCGGGATAGTAACGATTCCTATGTCGTTATCGAATTGAAACGAGGACGGAGCAGCGACCGTGTCATTGGGCAAATTGCCCGTTACCTGGGTTGGGTCACGGAGCGAATGGTGCAAGGGAATGAAGCAAGAGCGCGTGCTATAGTCGTGGGCCGAGAGTACGATGCGAAATTTGCAGCCGCAATTACGCAAATTAATCGCGTCAGGCCATATACCTACGATATTCGTGTCCGATTCGAGCAATGGACGAATAGGGCGTGAGTCTGACATGACGATGCCGGGATGGCTTGGCTGTTCCGATCCGTAAACCGGACTTCCTGGTTATCCCTGAAGTGAGTTTGGAGTGTCGAGAATATATTCCTGTTGGCTATCTGAAGCCTCCAGTCATCCCCAGTAATAAACTGCTGGTCGTCGAGAATCCGACGTTGGCGATTTTTGCGCTGCTGACTTCGTCGATGCACATGGCGTGGCTGCGCCAAGTCGGCGGGCGGCTCAAGAGCGACTACAGCTGTTCAAGCGGCCTTGTCTAAAACACCTTCCCGGTACCGCCCAAGGCCGTGAACCTGTCGAGACTGGAGATGATCGCGCAGGCTGTGCTTGATGCCCGCGCTGCCCATCCGGGCGAGACTCCGGCCGCTCTCTACGACCCGGACTTGATGCCGTCGAATCTGCGCCGGGCGCACCAAGTCCTCGACCGTGCCGTGGACCGGCTCTACCGGCGTAACGGACTCGCATCCGAAAGCGAACGCATTGAGCACCTATTCGTGCTGTATGAAAAAATGTGTGTGCCGCTGAATACTGTGGCGCGACAGAAACCGAAACGGCACTCCAGGCGTCGTCGGACGAGCGGCCCGACTTGACTACAATAGTTGCAAAATAGCCCGCAATGCCAAATTGGAAGTGAGCAAGCAGCGGCACCAAAACAACGGTCGTTTCCCGAGCTATATGCTCACTGACCCAGGCCGCTGCAGTTGAAGCCGCAGAGGCCTGGATCCTGTGGCTGCCGTCGCGATTGCGCTGCGCGGCTGATTCGATCGGTAGTTCAGGTCTCTGATGTGTACTTGTCTCTCTGGTGAGTGTTTATGACTAACCGCAATCTCGTGGCTTGACTGGTTCCGCCAAAGCGGAAAGGTCAGGGGACACTACTCCCCGGTTTTTGACCTGTTGAGCCTGGTCTCAGGCGACCCGGCAAATCCTCTGTTGAGGACGGTGCCAGGTGAACCAGTGGCTCGAAGAGCCGGCTTTGACGGTGGTGATTTATCTCCTTTGAAGAGTGCGGAACCATCAGTCCGCGAGTTGGAAGAAGCCGCCACTGGGACGACAGGTTGCGAAGGGGCCCTTTGCGAGCCGGGATGAAGATGGCTGATGCCGGATTGAGGGAAAGGCAAATCGCCTTGCGGCAGTTTGCGGGATTGAATATGAGATGCAGTCGAAACCGTGCGCCATTACAGCCCGATTGGCGAAGTTGCCGTTTCTTGTCATTTTCCATGACGGGGGCGACACCCCCATCCACGTTTACCGCCGTGGCCGCGTACAAAGCGGTATTTCAATCTATGGGCGGCAGTATAGTAGGACCGAACTCGCCCGTCATGCTGAAGACAGCAGAACGCCATGGAGCAGATGGCCATGAGCGCCTGCCCCCGGTGGGCCTGCCAGTGGAAGATCGGCCGGATGCTCAGATCGGGCTTGTTGGTGCGGAAGCAAGCTGCGGTTACCGACAACCTGCGGTATTGGCTGATCAGTTCACTCGGGTCAGCCTGGTCGCAGCCCTAGGCCGTGATTCCTCACAGCCCATCCCAGCGGGCTGCCTGTACAATCTTGCCCTCGTTCAGACTCCCCTGCCCGTCGGGGCAGTCCAAAAACGGCGCCGCCCCGGGGTTGCTGTAGGAAGCGGCCCCCGGGGTTTGCTCAAATGCGCCTGCAATTTCCCGATCCGCCGCTCCCGGTCATGGGCCTCCTTGCAGACCCGGCGCGGTGCCCACGTGACCAGGCGCGGGCGCTTGCCGTCCGGTAGGTGCCGGAAGCGCCCGCTGGACTCCGCAGCCTCCTGCCGGGGCCCTGCCCGGTCGCCCTCCCGGTCCAGGATCTCACGCTGCGCCGCCGCCGGACGGGACTGCAGACGGGCACCGAGCAGGTACGTTGTGCCCCGCTGGTGCAAGGCTGCCTCGTGCGCCTGGTTGATCAGCCCGGCCCCGGCCACTCCCGTGAACTGAACCCCCTCGTGATGCCTCTCCAGTGCTGCAAGGGCGGTTCTCGGGGTAGTGCCTGCCACGGGCACCCGTAAACCCCGCATACCCCACCGGCAAGCCCTCTGGGGTCCCCAGCCGGACAAACAACACCGCTCCCCGGTGCGGCTTGCCGTCCTTGCTGGAGCCCTGACGCCACAGCTCCTCGGCCTGCTCGCTCGCGAAGGACAAACTCGGAGTGTCGTAGCAAACGACCGTCAGCGGCCCCGAGAGCAGGGGCGGGGTGACGTCCAGCGACCGGCGGCAAATCTCTTGGATCCGGGCTTCGTCAATCCGGGCCCTGCCGCGAGAGACCGCGTCCAGGTTCAGCGACCGGACCCCGTGGTTGTCGCGCGCACGAACCGGGGACTCGCTTGGACAGGGGTTAGGCGATCCGGGCCAGCACCAACTCCTTGATAAGACGAGTGGCACTCTGGCCGCGGGCACCCCACAGACGATCTCCAGCCCGACGGGGTGGAGACGGCACCGAAGGCATCCCGAATGCCGAGGGCGACTCGACTCTCCTCCCGGGATCGGCCAAGTCAACACCAAGCGGTTCAACGGCCGGTTCGGCCCGCCGGACTTGCTGCCACAGGTCGGTGACCTCTTTCACCGAGAACAGGGCAGCCTGAGGGCTCTCCTCTTCCCTGATTTCCTCCCTAATTGAAGTGCGCAAGTCTTTCGGGCTGTTCGAGTTGCGCGTCGCTGGTTGCGCGGTGCCGACATGGCGCGGCATCCGCTGGCGCACCTGGGGCCCGTTGCGCACGGATTGGACGATATACCCTGTGCAGTCGCCCGGGGCTTTTTGGAGTCGAATGAACCTACGGCGGACTCTCACACGGTGATACCAGCATGTCAAGGACAAATATCACAAGGGCACTACATTACGGTTTTGGGGCCAAGAGGCCGGAAAGCCCCGTCTTTGCTGGATTTTCAAGTTTCGATTACGCCAAAATGTCTGAAGTCGAGACGCTTCTCGGAATCTGGAAGCCAAGCTTTTACGAAAGATAATCAAGATCAACTGTGGCGCTTTCGGCTTTGAAGCCATCTGAAATAAGGTGCTTTATGTACATCTTATTGTAAATGGACATGAAAACCGGCCATGACAGCCCGAATGTCAATAGTGCCGCAATCATAAGGATCGCAAGCCCTGCCCAGTCTTTACGAAACAGGGGAGGGAAAAATCCAAAGAAAAGTACTGTCCATGAAAAGCCTACAGGGGCTTCTCGAACTTGTCCAGTATGTGGATTGCAGAATTGGATTTTCGCATGAGCCATGTTGTCGCCCTTTGGTTGATTGGCCTGCCCCCGGTAGCACATTGTTCCTTCGCGCACCCGCCTGCCGGTGAGGCGCTTTTTGCCCCTGACCGGAGAGCACGTGCGCCTCCGCCCCACGGCCCATGCTTGGGAGCGGCTCCAGCGGGGGGGGGGGGGGGGGGAGTGCGTCTGGGGCGGCGGCTTTGGGCCGCCAGTCCCTTCCCCCCATGAGCTTTGGAGCGCGCCTGCCAGCGATCATACACTGCGCGCGAGAAGCCTCCGGCCTGCAGCGCCGTCGCCTCGCAGCCGCCTGCGGCGCGCAACTGCTGGGAGGGCTGGAGCTTGCGAAGGCGCGCCAGGCAGCCTGCGGCGGGGGGTCGGCGAGGCGCAAACTGCGAAACGAGGGGAGGCGCAGAGATTGGAGCTGCCTGGTTCGGCCCCCTTCTGGCTTTTGATGAAACAAAAGGCGAACCGCACCCGCGCCCCGGTAAACGCCGGGGCGCCTCTGCCTCCCATCGCTTGCTCCGCTCGCTCAGGGAGGCAGAGGCCGGAGTTCCTACCCAAATCGGGCAGAAACAACGACCCCATCACTCCGAATCAAGTCTCAGTGACCGTTTGAGAATGCATTCAATGGGCGATTCTTCGCAGCAGGAGGCTTCCCAGGGCCACCTGTATCCTGGCTGCGGAGATGGCGAGGCGTTGTTCGTCGACCCGCCCCAGGCGTCTCCACCGGAGAAGCCACCCAAAGGGACGCTCGACAACCCAGCGGCGGGGCACACCCTTGAAGCCCGGTTCGTCGTCGAGACGGCGCCCGACGTCAAGGACGCAGGCTCGGCCGGCGGCCTGAGACAGGAGGTGGATCTTAGCATCAGCGCCAGCGGCGCACAGCAGCTTGCTCCCAGGCCCGCGCTTGCGCCGGGCGGCGAGGCCCGTTGGCGCGGGCGGAGCTAGCGGCGGCGGGGAGGGGGCCCTCCGGCGGCACCCGGGGTCCTCGCTCGCCCCCGGCCGTTGGCGCCCGACTGGCCGCTTGGCCCCGGTCCCGCCTCGTTGCGCGCCGAGCACGGGCGCTTTGCTCGTTGGGCTGTCGAGGCCCCCGGCCGCCGGACGGGCTTGACGCCCGCCCCGCTCCCGGTCAAGCCGCACCGCCATGGTGGGAATGGGGCAAAACCGCCTCAACCGCACAAAGCGCCGGAACCACCACTACACCGTCGGCCCGGGCGGCAAGTCCTGCGGACGCAGCCGCCCGCCGCCCGGGCGCGGCATGGAACGCAGGGCGGTCAGAACCTCGCGAAGGGTCACGCCCGGATGGCGGCCCCGCGGCGCCGGCTTCGGCAACAACGGCTCTCTCCGAACCCCGCCCTCAGCAGGCAGATCGGGCGGATACCGCTTCGGCTTCCGCTCGCTCACGGCCCTCCCGCATCGTGTCTCTCCTGTCCACATGAAAAGCCGCAATCACATCCTCAATATCAACGCAACACTATTCTCAAACGGTCTCTCACATGTATCTGAACCTGGACAGGCTGACCGTTCGGCGGAGCTGGGCAGCCAGTCTGGCGTGACGATCATCTCGGGTGCCGGCGACTGGTATCCCGGGCTGCCATATGGTCGTATGGCGTTGTGGCGCCACCATGATTCAATGAGGATCCGGGCCTCCTCAGGCTGTGGAAGATATCCCTATTGAGGAGACCTGAGTGGGCTGTGTGTGGCTCTCAAGGACAAGGGTGCGGAATTCACCATCCTGGAAACCGCAATCCGTCCCGGCACCCAGATCGCCATGATCAGAGACCCCGAAGGCAATATCCTGGAGTTTGTCGAGCGCAGCTAAAGTACTGACAGCGGGCTACGGACTACGGTTCGTAGCCCGCCCCATCAATCTCGTACCGGTCACGCCTTCAGATCGTGCTCAGAGAGCAACCGGAAGCTATTCCCTCCCACGGGTCGTACCGCCGGGAATACGTCAGCGGGCACGTTTATCAGCAATCCGCTCAGAACATCTATGCGCTCCTCCGACGCCTGCCCGGACTAAAGTGTCGGATGGCACCACTGGCAATACGCGCCCCACGCGATGCCTCGGGCTTGGCAAACCGGCGGAGGGTGAAATGCGTTGGTTCGAAACCCTTGATCATCTTGCGGGAAACTTCTTTGCCCAACAGGCTCTCAATGGCATGCACGGCTTCGACCTCGTCAGACGAGGCAAACGTGAGCGCCTCCCCGGTCGCCATGGCTCGGGCGGTCCGGCCGATACGGTGGACGTAATCTTCCGGCCGATTGGGAACGTCAAAATTCACCACATGAGAAATACCCTCAACGTCAAGGCCACGCGCTGCGACATCGGTTGCGACTAGGACATCAACCTTGCCACTCTTGAAGTTGTTGAGCACCTGCGTGCGGACACGCTGGGTCTTGTCACCATGCAGGGCGGCGACCCGGCGATTCGTCTGAGAGAGCCGTTTGGACAGCCGTTCCGCACGGACCTTGGTCCGCGTAAAGATCAGCACATGCTTGAGGCTGCCATGTTGGAGGAGGTAATGCAGCAGGTCGTTTTTGCGGTCGGCTTCAACGAGATAGAGCACGTGACGCAGCGTCGCGACCGGCGTGGCCCGGCGCCCGACATTAATCACTTCGGGTTCTCTCAAAGTGTCTTGGGCAAGACGTTCGATCTCCCGCGGCATGGTGGCAGAAAATAGGAGTGTCTGGCGCCCTTTAGGTAAAGTGGCCAGAATACGCCGGACATCGGGGAGAAAGCCCATATCCAGCATGCGGTCGGCTTCGTCTAGGACGAGCACCTCGACATCGGCGAGGCGGACGTTGCCCCGATTCAGGTGATCAAGGAGGCGTCCGGGGGTCGCGATTAATAGTTCCACTCCGCGATGGAGTCGGTCGGCTTGTGGCCCGAGCCCGACGCCACCGTAGACCACGGTTGAGCGGACCGGTACATATTTCCCGTAGGTGCGGGCGCTTTCTCCTATTTGTACGGCGAGTTCGCGCGTTGGGGTCAGCACTAAAGCCCGGACTGTCCTCGACTCCGCGTGGGTGAAACGTTGCAGGATGGGCAGGATAAATCCGGCCGTTTTGCCCGTCCCGGTCTGGGCACAGGCCAGCATGTCTTTACCACTGAGGGCAATGGGAATTGCCTGGGCTTGCACGGGAGTTGGAGTTTCGTATTGCGCATCTTCCAATGCACGTAAGAGTTCGGGTATCAAACCAAGCTCGGAAAATTCGGAAAGACCGTTGGGTTCACTCTCTGTTGTCAAAGGAGCATCTCTTTCTCCCTCCGTGCAGCCCAGTTGCGCGGAGGGGTGTATGGGCCCTGGCGAGGCACCAGCCCACCGTATTGCTAGGGTAGAACCTGGGAAACGTGGAACTCAGGTCTGGGCAACCTGAGACCCGCTTCTGAGCGGGATTTCTTACCGAGGAAAAGAGACCTGCTCGCGGTTCGTTCTCGTACTATATGCTCTCAGTATACCTGGCAAAGAGTGAGAATACTAGTCAAAGCTTTTTTCGAGAGTGTCTCACTTTGAAATCTTCGACTCTGGAAAAAATATACTAGTTCCCTGAATTTCAAGTTCGTGGCCTAGGTTGTGTTGGCCACGGAGGCAGCCCCGCTGGCCGGCGGCGCGGATTGCGTCGGCGGCCCTGATCCCTTTGCCGGGCTTGGGGGTCTGGTTGGGCGTGACGATGACGGCGCGGAGATCAGCGTCGCGGTGGCGGGTTGAACGGGGCCCCCGCGCGGCAGTGGCTGGCGCGGCAGTGCGGCGCACCAGCGCTCGCCCGGAGTGATCCCGGCCGCAGCGGCCGGACAGGCGGCGGGCGGGCGCCGAGAGCGGGCGCTTCTCATCGCCACAACGCACAAGCGCGCGGGCCGGCGGCGAGAGAGCGCGCCCGACGAGGGCGCGGCTCTCCGCACGCCGGCCCGAGGCGCCGGAGCGGCGGGGGCGACAGGCCTGTCTCCCGGGCCAGCGAGCGGGTCGACCCGGGGGTGGCGTCCGGCGGGGGCGGAGGGAGAGGCGGCTTGATGCCCTCGGCTCCCTTGTCAGCCGACCGGCGGCACAACTCCAGAGCCGACGGCCCCGCTCCGCCAGCGAGCGCGCCCCCCGCGGGCACCGGGCCGGACGCGCACGAAATGCCCGCGCGTCCTCGCGCCGCACCACCGCCGCTCCCGGCCGACCCGCACCGCGCACCGGCGACCAACCCGCCAGCGTCCAAGACCAAAGGACACAGATAAGGAAATCTCCTGCAGTGCGAGAGGACTAGGGTCCTACCTGTCCAGACCGTTCGCCACCGGAGAGGCACCAGCGGGGGCTGCAATGGTAGTGGTAGTGAAGTCCCGGGCCGAACTGTGGGAGGCAGCGACCCTGGCCGTGGTCTCGGAGGCGCTGCGTCGGGTCTCGGAGCTAGCGGCGTTGACAGTGGTAAACTTGGATCTGACGGAGCAGACGATCACGGTCCAGCGGGGCAAGACGGATCAGGAGGGATTGGCGCGGTGGTGTTTCTCGGCCGACCGTGTAGCGGGGGCAGGCATAGCTGGCCGCTGCCAGCATTGGAGAAGGAGCGCTGTTCCGGGCACGGATCAAGGGCGGCAAGGTACGAAGCAGGGTGAGCGGCCGGGTCACTGCGGGCGCTCGTTGCGCGGCGGGCCAGGGCGGCTTCAATAGCGTTTTTGACGCTTTGGATACTCCTTTCGTGTTCTTCCTACCAGCCAAGTTGTCAGTTCGAAGTCCTTGTCTTCGCTGGGGATTCCAGAGGCCTTGGGTAGCACGAAGTCACGCCCGCTGCCAAGGCCTCTCGTTCGGGGCAGGCTGGGGGACTCCCTGATATGAGCGCTAGCGTCAGTGAGCAGTCTGTCGTCGTGAGCCCTGGTACGACCTTGGGCGGGTTCCCGGTCGAAGCGGGCGCAGAGCTCGGTACTGGGCACGGTTTCACCAGCCGGTGCCGTATCGGATACGGCCAGCTCCTGCCGCGCGTTCACGCACCCCTAGCGGATACGACCATTGTCGTGCAGATACACGAAGTCGAAGGGATGCAGCGGGCTCGCGGCAAAGGGCCGCGGGCCGATGTCGCTGGCGTTGCGCTGGCGTAGGCAGAAGATTACGCCGGGTTGAACATCGGAGCCTGGCCCCTTGCCGGCTACATGGCTTCCCGCGTATCCTTATTGGCTCCCAGGTGGCACAGCAACTGAGTCAGGAAGGGGTCCAGAGTGCAGTCGCCCATTGTTGGCCCATCGTTCAGGGCGTCCAGGGCGAGGACTTCCTTGCGCAGTCTGAGCAGTTGCTCAGCGCGGAAGTTCATCTCCAGTTGGGCCTCGGCCTCCGTGAACGGGGCTTCGGCGCCGCTGGCGGTCAGGTCTCCGCGCCTGTACCCGACTTTCCAGTTTCAGGTACACGTCCATGTCCGAGTGGGCCAGTAGTTCGTCATCTTTACGGACTTATTGCGGCGGCCGAAGCGGTCAATACGCCCGAACCGCTGGAGGGCGAGCGGGTGAGACACCGCCAAGCGGCCGAAGGTAAACGGGATGCCGCCCGGCGCGGCGCACCCCCGTGCGGGAGGCGCTGGAATATCTGCACTCTCGGGCTGTCACCGAACCGGGCGGTCTCTTTCCCGGGTCCATCATTACCCCGGTCCTTGTTTATCGGTGTAGTTGTCAGGGCCGCCTGCCTGCGGGATCTGATCCAGGTCCACTGTACGGCAGCCGACAAGATCCGGGGCGTACTCGCCACCCGGTCACCCCGCACTCTGGCGGCGCTCTACAGCGCCCTGCCGGCCGAGGAAGCGAGATCTCTCCTGCGCTGGACCAAGTTCCACCCCACACCGAAGCATGTCAGCTGGGTCGGTGTGGGGTTCACAGTCGAAAAAGCCAGAGACAAAGTCGAGATGACTGCGGAAGCGCCGCCCGGTCTACGCCGAGATGGTCGCTGGCCACGGCTGAGGGGCTTCGCGCTTCGCCAATAACTCTCCCCCACCGTAGCGGTCCCAGGATCAGCCCTCCACTTTCAGATCACCTCTCCTGTTCCCGATACCGTAGCCGGACCAGCGGGCCCCACTTGGCCAACTGCTAACGAGCAGGGAGCCCAAGGCATCTGCGGCACCCCTCCCACTGTCGACATCTCCACCACCGCCCTCGCCGCCGCCGGCTGTTATTCAAGGAGGGAGGGCATGAGAGATAGGGCAATGGCCCGCACGGGTGCGCCTCCATTCGAATCTTCTCTTACCGTCCTTGTCTTTGGAGGCGCCGGGCTAGCTCACGACTTTTCCTACTCTTGGAATAGTTCCTCAAACGGCATGCCTTCTCCCCGTCTTTGGAGGCGCTGGGCCAGCTCACGACTGCGGGTTTGGCCTTGGCCGAATTGAGCCCGCGTGAGGCCCTCCCTCACGCGATCACGATATTCTCTCGATAGTTCGCTTCCCTGTGCAGCTGCGAGGTTGAACCAGACATACGCTTCGGTTTCATCTTGGGGGACGCCGCGACCCTCGGCATACATGACGCCAAGGCTGTGTTGCGCCCCGGCGTGTCCCTGCTCGGCTGCCTGACGAAACCAGCGGACCGCTTCGGGCTCATCTTGGGGGACGCCGCGACCCTCGGCATACATGATGCCGAGGTTGTTTTGCGCCCCGGCGAGTCCCTGCTCGGCCGCCTGACGATACCAGCGGACCGCTTCGGGCTCATCTTGAGGGACACCGCGACCCTCGGCATACGCGGCACCGAGGATGAACTGCGCCTCGATGTTCCCCTGCTCGGCCGCCTGGCGAAACCAGCGGACCGCTGCGGGCTCATCTTGAGGGACGCCTTGGCCCCCGGCATACATGATGCCGAGGCCGTATTGCGCCCCGGCGTGTCCCTGCTCGGCCGCCTGGCGAAACCAGCGGACCGCTGCGGGCTCATCTCGGGGGATGCCGCGACCCTCGACATACATGATGCCGAGGCCGTATTGCGCCCCGGCGTCTCCCTGCTCGGCCGCCTGACGATACCAGCGGACCGCTGCGGTTTCATCTTGGGGGACACCTTGGCCCGCGGCATACATGACGCCGAGGTTGAATTGCGCCCCGCTGTGTCCCTGCTCGGCCGCCTGACGATACCAGCGGACCGCTGCGGTTTCATCTTGGGGGACGCCTTGGCCCCCGGCATACATGACGCCGAGGAGGAACTGTGCCCCGGCGTGTCCCTGCTCGGCCGCCTGGCGATACCAGCGGACCGCTGCGGTTTCATCTTGGGGGACGCCTTGGCCCCCGGCATACGTAATGCCGAGATCATATTGCGCCTCGGCGTCTCCCTGCTCGGCCAGCGCCCGTAGGGCCGCAGCGGGATCCTCTCCCTCATAGGCTTTGAGTCCGCTCTGCAAGCCGGCGGCCGTGGCTGTAGCAAGCCAAGCAAGGAGGCCCAGGATCATCGTGCCCCCTACGGCCTGCCAGGCCAGTCCAGAGGCGGAAACCCACGGGGGCTTGTGACGGATCCTCATGCTTCTCTCCCCTGTCTTCACTGGAGCCTGCCTTCCGTCGCCCTCGCCCAGGCAGTCATGCGGACGGGTGGACACACCAAAGGGTAGCCCGCAGCCGTTGTGCTCGTGCCGGTGTCCCTCCTTTCCCGGAGGCCCGCCCTGATTGTTTCATCAGGGGTCCAGGGGCGACCGCCCCACTGACCCCCGTCTTTGCCTCGCGCCTCCCTCCCGGTCCGGCGGTGCGCTGTGGGAGGTGTCCGTTCGTCCCGGGTCAACACGCCGAAGAGAAACTGGCAGAATTTGAGGGCAAAGTAAAGTGCTCCCCCGAGGGAGGCGACCCCCAACCTTTGGTCGGCCCACTGGGGTGAAGGGGGCTAGCGGACCTCGACCGAACGGGCCGTTTCGCCCTGCGTCGCCCCTCAAGCACCTCCATTCGGTTGCCCGACTGTGCCGGGTCGCCCAGGACGGTGGCACCGTCGAGCCGGTCGAACTTGCGCGAGGCGCTGAGCTCGATGCCCGGAAAGGAGACGGCACGGCGGCCCGCGGCTGCTCTGCCCTGACCGCGCCGGGCTTGCCGCGCGTGACCCGGCGCGACGGAAACGGAACACCCGGGACCGCGCGCCGTTCGGCTGGCCGTGCAGCATGAAACCTTGCCGGGCGGTATCGTGGATGGCGTATTCGTGCTCGCGGGGCCGTGCCGCGAGTGCCAGCCCATCGGTCAGGCGGGCGTGCTCGGTCCTCGGCCCGCCTCCCCGCCGTCGAGCGGGGCGGCAAGCCCGCGCGACACCCGGTTGGCGGCCTCGAACACGGAGTCCTCGCAAGGTGCGCATAGCCGAAGGTAGTCTTGATATCGGCATGGCCGAGCAGCCCGGCGACAACGCGCAGACCCACGCCGCCGTTGACCGCGACCGCCGCGAGCGAATGCCGGAGATCGTGAATGCGCGGCGTCGGAAGTCCCGTCGTCGTGCGGAGCACGTTCCATTCCTTGTCTACCGCCGCAGGCCGCTGCAGGGTGACGCGCACACCCACGGGCAGTTGGTGCGCTAGTGCCGCGCCGCGAGCACGGCGCGGGCCGGGGACACCAGCCAGATCGTGCGGGAACCGGTTTTCGAATCCGGCAGCACCGCGCGGTCGCCGTGAACGTGCTCCCACTTGGGCCGCAGCGCCTCGGACTTGCGTGCGCCGGTGTAGAGCAGGAAGCGCACCACGGCGACGGCCACCGGATGATCGGCTTCCGCCCCGTCGAGCGCCCGACCGAGCGCCGCGAACTCGTCGCCCGTCAGGTAGTGCGTCTCGAAGCCCGTCTTGCGCCGCCGCAGCCCCTTGCATGGGTTGGAGTCCGCGCGCCGCAGCCCGAGCGTCTCGGCGTACTTCATCATCGACGACAGCACCGCCAGCGCCCGGTTCGCCGTTCCCGTCCGCCCAACGGAAAGATCGTCGAACTAGGGCCTGTTAACACTACCGCAAGGCATTGATGATGAGTGCAAAGACGCTGCATCCGAGGAATAGCACGTCGCGTTGCTCGCAGCGCGAGCAGAGGCGGCGGAACCCCTGCAATCGACGCAACACCCGCACGATTGCAGTGCGCCGCGTGGACAGCTCACGGGCAGACGCCCAAGGGCTCACCCGGCTCCGTCGCGGCGGCACCACGGGCGCATACCCCAGCGCCACGGCCAGGGGCCGCGTCTGGGCGCCCGCGGACGCCCGGGCCCTCAGCACCGCGGGAGGAGCGGGGGGCGGGCCTAGGCGAGTCAGCAACGGGCGGCCCGCCGGGGCGGCGGGGGCGGGCCCGGGCGAGCGCGCGCAGGCGAGCGCCGTGCGGTCATCCGCGGCACCCCTATGCATCGTGGGGGGCCACCCGCCTCGGGAGCGGCCGAGGGATTGAGGACCGGTTGTGTGCGCGCCCCCGGGCCGGCGGGAGGGACCTGGACGAGGGGGCGGGCGAGCGACCGGGCCTCCAGCTTGAGGCACACGCTCTGCTCCCGGTGCAGATGCGCGCAGACCCGGTCGAGCCCCCCGGGTTGCGACCAGCGGGGCAGCCGGGGGGAGAGGGGGGGGCCAGGTGCCACATCGGGCCGGCAACCCGCGCCCTGTGCCGCCCTGCGCGGCGACCGACAAGATGGCGGGGAGCACGGGGCGATGGGAGAGACTGACAGGGCCGCGCGGCACCGGGAGATGAGGCGCGATCCGTGCGTATGGAGCTTGCGTGAGTTCCATACATCCAGGATATCATAATCATGTATAATCATGCACATTAGTGTGAACGGGGCCCTAGTTGTGTACGTCCTTCACGATAGCCGCGTCCACGCGCCGGGCACCCCTGTTGGGGAACACCCAGGACACGCCGGGTAACGGAGCCGGGTCCGAAGATGGGAAGGATCGGAAGTGCCTCGCTCAGACGCCACGCGGGCTGCAAGCCGTTGTGTCTACGGGGCTTTCGGCGCTTCGCGGATGCGCGGAGAAGGTGCGATTCTCTACACTAGTCGGCGTTTAGGTCTCACACACCACGCGTCGCTGGTGCAGGCCCATTCCCAGCACAAGCACCATATCCGAAAGAAAATATAGTGCTGTTTCAGCGCCTTACAAGATAACGGCTAGCTTGTACCGACTTCCTCCTACCCTGTACCCGCTCAACTCTCAGGACACGATAAGGGCATGTTCTGCCCGTGACCTCCACCTCCACACTTTGTGCGCGTCAGTCCCGACAACCCCATCGCGGCCCGACCAGACAGTCAAGCGTACCGAATGCCGAAAAGGTTGTTTCGTAGCCCTCCCTCTCTCACAGCTCCTCTCCCGTCATCCGAGGCTCGTGACTCTGCCACAGTGGTAATTCCATCGTCTTTCCCACTTGGCCGGGTAGCGACACCCCCAACTCCCTCGACAAAGCGCCACGATTGAGAATCCCGAGCACGTCCGCAGTAATGGGTCGCTTTGCATCCCAGAAAATAACGGAATCAAAGAATCCCCTGGCCGCTTGAGAGTTCAACAATTTGAGGAACTCCCACGCCTCGTCCTCCGACTGACAAGGCAAGAAGTAGCACGTATCATCGAACACGACAGGTCTGCTGTCCGCTGGCCCGACAGCTCGAAATCGGAGAGGCTTGGAGAATCCTGATAGGGCCACCTTCCAAGGTGAAAAGGCGTATGGCCCCACTCCGAACATCGAAAATCGGGGACGATTGCGGTAAACAGCACTAGACCTACTGTCAAGAGGTCCTGCGTATTTTTCCAAGTATTTCCATGTTCGAGGTGCCTTGTGCGGTATTGAAGACGTTTCTTCCCCGACATTCCGTTGCGTTACAAGCATGCGACGCAACGGTTCCGCATCTTCCTTTGCCAACCCGGAACTCTTGAACATGGGATATAGATAAGTTGGCTCCAATTCTACAACGTCGCCGAATCCGTTCTTGAAAGACTCTGCTCCACAAACATGCAGTTCCATAATCCGAGAACAGTCAGGTTTGATTCCAGAACGCCACTTGAGAGGAGAGCGTCCGTACAAGTCCCCATATTTTTCAAACGCATTCAAATTTGCCACCAATCGACCATTGCGAAGCGCGAATCTGGAATGCGCGGTGCTCTCGTCAAGATCCCGATAAACTGCACATGCTTGGGAATTAGCTCCCGGTTCAAGGATGCAAACCAACAAGCACGCCTCCACGGACGCCCCGAAATGCGCTAGGGCATTCACCGAGTACATCGCGGATGCCTGGACCTGCAACCGCTTGCTCCAGGCATATTGCAGCACCTTGCGGGCAACCACCGTCTTGCACAGCATTGCAAGCACAGCGGAACTTCCTGAAAGCCGCTCACGAAGATGAAGCAGCATCCATTCCGAAATATCGAAATTGCTTTTCCCAGTAATCGCGTCGCAACCATTGAGGCGATGGAAATTTGACTTCTTGGGCAGGTTTTTGCCACTTATCCTACCGACCGCTGCGTTTGTCACCCCAGGCGGATTCCCTCAGCTCGACTTTGTACAAAATTACCTCACGTCCATGTCCAGAAGCTCTCGTTTTTGGCGATTTCGTCGAGGGCCTGTTCGAGCGGGAGCACGAGGCCCCCCATGTCTCCGCCGTCCTGCCAGGACTGGCGCCAGGACCAGTAGCGCCCCCTCATCGTGTCCCCTGAGCCTGTCGGCGGGAGCCTTGCGATCGGTGCCTGCGGGGCCGTGAGATACAGATTGTAGCCGCCGCGCCCCCTGGTGACCGTCCCGCCCCCGCCCCTGGATTTGTTGACCGCTTCGAGGCGCGCCAGACAGGGGTCGGAGGCGGCCATGAAGCAGTGATAGCGGATGGGAGGGCTTCTGTCGCTGCCGCGCTGCTGATTCACCCGGTCGCATGCGGGCGCCCTTGCCTGCCGGATGCTTCTGGATCCGACGGTCGTCATGACACATTGCGACGCCCCTTCGAGCGCCAGCGGCGATCCGGTTCCGCCGTTCCTGATCGACTGGCGGGAGCCCTTTCGAGGCGCCTTCTCCTCCCCGACCTGGCGGCGGGGGGCGGGGCTGGTCATGGGAGCGGGGCTGGCGCCGGGCAAGAGCACCGTGTCGGCCTGCCTGCGGGTGACCGGGCGGGCGCTGTGCGAGACCTTCTCGTCCGACCCTCAGGTTCTCAATCGCGCCCGCTGGGACCCGCGTGACCTTTCACGCCGGCTCGTGCGCGTGCTGGTGGCGCGGCTTGCCGGGCAGGGACCGATCATCATCGGGCTCGATGACACCCTCGAGCGCCGCTGGGGCGCGCGTCTCAAGGCGCGCGGCATCTAGCGCGACCCGGTGCGTTCCCGCCATGGCCATTGCGTCAAGACCCGCGGGCGGCGCTGGCTCAGCTTCATGCGGCTTGTCCCGCTGCCCTGGGCGCCGGGCATCAGGGCCCTGCCCTTCCTGACCATCCTGGCCCCGTCCGAACGCTTCGCCGCCAGGCAAGGCCGGCGTCACAAGCAACTCACCGCCTGGGCGCGACAGGGCATGCGTCAACTCCTTCGCTGGGTCCCGCACCGCGCGAGCGTCTGCGTCGCCGACAGCAGTTTCGGAACCCACGAACTCGCCTGGCGCCTCGGACAGCGCGCAACCCTCATCAGCAGGCTGAGGCTTGATGCCAACCTCTTCGCGCCCCCGCCGCCGCGCGCCCCGAACAAACGCGGTCGACCCCGGCAAAAGGGGCCGCCCCTGCCCAAGCTCCAGACCCGCCTTGACGACCCCGCTGCCCGCTGGCCAAGCCTCACGCTTCCGCGCTGGTACGGAAGTTCGAAGGAAAAGACACTCCGGATCATCTCCGATACCGCGCTCTGGTATCGTCCCGGCACCCCTCCCCAGGCCATCCGATGGGGGCTGGTGCGCGACCCGGAAGGCGCGCGCGCCCCGCAGGCGTTCTTCTGCACCGACACCCACATGGCGCCGGCCAAGATCCTCGCCCCCTTCGTGCGGCGCGGGCAGGGCGAGGTCACCTTCCAGGAACTGCGCGCCCATCTCGGGCGCGAAACACAACGCCCGTGGTCACACGCGGCGATCGCACGACCCCCCCCCCGTCCTCTGCGGGCTCTACAGCCTCGTCTGCCTCTGGGCCACAGACCTGCTCTCGACAAACCCCCTGTCCTACGCCGCCGCCTGGTACCAGCAAACCCGCGTCACCTTCTCCGAGGCCATCGCGGCCATCCGATGCCAACTCTGGCTTGGAAACAATTTATCGCGCTCCCCGCCACACCGGGAACCAAACATAATTCCGCCCGACAAGATCAGGCGGATGCAGTACGCCCTCTGCTGCGCAGCCTAATGCACAAAGTCGAGCTGAGACAAGGATTGGCTCCTTCAGGCTATCGAGTGTCGAAGGCCAGTCCTTTTCAAAAAAGTCCTCGCACTGTACGAGGGCACGCTCGACAGTCCGCGACGCCAATACGTAGTTGGGTTAATGTCGAATCCAAGAATCCGTGTACAGTCAGGAAAGGCTTTTGCGGATGCTCGAAGAAAGGAACCTGTCCCACAGGTAGACTCGACCACAGAGTTCGGTGCGACGGGCAAGTCAGAAAGAAGTCCGCATATTTTGTCACAAAGAATATCCGGGGTCTGCAAATCCCCGTACTCCCCCTTCGTGTTGTTTTTGGTGGACATCTTCAACTCACTCGCACTAGGCCGTCGACGGTTCCCGCCCGTTCAATAACTCGCTTGTACTGAAGCCGCCACTGGAGAGCAGGAGAAATCGTCAAATACCCTCACTGGAGAGGTTCCCGAAGTCGTTCTTCGGCAAGGGCCGCCGCTGCTATGTCGTCTATGAGAAGGTTGCGGTCTCCCAGAAATGCAACCAAGTCGTCAGAATTGCCCTCTCGTTCGATTATTTCCCGAATGCCACGGGTGGTTTGATAGTCAGCGGTACGTGAAGCATCCACAAAGAGGGTATGTAGAATATCCAACCTCGCCGGGCGCGCCTCTTCGTTGTCGGTCTTCTGATAGACAAAGACTAGGAGCGAGTAGCCAAGTCCGTAACCCTTCTGCCGTGCAGACTTGAAGGGCGAAGATGATTGTGGCTGCTTTATACTGGTACCCTTCATGTCCACATTGAGCTCGGGAAAATCAATGCCCTTTGCGGAGCTTCCCTCTTCGTAGGTGTATGAAGCGCCAAATACTTCCTGCAACTTATGCTCCAGGTAGGTGCCCACTGCCTTGCCATCGGTAACACCGAAAAGACTCGGCTCGTCAGGATTGGATTCCTGTTCGGCAAAAGCGGCCGCTCCCGTCTGTAATGCCTTGATGGTCAAGTCGGGGCGCATGCGGCTAGGGCCTGTTCACACTCATGTGGATGATTCTGCCTGATTCTGGTCTCCTGGCTGTAGGGAACTCACGCAAGCTCCATCCGACCGGATCGCGCCCCCTCTCCCGGTGCCGCGCGGCCCTGTCCGCCTCGCCCCTCGCCCCATGCTCAACGCCCTCTGGTCTGTTGCCGAGCAGGGCGGCACCGGGCGCGGGGTGCCGGCCCGCTTTGGCACCTGGTACCCCCTCTCCCCCCGGCTGCCCCGCGGGTCGCAAACCGGGGGGCTCAATCGGGTCTTCGCGCATCTGCACCGGGAACCGAGCGGGCGCCTCACGCGGGCGGCCCGGTCGCTCGCCCGCCCCCTCGTCCAGGTCCCTCCCGCCGGCCCGGGGGCGCGCACACAACCGGGCCTCAATCCCTCGGCCGCTCCCGAGGCGGGTGGCCCCCCACGATGCCTAGGGGTGCCACGGACGATCGCCCGGCGCTCGCCTGCGCGCGCTCGCCCGGGCCCGCCCCCGCCGCCCCGGCGGGCCGCCCGTGGCGGACTCGCCGGGGCCCACGCCCCGCTCCTCCCGCGGTGCTGAGAGACCGGGCGTCCGCGGGCGCCCGGACGCGGCACTTGGCCGCGGCGCTGGGGTATGCGCCCGTGGGGCCGCCGCGGCGCACCCGGGTGAGCCCTTGGGCGGTCTGCCCGTGAGCTGTCCACGCGGCGCACCGCAAGCGCGCGGGTGTGGCGTCGATTGCAGGGGTTCCGCCGCCTCTGCTCGCGCTTCGAGCAACGCGCCGTGCTCTTCCTCGGATGCATCGTCTTCGCCCTCATCATGGATGCCGTGCGATAGTGTTGACAGACCCTAGTCCTCGGAGGCAGCGGCTTCGCACTCATCAGCGAGGCCTTGCCATAGGGTCAACAGGCCCTAGGAAGCGGTGCAGTACCCTGGCGAAGACGGCGCCCTCAACGGCGAACCGGAAGCGCCGCCCGGCCAGCATCGGGTGCACGATCCCTTGGCCGTCGGGAGTCGGATCGGGGCGGCGGTCCGGGCAGGTGCGGACGGCCGGAGGAGGCCGCCCGCGCCGCATGTTCTCAACCCTCCATGGAGATTCGCATGAACTCCATCGCCGCCCTCGGGCTGCTGGAGAACTTGGTTGTCCGCACCGATAGTGCGGTGCCGAGCGCTATGCCGTGGGCGCCGACAGGCACCGCCTCAAGGCCATGCAGGCGCTGGGTGAGGACAAGGCGCTCGACACAGACCACCCGGTGCCGTGCCAGATAAGGACCGAGGATGTCGAGCCGGCCGAACTCTCGCTGGCCGAGAACGTCATCCGCATCGCCATGCACCCCGCCGACCAGGTGGCCGCGTTCACGAAGCTAGCCGAGGCCGGCCAGTCGGTTTCCGCCATGGCGTCGCGTTTCGGCGCTTCCGAGCGCATCGTCGAGCAGCGCCTGCGCCTCGGCAACGCCGCGCCCGAACTGCTGAACGCCTACCGGGCCGGCGAGATCGACCTGGAAGTCCTCAATACCTTCACCGTCACCGCAGACCGCGCGCTCCAGGTGGCGGGCCGGGAACAGGTCTCCAGACAGGGCTGCCGCCCGGCGGCCTGGCAGGTGAAGCGCATGCTGGCCGAAGAGTGCGGGCCGGGCATGTCGGCGGTCGCCCGCTTCGTCGGCATGGACGCCTACGAGGCGGCCGGCGGCACGGTCATGCGCGACCTGTTCGCCGACGAATACGAGCACCGCGTCTGGTTCGAGTATCCGGTGCTGCTGGAAAAGCTCGCCTTGGCGAAGCTCCAGGCCACCGACGACGAGATGGCGGCCCGCTGGAAGTGGGCCGTGCCGATGATCGAGGTCGCGGGGGGGGGGGGGGGGGGGGGCGACACCGCGCACTACAGCCGCATCGAACCCCGGCCCGGCGCTCTGGCCGACGAGGAGCGGGCCGGGACCGCGAAGCTGGAAGCCAAGCAGGCCGAAATCGCCGGGCTCGACGACGGAGAGTGGACTGCGGAACTCGTCTGCGAAGCCGATCCCGTCGAGGCGCGCGCGGTCTTCCGACGCGAGGACTTCGCCATGGCGGGCTGCATCGTCACCGTCGGCCATGACGGCGCGATGCAGGTCATTCGGGGCCTAGTGAAGCCGGAGGGCATGCCGAAGCCGGTTGCAATCTGGGTCGACATCACTGCACGCGTCGAGAGGTCTTGCCTATTCGCGCCCTGCCCGGTCATGGTTGCGGACTGGCCTGTGGCTCTCGTATTCAGCAAGCAACCCGACCAAGCGGATTCATGCAGATGGTGACGGGTGGGAAGGGAAAAGATAGGATATGGGCTGGCAGGCCGTCAACTGCTCATTGCGTATAATTCCATACAGTAACAAGCAGATCGTGGCGAACCCAGTTGGGGACTGGAATGGGAGCACTGCCACGGAGTTCATGCAGGCGGTGGCCCCCCGCCTCGCCCCGTGTTCCCACTTACGACGGACGGCTACAGGGAATATCTGGACGCGGGAGAGGGTGCATTCGGGAGTGAGATCGACTACGCGCAACTGGTCAAGATAGATGGGGGCTCGACCGTCATCCGTACCGGGCAACCCCGCCTCTGACCATATTTCCACGAACCCCGTCGGGTGCCAGCGCCTGCAGGTACATGAGAGGGCGAGCCCCATATGCCCCTGCAGGCGCTGTACTTCCTTCACGACGACTTCTGCCAGATGCACGAAACGCTGCACCTGTCACCAGCGATGGCAGCGAACGCCCCCTCGTTCCCTCTTAGGGACTGGCTCGTTGGACTGATGGATGCACGGGATCAGAAGCCAGGACCACGTAGCCCCCGACAAGCAAAGAAATGCAACAAGTGAGACACCAACCTTTTTGCTCGTCCCAGGCCGGTCGGCCCCTATACGAGTTCGGTCTTGCGCTTCGTCAGGATAATAGCCGATCCCAGCGAGACACCAATCGCAACCACGGAGTAGAGAAAGTAGAAGAGACCCAACGGAGTCTCTCGCTCATCACTGTACATAAAGAGCAGGAGGTTCAACATGACATACAGCGCATACGCATGCGCCATCCCCACCACAAACCGTTTCATATACCAGATGCCGTAGGCATAGACGAACAAATAGAGACCGGCCAAGATGCCGGCTATCGTGTTCGGCATCCCGGACAGCCGGGAACCAAAAAGCACGAAGCCGGTCGTTTCATGGATTTGGAGAGGTTTCAGTAAATTTGATACCGCCAGAATAGCAAACAGGACAGCAAAGACCGTGAGTACTCCATCACGTTCAGCTTGAGCCATTAGGCCTCCTTGTGATCTGAGGTTCAACGTTACACTACTTCCCACAGCCCGAGCAAGCGCGTCGGACAGGTAGAACTTCCCGGAGGATTCCGATACCAGAGCCGGAGTCGAAAATGTTCTGACCTCTGAGAGGAGAGCGGGATGACGATATGGTTACGACAGATATGTTTCGTCGCGGACAAGCTCGCGCCTGTGGTCGAAGACCTCACATCCATATTCGACCTGGAGGTCTGTTTTGTCGATGAGGGTGTAGGCGTCTTCGGCCTGGAGAACTCCCTGTTTCCAGTCGGCTCAAACTTTTTTGAAGTGGTCGCACCAATGAAAGAGAACACCGCGGCCGGCCGCTTTCTCCGACGCCGGAACGGTAATGGCGGCTATATGGTCATTTGCCAGTGCGACAGCCACGAAACACAACAGGCCTGCAAGGCCCAGGCGCAGGAACTCGGCGTTCGGGTTGCCTGGGAGCAGGATATTCATGGCTTTCAGTGCATGCAGCTTCACCCGAGTGACACGGGAGGTGCCTTCTTTGAACTCGACTGGGACCCGAAGAACGAGCCTGAGGGATATTGGGAGCCCGCTGGTGGAGATGGCTGGGACACCGCGCGGCGCACTGAGGTGGTCAGCAGCTACTCGGCCGTTGAGCTGCAGTCCCACGACCCGCAATCAATGGCCCAGAGATGGGCAGACATTGCAGGCATCCCACTCCGGCGGGACGAGCGAGGTCGTCTGACCTTTCCACTGGAGAATGCCGGCGTACGGTTTGTTGAGACTACAGATGGGCGTGGAGAGGGTTTGGGGGGAGTTGATCTCGTTGTTGCCGACGTCCAAGGGATCCTGACAAGGGCGGAGCAACGCGGGTGCCGCGTGTCAGATGGTCAAGTAGAGGTCTGCGGCATCCGTTTTTATCTCAAAGACGCGTAGGCCATGCCCTGCCCTAGTTGCCGTACTTCTGATCAATAAAGTCCCGGATGATTTCCGGCGGGGCCCCTGATTCAAATAACGTCTGCGCATCCTGCGCTTCGTTCAGACAGTGCATTCAGCCCGCGGCGTGATCGTCGACAAAGCAATCCAGGAGGTTGCCGTGACCCACGGACCGGTCGCAGCCACAGTAGCAGTGCAGCCCGGCCAACACGTCCGGGATGGTTTGGGCGATGACGTACCCCTCTCGGACCGCTCCGCTGAACAGGTCTGGCGATAAGGTGGCGGGCAGACTGGTCCGGGTGGAAAGCGTGGCGGATTGTTGCCCTTCTGACCCGGGTGTCGTCTCAGGAGTCGAACTCGCTTCGGCTAAGGTGACGAACAGAAAAGCGACAAGCAGATGGATAAGCATACGGGTGGTCTCCTCTCGGTCTCTGATTCGGTAGTTGGGCTCCCGTGCATGACTCCCCAGCCCAACTACGCAGAACCTCACTCTCATAGACGGCTACAACATATCACACTGCATGGGGTGACGCTGAGAAAACGTATACAACTGGGCCGGCCGATGCGCACCCCGCCTAGTCTTTGAGAGGGGCTTGAGCAAACCGGAGTTGATGATTTTTCGCCTGAAATTTCGGCGATCCAACTGACGGCCGAGAACAATTTCATAGACTCCGTGTAACTCCGCAAGTGTAAATTCCCGGGACAGGAGACTGTAGACAATGCTCGCATAGCCCAATTTGCTCTGGAGCCGCTGCAGCGCATACGCCGCGATGGCGTTATGGTCGTAAGCAAGCTCAGGGAGGGCGTGCACCGGGAACCAAGCGATGTCCGCATATTTTTCCCCGAGATGAAGGGTCTGCACGAGCGGTGGGACGAGGGCAAAATACGCGACCGACACGGTCCGAGCGAAGGGATCTCGGTTCGTACTGCCGAACGTATACAATTGTTCCAAATAGAGATCCTGCACCCCTGTTTTTTCGGACAGCTCGCGCTGGGCCGCGGCATCAAGCGATTCGTCCCCTTGCACCAGACCGCCGGGGAAAGCCCAGCGGCCGGCGAATCCGCCTTGCTTAATTTTCACCAGAAGCGTGCGGAGAGCATCCTGGATAATGGTGAAGAGGACCGCATCAACGGCTACACGCGGATGAATGTGTTCCGCCCTATGCCGACCCTCGTTTGTTCTGCCCACGGCAGCGGCATACTATACATTGAGGGCCAGCATACGGTCAAGTGAGCGCTGGGCCCCGATCCGCGTCTCTTCCGGAAGCGTAATCTCAAAACGCTGGTCGCGTAGAGAGTCCCGCACCCCTTCGAGCGTAATCATCTTCATATAGGCACACAGATGACAGCTCTTGTAGAATTTCTTCTCCGGGACTTCCAACAGCAAGCGGTCTGATAGACCACACTCCGTGACGATCAGAAATTCCTGGGCTGGGCTTTCTTTGGCGTAGCGCATCATCGCACTGGTTGAGAGCACGGCGTCTGCCAAGGCGAGCACATCTTCCCGGCACTCGGGGTGAACGAGCACTTTTACCTGCGGGAGTTTGTCCCGCACGGCTTGAATCTGCTCGGGCGTAATCTGATGATGAACATAGCAGTTCCCCTGCCAGGCAATGATGTTCTTGCGGGTTTCGTTCTGGACATAGCTGGCCAAGTTCTCATCCGGCACAAAGAGAATGTTCTCTGTTTCGAGCGATTCCACTACTTGGACCGCGTTCGACGAGGTGCAACACACATCGGATTCGGCTTTGACCTCCGCAGTCGTATTGACATAGCAAACCACCTGGAGGTCGGGGTAGACTTGGCGCAGTTCTTCTTTCCGGTCAGCCAATGCCTCTCCGGTGATGCTCGCGGCCAGAGAGCAGCCGGCCTGCAAGTCAGGCAGGAGCACCATTCGCTCCGGCTGCACGATCTTGGCCGTTTCCGCCATAAAATGGACACCACAAAAAACGACCACATCGGACTCCACCTGTTTCGACTGGCGAGCCAATTCGAGCGAATCCCCTATCACGTCCGCGACCTCAAAAATCTCCGGGCGCTGATAGTTATGCGCCAGGATGACGGCATTGTGCGAGCGCTTCAACTCGTGAATCTCATGGATCCAGGCGGCGTATTGCGTACATGAGTCCAGCGTATAGCCGCTGTCGAGTCGAGCCAAGTGCTCGTAGAGTTGGTATGGCGTCTTTTCCTGATAACCGCTCGATCCATTCTGCATGACTGCTCTCCCGTTGACCCGTTTCGGTGTGTCAGATCGCCGATCCTCTTTGCGTCACTGTGACACAAACAAGAGGCAGTTGTCAACGGGTGCGCGGGCAGGACCGGGCGGACAGGGCGCCAACAACCGCGGGGTTCTCCCCCCGGGAGAGCCGGTGCTGGCTGCGATATGCCAAAAACCGGCCGACCAGATCGTGATAGTGCTGCCGGCTACTGAGTTCCTTCATGGCTAGACGCAGGGGCCGACAGGGCCCGAAAGATCTCGCATACCAGTCTATGGTCTTCCTGAATTGGGTGCAGGCCAGCTTCTCCCCACGCTGCTGCATCGCCCGTTCAAAATGACGTGTCATAAAGGCAACACGCGTTTCTAATGGTGGGTCGGGCGGAGTTGGATGCCCCAGCAGTCCGGCCTGAACAGTATGGAAGACCCAAGGGTCGGTTAGCGCACCACGGCCGATCATGAGGCCGGCACAGCCCGTTTCTTCGAGCATGCGCTTCGCTGCTTCCGCGTCGCATACATCACCGTTCCCGAAAACGGGCATGGTCCGTACAGAGGCCACGACTGCACGAATCCCGCCGAGGTCGACCGAACCATTGAAGGCCGCGGCGCGCGTACGTCCGTGAATTGTGAGGGCCGCAACGCCCGCCTCTTCAAGCATGGGAGCCAACACCGGTGCATCGAGTTGCGCCTGGTCCCAGCCCAGGCGCGTCTTCACGGTGACCGGAATTTTGACGGCCTGGGTCACCGTTCGGACGAACGCACCGGTCTTTTTCGGGTCTTTTAACATAGCCGCGCCAGCCCCGATTTTGACAACCTTTTCAACCGGGCAGCCCATGTTGATATCAATGACATCTGCCCCCCGCTCCTCAAGCCAGACCGCTGCATCGCGGACTTCTTCGGCCACTGGGCCAAAGAGCTGAACGCTCAGCGGGCGGTCTTCCCGGCGCGTTTCGATCAGTTCAAAGGCCCGGCGGTTTTTTTCGAGCAGCGACCGAGCATGAACCAATTCGGTTGTCGCCAGACCGAATCCGCCCACTTCGCGCATGCACCACCGAAACGGGAGGGTGGTATACCCCGCCAGCGGAGCCAGCAGCAGATTTGTCGCAAGCGGAAGCGTGCCGATCTGTACCGGAGTCATAATTTTGCGGAGGCCGTCCCCCGTTGATAGAGAGGGAGCCTGCTTCATTACCGCCGGTCAAATTGACGTTCGAGCTGGCGCACCGAATAGCGGACCATGGTTGGCCGGCCATGCGGGCAGGTGAACGGCGAGGTACAGGCCAGCAGGGTTTTCACCAGAGCGTGCATAGCCTCTTCGGTCAATGTTTGGCCGGCTTTAATCGACTTCACCTTACAGGCGATACGCGCCGCTAGGGCCTCCTGCTTCGCCTCGATAGAATTGTCCGAATGTCCTACGGCCCGAGCTTCGGCCAGTTCACTCAACAGTGCCGGCGTGTCGGCTGGGCGAAAATATGACGGCGTCGCCTGGACCTGAAACGTGTTTCCCCCAAACGGCTGAATATCGAATCCGATCTGGACGAGATAATCGTGCAGTTCTTCCAGGGCACTGCACGCGGCGGGCGATAACTCAAAAGTTGCGGGTATGAGTAGCGGCTGTGCCGCACGGTGTTGGTGTTGCAGGCTGTCGAGCACCTGTTCATACATGATACGCTCGTGCGCTGCGTGCTGGTCCACAATCCAGAGTTCGCCTTCCGCTTCAACCAGGACAAACACTTCATGGCTCTGGCCAACCACCCGGAATTCGACTCCGTCGGGGCGTTGCCATAAAATCGCTTGTGAGTGGGGCGGGCTCGGTGGAGTTGCCCCCGACTCCTGGACCTGCGGTTTGTCCAGCAGGCGTAGGCCGCGCTCAGACCGAGTCCCGTAGGAATCCGCGGGCGGGCGGCGTCTCTGGGGTCTTGGATAATCGGCCGGGTCGGGTATGGGAACCGCGCTGTCCAAGGCTCGACTTTCAGCACGGGACAGACCTGTGGTTTTGTTGTCAGCCGGCCGATTGTCATCGGGCAGATTCGAGGCAGGAAGATCAATGGTTTTGAACAGATTGGCGCGATCAAGAGTCGCTCTAACGGTCTGGACAACCAGGTGGAGGAGCTCGCGTTCCCCTTGAAATTTCACTTCGCGCTTTGTGGGGTGGACGTTGACGTCAACCTGGTCAGTCGGAACAGTCAGAAAGAGTATCCCCAGGGCAAAACGGCCCGCGGGCAAGAGTTCCCCGTAGCCGCGGCCCAGGGCGGATGACAAGGACTGGCTTTTCACCGGGCGCTCATTCACGAAGAAATATTGTCCGGTCCGGGTATTGCGGGTACGACTGGGCGGACTGATGAGACCGGTCACCCCAATACCCTCTTCGGCCAAGCGTGCTTCTGAACTCGGGAGCGCCAGGAACTCCTGGGCCCACTCCTTGCCTGCAACCGCCCGCGCGCGCAGGGCCACCTCGTCGCAGGGCGGTGCATGAAACATCTCGCGTCCGTCCGATTGGAAACGCAAGTGAATGGACGGGCGCGATAGCGCCAGCGCGATCAACACCTCATGCACCTGACGACTTTCAGCGGTTGGGGCTTTGAGGAAGGCACGGCGCGGGGGGGTATTAAAAAACAAATGCCGCGTGGCCACCGTCGTTCCCCGCGGACAGCCAGCCGGGATTGCCTCTATCGGCGCACTGCCGCCCGCCCGGACGCACACCCCTTCGATGGCATCCGCCGTTCGGGAGAGCAGTTCGACCTGTGTCACCGCGGCAATGCTGGCCAGCGCTTCACCCCGAAAACCTAAGGTGGTAAGGAGAAAGAGATCGTTGCTGGACTGTATTTTGCTGGTCGCGTGACGCTGGAAGGCGAGCGGCGCATCCTCCGGCGCCATACCGCACCCGTCATCCTGAACAACGATTTCATCAATCCCGCCCTTGGTAATCGACACGCGGATCGATCGGGCGCCAGCATCAATCGCATTCTCGACCAACTCCTTGACAATCGAGGCGGGACGTTCAATCACTTCGCCCGCGCGGAGCTGCTCAACCGTGTGCGAATCCAGAAGACGAATACGGCCCATATTACGACTCCCCTGCGTGTCCGAAGAGGCCGAGTTGAGCAGATGTTGCCTTTCCCGACGCCTGGGCTTTGCTTGCCCTTCCCCGCGAACGTTTTTTGGCCGGTCGGACCAGCCCGGCCGACCCCTCGAGATCCTTGAGGATTGCTTCCGCCCGTTCCGTCACCACCCGCGGCAGTCCGGCCAGCTTGGCCACATGGATGCCGTATGACTGATCTGCTGCTCCGTCGATGACCTTGTACAGAAAAACAACCTCATCCCGCCATTCACGCACGGCGAAAGTGTAATTCACCAAGCCTGGCAGCAGCCGTTGCAAGTCGGTCAGTTCGTGGAAATGCGTCGCGAACAGGGTGCGGGGCCGTGGCCCGGCGTCATCGACCAGGAATTCGATAATCGCCCGGGCAATGGAGAGGCCGTCTGACGTCGAGGTCCCACGCCCGATCTCATCTAGCAGCAGCAGACTCCGTTCAGTGGCCGCATTCAGAATCTGGGCGGTTTCAATCATTTCTACGGCAAACGTGCTCTCTCCCAGGGCCATGTTATCGGAGGCCCCGATACGGGTAAAAACCCGGTCCACAATCCCGATCCGGGCATGCGTCGCTGGAACGAAGGAACCGATCTGGGCCAGCAGTACAATCAGCGCGGCCTGACGAAGATACACGGATTTGCCGCTCATGTTAGGGGCGGTCAACAATAGCAACTGGTGATCCGAGCGATTGAGTTGCATGTCGTTCTCGACAAAAGCGCTCCGTCCCAGCAACGACTCGACAACCGGATGTCGGCCGCCAGTAATTGACAGTTCGGCCGCCTCCGACATTTCGGGTCGAACGTAGTGCCGATTGACCGCCACCCAGGCGAAGCAAGCCAAGACGTCAAGGTGGGCACAGGCCCGCGCAAGAGCTTGAATCTGCGTCATATACTGAAGGACCCGCTCACATAATTCGGCAAAGAGTTCCTGCTCCAGGACGACCGAGCGGTCCTGGGCGTCGAGAATTTGCTCCTCGTACTCTTTCAACTCAGGCGTAACGAACCGCTCCGCATTGGTGAGGGTCTGTTTTCGCGTATACGTGTCAGGGACCTTATTGAGGTGGGCCTTGGGAACTTCCAGGTAATACCCAAAGACCCGGTTATACCCGATTCTGAGCGAGGGAATGCCCGTCCGTTCACCTTCCCGGGCTTGAAGCGCTGCCAGCCATTGCTTGGCATCCGAGGCAATCGTCTGCAAGCGGTCCAGTTCCGCATGATAGCCCGGGGCAAAGACACCGCCTTCCCGGAGGTGAACGGGCGGCATCTCAACCAAGGCACGCGCCAGGGTATCGGGCAAGGGGCCGAGGTCGGCTTGCAGTTCTTCACGCTGTTGCCTCAATAGCGGGCTCTGAACCGTTTCCAGAGAGCGGCTTACGTCGGGGATTTGCGCCAACGAGTCTCGCAGGGCCGCAGTATCTTTGGGGTTCGCTACCCGACAACTAAAACGGGCAACCAGGCGTTCGAGGTCACGAATGGGGTCGAGCGCACCGCGTACCGCATCCAGCACGGCGGGGGCATCGACGAGTTCGGCCACCCCGGCATGCCGGGCTTCGATGGCAGCCACGGACAAGAGCGGGCTTCTCAGCCAGTGCTGCAACAGGCGCTTCCCCATAGGCGTGACCGTGGCATCCAAGACGTCAATCAGCGCCTTGCCGGGGCTGTCGGGGTTCGCCGGACGAAAGACCTCGAGACTCCGCTCGACGACCGGGCCCAGCCGCATGGTTTCGCCCGAGCGGAGCCGTTTCGGCAGGCCGATATGCGGCAGACTGCTCTGCATATGCTGCCGGAGAAAGCGGAGCACCAGGGCGATGGCCACAGTGGTTTCCCGGTCCAATTCCAAGGCGCGCAAAGAGTCCAACCCAAAAAAGGACTGGATGCACTCCACACTGTCATCGAAAGCAGCCTGCCAGTCTTCCTGTGCGGTCAGGCTCATCCCGCCCTGGCCGCCTCTATACGCGGCCAGGGCGGGATGCTCGGCCATCCCCTTGGTGATGACCATCTCGCGCGGCGCGAGATGGGCGAGGGTGTCGGCCAGGGAAGCTTCCGCCTCACTCCAGAACTGGAACGCTCCAGTCGTTGGCTCAAGCAGTGCCAGCCCCCACTGTCGGCCACGGGCAAACATCCCCAGCAGGGTCGGACTTGTGGCATCCGCCTCGTTTTCGACGTATGTGGAAGGGGTAATCACCCGCGTGACTTCGCGCTTGACCAGACCCTTGGCTGTTTTCGGGTCTTCGACCTGATCGTACAGGGCAACTTTCTTCCCGGCCTTGACCAGCCGGGCGATATAGCCCTGGATGGCATGGTAGGGCACCCCGCACATAGGAATCTTGCCGTCTCCGCCGTCGCGGGCGGTCAGGGTGAGATCGAGCAGGTTCGCGACCAGCGGCGCATCATCGAAAAATATCTCGTAGAAATCCCCTAGGCGACACAGCACAATCGCGTCCTGATGCTGCTGCTTCACCGATAAATACTGCTGCATCAGGGGTGTGGGAGCCATACTGCTCTTCTTCGCTCACGGGTGTCCGCGACTAAGGGCCGGATGCTTTCCTCTTACTTATCTGCTTTCTCCCTATCCAGCCAGTCCAACGAAGGCATCGGCTCTCCCTTGATCTCGGGGCATAAAGCTGGAGAATGAGTCCTGGTCCGTCATAGCCCCAGGCAGAAAGGTGCCAATCATGCCCGAGCTCGACCCGGAACAACAACAAATCCTGTCCACGCTCAACCGTTTCGTAGAGCGTGAGGTCAAACCGGTCGCCAGTGAAATGGAGCATCGCGACGAATACCCCCACGCCTTGGTCGAGCGGATGAAGGAGCTTGGTTTGTTCGGCGCGATTATCCCCACCGAGTATGGCGGCATGGGCCTGTCCTTTACAACCTATGCCATGATTATTGAAGAAATCTGTCGTGGCTGGATGAGCCTGACCGGCATCCTCAACTCCCACCTGCTATTCGCCCACATCCTGGCCCTATTTGGAACAGAGGCACAAAAACGACGGCTCCTGCCCGCCATGGCCACCGGCGAGAAACGCGGGGGCCTCGCCCTGACCGAGCCACATGCCGGGAGTGATGTACAGCGCATTCGGACCACGGCCAGGAAGCAGGGCGACGGCTATCTGATCAACGGCTCAAAAATGTTCATTACCAATGCCCGGCACGGCAATATCCTGGCCGTTGCGGCCAAGACCGACCCCGACGCCGAACCGGCCTATACCGGCATCAGCCTGTTTGCTGCGGAGAAAGGTGCGCCGGGACTGACGGTTAGCCGGGATATCAAGAAGCTGGGATATAAGGGCCTGGATACGTGTGAACTTGCCTTTGAGGACTTTCCGGCGCCAGCCGCCGCCCTGATCGGTGGCGAAGAGGGCCTGGGGTTCAAGCAAGTCATGGGCGGGTTGGAAGTGGGTCGGATCAATGTTGCGGCCCGGGCGGTCGGCGTGGCCCAGGCCGCCTTCGAGGCGGCCATTCACTATTCCCAACAGCGCGAGACCTTCGGCAAGCCTATCTGTGAACATCAAGCCATTCAGCTCAAACTGGCTGACATGGCCACCAAGATCGAAGCCTCCCGCCTACTAGTCCGGCAGGCGGCCGAGAAGAAGGACAACGGTGAGCGGTGTGACCTGGAGGCCGGAATGGCCAAGCTGTTTGCGTCCGAGGCGTGTGAAGAAGTTGCCCTGGAAGCGATGCGCGTGCTGGGTGGATATGGCTACACTCAGGAGTTTCCGGTCGAACGTTTTTATCGGGATGCCCCCCTCATGATTATTGGAGAGGGCACGAGCGAAATTCAGAAACTGGTGATCGCCCGGAACCTCCTGAAAAAATACCGGTCATAGCGTCACCGCGCCCCTCTCTTGTTTCTCGCGATTTTGTCACCTAGGTGCCACTCCGGGCCGGTCTTTTGGCTTGGCAGGCCGCAGTGTTTTGTGTATGGTGGTGGAAACACTCAGCTAGTGCCCGTTATGGTTTTTCACCAATACAGGTCGTGCCGACACACCGGCCCTTCCCTCTAATCGAACGTTACATTTTTGCGCCGAATCGCGCAGACTCCTCGGGGCAGTGTCCCGAGTTGGGAGAAGCCCATGCCTACCACATTAGAAAAAACTCGAAACATCGGCATCGTCGCCCACGTCGATAGCGGCAAGACCACGGTGAGCGAACGCATCCTGTACTATACCGGTCTCTCGCACAAAATCGGTGAAGTGCACGAAGGGACGGCTGTCACCGACTGGATGCCCCAGGAACGTGAGCGGGGTATCACGATTACGGCGGCGGCCATTACCAGCGAGTGGAACGGCCATCAGATCAATATCATTGATACGCCTGGCCATGTGGATTTCACCACCGAGGTGGAGCGCAGCCTGCGCGTGCTGGACGGCGCCATTGTCGTCTTCTGCGGGGTGGGCGGGGTCGAGCCACAGTCAGAGACGGTGTGGCGGCAGGCGGACAAATACGGGGTCCCCCGCGTTGTCTTTGTCAACAAACTAGATCGCGTCGGGGCGGACTTTCATGAGGTGGTCGATCAGATCAGGAATCGACTGGGAGCGCGGCCACTGATGCTCCAGTTGCCAATCGGTGCGGAAGATGCCATGACAGGCGTGGTCGATCTGATTCACCGCAAGGCCCTAGTCTGGGAAGAGGATACGCTTGGGGCGCGGTTCCACGAAGAGGAGATCCCGCCAGAGCTTCAAGCGGACGCGGCGCAATTCTCCGAGCTGCTAGTTGAAAGCGTGGCCGATGCCGATGACACCTTACTGGAGAAGTATCTTGGCGGCGAAGCCCTCACGCCGGAAGAAATCACCACTGCGGTGCGCCTCAAGACGCAGTCGCTCGACGTCTTTCCCGTCCTGTGCGGAACCGCACTGCGCAACAAGGGCATTCAGCCGCTCTTGGATGCCGTGGTCCATTATCTCCCACCGCCGGTACGACCTGTGGCGGGCCAAACCCTTGCCGGGAAAGAATGCACCTGGCAGGTCACGGATGACATCCTGGCCGGCCTGGCTTTCAAAACCATGCACGATCCCTACTCTGGACAACTGACTTTTGTCCGTCTGTACAGTGGCAACCTACGGACCGGCACCTCGATTTTTAACCCACGCACCGAGCGCAGCGAGCGCATTGGCCGCCTGGTCCGCATGCACGCCAATAAGAAAGAAGACCTGGAGAGTGCCTCGGCCGGAGACATCATCGCGATCGTGGGCCTCAGGAACTTTACCACCGGCGATACCATCGCGGTCAAGCATCAGCCCATCTTGCTCGAATCGATCTCGTTCAAGGAGCCCGTTATCTCGGTCGCGATTGAACCCAAGACCAAGATCGATTCCGAAAAGCTGGGGCTCGCCCTCCAGCGCCTCTCCTCCGAAGATCCGACCCTGGTGATTCAAACCAACGCCGAGACCGGTCAGACCATTCTGTCTGGGATGGGGGAGTTGCACCTCGAGGTGATTTTGGACCGGCTCGTGCGAGAATTCAAGGTCGAAGTGAACACGGGTGCACCACAAGTCTCCTATCGCGAAACCATTACCCGAGGAGCAGAGGCCGAGGGGCGCTATGTCCGCCAGACGGGCGGCCGCGGCCAGTTTGGCCATGTTTTCCTCAAGATCGAGCCCAATGACAACGGGGGTTTGGTCTTTGTCAACGCAATCAAAGGTGGCGCCATTCCTCGAGAGTATATCGCCTCGGTCGAAAAAGGCATACGAGAAGCCGCAGAGAACGGCGTCACCTACGGCTATCCTCTCCTCAATACGACCGTCACCCTGTATGACGGCAACTACCACGAGGTAGACTCGTCGGAGTTGGCCTTCCATATGGCGGGCTCCATGGGATTCAAAGCCGCGGTGCATAAAGCCAAGCCCATCTTATTGGAACCCACGATGAAAGTCGAAGTGGTCGTGCCCGAAGACTATATGGGAACGGCCATGGGAGACCTCCAGTCACGGCGTGGCAAGGTGACCGAGCTTGGCGAGCGTTCCGGAGGCCAGCGCACGGTAACCGCCCATGTCCCGCTGGCGACAATGTTCGGCTACGCCACGACCATTCGGTCACTCACCCAGGGACGGGCGACCTACACCATGGAGTTCGATCATTACGATAAGGTTCCTGCCAGCGTCATAGACGAGGCGCTGGGCCGCACCAAGGAGTTGGAAGTCGGGTAGGCAATTCAAAAGCTCTTGACTGGGGTTGGTGGACCTTTACTCTATCAGCTCGAAGCTGCCCTCCTTGGCAGGCATCGCGCCAGCGCAAAGTCCTTCGGATGGTTCATCCAGTGGTTCATGTCGCTCAATCGTGGGGAGATGCATTTCTCGACCGGAACATCCTCAGGCCAAAAACGTCCTTGCAAAGATGAACTCCCCCCAAAAGGGCCAGATAGAGGTATTGGACAGAGAGCAGACGGGGAAGTGTATCGCTTCATCCCTAAAGGACCTTCATAGAAACCCGCTCGTTCACCCGGGCCAGTCTTGAGCGCCGGTCAGGCGATAATCGCCTGACCGCATACGACACATAGGGCCGTCATCTCCCTGCTGAAAGCAATTTCAGAGCGAGAATCTGCCGAGGCTCAGGCGCAAACTTCCTCCGGGCCGCCTTCTCAACCCCCTTGAGGTTAGCGTTTTCGAGAGCCTTTCTGCGATGACGGATCGTCGTATATCCCGTCCCCACAGTGTTGCCAGATATTCGCCCTTCGCCTACAATCTGCCCGCATGCCGGAGTGGTGGAACTGGTAGACACATGGGACTTAAAATCCCATGGGGCTTTGCCCCGTGCGGGTTCGAGCCCCGCCTCCGGCATGGCAGCAACAGCGTCCGCTTCGCTGACCCGACCGAATCCAATTCACGCGTCAGAGTGAGGCATTTTATCCTTCCCACTCCCTCAAGTCCCGCCCCACGCCGCCATTCGCTCGGAGCGGTCAATTCCCCGCCTCAGACACCCCAGCGTTTCACGCTCGCTGCCTCTCCTGTGTGACACACATAGAGGGAGCAGAGAAATGAGGGTACAGCGTGTCCGTTTGCGACCAGCCAGCCGTTCAGGCCCGTCCCGTCGGCGACTCAAGCAGATACCAAGCACCCGGATGTACCTGTCCGATTCGGGCTCGAGGGGAACAGGAGGCAATATGACCGGGCCCTCATTTTCTCCCCGAGCGCCTCGGGCGCGGCTTTGACTATACGGATAGCTTCTGTCGTCTGCATCAAGTACAGCCTTGCCTTCTTTCCGGTGCATCGATACCAATCAGCCGTGTACGCTCCTCGCCTAGTGTGGGCGCGCCCGAATCAGTGATTCCCGCCTCCTCAACGACACCCTCTCCCTCGCATCCCTCGCAGGTGAGGTGCCTGGGGCCGTATGGGTTGTCAATAACAGCGGCAAGGACAAGGTTCCGTTGGGCTTCCCGCCCCCCTTACAGCAGCCTCCGCTTCGGGGAAGCCGGGCAGAGTAGACGTTCCGCTGACATTGCATCGAAACTCCTCTCCCGGAGTGGCGGCGGTGACGATGGCCCCGACTCAATGCCACATCATCCACGCCGGCCGCAGCCGCATGCTCCCCGTCACCGAGTCGAGTCCGGTCGAACAAGAGTCCGAAACCGTTTTGATATCGCCGTATTCTTTCCTGTTGTGTATCCGCTTGCCGGGTGCCGTAGCCCCCTCGCCATCTACAGCTACCGGATGACCGCCGTCCAAGATTTCCCAATCTTCTCGGCCTTGCACATCCAGCGAAAATCATCACGACGACGCCCGGATACGACCCCAGCCCCGGATTCTCCAGCCCCCCCCTTGGCTTGTGCCCACATCAGTTGGGAGGAAAAAGGCAGAGGGGAGAGGCAGCATGGCCCCGAGACCCATCCGTCCCCTGTCTCTATCTTCTCGTTTACGGCATGGCCGGGTCTAATATTTCGCGATCACCTGTTCGGCAAAATCCTTGTAGACGTCACGGCTTGTTTTGAGCGGCGGCAAAAGAGAAATCTCTCGGAGCCCGGCCTGCTCCGCTTGGCGAATGGCCGCAATCAGTTCATCGGGTTCACCGACCATACACGCCCCTTTGATCGTTTTCGGCGTGATGAATTTCCGCTCCTCAGGGACATGGTAGGTGCAGTGTCCATCATGAATCTGGAGGTATCGTTTGGTTTGGGGTGTTTTCATGTTCTCGACCTGCTCTCGATACTCTTCCCAGACATCCTGAAACGCTTCGGGCACCGTGCTCTCGTCCCCGGTTTGTTCGTAGATTTCATACACGAAATGCAGGGCACAGGTGACCCAGGAGCCACACGCTTCGATCACCCGGTCTGAGGTGAGGTCTTCTCCCGGTTTCAAGACGACCGCAGTGGTCAGGGCCGTGGTATGGAAATCCTCGGGCACGGTGCGCCCGATTCGCTCAGCCCCGGCCTGTACCCGGCTGACATTCGCCTGCAAGACCTCACGCTGTTCGTTGAATAACGACACCAGTCCATCGCCAAATTCTCCCGCGGTGCGGAGGGCCAGCGGTCCATTCGCCGCGATATAGATGGGAATCGGCTGTTCCAGGTCAATGAATTTCAGATCCTGGTGCAGGAATTTGATCGTCCGTGTCGTTCCATTCAGGGTATATTCGACCTCTTCCCCGCGCAGCAGCGAGCGGACCACACGTAGGTATTCGCGAAAATCCCTGACCTTCATCGGCTGCATGCCCATGACCCGCATGGCCGTGTGGCCGGTTCCAATACCAAGGAAGGTCCGGCCGGGAGCGAGGCGGTTAATCGAGGCAATAGAGTGGGCAGTCACCGGGGCGATACGCGTCCCCGGAATAGCGACCCCAGTCCCGATACGAAGGCGCGAGGTGTGCTGAGCGGCCAGCGCCAGGGTTGCATAGCAGTCCGACCAGATCATCTGGGAGTCCGGCACCCAGGCCGCGTCAAAGCCTAGGTTCTCAACATAGGGAAAGAGGTTCCAGTTATCGACTTTGGTATGGGCAGTGATACTGAATTGCATACGGTCCCTCCTCGTCAGCATGTCATCGCATGTCTATATCATTCGCTCCGGACAATTACAATTTCTCCGCCCTGCCCCGTATCCGTCCTTTCCAGATTCTCAACCACCCGCCTTTGACTCCTCCCGCTTCCCACTCTAAGCTGAAGGCCAGTCTGCGGGTGGTCAGCCGAAATCCGAATAGAGGGCACGGCTGCGATAGACCCTACTTCATAGGCTATGTTACGTCGTTATCCTGGCACGACCGTAGAATTTTCCGTTAGGCTGATTTTCTGGCTCTGCGTGGTCGGGGCCAGTCCGTCCCTCACCGGTTGTCAGGCGAGGCGTCCTCCCCCATTTGCCGTCCAGGAGCCCACACGAGTTGCCGTTCAGCCATCCCCCCCGTCCGCGCCACAGACGAAAGCGGAGCAAGAGGAGGTGGACGATCCTGAGGCAGAACTGGCCTGGGACTTTTTAGCCCGCGTGGATGAGACGGGCCTCATCTCTCCGCGTCTCCCGGCGGCCGAGTCCGCTCCGCCCGAACTGCCACCCGCACAGTTGGATGAACCCCTGCCCCCCCTCCCGGAGCTCGGCCCTCCCCAAGCCGGAGCACCCTCGGGCTGGCTCACTTGGATGCCGGGTTTGTCTCCCGACGAGTCAGGCCCAAACGGCAATGCGCGCTACCTGACCGAGCAGGACCTTCTCAAGGTCGTTGCCGAGTTTCAGCGTGTAGCGGCAAAAGACACGTACCGCTTTCCTCTCCCCAAGGATGTGACCGGTGCCAATGTCCATAAGGCCACACTCACCCGCATCAACGATTATGAAGCCAAGCATCCCGGTGCCTATCCCGCCATTATCGCCTTCACTCGGGGACGGGCGTATGAGGGGCTGCACGCCTATGAACAGGCCCTGGCCGCCTATCAACTCGTCGCTCGGGGTAAAAGCCGTCTCAAACAGCAGGCACAGCAAGCAGTCGAAGCGCTCACCGCCTTTCAGGCGCTCGCTCAGCGGGCACCGACAGCAACGACCGCGGTTGAGTACATGCAGGCGCTTGACGGACAGGCACAACAGTGGCGGGATCTCGCCCAGCAGTATGACGACACGCTGTACGGATCCCTGGCACGGGAAGAGGAAGAGCGGCTTGATCAGGCGAAAGTCGCCTTCTTCATCCTCAACCGCTACCGAATCGAGGATGGCAACGAGAGCGTGATCTTGGCCTATCAGCAGTTACTTGATAAACACCGAGAGAGTAAAAACCGCTATCGGTATCGACTGGAGTTGGGAGACTTCTACGTCACCCTCGCCCGTGAATATACGGCCCAGAATGATCCGGAAAGCTTACGTTTCGATGCGGACCTCTTTGAGGCCTTAGGACGAGCGGCCCTCCAGCATTACGCTGCGGTTGCACAACAGGACGGCATCATGGAAAAGCTTGAAGCCAAAGGCAAACTCGAAGCGCTTGAAGCCTATATGGCCAAGGTCGGACGTCTAGGCCGCTAAACAGCCCGCGAAGAAAACGGCATGTGGTATCGGATCATCCCCCTGCTTCTATATTGCCAGTTCGTGTCTGCGACGCTCCTACACGCCCGGGATTTCGCAGACCCCTTGGTCCAGCGGGTCACTGAATTCTTGCCGGCCTATAACCCTTTCGTGCCCCCACTGCCCCCGGAGCGGTACTTTCCCGATGAGGTCGGCAGGCACGTTGCCGACGCGATTATCGATGGCTACCTGCAAGACCCGTCCGCATTACGTGGCCGGATCGTTCAACTGGTGCAGCATGATACTCGGCTCGAAGCGCAAGGAGAGGAGGCAACGGGCGTTACGCCCTTGGTCTATGCCCTGCTATACCGGTCCGTAGAACAGGATGGCCGAGAGGAACTCCCGATGACCGAACTGAATGCGACGCCGAATGAACTGCTCTCCCAGGCAGATCGCCTCTACGCCTCAGAGAAGCGGCACCGGGTCGGTCGGCTGTTCAATTGGGTGCTCTCCACCTTTGACGTGGCCCGGCTGTTTCTCGGTGCACCCGCCAGCCCGAGTCCCTACGCCGCACAAGGCGTCGTCTCTTCGGTTGGCCGGCACTCAGGACCAAGCCCACGCGAGCGCAAGGCTCTGGCCCTGTATCGGCGTTTCCTCGAAGAAGCTCCGCAGGATCCACGGGTCCCGGAAGTCCGAGCCAAGATGGAAGCCCTGGATATAAAACGAAAAAGGGCCGTCGTCAAAGCTGAGTTAGCCCGTGCTGAGCGAGCATTCGCTGAAGAAGACTACTGGAAGGCCAATTTCCATTATCAACTCGCCCTGCTGGTTGACGAAAACATTGAAGAAGCCAGGGCAGGGATACAGCAGGTCGAGTCCCGCCTGCAATACTATGACGCACTCAACCACCACGACCCGGAGACCCCCCGAGACCCGCTCGCCGGAGTGAAACAGGCGGAGTGGGAGCACAGCAAAGAAACCTTGACCTATATGTTGCCGGGGAGCGGTTTTGTCAAAGACAATATTGTTGTCGCAGGCCTCCAACTCGGCACGGAGGGGTTGGTCGGCGCGGCGACCTTTGGCGGGCTGACCTTGATTCAAGCCTTGGGGAAACTATGGCAGGTCATGACCGGACGGGCCGTCTCCCAGCAAGGCATTATTACCGAGGGCGAGAAATACTTGCAACAGACCCCCCCGGAGGAACGTTCCCCGGAGATCTACCCCCTCCTCGCCAAAGCCTATGCCAAGGAAGGCAAAGTGGAAAAAGCGATTGACTATTACACACTGGCTGGCATGGAAGACGAGGTTCCCAAGCTCCGGGAAAACGCGGCAACGGCCCTGCTCGAACAAGCCAAAGCCAGCCCTCATCACACAGAGAAGCAGGCCTATCTGCACCGTCTCCTCGAGCAGTATCCCAAGACTGAGGCCGCCAAGGAGGCGGCGGAAAAATTCCAGCAGGTCAGCCGGCCTGAAAACCAAGGCTTGCGGCTCACTAAAAGGTTCCTCCGCGACAACCCGGACCTGTTCGGCGCTCAGGGTCTCGGCCTCAAACGAGATCTGTATGATGGCGACTGGCGGAATGTCGAGCTCACGGACGACGGCATCATCCTCTCTCCGCACGGCGACATTACCCTGCGCTTAGAGAGCGGCACCGGTCCTCGTACCAAGGTGTACGGGGTGCCCACTGCGTCATGGCAGCAGTTTTGGCGCAAGTTCCGGGAAAAGGGCTATGAAGACGCCTTCTACCGTGGGGACCGGGAAGTTGCCAAATTGGTCCGAGGGGCGGAGCCCGCGGATATTACTCTCAAGAGTCAGTTTGAAAAAAATGACGAAGAGGGCTGGCGTGTTCTCCCCTATATTACCGGGAGCCTGGGAGAGGGATTTGACGTCCGGGGGACGCTGCCCAGAGACATCCTCGGGACCCGACTCGCATTTGGCAGGGACCAGTTCAGCAGCTATGTGGGCCTTGACATCCCCATGCCGCTCGTGCCGGTTGACTTCCTCCTCCTCGGCCGCGACGGCCTCCCCTCCCTCTACCCCCGTATTCGCCTGCCGGATCATACGATCGGGCACGAAGAGTTGTACCGCTAGTCCGACATACTATTCTTGAGAGTGCGGCAGGGGGTGCCTAGTGTCCTCTTAGCTACCATAAAACAACGAGTTATGAGGTTTCCATCTCGCCACCCATGGACTAGGGCCTGTTAACACTATCGCAAGGCATCAATGATGAGGGCGAAGACGATGCATCCGAGGAATAGCACGTCGCGTTGCTCGAAGCGCGAGCGGAGGCGGTGGCATCCCTGCAATCGACGCAACACCCGCGCGATTTCATTGCGCCGCGTGGACAGCTCCCGGGCAGACGCCCAAGGGCTCACCCGGGTGCGCCGCGGCGGCCCCACGGGCACATACCCCAGCGCCACGGCCAAGGGCCGCGTTTGGGCGCCCGCGGACGCCCGGTCCCTCAGCAACACGGGATGAGCGGGGGGCGGACCCAGGCGAGGCAGCAATTGGCGGCCCGCCGGGGCGGCGGGGGCGGGCCCGGGCGAGCGCGCGCAGGCGAGCGCCGGGCGATCGTCCGCGGCACCCCTAGGCATCGTGGTGGTCCACCCGCCTCGGGAGCGGCCGAGGGATGGAGGCCCGGTTGTGTGCGCGCGCCCCCCCCCCCGGGCCGGCGGGCGGGACCTGGACGAGGGGGCGGTCGAGCGACCGGGCCGCCCGCGTGAGGCGCCCGCTCTGTTCCCGGTGCAAATGCGCGAAGACCCGGGCGAGCACGCCGGGTTGCGACCCGCGGGGCAGCCGGGGGGAGAGGGGGGGGGGCCAGGTGCCAAAGCGGGCCGGCACCCCGCGCCCGGTGCCGCCCTGCGCGGCGACCGACCAGAGGGCGGGGAGCACGGGGCGAGGGGAGAGGCGGACAGGGCCGCGCGGCACCGGGAGAGGGGGCGCGCTCCGGGCGTAGTGAGCTTGCGTGAGGTCCCTACAGCCAGGAGACCAGAATCATGCAGAATCATCCACATGAGTGTGAACAGGCCCTAGAACGCTCCCTACGGGTACCTGGGCGGTCCCTGTGTCGAACGCGAGGAAACCTCCACCCCGCCGAAACTCACCAAGAGAACCGTCGACGCCCTCGTCCCCGCCGAACGCGAGAGGGCCGTCTGGGACGACGACATCAAAGGCTTCGGCGTTCGCGTCCGTCCCTCGGGCCGCAAGGTCTACATCGTCAAGTACCGTCACGAAGGACGCGCCAAAGACAACCATCGGACCGCATGGCCCCATCACTCCGGCCGCCGCCAGGGCGCGCGCCGCGGAGATCGTCACCCTCGCCAGGATCGGGCGCGACCTCAAAGGCAAAATGCCGCGAAAGTCCGGCGGACCCACCATGGCCGACCTCGCCGGGCGTTTCGTGACGACTATGCCCCCGACCATCTCAATCCTAGCACGGCCAGGCTCTACCGCAAAATCGTCGAAAAGCACCTCCTTCCCCGGCTCGGCAAGCGCCGGGTGGCCGATATCGGCCGGGCGGACGCCGCCGCTCTGCCTCACAAGGTGCGCGCCGTGCCCGGCCACGCCCCCCGCCCCCTCGGCGTCCTCTCCCGCCTGCTGACCATGGCCGAGGTCTGGGAGATGCGTCCCGAGGGTGTCAACCCGTGCCGGTTCGTCAGGAAGTATCCCGAGCACAAGCGCGAGCGGTGCCTGTCCGCCGACGGGTACCGCCGCCTCGGTGCCGCGCTGCGCGATGCGGAGCGCGAGGGCTTCGCGTCGCCCGAGGCGATTGCGGCCATCCGGTCGCTGATGCTGACCGGATGCCGAAGCGGCGAGCTCCTCTCCCTGCAGTGGGACCATGTCGAGCTCGCCCGGGGCGAGTTGCGGTTGCCGGATTCGAAGACTGGAGCGAAGATCGTACACCTTGGTGAACCCGCCATCGCGGTGCTGCGCGGCATACGGCGCACCGACAATGGCTCTTGGGTATTCCCCGGCCAGAAGCCGGGCGCCCCTTTCGCCTTCCTGCACGGCCCGTGGCATCGCATCCTGGAGCGCGCCGACATCAAGGATCTGCGCATCCATGACCTCCGCCACAGCTTTGCCAGCGGCGGTCTGCTGGTCGGCGAGGGCCTGCCGATGATCGGCAAGCTGCTCGGCCACAACAAGGTCCAGACGACCGCCCGCTACGTCCCTCTCGCCAACGATCCCGTCAAGTCCGCCGCCAACAGGATCGCCACCAGGACCGCCGAGGTCGCGGGGTGAGGCGGCCCCTGTCGAGCCGGCGGGGGAATTGCACTTCCGGCGGCCGGGTGGTGCGAATATCCGACTTTCCCACATCGGTCGTGGGGGACCGCCATGCCGTTCGTCACGGTGAAGCCGAAATTCCAAGTCACCATTCCGGCCGAGTTGCGCAAGGACATTGATCTTCGCGAGGGCGACCTCATGGAAGCGACCTTCGTGGGCGACGGAATCCTACTGAGACCCAAGAAGGTGATGGACCGCAAGGCAGCGGCCGACCGGATCGCCGCAACGCTTGCGGCGGCTCGGCCTTCGTCCAAGGATCGCGGGCTCACCGAGGACGAGATCATGGAAGAGACGGTCGCGGAGATATCTGCCTCGCGCCGAGAGCGCCGCGCCCGCGCTGGATGAAGGGCGTGCTGGACTGCAATGTCGTGGCGGCGGCGCGAACCGACGGCGCGTGCCGCGAAGCGATCGACAGGGTGATGCGGGATCACGAGATCGTCCTATCCGCGCCCATCCTGTCGGAATACGAAACGGTTGCCGCTCGGCCCGCCCAGGCGCCCTACCGCGAAGCCCTGGAAGTGGTCATCCGGGAGATCGCGCGTCTGGCGGTCACGGTCGAGCCGGCGGACCTCGCATTCGGCCTGCGCGACCCCGACGACGAGGTTTATCTGGCGACCGCCGCGGCCGGCGGCGCGATCCTGATCGCCGGCAATGTGCGGGACTTCACGGAGCCGCGCTACAGGCCGGTCGAGATATGGTCGCCGCGCGCGTTTCTTGACCGCACGAGATGATCGGGCTTCGGCCGGTCCATCGCCTCACGACGCGCTGAAACCAGCACTTTCCAGGGCCGGGCGGATCGCGCGAAGAACTTTTTGGGGCAGGGCGGCGCCACGGGCAGCCACGGCGACGCCGGGGCTGCGAATTGCTGGATGTGCACGACACCCCGGACCCGCTCGCCGGCAGAGGCGTTGATGCTCTCGTGAGGGATGTCGAGCGCCGCCGCGACGGGCGGATAGCAGCGGTTGGCGTCGGAGACCAGCAGGGCATCCGGGGCGAAGATCGGCTCCAGCACTGCCTTCACACTTGTCTGCGTTCAGCGCAGGCAGGGTGTGGCTGAGGGTCGCGCCGCCACGGTCGGCAGCGACCATGACCGGCACCTGCTCGCGCGAGAGGCCGCGTTCCTGCCTTGCCACCGCGCCGGCGCGGCTTGCGCCCGAGCTCCCGCTGCCCCTTGCGGCTCTCCAGAACGAAGGTCTCGTCCGCCTTGACAATCCCGGCAAGCCGCTCCGGCGCCTGCCTGACCGCCGCCAGGAGGCGCGGTGCCCTTTCGAATATCTACGCCCCGAGATCGCGGGCTGCATCGTTTTACTGCTTCATTCGAGGACGCTGAGAACCTCAGTGCCTCGCTTGACGACAACGCGCCTTACGTGGTCGCAGATGTCTTCGACCGAATGATCAACGGCCAATCCAACCACGCGCTCTCGACGACCTCGCCGTTCCCGCCAATGAGCGTACGGATAATCCGCAATACGCGCGAAGATAGTCTCGTCCCTGGGATGCGGCTTCGGCTTGGTGCAACCGCTGTTGATCGGACAGAGCCAAATCGCACCCCGATGCGCTTCAATCAGGGACCTTGTATCGACTTCAAGAACATCGTGCTCCTGCTCGCGATAGGCTTTGGCATTGGTCAGCTTGTGGAGGCGCACCTCCGAAAGCCAAAAGAAGGCTTTGGCGTTCAGCAGTTCATACCAATCCGCCGGCGAAAGACGCTCGGGCAAAGCCCGTCTCAGAGACCGTTTGAGAATAGCTTCAATGGGCGATTCTTCGCAGCAGGAGGCTTCCCCGGGCCACATGGATCATGGCGGCGGAGACGTCGATGCGTTGTTCGTAGTCTCGCCCCTAGGCATCTCCCACGGGTAAGCCACCCAAAGGTGCGCTCGACACCCCCTCGGCGGGGCCCAAGCTTGCAGCCGGGTGCATCGTCGAGCCGGCGCACGACTGCAAGGACGAATTCGAGGAAGGCGGCCTTATCCAGGAGGGGAGTCTTGTCCTAAGCCCCGGCGGCGCACAGATGCTTGCCCCAAGGCTAGCGCTTGCGCAGCGCGTCGAGGCCCTCCGGCGCGCCTGCGCCGGCGGCGGTGAGGGTGCCCCTCAGGCGGCGCCCGGCGGTCTCGCCTGCCACCTGCCGTTTGCGCCCGCCTAGCCGCGTGGCCCCGGCCCCGCCGCGGGGCGCGCCGGGCGCGGGGGCGGGGCCCGGCGGGCGGTCGATGCCCCCGGCCGATAGACGGGCCTTGCGCCCGCCCCGCGCGCCCGGTCACGCCTCCACGCACTGGCGGGAATGGGGCGCAACCACATCCCCCGCACCAAGCGCCGGCCCCACCCCTACCCCGTCGGCCCCAGCGGACAGACCTGCGGCAGCCGCCGCCCGCGCGCGGCCTGTCACGGAGGGCATTCAGACCCTCGCGCCGGGCCACGCCCGGCTTGCGGCCCCGCGGCGCCGGCCGCGGCAACCACGGCTCCTATCCGAACCCCTTCCTCAGCGGTCAGAACGCTCGGATAACGCTTCGTTTGCCGAGCGATCACGGCCACAGGAAAAGCCGGAATCACCTCCTCACTATCCACGCAACCCTATTCTCAAACGGTCTCTCAGACCCGAATCACTCATTGGGATTTGATCGCGGACAACGGATCGAGGCAGACCGTCACCTGTCACCTCAACGCTCTCCGGTCGATGTCGGCTTTCGATCTCGGTCCGTTTTGGCGGCTCGACAGCGTAGTGATCCAAGAGTGCGCTGGTGCTCAGCAGACCATAACGCTTGATCGATTCCCATGAGCCCCGCTCCGCCATGTGATACAGCGTGGGGCAGTCAGTGATCAGCTCTTCAAGGTCCGCCTCGGTCACCACGCTCGCCGATCAATGACGTTACGCCAGTTGAAAGCCGTCGACAGCAGGGAAACAGGTCGACCTGATATTCTCTCGATCTCCTCCACGAAGCTGAGGGTATCCCCAGAAAGCTGCTCAAAGCGACAGGCTTTTCGATTGTTTACGTCGAGAGAGTCGACAAATGTCAACGCAATGTCGGTCGGACCATTGAGCTGGACGGAATCCCGAAACCGAAGCCAGTCGAACTCCGCGACCCGCCGCGGCCTGTCGGTGGTAGTTGTCCGCTCGGCGCGCTCAAGTTCCTCTAGCGGGATACCGCTGCGTCGCTGGATTACGGCTAGGTCGACCTCGTGCGCCATCGGACCGGATGGCCCACCCCCACCCGGATCGGATAGGTGCGACAGACCATGAGGATTTTCCGAACATTCGATGGTACTATACCGGCATCAGCGAGACAGCCGGAAACGGTCGTATCCCTTGTCGTGACATGCGGATAGTCACCGTGGTGCAGGCTCAAGGCGGTGCCCTGTGTGCCTTCCAAGAGGATCCGCTGGCCAGCCACCATCGCGTCTGCCAAGACCTGCCGTGCGCTTCCCCGATAAGGTTCGAGAACTTCGCGGTCTCGGGCAAGGAAAGCTGTCTTCTCCTCCTTGTAGTCCGACTGGCCTGTCATTTTGCGTGCCGAAGCGATCCCCACGCCCTACGCCGTTGAACTGATGTTGCCGAACTGCTTCTCCTCCTCTTCGCGGGCCGCGTCGGTGATAATCATCGCGCGGGGCTCGACCGTCAGCCTCTCGGCATCGATCGTGTGCTCGGCAATTTCTTCGAGCAGCTTCTGGGGGTAGATCACAGCGCCTGGCCCGAGGAGCAACTTCGCATTCGGGGCCCGCCGTGTGCCCGAAGGCAGGTGATAGTATTTTTCCGGCTTCGGCTCCGCATAAACCTGATGGCCCGCATTCGGTCCGCCCACACGCACCAAGAGATCATATTCAGGCGCGATGTGGCCAACGATGTTTCCCTTGCCCTCGCTTCCGAACTGACCGCCGATCAACACATCCACCGATGCATCGTTCGACCGCGGATACAGATTGAGGAGCGCGGCGGCCCGGACGAGGACGGCTTCTTCGCCGCAGCGATCCGGCGAGACGACGATGTCCGCCACCTCCGCGAGTTTCTCGATGTCACGCTCAGTCTGCTACGCTCGCGGTGGCCTCAATCTGTATCTCCAGCATTTCGGCGATGCGAAGAGGGTTGAATGGTGGGCCTTCCCAACCCTTCTCGCGCGCTTTCAACACGAGCGAGCGCGCTGCATCTTCTATCGCGGCCAGCGGATCTGCGTCCTTCGCAAATGCCCTTACCGAGGCGTTAGTCCAGTTGATTGAGGGGGCGTTTGACATCTTATCTAGGAATATGAGGAGGGTTGTGAGAAACGCTGCGTTTCCTCGGAGCATCAGATCTAGATTGCAAGCAACACCGACCAACCATCGATAGAGGGGAATCAACCTTCACCAAAAGACCGGTCCTAAAAGACATCCAAGTAATCCCGAAGTACCGAGGAGAATTTAGTCATGCCCATCCTTTCATAAGCTTCAAGAGGATCTTCGGAGGTTTACGGTTGCCGCCGCAGCGCAGCCTCGCCGGGGAACCTTCAGGATCACCAGCAATTCCCGCCAAAATTGACATGTGAGTGATTGCAGGGGTTGTGGGCGGTTCGAGAAGCAGTGCTGCGCACCCTTGTCATCCGCAAACCGTAGGATTCGAGCGATTGTGGGAGTACGGGGGATGAACCATGTCCAAGATCCAGTTTCGCAAGCCGCTCAGTGCCCCGGGCTTGCGCCGGGTGGGGCGCGGGTGTTTCGCTCGCATTGAGGAGCCGGTTGCGAGCCGGGGCCTGCCCCTGCCGGACGGTCTGCTGTCGGCGCGGGCGCTGTTGGGGTTGAAGTATGCGTGGCTGTGGCGTGTTGAGCAGGCCGCACGGGGCGCGGAGCGCCCCCGGGCGCACTTGAGCAGCCGCTCTGGGGTGGCGCGGGCGCCGGCGGAGACAACCAGGCGCGCGCGACGGGATGAAGGGGCTCCGCGCTCGCTGCGGCGGGCCTTCCAGCGCGGGGTTGCGGCGTGGCCGTGCGGCGGGGGGCGGCGGGCCTGCCCCTGGCGGGACGAGCATGATCTGGTGTCGGTAGACGGCCCGGGCGACTGCTCTGCGCAGACGGGGCATGGCGCTCATGGCGGCGCGCGGCGTCCCCGGGCTGGTCGCGTGACCGACTAGCACCAGAGGCGGGGGGCGGTGCGGGTGCCTCTGGAGCCTCGCGAGGTGGTTCCGCTGGCGCCGGCGCCGATTGGGCGCGCGGACGGGTCGCGCAAGAACGCCTGCGCGCGCAATGCGGCCAAGCGGCGGCGGCGGGCGGGGCGGCGCGCGCCTCCGCCGCTGAAGCGGGTGGTGGTGGAGGCTGCGGTGGCCGCGAACGGGCCGCCCCTCCGGCGATTGCCGGCATTGGACAGGCGCTTTGTACTGGGCGTGAAGCCGGGCGCCCAGGCGGAGGTGTTTCCCGGGGTGGCTGCGGTGCTGGCGCCGCGAGGGGGCGAGACCCAAGGCGCGGACGGGGGGCGGCGGCGGGATCGCTTGCTCAACGGCGGGCCGCTCAACGCCGCGACTTGCGACTTGGCGGTCAACTGTCCGGAGGGTGGGGCAACCACCCCCAAGGGTCGGGCGCGGCACTTTAGCTGGGGGACGGACATAGAGAGCACGGCATCGAATGGGGAAGCGCTGAGGCGGGCCGGGCGGGCGCGCGGGCGCCTTGAGAACGAGCCCTTCAACCCCCTGAAGCACCACGGCTCCGGCGTTGCGCACCACGTTGGCCCCGGCACGCGGCCTCGGGCGCCGGGGTTTGCCGGGTGGACGAGGCTGGCTGTTTCGATCGACCAGCTTCCGCCGCGCGGCGGGGCGCGGTTTGGGGCGGCGCGAGAGCGGGCGGGGCGTCCGCAATCCTGCTGGGCACGGCGGCGCCGCGTGGTTCTGGCGTGCTTCATGCCGGGCGGGGAGGCCCGGTCTCGGGCCAGCGCCTGCGGCCACCACCCACCCGCACTGGCGCCCTTCGACACCTCCTGCCCCCATCGCCGGGGGCGGGTGGGCGACGAGCGGGTGCTTCAGGGACACAGCGTCGCCCAACCCCTCATCCGGCGCCAACCGGAGGGGGAGCCTTCCCCGACCGATCCGCCAACCGGTCATCCACCCCAGAATGCCGCCCCATCAGCACCACAAAATGGCTTGGCGGGACTTGCTGCAGGATCGGTGATATTTCCCGACCGACCGTCTCCGCCCGCCAGCGCCTATCGCCGTTCGAGGCGGACTTTATCACCCAGTTCCAGGTCTTCCAGTGTTCGCCGGAGGGCGTCTTCCATGGCGGCGAGGGCGTTTGCGGGAATCTCCGCTTCGAACTTCCCTTCCACGACAAGTCCCTTGCCGGCCCGCAGCCTGGGAACGACTTTCGTGCCGAGCCGGTTCCAGACCTCCGGCGGCACGACTCCGGCCAGACGCAATCGGACCGGGGCGGCGGCCCTGCGCGGTTCGTTCTCATTCCCGGACTCCTGCACGGCGGTGGGGCCGGGTGTGGGAGGCGGCGGCGTATCGGCAGCCGGCGCCGGTTGCGGCCCGGGCGCTCCCGCTGCCACGCTCGCTGACCAAGCGGCTCGTCAACCACGCCCGGCCCTCCGATGTGACCGAGGGCTATGCAGCCGACTGGACCGTCGGCCAACTCCGCGAGCCGGCCCGGCGGGTCGCCGACAGGATCGACGAGCTGATGGGCGGCGGGAGGCGCGGCACCGGCCACGTCTCCATAAGCGCCGGAACAGACCGTGCTTCGGTCGCGGTCGCACGGCACTGCGATTCGATTGCAAACTGTCCGGCTACGGAGCAGGATTGGATGGTCGTCCACCGGCATTGTGCCCCATGGAGGCAGCGAGGCAAGAAAGGGTCGGAGAGGTACAGCATGGCCAGGGGAACACCTAGGAAACAGCAAGGCGGCGCGTCAGCAGGGCAGGACGGCGGCGCGCCGACCGGCCATGAGGCCGAGCTGTGGGCGATGACCGATGCGCTGCGCGGCTCGATGGACGCGGCGGAATACAAGCATTTCGTTCTTGGCCTGATCTTCCTGAAATACATCTCCGACGCCTTCGAGGAGCGCCATGCGGCGGTGCTGGCCGAATGGGGCGCGGACGCCGCCGAGGACCGGGACGAATACACAGCCGAGAACATCTTCTGGGTGCCGCCGGAAGCCCGCTGGGGGCATCTGAAGGCGCAGGCGCGGCAGCCGACCGTGGGCCAGGCGGTGGGCGAGGCGATGGCGGCGGTCGAGCGGGAAAATCCCGCGCTCGAAGCTGTGCTGCCGAAAGACTATACCCGCCCGGCCCTCGACAAGCAGCGCCTCGGCCAGCTCATCGACATGATCGGCAACATCCGGGTAGGCGATGCGGAGGCCCGCTCGCGCGATGTGCTGGGCCGGGTCTACGAGTATTTCCTGTCCCGGTTCGCAAACGCCGAGGGCAAGAAGGGCGGTGAGTTCTACACCCCGCGCTGCGTCGTCCGGCTGCTGGTCGAGACGCTGGAGCCGTACCGGGGGCGGGTCTACGATCCGTGCTGCGGCTCGTCCGGCATGTTCGTGCAGTCGGTCGATTCATCCGCGCCCACGCCACCGGCAACGGCAATGGCGGTCGGGCGCGCGCCGACATTTCCATCTGGGGCCAGGAACCCAACTACACGACATGGCGGATGGCGAAGATGAACCTCGCCATCCGCGGCATCAAGGGCCGCATCGCCCATGGCGACAGCTTCCACAACGACCGCCACCCCGACCTCAAGGCCGATTTCATCCTCGCCAATCCGCCGTTCGACGTGAAGGACTGGGGCGGCGAGCGTCTGGGCCGACGACGGGCGCTGGCAATACGGGACTCCGCCGCCGCGCAACGCCAACTTCGCCTGGGTGCAGCACATGGTCCACCATCTGGCGCCCGGTGGCTCGGCGGCATCGTGCTCGCCGACGATCCCATGTCGTCGGCTCAGTCGGGCGAGGGCGAGATCCGCCGGAACCTGGTCAAGGCCGGCCTCGTGGACTGCATGGTCGCCCTGCCGGGCCAGCTCTTCTACTCGACGCAGATCCCGGTCTGCCTGTGGTTCCTGGCGCGGGACCGCGGCAATGGCCGGTTCCGCGACCGGTGCGGAGAAATCCCGTTCGTCGATGCCCGCGCGCTGGGGCGCGTGGCGGACCGCACCCACCGCGAGTTGACGGACGAGGACATCGCCCGCATCGCCAGCATCTACCATGCCTGGCGCGGCGGCGATGGTGCGGGCGCCTATGCCGAGGTCTCTGGCTTCTGCCGCAGCGCGCCCCTGGCCGAGGTGCGCCAGCACGGCCATGTACTCACCCCCGGCCGCTATGTCGGCGCGTCGCCACAGGAAGACGACGGCGAACCCTTCGAGGACAGGATGAAGCGCCTCGCCGCCCAACTGCGCGAGCAGCAGGCCGCGGGGGCGCGGCTGGACGCGGCAATCGAGAAGAATCTCCAGGCGCTGGGCTTCGGGGGGCGCGAGGCATGAGCATGACGGTCGCGGAATTGATCGAGTTGCTTGGCGGCTATCCGCCCGCGTTGCGTGTCGTGGTGGACGGCTACGAAGAGGGTTACGATGATCTGTCCCCCGAGCGCAGGATTGTGAAGAAGATCCACCTTGATACGGGAACGGAGTCCTGGCAGGGAAGGCACGGCGACCCGAAAGGGTTGCCCGGAGGGAAACCGGATGCGGCCAGAACCGTTGAGGCGCTGGTCTTGCGCCGCTCTTCCTGGTGAAAGCGGTGCGGAAGGGCTGTTCATGATCGACTACGGAAAATTCGAGCTGTCCCTGAAACGCCTGGAGGAACAACATGACAACTACCAGTCGCCGGACGAAGGACTATCCGAACTGATCCGGGAAGGGGTCGCCGAGTCGGTCATTCGGCGTTTCGAGACCTGCTACGACTGCTGGTGGAAGGTGCTGAAAAGATACCTTAACGAGACACTCGGTATTGCCGAAGTGCCCAACAGTCCCAAGCCTCTCTTCAGGCTTGCACATGAAAACAGCCTGTTCGCTTCTCCGTTGGAAGATTGGCTCGAATATGCGGAAGCGCGCATCAATACGGCGCACGATTACGACGGCGAGAAGGCGAAAGCCTGCCTGGCCTTGATGCCCACGTTTATCGACGATGCCATAGGCCTTTACCAGACGATGACCGAGCAAATATGGGAATAGACTTCTCCATCGACATCACCGCCGGACAACGCAAAGATATTTTGGCGTTGCTCGAACGCCATCTCCCGGATACCAAGGCTTGGGCGTACGGCTCCCGGGTCAGTTGGACCTCTCGCCCCCAATCCGACATCGATATGGTGGTGTTCGCGACGCCCGAACAGAAACGCGCCGTTTCCGACCTCCGGGAAGCGTTCGAGGAAAGCAGTCTCTCATTCCGGGTGGACTTGTTCGTCTGGGATGACGTGCCGGGCTCCTTCCGAAAGCAAATCGAGCGCGAACATGTAGTGCTGGCCAAACCGCCAGTTCCTGCCACTCATTGGCACAGGATGCGACTTGGCGAATGCACCGGAATGAATGAAGCAACGTATTCCCCGAAGGAAGATTGGCCATTTGTCAATTACCTGGATACAGGCAGCATCACAGAGAACCGAATAGAGGGGATTCAATGCCTGAAGCTGAACAAAGACAAGCTGCCTGACCGGGCGCGTCGCAAAATTGAACCGGGCGACATCGTATTCTCAACCGTCCGGCCCAATCAGAGGCACTTCGGATTGCTACGGGATGTTCCAGAGAATTTTCTCGCATCTACTGGCTTTGTGGTGTTTCGTGCGCGTGAAGACATTGCTGACACTGGTTTCATCTATTGGTTTCTTGTTCAGGAACGAATTATCAACCAGCTTCATACCATTGCCGAACACAGCACTTCGGCTTATCCGTCAATAAGGCCCTCGGATATCAAGCATCTGAGCATCGATTTACCACCCCTCCCCGAGCAGCGGGCGATTGCGGGTATCCTCGGCGCGCTGGACGACAAGATCGCGTTGAACCGGCGCATGAACGAGACGCTGGAGGCGATGGCGCGGGCCATCTTCAAGGACTGGTTCGTAGATTTCGGCCCGGTCCGAGCCAAGATGGAAGGGCGCGCCCCCTACCTACCTCCCGAAATATGGAATATGTTTCCCGACCGCTTCGCCAATTCCGAACTCGGCGAGAGACCGGAGGGGTGGGAAGTGGGACCACTCGACGATCTGATCTCAGTCAATCCCCTGCGGCGTTTGCCCAAGGGGCAAATGGCTCCGTACCTCGATATGGCGAACATGCCAACCAAGGGACATATACCCGATACCATCTCTGCTCGTCCCTTTGGCTCGGGGACGAAGTTCATGAGCGACGATACACTTATGGCTCGTATCACGCCCTGCCTCGAGAACGGAAAGACCGCCTATGTCGATTTCTTTCAGGAAGGCGAGGTCGGCTGGGGATCCACGGAGTACATTGTCTTGCGCCCCAAGTCTCCGATTCCGTATGAATTCGCATATTGTCTCGCCCGAAATCTTCGTTTCCGCGAATTTTCCATTCAGAACATGACCGGTACAAGCGGTCGCCAGCGGGTACAGGCTCAGGCTTTGCAAAAATTCCCACTGTCGTGCCCGACGGAACAAGTCGCCGTCGCGTTCGGAAATCTGGTTCGCCCGCTTATCGCCCGAGCAAGTGCGGCCTCCCGGCAAAGCCATTCTCTCGTCGGCATTCTACACGGGCTGCTCCCCAAGCTCATGTCCGGCGAAGTTCGCCTTCGTGACGCCGAAGAGGCAGTCGAGGCTGTGGCATGACTGGCAGCCTGCTCACCGCTTCCGACTGGAAAGTGACTCGGTTTTTTGTCTATAGTCAAGGCACTGGTGGTACGCACTGTCCGGCTATTGAGACGATACCGAGTGAATTCGGGCTCGATTCATTTTCAGTAATGGCACCGGTACCGAACGATTAAGTTGGGAAGTGTATCGGATGCTCACCAAGCTTACTGCCCGCAATTTCAAGCGCTTCGACGAGATCGAGATTGATCTGGGAAATCCTGTCGTTTTCATCGGACCGAACAATTCCGGCAAAACTTCAGCCATGCAGGCACTGGCTCTCTGGGATGTCGGCGTCAAGCGGTGGAACGAGAAACGCGGCGGCAAGAGTACGCCGGAAAGACGGCCCGGCGTGACGATCAATCGGCGGGATTTGCTCGCTATACCTCACCCTACAGCCACGCTTCTTTGGCGGGACCTGCATGTGCGCGACGTCGGCAAGGTCGAGGGCAAACAGCAAACGGACAATATACGGATCGACATCATCGTTGAAGGTGTAGACGAGGACCAAGCCTGGAGCTGTGGGCTTGAATTCGACTACGCCAACGAGGAGTCGTTCTATTGTCGTCCGCTGCGATGCGGTGAAACAAAGCCCCTCAAGCGGATGCCGATACCACGCGAAGCGGGTTCGGTGCGCGTTGCCTTTCTTCCTCCCATGTCCGGCCTTGCGGCTACCGAAACACGGCTCGATCAGGGTGCTGTGAATGTCAGGGTGGGAGAGGGACGTACCGCCGAAGTTCTCCGCAATTTGTGCTTCCGCATTCTGGAGCAAGACTTGCATCATTGGGAATCGCTGACGAAACGAATCAAGGATCTCTTCGCGGTAGAGATCGAGAGGCCGCGCTATATCGAGGAGAGGGGAGAAATCGCTATGGGATATCGAGAGCGTGGGTCAGCTCTCGACCTCTCCTCGAGTGGACGTGGATTACAGCAAACGCTGCTGATTCTTGCGTATATGTATGCCAATCCTGGTGCTGTCATTTTGCTAGATGAACCTGACGCTCATCTGGAGATCCTTCGTCAGCGCCAAATCTACAGGCTCGTAACGGAAGTGGCTTCGGATAAAAGCAACCAGATTATTGCGGCCAGCCATTCCGAGGTGCTGCTGAACGAAGCAGCCGACAGGGACTTGGTGATCGCCTTCGTGGGGAAGCCACATCGGGTCGGCCACGGGAAGAGCCAAGTTCGTAAGGCTCTGGCCGAGATCGGCTTCGAGCAGTATTATCAGGCTGAGCAGACCGGTTGGGTGCTGTATCTCGAAGGTTCCACCGACTTGGCGATATTGCAGGCCTTCGCCCGGCGTCTGGGCAAGGACGAGGCTGTCCGGGCGCTGGAGAGACCGTTCGTCTCCTATGTCGGGAATAACCCACGTGCCGCTGCGCATCACTTTCACGGTTTGAGGGAAGCGGTCCCTGACCTCAAAGGAATCGCCCTCTTCGACCGCCTCGAAAGGGATACGCCGGAAAATCAGTATCTTGAGTATCTGGTCTGGGAACGGCGGGAGATCGAAAATTATCTGTGTTCCCAAGCAACTCTCGAAGCTTATGCGCACGCCTCTGCAACGGCAAGCACTCCTATGCCTCTCTTTGTATCATCGGAAGCCGGTAAGAGATTGAAGGCCATGCGGGAGGCAATTTCGGAGATTGGTAAAGCCGTGCTACAGTTGAAAAAGGTCTCTCCTTGGGACAAGAATTTCAAGGTGAGCGATGAGTTCCTAACGGCACTATTCGATGCTTACTTTGAGAAGATCGGCACCCCCAACCTCATGAGGAAGGGAAGCTTCTATGAACTCGTCGATTATGTCCCCGAAGACGAGATCGATTCCGAAATTGGCGAAAAGCTGGATGCCATTACCGAAGTGGCGAAAAGCGCCGCGCCAGCGGCCCCCAAATAACCGCTCACATTATTTGGCCGAACCGTGCCGTCCCCGTCACCTTTGAAGCAGGTCGTGACCCGCTTCACCGAATCCGAAGTCGAGGAGGCCGCTCTGGGGTGGCTGGAAGGCCTGGGCTGGGGTGTTGTACACGGCCCGGAGATCGGCCCCGACGGGCCGGCGGCCGAGCGGGCGGATTATGGCGTGGTAGTGCTGGAGAGGCGGCTGCGCGATGCCCTGGCCCGGCTCAATCCCGCCCTGCCCGCCGCGGCACTGGACGACGCCTTGCGCAAGCTGACGCGCCCGGAAGGAACGACGCCGGAAGCGCGCAACCGCGCCGTCCACCGGATGGCGGTGGACGGCGTCAACATCGAATACCGGGATGCGGAGGGCGCGGTCCGGGGCGCCTAGGCGGAGGTCATCGATTTCGACGATGCCGACAATAACGACTGGCTGGCGGCGAGCCAGTTCACGGTCGTGGAGAACAAGCACGAACGTCGGCCCGACATCGTGCTGTTCGTCAACGGCCTGCCGCTCGTGGTCATCGAACTGAAGAACCCGGCGGACGAGGACGCGACGCTCTGGACCGCCTGGCAACAGTTGCAGACCTACAAGGCGGAGCTGCCGTCCCTGTTCGCCATGAATGCGGCGCTGGTCGTTTCGGACGGCGTGGAAGCGCGGATCGGCACGCTGACCGCCGGGCGGGAGTGGTTCAAGCCCTGGCGCACGGTCTCCGGCGAAAAGCTGGCCGATCCGGCGCTGCCGCGGTTGCAGGTGCTGCTGGCGGGGGTGTGCGACCGGCGCCGCTTTCTGGCCCTGGTCCGCGACTTCATCCTGTTCGAGGACGACGGCAGCGATGCGCTCGGCAAGAAGATGGCGGGCTATCACCAGTTCCACGCCGTCGAGACGGCGGTCGCGGAAACGCTGCGCGCGGCGGAGCTGCAACGGGCCGACGGTTTCGCCGACCGCCAGGACCACTACGAATCAGGACACCGGCCCGGCGGCAGCCCCGGCGACCGGCGCATCGGCGTCGTCTGGCACACTCAGGGGTCGGGCAAGAGCCTGACCATGGCCTTCTATGCCGGCCGGATCGTCCGCGAACCGGGCGATGGCCAACCCGACGGTGGTGGTGCTGACCGACCGCAACGATCTCGACGACCAGCTCTTCGCCAGCTTCGCCCGCTGCCGCGACCTGCTGCGCCCAGCTGCCGGTCCAGGCGGCAAGCCGGGCCGACCTGCGGGCGAAGCTGGCGGTCGCGCAGGGCGGCGTGGTGTTCGCCACCATCCAGAAATTCTTCCCCGGTGAGAAGGGCGACCGGCATCCCGTATTGTCGGACCGTCGCAACATCGTGGTGATCGCCGACGAGGCGCACCACAGCCAGTACGACTTCATCGACGGCTTCGCCCGCCACATGCGCGACGCGCTGCCCAACGCCTCCTTCGTCGGCTTCACCGGCACGCCCATCGAGTCCGAAGACGCCAACACCCGCGCCGTGTTCGGCGACCATATCAGCATCCACGACATCCAACGCGCGGTGGAGGACGGCGCGACGGTGCCGATCTACTATGAGAGCCGACTCGCCAGGCTGGCCCTCGACGAAGGGGAAAGGCCCCGTATCGACCCGGAATTCGAGGAGGCGACCGAAGGCGAGGAGATCGAACGCAAGGAGAAGCTCAAGACGTAGTGGGCGCGGAGAAGCGCCTCGCCCTCATTGCCCGGGACATCGTGGACCATTTCGAGAGCCGCCTTGAGGCGATGGACGGCAAGGCGATGGTGGTGTGCATGAGTCGGCGCATCTGTATCGACCTCTCCCACGAACTCGTGCGTCTGCGCCCGGACAGGGAGGAAGCGGACGACAGCAGGGGGCGGATCAAGATCGTGATGACCGGCGCGGCCTCCGACCCGCCGGACTGGCAGCCCCATATCCGCAACAAGCTGCGCCGCGAGGCGCTGGCCCGGCGGTTCCGCGATCCCGGCGACCCGCTCCGTATGGTGCTGGTGCGCGACATGTGGCTGACCGGCTTCGATGCGCCGAGCCTGCACACGATGTATGTCGACAAGCCGATGCGCGCCCACGGGCTGATGCAGGCGGTTGCCCGCGTCAACCGGGTGTTCCGGGACAAGCCGGGCGGCCTCGTGGTCGACGATCTCGGACTGGCGCACGAACTCAAGCAGGCCCTCGGACCTACACGGAAAGCGGCGGCACGGGGCGGAGTGCGCCGGACCAGGCGGAAGCGGTGGCCGCCCTGCGGGAGAAATACGAGGTCTGCTGTGGCCTGTTTCACGGTTTCGACCACCGCCGCTGGATCGACGGCACGGCTGCGGCGCGCGTGTCCCTGCTGCCGACGGCGCAGGAACACATCCTGGCCAGGAGGACGGCAAGGAGCGATGCTTGCGGGCGGTGAGCGAACTGTCCCGGGCCTTCGCCCTTGCCGTACCGCATGAGGACGCGATCGGCATCCGCGACGAGGTGGCGTTCTTTCAGGCCGTGCGGGCGGTGCTCGCCAGGCGCGCCGAAGGGAACGCCCGGCCGGAAGAAGAGATCGAGCATGCCGTCCGTCAGATCGTCTCGCGTTCGGTGGCATCCGAGGGGGTGCTGGCCATCTTCGCCGCCGCCGGGCTGGAGAAGCCCGACGTCTCGATCCTGTCGGAAGAGTTCCTGGCCGAGGTGCGGGGGATGCCGCAGCGCAATCTCGCGGCCGAGCTTCTCCAGAAGCTGCTGAAGGGCGAGATCGCCGGCCGCCGGCGCAAGAATGTCGTTCAGGCGCGCTCCTTCGCCGAGATGCTGGGAACGGACGCTCAGGCGCTACCGTAACCGCGCTGTCGAGGCGGCGCAGGTGATCGAGGAGTTGATCCAGCTGGCCCGTGACCTGCGCGCGGCGAACGCCCGCGGCGAGGCGTTGGGGCTGTCGGAGGATGAACTCGCCTTCTACGACGCGCTGGAGACCAACGACAGCGCCGTTCGGGTGCTCGGCGACGAGACGCCGCGCGGTATCGCCCGCGAACTCGTCGCGACCGTGCGCAGCAACGTCACCATCGACTGGACGCTGCGCGAGAGTGCCTGCGCCAACCTGCGCCGGCTGGTCAAACGCGTCCTGATCAAGCACGGCTATCCGCCCGACAGGCAGGAAAAGGCAACCCGTACCGTGCTCGAACAGGCGGAAGAGCTCTCCGCCGGCTGGGCGGGGTGAGGGTATCGCGCGCGGTCCGCCAGCACACCGATCTCGGCGCACAGGGCCTGCGCTCTTGCGCACCCTGGCGCCGATGCGCAGCCGCGCCAACATGTGCGCGGGGGCGGAGGAGGTCGAGGCGCTGCACCGCGAAGGGGCCGCCTACCGGCCTAGCAACGGAGCATTTCCAAATTATACTACCGGTCGTTGATTGGAACCGATAGCAGAGCCTCCCTCCGTAGCCCGACCCCTGAGCCGAGGCCTCGTACTGCAAGAGGTAATCTCCGCCGAGAGGGGCTTATCGGTTCTTATCTGTGGCCGCTGGTATAAGTCGTGTTAACGCAATTTGGTAGACTCTGGGTTCCCTGTTTGTGGAGAGAATGCCCAGTCATGGCACTCACGCACGCCCAGGACGAGCGCCTCGCTCAGGTCTTCCCGGAAGCCCCGTGGCACTGGCCCGCTCAGCAATCTCGGTTCTCACCGCCCTCCGGCATGTGGCCGAGCAGGGAGATCAGTGGCGCGGGCTGTCGGCGCCCTTCGGCAACTGGCAGGCCATCTCCACCCGGCTGAACCGCTGGGCGAAGAAGGGCGTCCGGGAGAGGGTGGTTGCGGAGTGGCAGCGCCTGGAGAGCGTCCAGGTGCAGGGAGAGGGGCTGTCGCGGGACCGCATGGTGGTGCAGGTTCCGGCCGGGACGGGGGCGCGCAACAAAACGGTTCTCAGGCCATCGGGCAGTCGAGCAGGGGCGAGGCCACCAAGCTTGAGCTGGGTGCTGCGGATGAGCGAAGCGCCGGGGGCCCGGTGGAGGGCAGGCGGGCGAGGCGCCCCAGGGACGCAAACTGCTGAACCGCATGGCATGGCCGGACACCGCACGCTGTCTGGTTATGGACAAGGCGTATGAAGGGGACGAGCCCCGGGAGCTGGGCGCGGGCCGGGGACTGGAGCCGGGGGTCCCACCAAAGGCAAACCGGGTCGCGCCATGGGAATATGATCGGGAACTAGACAAGAAGCGGAAGGAAGTCGCACCGCTGTCTCGACGGATCAAGCGGTTCCGGCGCGTCTTCACGAGGTTCGACAAGCTTGAGGTCGCCTCCTCCTGCTTCCTCCACTGCGCGCTCATCGCCGATACCCGCAAATCCCTATAATGTTCACAGGCCCTATATTATCGATCCGATATTTTATGGCCTCAATGACATGGCCCGATCGTTGTCCGTCGCACATCGAACCGCTATGGTCAGGAACAATGCCAAGATTGAATGGCAGGCTCCCCCCACCCCGGCTTGGTCTCCATGAGAGGGACAAAGCGAAATTTTCTGCGCTGCTCAGGACAGCATTACGGCTTGTCAGCGCTTGGAACCCAGCAGCACTGGGCACGAAGGCATTCATCACCGGGAGAGGTTATTGCATTTTTATCCCACGTTTTTTGCCCAGGAGCAAGATGACGCCGCGGGATTATTCTTCCGGCTTGCGGAATTGGTCGTGACAACTCTTACACGTCCCGAACATCTTTTGCATATGCTCTTTGACGGCGGCGACATTGTTCTCTCCCGCAGCCACGGTCAGTGCGCTCGCTTCCGTACCCAATTCTGTTGCGGAGGCGAGAAAGGCCTCCCAGTTCTGCCAGATTTCTTCTTTGGCCCGGGAGGAATTCCCGATGCTGCCCTCAGGAAAGAGCGCAGCGATACGGGTGGAATGAAGGGCGATGGTAGCGGCATTCATTTTTGCCTCTGCAAGTTGACCTGCATCAATCTTGCCTTTCATCTCCTTGGCGTTGGCTCCGATATTCTCCATCAGATAGGTGCGAAACGCCACCGTCTGCTGCGGGTCCGGCATCTGAGATGGATGGTTTTCGTGCCCGAAACTCAACTCACCCATGCTATGCAGACTCCCGGCCGCCACACCCACACTGATGAGAACTCCACGAACGATACGGATGACCACCCTGCTCATTACACTCCCTCCTCTTACGAAAGACCCTCGCTATTCCTGTTCGACCTGACTCCTGGGAACGACCGATTTCAGATATGTGGCAACAGCGTGGGCGTCTTCATCGGTCATATCTTTATACCCGCCCCCGGGCACCCCATCAATCACCACCGCCATCAGTCCTTGAACCGTATCGAAATTGGGGAGAAACCCGGTACGCAGCAGGGAAACAATCTCCCCCTCACTCCACCGCCCAATGCCCGTCTCGTCATCCGGGGTAATATTGGGCGCAATCTCACCGTCGATGCCAGCCGGATTCCCGGCCAGGTCGCGCTTCCGGTCAAGGCGACCGAACACCGTCCGTGGGGTATGGCATTCCTGACAGTGGGCGAGATGCTCACTGATGTAACGGCCTCGGGCAATGGGGTCTGCCCAGGCTGGCGCGCGAGTTTCGACCGGTTCGAAAAACAACCAGCGCCAGACGCGCATGGCCAGCCCGGAAAACGGGAGGGAGACTTCGTGAGGAAGATTTTCTTGCGCCACGGGCGCCTGGCTACGCAGAAAAGCCACCAGCGCCGTGACGTCCTCATCCGTCATGCCGCTCAAGGCCGGATACGGCATGACCGGACTCATGACCGTCCCGTCGGGTTTCGCTCCCAACCGGATCGCGTCAATGATCTCCTGATCCGTCCAGGTTCCGATACCGTGGACCGGATCGGGCGTAATATTCGTCCCATAAAATCGCCCGTAGGGTGTCTCAATCGCCCGCCCGCCCGCGTTGGTGGGCCCCTTATCCGCCGTATGACAGCCACACCCCCCGGCTAAGGCAAACACATACTGCCCCCGAGCAACGAGATTCGCATTATCGGCCCAGACATTTTGGCGATGACCGAACAAGAAGCCGCAGAAAAGAAGAAAGAGACAGAAAAGCCGTAAGGAGCTTTTCCCCTCCGCGTTTTTCATATCCTCTTGCCGCGTTGTGTGGTCGACTATGGGCATGGGCGGAGGCCTTGGGGGATACGGGATGGTCTGCTAGTCTGCCGGGTTATGCACCGCCTCGGTCTCAGCGTCGTGGCCTTCCTGATTCTCGGAACCGCAAGTACCCTCTATCTGTTCTCTTCCCTCGGAGAAACGGTGCTTTATAATGCTTGGGGGTATACCATCTATGCCGACTTTGAAAGTGCCACCGGCCTGGGATCCGGTGCGCCGGTCGAGGTCGCCGGTGTCCGTGTCGGCCGGGTTGATGCCGTCCAGCTTACGGGTACGCGGGCGAGAGTCCGCTTGACCATAGACCGTGATATCGAGATTCAGGAAGACGCCATCGCGTCCATTCATACCAAGGGTTTGCTTGGCAACCCCTATCTCCTGATCTCGCTTGGCGGGTCGGATAGGATTATCCCACCCGGCGGGGTGATCAGAGAGACGGAATCGCCCATTGACCTGCCAGGACTCATGGACGCCTATGTTGACAGCCGCAAGGATATGGGCGAGGTGCCCCCTGCTCCCTGAGGGGCGACAGCGCCCAGCCACCCTATCTCACCGCATTCCCCATTCACCCCGTCCCCGTCGGGTATGCCGCCGGTATGATGCGGGCTTCATGCGGACTTTGCCACACTGAGGGCAGCGCCATTTCTCCTGCTTGTGGGGCCGGTGCGCTTCCACTTTCATTTTTGTTCGGCAGCGCGGACAAATCATACGGGACTCCGTCGATATCGTATTACAGCGCCGCACCACCCGCATCGTCCGACGGTATCAAATCGGGGCTTGCCTGTTCTCGCCGAGGGAGCTATGGGGAGACCTTACACGGAGGATAAAAAATCACAACCATTGCTCACGGCCGTTGCTAATACGGGAGTCACCGAATGCTCAACCCCTATCGAGTCCTTGACCTGACGACGGAACGCGGATTGCTGTGTGGCCAAATCCTGGCCGATCTTGGTGCTGACGTGATTAAAATCGAACCCCCTGGAGGCTCCTCGGCCCGCAAATTGGGTCCATTCTATCAGGATCAGGAGGATGCAGAAAACTCGCTCTACTGGTGGGCCTATAACCGCAACAAACGGGGGGTGACCCTGGATATTACCCGGTCCGAAGGGCAGGATGTTCTTCGGCGCCTAGCCCAGGGGGCAAAATTCCTGATCGAATCGGACAATCCCGGCACCCTGGCCCGATACGGCCTGAGCTATGACGAGTTGGCGGCAGACAATCCGGGGCTGATCTATGTCTCGATTACTCCGTTTGGACAAGATGGACCCAAGGCCAGCTATGCGGATAGCGACCTGATTATCCTGGCGAGCAGCGGACCGCTCGTCATTACCGGGGACGAAGACCGCCCCCCCGTCCGCCTGAGCGTTCCCCAAGGCTATCTGCACGCCAGCGCCGCTAGCGCGCCGGCCGCGCTGATTGCCCTGTACGAATCGCATCGATCGAACCGCGGCCAGCACGTTGATATCTCCGCCCAGCAGGCTGCGGCCCAGGCGACCCAATCGACCATTCTCTCCGCTCCGCTCAACGAGGCGGAAACCCGCCGGATGGCGGGCGGGGCAAAAATGGGACCGCTGGAAATCCGCCTGCTCTGGCCGGCGAAGGACGGCCATGTTTCGATTGCGTATCTGTTTGGCTCGGCATTTGCCCATTTCACCAAGCGTCTGATGGACTGGATCTATGAGGAAGGGTTTTGCGATAAAGAAGCCCAGCAGATGGACTGGGTTGAGATGGGCGGTAGCCTCTTTGGTGGCGACCCGAAAACGATTGAAGACTATGAACGTCTGAAACTGATCGTTGAAGACTTCACCAAAACCAAAACCAAGGCGGAGTTGTTCCAGAACGCCTTGGACCGTGGTCTGCTCGTCGCTCCGGTCACCACGATTGACGAGGTCGTCGCGAGCAAGCAGTTGGAGTCCCGTCGATACTGGACCACGGTCGACCACGAGGAGATCGGCAAAGCGTTTGCCTATCCCGGTCCGTTTGCCAGATTCAGCGAGCGGCCGATTTCCTATACGCGTCGTCCGCCGAAGATTGGTGAGCACAATGCCGAGGTCTACAGCGAACTCGGCCTTGATGCCCAAGCGTTAGCGGCATTACAGAGCAAGGGGATCATCTAACCAAGACGCAATCAGGAGGGAATCACCATGGGCGCAGAGAAACAACAGACCGGTAGCAAGAACAATCAAGCTCTGGCCGGGGTCAAGGTGCTCGATTTCATGTGGGCGATGGCCGGTCCTGGCTCGACTCGCATTTTGGCCGACTACGGAGCAACCGTCGTGCGCATTGAATCCACCACCCGCATTGACGCGGTACGTATGGTCGGTCCCTTTCAAAACAAACAACCGGGGCCGAACAATTCCGGTTTGTACAATAATATGAATACCGGCAAACTGCCGATGACCCTGAACCTGTCCAAACCGGAGGCGCGCGACATTATTTTTGACCTCGTGCGGTGGGCGGACGTGGTGACCGAGTCCTTTTCTCCTAAAGCCATGCAGGAGTGGGGCTTTGATTACGGGTCGCTCACAAAAATCAAGCCCGATATCATCATGCTCAGCACCTGCTTGATGGGTCAGACCGGTCCTCACTCGCATTTTGCCGGGTTCGGCAATCTGGCGGCGGCCGTCTCGGGGTTTTTCGATCCCACCGGTTGGCCCGACCGCGCCCCGGCTGGACCGTTCGGTGCCTACACCGACTATATTGCACCGTGGTATAATGCCGCGGCCGTGCTGGCGGCACTCGAACATAAGCACCAGACCGGCAAAGGCCAGCATATTGACTTGGCACAGGCCGAAGCCTCGCTCCATTTTCTGGCGCCGTTCCTTTTGGACCAAACCGTCAACGGACGGACCCAAACCCGCATGGGCAACCGGGATATGAACTTCGCCCCACACGGGGTGTATCAAGCCGCCGGAGAGGATCGCTGGGTCGCGATTGGCGTGGAAACCGACGACCAGTGGCGCTCACTGTGCGAGACCATGAACCGCCCGGACCTCGGCAAAGACGAGCGTCTTGCCACGGTCAAAGGTCGGCTGGCCAAGCAGGACGAAATCGATAAGGCCATCAACGTCTGGAGCAGCCAACTCAGCCCGCATGAGGCCGAAGAGAGACTGCAGGCCGAAAACGTCCCGGCCAGTGCGGTGGAAACGATAAGCGAGCTGTACGAAGACAAACAGCTTCAGCACCGCGGGCACTTTGTCGACCTGGAGCATCCCGACTTCGGCAAGACCACAGTCGAAGGCGCGCGCTTCAAATTCTCCCGTACCCCAGCCCAGATCACCCCAGCAACCCCGACGCTGGGACGTGAGAACCAGCATGTGTTGGGGAATATTCTGAAGTATGATGAAGAGAAGATCACCGAACTGGTGATCGCCGAAGTCCTAGAGTAGAAACGACGCCTGCATCTCCCCCAACGGAGTAGCCGCAACATACTGGGGCCGGTTACCACTCTCGCCCCGCCTCGATGAGGAGGGCGAAGCCGCGGCATCCGAGGACTAGTACATTGGGTTGCTCGCCTCGCGAGCAGAGGCGAGGGCATCCCCGCAACCGACGAAAGAACCGCGCGATTGCGGTGCGGCGCTTGGACACCTCCCGGGCATCCTCCCCAGGCCCCACCCGCGTTCGCCACGGCGGCCCCCCGGGCTCCTCCCCCCGCGCCCCGGCCCGGGGCCGAGGCTGGGCGCCCTCGTCCGCCCGGTCCATCATCCACGCGGGATGAGCGGGGGGCGGCGCCGTCCCCCTCGGCAGCGCAGAGGGCGACGCCGGCGCCGCGGCGGCGCTCAAGGCGCCCAAGGCCCTTGTCGACGGTTTCGGGCCAAGGCGCCGCGCTGAAGGCGAGCGCCCCTTGAGGGCTTCGAGGCTGGGGGGCGCCGCGCCGCGGGGGCGCCGTGTGGCAGGGAGCACACGAAGCCCGCCTTGGGCTGGCCGTGGTGACGCCCACGCGCACGTCCCAGAGAGCGCCAGGTGGCCGCGCGGTAGCAGGGGCCGGCGAAGCGCGAGACGTCCACAAACGGCACCGCCAGAACAGCCGGAGAGCCGGGCGCCGCATGCAGGTCCTGCGCGAGACGCCGCCCGCTCAGCCCCCGCACCCGCAAGGCTAGGTTGGCCCCCCGCTCAGGCGTCAGGAGGACAAAGCGCGAGCTAGTGGCGCCCAGAGGCAGGCGCCGACACTGCTGCTCTGCCGCCCATCCATCCCGCGATCCCGCGCGCCCACCTTGAACGCTCCAGGCGGCCAGCCGACCAAGGCAAGCCCAAATCTCACCATGAACCGCGACCTGGCGCAGACCCTTGCCGAGGATGCCGTGGAACCGCAGCTAGGGGGCGCCGCCACCCCCTCGGCCCAGCGCCGGTGCTCCGGGTGCCCCCCATGGCGGGCGCCCCGTGACCGCGCGCAGATCAACGCCCCCCGCAACCGGCAAGCCTCCCCATGAGCGGCACGCTGCCACATCAAGAAAGAAATGGCCAGCCCGGACTTCATCTCAAACTGTGCGACAGGCGGACAACTAATTCGCCCTGGCCCAGAGGGGAATCGTTTCGATTCGTTGAAGCCGAACCGATTCAACCGCGAGGAGAAGGAACCCATGATCAAGCTGGCGCTGTCCGTACTCGCCGGACGTCATCGTGCGGGTCGCGTGCTGGGTAGTCTGGAGCAGACACGGTCTTTCCTTCGACTGAAGCTCGTCGACCGCAGGCATGAGGTGTTCGGTGTACTGTTCCTCAACGACCGCCATCGGGTCATCCAGGTGGCGGGGATGAACCAAGGCACCATCGACAGCGCCTCGGTTCATCCCCGTGTCGTGGTGCAGCGCACCCTCGAGTTCAACGCCGCCGCGGTCGTCTTCTTCAACAACCATCCCTCGGGTTTCGCCGAGCCGAGCCATGCGGACGAGGCGATCACCCCACGGCTGCGGGACGCGCTGGCGCTGGTGGACGTGCGGATGCTCGATCACTTCGTCGTCGTTGGTGAGAGCGTGTCCTTTGCCGAACGCAGGCTCCTTTGAGCCCATTTGTCATCACCCATCGACCTTGCCGGGGAGGCGTTCCCTTCCCGGCAGGGAAGAGGTGCGTCTCCGGGGTCGCAATCCCAAGGAGAACCACGATGAGCAATCAACCGAGTGAACACCCCTTTTTCGGGGAGGTCATTGCCGTCTACACCCGCGCCCAGGCCCTGGCCGACAGAGTCTTGATCAATGCAGGACCCATGGCCCGCGAGACCGGCTTCCGCTGGCCAGTCGCCATTACGGCCGGTGCCTGGGCAGACTGTGTAGCCTGGGACGCCGCCGACAGCGAACGACAGACCCATCAGGATCAGTCGGGGCACCTGTGGGCCGTGCTGTTCATGGCTGCCTGCGCTGCACGGGCCAACGCCAACGCGGGTTCCGAGATCCTGTTCGAGTTCTCCCGCGTGCCGCGGGACGGCTAGGCCACCGAAGCCGAGCTCACCACGCTGAAGCTGGTGGTCAGCCCGGGTGAAGACGGCGAGCCGGTCATGACCATCCTGCTGCCGAACGAGGACTGACCACGCCGGCCGCTGCCGGCATCTTCTCCCTAGCCACTTGAGTAAAAGTGGCACCTCTCCCCCTTCGGCCCACCGGCACCAGGGCTGTCTCACAGTGTCGTCAACTCGGAGAACCGACATGCGCGGTTCCGTAGCCTGTCCGCTTGTAGCCCGGCCGTGATGGGCGTACATTGAAACATATCACTAAATTTACTCTAAGAGGTCGCCATGTCGAAGATAAGAATGGATGAGGATGTCCGCCCCTTGTCGGAGTTCCGCGCCGAGGTGGCATCTTTCGTAAAGCACATTCACGAGACACGGCGGCCGATGGTCTTGACCCAGAGAGGGTGCGGCGTCGCGGTCTTGATGGATGCCCATGAATTCGAGTTGATGCAGGAACGGCTGGAGATCCTCGAGGACATCTATCGCGCCGAGGAACAACTTGCCGCTGGCGGGGGCGTGCCACACGAGGAGGCGCGAGCCCGGGCCCTGAAAGGCATCGCGCGGTGAAAGTGGAGTGGTCTCCGCTGGCACTGGATCGGGTATCTGATATCGCGCGCTACATCGCCAAAGACAAACCGGAGGCCGCCGCGGTGGGTGAACGAACTGTTCGATTCGGTCGAGCGTCTGGCGGATTTTCCGGAGAGCGGCCGCGTTGTTCCGGAAGTCGGTGTCCGGCGAATCAGAGAGTTGATCTTCGGCGCCTATCGAGTGATCTACACCGTCAAGGACAAGGTCGAGATCCTCACCGTACATCGGGGAAGCCAACTGCTGGATGTGAGCGAGGTCGACGCTGAACAAGAGTAACAAGACCATGGCACCGAAAGCCTATCGCGCAGGGCCGGATGGATTGCCTCCTAGGCGAACCGGTCGAGGCCGGAGCATGGCGGAGGAGCACTCGGCGACTGACTCCGCGACGGACGAAGAGGAACGGGCATTCCTGCGCACCATCGTCGCCGGTCTCGCCGACCTCGAGGCTGGCCGAGAACTGCCGCTTGCGGAGGCCAACGCGCGGATTGGCTTGAAGTAGCACCATGCCGAAGAGAACCGGCTCGGCACGCCGACGAGGCCGCGCCCTGAACTGCCGTCCCGGCGGCTTATCACACTGTAATAATCGCCCGCCCGCCGCTCGAAGCCAGCGCTGACTTCAAAATCAGCTGTCCACAGAGTCCACAGGCCCTGACCGCCACGGTAAAGCGAGCCCTCTCGCTCGCGTCGCCAAGGGCGGGACCGCGCGTGGCGCGGTGCCTGTAGACCCCTCGGGCAGGTGAAAGCGCTCCGCAGGCCCGGGGGAGTCTCTCGATGCAACCCCTGTGCCAGGCGAATGCCTGGCACAGGGGTGACGACGATGCGAAGCCGCCCGTGTCACTAGCGAGCGAAGCGGGGTAGTGACACGGGCGGCGCTGCCGTAATCAGCGCGGCTCTAGCACCGATTTCCTGATGACACGCGAATGACGCGTTCCTAAACTGCCGCCCACGACCGATTCATCCGTGGCCACTGCGGCTAAGTGGCAGAGAGTCCCCCACCCTCGACGTCCCGTCGAATCGGGCATGTGCGCCAAGGACCAGATCCAGCGCGCCGACCGAGAGGTTCCCGGTCCATCGTCCAGACCATCGACCGCAAGGTCGATTCAGCGGACGGGCTTCCGCCCGTCGTTCCACATCGGCTCTCATCGATCGCCGCGCGACATCGACGAGTTTTTCTTCAACCCAGCGAAATCCTTTTCGCCCAACTCAACGGAGGTAATGCCTATCGGCCCATCCATTTCTTCAACCCAAGCACATTGATAAGGGGGTGATGCGTATTCGAAGCCCGGTCCGCAACGCGCCCGTTGGTTCGCACCGGACCGATCCCCCACGGGGGAGAACCGGTGTTGCCTGCAACCAGGCATCTTCAAGTTGAACGGGAGTGGTGTCCCGTGACCCGTTCCGGATTCCAGGCCTAGTTGGCTACGGCCTACCGGGTGGTCAGAGACATTTACCAGAGCATCAGGACACCGTGAGAGACCTGAACTACCAACTCAAACAAATGAGTCGCCATAACCGCGACGGCGGCTATGCGACTCAGCGGGACCGCGAGCGCCTGCTTTCGCTGATCGCGGACCAGATCCACGAACTGGGCTTTCGGGGCATGGGCGCGCAGTCACTGAGGCCGAAACATGTGGAAGCGCTGGTGAGCCGATAGCAGGCCGAGTCGCTCTCCGTCGGGACCATCAAGAACCGGATGACGGTATTGCGATGGTGAGCGCAGAAAGTGAGCCGACAGAACGTCATCGTCCGGCAGAACGATCACTACGGGATCCCCGAGCGCGTGTTCGTCAGCACGGACTCGGAGGCGCGCCAGGTCGACGGCCCGGCGCTCGAGCGTATCAAGGACGACCACGTCCGGCTGAGCCTCGAGTTGCAGCAGACCTTCGGGCTCCGGCGTGAGGAGGCCATCAAGTTCCAGCCGAGCTACGCCGACCAGGGCGATCACTTGGTGTTGCAGGACAGTTGGACGAAAGGCGGCAAGGCACGTGAGATCCCTGTCCGTACCAGGGCTCAGCGGGTCGTTCTGGATCGTGTGCATCGGCTCGCCGGACACGGCTCGCAGATCCCGGCCACACGCAAATATCGACAGCAGCTGCGTGTGCATGAGCGACACACCGCGGACGCCGGACTCTCGAAACTACACGGCCTCCGGCACCCCTATGCTCAAGGACGCTACGAGGAACTCACCGGCTGGAAAGCGCTTGTCGCCGGCGGCCCGGCCTTGAGGTCCCTCACGCGAGAGCAGCGCGCCGTGGACCGCGAGGCGCGGCTCGTCATCAGCCGAGAGATCGGCCATGAGTGCGAGCAGATCACGACTGTTTACCTGGGCCGATGAAAGGAATGCGTAACCTGCGAGAGTTTCCCGCTTCGCTAGACTAGGGACAACCGGGTCACTCTTATGTAAAGAAGTCTAGGATTTCTCGTTATTTGATGAGGGACAGGGTTGATCGGTCAGCGTACGAAAGGCGTTATACAAAACGACGGCTAGGAGGGATCACGGAATCTCGTGCGCCAGCAGCGTCCGCGGGGGGAGGCCGTAAGGAAGGGACAGGATGAGTGATCAAGAGGCATTTGAACGTATTCTGGCGCCGGTTGCACGACGCCAATGCTTGACGATATCCTGGGGTCGACCACCTCGGTCCTGATCGATGAGGCCTGCGGCACGGTGGGCAACGCCCTAGTGGTCGGCGAAGGCCCGCCGGACGATATCCAGACCCACTTCGTCGGGATCTACAAACGGGGGCAGCGCTACGAAGACCTGGAACGCGAGTGGCTCGAAGTGTACCACCCCAGCAACGAGTGTGTGCCGCGTTTCCGGCAACTGCCCGACAGCCAAATCGTATTCGCCCCCGATCTGTACACCGCTGAGGAGTTGAAACCTCGCGCGCCTATAACGAGGGGTTGCCCCGGCTTAGCACTCAGAAGGCCTTGATGGTGCGGCTGGACGGGCCAACTGGCTTCCACATCGCCCGGGCCACCGGCGACCCCGTCGGCGCGGATGGCTGGGAAGCTCCGCAGCTCGTGCTGATGCAAGGACTCCTGCCCCATATCCGACAATTTGTCCGCGTCCGGCAAGCGTTGGTCAGCGCCGGGGCGCTGGGCCTATCTGTGACCGACCTGCTCGACAACCCGCGAATCGGCGTCATCCAACTGGACCAGCGGGGGCGGATCGTGGAGGCCAATGACCGTGCCTGGTATATTCTGCGTCACGGCGCTGGGCTGTCTGACCGGAATGGGGAGCTGCGGGTGTACGCCCCGGCGCCTAGGCGCAGCTTGCGCAGCTCTTGGCGGGTGCGTTTCCCTTCTCCGGGACGATCGCGGCAGTGGGTCCATGATGCTCCAGCGGGCACCCGGCTTGCTCCCATTCGTGGTGCACGTCAAACCCGTACCGGTTTCTCAGATGGACTTCGGCGCCCAGCGCGTAGTCGCGCTGGCGCTGAGCGTCGAACCGGGGAAGCAATGACGGATCGATCCGGGCTTGGTGGCTAAGGCCTTGGGGCTCTCCACGGCAGAGAGCCATATCGCGGTCTGGGTGGCGGAAGGCCGGACCGTGCGTGAGATTGCCACGGCGACGGGGCGCACGGACGCCGCCATCCGGTACCACTTGCATCAGATCTCCCAGAAGCGGGGGGTCTCCCGGCAAGCCGACCTGATCCGGCTGGTGCTGCCGCTCGCCGAGTGGGAGTGACCACGGCGCCCGTCCCCCTGGGTGCGTCGCTACACTGGCCGCCCACCTCTCCGCTCCAACCGCTGGTGAGCCTATCCACCACCGCTCTGCAATCTCCTTGGCGACCGGATAGGTCTCGGGGATCAACCTTGCTGTCGCCACCTCCCGTGGGGCCGGTTTGAGGACGAAGGTTGGGACAGATTTCCTTTTCTGCCAGCTTTCGGCAGAAATGCTCGAACTCGTATTCCTGCTTGCGGCTAGTGAGCGTCTCAAGGTGATACTCGAACACCGATTTTGAGAGTTGGGCGACATCATCAACTTGCGTGTCGGAGAACAGGTCTGGAGGGCGGGCACGCATGAACTCGCGAGGATCAGGGATGGTGGAGCGAAACAAAATTTGATCGTTCGTTTGATTCATAGTTTCAAGATGTTAAGCTTGGAAGGAAGTAATACCCTTTAAACCCCAATTGACCTAGCTCCTCCTGCCGTCCGCGTTTCTGAGACCTTCCAGTTTTTTCCGGATATCCTGGGCAACCTCATCCACTTCCTGTGCGACCCGAGGAGTGAGGCCGAGTTCCTGTTCCAAGGCTGTCGTAAGCGGCAGCAGTAGGGACACCGCCGGCGAATCCTGAATAAGCTCGCGCATGCGCACCGGTCCAAGCTTAATACTGAACTCCATCAATGCGTCGAGGTTCTCTCTTTGCAGGGAGCCCAGTTCCGGAAGAAGGGCGAGGAGTGCCTTGATGTCTTGCTCGCATCCAGAGGGGTCGTCCATCGCAAGGATTGCCCGTGCCCGAATCAGGTGACCATCTACTCGGTTCTCGAAGTTTTCCGTACGACATTGTTCAAGGGCCTGACCAACCGTCTTCATGGCGGACTCATATCGGCGGCACTCCAGTTCGTACTGCGCCTTTTCAAGGAGCACGCCCTCAACCATCGCCGGGTCTGGAGGGAATTTACTCTCCCCCAATCGGCGCACCACCTCGTCATAGGTCGCCAGGGCGTCTTCCGGTCGCTGCAGCGTGCCCAATGCTGCCCCTTTATTGATGAGGGCGGTGGTGACGGATTTAAGAAGGGTCGGGACCTCGCTTGTCCCAAAGCGCTGTACGACCTCATCACAGGTCGCTAGCGTGTCCTCCGGCCGATTTAACCGGACGAACGTTTCCCCCTTGTAGAGGAGGGCGGTAGCGACGAATTTAAGAAGAGCTAGAGTCTGGCTTGCCCCGAAGCGCCGTATGACTTCATCATAGGTCGCCAGCGCGTCCTCCAGCTGCTGCAACTCCCAGAACACCATCCCTTTATTGAGGAGGGCGGTAGCGACCGCTTCACGAAGGACCGGGTCCTCGCTTATCTCAAAGCGGCGCACCGCCTCGTCATAGGTCGCTAGGGCGTCCTCCGGCCGACGCAGTCCGCCTAGTGCTACCCCCTTGTTGATGAGGGCGGTGGCGACCCCTCTAAGATGGGTTGGATCCTCGCTTGCCCCGAAGCGCTGTAACACCTCCTCACAGATCGCCAAGGCGTCCTCCGACCGATGCAGCACGCCCAGTGCTGCCCCCTTGTTGAGGAGGGCGTTGGTAGCCGCTTCACGAAGGGTTGGGTCCTCGCTTGCCCCGAAGCGCTGTAACACCTCATCACAGATCGCCAAGGCATCCTCCGGCCGATGCAGCACGCCCAGTGCCGCTCCCTTGTTGACAAGGGCGGTGGCGACCCATTCAAGAAGGGTTGTGTCCTCGCTTGCCCCGAAGCGCTGGATTACTTCATCACAGACCGCCATGGAGTTCTCCACCCGTAGCAACTCCCAGAGGCGACCCCCCTTGTCGACAAGAGCTATGGCAACTGCTTCACGAAGGGCTGGAGCCTCGCTTGCCCCGAAGCGCCGGATGACTTCATCACAGGTCGCTAGCGCGTCCTCCGGTCGACGCAACGTACTCAGGGCGGTTCCCTTGTTGAGGAGGGCTAGAGCGACCGCTTCACGAAGGGCTGGAGCCTCGCTTGCCCCAAAGCGTCGGATGACTTCATCACAGGTCGCTAGCGCGTCCTCCGGTCGATTTAACCGGCCGAATGTTGTCCCCTTTCCTATAAGCTTTCTAGCAACCGCAAGGTCTCGAAGGGTCTCGGTAAACAGGCTGGCGCGATGCTCGGCCAGAGTCGGCAGTGTCCACAACCGTACGAGTGCGGTCTGATACAGCGCTCGCATCTCCCCATCGAAGTTCCCTGATTCACGGGCCATCTCAACGCCGATATCTCTTAGCTCGTGCGGTGCGTAGAACGCCTCCATGAAGCGTATGAGCGCCTCGACCAAGCGGTCCGAGCCGTGGGGGCGACGTAGAAGTAGTAGATATTGTACATGCGCTGGGTCAGATAGTACTGCTTGCGTCGCGCCGTGCCTCCGGCCACCTCTACGATGCCCCGCTCAACAAGGCGAGCGAGTTGGGCACTACACTTACTTGTCTCAAGGCGTGCCCGGTCCGTGATTTCCTTTGTGGTGACTGGCTTCCAGAGATCGGCAAGCGCGAGATAGACCCGTCTTTCCTGTGGCGGGAGCAGTTCAATATGACCTTTGAAGTACTCTGTGTGGTCATCGACCAGATCAAGCAGATTGGCCATCAGGTTGCGAAAGGAGCGGCCCGCTCCGAAACGGGCCACAATCACGATGAGGCGAGGGTCGCCGCCGGTCAGGATCTGCAACGACCGAATTGTCTCGGGCCGGACATCGTGCCCGGACACCGTCTTCCACAGCACGGCACACTCCTGCGTGGCGAGTGGGCGTAGCCGCAGCACCCGGAACAGGTCATACAAAGCTTGGTCCGGGTGGTCGATCTGGTCGAACCGGCTAGTCGCGCTCGCCAGCAGGATGATCCGCGGCTCGGTCTGGAGAATCTTGCGCAGCCGCCATCCTGCGTCCTGATCGGCCATGTCCCCGAATATCATGTTCAGGTTCTCGACCATCAGGACGAGCCGTTTGCCCTCACGATCCGAGAAATCGAGCAGGGCTCCAAGACAGCGGTTCTCCAGCGTCTGGTCGTCGCGAATGGTGCGCAACTCGTCATAGGTGCGATGGAGGTCAGGGCCGCCCTCCCCGTGTGGTTCCTGGACGGAGAGACGAGACAGACATTCCAGCCAGAACTCCCCCGCCGTGGCAACCTCATAGCTCTCCTCGGCGAAGACAATCGGGAAGAAACTGGCGGACAGGGTGTCATCCCGGTGCACCTCGGCCGCAACGCGCCGCAACAGGCTGGTCTTCCCGCTGCCACGCGGGCCGATCACGAGTTGATGCGGGTTTGAGTTTCCGGTGCATTCGCGCAGCATCTCGACGAGCGAGACGAATTCGCTCGTGCGGACACAGAACGAGGCGACGATCTCCTCATCGGACAGGAACCCCGGATTGTTTTTTCTCATGGTGACGGCCATCGCAGTATTCTCCGTTCAGACTGGGCGTCGAGCGATGGGGACGAAGTGCCGGCCGTGGCGCGCATGCCACCAGTCCTCCAGCAAACCCGATACAAAGCGGTAGTCGTCCCCTTGCCGCGCCAGATAGCCGTCGTGCTCCAGTACATAGAGCACGTTCGTGACCGGGTCTGGCTCGGATTCTACCGAACCTGAGAAATACACGGCATACTGGTCGGCCGTAGCACTGCACAGCCTCCCGTTATTGATGGCGGCTTCGGTCAAGAGATCAATCGCAAGCCGGTACAGCGTAGTCCCGAGTACCATCTTCAAGCGACCCTCGTAGTGATCCAAGGCGATCTGCCCGCGCGCACCAAGCATCTCGGTGGTATATACCTGCTCTACATCCTTCAATGTAGCTCGACGCCGACCGGCGCGGCGCAGGGATTCCTGGAGGGCGTCGAAGAACTGCTGGACGTGATGGGGCACCTGCCACCGCAGGCGGCGGCACATGTCGCGCAGTACTTCAGCGGAAAGGTCGAGAGTGTAGGTTTCGGCCAGTGCGGCCAAGCAGTGGACGGCGGTTTCCTCGTCCCACGGTTTCAGATCGAAAGGGGAGAAGATATTGGCGTGGGCACTGAATCCAGCCTGCCGGAGGATGGGCTCAAGCCCCACGCTGCCGGAAAGGATCATGACGATCCGGCTGCGGTGCGTTTGGCCGTTCCTCCGCAGCCAGGTCATGAGCTCGTCTACCACCTGCTTGCGCTCTGTCGTCCGTCATACGGTAGTCTTGCCCTTTGAGCAGCCGATTGACCAGGATCGGCAACTCATCAATCGCGAGGACCACCGGCCGCCCGTTTGCGGCGAGCGCGGCGAAGATGTCGTCTCCCTTCTGCCGCCAGTTTCCAGCATCGATCCCGGCCCGCAGTTTCACCTTGACTTCCGAGACGGTCAGCGTGTCGACGCGATCAATGACCTCCCGCAGGGTATTGGCAAATCCGGACCTGATGCGCTTCCAGGCCCCTTGCGCAGACATCGACCGCGCTCCGATCTCTGCGATGGCATCCTCCGGCGTGCTCACGTCTTCCAGATCAACGAAGATCGTCTCAAGCCGGCCTTCGTGTGCCAGGCGACGGAGCAGCTCTCGGACGAGGCTCGTTTTGCCCATGCGACGCTGTGCCGTCAGCAGCGTATGGATGCCGCCATCTACCCGTTCCGTGAGCGCCTCAAGTTCGCTCTCCCGGTCGTAGAACCGATCCCCCTCAACCCAGTTCGCTCCTGCCTTCCGAAGTCCCACAGTTTCTCCCAACAAAATTGATGGCTACAATATTGTTGGCAAAATTGTCGTTTGTCAAGTGTAGAGGGGCTGAGAAAGTCAAAGAGCCTTCCTCTTCCTGGCCCATTAAAAAATAAAAATTCCCCGAACTGGATTAAAGAAGAAATAGCCATATTTGCGATATCAGGCTCTAAAAATGGGTCGATGCTGTCGCGGGATTCTGCGTCCCTAGACCCGATGGAACCCCCATTTTTGTGACACACGAGGATTTCTGCTGACCTCGTATGAATCTCCAGTAAACTCATCAGCTTACCGGACACATCACCCATGGTGGAAAGGACAAAAAAGGGTCTGGAGAACAGAACCTGTCACCCTATACACCTGTGCCGAATTTTTCCTCGCTCCTGACTTGGTCCATGATCTCGTGCGTGTACCCCCAACCACTGTGGCCCATCCCCCCTTTCCCGTTCTCAATCCCCATGTGACGAGAAGAAAAATCGAAACACATGTGAATCGGAATACACAAAACAATCAGGCTTACGATTTCGAGCCAAAAGCTGGTCATGCCTTGCTATAGTGTCCTCGTCAACGTCTACATCAACCCGCTGAGTCGGGTTGCCCGCTGAATAAGACAGCCACATAAGATCGAGGAGCCGCGACTTGGGCCGTGGTGAATAGGCAGGACCTCACTCTGTTCATGTAGTGACGTCGACACAGCCCCGCGCTCTCCGGGACTCTCGGTGTCAACGGAGGGAAGCGGTGGAGAGCGATGCACAGCGGTGGATCATTGGGATCATAGCAACCCTGGTATTGACGAACCGAGCGGCCAACGCGGCCACGTTGGAGATTCCCACCCCGCACACGACCCTGTCTGGTATTGGCGTCATTTCCGGCTGGAAATGCGAGACTAGGGTCTATTCACACTAATGTGCATAATCATGCACATTAGTGTGAATAGACCCTAGCGTGGGGCCCGCGAGGTGGGCGGCCGGGGGCCTTCTCGGCCCTATAACGAGTCCCCCTATGGACTATGACGATAGGGGGCATACATTTGCTTTGGACGGAGACGTCAGTAGAAAAAATAATCATCAAAAAGAATATTATGTAATATTATATTCTTTACAATTATATTATGGTCAATTATATTCGCTTTAGCCAAGGGAAATAAGGAGGAGAGATGATGGTTTCCCATGCGTCCCGTTTAACAGCACTCCGGAAACAGGCAGGATTAACCCAGGCTGACCTTGCTCAGCAACTCGGCATCTCCCAGGTCCAAGTATCCAGATATGAGGACAGCGAAGAGGTACCCGCCCGCTTGGTAAAACCGTGGGCCCGGGCTCTCGGCGTTCCGCCAGACGCCATCCTGCCTGAGGATGATGAACCTGAACAGCCCCCGGTTTTTACCTTTGATGCGAGTCTCTACGGTGATTTGAGCGAGAATTTGCATTTGCTCCAACAATACATTGACCGCTTCCCCCAACTGGAGGAGAGCAGGGACAGCGAAGACGGCCTTGTGACGGTCGCGCAATTCCGGGACCGGGTGACTACCCTGGCCGAAAAACCCTGGATGGTGGTCACTGGACACTTCGATGCTGGCAAATCCCACCTCTGCAATTTTTATCTCGGTGGACCAGCTCTCCCGGTCGCCTACCGTCCCACGACCAAATATCCGACCTTTGTTCACCATGTAGCCGACCGTCCTAGCTGGTTCAAGGAAGACCTCTGGCTGATGGGGCCGGGCTTCGTGCCAAAGAAATGGCAGGACAAGTCACACTGTCTGGCCCACCGACGCTTGGTGGGGAGTTGGGAGACACTGCAAGAGTATGCGACGCTACACGGCACGGAACAGAGCGGGCAGGAAGGCGCCGTCTTGGCTTTCGCTGACGCTCCACTCCTCCATTCCTGCGTCCTCGTGGATTTACCCGGCTACGGCGACCCCCAGACCAGCGCCACACTTATTGACCAAGCGGGAAGTCAAGCGGCGGTCTTGGTCTATCTCAGTCGCGCTCAAGGCTTCCTGGATAGCGATGACTTCACGCGCCTGGGGTATTTTTTACGGAAGATGCCTCACTATGAAGCGATTGACGAGGCCTTCCCCACACTCGGCAATCTGTTCATCGTGGCTTCCCATGTCCATCCGGGTATCACAGCCCCCCAACTCGATACGGAGATTCTGGGGCGGGGAGCCCGAGCTTTCTTCGAGCATTTTACCGGGAACGTGTTCAAGGACTTGCAGCGGCAGACTGGGCGGCCCATCAGGCGCAAAGACATGCAAGCCCGTTTTTGTAGCTTTTACGAGGAAACTCCAGCCCGTCGACACAAATTGGAGGAGACGATGAAGGCTCTCCTCGGGGAACAGCTGCCGGCACTTTGGAAAAGAGTTGCAGACCAGGAGATTGGCCGCTTCAAGAAGGAAGGACCAGCTTGCTATGCGGTGCGCATTGACGGGTATGAAGAACTCCTGCGCGAAAAAAAAGAGGCCAAGCGGTGGCTTGAACAACTGGAAGAAGCAGAGCCCGCAAGAAGAGCGAGGCATGACGCAGAGGTTGAACGTATCAGAGACGGAATCATCTCCTTCAAAGAACGAAACCTGGAACATATGGAAGCGGTCTTTCGAAGCAAGACGGCGATTGAGTCCTTGGAAGCCATGATTAAACAGCGCTACCCCAATAAGGAAGATGCCAAAAATTTTGCGCCGGCATACGTTCTGGAGGAGATCCAGTCAAAAGATGCGCGTTTTCAAGAGGACTTAGTTGCCGAGTTCAAGGTCATGGCTGAGAAGTTCCTGGCGGACTATGAGGGTCAGATGAGGAAGTTGAACGGGGGGAAAATCCGATCATTATTTGATACGCGGGCGGCATTTCTCGGCGGAACCGCCGGGCTTGGAACCCTAGGGGCGCTTGGCGCCTGGGCGGCCTCACTCGGCAATCTAGGTGGGTATATCATCGTCTCTAAGGTGGCTGCCACCTTGGGACTCTCCTCCCTGACGGCGGCGGGAGCGGCGGGGCCGACGGCGGCTGTTGCAGCGCTGGGTGGACCAGTCGTCTTGGCGGTGGGACTGGCGATAGGAGCGACGTTAGCGGTCTGGCGACTTTTCGGGGGGAGCTGGCAGCAGCGTCTGGCCAAGCAAATACGCAAAGAGTTTGGTAAAAAAGAAATCCTGTCACAGCTCCAGGCCAACATCAGCAGCTTTTGGGATGACACTGAGGACGCCTTTCAAAAGGCAGCGGATAACCTAGATGAGAATTATAAGACATATATGGAGGAACTGCGATCTATTTGGGGAGGCTCGCAAAAGAATCTCCAGACCCTCGAATCCAGGCTACACCGCTACAAGGAGTTGAAGAGTTTTTTCGCTGCTATTCCCTGGCGGTGCCTGAGATGAGGCCACTGACCTGAAAGGGAAGGCTCACTCCATCTGAGGCATTGCCAGCGTCGTGCTGCGCCGACGGGGTGGAAGTCCTGGAGGACAGCAAGCAGGCCGTCCCGAGGGTAGTGTCTCAGGTCGAAATCTTTTGGCCAATCAAAATAATAAAGGTTTATGGACCAAAGCGAGACACCACCGTCCCCGGAGTGGCGCATAGATGTACGGGAGCAGGAAGACGACGTACGGGATTCTGGCCCGCTCAAGGAAGGGGGTGCCGGACGGCCCGCGGCAGGAGATAAGTGGCTCCAGAGCCTTGTCCTCCCGCATCAGCGGGGAAAGCGGGCAAAAGGAACGGCTCGATATCCTGTATCGGACCATTCTGGAGGCGGAAGCCGGGAATCTGGCGGCCAAGGCGCTGCTGGCAAAACTCGTCCGCCCCACGCCCGCTATGGGCCTCGTCGCGGGGGCCGGCCTGGGTTCTGGCGCCGTGGTCGCGAGTCCCCTCCGGTTCGGGTTGCTGGGGGCCATTGCTTCAGCCGGGTTGGGGTGGCTTCTCTCCGACAAAGAAGACGAGGATGCCGAGTAGTCTGGAAGGGAGAACGTATGTACACAGTTCACGCGCAGGTCCGCATGCAACAGCGCGCTATCCCGCGAAGCGTCGTCGACCTCCTCCTCGCCTATGGCGAACGGGCGTTCGCCGGTCGGGGCAGCGAAATCTTCTACTTCGGCAAGCGGGCTCGGTGGCGAGTGGGACGTTCACAAGGACAGGCCACCACGCGGCGGCTTGAAGGACACTGGCGCGACTACGTGGTGGTGGCAGGGGGGCAAGTCGTGACGTGCGGCAAGCGATACCGCCGGATTCGCCGGGGCTGAGACCACGAATTCTTCTGGAGCAAAGGAGCGGCCATGGACCTTGTGCGTGTCTTGTCAGAGGCGTCCAACGAAGACTTAGAGCCTTTGGTGCAACTCTTGACAGAGCCCATAACCGCAGGCTTGGTCGGTGAAGAAAAATATCAGAGATACTTTCCCAACCACTCCCGATATACCGAGGAAATCGCTTACCATTTCAGACGGTTCGGGGGAAATACCCTGGTTAATATCCCTCGTGGTGAAGGACCTGCTTATGAGGAAATTGTGCAAGACGTGGCAGGCAAACTAGGAGTCGCATACGAATATGATGAACCGGTTGAGAAAACAGAAGGAAAGATTTTCCGGGAAATAGTACGCAGGGCGCTTGAGTCGGATGAGGTAAGTCCAGACGAGAAAAAAGCTCTCCGCGCAGCGCTTGGGTCAGACGAGAAGAAAGATATAGAATCTCTAGTCGAATCTTTCAAAAAAATGGCGCCTAGGAATCGCATAGTATTTTTCGGCCCCGGATGGGGTCCGATTATTGGTCCGCTTGCTCCGTTCCCGTGGCTGGTTTTGGCTAACATAGCCGGCATACCCGGCCCAGCCTACCGGGTCACGATTCCTGGTGTCTGTGTGGTTGCTTGTCTGCGTCTGAAGATACAATGTCGTGAGGACTTTGGAGGAAACGAATGACGGTAAACATATTGAAGACTGGCTTGACATCAGATTTGAGGTTCCTCATTTGATCAGGGAGGGTCTAAATACAGACTCGCTTTTTCGTAAGGGGGGGGTGATTAAGAGGGAGGCTCTCGAAACTCGAACTCGGAGGTATTCGGGCGTGAACGGGACGATTTTCGGGCGGCGGGTGTCTGGACGAAGGGTTGTTCCGGACGGTGCCGGGATGGGCTCGGGTTCGACCAGCCGATGGAAGGTGGTTTCCTGTAAGATTTACAAAGACCTGGGAGTGCCCGTTGCCAGATGAGCGTCATAGAAATTGTGGTTTTGATAGTAAAACTTTGGTCGAATATTATCCCTGAAGAGGAGGACAGACAGTTATGCATGCTCCACTGGAACTTATTCGTATTTTGCAAGAATCGCCCAATGAAGATTTAGAATATCTGGTCAACTACATTAAAGAAAAAGCTGACTTTACGGAAACACTGACCATATCTCCCGGGTATCGTGCTCACAACCCTAACCACTCTATGTATGTAGCCGAAATTGCTCACCATATAAGACTTTTTGGTGGTAATACTCTTGTCAATTTTTTTAGAGAGGAAGGACCACCCTATGAAGAGATTGTGAGAGACGTTGCGAACAAACTGGGAGTGGATTTCAATTATGATGACTCGGTTGAACAGGTTGAGATGAAGATTCTGCTTAAAATACTTAATGATGCATTTGATGAGAGAATGAGTGCTAATGAGAAAAAAGAATTCATCAAAGCTTGTGAGCAAGAAGGGATCAATAAGAAGGACTTCAGAACGGGCTTTCCTATGGCTGCACTTCTAGCCCAACTGGCTGTCCGGAGTTCGGGCTTCCTCGCCTATAAAATCGCAGTGATAGTCGCCAATAGCGCAGCAAGGGCTCTATTAGGCCACGGATTGAAAGTGGCGACAAACGCAGCTCTTACAAGACTTATCGGTATTGCTGCCGGACCTATCGGTTGGGTAATAACAGGCTTGTGGACGGCAATCTCCGTAGCAGGACCGGCCTACCGCGTGACAATTCCTTGTGTACTCCATGTTGCCTATCTCCGTCAGAAGGTGCAATACCGTGAGGACTTTGGAGACGACGAATGAGCAGCATCCATGATTTTGTTGACGTCACACTCGAACTGCCTGAGTGGATCAAAAAGGGACTTGCGAATGGAGCATTCACACGTGAAGGAGGGCTCGTCAGAAAAAGTAATGGCAAGATCGTAACATTTTTGCGAGAGTCAAATGGACTCTCGCAGGAACTCGCCAAAGGGAATCCCCCCTCTTCACCTCTGCTGTCATCCCAGATGGAGAGCCTTCGTTCCTTATCTACCGCAGCCTTAGGTCTGCAGGTATTGAATCTCGGGGTCAGTGCAATGGGTTTTGCCGTTGTCATCTCAAAACTGAACAAAATACAGGCTGGCCTGCAAGCGATTCACGAGAAGCTGGACCGGGTTTATGAGGGAGTATTATGGGTTTCACGGAAACAGGATCTGGAAATAATCGCAAAAATGAAAGCCGCCCTTGAAATAGCTGACGGAGCTGCCCTCTCTTCCCTTTCCGAGCGTCGACGGCAAGATCTGCGGTACGCAAGTCGCCAGTTACGTCACGTGGCAGTAGAATCAAAGCTACTTTCGGATAGCTTGATCACGACGAAAAAATATTTATCAGAGCCCGAACCTTTTGATCTCCTCTATCGAACATGGGCATGCAGCCGTATTGCCGCCGTGCAGTGTGAATCGCGGCTGGACGAGGGCAATCAAGCGGCGCACGATATACAGAGGATGCGCGAGGAAAACGAAGAAATCCGTAAAGCCTACTTGTATCCCCTTCAACATTTCGACGAAAATCTAACTCATCTGATGACGGATGGAGAAACCTATCGTAGATTGAAAGAGGCCAAAGAATTGATTACGAATACGAGTTCTCAAATAGCGGGCTATCAGCAAGAAATTGATTTCGTACAGCAAAAAAAGCTTGCATGGGAAGAATGGAAAGGTGTAGGTGATAGTGAAGAACCTCAGTTAATCTTTTTATTGCCTAAAAACGATCATCGGACTTGAGTCTTTATGCAACCAAGGGGCGGAAATATCGACCCCATCGTGCGGACACTTCTTATCGTGTGACTGCTCACCCCTGTTTGGGGGCTGATTGTGCGCAGTGAAACTTAATCATGTCTGCGGCCTTTCCGGCGAGCGCGGTCTGGATTGCGACGAGAGGGTTAGTCGAGTGCCGCCATAGAGTTCAGGTAGCTTGAGATCCGACACTAGGCGTCTGCGTGGTGCCGGGTGCGGAAGCCTCCGGCCACCTTGCTCTTGACCTTTGCCATTCTGAGCGTCCGTTCTCCGGCCTTGTCAGTGAGCTGCCCCGGGTCCCCCATGAAGCGCAGGACGGCCTTCTCGTGCGTCCCCAGGTGCCCATGCAGGTTGTGCGAGGCGGACTGCGCGATCCGTCCTCGGTTTCCTTTCGGGCGCGGCGGAATTGCGGGCCGTTCCCGGCCGCCCTGGGGCAGGATGGTGCGGTACCACTCGCGCCCGGCCCGGCGGTCGGCCTCGGCCCAGGGCTTGGCTTCGCTCTTGTTGCCCCTGTGGCAGTCCCCGCGCAGCAGCCTCTTCAGCAGGCGCGCCCCAGCGGCAGCCATTGGCCTCGACGACGAAGGTCAGCTCGCGGAGGAGGGGGCTGCCGCACAACTGATGGCGGCACTGGCCGTAGCCCAGGTACGAGGCCCAGCCGTCGTGGATCAGGACGCCCTGGTAGCGCGGGGTGCTGCCGCTCTCGTCGAGCGCCGCCCGGACGCGCTGGCGGGGCGGGCCGCCTGCGGCCAAGGCGCGGCGCGAGACCGCACCCCGCCCGAAACCCGTACCCCGCTCCTCCCTCATGAGCGCGCCGATCTCGCCTGCGCGCTTCCCGCACGCCGGGCGCGCCCGTGGGCCCATCGCCCACGGCCTGCCCTGGGTCCGCGAGGTACCCATGACCGAGAACCACCGGCGAAACCGCAACCACCACGGCCCCGACAACCTCGCCCTGCTCCGCCGCCTCGCACGCAACAGCGCGCGCCGCGCACTCCCCCTCAGACGCCCTGCGCGGACAACTCAAACGCGCCGCAGGGAACGACGCCCTCCTCAACTGGATCTGGGCAGCCACATAAATGCCCAAAAGCGATTGCCCTAGGCGGCCTCCGTGGGAACCCGGTCGGTACGGCCTCTCTCACTCATCCCCCTAGGCCCGATGCCGAACGTCCAGCCGCCCCCGCTCTCCTGCGGATCGGACGACTCCCGCCCACGGGAGCCGAGCAGGCAGGTCTTCGGCACAGAAATCGGAGCGCACCCTGGCCAACCCGCAGGGCAGGCAGAGATCCCGAGTGCCCCTTTCGGCTCTGGAGCGCCGGGCTCTCCCAGCGCTCGTCGCCGGGCCCGGAGCCGCCTGACGGCGGCGGGCGCAGATGCTGCTGATGCCGAACGAGGGGCGTGCCGGCGGCAAGCGCCAGCCTGCCGCCGCAGGACGCAGGAGTACCGTCGCCCGAAACTCCGGGACGGGGCGCAGGCGGCGAAACGGGGGGCCGGGGCTTGCTCGTACCCGCCCTCGGGCTGGATCCACTGGACGCGGAAGCTGCTGGCCGACCGGCTGGTGGGGAGGGAGAGCGGCGAGAGTCTTGCGAAAGAAACGGGACGGAAACCACTAAAAACAGAGAGCAAGCCCTGGCTAAAGCCGCCCTGGTGCATGCCCCCGAGCCGAACCGCGCCGTGCGGAACGGCGAGGGAGGAGGTGCGGGACACGGATCCGCGGGACTGTGCCGAAGCCGAGGTTCTGGGCTGCAGGGATGAGCCCAGTCGGCCGCAGCCGAAGGAACCCGGCCTTCCCCGTCCCGGACGACCCGGGCAACCGGCAATCGTCGATGACGAATAGGGGCGAACGGGCCCGGCCATCCGCTTCCGGACTTTCGCACCCACCGAAAACTGGCGCCCGGTACAAGGCACCGCCCGCCGCACGGCCCGGGACTGGGCGCCGTGCATCCGGGCCCCCGCGGCTGACCATTGCCCCGGTACGCAGATCGTCCTGGTCATGGACCATCGGAACACGCCCGGCCCCGCATCGTGGTATGACGCCTGTGCTCCCACGGAGGCGAGGCGGGAGCCCCAGCGGGGCGCGTGTCGCTCTACGCCGAAGCCCGGCAGCGGGACCCACAGGGCCGAGATCGAAATCGGCGCGCTGGCGCGGCAGAGTCTTCGACGACACCTTCCCGCCCGCGACCCCAGACGGCGGGAGACCGCAGCGGGAGGCGAACGCCGCCATGCGGACGGCGACACCGGCTACTGGCGATTCCCGACGGCAAACGCCCGGGTGAAACTGAATTCCCTCTACCCGGCAATCCAATGATTCCGCACTACTAGTGATATCAGCGGCGATGGTCCCTGACTCATGAGGGTGATTCCCTCCCGGCTGGGTTGCTGATTCAGGGGGGCCTTGGATTGGCGTTTCATGAGGGGAGCGGCGGTCCCCGTGCGGGGAGATTGCAAGGCGTCTAGTTTGCGTCGTCTGGCGAAGCGGAGCCGGGCCGGTGTGCCGAGCCGTCGTCTGGCCCGAGCGGGGAGTTCCGCCGGTCATCGTCGTTCGGACGCGGCGCGCTTTGCGGGGGTGGGGGCTGCAGATACTTCGGGCCTGGGTGCTGCGCTTCAACGCGGCAGGGCCAGCGGGCTGGGGAAACCGCAAGGCGCCGGGTCTGCCTGACAGCCTGAAGGCGGGTCCGCGCGCGGCGCGGGCGCCGCTCTTGAGCGATCTATGGCAAGCAATCTTGGTGGGGCGGGTCCGCCGCGGCGCGGGCGCCGCTGCGTCCGGGCGGCATGGCGTTGAGGCCGGTTCGGCCTCTCGTGGGGAGTGCCACCGGGCGCGTAACTTGGGCTCCGCCCAGCTCTATGCGCGCCCGAGCCCCTAGAGCGTCGGGCGCGAATTTTGAATCTGGGGATTCCCCTTTTGCACGAACCGTGCTTCTTAGGAGGCCGGAGGGGCGTCAGGGGAAAGGCCGTTGCGCATGCTCTTCGTGTCTGGATGGTGCGTGCCCTGGCCGCGGGCCAGGCGCGGCGCAGCGGTGCGGCGCGGTGCGCGGTGGCACCGTCGCCAGCGGGGCGGGGTCAGGCCCGCTCTGCGGCGCCCGGCTCGATCGCACCGGCCAAGCCGGGCTGCCCCAAAGGGGCCGGCAAGCGGGATCCCTCCCGGACGGCCATGGGCGACAATGGGGAGATCTCAGCCGGCCATCCCTCTGTCGGCTCCCACCGTCGGACGGGAAGCCGAATCGGGCGTCCCGGTCGCCCCTGTCCCAGCTTCTGTGCCAGACAGGCTTCAGCTACAAAAAACACGCGGCTGGCGTCGGAGCAAGACCGCTCTGCCGTCAAGGCGGCGCGCCGCACCTGGGGGCGCGCCGCCAGCCCTTCCGGCCTCGCCCTCCAGAATGGCGTGACTGCTCGGAGGAAACCCACGTGAAGACTACCATGCTCCCGTGGCGCGGACGCCGCCCCCGGGTCCAGCGGCGGCTGGCCGAGGCTCCTTTCGGCATGTGGTACCCGCACCCCTGCCTCGCCGCCGGCAGAGCGAGGGCCTAGTCGCCCCCGGGAGTGGCGCAGGGGCCCTGAACGGCCCCGCCTGCGCTGCTTAGGTCCACCCCCAAATGGCACCGCGCCGGAGACGGGGCGAGGTGGCATCCTCGACCATCGCCCTGTGCACCAAAGCCCGCGGGCCGCCAACGCCTGGACCGCAAGCGGCGCGGGGGGGCCTGTGCCTGCCCAGATCCTCCCCCGCTCTCCAGCCCCTCGAGAGGGCGTTCGCTCAACGCAAGACCCTGCTGAGGAAAGCAACGGCGCGCCCCTAGAACGCCCGGGGGCGCGCCGGGGGCGACCTCGGCTGCCTCTGCGAACCTCGCGAAGGCTGGCACCACATCACAGACGCAGGCTAGGGAGCACATTAAGCGCCCGACGCTCTAGGGCCTGTTCCCACTATCGCACGGCATCAATGATGAGGGCGAAGACGCTGCATCCAAGGAAGAGCACGTCGCGTTGCTCGAAGCGCGAGCAGAGGCGGCGGAACCCCTGCAATCGACGCAACACCCGCGCGATTGCGGTGCGTGGACAGCTCACGGGCAGACGCCCAAGGGCTCACCCGGGTGCGCCGCGGCGGCCCCACGGGCGCGTACCCCAGTGCCACGGCCAAGGGCCGCGGCTGGGCGCCCGCGGACGCCCGGTCCCTCAGCACCGCGGGAGGAGCGGGGGGCGGGCCCCGGCGAGTCCGCCACGGGCGGCCCGCCGGGGCGGCGGGGGCGGGCCCGGGCGAGCGCGCGCAGACGAGCGCCGGGCGAGCATCCGCGGCACCCCTAGGCATCGTGGGGGTCCACCCGCCCCGGGAGCGGCCGAGGGATGGAGGACCGGTTGTGTGCGCGCCCCCGGGCCGGCGGGCGGGACCTGGACGAGGGGGCGGTCCAGCGACCGGGCCGCCCGCGTGAGGCGCCCGCTCTGTTCCCGGTGCAAATGCGCGCAGACCCGGGCGCGCCCCCCGGGTTGCGACCAGCGGTGCAGCCGGGGGGGGGGGGGGGGCCAAGGGCCACATCGGGCCGGCAACCCGCGCCCTGTGCCGCCCTGCTCGGCAACAGACAAGAGGGCGGGGAGCACGGGGCGATGGGAGAGGCGGACGTTGCCGCACTGCACCGGGAGAGGGGGCGCGATCCGGTCGTAGTGAGCTTGCGTGAGTGCCATACAGCCAGGAGACCAGAATCATGCAGTATCATGCATAATCATGCACATTAGCGTGAACAGTCCCTAGGCTCCAGACGAGGCCGCATAAGCGACGTTTAAGACACCTTCCCCGCCCGCCGGAAGGAGCCCCGAGCTCGGCGACGGTGGCAAGGCCGCAGGCTGGGGGCAGGCCGGGGCGGGGGTCGGGCAGCAGCAATCTCCCCCGGCGCGGGGCGCAACGCGGGCCTCGACCAGCCACCCCCCAGGACCAGAGCACGGTCTCGGCCGACCTCTGCGGCACCCTCGGCCCGCAGCAAGGCTAGGCCAGCCCCCCGCCAACCCGACGGCGACCCCCGCTCCTCTCGCCGAGAGCGACCTCACCGTCGTACCCAGCCGCCCCTGCCGGCGTCAGGCTCGCTCAGGCTGGGACGCCTCCCTCCCCAGCCCGCAAAGGCCCCCGCCCTCTCACCCGGCGGGCACTCCCGCCCCGCGAGCGCCCGTACACCATCCCGGCGAGCACGCTTGGCCGTTCAGGCGCGCAACCGGGCTCGCAACCCACGTCTGCCACAACTCCGACGGCAGCCTCACCCCCTGTGGCCATGCCGGGAACCAACTCGCCTCACCGCCAAAACGCCTCACCTCAATCGGGACTCGAAAATGGGCCCATGGGGGCTGAACCAGCGCCGTGGATAGGGGGTATCTCCGAAATGTTTTTTCCCTACCTCCGCGCAATTCCCAACCTTCCATGAACGTCTCAAAGGGAATCGAACGGAACCTGTAAGCCCTCTAGAACAGCCCCCCGGCGACTCAAGGGGTAAGGGACACCGGAAGCGGACCGCGGCGAGCACCTGGGATAGCCCCCCGGCGACTCAAGGGGTAAGGGCTTCTCGGGGAATAGACGGGGGGATCTGGGGGAAATAGAGGCGGCGACAATATATTGACTTGTAAATCAATATATTGTGCTGCTAAACGCCAGAAATGCCCCCATAGATACCGTTTATCGATCGGCTGCATTCTACCTCCCAGGCTGGGAGATTCCCAAAATGCGCAACGAGCATTTCACGGACCACTATGGATTCGTCGTCGACTACCTCGCCGAGGCTCTCCGTGACCTCAGGAAGCACAACTTCACGGAGATTATCGAGCATTACTTTTCACTGGGATCCCATTTGAATGCTCGGGGTCGCAAAGTGGTGCGTAGAACTGTGTCGGGCCTCGTAAAGATTCTGCACCCCCACGGTGAGGTCTCCCAAGCAGATCTCGAGGACATTATTGAGTTTGCTCTGAAAGGGCGGCGGGTCAGGGAGCAGCTAAAGAAAATGAGGTCCTTTGAGTACTACCAAACCTCCTTCAGCTACCAGATAAGCGAAGCCGGCGAAGAGAAATTCGTTGGAATACCCGAGCAGGGAGGCAAGGACTTGATCTCGCCCGATCCTCTAGCGCCCGGGACCATCTACAGTGCTTCGGTGAGCGGCGATGGCACCGTCGGTATGTGTCGTCTGGAGATCACCACCTCGTCTGGTAACAGTAAGCTGAGGCCGGCTGGAGGTATTTCTGGTGCCATGAAAGAGTCCGTCAGCCGCGCCTTCAGCTATCTGCCCGCTAACAAGGGTGCTTTTGGCGTCGCGCGAGAGGTGGACACTTCAGATTTCCATGTTGAGGTCATCGACCTGCTTGGTAACAAGGTAGAGGCTGAACTCGGCGTTGCTTTCTTCGTCGCCGCCTACTCGGTGCTGCGTAAGGCGCCCCCCCAGCCGGGCCTCCTTGTCCTCGGTAACATGAGCGTCCAAGGGAACGTGAAGGCAGTCCGGTCGCTCACCGAACCGTTGCAGGTCGCCATGGATAACGGCGCAAAGCGCGCCCTTATCCCCATTGAGAACAAGCTCCAATTCCTCGAAGTAAACCCCGACGTCCTCGAACACGTCGATCCCATTTTTTATGGTGACCTTCGTCAGGCTGCGTTCAAAGCTCTTGGATTGACCTGACGAAACCTGCCTAGGGCCGTGGTTCGATGAGGATTAACCAGATCGCGACAAAGAAGAACCTTGAGCTGGCGTGGCGGCGAATCACGACCGGTGGTAACTACCAGTACAAACGTTTCTATCGATCGGTCTATTACGCGTACGAGGTGGCGCTTGATGCGAATCTGGCTGACTTAAGACAACGCCTGATCGGTGGCGCTTTTGGGCCGCGACATCCGGAGCGGATCTACGTGCCGAAAGCCTCGGGGCTGCATCGGCCACTCGCGCTGCTCCACGTCGAGGACCAGATTGTCCTCCAGGCGTTCGCGAACCTCGCGGCAAAGCGAATGCAGAAGAGGCGGGCTCCGCTCCAATTCAAGGTAGTGTTCAGCAATATCCTCGAGAAGCCGGATAGCATTTTCTTTTTCCGCCGCTGGCAGGATACTTACGGGGCGTTTCAGGAGCGGATAGAGAAGCATTATGCCGCTGGAATGCGTTGGGTCGGCGACTTTGACCTCGCCGCATTCTACGACACTATTTCTCACGAACTTCTTCTAAGGACCATCTATCCACGCACGACCAACGCTGACCTAGATTGGATCGCTAAGTGTTTGAAGACTTGGAGCTCCAACCAGGCGTCGTCTGGACACGGGCACGGATTGCCTCAAGGGCCGCTCGCATCGGACTTCCTTGCAGAGTGTTTCCTGCTTCCGATTGACCTGGCTCTGAAGAAATGCCGGGGCTATACACGATACGTCGACGATGTGCGGCTTTTCGGTGCGACAGAGGATGAGGTTCGGGCCAGTCTCATAGAACTCGAACGTCATTGTAGAGAGCGGGGCCTCATTCCGCAGACGGGCAAATTCGCCATCAGGGCTGCTCACAGTGTGGAAGATGCGTTGGGGATGCTTCCTAGCATCTCAGACCCACAGCATGAGGGAGCGGGGAAGGAGAAGATCAACAAGAATCAGGCGCTGAGCACTTTCCGCTCCGCGATTGGTGGGAAGCCGTACCGAGTAGTCGATAAGACGAGAGTTCGGTTCGTGCTTTACCGTGCGGAGCCAGATGCGGAATTGCTTAAGCTGGTTCTTCGGTTGATCCCGCATCACCCCGAGCATGCAGATGCGTTCTTCACGTATCTCGGCCGGTTCGGCTACCGGAAGCCGATTGAGCGACTGTGCCTGGAGCTCGTCGAACGCAGTCCGTATCCCTACGTTCGTGGAGAAGCGTGGCATGTACTGGCGAAGTACAGCAGGAAATCGGGGTCAGCGATCGCAAGAAACCTCCCGGCTCTCACTGATCGCGCGATAAATATCGCCAAGGATAAATCCAAGGAGAACTTTGGAGAGAAGTGGGGAGGCTGTCATTTCTTGTGCGTCTCGGAGGAACTGACCTCACGTCGTCACAGCCGATGGCTGAAGCACCAAGTGGCGTTGTTACAATCGTTGTTGGCGCCTACGCTTCCGGAGCGTGCCTTCCGGAAAGGCGAGGTCGTCGAGACGTTTCTTCGGCGTAGCAGTCCGGAGCCCGGACTGTCGGTTTGCTCCGCATTGCATGAACGCGGTTTGACCCTGGCGTCGTTCGGATTGAGGTCGGCGAGAATCCCTTCGCAAGTGGTCAATACGCTCCGAGAGCTTGGGGTTATCTCATCGGCGGGCGCAAGAGCTGACCCCATTTCTGAGATTCTGTGGGCCCGATACGAGGTTCCACGAGGCAAGTCGTGGCGCACGCTGTTGGCGGCGGAGTATGACCACGCGCTTGGTCTCCTGAAGCAGGCTGAGGCGGCCTTCGACGGTGGGAGGTCGTTCTGGCTGGCGTGTCAGAATTCGTTCAATCAGACCGTGTTTCTGGCGTTGCAGGGGCACCTCGCCACGACGGGGCACCCGGCGGCGTGCACTACGGTAAATAGGAGAGGGCAACTGGTCGATTTCGATGTGACGCTGGACGCTAAGGGGGTATTTTCGACACACTGCCCGACGATCGGTGGTTGCTTCCGGGACATGAACACGCGACGAAATCATCTACCGGTCTCGCATCCCTACGAGAAGAAGACAGCGGCTCAGTCGCGTTATCTCAGGGCGCAGGAGAGAAACCGGTTTATTGCCAGGTTGCACACAGCGTACGCGGATTTCGTTGCGCTAATGCCTTGATGCAGAAATCTCAGCGTGCAGTGTTTTTCGTGGAGCAGCGACTGTCAAAGTCTGATTAACTTGGCAATCGCCTCGTCCGCCTCTTTCTCGGGTGTTACGTTGGGCTTCCCAGCTTCCTCGGTTTCGGAAGCTTGCCGTCCCTCTGAAGCCTCCAAATCGTCATCTCGGAGTAGCCTCCGAGTTTCTGCCGGAGCTGCTTGTCGGTGATCAGTCGGAGCATCTACCTCTCCTACCATATCAGGTGCTAACGAGCTGTGATGCTACCGATGGAGCCGAAAATCGCCGCTAAAAACCGATTCAGCCAGCGTCGTGGTTTTTAAGTTCCTGAGCTCTCGATGAAAACCGTCCGATGCTAGGCGGTGCGGTGATCAACGTGCCCCCGCCGACGCCTTCACCACGGAATCAAGGTAGTCCGCCCACCACTGCATCATCCGGGTCCACTCCTCGAAGCGGTCGCCGCGGTCGTAAGCGCCCTTGACCTTGTTCTGCTCGGTGTGGGCTAGCGCGCGTTCGACGGCGTCGACGGACCACATGCGGTGTTTCTTGCCGTCGACCTCGGTGACGGCCTCGTTGAGGATCGTCGAGGCGAGGGCGCGGAAGCCGTGGACGGTAGTGCGTTTGTGAAAGCCCATCCGGTACACGGCGAAGATCATGGTGTTCTGACTCGCCGGTTTGTCCTCAAGGCGGCCGGGCATCAACCACTGCGAATGGCCCGAGACCTTGTGCAATTCCTCGGGCGTGGCGAGCGCCTGCTGTGACAGTGGCACGCGGTGCTCACGCCGGTGCTTCATCCGTTCGCCCGGGACCGTCCAAACGCCTTCCTCACGGTCGAACTCCGCCCACTTCGCTTCGCGAACCTCGCTGGTACGGGCCCAGGGTGAGGATCAGCAGCCGCAGTCCCAGCCGGGTTGCTGCATCGCCGTTGTAAGTATCGAGAGCATGCAGGAAGGTCGGTGACTCATCGGCGGCGAGGGCAGTCTGCTGACCCTTTTTTCGCGGCTTCAGGTGATTGTGGAGCTCGCCGACGGGATTGACCTCGCGGTAGCCGAGGGCGACCGCGCGCGCGAACACCGCCCGCACTCGCTGAAGAACACGCGTCGCGGTCTCGCCGGCGCCGCGGTCCTTGATGCCTTCGGTCAGCGCCATGATCTCGCGCGGCTGGATCTCGTCGATGGGGCGGGGGCCCAGTCGGCAGGATGTCGATCTCGAGCGAGCGCCAGACTTGGGAGGCGTGATTCTTGGTCCAGCCGGGCGTCTGCCGCGTGTGCCACTCCTTGGCGACGGCAAGAAAGGTCGGCGTCGTCGAATCGGAGGCCTGCTTCTCAGCCTGCTTGGCGGCGGAGGGGTCGTCGAGATTGCGGGCGTCCTGCCACTTCCTCACGTGCCTCGGCGAGGCCGACCTTGGGGTACGGGCCGAGGCTGAGGGTCTTCTCCCGGCCATTGACGCAGTACTTGCCGCGCCAGGGCTTGCCACCGGTCGGAGTAACGAACAGGTACAAGCCGTCGCGGTCGTAGAGCTTCCGCGGCTTGTCGCCGACCTTCGCGTTCTTGATTTCCTGGATCGTAAGCATCTGGGGGTATTCTTGGGGGGGTATTTTATACCCCCCCAAGAATACCCCCGGAAGAGGCGCAAAGGCCGGGTATAACGGGGATGTGGCAGATACCCGACTGGCTGAAGTATTTGCTTGATTTAGATACGAAAAAAGCGCCGTTTGTGGCGCTTTCTCCTGAGTTTTCAGGGGCTTGAAAACTCGGTGATGGTGGAGGCGGCGGGAATCGAACCCGCGTCCGAAAGTAGTCCACTCAAGGCATCTACAATGCGTAGCTCGTATTTTTCTCTCATCCTCGGGCCTCCTACGAGCAGGATGCCTTCAGACCAGCCAAAGTAGTGTTTCGGGCTTACATCCTTCGGCACGATGCGAGCCCTATCCCGATTTGCGTCGCCTTAGCCAATCCTACGGGCGCGGGTTGGTAAGACGCAAGCTGCACTAGGCAGCAAGAGCGTATTCGAAATTGTCTGCAGTTATATTTGCAGCCTGTCCGTGTTACGGGCGGGACAGAACCCCGGCATGCAGCCTTAGTTTTCTAGCCCTCGTCGAAACCAGATCGCCCCCTTAATCCCAGTTTGCATGCAGAGAGGAGCACCAGAAGAAACGGATCTTCTAGCCTGTTCGTCTATGCATGGCGCGTTGGACATCACGCTTCATCTCGCGTTCTCGAATAGCGGCCCGCTTGTCGTATGTCCGCTTGCCTTTGGCCAAAGCTAATTCAACCTTTACTCTGCCCTCCTTGAAGTATAAGCGAAGCGGCACCAAAGTCAATCCCTGCTCTTTTGTTTTGCCCATCAGCCGTAAAATTTCTCTTTTGTGCAGCAGGAGCTTACGCCTGCGGGTGGGGTCGCCGTTGAAATAGTGGGCAGGTTTGTAGTCGCTGATATGCGCGTTCAATAAAAACGCCTCGCCCTTGTCGACCCGGCCATAGCTGTCTTTGAGGTTGGCCCGACCGGCGCGGAGCGATTTGACCTCTCCGCCGTTCAGCACGATCCCGGCTTCGATGGTTTCGTTGATAATGTAGTCGTGCCGGGCCTTGCGATTGATGCAGATCGCCTTTTCGGTGGACTTGTTTTTGGCCATACGCGAACTCTGACCCTATTGGAGGACACAGTTATCAATCAGCCGGACATCGCCGACCCAGACCGCGATGGCCAACAAGGTGGGACCGGAGACCTGCTCCACTTCTTCGAGCGTTTCGGGCTGGCACAGGGAGACGTACTCAACCCGCACCTTGGCGTTTTTGGTCAAGATCTGCCGTACGGCCTGAAGAATAACGGACGAGGAAGACTGCCCGCCGGAGACCAACTCCTGGGCAGCCGTGAGCGCACGCGACACGCCCAGGCTCGCCTCCCTTCCAGCCACGCCTAGCCGGGCATTCCGGGAGCTCATGGCCAAGCCGTCGTCCTCGCGTATCGTCGGCAGGGTGACGATATCGATATCGAAGTTCAAATCTTGGACCATGCGCTTGATGACCACACACTGCTGGAAGTCCTTTTCGCCGAACAGCGCGCAATGCGGCTTGACCATATTGAAGAGCTTGGCCACCACCGTCGTCACCCCCCGAAAATGGCCGGGGCGAAAGGCTCCGCACAAGGGCTGGCTCAATTTCTCGACCTCAATCCCCGTCTGATATCCATCGGGATAGATTTCAGCCGGCGGGGGCATGAACAGGACGTCAGTGCCTAGTGCGCTCAGAACGCGTTCGTCCTGTGCCTCGTCCCGCGGATATTTCTCGAAATCGGACCTCTGATTGAATTGCATGGGATTGACGAAAATGGAGACCACGACCACATCGCCCCGATTTTTCGCCTCGTGCACCAAGCTGAGGTGGCCCTCATGCAGAAACCCCATGGTGGGGACAAAGGCCACGGTCTTACGCTCCAAGCGCTGATCTTCCGACCAGCCCTGCATCTCTCGAATGGTCCGAATAATATGCACGGCGCTCTTTCCCGGGAGGCTCTAGTGGAACGAGTGCTCATCCTGGGGGAAGGCCTGCTCCCGCACATCGGTGATATAGGCGTTCACCGCATCGGCCACCACCTGCTCCAGATTAACGTAGCGTTTGACGAATTTGGGCGTGAAGTCACCGGACATGCCCAGCAGGTCATGCATCACCAGAATCTGGCCGTCGCAGTGCGGACCAGCCCCAATGCCAATGGTTGGAATGGGCAGCATATCCGTTATCTCGGCAGCTAGGTCCATGGGGACCCCCTCCAAGACCACGGCGAAAGCACCGGCATGAGTGACGGCTTCCGCGTCTTCGATGAGCCGTTCCCGCGCGCCGGGTTGGCGGCCCGATTTCTTGCCTTGGACCTTATAGCCGCCCATGCGATGCACCGATTGCGGTGTCAGACCGATATGGCCCATCACGGGGATATCCACATTCACGATGGCCTTGATAACCCGGGCGATGTTGACCCCGCCTTCCAGCTTGACGGCCTCGGCCCCACCCTCCTTGAGTAAGCGTCCGGCATTGGCAATCGCGTCACAGATACCGACCTGATAGGAGAGGAACGGCAGATCGCCCACAATGAGGGCGCGCGGGCGGGCTCGATTGACCAGCCTGAGGTGGTAGACCATATCGTCCATCGTGACCGGCAGGGTCGTATCCGCCCCCTGTACGGTCGTGCCCAGCGAGTCGCCGACCAGAAGAAAGTCGATGCCACACTCATCCAGGATACGGGCGAACGGGTAGTCGTAGGCGGTGAGGGCAGTGATCTTTTGCCCGGACGTTTTCAGCCGTTGCAATTCAGGAATCGAAACCTTGGCGGATTGCATGTTGTCCCTCCTTCTCCAGCTTCTCCATTGACCACAGTCGGAAGGCGTGGAGACAGGGAGGGTGGGATGAGAACCGCGTGGGCTTTTGCCGAAGCCGCACGCTGTCCCTGTTCCCTGCCGTCTGGTTTCTGCCGTCCGTCTCGGTCCGTACCATTGGATCCAAGCGGCCTGCCGTCACTATCTTTTGCCCTGACAGAGCCAGTTTGGGTCGACCGGTTTGTCGCCCAGCGGCTCTCCCGTCCACGGCAAAGTAGTAGTATGAGCGTGCCACTAGCATACTTGTCCGAGGATTGTCTAGGTGTTGTGGGGGGTTTTCTTTTCTCGTATCAGTCTTCTTGCTAGAGTATGGCTATGAGCAGCCGACCTTCTCGAGAGAACATGGGGCTATGCCTGATGGTCGGCATTCCCCAGCCAACGCTTGATGCCGAGACGCGCCGGATACTTGCAGACTTGCGGCCCGGGGGCATCATCCTCTTTCAGCGCAATTATACGGACCCAGACACGCTTCAGGCCCTGTGTGCGGACATCCATACCCTGATCCCTGAGCATCCCCCCTTGATTGCGCTCGACGCCGAAGGCGGGCGTGTCCATCGTCTCTCGCCGCCGTTCACCCATTTCCCGCCCGCTTTGCAGGTCGGCCAGACCGGCTCGCCGCAACTCGCCCATGAGGTCGGCGTCGCCCTTGGGCGGGAGCTGCGGAGCGTAGGAATCGATATTGACTGTGCGCCCGTACTCGATGTGTACAGTAACCCTGACAATACCGTCATTGGTGATCGCGCGTTTGGCTCTGATCCACAACGGGTAACAGAGTTTGGCTGTGCGCTTGCCTCCGGACTGCGCGCTGCGGGCGTACTCCCGTGCGGGAAACATTTTCCTGGGCACGGGGCGACCGTCATCGATTCGCACGACGCTCTCCCCTGCGATGAGCGGAGCAGGGCTACGCTGGAAGCCATTGACCTCACCCCTTTTCGGGCCGCCATTACCCAGGGGATCGAACTCCTGATGACGGCCCACGTTGTCTATCCGGCCCTGGACCCGCGGCAGCCCGCCTCGCTCTCCTCTCTCGTTATGAACGATCTGCTGCGGAAGCGGTTCGGATTCCAGGGCGTCATTGTCTCGGACGATCTAGAGATGGGTGCTATTGTTCGGCATTCGTCGGTTGCAGCCGCCGCAGTTCAGGCACTCAGCGCCGGAGCCGATCTCTTATTGATCTGCCAGAGCCTGGAGCACGCCCTCGGCGCTCGGAATGCGTGTCGGCAGGCGGTGCAACAAGGCGTTTTGACTGAGGAGCGAGTGGCCGAAGCGCAGCGGCGGGTTGAGCGGCTGAGGCAACGCATGACCGCCCGGCCGTCTCACCCGCTATCCGCAATCGGTGCACCGGAACACCACACCCTGGTCGATACGATTGTCCAACGGGCGGCGGGATGAGTGGCGGATATCCGTCTCACCGTGTTCTTTTGACCAATTCCAGCAACGACTGCGAATAGGGATAACGGGCAATCCCTTTTTCCGTGATGATCGCGCTGACCAAGCGATGGGGGGTGACATCAAAAGCCGGATGAGCGACCGTGACTCCGCTGGGGGCAATCTGTTGGCGCAACACATGGGTGACTTCCCGGGCGGACCGCTCTTCGATCGGAATCTTTTTTCCGGAGGGACAATCCAGATCAATCGATGTCGTTGGGGCGGCCACATAGAAGGGGACCTTGTGTCGTCTGGCCAGCACGGCGGACGTATACGTCCCGATCTTATTGGCCACGTCTCCGTTGGCCGCGGTACGGTCGGTGCCGACAATGACACAATCAATCGCGCCCTGTTGCATGAAATGCCCGATCATATTGTCGGTGATCAGGGTTGCAGGAATTCCCTCGCGCACGAGTTCCCAGGCGGTTAAACGCGCGCCTTGTAGATACGGACGGGTTTCCGGCACGAAGACGGAGAGATGATTGCCCTGCTCCCAAGCAGCCCGAATCGCCCCAAGAGCGGTTCCATACCCGGCCGTTGCCAGCGCTCCGGCATTACAATGGGTTAAAACCCTTGCTCCTTGAGGAATCAATTTTGCGCCGTGGCCCCCTATGCGCCGATTGGCGTCCACATCTTCCCGATAGATTCTCCAGGCTTCCTGCTCCAAGGCGACAATCAGAGCGTCACGGCCTTTGGCCCGCACTTTCTCATACCGGACTCGCATACGGTCAATGGCCCAAAACAAGTTGACCGCGGTCGGTCGGGTCGCAGCGAAGACCTGACAGATGCGCGCAAACACGTCGGGCTGCATACTCCGTTTGAGTTGTCGCACGCCAAGGGCGATCCCCATGGCAGCCGCAACGCCAATCGCAGGAGCCCCGCGAATCACCATATCGGTAATGGCGCGCGCAACGCTGCGGTAATCCGTATAGGTGCGGTAAACTTCCCTGGCGGGCAAGGCGCGTTGGTCAATCATCACCACCGCACCGTCCTGCCAGTCTATGGTAAAAAACGCGGCCGGCCTCATGCCTTCCTTTCGCCTCATATGCCTGTTCCAGCGTGTTACGGCCCGGAACCTGCCTCAACGAGTTCGACCCCGTCGTGCGGCGTCCAGACTGCCACAACCGTGTCGTCTGCCGCTCTTTTGAGCGTCACCGTTTCTACCCCGGCTCCTGGCTCGAAAATTGCCAAGTCCTGGCTGTTCTTTTGCCAGACCGCCACCACCAGTTCGACTATGGTGGAGCGTTGGTCAGACGTCAGGCTCGCCCATTCTCGAGAGACGGAGACGGAAACCGAGCGCCCGGCGTCGCTCGCTTCCATGCCGTAGTACACATCTGCCCAGCGGCTTTCGGAGAGCTGTGTATCGGTGCGGTAAACACAACTCCAAAAGGCCGGGCTGATATGGGCGGGCAGGTCCGACGGGGGCTGTGGCTCTGCGTGGGCTCTGACATCTTCGGGTTGTTGCTCTGGGAGCCCGGCCTCGTCCGGCGAGCGAAAATAGATAAAAAGTCCGATCAGCACCAGGACAAAAGTGGTCGGTACTTTCCTCAGCCCGGCACCGATGGTCCCGAGCAAGGTCCGGGCCGGGGGTTTCTTGGCGGCCTGCTTGGACGTAGGGGATCGGGGAGTTCTGGCCATGCGTGCACTATCACAGGCTGAGTGCAGCAGACGCTGAAGTGCGGCCAGGGGGCTCAGGAAACAGAAGCAACGGACTGATCATGGACCGGAGTGTAGCACAGGGCTGGAGTGGAGAAGAAGGTCGGGGCAGCGTACCCTTGCCTTGACCCCCCGCTGGGCCATGGCTATAGGTAACTCACCGCGCCTCGTCCGCCCTGGCCCGGCGCGCATTCCAGTAGTAAGGAGCACAGCCATGGAACGCCTCCATCCCGGATATCCTTTTCCCGTCCTCAGTGGTCCGTGCGTCGGCGGAGGGACGGTCAATCTGCCGGCCGACATCTCGACCCCGTACGCTATCGTCCTGACCTATCGGGCTCACTGGTGACCGTTCTGCGATCAGCAGTTGGCTGATTATCAGGCCAATCTTGAGCAGGCCCGGGCAACCGGGATAGCCGTCTACGCCCTCTCGACCGACCCGCTCGACAAAGCCCAGCAGACAGTCGATAAATTGGGGCTGACGTTTCCCGTCATCTACGGCGTAGACGGCCCGGCCACGGCTGCCACCCTGACCTGCTGGTACGAGGAGGAGCGCAATATCATCCAGCCGGCGGCGTTTATCATCGACCCCGCACGCAAGATCTTGAATGTGACTTATACCTCGGGACCGATCGGGCGGCTGCAGATAAAAGACGCCCTGGGGCTGGTCGGCTTTTACGCTTCCAAGAATATCTCGGCCATAACGGTCGATAAAGACAAAGGCTGGACGGCGAATATAACCGGAGTCTGACACGAACCGGACCACCTGGGGTAAACTCCCGCGCGTTCACCGCGGACCGCTCCCTCCTCCCCACAAGCGCTGCGAGGCGAGGCGCGTACCGTCCGCACACGCCCGCAGCTTGGCCCACACCACGCTCTCGGACACCATCTCCCAGCCGGCAAACGTGCCAAAGCCGCAGTCCGAGCCGGCAATGATCCGACTCCGGTCGCCAATAGCGTCAACCACCTGACAGAGGCGGTCAGCAACGATCTCCGGATGCTCGATATAGTTGGTGGTGGAGTCGATGACGCCGGGAATGAGCAGCATCGAGTCGGGTAAGGGATACCGTTGAAAGGCTTTATATTCGTGTTGGTGGCGGGGATTTGCCAGCTCAATGGACAGGGCTCCAACCTTGGCCTGGTAGAGAATGGGAAGAATATCGGCCAGCGGCACATCGTGATTGTGGGGCCCGTCATAATTCCCCCAGCAGATATGCAGCCGGATACGCTCGGCCGGGATATTCTCGGTCGCACGGTTGACGGCCTCGATATGAACTTCAATGGTCTTCTGAAATTCGACGAGTGTCTGCTCCTGAAAGAGGAAGGTCCGCTCCATCGCCAAGTCGGGGGCGTCGAGTTGCAACAGTAACCCTTGGGCGTGGATGTACTCGTACTCCTTCTTCATCTGCTCAGCCACTGCGAGAACGTAGGCCTCGTGCGAGTCGTAATGGGCATTGAGCATGGTGGTGGCAATGATACCGGGCGAAGCCGCGGTCATGAAGCGTTCGGTAACCCCCGCCTGCTCCGTGCAGCGCAGAAACAACGCACATTCGTGTTGCACGGCGGACAGGTCGTCGTAGACAAGCTCGGCAATGGCCTGCGGAGCGTTGAAAACCTTGGCCCGCATCATATTGCGCCGCTGCATCATAGCCATGAAATCCGGGAATTCGGCCATGTCTTGCGGCGTGGGCCGCTTGCTCTCCCCGCCAAAACCGCGCATGCGCTGTGGGACATAGGTCTGAAACCCGATACGCGGCTGTTCGCCGTCATTGATGATGTCCACACCAGCTTTGAGTTGTTCGTCAATGACGTGTCGGACGGCTGTTTCGGATTGACGCGCCAAGGCTGCGGCATCTATGGCCTTGCCCTGCTCCTGGTCGATCAGCAGGTCGGTCAGCCCCGGATTGCGCGGCAGGCTGCCGACATGGGTGGTGAGTAGCCGTTCTTCGCTCTTTTGCATGAGTAAGCTCCGTATGGCTAACGTTGATGATACAAGGGATGGCCTCGGACTGCGGTGCGGACCTTGTTCATATGACCCCCCTCCAGGTTGGCAATGAAGAGCTCCTGCATGTCGGGACCGCCAAACGCACAGTTGGTGGGAAAGGCCAGCGCGGTGCCGTCCGGGTCGTGGATGAAGGTCTCCCATTTGCCGTTCGGGTCGACCTTGATGACTCTGTTTCGGGGCTCCAGCTTGCCGTTCTCGGGGACACCGGGCAGCGTGATGTACAGGTTGCGGTCCACATCGAAGGCCATGCCGTCCGGCAGGGCCGGAAAGTCTTTGGCATAGATTTCGGGTGGACCGAAGCTGCCGTCTTTCTTGATCTGGATCCGGACGCAGTCGTTGCGCGAACTCTCCAGGACGTAGACCGCGTCCTCGTTGGGGTCGATAGCCGTTCCATTGGCAAAATAAATTCCGGTGGCGACGACCTCGCCTCGGCCGTCGGGACGGATGCGCACCACCGCGCCGTTGGGCTGGGGATTCACAAATTCCTCAAACACCTCGCGGCCCGGCCGGGAACTGGAGTTCGAGACGTAGAGATTGCCCTCGGCGTCATAGCTGGCAAAGTTCGGAATCGAAATCGGAAAGTCTCCGGCGCGGTCGGCGACAAGGGAGACTTCTCCGTCGGGCGACAGCCGCATTACGGCCTTATGTCTGAGGTCGCAATAGACGAAATTGCCTTCCCGGTCCAAGGTGACGCCGTTGGGAATGGCCCGGTCCGGTAACTGAGCGACCTCGTGGACGACCCCGTCCGGACTGACTTTGTAGACGATACCGTTACGCCCGCCCCCCCAGGCATTGCCCTCTTTATCCATGACCACCCCTTCAGCCCTGAGTACGCCAGAACCAAAAGTTGCCACCTGCTCAACGGGAATCATGACCGCACCTCCTCCCTTTTTTGTCTGGCCTCAGAGACCGAGCAGGGGAGCCGGATCTGTCTGGAGCACGCTAACGACCCTCTGCATACAGCACGCCTTCCGCTTGGAGGGCGGCGATGGTTTCGTCGCTATAGCTGAGCTGCGCCCGCAGTACCTCGGCGCTGTGCTGGCCTAAAAGCGGGGCCTGAATATCCGGGAGCTGGGGGAACTCGGAGTATTTGAGCGGAAAGCCCGGGATGGTGACTTCTCCCAGAATAGGGTCGGGAACCGTCCGAACCATTTCCCGTGCCTTGAAATACGGATGAGCCAAGATATCCGTGATGGACATGACGGGAGCGGACGGAACCCGATACTCTTCAAAGATTCGGAGGACGGCCTCATCGCTCTGCTGTGCCTGCATCCACGCTTCGATGATCGGGATGAGCGCCCCCTGGTTCTCCCCGCGCGCGGCATTGGTCGCGAAGCGGGCGTCTTCGATCATCTCCGGCCGGCCCATCGCCTGACACATATTGGCCCACTGTCGGTCCAGGACGAGGACGACGATCCAGCCCTCGGGTCCTTTGAACACTCCACACGGACACACCAAGGGATGGTGAGACCCCATCCGGAGCGGCACAAACTTGCCTTTGCTCATGGTATGGCCCTGCACGTTGACCTCGTGCATATGGAACATGGCGTCAACCATGGACAGGTCGATATACTGGCCGACGCCGGTGCGCTCTCGGTGGTATAAGGCATAGCCCAGGGCGGCAAAGGCGTGGACGCCGCTGCTGACATCGGCAATACCGAGACCGACAAACTGCGGCGGCCCATCCGGACTGCCGGTCATGTGCATGATGCCGGAGAAGGCTTGCGCGATGAAATCATAGCCCACCTTGTGAGACAGTGGACTTTTGCGTCCGAAGGCAGAAATCGAGGCCATGATGATCTGGGGATTGACGGCCTTGAGCGAGGCATAGTCGAGATTCCGTTTTTCCATCACCCCTGGCCCGAAATTCTCAACCACCACATCCACCGTCGGAATCAGGGCGCGCAGGATTTCAAGAGATCGCGGCTTGTCGAAATCCAGGCAGAGGCTCTTTTTGCCGCGATTTTGCTGGACGAAATACGCGCTGCGCTCGTCCTGGATAAACGGCAGCAACCGTGACGGATCGCCCATGGGCGCCTGTTCCACCTTGATGATAGTGGCCCCCATCTCCGCCATGAGACGGGTCACGGTCGGGCCGGCCAAATATTGGGTGAAGTCCAGGACGGTCACACCGGAAAGCATATACTGCCGGTCCTTGGTCTGTTGCATGCTGCCTCTCCGCTCTATCCGTGCCGATACGATGGCTGTGTAACATGGGTCCTCTGAAAAAGCGAGGCTTTTTCAGGCATCGACAAGGAGAGCCGCACGATCCGGGACCGGCAGGCATGAGCGACGGCCGGAGACCTTACGATGCCGGGGTTTTTGAAGAAGGAACCCGGGCCGGGTATTTCCAGGTCAACGACAGCAGCGTGTCGCCCCCGGGGAGCGGAATGGATTCCGATTCGGGCGCAATATCGGCCGGGACTTCCGGATGGCGCTTCCGCGCCTCGGCAATCGCCATCTGAATGAGGTCTTGCGGCGCCGCTGGCGCCTCGCCGTTCAACGAGTCTTTGAGCTCGGAAGCCCGCAGCTTGACGGTGACGGTGACTTGCATTGCCGCAGAACTGCGGGGGGGCGGTGCGGGTGGCTCACTGGCCTCAACGTCGACTTCCAGTTCGGTTGGCGCCTCGACCTCCTCCGGCTCGCCTTCCGCCACCGGCCTCTCCGGCTCGGGAGCGGGAGGCCTCTCCCTCGGTTCAGACTTCGGGGCAACTCCGACTTCTCCTTGTGTCGCCTGGGCTCGGTCCGCTCCCTGCCGCACTCCTCCGGCGTCTTCCTGAGCGTTTCGTCTCCTCCGGCCTCGCCCCTGCGTTCCCCTCCGCCGCCCCCGTTCGTTGGCATCGGCATCGCTTGATGCTTCCCGTCGGTGCGGCACCCGCTGACGGCCGGGGACGAGTCCGAAGGCCAGATATTGGCAGGTCTCCGTCGAAATATACTCAAAGGCATCGTTCGCAAAATCCAGCGCTTTCTCTTCGGTGTAGGCATCGACATCGCAGTCGACGAACACCATGCAGTAGGAATTGTTCCTTGCCGACACCGCACTGGGGCCTTCACTCAGTTCGTGCTCATGATAGCGGACACGCTGGTGGGAGAGGGATTCGAAAAGGGACGAGACCGTCGCTTGGATCGCTTCGGTCGACGGCCCACAGGCTTCAAAAACAGCGAGAGCATGAAAATTGGGCATATCCTGCGGAACTGTATAGAGCACAGCGTATATGCGCAAGAGCCGTCAGTACAGAAAAAAACGCAGCGACAGACTCGGCCTCCTCTATGTGGGCTCTAGACCTTCGGGACGTTTGGGCGTAGGATGGAGGCTGCTTTTCGGTCGGGCTGACACAGCCCGTCTCGCTGCTGTTCCTATAATGCGGTAGGACAGAGCGGACCGAGCCTCGGGCCGGTAACGGCGATCGGTTCCTGGCCGAGCGGACTCTGGACCCGCGGTGGGTGCGCCGAGAAAGGAGGTGGTCTGGTGCAGTTATCAACGACGGTGATCAGTGAGGTGGTGACCTCTTAGGTCGACCCATCCCAAATCGGATGGTCGCTTGGGAGGACCAGGCACCGCCGTGACCCCGGCAGCCCGTGTTCATCACCCACGGGACGTCCTGATGGACGGCACACTGCCGGGGGTTCTCTCTGAGGACGAATACTCTCCCTTTGATTCTGCCCGATGCTGTCGAGGCGTCAGCGCTCTCTGGCGGGCGCCGCAATCAGCAGCCACTGGGCTTGGCCAATCCCACGCAAGCTGCGATATTCAGCCTCGGACCACCCCCGGTCCCCTCTCTTCCGGGCAACGTCGAGCGCCCGCGTCAGCACCGCTTCACACAGTTCAAGCAAAGGCAGGAGTTCCCGGTCCACCTCGTCCAGCCGAGCCTCAAGGAATGCAGCTTGGACATGGGGAAGCAGCGCGGCAAGCGAGGCCTGGTCGCAACTCTCGCTTTCTTGACACGGAGAGGCCTCCTCGCTTGCCGCCGGGAAAAAAGCAAAGCCGAGTTGACCAGGGTTTTGCGTGTGGGTCGTTTTGGCTGTCACCGTTCGGGCCTCCCTTCAACGGCCGTGCTCCCGCAGACGTCCAGGACAAACACATCGAACAAAAGGCGAGGCGAGGTCGGGCTCGATTTGAGGGCGAGGTCCAGTTGCGAGGCATGGCGTAATATGCGGCGCAGATCCGCACCGGAGAAGGCACGGCCCTGCTCCACCAGGGCGCGGAGTCGCTGTCCTCGCAGCCCGACCGCCCGTTCAATCTGGCTGCCCGGGACGTTCGCAGCGGACAGATCCTTGACCTGCCACACCCGCCGGAAATGGCTCACCAGGGCATGTAAGGCCGGGAGCGCCTGCCGCTCATCGCTCAGTACGTCCCGTACTAGGCGGACGGCCCGTTTGCTGTTGCGCCGCCCCAAGGCATCGGCCAGATCGAAGGCCGAGTGTTGGTGCAGATCCCCGGCACATTGCCTGACCGCCTCCTGGTCTATGTCAGTTGCCGGGAGAACAAAGGCGGCGAGCTTGTCAATCTCGGAGGACAGGGCGAGCAGATCCGTTCCAATATGATCGGCCAAATATGAAGCCGCCTCGGCATTGAGACGGACCCCCCGTTCCCGAGCGAAACGCTGCGCCCAGCCGGGGATTTGATTGACAAACGGCGAGCGGAATTCGCCGACGAAACCACGCTTTGCACACACGGAAAAAAATTTCTGGCTGAGGTTGGCCCGGCCCGGCACGCAGACTACCAGAGGCTGGCTTTCATCCCGGAGGTCGGCCTCGGCCGCCAGACGTTCCCGGTCTGCGGCGGACAATTGGCCCGCACTCTTGAGCACGACTAATTGACGCTCGGCAAAGAGTGAAGCACTGCCCCAAGCCTCGAGCACCTGCTCAAGAGGATCTTCGCCGGCATAAAACGTCTGCACCGCCGGATTTCCACCCAGACGCGCCTGTACCAAGGCGACCGCGCGATCAATGAAATATGCCTCCTCACCATGAAAGAGATAGAGCGGAGAGAGGGGCTCTTTGGTCAGGAGCGCGAAAATTTCGTCGGGTTGGCGAAACGTCTTTCTCGTCTGCATTGAGGGGCGCGCTATGATCTGATGCTGACCTCCAGTTGACGCGAAACGGATTCGGTCGAAACGATATGCCGCTGGAGTTCCATTTCTTTCTCATCGAAGCCGAAGGCCAGTCCCAGGAGTTGCGGGAGGTGGATAATCGGCATCCCAATCCGGGTCCCCGCCTGTTTCTCGGCCGTCGGCTGGTTGGCGTCAAGATTCAAATGACACAGCGGACAGGGAGTCACCATGCAGTCGGCTCCCTTCGTCTTGGCGTCACCGGTATGATCGCTGACCATTCGCATGGAGTTTTCTTCGTTGACGGCCAGAATCGGAAATCCGCAGCATTTGGACTTCCCGCTCGAGTCCACGGACTCGGCACCGAGAAGGGCGAGCAGGTCCTCCAAATAGGTTTTCCGCCCCGACCGACCCTTGGGCGCAATGACGGAGGTTGGGCGACGGATGTAGCAACCATAGAAGGGGGCGACCTTGAGCCCGGTCAGTTTCCGCTTGATATACGGTTTCAGATTCTCCACCCCGTAATCTTCCATGAGCACCCATAAGAGGTGCTTGACTTCCACCGTCCCTTTGTATGCCAACCCTTCCTCTGCCAGGTATTCGTCATTGATCCTCCGGCGATACTCGGGCTCGTTTTTGAAGCGGTGGTTGGCTTGGGTAAAGACGCCCTGACAGGTACTGCAAATCGTCATGAGGGAGGACAGTCCCATTGCCTCCACTTTGGCCAGGGTCCGCGCGTTGATGGGATCGGACAGGTCACGGCTCAACACCCCGGCGCCGGTACAGCCGACATCGACGACTTCTTCGATTTCGATTCCGAGTTTTTCCGCTACTTTGACCGAGGCGGGATAGAGCTCAGGACACGCCCCGCGTGAGACACAGCCCGGATAGAACGCGTACTTCATGCTTCGCTCCTCTGGGCTTTGTCGATGATGCGTCGAATCGCCCGAGTCCCCGGTCGTTTGGGATGGAGATACGGCATCGGAGCCTTGCCCTTTGGAAGGGCTCGGAGCACCGTGGGCAGGAGTTTCGCCAATCCCGCCACATTGGTCAGGCCTTCGCTCTCGATCGCCAGCCGGCCTTCGTCCAGCCAGCCGCTGCGCTTGACCGAATTCAAGAAGCTGTCGTAATGCCGCTGCACCTTGGGGTTCTTGGTGCCGGAGCGAATGCCCTGCCGGATCGCCTCGTCGCGGACCTCGAAGAGTCGGTCGGTCGGCTCCAGTCCCAGGGGGCAGTGCCCATTGGCCTCAAAACAGTGTGTACAATCCCAGACCCCTCCAGGCTCACTGACCCGCGTGAGACGCTCGTTGTGCTGTCCATCGCGCGGGTCGAAAACGGCTCGATACGCCTTGGTGAGGGCGGCCGGACCGACAAAGTCCTTGTCAATCTTGATCACCGCACAACCCTCGTCGCACAGACCGCACATGATACAACTCATCGCCTTGCGGACTTCGGCCAGCTTCTCCTCGGCGACCACATAGGCGCCCTCGGGCACCGGCCCGCGGGGGACAATCCAGGGCTGGACCGACTTGATTTTCTTCCAGAGGAAACTCTCAAAGTCGTACACCAAGTCTTTCAGCACCGGGATATTGCGAATCGGTTCAACGGTCACGACACCGTTCTTGACCGTTTTGGCGATTTTCAGGGTGCAGCCGAGCCTGCCCTTTTTATTGATGCGGAGCGCGCAGTCACCGCACGACCCCCGCTCGCACGAGGCCCGAAACGCCAGACTCGGGTCCTGCTCATCCCGAATCTGCCTGAGTCCGTCCATCACGGTGGCCGAATCCGGCAGGGCTACTTGGTAGGTCGCAAAATCCGGTGTGCTCCCGCTTTCGGGGTCGAAGCGGTAGACCTTAAACGTTGTTTCCATGGGTCTCCCCTCCCCTCTCTGTCTTCAGTCGCAGATTCCCCGCACGCCGACTACCCGGCATTGACCGGGCTGGCGGTCAGGATTGGTCCATCGGGTCCACGCCTCACAAGCGAGTGACACGCTCCCTCCGTATCGTTCGCCGCCGGAAAATCACTTCGGTGGTGCACTCCACGGCTTTCCTGTCGTTCCTGGGCCGAGGCCACGATGGCTTCGGCGACATCGAGCAACGCACCCAGCTCACAAAAACTCAGCAATTCGTGGTTGTACATCTTTCCGTGGTGCCGGAGCCCGACCTTGGCATAACGTGCCTGCAAGTCGGCGACACAGCGGGCAGCCTCCCGCAGCCCGGCCTCATCCCGTACCAGCCCGACATGCTCGGCCATTGCGCTCGCCAGTGTCCGTTGAATCGTCACAACCGTATCCTCCGACACGGGGCGGGCAAAAATCGCCTCCAGCGTGCGTTGAGCGTCCTGCAGAACAGCGTCGACAATCGCCCGGGGAGAGGTGGTCGACGCATGGTCGGCCGCACTGCGGCCGACCCGCCGACCAAAGACAACACTGGCTGTCAGGGCGTTCCCGGTCAAGGCATTGGCCCCATGCACCCCGAGGGAGGCACACTCTCCGGCAGCAAACAGCCCGGCAATAGCCGTTGTCCCGCCGGTGTCGGTCTGGATGCCGCCCAGAACCCGGTGCATACGCGGCATGACAGGCAGCAGCGCTGCGTCCAGACCGATACCGGCCATCTCGGCGGCCGCTCGCGCCAAGTAGAGGAATCGGGCGTGAAGACGCGCTTTCCCAAGCGAACGGCAATCGAGCGCTGCCCCCTCTCCGGCGGAGGCGAGCGCACGGCACAGCGCGTCCCGGGGCGGTAAATCGTTCGCTTGAAAGAAGGGCTGTCCGTCCGTGCGGCACAGCACAGCACCCTCGCCCAAGGCGCCTTCGGAGGCGAAGGCGGCCCGCTCACAAAAACCCAAGGGATGGTATTGCACCATCTCCATATCCCTGAGGATCAGTCCAGCTCTATAGGCCAAGCTCATGCCGTCGCCGCAGCACGATTGCGAGGCCGTGCTCGGGGTATAGACCCGCCCCGCCCCGCCAGTGGCCAGCACGACGGCGGACGCACTGAACGTCTCGAGTTTGCCTGTTCCGAGTTCCAGGGCGAGCACCCCGCGACAGCGTCCGTCCTCAACGACGAGGGAGGTCGCAAGCCACTCTTCATGGCCGGGAATCTCTTCCCGCATATATTGCTCATAGAGCGTGTTGAGTACGGCATGGCCGGTCATGTCGGCAGAAAATACCGTCCGTGGGAAGGTATGCCCGCCGAGCGCCCACCGGTCGAGTGCGCCTTCAGTATTTCGGTTAAATGGCACTCCAATATGGTCGAGACGAATCATTTCGTCCGAGGCGACACGGCACATCTCCTCGACAGCCGCAGGGTCGCACAGGCCCGCTCCGGCCCGTATCGTATCCCGGGCGTGCTGCTGCCAGGAATCGTCATTGCCAAAGGCGGCATTTAGTCCGTCCGATGATGTGGCGGAATGGCTGCGCAGCGGATGAGTCTTGCTGAGCAGGGCAACCTGTACTCCGGCATGCTTGGCCGCAAGGGCAGCCTGAAGTCCGGCCACCCCACCGCCGACAATGAGAACATCGTACTTTGGCATTGGCGTTCTCTAGCGCGAAGCACTATACCCGAAATGGTACGAGGAGGGCAAATCCGACCGTCCGCCCTGCTGGCGACGTAGGCTTGCCACTCTCCAGGCTGTCATCCGGGCATCTCCTTTCCCAGCCTCGTCTTGGCACATTCGATCAGCCGCCTTTCCGTGACAATATAGTCCACACGCTCGTCGTGCGGACCGGCAGGGAGGGAGGGGACGATCTGACATTCATGGGCCAGACCAACGTGCAGCGCTCCGGCTAATACGCCGCTCAAAACCCGGTCATAATAGCCCCGGCCTCGCCCAAGCCGGTGTCCGGCCTGGGCAAAGCCGACACCCGGGATCAGGACCAGATCAGTTCGGGAGACACCCGTGAGCGGGTCATCTCCGGGCGGCACCGGGATATCGAAAATCCCCGGAATCAGAGACTCGTTGGCGTGACGCCGGATAAATTCCACTTCCTGTTTATCTGCCCTCACTCTCGGGTAGTAGACATCTTTTCCTTGCCGGCGGGCTTCCTGCCACAGACCTTCGGTCTCCACCTCGTTGTCATCAGGGCTATACAGAAGGATCCGCCATGCCCGACGAAACATTGGCTGAGCACATAGACGTGCGGCGATCTGCCGACTGTTTCTCTTGACGTCCTGGGCTGAAAGCGCCCGCCGCTGCCGACGGAGCAGCGTGCGCAGCCGTCGTTTTTCAGCCAGCATAAACGCCACCCCCCAATGGCCCCAGCAAACGCCCCTACCCCCGCTGGGGCAAGGTAAAAGTCGCCCCGCCGGTCAGGGTCTTCTCTCCTTTTTGATTCCGCTGCCAGATCTCACAATCGACTAGGGGCTCGTCCCTGGCATGATACACCCGCGTCGCCACTCCGCCACAGGTCAAACGATCCCCCGGAAAGACATTGGCGGCAAAACGCAGCGTGGTCTTTCGCAGATCCCAGGGGCGGTGCAGCCAATCGGTCAAAAAACGATAGAGAAAAGCCTCGTTGAGGGGTCCCTGTTGGACTACATCGGGCAGCCCCCGTTCCTGCGCGTAGACACGGTCAAGATGCAGCGGATTGGTGTCGCGCAGGATAATGGCTATGGGAATATACGATAGGCGGTCCATCGGACCATAGGTCGCCTGGGGGAGCGACATCCCTGCATACGCCTCGTCAAAAAAGATTTTTGCCGGGTGTCCATCGGCTACTTGAACAGGATATACGACTGTACGCCCTGAAAGGCGACCACTTCGGCGGCGTCCTTTGCCGTAAAGCGAACCTGGATCACATCAAACGCGCGTTTCCCCGTTTTCTCGTACACATCCGCCACCGCGGACCGAACGGTCAGCGTTTCATCCGCGTAGAGAGGCCGCAGATATTCCAGTTCCTGCTCGCCGAACATGGCGGTTCCAGTCCGGTAGTCGAACAAAAAATCTCGCTCCCGATCAAAGGCCCGGAGCAGGGCTTGGACCGCAACAAAGGGGGCAAACGAGGGCGGAATAGCCCGGCGCTCATAGCCGGCCGCCTGGGCGGCTTCGTCACTCGGAAAGGCGGCCTGCTCCTCACCCGCAACCGGCAGATGGTCCTGAATATCATCCTCGCGAATGGTATAGTGGACCGGAGACGGAGCGCGCCCGATCAGACAGGTCCGATCTGGAGTTGCGACAGATTCTTGGCGAGCCATGGGCTGGGACAGGGCGCCGGACCTGACGCCCTCGGGATCATTTCCCAAAGACTGCGTTGACGAGTTCGGTATCTAGGTATTCCGTGACTTGCTGCACCTTCCCGTTTTCAAGTCGGAAGACCTGGGCGTAGGTGTTGTTATACGCCTTGCCGGACCTGGTCATGGACTCACCGCGGCCTTGCATGACTACGTTGTCCCCTTCGGCAACCAGATTCTCCACGTGTATGGTCAGCCCGTTTTCGAGCTGTGCTCCGAGCGGTGCCAGGACTTTTTCAACGAATTCCTGCTTGCTCCTGAACACGCCCGAGAATTTGGTCGAGCCGATCAGGGTAAAATGCACATCGTCCGCCAAAGCGTTCAAAAAGGCGTCCACATTCCCTTTCGAGATTTCGGCAAACATATTTCTGATGATTTCCTTATTCTCTGCTGCGCCCATGATTTCCTCCTACGGAATATTTTTCAGCCGAAGAACTGTACGCCGGATGACGGAAGAGTGTCAAGCTAAGAGCGATGGGCCGTCTGGGCTCGCAGCCATCTGACCCTAGCGTCCGGGGAAGCGTTCCCGTAGCCGGTCGACAATCACTTTCATCCTCGCATCGCGCCCACCGTGGTCCGGCTGTGGCGCAGGCGGGAAACCGAAGTGAGCGGCATCTCCATGCACTGAGGTGTGTATCGCCGGCCGGGGAGTGTTGAGAGACGGCTTCTGACCCTTGTGGATAGATGGCGTGGTCTCCGGTGTGACTCACGGCCAGGGTCGGCAGGCCGATACGAGTCACATTGTCCGGAACAACCGCTCGCGAGGACTGGCCCGATCGGGTGCTCGGCCAAGCGCACGGCGTCTGGTATTTGGCAAAGCCGGCCTCAAGATAGTTGAACGGATCCGGCCGCGGCGACCGGAGCGATCCATAGTCCCGCGCCGAGGGGTGAACCGATGGGTCCGTATAGGCAAGATTCGCCTCGGTGCGATGAATTTCCCTATGATGAGTTTCCCGATAGTGCCCGACGAGGGCCCGGCGGCTGAGAAACGTTCTCCGTTCCGGTGACAGGGCATCAAGGTCCAGTTGTCGAATCCGATCTTGGAAATGGCGCTGCTCGCCGAACATGGCGGCGGGCAACCGCGTCGGCCCGCCGCACCCGCTGTACCTGAGCAGTGCGGCAGCGCACGATGAATTCGGCGCTATACGAGTTGGACTGGAGCGGCTCACAAAAGTGCCGGGGCGGACGATACCTCTCCAGACCGGGGCCACAGGAGAGTGGGTCGTCCTCGTCTGTGGCGGAAGGATCGATAGCGCCTTCCAGGAATTTCCCTTCCCCGAGATGGGCCGCCGGGAAGACCATCCCGTCGGCGCCCGGCAGTTGAAATCGCTTCGGACCGTACGGGTCTCCGGCAGGGGTCGTCGGCCGACCCGGCGGAGCGGGAACGGCTTGGGCTGAATATAAAGGCGTATAAGGAGCCGCCCCCGCTAGTGCCGGTCAGCACCCTGGACCCAAAGCCCCGCTCCTCTCTCAGGTAACACAGGCTGGCGGCGCTATCCAGCAGCAACATTGCAGGACGTTCGCATCCCCTCCCCGCCGCTGCGTGGCCCCCGCTCAAGGATGGACGTATGGCACCATCTTGCCCTTGCGCCCCGGTCCTTTTCCAAGCAGTATGGGGGGGGAGAAGGAGAGGCTTGTATGAAGATACCGGCCCGTGAACGTTTCACCGCTCTCGTCTCAGGACCCGAAGCAGAGTTGGACCTTGCCGAAGCCGCTCTCCTGATTGCGCAAGAAGAACAGCCGAATCTTGATGTGGCCCACTATTTGCGGCGGCTCGACCAACTCGCGGACGCGGTACGCGCCAAGCTGCCCGAATCCCCTACCACCCAAGATCGAATCCGGGCCCTCAATGCCCATCTCTTTTTTGAGGAAGGTCTGAGAGGCAATGCCAGCGAATATTATGATCCGCGTAACAGCTTTCTGAACGAGGTACTGGAGCGTAAGACCGGTATCCCGATCACCCTCTCCGTTCTGTACATGGAAGTGGGCCGGCGCCTGGGTCTCCCCCTGGTCGGGGTTGGATTTCCGGGCCACTTCCTGGTCAAGTACGTCGGCCCGGACGAAGAGCGGATTCTCGACCCGTTCGCTGGCGGCACGACGGTGAGCGAAGAGCAGCTCGCCGTAAAGCTGAAGAGCATGTATGGAGACAATAATCCCTTTGTGGCCCAAATTCCGCAGCTACTCGCCCCGGCAACGAAAAAAGCCATTCTTATCCGTATGCTCCGCAACCTCAAGGGCGTCTATCTGCAAAAGGGTGACTTTACCCGCGCCTTGAGTGTTCTTGACCGGATTCTTTTGCTGGCACCGGACGTTGCGATAGAGGTTCGCGACCGCGGAGCCGTTCAGCAACGCTTGGGGCGCATGCAAGGCGCCGTCCACGACTTCAAGAAGTATCTGCAACTGGCACCCGAGGCCGAAGATGCGGCAAACATCCGCGCACTTATCCAGCGCTCGGTCGCCCAGTTGAACTAGGATAGTGGCCAATGTCGTTCAGCCTGTTCGCGTTTCGGCCGGTCTCGTGACCCGCTCTGGCCAAGTGCTTCTCTGCCAGCGGCGTAGAAACGCCCTGCACGCCCTGAAATGGGAGTTTCCCGGTGGTAAAGCCAGAGTCGGCGAAGACGAGGCGGCTTGTCTGTTACGCGAGTTGGAAGAAGAGCTCGGGATTCGGGCCACATTGGGAGAAGAACTCCACCGGACCAGCCATAGCTATCCGAGCGGTCGGTGTGTCGCCCTGACCTTTTTTCATATTCCCGCCTACCGGGACACATTGACGAATCACGTTTTTGAGACGCTCGCCTGGGCAGAGCCTGCGCAACTCCCCGGCTACGACTTTCTCGAGGGCAATATCGCCTTTGTCACCAACCTTGCGCAGGGCCAGTGGAATCACATCTTCTCCACCGCCTGAGACACGGGGTTTCCCCCTGCCCCATATTCGGCACGGCTCCTGTCTCACACCTTGAACCGGAAGTGGACCACATCGCCATCCTGCATCACGTAGTCTTTGCCTTCGAGCCGCATTTTTCCCACGTCCCGACAGCCGGCCTCTCCGCCGTGTTCGATATACGCCTCATAAGCGATGACTTCGGCTCGGATAAAGCCCCGTTCGATATCCGAGTGGATTTTCCCTGCGGCTTTGAGCGCCGTCATGCCGCGCTCTATGGTCCAGGCACGGGCTTCCATCGGGCCTGCGGTGAAAAAGCTCATGAGGTTGAGCATGCGATAGGCATACTGAACGAAGCGGTCCCGCGCCGACTCCTCCACACCGAGGTCGGCCAGGAATAGGCCACGTTCGTCTTCCTCCAGTTCGGCGATTTCCATTTCCACCTTGCCGCAGATAGGCACGGCGGTGAGCCGCTGCTCCTCGATATAGGATGCGATTTCCTGTGGCATTTCAGTGTGCATCTCTTCTTCGGCCCGGTTATAGACAATCAGTAGAGGCTTCTGACTCAGAAAGGCAAAGCCCGACAGCAGCATCTCCTCCTCGGGCAGAAACGATTCGTTCCGCAAAGGCCGCTCCGCTTCAAGCACGGCCTGACATTTCTCCAGCAACTCGCGCTCACGCGCTTTGCCCTTTTCTTTGCGCAGGCGCTCCAAGCGTTTCTCGATCACCCCCATGTCGGCCAGAATCAGCTCTGACTGAAAGTCACGTAAAGCCCGGAGCGGATCGGCGGGCGCAGTCGCCAGCGGATCGTCAAAGGCGCATACCACTTGGGTCAGCGCTTCGACCTCGCGCATCGGGGCCAGGGAGCGCGTATCCAGCGCGGCCTTGCGTTCGGTGGAGGGCGGAAAGTCGAGAAACGTCACCTCCGCGTATTTTTTCCGGTCGGGCTGAACGATCGCGGCCAGGGCATCGACCCGGGGATCGGGCACTTTGACCACGGCAATCGCAGCGTCGCGTTTGGTTTCAAAGCTGCCGACCTCGGCGCTCATGCCGGTCAGGGCGTTAAAAATAGTGGTTTTTCCTGAACGGGCAAATCCGACCAAGCCGACTTTCATAGGCCGGAGTCTAGCAGTTGGGGCGGACCGGGTCATCCGGCCCTCGCAGCGCGAGGGCCGAAACTCTTGCGTGGCCATGACTGGGCCGACTGCCTCGGCGAGCAATCCGGCGGGTGACCGAGCGGGTCATGGCTCTGCACGGGGGGGGGGGTATCCAGCACGAGTGGCGATCCGGCCCGCCGCCGATCCTCATCTGCCGTTCCGGCTTGCGAGCCAGCGGGAGGGTAGCGGTGGCGGGATAAAGCACTATCCGGCCGCTCATGCCGCCCGTCTTCCCTGGTGCGGTACACGGGCGGGCGCAACGTCGGGCCTCTCTGGAGAGCCCGTCTCCGGCCAGGATCTCAGCGGGGCTCCGGGCCATGCGCCAGAAGCGGCTCACCGAATGCACCGGCCTGATGCGGCCTCCTTCCGCTCATGGTGCGGGCCACGTGGGCGTCCGCAGCCCCGGTGCGACCCGGCTGAGGTGCGCGTTGATGGGAGGCTCAGGGCCTCTTGGGGCACACCGCGCACGGCATTCGTCGCTCCTTTTTTGGGTGACAGCGAACTCTCCGCGGCGTTCGTGCAGCAGTACGTCGCCCTGCCCGGGCAGGAGTCCCGTGTCGGCCTTCCGGTTATTCAGGAAGCCGAGGGTTTTTCCGCGCAGACTCCCGTCTCGTCGGGCGGGGGGCAGGTCGGCGGCTTGTGTGCTTCTCCAATCGGACCAAGAATCTCGATCTGTCCCCTACCCACCTCCCGTGATGATCTCACGGTCTTACGAGTTTCCAGACAAACGCCCCAGGAGCCCCCAACATCGCCCGCCTCATGCCTGCCACGACAATCCCCATCCCAGTCGTGGTGTCCTCCTGAATCTCCTCGACGCTTTACTGAATCTGGATACGCGGTCTCCAGCCCGCAACTGGGCAAGCACGGATGGCCTCGAGAGATGTACAACTCCGTTCCGCCTCCATTATCTGCCAGACAAAAGACCGTGATTCCTTTCTCCCGAGGGGACTCGGGTCGAGTGTCGATAGCCATTTTGTCCAACCCTCTTGCCCGTGCAATGGAACGCCGGGTACAATGACGGCCCTCAAGAATAACGCCATGGCGGATGTCAAAATCCCGGTCTACTACGATTATGCCTCTTCCCTCAGCTATATCGCCAAGCGGGTGATGGAACAGCTTGCCGGTCAGCTCGCAGTCGAGTTGTTGTGGAAAGGCGTCAACATTGCCCGCCGTCACCAGGGCTGGAAAAACGGCGAGATGATCGGAGACGAGGCCAGGGGTAAAATTATCCGTATCGCACGCGAAACCGGCGTCCCACTCCGTATCCCAGCAAAATGGCTGGACTCGGCCTACGCCTTGGAAGCGGCTGAATTCGCCAAAGACCATCACCTGTTTCCCGCCTACCACGAAGCGGTCTTTATCGCCGCGTTTGAGGCAGAGCAGGATATCGGTACCCTCCCTGTTCTGCTTGGCGTGGCCGAACAAGTCGGTTTACCCGTCGCTGAATTGGAGCAGTCGCTCCAGTCCGGCGAACTGACCAAGCGGGTCCAGGCAACCGAGCAAGAGGCTGCCACGTTTGGCATAGTCGGGTATCCCGCCTTTCTGCTCGGCGAGTTCCCGCTCATCGGCATCCAGCCCGCGGAAACCATGCGCCTGCTCCTCCGGCGTTATGAGGAGAGAGCGCGCGAACAGGTGGGCCATTAGGGAGAGGTGGAAGGGCAGCCTGGCCGGTCACCTCTTCCGCAAGTGCAGGCTGGTGGGAGGACGCCAAGACCAGGCGCTGTTGACTCGCTTCCCACACGAAGGGAGCGCTCTCGTCCATGTCGGGAAAGTCGGCAATCCTCCCCATACCGGGCTTGAACACCGGTTCCGTATCGAACGCCGCCACCATAAACGTCTGCGCCGTCCCCTCTTGACCGTTCCGCGTCGGACTCGCTGTTCTCTCTCCTCGCCCTAAGAGATTCCAGGGGACCGTCGAGGCAAACCCGTTATCGATCTCACCACCCTCGCGGACGGCATCTCTTCGCTCTGCGCCATGCAGAACTGGCGCGGTCGAAATTTCGATATCGGCCCGGTGCCACTCACGTTTCCACCGAGGGATGGGGTTTCAGGCGCGGCACCGTCCAGCGACATTTCCATCCGCGAAGTCACAAGCTCCTTCTCTTTCAACGCTGAGCGTTGCCGTCGGGAATCAGACGTCTCCTTTCCACTCCGAGCTTTGAGATCAGGCCGCCGTACCACCTCTCCAACGTTTTTGGCCTCCCCCTTGCCCCAAGGGCGGTAAGAGACGGATTGCTCTATATATTCTCTGACAGCAAGAACCGGGGTTTCGGTTAAAATTGAACCGAAAATCCCTCGCGTTCGTCGTTCTCTTTGTCAATCACGGAGGTGCGAGCAGAAGAATAGTTCCCAGCAGGGTAGTAGAGAAAGCCGGACGCGCTTTGGCCCGGTTCGAGAGTCATGTCCCGGAGGAGCGTGCCGCCCCCGCTCGGTGAGGGGACCGGGGCAACCCGCCCGCCACCTTCGGGCACAAGAAAAATCTTGCCGGCCTCTATTGCATAGGGCCGGGGCGTGTTGTTCAGGACCGTCACCCGCACGGGCAAAATCCCGCTCGCCTGCATATCGGCCCCCAAGACGTTCTGCGATTCAAACCTGTCGAGCGGCACAATGGTCAGTTGGAGGGTACCGGTTTCGGGGTTGGCGGTCTGGTATGCTTCGCGGCGCTGGACCATCCGATACGTCATGGGAAAGCTGTTCACAAAATGGTGTGGACGCTCAGCCGCACCGATCAGCGACGGCACATTGACCGCATTCCGGGCGTCGATGGTCGCACTCCTCTCGGTGCACGTAATGGTGACCACACCATCGGTCGCGCCTTCCTTAGTGGCCGAGATACGCCCCACCTGGCCCGGTCGTGCCAAGTTGTATGCGGCGACGGTATAGCCCATGGTCTGGACGGCTTTGTAGACCAGCCGGTTCGCCTCCTCGCAGGAACGCGCCGTCAGCTTGGGCTTTTCTCGCACCACCCGAGGCGGCGTTTTCGGGGCGGCACAACTGAGGATGACAACCGAAACGGCACACACAGTCAGAAGAGTCGGACGGACGGGCATCTTCATGGATATGGCTCCTTGCAGCCTTGTCTGAATGGCGGGCACCCTACCATAGCGTCGGGGGGAGATCGACCAGAAGTGTCCTCACGCCTCCTCTTCCAGCGGGGCGGAAAAGTCGGTACACTCCCGCCTAGCACCCGCTGCGCACAACGCAGCCTATCTTTTCTTTCGGAGGACAGACTGGTGGAATTCAAAGAGGTGGTTGGCCGCAGACGCTCGATTCGGTATTTCCTGCCGTGGCGTCCGGTAGAACGGGAAAAAGTGCAGACGGTCCTCGAGGCGGCGCGGCTGGCGAGCCGCGCCGGGAACGCAGATTTTGCGCGGGCTATCGTGGTCGAGCGGGATGCCCTGTCGAAGGCCGATCTGGAGTCGCTGACGCTGCCGGTAAATGCCGGCATGATCGAAATGGCACCCATCCATATCTACTGGTGGGGCGACCTCAAGGCCTTTGCGAGAGACATGCCCTCCCGGGCCGCGGAGCAGGTCGATATGGGCGTCCTCAATATCAGTCATGGCTGGACGCATACCTTCATCAATGAAGTCGCCTACCCGCAGGTCGTTCAGGCCTTCAGTTCCGACGCGGTCCTGTGCGCCAAGGTGACGGGCTGCGAGTCGGGTCTGGCCATCGCCCAGGCACTCCTTGCCGCGGTCGATGAGGGGCTCGGAACCATGTTGTGCACCTATCCCGAAGAGCCCGCCCGCCAAGTGCTTGGGGTACCCGATTCCTGGACCTCATTGTGGGTCCAGTTTGTCGGCTACCCGGCGGAGAGTTGGGAAGCCGGCGGCCAACGCCCCCGTCCTCCGCTGGGCGAACTGTTCCATGAGGGGAAATACGGCCAGCCCTTCCGGGGGACGGAGGAAGGGGCGGCACGGCTGCGAGCCGAGCACATGCTTCAGGACCCGGCACCCTTCTCGTGGCGGAAGGAAGAAGTCCGGGCGGTGAGCCGGATGCTGGGCTTACCGGAAGAATAGCAGCTGCCCGCTGGGAGGATACCGCCTACAATGACGAAAGATATAGAGGGTGCCCGAACGGTTCAGACGTGGCTGAAAGGCATGGAAGACCAGTCTGGGGTGTCCCGCGACGAGGGGTTACAGCGCGTGGCGGTCTTACAGGATTTCTGCGCCCTGATAGACAAAGAGCCGGATCAGATCATTGCGGAGTGCTTGCGCGAGGTGGCGGGCGGGAAAAGGATCCGCGCCACGGGCCGACGTTTTTACGCGGACAGGATCACCGAATTTGAATCCTCCATCGGAGGGGGTGCGAGCGAAAAGCGACAGAAGGGGAATTATATCCGAAGCTTTTTGATCCATAACGGCGTCTTATTGCAAACGAGCCCACTGTCATAAGCTGGCGCACGGCACGAGGAGGACCGCATGGACTTTCTCGAAGCGATTGGTCCGCCGCGCAGCATTCGGATTTTCAGGCTCTGAGGGCCATTCGAAAAGGAGAAGAGGCAACGGATTCTCGAAGCGGCTCGCTTGGCCCACCTGTCCGGGCAACCTCCGGCCGCGGTGCGCCGTCGTTGTTGCAGGTGCTGCCCCGCCAAGGGAAGACCCGGGAACGCTGCTGGCCTGTGACCACTATACGAGGGGCACACGTCAAGGCGCATGAGACGGTTGATTCGGCCATTGTCGAAGGCGAGACCACGCCCGAGGGCATGCCGGCCATCCACCCGCCGAACTCGCCGTCCCAAGAGCTTCGTCAAAACCCAGACCGCGCCTCCTCCCGGCGGCGGTTTGGAGAACATCGTTCGCGCGCCCCTTCTTCATAACGGCGTCCGGGTAGCGCCCCGTCCGCATCGTGCCGACGCCTCAGCCCGGCGCGAAACTTCGGCCCCGTGCGCCTCGGTCTGGAGCGACTCTTTGAATTCCTTGAGATCGCGCAACGCGGCGACAATATCGCTCAGCGAGTAATGCGCATTGCGCGGGCTGGTCGATGGCACTGCGAACACATGGGCGCCGCCAAAGCGGTGGTCCCGGTCTCCGAGCCCGGCCTCCTTGCCGCAGCAGATGCGGTAGCCGGTGAGTCCATTGAAGCACACGATACGCGGCGCATAGTGAACAATTTTTTCGCGGAGCGCTTTGGCGCCGCGACGAAACTCCGCTTGCGGGACCTCATGAATGCCCCCGGTCGGACGCTTGACGATATCGGTCAGCCCTATGCCCCAGCCCATGATGCGGCCGTCATCTTCCGGCCCAACCGGGTCGGGGACCAACCCCGAAGCAGACAGCGCCGCCCAGAAACGGTTGACTTTGTTGGCAAAATAATGGCCGACCTCGGCAGAATAGAGGCCGGGATTCAGACCGATAAACACGATATCCAAATTTTTCCGCAAATAGTCGGGCAAGGTCCGCCCCCGCCAGGCGCTTCCACGCCGGCTCGGGCCGAGAGTTTTCGGCGTTCCTTTCTTCATCGGGAAGGCTCGGCCGAGTCCAGTTCCTGGAGTGAAAAGCGGGCCGCATGGAAGTGGCGGGTCAACGCCCGGTTTGACCAGACCGTCACCAGGGAGCCGAGGAGGAGTCGATAGAGGTGCGAACGGGGAATCTTTACCCGGCTGGCCGGGTCGAGCAGGTCTGGCGCCTCACCCAGGAGATGGACGGTGGCAGCCCCAATGCGTAAAGGCCAGGCGCAGGCGAGGCGCAGTTGCCACTCGCGTCTGGGAATGGCTTGGGTATAGACCCAGCCCTCTCGATAATGGCTCAGGGCGGCCTCCAACAATTCGTTCAGCAGCGGCCGGATCGCCTTCAGGGCTTCCCGTCGGTCCGCCCCTCGCAGTTGTTCCGGTTCCACCCCCGTGGCAGAGAGATCGGTCCGGGGGAGATAGCAACGTCCGACCCGCAGGTCTTGTGCGAGGTCGCGCAGGATATTGGTGAGTTGCAGGCCTTTCCCGAATCGCACCGCTCGCGCGCACATGTCCCTCGCATTCCAGTGGTGCAGCGAGGCAATGTGATCCAGAGATATTCTCGTCCAGAATTCGCCCACACACCCGGCCACGAGATAGGTATAGCGGTCCAGGTCGGCTCGCGTTTCCAGCACACCAACCCGCCCTTCCTCTTCGGAGGGGAATACCGTCAAATCCATTTGCATCCCCTGTGTCAGGGTCAAGACAAGTGTACGGATATGGGCCCGGTCGTGTGAGGCGAGCGTGTCCAGACACGAGAAGCACTGCTTGAGGCTGGAGAGTAAAATGCGCTCGGCGGGATTGTCCTGATACGGGGCGAGCTCGCTCTCCAAAGTCCGACAGACCGCCAGATTCCGCTCTGCAAATGCGGCTCGATACTCCAGCAGACGCTCGAAGCGGCCCGCCCGCGGCACGAGGCGTGTATCCGCTATGGTATCCGCGGCCCGGCAGAACAAATAGGCCAGTCCGATCGGCCGCCGGAGCGCTTTCGGGAGAACGCGGACACTCAGGTAAAACGATCGGCTCACCTGTGGCAGGAGGTCAAACAGGAGTGTGTGTTCAGCGGAGCGCCTCCCCACCATGCGCGTCGGACTCCTGCGGGCTCCAACGGCTCAGCCGGCCAGCAACCCCGATGCCCGGAAGGTCTCAAGCGCCTTGCGCCGCATAGAGAAACGATCTTTTTCCGTGGCACTCATTTCGGCAAAAGTGCGGACACTCGCCTCCGGCTGAAAAATCGCATCCCAGCCAAAACCTCGCGTGCCCCGTGGCTGAGCGGGAATGGAACCCTGGACTGTTCCGGCAAAGGTGCGCACGCTTGCACCATCGCAATAGCCAAGCAGCGTGGTGGCTGTCGCCGCCCGGTTCGCCTCCGCCCGCATCATCCTGCACAGGCCCTCGGGGCCGAGACTGCTGAGAAACCATTTGATGAGCGCGCCGGGCAGCCCGTTCCAGGCGACAAAGGCCAGCCCCGTGTCTTCAACGAGGACGGGCCGGTTGAGCGCGGCGTAGGCCAGACGGGCCTTGTGTTCGACGACCGGCAGGGGGTCGATGGATTGAATTTCGTCGAGCGGCGGCGACGCGGACGCCAGCGTCGCACCAAGCAGGCGTTCGTATTCCCGGACCTTGTGTGTATTCGTGGAGATCAACGTTACCATGACGGCACGAAACAGCCGACTATCGTTCGCGCCGGGGGAGGCGGGTGGGGGACCGGTGCGCCTCCCCGGAACGGAAAGCATGGACGCGATGCCCCTTGACCTGCAAGGAGCGTAATCGCAGAAACTCCTCCTGGTCGATCAGCACCACCCCCTGCTGCAAGGCTGCCCCCTGTACGTGCGCTGACGATTTGTGCGGACTCAGGACCATGACTTGGTTGCCCTCGGTCTTTTTCGAAGCCTCGATAGCGGCCTTGATCACGGCCTCGTCCACGCTCGCATATTCGACGAGACACCAGACTCGCTCATCGCCCCTCACAAGCTGGAGATAGGTGGCCGAGTCATCGGCCACGTGCTGTATCTGCGTCTCATATCCTTGAGCCTGGAGGACGCCGATGGCCTGTTCCAGGAACGCTGTCCCCTCCATCCGCTCGATCTCGAGCAGCCGGGACGCGGCAGCGTGTCGGGAGCGTTCAGCGGCACGGGGGCGATGACGCATCAACGTACTGATAAGCATCCAAGCCCCAATACCACCCGCCAGCCAGAGAACGAAACCCGGGCCAAAGAATCTGAAGAGGGTCGTCGTACCGAAGACGACCAGAAGGAGAAGCGCCGTTCCTTTCATCACAGTGTCCCGTGAGCGCTTCGCTCGACGAAGCTTTTGCACTGCAACTGGACGAGAGGGCTCCTGCATAGTTTGCTCCTGCGCGGCAAGATTGCTCTTCTAGCCCTCTCGATTTAGCGGATAGTCCCCCTCTCCCGCAAGCGCATCTGTCTATTCCACCGTATCGGACTGCGTCGCAGATGGGTCTCCCACCGTCCATACTCATGGTCAGAGGATTCGGTCAGAGCTAGAGCATCACGGCTTTGTGGTCAGAACGACGCCACCAATCACACAGGCAGTCCCTACGATCTGTATCCGGGTGACCTGTTCGCCGAGAAACAGGGCTGACGAGAGCATCACAAGGACCGGAATGAGGTTCATGAATACCGCCGCTCGATGGGGGCTCACTCTGGTCAGGGCCTGGTAGTACAGGAGATTCGTCATCGGGGACAACACCGAGAGATAGCCGAGAGCGATCAGGACGAGGGGCGACCAATCAAAGCCTGCGCTGAACGGCGCTTCGATCAGACACAGCGGGACCAGAATAAAGGTCCCGGCGATATACGAACTCGCCGTGGCCGCGGCCGCCGAGCGATGCGCTAGTGCCACGCGGCTATAGACGGTATACGATGACCAACTGAGCTGGCCGAGCAGAACATAGAGATCGCCCCGATTCAAAGAGAGCGCGAAGAAGATCTCCAGGGAGCCCTGACAAATGATGGCAACGAGCCCCGCAAAGGACAGCAGAATGCCCGAGACATTCACGAGGGAGAGCTGCTCCCTCAAGAAGGCCCAGGAAAAGAGGGCCACCCATATCGGAGTGGAGGCGGCGATAATCCCTGCATTCGAGGCGGACGTCGTCTTGAGACCAAGATAAAAAAGTGTTCCGGCTCCGATCACGCCGGTGAGGGTCATGACAGCCGTACTCTTCAGGTCTTTTCGGAGCTCAGCCCACCAGTTGGGCTGCGACTTCCAGCCCATGAGCGTCAAGAGCACCGCGCCGACGACCGTTCGGATAGCGATCAAGGTCAGCGGTCCAACCACGCCCAGCAGGAACTTTCCGGCCGGGAAATTCGTGGCCCATAAGCACACGACGCCAAAGAGGAGAAAATAGGCCGCCACGTATGCCTTATCCGTGCATCACCGCCAGAGGTGCCGCAACGTGTCCCATTGTCGGCCGGCGCCTTCATTCTCCGTCATATTGAATGAAGGAAAAGACGGTATGCGGGGCAAGGCGGTCTCGGCCACCTAAAAAGGGCAGCTCTATCAGGAAGGCGGCCTCGACGATGCGAGCCTGGAGTTTTTCCGCCAACGAGATGGCCGCCTGTGCCGTGCCGCCGGTTGCGAGGAGATCATCGATCAGGAGGACGCGACTGTTCGGCGGGAATGCATCCTGATGAATCTCTACCCTATCCGTTCCATACTCGAGCTCATAGCTTGCCGCAAAGGTTGCCGCCGGCAGCTTGCCGGGTTTGCGGACCAGCGCATGGCCACACCCCAAGGCATAGGCCAACGCCGAGCCGAAGAGAAAGCCGCGCGACTCGATCCCCAGAACGCTGTCGATTTTGTTTCGATACCGGCCGACGAGTTGATCGATCACCTGCTGCCAGGCCGGCCCGTTGGTGAGCAGGGGCGTAATGTCCTTGAAGAGAACCCCCGGTCTGGGAAAATCCGGGACATCACGAATCAATGCTTTCAAGTCGGGCATACGCCTCTCCTCCATCTCTTGTTTGTGCCTTGTCCGGTTTTATTTCCGCTGTGTTGCGTGGCGGACAGGGGGCAGATAATGGAGCGGATTGCGGGCGTTTTTCCCACGGCGGACCTCAAAGTGTAAGCTGGGACCCGTTACCCGGCCGGTTTCTCCAACCTCGCCGACGATCTCGCCCCTCCGGACTCTCTGGCCGTCTCTCACAAGATTACGATGATGGTGCGCGTACACGGTGGTAAAATCGTTCGCATGCTTCACAATCACAACATTGCCATAGCCACGTAATGCATCGCTGAAGACGACCCGCCCTGCGGCCGCCGCCCGGACCGGGGTGCCGGTCGGGGCGGCAATATCGATGCCATCGTGGAAGCTCCCATTACGCGGACCGAAGCGAGAGGTCAACCTCCCGTTGAGCGGCCAACTGAAGAGCTTTTTCGTCTCCTTGGGAGGAGGCGGGGATTTCGACCGCCCGCGCAACCGAGCCTGCCTCTTCTCCTGCCTGGAGCGGGCGGAGCGGGCGGTTGCGGCTCTGGCCCTGTCGTATCTGGCTCCGGGCGGTATACGTAGACGCTGCCCAGCCGCTATACGGTCGGGGTTGCGAATCCCATTGAGCGCCGCCAACTGCGGATACGGAATGCGGTAGGCATACCCGATCTCGGACAGCGTCTCGCCGGACCGAACGACGTAATGTCCGTACTGGGTACGGGAACACGCTGAAAGGCCGGCCAGTGCACATAGGAAGACGCCGAGAACCACTCCACCCCACCGCCACACTGCTGCTTCCCTCTCCTGGAGAAAACTATTCGCCCGCTAGCATGCGCACGATGAATCATTGTCAGACGTCCGCGCCGTTTTGTCAAGAAATGACGTCCGGTGAACGCCACGCTCAACGCTCCAGAGCGGCGCGGTTCTTCAGTCGGTCCAGACCGAGCGTTGTGCCGACACCAAGAGCGATCAGTCCCAGCGCAGCGCCGATCTGCCCGGCGCTGGGCGGAAACCTCCGGACTGGCCAGTCTTCGACATCGACGCGGGACAGTGTTTCCGAGGTCATCACCTGACCGTGTATCCGATCACCTATCTGAGGCGGGACGCCAGCCTGAAATGGCCACAGGCCAGCGATCGCACCGAGCACCAGACCCATGAGGGCGCCGAGTGTGGCCGGTCGGCGGTGTTTCAGCAACCAGCGGATGAGATTGCTGACTCCGGCAATACCCGCTATCACGCCAAGGCCGACCGGGATGACGATCCATAACGCCTCGCGAACCAGGGGCCAGTGCAGCCCGGCCTGCTCGCCCGCTCCAAACAGGCCCAGACGCAGTTTTTCTATACTCCCGAGGATGGGGACATAGAGGCCGAGCAAGAGGAGAAGATAGCCCCCGGATAGGCCGGGCAGCACCATGGCGCTGGCCCCGGCCAGACCGGCAAGAAAAAGGAGGCCGAGAGATTCATCGCCTAGCCCTGTTCGTGTTGGCGTCCCGACGGCGAGCAGGACCATCAGGACAAAAGGAACCCCAGCGCTGAGGAAAAAGCGCGGCGACACCGGCTGAGCAAGACGCCACAGGAGCGGCACGCTCCCCAGCGTGAGGCCAATGAACAGGCTATACATCATCCAGCGGTGCGTCATAACCAGGGTTTTGGCAGGTCCGGCGAGGAGCAGGATGGCCAGGGCCGCGGCGCCGCCAACCGTCCCCAGCAGCACGACGGACGACCGACGCCAGCGCAGCGTCGTGATTTCGGCTATGGCCCCAATAAAATCGGGATAGACGCCGGTGATCAGCAACATGGTGCCGCCGCTGATACCGGGGACGAGATTGGCCAATCCCATCAGCGCTCCGCCAATGACGGCGTTGACGAGCGGGCTCGATTCGGCCATATCAACCGGGGTCTTTTTGCAGCTTGAATTCCATACTGTCCACCAGCGCCTGCCAGCTTGCCTCTATGACATTATGGGACACGCCCACAGTTCCCCACCGGTCGGTTTCATCACCCGATTCAATCAGGACCCGAACCGTGGCGCTGGTCCCCTCGCCCACGCCCAGGACACGGACTTTATAGTCATGCAACTCGACCGACTCGAGTTGGGGATAGAATTTAGTCAAGGCTTTCCGCAAGGCTCGGTCCAGGGCATTGACCGGCCCATTCCCCTGGGCCGCGGTATGCTCGATCTGGCCATCCGGCCCTTCCAGCATAATGGTGGCTTCGGACAGCGGCGGCTCCTCCTCTTTCCGTTTTTCGTCTATCACCCGAAACCCGATGAGATGAAAATGGCGGACCGCCCCATTCAGGGCTTTGCGCATCAAGAGCTCGAACGAGCCCTCGGCCCCTTCGTACTGAAAGCCGGAGTGCTCAAGCTGCTTTACCTCATTCAGGATGTTCTTCACTGCGGGATCGGCACTCTCGATATCCAAGCCGAACTCTTTGGCCTTGTACAGCACATTACTCCGCCCGGACAGGTCGGAGACCAAGACGCGCTGGGTGTTCCCGATCAGTTCCGGGTCGATATGTTCATAGGTCTCGCTGTTTTTCTGCACGGCGGCGACATGCAGGCCGCCCTTGTGCGCAAAGGCGCTCGCGCCGACATAGGCTTGGCGTTTATTCGGCTCGACATTGGCCAGCTCGTACACGAGACGAGACAACTGGGGGAGGTGCTTGAGTTGCTGGGGGCCGACACAACGGTAGCCCATCTTGAGTTGCAAGTTGGGAATGACGGAACACAGGTTGGCATTGCCACACCGCTCGCCAAAGCCGTTGATCGTTCCCTGGACCTGAACCGCTCCGCTTTCTACCCCGGCGAGCGAATTTGCCACGGCCAATTCACAGTCATTATGACAGTGAATACCAAGCTTCACTTCGACCGCTTGAAAGGTTGCCCGCAGACCGGCACGAATGTCGTGCGGCAGGCTCCCACCACGCGTGTCGCATAACACCAGGATATCCGCGCCGGCCTGAGCCGCGGCGGTGAGGCATTCCAGCGCATAGCTTGGGTTGGCCTTGAAGCCGTCGAAGAAATGTTCCGCATCAAAAATCACTTCCTCGACGTGCTGTTTCAGATAGGCGACCGAATCGCCGATGACTTCGATGTTGGCCGCTTTCGAGATGCGCAGATCGTCCCGAACGTGGAGGTCCCAGGTCTTGCCCACGACCGTGACCACCGGAGTGGCAGCCTGTATGAGCAAACGGATATTCAGGTCGTCCGCGGCCGTGCTGTTCGCCCGCCGGGTGGAACCGAAGGCCGCGATCCTGGCTTGCTTCAGCTCGAGCTTTTTGACTGCTTCGAAAAACTCCTCGTCACGGGGATTCGAGCCCGGCCAGCCACCTTCGATGTAGTGCACCCCGAAGGCGTCCAATTCCTGGGCAATGCGTAATTTGTCATCCAGGGTGAGTGACACATCCTCGGACTGACACCCGTCCCGTAGGGTCGTGTCGTATAGCGCGATCGTGGGCGTCCTGTTCATAACTCCCTCACCTATATCCCAACCGTCTTGCGTCTCCATCTCATTGGCTAGGCCGAGGGGATAAAGGCGTCGTGCAGCGCCCGCACGGCCAACTCGGCGTACTTGGCGGCGATCACAATAGAGATTTTAATCTCCGAGGTTGAAATCATCTGGATGTTGATCCCTTCCGCGGCCAACACTTCAAACATGCGAGAAGCCACCCCCGCGTGGCTGCGCATACCCAGCCCCACGATCGAGACCTTGACGACCTCGGTATCGGAGACGACATCCTCGACCCCGATCTCCGGCGCCACATGTTTAACCCGCTCAAGCGCCTTCTGCACATCCCCGCGCGGGACCGTAAACGTGACATCGGTCTTTTCGTCCGCGCCGGCATTCTGAATGATCATATCCACGACGATATTGTCTTGCGCAATGGGCGCGAACAGCTTGGCGGCTAGACCTGGTCGGTCAGGCACACGCATCAGGGTGATTTTGGCCTGATCCAGATCAGACGTGACACCCGAGACCGTCACCTCTTCCATACGTTGATCCTCCGGCACTAACCATGTCCCTTCGTCCTGCGAAAAACTGGAGCGGACATGCACCGGGACCTGATAGCGCTTGGCAAATTCTACTGAGCGGATTTGGAGTACTTTTGCACCTAGACTGGCAAGTTCGAGCATCTCGTCATAGGAGATACGCTCCAACTTGTGGGCCCGGGGACAGATGCGCGGGTCGGCGCTATACACTCCGTCAACATCGGTGTAGATCTCGCACACATCCGCCTGGAGTGCCGCGGTGATGGCCACCGCAGTCGTATCCGACCCCCCACGACCCAAGGTCGTGATATCCTGCTGTGCGCTCACGCCCTGGAAGCCGGCAATCACCGCAATATTGCCGTCCTTCAGTGCGTTCGACAGCCGTGGGGTCTGGACCTGTCTGATCCGCGCCCGACCGTAGGCGGCGTCCGTTTCGATTTGGATCTGATGGCCCAGGAGTGAGACCGCCGGCATCCCTTTCGCTTTGAGAGCCATGGCAAGAAGGGCGACCGAGACCTGTTCGCCGGTTGAGACGAGCACGTCGCTCTCGCGCGCATCGGGCTGCTCGGCCAGCTGTTGCGCCAAGGCGAGCAGGCGGTTGGTTTCACCGCTCATCGCGGACAGCACGACGGCGACCCGATGGCCGGCGCCATGCGTGGCGGCCACACGTTCGGCGACTTCCTGGATTCGGTCAATCGATCCGACCGAAGTGCCGCCGTATTTCTGGACAATCACCATCGGCGCCTCTCAACTCTCTCGACGTATCCGGGCAACCAGTCGCTCGCAGTGCTCCCCGTACGGGGTCAGGGTCAGCGTCCGTCCGTTCCCCTTGCCGTACTCGATCGCGATCAGCAGGTGTTCTTCTAGCGAATCGCGCACACGGTCCGGCAGAAACGGAAACCACTCAATGGCCGCAACCCCGTGCCCGAAGAGGTATTCCTCATAGCCCAATTCTTCGTCTGCTCCCCCCTCGAGCCGGTAGAGATCGATATGGTAAAACGGCACCCTTCCCCTATAATGCTCGGCCACAAGAGTAAAGGTGGGGCTGGTAATGGTTTCAGGGGCAATCCCGAGCCCGCCCGCGACGCCTTGGACCAAGCAGGTCTTCCCCGCACCCAAGTCGCCACACAGTCCAAGGATCGTACCGGGCTCAAGGAGGCTCCCAATCTGACGCCCAAGGGCTATGGTCTCTTCAGCCGAGAATGTCTGAATCATATGCGGCATGCACATCGCTCTGAGCGACCCGAGAGAGGGTACGCAGGTTGTCTGGCAGGTTGTCAATCACGTCGCGCGCCAGCAGCCCCGCCTGGCCATGCTGTTCGGCAAACGTATCAGCGGCAGCCCCGTGCAGAAACACCCCGAGGCAACACGCCTCATCGGGCGGATAGCCTTGAGCGAGCAGGCCGCCAATAATGCCGGACAAGACATCCCCCATGCCACCGCTGGCCATACCCGGATTCCCGGTGGGATTGATCCAGGCACGCCCGTCGGGGGCGGCGATAATGCTCCGGGCCCCCTTGAGGACGAGATAGCAACCGTGTCGAGCGGCAAACTGGCGGGCGACCTCCAGGCGCCGGGCTTGGATGTCTGCGGTGGGCATGGCGGTCAACCGGGACATTTCTCCGGGATGGGGAGTGAGCACGGCCGGCACCTTGGCCGTTTTCAGCGTGGCCATCTGAGACGCCACGCTGTTCAGTCCGTCGGCGTCTAGAAGCAGAGGAACTTGGCTGTTTTTCAGAAGCCAGCGCGCCATACGCTTCGTTTCGGTCGACACGCCGACACCAGGCCCGAAAACGACAGCGCTTTTTCCGTGTAGCGCCTGGCCCAATACTCGCGCGTTCAATTTCAGACTGCCGTCTGCGCGCTCGGGCTGAGGGGCGGTCATGGCTTCGAGCAAGGCCGAGGAGAATATGGGTAGCAGTCCTTGTGGGCCGGCTAAGGTGACGAGACCGGTTCCGGTCCGTAGGGCGGCAGAGGCGCTCAACACGGCCGCGCCACTCTTCCCGCGCGAGCCGGCGAGGACCAACAGGTGACCGAAATCGCCCTTATGCGCCTCGGGATGACGGGGGCGTATCTGGCCGCCCACTTCGCGACGGGTCAAGACGTACAACTGAGGCGCAACCTCGGTCAGCGCTTGCGGGGCAAGCCCGATATCAACACAGGCGAGCTGTCCGACCCGAGCCGTCCCGGGATAGAGCACTTGGCCGAGCTTGGGATAGCCAAAGGTCACCGTCAGCGCCGCCGCAACGGCACCGCCTGCGGGTTGTCCGGAATCGGCGTACAAACCGGACGGAATATCGACCGACACAATAGGCACGCCGCTGGCATTCATGGAGGCGATGAGGGCGGCCTGGATATCTCGCACCGCGGCGTTCAGCCCTGTCCCAAGCAGAGCGTCAACGATCACGTCGCAGCGTTCGAGTCGTCTCTCAGCAGCCGGTATCTGCTCCAGTGCCGTCACTTCTGCGACTCGGCCTCTGCGGCGCAAGAACGCCCGCAAATGATGCCCGGCATCGCCCCGCACCTCTCGCTTTTTGGCGGCGAGAATCACCTCACACGAGATTCCCCGCTCTTTCAGGAGACGTGCCATGACAAAGCCGTCGCCGCCGTTGTTGCCTCTGCCAGCGACCACAACCACTCGTTTGGGCTGTTGCTCAAAAAAATCGAGGAGCACCTGCGTCGCGCCGCTACCGGCTCGCTCCATCAGGATATGACCGGGGGTGCCGGAGTGCTCGATCGTGAGCCGATCGATCTCACGCATCTGTGCGGCAGAGACGAGATACACGAGACGATCCTCTAGGCAGATTCCCCCGCTCCGAGGTGGGTCCGCACGGCGTCAGCGACCTCCTCGCCACAGGCGCGAACCAGACTTTCGTCTTCGCCCTCGACCATGATCCGCAGCAGCGGCTCAGTCCCGGAATAGCGGACGAGGAGCCGTCCCCCCTCGCCCAGTTTGTCGGTGACCGACTGGAGGACGTCCGACACCGGCTCAATGGTCCGCAAATCCTGTCGTTCGCGGACGCGAACGTTGACAAGCGTCTGCGGGTAGCGGCACATGAGTTGGCGCAGTTCAGAGAGCGGCTGCTGTTTCTGGACGAGAATCGCCAGCAGCGAAAGAGCGGTGATCATGCCGTCGCCCGTTGTGTTTAGATTCAAGAAAACGATATGGCCGGATTGTTCGCCGCCGATACGATATCCACCACGGCGCATCTCCTCGACAACATAGCGGTCGCCGACCGGGGTCCGGAGCAGTTGACCACCCATCTGGCGCAGCGCAATCTCGAGCCCCAGATTACTCATCACCGTCGCCACTATCGTCTTGTGGGGCAGCGTCCCCTGCTGAAGGTGCGCTTTGGCGGCAATGGCGAGCATGGCGTCACCATCAACGATTTCTCCGGTCTCATCGACCAGAATGGCTCGGTCGGCATCGCCATCAAGGGTAATGCCGACCTGGGCGCCGTGTTCACGGACAAGCTGCTGCACCCGCTGTGGATATAACGCCCCGCAGTCGAGATTGATATTTGTGCCGTTCGGCGCCGTCCCTATCGGAATCACCTCGGCGCCAAGCTCGGCTAACACCGCTGGCGCTAGGGTATAGGCGGCTCCATTGGCACAGTCGATCACGACTTTTATTCCGTCCAGCGTGAGATCGCGCGGAAAAGCGTTTTTGACCAGCTCCTGATAGCGGCCCAGGATACCGTCCAGGCGCCCCCCTTTTCCGATGGATCCGGCGGTGGGGCGCTCGTCGTCAATCGTACGACTCAGCACCAGTTCCGCGATCTCGCCTTCCACCGCATCGGGGAGCTTGAACCCGTCGCGGGAGAAGATCTTCATGCCATTGTCCTGGAATGGATTATGCGAGGCGGAGATGACCACGCCAGCATCCGCGCACAGGCTGCGGGTCAGAAAGGCAACGCCGGGTGTTGGCATAGGGCCCACGAGGAAGACCTCTCCGCCCATAGAGCACACCCCGGACGCGAGCGCGGCCTCCAACATATACCCCGATAAACGCGTATCGGTGCCGACAATGATGCTGGGGCGGCCTGAACGATTGTGGCAGACAGCGGTCAGAGCTCGGCCGATGCGCAGGGCGGTCTCCGGCGTTATCGGCTCAATATTGGCCACCCCGCGAATCCCGTCCGTGCCGAACAACTTCGTGCCGGGCGCTCCGTCGGGCGACATTCAGATGGCCCTCTCCGCCAAGAGGCCGACGGGTCCGCTGCCGACAAACCAAAAAAGAGGCGGAGGCAAAACAGTGGAATCTTCTCTACCCCCGCCCTCCATGCTGCCATCCATCAAACACCGACTGCGCTGGGAATACGGAAGGGACCAGCCTACGCCTGACTACGCCCCTGTCGGCTCCGGGTCGACTTCAACGTTGAATTGTTGCAGTATGCCGTCGATTTCAGGTCCGTCCAAGGCTTCTTTTTCCAGCAGGACTTCCGCCATCTTGTGCAGAATGTCAATATGCGTCCGAAGGAGGTCCTGCGCCCGCTTAAAGGCGTCCTTGACGATGTTGCGCACCTCGCTGTCGATCTCAATGGCCGTCTTTTCAGAGTAGTCTTTGGTCTGAGTCATATCCCGACCCAGGAAGATTTGTTCTTCCTTCTTGCCAAAGGTCATGGGGCCGAGGCGCTCGCTCATACCCCACTCGCAGACCATACGTCGAGCCAACTCGGTCGCCTTTTCAAGATCGTCTCCAGCGCCAGTCGTGGTATGACCGAGGACCAGTTCCTCGGCGACGCGGCCACCGAACATGATGGCGAGACGTTTCAGAATATAGTCTTTGGAGAAGGTGTGGCGGTCATCGACGGGCAACTGCTGAGTCACCCCTAAAGCCATGCCGCGCGGAATGATGGTCACCTTATGGACCGGGTCCGTCCCCGGAGTCAATCGGGCGACGAGGGCGTGGCCCGCCTCATGGTAGGCCGTATTGCGGCGCTCCTCAAGGCTGAGAATCATACTGCGGCGCTCGGCTCCCATGAGGACCTTGTCCTTGGACAACTCGAAGTCCTCCATTCCGACTTTCTCTTTGTTTTTGCGAGCGGCGAGGAGGGCGGCCTCGTTGACCAGATTTTCCAGGTCGGCTCCAGAAAACCCCGGCGTGCCCCGAGCGAGCTGGGAGACGTCAACCTTGTCGTCCAGTGGCACCCGGCGCGTATGGACGTTGAGGATTTCCTCTCGACCGCGGACATCGGGGGAGGGCACGACGACCCGCCGGTCAAACCTTCCGGGACGCAGTAAGGCCGGATCCAGGACGTCCGGGCGGTTGGTCGCCGCAATCAGAATGACACCCTCGTTTGCCTCGAAGCCATCCATCTCCACCAGGAGTTGGTTCAGGGTCTGCTCGCGTTCATCGTGGCCACCGCCGAGGCCGGCACCGCGATGGCGTCCAACCGCGTCGATCTCGTCAATGAAAATGATGCACGGTGCCTGCTTTTTCCCTTGAATGAAGAGATCGCGGACACGCGAGGCCCCGACCCCAACGAACATCTCAACGAAGTCGGAGCCGCTGATCGAGAAGAACGGCACCCCGGCTTCCCCGGCAATCGCCCGAGCGAGCAGCGTCTTTCCGGTGCCGGGGGATCCAACCAGCAAGACCCCTTTGGGAATACGCCCCCCCAGACGGGTGAACTTTTTCGGGTCTTTGAGAAAGGCGATGATTTCTTCCAACTCCTGTTTGGGTTCTTCCACACCGGCAACGTCGCTGAACGTGATGCGTTGTTGGGTTTCCGTCAGCAGTTTGGCCCGACTCTTACCGAAAGACATTGCCTTGCCACCGCCCATTTGCATCTGGCGCATGAAGAAGACCCAGACGCCGATGAGGAGCAGCATCGGGAACCATTGAATCAGGATGGTGATATACCAGGGATCGCTCTCTTTCGGCCGCGCGGCCACCCGGACCCCCCGGTCGCGCAAGGTCCGCATGAGGTCGGGATCGTCGGTGGGGGCGTAGGTCTTAAAGCGGTCGTCATTGCGGAATTTTCCACGAATGACCTGCCCTTGAATGACGACCTCGGAGACCTCGCCTTTTTCTACGGCCGTAAAGAAATCACTAAAGACAATTTCGGGTTCTCTCGGTTGTTGGCGATTGAACAGGTTGAACATGAATAGGAAGATCACCCCGAGGACCAACCACAGTGCGAGATTAGAAGAAACCTTATTCACTCCGTCACCTTTCGCGCAGCCGGGGTCAGCCTACCATAGTTCTTCCTCGACCGGCAACGGGTTGACCTGCATGCGCCAGACCTGTCGGGTCGCCGCCGTCACCACCCCCCCCTGGCCTCTGACGCAGCCCGGAATCCAGGCAATCTCCCCGTTCGTTTCAACTACCGGGAATCCGGGACGAAGCGCGTGCGGGATTTTTGCATCGACCAAGACGTCCTGAACTTTCCTATGGCCTCGCATGCCAAAAGGACGAATACGATCTCCGGTGCGGGCGTTGCGGACAATACAGGTCTCCGCGGTGCCGGCAAGGGTACAATCAAAGAGTGCCGACCAACGGTCTGCGCACCGAGCCGCACTCAGGTCGCCTTGCCATTCGATAGCAGGAGAAACGCTCAGGTTCCAGCGTGAGGCTAACCGCCGGTTCTGGCCGGCCTGTACGACATAGGCATAGTCTCGCTCCGTGACAGATGGCGGCTGGGGTTGGAACCTCAGCCGCGTTCCCTGGCGAACGACGGCCCGCTGGCCCGGCAACTCTACCCGGCCCTGGATTTTTCCTTCGCTGAGTTCCCTCAACCGGCGCACCTGAACCGCCCTCAACCCTTGCGCCCGCCCTTCCGCCCACTGGCGGAGGATACGAGACCGTAAGGCGGCAGGCTCCCTGTCCAAGGCGGGGAGAGAGACGCTCGAGTCACGGCCGATGACACGCGCGCTGGCGGCCGTCGCGAGTGCCTCGAGCCAGTCCTCCTCTTCTCGGACCGTTTCAGCCAGAGAGGCCAGATGACGCCGGATTTGTGGAGAAAACTCTTGTTCCAAAAAGGGGAGGAGAACGTGCCTGATCTTGTTCCGGGTAAAACGCAGGTCAGCGTTGCTCGGGTCTGTGACATAGGGCAATTTTCTCTCCTGAGTGTACGCGTCGATTTCACGCCGTGAACAGTGCAGGAAAGGCCGAATCAGCCATTTGTCTCTTACCGGCGGCATACCCGCCACTCCACGCCGGGCGCTGCCGCGCATGAGGCGGAAGAGAACGGTCTCAGCTTGGTCATCCTGCGTATGGGCAGTGGCAATATAGTCGAGTGGCACCGCAGTGAGACTCCCTTGGAAAAAGGCATAGCGCGCTTCTCGCGCCCAGGCTTCGATTCCTTTCAGGCCAGGAGGGGGCTCAAGTTTTTTGACCACGAGGGGGACCCGCCACTGCTGACACAAGGTTTGCAGCATGTTCTGTTCTTGGTCAGACTCGGGGCGCAGACCATGATTGACGTGAAGCACCCTCAGCCGATAGTCCCGTAACGGCGTAATCGTCAACAGAGCGGAGAGCAGGACGACCGAGTCGGGGCCGCCGGAACAGGCCACGCCGATGCGCAGACCGGATATGTCCGGGAGCAATTTTTGAAGGGAAGCCCAAAGCTTGTGCTCAAGGGGCCGCATGCGCCTGTCATACATAAGGACGCTCCTACGGCGCGTCCTTGGCGTCCTGGTCTCCGGGTCACGAGCGTGGCGATCGATCCTGGCCCTACCCGCCGTCTTTTGCGTTCCGCAGCACAACGGCGATGGTAGAAGCGAGTGCGCAGAGCACGGCAGTCCCGGCTACTGTCAGCATAAATACCGCGAGTGGATCCATAGTCTGCTCCTTTATCAGCGGCAGTTTTGGCCGTCGCCGTGAGATCGCCCCAGCCTAGCGGCGGGCGGACTTGAACCGCCGACCTAGGGATTATGAGACCCTCGCTCTAGCCTCCTGAGCTACGCCGCCGCAGAGTGTTAAATCCGGCAGTCCGGGGAAAGTCAAGAGGAGGGGCCGGACCGCACCTGGTTTGATGGGCACCGAGGGCTTACCTTGCGGTGTGAGCCCCCGCCCAATACGCTCGTGCATCGGTCGTCACGACCCGTCGGCTGCCCCGTTCGATCTGAAAGAGCCTCTTCTCCGTGATTTCGAGACAGGTCAATTTTCCGCCGTAGACGAGGCCGGTATCGATCCCAATTTTATACGGCAGGTCAAAACCCACTTCCCGTTGGGGGGTATGGCCGAAGACCACGGTATATGGCAGGTCGTGTGGGTGGGCAAAAAATCCCTCACGAATCCACAGCAGGTCTTCTACCATCTGATCCTCTAGGCGGTGGCCCGGCTTGATCCCGGCATGTACGCACAAGATGGCCTCGACCGGCAGATAGAGCCCAAGATTCAGAAAAAACTCCCGGTGGGCCTCTGGCATGAGCGCCGTCACCTCGGGGCCGGGAGTTCCGGGGTCGCACCGATAGCTGGCAAGGGTTTGGTCTCCGCCGTTCATCAGGAAGGCCTGGCCGTACAGACCGTCATACCCCAGAAAGTCGAGAAACATATCTTCGTGATTGCCCTTGAGAAACGTATGGCGGCAGGTCTCGGCCGCCTTCACCCCCAAGAGCAGGTCGACAACGGCCTTGGCATCAGGCCCGCGATCGATATAGTCGCCTAGGCATACCAAGTGGTCTTCTGGCTGTAATGACAGCGCAGCGAGAAGGGTCTCGAGTTCTGCCGGACAGGCATGGATGTCACCCACGATACACAATCGGCCAGCTCGCTCTGCCACAGCGCCTCCTTATCGTCCCGTGTAGACCGGATCGCGTTTCTCACGAAACGCGCGAATACCTTCTTTGACATCTTCGGACTGGAGCAGCTTTCGCTGCTCCGCCATTTCAGCAGTCAATACGTCTCCCAGACCGGCACCCAGCGCGCTGTGTATGGATGCTTTGATCGCCGCCAGTGCCAGAGGGGCATTCTTTGCCAAACGAGCGGCATAGGCGGTAACCTGCTCCCGAAAGTTGTCCCCGGTGAGAATACGGTTGACGAGGCCCGTACGGGCCGCTTCCGTTGCAGTGACCATCTCTCCGGTTAGGGCCATTTCCATACCGCGCAGACCTGCTAGGCGGGGGAGGAAATAGCTGGCCCCACCGTCAAGCGTCAATCCACGTTTCACAAAGATCAAGGAAAAACGCGCCGCTGGGGAAGCCAGGCGGATATCAGCAGCCAAGGCCAATGAGCAGCCATATCCGGTGGCAGCGCCGTCAACCGCAGCAATCACTGGCTTGGGCAGACTCCAGATCATCCGAATCACGGCGTTAAAGCCGTCCTCGGTCAGCTCTTCTCCGGGAGTCGTCGGCTGCGAGGGAGCGGCCAGTAAATCTGCGCCTGAGGAAAACGCACCGCCAGCCCCGGTCAACACAACCAAGCGGGCATCAGCGTCACGTGCACTGTCGGCCAACGCCGCCTTCAGGGCATAAATGGTGTCACGATCCAGCGCGTTGCGACGCTCGGGGCGATTCAACGTCAGCCACCGGATATGGTCTTGCTTGTCAATCAGAAGATTCTCCATCTGGTACATCCTCCGTGCGTCCCTCAAAAATCGCAGCGACCTGCTCGACGACAGCCCACTCAACATCGGGAAAAGCGATGGGCAGAGCGCATTCCTGTTGTAGACTGGTCACTCCCCTGTCGGCAAGCCCACAGGGCACGATATCCGCAAACGGTCGCAGGTCGAGATCGACATTGAGCGCAAAGCCGTGCAAAGACACGTGCTTGCGAACGGCAATGCCGACCGCCCCGATTTTTTTCTCACCCACCCAGACCCCAGGATACCCATCCTGGCGGCTCGTGTGGACGCCAAAGCGGAGACAGGTCTGTCGCATGACCTCCTCAAGCTGCGCAATGAAACGTCGGACTCCACATCTCTGCAACAGGGAAGAAAAGATCGGATACGCAACAAGCTGGCCCGGGGCGTGATAGGTCGCGCCCCCACCCCGCTCTACATACTCGACGTGCAGCCCTTTCTCCTCAAGCTGGGCAACCGAAAGTTTGATCTGCTCACACAGCCGGCGATAGCCGAGCGTGATCACCGGCTGGTGTTGTGTCAGCAGGAGGACGTTTGTCCGCCGCGCAACGCACCAAGCATGCCAGCGTCGCTGCACCTGAAGCGCCTGCGCATACGTAGTCAGCCCCAGATGCACGCAGTGAATACTCTTATGCAGCGTTTCGCCTCTTCGAGTCTGACGGTTGGTCATACGTACGCGGTATTCTAGGGGGTGTAGACCGCCTCTTCAAATCTCAAGGGGAGGCGTGTAGCCGAATCCCCTCCGCAGAGAGGATTGCCCGGTTAGGAGGAGGGCCCGTCGTGGCTGCCGCGATCCCCGTCCGAGTATCAGCGGATTGCCCGGTTAGGAGGAGGGCCAGCCTCTCCTCTCTAATCACAGGCAGTGACGGCAACAGGAAGTCATCAGCCGTCAGGTCTGCTACGGCTACCCCCGCCCGCCGAATCGGACGCTGTTGTGTGAGTTGGGATATACCACCGGTTCCTATGCTGTCAGCGTGAGCGTCGCCAACCCTCTCAGTTCCGTGAACCAAGCCGACCTCATCCTCCCCCAGCGTAAAGTCGGTGACGGTGTCCATACCGTCGTGTCCGGGCGTAAACCCGAGCGGATCCCCGCCCATCCGTCAGTGTGTCATCACCCGCCGTCGAACGTAGCGTCGCCCGTGTCCGCGGCCCCGGTCCCACTATCGCCATAGTAGGGTGTCGTGGCTCGCATCCCCATTTATAGAAAGGCGTCGTCCATGTCACCGTATTTAGAGCGTGCTCTACCCTGATTGCATCGTCGGGGGCTTCACGGCGCTTGGGCTTGGTGATTCCCGAGGTCGGCCGGGTGGAGGCGGCCGGCGTGGAGGGCGAGCGCGCTTGCCCTGGCTCGTCGCCTTCGCGTGCGAGCGGCGGTTGGCGCGGGCCTGCGCCCCAGGGCGGCGGGCGGGCGTGTCGGGGTGCGCGCGGCGCGCGGGAGCCGGTGGCGCACCGGGGCCCGGGCGCCCGGCGGCGCGCGCCCGCAGGCGCCGGCCCCGTCTTGAGGAGGCGCCGGCCATGCCCCTTGCGGAGTGACGCGCGGCGCGCGGGGGCTGGTCTTCCGCTCCGGGGCGCTCCCGCGCGTCCTTGGGCGCCCCGGCCTCCCGCGCCAACAAAGCCCGGCCCCGCGGCGGCACCGGCCCGCCCGGCCGGGCGGCACCCGCGGCCCGCCGGGCTCGCCCGGGTTGACGGGCGAGCCCGGGGCCACGACCCCCCGGGCCCGTCCCCCCGGCGGGGCCCCGCGCGGCGCGCGCCTGCGCCGGGCTGGCCCCCCCGGACACGGGCACCCCACCCCCTGCGGCGCCGTCCTCGCCCGGCGCCGCAGGAGCGCCCCCGTCGGGCGGCCCGGCGCCCTCGACCGAGACACCTGCGAGCCCTACCTCAAGGCGGGCCGCGCCCCCACCCTGCCCCCCGGCGCCCTCGGCGTCCCGGACCCCCGCTCCAGCCACCCGGGGCCCTAGGCCCGCAAGAGCATCAAGGACACCGGCGCCCACATCCTCGTCCGGCCTCCAGACCGCCCCCCCTGCACTCCCATCGAACTTGCCTGCGCCCCGCGCAAGGCCCGCCGCCGACAGGCCGCCGCGCGCACCGGCGCCGGCTTGGGGCACGTCAGCGGCCATGCCCGCCCACTACGCCGCTGGCGAACTGGCCGGTCGCGGGGCGGTGGCCCGGTATCGGTACGGGCGCACCGTGCGCCGGGGCATGGACTAGAGAGATCTCCGTACGAACCCGTCTCCTCCCCCCTCAATGAGAGGCGCGGCGCGTTAGGCAAACCGCCCGTCTCGCCGAATAATCGAAGGCCCGGCCCCCGCCGAACACGCCCAGGACGGGCGAGACCGCGCCCGATCAGGCCGCCACGGCCCGAACCCGAACCGACACCCGCCTAATAACCTTCGGTGGATGTCCCCGTTGACGTATCGGCCAAGGGGCGGGGTATTCATTCGGTATAGACCTCGTACCCCCACGCCACGGAGCAGCGGCGGCTTGCTCCGTGGCCTCGCAGGATCCCGCTCGTTGTTACTGGCAGTAAGACTCTGCTTCCGGGCCCCGGCGGATTGAATGGTCGAAGGTTAGGACCGTCACCATCTTTTTTCGATCCGGCTCCGAGCACGTGACGAGGATCGACTCGTCGCGCCCCTCCTTGAGCCAGAAGCGTCCCATGGTCAGAAGGTCAGACTGGACGCTGTAGTCTGGACGGACTCCCAGGAGGGAGGCGATTGTTTCGATCTTCGCGTGGCAGTCCGAATAGCTCATCGTCTGCGTGCCGAGAACCTCTGTTTTCGCCGATTCGGGGGGCGGCACGGAGTCCCACATGGCTGAATAGCAGTCCCTCTGGGCCTCTACGGGGTCAGCCCAAATGGAGGCGTTTTGGCAGGCCCATATGCAGTCCCCGAGGGCCTCTGCGGGGTCATCGCAGAAGACAGATATTAGTCGCACTCGATCTTCAAACATGACATCATCAAGATTGATACCGTAGCTCTTGATGCAGTCACTCAGGGCTTGATCGAGCTTCTTGCATCGGGCCGCTGCTTCCTCCCACGGTTCGGGATCGGAGGCGCGGCAATAAGACTCTACCGGGCGCGGGTGGTCGGAGGTTAGAGCCACCGCCATCTTCCGATCCGGCCCCGAGCAAGAGACGCGGACCGACTCGTCGCCTCCCTCCTTGGGCCAGAAGTATGCCAGGGTCAGGTGAGGACTGACGCTCAAGTCTGGACGGACTCCCAGTAGGGAGGCAATGGTGTCGATCTTCGCGTTACAGTCCGAAAGGCTCATCGTCTGAGAGCCGAGGATCTCTGTCTTTACCGATTTTGCCAAAAGAGCGTCGACACAGACCAGCATGGACAGCACCGAGGTAAGGACAACAGGGCCCGTTTTCCCGTCCAATTATCCCCTCCAAGGGCGCGCCGCTCGCGCATCCAGTGGGCGGTCTGTCGCCGCGGCACAATGGTGATGGTGCGGCGTAGTTAGGGGTTAGCCTACGTATTTCAGGAACGCCACGGCGGCCGCCAGCAGACCCGCAATCCGGAGCACCAGGTTGGTCTCCCGACGGGCGGCTTCCGCGCGTCCGTCCGCAATCTGTGCGGCCAGCCGGGAGAAGTCCGTCTGGTAGGCGGCGCGGCCATCCGCCATCTCCTTTGCCAGCAGGGCAATGTCCGTCTTGTATTCCGCCTGCATGGTCTTCATCCGTTCCTCCAGCCGGGCCACCTGCACCCGGAGATCGTCTTCTCCTATGTCCATACCCTACCACCGTGGGGCAGTGGTGTCCACAATATTGTCAGCCGCTTGTCGGGTATCCCCAGCCCCTCCCACCGTGGGGCAGCGGTGCAAGGGAAGGGGCAAAAAGGCTTCCCCCCACAGGAAGGGGGCCGGGCAACGGCTGCCGGAGCACAGCCGGATCGGCACTCCCCGATCAGCCGGACCCGGCACGGGGCACGGGCGAGGAGCCGAACCGGCCCGGCCCTTCAAGGGGGCGTATCCGCCCCATATCCGCCCGCCACCCCTCAATGAGGGCCATCCTATGTAGGGGCGGGTGGGATCGGGCCGATTTTGGCCCGGTTCGGCGGAGATTTGCCAGCCCCCCCGTCCGGGGCGGGCCGGGGCGTGGGGGAAAGAGGGTCGTAGAGAATCGGCGTCGACGCTCTCCGCGGTCGGGCGTCCCCGGCCCGTCCTCGCCGCCCGGCTTGTGGGCGAGTCCTACTCGGCCCTTGTTCCCTTGCCTGCCGTTCGCCTGCCCTGAGCCCCCCATCGGGATGTGGCCCCCGCAGGGGGAAAAAGCTCACAGGGGCCCCCACCCCGCCGCGCGGGGCCGGTCAGCCGCCAGCCAGGTCCGCCTCGGATAGCGCCCCCACAACCCGGGCGGCGGGAGCCTCCTCAAGGGCGCGGCGGGTGGAAAATTGGCGGCTTGGGTTTGGTTTTCCGGTGCCACCGGGCCGTGGCGGAGCAGCCCGGCTGATTTGCCTTTGGTTTTGTGCCGGACATGATTTCACCGAGGTCAGGGGAGTAGGCGGGGAATGTTCCCCGGTTGCGCAGAACGGCAACCAGGGCCCCCCGCGATCCCCCCCCCCGTGCTCGTTGTCCGTGCCGGCAAGGTCACCGACCACCCCGGTGGGACCGTGAGCCCGGACAGCGAGGATAGCCGGCGTGGAACGACGCCCTGACAAGTAGCCGTGCACACGAGATTGCGCAATGCTGAGCCGGCCCAAGCGGGCAGGCTGGGCTGCCTGCGGACAGATCGAACCCAGGGGGCGGGGTGAGTACCCGCCGCCGATAGTGCGCCCTGCCCCCTGGAGGCAGTGCATCTCAGCTTGCCTGGACGGCAGGAGAGGGGCACGGGGGCTGGTCCTGGAGGCCGGACGGCGGGAGCGGGTATTTCCCGAGACCCTCACATCGGATCGGCTTTATCCCTTCTGGGTCGGCATACAGGATGAAGCCGAGCTGCCTGGCCTTCGCATCCACGACTGCCGCCACACCTGGGCCTCCCAGGGCGTCATGAACGGCGCCGGGTCACCACGGTCGGACAGCTGCTCGGACCCCGCCCAGCGCGAGACCACCGCGATCTACGCCCATCTCGACGATGGCGCCTTGCGGGACGCCGAGGCGCAAGCCGCGGCCGTCATCGCGCGAGCGATGGGATACGGGGCGGAGGCACCTCCAATGCCGGACGAGGCGGAGTACGGCGATGCATGAAACGGCATGCCCGAGTTCTCGTTCACCGGCGGACCGTCCCCCCAATCCGAGGGAGAGCGAACGCCCCCTTGCGTGAGACCCGAGGGGATCAAGCGGACGCCCGGCCTTGGACTGGTTGTGACCCGACCCCATTGCTCGTTGACCGAACGGCAAATCGGGCGACATGGAGCCATCCGGCCCCCACGACCCATATAATGCTGATTTGCCGTGCAGCGTCGACTGCTCGAGAACATCGATATGGCCTACTGCGGAATATCGGCCCGCGTCGGACAGGACCAACGTGGCGTTCATGGAGCCGACCGGGCAAAATTTCGACGATAGCCGTAACTGGATACCGCTGCTCACCGACGCCTTGGCTGCTCTGGTGTCGGAGACCTTTATCGGGAAGCTCATGGCTGCTGCACCGAAGTTCGTCGAAGATGCGTTCGACCTCCTCCTCACGTGCCCCAACCGCGAGTGCGTCGCCCATGCCGCCGTCGGCTGGATTCGCTCAGCCACTATCGTGGGCTATCACGGCACGCGCTTGATCGATTTCGAGGTTCATCCCATTCGAGATCACGGTCTGGTTCCCTTGGGTGCCAATGCCCGTCGTGCACGCCTCGTCCGTGCGCTCTCGGCGCACCCGAAGTGGGACGCAGTGGCCCATCGGCCGAATACAACCCTGCGCGAACATGGAGTGGGTACGAAAGCCGGAGGCCGGGAAGGCCAAGTGCATCTGACCGTTTCTCGGTCTGGACTGGGCAACGGCTTCAATCACTACCTGACCTACGGTTCCGAGTTCGACCAGCACGTGGCGCAGGGCCTTCTCGGTTCCGACGGCAAGGAGCTTCTTCGAAGGGACGGCCGTGCCCGAGTACTTCGTCTCGCCGTCCCCGGTCAACTCGCGCTAAACGCCACCAATAGGTTCTTCACCGTCGACCAACGCCTGGACCGGCGGTGAAATGCTCAATCTTGTACGCGAATTCCCCACCTCACAGGATTCCGTCCACGAGGCGGCGGAGCGAATCGCCGGCCGCATTGCCCCCGATATCTTATAGGTGCATCGGCACCCCGCAGGCCGGCCAATTTGAGGCTGCACGATCTTCGCCATACCTGCTGCGACAGGAGGAAATGTTCCTATCCGGAACGCCGTGCTGTTCAGGCGACAGACAGACGGTCAAGATCAAGAAGATCACTCTCGACGTAATCACGCGCTGTCATGTCCTCTAGCCGGCAGGCAATGGGTGGGTCGAGCCGGAACCGACCGGTCTGGTCGAAGCGGGCAAGCCATTGGTCGAGCAATGTAGGCCAATCCACTTGCACACCCACCGGGTCTGCATCCTTGATGAACCACCAGCTTAACTGAACGTCTTTGTCGTCCCAAGATGGCGCGGCGCGTACTCGGATTTCGCCAAGCGCACGGAGATATGCTCCCTCTTCGGTCTGTTTGTTGTGCCTGTCGACCAAGTGGGCCTGAAAGCTCCGAGCTGCTGCAACGAAGTCGTCGGGAAACGCGAACCGGGATTTCTTTCGAGCAAGAGCTCGGGCGAACTCTCGCACCCCGATATCTGTCTCCCAGCCAGCAGTACGTGCCCAACCGGCGACCACGGCCTTTTCGACGGTCATGACGCGGTCGAGGTCGGCAACAAGTCGTTGGTCGGAGAGTTTGGGAATATAAGCAAAAGCAGGCCGCTTGAGGCGACGGACCTCTTCCATCCGATGCTCACCCACCTCGACCAAGGGCGCAACCTCGAGGAATGGCCGGGTGCGGCAGCCGCGAACGATATCGCAGGTCTGGCTGAGCATCACCACGCCACGCACTTCGTCCAGTATGACCGTGGCTCCACCCTCTATGGCCTCTCCGTCTGCCGCTAGCGCGTCAGCCACCTGAACGGAAGCCGGACTATGCGGACGCGAAAGATCGGCGACATGAGGAAATTCCAAGTCGGCGTCGAGCGAGACATCTCCCTGACGCCAGACCTGGAGAGATTGATCGATCTTCTGTTCGTCCTCTTCCGTCAAGGGCATGAAGCGTTAGCCCGCCCTCTTGGGTGTTTGCTTGGGGCGGACGGCGCGAGCTTTTGCCGAAATGTCGGGCCGATCCTGTTCAGCCTCCAGAAGAAGTACCGGCGCCTGCGGCCAGCGCGCCTCCCAAGCAGTGCTGGAGAGGAGGATACTCTGACGTTCCCGTGCCGGAACGCCCTCGACGCGCCCGATGGCTTCGTAGAACCGGCCGCCCCTCAACAGGTCGAAGGTGGAAACGCCCATGCCTTCGTCGACACTCAAGAGAAGGGCACGGGTAAGCTCCCGGTCGCCCCGATCGAGATGCCGTACCGCCCCCAGCATTCTTCCAATCATTCGATCATGCCTCGCGGAGGCTGGTTTGCCGCTTGCCCAATGATGGACGCTTCGACGCGAGACCTCGAATAAGTCGCCCAACTCCTCCCACGTCAGCCCGGAGCGGCGACGGATTTCCATGATCGCCTCAGCTGCGGACTCTGCACTCATATGACCGATCTGCCCAATCGGGCCGGTGGCGGTACGTTCGGCGCAAGGTGCGATCGTCGCCCACATCGCCCTTGAACCTTGGACATAGGTATTGGCTGTTGCCGGTCCTGGAAGGGCGGTAGCGAGCAGCAACACCGCTGGAGCCGACTCCAAGGCAACGCGATATATGGAGCCCACCGCGGAAGTGCTTGCCTCCCGTGTATCGCGCAGCGCGATCACGGTCATGGGTTACCTCCATAGTACCTCAAGAACTCTTCCGTAACCATTTGGCGAAAGAGCCAATACAGACATTTGGCAAAGCCTGTCGCGGTTGTCAGCAATTTTTCGCTCATAAACGGTTGCGATTCCGTCGTAAACATATCGAGATCCAAGATCCAGCTTCTATCGCCAACCGGTTCGAGGGCGTCCGGGTCATAGGTCGCGTTTGGGGGCAGCTGCCCCCAACGCCCTTGGACCCGCGCACCATCGTGGGCCAGGAATTGCGCCTCGGTCATCAAGTGGATGACGGATTCTCCCAGCGCGGGGTGCGGATTTCCCGGAGGCCGGATTATGCCCAGAACGTCAGGGTGGACCAGCTCTGCGATGCGATCAACGGCCTCGCCGGTAAGCCGGTCGATATAACGTAATCCAAGGCGGCTGGTCGACGCGGGCTTGAACCCCTCCTCAAGTGCCGAGAGGACCGCCCGCAGACGGTCGAGAAAATTGTCCCGACTGTCGTAGGAGGACGTTTCGAGCGCCACGAAGTCCACGCCCAGCGACACCCGCCAGTCAGGGTTTCTTTCCCGATCGGCGAGACGCCAGATGAGACCCTGGCTAATATTCGGGGTTTGTCCGCCGCCCAGCTCAATGCTGTGAACCTGGTCCTGACTGAGATTCGGATATGTGTCTCGGAGCGCCTCTTGGAATACCGCGACCTTGTCAGGGTCGCGGATCGTCAGGATTGGCGGGAATCGCGCCTGAGCGATGACGCGCACCAAGGGCGCCTGCGGCAGGGGCACCTCTGGCGTTGGCGTGGGGCTCAAAGGACACAGTGCGATCATGTCATGGATCTCCTTGCCTTCTGTTCCTTATATGTGAAGCATAGTGTGAAGTCAAAACCCCTTGAAAGCTGCCCGATAGGTTCCATATGTGAAATATCGTGTGAACCAAAGATGGCGGACCCCGCTCTCCGCAGGCTGCCGTTTGTCCTGACTACGTGCTGGAGATCCAGACCATGAACGCATACATCAACTTTTTCCCGCTAGGCAATGCCGACACTCTTCGCCTAGACCTCGCCGACGGTCGCAAGGTTCCCGTCGACTACGCCGCGGTGCGCAGTGACGACGACGAGGACAAGCGGTGCGATCTGCCGGTCGAGCTTCGTCGAGACCTGAAGAAGGCCGGCCGAGACTTCTTCGACGCGGTGTGCATCATCCACACCGATTCGGACCACTGCAAGGGCTTTGGGGAGTTCTTCTGGCTCGAACACGCCGCAAAATACCAAGCTGCGCACCGCGTCAAGTCAAGGAACTCTGGGTTCCCGCAGCAGCCGTCCTGGAGGAAGGCCTGAAGGGAGACGCCCGCCTCGTGCGCGCCGAAGCACGGCATCGCCTGCGGGAGAACAAAGGCATTCTCGTCTTCATCCCGCCCGGACGCGCTGAAGAAGTGGTTCGAGGATGAGGGCCTCGATTTCGAGAAGCGCAAGCACCTGATCGTCGATGCGGGCCAACTCGTTGCCGGATACTCGAAGACCGGACCCGAATAAGGTGGACTTCTTCGTCTACTGCCCCTTCGGCTGGCGGCAGAACCAGAACTCGGTCATCAGCCGCAATGAAGACTCGATCGCGATGCATGCGGCCTTCTTGGAGGGACGCTACGAATCGCGCCTGTTCATGGCGTCCGACATCAACCACGAGACCCTCGCCGAAATTGTGCAGGTGACCCGCAAGCATGACAACGAGGACCGCCTGCGCTGGGACATCATGAAGCTGATGCACCATTGCTCCTACCTCTCGCTCGGTCCGAAGTACGGCATCGACGAGACGAAGCCCGTTCCTGAGGTCGAATGGCTCTTCGAGGATTGACGCGAAGACGGCGCCGCCATCGTCTCGTCGTCATGGCCGATCCCTAAAAGGGGTTCTGAATGAAGACAAGAGCGATCAGCCCCCCACCGCCAAGCCGCGAACTACCGTCGCCGGATTTCGGACAAGCGCGACGGTGCATTCGTGGTCACCATGGAACACCCGACAAGGCTAACCCCAAGCCCTTCTCTTACAAGGTGACTGCTTTCGGGGTCGCGCTCGCCCTCGCAGCCCCAATGGTCAGCACTTCGGCTGCGGCTTCCAATCCCCGAGCCGGATAATGCCCGTCGAATTCCGGCTTGCGAAGTGCGGCGCCCCGATAGCGGCCGGCGACCTGGAGGCGCCGACCGCCGCCCTCGTCTCGTTCGTGGAACGCCACGCGGCGAATATCGCCAGATTTATCGAAGCACGGCGCGAAGAAAATCGTGAGCTCGTGGTTCTCGAATTCCGGACCGGCAAACCGCAAGACTCCGTCATACCCCAGTTAGAGCGTGCTCTGCCCTGATTGCATCGTCGGGGGCTTCACGGCGCTTGGGCTTGGTGATGCACGAGGTCGGCCGGGTGGAGGCGGCCGGCGTGGAGGGCGAGCGCGCTTGCCCTGGCTCGTCGCCTTCGCGTGCGAGCGGCGGTTGGCGCGGGCCTACGCCCCAGGGCGGCGGGCGGGCGTGTCGGGGTGCGCGCGGCGCGCGGGAGCCGGTGGCGCACCGGGGCCCGGGCGCCCGGCGGCGCGCGCCCGCAGGCGCCGGCCCCGTCTTGAGGAGGCGCCGGCCATGCCCCTTGCGGAGGTGCGCGCGGCGCGCGGGGCGCGGGGGCTGGTCTTCCGCTCCGGGGCGCGCCCGCGCGTCCTTAGGCGCCCCGGCCTCCCGCGCCAACAAAGCCCGGCCCCGCGGCGGCACCGGCCCGCCCGGCCGGGCGGAACCCGCGGCCCGCCGGGCGCGCCCGTCAATCCGGTCTTGACCCCGACCGGTTGGTGTTCATCGACGAGACCTGGGCCAAGACCACCCTATCCCGCACCCACGGCTGGGCTCCGCGCGGCGCGCGCCTGCGCCGGGCTGGCCACCACCCCCTGCGTCGCCGGCCTCACTCGGCGCGGCAGGATCGCCCCCGTCGGGCGGCCCAGCACCCTCGACCGAGACGCCTGCGCGCCCTACCTCAAGGCGGGCCGCGTCCCCGCCCGGCGCCCCGGCGCCCGCGGCGTCCTGGACCCCCGCTCCAGCCACACGGGGCCCCAGGCCCGCAAGAGCATGGACGACGCCGGTGCCCCGCGCCTCGTCCGGCCCCCAAGACCGTCCCGCCTGCCCTCCCCGCGCCCTGGCCGGCGCCCCGCGCCAGGCCCGCCGCCGACAGGCCGCCGCGCGCACCGGCGCTGGCTTGGGGCACGCCAGCGGCCCCCTCTCACCCCCCTGCTCTCCCCCAGCAAGGCCACACCTCCGTCACCGCCGCGGGATACCGCCCTACAGGATCGGATTCCGCTCTAGGAGGATCGAACGCATCGGCATACGATTTGCCAGAGTCGACGCCATGCCGATCGGGGACGCTCGGCACGCCGTCGACGATGTGCGCATGCGCTGACTGCGGCATGACCGCGCAAACCGTTCTCCACGACCTGAATACTCCCGGGCATCGTGCCGTCTTGCATGGCGTCACCGATCAGCGGCACCAGCTCGCGTACGATCCAGGTTTGTCTCCGGTGGGGATGCATCGCATTCGAGCCGTGTGCATCAGCCAATTGACGCCACAAAACTGTCGTCGATCGAAGGCGTCAACCGTTATGTTGGATCGGTCGTGTCGACCTCTATAACATCCGACAGAAGCAAGAGTCCTGCCCGATTCCGCAGGCAGGACGACGCTCATGTCCATCCGCATGCTCCCGGAACCGTGGGAACGCCTCGGAGTGACCGCCAGGGGAGAGGCATCCTGAGCACCAACCAAATCCTGGTCGAATTCGCTATCGAAGCGCTGACCGACGGGAATTCTTCGGCACCGCCGCCCGGGTTCAGATCGCAAGGGCCTCGCTGTTCGCTTCTCCCTCAGGCGACAGGGTCGGCCGGGCCGCCACGCGAAAAGCCTCGGCCGCCCGGCGCCGGTCCACAGCATTAGCGTTCATCTGTCGCACGAAGCTGGCCGGCGTCCCGCCGGAGCCTGACCTCTGACTGGGCCTTCGGCTTGCCGGCCCTGTTCGCCTCGGTCATATCCCTCCCTTGCTCATGGAGTGGCAGGCAGATAGCGTGGCCGTGTATTCGCTGCGACCGTTCCGGGACATTCGGAGCCATGGCAGGGCAGTTCCGTACCCCCACTTGGCCGCAGGTGCCGGCACCGCGAAAGGAGAGCCCGATGACCCGCCGCCGTCTTCCGATCGGGATCCAGGACTTCCCGACGATCCGGAGCGAGGAATTCTACTATGTCGACAAGACATCGCTGATCCAACGGTTGGTAGATGAGGGGCGCCACTATTTCCTGTCCCGGCCGCGCCGGTTCGGCAAGAGCTTGCTGCTCGACACGCTGCGAGCGCTGTTCGCCTGCCACGAACCCCTGTTCCGGGGACTGGCCATCCACCCCCACTGGGAGTGGTCTGTGCCGCATCCGGTGGTACGGCTGAGCTTCGACGGGAAATACAATGAACCCGGCGAAATCGAAGGGGACATCATCGAGCAACTGGAGAGCGTGGAGCGCGAGCACGGTCTCCCGCCCGCCCGGACCTCCGATACCGGCCCGAGACGCCTGCGAAACATTCTCGACCGCATGCACGGCGCTACCGGCCGACAGGTCGTCGTGCTGGTGGACGAGTACGACAAGCCGATCCTCGACGTGCTCCACGATCCCGAGCTCGCGACGGCCAACCGGGACTATCTGCGCGGCTTCTACGGCATCGTCAAGGGCAGCGCCGCACATGTTCGCTTCGTCTTCGTCACCGGGGTCAGCATGTTCTCGAAGGGCAGTCTGTTCTCCGGGCTCAACAATCTGAAGGACATCAGCCTCGACCCACGCTTCGCCACGATCTGCGGCTACCGGGACGAGGATCTGGACCGGGTGTTCGGGCCCGAGCTGGCCGGGCTGGACCGGGAGGAGATCCGCACCTGGTACAATGGCTACCACTGGCGGGGCGGGGAGCGGGTCTACAATCCCTACGATGTCCTGCTGCTCCTGCGGCGCCGGGAGTTCCGGCCCTACTGGTTCGAGACCGGGTCGCCGAATTTCCTGTTCCGGCTGCTGATGGAGAAGTCCGTGAGCCCGATGGAACTGGAGGGGCGGCTGGCGGACATGGCGCTGGTCTCGAAGTTCGATGTGGGGGACATCGCCATTGAGGCGTTGCTCTTCCAGACCGGCTACCTGACCATCGCAGAGGAGGAGCGGGACGATTTCGATGTCCTGTACCGGCTGGACTATCCCAACCTCGAGGTCCGGCTCAGCCTGAACCGCGGCTTGCTCGTCTGGCTGGGGCAGCAGGGGGCGGAGCCGCTGGAGCGGGGGCGGGCGTTCTGCGCGTTGCTGGAGGCGCACGACTTCGCGGGCTTCGGCGAGACGCTCCGGGCCTGGCTGGCGGGGATCCCCTACCAGTGGCATGCGAAGGGTGACTTGGCGCGCTACGAGGCCTGGTATGCGAGCCTCTTCTACATGAGCCTGCGCGCGGTCGGGATGGACCTCAGTGTGGAGGAGGCTTCGCATCGGGGCCGGGCGGACCTGGTGGTACGGCTCGGGGGGCAGGTCTTCGTGCTGGAGTTCAAGATGGCCGACGGCGAGGAGGGCAGTGCGACCGCACTGGATGCGGCGCTGGCGCAGATGCGGGCACGGGGCTATGCGGAGGCGTACCGCGCCCACGCCGGGGCGGTCCACCTGATCGGGGTGGCCTGCGGGCGCGAGGCACGGAACCTCCTCGCTATCCGCGCCGAGCGCGCCTGAGCGGGCCCGCGAACGCCTGACCGACACCGCGATTTTTCCTCATTCCAGATCCTTGCATCGGACGCGAAGAGCCGGGTCCGGGCTCTGGACCGTTCCCGCTTGATGCGGCTGGCCCATGCGCCACGGTGCGACCACGCTGTTCGCGCGGCGCTGAACATCCCCCACCAAGATCCTGCGTACGCCCAAACTCCGGGCCTCCGCCAGCCTCGATGTACATCTGGATATAGACAACGACGCATTTCCTACGCCATTCACGTGTGTGACTGCAGCGCCAGTTGCTTTCTCTCCCTGAGCGCAAGCGATGCTCGCCCCGGCTCTGCCATTGCTGTGCCCGCAGCCCCGCATTTCCAGCCTCGATCCCTCCCGTACTGCACACTTGACAGGGACGCCGGGGAGCGAGCCGTGCCCCGGATGGCATCACCCCTACTGAAAGGGTTGCGCGCGTAGCAGCGCGGTGCCGCAGCGACTCACCCGCTCGGCGGATTCCGAGCACACGCGGGCACCCATCACGCGGCCTCCCGCACGGGCCCGGGCGCAGCCTCCGCCGTCGGCGCGAAAGATCCTGCGCACGTCTCCGCCAGCGCGGCGGCATCGCGCTTCCCCCGGGCGCGGGCAACCGGATCGAACCCCTTCGACGGCCTGAGCGCGTCCGGCTCGATGGCGGCGATCTTCATCCTTCACCTGCCCGCAGAGTTGCAAGAGCTCGTCATCGCCGAAGATGTTGCGCCGCGGCACGACATCGGCCAGGGCGCGGATGTTGCCGAATCATTGAGTCCCGGAACACCAGCGGCTTGCCATCCCCGTCTTCCCGGAGACGTTCCGAGACCCGCTCCACGGCCTCGCCGAGGCGCCGGTAGAGGGCACCCGCCGCATCGTGCAGCCGTTCCTCGACCTAGCTCTCAATGTCGCGCTTCCCCCGCTCGGTGTCGTCGGAGGCGAACTTCGCCAGGAAATGGTCCGCGTCCGGCACCGGGACGATTCGGGAACATCCCTATCGCTTCCTCGTCTGCGCCGACAAGTTCCAGACCGGCTACGACGAGCCGCTGCTGCACACGATTTATGTGGACAAAACGCTTTCCGGCATTCGGGCGGTGCAGACTCTCGCGCGCCTCAATCGGGCCCACCCGAAGAAACACGATGTCTTCGTGCTGGATTTCCTGAACGACGCCGGGACCATCCGCGACGCCTTCGCGGACTACTACCGCACGCAGATCCTGTCCGACGAGACGGATCCCGACAAGCTGCATGACGTGCAAGCGGATCTGGACGGCGCACAGGTCTACACGTCCGAACAGGTCGAGAGCTTCGTGCGCTGCTATCTCGCCGACGCCGGTCGCGGCCGGCTCGACCCGGTGCTCGACGAATGTGTTGCAGTCTACCTGAGGGCACTCGACGAGGATGGCCAGGCAGGCTTCAAAGGCAAGGCCAAGGCATTCGTGCGAGCCTACAGTTTCCTCTCCTGCGTCCTGCCCTATACCAATGCTGGCTGGGAAATCCGGTCGATCTTCCTCAACTTCCTGATTCCCAGGCTGCCCTCCCCGTGCGAGGACGACCTGTCCAGAGGCATCCTGGACGCCATCGACATGGACAGCTACCGGATCAAGAAGCAGGCCGTGCAGGAGACCGCGCTTCCAGACGAAGACGCGGCGATCGATCCCCCGCCGCCAAGCGGGGCCAGCCATCGGCCCGACCCCGACATGGGTCGGCTTTCCAACATCGTGGGGCAGTTCAATGATCGGTTCGGAGGCATTCAGTGGGAAGACAAGGATCGCGTCGAACAATTGATCACCCGCACGATCTCCGAGCGTGCCGCCGCCAACGAGGCATACAGGAATGCCCGGAAGAATTCGGACGCAGAGAATACCGGGATCGAATTCGACAGGGCCCCTCAGCTCGACTTTGTACAAAATTACCTCACGTCCATGTCCAGAAGATCTCGTTTTTGGCGATTTCGTCGAGGGCCTGTTCGAGCGGGAGCACGAGGCCCCCCATGTCTCCGCCGTCCTGCCAGGACTGGCGCCAGGACCAGTAGCGCCCCCTCATCGTGTCCCCTGAGCCTGTCGGCGGGAGCCTTGCGATCGGTGCCTGCGGGGCCGTGAGATACAGATTGTAGCCGCCGCGCACCCTGGGTGACCGTCCCGCCCCCGCCCCTGGATTTGTTGACCGCTTCGATGCGCGCCAGACAGGGGTCGGAGGCGGCCATGAAGCAGTGATAGCGGATTGGAGGGCTTCTGTCGCTGCCGCGCTGCTGATTCACCCGGTCGCATGCGGGCGCCCTTGCCTGCCGGATGCTTCTGGATCCGACGGTCGTCATGACACATTGCGACGACCCTTCGAGCGCCAGCGGCGATCCGGTTCCGCCGTTCCTGATCGACTGGCGGGAGCCCTTTCGAGGCGCCTTCTCCTCCCCGACCTGGCGGCGGGGGGCGGGGCTGGTCATGGGAGCGGGGCTGGCGCCGGGCAAGAGCACCGTGTCGGCCTGCCTGCGGGTGACCGGGCGGGCGCTGTGCGAGACCTTCTCGTCCGACCCTCAGGTTCTCAATCGCGCCCGCTGGGACCCGCGTGACCTTTCACGCCGGCTCGGGCGCGTGCTGGTGGCGCGGCTTTTGCCGGGCAGGGACCGATCATCAGCGGGCTCGATGACACCCTCGAGCGCCGCTGGGGCGCGCGTCTCAAGGCGCGCGGCATCTAGCGCGACCCGGTGCGTTCCCGCCATGGCCATTGCGTCAAGACCCGCGGGCGGCGCTGGCGCAGCTTCATGCGGCTTGTCCCGCTGCCCTGGGCGCCGGGCATCAGGGCCCTGCCCTTCCTGACCATCCTGGCCCCGTCCGAACGCTTCGCCGCCCGGCAAGGCCGGCGGCACAAGCAACTCACCGCCTGGGCGCGACAGGGCATGCGTCAACTCCTTCGCTGGGTCCCGCACCGCGCGAGCGTCTGCGTCGCCGACAGCAGTTTCGGAACCCACGAACTCGCCTGGCGCATCGGACAGCGCGCAACCCTCATCAGCAGGCTGAGGCTTGATGCCAACCTCTTCGCGCCCCCGCCGCCGCGCGCCCCGAACAAACGCGGTCGACCCCGGCAAAAGGGGCCGCCCCTGCCCAAGCTCCAGACCCGCCTTGACGACCCCGCTGCCCGCTGGCCAAGCCTCACGCTTCCGCGCTGGTACGGAAGTTCGAAGGAAAAGACACTCCGGATCATCTCCGATACCGCGCTCTGGTATCGTCCCGGCACCCCTCCCCAGGCCATCCGATGGGTGCGGGTGCGCGACCCGGAAGGCGCGCGCGCCCCGCAGGCGTGCTTCTGCACCGACACCCACATGGCGCCGGCCAAGATCCTCGCCCCCTTCGTGCGGCGCGGGCAGGGCGAGGTCACCTTCCAGGAACTGCGCGCCCATCTCGGGCGCGAAACACAACGCCCGTGGTCACACGCGGCGATCGCACGCACCCCCCCCGTCCTCTGCGGGCTCTACAGCCTCGTCTGCCTCTGGGCCACAGACCTGCTCTCGACAAACCCCCTGTCCTACGCCGCCGCCTGGTACCAGCAAACCCGCGTCACCTTCTCCGATGCCATCGCGGCCATACGATGCCAACTCTGGCTTGGAAACAATTTATCGCGCTCCCCGCCACACCGGGAACCAAACATAATTCCGCCCGACAAGATCAGGCGGATGCAGTACGCCCTCTGCTTCGCAGCCTAATGCACAAAGTCGAGCTCAGCAGGTGATCGTTTCACTGATCAAGGACGACAACCAGCTATTACAAGCAGTTCATGGACAACGAAGGCTTCAAACGCTGGATGACTGACGTGACTTTTGAATTGACGGCGCAATCGGCGAGTCCATGACGAAAACCGATCGAAATGGCTATGGGTGCAGATCCCAAGCCAATCCCGTTCCGGTCGCCACGATCGGATGACAAGGACATCGGTCAGGCGTGGGTCGGCCGCGGCTCGACCAGCGGCGACGCTGCCGACCTGTTGGCCGTGACCGGGGTCGGTAAGGAGCGCTGGGCTGTTCTTTGGAGCTTCGCTTGCCGAGAGCGAGACGATCAAGGAGTCCGCCGAGCGCTGCGGGATTGCGCCGAGCCCGGCGCATCGCGGGCGCCATCGCTTCCTTGTGGCGGCCCGGCAGGCGCCGGAGTGGCTTGCCGGGATCGGCGCGGCGGACGAGACCTTCGTCCTGGAGAGCTGCAAGGGGCGGCGGAAGCTTGAGCGCCCGCCGCGCCAGCGCGGCGGCAAGGCCAAGAAGCGCGGCCTCTCGCGCGAGCCGGCGCCGGTCCCGGTCGCCGCCGACCGTGGCGTCGAGACCCTCAGCCCCACCCTGCCCGCGTTGAACGCGGGCAACGGGAAGGCGGTGCTGGAGCCGATCCTCGCCTCGGATGCCCTGCGGGTCTCCGACGCCAACCGATGCTGTCCGCCCGGCGCGGCGGCACTCGACCTCCCTCACGAGAGCATCCACGCCTCTGCCGACGAGCGGATCCGGGGCGCCCTGCACATCCAGACGGTCAACAGCCGCCACAGACAGATCCAAGGCTTCCTGCGCAGGCGGCGCAGCATCGTCACCCAGTACCTCGACAGCTATCTGAGATGGTTCCATCTCATCGAACTCGGCGAACTCGGCGATCTGCCATCGCCCAGAGCGTGTCTCAAGGCGGCGATGGCCAAACCATGCCTACGTTTTACCAATTGAGCCATTGCCTATGTCGAAGGACCTGTCGTTCAGCCGACGAAGCGCGGTTGCAATTCCAGTATCGACGAAGTGGAACTTCGGCTGTTTGATATCCCGTTTGCTCCCACCCGGCATCCACGCGCTCAACTTCGTCACCAACGAGAGCCTCAGGAGGATGTCGAGGTACACTGATCGACCGTCTCGCGTTTGAGCTTCGCCAGTTTTGCCAGTTCGGACGTATTGATCTCTTGCGCGGTTCGCGCTGCCATTTGGTCGATCAGAAACCGGAGGGCATCCGACTTTCGAACCGGCATGACATCCGCCACGTCTTGATCCACTACCGCAGCAATGTAGTCGCGATACTGCCTCTGCCTCGACTTTAGTGGCAATGCACGGACTTCGGGATAACCTCCCATGAGAATGAGACCGACATAGTCTACGCGTCTGAGTGGCGCGGGGCCAGATATCTGCGTCAGCGACGGCCCGCTCTGCATCGCTCAATCGATCAACCGGTTTGGCGACACCCGATTGACTTCGGACATGGTCAGAGGCCACAGCTTGAGTGTCTGCATCCTGCCTTCCAGCGAGTCTGCGACCTCTGCAGTCGTGAAGACGTTGGGCGAAGACGCTGCATCCGAGGAAGAGCACATCGAGTTGCTCGAAGCGCGAGCAGAGGCGGCGGCCTCCCTGCAAGCGACGCAACACCCGCGCGATTTCATTGCGCCGCGTGGACAGCTCACGGGCAGACGCCCAAGGGCTCACCCGGCTCCGTCGCGGCGGCCCCACGGGCGCCTACCCCAGTGCCACGGCCAAGGGCCGCGGCTGGGCGCCCGCGGACGCCCGGTCCCTCAGCACCGCGGGAGGAGCGGGGGGCGGACCCCGGCGAGGCAGCAATTGGCGGCCCGCCGGGGCGGCGGGGGCGGGCCCGGGCGAGCGCGCGCAGGCGAGCGCCGGGCGATCGTCCGCGGCAACCAGATGCATCGTGGGGGTCCAGCCGCCCCGGGAGCGGCCGCGGGATGGAGGCCCGGTTGTTTTCGCGCCCCCGGGCCGGCGGGAGGGACCTGGACGAGGGGGCGGTCGAGCGACCGGGCCTCCAGCGTGAGGCGCCCGCTCTGTTCGCGGTGCAAATGCTCGAAGACCCGATCGAGCACCCCGTTTTTCGACCAGCGGGGCAGCCGGGTGAAGATGGGGTGCCAAGTGCCAAAGCGGGCCGGCAACCCGCGCCCTGTGCCGCCCTGCTCGGCGACAGACAAGAGGGCGGGGAGCACGGGGCGAGGGGAGAGGCGGACCGGGCCGCGCGGCACCGGGAGAGGGGGCGCGATCCGTTCGTATTGAGCTTGCGTGAGGTCCATACAACGAGGATGCCATAATCATGCACATTAGTGTTGACAGACCCTAGAAATCTCACGAAATGTCCATTAGCTTCTTCACTGTTTGCCCCATACAGTGATCACCAAACGACCATCTGGTCCGCCCACCGTGGCGCAGAAACCTAGCACCTCGACACTGTCCGCGACCACCTCGTCCAAGTCCTGCTACGGTCGGTTTCGAGAGCCTGACGCCATCTATCAGATATTCACGCTGGCACCTCCAACTCCGGCAAATCGCGCAAGCTCTGCAGATCAAAGGTCGCCAGGAATTCCGGTGTCGTCACGAAGGTGTGCGGCGCTCCAGGCCTTGGTGCTCTCGGCCCGCTGGCAATCAGGTTCTTGTAGCACAGCCGGGCCAACAGATCGCGGCTGATCTCTTTGCCGAAGATGTCGACCAAGCCCGCTCGATCAATCGGCTGATGATAGGCGATGGAGCAGAGCACCCCCATCTCCATCTCGGTGAAGTCGCAATTTCGATCTCCGAGATCGGCAGCGGCCTTGATGGCGTCAGCGAACTGAGTCCGGGTGCGGAACATCCATCCGGAGGCCACCTGAACAAGCTCATAGGACCGTCCCGACAGTTCCGTCTGGATATCTTCAACCGATATTTCCCAAGTAGCTTTGTGTTGGGTCGATATTGGCGGTTTGCGCTACTGTTTTCAAGCCTGCCGGGGAGGTTGCATGCACGAACTGCGTTTTGGAGGGCGTCGCAAGCGTTGTCTCCCGGCTTTTCACCGGTTTTGGCCCATTTGGGCGTCGACAAGACGGACCTGCCGAGCCGCTTTTGTCCGGGGTTCATTGCGTTGCCCGTCATGCCGGCCGCGGCTGCGGCTTGAGATTGCGGAGGGCGGCGAGGATTTGCCCGAAGACCGCTCCGCACGGCCACGTCGGCCAGTTGGCAGGGGATCTTGCGGGCATGTTGCCCCACCCGCGCCCCGCTCTTGATGAGCTGGCTTTGGATGCGGGTGAGCGACCATTCGGCGATCTCTTCCGGCCAGGCGGTCCGGCCAGGGAAGCTGCCGAGATTGTAGGCCAGTGCAGGCAGCTGAGGCCTGACCTCCTTGTCCCGGAACCGCTTGCCCGACAGGCGTGTCCAGTGGATCGCATATTTGCCTTCCTTGATGGGCGGTTCAGCAGTGCCCCGCTGATTGTAGAAGCGGAGCACCCCTTGGGGGTCCGCCGGCAGGTTCGTCCCGCCAAAGCCCCCGTGGGGGAACAATCACCGGGATGCCCTTCGACCTGTGCAATCACCCGGCGCGCTGTGTTCCATGAGGCAGATTGATACTCGAAGTCATGGGAGAAACGGCGAACGTAGTTGGGCAGGCGGCCCCCGGGGCGCTTCCGCAGAGGCGCCACAGCCTCTTGCAACCCCGCGTTCCCCGTCAGGCGAATGGGCTAGCAAAGGCCTTCCGTTGCCAGCCTCTCGGAAAGCTGGGGGAGGGCAAAGGCGGCGTCCGCCCGGAAGAAGCGCCTCAGGGCACGCTCCCTGGACCGCGCAACGCCCGGGCCCAGAACCTCTTTTCAGCCATCGGCGCTGTGGACATGGCCCTTGCGCAGGGAGCCGCGCTCAAGATCACGGAACGGGGCGAACCCTAAAAGCGGGGGAGAGCACTTGCAGCCAAAGTGGCCATTGCAGGCCGTCCCCTCCTGAGCTCCGTGGGGGGGGGGACTGACGGAACTGTCCCTATCAAGCGTGCTCCACTTGGGCGGCTGCCCATCGTGTATTGCGTCGATCCACCGCCCTGGCAGATCGGCCAAGCCGCACGATTGGGAGCCGAAGCCGGAAGATCAGTCTCAAATCGAGCCATCGGGCTGGTTGAGGCGGCTTGTCCCTCAACCGCGCGCCCCCCGACAATCTGGCGCCTCACTGGAGCACCGGCCCGCCGGGCCGCGGCATTGACATCAGGATATCCGGCCAACCGGCCGAAGGTGGCTTGCCCAAGGAAGGCCGACAAAGCTGTGCCCCCCATTCTTGCCAAGGCGCGTATCTCTCAAGGATCGTCCCGCCCTATCGGGCAGGCCCAAGGTCTCCTCCAATTCTCGCAACAGCAGCAACCCGCCGTCAGAACTGATCCTGGAGCCGTGGAATTCCCGCCGCACCCGAGGGGCAACATCCAGCCGCAGATCGCCCTCGGAACCCGCCCCCGTCAGGGGGGGGTCATCTTGCCAACCTCTACAGCCATTGAACAGGCTGAAATATAACACAAAACGCAGCGTCAACGAAGCTAACTAACGCGGGTACTTGGGAAATGTAGGTTCAATCAGCATGTCGACTGAAGCCCCCTGCCCCACAACGCGCGCCAGGTCCTCGCGATTGACCGGGGACGCGCTCGCAAACAGCACCGCATCGATCCGTCCCATCCACTCGCGCTAACGCAGTTCTTGGGGGAGGTCTTCGAGCTCCCGGCCGAATACTTCGCCGTCCCGTTCTGCCGGTTTTTGTTTTGCCGCGACCGCACTCATACCGCCACCCCATAGAGCCGGAAGGTCGGACGACCTGTCAGCCCCGTGATCACACCGAGCTCGACTAGCCGATCGCACAGCCTACGCGCGGCGCGCCCGGTCATCGGCATTCGCGTGCCCTGAATCGTCGGCGACAGCATGCCGGAGGGCGCGACCACATCTTCAGAGAGGAACAGGGCGGCCGCTTCGTCCGATCCCTTGGCGCGGAGTTTCGGCGCAATGGTCCGCAGGGCATCAGCCCTCTTGGCAAGTGTCGTGGCCAGTCATCCGCGCTCACCAAATAGCTGGCGGGTGACTGGCCGCCTTGGCCCTTGAGGGCCAAGGCATGACTTAGAGCGGGTCATTATTTGCTTGAATCAAAAGGATTCAAGCCGCTATGTTCGGGGCAAGCGCCCTCACGGAACAGATGCCGTGTTGGCCGGCCATATGCTTCACACTGCCTGCCGGGAGGAGGCGGCCCAGCAGGCCTGACTAGACCTTATGCGGATACCCTACGTGAGCGGGCAGTAGCTGCGGTTCTTGCAGAACAGCCCACGCGCCCGGTGGCCGACCGGTTTGGGGTCGCCGTTTCAGCGGTGAGCAAATCGCCTCAGCGCTATCGTGAGCCGGGCCGTGGTGTGCCAGACAAGCGTGGCGGCCAGCGCAAGAGCCTTCTGCCCCACATCGCGCCGTTAGCCTTGCGGTTATCACCCCCCCCCCCTCTCCCCCTCCTCGATTCCCACATTGCCAGCGCTGCCCTATCCGAGTTGGAGTGCCGGGAATGTGGGAATCGGGGAGCCCGCCGCCCCCGCGTCTAGCCGCCCGCCCCCGTTGGCGGCTTGGCGGCGCGGGCGGTCAGCCCGGAAAGTCGAAATCGGCCTCGGTCAGGTGCGACGCCTGGAAATCCAAAAGCACGATCGAGAAGGTGTTGGCAGGGGTGCCGATCACGGTGTCGGCGCCGCTTTGCTTGATATCAAGGTCGGCAAACGTGAGGCCCCCCTTGATGACGAGGATGTCCTCCCCGTCCTCGAAGTCGTGAATGGTGTCGGTGTCGGATTCGTTGTCGACACCGAACCGGTCGGCACCCGCGCCGCCCCACAGATCGTCGTTGCCCTTGCCCCCCGTCAGCGTGTCGTCACCACCATGGCCGTGGACGCGGTCATTGCCGGCCCCCCCCCGTTGAGGGTGTCGTCGCCCTGTACCCCGGGGTAGGGGTAGTTGTCGGCGTAGAGAATGTCGTTGCCATCCCCCCGTCGAGCGTGTCGCTGTCAGCCCCGCCCCGGAGGGCGTCATCGCCGGCCCCGCCGTCGAGGATGTCGTCGCCCTCCTCGCCCCGGAGGGCGTCATCGCCGGCCCCGCCGTCGAGATAGTCGTCGCCGGCCCCGCCTTTGAGGGTGTCGCCGATACGGCGGGCGGGAGGGAGGTCGGGGACGACTTCTTCATCCCCGCCGTAGAGGGTGTCGTCACCGTCCTCGCCGTGGAGGTGGTCAATGCCGGCCCCGCCGTCGAGGATGTCGTCACCGGCCTCGCCGTGGAGGTAGTCGCGACCGGCCCCGCCGTAGAGGTAGTCGTCGCCGAGCCCGGCGTAGAGCCAGTCTCCGTCACCCTTGCCGCCGTCGAGGGTGTCGTCACCCTTGCCGCCGTAGAGGGTGTCGCCGTCATCCCCGCCGTCGAGGGTGTCGTCACCCTTGCCGCCCCGCAGCGTGTCGTTGCCCTTGCCCCCCGTCAGCGTATCGTCGCCCTTCCGGCCTTTCAGGACGTCGGCGCCGTCGCCGCCCGTCAGTATGTCCGTGCCCCTGCCGCCGATCCTAGTAATACCTTGTGCCATCACAGGCCTCCTTGAACCCCCCCGGTCTCGTCAGCCACCCCGGGTTTGCCTCGCCATACACAATCCATACATTACCGCTCCCGGATGTTGTTTTACCCCCCCCCCCGTCAAGTCAAGAGGGGGTTCCCGGGCAGGGGAGGCGCGCTTGAAGTTCGACCGCCCGGAGGAGCTGGAGGCTGGCGTCTGCCTCCCCGGGATCCCGGGACTCTTTGCCCCCCCGCATTTTGTCGGGTTGACGGGAGGCCGGAGAACAACTCAAGCACGGGCAGGCTCCCCCCCGGGGCTCTCTCCGCCTCTGAACGCCGTGCGCGCGAGGGCGGTGTTCGCAGCCAGCGGGCAGATCCTGGGCTTGCCCGGCGGGCAACGGCGCGCCTGGGCCTGGAGGATGGACAGGCCGGTCAGGGCAGCGCAGAGTGCCGCTAGGGCCTGTTCACACTCATGTGCATGATACGGGGGTCCTCTGCCGGGCAACAGGCCGGCGGCATGACGAGGGACGAGCGCCTGATGACCGGGCTTGGCGACGGCGGGGGTCCCGCCGCGGATGAAGCCAGGGATTTTGCCGCGACCGGCCCCCCGCCCTAGCAGACAAAGCCGGCATACCGCTACCAGGGCAAGGGAGGCAAGAAGACGTTCCATGCCGCGACCGGCACGCCTTTGTCGGGTCTGCACCCCCAGGAACAAGGGCTTGCTTTCGGAACCTGTGTCGCCGGGGGGCTAACGGTTCGCGCTTCGGCGGAACGCTGCGGACTTGCTGTCAATACTGCCTTCCGTTGGCGGCACCGGTTTCTCACTGCACAGGATCTGAAGACACGCAAGCTCCCCCGCATTGTGGAAACCGATGAAACCTATGTGCTGGAAAGCCGCAAAGGCGCACGAAACCTTCAGCGCGCCGCACGGCACAGGGGAGGCAAGGCCGGCAAGCAGGGCCTGTCAGATGAACAGGTTCCGGCCCTGGTGGCCGCTGACCGCAGCGGCGCGCCAGTGAGGACGGTTCTGCCTGCGGTCAATGCGGATACGCTGCGGTCCGCCATCGAACCGGTTGTGGACGCGGACATCGTTCTGGTGACCGATGGACACCGTGCTTATCCGCCCTGCGCCGCCGCGCTTGGGGTTCACCACGAAGCGTTGAACCTGTCCGGTGGGGAGCGGGGGCGCGATGCCTTTCACATTCAGACGGTCAACAACCGACACAGCCGGTTGAAGCAGTTCCTGCGTCGCTACAGAATTGTCGCAACAAGGTATCTCGACAACTACCTGCGATGGTTCCAGCGCATTGAACTGGAGAACGCCTCACCCCGGGCTTGCCTTGCCACCACCATCACACGTCCAAGCATACGATTTGTAAACTGAGCCTAGAGCGAATGCGCAGGGGATTGAATCGTCGGGGGAGTCCCCATCGGTTGATGAGGTGATGCACGCTGGGCGCTGGTGCAGGAGGCCCGCTCGCAGGGCGCACTCTCTTGCTGTTGCTCTGCGTCGTCGTGGTGTTGCGGCGGTCGCGTCCGGGAGGTCTCGTCGGCAGGCGGTGGCGCGCTTGGGGGGGGGGTCGTCGGCGCTCCGCGGGGTCCCCCCCTCGCGCCGGCCCGGCGCTCTGTCGCCGCAGTCTCGCGGCGGGCACCGTCCGGGGCGCATAGAGGGTCATGGCGAGCTGCTCCTGGCGTGGGTCGAGGCGGCGCCCGCCCGGCCCCGCCCGGCGAGCGCGGCCAAGCTCGAGGGGGCGGGGCGGCGATCGCCCGCCGCCCCGCGTGGGGCACGGGGTCTGCACGCGTCGCGGCCGGACGCGCCACAAAAGCCGGCCCCTGCGGCCGAGCAGCCCCGCCCGGACGGCGCCCGCCCGCGCCCCGTCTGGTGCGCAGACCCGCCCGCCCTTGCCCCCGCGCGCCGGCTCTGCATCGACGCAAGCGGGCCCTCGCCCCAGAGGGCCCGCAGGGGAGGGGCGCGCTCCCAGGGGCGCGCGTTGCCGCGCTCCCGTCCCCCAGGGCCACGGGAAGCCCCCCCCTGGGTCGCCGGCCTCACGCGCGACGGCGGGGGCGCGCCGAGGACCAGCAAGGGCGCGCGGACCGGGGCCGCCGGCCTGGCCTCTGGCGCACGGGTCCTGGCCCCGCCCCTGACGCCCGGCCCCCGCGTTCTCCGCGATCCCCGCCCGGCCCCCAAGCCCCTCGCCCTCCGCGCCGCCCTCACGGCCCCAGGCGCCGGCCTCCTGTTCCGGCCGCCCTACCGTCCCGACGGCCCCCCCAGCGCGAGGGCCTGCTCCCAGATCAAGGCACTCCTGCAACAGGCCGCCGCCCGCTCCGGACATGCCCGCTGGGAGGCCCTCCGCCACGCCAGCGACGACGGCACGCCACACGACGCTCGTAGCTGCTTCCCTGCCTGCGGAGATGAACCCACATGAAACGAAGCCGCTCTAGGCAATAGTCCTGAAGCATTGGGAGGCCTACTGGAGAGCTTTGTTATAGGCGAACTGCAGCGTGCTCTGCCGATGCAAGAGGAAGACTATCGGTCATATCATTGGCGAAGTGCGGATCGAAGAGAGATTGACATCCTGATCGATGGAGGACACCGCCTCGTAGGGGTCGAGGTCAAATCAGCGGCTACCGTGACGGCTGATGATTTCAAGCACCTGAGATGGTTTGCAAAGGACGGACCCGGAAAAGGGCGGCATACAATCGGCTTGGTATTCTACCTTGGACAGGAAAAGCTGACCATGGGTGAAGGGAATTTCGCTCTGCCGCTGAGCGCACTCTGGGCGCGGGTAAATTAGGCGCATCCAGTTCCCTTCGCTCATCGCCTTGGGCCCGCTGACCCAGTGGTCCCGGAACGCCTCGGCCTTCCCGAGTTGCTCGGCTATGTCGCCCCAGATGAAGTTTTGGACGTCGCGACCGTTGACGGTAGCGATCTTCGCTGGGTAATCGCCCATCCCGGTAGTGATGGGGGCCGACAGGAGGTCCTTGAGCTCAGGGAACCGGGCGAGAAGGTCGAGCGCAATCATGTTGTGAGTTTTACGCCGCCCATAGCCTGGCGGAGCTCGAACACGGCCTGCTGGCTCTCCCCCGAGAGACGTCGGACGGCGCCGCCCAGAAACTCGGACATGCCCGAGGTGACGTAGTTCCGGTCGTAGAAGGTGCAGGCGATGGACAAGTCGGCGTCCTTCACGGAGGAGAGGTGCTCCACCTGCTCGGGCCGACTCATGGAGAAGGCGTCCTGGCTGATGTCGCAAAGCGCGGTGACCAGCGGTATGTTATATCCTGAACTCATGAACGGCCCTCATCCTCATAGCGTTTCAAAAGCTGGAAGCCCTTCCGGAAAGCGTCCACCTGCGCCACCCCCCGTTCAGCGCACCACACCTTGAACTCCCTTCGCTGGCGTTCGGGGATCTTGAAGTTCAAGCTCACCAGCTTATCCAGCGGATCCGGTTCAGCATTCTCAGCCATGTCTGTGCCCCTTTATGGGTGATTTCTCTATTTCAAGGTATGATCTATCCGAGCGGCTGTCACCTAGGGGCTGTTACCATTACCGCAACGCATTGATGATGAATGCGAAGCCGATGCATCCGAGGACTAGCACGTCGCGTTGCTCGCATTGAGAGCAGAGGCGACGGCATCCCTGCAATCGACGAAACACCCCCTCGATTTCATTGCGCCGCGTGGACAGCTCCCGGGCAGACGCCCAAGGCGCACCCCGGCTGCGCCGCGGCGGCCCCACGGGCTCCTCCCCCCGCGCCCCGGCCCGGGGCCGTGGCTGGGCGCCCGCGCTCGCCCGGGCCCTCATCCCCGCGGGAGGAGCGGGGGGCGGGCCCGGGCGAGCGCGAGCAGACGAGCTCCGGGCGGTCATCCGCGGCACCCCTATCCATCGTGGAGGTCCACCCGCCCCGGGAGCGGCCGAGGGATTGAGGGGCATTTGTTTTCGCGCCCCCGGTCCGGCGGGGGGGCTTTGACGAGGGGGCGGTCGAGCGACCGGGCCGCCCGCTTGAGGCGCACGATCGGGGCGCGGTGCCGAGGCGCGAAGACCCGATCAAGGACGCCGGGTTGCGACCCGCGGGGCAGCCGGGGGGAGAGGGGGGCCAGGTGCCAAAGCGGGCCGGCAACCCGCGCCCTGTGCCGCCCTGCGCGGCGACAGACAACAAGATGGCGTTGAGCACGGGGCGAGTGGAGAGGCGGACCGGGCCGCGCGGCACCGGGAGAGGGGGTGCGACCCGGGCGTATGGAGCTTGCGTGAGGTCCATACACCGAGGATACCATAAGCATGCGCATGCGTGGGAACAGGCCCTAGCTGCTTCGACGCATCCCTCAGTTCCAACTTTGAAGAAGTCGTGGGATTGACAAAGACATGTGGCAGCCTCGACTCTTCTGACAACAGGACATTCCCTTTCGATTACCTTCCTAAGGATACCCCAAGGCTCAAGGGCAAATAGCTTGGGTTGAATTTTAGCGTGAGCTCGCAGTCTTTTGGTCGGCCCCAGCGAAAATTCGGTTGGGCAATTTTTCGTTTTATACCGGCCCTACTGCAAAACCCGAAATTCTTCGTGGTTTACGACCCTGAAGTTATCTGAGACCTGGCTGCGGAATGTTTTCCACTCATTTGGGAGGGTTTCGCGGCAGAACTTCAAGATCGCTTCGCGAACTGCTTTTGTGTCGGATAATGCCGATTGTGGGTCACGAATTGGTGCATGACTGCCCATAATCGTTCGAGCGGGTTCAGGTCGGCCGCTGCGAGGTGCTCCCCTTCGAGAAGGCCAAGGCGCGGGCGCGACAGGCCAGCGCCGACATTGATGACGGCAAAAACCCGAACAAAGGAAACGGAGCGGCTGTCGCCGACCGTGGCGCAACTGGCCGAGCGGTTCCTCGAAGAATATGTCCCCCACTACTGCAAGCCGCGCCCCTGCGTCGAGTACCGGCATGCGGTGAACCGCTACATCCTGCCGGCGCTGGACGCGCTCAAGGTCACGGCGCTGGCGCGCGCCGACGTGGCGGCGCTGCATCGCGAGATGCGCGACAGGCCCTACCAGGCCAACCGTCCGCTCGGCGTGATCTCGAAGATGATGAACCGGGCCGAGGCGTAGGGGCTCAGGCCCGATCGCACCAATCCCTGCTACCACGTCCGCAAGTACAAGGAGAGCAAGCGCGAGCGTTCCCTCTCGCCGGACGAACTGGCAAGACTGGGCCGGGCCCTGGATGAGGAGGAATCTCACGCCCCCTCCGCGGTGACGGCGTTCCAGCTGCTGCGCTACACCGGGGCGCGGCTCTCGGAGATCCAGCCCCTGAAATGGGAGTACATCCGAGGCAACCGCATTCACCTGCCGACTTCGAAGACCGGGGCCAAGCCGATCCCCCTCAACGGGCCGGCGCTTGAGGTCCTGGCCGGCGCCAGGCGCGTGGAGGGCAACCCCCATATCAGCGTCGGCGCTGCGGCAGGCTCGCAGCGGCGAGAGCCTGCCCATGGTGGGGAGAAGCCTGGGCCGGACCCAGACCCAGACAACCGCAAGGGATGCCCATCTCGCCGGCCATCCCTTGCAAGGCGCTTCCGAGCGCATCGCCACCTCCCTCAAGCAGGCCATGGGCCGATAGCGGTCCCGCCCCCGCGAGCGCTGGCTTCTTTCGCCTGCGTGCCGTATGTCCCCATCCCTCCCCGGCCGGGACGCACGGCACGAACTCGCGCCAGCCGCCGTCGGCACGCGCCGCCGCCTTCGTAATCCAGCGCCGCCCCTGCGAGCGCATTCAACTGTCGGAGGTCCACTCGGCCGCCACATCCTCCCTGCCCCAGGTGTTCTCCGCGATCCCGCGTGTCGTCTTGCCGCCTTCGAGCCCGGCCAGTTCCGTCACCAGCCTGTCGATCTCGTGAACCGTGCCCCCGACCCTTCCCGTTGCGAGGGGCCGGAAGACCCGCCACGCGCCAGAAGTCGAGAAGGCGCCGGACCGCCAGCGGCATTCGGAGCCCGAACGGGTGCCTGATCGAACTCCCGCCGTCGTCGGGGAACCGCACCACATTCCCGAGGGCGATCTGGACCGCCGCGCCGCCCTATTCGATCTTGAGCACCAGACCGCCGCCGAGCAGGCGCAGCCCTCGCCCGAGCAGCGGTCTCCCACCAGCCCGGCCAGCGGCTCCGCGCCCGGCGCCAGCCCGCCCTCCAGCATCCCGTCCTGGCGCCAGAAGGGCGAGGCGGGGCCGTCTGCCTTCCGGGGGTCTTCCCAGGCGGGCATCTCGAATCGTTCCGCCTCCAGGTCGGCCTCCGTCTGAAGGCGGATGCGGAAGGGGCCGGGCTCGGCCGCGCCGGCACGCCGCCGCCGGCGTACCGGCGCCAGGCTGGCCCGTATTCGCCGACCTGCCTGAGAACCATCCAGGCAACAACACCGTCCCCGGTCTCCGTCACGGCTGCCTCCCCTTGCCGGTGCCCCGATGCGCGTCCGGTTTCGTTTCCGGCGGTCATGGCGTTCCGGGGCCGACATTGCCCGGCCCCGCGCCCGATGCGGCCCGCACGCGGTGCACCGGCCACCGTCCCTTCGTCCGCATCCCACCGTCGCGATGCCTACCGGCCGCCCCCCGTTCCGCGTCGTACAGGCCGAGTGCGATCTCCCGCATGGGCTTCCCGGACCGGATGCCGGCCAGCGCGGCCGCCCTCATCGCCGCGTCAACCCCTGTCTGCCTGGCCGCCATGGCACCCTCCCGGAATCGAGCGTTCCATTTGCTTCCCACTGTGCACCCGTTGGCTCGACCCGGCCGATTGCCGCCCGCGATGCGGGAAATCAGGCGAATGCGACATGGAGTCCTGCCACCACCGCGCGGTATGCGCCTCTGGCGCGGAACCCGGTGCGCGGTCCGCCATCCGGGTCTCCGACAGCATCGCCGCCGATATCCTCGGGGCTGCCGACCGGCATGACGGTTCCGGCCTGTCCCCGGGGGCAGGCGCCGGCGATTGCCGAGCCGCTGTTGCCCGGCGTAGGGTGCCGCCATGGCGAATGCCCTTCCTCTTCCGGCCCGCGAGCGGGATGTCCGTCGGGAGTCTCCCGGCGACGCCGGGGTTTCCTCCCGGTGAGCCTTCCGGCGACGCCGCACGAGGCGCTGGTCCGGGCGCTGGTCTCGCCGGCCCGCGCCGCCGCGCTGCTCGCGCAATATCTGCCGCAAGAGAGGGCCGCCCTCCTCAACCCCGAGGCCCCGCCCGAGGCGGGCGCGAGCAGCGCGGCGCAGCCGAGTTGAAGCACCGCTGACGCATGCAGGCGGATCAGGGCTATGCCGCAGTGTCCGGCCACAGGTCGTCGAGGCGGAAGGTGATGGCATCGAAGGGAGGGACGCTGACAGGGTCGGCGTCCTTGAGCGAGGCGATCAGCAGCCACCGTCCGTCCCGGAGCTCGAAGGCTTCCAGACCGCGGGCGAGGGGGTCGACGAGCCACAGATGGGGCACCCCTTCCCGGGCGTAGATCGGCCGCTTCTCATACAGGTCGAGCTTGCGGGTTCCAGGCGAGAGCACCTCGCAGGCCCAGTCGGGCGCGACCGCGAACCAAGCCGTGTCAGGATAGTCCGGCATCCGTTCGCGGCGCCATCCGGCCAGATCGGGCACGAGGATGTCCTCGCCCAGATGCAGTTCAGGCTCGAAGACGATCCACCAGCCGCCCGGACCGCCGTCGCCATAGTTGAAGGGCGGGTTGATTCGCCCTGCAAGACCTGAGCTTGCCCAAGCATGGCGCGGGGCCGGGCGTGGCTGTGTGTGCAGCATACCTTCGATCACTTCGGCGACCAGATGGGCCGGGGCATTCAGCACATCCTGATAATCGGCGCGGCGGTCCTGTTTCGATACCTGCATGAGGAAGCCGCCTCCTTTCCGAAGCGGAATCATACCAGCGGCAACAGATAAAAGCCGATAAGCCGCTCTCGGTTCCCCCTTGCGGCACGAGACCCCGGCTCAGGGGTCGGGCTACGTCCGGGTGGTTCTGCTATCGGCTCCAATCAACGACTGTTAGTATGACATAGCGACGGGGCCGGCGTCTTCCCCCGGTCTCCTGCCGGACCCGCTGCCGTCCGGTGACCGGACCGGCGTGTCGGGCGCGACGCCGCCCCCCGCCTCGCAGATCGCCTCCGCATCCGCCACATCGTTCTTCTGCCGCTTGACGTCAGCCTTGACGTAGGCCGGCGGGACCAAGCGCCCCGCATGGCCAGGCGTCCGATCTCGCGGCCCCAATGGTGTGCGCCCCCGCAGACTTCCATCGCCACCGTGCAACGCGGCTGCGAGGCCAGAAACTCCAGCACTTTCCCCCGGTTCGGCTCCTTGCGGAACGCGACCGATCCGTCGGTTCGCGCCCCATGAAGCTGAAAGCTGTTCTTCGCGAGATCGATCCCGATCATGCCAACCTGTGCCATGGACGCCCCTTTCCTCTCTTGGCGTTTACGACCCCGACACCTTGGCACATCACCATGCCGGCGGGAGGGGCGTCCACTCCATCGCTGACAAACTCTTTGACAGAATCGCCTTCACTGCCAAACAGGCAGGCCCGGACATGGCCAGGAAGCCTCGTCAAGCGGAACCGAGCCCCGGAGCGCTCCTCCTCGATTTCGAACAGAGGGCTGTTGATACACTCCTCGACGGACCGGATCGTCTCAAGCCGTCAAGGTGTCCTGCAACCGATATCGCGACAGGGCGGCAAGAACTCTCGATCCATGTTCAGCCAATGGCGTCTCGAGCAGCGATCTGGCCTCCTCTCCCGAGACCCTTCGCCTTTCGCCTGACCTGTGAGCAGGACTTCTTCGACTTTCCCATCACCTACGGAACCCACGAAGCGTCCAGTCCCCGAGGGCTTAGCCTGCCTCGCCTCCGCTCCGGACAGGCGGCCTGCGCCGGAGGCTTACCAGCGGGTGGGCCCGCGCACGCTGGGCTGCTCACCTGCACAGTAAGCCAATCGTACAGTAGTCATCTTGTGGGTCAGTATGCCCAGGAACCAACCGAGCGGACGGCGGCATGTCATTTGCGCCAACGACCGAATGACATGCCGCGCCATACCCGTGCGAGCCTCGATAGAAGAGATCGACTGCTAGGTTTAGAGCCCGGCAAGCGAGCCCTCTCGATGTCGGCATATTCCGAATGACGAACTGGATCGATCCTCTCCAGCCAGACCACGCCATTGTCCCGCATAAGGTCGTGGCTGCCGCAGCCGGAGTTGGCCCATACGGACCCACCAGTCGGACCGTCCAGAGAGACCGATTTCCCGTCGAAATATACGTGCCATCGGCTGGGATGGAGAGACCGCACCGTCAAGTCGCCGCACCCACAGGGACAGCGCAGATTGATCGTCCTAGGCTTGTGATTGATCCAAAGCTCGCCGACTTTGATTTGGTCGAACTTGGGCAGGACTTCTACGAAGAGCGAACGGAGATTCACAGACGTCCTCACCAAGAGTCATCGACTCTGACAATGCGCGGGGTTTCCAGCCGGAACTTGTGCAGAACCGAGTCTGACTCCGACACATAATTGCTCCATACGTCGCCGCCACTCCATTCCGGCGAGCGAGGCCGCCAACCCGTTCACTTCGGGTAGCTGGACGTTGCGATAGCCGGGCACATGGCCATCAACTTTGGCGTTCGGTATAGCCTTCCGCCACGCCTCAGACCCCGCGGCAAAGAAACTCGTCGTCACGGCCCCTCTGACCGCGTCGTTTGCTAGGGTTATAGCTCACGCCCGAATCTACGAAGGGAATCTCCGCCTCGGAGAGCGCCTCGTAGACGACATCCTGGTGTGGTGTATCGCTGTCCTTTTTCTGGTCGATTCACACAAAAGCGAAGTCGACAGGATGGGCAGGCAGAAACTCGCCGAGAATGGAAGGGCTATCTATCCGGATAGCGTGTGGATAGATGCCCTCCCGTAGCGAAGCGTACTTGGAATGGTAGTACGCCACCTTTGTCGGGGGACTATTGCGAAGAAGTTCAATTTCCTCGGTAGTCCACGTACCCGGGGCACGCATGAACGTGTGCCACTCAACTTCGTCGGCATCCAGAAGATGAATCTCCGGAACGGGCGTCTTCGCCATCAGATCCAGGACGTACGCGCCCGTTCCGCCCAAGCCAATTATCGAAATCCGCTGATCCCGGATGCGATCCTGAACGGGCCCCAACGCCGCTCGAGCCTCAAAAGTGTTCGGCATGTTGAAAGGCCCTTGCCTCGCCAAAGAAGCAGATTCGGAATAGCCGGCCGCCCACACGGCTCCGGCGATTTGCTTTGCATAGCGGTGTACCAAGGCGCGCGCCGACCCATCGTCTTCCGGACTGTCCTCTGGCCGAGCTCACCGCCTGGGGGTGGATCGTTGTCCACGGGGCCAGTGCGGGACGGGGCTGGCAAAGTGCCGTCGATTCTTGGCTTTCGTGCGTCCGCGCCAGAAATAGCAAGGCCGGCTACGCAGGATCTTCGCCTGCCTCGGCGCCGGGTCCGAATACCGCCCCACCCGCTGCCGGCGCTATCCGTTCAACCCCATGCTGGCCTTGGCCGCCGCCCGGCTGGCCCTCGGGGTGTGCCCACCTGCGCCCGGTTCGCCGTCCGGCTCCCGCAGGAGCCACTGAAGGCTCGGTGCCTTCTGGAGTCCGAGGAGGAGCAGGAAACACTCCTGCGGTCACCTCCTGCCACAACCTCCTCGCCGCCTTGCCGCCCGAGCCCCAGCCATCGGCCAATGGACCGCCCAGAATGGAGCCGGAACTGCGTCTGTGGCCACGGATGGAAAGGATCTGCGCGACGCCTCGAGGCAGACCGGGGACGGGCGCCGGATGATGGTCGCAGCCATTGAGCACGACACCGGGCTGATCCTCGGGCAGGTCGAGGTCGACCGCAAGCAATGAAATCCCGGCCATGCGCGAGCTGTCCGACGGCCTCGATCCTTTCCGGGCGCCTTGTCACCCTTGATGCGCTGCATGCCCAACACGACACCATACGCTGTCTGATCGGGCACGGTGCCGACGTGGGGGCGCTTGTTGCTGAGATCAAAACAGCCCCGCTGTCTGATCGGGCACGGTGCCGACTCTGTAATCACCCCCCCCCTCAAGGACAAGCAGGAAACGATCCGCAACGATCTCAAGTCCATTGACTTCAGCAACGTCCCCTGGCACGAGACCCTTGACAAGGCCAGGGCCGCATCGAGCGGCGCCGAATTAGGCCGGGCGGCAGCTCTCCAGGGGCGTCGGCAAGCGATGCACATCGAACGCGAGCGCGAGATTCTCAAGACCGGCAAGCGCAGCACCGAAGTGCCCTGGCGCCTGCCCTCGCTCGCCGCCGAGCGCACCGGACCCAGGCCACTGCTGGCCCTGGTGCGCACCCACGAGCATCTCGATATCCGGATCCCCTTTGTTCGAGCCCTCTCCGATGAGGAAGCCCGCTGCCGGGCGCAGGTGCGCCGCAGGCCACGCCATCTCGCCTGTCTGACCCATGCCGCCCTCGCCATTAGTGCGCGCACCCGCCACTTCCGCCCTCTGCCTGAGGCCAATCGGCACGATACCGTCCGTGCACACCGGCCCCCGCGGCCCGCGCCGGCGCGCTGGCCGCCGCCCCGACCAACCGCACGACCCCGCGGCCCGCCCTCGACAAGCCGCGCAGGCAAACACCGCTCCGCCGGCTCCCAACGCAGAGCCCCACAATGCGAGGCCGCGTTTTGCCGCTCTCCTCCCCCCTGTCACCACAAGACAGACGAGAGCATCGACAGGACAAACGGCAAATCTCAGCTACCCATGACGCAAGCGGGCAAACGATGTGTGCAGACAGCAGGGCGGGAGGAGACGTGGACGCGGACACCCATATCGCCGCCGACCACCCTCAGGCCCCGCTTGCCGCCCTACGGGGCGCCCTCCGTTATCACGGTGGCCTCGGACGCCTTATTAAAGGTGTCCGAAGTCGCCGCCTTCAAGGTGCAGGACGGTGACCATGACGCCTGCACGCTCACCGTCCGCCGCTCGAAGACCAACCAGGAAGGCGCGGGCGCGGGACGCGGGCGTGGGGGAAGGTGTCTCAAGGCACTCCCTGCGGGTCGGGTCTGCCCAATCCTTTGCCCAGGTCGGGACAGGGGCGGCGGAATTACAGGTCGCCGGGCGGTGGTTCAGCCCGACCATGCCCGGCCACTATGCGCGGGGGATACTGGCCACGCGGGGGCGGTGGCCCGCCTGCGGTACGGGCGACCCGCCCAATAGGGGCAGCCCTTTATCCGGTAGTTCTGCACCTCAACGGGGCCGGGGGCGACCCGCCCAATAGGGGCAGCCCTATTGGGGGACACTAGGTGATAGGGGCCGGTGTCCCATTCGGGGTGCCCCCCACGCGGGGCACCGGCCCCTCAATAGGGAGGTCGTCATTGCGGGGGTGGTTACCAATTGGCACGGGGCACCCCGTACCACACTCGATAGTCATGTCAAATCAACGGGTGCCCTGCCCTCAGGGGAGATCGGAGGATAGGGTTTGGATATCTGTAGGCAGAGGCTCGTCAATCTTTCCATACCCCCGCCGCGCATCACAGGATCCAGATCAGCACGCCTAGGATCGCCACCGCGCCGGCCAGCAGGGCCACAATCCGGATCACCAATTTCGTCTCCCGTCCGGCGGCTTCCGCACGCCCATTAGCCAACTCTTTCTCCAGCCGCGCATCACGCTCGGCCAACTGTTCGGCCAGCAGGGCAATGTCCGTCTTGTATTCCTCCTGCATGGTCTTCATGCGTTCCTCCAATCAGGCCACCTGGACCCAGAGATCGTCTTCCATGCCCGCACTCTACCACCCTCGCAACGCGCCCCTCAATGGGAGTGTGGGAGACACATCAGAACGCCCTAGGCCATCAGGCCAAGCCCCGCTACCCAACACCCAGCCCAGCAACCGCGCGTCTCGGGCCGCTCGCCATATCCGCACCTTGCATTCCAACCGTTTTTTCATGTCGGCCAGCAGGTGATCCCTGGCATAGCCTCCTTCCATCCTCAGTTTGCGCAGCCGTCTGTATTCCTTCTGCATGGTGTGCAGCCGTTCCTCCAGTCGGGCCACTTGGCCCCGGAACTCGTCTTCATTCCATTTCCATTTCCATTTCCATACCTCTATCCACCACCGCGGCCCGTCCGCGGCAACGGGCCAGGCACCCCTATTGAGGGGGATACCTGGTATGGCCGAGGGGGGGGGCCCCGGCCGTATGCATCCGACCTTGGCACCGTTGTGCATTGGCACGGGCCGGCGCGATTGCATTTCTTGCAGACTCCCCTTGGGTACGGCGACGCGTGCCCTCACTGGGGCGCCGTCTGATGGGGTTGAGATCCCCACAGGACGGAGGCCCTTCATGGGGGCCCTCGGGCCGACCGTATGAAGCGGTATGCCTGCGCCACGGCACGCGGGGGTCACCTCACTTTGAGGGGATGCGGGGTCCCGAGACCGCCCTAATAAGGGGCACATCCCCATGAGGGATTAAATTACAAGACCCGTTCGGTCCGAATTTCCGGCAAAACGGGCGAAATTCGGGGCGTCCTGTCCCATCCCCCCATTGAGGACGCTCATAGCGGATGGTGGGACTTGAGGCAGTCGGGGTTTACCTGCACTTGTACGCCATATGAAGGAGCGTATTCCTCGTTCGTCCCATTTATCAGGGGGGGGAGTAGCAGAGTGAAATTCCTCCGTGTCACTCACCTGATCCAGGGCCTCGCCGCGGGAGGGGGTCAGGACAAAGGAGAGATAACGAAACCGGCTACGCTCTTGACCGCCTTTTTCTCGGGCGGTAGCGTGAGCGTATTCACTATGCGCACTCTCTCCGTGTTGTCTCGCAGCACCCTGTTCGTTGTTGGCATTGCCTTGGTTGCTCTTGGCTTGGGCAATACGCTAGTCGCCCACTTCAAAGTCCGGGAGTATCAGACCGCCCTGGCCCGCACATCCCCTCCCGTTGCGTCCGAGCAAACCTTCGGAAAGAATACCAGGCTGCACCACTTCTCGAGCGAAGCCTGGAGCCGTCGCTCTCTTAACCGAGCAAAGCTTGAATTCTACCACGTGCTGCACAACATCGGCTGGCTCATATTGTGTAGCGGTGGGCTTTGTACGATTATGGCGGTTCGCCGCCAGCGCTATCGGCAGCCACGCTGGGAGTCCTCCTCGGTAGAGCGTGGGTAGGTCTCGCCTTGCCCCGCATCCCTCCTCTGCCAATATCACGAACAAGTGATATTTTCACGATTCCCCGGTTGACATTACCCTCCCGCTCTACTACTGTCGCAACGAGACCCCCGCATGGGAGACATCAGGTGCAATCTCACATTTCAGTGATATTAGACAAAGCGCTCTCGGGCGTGGCTTTGTCCGCCGAGGACAGCTACCAGCTCATCAACTGCTCCGAGGAGGACTTTCCCGCCCTCCTGGAGGCGGCGGGAACCTTACGTGATCGACACAAAGGCCGAACGGTGACCTATTCCCGAAAAGTCTTTTTACCCGTCACGAATCTGTGTCGGGACCGGTGCTCGTACTGTACCTTTCGCAAGGACCCACGTGACCCGGACGCCTGGACCATGAGTCCGGGAGACATTCGGAGTTGGTTGGAGCGAGCCAAAAAACAGGGCTGCAAAGAAGCCCTCATGTGTTTGGGAGACAAGCCCGAAAAAGCCTTTCGGAGCTATCGGGAAACCCTGGCAAGCCTTGGCCATACCTCGACGACGGCCTACGTCTATCAGGCGTGCGAAATTGCTCTGTCCTACGGCATCCTGCCCCACACCAATGCGGGTGTGCTGAGCTATGACGAGATGGAACGGCTCAAAGACGTCAATGTCAGTCTTGGCCTCATGTTGGAAAACGTCAGCCCACGGCTGTGCGAGCGCGGCATGGCACACTTCTCCGCGCCCGACAAGCGGCCCGAAGTCCGTGTCCGAATGATTCGCGAGGCCGGCGAGTTGGAGATCCCGTTTACCACCGGCATTCTCATCGGTATTGGAGAGACCCGCGAGGAAGTGGTCGACAGTTTGCTCGCGATTCGCGCCCTGCACGAGGAATACGGCCATATTCAAGAAGTGATCGTGCAGAACTTCCGAGCCAAGCCCAATACCAGAATGGCCGAGGCCCCGGAGCCGGAGAGCTATGAAATGGCCCGAACGGTTGCCGTTGCCCGGCTGCTTTTGGGCGGCTCAATGAATGTGCAGGCGCCGCCCAATCTCAGCCCGCACGACCACCGGCTGCTGTTGCGTTCCGGGATTAACGACTGGGGCGGTATCTCGCCGGTTTCGGTGGATTATGTCAACCCAGAGGCAGCTTGGCCGCATCTGCATTTGCTCGCCGAGACGTGTGCGGACGCCGGCTTCACCCTGCGCGAGCGTCTGGCCATTTACGAGGAGTATATAGACCGTCCGGGCTTTCTCTTGCCCGCCCTACAGCCGCGGACACGCGAGTTGCAGGCCGAGGTGACGGTCTGATTTTCGCATCCGAGGGTACACCCCGGTTTTCGAGCGTAAGGAGACCAGCCGTGGCAGATGATCACATTGCCGGCATTCTCGATCACATCGATCCGCAGATTCGCACGATTCTCCATCGCGCCCTGGAGGATGGAGAACTCTCCTGGCAAGACGGGCTTCAGCTATGCCAGACCCATGGCTTCGATTTTCACGCCGTCTGTCTGGTCGCCGACGAAATGCGCCGTCGCCAAGTCGGTGAGGTGGTGACCTATGTCGTCAACCGGAATATCAACTTCACCAATGTGTGCATCAAACACTGCACGTTCTGCGCCTTCAGCCGGGAGTACCGCGAGGAAGAAGGCTACCTCCTCCCCGAAGAGGAGATCGTCCGGCGAGCCAAAGAAGCGGTCGACATGGGGGCAACCGAAGTCTGCATGCAGGCCGGCCTCCCGCCCAAAATGCAAGGCAGCCTCTATATCGACCTGACCCGGGCCGTGAAAAAGGCCTTCCCGGACCTCCACATCCACGCGTTTTCGCCCGAAGAAGTCCTGTACGGCTCGCTCCGCTCGGGAAGCTCGATTCTCGAGTACGTGCGAGAGCTCAAAGACGCGGGCCTGGATACCCTGCCCGGTACCTCGGCGGAAATCCTGGACCAGGAAATCCGCGACATCATCGCCCCCGGGCGCATTTCGACCAAACAGTGGATCGAGGTCATTACCTCGGCCCACAGCCTCGGTATCCCGACCACCGCAACCATCATGTATGGCCATATCGAGACACCCGAACATTGGGTCAAACATATGACCCTGCTGCGCGACATCCAGAAAGAGACCGGCGGGTTTACCGAGTTCGTGCCGCTATCCCTCATCCACCACGAAGCCCCCATGTATCGGCGCAAACTCGTCAAAGGTGTCCGCGAGGGGGCGACCGGGGTGGAGGTCGTCAAGATGCACGCGGTTGCCCGCCTGATGCTGGGCTCCACCTTCCGCAATATTCAGTCATCCTGGGTCAAAGAGAGTCCCAAGCTGTCACAATACTTGCTGACGGTAGGCGCGAACGATCTTGGCGGGACGCTGATCAACGAGAGCATTTCGACCTCGGCCGGTGCGCAGTACGGTCAGTTGGTTCCGCCCAAAGAGTTGCGGCGTTTGATCCGCGACCTGGGTCGCACCCCGGCCGAGCGTTCGACCACCTATAAGCTGCGAACGGTTTTCAACGGAACGGACGACAAAATCAGTCCTTTGGATATGATTGAGAATGCCGACGAGCGATTCGGTTCCTATCGGAAACTCGCCGCCTCGGACCAGTTCCGTTATGTTCACCCATTCGAGCGGGATAAACAGGAAACCGCTCATTGATCTGGAAGCGGAGGGGCGCCCTCCGCCGGCTCGGCCGTGTCTAGCTTGACCTCCTTACGCATCACCGCCCTCGCCGGCGGCGTGGGTGCCGCCCGGTTCCTGCGCGGAGTTCTCCGGGTAGTGCCGGAGAGCAACCTGAGTGTGATCGTCAATACCGGCGATGACGAAGAATTCTTTGGCCTGTCGGTTTCTCCTGATCTGGACACGGTGACGTACAGCTTGGCCAATGCCGTTGATGCCGAAAAAGGCTGGGGCTTACCCCAGGAAACCCATCGCTGCCTTGAGGCGCTCGGGCGCTATTACGCCGATACCTGGTTTGGCCTAGGTGATGCCGACCTTGCCACCCATCTGTTTCGGACCCAAGCGCTGCGTCAGGGGCAGCCCCTGAGCCAAGTGACTTCGGCCATCGCTCGGAAGTGGGGGATTGAAGCACGCGTGCTCCCCATGAGCAATGAGCGCGTCCGGACCGTTGTGCATACCGAGGCGGGCGCCTTGCCCTTTCAGGAATATTTCGTGAAACAGCGGAGTGAGGGCAGCGTCTCGAAAGTTGAATTTAGCGGTATTGAAACGGCCCATGCATCCCCTGGAGTCGTCGAGGCCATTCGGGGCGCCGACCTGGTGATCCTCCCGCCGAGCAACCCCATTGTCAGTATCGGTCCTATTCTTTCCTTATCTGGCGTACGCGGAATCCTGCGCGAGACCACCGCCCCCGTGGTTGCAATCAGCCCCCTGGTGGCAGGCAAGCCCATTAAAGGGCCGGCCGACCGGATGCTCGAAGGCTTAGGTATCGAAGTCTCATCGGTTGGGGTCGCCGAGCTGTATCGAGATTTCGTGGATACCTTTGTCCTTGATCGGCAAGACCTGGCATACGACCCGACACCCCGCGAACGCCTGGAAAAAATGGGGCTGGCCGTCATTGTCACCGATACCGTCATGAGCGATATGGACAAGTCGGTCGCTCTGGCCCGGGCGGTTATTGAATTTGCTCACCAGAAACGCCCCAAAGCTCTGTCGTGAGTCACGCAGAGGACCTTGAGGATTCTTCATGAGTACGATTGCCCTTATCCCCATCCCTGGCGTTCCTCAGATCCAACCCGGCGATGACCTGCCCGCCATATTGCTCAAAGCCATCGACGACGCCAAAGTCGGCCTCAAGGAGAGAGACATCCTGGTCCTCTGCCAAAAGATCGTCTCCAAAGCCGAGGGCGCAGTCGTTGACCTGCGGACCGTCACCCCGTCGCCGTTTGCTAGACAGATTGCGGACATGTGGGAGAAAGACCCCCGGATGGTCGAGGTCGTGCTGACCGAGAGTAGTCGGATTGTTCGCATGAAGAACGGCGTGGTCATCACCGAGAGTAAACACGGCTGGGTGTGTGCCAACTCCGGCGTCGATGCCTCCAACACCCTTGCAGACGATGTCGTGATTCTCCTGCCTCAGGACCCGGACGCCTCAGCCCGACAGATACGTCGGACCATTGAGCGGCAGCGTCACATCGCTATCGGTATCATCATTACCGACACGTTTGGCCGGCCATGGCGTGACGGCTTGGTCGAATTCGCGCTCGGCGTTTCCGGTCTTGACCCGCTCGACGATCAGCGTGGCGAGGAGGACCTCCAGGGTCGCGAACTGCATCATACGGTCATTGCTGTGGCTGATGAGCTCGCCGCGGCCGCAGGCCTGCTGATGGAAAAGAGTGCCGCCTTGCCAGCCGTTCTGATACGCGGCTATCGCTTCAAACCGGCCGATGTCGGGAGCGAATCTCTGAAACGCCGGGCGGACGCCGACCTGTTTCGCTAGCCGCCACCCCACGCGGGTTCCTGTCCCGGGATGGAGAGCGGCCAAGGTCATCGGAAAATAAAGTTGTAAAGTGAGAGGGCAGGTGTTAGTATCAGTCCCGGGCCGCCCGGTCGGACTGGACGATCATCCCCACTATGACTGGCCAACGATGGCGGATCAGGGTAGTATTGTCATGGCTTCTCGTGAGGCATCTGGAGCACACCGCAGTCGAGACGACGCCCCCGCCCCCGCTCTCTTCGGGCACTACGAACTCGACGCTCGGTTTTTCGACGAGACCTTTGAGTCCGAGGGGCGACCCCGCGCTCACTACCAGCCCCTTATCGACGCAATGGAGCGGATGTCCCAAGAGGAGGTCTCGCGTCTTCAGGAGCGTGTGACCCGCTCCTTTCTCCACGAGGGCATCACTTTCACCGTGTACGGGGATGAGGAGTCTATCGAGCGAGTCATCCCCATTGATTGCGTCCCCCGCCTCGTGCTCGCCCGCGAATGGGAGCATATCGAGCGAGGGCTCATTCAACGTGTCCAGGCGCTGAACCTCTTTCTCGCCGACGTCTACGGCGAGGGGCGTATTATTGGCGATGGGACTATACCGCGCGACCTCGTGCAGGGCTGTCCGAACTACCGCCCCGAGATGGAGGGGGTACAAGTGCCGCTCGGAGCCTATGTCTCGGTCTGCGGGAGTGACATCGTGCGAACCGCAGACGGTTTCATGGTGCTGGAAGACAACCTCCGGGTTCCTTCGGGAGTGTCGTATATGCTCGCCTGCCGGGAAGCGATCCGGCGCTCCTTCCCGCGTGTTTTTCGCCATTACCGCGTCCGGCCGGTAGACCATTACGGCCAGGAACTCCTCCGTGTCCTGCGCTCCCTCTCGCCTCGGAAGGGAGAAGAGCCGAGCATCGCTCTGCTCACGCCAGGCGTGTATAATTCGGCCTACTACGAACATGCCTTTCTGGCGCGAGAGATGGGCATCGAACTCGTCACGGGCGACGATTTGCTCGTGCGAGGCTCCCGCCTGTATATGCGCACTATCCAGGGCCTGCGGCCGGTAGACGTCCTCTATCGGCGGCTTGATGACGACTTTATCGACCCCCAGGCCTTCCGTCCGGATTCCTGTCTGGGCGTTCCGGGGTTGTTCGAGGTCTATCGGGCCGGGAATCTCACGCTGGCCAATGCCCCTGGCACCGGGGTGGCGGACGATAAGGCGGTATATGCGTATGTGCCCCGCATGATTCGCTACTACCTCGACCAGGAACCGATCCTCGACAACGTCGAGACCTTTCTCTGCCGGGAACCCGAAGGGCTGGCCTACACGCTTGAAAATCTTGAAAACCTCGTGGTCAAAGCGGTGGGGGAGTCTGGCGGATACGGCATGTTGGTGGGACCGCACGCCAGCCGGGAAGAGCGGGAAGCATTTAGCGCAAAGCTCCGTGCCCTGCCCGGGAATTATATCTCGCAGCCCGTCCTCGCCTTGTCTCGTGCGCCGTGTCTCATCGACGGGCGACTTGAGGCGCGCCACGTCGACCTCAGACCCTTCGTGCTGCACGGGGATGAGACCAGAGTGGTGCCCGGCGGGCTGTGCCGGGTTGCGCTGCGCAAGGGCAGCTTGGTGGTGAACTCGAGTCAAGGCGGCGGCTCCAAAGACGCCTGGATCATTGAGGAAGACGAACCGTGATACTTGCCCGTGTCGCAGATTCTCTCTACTGGATGAACCGCTACCTGGAACGGGTGGAACATACCGCGCGCAGCTTGGGGTTGCAGCTCGAATACCTCCCCTCCAGCCCGGTCCAGGAAATCGCCAGTGGCTGGCGGCGGCTCTTCAGCAGCCTTGATGCGCGCCCCCCAGGGGCGGATATCTATGGCGGCCCGGAGGACGAGGACGATTTCTTTTTCGCCGACGGCTATACCCTGACCGACTATCTCACCTTCGATACCACCAATCCTACCTCTATTGTCTTCTGCCTGACCGCGGCTCGAGAAAACGCGCGTCAGGTCCGCGATGCCATCGGCAACGGGATTTGGTCGAGCCTCAACCGCGCCTACCTCCGCTTACGAGACACCAGTCTGGTCGACATCTGGTCCAGAGAACCCGTGATGCTGTACCGCGACATTGTCGAGATGGTACAACTCTTCGACGGCGTGTGCGCGAGTTCCATGCGTCGGGACGCTGGCTGGCACTTCATGCGTCTCGGGCGATTCATTGAGCGGGCGCAGCTCATCGGATCCCTCCTTGCAGCACATAGTGCGAACGTCAAGGACATGGCCGAGGAGGAGAGCGACTGGGCGGGCCTCCTTCGGAACTGCAATGCCTTTGAAGCTTACTGCCACCTCCACGGTGCCCAGGTCGGGAGAGAACAAGCGCTCGGCTTTCTGGTGTACGATGTCGAGTTGCCCTATGCACTGCGCTTCGCAGTCACTCAGGTGCGGAGCAGCCTGGAGGCGGTCGACCCACCGGTGCGTGGGCGCTTGCCCGCCGAGCCCTATGAAATCGTCGGGCGTCTGGATTCGGCTCTCTCGCACCAGATGGTCAATCTGACCGACGATGGAGGAGGGTGGTATGACCTCGCCGACCTCGTCATATTGTGTCGAAATTTCCACGAAGCCCTCGAGCAGACCTATGTCTCATATCCAACCGACGGACAGGCTGCATCCTGACTGCCCGTCTGACGGGCCGCATGTCTCATGGTAAAACCGTCGTCGCCCTCCGAATCCCGGTCGAACAGCGAGCGCATTGAAATCCCGCTCGCCTCCGACCTGTCGGCCCTGAGTACGCTCGCCCGGGCTATCCAGGAATTCGGGACCGCTCACGCCCTCAGCCCGGACTTTCAGCAGCGTTTGAACCTAGCTCTGGACGAACTGGTAACGAACAGCGTCTGCTACGCCTTTCCCGACCTTGCCGAACCCGAGCTGCGACTCCGCCTGTTTGTCGACCAGAAGACCGTCGTGGCCCAACTTGAGGACAATGGCCCGGCGTACAACCCATTTGAGGAAGCCCCGGAGCCGGATACCAGTCTGGACCTTGCGGAGCGTCCTGTCGGCGGCCTCGGGATATTTCTTGTCAAGAAGCTAACCGACAGCAGCACCTATGAACGCGTCGAGGGGCGTAATCGCATTACCCTGAAAAACGCAATTGGAGGAGAAGGCAGTGACGAGTGAGAACACGCTATCGGTCCAGACCGAGCACGAGGCAAAGGCCATCATCCTCTGTCCCCTGGGACGGGTGGACGGGAGCAATGTCGGCCTCCTGGAAAGCGCTATTCAGGAGCAACTCAAGGCTGGCGAGAAAACGCTCGTCTTTGACTTGGCGGGCCTGAACTACATCAGCAGTGCTGGCCTGCGGGTGCTTCTCGTGGTGGCCCGAAAGACGCAGGCAGAAGGAGGGCAGACGCTGTTCTGTGGGCTGGCCGAACACATCGCACACGTTTTCGAGATCAGCGGCTTCAACAACATCCTCACCATTTACCAGAGTCGCAGCGAGGCTCTGGCCGCCTTGTAAATTTAGCCCCGCAGAAGAGAGATCAGACCTTGACAACATCACCCATCCGGCTTCTCGTGGTAGACGACGAAGAAGACCTCGAACTGCTGATCCGCCAGAAGTTCCGCCGACGTATCCGCAAAGGTGAATTCGATTTCGTCTTTGCCCGGAACGGCCAGGAAGCGCTCGAAAGGCTCGCCGAGCACCCTGAGATCCATTTGGTGCTCTCGGATATCAACATGCCCGTGATGGACGGACTCGCGCTCCTGAGCAAACTCGAAGACACCAAACCCGACGTGCAGGCGGTCATCGTTTCCGCCTACGGCGACATGGAGAATATCCGTACTGCCATGAACCGGGGCGCGTTTGATTTTGTGACCAAACCGATCAATTTCGACGATCTCGAAATCACGATCGAAAAGACCCTCAACCATATCCGCGCCCTGGAAACCGCTCAGGAAGCACGGGACCGGCTCGTCGTTCTCAAACGGGAACTCGACGTCGCGCAGCAGGTGCAGATGTCCGCCCTGCCCAAGGAGGTTCCGCGCAGCAGGACCCACGATGTCCAGGCCCTGATGATCCCGGCCCGGGAGGTCGGCGGGGATTTCTATGATTTTTTCCCCCTGAGCGACAACGATGAACGGATCGGTCTGGTCATCGCGGATGTCTCGGGGAAGGGGATTCCGGCGGCGCTGTTTACACTCATGACCCGGACCCTCCTCAAGGGGACGGCCAGAGATTCCCCGTCACCTGCCGACTGCCTGAACCGAGTGAACGATCTCCTGGCCGAGGACAATGAAACCTGTATTTTCATCACCCTGTTCTATGGGATATTTGATCTGCGGGACGGAGTCTTCCGTTACAGCAACGGCGGTCACAACCCGCCCCGTCTGGTGCGGAGCGATTCCCGGGTCGAGGCGCTGCCAGCCACACAGAATCTGGTCCTCGGAGTCGCCCCCGGCCACCAATATCGGAACGCCGAGGTTCGCCTTGCCCCCGGGGATACCCTTTTCCTGTACACCGATGGCATTACCGAGGCCCAGAACACTCATGAAGAGGAGTTCGGAGAAGAGCGCCTTGATGTCAAACTAGCCAGCCTCGGCCAGGTAAGCACCCGTGATATTGTGGCCGCGGTCGTCGATGAAGTGCGTACTTTTACCGGAGAGGCACCGCAATCGGATGATATTACCTGTATCGCCCTGCGCTTCACCGCCCCTCTTTCTTCTACTGTCGAACGGACATGATGCGCTCTGCCCCAGCCCTTTTTCGTGCCGCCCTGGGGTTCGTTGCCTGGGTCGGTGTACTGATGCAGACCGGACAAGCGGCCGGTGCCGAAGAACTGGTCTTCGGTCAGTCAGCCGCCCTGAGCGGCCCGGCCCGAGCCCTGGGTCAGGGGATGCGTATCGGCATGCTTGCCGCTTTCGAGGCGATCAACCGGCAGGGAGGGATACACGGCCGGCGCCTCATCCTGGACTCCCTGGACGATGCCTACGAGCCTGAAGCGGCCATCGCCAATACCCGTGCACTCATTGAGCGCGACGTCTTCGCCCTAGTCGGTGCGGTGGGCACCCCGACATCCCTGGCCGCCCAGCCGATTGCCACTGAGGCCGGTGTTCCCTATATCGCGCCCTTTACCGGAGCGGAGTTCCTGCGTGATGCCCGATCCCGGCCCAATGTCCTCAATATGCGGGCCTCGTACTATCAGGAAACCGAGGAGATGGTGGCCCGTCTGACTGCCGACCTCGGGGTGCAGCGCATCGGCATTCTCTATCAGAACGATTCCTACGGACGCGCCGGGCTGACGGGCGTCCGGCGCGCCGTCGCCCGCCACGACTTGCCCCTCGTCGCGGAAGCGGACTATCCGCGCAATACCGAGGCGATAAAAGTCGCGTTACTCGACCTGCGCCGCTCCCGACCCGAGGCGATTATCATCATCGGGGCCTATAAGCCCGCGGCCGCCCTGATCCGCTGGGCGCGGCGGCTCGGCTTCAACCCGTATTTCATCAATATCTCCTTTGTCGGCAGTTCAGCCCTGGCGAGAGAACTCGGCCCCAACGGGACCGGGGTCTATGTGACCCAGGTCGTCCCCTTCCCCACAGACACCGGCCTCCCCGTTGTCGCGCACTACCAGCAAGCCCTAGCCATGGTGGACCCGGAGAGTACCCCGGGCTTCGTGTCACTGGAAGGCTATCTGGCGGGCCGTCTGGTGGCAGAGGGCCTCCGGATGGCTGGACCCAACCCGACCCGGGCAGGATTTCTGAGCGCACTGCGGCAGGCCGAGACCATCGACATTGACGGTTTCCTGTTGCGCTATGGTCCAGAGGACAATCAAGGCTCCGACCAAGTCTATCTGACCATTATCGACAGTCAGGGACGTTTTCGGTCAGTCCGGCGAATGGAGCCGCAATGAACCACGACCATCGTCCCGTCACCGATCCTGGAGACGTCATGGCCCAGCGTCCCTGCTCCGATCCCCCTCCTTCCGAGAAAGGGGAACCGGAACAGGGACGCAGGTTCCGTCTCGGGATCGGACCCCAACTCTATTTCGGTCTGCTGGGCGGTGTCCTGCTGACTCTGAGTGCCAGCCTCGTGGCCTATTTTTCCTTTCACCAGATCGTCCAGCACGGATCCCGGCTGACAGAGTCCAGCATCCCCAATCTGAGCAATGCGGTGGACGCGGCACGTCAAAGTTCCGTTGTGGTCAATGGGGCGCTGCGCCTGATCTCTGCCCCCTCGCTCCAGGAGCACGGGAAAGTGGCTGAAGATTTGGCCAGAGAACAGTCAGCCCTCAGTGCCCTCATCCAGGAACTCGCCTCTCAGACTGCCTTTGGCGAGCAGACCCGGCTGGTCGAAGACCACCTCGCCGAACTGAGCGTCCACCTGGAACTCATCCAACAGTCGGCCGCCCGCCGTCTTGTCATCGCTCAGACCTTGGAGGGCCTTAAAAAGGAACTCGCCGAGACGAACCGACGGATCGAGCAGAACATCGTAACCCTGATCGACAACCAGGAGTTCTATCTGGTGGAGGGGCTCCGCCGTCTGCAAGACCAGCCGAGCCCGATCAATGAACGCGCCTCCGAGACCGAGCTCACCTACTCCCGAGACTTGACGACCCTGAACCACCAAGCCAATCTCGCCGTCCTCCTGTTGGGCAATGCCCTGGCCCTGTCCGACCGCGGGCTGCTCCCGCCCCTGCGCGAACGCTTCCACAGCGCCGTACAGAATTTCCGGCGGGCCTATGAGCGACTATCGGCGCGGACCCCGGCCGGTCTTCCCGGCGCAGACCTGGAACGGCTAGCCCAGATGGGGGAAGCCAGTGAAGGGATCCTGCCCCTGCGCGAAGAAATCCTCCTTCGCCTGGAGCAGGAACAGGCCGCACTGGCCAAAGGCCGCGAGGCATCCGCCCTGCTCCTGACCGGAGTGAACACCCTGGTCGCAGAGATCAACGATGCGGCTATCGAATCCAGTCGCGCTGCCCAGTCTGCCGCCCAGACCGGACGATTGATCCTCGGTGTCCTCAATGTTCTGAGCATCTCGGGCGCCCTCCTCCTCGGCTGGTTGTTTGTGGGACGCTATATGATCCGTCGCCTTGTCAGGCTGGCCACGGCCATGCGCTCCATGGCCAGCGGCGACCTGGAGGTGCCGGTCGAGGTCAGAGGCAATGATGAGGTGACGGATATGGCCAACGCTCTGGAAGTGTTCCGACGCTACGCCCTCGAGGTGCAGCGGCTGAACCTGGTCGAGAAGCTGGCCGAAGAACTGGACGCCAAGAATCGCACCCTTGAGCGGACCTTGAAACATCTCGAGCAGGCCCAAGAACAGATCGTCGCCGAGCAGAAACTCGCTTCGCTCGGCCAGCTAACCGCCGGCGTGGCGCATGAAATCAAGAACCCGCTCAACTTTGTGAGCAACTTCTCCGAGGTGTCTGTCGAGTTGGTCGATGAGATTGGGGAGGTGATGGAAGAAGCGGAAAAAGGAGAGGCCGAGATCTCGGAAGAAATCATTCCTATCCTCTCGGACCTCAGGCTCAATCTCCAGAAGATCAAGGAGCATAGCCAACGCGCCGACAGCATTGTGCGAAGCATGCTCGAACATTCCCGGGGCGGGCCGGGGAATTGGCGGGAGACGGACCTGAACGCCCTGCTGAAACAATACGTCGACCTCTCGTATCACGCTGTGCGTGCTCACAATTCGGACTTCAACATGACGCTCACGCAGGACCTCGACCCGGAAATGGGCCTGCTCGAAGTCGTGCCCCAGGATATCGGTCGGGTGTTCCTCAATCTCGTGACCAATGCCTGTCAGGCCCTTGATCAAAAACGCCAGAACTCGGACGGAGGCTTTAAGCCGGAACTGCATGTCGCCAGCCGCCGCCTGAAGGATCACGTCGAGTTCGACATCCGCGACAACGGTCCCGGTATTCCGGAGGAACTGCGCGAGCAGATTTTCCAACCCTTCGTCACCACAAAGAAGCCGGGCGAGGGGACTGGACTGGGTCTGTCGATCATTACGGACATACTGACCCGCCACGGTGGCTCCATCCATCTCGACACGGAGGAAGGCGTCTTCACCGAGATGCGGGTGATCCTGCCGCTCGAACGGCCCAAGGAAACGAATCCTGAAACACCCACAGCAGCCAGGTGACCCCCCTCTTCCGGCGGGGACAAATGGCAGCCGAAGAGAGATCTCTATCTCTCAAGGGGGGTCTATGAAATTCTGGCTGTTTCATCTCATGCCCCGGCCCCATCCGCCCGAGAATTTTACCGAACGATATGGCACGGCCTGGGTCACGTGTTCCCATAGTCTTTTGACCCGGAGCGGGGCCCGGAGGTCTATCATCGGGATATCGATCAGCTCGTCTATGCCGACACCCTGGGTTTTGATGGACTTGTCATCAACGAGCGTCACCAGAACGCCTATGGCATGATGTCCTCTCCCGATTCGGTCGCCGCCGCACTTTCGCTGCGGATCAAGCAGGTGCGCGTCATGGGGCTGGGCAGCGGCCTGCCGCTCTACGATGTCCCACTCAGGAATCGCCGAAGAAGTTGCCATGCCCGACAATATGCTCCGGGGGTATTTTGACTGCGGCTCTGTCGTTGGTGGTGGGCCCGAGTATTCTTCGTACGGCAAGAATCCGACCTCTGCCCGAGAGCGATTCCGCGAGGCCACCGAACTCATTTTTCACGAAACGCTCACACAAGCGTTTGCCGTCTACGCCCCCGCCCTGCCCGGGTACGCAGAGACCGAGGGCTATGAGGAGTCGGAGACGGTTGAGGACATGGTCTTCTTCTGCCTTGATGCGTTGGATGCCTTGCCATTGGATACCGCCCACCTCGTCGGTACGGCCCTAGGTGGCTGGGTCGCAACCGAATCGGCAACCCGGCATGCGCACCGCCTGCGCAGACTCGTACTCATTGACCCGCTCGGAATCGCTACGCCAGCGGCCCGTATTAGCAATTTCTTCTATGCCGTCACCCCCAAGGCCGAAGGGAGCCATCACGAAGTCCGGGAGTTGCTCTTTTCCGACCCGCATTCGGAGTTGACTGTCGGGGCTCTCCCGGATGATATGTCGCCCGAGTCCCAGTTGCGCTTCTATAAGGCGCAGATGGTCTCGGACCGTATCGGCTGGCCCCCTCCGCCGCTCTCCACCCCCCGGCTGAAAGAACGCCTCTTCCGCGTCACCCCTCCGACACTGCCGGTCTCCGCGGTCAGAGACCGGCTTGTGCCAACCGAGGTAGCCGAGGTATATCAGGCCGGGCTCCCCGAGGCCGAGTTTGCCCTCGTGGCGGATGCCGCGCATGCCGTCTGGCTTGAACAGCCTCGACCCACCGCTGCAATCGTCGCCCGATTCTTGCAGGACGGTCCACGCTGATATGGGTGCCAAACACGCCCTGCTCTCCCTGGTCTATCTCGTTGGGGCCGCCCTCCTTTTCAGTCTGGCGCGAGCGGAGTTTTGGGAGGGGCGGATACCCGGAGCAGACCCCTTGGAACACCGTGACGAGTTGCCGGACTTTGCCTCGTCCGTGACCTAGCTCGCTCATTCCCCACCCGGTTTTGGCGCTTCTTCTCTTTTTGTGATAGGAGGGAGGAAGTAGGCCGTGTCGGACGAAGCATAATGGCGTAAGGAGAGGGACATGTCTGCCGAGAGGGTCACGTTAACCCGGCATATTTTAATGCAACAACAGCAACATCCGGGGGCGACCGGGGAATTCTCCATTCTCCTGTCCCAGATTGCGCTAGCCGCCAAGAGCATCTCCCGTCGGCTGCGGGTGGCCGGGCTGACCGGGGCACTCGGCGCAACAGACGAGATCAACGTACAAGGCGAAATCGTTCAGCAATTGGACGAAATCTCGAATGACGCCTTCCTCGAGTCGTTTGCCTATGGCCAACTCGTGTCGGACATGGTGTCTGAAGAGATGGATCAGCCAGCACAAATCCTGGGGAATACGGACAGGGGAAAGTATGTTGTCTTTGTGGACCCGCTCGACGGCTCATCCAATATCGATGTCGATGTCACGATCGGCTCCATTTTCTCGATACACCGACGTCCGACGGGGAGGGGCGAAGCCTTGAGAAAATCTCTGTACCTCAAAGGCAGAGACCAAGTTGCGGCCGGCTATGCCGTGTATGGCCCCAATACCATGCTGGTTTATACCGCGGGCGCGGGTGTGCACGGGTTTACCCTCGACCCCGGGATTGGTGACTTTTTTCTGTCGCACGGCAACATTCGCGTTCCGAGCCGGGGCGCGACGTATAGCATCAACGAGGGTCGCCGCAACGACTGGTTGCCCGAAACGCGGCACTACGTCGAATACTTGCAGCAGAGAGACAAAGAGTCCGGACGACCCTACTCTGGGCGCTATGTCGGCTCCTTTGTTGCAGATTTTCACCGCACCTTGCTGAAAGGCGGCATCTTTCTCTATCCCGCCGACCCCGGGCATGGGAGCGGCAAGCTGCGGTTGATGTACGAGGCCGCGCCGATGGCCTTGGTCATCGAACAAGCCGGCGGGCGGGCCAGCAATGGTCGGCAACCGATTCTCGACCTCGTTCCACAGACGCTGCACCAACGCACCCCCCTCCTCATTGGCAGCCCCGAGGATGTGGAGCAGGCGGAGTCTTTCTATGCATAAACGGCCTTGCTATGTAAAGCGTACGCGAGGAGGTGTAGGATCATGACAGAACGCGCAGAAGAAATTCTGAGTTGGTATGAGGGCGACAATCCCGGTACGCGGACGAATATCGTCCGCCTGCTCAATCATGGCCGTCTCGGCGGCACCGGCAAGCTGGTCATCCTGCCGGTTGACCAGGGCTTCGAGCACGGGCCGGCCCGGAGCTTTGCGCCGAATCCCGCAGGCTACGACCCGGATTACCACTTCCAACTCGCCATCGACACCGGATGTAATGCCTATGCCGCACCGCTCGGCTTTATCGAAGCCGGAGCCGATGCCTTCCTCGGCCGGGTTCCGCTTATTCTCAAGCTCAACAGTCACGATGTGCTGCACGACGAGAGAGATCCGCTCTCGTCGATCACAAGTAGCGTTGACGACGCGCTGCGGCTCGGTTGTGTTGCGGTCGGATTTACGATCTATCCAGGCTCGTCCGCGGCCCAAACCATGTACGAGCAACTCCGGGAAATCACCAAAGAGGCCAAGTCCAAGGGGCTGGCGGTCGTGGTGTGGTCATATCCGCGTGGCTCGGACCTGAGCAAGGCCGGGGAGACGGCGATTGATGTCGTCGCCTATGCTGCGCAGATCGCCGCCCAGATGGGTGCGCATATCATTAAAGTGAAGCTGCCCAGCCCTCACATTGAATTGTCCGAGGCGCAAAAGGCGTATCAGAAACATCATGTACCGATTGAGACACCGGCGGAACGGGTCCGCCACGTTGTGCAAAGCGCCTTCAATCATAAACGGATTGTCATCTTCTCGGGTGGAGCGGCGAAAGGCGATGAAGAATTCTTCGACGAAGTCCGCGCGATTCGTGACGGCGGTGGGTTTGGATCGATTATTGGTCGGAATTCGTTTCAGCGTGTCAAAGAGGACGCCCATCGATTCCTGGACACCGTGATGGGGATTTACGAAGGGTCGGTCCACTAGCCCCCCTGCCCGCATCCTTCCCCTACGGAGAGGGGCCGCGACTGGGTCCGGGCGGCCCGGTTCCCCTCTCGGGAATGGCCCGAGGGGCCGGGGGGCCCCCCCGGAGACCTCCTTTTCGTAGCATCCGGTCCCGTCGCGGCCAACTCTCGACCCGCGCTTACGTAACTAGAGGCTGTCCCTGGGTCAGCGCGGCGAGTAGCACGATCTCAGGGGAGTGTCCCAGTTTGAGTTTTGTAGGAGGTTCCCCTCGTGGGGGATCGTGCCGACCCCCGGCCTCAAGGGTTTCTCTCCACTCAGGTTGCAACCATGATCCCCCCAAATGGGAAGGCTCTCAGCCCGGCTTTGTGCATTACGTGGCGAAGAGGAGCGGATAATGCATGCGCCTTTTTTGTCAGGGGACATTAACTGTCATTCCCGGCCTGGCGGGAGAGCGCGATAAATGGTTTCCGAGCCAGAGGCGGGAGCGGATGATCGCGCTGGCAGCGGAGTAAGGTGCGGGGGTTTTTGGTACCAGACAGCGACGTAGGACAGGGAGGGGGTTGTGAGGAGGTCTTGCGCCCAGAGGCAGCCAAGCGGTAGCGTCCGCCGAAGGCAGGGGTGGGTCGGGCAATTGCCGCGGCTGCCCCCTGCCACGGTGTAGGGCGCACTGGTCTCGGGTCGGGGCCATGCCGGTTGCGGTGCGGGGATGCATCTGCTTTGCGTGCGCCCCTCGTAGGGTCTTGGGCAGGATGCCGGGGCGTGAAGGGGGGGGAGGCGCCTGTTCCTCGCCACGGGAACAGGCGCCATCTGCCTGCGGGCCCAGCCCGCTCAGTTGATGATCAGAAGGTTCTCGTACTCCTCGAACGTCACGGCGTCGAAGTGACCGCCGTTCAGATGCTCGAAAGTCACCCCCTCGACGATGATCTCGGTGCCTTCGAGCTTCTTCGACGTGATCACCACGCCACCCGCCTCCTCGTCATCGACAACCTTCAGGTCGGACACCTGGAGGAACGTCTTCTTCGTGCCCGCATCCTCCTTGGCTTGGGCCAGGAAGATGATGGTGTCCTCCGCGGGATTGAAATCCTTGATGAAATCCATGCCGTCGCCCTTACGGAAAAGGAAATAGTCGGGGCCCTCGCCGCCATGCAGGTGGTCCACCCCCTCCCCGCCCTCAAGCCGGTCGTTCCCGCCGTCGCCGAACAGCCGGTCGTCCCCTTCCCCGCCGTGCACGACATCCGAGCCTTCTCCGCCTTCCAGCCGCCGGTCGTTGCCGGCTCCCCCGAGCAGCGTGTCGTTGCCGCCACCGCCGGACAGCCGGTCCTCGCCATTCCCGCCCTTCAGCGTGTCGTTCCCGCCGTCGCCATGCAGCACATCGTCGCCATTCCCGCCCTCCAGCGTGTCGTGGCCCGCCCCGCCATGCAGGATGTCGTTGTTGCCGTCCCCGAGGAGGCGGTCATCCCCCTGCTCGCCATACAGGATATCCTTGCCGTTGCCACCGGAGAGCGTGTCGTTCCCACCCCGCCCGTAGAGCACGTCCATCGACCTCAGGCCCGTGATGGTGTCGTCCCCACTGTCGCCGATGAGCAGGTCCTTTTTGTCCGTCCCCGTGATCTCTTCCCCGGTCTTCGGCGGCGGCGGCTGCTCGGCGTTCGGATCGAAGTCCCAGATGAACTCCACCTTGCTCTTGAGGTCATCCAGCTCCCAGGTATTGTAATTCTCGAACCCATCGAGCCGGGCCAGCACCTTCTGTGACTCGCCCGTACCCATGACCAAGTGGGTGGTCGGCCCGCTCGTGTCCGCGCTCCGGACGAACCGGACACCGTCCCACGAGACGCTCAACGGTAGCCGGATGTAGTCCTCCTCCATGTTGAAGTCCATGATGATGTCCGCGGCCCCGTCCGAGCTCCTGCCTTCGCTGATCACAAAGATGTCCTGGCCCGCGCCGCCGTAGAGCACCTCGCGGCCCGCGCCGCCGTCGAGCCGGTCGTGGCCGTGGCCGCCGTTGAGCTCGTCGTCGTCCGCGCCGCCGTAGAGCAGGTCGTTGCCGCCATCGCCGTCCAGCGTGTCTATGCCCGCGCCGCCCCAAAGCGTGTCGTTGGCTGGGCCGCCGAACAGTCGGTCGTGACCGTCCTCGCCACGAAGGACATCGTTGCCGTGGCCGCCTTTGAGGGCGTCGTCGCCCGCGCCGCCGTCAAGCGTGTCGTCGCCGCCGTGGCCGTAGAGATGGTCGTCATGCACGGTGCCCTGAATGGCGTTGCCCTCATGGTCGCCGTTGATCCAGTCCCCGCTCGCGGTATGCGTGTCATGGTCGATCGCGGCTATCGCCGCCGCAACGGCACTGGCGTCATCAGGGTCGACATCCGACCCGTAGTTGACCTCGGCGAGCACCTTGTTGCCGAGCATGATTCGGAAGTGGGCGTCCCCGTAGTGGCCGGCGGGATGGTGGGTGATGGTGATCTCCGCCCCGTCCCGGATACCGGTCACGTAGATGATGTCGCGGAGGGGCCGCCAGTCCTCGATATAGACATAGCTGTCGGGGTTCAGGATGAAGAAGTCGCCCCACGCGCCGCCCTGGAGGACGGTTCCTTTCGGATCCACGGCCCGGTCGGAGGTCGGCCCCCGGCCGAGCGTCGAGTCGGTCAGCGCACCGGTGCCGTCGTCCACCCGGTTGCCGTAGTTGCCGCCCTTGAGCCGGCCCGCAACCAGATAGTCGTTTCCAGGCCCGCCGTAGAGACGGTCAGCGATCTGGTCGAGCTGGTTTCCGACCAGGGTGTCTTCGCCCCAGCCTCCACGCAGGATGTTCAGGCCGTTGCCGCCTTCGAGATAGTCGCGCCCGGCACCGCCACTCGCTTCGCTGCCACCGCCAGCATCCTTGAAGTAGTCGTTGTCCGGGCCCCCAGTGAAAGTGTCCTCACCGTCCCCCCCCACGACGCTCATCCGGCCAGCGTACCCGTCCTTGGCTTTGAACTGGTGCGGCCCCTCATAGCCGGACCGATCGACCGTTTCCTCGCTTTCGATCAGGAATATCTTCATGCTCTATACCTCTCCTTTCATTGGGTTAGGATTAGAGAAAATATCCGCCGAGGTCTTGAAAGCCTCAAGCTGGACTCGGGCGTGGGTGGACGAGACAGGCGTCCCGACCGAAAGGGAGCGAGGCACCGCGGCCTTGACGGACAGCACATGGCCGAGAAGGCCCGGTTACCGGCCGCTAGGCGACATTGTCCTCTCTTCTCGAAGCCCACCACCATCATGATGATGGAGTCTACCCAATCGCCGTAGCCCTGTCAACTCTTTGTACCGGTTCACCCCATCTGAGACGAGGCGGGTTCAGTGCCCCTGTATTGGCGAAGCTATGCCAGGGACGTTTTCAAGTCGAGTGCGTAGTGGGGCCGGACATGGTGGTAGAAGTCTTGATATTGGCTCAGGGGTTCGCTGGCGTCCCGGACGGTGAGGTCGCCCTGGTCGGAGCCCCAGACCTCGGCGCTTGAGCGCAAGGGGGGGGGCGTGCGACGACGCCGTTGAGCTGGGGGCTTGTCGGTGGTCGCCCGGCCAAGGGCGGTTTGAGTTCTTGGCCGGCGTCCTCGCCCTCGGCCCGGCACGCGCTGCCGCCGTCGCCCGGGAGGGAGGGCACCGGAGGCCCCAGCTCCTCGCGCCCGGTCTGCAGGAAGCGGCGGGCGGTGTGCGCGGGGGCGCGGGAGTTCCCCCGCGGGCCCAGGTGCTCGCTCCCGGGGCAGGGTGCCTGGAACGGCTTGCGCGTCTTTCCCTCGCGCGAGACGGTCAGGTGAGTGCTCTGGCCCCCCTCGCCGGGGTGGGCGGGCGTCAGGGCAGGCTGCCCGCGCTGCACAGGCCCCGAGGCGCAGTTGCGCGGGTGCTGCGTCCGGGTGCGCCCGAGGCCGCCGGCGCCGGCCCTTGGCCAGGAGCCGCCCGCTGGGCGATGCCGACAGCGTGGTTCCTGCGCGCGCCCGCATGCCCGTGAGACGCTTTTGGCCCCTGCCCGGAGAGCGCTGGCGCATCCGCCACCCGGCCCCTTCCTGGGAGCGGCGCCAGCGCTGGGAGGGGGGGGAGTTCGTCGGGGGCCGCGGCTTTGGGCTGCCAGTCCCTTGACTCCAGGGGCTTGGGAGCGCGCCTGCCAGCGGGTAATACGCGGGGCGCGAGACGCCTCCGGCCCAAGGCGGCGGCGCCGCGCCGCCGCCTTGGGCGCGCAACTGCCGGGAGGGCTGGCTCTGGCACAGGCGCGCGCCTGCGTCCTTCGGCGTGGGGTCAGCGATGCGAACACTGCGATACGAGCGGCTGCGCAGAGAGTGGCTCGGCCTGGGTCGGCCGCCTTTTGGGTTTGTGATGCAACAACAGGCGAACCGCCCCCGCACCCCGGCGAGCGCCGGGGTGCCTCTTCCGCCCATCGCTCGCTCCGCTCGCGCAGGGGCGGAAGCTGCGGGGGAATCTTGACCAGCTTGAGGAGGGCGCTCGCTCCGCTCGCGCAGGGGCGGAAGAGGCGGGAGCTTCTACCCATAACGGGCAGAAACCACGACCCCATCGCTCCGAATCACAGGCTATGTGTCTGAACCTGGACACGCTTCGCCTCACTGATTAAGATCCTGCCCAAGCTGGTGTTGAACCAGTCGCACACGCACAGCGCATGATAGAGGGGCTTTCCGAAGAGATGTGCACGATGAGCCAGCCGCACACGCGCAGCGCGTCGTCGATTCCGTTATTGGGAGAACAACAGATGCCGACAGCGACCGAGCCGACGGGAAATCTGCGGTCTGCGTCCTCGCCGTCACCACTGTCTTGGGCCTTTGCCCGTGCCATCACCCGACAACGGCAGGATTATTATCGCGGCGGGTCACCCCTTGATTTTTTCACATGCGACCCTATGCGGAATTGATGTCTGGTTGTCCGGGCTTGTTATCCATAGGAGCCGATGAAGGGTGTATCGCTGTGGGAATGTCACCTAGGCTCAGGCCTCATACCCAGCAGATGCCGGGAGCGGCGAGGCAGAGGGCGCGAAAGCAGGGGTGGGTCCAGCGGGCGTCTCGCCGGGCGAGGCGGCGTCCCTCCGTGAGGCTGCCGCGCCGACGTTCGATGAGGGTGCGCCGTTTGTCGAGTGCCGCTCGTATGCGTCCGGTGCCCGGCGGGGGACACCCGGGGAGGTAGGGGGCGAGGGCAGCGCCCTAGGCGGCGAGTAGGGGCCGGGCGGGTGCCAGACCGCGGCGTCGCGAGAGGCGCGGACCAGGCCCGCGGGGAGCCGCCGGAACAGGGGGGCGCCAGCAGTGTAGCCGACCGCAGGCCTCCTGGCAGGGCACCCGCCCCGTGGGCGGCCGACCCGGCGCGAGCGCACCCCTTTGGGAGCCGCCGGGCCACCGGGCAGGGCGCGGGCAGAGGGGACGCGGCGCGCGCCCAGCTCGCGCCGCGTACAGGCGTGCCAACACCCCCGCCTGGGTCCCGCGCACGAACCAGGGGGACCCGGCAGGACACCGCCCGACAAGACGCTTCCCCATCTGGCTCCTGCGCACGAACCAGGGGGACCGGGACTGGGGCGGGCCGGAACCCTCGGGCGCGGCACACCTCTGCAGCCCCGCCCGAGGGGCGGGGAGAGAGGCCCGAGCTTCCCCGCCGGGCAGCGACCCGCGACCCTCCGCGCCCCTGGTTCGGCCGCCAGGGACGGAGACGGGCACACGGCGCTGCCGAGAGCCGGACAGGAGGATCCGACATGACATCCTCCCTCATTCTGGACCCCACACCCTCCGACACTCAGGGGCAAGACATTTATTATAGGACCTGAGTCTAGGAGCTTGCCGCGCAGGCTGGCCTGAGGTGTAGCCCATCGCTCGAAATGGCAGCCCCTGCCTCTTTGTGTGGATTTTATCGGACTTCGGACCACGGGGGAGCTGTCCGGGGCCCCAAGAAGGCCCAAGTTGGCCCGCAATGTGCCCGATAACCGAACCGACTCCCGGTCAGGGCCCCCCACCTCCTCTTGCTAGGGTCTGTTAACACTATCGCAAGGCATCAATGATGAGGGCGAAGACGATGCATCCAAGGAATAGCATGTCGCGTTGCTCGCATCGCGAGCAGAGGCGACGGCATCCCTGCAATCGACGCCCCACCCGCGCGCTTGCGGTGCGCCGCGTGGACAGCTCACGGGCAGACGCCCAAGGCCCCACCCGGGTGCGCCGGGGCGGCCCCACGGGCTCCCCCCTCCTCCCGCCCCGGCCCGGGGCCGCGGCTTGGCGTCCGCGGACGCCCGGTCCCTGAGCAACGCGGGAATATCGGGGTGCGGGCCCAGACGAGTCGGCCACTGGGGCGGCCTTCCGGGGCGGCGGGGGCGTGCCCGGGCGAGAGCGAGGAGGCGAGGGCCGTACGGCCTCCAGCTTGATGCGCACGATCGATTCGCGGTGCCGAGGCGCGAAGACCCGGTCGAGGACGCCGGGTTGCGACCAGCGGCTCATCCGGGGGGAGATGGTGTGCCAGGTGCCAAATCGTGGCGGTAACCCGTACCCTTTGCCTCCCTGCTCGGCGACATACAAGATGGCGCTGAGCACTTGGCGGTTGGACAGGCTGACATTGCGCGCTGCACCGGGAGATGGGGCGCGATCCGTTCATATTGAGCTTGAGTGGGTTCCATACACCTGAGGACACCATAATCATGCTCATGAGTGTTAACAGGCCCCTAGTCCACGCCCGACCGACGAGCGCCCCCGCGCCGCGCCCTGGCTGAAGGCCGCGCCCCCGGCACGGTCGCCATCCCCGTGCCGGCTTGAGCCCCCTGAGCGGGGCCGCCGAAAGCCAGTGGCGCGCGGCGGAGTGGGTGTGGCCCGCCGCCGGTTCCCGCTTGGCCGCCCTGCGCCCTCGCGCGGGACACGGGGGGGCGTTCCCCGCCGCCTTGCGCCGGCCCTCTCGGCCCCCCGCCCCATAGCCGGCTGCCCCCCGCGCCTCCCGTTTCGCCCGCTCCGCTGCAGTACCGTCCCCCGCGGCGCCCCGCCCCGGTGCCGGTCGCTCAAGAACGGCCTGCGGATCAGACGCCCGGAGCGGCGCTCCAAACGGTGCCAGCTTCAAGCTCGGCGAGCAGGGAGGCGGCCTCGGCGACAAGGGCCAGCGGCGCGGCGGGCCCCGGCCGTCGATCCGGGCAGGGCGCTTCGTCGTCGACCAGCCCCGGGAACGGACATGCGCCCGTGGCACGCCGGCCGTAAGCGCCCCGACACCATGACGGGGGACGCGGCCCCCGCCGCCTCGCCGCTGGGGCCGTCCTCCTGGTCCTCCTCGTCTCCCAACTTGGGAAGAGTCCCAAGCAGGTTCTACCACCTCCTCGCTTAGCTCCCTCAAGGGGCGCGCTTGGCGCAAGAGGTGGCTGGCCCGAAGTACACCGTCGGAACTCACCACGGGCTGTCGGGGGGCCACACGAAGCAGAGCCCGGCCAGCACCCGGTGCCGCCACCCCCATCCGCCATGTCACATCGCTCGCCCGACAGCGGAACTCCCCTGGGCACCCTTCCGGCATGAAGGCCTCTCGCCCCAGGACACAACCCCACCCAGTATGTCAATTGGTTGGGTATACAGCCTAGCGCGTATCTGCATAAAATGGCTTGAGTGCAGCCGGCGAAATGCCGAGGAAATGACACAGCCGCAGGCCCCACATGAGGAGAATGGTCTTTGTGATCCCGTGTTTTTGCCAGCGCCGGGCGGAGGTTTTCACCCGTCCCCGCAAGCAGGCGATTTTTCCCGCCCGTTTGAGTTGACGGCTGAACTCCAGGTCTTCCATGAGGTCCCACTCCGGGTAGCCGCCGATCGCCTCAAACACCGCACGACGGACAAAAATCCCTTGGTCCCCGGTGGCGATACCGGTGAGACGGGAGCGGACATTCATCAAGGTGCCAATCGCCCGAAACGGCCAACCCGGCGCGTCCACATGGACATCGAAACGTCCGCCCACCACCTCGGGGTCGGCCAGCGCGTCCACAGAGGGACGTGCGCATCCGTTGCGCCCCTTCGACCTAGCGACGGTCGGCCAGCGCGTCCACAGAGGGACGAGTTCGTGATTGTCAAACCAAATCCCCCCACACGCCTTGCAGCGATCTACTTCAATAGCCTGCACTTGCGTTGCAACCAAGAGGCCGTTGGGACATTTTGGACACTGCACAGTTCGACTCCTCGTCTTTTGTTTTTTTTCGTTGCCGATATCATAGCGGAAAGCGTGGACAGATTCGACGCCGGAGAAGCAACAGTTTTCACAGGGGAGAACGGACACCGCACAGGGCGGGCGGCACGAAGGAGACTAGCGGCCCGAGTGCCCCGGCATGCGGGGGGCGCGGGCCACGCTCCTCTCGCGATATCATCAACCCGTTCGTCCAGGAATTCTTCCCGAGTCGCCTGGGTCTGATTCTGCTTGACCTGTTGGGCCTCCACATCCCTGTTGGTCGTCCCCTATGATGTACATCGCCGCAAAAGGATGCTGCTCCTTGCAACGGTCTTTACCGCTCCGACCGACAAGCTAGGCGATGGGCCTCATACGCCGTCTATATCGACCGGCGGTCAATCTTCAGCCACTGTTCCGGCTTCCTCATTATTTCTGGCTTTTACAGTTGGGGTGATTCTCCTCAACATGCCGCGTCGGGTCCGCGTGACCGGAGACATCGTCGGTGGCGCGGTGTGTGTCTATATGCCGATTGGCCTAGGGCCTGTTACCACTCATGCGCATGATTCTGGCATCCTGGATGTATGGAACTCACGCAGGCTCCATACGACCGGATCGAGCCCCCTCTCCCGGTACCGCGCGGCCCGGTCCGCCTCTCCAATCGCCCCGTGCTCACCTCTCTCTTGTCGGTCGCCGCGCCGGGCGGCAACGGGCGCGGGTGCCCGCCCCGATTTGGCCCCTGGCACACCATCGACCCCCGGCTGCCCCGCGGGTCGCACCCCGGCGTCCTTGATCGGGTCTGCGAGCGTCTGCACCGCGCCCCGATCGTGCGCCTCAAGCGGGCAGCCCGGTCGCTAGCCCGCCCCTCGTCAAAGTCCCTCCCGCCGGCCCGGGGGCGCGCACACAACTGGCCCCCCACCCCTCGGCCGCTCCCGAGGCGGTGGGACCACCAAGAGGCATAGGGGGCCGCGGATGCGCGCCCGGCGCTCGGCTGCTCGCGCCCGCCCGGGCCCGCCCCCGCCACCCCGCTCCTCCCGCGGGGATGACGGCCCGGGCGTCCGCGGGTGCCCCTGGCAAAGACTGCCATGATCCCGCCCGTGTGGAATGACGGCCCGGGCGTCCGCGGGTGCCCCACGGCGGCTCCGGGCCGGGGCGCGGGGGGAGGAGCCCGGGGGGCCGCGGCGAAGCCGGGGGGGGGGCCTTGGGCGTCTGCCTGGGAGCTGTCCACGCGGCGCAATGAAATCGCGCGGGTGTGGCGTCGCTTGCAGGGAGGCAGTCGCCTCTGCTCGCGATGCGAGCAACGCGACGTGCTATTCCTTGGATGCATCGTCTTCGCCCTCATCATTGATGCCTTGCGATAGTGCTAACAGGACCTAGCGCGTATCTGCATAAAATGGCTTGAGTGCAGCCGGCGAAACGCCAAGGAAATGACACAGCCGCAGGCCCCACATGAGGAGAATGGTCTTTGTGATCCCGTGTTTTTGCCAGCGCCGGGCGGAGGTTTTCACCCGTCCCCGCAAGCAGGCGATTTTTCCCGCCCGTTTGAGTTGACGGCTGAACTCCAGGTCTTCCATGAGGTCCCACTCCGGGTAGCCGCCGATCGCCTCAAACACCGCACGACGGACAAAAATCCCTTGGTCCCCGGTGGCGATACCGGTGAGACGGGAGCGGACATTCATCAAGGTGCCAATCGCCCGAAACGGCCAACCCGGCGCGTCCACATGGACATCGAAACGTCCGCCCACCACCTCGGGGTCGGCCAGCGCGTCCACGATCAGCGCTGCAAACCCGGCGGGGGGCCACGTATCCGCGTGGAGAAAGAGGAGGGCTTCACCCCTTGCGGCGCGGGCGCCGGTATTCATCTGCCGGGCACGGCTACGCGGCGCACGAACAAGCCGGTCGGCGTATGGGCGTGCACACTCCGCTGTGCCATCGCCGCTGCCGGCATCCACCACAACGATCTCGCAGGCGCTCGCCTGACGGACTCGCCTGAGCGTCTGCTCAATGACTCCGGCCTCGTTCAGTGTGGGAATCACGACACTGACGCGCATCAGCCTCCCACCCGCAGAAAAGCCAGGGTCAGTTGGTGCTTGAAGCGGGCCTGGTCCGGCCCGCTGACGCTTTGATACGTGATCTGCAAGCGCGTTCGCCGGAGAACGAGCGCGCGGCTGAGCGGGCTCTGCTCCGGTTCGCGCGGCTGCACGACCACCTCCAGCGTCCCCTGGCCGAGGGCCGTCCGGTAATGCCGCTCCGCGTCTCTCTGCTCCCGGGTATACGGGTAGTGATACTGCCGAAATAAGTTTTCGAGGCGCGGGATGACCTCCTCCGGGGGGAACGCCACATTCCATTCCAGGCCGGGGTCCGTCATGCGGCTCTCCGGGCATGTCGAAAGACGGTCCAGAGAATTTTCCAGCCGGCCGAGAGAGTGCCGGTGACCGTGCCGCTCACTTTGGAAGCGCCAATGCGCGGACGATAGCGGACCGGCACCTCCGTGATGCGCAGGCCGTGGCGGATGGCCTTGAGTTGCATTTCGACCGTCCAGCCATAGGTTTTCTCCTGCATATCGATGGCCAGCAGTTGAGGAAAGCGGATAGCGCGAAACGGCCCGAGGTCGGTATAGGTGAAACCGGACAAGAGACGGATGAGCCACGTTGCCAGCGTATTCCCCCACCGCGCATGAGGGAGGAGCGCGCCGGCGGCGGCGCGTTGCGGGCGGGAGCCGATTACCAGGTCATAGCCTTGCTCGAGGATAGGCCGGACAAGGGCGCCGAGTTCGTCGGGATAATCGCTGTAATCGCCATCGAGAAAGACCAGGATATCGAGGTGTTTGTCCTGGAGATATCCGATACCCGCCAGACAGGCCCAGCCATAGCCGCGCCGGGGTTCACCGAGAACCGTGGCCCCATGCGCTCGGGCCACGGTTGCCGTCCCGTCCGATGAGCCGTTGTCGACCACCACGACTTCGACAAGCCGCTCCCACGGCAAGTCCCCCAGCACCTTGGGCAGGGAGGCGGCTTCATTGAGCGCAGGAATGACTACCCCAATACGGGGGGGCGGGTTTTCTGTCTGCATACGCTACGGCAACAACTCGAAGGTGACCTGCACGGGGGTCCGGTCAGCGGGCAAGATGGCCGGATCGGCCTGAAACCGCTCCGGCCACGCCATATAGTCGGCGATACTCAACCCCCCGTTGCCCAGCTTCCCACTCGGACAACTGTAGAGACACACCAAACAGCCCGGCCGTGAGACAAACGGCACCTCATTGAACCAGCGGTCCCGATTACCCTCGAACGTCCAGACCGGGAGCTGGGGATTGGAGGGAGACGGACGGAAAATCCGGTGAATCGGGAGGCCCTGGGGCTGGGCCGGCCAGGAGAGGAAAACGGCCAAACGACTGCCCTTGGCCCTTTGGCGTGAGGCCGGATTGTCCGGGTCTGTCCGCTGCGTCCACGCCTCCATCGACAACGTATTGCCCGGTTGGGCACCAATTTCGAGTAACGCGGCGTGAAAGGCCAGGTCATCGACCGATGTCTCAATGAGCGCAGTTCTGGAGTGGCCCCCCTTCCAGGTCAACAGATGATAATGCGCCGCGGCCCCCTCGGCCCGGTTAAAACGCCCCGGATGGATGACCCCATGGAGGGTGACCTGTTTCGACTCTGGGGAAATAACCAGCCGGGTCTCAGGCGTTGCCGCCTGCCCGGCGCGGGCGAGCGATACGCTCCCCCACAAAAAACAGGCAACGCTCAGGCCGGCGGCAGCAGACTTCCATGCGGTACGGCACATATTCAGACCCGTGGGGGGCGCCGCCTCTGCCAAGCTTCCCAGGCCAAGGCAACGTAAAAAGGCAGATATTCCCCCCAGACCACCCAGCGAAACAGTTCCGGCTCGCCACGATACAGGAAATGAAAGACAGTGTAGTACAATCCCAGGAGGCCGGACAAGAGCAACCAGGAAGGGTGCGGAAAGAGGCAAATAAACGGCATCACCCACATATAATACCACGGATTCCCGACCGGGCTGAGCAAGAACATCGCCCCCATCACAACGAAACAGCCACGCACGAGCGTTTCCCCATTTCCTTGCCTACTCCAGCCGACAGCCACCCCCACCACCCCGCCCAGACAACTCGCCACAACGCCGTTCGTCAGCCAGCGGTCGCCTAGCGCCTGATGGAAGACCGGAAAGAGCAGACTGTTGGTTTGCCAGTGGGCCGCAAAGGTGACAAAGCCCTGCCACAATCCGCTCCCCGCCGCCACAAACGGGGCATAGCTCCCCACAACCGTCAGCCCGGTCAGCGCGAGCCCGCCGCCCGCTCTCCTGAAACCGTAGCGCCGCCAAGCGTGTGCGACAAAAAGGGGCAACAGCACGACCGGAAAAACCTTCCCCGCTATGGCCCCGCCCAGGCTCAGGAACCCGACCGCCACGCGTCCGCCAACAAGCGCCAGCAAGGCCAGGACCAGCAGGAAGGTCGGCACGACGTCATAGTGCGCGGAGTTGATCGTCTCTTTGATGACCAGCGGAGACCAAGCATAGACCACCACCCACGACGGGCAGCGGCCCAGGTGGCGCAGCAATCGGACCAGCGCCCCGCACACGGCCAGGTCAAAAAAGAAGAAGAGCAGGCGTAAGGCGAGCACGCTGCCCGGCACGATCAAGGCCGCCAGACCGAAGACGCCTTGCGCAACGGGAGGGTAGAGGGTCAGCACCTCCGGGTGGTTGATCCGCGATAAGAGCAAGGCAAGGTGCGCATCCGTTTCGGCCAGCTCCCGGTAGGGGCGGAGCGACTCTTCCTCGCCGTTGTCCGCTTGCACCGCGCGCGGAGTGAAACGGTAGGGGTTCAGACCGCTAGCCACCACCGTGCCGTCCCACAGATAACGATAGAAGTCGTCCTCTTGGATGGGCTCGGAGAAGAGGACGACCGACCGAAAGAGGGCGGCAAAAATCACCACCAGCGCGAGTGCTCCCGACTCAGGCGGCTGTCGTTTGATCCGCCAGACCGCTACGGCATAGACCAGAAACGCGAGACCGTACACTCCCACAAAGCTCAAGATCGGGCGCTCCTGATGCCCGTGGCCATAGCTGAATGACTGGCTCAACCACGCCATGGCGGCATAGAGAAGCAGCGAGAGCACACCGAGAATAGTCAGCCGGAGGGAGAGGCCACGGGCAGGCATAGGCGCAACGAAGATACTTCTCCAGATGGTGGAAGCAAGGCCGAGAGCTTCAGAGTTTTATCAAGCGCCCCCATAGCGCACAGGGGGGCCCCTACCCCTCTAGGGCAAAATGTCCACCCCGGGAATAGATCTGGCCTCGATAATGCTGTTATGACCCCACCCCGGAGGGGAGAGGGGTGGCTTGACCTTTCGTGATAGTGAACCCCGTTTCCGATAGGGCCGGCTGGGCCTACGGCGCGTATAGACAGCCTGCTCGTAGCGATGTTTCGTCAGTCACCCCACTCCTCACCATGTACGGGAAACTGCCCCTGACGGTTAAAGGGCAAATCGGGGCGAGGACGCCCTCTCGTCCCGTCCTCATACAACGCAAGTACGGACGAAGAAGCGGCTCAATCTCCTTGGTTGGGCAATTCCCTCGCCGAATCCAAATACCTTTGGGCGGATTGCCCAGAGGTGAAGCCGAGATGCCGAAAATCAGCGGCTTTCGAGACACTGATGAATCCGTGCTCCTTGGCGTAGGCCCATACGGTGACATCACCAGCAGACGCAAGGCCCCTGTCCCTGACGTGGAGGGATTGGGGGATATATCCGTACTCCGTACTATCCCTTCACTCCCCCTGTCCCTGACGTGGAGGGATTGGGGGTAAAGGTCCCGCGCAATCCTGCTTTGAGACGCCAGGACAGGTTCTGATCACACAACAGGGTCATTCTGGTGGAATGGAGACTAGGTGGCGCTCCCGCTCGGCGGCAAAGGCGAGACACCACCCGATATCCTCACGGGGCGGGGCGGGAAAATCAGCCAGCATTTCAGACCCGGTCATCCCGGACGCAAGATACTCCAGAACGTCATGGACCGGGAGGCGCGGGCCACGAATGCAGGGTTTCCCCCCGGCGCTTGCCCGGCTCGACCCTGATAATTCCCGTATAGCTCGATTGCATAGTCCCTCCCGGTTCACTTGTCGAAGAAAAATTCGACGAATCTCTCTCAAAAGATAGCTCTAGTCAGAATCGTACGACCAAAGACATCCGTGTACAAGCCACACTCGCCACCGTGCTTACCTTGGCAGTTCGGCCCCCATACGCAGCGGGAGCATGTCACATTTCCGAGCACCATACTGGCTGCACACCATCACCGTCAGGAGATAAGGAAACCGATTAAGGAGCTTTGCCGGGCGTTAGAGTTTGTTCCGAAAGTAGCGGGTGGCATCAAGACACGGTAGCTTAGCGGGCCGGGAGACCGCTATGGAGGATCCCATGGCTTGGAGCGAGCCCCCCAAGGGAAATATAAACGAGCGGCTGCCCACCGGCAAAACGCCTGGAGCACCGAGGAGGGGTCGCGCCGGGCTCCAGTGATCCCCGCACCGGGCTGGCTGGGTCAGCCGCGCTCGCCGACCCGCGCCGCAGGTGCGAGGCGCTCCAGTCTATGCTGGCTTCGGGGGCCAGTGGTACCTGCTCCCGCCTGGTTCTCCGCCCTTGCCGACCGTTCAGCCCTCCTTTGACGCGTGGGGAGGGCATGCTGGCGCGCAGGCCCGTCGCGTTGCGGGCGCGGGGTCTGTCGGGGTGTGCGGTTCGGCCCCCGGCCACGGGGAGCGCTACGATAGGGTGTTCCTCCCCCGGCTGCCATTGAGGGTTCGGCTCCCGGCCACGGGGAGCGTTAGGGACTGTTAACACTATCGCAACTCATCGATGATGAGTACGAAGCCGATGCATCCGAGGACTAGCACGTCGCGTTGCTCGCATCGCGAGCAGAGGCGACGGCATCCCTGCAATCGACGAAACACCCCTTCGATTTCATTGCGCCGCGTGGACAGCTCCCGGGCAGACGCCCAAGGCGCACCCCGGCTGCGCCGCGGCGGCCCCCCGGGCTCCTCCCCCCGCGCCCCGGCCCGGGGCCGCGGCTGGGCGCACACCCGCGGCCCCCCTCGGCATCGTGGGGGTCCACCCGCCCCGGGAGCGGCCGGGGGATTGGAGGCCGGTTGTGTGCGCGCTCCCGGTCCGGCGGGAGGGACTTTGACGAGGGGGCGGGCTAGCGACCGGGCCGCCCGCTTGAGGCGCACGCTCGGGGCGCGGTGCCGAGGCGCAAAGACCCGAGCAAGCCCGCCGGGTTGCGACCCGCGGGGCAGCCAGCCAGGTGTAGAGGGGGGGGGCCAGGGGCCACATCGGGGCGGCAACCCGCGCCAGGTGCCGCCCGGCGCGGCGACCGACCAGAGGGCGTTGAGCACGGGGCGAGGGGAGAGGCGGACCCGGGCCGCGCGGCCCCGGGAGAGGGGGCGCGATCCGGGCGTATGGAGCTGGCGGGAGGTCCATACAGCCAGGATACCATAATCATGCGCATGCATGGGAACAGGCCCTAGCCCGGGCGTTCCTGTTTTCCCTGCTTGAGGTGCTCCAGCCCGGGTCTTTCAATCTTCCAGAATTTTCAGCCGATCTTATTGATCGTGCGAACGTGGAGGCCCGTCTCCTGTCCGTCTTCATGTACCCCGAGCCTAGTGGCGCTCACCACGCTCGGGGTACGGGGATATGGCGCCGGGGACTCCGCTGGTGCGGAATCTTGGCCCCCTTTGAGGGATTAGCTGCATCACTCAGCCACGCGGGAAGAATTTGATAATTGGGGAACTTCCAGATCTCAGCCACGGGTTGATCGTCGATGATGTATATTTGATAGGATTCGATCTGCTCGTCCTCTCCGTGTTTCCATTTTTTCAAGTGGGTGCGCAGCACACCACCTCATCCCCTACACGGATCAGGCCATGAGCCGGCAGCGGGCTGCCTATGTATCCAAAACGGCATCTTGAGCGAGCTTTGGACGGCACGGCTACCGTGAATCATCACTAGGCCGGGGTGGACAGGTGGAGTATCCCCCTGCCGGTAATGTCTCCAACGTTCCGTTGGTTCTGTCGCAGTACAGGAACTGCTGAGGGCCTCCAAGCGACGAAACAATGTGTTGAGCCATACGCTCCCAGAAGCTCACCTCCCTCCCCCAGTCAGGAGGCTCCAGCGACACCAGCGCATCAACCGGCGGAGGGCTGGCAGGCGTATGTGTCCGCATGACACAGTTCCTGACCCTCTTCATTCTTGGCGAGGACAGATTGAAGGTGTATACAACTGGTCACTATCCGTATCCGGCGTCACGTGAGACATGATCCGACCCTCATAAAAACCCGGTTCCGGAAAGCGCAAATCAAGCCAGTGACAGCCCAGCCCAAGCTTCGCCGGAGCGCTCAGTGAGGGGGCGAATCCTCTGGCCATACACAATCGCCGCGCCAACGCTGGAGCCACGAAAATCAGGCGGCCCGCGCACCGGCTCTGGAGGGTGCCTTATGCTTGCCCTCGTTGATATTGTGCGTCTGACAACCGATGCGGCTCGAATGCTTCTCGTGCGACTCGGGTCATGAGACTCCCTTATTCTACGTCTGGCGTGTTCCGTTGGATTGCTCTGCAGAGGCAAGATCATCACACTCCGGCGGGCACCCCATTCCTCAGAAGAGTTGCCCTCTTCGGACAGCAGTCTTGAGCGCTGGCAGCCTCCAGACTACTGTGTCATAATTTCGGCTACTGCTAGCCGAAAAAACTGGAGGAGGGGGATCGCCGTGTCCGCTGTTGCTGCTGAGCCCGACATCGTGTCACGTCTTGATGAGGCAATTAACACCGCAACGGCATGGCTATATCGGGACCAGGCGGAGGACGGCTACTGGGTGGGGATGCTGGAATCCAACTGCTGCATGGAAGCGCAGTGGCTTTTGGCCATGCACTTCCTGGGTTATGAGCATCCGCACAAGCAGCAGATTGTGCAGACCCTGCTCAACGCCCAGCGTGAGGACGGCTCGTGGGAGATTTACTACGAAGCCCCGGATGGAGACATTAACACCACGGTTGAGTGCTATGCTGCCCTGCGTGCAAATGGCTTTGCCCCGGATGATGAGCGCCTGCGCAGAGCCCGGGAGTGGACCTTTGCCCACGGTGGACTGAGTACGATACGGGTGTTTACTCGCTACTGGCTTGCGCTGCTCGGTGAGTGGCCCTGGCAGAAAACGCCGAACCTGCCGCCCGAGGTCATATTCTTCCCCACCTGGTTTCCGTTTAGCATCTATCATTTCGCCTCCTGGGCACGGGCGACGATTCTCCCACTGACCATTCTGTCTGCACGGCACGTGGTCCGTCCCCTGACGCCGGACTGTCGCTTGGACGAGCTTTTTCCCGAGGGTCGCGAGGGCATGAACTACGACCTGCCGGCCCGGGGCGGTCTGTGGCAGTCGTTCTTTTTTGCGGCTGACAAATTCCTGCACGCCTATCAGAAGCTTGGGGTCTTCCTGGGCCGCGAGGCCGCTATCCGGCAGAGTGTGGAGTGGATTATCCGCCACCAAGATGCAGATGGTGCCTGGGGTGGGATTCAGCCGCCGTGGGTTTATAGCCTGATGGCTCTCCATGTCGAGGGCTACCCCCTGTCGCATCCGGTCATGGCCAAGGGGCTGTCCGCTCTTGACGATCACTGGTCCTGCGAACGCGACGGCAGCCTACATATTCAGGCCAGCGAATCCCCTATTTGGGACACCCTACTGGCCCTGCTCGCTCTGACCGACTGCGGTTTCCAGTTGCAGCAGTCGGAACCCATGCAACAGGCACTCCGGTGGGTGTTGAACAAGGAAGTGGACACGGTCGGCGACTGGCAGGTCAAAGTCCCCTCCGCCCGTCCCGGCGGCTGGGCGTTTGAGCGTGAGAACGCCGCCTATCCAGACGTGGACGACACCGCGGTGGCCTTGATCGTCTTGGCCCACCTCCGCGCGTGCAATCCAGACGACACTCGTTTTGATGCGCCGATTGAACGCGCAAAAGCCTGGGTCCTGGCCATGCAGTCAGATAGCGGCGGGTGGGGCGCGTTTGACAAGAACAATGAGAGAGACCTGCTGACCAAGATTCCGTTCTGCGATTTTGGCGAGGCGCTCGACCCACCCAGCGCTGATGTCACCGCGCATGTGCTCGAAGCTTTTGGCGTCCTTGGGTATGACAGCTCTCACCCGGCCCTGCGCCGGGCGCTCGATTACGTCCTAGCTGAGCAGGAGCCGGAAGGCAGTTGGTTCGGCCGCTGGGGGGTCAATCATATCTATGGGACCGCCGCGGTCCTGCCGGCCTTGAGAGCCATCGGCCAAGACATGAGCGCGGCCTATGTGCATAAGGCGGGCCGGTGGCTGGTCGAGCACCAAAACACGGACGGGGGGTGGGGGGAGACCTGCGCGTCCTATATGGACGACCGCTTACGCGGCACGGGGCCAAGCACGGCCTCGCAGACGGCCTGGGCCTTACTGGCCCTGCTGTCTATTGAAGGCCATCGTTTTGACGACGCGATTCGTACCGGACTCGCCTACCTGCTCCGTACGCAACAGGACGGCACCTGGGATGAGCCCTATTATACCGGCACCGGCTTTCCCGGTTACGGCACGGGCGCACGTACGAACCTGCACGTCCAGGAGATGAAAAGACGCTTCATGCAGGGCGCCGAACTCCAGCGCGGGTTTATGATCAACTACAATCTGTACCGGCACTATTTTCCACTCATGGCGCTCGGGAGAGCGAGGACATATTTTACCGGAGGATAGAGCAGCTTCGTCTGGCCGAAGAACACAGAGGAGAGTTTCCCTAAAGTTTCGGGATGTCCAGGTCCTGACATGTCTTCTTACCCATTCGTTTCGTATTGCGGTGTGGCGTGGCATTGAAGGGCGACGCTTGTTGCTCGGGTTTCCCCACCAGGAATGCCGTACCCTTCACACCTCCGCCCCACCCCTGTGGGTGCGGAGGTGTCCGCGGAACTCTCACCGCTTCACAAATCGATACACTACTTTTCCGCAATCTCCTTCAGCCGCGGCAAGGGCATCAGACCGATGCATCTCCAGGGCCTCTCTTGTCGTGCTGGTCGCCAATCGGCTAAAAGTTCTTCTCGGAGGAGTCCTTTGGGAATTGGCACCCGGCACCTCTTCAATCCACCCTATTCACCATTCCCCCTCACGCTTTACTACCGCTGTATAGTCGGATTTCATTGCGAGGATTGGATTTGTTTTGTTTGCCAAGAAAACATTCCCTGCTCTCCACCGTTTATCGTTCGCCGATCGGTCTCCCTACAACGCCTTCACATCGGCGTACTCGCCGACCTCAATCCCGAACGACTCTGCTTGCCGGAGCAATTCCAGGGCGTTGCGAACGTGGGCGTAGTCGATCATCATGCCGTCATACATGACTGCTGCTTTGCCCGCTTTTTCAGCGTCAGCCATGGCCTGCATCACCCCCTTATTCCAGGCAATCTCTTCCTGGGAGGGTGCAAAAATCTCGTTGGCAATGGGCACGGCCGACGGATGGATCAACAGACAGCCGCGGAAGCCCACTTCCCGCCCGCGCTGGATCTGCGCCCGAACCAGTTCGATATCGCCGACTTCGAGCGAGCCGCCGCCAATCGGATATTCAATGCCCGCGGCCCGCGCGGCCAAGAGAATATGCGACGCCATGTATAGCGTTTCCAAGCCCTGGCGCGTCCACTTATAGCCAATAGCCTTGGTCACGTCCCCGGACCGGGCGCCAACGCCACCGATGATATTCCCGACCCGCGGACAGGCGGTTGCCAGCTTATAGGCGTCCATGATGCCGCGTGCGGTTTCGGGCAAAGCCATGATCTCGACCGTACCGATGGGCAGCCCGGCCTTCCGTTCAAACAACTCCAGCCAGGCATCAACCTTGAGAACCTCCTCGACCGTCTCCAGCTTGGGTACGGCCACCGCGTCGAGCCCTGCCGTGACAATGGCTTCGATGTCCTCGCCGGTCAGGCCGGTATCCACGCCGTTCAGACGCACAAAGACACCCACACCTCTGCCGCGCAAGCCTTCGATACCGGCACGGACGCTATCCCGCGCCTCAACCTTGTTAGCAATCGGTACCGCGTCTTCGAGGTCCAGCAACAGCGCATCAGGACCGTATTTGGGAGCCTTATCTATCCAGTCGGGGCGATTCCCCGGAACAAACATAGTCGAACGATAGAGTTTCATAGTCCGGTCTCCTATATCTTTCAGGAAAGGCGCAGCCCGCTGCGTCCCTACGGGTTCTCTTCGCTCGGAAGCGGATCCGGACAGCGCTAGGACTGTCACAACTCAGCTACAAGCGCCATGTCTTCTCGCACCTCGCCGTCCGCGACCCGCCCCACCCAGCAAGAGCTGCTGTTGTAGGGTTTCCCGGATTCGGCCGTGGCCGTGCCTTCCCATTGCAGGACGGCATTGTCTCCCTCGGCGGTGTAGGTTTGCGAGACGGGATCCGAGCCGATCACCGTCCATTGCCCATCCTCGGCTAAAATACTGGAGAACGCCGCGCCGTCTCCATTAGCCCGGGCATCAAAGGTCGCCTGAATCGGTTGTTTATTTTCAGTAGCTCCCATACACTCCTTCCTCCCTACCCCGTCTGCTTGTCATCCTAGACATCCCAATGGATGACGTCTTCGACCGGCGGGCGCGAGACCAACCCGAATTTGCCTTACGGATAGTCCATGGGAAAGGGCCGAGACTGCCATGTCCTCTGGAATATCGAAACGCCATTTCAGATATTCTTCAAAGAAACAATGGGGCCGTCAGCGTTGCCCCAACCCCTGGAGCGCGGCAGACCAGCAGAATATTCTACCGCCGGATGGATGGTGCTGTGGATGACCGCGGAGTTGGTGTGCTCATACTGCATTACGGTGAACGGCGGATATGCCGTTTCCGCACAGGCCAGGAGCAGGACCGGGCTTCATCCAAATGCGAGGCCACGTTCAGCATGCGTTGCTGCGCGGATGGCATATCGTCAGGAATACCCTCACCCATAAGCTTCTACCGGGTATTCCAGTAACAGTCGCGGATAAAACGTTTCCGCTTGATGCACTCGGCGCTTCGTCCGACTACGGCTCCATCCAACGATGATGGTCGGCCCACCAGTGGTCCATCAGCCACAGCAGGGCGGCAATCCGGCCGATACCGCCCTCGACAATTACAAATCGGAGTTCGGGAGAACCGCGCGGTACGGCTCCCCAGATGAGGTCGGCCAAGGCGTGTATGGGGCAAGGAAATCTTGGTATCAATACTCCCCATACCCATAATCGCCGACTCCAGAGAGCCTTCCATAGGTAAAATCCGGATCCGATACGCCGATCCGGGGCCGCCAGAATGCACTCAGCCAGTCGTTATATACCCACCCGCACACACGTTGGCAGGCGATGTCGGGAGCGACCCGGAACTGCAAGCCGAACAGACCAGGATTAAATCACCTCAGCCTTGAGGTGGTCCATATCCTGGTCCTCAAGGACGGGCTTGGGGGCCCCACGCGCCAGGACGGATTCCGCCGTGCCGATAGCCGGCCACCATGGCAATCTCTCCGGCAATCTTGTCTTCCATGGTCGCACCTTCCAGGCCGGCCGGGAAGGGAGACAAGGTATCGATGAGGTAGTAATCGACGTCCAGGCGCGCCTCGACCCACGGTACCCTGTCACGAAACCGCTTATCCATTCTAGTTGTTCACAGGGCCGCAAGCTCCACCCCATGGCCGTCAGCGGATACGTAGCTCCCCGAAGGGTAACCCCATGTCCAGCATCTGCATGTCTGTGGAGGACACGGTTGCTCTATTGTCCCCCTGGCCGTCATACCGCTCTCCTCTCCAATGCACTGGGCATACCGTGGGGCTTTGTCCTGTATCAACCAAAAGAGATATATCGATAGGTCTCACTTTGGACCGTAACCCATTGTTTTGATTGGCCAAAAAAATTTCAAACTGACCTACTACCGATCTATCGGACACTTAAGGCCCACGACGTGGAGAGCGCCGCCACGATTGACCATGGACTCACCAAGAGCACCTAATCTCTTGATCCCGAGAGAAATGCAATTCGAGTTGTATACACTACAATGCTGGCGAAGATGGCCCTGGAGCGCATGCGGCGCGGCCAACGTTCCTGATCCATTGGATCTCGAAGCGGGGAATGCGAACACAAGAGCGTCCCTCCCTGGCAGGCCTCATTCAGGTCATGGCAACCGTTCAGGTGACCAAGCATACCTGATATAGAAACCCGCTATCCGCCATCAAGGCGACCTGGACTGGGAAGGCTGGACAGATCCGGGCCGGTGACGCGATGCAAGTGGCGGACTCGTCACCGGTCTAGCAGAACTGCCGCCACCGACCTGAGGGGAACTCTGATGTCGTTAGCGGTTCCGGTTACGTGGCGCTTGACGATGCTGAAGCCTCCCTTGGCCCTAGGCTCAGCAATATCCCATCCAACGCGAAGCATACCGTGCTCACAAATTGCGCGGAAGGGGAGCACCCTGGGTCGGGGAACTATCTGGGGAGGAGGGATTAAATAAACAAGATGCCTGCAGACTGCGATGTGTGCGGCGTGGGGCTGCCCATGGCAGACACTTGCCCTAGGCGCCTGCACCGGAGAACCCGGCATGCCATAATACCCATGTAGGGGCAGAGGAGGTGTTGAGCTGCCGCCGCCGTTGCGCCCGTAGTGCCCGGCTCCGGGTTGGTGGCTGCCGCCGTATAGGAAGGATGGCAGGCCGGCGGGTCATGTGGCGCCCCAGGTCAGCGCTCTGGTTGACGCTCTGGCCTTGGGCCTGTGGGACGCCCGGTCTGAAAGCGCCGATCGTCGCCCAGTCCCCGTCTGAACCACGGCTGCTGCGGAAGGGGCGGAGCGCCGGGGGGGGGGGGGGGCGCACGTGCCCCCCACGGCGAAGGGGAGAGAACAACAGCAGCACGGCACGGAGTGCCGCCTCTTGCCCGAAGACCGTGCTCCTCGGTCCCCTAGTCCTCAGCGTTTTCATCGCCAGCACACTGTGGCATATAATCCTCCTTCGTTGAGCACGGGAGTGGCGATTCTTCCGCCACATGCGCGGCGAAGCCCGAGCCCGCATCTGCGTAGACGTTGAACACGGTCGATGCGCCAGCTTTTTCGAGCGGCTCGATTTCATCCTGGTATCTTGCCGTGGCGGTAACCCGGCCGCAGAACGCGGCGGCCGTGAGTTGGTCGAGGACCGCGAGGTTGGCCGCGAGGTTGGGCAGCGCAAGCATTACCAGTTCGATCGTGTGGCTGGCCTGAACGCGCTCCCAGAAGTCCGCGTCGCCCGGATCGCCCAGCAATACGTTTCGGCCCGCCGCCTGTTGCTGGCGGACGGTCGCCGGATCGATATCCACACCGACAACCGCACCGGCGTGCAGTCGCTGCATGGTGTCGTAAGCGCCGGAGCCGAGGCGGCCCATGCCGATGACGGCGATTGCGGCCCCTCCGATATCCAACGGCCGGTCATCGGCTAGGCGCTCCGATCGCTCCAGGTGTTTCCAAGTCGTCCGGTATCGGGCGTAGATTCGATGGGCGACTACGTTGAGGCCAGCGGAAACGGCGCAGGTCAGGGAAAGTGCGATGGCGATGACGGCGAGCCAGTCGCCGGTGAGCCAGCCGTTGGCGACGCCGACCGCCGCGACGATGAGTCCGAACTCGCTGTAGTTGGTGAGGGTCAGCGACGCAAGCAGCGAGGTCCGTGCCCTGAGCTTGAACCCGGCAAGCAGCACGAAGAAGAGCGCGGACTTGAGGAACACCAGCGGCGTGGCCGCTGCGGCAATCAGGATCGCATCCATCGACAGTTCCGCGGACAGTCCGATGGACAGGAAGAAGCCGAGCAGGAACAGGTCCTTAAAGCCACGCATGGACTTCGCGAGCTCGTCGGCTTTGGCGTGGCGGGCAATCAAAACGCCGAGTACGAGGGCACCGAGGTCACCCTTCAGTCCGATCAGTTCGAACATCTCGGCACCTCCCAGGGCGAGCAGCAGGCCGTAGAGCATCAGGAGTTCGCCGTGGCCCACGTGCCGCAGGAGCAGGAGGAGCAGCGGGCGCAGCGGGACGAGGAGCAGCACCGCAAGCGCCCAGGGGGTGGGCCACGCGCTCGCCGAAACCGCCAGAAAGACGACGGCGGCGAGATCCTGGAAGATGAGAATCCCGACCGCGAGTCGCCCGTGCAGTGACGCCGTCTCCGCCTTCTCTTCGAGCGCCCGCACGGCGAAAACCGTACTCGAGAAGCTCAAGGCGAAGGCGATCAGCAGGGATCGGTGAAGGTCCAAGCCAGCCAGGAAAGCCGCTCCGAGAAGGGCCAGGACATAAACGACGGTTCCGAAGATCAGCACGATAATGGCCATGTGCAGGCCGGCGACCGCCCACACCTGCGGTCGCGCGAGGGTTCGAAGATTGAGCTTGAGGCCGACGCCGAACAGCAGCAGGGTGATACCCAGATCGGAGAGTTTGCTGAGCATCGGCCCCCCGGCGAATCCGGTGGCGTTGAGCAGGAATCCCGCAGTGAGGAAGCCGACCAGAGGCGGCAGACCAGCGGTCCTCGACACAAGGCCGAGTGCGAACGCCATGGCGATCCATGCGATGTCTCCTAGGGAAATGGCAATCCACTCGAAATCCATGATGCGACTGGCACCTTCGGCTCGGGTCCGGCAGCAGATCCTCTATACCCGGCCACAGATCGGTTGCGCAAGGATGCCCCATGATCGGGAAGTTCCAGCCTTCCAGTGCGCTGCGCTGCTCGATCAGGTCAGATTTTCGGAAGCCGGCACGGGCGCCCGGGGGTCCCGGTAGAGCGCGGAGTTCTCGAGAGCCAGGAACTGCTCCAGGCTCCGTTGCTTCAGTCCTCCGTCCTGCAGCGTCTCCCGGGTCAAATCCTTAAAAGTCCCCTCCAGCGTCACCTTGCACGGACGGGCCTTTGGCCTCGTTCCACGCCCCGAGCAGCATCCCGCTGGTGTTCTCCTTCTTCAACTCCGGCAGAGTCCCTGCACCGCCTGCTACGAGCGGATATCCGTCAGGCAGTGATCTGTTGCCTCACCGCCGCCTTGATCCTGATGTCCGAGCGCGGGATTCGCTTGGTCTATCTCACCGTTCATATCCTCGAGGTAACGGTCAAGGTCCCGTCGCTGGCCCTTTGCAGCAGTAGATACCCCCGTGGGGATCGACGAGCCGGCGCGCATACAGAGTGCAGATCGTGTTCGGACGCTCGTTCCTCCCGGCTGGAGCGACCCTTGCCGGGCGGGGCTGCACCGCCTACCGAGAAAGGGATCCTTGCACGGCGCACAGGAGGCAAGCCACTGCAACTCCGAGATAGAATCATTAAGCTGTTGAAATGAGCAAGCAGGATGTGGTCTGGTAATGAAGTTAGGGCCTGTTAACACTACCACGACGCCTCAATGAGGAGTGCGAAGACGCGGCATCCGTGACCTAGGAGCTTGCGCTGTAAGATGGGGTGAGGCACGGCGAATCGTCCGACCCCTCACCCCCGGGCCTCTTGGCGTGGGCGCTGTCGGCCTGCGGGTCGAGGAAGGACGGTCCGGCGCCTCACGCAGGCCCGCATCGGCCCTTGAGCCGTCCCAAGGCCGGGAGGCATCCCGGGCCTGCGGCTGCCGACCCCCGCCCCGCCGCCTCTTGCGGTGCAACGCCAGACCCCCCAAGACCCCCTCGCCCCGCCCCTTGGGCCGGCCGCGCCCACGGACCCGTCACAATTCCAGCGCGTGTTTGCTCCCCTCGCTCGGCGTTTCCGCCAGCCCCTGGCGCGCGGCGTCTGGAGCCCGGCCCGCCGCCGTCAGCTGCGCCGCCAGGCGCGCACCGGAGACTTGGGCGCGTTCCCCGCCCTCTGGCACCGGCCCCCCCGCCCCATCGCCAGCTCCGCCGAGCGCCTCCCGTGTCCCGAGGGCTGCTTCCTGACAGTGACCCGCAGCCGCCCGCCCCACCGCGGGCCGCTGCCCAGAGAGCGTCTTCCACTCAGTCAACGGATTCCCCCACTGCCCCTAGGCGCTGGCGTGCGCCGACCCCGCTCACGCACGATCCAACACCAACCCACCCGCCGCCTCCCAGCGACGCCCCTGTTCGCGCCTCCGACCATCACTCAGCGTCTGGCGCTGGGAGGCGTACGCCCGCCCCTTGGGCCCGGCAATCGACCCCTGGCCAAAGTGTACCACCCACACCTCGGACGCCAGCCGAACCACATCCACACACCGCCTCTTGAAGGCCGACACGGGGCGACGGCGCAACGCGCCGAGCGTCCGGTGGTGCGGCACATGCCCCACCGCCACCACCCGACACGCCCCCTCTGCCTCCCGCTTGCGCGCCAGACCGCGCGAGGACGACACCCCCAGCCTCCCCGTAGAGCCGCCCCTTCCGCATCAGCCGCGGTTCCTACGGGGACTGGCGCCAACCGGTGCCCGCAGACGGGGCGAAAACCCCGCCCAATCCAGAGCGTCCACCCAGGCGCTGCCCTGGGGCGCCCAATGCCCCTCAGGCCGCCCATCTCTCATAGCTGGCGGAAGCACCAAATCCGAATCCGGGCAAGACGGGCGCAACGTCGGCGGCATCTCAAAACATCAACTGCCCTACATGAATATTCTCGCATTCCGCTCCTACGGCGCAGGCCCCTAGCCCGCAGCATATTGCACCGATTGTATGAATGGGCTCAAGGTACCGTTGTGGGCGGTTTTGGGGATGAATCAGCCTTGATCAAGGGCCTCGAGTTGAGGGTGGAAGGGTGAATACGGGAGTTTGCGCCCCGTTTAGGAGGCATTATGCGGATGGAGGGCGCAGGAGTCCGTGGGCGAGGGGCCTCCCCAGACAGCCAGGCCTTACACGCAGGGATCCGCCGTCCGCAAGCCCCCTCGCCACCCCCGCCCCCGGAGCCAAGCCTTGCGCGCGGGGAGCCGCCTGCCCGAAGCGTTCGCTGGGGGTCGCAGCGTTCAGCCAAGCCTTGCGCGCGGGGAGCCGCCCTCCCTGACGGTCTCGAAGAATGGGGCTTCGCGAGCCAAGCCTTGCGCGCGGGGAGCCGCCTGTGCCTCTTTATCAGAGACGACATCCCGCGGCAGCCAAGCCTTACGCGCGGGGAGCCGTCCCCGCGCGGCGCGTTTCAGCCCTTCGCTGGCGGACCGTGGGCTAGGCCTCAGCACAGAGGCGAACGCGGCACAGGACAACCCCAGTTGGGGGGCCCATCTCCTGGCGCGGCGGGCGGCGAACCCGCCCATTTGCGGCTCCTTGATCCGGTACGCCCGCTCGCCACGGACGCACTACCGATCCTCATGCCAGCGCTGAGCGTCAACCAGCGCTGCTGGCCTCCCGGCATAACCCCGAGTCGACCCCGGACCACGCCGGGGACGCTCGACCCCTGTGGGCGGCATCTGCCCGCCGCGCCGCGCCACCTCCTCCACGCGCCGACGGCGGACTCCTCCTCCGCTTGGCGAAGGTGTGCACCCCGCAGGAGCGCGCCACAGAAGGTACCCCCCGGCAGAAAGCCATAGGTATCCCAGACGCCGGGGACAAACCCCCCTTGCGGATTCCCGTGCAGCGGCTCATCGGTCGCCTCCAGCTCCCGCCAACTCGCCTCCGGCGGCTCGGCAGAAGACTCCCTGCCCCACGCCCCGTGTCCTGCTCCGGTGGGGCGAGTGCGCTTGGAGCGATCCGCAGACGCTCCTTCGGCATCCAACTCCAGGCGGTGCAGTGGGCTTGAAGCGGCCCGCACCCGGCCCCGGTTCCGCCGGCGGGCTCCGTCAAATCCGCACGGCCCCTCAGCAGCGCCCGCAACGAGGCGCGGCGCAATGCGGCGTGGTCGTTGAGATCCTCCCAACCTCGCACCCGCCCGCTCCCCCCTGCACCCGCAACGGCCGCAGCTTGGGCTTCTCACTGGTGGTCAACGAAGCCCTGCGGAAGACACTTCGTTAGCTCGCGGCGAAATCCGTCCCACGCAGCAGCGGTCCGTCCGCGCCCGTTGTCATCCGGCCGCCATCGAATCGCCCGCCCACCAGACAGCGACCGGAAGGCGGAAACGGAAGGGATTGCAGGGGACACTGGGCCGCCCAGTGGGGCCTCCTGAGGACGGAGGCAGGCCGTTGGGAAGCTTCGCATTCTCCTCCAGTTCAAGACCCCCTTCCTCAATCTTGGTAAGATCTCCGGGCCCGGATTGTCCCTCCGAACCAGAAACCAGCCTGATCCGAGCAGCAGCATAGCAACGAGACTCAAGAACCGCGTCTTTATTACAGTGCAGCTCTCCAGAGCGGGAAGGTGCAAGCCCCGAAGAATCTTCAAGCCCAACCCTCTTGGATCGGAAAAGAGGTTCTTCCAAAAGGCGCGCCCGGGGTGACTCGAACACCCAACCTACGGGTTCGAAGCCCGGTGCTCTATCCAATTGAGCTACGGGCGCGTGAGGGGAAAATCGGGCTACAACCCTATGTCGCAGACCGTGAAAGTGCAAGTCTACCCGTCGAGGGAATAGAAGGATCTGTTCTGCGGCCTTCCCCCGTGCGGTACAATCGACACGAGGTTGCCTTAATCACCAAGAAGACCTCGCTCCCAATCCGGAGACCCAGATCAACAAACGATTTTTCCGTCACTTCGACCGTCAGTGGAGGGAGATCAGGGCTGAGTTCGACCGTTGCCAACTCAATATGACCGACGGAACGGAGCTGGGTGATCCGAGCCGGCAGGACATTGCGAGCAGACAGTCCTTCTGGTCGTTGCGTGGCCAATATAATGTCATGGGCGGGAATGCCGGCCAGCATCGCTTCGCCTGGTTCCGCCTCGGAGCGGACCGTCACCAGTTCGACCGGCGCCCGCTCAACCTCCCTTCCTTCGCCCAAGCGCACCTGCCCGGTACTGCCACTTCCTTCCACCACGTAGCAAGGCAGAATATTCTCGAAACCGTGCTGTTCGGCCAAGGGGAAGACATCGGAGGCGGTCAACACCGCGCGGGGGTCACCGTGCGAGATGATCCTGCCGCCTTTTAGCACAATCAGATCATCACACAGCGCCTGTACTTCGAGGGGATCATGCGACACGAACAGCATGGGAATCTGAAATTCAGATCGCACCCGTCGGAGAAAAGGCAGAAGTTTTCGTCTCAGAGCAACGTCCAATGAAGCGAACGGCTCGTCGAGCAGCAGCAAGCGCGGCCCGGAACACAGGGCGCGCCCGAGAGCGACGCGCTGCCGTTCGCCGCCGGACAGGGTATGCACACTGCGTTCGAGAAGCAGGTCGAGTTCGAGGAGGTGAACTGCGGTTTCAAACGTCTGCCGGACAGGGTGGCCTCGCTGCACGCCGCGCTGCCGGCCGGCCAGCAGATTATGCTGGACATTCTTGTGCGGGAAGAGCAAACCGTCCTGGGGGACGTATCCGATATGGCGCCGCCACGGCTTGACAAACACCCCTCGGGCGCTGTTCAGCCACGTCTCTTCCCCCAGCGCAATCACACCTCGCGCCCGGCGTCGGACGCCACAGATCGTTTCCAGCAGACTGGTTTTGCCCGCCCCGGAGACCCCAAAAATTCCGGTCACGCGTTTTTCGGTGTGCAGGTCTACGCTCAGTTCAAAACGATCTAGCGGGAGGCGAACCTGCACGGTCAGACCCTCTCGCGAACCGGCCTGGCAACTGTCGTGAGCGGGCAAACTGCAGGTCTTCATGGGCGGGTCGGACTGGGAAGTGCGCGGCCGTGCCCCAGCAGTTCCGCACTCAGGATAGCCAGGAAACCCAAGACGATAGCGACCAGCATGAAAAAATCGGCTCTGGCCTGCGCCCCGACTTGCTGGGCGCTAAAAATAGCCGCGGCTATGGTCTGGGTTCGGCCCGGGATATTACCAGCAATGGTTACCGTAGCGCCGAATTCACCCATGGCACGCGTAAAACCGAGGATGACGGCCCCCAGCAAGCCGCGCCGGGCCATGGGCAAGCTGTACTGGAAAAAAGTGGCCAGCCGGCCGTGTCCCAACGTGTAGGCCATCAATTCGAGCCGCGGATTGATCCCTTCAAACGTTGCCTTTGCCGTCCGTGCAACAAGCGGCAGAGACATGGTCGCCGTGGCAATCACCGCCCCTTTCCAGGTCAGCAGGATGTGCAAATCAAACCCGAGCGTCTCCCGCCCCAAGGGGCCGTCCACTGCAAACAGTTGCAACAAGAGAAAGCCGACTGCGGTGGGCGGCAGAACGAGCGGTAAGCCAACCAGTGCAGACAGAACGTCCTTGCCAGGGAATTCGTATCGGGCCAGGGCGTACCCCAGGGCCGTAGCCGGCAGCAGCACGATCAGGGTTGATACGGTTGCGACCTGGAGCGTCAACAGGATAACCGACAACACTTCGGGACTCATGGCAGTCATGACCGCGGTCGATGTCCCCCTTCGTCTACAACAAACCCCTGCGTGTTGTAAATTCCGCGAGCGACGGGGCTATGCAAAAAGTCGAGAAATTGAGATGTGAGTGCGGGCCGGGGGCGATGCTTGAGAGCCACGGCACAGTACACGATCGGTTGGTGTAGACCGGGCGGGACCTCGTACACGACCTGTACCCGATCCGCACTCATGGCATCCGTTCGATACACAATGCCAAGGATGGTGGGATCAGATTCCACTAGGCCGAGGACCGCCCGGACATCGGCAGTCGGGACGACTTTGTCTGCCACGGCTGCCCAGACCGAACGGTCTCCCGTTGCGACCGTCTGCAAGAAGGTTTTGGCATAGCGTCCGGCCGGCACCGCCTCAGGGTCGGCCAGCGCCAGAAAGGTGAAGGTGAGTGCGGGCAACATGCTGGGCGCGGATAGCCGAAACTCCGCATCTTTTCGACTGATGAGCACCAGACGATTCGACAGGAAATTGCGGCGCGACTCCGGCAGGATCACCTCCGCCCGTTCGAGCACATCGACCCAGTCCAGATTCGCCGACAAAAACACATCGGCCGCCGGAGCGGCCCGAAGCTGCTGTGCCAGGGTATTGGACCCGGCGAAATTATAGATCAAGTCGACCTGGCGCATCTCGGAGAAGTGAGTGCCCACGTCCCGGACAACATCGCGCAGGCTGGCAGCAGCAAACACCACAACCACCGGCTTTTCCTGCTCGGACGAGCCGTGGGGGTCGCATCCCACGGATGGCAGCATGAGGGCAAGTAGCGTGAGTGCAAAACCAACAGGTCTCACCTTGACACTGGTCCGAGCTGGCCTGGGAGGAGGGATATCTTTGGACGATGGTCCACAGGTGGACTCACCGCGTGCCGAGCCCGACATGGTCCCCGGCGGTCCTTACTGCACCGCCCATGTCGTTCCCGTCGGACCGTCTTTCAGCAGAACGCCTTGCTCGGCAAGCCGGGCACGAATTTCGTCCGCCCGCTGAAAATTCTTCTCTTTCCGCGCGGCGGCCCGCTCGTCTATCAGGGCCTCAATGGCCTCGGGCGTGAGGCTGACTTCGGCGAGGCCGATCTGCTTCTGACACGCTAGAAATTGCGCAGGGGGTTCTTGAAACAAACCGAGAACCTCTCCCATTTTTTCGATTTCCGCTCGGAGTATTGCCGCCTCCGCCATCAGGCCGGCATCCAGATCACGGTTCATATGGCGCACGACATCGAAGATCACACCAAGGGCACGTGGCGTATTGCAGTCATCATCCATTGCCTCGCGGAAACGACTCACGAAGCAAGAGTCAGCTGACACACGCATTGTGCCGTCGCCAATCGCTTCGTCGGCACGAGCCAGCGTTGCATAGATGCGCACCAGTCCCTTTTCCGCCTCTGCCAATTTTTGGGTCGAGAAGTCGAGTGCCATTCGGTAGTGAGACGAGAGCAAGACCTGACGTAAGACTTCCGGCGTGGAGACTTTGCGCAGGGCGGCCTCGATGGTCAAGAAATTCCCCAAGGATTTCGACATCTTTTCCTGCTCAACGGTCACCATGCCGTTATGCAGCCAGTAGCGGGCCAGGGCACAGCCCTTGGCCCCTTCGGACTGGGCGATTTCGTTCTCATGATGAGGGAAGATAAGATCGGCCCCACCGCCGTGAATGTCGAAGGGCTGCCCCAGATAGTGACTACTCATGGCCGAGCATTCGATATGCCAGCCAGGCCGACCTTTCCCCCAAGGGCTGTCCCAGTCCGGCTCTCCGGGCTTGCTGGCCTTCCACAGGGCAAAGTCCATGGGATGGCGCTTGCGCGTGTCCACTTCTATGCGCGCTCCGGCCATCATGTCTTCCAATCGCCGGTGGGCCAGCTTGCCGTATTCGGCAAACCGGTCCACCGCATAATACACATCCCCATCCACCGCATAGGCGAGATGTTTGGCTTCAAGCTCTTGGATCAGGGTAAGCATGGCCGGGATATGCTGGGTGGCCCGGGGTTCATGCGTGGGCGGCAGGCAGCGGAGCGCCTGCATATCGTTATTGAAGTCCTGAATATAGGTGTCGGTCAACTCTTCGGCAGCAATGCCTCGCTCGTTGGCCCGGTTGATAATCTTGTCATCGACGTCCGTAAAATTGCGGACAAAGGTCACCCGATAACCGGAGAACTGGAGATAACGATAGATGACATCAAAGGCGACCAAGGCCCGCGCATGCCCGATATGGGAGCGGTCGTAGACCGTAACCCCACACACATACATGCGGGCTTCACCGGGTCTGAGCGGAACGAACGCTTCGGTTTTTCCCGTCAGGGTGTTGTGAAAACGCAGGGCCATACGATTTGGCTCCCCCTGCCTAGAGCCGGCCCCCGACGAGTTGATCGACCACGGAGGGATCGGCCAAGGTAGACGTATCGCCGAGTTGATCGATCGCCCCTTCGCCGATTTTCCGCAGGATGCGCCGCATGATTTTCCCGCTCCGCGTCTTGGGCAACCCGTCGGCGAACTGCACCTTATCCGGGGTGGCGTGCGGGCCGATCTCTTGGCGGACCGTGCCATGCAACTCTTTCACCATATCAGGAGAAGACCGTTGTCCGGTCTTGAGCGTCACAAAGGCGTAGATGCCCTGCCCTTTGAGGTCGTGCGGCACCCCCACTACGGCGGCCTCGGCCACAGCCGGATGCTTGCCCAGTGCGCCCTCAATCTCGGCGGTTCCCAAACGGTGCCCGGACACGTTGATCACATCGTCCACCCGGCCGGTAATCCAGTAGTAGCCGTCTGCATCTCGCCGACAGCCATCGCCCGAGAAGTATTTCCCCGGGTAGCTGGCGAAATAGGTTTGCATAAAGCGTTCGTGGTCGCCGTATACCGTGCGCATAATGCCCGGCCATGGGAACTTGAGGCATAAATTCCCAGACACCTCGTTGCCCTTGATCTCCCTGCCCTGGTCATCTACCAGACAGGGCTGGATGCCAAAGAAGGGGCGGGTGACCGACCCCGGCTTGGTTTTGGTTGCCCCCGGGAGGGGAGCAATCAGAATTCCGCCGGTTTCGGTCTGCCACCAAGTATCGACAATCGGGCAGCGTTCTTGGCCGATGGCCTGAAAATACCAGTGCCATTCGGGGCTCTTAATCGGCTCACCGACCGTGCCAAGAATGCGCAGGCTCGACAGGTCATACTGGGCCGGCCAAGAGTCGCCCTCTTTCATCAGCGCGCGGAGCGCGGTTGGCGCGGTGTAGAGAATATTGACCCGGTGCTGCTCGACAATCTGCCAGAAACGACCGAAGTCCGGGTAATTGGGAACCCCCTCGAACATCATGGTCGTCGCCCGGTTCGCCATCGGGCCGTAGACGATATAGCTATGTCCGGTCACCCAGCCAATATCGGCCGTACACCAGTAGATATCCCCCGGCCGATAGTCGAACACATAGCGATGGGTCATGGAGGCATAGACCAGATAGCCACCCGTCGTATGCAACACGCCCTTGGGCTTGCCGGTCGACCCGGAGGTATACAGGATGAATAACGGATCTTCCGCGTCCATGGCTTCCGGCTCACACGTCGTCGGCTGGGTTGCCACTTGCTCATGCCACCAGACATCGCGGCCTGCCTGCATGGGGACCTCGTGTCCGGTGCGCCGGACGACGGCCACATGCTCGATAGATGGACAGGCGGCCACGGCGACATCGGCGTTGGCCTTCATGGGAATATCGTTCTTCGCCCCACGCAGCCCGGTATCTTGGGTAATCAACAGATTACATTCCGAGTCTTGCAGGCGGTCTCGTAGGGAATCCGGTGAAAATGCGCCAAACACGATGGAGTGGATCGCCCCAATCCGCGCACATGCCAACATGGCCACCGGCAGTTCAGGGATCATCTGCATATAGATACACACGCGATCCCCTTTTTTCACGCCCAGCGCCCTGAGCACATTGGCAAACTGGCAGACGTGGTCTAAAAGCTCAGCGTACGAAAATTTTCGGCTTTCATCCTGATTATTGCCCTGCCAGATGAGAGCGGTTTGGTTGCCGGCACCCGCACGCACATGCCGGTCCAGACAATTATACGAGACGTTCAGCTTGCCGCTGAGAAACCACTTGATATCGGCTTTGTGGAAATCCCACTCCAGGACCTTGTCCCATTTTTGAAACCAGTCAACCTGCTTCTCGGCGTGTTCCGCCCAGAACCCTTCCGGGTCGCGAATCGAGCGCTCATACATCCGCTGATACGTCCCTGGATCAATGACAGTCTGCCCCTGTACAGTAGCCGGAATATCATAGGTCAGGTCACCGCCGCGTTCGTCTGCCATGCTAGCCTCCTGTCTTTGACTCTGCGTCACATGCCGCGTGGCCGGCTTGCCTCGTCGTATCCCTCATTCGGGGAAGGGGCGGGAGCCCCTCCAAGGGCGGCGTCCCTCCCGGGGGGAGGTCTCGGCTCATTGCCCTCAGGGACGACGTACGAGGCTGATGTCACCGGTTTATTCTTTGATGCCGAGGGCCTGGAAGAAACGTTCCTGCACGACGCTACAGGTCATTGTGTAGAGCATATCCCTATTGGGCGATTGCGCCAAGAAGCCGAGCGGAATTTGAAAGCCCCCCTTATCCTTGATGTTTCCCCCCCCATAGTACGACTTTCTGCCCTCATCCACGCCGAAGAGCTTTTTCAAAAACGCATCGGGGTTCACGGTATCGCTCCGTGTACGGAGCGAGCCATCGACGGTCTTGCCGTCCACGATACCGAACACGAGGACGGTGTCTGTTCCCTCTCGCTGGAGCAAGAATTCCGCGACCTGGGGAATCCCATCGCGGTGTTCGCCCCGCACAAATCCCACATCGGTAAACACAAAAGAATCAAACACCTGCTTCCGTTCCAGAGCTTTTTGAATCATATCCATGACAATCGGCGGCAAGGATTTCTCCGAAATCGTCTTGAGGAGGGGTTGGTCCACACACGGCCATAAATACGCCGCCGCCTCAAATTCCAATCGACTCGCCTCAATCAGCGCCATCGTATCAGAGCGAATGCCGTGCATGAGCGCGGTAGCCAGCCGCACTTGGTCAGTCTCACCGGGGTTCAGGCCCTCGGGATATTGCGCCCGTAAATATTCCGTATAGATGGCACAAGTCGAGGCGGCGTCCTCCCGGATATCGACAAATTCAGCCAGCGGAGTCCCCAGACGACGGTGGTGATCGATAAAGGAGAGGAGGATCTTGCCGCCAAGCTGATCCGAAATCGGGGTCTCCGGATTTTGCGTATCAACCAGCGCATAGGCAGCGTATGGCGTGAGGTCGAATGCCTCTTCATAGAGTTGCAGGTCGATCTCGAGGCGCTTCACCAACGCGCGGTTCTCATGGTGGCTGACTTCATGAAAGCACAGCAGCGTGGATTCGATATCGAACTCTTTGGCTAAAAATTGGTGCGCCAGACCGGAAGCAATATTATCAGGGTCAGGATAGCCCACCAGGATGATGAGAATTTTTTCCCCATGGTGGCGGGCTAATATCTCACGGAATTTTTTCCACTGTTTTTTTGGCGATTCTTTCTCAGCAGTACTGTCTTCGACAATCCGTAGCGGGGGTTCTTCCCCAGGGGATACTCCAGCGGCGGTTCCCATGATGTGTCCTCCACGTCCTGTAGACAATGGCGGAAACATACCCCTCTTTTGGTCCACCTGACAAGAGGACCACGCCCCCCTATATCGCCCCTCCCCGAGCGTGGGACTCTACTTGAGTCAACGGCACGCCTATGGTAGGGACGTATCATCGTGAGAGAGGCTCTGGTCCCAACGCGACCCTAGGCGTCCTGCTCGCCACCCGTCGCATGCCGCCAGCCTCCAGACTAGCATGAGAAGAGGAGTGCTTCGCTTTGTCCGCTCGTGTGGGCATCTGACCCTCAGCACCCTGCGCGAAATGGGCCGTATGGGGATCTTTCTTGGGACAACCCTGATCGATATCTTTCGCCCCCCTCTGCAAGGCGGACAGCTCGTCCGCCGGATCTCCTTTATCGGGAGCCGCTCGCTCTTGCTCATCGTCTTTACCGGAGCCTTTACGGGCATGGTCGTTGCCCTGCAAGGATATATTGCCCTGCGGCGCTTTGGGGGCGAAGAGGCACTGGGCCCTATGGTCGGACTGAGTCTGATTCGTGAGCTTGGCCCGGTCCTGTCTGCGCTGATGATTACCGCCCGTGCAGGCTCGGCTCTGACCGCAGAACTCGGCATTATGCGGATTACCGAGCAAATAGATGCACTCGAAGTCATGGCCCTCAACCCCATCAAGTATTTGATCGTCCCCATTTTTCTAGCGGCCTGCATCACCTTCCCCCTTTTGAACAGCGTTTTTGTGACCGTCGGCATTTACGGCGGCTATCTTGTCGGCGTGGAGTTGTTGGGCGGCAGTTCGGGGGCCTATTTTATGCAAATGAGCAATGCGGCGGATTCCAGCGATATTTGGATGGGTGTCTATAAATCACTCTCGTTTGGCGTGATCGTTGCCTGGGTCAGCTGTTTTAAGGGATTCTATGCCGCGCGTGGGGCCGAAGGGGTCGGTCACGCGACAACGCAATCCGTAGTGATGTGTGCGGTTTTGATTCTGGTGTGGGATTATTTCATTGGTTCTGTCCTCGTGTAGTCGGATGAAGCCGGTCTTGAGCATTGCCGCATGATCCGCCTCGTTAACGTCTGTAAATCCTTTGGCAGCCAACAGGTCTTGTCCGGGCTGACCCTTGATATCTGCGACCGAGCGGTCTATGTCGTGGTCGGGGTCAGCGGAGCCGGAAAAAGCTGCTTACTCAAGCATCTCGTCGGCCTCATGCGTCCCGATTCCGGGCAGGTCTGGATAGACGATATCGAGATTACCAGCTTGGGACGACGAGCGCTCAATCGAGTTCGGAATCGATTTGGCATGCTCTTCCAGGGCGGAGCGTTGTTCGATTCCATGTCCGTATATGACAATGTCGCCTTTCCCCTGCGTGAAAAAACCCGAAAAAGCGAATCCGAAATTCGGGAGAAAGTCCATGAACGCCTTTTCCAGGTCGGACTCGCCGGAGTGGATGCCAAATTCCCGTCTGAACTCTCAGGCGGCATGCGCAAACGGGCGGCCCTAGCCCGCTCACTCGTCTCCGACCCCGAGATCCTCTTATTTGATGAACCGACAACCGGCCTTGATCCAATCCGGGTCAATGCCATTCATCGCCTCATTCTTGACCTCCATCAATTACTTGGCTTTACCGCGGTCATTGTGAGCCACGAGATCCCAGCGGTCTTTTCTCTGGCCACCCATATCGCTATGCTGCACCAAGGGGTGATTGTTGAGTCCGGCCCGCCCGGCGCCCTCCAGGCGTCCGACAATCCGATCGTTCGGCAGTTTATGAGCGGCCACCTTGAAGGCCCCATTGAGGTGTACTAACATTCGAGTCCAGGGTGTATGAAGGCTGACGCAGCACTGGTTGTAGGTACGCTTCTGCTTGGCGTATGCGGGGTTCTGGGCTATCTTTCCCTGCAACTCGGCCAGATCGAACTGGGCGCTGACAGCTACCCCGTGTATGCTGATTTCATCACGGCAGGCGGGCTGCAGGACGGAGCCGTCATCGAACTCGCAGGCGTGGAAATAGGCAGGGTCGAACGCGTTCGGCTGGCGGATTACAAGGCCCGCGTCACCCTAAAAATTCGGAACGATATTGCCTTACAGGAAGACACACAGGCGGCAATCAAGACCAAGGGCCTGATTGGCGAACGCTATGTCGTCATCACACCGGGCTATTCCTCCGACACCATTGCGCCCGGGGGGACTATTGACAAGACGCGAGAGCCGGTCGACATTCAAGACGTAATAGGAAAATTCATTTTCGGCAATGTAGGGAATAATCAGGCTCCAGACCGGACAATGGGAAACGGCCCGGGTCGCCAGGGCGGCGAGGAGGGGACGGACCTGTGGTCGCTCGGTCTTGATGAACCCATGTGAGCCTATGTCAGGGGGAGGGGAGGAGGCGACCTTGGGTTTTTTTGATGTGGCGGACATCTGGTTCGGCTGGGAAGCCGGCTCTGCGGGCTTTGGACGGACGTTGGCGCAATGCGGCATCTCCCCCGGCCCGTATCCGGCCTTGCCGCTCCTTGCTCCCTCAACCGTTCGGGCTGCGGCCAGTCTCAGTGTTGACGGTGGTATGCAACCCCTGCACTCCCTCTTACCGGTGTATCCGGAGACCATCGCCGCGCGGGGCGGCTGGGTGATGGGCAACGCGGTCAACTTCCGCTCGCTCAATCTTGAACTATTCGAGAAGGTTGAGCGGTTTTCTGTCGATTTGTACGGTGCCGTTCAAGACGGCTTCCTCCCACAACGCGAACGGGTCGTTCAGGAAGCGCTCTCGGAGCAATAGGATCCGGGCCATGAAACTTCCACGACTTCCCTTCCTGCTGACCCTTGGTGGCCTCACGCTCTTTTTCCTGCCGATACGAGGGATGACAGGAGACTCACCCCTGGAAGCCGTTCGTTCCACCACCAACCGAGTTGTCCTGGCGCTCAAGAATCCAGAGAACCAAGGCCCTCACCTGCGCGAGAAGCGCATCAAGCAAGTCAGCGAAATTGTTCGACCCTTGTTTGACCGACGGGAGGTCGCCCGGCGAACGCTCGGCGTGTACTGGCGTGACCGGACAGAGGAACAGCGCACGGAATTCATCGAAGTCTTCACCGAGCTCGTCGAAAAGTCCTACGGGGAAACCTTTGACAAGCAGGCTGAAAAATATTTGGATCAAGTGGAGCTTTTATACGATCAGGAGACGATTGACGGGAATTTTGCCGAAGTCAAGACTCGTATTTTCGTGCCCTCTCAGCAGAAGTATTTTTCGATCAACTACCGCTTGCACCGGGTCGACGGACACTGGCTCCTCTATGACGTTATCGTGGAGAATGTCAGTATGGTCCGGAATTTTCGCACACAATTCTATCGTATTATCGGGAAGAGTTCCTATGAAGAACTGGTGCGGAAGCTCCGGGAGAAACTCAGACAAATGGCGGCCACCCGCCCCCCTTCATAGGACCGCGGCCGCCCCCGTACGGGCCGCAGACCCCGCGTAACATCCCACGCACCACACGGATTTCAGCCATGCCGGTTACGATCTCCACCACAGACTTTGACGCGGTTCTGTTCGACCTTGATGGAGTGGTGACACAGACAGAAAAATTGCACACGCTTGCCTGGAAAGCCCTCTTTGACGAGTTCCTCAGTCGTTTCGCCCAAAGACACGGCACGCCGTTTGTGCCGTTTGACGCCGAGACCGACTATTTACAACACGTGGACGGCAAGCCACGCTATGACGGCGTGGCCAGCTTTCTGGCAGCGCGGGGCATTACGCTCCCGTACGGCGACCCGGACGACGGGGGTACATGCGAGACGGTCTGTGGGCTGGGAAACAAGAAAAATAGCGTTTTTCTGGCCTGTCTGGCAGAAAAAGGCGTCGAGGTCTTTGAATCGACTATTACCCTGATCAAAGCGCTTCGCCACAAAGGCCTCAAAATAGGGATCGTTTCGTCGAGTAAGAACTGTCGCAGCGTGCTGGAGCAGGCCGGGCTGACCACCCTGTTTGATACCCGCGTCGACGGGGTCGAGAGTGCGACCCATACGCTGCCGGGCAAGCCGGCTCCCGATACCTATCTGGAGGCAGCCAGACGCCTGAACGTCGGGCCAGCGCGGGCGGCCATTGTCGAGGATGCCGCTTCAGGGGTCGAAGCCGGGCAGCGGGGCGGATTCGGTCTAGTCCTGGGCGTTGCCAGACGGAACAATCAGGCGGCTCTGGAGCGGCACGGAGCCGATGCGATTGTGAGCGACCTGGAGGAGGTACAGGTCAACGAGATTCCAGAGCAACCACGGATCCGGAATGTCTTGAACCTCCCGTCTGCCCTCGATCATCTGCCCGCCTTCATACACAGCATGGGAGAGGGGCGACCGGTGGTTTTTCTCGATTACGATGGCACGCTGACCCCTCTTGTCAGCCGTCCCGAACTCGCCACCTTGGCGCCTGACGTGCGACAGACCCTTGCGACCCTGGCCGCACGGTGTCCGGTTGCCATCGTGAGTGGCCGGGACCGTGCCGACATTCAGACCCTCGTTCAACTCGAATCCGTCTACTATGCCGGGAGTCATGGCTTTGATATTGCGGGCCCGCACCAAGTGCGCATGCAGCATGCCGCGGGTCTTGAATTTCTCCCGCTGCTTGATGCCGTCGAAACCCATCTGCAACGACAACTCAGCCCAGTCCCCGGCGTCCTGGTCGAGCGGAAGAAGTTCACCATCGCGGTCCATTTTCGGAATGTGGCGCCTGAACGCGTCGGATATATTGAGACGCTGGTCGACGCCGTGCTCAACGAACACTCGCAACTCCGTAAGGGGCTGGGGAAGAAAGTCTTCGAGCTTCAGCCACGGCTCGATTGGCACAAGGGGAAGGCCGTCCTGTGGCTGCTCGACACCCTCTCCCTCCGCACCCCGGAGGTCGTCCCAATCTATATCGGAGACGACCTCACTGACGAGGACGCGTTCCACACCTTGGCCGGACACGGCCTCACCATAGTCGTGGCCGATACTCCGCGCCGGACGGCGGCGCACTATGCGGTTCAGCATCCCGCGCAAGTCCAGACCTTGCTCCAAAGACTCGCCGCGTCGCTGTCTCCCGAACGACCCTGGACCGAGCATGGCAAAACAGACTGACTGGATCATCCGATTCGATGGATTCGACCCGGAACAGGAGCGGCTGCGGGAGACCTTGTGTACGCTCGGCAACGGCTATTTTGCCACCCGGGGAGCGGCAGAAGAGACCCCGGCTGACGCCGTCCACTATCCGGGCACCTATCTCGCGGGCGGCTATAATCGCCGGAAAACAGCGATCGCCGGACGTACTGTTGAAAATGAAGATTTCGTGAATCTGCCGAACTGGCTCGGCCTGACTTTTCGGCCGGAAGAAGACGGGGAGTGGTTTCATCCGAATGCCTACGAAATTTTGACCTGGACACGGGAGCTCGACCTCAAACAGGGCCTCCTGACGCGGACCCTCCTCGTTCGTGACCCACAGGGCCGGGAGACCCGCCTGTGCTATCGACGTTTTGTCAGTCTGGCAGACCCGCATCTTGCAGGCATCACCCTCAGCCTGACTCCTGGGAACTGGACGGGGAGGCTGCATATCCGCTCCGGGCTGGACGGACGGGTCCGCAATGCCGGAGTGAAGCGCTACCACCAGTTGCGCAGCGACCATCTGGAAGCCCTCCTCAGCCAACCAATCGGTGAGGACGGGATGGCGATGGTGGTCCGGACCGATCAATCCCGGCTCACCATCGCGCAAGCCGCCCGGACCCAGCTCTTCCGGCAGTCGGCCGGTGGCCCGCTTGCGCGTACGACCCAAACAGCGCCCGGCTATATCGCCCAGGACATGGCGGTCACGGTCGCTCCGGAAGAAACCCTTACCGTTGAAAAAATCGTGGCGCTCTTCACCTCCCGCGACCGGGCAATTACCGAGTGCCGCTGGGCCGCGCAACAGGCCATCCGTCACGCCGAGCGGTTTCCACCCCTTGTGGAGCAGCATGTGCAGGCGTGGCAGCGCACCTGGGAGATGTGCGACAGTGTCGTCGCCGAGCAGCCACGGATACAGCGCCTGTTGCGCCTGCACGCTTTCCATCTGATCCAAACCGTGTCAGCTCATACCCGTGAGCTCGATGTCAGCATCCCGGCGCGCGGCCTCCACGGTGAGGCCTACCGGGGGCATATTTTTTGGGATGAGCTGTTCATCTTCCCTTTCTTCACCTTCCGCCTGCCCGAGCTGACCCGCACCCTGTTACTCTATCGCTACCGCCGCCTTCCCCAGGCGCGGAGAGCCGCTCGTCAGGCCGGGTACCAAGGGGCGATGTATCCCTGGCAGAGTGGCAGTGACGGGCGTGAAGAAAGCCAGGTCGTCCACCTCAACCCCCGTTCAGGGCGGTGGATTCCCGACCATAGCGCACTGCAACGACACGTGAACCTCGCGATTGCCTATAATGTCTGGCAGTATTACCAGGCGACTCTGGATACCGACTTTTTATCGTTCTACGGCGCGGAAATGATCGTGGAGATCGCCCGTTTCTGGGCCAGCGCCACAACCTATGACTCAGATCTCGACCGCTATGAAATCCGTGGCGTGATGGGACCGGACGAATATCACGAAAGCTATCCCGGCTCCGAGACGCCCGGTCTGAACAATAACGCCTACACCAATGTCATGGTGGTCTGGACCCTCCAGCGCGCGCTCGATGTCCTTGACCTCCTGCCAGCAGAGCGCAGAGCCGCCCTTCAATCGCAACTGGAACTGAGCGAGCAGACCCGTGAGCGCTGGACAGATATCGCCAGGAAGATGCGGGTGGTTTTCCACGGCGAGGGGATTCTGAGTCAGTTTGAGGGTTTTGAGACGTTGCGGGAGTTTGACTGGGACGGCTATCGAAAGAAATACGGTGACATTCACCGGCTCGACCGCATCCTTGAGGCGGAGCATGACAGCCCGGACCGCTACCAAGTCACCAAGCAGGCCGACGCCCTGATGTTGTTATACCTGCTCCCGGAGGATGAAGTGATGCGCCTCCTCGGGCAACTCGGCTATTCCCTGGACCGTGCCGCGCTTCGCGCAACCATTCATTACTATGCTCAGCGAACCTCACACGGCTCGACCTTGAGCCGGGTCGTCCACGCCTGGGTTTTGGCCCGGAGCGATCCCCGGCGCTCGTGGCAGTTTTTTCTTGAGGCCCTGGAAAGCGATATCAATGATATTCAGGGCGGCACGACGGCCGAGGGAATTCACGCCGGTGTGATGGCTGGCACGGTCGACCTGGTCCAGCGCTGTTATATGGGCATGGAAACACGGGGAGAGACCGTCTGGTTTCACCCCTGTCTGCCCGAGGACCTGTCCTCTGGCCTCGCATTTCGCTTTCAGTATCGTGGCAACTGGTTCTCCGTCAAAGCGACACGACAGACCCTGTCCGTGACGTTTGACTCCGGTTGGCATCCACCGGCTCGTATCGGCCTCGCAGGGCAGGTCTTCGCACTCAGGCAGGGAGAGACCCGGGCGTTTGCCCTGGGCTAGACTCTATCTCCTCACCGCTTGCCGCCCGCCTGCCGTGTGGCGCCGGTTGTCTCCTCCCCACGCAAAGCGGTATGGACTGGAGAGCACGTGTGGCGCCTATGACCACATCCACCGACAGCGCGTTTCGCATCGTTGAGGACACCTCCCTGGCCTGGACTGCACCCACTTTACCTCTTGGGCCCACCTTTTTCGGTAATCGGATTATCTTTGGCGACAATTTACCCGTCCTGAGGGTCTTGTCGAAAGAGTATGCCAACAGCGTCCAATGTGTATATCTCGATCCGCCCTACAACACCGGCAATGCCATGCCGCTCTACCCAGATGGGAGCGACCATCACCAATGGCTTGAGGCACTCAGGCCCCGGCTCGAACTCCTGTGGACCTTACTGAGTGAAGATGGATTTCTCGCCATCCAGATCGATGACAAGGAATTCGCCCGCCTCTATCTCCTGCTAGCCGACATGATGGGCGAGCGGAACCTGAAGACGGTCTGCGTCAAAATGGCCGAGCCGACCGGCTTTAAGATGGTACACGTCATGACGCAGGGCAATCTCCCTCGGCTCAAGGAGTATATTATCCTGGTCGGTAAGTCGGGCATTCGCAATCTGCACCCTGAACGCATCGCCAAAGCCGCTTGGGACCCCGAGTATCGCTGGGCCGTCTGCCAGGCGACTCGGCAGGCCATCCGTGAGCTCAAAGCCATTTTGGCCAATCCGGCCCGGACCGCTGACGATATTCGGCGGGCCGATGCAATCTGTCGGCCCTTCTCCCTGGAACCTCTGGCCACCGTCTGCCAGCGCGAGGGCCGCTCTCGTCCAACACCGGAATGGTTGGCCGAGAATGCCTGGCGCATCGTCCGCACCTGCTCGACCAGTGCCACGGCAAAACAGCGTGCCGACCAGAAACGGGCCACCCTTTCCCCGCAGACAGGGGCGTTCAGCGTCGAAACCGTCCAGCGCCGGCTCTATATCGTTACGGCCCACTACAACAGGCATAGCGCCCAGCCCCGCATGCGCCTCTTATTTGCCGATGACTATCTCACCCTTCATCCGGGCGACTTCTGGGCTGATATCAAAACTACGAGCTTGGGGGAGGAAGGAGGCGTAACCTTTATCAAGGGCAAGAAACCGGAAGCGTTGCTCAAACGGATTATCGGTATGACTACTCAGCCCGGCGACTGGGTTTTGGATGCCTACGCCGGATCCGGGACCACTGGGGCGGTGGCCCACAAAATGGGCCGCCAGTGGCTCCTGATCGAGAACGGTCCCCAGTGCAATACCCACCTCCTGCCTCGCCTCCGGTCCGTGGTTGATGGAACGGATCGGACTGGCGTCAGCAAGCCCCTCAACTGGAAGGGCGGCGGCGGGTTTCGGTATTTTCGGTTGACCCCGACCGTATAGGGACGGTTCGCGGTGGCCATTTGCCCTCCTTCGTGCTATCGACCCACCGACGCTACTTCCTCAGAGGGAACCCGATGCACGCCATGGCTGTTGTGACTCCCGGACCGATCGAGACCCACCCGCTCCACGCGCTGGACCTCCAGACTCCCGAGCCGGCTCGGGGCGAAGTCCTGATTCAGGTTGAGGTCTGCGGGGTGTGTCGGACCGACCTGCATGTTGCCGAAGGCGACCTGCCGACCCAGCGTCGGCCCCTCATCCCCGGCCATGAAATCGTCGGCAGCGTGATCCGCTGCGGCACCGGTAGACAACACCTCAAGGAAGGCGACCGGGTCGGCGTGGCGTGGCTGCACGCTGCCTGCACGCAGTGTGCCTACTGCCAACGCGGCGAGGAAAACCTGTGCCAGCAGCCGCAATTTACCGGCTGTACCAAACACGGCGGCTATGCCGAGTATGTTGTCGCCCCTGAGGCGTTTGTCTACCCCCTGCCGGCGGCGCTCTCTTCGGTGGAGGCGGCTCCGTTTCTGTGCGCGGGGATTATCGGCTACCGCGCCTTGCACCGGAGTGGCGTCCAACCCAAACAACGCCTGGGGTTGTACGGCTTCGGCGGGTCCGCTCATATCGTCATCCAGATTGCCCGGCACTGGGACTGCGAGGTCTATGTGGTGACACGCGGTCGGACACACCGTGACCTCGCCACCCGCCTGGGCGCCACCTGGGTCGGGGAAATCACCGATCCGATCCCCGAGAAGCTCCATGCCGCGATTATTTTTGCCCCAGCCGGCAGTCTAGGGTCTGTTAACACTATCGCAAGGCATCAATGATGAGGGCGAAGACGCTGCATCCGAGGAAGAGCACGTCGCGTTGCTCGAAGCGCGAGCAGAGGCGGCGGCATCCCTGCAAGCGACGCCACACCCGCGCGATTTCATTGCGCCGCGTGGATAGCTCCCGGGCAGACGCCCAAGGGCTCACCCGGGGGCGCCGCGGCGGCCCCACGGGCGCCTACCCAGTGCCACGGCCAAGGGCCGCGGCTGGGCGCCCGCGGACGCCCGGTCCCTCAGCACCGCGGGAGGAGCGGGGGGCGGGCCCCGGCGAGGCAGCAATTGGCGGCCCGCCGGGGCGGCGGGGGCGGGCCCGGGCGAGCGCAAGCAGACGAGCGCCGGGCGATCGTCCGCGGCACCCCTAGGCAGCGTGGGGGTCCACCCGCCTCGGGAGCGGCCGAGGGATGGAGGACCGGTTGTGTGCGCGCCCCCGGGCCGGCGGGAGGGACCTGGACGAGGGGGCGGTCGAGCGACCGGGCCGCCCGCTTGATACGCACGATCTGTTCCCGTTGCAGATGCGCGAAGACCCGATCAAGCCCCCCGGTTTGCGACCCGCGGGGCAGCCGGGTGGAGAGGGGGGGGCCAGGTGCCAAAGCGGGCCGGTCACCCGCGCCCTGTGCCGCCCTGCTCGGCGACCGACCAGAGGGCGGTGAGCACGGGGCGAGGGGAGAGGCGGACCGGGCCGCGCGGCACCGGGAGATGAGGCGCGATCCGGGCGTATGGAGCTTGCGTGCGTTCCCTACAGCCAGGAGACCAGAATCATGCATGATCATCCACATTAGGGTGAACAGGCCCTAGTCCGAAGTTCCCGCGGCAGGAATCGAGCAACTCGTTGACCTGTCTGGGGATTTTCGAGTTCAGGCGGTTGCCGGGACTGGGAACGTTTCGACCAGATCCGCAGCGCGGCGCTGGGGGACGGTGGGCGGCGTGACCAGGGGGAACGCCGGCGCGTCAGGAGCGGCCGCCCCCCGGCAGGGGTTGCGGCAGCGCGGGGCCAGGGCGGCGAGCAGCGGGCCCAGGCCGTGCAGCAGCACGTCGGCGGCGGTGCGGCGCCGGGGCTGCTGCCGCTTGGCCCGGGGTGCCGGTGCGGCCTGCGCCCCGGGCTCCCGTGTGCGCCGCCGCCCGCGTCTCGTCGTCGAACAGCAGCGGCGCCAGGGCGCGCCGCAGGGGCCACGCCAGGCAGCCCGCCAGCAGGCAGATGAGCAAGGGCGCGCGCCCCCGCCGCTCCTCGCGAGAGGGGGGCACGCCCCCGGCTGGCCAGCCCCTTCAGGGCGCGGAACCCGCGCTCGCCATCCGCCAGCCCCTTGTCGGTCCGCACGGTGGCTGCCACCGCCAGCCGCGCGCCCGGCGCGCGCGGGCGCAGCCCGGAGATTCCGTCCCGGCGCGCCGCGGCGACGATCGTGTCCACCGGGCGCCGATAGGGCCACTGGTCGTCCACGCCCGCCCACGCGACGGGCTTGGCCCTCTTGTGCTTCTCCAGCACCCGGCCCCCCGTGCGCCCCAACTCGCCCGCGCCCAGCGGCGTCCTCGTCCGCCGCGCCGCTTCCTGCGCGCCCCGCGCCCGCCCCGTTCTCCGGTGTCGCAGCAGCCGGGCCGCGCGCGGGCGCGGGCGCTCCGCTGCCAGCAGCGGGGGGCGGCACGCCGCCAGGCGTTCCCCCGGATAGGCCGGCGCCGCCAGTGCGGCCAGGGTCCCCTCGTCACCCAGCGACCGGTGCAGCGCTTCCTGCGTGCCCCGCGCCCGTCCCTGCCCAACCCGCCGCGCGCTCACCCTGCCCCGCCCCGGCTGGCGCTGCCGCGCCTCACTCCGCGCTGGCAGCCGCCGCTCCCGGGTGCCCACCAGCCCCCCCCCCGCCAGACCAAACCCCTCCCGCAACTTGCGCCGCGCACCCGGCACCGGCGCCGAATCGGGCGGGGTGCCCGGATACGCCGCCACCGGGCAGCCGCCCGGCGCGCTCCACCCCACCGACCCCACCTGCGGCTTGCCCCGCTTGCCGGCGCGGCGGGAGCCGCAACGCAGTAGCGGACAGGGGCGCCCATCGGAGGCACTCCCGCGGCCAGCCGCAAACACCGGCGCCCCCGCGCCCAGATGCCACGCCGCCAGTCGCTGCTTGATCCGCCCCTGGCGCGCCAGCCTCCAAGCCAGCGGGGCAGACCGCGCATCCTCGGCGGCGTCGGCGCCCCCGAGTTCCGCCGCCAGCGGGGTGGTGGGCCACCGCCGGGTGGTGGCGAGCGGCGCGGCGGGAGGCCGCCGCGCCACGACCAGCGCCACGACCCGGGCGCGCGCGGGGCAACGACCCAAGCGGTTGGGAGCGAAGCCCCCGGACGCCCACGACCCGGGCGCGCGCGGGGCAACGCGGCGGGGCGATCCTGCGCTCAAGCCCCAGCCGACGGACCAGCGCCAGGAGGCGCGCCACAGGGCCGTGCGGTGCCGAGCGCTCGACGGTGAAGGCGTCCTTTGCCGCTACCAGCCGCTCGCCCCTGCGCACCCGGCGCCGCGCCGCGACCTGCCCGGGCGGCCAAGCGGTGAGGCTGGTAAGGGGGCGCTGGCGCCCCCGGCCCCCCCCCCCAGCCCGCGCGCCGGAGGACTGCGGGGCGCGGTTGCGGCTCGGAACGACGTCAATATACAGGGCAATGATTTTGCCCTGAAACCCAATCTAGGTAAGCCCAATAATCAACAAATACATGGGCACATATCAACCCAATGAGGGCGCAGTTTAACCACGCAACACCCTAACCTACCCGCAAATCAGGCTCCCAAAGGACCGGGCACTTCGGGCTAAGGAAGGCGAGACAGACAAAACCGTAGCGACTCCCAGACCCGCTTGACAGCGCGGACGCACCCGAAGGTCGTGCCCTTTTTCAGAGGCATCATCCATGATACACAACGGCTCACCCACGAAAGTGGCTGAACTCAGGAGGATTCGGTCGCGCCAGAAGGCGTTACAGACGGGCTTGATATGGAATCCGAGCGATTGTTATACGATGACGGAAGGATGTGGCCCCGGCGGCCAGTCGCAGCGAAAACCCGAGGCCAACGGTGGATTGAGAGGCGTTCCGCTGCCGGTCGGGATGCCTGATAGTATATGGAGCAAGAGGGTTGTGGATCCGCCCTCGCCTTGCTGACATCCCAACAAGCGCAGCGCAACAGGAATATCGATTCAAGGGCATACTGGGGGCCTGAAAATCAACCGGAAGACATTTTAATTCAGCCGTCAGACTGTCGAATAGGCGAGGCCACCTCACTACTTCTTCCCGTCGGGCATAGCGGGCTGCATACGCCTCGCTCACTTAGGTCCGTTCAAAACAAAGGAGACGAGCACGTGAAAATCCTCTCGTATAACCCTGGTCATGACGGTGGCATCGCCTATCTGCAGGATGCTCATTTAGTAATTTCAGTCGAGGCAGAGAAGAACTCGAACTACCGATATTCACCAATATCAAGTCATGACGTGTTTAACGTTCTCGGCGAACTTGACGAAATGCCTGAAGTGATTTGTGCAGGTGGTTGGTGGCCGCGTGAAAAGCGCTTACTTGGGTCACATACTATTTCTGGATACCGTGGTGTATCGAAGAACAGCTTCATTGTAAACCAACGGCGTCTACTTGGAAGGCCAGTCAAATACTTCTCCTCTTCCCACGAGCGATCCCACCTGCTTTGTGCCTACGGCATGTCAGATCTACCGAAAGGAACTCCATGCTATGCGTTGGTATGGGAGGGCGCAATCGGCGCCTTCTACGAGATCGATACCGAGCTTAACATAACGCTGCTTTCCGATGTCATGAATCAACCCGGGAATCGTTATATCCTTCTCTACGGTTTAGCCGACCCAACCTTTCCTAAGAATGCGCCCTTTTCTCGCTTCTCAGACGCAGGGAAGCTGATGGCTTTGGCTTCATTTTCAAAACGTGGCACACCTTCAGCGGAAGAAAAACAGTTGATCGACTTTCTTTTAGACTCCTCGTACCTTGACATGAATCCATACGAAAGCCTTGAACATTCTAGATACTACAACGTGGGGCTGGACGATCTAGAATTTCGCAACTTCACAGGTATTTTTAGTGACAAGATTTTTGATATCTTTTATCAATTCGCGAAGTCAAATATGAAGAAGAGAATGCCGCTGCTGATAGCAGGTGGATGCGGCCTGAATTGCGACTGGAACACAAAGTGGAAGGAATCTGGACTTTTCCCCGAGGTCTTCGTGCCTCCTGTTGCCAATGATTCTGGTTCCGCTATCGGGACGGCGGTCGACGCTCAGTTGCACTTTACCGGAAATCCGAAAATCGGTTGGGACGTTTACTCTGGTCTTAACTTCATCACAACTGACTCCTTTGATTTGACGCAATATGATTTCTACGAGACGAACTATGAATTGATTGCCGATATGCTGGCAAACGATCTCATTATCGGATGGGTCAGCGGTAAGTATGAGATCGGCCCGCGAGCGCTGGGCAATCGATCGATTCTTGCTGCACCATTCCGGGAGAGCACCAGAGTGCGGCTAAATGACATTAAGCAGCGGGAGCAATTCCGTCCGATTGCTCCTGTTTGCTTGGAGGAAGAAGCTGCAAGATGGTTTGGTTGCGATGAAGCGAGCCCATTCATGCTTTTCACGCATCAAGTAAGAACGAGAGCACTAGCAGCTGTTACCCACGTGAATGGGACTGCTCGTATTCAGACAGTATCATCTGTGACCAATCGAAAGTTGTACGATCTGCTTACTGCATTCAAGGCACGTACCGGATATGGCGTTTTGTGTAACACCTCTCTGAATTTTAATGGAAGAGGATTCATTAACAAGATAGGTGACCTGTCTGTATATGCTGTAGAGCACAACTTGGACGGGTTTGCGGTCGAGGGAAAAGCCTATCTCCTGAAGGCGTCGAGGAATTATCAAGCATATTTGAGTATCCCCAATTCTCCTACTGTTGAGAAGCTAAGGAATGCTGCGCCGGTATCTGGAAGCTACTGATCCAAAAGTGGAGGCAGATTTCGCCGCTGAGTAGGCAGGATAATTTGTTGAGGCGGCCTCGGTTCGTCGGACAGCCTGACATCTGAGTTAAGGTGCATTCCGGTTGAAGTTCAGGCCGCCAGAATCCCCTTGAGTCGATCTTCTTGCTGCTATTGCGCCGTTGGTATGTGGGCAAGGCGCGGGGCCGACTTGTCCATCATATCCACAGGCGTGTCGCCCCGGTAGGCCTCAGCGTCCGTCCTCCCAGTGCCGAGTGAGGCCCTTGGGTGTTGTAGAAGCCGCTCCACTCTCCGATGACGCGCCGGGCGGCGAAGCCGTCGGCGATCTCGTGCAGGGAGACTGCCTCGTATTTGAGTGAGTGCCACAGCCGCTTGATGAAAATGGTGTCTACGCACCGGCCGCGGCCGTCCATCGAAATGCAGATGCCGGACGCATGCAGGCACCCGGTGGAGGCGAAGCTGGTGAACTGGCTGCCCTGGTCGGTGTTGAAGATCTCCGGTGTGCCGTAGTGCGCCATGGCCTCCTCCAGCGCGTCTGTGCAGAAGTCCGCGTCCAGCGTGTTCGACAGTCGCCAAGCCAGGACGTGACGACTCGTCCAGTCCATGACCGCCACCCAGTGTAGAGGAAGCCCCGCTACACCAAAATGATGTAGGCGATGGCGACGCACCAGATATGGTTCGACCGCTCGATCACTAGGCCGCGCAGCAGATACGGGTAAACCCGGTGCCCGGGGTGCGGCGCGCTGGTCCGCGGCGCCTGATATACCGCATGAAGACCTAGCAGGCGCATCAGCCGCCCGGCACGGTCGTGCCCGACTCACACCCTCTCGCGGCACAGGTGCCGAACCATCTGGTGGGCGTCTTGGAACGGGTACTTCAGGAACAGCTCGCCGACCCGGCGCATCAGCGCCATCGTCTCCGCGCTCCCCCCTCGGTGTGTAGTATAGCGACGAGCGTCCGACCGACAGTAGTCGGCATTGCCGGCTCAGGCTCAGGGACGGGTGGTCGAGTACCACCATAGCGCTGCTCGGCCCGCCTCATCGACCGGGCCTGCACGACAAAAATTCGGGTATTGTCTCACTTTGAGCCGTAACCCCTTATTTTGATTGGCCGAGAGGTTGCAACATCGCTTGGCGCTTCCAGGTGTCCACCCGCTCGGATGCACTTGGTGCTTCAACGCAATTTTTTGGAGCGTCCGGTCCCCCCCCCCTCCCCGAAGCGCTTCCATCGCGGTCTTTGCCTTCTGATCTCCCGAAAACCTCTGTCGCTTCCCACTTACCTCTACATTCCTCCGTTACACGGTGGAATACACCTTAAACGACCCGTCCGATTTTCCGGGGCCACCTCATGTCGAGAGGTTCGTTCCCGATTGACCGATGTAGTTTAGGCGTCCATGAGGCAGGCCGCTTGTGATGATCTCGTTTCCTGGGTTATCTGCACTGGAAGACGGATGGAGGATAAGATTACAAACGGTGAGGTGATGGCGCGGATTGTAGGCGAGGCGCTAAAGGTCAAAGCTACGGTGGTCAGGGTAGCGCGCCGGTACGGCCTCAATGCGAATCAGGTAGCGGGGGCGGCGCCTTACACCGGATGGTTGATCGGTTGGCGGCGAATTTGAAGCGGTTCATGGGCGAGACGCGGGTGCCGAGGCTTGATGCCGGCCGTCGCAGGACAAGACGGGCTGGTTGTGGGCGCTTGCCAGCAACGATCGCGCCTTGGGCGGGCCAGAGGCGCGAGCCACAACGAGGACGGCCACTATCGGCGTCACAAACGACAGATTGTATCCAAGGAACCGGCGTGAGTGGTCTACGGGCCCGCAAGCACTGTTGCCGCTCGGCAACGTACTGCCATCGCTTTGTCGATCAACCGTCGAGATTGCGGTCACCCGGCCAGTACGCTACACAGAATAGCGCTTCCCGGAGGCGAGGCACTGCATCCAGCTTGTAGGCATAGATAACGTATCACAGATACCAATCTCGTAAAGAACCGCCACCGAAGAAACTAAATCACCAAGGATTCACCTTTCCGGCCTATTTCAGAATCACCCGCAAAAGAACACTGCGTTTTCAATGGGAATAATCAAAGTATATGAATTCGATTATGGAACCGTCCAGACTTGCAAACGATCACGAGTTTCGATCCAGTTACATCCGCCAATTGGTGCAAGGCCTGGACAAACACAGTGCCGGAGACCAACCCCGTAAGGATACTATACCCAAACTAATAATGCAGTATTGGCACAACCCCCAAGACCTACCGACGGATGTACTAGACTGTCTAAACACTTGGTCCCCACTCGAGTCCGTCGGATTCACCAGATTACTGTTTGACGATGAGTTGGCCTCAAAATATATATCGGTACATCTTGGAGAACGCCACATGCAAGCATTTAACCGTTGCCATCACCCTGCCATGCGGTGTGATTATTTCCGGCTCTGCTTTATTTTGCTGAATGGAGGCTTCTACGTGGATGCCGATGAGAAGTATTCCGGAAGAAAATTAGACGACTACTTTTGTGATCCTAGGCTAAAAGTGCAACCTCTGTGTTACGATACAACGACTGGCACAATGATCCAGACCCAACTTTTTTTGACTGAAAGAAAGTCTTCTGAAAGTTGGATATTTTATATCAACAATAATCCTCTCATTTCTCCACCCAATCATCCGGTCATACACATCGCGCTCAACAGAGCCAACCATCTTCTTCTTGCTGATTCAGGGAAAGCTGACATCCAGTCGACTACCGGTCCTGGCAATATTACGGTGTCTTTGGTCGAGCATGCTCTTTCATGCGAACGAGCGAACGCACCCAAGGATTTCCAAATCCTTCCCGATTGGGAGGAAATATCAATAAGTGTTTGGCCGTTGAGCTACCGAAGCGACGCTAGGAACTGGAGATTAGTGAATCTGGGTAAGTAGATGAAGATGATATTATGTTCGGAGCCTCGCGGTTTCTGAAGGGCTCCGAGGAACGCAGCTTACAGTCTTCGACAGAACCGAATAAGGAGGGGGTGGGGCTAGACAAGCAGGAGCGAACAGTGTGGCCCAGACCCACTGTTCACTCCTGCTGATCACGCTAACCGCCCCCGCGTGGATCTATCGAAACCCAAATCAGCCATAGTAAAGTGAGTGATGACACGATGAATGGCAGGAAGAAGGTCAAGTATTTCACAAAACTCGCATATCGCGTGTCTCTCGCCCTTAGGTCAATTGCTGGTCAGGCAAGTTGCCGTGCGTTTAGCGCAGGAAGGACCAGTCGGCAGCATAGTATTAGTCATATACTGACGATCAATTTGGATAGAGAAGTGGCGAGATGGCAGCAGATGCAACATGAGTTGAACCGACTTAGGGATAAAGAAGGAACGCCATTAGAGACAATGACTACACGCTTTTCTGCGTTGGACGCCAAGGCCAGAGACATTGACGCTTCGAAAGCCACGTTGAACTCTTCGTATACCCTGTCGGACCAGCTATTCGTAGAGCCGCAACCACTATTGGATCCAATTGGCGTCAATGGGAGGCAATCGATAGAGATGTCCCAGCAGGAGCGCGCCATCGCACTGTCGCACGTCAAAGTATGGGACATGATTGCGAAGTCAGATCACGAATATGTGTTGATTCTTGAGGATGATGTGTATTTCACTGCGCGGTTTGCATCGGTTTTCGAGGAGGTATGGGCAAACCTGATACACAATACTGCGCAGTGCGGCGCGATGGAGTTGTTATATTTGTCATTCGAAGAAGCAAAGGGTGGAGCCGAAAAAGAATACTTGTCTGAGTACTTAGCGAGACCTGTCCGCGGGCTGTGGAACCTTTCGGGATACGTGCTATCCAAGGAGGGAGCGCAAAAGCTGCTTAGGCTGCTTCCAGTGCGCGGCCCGGTTGATCTGTGGCTAAATCATCAATTTCAAGAGCTAAATGTGTTTTCGAGCACCTCTTCTTTAATTGAGCAGCGTAGAGACTGTAATTCAAGCAATTCCTACTCTGTATTGCCTATTTTGTCTAAGTTGGGCGTGTTGGCGGACTACGGCCCGGCTAGATTTGAAAGGGGCCAACTTCCGGGTCCGGTATTCGCCATTGGGCCAGAGAACAGTGGATTGACATCCTTAGCTATGGCTCTTTCAATGTTGGGTTATCGTTGTTGCAGCGACGTAGAGGAATTGCCTTACATGGAAGAGGCAGCCTTGGCCGCTGGGCGTCGGGACAGGGTTTTTGATGCGTACGTCAATGTCGGATCAGTTTCGAGACGATGCTTGGATCTGGCAATGCTGTACCCCGAGTCGAGAATCATCATCGGGTCCAAGGGGCACTGGACAGCGGCAGCAGGGGAGGATTGGCTCGAGGCAGAAGGCGTCACAGGCCCAGGGAGGGGTATGAACGCACGTGTCAAGGAACTGTCCATGACGCAGATTGGAAAGGAATTGCAACGGCTCTCGGTGAAGTATCTCGCCATGCCAGTTGACAAACGAGTTAGTTGGACGAGCCTGTGTGAGTTCTTAGAATGTGAGCCTCTGGTGGACGCCTATCCCTTGATTGCGGACCGAACGAGGCGATGTCTGGACATGCGAGAAGACTGTGACCGTCGAGACCGTGCAAAATCCAAACAACTGAAATTCGACAGTTCACCTTGGGTCATAGACCGCTTGGGCGAATGGCAGGGTGTACCAACGGTAGGATCTCATGCTTGTCGTACAGATGTGCCGCAAGGCAGGGAAATACTGACCGAAAAGTGTGATCTCGGGAGCGAGTGTTGGACGTGTCGCGAAGACACATTTCCCAGTAATCTGGTGCTATTTCGGCCCCAGAATTTTCTTATTGAAGACGACAATTGCGGAGTGCTGACTCTTCGTCGAGAAAATGTGTACGTGAGAAATTACACATCAGCATCTATAAGCAGTCGGCAAAGTTTCCTTTACGGGAAATTTGAAGCAGAGATTAAGCCGGCACCGGTGTATGGTGTGATTACCGGTATGTTTTTGCATCGAAGCTCTCCCCGGCAGGAGATTGATGTTGAATTTCTAGGAAGGGATTGCAGAAAGATGTTGACAAATGTTTACTACAATCCAGGCGTTGACGGCTCAAGATTCGACTACGGGTATAGAGGCACGCCTATATTGATTAAACTAGATTTCGATGCATCGGAGGCCTACCATCTATATTCGATCGAATGGGATGAACGCTGCATCCGCTGGTTTATCGACAATCGACTTGTTCACGATCGGGTAAATTGGGAACCAACTCCCATTCCACATCTTCCAATGCAGTTTCACATAAACCTTTGGGCTTCGCGGGCGCGGGAGCTGACGGGTCTGGTTCAGGAAGATCAGCTTCCCGCGCAGAGCCGCGTAAGGCGAGTTGGGTGGTATTCTCGGCGGTCTCGGCAGCAATAGTGTGGCCATTTGCTCGAAACAGCCACATCGTGGATACGCATACCGAACTTTCACCTGCGCACCGGCGCGGGATCGCGCTAAGCTTAGCCAGATCGCCATCGCTCAACGACTGCGCGCGCGGCGGACGGTTATAGCCGATGGCTATCGGCGGGAGGGGACGGCGCGAGAGTCGATCAGAAGTCAAGGGCTTCGACGGTGTCGGAGCCGAATCAGTCACTCACTGTCTGTGCTGCGGCGCGAAGGGCTCGAACTGCGCGAATCCACCGGCGATCGTGTGCTCGCGCAAGGCCTTCGGCTGCACCACATATGGCCTTGCTAATTCTGTCCCGGACTCACTAAGAAGGCCAAGAAGCAGCCCCCCGACGGGCTGTCGGCGCCCAGCTGCCGCCCCCTCAGCGAGGAGGTGGCCAGCGGCGGCAACGTCATCCGTCGGCCTGGCGCCAGCCAGCAACGCCCGCCCAGCCGCGCCCCACCGACTAAGTGGCAGAGCCGCGTTGGCCACTTCCTCGCCGTCAACCCCGCCCGCTCTGTGCCCCTAAACATCATAGGTTGAAACCAGACCCCTCAGCCCAACCATCACGGCAACTCACCACCTTGCCAAGCCTCTGGTTACCTGTGAGCCGAGGAAGTTCCGGTTAAGGCTATCAGTGCCGCGACCGCATTCTGTCGGACTTTCTTCCCTGGGTACAACCACGAGCATCGGCATTCTGGAATCGCATGTTCACCCCTGAGGATGTTCATCACGGCCACGCTAGACACAGGCTTGAGAAACGCGAACGCCCTTTGCGCCAAGTCTGGCATCGGAACCCGGAACGATTCGTGCACGGGAGACCCAAGCCCCGAGCACTTCCTAAACAGGTCTGGATCAACCCGCCAGACTCAACCACTACACTGGAGGTTGCACCTTAAGTGACACCAATAGCTGTCCCGATTACGTTGACAGGCTTCGATCTTCGGCATGTGTTATGAGTTATTCCTCCTATGAAGATAAGCCATTCAAATGATTCTAGGTCCTGTTAACACTATCGCAAGGCATCAATGATGAGGGCAAAGACGATGCATCCAAGGAAGAGCACGTCGCGTTGCTCGAAGCGCGAGCAGAGGCGGCGGCCTCCCTGCAAGCGACGCCACACCCGCGCGATTGCGGTGCGCCGCGTGGACAGCTCCCGGGCAGACGCCCAAGGGCTCACCCGGGTGCGCCGCGGCGGCCCCACGGGCGCCTACCCCAGTGCCGCGGCCAGGTGCCGCGTCTGGGCGCCCGCGGACGCCCGGTCCCTCAGCACCGCGGGAGGAGCGGGGGGCGGACCCCGGCGAGTCCGCAATTGGCGGCCCGCCGGGGCGGCGGGGGCGGGCCCGGGCGAGCGCGCGCAGACGAGCGCCGGGCGAGCGTCCGCGGCACCCCTAGGCATCGTGGGGGGCCACCCGCCCCGGGAGCGGCCGAGGGATGGAGGACCGGTTGTGTGCGCGCCCCCGGGCCGGCGGGAGGGACCTGGACGAGGGGGCGGGCGAGCGACCGGGCCGCCCGCGTGAGGCGCCCGCTCTGCTCCCGGTGCAGATGCGCGAAGGCCCGGGCGAGCCCGCCGGTTTGCGACCAGCGGTGCAGCCGGGGGGAGATGGGGTGCCAGGTGCCAAAGCGGGTCGGCAACCCGCGCCATTTGCAGCCCTGCTCGGCAACAGACAAGAGGGCGTTGAGTACGTGGCGATGGGAGAGGCGGACAGGGCCGCGCGGCACCGGGGAGATGGGGCGCGATCCGGTCGTAGAGTGAGCTTGCGTGAGGTCCATACAGCCAGGAGACCAGAATCATGCATAATCATCCACATTAGTGTGAACATGCCCTAGTCCCCCCTGCCCTGGCAGCCCTGGATCGAGGTGGCCCCCTGGCCTTGGCCGGCGTCCACATGACCCAGATTCCGCCGCTCGATTATGCCGCCGCCCTCTTCCATGAACGCACCCTCCGCAGTGTCACGGCCAATACCCGCCAGGACGGACGGGACTTGCTCCACCTAGCCCACAGCATTCCGCTTCGGACCGAGACCGAAAAATACCCACTGGCACAGGCGAACACCGCATTAAGGCACCTGAAGGACGGGCAGCTCAACGGGGCGGCAGTCCTGCGGGTATAGGCCTCTGGAGAGGCCGGTCTCACCGGGCATGACCTCCCGCACTCCAGCCCCTACTCGCTCGTGGAAGGGAGCGCGGGGAATTTCCTGCCCCTCCTCCACGATGTACGATACGCGTATCCCTCTCGATACCACGCAGGGCCAACCGCGGGGCGCAGGGTATCATTCCCGTTGATGCCGAGGCGGATTTGCTTGACACATCCCCCCGGCCTCTCTACTCTCCTGGCGGAGAGGGGACGCGCGGCGGGACACGATATGTCGGACACACGAGCAGTTTTCTTTGATTTTGGCGGGACCCTGTTTGACTATGAAACGACCGCACCGGGAGAGCGCGCTTGCTTGATCGAGTTGGCCCGGGCGGCGGCGATTCCGGCAACTGCGCAGGATATCCGGCAGGCTTATCGGGCCGCTCTGAAAGAGGTGTTTCATCAATACCTGCCCCGCCCCTATTATCTCCACCGCGATATGTTCCGGGACGCCTTACAGGCCGCCGCAACCCAGTTTGGAACAACTTTCTCCCAGGCACAACTCGTCCGCTACCGGGCCGCCCAACACCAACGCCGGGAGCAGGATTTTCGACTGCGGGACGGGGTTCCTGAGACCTTGGCCGCGTTACGCCAGCGGGGTCTCCACCTCGGCATTGTCAGCAATGCCGACAACGACCAGTTTTCGCACCTGCTGCACCTCTCCCGGCTCGGCCCCTGCGTTGATTCCCTCCTCAGCAGTGAAGACGCCCAATCCTGCAAGCCGGACCCGGCCATTTTTTCACACGCCCTCGCCCAAGCCGGCTGTGCCCCGGATCAGGCCTATTTTGTCGGGGATTCCGTCCAGCAGGATATCGCCGGCGCCAATCGGGCCGGGATGCGCTCGGTTCTGATCTGGTCACGGCCGGATACCGATGCGCCGGACCATCCGCCTTCCCCCCGGCATGTGATCCGTACTATTCCTGAAGTTCTGGACATCGTATAGATTCAACGAGGAGGTGGGGTGGTGCGTACGCTGTTCATTGTTGGCACAGTCCTTCTTGCTATAGTGGGCCTGCTCGCCTTTGCCCTCGTCAATCTCAACAACTTGATTGCCAGCAATAAAGACCGGATTCTGCACCAAGTCGAGCAGACGCTCGGGCGAGAGGTCGAGGTCCAGGAAATCGGTGTGACCGTGTGGGGCGGGATAGGAGCGCGTTTCACGCAGTTTCGCATTGCCGACGATCCGGCCTTCTCGGCCGACGCCTTTGTCCGGGCCGACGCCCTTCAGGTGAATGTCGCGCTGTGGCCGCTCTTCTCTCAGGAAATCCAGGTCGACCGTCTGATCCTCGACCGCCCGCAAATTCAACTCGTTCGCGATGAACAGGGACAGTTCAACTTCACCAGTCTAAGCCAGACCGCAACGGCGAGTTCATCCCAAGAAACACCGCAGGAGGCTCGGCAAGCGCATGACGAAACAGCCCCCGCTCCCCTGCTCCTCCTCATCACCTTCCTCGATATCCAAAATGGAGAGGTCCACTATACGGATCAACAAGCCGGGACGGATTTTCGGGTGACTCAACTCGACCTTCGGGCACACGATGTGAGTCTTGACGAGCCACTTCGTCTCGCACTTGACGCGGCCGTCCTCTCTGACCGGCGGAATCTCAGCCTAGACGTACGGATCGGTCCGGTCGGCCACGCGTTGGAGCATCCCCACACCATTCCGCTCGAAGGCAACGTAACGATCAGTCAACTCGACATGAATGCCCTGCAACAGGCCCTGCCGGACATTGCCCAACACCTCCCATCGGAGCTCGGTATTTCCGGCCCGCTCAGTCTGAAAACCGCCGTGTCCGGTCATATCGGTACCCTGCACCTCTCCGATATGGACCTACGAGCGGCAATCTTCGATTCCGCCGCTCCTAATCTCCAAGTCACGGGCAGCTTCGGTCCGATCGGTGCAGAGGCACCGGACCCATTCGCCGGGGGCACCTTGGATGCCACCGTGACACTGGGGCCACTTCCCCTTGAGCGCGTCCGCCAGTTTGGTCCTGTGGGCGAACACCTGCCCCCAGACCTCAGCGTTGAGGGCCCCGTCTCTGTAACCGTCCGGGCGAGCGGCTCGCCGAGCGATCTGGCGCTGACCGGTCGGGTCGAGGCAACCGACAGCACTCTGCGTTTTGGCGACTTCTTTCACAAGCCGTCCGGGAGCGTCTTCGTCCTTTCGACTCAAGCGCGCCTGACCCCACAGAGCGCCGCCTTCCAGGAACTCACGCTCAATCTGCATACGCTGGCCCTGACGGTTAGCGGAAATGTTGGCTTCGACGCCCCGACCCTCGACCTGACTGTGGACTCGAATCGGGCCGAACTAGCAGAGCTCCATAGCCTCCTCCCCCTTCTCCAGGACTATGGCGCGGCGGGCACCTTCGAGACGCACTTGCAGGTCGCCGGCCCCCTCACAACGGAACACCTCCCCCAATTCACAGGGACGTTGCGCCTCCAGGACGGGAGTGCTACCCCAGCCCAGTTGCCGAAGCCGCTGACGGATGTTCAGGCCGCCATCACCCTGACGGGTCAAGGAGCCGAGTTGACGAAGGCGACGGCCCGCATCGGAGAGTCCGTGCTTGAGATTGAGGCCCAGATTGAGCAATTTCAGCCGTTGAAAGCCACCTATGAGTTGCACGCGCCGGTGCTGAGAATGGTGGACATCCAACCCGGAACCTCGGAGGATCTCCTCGAAGCAGTGTCCGCCGCGGGCCGGGTCTGGCTGCAAAACGGAGATTTCCGCCATGCAGGGCACCTGTCATCAAAACAGGGCCGCGTTGCCCAGGTACACTATACTGACTTGCGGCTGGATTCTTCAGTCGCCGATCAGGCCGCCAAGATCGAGAGTTTCAAACTGCACGCCTTTGAGGGCACACTTGATGGCAGCGGGCAGTATCATTTCGGAGCGGAGCCCCCGCGCATGCATGTCTCCGCTCAGGTAGAGGCCTTCGATCTCGTGCCCTTCTTTCGCTCAGCACTTGCTCAGACGCACTCGCCGGTTCAGGGGACGGCCTCGCTCGACTTCACGGTCTCGGGGCGCGGCCACACCTGGGCCGAACTCAAGCCGACCCTGCGCGGGCAAGGCAAGGCCGAGATTACGGATGGAGCGCTCCGTGAGTTCAATCTGGCCGAAGGGGTCCTGTCCGGCCTGACCGGTATCCCGGGCTTATCCATCGTCCTGCCGCAACAACTCCGGGAAAAATATCCGGCAATCTTCGCCTCCCCCCATACCGAGTTTGATGAGTTTGCGAGTCAGTTCTCGCTCGGCAATGGAAAAATCAGGCTCGACCGCCTTCGTATTGCCGCGCGTGACTTTCGGACACAGGCCACCGGCTGGGTGGACTTCACACAGCAGGTCGATGCGACGGCCTCTCTGACCCTTTCCCAGCCCCTCTCCTCTGACCTCATGCGAGTGGCCAAGGAACTGAGATATATTGCAGACGCTGAGAACCGCGTGGAAATTCCGTTTGCCCTCGCCGGCATTTTTCCCGCGGTTCGTCCGACTCTGGACGCTCAGCAGGTCGGCACGCTTATCCAGCGTGCGGCAACCAGAGCCCTACAAGATGTGGTCCAGGAAGAAATTCTGGACAGGCTACTCCCTGCAAGAAGAAAGCAGCAGGACCGTGCCACGCAGCAAGCAAATGGCGCCGACCGCACGGCCTCCGAGCAGCCGGACAAGGCACCCAGATTGGAAGAACAATTGCTTCAGAGAGGACTCGACGCCTTGTTTGGCCGCTAGCCCCAGAACGGTCTCCGGCCAACGCACAGGAGATGACAATAGGCAGACTTGCGTCACCGACCCACCAGCCCCCCGGCCTGCGATTAAGCGCGGCAGACGCCGCCTTTTCGTATCACGTGGATTCGTCCTTCAATCGACGACGGCCATATTTCCAACTCCGAGTTGGTCCCGGCCCTCCGCAGGTCGGCAGAACGGCCCCACGTTCGACATTGAGCGGCACATCGAAAAAGGGGGTCTGCCCGTGCCCGGAGGCGACTAGGTGTTGTCTGAACGGGGGGGGGGGGGCGAGATATACGCGCCCCCACTCGACCGCGCCCGTCCCGGAAGCTGCGAACCGCGCTCCGGCCAGGGTGCGGCAGGAAGAAGAGGAATAGAACAGCGGCTTGAATCGGGTTTCCATGCGGGCTCGCCCCACGCTTCCATTGACGGACAGGATCCATTCAAACGCTACTCCGCACAGCAGGCGGCTGTCGATCAGATCAGGGAACAGAACCAAGCGGGTTTCTTGATCTCCTGAATCGTTTTGGTTGGGCCCCGCCGGTGTGGTAAACCAGCTCTAGGACAACGGCCCGCAGCAAATCCGGTGTTGCATACAGTGACAATCAATATCCCAGGACCACAATCCCCACGCTACCGGACGGGACATGAGCGGCTCGCCTCCGGTCCCGATTGACTTGTTGTCTGTCGGCCTCGGACTCTTCAATGCCGTTGGCGACCATCATCGCCCTCTTGTTCTCGGCGGAATGGTCGGTCCCCAGCTTCGTCTCCGGTCCGTGATCGTACGCCGCTTGCCTGTGAGACTCTTTTGATGAATGACTGGCGGCAACCCGGTAAGCGGAGACACGGCCGACCTTTTTTGTCATGAGCCAAAGTGATATGCTGGTGGCATCGTCGCGTGTGGAGGGATAGAGCGAATGCTGACGTATTGTATGCGAGCCGGCCTTCTGTCACTGCTCCTGACCGTCTTCTGCTTTCCCTCGCGCGGACTGGCCGATGAGGATCTGGCCGCGCTCAAATCGGCTTTCACTACGCAAATTGACGCGCTCAACAATCGAGAGCTGGACGCCGCAGTCGCGACCGTGCACGACGATATTGTGCTGTACGGCATTTTCTCCCCGTTTCCGGTCCAGGGCAGAGCTGATTTTCAGAAAGCCGTCCAGGCATATTTTGGCCAGTATGAAGAAGCCGAACTCTCCCCGGTCACGCCACAGTTCCGCATTGTCGGAACCACCGCACTGGCGTGGGGCCACTATCAGCTCGCCGCGACACCCCAAGGCGGCAAGATGACCTATGCGCACGGCCGCTATATCTTCACCTATACCAAGATCGACGGGAAATGGGTCGTCCTCGGCATGGACTACTCTCCTCTGGAGTCGTATAGATTCGCTCCATAAGAGGACTGTCCGGCCATCATAATGTGGACAGCCCAGGGTAGATACCGCCGGGCCCCTTCCGGGCGGCAGTTTCCAGCGCAGCAGGCCGCGCCGCGCTTCATAATACATCCGGGCTGCTGCTAGTTCCCGACTCTGCAACTGGAAATTCAATCTTTTCGGTCTGTTCAGCCCCCTCCGGGTTTCGGCCCGCATCTTGCCGGCTCTCCTCATGAGAAGGCAGGGGGTGAGACAGCAACTGTTACCCAGGTGACAGAGATTCGACATAGTCCACAGGAAAGACAGACTTCCGTCACATAGGTGACAGGGGTTTTCTTTGTTCCCTTGGCCGGACAGCCTATTGTGGGGGCAGTTGAAGTCAGCACAGTCATATTCTCGGTCTGAGGAGGTCGCCATGTCAGTCTTCACTGAAGTTTCACAATATTGGATGGAAGGAGCGGTCCGGTCTCTCGAAGGCTGGCGGCGCGGCTTCATGAATGAGTATCCCGTTGAGGAGGACCCGCCGCCGACCACGCCCTATACCGTAGTCTACGAGGGCGGCAAGGTCCGGCTGCGACACTACCCAGCCCAAGGGCAGCGGCTGCGCACACCGTTACTGCTGGTCTACTCCCTGGTAAAACGCCCGTTCATCCTTGATCTTCTGCCGGGTCGGAGCGTAGTCGAAACGCTGACCGGGCACGGCGTCGAAGTGTATTTCATCGACTGGATTCCGCCGACGCGGTCGGATAGTTGGCGCGGTTTTCACGCCTATGTGAACGGCGACCTTGGCAACGCGGTCCGTGCAATCCGGAAGCGGGACGGCGGCGAGCGGGTCTCACTCCTTGGCTATTGCTTTGGCGGGCTGCTGACCACGCTGTATACGGCTCTCTTCCCGCAACAGGTCAAAAATCTGATCGATTTTACCCCGCCCCTCGACATGAGCGTGCAGGATCTTCCCAGCCAGCAGTTGATGAGCAAAATCCCGCCGCAGACCCTAGACCTCATCACCCGTGTGTATGGCAACTGTCCGGCGTGGTTTCTGAAGGCCAATTTCGACGCCATGGCACCGGTCCATCACGCCCTGGACAAGTATGTCGGCCTGTATCGGAGTAAAGAGCAAAAGGGCTATGCGGAGATGTTCGAGCGCTTCGAGCGCTGGATGAACAGCGACGTACCGATGGCCGGCCAGATTTTTAAGGAGATGGCTGGCGAAGTCTCGCGCCAGAACCTTATTATGAAAAATCAGATGCGGGTCGGGTCGCACCGGGCCAATCTGAGGGGCATCACCTGCCCCGTCCTCAACGTGATCGGCGAACACGATGATGTTGTTCATCCCAAATCCAGCCTGCCGTTGGAGGATGTGGTCGGCAGCCCGGACGCCAGCACGATTGTGTTCCCGACCGGTCATATTGGCGCCGCCGTCAGTTCGGGTGCACAGAAAAAACTCTGGCCCCAGGTCGTCTCCTGGTTGCGGGAACGGGACGAAGCCGCCGGCCATTGAGCATTGCGCCCGCTCCCTTGGGAGGGCTGGAAGTGGGGGGGGGGACGAGGCAACCGAAGGCCCCTCCATTTTTTCTTGTGTTTCTCCCCGACTCGGTGCTATGGAATGTCTGGGAACACTCTCAGGTCGAGGAGGGAGACTTATGGCACAGCTCAAAGCTTCACCCCAAGTCAATACGGACGCCTACCCCGGCGAGGGCCTCGTAGAGGAAGAGCAGACCATAACGGAGCGCCTCTCCGAGCCGAGCAAACGGCTGGATGAGAGTCTGCTGAACGAACCGGTCAGCAGGCTGCCATATGTCCCGTCGGTGATTGTCGGTCCGAGGATGACGGTCTCGGAGGCCATCGTCCAGATGCGAGAGAATAAAATCGGCTGTGTGCTCGTCCGACAAGAACAGGCCATTGTTGGTATCTTTACGGAACGGGACCTGTTGAACCGTGTGCTCGGACCTCGACTGGACCTTGATCAGACTCGGGTCGAGAGCGTCATGACGCCCGACCCGGAAACCCTCGTCGTTGATGCTCCTATTGCTTTCGCCCTCAACCTCATGGGAGAGGGCGCGTTCCGGCGGTTGCCGCTTGTTGATGAAGACGGGCAGCCAGTCGGCCTCTTATCCGTCAAGCACATTGTTCAGTATCTCGCCGAATTCTTTTCCGAAGAAGTCCTGACCCTTCCCCCTCGACCCAACCTGCTGCATCCGGGCCAGCGGGAGGGTGCCTGACCGAGATACTCTTTTTTCCAGATATCCGGGCTTCCGTCTAACGAGTCGGAGATTTTCCGCTGACTCGCCGCCCTCCTCTGCTTCAACAAATGAACCGGCCTATTGGTAGAGGAAGGAGTTGGCTCAGTCTTATGGAAGGGTGCATACGGCATACAATGGCCAAGGCAAGCAAAGAGGCCATTGCACATTACTCCTGTCACGTCGATGACTAGAGCGACCTCATTCTGGCCCGGCTGGCTGAGAGTGCCACCCGGATCACCGGGTATGCGACCGAAGCGCTTATCGGCAGACCCAATCCGCTCCAACCGTATATTCATCCAGCCGACTGGGCGCAGGCGACCACGGTCCTTCAGCCCCTGCCGCCCGAGCAGCCAGCCGAATATGAATCTCGCAGCGTCGCCCAAGACGGCACCATCAGGTGGCCCCGCTCTCGCCCCTGCGCCACGCCGGGCAGCGCAACTCGGAACGGGTCGGGCGCGGGAGGCCGAAGCCACCAGCCCCCCTGAGCAGGGCTGGATGACCCGCGAGGCCCAGCCAACCACACTGGAGGTGGCACCTTAAGGGAAACCAACAGCTGTCTCATTTTTGTCGACAGGTTCCGGACTCTGTACCACGCTCCGTGACGACGGCGTCGGATATGGCGGCTGTCTGGAGCAGTTCACCTACCTGAATCTTCCTCAAGATGAGGGACGAATACGCCAAGCCGCCTCACAGTCGCGATGCCGGCCTGTCCAAGGGCTACGCCTGGAAGAGCCTGATCATCCGCCCCAGCGCGAATTTCGAAGCGCCCTCTGTCGCGCCTCTGCGCAGGCTCGACGGACAGATGAGGTCGGCTCGGCCAGATCTTCGCCAAGGCGCATATCCTGCCCGGCCATCAGAACGGCCTGGAAAAACGCCCCAAGCTGCCGCTCTCCCACATCGTTACTCAGCCTCTTTCTGCAGCGCAGCCAGTTCCTGCTCCAGTTTCCGGACCCTGCGTAGCAGTTCCGGCAGCTTGGGCAGGGCGGCAGAAGTCCGGCGCCAGGAAAAGACGTTCACCGCGGGATAGCCCCCGATGACACTATTCGCCGGGACATCGTTTGGAATACCACTTTGGGCCACAACCATCGTGCCCCTCCCCACCGTGAGATGACCGGCTACACCAACCTGTCCACCGAGTTGGACCCGATCCTCCAGCGTCGTACTGCCGGCAAGGCCAGCCTGGGCACAGATAAAAGCGTACGCGCCAACATCTGAGCCATGACCGATTTGCACCAGATTGTCGATCTTCGCCCCCTTCCGCACACGCGTTGTCCCCACGGTGGCCCGATCAATCGTCGTATTTGCGCCCAGCTCGACTTCGTCCTGCAACTCGACGGTCCCGGCCTGCGGCTTGGACACTATCGACCCGTCGGGCAGCGGGACATAGCCAAATCCGTCTCCACCAACAACGACACCACTCTGCAAAATCACATGATTGCCGACCACCACACGTTCACGCACGACGGCCCCGGCATGGGCCGTAAAGTGATGACCGATGCGCACCTCGGGATAAACCACCACGTGGGCAAAGACCCGCGCATGGTCGCCCATGATGACGTCCTCCCCAATCACCGCGTAGGGACCAATGAAAGCATGCGCGCCGATACGGGCGGAGGGAGCAACAACCGCCGTAGAATGGATCCCTTCGGACGGTTCATACGGCGGATACAACCACCCCAACACCTGGGCGACAGCCAAGTCGGGATTGTCGGTGCGTAGCGAGGGCAGTGGGACGGATGGGGCATCGGAGGGCAGAATAACGGCCGCGGCTCGTGTTGTCGGCAATTTTGCAAAATATTTTTTATTGCTGACAAAGGTGAGGTCTTGGGGACCGGCCTCGTCTATGGACTTGAGGTCGGCAATCACCGGGTCGGTATTCCCCTGCAGTCCACACTGGAGGCGTTCGGCAATTTCAGACAGCTTCATAGGTCTCCTCTCCCACTACGCCGCGTTTTGCGCGGTTCAGGCATATGCCATTCACTCCCCGCTCTATGTAGCAAAGACGCGGGGGTGCGCCTATTGCGGTGCGCCTCGCTCCCGCCCCTGGCTCGGTCATGGAACGGCCCGCTTTCAGTTCCAGTGGAGCGCTTGACTTGCAGCAGGTGGTCCGTTGTGGTAGGGGGGACCGGGTAAGAACCCAGCAGGCCTGCGTCATGCCGGGACAGGTTCCATCCGCCGGATCGGACGCCTTGGGCCGTCACACTTCACACGAAAATCCAAACACCACGGGGTTGGTAAAAGAGACGATATGGAAACTTTGAGGCTTGGACTTCCCAAAGGAAGTCTGGAGGCAACGACGATCGAGATCTTCAGAAAGTCGGGTTGGAAAGTATCGACTAGCTCTCGGAGCTATTTCCCAAGCATTGATGACCCGACCTTACGTTGCGCGCTGATCCGAGCCCAAGAAATGGCACGCTATGTCGAGTCCGGCACCCTTGATGCCGGGATCACCGGTAAAGACTGGATCATGGAAAACAACTCCGATGTCGAGCCCGTTATCGACCTGGTGTACTCCAAAGCCAGCTTTCAGCCGACGCGTTGGGTCCTCGCCGTTCCTCAGGATTCTCCTATTCGAGATATCGACGATCTCCAGGGGAAAAAGATTGCGACCGAACTGGTGCATTATACCCGGCGCTATTTCGACGAACGGGGCATCCGGGTCGATGTCGAGTTTTCCTGGGGGGCGACCGAGGCCAAGGCTGCCGACGGCCTAGTTGACGCCATTGTTGAAGTGACCGAATCAGGCTCGACCATTCGTGCCCACGGACTCAGAATCATTCACGAGTTGTTTCGCTCCAACCCACAACTCATTGCCAATAGACAGGCCATGCGGGAGGAGCAGAAGCGGGCAAAGATCGAGCAGATTGCCCTGCTGCTGAAAGGTGCACTGAGCGCGGAAGCGAAGGTCGGCCTCAAGATGAACGTGCCAAAGGGGCATCTTGACCATATTGTCGCAATGCTGCCGAGCCTGACCGCCCCAACCGTCTCGCCCCTCTATGAGTCCGAGTGGTTCGCCGTGGAAAGTGTGATTGACGAGAAGGTTGTGCGTGAGCTGATTCCCCAACTCAGCCAAAACGGGGCGGTCGGTATTATCGAGTACCCGCTCAATAAGATCATTTAGCGGCTCTCCTCAGAGGTTTCGCGTCTGTCTGATACACTCATAGGCCCTGGAAAATTCTCGGGCCCGTTGCGTCGCGAATTTCATCATCTCCTCGGGAAGCCCTTTCGAGGCCAGCACATCCGGGTGATAGTCCTTCATGAGGGTACGGTATGCTTGTCTCACCTCGTCGCCCGAGGCATTCGGACTGACGCCGAGCACTTGATAGGCGTCTTCAAGAGTCGAGCCATCTGCCCGGTGTGAAGTCCCTGCTTCCTCGGCGCGAATCTCGGCTTCGATATTCCTCACCTCTTCGAGACTGAAATTTATTTTGAGTGCAATGTTCTGCACGGCACTCCGCTCTCGGGTATCTATACGACCATCGGCATATCCGACATACAGCAAGGTCCATATGAAGAAATTCAGCATGTCCGGGTCGTCGGAGTATGCATGACGGAACTGCTTCAGCACATCGTTCAGCGAGGAGCCAAGAAACGTCTCCTCTCGGAAAAGATTTTTTCCGGTTCGGAAGAGATCTTGCGCGAATTGCCGCTCTTCGGAATCGAGTTTCATATCGTCCATCCACTGTTCGACAAAGCCGACCTCTTCGTCAGAGACACGCCCGTCCGCCTTGGCCACGTATCCCATCGTTACGAAGAAGGTAGCGAAGAATGCGGCTTGCTTGCTCTCCTGTTCGCTTTCAGGCCCCTCATCCTTCCCATCGCTGCCAAGCCCGTAACCCAATGCCGCACCGATAATGCCCCCTATCGGACCACCGAGCAGCATCCCCGCGGCGCCGCCCGACAGCGTGCTGAACCATCCCATCTGCGATTCTCCTGAGTCTACTCCCGAGACGCGTCCGCAGGAGCGGAGAGGGAACCTATGCGGCTCATCTTGGGAGATCAGGCGGGCGGGGTCAGGGCGAGGGTTGCTCAACCGCGACGCCGGTCGAGGTCAGGAAAGGCTCTTTCTCTCGGGTCGGCATGATATAGATGCCTTCCCAGCCGCACACTTCCTCGCACAGCTTGCAGCCCACACAGGTCCTCTCTTCGACCTGCACCCGCCCGAGGTATTGCGGGCCGTTGTCGGCCGAGGGAGTAATACAGTCAAAAGGACAGACATCAATACACACCCCACAGCCGTTGCAGTTATCCTGATGGACAACGGCTATCGGGCGGTCAATCCGCTTCAGGACCTGAGTCAGATTACCGTAGGTGTCGAGGATGGCGTCGTCGGGACAGATGACCCCACACGCACCGCAATCAATGCACATCGTCGGTTCGATCAGGTAGGCTTTTTTGGGGTCGCCACTAATGGCTCTGGTTGGACAGCGTTGTTCACACGCGCTGCACCCGGTGCAGTTCTCGGCGATGATCGTAAACGGCATACAGTCCGCCTCCCTACTTCTGCATCTCCCGCAAGATCTCGTCAGCGCGGCCTTCTTCGATCAATTGGTCATTTTTACGCGCCTCGCGAAACGCCAGCCAGGTAAAGTAGAAGATGAGAAACATCAAGCCCACGATGGGAATATTGTCGGGCTTCAGAATGATTTCTAAAAACTGATCCCAGCCTGTTTTATTTACCATTATGGATAGAAAAAATATCGAGTCCGTGAGTCGTTGTCAATATCGAAGCGCGCCCGGCGGTGGCCCCGACTCTTCAGCCGCCCCCACCCCCAAGACGCCGGGCGGACTCTTCCGTCCGACAATGACGCGCCTTCAGGGCAACGCCCCTCCCCTTGCGGTCGTCCTGCTTTCCAGTATAAGGGAGGGGTGACTTTTCAACATACAAGGGGCTAAGAAATCTTATGATGCAATGGCTTCCGGAGGATGTGTCCCCGTACGGGGGAAGCATTGATGCGCTCTTCTACTTTATCTATTACATCACCGCGGCGGCCTTTATTCTGGTCACGGCGCTGATGATCATCTTCCTCTACCAGTATCGGCGAAACGACAGCCGGCGCGCCGTCTACACGCATGGCCATTCCGGCCTGGAACTCCTGTGGACCATTATTCCGGCCCTGATCTTTATTGGTTTGGGGCTCGCCAGCAAGAGCATCTGGGAAGAGGTCAAGCTCGACGTTCCGGAAACGGACGTAGAAATCCGCATCACCGGAAAACAGTTCAACTGGGAGGTGCTCTATCCGGGACCTGACGGAGAATTTGAGACCGACGACGACTATCAGGTCGACAATGACATCCATGTCCCGGTGGGCAAGCCGGTTCGCGTTTTTTTGGGCTCCAAGGATGTCATCCACAGCCTCTTTATGCCCAACCTCCGCTTCAAGCAGGATACGATGCCCGGGCGGCTCATTGAAGCGTGGTTTCAGGCGGATAAGCCCGGCACTTATGAAGTCCCCTGTGCGGAACTGTGCGGCTTCGGCCATTCGGGGATGAAGGGGACGCTCTACGTCGATACGCCGGAAGACTACGCGGCCTGGTACGATAAGCGCTGGCCTCCCGTCGAAACAAACGGCCGCGACGCTCGGGAAGAAACAACTGAGGAAGTCTTGGCTGGCGGTATTGTAGCCATGGACGATGGGACCATGTCCGAGCCAGAAGCTGAGGCGGCAACGGAGGAGGCCGAGAGTGCGGCGGAAGGTGCGGCGGCCAGCGCCGCTCAAGAATCAACGGAGTAGGGAAGGTGCCCCGGTTAATGGTGGAACCAAGGGGCAAGCATCCAGACAGGGTCGACACAGGATCAACACAGGAGAGAGTCAATGAGTGAAGCAGGAGCCGCTGCCGCGCACGACGCACACGCAGAGCATCACCATCTTGGGTTTATTCGCACCTATATCTTTTCGACCGACCATAAGATGATTGGCCGCCAGTTTCTGTTCGCCAGCATGCTCATGCTGGTTGTCGGCGGCCTCCTGGCCATGATGATCCGCTGGGAACTCGCTTGGCCAGAGACAGCAGTCCCTTTTACCAGTTGGATATCTGAGCCCTTTATGTACCCTGCGGACGAAGACAGCACGGTCGGTGCGGTCGAAGGCCTGAGCGAATACGTGGATCCCTATCCCGGCGCGAACTTCGCCCAATCGGTGGGCTCTATGGCCGGAGCCCATATGGACCCCGCCTTTTACAACTCCGTTTTTACCATGCACGCGACGATTATGATCTTTTTTGTCGTGATGCCGTTTATGGTCGGCGGGTTCGGGAATTTTCTCATTCCACTGATGATCGGCGCTGGTGACATGGCTTTTCCCGTGTTGAACATGCTGTCTTTTTGGACGGCGGTCCCAGCGACGGTCCTGATCGTTTACAGCTTCTTTGTCGAAGGGGGGGCTGCAGCCGGCGGCTGGACCATGTATGCCACCCTTTCGGCAGACCCGACCCTGAGCGGGGTCGATGCGGGTGCCGACCTGTGGGTGATCAGCCTCCTGATCTTGGGCATTTCTTCCCTCATGGGATCGATCAACTACATCACCACCGTCGTGAACATGCGCGCGCCAGGCATGACGTGGTTCCGTATGCCGCTGGTGATCTGGTCGTTGTTTATCACCGCCATTCTACTATTGCTCGCCTTGCCGGTTCTCACCGCCGCCCTAGGGATGCTGCTCTTTGACCGGACAATGGGAACGAGCTTTTTTATGCCGGGTGGTGGAGGCGAGCCTATCTTATGGCAGCATTTGTTCTGGTTCTTCGGTCACCCCGAGGTCTATATTCTGGTACTACCGGCCATGGGTGTCACGTCAGATATCCTGTCCACCTTTTCCCGCAAACCGATCTTCGGCTATAAGGCGATGGCCTTTTCCATGATTGCCTTGGCCTTCCTGTCCTGGATCGTCTGGGGACACCATATGTTTGTCAGCGGGATGAACCCCGTCCTGGGAACCGCCTTCATGCTGACCACGATGGTCATTGCCGTCCCCTCCGCTATCAAGACGTTTAATTGGCTGGGGACCCTCTGGGGCGGCAATATCCGGTTTACCAGTCCGATGCTCTTCGCCCTGGGCTTTGTTTCCAACTTTGTGATTGGAGGCCTCAGCGGCATCTACATGGCCTCGACACCGGTCGATATCTTTATCCACGACACCTATTTTATTGTTGCCCACTTCCATTATGTGGTGGCCGGTATCATCTTTGGCATGTTCGCCGCCCTCTACTATTGGTTCCCCAAAATATTCGGTCGGATGATGAACGAGACCTTGGGTAAAGTGCATTTTGCCCTGACCTATATCTTCTTCAACTGTGCCTTTTTCCCTATGCATTTCCTGGGTGTGGGCGGCCACATGCGGCGCATCTATAATCCCCTGCAGTATGAATTCCTGCACGATCTGCAGTGGTGGAATGTGTTCATCACCATGAGCGCCTTCTGCCTGGGCCTCGCGCAGATTGTCTTTTTCGTCAACTTTATTTGGAGCTTGGTTGCCGGGAGGAAAGCGAGCAAGAATCCCTGGGAGGCCAACACCCTCGAATGGACTGCCCCCTCTCCTCCGGGCCACGGCAACTTCGAGACAACACCCATGGTCTACCGCGGTCCCTATGAATATAGTTCGCCCCTGGTCCAAGAGGACTGGCTGCCCCAGGACCGTAAACTCGGGCCCGAAGCTGTCACGGCCTCGCAGTAGCGCAGTGCGAGGCGGGATGTCTGGCACCCTGCCCGGTCGCTTCCAGCGTACGCGGGAGGGAGGCCGGGTTTGAGAGGGATGGCACGCTCGTGTTCTCGCACAGGAGGCTGTCTTGGCTGCTCGTGATCACGGTTCTGTTTGGGCGCATCGGGTCGCCGTCCTGACAGCGGCGACAACCCTCCCCCTGTTGTTTTTTGGCGGCCTCGTCACCAGCCTCAAAGTCGGCATGGTGGTGCCTGATTGGCCGACAACCTTCGGCCATAATATGTTCCTATACCCGTGGTCGAAGATGGTGGACGGAATCTTCTACGAACATAGTCATCGCCTGCTCGGTGCAACAGTCGGCTTGCTCACCATTGTGCTAGCGGTTGTCCTCTGGCTCACGGAGCAACGTCAGTGGCTCCGCCGGTTGGGTCTTATCGCCTTGGTCGCAGTGATACTCCAAGGGGTGCTGGGAGGACTGCGCGTGGTGCTGATTGAGCAAAAAATCGCTATTATTCACGCCTGTCTGGCCCAGGCGTTTTTCGCCCTCATTGCCAGTATTAGCCTGTTTACCTCTGCGGAATGGCGGGCCGGCCTGCCGGAGCCCCCCTCTGGCGACCCGAAAAAAATCCAGCAGTTCGGTCTCCTCACGGTCGGCCTGATCTACGGCCAACTCATTCTGGGTGCACTCTTCCGTCATACCGGGACCGGCCTAAGCCTCCACATCCTGGGAGCGGTCGCAGTCTTTATCGCAACTTTTCTCCTCGTGGATCACGTCCAACAATATCACGCCACCCAGCGTCCTTTGCTGCGCTCAGGAATCCTGTTGCGACGGCTTCTCCTCCTCCAGGTCGGGCTGGGCCTCTTGACCTATGTCATGAAATATCTGGCCCCGGGTGGTCCCCTGGCACCTCAGTCGGTCCTCCTCGCAACCAGTCACGTCATCGTCGGAGCATTCATGCTGGTCACCAGTGTCCGGTTCACCCTCCGGGCCTATCGTATCGGGCGCAGTCCTGAGGAGACAGCGTCATCCATTTCTTCGGAGCGGGTCACCGTATGATACAGCAAACACAGACAGTCGCCTGCGACCTGCCGCGCTTACGGCGGCTAGCCGCCTTTGTCGAGTTGACCAAGCCACGCTTGGTCAGTATGACCCTAGTCACGACAACCGTCGGTTTTTATCTCGGCTCCTGGCTCGTCCTCGACTATACCCTGCTCTTGCATACGTTAATTGGGACGGCCCTGGCTGGCGGCGGTACCCTAGCACTCAACCAACTCATGGAATGCGAGGCCGACGCCCTGATGGAACGGACCAGGACCCGGCCGTTGCCTGACGGCCGGCTGCAGCCTCTGGACGCCCTAGTCTTTGGCGCAGCCCTCACTGTGGTCGGCCTCCTCTACCTCATGCTGCTGGTGAATCCGTTAAGCGCCCTGGTCACCGCCTTTATCACCATCAGCTATTTATTCGCCTACACTCCGCTGAAGAAGAAAACCTCCCTGTGCGGCATGGTGGGTGCCGTCCCTGGCGCCCTTCCTCCGGTCGTTGGCTGGACCGCCGTCAATGAGACGCTGGGGGTTGCCGCCTGGATTTTGTTCACCATTATGTTTTTGTGGCAAATGCCCCACTCGCTCGCCATTGCGTGGCTGTATCGAGAGGACTATACCCGGGCCGGCTTCCAGCTTTTGCCCGTGATTGAGCCGGATGGGAAAAGTACAGGCCGTCAGGTCGTGCTCAACTGTCTGGCGTTGTTGGCAGTCGGCCTCCTTCCGACCCTGGTCGGCATGGCTGGCCCGCGTTATTTTGTCATCGCGTTCGGGCTGGGCTGCCTGTTTCTGTGGTATGGGATCCGGCTGGCACGTACGCGTTCGCGCGACTCAGCCCGTCAACTCATGTTTGCCTCACTGGTCTATTTGCCCGTCTTGCTGACAGCCATGGCTCTCGATAAGCTGCCCCTATAACCAAGTCACCCAGTATGACCTGAAGACGGGGGAGGCCAATGCCATTAGTAACCCGCGCCGAGCGACAGGAAGAAAATTCTTCACTCGGCAGGAGACTCGCGTTTTTTATTATACTGTACACGGCTGCCACCACATGTTTCATTATCCTTGCGTAGACTGTTCCTGAGAGAGGCCCGTGTCTATGCCACGCGGATCATCCGTTGCAGCCGGACTTCCAGGCTCTCAGCCATCGGCGCGCGAAACCACGGAAGCACTGGTAGCGGTACCCGGCTATGGCGGCGGCCCACCTCCACCTAGCATCCCGCGACCGCCGGTCAGCAATGCCCGCATGGGGATGCTGATGCTGATTGGGGCAGAGACCATGTTTTTTGCCGGCTTGATCGGCGCCTATATGGTTTTTCGTTTTGGAAGTCCGGTTTGGCCGTCAGGCCATCTATATTTGCCCGTGGGCATCACCTGGGTGAATACCGGATTCCTGCTGTTCAGTTGTTACACCATGTGGAGAGCGATGCGCTGTATTCAAGCCGACCGACAGCAGCCGTTCGTGCGCTGGCTGGCGGTAACGGCACTCCTGGGGGGTATCTTTCTTGGCGTACAGGGCTTTGAGTGGGGGAGGCTGGTTCACGACGGACTCACGATTTCAGCCGGCATGTATGGCGCGACCTTTTATACGCTCATCGGCTGCCACGGCCTGCATGTTCTTGCCGCCGTCCTCTGGCTCGGCATTGTGCTATTGCAAGCCAGAGGGAGGAAATTCTCTCAGCAGCACCATATCGGTGTCGAAATATGTAGCATGTATTGGTATTATGTCGGTGCGGTCTGGGTCGTCCTTTTCCCGCTGGTGTATTTGAACTAAACAGGGCCTATGCGTACGCGACTTCCCCCTTGTATCCCTCACCTGTCCGGTATTTTGGCACCGCCCTTCCTGGTGGCCTGTTATCTTGGCGGACTACCACAGGAGGCCCTAGCGCAAGGCTGCGCAATGTGCCAGACTCTTCTGTCCGGTGCGAATGAGCAGGTGACGCAGGGGATGTTGCGTAGCGCTTTTTTTCTGATGACCATGCCCTTCGTCGTTTTCGGCTCCATTGGCGGCTGGATTTTTTACCGCCATTGGAAAACGGGCCGCTCGCATCGAGCACAGGGCACGTTCCCGCCCCTTCGGGAAGGAACCGTCCCAAAGGAGGAGCAACCTTGAGCGAAGCTGTTGTCGATTCTCGCGCCCATGTCCAGCAGCCGGCAGAGTCACCCGTGACCCCGGAGAGTTGGGGCAAACTTGGCATGTGGGTCTTTCTGGCGGGTGACGCCATGTCTTTTGGCGGACTGTTAGCCGGGTATGGAGCCATGCGCGCCAGCAGTCCGGACTGGCCCAACCCGCTCGACGCCCTCGGTATCGAGCTCACCGCGTTTATGACCTTTCTGCTCATCGTCAGCAGCTTTACCATGGTCAAAGCCTTGTCTGCGGCAAAACACAGGGACCTGCCGGGTTTTCGGAAGTACCTCCTCCTGACCATCGTTGGCGGGACCGTATTTTTGGGACTTCAGGCCTATGAATGGATGCATCTCACCGATGTCGGCATGACCATGAGTGACAACCCTTGGGGGGCCCCGCTGTTTGGCACGACCTTCTATGTGCTGACCGGCTTCCACGGCTGTCATGTCTTCGGCGGCGTGGTGTATCTGACGTGTGTGCTCTTTGCCGGTATGAATGGGAAATTCTTAGGCGAGAACTCCAGTCCGGTAGAAATTGTCGGCCTGTACTGGCATTTCGTCGACCTGGTCTGGATCTTGGTTTTTACTTTTGTATACCTGCTGTAGAGGAAGACCCGATGGCAAACGAACAGGCCGCACCCGCTGACCACATCGAACCGAATTATTTCGCCATTATGGTGGCTCTGACCATCCTGACCGTTCTTGAGTTGATGGTCCCCCCCCTAGTCTCCGACAAGCTCACCGCTGGCTCTCTGCTTGTCATCCTCGCGGTTGCCAAAGCACTTCTCGTCGCGCTGTATTTCATGCATCTTCGCTTTGAGCGTACTACGCTCAGCGTGATTGCACTGACCCCCATGGTCATCTGCGTCTTTCTCATCATCATGCTCCTGCCAGACCTGACCTCAAGCAGCAGGACGTATACGCCAGCCGAGCCGACCGCGGTCAGCGAACCGACCGGTCACTAGGCTGTGGTGCCTGACAGACTTTCAAGCGCTCCCCTGGAATGCCCCGCACAGCGCCTGATCTGGGGTGTGCTGGGTCTCTTTCTTACCTTTGTCCTCGGCTACGGAATCTTTTCCCTCTTCTCGGGTCCCCCTCAGTCTACCCCACCCGGACGGCTTCCCGTCCTGGGAAGGGTCCCGGCCTTTTCGCTGATCGAGCGAACACGGCAGCCCTTTGAGCACACTGACCTGACTGGATCCGTATGGGTCGCCAATTTCATCTTCACCCACTGTCCAGGGAGATGCCCCCTCCTCAGTCAGCGGATGGCACGCATGCAAACAACCCTGCGTACCGAGCCGGTCCGCTTTCTTTCCTTTAGTGTCGATCCAGAGCGGGATACGCCCGAAGTGCTGCAAGTCTATGCGCAGCGCTACCGTGCTGACGAGCAGCGTTGGATATTCCTGACCGGCGACCGAACGGCCATGTACACGTTAATCCGCGAAGGCTTTCGGCTCGGCGTGGAAGCCCTCGCGCCGCACGACCCCCGTCTGACGACCCATGAGCCCATCGTGCACAGCAACCGTTTCGTGCTGATTGACCCGCAGCGGCATATACGCGGCTATTATCGGGGAGATGACACGGAATCTGTCGCACAGCTTCTCCAGGACATTGAAACACTGATAGCAACATGGTCAGAGCTGGCGGGCTGACGCACCACTCCGGCCTGTCTCGGAGTCTACCCTGCTCCTCTGCCGCCCCGGCCTCCCTTGACCCCGCCGGGAGGAATGTCTTACCCTTGAGGGACCTGAGTGAAGCGTATGCGATTTATAGCGATCCCTCTCCTTTTCTTTATCATCGTCTTGTCTTTCCGCACGACGGATCAGCAAACTGTTGAGCCCGAGCAAAAACCCGAGTTCAGAACCTCAGCCACATTCCTCTACCAAACCTTTCGCACCGACCGTATGGTTGCGGATCAGAAATATCGGGATAAGGTCATCCAGGTATCGGGCCAAGTCAGCCGGATTGAACAAGACGATGCGGGACAGGTCGCTCTTATTCTACAGGGAGACCCGTCGCGCCTGAGTGGTGTTGAATGTCTTGTTCATCAGTCTCGGATTGCGGACCTCCGCCAACTTCAATCCGGCCAACGTGTCATTGTCAAAGGCTATGCCGCGGGGAAAAAGGTGCATGTCCGCTTGAAAGGCTGCCTGCTCGTCCACGCCCCTCCAGCGTCCGCAGTCGAGACGTCCACGCCTGGGTTCTCCGCCGTGCGGGTGTCGGCCCTTCGCCCCGGACAGAACGTCGTACAGGGGATTCTGACATGAAGACACTGGTCAGGACGCTTACTCTGCTGCTCTTCTTTGTGTCGAACGGACTGTCTCAGTCCTTCTATTCTATTCGGCCAGACTCACCGGATTCATTCTTGAGTGAAGACTTTGGATGGGAAACGCGCGACGAAGAAGCAGAGAATACCACCGACAATGGAGACGGGAGTCTGGAACTTCGGATGCGCTACCCCGATTTGTACGGAGGCAATCTGGCGGTTGGTAGGGAGGCCGAGGACGATGCGGATGAAACCGCAAGCGGTGGAGACGAAAGTCTGGAAACGCAGACTCGCTACCCCGAATTATATCTCGGCAACCGGTTGTACGATGAAGACGCGATGTTGACGATTGAGAGAGGAGAACGGTAGCCTCCCCCTCTCGGCCATGGTGACCCGCCGTTGAGATCACCTGCCAACCCGTGTCCCCTGCCCCGTGCGCAGAGCCAGTTCGCCCCAATATTGCTTCTCTGCCGGGATGTGATACGGTGTCGGCTGCGCCCCCGTGGTGAAATGGATATCACACAGGTCTCCGGAACCTGGGGTCTGGGTTCGATTCCCGGCGGGGGTAGTCCCTCCTTCTCCTCACCCTCCACAAAAAGCGCAAAACGGTTTGTAATCTCGAGCAAAGTGAGCTAGGGGCAGAGCAGAGCCTACGTGGCGTAAGGGGGGACGCGCAATGCAACTCGGAAGAATTATTGATGCCGATGGCCATATTTTGGAGCCGCCCGATTTGTGGAAGGAGAACCTTGAGTCGAAATACAAAGAGCGCGCTCTGCACCTCATCAAAGATGAAGAAGGCTGGGAGTCGCTCGTCATTGACGGGAGGATTTCTCCGACCATCAGAGGGATGGGCGTTGCCTCCGGTTTTGGCAAGCCCGGCGAGCTCGTCTTCTCCAAAGACCAATTGTATATGGATGGCCCCAAGGGGGCCTACGACCCGCATGAGCGGATCAAGCAATTGGACGCCGATGGTATTGATGCGGCCGTACTCTTTCCTACGATCGGCCTGCTGTGGGAAGGTGAAGTCAGCGACTCTGGGCTCGCCTTGGCGTACAACCGTGTGTATAACGACTGGATTGCCGATTTCTGTAGCCACTACCCGAACCGCTTGTACGGAGTCGCGCACATCTCTCTCATGGATCCCGAGGCGGCCATCGTCGAACTGAAACGCGCGGCCAAGTTGGGTCTGAAGGCGGTCATGCTCACCCCCTATCCCGCAAACGGGAAAGCCTATGGCGATACCACCTATGATCCGTTCTGGGCCGTTGCAGAGGATATTCAGATGCCGGTCGGCCTGCACGTGATTGCACGGCCGGACTTTCACGGTAGTACCTGGTACAACCATACCACCTTTCACGGCTCACCCTTCTATTTTCTGTCGGTCACGCTGGGCTTTGATATCCAGGCGTCTTTTGTCAGCATGTTTGAGGGCGGCACCCTGGAGCGCTTTCCGAATCTCAAACTGCTGGTTCTGGAAGTCGGTGCGGGCTGGGTGCCACATTTTGTCGAGCGGATGGACAGCAAGTGGGAACACAGCGGCTTCATGACGGCCTGCAAGCATCCACCGAGTGAATATTTCCGTCGTCAGGTCTGGGTTGGCTGTGATGTGGATGAGAGCATGATCCCGCCAGCTGCCGCTCGCTGGGGGTCGGACAAGTTCTTCTGGTCCACCGATTTCCCTCATTTTGACGGTTTCCCGGATGCCCTCAAAACCTTACAGGATGGGATTAAGGAACTCCCGCCACCCGACCGGCAGAATATTCTGGGCGATAATGCGGCCCGGGCGTATGACCTGTAGAAAGGGGCAAACAGATTCATAGACGCAGGGCAGCCATACGGCTGCCCTGTTTTTTTGTCGAGAGTCTACCCTCCCGCTTATCCATGGCCTAACTTCAACAGTGGCATTTAAAAACATTCGATAGCATAGAGGGTTATACCGGCTCGGTCGGGTGTCCCCACTCCAGTTCGTTGATTTTGGAGCCGGTCAGGCGGTGCGTGCGCGCCAGTGAAGCGGCAGCGCGAGAGCGCTGGCCTGAAAGCCCTTTCCAACCTGACCGACCACGGGGGTGCGGGTCGGCATGCGCTTGCCGTCCTGCTCGACGGTGGCCTCTTGCAGGCGGTCGAGAGCGCGGATCAGGTCGTCCCATGCGACGGGGAGGCCGGCGGTAGGTACAGCGAGCGGCCAGATCCTGCCGGAGGACGAGGGCGAGGAAGGAACAGAAGCCGTGGCCGCGGATCGCGGCGTCGCAGGAGGGGGAGAGCGAGCGTGGGCGCAACGGGGCCTGCGCACGGCGGAAAAAGTCCGCTACCCTGAGCAGGTTCCGGTATCTGAGCACGGCATTGATCGGGTTATGACGATGTTGGCGTGCAGAAGACAACTCACTTTTCCGACACCTGGCCCTGCCTGCGCCAGCGTGCGCAGGGGCGCACACCACTAACATAAACCATTGTAAATAATCTATATTCACCAGATTCACAGTCCATCTCGCCCCTTGCGCTCCCGCCTCGGATGCGCTCCAATGCGCCCCGGTTTTCAACCAGCCGTTTTCGGCCTGCTTGCTGGGCAAAACCCTCTGGGACCGCCCGGTCCGGCGAACCCTGTCGCCGAGGAGTAACGCCATGCCCGAACGCCAGTCCCGGACGCACACCAAGTGCATCGTGGATCACCTCGCGGTCAACGGCAGGGACGCGGTGTTCTGGGACAGCGAGCTCCCGGAGTCCGGCATTCGCGTCTATCCGACCGGGCGCAAGGCCTACATGGTCCAGACGCGGGCCAACGGCAAGTCCAGGCGCTTCACGCTCGGCCGTCACGGCGACATCGCGCCCGACCGGGCCCGGAAGGACGCCGCGAAGATCATCGCACGGCTCAAGGCCGGACTGCCGCCCGTCGAGCCCGGGCCAGAGCCCATCGTGGCCGATCTGGCCGAGCGCTACGAGTGCGAGTATGTCGCGGTGCACTACAAGCCCAACACCGTCAGGCACTACGGCCTCATGCTGAAGAAGCACATTGTGCCGGGGCTCGGCGGGCTGCGCGTCCGCGGGGTGGAGAAGAAGCACATCCTCAAATTCCAGTTCGGGCTGAGCGACATGCCCACGGTGGCGAACCGGACGGTCGACATCCTGGTGAAGATGGTCAACATGGCCGAATTCTGGGAGATGCGCCCGCCGGGCCGCAACCCATGCTGGTCGGTACCCCGCTGGTGGACCCGCACAAGGAGCGTTTCCTGACGTCCGGGGAGCTGGCCCGGCTCGGCCGCACCCTGGGATCGCGCCTTCGCAGCGGCTCGCATCGCGGCACGCAGTGACGGCCCGGCTGCTGGTGCTGACCGGATGCCGGCGCAACGAGATCATGGGGCTCGCCTGGGACGACCTCGACTTCGCGGGGGGCGGGATGCGGCTCGCCGGACAGCAAGGCGGGTCCGCGCATCGTCCCGCTGCCGCCCGCGGCGGCGGAGGTGCTGGCGGCGTTGCCGCGCACCCCGGACAACCGCTGGATGTTCCCCGGCCGGAAGAAGGGTACCCATCAGACCAACATCAACGACCCCTGGAACCGCATCCGCAAGCACGCCGGTCTCGACGGCGTCCGGCTTCATGACTTGCGTCACCGCTTTGCCCGCCCGGCGGGGGCCTGCCGAGGATCGGCGAGCTGCTCGGCCACCGGCAGGTCAACACCACCGCACGCTGCTCCCATCTTGCCCGGGAGTCGGTCAGGGCCTCCACGGCCCGGGTCGCGGACAGCATCGGCGCGGACATCTGGCGAAGCGGGACGGCGGTGCGTAGCGGCGAGCGTACATGACAACCGGGAACGGAAGCGAACCATGGCGACACTGGACACACAACGGATCTCGTGGCGGACCGTCGAGGCGCTCCCGGTGGGCGAACGTGAGACGCTCTACTGGGACTCGGAACTCTCGGGTTTCGGAGTTCGCGTCTATCCGAGCGGGTCGAAGGTCTCCCTCGTGCAGACGAGCAAGGGCAGCAAGTCGCGGCGGCTCACCGGCGGACGGCACGGGCTGGTCTCGGCGGATCGGGCGCGCACCGAGGCGGCGCGGATTATCGCCGACATCAAGGCTGGCAAGGAACCACTTCCCGCCAACGGCGCGGTCCCGCTGGAGACCGGTCCCACGGTCTCCAAGGTGGCGGAGCGCTACATGCGCGAGCATGTCGAGGTGCGCTGCAAGCCGGCCGCGGTCCGGCAGTGCCGACACATGCTCGACCACCATCTTCTGCCCGCGCTGGGCGGCGGAGCCCTTCGGGGCGATCGGGCACGAGCGGGTCGCGACCCTGCACTACAGCCTGCACGAGACGCCGGTGGTGGCGAACAAGATCGTCGACATGCTCTCGCGCCTGTTCTACATGTCCGAGTACTGGGGGATCGCTCCAGAGGGAGGCACCTGTAAGTTCGTGCGCAAGTACAAGGAGCGCCGCCGCGAGCGCTTTCTCTCCGAGGAAGAGTTCCGCTGTCTCGGGCGTGTGCTGGGCGAAGTCGAAGCCGAAGGCAAGGTGTGCTCGAGCGCGGTGGCGGCGTTTCGTCTGCTTATGCTCACCGGCTGCCGGCGCAACGAGATCCTGACGCTGCGCTGGACCGATGTGGACCTGGAGCGAGATTCAGCTTCGCGACGCGAAGACCGAGGCGCGTTCTGTCGCGCTCTCGCCGGCGGCGAGAATCGCACTTGCCGGAATACCGCGCCTGCCGGACAATCCCTGGGTGATCGCCGGAGCCAAGCCGGGCACCCGGCTGAGCAGTCTCAACAACGCCTGGCTCGTCATCCGGGCGCGAGCGGATCTGAAGGATGTTCGCATTCATGACCTCAGACACAGCTTTACCAGCAGGGCTCTCGTGCTTGGCGAGAGCCTGCCGATGATCGGCAGGATGCTCGGTCACCGGAAGGTGCAGACCACGGCCCACTACGCGCACCTCGCGCGCGACTCGGTGAAGGCATCGGCGGCGCGCGTCCCGAGAGCCTCCGGGCGGACCTGGCGGGCGAAACCGCCGCCCCATCCGGCGCGCCATGACCGCCCGCCGTACACTCGTCCTTTGCATCTTCGCCGCCGTCGCTGCCTTGGCTGTCGCGGTCGCCGCCCGGGCCAAGACGTGGCGCGGCCTGACCGTCGCCCCTGAGCACCGCTGCTCCCCCTACGACCGCAGCCGGGACTATCCCTACCCGCAGTCTATCGAGCAGGGGACATGCGCCGCCTCGGCGCGGTCTACGGCCCCTATCCCGGCGCCTGCTTCACATTGAGGTCCGAGACCTATATCGAAAACCGTCTGAACCGGAAAACCCCTGCTAGGTCAATAGCCTGCCGTCTTCCTACTGGGGAATTTCAGTGCTCGCCGGCACCGCTTACCAGCGGAGCGCACCGCATCGTTCCGTCGCGCGCGGGCGGCGGTCGACGAAGTCATCGCCGAGGCGAAGGTCTGCGAAGAACGCGAAGCCAAATTCGCCGCGCTCGGTACGGAGGCGACAACGCTGCGGGACGAGTACGCAAGGCTGGAGACACTCGCCCGCAACGGGCCGCCGATGCTGCTTGAGGACTGGCCCGCTTGGTCCGGGCGGTGCGAAGCCGCGGCGGACCGCTGGCGAGAGATGCACGACGATCCCGTCACATGGGCAACCCCACCTAAAGGCCATGGGAACCGAAGCGGCGGCAACAGTTGCCATGCTGAACCGTCTGGAGACGATCAGGAACCACGACCCGGCCTGGGCGGACTTTCACGCGACGCGCCGGATGATCATGCAACAGGCGAGGGGCGAAGAGCGGCAGGAATTGTGGCGGAAGGAGCTGAACATGGGGCGGTATTGGGTCATGAGACTCACCCTGTGATACGATGGCGATAGGCACCTCCCGACGCGCACGGCGCAGGGGCCCGTGCCCGGACGGCATCGGCCAAGCGGAAATCCCCCCTGTTCTGCATCCGTCGGGGAAAGGGGGCTCCGGGCCTGTCATGGCTCTTCACCTGGTAACGAACAGGAAGGCGAAGATGCCGCTCTCCATTGTCTGGACGCTCTTGCCGAAGGAAGAAGCCACGCTCCGTCGGGTGAAGCAGGGCATTGATCTTCCCGGAGAGGATCCGGTCTATCGGGCGACGGTCGATTCCGCGCGAGCGAATGGCCGGTGGATTCTTTACGACTGCCACGACGTAAGCGCCACGGCGCGGACGCTCATCTCCTTGCGCAAGAACCGCGATGGCCGGATTTTCTTCACCAATCTTCCCGGAACCGAGGTCCCGCATGTAGACGGCTGTATCTTCGCTCCCGGCGACGAGGCGCGGAGGAGAATGTCCGCGATCGTCTTTCGCGATGTGCTTTATCCGATCGCGGCCGACCGGGAGCGCCCGGACGAGGAACGCCCGGGCAAGGGGTCGCAGCGGTGGCTTGCGAGGCCCGGTTCGGGTAGGTGGAATCCGACCCTGACCGGCCATCTGCACGGGCTGATGCAGGCCGGAAGCCTGCACAGGCTCAGCGTTGCGGACGGGTTCGCGTCCCCTGAAGAATGGCTTGCCGGGATCGCCCGTGCGGCCGGGATCTTCCGCAGTCACGGTGTCCGGTCTTTCTGGTCACGGACCCGGACAAATGGACATCGGGCCATATCGCAGGGGGCCATGGACGAAATTGAGCCGCTATGGCCGAAAAAGGGCCCGCCGTTCGTGTGGCAGTGCTGGATTGCACGAGACCTCGACGGCCGCGAGGTCAACGGGGCGCATCCGGCTCTCGGCCATGTACGGGTGCTGTCCGATGTGGTCTGCCCGACCGCCGGGGGCAACAGGGCGGGTGGCCCCTAGCTCTTTCTCGGAGAGGTGGGCCGGTCCCCGGATACAGGGAGCTGGGAATGTGGGGAGGCCTGCGCCCAGCCGACCGTCTCGGCCCAGTGCCCCGTCCCGGTGGACTCGCACAATGAGCGCCGCGCTTTGGGGGTACTCCGCTCCCTAATCTGTAGCCTGGAGAACAATGTGAAACTGGGCGAGGCGTTCGGCGGAGCTATCCGCTTCGATCTCGAAAAGCCGCTCTTCGACATCAAGATGGTCGGCGGCCCCTGCAGGCCCGACTTCATCCTTACGGTCATCAAACCGAGCGGACCGGGCCGCGCCCCGCCGGAAGCCGTCACCTTCTCGGCAATTCGGCGCGCTACGCCATCGAAGTCATGGGCTTCGACGATCCGGAATACGAAAGCGGCGAGGCGAAAACCCACCGGCGCATGAGAAACCTGGGGCGCCTGTTCCGCCTGGATTCCGGACAATTCGATTCCCGCCGCAACGGCGTGCAACAACAGGCTGAAAGGATCGCCCGGCATATCCACAACGACCTGCTGCTACGGTGGGGCAGGGATTGATGTCGGCTCTTTGCATGAGATGCAAAGCTGAGTGTTTCCTCACACGAATTCGACCTGGGCCTTTAGAACGCGGGCCGGACAATGCGCCTGGCACCGAAAGCGCGTTCAGCCTTGCTGCAGCCGACTCCCGTCATGCGGTGTCTATGGCCGCAAGCAATTCGTCGAAGCTCTCGGCCACCTCATATCGAGCGGGGTTGTTTCCGGTCTGTAGCGCTTTGAAATGTGCCTTACCGCATTCGATCTTTGCGGTTTCGCTAAGCCGGAGATCGTCGAGCAGCGTGCTTCCCTTCGTTTCAACGACGAGGTACAGCCGTTCTCCTGCATCGGAGTCGACCAAGACCGCCCAGTCCGGGTTGTAGGTGCCGAGAGGCGTCGGCACGGTGAACCAGCCGGGAAGCTTGGCGTACACCTTGACGGCGGTGTTCTTTTCCAACTCATTTGCGAACCGTTGTTCGATTCCGGAGTCGTAGACCACCTTCTCATAAACCGATTTCTCCGTATCGAGCATGTCCTTGATATAGCCGGTCAGCTCTTCCTGCTTGAACAGTTCCTGCGCGTAGTAGGACGCGTCCCCTATCCGCTGATATTTGATACCGCCCACCAGCGCTCGCTGCTTTTGCAGGCGTTGATGGCCTGCGCAGCAATCTCGATAAACTGTTGCGGATTGCGCCGGAAGTCGTCGAGACGCTGACTGCCGACCAGGATTCTATGGATGCTACGCCGGGTGAGCTGGGTCCTGTCTTGAAGCTCAGTGAGCAGATCGGGCAGTTCGATGTCGGACTCTTCGAGAACGACGGTCGCCGACCCGCCGGTCTCTGTCGCCTCTACGCCCGCCTGACCGATAGCTATATCCGCCTTGCGCCATTGCAACCGGGGCCGGGGGATCCGCGCTGCGTTCCGCAGTGCGGCGGCTGACTTTTCCAGCAGGGCTTCGTTGTCGAAGGACACACGATAGGTCGTCTGGTGCTTGATGCGGTCCCATAGCGCCTTGAACTCCGGGCTATCGAGCACGGCTTGGCGCGGACGGGCGGTCTGGCGGTCGTCGGCATTCTTGATTTCAAGGCGTCCCGCGAGTCTTCGCAGGACGGAAACGATGCTGGCCCGATGCGCTTCAAATTCCTCGGGTAGGGCCAAGCTGTCGTCCCCGATTGCCTTTCGAAGAGAGTCCTGAATTCTCCCAATTTCGTCGATGTGGCCTTCGGCCCGCAAATGGTCGTGCAGGGCCTGGGACTTATCGAAGCCCAGGACAGTCGCTTCCTCGCCTTCGGCGGCAACCGGAATCTGCGCGAACTGATGCGGCTCAATGATACCGAAGCGGATCCCGGTATCCTCCTCAATCTCACGTTGCAGGTTCTCGGCGAACTCCTCGAAGCTCTCCCCAGCAATCACCGTCAGCGTATTGACCTCGAAACCGCGCAAGCGCTCACCGTCCCGGTTCACGCAAAGGCGAAGCCCGCGCCCAATCGTCTGCCGCCGTCCACGCTCGGTCTGGATGTCCCGCAGGGCGCAGATCTGGAAGACATTGGGATTGTCCCACCCCTCGCGCAGCGCCGAATGGGAGAAGATGAACTTGATCGGCTCGGTCAGGCTCAGCAGCTTCTCCTTCTCTTTCATGATGAGGTTATATGCCCGCTCGGCATTATCGCGATTGGTCTGGTTGTTCTCAGCGGTGTCTGTCCATCCGCCTTTCCGGTCGATGGAGAAATAGCCGTCGTGAACCTCCAAGGCAGCCGCTGCGAGGTCGACTTCCCCGAACAGCGACGCATAGTCGGGATGGCCTGAAAGGCGCTGATACTCCTCCTCAAAGATCCGGGCATAATCGCCTTTGACCGCATTGCCCGCCTCGTCGTAGCGGCGATAGCGCTCCACGGCGTCGATGAAGAAAAGGCTGAGCACCTTTATCCCCTGTGGGCGCAAGCGTTTCTCCTTGTCGAGATGCTCGCGAATGGTTCGCCGGATCATCTGTCGCTGAATCGAGGCCGCGTCCACATCGCCCCAAGCTTCACCCTCCCGGAGAAAGCACTCGCCACCCGGCACGCGAAGCTCCACGAACGCATTTCCATTTCCCACCCGGATCTCGCCGATGCGGCAATCGTGATAGACTGCGCGGCCCGTTTCCTGTTCGAGATCGTCGCCGTCCTGAACCGTTCTTTCCTGGCGCCGCACCCGCCCGGCCGCTTCGACATCAAGTTCGACTTTCGCGCTGATGACACCGCGTCTATTGCTTGTCGAGATAAGCCGGACATAGGGCCTGTTGTGGGCGTCTTCGATGGTGGCGGATGCGACCTCGATCTGCTTGACCAGCTTGCGCTCATAGGCATCGACGGCATCCAGGCGATAGACCATGTGGTGCTTGTCTGCGTGTGTGGCTGAGTAGCGCAGCGTGCAGAGCGGGTTCATCGCATCAAGGGCTTCCTTGCCTCGCCCTGCGAGGCCGCCGTCCACACTCTGCGGCTCGTCCACGATGAGTATCGGGCGCGTAGCTCTGATGAGATCGATCGGCATTTCGCCGCCGGTCTTCTCGCTGTCCTTGTTATAAAGGTTATTGACGCCCTTCTTGTTGATCGCCCCGACCGCGTTACCACCATGATCTGAATCTGCGGGCTAGTCGCGAAATTGCGAACCTGACCGAGCTTCGCCGAATCGTAGAGGAAGTATTCGAACGGCGCGCCCGAATAGAACGCCCGGAAGTGATCGTCGGTCATCTGGAGCGACTTGTAGACGCCTTCTTGATCGCGACCGACGGCACGACGACGAATTTGGTGAAACCGTAGCGCTTGTTCAGTTCGAAGATCGTCCGCAGATACACATAGGTCTTGCCGGTTCCGGTTTCCATCTCCACAGTGAAATCGCCGGACTCCAGGGAACAGGACGGAGGCAATCCGTTGCGAAGCTGGATATCCCTCAGGTTGACGAGAATCTCCTCGTCTAGCAGCGTCAGTCGGTTGCCGACGCCGAGATCGTTTCGGGCGAAGGCGAGTCTCTCCTGCCGGTCCAGCCGGCCCCGGGTAACCGAGAATTCCGTCTGGCAGGTCTCCTGTCCGCGGAACAGGTCGCAAACCGCCTCCACCGCCTGCAACTGGAAATCAAGGTCGGGCTCGAAACGGAGCTTCATCATGCCTGAGGGCCTCTCTCCTGTGTTCCTGCGTCGTGCGGTCAGGCTAACATCAGGCGCTCGCCCTTCGGCTGCGGGACCGGCCGTCCCAGTTCCCGCGCCCGTTCGATCCAGAACCCCATGGCGTCCTTGATGTTCTGCAGCGCGGTTTCCTGATCGTCGCCATGCGCCATGCAGCCCGGCAATCCGGGGACCTCGGCGACAAACGCTTGGTCCTCGTTGCTCCAGTAGAGAATGATCTCGTATTTATGCATCAGTCGTTTCCTCCCAGCTTGTATTTCAGGATCAGCTGCCTGACCTGCCTCACCTGATAGGGTTTGGCGTGACTGCCCCGGCTTTACGGATGACGATTTCCACGATGCCGTCCTTGTCGAACAGGTGATGGCTTCCACGTATGCGCTCCTCGAACCCAGATACGTCATCAGGGCGCGCAGGTCGGTGAAACGGATGTTCGCGTCCGACCGACCGCTTTGGATGGTGTGCAACAGACGTTCATGCCGGTTCATGCGCCGTCATCCCTAACCTGTCCGCATCACAGGCTTCGCACGTTACCGAGACCGCGCTGCTCATTCATTTCGGTATGGTACAAATGCTTCAAAATTTGACAAAAATTCACCCTCGATAGGGTTAGAATCATCGCCGAGACGAAATTTCTCTAATTCATCCGTGAATAGCTCGAAGTACTCTTTAGTCGCGGGATACGCATATTCCTTGGAGTCAATGATTGCATCGTGTGCACGACGCTTTGACGCATTAGTCGAGAGCGAAATAACATTATTTTCTTCGCTCAGATATATTGGCAAACTACCGAGCTCTGGTTTTTTGTGAATCGGTTTATTTTCTATCCAGCGCAGCGGTTGCTCGAACTTATCCGAAAACAACGATGAGTCGGATAAATCAATGTATATGCGCGACGTGTAATAAGTTGGCAGGTAGGGCTGATCGTTTTCGTCCCTTTCTTTTACCACTGCTACAAATTTGCCCCGATCCTCCTGCTGATATAGCTCCTTGGAGATGATTTGCGCTTCAGTTCCTGCACCGCCTTCTCGCGAATTCGACTTTTCCGCGCATATCCGATCACAGACAATGATGACCTTTTCGATTTCCTTCTCGGAGACCATCCTTTCCATGAACACATTGGCTTCCTGTCCCTCCTTCAAGTCCCACTTGTCGAGAATGGCGTCGACACCAAATTCTCGCAGGCTCGTGGCAAGATCGAGAACCCACTCCTCATGCTCTGGACTGGACCAGATGTAGGAAACAAAAACTTTCGTGGCTTTCATTGCGGCTTTCCCATACGGGTCGAATCTTTGTGTCTCTAGACGCCTGCTCAGTATACTCCCGAGATTGGAATCTGGGAGTAATTCCGTGGCGTAGTCGGCAATGACCGGTCCAATACGGTTGGGCAAGTGGGCAGACCAATCCCACGGACCGCAGTGTCGATATCTGGGACAACTCCTTCACCGTCTGGCGGATAGCGGGAAGCTCGGAAACGGTCGTCTGCATACACCGTGAATCTATACCAAACTGCACAGGTCAGGAAATAGCGGTCTCTCCTCAATTTGCGTTTCTCCCCGCAACTGGATAAGACGTTCACACAAGGGAGGAAGAGTATGTCATACGCCTTGGTGAATGGGATCAATCTGCACTATACGATTCAGGGCCAGGGCCCGCCGCTGCTACTCATCATGGGGCTGGGCGGGCCGGCGGCCGCTTGGGACCAAGAGTTTGTTGAACAGATGACCGACGCCTATCAGGTCATCACCTATGACAACCGCGGCACCGGACAGTCGGACAAACCGGATGAGCCCTACTCCATTGCACAGTTTGCAAGCGATGCCGTGGGGTTGCTGAGCGTGCTCGACATCTCGCGCGCGCACATTTTCGGCATTTCGATGGGAGGTATGATTGCTCAGGAAATCGGCGTTCACCACCAACAGCATGTCGCAAGTTTAACCCTGGGCTGTACCACCCCAGGCGGCAAGCACTCCGTCCCTGCCCCACCGGAATCCATGGAAGCGCTCAAAGGCCGCGCTGGACAAACTCCGGAAGAAGCCATTCGGGAGGGCTGGAAGCTGTCCTACTCAGAAGAATATATTGCCGCCCATCGGGATGAACTTGAATCCACCATGCGCCGCGTCCTGGAACATTCCACCCCTTTCTTTGCTTATAAGCGTCACTTAGATGCGACCATGACCCTCCGTGTGTACCGCCAACTCAAAGGGATCACCGCCCCAACCCTGGTCGCCACCGGGCGTGACGACGTATTGATTCCAGCGGCCAATTCGGAGATTCTGGCCAGAGAGATTCCGAACGCGCAACTGGCTATTTTCGACAACGCCGGACACGGTTTTGTATCCTCGGCCCGAGAGCCCTTTCTCGCCGTCCTCAAGGAGTTCCTGTCACAGCACCCGATGTAAGCAGCGCTCGTGTCTCAGCTCGAACACCTCGAAACCATTGGGCACTGGCTTTGAAGGAAATACGTCTGTCTTTCCGAAAATACGATCGAACGCGCTGCGATACGCTAAATACCTGATTTCATTGCGCTTCCGGGTCGGCTTCTCGCAAGCTTCCATCCTAACCTACGCTCTGGTTTCCGTCCGAGTGCTTACCGGGTGCCGACGTGGCGCTTACGCGAAGTCCGAGCCCGGACAGGAGATACGCTCTAGCTCGGATTACGAAGCGCACGGTGACGCTGCCAAAACCAAGCCCAGGGACTACGTCATTTGGGACGATGAGTGACCGGGGTTCGGGCTGCGCGTGTTCGCGTCAGGGAAGCGTAGCTACGTCATCCAGTATCGCGCGGTCGGTCGCGACGCGACACGATCAGTCTGCGGGGGGATATGGACGCCGGCAACAGCGCGCCGGGAAGCGCGGATACGGCTCGGCAAGGTCGCGCAAGGTGAAAATCCTGCCGAAGAGAATGGAGAGCAACCGACCCGCAACCGCCGTCAAGGAACTGTGCGAACGATACGCGGAGGCCAGGAACGCCAGCCTGGTGCTTGGAGAGAGCGGCCAGCCCGAGAAAGCGTCACCGCTCGGCACCGACATTGGCCGCATCAATGGACGCATCGTCCTGCTCTTGGGGAAGCGGCGCGTCCAGGATTTGACGCGAGCGGACGTCACGAAGGCGATGAACCACAGTAGCGATGGAAAGACCCGCGCGGTTCGGAAGAGCAAGAAATTGCGTGGGAAGTCGACCCTGAGGGGTGGCGCCGGCACCGCAAGCAAGGCGATTTCCCTGCTCGGCGCGCCACTGACCCATGCAATCCACGCTGGGACTACTGAGCACACGTAGCCCACGGAGTGCGCAAGCCGAAAGACAGAGGGCGCAACCGCCGTCTCACCGAAAGCGAATATCGCACCTTGGGCGGGATACTCCTTGAGGCCCAAAAGAACGACAAAGACAGCCGACATCGGACGAACGCGCGCTCCCCGTGTGTTTTCCCGGCACTCGCGGAGGCAAAGCCTCCGGCAGCTTCCCAAATCATTGGAAGCAGGTCTCCGACGGCTCGCCGCTCGCGGGGACAACACCGCACATTCTCCGGCACAGCTCTGCCAGCGTCGCGAATGACCTAGGTTTCACGGAGGTGACAGTCGCCGCGTTGGTCGGCCACTCAAAGGGAACGGTCACAAGCAAGTACGTCCACTCGCTCGACACAGCGCTCATCACGTCCGCAGATACAATTGCCGGCTATATTGAGGCACTTCTTGACGGCGTGGAGTTCCAAGAAACCGTGCACGCACTAGACAGGAGATCCCGCCGGGCAGCGCTAGATCAGTGTCCCCGCAAGGCTTCAATTGGTGAAGAGCGTCTTGAATCCGAGAACGAATGCCGCGCGAGGCCCACTACGGGCGCTCCAATGCACCGAGCGTTCTCCCATGCGACGGGTCCCCTATCGGTATCCACTGATGATGGCTTCCGCGTAACGCGCGAGCTCTTCGGTCGAACCAAAGGGCACCTGCGCTACGAAATACTCCCCCCCGGCCGGCTTGTCGCCAGCGAGCCGGGCGGCGAAGTGCCCTTTGCCGAGCAGTCGCTCCGCCCCACGCATACCAAGCGCAAGGTTCGATCCTGCCTCACTGGCTACCTTCAGGGTCAAGCGGTTCCCCAAGTTGTCTCGAATGCCCGGCGGTATCGCATCTTGAGCGGCCCGCTGCGTTATCATCACGACGTGAATTCCGCAGGCGCGCGCCTTGGAAGCAAGACGAGTCACCGTGCGCTGGATGACTCTCCGGTACTCGTCAGAACTCGCCATCCAATCCGCCATCTCGTCATGTATGACGAAGATGTACGGCAGGCGGTCCTGTGGTGGCACAATTTCATTGTACTCAGATATCTTGGGAACACGCTTTGACTTGATCAGTTCGTACCGGCGGCCCATTTCGGCCACGATCATGTTGAGGACTTGTTCAGCTTCATCTTGGTCTGTGATGATTTCATGTGCCATATGCGGGGCGTCGCTGATCCAAGGGAAATCAACGCCCATCTTGGGGTCAATCAGGTACAGATGTAGGCTTTCCGGCGTATTCAGAGCGATCATCTGCAGCAGCAGATTTTGCGTCAGCACACCCTTTCCGCTGCCAGTCTCCCCGGCGATCAGTGTGTGTGGCGCATGTTCCTCATTGCCCCCGAACACACCCCGCAGATTCAGCCAAAGTGGCTCGCCGGTGTCCTCACGCAAGCCTAAAAGGAAACTAGCCGTCTCCCGTGGCGCCGAATTCGGCCACTTGGTTTCAAGCCAGACCCGAGCCAGATCAACAACTCTTCGCTTTTGCGCTGCCACAAAAAGGGAAATACGTCCGAGCCCGGTTCTGATATCAGTGACGTCCAGGCCGTGAGTTGTCTTAAGCTCCAGCAATTTCTGATTGAGCTTCGACACGGTCAGCGTGCTGTGGCCTGCGAAACCCACCAGCACACCGTTAGGTGTCGAAATCGTGCGCGGTTCCGAAAACCGGGCTGTCATCCCGAAGTCGGTCAGCGCTGCCTGAAGATTGACCGCGGCACCATCCGCGAACTCGGCTTCGGCTTCTATCTGGTCGCCAAAACCTTTCTGCGCCGCGACTTCCCGAAGAGCATCTTCGAGTCCCGCAGGGAGAGCCTCATTGCGCGCAATCTCCGACGTCGCCAGTTCTGCTTCCTCCTCTCCGATGTCCTCGCCAGTCGCAACATCGGGGGTCGAGAGATCTTCGGCGTCGGGCGCAGCCGACTTGTCACATGTCGCTGAGGGATCCTCAGACCCTCCGTCGGATGTTGGGGAACGAGTGGAGTCCGCCTCACGCTGCGCGGGCAAAGCCGAAATATGGCCCATTGGTATCGACGGCAACGGTGGAACCGGGGCCGTTCTAGGATCTTCGAGATATTGCATGAGTTGAGAGAAGCTTCGCTGCTTGATCGTGTACTGCAGAACAGCATCGTTTTTCTCGGAGACGCGGACGCGTATCTCGTCTGGCAAGGATACGTCATCATGAACGACAACGACCGAGCGCCCATCGACCGAGTAGTCGATGTTCCCATCGGCAATGGCTTGCCGGAACTTTTCCAACTCCGTGTTGTCAGCGAAAAAATGTATGTAGTCAGGCCGAAGCGACATCAAAAAGAGCAGTTGCCGCCCCCAAGCCCGCTTAGCCATGATGTCCTTTTGCGTGACAAAGTTGGCCTCGAGCGTCGCGAGGGTCGAAGCGACCTGGTCACAGCTTGATTTCACTTCGATCGCCTCCGACGCCTGCCCAATGCACTTGGCTTCTACAACGGTCATTGCGACGAGGAACCGGCCACCTTCCTTGCGAATCGCCAACGCCAAGGTATCCGCCATCCTGCCCTTGAGCCCGAAGAACGCCTGATTGTCGTCCAGCGAGAACCACACCGGACGAACGCCATTCACGGACTTTTCGAGGTTGATGATGCCAGTGGCCGCGGCAAGGCCCATGATTTCGCGCGCTGTCGTCCTCGACTTCGCTGACGACAGGATCTTTTGACCGCAGACTTCAACCACCGTCCCTATGGAAGTCTGCGCCAATGGTGCCGCATTTTGGCTCAGGTACCGGTCCTGCATTGACTCGAAGTCCGATTGCAGGTGCCGAACGAGATACGGGCTCGGCTCACGGGATGATACCAGGACGCGCATATCGGCATCCGGCAGTTGCACGTCACGGATCGCCTTGATCCCATTCGATGCCAACATCTGCCGGCTCGACATCGTGTCGACGCTGATGACCCACTCGCCCAGCTCATGAGCGCGGCGGATTGTTCGGCTTATGTCCTGATTGTCCCAATGAATACGCTGGATCGGTACGATACGAAACCTGTCCGGGATTACCCGCGTGTCGTTTGCCGCGACATAGCAGAGGTCCGTGAATTGCGCGGTCGCACGCGGCGGACGCGATGCCACCATGTAGACCTCAATCGCTTGCGTTGCGAGGTTGCCCGAGGCGTCGGAATCCGTCCGCCTGCGAGGCAGCGCGGCGTTACGAAAGTCGATCGATTCGGACAACATCTCGGAGGTGCCCTCAACGAACTCCCACGCCATCGTCGCATGCTTATAATAGGCATCGTGAAGATAGACGACGTCGATGTTGCTACGGCGTCCAACCTCGGCTGTTTCGCCCTTGCCGACTCCCACCCGCAGACGCGACAGAAACCCTTCCGTGACCTCGTCCAGATTGCTTCCGCTCAGGCGCGTGTTCTGCTTGGCATAGACGTCCCGAAGGCGCTCAGGGCTGTCATGCGTGATAAGCAGGCTAGCTCGAAGATGGCTCTCTCGGCTCATCCGTTTTTCGAGCTCTTTGGCGACAAGACCGGCGAGGCTAACCGCATCGGCATTGTAAAGTGCCGTCGAGAAATTCCCCTCCTCGTGCGGATTGAGCTCAATGAAGCGATCCGACGCGCTCATAAATTGCTTACACGCAATCTCCGCCGTCGACTCGAGTTTCTGTTCGCTCAAAACCCTGGAATCGACGGGGACTGCGAGGCTATAACCGCCGCAGTCCTCGACCGTAACGAAGGGGACAAGTCCCATCGAGATGATCTTCGGGAAGAACCACTGCCCGAAGATGCCTTGTTATTCGCCGGCGGCTCGCTCCAACCCGTCGACCGAGGTGTTTTCGTTTCGAATGGCAAGATCGACAAAGAGGGCAAGATCCTGTGCCTTGGCCCTCCGTTCGAGAAGTCGAAGCGGGTGCCAAGCCGGAATGATTGCGGCGAGTCCATTGCTCGCAGGCAGGATCGCGAACTCGACGATCGGCCGCAGCAGCGTTTCGCGAATCGAGTTCGTATGCGCGAGCTTTTCACGGGCCACGTCACAAAGTCGTCCGAACGCGCTCGCCTGGGTTTCGATGAGGTCTGTCCCGTAGAGCGTTGACGGATCATCGTGCAGATGCAGAAGAGCCGTGGAATAGGTATTGCGGAATTCTCCGAGAGCCTTGGCCACGACGTCACGCGCACCCGCATCAATCGTGCGTGTGTCAACGGCGCGGTTGAGCCGGTCCGCTATGATCGCGAACACGTCGTCATCGGCTCCGTATTCGGTCGGATTGGCCATCCGGCCTTTTTCGGTACCCGCGACATCAATGAAGCTAGACGTATCGCGCAAGGATGCTGGCATCCCGCCGACTGCGCCGCCTTGCTTGAGATCGAAAGGAGCGGCCACGCAGCGTACATGTCCACCGGCCGCCCCCTTTTTGATCTCAGCGATATCTTCCGGCCAACTGAGCGCCATGCTTTGATGTCCCGGTTGCCAGAACATCCGAACCTGTGTCGGACTTATCTCGCCATCTATTTCCAAGCGCAGTTCGAACTCGATTTGATTGGCCGGTACACTCTGTCCAGTGTTCTCGCCCTTGGCCTCAAGCCATTTGCCGAACTCGAAACGGACATGCTGGTGGCCGAGCACATTCTCGATCAGTCGTCCTTCGAGCCGAAGGAGATTCACTAACCGAGGATTCAGGTCGGCCCACGCCGACGCCTTTTCTGCGTTCTTGATCCTAACGTTGATGACGGCATTCGATGCGATGACGCCATCTTCAGACGCATTCTTGATGAGCAGCGACCGAATGCCTTTCACCATCACCGACAGAAGATCGGTTTCCCTCACTTCGTCGGTGAACAGGTGGCGCCGCCAGGACTCGTATAGCTTCTTGTCCTTGATCGTGCGGATCGGGTCCTGCCAATTCGCGAAGAAGTCCCGGTCCTGCTCGGGCGAGCTTGTCCCTGCCTCAAGCTCGTCGAGATAAGTCGCTGTCGCCTCATCAAGCCGATCAGGATACTCGTCCCCGATGAAATCTCGGGTGCGCTGACTCAGGGTCAGCGCTTTCTTGCGTGCCTTGATGGCGAAAACAGACTTGCCAAAGTCGTTCCATTCGACGGCCTCGCAAAACAGATCCTGACTCTTTCGCCACTCGCCGTGCCGGAGGTTCTTGCGGTCGCCAATCAGCCCTTCGATCGCCTCGGCTGCCTTGACCTCCTCAGATTTGAAACTCGACCGATTGGCTTCGAGATAGGCGAGAACAGGGTCGACATCAAGCTGCGATTCCTTGTTGTCCAGCAGGTAGGGTACACAGGAAAGGTCGCGGTCGGCCGTCTGGAACATGGTCCTGAAATCCTGAACCAGCTTCCGTGAATCCTGCCCCTGGGCCGGAATAGGGCCAAAGCAAGCCCTCGGAAGCCTGAGGGGCGGAGCAGACAGCCGCAGGCGATTGGGCAAAGTGTGTTCGCTCAGGGACACGAACCGGCGTACAAATTCCGCGAATTGATCAAGTTCCTTCGTGATGCCGGATTGATCAAGGCCGATCAGCATCGCGCGAATCCACGCGCGCTGCTCTTCGCCTTTCAATGCCGCCCCGAGGGATCCAAGAATGGCATCAAGCCAAAGCTCGCTCTTGTCTTGAATGGCGTTGCGATCAAGTCGAGTGACCTGCCCCAAGCTCGATCCGACCGTGTCACGCTGGCTGTCCGTGACAGCAAAAAGAATTACCTCGGCTTCATCAAGATGCCGAAAGTGGACGGCTGGCTTCGTGGACTTAAACCGGTCTTCAAGTCGGTTCGTCAGAGCGTCATCGATATCCGTCGCGATAGCGAGCTTGACCGACTTGCCTTCGATCTCAGCGAAATTTGAGGCAACGCCAAGAAGATGCTCAGGCCGCATGCCAACCAATTGAAGCAGCACCCGCCCAGCTTTGCGGCCAGCTTCCTGGTGGACCATGCCCCAAACAACCCGACCAACGAGGTCTGCACGCTCACTGACAGGATCGTGGGCGACTTTGCGTATTGTGGTAGTGTTCATTGCCGATCTACTCGGACCCAAGATAGACATTGGAGACAAAGGCACAGTCGTCGGAAAGGCGCTTCACGTAGCCCAAGCCCGTTAGTCGGCGCTCGAAAGCCCTTACATTCTCCTCAAACGAGGAGATGTCGCAGGGGGGAACCGAAAAGGCTTTGCGCGATTCTTCTGGCCCGACGACGATCCCGTACCGCTCGTATAGCTGCTGAAGAAAATCCGAGATTGTGATTGGCCGTTCGACGGCCGCGAGTACCAAGGCCTCGAGAAAATCGTCGGAAGAGGCAAACCAGGTTCCAGCGCCGCGCCGAGCAACGACAAAACCGGAGTTGGTTCCGAGCGGCGTTATCATCGTGGAGATGTTATTCCGACTGCGGCGCTTGGCATCGTGAATGAACGCCGCCAACCAGCCCTCGGGTGGCCGGATGTTCTCGGACTTCGAGTTCCACCGATGCGCGTCGAACGTACGCTGGATGACCTCAAGTGCTTGGGTCGATTGCATCGCGGCATCCGGCTGTTTCAGTGCCGCATCCCAGGCTGGCGTCGGTTCGATCTTCCCGCGGATATAGCTTTCGACAGCGTCTTCGATGACCTGACGGTGACGGCGCAAAAACGCCTTTGAAACATCACGGAGGTTGGCATCTCGACCTCCGAGCATGTCGAGCGGTATGGGCTCAACGACACGGTTGCCCGCAACGACCTGCGCTCGCTCGGCGAAGTATCGCACCAGATTGAGCGCAGTCACGCGAAAGAGTGGTTCGAACTTCTGTGGCGGTGGAAGTTCCTTCAATGTCAGTATTGTGTACCAATCCTCAGCCATCCGGTCGTAGGCCGTGTGTTGACGTTTGGGCAGGTAGCCGATGGAGCCGCCCGCCGTGCGATCAGACACATCTGGAACAAACTTGGCCGCGATCCGGTCGATCGGATCCCTGCCAGCCAAAAACTGCTCTGCAATAACGGGAGCCAATTCCTTCGCGCGGGACGAACGGCTGAGCATCAGATAGACCATCTCGCCGCCACGACCGAAAAACCTCCGGTCGGCAACAAATTTCTGGTCGACGTCGTTCAGGATGAGGTTGGCACCGCGCGGCGCAAGAACGCGCGACGTGTAGCGCCGGTTGTTGAGGACATCGATCTCGAGACCCTGCAGAATCTTTACCGCTTGGCAGGCATCGTCGAAGCGGTTGCCAAATCGCGCGCGCAGGTATTCGAAATTTACCGGATTGCCCGACCTGACCTCGTGGGCGAATCCCTTGTTGAGGGCGGTGATCCACGCACCGAGACGCTCTTCCGGTGGAAGCCGCGGGTCATTGACAACAATGTCGAGCGAGCGATCCTTGAAGAGGATGTACCTCAGAGCAACCGACTTCACGATGGGAATGGTAACATTCTCATGTTCGTCCGAGGCCGCTACCGGATGATTGAAAATCCTAGTTTCTTCGTAGGGGCGCCCATCATCCCCCAACTGCAGGACCCGGCAGATAGCGAGCACTTCGAGAACCAAGAGGTAAGGCAACTGCTCTTCGACGAACCGATGCCCGAATATGGCCTCTTGCACCCACATCACGGAGCCGGCACCTTTGCCGTCCTCGCCGAGGTTCGATTTGAGCGAGGGAGTATCTTGCACAAAGGTATCGGGCATCAGACTTCTTCTCCCAGCGAACCTATGACGCGCTCGCCAAGCGACTCCCCGCTGGTATCGACGGCTTTGAAATCCAGAAGATCATCTCCCTCATTATGGAGGATCGCGCCGACGCAGCGGATCTGAAAGCTCCTGACATCCTGGAAACACTGATTTGAAAAACTCATGGGAAGGGCGCCATCATGCACCCGCATGAGGTATTCAAAGAGTGTCGGCGTCAGAGGCAAGGTTGCAAGCACCCGCCGGGTCGGATACACTGCAATGAGTCGCAGGCTCGGTGGCCGTCCTGGATGACTTGGCGACTCGAGGTTCAGAGAATAGGGTTTGCCCCTCCAACCGATCGGGTTGGCAATCAGGATCGGGACGTCGGCACCCCTGTACACGCCCGATGGCTGGGTCAGCCAAAGCCGATCCGCAGTCTCGGTGAGCGATCCCGTCAGCGCACGATTTAGGCCTTTGACGATCTTCGGGCGTGTGAGTGCGAACAAGTCGGCGTCGCGTGCCCCTTCCAACCTCAGCAAGTTGAGATAAAGATCCCCATAGCTGTGGACCGTAAGCTGCCACGGATTTTTCTCTCTCGCATCGCTGCTTGGGTCAGGCCACTCGAAGAACAAACGTCGGCGCTGTGCCGTGAGGGCATTGCGCAAATTCCGGATATGGGCATCGGGGTTCTCACGATAGTTTGCTAGCATCTGCGCATAACTCGCCGCGCCGTACTGCGGGTGGTCGACTGGCATGGCGTTGTGATCGACATCAAGCAACTGGTCATCAAAGAAGTTGTTCGTTTCGAACCCGATGCCAAACTCGGAAAGTGCCGCAAACGCAGAATGCGGCAGGCGGCGGGAGCCCGGGTGGTTCTCGCCGAAGACGTTGTTGTAGGGATTGGTGTATTCGTATTCTTCAGCTGCCGCGCGCTGTTCGGCGCGTGCGCAATTCATCAGCGGTGTCTGATCGGGGTTCTTGGAATCGCCCAAGAGCGCGTTAACGATCAGAATGATGATCTGCCGGATCGAGAGATGCCTTTCATCAGCCGCGGCGATCTCGACAAGAGCACGCAGCCGGTTGCGCAGACTAGCCCTCTCCTGGTTTAGCAGGATGTCTCGATTTATCAGAATAGGGCAGTTGCCGGCAGCATGGCTCGAACATCCCTCCGCGCAGCCGTTCCAGCCAGGATGATTGCAGACCTGCCCTATGATCGCGTCGATTGTCGCTGCATGCGATGTGCGGGACATATTGATGAGCCGAAACGCCATGCCATCGGGCGGCAGGTCCTTGTCGTCTCTCAAAAGCTCCCGAAACGTTGCAAGGATCTGCTCGCCGCGAGGATCCCCGTTGATGTGCTCTTCCCAGGTGCGCAGCAGATGACCATCATTCACACAAAGCACGAAGTGTTCGGCCGCCGACTGGTTGGAAAAAGCGCCGACCATGCGAGCGATGATCGCCCCTTTGCTCGCCGGCTCAAGTTCGCTGAGGTCCTTGACGAAGACAATGCGCCGATCAGTCTGAGAATCGACCCACTCATACGTTTCCTGCGTATTCCCCCAGGTCGCTGCGCTACCCGACAACGCCTCGAGAACCTTACGTGCAGTATAGGTCTTGCCGTCGCCCGCTGTACCGGTGAGAATCACCGAGCGCGGCCGCTCCGCGGTGAGGTCTTGCAGAATCTCGTCGGAGCGTTTCTCGGGAATAGCGATGGGGTCAACACCGGCTTTCGCGGCCGCGGCAACGACGAATTCGTCGTACATGTTGTTCCCATCTGAGGTGGGTCCGTAGGCGGCCAGGAAATCGACTAGTTCGTTCCGTACCATTTTCCCCCGCAGAACCGACGCGATCGACCTTCGTCAGTAGAATTGATTTGCCCCCACTGTAAATAAGCGCCCTTCATTTGTGGCAAGCCAAGCACATCTTCGCCTTCCCATAGAGATCGTCCATATCAATGGGCTCCTTGTCAGCTCTCAGTGGATTGGACGGAACTTGTGATCGCAAACGCTCAACCTTTTTCTCGTGGTCGGACTTGATTTGCGCAACACGCTCGGGACGCTCCAAATCATTGAGCGATTCCCCTTGGCTCCAGGTGAAGGGAGAGCCGTGCGCGACCGCGTCTTTCTCGTAGGCCTTGGCTTCTTCGAACGCTTCCGGATGTTGTTCTTTCAACCGGACCCACTCGATCTTCTGCTGGAAGAAACAGAAGGTACAGCCACTCCGAGTCCGCCAGGAATAATAGTTAGGCAGCCCGAGGCCAGCCCCGTCGAGGATGTCGATGACGCCGGCCTTGTCTATGCCTGCGTGTTTGAATGGTAGTTGGACAATCAGCCTATCGTGCTTGGAAGCGTAGCCTTCCCGGTACTCTTCATCGCTGCGGATCGCTACGTAGCTGTAGATCGTTGCACCTTCGTCCAACATAGGACGAAGCCATTGCTCGAACGGCCGCAGTTTGAGTTGGCGCGTGCACCAGCGGGTTTGTGGCGACGGCAAGAAGTCATTGTACTGCTTCAGCCAGAAGTCAAAATCCCGCTCTGGATTGAGACGCCGGATCGGCTGCCCCAAAAACCCTTCTAGACGACCGAGATATTCGTAAACCTCGGGAAGCTCCTTGCCTGTATCGGTGAAGAAGTATTCGATTTGGAGTCCAGGGCGGTTCTGCCGCATATAGACGGCAAGCGCCGCGCTATCGCGCCCACCGGACAATCCAAGAACGTGCTTTTCTGCGACGGCTTTAGCCACGATTACTGTTTGCCCCCGGGCTCTTGACCAAAATGGCATTTATCCATGCATCTCGACCCCTTCGGCTTCCCTCGCCCTGCGAAATCCAGATTTCAGACAGGCTTGCATCGGAGACGCAGGTCAACACGGTCCGCAAACGAGCCTCCATACCCAGATAGAAGCGTCCGTCTTCCGAATGCCTTTCGTCTGAGCCATGCTGAAACGAGAGGTAAAGCGCCCCTTCTGGCCCGAACGCGTGAACAAGTCGACGAATGGCGTCGGGTCGGGCGTCGGCCTGCGCATGGAGCAAAGAGGCACAAGCCCGGATGCCACCATACAGCGGCGCGGACTCAAAATCCTGGAACCGTTGTACACGCGCCGGCACGCCTGTCAGTTGCGTCGAAAAGGCGCAAAGTGCCGGTGAAGCATCGAACGCATCCATGTCGCATCCAAGATTCTTGCAGGCTAGCGTGTCTCGTCCCGAACCACTGCCGACATCGAGTATCTTTGCGGGCTTTGGTAAAGAGCCGAGAAAACGGTCGTAGATCTCCGACCTCTCCACACCGAGCGCGGACTCCGCATAGGCCACCGCCTGATCCCGATAGCATCGATCGGTTCCGCTTTCGGTGGTCTTTGATGCCGCACTAAGCACTATCGCCCCCAACCGTGTTCGTTTGTTCCCTCACCGAGCTTCGCCGGAAGATTAAGAAGACACAAACCGAGCGGCAGAAGACCGAGCGTAGCAACATCCCACCAAACGCAAATCGCAAAAGGCCAATACTTCCAGCCAGCCCAGCCAGAAAGCGCCGATGGACGAAAACATGGCGGCCAACGGCATAAGGGCGAGAAGATCGTGATCATGCTGGAGCCGCCAAACCAAGACAGCCACGGATTTTGGGGAGTTCCCCCTGCGAAGCTCGGAGGATGAAAGGTCTCAATGCGCTCTAGATAACTCTCCAGAACGTCTCGAATGCGATAGACGATCAGGATCAATGCCAGGTTGCTGAACCCGGCCAACATCAGGAGGGCGAACCGGATCTCAATATCCAGATTCTCAGTGGCGCCAGCACCAAACCAGAGACCTCCCGTGAGCGTCATCGCGAGCGCGGGAACGTGGTTCATCTGCGCGTTTAGATTTCGAAACTGCTCGAAATCCCGGACACAGCAGATCTCCTCGCGAGACTTTGGCTCAGTCATGTTGAATCAGCCTCGCTTCTGTGCCGGCCTTGGCGGCAGTCTGCATATAGCTAGCCGTCAATTCGGCCAACGCGGCAAGAATGACATTGCGCTGTTTTAGGTGTGAGTTTTCAAGCACTTCCCTGACTTGAGCGATTAACCCGTCAATCTCTGCTCGATCAGCCTCTACGACCTGGAATTCCTCCAACACGGGCGTGGGACGCCCGTCGATTCCGACCACGACGGCCATCGCATGTCGTTTATCCGGCCGCCCCTTGACCCTCGCATAGGTTTCAGCGCGTAGGAACTTCTGAGCGAGTTCCGTGAGTTCCACCGTCGCCCGGTCCAAGTCCGGGTCCACCCAATCCCGGGGCGGCTTGTTGGCGGCGAGGCCGGCGAGGCCTTCGAAATTTTCCTCACTGCCATCGAACTGAGCCAGACGACCTGCAAAGGCATCAAGCCGGAAGTCGCCCGCCAACTGTCGAATATTCTCCGCGCGCTCGCGCAGCTCGGCCAGCGATTGGGGCGATAGGTTCGGAACCTGCAATTCGGCGAGCATCAGGTCGCGCAGACGCTGGAGCATGGACGGATATGCGGCCGCCAACTCCCCGAGTCCGTCACGAACGCTCCCGATTACACGGCGCAGGTCATCTTCCTTGCCGAGCGATACGTTCTCTCCGAGCGTCCCGGGAATGTCGTCGAAAAGGAACTGATTGGGATCATGCGCATGCTTGAACAGATCCCGCATGCTCACCGCGTTTGTCGACAGGCGCATGGTGCGCGCTGTCCATTGGGGGAGCCGATCATAGATCGCGACGAGGCCCCGCCCGACATCGATTGGAGCGAGATGAACGAGATCATTGGATTCGTCCAAGCTCCGCACGACTTCCGCCATCCCGGAGAGAAGGCGGCGTGAGACATCGGACAAGTCCATCCATCGCAACTGGATGAACCCCGGATCCTTGGCCAGCAATTCGACATCCACATCGTCAAACCTGGATCGGAAGATGCCATCGCGATAGACGGCTAGCCTGTCGCGCTGCGACATGATGAAAGCTGCCGCAAGGATCGGCATAAGCCCGTCCTTCACCCCGAAAGGCGGCCTGCGCCATACATCGAACAGTTCGGACACCGCCACGGTGCACTTGGCGTGCTGCCGGACATAGTCGGACGCGATCGTCCAAATCGGACCCAACCGACAGGGATCAACAATGCCTTCGGCTGGCGCCACGAACCGCCAGACCTTCCCGTCTTGGGCATAAAGGCCGGTCGATTCCAGCATGGACGCAAACAGTCCGCCCTCGGCAGGAAAGCCTTCAATTCCAAGCCGGCGCTCACCTGCGTTCAGGACCATGCGCCGAAGAAGGTTGTTCTGTGCCGCGATGGCATTGCTCGACGGCTTTTGTCGGTTGAGCAACTCATTATAAAGGCATGGCGATTTCTCGAACCGGATGTCGGCGAGACCAGACGCAATGCTGTTCAGATCGGCCTGACGCAAGCGCTTTGGCTGATAGTTCTTGCGGAACCACAACGCATTGTCGAATGCCTTGTGAAGCTCGGTTTCGAGAAGTGCCTGCAAGGAGGCCAGTCGAGCAGACACCTCACGTCTGGCGACCGTATCCCCTTGAAGCTCCGGATGGTCGTTGCTGACGCTTTCGAGCGCAAACAATTCACGAACCAGTGGAACCACGGCCCGGGAACGCTTCGAAATGCCGACGACGAAGTCCCATTCGTCACTGTGACGCGCCGCTTTGCGACAGAGCTCCTCAGCAACACCTTCGTCTTCGCCTTCCGTCGGAATGGCCAGCAGAAATTGACCGATGGCGCCGTTCTCGGGGCTGGCTTGCGCGGCAAACTCGACCACCCCGCTCACTGGCACGATATTGACGTCGAACCACCGCAGGGCGCCTGTCTCATGATAGTGACGTTTGGCCAGTATCGGCTGAAGACCGGCGAGAGCCTTCAACTGCTTGAAATCGATCTCGTCAATCTCGCCCAAGGCGGCGCGGACGGCGCGTTCGATGTCGAAGTCGCTGCCGGCGAAAATCGCTCTCGCAGCAAGAAACTTCTTGAAGATCGTGAACGACCAGCGGTCGAGGTCCTCCAATGCTTTTACAAGCACCTTGGCCGAAATGTCGGGAAAGCATGCCCCAAGCAACTCCGAATTGGCGACCAAGCCCGAACGCGCCTTGAACAGATCAACTACCGCGATCGTCTTTAGAAGCTTGATGTGGCGCTCATCCCCCCCAATCGCTTCACAGCGTTCGAGTGCCTCAGCGGCCAGAGCCCAGCGATGGCCATCCGGAGAAGCAAGAATTGATGGCTCCAGATTGGCCCGCAGATAATCCCACAACCGTTCGGGTCCGTAGAGCTCGCCCTCATCGGCTTGGCGTATGAAATCCTGAAAACCGTACGGTTCCGATGAATTCAGGAAACCGAAAATGCTGCGTTGGTTCTGACCAAAGCGCCGTCGGGAAATCGGCCCCAGAAGACAGGCGACCACCGGATGCAGCGGATAGCAATTTTCCAACATCACAGCGAAACGTTCCACGTCGCCGGCGCGTCCCCGCCGGGCCTGAGCCGCTACAGCCGTAGCGACGGTACCGGGCAGCTTCGGTCGATGGCCGCTTTCAATGGCTCGTGAAATGAGGTCGATTTGTTCTTCGCCAGCGGTGTCGACGACGAGGTCGACGAAGCGGCCCTGTATCTTCGCCCACTCATCGCGCAGTTCATGCGATAACCTATACGCATATTCATCGAAAGCTTGATGCAGTACACCGACAATCAGGAATCGACCCTTGCTCCGCGAAGCGGCTTCGGCCAGTTGCTGCAAGATATAGATGTCAGAGCCATCCTGCGCCGCGCCTTCCAGGAACTTGCCCATCTCGTCCACCACAAGGAGCAGGCCGCCATGCGCACGGGGCGCTTCGGCTGCTGCCTCGGCCAAGGCGGCAATGAGATTGCTTTCGGTCCAACCACCGCGTGGCCGCCTCGACACGAGTCCAGCGCTCGTAATGGCCTCACCGATCACCGTCACCGGATTATCACGCCGGGCGACAACCGGAAGGATACGCCACCCTTTCGCGCCGACAGGAAGAGCGGTGTGGATCTCTTTGGTCAGTGCCTTGCCAAAGAGCTTCGCCGCTTCTTTTTGCAGGGTTGGATTCCCATTGAGCAGCGCACTCAAGGCGACGGCCAAGCTCGACTTGCCGCTGCCATAAGGGCCGGTCCAGGTGAAGGCACCCTGGCCTGTCTCCGATACATGCCGCGCCATCGTTGAAAGGATACCGGCCGAGGACTGCGGGCAGACAAAGCCTTCGAGCGCCGCAGCGTTCCCCAGATCGGAGTCGATCCGGATCGACCTCAAAAATCGTCGCGCAATATACGCATGTTCATTCAGGGCCATCAGGCAGCTTCCCTCTCGCCCCGTTCCTCATAGTCTCCCGCCAGCAACCCCAGCGCGGCGTCGGCATCAACCTCAGCGCTGCGCACGACCTGCTTCAGACCGGCCGTCTCGGACCATCGCAAGGCGCCATTCGTCACATCTTCGAGGCCGACCAAACGGTCGGCGACGTCGTTTTCGTCAAAGAGAAACGTGCGACCGGGACTCCCTGGCGCGTGAGCGACCGCCTCAAAGGAAAGCGTCGCGGCACCAGAATAGCGCGACCAGAAATCCAGCAGGGTATAGGCGAACACACCATCGCCCAATGTCGATTTCGCCCCGCGCACGAAGCGGAATCCGTCCTCTTTGCCGATCGCTTTGATCAGACCGAGTTCAGTGAGGGGCGATTCCAGCGCGTCATCGTGACCGGCCCTGCCCGATCGGGGGGGGGGGGGGGCGACATAGGTGCGGAGGAAACATGCTACGTCGTTCTTGAGCGTTGCCTGCGCCACGCGCGACCAATTCCGATCCTTCGCCAAGCGGCCGAGCTTCTTCATGAAGTTCTCGCGCTTAAAAGTGACCGCCGGGTAATGGCTGAAAGCCCAGAACCATGTCGTCTTTTCGGCGTGGCCCGCCAATTGCCAATGGGTGAGCCAGAGGCTTGCGGGATGCTCCATGAAGGGATCCAATCCCTTGGCACCGAAGAGCAGCCGACCAAGGTCCGTCGTGCGCACACGGTTTATTGTCGGCTCTTGAATAATGCCCGCGGCCTTCGCCCAATGGCGCATCGACGCGACCATATTCTTGCCGACACCGAACCGGGCGATCGCGTCGTCATCCCAACATGCCGCCCGATTCTCCGGCGCGTCCTCGGTCTCAGCGACCCGGTCATAGGCCTTCTTCAACCACCCATAACGCGGCGGAAAGGTCTCGTGGCCCGAAAACTGCGGGCTATAGCCGTCTTGAAATAGCGGTCCGCGCACCACTGCATGCCCCAGCTTACTGGATAGGTCTTCCGGGTCGACTGTAGGCGAAGCCCTGTGCTAAGTCAACTGGACTGGATAGAGCATCTGGAACAGGAGCTTCGAGCACACAGGCCGCAACCCCACTCCAACGCTGACTATGCGGTTGTAGAATAATGAGAATTGGCAGGACAATCTACCTGGATCATCAAGCGACGACACCTGTCGATTCTCGAGTATTTGCAGTAATGTCGCCCTATTTCACGGAATCGTTCGGAAATCCACACTCTGCAGACCATGTGCTCGGATGGGAATCATCGCAGATTGTCGAAGCCGCGGCCGTGACGATTGGCGAATCGATTGGCGCTGACGGCGACGAGATTATCTTTACGTCCGGCGCTACCGAAGCAAACAACCTCGCCCTTCTCGGTCTCGGGCGCCGCGCCACTGGCGGCAGGCGTCGGCGCGTCCTCGTTGCCGAAACCGAGCATAAGTGCGTACTTGCGGCGAGCCGCGTCTTGCAGGGGCAGTGTGCCTATGACGTGCAATCTCTATCCGTGGATGCGCAGGGTTTCGTCGACCTTTCCGTGCTTGAGGATCAACTTTCGGAAGATGTTCTGCTCGTCTCTATTGCCGCGGTGAATAACGAGATCGGCACGATTCAAAACCTCTCTGCCATTTCCGATCTTGTCCGAGCGTCCGGGGCATTATTGCACTGCGATGGCGCGCAAGCTCCATGTGCAATCGATATGAGTCCCATCGCCACTCTCGCAGATCTTCTTAGCCTTTCAGCGCATAAGATTTATGGACCCAAAGGCATTGGCGCGTTATATGTTCGGCGTGATTTACAGGCTCATATTGAGCCCCTCATCTATGGCGGCGGCCAACAAGGCAATTTGCGCTCCGGCACGGTTCCGGTCCCGCTTTGCGTTGGAATGGCGGAAGCGGTACGCCTCTTTAATTCCGCCCACTCCCAAAATGAACGCGAAGAACTCAGGGAACGAACGGCGAGGTTCATCGGTCAGGTGCAAGACCTTCCGTGGCAGGTTCACCTAAACGGCCCGGAAAATTCACGGCGGCACCCTGGAAATGCCAATCTGAGATTTGACGGATTTGAGGCCGAGGACATCCTTCGGGTTCTTCAACCCCAACTTGCCGCTTCCACCGGATCGGCTTGTACGTCAGGCATTCCCGAACCGTCGCATGTGCTGCGCGCAATCCATCTGACCGGAGATCAGGCGAACTCATCCATCCGCTTCAGCCTCGGTCGAGAAACGACCGACGATGATGTCGAAATCGCCGCCGCGCTTATCCGGGATGCGCTCGGCCAACTTTCGAACGCAGATCTGCAACGGCTTGCTTAGACTTGCGCCGTCTCCAAGCCCGTTGATCTATGATCGCGACAGATACGGAACGGGTTTGTATACCAACGGTCGTTGATGGGAACCGAGAGCAGAGCCCTCCCTCCGTCGCCTAGCCCCCGAGTCGGGGCCTCGCCCCGAAAGGGGGAACCTCCGCCGAGAGAGGCTTATCTTCTTACCCATGGCCGCTGGTATTAGATTGCTCGATATTCCAAACCAAACCCTAATCAGCTGGATTGGGCGCTTGCGCCCGAACCGAATGCCCCGTTTGCGCGCTGGACCGACTCGTTGCCAGCCACGATGGTGGCCGACTTGCGCGTGCTCGGCTTCGAGCGTATCGGCGACCTGCTAGGCGCAGCCGTGCGCGCCGCTCACCCTGCGCTTCGGTCCCGAACTCGGCCGACGACTCGACTAGGCATCCGGTGTGCCGTGGGAGCTGATCGAGCGTGTACATTCGCCCGGTCTCATTGAAGTCCGCCACGTCTTCGCCGAACCGATCGGTGCGGCCGAAACTATCGCCCGTTATATCGGCAAGTTGGTCGGACATCTCTGCACGGCGCTTGAGGCGCGCGGTCTCGGGGCGCGGCGGCTCGCCCTCCTATGCCAGCGGGTTGACAACCGCGCAGAGGTGGTTCGGGTCGGCATGGCCGTCCCCGTCCGGGATGTGAAGCGCCTGACCCGGCTTCTCTGCGACGCGACCGGACACCATCGACTCCGGCTTCGGCATCAATGTGACGATCCTTACCGTCACCATCGCCGAGCCGCTGGAATGCCGGCAATCCATCAGCACACTGATTGAGGAGGAAACACCTGACGTCACCGGCCTCGTCTATACGCTGATGAACCGCGTGGGCGAGCGCGCCATCTACCGCCTTGCCCCCGTTGCAAGCGACGTACCGGAGCGATCGGTCTGCCGGATACCGGCGGCTGCCCCGGAGACCGGAGCGACCTAGCCCGATCGTTGGCCAAGGCCGTCACGCCTGCTGACCCGACCCGAAGTCATCGAAACCGTCGCCCTTCTTCCCGACCATCCTCCCATCTCCTTTACCTAGGGCGGCGGCGAGATAAAGTGTGCCGACGGCCCGGAGCGCGTCCTCGGCGAGTGGTGGAAGCGCGATGCGGAGCTGACCGCGGTGCGCGCCTACTTCCGCGTCGAGAAGCTGGCCTCGCCATTCGCTACGGTTCCGACCCCTCTCCCGATCTAGAACAGAATCGGATCCTGTTGGGCTGTCTCCAGCGGCGTTGAAGGAGTTGTTGCCTTCAGGGGGAGAGAAGGTCTGGGGGAGTGGGCCGCTGGTGTGCCCCAAGCCGTGGCCGGTGCTCTCGGCGGCCGGTCGGCGCCGTGCCTGGCGCGTGGCGCAGGCGCGTTCGAGGGGGCGTGAAGGCGGGGCGGTAGGGAGGCCGGCAGAGGAGGGGGGCGGCGGCGTCCTCGATCATCTGGCGGGGGGTGGGCCCCGTGTGGCGTGCGAGGGGGTCCATGCCGCCGCGGGCGCCGGGGCGCCGTTGCGGGGCCGAGGCCCGCCGTGCGGGAGGGCTCGCAGGCGTTGCGGTCGCGGGCGCCGGGCCGCCCGCAGGGGGCCAGCCAGCCGCGTCGCGTGAGGCCGGCGCCGCCGGGGGTGGGGTGCCCGGGTCCGGGGGGGGGGCCGGCCCGGCGCCGGCGCGCGCCGCGCGGGGCCCCGCCCGGGCGGCGGGCCCGGTTGGTCGTGGCCCCGGGCTCGGCGAGGCACCCCCACCCGGGCGGGGGCGAGGCGGGCCGGCGCCGCCGCGGGGCCGGGCTGTTTTTGCGCGGGCGGCCGGGGCGCACCAGGACGCGCGGTCTCGCCCCGCAGCGGAAGACCAGCCCCCGCGCCCCGCGCGCCACCCCTCGCTGGTCCTGGCCGGCGCCTCCTCCAGTCGGCTCAGGCGCCCGCCGCGCGGCGCCGCGCTCCGGCCCGCGCGACGGGCGCCGCCCAGCGCCGGCCGGCGCGCGGCGCCTTGCGCCCGGTCCCAGGTGCGCCACCGGCTCACGCGCGCGGCGTTCACACCGACACGCGCGCCCGCCGCCCTGGGGCGCAGGCCCGCCCCACCCGCCGAGAGAACACGAAGACGCAGAGCCAGGGCAAGCGCGCTCGACCTCCCGGCCGCCCTCCTCCACCCGGCCGACCTCGTGCATCACCAAGCCCAAGCTCCGTGAATCCCCCCCGACGATGCAATCAGGGCAGATTGCGCTCTAAGAACGCAGACGTTGGTCAAAGAGGAAGGCGTTCCCTACGCGACTTCATCATATTGCGGAAGAATTGGGTGACACACCGAGCGCGGAGCGGTTGCACTAGGTCGTGTCCCCTCATAAGCGCGTAGCCAGAGCCTGCCAGTTAGGCTCTTGATCATGGCGAGGAAGTGGGCGGCGCGCTTTTCGTAACGGGGGGCGAGGCGGCGGCACTGCGTAAGCGTGTCGACGGCGCGTTCGAGCCGGTTTCGCACTTGCTGCCAAGGGTTGGCGAAGGCGGGCCGGGTCTGCGCGCCGTCGCGGGCGGGGAGGATCGGGGCGGCCTCCGCATTGCTCGCTCCGGGCACGGCGCCCCGGGGCGGCAGAGGCCTTGTCGGCGCCGAGGCTGCCGGGCCGGAGGGCGGAGCGGCCGCCCTCCGGCGTGGAACGTCGGGGTCCGGCCGCCACGAGCACGCCCCCGGCACCGAGCCGGTCCCCCTTTTCTGCCCCCGCCGCCTGCGGGGGAACCCGGCCGCTCGCATGGCCCGCTCGCATGGCCGCTCCTCGGCCCCTGGCCGTCGTCCGCCTCCACCCCCGCCTCCCAGCACCGGTCCCCCAGAGGCCCGGCTTGCGCCCCCGGGTGACCTGGGCGGCGCAGGGCGTATCGGGCTCGGAGCGCTCCGGCAGGGCCCGCCCCGACGCCCCCGGGCGTAGCCCCCCACCATGCCGTTCCACCCCCGCGGGGCGTCCATCCGCGGGCCGCCCCGCGGCTTGTGCGGCCGCACCGGCTTGCGCACGCACCCTATCTGTCCGCTCGGCGCGGCCCTTGGCTTCGCTCCCTGAAGTGGGCAGCGTAAATCACCGCTTCGCTAAGGACCAAACCCCTTATGGGGACACGACCTAGTTCCCGCTGATCCATAAGATGACTGTCGGGCATTGCCTATCGTCCCCGAGAACGCGACCATAGGTTCGAGGACTACGACATGGTCCTCTCGGCAGCGGACGAGGGATTGGGGTTGGCAATGCTCCGCCTGCCAATCGCTGAGCACTGGGCGCAAAGACATGGTCTTGTCCGCCTGCCAGTCACTACGCTCGCCAACAAGTCCGCATATCATTTGCTAATGCGGGAATGAAACGCGCCCTGAGATCCTTTTGACGGGCAAGCGGCTTGCAGAAATGTGCGCGGAGTTCCCAGGACAGGAGTCTCACACGGCACATCAAGCAAAGCGATAGATTGACGGCAAACAGAAGGCCATGGTCGCGTCAACACAAAGCGGCGCGATTTGGAATGGACCTGTGAGGAATAGCATGCAGCACTGGACGACGAGACCCAAGTTTTCGCTATGACGCGCCCGCATTCAACGATACGGGTCGAAATTTGGTGCCGACAGCTATCTTTCTATCAAGGAAATGATGAGCCTGTGCTTGTCACACAATCAGACTGTTCGACATCCGCCGTCTTTTGTCCGGTGACGATCCACGCGATCGCCCGGACCTGCATTGACGGCGGCGCGGTTGGCAGCCACTCGAACACGCCGTTCTCCAATCGCGTTCCGAAAACCTGTCTCTGGACCGTGGTGAGCAGTTTCATCAGACGCCGCTGGGTAAGGGTGCGCTTCTTGTCGTCAATCGCCGTCTGGAGCGGGCGTCCACCAATCTGACGGTCTCCAGCAGCGTCAGTTCCCTATCCCCGGATACGAGGAGCCAGACTTCATCGTAGAGTTTGGACGGGGCCGTCTGCGCCATGGGTGCCGCCGAGGGCAACTCTTCCAGGTTGAGGAGCCTAGGGCCGGCGAGGGTTTGGATAAAGAGTCATTGCCACTGATTTACCCGCGCCGCTGAAGGACGAAAAACTGCACGTCGATCAGTGGCGCGGCAGACGGGCGACCTGCGAGGTGGTGTGCTATCATTCAAGACTCTCCGTGGAGTGACGCTACCGGGTTTACGGAAAGCTATGCGGATCGGGCAATAGAAAAGCGCTCGGATGAGGGGTTCCGCTCCGTCTTTCAGGTCTACCCCACACTCCCCTCGCCCTACTACGAAACCGTTGTCGGGACTGACCGAAACAAAGGTTGAGGGGCTTGCTTACGGCCAGGAGAAGCCACAGACTTTGCATATGGGCGGACAGCCAGATATGAAGAGCTGGAGCGGTGTCCATCGGGGTCACCCTGGTCAACAATCAAATAGGGAGGTGACGTATGGCCCGTGTGGCACTCAACAAACCAGAATGTATTGACGATCCGATCATTCGGGAATTTTTCAGCTGGATCACCGACATGGAAGGCGCGGTGCCCAATCACTTCTCTGTCGAACGCAACTGCCCGGAATTGAGCACGGCCAAACTCTGCACAACCAAGGTCCTGCGGAAACCCGATTTTAACTGGTAGTCGCACCCCGGAGAGCCGGTCGGCGATATACGCGCGGAATTCGACAACACTATTGTCCAGCCACAAGGGAGGCCCCATGCAGCAGGATAAGAGCGAAATCAAAGGGTTCCATGCGCATATATATTATGGTGAGTCCACCCGTACGATTGCGGCGGATATACGTGAAGCCATCAGCGATCAATTCGAGGTCGAAATGGGCCGCTGGCGCGACAAGCCCGTAGGCCCGCATCCGCAATCCATGTACCAGGTCGCCTTTCAGCCGGATCAGTTCGAGACCCTCGTGCCTTGGTTGATGTTGAACCACTCCGGTCTCAACGTCCTTATTCATCCCCGGACTGACGATGATATTGCCGACCATTCCCACCGGGCCCTATGGCTGGGGGAGAGACTTGAGCTGAACATTCAATTTCTGCGCGACCTGGAGAAGAAGGAAAAGTAATAGGGACTGGAGGGATGGAGGTCTCCATGCGGCTCGGCGCAATCATCGGTCTCTTGTCATCGCATCCCCCCAGCCGGCCGATTTGGCAGGGCAGGCCAGACGCTATGCCGGAGAGGGCTTCGACAGTCTCTGGGTGGCTCGGGCAGTGGGCAGAGGGTTTATGCTCCCGCCACCGGACCCGTTGACGGCGCTGGCGGCCGCGGCAACCGAGGAGGCCGAGTTGGGGGCAGCGGTTCTCCAACGCCCACGGTACCGGCCGGCCGCACTGGCGTCTCGCATGTTCTCTCTCACGCAAACCTGTGGAGGCCGTCTCACACTCGAACTCGGCGCCGGGTCTACGGAAACCGACTTCATCGCCTTCGAGCGATCCTATGCGGATCGGCTCAAGACCTTTGGTACCAGCTTGGTGCAATTGAAACGACTGCTCGCCGAGGAGGAGAATGATTGCCGCGACCTGACACCATGGAAAGCAGTCAGTGGAGGCCCTCCCCTCATTCTCGGGAGCCGGAGCGCCCATGTGGAGCAGGCCGCAAAGGACTTTAACGGGCGGGTTGCCCCCACCTTCCGCCGAACCGCCGATCAAGTCATCGGCGCCCTCGGACGCTATCGTGCCGCGGGCGGGCGGCGGGCTATGGTTTCTACCATTCAGTTGACAGCCATTCACGATCTGGGACGGCCCAGAGCACTTCTCCAGCGTTTTGCACAAACCGGGTTCAACGACACCAGCGTCTCCTCCCGGGCGGCCCGAGTCCGGATGAGGCCAGAGTCCTAATGGACTAGGAGCACACCGATGAAAACCCCTATTTGCGAGAGGTTTGACATTGAGTTTCCTCTGATGGCATTCACTCACTGCCGCGATGTCGTCGTGGCGGTCTCCAAAGCGGGAGGGATGGGGGTGTTTGGCGCGGTTGCCCATCCGCCGGACCGCCTGGAAGAAGAACTCCGCTGGATTGATGAGCACATAGAGGGTAAGCCGTACGGCATCGACCTGATCGTGCCCGATAAGATGGCCGAGGTGGGTGTTGGCGGGCTGAATCGAGACAAAGTCGAGGCAGCGATTCCCCAGGAGTATTTCCAGTTCGCGGCCGGGATTCTGGCCCAGCACGGCATCTCGGCGGAGGGGCTGTACAGCTTTCGTGACGAGACGTTCCGGGCCAGCCAGAATATGCAGGCCAGCGGCGCGGCCGAAACCCTGGAGGTCGCCTTTTCGCATCCGATCAGGCTCGTAGCCAATGCGCTGGGGGTTCCACCCAAGGCCATGTTGGAGATGGGCAAACGGCACGATGTGCAGATCGCCGCTCTGATTGGCGCAAAGAAGCATGCCATCCGTCAGGTGCAAGCCGGAGTTGATGTGTTGATTGCTGCTGGCGGAGAGGCCGGTGGCCATTGCGGCGACGTCTCGACCATGGTGCTGATCCCCGAGATTCATGCAGCCATCCAGCCGTATGGCAATATCCCGATCTTAGCCGCGGGAGGCATTGTGACGGGCCGTCAAATGGCCGCCTGCATGGCCATGGGAGCCGCAGGAGTCTGGACGGGTTCGGTGTGGCTAACGACGAGTGAGGCCGAAACCAGCCCGGTCGTCAAAGAAAAGATGCTGCGCGCCTCGTCCCGTGACACAGTGAGATCAAAAGCTCGCACGGGGAAGTATTCGCGCCAACTCAGGTCGCCGTGGACCGATGCCTGGGAGGCTGGAGACAGCCCCACGCCGCTGCCGATGCCCTTGCAATCCCTGGTCACTGAGCCTGCTCTGGGTCGAGTGGACAAGCTCTCCCAGGGCGGTCATGCGGGGGCCAAGGAATTGGCGACCTATTGGGTCGGCCAGGGGGTCGGACTGATGAATCGCCAGATGTCAGCTGCGTCCGTGGTCCAGGAGTTCAAAGAAGATTTTTTTAACGCCTTCGTGCGTCTATCGGACGCGCTCGAAACAGAATAATTCGCTCGCCTGGAGGAGGCGATGTCTTCCCTTTCCGTACTGCTCATCCCACTCATACTCTGCCCGGCCGGGCTCATTCCGGGCCGAGTCCAGACGGCAGCAGCCCTGGACAGCCACACGATCGCCCAACTCCACACGGCCAAGGAGATCTATGTTTCTACCAAACGCAAGAGTGGCCAGTGGAGCAGCACGGCGCCAGTCTGGTTCTGGTATACCGATGAGGCGATCTATTTCACGACCTCACCACGCTCGCATAAGGCCAAACGCATTCTGGACGGGCGCAACGCGGTACGGGTCGCCGTCGGTAGTGAGGACGGCCCGACCTTTACCGGCACCGCCGAGATTTTGACGGACACGGCTATCGTCGAACGCATGGGTGAAGCCTATAACAACAAATACTGGATTGCCTGGTTGGGCTTTGCACGGCCCCGTGTTGGCCGTGTGGAGTCGGGGAAGACCATAGCCATCAAAGTCACACCGGATGTCCAGGAATGAAAGGAAGGAGAAGGCATGCGACAGATTGATGCCGTTTTGAGCCAAGCTGTAGAGTCTGGAGATATTCCGGGTGTGGTCGCTACGGTTGCCACTGACTCGGGGCCGGTGTATGCAGGCGCGTTCGGGACGCGCGGGCTCAAAGCCGGTCCGGCCATGACAATGGACACCGTCTTTCGTATCGCGTCCATGACCAAAGCAGTCGCTTCGGTCGCGGCCATGCAACTCTACGAGCAGGGCAAATTCGGCCTCGACCAACCGTTGGGAGAAATCATGCCCGCCCTTGCCCAGCTCAAGGTGCTGGAGGGATTTGATGCTACCGGACAGCCGCAACTCCGCCCGGCAAAACGGCCCGTCACCACCCGGCAACTTCTGACCCATACCGCCGGATTTGGCTATGAGATCTGGAATTCTGGTCTCGGCCGATACCAGGAAGCAACCGGAGAGCCGGGCATTGGCAGCGGCAAAAAGGCGGCGCTCCATATGCCGCTGGTGTGCGACCCGGGAGAATGCTGGGAGTACGGGATCAATACGGATTGGGTCGGTCAATTGGTCGAGGCGGTCAGCGGTCAAACCCTGGGTGACTATCTGATCCCGAATGTATTTGAGCCACTGGGCATGACGGACACCGGCTTTACACGTTCGGCGGAACAGGAAGCCCGCACGGTCAGTGTCCATCAGCGCGGTGAAGACGGCACCCTCACCCCGACGGATATTGAGTTGGTGAGGCCCGACGCCGAATATCAGAGCGGCGGGCACGGTCTGAGTTCGACCGCCGCAGACTATCTGGCCTTTGTCCAGATGATCCTCAAAAGCGGCAGCCATAATGGGCAGCAGATCCTCAAGCCCGAGACGGTGGCGCTGATGTCGGAGAACCATATTGGCGACCTCACCGCCGGAGACATGACCACCGCCATTCCACCGCTCTCCAACGAGGTGAAATTCTCCTCCGGCGTCATGCATAAACACGGTCTGGGCTTTTTGATTAATACCAGCGCTCTGCCAGGGGCACGCTCGGCGGGCAGCCTGAGTTGGGCCGGCCTCTTCAACTCCTATTACTGGATTGATCCGACCAAACAGGTTGCCGGCGTTATCCTGATGCAGATTTTGCCCTTTTTTGATGTCAAGGCGGTTCCCGTGTATGAGCGCTTTGAGCAGGCAACCTACCGGGCTTTGGGTCTGCTTGAGACGTAACAAACTGAGATGCCACGGCGCGCATTGAGCCCCGGCGGAGAGTCCGCTATGGTTTGCTGACGTTGTTCGATTGTCTCGTGTTGTATCACCGGGCTGGAATGGCAGTCTGATCAGGAAGGACTGGCCGATCATGCCCGGGACTGGAGGACAGTATGGAACCCCCGTTACGATTTGGCATTTTCATGGCCCCCTTTCATCCCGCGGGTCAAAATCCTACCCTCGCCCTTGAACGCGACCTGGAACTGATCGTTCGTCTGGACGAACTGGGTTATGACGAAGCCTGGGTCGGCGAGCACCATTCGGCCGGGCTGGAAATCATTGCCTCGCCCGAGGTGTTTATTGCCGCGGCCGCTCAGCGGACGAGGCATATTCGTTTAGGCACCGGCGTGAGCTCCCTCCCCTATCACCATCCGTTGATTCTGGCCGACCGTATTGTCCAGCTCGACCATATGACGCGCGGGCGGACCATGTTCGGTGTCGGCCCAGGCGCTCTGCCCTCGGACGCGTACATGATGGGCATAGCCCCTGATACGCAACGCATACGCATGGAAGAGTCGCTCGGCGCAATCGTGCAGCTTCTGACCTCGGATGAACCGGTCACTATGGAAACCGGCTGGTTCACGCTGAGAGACGCCCGCCTCCAACTCCGGCCGTATACCTACCCGCACTTTGAGATTGCGGTCGCCGCCACCGTCTCGCCAGCCGGTCCCCGGACTGCGGGCCGCTATGGTACCGGTCTGCTCTCATTAGGTGCGACCAGCATGGGTGGTTTTGCCGTTCTGGGCGATCACTGGAAGATTTGGAATGACCAAGCTCAGGAATCCGGTCACACGGTTGATCGGTCCTCCTGGCGTTTGGTCGGGCCCATGCACATCGCGCCCACCCGTGAACAGGCATTCAAAGAGGTCGAGTACGGCATTCATGACTGGGTCGATTACTTCCAGAACGTAGTGGCCCTACCCCTCGCCCCAGAGGAGTCGGACCCGCGCAAGTGGCCCCAAGCGCTGGTTGAGTCTGGAACGGCGGTCATCGGCACGCCGGAAGATGCGGTCGCTCAGCTCGAACGGCTGACCAAACAGTCCGGTGGCTTTGGCTGCTATATGCTGATGGCCAATGACTGGGCCGAGCGTCAGGCTTGCCTCAACTCCTATGAGCTGTTGGCCAAAGAAGTCTTCCCCCACGTCCAGGGTTCTGCTGGCCGAACTGTGGCTTCCAGAGAGTGGTGCCGGACAGACCACGACATGCTTATTGGTGGGGCCATGAACGCTGTAGCAAAGGAAATCGAGCGATACGAAAAAGACACCGGCTATCGTCCGGCCATCGCCGATATAGCCCAAGGACAGCCCAGCGCGAAGTAGATAGCGGCCCCCCTCACCCCCCGCCTTGGGGTGAGGGGGGAGAAATCCAATACGACAAGCTTGGCCTGGAGGGAGGCAGCCCCCATGAGTTCGTCCATGCAAAACCGCAATTTTCAGATGATTGATACCAACGGTGTTCGTTTACGAACGGTTGTTGAGGGCGATGGCCCCCTCGTCATTCTCCTCCACGGCTTTCCGCAGTGCTGGTATTTGTGGCGGCATCAGATCGCCCCCTTGGTCGAAGCCGGCTTCCAGGTCGCGGTCCCGGACCAACGTGGCTACGGCGGCAGCGATCGTCCCGAAGCCATAGACGCCTATAATATCGTAGACCTCAGCAATGATGTCGCCGGCCTCGCAACCGCCCTGGACCATGAACAATTCCTCGTTATCGGCCATGACTGGGGGGCGCCCGTTGCTTGGCATACGGCCCTGCTTCACCCGGAGCGGGTCAGAGCCGTTGCCGGCCTGAGCGTCCCCTATGTGCGCGGTCAGACCGGGACGATGACCAGGCAGGAAAATTTTGGAGATAAGTTCTGGTATATCGTCTACTTCCAGACACCGGGAGTGGCGGAGGCAGAGTTCGAGGCGGATATTCGGAAGACCTTGCGCCTGACCTATTATGTCGCGTCTGGAGACGCTCCGGCTAATGCCATGCTGATGCAGAAACCCGCGACCGCCAAATTCCTCGATGGTTTGCCCGAACCGGAAAAGCTCCCGGCTTGGCTGACACAAGAGGATCTCGATTACTATGTCACACAGTACGAGCAGAGCGGCTTTCGCGGTCCGCTCAATTGGTATCGCAATATTGATCGCAACCTTGAGTTGACCCCACAGTTGGAGAACACCAAGATCGAACGACCAGCACTCTTTATTGCTGGAGAAAAGGACCCGGTCCTGTCTTTCGGCGGGGGCGGCTGGGTTGATCTGATGGATCACTTTGTGACGGATTTACGGGGAAAGGTGTATATTGAGGGTGCCGGCCATTGGGTACAAGTGGAACGCCCCACACAGGTGACCGAGGCGCTGTTGGGCTTTCTGAAGCAGTTCGCGTAAGCAAGGATGAACCCGTACATCAACCATCTCACTATGAGAGACGAGCGGACTCCGTACTTTCGCGTCAACAAATTAGGCGCTGGCGGCTATACCGACAGATGGGCCAATCAAGGTCGGTCCCCTGCTCCTCTTTCCCCAATCCTGCGCCAGGACCGGACGGCCCGATTCCACGCTATTCACCACGCCCTGACTGAATACACCTCGAATTGGACTGGCGAAGCCGAGATTGTCCGCCTGGGAGATGACAGCCTGTTTTCAACTCCAATTGGCGAGTTGCGCTAACGACACGTGCTTACAGCTTCACCCCTGCGCGCAAAGAGTCGCGTGATCAGCAAAGTCAATCTGGTGGGGGTGAGTAGATTCACCCCTGCGCGCAAGGAGTCGCGTGAAACAGGGAGGCCAGCACGAATAGGGGGGCCGATTCGCCCCTGCGCGCAAGGAGTCGCGTCCCATCTTTTCATCGAGGACATATTCAACAAAGATTTGCCCCTGCGCGCAAGGAGTCGCGAACGACTCGTTTTGTCGGCTGGTCACTGTGCAGTGTCCTCACGCTCGTTACGCCCCTCCTTGCCGGCCTTGTCGGGCTGAGCGCTCTGAACTGACGGACGTGGTCAGTCCTTAGTTCAGCGAGCCCAGGAAATCGACAGTTCGCTCAAACGCCGTGTCGTCGGCGTGGAAGACAAAGGCGCAGAGATCGGTGACACCGGCATCTTCCAGGCGTTCGACCTCATCTTTGATGATACTGGTGTTGCCCGCCAGAATCATATCAACCGGGGTCTGGGCTCCCCCTCGATCCAACATGTCCCGATAGGCGGGCAGTTGGCCATAAATGGCGAAGACCTTGGCCGCCACTTCGAGGGCGTTTTGCTGATCACCGGTGACCGCCACAGGCACACCGGCAATGACGCGCGGTGACGGAGCACCGGTCGCTTGGGCCGCTGCGGTGATCCGCGGGACAACATGTTCTGCGATCGCCTTATGGCCAGCCATCCAGGTCACGGTCCCCTGGGCCTCACGCCCGCACAGGTCGAGCATTTTGGGTCCAAGCGCGGCCAGCACGAGTGGGACCGGATCGGCACCTGGGACCGCAACCTCAAGGTTGGCGCGGTATTCCTCGCCTTGGTATTTTACCGCCTCGCCGCGCAATATCGGTTTCAAAACCCTCAGATAGTCGCGCATATGGGCCATATGGCGCGTATACGACAGGCCGAACATGCCCTCAATCACCATCTGGTGGGACAGTCCAATGCCCAGCGTGAAACGACCTTTACACGCCGCTTGGGTGGTCAGTGCGGCCTGACCCATCACCACAGGGTGGCGTGGATACGTCGGCACAACAGCCGTCCCCAGTTCAATGCGTGAGGTCTCTCGACCCACCAGGGCGAGCAGACTAATGGCGTCGTGTGAAAAAATATGCGCCAGCCAGCCACTATTGAGCCCGACTTCCTCCGCACGCTGGGCCCGCCGAATTACTTCATCCATACTGGGCGACTCGCCCGCCCCTTCACCGATCATCATACCAATACGCATCCGTATGCCCTTTCTTCCTTGCGCTGACTTTTACGTTGCCCACACGAGGTATATATAAAGAAACATGGCGGCCGTCCATTCACGATAGATAACGATCAAGGCACGATCACGCGCTTGGAGCGAGCAGGGCGGGGGGACACCCCCCATCTGTGTCGCTGTGGCAAAGCCATGCTTTCGATATAGATACACCTTGCGCATCCGCACGCCGAGGGGGAAAACCGAACTATTCGGGCCGTCCCGTGAGACGAGCATTGCCCGTTCAATCATTTTGCTGATATGAGAGGGGCCCAAGCGTCTGCCAGCCACGTATGTGGACAGGCAACCAACTAGCCTGTCGGCTGCGTTGCAGCAGACTAGAGAAGAGAGGTGAGATATGAGACTAGGAATCATTGAGGACAGTAGGGAAGGGAGGATGGATATGGTCAAGCTGACACTCCTGATCGGCTTCCTGTTTTCCCTCGTGATGCTGGGCACGGCCGCGCTGGCCAGGGCGCAGTACGGGAATTTTGGGGACCCCTACAGCAACCCCTACAGCAACCCCTACAGCAACCCCTACAGCAACCCCTACAGCAATCCCTACAGCAACCCCTACAGCAACCCTTATAACAACCCTTACAGCAACCCCTACAGTGGATATGCCCCCCCACGGGAGGAGCGAGATTTACTCGCAGAGATGGAAGAGAAGTGGTTTCGGGAGGATATGCGCGCCTATGAGGCTGACCGATCCTTCCGGGAGGCGGGCAAGGCTATCCAGCAAAGCAATTGCTGGGGGATCACGGGCAACGACGCGGCCCAGAAGCGGTGCTTCGAGTCGCTGCGCTAACCAGTAGGAACGGAAATACCCGTTCCTAGAGAAAGGGCGGCTCCTCCGGGGGCCGCCCTTTTTTTGTCTCGGCGCCTCATCGGACCAAGATGAAGGATGGCGCCTGGACAATGCCTCTTAGCGTGGTTCGACGGACCAATTCACCTCGACCGTTTCCCAATCCTCGCCCAGCATGTCTGTCTGCGAGGCGAGCCAGGGGACTAGATTTCCGCCGACCGGACACATGTAGATAAACGGGCTGAGCATGGGGTTGCCAGAGCCAGGTTTCTGCAAGCCAAGCCACATGCCTTTCCCGTTCCAGCCTCGACGGGTGACTTTTTCGTCTGCCTTCAGCGCGTTGAACGCTTCTCCAAAGTCCATACCGCACCTTCCTTTCTCGAGGTGGCGGGAGGATTGCAGAGGTGGGGCTTCTGCGGATTCTCCCGCCGGCCAGTACGGGTTGAGATAGAAGAATAGGACAACAGTAGACGACAGCGGGATAAACAAGGGGAGGGCTGATATGGCACCGCCCAATCCAGATCGTTCAAAACTACTCGGCGGAATCACCGTACTCGACTTTATCCATATCCAGGCCTTGGCCGGACCGACCGGTACCCGGATTTTGAGCGATCCTGGGGCCAAGGTCATCAAGCTTGAGCCAGCGCCAAACGGGGAATTGAGCCGGAGTCTTCTCCCGATCCAGGGTGGCTGGGTTCGATGTTTCTTTACACCTGTCCCAGCAAGAATTGTCACTGGACTGATCCCCAAGGTAGACGTGGATGGTTAGAGACTTTGCACCCGGGGCCATGGTTCGGCTCGGCCTAGGACTATGAGAATGTCGCCCAGATCAATCCCCAGATCATCAAGGCTTCCTGTTCAGGCTCTGGCCAGACCGGTCCGTTATCGAAGAACGCCAGTACGACATCATGGGACAGACCATGAGCAGCGTAATGCCTATGACTGGCGACCCGGACGGCCCCACCCCAGTACTCGGCAATTATATCGGCCGCCAAAACCGGCGTGCACACGGCCTTGGCGGTATGCGCTCACCCATGGTGAGCAGGCTCCAAAGCGCTTTGGCATACATCACTTTGGGATAGCTCCTCTAGGCGGCCTCCAAGGCAAAGAGGGCTATATCGTGCTCCGGGCGGTTGAGCATCAAATGCCCCAACTGACAGAAGCCGTAGGGTGTGAAGAGTTGATGGCTGATCCGAAGTTCGGGACAGCGAGCAGCGGCTCGAGAATCGGGGCGAACCCGTCGCCATGGTCGAAGCCTAGTCCCATACTCCCCGAGCGACGAGGCGGCCTTGCACGTACTGGCGGAAGCCCGCACTCCTTGCGCGCATGTTCTTGATGTCGGCCACGCCTTTTATCATCCGCATATCTACGCCCGCGACATGATCGATGAAGTTAAGTATCCCGTGTTTGGCCGGATGGAGATCACCAATACGCCGTTCGTCTTTTCTGAAATTCAGCAAGGGATGGTATCCCGACCTTTTCTTACTCCGCAGTAGGCCCACCGCCCGCGCCCGTCGTGCGATACATAACCCGGCAATAGCGGGATTTATCCGAGGGACGACCACGGTGGGAGCAGCATCGGTTGTCTCGGGTCACTAGCTCGTTGTCGCACCAGATGGGGCGAAGAGTGTATGGAGGCTGAATGGCGATAGCAGTCAGTTCCCGGAGCAGGGTCCCCCCTCTTCAAGCGGCATGCTATATTTATGGGACGCATGGGCTCCAGCGTAGAGATTCCTGCAACCATTGGCCGAGTTGGCCCGGACCACCGCCTGCCGCCTCAGCGGAGACCTCCACCTCTGTTCTTCGATCATCAGGCTCGAGTCAATCAGTCTGTGGTTATACGTAAAATCGCGAATGGCGGACGACCAGCGGTTCAAGCCGCTCGCGCCTAGCCGCAGGCAGGTCGGCATAGGCGGCCCGCTCGGGCGCAAACTCAATCGCCCCCCCAGTCAGCGAAACCTCGCGGCCAGACAGCAGTACAGCAGTGAGGCGGTTGCCGGAACACGCTTGACGAGCTGTCGGAGCGCCACATTTCTTTGCCCCGGATTAAAGGCCATACGTTATCTGTCGGCGGGATAAGGACCACGGTGTCGGATTCAACGTTTGATAAATCCGAAAATCTTCGCCCCCCGCCGCTATTCTGCACCCCGGTTTTCTCCAGTCCGCCAGAGTTCCCGGCCTCGAAAAGGAGGCAGATGAAGCCGACCTGTTGCTCCTCGTTTATTATTCTGCCTGTGGAAGATCAGGATAGAGTACTCGTTCAATACCGACGCTGTCACGCTTGGCTTTTTCGCTGACGCCCGCCGCAATGTCCACCCCATCGACTTCTATCCCAAAGACATCTGTCACTTTTGAGAATGGTACAGCTCGGGTCATGTCCCCCTGAAAAATGGAACCGCCCTCAGCTGGCACGCTCGGGCGCAAACTCATAGCACCAACCACCTTTACGCATCCATAACCGGTGCCGCCTTCCCGGTTCATCGACGCTCGAGGATTCGTATCCAGCATCGCCGTGATAGATCGAACAATAGCCGTCCTCGACTTTCTCAAGCTTGGGGAAAAAGATATCCGGCTCACGCCCACGTACATACGCGAGCGCGGCCTCGACCGTTCCAAAAGCCGAGAGCTGCGTCAGCGAGACGAATGTTGGCGGCGGTAGATCGAGTTCACCGGCTTGCCGCGCCACCAGCGCCTTGTGTGGGCTCATCCAGGCATGGGCGTTAATTTCCGCGCCGTCGACCTGAACGGCGTCCTTGCCAGCCCGGGCAACAAAGAACCAGGTTGAAAAACGTTTCGGTCGAACCAGGGGGGTGGTCCAGTGTGAAAAATAGAGCAGATCCGCTTTCGAGAGGCTGAGGCCAGCTTCTTCCTGAGCCTCGCGAACCGCAGCCTGCTGAGCAGCGGCCAGCATATCATCCGGCACCCTCGGATCGTGATCCTCGGGATCAATATGCCCGCCGGGAAACACCCAAGCTCCACCATGAAAGGCGGTTTTTGCGTTCCGGCGCAATAACAGGGCTTCGATGCCTTTGGACCGGTTCTCCACATCCCGGAGCACAATGACGGTGGCGGCAGGAACCGCGGGGGGTGGCGTCGTTTTGTTTTCTGGCATGTATGCAGTGTATCCGTAGAGAACTGAGGGGTGGCAGAGCGCTCGTGGCGAACGCTCTGCTACTCCAAAGGCCGCGTCCAGAGTCTCTCCGGACTCTGGACGTTGGGAACGAATACGCCGCTCAGCAGCACGGCCGCCTAAGCGGCTTTCTTCTTGGTGGTCCGCTTTCTCGCGGTCGCACCCTTTTTCGACACGGTTCTCTTCCGCGCCGCGGCTTTCTTCTTGGCCGCTTCATGAGCTTGCTGCATCCGTCGAATCTCTTCCCAGCCGAGATAGCCGGTGAACTCGTCCTTCCCAAAGAAGATGACCGGACCGTCACACATGAACAGGTACTCCGTATCTTCCAACGCGGTGGTGGCTCCGTGGACCATGCCGTTGGCCTCGTGGACATAATCGCCGGCGTTGAACACGCCGCCCCGGACTTTGAGTTTACCCGAAAGAATATAGGTGTGCGCCGCGCTCAGATGTTTATGCGGAGGGGCCACATAGCCCTTCAGCCAACGAAAATGCACAACCCAGCGGCCGCTCTCTTCTCCGGTCCACAGCACCCTCATAAAGGCGCGTTCGGGGTCATCCGGGTTGGGAATCCAATCCGCATCCGACGACTGCGTGATTGCGTCCATCAATTCGCTATTGATCGGGCGGATCTCTTGCGGTAAGGCCATAGCTCCCTCCTCACTATAAATGGTACCTCCTTACATGCCTGTCCGCGCGTCGAGATGCAAGCCGCCTCTGTCTTCCCACCTTCCCTCAGCCGGATGACAGCCATTACCGTAGGCTGGCTTCACTTGGGATGGGCAATTTTCGGTAGAAAGGCAATCAACCATGAATGAAATTGATTTTAGCAATAAAACGGTTCTGGTCATCGGCGGGTCGAGCGGGATAGGAAACGGCATAGCCCACAGTTTTCGCGATCACGGCGCACGGGTCTTTGTCTCCGGCACCCGTACAAGCGCCATAGATTATGCTGACGAAGAAGGCTCCGAACTAGACGGTCTGGACTATTTCCAATGGGACGTGGCTAGCGACCATAGCGTCAATGCCTTGCAACCGCCCTTTGACGCACTCGATGTGCTGGTCGCCTCGCAGGGTATTGTCGAGTACAAGCGGGCCGAGTTTCAGATGCCAACCTTCAGGCGAGTGCTGGACGTCAACCTCATGAGCGTCATGAGTAGTTGCACCAAATTCCATCCCATGCTGACCAAAACACAGGGGAGTATCATCGTACTCGGCTCGGGGGCAAGCTTCTTCTCTGTGCTGGGGAATCCCGCGTATAGCGCCAGTAAAGGCGCGCTCGTCACCCTGACCAAAACCCTGGCCGAGGCTTGGGCCGGAGATGGTATCCGGGTGAACGGGATTGCGCCAGGGTTGATTGCCACCAAGATCACCAAGGTCACTTGGGGCCATCCGCGTCGCTATCAGGATTCGCTGGACTCTATTCCTATGAAACGCTGGGGGACGCCGGGGGACATGGGGGGGATTGCATTGTTTCTTGCCTCGCCGCTGGCGTCGTATCTCACCGGCCAGATGTTGGTCGCCGATGGAGGCATGAGCCTGGGTTTGTAAGCACTGCGGTGTGCATGCCATATGGTATGGCTCCCCCCTCGCCACCCGGCTTGACCCCTTGGCTGCGGTTACGCGAGCCAAACCTGCACATATTGTAGATTCGACTGCGACTCCGGTCGCTTCGCTTGCCGTTATCTCAACGTGGGGTGGCTATGAGTTGGAGCTACTCGCCAGCGTGCTCGACGGTGGCCCGCTTTCCGGTGGCATCCGAGTCTTCTTTGTGAGTCCTCTACCGTTTCGTTTTGACCGCCTTTATTCTTTGGCTTTTGTTGGCGCGATTACCCTGTCGGGCCGGACTTGAGACCCCTAGCCCGTCTGGCACATCAAGCGTACGCCCGAGCCCGCTCAACGAAAAAGACTTGGGACGGTGGGGCCTCCTGTCGTTCGGTCGCGGGCTCCACTCCACCGGTGATAATCGCAATGGCGGTGGCCCCAGTGCTACTCGATACGCTGTGGACGCACCCGTCGGGCCGATAACCCATATTACCCGCGGTGATCGTACCAAACTCATCCGATAGTGTCCCTTCGATGAGATAGACCAACTCGTCACCCACATGCTTGTGGGGGGGGGGGCATTTGTAGGCCGGGCGTGATCCGCGTCATAAGCGCCCTCCTATTGGTTTTTGCGTCGACCCATAGGTTGCGAGCCTGCACACCCGGCATCAATTCCTGCCAAGCAAAGTCATTAACGGCAACCGGTCGTGATTGCGAGCGCTCGTGCTGTGCGGCCATATCCCCTCCTGCGGTCACGTCGTCAGTGATTTGGTTGGACGGGCGGTGTCATCTCGCTCAATTTTTCAGTCACGTCCTCATCCGACATCGAATAGACCTCCTCTTGGCCCGGCGGGAACTGCATCGGGGGGTCATTCAAATCCACCTCGGGATTTTGGACTGCGCCCCCTTGAGACTCGAATGCCGGAGGGTTTTTATACTGTTCCAGCTCTTCCAGACTGATACCGTTGAGCTTCACCACTTCGGGGTCGATCCAGGATTCGGCATCAATTGCTTCGCCCTCGGAAGTCGAGAATTCGAGCATCATGCCCTCTGGTCCGGCAAAATAAATGGACTTGCAAAAACCATGATTCAGCGGCCCCATGACCCAGTGTCCGTGCGAGCGGACACGATCCCGCATGGTCAGCAGATCCTCTTCCGTGTCCACATTGAGCGCTAGATGCTGCATGGCACCAGGAGCCACCAGACCCGCCGTCCAACTCGCATGGGAGACCCCGGTCCGGGGCTGAATCTCGCCGCTCTCCGGGCCTTGGACAAAGGCAAGGGACGAGCTGTCGCCCATTCGGACAAAGCCATGATAGGTGTTCTTCACGCCATGCATCCAGTACAGCGCAACCAGTTCCATACCGACGACTTGGGTAAAAAACTCAATCTGCTCCTTCATATTCTTGGTACAGATCGCCAGATGATGCACGCCATTTGGTACGCCCATAGCCTTCCCTCCCGGTGGATGTAGTGCCGACGCTCCACCATGTCACTTGGGTATAGGGGAAGTCAAGGTTCAATTTCCCCTTTTTATGCTAAGCTAGGGGTGACACAAGGAGAGGAATCCCGAGGAGACGGCTGACATGCTTGGCTTTCGACCCGACGACGAACAGCGACTGATTCGAGATACGGTTGCAGAATTTGCCCGCGAACAACTCCGCCCGCTTGCTCACGAGGCGGATGAGAGCGAGATATTCCCCCCCTCCGTGATCCAGCAGGCCTGGGAACTCGGTCTGGTGCAAAGCACGATTCCTGAGGCGTACGGCGGTGGTGGCGCAGGAGCCTCAGCGGTCACAGGATCGCTTATTTGTGAAGAGTTGGCTTGGGGTGACCTCTCCCTGGCGCTCCATATTCTCTCGCCCCAACTAGTGACCTCTCCAGTCATGGCACTGGGGACACACGAGCAAAAGGCGCAAATTCTCAGTTGTTATGTCGGTCCCCATTTCACAGCTGGCACGGCCGCAGTCATGGAGCTACGCTTCGGCTTTGACCTCAATGAACTCACGACAACGGCCGAGCAACACAACGACGAGTTTGTATTGAACGGCACCAAGTGTTTTGTGCCGCTTGCCGCCGAGGCGGCACATCTCCTGGTCTATGCCAGGGGAGACGTCGGTATCACCGCCTTTCTTCTCCCTCAGGGGACATCGGGGCTGAGTATAGGCGAACGTGAGAGGAATATGGGCCTTAAGGCGGTGGCCACGTATGAGTTGAGTCTGGACAATTGCCGCGTTTCCGCCTTTTCACAATTGCAAGGCGATATCCAGCCGGCGTTGAACCGCTCGCGGGTCGCCCTCTCGGCCATGGCCGTTGGCGTGGCCAGAGCCGCCTATGAGTATGCGCGGGAGTATGCCAAGGAGCGGAAAGCCTTCGGGACGGCCATTGCCCAGAAACAGGCCATCGCTTTCATGTTGGCCGAGATGGCCCTGGAAATCGATGCGGCCCGCTTACTCGTCTGGGAAGCGGCCTGGAAAATCGACACAGGCGCAGACGCGACCCGCGAAGCGTGTCTAGCTAAGAATTATGCGGCCCATATGGCCCTCAAAGTGACGGATAATGCCGTCCAAACCCTGGGCGGGCACGGCTATATTCGGGACCATCCAGTTGAACTCTGGCTGCGGAACGGACGCGGATTTGCCACGTTTGAGGGACTGGCCATGATCTAACGACTCAACAGACCCATTGACTCATTATAGACGCAACCCTACTTGGAGGCAGACCATGATCGATTTCTCCCTTTCCTCGGCCGTCGAAAAAAACCGCGCTATGATCCACACCGTTGCAGAGGGAACCATGCGCCCGATCTCGCGCGAGTACGACGAGCGCGAGCATGAAAAGCCCACGGAATGGCTGAACATGATGTGGGGTGCCTCCAAAAATATGATGAGCTTTGGGGATAGACCACAAAAAAAGGAAGTGGACGGCAAGGCGGAGAGCGTCGAACGGTCCCCCTCGGAGCGCACTGTCCGTTCGGCAGTCCTGATTGAAGAATTATCGTGGGGCGATGTCGGTCTGTATCTCAGCATTCCCCATCCGGGACTCGGCGGTGCCGCGGTTGCGGCGGCCGGAACTCCCGAGCAGAAAGAGCGCTTTCTGGCGCGCTTCCGTGGCGGGGAGCCCAAATGGGGCGCAATGGCGATTACCGAGCCGGGCTGTGGTTCAGACTCGGCCGCTCTCACTACGACCGCGGTGCAGAACGGGGATCAGTGGATCCTTAATGGCACCAAGATCTTTTGCACCAGCGGCCTCATGGCTGCCGAAAAATCAGAGGGTTTTGTGGTTGTCTGGGCCACGGTGGACAAATCGGCCGGACGCGCGGGAATCAAGGCCTTTGTGGTGGATCACCACACCCCCGGCATGACGGTCGCCAAAGTGGAAAACAAAATGGGGATCCGCGCCTCGGACACGGCCATGCTCATCTTTGAAGACTGTCGGATTCCGCTCGATAATATTCTCGGCCAAGCGGAGGTCAAGCAATCGACCACTGGATTTAAGGGAGTCATGGCCACGTTTGACGCCACCCGGCCGCTAGTTGCAGCAAGTGCGCTTGGTGTGGCACGGGCCGCCGTGGATTACGTTCGCGAGACGTTTGCGGCAGAAGGGATCTCCATTCGTTACGCCACCCCGCCGACCAAGTTGACCACGCTGGAGCGGGACTTTATGGATATGGAGGCCCATCTCCAGGCCGCGCGGTTATTGACGTGGCGGGCGGCCTGGATGCTCGATCAGGGCATCCAGAATAGTCTCGAAGCCTCTATGGCCAAGGCCAAAGCCGGCAGTATGGTGACCCAGGTCACGCAGAAGGCGGTCGAACTGCTTGGCCCGTTGGGTTATTCGCGCAAAACCTTGCTCGAAAAATGGATGCGGGACGCCAAGATCAGCGATATTTATGAGGGAACCCAGCAGATCAACTTGCTCATTATTGCGCGGCGCATTTTGGGCTATTCGAGTCAGGAGTTGAATTAAGACGCAGAGGCAGGGATTTGTGCGGGCGGCGGTTTCTCATGCAAGTGATTGGACATCGTGGCGCCGCAGCGCTCGCGCCAGAGAACACCTGGGCAAGCTTTGACCGCGCCCTGTTGATCGGCGTGGACGCCATTGAGACCGATGTGCATGCCACCAGCGACGGTGAGTTGGTTCTCATCCATGACAAAAGTCTGGTCCGGACGACCAATGGATCAGGGAGTGTACATGATACCCCCTGGTCAGTGGTGAAAGAGCTCGACGCCGGTTCCTGGTTCAGCGAAGACTATGCTGGCGCCCGGATCCCCTTACTCCGGGAGACGCTTGTGCATTACGGCAAACGGACCCACCTCGTACTCGAAGTCAAGCAGCGCGGCATAGAACTCCAGGTGCTCGACATGGTCCGCGACGTAGGGCTGCTGGCCCAGGTCACCTTCTCTTCATTTTTCTTTTCCGTCGCCCACAATCTCAAGTCCCATACACCTTCGGCGAAAGTCGGCCTGCTGACAATTGATGCCAGACCGGAAACCACCCGGCGCGTACTGGACGCCGGATTTGATCAAATCTGCCCACCGGCCCCATGTCTTTCTCGTGAGTTGGTCACGGCCTGGAAAGCCGCGGGCCTCGAAGTCCGGGCGTGGGGCATCAAAGACCCTGATGTGATGCGTGCGGCCATGGACGCCGGGGTTGACGGCATGACCGTGGACTTCCCCCATCTGCTCTTAGCGGAAGTTGGCAGGTCGGCAGATTTCTAACACCCCGGTTCGGCAACATCATCCCGGTCTGCCAAGGACACTCTGAGGTGGGGGCGTGCCCTCACACCGGACGGGTTCCGTTCCCGCCGGCTGAGCCGGGATTCCTGCCCGGGCCGCTTTCTGGGGCAATACTCTCTTGCAGGTTTTTGGCCAGCACCACGGTAAACAAGGACATCGGGTGGGTTTTATACCGCTTCTCAATGCGGATAGGAACATCGTCAAAGGCTTGTTTCAGACGCAGTGAAGCGCTCCAGCCGAGCCGTCTGGTGAGAGGGTCGAGGACGCCAATAAGGGGGCCGATAATCGGCTTGGTCGAGCGGAAATGGTTGATGATGGCGATCTTTCCGCCTGGCTTACAGACCCGGTGGATTTCACGCATCATCCGTACGGGGTCAGGCACGACACTAATGACGTGAAACGAGGTCACATAGTCAAACGAGTCGTCTGGAAAGTCGAGGTTCATGGCGTCCATCGTCAGCAAATGAAAATGGTGCCACTGGTTCTCGCCCACCCGTTGCTGGGCACGCTCTAGCATATCAGGAGCAAGGTCGACCCCGGTCACCTGACAATGGGGCGGGTAGGCCTCCATGGACAGACCGGTTCCGACCCCGACTTCGAGCACGTTGGCGTTGGGCTGAATGTTGAGCCCCTGGATGACCGCAGAGATACGGTCGGTAAAGAACCGAGCGAAGATCTTGTCATAGAGATGGGAAAACTCGGAGTAAATCTTGCTTTCGTGAGCGTACCGGGGATCCCGCTCATTCTGTGTAGCTAGCACCCACTATCTCCCTTCGCCGTCCAGGCGGCTTTCCTGCTTTTGCTGCTGTTTCTTGAAAAGCGTGATGTCGTGCTAACGAAACCGCCACTGCCTCTCCCGTCTGACACCTGGGAGTATGCTCTTCCGGGTAAGCTCGTTGCCCGTATCCGGGCTCAGTTCGGGGAGCGCAGCCATCTCTTGACTACTGAGCAGCACGGTTTCTTTTTTCTTCTTCCACAGATCTCTGTCTCCCGCGTGGCTCAGGCCGGCGGTCGGGGTATACCACACCCCCTCTCAATCGTCAATGTCCGTGTAATTTCGCAGAGTTAGTGAACTTTCAGATCGCGCAGGCGAAGTTGGAGACTCGCCTGCCCATTCCAGACGTTCAGCGTTGGCGTGTAGAGGATATCAATCTGCTGGCGGGGGACGATCGGACGGTCGCCCATCCCAAATCCGATAGCGTCGACAGGCGGCCCACCTTGGGAAGAGCGCAGTACGAGCTTGAGGTGGCCAACTTTGCCAGGGGACTGATCGCCAACAACGCGGACACTGACTACTTCAGTATGTCGGGACCGAAACACCGGCTCTGGATTACCCGGTCCACAGGGCTGAAGGCCATGCAGTTTATCGAGCAATTCCGGTCCGACCAATCCAACATCAAGGTCGGTGTCAAACTCGATAAGGGGGGCAAGATCATCGGGTGCCAGGTGCTGGCGCACGGCCGCCTCAAACTCGTCTGCAAAGGTCGGTATCGATGCCGCCCGGATCGACAGTCCGGCAGCTTGGCGATGCCCGCCATAACCAGCTAGGTGCTCGGCACACGCCTGTATCCCTTTGTAGAGGTGGAAAGCCTTGGGGCTCCGTCCCGACCCTTTCCCCATATCGCCATCAACCGCGATGAGGATGGTCGGCCGTCCAAAGCGCTCAACCAACCGGGACGCAACAATGCCAATCACCCCAGGGTGCCATTCGGGAGAGGCCAAGACAACGCTGTATCGCAGGCCCTGTGCAAGCTGGGCTTGCGCCAGGGCGAGTGCCTGTTGCAATATTTCCTCTTCAATCGCTTTGCGGGCAGTATTTTCCTTGTCCAGGTCGGCGGCCAGCAGCCGAGCGCGTTCGGGGTCCGTTGTCGTCAGCAGTTCGACCGCCTTCTGTGCCTCGGCCAGCCGCCCCCCGGCATTGATGCGTGGTCCGAGACGAAAGCCGATATAGCTCGCCGTCACAGCGCCCTCACCGCTCACCGCTCGCAGCGCACGCATACCAGGGCGCGGACTGGTTGCGATTTGCCTCAGGCCGTGAGTGACGAGCACCCGATTTTCTTCAATCAAGGGCACGAGGTCGGCGACCGTTCCCAGACAGACCAAATCCAAATAAAGTCGCAGGTCGGGCACGGTCCGCTCCCCCCGCTCGCGCAGCCGCATCCGCAGCCCCATGAGCAAATAAAACGCAACTCCTGCCCCGGACAGCCCGGAAAAGGAGAAGGGACAACCGGCTTCCATCGGGTTCAGTACCGCATGAGCCGGCAGTTTTTCCTCCGGGACGTGATGATGATCGCACACGATCACATCAATCCCGAGTTGCTGCGCCCGCGCAATCTCCCGATGGCTGCTTGCTCCGCAGTCAGCCGTCACCAAGACCCGCGTGCCTTCACCGGCCAATTGCTCAATAGCCGGCGTATTCAGGCCGTATCCTTCACGAGTCCGATGAGGAATGTACAGCCTCGGGTCCATGCCGATTTCTCGTAAGAACAGGATGAGTTGAGAGCTGCCGGTCACGCCGTCAACATCATAGTCTCCCCAGATACACACCCGTTCGCCGCGCTCGCGGGCGTGGAGCAAGCGGTCTGTCGCGCGTCGCATATCGGGGAAGAGCATGGGCGAGCGGAGCCCTGTACGCAGGGTAGGAGATAAAAATGTCGCCACTTTGTCGGCCGTATCGATGCCGCGGCCGACGAGCAATCGTGCCGTGACTGGAGAGAGGAGTTCGGGTCGGGTTGACTCGATCAGATCCTGAATTCGCCTCGGGTCGACCGGCCGCAGGGACCAGCGTTTTTCGAGCCGTGCGCCTAGGCCACTCACTGCCGAGCGGCCCCCTTTTCCCACAGCAGGACAACCGGGCTGGCGACATAGATGGAGGAATATGTTCCGACCGTCATCCCGACCAGCAGAACGAGGGCAAAGGCATGGATCACCGAGCCGCCTAAAAAGAAAAGGGCCAGGATGACCATGAGGACCGTCCCGGTCGTAATGACCGTGCGGCTCAGGGTCTCGTTGATGCTCCGGTTAATAATCGTCCGCATGGTCTCACGGCGCAGCTTGCGCATGTTTTCTCGCACCCGATCACACACGATGACCGTATCATTGACCGAATAGCCGATAACGGTTAACAGCGCGGCGACAACAGTCAGATCGAACTCAACATCGGCTACGAGTAAAACGGTGGTGGTCACCAAGACATCGTGGATCAGGGCGACACCCGCGCCCACCCCAAACCGCGGCTCGAACCGAAAAGCAATATAGCCACCCATCATGAAGGTGGCGAACACCACGGCGAGGATGCCTTTCCGCCGTAAGTCCCGCCCGACTTTCGGGCCGACGCTTTCCACCCGTCGGACATCGAACGATTCAGGGCCATAGCCATCGGCTAGGCTCTCGCGAATCCGATTGGAGAAATTTTCAGCACCCGTTTCCGACTTGGGAATGCGAATCAGGAATTCATCCCCGTTCTGCCCGAAATCCTGGACCGTGATATCTGAGATATCCGTTTGGGAGACCACGGCACGAATGCTCGCCGCCCCGGTCTGCTGGCTGAATTTGACATGGACGATGGTCCCTCCCGCAAAGTCAACCCCGTAGTTCAAACCGCCTCGATACCAAAAGGCGGTGATACCCAGCAGGATGAGCAAAGCGGAAAACAGATACGCGCCTTTGGCGTAGTACAGAAAATCAATGCTTGTGCCAGCTTTAATCAGTTCCATGGTCTTCCACTCTTGACCGCTCGCTCGGCTTAGACGCTCAGGGTGTGTAAACGCCGCCGCACCAGAAAATAGTCATACACCGCCCGCGTGCAGAACACCGTCGTGAACACCGTGCTGATAATTCCGAGACACAGGGTGACGGCGAAGCCTTTGATGGGGCCGGACCCGAATTGAAACAGAATCAGGCCCGATAAGAACGTGGTGATATTCGAGTCGAAAATAGCCGGCAGGGCGCGCTCATAGCCGGAGTTCACCGCAGCCCGTGCCCCTTTCCCGAGTCTCACCTCTTCTCGCATGCGTTCGTTGATCAGCACATTGGCGTCTACCGCCATGCCCACGGTGAGGACAATACCGGCAATGCCTGGCAGGGTCAGGGTCGCGTCAAACATGGCCAGGGCAGCCAGGAGCAACAGGATGTTCAGGGCGAGGGCGAGGTCGGCAAGGAGGCCGGCAAGGTTGTAGTACACGCCCATGAAGACCACGACTAAGACTCCGCCAATCAGAAAGGATATGGTTCCCTGCTCGATCGAGTCCCGCCCGAGAGACGGTCCGACTGTCCGTTCCTCGGCGATGGTGACAGGCGCAGGCAGCGCACCGGCACGGAGGACAATCGCTAGGTCTCGAGCTTCCTTCATGTCAAACCCGCCGGTGATGGAGGCATGTCCGCCGCCGATCCGGTCGCGGATCACAGGCGCCGAATACACGGTATTATCCAACACAATGGCCAGACGACGGCCGACATTGGCCCCGGTTATCTCTTCAAAGGTCTCGGCCCCGCGATTGTTCAGAACGAGCTCAACGTACGGCCCTTCAATGTCTACGCTGGGACGCACGCGGGCATCGGCCACCCCGTCGCCAGAGAGCAAGGTCTGTCTCTCCAAGGTATAAGTGGTCCGAGTCGGCTCCCCGCTCAGCGGGTCGCGGCTCTGACCATTCAGGGTCTCGGTTTCGCGGGTGCCCCCCTCCTCCGCCACCAGCTTGAACTCCAACACTGCAGTTCTGCCGATCAATTCCTTGGCCCGTTCAGGGTCCTGGATGCCCGGCAATTGGACCAGAATATCTCGGTCGCCTTGACGTTGGATAATGGGCTCGGCCACACCGAACTGGTCGATCCGGTTGCGAATGGTTTCCAGGGATTGATCGACGGCGTACCGGTGGAGCGCTTCGGTCTGACGGCGGTCGAGGTCGACGACAATATCCGAGCTCGAGCCGGTGCTCATGCGAGGTTCGAGGATGGGGAAACGGTCGGCCAGAATCTCCCGCACTATCGCGCGGTCTGATTCAGCTACGGCGGAGAAGCGCACCGTGTTGCCTTCTCGCCGAATATCGACAAGGCCGGCCCCGGCCTCGCTCAGTGCCCGTCGGAGTTCTTCGGCGTACTGATCCAGGCTATTTTCAACGGCCTTCTCCAGGTCAACCGTCAACAACAAATACGTCCCGCCACGCAGGTCCAGACCCAGACGAATCTGATGGGAAGGCAGAAAGGACGGCCACCAGCCCGGCAACGCGGCACTGAAAGACGGGATGAGATAGAGCCCCCCCCACAGCGTGAGACCGATAATGAGCAGGAGGCGATAACGCAGACCCTGAGGCATTATTTATCCCTTCCCGTTTTCTTGTCTCCACTCGCTTTCCGGCTGCTCCCCTCCTCGGCCACGGCCTCGATCTTGGAACGTTCGATACGAACCCGGATGTTTTGTGCCAGCTCAAGGGTCACCACTTTTTCCCCAAGTTCCATAATACGTCCATGCAGTCCGCCCACCGTCACGACTTCGTCATTCCGTTTGAGTTCACGGAGCATGTTCCGGTGTGCTTTGGCCTTTTGCTGTTGCGGGCGGATCAGCAGAAAGTAAAACACGATAAAGATCAAGATCAGCGGGACGAATTGGAACAGCGGGCCGGGGCCTTCCGGGGCCGCTCCGGTTTGGGCGAAGGCAAGACTCATGAGACACTCTCCTGTGTTGACTGCGCGCGCGCTGCCGCATCGGTCTCCAGGAAGGGGGCGGCAAATTCAGCAAAGCGCCCCGCCGCCAGGGCTTCACGCATGGTACGCATCAAGCGTTGGTAGAAATATAAATTATGCAGAGTATTGAGCCGCGCCGACAAGATCTCGCCAGCCACAGCCAAGTGGCGTAGATACGCCCGGGAAAAATGCCGACAGGTATAGCACTCACAGTCATCTTCGATGGATCGAAAGTCAGCCGCATACTCGGCCCGACGGATATTGAGTTTACCCTGCCAAGTAAAGAGCGTACCGTTCCGGGCATTCCGTGTGGGCATGACGCAGTCGAACATATCAAACCCGAGCGAGACATAGCGGACGAGTTGTTCCGGTGTTCCCACCCCCATCAAATACCGCGGGCAGTCCTGAGGGAGGAACCGGATCGTATGAGCGGCCAACTCGTGCGTCAGAGCGGGTGGCTCGCCGACACTCAGACCGCCGACCGCATAGCCGGGAAACCCCAGGGCGACGAGTGCGCGGGCGTTCTCTTCGCGCAGGGCCGGAAACATCCCCCCCTGCACAATGCCAAAGACGGCCTGGTCGGCGCGCTGCCTGGCCTCCAGAGCACGCGCTGCCCAGCGGACGGTCAAGTGGGCCGCGCGTTCCGCCTCGGAAGCATCCACAGGCGCTGGCACACACTCGTCCAGGACCATGGCGATATCGACGCCGAGACGTTCTTGGGCACGGATGACACTTTCAGGCGTCAGTTGATGACGCGAGCCATTCAGATGAGAGCGGAACTCCACCCCTTCTTCCGTGACCGTGGACAGCGATTTCAGACTGAATACCTGATAGCCGCCGCTGTCGGTGAGAATCGGTCCATCCCACCCCATGAAGGCGTGCAAACCGCCCGCTTGCTCGACCACCTCGACACCCGGTCGCAGATACAAATGATAGGCGTTGGCCAGGATAATCTCTGCGCCTATGGTCTGCAGTTCCTGAGGGGTCATGGACTTCACCGTCCCCTGGGTCGCCACCGGCATGAACGCTGGCGTGGCTATGCGGCCATGCACGGTCTGCAACGTGCCGAGGCGTGCCTGGGTCGCCGAATCCGTCTGTAGCGTCGTGAACTGAAACATGAACGGGGATAGTGCGAAAGTGCGAATTGTTCTTCGGGTCTGTCGAGCCGTTTTATGCGTTTTTTCAGAGGCGGGCAACTCCTCGCAGACCTCCCAGAGGAGCGGCGCTGCACGAAGCTCCCTTCCGTTCATTTCGCCCTCCTCTCACACGATCAACATCGCATCCCCATAACTGTAAAACCGGTAGCGGCGCTTCACCGCTTTCGCATAGGCGTGCAGTATCCGCTCTCTCCCGGCAAAGGCTGACACGAGCAGCAGGAGGGTCGAACGGGGCAGATGGAAATTGGTGATCAAGCCGTCTATCACCTGAAATTCATAGCCGGGATAGATAAACAACGCGGACTGATTCGGTCCGGGTTGGACGTGGCCCGTCTGTTGGGCTGACGATTCGAGCGCTCGGGTCGTGGTTGTCCCAACGGCAATAATTTTCCTCCCGGACGCTTTGGCCGTGTTGATGCATTCCGCGGCTACCGCATCGATTTCATACGATTCGGTCCCCATCGCATGCCTCTCAACTTGCGCTGCCCGGATAGGTTGAAACGTACCCGGACCAACGTGCAGGGTGACAAAGCAGAGTTGGATACCATGCTGGACCAGATTGTCGAGTAATGCCGGCGTAAAATGCAGCCCGGCAGTCGGCGCGGCGACAGCGCCAGACTGCCGGGCATACACCGTTTGGTAGCGCTCTCGGTCTGCGGCGTGCTGGCCTGGCGAGCGCCTGATATACGGCGGCAGTGGAACCTCTCCGTGTTGTCCGACAAGTCGCTGAAAGTCCCTTTCCGGGAAAAAGCGGATACTCCCCTGCCCTGCTCTCGGGGTCTCCACCCACTTCCCCCAAAAATTATCCGCAAAATTGATACGCCCGCCGACTCTCTGATGCTGGCCGCCTTTACACAAGACCTGCCAGACCTCTCCCTCGGCAGCAGTGCGTCGAACCAGGAGGAGTTCGACTTTTCCGCCAGTTGTCTTCTTCCCGCGTAAGCGAGCCGGGATAACCCGAGTATCGTTCAGGACCAGCACCCCGTCCTTGGGCAACAAACCGCACAGGTCCGAGAACCGATGATGCGAGAGGGAGGCGTCGCCTCGCCCGACGCGTAGGAGACGGGACTGGTCGCGCTGTTCGGCCGGCTCCTGAGCAATTAATTCAGGTGGCAGGGCGTAGTCGAAGTCGGCCAAGTCCATTTATGTGGTCGAACTGTCCGTCGGTGCCCCCCCCGTACCACGCAAGAAAGGCTGCAACAAATCGATGGGAACGGGGAAAAGCGTGGTTGAATTATTCTCGGTCGCCACCTCGGACAAGGTTTGCAGATACCGCAATTGGAGCGCGACCGGATGTTGTTCGATAATCTCCGAGGCATCCGCCAGCCGCTGGGCCGCCTGGAACTCCCCCTCGGCATTGATCACCTTGGCCCGGCGTTCACGCTCGGCCTCGGCCTGTTTTGCCAACGCCCGCTGCATCTCCTGGGGCAGGTCGATATGTTTCACCTCGACCAGTGAGACCTTGATCCCCCACGGGTCCGTCTGAGAGTCGACGATCTCTTGCAGGTGAGTATTGATCTTATCCCGCTCGGAGAGCAACTCGTCCAACTCGGCCTGACCGCAGACACTCCGCAGTGTCGTCTGGGCCAGTTGCGAGGTGGCAAACAGATAATTCTCGATCTCAATCGTTGCTTTATTGGGCTCTAAGACACGAAAATAGAGGACCGCATTGACTTTGATCGAGACGTTATCCTTGGTGATCACGTCCTGGGGCGGAACGTCCAGAGTGATCGTCCGCATATCCAGCCGGACCATGCGTTCGATGAGCGGGATCACATAGATCAACCCCGGCCCGCGGTGCTTCACCAGACGGCCGAGCCGGAAGATGACCCCCCGCTCATATTCGGGCAGAATCTTGATGCCACTTGCGAGAAGTACCAGACCAATAATCAAAAACGTTGCTGCCGAGCCGAAACCAAACATAGCGTATCTCCCTCTTCATCATGAATTCGCCGCGCGACGTACCCGTAGGACCATATGGTCGACCGCGACGATTTGGACCTTTTGGCCAACTTCAATCTCCTCATCACTCTGCGCCGTCCAATACTCCCCGTGCACCCAGACTTTTCCCTGTGGGGCGAGTGAGGTGCGTACTTCACCGATTTCCCCCTGGAGCCCCTCTGGTCCCGAGGCGACCGGGTGTCGCCACGCCCGCACGGCGAGTGAGCCCACAATAAGCATGAAAGTGCCCACGGCAAGCGAGGCGGCAAAAATAATACCGCGGTCGACCGCAATCTCGGCGTCCGGCGTATCGAACAGGAATAATGAGCCCAACACGAAGGCGGCGATGCCGCTGACGCCCAAGATGCCGAAACTGGGGAGAAACATCTCCGCTATGAGCAGTGCCATGCCCAGTCCGATTAAGATCAGACCCGTGTAATTGATGGGTAAAACCTGAAAGGCTGTCAGGGCGAGGAGCAAACAGATACCGCCCGCCAGACCGGGGAGCAGCAGACCCGGATTCGAGAATTCAAGATACAAGCCGAGCATGCCAGCCATCATGAGCAGGTAGGCGATATTGGGGTCGGCCAAGATATTCAGCACCTTATGCTTGAGCCGCATCTCGACCGTGACGATATTGAAGCGCCCCTCACTCATTTGGGCCGGGCTAAAATCCAGGGTCATCTTTTTCGAGCCGACCTCAACGACCCGGCCGCTGGCCTGGGTCAGCAAATCGTGCACGTCCGTCGCAACGAAATCGACGACGTTCTTCTCCAACGCCTCGACCTCGGTGATCGACACACTTTCACGGACCGCCTTCTCTGCCCACTCGACATTGCGGCCCCGGCGCTGCGCAATCGACTCGATAAAGGACACGGTGAAGTTTTCGATCTTTTCCCGCATATCGCCTTCGATGTTTTGCCCCCCGCTGGCAACCGGGTGCGCCGCGCCGATAGTGGTACCTGGAGCCATGGCCGCAATATGACCGGCCAGCGTGATAAATACGCCTGCCGAGCCAGCCCCCGCCCCGCTGGGCGAGACGTACAAAAGAACGGGCAGCGGAGCGCCTAGCATATCCTTGACGATGCTCTTGGTTGAGTTCAGCAATCCGCCCGGGGTATCGAGTTGGACGATGAGCGCGAGGGCACCCTCTTGGGCCGACCCACCAATATTCTCGCGAATGAAGTCCCCCACCGCTGGATTAATCGAGGCGTCGATGACAATCCGGTTGATATGGGCCTGTTGGCTTTGGCCGGGCATACCCAGAAGCATGCCCAGGCCCGTCAGGAAACCGACGCAGGAGAAGAGTCGGACGAGTCGCACTGTATGGCAACGCTTTCGCACGCTAGAGACGCCCCACTTCTCGGAGGACCGCTTTAATATCTTCCCACACCAGACGTTTATCTTTCGGGTTGCGCAACAGGTAGGCCGGATGCAGGGTCGGCATCAGTTTTATCCCGTGATAGGCCTGCCACTTGCCGCGCAAACGGGTAATCGGGGTCGTATCCTTCAGCAGCGTCTGGGCGGCAAATTTCCCCAGGGCAATGATCACCTTGGGCCGAATGATCGCCAACTGTTTGGCGAGAAAGGGCTCGCACGCCGCAATTTCATCAGGTTCAGGGTTCCGGTTCTCAGGCGGGCGACACTTGACCACATTGGCAATATAGACATCCGAGCGTTGCATGTGCATGCCTTTGGTGATGATCTGCGTCAGCAACTGCCCGGCTCGGCCCACAAAGGGTTCCCCCTGCCTATCCTCTTCGTAGCCTGGCCCTTCTCCAATAAACATGATGTCCGCATCGGGATTCCCCACCCCAAAGACGATGGTATTGCGTCTTTCACACAAACGACAGCGCTGGCAGTCGCCAATCTCGGCGCGCAGTGCTGCCAGTGTCTGGACCACAGCCGGAGAGGCGCTCTCAACGGGGGCTGTCGGGGCGGCCGCGGCCGCAGACGAAGCCGGAAGAGTCGCGGTCGGGGCAGGTGCGTCGGCGGCCTGCTGAGATGGATATGCGACCATTTCCACACGACTGTCGGCGGTTGATCCGAGCGGGTCCTGGTCGGCCGATAGCGTCGAAGAGGACGGATGCGTTCCCGGCGGGGTGGGCGGGAAACCCTCGACCCCGCCAGCCTGCAACTCCTTTGCATACACGTGCAGGGAGTGGGCAATCTGGGCGAGTCGTGCGTGTGGCGGGTCGGCGGCCATTACCCATCAAGGATATGCCTAGGCAGTTCGATTGACAAGCTGGGATACAAAAAAAACAAGGCCGTCGTAATAGGGCGACGGCGGGAGCACGGCTAAAGCATTCAGCGTCTGTTTACTATAGGCGTGGGCCATGCGCGTGGCTTCGTCAAGCACTCCGGAACGGCGAACCTGCTCCAGGGCACTGTCAATTTCCTGCTGACTCGGCGACTGTTTCTCAAAGACACGTTTGACCTCAGGGTCACGGGCAAGAGCCAGGACAAGCGGCAGAGACGGATTGCCGTCTCTGAGATCAGCCCCAGTCGGCTTGCCCGTCCGGTTGCCATCGCCGGCCACGTCGAGCACATCGTCAACAATCTGGAAGGCCATGCCCAAGCAGTACCCAGACTCGGCCAGCCCCTCCACCACGGCCGGCGGGGCCCCGGCAAGATGGGATCCCATACGCGCTCCCTGGGCAAAGAGCGAGGCGGTTTTACGTTCGATGATTTCTAAATAATCGTCCCGCGTCACACGCGGGTCGTGGCGCAAGCGGTCCTGCAAGACCTCGCCTTCGGTCAGACTGATGCAGGCGTCCGTCGCCCAGGCAATGACCTTTTCCTCAAAACGGCCGCACAGCGCAAAAGCCCGTCCAAATAAAAAATCCCCGGCTATCAAGGTCTCCGCCAATCCAAAGCGGTGCAGGGCCGACTCTTTCCCACGCCGGGTCTCCGCTTCATCAATAATATCGTCATGGAGGAGAGAGGCGGAATGAATAAGCTCCAGGGCAGTGGCGACATCGACGATATCATTCACATTTTTCCCGCCACAGGCACGAAACATCATGAGGGCCACGGTGGGCCGGGCGCGTTTCCCCCCTGCCCCAACAAGATAATGCCCGATGTCACTCAGCAGTTGTTCGCGGGATTGGAGGAGTTCAGTCAGCCGTTCTTCAACCTGCTCGAGCTCGGCAGCGACACAGTCCTGTGGCGAAAAGGCAGTTGGTTGCGAAAGGCTGGCTTTGACAGACACATTACACTCAAATCGGTCAGCATTCCCTCAGACCCGTCCCGAGGCTGCCCTCATAATGCCAAAGGCAGGAAAAACGTCAAGGCGTGCAAACATCTGGTCAATTCGGGCAAAAATATCCCCCTGTACGACAGAGTTGTGGTCCGGCCTCAAGACCTTGCCCCCCGACTCTTTCCCCCCGTATTATGATGCACGATACGGGAATACAGCCGAGGGAGCGGAGGGCGCTGCTATCAGCATGGTACTGCAAAACAAAAACATTCTTCTGGGAGTCAGCGGCGGCATTGCGGCCTATAAGGCGGCCGAGCTCGTCCGTCTCCTCGTCAAGGCGGAAGCCACGGTTCGTGTGGTGATGACCAGAAACGCCCAGGAGTTCGTTACTCCGCTCACTCTGCAATCGCTGTCCGGCAATCCGGTGTCAACCACGACGTTTGACCTGATTCAAGAATCCGAAATCGGGCATATCCGCTTGGCGGATACCGCCGACTTGGTGCTCATTGCACCGGCAACCGCCAACATCCTCGCCAAGCTCGCGCACGGGATTGCCGACGATCTGCTCTCCACCCTGCTCTTGGCCACGCGGGCGCCGGTTGTCGTTGCGCCGGCCATGAATGTTCACATGTACGCGCACCCGGCAACGCAGGCCAACCTCAAGACCTTAGCGCGTTGCGGTCATCACATTATCGAGCCCGCGGAAGGGGAATTGGCCTGTGGCTACGAGGGCCAGGGCCGTTTGGCCGAGTCCGAACGGATTGTCGAGTACGTGGAATCCACATTGACCAGAAAGGATATGCAGGGCGAGCATGTCATCGTAACGGCCGGCCCCAACTGCGAACCCATCGACCCGGTCCGCTTTATCACCAATCGCTCGACCGGGAGAATGGGTTTCGCCATGGCCCGTATCGCCCACCGGCGCGGGGCGGAGGTCACCTTGGTCAGCGGGCCGACCGCGCTGGCTGCACCGTTCGGGGTGCGGCTGCTCTCAGTGCGCACCGCCCTCGAAATGCAGCAGGCCGTCCTCGCCCATTACCCTCAGGCCACCATGGTCGTCTCAGCCGCGGCTGTTGCCGACTATCGACCGGCCCAGGTTGCTCGTCGGAAGATCAAAAAGAAAGACGGCGCCCTCTCTATTCCGCTCGACCGTAATCCGGATATCTTGGCCGGACTCGGTCGGGACAAGGGCAGGCGGCTCCTGGTCGGCTTTGCCACGGAAACGGAAGATATCCTCTCCAACGCCGAGCGCAAACTGCACGCGAAAAACCTCGATATGATCGTGGCCAACGATGTGACGCGGGAAGGGGCTGGCTTTGCCGGCGATACCAACATCGTGACTCTGGTGGACCGAACCGGGCAGCAAGCGCCGCTCCCTCTCATGTCCAAGGACGCCGTCGCCCAGGCGGTCTACGACCGGCTGCTGGCTCTGAAGCAACCCCCGTAGGTTCTCCTCCGCAGATGGGCACCCCAAACCTCCCCCAGCCCGTGAAATTCCTGATGGGTCTGCTCGCCGCCGATACTGCCCTCTTCGCCCAGGCGGCGACGCGGCTGGAAGCGGCTTATGGGCGGATTGATTTGGAAAGCCCGGTGTTCCCCTGGGAGACTACGGACTATTACCGAGCGGAGATGGGCGACCGCCTGCTGCGGCACTTCGTGGCGTTTGAGCAACTGATGATGCCCGAAGATATGATCCGGTTAAAACTCGAGGCCAACGAACTGGAGCGGGTCTTTGCCGCTCCACCAGGTCCGGCTTCGCCGCGCCGCGTGAATCTCGACCCCGGCTATATTGATACGATGAAGCTCGTCCTGGCCTCAACCAAGGCCCAGGCCCATCGGCTCTACCTGTCTCAGGGTATCTATGCCGAGGTCACACTCCTCTATCACCATGCCACCTACCATCCCTTTGTGTACACCTACGCAGACTATCGTTGGCCGGAGACGCACGCCTTCTTGAAACGAGTCCGTGCGAAGTATCTCAAGCAGCTGCGAGAGCGGCTGAACACGGGATAGAGGCAAGTCCGCCCGCCGGCGGCCATCTGGACGGGGACAGGCACATAGAGCGCGGTCCAGCGATCAAGGGCGGCGACCCAACACCGCCTGCAGCTCACGGGGCATCCGTTTCACCCTGCCGGCATGATCGACACAGGCGTGCCGCGTCGCCCCTTCTGCGATCGACCTATCGTCGGCCGGGCGAATGATTCGATAGCCAAATCGAATACTCGCTCCACCGACCGCCTCAAGCGTTGTCGTCAGACTCAGGACGTCATCGAACAACGCGACCGCCCGGTAGCGGCACTGCACTTCCCGGACCGGAAAGTGCATGCCCTCAGCTTCCAGTTCACGGTACGGCTTGCCCAGCGCCCGCAGGAACGCCACCCGTCCCTCTTCAAACCACGGCAGATAGGCGGCATGATGCGCCACCCCCGCTTGGTCGGTCTCGGCGTAGCGAACACGCAGGGTGTGGGTGTGGGCCGGGAAAGCCGGGGGCCGGGGGTCGGAGGATGGGGAAGCAGGCCGCGCGGTTTTCGCCATGAACCCTAGCCCCCCATTCCTATCTCCCTTTCCAATGAGGTTTGCGCTTCTCGGCAAAGGCGCGTGGCCCTTCGACCACGTCCTCGGAGTTCATCATCTGCTTGAGCGCCGGGTAGGACTGGGCAAAAGCGTCATCCAAGGTCAGCCCTGCCCCCATCATGGCGCACTGCTTGGTCGCCCGGACCGACAGGGGGGCGCACTCCTGGATTTCATCCGTCCAGCGCTTGACCGTGGCTTTGAGGTCGGCCAGTGGAACGACTTCATTCACAATCCCCCAGCGATGCGCCTCTTGGGCGGTCATATGCTTGCCGGTCAGCATATAGCCGAGCGCAATCTTGAGCGGCATTTGGCGCGGCAAGCGGTGGACGCCCCCGGCGGCCGCCGCCAAGCCGACGCGCGGTTCAGGCAGCCCGAGTCGCGCATGGTCGGCGGCCACGATGATGTCGCACGCCAGCGCCATCTCGAACCCGCCCCCTAGGGCAAAACCGTTTACCGCGGCAATCGTGGGTTTCCAGATATCGGTGCGGTCGGTTAAGCCCCCAAAGCCGCCCTTGGCTCGCTTTTTCGGAAAGCCGTGCTCGGCGGTGTATTTGAGATCGTTCCCGGCTGAAAACGCTTTGTCTCCGGCACCGGTCAAGACAATCACCCAGGTGTTGTCATCGGCGAGCGCGTCATCCCAAATTGCCGACAATTCCTCGGCCGCCGGTGGATGCACCGCATTCAGCCGTTCCGGGCGATTCATGGTGATGGAGGCAACATGCCCCTCCTTTTCATAAATTGCATATTCGTACGCCATAGCCCCTCCCGTGTTGTCTGTCTTTCTTCATCTGGCCGGAAGCGGATTGGATACTACCGTTCCGTCATGGTAAAAGCAACAAAATGGCGACGCACCCCTCCCCTCTGTCAGAACAGGTGGCCCTCATTACCGGTGCGGGGCGCGGCATCGGCAGAGCCATCGCCCTCAGATTTGCTCAGGCGGGTGCGAAGACGGCTCTGGCCGCCCGGACCGAGCAGGAACTCCGAGACACGGCGCGCAGCATTCGGGACCAGGGAGGCGAAGCACTCTCGATTCCGACCGACCTCCAGCATGATGAACAGGTCACGGCTCTCCTCGAGAGAACGTGCGCGCAATACGAACACCTTGATATCCTCGTCAATAATGCCGGCGGCGGGCCGCCGCGGACGCCCATCGTGAAATCGCGCCTCACCGACTGGGAACACCTCCTGCGGGTGAATTTGTTGGCGGCCATGTCTCTCACGAAGCATGTCCTCCCCTCCATGATTGAACGTCGGCACGGCACCATCATCATGTTGGGGTCAACGGCCAGCTTGAGCGGGCGGGCCGGCGAGGCGGCTTATGCGGCCAGTAAGTTTGGGGTACGGGGGTTTACGCAAGCACTCTTTGAGGAGGTGCGGCGGTACGGCATCAAGGTCTCGTTGCTCTGTCCGGGCTCGGTTGACACTGCGCTCATTCCGGCCAATAAGCGGTTGAGCCGCGAGAAGCTCCTCAGTCCGACCGACATAGCGGAAGCCGCCTACCATATCGCCACCGCTTCGCCGCGCGCCTGTCCGGCTGAAGTGATCCTCCAGCCCCAATTCGAGCCGTTTCCGTAACCCTCTGTCATTTTCCCATGAACCTCAGCGGCAAAGTCGCCCTCGTCACCGGCGGAGCAAAACGGGTGGGCAGAGCTATCGTCCTGGCCCTTGCCCAACGGGGCTGCAAGCTCGTGGTCCACTACTACACCTCTCAGACCGAAGCGGAAGCCACGGCTCGAGCCCTCCGCAGCGCCGGGCATGAGGCACTCGCCCTTCAGGCCGACATCAGCCGTGAAGCGGAGGTTGACCGCATGGTCGAGCAGGCGCTTGAGCGTTTTGGGCGCATCGACGTGTTAGTCAATAACGCCGCCCTCTTTTACCGTACCCCGATTGACACGGTCACGTTTGATGACTGGGAGCAGATTATGGACGTCAACCTGGACGGCACCTTCTATTGCGCACATAAAATCGGTCTGCGCATGAAGGAGTGGGGCTGGGGCCATATTCTCAACATGGCCGATGTCGCCGGACAGCGCCCCTGGGCCGACTACGTGCCCTACTCTGTCTCAAAAGCCTGTGTGCTGGCCTTCAGCCAGGGGCTGGCCATGGAACTCGCCCCCGAAGTCATGGTCAACGCGGTCATCCCGGGTCCGACCCTGTTCCAGGACGATACGCCACAGGAGATCCAGCGCCGCGAAATCGAGAAGACCCTGGTCAAACGCGCCGGAACCCCCGAGGAAGTCGCCCAACTCGTCGTTTTTGTGGCGGAGTCCGATTTCAGTACGGGCTCGGTGTTTGCGGTTGATGGAGGACGGGGGCTGCTGTAGGGCAATCGGCGCGTTGTCCCATGAAGGCCTGAGGTGCTCACCATGGAGTGGCATGAGCGCGGCCAGCCCGCTACACTCCCTCCACTATGAACGCCGAGAAGGCCCCTCCCCAACTCACTCCACCTGCCTGGGAGGACGTGTTTGGCAATGCCCATCCCGTTGAAGTTGAGATCGGTCCCGGGAAGGGCGCCTTCCTGCTGGCAGCGGCTCGAAGCGCACCGGAGCACAATTTCTTTGGCGTCGAATTCGCCAGACGTCGAGTGTATCGAATCGAGGAGTTGATCGAGCGCGAACAGCCGGGCAATGTGCTCGCCATTGCCGCGGATATCCGCTGTGTGCTCGACACCCTGATGCGGCCCGAGTCCGTCGCCGTCTTTCATCTCTACTTCCCGGACCCGTGGTGGAAGCGGCGGCATCACCGCCGACGTCTGTTCCGGGATGGCTTCTGCGCCGCGCTCACCCGCGCGCTCGTGCCCGGCGGAAAGATATTGGTCGCCACCGATGTCCAGGGGTATTTTGTCGCAATTGTCAAACAGTTGACGGCGGTCCCCGAGCTGATGCGATTCCCCTGGTCCCGGGACCAACGGAATCGGAACGGCAAGCTGATTCTGACCGACTTTGAACGTCAATTTATGGACGCGGGCAAGCCCATCTACTACGCCGGCTTCTGCAAGAAGAAGATCAAGGGACATCCGACCCAACATGGGTGACCCCGTCGCTCCGCGGCTCCCCTTCCAGGAGGGAATGCTACGCGTCCTACGACGTTTCGCAACCGGTCGAGGGCCGGCTCCCCTTCCAGGAGGGAATGCTACTCCCTCCCGGCATGGAGTTGGCTAGGCTGCCAGCTCTTTTACGCGGGCGACAATATGTCGAGTGCTGATGCCACAGGCGTCCAGCAATTCTGTCGGCGAACCGGAGCGAGGAACGTCATGCACCGCAAGTTTGTGGACCTTGACCCCATGAGCCGCAACCGCATTCAGCACAGCGTCGCCCAAGCCACCGTCCCAATAGTGGTCTTCGACCACGAGCAGCGTGTTGTTCGTTTGGCTGGCCGCGGCCAATAGACCCCGGGCATCGATCGGTTTCACCGAATAGGCGTCAATCAGGCGCATGGCCACTCCCTCGCTCTTGAGCGTCTCACTGGCCGCAAGCGCCTCGTGCAGCGTCACCCCGGCAGCGACGACTGTCAGTACATCATTGTGGCTGGACCGGAGCATTTTGCTGCCACCAACGGGAAACTCCTCGGTCTTGGGATAGAGCACCGGTGTTGCCGGACGGGTCGTGCGCAGATAGGTCGTACCGGGCAAGTCGGGCATGGCGCTGACCAGCCGTTCGGTTGCCATCGCATCGCTGGGGTAGAGAACGACCGAGTGAGGAATGGCCCGCATCATCGCGATGTCTTCCAACCCCATCTGAGACGGGCCATCTTCCCCAATCGAGACCCCGCAATGTGAGCCTACGTATTTCACGCGCACCCCAGAGATGGCCGCCATACGGATATGGTCAAACGCCCGAGTGAGAAAGGCCGCAAACGTCGAAGCAAACGGAATCTTACCGCATGCGGCCAGCCCAACTGCGGCACCGACCATATTTTGCTCAGCGATATAGCTCTCGAAATATCGCTCTGGATGCGCCTTGAGAAAGGTTTCGGCAAAGGTCGAATTCTTGGTGTCGCCGTCAAGGGCGACTACCCGCGGGTCCACCGCTCCGAGCTTGGCCAGGGCGGTTCCGTAGGCCGCGCGGGTCGCGACCTTCTCCCCCAAGTCATAGGCCGGGGCGGAGACGCTTCCGCTGGCACCGGCCGGGGAAAACTCATTGGTCTGTGGCCGCTTCACATCAGGCACCTCTGCCCTCCGGTCGAGAGTCAACTCACCCAACGCGTTGTCCAGATCGGCGCCCTTGAGCGGCTTGCCGTGCCAGCCGGGTTTATCTTCCAGAAAAGAGACCCCTTTGCCCTTGCGGGTCTTGGCAACCAGCATGGTTGGCCGGTCTTGGGTGGCGTGGGCCTGGCCGAGCGCGGCTATGACTTCTTCGATATTGTGGCCATCCACCACCAGCGCGTTCCAGCCGAATGCAGCGAAACGGCGCCGATAGGTCTCCACGTCAAAGTGGTACATGGTCCGTCCACTCTGCCCCATGCCATTCACATCGACAATGCCGATGAGGTTGTCGAGCCGATAGTACGACGCCATGGCCGCCGCTTCCCAGACGCCACCTTCTGCAACCTCTCCGTCGCCCAGCAGGACATAGACGCGGTAGTCGAGCTTATCCAGATGCTTGCCGTTCAGCGCCATGCCGACCCCAACGGAGAGCCCCTGCCCGAGCGAGCCGGTTGCTGCATCCACCCAGGGGAGGCGTGGCGTGGGATGGCCTTCCAAATCGCTGGAGAACTTGCGGAGCGAGGGCAACTGTTCCAGCGGGAGGGCACCGGCTTCCGCCAGGACCGCATAGAGAACGGGCGCGGCATGCCCTTTTGACAACACAAACCGGTCATTGCTCGGATAGGCCGGATTGGCAGGGTCGAAGCGCATGTCGGCAAAGAACACGGCCGCCATGATATCCGCAGCGGACATACACGATGTCGGATGGCCTGACCCTGCTGCGGCTGTGGTACGCAGTGAATGGATGCGCAATGTGTCTGCGGTCGCCTGTAAAGCGTTGAGATCAACCCTCACGATTCGTCCCTCCCCCTAGAGGTAATAAAAAGGACACGGCCTACCGTGCCCCTCTCCACTATCATCCCTTGGCCTGCGTCCTTCTTGCCCGTGACTACCCAAACCCCCCGTCGGCAAGCGGCGGGAAAACGCGCAGTTCCAGTCCATTTTCAAGGACCGTCCCCACTTCGACACAGGTATCCCCCATAGCGAGCATACCTGCCCGCTCGCGCGGAAGGTTGTTCAGCATATCGACCGCGTCCTGGGCCGTTGCCCCGGCGGGCAGGGAGGGTGAGACTCCGTCCGGCCCCCCCTGCGGGGCATATTTTTTCAGTGCCGCAAAACGCTTGACGACTATGGTGACGGAATCGGCCATTGTGGTACTGGAACAGCCCCCTCAGGCTAGGCGGCGTTGGCCGGTCGCAGGCCGCAGAACTCCTCGTAATCGATCAACTCCGTGATTTTCGGGTTGTCGCTACACACCAGACAGTTCGGATCTTTACGCAGTTTCAACACCCGGATCTCCGAGCTGAGCGTGTCAAAATGCATCATTCGTCCGACAAGTGGATTCCCAGCGCCAAGAATGATCTTGATCACTTCGAGTGCCTGCATACAGCCGACGAGTCCGGGCAAAACACCGAGTACGCCGGCTTCGGCACAACTCGGAGCCATCCCCGGCGGGGGCGGCTCGGGAAACAGGCAGCGATAGCAGGGCCCTTCGGTCGGGTCGATCACGGTGACCTGGCCTTCAAACTGGAAGATCGAGCCATCGACGAGCGTCTTCTTGGCCATGATGCAGGCATCGTTCATGAGATAGCGGGTCGGGAAGTTGTCGCAGCCATTCACCACGATGTCGAAGCCGTCGATAATGCGCATGACATTTTCGGAAGAGAGGCGCTCCTTGAACTGAACGATGTTCACATCGGGATTGAGCGCGTTCAGGGTCAGTTGTGCCGACTCCACCTTGGGCATACCGACCCGGTCGTTGGTATGCAGGATCTGGCGTTGGAGATTGCTCATATCAACGGTGTCGTGGTCGGCAATCCCGATCGTACCGACCCCGGCCGCGGCCAGATACAAGGCCACCGGCGACCCGAGGCCGCCCGCCCCGACGCACAGCACTTTAGCATCGAGCAGTTTGGCCTGACCCGCCTCCCCGACTTCCGGCAGGGTGAAATGACGCGCATAGCGTGTGATCTGCTCTGGGGTGAACTGTCGGTCTGCCACCCATTTATAGCCGGCGTTTTTCCAGGCCGTATAGCCACCGGACATGGAAGCCACGTTTTCATAGCCCATTTCTTTGAGCGTCCGAGCGGCGATGAGCGAGCGGACGCCGCCGGCACAGTACGCCACGATGGAGGTACGCTTATCCGGGACAGCCTCTTCGATGCGCATTTCGAGAAAGCCGCGCGGGAGTGGGAGCGAGCTTTCGAGATGGCCCTCACGGTACTCCTCGCGTTCCCGCACATCAAGCAAGATTGGCCGGGCGCCGTTTTCCATTTGGGCTTTCACTTCGTCAACTGTGACTTCCGGTACGCTGTCTCGGGCCTCAGCCATAAGTTTCTGATAGGTTTTTGCCATCTTCTTCTGCCTCCGCGGGAGCCCCTCAGGCTCCAGGAGCGCTCATCTCTCTGGCTACGCTCTGCTCTGCTTCCTGATAGCTCTCCAGCATCTCAGCCATTAGGGAATCCCGTCCACCCGTCGCCAGGGTGCGGGAGCGATTCATAAGCACTTCTTTGGATTCGATAAAATCCTGGCGGTCATAGCCCCAAATACGCGGATGCACATAGGTATCCATCCGGATCGCGTCACACGGACAGGCTTCGACGCACATCCCGCAGTAAATGCAACGCAGGGTGTCGATTTCATAGCGGAGTGGAAATTTTTCTACGTTGGGGTCGGGATGTTCTCCGGCCTCGATGTGGATGCAGTTGGCCGGGCAGGCCGTTGCGCACAGAAAACATGAGGTACAACGGACCGAGCCGTCTTCTTTGAGCGTCAAACGATGGCTCCCCCGGTAAACGTCGGGGTAGCGCTTGCGCTCTTCCGGATATTGGGTCGTGTACGCGGCGCGCGTCCCTCTGGCAAAGCCGAGCACATGCAGCATATGCAGGGCCAGATTCCGCCAGAAGTGGGACATGGTGACGACAAGACCGCGAACGATTTCCGGGACATATAGCCGCTCCCACCACGTCATCTCTTCTTTACGCTTCATGGGGGCCTATCTACCTCCGTCGTATATAGAGCGGACTCGCCACTGTGCCTAGCCGCGTTCCACTATTATGGGGGGACTGGTGTTTGTCAAGGCAGTTTCTAGTGGAGACGGTCTTTCCCCCCGCCCCCACCCTCCGGCCAGCGGCCTTCTGACAACTTGAAGTCAAGAAGATCCCGTAAGCAGGCCGCCCGCTCGTCGAGTGTAGCGGCATTCAGCAGGCTTTGCTTCTCAATGGGCAGAAGGTCGAGTTGAAAGGCGAAGAAGTTAATAAAGAGCTCATCAGTGATACCGGAATCCGTCAGGAATTTCCGCACGATCTCGTCTTTCTGTAAATAGGACACTAGCAAGCGACCGATGGCCTCACGTTGCGCGGGCTCGAGCGTCTGGTTTCTCTGCGGGAGCCATTCTACCCGTGCCCGACGATAGCTCTTATCGTGGAATTCTTCCTGAATGCGATATTCCCGTACCCCTTGGAGGAGAATATTAAACCGCCCATCCGGGAGCGGCACGGTCTTGACCATCTTCCCCACACAGCCTATGGGGAACAATTGGGGATTGCCCTCGTACTGCTCCTGCCAGTCACCTCGGAGCAGGGCCATGCCGATGAGCGGCGGCTCTGCCTCCATGACGTCCCGCACCATGGCGCGGTAGCGCGGCTCGAAGATATGCAACGGCAGCTGGACGCCCGGGAACAGGATCACATTCGGCAAGGGGAAAACCGGAACGATATCGGGCAGTTCAGACACAGCAGCTTCACTTTTCTCACTGGGGATACGCACCATTCGAGTTCTCAGGATTCCCCCCTCCCGGCCCATACCGGACAGGGAGGCTACGCCATATTGAGTTCCTTCACCAACTGTTCCACACACGGCCGCTGGGATAGACGCCTGATCCAAGCCGAAACATGTCTGAGCCGAGACGGGAGCTCGACACCCAGTTGCGGCAGAAGTAACAGCCGAGGGGTAAACGCGAGGTCGGCTAATGAAAATTCGTCAACCAGATATTCTTTGCCGTTCAGGTGGCGGTCAAGAAATTCGAGCACGCGAATGATGTCGCCCTGATAGTGCTGCACACGCTCGTGGTCGATTTGGTCCGCCGGTTTCCGCAACTCGGCATACAGCAGCCCACACTGCGCCGTAAAGGACGTGTCGGCAAAGTCTTCAAACATCCTCACCCGGGCCCGGGCCCCCGAGGGCTCGGGTCGCAGCGGGGGATGCAGATATTCATCATCCAGATATTCGTTAATGAACGTCGAGTCGTAAATGACTTCTTCGTCATCGATCAGGACCGGCACCTTACCGTACGGATTTAACCGCAGAAATTCGGGACTACGCTGTTCGTTCTTCACCAGGTCGACAAAGACCTTGTCGTACGATAGCGCTTTTTCAGCCAAGACGAGGCGGACTTTCTGGCAGTAGGGGCTGAGGGGGAAGTCGTACAATTTCATAGTGCTACTCTCCTATCTCACGCCAGGGTAGTGTAATGAAAAATGCGGGAGCCCGCAAACCGAAAATGCCGCTCCTGCCGCCTCCACCCCAGGCTGGGGGTCTCAACTTCTGCTCAGTGACGGTATAGCATACCCCTCATGAGCCACGCTCTTCCCTCCCTTTCTACGCACCTGGCGGACATCCCGGTCGGCGACACGCTGCCCGTCCGGATTATGGCCATTCTGAACGTCAGCCCTGAGTCCTTTTACCCAAGCTCAGTCCAGACCAATCGTGAGCAGATAGCGGAAACCGCGCAGGCGTTGGTAGGCGAGGGAGCTGATATCATTGATATTGGGGCAATGTCCACTGCCCCATACTTAAAAACCGATATTTCCGTTGCAGAAGAAACCGAACGTCTAGCCCGGGCGGTTGAAGCCACCGCGGCGGCTGTCTCGATTCCCATCTCGGCCGATACCAAGCGCGCCAAACCGGCCCAGGCCGCCCTGCGGGCGGGCGCTCGGATTATCAATGATGTCAGTGGTTTGAAGCATGACCCGGCGATGGCTGCGCTGATTGCCCGCTCTGGAGCCGGCGCGATTCTGATGGCGAGTGAACAGCATCCTCAGAGTGGACCCCCTTTGGAGCGTATCCAGAACGCTCTGCGAGCCAGTCTGGCACGCGCAGAGCAAGCCGGTATCCCTCGGCGACAGATCGTGCTCGACCCCGGGATTGGGTTTTTTCGCAAGCTCGGTATTGCCTGGTATGAGTGGGACTGCCTCGTTCTGCGGACGCTGGCAGACCTGCGGTCGTTAGGATTCCCCCTCCTCGTCGGAGCCTCGCGCAAATCCTTTATCGGCAAGATTCTGGACCGGCCCAAGGTCCAGGACCGTCTCATTGGCTCGCTGACCTGCGCCGCCATTGCAGTCGCCAACGGGGCTCACATCATCCGTGTCCATGATGTCAAAGAGACGGCTGAAGCGGTCCGCATGGCCGAGCGGCTGCGTGAGCCGTTAGGGGGGTGACGGCAGGCCCATGATGATCTGTTGAAGCGCCGGTACCGCTGCGACCAGAAACGTGGGGGGGCAGAGAGCGAAGCCCGCGTGCCCAAATCCCCACGTCACCCCACAGGTGGTAATGCCCGCGGCCCGGCCCGTGCGCATATCAATCTCCGAGTCGCCGACCAGCAGTGTCTCCATCAGCTCGTGGCCAACCGCTTGTTGCAACACGAAAACCCCCTGCGGGTCGGGCTTTCGCTTCGGGAGGGTATCTCCACCAATGACCATATGAAAATGCTTCAGGAGACCGAGGCCCGACAGAATCGCTTGGGTTGGCTGCTCCGGCTTATTCGTTAACACAGACAGGCGCATCCCCTGGGCACGGGCAGCCGTGAGCAGTGTCTCTACGCCTGGATAGGGTCTGGTCCGATCAAGCAGATGGGCATCGTAATAATCCATGAAGAGCGGGAAGCCGTCCGCCACCAGATGAGCCCGCTCTTGGCCCAGCGCCCGTTCGATCAGCACACGCGCGCCAAGCCCGATACCGCTTTCGACTTGAGCGACGGACAGGGTCGGAAGGCCCAACTCCCGCAGCATATGGTTGGTTGCCGCTGCCAAGTCGGCTTTGGTATCGACCAGGGTTCCATCCAGATCGAAAATGAGATGTGCGAAGCGGGGCATGGGAAGGCGAGAGGGCCTGGAGAGGTCCCAGGCCCTTCGGTATTTTTTCAGTTGGAGAGGAGAGATTCAGACGGCGAACGACGAGCCGCAGCCGCAGGTCCGGGTCGCATTCGGGTTGACGAACTTAAATCCCGCCCCATGTAGCCCACTGACATAATCGAGCATGGTCCCGTGCACGTATTGGTGGCTGGTCGGGTCAATAAACAGCTTGACGCCATCCTGTTCGACCACAATGTCGTCATCCCGTGCGGCAGTATCAAGACCCAGACTATACTGAAAGCCGGAGCAGCCTCCCCCGACCACCGAAACCCGCAGCCCACCGTCCTCCATGCCTTCTTTGCACAGGGTTTCTCTCACTTTTTCCACGGCCAAATCGGAGAGCGACAGGGCCGGCCCGTCAGCGGTCGCAGTCGCCTCCTGTGGGATATCGTTGGGGTGGAGTCGTGTCTCTTGATCCAGGTTGTCCATACCGCCCTCCTCAAGGGGATAGATAAGGCCTCTCTTGCTCCGCGTCAATCCCGGGTACCCGTTTCGACCCGGGTGTGTCCATGTTACCGTAAAGGCGTGTCACTCGAAAGCGCAATCCGAGCCTACGCAGCCAAACTCGGCTTTACCCTGTGCGGCTTCACGCGCCTGTCTCTGCTGCCGCGCGCGTCGTTCTTCAACCACTGGCTGGCCCAAGGCTTTGCCGGAGAGATGCGGTATTTAGCCAGAGAACCCCAACGACGCATTGACCCGCATATTCCGTTTCCAGCGGCCCGTAGCGTCATCTGCCTGGGTTTCCCCTACTCTCCACCCGCGCTGCCTCAGATGAATTGGCAACACGAACTGCGAGGCCGCATGGCCGCCTATGCGGCTGGAGCGGATTATCACGATGTCATTCAGAAGAAGCTGAAACAGGTGATTGCCTTTCTGAAAGACCGGCAGCCTGAGATCTGGGCCCGGCCTTACGTGGACACCGGCCCGTTGCTGGAGCGCGACTGGGCGTATCGCAGCGGCCTGGGCTGGTTCGGCAAAAACACCATGTTGCTGCATCAATCCATGGGCTCGTGGTTTTTTCTGGCCGAGATTCTTGTCAGTCTCGACCTCGAAGGCGAGGGTATGCCGAGCGACCATTGCGGTACCTGTACGCGCTGCCTTGATGATTGTCCGACCGACGCCCTGGCAGCGGGCTATGTCCTCAAGTCTCCTTTGTGTATCTCCTATTTGACGATCGAGCATCGCGGGCCGATTCCGTATGCGCTGCGCTCCAAGCTCGGCAACTGGATTTTCGGCTGCGATATCTGCCAGGAAGTCTGTCCGTGGAATACCAAGTTCGGCCAGCCCCGCCACGATCTGGTGGACGAGTTGTTTCCGTCCCTGCCCGGATTGTTACGGCTGGACGAAGACGGCTTTCGGGCCCGTTTTCGGCTCTCCGCAGTCTGGCGCACCAAACGCCGCGGTTTGCTGCGTAACGTCGCCGTTGCGTTGGGCAATAGCGACAACCCCGCTGCGGTCGGCCCGCTGACTACAGCTCTCCACGACCCCGAACCCCTGATCCGCGGTCATGCGTCTTGGGCGCTGGGCCGTCTGGCACACACGGACGGTCTCAAGATCGCCTTGGACCACGAACGGGACGCCTATGTCCGCCAGGAGCTTCTCGTGGCCCTCGGAGAGCAGCCGGCGCCCGAGCCACGAAGTTCAGAGGCCGGCTGTCTAGGAAACACGCCTACTGGGAGTCGAGAATAGTCCAACTGCCGTCGGCGTTCTTGGCGGCAAAAGCGCTGATTTCGATAATATTGTCGATCTTGTCGAGAACCTTTTGGAAAGCCTCACGAGTCTCAAAGCACGCATCAATGTCCTCATCACCCACGAGAGGCACATCCACCTCCGCCTCGATACATCCATCTCCATCGGCTTCAACAGAAAAGGTAAAGTCGATATCGCCAAGGGGAAGATCTATAGAGCCACGGCACTGCGCTCCCGGCTTCACCGGCAAGTCGACAACGCACGGCCCAAGATCGACAAAGGGGAAGCGATCAATGGTCCAGCTCCCATCCTCATTCTTGATTGCAGAAACCCCGATCTTGCCCAGAACAGCCGGCAGGCGGACCGAATAGCAATAATTGAGTGCCGGAATGCCGCTGATGTCTATGCACCCCCGTCCCCCAGCCTCAACGGAAAAAGCAAAGCCGGTGCGGACCTCACCCAAGCGGGAGTTCTCAAGCTCAAGAGGGATGGAGCCACGGCACGCCTCTCCCGGATCCATCGTGAGCGTCTCTCTACAGGCTGCTTCCAGCGAGTCCGCTTCCAGATGCTGAGCCGCCTGATTCCACTTGAAGGTCGTGGTCGTACCGGCATGAGGGAAGTCCGGGACATGGCACTCACCGCTTGCTCCTGTCAGGAACTCCCCCCCGAAGGTCACTACCTTAAAGGTGCTTCGGGCAAATTCCTCGCCCGCATCGTAAGCGACGGCAGTGTGGGTTCCATCACCGAGTATGCCCCAGTTCATGTAGCTGAAAAATCCATTATTCCCATCATTGCCACAGCCCCCGCTGGTATCCGCACGGAGCAACCCATACGTCGCGGGGAGAGGGTCTCCCCCGTTGAGTCTGATGGTGATGTCTCCCTCTGCCTCACACTTCCAGCCCGAGATCATCCCGACACCCGATACCGTGGCTCCATTTCCGGGAATCTCAAGGGAACTGGTGGGTTGAGCGTACGCCAGCGACGGCACCAGGACCATGAGCCCAAGGCAGAAGCGAAGCAGGAAAGACATCAGCGTTTCTTCATGGAGAGGTAGGGGCCGCATACAGACATATTGTATCTCTTCGACGGGAGGAACACAAATTGGACGTTCCCCGGGCTTTACGCGGTCAGAAACGCGAGGCCGGTCCAGCAGATGGCCGCCAACCCGGCGGCAACCGAGGCTTGCGGGATCTGCGTCTTGACGTGATCCATCAGGTCGCAGCCGGTGCACATGGCGCTCAGGACTGTGGTATCCGAGATCGGCGAGCACTGGTCGCCATAGACGCTACCGTCCATTACGGCGGCAAAGCACAGCGTCATGAAGAGCTCGGGATGGGCGAGATCGTGCGCTCCGGCAATGGCCCAGGCAAGCGGCATGGCGAGCGGGAATGCCACCGCATAGGTGCCCCAGCTCGTCCCGGTGGAAAAGGCAATGGTCATGGTCAGGATCTGAAGCAGGATCGGCAGGAGAAAGTAGGGCAGATGCTCGCCCAGTTGGTCAACCAGAAAGACCGCGCCCCCGGTCTGGGTGTTGACGCCACCGATCGTGATGGCCAGCAGCAGGATCACCGAGCCGAGCACGACGCCCCTGATACCATCGTGAAACCCGGCCATGAGTTCCTTGAGCGCCATACCTTTGGCCAGCGCCATGCCCACCGCCAGGAGGAGGGCCGCGCCAAACGCCCAGTGTACATTGGGCGAGTCAGTGACGACAAAGGTGCCGACCGCAATGCCGATCAGCGCGCCCAGCGGCAGGAAGAACTCCAGCACATGCGGCGTATAGCCCGCGGGCACGTTGCTGGCTTGCAATTCCCTGGTACTCAGCGGTTCGGCCCCGTCCGCGTCGAGCTGACCGGTGGTACGGGAGCGGTTCAAGGCAGCAGCCAGTCGCTTTCCCAGAAAAAAAGGCTTTTCAATACCGAGCAAAAAGGTGCCGAGAACCGCAAAAATGGCGTAAAAACAAAACGGGACGCTCTGAAAGAAAAAGCGGATACGGTCCGCTTCGGTTGCCAGAAAACTGACCCCTGAGACAAAAATGAACGCCTGCACATAGCCGGGCCAAGCATTGAACGCGAGCTGTGAGGCGATGGGCGAGGCGGTCGAATCGACAATATAGGCCAGTTCTTCGTGGCTCACATTTTCCCGGTCGGCAATCGGCTTGACCGTAGTGCCAACCAATACCGTGCTCATAGTTCCGCCCTGAAAAAAGATGACGCCCAGCATCCAGGCCACCAGCTTGGCGGTCTTCGGGCCACGCACGAAACGCACAGTCATGAACTCGGCGAAAGCCTGCGCCGCACCCGTCCGCGACCAGATTCCCATGAGCCCCCCGAGCAGCCACAAATAGAGCAGCAGAATGCCGGCGGCATTGGTCGTGGCTAGGGCAGGAATCAGCACCTGGCCGGTCAGGTCGTACTGACCCAGAATCAGTGCGCCGGAGACGATGCCGCCTAGCAGTGCGGGGACAGGCTCTCTGGTGACCCAACACAGCAGCACAGCAACAGCCGCTGGCAGCAATGACCAATAGCCCCAGTGAGACTGGGCGGTGAGTCGGTAATAAACGCGCACGGCGTGCCCGTCGTGCGTGACGGTTGCCACAGCGAATTCCTCCATCACCGTGGGGCCGACGTTCGAGCCGTCAACCCGTGCCGGGTTGAGTGCAGCACGCTCGATGGGAACTGGCTCGAAATATACCGGTTCGCCCCGGGCGATGTAGTATGAACGCCCGTCGCTGTCCGTGCGAGCCTCCAGCACGGCTTGGCTCACCGTCCAGGTCGGCGGTACGACTGCACCGACAATCCAGGAGAGAATCAGGGCACCGGAAAAAATGAGGAAATTCAGCAGATGGGCAGGCATCTGTTTGCTCCAAAGTCGCGTTGGGGATGTACTCAGGCAGCCGTCACTGGACAATCGGCTGGCCAAGCCCGAAGACTGTCCCCTTTCCGATATGAATCCATTGGAGCGCTGCCAATAAGGGCAATAACGGCCCGGCCCCTTCAGGCAGTTCCAGCGAACCGGCCACCCCGTGCAGTGCCAACTCGACCTGTTGGCGTCCTGACCAACGGAGCATATCCAGCCGACGCCCCCGCCACGGCCGGGCCGATATCCTGCTGGCAACATCCAGAGTTGGCCGCCACAATCGGTGCAGACTGGGGCGAGCCTGCTCGGGTATGAAGACCCGCAACCGGCGCAGGCCGCCCAGCACGATGTCGGTAAGAGTGGGCCGCGTGACCAGCCGCCCGGAACGAATGAGACGAAGCGGCACGTTAAAACGGATCTCACACGGCCCTCGAGCGGCAGCAGAGGCGAAAGAGGAGGCACCAACGGGGCGGGCCAAGGTCCAATCGAGCGGGGGAGTGGCCGGCGCCAGCGGCCGGGAGTCGGGGCCGAGCCCGGCTATCGACTTGATTACAAAACGACAGCGCTCCGGACCCAAGCCCATCCCTGAAGCGACATCCCAGGCTCGCAGCAAGATCGGGTCGTGGAGGAGCGCCGGACCAAACCCGATCCACTCAATGGCTGGCGCAGTCTCAGGGTCTGGTGGAGCAGGACGCAAGATGTAGCCGGGAGTCCGCAGCGAGCCTGTTCCATGGCCTTCAAACACGACCCGCCACACCGCGTCATCCAGACCATGCAGCGCAGCTCCCCACACTCCGCGCAGCATAGGCACAGTCGCCACCAGCCCCGGCGGCGCCAGCAATATCCGGCGCGGTCTGATGACCGCCTGCGACAAGACTGCTTCAAGACCTCTGGCTATATCGGCAGGCGAGTGGACCGCCTGCCGAGACTCAGGACCACCCATGTCGCTATACTAGCGTTGACCCTGTTGGGGAAGCAATCCGACCCTATTTCCAGTGAGGGCTCCGTTTACATTTCTTCTCTGGTGGCAGGGGAGCCTCGTCCGCTCATCTTCCTGCGCTACTTCCCTTTTAATCAACAGATCTCTGTTCCAGGTTTTAATCCCCTTTTCAGCGGGGCTGAGGCCGCGTCGCATGGCGCCAGGGGGCACCCCGCCCGCCGATTTTTACCCGATCGATCCCCCGCTCGTGGTCTAATGGATGTCCACGCTACGGGACGGATCCGACTCATTGAGGGGGTATAATCCCCAGGGTATGGGGAAGGGAGGCCCCGACACTTGAGGAGCCGGAGGGCGACACGCCTTGACAGTAAGTATCCGGCCCGAAATGAATTGCGTAATTTCCGTGGGGGGTGCTTCACTGGGTGGTGTCCACGCAATCGGCGAGGCACCCGATGTGGCCGGAAAGCCCTCGCCCGAAGTAGGACCGCTCGGGGCTTCGTGCCGCAAGAGCTCGGAGCGAGGCCGAGGGGGGGGGGGGGTGAGCAAGCCCCATAGGCGGGCGCCGAAGGCGCTGGGCCGGCGGCCGGCCCAGCGGGCGGTGGTCAACGCTCTCCTAGATGTGCGGCGGGCGGGCTGCCCCTGGCGCTTGCGGCCGCCCGCCTTTCCGCCCCGTTCGACGGGGCAACGCGCTTGCGCCGCGGGGCGGGAGGCGGCGCGGGGGGCGGGCAAGCCCCCGGCCAGCGGCGGTCCACGGGGCGGGGCCGCGGGCAAGAAGCGCAAGGGCCGCAAACGCCACCGACTCACCGCCCCCGGCAGCCTGCTAGGTGCCGCGCCGGGCCCCGCCGCCACCAGCCCAGGCCCGCGCCGGTGCCCCCTCGGGGATTGCCTCCCTCCGCCCCGCCTGCCCCGGGCGGCGGCACGTCTTCGCCGCCAGCGCCTCTGCCGGCCCCAAGCTCGCGGCGGCGCGGGGGCGAGAGGAGGGGCCCACATTGGCCGGGTTGAACCGCACTCTCGCCGGCTCGCCAAGGACTTCGAGGCCAGCGACCCCCCGCCTGGCTCTTCATCCCCCGCGTTCAACTCCTCACCTGACGCCTGGCAAAAGATTGAAAATAAATACCTTCTTATGGGCCAGCCTCTCAGGCTCGGATCCCGAGTCCCGGCGGATTGACGAGTAAGGGTCGGATGTTCGGGCCACCCTCATCTCTGGCCCCGGGCAAGTGATGAGGATCAATTCTCGCCCCCATCCTTGAGCCCAGAAGCGTGCCATGGTCAGGAAGCTAGGAGTCTAGACGGACTCCCAGTAGGGAGGCAATTGTGTCGATCTTCGCGTTGCAGTCCGAATGGATCGTCGTCTGCGTACCTAGGAGCTCCGTTTTCGCCGATTTCGCCGAAAGAGCGGCGGCACAGGCAGCATGGACAGCACCGATACTCTGACAACAGGGCCCGTTTTCCCGTTCACGTGGCACCTCCAAGGGCGCGCCGCGCTCGCATCCGGCGGGCGGTCTGTCGCCGTAGCTCGATGGTGAGGGGGCGGCGCATGGGAGGGGCCAAGGCCAGGCGCGCGCTAGCCGAATTTCAGCACCGCGACGGCCAGCCCGATCAACCCGGCGACGGCCAGGAGCATCTGCCACTGGCCCCGGTGGAAATCGGCACGCCAGCCCTCTATCCGCCCCTTCATGTCGGCGTCCCGTTCCGCCAGCCGCGCGTCCCGTTCCGCCACCTGTTCGGCCAGCCGGGAGAAGTCCGTCTGGTAGGCGGCGCGGCCATCCGCCATCTCCTTTGCCAGCAGGGCAATGTCCGTCTTGTATTCCGCCTGCATGGTGTTCATCCGTTCCTCCAGCCGGGCCATCTGCACCCGGAGATCGTCTTCCATGCCCGCACCCTACCACCGGTGGGGCAGCGGTACAAGGGAATGTACCGGTTCCCTACATGGTGTCAGCCAGCCCCCCTAAAGCATTGACTTCATGTGATTAATGAGGGTGTTGGTGGAGCCGAAGCTCAGGCCGTAATGTCCGTTTGCAGGTCATTGCGGCGTCCATGGGGGCGAGAGTGCTGCACATCTTCGGGCGGCCCACCTGCGAGAAGGGCAAAAGCTGCCGATGGAATTGGACGAGCTTCCCATGGCCGCGATTCCACTGCCCCCCAAGTCCCGAGCCGCCCTTCCGGCGCTGCGCCGGGGATTGCCGCAGCGCCACGGCGCCGCCGCTGCGGCAGTTGGTTGGTTGCGCTGTGGGACGCGCCCATTCTGCCCGGCGGCGCCAAGACGGTGGGGCGGCCGAGCATGGCGAGGTGGGGGATGCTGGTGAGGGGCGTCATCAAGCAGGGGCGGCGCGGCCCTTTGCCCGGCTTCACGAGGGGGTGAACCCGCACGACACGCTGCGGCCGTTTTTGGGGCATTGCGAGGCTTGTGGCCAGGATGACCAGGAGTAGCAGACGGTGGGCGACAAGGGAGACCATGGGGGTTCCGCGGGCTTTTGTTGACGGGCACCCGCTTGATGGTGGAGAGCGGCCCTGCGGGGGCGAGAAAAAAGCTTGGCGGCCCTTGCGCGGGCGCGGTGCTTCCTGCGCGTGGTTGCGACCGAGGGGCCCTCTCCGCCGGCTGGGACCTGCTTGTGGGAGGCGCGGCGCTGGGTGCTCCGCGCGACTGGCCGGGCGGCGTCGGCGGGTGGCGTTCCCGGGGAGCGCCAGTGGAAGCCCCTGGCGAGGTCGGGGCACACCCCGTGCCCTCGGGTTCGCTCGCCCCGCCGTGCTCGCCCGCAGCCGGTGGCGGCTCCTCTTGCTCGCTGCCAGAAGCGGGGGCAGCGGGTGGCGGCGGCGGTGGCGGCTTTGGGTGCACGGGGCGGCGCTGCTTGGCGGGGGGCGGCAAGCGAGAGCAGCACTTCTAATTTTGGGTTTGCGTTTCCTTCCTTGTCGTTCGGCTGCTGTATTTGTTGTCGGCCTTGCCCTTGAATTTGTCGGCCCTGCCCCTCAAGGCGGTGTTGTCTCGGAGGGAAGGCGGCCACTGCTCAGGCCGCGGATGCGCGCCGCCCATTGCGGGCAGACCCTATCGCAGCCGCTGGGGCGAAGGGGATTGAAGCAGTTGTCCCGCGCCCCCCGGCGCTTGCGGGCGGGCGGCCCGCGTGTTGCCAGGGTGTCGCCCACGGGAGGCAGGGCAAAGGCGCAGAAGCGCTGCCCCGCCGCCTTTGCTGAGGCGTGTCGCCCACGGGAGGCAGGGCAAAGGCGCAGACTTTGAGGACCGGTTTCGGCACCGGGCCGTGTCGCCCACGGGAGGCAGGGCAAAGGCGAGACATACGCACGCGAAGCTGGTCTTTCGGTGCGTGTCGCCCACGGGAGGCAGGGCAAAGGCCCGCCTGCCCCGCGGTGCCCGCGGTGCGGCCAGAGGATGGGCGCCGGGCCCGCAATGGTGCTGGAGGGTGTCGCCGGTGAGCTTGAGCACGGTGCACGGCTCGTGCTCAATTGTCCCCCGCGCCCGGCCGCCCGCGGCGCGGGCTTCGACCGTGCTTGCGGGGCCGATCCGGCGGCGTTGCCTGCCAGCGCGCCAGGGCCGGGCGTTCCGCCATGTGTCGCAGAGGGGGTCTTGCGGGCGGCCGTTGCGCGGGCGGCGTTCGCTGCCATGCAGCTGGGCCCCGTCCCGCCCGTCGTCAAGGGTCTTGGGTGCCGCGGCGTTGGCGGTGCAGATGACGTCCCCGCCCAGCGCTTGTCTTTGCTCACCGCTCGGCGGACCGGCATCACGGGCATCGCCCCGGTCAACCGGCTGTAGCCACGCAGTGACAGCCCCGGGGGCCGCCAGCCCGCGTGTGACGGCGGCCCGTTCGCCGTCCGGCTTGGCAGGGCCGTCCTGCGGGGCCACGCAGTCCGGCTGGAGCGGAAAGGACCGACTGGTACCCGGCGCCCCTCTGGCAGCCGCCATCCTGGTGTGGCAGGACTCCGGGCCGGAGCCGCGCGCGGGGGGCACCTCGCTATGGGGTCAAGACGGCACGTCTTTTCACGGCCGGGGCCGCGCGCGCGGGGGGCACCTGGCCCACCTCCGTAATGCCCATACCCGGCTGGCGCCGGGGCCGCGCGCGCGGGGGGCACCAAACCGCGCCCCCCCTGGCCGCTAGGTCAATTGGCCGGGGCCGCGCGCGGGGGGCACCGGTGCGGCCTGACCGCTTGCGGCTGGGGCAATAGTCGGGACCGGCAAGGGCGACCAGCCGGCGGCCGGCAAGACGCCTGAAACCGTCAAGGCCGCCCTGTGCGTCGAGATAAGCCACGAGGGGGCGGAACTGGCTGAACCGCTGTGCGGGCGCGACCGCATCAAGCATCTCGCGCATATGAGTGTCGCGGGCGATCAGGTCCAGCGCGCACAGCGGGCGGCAGCTCGCCTGCCCCCGGCGGTCTGCCAAGGCGCGCGGGTGGGCCAGAAAAGACGGGCGTTGCCTGCAGAAAATGGAACACGCGACAAGCGCGCTAGCCGCCCTTGCGGATCGGCTAGTCGAACCGGTCCGGCGGGCCGGCAGGTGCGCGCAGCAGGCGCGCCACGAACCAATCAGGTTTTGCCAATGCTCCAGGGGAGCCAGGGATGCAGAAAAATGCCGCCTTGGGAATCCCCAAAATCAACAAAAATGCCAAAAGTAGAATTGCTGAAGCGAGAGGGTTGTGGGACAGGCGGTGCGCCGAATCGCCCAGATGGACCGCCGCCTTCTCCAAGGGGAGAAGCTTCCGCCACAGGAGAAGGGGTGCTCTCGATCTTCGAGCCACCTACGCGCGGGATTTCCAACGGCCAGATGGGGCGCCCGGTGGCGCGCGGGGTTCCGGGGTTCATGGTGGAGGATCCGCCCGGCTTTAGACTCCACCACGAAGGGATGAGGGAGGGCGACGCTAGGGCCTGTTCACACTCATGTGGATGATTCTGCATGATGCTGGTCTCCTGGCTGTAGGGAACTCACACAAGCTCCATACGACCGGATCGCGCCCCCTCTCCCGGTGTAGCGCGGCCCTTCCGCCTCTCCCCTCGCCCCGTGCTCAACGCCCTCTGGTCGGTCGCCGCGCAGGGCGGCACAGGGCGCGGGTTGCCGGCCCGCTTTGGCACTTGGCCCCCCCCCTCTCCCCTCGGCTGCCCCGCGGGTCGCAAACCGGGGGGCTCGCCCGGGTCTGCGCGCATCTGCACCGGGAACAGAGCGGGTGCCTCCCGCGGGAGGCCCGGGCGCTCGACCGCCCCCTCGTCAAAGTCCCTCCCGCCGGCCCGGGGGCGCGAAAACAACCGGTCCTCAATCCCTCGGCCGCTCCCGAGGCGGGTGGACCACCACGAGGCCTAGGGGTGCCGCGGACGATCGCCCGGCGCTCGTCTGCGCGCGCTCGCCCGGGCCCGCCCCCGCCGCCCCGGCGGGCCGCCAATTGCTGCCTCGCCGGGGCCCGCCCCCCGCTCCTCCCGCGGTGCTGAGGGACCGGGCGTCCGCGGGCGCCCAGACGCGGCCCTTGGCCGTGGCACTGGGGTAGGCGCCCGTGGGGCCGCCGCGGCGCACCCGGGTGAGCCCTTGGGCGTCTGCCCGTGAGCTGTCCACACGGCGCACCGCAAGCGCGCGGGTGTGGCGTCGATTGCAGGGATGCCGCCGCCTCTGCTCGCGCTGCGAGCAACGCGATGTGCTCTTCCTCGGATGCAGCGTCTTCGCCCTCATCATCAATGCCTTGCGATAGTGTTAACTGGCCCTAGCCACCCTGCGGCACCGAGGGTTCAGGCCACCCAGACGCAGGTCCCCGCCCTGTGCGCGGGGAGTTGCGGCGATTTCAGTAGGTTAGGTGCGGAATTTTCCTAGCCCCGCCCTGTGCGCGGGGAGTTGCGGCTGAACATCTATCGGCTAACGCGGCAATTTCAGTCCCCGCCCTGCGCGCGGGGAGTTCCGGTCGCCGAGTCGAAGAAAATATCGCACACCCTGGTCCCCGCCCTGCGCGCGGGGAGTTGCGCCCGCGGCCTCCACCGCCCGGCCACCCGGGTTTGTCTTGACGCGCGGCTTGACCACCATGGACGGCCGAAGAAGGGGCGCCGCCGGGCCGCCCGGGCGCGGGCGCCGGGGAAGGTGTTCGTTGTGATGCGCCGCCCGCAGCCGGCGGTGGAAGCGGCAATCACCAACTTGGCGCACCGCGGGCTGGAGTGCGTGCGCCCGGCGCCGTCGGCTATGCCCGCGGTGGCGCCCTCTCCGGCGCCCTGAAGGTCCACCGCCTCGGCTTGCTGCGGCGCCGTCAGGCGGCTCGCCTCCGCCGCGCCGCCTGACGGCGCTCCCCGTACTGCCGCGCACTCCCGGACCCGCCTGGGCCGGGAGTGCGCGGCCACCCATGCACCGGCGGCAGCGAGCACTGCCGAATGCGCTCCGAGATGCGGCAACTCTGCCGCTCGGCATGCTCCACCAGCCCGGATCAGCCGCCGCCCAGCGGTCCAGCCATGCGAACATAGCAGCCCGCCCTCTCCGGGGAAGGGGGTCTCTCGCCGACACTAGGTAGTACTTGGCAGGCCTCCTCGCCCTCGGCTCGGCATGCGCTGCCGCCGTCGCCCGGTCTGCAGAAAGTGCCGGGCGTTGTGCGCGGGGGCCCGGGAGTCCCTCCGCGTACCCAGGTGCTGGCTCACGGAGCAGGTCGCCTTGAACGGCTTGAGCGTCTTGCCATCGCGCGAGCCGGTCCGGTGATCGCTCTGGCCCCCCTCGCCGGGTGGGGCGGCCTTCCTGGCCGGCGTCCAGCTGTGCGGGCCCCGTGCGCGGGGGCACGGTGTCTTGGCCCTTGTCCATCCGAGGCAGTCGGCGCAGGGCGCGGTCCGGCGCAGCCGCACGCCCGTGGCCAGGATCCGCCCAAGGGGCGATGCCGACAGCGCGGTTCCTTCGTCCCGCCTGCCCGTGAGGCGCTTTTGCCCCTGACCGGAGAGCGCGTGCACCTCCGCCCCACGGCCCATGCTTGGGAGCGGCTTCAGCGCGTGGGGGGGGGGGGGGGAGGAGTGCGTCTGGGGCGACGGCTTTGGGCCGCCAGTCCCTTCCCCCCAGGGGCGTTGGAGCGCGGCACTCAACGCCACACAGTGACGAGGTAATCAACCCTTCCCCCCAGGGGCGTTGGAGCGCGCCTGCCAGCGATCATACACTGCGCGCGAGAAGCCTCCGGCCTGCAGCGCCGTTGCCTCGCAGCCGCCTGCGGCGCGCAACTGCTGGGAGGGCTGGAGCTTGCGCAGGCGCGCCCAAGCAGCCTGCGGCGTTAAAGAAGGACGGTAGACAGGAGCCAGTATGAAACTGGGGCTTGCGCAGGCGCGCGCAGGCGGCCTGCGGCGGGGGGTCGGCGAGGCGCAAACTGCGAGACGAGGGGAGGCGCAGAGATTGGAGCTGCAGGGTGCGGCCTCCTGTTGGCTTTTGATGAAACCAAAGGCGAACCGCACCCGCGCCCCGGTAAACGCCGGGGCGCCTCTGCCTCCCATCGCTTACTCCGCTCGCTCGGGGAGGCAGAGGCCGGAGGTCCTACCAAAACCGGGCCGAAACAACGACCCCATCACTCCGAATCACAGGCTCACATGTATCTAAACCTGGACAGGAAGGGACAAAGATGCCGCCCCCGCTGAGAGGGGGCGGAAGGGGGCCGGGCAACGTTTCAATCCCCTTTTCAGCGGGGCTAAGGCCGCGTCCGCGACCCCGAGTGATCTTGAGGGACGCGTGGTCTGGGGTGTTGTTTCAATCCCCTTTTCAGCGGGGCTAAGGCCGCGTCAAGATCAGGTCATTAACGGTGTCCAGGTTCTTACCTGGATAAATGTTTCAATCCCCTTTTCAGCGGGGCTAAGGCCGCGTCTAATGGTTTATGAGGCTTACTTGTTTGACGTTTTTATAGGTTTCAATCCCCTTTTCAGCGGGGCTAAGGCCGCGTCGTGACGCCGACCGGCAACGCCGGCGGGAAAAGGAAGGCATATGATCAGTTTCAATCCCCTTTTCAGCGGGGCTAAGGCCGCGTCGTACGCCAAGACGGCGGCGCTAAAAGGCGAGACATTTCAAGTTTCAATCCCCTTTTCAGCGGGGCTAAGGCCGCGTCGGATAAGAGCAAAAAAGAGCAACTGCGTGATCTGTTGGTCGAACGTTTCAATCCCCTTTTCAGCGGGGCTAAGGCCGCGTCGAAAACCCCGGAAATTACGAGGAATTTCCGGGGTCATGGGTTTCAATCCCCTTTTCAGCGGGGCTAAGGCCGCGTCCATTTGGAGTCAGGAGGTGGAGTATGGATTCCACTGACAGTTTCAATCCCCTTTTCAGCGGGGCTAAGGCCGCGTCATCCGCAGTTGGCAGTTTGCTGTCCACACCGGACTTGACCCTGTTTCAATCCCCTTTTCAGCGGGGCTAAGGCCGCGTCCCACAGTCCTCCCCTCGGATGAAGAGGACTATGATCAAGTTGTTTCAATCCCCTTTTCAGCGGGGCTAAGGCCGCGTCCAGAATCCATGCTGGATGGACTGGCTATGCTGACGGCGCGAGTTTCAATCCCCTTTTCAGCGGGGCTAAGGCCGCGTCGAAAAGCGTTGAAAATTACCGAACCTGTTGGTGTGCTGGTTTCAATCCCCTTTTCAGCGGGGCTAAGGCCGCGTCTTCAAAACCTTTTGGAGGAAATGTAATGGTTTATGAAGCTGTTTCAATCCCCTTTTCAGCGGGGCTAAGGCCGCGTCGAGAATAATTGAGATAGCGTGGAATCTTATTGACGTCGAGTTTCAATCCCCTTTTCAGCGGGGCTAAGGCCGCGTCCCCGTCAGGAAACTGGTCTCTTACTCGAAAGAGGAAAGGTTTCAATCCCCTTTTCAGCGGGGCTAAGGCCGCGTCCTCAAGAGTATCAAGAAACAGCGGAGCGGCTCGTAGATAAAAGTTTCAATCCCCTTTTCAGCGGGGCTAAGGCCGCGTCAATGGAGGTGAAATGATGATGGGTGCAAAAATTGGTGTAACGTTTCAATCCCCTTTTCAGCGGGGCTAAGGCCGCGTCTTTACACAGATTTTGCAGCCAGCAAAAACCCAGGGCTTGCAAAAGTTTCAATCCCCTTTTCAGCGGGGCTAAGGCCGCGTCATATCGGCTTTGTCGTTGAAGACGATGCAAAGACTGCTTATATGTTTCAATCCCCTTTTCAGCGGGGCTAAGGCCGCGTCGGAAGTCCTGGTCTATGTCGGAGATCGAGGGTCCGATGTTTCAATCCCCTTTTCAGCGGGGCTAAGGCCGCGTCGGCAAGCACTTGAGATGGCCAGGGAAAAAGTCGATGAAGAGTTTCAATCCCCTTTTCAGCGGGGCTAAGGCCGCGTCTACGCAGACCTTATCCAAGAAGAGCACTGGACGGTGCTGTTTCAATCCCCTTTTCAGCGGGGCTAAGGCCGCGTCCTATCCGCCCCCAGCGTGTGCTGGGCAGACTAGTAGCCTGGTTTCAATCCCCTTTTCAGCGGGGCTAAGGCCGCGTCGTGTACTTTTGGAGTATCGATGCTGAATCCCCCGGGGGATGTTTCAATCCCCTTTTCAGCGGGGCTAAGGCCGCGTCAACTATTTCTCTACTACGAACCGTCAGAGGTGTTGCTATATGTTTCAATCCCCTTTTCAGCGGGGCTAAGGCCGCGTCGTGCCCGTCGGTGTGCCGGTCTGCGACGGGGCGGTATTGTTTCAATCCCCTTTTCAGCGGGGCTAGGGCCGCGTCGCCGGTTGCCGGCATTCACCGTGGCCGTGTCTGTCCCGGTTTCAATCCCCTTTTCAGCGGGGCTAAGGCCGCGTCTCATGCGTAGTATTCGTGACCAACTGGTCCAGAAGCTGCAAGGTTTCAATCCCCTTTTCAGCGGGGCTAAGGCCGCGTCAATAGCAATCGTATCAATTGACGTATACTGTCCGTCATCCACAGGTTTCAATCCCCTTTTCAGCGGGGCTAAGGCCGCGTCCACAGAGCTAGAGCGCCGGGTTGTCAACGGGGCTACCGAGTTTCAATCCCCTTTTCAGCGGGGCTAAGGCCGCGTCCTGGTACCGATGTGCCCTTGACTCCGCCGCCCACTTCCAAGCAAGTTTCAATCCCCTTTTCAGCGGGGCTAAGGCCGCGTCGGCGCGGATGCCGGATATCATGCTCGCAAAATGCGCCGAGGCGTTTCAATCCCCTTTTCAGCGGGGCTAAGGCCGCGTCGTACAGTTCAGAATGAACGGCGAAACATTCTACATCAATATGTTTCAATCCCCTTTTCAGCGGGGCTAAGGCCGCGTCGGTGCGAACGCTTGGCGCCTATCAACTGCGCTCCCTATAAAAGTTTCAATCCCCTTTTCAGCGGGGCTAAGGCCGCGTCACGTGCCAACTTGGCCTTTCCCATCCCGTAGACCATGCCAGTTTCAATCCCCTTTTCAGCGGGGCTAAGGCCGCGTCACAATCCTCACCCCCTTGGGGTTGGCCTCAACCCGTCAGTTTCAATCCCCTTTTCAGCGGGGCTAAGGCCGCGTCGGCTTGCCCCATACCGCTTACCTCGATAACGAGGGAAAGGTTTCAATCCCCTTTTCAGCGGGGCTAAGGCCGCGTCCACAGACAACGAGGGGAAGAAGGAAGACAGAGAGAAAAAGGTTTCAATCCCCTTTTCAGCGGGGCTAAGGCCGCGTCCCGTTCCTGTGTGATCCCAAAGAGATCGTGGACTTCGGTCGTTTCAATCCCCTTTTCAGCGGGGCTAAGGCCGCGTTTGGTGGTGACGTCTTAAAAAACATACCTCCAAGGTTGGTGATAGTTTCAATCCCCTTTTCAGCGGGGCTAAGGCCGCGTCCGAATGGACGGGGGAGGGGGGCTACTGCCAGGTGAACATCGGTTTCAATCCCCTTTTCAGCGGGGCTAAGGCCGCGTCCCTGGATTTTAAGGCAAACCCGACGTAAAAAGTTGAGATTACCTGTTTCAATCCCCTTTTCAGCGGGGCTAAGGCCGCGTCTTCGAGCCTCATACCTACAAACTCGACAGCGGCGAGTGGACGTTTCAATCCCCTTTTCAGCGGGGCTAAGGCCGCGTCCCACCACCCGAAAAAGCGTCTGATATCAGGACTTTACAGGCGGTTTGAACGTAACCTCTTCTTCCATAACCGAATACATCTGCCATCGCGGCCTCTTTCATGGAGTCGAGTATGACAGAAACGTAGCAAAAACGCAAGGCTAGGCGACAATCGTCACCTCACCCGGTTTTCACCACCACGACCGGTTACGGCAGCCGCTTAAACGATAAATACGTCTTCCTCGCCGATGCGCGCGGCCTTGTCATCCACGCCGAGATAGCGTCGACCTTTCTCGCACAGAGCACACAACTGGTAGACTGCCACACTGTCCTCATTCGGATCAATCAGACCCGATAACTCAGAAAGACATTTGTCAAAGAGCACGCGCTCGACCGACATCTCAAACACACTGTGTTGCACCCGGTCGCCATACGCATCCAGACACTCGGCCACCTTCCGGCGACGCTGGTTACTGACGACATCGTAACACACAATAAAGCGGGGCATCAGTCCTCCTCACGCCTAGCCCAGTAGCAACGGACGGTATAACTCACGCCCACGGACATGGGCGGCTAGACGGTCGGCCTGACGGCGGAGCAAATCTTCCGGGGATAACTCCTCCCCAATCCCCGGCAGCGGAGCATCCATAAACGCTTCCCAAGTCCGAAAGAAGATCCGCATCCCCTCACGGGTGAGCCGCACCCCGCCCCGCTCCGTATCAGTCTCAAAATGTTCGGGGCGTAACTGACGCAGATTGCAAACCCGCAAGACAAAACGATCTACGACCGGGTGGCGAAGTTCTTCAAGCAGGTCAAGCGCCAAGCTGGGACGCCCGGAACGAACCGTGTGCAGGAAGCCAAGATAAGGGTCGAAGCCACGCGCCTCGAGCAAACTGGCCAGGACATTTGCCAGCAACACATAGCCGAAAGACAGCAAGGCGTTGGCCGGGTCGGGTGGTGGCCGCCGGGCGCGACTGGTGAAGCTGATGTCACCAGTAAAACCGCGTCGCAGTCCCTCAAAATAACGACGCGCGGCATCGCCTTCAAAACCCATGAGCACGTCTCTGCTGGATGCCTGTAAGATGGTCTCGGTCAGCGCCTTGAGTTCCCCAATGGCCCGCCCCAGAGTCGGCTCACCGCGACGGTTGGAACGCAGCGCAGTCAGAACACTCGCTGCATTGTGGAGCTTGGCCGAGATAAAGGTCTGAGCCAGCGGGAGGGCCTGCTGTTCGTTGGCAACCATGCGGAACTGTGCCAGTCGGAGGTCGGCGGTGCGCGACAGTTCGGGCACGAGACGGCCTACGAAGTCACCGTTGGCCCGGAACCAAGCGACTGCAATCCCCTGCTCTAGGCAGAGCTGCGTTGCGTCTGAAGTGATATGGACACGCCCCACTAGGGAGATCAACTCCAGCCGGTGAGGTTCAACCTCAATCAGACGCCGCCGACGTTCGGGCAGAGGCCCGGATCCATCGGGGTCTTCAGTCAGCGTGGCCACGATAGAGCCAGCCGAACGGCGCACCACCGCGCCCGGCTGGGTTACGTAGAGGGTCGGCATTGTTGTTTTATTTCTCGGAAAACGACAGGCTGCGGGCGGTCTCTAGCCGTTCTCTGGCTTGAGGGTCGTCGACAATCAGCAGATTTTCGAGGTCTTTGAGAATTTCGTACAATGAAGCGGGTTCCGACGGTGCGGTCGCTACAAGGCCGTGGTTCAAAACGCTCTTGTTGCGTTTTTTCCACACACGCCACCGCCGATCAAAATATCTCAGTTGGCCGACAAACGCATCGCCAAGGTGGTCCAGCAATGACGTGACCACATCACGTTCAGCGGTTAGCTTCCCCGGCTGCTCGTCCAGATGCAGTTTGGCGGTCAATACCTTGATCTTCTCGTCGTCTCCCGACAGGTCATCGCTGTCGTAGCCACATTTGAACAGGCGGATTTGCCCGACGATTTCGCGCACCCGAGACGCACGCAGCAGGGCATCCTCGAAATGCTCGTCATGAATACGCCGCTCGGCATTGGCCAACAGGTCGCAAACCAGATATCGCAAATATTCAGCCTTAGGGTGAGGGGTCGCTTTCCGCTTGTTCTGCTCAGGCATCCGCGTCAGTCGTCTGAGCCATTTCTCCATCTCTGGAGTCGGTGCGAAGCCCCCTGCCGGTACCGTCGTCGTTCTGTGCCGCTTCAACGCTTGGGTAGCAGCCTTGTAGTCCAGTCGGTCCCAAGCGGCATAAATTTGGGCCGCCGCACGCAGCGCTCTGGCCTCGGATTGGAAGTCTGCTGGAATCTGCGCGTCGTAAAGCCGTTTCTCCGGGTCGGGTAACAACCCGATAACCGCGCTGAAGGCTCCCTGACGCATAAACTCCACTGCCTGATCGAGACGGCGTCGCGTAGTAGCGCGGCTAGTGAGCACCTGACCTATTTTCTCCGTGCCAGGGACGACTATACCCCGCTTGTCGCGCTGCTCGCCGGACATGTAGCGCAGGAATCGAATACCCCGGCCCACCGCGGCCAGGACCAGGGCTGCACTCATCGCCTTGGTGCCTCGGGTGAAGTCCACCTGAATATCGTCAGGTTTGAAGCCTTCGCCGATAAGGCTGGCCAACACAGCGTCAAAATGTCCAAAGCAACTGTCAGCATCCTTCTCTTGCCCCGGTCTTGGGATCGACTTGATCTCGACTGTGGAATGAGAAGTGCGCTCATACAGGGTGTGGGCCGAGTCTTCGGTCGTTTGAGACGGTAGCAGGACGACCCGCGACCATTCGCCCTCTTCGATACTCTTCTGCATCGGAATGAGGAGCGTCTTTTCAAGATCGTCGATGTTACCGGTGCCAACGGTGAGCACCAGCGCTTTTTTGCGAGCATTGTGATTCGTCACTAGCCTCTCCTAGATTTAGAGCCAGATTTTCCACCGCCTCGTCTCGATTCCTTTTTCGGCGAGGTCGGCGGAGGCGGTGTCTCCCACTTAAACGCTAATTCTTTCCGGTTTACGGAAACAACGGTCAGTTCGACACACTGACCCGGCTCGGCGTCGGTAGGCACGTTTTCGGTATCTTGTATTGGGCCTTGCAGTCCGCTGTCTCGGTGTTTGGCTTTCCAGCGGCCTTTCTTCGTCTTTTCCTCCAGGAGTTCAGCTTGGACGCGATCATTGGTTTTCAGGCCGGCCTGCGGCGGGCGTGCTATGGTAGGCTCTTGTCTACGGTCCCCTCGTCTTGGCGCGTGTCCGGTGGATGCCACTCCGTCCCCTCCATGTCCACTTCGACGCTGGGGCTGCACGGCTTGCTTCTTCAATTTCTGACACCCCTCAGACTTAGTGAACTGCTTGAGCCTCCTCGTACTAGTTTCCTTATCGGGCAAATAGGCAGCGGGGAATGCCATCAGGCGGACCGTCAGTTTTTTGTCTTGGCGCGTCGTGATGCTCCAGAGAGCCGGAGATGCGTGGCGGTCGCCCTTGCGCCTGCTAGTGAGTTTCTGGGCATCGCGGCCCCGACCCACTCGGCGCGGCAGGCCGAGTGAAAGGCGCTCTTCGGCATTGAGCGTCTTCTTGGCGAACAATTGCAATGCCATTCCGGTCTGGTCAAGCGCATACCAGGGGTCAGTCCAGACTGTGTCTTGCTCCAGCAAAGGCAAAGCCTCTTCCAAGGCCGGTGTTTGAGACTGCCTTTGCGTACCCTCTAGCTTGCACAGTGCCCGAAGCTGCTTTGCTGATGCAATGCAGTCTTCTTTCGAGCCAATGTCTGCTACATCAATGTCGTTGAAGGAGCCAAAACCCTTGCGGCTCCTTGATCCAACGCCGCCAAAGCGGCACAGCAGCCAGAGAGCGGCGTTTGCTTGATCAAGTATGGCGGAAGGCGCAATTTCCTGTCTTTTCCCATGTTTCTCGCTAGGTAAGAGATAGCCACGTCGGGCGTCAAGACGAACCGACCACGAAGCTCCTGCCGGCCGGTACCAACGATTCTTGCCCGGGTCATCAGCCATGCCGTAAGAGGCATAGAATAAGCCTTGCGTGACTTGTTGCTCTTTGGGTCTTCGCAAAAAATATCGAAACTGCGGATCATCCCTGTAATACTGCTTCGGACCCCCGCCTTTGGCGCGGCTTACCGCAATGCGCACCGGGCTGCCCGACTCGGCGTCGCCCCAGATCGCGGTTTCCAGCCGCTTGAGCGTTTTGGGGTCGAGGTGGGCCGCGTGCATGGTACGCCACCACCAGCGCAGCAGGCCGCGCAAGGTAGCTGGGCGCAGATCACAATCCTCTTTTTCCTGCTTCGCGCCAGCGAGAAAGGCTGGCGAGGCCAGTTGCAGTTCATACGTCGCGCCGGTCATTTTCTCCGGGATTGGCTCCAGCATCGACGCTTGTCCACCTTCGACCGGCTTGAAGCGCCCGTAACCAGCTGCAGTCTTAGCCCCTGCCCCCTCAAAGATCAGTGCTTCCTTGAGCCAACCGTACGTCAGCTTGAGTAACTCGCTATCGCTGTTGGTACGGTCGGAGATAGCAAACTCGAACTTTTCGTCCGCGCCAATGGCAAGGAAATACACGAGCGTTGGTTCCTCCCAGTCGCCGGGACCGTCTCCTTCTTTGCCGTCGTAATATTTGCTGTGGTGATTATTGACGACATCAAGAATGAGCTGAGGCCAGCAGCAGGGCCACGCATCGTGGAAGACGAGACGACCGGCCGAAGCGCCGGCCGGTGTGGTTATTTCACTCGGCCGCCAGACTTGTTTGTGGCGCTCCGACCCTGGACTCCAACCGAACACTCTTTCAATCTGCCGCCACGCCTTTTCTTTATCGGACTGAGCCGGTGCCCACACGGTCTCAGCATAGGCGCGGGTCAGACCCTTGATAGCGCTGCCCGGCAGATACACGAAGCCATAGATCGGATGGAGGGCGATGCCAGCGTTCTCCAGCGCGCCTGAGCGGGACAAGTGCAGGGTCAACGCTCCGCATGTGGTCATCTGTAGTCGTAGGGCGTCGAGCGAGTTGAGCATGGTGTCATGGCGGTCTCGTAGAGTCCGCAGCATATCCTCGTCACGAAGAGCCCAGGCTACCTGTTCCAGCATCGATTTTTGGTGTTTTTGATTTCCAGCAGCGGACAGTTTGTCGAGTTGCAGACCGGGATGGCGCTCTTTGAGCGAAACTTTTTTGACCAACTCTCGTGTGGATTCGGACAGGATCGGTTCTGTATCCTCAGGCATTGTCAGCGTCCTCATCAGGCTTGAATTTGGCCTCGCTGAACCGGGTCAGCCATTGCAAATACAACAGAGCCTCCTCGGTCGCGCGACGCAATAAATTGGTATCACCGTGAATGATAGCCTGAAGCATCGCATTATGATCACTGGCACCGTTCGGCCGAGGTGCCAAACGGCGCTCCTTGAGCAACCAGCCGCCTATCTCCTTGAGTAGCTGCTTCCGATAATCTTCGCCATCTGACTTGGCACACAAGAAGGCAAGCGACTGCCCCAGGCCAGCGGTCTTGATCCGCACCGGCAGCCGCTTCGTCTCGCGGGCGAAACTCTTCCGAGCCTCTTTCGATTCGAGGTCGTGCTCCGCACGTTCTACAGCCTGCCAAGCCTGTTTGGCACGACGTTGGTCAAGGGTCGGTCGGCTATCGCTCATTTTTCACTCTCCTCAGGCTCCATCGCTAAAACGGACCGCACAGAAGCCCTTGCCGACTGTCTCACCACCACCAATTTGTAGCGTTTTAGGTGCTTTGCCACGGAGCCACTCAAGGATAGCATCAGCACTAGCAAGCTGCGAGCCGGGGCGACGGCTGCCGCTGCACATCACCAGCGAATAGAAGAGAGTCTCCGCTGGTAGATATTCCTCGTAGAAGAGGGCGCCCTTCCGTACCGTCTTTCGCTCGGCGTCGAGTCCAACCCGGGCCACGACCTCGGTGGCATTGCGGACGAAGTGAGTGAAGTCATCGTCGTGCAGGACGGCCAGATGGGAACTCAGTCTGTCCACTGTACCCTGATCCTGCACGGCGCGAGACCCAATCCAGGCGGCTATCTCCCTCGCATCTACGCTACTTGAGCGAGAGAATTCGAACTCCTCCAGCATCAGGTGTCCGTCGTGGGCGATCAGCGGACTGTCGCCGACGCAGGCGACCTCGTTTCTCTCGACCGTGGGGACGCTAGGGAGCCTACTCTCACCGACAAGGCTGAGGTCGCGGGCCAGGCGAGTCAGCACAGCGCCGGACGTCACCCAGGCGAACACACCGGTGAGTGAGCGCACCGGAAAGGCGAGAATACGGGCATCGGAAAAGGCAATCGCACCAGCGTGGGTGGAGTCGGCCTCCCCAAAGGCCGCGAGGACATTGTCTTTGTCGTCCTTCCGCTTGTACTCGGCCCGCATGACACCCTTGAGCGACGAGCCGGGGATAATCGGCCAGTGGGTATGACGCTCGCGCTGGACTGGCAGGTCGACGACATCAAGGGCCGTACCGCTACCGGGGTGCAACCCGGTCAGGGCGTGAATGAATAGCAATGTTTTGTCAGACATCATGCCAATTTCCCTCCAAAAAGCAGCCCCAGCCTGCCTGTGCGTCTTCACCATCGACGAGCAGAGATGTGGGTATCTGGGCACCCGGCGGCAGGAAATAGACCGATCCGGCTGGGACCATGAAGCGGTTGGGCTTGGGACCGCCCTTGGCCAAATTCCATCCCGAGACAGCCTGGAAGCCGCCAACAGCCGCGGCCACTGGCTCAAGGCTCGGTGGTCTCCAACCGTTGAAGTACGCCGGTGTGGTCAGCAGTACCAGCCGGCCCATATTGTCTGCCGGCTGGACGTCAGGCCAAGCCGCACCCTGCGCAGCATTACGAACGACTACGTGTCGGCCTTCGCCACCAAACTTCATCAGTACGTGTCCGGTTTCGAGGGGCTTGAGTGTGTCCGCCGGGCCGCGGACCTCGGCATACAGGCCGGCTTCGCGTTTGAGTGCCAGCATCCGAATACCGTAGAGCTCCCCTTTCGCAGCGGTGTTGCGCTTCGGGTCAACGCCGATGCCGGTCCGGTCGTCGAAGTCGTACAGGGCGCTTTTCGGCACCAATTCGCCTGACTTCGGCACGCCGCCTTCGAGGAAACGGCGGAGGCCCGACAGTTTGAGAAAACCGTCGGCAGCTTCTGTAGTCTCCCGGCCATAGCGCCACAAAGGCCGCATTCCTGGCAATTCGGGCCGCCACCCCGGCAGCGGAGATTTGAGCGGATCAAGCCGGAATACGGAGCGCGTATCTTCCTTCTGGTCTTCCTCGCCCTTCCTCGGATCTTCCAGTTCCGTCTTCTCTCGTCTGAGGCTAGCCGGCACCGGCACCAGCACTTCGCCATTCAATGTGAACCACGGCCCCCGTACCCACACCTCAGCCACACCGCCCGCGGGACCGTCGGCAACCTCAGCCAGGGCTTGAGCAAAGCTGGCCGACTCCTTCATGTATGTTCCCAACCGGCCAAAATCCACCCCATGCTGCTCCAGCAGTAAGGTTCGCACCGCGCCGGTGAGGGTCTGCGGCATGGGCAAACCGGATTCCCCCCGACTGGCCGGCTCGAACGGCCGCGCATCACGAAAGAACAAACTATCGACCGGCTCAATCTCCAGCCGGAGCTGGATGGAGCAGGAGGTTGCCTTAGTCATCGTGGCCTCGCGCGACGAAAGAGGCTCCCTGGCACAGCAGAGTGAATGCCTTGAGACACCCTGCCGGGTCGAAAGATCTTTGTTGGCTCTTCTCAGCATGCTCCCGGTCTGCCTTGGAAAAGTCTTGCCACCACTGTTCTGCTTGTACACCGGACAGGCCACCCGAATCGGACGAGGCATGGTCGAAGCTCCGGTCCACGAGCCGGCGTATCTCGGCACTCACAGCGGTGCCGGGCAGGTCGGTCGCTTGCAAGGTTGGCAGTTCCGCACGCAGTCGATAGGCCCAGCGGTCAGTCGCTCCGCTGGCAAATATGTCCGCCAGTTTCTGAAACCACGGGGCTAGGTCCCAGGACAGCCCAGCTTGAGCGTGCTCACCGGAGCGCCGCATAAAGTGGAGCGTCAGCCAGTTCCGTCCGCTGTTCTTAGCCGCCTTCTCTGCCCCACGCGCACCTCTAAGCGCCAGACGCAAATCCTCCTTGTGATGCACAAAGGCGATGCCAGCGGACAAGGTGGCCTTGTTCCCCATTACCAGATAGTGCCGTCCGGCGGCCCTGGTCCAGCCAGCCGTGTCTCCGTCTCTTTCACCCTGGAACGCACGCCGCAATTCGTCGGCGCAAGCAACGGCTTGACGCATCGGCAGCAGAGCCAGCACATCGTCGCCGCCCGAGTAGATCATGGTACCCTTATGTTGCTCTACAATGCCAGGGGCGATGTGGCTGGCGAAGTTGTTCAGGGCTTCACTGATTGAGGCGTGCAGGGCTGGCCCGACCGGACGTTTCGCATTGAGGCCGGCCGCGGCCTGCTCGCCGAGGCTATCGTAATAGCGGACCATCTTGGGGTGCAAGACCTCCCGTACCCGCGGAGCACGGTCCCCCTTGAGCCATTGCCCCATATTGTCGGCGTCCATCGCCAGGATGGCGTAATAGGCCGGTGGAGCGCCGATTTTCTTCGGGTCCTTTGCCGCCTTGATCTCTTCCCAAACCGGTTTTGGCGGAAGGGCGTCGCCATCCTCCACATCCTCGCGATTTTTCTGGTGGAGCCAGCGGCCGTTCCATTCGTGGAATTCGTGCCGTACTGCATCCGGCTCAATGCAGGCTTGGGCCAGCCACTCGGCAGCGGCCACTGTAGCAGTATCGGGGAATCGCAACTCGGCAGGTTCGAGATGCAATTCGCGGGCGAGCTTCGCTGGAGCGGCAAACCGTTTGCACAGCGCAACGGCGGAAAAGCGTTCGCGGGAACGCAGACGGACGCCTTTGATGCGGATGTCCCTCGCAGCCTCGTCCCAGAATTGGCGGGAATCGTCAAGGCCGGGCGGTCCCACCTGTTCGTAGGAACCGAGCAGGCTGCATTTGGGCGGGAAAGAGTCGTCCGCTGCGGTTGGTGTTGTTGGAACATTTCGGATGGACCGCTGAGATTCCATCAGCCGGGCCGAGGCTTCGAGTCGGGCCTGCCAACGACCGGCGACGTTTTGCGGATAGCCTGGACGTTCCTGCTTTGGAATTGCCGTGGCAAGCTGGCGTACCTTGGCGGCTTCACACCAGACCTTGGCGAACGAGTCCTCGCCACCGATCAGGCGGGCAAGCATCTCGTCGTTGAGATCACGCACGGGCATTGTGGCCGTCCTGACCTCGAAAAAGCTGCTCACCTGTCCTTGCCAGTGACGCGCCCAATCGGGATTGAGGCTTGACAGCGTAGCATCAAGACAGGTGTGCACCTCGTCCGCCAAGCGATGCCACGCATCCTCGACCGCTTGGGAACAAGCGTCTGCCAGCGCTGTGGCATCAGCACCGTTCGGTCCCCAAGGCACGAGGGCGACGAAACGGTTGGGGAGGGAGGGTGAGCGGCGTGACGATTTTTTCGGAAGCGGGACACAGTTCTCCAGCCTCGCTTGGTCACGCAGCCACAGGTCCATCAGCGGATTGCCACGCAAGGCCGGATAGACGAGCGCGGTGGGGCCGAGTGCGCCGAGCACCGGGCGGATGCCCTGGAAGGTCAGCCACGACAGGAGAGCGCTCCCCGACCACAGGTCGCGGACACTGCGGGCTGCCTCAATGAACTTTTGCACCGGGCCGAGCGAGACTGACAAATAGGCACCGCCGTGTGCGCCCTCACAGCAGGCCCAGATGCCGCTCGTGATGTCGGCGTGCTGAATCAGGGTGTGGTCGGGGACGCGAGTGTCGGCCGGCAGCCGAGCGAACGCCTCTTCTAAGCGTTCCGGCAGCAGTCGCCACAGAGCGAGAAAACGCGAGCGCGGGTCGGACAGCCCATCGACGATACTGCCAATGGCTTTCAGCACGCCGGCCTCATCAAGGGTCAGTCCTTTCAGGACCGCTGGCTGAGCGCTGACCGAATGGCGGACATCCAGCTGGCCGGCTTCTGGACCGACGGCCCGCTCGCCGTTTGAGCCTGCGGTCGGCATGGGAATGCGTTCAGAGATGGCAGCAAGCGCGTCGGCCAACGATGCCCAGTCTTTCATCTCGCGACGGGTCACATCCCGGTCGAGCGCACGGGAAGCGTAGCGGGCGGCGCGGGACTCGTGGCCGCGGATGTCTAGGGCCTTGTCAACCGGGTCGTGCATATAGACCAGCAGCAGCCGGTCCCAATCGACTGGAACAAGGTCACTGTTTCCTTGCACTCGAATTCTCCCTAGAGACGACGGCCGGCTGGGTAGTGTCTCGGTTTGAAATTTTTGGCCAATGAAAATAAGAGGTTACGTCCCAAAGCGATACACCCCCAGACGTGTGTCCATACTCTATCCACTGCAACCCCATAGTCAACCGCAATTAATCCGCTGACTCATCGCTCACCAACGGCCTGCGCGTTCCATCATCATCTGTAATCCAAGTGCCCTCATCATCTTTCTCAACAATAATAGTCGTTCCGTCATTTTTCTTGATCATAATCGTCCCGACTCCCATTAGCGCCCAACCCGACACTCCCGACCCCTTGAGAATATGGAGGATATACTCAGCGAGCTCTCTGAAGATTATTCTGACTAAACTTTCGAGGATTTCCCAGAGGATTTCCTTAAAGATGTCCATATGACCTTACCTCATCTCTGTGTTCGCATTCCGTGATGGGCTATTTCGTTCCCGATAAGGGCCACTATAACTGCTCTCGTCACGTTTGTCTGATTTGGCAAGGTTGCGGCCTCCCTCGAATGGTGCTCCACCCGTGATTGGTATTGCTTCTGGCGAGAGTTCCAGGTCGAACCGATGGTTAGTTGGTATTCGGGATGGGCGCATTCGTCACAAGATTAGGACCGGCGACATCCGATATTCTGTCCCAGTTCCTTGTTGATGTCCCGCTTAGTGGGATTAAGAGTATCGCCAGGAGGACCATGCGAAAACACTCTTCCGGCACCCTCATGCATTCCAGAATGAAGATTGACCACGCACCTGTGGTAGCCCAGAAGTTCTTCGCTTATGCTATCTTCGCTCCCATGAGGGTCGGGACGCCCCTGATGGACGCGTTCTGCAAGCATCCAGTGAAAAGTACACGAGCTAGGCTTTATGGCAAAGGATCCGTCGGCGGCATTCACTGTACGAGCGGGGAGGCTCCGTTCTAGCTGTACGGGTGGAATAGCGCACTGAGCGTCGGCCACCATAGAAGAAAAGCTCGCCTCCCCACCCAGCAAATCGTTATCCAGTCCATCTCGCAAGCGCACGAATGAAATAGCCGCCAGGGGCACCTGCGCTTAACTCGTATCGTGTGGGTTGGTGTTGTGAATCACGCGCCGCCCGCACGGCGAAGATAGAAGGAATCCGGCAAGGATTCATACGGCGCGGAGACCAGAACGTGGCTTAGTCTGTCCTGCCTCCTGCTGTACAACGAAAGCGCGGAACCGGTGCAGAGGCCTGGGGTCTTTCTGCTACCGGGGATGGAGACGTACAGGGCCGAATCCTGGTCACGGGTGAGTTTGCGAACATGGTCCGTAATGTGGTCGGCAGCGACCTCGGTGTCTTCTGCCGTGCGGATGTCCATCAACGGCTTGGGCTCGCCAATCACATGAATGTTCTCTGGCGAAAAAGTGACAGATGAAAGGCTTCAATGCCCTTTTCAGCGGGGCTTAGGCCTCAGCAGTCGGGGGGGGGGGGGGGGGGGGGGGGGGTCAATCTCAATCAGCCACTGACAGTGCTCGGACTTTGGATCGGCCCCATCGGGGTCCTCATCGATCATGGGACTACAATGGAACCGGCCGAGCGGCGGACCACCGCGCCGGGCTCTGTGGCGTACAGGGTCGGCCTGTTGGCTTATCCGCCTGCCGTGCCATCAAAGTCCAGCCAGCGGGCCGTCTTCAGATAGTTCCCCGCAAGGGGATTGTCTTCAAGTAGAAGATTTTCCACCTCTTGATACACCTGTTTCAAAGTCTCGACGCCGGGGGCTTGAGCGTCGAATTCGTGGTTGAGAATGCTTTTATTACGCCGGGAGCTGAGGTTAGCCAAGGTGGCGGTCTTGAGCAGCTTGTCGCCTAACGGGTCTCCCAGCCAGTGCAGCAAACGGGCCGCCTTTTCTCGGGTCGCTTCCACCTGTCCGGGGATTTTCGCTTTCGCAAGCGGCCGTTCCCCTTCATTTAGCAAGGTCTTCTGGAATTTACGGATATGTGGGTGGGATTCCGGCAACACAGAGGGATCGAGCTTCACGTCGAAGAGTCGGGTCTGACCGAGCATTTCCAGCACCCGATAGACTCGAATCAGCGCGTCCTCCAACTCCCCGTTGCGTAAGCGCCGCTCGCCGTTCGCCAGCACGTCACAGACGACCAGACGCAGCCAGGTTGCGAATTGCCTATGCGTGCTGCGACCCGGTTGTCGGGCAAGCCGTCGCACCCAACTCTTGACCTCCGTATCTGGCAGAAAATTTCGCAACTCCGGCAGAAAAGCTCTGCGCCTGGGCAGCGTCTTCAGCGTCTCGGCAGCCCCCTGGTAGTCGAGCCGGTCCCACGCGCCCAAAAATTCAACCAACGAATGTATAGCAACCCACACGCTTTCGTGCTGGGCCTTCGGCGGCGTCGAATCGGCATTTCTTGGCGGCAGCAGATCACGCACCGCAGCGTAGCGCCCGTGGTGAAACAGTAAGCGGATGATGTCGAGTTGCTTACGGGCGTGGAGTGCCTGCGTATCGAAAGTCCCAACGTTCTCGGTACCGGCCATGACCGTACCGCTCGGCCCAGCCCGCTCTCCGCTGATATAACGAAATTGCGGCACCTCGTGGGCCGCGGCGGCAAGCACCAGCGCCACACTCATGGCCTTGGTGCCACGGGTGAAATCGACCAGCATCCGCGATGCCTCAACATCTTTCAGGGTGTCGCGAAGCTTTTTATGGAAAAAGGCAAAGCAGGCGTCGGCGTTATCCTCCATGCCCGGTTCAGGTAACGGATGTATTTTGAACTGCGGGCGGTCCGCATACCTCCTGGCCAGCTCTTTGGCGTGCTTTTTCGTTCCGTGCGAAGGCAACAAAACCACTTGCGTCCAACTCCCGGTGCTGATCGACTTTTGGAGGGGTGCGTACAGCGACTCCTCAAGGGCATTCGGGTTGCCCGTTCCGACCGTCAGCACGAGAGCGCTGGGTTTCTCATTGCGTTGATGGCGCATCGGGATCTCCTTAATCGCGTCGAAGCGTAGGCGTGGGCGATTCCAGTCGAGCCACAAACCTGGCGTGCTCGATCGTATCTAGTCCTTTTTGCAACTCCCTCACGACCCGTGCCATGTCTCCGGCCAACAAGGCTGAGACGGCCAGACGCAGCCCCGGAAACGTCGGACTGGCAATCACGTCAGACCCGTCAGGTGTCAAACGGATATATTCACCAGAGCGAAGAGCAAACCAGTCAACCTGCTTATCGTCTACGCGCCAGACCAGATACTCTTTGACACCCGCATGGCGGTAGACGTCCATTTTGTCGTGCGAATCGTACGAGGCGGTGCTGGAAGAAATTTCCGCAACCAACTCAGGCGCGCCTTCAACATAGTCGTCAGCACTGATACGCGAACATCCACCCGCCTTCGGCTCTATGCGCAGGAGCGCGTCGGGCTGCGGCTCCGTGTCCGCATTGAGCCGGACGGTTGCATTATCCCCGAGCCGGACTCCAGAGGTAAAGGCGGAATACGTCCCCAGCCACGTCAGCAACGCGGCATGAGGTTCACCGTGTTTCCCAAAGCGAACCGGTAAGCCCATATATACCACTCCGTTAATGAGTTCCGCCTTCTTCACCTCCGGCAGGGCCGCATAGCGTCTCTCAAACTCCTCCCGCGTGAGCCGGGCACCGTCTTCTAATGGGGACGGCTGCCTGGCCCTGGCAGGCCGAGGGGTTGTCTGTTCATAAGTAGCGATCTGCGAAATTCCCATAGTCGCGTCCTCCAGTCAGGCGTCCGCTAGCCATTCGTTGAGGTCGGCTACGACAACGCCCAGGTTGTCCTGCTCACCGGCTGTTGTGAGGACTCTGAACTTCACACACCAGGACCCGTTCGAATATATCCCCTCAATCTCTTTGCCTGACAGACGAAACCTAGGGGCTTCAGGGAGGTCCGGGTTCCAGTACGTTGAGTGGCAGAAACGCACATAAGACCGCTCATCGGTGATCCTCTGCAAAAAGCGTGAGACTAGCTCTTGCGCCTGTTTGTAACCATGAGTTCCAAGATTGGGCGGCTGCTTTTCACTCTGCTTCGCCGGGGGCGGCAGGAGAGATTTCTTCTGCTGCTGAAAACGCGAACGGAAGGTCTCGTGAAAAATCTGGCCGGTTGCCGAGAGTGCCAGACAGGGCGCACCGTCGATTGTTTCGCGGTTGACCAACGGCTCAAAACGCTCGTCCCATTCCTCGCTAAACTGTTTCTCCAACTCACAAGCATCGGGCTTGCTGAGTGCTATGAACATACCGCTAGCTTGAAGCCAGAGCGCAAAGTCGAGCGCCACTGGCATGGGCGGAAAGGGAACAATGGTATCGAAGCGCTCGTGCTTGTAATAGACCGGAATGCCAAGCGCCTGGCCCATGAGTACTGCAATGGCAATCTGAGCCTTATAGCCACCAGTGGCGTTAATCGCGCAATAGTCAGCCCCGGCTTCGCGTACTCGTTCACCAAGAATTTTGGCCAAGTTGCGTAGGCCCCGGATCCGAAATGTCTTCGGGTCTTGATCGCTTAAATCTTCCACCCGGTGGGTTTGCGTCTGCCAGCCACCCGCGTTGAAATACGAGGCCAGAACGGCAGCGATATGTTCTCCATCCATCGTGTCGGAAAACAGCAGGTGCAGGCGACCTTTTTCAATGAAGTCATGTGCCAGAAGATCAGCTACCGAGTTAATCTCCGCCCCACACAATCGCTCAGTCGGCGCGACTTGATACAAGTGTGTCGCTACTGCTGGCCAATTCTTGTCGGCGTACGCCTGGGCTAGCGCCCTGTGGGTGGTGTTCGTGTCCTTTTGAGAGAGTCCGCTCAAGTTGGGATAGAACAGGCTCGTCCCAACTGTACAAAGCAAGGTGTGGGGTTTCATGGATGGCCTCTCTTTCTCCGGTATCCAACCGGTTTTGAGGGGGGAGGGTAAAGAACAATCTTCTAAAACAACTTGATGGCGGCGAACAGCAAGCCGGCGACGGCGATTTGTGCGAGCAACATCTTGTTGATGGCGGTACTCAGTTCGGCCCCAACGTCAGCCCGCAAAACTCTCAGGTCGGCCTTCACTCCGGCCACTTCCTGCTTGAGGTCAGTCCTGACCGCGGCGATCTCCTGCCTCAGGTCGGCCACTTCCTGCTTGAGGTCAGTCCTGACCGCGGCGATCTCCTGCCTCAGGTCGGCCACTTCCTGCTTGAGGTCAGTCCTGACCGCGGCGATCTCCTGCCTCAGGTCGGCCACTTCCTGCTTGAGGTCAGTCCTGACCGCGGCGATCTCCTGCCTCAGGTCGGCCTTGGTGACAACCTCGGAATCTGCCCGGCTGATGGCAGCCACAATGACTTCGGCCTGCTTGTCAGGAATACCAGCGGCCACGAATTGTCGCACAGCTTCATACGTGTCGATGGTGTAGGTCGTCATCGCAAGGCCTCCTTTGTGCCTCGTCATCACTTCCTCAATCCATACAGGTCATTGACCAGAGAGGCCAGATTCTCCGTCACTCTACGGCTTGACAGTACGTGACTTCCAGCGCTACTTGCAATCGGCAAGCAGGGAGTCAAGTTTCCTCCGCCACTTTGCGGCGGCATGTTTCTTCTCTTTCCACAGGCTTTTCTTACCGCCCTTCTTCAGCCATTCTCGGAGCCACTGGGCGCACTCGCAGCGACCCTTCGCATCGGAGAGTCTTTCGATGCCGCCAACAATCTCATCCATCTTGCTGACATCACCTCTTCCGCCGAGGTTCTCAATCTGGCGCCTGATTCGGCGAGCCTCTTCTACTGCCGGGTCCCGTGATTCAGACGCGATTTGCACATGGCGTGTCGCGCCTCCTCCTTGAGGTTGGATGAGTCCTTCCTTTTTGACCAGCGGACCTGGCAACTCGGCATCGATCGGCACTAAGACGATCCACCCCAGGGGAGCTACCGGCTTCTTCCCGGCCGTGACGAGGCGACGGGAGCGAGGGAAGTCGTCGAGATCAATTTTGCGCTCCGCTCCTTTGCTCAGTTCTCTCCGTTGGTTCGGAGGAGTACCGATATCAAAGGCCCGAAAGCACCGCTCCAGCACAGAACGCCAACCCGCGTCCTCTTTGAGCGCTAACAGTACGGTGGTGGCTAGGAAATGACTGCCCCAGCCCAACCGCAACGGGACAAACCCCTTCCCTACCAAGCTGTCCAAGTCCTTGTAAAACTTCTGGAGAGCCGAAGTTGCGCCGTGTCCGTGTCTTTTCGCCCAGTCTTGTTCGGCGGCTACAACGGCCCTGGTAAAGCGTCGAACCGCCGATTCGAGAGAGTGAATTACGGCCTGCTCAATTTGCTCATCCGCGGCATCCGGCAACAACTGCGCGACCTCGGAACCAAAGGCCCGTCGCACACGCTGCTCGAAATTGATCCATCGAGATTTGTCCCGGTTCCGGCTGATTGCCCGGAGGAGTCTACTATCAATTTGTAGACGCAGACGAAACGTATTGCCCGGCGCGTGTGCTTCGGCAAGGAGCCCCACTTGAGGGGCCAGACGTGCGTTTCCCTTGGGGTCACACTGTTCGACAAAGGTCTGTATCTGCGGCACGATCAATTTTGCCTGTGCGTTGTACGTATCTGAGACCAAGACCGTCCGCATTAAGTCGTAGTGAATGTCTCCGTAGTTGACCTGATCCCGTTGACGCTTGCCGCAGCGAAAGACGGCCTGTTCAATTTCCCGGCCGATATGTTCTTTTCGCCGGCCAAGTTCGGAGTGAGCGCCACGCCTCTTGGCCTCTTCGGCTCGACGTACCACCGAGTCAAGCGAATCTTTCAACGCCGGTCGCTCATCGGGCCCCATGTCCTTCAGGGCGGCAAACGCCAAGGCCGCGCGCAGGGCGCCCTTGAGCGAACTACCCGGAATGCAGGGCGTATCATCGGCATCCTTGGCCTGCTCACGCACCGGCAAGTTACGCTCGATGTCGACGCCAACAGCACCGTGGTAACGTGCGAGGGTCGCGTCGGTACGGAAAGCCGTCCGCAAATCGACTTTGGGGAAGTTCACAAGTTGCGTCTTCTGCCGAATATCGTCACGTTGCTTCCCCTTCGCTGCTTCGATGCCGTCGGCTTGATCGCTTATCCAGGCGGTCAAGGCGTCGGCTTCTTCAGGATTCAGCCGTTCAAGAACCGCGTCGAGATAGACGCGGCTATAGCGCCCGTCCACGATGACATAGTCAAGGGGTTCGAGCTCTTTGCCTGCCCCAATATGGACCGGCGACAGACATTGCACGATGCGTTCCATATTTACTCTCTCGCGGCCTTCATGCCGACAGCGAGGGCGTAACCATATTGTTGGACGTCAAAAGGTAGCCCGTCCTGCCGTCTTTTAACGATGGGGTTCTGTCCGTACATCCGCCGGTCGGCTATGGCAGGAAAGGTTGAACCGGGCGTGAACATCAGGACCGACCGCTTCCAGAAATCATCAGCATGGAGGAAGTGGCCACCCACCTTCCCTTTACGGACGGTCAACTCGTACCATGCTTCCCCGGTGCGGAAATGAGCGAGTTCGGCGGGACGAGGATAGTACAGGGACAGGGTGACAAAGCGGTCTGGCTCGGCTACTGGCTTCCCGAGCAGACCGGTGTCCGTGACGGTCACGGTGAAGCGGGCGTAGCCCGTACTATTGCCGCCGCCCAAGCCGAAGTCCTCCAGAAAACGGAGCGCGTTGACAACCAATTCAGCCGCCTCTCCGTCTATCAGAAAATAGAGTCCTCCGCTCCGGTATTCGGGTCTGACGAACAGAGTGCCTTTTCCATCCGTCGTGCCGCTTAACCGGTCTATGGTACCGTGCAGACGATCAACTGGCCGGGGAACCGATACCTTCGGATCTTCCCAGATGTTGGACTTGTAGTACGAAGTGTCCGAGTGGCCGCCCTGTAAAAACTGCTTGAAATGATCGACGGGGATGTAGCGGAGCCGTTTATAGTTTTTAAGCCGTTGCAATTCGTCCGGGCCCAACTCCTCTACCGGCTCTGGCGGCGGCAATAACGGACGGGGCAGAAAGGGCTTCCAGTCGGGGCCGTCCTTGATGCATGGGAAGGCCGAACTCAGCAGGAACGGAGGCTGGCCCAAGGCAAAACCGTCTAACAATTCCACCAGACGCGCCTCTGAGAAGACCTGTCGGATTGCCCAGCAGATCAACCCGAACAAGGTGTCCGAGTGCAACTCGTGACGATAGGCTCCGTGCGGTTGCAGATAGACGGCTTTCATCCCTACCCCTCTGGAGTTGCTTCGTCCGCGGCGGCCGGGGATTTCAATTCTTTGTCCCATTGTTGGTAGATAGGATCACTACGATCCAACTCAAAATCGCCCAGGCCGATGGTAAAGCCGTCATCCGGCCACCGGCGGGCTTGCTTCCAAGCGTCGTTCCCCTCGCAGTAGTCCTGCCTGCCCAAGAAAACAGGGTTGGCCAGCTTCAGGCGTATCTGCCCGTAGCCACGACTACCATTGCCGCCCAGGGTCGAATCTTCGAGCAGGCGTAGCGCAGTTGCGACATGGGTGAAAAAGTCCAGGTCATTCACTCCGTCCACCCGGTAGACCCCATAGACCATGTCCAGCTTGAAGCACGATCCTTGGACCACTCGCTCGATGAAACGAGGGATGGCCGCGGAGGTGATACGGTCCAGGGAGTTTTCCGATTTCATCTCGGCGTAGAGCAGATCCGTCTTCAACTTCTCCCACATGGCTCTGGTCTTGCAGTCGGGATAAGCGTCTCTGACGAGCAACCGCGTCGGGCCGCATTTGCGGGCCTCTGCGGCCGATGACCCGAAGGTCCGACACACCTCGCAGTCTGCCTTCTTGCACGTATGGACCTCCCCACCCTCCACCTTACCGGTGGCGAACTCCAGCAGGGAGCGCATCTTGCCCTTGAGCGAGGAGCCGGGGATGTAGGGCAGGCGGCTATCAGGGTCACGCACCACCGGACTATCGACTCCACCGATTTCTGTGGTGTCTTTTCCCGCTCCGATATGCAGACCGGTGAGGCACTCGATTTTGCCGCGCACAATGACGTTGCCGATGAATTGGGCCACCATAGTTTCTCCTCCGATTTACGAATCGCTACCGCCATAGAACTTATGGTAGGCGACGATGGATTCCATCAGGACGAAAAAGTTCTCGCGTGCCTTTTCGGGGTCTTGGCTCTTCACTACGCTGTCGATCGCCCCTACCAGGAATTCCCGCAGTTCCTTCAACCGAGGCTGCCGACCGCTGGCGTAGGCCAGTTTTGGCTTGAGAAAGATCAGGCGGCGGTTGATGTCGTCGGTATCGGGGTTGGGCCGACCGGCGTGGACGCGGATATGCTGGATAGCACCGTACAGATTGCGAATCTGGTTGGTCTTAATACCGCCGTCCTTTAGTTTCTTGCCCCAATACTCACCTCTTTTGTTTAGTTCTTCAGGAGAGATGGTATTCAAATCGATGGAAGGCTGCTTCTCCATGCTGGTTTGACCTCCCTCTGTCCGTCCAGAGCGGCTGTCTCCACCGAACTGTCTTTTGTTCCTCTGAGCCATGGCGTCTTCCTACTCCTTATCCAGGTTGCGTGTATTGTACAGGACATAGGAGGCCGGTATAGCGATCTGGCGCATCAGTTCCGGCTCACAGACCAGACGCCCCAAAGCCCCTACCCTGCGCTCGTTTTCCTCCATCTCCCGGTTAGCGCTGATAGCATCGCTGGTGGCCCCACGCCGAGCGACCAGGTATTTGAGATGCATTTGCGTGCGTATCTCGGCTTGTAATCCCTTTGCACCCTGGGCACACCGGCGTTCGGCCTCCAGGCTCAACAGATGCTGCACAAATGAACGGGGTAGCCGGTCGTCCGGTTTCGCCTCGTTCATGAGGTATAGCAGGTCCTTTCCAAAATCGAGCAATTCGTCGAGCCGTTTCCAAGAAACGACTTCGCCAAACAGGGCGGCGGCGTTTTTTCCTTCGTGATTCTTGGCCTCCTTCTCCAATTCTCCGGCTGCTTTGGCGGCCCGCCCGATGGGGAAATCCGGCTTGCAGAAGAGCAGGCCACCAGAAAAGCTCAGATTGGGGTTGTTGCCGCAAAAACAACCAAAGGCTTGGCGCAAGGCGCGACTGAACCTGATGGCGTTGATCCAGGAACCGACGGCGAACAGGTCGTCGCCCCCAGCGTAAGTGATGTACATATCGTACCTTCGAGCCACAGTGTTGACATAGCCGGAGAAGAAGGTTTCCAATTCCCGGCTTAGGGTTGCCGTGCACGGCAGCGAGCCCGATGAAGCGAATACTGCGCCCAGCGCATCCACATCAATGCGCACCACCCCTAACAGCGGGTATTTTTCAGCATTGCTTTTCGCCAAGTGTGCGAAGTCCAGCGGACCATCCTGATCGCCGGGAGCATACTGGCCGAGAGGGCGGAATCCGAAGCTGAGACCGGGATATCGTGCCCCTAACGCTACATCTTCCCGAGTCAGGAAATTGCTGGTGTTGAGCCGCTCTAGGTGCATGCGATCAGCCGCAGTACACGCGATGACTTCTTGCCAATTGTCGGCCAGTTCCCAAGCAAAACCCAATGGAGAAAATGCCCCCTTCAGACGTTCCCCCTCAAGGCGTATCAGGTATTTTGCGCTGACGGCCTGCCGTCCCATCTCTACGTGGGCGCGGCACTCAGGACACGTCTCCCCGGAGTTTTTGCCAAAATCAGCTTGGCACACCGAACAGACATCCATCTGCTGGCCCTCATCGGGGAGCATGAATAGCCGAGCGTCCAATACGGCTTTGAACTTCTGCCGCTTGGCCCTATTCAGTGCAGAGCCGGATTGCTGCCTCAAGCGGGAGAAATCATCCTTCAACAATTTCTTGTCAGCTGAAGTACCCGCACTCACCAGCGCCAATTCGCCACGGTACTTTTTCACTAACCAGTGATTAACGTCCTCCTCAGCCTGCCTCCACCGAGTTTTTATTTCCTCGGTATGGGGAGCCAGAATCAGAAAATGCCCCCCACCGCAGTACAAGAGGCTGGTCGGCGGCAAATCGAGTTTCCGCAGGTAGTAGCGTGCCACAGTCTCGGCCAACAACACGAGAAACAAAGATCGTCCGCGCAGACGTTTGGCCATGTTTTTCGTACCGCCCGGCTCGGCTGGGCTGGCCAGTTTGTACAGAAATGTCTGAATGCCCGATATATCCCCCTGGACCAGCAAGAAGGGCCGATCTTCCTGCCGGGCCTCGCGCAGGCACACCGCAATGGCCGCCACTGACCGACCGTGGTCGTAAAGAGATATATCCGGGCAAGACGTGGCAGCGGACGCCACATGGCTCAGGTGCTTGCGAGCGACGGCTAAGAAAGTCTCGACCCAGCTTGCCAGGTCGCCATCGGGCATGGCGCGCATCTCGTCGCAGAACTGTGTCCAAGCGCGGGAGAGCTCATCCCGTTCCCGCTGCTGGTCGGATTTCCCCTCGGCGAGTGAGACGGGAATACGTTCGGGAAAGGGATTGGCAAAGTCCACCGGCCCCGGTGTATAGCGATAGATATCCTCTGGAGGGGCCCCCTTTCCAATGTCCACCTTCGCCAAGGCGCTTCGCAGCGACTGCCCCTCGGGGCCACCCTCCCTATGCCGGTTCACTCCCGCTAAGCGGTCGGCTTCTTCCAGAAGCCGGCGGCCCGAATCGTCCTGATCGCGGCGGGCCACCAGCCGGCGAACATCCTCCAGAAGCGGCAGCATACAGCGGTAGCGGCTCACGTACTCACTGACGAACGATTCGCCGTCGACAGTATGGCCCGTCCGTGGGTCCGATGTCCCAAATGCAAATACACCGATATCTTGCAGCAAAGCCCCGACGACCAGCGCCTCCTTGGATACCATATCGTCCTCACAGAATCTCATACCGCCCCAGCCCAAAGCCCGTTCCCCTGCCTACGTGCACATCCACTCCGAGCCGCAGCAGTGGCAGGAAGGGCCGCCACGAACCAGCGAATTCCGCTTCGCCGACCAAGCCGCCTAGTGGGGTTTTACGGTCTTGCCGCCGCGAGTAGCGCTCCCAATCGTACCAACGAATCTGAGCCGAGACGGTCTGCACTTCGGCGGCCCGCGCAAGCCAGTGTCGATAATCCACATCCAGCTCGGCCCCGCAATGGAAACGGGCCAAGTCCGCGCTCCGCCGCAATAAGGCCAGCACGAGGCGCGGAAAGGTGAGCTGACTGGTGTAGCGACCTATAGCCTTGAGACGCAACGGGGTCCGCAGGCGGAGCCCGAGTCTTGTCCCCTCTACCTCTGTATCGGGCGGGCCGACACAGACCGGATAGTCAGGGACTAACTGTCCGGTGTCGGCTTGGTAGATGCATTGCGCCGCACCGGACCCCAAGGCGACGACGCGCTTCAGGACAGCTCTTCCTCGTCCGGCTCCCAGACCCCGACGGCCCATTTCCTCGAAGGCGTAGATAAAATACGGCAAAGCGTCCAGCGCCCGACCGAACAGCGCCAAGCCGACCTGGAATTCGGTTCCCGGTTCGTATATACCCCGGGCGTCCTCGGGCGGCTCAAGCACAAACGGATGAGGGGCGAAGCGGTAGCCTCGCGGGTCGCCTTCACCGCCGACCGGAGTCTCGAAGATATAGGAATACACGCAGCGGTCACGCAGTAGACAGGTCGAACAGTCCCGGTCGCGCTTGACACACACCAGTTTTTTGAATGCATGGCCAAAGGCTCCCCTGAAAGTAGAGCCTTTGTAGGCGGGCAATTTCAGGCGGTCCGTGGCCACCATCTCCAGGCGGAAGCGGGCGTAGCGGATCTTGCGCAGTTCGTGCCGCATGTCCCTCATAATATTGTCCACAGAACCTCCGAGGGGATCAGTCGCGGAACAGCCGATAGAGCCCGTACCCGGCTAGCCCGATCCCAGCGCCTATCACCATACCAACTGGCCCTGCGGCCGCGCCCAGTCCGACACCCTTACCGAGTACGCCTATAGCGGTCATGCCTTTCGCTACGACAACCCCTTTTCCAAGAGCTGCCCCGGCAGTGGCGAAACCGGCCGCCTTCGCGACTTCTTTCTTCTGTCGTGTACGCATATGAGACTCCTTCCACTTCCAATGGTCGCACTATAGCATCTGTCGCCAGCGCTCCGCTCATGCGGCAAGGTTGCGGCTGTCCAGAGCGTCACTCGAATGGTGCTCTACCCGTAATGTGTATTGTGTCGGGCGAGAGTTTCAGGCCGAACCGACGGTAGTTGCTATTCGGGATATGCTCGATATTCTCGATAAGATAGGGGGCGGCGTGCCGACGGCCGAGATGCTGTTCCAGCTTCCTGTTGATATGTCGTTTGGTGGGATTCACATTATCGCCAGTCCAGCCGTGCAAAAATGCTGTTTCGGCACGTTCATAGGGTCCGGAATATTCGTTGACCATACGTCTGTAGTACTCCAGGAATTCGTCGGCTCCCTTCTCGCTCCAATGAATACCGGGACACCCCTGACGAGCATATTCCGCAAGCATCCAGTAAAAGGCAAACTTGCTGGGCTCCATGCGAAAAGACTCGCCGCCGGCCTCCACGGTACAATCAGAAAGATTCAGTTCCAGGCGTACGGGCGGGATGGTACGCTGCGCATCAGCCACCACGGAGGAGAAGCTCGCCTGTCCGTCCAGCAGCCCGGTACCGAGTCCATCGCGCAAGCGTACAAACGGGATGACCGCCAACTTGACCTCTGCGTCACGGGTGTCAAAGGGACGCTGGTCCGGCCCGTGCGTATAGATCACCTGACTCTGGGTGGTGGGGTAAAAGAACTGTGGGTGCGACTCGTAAGGGGCATTGACCAATACATGCGAGAGCCGGTCCTGTTCGCGTCCATAGAGCGAGAGTGCATAGCCGGTGTAAAACCCCATGGTCTTTCTGCCACCGGCGATGGAGACGTGCAGGGCGCAGTCAGCGTCCTGGGTCAACTCACGTACCACAGAGGTGATGAAGTCTGCCGCGTTCGTGTTACCCGCCGGGTCGCGGATATCGCTTAGACGCCGGCCGGCGGCGTCTTCAATGACATGGAGATGTTCGATCCTGAACGTGATGGGGGGCAAGTGGTAATCGGTCCGTAGGCGGTGGAACCACCCGTTCTTCGCGTGGAGCAGTTCCAGTTTCACGCGCTCAGCCCCTTCGGTCGTGGTGATGAGTCGCACCTCTGTGGGGATGAAGGCTGGCCTGCCCGCGACCGCCAGTGCATAAATGGTCTCGGTCACGACCTGGGGTGACAGACCGGTGGCGGCAAGCAGAATACGACGTGGATATTCGTGCGGTTCCCTGTCGGCATGGAGTCTATTCTTCAGCATGCACCCTGGATAGCCTCTTTTCACGATGGAGTCCGGTCCGGCAAGCTTGCAGCGGGGGGAGCGACATTACCCCACCTTCAACTTCTCCCCGCTGGCCGCGCCTCCGCCCGATACAGCCTGCTCCCGCATCGCGGACCCTCGCTCGTAGAAGCGCGTGGCCCAGATGCCGCTGAAGGGTTCGTCTTCGTCCGGCATGCGCCAAGTCATGACCTTGGCCGACTCCAGAGCGATGCCGATCAGGGCGCGGGGCTGGTCGTGAGTCTCGGTCAGATAGTAGTCGCCCGACGCTTCGTCCACGTAGCGCATGGTGATACGACGGTAGATGTCCCGCCATTTGTCGTCATGGCCGAGCGGGTAGAGCACCTCGGCCTTTCCTTCGACGAGCACCTTGCGATACAACCCGGTTTCTTCGTCAATCGTGATGGCCACCCGCGCGTCCCTTTGGATATTGGTCCAGAAGGCCGAGTATTTGCGCGGGGTGATGATGATTTTTCCGTCCTCATACACAAACCAGACCGGCACTACGCTGGGGCTGCCGTCTTCCTGAAGGGTGGCGAGCCGGGCCAAATGGCCCCGCTCCTGGAGAAACGAGTTGCGTTCTGCAACGGATAGTTTTGGCATATGACCTCCTTTTTTCGGAAAATGTTGCCCCCCAAGAGAATGCCTTTTCTCGGCGCCCGTCAACCGCTTCTCCGGCTCGGCCTCCTGTCTCGGGGCGGACGGGGTTGGAGTCCGGGGGCGCGGCGTGTAGACAATGTCCTGTATATGGAAGCGGTGACCGACCTCCCAGTCCAAGCCATCTCACCCGAACACCTGCCGGCCGTCGCCCTGGTCGGGCGCCCGAACGTTGGCAAATCCACGCTGTTCAATCGCCTGAGCCGCCAGCGCAAGGCTGTCGTAGACCATACACCGGGCGTCACCCGGGATCGCAATTTTGCCCGGGTGCAATGGCGGGACCGCTCGTTTTTACTGGTGGATACCGGTGGTATCGATCTCGGTGAAAAAGAGGGGCTGGTTGGACGGGTGCAGGAACAGACACGTTTGGCTATTACGGAAGCCGATCTCGTCATTTTTCTATTCGACGGCAGGGAAGGCATCAATCCGGCGGATGCCCAGGCGGTTGACCTGCTGCGGCGGAGCGACACGCCTGTTTTTTTTGCAGTCAACAAGATTGATGGCGACAAGCAGGCGCTCGCCTCGAACGAATTCTACGCTCTGGGCCTCAACTCCCTCTTTTCCATTTCGGCCGCCCACGGGAGAGGGATCTCCGAGTTGCTGGATACGGTGGTCGAGGCCCTTGCGGAACAGGAAGCCCCCTCCTCCCCCACTGTTCTTGACGCACCATCCCCCGCTGCCGAACCGGACCTCAGGCTCGCCATTATCGGGCGGCCCAACGTTGGGAAATCTTCTCTTCTCAACCGCTTGGCGGGAGTTGAGCGCTCCATTGTGGACTCGACTCCGGGGACGACGCGCGATGCCGTTGACAGCTGGCTGACTTGGCAGGACAAGCGCATTCTGCTGGTCGATACCGCCGGCGTACGGCGACGTACCCGTATTTCTGAGCATATTGAGCAGGCCAGTGCGTTGATCGCCTTGAAAGCCCTGGAGCGGGCGGAGATTGGACTGCTGGTCTTTGACGCACAGGAGGGCATGACCGATCAGGATGCGCGTCTTGCGCGCTACGCCTGGGCGCACGGGCGCGGCATCGTGCTCGTCGTCAATAAGTGGGACCTGATTCCCTCAGACAGAAAAAACCAGCCCCAGTTCATACGGGCACTGCACGAGGAGTTCCCGGTTACGCAACCGCTGCCGATTGTTTTTCTGTCCGCCCTGACCGGCTCGCGTCTGAAACATTTGCTGCCCACCGCCCACCGCGTGGCCCAGGCGCACCGTACCGAGATTTCGACGCCGGTCTTGAATCAAGCGTTTGACGAGTGGACCACCCGCCACCCGGCTCCCATCTATCATCGCAAGCCGGTGCGCTTTTATTACGCCACCCAGGTTGAGACCAAGCCGCCCAAAATAGCCGTGTACACCAGCTCGCCGGACGGCATCCCGGCCCACTACGAGCGCTATTTGGAAAATCAGATCAGAGATGCGTTCGCGCTCAAAGGCACTCCGGTCCGGCTCGACTTCCGCGCTCGCCGTCCACAGCGGTATGGGAAGAAAAAGCGTTGAGAGGGCGTCCACTATGGCTGGCGAATGAGGCTGGCTACCGCCCCATATACGTGACGGCGGCCGCAACACTGCGGAGAGTCTGCTGTCTTCGGTCTCCCTCATCCACCATCCGAGAGCGGCGTCCTCAAGACTTCCGCAGACCTTTCCGTTCTCTATCGGGGAGGCTCCCCGCCGTTCGGGTCAACATTCAGAGCACGGATTGCCTGTTTGAGGCGGCGCTTCAGGTCTGGCGGGAAGCGTCTGATGTTCATGGCAGCGCAGGAGGGAGCTCGGGCCGGAATACCGTCATCTGTCAGGGTGTTTTTGATCGGGGAGGCGGGATTCCCCCAGAGACGTCTTCGAGAGAGCCCCCTTTTCTCCCTTCGGTATCAAATCTTCGACTCTTTCGAATCTGATACGGTGATGCTGGATCACTCAAAACGGCGAGCGTTTCTTTACAGAGGTTTGTATTCCGCAGAGTTGGCCCGCGCGTCGGCCAATCTGGGCCCCTACACTGTAGGGAGCAATACTGCTGTCAAGCCAGAAGAACGAAACCTCTTGCTTTTCCGGCCGCCCCGCTCGGTCAGTACATCCCTGCTGGCAACTTGGTGTGATCCCAGCTTGAGGTTTTGACCGGCGTAATCTTGAGAACAGCGCGCTTCTTGGCACGCGCTTTCAGCACCGCGTCTTCCGTTGGCGTCCCCGTTGTTCCTTGAAAGTCACGCACCTCTTTCATGACCCCCCAGACGTCTTCCGGCTCCTCAATCACCTCACAGTCGCCGCGAATCAGAACTCCCCTGAGTTCGCTATAAGCCCGGCCGGATTCGACCATGACCGCGACTTTTGGATTCCTTTTGGCGTTCACGACTTTTTGGGCCTTCTTGAAAGACGTCATATAAATAAGGCCGTCCTTGGCCATATAGGACATGGCTACCACATGCGGATATCCATCCTTGCCGATGGTACACAAAGACATATTCCGTGCCTCACCCAGGTAGGCGGAGAGCTCCCCCGCGGTCATGGCAATCTGATTCCGTCGATTCACTCCCATTCCCCCTTCTTCGTTACTGGGCAAACCAGCCACCGTCGATGACTAGTTCGGTTCCGGTGGTATAGGATGCTTCATCGGAACAGAGATAGAGCGAGCCATAGGCGATTTCTTCCGGGTGCCCCAGCCGGCCCATGGGCGTGGCCTCTCTGATCTGGGCATCCTGCTCCGGGGTCAGTCCGGCCAGAATGGGCGTATCGATCTGGCCGGGATGGATGGAGTTCACCCGAATCCCCTGCCTCACATACTCTAAAGCCGCGGCTTTGGTCATGAGTCGTACCGCCCCCTTTGAGGCGTGATAGGCGATTGAGCCCGGGCTCCCGATCAGGCCATACAGGGATGAGATATTCACAATGGCCGCATTCCCGGATTCACGCAGCACCGGCGCCGCAGTTTTCATCCCCAACCAGACGCCCGTCTGATTGATCTCGATCATCTGCCGCCATTTGTCTCGGGTTTCCGCCTCGACCCCGGCCGGCCAATACACTCCTGCGTTATTGATCAGGGTGGTCAGCTTGCCGAACCGCGACCCCGCTTCATGAACCGCCTGCTGCCAGTCGTTTTCATCGGTGACGTCCAGACGGACGCAGACCGCCTCGCCCCCGTTTGATTTGACACCGGCAGCGACCTCCCGGCCTTTGGCTTCCTGGATATCGCCGATGACGACCCGCGCTCCCTCCGCCGCAAAGACCCGTGCATGGGCGGCACCGATACCACTCGCCCCACCTGAGATGAGCGCGACTTTTCCATCTAATCGTCCAGTCATAATCTTCCTCCCGGTTCGTCCTCTCTACGGCCATGCGTGAGAATCAGCCGACTCAGCCCGCACCTTAACTGAGGCCATTTTTTCGCGCAACAAGGAATGGGGAGGAATTGGCAGGGCCGCTGTCAAATGGTAGATGTGGAGCGCACCTGGGAGGACAGCTATGGATTTTCAGTTGACGGACGAGCAGGAAGAAATTCGCAGGCAGGTCTGTGCACTGTGTTCGCATTTTCCGGATGAGTATTGGCGGGAGCGGGATGAGAGTGGGGAGTTCCCCTGGGAGTTTTACCAAGCCATTGCCGATGGAGGCTGGCTGGGCATGACCATTCCCAAGGAATACGGCGGGGCCGGACTGGGCATGACCGAGGCCGCACTTGTCATGCAGACGGTAGCGGAGGGTGGCGGCGGCACGCAGGCCTGCTCGGCCGTCCATCTGGGCATTTTCGGCCTGGAGCCGCTCATCAAATACGGCACCCAGATGGCCAAGGACAAATATCTCGCGCCCATTCTCAGGGGTGACATCCATGTATCGTTTGCCGTGACCGAGCCGGATGCAGGGACGAATACGACCCAGATCAGCACCTTTGCCACCCGGAGCGGTGACGGGTATCTCATCAATGGTCAGAAGGTCTTCATTACCAAGGCCCAAGAATCCAAGAAGATGCTGCTGCTGACGCGGACCACCCCGTTTGATCAAGTGGAAAAGAAAACACTGGGGATGAGTCTCTTCTTTGCCGACATCGACCCCGGGGCCGTGGAAATCCAGGAACTCCACAAGCTCGGCCGCAAGGCGGTCGATACCAATATGCTGTTTATCGACAACCTGTACGTGGCCAAGGAAGACCTGATCGGCGAAGAAGGCCGGGGCTTCTACTACATCCTCGACGGCATTAATCCGGAGCGCATTCTGATTGCGGCCGAGTGCGTTGGCATGGGCAAACGAGCGATCGAGAAAGCCGTACGATACGCCAAAGAACGCGAGGTCTTTGGGCGTCCGATCGGTCAAAACCAGGGCATTCAGTTTCCCCTGGCCGAATCCTTTGCCAAGCTGGAAACCGCTGAACTCATGGTTCAGAAGGCGGCCTCTTTCTACGACCAGGGCCGGCCCTGCGGCAAAGAAGCCAATATTGCGAAATATATGGCCGCGGAGGCCGCCTGCGAAGCGGCCGACCGGGCGATTCAAGCGCACGGCGGCTACGGCTATATCAAGGAATACGACGTGGAACGCTACTGGCGCGAGGCGCGGCTCTTCCGGATTGCGCCTGTCTCACAGGAAATGGTGCTGAATTACGTCGGCGAACACGTCCTCGGGCTGCCGAAGTCATACTAGCGTGTTCCAGAGCGATTCGCATCCTGACCAATCATCATGCAGAGGAGAGACCAAACCCATGAAAATCGGGTATATGCCTGACACCCACGGGGGTCCGTATAATCAGCCTGAGCCCTCGCCCGAGGCAGCCGCACAGTTCTGTGACCAGTTGCTGAACGAGGGCATTGAGGCAGAGCAGGCCGGCTTTGACGGCCTCTTCCTGCCCGAGCGGCACCACCGTACCGAGACCATGTTCCCGCCGCCCCTAGTGATGCTGGCCGGCTATGCTACGCGCACCGAGCGGGTTGATCTTGGCACCTTTGTCCTGCAAACGCCGTATTACAACCCCATGCATCTGGCCGAAGATGTGGCCATGATTGACCTGATGTCCAAAGGTCGGGTCATATTGGGCGTCGGGCTCGGCTACCACCCCGACTATTTTCGGCTGTTCAACGAGCCGTATACGCAGCGATTCTCCCGCTTTGAAGAGAGCCTTGATATCCTCCGTCTGGCCTGGAGCAGTCACACGCCGTTCTCCTACCACGGGAAGCGTTTCCAGTGCGACCGCGTCATGTTGACGCCAAAACCTTATCAGGCAGGCGGGCCTCCGCTGTGGATTGGGGCCGCGTATCCCGAGGCCATCAAACGCGCCGGCCGACTGGGTGACGCCTGGGGGATTCTACCCTTCTGGGACCCCATACCGAATTTGCAGGCTCAGGCCGCCCTGTATCGTGAGAGTACGGCGGAATACGGGCGCTCGCCTAAAGTAGTACTCATGCGGGATGGCTGGGTCGCCCCTACCCGCAGAGAGGCCGAAGACACGTTTGGGCCGCTGTGGGTGGAAGAAATGCTTTTCTACTGGCGCTGGAAACTCCTCTCCCCAAACGAGGAGTTTATGTCGGAGGCGGATTTCACGGTGAAAAAGCTGAGCAAATACCTGGTCATGGGCTCGCCCAGCGAGTGCATCGAACAACTCGAGATGTGGAAAGAGGTGGTCGGAGCGGACTATATTATCATGCGTTTCCGCCTGCCGCTCGGTCCGGCGCCGGAGCGTGTCGTCGCCTGCATCCGTCAATTCGGTGCGGAAGTCATCCCGCACTTCAGGTGAGCATATGCCGTCCGAACGACCGACCCCTCGTCTCATTCTGGCTTCGGCCTCGCCGCGGCGGCGGGAGTTGTTACAACAGACCTCGCTCCAGTTTCGGGTCATCCCCAGCCACACGGAGGAGAGCCGTCGCCATGAGGAAACTCCAGAGACCTATGTGACGCGTATTGCCGCAGAAAAAGCCCACACGGTCGCCGAGCGGCATCCGGGTTTCTGGGTCTTAGCCGCCGATACCACAGTCGTGTGGGACGGCCGGGTTTTCGGTAAGCCGGCAAATCTGGATAATGCGCGCCAGATGCTGACCACCCTCTCAGGGCACCTCCACCAAGTCATGACCGCCTTTGTCCTATTGGATCCTGCTGGCAAGACGGCCGCCGCTGAGATGGTCACCAGTCAGGTCACCCTCAAAGAGCTGTCGGAATCGGAGATGACCGCCTATCTCGCCACCGGAGAGTCCTTTGACAAGGCCGGCGCCTATGCCATTCAGGGCAAAGGGCGAGACCTGATCGCTCGGGTCTCCGGCTCACGCACGAATATTGTCGGCTTGCCCATGGACGAGGTCACAACCGCCCTGCGTTCGGTCGGCCTGCTCCTAGCGTAATGTCACGGCAGCAAAAAGGCCATGAATGATATCGCCAGTCATTATGCCCGCGTATTCGAGCAGGTCTCTCGTGCCGCCGAGCGAGCGGGACGGCGCGCAGACGAGGTCACGCTCGTGTGTGCAGCCAAGACCAAAGGGCCCGAGGTCGTACGGGCTGCCTTACGAGCCGGCGCAACCGATATTGGCGAAAACTACGTTCAGGAAGCACGGCGCAAGATTCACGCCATTCCCGAGCCGGCAACCTGGCATCTCATCGGCCATCTCCAGCGCAACAAGGCCAGAGTCGCCGTCTCACTGTTTCGACTCATTCACTCCCTTGACAATCTCCCCCTTGCGACAGAACTGGACCGGCAAGGCGCGAAACAGGGCGTAACGGTGCATACCTTGGTCGAGGTCAATCTTGCCGCAGAGGAGACCAAGGCCGGTGTCCAGCCCGCTGCGCTCGATGCCCTGCTCGAAGGGGTCAGCCCCCTGTCCCATCTCCGGATCGACGGTCTGATGACCATTCCTCCGCCCGTCTCGGACCCGAACGAGGTGCGGCCCTATTTTCGGACCCTGGCGCGGCTGCGGGAGCGCTATGCTAGACTAGGCGCGGCCAGGATGCCGATGCGGGAGCTCTCAATGGGGATGACACAAGATTTCAGTGTTGCCGTTGAAGAGGGAGCGACCCTCGTCCGCGTTGGACGGGCGATTTTTGGTGAGCGGTGACAACGCTTACCATACCAGGCGAGAAGAAGAGAGGACCGGGATGAAAAAGGCGGGGTTTATTGGCGCGGGGAATATGACCGGGGCGCTGATTAAGGGCCTCATGAAGGCCCAACTCTACACACCGCAGGAGATTATCGTCAGTGATACCCTCCCCGCCCAACTGCGCAAAATCAAACGGCGCTATCAGGTCGACGGCACACGGGAGAACCGCACCCTTGTCCGGCAGGCGCAGACCATCGTCCTGGCAGTCAAGCCCCAAATCATCGATCGGATCCTGGCCGAAATTCGCCCCGTGGTCACCCCGACAAAACGCTTTATTTCCATTGCCGCCGGCGTCACGCTGGCACGTTTGGAAAAGGGCCTGGGCAGAGAGGCCAGAGTGATTCGCGTCATGCCGAATACGCCGGCCCTGCTGGGGAAAAGCATGACGGTGGTTGTCCGCGGCACGAAAGCGAAGGCCGCGGACGAAAAACTTGCCCTCCGGTTCTTTCGGGGAGTCGGTGATGCGTTAGCCGTACAAGACGAGAAACTGCTCGACCCCGTGACTGGCCTGAGCGGCAGCGGGCCAGCCTATGTGTATTTGTTCGCCGAAGCGCTGATTACCGGGGGCATCAAGGCAGGTCTCAGTTCGGCGGTTGCCGAACGCCTCGCCTTCCAAACCCTGGAAGGTGCGGTCGCCATGCTCAAGGAAACGAAACAGAGCCCCAAGGAACTCCGCGAAATGGTCACCTCGCCCGGTGGCACAACGTTGGCCGGGCTCAAACGCCTCGAAACCGGTGCGTTCTCCAAGACCGTCAGCGCAGCAGTGGCTGCGGCCACGCGTCGGTCACGCGAACTCGGACGAGGCTAAGGGGAGGAAAGACAAGCAGATGTTTATTCTCGGGAACCTTCTACAGGCAGTGGCCAGCATTCTGGGCTCTTTACTCTGGCTCTATTTCTGGATCCTCGTCATCCGCATTGTCCTGTCCTGGGTCAATGCCGATCCATACAATCCCATTGTCCGCTTTCTGTGCTCTATCACTGATCCGGTCCTCTATGCCCTGCGGCGTCTCCTGCCGTTTCCAACGGTCATCGGCGCGGTCGATCTGACACCGCTGCTGCTCATGCTCTTTATCCAGTTTCTCCAGATCTTTCTGGTTCAAAGCCTCGTCGATCTGTCCCTTGCGCTACACTAAACTTGGTGCCAGCCGCCGCCTTGACAACCGGTAGGGGGATGATTAGCGTTCTGTGGTAAAGACAGCCCCTTGGAGATTTGGAGGCCTGTGGTCATGCCGATCTATGAGTACGCCTGTAAAAAATGTGATGGGGAGTTTGAGGTCTCTCAGCGTATTACCGACGAGCCGTTAAAGCGCTATCCATGCCTGCATTGCGGCAAGAGGACAGCGGTCACCAGACTGATCTCCCGGTCTGCCTTTCATCTCAAAGGCGGCGGCTGGTACGCGACCGATTACGGCAAGAACGGCTCAAAAACGTCCGGTGCGGACGGGACGAAGGATGGTGAAGCCAACAGCAGCGAGACCAAACGCGACACCAAAGATTCTCCTGCTACCAGTAAAGAGGCCGCTTCTTCGACCAGCGAGAACTCGTCTCAAGCGGCAAGTTCTTCCGCCTCCTGACCGGCTCCCCTCTTACACAAATCTCGGTGCCGTGCTAAGAGGCCTGTTCGGGGTCGCATAGCTCAGCAGGCTAGAGCGCTTGCCTCACATGCAAGAGGTCCGGTGTTCGAGTCACCGTGCGACCATACAGGAGAGCCCGCCTCGGTGCGGGCTCTCCCGCGTGGGATCCCTCCATCCCTTTCCGTCCACCCTGCTCTTTCTATACTCACGAATCCGACGACGAACCACGCCGAGGAGGGATATCTCTCACCGTGTACCTCCCTGCCTCCTCTTTTGCGCCACTCCCGCAAGTATGCTACATCCGGGTCTGGCAGTGCGCTTTGTCGCCAGAAGGGTCAGGGAGGTCATAAGGGCATGGCTGATAGAAGTTTTGGGAGAGTGATCGAAGGCCGCCGTCGCGAGTTGGGCCTGACACAGGAAACGGTCGCGAAAAAAGTCGGGGTTCGAGCGAATTATATCGGGTATTTGGAGCGTGGCATGCGCCACCCGAGTCAGCGCGTTGTCGAAAAATTATCAACTGCGCTGAAGCTCAATGCACCGGATCTCTACCTTTTGGCCAATCCGCGGGTGCGCACTCTGCTCGGCAAGGCCAAGCCGGCCATGCCGAGCGTCTCACCGTGGCAGCAGTTCATTCGGAGTGCTTCGCTCCAACAGAAGAACGGCTTGAGCAAAGCCGAACGCGACGCGCTGGCGCAGATTGCCAAAGCGGAAAAGGCAGTCAGCATGGCCGGAGTCATCAGAGCAATCCGTGCCTTGCGCAAGGGCTTCGGGGCTGAGCGCGCCCGGGTCAACGCGTCTGCCGGTAGTAGAGCTCCGAGCCCCCCTGGCGAAACTCTTCTGCCTTCTCTTGTAGACCCGCCTCCAACGCAGTCTGTTCGTCCATGTTCTTACGTTCCGCGTAGTCCCGCACGTCTTGCGTAATTTTCATGGAGCAGAAATGCGGGCCGCACATGGAGCAGAAATGGGCAACCTTCGCCCCTGCGGCAGGCAGCGTCTCATCGTGGAACTGTTGAGCCGTTTCCGGGTCGAGGGAAAGATGGAACTGATCCTCCCAGCGGAACTCGAAGCGGGCTTGTGAGAGGACATTATCGCGGGTCTGCGCTCCGGGATGGCCTTTGGCCAAGTCCGCCGCGTGAGCGGCGATCTTATAGGCAATCACCCCCGCTTTGACATCCTCTCGGTCCGGTAGCCCGAGATGCTCTTTGGGCGTCACATAACACAGCATGGCGCAGCCGAACCAGCCGATCATAGCCGCGCCAATACCGGACGTTATATGGTCATAGCCGGGGGCAATATCGGTCGTCAGCGGTCCGAGCGTATAGAACGGCGCCTCATGGCAGGCGGCAATCTGCTTTTCCACGTTCTCCTGAATGAGATGCATAGGCACATGCCCCGGGCCTTCGATCATGGTCTGGACCTCGTGCTGCCAGGCAATCTTGGTCAACTCTCCTAGGGTGTCCAGTTCACCGAACTGTGCCTCGTCGTTTGCATCGGCAATAGAACCGGGACGCAGGCCATCACCCAGGCTGAATGACACGTCGTAGGCTTTCATAATCTCGCAGATCTCCTCAAAGTGAGTATACAGGAAGTTCTCCCGGTGATGGGCGAGACACCACTTGGCCAGAATCGACCCGCCGCGCGAGACAATGCCGGTCAGGCGCTTGGCCGTCAGCGGGACATAGCGCAGCAGCACCCCAGCATGAATCGTGAAATAGTCGACCCCCTGCTCAGCCTGTTCGATCAGGGTGTCACGGTAGATCTCCCAGGTCAGCTCTTCTGCTTGACCGTCCACTTTTTCCAGAGCTTGGTAGATGGGGACCGTCCCAATCGGAACCGGGGCGTTGCGCAGAATCCACTCACGGGTTTCGTGGATGTTTTTGCCGGTGGACAGGTCCATGACCGTGTCCGATCCCCAGCGAATTGCCCAGATCATCTTCTCGACTTCTTCGTCGATGGAAGAGGTCACCGCCGAGTTCCCGATATTGGCGTTAATCTTGACCAAGAAATTCCGGCCAATAATCATCGGCTCCAACTCGGGATGATTGATATTGGCCGGGATGATCGCGCGACCTCTGGCAACCTCGTCACGCACAAATTCAGGCGTGATCGTCTGCGGAATACTGGCCCCCCAGGCATTGCCCGGATGCCGATGAGCGAGCGGGCTGAGGCCGCTGCCGCTCACTTCAGCCCGCTCGTGCAGTTGCTCTCGTGCCTGGTTTTCACGGATGGCGACATATTCCATCTCCGGTGTCACGATGCCTTTGCGGGCATAGTGCATCTGGGACACGTTCCGGCCGACCAGGGCGCGTCGCGGACGCCTGAGGTGGGGAAACTGAATTTCCGCGAGTGAGCGATCAGCAGCCCGGAAGCGGCCGTAGTCTGATGCACTGCCCTCGAGTTCTTCCGAGTCCCCCCGGGCGGCTATCCATTCCCGCCGTACGGGCGCAAGCCCTTGGCCGATGTCGATCGAGACGGCCGGGTCGGTATAGGCTCCAGACGTGTCATACACCATGAGGCTTCTCAGGGTAGTCTCCGAGGCGGGGGCGAGACCCTGGCCCGGAGAGGCGTGCGGCGCAGTCAAGGCGATTTCACGCATGGGAACGCGCACACCCGGGTGCGTCCCTTCGACATAGACCTTGCGCGCGGCGGGAAATGGCGTGGTCGAGAGGCCGTCAGGCGGGGTGTGTCCATTCTGATGAGTGCCGTTCAGAGATTCCTGTTTCATATCCCTCTCCTTCCATATCGTTGGTCCAATCTGGATACAGAACACCACACAGGGGGGCGGGTGTTCCGTGCGAGCAACACTGATGGGCAATGGAGATATTGGGACATCGTGCTCCCTTCGCTGGCATTACCCAGATCAGGTTCCAGGGGTCGATGCACTGCCCAGTGCAGCGCATCCTCTCAGCCGAAACCTCAGCTCCCCCAACACCTCGAGATTGAGACCAAGCCATGCTACGCTGCCCGCCCCAGGCTGTCAACGCAAGTGCACGCTTATAGCAGGGGGCCCGGCAGCTAGCCCGGCAAATACTCCCCCCCGTTGACGTGGATAGTCTGACCGGTGATAAAAGCCGCATCGTCCGAGCAGAGGAAGGCCACCGTCGCTGCGACCTCTTCGGGCCGTCCAGTGCGGCCAACCGGAATATTCTTGCGCATCCTCTCCCAGGTTTCATCGGGGAAAACGCCCTTCAGGCCCTCATGCCAAATGAGTCCCGGAGCCAGCACATTGACGGTCACCCCATGGGGTGCCAAATCACGCGCGGTCGAGCGTGTATAGCCAGCGATCCCCGCTTTCGCGGCGGCATACGGCGCTTCCGCTTCGCCCGGATGATAGGCGTACAAAGAAGCCAGATTCACGATGCGCCCAAAGCCCTGCTCCTTCATCGCCGCGCTGAACGCCCGCGTCATATAAAACGTGCCGTGCAGGTTGACCCGGAGCACGATCTCCCAAGTCCGCGACTCCAAGGTCCAGACCGTGCCAGCGCCATTCACACCGGCATTGTTCACCAAATACGCAATGTGGATGCCCTGGCCCGTCAGCAGCCGAGCCACCTCGCTCACTTGATCTTCTTTGGTGACGTCAAGTGGATAGAATGCCGCGCGCTCACGCCGTTCGGCCGGAATACGTTCGAGCCAAGCGCCGGCCAACTCAGCCCGACGATCACAGGCCACCACGGAGTACCCATCGGCCAAGAGTCGCCGTACCATCGCGCTTCCCAGTCCACCCAGTGCTCCAGTCACTAACGCATGTCCATGTGCCATGCCTGCCCCTCCCTCACGCCTCTTCCCTCCCGGCCTGCTTCCGTGCTCCCTCGTCCAGGCTGCCGTACGCGAATGTTTTTTCCTCCGGGACATGCTTGAGTTGACTCTCTTCCCACATCCAGTCTATGGCTTGGTCGGTGTGGTCCCGCTCGCGGATCAAATAGTTGCTGACCGCTTCATGTAAACGCGAGTCGGCCAAATAGTGCATACTGACCGTCGGCTGAGGATCAAAGCCGCGCAAGCGCTTGAAGTCCCCCCCCGCACCGGGTTCAAAGCGGATGAGGTTATTTTCAATGCAATGCCGAATGGCGGCATAATAGCTCACGTTGAAATGCATATGCCGCTGCTCGCGCACTACTCCCCAATAGCGGCCATAGAACACCCCGCTCTTCTGCACGTTAAAGGTTCCGGCAATGATCTCCCCGTGCTGCCGGGCAATCACAAAGCATAAATTCCGCCTAAAGCGTCGGGCCAGCAGGTCGAAGAACTCGGGGAGGAGGTATTGGCGTCCCCAGTATAGATTGTTCACCGTGGATTGATACAGGTTGAACATGACCGGAAACATCTCGTCAGGAATAGCCTCGCCAGGCAGCACTTCAATCGCTATGCCGCGCCTGTCCATCTCGCGTATTTCGCGCTTGATCTGATTGCGCCGCTTACTGCGGAAGTGCTCCAGGTAGTCATCAAAGGTCTGATAGTCATGATTCAGCCATTGATACTGAATGCCCAGGCGTTTGAGATAGCCGACCTGAGACAGGGCGGCGGCTTCGTCCGGTAAGCAAAAATTCACGTGCACCGAGGACAAATTGTTCCGTTCACACACCTGACACAGGGTTCTACCCAGGATGCGAATTAACGCTGTCCGGTCGGCGCCCTCCGCGGTCAGAAACCGCACGCCCGTTGCCGGCGAGAAGGGGGACGCCACGAGAATCTTGGGATAATACTTGATCCCGGCGCGATGGGCGGCATCAGCCCAGGAGTGATCAAACACGAACTCTCCCATGCCGTGCCCCTTGAGATACATCGGGCACGCCGCAATCAGGCGCGCTCCGTCATGGACCGCCAAATGCTGAGGCTGCCAACCGGTTTGAGCGCGGACGCAGTTTGACTCTTCCAGACACGCCAGCCAGTCCCATTCGAGGAAGGGCGAGCCCGACCCGAGCAGACCATCCCACTCTTCCCGCCCCACGTCTTGCATGCTGTTGAGGATTTTGACTTTCAACTCGGCCATGATGCGTCAATGTTCCGGGCGTTTCTCGACGCCGCTCAAGTCCGGCTACTATAGCGGAGAATACCGAGCCCAACACCCCTGCCCGGGAAGACCGTATCCGCTCGGACTTACAGTGCCTCGACGAGTAGCGGCGGTCGCGCGGTCTGGAAGCCGGCGGCATTCCGGTGTCCGCCTCCCCCGTAGCGCTTGGCAACCACACTGACATCGAAGTCTCCCACCGAACGGAGGCTCCACTCCCGCCGGTCCTCGGCCGTATCCCGATAGCTGGCACTGAACACCGCCTCGGGAAACGCCTCGCATAGCCGATGGCCCAACTCGGAAGTGTTCCCGGTGGCATTGACGACGGGAACCCGGTAACCCCCTAATTTCATCCACGTCACTGCGGCCATCCGCTCCTCTATGTCATGGGCCTGTTTACGCAGGATCGCCTCGCCGTCCGCAAGGAGATGCCCCGCGGCATCTGCCGCGGCCAATTTTTCCGTCCAGACCGTAAAATCGTACGGATAGCTTCGAATGGCCGCATTGATGGCCTGACTGCCCGGCAGGGCATGCTGCCAGAGGTCCCGGTCTTTGATATAGCGGAGGAGTTCCGGGCAGTCTGTCCCGGGATGAAAATAGTGCCACGCCAGGGTTGCCCCCGATTCATCCAGGTCAAAAAGCGCAAACAGACCCGGTGGTGCCCGGTCAGCCTCAAACCGCGGCGGCTGCTCCCGGATATCCGCAAGCGCCGCCTGAGCCGATTTATGATGATCCAGGATGGTGATATGAGCGGCGCTTGCCCTCAGTTGCACGAGCAATTCCGCCGGATAGGCAAAATCAACCAGGAAGAGGCGGGCACAGTCCGGGAGAGGGGGCGGCGGGACACCGTGACGAACCGGGATATAGGTCGCGGTCTCGCCCAGTCGTTTCCAGGCCGCCCAAGCCGCCCCAAAGCCGTCTGAGCAATGGGCGTGGTAGAGAACATAGTCGTGCATCAGCCTCTCCCGCTGCATTGGGATGGTCCCCGGATGCCAGGTCAGTATAACAGTTCGGACAACAGGCAGATACCCATGCCCGCATACGACTCTTTTTGATCCCCCCCACCTTGGCCCCAAGGGTATTTCTCTGGCCAATCCGAACAGATATGTAGAACGCCTATCGTAGGACTCGGAACCCACGCATTACGATACGCGAGAAGACTGAAACGCTTATGCAGCCTGGATCCGTCGTAGTTTATCGTGAACGCGGGCAGCTTGCGCTCGGTGTTGTTCAGAAAATCAACACCTCGGGAAAAGGCAGCCTGGAGCTTCTCGGGGCAAGTGACAAGAAACTGTCCATCCCCAGGGAACGTGTTTTTTTTGATTGTCGCGTGATGTTTCCACTCGACCAGCCTCCCGCAGCTCGCAAAAGACGTCTCACCGAGTTGCGCGAGATCATACGGCACCACGCCCAGACGACGGATCTCAAGGCGTTGTGGGAACTGTTGGAAGCGGACCATACCGCCGTCTTCACCTGGCAAGAGTTGGCCGAATTCATCGTTTCTGGAGAGGAACCGTTCGCCGCGGCAGGTGTCCTTGAGGCCCTCTGGAGCCGGCCCCTGTATTTTAAGGAAAAACAGGCCGGTTCCTTTTCGCCACGAGGGGCGCAGAGCGTGGAAGAGCGCCTGCTTCAGCAGCAACGAGAACGCGAAAAAGCCCTGGAGCAGCGGGCCTTCCTCACCTGGGTGGAAGCGCAACTCCACGGACGAGCCGCACAGGAACCGCCTCCAGGCCATACGCAATTTCTGTCCTTGATTCAGGGTTTGGCTTTATATGGCGAGGAATACGACAAACGACCCCAAGCCCTGCAGCTCCTGAAGGCTATCGGCTTTCAGGGCAGGGGACAGCCCCGGGATACCGCATTTCAGCTGCTCGTCCACATCGGGATCTGGCAGCCAGACGAAGAGCTCTGTCTGCTGCGCTATCACATTCCGACGCATTTTTCCGAGGACGCCCTTCGAGCGGCGAACGACCTCCCGGTTTTTTCCGCAGACGCGGCAGACAGCGAGGAGCAGGACGGCCTGGAAGACCTGACCGCTTTGGAGACGTTGACGATCGATGACGCGGATACGAGCGAGATCGACGACGCACTCAGCCTGACCGAGCGAGACGGGAAGCTCCTCATCGGCATTCATATTGCCGATGCCGGGGCCTATGCGCCGCCGCGGAGTATTCTCGACAGATCGGCCCTGGCGCGTGGGACGACCATTTATCTGCCGAGCGGAACATTCCCGATGCTGCCGCCGGCCATCAGTGAGGATAAGGCCAGTCTGGTTGCGCAAGCGGAGAGACGTGCGCTCAGTTTTTTTGTCCATATTGATGAGAGCGGGCAGCTCCATCCCGAACGTGTCACCCGTAGCATCGTGCGCATATCTCATCGCCTGTCCTATGCCGAAGCGGACGCGGCCCTACTCGAAGATAGCCCGGCCCCCTATCGCTCGACCTTGCGACAACTCGCCCAACTCGCCCAGAAACGCAAGGGGCAGCGTCTCGCCCAGGGAGCCATTGTGATTGACGGAGACGAGGTTAAGGTCAAAGTCAAAGATGGAGCGATCACCACGACCCGACTCGGCTATGAGTCACGGTCTCGCGGCCTCGTGAGTGAGTGTATGATCATGGCCAATGAAACAGCGGCCCGTTATTGCCACGCCAACCACCTCCCCGCGCTTTATATCGGCCAGCCGCCGCCGGATGACACCATCCCGGACCGCGCCGATTTTCCCACCCGGCAAACCTATGTCCATGCGGCCAGACGACTGATGACCCCATCCCAACTCGGCACTCGGCCAGAGGCGCATGCCGCCTTAGGGCTGTCGTTATATACCCAAGCAACCTCTCCGCTCCGACGCTATACGGACCTCCAGATGCATCATCAGATCAAGCATCATCTTGCGCATGGTACAGCCTTGTTTCAGGAGAGCCAGCTTCAGGTTGTGGCGGCAAGCGCCCAGGCCGCTATGGGGGATGCCCGCCGCTGCGAACGTGAGAGCACCCGCTTCTGGTTGCTCCGTTTGCTTGAGGGACGCCAAGGGGAGGCCGTCAGCGGTCAAGTCGTCCGCGCCCAGAACCGCCGGCTCTTTGTTGAATTGGACGAGACGCTCTTATTCGTCCCCATCAACAACGCGCCGCCCCTCCCCTTGGGAACCCCAGTCCAAGTCAGCATCAACCACGTTAATGCCCGGCGGGATACGCTGTCGGTCAAGCTGGTTGACAGCGAGGCGTAGTCCCCCTCTCCGGTTTTCCGCTCTACCCGACACCAAAACAGGCGCGGGACGCCTCACCACATCACTACGCCGCCATCAATATTGAGGGACTGCCCGGTGATATACGAGGCTTCGGGCGTACACAGATAGGCCAGGAATTTTCCGACCTCCGTATCGGAACCGGGCCGATTCAGAGGGATCAACTGCCGAATCGTCTTGTTCCAGGTCTCATCCCGCCCGAGGTCGTCCATACGCGAGGTATCGATCACGCCCGGACACACGGCATTGACCCGAATATCATGCACGGCCAGTTCCATGGCCAAGGCTTGGGTAAAGCCCTGAATCCCGAAGTTCGACGTACAATAGGCCACCATATGCGGGTTGCCCTTTTTGCCGGCAATGGACGAGATGTTCAGGATACTTCCCCCCTGGCCTTGTCGAATCATGGTTGGCACCACGGCCCGACTCATTAAAAAGCTGCCGGTGAGCTTGATATCGAGGACTTTTCGCCATACGTCTTCAGAGAGTTCGGTCAGCGGCACCCGGTCCGGCCCGCGTGCGAAAGCCGAATTATTCATCAGAATATCAATCCGTCCAAACTCCTTGAGCGTGGCCTCGACGGTGTCTTGTACCGCCGCCCTGTCGGTGACGTTGGCAACCAGCGGCACACACCGTCTGCCAGCGGCCCGCACCTGCTCGGCCGTGCTCTCGATATCCCGCCAGCCGGCGGCTTTTTCATCTTCCGGATAGTGCCGAGGGTCGCGTCCGGTTCCGGTGACAACAAGGTCCACTCCCAGTTCGGCCAGGGCCAGTGCCGCGGCCCGGCCAATCCCGCGCAAACGCCCTGCCCCGGTGACAATGGCGACTTTCCCCTCAAGGCTGCTCATCCCGCCCTCCTCTCTCTTTCCCATAATCTCTATTGGCGCATATAAAAGGCGCGCCACCGTGCGCCCTTGTCGGCGACAAACAGGCCCGTCGGGGGCAGGCTACGAGCCGAGCTCTTCGGCAAACAAGGCTTTCACCCGCTCCCAGGCATCGGTTGCGGCGGCTTCGTTATACGACCCGCGCCGATCACAGAAAAACCCATGGTCGGCCTCGGGATAGACCACCACTTCGTGCTGAATGCCGTGGGATTCAAGCGCACCTCGAATCGCATCCACATCGGACATGGGGATGTGGGCGTCTTTCCCGCCGAACAGACACAGCAGGCGCCCTTCAATTTGCCCGGTCCGGCCTACGGTTGACGGCTGGCCGCCAAAGCCTTGGGCCGCGGCGACCCCACCACCATAAAAGCTGGCCGCAGCAGCCACATCGGTTTCACACGCCGTTAGATAGGTCATATGCCCGCCAACACAAAAGCCCATGGCCCCAATTTTATTGCCAATCACAAAATTCTTGCGCTTGAGAAAAGAAACGGCCGCCAACGCGTCCGCCGCCATCTCGTCCGCTTTGAGTTGGCCAAGGAGTTTGAGGCCCGCTTCCATACCCGCTTCGTCATATCCGTATTCCACCCCAGGGCCGGTTCGATGAAAGAAGTCTGGCGCCAACGCGACATAGCCCTCTTTTGCCACCCGCTCGGTCACGTCTCGAATATGGGAGTTCACGCCAAAAATTTCCATAAAGACAAGCACGGCCGGCCGGGGCGTCGAGTCAGCCGGCCGGGCCATATAACCGTCCATGGTCTGCGCGTCGACACTGATATGAACGCGCTCAGTCGTAATTTCCATCCGCTCCTCCTTAATCTGTGCTTTTCCGCGTGACCGGACCCCGGGCGAAGACCGGCGGTCACAGTCGGCCCTCCTCCGTTTTTCTCACATACCCGTACACCCTCGTCAAGGCGCTGGGGGTGTGATACAGCAGGGCCAGAGAGAAATACACCCAGGGAGGATGCCATGCCGCATGTCCATCGAGATGGCGTGAATGTGTACTATGAAAGCTACGGCTCAGGAACGCCGATTGTGTTTCTGCATCCGTTTTCGACCAACGGCTATATTTGGTATTTTCAACTGTTCTCGTTTGCCCGGGATTATCAGTGCATTACGGTCGATCATCGTGGCCACGGGCGTTCGGATAAGCCCGAGTCCGGCTATGCCATTCCAGAGATGGCTGCGGATGTTGCCGCCATTCTTGAGGCAACCGGTCACGGACAGGCCGTCCTGGTCGGCAATTCGATTGGCGGTATGATTGCCATGCAGTTCAACCTCGACTTTCCCGCCCGCGTTCTGGGCACGGCCATCATCAGCAGCGGAACCAATCTCGGAGCGGGCATGCCACCCGAGGCCATGCAGGCCTTTCAGCAAGACCTCAACGGCGCGTTCGGCAACCTGATCGAGGGCGCGGTCGCAGCAAAAACCAAACGGGACAAGCCGGAAATTCTGGATCTGATGAAGTCCTGTTTCGCGGTGGGTGACAATTTTCCCGAGCGGGTCTTTTTTGCCAACGCGACCGACCCGAATGGGGTCTTTCAGTGGGATATTTCAGAGCAACTCGAGAACATCACCAAGCCGACCATCATTTTTGCCGGTGAAGAAGATCAGGCGACGCCGGTCGAAGCCAATCAATTCCTGGCCGATCATATACCCAATGCCCAGATCAAAATCCTGAAAAATATTGGCCATTTTTACCAACTGGAAAGCCCTGCGGATTTCAATGCAGACCTGGCCCAGTTCCTGAAACAGGTCGCGGCCTGACATGCGGCTTCATAGGACTCGGCTCTTCGGTGGCAGGCGGTGAAGGTATGGGTGATGCCTCACTGGCCAGCATGATTCTTGACCGGGCCGCACGGTACGGCTCACGGCGCGTCTTTCTACGGAAACACGGCAACTCCTGGGAAGACATGTCCTGGCAGCAGCTTGGCGACCAGATTGTCCGTACTGCCCGCGGGTTGGCTGCCTTAGGCTTTCGGCCGGGCGACCGGCTGGCCATTCTGGCCGACAATCGCCCCGAATGGCCGCTGGTCGATCTGGCATGCCTGTATCTGGGCGGGGTAGACGTGCCGCTCTACCTGACCAGCCCTCCGGACGACCTCGCCTATATCCTCAACGATGCCGGGGCGAGTGTGCTGGCCGTGGCTGGCGATGATCAACGGCAAAAGGTCGCCCCGATCGCATCCGCCGTGCCGAGCCTCAAGCAGCTTATCCACCTCGACACGGCTCCCGCTCCAGACCTCGGCTTGCCGAGCCATCTCGCCACACTCAGTCTGGCTGACCTGCTGGCCGGCGGCGAACACGGCACCGAGCCGGCCCAGCCGGTGCCCGACCCCGGTCTGGCAACCATCATCTACACCTCGGGCACGACCGGCCGGCCCAAGGGCGTCATGCTGAGCCACACCAATATGTTGGCGAACACCGAGGACGCGGCTGCGGCCATACCGCTGGGCGAGGAAGACCTGCTCCTGTCCTTTCTGCCCCTGTCGCACGGGTTCGAGCGTACCGGCGGACTCTACACCAGTCTGCGGGCCGGCGGCACCATCGCTTACGGGGGCGGAATCGCCAGCCTGACCGACGACTTGGCCGCGGTGCGGCCAACCATATTGTGTTGTGTGCCGCGCGTGCTGGAACGAGTCTATCGGCATCTCCTGGGCGAAAGAGAAAACGCGCCTTTTGTGAAACGGAAAATTCTGAGTTGGGCGCTGGAGATTGGACGATCGGTCGGCCGGGTACGCACAGCAAATGTCACCGGCACAGCCTCCCCGCCCTTTCCACTCAGTCTGCAATACGGCCTAGCCGACCGTCTGGTGTTCCGTGCGCTACGCACAGCCCTCGGCGGACGGATCCGCTTTCTGGTGTCGGGCGGCGCCCCGCTCAACGCAGACCTGGCCCGCTTCTTCTATGGCGCCGGCATTCCTGTCTATGAAGGCTACGGCTTGACCGAGGCCGGGCCAGTCGTGTCCTGTAACACACCCGACCGGAATCGGCTCGGCAGCGTGGGAACACCACTGCCCCAGGTAGCGGTTCGTATTGCCGACGACGGAGAGGTGTGCGTGCGCGGGCCGAACGTCATGGCCGGCTATTACAACCGGCCGGAGGACACAGCCGCAGCCCTGGACGCCGAGGGCTGGCTGCACACGGGCGATATAGGAACAATCGACGCCCAGGGCTTTCTGACGATTACCGACCGTAAGAAAGATCTGCTCATTACCTCGCAGGGCGAGAACGTCGCGCCGCAGCCCGTCGAGGGGCGCTTTCGTCAAGAGCCGCTGATCGAAGAGGCTTGTCTGATTGGCGACCAACGTCCCTATCTGACCATACTGCTGGTACCCGACCGAGCGTTTGTGGAGATCACGGCGGACACGCACGGGGTAAGCGGCAAATGGCCGGCGGTCTTGGATCATCCTACCATCCGGACGCTGTTTCAGCAGTGTTTCGAGACCGTGAACAGGAGCTTGCCGCGACACGCCCAACCCCGTCGGTTCGCCCTCCTGGCCGAACCCTTCTCACAGGCCAGTAATGAATTGACGCCGACCCTCAAGGTCAAACGCCGAACAGTACTGCAAACACGCCGGGCGGAAATCGACGGCATGTACCCGGACCAGCAGTGATGTCCCACCCCATGTCATGAGCCTGAAAACAGTTGACGATATCGAGCGGCTGCTTGATGTTTTTCCGCCGACGCTCTGTCAGTCCGTGTTGCGGGAGAGCGCTCTGCACGAGTTGCTGGAAGTCATCCTCGACCTGGGCCGTCCCCCCGAGGCGCGCTATGTCGCCAAGACCACCGATCTGGTCGCCGAGCCGGTCGATCCCGAGACCATCGCCTTTGTGGTGGAACGCATCGGAGCGTTCAGCCACGACAACCGGGCCGGCATTCCGCGCACGCTGCACCGTATCTCTGCGCTCCGCAATCGCACGGGTGACATCATCGGACTGACCTGCCGGGTCGGACGAGCCGTGTTCGGGACACTCGATATCGTGCAGGATTTGGTGCACCAGCCGGACAAGAGTATCCTGCTCCTAGGCCCACCCGGTGTTGGCAAGACCACCTTGCTGCGCGAGGCGGCCCGCGTGCTGGCCGACAAGGACGGCAAACGGGTCGTTATCGTGGACACCTCAAACGAAATTGCCGGTGACGGAGATATTCCCCACACCGCTATTGGGCGGGCCCGGCGGATGCAGGTCCCCTCACCGGACCGCCAGCATCAAATCATGATCGAAGCGGTCGAAAATCACATGCCCGAAGTCATTGTGGTGGATGAAATCGGGACGGAAGCTGAGGCCGAAGCGGCCCGGACGATTGCCGAGCGCGGCGTCCGGCTTATTGCCACGGCACATGGCGGAACCCTGGAGAATCTTGTCCTCAATCCAACCCTGGCTGACCTCGTTGGCGGCGTACAGTCGGTAACCCTAGGCGATGACGAAGCCCGGCGGCGGCGAACCCAAAAGACCGTACAGGAGCGCAAGGCGCCACCAACATTTGATGTACTGATGGAAATTCATACGCGGCACCGCTTTGCCGTGCACCCCGATGTGGCCGGCGCGGTTGACGGCCTGCTGCGGGGCTGGGGTTCCAGCCTGGAGATCCGGACCCGCCAGGATGACGGCAACATTACGACCGAGCAATTGACGGAGACCGGCTCCGCAGTCCAGGAACATCCCCCCCAGAGGGTGCAAAACCGAGTCCTGCGCATCTACCCTTATGGTATTGATCGACACCGGCTCGAACACGCCATCCACGCGCTTGATGTCCCGGCTCGGGTTGTCACCCAGCCGACATATGCCGATGTCATTCTTACGGTCAGAGGCCAAGCCAAACGTCAACCAAAAGCGCTCCGTTTGCTGGTCGAACGCGGTATGTCGCTCTGCGCTTTACGAAGCGATACGGCTTCGCAAATGGAGAAGTTTCTGCGCGACCATCTCAGCGAGGAATTTCCTGAAGATCGGGCCGCACTGGCCGAGGCAGAAGCGGGCGTGCAGCGGGTGATTGCCCAAAACGAGCAGTGTGAGCTTTTGCCGCAGCGCGCGCGTCTGCGGCGCTTGCAGCATCAGGTGGTGAAAAGCTATGGACTGACTTCGCACAGCGAGGGGGAAGAGCCGTTTCGACGGCTGATCGTCTATCCAGTCGGACGCTGAGCGGGGGCCGACGGCCTGCCGCCCCCGCTCTATGGGTTTCTCCATCCTCTCACGGGCTAGGAACCGATCACCATAGCTACGCTGGTCGTGCCCGAGCCGCCAATGTTCAAGGTCGCGATTTTCTTCGCACCGTCAATCTGGTAGTCCTCGGCCGTTTCCGTCACCTGACGGAAGGCGTCCAGCGCCTGCCGCGTTCCCGTTGCGCCCACCGGGTGTCCACAGCCGATCAACCCCCCGCTGGCGTTGATCGGCAGCTTGCTTCCAAAGTCAATCAGGCCATCCTCTATGGCTCGCCACGACTCGCCTGGGTTGGTGAGCCCGAAATGATCGATGGCCATATACTCGGAGGTCGTAAAACAATCGTGCGTCTCAATGCCCTGCACCTGCCAGACATCGGACAGGCCGGCCCGTTGAAAAGCGTCAACGATAGCTTGCCGCGTGTGGGGCAGGACATAGGGGTTCCCTTTGCTCTGGGAGATTTTAGTGTCAAACTTGATCGGGGCGGTGCGGTGCCCCCAACCCAAAATCTGGGGCAGACTCGCTAGGGTCAGTCCTCTCCGTTCGACATATTTTCTGGCAAAGGATTCCGAGGCCAGGAAAATAGACGTCGCACCGTCCGTAACCTGCGAGCAGTCCCGCACCCGCAGCCGACCAGCCACCGGATTCCCGTATTTCCCAGAGTCCAAATTCTGCGATTCATCCGAAAACCAACCACGGGTTTGCGCGCGGGGGTTGCGGCGGGCGTTTGAATAATTCACCTCGGCAATCCGGGTGAGGTGCTCCTCCCGCAGCCCATAGCGTTCTTCATACACATCACCGAGTTGGCCAAACAGCTTGGGAAACGCGAACTCCACCCCTTTGGCCTCCTGGTCGTACCAAGCCGCGGTCCCGAGAAAGTCCCCACCCGTGGCCGGGTCGACGGTCTTCATTTGCTCGACCCCGACGACTAGCGCGAGATCATACCGGCCGGCTTCGATTTCAGCCGAGGCCATGAGCATGGAGATACTGCCCGACGCGCAGGCGGCCTCGTGCCGAGCGGTAGGAATGCCGGAGAGGGCCGGGTCGATTTCAGCCAGAAAGGCACCGAGATGGCCCTGCTTGCAGTACAGTTCCGCGGCGAAATTACCGACATGTGCGACATCGACCTCCTGCGGGTCCACCTGCGTTGCGGCGAAGCCCTCGGAGACCCCCTCTGTGATCATATCGACAATATCGTTCCCTTCTTTCATCCAGTTGCGAGCAAAATCGGTCTGATGTCCACCAAGCACATATACAGGTGTCGCCATCATACTCCTCCTTAATAGGCTAGACGTTTTCTCCGTTCTTGAGATGACGAGAGCGGGCGCACGCCGCCCCAGCGAGGATCGTCCTATCCTGCCCACAGGCCAAGGTCAATCGGCAATAATTCGCCGGGCTTCAGACATCGCTCAGCGGCTGCTGTGTATCCACCTGTTCGACTGGTGGCGAGGTTCCGCCTGCGGCTTCCAGCAGTTCGATCACTCTGGTTTTACTGTTCTTCTTGGCAAAATAGAGCGCCGTCTGACCGTAGTCATCTTCGGCGTTGACCTCAGCGCCACGCTCAAGTAGCGCTTCGACAATGGCAACATGGCCAAACCGTGCAGCGACAATGAGCGCCGTCGGGCCACCGAAAGGAGCATGAACGTTGATGTCCACGCCCTGCTCCAGCATTGCCAACATGGTCTTCATGTCTCCCGAGCCAGCCGCTCCGATAAAATCCTGTTGTAGCACTTCCGGCGGAACGTCCGGTGAAGGTCCGGAACGAAGCCATTCCAAGGAAACAATAATCACCACGACCAGGAGCCCGACTCCGATCAGCGTCCTTTTATCCATAGGCGAGGCCTCCTTTTGACAGGGGGGCAGTCTAGCGTCGAAACGGAGCGGCTGTAAACCGTCCTGCCCGCTGCTGTCGGGATGTGGCAGGGCGAGCGGGCTCTCGTGCGAGAGGAAACAGAGGCTCTGGCGTCCGGGCTAGTCAAGACCGGAGGCGATGCGCAATAGTACTTTACGCGTTCCACGCCGGGCGGCATGGTTGAGGGCCTGTAGACCGGCGGCAAGCGGATACGCCGCCTCAATCAGTGCGGCAACCGGAATCCGGTCGTGGGCCAAGGCCTCCAGGGCTGGGGGGAATAGGCCGCAGCGCGAGCCGACTACCGTCACCTCGTTGATGACGAGTGGAGCAAGCGAGAGCGGATGGTTCCCGGCAAGCGTACTTTTCAGTATGAGCGTACCACGGGGACGAACGGTCGCCATGGCAAGTTGTAAATCGGTGGGTGAGCCAGTTGCTTCAACCACCAGATCGACGGATTGGGGTTGCCAGTCGGAGAGGTTCACCGCTCTCATGCCGGCCTTCTTCGCCAGGGCGAGTTTTGTGTCATGCCGACCGACAATGCTCACTGCCGCGCCAGCCTGATGCAGCACGAACGCGCACAGCAGCCCCAGCTTGCCATCGCCGAGCACAACCGTCGGTATCCCAGGTTGGATCGGTACCTGCTCCAGGATTTCAAACGCAGCAGCGAGCGGTTCCGTGAAAACTGCGGCTTCGCCGGAAACGGAATCATGGACGGGATGCAGATTGGCAAGCGGCACGGCCAGATATTCGGCAAAGCTGCCGTCCGCGTCGAGGATGCCCATGACTTGGCGGGTTGGGCAGTGGCGCTGCATGCCGCGCTCGCACGCCCCACATCTACCGCAGCCGAAATTGATCTCAGCGACAACCCGCTTCCCCCTCCATTCGGCCGGCCCTTCATGGACCTCCCCCACAAACTCATGCCCCGGTACCCCCCGGAAGTCCATATAGCCCTTGAGTATCTGCAAATCAGTTGAACATACCCCGGCCAGACGGACGCGAACCAGCGCCCGCTCATCGCTCGCCTGCGGGGCCGGATACCGCTCCCGCACCCGCAGGCTGTGGCCGTCCCAGTGAAGCGCTCGCATGATATGAGGATACGCAGACTGCGCTGAGCCGCTACGATTCGAGGGATACTTTTTGTGCAAAATCCTCCATGAACCCTCCACCCTCTTCCAGTTTGTCGCTCCATGGCGGCAGTGGTGCAAGAAAAGAGTCATAACCGAGATCCTGATAACGCTCGGTCTCTTCGATAAACGTATCGACCGGGGTGGTAGCGGCCGGAACAATTAAAATTTGGATGCCGCTCATGTCCCGCCCAGCCTTGTCTGCGGCCGCTCTGATCATCTCCACTCCCTCTATTGAAGCTGCCGTAGCTTCTGGCCACCGCAACCCACAGCCGTCCCCATACCCGACCACCCGTCGCATCGCGCGGACGGAATGCCCGCCAATCCACACCGGCAGCGGATTCCGCGCCGGCTGGGGCTCACATTTGATATCGCCGAACTGGCAGGGCTCGCCGTCAAACTGCGGGTCAGGATTGGTCCATAATGCCCGCATGGCCCGCAGATATTCGTCGCTCGGACTGCCGCGTTTCTTGAACGGCGCACCGAGCAGACCGCTCTCCTCTTCCATCCAGCCGATACCGGCCCCCAGCATCATGCGTCCCCGCGACAACACGTCCAGGGCGGCACACATCTTGGCCGCGACAATCGGGTTGCGGTGCGGTAGCACGAGCACCCAGGTCCCCAACCGAACCCTTTTAGTGGCGCCGGCCAGATGGCCCAGGAGCGGCAAGGGTTCAAGAAAACCGTCGGCCGGATCAGCCGGAAACTCACCCGTGTCGTTATACGGGTAACGGGATTTGATGTGCACTGGCAGGACCACATGGTCGGCCACCCACAGGGCGGCGCCACCAAGCTCCTCCGCCTTCAGGGCGACGGTCCTCGCCACATCAACCGAGCCGGGGCCGGTGCTGAGGGTCCCAGATTGGGAACGAGTAATCCTACTTTCATGAGAGGCTCCTTGGTCTTGGAAAATTGAGATGAAAACCTGGGGCTTTTTCCTGGAGCCCTGCAGCCGGTTCGACAAGCACCTGTCTCGGCCGTCCCTTCGCGCCTGCCCCGCTTTCCGCTATACAATCGCTCAGCAAAGAGGGAGGACTGTTATGGCAGACACACCCCCATCCATGCTGGCCGGAACCACCGTGCTCGACCTCACCCAGTATCTGGCCGGTCCGACGGCAACCCGGCTCATGGCCGAACTCGGAGCGAACGTCATCAAAGTCGAACAGGCCACGGACGGCGACCCGGCGCGCGCCCTGCCCTTTGTGAAAGAGAACCGCAGCATCTACTTCATTCAGCAGAATCGCGGGAAGAAAAGCCTGTGTGTCGATTTCAAACGGCCCGAAGGCGTCGAACTGATTCGGGCGCTCATCCCCTGTGTCGATGTCGTCGTTGAAAACTACGGGCCTGGGGTGATGGAACGGCGCGGCCTGGATTATGACGCGCTCAAGGCGCTCAACCCCGGCCTGGTCATGTGCTCCATCTCTGCCTTTGGCCGAAAGAGTCCGCTGTCCCATCTGACCGGCTACGATTATATCGCCCAGGGCTTCTCCGGAATCATGCATATGACGGGCGACCCGGACGGGCCGCCCCGTTTTGTAGGCGTGGCCATAGCCGACGGCATAGCCGGGGTCAGTGCCTTTGGTGCCCTTGGCTATGCCCTGCTGCACCGGGACCGCACCGGCCAGGGGCAGCACGTTGACATTTCCATGGTCGATGCCCTCTACCATATGCAGTCGGTTGAAGTGCAAGCCTTCGCCGCTAGTCACGGCAAATACAAGCCCATGCGTTTTGGTACCCACCATTATGCCTCCTGTCCACTGGGTGTGTTCAAAAGCCGGCAGGGCTATTGTGTGATTCTCGCTCTGAACCGCCAGTGGCCGAATGTAGCCAAAGCCTTGGGGAAGCCGGAACTCGTCGACGACCCGCGTTTTGCCACCGCCAAGGCGCGCGGCCAAAATCAAAAAGCGCTGATCACCATGATCGAGACTTGGCTACAGTCGTTTCCGAGCGATGAGGCCACACTCAAAGCCCTGGCCGACCACCGTGTTCCGGCCGGCCCGGTATTGTCCATTGAGGAGACGGTCTCCCACCCCTATTTCACTGCCCGTAAAATGGTCCGTCAGGTGCCGGACCAGATTCTTGGCGAGGTCACCATTCCGGGTTTCCCCTTCAAATATTCGGCATTCCCGGATGAACTCGACCTCCGGGCTCCTCTGCTCGGTCAGCATAACGACGAAATACTGAATCGGTATTTGGGCCGCTCTCCCGACACGATTGCCACGCTGCACGAGCAAGGGGTGTTGCATAAGGGGGAGCGGTAAGGGGAGCACCATGATGCGTCAGGACTCCGCTGCACATAGACTGGCTTTGCCTCAGTTTGGAGGAAGAAGCATGGTTGTGTGAGGAGAGTTTTGTCGCGTGTCGCGATTCTCCTTTACGCATTGTGGGAAATACTGTCAAGAATCATCATCGGAGTATGACAACAATAGCCATCGGTCCACAACCAACCCCTTGATATCTTCAAGGAAGGGCACGACACCGGGCGGGCCACGGGCGCTCCGGTCGCGGCGGACCGGAGCCTCCAGAAACGCCCACTCCTCCGCGCTCGGCACCCCTGTCGGCCTCGGTCGACCCAGGCCGCCTACCATCGCGCTGACTACCGGGGTCACGACTCGCCCAGCGGACGAATCCTCCTCCTTCCGGCTCATCTGCACCGAGGCGTCCACAAGCTGCAAGATCCCCCTCAACCGTCAAAGATGAAGACTGGCGACATCGGCTTGCGCGGAGTTGTCCGACAAGACTATCTATAGAGCAGGAAGGGAATATACTTCCCATGCCCCTGCTGCTTTATCGCGAAGGAGGAGACGATGGCGTTTCATCCCAAACACTCCAGTCATCTTATTACCGAAGGCCGTGACCGCGCCGGGGCGCGCTCCATGTTCAAAGCCATCGGCTTTACGGACGACGATCTGGCCAAACCACTGGTTGGCGTGGCGCATACCTGGATTGAGACCATGCCGTGCAACTTCAATCAGCGCCGGCTGGCCGATAAGGTCAAGCAGGGCGTACGGGAGGCTGGCGGCACCCCGATGGAAATCAATACCATCTCCATCAGCGATGCGGTCACCATGGGGACGGTAGGCATGAAAGCCTCCCTCGTCAGCCGCGAAGTTATTGCCGACTCGATTGAATTGGTTGGTCGGGGCTATCTGTTTGACGCCATGGCCATTATCGTGGGATGTGACAAGACCATTCCCGCCGGGGCACTCGCCCTGACTCGCCTCAACATCCCAGGGCTGCTGCTGTATGGCGGATCGATCGCACCCGGCCGCTTTCAGGACAAAGACGTGACCATTCAGGACGTATTCGAGGCCATTGGAGCTAATGCGGCGGGGCGCATGAGTGACACGGACCTCAAACATATCGAGGACTTCGCCTGTCCGGGAGCCGGAGCCTGTGGCGGACAGTATACTGCCAATACCATGGCCACCGTCATGGAGTTCATCGGCCTGTCGCCCATGGGTACGGCGAGTGTTCCGGCAACCGATGTGCGCAAAGAGGCAGTTGCGGTCCAGTGCGGCAAGCAAGTCATGGACCTGCTCAATAAGAATATCCGTCCGCTGGACATTTTGACCCGTCAGGCGTTTGAGAACGCCATTGCCTGTGTGGCCGCAACCGGAGGGTCGACCAACGCGGTGCTGCATTTGCTGGCAATGGCGCGGGAAGCCGGTATTCCGCTCGTTATTGACGATTTCGATACAGTCAGCCGCCGCACCCCGCTCATTGCCGACCTCAAACCCGGCGGGAAATATGTGGCCACCGACGTGGATAAAGCAGGCGGCATCCCCCTGATTGTCCAACGTCTAGTTGACGGCGGGCTGGTCGACGGCGGACAGTTGAACGCCAGCGGGGAAACCCTTGCGGTTGAGGCGGCAAAGGCCGTTGAGACACCAGGCCAGGATGTCATTCTGCCGCTGGCCCAGCCGCTCAAAGACACCGGCGGACTAGTCATTCTGCGGGGCAATCTCGCGCCTGACGGCTGTGTCATCAAAGTCGCCGGACATGAGCGCCCATATCACCGCGGACCGGCCCTTCTCTTCGAGTGTGAGGAGGACGCCATGGCTGCGGTCACGCAAAGACACGTCACAGAGGGCGATGTCGTGGTCATTCGCTATGAAGGTCCAAGGGGCGGGCCGGGTATGCGAGAGATGTTAGGCGTGACCGCAGCCATCGTGGGTGAAGGACTTGGCGACTCCGTATCCTTGATCACCGACGGGCGTTTCAGCGGAGCAACGCGGGGCCTTATGGCCGGTCATATCGCGCCGGAAGCCGCGGTTGGCGGTCCGATTGCCATTCTCCGGGAAGGCGACATGGTCGTGATTGATATTGAGAGGCGTCAGCTCAATGTTGAGTTGAGCGACGCTGAGATACAAACCCGCTTGGCCGACTGGCAACCACCGCCCCCGCGCTACACCTCCGGCGTGTTCGCCAAATACGCGGCCCAGGTCAACTCCGCCTCCGAGGGTGCGGTAACCCAACCGGACAGTGCCTCAATGCCCCGGGTGGAATGGCCCGGGCCTTATCAACGGTAGAATCGGGCATTGGCGAAACATCCCCCGCCCCAATTCGCTTGCGCGGCCTCAGGCGGGTAGGCTATAAGGGGGCATCTTACTCTGATCGGCATCGGTGTGACGATGCACAGGAAAGGGGGTTTCGTATGAGTGACGCAAATAAAGGTGTCGTCCTAGGTTTCTTTGAGCATTTTTCCGCCGGGAATTTTGACGCCGCACTGGATTTGATGACCGACGATGCCACGTGGTGGGTGGCCGGCAAGTTCGAGTTGTCCGGCACCAAGACCAAGGCGGAATTTGGCGAACTGGCGAAGGGGATTGGCACGGCGATGCCGAACGGTCTAAAAATCACGCCCAAAGGCGTGATTGCCGAAGGGGACCGGGTTGCGGTTGAAGCCGAGTCGTATGGAGAGCTGGCCAACGGCAGGGTCTACAACAACCAATATCACTTTCTGATTGAATTATCGGACGGCAAGATTGCGGCCGTGCGGGAATACCTGGATACGATCCACGCCAAGGAAATTCTGGTCAGCTGATCGCTCACGAGGGCGGCGTTCCCGTCGCCCTCATTCTGGAAACGTATATCCAGCGGGGAATCTGGACTTGGAACCCGACCTCCCCGGCCGCTCCCGGAACACAAGGCTGGTCCACTGTAAATAAGGTGCATCCTCCACCTTTTCGACGGCGTCGGCTTTAATTCCACTGATCTCAGACTCACCATCCTGTGTCCTTTTAATGAGGAACACACCGGTGACCTTGCAAATCTGACCCTGCTCACACGGGGAAATGCCCGGGATGAAAATCGGAATCGTATCGTTGCCGTCCGTCAGTTTGAACTTCTGGTACGTCCGTGCCCCATAGCGAGTGGTCAGGCTCGTTACTTGTCCGGTCACACTCACGAAGTGTCGATTCAACCGCACCTGATCGGCGAGTAGCGCTCGCACCGTGTAGAGCGGAGCCGTGTAAGCAGGGGCTTCCGCCGCCCCGTCGACCGGAGCCTCAGCCACCGACACAGGCGCAGGCTCTGGTTCGACGGGTTCAACCGTGCTGGCCACGATTCCGCTCACCTCACCTGTTCCGTCGTTGGTCGGTTTTACCAGGAATACGCCATCAATCTCATACGCCTCCCCTTCAATCAGCGCTCTGGCTCCATTCATAAACACCGGAATCTCGCCACTAGCATCGTGCAGCTTGAATTTGGTGGAGGCAGGGTCTCCCTCCGTGACTCTCAGGGTCGAGATTTCGCCCGCAAGGCTGATCGCTAGCCGATCGAACGCCGCCGGATCCTCCAACAGGTCAGCCACCAAGAGACCTATGGGGTCCTCCGCAGGCGTCTCTTCATCAGACCCCGGCGGCTCGTCCCCCCGTTCTTGCAACTCGAACTCCTCAGCCGTTTCCCCTTCCACAAACTCCAACGGAGCGTCTGACCGGGGTTCCTGCTCCAAGGGAAGAACGGTCTGGCCCACAATCCCGCTGATCTGCGTTGACCCGTCGCTGACCGGTTTGACCAGAAATACCCCGCCGACCTCATAGGTTTCGCCCTCGGTCAGCGTCTGGACGCCACGCATAAAGACCGGGATCTCGCCACTAGCATCGTGCAGCTTGAACTTGGTGGAAGGAGTATCTCCTTCTGTCACCCTCAGGGTCGAGACTCCCCCTGCCAGACTGACTGTCTGTCGGTCAAACGCCGCAGGGTTCTCTAGCAGGTCGGCCACCGAGAGATCCGGGCTGTCCTCCCCAGCCGTCTCTTCAGCTTCGATCAACTCGGCCACCGCCTCTTGCGAATCGAACTCTTCAGCCGCTTCCCCTTCCGCAAACTCCGACGGCTCGTCTGCCTGGGGTTCCCCCTCCAGAGGAAGAACGGTCTGGCCCACAATCCCGCTGACCTGCGTTGACCCGTCGCTGGCCGGTTTGACCAGAAATACGCCACCGACCTCGTATGTCTCACCCTCATGCAGCGTCTGGACACCGCGCATAAAGACCGGGATTCTCCTTTCCGCGTCACCGAGCTTGAACTTGGTGTACGGGTTTTTGCCTTCCTCGACGATGAGGGTCGTGGCCCGCCCAGTCACTTTGACTTTTTGCCGGTCAAAGGCCGCTGGGTTAGAGAGCAGTTCGTCAACACTCTGGGACCAAGCCGGCACGGGCAGGAGCAGAACGAGCGCCACCAGTCCCACGGTGCTCCGACGAAAAAGGCAGTCCCCTGGGGCTGCTCCCCTCATGTATGGAAGGGTTGTCAACCGACGCATTCGCAATGTGTTTCCTTTGAACCGTCGTTTGGCCTAGGGCCAAAACAGTTTCTTTGCCGCGCGTCTCAGGTCGGGCTGAAAGTCGGGATGCGCAATACTGATCAGGGCCTCGGCGCGCTGGCGTTGTGTCTTGCCCTGAAGATTGACCGTGCCAAACTCGGTCACCACATAGTCCGTGTACTGGCGTGGCGTGGTCAGCGTGCTCCCCGGCTCCAGCATGGGAACAATACGGGACAGCGAGCCTCGGCGCGCCGTGGACGGCAGCACCATGATGGACCGCCCCCCCTCCGAGTACAGAGCACCCATCATAAACGTCATCTGCCCACCGATACCGGAGTACATTTGCGGGCCGAGCGACTCGGCTGCCGCCTGTCCGGTCAGGTCGATTGATAAGGTGCCATTCACCGCGACCTGACTCTTCTGGGCCGCAATGGTCAGCAGGGAGTTCGTATACAATACGCTATACAACTCAAAGGCCGGGTTGTCATTGACGAACTCCAGGTCCGCGCCACCGACGACCATAGCCGCGACCGCCTTGCCCTTATGCATCGATTTGTATTGACCGGTCGCCACGCCACGTTTGACCAATTCGACATGGCTGGCGGTCATAATTTCGCTATGAATCCCCAAATCGTTCCGGTCCGTCAGAAACAGACCGATGGCTTCGGAGATCGCGCCGATACCCATTTGGACAGTGTCGCCGTCCTTGATCAGGGTGGAGGCGAATTCCCCAATGACCTCCAAAGTCCCCTGCTCCTCGTCCGGCGGTGGGGGGGTCCCGACCGGAAAAGGTTTAGTCTCTTCGACCAGATAGTCGATCTCGGACACATGGATCCAGTTGTCTCCGTGGGTCCGAATGCAGGCGGGGTCGACTTCGGCGATGAAACACGTGGCCGCCCTGGCCACATCCTTATTATACCAGAGGGCGTTACCGAAGCTGCAATAGCCCTTTTCATCCGGCGGTGAGACCACGCCAAAGAAAATATCGGAATTCCAGGTATTGGTCCGCCCCTGTTCGGCCTGCTTGGCATACTGAGGATAGTCCAGCGGCATGAAGTCCACATAGTGCTTTTTCATGCCCTCCCGACAGCCGGCCCCGACATAATCGACGATCCGATTGAACGAGGTATCGTAGGCGGCGGCGTTCCAAATAGGGTGCTCGTACAGTGGATAACACTGGATCAGGGTCACCTGTTCCAGCTCTCCATTCCGCGCCGCCAAGGCGTCCAGAATGGGGATGGGCGGTTTGCCGATATGCAGCCGGACTAAACTGTCCGATTTGACGAGGCTGGCGGCCTGTTCGGCCGAGATGAGCTTATCCTTGTACGTATGCTGCCAGGGTGCCATACTTTATCCTCCCGGATTCCGTCTCCCCTTATCCAACCAAACTGTGCCCGCCATCGACGAAGAGCGTCGTGCCGGTCATGAAGGTATTGGCGTCTGAGGCCAGAAAGATAATCGCCGGTTTGAGCTCCTTGGGGTTGCCGACCCGCTGCATCGGTATCTTGCCTATGATCCCCCTCCCGCCCTTGGTCTCCCAAAATTCGTGGTTCATCGGCGTATCAAAATAGCCCGGACACAGGGCGTTCACCCGGATATTATCCCGGGCCCATTCGAGCGCCAGGGTACGGGTGAAAGACACCAGGGCGGCTTTGGTTGCCCCGTAGGCAGCCATATAGCGCGCCACGATTTTCGAGAACAGGGAAGAGACGTTGATAATATTGCCCTGCTTGCGTTTGGCCATCTCGACCCCGACATGCTTGGAACACAGCACCGGTCCTTTGAGGTTGAGGTTCATGAAGTGGTCCCATTCCTCTTCGCTCAGATCGTGCACCGGGGTCGTCCCTCCGATGCCGGCGTTGTTAATCAGAATATCGATCTGACCGAATTCGGCCATGACTGCTTGCACCATGGCCTGAATCTCAGCGTCTTTGGTGATGTCCGCGGCGACGCCAATCACCCGGCATCCGGTGGAGGCATGGATAGCGGACGAGACGGCATTGAGGTCGGCCTGCGTTCGGCTGACGAGCGCCACATCCGCCCCCGCCTCGGCCAGGGCGTAGGCCATCTGTTCGCCCAGGCCCTTACTGCCGCCGGTGATAATGGCCGTTTTCCCGGAAAGATCGAAATATGGAAGAGTCATGGGAGTCCTCGAGGGAACTGAGTATTGGGAATCTCAGCAGCCCAACTGGCGGGCAATCACCATGCGCTGTACTTCGCTGGTTCCTTCACCAATGGTGAGAATTTTTGAGTCCAGATAGAAGCGGGAGACCGGTGATTCGCGCATATAGCCATAGCCGCCGTGAATCTGGACGGCTTCTTCCGCTGTCTTCACCGCGATTTCAGACGAGGCCAGCTTGGCCATGGCCGCCTCTTTGGCGTAGGGTTTCCCTTCGTCGCGGAGCGTGGCGGCACGGTAGATCATCAGCCGCGCCATCTCGGCCCGGGTGGCCATATCGGCCAGTTTGAACTGGATAGCCTGACGAGAAGCCAAGGGTTGACCAAAGGTTTTGCGCTCCAAGGCATGCCTGAGCGACAAATCCAGACAGGCTTCGGCCAGCGACAGACCGAGCGTGGCAACGGAGATGCGCCCACATTCGAGCGTCTTCAAAAACGCCCGGAAGCCTGAGCCTTGCGCCCCCAGGAGGTTGTCACGCGGTACGCGGACATTCTCGAAAATCTGCTCTCGCGTATCAACCGTATGCCAGCCTATTTTTTTATACCGCTGGCCAACCGTGTAACCGGGTATACCTTTGGGAATGATCAGCGCGCTGTATTGTTTTTTGCCGTTGTCGCCAGTGCCGTTCGTGGTGAGGGCAACCAGGCCGTAACTCAGCGGCGTACCTGCGTTGGAGATAAAACTCTTGGTGCCGTTCACCACCCAGTAATCGCCCTCAAGACGGGACGTGGTCATAATATTTGCGGCGTCCGAGCCGGCTTGGGGTTCGGTCAGGCCGAAAGCCCCGAGGCGTTCGCCCTTGGCCAGGGGGGTCAGCCATTTTTTCTTCTGCTCTACCGTACCAAAATGCAAATACGGCAGTGAGCCTATGGTCAAATGGGCTTGGAGGGTTGTGGCTATCGACTGATCGACCTTGCCCAACTCCTCAATCGCCATGACCATGCCCATGGTCCCGGCGTTAGAGCCCCCGTACTCCTCGGGGATGAGCAGCCCCATCAACTGCAACTCGGCAAGCCGATGAAAGATATCGGTGGGGAAATGCTCCTCGGCGGACCATTCATCCGCATACGGGGCGATCTCTCTCTTGGCGAAATCACGACACAGGGCGCGGATCATTGTCTGTTCTTGCGTGAGTTCGAAATCCATCGCCGTCCTACTCCATCAGATTGGGCCCATCTCCTTGCGTCTCGGACGTTCCTGGCATCTTGGCTGTGGTCCTCGGGATTGTCAAGGTAAAGCTCCCCGCCACCACGGTAATAGACGGCGCACGGGCGAGACGATAATAAGCCTTGTAGAGAGGCAATGCCGAGTCAATCACCTGCCCTGACGACGAGAGGAGGACACCATGGCCCGTCCCATTCAATTTGGTCTGTTTCAGCCCCAGATCGGCCTGCCGTTTCCCTTGCTCAAGGAACGAGCCCTGGCCTGCGAGGAGTATGGTTTTCACGCCATCTGGTTTACCGACCACATGTGGCCGCGCGGGATGCCCCAGGCCGATTTCCTAGAGGGCTGGACGGTCATGTCGTCCATGGCCATGGTCACCACCACGCTCCGTGTCGGCGGTCTGGTACTGTGCAACTCCTATCGCAACCCCGCTTTTCTGGCCAAGATGGCGGCCAGCCTGGACAACATCAGTGAAGGCCGGGTTGAAATCGGTCTGGGAGCCGGCTGGATGAATGAGGAGTATGAGGCCTACGGCTACCCCTTTCCGTCCGGCGGCACTCGAGCGGAGCAGATGAGAGAAGGCCTCATCATTATGAAGAAGATGTTTACCGAACACGCGGCCTCGTATGCGGGTGAACACTACACCATCGCAGAGGCCCACTGTAACCCCAAGCCGATTCAGAAGCCCTATCCGCCCATTACGATCGGAGCCATGGCCGAACGCAAGGGGCTCAAGATCGTGGCCGAACACGCTGATCGCTGGAACTGTCCGGCCGCCGCGTCCCATAAAATCGAGCAGAAGTGGTCGGTGATTACCGACCATTGCAGAACCATCGGCCGCGATCCGGACGAAATTGAAATCTCCGAACAGACCCTGGTTGTCCTGGGGAAAGATCAACAGGACTTTGACAAGAAATACCCGCTGGCCAAAAAGACCCTGGGCCGACTAGCCAACCTCGATCAATGCGGCGTGTGCGGCGACCCGGACGGCGTCGTCCGCGCCCTGCAGGAGAAACACAAGAAAGGCGTGACGCTGTTCACCTTGATATTCGGCGACATGGCGCAGGACGATTTTCTGGCAACGCTCAAAATTTTTGCCCATGAAGTCCTGCCCGCCTTCCGGTAAGCCGCCATGCCGCCGCAGTCGAAACCTTTTGACGACGTGGAGATCGGTGACGAGATCGGACCGGTCTGGAAAACCCCGACCAAAGAGACGGTGCTTCGCTATGCGGATGCGGTCCAGATCACCGGCCTCAAGTTCTTCTTTCACCAGAAGGATGCCGAGCAGGCCGGGCTGACCACGCCCATTGTTCCCGGTCCCCTGAGCGCGACCTATCTCTGTCAGATGCTCAAAGATTTTTTTGTGGGCTGGCGGGTGCGCAGCCTGCACACCATGTTTCGCGCGCCCGTGCGCCACGGCGAGACGATTGCCCTGTGGGGCATGATTACCGAGAAAAACGAGGAAAAGGGCGTCCCGGCCGTGTACTGCGACTTGGTCGTCGAGAACGAGCGCGGAGAGCGCGCCATTACCGGCACCGCCGTGCTTGTTCCGTACCCTTCGCCGTAATAGACACGCGTCCTCTCAGGCTGCTATTTCATCTTGCGGATCACGGCCCGGGCGAAGGCGTCAATGGTGGCACGGGTGTCCGTCACCGGCTGGACCGCGACCTGCTTGATCCCGGCTTTCTTCATGGCCCGGACCGACTCCAGCACTTCCTCCTTGGTGCCGGTCAGTGTGGTGGCCCGAATCATCTTCTCCGTGACCAGCGGCTCGTGCTCCTTCTTGAAGCCTTGCAGATAATCGGCGTAGAGCGTGAGGTGGCGAGTTTCGATCGGACCCTCGGGAGCCCGATAGGCGTGCTTAAAGGCGACCAGATCATCTCGCACATCAGCTGGCAGATCCTGTGGGTTCGGGCAGGAAAAGGCAAAAATATTGCTGGAAGACGAGACAAACGGCCCGACGGCTCCGCGGACTTCCGAGGTTTCGAGTTGCTCGCCCTTACTCGTGAGATGGAAGGCGGTCATACACAGCGTATAAATCCGCTTCGGATTCCGTCCCGCGCGCTCCGCCCCGGCCCGAATATGTTGCATGGCAAATTCAATCAGGCTGGGGCTCACTGTACCGAACAGGATAATGCCGTCAGCAATTTCACCAGCAAGCTCCAACGTCTTCGGACCACTCGCCGCGACATAAATCGGGATTTTTTTCTTGATATTGATCCAGCCACCCTTGGGATTGAGGAACTTCACCATGCGGCGACGGTGGCCTTCCTGGTAGGGCGTGGTCTTGCCCGCCAACAGATCTCGACAGGTCTCGATATGCTCGCGCAGGTCCATCAACCGGGCCGCCGGCATGCCCAGAGTCCGCCGGGCGGTATTCCCCGTTCCGATGCCGAGGATGGTCCGGCCAGGGGCCAGTTCGTTGATGGACGCAATCGCGCCGGCCGTGACCGGGGCGATGCGCGAGGCCGGGTTGGTCACCCCGGGCCCCAGCTTGATCTTTTTCGTATTCACCGCACACAAGGCCAGGGACGCATAGACATCGCTGAACAACATTTGGGAATCATAGAGCCAAGCGTGCGTATACCCGCGCCTTTCCGCCAGCATGATGTCCTTGTAGACATGAACTCCACCGGGAAACACATAACCATAATCCATTCTTCGCTCCCTCCGGTACAACGCTCGCTTTCGATTACAGCCCTTGGGTCACATGGCGCAGATCAGATTCGGCCTCAAGCGCCCGGACCGCCTCGCAGACCCGGCTGGAGCGCACGTCCGTCCAGACCGTGCTCACGAGGTCGGCGTATTTCGCCGTCAACTCTTCCCACGATAACGGATTTTCCGGGTCGCCCTTTGGGAAACGCACCTGAGCAGAGATTTCCCGTCCGGTGTTCAGAACAACCCGCGCCCAGGCCGGCCATTCCTTGGGATAGTTTCTTTCCAGTTCCGGGTCACGTTCATATCCGACCTTGACCATCAGGGCGTTGACTGCGGTATCTCCCAACATGGCTTCGGAAAATTCATTCAGCCCGGCCCGCCGTTTGACCAAGGCCACTGCAATACCAAAGGGCAGGCTGAACTGGGCCTCAACCACATTCGTGGGGCGATATTTGCGCTCGGCCGGCTCGCAGATCACCGGGATGCCGGTTTCGAGCATGCCGACGATGATCCGCTCGACCTGCTCGGGCCTCACATCGTGTTCCCGTACGATACTGAGCACTGCATCAATCGGGGCCTGAGTATAGCGGCAGCAGGCATGCGGTTTGACCGCGGTCTGCAGAATCTGAAAACCCTCGCCCAACCCCTCGCTAATTTTGCTTGGCTCGGGCCGCATCCCGTACGCTTTGAGAAAACCGTCCCGCCCTTCGAGAATCGTGCGCGGGCCAATGAAGCCTTCTTTTGCCAGCAGGGCAGCATGAATACCGCTGAACGCGGCCCAGCCCGGGTGGAAGCGTTTTGTCCAGGCTCCCTCGGCCAGGAACTCCATCGACCCGGCAGACTGACTGCCGGCAATGCCGAGGGCTGACAGCAGTTGGGCTTCACTCAGTTCCAGCAGCTTGGCCGCGCTGGCCGCAGCGCCAAAGGTGCCGCAGGTCGCCGTGGGGTGAAATCCACGGCCATAGTGCTCGGGCGGTTTGAGGGCCATGGCCAGCCGAGCCGCAACCTCAAAGCCGACCACACTGGCAGTGAGAAACGCCTTGCCGCTCGCGCCAACCTGTTCTGCCACGGCCAGCGCCGCGGAAAAGGCCGATACCCCGAGATGAATCGAGCCGGCCTGATGGGTATCGTCCAGTTCCAGGCTGTGAGCGGACGTGCCGTTGGCCAGGGCTGCATACGGGAAATGCGTCTGCTCCGCCCGACCCAGAACCGTTCCCCGCCCTGCCGGAGCGAGACTGTTCGCCAAGCGGTAGAGCGGCTGGCTAGAATCGGACAGCGCGCCGCGCACCGCGACGCCCAGATAGTCGAGAAAGAAATATTTAGCCCGATCGACCACTTCAGCCGGCAGACTGTCGTAATCGAGCCGGGTGCAGAATGCGGCTAGGTATTGGGTCAGCGGAATTTCCATATATGGTTCCCTCTCCCTCTGGGGTCGGGGTGAGGGGCGCTGAAAAAACGCTTCTTACAACTTTGGAATCACTTTTTCGCCAAAAGTACGTATCGCCTGCAGTGTATTCCGATGCGACGGACCGCCCGGCTGTCGAAAGCGTATGATCAGATAATCCGGCTGAATCGCCTCTTTCCACATCTGGAGTTGCTCCAGACAGTCTTCGGGCGAGCCCACAATCAGCCGCTCCTTGGAAGCGATGCCAAAGCTCAACTCTTCAGGCGTCTTGACGTCCTTGACGTGTTCGTCCTGGACATAGGCGTCATACTGAAAGTAGAAACGATGGGTGTACATGGTCGGCCCGCTTGCGGCTTCGGCTTCGGCCATGCTGTCGGCCAGCACGGCATCACGCATCAGACAGATATACGGCTTCCGGCCGGCCTTCTCCGCGGCTTCCCGATACCGGGTGGCATAGTCTTTAATGACCCCGAGGCTCTGCACCGGGTCGGCGATCCAGCCGTCCGCCAGCCGACCTGCCCGGCGCAGTCCGACCGGCGTCCACGACGCCATCCAGACCGGCGGACCGGATGGTTGACTCGGGCCAGGCGTAACCAGGGTGTCCTGATAGTGAAAATGCTTGCCCTCAAAAGAGAAGCGCTCCCCCGTCCAGCTCTTTCGGATAACATCAATGGCTTCTTCGGTCCGGGTGGCCCGCTCGGTGATCGGAATCCCGAACGCGTCGAAATCGTGCGGCTGGTACCCCACACCCACACTCAAAACGAGACGCCCCTTGGTCGCCTGATCAATCACGGCGCAGTCTTCCGCGACATGGACGGGATGGTGGAGCGGCATCAACAACACGCACGTGCCGACCTTTATCCGCTCGGTCTTCATCCCAACCAGGCCGGCCAGCAACAACGGATTGGGCAGATAGCCGTCTTCCTGTTGGTGGTGTTCGGTCAGAAAGCAGCCGTCCCAGCCACTAGCCTCCGCGGCCTGGGCCTCGGCAATCATTTCATCAATCACCCGCCCCATATTCGTCCCGGACGGGGGGTCTTGCGTACAGGGGAGATAACCGACCGGCAGCATATGCGTGCTCCTTTTCGTTACAAGAGAACGCCTAGGAAAGCAAAAACTTCCTCACTTGTCTATCACCGCCGGAGGGTAGCCGACGAAGACCAAGTGAGGGCCGGGGTGTTCGATCCTGGGCAGGTTTGCAGGTCAAGCGAGTGGCGTGGTGCGTCAGTGCGGCAATCGGGGTGTTGGGATTTTTGCCAATGACGGTTGGGTAGGAGTGAGATCAAGATTAGGGTCTGAGCGCCTGGCTCGCAACTCCTTCAAGGATTACCGGGCCTTGCGCGGCGCCGTGTGGTACGCTCGCTGTGAGCAATGTCGCTCCAGGCTTCGCTTGAAGCGATGGAGTGCCCCCCGTCTTTCGCTCATCTACGGCAGCGCCCGCGCCCGGCGCAGGGGCGGTCGACGCCCCCTCGTCGGGGGAGGAGGTCGAAGCGACTTGCCGTGTCGGAGCGCTTGCCGCTCTTGAGGGTCCCCTTGCCGCGCCGGTCGAGGGCGCCGCACCGCGTCGGGCCGGCATATCCGCTGGCGGTGCACAGCGGGCACCGCTAGGGGCCGGGCGGCGCGAGTTCGGCCCGGCCGGAGCGCCGACGCGATCCTGAACATTACCGGCAGGAACGCCGAGCCCGAAGCGCCGGCCGGTAGTCTCGCCGACGCCCTAGCGCCTGCGCCCGGCGCCCTGCTTGCCGGCGGCATCCCCGCTCCTCCCACCGGCCGCCGTGGGGTTCCCCGCCGGGCGCGGGCCACCGATCCCGCGCGTCGGCGCCAGGAACGGCTCAATCCGGGCCCCCTCGCGGGCCATGAGGGTCCTTGCGTAGCGCGCGCCGCTACTGATGGCGCACGGGTGCGGGCCAGGGCCTTCGTGGCTCCGTTCAGTTTCCGAACGGAACTGCATCACACACCCGTGAAACCCCTCCACTCTACTTTTGGGCCAGGCTCTGAGAGATGGGCTTTCCGCATCCGGCCATCAAGGGCAAATGAAGGCCGCGCCACCGCCCACAAACGCCTCCAGGTAGTCGTTGAACGATAGATCCACAGGCCCACGATTGCGGGCACAAGTTTCCCGCCCGCCCATTTCACAAACGGATAGGCACGTGTCTGGTCTCAATACGTCACCCTGGTCTAGTCCAGGACTTGGCAGAATGGGAGGTGGGGCGTGGCGGCGCGGTTCTGTATCAGCTTAGCAGGGCCTCGGAGTGAGCGAGGCATTTCGCTCGCTCCCTTCGGGGAAACGGCCAGAAGAAGCCCTGCGGCTCCCGAAGCTCATTGGCGAAGAAGGGCAGATTGTCCATCTTCAATCCGCCGGGATTGCCACAGAACTTTTGAGCACACAGCAGTCGGTTGGAGTCTCGGAGTAGTGTGACGAACTGAGAGCGCCCACAGGGACCATATAGGGTATTGTTCATCCCCTGTATAAGGAATCCAGGCCGTCGATGATGCCCTCGCCGTGGACTTGGGCGTCCATCCCCTATACAGCCTCCCTATTGCGACCTGCGGGAGCGGTGCAACGACAGGCTCATCAAGTGCCAATACCCACCGTGGCGCTATGAGCAGGTCATTGGCCTGAAAGATACAGGGAGACTATCGTCATGGCACAAGAGGCACTCAAGGCGTACCGGAGGGATCGGAAAGTGGGCCATATGGTTGTCCAGCAGATGAAAGTTGCCCCTGACTTGTCCGAAGCAGACCTTGAAGAGTTTTTCGGAAGCACCTCAGATTTTCCCGGAACCCTGAGGGGAAAGATACATTAAGACGGATGCGAGGATATGCCGTCTAGGGTCGGTTCCCTCTCAGTATGCGAATCGTGAGAGGTCAGTCTCGGAGGGCGGGCCCCGTGGCTCAAGACGTCCACCGGGCCCCCCCGGCCGGTGCCCCCCGGCCATGTCGGGCGATCGCCCCGTCCAGTGCTTCATCCCTCCCTCTCCGTGGCATACCCCGCGGCACGAGGTGGCCCGGGCCCCTTGCCTATCGCAGACCAGGCTTACGGGGGAGGGGGGAGGGTGCATGCGGGGGGGGGGGGGGGGGGGTAGGATATCCTCCAGTCACTTACACAGAAGGAGGTTCCCATGGCGATTTTCATCGATTCCCCGAAACCGGACCTGGAGGATATGTCCCGTCTCGAACGGGCGTACTACGCCAAGCCCCGCAGGCAGTACTGGAATGAGAAGTACCAGGCCACGGAGCGCAAGGACATCTTCGTCTTCGAGGAGGAAAACGGGCAGGACACGATCCGGGACTTCGCCTTGGACGACAAGATCCGCTTCGTGGATCTCGCGGGGACGTTCCGCGATCTGACCTTCGCGGTGGATGCGACGGCCCGGACCATCACCCTTCGGCATGATGGGAGCGGCAACCAGATCACGCTGCGCAAGGCGGCGGCGCTCATCGGCCCGGGCGGTGAGTCCCTGCTGACGGCGGCCAACTTTCATTTCGTGCAGATCGTGCAGACAGACGGCCCGGACGGGGTCGTGTGGGAAAGCTCGGACGAATCGAGGGAGGTCAGGTGGCTGGAGGATGGGGGGGTAGAAGTCGTCTGTACCGGCAAAGAGAGAATGCAGGGCGGCCCGGGTAACGATACCCTGGCAGGCGTTCGGTGCCCCGTCAAACTGCACGGCGGCTGGGGCGACGATGTCCTGGACGGCGGCTGGGGAAACGACGAACTGCACGGCGGCAAGGGCCGGGATATCCTGGACGGTAGCCACGGCGACGACATTCTGTACGGCGGCAGGGGCCGGGATATCCTGGACGGTAGCCACGGCGACGACATTCTGTACGGCGGCAGGGGCGACGATGTCCTGGACGACCCATTCGGCGACGACATTCTGTACGGCGGCAAGGGCGACGATAGTCTGGAAGCCACCTGGGGCGACGACGAATTATACGGGGGCAGGGGCGACGATATTTTGGACGCGGGCTACGGCGACAACCGCTTGGTGGGCGGCCAGGGCAACGACATGCTGATGAGCGGCTGGGGGGCCGACACCTTCGTGTTTCGCGAGGGCGACGGGCACGACACCATCGAAGCCTTCGGCTTCGCCGGGAGGCATAGTGACAAGGAGGACAGGATTGAGCTCCATCTCAATCTGCCGACCAGCACGACGGAGGCGGCCGCCTTCGCGGGCTTGCAAATCGAGGCGCAGGGAGACGGTGCCGTCATCCGCTACGGAGCGGGGGACGATACGATTACGCTTGATGACCTGTGGTGGGTGGGATATCCGACCCTGGACGACTTCGACTTCGTTTTCGTCGGCTAGGGCCGGGGGTGCCCGCCGGCCGGGTCTGGGAGCGGCGCCCGCGCTGCCGCCGGAATCGGTGCGTGCCCGCGTGGCGGCGCGTCGTCCCCCTCTTGGCCGCCTCCCTGCGGTGCGGCAGGCGCGGCGGACATGAAGCACCGGTCGGGAAAACAGACCGACGTGGCCACGCGGGTGGCTTGAGCCGTGGGCCGCGCGCGCCGAGCCTGGATCCCACGAGGCACAGGTGGCGGGGGCACCGGCCCTAGACCAGGCATTGATGGAGCGGCAACCTGTCTCATCAACGCCGCTCAGGTCGGAACCACGGGGGCTCCGTCAATTCAGGGGTCGCCAGACCGCAGGCCGCAAGAGACCCGGGGGCGACAATCAGGCCTCCGAGCAGCCTGCGCAAAAGACCTTTGAGGGCTTTCCTCCCCCCCCCCTCCCCTCAGCATTGCTGACGGCGCTCACTATGGGCGAGAAACCGCCCGAAGAGAGCGTCACACAGCTTTTTGATGCGGTGTTCCTCCCGGACCGATCTTGCAGTTGGTCGAATCCGAGGGCTGCGTCTGTGATGAGGCAAGGGATTTGATCGGGGCTCGTGGCCTAGGGCTGAAAGGAACTGGTGCCATCCGTATAGCATCGGCGTTCTGCGCATTGCGGAGCATTGCTGACGACGGACAAGGAGATTCCCAAGCCTCGTAGACGCGCTCAAGGCAGCCGTGGGTCTCAAAGTCCTTTCCCCCTCAGCCACGCCGCTTTTGCCCGACGATGGTCGACAAGGCCGCCTTTAACTGCCTTAATGAAGAAGCTGGCTGCTACCTTTATCTTATGCCCAGTTCGTGCGGGGTGCTGGCGCTTGAAGGGCGGTGTAGTTAACACGGTGTTGACTGTCCCCTCAAACTGACGTGCAGCCTCCCCGCCTTCTACGTATTCATACTCTGTTCTTAGTGCCGTACCGATTTGCGACCATTTACGGGCCCACGGTCGCGGGGGTTCTCCATATTCTTTCCCGCTGCTGCCTCCGTTCTCCTTGCCGTCACCTACCCGTCCACATTCTCAACAAGGATACCCTGGTCTTTTAATTCCTGTATCCGCTCGGCCGTATAGCCGCACAGGTCGCCTAGCAACTCACCCGTGTGTTGGCCAAGGCGTGACGCGGGGCCGGGGATGCGTGGCGGGGTCTTGGAAAATTTATGGGGGGATTGGAGCAGCTTCAGTTCACCGTAGTCCGGGTTGGGCATGGTTTCGACCATGCGTTTGCTTAAATGCGGGTCTTCCGCAAATTGGCCAATAGACAAAATTGGAGCAACCGGCAGGCGGAGTTCATCGGCCATAATCCGAATCGCCTCTTCGTCACTTGGCATCGATTGTAGCCACTCTTCGATAATGACCCGCAGGGCGTCTGCGTGCTGAATGCGCCAGCGGTTGGTCTTGAACTCGGGCGAGGTCAGTAACTCTTCGTGTCCCATGCGTTTGACCAGGGTCACCCAGTGGTCCTCGGTAATCAACCCGATGGCGATATAGCCGTCCTTTGATTTGAACGCACCATAGGGAAACGCCCCGGCCCGCTGCGAGCCACCACGCTGCGGGTCGACCGCTCCGTCGGTCACGCTATAGGCCGCCAGCGCCCAGTCGTGCGAATTATAGGTACAGTCCACCAGGGCCAAGTCGATGTACTGGCCCTCGCCCGTGCGCTGGCGATGAAACAGAGCCGCCATGATAGCACCAAAGGCGTTGAGCGCGGTTATGTGATCGCCAATGGCCGAGGCCGGATAGGCCGGATAGCCGTCCGGCTCACCGACTAGATGCAGCAATCCGCCGGCCGCCAGGGCGACCAAGTCATTGCCGATGCGACGGGAGTACGGCCCGGTCTGCCCATAGGTCGAGACCGAGCACATGACGAGGCTTGGGTTAATAGCGGACAGGCTCTCATAGGTCAGGCCATAGCGCTCCATAATACCGGGCGTGAAGTTCTCGAATAGCACATCGCAGTGCTGGACCAAGTCTTTGATAACGGCCCGACCGGCCGGGGTTTTGATATCCACGCAGAGGCTCTTCTTGCCCCGGTTGTGCATGATGAAATAGCTCGGCGTGGCGCCATCCTTGCCATCCTTGGGCACGATGCGGATATGCCGGCTGTGTTCACCTTTGGGGGGGAGTTCAACCTTGACGACTTCCGCCCCAAGGTCCACCATCAACCGTGTGGCCTGCGGACCGGCCAGCCATTGAGTCAGGTCAAGAATACGGACCCCTTTAAGAATCTGTGTATGTTCAGCCATGTCACACTCCCTTAGATAACCTTGCCCGCTACCCCACCGTCAATCGGAGTCGTTGCGTCAGTCATGAAACCTGCGTCCTCGGGCGCCAGGAACAATACCAGCTTGGCGATTTCTTCCGGCTGAGCCCGGCCTCCGGCCGGATGGGTTTTTTGAGCGCAGCCGCGATATCCAGCTTGTCAAAATAGCTCGCGGTCATGGCGGTCTCGGCCACGCCTGGAGCAATGGCGTTGACCTGAATATGCTGATCGGCCAGTTCCATTCCCATTTCCTTGGTCAGGTCACCCACTCCATGATTAGAGGCTACATAGGCCGCCCGGTTCGGCACGCCCACGAGACCGGCGACCGACGCCAAGTCAATGATTTCTCCGCTTTTATCCCGCGCAATCAGGTGCCGGGCAACGGCTTGGCCGCACAGAAACGTCCCGGTCAGGTTCGTCCCAATGACCTTCATCCACTCTTCGGCAGGCAAGTCCAAGAACGGTACGATCTCGCGCACCCCCGCGCTGTTGACCAACACATCAAGTGAGCCGAGTCCGGCTACGGCCTGCTCGACCATAGTCCGTACCGAACCCGGCTGCGTGACATTGACCTGGAGGGCTACAAGCGTCCGCCCTAATTCCTCAACCGCGCCAGCGGGTGCCTGGGCCGATTCAAGCCGGAGGCCCGCTGCGGCAACAGCAGCACCTTCTGCGGCAAAGGCCGGACTTGCCGCCCGCCCGATCCCGCTCCCCGCGCCTGTGATTGGGGCACCCGTGTTTTCAAACCGCATATATTTCTCCTGGTCTTCCCGGGTCCTGAAGGCCCAAGGAGCGTCCAGGCCGTACGAAAGCCGAGGTTGTTATTCCGAAAATACGTGGAGTACCAAAAGGGATTGGCCGAGCGGACGCATCCTTGCTTGCCGTCCCAGGAGCCGCCGCGCAGAGCATGTCGATCACAATCTCCTTGCTTCCAGGCCCGCCCGTCACTCGGCGCAGGCGTGCCCGTCGTGCCAGCAGCCCTGCATCCATTCCCGCACGTTCCCCGACCTGTCGTGTAAAACCTCACTCATTCGCCTGCTTTTCCCCTACCCTCTACGTTCTATTGTCGCTGTTCACGTAGTACCGTGGGCTACCGCATCCCAGTGCCACTCCCCGAATTAAGGGTGTCCGTGGCTCCGCTGCGCGCCGCGCTGCCTATTCCCCCTCTGCCTCACTCGGCAGCCGACCCTGCCCGGCCCCTGCGTTCAGTTCCCACAGAAACGCCTGCACATCATCCCAACTCACAGTCTCGCCCGGACACTGGGGGCCATTCTGATCAGGTTTTTGACAACGAACAGGTCCGGCATCGTCTCGCCCGGACACTGGGGGCCATTCTCAAAAGCGCTTGAGTGCTCTCCCATCACCGCTGCTCACAGTCTCTACTTGCCGTTCGGCTGTTTCCCATAGACCCTTGGTTTCCTTGCATGCCGGTCATACCTTTTGCCGGTCCCCGTCCTTCACCCCCCTGGTCACCTCCGACAGGTATTGGTCGGCCAGCAGGTCGGGCGGCAGGTCCTGCACGGCAGTCGGTCCGTAGAGCAAGGAAAGACGAAGAGGAGGGGCGAAGCCGTTTTATGCGTATTGACGCCTGTCTACCATCGATCAAGTCCGAAAGCTCGGCATGATCTCCTTGGCAAACAGTTCCAGCGAGCGGGTCGATTTCTTGGGGTCCATGCCAGCCAGTTGGGTGCTCATAATGAAGTGCGTGCATTGGAACTCATTTTTGAAGCGTTCCATTTTTCGGGCGACTTGGTCCGGCGTGCCGATCATCACCGCTTCACCAAAGGCCGAGTGGCGGAGTTCCCCCGGCTTGGTGTAGGTCCACACATTCTTATCTCCAGGCGCATCGTTCGCCTCGGCAAGAATATGGCCGTAGAACTCCATCATACTGAATAAATGCTCCTGGCAATCCTCCCAAGCCTGGTCTTCGGTGTCGGCCAGATATACCAAGCGCAGTTGCGCGATATTGAAATCGTCCGGATTGCGCCCGCACTTTTTGAGTTCGTCGAGATACCACGCTGCCGGGTCGGGCCCAATGGTTGCCATGAGATGGCAGCCCAGCCGGGCCGCGCTACGGGTGGCCTTCTCGGCCCGTGCGCCGATCCACAGCGGCATGGGCCGCTGCACCGGCTTGGGGCTCAGGGTCAGGTCTTTCACCTGAGTGAAACGCCCGTCAAACGTGACCGCGTCCTCAGTCCAGACTTTTTGGATCAACTCGACACCCTCGCGCAAACGCGCCGAACGTTCCTTCCGGGGCATGCGCAGGGCGTCAAACTCCATATACGAATAGCCCTGTCCGACCCCCAGATCGAAGCGCCCATTTGACCAGATATCGACACAGGTTGCATCTTCCGCCACCCGAATCGGATGCTGGAACGGCAGCAGCAGAATAAATGTCCCAATCCGAATGGTGTTGGTTCGGGTAGCAATCGCCGCTGCGGTCGGCAGCAGCGACGGGTTGTAGCCGTCCGCGGTAAAATGATGTTCGGTCAGCCAGACGTGATCATAGCCGAGTTCCTCGGCCCGAATGGTTTGGTCTAAGACCGCGTTATACAGCTCGGGAAATGGCCGCGCCCAAGGCTCGGGATTCCGAAAATCCTCCATAAAACCAAATTGCATAGGATGGTCCTCCTCTGTTTTTACGAATTATTCACTGAGAATGCCGTCCGGTTACTCCCTCCTCATCCTCCCCCCCCCCTCGCCCTAGTCCTCTCCTGCCAGGGGTTGGGGAGCGCATAGGACTCCCCCAACCCTTAGTCCCCAACCTTCGGTCTTCTCTCCCCCACCCGCGTCGCCTGCTCAAACGCATAGGCCAACTGAAGCACGTCCAGTTCGTTCTGGTGCCGGCCAACGATCTGCACGCCAATGGGCAGGCCCTCTGGGGTAAAGCCGCACGGCACCGAGATGGCTGGCAGGCCAGTAACGCTGATGTAATAGCACGAGCGCATCCAGTCCAAATACGTCTCCATCTGTACGCCGTTAATCTCCCTCACGTAGCGCTGTTTGACATCAAACGGCGGCACCTGAGAGACGGGGAGAATCAGGAACTCATACTGTTCCATGAACTCTCGCACTCGATGATAGAGGAGCGTACGCTTTTTCTCGGCCTGCCCGATTTGCGGGCCGGTGAGTTTTGCTCCTTCTTCAATGTTCCAGATGACCGCATCCTTCATTCTGTCCCGGTGTTCGGACAGCAGTTCGCCCAAAGACAGATCAAAATACCACGCCCGCCAGACGCGAAAGACTTCGTCGGCATCTCGGAAATCAGGGGTCGCCTCCTCAATGGCGCAGCCTAGGTCCGTAAACACACTCCGCTGGTTTTCCAGCACTGCAGTGACGCGGGCGTCCACCGGCAGGCCGCCCAGCGTCGGACTCCAGGCAACCGGGGTGTCGGCAAAGGAGCGCTCGAGGGGCTGACGGAACTGCTCGCCCGATTCGGTATTAGCAATCGGCACCCGGGGGTCGGGCCCGGCCATAACGCTCAGCAATAGCGCCACATCCTGTACGGTACGGGCCATCGGACCCTCGACGGCAAACGGAAACCAGCCGACCCGATGGGGCCAAGTGGGAACACGGCCGGGCGAGGGCCGGAACCCCACCACATTGCAAAAGCTGGCCGGGTTGCGCAGCGAGCCGCCTAGGTCGCTGCCATCGGCAATTGGCAACATCCCGGTCGCCAGAGACACTGCGGCCCCGCCGCTGCTGCCACCACAGGTTGTGGAGAGATCGTACGGGTTGAGGGTCTCCCCGAAGACTTCGTTATACGTCTGCGAGCCAGCCCCGAACTCGGGTGTATTCGTCTTGCCGACGCCAATCGCACCGGCCGCACGCAGGCGTTCGACAATAATCTCGTCTTGGTCGGGAACAAAATCGGCAAAGATCGGCGAGCCGAGCGTTGTGCGTATACCTTTGGTCAAGACCAGATCTTTGTGGGCGATGGGCAAGCCGTGTAGCGGGCCGACCTCGTGGCCTCGCCCGAGCGCTTCATCGGCTGCGGTCGCTCGCTCCAGGCCACGCTCGGCCAACAGGGTCACAATCGCGTTCACCCGCGGATTGACGCGCTCGACCCGGGCGAGATGCGCTTCCATGACTTCCCGGCACGACGCCTCGCGGGTGCGAATGCACGCAGCCAGTTCGGTTGCGCTGAGAAAACAGAGTTCGGCAGTAGACATACTCCCTCCCTTGGGCAGGTCCGTCCCTCCCAAGTCGTCCGAGCAGCCTAGCGTCAGCGCAGTCAAAGGACAACGGCGCTTGAGGGAGACAATGTGCAGTCCGATAGGCACCCTCTCAACCGCAAAACGGGAGAACCGCATGAGCCGAATCGGAATCGCTGGGTCTGAGCGGAACGTTTCAAGCTTGAACGCCAGTACGGGGAAGCGCTCTTTGCGGGTCTCAGTGACCTGAGTAATACGGACGAATGGGCCCAAGGCGTTTTTCCAAACGCCGCCAACACGAATATCATCTGCCATGCGGGCCGCCTGCTCGGCCCTGTGGGAAGGAGGTCCGCCCTATGAACTCGATCCATCGACCCTCGAAACCATTGGTATGTACGATTTTAACGGCGGGCTCCAGAGAGCGATGACCGCTCATTCCAAGGTCGATCCGGAAACGGGTAAATTTCTTTTTTTGGCTATGGGCCGCTCCCGCCCTATCTGCGCTACACGGTCGTCTCCACGGACGGTGACATTATGCGGAACGAAGAGATTCCCCTGCCGGTGCCGACCATGATGCATGATTTCATGGTTACCCGGGAGCACGTCACCTTACATGGTTTTTCCGGCGACCCTGCGCCCGGAAAATCTGACCTCCGGTTCTCCTGCACGCGGGGAGCCGGAACTCGGAACGCGCATGGGGGTCATGCCACGCGACGGAGAAAGCGAGGATACCGTCTGGTTTGAAACCGACCTCTGCTTTGTGTTCCACGTCATGAATGCCTATACCCAGGGCAATGTGGTCAGCGCCGATGTGTGCCAGTTCCGCCTGTTGCCCCTGTTCCAGGTTGGCGGTGAAGACCCGAAGACCAACATCCCCCCCCTTACCCGCTGGTCGCTTGACCTGACGTCTCACTTGATCCCCTAGGCAAACGGGACGATCGGCCCAGCGAGTTTCCTCGGCTACGAACGCTACCCCGGTTTGCCCTGTCGGAAGGGATATGCCGCCGGCCGAGAGGACGCCATTCCTTCCCCCGGCAGACTGCCTTAAAATGGCCATTGGGTATGACCATGCAAACGGCGACTCCCATACTCATGCGTTCGGTCCGGATGACTCTTCCTCGGAGTCGATTTTTGTTCCACGCTCGGCGCAGTCAGCCGAAGGTGAAGGGTTCCTGCGCGTGGGTGTGTACCGCAAAGGGGAAAATCGGAGCGACCTGATCATTCTCGACGCCGAAAATATGACGCACGAGCCGTTGGCCAACTGTTCACCTCCCCCGCCGGGTGCCACACGGCTTTCACGGCAATTGGGTCGAGGGATTGTCGGTGGAGTGATGCCTTGACCCGCCTTCACCAAAGCCGTCATGTATAAAGCGTGACGACTGACAAGTCAGCCTGCTGGTACGCCAGCCTGCTCCTATTACTCGCCCTTGTCCAGCCTATCCACGCTTACCGGGAAATCCCGGTTGAGCAGGGCGGCAGCATCAGCGGGCAGGTCTTATTCGACGGGCAAGCGCCACCACCGGCCACCCTCCCCGTCCACAAGAACAGAGAGGTCTGCGGGGAGAGCATGCCGGATGAGAGCCTCCTGATTGATGCTCGCGGAGGGCTCAAAAATGTCGTCGTCGTCCTGGACGGCGTACATGCCGGAAAAGGCAACCCTGCCACTCCCGCGCTGCTGGACAATAAAAACTGCGCCTTTGTCCCCCGCGTCCAGACCATAGCCGTCGGGCAAACACTTGAACTACGGAACAGCGACTTCATCCTGCATAATGTCCATGCCCGCCGAAATGGCTACGCTACCATATTCAATCTGGGTCTACCCCACTGGTCCGAGAAAGCCCATCGCTTTATGCAGCCGGGTTATATCCTGATCGCTTGTGATGTGTTGCATACCTGGATGCGGGCGCATATCGTTGTCACCAGCCATCCCTATACTGCGGTAACGGACGCCGCCGGTCGGTTCGTCCTCAGCCACATCCCCGCGGGCGAGTACGGCCTGCGCCTGTGGCACGAGCGGCTTGGAGAACAAATCCGGCGGGTGTCGGTCCGCGCGGCCCAGGAAACCCGCGTCCGGCTGACCTATACAGCCAAGACGCAAAAGAATAAAGGACACTGAGGAGGCCGTTGATGGCGGTTCTTGGATCGGGGGTGTATGGCCGATGCCCGGTTAGACGAGGCGCTCAGCGAAGCCCGTCTTCTTGCAGTGCTCGACCTGCCGTTCTGCCGTCACACCAAGGGGCGCACCCGGAACGCACTGAGCCGAGGCAAATACACAGCGGTCTGGATGGGGATGTCCCCCGTTGGTAATTGGAGCATTACAACCGTTGCCCGAACGCGCATATTCTTTGGTTGGAATTCCCCAGAAAGACGGACATTTACAACGCTTTGCTCGCCAGCTCCCCATTCAGCCCCAGAGGAGTTATCCTCTTCCCCTAATCTCCAACCTCTCCCTACGCTGGAACCGACGCAAGCTCATCCAACAATGCCTTTGCCGCCCGCAGATCCGGCGTGTCGAATCCCTCGGAAAACCATCCGTAGATATTCGACAGGAGTCGGTAGGCGTCGTCCGGCTTTCCCTGTACTTGCCGGAACGCGGCGAGGCGGGTTGCACTGCGGAGTTCCAGGGATTTTGCCTGCTGGCTATGAGCGCTCTGGATAGCGTCCTCAAAACAGGCCGAGATTTCCCGGCTATTGGAGCCCGTGCCGTCTTGGGCGGCAAGTAATAATTCCCCCCGGATGCGCAGCAGTTCGGCTTGGCACCATTTTTCGTTACTCTTGTCTATCTCGGCTTCTGCCTGCGCCAACACAGCGAGACCATCTTCGATGCGCCCGAGTTTGCCATAGGCTTCTGCCAAGAACAGAGACACTTGGCCGAGTTGCCGAATACCCGACTCCTGCCAGATGCGCTTCCCTTCCAGCATGTCGGCAATACCCTCTTCCATCCGGCCCTGTTCTGCTAGGGCCCAACCGCGCAAATAGACCCCGGCGGCATGAAAATAGGGGAAGCCCTGCTCACTCGCCAACGTCACCACGCCCTCTGCCTGGATTTGAGCCAGCGCCCCCTCTCGTCGAAAGCGATGGACCGACGTTCCAAAATGCAGGGCAAAGGCCAAGCTGTAGGGGTGCGCAATCTCACGAGCACGCGTAATGGATTCCTGGCTACGTTGGAGGGCTTGGTCGGGATAGCCAAGATGCCACAGCACCCAGGCAAGAAAGGCCAGACTGGCGACACCGGGATCCTGGCCCATCATGCCCTGGGCGTTCTCCAGGCCATGGACACTGGGCTCATATATGTCTACGACCCGCTCCAGATGGGCTCTGGCGTCGGCGAACGCACCGAGACGAAAGGCCGTCAATCCAAGCGCCTGCTGAGCCAGCAGGGATTGATCGGAGTCTGGCTGGTTTGCAGACAGCCGTTGGAGCTTTTCGATCATTTCGCCTGCCGCAGCGTATTCCCCGCGCAGCAGATGAAACCGCCATAAACCAAAAAGTACGGGAAACTTCTGCGGTAGATCTCCGATCGCGCGGGCCAACTCGCGGGCGCGCGTGTACACGCGCGCTACTTCGGGCGCGGCATACCCCTTGGTCGCCATCAGGCAGGAGCCGAGCGAGATGAGCAGGGTCAGTTCTTGCTGCGGACGGTCCGGGGAGTGTAGCACTGCTGGCAGTAAGGCCAGCGCGTGGTTGAGATCACGAATTGCCTCTGTATAGGCCGAGCTCTTCAGCGCCATCTCTCCGGCACGTTGATAATACTCAACGGCCTTCTCCGTATTACCACTCTGGGCAGAGTGGTAAGCGAGTTCTCTGAGGCGACGATCATTCAGTTGCTCGTGGAACAGGGAGGCCATGGCCTGGGCCGTCCGGGCGTGCACTTCCTGGCGGCGCTCGGACAAGAGCGAATTATAGGCTACGTCCTGGGTAAGCGCGTGCGTAAAGGTATACTCGACTTCAGGAAAGGCGGGCTGCTCATAGATGAACTCTGCGGTCTGTAAACGAGCCAGTAGAGGCACGAGCGTTGCCTCGCCCTGTCGAGCGACCTGGGTCATGAGACTGAGCGAGAACTCCCGGCCAATCACTGCAGCGGTCTGGAGCAGTTCCTTTTCCGCTACGCCTAATCGGTCAATCCGGCCGGCCAGAACACCCTGGACCGTCGCTGGGATATGGACCTCATTGAGCGGCTTGGTCAGGGAGATACCACCCATGCTGTGGACCAGGACACCTTGGTCAAACAGCGACCGGACTATCTCCTCCATAAAAAACGGTGTTCCCTCTGTTTTCTCCAAGATGAGCTGTTTGAGGGGTTCGAGCGAAGCGGCCGTAACCGGCCAGTTTGCCTCGTCGAGGAGTGCGGCCATGAGTTCTCTGGCGTCCTCCATACTCAGCGCGTCGAGTCTGAGTTGGCTGTAATAGCGCTTGCTTCCCCACTCGTGCCGATATTCCGGACGGTAGTTAACCAACAGCAGTATGGGCGCGGTAGCTAGGCTCTCGCTCAGGGTATCGAGAAAGGCCTGGGTGCCCTCGTCCAGCCACTGCAAATCCTCAAAAATCAGCACCACGGGCTGGGTGAGCCCCTCGCGCACCAGGAGGCGTTTAATGATGTCAAAGGAGCGTTGCCGGCGGATGTGGGGGTCCATCTGCTGAAGCGCCGCAACGAACTCCAAATGACCTAAGAGGCTTAGCAGATAGGGCAGTCCGTCTTCGAGTTCACCGTCCAGCGCCACCACCCGCCCGGCGACTTTTTCATGCAGCGTCCGTTCGGCGTCCTGGGGACGAATATGGAAGTAATTCCTGAGCAACTCGATCAAAGGCAGATACGCATAGTTGCTGCCATGGGCGGCACAAAATGTTTCAAGGACAAGACAGTGCTGCTCGGACAGCACCTTGAATTCGTGAAACAGCCGGGACTTGCCAACTCCCGGCTCGCCGACCACCCCGACCATCTGCCCCTGTCCGTTTCTCGCTTGTTCGCGAACCTGTTTGAGATGTTCGAGCTCTTTCTTGCGGCCAACGAAACGAGCTAGGCCACGCGCGGCTGACACTTGGAGCCGGGTACGCAGGGCACCAATCCCGAGGAGTTCGTAAATCTGTACGGGCTCGCTGACGCCTTTGATCTTCGCCGCGCCCAAATCCCTGAACTCGAAATACCCCTCGGTAAGCTGGTGGGTATACGGACTCACGACTGTCGTACCCGGCGTGGCCAGCCCTTCCAGGCGGGCTGCTAAGCTAGTCGCATGACCAACCGGCACATAGTCCGTGTGCAGATCATTTTTCCGAATGGAGCGCACCACGACCTCGCCAGTATTGACGCCCACCCGCATCTGCAGATTGATCCCCTTGTCATGCCGAAGCCGCTCGGCATAGACTCTGCCCTCTTCTTGCATGCGGAGCGCGGCAAACAGGGCACGCTGAGCATGGTCCTCATGGGCGAGAGGCGCCCCAAAAAGGGCAAAAATACCATCGCCCATAGACTGGGCTACATAGCCTTCATAGCGATGCACGGCCGCCATCATGAGTTGCAGGGCCGGGTCGATAATGGAGCGCGCGTCTTCCGGGTCAAGGTCCTCAATGAGTTCCATCGAGCCCTTGATATCGGTAAACAGGGCGGTAATGGTTTTGCGCTCGCCGTCAACCGCGCCACGCGCTTCGAGCGCGGCCTGCTCAGCGCGAATACGCTCGGCTAGATGAGGCGGGGGGGAGATGTCGGGGCTGGGAGTTGGGGGCTGGGAGTTGGGCAGCGTGGTGAGCGACGTCCCGCATTCCATGCAGAATTTGGCTCTGGCGGCGTTCTCGCAGCCACAGTTCGGACAGGGATTCCGGAGCGCGGCTCCGCATTCAATGCAAAACTTTGCCCCCTCCGGATTGTCGGTGTCACACCGGCGACATCGCATGGGCGGTCATCTCGCAGAGAGCGACAAGGCCGCTACTCCGGCGCCCGCAGCTTATAGCGCTGAATCTTTCCGGTTGCGGTCTTCGGCAGATCGGAGACAAACTCGACCCAGCGCGGGTATTTATGCGGGAGCGTACGGTCTTTGACAAAAAGACTCAGTTCCCGGGCGAGGTCTGCTGAGCCGGTCTGGCCCGCTTTGAGCACCACGAATGCCTTGGGTTTGATCAGGCGGTTCTCATCCTCCCAACCGACAAGCGCCGCTTCCAGCACGGCCGGATGTTGAAACAGAATACCCTCGACCTCGGCCGGCGAGACCCATTGGCCCGAGACCTTGAGCATATCATCCGCCCGCCCGCAGTAGGCAAAATACCCCTCGTCGTCTTGGGCATAGGTATCGCCGGTGTTCATCCAGTCTCCGAGCATGGTTTGCGCGGTCTTCTCAGGATTGTTCCAATAATAGGCGGCCCCTGACTGGCCCCGAATCAGGAGGCGACCCATCTCACCGACTGCAACAGGCTGCCCATTTTCGTCCACGATCTTGGCCTCGTATCCGGGAACTACGCGTCCGCTGGTGCCTGGCTTGTAGTCGTCCGGCCGGTTAGAGATGAAAACATGCAACAGTTCGGTCGAGCCGATCCCGTCCAGAATCGTCAGGCCGGTGCGCTCTTTCCAGCGCCGGAAGACCTCGGCTGGGAGCGCCTCACCCGCCGAGACACAGGCGCGTAGGAACGGAAACACGCGAGGGTCGTGCTCCAGGGCGAGCAGTTGGGCTGCATACAAAGTCGGCACCCCGAAATAGAGCGTGGGCCGAAAACGCTCGAGCAGCTCGAACGTCATCTCCGGTGACGGGCGCCGGTCGCTTAAGATTGCAGTTGCTCCGCACCAGAGCGGGAACGTCATGGCATTGCCCAGGCCGTAGGCAAAGAACAGCTTGGCCGCGGAAAAACAGACATCCTCTTTGGTCATACCCAGCACCCCCCGGGCGTACCGCACACAGGTGACCACCATGTCGCGATGACGATGGACCGCCCCTTTGGGTCGACCAGTCGAGCCTGAGGAATACAGCCAGAAACAGGCGTCTTCGGCCGAAGCTGGCATGGGTTCCAGTTCGACAGATGCGGATCGCATACGGGCTGCGAAGGCCGAGTCCCCCCCTGCGACGCATAAGGGCTGGGGTGCGCATTCAGCTCCGGCAAGGGCAGTCTCTGCGGTCTGTCCGTATTCCACAGAATAGGCAACAAGCGCACAGCCGGAGTCGTCTATCATATATTGATACTCGGCTGCCCGGAGCAGCGTGTTGACCGGCACGGGCACGATCCCGGCCTTGATGGCACCCCAAAAGAGAAAGAAGAATTCGGGACAATCTTTCACAACCATCAGCATCCGGCGGCCGGGCCCGAGGCCCATCGAGCGCAGCACATTGCCACACCGATTGACCTGCTCGGCAAGTTGACCATAAGTCACCTCGCCGTGGACTGTCCGGATGGCGATCTTATGCGTCCGTCCCTCGTCCAGATGCCGGTCGATAAACGGCACGGCCACGTTGAAACGTGGAGCAAATCGGACGGGCGCGGAGGAATCTGCCGGCTCAACAGCAACAGTATTGGCCCGCATGCCTACTCTCCTCCTGAGGTATCTGCCCATTGCACATAAGGAAAGGCGAGGGGCTGATCGTCGATCCCACGGGCCGGCGGGGCAATCCAGCTCGCCATGGCACCCGGATCGGTGACCGGCTGCATGAGCGAAGCCACAAAAGCGTGATCGTCCTCGGTCGGCAACCACGATGCACACTGGCGCTGCCACTCAGCGGCGGTCACCGTCTCTCCCTGTGGCGAGATATGGGCATCGGAAAAAGCGCCGATCTTGCGGTGAAAGCCCCGATGGGGCAGACAGAGCGGGCGCTTGATGCCCTGCCGTTCGATCACCTTGTTCCAGCGGGCCAGACCCCGCTGCGAGTCAGCAACATAATCATCGCGTAAGCGCTCGTTAATGGCGAGCAGGGCGGGGACGTCTTCACATACGATGGTGCCGTTTACCGGGCGCTGGACCGGCCAAGTCAACTCTGAGAGACGATGGTCGTCCTTGATGCGGGTTTCGCGATAACGGCCTTTGAGACCGGTCGTAAAATAGTCGGCGGCGTTGGTCGAACGCTCCTGACCGAACAGGTCGAGCGAGACGCTGTAATGGAAATTGATAAAGCGCTGCAAGGTCGGGAGGTCGATAGCCCCGGCCATGCGGATGCGCTCAGGGTCGTCGGTCTTGAGTTCGTTCATCACCTCACACGTGCGTTGGATAATCCGCATCACCCCGGTTTCCCCCACAAACATGTGATGCGCCTCCTCCGTCAGCATGAACTGGCAGGTCCGGGCTAGCGGGTCGAAGCCGGATTCGGCCAACGAGGCGAGTTGATATTTCCCATCACGATCAGTGAAAAAGGTAAACATGAAATAGGACAGCCAGTGCGGTGTCTCTTCGTTGAACGCGCCCAGGATACGCGGTTTATCCGGATCGCCGGAATGGCGCTCCAGCATCATCTCGGCTTCCTCCCGGCCATCGCGGCCAAAATAGGCGTGCAGAATGTAGACCATGGCCCACAGATGACGCCCCTCCTCGACGTTGATCTGAAACAGGTTGCGCAGGTCGTACAGCGAGGGGCAGGTGTGCCCCAGATGACGCTGCTGTTCGACGGAGGCCGGCTCGGTATCCCCCTGAGTCACGACCAGACGGCGCAAGAGGCTGCGATATTCGCCCGGGACCTCCGGCCAGACCGGTTCACCGAGGTGGTCTCCAAAGGCAATGCGGCGTTCCTCCTGCGGTTTGGCCAGGAAGATGCCCCACCGATAGTCGGGCATCTTCACATAGCCGAAATGGGCCCAACCGTCGGACTCGACACTGATAGCTGTGCGCAGGTAGACGTCATACGCCTGCGTCCCCTCTGGACCACAGCTATCCCACCAGCGTAAATAATGCGGCTGCCACGACTCCAAGGCGCGTTGGAGTCGGCGGTTCTCGGCTAGGGCAACATTATTCGGAATACGCTCAGTATAATCAACCGCCATGTCTATACCCTCTGTTTCCGAAAACGGCGCTGTTTCCCCGTGCCGTACAGCGTCAACGCTCCGTCTTCGCCGACGGCATTCGGTCGCTGAAAGATCCAGTTCTGCCAGGCGCTCAGACGGCCGAATATCTTGGTCTGGAGTGTTTCCTGACCGGGAAAGCGCAGACTGGCCTCCATACCGGTCAGGGCATCGGGCGAGAAACTGGCCCGTTCTTCCAGGGCCAGCCTGACTTCGTCTTCCCAGTCGATATCATCCGGGATAAAGGTGACCAACCCAAGCTCGTCGGCCCTCTCCGCGTCGATATCCCGTCCTATATACGAGCGCAATTTCGCGAGATGATCCGGCTGCGCCAGAAAGCGACTCCTCAGACGAGTGTCGCCGTTATGCATGGGCAACGGCCCAAAGTTCATTGACGTCAAACGGAGTGTGGCCGGAGGCAGGTCGCTTCCCTCAAAACTACCGTCCAACATATACGACCGGTCAGCAGCCAGCACGAGTTCGAGCAAGGGGCCGGTGAAACAACTGCCCGGCTCAATGAGAGTAATCAGGCTCCGCGCGCTCACATCCAGACGCTGGAAGGTGCGTTTGAGATAGAGGATAATCTCGCGGATCAGCCAGTCATCGGCATACTCGGACAGAAAGTGGTCGGCGGCTTCGACCGGCGCCGCCTCGCCACGGGTGCGAAACACCCAAGTTCCGATATCTTCTTCATTCAGTCGCAAGTGCAAAACAGCATCATCCAATTCACGCGCCAACGCCAGGGGCCAGAAGCGCGCACCGGCCGCATGAACGGCTTCCACTGTGCGCGGCAGGGCTCCGCTCGACGCGTGGAGCGTGAAGGTGGCGGTCCGCAGGGCTCGGTCCAACTCGATTGAGAGATGCTCGTAGGTCATGGTCGTATCCTCAATAGAGCGAGCCAGGGGGGTCAGCGCGATGCCGGCCGCATCCGCGGGGCGGTCCGATTGGGCGGCAAAAGCCCGTGCACGGGCGTGAACCGTCTCCTCAAAACGCGAGCGCGGGGCGATTTCGTCAACCAGATTCCACTCCTGAGCCCGTTTCCCACGCAGGCCCTCAGACGTTGTGCAGAAGAAATCGGCCCGATCGCGCCGCACGTGCCGCTTGTCGACGAGTCGCGTCAGGCCGCCGGTTCCGGGCAACACCGCAAGCAGTGGCAACTCGGGCAGGGACACCGCGCTTGAGCCATCGTCAATGAGAATAATATGTTCACACGCCAAGGCCAGTTCATAGCCACCCCCTGAAGCCGCCCCATTCACGGCGCAGACATAAGTTTGCCCAGAGTGGGCGCTGGCGTCCTCGATGCTGTTGCGCGTCTCGTTCGTGAACTTGCAGAAGTTGACCTTATGCGCGTGTGAGGACCGGGCCAACATGCGAATATTTGCCCCGGCACAAAAGACCTGCGGCTTGGCCGAGCAGAGCACCACCACCGCGACTTCGGGATGCTCGAAACGAAGACGCTGCACCGCGTCGTAGAGTTCGATGTCCACGCCCAGGTCGTACGAATTGAGCTTGAGCTCATAGCCCGGCACCAAGGGCGCATCTTCTCGCACATCCATTGCGAGCTTGGCGACTCGGCCGTCAATCGACAGTTTCCAGTGCCGGTAGTGTTCGGACCGGGTCGCCACTTCGATTCTGCCCGAGGTCGATGCGGCTGACTCGGTTTGTACCTTCGGTCGCTGTGCCTGTTCATCAGCGCGTATGGCCGTACTCATGGGACGTCTCGCCTTTGGTCTCCGTCCGTCACTCTAACGTCCTTGAAGCATCTATGCCACCAGCCGGGATTTGCGTATTGGACGGCTTGGGTCGGAGGGGTGTTTTTTCGGCGGCTGGTACTGCGCGGGCGTCTTGGACAGGGAGGCCCGTGCTGGCCGCCGTGTGGTCGGAAGAGGCAAGACAGGTCTGCTGTCCCTCAAGATAGGCGGACAGAAACTGCTCATATGGAAGATCATAACTCCGGGCTAGCAGTTTTTTCGATTCCCGAAAGGCGGTAGGATCCGTCTGGAGAAACGTGTCCGCAGCGCTATTCAGAGTTTTCTCCAGATTCCTGGCTCTGACAACTTGGTCTATGAGTCCCCATTCCAGCGCTTGTTTGGCTTTGATCTGCGAGGTCGCCAAGGCAAGCCACCGACCACGGCCCATCCCCACCACACGGGGCAAACGGAACGTACCAAGGCCGGGGATGATGCTATGCCGTACCGCGGTGAGGCTGAAAAAGGCATTATCCGCGGCAATCCTCATATCGCAGGTTAAGGCGAACTGAAGCCCTCCACCGATGCAGGCACCGTGCATGCCGCAGATGACGACCTTATCGTACATCGTCTCAAACAGGCGCAGAGTCTCTTCCCATTCTCGGAACCAGGGCATCTGAATCTCATTTCGGGCCACGGCCTTGAGATCAATGCCCGAACAAAACCCTCGCCCGGCCCCGGTTATGATGACCGCCCGAAGATCTACAGCCTCGGCCAGAGCCTCGCCTATGGCGTGAAGCTCTTGCACAAAGCGCCCATCTGTCGCATTCACAACCTCGGGTCGGTGAAAAATAATGCGCGCAACGGGCGGGGTCTTTTCTACAAGGATACGAGTCATTGTTTTCTCCGGCCTCCTAGTATATCATTTATAAAGTGTGCAGTACATAATTTGTTATATTAAGTCAAGCAAAATATGATTGCTCCCTCGTATGATTTGTGAGGCATGCGTCCACGTTCCCTCCTCTTCACGCTGTTCGGCGACTTCATTCGTCATTACGGGGGCGAGATCTGGGTCGGTAGCCTGATCCGCCTCATGCAGGAGTTCGATATTGCTCCGCAGGCGGTACGGGTCGCGCTTTCACGCATCACTGCCGACGGCTGGCTCCACAAGCGTCGGCTTGGCAGGAAAAGCTTTTATGGACTGACCACTCAGGGCGAGCGACGCATGGCCGAGGCGGCGAGTCGGATCTATAAGCTTGAGAATCCGGCCTGGAATGGCGAATGGCTGATTGTGACCTATACCATTCCAGAGAAACGCAAAGTCGTTCGGGATAAAATTCGGCGTGAATTAAGTTGGACCGGCTTTGGGCAACTTGCCAGCAGCGTGTGGATCAGTCCGCGAGACCTGCGCCCGCAACTCGCCGAGATTGCCACGCGCTCTGACACGGCACCCCATCTCGACTTCTTCACCGCTCGCTACTGTGGTCCGGCGGAGCAGCAGCACCTCGTTGACAAGTGCTGGGATCTCGACGCGATCCAGCGAGGCTATGCCGCCTTCATCAAGGGATATCGCGGCAAACTCGACCAGCGGCAGCCCCTCTCCGATGAATGCTGCTTTTATGAAGAGGTCCAACTCATTCATGAGTATCGCAAGTTTTTATTCCGTGACCCTGGTCTGCCGAACGAGCTCTTACCCGGCACCTGGCGTGGGCACGAGGCCGCCTACATCATGCGCGAATACTATCAATCCGTTGCTCCAGGGGCCCATCGTTTCTTTGAGAGCGTTTTTGTTGGGCATCCGGATAATGCGGCCTTCATGAAAAAGCTCGGGCAGCACCCCCGTCTTGATCCGTTTACGGAAGAACTCCGGCGTCAACAGCAGCGGTCCTCCGCCGGCGACCTCTAGCCCGCTCAGCAGTTTGTCCTCCACGGAAAACCACGGTAAGGTCGGATAAAATCCCGCATGAGAGCGATGCACCATGACTCGACAGATAGGCCCAAGCCCGCAAGAGCTCCAACGCGCCCTCTCTGAGGCAGCGGCATGGGCCGCGTCCTATTTGCAGCAGGTCGGCGACCGGCCGGTCCTGACACGTCTCTCACCGGGTGAAGTCGCAGCAACCCTCCCCGAGAGTCCGCCCGAGCACGGTGAGTCGCTGGATATTATCCTCAAAGATGTAGACCGTCTCATCCTGCCAGGCATTACGCACTGGAATCATCCGGCCTTCTTCGCCTATTTTGGGATTAGCGGGTCGGGCCCCGGTATTGTGGGCGAACTCATTTCCGCAGCGCTCAACGTCAATGCCATGCTGTGGCGCACCTCGCCCGCGGCGACCGAGCTGGAACAACGCACCCTGCGATGGGTCGCCGAGATGCTCGGCCTCCCGACCAACTGGTTCGGAGAAATCACAGATACGGCCTCAGCCTCCTCTTTCTACGCCCTGGCCGCAGCGCGGGAGGCAGCGGGCCTGCACATTCGCGAGCACGGCATGGCCGGTCGGGACGACTTGCCGCCACTGGCGCTGTACACCTCAACCCAGGCACATAGTTCGATCGATAAGGCGGCGATTGCCCTCGGTATCGGACGGCGTTGGACCAGACATATCGAGACGGACGACGCGTTTCGGATGCGACCGGACCGCTTGGAGCAGTCCATTACGAGGGATCTGGCAGCCGGGGTCACACCCATTGCCGTCGTGGCAACGGTCGGCACGACCTCGTCGACCAGTATTGACCCGATTCCGGCTATTGCCGATATCTGCGAACGGTATCAGGTATGGCTGCACGTTGACGCCGCCTATGGCGGAGCCGCAGCCCTGGTCGCCTCGCACCGAGACGTATTGGCAGGCTGTGAGCGCGCTGATTCGTTTGTCACCAATCCGCATAAGTGGCTGCTGACCCCGATCGATTGCAGCTTGCTCTATACGCGTCGGCCCGACGACCTCAAACACGCCTTTTCGCTGGTGGCCGAGTATCTCACAACCGACGAGCAGGATGTGGTCAACTTTATGGACTACGGCCTGTCTCTGGGCCGGCGCTTTCGGGCACTTAAGTTGTGGATGGTTATCCGCGCCTATGGCCGGGCCGGGCTGGCCTCGATCATCGGTGGCCATATGCGGGAAGCACACTGGCTGGCCGAGCAAATCGACGCCGCCCCAAACTGGGAGCGACTGGCACCAGTCCCGTTCTCCACCGTCTGTTTCCGTCACCTCCCGGTCGGCGGCCGAGACCCGGACGGGCATAATGCGGCCCTCATCGACGCGGTGAATGCCAGCGGGCAGGCATTTTTGTCGCACACCAAGCTGAACAACCGGTACGCCATCCGGGTGGCGGTCGGCAACCAAGCCACCACGCATGAACATGTGGCGCGGGTGTGGGAGTTATTGCAGGACGCGACCGCGCAGTCGGAATAAGAAACGGCCTTACGACGTCTGGCGCGTATTGCCGTTTTGCTCGGGTTGTTCCGGTGGAGACGGACGCTCCTTGAGACGCACCCTCACACTCGACGGGTCCATACCCGCGACTTGGAGACCAAGCGGGATATTGACATCGTGCTCGGTCAGGGGAAAGCGGCTTCGCCCAGCCTGGGCGCTCGAGAGGTCAACTTGCGCCCGAAGGCCACGCGGGTCAAGCAAGGCCAACAGTTCACGCGACCCTCGTACCCGGAGGTAGACTTCCTGGGTACTCTTGCCGGCCATGTCCAAATGCCCCGGAATATTGTAGTAGACTACGGGAACCGCAAACCCGACCTCAGTATTCTGCGGACCGACCAGGGTCAGCCAGAGGATGCAGACTGCTGCCAGAGCACCCAGTTTGGGGCGAATATTAGCCTCCAGCATGTCACGCCACCGCCAGTGGGTCCGCCTTTTCTTGGCACCGGAGAGACGCGAATTCAGCCAGGTCAACAGCTCGGACGATCCCGGCAGCGTCACCATACCGCCCCGGTCGACTACGGAGACCGCGCCCTGCTCTTCCGAAACAACGATCGCCAGCGCGTCAGAGCGCTCGGTAATTCCTAACGCGGCCCGATGACGGGTCCCATATGTATGGGGTAGCGAGCGTGATTCTGAGAGCGGCAAGATGCAGCCCGCCCGCCAGACCCGCCCAACTCGCAGACAAATGGCACCATCATGGAGAGAGCTGGAAGGCGTCACCAAATTATCCAGGAGCAAATCACTGACTTCGGCATCAATCAGGACGCCCTGGCTTCGCAAGAGGGGCTCCACCGGGTCGTTCCGCTCAAAAACGAGGATTGCCCCGTAGCGTTTCTTCGCCAAGCTAAAACATGTGTCTGCTATCGTCACCAGGAAGTCGGCAATCCAGGTCTCGGCAGGGATTCGACGAAAAATCTTCGAGGTGGAGAGGAGAGGGTTGACCTGCTCGAGAATCTGACGAATTTCGGCCTGGAACACGACGACGACCAGAATAAAGGCCGCGGCCCAAATACCGCCCAGCACCCAGGTGGTTAAAAAGAGCTCCGCCTGACTAGCGAGGAAATAGAACAGGCCGAGCACGGCCAGCCCAACCCCTATCCGTGCGGCCTGCGTCCCACGAAAGCGGATATAGGCCTGGTATACGACAAACGCCATACAGGCGATGTCAATCCCGTCTCGCCAGCGAAATTTCCAATCAAGCGGGATGAAATTGAAAAATTCCGTCACGCCTTGTTACTCGGTGTAGTTCTCGTAAAAGACATAACTGGTTGAGTAATCGCTGAATTCAAAATAGACCTTCTTCTCGCCTTCATCGACCCGGAAATTCAGATTCTTGTCAGCATAGCCATAGCCGAAGCGGTAGGGTCTTGCCGTGCTGCCATCACCGGTTGAGGCCGCGGTGCTGAGCTTATCGATCTCGATAAAGCGCAGCACCAGCTTTTCTCCGGCATAGATATCCAAGACCCCGTTGGTTCCCGTCCAGTTTTGGATGGAACGGCTCAGCCGGTTCTGCGATTCCTGCGTACAACCGGAAAGCCCGCCTCCCAGCCCACATAGGAGAAGTGCGGTGAGAATGATTCGAGAGCGTTGCCACAAGCACTGCATGGAGAACTCCTTACACTCAAGCGCCTCTTTTTTTCTAGATTACCATTCCTCCTCGTCGTACGCAAAACAATACGTCAAAACCCTGCGCTCTTGACCCTTCCCCAGGGAGCCCATTTTTTGGCTGGCCCTCCATGCGGAGATGAATGCGCTCTTGACCCTCCCCCAGGGAGCCCATACTGAGTGGAAAGAAGGCTGCGGTATGGCTGTTCCCCTGCTCGACCTCAAAGCTCAATACGTCACAATCCGGGAGGAAATCCGGGCGGCAGTCGAGCGTGTGCTGGAGTCTCAGCAATTCATCCTGGGGCCAGAGGTTGAAGCCTTGGAGAGCGAGGTCGCAGATTACTCCGCCTGTCGGTACGGGATCGGGGTCTCGTCCGGTACGGATGCCCTGCTAGTCGCCCTGATGGCGATCGACCTTCATCCGGGCGATGAGGTCATCACCTCGCCGTATACCTTTTTCGCCTCAGTCGGCAGTATTGCCCGTCTCGGCGCCCGGCCGGTCTTTGTCGATATTGACCCCCTCACGTACAATCTGGACCCCGCCCGGGTCGAAGCGGTCATCACCCCACGGACCCGGGCGATTCTCCCGGTCCATCTGTTCGGCCAGATGGCCGACATGGACCCGATTCTTGAGATTGCCGCTCGTCGCAATCTTTTTCTCATCGAAGATGGCGCACAGGCGGTTGGCGCAGAATACAAAGGCGAGCGCGCCGGCGCGCTTGGGCACTGTGGCTGTTTCAGTTTTTTTCCGTCTAAAAATCTCGGCGGATACGGGGATGGCGGGATGGTGACCACCAATGACATACAGTTTGCGCAGCGGATCAGACAGTTGCGGAGTCACGGGGAGCAAGCCAGGTATGAGCATACACGGGTGGGAGGGAACTTCCGCTTGGACGCCCTTCAAGCCGCGGTGCTGCGCGTCAAACTGCGGCATATAGATACCTGGACGGTAGCCCGGCAGCGCAAGGCCGACACGTATCGTCGGCTGTTTGCCTCCCAAAAACTCGGAGCGATGAGCCTGCCGGTCGAGGCGCCGCAACGACGCCATATCTACCACCAGTTTGTTGTCCAGAGCCCCCATCGGGACGCCCTGTCGGCGACGCTCCAACGTCAGGGTATTGGCGCGGCCATTTACTATCCAACGCCGCTGCATCTCCAGCCCTGTTTTGCCTCCTTACGCTATCCGCGCGGCGCGTTCCCTCACAGCGAATACGCCGCAAGGCACAGCTTGGCCCTGCCCATCTATCCGGAGCTCACCCCGGCCATGCAAGAAGAGGTGGTACAGGCCATCACGGCTTTTCATCACAACTAGGAAAGCGCACAGTCCCGTTTACTCTCGGAAGTTAGGGAAGGCGCTTGACCGGGAGTCTTCTCCGAGCGTTGACAGCTCATCGGGAGAGAGTGATAATTCCCCACGTTTTCAGTTCGTGCAGGAGGGTGACACCATGCGCAGAAGTTGGGTCGATCTCAATAGCGATATGGGTGAGTCGTTTGGCAACTTCGTGCTGGGACGGCCGGAAGAGGTCATGAAGCGCATCTCCCACGCTAATATTGCCTGCGGCTTTCATGCCGGTGACCCGAGCTGGATGAGTCGCACGATAGGGTGGGCCAAGCAATATGGGGTTACCGTGGGCGCCCACCCCGGCTTTCCTGATCTCCTGGGCTTTGGTCGACGGCTGATGAACATCACCCATCAAGAGGCGACCGATTATGTCGTCTATCAGGCCGGTGCCCTCAAGGCCTTTTGTGAAATGCACGGCCTCGCCCTGCAGGCTGCTAAGCCACACGGCGCGTTCTATTCGTGGGGGATACAGTCCGAAGACAATGCCCGTGCCATTCTGGAGGGCTTTCAGGCGGTTGAGCCGCACCTCACCGTCTATCTGCCCGCCCTACCCTCTTTCCCCCTCGTCTCTACTGCGGAAAAGATGGGGCTTCGGGTGGTCAAGGAATTCTATCCGGGTCTCAACTACGACGAGACTGGTGCGATTACCGTCAAGCGCTCGTATGGCACCGAAGATGTGGAAGAGATCGTTGAACTCGTGCTGCGATTTGCCGTTGACGGACAGACCACCGCAGAGAGCGGAGACGTGATCGACGTTGCAGGCGAGAGCGTGTGCATCCATGGGGATGTGGTCAATGCGCCAGAAGTCCTCGACGGACTGCATGCGGCCCTCCAACGAGAGGGTATAGCCATTCGGAGCGCGATTCATACCGAGAGTGCGGACATTCTGCCTTTGCGGGAGCGGGAGAGCGCCTAGCTTCTGGCCGGCGGAACTCCCCGGCGATTCGACTCGGCAGGTGTGGAACAGGGGGGAGCCATGTCAGAGACGCGCTATGATTACGGGGGCGATGAATATCTGCTGGTGGTCTTCAGCGAGGCGATGGACCTCGCCATTAATTTCAAGCTGCTGTCAATCTGCCGCGAGATCGAGCGCAGACGCATCTCTGGGGTCATTGAGGTCTGTCCGGCCAACGCCTCCTATCTGGTCCATTTCCAGCCCGAAGAGACCCATCCCGACACCTTGATTCGGACGCTCAAGGAACTCGAACGCGAGATTCAGTCCACAGAGACACTCACCTCCCGCCTAGTCGATATCCCGGTGCTGTTCGACGATCCCTGGACCCAGGAGTGCGCCAAACGCTTTGCCGACCGGCATCAGGATCCGTCGGTGTCCAACCTCGAATACCTGATGCGGGTAAACGGCTATTCCTCGAAGGAGGAGTTCATTACGGCCTACTGCGACCGGCCGTACTGGATCTCCATGGTCGGCTTTGTGCCCGGTACGGCTTGGTGCTATCGCATGTGCCCTCCCGAACAGGCCATTCAGGCGCCCAAATATATCCGCCCGCGTACGGACACTCCTGAGCGTGCCGTGGCCCATGCCGGCGTGTTTCTGTGCATTTATCCGGTACAGGGACCAGGAGGGTACCAAATGATCGGCATGTCAGCGGTACCCGTGTATGACCCGGAGGAGCACCTGCCAGACCTCAAAGGGCGATATATTCTGGCCCATGCCGGGGACCGCTGGCAATTCCGGCCTATTGATATGGATGAGTATAATGACATCCGCTCGCAGGTCGAAGCCGGCAGCTATCGCTACAGCATCAGGGAGCAGGATTTCCGTCCGGGCGAATATATGCGCGACCCGGAGAGCTACCTCAACCACCTGCGGGAAGAAGCGGCTCATGCTTAGCATCCTTGAGCCCGGCCTCTTGACCACCGTCCAGGATCTTGGTCGCTTGCATTGGTACCATATCGGCATGCCGCCTTCGGGCGCGCTGGACGCTTTCTCCTTTCGGGTCGGCAACCTGCTGGTCGGCAACCCGGAGAACGCCGCGGGGCTGGAAGTGACCTACTCCGGCCCATCGTTCGAGGTGACGAGCGAGGGTTTGATCGCGGTGACCGGTGCAGACATCGCGTTTGCAATCAACGGACAGCCCGCGGCGCAGTGGCGCACTCACGCCCTGCATCCCGGCGACCGCGTCAGCGTGGGCGGAGTGCGCCGTGGGGCACGGGCCTATATCTGTCTGGCCGGTGGGATTACGGTGTCCGAGCGGCTCGGCAGCCGCTCGACCTATATGCTGGGCCGTTTCGGCGGTCTGGACGGACGCAAACTTGAGGCCGGCGACTGTCTCCCGCTCGGCGCGCCCCACCCCTCACCCGACGCGATGCTAGGGCGTACCTGCGATCCAGCCCTGATCCCGGTTCCACAAAAAAAACTCGACGTGCGCGTCGTCATAGGGATGTGTAGTCATCGTGTAGCCCCGGACAGCCTGAGCGGCTTTCTGGCTGCGAACTGGGAAGTCTCGACCGAAGCAGACCGAATTGGTTATCGACTCAAGGGCCCGACGTTTGAGTTCGACGCCGGCGAGCAGCCGTTTGGCGCGGGCGCCGATCCCTCCAATGTGGTCGATCTGGGCTACCCCATCGGTTCGATCCAGATTCCGGGCGGGCTGGAAGCCATCGTCCTCTTAAACGACGCGGTGACGGGCGGCGGCTATACCACCATAGGGACGGTGATCAAAGCGGATCTCGACCTGATTGCACAGGCCTCGCCCGGCAGCCATATTCGCTTCCACGAGGTCACGATTAACGAGGCGCTGCAAGCACGCCGAGAGCACGAGGCACGCCTGGAGTCGATTCGTCTGGAGTTGCGTCTGTTCGATCAATCCGGTCTGCTGGGCCAGTAGAATGCATCAGAACTCCCGCTCTCTGCCCGTCATCACATATACCCCAGGGTTGTCCAGGCGAACCTGCCAGCCGGGAAAGACCACGATCGAGGTCGTGATTTCCTCAATAATTGCCGGCCCAGCGACTATATTGCCCACGAGCAGCGCGGCACCGGCGTAGACCGGCGTCGTCACAAAGGCATCGTGCTCTTCAAAGAAGGCCGGGCGCTCACCGGTCTGGGCGTGGGCAGGGTCAGCGCCTCCACTGGCGAGTGGCGGCAATTGAGGGCGTGCGACTTTGCCCACGACAGTGGACTCCAGATTCATGATCTCGACTGCATTATCCCGCTCGCAATAGGTGAACAGTTCTTCGTGGCGGGTGTGAAACGCCTCGGCAATCGTGTCGATATTGTCGGCCGAGATATCTTCCGGTGGGATATCGAACTGGCATTCATGGACCTGATCGACGTAACGCATGTCCAGCGAGCGGATAATTGTTATCGCGCCCGCGTCAACTCCAGCACTGCCCAGATCGTTCCGTCCCTGCGTTTCCATGGCCGCAAAGGTGTCGTTGAGGTGCGCATAGTCCACGGCGTCCAGGCGGACCGCGCAGGACGCCAGATAGCTGTGCTTCATATCCGCCAGGATTTCACCGAAGGCACAGAAGGCGGAGGACACCTTGGGAATGAGAATGGTCGGAATACCGAGTTCGCTGGCCAACCGACCGGCATGGGCCGGGCCGGCCCCACCGCCAACAACCATCATGAAGTCACGGGGGTCATAGCCGCGTTCGATTGACACGCGCCGAATACCGCTGACCATATTGGAGTTCACCAGGGTAAAAATCCCTTGGGCGGCCCGTTCGACATCCAGCTTGAGCGGGCCGGCAATCTCGGCCGCAATCACGCGGCGGGCCGCCTCGGCGTCAATCCGCAACCGGCCGGCCAGGAGGGATTCCTGGTTCAGATAGCCCAGCACGACCAGGGCGTCGGTCACGGTCGGGCGCTGTCCGCCTTGGCCATAGGCGGCCGGTCCCGGCTGGGCGCCGGCGCTCTCCGGTCCGACTTGCAACAGCCCCATACGGTTCACGAAGGCGACGCTGCCCCCACCCGCTCCGAGGGTCTCGACCTGCAGCATGGGGATACCGATCCGGTAGCGCAGAAAGTCGACGTCCTTGACGATATTCGTCTTGCCGTCCTTGCTCAGGCTGATGTCGAAGCTAGTGCCGCCCATATCTACCGTGATGATGTCACGCGGTCGGTCGCCCGTATGCTCTTGAGCCCCATGAAAGAACAGACCGGCGTTCGGCCCCGCGGCCGGCCCCGAGTTCAGGGCGTAGATGCCTTTGTCGGCCAGGAAGCGACCGGAGGTGAGGCCCCCGTTGCTCTGCATATAGCGCACTGGATTATCGTAGCCTAAGGCCCGCAGCAGGGCCTCCATGCGCTCGACATACTGCTGGATGAGCGGACCGATATAGGCGTTCATCACCGTCGTGCTGGTCCGGGTATACTCCCGGATCTGGGGCAGCAGATCGACCGACAGCGTCACATAGGTCCCGGGCATTTCTGTCCGGACCAACTCGGCGACACGCCGCTCGTGTTCGGGGTGCAGGAACGCCCAGACCAGAGAGATGGCCACGGCCTCGACGCCCTCTTCCCGAAAGCGACGGATCCCGCGCCGGACATCGGCTTCGTTAAGCGGAACACGGACTTCACCGGTACTCAGCACGCGCTCTTCGACCGGGAAACGCAACGCACGCGGAATGAGCATGGTTGCTTGGGGGAAATCCGCGTCATAGCGGTGCCCGTCTTCCTTGTGGCCGAGACGAATTTCGAGCGAGTCTTCATGGCCAGCGGTGCAGAACAGGCAGGTCTTGGCCCCCTTGTGTTCGATCAGGGCGTTGACTCCGACAGTCGTACCGAGAATGATCAGGTCACAGTCTTGCAGGAAGGCCGCCACGCTACGGCCGAGGTCGGCTCCGATCCGCTCAAGCCCTTCGCGTACCGCTGCGGGCGGGTCGTGCGGAGTAGACGGCGTCTTATAGAGACGGATGCCTTCACCAGTCGAGGCCAGAATAAAATCGGTGAACGTTCCGCCGGTATCAATGCCGAGACGGTAAGCGTGTTCGCGGCGTGCAGCTTGGTGTGACATGGGTCTTTCAGTTCGTAGTGAGCCTATCTTTCACGCCCCGGCCCTGTGTTCGCAGGCGAGGCGCCATAATTCTTCGGGGATTGCGGATTTGGACTGGATGTCGCCTTTCGTCACTCGGAGACGGCAAGGATCATGGTGGATGTCCGGCAAAGTACCGAAACCGGCTTCGTCTCTCTTCTCGTCAAGTCCGTCGGGACATGGCAATTGGGGACGGAAGACGAAGGGGCGTCTTCTGCGGATTGAATGCCACAGAATTGGATGGTTGGCCACCCTTCTCAGGGCCGATGTAGCATTCGTTGTCCATTCGGTTCGGACTGGAGTCGGATTCCCGCAGGACGTTGAGCATTTGGTTGGCCAAAGCGGCCGTTTCCTTTGTGGATACATGCTCCCCCTAGACCCGCTCAGTGTGAGAAAGCGGCTCGTCCTCTCTTCCGCGCCGCTCACCGCGCAGCGGCCGTACTGGGGAGAACACTTTTTCTCGACATCCCCGTGCGCAATCGTCCGGCTGATATGTGACGCATCCGTTGCTCCGAGTCGAAGAATTTCAACTCGGGAGCGTCGCGGTGTCTCGGTATCTGCGGGCAGCAAATCGAGCCTTCCTGCGCGAGACTGTCTCCGTTTCTTGTCTCGCAGGAACAAATCCTTGCTTGATCCGAGGATCGAAGGGTCCTGAGCGCCGAGATTTTGAGCCCCCTTCTCGCTCGAGGCCGAATGGTTTTTGAGATTGATGAGTTCCGGTCTCAGGGAGCGGTCATTCATGGCACCAACCCTATTTCCCAACGGCGAGCTTGAGAGACGTGTCGTCCTCAACCTGGACGCCGTACTCCTCCCAGGCGGCTAGGACGGACACGAAGCCGTTGCGCACATCTTCGAGCACCTTGTCGCGGTCGCGCTCATGCGGGTCGCCCACGCCGCCGCCGCCGGGGTTCTGGTTGGCGAAGCGTTCGCCCGGCTTGATTTCGGCGATCCGGTTGGTCTTGATCTCCTCGACACTGCCGTCTTTCTTGTAATACAGTGCCCGCCCCACCTTGGGCTCGCACAGCTTCGAGACCGCGCCGAGCGCACCTTGGGCCGGGTAGCGCCGTCCCTCGCCGAACATGACAACCGTCATGGGATCGCGGAGCGGTTCGACTTCCCAGTGCGTACCCGAGCCTCCGCGCAGCTTCCCTGCCCCGCCCGAGTCCGTCATCAGGCCGTAGCGGTGAATGATAATCGGATATTGGTACTCAAGAATTTCAACATCCCCACTCGTCAGGGCACCAAAACAGCACTGCGGACCCACCGCCGGCCAGCCATCCGTCTGATGCGAGGCGCCGCCACCGCTGATAATGGTGGCCAGGATCATGGAAACGTACTCTTCACCCGAGCGGTAATCCTGCCCGGCAATGTTCAGGCCGTTTGAGTGTCCCCAAGAAGCCACCGCCTTTTCGGGCAGGGCTTGTTCGAGCGCCATACGCACGGCGTCCGTAATCGACTCAGACGGAGTGGTGGTACAGTTCGCGTGCGGTGCCGGCTCTTTGGCATTGGTGAGAGTGCCTTCCGGGCCGACATCAACCGTAATGGGCCGATACAGCCCCTCATTATACGGCGGGGGCAGTTGGGCGAACATCATCACCCCGAGATACACCCCGGACAGCGAGTTGGCCGCATAGGAGTTGATGAAATACGGAATCTGGGGCGGACTCGACAGCGAGACGGCCATAGTGTCTCCGGCGACCTCGACGTTCGCGGCGATCTCGATATCGCCGTAGCCATGCCCTGCGTCTTCGAGAACGGATGTACCGTGGTAGGTTCCGTCGGGAATAGCGCCGATAAACGTCCGCATCTGGTGTTCGGCCAGATCGAGCAGCTCCGCCATACAGGCCATGACCACGTCTCTGCCGTATTTCTCAAGCAGGCCGATCAGGTTGCGCTCGCCAATGGTGAGCGCGGCAAGCTGGGCACGCATATCACCGGCTTGGAGTCGACGGGAGCGAACGTTGGTCAGAATAAAATTCACCACATCCCGCCGCTCTACCCCGCGGTCCCGTATTTTCAGCGGCGGGATACGCAGGCCCTCGGCATAAATCTCTTTGGCGTCGGGGTTGTAGCCAGCGGGTACGGGGCCGCCGATGTCGGTAACGTGGCCTTTGCTGACCGTCCAGAACACGAGTTCGTCCTGGTAGAAGACCGGCTTGTACATGCAGCAGTCAACAATATGGGAGCCGCTCCAGGCGGGATCGTTGTGATAGAACACATCTCCTGGATGAATATCCTCGCCGAAATAGTCGGCAACGGTCCGCAGGGCCGGCATCAGCGAGCCTAAATGAATAGGGATATCCTGGCCTTGCAGAATCATCTCGCCGCTGCCGAGAAACAGGGCGTTGGAGTAATCGCGCGCGATGTTGAACACGGACGAGCGCGACGTTTTCTCGATGGTCAACGTCATCTCGCGCTGGGTGGATTCAAGCCTGCCCTGGACAACCGCCAGAGTAATCGGATCGGTCTTTGCCATACTACCCTCTCTTCGCTGTGTGACGAGCGAGGCCGGCCCCCCGCCTATCGTGGGCAACATAGCCAGCCTCTGTCTCCTCGGCAAGGTGTATTTGGCAGGCTGGGCGAGTTTCTGTTATCTCCCCCAGGAAGTAGAACACGTAAGGAGGACGATATGGGCCGTTTAGATGGAAAAGTCGCGATCATTACCGGAGCCGCACGCGGTCAAGGTGCGGCGGCAGCTCAGACCTTTGCGCAAGAAGGCGCCTCCCTGGTGCTCAGCGATATCCTGCCAGAGATCGAGCACACCGCCACGAATATTCCTTCAGGCGGAGCCCGGATCGAATGGGTCCAGGCTGACACCGCGGACCCGGACGGGATCAAGACAGTGGTCGAAAAAGCCATGACAAGCTTTGGGCGCATCAATGTTTTGTATAACAATGCCGGAATTGTTTTAGGTAAACCGTTTCAGGAGACGACTCTGGAAGAATGGGAGCGTATTATTCGGATTGATCTGACCGGACCGTTTCTGATGAGTCAAGCCGTGGTCGCGCATATGGAAAAACAACACAGCGGCTCGATTATCAACATCTCGTCAGTCGGCGGCATTCTAGGCTATCCGCAGATGTCGGCCTATGGAGCGGCCAAGGGCGGGCTAGTGAATCTCACCCGCTGTATGGCGGTCGACCTCGCTTCGTCTAATATTCGGGTCAATGCCATCTGTCCGGGTGCAATCGACACCCCCATGCCTCGCGAGTACATGAAGGACATGGAGAATAAGGAGGCGGTGTGGCAACGGATTGCAGACACGCATTTGCTCAAGCGCTTTGGGAGCTCGCACGAAGTAGTCTCTCTGGCTCTCTATCTGGCCTCGGACGAGGCGAGCTTCATGACGGGGGCGGTCATTCCAGTTGATGGCGGCCACAGTGCCCACTAGGCCCTTCGACTTCGTTTCGCCCGGGGAGAGCGAGCCCGTAGGAGCGCTGTCCTTCCCCGGGGTGAGAGTCGACCGGCTGAGGGATTGATTCGACAGCATCGGGCACGATACTGTCTGCGCCTACGCGAAATGAGCACACCGGTATGATCGAAGCCTCAGGTCTGACGAAACTCTATGGGACGTTTCGCGCCATCTCAGATGTGAGTTTCTCCGTTGACTACGGAGAGGCCGTCGGTCTCCTCGGTCCGAACGGAGCGGGCAAGTCTACAACCATCCGCATTCTTGCCTGCATCCTTTCTCCGACCACGGGCACGGCCAGCGTGGCCGGCCATAGTGTGCGGAGCGAATCGCTCGCCGTCAGACGCCAACTCGGCTATATGCCGGAACTCGTCTCACTCTACCCGGAGATGGAGGTCGCGACCTATCTCGACTTCGTCGGCAGACTCAAAGGGTTAGGCGGCTCGGCCCGGCGGGTCCGCGTGTCCCAGGTCATTGAAGAGTTGGACCTCGGTTCCGTTGCTCGTGTCTACATCGGCGCACTCTCAAAAGGCTACCGCCAACGGGTCGGTCTGGCCCAAGCCATCTTGCATGATCCCAGCGTGCTCATTCTTGATGAGCCGACTATCGGTCTCGACCCTGAACAGGCAGCCGAGTTTCGACAGCTCATACGCGGCATGCGAGGGCATCGGACCGTCTTGCTGTCTACGCATATTTTGTCCGAAGTCCGCATGACGTGTGATCGGGTGATGATCCTCGCCAGGGGCCAGTTGCTGGCCCTGGATACCCCAGACAACCTCACTCTCCGGTTGCGCGATGCAAGCGAGGTGGTAGCTCATATCGACGGCCCGCAAGCCGAGGTGAAGCCCCTCCTGCACGGCCTGCCCGGTGTCCGCGAGGTCCGGGTGACCTCCCAAGAGAAGAGCGGTCCGATCGCCTATACGGTGCGCGCCGCTCAGCACGAGGATGTCCGGCCCGGCCTTGTGGAAGCCGTGTCCGGACGTGGCTGGCGCTTATTCGAGCTCCGCTCCCGGGAGATGGACCTCGAAGAAATCTTTCACCGGGTGGTTGATCAGCCGCAGTCATAACCGACAACACCGATGAACTCTGTGTAATGGTTCTCCGCGCAATTTTCGTTAAAGAGATCCGGGCTTACTTTGGCTTGTTTCTGGCCTATGCCATTGTGGCGGTCGCCCTCGCCTTGTCCGGCTTCTTTTTTTACACTGATATCAGCTTCTTTATGATGTGGGGAGGCCAGAACCTGGAGCGGGGCCTCTGGGAATTCTTTTTCCACGATCTCCGCTATGTCCTCCTCCTGCTCGTCCCGGCCATTACCGCCCGCTCGTTTGCGGAAGAAAAAAAGCTCGGCACCCTCGCCCTGTTATGGACCTACCCAATTCCGGAGAGCAGTGTGTTACTGGGCAAATTCCTGGCGGCCGCAACACTCCTGCTGGTCGTACTGGGGCTGACCCTACTCTACCCCTTCGTCCTCTCGCACTGGCATCCCGAGGTGTACTGGCCAGCCTTGCTGCCAGGCTATGTCGGCTTGCTGCTTATTGGCCTAGTGTTTATCAGCGTGGGCCTGCTCTTATCAGCGCTCACTGACAGCCAAGCGATTGCAGCCATGGCCACCCTCGGCGTGCTCGTCCTCTTCTGGTCGCTGACCTGGAACGAGCAGGCTGTGAGCGAATCCTGGCTCCAAGTTCTGCTCCAATTCTCGCTCTTCGACCGCTTTTACAATTTCGCCCGCGGCGCGATTGACAGCCAGGAAATTACCTTTTTTCTCTTCTTTTTGTGCTTCTTTTTGCTGTTGACTTGGCAGGCGCTACGCGCACGGCGGTGGCATGGCAAGGGAGACTTCTCCTCGTTGAGAGCGTTTCTCGCCACGCCAAGCCGAAAGCAGTGGGTCACAGTGGCCGTCCTTGACCTGCTTGTCTTGGGTGGGTTGGTCGGTCTCCAAACGCTCTCCATCCGCACTAATCTGCGTTGGGACTTCACTCCCACGCAATCCCTCTCCCTCTCGAAGCAGACCAAAAACCTGCTCGCTGAGCTCGACAAAGACGCTCTGCTGACCTTATTTTTCGGCGGCTCTCCAGATGCGTACCAACGCTACGAGGATGTACTCAAGCGCTTTACTGCGGAAAACGCTCACTTTCAGTATCGCATTCTGCACCGGGACCGGAACATCGGGCTCGCTCGGCAGTACGGGGCGACCCATTACGGCACCGCGGCGCTCGAATACGACGGGCAGCGCAAACTCCTGCCGGGCGCGGGCGAGAAGGCCATCACTGGGGCCCTGTTTCAGTTTCTCCGTCAGCAGCAAAAGACCATTTATTTTGTCGGTGGCCACGGTGAAAAAGACCCGCGGGACGGCCAGCCGCAGTTGGGCTATAGCGAGGCCGCTTCAGCCTTGCGCAATGAAAATTTCATTATCCGGCCCGTCTTTCTGGCTCGGATCGAGCGGATCCCCGACGACGCCTCCCTGGTCGTGGTTAGCGGCCCGCAGACCGATTTCTTGGCGGAAGAACTCGAGCGTTTGGCCGACTATCTCGAGGCAGGCGGCAGTCTCCTTTTCATGCTCGATCCCATGCCAGCACCAAACTTGGCCGCCTTCCTCGCTCGGTTCGGGATACGGCTCGCCCAGGACGTTGTCTACGACCCGCAGAACAGACTCTTTGGCGGCGACGCGTTGAGTCCACTGGTATCGCTGTATAATACCGAGGTCGAGATTGTAGAAGACTTTCGGGTCGGCACCATCTTTCCCCTCTCCCGTTCGGTCGAGCCAGCCGACCCCCTGCCCGGCGGCGTGCTCTCGGCCCAGCCGTTCTGCCGGACCGGACCGGGCTCATGGGCGCGCTTTCGCGCCGGAGCCGACTCACCGGAAGACGCAATAGATTTCGAGGGAACGAAGGCCCGACCAGGGCCGATTTCCTTGGCGGTGGCGGCAACGATTCGCCGCGTCCAATCGGTCAGCCCGAATCCGTCGGACCAGCCGGCCAACGGCGATGCGCCCCTCTCCGGTGTAGACAAATCACTGAAACACGGCGCTCGATTGGTTGTGTATGGAGATAGCGATTTTGCCAGTAATTCCAGGCTATCCTTGCTAGGCAATAGAGACCTCTTTCTCAACACGGTACAATGGCTGGTACAGGAAGAGGAATTTATTACCGAACGTCCCAGAGACGCCTCAATTCAACAGAAAATTTCCACCTTGGTGCTCACCACGGAACAGACGCGGCAGTTATTCCTTATCGCCATTATTGTTGAGCCCGGCGTGATTCTTCTGCTTGGCATGCTGGTTTCCATCTATCGACGCAGACACCGGCGTTAGCGCTCCGCCCGGCACTGCCGGCTCGCCTTCATCAATCTCCTCTCAAGGGGGAAGCGTGGTGGCGCAGGGGGATTGGCCCCCGCCTTACAACGCCACTCCCAGAATTTGTTCGTCTTGGTCCCGTGCCATTCGGTCAGCCATAAGCTGACCGAATGGCGCAGGCGGGCCTCACTACCCAAGCCGCCCGGAAGAGCAAAGGACTCCTCCCGCTGCACCATACCGACACCAGGAGCGTAGAGTGTCACCGCCTTCACTTGGCCATTGCGACTCCAAAAGGTAACTTCGAGACAGTTTTCAAAGACGCCCGCCGGCACCGCGGCCAACGCATTCAGCCCGGTGATTTCGTAGCGTCCAGCAGGTGTTTGCCAGGTCGCCCCTCGTATAAGTGGCGTTTTGAGGATGAACTGCGGCTCCGCGTCTTCGGGCGCGATGTCGCCCGGCCGCAGAACGACCCCGACAGATGATACGGAGACAAACTCCACGGGGGCATCCTTGGGCAGGAGACTTTGCTGAATGCGTAGGGTATAGCCCGCTCCCTTTCGGCTAACAATTTCCCAGGTTTCGGTCACGGGGGTCGTTGGTGTGCCTTCGCTCGACTCATACCGCCAGCGGTTTGCAAGAGCGAGGGGGAAATAATCACCGAGCCGTTCGGTCGCCTGGCCAGCCCCTCCGGTCAGCAGGAGAGCCCCTATCCACATGGAAAATAGACGCAGCATGAGAAGAGTGGGCGACTTGGCCCATCATCCTTTTCGCACAATTTTGGTAGCCGTGAGCATCTGATGGGGATCTGCCGGGGGGGGGGGGGGGGGGGGGGGGGGGGGGGATTCTCTTACTCGAACGCAGCGCGTTTGGGGGCACACACGGCGATGACGATCCACCCCACACTACTCTGGATACTGCCCTCCGAAGAGGGGCAGCGAGGCTGGGTACGCTCCAACGGCGAGGATGGACGTCCTGAAAGTGCCCACCAGCAAGGAGATACGGGAAGTCCCGCCTCTCCTTGCTGGTGCCGTAAGGCGCGAACCCGGATGGATCTGAGGCAGTTGGCCGCCAGAGGCCTGTCCCCCCCTCCCCGTTCCCGTCCTTGCGCCGGTATGACTTGTGTGATGTCGACCCTCCGGCTTGGTCCCGGGTGGCGACCGGGCTTCTCCGCATCCGCAGTGTTCACTGCCCCGGGCGTGTGCGTGAAGGGGCGGAACCAGCCCGCCCTTGCGGCCAAGTGACCCCCTCCCGGTCGTTGGCAGGACCGCGGGGCCAGGAGGGCCGGAGCGGGCAGCTGGAACTCGCACACATTAGCATGCCGATCGAACAGCAACTCCCGGTGATTGCGCACCCGATCCCTCCTCTCGTCACAAACAGGGACACTGAGTCGGGCCGCGCCCGTGCAGCCTTGCCCCGGCGCGGCCTGCCCCGGGTGGGGGAGACGAGCCACTAGGAAGGGGCCCGCGACCTTGGGGCGGGCCCGGCCGTACTCGGCGATGAGGATCGCCCACCGCTCAGCATATCTGCCTCCCGATGGAAGGTCTCGTGACTCAAGACAAATGCGATTAGCCAACCCACAAATTCATCTGCATCCTTGCCTTCGAGGTTATCACCGTTGCCATCCAGATCAACCGTCCAGCACTCGGCGGTTGTCCGGCCCCGGGTGCACAGAGACACCCCATTCCCCCGGGGCCATGGCCCGGGGCCCCGTCGGGGTGAGGGGGGGCGGTCCAGAAGTCGCCCGGCACGAGACAACTCCTGAGCGTACGCCCTCTTATCCCCGCTGGCTCCGGGCGCATCCGCCCTCGTTCACCACGTTCCCTAGTTGTCGTACTCGCCCTCGACCCACATGGGGTCTTCCTTCCCCTCTGCGTCAGAAAAAGCGGGATGGACGACGGTGTCATCCTCGTCCGTGAGATTCGGCCGTCCCCTATAATAGACGTGGTCGTCTTCACCAGCGTGTGGATGTCGTTCCGCTGACCGGCAGGCGAACGGGAAATACCCCCTATGCCATGGCGATCAACATATGACGCGGGAGCGGGGCCGGGGAACGAAGCCGCCCCCCACAGCGATGCGGGCGGTCAGGATGAAGACGGCCCTGTGTGTCCGTACCGGGGAGATGCTAACGGTGCTCCCTATCGGGGAGGGGAGCGTTCGTCTTGCGCCGTAGGCACTCGCGTGGTGAAGTGGCCGCGCCAGGGCGGCCACTTCACCTAGCTCCGCCTTGCAGGCCGCAGTCTTGGGGGAAGGGCAGAGTTGTCTTCTCTCCTGGCCCTCCTCATGTGATGCTGTCTGGGGTCGCACCCATCGTATCCTACCATTGACGCAAAGGACGCGGCGCGCCATTGTGGCAGTAGAGGCCCCGGCCAAAGAGAGGTCGACGCATGAATGGAGCGGTCGATATCGTCTGTAATCTCTTCACCCCACAAGAAGTCCAACAGGGCCAGACCGGAGTGGACGAGTATTTCCTCGACCAGATCCGGTTTCCAGCCCAGTTACGGTCGGGCGTCCCACTGGAAACTTATCTGGAGAAAATGGACCGGGCTCGGATTCAACGCTCCCTGCTGATTGCAGTTCGGGCCGGCGACCTGCGCATCAGAGGCTCATTCGAGATTCCGTATGCACGGGTGGCGGCCATCTGTCAGGGCTGCCCGGACCGTTTTTCCGGGCTGGCCGGGGTCGATCCTACCCGGGGGATGCAAGGTCTACGCGACCTGGAGCACGCGGTCAAAGAGTATGGCTTTGTCGGGGCCCATCTCTACCCGCACTGGTTTGGCCTACCGCCCGACCACGCCCGCTATTATCCCATTTATGCGAAGTGCTGCGAGTTGGAGATTCCGATTATGATGCAGGTCGGCCACTGCCTGCGCTATCAACGCGCCCGGATTCTGCCGAGTGTGGGCCGCCCGATGACGCTGGATCAGATTGCCATTGATTTTCCTGAGTTGGTGCTCATCGGAATTCACCTGGGATATCCCTGGACTGAGGAAATGATCTCGGTAGCTTGGAAGCATGAAAATGTCTATATCGGCGCGGATGCCTATGCGCCACGCCATTGGCCGGAGGCTTTTGTCCATTTCATCGATACTTGGGGGAAGGGCAAAGTCTTGTTCGGGACGGACTGGCCGGTGATTGACCCGGAACGGGCAATCAAGGAGATTGACGCCCTCGAACTCAGGCCGGAATCCAAACAGAAACTCTTGCGCGACACGGCCCTGCGTCTGTTCCGCCTGCCTGAATCCCCCATCATTATTTAGAGGCGTATCATTCTCGACGCGGGTATAATCACCGTCATACTTGAGCGTTGTGAGAACGGTGGCTGCGATTCCAGCCTCCATCCGCCCTGCCGCCAAGCCCCTCGCACAACGAAGCGAGGTTCCTCGGCATGCATCATATACGGGGACGCGCCACCCCATGATATTGCGACGTTCCGCTATCAACCGCCATATATGGACAAAGAAAAGCCCCTGACTTCAAACGTCCTGACGCACACCCATCGTCTCAGCGGCCGAGGCGGCGAAAAAAAGCGGCCCGAGGGCCACCCCTTCTGGCTGGCGGAAAGTCCATAATTCCATGGGGGGGGGGGGGGGGGATTCTCCCCCGATTTGGGCGCCACACTGGAAAAATCGAGCTTTTAGACAGTTTTGGATGGTTGATCAGAGGTTCCCTCTCTGATTTTGGCACCCTGGATCCGTAAACAGGAAGGGGAGAACACACAGGGGCAGCGTACCAGGAAAACACTATCGCAAAGGAGTGAGTCTCGTTCCAGATCTGCCCCAGTTTGGGGACACCGGGAAGGCCGCAGCTTGGTTCGTGGCCCGGCGCGGGCCGAACGGTACTCGCTGCCCCAGGTGTGCCAGTGCCCCCATTTCCACCCGCCCGAGTAAGCGGCACCCCCCGGAATACCACTACAAGGGAGGTGGCAAGAATTTCACCGTCAAAACCGACACCCTCATGCACAACTCGCAACTGCCCCTCAGCAAGTGGGCGCTGGCATTCGACCTGTACAGCCCCCCTTGTAAGGGGGTCCGCAGTATGAAACTGCCTCGGGATCCGGACCTTACCCAAAAGGCCGCTTGGCACTTGCTTGGCCCACCGGATTCGGGAAATGTGGCACGCTGAAACGGGCCGCATGGCTGGGCCAACGGAAACAGCCGAAACGTCTCTTGGTGGACGGGAAAAGAACAAGCCCACCAACAAGACCCTCAAAGCTGGGCGTGGGCCGGGGGGCAAAGCCGCCGTGGTCGGGATCAAAGACCGGGAGACGAACCCCGTCAAGGCGGCTGTGGGGAGCGGACGGACGCGTCCACCTGACAGGGATTCGAGCACGCGAACCGGGCTGAAGGGGCGAAGGTCTACACGGACGAACCCCGTCGCGATGAGGGGCTAGCGCATCCTGAGTCCGGCAGGCAGAGCGTGCGCGAATTAGGTGAAGGACCAAAGCCCACACAAACGCTCTAGGTTCAATCGCCCTTCAGGGTTTCCTTGGTAGAGTATGATGTGAGTCATGGCGCTCCACCCGATTGTCGGTGGGAGGGGGGCGCTGGTGCAGCGCTCTGAGTGGACGGAGGCGCAGGGGGGTGCGCAGCGCAGGGCTGCTGCGGGGCCAGCCGGGCGAGCCGGGGCGGGCGGGCGCGGCCCCCCGGGTGTGCGTCCCCGCGGTGCGGTGGGGGCGGCGTGCGGGCGCCCCCGGGCCCGCCCGGCCGCCGCGCTCCGGGCAGTGGCCGGCGGGGCCCAAGCGTGTCCCCCGCGGGGCCCAAGCGGGCGTGTGGGAGCAGGGGTGCGATCCCCGGACGACGGAGCGCGCCAAGGACTCTCGCATGCTCGACAGCCCCATCGTGCGCGCGCATCAGCCGGCGGCCCCCGGAACAGGGGGGCCCGGGAGCAGGCGCTGGGGCGTGCCCGCGGCGGCCTGCCGACCCCACTCCCCCGCACCGGCGACCCCCGCGGGCGCCCGCGCCGGCCGCTCCGCTCGCCCGAACCGGCCGGCGCGGCGCCACGGGCCCGGGCGGGGCTGGCGGGGGGCCGGCCCCGCCCGGGGCGGGCCGCCGCCGCTGACGACGCCACGGCCCTCCGCAACCGCCGCGCCGCCAGCGGGGCGGCAGCCGCCCTCCCCGGCCATCCCACGCGCAAGCGCCGCAGCGGCGAGGACGCCGCAAGCTCCAAACCCCGCCCCCGCCTCGCCCGCTCCTGCCACACGAGCACACCCGGCCGACGCCTCGCCACCCGAGACCACCGAACCGCACTATCCTGCCTCGCCTTCCTCCCCCTCGCTTCCGCAATCCGGTGGAGGCCATGAATGGCGATTCGGCCTAGCGCCTTTCTGGGCATGTTGAAACGCGGCTATCCCGACCCCTATCACCAGATGAGCGAGAAGCACTGAGAGCGCCGTGTGACCGAGTTTGCCGGGCGGCATAATCGGCGGGCACTGGATACGGCAGATCAAATGACCGCCCTGCCGCAAGGCGTGGTCGGCAAGCGGCTAACGGACCGGAATTTGGTGGCTTCGGGGGTTGGATATGGCGGCCCCCAACTGGCACCCCTAGACGCTCTGGTCGGGTGACACCCTCGACATTCTGCGGGGGATGCAGAGCGCCGGCGGAGATCTCCTCTACGCGGCCCCGTCCTTCAATTCCCATGCGCACTCTGCCGCGTCCATGGGCTCGAAAGCTGCAAGGGCGGCCTTCAAGGCTACGTGGGCTTAAACGAGATCAATGTGGCGGGGTATGGGGAGATTAAGACCGAATACCCCGCGTCATCCAACCGGCTGCCCGCCACCCGCACCACGGATAAAAGGTGGGATTCCACGGAAAATGGCCGCCTCAGAGGAGCAACCTATGCCGACGGAGAAACCGAAGAAGCCTCAAGGCCGTCCCTGCAAATTACGCCATGCCCGACCGGATCGACGCTTCACCGGAGCGAATAGCCGAAGGCGTCCTGGGCGCAAAGCCTAAGAAACCCTGGGATTATGAGGAAAAGACAGGCCGAACACGGACACGGCAATCAGCCTGAGCTTGGGACACAAGTATATAATTCCCTAAAAATGGGATCATGAGGCCCTCCCGTGGGGGGGAGGGTTGCAGGGGCAGTCTGATCCTGCTACTTGGGGCGGGCAGAATCAACCAAGGAGCGAAGGAGGAAGCACATGATGAGACAGACTCGGACCCCCAAGGCTCGGGGCCGCCAGTTGCTGCGGCCCACGGCCCTCGTCGCTGCCGGCGTGCTGCTGACGGTGCCGGTGCCGACCGTCGACAGTCAGACCGTCGAAAGGCCCAACCCCCCGACCAACGTGACCATCACGCCGGGTGACAACGAAGCGCTGATCACCTGGGATTACGGGGTAGATGGCACTTGCCGGGGCACCGAAGCCTTCGTGATCGTGCACAACAAGTGGAACTCGATGGCGGATCCCTGCGAGTCCACGTTCATCGCGCGGCCGTCGTCGGGCAAATCCTCGTGGTATGTGGACGAACTGACTCCCAGCACGATCTACACGGTGGACGTGGATGTGTACGGCAAAGAGTGTGACAATTATGCGTTACTAGCGGGGACGGAGTTCACCACCAAGGCGGCCTCTGGTGCTGGCGACCCCACTGTGCCAACGCAGCGGAAAAAGAAAGTGCCGGGGCGGGCGCGCCAGTTGGATGTCACCAAGTCCGGGACGACGGCGACGGCGACCTGGGTCCAGTCCATCCCTGGGGGCGGGAAGCGGTGCCTGTCGGCTGTCCCCCGTCTCTATGCCTACACCCTGGATAACGAGACCGACGATACGGTGGTGGAGGAGAATGACATCCATGGCAGCGAGGGCGACGCGGCGGACAAGCAGTTCACGAAGACGTTTAGTGGGCTGACCGTGGGGAAGGAATACCTGCTGACCATCGAATCTTATTCGACCGAGTGTAATGACTGGTCTCGTCCGCGAAGGCTCAAGTGGACGCAGTAGGGTGGGCTGAGGGGGGGGCCTCTCAGCGGCCTGGACTGTGCGCGGCCGGCCCGGCTGAGCGCCCGTGTGCACGGGGCCGGGCTGCTCCGGCAGAGGGGGAGCCTGACGTGAAGGAGAGGCCCCCCCTCACGTTGATGTTCAAGTTCCCGGCCGAGCCATCCGCTTCGCCCCTGCGCCCGGCATCCTGCCCCCCCCCCCCCCCCCCCCCCCCCGCTCAATCTGGTGCCCCTCCGCTTGCGCCCGGCCCCAGCTCCCCCGCCCGGGGCGAGCTGGGAGCAGGACATTCATGGTGCGTGGCCCGCACCACAGCACCGAGAAGTCCAAGGCAATGACCAGCCATCTGCCCCCCCCCCTAGCCTAGGTGAAGGTGCAATGGCTGTGCTGCTCAAAGAACATTCATTGGAGAATCCGCGTCCAAGCCAGGTTGCGGGCAGGAAGGCCGCCCCCTCGGCGAGATAAAAGAGAATCGCGTTGGACTCGAACAGACAGGTGTCGTCTTCCATCTCCAAGACAAGGGGGCGACCGTTGGGGTTGATCTACTGGGGGATGTCGTACTCAATACGCTCAAGGGGGATCCCAAGCTGAGTGAGAAATAGCCGGACTTTAGACCCGTTTCCAGAAGACCAAGCTCGTACAGTTCGAGCCGTCGATCCCTCCGTCTCTCAGCCAACTATCTGTGATTCCCGCACGGCGTCAAGAATGGCCAGGCGGGTGACTTCCGCAGCTATCGTCCCGACCTGCGTGACATCACTCCGCACCTGTCCGGCAGATACGCCGAACACCAGATCGCCGTCCCACGGGCTAAAGGCTGGTGAGAGCGACCGGGCAAACCCGGCGGTGGCCATTTTCGCAACGATAAAGAGGGATTCCTGGTTCAGCGCCGCATTGGTGATGACCGCAACCAGGGTAGTGTTTTGGGGAAGTGCGGTGCTGGCTTCGGCGCTCCCGCGCAGCAGATGCTGCTCAACATTGAGAAACTGCCCGTGTGCATCGGCCGCGCCAGCGATGATTTTGCCATTTTCCCTGATATCGCCAAAAGCATTCACCGCCGCGCAGGCCAGCACCTTGAGTTCACCCGCCTGTATATGTCCGACACCAAACCCACCGGTCATGGGACGGCCGTTCTCTAGCCCCTTACCGACAGTCGCGCCGTTCCCAACGCCGACTCTCCCACGCACATACTCGCTATTGGTGGCGGCTTTACAGGCGTCATACGCATCCTGGGCCGCCGGGTAGGCCGGTTCGCCATAGGCCAGATCAAAAATACACGCGGTTGGCACAATCGGCACAATCCGCCCCGGTGTCGCCAGTCCCCGGCCCTGTTCCTGCTGATATTCCATCACGCCGGTGGACGCGCCGAGCCCATATGCGCTCCCACCGGTAAACACCAGCGCATCAATCTCTTCAACCGAGTTTCCCAGATTAAGCGGGATAACATCACGCGTACCTGGGGCCGAGCCACACAGGTGATATGCGCACACCACTCGCTGCGTAAAAAGGAGCACCGAAATACCGGTATTTCCCGCTAGGCCCTTGTGCCCAATCAAGAGATTCTCAAGATGCATTCCCCTTCCCCTGTGTCAAACGCCTGACGATCTCAGGTCGAAGGATGCGAGACTAGGGACGACCTGCCTCTCGTCAACCAAGCCCCCGTAGGTGTTCCCTCATTGCGCGGTAAAGCCGCCGTCCACCATTAACAAACTGCCTGTCACATAATCCGCCTCTGACGAGGCCAGGAAAATTACCGGACCAACCATGTCGGGAATCGTCCCCCAGCGACCGAGCGGGGTGAGGGATTCGACAGTGGATTTGATGTCTTGATTTTCGTGAAATGGGCGGGTCATGGCAGTCGTCAGAAAGTTGGGACAGATCGCATTGACGTTGATTCCATATGGACCGTAGTCCACCGCAAGTTGGCGGGTGAGGTTGGCTGCGGCAGCTTTCGAGGCACAGTAGGCCGGCTCCTCGGGTAAGCCGACCACCCCGGCAATTGAGACGATATTCACGATTTTTCCTCCGTCACCCTGCTTCAGAAACTGGCGAATGGCTTGCTGGCAGCCATTCCAGACGCCTTTGGCGTTCACCCCCATGGTAAAATCGTATTCTTCTTCAGTCTTTTCATGGATGGGGGCTAAACGCGTGAACACGCCGGCATTGTTGACCATGATGTCAAGCCGACCAAAGCGCTCTACCGCCTGCCGAATGACCGTTTCGACCTCGCGGCCTTTAGTCACATCCGCTCGCACAAAGCAGGCTTGGCCACCTTGGGCGGTAATCACCTCTGCAGTCGCCTGTCGGAGGTCAGCATCATAGCCCTCGGGTCGGGCATCAGGCCAGATGTCCGAGCAGACGGTTCGAGCCCCCTCGGCGGCGAAGCCAATGGCAATGGCCCGACCAATACCGGAGCTGGCACCGGTAATTACTGCAACTTTTTCCTGCAAGCGCCCCATACTCTTCTCCTCTTTCTCTTGATATTTTGTCTTCCCCCAGGTTTCATCCCTTGTCCTGACACTTGCTACCCATCCGCGGAAAAGCGTACAACCCGCAGGAGAGAGAATCCTGGCGTCTCGACAACTTCTGCCACCTGATATTCAGACGGCATGCCTCAAAGGTCACACTATCCAGAGGATAGCAGCGTGCGAACAATTCTTCTGTATAGCAAAAGGTGGCGTCGGAAAGACCTTGCTGGCGGCCAGCCTGGGTAAAATCATCCAGCGGCAAGAAAAATACAGTGTCCTTCTCGTTGATCTGGACTTGGCCGCCCACAGGCTTACCCTCCCGGCCTTTCAAAACAAATATGAACTCGGCCAGCTTTCGCTCTCCTCTCTGGGCACCACTCCCGCCCCGCCAAAAGACGGCAGAAATATCAATAAAGCAATCTCTTATAGGAATTTTCCTTGTTGCTTCCCGCGCGGAGATTCGCTGCGATTCGAATCCATACGTTGGACAAAAATGAGGATAAATAATGAGGGGTAGATTGTGGGACAAGGAAAACTGACCGTCAAGAAGGTTCGCGCGACCAGCGAACCCGGACTGTACGGCGACGGCAACACGCTCTTCATGCGGGCCGCCCCGGGCGGCTCCAAGCAATGGGTCCAGCGACCCGTCATTCGCGGCAAACGCCGCGACATCGGTCGGCGGCTGCAACTAGGTCACGCTCGCCAAAGCGTGCGAGGCCGCCCATGAGACCGGCGCATCGGCGCGCAATCAGTCCGGGTTCTCGCCCAACATCTCTACTTGCAGGCGACGCGCGGATCCGATCATCTCGTCCATCTCTTCCCGCTCGCCCGCCTCGGTCATTTCTTTGCATATTTTCGTCGCCATCAAGGACGTCAATAGGAAAGTTCGCTTGATGAGAGGGGCCAAACCGGCGACCGAAATGCCGCCTTGCTCGACCGCGGACAGGGTCGCGGACCTGACAAATTCGGCCGGCGCGGCGCTCCTGCGCGCCCGCCTTGATGCGCACCCATTCGGAGTCGAGAAACCGGATCGTGTGCGGCGACCGCCTCGCCCTCACGGCGGCGGATTCGTCTCGTATATTTCGCGTTCTGCCCATCCGGAATGACCTCCTTGGCTCGGCGGACAAGCGTCGGGTTGCCGTCACCGATTTGCTGTTTGGAACCTGTTCGTCGCCGACTTTCAATAGGGGATTAGATCCAGCGGCGGCCCCAAATGGCTCCGGTCCGGCACCGTTGCCGGACGAGACGACCGATCCGGGGTCGTGACGCGATGACTCGCGCGTCCGAGGGGTTTCGGTCCCTCAAAAGCGACCCCGATGCTCTCGAACGCCCGCCGAAACCGCGATTGTTCAGACCTTCCTTAGTCCATCACGGATCCCATACCGCACGCTCGACCGCGTCTCGAACGGGCCGCACTGCGTCACTCATCTTAACCCTTGCGGACGGGATTGTTCGATATTCTGCAATCAACCGATGATTCGGTCAGTTGCGAACGACTTTAAGAAAGTCCTGGGTTGGACAAGTTGGCTGGTAGTTTGGTGGTGCCAGGTCGGCTATCATGGGGGATAACATGATGTGCAAAGAAATTTTCACGGTAACGGCCAGTCTGCTTCAAGCAGGAGCAATGCTTCTCCTTGACGATAACGATTGATGGTGTCCATAAGCGAGCCGCCACCCATCCGCGAAGGGCAGATACTGACTGGCCCGCTGTTCAACGAACCGATGCGCGTAGTAACCGTTCGCGCCAACGATACTGATCATCTGGAAGCTGGCCTTGTCGGCCCGTAGTCTGAGCGGTTCCGTCAGGCCATACTTTCTGCCGCTGACATCGCTGGCCTGACCATCGCCGACCAGGCTCTTTCCTATGCCGGCAACGGACGGCTTCTGCGCATCGCTCTCTAAACTTATACTCTGGGCATCGCCTACGAATTCTATCCCTATTTCGGGCTTTCCATCTCCCGCGTCGACCCGCTTCCACACCAACTCGAAGCGGTGTACGAGCATCTCCTCAAACTGCCCAGTCTACGCTTCTTGCTGGCTGACGATGCAGGTGCGGGCAAGAACCATCATGGCCGGTCTGTTGATCCTCGAACTCAAGCTCCGGGGCCTGATTGAGCGGGTGCTCGTCGTCTGCCCGGCCAACCTGAACTTTCAGGGGCAGCGGGAATCCAGCGAAAAGTTTGACGAAAAATTCGTGGTGATCAAGGGCGGCGGCATCCGTGATCAATTCGGTGTCAATCAGTGGCTGGAGCAGAAGTAAATCATCACCTCGCTGGATTTGGCCAAGCGCACCGAGATATTGCCTAGGGCCTGTTCCCACTCATGAGCATGATGATGTTATGCTCGTGGTAGGGACCTCACGCAAGCGCAATCCGCCCGGAGTGCGCCCCCTCTCCCGGTGCCGCCCTGCGCGGCGACAGACAAGAGGGCAGGGAGCACGGGGCGGTGGGAGAGGGGGACAGGGCCGCTTGGGCCCCTGATCCCCCCTCGCCCCCCGGCTGCCCCGCTGGTCGAACACCGGCGTCTGTGCCCGGGGCTACGCGCCGCGACACCGCGAACAGCTCGGGCCCATCAAGCCGGCGGCCCTGGCGAGAGCCAGCCCCATCGGAAAAGTCTCTCCCACCGGCCCGGGGGCGCGCACACAACCGGCCCCCCTCCCTCGGCCGCTCCCGAGGCGGTGGGCCCCCCACGAGGCCTAGGGGTGCCGCGGCTGCGGGCCCGGCTCTCGTCTGCTCGCGCGCGCCCGGGCCCGCCCCCGCCGCCCCCCGCTCAGCCCGCGGTGAGTCTGACCCGGGCGGACGAGGGCGCCTAGCCGCGGCCCCGGGCCGTGGCGCGGGGGGAGGCGCCCGGGGGGCCGCCGCGGCGAAGCCGGGGGGAGCTTGGGGCGTAGGCCCGGGAGAGGGACAAGCGGCGCACCGCAATCGCGCGGGTGTGGCGTCGCTTGACGGGCTGCCGGCGCCTCTGCTCGCAGCGCGAGCAGAGGCGCCGGGCGAGTCCTCGGATGCATCGGCTTCGCCCTCATCATCCATGCGTTGCGAGAGTGGTAACAGGCCCTAGTCTGCAACAGGTAGCCTGGGATCTGGTGCTCGTCGACGAGGCGCACCGCATGTCGGCGCGGGACGAGACTCACAAGAGCCAGCGTTATCGGCTGGGTGGATTGTTACGCGACAACACCGATCCCCTACTGCCGCTGACTGCTACACCCCACCGGGGAGATCCGCAGAACTTTAGCCTGTTCCTGCAACTACTTGACCGCGATGCGTACGCCGATGTGCGTTTCATCCGCGAGGCCATAGGGTAGCGGCGTGCACCTTTTTACCTGCGACGGACCAAAGATTCCATCAGGGCGGGAGGGCTTGACCAGCCCCTGGTCATCACCCGGGAACCTGATGCTGATGACTACGTATTGCATGCCGGGGGTAACACCCGCCTCCAGATTCTGCAGGAGCTGTACGAGGAAACGGGCGACGAGCAGTGGTAGCATCTTGGCCTTGGAGACGGGAAGCTGTTTGATGGTGTCTTTGCTACGTTATGCCGCCGTTACGACTGCGCTGAATGGGACGTCAGCTCTACGATCCGCCCTGGAGAAAGAGCTGGCGGTCGGTTCAGACCACCATCAAAAGCTCATACAGCTGGCACTGGAAGAGCAGATTATGGGCGAGCCTCTTGCTCCTCTGCTTGATGGGGGATCCACTGCATCAAGCGGAAAACACAGCATACCCCATAGCGGGCCCACCCGATGCGGACTCATCAGGGGCTGATACGTAAAGTACGCATGATGGGCGCTTCACGCCGGGCGAGGAATCCAAAATGCCTTCAGCTGGTGAGAAATCCGTTCACATCTGCGTTCTTGAGGGTGGTCAGGAATCCGTTCCAGGCAACGCTGTAGATTGTGAGTCGGCGCGTATCGCTGCCCAAGCCGAGCCTTCAGATGAAGCAGGTAAAGTATCTGCCTTGCAATCGCTGCGCAACCAGCTTTGGGAGTCTGCCAGTACCCTGACTGCCCATCACGGCCTAGGTGACCGGGTCATTAGCTAGCCTGCCAGAGATGGGACTGGGTTTTCTGCTGTCCGATGTGCCGCCTCAGGATATGAACGACACCCTGGACCCTGAGCTGCTGGGACTGGTGTCCAGCCTGTGGTGGCAACTGGCCGCCTGCGCTGAAATCACTGTGGCCCCGGCCCCTTGCCTGCTGGCGTTGCTTGACAGGGAGTTCATTCTTTATCAGACACTTGCCTCGCAATGTCCGGTTGCTGTTTGACAGTGTCTGGCCCCCGGACCCCGGCCATGTGGGCAATCAACTGTGGCACCTGCTGCCCCCCCTGATTGGGAACTCATGCTGCGTACGATTGAGACTTACCGCAAGATCAAACGGCACGCCTACGATACCGGCTTGTCGTTGTGGTCTTCTTCAGAGGAAAAAGCCCATGACTTAAGAATAAAGAGACCGATCTCAATACCGCTGTGCTGTTGTATGCCACGCGGTGTCTGGCGGATGGCGATCAGCAGGCCCTTCGCGCCATGAATTTCGGTCTGGAGGAAATGGAAGCATTGAAGGATATACAGCTATCTGATTTACACCGCGCCGACTCCTTGTGCACGCACTGTCTGAACATCAGTATTGACCGGGCTGTATTCTGCCGTCTGCTCGAACATCTACGACGACGGAGAGAAGAGGAGGATCTGCAGCATACGCCGATTGTCGACGATGCCCCCACTGGAGATGATGCCCCAATTGTTTGGCGTGGGCTCCCGGGAATACACCCGCTGGCGACAACTGCTGGCCCTTGTTCCTTCGGTGGGGCGTCCTGCGGAACCGGATAAAGAGGAAATATACACCCTTTGGCGTGCCTTCGAAGACAGAAAAAAGTTCGGGGTGACAACTCCTTGCTCGCCGCTGACTATCTGACACTGCACCAGGATACCGGCATCAGCCTGCACTCCATCTGGTTGCTGGCAAAACGTTGGGAGAACTACGGGGGGAGGCCTAGAGCGTCGGGCGTGAACTCGAAGCGTTCCTGCTGGCCTTGTGCTGCGCACCAGGATTCCGCTGGGTCAGGAGGGGTGCCAGGGGAGAATCGGTTTCGAGCGAGCGGCGGCGGGTGCGCGGCCGTGCGGCGGGCAAGGCGCGGCGGTGCGGGGGCAGGCCGGCGAGGGGGCCCCCGGCTCGGGGGCGCCAGCCAGGCAGGGGCGCCCCCAGGGCGCGGGAAAGCTGGGCCCTTGGCACGCCGCCCTCATGGACACGGTGCAGGCGCCACCGGACAGCACGAGGCCGGCCCTGGCCCCCTGGGCTGGAGGCGGAACAGGGCGGGTCCCGGCCGCCCCGGCGCACCTGTCCCAATTGCCGGGCCGGCGGCAGCGATACAAACCCGCGGCGGGCCTGGGCGAGCGCACGCGCTGCCGGCACGGCGGCCCGCCGGCCCTGGATCGCGCGCCGCCCGCCCTTCAGGCGCCGCCAGCCGGGGCGGCGGGGCTTCCTTGACGCGCCCTCGGTGAAGCCCAACCTGCCGCCGGCGGGGCGAGCGGGTGGGCGCTCCGGCGCCGTGCGGCAAGTGGCCTCCCCCCCAGCCCTTCCTCGCCGGCCTGCGGGGCCGGGGGAGAAGCGCCCCGGGGATCGACGAGGGGGCCCTGGAGGGGGCCGCCGTCGACGCCTAGGGGCGGACGCAACGCGCACCACCCCTCAGCCCGGGCGCCGTGGGGAGCCTCGGCCATCGGAGCGTCCCCAAGAGCCCGCGGGCCGCGGAGCCCTGGGCCGCGCGCGGGGCCGGGTTCGTGTTCCTGCCCCAATACTCCCCCGCCCGGAACCCCAGCGCGCGGGCCTTCGTCTTGAAGCTGCTAGCCGTGACGGGCATCTCCGCCGGAACCCCAGCGCGCGCGGGCCTTCGCGGCGCCGGCAGTGAAAAATGCGCCAGGACGGCCCGGAACCCCAGCGCGCGCGGGCCTTCGCCAAGCTCCAGCCCCTGCTCGGAACTGCCACAGCCCGCCCCTCTGAGGCCCTCTGGCGCCCCGGGGGAGACCTCGGCCACCTCTGCGAGCCCGACGAAGCCTGGCAATCCCTCAAAAACGCAGGATACGGTGCAGGTTGATCGCCTGACGCTCTAGCCAGTCATCATCCACCTGACCGGATTGTCGAGCATGTGCCATGATGAAGGCCCGCATTCCAATGACAATGTGTACCCTAGGACCGTTGCATTGGATGAATCGATCAAGAGCACGGTCCAACGCCTGAAAAACCAGCCTGATGGGAAATCACCAGATACATTGCTGCTTATAGGGAAATGGCATCAGGCCGTACCTACGCCGGTGTTTGAAGATTCGCTGCTGGAACTGGTGGATAGCTGGTATGGGTAGTGATCATGCTGCATGTTAAAGAGGCAGGAGCGAGTGCCGTCTTTCCCGACTATGACGCTATCGCCCGCAGGGTTCCTGTAGTCTCCACCTCCACCATCAACCATTCCATTGCCATTCCGCGTCTGACCCGCTGGCTCACCCTCTGCACCGGAGCGCAACAGCATGACCGCATGACCGGCAATGTCTACGTGCTGCATGACAGACCATTTCCAGTGGCTGATACCTTTCATCTTGACCGGTCCTACATGAATTACCTGGAGCGAGCCCAGGCACATGAATGTGCCCGTGTTCGCTGTAGCGCGAAAGCGATACTCAATACGATAACTCAGGATGCGCTACAGGATAAGGATTTGCCCGTCTCGGCCCCACTCTTTGAGCGACGAGTACGGACACCCCATGTTGCAGAGAATACCCGGGCCGATCCAGACACAGAGGGATCCTGTCCTGCGTGCGATGCAGAGGCCATTAGCCAACCCAGAAATGCATCGACAACATGCAGCGAAGACAGGATTGAACAATACCAGGAAGAAAGTCTCACCACCAGGCGAAGCGAGATACCTGCATCATACCAATCGCAAGTCGTATAGACCGAGGCCTTGAGTCGTTGTGATTGTCACGATGGCGCCCCGGCCCAGCTGCGTCGGGTGGTTTTGGTGAGGATGTCGGGTTGGTCGGCGAGCCATTGCCACGCCGTCCAGCAGGCTTCCCTCAGGGCGGCGACCTCCTTGAACACCCGGTTGGCGAAGCGGTTCGATTTCAGGGCCAGCATGAGCTGCTCCATGGGATTGAGTTCCGGCCTGTATGGCGGCAGATGCAGGAGCGTTAGGGGGGGGGGGGACGAGAAGGTCGCCCGAGCGATGGCCGCCTGCCCCGTCCAGTATGAGCACGCCGGGCGCCCCCGGCGCCATGGCCGCGCCGACCGCCGCCAGATGCGCGTTCATCGCCGCCGTGTTCGCCCTGTCCGCCACATGGGCGATGCCGCCGCCGCGCTGTGCCTAGGTGGCGCCGAACAGATCGACGTAGCCATAGCGATGGTCGCGCACGATGCGCGGACGTTGCCTCCCCTGCGCCCAGACCCGCGTCGTCACCCCCTGTCTGGCCGAGGCGCGCTTCGGCCGGGAACCAGATTTCGATCGGACCCGCCAGCGCCTCGGCACTGAGTAGCGACGTCACCTTGGCCTCGAAGTCCGTCACGAACGCCCCCTGACGCTCCGCGTCGGCCCTGGGGTGGACCGGCCGTCCCGAGACCAAGCAAACCCCGGCCCTTCGGAGCATCATACGGGCGCCGCTCTCCGTATCGATGCCCCCGAAGGCCTCCTCGATTTCCCGTATCATGTCCTGAACCCGCCAGCGCGTTACCCCGTCCCGCTCAAGATCGGGACCCGCCTCGCCCCACAATCCGCTCTCGGTAATCTGCGCCTCCGTCAACCGCCCAGCGCTGCCGCCGCGAGGACGATCCGTAAGGCCCTCACCCCTCTCCGCGTTGTCGCGCAACACCCCGTCACGCAGGATTTGAAGCTCCAGGCCCGGCGCCCCCGCCGCCTCCGTGCGCGACGCCCCATCCCTGATCATCGCGATCGCACACGCGCGACAGGCTTGCTTCGCCTCCCCGCCGCGCTTCGCCTGATCAGGCAACTCGTCCGATCTCTGCTCCGGCCAAGTTATCGGCGACGCCGCACTCCTCCTTCATCCTCCAACGCTGAGATTACCCAACCTCACTCTATGGACGTTGTCCGGCCCGTCACCACAACATTTGGAACAATGAGTCACTTTTGACCGCGTTTGGTATCAGATGGCGATTCACAACTTCCTTCAAAGAAAGCACCTGCATCAGAGCAGGTTCTCATCTATTCGCTCTGCCTCTCAGACAAACGGAGGCAGCTGGCAGACCGTTATCCTTGCCCTGGTAGCCCCCAGATTTCGCCAGCTGTTGCTGGAGTAAGTTGCAAGGCCGACTGGACGGAACAATTGGGTATGAGCCCCGTGTACGATGAAATGAGCTTTCTGCGCGCCTTGTGCAAAGCGGTACATTCGTACCGGACCTTGGCATCAAAGTGATGGAACTTCGCCAGTTGCAAGTGCAGACAGTGGAGCCATCACCACATTCGCGGACCAATATACGGCAGCAATTGGCCACGCGGCACGCATCATTTGAACCCAAAGACGAAAACCAGCCTGACTGATCCCGCCTGTTGCTGGTTAAGCTGAAGCCATCCGCCGGGTGTCAAGGATAGTCTTGTTGATTGGTGCTATCACTGCAAGCAGTCTGCAGGTGTCCTCTGCCAAGCAGGAAAAGCGGGTCACCCAATAGATCCATGTTCGATATCTCACACAGGCGAACCGCGCCGAAACAGGAGATGGGCTTGTGGAGCCTGAATCCCATCCCCTTCGAAACCAAACGATTTGTGAAGCGGGCGCTCTTGACTTCGTCGCAACTGATGACTGCGATCTATTAGCCCGCATATTTCACGGATTGCATGGATAGGCTCAATTTGCTGATGCGAGCGGGGGGGGGGGGGGGGTGAGTCGGCCGTGATTGAGGCTCCGTATGGATGATGGCAAGCGTTGAAACAGTAGTTTTCGCGCTGTTTCGGAGGCATAGTGCGGATGCAGGGCGAAGGACGCCATCGGCGAGGGACCTCCCCGGACAGATAAGATGTCCGAAGGGGCTTTCCCCGGAGGCTTGCCAAGGCGGAGGGGTATACAGGCGCTCCAGGATTTTCCCGAAGGCCTCGGCGCGGGGGCAGGACTCGAAGAACGACCGCCCAACCTTGCGTGCGGTGATTCGCCCACGCGCAGCCAGCTTCCGCCATTGCATGCGGATCGTGGGGCCCTGCGCCCTGGCCCAAGCGGTGCCGGCACTCCCCGCCGCCGCAGGCCATGCATCAACACAGAGGCGAACGAGGCCAAGGACCGCCGCCGTGGGGTGGCCCACCTGCTGGCGCGGCTGGGGCGGGCGGCGACCAGGTCCAGGTCCGGTTCCTTGATCCGGTTCGCCATTGTGCCGCGGGCGCACTAGAGAGCCGCAGACAAAGGCGGGGCGGCGACTGGGCTGGGCAGGCTGGTGCCCACGACCCGTGGGGTGGCCGCGACAGTTCGTCGCGGATAATCCGTGGTGCGTCTGGTGCCCACGACCCGTGGGATGGCCCCCTTGGCCACCCAGTCCGCCTTGCCCCCCCACCCGCCGCGCTCGTCCCCTTGTCTTGCGCGTGCGATAGCGAAACGCCCGGAAGCGTCGCGCCGCCCTGCCCCGTGGCCGCGTGACATGCGCGGGCCTTGCACGGCGCCTTGTCGATCCGTTGCACCCACCGGGGGTTGCGCGCCAGCCCCAGGACCTCCTCCACGCCGTGTTACGCGCCCCAAGCCATGACGGCTTCCCGGCCAAACCCCGAGGCATCCCGGACGACGGGGGGCACGCGCGGCCCCCTTGGGCGGAGCTGCCCGACGATCCGCTCCCATGCCTCCACACTGCCGGCCGCGGGAGCCACCTCGGCCTCGCGCAGGCGGGCACACCGCAGGGACACGCCGCACAAGATAGACACCGGCAGAGAGCAAGAGTGGCCAGAGTCGCCGGGGCAAAACCGCCCCTGCGGATTCCCGTACCACGGGTCGGCGGGCGCATCCAGATCCAGCCATATTGCCTCCGGCGGCTCGGCAGAAGACTCCAGGCACACCTCCACCCGAACCGGGCCAGCGCCTGTGGGGTCCACCAAGGCGCATGTCCGATCCGCTACCGCCCCTTCGTCGCCCCACTCCAAGCGGGTCGAGGGGCTTGCACCGGCCAGCGCACAGGTACCGTTGCGCCGACGTGCCCGAGGGGCCCGGCGCACACCCGTCCAGTCCGGCCGGCCCACCACCAACGCCAGCAACGGAGCGCGGCGCCACGCGTCGTGGGCGGTGCGAGCCTCGTAACCCCGCGCCAACCCGATCACCCGCTGCGCCAGCAACGGCCGCAGCTTGGGCTGCACACTGGTTGGGGGCGGGAGTCCCCAACGCACGGCGGCAAACGCCGCGCCAGCCCGAGGCGCAAAGCCGGCTCGCGCAGCAGCAGCCCGCCCGCGTCCGAGGTCATCGGACCGCCCTCGCATCGACCGAGCACCTGAACGCCGACTGGAGGGGGAAAACGAAAGGGATTTCGGGGGACACGGTGTCGCCATTGGGGGCCTCCTGGATAGGATGTTACGGCATTGATCATGATACCGTTCAAGGCCCCATCTCTCCTATTCAGTGAAATATGCGGGCTAGGTCAAGAGGGTTTTTCCATTATTTTCAGGTGGCCCTGCGAGGCCCTAGGTTCAATCGCCATGTATCGCCTCCATACCAGAGCTGCCGCGCTAGAGGGGAAGGCGTGGAAGGGTATGGCTTTGCGGTCGTCTCGGGTGGCGAGGCGCCGGAAGGGCGTGATCCCGTGGAAGCAGCGTGCGAGGCGGTTTCGGTGTTTGTCGATTGCGGCGTCAGAGCCGAGGAGGCGCTTGCGCGTGGGATGACAGGGGAGAACGGCGTCCGCCCCGCTGTCGGCGAGCCGGGTGCGAAGGGCAGGGGCGTCGGAGGCCACGGCGGCCAGCACCGGGCGGGGCCGGCCCCCCGCAGCACCGCCAGGGCGCTTGGCGCGGGGGCGGGCGGTCCGGGCGAGCGGCTCACCCGGAGCGGGCGACCGAGCGGGGCACCGGCAATGGGGCGCTTGGGCGGCAGCCCGCCTCGGGAACGCCCCCGCCCCCCCCCCCCGCTTGGGCCCCGCGCGGGACACGCTTGGGCGCCGACTTCCCCTGCCCGGAGCGCGGCGGCCGCGCGCAGCCCCCACCGCCCGGCGGTGACGCACAACCGGTGGGCCACCCCCGCACGCCCCGGGGTGCCCGGCTTGCCCCGCAGCAGCCCTGCGAGGCGCCCCCGCGGCGCCTCTATCCACGCATCGCGGTTTACCATCGTCTCTCTCCCACCGACAATCAGTTGGCACGCCCTGCATCACACCATAACAGCAAGGGGCATAATGCATGTCGATTGTACCTAGAGCGTGTTTACGCAATTTAGCCAGAGTTCCAGTAAGTCATGCATATTAGGACTAAATTGATGCTCCGAAGATATATTCGCCATGGTGCTGGTTCCAAAAGTCAACCGAATACTCCAGTAATTCGAGTTGCTTCCTTTCACCGCTGTTTTCGATACAAATAACCGCGAGCAGTGAGCTCATTACCAGCGACAGCCCATTGCCGAGCAATACCCCAAAATTGGTGAGATATGGGAGCAGCCGCTATCGTCTTCGGCGGCGCTGGGCGGGGAGTCTGCGCATTCTCGCGCCGACTTCCACTCTCTTCCGAGAGATAACCGGCCGACAACCCAGGCCCTCGTCAGATGAATTTCGGGCGGGCGACGCATGCTGCTGGCAAATACGACTAGACCGCTTTGCCTGTTTTGGCGTATACTTCGCGCAAGCGTTGACTGACAGATACGAGGCGGGAGTGGCGATGGCCGCCGTCGATGTCGTGACGGCGCGAAGCTGCGGCCTGTCGCCGATGAAGACATGCTGTCCCGGTGGTTCTGGAGGGCCAGGGTTGCCGATTTCGCTCGTGGCGTACGCGCTCCTTCAGATCCGGTGGTAGTCTTATCCAGGAAGCGGGATTAGCAACGGGGATAGTAGAGAGGGCACTGTGGCACCCGAGGCAGGATTCCTCACCGACAAGACAAAGCGCTCGTGGGCACCCTTGGCACAATACGGCTTTCAGCCCGAAGGGTTGTTCCTTGGACAGGGTTCGCATGCGATAGAGGTCGCGGTTGCAAGGTCCACCTCCTCCCCGAACAGGACGGTCTTGCTGAAGGTTTGGCAGGCCCGCAGGGCCAGCCGTTCGGCTCCGGTGCTACTGGTCGTCCTGCATCCGGGCGGCGGGGCGCTGTGTGGTGCCTATGGGGAAAACCCTCCTGTTTATCCTGAAATTGATCCCGGGCAGTTGGAACGGCTCTGTCGGAAGGTTCTGAGACAACCGAACCGGCACGCCGCGCTGCGGTTTCTCGCCCAGGCCCTGCCGTCGCTCGACACCGCCCTGCCTGGGATCGCTAATAAGGGCCTTCTTGCCCTGCACGAGCTTCAGCATGGTGTGCCTGAGCGCCCCGACTGGTCCGATGCTGGTCGGAAGGCCCAAGCCGCGCTCGGGAAGAGCGACCGCGACCTGATTGCGGCGCTCGGTTTCGAGATCGAGTGGCTCGACAACCTGACTGCCCTGCTGCGGGGTCGGCACGAGCGTTCGGCCTTGGCCGTGATGCTGCTCGAGACGGAAGTGCCCGAAGCCGGGACGGCGCGGTTCAACAATTTGTCCCCCGTGAATTACGCCCTCGCCAAGGCGGACGTCGAGAATCTGGCTTGGGTCATACTGGTCCAGGGCAACCGTCTTCGGCTCTATTCCACAGCAGTCCAGGCGGGCATCGGACGGCACGGACGGACTGAGACTTATGTCGAGTGCCAGCCAGCGCTACTACCGGACGGGCAGCTGCCCTGCCTCTGGCTAATCTTCTCTGCCGACGCCCTAGCTCCGCAAGGCAGCCTCAGTGATATCCTCGATAGTTCGCGCCGCTTTGCCGGTGCCCTCGCCTCGCGCCTGCGGGAGCGGATCTACGATGAAGTTGTGCCGGTGCTGGCTAAGGGAATCGCCGCGGCGCGGAATCTCGACAATCCTGGCCCAGATGAACTGGGAAGTACCTATGAGATGGCGCTGACGGTCCTGTTCCGTCTGCTGTTCATCGCCTATGCCGAGGACCGTGACCTCCTTCCCTACAGATCCAGCGAAGCCTACCGTCTTCGGTCGCTGAAGCAGAAGGCACAGGAACTCGCCGCATGTGTGATCAACGGCATCGAGATCGCCCAGGGAAGCTCGCACTGGCAGGAAGTCTCTCTGCTCTGGCAGGCCGTAGCGACAGGAAACAGGGAATGGTGCGTGCCCGCCTATAATGGCGGCCTGTTCAGCGACGACCCCGATGTATCGCGCACGGGTGCCGAGTTGGCGAAGCTGGATCTGCCGAACGCGATCTTCGAGACGGCGCTGCGCACATTACTCGTCATCAAGACCGGGGACGGCGTGATGGGGCCTGTCGATTTCCGGTCTCTCGGTGTGCGCGAGTTCGGCACGATTTACGAGGGCCTGCTGGAGTCGGAACTGGCTCTGGCCACGGACGATCTCGCGCTGAACAGGGAGGGCATGTATCTGCCGGCTCAGTCAGGCTCGCCGGTCATGGTGAAGAAAGGAGAGGTTTACCTTCACAACCGGTCCGGCGCACGCAAATCGTCCGGCAGCTACTACACCAAGCCGTTCGCCGTCGAGCACCTCTTGGACGGGGTGCTAACCCCGGCGCTTGCCGAGCATTTCTCTCGGTTGGACATCATGGACGATACGGGGCCGCGGAGGCGTTTTTCGATTTCCGGGTAGCCGATATCGCCATGGGGTCGGGCCACTTTCTGGTCGCGGCCATAGACCGGATCGAGAAAGGCATGGCGGATTTCCTTACCAGACGCGATTTGCCGGGCGTTCGTCGGGAACTTGCCTATATGCGCGACATCGCAATTGGCGCACTCGGAGAATTGGGTGAAGCCGCAACCATCGAAGACGGTCAACTGCTCCGGCGCATGATCGCACGGCGCTGCATCTACGGCATTGATCTCAACGCTCTCTCCGTGCAGCTTGCCCGGCTGGCGGTCTGGATTCATACCTTCGTGCCCGGGCTTCCGTTGTCGGTACTCAATCACACACTGAAGCGTGGCAACGCCCTGGTCGGCGTTGGTACGATTGATGACATTAGGAAGAAATTCGAGAGTATGGCCGGGACACTGTTTGCGGTCGACGCCGAAAGCCTACTGGGGAAAGCGGCAAAACCTCTCAACCGGCTTGCCAACCTCAACGACGCTACACTGGAGGATATTGCAGCGGCTCGCGAGGCAGAGCAGGAGGCGCACCAGGCAATTGGGCAGACGGAGGCTCTCTGCGATCTGATTACCGCTGCGCCGGTCTCCTCTGACAGAAAAGTCGCCGGATTTGGTTTCGAGCAATGGGATGAACTGAAGGACGACCTTGAGACGCACAGCACGGTTCGCTCTGCACGCCAGGAACTTGCCGACCTTCATGTACTGCATTTCCCTATTGCTTTCCCCGAAGTGTTTTTGCGCAAGCGACCGGGTTTCGATGTGATTATCGGTAATCCTCCATGGAAAGAGGCAACGCTTGAAAAGCACGCGTTCTGGGCCCGGCATTTCCCCGGCTTGCGCGGGCTTTCGTCCCAAGCGCGCGAAGCGGAACAGGCGCGGTTGCAGGCAGCAAGGCCCGATCTGGTCGAAGCTTACCAGACCGAGCTCGCCGAGATGGACCGTGTGCGCAAAATCCTGGTCGAAGGCGGCTATCCCGGCATGGGGACTGGCGACCCCGACCTCTACAAAGCGTTTTGCTGGCGGTTCTGGCATCTGAGCGCGGCGGATGGCGGTCGCATCGGCGTCGTCCTTCCTCGCAGCGCACTCGCCGCGAAGGGATCAACGGAGTTTCGGTTGACCATGTTCAGCGAGGCAGCAGGCGTGGATGTCACGATGCTCCTGAATAACCAGAGATGGGTCTTCGACGAGGTCCATCCACAATACTCCATCGGCCTTGTGTGCATCGCACGTGGTGCGTCGCAAGAGAAAGCGGTCCGTTTGCACGGCCCCTTTGCGTCCTGGGAGTCTTTCCGAGACGGCATCAAGCAGCCCGCCGCCGCATTCGACCGTGAGGAGATCTTGGACTGGAACGATACTGCGTCCCTTCCGCTACTCCCCGACCCCGATTCCATCGAGGTTTTTGCGCAGATCCGTAGGGCTCCGCGCCTTGATGTGAACATTATGGGGGGGGGGGGGGGGTAATATGGCGAGCCCGTCCCGACCGGGAAATGGACGCCACCCAGCAGAAGGCGCTCATGACGTTCGACAGGCCTGGCCGCAATGGCGCGCCCGACCGGACACCGAACTCCACGCCACTGCGCAGAAGCACCTGATGACCTTTTCGCCGACAAGAATGATCCCAGGTGGCTACTGGCCGGTTTACAAAGGGGAGTCCTTCGATCTCTGGAACCCGGATACCGGGATCTATTACGCTTGGGCCGATCCAGAGCCAGTCCTGGAGTGGCTTCAGCACAAACGCCTGAAGGCGAACCGCAGCCGGCGTGACGGCCCTCATCGCGAGTTCACGATCGACCACGTTCGCGACCGATCGACGCTGCCATGTTTTGCGCCCCGGGTAGCGTTTCGCGACGTAACCAATCGAACCAATCAAAGAACGGTCATTGCTTGTTTGGTGCCACCTGAGATATTCATCACCAACAAGGGGCCGTATTTTCTCTGGCCTCGCGGTGACAAACAGGATCAAACCTTCCTGCTCGGCGTACTTTCCTCCATTCCACTCGACTGGTATGCGCGCCGCTTCGTTGAACTGAATGTTAACTTTTTCATTATCAACCCGTTTCCCATTCCGCGCCCATCCCGAGACGACTCACGCTGGCAACGGGTCGTCGGTCTCGCCGGTCGTCTGGCCTGCCCGGACGACCGTTTTGTCGACTGGGCCAAGACCATCGGTGTCGATTGTGGTCCTCTGGGGGACAACGATAAGCAGGACATGATCCACGAACTTGATGCCGTGGTTGCCCATCTCTATGGCCTGAGCGAAGCCCAGATCATTCATATCTTCGAGACCTTCCATAAAGGTTGGAATTACCAAGACCGCCTGGACGAGGTACTGTGCCATTACCGTTCATGGATAGGAAGGTGATGTCCGTGAGTTCAATGCTGGCCCCACAGTTCATCGACAACCAAAACGGCAATACCCTCGCGCAGGCATTGGAGGGGGCGCTGGAGAGTTCACAAAATGAAGGCGATACCTCCTCAGCAAAAGCCCCGCCCGATGAAGTGCGCATTGCCACGGCGTTCTTCAGTCCTGCTGGCTTCGCCCTTATCGCTGATTGGCTGAAGCTGGTTCCGACCGTCCGCTTGATGCTTGGGGTCGATCTGTCGGTGCGCACTCCGTCCGAACGCCGACACCTGAACGAGACCGAGTCAGCTTTCGAGAGCCGGTGTCTGAAGACCGGACTGGACAGCGTGGAGGAGGCCCTGCAGTGGGAACGGGACCGCCTGCCCTTCACTCGCACGAGCGGAGTGGCGCTGCGCAAGCTGATCGATGCTCTTAACGCAGGCAATGTGGAGGTACGGCGCTACGAAAGGGCATTTCTGCACGCCAAGGCTTACATCTTCACTTCGGCAGGCGGCACTGCCGGAAAGCCCGAGGGGATCGTCGCTGGCTCATCCAACCTTACCGGTGCTGGCCTGACCCACAATCTGGAGCTTAATCTTGGTCATTACGACCATCCGGTCGCCGAGCGGGCAAAACAGTGGTTCGACCAGCTCTGGGATGAGGCCGAACCCTACGACCTTGCCACCGTCTTTGAGGAAGCACTGCGGCCATGCACGCCTTGGGAGATATTCATTCGGGTGCTGTGGCAACTCTATGGCGAGGAGGTCGAGGAGGACACCAAAAGCGACGGCGACCTGCCACTTACCAGCTTTCAGAAACACGGCGTTGCGCGGGCCTTGCGCCTGATTCGCGAAACCGGCGGCGCCATCGTCGCCGACGAGGTAGGACTTGGAAAAACCTTCATTGCCGGCGAAATACTGCAAATCTACCGTGAGCGTCGTCAACGGGCATTGCTCATTTGTCCGGCATCCCTGCGCGACAGCACTTGGAGACAATTTCTCGACCGGTTCCAGCTGTTCGCCGAATGCCTTTCCTTCGAGGAACTGGCGAACGATGAACAACTGCGAGATGCCCAGCGGCCAAACGCCAATCAGCAAAAGCTCCGACGACCGTTGACCGAATACCAGTTGGTGGTAGTAGACGAGGCGCATAATTACCGCAACCCGGATACGCCGACCCGCGCGGCGGCGCTCAGACGGCTGTTGTTCGGCCAGCGACGCGACCTGCTGCTGCTGACTGCGACGCCAGTGAACAACTCGCTCTGGGATCTCTTTCACCTGATTCGTTTCTTCCTGCGCCAAGATGCCCATTTTGCAGACAGGGGCATCACCTCGATCCGGCAGCGGTTCGTCGCCGCCATGCGCGAGGATCCGGCGAATCTCAATCCTGACTTGCTCTACCCGATCATCGACGCCACTACGGTTAAAAGAACTCGCGAGTTCGTCAAAAAACACTATGCTAACGACAACATTACCGGGGGCCGGATGGCACGCTGACGCCGATCGTATTCCCTAAACCACAGGTCGTCAGCGTCCGCTATCACTTTGAGGAAATGCTGCCGGGCTTCTTTGACCAACTGGAGGCGACCCTAGATCCGGAGAGCCCCAATGCGATCGCCTTCTCTCGCTACACGCCTGACGTCTATCTGCGCGAAGGCACCGAGCCCGAGGAAGAGGCCCGGACGCAGGCTCTTGCGGGGCTTTTGCGTTCCGGTCTCTTAAAACGTTTTGAGTCCTCGGCCTTCGCCCTCGGCAAAACCATGACGAAGATGGCGGAGGAGCACGAGACGTTTCTCAATGCCCTGGATGCTGGCTACGTGGTCACGACAGCGTTCATGAAGGAACTTTCTGCCGATGACGAAGCGGTATTCGAAGATGTCCTTGTGGGAACCGAACACCGAACCGAAGCTACACTCTACGATGTGGAGCGCCTGCGCCGTGATGTGGAACGAGACCTTGGACTGCTTCGGGCGCTTGCAGGCCGGGCGACCGAAATCACGCCGGACCGAGACCCAAAACTCAGAGCGCTAGCCGACGCCCTAGTTGTGATCGCACGTCAGGCGGAGAGCGAGGCAACCGACGACACCGACGAAGCGCAAAGACGCAAGGTGCTGATTTTCTCGTTCTTCGAGGATACAGTCGAGTGGATACGCGACTTTCTTGAGGAGGAACTCGACCGCAAACCTGAAATGATCTCTTATCGCGGGCGTATGGTCGCCGTCAGCGGATCGGGCGATCTGGCCGAAGTCCCATGGAAAAACGCTGTGGAGGGTTTTGCACCGGTCTCAATGGGGGCATGTGCTGGTCAGGACGCCGATATCTACGACCTTCTGATCGCCACTGATGTTCTGGCCGAAGGCGTCAACCTACAGCAATGCCGACACATCATTAATTTCGATATGCCCTGGAACCCGATGCCCTTGGTGCAGCGGCACGGGCGCATCGACCGCATAGGTAGTCCGCATAATCGGGTTTTTCTGCACACGATTTTCCCGGCGGACCGGCTGGACCGGCTTCTCAACCTGGAACAACGGATTCTCGACAAGCTGCCATGGCGGCGGCCAGCGTCGGCGTTGAGGCTCCCATTGAAGGTGCAGCGCACGGGCGACAGGTCTTCACGGAGACGAGGGACGAGATTGAGAAGCTCGTGAAAGAGGATGCCTCCCTCTATGAGCGGGGTGCCACACCGGGCGCGGCGCAAAGTGGCGAAGAATACCGCCAAACGCTTCGCAAGGCGCTGCAACAGGATCGCCAGAGCATTATCGGCCTCCCATGGAAGATCGGATCAGGCATGGTAAAAGGTGCGCAACGGGGCGTCTTCTTCTGTGCCGTTGTCGGCGATCGCACCTTCCTGCGCTTTGTGTCGGCGGACGGAAACTGGGATGTCTCGGATCAAGCAGGGTCGGTGATCCGTGAGATCGGCACCTGTCTGCGGTTAATCGAGTGTGAACAAAACACGCCAGTCTGGTCTGTAGATAACCTGCAGGAGCGCGTTTATGATTTCTGGGCCGCCGCACAGGCGGATATCCATTCCGAGTGGATGTGGAACACCGATCCGATCAACTTGCAACCGAAGGTGAGGCCGCTCAACCACCGGGTTGCCGCATTTATACGCGATAATCCGCCCCTTGAGATGTCTGCCGACCAGATTGACGGTGCAGTCGATATTCTCGAAGCGCCATGGCCGCGACGAGAGGAGACCCTGCTGCGCGAATGGTTCGAGAAAACGGACCATGCCTGTGCCACGCATGCAAGATTCCTGGTCGAGCAGATCCATTCGACCGGGTTGGAGGCGGTAAGACCGCCGAGGCCGTTCCCTCCGATCCAGTTAGACGACATAGAATTGCTATGCTGGATGGGGATTGAAGCATAAGCGATACCGGAGAGTCATCTGGATTTCAGCTTGACGGCGGCTTGAAGTTCCAGGGGAGTGGCTCATTGATACGGCTGCTCGGATGACCGGGAGCCGCGCCAACTACATGACGAGTTCCATCTCCACGGATTTCTTGCCTGAGTGCGGGCGTCGTCTCCGGCCCGTCGTCGCGGTCTTTCTGTGCTGGGCGCACCAGCGGCACCGATTCCGGCACCCGTTCGCGTACCGCTGATTTCTCTTCCGTGCGCACCATTGCCGCCGAGTCGATCCCTTCGAGCGCGGCAGCCCGCTCGCCAGTGGCGGTTTCGAGGATCTTGCGCAGCACCCTGGCGTTGCCGAGTGTTGCATTGTGGCGGGCGCGGGAGATTTCGACATAGAACGACTGCTGCGTCGTCAAGTGCGGATGCTCCGCCTCCATCACTGCGATCACATTGTCGACGGTGCGTCCCTTACAAGGCATTGTACCGTCGAGGCCCCGACATGGTCGAAATGGTGCAACCGCGGATCGTCCTAGCCGCGAGATCCGATGTCCACCCGTCGCCGAGCCAGAAGGCGACGGCATTGCCCTTGGTAATCCTTCGGCTATCGGGTGATAGCCGTTCGGTTGGGATCCTGGAAGACAACAGGACCGGCGATTGGGTATTTATCTTCAGTTTCGCCGAAGCAAGCGCAACCGGATGTCCTTTCCGGGCTTGTCGCAGAGATTGCTATGATCGTAGTGTCTCCGGTCCCTGGTGGTTCCGAAGCGAGTCCAACCCCACGCCCCGTAAGCAGCCCCGGTGTAGGTGAGGGTCTCGACGAGGGTGTCGTCAATGAGCCCAGGCGTAATATGGTCGTGTTCGTTCCAGACTTCGGGCAGGCAGTGGCGCACGGTGCCCTGGATGTGCAAGCTGAGTTTGGGAATCTTGATCCACGCAGCATCAAAACCGCTGATTGTCAGTCATTAGAGCGCATTCGCGTGAGATAGCATCGGTGAGGGATGCCCCATCGGTCGATTGTATGAGTCACGCTGGGGGCGGGTGAAGGCGGCCCGCTCGCAGGGCGCCGGCTCTTGCTGTTGCGCTGCGTCGGCGTATCGGGGCGGCGGTGGCGTCCGGGCGGCCCCGTCGGCCGGCGGCGCGCTTGGGCGGCGGGGGGTCGTCGGCGCGCCGCAGGGTTCCCCCAGTGCGCTGGCCCGGCGCTCTCTCGCCGCCGCCACGAGGCGGCCGCCAGCCCGGCGCATGGCGGAGCAGGGCGCTCTGCTCAGGGCGTGGGGCGCGGCGGCACCCACCCGGCCCCTTGAGGAGTGCGTGGCCACGCGCGAGGCGGCGGTCGGCTCTCGGCCGCCGCCCAGCATGGGGCCCGGGGCCGTCAAGCGCCGCGACAGGCCGCGCAACAAAAGCCAGCCCCCGCAGCCGCGCCGGACCGGCCGCGAGACCACCGGGGCCCGCAGCCTGGTCCGCCCGCCCCGCCTGCACCCCCAGCGCGAGGGCCTTCTTCACCATCACGGCGCTCCTGCAAAAGACCGCCACCCGCTCCGGCACTGCCCGCTGGGAGGCGAGCCGCGCCGCGCTCGACGCCAGCACTCCCAAAGACGCCCGTAGCGACTTCGCTGCAGGCGGAGATGAACGCCAATGACACAAATCTGCTCCAGCAGCTGGTTTTCTCACGCTTCTTACTCATCACCTGACGACCCAAGAGTTACCTTTGTACCGGGTTTAAGTAATCCTTCGGGCTACCCGGCAGAATGCGAATCGCTGCTCATTGTGCGGGGGTATGGTCTCATTGGGGAGATGCACTAACGGCGGCTTGCGGTGTCCACAGGAGAGTGCTGCCAATAGCAAGTTTTTGGTGATCCTACTGCAGGAGCGCACCCACGTTGAGCGAGATGTAAGCAGACTGAACAACAACCTCTCGCAAATCCGCTGTCTAACCTCACCCTATCCCTATCAAGGGATTGTTGCAGCAAATGCCAGAAAGGCATGATGCAGACGGATCGGCACATTATTGCCGCGCACATGAACGCTTCGCCACGCCCATGGCGCGATTACCAGATCTGATGGGTCCAGGCTCTCGGCGGTGCGCGATTTTCGCTCCAAGTAGCGGTTTATGCCCGATGCCGCCGATTGGGCATCGTCAGCCACAAGATAGCCTGTCATAAAGCCGACGGAGTGGTTCCCGCCGTATTTGCCTGATCGAAACCGATCAATACCCTCCATGACATACGCACGGCATAGGTCTGCCCGGGAACCAGCCACTTTCTTGCATTCAATCACTGCATGCGGATCGTGTACTCCGTAATGCAGGAAGATTTCGATCAAGAAAAGCGGAATATCCGTTCGTCCATCAGGGATCGCAAGGTTCGGGCGCGACCGCGATTCGGTGCCTGACAATACGACGATCAGTTCCATATTGATCTTGATCGACCGTTCGTTGGCCGCTTGCCGCATCCCGTCGCGCAGTTGCTCGGTAATCTCCACTTCACCGGCATCCGCCCCCACTTTCGATGATGCGAGGACGCGCTCCCAACCATTCTCGACAATCCGCAAGATACCTGCCGCAACCTCGTGCGCAAGTTGGATGGGCGGCTGACCAGTTGTGATCGAAACATCTACTGGCAGCTTCACTCCGCAAATCCCGCAACGCTGTCGCCGATCACGGCATCGGCGTCATTCAGCGCTGACACGCCCATCCAGTGCCGCTTGGCGGCTGGCTTGACAATAATTATCTCGTTCCGACCGTATACTCGCAATGTGCGCTGACCGACCAAGGACTCCCCGATCCGCTCATTCAATCGATTACCAATCCGGGCGAGCACATCCCGCAGCGTTCCTTCCGTTTCTACTACTCGCGGCGGCGAGACGACGCTTCCCTCTTCCAGAACGAAGTGCACTACTCTGTACGGCGCGTTCGCGGGAAAATCGAACACCTCGCCCGACATGCGGCGTCGCTTGCCCTCCACAAGCCAAACGTTGAGCGCCGAAAGGAATGCCTCGGAGTAGGCGAGCATGTCGGCACCCATTTCAGCCGGTTTCGTCGATGCCAGCCTGCTAGCTTTCCACTGCCATCCCGCTCGGACCAGCCCGTCGCGGGCAACGATGCGATCAGCATCGTCAAGTTCATAGAGATCGAATACCGCCTCATCAATCTCGCGCCAGTCTCCGTCAGTGATCTGACCCGCTCCCTGTTGTGCGCAAAGTTCGATCAGTCGCCGCCCAGTTGATGAACGGCACGCATCCTCCAGAGCAGGAACAGGAATATGCTCAATATCCCGAAGCAGCAGACGCCGCATCGACAACCCGAAGGTTGAACCGGTCATCAGGAAGAACCATGATGCTAGAGAGGAACTCAGAATTGAAGCGGTCAAGTGAGCTATGCCGAGATTTTCTCGTGGAATGGAAGCACCCCGAAACGCGCAAGGGAACACCACATCCTGCTCTGCCACCGCGCATACCGCACGACCCCCGGTCTGAAGAAACTCCCGGACAAGCAACAACGGTGCCCGATAAATTTTCCGAGCCCGTGGCCTCTCGGCGCAGTCACTATCAAACAGCTCCAAGTTTTTCGACACAGAAAATGGCTGCACATCCGCTTTAGTTATGACAGGAATGCCATGCAGAAACCGCGACTCAATGCTGCGATTTCCATATATGAGGCCGCTATGGAACTCGGCACCAAGAGACTGAAATTGTTCTCTCAGAGATTCATGGCGATCAGTCAACCTGTCCAACAGCCCCAAGTCGCGGCCCGATCCAAAAAACGCGGTCTTCAGAAATTCCGGCTTGCGCAACCAATCGGATATCGATAACGTCGCGATGTTCTCGCGGGCTATCTCGAAGGAATGACTCTGCGCTCCCGCCGGCGACCATGGCACCTGCACCACGGTGATCCCGTCAGGCGCCGAAAGCCGGTGCCTTGCCAAGAGAACCATTGCTGGCAAGCGGCTGTTCGGAAAGAGCCAACTCGATTGGTACGACAGGTTTACCAGCGTCACCGGAGAGAGCTTTTCCAAGAGATTCTGCAACACAGTCGCTCCGGTTCTGCTGCGGCTGAAGAATTGAATGCCGCTCAAGACCATGCCCAGCCGGGACTCTTCCGAGGCGAAATCCAAAACCCTCAAAACGAAATCCAGACTCACGCCCCGTGGCGAGCGAGATCTTTCGCGTTTCCTGCCCCCCGGAGCAGCCTCCCGCGCCGCCTTGCCCCGATAACTCCACGGCGGGTTCCCAACGATCACATCGAATGTCTTTCGTTTGTCCGCTTTCATCAGTACTCGTTTGCCTTCCGGCGTGTCCTCAATATTTCGAGAATCGCCGACAATCAATGTCTTGCCGATGAGAGGTTTGAACCCAAGCGCTTTGGGCGATCTCGTGTCCGAGTCGAGTTCCAACGCGGCCAGATAGAGGCTGAACGCGGCAACCCGCACCGCGGCCTCGCTCATATCAATGCCGTAAATCTGATCGTGCAACACAGACCGGATTACGCTGCGACTCGGTCTCCCACCGTTGCAGCGGTGCTTGACCAACTTGCGCAGCGCTTCTACCAAGAACACTCCTGAACCGCAGCTGAGGTCGAGAACTGTCTCTCCCCCGCCTAACCCGTCCATGACTTCGTCTAGGACCAGCGAAACAAGCGACAACCGCGTGTAATGGACATCCACTTCGTTTGTTTCATCATCGGATGTCGGGGCCGCATGCGCAAACTGTTCGTAGATTGAGCTGATCAATTCCACCGGAATGACATCGAACTGATAAGGGAATAGCGTTGTCTGCCCCGATACAGGGTCCACGGCATCAAGAAAGTCCGCGACCCGTTGCAGATGCCGCGCTTCCGGCAGGAATGAAGCCTCTGCGGGGAACATGTCGCCGTTGAAGGTGTCGCACAGCCAACCGAAAAACCGCTTTACGGCCTCACGGTCTCGCAGTATGCAGGAGAGTCTTCCGTTCCCATACTCATTCTGCAAAAATCGACGCTTGACAATTTTCCGATCGATTAGATATTGAGCGAAAATTGATCGTCCTATCAAGCCTTGTACGCCGGACCGGTCCAGTCCCGCCGACAGCAGATCCTGTTCAAGGACGGCCAGATCGGAAAGCAGTTGCTGGTCGACGCAAGTTTTGCGGTGCACAGATTGCGCTTGGTGCCAGAATTCGCCTGTCTCCATTACAAGCCGACCGGCAAATGCGTCGAGCCTGTCTAGTTCCTTTTCGACCCTTCCGAAGGTTTCCAACAAATGAACAGCGGCGCTGCTTTCCTCTCGCGGTCGACCGAATCCATTGTAGATTTTGATGTTCTCGGGCGAAATCACCCATAGGAGTGGCGCGAAGCCCCGATTCCACACCTCGCGCTGCCACGAGGCGACCTTTTCTCCAAGAGGCTCCTCAAGTTCGTATTTGAAGTAGACGGTCAGGGCTGATGCGCTGCGCCACATCGCATCAGGGGAAAAATCGCGGAATCTGGAATCTTCGTCAGATTTTGCATCAAGAGACACGCCGTGCGCTGGGCAGCCATTGGCCAGATAGCCGGTAGCCTCCAGCACTTCGCGTACGATAGATTCAGTCATCTATTCTCGCCTATTGCGACTTAAGATCAGGGCATGCTCCTCTTACGTATCGACCCGCTTCCTTGCCTCCATGAGTTTACCGCATCCTTGTACCGTACTTTCACTCACTGTGGACAAGATGGCACCATAATCATACTATCAAGGTGTCCTCGTAGCGCCACGGTAGAGGATAATCAAGATCAGACGCACGGTAAACCACATGCGCAACATGCGCCATGATGGTCCATGGTGGGCAGCGGCTGTAGAGAACCCTTTCAGCTTTTGGCCGAGTTGCAAGCGCAAACGTTGGCAACTTTCACTCACGACAACGGCGGGAACCCGGCTGGCAAAGGTGCACCGGACTTGGCCGTCATTCGCACGGCTTGGGCGAGGGACTGCGACACGGCTGGTTTGGTTTGGCAGTGATTTGCAGGGTTTGTGATGCTACTGCCCCTGTTGGTTGTTTGTTAACCCGATCAGCCTAGCCGACAACTCACTGAGGGATTGGAAGAAGGAAATTTTTCAAGGATTTTTTGCCATGGCACTAATATTGGTATCATGAAATATTAGACATACTAACTATAATGAAAAACAATTAAAATAAATTGATAACTATGATTGACCAGTCGAAGCGGCAGACATCCAGCAGCTTCTCCCGCATGTCCGAGTCGAGGGCGGGGATGCGTAACAACCTGTCAAAGAGACCGCCGTTGACGTAGGGGAAGCGAGCCAGATCCTCGTCAAGCGTCGCCAGTCGCTGGGCCTCCGGCGTGTCCAGAACTTGGCACAGTTGCATCAGCAGTGCGCCTAGGTCCGCGCCGTCCTCTCTCGTACGGGTTTCAACGAAGTCCAGAAAGATGTCGCGAGGCTCGAATACTCCGGTGTCGTCCGCGAACAGGCAGAACACGATGCGAACGAGGAAGCGTTCGAGATCGTGCCCCCCGTAACCCGTCTCCGCCAGCGCGTCGTGAAGCCGACCCACCAGTTCGGCCGCCTCGATATTGGCGGGGTCTTGGTCGCGGAAAGTTCGGCGTTCGCGGCCGAGGATGAAGCCGAATGCATCCACGTGGTCGGGCAGGTCCGGCAGCGCGAAAGCAACCTTCCGCCGCTCGCTCAAGTCGCGAAGCTCGAAGGTCTGGAAGTCGCTCACCAAGATGTAGCGCGGGCGTTCACGCTCGGGCAGCGCATCGACATACTCCCCGGCCTGTTCGTAGGCCTTTTTCAGGTCGCGCCCGGCACTCTTCTGCTCGCCGAGGAGCATGCCCGGCCAGAACAGGTCGATATAGCCCGAGCGGTCGTTCAGCTTCCTGACATGATCCTCGTAGCGAGCCACGCTGCGCCGCCGGACACCGAAAACCCCGAAGAAGTCGTTGTAGAAACTCTGCGTCTCGCCCTTCTCGTAGGTCGCGTCCCGCCACGCATTCGCGAAGTTGGCAGCACGGACGCGAATCTCATTCCAGGAAAGGCGCATCTAGTGTGGCTCGACCGCGCCAGCTATCGTAGCGTCAGTCATGTGCAGCACCCTCGCCCACTATACGCTCGCGGCGCACCATTCGGACACCATCAGCACCACCGACAGCACCAGGAACAGGACCTGTCCGCCAGCTTCTCGGCGATGCGCAGGCTGCTCAGGGTCTTACCCGTGCCGCAAGTCATGATCAGCTTTCCGCGGTCGGCGTTGGTGAACCCTGCCTGCACCACCTTCAGCGCTTCAAGCTGATCAGGCCGCAGGGTTTCCGGGGCAGGTCGCAGGAGCGGGAGTATTCCAGCGCATGTAGACATTGATCGTCACTGAGCAGGAGAGAGGCCCAGACTTCCTGCGCCTTGCCAACGCCCTGTCCGCCCTCTATCCTCAGGGCCCCAATGAAAAACGCTTTCTTGATGTCATGCTGTTGGCGGTATCAAGGTAGTCAGGCACCCGGAGAGAAACATGGTCGCTGATTTCGGATTGCTCAAGCGCATCCCCGCACACCCGGATTTTTGTGGTACCCCATTATTCGCGACATGCAAATATCGATAGAACTCATCCTGAGCCTGGTGACACAAAGCGTAGCGATAGAGGCCATCTAGGAAGATTCCCCTGAACTGGAACCAGACAACATTCGCGCCCGCACTGCCTACGGGCACGCCGTTATCGCCTAAGACTCACTAGCCGCCGTATCGGTTGGGGATCCGTGAAATTGTCACGATCCACGACAGCCGTGTCCGCATTTTCAATCCACCGCCATCTTAAGGGACTAAGGACGCTGATCAATACAGAATTAGCAACGCGAAAAAAAGAGGATATACATGGACCAAATCACGCTCGAAAACTTTCGCTGCTTTCGGGAGAAACAGACTGCCCGTCTGGCTCCGCTGACACTGCTCGTCGGTGAAAACAGCACCGGCAAGACCTCGTTCATGGCTCTGCTCCGGGTGCTTTGGGACATGGTCTGGGGAGGGGAATCCCCCGACTTCAAGGAGGACCCCTACGACCTTGGCAGCTTTGATGAGATAGTGCACTACCGCGGCGGGCGTGCCGGTCGGGCGGCCACTATTGAAGCAGGGTTCGAGCTCGCTGCAAACAGCCCCAAGAGGCGTACGAGCAGCGCGGATGAAAGGCTGCGTTTTGAGGTAACGCTCAAAAAGAAGGGGACCGTCCCGGTACCGGAGAAAAAACGCTTTTCGCAAGGGGATGCGTGGGTAGAGCTTTCGCAAAAGGAGATTCATTTCGGAACCCAGAGAGGCGCATGGAAGCGTCAATATGATAACAACGAATTATCCATTTTAATGGACATGGTTTTTCCTTTTTCTTTCGACCTTAGGCGCTTAATGTTGGAAAACGATCAATGGATCTTGGAATCAGGCTCAAAGACACAGCCCTTGCACAAAGACTTTGAACAGGTCGCTAATATTGCATCATCCTTTCTATCCAAGCACCATAGTCCTTATACAGGGAGGCCATATGCCAGTGCGCCGGTGCGCTCCAAACCGCGCCGCACCTACGACCCCGCACGACCTACCAAGGACCCCGAGGGCCAATATATCCCCATGTATTTGTCCAATCTATATTTCCAAAGCAATAAAAAATGGGGAACCCTCAAGGAAAAGCTCGAAAAATTTGGAGAAATCGCCGGCCTTTTTGACGAAATTTCGGTCAAGCCACTGGGAAAGAAAGGGACCGAGCCTTTTCAAATACAGATCCGAAAATTCGGGAAAAAAAACAAGAAAGGGCCGCAGCGGAACTTGATCGACGTAGGCTATGGGGTAAGCCAGGTGCTCCCGGTCGTCACCGAGTTGCTGCGTACTGACACCCCGCCCATATTTCTTCTGCAGCAACCGGAGGTCCATCTCCACCCCAGCGCTCAAGCCGCTCTGGGAAGCCTGTTCTGTCAAATCGCCGGGCCGCAGCGTCAGTTGGTGGTGGAGACACATAGCGACAATCTGCTTAGTCGGGTGCGAATGGATGTTCGTGACGGTGAAGGCAATCTAAAACCCGAAGATGTTTCCGTGCTGTTTTTTGAACGGCAAGACCTCGACGTGCATATTCATTCACTGCAAATAGATGACGAGGGGAACATCCTGAACGCCCCTGATGGTTATCGGCAGTTTTTCATAGAAGAGATGGAGCGGTCTGTTTGGAAGAGGCAAAAGTCGGAAAGGAGTTAGGCAATGTGTGCGATTGTCGATGCGAATGTGGCGAATGAGGTATTTGGTCCCCGTCAATCTCCGGCTGGAAGGAAATTTTATGATTGGATTAACAAAAAAGCGGAGCGCCTGGTGGTAGGCGGCAAGTTGCTCGAAGAACTTGAACAGGGTTCACCAGAATTCAGAGAATTGGCGAGCACTCTGCAAGAAGCGGGAAGAATAAAAATCGCAAACGCAGATAAAGTGAAAGACAGGACGGCAGAGATCGAGAGGAAGTGCGTTTCGAATGATGCACACATCATCGCCCTGGCCCAACTCAGTGGAGCGCGTCTGCTGTACACCAACGAGAGCAGCAGAAATAGAAACAGTCTATTTCATGATTTCAAGAATAAGGACCTGATAGAAGAGGGTTTGATTTACACCACAATTCAAAACAGGAAATTTACCAGAGCCCAAAGGGAAATGCTCAAACGGACAGATATCTGTCGGAAGCAATGACTCCGCAACTGCTGGCGGCGCTAGGCGCAGGACCTAAATTTCTTGTCACTGGGTGTTGGAGGTGTTTGATGACGCCAAGTTAGAGAAGGAGCATGCATGTCGAGCCACCATTGCTGGCAACCGGAAGCACCGTGCGCCCGTCTCCGTCCCGTGCGACCGACCACGGAGCCGCGGCCCGGCGGGTCATCTCGGGGACCCTCCCCGTCTCCGGGCGGGGCTGAGGTGGCGTGCCGCGCCCGCGGGTTCCGGCCCGTACAAGACCCTGTACAATCGGTTCGTGCGCGGGAGCCAGACGGAGGTGTTCGCGCCCAGTTTCGAGGCGCGCCGCCGCGCCACGGCGCTGGAGACACGTACCGGGCGTAGAGGACATTCCCGAGCACAGGGTGCACACACCGCTCCGGAGTGCCGCCCAGATTCTCAAGCGCCACACACGACACGATGTTTGCGGTGCAACCGGACGACAAGCCGACCTCGATCATCCTTACGACGCTGGCCGCCCGTACCTACCCAGCGGAGCCGACACTCTCGGCAGCAGCCTTGTACAGCATCCTCAATCGCATGGATGCCGATATCGACTACGACACTGGTATTGCTTGGATCGCAAACCCGGCCGACCCGGCTGAGAATTTTGCTGATCGATGGCAGGAGCACCCCGAGCGCAAAAAGGATTTTGAGAGAGTGGTTTCTTCAAGCAAGTGGAGGCGCGAGTGCGACGGGAGTTGGCGGCTATTCCGGGATGCGGCAACGGACAACCGGGAATAGCCTGAGGGACGCCAGTCGCCAGCAGCGTTCCTTACCGGTCTCGTTCCAGTACGCCTTCCCTACTCCCGCTCCAACCATACATCCGGGCAGGTCACCACGCCGTTCCGTTCAAAGATTGCGTCGATTGCGGCAAAATCTTCTTGCCGGATATCCCACCCGAGAGCACCGACGTTATCTTCTACCTCAGCCGCTTTGCGACAGCCAACCAAGGCCGTACTGACCCCCGGATGTGAGAGCGTCCAGCGCAGGGCAAACTGCGGCAGGCTTCTGTTGTAGCCAGCGGCTAAGTCCTTCAGTTCTTCCACCGCTTTGATATTGTTGGGAAAATGGTCAGGACCGAACATGGTCTGGAACAGGTTGATATCTCCCATGCGGCCCTGACGCGCCCGCCAGTCTCCCTCGTCGAAGGTCATGTCCGCGTGGAAGGTTCCACTCAGCAGACCGTAGGCGAGCGAGCCATAGGCCATGACGCCCAAGTTGTTCTCCCGACAGTAGGGTAGGATATCCTGGCCCATACGTCGGTCAAACATATTCCAGCAGTATTGGGCGACGTCTACTCGGCGGGTTGTCATGCTAGTCTCAATCTGCTCGCGCCGAAAGTTCGAGATGCCGATGGCCCGCGCCTTCCCCTGCTGCACGATGTCGTCCAAAGCTCGCATGGTCTCTGCAAAGGGCGTGTTCAGGTCTGGCCAGTGGACCATATACACGTCCACATAGTCCGTATTCAGGTTCTTCAGGCTTTTCTCGATTGAGGCCATGGCCCGCTCGCGGCTGCTGTCTCGATAATGCGGCGCTTCTTTGTAGCCGATACCGAACTTGGTGACGACAATGGCGTCTTTCCGCCGGTCGCCGAGCGCTTTGGCCAGCGAACGCTCCGAGGCCCCAAACCCATAGGCTTCAGCGGTATCAAAACACGTAATGCCACGGTCCAAGGCGGTATGGACCGCGGCAATAAACTCTTGCTCTTCAATTGATCCGTAGCCACCACCGATCTCCCAACAGCCGACGCCAATGGCGGACACTTCGATACCGGTTCCACCAAAAGGACGATAGTCCATAAGCGAGTCCCCCTCTAGTGCATTTCGATGCCACCATCGACGTTGATGGCCTGCCCGGTTACATTCTCAGCCAGGGCGAGGTAGACGGCTAGTTGTCCAATATCGTCCGGCGTTTGCGGTCGGCCTTGGGGAATCACATTCTCGACCCAGCGTTGCCAGGAGTCCTCCTTGGACTCGTCCGGCTGCTTGAGCGACTCGGCTAGGTATTCCCACATTTGGGTCCGCAAGATGCCCGGGCAAATAGCGTTGACACGGATATTGGCCTGGGCCAACTCTTTGGCCAGAGCATTGCTAAAGCCCACCACCGCAAATTTCGAGGCACAGTAGTGTGCCAGGCCGCCGAAACCGTTCTTGCCCGCAATTGAGGCAATATTGATGATCAGCCCCCCCCCTCGGTTTTTGAGGGCGGGAATCGCGGCCTGACAGGAGAGAAAAACCCCTTTCGCGTTGACCGCAAAGGTCAGGTCCCAGGCTTCTTCGGACATGTCTTCGACCTTTACGGTATTCACCACGCCAGCGTTACAGACCATGATATCCAGGCCACCCAACGCACTCGTGGCCTCCTCGATCATACGCAGCGTATCGTCTTTTTGCGTAACATCGGCCAGCACCGCGACTGAACGCCGCCCGAGGGAGATGACTTCTTCTGCAGTTTGTTGCGCCTGTGTGAATCCCCCGACCTCGGTCGCGCCGTATTGCTGAGCCGTACTCGCCATGGTTTCAATGTCCGATACGGCCACGTCGGCTCCAGCGTTTGCCAGGGCCAAGGCGATGCCTCGCCCAATCCCCCGGGCCCCGCCCGTTACCAGGGCGACTTTTCCATCTAGTTGTGACATACTTCCTCCAATTCTCTCTGTCTCCTTCAGAAACCGGCCGGGCGCGGACATCCGCCCACCATCTCAAAGAGATGTTTCGCCACGTGCAGGGTTGTGCGGTCTTCAAGATAGGGGCCCACGATCTGAATGCCGATCGGCAGTCCATTGGCGAGCTGACCCACCGGAATCACCGTAGCCGGCAGCAGGCCGGCGCCGGCCGGCGCCATCCACGTTATCAAATCCCAATACGGACGTTGCTGCCCGCCAACGAGAGCCAGCCGACCGGCTTGGGGCTCGGAGTGGTCGTGCTTGATCGCCGGACATGGCATGACCGGCAGCAGCAGCACGTCCCAATCCTGGAAGAACTCTTCCCAGCGTTTACGCATCTGCATCCGGCGTTCGTTATAGCTCAGCCATTCACGATGCCGCATCGCAAACAGCCGCCGGGTCTGGTCCGTTGAGGTGTTGCCGCTTGACTGCGCGTACTCTTCGATTTTGTCCCTCAATATCCCTCCTGCCAGGGCGGATTGCAGCAGAGCCATAAAGGTCGCCGCGACTTTTTCCAGGCTGAATGCGGGTCGCGCGGCGGCATTCACCGCTGCTCCGGCGCGTGCCAGTGCGTCAGCCGCGTTTTCCAAGAGGGCCCGCACTTCCGGCTCGACCGGACAGCGTGGGTCGTCCAGCCAGGTCGCAATACGGTAGTTCTTGAGTGTCTGTTTGCGCGGCGTCGGCAACTCCAGCCGCCACGCCGGCCGCTCCCAGCGATTGGGACCGGCCATGATACCGAGCCCGAGTTCCAGGTCTTCGACATTCCGGGCCATAGGCCCGGCAACCGCTAGGTCGGCCAGCGTCAGGGTTCCCGGCGGACCCGGAATCTGCCCGTGGGCAGGCACAATGCCATAGCTCGGCTTGTGGCCGGTAACACCGGACATATGGGACGGCAGACGAATCGAACCGCCGATATCACTACCCAACTCCAACGGCGTGAAACCACAGGCCAAAGCGGCCCCCGAGCCGCCGGACGAGCCGCCCGGTGTGCGCGTGGTGTCGTGGGGATTATTGGTCGTACCAAAAATCTCATTATAGCTCTGCAAGTCACCGGCGTAGATCGGCAGATTGGTCTTGCCGTAGATAATGGCCCCGGCTTCGCGCAATCTGGCAACCGGCCAAGCATCTTCCTCTGGAATGAAATCCTTGAGTTCCGGTGCGCCCGATGTCGTCCGCATGCCTTTGGTTTGATACGAATCCTTGATCGTCATCGGTACGCCATGCAGCGGTCCTCGGCAGGCGCAGCGGGCCAGATCCGCGTCTGCCGCATCAGCCTCTGCCCGCGCCCGTTCCGCATCAATCGTCACCACGCTGTTAATGGTCTTATCGAGCGCTTCAACCCGGGCAAGAAAATAGTCGACGGCTTCGCGACTTGAAACTTCTTTCTTTTGGATCATGGACGCGACCTCTGCGGTCGTCGCATAGGCAAGCTGGGACAGATCAGACATGGCTCCCCCTTCTTCAGGATGCCGTTAGCATTTGGCTCGTGCCGGACAGCAGTATCTTGCCACGCACCCGGTAGGGATACAAGCTTGCGGAGATGATACGTCTCATGCAGGACGGACGAGTCAGGTTTGACATCTCATAGCTCACAGGAGGCGAGATGACCACGACCCGAGAGGCACCGATAGACACCCTCCATCACGCTCGTCTCACCGGAACCCGACCAACCCGCATAACGCCCCGGTCCCTTCGGGTCTGGATGAAGCGCTTGCTGTCCAACTCCGCGTTCTCCGGCGCTTCGAGGCCACAGGAGAACCGCTTGGCAGTTGGAAGGTCGGACTGACGTCGGGGAGAGCCTGCGACCGGATGGAAAAAGACAGGTGACCGTTTAGCGGTATCCTTCAGAATCGGGTTTTTTCGTCCGGCACCGCCCTTCCCGCTGCGTCGATTCGACATTGTCATCCTGAGCCCGAGCTCTGCCTGATTGTCGGCTCGGCTTTGCGCGGCCAGGATGTCGGCCGCGAGCAGGCTGAAACCGCAGTTCGGGCCGTTGCTCCGGCGTTTGAGGTCAACGAGGTTCGTGTCCAGCCGGATCAAGGCCCCATGCCCTTGGTAGTCTACGGCTGAGCCCGGTGGGGGATCGTGGTTAGACCGGAAGCACCGGTCCGAGACGGGCTGGTCAATACCACGGTGATGTTTTCGCACAGGCTAGGGCCTGTTAACGCTATTGCGAGGCATCAATGATGAGGGCGAAGACGCTGCATCCGAGGAAGAGCACGTCGCGTTGCTCGAAGCGCGGGAAGAGGCGGCGGCATCCCTGCAATCGATGCAACATCCGCGCGATTTCATTGCGCCGCTTGTCCAGCTCACGGGCAGACGCCCAAGGGCTCACCCGGGTGCGCCGCGGCGGCCCCACGGGCGCCTACCCCAGTGCCGCGGCCAGGTGCCGCGTCTGGGCGCCCGCGGACGCCCGGTCCCTCAGCACCGCGGGAGGAGCGGGGGGCGGACCCCGGCGAGTCCGCAATTGGCGGCCCGCCGGGGCGGCGGGGGCGGGCCCGGGCGAGCGCGCGCAGGCGAGCGCCGGGCGAGCATCCGCGGCACCCCTAGGCATCGTGGGGGGCCACCCGCCTCGGGAGCGGCCGAGGGATGGAGGACCGGTTGTGTGCGCGCCCCCGGGCCGGCGGGAGGGACCTGGACGAGGGGGCGGGCGAGCGACCGGGCCGCCCGCGTGAGGCGCCCGCTCTGTTCCCGGTGCAAATGCGCGCAGACCCGGGCGAGCCCCCCGGTTTGCGACCCGCGGGGCAGCCGGGGGGAGAGGGGGGGGGCCAGGTGCCAAAGCGGGCCGGCAACCCGCGCCCTGTGCCGCCCTGCGCGGCGACCGACCAGAGGGCGGGGAGCACGGAGCGAGGGGAGAGGCGGACAGGGGTGCGCGGCACCGGGAGAGGGGGCGCGCTCCGGTCGTCTGGCGCTTGCGTGAGGTCCCTACAGCCAGGAGACCAGCATCATGCATAATCATGCACATGAATGTGAACAGACCCTAGATGGTCGAGCCCAAGACACCAGTGCGGATTTTTCCGGCATCGGAACCGTGTCAGTTCGGTTTCGCTGAGCACCCCGCCCGTGGACGCCTAGTCTCACTTGAGTAAGTTCTATAGGCTAGGCGGGATGGCACCCGCCAGGGCGAGAGGCCGTACATCTGAGGAAAGAAAGAGAGAACGAAGATGGGCGAACACACCAACCCCAGGGTATTTTTCGATATCATGATCGGAGATGATGCAGCCGGACGGATCGTCTTCGAACTCCGAGCCGATGTGGTTCCCGAAACCGCAGAAAATTTTCGGGCGCTATGTACCGGAGAGAACGGGGTCGGTCAGTCCGGCAAGCCGTTGCACTACAAGGGATCGACGTTTCACCGCATCATTCCCGACTTCATGTGTCAGGGGGGAGATTTTACCAATGGCAACGGCACCGGGGGAGAGTCCATCTACGGTTCCCGGTTTGCCGACGAGAACTTTCAACTCAAGCATACCGACGTCGGTTTGCTGAGCATGGCCAACGCCGGTCCCGGTACGAACGGATCCCAGTTCTTTATCACCACTATCCAGGCACGGTGGCTGGACGGCAAGCATGTGGTGTTTGGTAGTGTGGTCGAAGGCATGGACGTGGTCCGTGCCATGGAAGCCCAAGGCAGTCAGAGCGGGGACCCTAAGCAGCGTATCGTGATTTCTGATTGTGGTCAGCTCGACTAGGGTGCCGTTCGAGCGAGATCAGACAGCACGTATGACGTAAGGGGGGGGGGGAGACAGCGCGCCAACCGTCTCTGCCAATCAGTGTGAGATGGATTACGAAGTCGATGACTTCACCGATCCCTGGATAACGGACAAGGAGACGGTACGACTCCAACACGGGATCGGAGCACTCAGTTTTGGTATCACTGAACTCCTCCGCTAGCGCGCCACTCTCAAGTCATCTGCCGCGATATGCGTAGGCACGGCCAGTCTGCTGACCCCGCTCCTACCCATCGCCGGTCACTGGACGAACCGGTCACGGATATGCACGTCTTCATGGACGCGCTTGGTCTCCAGCAAGCGCACTATGTAGGTGGGTCCATCGGCGGCATCCTCGGTACGCTCTTTGCCACGCGCTGGTCGGAGCGATTCAAGAGTCTGACAATTTGCAATGCACCAACCACGATTCGCTCGGCAGGCATCAGAAGCCCGGATGGTTCATGCCGCACCGTATCCGCGAAGCGTGGATGTCGAAGAGCGCCGGCGGCAAGCCCTACAATGGTCCGGTCGAGGTTGGCGAGACCTACGTGGGTGGGAAAGAGGAAAAGCATGCCGAACGCCAAGCGCAAGGAACTGGCGGCCGCGGGGCAGGGTTGGAAGGAGCGCGTGGTCGGCGCGAAGGACCGGGCGACGAATCAGGTCTTCGCGCGGTGACCAACACCACGAAGCCGACCTTCCAGGGCTTCGTCGCCGAGCCCGTAGCGCTGGATGCCACGGTCTATACCTACGAAGGGATGCCCTTCAAGCACGAATTGGTCAAGCATGCCGTTCGGCATGAGGGTCTCTCAAGAGCCTTGATGCAAAATGAGACGACCATGGCTCGTGCGTCCGTCCGAAATCCATACGAGCGAGCGGCCACGCAAGCTTTTCCTGTAGCAGCCCTGCCCAAGCCCGGGCCGCGAAGTCCGAGCCGTCCAGAGCGACTCGTTCAAACGCCTCCTCAAGGTCCTTCAGCCCGCTCGAGAGGTTCCTTCTCTTGATCGAGGATGTTCGACCCCGTATCGGCCCAAACATTGCGGTATCCCATTCAGGACATTCGCCCACAGCGGGCGCACCCGAATTGGCGGATACCATGTCAGCCACCATGCGGGCGTAGCAATGACAGGCAGTACCAAAGCTGGCCATCCGAATTCCTGGAGGAGAACGTTCGGCGCCACGGCTAACTACCGTTCCCAAGCATCGGTTCTTCTTCCACGGCAACGGGAAAGGCGATTCGCCACACCGTTTCTGCGACGAAACCCGCACTGCTGGACACGCGAATCTGGGAGGGATAAGGCCATTCGACTTCAGGTTGAGACTTGCGACGCAGCGTGCGCTATCTGCTCGCGGTCGAGCGAGTTCGAGAGAAATGGCGCGAGCACAACCCCGCGACTGCACAGCGGGTCCAACTCAAGGAGCGCGCCGCAGGCGATGTGGGAACTCTCACGGGAAGCATCGGAGAGAAGCACGGCGGCGCCCCGGGTCCTCGCCGTCGGCGAGGATGCCCGCTTCGTTCCCTGCCAGTGCAGCGAGCCGCCCAGCAGGAGGCGGTCTTCGGGAACCGGGCCCGGCCGGTGCGCGCCCTCGCCCCCGAAGTCGAGCACTGCGCCGAGACGGTAGCGCGCGCCGAGCCGCAGCGTACGTCCGCCCGTCTCCGCAGGCTGAGGCCGGCCCAGGGCGTCAGCACCGCCAGCGGCCCCGGCCCCACACCGCCGCCGGCGGCAGGGACGCACCGCCCTCCCCGCCGCCGAGCGCCAGCGTGAAGGACGCTCCGTCCAACATCTCGCGCAGGGTCGGGCCGGGACGCTCCCGGCGCGGCAGCACGGACCGTGCGTCCTCCACCGGGCACCAAACTACATCGAACTGCCCGGCTTGCCGGACGCCGCCGCCTCAATGCACCCCGCCACCGCCCCCAGGGTCTGCGACATCGCCGCCGCGCGCTCGGTCACCGCCTGCCGCGTCTCGCCCGGAGGCAGTCGTTCCGGGTCCGACATCGCCCACTTGAGGGTGTCGCGCGCCGCGCCATCGGCGAGACCCTCGAGCGCGGACTCCTGCATCACGCTCACGCCGTTCGCCCAGTGGGTGCGGAGGCGGAACCGCGCCATATCCGGGACGATCAGCAGCGGCGGGTTCTCCAGTGCCGACGCGTACTGCCGCAACCGGTCGAACGACGCGGCCGGGTCGGCGTGCCTGCCCTTGTGCTCCCGGGAGAAGTCGCCGCGCTTCCACACGTCGGCCCAGCCGCCGGCGCTGTCCTCCCGCGCCCCGCGCTCGAAGCAGTACCACTCGCCCGCCGGGTCGGTTGCCGCCGGCGTCGGCTCGTCCGGCAAGCGGCACAGGTCGAGGAAGTGTTCCTGCGATGCCGAGCGTTCTTTCAACGCCGACGCCCGCCACTTGGCGATGAATGCGCGCGCCGTCACGGTGTCGGGCGTCACAGGGACAGGAACGTAGGCCGGCCGGCAGCCCGTTCGGAGGATACGGAACGGTTCATCGAAGCAGGGTTCCCAGTTCGCATCTGGCTCCGGTCACCATGCAGCAGCCGGATGCGGGCGCAACTTCGGCGGCGGCGTTCCCGATGCCGACCGTTGCCGCTTGCTGCGGGGCCGGCATCGGATGGCACGGCAGCACCGACAGCCGCGCGCGGTTCGTTGCGCAACGCATGCAGGGGCCGTCGGGCGCCGCGGCAATCCTCGACGGCTTCGCGCCACGGGCCCGGCGCGTCGACAGCGACCGTGCGGACCGTACGAGGGACCGGCCGGCCGTGCAAACGTTCCGTACTTGCGTCGTCGCATCGTGCTTCCCATGGTGCTGTCTGGAAGCCGCGCGACGGTTCGGGGATGGTCTCCGCACGTGCGCGGCATGCGCGTTGCTTGGCCTCCGATCCTCGCCGCGCGCATGATGGTCTCCGCACGTGCGCGGCATGCGCGGGTCACATTTGAGAAAATACTCCCACATGAGCCATGGTCTCCGCACGTGCGCGGCAGGCACTGCCGCTCAAGCACCGCTCAGGCTGCATGCAGGCTGCACGACGGCTTGCATCGCCCGGCGGACAGAGCGGTCAGGAAGCGCGATTGCGACGCCCTTCGGCGCGCGGGGGGTCACACCTGAACGCACGGATGGTGCCCTCAACATTGGGGCTGCGACTGTCGGCGCAGGGTTGTGCGCCGTTCTGACGTGCCGGGAAGACCTGTCACCGATCGGGGGCGCTCGACACGCTGTCGATAACGTGCGCATGCGCCGCCTGCAGCATGATCGCGCAGATCGTCTGCCACGGATCGAATCCTCCCAGGCATCACGGGATCTGTCTTGCTCCGCTGATCGGTGGTGCCGGCTGACGCGCGATCCAAGCCATGTTTCCAGCGGGGATGGCGTCGCATTCGATCCGTGCGTCGATCGATTGCAGCGCAGACTGGCCGTGGATCGGGGGCATCGACCGTATGCCGGGTCGGCCGCATCGGCTCATGCAGCATCCGACAGAAGCGACAACCATGACCGATTCTGCAGGCAGGAAGACGCCGAACAGGCGTGTCCGCGTGCTCCCGGGACCGTGGGACCGCATCGAAACGGCCGCCGGGGAATCGTCCTGCGCACCGACTAGTTCCCGGTCGAACTCTCCATCGAAACTCTCGACCGGCGGGCATTCTTCGACACCGACATCCGAATTCCGGTCCCAAGGGTCTCTTTGTTTGTCCTTCAGGACAGGATCACAAGGAGACGAAAAGGCGAAGGTCGCGTGAGGCGGTTACGCTGCAACCCCACACCCGGACAGCCCCTACCGATCATGCAGCGCAACTTCGCTCAGTACGAGTGTCATGACTTCATGCCGCATGCCGAATGCCCGTCGGCCGCCGACTGTGCCTGTACCACCGCAGCGAATCTGTTGCGGCAGTCCGCAACCAACCCGAAGACTGGTTGCAGACGCGCGCCGTAACGAAAAAGGTCGGCAGCGTATTCTCAGGCGACAGGGCCGAACGGCTCACAACGCAAGGTGCCTTTTCGAACCCCGGCGCCGTTCCGCAACATGGGCATCCAGGTTTCGACCGAAGCTGAACGGTTTCTGAACGAACATCGGGTTGCCCGTCATGTTCGCCCTGGTCGTATCTGTCCCTTGCTCATGGACAGGCGGGCGGATAGTGTGGTCGTACGTCGATGCGGCTGTTCCGGGACGTTCGGAGTCACGACAAGGAAGGTTCCGCGCACCCCGCTTGGCCGCAGTTTCCGGCGCCGCGAAGGGAGAGACCGATGACCCGCCGCCGTCTGCCGATCGGGATCCAGGACTTCCCGACGATCCGGAACGAGGACTTCTACTATGTCGACAAAACGTCGCTCGTCCGGCAGCTGGTGGACGAGGGGCGCCACTATTTCCTGTCCCGTCCGCGCCGCTTCGGCAAGAGCCTGCTGCTCGACACGCTGCGGTCGCTGTTCGCCTGTCACGAACCCCTGTTCCGGGGATTGGCCATCCACCCCCACTGGGACTGGGCTGCGCCGCATCCGGTGGTGCGGCTGAGCTTCGGCGGGAAGTACAATGAACCCGGGGACATTGAGCGCAGCATCCTCAACCAGTTGGCGATCGTCGAACATGGCGCCGCCCTCGACAAGGTACCGATCGCCAGCACGGGGCCGGAGCGTTTGCAGAACGTCCTCTATCACCTGCGTCAGGCCACCGGCCGGCCAGTGGTGGTGTTGGTGGACGAGTACGACAAGCCGATCCTCGACGTGCTCCACGACCCCGAGCTCGCGACGGCCAACCGGGACTACCTGCGCGGCTTCTACGGCATCGTCAAGGACAGTGCCGAATATGTCCGCTTCGTCTTCGTCACCGGGGTCAGCATGTTCTCGAAGGTCAGTCTGTTCTCCGGGCTCAACAATCTCGAGGACATCAGCCTCGACCCGCGCTTCGCCACGATCTGCGGCTACCGCGAGGAGGACCTGGACCGGGTGTTCGGCCCCGAGCTGGCCGGGCTGGACCGGGCGCAGATCCGCACTTGGTACAACGGCTACCACTGGCGGGGCGGGGAGCGAGTCTACAATCCCTATGACGTGCTGCTGTTCCTGCGGAGCCGGGAGTTCCGGCCGTACTGGTTCGAGACCGGGTCGCCGCACTTCCTGTTCCAGCTGCTGATGGAGAGGTCCGTGAGTCCGATGGAACTGGAGGGGCGGCTGGCAGACCGAGCGTTGGTCTCGAAGTTCGATGTGGGGGACATCGACATCGAGGCGCTGCTCTTCCAGACCGGCTACCTGACCATCGCCGGAGAAGAGAAGCAGGGGCACAGGACCCTGTACCGGCTGGACTATCCCAACCTTGAGGTCCGACTCAGCCTGAACGACGAACTGCTCGCCTGGTTGGGGCAGCAGGGGGCGGAGCCGCTGGAGCGGGGGCGGGCGTTCTGCGCGTTGCTGGAGGCGCACGACTTCGCGGGCTTCGGCGAGACGCTCCGGGCCTGGCTGGCGGGGATCCCCTACCAGTGGCATGCGAAGGGCGACCTGGCACGCTACGAGGCTTGGTATGCGAGCCTCTTCTACATGTGCCTGCGCGCGGTCGGGGTGGACCTCAGTGTGGAGGAGGCCTCGCATCGGGGCCGGGCGGACATGGTGATACGGCTCGGGGGGCAGGTCTTCGTGCTGGAGTTCAAGATGGCCGACGGCGAGGACGGTACGGCTGCGCTGGATGCGGCGCTGGCGCAGATGCGGGCGCGGGGCTATGCGGAGGCGTACCGCGACCACGACGGCCCGGTTTACCTGATCGGGGTGGCCTGCGGGCGCGAGGCACGCAATCTTCTCGATCTCCGCGCCGAATCTGCATGAGTGGCACCCGCGAACGCCTGCCTGACACCACGAAGCGCCCCAATCCCGGATCCTTGCACTGAACCATTCCCAGCCGATACGGCCGTCCCGTGCGTCACGGTTTCACCACGCTGTTCGCGGCACTGGGCGCCGCCACCGAGGAAATCATCGGTCCACACCTCCCGCGCCCCTGCCGGGAGAGCCGAAAAGACCCTGCGCTCGGCCAATGCCCAGGTTCCCGCCGACCTTGATGCCCATCTGGTGATGGGCAACGATGCATTTTCCATCATTCATGCGCGTGACTGCATCCTTGGCCTCAATCCCCTTCGTGTTCCACGCTTGACACGGACTCCGGGGCGCGATCCGTGCCCCGGATGGCGTCACCCCTACTGCCCCCGACCTGTGACCTCGACACGTTCACGGACTCGCTGGCCAGGTGTGCAGAGCGTACGGTCGTTTGCTCCTGTGTGTGCCCGAACAGCTTCCCGTTCATCGGGAGGCTCTCGCCGAGAGCCAGGGCACGGGAAGCAAAACTGTGCCGCAAGTCGTGAATCCGCACATCGCCGAGACCGCCTCGGTGCCGGATGCGCCGCCAGGGGTTCTGGAGGTCCGTCAAGCGTCCCCCCGGCTTCCGGCCGGCGATCACCCAGGGGTTGTCGGCGGCACGAGGAAGGGACGCCAGAACCGCCGGCGCGCCACGCGACAACGGAACCCTCCGCGCCCCCGTCTTGCCGGCGCCCAACCGGAGTTCCCGCGCTTGCAGAGCCCCGTCCTCCCAGCGCAGAGCCCGGCTCTCGCCTGGACGACAGCCGGTCCTCATGCAGGAGCCGAAGGGCCCCGCCCCCCGCGCCCGATGCCGCCCCTTCCGCCTCGACCGGGCCGAGAACCCGGCCGCGGCGCCGGGATTCCTCCTCCGTCAGGAAGCGCGCCCGCGTCTCCGCCTTGTCCTTCGGCATGAACCGGCACGGGTTGCCCCCGTCCCGGCGGGGGCCCCAGGCTTCGGCGAGGGTGCACCGCTTCCGCCCCAGCTCAATGAGCCGGTTGGCCGGATAGGGCGTAGCGCGCTGGCGAGGAGGGCGGGCCACGACGTGCTGTCGCTCGACCGAGCCGCCCTCCAGCGCGCCAAGTTCGGGCCGAACGCACTTCCTGACCAGCCACGGGGATGCTTGCGCGCTGCGCGGCTTGCACCGGACGGCGACCGGTTCGTCCAGGGAGCGTTCCGCAGGTTCGGCACCCGTGGAATCCGTGGCCGCCCCGGCGGGCGAAGGCGAGGGGTCCTCTCCAGCCTTGAGGCGGGCGATGGCGGGTGCGGCCTTCTTTCGCGTCTGATCGGCCGACAAGCACCCCACGGCGGCCCAGCGCGGCTCGGGGCGAGGGGCCGTTGTACCGGGACTGTGCGATGGAGACCTTGGTCCCGAAGGGGTAGACCCGGGACGCCGAAGCCCGACAGTTCCCGGCCCCAGAAGACTGCATCCTTGTTCTCGACGGACAGCCCATCGACGGTCCGTTTGGAGATCGAGCGGTACTGCAGTTTTGCCATCGTACTGTTTCCTTACCTCGCCGTTCGCCGGGTTTGCAGGCGATCCATGCCGTGAGCATATCGTAAGCGACTGCGTTAAAACCCGGGTGCAGCAGAGCGCATATCCGTCGTTGATGCAAGCGTTGGGTTGTGAGCGTGACAGCCGCAAAATCATGAAAATATCGCATGTTATGCACTTGCTGCGCAGTCGGGCGCTTTCTTGTCGGGGTTTCGGCTTTGGAATAGATATCCGGCTCATAAAGAAAGAGTTGGCAAGTTTTTCGGCGGTGGACATGGATCCAGCAGCCTTTCCTGCGCCGCGCCGTCGTAGGGCTTACCCGACGGTTTCAATAGCATCCAAGCTTTTGATAGCGTCGAAAGAGAACGGGTGAAGAAAACGGGTTGCGCTTGGAGACGGAATACCGAACAATGATTCAACTAGGAGGTCAGCATGACCGCAGCATGGGCGCAGGTGCGGGTCTCCGCGCCGGGAGTTTTCATCACAGCACTACCCCCAACATGGGGCTCTGGCTCATGAATAGGAGCAGTAAAAGCCGAGACGTGATGGCGTCAACGCTCTTAGGGAGACGGTCGGAGGAAAGATTAACCCATGGCATCTGTCGGATTACGACTCCTCTGCCCTACGAGGTGCGCGGGTTTTTGACGTAGGGTATGGCTGTACGATGATGGACTGAGGAGGAGAGCATGACCAGCGTATCACAACTCGGATATTTGGGGCTCAGTGTCAGTGACCTTGCTGCATGGGAACAATTCGCCACCTCGGTGCTTGGGCTAGCCGTGAGCGAACACGCCGCTGACGGCTCGCTTTATCTGCGTATGGATGAGTACCACCACCGCTTTCTGGCGCATCCGACCGGAAATGATGACCTCGCTTATATTGGCTGGGAAGTGGCCGATGAGCAGGCGTTACACGCCTTGGCGGACCGACTCGGAGCAGCCAGAGTCGAAGTCATCCCAGGCACCCCTGAAGAGCGGGCGATCCGCCGAGTGGCCGGGCTGATTCGCTTCCAGGACCCGAGTGGTATTCCGTCAGAGATTTTCTATGGTCCGCTCGTCCATTTCGATAAACCATTCCAGTCCCCGCGGCCGATCTCGGGCTTTAAGACCGGGGAGCAGGGCTTAGGACATTGTGTGATCCTGGTGAATGACGCCGAACAGAGCATCAACTTTTACCGGGATGTTCTGGGGATGCGGATCAGTGACTATGTCCATATCACGCCCGCTCCCGGTGTGACCTTTCAGGCTACCTTTTTCCACTGCAATCCGCGCCATCATTCACTCGCCTTTGTCGAGGCTTCCGACCCTCCCAAGCGTCTGAATCATTTTATGCTGCAGACGCAGTCGCTCAACGATGTCGGTTTGACCTATTATCTCTGCCAGGATCAGGGTGTGCCGATTACGATGAGCCTGGGCCGTCATACCAACGACCATATGACCTCGTTCTATATGCAGACGCCGTCCGGCTTTGCGGTCGAGTACGGCTGGGGTGCGCGGGAAGTGGATGACGCGACTTGGCAGGTCCAGATGCACACCTCGGGCAGCATTTGGGGCCATGTCCGGCGGACGCCCGGTCTAGGCGGTGTCGCGCAGGAGCCGGCGTAGGCGTCAGTCGGTACCGAAGAGAGGCCGACTCAACGGGGCAACTGATCCAGGTAGGTCCGGACAAGACGGTCAAAGGTTTCGGGCTGCTCCTCATACGTCCAGTGGCCGGCTTGGGGGATGACTTCGAGTTGACAGTTCGGCATCCGGTCGCGGAAGTACTCGGAGTATTTGACCGGTGTAAAATAGTCCTCGTCCCCGCAGATGGCAATCGACGGAGTGTGGATGTTGGCGACTCGACTCATGCAGTCGAACATGTCGTCGCTGATCCAATCCTTATAGGTCACCCTCGGATCAGTCTCGGACGTCAAGGCATTGAGCGTATCGACGAGGGACTGGGGCGTACTTTTGGCGAAGCCTAAACGCGGATCAATGGCAATCCCGGCTTCACCCGCAGCCAGTTGGCGCGAGTTCTCAAAGACGTTCGGATCCACCCGTAGCCGTGCGCCGGTATCAATGAGCATCATGCCGCTGAGGCGGTCCGCGTAATAGAGGGCCGCAGTCAGGGCGATCCCGCCACCGAGCGAATGCCCGGCAATCGCAAATCGATCCCAGCCCAAATGGTCGGCAAACCGGACCGCATAATGGGTGTAATCCGCCACGCCGCGAAATCCAGTACCAGACGATTGGCCGTGTCCGGGCAGGTCTATTGCCACCGGTGTGTGACGGTCGGCTATCGCTCGCATATGCCGGTGCCACACCCGGCCGTCGCAGCCGGTGCCGTGGACATATAGGACGCGCTGCCCGTGTGCCCTGTCACCGGTGGTGTGATAGTGTATCCGCAATCCGTCAATATCAGCGTATCCCATACATCCTCCTCCGTGGGCTGTGCGGCCAACTATGCAGAGGCCCCTGCATCAGCCGTCAGCCCTGCCGCTTCAATGCCGGCCACGACGCATTCTTCATCAATATCCGAGGTATCGCCCGATACCCCGACCGCCCCGATAACGGACTGAGATCCGTCCCGGATCGGCACCCCACCCGGTACCGGTACGAGCTTGCCCTGAGCCACTATGGTCAATGCCTGCACCAAATGAGGCCGCTCGGCCGCAACACTGCTCAGCACCCGGGACGAGCGGCCCATGCCCAACGCACCCCACGCCTTACCGATTGCCACATCGGCACGCATAAGACTGGTCTCGTCTTCGCGTTGAAAAGACTGAAGCTGTCCGGTTTCATCCAATACCGCGCCTGCGAGTGGGGAGGCACGCATGGTACGTGCTTTTTGGAGTGCCACGGTGACAATAGCATTTGCCGTTTTCAAGTGTAAGCGAGCCATAGCGTCCTCCGTACGCTCGTTTCCCTCCAGCGTCACCCCATAAGATCGATGCCGGGCTGACCGAGCAGAAACTTCCCGTTATTTTCATAGGGGTGAATCATTGACCGTCGAATGGGCTGCGGCGGTGTGCAAATCCTGCAGGCAGCGCTGCCATACGGGCTCTAAGCGGCGCGGCGCTGCCTGCACCAGCGCAAAAGGCGTTGGTCGTGGTCTCAAGCGCCACATCCATGGCCAGGGTGACGACGCTACGCATTTCAGTCTGGAGCGCCGGACCTGACAACTGGCCGGCTGCCAGGCTTTTTCGAGGATGTCGATAGCGACCAAGCGTGTTCCGCGCAGCCGGAGGTCTGCCTGAGCTATCATCCGTTGAATGCCAGATCTGCCGCCCAAACGTTGTTGGGATCCATAGCCCCGTTTTTTTGATTGGACTCAGGCCGATAATCGCGTCCGGCGCACAGCCGGCAATCCCCAGTGCAAAAGCCGCGTGTTCATGTGCCACATAGTCCAAGCAGTTCATGATCGATAAGGGCCCACCACGCTGTGGCGGTGTGCTGCCTCCTGCAGAAGTAGGCGTTCCGGGAACAGACATCAGCGACCGCTAGTCACAACTGCCGCTGCCTTTCAGGCCAAGCACCTGCCTGTCGATGGCCTGGGCTTGGGTAGTCGGCAAGACAGCCCGCACCCCGGGCCTCTGAGAGTCACGCTCGGTCAGGGTCCGTATCATACCCATTCGGCATAGCGGATGCCACTGACACGGTAGCCCCCTGCTCGGGCAAGGCTCGGCCGGGCACCAAACCGCCCGCCATGGTCGGGACATGACCATATGGGAACATTGTGGCGATGTGGTTTCGTCCGGGAGACAAGGTGCCGACTATGGCAGCACTGATCACCATACACCGGTCCGCAGACGGATTGAGCGTCGTCACAGCCTCGACCACCTCTCACTTGCGTCACCGGGTCGGCCTCGGCCCCGCCGAGTTCCGCTGGCAGTTTCAGCTCGAGCAGGCCGGGCTCGCGCCGGGCTGTCCCCGAGACGCCGGGCAACGTCCGAGCTCCCTCGGCCTCGTCTATCTAAGCGGCAAGCGCCCCACGCGCCTGCTCGGTCCACCTGCAGGTGCCCCCGCCCCTGCTCGGCTCGTTCTACGGGGAAGGACCTTGACATGAGCGCGCCTCTTTTACCCCTCTCCCCTGCGCGTGAACGAAGAGTGCAGGAACAACCTTTTCCGTCTCGCCGCTCTCCTCAACATTGTGCACTATCCAGTCCTGGAACATTTCCTTGCTGAGGGCGCCTTTACGGGTTATCCAGTTGAGGACAGGACCAAGAGCCGGCGTGGTTATGTCGGTCTCAACACCGAGGTAGAACGAGACACCGTCTTCCACCAGGGCGTACTCGGGCACAATCTGTCCAACCGGTCGCAGCCCACCCAGGGGCGGCTCAAAATCAAACGCATCCTCGTCAAATTTTGTCGCCCGTGCCTAGGCGCGAATGGGGAGTTTGGCTCCGATATTTTCTTGAATGACAATCACACTGCCCGGTCCGATCCGACCGTCGGGGCCGCTTACGCGTTTGGCCCACCGAATCGTGATATATGATCAAACGGATGCCAGAAGCGAGACACTGGCACGAGTAGGCCTGAGGGATCCTGGCCGTTATCCGACGAGAACGTATCAATATGCTCAAATCGCCAGCGGAGGATAGGCGGCGTCACGCCTTTCATGGTGCCCTTTTCGATCCAGGCGCGGAAACGTCCCCTCGGCGATTCCTCACAGCCATATTGGGTGGAGTCGAGGGTTTTCATCGGTCCGAGGAAGCTGAGTTCGGGCCGGTTTTTGCCTCAGCCCTCACCCGCTCCTCTCTCCGGAACCAGCGAGATGATCAATTGCCCTGAGCAAGCTGTCCAGCGAATCGGGGTCAACCAGGCGATGCTCGCTGCCGGTCCGTATCAAAGCAGAATCGGGCAGGCCGCTCTGGCGGGCCAATTCGACGCTGTGGGCAAAGGGAACCACCTCATCGGTCTCGGCGTGAAGGATCAGGGTATTCGGCTTGACAGTTGTCGCCCCGCCCCAGCGTTTCCAGGCTGGACAGAGCAGCACGAGTGGCGCCTCTCCGCTGTCGATGTTCATCGCGACCGCACCACCCCGGCTGGAACCCACCACTACCTTCGGCTGCTGACGGTCGAACTCGGCCTGAGCAATGCGTACACAGGCGTCAAAGGCGTCGTTCGGCAGAAGGGGATTATAAACTTCAAGGCCATTGGCCTGGAGAAACGCCGGCTTGGTCCCCCCAGGGGTTGCGCCAAAGCCGTGCAGGAAGAGAGTTTTCATTATCTGGCACCTGCTTCGCGGAAGACGGACGGAGCGGAGTAGGAAAACCGGGGCAGGAGAACCCTCCCCTACCCCACAATTGCGGGTCTACAGTACGGCAATGGGGGTTGATCGGTGAGGCCGTCCCCTTGACCAGCACCAATGGCGCCACCGTCAGCATGAACGTCCAGCGTGCGCGGGCAGCGCAGGCCACGCTCGGATCGTCCAACAGGCAGTTGTCGAGCAGAGGTATATCCATGGCTACCAGGGTACACGGCCGTATTCTTGACCAATCGGGAAGAATGGCGCGGTATACCCATGGCTACCAGGGTACACGAGTGGATGGACATGATGAGATTGTCGTAGCCACTCGGCACAACATCACTCACTCCATCACAGTCCAGTACGGCAACTTTCCGCTCGTGAATCCAGGGCAGACAGGCCGCACCCAGCCCGGCCAGGCCGTCCTGAAGCACATCCCGGGTACCCTGGGTTTTTTGGCGCACGTGGCGTCCGGTCCGCACGAAGAGCACATCGCCTTCTTCGACTTTGAATCTTCCCGTCTGTTCCGCGGCTTCCAGGTCCGCCGACGTGACCGCCTCGCCCGGTTCCAGACAATCACGGTTCTTGAGCGGCGGAATATCGATCAACACCCCGCGCGACACAATGCCGTTTTTAATGGAATGGATCGCCCCGTTCAGGGCGCCCTGGGCGGCCACGTCCGAGGAGGGATAGCCGTTATACATCTCGTTGTGAAACACATGACACAGCGCATCGATATGCGTGTTCGCGACTCCATGTGGGGCAATGGCAAAACAGTCGGCACTGTACGGGAGGGGGACTAGGCTCTCCTCACCCGGCGCGCAGTCTTCAATCAAATGCATGACCGGGGTCGGATTATCCGGTCCGTGATGCGTCGCCAAAGGCAGGGACAACGACACCGAGTGTCCGTCTTGCACCCCGGCCGAGGCCTGAACGCGTCTCTCAGGCGTAATTAGAGTTGAGCGCGCCGAGCTGATCGTTTGCTCCCCATTTTCCCCAGTCGCTCAAGGTCGAGAAGAATTCCTCCACCCGGGCTTCAGTCAGATCATCGTTGACCGCCATAGCGTCCTCTTTATTTCCTTCCATCCTGTTCCGCAACATTAGCGCAAAAGCGCGGGAAGGAGAAAGAGGCCCGGGGACGCATGAGTGCAGGGCTCGTTTTTACATTGACAGGCACCCCGTTTGGTTCGATAATCGCCTCGCACGTGTTCTCTCCACATACAGCTAAGGAGGCTGCTGTGTCACATGACATCGTCCTAAAGAACGGGTTGGTCGTCACACCGAGCGGCGTGGTCCGGGGCGGGATTGCCGTTGAAGGGGAACAGATCGTCGCGGTCGGTGCGAGTTCAAGTCTTGGTCCGGCCAAACGCGAAATCGACGTTGAGGGCAAAATCCTGTTCCCTGGGACGTTTGACCCTCACGTCCACTTCGGCATATCGGACCGCTTTGGTGATGAGGCCATGGTCGAAGATTTCTTGCGCGACACTAAGGATTGCCTAGTCGGAGGAGTCACGACGCTTGCCACCACCACCCTGATTGGCCAGGATCCAATGCTTGACCTGTTTGACCAGGCGGTCGAGTGCGGCACAAATCATTCCTGGTGCGATTTCAAGGTGACCTGTGTGGTCAACACGCTCGATCAGGTCGCCCAAATCCCGGCCGTGGCCGCAAGGGGCGGCGTGTCGTATAAGTTCTTTACCGGTTATGCCGGCCCGCAGGCCGAAGCCTTTGGCATGAATCCAGACGGGATCACCCCCTCCTTTTTTCATGCGGCGTGCGAGCAGTTGGCCCACTGCGGGCCTCCGACCTTTGCCAAGATTCATGCCGAAGACCCGCATGTCCGTGGTATCCTTATCGATCGCTTGCGCGCAATGGGCCGAGCCGATCAACTCACGGCCTGGGCCGAGTCCAGTCCGGAGTGGGCCGAAAGTGTCCAGGTCTACACCTATGGGATGATTGCCAACCAACTCCGCGTCCCGCTCTACCCGGTTCACATCAGCGCCGCGCATACCGTGGAAACCCTCAAGCGCCTGCACGCCGAAGGGCTGAACGTTGTAGGAGAAACGGTCGCATGTTTCCTCAACACCACGGCTCCAGAAATGGATGCGCTAGGCATGGGCGGCAAGGCGAAAATCCAGCCGCCGATTCGTTTCGAGAAAGACAAGGAGCGATTATGGCGCGGCCTTCAGGAAGGCACCCTGTCTGTCGTCGGAACGGACAGCCTGACCTATTCCTCGTCGTTCAAGACCGATGGGGATTTTTGGGATTGTCGCGTTGGCATCAATCTCCAGGTGGCCGATACCCTGCCCCTCCTGTTCCACGAGGGGGTGAACAAAGGCCGCATCGATCTGGTGACCCTCTCGAAAATCCTGTCCGAAAATGCCGCCAAGCTGTACGGCCTCTACCCCAAGAAAGGGGCCCTAGCCATTGGATCCGACGCGGACATCGTGGTGCTCGACCCGGAAAAGGAAACCGTGCTGGGGGTCGATCGGATGCGGTCGCGCGCGGACTATTCCCTGTGGGAAGGACGTCAGGTCAAAGGTATTCCGGTCAAGACCTTCCTGCGTGGCCAGATGGTTATGGAGGACGGCGAGATTGTGGCCGAACAGCCGAGCGGCCGATTTGTTGAGCAGGTTGTTCGACCGCGCGGATTATGAAGGGAGGAGCCCGCTATGGATCAGACGGAAGACAAAAATACGATTTATGAACATGCCCAACTCGGCCATACGCTCGGCTTTGGGAAAAAACCGGCTCTGATTGTGGTGGACTTTCAATTGGGCTTCACCGTCCCGGAACAGTCTCCACTTGCCGGTAATCTTGACGCCGAGGTCGCGGCGACAAACGAGCTCATCGCCGCGGCTCGCAAGAAGGGCATTCCGGTTATTTTTACGGTCGTGGGCTATGACCCCCACCGGCAGGACGACGCCGGCCTGTGGCCGGAAAAGGCTCCCTCCCTGCGCATGCTCACCATCGGGAGCGAGTTGGTCAAGCTCGACCCGCGCCTCGATCAGGAGCCCGGCGATCTGGTGATTACCAAGAAATACGCCTCCGGCTTCTTTGGGACCTATCTGGCCTCGACCCTCACTATGCAGTCAGTCGATACCGCCATCGTCACCGGCTGCACCACCAGCGGCTGTGTCCGCGCAACGGTGATGGATGCCTTGGCCAACGGCTTTCGGCCCATCGTGCCGATCGAGTGTGTCGGCGACCGGGCCCAAGAGCCACACCAAGCCAATCTGTTCGATATCGGTGCGAAGTACGGAGATGTCATGCCGCTTCAGGAGGTGTTGGAGTATTTGGAGCAGTTGTAACCCCCGGGGGTGTTAAGCGCCCTGCTCAGGCACTTTCCTTCGTCTCCAGTCTAGGTTAGGGTGTCGGGCGGTTGAAGCTGAGTATTCGGAGGAAAATCCATGTGGGGCGTCAAGCAGTTCGTTATGCTCTCGATCATCTGCCTCGTCAATCTGCCGGGGTGTTCGGAGGCGGGTGGCGGGGCAGCCGGGGGGCCGGTGGTGCTCATGGCAACCTCCAAGGGAGAGGTGAAGATTGAGTTGTTTCAGAAAGAGGCACCGGAAACGGTCGCAAACTTCCTCGCCTATGTCAACGACGGATTTTACGACGGGACGATTTTCCATCGAGTGATTCCCGGCTTCATGATCCAAGGGGGAGGCTTTACCGAGGCCATGCAGCAGAAGCCGACCAAGCCGGCCATCAAGAACGAAGCCGCCAACGGCCTGACCAACGATACCGGAACGCTGGCTATGGCCCGCACGGACATGGTTGATTCTGCAACCTCTCAGTTCTTCATCAATGTCAAGGACAATGACTTTCTCAACCATCGAGATACCTCGGTGCAGGGCTTCGGGTATTGTGTTTTCGGCCGAGTCATTGAGGGCATGGACATCGTGCGTGCCATCGAGCGGGTCGCCACCAGGCAGAGGGGCAGGCATAAAGACGTTCCGCAGGAGCCCGTTATTATTCAGTCCATAAAAGTTGTCTCCGAAGCGCAGTCTGACGCCGAGAGTGCATCATAAATCCAATATGTACCGGAGGGAGTATGCGTCTACACACACGTTTTCATCGGTCTTCCTGGGTTTTCCTGGCTGTACTGAGTGGTACGTTCTTTTTCTTCGCTAGGCCGCAGCAGTCCGCAGCAGAGCTCTCCTCGGAGCTAAAACAGGCACTGGACTCCAGCAAATATGTCTATATTCAGTCCGAGCGTAAGAGTGGCGAATTGGGCGCGAAGGCCGAGATCTGGTTTTTCGAGCATGATGGGGCCGTTTGGGTGGGGACGCCGGTGACGACGTATCGCGTCCAGCGCATCCAGGCTAGGCGCATAAGGGCCAAAATCTGGATCGGCTCGCGCGACGGACCGTCGTTTGAGGCGACCGGATCGCTGGTAAAGAACCAGGCCGTCAACGAAATCATGTACAAGACCTTTGCCGAAAAATACCCAGATGGCTGGCCGAGATATGAAGAGAGTTTTCGGGGCGGTTTTGCCGACGGCTCACGCACCCTGGTGCGCTATGATCCAGTGGGCATGTAGGGTCGGCGAAGCTTCCAGCGGACAAGCAGCGAGCTGACAGGGACGGGAGGAACCTTCGCCCCTGTGCTGTCTGACGGCGGGCGCACTAGGTGGAATGGCAGAGACGCGTGGGGATGGCGCAAAGTCGGGGCAACTGGTCGGGAACGCTGGGATTCGTGCTGGCCGCTATGGGGTCGGCGGTTGGCCTGGGCAATCTCTGGCGCTTTTCGTATATTACTGGTGAGAACGGCGGGGCGGCGTTTATTCTCGTATATGTTGGCTGCGTAGCAGCGGTCGGCATCCCTCTGCTGATTGCCGAATTACTCATCGGCCGACGGACGCAGCGCAACGTCGTCGGCGCGCTCTCCACATTGCGACCCGGCTCGGTGTGGCCCCTCACCGGCTGGCTGGGCGTGGCCACCGGCTTTTTTATTTTATCGTATTATTCGGTCGTCGGCGGCTGGGTTTTAGACTACGTCCTCCTGTCTGGCCTGGACAGCTTCAGCGGGCAGTCAGCAGCGGCCATCGGAGCGCTGTTTGACTCGCTGCGCCAGAGCGGACCGCGACAGGTGTTCTGGCATGCCATTTTCATGGGTCTGACTATCTGGTGTGTTTCGCATGGCGTGGCACGTGGCATCGAGCTCGCTAATCGGGTCATGATACCCGCCCTCCTGCTGCTGCTTGTATTTTTGCTCGTCTACGCCAGCACGACCGGCGGAGCCGCGCAGAGCATCACGTTTTTGATGACCCCCGACTGGAGCAAGATCGGCCCCCAGACCATGCTGCAGGCGGTTGGGCAAGCATTTTTCTCTATCGGGGTGGGCATGGGCGTCATGATCACTTACGGCAGCTACCTGCAACGCCAGACCAGCCTGCCGCGGGCGGCGCTGATCGTGGCCATTTGCGACACGGGGGTTGCCATCCTGGCCGGATTCATGATTTTTCCATTAGTATTCACATTCGCGTTGCAACCCGATGCCGGGCCTGCGCTGATTTTCAAGACCTTGCCAGTCGCATTTGGGCGTCTGCCGTTCGGCAACCTGCTCGCCGTACTCTTTTTCTTGCTGCTGACGTTTGCGGCGCTGAGTTCGGCTATCTCCATGCTGGAAGTCGTTGTCGCCTATTTTGTCGATGAGCGGAGGTGGAGCCGTGCGGCTGGCAGTTGGATCATTGGCGGCGTGATCTTCGTCCTCGGCATTCCTTCGGCCCTGAAGGGAGAAGTCTTCGACTTGATCAACACCACGACAAGCGACTATATGTTGCCAGCCGGCGGACTGCTGATCACCGTCTTTGCCGGTTGGTCGCTGACGCATCAAGAGCGGCAAGCAGAGATCCCGACCAGCGCTCTGAGACCGGTTCTCTATCTGGGATGGGTCTTTCTGCTGCGCTTTGTCGCCCCGATTGCCGTGGCGATTCTCTTGTTGCAATCGATCGGGGTGTTCTAGCGTAAGGACGCACGAGAGCGCGTTCTGCGTTGTCTGGGGGCGGTCCTGCCGGTGCGTCAGGGAGCCCCGGTCACGCTGTCTTGAAAGCCGCCTCAATTCTTATCGTGATTTTCGCGGCGATATGCGCCCTTCGTCGGTCATGGCGATCTAGCCCCAATTGGCCGAGCCGAGCGTTTGTTGATCCTGCGTCATGCCAAGACCGGCCGCAACTCCATATGGACACCTGAAGAAGCACTCTGATATCATCTTGGCCCCCCAGGTCGATTTCCTGGACTTCATCACGATTGAAGCAAGAAATTATCCCCACTTTCAGTTTCAGATGGGAGCCACTGTCCAGGAGTTTATCACAAAGAACGGCTATGTCCGGGGCGTGCGCTATCGGGCTGTGCAGGGGGACAGGCACGAGGTCCACACTCCGACCCCGATTGAGGCGACCGTTTCTCTCGGCTGCGCTGTCTTGCCAAATAGCTATAGCCACCCGGTCTGAAAGTCCTGCAACGGTCCGTCCAAGAACCCGCCTCCTGGATTCACAATCGTGTGGACCCCCTCTTGGACTGGCCGGATATTGCCATCCTGTCCGTTGATGCCGAGACCGGCTCTCGCGGTGGCATCAAACCGGGCCTGCTGCTGATAGGCTACGAAGCAGCGCCTCGTTTCGACTCCCTCTATATCCATACGGATGGTCCCGCGGATTCCACTGCCGCGTACGATATCCCACCGAGTTGGCTTCCTTTGGACCAAAGCGGGTTCGCGTCGAATCCTAGACGTACAGGGCGTCATTTCCTCGCACGAACTGGCCATGATACCATTATGGTGGCCAGAGCCTTGCTTACAGCTGAATCAAGAGAGAACGCCCAACCGAGAGACCGCCTTGTCTGGGCTGAGGGAGTGGGGGGGGGGGGGATCATGGATTGGAATGGCCTGATAGCGGCGACGCTCACCATCTATAGACACGCAGCGAGAGAGACGGTCGAGAAACTTGGAAAGGGCTGGTGGATAGCCCTCCTGCCACTGCTGTACACGCCGCTCATCATTCTTACGGCAACCTTTTTTGGGCGAAGGGGTTTTGTTGGAGGACTCCTAGTGGGGTTGGTCATGGCCCTGTGCACCAGCTCGTACTTATATTTTATCGACGGCGTCGTGCATGGCCAACGCGTTCAGCTACAGGAATTACTCGGTAGTTGGCGGCCTCATTTTGGCTCGGTTATCAGCATTCTGTTCTTCCTGATGCTAATCCGTCTGCTGTTCTCGGTACTGCCCGGCGGAGCCGGCTCTCAGGCGCTGTATGTGCTCGTCCACCTCATTCTCCCCGTCCTGCTCAGCCCGGTCACGGAGGTCATCTACCAAGGCCAGACCGAAGGCTGGACCATGATCCAGGAGAGTTTTGAATTTCTGCGTGACAGCGGCGTGGAGTGGTTTGTGCCCTTGGTCGGGCTGGCGGCGGCTGTGTCGATTCTCGGTGGTTTCCCGCCGATAGACTTGTCCTCGTCTCTCCTCTTTCCGCTCGATATTCTGGCCATGCCTATGCAGCTTGGCCGACCGACGCTCCTCCCCTTTGGCATTGGGTTTTGGAATTCATCGACAGAGATCATCTGGGCCGTGGGCTGTTCTTTTTTCCTCTACCTAGTCATGGTTTTTCGGGGCCTATTGTTTCGGGCACTCGCCAGCGGGACCCGTCGGCAGCGTATCTTCCGCTCCCGCCTGGACTAGAGACCAACCTTACTCAATGGGGCCGAGTTCTATCTCTTCCAATATCTCCTCTTCTTCAGGACTGAGCTCGACATCTTCTCGTGCATAGGCTTCCGTGGGGTCGGAGTCCAGATACTCCTCTAGGGTGTTGAATTCTGTTTCCTCAAATTCTTCCCGCTCCTCCAGCGCGGTTTCGCCTCTTTCCTCAGAGTCTTCGCCCAAGGCCCCTTCCGGAGAATTCCATTCTGTTTCGTCTTCCACGGTCTCGAAGGTCTCATCCACCTCCCCCGTCCACTCGGCAATGGCCACCAGCAAGGGCTTGGCCAGAGCGGTCGGAATGCCATAGGCGGCTTCGGGTCCGGGCTTGCCTATGGCCACATAGGACGCTTCGTCATCGTCTTTTTCTTTGAAGAACACTCCAGACATGATCCTGCGTCCGCCGACAAATTGAACCGTCTCGACACGGAAAAACTTCCCAGCCACCTCGCCATTAATATTTCTCTGGTCCCCCATGGCGCTGACCTCCCAGCCGTTTTCCTTCGCCACATCCCGAAACAGCATGAGCGCCATTTGTGGCGAGACGTTCAGATTCAGCTTCCTCCCTGCCTTGATTCGCTCTTCTTTTTCCAGCTCTACACCTGGAATAATGGCTGACACGGATGACACCGTCGATTTCACAGGGCCGCAACTCACGAAGCCAAGGAAGCTCAGGCTAGCCGTCCAGACGATGTTGCGTGCTATTTTCATGGCCGCTTTTCCTCTCATATGGGGGCGATGCTGACAGGTGTTGGGCCCGCTCAACAATAGGCGCGAGTTGCTGAGCGGCTTCAACACCATGGCCACAAGCAGCTTGAGCCGCCGGCCGGTATCAACCGGGTGACGCTGACTTCCTGAGCGTGTTTGAGCGTATCGCCATCCAGGCTGCCCTCGGGCGAAGAAAGCAGAAGAGCAGAGAATTCAAGTACTTCAGGGCCACGACCGGCCTCCCGGGCCGGTTGTTTGATGACAAGTATGTCTTCCTTGGCCTGCTCGGGCGTGCGCCCCCCAGGGCACCAGCCATCGGCATAATGAGCCGCCTGCTTGAGCACGTAGCATTGATCATGCGCGACAAGAAAAATCGGAGGGATAGGCTTTTGAACCGGCTCGGGAAAGAGTTTGACCGATGGAAGGCGAACAAACTCGCCGTCATAGCTGGCTTCCTCCTTGGTCCACAGCGCTCGCAGGGCTTTCACCGATTCACACAACAGATGGTGCCAGCGTTTGGGAAACTGCACACCCATCATCTCGGCCTCCTCAGGGAGCCAGCCAGTTCCTCCCCCGAAGAGGAGCCGCCCGTTCGAGTACAGATCAATACTAGCCGCCGCCTTTGCCGTCATGAGGGTGTTCCGTTCCGGCAAGAGGCAAATATCCATCTCTAGACAACTCGGTTTTACGACCTGTGCAGCCGCAGCCAAGGCCACAAACGGGTCGGTCTGACGGGCATGGAATGCAGGGATTTGTCCATCCGGTGAACGGGGATAATAGGGCGTAGCGTGTGTCGGCATGATGAGAGGCTCGGCAACCCAAAACGACTCAAACCCGAGAGGCTCGGTCGCTTGGGCAATAATAGTCCCCGCCTCTCCAGGCTGTTCGGATAAAAAAGCGAGTACCTCGATCTGCATGGCGAGCCTCCCTTACCCAGGGTCAGTTTTTCTGTAAAGATCTGACCCTAGTAGGAAATGGCCAGAGACTCAATGGCGGCACTCATCCCACCCCTCACAACGTAGTTTTTCTCATCCCTATAATGCAGCATCGTGTTCGCGCTCTCTCCCTTTGTCTACTGTGTTTCATCGGCACCTCAGCCCCTGTCTGGTCTCAAGACAACGCTGACGAAACACTGGTGAGCCCACGAGGCTTGCATCAGCGACCTGATCCACCCGCCACAGACGGCTCCCCCTCCTCCGTCTTTCTACGCGGCTACCACGCGTTTCGAAATAAAGACTGGGAAGCTGCGCGCACGGCCTTTGAACATGGGGCCCGGCACGAGCCCTTGCTGGCCGATTACAGCTTGTATTTTTTAGGAGAACTCCATCTCAAAGCCAGCCGCCCGGTGAAAGCGCGCACGGTTTTCGAGCGGCTTTTGGACGAGTGCCCGACAACAGTCTGGCGGAGCAACGCAGCATTAGCCCTAGCCCAGCTCACTTTTGAGGAAGAACGCTGGGAACGCACCCTAGCCCATGCCAGACAAGCGCAACAAGCCCCGCTAGTGACCGACGCGGTTCAGCAGCAATCTACGCTCCTCATTGCCCAAGTCTACGAACGACAGGGGAAGCGGCCTCTCGCCTATCGGCACTATCAAGCCTTGCGGGCAAGCACACCGCGAACGGCAGTCGGGACAACGGCCAAGGCCCGAGTCGTCGCGCTTCGGGAGCAGTACCCGGAGGATTTTCCACTCCAGACGGCACGGGAATATTACGACGAGACCAAGGTGTTAGTGAAGGAGAAAGACGTTGAAACGGCACGAAACCTCGCCGAGCAGTTTCAAACGCGATTCTCCACTGATAGCCTGAGACCGGCCGGCCTGCTCTTACTCGCCGGGATCTATAAAAACCTGGGACAACAGGAGGAAGCCATCGCACAGTGGCAGGAGGTTGTCGAGCGCTATCCAAACACTCCATTTGCTCCCAAAGCCCTATACCGCTGGGCACGGTTTTTCTGGAATCAAGACGAAGATGATACGGCCCTACTGCTCTTTAAGCGACTGACTAAAACGTATCCACGTCACGCCTTGGCCGTAGAGGCGTGGAATGCTATGGGACGCATCTTTCAGTCCAGGCGGGACACTATCAACGCCGCTTCGGCCTATCAGAACCTCAGACAGCAGTTCTCTCGTACCCCATTGGCCCTTGAAGCGCACTGGCGCCAAGGCTGGATGGCCTATAGCCAAGGGGAGTATCGAACCGCACGGAAGATATTTCGAAAACTCGCCCGATCCGTGCCCGGGACCGTCGAGGGCATACGCGCTCTGTACTGGCAGGCGCGGGCAGCCGGGCGCTTGGGTCAGTCCGAGGAAGCGGCCGCCGTGTATCGACGACTCCTTCGTCGCTATCCGTACGGCTATTATGCACTGTGGGCGGAAAAGCGTCTGGGAACGACGCTCTTGGCCCTCCCCCGTCAGCCCCAACCAACCTTCTCTCCCCCCTCCCTCTCTCCGGTCCAGGACACACACTATCGGCGCTATACCACCCTCGTGGATCTTGGACTCCCAGGTCTGGCACGTCGTGAGCTCGACTTCGTCCGCCACCACGCACCAAGAGGAACGTCTTGGACCAAATTTTTCATCTCTGGATATCAGCGCGTCAATGACTATACTTCGGTGTTTCGGTTGCTCCCGCAGTTGAACGTACCAAGCACAGTTCGGCAGACGTATCTCTACCCACAGGCCTACTGGAAGCTTGTCCTCACCCAGGCCGCAAAGAGAGATCTCGATCCCTATCTTATTATTTCTCTCATTCGACAGGAAAGTCGATTTGACCCCGCAGCCGTCTCACGGGCGAACGCTTATGGACTCATGCAACTGTTGCCGACCACCGCAGCTAGACTCACCGACTTGCCGCTGAACGGTGGGAGCGCTTTGACCGACCCTGCGTTCAATATTCGCCTCGGGACAACTTATCTCCGTGAGCTCTTGGATCGCTATCAGGGGAGCCTTATCTTGGCCTTGGGTGCCTACAATGCCGGTGAAAAGGCGGCGGACAAATGGCTCGCACGATTTGGAGGGGCGGAGCCGGACGAGTTCGTTGAAAACATTAGCTATGGCGAGACACGCCGCTATGTGAAGCTGGTTCTGCGCAACTATCGAACATATGTCCAGATGTATGGGGAGGGCCGAACGGTCGCTGATATCCGCCTGCCTTAGTCGGCTTGCAACGCTGTGAGGAGCTTGCGTGGCAGCCCTCCAAATGCGCCGTTCGACATCACCAGGACGACATCGCCGGCTCGGCACTCCGCGGTGAGACGGGTGCACAGGTCTGACACACTGCGGCCGGCATGGGCATATTTGCCACGGGCTTGGAGGTCGGCAACGAGTTCTGCCGGTGCGAACAGGTCAGCAGCGGCAAGCGGGTCTTGCGGCTTGGTGAATACCGGGCCAAGCAGGATGCAGTCGGCGCGCCCAAGCGCCTCGGTCAGGGACTTCTGGAAGATCTTTCTCCGACACGTATTGGAGCGCGGCTCGAAGACGGCCCAGATCCGACGCCTAGGATAGCGCAGTTGGACGGCTTCGACCGTCACAGTAACGGCGGTCGGATGATGCGCAAAGTCGTCAATAATCGTAATTCCCTTAGCTTCTCCGACGAGTTCCTGGCGACGCTCAACTCCGAGAAAGTTGGCCATACCGGGAGCAACCTCGTGGGCGGACAAGCCGATCATCGAAGCCAAGACACTGGCCCCCAAAGCATTCCGCACATTCATATGCCCCATCAGCGGACAGGTGAAACGCCCCCAGGCGTGCTGGCCTTTCGTAATCGTAAAAACCGACTGGCGACCATCGTCCTGTATGTCGCACGCCTGCCAGTCAGCCTGCTCGTTCAACCCAAACGTCACAAACGGTTTTCCTACCGACCGCGCGACGCTCAACGCCTCCGGGCAATCGTCACAGACAACGATTGGAGCACCAGACGGGAGGATTCCCAGGAGACGTCGAAAGGCAGATTTAATCTGGTCGAGGTTCTGATAAATGTCGGCATGATCGAATTCAATCGCGTTCAGGAGAACCGCCTGCGGGCGGTAATGCAGGAATTTTGGGCCCTTGTCAAAAAAGGCCGAGTCATACTCGTCACCCTCAACCACAAAATCCCGACCGTTGCCCAGACAATAGCCCCGGCCAAAATTCCGGCTGATCCCGCCAACCAGTAGTCCCGGCGACCGGCCGGCCTGATCCAGGACCCAGGCTAACAACGCGGATGATGTCGTCTTGCCATGCGTTCCCGCGACAACCAGCGGGCGTTTGTCCGCAAGAAAGAAGGCACCAACCGCCTGCGGAAAAGAGACGTAGGGGATGTTCGCGTCCAATAGGGCTGCGACTTCGGGGTTCGTGCGAGAGACCGCATTCCCTACAACGACGAGGTCTGGCACGGGGCTCAGGTTCTCCCCTTGATAGCCCTGGATGACAGGGATGTCCGCATGAGCGAGAAAGTCGCTCATCGGAGGATAGATCTCCCGGTCCGAGCCAGTCACCCAATACCCGCGCTCCTTCAGCATGGCGGCCAGCGTTGCCATACCAACGCCGGCTACAGCGATGCAGTGGATGTGACGGATGCTCCGCAGGTCCGGTTCAGCGACATGTGGCATACCAGGCTCGGCTCACGCAGCCCTCACGCGGACGTGTTCAGCCTCCGATTCACGAAGCTAGAGGGAGGGTTCCGGAATCTCTGGGGACGGCTTCGTCTTGCGTATCCGGATGTCCCGTTGCCTCAGGCATGAGCCCACTCGTCTCCTGTCTCTCGGCGTCAAGCAGCGTCTTCATGACGGCATTATGCAGGGTCGGCTGAAAGGCCGCGATCTTTTCGTTCTTCCGGCGTGGATGGACTCGATTGCTCAACATGATGATGTGGATGTTCCGCTCCAGATCAATCCATACCGAGGTTCCGGTAAAGCCCAGATGGCCGATGGAGTGGGACGAGAAAAATTCGCCCGCCCGTGACCCCCGCGGTGAGGGGGTGTCCCATCCACAGGCCCAGGTCGAATCCGGCACTGCGGTGTTCACGGTCCAAAAGTCGCGCACGACATCGGCGGGCAAAAAGGGACAGGTCCCGGCATGACAATCCACTAGCGTGCTGACTAACCGATCGACCTCGTCAATTGGCGCAAAGAGGCCGGCATGGCCAGCGACCCCACCCATGGCGTAGGCGTTGTCATCGTGGACCTCACCGCACAGGATACGTCCGCGCCACGGACAGCGTTCGGTCGGAGCGATCATCTCGGTGGCGATCTCGTATTTTTTCTGGCGCAACGTCTCAAGGTTAATGAACCCAGTCGCCCGCAGGCCGAGGGGGCGATAAATCTTATTCCAGCAGTATTGGTCGAGACTCGTGCCACTCATATCTTCAATTAACGCGCCGAGCAGCATAAAGCCGAGATCGCTGTACAGGGCTCTCCCGCCTGGTTCATATTCAGCTTTTTCGCGCTGGATTTGGGCATAAATAAAATCCCTCGCACTCTGGGAGCCCAGCGTTGCGAGTCGGGCGATCTTCTGTTTCTGCGCTCTGAGTTCTTCATAGTACGGCCGCCAAGCTGGCAGCCCAGACGAATGAGAGAGGAGTTGCCGTATCGTTGCCGCCGCTTTGCCACACGTCCCAAAGTTCGGGAAGAAGCGGCTGATCCGATCATCAAGTCGGATCTTCTTTTCTGCCACGAAGCGCATCAGGGCCACTGTGGTTGCCAGCGGCTTAGTGAGTGAAGCCAGATCAAAAACCGTATCTTCGCTGAGCGGCGTACGCTCAGGCTCCAGGCTCCGATATCCGTGCGCCTTACGATAGACGGCCTCTCCGTCTCGCCTGACTAAAACGACAGCTCCAGGGAACGTCCCGTCTCGAACCGCCTCTTCCAACACCGCCTCCACCACCGAGAAGTCCATCTTCCCTCCCTCCGCTCATGTTACTGCAGACTCGAGGAATACTAACTGTTGCTGCCTCGCATCAAGGCGGACGCGGATACCCAACGGGAGAGCGAAATTCTCTCCGCCGTGTCCGGCCGGCAGACCAAATCCAACTGGATAGGCGTAATCGGCAAATGCGTCAGCAATAACAGACAAGAGTAAGGCCGGATCATCCTCCACCCCCCAACACCCTTGCATATCCCCAAACACAACCCCTGCTAGATGCTCCAAGACACCACTCTGCTTGAGCTGGACTAACATTCTATCAATACGATACGGCTTTTCGCCAATATCTTCAAGGAATAGAATAGCCCCTCGCAGATCAAAAGCAAAGGGCGTTCCCAATGTTGCGACAAGGACGGACAAACAGCCCCCCAATAGCGGCCCCTCGGCAACGCCGGCCCGCAGAAGCGTCGAGAAGGGTAGCGATATCTCGCCTGTACCACGAGTCAGGAGATTGAACAGGTGCGCGCGGGAGCGTTCGGACAGGCCTTCGGCAAACTCACCGGCGACAAGGGGGCCATGGAAGCAGACCAAGCCGGCCCTGTGGACAAACGCATTCAGCAGCAGGGTGACATCGCTATAGCCGACAAAGATTTTCGGCTGTTGCGAGAACGTCGCAAAATCGAGGAGGGGCAGAAGCCGACCGGAGCCATAGCCTGCCCGGCTGCAAAAGACCGCCTGAACCCTCGGGTCGGTAAACATGGCCGTCAACTCCTCAGCCCGAACTCGGTCCGCCCCTGCGAGGAATCGATCACGTTGGAGCGCTTGGGATCCAACCTGGACCGAAAATCCACACTGCTGAAGCGCGAGACACCCATGTTTCAGCCTGTCTGCTTGGACGGCTGCAGCGGGAGAGACAATGCCGATTCGATCGCCTGACTTGAGCCGAGGCGGCTTATGTATGACCATCCGTTACCGTGCACCAAAGAAACGCCGCTTGTCCTCAGTGACCTGCGTCTCGTACGCCCGTTCGAGTAAGGCACTGGGCACGTAGAGAGGTTCGAGGCGTTGGCGCGTCTCCCAGACCTGTTCGCAGGCGGTGACGAGATGCTTCAGTTGTTCGGGGAATAATCCTTGAAAACCATCCGATTTGGCAATGAGCGGGTTGGGATGGCATTCGACCAGGACAACGGAAGCTCCGGCCATGATACCGGCCAGCGTCATGGGATGCACCAGATCGCGGAGACCGGTTCCGTGCGAGGCGTCTATGGCGACCGGCAGACAGGACAATTGATAATGGAAGGCGGCTACCCCACCGAGGTCCAGGGTGTTGCGTGTATATTTATTGGCGCTCAGGATTCCCCGTTCGCACAGGATGACATTTTCCTTACCCAAGGCCATCACCCGCTCGACCCACAATAAATAGGCCTCCATGTCCAAGGAGTTGCCACGTTTATGGATAATGGGCAGCGGCGTGTCACGTAAGCGGTTCAGCAATGCCTGATTTTTGGCATTGGGCTCACCAATTTGGAAGCAGTCCACTCCCAAGTCTTCGTATATAGGCACGTCGCCTGGGTCGAGAACCTCGACGACGGTCGGCAGATCGAAGGCCCGTCCGGCTTTGACGATCAGATTGAGCCCGTTGCGCAGAGCCTCATCGGAGCTCGACCCAATGCCCTCCCAACCGCTATACGGACTGGAACGGTATTTGATCACCCCCCCGCGCAGCACTTTCCCTCCAGCTTCTTTGACAATCCGGGCTGCCTCCATGATCTGGACTTCACTCTCGACAGAACACGGGCCAGCGATGACCGTAATCTCGTCCCCTCCAACCTCGACCTCACCGAGGTGGACGCGATGATGCATAAGGTTTCCGGGCGAGCCTTTTTGCGCCGCTCGTTTATACGCCCGTGAAATGGGAATCAAATTCTCCACCCCACCCATTTCTCGGACTTCGCCAGTTGGCAGGCGGGTAATATCTCCATACACCCCGATCAGGGTAATCTCCTCACCAACCATTTTGCCGGTTTTATAGCCCCAGCCATGCAACTTTTTTTCAACGGCAGCAACTTCGTCTTGGGTTACCCGCTTCGTCATTTTAATCAGCATAATTATTTCCCGACGCTTGCTTGCTCCAGCAGCAGGAGAATAGGAAAACTAAGGATGGACCTGCGTATTATGAACAAAAAAAGATGCGGCCCCTAGAGGGCAGATGTAGAGCGCGACGGAAAGGAAAGCGGAAGATGAAGGGAGGAGATCCGCCATCACCCTTCTTTCACCACTACCGCTTCTGCTGAAGCATTGTCAATATGGAGAGCCCAGAGTACAGCTCGGACCCGGCCGTTTGGGCCCCAGTTTGCATCTTCCGCATCCTTGAGGTGTATCCGTTCGGATTCATGTCGCCCAACCTCTCCATCTCGCGCCTGGATGGTTCGGGAATTCAGCTTGATCGGGCCGATATCGGCCCGTCAGCCATGGCGGTATCGTCAGGCCGGCGGCGGTCGCACCCTCAACGATCTTCGCTGTATGGTGCCAAGGCCGCGCACTCGTGCTCCCCCTGTTCCTCCGGCACCCTCGTCCCCGCCGCACCGCCGAGAGCTATTTCCCCTGCCGTCTCGCGTGCTCGGGGCACCCCGGCGCAGGGGCGACCATGCCCCGTGCTCAACCTGAGGTGCCCTTGCACTGGCACCCACAGCGCCGGGCCACTCCCCTTCCCACCCGATGGCCCTCCGGCGCGGGCATCGCGCTTCCTGCGCTGGCGCTGCCCCAAGGCTCGCCTCTCCTTTCTGGTATCACCCTCAAGGTGTCAGCCCTCCCCATTGGAGAGCACCCCAAGTGAAGAGTGGTATCAGAACTTTGAAGAACAAGCTTCCTTACGCTCTTAACATCCCACAGCTATCAGTACGATGGAAAAACGCTTTTGACCAAGCAGGTGCCGCAGGCTGGGTCTGAGATTGAGCCGTTGGCCAAGTTACGGCCAAGCAGGGGGGAGCGTCGCAAGGGGCTTGCTGACCGCGCCGAAATATCGGGTGTGGGCGACTTCTGGAAAGAAGGGACTGAGAGCTTCGCGAGACTGAGCTACAAAGGAGGACTCCTGGTCAACGGTCCCTCATTTTGCCGGCTTCCACTGAAGCTCTCCAAGAAAAAAGAGTCCACATCCTCATTCAGTACGATGGGAGAGGTAAAGGCAAGACATAGTTTTTCCCCCGCCGCTCTCCACCTGCGTGAGGAGCAATTCAAAGAATACTAGGAAGTCATTTCATTCAAACAGGAGTCACCGTCTCACGCTTATCCGACAGACCAAGCTGCCGAACAATGGGTCGGTTTGTTGGATGACAATGCAGTGGGCGGCCCACAAAAAGCCACCTACCTCACTCGCGTCCACCCTCCATACAGATTTGTCTTTATGGGGTGAGGCTAGACCGATTTTCCACCCGCCACGCCCTCTAGGAGGTCCCCGCCGCCCGGGTTGTGGGGGCGCTGTCCGAGGCGGACCTAGCTGGCGGCTGGCCTGCCCCGCGCGGCGCGGCGGGGGCCCTGTGAGCTTTTTCCCCCGGCGGGGGCCGCATCCCGCTGGGGGGGGGCTCAGGGCAGGCGCACGATAGGCAAGGGAACAAGGGCCGATTAGGACTCGCCCACAAGCCGGGCGGCGGGGGCGGGGGAGTTGGCCAATCTCCGCCGAAACGGGCCAAAATCGGGCCGATCTCACCCGCCCCTACCCCGGGAGGGGTGGCGGGTGGATATGGGGCGGATACGCCCCCTTGAGGGGCCGAGCCGGCTGTGCTCTGGCCAGTCGGTTACCCGGCCCCCTTCCGCCCCCTCCCCGTGGGAGGGCGGCCTCTTTATCCCTTCCCTTGCACCGCGGCCCCACGGTGGAAGGGTCTGGGGATACCCGGCAAACGGCTGACAATATTGTGGCCACCGCTACCCCGCGGTGGTAGGGTACAGGCATGGGGGAAGACGATCTCCGGGTGCAGATGGCCCGGCTGGAGGAACGCATGAAGACCATGCAGGCGGAATACAAGACCGACATTGCCCTGCTGGCCGAACAGTTGGCCGAGCGCGATGCGCGGGTGGCGGAACGGGACGCGCGGCTGGAGAAAGAGATGGCGGACGGACGGGCGGAAGCCGCCCGTCGGGAGACCAACCTGGTGCTCCGGATTGCGGGTCTGCTGGCGGCCGCCGTGGCGTTCCTGAAATACGCAGGCTAACCCCTAGTGACCTGGCACTGAAGAAGGCATGATTGTATGAGGGCCGTCCGAGTGTGCACACGGAGGTCATGGCGATGCCCCGCGGTCTGGGACGGCCCGTGGCGGTGCTGGTCTTGAGTGATTCGGACCGGTCGTCTCTGGCGGCGCAGGTTCGTCGCCCCCGGATTGCGCGCGCGCGGGCGGATCGGGGCCGCATGCGCCGGCGTGGCGCGGAGGGTCTGGGCAACCAGGCAGTGGCGGCCGCGCTGGGCGTGCATGAGCCCCCGGTGGGGCAAGGGCGTCGCCGTTGCGTGCGGGCTCGTCTCGCGGGCCGGTCGCCGCCGGCCCGCGCGCGGGTGCTGGGTGTCGACGAGCAACGCTAGATCCAGGCCCTCGCCCGCCCCCAGCCGGTCCGGCCGATGCTGCCGGGAATGGCGGCGCGGCGCACCCACGATGCCAAGCGCAACGGCCCCCACTCGCTGTGCGCCGCGCTCGACCTCGCCCCCGGCGCGCGGTCATCGGCCAGTGCTGGCACCGCCCCCGGGCCAGGGAGTTCCTCGATGTCCTCAAGCCGATCGCCCGGTCCGGCCCCAAGGATCGGGATATCCATATCGTCATGGACCACTACGCCCCCCACAAAACCGCGGCGGGCAAAGCCGGGCGGGCCCGGCGCCCGCACTGGCCCGTCCACTTCACGCCGACCTCCGCCTCCTGGCTCAACCCGGTCGAGCGCTGGTGCGCCGCGTTGACCCGCAAGCAGTTGCAACGTGGCGTCCACCGCTCGCCCCTGCCACTCGCAACCGACCTCCGGGCCTGCATCGAAACCCACAACGACAATCCCAGGCCCTGCAAGTGGACCAAATCCGCCGCCGCCATCCGCGCCGCCGCCCAGCGCTTCTGTCTCCGCGTCGAACCAAACTTCTGCCACAAACTTGAGATTCCGGTGACGAGGGTCCGGCCTCAATTGAACCCCCAGAGGAGTGTGGCGGCGATGATGACGGCGGAGAGGAATGGGTCGGCGCGTTGGTCGGAACGGGTTGCGCTTCTTCGCAAAGCCTTGAGCCTGCGGCACAGGCGCGGCTCACGTGACGGCCTCGGGAGGCGAGGCGGTCAGAGGCGGGAGGGGGGCGCGCGTCGGGTTTGGAGGAAGGACGGCCTCGCCGCCCCGCCTCGGCGGCACCGGCAGGACGCTGGGTCGTCCGGCCCCCGCGAGAGCGCCCGATCGCTGGCGCGCCGTCCCCCCGTTGACGCCCGCGGCCGCACGGGGCGCCGGGACGGGGGGCGCAGCCACCGCCGTCGTGCCGCCACCCCCGCTCGCGCCGCGCAAGGCCGAGCAAAGATATTCCCACACGCCCGGCTGGCTCCACCGATTGAAGCGGTTGTCGATCTTCGTCATGCATGAGGCCCGAACTTCTCCGCCGGTCCTCCACCCGGCGCGCCCCGCGGCGCCCGCACGGCACCCAAGGGGCCAACCGACACCCTTCGGCGGTGCTCCACCACAACCCGGAACAGGCCCTCCACGCCGCCTTTCCGCTGCGGAGAGCTTGCAGCATACCTCCGCAAAAAGAGACTCCCCTCATTGAGGACAGCCTAGGGCCTGTTCACACTCATGTGGATGATTCTGCATGATTCTGGTCTCCTGGAGGTAGGGACCGCACGCAAGCTCACTACGCCCGGAGCGCGCCTCCTCTCCCGGTGCCGCGCGGCCCGGTCCGCCTCTCCCCTCGCCCCGTGCTCCCCGCCCTCTGGTCGGTCGCCGCGCAGGGCGGCACAGGGCGCGGGTGACCGGCCCGATGTGGCACCTGGCCCCCCCCTCTCCCCCTGGCTGCCCCGCTGGTCGCAACCCGGCGTGCTCGCCCGGGTCTTCGCGCATCTGCACCGCGAACCGATCGTGCGTATCAAGCTAGAGGCCCGGTCGCTCGCCCGCCCCCTCGTCCAGGGCCCGCCCGCCGGCCCGGGGGCGCACACAACCGGGCCTCCATCCCTCGGCCGCTCCCGGGGCGGGTGGCCCCCCACGATGCCTAGGGGTGCCGCGGACGATCGCCCGGCGCTCGTCTGCGCGCGCTCGCCCGGGCCCGCCCCCGCCGCCCCGGCGGGCCGCCAATTGCTGCCTCGCCGGGGCCCGCCCCCCGCTCCTCCCGCGGTGCTGAGGGACCGGGTGTCCGCGGGCGCCCAGCCGCGGCCCTGGGCCGTGGCACTGGGGTAGGCGCCCGTGGGGCCGCCGCGGCGCACCCGGGGGAGCCCTTGGGCGTCTGCCCGTGAGCTGTCCACGCGGCGCACCGCAAGCGCGCGGGTGTGGCGTCGATTGCAGGGAGGCCGCCGCCTCTTCACGCGCTTCGAGCAACGCGCCGTGCTCTTCCTCGGATGCATCGTCTTCGCCCTCATCATTGATGCCGTGCGATAGTGGCAACAGGCCCTAGTAGGGCCTTCATTGAGGGGTGGCGGGCGGATATGGGGCGGATACACCCCCTTGAGGGGCCGGGCCGGGGGGAGCCGGCCCGGCCCCGGCTGATCGGGGAGTGCCGAGCCGGCTGTGCTCCGGCCCAAGCGTTGCCCAGCCGTGCAGCCCTCCGCATCCTCAAGTGCCGCGAACGCCCAGCCCGACCCGACGGAGGATGACTCTGTCACCGGCATTCCTCTTCTGAGACTATATTATAACTGTCTTGATCCATTGGGCCGCTGCACCAACGCCGGGAGGCTCTTGGAGGACTGCATCCAGAGACACGGTGTCGCTTCAGGTGAGGCCGATCTAGATGACCTTGATCCAGTCTTGGAGGTTTACGACCTGATGCTCGAAGAGGTAGTCCGGCGACGGAAGATCTTCTGCGGTGAAGCCGAGATGCGCTATCAGGACTGCCTTAGAGCGACGGCCTTGGCCCCTGAGGTGCTGGAGAGCTTGGCCTCTGAGGAGCAGGTTAAAGGCTGCCACGGGGTAGAATTGGAAGAGGGTTTCCTCGGCCCGGTCCGCCTGAAAACGGGGCCGAAATCGCCCGAATAGGGCACGATCCGGCCCCTATACGGGGGAGGCTAGGATAACCCCTCAATGAGTCGGATCCGTCCCGTAGCGTGAACATTCACTAGACCACGAGCGGGCCCCTGCCACACCTCACCCTGGAGGGTGCGGACCGTAGCGTGGACATGTACCAGAACACGAGCGGAGGATCGGGGAGGCTGAAAAATCGGCTGGCGGGGCACCCCTTGGCCGATACGTCAATTGGGACACCAACCGAAGATTATTAGGCGGGTGTCGATTCGGGGCCGGGCTGCGGCGGTCTGACCGGGCGCGGTCTCGCCCGTCCTAGGGGTGTGCGGCGGAGGGCATGCCTTGATTATTCGGCGAGACGGGCGGTTTGCCTAACGCGCCGCGCCCCTCATTGAGAGGGGGGGGGGGGAGGGAGGATCCGGTTTCGTACGTATACCTCCCTAGTCTGAAGTTCCAGCATAGTGCGTCTAGACGAATCGCTCATCAAGTTGAGCACCCTGCTCTCCATAGGCTCCCTGTCACAAATCTTCTATCAAGGCTGGCGCTATAACCTCTTCCGAGTTTGCGTTCTGAAAAAGAATGATTATTGAAGAAGATGGAATGCTATGGGCATCGGAGGGCGGCCTCTGCTTGACCGGGCCTTTTTTTATGCTGGAGGAGGAGAAAATAATGGCCGAGCAACCGCATCAAACCGCTGAGACGTTTACCTTTCAAGCGGAAACCAAACAACTTCTGAATCTCGTTATTCACTCACTCTATACCAATAAGGACATTTTCCTGCGCGAACTTATCTCGAATGCATCGGATGCGCTGGACAAGCTACGTTTTGAGTCGCTGACGAAGCCGGAGTTGTTACCAGACGCGGCCACGCTCGAAATTCGCCTGGAAGTAAATAAACAGAACCGTACGCTCACCATTACCGATAATGGCATTGGCATGAGCCGGGACGAGGTGGTGAGCAACATTGGGACGATTGCCAAATCCGGGACGCGCACCCTGCTCGAACAGGTCCGGCAGGACGGGCAGTCGCCAGAAGCCCTATCCGAGTTGATTGGGCGCTTTGGCGTTGGCTTTTACTCGGCGTTTATGGTGGCGGATAAGGTCACGCTGGTCACCCGCCGCGCTGGTGAGGACACCGCCACGGAGTGGGAATCCACGGGAGACGGTGCGTATTCACTGCGGACAGCCGAGCGTCCCCAGAGCGGGACCTCCATCACCCTCCAGCTCAAGCCGGCTGACCCTGAAAACGGGATTGAAGACTTCACCGATCCCTGGGTGTTGAACAGTATTGTGAAACGGTACTCTGATTTTGTGACGTATCCGATCAAGAGCAAGCAGGAACGCGAGGAAATCGAACGGGATGATGAAGGCAAGCCCAAGGAAGGCAGGCCGCCGACTATTGTGGTTGAAGACAAGACCCTCAATTCCATGAAACCCCTCTGGACACGGACACCGTCCGAGGTCACAGAAGACGAATATACCGAGTTCTACAAACATATTGCCCACGACTGGAATCCTCCGCTCAAGACGCTCAATTTTCGGGCCGAGGGACGCTTTGAATTTCAGGCCCTGGTCTTTCTCCCCTCACAGGCCCCTTTTGATCTTGCATTTCATGCCTCGCCGTTTGGGCTCCAACTCTACGCCCAACGGGTCATGATCATGGAGCAGTGCGAAGACCTCATTCCGCGCTATCTCCGTTTTCTGAAAGGCGTGGTTGATTCGGCTGACCTACCGCTGAATGTTTCGCGCCAACGGCTCCAGCAAGATCGTCATATTGCCCAAATCCGGAATTGGCTGACCAAAAAAGTCCTGGACGCGTTGAGCACCCTCGCCCAGCAGGATGCCGAGACCTATCTCAAGGTTTGGGAACAATTTGGCCGGGTCCTCAAGGAGGGACTCAGTACCGACTTTGAGAACAAAGACCGTATCGCTCCGCTGCTGCTCTTTCCTTCCTCCAAAGATCCAGAAAAACTCGTCAGCCTGAAAGACTATGTCGAACGCATGCCCCTCGCTCAGCCGGAGATTTTCTATTTGACTGGCGAGTCGCGCAGTGCGGTTGAGCACTCTCCACATGTGGAAGCCTTTAAGGAAAAAGGCCAGGAAGTCTTGTATTTGACTGATCCGGTGGATGAACTCGTCGTGCAGTCCTTGACCGAATTCGAGGGGAAAAAGCTCAAGTCCATCGGGAAAGGTACGGTCCATATCGGCAGCGAGAGCGAACGGGAAGCCGCAGAGCAAGCGCTTCAGCAGAAGTCCGAGAGCTATACGGATTTACTCCAAACACTCCAGAAAATGCTGGACGAACATATTAAAGAAGTCCGTTTGTCCAATCGGCTGACGACCTCTCCGGCCTGCCTGGTGAGCGAGGAGAGCGACCAGAGTCCCCAAATGGAGCGGCTGTTACGCCAGGCGCAGCAAGACCTTCCGAGGCAAAAGCGGATCATGGAGTTGAATCCGACCCATCCCCTCTTAGAGAAACTCCAAGCACGCTTCCAACACGACCGCGATGACCCAACCCTGAAGACCTACGCTGAATTGCTGTTTGGCTACGGCCTCCTGGCCGAGGGCTCGGAGATCCCCGATCCGGTACGCTTCAACACCCACCTGGTAGAACTGATGGCGACCACCCTGTAGTGTGGGGTCGGCACCACTATGTCTTTTCGTATTGGTCAGGGCGTAGACATTCACCGGCTCGTACCGGGACGCAAACTGGTTCTGGGCGGTGTGGAGATCCCGTGGGAGAAGGGCCTCCTAGGCCATTCCGATGCCGATGTCGTCTGTCATGCCTTGAGCAACGCTCTCCTGGGTGCCTTGGGCGAGGGAGACATCGGACAACATTTTCCAGATTCCGACCCACGCTACCATGGTGCGTCAAGCGTTGCTCTGCTGCGGATCGTGCTGGAGAAGGTCAAGGCCCATGGCTACCGTATGTGCAATGCGGATGTCACCATCCTGGCCCAACAGCCCAAGCTCGCCGCTTATAGAGACGCGATGCGGCGAAATATGGCGGAAGTCCTAGAGGTAGAGCTATCGGCAATGAACATTAAAGCGACCACAGGCGAAACCCTGGGCTTTATCGGACGTACAGAAGGCATGCAGGCGGAGGCCGTTGTCCTGCTGGAGTCCGCCCACACCGGGCTACCATCCGACTAGGGCCGTCCCCCGCTGCCTACGAGAGCTTTTCAGTGGAGGGGCAAGACGGCTCGAAACCTATTTGAGCGGTCTGGCGGAAAAGCCGTCGTCGCTATACGACAGAAGCGCCCGTTTGCCGTTGACCACTGTCTCCAACACGACCTCATGGCCCCACAAACGATGCAGGTAAGAAATCGCTTTCTCCGCATATTCGAGCTGGAGGTCGCGTCCCTCGTGGTAATGTTTGACGTACAGGCTGCGGTTCTGGTTGTAATCCGCGTCTTCAATTTTAATGACGGGAACCCCGCCCATGCCCACGTTCTTGATCAGGGTTTCTTTGATACCACGCCAGCCTTCTTCGTCTGAAACCTTGGAGATCACCAGATCCTCGCCGCGCGGTTCATATTCGAACATGTCCATTTCGCGCATGAGTTCTTCGGTCAGAAAGCGGCGCAGAAAAGAAACATCCCGGTCCACCTCCCGGGCTTCGAAAAGCGCTCGGGTACCGGTTTTGGTCGGGCGGCCATATTTCTCGATCTCCTCTGGGGTCGGATCGTCGTGGCGGCGTTTGATATCATCCCATACTTTGAGACCTAGATAGTAGGGGTTCAAGCCCTTGGGGAAGGGGCGTACCACTTGGTTATGTCGGACAAGAAATTCAAGATGCAAATCTTGGGGGAGATCGAGGCTGTTCAGGATTTCGCGGTGCCAGTAGCTCGCCCAGCCCTCATTCATGATCTTCGTCTCCATCTGAGGGATAAAATACTGTGCGGTCTCGTGGACAATGGTCAGCAGATCGCGCTCCCAATCGCTCAGTTTGTCATTGTGGTCACGAATAAACAGTAAGAGATCGGCTTCGGGAGAAGCCGGCAGCTTGTTGAGATTGGGGACGGCAATATCTTCCTGCTGATGGAGGTCTGCAAACGGATCATTCGCGGGATGCGCGGCCTCCATCATCCGCTCCCGCTGCTCTCGGGGCGTGAGTTTTCTGATCGCAAGATTTCGCCGGCACTGCAACGAGAGACCATGGGCGGCATCCAAAATCCACTCGACCTTTTCAACGCCAATGGACGGATCTTCAAGATAGGAGCGGACCCGGTCAGCATGGACCTTAAAGCGACTGATCGTATGCTCGGCTTGGGTGCTTTTGAAGGTAAAATTGTTTTTGAAAAAATCGTTATGGCCGTAGACATGGGCAATCGTCAGGATCTGGAGACAAAACGAGTTGTCGGTCATCAAGTAGGCGATCGACGGGGCGGAGTTGATGACCATCTCATACGGTAAACCGGACACCCCATGGTCGTACATGGTTTTGAGCTTCTCGAAGCTCTTCCCATAAGACCAATGCGGGTAATGCGCCGGCATGCCCGAATAGGCCATATAGCCCAGCATCTGATTATGGTCACAGACTTCAAATTCTTGATCGAAACAGGACAAGCCGAACTCCTGGACCTTGGCCCGAATTTTTTCGTCCCAACTCTCCAGGTCTTTCACATCCCACTCAGCCATACCTGCTTCTCGGATGTTGCCCCGACACCCCTAGTGTTCGGCCCCCGCACGCGTTTCCGTCGCGACCGGAGTGCGTTCCTTGGACATGAATGTCTTAAAGCTCGGCCAGATGTCTTCTTTGCGTTCAATCAGCACGGTCTGGAAGTTGTCGGCTTCCAGGCGACGAAAAATATTGAGCATGGAGCTTTCGTAATAGCGCGATCCGAGCGGCTTGATCTCCCCATAGCCGAACAGGTTGCAGAGATCACACAACTCCTGGGCGGCTTTAAGGGCTGCGGGATTGTCAGAATCAAAATTATCTCCATCCGAACAGTGAAAGGCGTACAGATTCCACAAGGACGGATGATAGCGAGCCTGGATCACTTCGAGCGCTTTATTGTAGCCAGAGGAGATGAACGTCCCGCCAGACTCCCCCTTATAGAAAAATTCTTCCTCGGTCACTTCTCTCCCCTCGGTGTGGTGCGCAATAAAGGCAATCTCGACATTGCGATATTTGGTGCAGACGAATTGGTACAACATGAAAAAGAAGCTGCGCGCCAGATATTTTTTCAGGGTATCCATTGATCCCGAGGTATCCATGATACACAGGACCGCGGCGTTGGATTCCGGTCGGACATCCTCAACCAGATGGCGATAGACGAGATCCTCTTTGCGAAAAGGGAAGCGCTCCTCCTCTTCCATTTGGGCGTCGTCCTGCCTAGTGGTAGAAGCCAAGCGGCGTTTAATGCGGGATTTGACCGTCCGTTTTTTGTCCAGTCGAATCCGGATACCCGCTCTCCGAAAGCCCTTGCGCTTGCCAAGGCGATCAGACATGACTTCGCGCAGCATTTTGCGTTCCATATCAGGAAGTTCGAGATCCTCGAACATGATCTCGATCAGTTCCTCCAAGGTCACGTCGGTCTCGTAATAATCAACACCGGGCTGATCGCCGGCTTTATCCTCTCTCTGCCCTTGGCCGGTTCCATCGGTCTTGCCAATGATCTGGCCCTTCTCCGAGTTGCCGTCTCCCTGCCCAACGCCGGATGCGTTTTCTCCGTAGATAAAACGGTATTCCTTGACTCCCCGGATCGGGACTTTGATGACTTTATCTTTGTTCTTCCCGATGATGGACTCTTCGGCAATCAGGTCCGCGATATTCTCGCGTACCGCTTCTCTGACTTTCTGTCGGTGTCGCTGCCGGTCGCCAGCGCTCCGGTCGGAGCGGAGCGCATCAGACGAAGAGTACGGACGAAAGATCGCTTTGATTGTCGGCTTCATACCCTGCACCGTCTCAACTGCCGCTCTCTAAAAGTCAGTGAGCGGCATCCTATAGAGATTCCACACTAAGCGTACGGGGCTATCCAGCGATGATGACACATCAAAAATTCACCTCTCAACACTTAAGGCCATAATGTCTATAAACTCCACATCTATAAACTTCATTCACCTGCTGAGGCTGCTGCCCGTCAAATTTCTGGCTGTAATACAAGTCCAAAACGATTGCCCCCATCGCCCCGATCCCTCACCCAGTATTCCTCCAACGATTGCCCCAAGGCCCGTGGACGCGACAAACATCGCTGGTCCGCGGATGCGATGGTAGAATTCACTTTGACCGATCAAGCCCGAGGTATATGCGTGATATGCTGTCCATGCCATCCATCCTTCCACGCCAATCGCGACAGGGAGAGAATAGCGACCAACATATCTCATGCCTTTTATCATGACATATCTCATGCTCGCCATTCCCGGGCGCCCCACGTTCGCTCCATTGAACGCTTTAGCCGCCAAATGAGGATTATTCCTGCGCAATTCTCGCTCGATCCTAAATGCCTCTTTACTCACGTCTTTGCGATTCCATGAACCTTGTAGCCGTGGGAATTCTGGCCTGCCTGATACATGCGGAGTCTTGACTACTCCTGTTTCGAGACGGTTCTTCTGTGCAGCCCGGATAATAAGGGCGGCCATGCGTTTCTCCGCTTGGTTCGCTTGCGCCGACTTAAGAACAAACTTGGCAGACCGAATGGTGTTTATGTTCGTTCCCTGCCTTGATCCATAAGTCCACTTAGGTTGTGAAGAGCCTCCTTTCGCCTCAATCACACGAACTCGATTGGAGGACAGGTACACGAAGTCTGGACCCTGCGAAATATTGCGCCCCCGGGACCCCAAAAGCTCAGCCAGACCTCGCTTCGTAGCGTATCTGGTAGCGCCTTCATTCCCAATTCTTTCTGCCAGCCTTACGCGGTCGGAAAGCGACGCTGACACCCAAGCGGAGCGATAGTGATGCTGATGGGGCCTACCCACTACCATTTGACTTGCTACATTTGACAACCAAACCGATTGCTCTAGTGGTGTGAGGGCCGTGCTGGGATGTTTGGCCCCCACAATATTTGGGGCCATGACACTCAGCAACAGGAACACTATGATTGCCACAGCCCTTATTTGACGGTTGCTCATGATCGATCCTCTAGGGAGACAAGTGTCCGCCGCTCAGTTCTGCCCCTTCCCATGCATTGAGCGGAGCCCAACCTTCTTTGACATCTCGTAAGGATCTCTTTGGCGTTTCCACCGATTTTTTTACTACCTCATCCCGCTCCTTACGTTCGTCAAGCAACATCCAACCATTGTCATATTCTTGGTGATAGAGCTTCAGGACAGGCAAATCAAGCAAATTCATGTTGATCGGCAGGAGGTGGCGGATCATAGCATCCTGAATTTCTTTATAGCGTTTGTCTTGGCCGGCTCCATTAGAGTCCCCCGAAATCCTTTCTTTGAGATTCTTCACTGAGAGTAGGGAATTGGATAATTCCAGGGCCTTTTCAGCGTTCTGGAGCTTTCTCCTAAACGCTTCGATTTCTCCCAACGCCCATTTTTGGTATGCCGTCCAATCCTTAATCTGTTGTTTTTCAAATTCACGCTGGAGACCGCTCTCCAACTTCCTCCAAAGGAATGCTATCTTCTTGGCTCTCTTTGGATCGTCCTGAGCGAGGTTCTTCTCGTGTCGCTGAAAGAAACCGACAATACGCTCGGCCTCGGTTGAGTCTTGCTGAGCATTGGCCCCCTTTTTCAGGTATTGCTCTGCCCATTCGATAGACTTGTCGACCTGCCTACTTTCTACCTGCGTGGCCTTCTCTCGTAATCTCAGGTCTAAGTCTGAAGCGTCACTAGGAGGCTTTGCATCAGCCCAACGGCGCATATCTTCCACCATAGCCAAGTCGTTCGGTAATATGCCATTCTGAGAGCCATTGAGGAGGTTAAACGCCCCCGCTGCCCAACGGACCAAGTTCAGCCTTGGAAGATAGTTCGCCTCTGCCCAAGCGGGGAGACCGGTAACGAGATCTGATATTTTGCCAGCAAATTGTTCGGCCGCGCTTGCGTCCTTTGGCCATAGGTCACTATTCGCGACCCGGTCTTCAATTTCTTTCAGACGACCTTCCCACTCTGAGGACATGCCGGACAGAATATTTTCCATCGTCACGATCTTGCCGACGAGCTCATTCTGTGTCCAAACCAACCAGCCTACCATGCCCAAAAGCAGGAAAACCAATAGGAAAGAGTAGCCACGTACTACGTGGAAAAAGGACACCATATAGTGTTACCTCGCTTAGTCTTTCCACAAATGATTGGCTGCGTATTTCAAGATCACGTCCACACTGTCTTCCGGATAGCCGAGTTCGATCAAGCGCTGCACCATGGCAGCGTGCTTTTGCTGCTGCTCCTCGTCTCGCGTCCGCGCCTTGGTAATAATGCGGCTGATATCCCGTACGGAACTCATCAGCTTTTTCTCGATCGCGTCCTTCAGCGGCTCATAGCTCCCATACCCAACTTTTTCTCCGCGTCGTAATGCCGCCCAGAGATAGGCAATCACCTCTTGGCGAAAGCCGTCGGCTGCCGAGCCGATAATCGCAATCTGTTCCTCAATGGATTTGAGAAACCCCTCGTCCGGCAAGAGTTCTTCCTTGGTATTGCGATCTTTGACCTTGGTCTGGTTCACATACGCTTCGGCGTGGTCCAGGTAGTTCTGAAAGAGCGATTCGGCCTGTTCCTGATAGGAATAAACAAAGGCTTTGGTGATCTCTTTCTCCAGAATTTCGAGGTATTCTCTGTGGATGGTGTCTTGGAGAAACTCCAGATACTGTTTGCGCAGATCATCGGCGATTTCCGTTTCCTTGACCATCCGAACCAGGGCTTCACGCACACTGATCGGGTTAATCGAGGACCCACCGTCCGACAGGGCATTGTCGAGCGCTTTCATGATAAAACGGGTCGAGATACCAGACATGCCTTCGCGCTTGGCATCCTCGCGCAGTTCTTTGACGGTGATCCTTTTGGTTCGGCCTTTTTCAACCACCTCTTCGCCGTTGTATAGGCGTAACTTGGTCATCAGATCGCATTTTGGCGAGGGTTCCAAGCGTGACAGGATGGCGAACATCGCCGCGATTTCGAGCGTATGCGGTGCCACGCTTGCTCGAAAGTCGGAGTTGTGCAGCATCTTTTGGTAGATTTTGACCTCTTCCGACTGACGCAGATTATAGGGCACCCTCACCACAACGATACGGTCCAGAATCGCCTCGTTAGTATGATCTGCCTTGAATTTCTGCCACTCTGCCTCGTTCGAGTGGGCCACAATAACCGTGTCGACAAACACCGTCCCGTGGCGACCTGGCGCGGGCACGAATTTCTCCTGCGTGGCCGTAATCATCACGTGCAGATATTCTGTCTCGTTCTTGAAGACCTCAATAAACTCGACCATGCCGCGGTTGCCGACGTTGAAGGCTCCATTCAGTTCGAGCACACGCGGGTCGCCCTCTGAGTAGCGATCCAATTTGGAAATATCTTCCGAACCAATCAGCACCGAAGTGTCCTGATTGTTGGGGTCAACCGGCGGTACGACACCAATCCCGCGACGGTTCCGTTTGGAAAAACCGACCGTGGAGACTGGCATCTCCTCATAGCGGTTTTTGAACTCCTCGCGCAGGCGCCAGCGGGTCACCGGACATAAGTCTCCCTCAATCCGCACGTCGAGCATCCTCTCGAATTCTTTGCGTAAATGGCGGGGAATGAGTAGGAGCGGGTCTTCGTGCATGGGCGAGCCTGCAATCGCATAGATCGGCTCCAGCCCCTCGAGTCCACGCTGGAGCTTCTCGACGAGCGAACTCTTCCCCGCCCCAACCGGCCCCATGAGATAGAGGACCTGGCGACTCTCTTCGCCGCGCATGGCTGCGGACTGGAAGTAACGCACGATCTGGGCCAGGGTCTCTTCAATCCCGAAGAATTCGTCCCTGAAGAAATTATAGACTTTGAGTGACTCGTCCTTGAACAGCCGCCTGACCCGTGGATCATCGGTCTCGTTCACAGGGGAGACGCCTTCGCACATGATCATGTCATAGATCCGCGCATGGGCGTGCTTGATCAGCGAAGGGTCTTCCCTGATCTTTTCCAGATACTCAATGAAAGTCCCGCTCCAGTGCTTGCTCTCCTGATTTTCCCGGTCTGCCTTTATCAGTTGTTCAAAGACATTTTGTGCTGCTGCCATAGAGAGATCCTTAGTTATGAGTTCAACGGATTGCGTTGACAATTCACTATACCACCTCTGCCCCTCAGGGACATTATAAGAAGTCTGGGATATGGTAGTAAAGCCTAGTGGAGACGAGCCGGATCTTGGGTTTTGAGGCTCGCACAGAAGGTATGGAGGATGGTCCCAACGGGATTTGAACCCGTGTCGCCGGCGTGAGAGGCCGGTGTCCTAGGCCAGGCTAGACGATGGGACCGCTGGGGACGCTGAGGTGGTAGGACTCGAACCTACAATCGCCTGATCCAGAGTCAGGTGGCTTACCAATTAGCCCACACCTCAGTGTTTTTCACAATAAAGTAAGCAACCGTAGGAAGTCAAGATTCAGTTGCGACCGGCGGTTCCGCCAAGACACGGTCGATCCGGGCGAGGCAGCGCTCCTTTCCCAACACCTCCATGACTTCGAAAATCCCAGGGCTCGCAGTCTTTCCGGTGAGGGCGACCCGGACCGGTTGGGCAATTTTGCCCAATTTGACTTGCTCGGTTTCCATAAACGTGATGAATGCGCTGTGGAGAGTCGTTTCATCCCATACTGTCACGTCACGCAATCGGGCCCGCAAGCGGGCTAGTAGCGGGAGAGTGGCGGCCTTGAGAAATTTCTTCGCCGCCCTCTCTTCTAGCGTGATATGGTCCGTCAGATAAAAACGAGACTGCGCACCTAACTCCACCAGCGTCTTTGCACGTGGCTGCAACGTCATTATCATGCGGGTCAACCAGGCGTCGGGCATGGGGTGTTCCATTGCAGGGAGGAAGGGCTTCACTTCTTGTGTCAATTGCCCGGCGGGTCGCGCATTGAGATAGTGCGCATTCAGCCACTCCAGCTTTTCCTGATTAAAGACGCCGGCGGATTTGCCGACATCTTCGAGCTTGAATTTTTCTTCCAGTTCCTGCCACGAAAAGACTTCGTCGTCGCCATGCGCCCAGCCGAGACGCGCCAGAAAATTCACCAACGCGTCTGGCAAATAGCCCGCTTCTCGATAGGCACGGACAGCGGTCGCTCCATGACGCTTGCTGAGCGGTGCCCGGTCGTTGCCTAAAATCAGAGGCAGGTGTGCGAAATGAGGGGGGGTGGCATCCATTGCCTGGAAGAGGAGGATCTGGCGAGGCGTATTTGTCAGATGATCATCACCTCGGACGATATGAGAGATGTGGAGGTCGGCGTCATCGAAGACCGAGCAGAAGTTATACGTTGGTGAGCCATCGGAGCGCACCAGAATCAGGTCGTCCAACTCCTGATTCTGAAACACCACCCGTCCCTTTAGCAGATCATCGACACTGGTCTCGCCGTCTTTGGGACTTCGGAAACGCACCGTGTAGGGGCGAGACTCGCCCGGCTCGGGCAGATAGTCTCGGCAGGTTCCGTCGTAGGCCGGACTGCGCCCGGCGGCGAGTGCGGCTTTCCGTTTTGCCTCAAGCTCCCCGGAAGTACAAAAACAGCGAAAGGCCCTCCTCTGGCTGAGCAACCGCTCTCCCATTTCCTGGTACTGCATCGAGCGCTGGCTTTGGTAATATGGCCCCTCATCCCAAGCCAGACCAAGCCACTGCATCGAATCCAGAATATCGTCGTGGAATTCCCGGGTCGAGCGCTGTACATCGGTATCGTCGATACGCAGCACGAAGGTTCCGGATTGTCGCCGCGCGGCCAAGAGGGCGAACAGAGCGGTTCGGGCTCCGCCAATATGCAGGAAGCCGGTCGGACTCGGGGCAAAACGTGAGCGGACGGCAGTCATGTCCGAACGCTACCCACGGGTAGACGACAAGTCAACGCCGGGCGGGCCGCATATTCCTGCACGGGGTGGAGGGGGTTTGAGTTCTTGGAGGGGATCAGGTAGGATGCGCTGAGCTGAGCCGATAGCTCAGTTGGTAGAGCATCTGCCTTTTAAGCAGAGGGTCCCGGGTTCGAGCCCCGGTCGGCTCATCCCTCTTTCACAGTCCGCCGTGTCCCCGTCGTCTAGCCTGGCCCAGGACACCGGCCTTTCACGCCGGCGACACGGGTTCAAATCCCGTCGGGGACACTCTCCTTACACAAACATCCCCAGAGGCTCGAACTGCTCTCGGAGCAACGATTTTGTATCGCCGTAGCCCAACCACTCCTTCATCAGCGTGGCGTAGACACGGCGAAAGTCGGTCGTGTAGCGCAGGTTGCCGTCATCCAAATCGGTCAGACTCGGCGGGGCACTGTAAAAGCCGCCTTTGACTTTTTCACCGATAACGTACACCGGTGTGGCCGTACCATGGTCGGTGCCTTTACTCGCGTTCTCGGGGACGCGTCGCCCAAATTCGGTAAAGACCATGACCGCGACATCGTCGACCCGACCGATACGGCCGAGATCTTCCATAAAGCCTCGTAGCGCGTCGGCGGTGTAGGTCAGGAGACGAAAGTGCAGATCATTTTGATGGACATGCGTATCAAAGACATTGCCCGCATAACTCACATAATACAGCCGGGTCGGTATTTCGGCTGCGATTAAGGCCGCCACCTTGCGCAAGTCAAGTCCGAGACCGGCCGCCCGCACGCCGTAGTCGACCGGAGTCTGATAGTCCGCCCACGCTTGGCGCACAAAGGCCGCGCTTTCCGTTGCGTTTTCGGCCACGCCAGTCAGGAAGTCCAAGGAAGCGTTGAGAGTGGTCCGCTTGTGACTCAGCCGTGGAAAGATCGGCTGTTGCTGATGGACGCCATTCCGTTTAAATCCTTCGGGATCGTAGAAGACCAAGGGCGAGTGATGGCGGCTTCGCACGGCGGGGGATTGCGCGGTAGCGATATTGACCAGATAGTTGCGCTGCACCTCGGGGTCGAGCGTATCGGCCAAGCGGCCTAACCAGCCGAGCTTTTCTCCCGCATGAGGACGGCCCGTATGCCAAAAGCCCATGGAGGCAAAATGCGACAGGATCGGATTTTCATATCCGCAGGCGTGCACGATGGCCAGATTGCCGTCTTTGTAGAGATGCTCGAATCCGGCCATGGCCGGATGAAAACCAAAGTGCGCGTCGATCTTCCGCACGTCTTGGGCCGGAATACCAATGGTCGGACGCTGTCGGTAGTAGGCATCGTCACCATACGGAATGATGGTATTCACCCCGTCGTTCCCACCGGAGAGTTCGACCACGACAAGGATACGTTCTGGATGCGCATGGGGCGACGTCGCAGCATTTGCTTGCTTTGCCGGTACTGAGAACGGGCCACGGGACACAAGGGGAGTCCCAAGGAGTCCCGCCCCAACGCCGAGGCCGTACAGGCCCACTCGGAGGACATCGCGGCGGGATAGTGGTCCATTCAATAGAGAGGTTTTGCTCGGAGCCGTAGCCATACGCCTTATCCTTGTTGTTAGCCCAGCTGATATTCTGGCGTGCTCATGATGAGGTGAACCAGATGGCGGGTCGGTTCCTCCAGATAAGTCATTGCCGGTTTAATCGTATCTGTCCCGAGTTCCCGGGTGAGAAAATCAATAAGCACTTGCCGGACATCTGCCGTCGGGGGAACCCGTAACAGACGATCAAGAAAATAATCAACGACTTCAGACGTTGTTGCGAGCCCAGCCTGGCGAACAATACCGGCCAGAGAGAGTTGGGCGGCAAAGCGAGGAATGGGTTTCACCCGCCGAAAGGCTTCTTGCCAGCCGTGCGTACTCCCGTAGCGCGTGTTATAGTCCTCGTCCGCTCCCGCCATCATATTGAACATGGACATGGATTCAGAGTCTGACGGCTCCATGCCGGGCAGGGCGCGACTATCAGTCTCAAGCGTCGCCGCCGAAATCTCATACCCTTGGGCAATCTTGGCCGCGACCTTTTGATTCGTCACCGGCATCCAGCGGTCCGGCGGACGAAAATTGACGAGGTCGGGAAAGAGGACCGCGCGGACGAAATTTCCCCTTTCAAGCAGCAAAGCGGGCGTAATCCAACTCCGTCCTTCCTCCCAGCCGGCAACGTTCGGGGGATGAAATAATTCTTGGCCCAGGCCGCGGGTCGTCGCGTTGAAGTCGGGCACTCCGGGAATTTTGGTCAGCCCGAGCTTGCGATAGGTCGAAATCACAAGATGCACCGGGCTTTTGATCTGCGTTCCGTAGGCAGGCGGGCTATAAAAGTCGCGCGAGAGAAAAATCGCCGTCAACAGCGGTGCGATTTCGTAGCGATGCTCTCGCAGGATCGCACCGAGTTGCGCTACCAGCTCGGGCGCGGGATTGTGCCGGACAAAATAGCGATATAACTTTGCCGCAATGAAGCGGGCCGCCACGTCCTGTTCGAGAATGATGTCAATAATATCGGTGCCATCGTAATGCCCGGTGTGTCCGAGGAAGGCCTTCTGCCCATCGTCGTGCAACTCGGGCTTGACGACGAAGTCCAGCCCAACATGGGTCCAACCGGTAAATGCCCGGGAGGCCTCGCGAATGTCAGTCTCGGTGTAATTGCCCACGCCTAGGGTAAAGAGTTCCAGGATTTCTCTGCCAAAGTTCTCGTTGGGGCGGCCTTTGATATTCTCCCCCGCATCCAGATAGACGAGCATGGCCGGATCCCGGGCGACGCCGATGAGGAGGTCGCGAAAACTCCCATTCCCCCGTTGCCAGAATAATTCGAGTTGTTTGAGGAGCTTGCGGTAGTCCCGGACCTTGGTATCCGAGGTCGCAAAATGCCCATGCCAGAACAGGGCGAGTTTTTCCTGGAGCGGGCGCTTCGTCATCAGCATACGCTGCGCCCACCACTGTCCGGCCCGTCGCATTTCGAGCGCGTCGGCCCGCAGCCAGTAGAAAAAACGATCGACAACGGGCTGGAGGGGGCGACTCCCGCGGGGTTTGACCTTGACCCCCATGGACTCGCCGTTGACACGGGCAATGCGGACGGCGTCAGCTCGACTTCTCGGAAACGGGTCAAGCGTTGGGTCGAATACCCCGGACTCGTCGAACGGCAGCAGGTGGCTATTGTCCACGTCCTGGTAGTGAATCAGATGACGAACGGCAGCGGCTGGTGTCATCACCGCCAGGGAGTCAACCTCCTGGGGCAGACCGCCAAAACCCGCTCGCTCCAAGAGATGGGCAGCTCGGTCCCGACTCCATTCTTGAGCAGTGATGCGCGTCAGGTCGCCCGTCCAGGAGGGGGGTCCGGCCCGCAGATTCTGCTTCTGGGGAGGGGCGCCCTCGGCGAAAAGGGCGGGGAGCAGCAGGACGAGAAAGAGACAGGTTCCGCCTCCTCCCCTGCTAACGAGCCGGGTCAGTCTCGGATCCCACATCTGTTGCATTGGCCGACCTCTCCTGCCCCGGATATAGACCTGCCGATCTGGTCACAGCACGATTGAGGCCAAGAAACACCCCGTTTCACCTTACCTGTCCTGTCCCGCGCTGCTCCCTTGCCTTGATGGGCGAGAGAATATATCCGCTTAGCTGGGCATCAGGCTATCATCTTGCAAGAGACGCTTAAAGACATGAGGGAGTTTTTGCATGGCACACGACCTATTTGATTCTTTGCAGACTTTTACCGCTGCGGCTGGAAAGACCGGCCAGTTTTATGCCCTGCCCCAACTCGAAAAAGCGGGCGTCGGGCCCATTTCTCGTCTTCCAGTCAGTATCCGTATCGTGCTGGAGTCGGTCTTGCGCAACTATGACGGCCAGAAGATCACCGAAGAGCATGTCCGGACCCTCGCCAATTGGAGGCCGACAGAGGCCCGCACGGCGGAAATTCCCTTTGTCGTGGCACGGATTATCCTGCAGGACTTTACCGGCGTTCCCCTGCTGGTCGACTTGGCCGCTATGCGTTCAGCCGTAGCCAGGCTGGGCAGAGACCCCAACCTGATCGAACCGCAGGTGCCCGTGGACCTAGTGGTCGACCACTCCATTCAGGTCGATCATTCAGGGGTGGGGAATGCTTTGCACCGGAATATGGAGATCGAATTCGAGCGGAATAAGCCCCGATATCAATTCCTGAAATGGGGAATGCATGCGTTCAAGAGTTTTCAGGTCGTACCGCCGGGCATCGGGATTGTCCATCAGGTCAATCTGGAATACCTGGCCAAAGGCGTCCTCGAGAGAGATGGCATCTATTATCCAGATACCCTGGTTGGAACAGACTCGCATACCACCATGATTAACGGCCTGGGGGTCGTCGCCTGGGGCGTTGGAGGGATTGAGGCAGAGGCCGGTATGCTAGGGCAACCGGTGTATTTTCTCACCCCGGACGTCGTTGGCATGCATATGACCGGCCGCCTGCGTGAGGGGGTCACCGCGACGGACCTCGTCCTGCACTGTACCGAGATGCTCCGCGCCGCCAAGGTCGTAGGAAAATTCGTGGAATATTTTGGCGAAGGCGTCGCGTCCCTGCCCCTGACCGATAGAGCGACGATTGCCAATATGGCTCCAGAGTATGGCGCAACTATGGGCTTTTTTCCGATTGACGAGGAAACCTGCACCTACCTGACGGCGACGGGTCGCACCGAAGAGCAGGTCCATGCGTTCCGGAGCTATTTCCAGGCCCAGCAGATGTTTGGCATTCCGCGCCAGGGTGAGGTGGACTACAGCCAAGTGCTCGAACTCGATTTGGCCGACGTGCAGCCTAGTCTGGCCGGCCCGCGCCGACCGCAGGATCGAATCGATCTCCCGGACATGAAGGAGACATTTCAGCAACTCCTCACGGCGCCGCTCAGCGAGGGCGGTTTTCAGGCTGACCCGTCGACGCTCGACCAGCGCCATGCCATACCGAAAGACGGCCCTTCGAACTTCGGCGATATTGGGCATGGTGAGGTGCTCATTGCTGCGATTACTTCGTGCACGAACACCTCAAACCCGAGTGTGATGCTAGCAGCCGGACTCGTAGCCAAAAAGGCAGTCGAGCATCATCTGATGATCAGACCGACGGTCAAAACGTCTCTGGGTCCGGGCTCACGGGTCGTAACGGAATATCTGGAGAAAACTGGATTACAACAGTATCTCAACCAAATCGGCTTTCAGACCGTGGGGTATGGCTGTACTACGTGTATCGGGAATTCCGGCCCCCTCGACTCGGATATTGAACAGACGGTGATACGGCATGATCTTGTGGCGGCCAGCGTCTTGAGCGGCAATCGCAACTTCGAGGCGCGCATCCATCAGAATATTCGAGCGAATTTTCTGATGAGTCCACCGCTCGTCGTGGTGTTTGCCTTGGCGGGTCGAGTCGATATTGACCTGACCCGCGAGCCCGTGGGCCGGAATAGAGACGGAACCGACGTCTATTTGCGAGACCTGTGGCCGAGCGAGAGTGAAATTCAAGACCTGATGGCATCCGCCATGGACTCGGACACCTATCGCAGATTGTATACTGACTTTGAAGAGCAGAGCCCGCTCTGGAACGCCATTTCCAGTTCAACCGGTGCGGTCTACGGGTGGAACGCGGAATCCACCTATATTCAGGAGCCCCCCTTCTTTCATACCTTCGACCTCCAGGCCGGGACGATTCAGGACATTATCGGTGCCCGCCCGCTGGCCATGCTAGGAGATTCCGTCACCACCGACCATATCAGTCCCGCGGGAGCGATTAAACCGGATGCGCCAGCCGGACGCTATCTCCAGGAGCATGGAGTTACGGTCAAAGACTTCAATAGTTACGGCTCACGTCGCGGTAACGATCGCATTATGACCCGGGGCACGTTTGCCAACGTGCGGATTAAGAACCTAATGGTGCCCGGAGTCGAGGGGGGGGTTACGCAATATCATGCGGCTCATGGGGACGGTAGCGAGCAAATGGCGATCTACGATGCGGCCATGAAATATCAAGCCGACGGCACTCCACTGGTCGTGTTGGCCGGGCAGGAATACGGCACGGGAAGTTCGCGTGACTGGGCCGCCAAAGGGACACGGCTGCTTGGGGTGAGAGCCGTGATTGCCCGAAGCTTTGAGCGGATTCACCGCAGCAATTTGGTTTTTATGGGCGTGGTCCCCTGTCAGTTCAAAGAGGGCACCAGTGTGCAAACCCTACGCCTGGATGGGACTGAAGCCTTTGATCTCATCGGCCTCAATGCCGACCTCAAACCTCTCCAGGATGTGACCCTGGTCGTCCACCGTGCCGACGGACAGTCAATAGATGTCCAGGTTACCGTTCGTATTGATACGCCCATTGAGGTCGAATACTATCGGCATGGAGGCATCCTGCCCTACGTGTTACGGCAGTTGGTTGCCTAACGCTACGGGGGGCAATTCTTGAATTACCCCCCGTCCTACCACTCCCTTACAGAGTCCTCTTATCGAGTGCTGTCTGCGCTCACCGCTCGCCCTTGCAAAGTGCCTATCCGCTTCCTATGATCCGGCCGGATATGGTCTTACGAATCTTCTCTTGTCTTCTGAGCTTCCTCCTCGCTTGCCTCGCATTTCCGCCAAAGGGCCAGCCGACGACTGATTTGATGGATCAGTATCTCTCGTTATCAGGGACGTTTTCTTTTGTACGCCGGGCTCCAGAGGAAGCGGAATCACAAAAGATTACGCTGAGCGTCTTCGAGGACTTTCTGTGTCCCCATTGCTATGACGTCTTCTCCAACCTCATCCCGGCCCTCAAGAAAAAATATCCAAATCAGTTAGATGTCCGATTTCATGCGGTCCCGGTCGTCCATACGTCCTCTCAAATTCCAGCCCGGGCTTATGCAATCGCTCACGAGTGGGGGCTGAGTGAAGAGATGCAGCGCGCACTATTTCACGCGCGCTTCGAGGAAAATATCGATACAGGTAGCCGGGGCGGCATTGCCCAGGTCGCCCACCGCATCGGCCTCGACCCTGAACTGCTCCTGGGCCAGCTTGAGGCAGACGGGGGGAAAGCTGAGCTTGAAGCGACTGTTGCCCTTGGGAAGAGCTATTATATCGAGAGTGTCCCGACCCTGATCATCGACGGCTGGATACGGGTGCAGGACCTCTCTCCTCAGAACATCGAAACAATTATTGACGAGATCCTTGAGCGTAAACGAGGAAAACCGTAAGCCCTCAGGAGTGCGGCTCTTTCCCGCCTGGAGAGACAATCGTATATTCGTCGGTATCCACTAGAACCACAGTGCAGGGCAATTAAAGGGGGCGGCATGAGCACTGGAGAGCGTGGCTATCTATATACACTGGGAGAGCAGATTCTTGCGCGGCGGAGGCTTGTCTTACTGCTCATTACCGTCGCCACCCTGATTTTCGCCTCGTTTGCCGTCCAGCTCGACCTTGTCACGCGGTTCGACGAACAACTGCCAGAGAACCACCCCTTCATTCAGGTCCATAAAACCTACGCACCGACCTTTGGCGGAGCCAACACCATCATGCTGATGTTGGAAGTCGAGGAAGGCACCATCTTCAATCAGGCCACATTGACCAAAATTTTCCATATGACCCAGGCACTGGAGCGGGTGTATGGCGTGAATAATGAATTGGTCAACTCCATCGCCCACCGAACCAATCGCCGCGTGATCATGAAAAGTGGCGGGATGCAGGAAGTCGAGCCGGTCATGGAACGAGCACCCGAGACCGAGGCAGAAGTCGAGCGCGTGCGTCGGATCGTGCACTCCTCGCGGAATTTATACGGCGTACTGGTTTCGCTGGACGAAAAAGCCGCCCTACTCAATGCCACCTTCATTGAGCAGCGGCTCGATTATCGACGCTTGTTTGAGGAAGTCCGACGCTCTGTCGTTGAACCCTACGAGGATGACAACACGCGGATTTATCTTGCCGGTCAGCCCGCCCTATACGGCTGGGTGTATTTCTACGCCAAGCAGGTCTACGTCATCTTTCTGGCAACGACGGTGCTGCTGTGGCTGCTGCTGTACTGGTATTTTCACGATGTCCGAGGGGCGCTGCGGCCTACCTTGACCGGTGTCATCTCGGCCATTTGGGGGCTGGGCTTCATCAAGATGATCGGCTTCAGCCTCGACCCCCTCACCCTCGTCATTCCTTTCTTTATCACCGCCCGGGCAGTCAGCCACTCCGTCCAGATGCACGAGCGCTATTATGAGGAATACCGTAAGGCAAATGGGCAAAAAGAGCCGGCCATTATTGCCTCGTTCGCCGAGCTTTTCGTGCCAACCCTGTCGGGTATCCTGACCGATGCCCTAGGCCTGCTGGTGATCTTGTTCGTGCCTATTGTGCTCTTGCAGAAACTCGCCATTAGTGCGGCGGTGTGGATTCTCGCCATTACGGTAAGCGAACTCTTGCTGAACCCGATCGTCTATCACTACCTGCGTGAACCCGACATCCGAGTCGTCGAGCGGCGCGAGAACGGGCTCTTCAAGCGGACCGTCTCGACTGCTGCGCATTTTCTCGTCTCACCGGCAGGCAAAGGGGTAACGCTCGCTGGCTGGGCACTCATTTTGATCGTCAGCGTCTACTTCTGGCAAAACCTGGTGATTGGCGACCCGACTGCGGCTACTCCGCTCCTGTATCGTGACTCTCCGCACAATACCGCCCATGCCCGCATTCAGGACACCTTTGGCGGGGTCGAGCAGCTTATGGTCGTGGTTGAGCGTAAAGAGTTGGAGAAAGAAGAGGCCGAAGACGCCGGAAGCATGAGTGCGATTGATCGATTTCGCCGGCAAAGCGAAGAGCCTTCATTGGCAAGCCCTGAGGTTCTACCCTGGATCGAACAGTTTCAGCGTGCTCTCGAACGCGACCCATCGGTGGGGCTAAGCTTCTCGTTTGTGGATATTTTGTCCGTCGTCAACGCGGCCATTCACGAACAGGAACCAAAATGGGAGGTTCTCCCCCGCCGCCCTAGTGAGGTTCGGCTTTTGCTCGCCTCTTACTTCTTCGGCACCTCATTCCAGGAAAGTGCACAGGTCATTGACCACAAGTATCGCTCCGCACCCATTCGCTTCTTTCTGACCGATCACCAGGGCGAAACGATTCGGCGAGTCATTCAGCGCGCTCGTGACTATATCGAGGCACATCCCAGCGACGTTGCCCAGTTCCGCCTCGCCGGCGGCCCAATTGGCGTGTTAGCTGCCGCCAACGAAGAGCTATTCCGGAATGATATTCTGGTCAATCTTCTTGGTTTTGGTACGATCTTCCTCATCCTCGTCATCACCTACCGCTCAGTTATGGCCGGGGTGTATATGATTATCCCTCTCCTCGTCGCAAACGCCGTGATAAACGCGTATATGGGGGCTCGCGATATTGGCATTAACATCCATACCCTGCCGGTGGTGACGGTCGGAGTCGGATTTGGCATTGACTACGCCCTGTATATTGTGAGTCGTATTATCGAAGAACATCGACTGGGCAGCGGGCTGGATGACGCGGTCAGAACGGCCCTCGCAACGTCCGGGAAAGCGGTGACCTTTACCGCACTGACGATGCTCCTCGGCACCCTGTTCTGGACCATGTCCAGCCTGCGCTTTAGCGCCGAGATGGGGCTGCTGCTCGCGCTCTGGATGGGAGTCAGTTTCTCGGCAACCGTGACACTGTTACCCGTGCTGGTCGCGCTCTTTAAGCCTCGCTTTATCACGGCGCAAGCGGCCGCAGCCACGCACTGATTGCTTTATTTCTGATCACCTTATGGAGCAGAATCGAAACAGGGCTTTTTCCTCCGGTCGCACAACGCATCCCCTCCCGGAGGACGTGGGAAAAGCCTCTCCTGAAATTCAAGTAAAGATAAAGTGGTCCGACACGATGAAGGAGACAATGATGAGCCGACCTCCCCCCGCGCTGGCCAAATAGGCATCTCCCGTCGCCTCATAGAATGCTCGAAAAAAGGAGCAGATTGTATGAGGATCTATCGGCGGACCAGAATTACCTGCGCACTCACGCCCGTGGACGCTATGGGCCTATCGGCCCCGAGTTGGGTGGCTGCTGACGTCAATCCGGGGGATACCGTTACCAAAGACAACAGAACTGGGGCCGAGCATCTTCTCATCCCCGCTGTCAAATGGTTTGTCGAAAACGGATGCCCATCAAGGCGGGTGAGTATAAGAAGTCAATTGACCGAAACTCTATGCAGAAGCGACCGAGAAATACTCCGGTCAGGTCCAACTCTCGGCGGATGGCCGTGAGATGTTTAACTACAGCAGCCGGTCTTCCGTTCCCGAACATTGTCTCCAACAACCCGCCGATGCGTCATACGGGGCAGATTGACCCTCTCTTCATCCCGAACGACCTCAAGAGGGCCGGTGTGCTGAAGATGCGCTATGACTGCCAACGAATGTTCCAGATGACTCGTAGAGATACCTCCCTGAGTTGCGTCGGGTGCGTCGTATTAGGTCGTGTCCCCATAAGGGGTTTCGTCTTTAGCGAAGCGGTGATTCACGCTGCCCACTTCAGGGAGCGAGGCCGCACAAGCCGCGGGGCGGCCCGCGGGTGGACGCCCCGCGGGGGTGGAACGGCATGGTGTGGGGGCTGCGCCCGGGGGTGCAAGCCGGGATTCTGGGAGCCGGTGCTGGGATGCGGGGGTGGATGCGGACGACGGCCAGGGGCCGAGGAGCGACCGTGCGAGCGGCCGGGTTCCCCCGCAGGCGGCGGGGGCAGAAGAGGGGGGGGGCCGGCTCGTGGCCGGGGCGAGCAATGCGAGGCCGTCCCGACCCTCCCCGCCCGCGACGGCGCGCAGACCCGGCCCGCCTTCGCCAACCCTTGGCAGCAAGTGCGCAACTGGCTCGAACGCGCCGTCGACACGCTTACGCAGTGCCGCCGCCTCGCCCCCCGCTACGAGAAGCGCACCCCCCACTTCCTCGCCATGATCAAGAGCGCCACTGGCAAGCTCTGGCTACGCGCTTAGGAGTACACGGCCTAGTGTCGCCACCCGCCCTGACGACTTCTGGGGGACGGACATGGACCTGGATTTCCTGTGAGGCATGAATCCCAAGGTGGCGTACTGGAAGTTCCGCCCCCTGGGCGAAAAGCATATCCCCCCGGGGGGGCCCCCGGCCCACATGGGCATCCACGGAAACCGTGGTGTCTGGTGTGCACAGCCGGGCGGCGGAAACGGCCCGGTCGCGTTCATGCCGTGCAGTGTCAACCGGGGCGAAGCGCAATGTCTACGTTGTCGGGGGCATCCCGACGGCCTACAGCCAGTATGCCTACCCCGAGTGCGTCTTCTTATAATCTGTAGACAGAAACTTCTGGGTGCAGAATTTTTCCGAAATGTACGACAACGGCGGTGAGTTGTGGAAACTCTGGTTTAATATGTATGAGTATGGTCCAAAGCCGTATGAGGATTATCTCACAAAACCCCCTCCGTAGTGGTAAATACAACTACACAGATGACTGGGCCTTTACCCCACATGGGATGGTAGCCGACTTCCAGGTTGTCTACTCCACCAAGTGGGATGCACCATCTTGGCTACGAGAAGAGGGAGGACTGGGTCAACGAATGGGATTTTCGCGAGGCGTCGAAGTCAACACGGCCGCAGCGTCTTCGGTGAGCTGCCTCATCAAAAGCACCCGTTAACCCAACAACAGGTAGAGTAGAGAGGAAGCCCTCGGGATCCCTCTCTCGTGACAAGTCGAGCCCAGCGACTTTTTCTCCATTTCCCTTTTTGCTAGGGTTGGCCACACCTTCATCATTGTGGAGGGGAGAGCTTCATGGCGAGCGATACCGAACAGACAGGCGGGGACAGTGGCCTTTCAAAAGCAGTATGGCATTATATGGGCGTGGGGGTGCTGGGGATTGGATTATTGCTCATGGGCCTCGTTGCCTTTGAGCGCCCCATACCGACCATGTCCTATCTAACGAGCCTGCTCCCCGGGGAGGTGAACACGCTCAAGGCGGAAATTGCCGAATATGAGAGCATGAACCAAAATCTGACGCACGGGAGAGATCAAACGGTCAAGACGAGCGACACCCGTGGGCTTGCGTTGCGTAGCTCGGACGAGTGGTCCAAGAGCTTGAGGCGGAAGTTGATACACGAGAAGCGGCGCCCGCCACAACGTCCACGCCCAGAGCGTCATAACCAAACAGACTCGGTACGCGCTGCCCTTGCAGTCAGAGACGGGAAGATCGTTGGACGGCTAGGGCCTTTGTAGGGTTTTTATGATCGGCGTTCAGAACGTTACAAAATATTATGGGCAGGTATGCGCCCTAGATGACGTCTCCTTTACGGTCAAGAGCGGGGAGATCGTTGGACTATTAGGGCCGAATGGTTCGGGAAAGACCACGCTCATGCGTATCCTGACCGGATTTTTTCCCGCAACCGAGGGGACGGTTCAAGTCGCAGGGTTTGATGTGGCAACATCTTCGCTCGCAGTCCGCACCCGTCTGGGCTATCTACCAGAGAACGTTGTCCTCTATCCGGACATGTCCGTTCGCGCATTTCTACACTTCTGTGCCCGGGTTAAGATCGACGGGGCAGTACAGCGGCGTGCCGATGTTGAGCGCGTCCTCAGCGAGTGCGCACTCGGACCGATGGCCCACCGCCAGATGGGAACGCTTTCAAAAGGCTACCGCCAACGAGTCGGACTCGCCCAAGCCCTGCTGGGTAACCCCGAAGTCCTGATCCTGGACGAGCCAACGGTTGGCCTTGATCCAAATCAGGTCATCGATATCCGCGAACTCATCAAGGGACTAGGTGGAAAGGCCACCATCTTGCTGTCAAGCCATATCCTGCACGAGGTGGAGCTGATTTGTGAACGGGTGATTATTATTGACAAGGGCCATATTCTGGCCGAGGACGCGACCGACCGCTTAAGCAAGCGCATCCAGGGAGCGGCAACCGTACGGGTCCGGGCGAGTGGACCGCGCACCGATCTCCTCCATGCGTTGCGCGCACTCAAGGCAGTTGATCAAGTCACCGCACATGACGAGGAAAGCGACGGACCGGGGGGGACTGTCTTTACGGTCCGATCCTCCAGCCACGACATCGCTCAGGAGGTTGCCCAGACGATCATCCAGAGTGGCTGGGCACTGCATGAGCTCAGACCGATCACCCTTGATCTTGAGGCCCTTTTTGTCCGCCTGACCAGAGAAGAGCAAAAGGAAGCAGCATAATAGAGCCGCAGAGTCCGTCATATCTCGGGATTGGGCCCCCCGCGCTCAGCGCCCGCAGGCGAAGCATGGACAAGACACTCGCTGAACAGGTGAAACGATGTTTGTGAACTTTTGGGCCGTTCTGAATAAGGAATTACGTTCCTATTTTCTGTCGCCGTTCATTTATCTGATTTCATCGGTCTTCCTGCTGCTGAGTGGCTATTATTTTTACTCGGATCTCGTTTTCTATGTCCAGTTCGGCTTTGGAATGAATATCATGGAAAACTTCTGGCAGTTGATGTTCACCGACCTCCGGCTGGTCATCATGCTCACGGTCCCTTTCCTCACCATGCGTCTCTTTGCGGAAGAAAAGCGGCTCGGTACGATCGAACTCTTGTTGACCTATCCGATGCGAGACTCCGACCTTTTTTGGGGCAAATTTGCCGCATGTGCGGTCGCCACGCTGTTTATGCTGTCATTCACCCTAGTCTACCCCGTATTGATGTTTTGCCTGCAGCCGTTCGACTGGACGCTCGTCCTACCCGGGTATGTTGGGCTGGTGATGCTTGCCCTGTCGTTTATTGCCTGTGGCCTGTTTATTTCGTCGCTGACGGATAACACCGTTGTTGCCGGGTTGGGCTCACTTGGGACATTGCTCTTTTTTTGGATTCTGAGTTGGAACGACGGGGCGACACAATTCGGACTCATCGGTACGATTTCCTCCATCTCCATGGTCACCCACTTCCAGAGCTTTGCTCGGGGGTTGATCGATTCCAAAGAAATCACCTTCTTTTTGCTCTTTATTGTCTTTTTTAGTTTTCTGACTCTTCGCTCTCTGGAAACGCGCCAGTGGAAGGGACGCCGATGACGGCCAACGTTCGCAATGCGATCAAACTCGTTATTGGGACCCTGGGGTTCTTTGCCCTGATTGTGGCGGTCCAGTCCATCCTCTCCGAACATAATCATCGGCTTGACCTGACCCCACAGAAAAAATTTACGCTCTCACCACGGGCGCGACAGGTCGTGTCCGGCCTGCAACGCGATGTTCATGTCATGGCCTTTATCCATAGCGATCGGCCGGAAAATTTCTTCATCGAAGACATGCTGAGTCGTATGGCCAACCTCTCCCCTCACTTCGATTACAGTATTATCGATATCAATCGGAACCCCGCCCTGGCCCGGGAGTACCAGGCGACCCAATATGGGACGATGGTGTTTGAGTCGGGTGGGATACGCAAAGGGACACTGTTGGGAAGGGGCGAATCCGCGGCCATTACCACCCTGCTTCAGGTCTCACGCGAGCAGGGAGACCAGGTTATTTACTTTCTGACCGGGCATGGGGAAGCCGCCTTGGCCGACGCATCTCCGACTCGGGGCTACAGCAAAATCCGGGGCGCCCTGGTTGATGAATTTTATCATGAGAAAACCCTCTCGCTTGGCGAGAGCGGAGCGGTTCCAGAGGATGCCACCGTGGTGGTCATCTTCGGCCCAAGAGCGGATTTTCTTCCATTCGAACTCGAAGCGCTGGACGCCTATGTGCGGCGTGGGGGGGCCTTGTTTGTCCTGCTTGATCCAGACAGTTCGCCCTCGTTTGTCACTTTTCTCGAGCGGTACGGCATTCACCTGCCACCCCTGATTGCGGTTGATCCCACGAAGCGTCTCTATGCCGGCGAGATGTTAACCTTCCGGGCTTCCACTACGAAGAAGCCGCACCCGATGATCCGCTCGGTTAACGCGCCACCTATTTTTTCACTCGCCCGCGTCGTGGAGATGGAGCCGGATCGGGCGAATGGCATGATTGCAACAGCTATCCTGGCGACCTCACCCCAAGGCTGGGCCAGTGCGCAAGAAAACATCCCACGCAGCGGGGTAACGACGTTTGAAGAGGGCCGGGACATACACGGCCCTGTTCCGATTGCCGGTGAAATGACCATTCAGACCGGAGAGACGCTTGGACACATTGTGGTGTTTGGCGATGCAGATTTCGCCAACAATGACTTGGTCGAACAAGGCGGCAATAGAGATCTCTTCATCAATGCCATCAATTGGCTGGCCGAAGACCAGGGGCAAATGGCAGCCAGACCGGAAACCCAGATGTCAGGTGTCAATCAACTCTTTCTCTCCTCGGATCAAATCCAGACCGTGCTGGTCACGAGCACCGTCGTCGTACCGGGCTTTTTCTTGTTGATCGGGGTAGGCGTCTTTCTGGGGCGGAGGTACCGCGGATGACGTGGCGGCGTGTTGGCCTCTATTATCTCTTTGCTATTCTCCTTGGCGGGTACTACCTCCTTTTTGAATGGCGTCCGGGCGGTCCGGACGCCCCGATCTTTGAGCCGCGTCCGCTCCAGGAGAGCACTTTTCTGGCCCTCAAACGCGGGACGATCCACAAACTTTCCATCAAGCGCCAGCACCACATTTTTGTCTCGCGCCGCGGCGAGGGCCAGCCGGGTGCAGCAACCGCAGAGTGGCAGGTGCTTGAGCCGACTGGGGCACCGGTTACCTCTGCGCTCGTGAGCGGCTTTATTGAAAATCTCACCCCGGACAGAAAGATCCCTATCGTTCACGAGGCTCCAGAGGACTTAGCTTCGTACGGCCTTGCCCCACCCGCTTCAACCATTATCATTGAGGGCGAGGATGAACACAGCAAGGAAACTATCTTTATTGGGGGCTATAATCCGACACAGACGGCAGTCTATGCCCGTAAAGATGGCTCTCCCGCGGTCGTCCTCCTAGGCTATAATGTGAAATATTATGAAGACCTGATCTTTCAGGCGGCACAGCGTGATGCGGAAGAGCGTTCCTAGGAGACGGCTGGGCACAAAGAGTCTGATGAACAAGTGTGCTCGTTCAAGACTGCGCAGCCTGCCGGTCCTCACTCTCTGGTTCGCCGTACTGTCTAGCTGCCAGCCTGAGACCGCCAGCGTCCGAGACGACCTGACGGCGTATATGGACCAGGCCCGTCTATGGGCAGCGACCGAGGCAGAAATTAACAATGCGATTGCGAGCGCTAGGAGAGACCAATTCGTGCATGATGACTTTGTGTTGGAAACCATACGCCCAGCAATCGGGGTCGCCCGGGAGTATGTGGTCGAATTGGAGCGCTATGAACCGCAGTCCTCAGCCCTGGCACAGGTCCACCAAGGCTATATCGAATCCTGGCGCGCCCATGAATTTGCTCTGGTGTCAGTCGTTGATGCTGTTGAACGACAGGATTATATTCAGCTCTCACAGGCGAATGGTGAGTTGCTAGAAGCACAGCGATCGGTTTCGGACGTTCTTGCCGCTCTTGCCCGGCTCCTCCGTGAAGCCGGCCTAGCCCCGGACACGCCACCCGGACGCCCGCTCGAACCCCCAAGCCAGGGATTTAGCGTCGATCCGTCCTCCTAAAGCCCCCCCTCCCCCAAGACTGCAAAAACACGGTCGCCTCCGAGCGTCGCTAAAACCCTCGGGGGCCCCCTCCACAGTAGTAGAAAAAAACCTGCCGCTGAGCTATTGATCCTTATTCCCGCGCTTCCTATGTACGGTGGGAGGATATTTCACCCAGGGCAGTGATCTCGAAAGGAGGCTTGTATTATGAAGCTGAAAGCATATCTTTCCGCCGCGTTTGTATGCGCGGCCGCGGGAAGCTGGGTTGTCCCGGCCGCCGCGAACTTCCCCCAACCGGGGGACATGGTCGATAAGAGCAATATGGCCGAGGCGGCCGATGTCCTCAATCCAACGGCAAACTGGATGATCAACCAGGGCATGAAAATGAAGGTCGTCCCGTACCGCGAGTACAAATGGCCCAAAGCGTACGCAGAGGCGACAGAAAAATTTGCCGGTCAGGTGAATTTGTCAGAAGACGGCCGGACGTTGACCAACTATGTCGCTGGGTGCCCGTTTCCCGACATTGACGTCAACGATCCCCTCGCGGGTGCCAAGGCCATGTGGAACCACGAATATTTTCCTGATTTCACAGACAACGTGGGCTGCCCCTGGATTCTCGAGCTCGTGAACTACAAGGGCGAGATGGAGCGGTTCTACGCCTCGCACTTCTGGCGGCGGATGAAGTGGGAAGGTCGCCTGTACATGGACCCGAAGCCGATCGCACCGTTTAACCCGCAGATTACCTATACCGAGCAATGGGGACCGCTATACGCCCCAAACGATCTGAAAGGCGCCGGCGTGTTGAACTTCCGGTATACTCCGCTCGAAAATCCGGATGACTCCTACATGTATCTGCCCGAGTTGCGCCGCGTGCGGCGTATCAGCGTTGCGAACCGCTCGGACGCCTTCTGGGGCACGGACATCGATATCGACTCGATTTGGGGATTCAACGCCAAGCCCGGATATTGGACGTGGCGGGTCTTAGCCGAAAAAGAGACGCTCATGGCGGCCCACTCAGGCCATTATCAGAGTCGAGACGTATGGGCGGCTGCTCCGGACGGCAGGAGCGGCTCGGCCGCTTTTCTGTGGTCGGACACCGTGAACTGGGAGCGTCGGCCGGTGTGGGTCGTCGAAGGCATCCCGACCGGGTACAACCAGTATGCGTACTCCAAGCGGATTCTCTACCTCGACAAAGAGTACTTCAACACCTCATGGTCGGAGACGTATGACCAAGGTGGTGAGATCTGGAAAACCTGGACTCAGATCATGAACATCTCGAAGAAGCCCTCGGACAAGTACATTGCCGCAGTCTACGACGAGGAGCAGGTCTTTACCCACAACGGCCAGGTGGTCGATATGCAGATCACCCACAGCTCCAAGTGGGACTGCCCTCCGGGGTATGACGAGTACTACGTGCCGAAGTACGACTGGTATTTCAATACCGCCAAGGAGTGGAACACGCCTGAGGCGTTCACTGTGAATTTCCTGATCCAGAGCGCTCGCTAAACGTCATAGCCCCCTGCCCTGTTGTGACGTAAAAATCCCTCGTACAACCCTGTACGGGGGATTTTTACTTTGATAGGAAGGCCCCTCTTTTCGAGGAGGAAGGCAGCGGTGGGGTACAGGCTACCATACCTGATCGTCCCTTGACTTTTGCCGTGGAAAAATGCAAAGGACGGAAGGCACGAAATCCTCGGGGGAGCGATGCACAAGTCGTCTGCAGCCAATATAAGGGAGGTTACTACGCCATGAATACCGATAGGGCCCACTTGGCCCAAAGATGCGCCAGCCTTTTCGCCACGCTGTTTATCCTTACGACCCTGCTCGGCTTGGCGGGCTGTCACGGAGAGCAGCCGACCGCATGGAGCACATCGTTGCTTGCGCGGACCGACAAATTTCTCGGCGTCGCTCACGTCACGGGCGACACTTTTGTGGCCGTGGGCTATGCCGGTCGCATCCTGCGGACTGAAGATGCCGGCAACACATGGGCGGATGTCGATAGCGGTGTGGCCTGGACACTGAATAACGTCAGCTTTGCAGGTGAGCATGGCTGGGTAGTCGGCCATAATGGGGTCGTCATCCACTCCCGAGATGGCGGGAAAACGTGGACGGCGCAGACCGCCGATACGGATAAGACCCTGATGGCGGTCTCCTTTGTTGACCAACTGCACGGCTGGGCGTGTGGCGATGAATCAGCCTGGATGTGGACCGACAACGGCGGAGAGACCTGGAACGTCGAGCGTATGGAAGTGTCCCAGATCGGCCTGTCCGAGTTCACCAGCCTCGCCGTGCCTGACATCATCTATTACAGTGTGCAGTTTCTGGACAAAAATACCGGCTGGATGGTCGGGGAATACGGCAATGTCCGTTACACCACAGATGGCGGCAAAACCTGGGGAGCGCAGCACGGTACCCTGCTTGATGAGCTTGTTGAGCAGGGGGGTGTGCGGGACGTCATGGTGATGGGTGCGTTTTTCAAGGTGCACTTTAGCGATCCCGGCAATGGAGTGATGGTCGGCGCTGGTGGGGCCATTGCGAAAACCACTGACGGCGGTCGGAAGTGGACCTGGGTCGCACGTGAAGGCAGCAATGCGGATGTTCCGGCGCTGCATCTCTACGATGTCGATACGCCGGGTGAAAATGCTCGCCTCGTCCTCGCTGGCATGAATGCGGTCGTACTTGAGACTACAGACAGCGGGGCCAACTGGGGTCCGACCCAGACGCCGGATGGCGTCTACACCTGGATCAATTCCGTTGCGTTTGGGGAAAATGGCAAAGGCGTGCTGGTAGGTGGGAAAGGCACCGTCATGATCACCAGCGATGGAGGCAAGAGCTGGAAGTTGGTTGAGCAGGAAGTCGTCGAGGAGGAGGCTGCCGCGCATTAGTTCGGCGCCTGAGCGCAGCGCACGGCAGCATCACGCAGAGTGAACGATCAGAAAAAAGGAGAAAACCGTGGCTGAGAGAAAGATGCCGACTATTGAAGAGCTCGAAGCGCATTCCAGGGAGCGTGCCGCGCTCTATCGTTTGGGAGAAGGCTTGATCCGCAACCGCTTCCTGATCACGGTCGGGGTATTGCTTGTCACCGGCTTCATGGCTTGGCAGGCATTGTCGATCGAAATGTCTACCAGCTTCAACGACCTGCTGCCCTATCGTCATCCCTTTGTCCGCGTACATTTCCGCTTTGCCGATCAATTCGGCGGAGCGAATAACGTCAACGTGATGCTGAAGGTGGACAAGGGCGACATCTTTACAACGGGTCTGCTCAGAAAAATCTACGATATGACGCAGGCCATGGACCGCGTCACCGGGGTGAACCACGATCAGATTGAGTCGATCGGCCACCGTACGACCCGCTATCTCACCGTGTCAGGAGGGACGATTGCCACCCCCCCGGTCATGCGTCGTCCGCCTAAGACGGACCGAGAGGTCGAGGAAATCAAGGAGATTTGCTATAATACCGAAACCATCTACGGCCAGTTGGTCGCCTTGAATGGCCAAGCCCTCCTGCTGAAAGCCAACTTCATTGAGGGCAAGCTCGACTATAAGACCGTCTTTGAAGAGATTCGCCGGACTGTCAAAGAACCATTTGAGACTGCTGAGGAGACGATCTGGGTGGCCGGCGAGCCCCAGCTCTACGGCTGGATCTACTACTACGCGAACGAAGTGTTTTACATCTTCCTCGCCGCGACGGTGGTGTGCTGGATCCTGCTCTACCTCTACTTCCACGATTGGCGGGGGGCGCTGCGTCCGACCATCACCGGCATTGTATCGGCCTTTTGGGGGCTGGGTATCCAGGCCATGATGGGCTTCTCCATGGATCCGCTCGCCTTGGTGATTCCCTTCTTTGTCACGGCCCGGGCCATAAGCCACTCGGTGCAGATGCATGAGCGTTATTATGAGGAATATCACAAGTGGCAGTGGAATAAGGAAAAAGCGATTGTCGCGGCGTTTGCCGAGTTATTCGTGCCAACCCTGAGCGGTATTATTACCGACTCGTTGGGCATGCTCGTCATCGTGGTCGTGCCGGTGGTCATCCTGCAGAAAATCGCCATCTCGGCTTCGATTTGGGTGGCCTCAGTTGCGGTCAGCGAGCTGCTCATGAACCCGGTGGTGTACTACTACCTCAAGGCGCCGGAACCGGAAAAGGTCATGCAACGCGAGAATGGCTGGTTCCAACGTTTTGCTGATCGCTGCGCAGCTTGGATCACGACTCCCAGAAACGCCAGGATGATCGTCGTCTTCTGGGTCGTGGCCTTTCTCATTGCCCTGACCCAGATTCGACACCTCACCATCGGCGACCCAACCGCGGCCACGCCGCTTTTACACTTGGAGTCACCGTATAATCAGGCCCATATCGAGATTCAGAAGTATTTCGGTGGAATTGAGCCCCTCATCATTGTCGTCGAGGGACGCGACAAAGAGGTGCTCAAGAACCCCGATTTATTGCGGCAACTCGAAAAATTCCAGCGTCACATGGAACGCGATAAAGACATCGGCTACAGCTTCTCGCTGGCCGACATCATCCAAGCTATCAATATGACCTTCTACGATATGCAGCCACGCTGGGGCTCCATCCCAGCCAGCGCCCAGCGGGTAAGCTCCCTTTTCTTTTACTACTTTGCCGGAACACCGCCCGGCGAGTCGTCGAAATTTCTCGATCCGAGCTATACAGTTTCGCGGGTGACGTTCTACTGCTCCAATCACCAGGGGGATAATATCGCCCGGATTATTCAGGAAGCGCGGAAATTCGTTGCCGATAACCCCTTGCCCAACGCAGACTGGCGCCTGGCCGGTGGTTTGATCGGGGTAACGGCTGCCGCGAATGAAGAGATTCTCAAGAACAACCTGTATATGCACGGTCTGGGTTTTGGAACGATCTTTCTGATCGTGATGTTTACCTACCGTTCCCCCGTCGCTGCACTTGTGATGATGATCGGCCTGTTTCTGGCTGACGGTGTGGTGAATGCGTATATGGGGATACGGAATATCGGCATCAACTTGCAGTCTCTGCCGGTTGTGACCGTCGGGGTCGGGTTTGGCATCGACTACGCCTTATATATCGTCAGTCGAGCGGTGGAAGAATATGACGGCGATATCAACGACGCCGTCCGTTTAGGACTTTCCACAGCGGGGAAAGCCGTGACCTTCACCGCAGCAACCCTGATCGCCGCGACGATCCTGTGGGCATTCTCGAACATCCGTTTCTGCTCGGAAATGGGTCTGCTGCTAGCGTTATGGATGGGCATCAGCTTCTTGGGCGCCTGTACCTTCGTCCCGTCGGCGTTGGTGCTCTGGCATCCGAAGTTCTTTGTCCGTGCCGCCAGAGAAGGTATTATTGTCTAAAACCGTTATCCGTTCTTTACTGAACTGAAGGCAAAAGAGGCAGCCTCGGGAGGCTGCCTCTTTTTTTGTCCAAAGACTATAGTGGGAGTACCAAAGAGTATCAGCGAATGGATACAGGCCTGTATCGGGGTCAGCCGACTCATACTGGCCGGCTGGGGTCTCTGGTAGATGCAGCGTGCAGCGGCCTCCGCCCGGAGCGATCAGATGGTGTAGCTTCAGAAGGGCACTAGATAAAATGACACACTGAACGCCAGCGTGGCAACCCTGAACGCACTCACAGGGGCCCTAAGCGCACACACAAGACCCTCAAGTTCTCTTAAAGAACAAGGTTGGGATAGCGCCGAGTTGGCTCAAGAGAAACTGGCTGTGTGTGAGAATGGGCCAGAGGGGAGCGCGTGGCCGCAGGGGCCACGCGCGAATTTGGTCCAAAAACGCGAAGGAACTCTGGAAAACAAGGTGGGGGCCTTGTTACTGATTCTCCAGATCTTCTCCGCCTTTTTGCATCGCTCCTTCAGGGTTTGTCAGCAAGGACTCCCCGAGGGCTTTGGGATTCGCAGCCAAGCCGGGATCTCGGCTATCCTTATTGGCTTGCTTGTATTGGTCGACCAGAGACGGTTTGGGCTCAGCATCCTGGACCTCTTCGATAGGAGGCGCGCCAAGTTCGCACCCACCTAGTACGACAATCGATCCGACTCCACATGCGACGAGCCCATTCCGTAGCCATCTGCCGTAATGAAAAAAAATATCCTGCATGGAGCGGTCTATTAGAGAAATTTGCGGCATTTGTCAAGGGCAGAAACACAGGGGGAAATGCCGTCTGGGCAGTTGCAAAATATGAAGAATAACGCTAGAAGCGGCTTGGGATATCAAATCATCTCTTGCAGACTGCAATTGGACCCAGGGTGCATGGGAAAGGAGGTGATCCGCTACAACCGGGGAAACAGAAAGTGCGTCAAGGTAGGAAAGATCATTCTTTGTGACAGGAGGGAGAGTATATGCAACACAACGGGAGAAAGCGTTCAGGCCTGAGAGGGCTGGTCACGGCACTGGCCGTTGCAGTGGGGCTCGTGTGGTTCACAAGCCCTGCGCAAGCGACGATCCGGGTGGGGGATTCAGAGATTCAGGTCGTGTACGAGATGCAGCACGCATTTCAATATGACGGCAGCCCTGGCGATAATTTCGAGTGGGTGCAGTGGCGGAACGAGCTGCGCGTAGAGTACGAGTATCAAGATCTGGTGTCAGCCGAAAACGGGTTATTCGGGAAGAATATCAAGATTCCAGGAGTCCGTCGGGCCGACTTCTCCTTCATGTACCGGGGGCGTTTTGATCCGGTCTATGATGTCCGCGACAAGTATGACGACATGTACTCCCATCGCATCAAGAAGTTCAAATCCTTCACCTTTCCCGAGAACGGCTTCCGGGAAATGAACCTGGATGTGGACTTCGGGGATGTGATGGGCCACCGGCTGTCGATGAAGCTGGGGAAACAGCAGATCGTATGGGGCGAATCCGACCTGTTCCGCTCCATTGACATTGCCAACCCCCTCCGGCTGGACCAGAACCAAGCCGTAGGCGAAGCCTTCGAGGACTTTCGGACCCCCATCTGGGCCATCAAGTTTCTGTATGACATCGGGAATGTCGGGACGTTTCTGTCCAACGTGGGTGTAGAATTGTTTTACACCCCCCGCTGGCGACCCATCACTCAACACTTGGTGTTGGAAGGCGCCTGGGGTGGCCTACGCTATGATGACCCGAACTATGTTGGCGATCCGACTCATTACTTTGATTCGCCGACCTCACCGGGAGTGTTGACCACCAAGGGGGTGCCTTGGGGGCCCTACCGTGACTACGCCCGGAGTCGTCACCCCTGGTCCGTATTTCGGGTCGGACGCAACGCAGGGAATATGGCTATGGACAGTGGGTGTAATGCCGACGTCCCGTGTACGGACGACGCCGCTGGCCGCAACTCCAATTTCCTGTATCGGATTGGCGGCGGCGGACGCCATACCCATCACATTCGCGGCACGAAGTGGGAAAACAGCATGGTTGGCGTGCGGTTGATGGGAAAGGCTTTCGATAATTTCGACTTCACCCTGAACTATATGTACAAGCGTACCGATCCAGCTGCCATATTTGACCTGCCCTCCTTCTTTGGCAGAGACCACGATGACGGACTTGGCACGTTGGACGAGTACGGCCGGCGACTTGGTTCCTTCAGCACCACTATGGCGACTGCCCCCGGCGGGTTCTTCACGCATGACCCGACTGATCCGAACAATATGCTCAACTTCCGCCGCGCCCTGGACCGGTGTTTCGAAGAGAATAGAGCCTCGTTTTTCTCCGGGGTCGACATGTATGGCTATAGCCAGGACGGCGACCCGAACAACGACCGGACGAGCACCGCGTGTTTCGAGACCGGCCATTGGTATCCATGGACAAACGTGTTTGGCTTCACGGTCACCTATAACGACTTCGATTACACCGGCGCGGTGTTCCGCCTGGAGCAGAGTTGGTCCACCAATGAACCCCGCAACTTCGGCGGTGCGAACTACGGTGGCCGATCTCAAGCGCACTTCGATGCGAAGTTGCAGGCTGCCCGGGAAAGCTATCTGGCCGGCCTGGATGACAACCCGGAGTACGCGGCGGCAGTCGATGCGTATGCCGCCGAGCGCGGGGTTGACCGTCGTAGTGCGGTCTTCGGTGCACCCGGTGTTGATCCGCTCATTACCGGGCCCCATCACGATGCCGAGGGTAATCCCTGCGCGCCGGGAGTGAACGTGTGTCCAGGTAAGAAGATCAACGGTGCGCGGATCAAGACTGGGACCTCAGTCTGGCGGAGCATGATCGGCTTTGACCTGATTCAGTCCATTCAGTCCTTCCCGGGCATGGGTTGGGCGCGGAAGCTGCCGGGCGGCATTGGCGACCAAGCAACCTTCTATACCTTCCAGGCGCTGACCACCTATCAGAACAACAACCGGCCCTCGGGCATCAACGCCATCACCAATGCACCACGAGACCGGTACCATCGGTTTAATCAATTGTACACGTTTGGCATGTCGGGCTTTTATTTCCGAGGGAAGCTGGAGCCCCTGTTTGCCCTCGCCTACTCGGTGAACGCCAAGCAGCCCCTGCTGCTGGCTCAGACCTACTGGCACGGCTTATTCTTCCGTAACCTCGACATCTTCGCCGGTACGGTCATGTATATGGGCGGGCGCAACGATTTGGATGACACGGGGTTGCACCTGTGGGCGGACCGCGACCTGTTCTGGATTCGTCTTCAGTACTACCTACTGTAATCACAATCGGAGAGGTGTAACGCCTCTCCGACAAACTCGACCTCAAAACGGGAGGCTCCTCAAAAGGGCCTCCCGTTTTCCATTCGGATACGTGGCGTATCGTTTTCATATCGGCTTCACGGTCACCTCTAACGACTTTGATTACACCGGCGCGGTGTTCCGCCTGGAGCAGAGAGCTGGTCCACCAATGAAGCACGCAACATATCACCCATCGCGAACGGTGGCCGGGGACAGGAGCACTACGATGCGCGCGTAGCTGCGACGCAAGCCAAGGCCGCAACAGGGCAAAACGGGCTCACAGATTCCGCTCGCCCCCTTTGAGGACGGCGACGGCCGTGTGTAGACGGGCAGTCCTTCCGCCCCGGCCCGCATCACCGCAGTGCGCGGACCAAGACTGGGACCTCGGCCTGGCGGAGCATGATCCGCTTTGACCCGATTCAGTCCATTCAGTCCTCCCCGGGCATGGGTTGGGCGCGGAGGCTGCCGGGCGGCATTGGCGACCAAGCAACCTTCTATACCTTCCGGGCGCTGACCACCTATCAGAACAACAACCGGGCGACAGGTCTGAACGCCTTCGCCACTACACCACGAGACCGGCGCCATCGGTTTAACCAGTAGTACACGCTTGGCATGCCGGGCTTCTATTTCCGAGGGAGACTGGATCCCCTATTTGCCCCCGCCTACCCGGTGCATGTCGAGCAGCCCTTGCTGCTGGCTCAGACCTGCCGGCATAACCTATTCTTCCGTAACCTCGACATCTTTGCCGGTACGGTCATGTGTATATGGGCAGCATAAACGAGGTCGATGCTATGGGGCTGCACATATGGGTGGAGCGCGACCCGTTCTGGATTCACCTCCAGTACGATCCGCTGTAAACTCATCGGTAATCACGAACCGGGCGGGGTATCACCCCCCGCCCTTTTTCTTTTTCCCGCAGGATATTCACCCTTGCGGTCTCTGGGCGGCTGTATAGAGGTGCATGACGGGATTGCTGCTCACCTGCTTGCGCTGGCCCGGGGCGGTTGGGCGGACTGGACACCCGTTCGGTCCGTATGGCAACCCGCCTAGACGAAGGACTGAAAAGACTGGAAGGCGGCATCACGCAACGGCATCACCGACTGAACGATCCCGGTCGATCTTCATATGGTCGGTGCCGTCGGCATTATTGTCGCGGCTCTCATCAGCGTGGTTCTTCGGGACCGTAAAACCACTCCTCCCTCCTCTCGGTCTGAGCGCGACAGGCTGGAAAACATCCGTACGGCCTGCTGCGACCCAGCCCAACGCGATCAGAACGTGGCTGCCGTGCTCGAACAGTTCAACTTGTAGCCATTAAGAATTCCTTGGCTTTTCTGCAGGATCGCGGGAGGGGGCCTCCCTTTTTTCTTTGGGAGAAATATGGGAAGATGCCGCCTGCTTGGATAGGATCGGAACGAATCGAAGGAGGAGCAATATGGCAACTGTCGATGGCGGGACGCTTATTGGGCGAGTATTACAGGAACAGGACGTGAAGTATATGTTTGCCGTGAATGGCGGACACACTTTCCCCATTCTGGCCAATCTCAGGGACAACGGCATCAAACTCATCCATATGCGCCACGAGCAAGCCACCGCCTATGCCGCGGATGGCTACGCCCGAGTAACCAGCAAACCCGGTATCTGCTGTGTCACTGCCGGTTGTGGCCTGACCAACGCGGTGACCGGCCTGTGTGGGGCCGGCCTGACCAACAGTGCCGTCGTCTGTCTTGCGGGTCAGCATCCCACCACCGAGGACTTTATCGGCTCTTTCCAGGAAGCCTATGGCTCGGATGTAGTGAGTTCGTTCGCAAAATTTGCCAAGCGTGTACTCGACTGGACAACAATCGAAATCGATCTGCGCCAAGCGTTTCGTGAAGCGACCTCCGCCCCCCAAGGCGTCTCCTTGCTCGAAATTCCAACCAATATTCTCTACCACCAGGATGACGAGTCCAAACAGCGCAAAGGCGCAAGAGTCTATAGCACGGATGAACTCCGCTTCCAGGGCGACCCACGCCAGATTGAGCGTGCGGTTGAGCTTATTTTTCAGGCGAAAAAGCCGCTTATTGCAGGTGGAGATGGGATTTTCTGGTCCGGGGCCGAGGCTGAACTGAAAGAATTGGCTGAACTGACCAGCACTCCGGTGTACTGCCGGCGTGCTGGTCAGGGCGCAGTTGACGAAGACCATCCGCTCGCCGTCCGTGGGGCGTGGAAGAAGCCGTTTACGGGCCAAGCTGATGTGGTGCTGGCAATTGGCTTCAAATTCTGGAGCGGAGAAAAATTCGGACAACCCCCGACCTGGAGCGATCAAGCCACCTATATCCAGGTTGATGCCACGGCCCAGCGGGTTGGCTGGCATGTCCCGGCCGACGTCGGCATCGTCGGTGACCCCAAGCTGGTGCTGCGACAGATGATCGATACGATCAAAGAGATGCGGCTTGACTTTAGCGCCAAGCGCGAGAGCCCTTGGCTCCAAAACATGGTTGAGGTCCGCGAGAACTATCACAAATTGATTCAGGACCGTGAGCAGCAGCATCACGGCGCCACCCCTATCCACCCGGACCGGCTGGCCAAAGACCTCACCTCTGTTATCGATACAGATGCCACCCTCATCATTGACAGCTTCACGCTGAGTGGCTACACAAGCCAGTGGTTTACCGCCCACGAACCGGGTCAGATTGTCGACGCCGGGCCGCTTGCTCCAGTCGGGCACGGTGTGGGTATGGGTATTGGGGTGCAGCTCGGACGTCCGGGCAAACAAGTCATCGTGGTCAGTGGTGACGGTGGTCTAGGTATCGGCGGGATGGATATGGAGACCGCGGCCAAATACGACATCCCGATCATTACCCTGCTGTGGAACAATAGCTCGTGGGGACCGACGTTTGAGTCCATGCCCTTACTCAAAGGCCGTACCGACCCGTTCGACATGCTCAAGGACATTCGCTATGACAAGGTGTTCGCACCCATGGGGGTTTACACCGAGCATGTGGAGCGGCCAGAGGAGATTATTCCGGCTCTGGAGCGTGCGCTCTCATCCGGCAAGACCTCGCTGATTAACGTGTTCGGCGACAAGAGCGTCGGTCACCCATCGCTCGGCGGAAACCTATTGGGCTCGACCCAGGTCTAGGGAGAGTAGGGAGTCGAAAGGAAAGGGGGCAGGTGTAACGTCTGCCCCCTTATCTGTCCATTGAGTAACCGCCCTACCCGTCCTCTTTCCGCAGCACGATTTCAATTTCATCAAGCGGGGAAATACCCCGGTTGCGTATATGGCAGTTCCACCCGGCAAACTGCCGCAGATACGTGAACACTTCCCGGACCAGACCGGGCTTTACTGCGCTTTCCCATTCGTCCAGCCATTCATCGCCCTCAAAATCTTCGTCATCCCAGGCCTCGGAGGGAATGTTCGCGCTCAGGGAGAAGCGTAGATTGAATGTATGCTCGTCCTTTTCTGCCATGGAGACCTCTTTTATGCCACCCCGAGCGCCGCGAGGTCTTCCAGATAGGTTTCAGCCGGCACCATGCCGATTTGTCGTCGTTTCCCACCAATCAGGACGGTCGGAACCGCACTCACAAAATATCTCTCCACTGCGTCTGCGCACTGCTGGCGCACTCGGTCTTGGAGGGTGGCATCTGCGATATCGTTCAGGAAGACATTCACGTCCAGGTCAGCCTGCCGAGCAACCTCAACACAGGTCTCTTTTTCAATCAGACTCTTGTTCTCGATAAAAAACGCCCGGAAAAGTCCAGCATGAAAACGGAGGAAGGCGTCTTCACCCTGACGCTGGGCGGCCGTACCGGCTTCCAGACCGGGCATGCTCCAGCGCGGGAATTCCACATGCGGCCACATGGCATATTCCAGGCCATCCGGTTCAGCCAGGGCTGACGCCCGCTGCCAAGCCTGCTCCACATAGCTGTCCTTGAACTGAAACGGGCGGGCCTCATAGTGCGGACGTAAGGCAAAGGGATGCCATTTGACACTGACGCGATCACTGAAGCGCTCCTTGATCTTGCGCAGCCGCTCCGCGGCCGGGAAACACCATGGTCACAGATAGTCCGAGAACTCGATGATTTCAATTGGCGTATCCATGCCGTCGCCCCCCTATCGTACTACCCCAGTTCTATCCGAAACAGGCTGCGCCGGCCAGAGGCGAGTGCCGCTCCCTTGCATTTCCCCACAAACAGCAGTACCACCGTAGAAATAAGGGATACCGCTCGGAAGGAGAATACGATGCGAGTCATTGACGGAGATGCCCATTTTCTCGAACCGCTGGATCTTTTCCAACGCTATATCGACCCCCCTTATCGCGAGCAGGCGATGAAGATTGAAACCGACGGGCGGAGCGGAGAAAAAAAGTTTCTGGTCGACGAGAAACCCATGCAGATCTTTGATGTCGAGCAATTTCTGAGCGCGGTTTCCGGCTACGGTCAAAAGGAGCAAGGCCGGGACCTGAACACCTTCGACCGGTACCATTATTATAGCACTGAGTGGTCAGACATGGGGCAGCGGGTACAATTCCTGGATGACGAGCAGATGGCCTGCCAAGTCATCTACCCGACGCTCGGCCTGTTCTGGGAGGGCGCGGTAGGCGACCCCGATCTAGCCGATGCCCACTGCCGGGCATATAACACTTGGACATTTGAGGTGTGCCACTCCCACAAGGACCGTCTCTACCCCGCTGCCCATATCTCCCTCCGTGACCCGCAGTTGGCCGTGCGGGAAATGGAACGCATCGCCAAGCTCGGGGGTCGGACGATCTTTGTAGCGGCCGCACCCATTGACGGCAAGAGTTTCGGCCTACCGGAGTACGACCCGGTCTGGGCTGCGGCCCAGGACCTCGACCTGAGTATCGGTCTCCACCTCGTCGGCCATAAAAACTATACCGGCAGCGAGTGGTTTCGAGATCGTGACCCTGGCTTTATGTATCTGACCATGAGCATCATCCAAGACCCGCGTCATGCTGTGACGGCGATGATGTATGATGGGGTGTTTGAGCGTTTTCCCAAGCTGCGGGTCGCAACCATTGAGGCCATGGTCGGCTGGATAGGCGAGTGGCTGGAGCGGGTGGACTATCGCTACAAGTATATGGGCCACACCTCACAGATGAAGCGCCCGGCGAGCGAGTATTTTGCCCGGAACATCTGGGTCAATGGGGACCCGGAGGAAAAGATGTTTCCCCTGATGGTTCAGTTTGCCGGCGACGACCGTTTCTTTATCGGCTCCGACTATCCGCACGCCGAGGGATTTGTCGATCCGGTCCAAAAGGCACGGGACGTCCTCTCCTCCCTACCGACGGAGTCCGTGGATAAGATTCTGGGCACCAACGCAGCCACATTCTACGGTATTTAAATCGTGCTGAGGTGCGCCAGCCTGGAAAGAGAACCCCGTGCCGGCGCACCTCACCCCTGCAGGAATTGTACGACCTCGTCGTGCAGCCGTCTGTTTGAGATCACCGCATCCCCGGTGTAGATAGATGGTTCTCCGGCAAAATCCGAGAACCATCCGCCCGCCTCGGTGATAAGAATCTTGGTTGCCGCCACATCCCAGGGCTTGATCTCCGGCTCCAGGGCGACCTCGGCCAGTCCCTTCGCCACCAGACTGTGCCCTAACGCATCTCCAAACCCTCGCTGCCGAGCGGTCGCGTCAACCAAGCGGAGAAAAGGCTGCCAACAAGGACGGGACTTCAAGTCATTGAGACCGCCATGGATCAGCATGGCATCATGCAACCGGGCCACCTCCGAGACGCGTACCCGTTTGCCATTAGCAACAGTACCCTGCCCTTTTTGGGCGTACAGCAGGTCATTGAGGGCCGGCGCGTACATCACCCCCGCGGTGATCTCATCGCCTTCTTCAAGGGCGATGAGCGTGGCAAAAAAGGGGATTCCGCGGATAAAATTCTTGGTGCCGTCAATAGGATCGATAATCCACCGGACGGAACTGTTTCCGGGCTGCTTGCCGAGTTCTTCGCCCAGAAAGCCATAGTCCGGGAAGTGGGCCTGGAGCACATCAATCATCCGAGCCTCACATTCCCGGTCGGCTCTGGTCACTGGAGTGTGGTCGGCTTTGAGCTCCACTCGCAGGTTGGTCTTGAAATAGCGCAGAGCGATTTCGCCAGCGGCGTACGCAGCCTTCACTGCGGCCTCTAGAATGGGGTCCACGCTAAAGCAGCCCCCGAACCGCCCCACCGTCGATCTGGAGACTGGCTCCGGTAATATAACTGGCTGCCTCCGAGGCCAGAAAGACGATGCCATTGGCCATTTCCACAGGCTCGCCAATCCGGCCGAGCGGGACGTCTTTCCCGCCCTCCTCCAGGGCTCGCTCCAAGGGAATACCGGCCTTTTCTGCCCGGATAGCCAGCGCCCCGGTCAGACGGTCGGTGAGAATGCGGCCAGGCAAGACGGTATTGACCGTGATATTATACTTGCCGACTTCGCGCGACAGCGTCTTTGCCATGCCGACCACGGCCGGACGCACGCCATTCGACAGGATGAGGCCGTCAAGCGGTTCTTTGACCGACATGGACATGACGCTAACGATGCGACCCCAGCTCTGCTTTTGCATATAGGGCAGCGCTCTGCGAATCAGCCGGACGGTGCTGAGAAAATTCAGCGCAAAGGCCTGTTCCCAAGCGGCATCATCCATGTCTCCAAAGCCGCCCAACGGCGGGCCACCGGTATTCGGCACGAGGACGTGAACGGTGCCGAATGTGGCAACCGTTTCATCGACCAGCCGCTCTGTTGCTTCAGCTTGTGCAAGATCTCCGGCCACGGCCAGTACTTCGGCTCCTGTCTCATCCTGAATCTCGCCCGCAGATTTTTCCAAGACCTCTGGGGTACGGGCACAGATGACGACTTTTGCCCCCTCTTTGGCGAACGCCAATGCCGCCGCTTGGCCAATGCCCTTACTGGCACCACCAACAATGACAACTTTGTCTTTGAGACCGAGATCCATACATCGCTCCTCGTTCGTTCCGGGCGCGTCTTCCGTGCAGCCTAGAGATACCCTTTTTTCTTATAAAACCCGCGGACCGCGGACTCGAACCCCTGCGGATTGTCTCCCATGACCGAATGGCCAGCCTTGGAGACGAGGGCGAATTCCGAGCCGGGGATCAACTCCTGCAGGTCGCGCGCGCCTTCCAGGGAAAAGACATCGCTCTCGCCGCCCTTGACGACAAGGGTCGGACATTGGATTTTCTTGACCGCCGCAGACAGTTCTGTCTGCATCTGTTTGACGTCAACCTTGCGGTGGCCGTCACTGAAATACGTATCGTATTTCCAGGTCCACTTGCCCTCCGAGGTCTCCTTGAGATTATACACCACCGTATATTTCCGGATGACTTCGAGTGGGCGCCTTGGATTAAAGCGATGAATCACCTCTGCCGCCTGGTCCAGAGAGTCGAACTCACGGTAGTTTTCCATAAAGTCACGAATATGCCTGACGCCTTTAGACTCTACCCGCGGACCGACATCGACCACGACTAGGGCTTCGACTTTGTCGGAATATTTTGCCGTGAAGGCAAGCGAGTTCGCCCCTCCCATCGACATACCGGTCAGCAAGAAACGATCCAGACCGAGCGTATCGGTGAAGGCATGGGCGTCCTCGACCATAGCGGAACGGGAATAGTCCTTATCGACAGCCCAGTCCGTATCCCCATGGCCACGCTGATCAAAGGCCATGACGTGAAAGTGGTCAGACATGGCCGCCGCAAACAAATCCCAGGTATGACAGGTCTGCCCGACGCCATGGAGCAGGACTAATGGGGGCTTTTCCGGGCTCCCCCAGTCGAGGTAGTGGAATCGCAATCCGTTCGCCTGGACGTACCGGTCCGTAAACTGTTTCGCGTCCGGGGCTGATGCCTGAGCAGCCATGTATCGTCCTCCTTTTGCACGCGTCCCCTGTGTACTATGAAGGGGCTACGTATAGAGGAAAAGCCGCGTGGAGGAAAGAGATTAGAGCAATGACCGTACGACCTCGGGTGTGACTTCTCCGAGGTTGGATAAGACGAGAGCGGCCTGACTCAAGTCATTGTTTTGGGTGTATGCGTTCGGTACGGCGATGCAGGCAATACCAGCTCTGGCAGCCGCCGTGACACCGCGATAGGAGTCTTCCACGACTATGCACCGCTTGTGGCCCAGCCCGAGCTTTTTGACCGCAACGAGGAAGGCATCCGGCTCAGGCTTGGCTTTTTCATAATCCTGGCGGGCGACCGTGTGATCGAAAAATCGATCGAGGTCGAATCGTCGCAGGACGAAGTCTAAATGTTCACGATTGCTATTAGTGGCGACAGTGAGTCCAAAAGACTCGGACAGCCGTGTAAGGGTTTCCTGCACATGGGGCATCAATGTCGCTTCCGTCTTTAACAACTGGAGAAAAATAGGCGAACGCAACTGGCGCAGGGTAGCTGGTGCGACTGGTAAATTGTGCTTTTCCGCAATATACTCGGGTCCGATCCCCCGAGCGATCCAGTATTCTTCATATTCGCGTTGTGTCACGGTGACGCCATACGGCTTGAGCACTTCGCTATACGCGCGGTAGTACAGCCCCTCGGAGTCAATCAGCACTCCGTCCAAATCGAAAATTACACCAGTAACGGTCATCCTTCCCTCACTTTCTCCAACACGCAATTCATTCGTTTCCTGTTTTGGAGTACACTCTTGCGTCATGAAGGATCGGCATTCGAACTCGACCCGAACTCTGAGAGCGGGCCAAGACGGCCCGTCCGCAGCCTGGGCCGGGATATTTCGGGAGCTAGGCTTTCCGGCCTACCCTATTCGGGTCGAAGGGGACATGGTCTGTATTCTGGCCCCGGCAGCGGATTGTCCGCGTTTACTCGAAGAGACGACCCGTGAGTCGCTGGTTCGACATGGCAAAGCCCTAGGCTATCGGTTTATTACACTCGACATCGGCCATTTTGTGGCATAACGGACATCGCGATGCTTGCTATCAAGGGCCGCCCGGGCCTGCTCCCAGGCCTGACCATCGAAGAATTCGATTGCCAACTCCTCCAGATTCACACCATCCACACAGCGCAAATTCACATCGATCATATTGGGGTGTGAACGCGGAATATAGTACGAGGAGATTCCACATGCAGAGCAGAAATAATGCTTGGCAGTCTTAGTGTGAAATTCGTACAGGCTGAGAGCATCTGGAGAAGACAGCGGTCGAAACTGCTCAGGCCCGACGATCCAGTGCAGAAACCCCTTCTTCCTGCAGATTGAGCAATTACACTCCAGTATCCGGTCAATCTGACCAGAGACCTCAAACCGGACACGCCCGCAATGACAACCACCCGTGTAGGTTCGCATATGCCTCCCTCATTATCCTCTCAATTCCCTGCGGAAGCTCACGCCTTCTTCCTTGCATAGCAAGAAACAACGAACCGGAGAAGCTGTCAGGCCCTTGACCCTTTGCGTCTCCAAGCGATATGAGGGAGCAGATCGGGGTGTGGCGCAGTCTGGTAGCGTACTCGCTTGGGGTGCGAGTGGTCGGCCGTTCAAATCGGCTCACCCCGACCACGTCGACTACGTGAGAGAAGGCGATTACACAGGTGATCGCCTTCTCTTTTTACCGGCTTTCTGGTGGAATATCGCTATGGTGATTCTGGTGTCGAACGACGATGGTATTCAGTCAGAAGGCCTCCGCTGCCTCGAAGAAGCACTCGCGAACGTCGGTGAGGTCCATACCGTTGCTCCCGACAAAGAGCAGAGTGCGGTCAGTCATTCTCTGACCTTGCATCGGCCCCTGCGGATCGAAGAGGTCGCTCCGCACCGCTTTGCCGTCAACGGCACCCCAACCGATTGTATCAATATTGCTGTCAAGGGGTTTTTACCCGCTCGACCTGACCTGGTGGTTTCAGGTATCAACAAAGGCCCGAATATGGGCGACGACATTACATATTCGGGCACGGTTGCCGCGGCACTGGAAGGAGCCCTTCTGGGCATTCCAGCCATTGCCGTTTCGCTGGTAACATTTACTGCCCCGTACCATTTCCGAGCGGCGGCCGAGTTCTCGGCCCTACTGGCCACGGAAATCCAGACCCCTCGATTTCCAGCGGACAGCCTGCTGAACGTCAACGTGCCGAACCTGCCGCGAGACCAGATCAAGGGCTATCGTTTTACCCGCCAGGGCAAGCGGCATTACGGCGAGAGCATTGATGTGCGTACGGACCCAAGAGGCAGAAAATACTACTGGATTGGCGGCGATAACCTCGGCTTCGACCCCATAGAGGGCTCGGACTGTGTCGCCGTCCACGACGGCTATATTTCAGTCACCCCCTTACGCCCGGATCTCACCCACCAGAGTGCCCTCGAAGTCCTTCAGGATGTCCGGCTGCCCTGGCACCAGGGAGCGGGTTAGCTGACACGCTATGCAGCAGATCTATCTCGACTATAATGCCACGACACCGATACGGCCAGAAGTCGTGGAGGCCATGTTGCCCTACTGCACAGAGACATTCGGCAACCCGTCAAGCCTGCATTGGGCTGGGCGTCGAGCCAAGCAGGCTCTGGAAACGGCGCGCGATCAAGTGGCGGCGCTGATTGGAGCCAATTCCTCGGAAATACTGTTTACCAGCGGTGGGACAGAGAGTAATAATCTCGCTGTGCATGGGGTGCTCAAGCCTCGGGGAGCGACGCGCCTTCGTATCGTGACCACTCCCATCGAACACTCGTCTGTCCTGGAAACAGTCAAAGCCCTGAGTGTCGACGCCGCGTCTGCTGAGGTTGTGACGCTTCCGGTAGATGATCAGGGACGCGTGAGTCCGAGCGCTCTTGGAACCGCCCTGACTCCAGACACCGCTCTCGTGAGCATCGGCCTTGCCAATCACGAGATTGGGACTCTCCAGCCTATCCGGGAGTTGAGCCTCACGATTCGGGAGCGTGCGATGCCATTCCATGTGGATGCGGTCCAGGCGGTGGGAAAAATCCCCGTTGATGTGAACCAGCTCGGGGTCGATGTCTTATCCCTGTCCGCGCATAAAATTTATGGCCCTAAAGGGATCGGGGCGCTCTATGTACGGCAGGGGACACCGTTGTCTGCCGTGTTTCGCGGCGGCCCCCAGGAGCGGGAAAAACGACCCGGCACGGAGAACGTGGCGGCCGCCGTCGGCTTCGGCCGTGCGGCTCAACTTTGCGCCCAAGATATTGAATCAACGCACCCGCGTCTGATACAGTGCATGGCCCGCCTGTGGGACGGCCTGCGTCGGCGTATCCCGGATGTCGTTCGGCATACGCCGACGCAGGCCTGCTTACCGAATACCCTGAATGTCGGCTTTGCAGGAGCCTCGGGCGAAGGCTTGATGATGGGTCTTGATCTCGTCGGCGTTGCCGTTTCCACCGGCTCTGCATGCGCGGCAGGGTCGGTGGAGCCATCTCATGTGCTCCTGGCCGTAGGCTGCGACGAAACCGGAGCCAAGAGCGCGATTCGGTTCAGTGCAGGCAGAGACACGACTGAGGAAGACATCGAAACGGTGATACGCATACTCCCCGGTATTGTGGAACGAGTCCGAAAGGCAGATCGGAGCGGGTGAGAGAAACAGCCGCTCAATTCTCTATGACAAACCCTCTTCGCAATAATCGAGAGCACCACGGTACCCGGGTTCTTGCAGCGCTGAGTGGCGGGGTGGACAGTGCAGTCGCAACGGCTTTGCTTGTCGAGGCCGGCTACGAGGTCATTGCTATCTCCATGTTGCTCGCCGGTTCGACCGAGGGCCATGCGGGGGGTTGTTGCTCTATTGATGATTTTCAGGATGCGCGCCGCATCGCCGAGCAGCTCGGCCTTCCGTATTACGTCCTCAATCTGAAAGAGGCCTTTCAAACGCGTGTCATTGATGTTTTCACACAGGAATATCAGCACGGTCGGACACCGAATCCCTGTCTGCTGTGCAACCGTGATCTCAAATTTGACCTGCTATGGCGACGGGCGCGCGAACTCGACGCCACGCATGTGGCTACCGGCCATTATGCCCGGATTGGTTGGGATGAAGGGACCCGGACAGCTCACCTGCTACGCGGGGTGGACCCGTATAAGGATCAGTCGTACTTTCTGTTTACCCTCAACCAAGCCCAACTCAAACGCACCCTCTTTCCGGTTGGCCATCTGACCAAAGAGCAGGTCCGGGCCAAGGCGCATGTGCTAGACTTCCGCGTAGCCGAGAAGCCAGAGAGTCAGGACATTTGTTTTGTTTCGGATGGGAATTATGCCCGCTTTCTCGACCGGCGCATGGCCTCTCATCACATGATACCAGGGGAAATTGTCGATCAGGCGGGGCAGGTTTTAGGTTCGCATTCTGGCATCCATCGCTTTACGGTCGGCCAGCGGCGCGGGCTGGGGCTCGGTGGGTTGGCACAGCCTCATTATGTCACCCATATTGACTCTGCATCTGGCCGCGTGACCGTTGGCACACAGGAGCACCTCAAGAGGTGCGGCCTTCGGGCCAAGGATGTCAATTGGGTATCGGGCAGTCAACCGGATAAAATCCAGGTTGCAGCCAAAATTCGCTATCGTCAGGCCCCCGTGGCCGCAACGGTCAGCGCTCTCACCGCCACCACCGCAGAGGTGTGGTTTCAGGAGGCGTCTCCAGCAATCACACCGGGACAGGCCGTGGTGTTCTATGATGGAGACCTTGTACTAGGCGGTGGCTGGATTGAAGGTCCGCTACCGTAAAGGACGCGGTATTCATGTCGCTTGCTCCCTCACTTGCCGCAACTTCCCCGCACACCTCGCGCCGGGTTGCTCTCACCACCCTGGGCTGTAAGGTGAATCAGTACGACACGGCCACGCTGCAAGAGCGTCTCTCTGCCGCGGGTCACCAGTGCGTCCCGTTTAGCGATGCGGCCGAAGTCTATATCGTCAATAGTTGCACGGTCACCAACCAAGCGGATGTCGAGAGCCGCCAGTTGGTGCGCCGGGCGAAGCGGCGCAATCCCAATGCCCGGGTCATCATGACCGGCTGTTACGCGCAGGTGAGTCCCGAGGCTGTGGCTCACCTGCCCGAAGTAGATTATGTTGTTGGTCTCAATCGGCTCGACGACTTGGTTCGTCTGGTTGCTCAGGGGGCCTCCACCACTCAGCCACTAGACCAGAGGGTTTTTGTCGGTACGCTGCGAACCGCCAGGCATGAAGCCCCGCCAAGCATCAAGACGTTTGGAGCGGTGACCTTTCAGGGCCAGACTCGGGCGTTTCTCAAAATTCAGGAAGGCTGCGACCTTTTCTGTACGTTTTGTATTGTGCCCATGTCACGCGGGAAAAGCCGCAGTATTGTCCCACGCCTCATCCTGGACCAACTCGACCGCCTGGCCGACCAGGGCTTTCAGGAAGTAGTCCTGACCGGTATTCATCTGGGCGGCTATGGTGCAGACCTCAATCCCCGGGTCAATCTCACCTGGCTGCTCGAAGCGCTAGAGGAACGGCGGCCGGTTCCGCGTGTACGTTTGAGTTCACTCGACCCGCATGAAATCAGTCCCACCTTGATGCAGCTTCTCACCCACTCGGAGGTCCTGTGCCCTCATTTACATATTCCTCTCCAATGGGGGGAAGATTCCATTCTGGCTCGGATGCGCAGGCGATACGATACCGCCTGCGCCAGAGATGTTCTGACCGAACTGCGGGAGCGGTTGCCACACGCGGCCTTGGGGACAGACCTCATTGTCGGCTTCCCCGGTGAAGGCGAGACGGAATTTGCCCAGGGGATGGCATTTTTGGAGGAGAGCCCTTTCACGTATTTCCACGTATTTCCCTACTCGGTCAGGAGTGGGACAACTGCGGCAAAATACACAGACCGAGTCGCGCCAGCCGTTATCCAGGAGAGGGCGAAGCAGGTTCGTGCCCTCGGTGAGCGCAAGAAGGCCGCATTCATCCGTCAGTTTGAGTCCGAGACTTTACCGGTTCTTTTTGAGTGTCAGCGGGACAGAGTCAGCGGGCGCCTCAAAGGCTATAGCCGCAACTATATCAGAGTCTATGCGGACGGGAGCGATGACGACATGAACCGAGAAGTGCCGGTGAGAATGGCGCGGGCCGAGGAGGGGATCCTGTCCGGTACTATCCTCCGGGACACCGCATGAGGAGTTGTGCTCGCGCGTCAAGACCTATGTCTGACCCGGCTGACATCACCGCCCTTCAGTCCATCCTCGGGTACACATTTACCGACCCAGCCCTCCTCCAACTCGCCTTGACGCACCGGTCCGCTCAGCTTGAGGAGGGCGAGGAACAAAACGAAAAACTGGAATTCTTAGGCGATGCCGTTTTAGGACTCGTGATGAGCGACCTCCTTTTCCGCCAGTTCCCTCAATATCATGAAGGAGACTTATCAAAGACGCGCGCATCACTGGTCAATGCGGAAGTGCTCACAGTCAAAGCCCAGACCCTCTCTCTCGGAGACTGGCTGCGTATGGGACGGGGCGAGGAGCGTAACGGCGGCCGCGGCAAACCTTCCATCTTAGCCGCGGCGTACGAAGCCGTGCTGGGCGCCATCTACCTTGATGGCGGCTTCCCTCCTGTCACCCTGCTCGTAGCCAAGCATTTTGCCGAAGACCTGCAGAAGACAGAGCGGATGGCCGCGTTTGACAGCAAAACCCGCTTGCAGGAAATCACGCAAAAAATACTTAAACAACCCCCGTCCTACGAGGTCATCGAGGTGAGCGGGCCGGACCACGAAAAGCGGTTTGTCAGTCAAGTATCCATAGCCGGGGAGAGATATGGTCGGGGCGAAGGGCGCAGCAAAAAACGCGCGCATCAGGCAGCGGCCTCCCAGACCCTCGCCCTGCTCAAGCATAAGAATCTCACGGCGCTGAAAGACGTGTAAACCGGGGCATGGCCTATTCCTTTCTGCGCCCGCTGCTTTTCGCCCTCGCCCCTGAACCTGCCCACCAGCTGTCGATCAACGCGCTAAAATTGCTTCAGGCCTCCCAGCGGGAACCAGCGCCGGCATTCAGCCATCACCGGCTCGTCCAAGACCTCTGGGGCCTCCGCTTCCCCAATCCCGTCGGCCTAGCGGCTGGCTATGACAAAAATGCAGCCGTCCCCCTGGTCTGGTCCACCTTGGGATTCGGGTTTGCTGAATTGGGGACAATCACAGCCAAGGCCCAGCCAGGGAATCCAAAGCCGCGCATTTTTCGTCTTGCTCGGGACAGGGCACTCATTAACCGCTTGGGTTTTAATAACGATGGCGCCCGCGCTATAGCCCGGCGCCTGCCGCCCCTTTTGACTCCTTCAGATTCTCGGCCCATTCCCTTGGGGTTCAATATCGGCAAATCAAGGGCAACCCCCCTCAGCGATGCGGTGGAGGACTATCTCGAAAGTTGCGAACAACTCCTCCCTTTTACGGACTATCTGGTTGTGAATGTCAGCTCTCCCAACACGCCAGAACTCCGTAGACTGCAAGAGGCTGAACGATTGGGCCACTTACTTGAAGCCCTCCTTGCCGCCGTGCGACAGTTCGCCGAGACGGAGCGTACTGCCCCCAAACCGCTCTTGGTCAAAATCGCCCCGGACCTTGACACGACTGTCATTGAAGAAATCGCCCAGATGGCTCTCTCGGTTGGTGTCTCCGGCTTGATTGCAACCAATACCACTGTTGAGCGGTCCGGGCTCCGCACGGGATCACATGAAGTAGGCGGTCTGAGTGGCCGCCCCCTCGCGGAGCGCGCACACGCAGTACTGCGCACCGCCTACCGCGCAGTTGAAGGCAGACTGCCCATCATTGGTGTGGGCGGCATATTCTCGGCAGGGGAGGCGTACGAACGGATACGTGCCGGGGCCTCATTGGTCCAAATTTACACCGGGATGATTTATGAAGGTCCTTTTCTCGCCCGGCATATTGTTCGGGGGCTGATACGAATGATGGAGCGGGAAGGGCTGCCCCATCTCCGAGATGCCGTCGGGAGCAAAGTCTAATCTCTCTGAGTCAACGAAGTCGAGGGGCAGCCTGGATTTCATGGGTCTCCATCCTCTGGCTGCGATTCAGTCCACAACACACCCCTGAGCCAGATCGGAAAACAGCGCCCAGCGCTCAATGCTGCGCGGCTCCTCAATAAGACCGCTGGTGAGGCCCACGAAGATGAGGTCCCGAACCGGGTCGGCCCAGGCCATGGTGCTGCTGGCGCCGGCATGTCCGTATGCCCGTGGCGAGGCGAGTGTCCCAAAATATGAGGGGAAGATGCCGCTTCCGCGCACCCAATACCCCAGGCCACGATTCGCCGGAGCGAACGGCCACTGTTTAGCCACGCGTATGGGTTCGATCAGCCGGTCTTCCATATCACCGGTATGAATCGTGGTCGCCAGCTCGACCAGAGCCGGACTGAGCAACCGGACGCCGTCGAGCTCACCGCCGTTGAGCCACATTTGGTAGAAACGCGCCAAATCATACACAGTGGAATATGATCCACCGCCCGGAATCGCCGCGGCCTGCACCTCAGGGGCGTTAAAGGCTTCTAGAAACGACATGGGAAATGGCACGCCGCCCTCGTCGAGCGCCTGGACCGGGACTCGGCGTTCTTGCATATCGGGCCGGACGCCCATGTAGGAGTCGTGCATGCCTAATGGGCCGTACAAATCTTCTTCGCACATTTGGGCAAAGCTACGCTTGCCCCCGTCTACCCGGCGGGCAATCTCAGCTAAAATCCACGACCCCGTCAGCGCGTGATAGTGGACGGCTCTTCCCGGCTCGAACTCTAATGGCTGGGCACAGATGCGGGCGACCGTGGCATCCCAATCCCCCCACTTTGACATCGGCCAGTCCATGGCCATGGTCGGGAATCCGGCCGTGTGAGTCATCACCTGAGAGAGCGTGACACTCCGCTTGCCGGCGGCGGCGAACTCTGGGATGTAATCCACGACCTTATCGAACAGATTGACCTCGCCTTGGTCAGCTTTCATCAGTAACATCGTGGCGGTGACGGGCTTGGTGGTTGAAAACAAACAGAAGATGTCATCCGTTTTCGCCCGCCGCCCCTTGTGCGGTTCAGCGTGGCCCAGCGCTCGGGCGGCAGCGATCTTACCGTGTCGGGCGAGCAGAAACGCACCACCAAACAACCACCCTTCCTCGATTTTACGCTCCACTACTGAAAAAAAACGCTCGACCCGGTCCGGGTCCATGCCAACTGCCTGGGGTTCGACTGCTTGCATGCCTCATCCTCCCTTTGGTACGTCTCTGCAGCGCTCCGGCTAAGCCTCCGGTGACTTAAGCGTCATCCCCATAATGTTATAGCCGCCGTCGATATGCACGATCTCACCGGTGATTTTTTCAGCCATTGGGCTGCATAAAAAGAGTGCCGCTTTGCCCGCATCAGTGTTCCGAATTTCCCCGCGCAACGGTGCATATGTGCGCATGTGATTCTGCATGATCTCGAAACCGGGAATACTGGTTCCGGCCTTGGTCGCGGTCGGACCGGGCGAAAGACCGTTGACTCGGATACGATGCGGAGCCAAGTCAAAAGCAAGATTCCTGATGATATTGTCGAGCGCTGCCTTGGTAATACTCATGAGTTGATAGCCGGGAATGACCTTTTCTCCGGCATAATACGTCATGGCCAAGATGCACCCGCCCCGGTCTTTCATGAGCGGGAGTGCGCCCCGGGCCAGCGTAATCAGCGAATACGCGCTGACATCCATGGCCAAAGCAAAATCCGCGCGTGAGATGTTCACGAACCGTTGCCCAAAAGACGTTGGCGGGGCATACGCAATGGAGTGGATCAGATAGTCCAGATGTCCAAACTCCTGACCGACCTGAGAGAAAAGCTGTTCAACCTGCTCGTCCCTACTCACATCGCACTCGGCAATCAACGGATTGTTCAGTTGGCCTGGGATATCGCCTATCATACGCCGGACGGCCTTCCGCTGAATGGAGAGTGCAATCCGAGCGCCGCCATCGTTGAGCATCTTGGCGATGGGCCAGCCTATGGAATTCTCGTCCAGCACACCCGCGACCAAAGCGGTTTTCCCGGAGAAGTCAAGCAAATTCCCCACATTTTCATTGCGACCAGCCATGCGCCCTCCAATTTCCCCCATACGGCCCTTACGCCCTGGGATACTTCACACAAACTTTCTGCGGTGCGGAAAAGTCAGCGCCAGCAGAATAAGAAGCATCATGGCATAGAACAGCCCAAAACTAACGATGGACTCGGACTCGCCATAGACCCGTGTCCATATCACATATGGGACCAGCACATAATTGACGCTGAACACGACCGGATGCCAGCCAAAACGCCGCATTGTCCAGAGATGGTATGCGAGGCTGCCCGCCACCAGCAGTTGTAAGACGTGCATGAATTGTGCGGACAGACCGAACACGCGAAAGCCCAAAATGACACTGGCCGGCCCTTCGGCATAGGGCCGCTCAAACGGGGCAAGCATATCCCAGGGAATAAACAGGCCCGCATAGGCAACGACCAGACACGCCGCCATAGTCACCATAAACGGACGTGTCGGACGAGACGAATAGCGGAGTTGAGTAGGCATCGCAGCCATCAAACACAAAGACCCTCAAGGGAGTCTCTCCGCGGTATTCATCGCCCGGTGAATCGCGGCTCCCTTTTCTCTACAAAAGACTGAATCGCTTCTCTATGGTCTGCCGTATGAAAACAGTGCTTTTCTCTCGACAGTGAGGTGTCGAGAACGAGGTTGACCGTGTCGCGGAGAATTTTATTCACCGAGACCTTGGTTCCCCGAATCGCCAGGCGTGGGCCATTCGCCATTCGGGTGGCAAAGGCCATGGCTTTTTCCATGAGATGCTCTGCGGGAACGACATGGTTGACAAGGCCGATACGCTCGGCCTCTTCGGCTTTCACCACATCGCCGGTCATGAGCAACTCCTTGGCTTTGGCCGTCCCAATCAGCCAAGGCCAAATAATGGCTCCTCCGTCTCCGGCAACAACCCCGACGCGGACATGGGGGTCACCAATTTTTGCGTTGTCCGCCGCATAAATGACATCGGAGAAGAGTGCCAGGGTGGCTCCCAAACCGGTTGCCGGACCGTTGACCGCAGCGATAATCGGCTGTTCCACTTCCAGCATGTCGATGATGATTTTACGCGCCTCAATGAAGAGCACGTCCAACTGCGCGGCCGTCATCTCCTGGAACCACTTGATATCACCACCCGCACAGAACGCACGGCCTCTCCCCGTCAGCACCACAGCCTCCGTCTGTGTATCCTGGGCGATATCAGCAAATATCCGAGATAGCTCAGTGTGCAGCTGGGCGTTGATGGCGTTTAGTGCCTGCGGACGATTAAATGAGACCGTCAACACCTGCCCTTCACGCTGGGCGCTGAGGCATTCGTAGCGGCTATAGTCCATTGGCGCTTCCTCCTTTTCTTCTTGACCAAGGCGGCCTATCATCGGGGTGGCCCATTATCGGTCAGGCAGCAGCAACGAGCAAGGGAAGGGATCATGCGGATTTACTTTTGCCGACAGGGTTTGGCCTATGTGTGCCGTATCCTTCAACAGGAACTGCCTGAGGATGACGTTCTTGATTGCCGGCCCAATGCGGTTTCAGAAGCGGCCCGGGAGGCGCATGTCTTGATCCCCACGGTCTCGCCCATCGGCAGCGATGCGCTACGTTCCCCCCGGTTAAAGCTCGTCCAGCAGTACGGTGCGGGATTGGATTCGGTCGATATTCCGGCGGCCACCGCCGCGGGTGTCTACGTCGCGAACGTGCCGACGGCGGGCACAGGCAATGCCGAATCCGTTGCCGAGCTTGCCCTGTTTTTCATGCTCGGTCTGGCCAGAAAATACCGGCGGACTCAAGAGAGTATCCAAAACAAGGTCTTGGGGTCGCCGATGGGCCAAGCCCTCAAGGGCAAAACAGTCGCCCTTATTGGCTATGGCGGCATTGGGCGGGCACTTGCCCGGCGTTTGGCCGGCTTTGAGATGCACATCCTGGCCGTTTCCCGCCGGGGACCGACACCCGACAAGCCAGACGACAGTCCGCCCATCGCCCATCACGTTGCGCAGGACGGGCTCCATGCCGTCCTGCGAGCGGCCGATTTTGTGATTATCGCCCCACCTCTGAACGACGAAACGCGCGGACTCATGGGTCAAGCCGAGTTCGCCTGCCTGAAACCGGAAGCCTTTGTCATCAACGTCGCCCGTGGTCCGGTGTTAGACTACACGGCGCTGCTCGCCGCCCTGAGGGGAGGCCATATTGCTGGGGCGGGTCTGGACGTGTTCTGGTCCGAGCCTTTTGATCCCAACGACGAAATTTTTCAGTACAACGTCCTGGCAACCCCGCATATAGGTGGCGCGACCGACGTCAGCCTTCAGGGCATTGCCAAACGGGTGGCCGAGAATGTGAATCGGCTGCGCAGGGGCGAAATGCCGCTCAACTGCGTCAACCCACAGGTGAAGCCGAAGCAATAGACGGAATCTCCCACCGCCCTTCCTCCTTCCGGGAGAGAGCGGGGGGGGGGGGTCCTCGGATATCAGATGTGAAGGTCAAGGACTGGAAGGATAGGGATCCTGGCCCCCTGAGAATCTTCCGACCGTCCGACCCAGGAGCCATACGCAGTCAACGAGCACATCCATCCGGCTCTCGACTCTGGCGGGAATCTGGCCAATAACGATTGAGCATGCCACACACCACGCCCCTGCCCGAGGTTGTCGCTCGATTCGGTCGGCCACCAAGTCGCCCCAGAGGTTCCACGTTCCCGAGTGAACAGATCTCGCTCAGTCTGCGCGTTTGCGTTGGGCTTCAGGCCCATTGTAGACACGGCCAGCGGTGGAATGCACGACCGGACTCTTGGAGCCCCCTTGACCAAGGAGCTCACAGTGATCTGCGATGCTCCGGCTTGAGCGCCGCATACGGGGCGATATCCCACGATTTTTCACCGTCACCACGTCTCGCCCTCCCGGCTCTCAGCTTCCACGGCTTCCACCACGCCCCTTTTGCCGTTCCCTTTCAATCGCCCTCTCTCACCTTCCCGATCATTCAAGGGCTCGGCACCCATGTCCCTTCTCGGTCTCTGATCACTTGTTTCAGCGGTGGCGTCTTGTGGCGTGCTTGGGGTGGTCTGCGGACAATCATCAGTCTCTGCTGTTCTCCTGCATATCCCTTCTCGGTCTCTGATCACTTGTTTCAGCGGTGGCGTCTTGTGGCGTGCTTGGGGTGGTCTGCGGACAATCATCAGTCTCTGCTGTTCTCCTGAGTGACGGGGCTCGGCCTGCAAGCAGGGCGAACAGGGGCGCTCCATGCCGCTCAAGAAGGGCTGCCGGCTTCCTCTTGGCCCAATTATGGTCTTCGGCCCCAGGACTTCTCTCTCCTTGCTCCATCACACCGCGCTGCGTACCGTACTCATCATGGTCGCGGCTCAAGACAGTTCCTGGGAACAGCCTTGGTCCACAGTGGCGAGCGGACCCAGACCATCGAAAAGCGCCCTACCCGAGTTGAAGCGGAGGGCACTGCGGTCAAGACGTCCTGACCTGCTGTCCCGTCCTCGGGGTCGTTTCTTCCGTCACTGCCACCTTTAACTGGCCCCATCGTCTCCGACCCTGGCTCACCCCCCTGCGCCTGCTCGACAGATTGCAAGTTTCCGGGTTCCGGCAATAAAAAAGGCGGAGGGTCTTTCCCCTCCACCTCGTACCGAGTTGCTGAATATATGCTACGACCGTTGCTCTGGCGGGATATACGGGGTTCGGTGACTCCCGGTGTACACTTGTGTCGGTCGAAAGATACGATTGTTCTTGAGTTGCTCGTGCCAGTGGGCCAACCAGCCAGCCACCCGGGCAATGGCAAAGATCGGAGTGAACTGGTCAATGGGAATGTCGAGCTTGTCATAGACCACGCCGGAGTAGAAATCGACATTCGAGGCGATCCCTTTTGCTCCGACCCGCTCGCTAATGATCTTCTCGACCTCTTGGGCGACCTTGTATAGTGGATGCTCTCCTTTCGCTTCAAACAGCTTGAGCGCCAGACCTTGCAGGGCATTCGCCCGTGGATCCTTGACCTTGTACACGCGGTGCCCCATGCCCATGATTTTCTGTTTGGCCGCCAACCGCGATTCGATAAACGGTCTGGCATTGTCCACTGTTCCGATCTCCCGGAACATCTTGAGCGCTTGCTCATTGGCTCCACCATGGAGGGGACCGGTCAGGGCGCCAATAGCCGACGATACCATGGTATACGGATCGGCCTCGGTAGACCCCACGACCAAGCCGCTAAACGTCGAGGCATTCATCGTATGCTCGGCGTGTAGAATCAGACACACATCCATAATCCGCGCCTCAAGCGGGTCGGGCTCCTCCTCGTTCAGCATCCATAGAAAATTCGCCGCGTGAGACAGATCGTCCCGAGGCCGGACCGGTTCATCGCCGTGGCGCATGCGCTCGAAGGCTGCCACAATGGTCGGCATTTTGGCGATGAGGCGGATGGTCGACCAATAGCGCTGCGTTTCATCTCGGATATCCCGGGCCGGATAAAACATGCCCATTGCGGCCACCGCGGACTGAAGCATGTCCATGGGGTGGCCGTTTTCCGGCATGCATTTCATCATATCGAGAATGCGATACTTGACCCGCCGGTGGGTACGCAGATCTTGATCAAAGCTCTTGAGTTCGTCACGAGTGGGCAGTTTCCCAAACAGGAGCAGATACGCCACCTCTTCATAGGTACTCTTCTCAGCCAGCTCCTCAATCGAGATGCCACGGTATTCCAGGATGCCCTCCAGGCCATTGATGAAGCCGACTTCAGACTCCATAATGGGCACCCCTTCAAGTCCGGGTACCAGGTTTTCCATAGGTTCGCCTTTCTACGTGTTCACCAATCTTCCACACGCAAGCCAGGGCACGACCTTAGCCCATCTGTTTGTTCAACGTTTCGAGATCGAAGTAATCGCGCCAGGCAGAGATCTTCCCGTTCACAATTTCAAATATCCCCGCCACCGGTAAGGAGATGGTCTTTGGTCCCATGACAAAGGTATCAACCCGCTCGTTCATCACCACGTTTCCCGATGAGGTGGTATGCTTGATCTCGAACTTCGCGCTTTGCGCGTTCTTGAGGAACGGCTCGGCAAAGGCGCGGATTGCCGCATGGCCGACACAGGGCTCCATGGGGATATTGTGATAGAAGCAATCCTCGCTCAGATAGCCCAACAGTTCATCCACGTTCAGGTTTGACCAGGCGTTACAGAAGTCCGTAACCAATTTTTCGTTTTCTGCGCTCATAACAAGACCCTCCTTCGATACTAGTTGGACGCTGGGGGGCCAGCTGCCCCGCTATTCCTATCGGAAATGGACCATGCATAGCAAGCCTCTCTCCTTCGGTTTTTCAGGTTGTGTTGACACCTGAGCAAGCCTTGTTTACCCTGTGTGGGTAGTGGACGCCTATCACCCTTTTGCTTCAACGGCAGACACGCTTCGTGCCCGCCGGCCCGAAGTCAGCGAGATCCTCCCCAACCTCTTCGTTGGAGAATACCCGAGCGTTGAAGACGTGTCGTGGCTCAGGCAAACCTTCGGAATATCTGTTGTTTTAAGCCTCCAGGATGCCGAGGATCTCGCCCTGAAGGGACTGGATATGGCCGCCCTTCAGGGCGCCTATCGCACCAATCGGATGACATTCTTCCGAACACCTGTGGCCGATTATGATTGCGACAGCTTGGCCGAGGCTCTGCCTCGGTCCCTTGATTTACTCCAGACCAGCCTCCAGAGCGGCAACCGGGTCTTCCTCCACTGTAATGCGGGCTGCAATCGTGCCCCAACAGTTGCGATTGCCTATCTTCATGCCTATCACGCCCTGTCACTCGAAGGAGCACGCGACTTTTTTAAGGCGCGTCGTCCCTGCGGCCCCTATATGAACGTCTTGTATCGGTATTTTGACCGAGAGACGGGGGGCGAGCGCTAAAAAAAGCTCGCAAAAACACTATCCGCCATCAGCAACCCCTTGGGTGTGAGTCTGACCTTGCCCGCACTCTGGATCATCAATCCCGCGCTTATCATGTCAGCCGCGTGCGGAAACTGCTCAGAGAAGGGCCGTCCGAATCGCCTCGCGAATCCATTCAAGGACATACCCTCCAACTGGCGGAGATTAAGGAAGAGAAACTCGCCCCGCGCCTGTCCTTCGGTCAAATGTTCGACATATTGGCCTGTCCGGCCCGCAGAGAGCGCCCGATCCATATAGGTCTTTGGATTCCGCACATTGCTCCAGCGTACCCCCCAGCCGGGTGTACACGAGAACGAATGCGCGCCAGCCCCCAGCCCGAGATAGGCCCCGCCTTGCCAATAGCGCAGATTATGTTGAGACGCGTATCCGGGTCGGGCAAAGTTGGAGATCTCATAGCGTTCATAACCGTGGGCGGCACAGGCCGCCTGGACTTGGGTGTACATGGCGACCTCGGTCTCTTCATCCACCGGCTGCAGCACCCCTTTTTGCCGCATTGCATAAAATGGGGTGTTCTCCTCGTAGGTCAAACCGTACATTGAGAGATGCTCCGGACCACAGTCAAAGACTTGGTTGAGGTCGCCCGTAAGCAAGTCCAGCCTCTGATTCGGCACACCGAATATGAGGTCGATATTCAGGTTGAAGAACTTGGCTGCTCTGGCAAGCTCGATTGACCGCAGCGCCTCCTCTCTTGTATGGAGTCTGCCCAGCGTCCGCAGGACAGACGGCTCAAATGACTGGATGCCGAGACTCAATCGGCTCACCCCGAGCGCCCGGTATCCAGAGAGTGTGTCGAGCGAAACCGTAGCCGGGTCGGCTTCAAGCGTTATCTCCACGCCGGGAGCGCACCGACAATGCTCGGCGACGCAGGTGAGGAAGCGCTCCAGCGATGCCGGCTGAAAGAGCGACGGTGTTCCGCCACCGAAGTAGAGTGTTGCGAGCGTCTCGCCCTGCCAGGGCGGAGCCTGCATATAGCAGGCCAACTCTTGGCACAGGGCCTCTAGATAGCGTGCCTCGGGCCAGCTTTGTGCAGCGTAGGCGTTGAAGTCACAGTAAGGGCATTTACTGAGACAATAGGGAATATGCACGTAGAGAGAAAAGGACACGGATCCGCCTACTTCCCATATTTTCTCAGGACGGCAACCACAATGCCGCGCACTGCTACCGCCTCTTCCCACGGAAGAATCGGCTCCATGCTCGGGTCGACAGGCTGGAGGCGAATCGGGCCATTGGCTTGTCGATGGAATTTTTCGACGGTAGCCTTACCATCAATAAGAGTGGACCGCGGTCCCTCCGTTGTTCGCTCTGGGGCGCGACTCGACAGCGATGAAGTCACCGTCGGGAAGGCCCCCGCCAACCATTGATGCCCCCCGGACACGGGGTGTGAGCGCGCTATGTGGTCGACGGACACAATCAACAGGCACGGCAAGTCTCGCCTCGGTTTCCGGGGTCTCAATGGGCGAGCCCGCCGCCACTATCCCCTAGCGGCGGGAGTTCAACGGCTTCGAGTGACTTCCCAGGCGAGGTGAGTTCGGTGGCTCGGCTCAGGTTCCACGCTCTGGTAATCAGCCCTTTGCACTCGAGGGGACTCAGATGCGTATGGACTGTCGCCAGCGAGGAGAGACCGAAATGGGGGCCAATTTGCTCAAGGGCTGGGGCAGAGCCGTGTGCTTCGACATGGGCAGCCAGATAATCCCGGATTTCCTTTTGTCTTCGGGTCAGCAGCATCATGCCCCCTCATCAGGGTTATGCCAGGGAACAGAAGACACATCAAGTTGGCCCGCTACACTCCCCCCTCCCGGCCGGTTTCCATTGTCAAAGCCGATTTTTAGTGATAGGGCCTGCGTGGGACACCGAGCGAAACGAGTCACGTGATGCGGTATATTGTTCTGATACTCGTCAACCTGCTTCTCATGCAGCCCCTCTCCTCCGTCTTTGCCGAGGAGCCCTTAAAAGAACGCCTGGAAGAATTTGTAGCTGACGTCCAAAAGGTCATAGAGCGAACGGAGCCTGTTTTTCGAGACAGCATCTTGCTGCAGTGGGCAAGGCTCACCTTCGGGATACGGCACATGACCTATATTGTGGATACCCGCGATCCAGAAAAGACCCTCGGTATCGTCACTTTTACCTGCAAGGTGACACAGAGCGATTTTTTCGAGACCAGGGAAGCAGCCCAACAGGCACCCATCAAGAACATGACTCCACGCCTTATCCCATGTCGGGCAACCTATGAGTGGAGGGCAGATAGGTGGGAGTATACAGGGGGGGAAACCTATATCCGCGGCGGCGACTGGAAGCCCATCCCAACCGATCGACCCGATGCCTTTCCCCAACTCTACTTCGACCTGATGAAAGGTCCGCCCAACAGCCCGTCGGCAGAGGCGTCAGCGGAGCAGTCGCCCCACGCCCTCGGGTAAGAGGTCACGGCTTGATTTCGGGACTCGATGGTCGTGTGGGAAGTGATGCTCATCCCGTGGCGGAGGTGTGCCGCTCGCACCGCTTACGGACGACGAACGCACTTAGGTGCGGCACGGGGCATCTTCCCGAGAGAAGGCGCTGATGGCTCCCCCCCCGGGTTCTTTCCCATCATCTCGCCAACAGAGCGCCCCGCTTCGGGCCGGTGTTGTCGGCGTGGGCTATCTGGGACGCTTTCATGCCCAAAAATACGAACGTTTGGAAGGCGTCGATTTAGTCGGCGTTGTCGATATCAATGCCGCGCGAGCTGAGAAAGTCGCCCGGGAATGTCAGACCTCGGCCCAGACCGATTATCGTGCGCTGTTTGGGAACGTAGACTGCGTAAGCATCGCCGTGCCAACCCAACTGCACGCCGCAGTCGCCCGGGATTTCCTCGCACAGGGTGTTGACGTCCTCGTTGAAAAGCCCCTCACCGCAACAGGCGCCGAAGGCCGGCGCCTCGTCGACCTCGCGCAGGAGCACGGCTGCATACTCCAAGTCGGACATTTGGAGCGCTTTAACCCTGCCCTCCGGTCGTTGACCAGCATATTGACAGCACCATGCTTTATCGAGTGTCATCGTATCGCACCCTTTATTGAGCGCGGAACAGATGTTGATGTCGTGCGGGATTTGATGATTCACGATTTGGATGTGGTTCTCAGCTTGGTCCGCTCCCAGGTTGCCTCCCGTGAGGCGTTCGGCGTGCCCGTTCTGACGGACGAACCGGATATCGCGAATGTCCGCCTGCGGTTTGCCTCAGGCTGCATCGCAAACATTACCGCGAGCCGGGTGGCACTCAAGCGAGAACGGAAGATGCGCGTTTTCCAGCCCGATCACTATCTTGTTGTAGATTATGGCGCACATACCATTCGTATTTGTCGCCGGGAGCCGGGGGCATGCGAGACCGCCATGCCCAACCTCACTTTTGAAGAGCGTACGGTGGGGGAGGAAGACGCGCTGGAAGAAGAAATCAGAGCATTTCTCCACTCCGTCCATGATCGCAGCACACCCCTCGTCAGTGGTCTGGACGGCCTCCAGGCCCTGGAAGAAGCCGAGCGCATTGTTGAAAGCTTGGAGATTCCCTAGTGCGGATTCTGCTCGTTGCCGGGGAAGTTTCAGGGGACGTGCACGGAGCCGGTCTGGTCTCAGCCCTGAAGGCGCAGCAACCGCAGCTTGACATCTTTGGGGTGGGGGGCCCCGCTCTGCGGGCGGCCGGTATGCAGACCCTGGTCGATTCGGCAACCATCGCTGGCATGGGTTTATTCGAGGCAGCCGATAAGCTCGCCGCGCTGTTGCGAACCTATCGGAAACTGACCCATATTCTGCGCACGTCTCCCCCGGATTTGCTGGTGCTGATTGATTTTCCAGAGTTTAATCTGCGGCTGGCAAAAGTCGCCAAGCGCATCGACATTCCCGTTTTCTACTATATCAGTCCTCAGGTCTGGGCTTGGCGGAAGAGGCGGGTCTATACGATTGCCAAGCGGGTGGATCTGCTGGCCGCCGTGTTTCCGTTCGAGCCGGACTTTTATACCGCACATGGCTGCTCGGTTGAATTTGTGGGCCATCCGCTGGTCGGTCGCGTCCGGCCAACCCGTTCTCGGGCCGACACCCTGCGTCGCTACCACCTCGACCCGGCCCGCAAGACGATTGTCCTGCTGCCGGGCAGTCGAACGCAAGAGGTCCGCTATTTGCTCCCCCCGCTCCTTCGTGCAACAACCACTCTGGGAGATACATATCAATTTGTTCTCGCCCTCGCCTCAACCCTTGACCTCGCCCAAATCGAAGCCACGGTCCGCTCCCTCTCGGCCGCGGTTCGGATTGTTCAAGAGGATACCTATAATGTTGCGCACGCCGCCGACCTCGCTATCGTGGCCTCCGGCACTGCGACGCTGGAGATGGCCCTGCTCGAACGACCCATGGTCATTGTGTATCGTTTGGCTCCCGTGACCTATGCCCTGGCCCGTTTGTTTGTCCATGTCCCCTTCATTGGCATGCCCAATCTCATTGCCGGACGACAGATCGTCCCCGAGCTGCTTCAAAGCGCCGTCACGTCCGAGCGGATTGCCGCAGAGGCGCGGCGGTTGCTAACCGATGCCCAGGCATATAGCGTTGCCCAAGAAGGATTACGGGAGGTACGGACCAAACTCGGGGAGCCTGGGGCCGCCGTACGCGCGGCGGGCTTGATTTTCAATTTGCTGGCCAAGCCCTCACTGAGTCTCGTGGAGTCATGACTGTTTATCGGCGTCTGCTGCTGTATTTGCGTCCCTACCTCTACCGTGCGTTTCTTCCCGCAGTCGTATGCATGGTCTTGTTCAGCGTGACAAACGGCCTGCTGCCCTTTCTGGTCGAACATGTCTTTGACGATATTTTTGCCGATAAGAATCTCGATGCCCTCCAGACCCTTCCCGTCATTATTATCCTGACCTTCAGTTTTCGGAGTGCCTGTAATTTTGGTCATATCTATCTGATGGAATACGTGGGTCAACGGATCGTTGAAGATCTACGCAATACGCTGAATACCCATCTCCAATCGCTCTCCCTGTCCTTTTTTCAGCGCCATCCAACGGGCACACTGATCTCGCGGGTGACCAACGACACCCTGCTCGTCCGCCAAGCGCTCACCCAAGCCACGGCCTCAATGATGCGGGACGCCACGACGCTGATGGTCTTGGTGACGGTGGCGTTTGTCAAGGATTGGGTTCTCGCCAGTATCGCCTTCATTGCCTTTCCCGCGACCATCCTGCCACTCATGCGGATCTATCAGAAGGTCCGTCGTTTGAGTCGCAAAGGCCAGGGTTCACTCGGGTATTTGTCCGCCCTCCTGCAGGAGACCATCCAGGGGACACGTGTAGTCAAAGCTTTCGGCATGGAAGACTATGAACGACAACGCTTTGCCGCCGAAAACCACAGGATTTACCGGCACGCTGTTCGGGCCGGACGCCTCAAGGCATTTGTACCCTCCATGGTCGAACTCCTGGCAGCCTGCGGCATTGCCGGGGTTGTTTGGTATGGGGGGTTGAGCGTCATTGAGGGGGAGCGTACCCAAGGTGAATTTGTCGCGTTTCTGACGGCCATGCTGCTGATCTATCAGCCCTTCAAGCATCTCACCCGAACGCAGACCGCCGTGCAAAACGGATTGGCCGGAGCAGAGCGGTTGTTCGAGGTCTTGGACGAGTGTAGCGATGTCCAAGAACGACCCCAGGCACACCGCCTGTCATCACGCGTCCAGCGAGGTATCCAGTTCCATGACGTCTCCTTTCGCTACCAAGAGGAGTGGGTCTTACGACATATCAACCTGACAATAGAGGCAGGGCAGGTCGTGGCTTTGGTCGGCCCCAGTGGAGGCGGCAAGAGTACTCTGGCTGATTTGATCCCGCGCTTCTATGATGTCAGCGAAGGACGGATTACGGTAGACGGAACAGACCTGCGCGACCTGACTCTCGCCTCATTGCGTTCTCAGATTGCCGTGGTTACCCAAACCACTTTTTTGTTTAATGATACTGTCCGCAATAATATTGCCTATGGCATGCCTCAACGGCCTGAAGAGGATATTGTTGCCGCGGCCAAGGCCGCTCATGCCCACGCCTTTATCATGGCACTCCCGGATGGATATGCCACCCAGATTGGCGAGCTTGGCGTGCTGCTGTCAGGAGGTCAGCGCCAACGGCTCGCCATTGCCCGGGCGCTCTTGAAAGATGCGCCCCTGTTGATCCTTGATGAAGCGACCTCTGCACTGGATAACGAATCGGAACGCTTGGTCCAAGACGCCGTCGAACGTCTGATGGTTGGGCGGACCGTGCTGGTGATTGCCCACCGCTTATCAACCATTCAGCGGGCCGACCGGATTGTGGTCTTGGACAACGGACATATCATGGAAGAAGGCCCACATGCAGAACTCTTGGCGCACAATACCCACTACCGACGTCTCTATGAGCTCCAGTTTCGTGCCGAGCCGCGTCCAGCGGCCTGACGCCTATGCCGCATTCCTCCCCCCCTTCTACTGGCCCTGCCACGGCCGACTCTTCACCCCACCCATTTAGCCGCCAGCCCCATTTCCCATTCGGTGAAGAGCTCAAAATTCGTCTTTGGGCGGGTCTCGCCTTTGCGCTGCTGTGGTTACTCAAGGTGACGACCAGGAAATGTTATATCGGTGTAGACGACCTGTTCGCCCGCTGGGAACGGGGCGAACAGGTCATCTTGGCCTTTTGGCATAGCCGCATTGTGCTCATGCGCTTTGGCTACCGCGGCTCAAAGGCCTGTATCATGAATAGTATCCACCGTGACGGAGAAATTATCACTCGGGTACTCAAACGCTTCGGTATTGCCGCAGTCCGAGGATCGTCTTCTCGCGGTTGGGTCAGCGGCCTCAAAGGGCTGATCGAGGCGTATCGACTCGGTTACGACCTCATCGTTGTTCCAGATGGGCCCCGCGGACCTTGCCAGCAGGCCAAATCCGGAGTCCTCCAGCTTGCCCGCGCTACCGGCGTCCCTGTATACCCGACCGCATATAGTGCGGCGTGGCATACCAGAATGGGGAGTTGGGACCGTCTCATGATTCCCTTCCCTTTTAGTCGGGTCGTCTACGTGGTGGGGTCTCCCATTTCCGTTCCGGCAGAGACGACCCCCGCGCAACTGGAACAGAAGCGACGGGAACTGGAAGGGCGTCTACGGACCATCACCGAGCAGGCGGACACATACTTCGAGTCCTCATGAGTCTTACGGTCTACAATGTTCTTTTGACGATTCTCGTTGTTATCGCTTGCCCCTTTGCGGTCATGGCGCTCATTCTGAGGCCACGCTATCGCATCGGCTTGGGACAGCGCCTCGGCCGGCTGCCCTCGGATATTCTCCAACTGACACGGAATACCGCACCGTTCTGGCTCCACGCCCCCTCTGTTGGTGAACTCCTCGCCACCCGGCCCTTCTTATCCTCACTGAAAGAGCGCTTTCCAGACACGCCGCTGCTGGTTTCAGTACAAACCACAACGGCCTATCGGACAGCGACCGAACGGTGTCCCGAAGCAGATGGGGTGTTCTATTTCCCACTCGACTATCCGCTCGTGAGCCGCCATGTCCTCAAGCATGTCGGACCACAGGTATTCTTTTTCACCGAAACAGAATTGTGGCCAAATATGCTAGCAAGCCTGGCCCGTCGGCATATACCGACCCTCCTGGTGAGTGGCCGCTTCTCCAAACGCGCACGGCGACGCCATGGCCTCCTCTCCCCTCTCTTTCGTCCGATCTTGCAGGGCATTACCACATGTTGCATGCAGACGCAGGAAGATGCCTACCGCCTTATTGCTGCTGGAGCGGACCCTCAACGTGTGCAGGTAACAGGGAATTTCAAGGTTGACCGCGTGAACGCCAGTGGAGAAGCCGGCCGGGCAACGCTAGCCCAGGCAGGTTTGGGCGACCGGCCACTGCTTATTGGCGCAAGCACCCATGATTCCGAAGAGGAAATCCTCCTCCAAGCCGTCCGGGAGCTTCGAGGCGAACTGCCCCACCTCCTGCTCCTTCTCGCTCCCCGTCATCCCGAACGATTTTCTTCCGTTGAGGCGCTGTTACAACGGCAGGACTGGCGCTATATCAAACGCAGTGCGTGCGCTGCGCCGGCACCCCCTGAAACCGAGGTGTTTCTCTTGGATACACTAGGAGAGCTTGCCGGTTTTTACGCTGCGGCGTCCCTCGTCTTTGTTGGTGGCAGTCTCATTCGAGGTCCTGGCGGACATAGTGTGATTGAACCGGCTCTTGTCGGAGCCCCGGTCTGTTTCGGCCCGCATACACATAATTTTTCGTCGATTGTCGCGGAGCTGAAAAAAGTTCAGGGAGGGATTGAAGTTTGCGACGCGCACAGTTTGTATGAGGCCGCTCTGCCGTTGCTGACCGATGTCGACTTACAACAACAGACCGGGGTGCGGGCACGTAAAGCCATTGAGCAGCAACAAGGCGCAGTCGAGCGTACCTTAAGCGTTGTCCTTCAGCACTGTCCGCCCTGCGCTCCTTCCCGCTCCTAGCCCGCGTATGACTTCCCTCCAACGTTTCGGCCGGAAAATCTGGACTCGTCAGGGCTTCCTCGGTGTGTTGGGCTGGCTGGCGGCCGTTCCTCTCTCGACCCTGTTCTCCTCCGTCGTCCGAGTCCGTAATTTTCTATATGAGAAGGGTATCTTTCATAGTGAGCAGCTGCCCCTTCACATCATTAGCGTAGGGAATCTTACCGTTGGCGGAACGGGGAAGACGCCCTTCGTTCTCTGGCTCGCTCGTTTGCTGCACGCTCAGCATCACCGGGTCGCTATTCTCTCCAGAGGATACAAAGGGCAGAACAGAGGAGTCACGGTAGTGGGGACGGGCGGTCCAGTCCAAGCGACGCCGGAGGAGGTTGGAGACGAAGCCGTCATGCTGGCCAGAACCTTCTCCGGTGTCGTGCTGGCCGGACGCGACCGCGTCCGAGCGGCCCGGCTGGCACGAGCAGCCTATGGCGCCGAGGTCGTCATTCTGGACGATGGTTTTCAATATCGACGCTTAGGCCGTAGCCTCGACATCGTGCTGCTTGATGCCCGGCAGAAAGAGACATGGTTGCTCCCCGCCGGCCCATTCCGCGAACCGTCTACTGCCCTACGTCGAGCGGACTTGGTCGTCGTGACGAAGGGGGCGGCGGGGCCTCAGCGGGACTACGCGGCCTCCCTCCACATACAGGAGAAACCCCTCTTTTTTGCGAACCCGCGTCCGACCGCGCTTATTCACTCCGCACATGGAGAGTGGCAAGAGTTACCCTTATTCTTATTGGCGCATAAGAAGGTGACGGCGGTCAGTGGGGTTGCCGCTCCAGATCTGTTCCACCGTTTTATCAGAGGAGTAGACGCGGAAATCGTAGACATGATGGTATTTCCAGACCATCATGTCTACACAGAAAGGGACTGGCAAACGATGACATCAACCAGCCGAGCGTGTGATTTCGTGGTGACGACGGAAAAAGATCTGGTAAAGCTTGAGAAGTTTCCGTTTGCCACGGATAAGCTCGTTGCTCTCCGTATCGATATGGAGGTCAACGATGTCGAGCAGTTCTTGGGGTTTATCGAATCTCACCTGAAAAGAATAGAAAGAAGCGCAGAGTAAGAGTGCTATGGCAGCTCCGTTCCTTATTCAAGCCGTTTCCGACCTGCTCGCCGATATTCCCGATGAGGGGAAAACTCTCCTTGATGTGAGCTGTAAAGAAGGCGACGTTTTAGCATCGTTACAACAGCGACGTTTCGCGCTTCGGGGGACCAACTTCGAAGCCAGTGGACCGGACAGAGGCGGGGTCCCCATTGATTACGGAGTGGACCTGCGAGAGCGGCTGCCCTATGGCGATGCCAGTTTTGACGTGGTTTTGCTGGTTGAGGTCATCGAGCATCTGTCCGACCATCAAGCTGCGCTAGGCGAGTTAGCGCGCATTCTCAAACCCGGCGGATCGCTAATTTTGACGACCCCCAATGTCATGCGCCTGAACTCGCGGGTGCATTTCATGCTCAGCGGATATCACAAGACCAAACGCCGCTTCATTCCATTTGAGACGCCCCTCGAACACGCCCATCGGTTTCACAACTACCCGATTGAACTGCCGATTCTATACTATCTATGTAAGCAAAACGGACTCCACCCGGAACGCCTGGGCCACAGCAAGGTCAAGCTCTACTCGCGGTTCTTGCTGGCGACGCTGGGTTTCCCCGTGATGGTCTATACTTGGTACACCCTGGGGATACGAGAGAAAAACCCGCACCAGCGACGGGAGAACAGGAAATTGCTGCGCTGGCTGTGCCATCCCCGTCTTCTGATGGAAGACAATTTAGTGTTACGACTGCGGAAAGTTGAGACTGCCTGATGGAGCGTCTCCTCGTTGCCCAGACCGGTTTTCTTGGGGATGTGGTTTTGACCACCCCGCTCCTCAGCACCCTGCGGCGCGAGCTCGACCCCGAGTCACTGACCGTCCTCACCACTCCCCAGGCACGACCGCTCGTCCAAGATCACCCTGCGGTGGACAACGTTCTCGTCGATAGCAAGCGTGGAGACGACCGGGGGTTGCGCGGTCTGCTGCGAACGGCCCGTCGGCTCCAGCGCCAGCACTTTACGCTGGCAGTCGCCCCGCATAAGTCCTTTCGGACTGCTCTGCTACTGGCCCTGTCCGACATTCCCCACCGGGTCGGATTTCACCAAAGTCCGGGCTGGTTCCTGTATCATCAGACCGTCCAGCGAGACACCGACCGACACGAAGTGGAGCGTATTTTGTGTCTGATGCGGGCGTTTGGTCTTGAGCCGGCATCCTGCGACCGCACACCATACGTCGCCTATCGCTCAGCCGCCCAGGCCAACGCCCGGCGTTTCCTTGACGAGGCCCAGATTGCTCCCTCTGACCCGGTGTTTATCGTGTGTCCGGGCTCGGTCTGGTACACCAAACGTTGGACAACGGCAGGTTATAGTGCTCTCACTCGTTCTCTTGCACGGCACTACGGACGCGTGGTGTTGTGTGGCGGCCCGGATGACGTGCCCGTAGCGCAGGAGATCGAAGAGCAGGCCCAGGGGGCGGGCCTGCTCAACCTTGCCGGTCAGGCCGACCTGCAAACGTTTATGGCGCTCATTGATCGGGCCCGGGTGATCATTAGCAATGATAGTGCCCCTATGCACCTTGCCGTTGCGCGGCAAGTCCCGGTTGTGGCAATTTTTTGCGCGACGACTCCAAGCTTGGGGTACGGCCCGTATAGCGGGAATGCAGTGATCGTTGAAAAAAAAGAGGTGTTTTGCCGCCCATGTCGTCAGCACGGTGGCCCTTCCTGTCCACGTGGCACTGAAGCATGTATGCAACTGATAACGGCCCACGACGTATTAGCCGGTGTCGATAGGCTTCTCAAGCGGACCTGCGCCTCGTCCTGGACAGACAAGCCGCGGCCAGTAGCGTCACCATGACACTCCGAGAACGCTTTGCCACACTGAATGCCACAACATCGGCAACCGCCAAAGAATGGGCAAGGCAAAACAAGCAGGTGAAATCCCGGCATTTTGCCCTCTCCCCTCTTGGCGCATTCTTGTCCTCTTATCTTGGTCAGGGTAAGTGGCGAAACGGCATAAGCGGCTTGACGATAGCGTTGTTCGATTCCTACGCCGTGCTTGTCTCATATGCCAAGCTGTGGGAGATTCAAAACGTACGGGCGGAGGAGATCCTTCAACCTCAAGGCAGCCCCTCCATCCCTTCCAGTCATTCAAACCCGGCCGCGGCCTCAAGGGAAGCTTGCTGTGCCCATATCCCCAGTACGATGTTCGCCGCCTTCCGTCCGCTGACACCCCCAAACGGCTTTACCGCACATACCACTGCCGCCACCTGGTGGCTCAAAGACGGCCACAGGAAGGCCCTGCTGGCTGCCTTGGAGGAAATAAAAGTCGGCCGGACTGACCGTCTCCAGGGCGGGCGGGGCATAATCGAGCGCGTCCCGTTCGACGCCCACAGTCCGGCTATCGTCCGACGCTATCAACGTGGAGGCTTAGTCCGCCATTTTGTACACGACCTGTATTGGGGCCGCCCACCGCGCCCCTTTATGGAACTCTGCACGACGGTCATAGCCCGCGAACGCGGCGTCCCAACGGTCGAAGTCTTGGGCGCCGGGGTCGAGTGGCGACCTTTTGGTTTTTATCGGGGAACGCTCATCACTCGCGAAGCCCGAGGGTTTCTCAACTGGCGTGCATGGCTGCAAACCAACCCCCCGGTTGAGGGACGTCGGCTTCTGGTTGACAAAGTTTTGCAGACGATCAACACCATGCATGAGTGTGGTATCTCTCATGCGGATCTCAACCTCACGAACGTTCTCGTTCGGCATGACTCTGACCGGTACGAGGTGCTCATTATCGATTTTGACCGGGCACGCATCTTCCCCTCCCCTCTCCCGTCTTCCCAGCGCAAACGCAACCTTGCCCGCCTTCGACGCTCAATGGCGGAATTTAGCGCCGAGGGGCGGTGGCTTGAGCAAGGACCAGCTATTTGAGGAGGAGTAGAGGACGGGACGGCGTATTCCATCGGGATCAAAAATGAGGGGTCAGCCGCCTATGGGCCCAAATGACCGCTTCTCGCCCGGCGCCGGAAGACGCAGGAACAGACTTATTATAGCCCCCGTAGTGTGATGCGATCTCTTGCTGCCATCCAACCCGCTCGTATTCTCATCCTTCTTTTCGGGGCAATTGGGGATGTGACCAGGGCACTGCCCTTACTCACTCGAGTCCGGCGGGGCTATCCGCGGGCGCACATTACCTGGGCGGTAGAACCAGCGGCGGCACCTTTGCTTGAAGCGCACCCTGCCCTCAATGAGACCCTGCTCTATAACCGCGCTCAAGGGCCTCGACAGTTTTGGCCCTTTCTTCAAACGATTCGGTCGCAACAGTTCGACTTGGTCCTCGACCTCCAGCGTCATGCCAAGAGTGGCTTGGCCAGTCTCTGGTCGCGGGCACCGGTTCGACTGGGGTTTCATCGTCAGAATGCAAAAGAAGGCAATTGGCTATGTAATACACATACGATTGGGGCCATTCCGGACTTTTCTCTCAAACTTCGACAATATTTACGCTTTGCGGACGCTCTGGGTCTTCCCGACGACGGGATCACGTTTGATCTCCGGCTGCGGGAGGAGGAAGAGCGAGATATCGACACCTTACTCGCCAACACCCCGCATCCTTACGTCACTTTCTTTCTTGGCTCACGCTGGCCAAGTCGGTCCTGGTTTCCAACGGCAACCGCTCAGGTGGCACGAACTCTCCAGCAGGAGTATGATATGGGCACAGTCTTGATTGGGGGGCCAGGAGAGGTGATGTTTGCGAGCCAGGTCAGCACCGCGCTGGGAGAGGCGAAAGCAACCGATTTGAGTGGAAGGACCAAGCTGCGTGATCTGATCGGCATTTTTTCGCGCGCCCGGCTCGGCATTGGACCGGATTCCGGCCCCATGCATATTGCAGCAGCAGTGGGAACGCCCGTGATCTCCCTGTGGGGCGCCACAAGTCCTATCCGCTCGGCACCATGGGGCTCGGAAGCTCTTGCTCTGTGCGGCCCGGCAGCGTGTAGTCCGTGTTATACGCGAGACTGCGGCATCCAGCGTGCCTGTATGCAGCGCATTGCCCCGGAGCAGGTCCTTGAGAAGGCACGTCACGTTCTCAATCATGCCCAGACGCCCTAAGCGCAGCCCGGGAATGGGGCTCCAACCGGCATATCTGTATGAATCGTCCGAATGTTCTTTTTCTCTTAATCGACTGTTTGCGTGCCGATGCGGTTGTCGGCGGGAACCGGGGTGCGCGAACGCCGACCCTGGATCGCCTCGTTCGTTCCGGTGTGGCCTGTACGCAGGCCATTGCCTCGGCTTCATCCACAACGCCTTGTGTGGCCAGCCTGCTGACCGGCACCTACTCCTTCGTACACGGCATCCGTTCGATTTTCGGACTGAAACTGAATCCAGCAGCTCCATCCTTGGTCAACGCCTTCCGGGTATATGGCTACCATACCTGGGCGGAAGTGAGCGGCCCCCTCTTTCCCGAGACCGACCTGGGGCGCGGTTTTGACCTCTATCACTGTCGAGAGGGATCAGCCTATCTCTCCACGAATTGGGGCGCAGATTTTCGGCAGCGATTGCAAAGCCTGCCGACGCAGCAGCCGTGGTTCGGGTTTTTACACTTATGGGAACTACATCACCGGCGGCATATCCGGCCGGCCTTCCGAGGCCGGACCTACGGCCGAAATCGCTACGAGCGTGCACTGTCGTGTCTGGACGCCGAGTTAGACAGACTCCTCGCCGCACTCCCCGAGAAGACGCTCGTCGTGGTTCATGGTGACCATGGCGAACATGTCGTCAAGACAGACCTCCAATATCGCTGGTATCGTCTGGTCCGCGATCTGTCCGGCCGGAAAACAATCAAGCGCGAAGGGCATGAGATGGACATCTCCGAGGATCTCGTCCGTGTGCCACTGGTCTTTTCGATGTTGGGCGCTGGGACAGACTCCTTTCGCCTGCCGGCGGGCAAACTCGCCCCTCAACTCGTCCGCCAGATCGACGCGCTGCCAACCCTGCTAGATCTCGTTGGTGCCCCGATCCCGCAGGGGATGCATGGCACGAGTATCAAGCCAGCACTACTGGATGACACCCCACTCGGCCTGGAGGCTTATATAGAAGCATTTTTGCGTGTTCGTTCAGATCCGCGCGCCCAGCGGGTCGGTTGGCGTACGCCCGAGTGGAAATATATTTATGCGCCCAATAATCCGCATATTCCTGCAGAACTGTATCATCTTCCGAACGATCCTTCGGAACGGTGCAACTTGGTCCACCAACGCCAAGATATGGCTGAACTCCTTCGGCACCGGATCGCCGACATCCGGCACGGGTCGCGGATCACAACGCCAGCATTCGTCATGTCGGAGACGGAAAAGGCCGACCTGGAAAAGCGTCTGACCGATCTCGGCTATATGTAGGGGAGCTCGTCGTTGTGAGCGTTACGAGTTCTGTCCGCACGACAGCGCCGGTCCTTATCTATTCACATCTGGACGCTGCGCGGGTCACAGACCTCATTTCCTCACAGCCAACACACTGGCAGTGCACCCGTATTTTCAAACAGGACGCAGGCACGACCGTGACGCTGATGTCCGATTCGATCCAGTCCGTCGTGGTCAAGCGCCACCAACTGGCCCACTGGCGTCGCCGAGCGGATGCCTTGCTCCACGGCTCCCCGGCTCGCCGGGCGTGGCGTGGAGCGCAGTTATTACAGACGCACGGCTTTTCCGCTCCTCAACCTCTGGCGGTTGTGGAGAGACGGAGAGCCGGTCTGGTACAGGAAAGTGTCTATATCAGCCAAGCACTGCCGTATCCTCCCCTTTCGGACTATTGGCGGGAGTTTGCGCCACACTGGCCTGTGGCGCAGCGCCGTCTTTTTCTTCGCGAACTGGCACTCTTCGTGCGCTCCTTTCACGCGGCCGGCCTGTATAGCGGAGACCTGAGAGACGCAAACCTCCTCGTGGAAGCAGGTGGAGCACCACATGGGCCGAGGTGGCGGTTTTGCCTCGTTGATCTTGATCGACTCAAACATGGTTCAAGCCTGACACTACGGCGACGCATCAAAAATCTGGTACAACTCGATCGGACTCTAGGCCGTCGAGCCCGGCGGACCGAGCGCCTCTTCTTTTTGTATACCTATCTCGGTCCCCCGCTGCCGTCAGCCAAGCAGCGCCGCACCTTACTCAGCAGGTTGCTGTCCGTGCGGCGTCGGAAAGACCGCGAGTACGCCAAACGAAAACGGCGGCGCGCGCTGTCTGTCTCCAGCGCACAGGCGCCCGGCGCATCTCCAAGCGCCGTTCCCCGGCGTCTCATCTCGTGCTGTGTCATCTGCTTTAACGAGGAACGGACGATCCGGCGCTGCCTGGAAAGCGTCAAGTGGTGCGATGAGATCATTGTGGTTGACTCATTTTCCACCGACAAGACCGTAGAGATCTGTCGAGGCTATTCAACGCGTATCATTCAGCGTGCGTGGCCGGGCTATGTCGAGCAAAAACGTTTTGCCCTCTCTCAAACAAGCCATGAGTGGGTTCTCAACATTGATGCAGATGAAGAAGTCGGCCCGCTTCTTCAGCGTGAGATTCGGGCCGTGTTGCAACAGGATGACCCCGCAGTCGACGGATTCTATATACCGCGCCTCGTCCGCTATTTAGGACGCTGGTGGTGGCACGGCTGGTACCCCGGCTATCGCCTCCGGTTCTTTCGGAAACACAAGGTCAGGTGGGGAGGTGTCGACCCCCATGAGAAAGTACTCCTGAATGGCCGGTCCGAACACCTGAGCGGTAGCCTCCACCACTATACCTATATCGATATCAGCGACCATCTCCACACCGTGAACAGCCTGACGGATATCTCATCTCGCGAGTTGAGACAGCGGCAGCGCCGGAGGTATCTGAGCGACGTATTGTTGCGTCCGTTGTGGCGCTTCCTGGATTTCTATTTTCTCCGAGGCTGTATTAGAGAGGGACTTCCTGGCCTTTTTGTTGCTGCAACCTCGGCATTCTACGTTTTTCTGAAATATGCCAAGCTGCGGGAGCAGACATCAGACTCTGCGCAGAACTCGTCCCGGAACACATCTCATGATACGCCGGTTGCGGATCCTGCACGTTGACCCGGAGCAGCAGTGGGGGGGCGGAGAAGCCCAGGTGTTGGGTCTGACCCGGTATCTTCACCGAGCTGGCCATATCTCCCATGTGGCAACCCCGCTGCACGGCGTCTTGGCTCAGCGCCTCCAACACGACAACCTCGCCGTTCGGCCTCTCTCGGTCCGCAATCATCTTGATGGTCTGGCAGGATGGCGTCTGCGTCGTCTGGTCCGCCGGGAACGCTACGACCTCGTGCATTTCCATACGGCCAGAGCACATGCGCTCAGTCCGTGGCTCTCTACTCTGCCAGTCCGCCGCTTGGTCACACGTCGGATGGATTACCCGGTCAAGGCGGGCTGGTTGAGTCGGTTTCTGTATCGCAGACAGGTTGACATGATTATCGCGATCTCTGCGGGTGTGGCGGGCGCGCTGGGAGCGGCACCTCTTTCCGATCGGACCATCCGCATCATCCCGAGTGGTATCGACACCAAGCAATTTCTACCCATAGCCGCCCAACGCAGGGCTATTCGGCGCCAATATGGACTCGGCGAGGAGACCACAATCATTCTCATGGCTGGTGCGCTGACGAAGCGCAAATCACCACACACGCTGATCGAAGCAGCAGCCCAACTCCACTCCCACCGTCAACGGGGCCAGCCTGCCGGGCAACACCGCCAAGCCTTATCCCTCCATTACCTCATCTGCGGAGATGGACCACTCCGACAGGAATTAGAGGCCCGGGTACGGACGCTGGGCTTGGCTTCCGTGTTTCACTTTGCCGGATTTTGTCGAGACGTGTCCGCGTATTTGGCCGCTGCAGATATCTTTGTCCACACTCCCGTGCGGGAAGGCTTGGGCGTCGCCGTTATCGAAGCGTTGGCTGCGGGGCTCCCAGTGGTGGCAAGCCGGGTTGGCGGTATTCCCGAGCTTATCGCCGATAGAGCAACCGGGCTCCTCATACCACCTCAAGCCCCCTCAGCCTTGTGCCATGCGCTCCTCCAGTGTGTACGCCATCCTGACTGGGCAAAGACTTTGGGCGCCCATGGACAAGCCAAGGTCCGTACACACTTCGATATCGAGACCACAGCGCGTGCCAATGAAGCTCTCTATTATGAACTCTGGACGGCAGAGCGTCATGAGCGGCGGAAAGGATCGCGATGAAGTCTCCATCTTCTCGCCGCCGCCGCGCGTTTGGCAACCTCACCTCCCTACTCCCGCGATTCTCGCACGTTCGGGTGCTGGTCATTGGTGACCTGATGCTTGATCGTTACATTTGGGGCCAAGTCAACCGCATCTCCCCCGAAGCACCTGTTCCTGTCGTGCGTATCACGCGTGAGAGTCTGCACGCTGGAGGAGCTGGCAATGTAGTGACGAATATCCGTGCCTTGGGTGGTAGGGTGACGGTCTGCGGCGTCGTAGGCAAGGATCAGGCCGGACGGCTCCTCCGGCGAGAATTCCTGAGACAGGGCGCAGAGGTCGGAGGTATGGTAACCAGCAGTCCATATGAGACGATTAGCAAAACCCGCATCATTGCCCACAGTCAGCAAGTCGTCCGCCTTGATCGTGACCCGACCGACAGCCCGAGTACAGGCGTACGGGCGCGCCTGCGGACCTTTATCCAGCGCCATATGCACGACTTCGATGTCTGCGTTGTCTCGGACTACGGTAAAGGACTGATTGAGGCCGACCTGCTCGCCCTGTTGGCCACGCTGCGAGCGCAACGCGGCTTTGTCTACGTGATCGATCCGAAACGCCAGAATTTCGTTCATTATCGCGGGGCGAGTCTTATGAAACCGAACAAAGAAGAAGCAGGACAGGCCGCTCAGATCGATATTGTCAACGACGCGGCCTTGCAACAGGCTGGCACCCATCTTCTTGACATATGGGACGCGGAGGCCGTTCTTGTTTCTCGCGGTGAGGAAGGCATGAGTTTATTTCAACCGGCTCGTCGGGCGGCTCATTTCTCGACCACCGCCCGCGAGGTCTTTGACGTCACAGGGGCAGGCGATACTGTCATTGCCGTGTGTGCGCTCGCCCTCGGAGCCGGGGCCGGACTCGAGGCCGCTACCATTCTCGCCAACCACGCGGCTGGAGTCGTGGTCGGCAAGGTCGGTACGGCAGTCGTCACTCGGCAAGAATTGAAAACCGCGTTAAGGACACCTCCGTCATGAAAAGTATGACCGGATTTGGGACCGGGAGCCTCACCTTTTCGGGTGGACGTGCGACAGTCGATATCCGCACCGTCAATCACCGTTTTTTCGAAGTCAAACTCCATCTGCCTCGCGGCTTTCTCGCGCTTGAAGACGAACTACGGGCAATGATTGCCACACAGATCAAGCGTGGGCGGATTGAGGTTTTCCTCACGCTCTCCGGGCAAACGGCACGCTCGTACACGGTCGTTCCCAATATTGAGCTTGCGCGAGCGTATATCGAGGCTGCCGGGCAACTCAAGAGTACGTTCGACCTCGGAGGAGATCTGTCTCTCCATTTTTTTCTGTCCCGTCCGGAAGTATTCCAGATCACCGAAGGACAACAGCCCTCCAGCATTGAGGGTACGGTCTCAAAGAAAGCGCTGCAACGTGCACTCACCGCGCTGGAGCGGTACCGCCGACGCGAGGGGAAATTTCTGCAACGCGATCTCCGCGGGCGGATTGCGATCCTCGAAAAAATACGTCGGAGTATCGGACGGCGCAGCACACACACCAAACAGGCCACGCAAGAGAAATTGGCAGACAAGGTCACCGCGCTTTTGCCCCATCTCGAATCTGATCGCCGGCGCGTCCTGCAGGAGGTGGCGAATCTGGCTCAAAAGAGCGATATCACCGAAGAGTGCGTTCGGCTTCAAAGCCACCTTGGCGCGTTCTCCGATCTCCTCCGACTAGCCGAGCCCGTTGGAAAACGGATGGACTTTCTCCTGCAAGAGATGCAACGGGAGATCAACACGATCGGTGCAAAGGCAGATGATGCGTCTATCCGCCATCTCGTCGTCCAGGCCAAGGAGGAGGTAGAAAAAATTCGCGAACAAGTGCAGAATATAGAATAACGTATGCTGGATGACGCCGATCAATGCTTGAGCTTCTCTCGGCACGGAATTCTGCTGATCCTGTCAGCCCCCTCCGGGGCTGGAAAAACCACCCTGGCACATGAACTGATTGCGAGAACATCGAATATCGGGTGGTCGATTTCTCATACCACCCGATCTCGTCGGGCGGGGGAAGTAGACGGGAGAGACTATCACTTTGTGAATGAAGAGACTTTTCTTTCGCTTCGAGATCAAGGGGCCTTTGCCGAGTGGGCCCAGGTTCATAGGGCCTATTACGGTACGACGCGCGCAAGTATTGAGAATGCGCTCGACATGGGACAGGATCTCCTCTTGGATATTGATGTCCAAGGGGCCGAGCAACTCAAGTTGTGTTATCCAGAGGCCGTGCTCGTTTTTATCCTGCCGCCTTCGTGGCGAAAACTGGAAGACCGCTTGCGCGCACGGGGGACTGAGGAAGAAGAGGCCATTACGCAACGCATGCAGTGTGCGCGGGAAGAGACTCAGGCGTTAGCCCGCTATGACTATTGCGTCATCAACGATCAACTCCAGGTCAGTGTCGCGGCGTTACACGCCATTCTCGGTGCAGAGAGAGCTCGCGTCTCACGCCTGGACCTCTCGCCTCTCCATATCGATTCCACTCACTCACGGTACGATGCACCACCCATAGGGACGGAATGAGCCTGCACGGCGACTTGGACAGAATTGTCACGAAGGTCCAGTCCTACCATCCTGAGGCGAAGGTTGGCCTCATCACGGACGCGTACACGTTCTCGGAGCGTATGCACCAGGGTCAGAAGCGCCACTCGGGCGAGCCCTACTTCATCCATCCGGTTGGGGTAGCCGAAATTATTACCGATATGAAGCTCGATGTACCGAGCGTCGTCACGAGCCTGCTGCACGACACGGTGGAGGATACCTTAACCACCCTAGATCAGATCGAACGGCATTTCGGTCGTGAGGTCGCTGCCCTAGTCGATGGAGTGACAAAGATCAGCAAAATTCACTTCACTACCCGCGAAGAGCGGCAGGCCGAGAATTTCCGGAAAATGATCTTTGCCATGGCCCAGGACATACGCGTGATTCTGGTCAAACTCGCCGATCGTACGCATAATATGCGAACCCTCTCCTACCTCAGTGAGGATAAACAGCGGGAGATTTCGTCGGAGACGCTCGAAATTTACGCTCCGCTGGCCCATCGCTTGGGTATCTATTGGATGAAAAGCGAACTCGAAGATAACGCGCTCCGCTATCTACACCCGAAGGTCTACTCCGAGTTGAAGCGAAATATTATCAAGAAGAAGAGCGAGCGGAAGCAATATATTGCGGAGGTCATTGACATCCTCAAAAAGACGTTGGCCGAGGCCGACATCACCGCCCAGGTCTCCGGCCGTCCGAAACACTTCTACTCGATCTATCAAAAAATGCGCTCCCAGAATCTGGTCTTCAGCCAGGTTTATGACTTGGTCGGCTTCCGCATTGTCGTACCATCCATGCGTGAATGTTACCAAACGTTAGGCATAGCCCATAGTCACTGGCGCCCCGTTCCGGGCCGTTTTAAGGATTATATTGCCCTACCCAAAGCGAATATGTATCAGTCGCTCCATACTACCGTCATTGGACCATATGGCGAACGGATGGAGGTTCAGATTCGGACCCGCGAGATGCACCGGGTTGCAGAGGAAGGTATCGCCGCCCACTGGACCTATAAGGACGGCCAAGGGCAAGAGGAAGCGCAGCGTTTCGCTTGGCTGCGCCAACTCGTCGAGTTGCAACAGCACGTTCAGGACCCTCAAGAGTTTCTCCATACCATCAAGGAAGATCTCTTTACCGAAGAAGTGTACGCCTTCACCCCGCAGGGCGATCTCAACAGTTTCCCGCGCTGTGCCTCGGTTGTCGATTTTGCCTACCGCATTCACTCGGAGGTCGGCAATCATTGCACTGGTGCTAAGGTGAACGGGCGACAGGTTCCGTTGCGCTATCAACTCCAAAACGGCGATGTCGTCGAAATCGTCACAACCAAAAACCAATCGCCCAGCAAAGATTGGCTGAAGATCGTCAAAACCCCGAAGGCCAAGGCTCGCATTCGACACTGGCTCAAATCAGAACAGCGAGAACGCAGCATTGCCCTTGGGCAAGAGTTCCTTGAGCGTGAGCTCGTCCGCAATCACAGCTCGCTGACGGCGATGCGCAAACAACGCAAAATCGGACCAACGCTAGAGGCGCTGGGATTCAGCAATGAGGAAACACTTTTTGCCGCCCTGGGTTACGGACAATTGACAGCGGGACAGGTGCTCAGTCACCTCCTTCCTCAACTCCCCGAAACGCTCAGTCGGACGACGGACACCATAGAGATCGAAAAAATTCGCCAGAAGCCTTCCTCAGAGGATTCAAGCGGAGTGAAGGTCGGGGGCATCGAAAATGTCTTGATTCGGTTCGGACGCTGTTGCAACCCCCTCCCTGGGGAGCGCATTGTCGGCGTTATCACGCGAGGCAAAGGAGTCACCGTTCATACAGTTGCCTGTCAGCGCCTGCTGGAAAGTGACCCCCAACGACATATTGCCGTCAGTTGGGACCCCACTGCGGATTATACGCGTCTTGTGAAAATCGAGGTCCTGTCCGAGGACCGTCCCGGCCTCCTGACCAATATGAGTAAAGCGATCAGTACCGCTGGCCTCAATATCTCCAACGCCGATGTCCGAACTCTGTCGGACAAACGCGCACTCAACGTCTTTGAGGTCCCCATCCCCAGCGCCCATGATCTTCAACGGGTCATGCGCAACCTGGAACGAGTCAGGGGCGTGGTCAAGGTGTCGCGCGTACCCCCCTAAGGGGGCTCGCTTCTGGTCTCTTCCCCTCGGTCGGCGAGACTGAGAAAAGGAGGCCAGTGGGCGAATGGATGAGAGGGACAAATCGGAAGGAGGAGCGTGGGATTTTACGCCGCCTTGACGATTTTTCCAGAACGGATACAGCGCGTGCAGACACGCAGGCGTTTCACCGAACCGGCGACCCTTGCCCGCACTCGTTGCAGGTTCGGTAGCCAGCGGCGTTTCGTCTTGTTATTTGCGTGACTGACATTATTCCCCACTGCGGGGCCTTTTCCACAAATTTCACATCTCTGGGCCACAGCCATCCTCCTAAGAGCATCCGCGTATACCACAGGCACGACACGCGCGCAACACGGGGGAACCGCAGTGCTGGTACAACTGCACCATCTCACCGAGCAAAGCGTCCTACTTGGCGGTTATGTGAAGGGGCCTTCAAAACTGTCCAGCAGAACGCTTTCCCACCCATCCTCTTCGTAACCGTGGACATGCGCTTCCAGATCCTCTCCATACACCGCCCTCCAAGGGCCAGAAACGTCGGGGGAGCCTGCGATATGAGCAGGCCGGCCTATTTCCCCATTGATCCGGTATGCACCCTGGAAGTTTCCCCTGAAGTGTCCCTCTTCCGCGTTGCTCTCCCTCTTCTTGAAGCACGACGCAGGAGTTTTCTCCCTACTTTTCTGAGCAGGAGGAAACGCTCTCGGGACGATGATCGGGGCTATCGATTCCGGTCTCTGGTGGGGCCACGCTCGGCGCGGACATTGGGGCCGGGTGGGGTGGAAATACAAGCACCGCTCATGGGACACCTCATGCCCTGCCCAAGTGTCGGCACACCCCCTGCCCCGGCTGGCCTGTCGGCCCGGACTCAGCCACAACAGGCGGCATGCCGCCCCCGAACACCAAATTCGCACCCGCCGTCGACACCGACCTACCCGGCCGCCGGATACGGGTCTCAGGCGGAGCCACCGCAGGGCACTCACGGCGGTACGCCGCTGGGAAACCCGCTCACCGCTGTCGGCAACACGCGCAAACCCTAGGGCAGATTCGTTTCATGTGGGTTCATCTCCGCAGGCAGAGAAGCGGCTGCGGGCGTGGTGTGGAGTGAGGGCGTCGAGCGCGTCGCGGATCGCCTCCCAGCGCGGGTAGTGCCGGAGCGGGCGACGGTCTTTTGCCGGAGCGCCGTGATGGTGGCGAAGGCCCTCGCGCTGGGGGTGCAGTCGGGGCGGTCGGGCGGCCGGACCAGGCCGCGGACCCCGGCGGCCTCGATGGCTTCCCGGCTGGCGAGGGGGCTGGTGGGCCGGCCGGTGGTCGCGGAGGACGCTGGGGTCGGGCAGCAGGGTCGGAGCCAAGCCCTGTGCGCCAGAGGCCAGGCAGGCGGCCCCGGGCATCGCCCCGTCGCTGGTCAGGGGGGCGACCACGCCGGCGCGCGTGAGGCCGGCGACCAGGGGGGGGGTCTTCCCGTGGCCCTGGGGGACGGGCGCGTGGCACCGCGCGCCCTTGGGAGCGCACCCATACATGCGGGCCGGCTTGGGAGAGGTCCCGCTTGCGTCGATGCAGAGCAGGCGCGCGGGGGCGAGCGCGAGCTGGGCTTCGCACCCGGCCGGCCGCAGGGCGGGCTTTTTTGCGCGTCATGCCGGACGCTTGAAGACCCCGTGCCCCACGCGGGGCGGCGGCCGAGAGCCAACCGCCGCCTCAGCGCTTGGCCGCGCTCGCCTGACGGGGCCGGGCGGGCGCCGCCGCGCCCCACGCCCTGAGCAGAGCACCCTGCTCCGCCATGCACCCGGGACGGCGGCCGCCGCGGGGCTGCGGCGAGAGAGCGCCGGTCAGGCGCGATGGGGGGGCCCCGCGGAGCGCCGACGACCCCCCGAACGCCCAAGCGCGCCGTCGTCCGACGGGGCATCCCGGCCTCCACCGCGGCCACGACACGACGGCGCAGCGCAACAGCAAGAGCCGGCACGCTGCGAGCGGACCGCCTGCACCCGCCCCCAGCGTGACTCATACAATCGACCGATGGGACATCCCTCACCGATGCTATCTCACGCGAATGCGCGCTAGGTCTTTTGTGGGGCCGAGCAGGCCGACCAGGGCGCGGGGCATCTCGCCCGCGGGCTCTCACGGCCAAGCAAGTGCAGTGTGGCCAGCGCCAACCCTCACTGCTATTCTCGATAGGCAGCAAGAATACGTTCAATCAGGTGTGTCGTTGAAAGACCCTTCTGATGACGAACCGCAACGACCTGTCCACCAGCGTGTTCAACAACTTCTTTTCCCACAATGGCCTCGGGGCTCCAATCTCCCCCTTTGACGAGGACGTGTGGTTGAAGCCGACGAATCAAGGCAAGCGGCGTATCTTCTTCAAACGTGGTGACATAGTCAACGGATTCAAGGGCCGCAAGCAGCGTCAAACGGCTGACTTGATCCAGAATTGGTCGCTTGTCCCCTTTCAGCCGTTTAACCGAAGCATCGGTGTTCATACCGACCACAAGGATATCACCGAACGTCTTTGCCTGAGTCAACATAGAGACATGACCGCTATGCATCAGGTCGAAACAGCCGTTGGCAAAGATGATGCGCTTGCCCTGACGGCGGAGTCGATGCAGTTGCTCCACCAACTGTTCTTCAGGAAAAGTTTTTTGCATCGCGATCCAACATGGACCGATGAGACCGTTCTAGGGCGAACGACTCCGGCGTTGCTCTCAGAACGCGCTCTTTCCAGCTGAAGTGATGCCTACCAGAGACAAGGAAAACCGAAATTCAACCTCATCGGGATTCACTTTCTCGACAACCCCGAAATCAAACGTCCAACACTTCTGCGGAGAGAAGAGACGGAAGAAGTAGCGCGACCCGATAAACGCGTTATCATTCAGATCGTAGCGGGTAAAATAAGCGACTGTCAGGTACTCATTCAAGCGAAGGACAACGCGGGCATTGATCTCTTTCAGGAGCCGGTCGGCAATATTCCGGTAGGAAACCCCGATACTCGTCCTTCGCTGCAGATGGCGCAGGAACGGACTCGTCTCTGGGAGCGGGCGCGGGTCCTGGAGGTAGCCACCAATGCGAGCGGCAATCATATCCCCCCGATTGACATCATATGTCGTCTCCGCGGCAAGGGTAAAGAGCGAGAATGGGCGGACATGCGCACTGATATCCACATCGGAAAGATGCAGGTCTGTTTCACTCAGGCCAAATCGCTCGCCTTCTTCTCGCAGACGTCGGCTCGGGTCGTACGCCTGGGTCACCGATACTCGGAGCAGTTCTCGGACCCGGGCCTTCCGATTGGAAGCGCCGGGAAGCGGGTCAAATTTTCCAAGGAGCCTGTTGGAAACACCATAGACGAAGAGGCTACGCCGGTTAATCCGGTCGAGCGCATCATAGAGCGGCAGATCGTCTTGACCAACCCGAGGGACATAGGAGAACGAAACATGTGGCTCGACCACGTGCTGGAGTTTACTCATCCGCCCCCAACTACTGTCGAAAACCCGGGAGAGGCGAGTTCCAAACTCAGCCTGTAACTGGACCGTCTCCCGAGTCTGCGTCTTCTCGAGGCGTCTGGAACCAGGCACGGCTGGCCGCCCCCGAGCGCGGGAACTCATATGATAGACTGTCTCCCGCCCGGTCGCCGTCACCGACCCATAGACGTACCTGCCGAGAGAGAACGGGAGCGAGACCCAGGGAGCGAGATCAAAGCGCTGACCATAGTAGCCACGGTTCCGAAAAAAATGGCTCCCCTGCACGGTCACCCCGGCTTCAAGTCGGTCGTTCCAGAAACGGTGGCGGCCCTGAAAATTGATCTGAGGCAGAATCTGAAAGGCATCGTCCTGATCGTTTCGCAAATCTTGGTAATAGCGCGCTTCAGAACGAAGCTGAGCGTTCTTCCAGGTTTTCAGACCACCGGCTCGGGAAGCGGTAAACCGCCGTGAACGGAGTTGATGGTCTTCAAACCCCGGATGGAAGGAGACGTTGAGTTCGCGCAAGAAGAAATCATCGCTCACAAAGAAGAAATCACTATACGCCTCTATGTTATCGGCTAGACGATGTCGATGGGCCCCCGTAACACTCCAGCGATCAATAGGTGAGGTCGTTGAGGCTGGTCCCCGAATCTGTTCATTAAAATAGGAGGCGGAGAAATTGCCCTCCACTCGCTCGCTGGGCGTGTAGCGATATTCTCCGAGGAGTCCGACCCGAGCGGAGGTTTCGATATCCGCTGTAAACGTCAAGTCCTGACTCTTACTGATTGCCCAGTAGAAGGGTTGCTCCCACTGGAATCCGCGCTTACTCGAAAATCCGGCCCGGGGCGCGAGCGCGCCGCTTTGGCGGTCCTTGCGAACAGGCACCACCCCATAGGGGATATAGAGAAGCGGGATGTCTCGAACCCGCAGAAGCCCGCCGCGGAGCTTACCGGTTCCAGCAAGAGTGAGATCAAACTTGGAGGCGTCCAGTCTCCAATCTGGCTGCTCGTCGGCTTCACACTCACAGGTGGTTATCGTTCCGTCTTCAATATGATAAGTCTGGCCGTACGATTTTTGGAGTCTCCTGCCGGTAATCGTGTATTGACGCTGCGGCATGAGAATGGTGCCATCTTCAATTTCCCCTGTTTCATCCGTGAGTTCCAGGCGCAACGCCTCAGCCTGAATATTCCCTTGCGGGTCTTGTAGCACGACATTTCCGCGGGCCTGAAGCTCATTCCTCGTCCGGCTGACACTCACCGTATCCGCGGTGAGCGTCGTTTGGCCCTTGGTAACAACGACGTTCCCTTGCGCCGATATCGTCTCTCCGTCCTCTTCATAGCTCAGCGTGTCGGCGTTGACCTCAACGGGTTCCTGTGCCGAGACGGTCCCCGCCCCGATGAGCCAGGAGAGCGTGAGCAGGAGAAAAAAAGAGCGTATTCTTTGCATGGCTATCTATCGTGCTCAGACCAGCGGCGGTGCGGATTGAGAGACCATGGGAGCGACACGGGCTTCGGGAAAGAGCGGCAGCACTTCTCCAACCAAGAACAAGGATCCACACACGACAAGAACATCTTGAGGGCCGATTTGACGGAGCAGGTGGCGGCAAGCTCCTGCGGCTCCCTCAATGGTACGCACGGGGCAGTTAGCGGAAAAGGCCTGCTGCACCGTATACGGATCTTCGGCTCGCGGTTGCGCGACCGCTGTGACAACAACCACAGCAGCGACCTGTTCCAAGGCGGCTACCATCGGACGCCACTCTTTATCCCGCATGACGCCAAAAAGAAAAACAGGCCGCCGATTCGGAGCGAGGTCAGGGAGTTCGGCCAGTAACGCCTGAAGCGCCTGGATATTATGCGCCCCGTCAAGAATGACAAGGGGGTGTTGCGACACAATAGCCAACCTACCCGGCCAGTGCACCGACCGTAATCCTGCACGAATTTGAACCTCTGTCATCGGAAAAATGTCTTGGAGATATTCAAGGCTCGCCAAGGCAACCGCGGTATTGTGTACTTGAAATTTTCCGCTCAGAGAAGGCTGAAGATCCTTATATTGGTACCGCCTTCCCTCATAGCGATACTGACCGGAAGCCTCTTTCTCAAGCGTAAAATCCTGGCCATATGACAGCACCGCGCTTCTTTGATCTCGAGCCTTCCGATCTAGAACATCACGGCTCTCCCGATCAAGCTTCCCGAGTACGACCGGTACCCCAGGCTTGATGATTCCCCCCTTTTCGCGCGCAATATCGGCCAGAGTCGACCCCAGATACTGCTGGTGGTCAAGTCCAATACTCGTAATGATGGACACGAGGGGGGTGAGGACGTTGGTGGCATCCAGTCTTCCGCCCAAACCAACCTCCACGATAGCGATATCCACACGGGCTCGGGCAAAGAGACGAAAAGCCAACACGGTCATCATCTCGAACGGGGTCAGCCGAATGTCCGCCGGTTCGAGGTCGGACTGAATGGCTGCCACGGTATCCACTACTTCGCATGGAGAGACACACCGTGTGCCAATCCGAATCCGCTCACAAAAATCGATCAGATGTGGAGATGTAAACAAGCCCGCCTTGTATCCTGCAGCGCTGAGGATGGCATGCAAGGTGGCCGCAGTGGAGCCTTTCCCATTCGTGCCAGCGATATGAACGCTGGGAAATCGACGCTGCGGGTCATTTCCCAAACGGAGTGCGAGCATGGTTCGCTCAAGCTTGAGGTCCATACGCTCGACTTCGAGTCCATACAACCACGCCAATGTATCTGAGTAATCGGACATCCCGTCTTTCTGAACAGCCACTTGCAGGATGGAGCGTTAGGGGGGCGCGTGAGACGCTTTGGGTATGGAGTCAGTAGGGGGTAAGGGGTCGCATAAGAGACCTAGCAACTGGCTTAACATCCCGCGTAGATCCTTGCGCTCGACAACAAGGTCTACCATACCACGTTCCAATAAAAACTCTGCTCGTTGAAACCCCGAGGGAAGCTTTTCTCGTATGGTCTGTTCGATCACGCGCTGTCCGGCGAAGCCGATCAAGGCACCTGGCTCAGCAATATTGATGTCACCGAGCATCCCCAGCGAGGCGGCAACGCCACCCGTTGTGGGATCTGTCAATACCGAGATATACGGCAACCCGGCTTCTCGCAGACGACCAAGCGCCATAGTGATCTTTGCCATCTGCATCAGCGAGAGCACCCCTTCCTGCATCCTAGCCCCGCCGGAGGCAGAGAAGAAAATAACAGGCAGGTGTTCAGCGCGGGCGTACTCGATAATCCGCGTCAGTTTTTCCCCCACGGCAGTCCCCATACTGCCCCCGAGAAAAAAGAAGTCGAAACAGCCCAGAGCAACACGGCACCCATCAAGGGTCGCTACCCCGCAGACAACAGCTTCTACGCGCCCCGAGCGAGTGTGCGCATCGGCTAACCGTTGAGCGTAAGGTTTCCGATCGGTGAAAGCGAGAGGATCAGTAGAGCGCACCTGTGGCGCATGCTCAATGAATGAGCCACGATCAACGATGGTCAGCAGTCGTTGTTCGGCAGTCAGTCGGAGATGAGCGCCACATTTGGGACAAATAAAAAGGCGCCGCTCGACTTCCTTGCGAAACAGAATTTCTTGACACGTCGTACATTTGAGCCAAATGACCTCCCCCTCCTCTGGGCTCACCGTGACTGCCGTGTCTGCCATCCTCACTCTTTCCTCAGGACTCTTCGTCTGTCGTCAGGGGCGTGGTGGGATAATGGTCGTCCCGGTATCGTTTGGAGTGACGGTCACGATACTGCGTAGGGCTGTTTTGATCTCGGCAATAAGCGCCCCCACCCGCGGCACGAGGTCTGGATGTCCCAGCGATTGTTCAATGACCTGTGAGAGGGCGCTGCCGACAATAGCGGCGTCGGCCACGCCTGCGACCTGTACGGCATGTTCCGCTGAGGAGATACCGAACCCAACACCAACAGGCACGGGGGAAAGGGCGCGAATGCGTCGAACCATATCGCTCAAATCCGCTGGGAGTGCCGCCCGTACACCCGTCACGCCCGTCACCGCGACATAATAGATAAATCCACGCGCACGAATCAGCACCTTCTGCACTCGGTCCAGCGAGCTAGTCGGAGCGAGAAGAAAGATCATATCCAAGCCGTGGCGGTCCGTCTCCCGTTTCAATTCCTCCGCTTCTTCGGGCGGGAGATCGACGCAGAGTACGCCATCGACACCCGCCTCGCGAGCATCGGCGGCAAAACGCTCCCCACCGTAACGCCAGATCGGATTATAATACCCGAAGAGCAGGATCGGGATCGAGAGCGACTGCCGTACACGACGCACCAGTTCAAATACTTGGGACAGCGATGTGCCGTGCTGCAAGGCACGTTCTGCGGCCCGCTGCAATGTTGGCCCATCGGCCATCGGGTCGGAAAAAGGAACACCGAGTTCGATGATGTCGGCCCCCTGTCGGGCCATTTCATGGACTAGCGCAAACGTCGTCTCGATATCGGGATCCCCCGCAGTGACGAATGGGATGAGGCCGACCTCTCCGCGAGCCCGCAACTGGGTAAAGGTGTCGGCAATGCGCGTCATGAAGCGGTTTCACCAAGAAAGCCGGCCACGCTTTGGAGGTCTTTATCCCCCCGGCCAGAGACGTTAATCACCACGATAGCCGTGGCTGGCAACTGTGGGACGAGGGTCGCAGCATAGGCCACGGCATGAGCACTCTCCAAGGCAGGAATAATTCCCTCGGTCTCGGCCAAGAGCCGCATCCCCTCGACTGCTTGCCCGTCCTGGACCGTTACGCAGCGAATGCGCTGCTGATCATTCCAATAGCTCAATTCTGGCCCAACGCCCGGATAGTCCAACCCCGGCGCAAGCGAGTGTGTTGCGGAGATCTGGCCGGTCTCGTCCTGGAGCACATACGTCTTGCTGCCATGGAGCACGCCGGTATATCCGTTTGCCATTGAAGCTGCATTCCGACCTGCACCGAGCCCCCCGGCCTCAACCGCGACCAGGTGGACTGCCGTCTCGGGGAGAAAGGGAGCAAAGAGGCCCATCGCGTTGCTCCCACCCCCAACACAAGCGATGAGGTAGTCAGGCAGACGGCCTTCATACCGTCTGACCTGCTTTTTGGTCTCACGTCCGATAACGGACTGAAAGTCACGAACCAGCATCGGGTACGGATGCGGACCCGCGACTGTTCCGATGACATAAAAGGTATGCGCCACATGCGTAATCCAGTCGCGCAAGGCTTCGTTCATCGCGTCTTTCAGGGTCTGGCTCCCAGAAGCGACCTCCCGTAGCGTTGCTCCCAAGAGTCGCATCCGGAAAACATTGGGTGCTTGGCGCACGGTATCTTCGCGGCCCATAAAGACCTCACACGAGAATCCGAAGAGGGCCGCAACGGTTGCCGTTGCAACTCCGTGTTGACCGGCCCCAGTTTCGGCAATCAGCCGCTCTTTCCCCATACGTTTTGCCAGTAAGGCTTGCCCGATGGTGTTATTGATCTTATGCGCACCGGTATGACACAGATCTTCACGCTTGAGATAGACCTTTGCCCCCCCAAGTCGCTCGGTCAAGCGGGCGGCAAAGGTGAGCGGTGTCGGTCGGCCAATATATTCACGCTGGAGTGCGCGGAGTTCTCGCTTAAAGGTCAAGTTTCTGCGGCATTGATGATAGACATCTTCGAGCTCAAGCAGAGCCGGCATCAGGGTCTCCGCTACATAGCGGCCGCCATAGAGACCAAAATGTCCGTATTTATCAGGCAGCTTTGGCATTGTTGATGAACGCATGCAGTTTTTCCGCGTCTTTCCGTCCGGGGCCTGACTCAACGCCGCTGGCGACATCGACAGCCCACGGCCGCACGGTCTCAACCGCAGAGGTTATATTCTCTGCATTGAGCCCCCCGGCCAGAATCGTCCGACCCAGGATCAACCGAGGAAGAGTCGCAGCATGCTTCCAGGCAAAGGTCTTCCCCGTCCCTCCGTATCCGCGAGGACTGTACGTGTCAAGGAGGAGGTAGTCCGCCGGAATCCCTTCGAGTTGCTCAGGGAGAGACCCCTTCGAGCCGACCCGGACCGCCTTGATGGTCACGACCGGCCAGTCCGTCAGGGCGGCGGCACTCTCACCGCCGTGAAACTGAATCCCATCTAGCGAGAGGGACCGAACATAGGCAGCGATGCGCTCCCGCTCCGCATTGACGAAAACACCCACACAGCGGACATGCTGGGGCAAGGCGCCCCGAATCGCTTGAGCGGTTGTCTCGGAAACGCAGCGCGGGCTGGGCGGGTAAAAGTTCAGACCAATCAGATCGGCGCCCGCCCGCACGGCAAGCCGAGCATCAGCGACCGTCGTAATACCACAGATTTTGACGCGGACGGACATGAGTGGGCTACGTGGGATGTCCTAACAGCGAGCGGAGCGGCTCTCCGGGGTCTGGCGCCGCCATAAAGGCCTCGCCAATTAAGAACGCCCGCACCCCCTGAGCTTCGAGTCGGTCTAATTGATGTCGGGTGGACAGTCCGCTTTCGGACACCAGCAGCACATCGGGGGGCAGTCCTTGCAGCAGACGTTCAGTGGTCTCAATCGTCGTATGAAAGGTACGCAGGTCCCGGTTGTTAATCCCCAGTAGAGAGACACCTTGGGCCAGGGCACGCTCACATTCCGTTTCATCGTGCACTTCGACCAGACAGTCGATCCCCAGCGTCTGAGCCAGAGACATCAGGTCCTGCAGCTGGGTGTCTTCGAGAATCGCAACAATCAAGAGAATGGCACTCGCTCCGTAGGCACGCGCTTCATACACTTGGTAGTCATCAAAGACGAAATCTTTTCTGAGGAGGGGGAGTGCCGCCTGCTGGCGAATCTGTTCGAGATACTCGAGGCTCCCCTGAAAGAATTTCTTTTCCGTAAGCACGGAGATAGCGGCCGCTCCCGAGGATTCATAGATACGGGCGAGAGCAAGGGGATCGAAGTCTTGCCGGATGACCCCCTTGGAGGGGGATGCTTTTTTTATCTCGGCAATAATCGCCCGTCCATTCCAGGTAGACAGGGCTTGGGAAAGACTCGGCGGCCGAGAGTGGAATGGCGGCATGTCTTGAAGCTGGCCGAGCGATATCTGCTGTTTTTGGAGCGCGAGTTCCTCACGTTTGTAGGCCACTATGTCGTCAAGCGTCATACCGTTTCCCTGTGTGTCAGCGGGATAAACCGTTCCAGCGTCCGAGCGGCGGCTCCACAGTCAATCGCGGTCTTGGCAAGCGCGATCCCATCCGGGAGCGAAGCAGCCGCATTCCCGGTATAGAGGGCGGCTCCAGCATTCAGCAAGACAACGTCTTGGTGAGGACCTGGGGTTCCAGCTAAGACCGACCGAATGATATCTGCCGATTCCTCGGCACTCGAGACCTGCAAGGTCGTTAACGGACGGCACGGAAAACCGTAATCCGCCGGATTAATACGATACGTCTCGACGCCCTGTGGCCCCCACTCAGCAACTTGCGTCGGACCGCTCAGTGATACTTCATCCAGTCCATCCTCTCCATGCACGACCAAGCCGTGCTGACAGCCTAAGCGTCCGAGTGCCGCGGCCAGCGGCTCAACCCAACGCTGGTCAAAGACACCGATGAGTTGATATTGCGCCCCCGCCGGATTCGTGAGAGGTCCCAGGATATTGAAGATGGTCCGTATCCCCACCTCTCGGCGTGGGCCGACGGCATGGCGCATAGCTCGGTGAAAGGCTGGAGCAAGCAGAAAACCGAAGCCGACTTCCTGCATGCAGTATGCCACCTGTTGTGGAGACAACTCAATACGCGCACCGAGGGTTTCCAGAACATCGGCACCGCCGACCATGCCAGACATCGCCCGATTGCCATGTTTTGCGACACATAAACCCGCCGCCGCTACCACAAAAGCGGTACAGGTCGAAATATTGAAGGTATGACAGCCGTCTCCCCCAGTTCCGCAGGTATCGATAACCGGGCGTCCTGGATAAACGGGTGTCGCCATGGCGCGCATAGCCCCAGCCGCCCCGGAGATCTCGGCGGCGGTCTCCCCCTTGATGTGAAGCGCAGTCAATAGGGCTCCAATCTGAGCCGGAGTAGCCTGCCCATCCATCAGATCGGTGATAACGGCATACATCTCTTCTTCCGTCAGATCTGCGCCGGCTGCCACATGGGCGATGGCATCTTTGACCGTCATAGATACAGTACCAGGGGTTAATCTGAGACGGGGTACGCCTGGGAAAATCTCTCCTCACGTCGAAACTGTGCAGCTACACGTCGGGCCTCTTCTTGAGGAAATGTTCCGACGCGCACCCGGTATAATGTTTCTCCGTTTTTTGTCAGCCTGTTGACGGAGGGGGTATAGCCTCGTGTGGCAAGTTCTGCGGCAAGTTGGCGCGCCGTACTTGGACTCTTTGTGACATGAACCTGAATACTCCACCCACCCGGGCCCTTCGGCTTCTCTGAAATCTTCTTTGAAGTCAGTGGAAAAGTCTGAGGTGCAGGATTCACAGACACGTTGTGGTCAGCAGGCTCAACCGGAAAACGTACGATCCGCGTTTGCTGAGCAGTTTTATACGCCTGCACTTCTTTTCCAATATAGATCCCAAAAACAAAGACGAGAAGAAAGCTCACTGCGGCACTCACACATACGAGACATCCCTGGGGGAGATTGAAGTGAAAGGCATACTGCCGAACGGTCATGACAAATCCTTCTTCCTCTATTCCTCATATACACCCGACTCATCCGCGGGAACAACAAAGGGGGAGCGCTGCCCCCCCTTGTCTCACTCGTCCGCCGAGGTGTGCGCTTCGAGGAACTGTTCAGATGCTCGCTCGCCCCGGCTGGCACACCGAATCCCCACCGCGTTTCTATGCGCTCCCGGCGCCTCCTCCCGTTGAGGGAGCACTTGCCCGTTCCGTAAATTCGACAAGTGAGACCGGAGCCGCGTCCCCACGACGAGGCCCTATCTTGAGCACCCGCGTGTATCCACCCGCCCGGCCCTGAAAGCGTGGAGCGACTTCATCAAACAAGCGTTGTACCAGTTTCCGGCTCCCAAGATACGAGAAGGCGAGACGACGGGCATGGACCGAATTCTTTTTTCCAAGGGTCACCAGACGGTCCGCCCAGCGGCGGAGTTCTTTGGCCTTCGCGTCGGTCGTTCGGATTTGTTCCCGCAGCACTAGCGCTTTCAATAAATTTCGCAGCAGCGCCTTTCTGTGCGCCGCCGTACGGTTCAGTTTTCGCCCCGCTTTCAGATGTCGCATGGCCCTCGTTTCCCTGTTGCTCTGAAACTCTGACTAGGCCGGATGACCCTCACGGGAGACTCGCATCCGATCCAACTCCTCCCGAGGGGGAAATGCTTCCAGATGCATCCCGAGTTCCAACCCCATCTCATGCAGCAATTCTTTAATCTCGTTGAGTGATTTCCGTCCGAAATTTTTCGTTTTGAGGAGTTCGGGCTCGGCTTTGACAACGAGCTCGCCTATATAGCGGATATCGGCACTTTGGAGGCAATTGGCAGAACGGACCGAAAGTGCTAATTCTTCGACGGGTCGAAGCAGATGTTCATTCGTCGGCGACCGATCTTCCTGCCCCGGGCGCTCCTCTTGGCTAGCGACCTCTTCCGTCATGTCAGCAAAAACCGAGAGTTGATCTTGAGCGATCCGGGCGGCCACAGCTACCGCTTCTTTCGGCTCAATACTCCCGTCGGTCCATATTTCAAGCACGAGTCTTTCATAATCCGTCCGTTGACCAACTCGCGCGTTGGTTACGGTGACATTGACCTTTCGAACAGGAGAAAACACCGCATCAAGGGGAATGGTGCCAACGGGGTCCTCTTCAGACTTGTTCCGATCAGCCGCCATATACCCGCGCCCGGTCCGAATCTCTGCTTCAATTTCGAGCTTTCCGTCTTTGCTCAGCTTCGCCACGTGGGCCTCTGGATTGAGAATATCGACCTGAGGGCCCACGATCAAATCCCCAGCACTCACACTCTTCGCACCATTGATCCTGAGGGCGGCTGTTTCCATGTCGCTGTCATGGAGACGGAACCGGATTTCCTTGAGGTTCAAAAGGATATCTGTGATATCTTCCGTGACACCGGGAATCGTCGAAAATTCATGCACGACATCCTGAATCCTAACCTTGGTGATGGCCGCCCCAGGCAAGGAGGAGAGAAGAATCCGTCTCAGGGCATTGCCCAATGTGGTCCCAAATCCACGCTCGAAGGGCTCGCCGATAAAGCGGCCATATGCGGGGGTCAGGGTTTTGTCTTCAACCTCGAATGTCTTGGGCTTGATGAGATCACTCTCTAGCATTTTTCTCTCTTTCAGCCGCTCAGGTGCAGGGGAAACAACGGGCACTTTCCGCTTCATCGGTGATGTAGAGCCAGAGTCCTTCAAGGGATCCTGGCTTCTTGAGTTCTCAGGGGAACCTGTTGCGGGGGAGGGGGTGGGTAATCCAAGGTTTACCTCACTCCTTAGAAATTCTCCGATAACCGGGATCCGGTGCCTCAAGTCGTAGTCAACTATTATGATTTCCACTCCGCGATCTTTCGCCAGTTTCTTAAAATCGTCATTTGGGAGTAAAGATCTGGAACTGAGTAAGAGGAATGCCTTTGTTGCTTTCTTGTCAGTCTTATACCTCTCTATTTTGTTAATCACTTTTTCCGTCAATAGAGTTCCTGGGTAGTCTTTGCATTCTATGACATATTTTCTGGGACCCTGCTTATGCTCTGTGATCATAAAGTCCGGTCTATATTGCTTTCCGTCTCTAGAAGTGTATGTCGGCTGGTCCGTTAGCTTGAAGTGTGATCCATTGTCCTCAATATATTCTTTAAGATCTTTTTTACAGCGCTCCTCAAAGTTTTGTCCTTTCCTTTGTGCTTCTTTCCCCATAGGAGTAGCCCTCGAATCTATTTATGTGCACGTAGTGGCACACATCACCACCTCGGCATTTACATACCAGCCTGATTGGGTAATCCAGTCTTTTACAATTATCCCGTCCGCCGTAACAAATCTTTAAGCCCTTGAGTCTGCGCTTCCAACGATTGAGTCTGCGCTTTCAATGCTCGGGTCTGCTCTCGGCCCTGCTCGACCAGCGAGCGGGTCGATTCTTCCAGCGAGCGAGTCGTCGCCTCGCTCTGGGCCAGCATGACGTCCAATTGTCGGTCACGTCGCACCCCAGCCCGGTGCATCATCAACAGGCCACTTCCGATAAGAAGGAGCTGAAGATAGTGCGCCAGCAACGACGCGGATTCAAAAAACGTCATCTGCCTCGGCCCTAGACTTTCGAGTATAGCTCAACGATGAGCTGTTCGTTGATCGGCAAAGTGATCTCCGACCGAACCGGCAGGGCTCGGACTTTTCCAGAAAAAGAATCCGTTTGGACCTCAAGCCATTCGGGTACTCCACGTCGCTGGGCAAGCTCGACGGATTCTTGGATACGGGTAATTTTTCGGCTCGCCTCGCGTACCTGCACCTCGTCCCCAGTCTTTACACAATACGATGGAATCGTCACTCTTCGTCCGTTGACGTGGAAGTGGCCATGACGTATCAACTGGCGAGCCTCTGAGCGCGAGGTCGCAAATCCCATCCGGTACACCATATTATCGAGACGACTCTCGAGGAGAATCAGAAGATTTTCTCCGGTGATTCCGCGTTGGCGCTCGGCCCGCGCGAAAAGACGACGGAACGGTCCCTCAAGCGTCCCATAGATACGTTTCAGCTTCTGTTTCTCCCGCAACTGAACGCTGTACTCGGTGGCCTTTCTTCCTCTCCCTTGGCCGTGCTGGCCCGGCGGATAGCTTCTTCTCTCGATCGCACATTTATCCGTGTAACACCGCTCCCCCTTCAGAAAGAGTTTCAACCCCTCTCGACGGCAGAGACGGCAGGATGGGCCTCGATAGCGTGCCACAAAAACCTCCTCGTATCAGTTCGCGGTCTCTCAGACTCTGCGGCGCTTGGGCGGACGACAACCATTGTGGGGGATAGGTGTGACGTCCCGAATGAGACTCACCGCAAACCCGGCGGACTGCAGCGCACGCAGAGCCGATTCCCTCCCGGCGCCGGGTCCCTTTACGTGCACCTGAACCGAGCGCATACCCGCATCAGCCGCTTTGCGCGCAGCGCTCTCCGCCGCCATCTGGGCGGCAAACGGGGTGCCCTTCCGTGACCCTTTCAATCCCACACTCCCCGCGCTCGCCCAAGCCACGGTATTTCCTTGCGGGTCGGTGATGGTCACAATGGTATTGTTGAAGGTCGAGGAGATATTCACCACACCTTCTGGAATATTTTTCCGAACTTTCTTCTTCCGTGAGACAGACCGCCTCGCCGCTTTTGCCATACAGTGATCCTCTCCTCACGCCGTCCACTATTTAGGAGTAGGCGCGACCTTCTTTCCGGCAACGGTCCGTCTCGGCCCCTTACGCGTCCGGGAATTGTTTTTTGTCTTTTGACCACGGACCGGCAGATTTCGGCGGTGTCGAAGGCCCCGATAGGCCCCAATGTCAATATAATGTTTAATATGACTCGCAACATCGCGCCTGAGGTCTCCCTCGACACGATGGGCTTGATCGATAGCCCGCCGGATATTGACGATCTCATCATCCGCCAGCGCGTCGGAATTGGCGTCTGGGTCAACTCCTGCCTCGGCCAGAATTTTAAGGGCGGTGACCCGTCCGATCCCATAGATATAGGTGAGACCGATCCCGATCTTCTTGTTCCGGGGTAGTTCGATACCCGCAATCCGTGCCATACGCCTTCTCCGCTCTTCCTTATTTCGCCTGCGTAGGGAAGACCCCTAGCCCTGTCGCTGCTTGTGGCGCGGGTTCTCACAGATGACCCGGACAACGCCACTGCGTTTAATCACCTTACACTTTCGGCACATTGGTTTCACAGAAGCCCGAACTTTCATGACAGCCTCTTCTCCTTCATTATTAGCTGCAAAGGTCCCGTGTCCGAACGGTTCCCTTATGTTCTACTGAGCACTATTGGTCCATCGGCCATGATCGCAACCGAATGCTCGAAGTGCGCCGAGAGGCTCCCGTCTTTTGTCACAGCAGTCCACCCGTCCTCTAGCATGGCGACTTCCGGAGCGCCCATATTCACCATGGGCTCGATCGCGATGACCATTCCCTCGCGCAAGCGGACACCCCGGTTCCGCACACCATAATTGGGGACAGGCGGGTCTTCATGGAGTCTGCGCCCAACCCCATGTCCGACAAATTCTCGCACAACGGAGAAACCATCCCGCTCGACATGCTCCTGAACTGCGGCAGATATATCGCCAAGACGGTTACCAATACAGGCGCAGCCTATCCCTGCTTCAAGGGCGACGGCAGTCGTCTGTAAAAGCTGCCGGGCGGACTGGCCAACCCCTCCAACCGCAAAGGACACCGCAGCGTCACCATAAAATCCATTATACACTACACCAAAATCCAGGCTCACAATATCCCCGTCTTGAATGATCCGCTGGCGAGAGGGGATACCGTGGACGATTTCGTCATTCAAAGAGATGCAAATATGGGCCGGAAACGGGACAGAACCGTTCCGAATCGTGTACCCTTTAAACGCCGTTTTCGCCTTCCTTTTTGCAATCCATTCTCCCGCGATATCGTCGAGCTCTCCGGTCGAGATACCTGGCCGGACACGCTGCCGCAGTTCGCTCAGGGTTTCCGCGACAATGCGGTTCGCGGTTCGCATTGTCTCGATCTCTTCAGGAGATTTGAGAAAAATCATCGGTGAGAAAATCGGAGAGCGTCCTCTACCCTCTACCCTCTTCTCCCTCTGATACGCCCATGCTTCATGAAGCCTTCATAGTTTCTCATGATGAGCTGTGTTTCAATCTGAGCGACCGTGTCCAGCGCAACGCCAACGACAATCAGCAGCGCTGTTCCCCCAAAGAAAAATGGGACATTAAAAGATCCCACGAGGAGATTAGGCAGAACACAGACAATGGAAACATAAATTGCTCCGGTCAACGTTATCCGACTTAAGACCCGATCGATATAGTCCGCTGTTCGTTGCCCGGGGCGGATGCCAGGGATAAATCCGCCGTTTTTTTTCATATTGTCGGCAACGTCAGTAGGGTTGAAGACGACGGCAGTATAAAAATAACAGAAGAAAATAATCATCGCGACATAGCTGACATTGTAGACCCATCCTCCCGGCATCAAAACATTCGCAACGGTTTGGGCCCACGGATGGTCGGCAAAGCCAGCGATGGTCGCCGGAAAAATTAAGACCGAGGAGGCGAAAATCGGGGGAATAACTCCAGCGGTGTTCACTTTCAGGGGCAGATGGGAACTCTGCCCCCCATAAACTCTTCGACCTATGACCCGTTTTGCATACTGCACCGGAATGCGACGCTGCCCGCGCTCCATGAAAATCACGGCAGCAACGATGGCCACCATGCCGACTAACAGGAGCAGCAACAAAAGGATGCTCAATTCGCCCTCCCGAACAAACTCCGTCGTGGCGGTCACCGCTGAAGGAATACTGGCGACAATACCAGCGAAGATGATGAGAGAGATGCCATTGCCAACCCCACGCTCGGTAATCTGTTCGCCCAACCACATGATAAAAGCGGTACCGGCGGCCAGCGTAATCATCGTCATGAGACGAAATCCCCAGCCTGGGTTGAAAACAACCAGGCTCCCCCCAGGGGCCTGAATCTGTTCGAGTCCGATGCTGATAAAGAGACCTTGGAGAAGAGCTAAACCGACGGTGCTATAGCGGGTGTACTGGGTAATCTTACGCCGACCTTGCTCTCCTTCTTTTGACAAGCGCTCAAGGGTTGGGACCACGACGGTCAGGAGTTGGAAGATAATGGAGGCGCTGATATAGGGCATGATGCCCAGGGCGAAGATAGAGAACCGCTCCAGGGCCCCGCCAGAAAAGAGATTCACTAGGCCGAACACAGTACTGGCTGCCTGCTCGAAGAACGCCGCAAGCGCCTCTCCGTCAATACCTGGGGTGGGGATCGCCACGCCGACGCGGTAGACGGCGAGCAAGGCAAAGGTAAAGAGGAGACGGCGACGCAGGTCCGATATCTTTGTCGCGTTCTGTAAGCCTTCGAGCATGACTACCCGACCTCGGCTGTCCCTCCCAGCGCAGTAATCCTTTCACGCGCTTGCGCACTAAAGGCATGGGCTCTTACAGTCAGCGCCTTTGTCAGTTCCCCCTTTGCCAATATTTTGACTTTACCCCGACGGCCGCTTACGAGACCGGACTGACGAAACACCTCAAGATCAACAACGCTCCCAGCCTCAAAGCGCTCCAGACTCCCGATGTTAATGATGGAGTACTCTTGTCGAAATGGATTGCGAAATCCCCGTTTAGGCAGCCTGCGGGAGAGCGGCATTTGCCCGCCTTCATAGCCGGGTGGGATATTGCCACCAGAACGCGCACCGCTCCCTTTATGCCCGCGGCCAGCTGTTTTGCCGACCCCGGAGCCCGGACCACGACCGACCCGTTTTCTTTTTTTCATCGACCCGGGGGCGGGCCGTAAGTGACTAAGATCCATTCTCACGCACCTCGATCAGATGAGATACTCGATTCACCATCCCTTGGAGTGAGGGTGAATCGTTTCGCAGCACCGTCTTCCCAACGCGGGTGAGGCCAAGGCCGCGTAAGGTCTCGCGCTGACTCCGCGTGCCCCCAATGGCACTCCGCTTCAAGGTGATGACTAAGACCTGCCCTTGTCCTGTGTCGGCCATGCCCTATCCTTTCATACTCAGCGTGGGCTTCCCCCTCCGCTCGGCAACCTGCTCTGGGCCGTCCAGGCTCTCTAGGGCAGCCAGTGTCGCCTTCACGGAATTGTGTGGATTCGTCGATCCGAGACATTTTGTGAGCGCGTTCCGTACCCCGGCCAATTCCATTACGATACGCACACCGCCGCCCGCGATGAGACCGGTACCGGCCGCGGCGGGTTTGAGCAACACCCTGCCCGCACCGTGCCGGCCAATGACCGCGTAGGGCAAGGTATCTTCGACGAGGGGAACGCGAATCAAAGACTTCTTCGCACGCTCAACGCCTTTCCGTATAGCCTCTGGGACTTCGTGCGCCTTCCCCAAGCCATAGCCCACGTGCCCTGCACCGTCCCCAGCCACAACAACGGCACTGAAACTGAAACGGCGCCCACCCTTGACCACTTTACTCACGCGATTGATGTGAACGACTTTCTCTTGAATATCGAGGTCATCAGGGTTAATCCGCTCATCGTCAGTCACCACAGGCGTACTCCTTAGAGTTGCAGACCGGCTTCGCGCGCTGCATCGGCGACCGCGCGAACCTGCCCATGAAAGAGGAATCCGTTTCGATCGAAAACGACAGTCTGTATCCCCTGCTCTCGACATTTTTTCGCAATGAACTGTCCCACTTCTTTTGCCGCAGAGACTGTCGCTGCTTCTTGCTGCATACGTTTCTTGAGGTCTGCCGAAAGGGTTGAGACGGACGCTAAAGAGCGGCCACTCTCATCAGAGATTACTTGGGCGTAGAGATGCTTATTGCTGCGGTAGATGCATAAGCGCGGCCGCCTGTCCGTTCCACGCAATTTCCGTCTTATCCGCTTTCGACGGAGCATCCGGCTCCGTTCGCGGGGGTTCGTCCCGGCCATTCCTATCCTCCAGCAACAGCAGTCTTTCCAGCTTTTCTCCGCACATGCTCATCTGTGTATTTAATCCCTTTTCCCTTATAAGGCTCGGGTGGGCGCAGCCGACGGATTGATGCCGCAACTTCTCCGACAAGCTGTTTATCAATGCCCTCGATTGTAATCTGCGTCTGGCGGTCGACCTTGGCACTGACTCCCGCAGGCAGTTGGAAGAAAATCGGATGAGAAAACCCGAGATTCAGTTGGAGTCCATCATTCACCGCGTCGGCCCGATATCCGACTCCATTGACTTCCAGCACCTTCGAGAACCCAGCCGAGACGCCTTGAACCGCATTGGCGACAAGCTTTCGAGTGAGCCCTTGTCGTGCTTTAGAACGACGGGAATCATCCGCCCGTATCAACAGTACCCCGGATGGCGTGACTTCGACCGAGAGGGCGGCGTCAACCGGCACGTGCAAGGTCCCCTTTGGCCCTTCAGCCGTCAGTGTTCCTTGGTCGTATGAGACTTTTACCGCATCCGGCAGCGAGACCGGCTTATGCCCAACACCAGCCATATCTTATGACCCTCTTTCTCCTTTACCACGCGCTACACAAGACTTCCCCACCTACGTGAAACCTGCGGGCGTCCCGGTCAACGACAACGCCACGAGAGGTCGACAGAATACTCACTCCAAGTCCGTTCCGCACGGCTGGAATCGCATCCGCCCCGACATGGGTTCGTAGGCCCGGTCTACTCACACGCTGCACTCCATGGAGTGCAGGGCGTCCTGCGTCATCATACTTGAGTTCAATGATGAGACGGGGGAATCCGTTATCCTCGACGTTACGATAATCCTGGAGGAAGCCTTCACTGGCAAGGATTCGAACAATGGCTTCCTTGATACGGGAGCGCGGCACCGAAACGGTCTTTTTCCGTGCCCGTAACGCGTTGCGGATACACGTCAACAAATCGGCAATAGGGTCAGTCTGCATAACCTCCCCTACCAACTTGCCTTGGTCATGCCAGGAATTTGGCCCTTCAGTGCATAGTTCCGCAAGCAGATACGACACATACCGAATCGACGATAGAAGCCACGAGAGCGGCCGCATAGCGGACAGCGATTATATTCCCGAACGCGAAACTTCTGCTTCCGTTGTGCCTTTACACGTAAACATGTTCGTGCCATAGCTCTTAACTCCGAAAGGGCATGCCCAAGGCCCGCAGTAACGCACGCCCCTCTCTATCTGTTTTTGCCGTCGTTACCATAGAAACAGTAAATCCTTTTATTTGATCAACCTTATCCAAATTTATCTCGGGAAAGATGGTATGCTCCCGAATCCCAAGAGAATAATTCCCGCGGCCGTCGAAAGAACTATCGGATATGCCTCGAAAGTCTCTCACCCGGGGAAGTGCGACATTGACCAAGCGGTCGAAAAACTCATACATGCGCTCCCCGCGTAGCGTCACCGCGCAACCAATCGTCATGCCTTCCCGGAGTTTGAAATTCGCAATCGATTTGTGGGCCCGGGTGACCACCGGCTTCTGTCCTGCAATCAGTCCAATTTCCTCAATGCTACTTTCGAGCAATTTGGCGTTTGTGGCCCCCTCTCCCAGCCCCATGTTGAGGACGATCTTTGACAGGCGGGGAACCTGCATCACGTTGGCGCACGCCAACTCTTGCTTCAGAGCAGACAGTATTTGTCTATAGTAGAGGTCTTTAATACGGGCCATACATTAGTCCAACACATTTCCGGTTCGCCGACTCACCCGCATCTTCCGCCCATCAACGATCCTGAAGCCGACCCGAGTCGGGCGCCCGTCTTGAGGGTCGACCAGCATCAAATTCGAGAGACGAATGGAAGCCTCCTTTTCCAATATCCCCCCGGAGTCTTGCGGCCCACGCGGCTTGACGTGGCGCTTGACCATATTGAGGCGTTCAATGACGGCTCGGTCCTGTTTCGGCTGTACCCGGATGACCTTTCCAACTTTCCCTCGCTCTTTTCCAGCGATAATCATCACAGAATCATTCTTTTTAATGCGTGCAGCCATGACCTGTCCTACAGCACCTCTGGAGCGAGGGAAATGATTTTCATAAAACGCTTCGCCCGCAACTCCCGCGCCACGGGTCCGAAAATACGTGTGCCAAGCGGCTCACGCTGGTTATCGAGCAGGACGGCCGAATTGGTATCAAAGCGGATATATGAGCCATCTGGACGGCCGAGTTCCTTAGCTGTCCGCACGACAACGGCACGCATCACATCGCCTTTTTTCACTTTCGCATTGGGAATCGCTTCCCGAACCGAAACAACGACTTCATCACCAACCGACGCATACCTCCGACGTGTTCCACCCAGGACACGAATACACCGGACGCGGCGCGCTCCCGAGTTATCGGCAACATCAAGCACGGATTCCACCTGAATCATACGCCTACCTCTTTGACTGGACCGTCCCTGATGTCTCCGACTTCAATATCGCTCGTATGCGCCAACGTTTATCCCGGCTGAGGGGTCTCGTTTCCACAATGGTGACAATATCTCCTGCCCGGCATGCGTTCGCAGGATCGTGCGCTTTATATTTCTTCCGTTGGCGAATGTACTTCTTGTACATCGGATGACGGACAGGCCGCTCAACCTGGACCGTGACAGTTTTATCCATTTTATCACTGACGACGACCCCTTGTCTGACTTTCCGGTTTCCAGGCACACCTAGCTCCGTTCTTTCCCCGCTGTGCGAACACGTTCGTGCCGTATGGTCTTTACCCGAGCAATATCTCGACGAATTTTCCGGATTCGCATAGCGTCTTCAATTTGTCCTGTCCCTCTCCTCAAGCGGAGACGGGAGAGTTCTTCGCTCAGTTCCTGCGCTTTTCCCTGCATCTCTTCGTCGGTCAACTCTCGGACTTCACGCGCCCGCATATGTCGCTCCTAGTCGCTCTCGTATCTGCGTACTGACGGGCAGTTTATTGGCCGCAAGCCGCAATGCCTCACGGGCGGCCTCGCGAGGCACCCCTTCGATTTCGAAGAGCATCCGTCCCGGCTTGACAACCGCAACCCAAAATTCAGGCGAGGCCTTGCCTTTTCCCATTCGTGTTTCCGTTGGCTTTTTGGTCACTGGCTTATCGGGAAAGATTCGTATCCAGATACGCCCCCCACGGCGAACGTGACGGGTCAAAGCAATCCGGGCGGCTTCTATCTGTCGGGCGGTCACCCAGCCGCGTTCTGTCGTCTGCAAGCCGTAATCACCAAACGAGAGGGCCGCACCACGGTGGGCGTTCCCGTATATACGTCTCCGCTGCTGTTTTCGGAACTTCGTTTTCCTGGGCGAGAGCATGTCTAGGCGTCCTTTACGCACTCACGGTTGAGCGATGCTGCTCCTCTTCTTTCGTGAGGACTTCGCCTCGGAAGATCCACATCTTCACCCCAATCACACCATACGTCGTGCGGGCTTCTGCCACACCATAGCTGATATCGGCTCGCAAGGTATGCAGCGGCACTCGTCCTTCTCGGTACCATTCGGTACGGGCGATCTCCGCTCCACCAAGCCGTCCCGAACAACGCACCTTCACGCCCTGTGCTCCCATGCGAATGGCGCGTGCCACACTCTCCTTCATCGCACGCCGAAAGGCCACCCGTCGCTCGAGCTGGAGGGCGACGTTTTCAGAGACGAGTTGCGCATCCAGGTCGGGACGGCGCACTTCGTGGATATTCAGATAGACTTCCCTGTCCGTCTGCTGGGCGAGTTCGGTTTTCAGCTTTTCTATCTCCACCCCTTTTTTCCCAATCACGATGCCGGGGCGGGCGGTATAGATATTGATTTTTGCCTTGTTCGCCGCACGCTCGACTTCAATTTTCGCAATCCCGGCATGATAGAGACGCTTCTTAATAAACGCTCGAATACGAATATCATCATGCAGCAGCGTGGCGTATTCCCTCTCTGCAAACCAGCGAGACTCCCAGCCTTCGAGCACGCCAACCCTAAACCCTTTCGGGTGTACTTTCTGCCCCATCCTAATTCTTCTTTCGTCTGCCTTCTTTCGCCTATTTCTCGTCTACAATAATCGTAAAATGACTCGTGCGCTTCCGAATCGGCGTTGCACGTCCGTGTGCGCGGGGGGTGAAGCGCCGAAAAATCGCTCCTCCGTTTACGGTGGCCTGTTTCACATATAACGTATCGGGATCGACATTCTGCGAATCCGTGGCGTTGGCAATAGCGGCTTGGAGCGTCTTTGCAAAAACGCGAGCCGCCTTCTTCTGGGAAAAGTGCAGAACCATCAGCGCTTCTTCCACCTGTCTCCCACGGATGAGGTCTGCCACTAAACGGGCTTTCCGCGGCGCCATTCGCACATGACGAGTGATTGAGCGAACCTCCATATGCTACCCTTCTATCTCCTTTTCACATCGCCCTTCTTATCCCCAGCATGTCCATAAAATGTCCGTGTTGGAGAAAATTCACCGAGCTTATGGCCAACCATATTTTCAGTCACGTAGACGGGGATGAACTTCCTTCCATTGTGCACGGCAAATGTCAATCCGATCATTTCGGGGATGATCGTAGATCGGCGGGACCAAGTTTTAATCACCTTTTTATCACCGCTTTGCACGGCCATATCGACCTTTTTCAGCAAATGGTCGTCAATGAATGGACCTTTTTTGACTGAACGGGGCATCTTATCTCTTTCTCTTTTGGACAATATATTTGTCGGACTTTGAGCGTCGCCTGGTCTTATACCCCTTGGCTAGCACCCCCCAAGGGCTCATGGGGTGATTCCCCTTACTTCTTCCTTCACCTCCCCCAAGTGGGTGATCTACCGGATTCATGGCAATGCCCCGCACACGCGGTCGCCGACCAAACCAGCGACTCCGCCCCGCCTTCCCGTACGAGACGTTCTCATGATCAAGGTTGCCGACCTGACCGATGGTGGCTTTACAGTTTTGATGCACCAGCCGCATTTCTCCCGAAGGCAGCTTCACCGTTGCATACACACCTTCTCTCGCCATCAACTGCGCAGCGGTCCCGGCACTTCTGACAATCTGGGCTCCTTTGCCTATCTTCAACTCGATGTTGTGAATAATCGTACCAACCGGAATACATCGTAACGGTAAACAATTACCAGGACGAATATCCGCGGATTCTCCTGACATGACGACATGGCCGACATCCAGACCGGCAGGGGCAAGGATGTAGCGCTTCTCTCCATCCCGATAATGGAGTTGGGCAATATGAGCGGAACGATTTGGATCATATTCTATAGCAGCGACCTTCGCCCCAATACCGTCCTTGTCGCGGCGGAAATCTATTAAACGATACCGTCGTTTATGGCCACCGCCCCGGTGAAGGACAGTGAGTCGCCCTCTATTATTCCGTCCCCCACGTTTGTGGAGAGGCGCCAGCAGGGACCGCTCCCGCCCTTCTTTTGTCTTCGTGATCTCACTAAAGCTGGAGACACTTTGGAAGCGTCTCCCAGCAGACGTTGGTTTATACTGTCGGACAGCCACGAGTTACGCCCCTTCAAAAAAGTCTATACGGTCGCCATCACCTAAGGTGACATAGGCCTTCTTCCAGGCGGCTTTCCTGCCCTGCGACCGACCAACGCGCCGATGTTTGCCAATATATTGAATAGTCCGCACTTGTTTGACTTTCACATCGAAAAGCGTCTCAACTGCGTTTTTAATGTTTACCTTATTCGCCTGCGGGTGGACACGAAAGACGACCTGATTACCGGCCTCGCTAGCGAGGGTTGATTTCTCGGTGATCAATAGCGCGACAAGGACAGAATAGATCTCCATATCACTCCCCACCCAATCGCTCATTGATCTGTTGCATCGCCGCTTGTGTCACTAATACTTTTCGGTAGCGAAGCAGGTCGTAGACATTCAGCCCTCGACTCAGCAGGACTTTTACCCCGGGCAAATTATGTGCGGATTTCTGTATGTTGACGTCTGCCGCCGCCAAGACAAGCAGAACGCTATCGCCCATCTCAAGTTGTGCGAGCAAAGCCACCATTCGCTTTGTTTTTGGCTCATCAAACTGAATGGCGTCGATGACAACCACCTCGTCTTGGCGCAACTTCTGCGCGAGGGCAGCGCGTAGGGCCGTCTTCCGGGCGGACCGTGGCATACGGTACGCATACGAACGCGGCTGGGGACCGAACACCGTTGCTCCCCCCACCCATATCGGAGACCGGTTGCTGCCCGACCGCGCCCGTCCCGTCCCTTTTTGTCGCCACGGCTTTCTTCCTCCACCACGCACCTGCGCCCGCGTCTTTGTCGCCGCCGTCCCAGACCGGCGGTTGGCCAACTGCATTCTCACCGTTTCGAACAAAAGGTGCTCTCGTTGCGGCTGCTCGGAGATCACAGCGGGAAGAGGAATCTCTCCGACCTTCTCGCGTTGGGCGGAGAGCACGCTAATAGACGTTTCCTGGGCTGCCATTGGTTATCCTTACTGAACTTACGGCTTATGGACGAGAACGACTTGTCCGCTCGCACCCGGTATCGACCCACGCAGGAAGAGCAGATTTTCATCTGACTGGACGTCAACTACTTGTAGATTCAGCGCCTTCATCCGATCATTTCCGTACTGGCCTGCCATTCTCTTCCCTTTGAAAATCTTTCCAGGGTCGGAGCGGTTTCCGATAGCTCCCCCATGGCGGAAGTACTCATGGGTTCCATGGCTCTTCGGGAATCCGCCCATGCCGTGTCGTTTCATCACTCCGGCATAGCCCCGACCTTTTGTCCGACCGACAACATTGACCCGGTCTCCAGACTGGAAGACTTGGGCAACTGTAATCGCACCGCCGACCTCGTAGTCATCAATATCATCTATCCGAAACTCGCGGAGGACAGCGAAGGGACCGGCACCGGACTTCTGCGCATGTCTTAAAACGGGCCGAGAGACACGTTGGGGTTTTTGACTTCCAAATCCCAGTTGGAGCGCCGTGTAACCATCTCTTTGCCGAGTCTTCTTTTGCACGACGGTGCATGGCCCGGCCTGTATGACCGTCACCGGAATGAGGGCCCCCTCAACGGAAAAAACCTGAGTCATGCCGAGCTTCTTTCCTATTAACCCTTGCATTGTCTCCTCTCCCGCTACTCCAGCTTGATCTCGACATCGACTCCGGCGGCCAATTCCAGTTTCCCGAGCGCATCAATGGTTTGCTGGGTCGGGTCAAGGATATCGAGCAAACGCTTGTGGGTCCGTATCTCGAACTGTTCCCGCGACTTTTTATCAACATGAGGTGAGCGGTTCACGGTGAACCGTTCGATCCGCGTCGGCAGCGGGATGGGGCCAGCGACCCGCCCTCCGGTCCGCTTCACTGTTTCGACAATTTCTCTGACCGATTGATCAAGTACCCGGTGGTCATAGGCTTTGAGGCGGATACGGATCTTTTCATTCATGATAGTGGTCATGGCCGCTACTCCAAGATTTTGGTCACGACCCCCGCCCCCACCGTCCGACCGCCCTCCCGAATCGCAAACCGCAACCCCTCATCCATCGCGATCGGCGTCAGTAACGCCACCGTCATCTGCGTGTTGTCCCCCGGCATCACCATCTCCGTCCCCGCCTGCAACGTCACCGAGCCCGTCACATCCGTCGTCCGAAAGTAAAACTGGGGCCGATACCCATTGAAGAACGGCGTGTGCCGCCCCCCCTCATCCTTCCTCAAAACATAGACCTCGGCCTCATACTTCGTGTGAGGCGTGATGCTCCCCGGCTTGGCCAAAACCTGCCCCCGCTCAATCTCCTCCCGCTTGACCCCCCGCAGCAAACACCCCACATTGTCCCCCGCCACCCCCTCGTCCAAGAGCTTGCGGAACATCTCCACCCCGGTCACCGTCGTCTTCTGCGTCTCCCGAATCCCCACAATCTCCACCTCTTCCCCCACCTTGATCCGCCCCCGCTCCACCCGCCCCGTCGCCACCGTCCCCCGCCCCGAAATCGTAAAGACGTCTTCGACCGACATTAAAAACTCCTGGTCCACATCCCGCACCGGCTCGGGAATAAACCGGTCCACCGCAGCCATCAATTCCAGCACCTGCGCCTCGCCGTCGCCTTCCCCCTCCAGCGCCCGCAGCGCACTCCCCCGGATGATCGGCGTGTCATCGCCCGGAAAGTCGTACTTCGACAGCAACTCCCGCATCTCCAACTCCACCAAATCCAACAACTCCTCGTCATCCACCATGTCCACCTTGTTCATGAACACCACAATCGCCGGCACCCCGACTTGCCGCGCCAAGAGAATATGCTCCCGGGTCTGCGGCATCGGCCCGTCCGAGGCCGCCACCACCAAAATCGCCCCGTCCATCTGCGCCGCCCCGGTGATCATGTTCTTGATATAGTCCGCATGCCCCGGACAATCCACGTGCGCATAGTGCCGCTGCTCCGTCTCGTATTCCACGTGCGCCGTGTTGATCGTGATCCCCCGCTCCTTCTCCTCCGGCGCTTTGTCAATCTCATCGAACGCCACCACCTCCGCCAGCGCCCGCTCCGCCAACACCCGCGTGATCGCCGCCGTCAGCGTCGTCTTCCCATGGTCGATATGCCCGATCGTCCCCACATTCATGTGCGGCTTCGTCCGCTCAAACCGCTCCTTCGCCATCCTCTCTCCCTTTCTGTGCTCTCTGATAAAGACATCAACTACGGATAGAGGGGGCCTATACGACCCCCTCATCGTTGGAGTTCGTCCTCGAAGGAGCGTCCCAGAACCTGATCCACTCCGTTATTCTGAAGTTTGCAATTCTAAATGCTATTTCAGAAGAGTCAACTGCCTACTGTGGCAGATATTGAGGTCTGCCCTCCTCGAACTCTTCCTCTACTTTATTCTTCAAGGACATAGGACGCCGGTGGTGTTCATCTGCAGCCAGAAAATAGAAAAAAGCTATTGGCCCATCCGATGAGAATGGTGTCCCTATTACCATCGATAATGGGCAAATGCTTTATTCGCTTCCGCCATGCGGTGTGTATCTTCACGTTTCTTCACGGCCCCCCCTCGATTCTGGGACGCCTCGAAGAGTTCGCTGGCCAGTTTCTCTTCCATACTCTTTTCCGAGCGTTGTCTGGAATACTGGACAAGCCAGCGCATCGCCAAAGAATTCCGCCTCACTTGGCGTACTTCAACCGGCACCTGGTAGGTTGCACCACCAACTCGGCGTGATTGGACCTCGACAAGCGGTTTTGTATTTTCCAATGCCCGCTTAAAAACCTCGAGCGCATCCTCTCCCGTTCTCTGCTGAATCAGATCCATAGCTCCGTATATGATCTTCTCGACTTTTCCCTTTTCTCCGTCGAGCATCATCATATTGGCGAATTTTGATACACTGACATCGTGGTATTTCGGGTCCGGTAGGATCTCACGTCTCGCGGCAGGTCCCTTACGTGGCATACTTTCCCCTCTCGTTTACTTGGGCTTCTTTGCGCCGTATTTTGACCGGCCCTGCTTTCGTTCTTGGACACCGATGGAGTCAAGTGTGCCACGGATGATATGGTATCTGACACCGGGTAAGTCCTTGACTCGACCGCCACGGATCAACACAACCGAGTGTTCTTGCAGGTTGTGTCCGATACCGGGGATATACGCGGTTACCTCAATACCATTGGTCAGCCGTACGCGAGCGACTTTTCTCAGGGCCGAATTCGGCTTTTTCGGAGTCGTCGTATAGACCCGAGTGCACACCCCTCGCCGTTGAGGGCAGGATTGCAAAGCGGGAGCGGTCAATTTTCTACGTTGCTGCACTCTTCCTTTTCGTACGAGTTGCTGAACTGTCGGCATTCATCCTCCTTGCGACTCTCGGCCTGCCATGCTCTATGCTTCGAGTATTTGGGCAATGGGCAAAGGTTCTTCTTCCTCTGGCAAAACTTCCGGGCTCCCGGCGGTGAGTTGCGTATAACTCGGGGTGCCTGTCCCAGCGGGAATGAGCCGTCCCATTATGACATTCTCCTTGAGTCCCAGTAGGTGGTCGACCTTGCCGTTAATGGCCGCTTCCGTCAGCACCTTCGTCGTTTCTTGGAACGAGGCGGCTGAGATGAAACTCTCGGTCGAGAGGCTCGCTTTTGTAATTCCCATCAGGAGCGATTTTGCTCCTGGGGGGGTGCCTCCATCAGCCAGCACACGTTCCGTCTCTTCTTGGAAGCGCCACTTCTCTACTTGCTCCCCAACCAAGAAATCAGAATCTCCAACCTCGGTCACGAGCACCCGCCGCATCATTTGTCTCACAATCACTTCGATATGTTTGTCATGGATACGCACCCCCTGGAGACGATAGATTTCTTGAATCGCGTCCACCAGAGACTTTGCGAGTTCGCGCTCTCCAAGAACCCCAAGGATGTCATGCGGATTTGAGGAACCGTCCATCAACGGCTCCCCCGGCCGGACATAATCGCCTTCTCGTACGCTGATATGTTTTCCACGAGGAATGAGGTACTCCCGCGCTTCGCCCACCTCGGGGGTGATCAACACCTTCCTTTTCCCTTTGGTATCTTTCCCGAAAGAGACCGTCCCTTCAATTTCGCTGATAACGGCGAACTCTTTTGGCTTCCGTGCCTCAAAGAGCTCGGCAACCCGAGGCAGCCCACCAGTGATATCTTTCGTTTTGGTGGTCTCTCGCGGGATCTTTGCAAGCACATCCCCCGCTTCCACCCTTTGGCCATCTGTCACATTGATATTTGAGCCAACAGGGAGAAGATAGCGCGCGTCGAGTCCATTCGGCAATTTCACCGTCCTGCTTACCGCCTTCATCGAAGCGCTCTCTTTGCGAAGATTACTAGTGATCTCATCAACGAATGTTTGGAGGCTATACTCTAAATTTTCCCCTATGCTGCCTATCAGCTCCTTAAAGTCGTTAACCTTCTCTCGTAATTCAGCTTGCGATTTCAGCGCAAGCCAAACCACGACGACTATCAACCCAAATAATACTGTTGGGCCTTGGCCGACGGCTCCGCCTGTTGGGCGGCGGGCCAACTTAACGCCTATGCCGGCGAATGCTAGTAACCCCCCCCCCATTTCTCGTATTGCTAGCCGCTTCTTCTCTTTATCTTGTAATGTCTCATCTTTATCTTGTATCCCAGCCAATATTTTACTACTAGCCGCCACCGCGGCTTTCTCAATAATCTGGCGTGCTTTCTTTTCCCCCAAGCAGGCTTCGAGTTTCTGCTTCAAAACAGCAGCAAGCTCACCTCTTTTGCCTTCTAGCATATCTTCGAATCGGGCGAGATGCTTCGAGATGTCCTCATCAGTAAGACCTCCTAATAGATCTAGTTTTATGTCTAGACCCAAGCGTTTACCGGCATTACGTAACTTCTCTAGCATACCACCCCAAGCTCTCCGTTTAGCAGTTTTGTCAACTTCCCTCTTACGAGCCCCGGTAGACCGGTGAAGCCCTGGCTTCCACTTAGAGAATTCATCTTCGATATCTTTTACGACTTTTTCCACATCAGGCTTGACATCATCCTTGATGGATATCCGTGGACGTAGATTCGAGTCTCGGAATTCGACAATGACCCGCGTGGACAGCCCCGTCCGCTCATCGACCTTTTCTTGCATGCTCCTATCGTCAATGTCACCGAATCTTACTTCACCGCTGACCTCAGTCAGGATGGGGACAGTGTAGGGGTCCCATTCTGCGATTAAATCGTTGGTTTTGACCTTTGCCCCATCTTTCTTTTTCAGCTTTGCGCCATAAACGATCTGATACCGCTCTCTTTCACGCTCCCGTCCGGGCCCGAGAACCTCAGTCACCTCAACATTTCCGTTGCGGTTCATCACAACGAGATTCCCATCCCGGTCGACCACGGTCTTAAGATTGACGTAGCGGAGTACGCCCTCATGCCGAACCATTAGCGTCGTCTGCTCGGCTAGCCGACTGGCCGTTCCACCAATATGAAACGTCCGCATGGTCAGTTGGGTGCCCGGCTCACCGATCGACTGCGCAGCGATAATGCCAACCGCTTCGCCCAAATGCACCATCCTCCCACGGGCAAGGTCCCGGCCGTAGCACCGTGCACATATGCCTCGCCTGGTCGTACAGGTTAGCGCAGACCGTATCAATACACGCTCAATCCCGGCTTCTTCGATGCGTACGACACGGTCTTCATCAATTTCTTCGTTTGCGCGAACAAGGACCTCCTGAGTAAAAGGATCACGAATATCCTCAAGGGCAACACGTCCCAAGACGCGCTCGCCGAGGCTTTCGATGATTTCTCCGCCCTCAATCAGTGGAGTCATCTCGATACCATCGATCGTACCGCAGTCATCTTCGCTTACGATCGAGTCCTGGGCGACGTCAACGAGGCGTCTGGTCAGATACCCGGAATTCGCGGTCTTGAGAGCGGTATCCGCTAATCCCTTCCGCGCCCCGTGGGTGGAGATAAAGTATTGGAGTACGGAGAGTCCTTCACGGAAGTTGGCCGTAATCGGCGTTTCGATGATTTCCCCCGATGGCTTTGCCATGAGACCGCGCATCCCCGCGAGTTGGCGGATCTGCTGCGCACTCCCGCGCGATCCAGAGTCTGCCATCATGTAGATGGGGCTAAAGCCGGCTTTGTCCTCCTGGAGCCCTCTGAACATCTCATCGGCCGCTTCATCGGTGACCGAGGCCCAAGTATCGACAACCTTATTGTGCCGCTCACCGTCCGTAATCAGCCCTTTTGCATATTGGCCCTGGATCTCTTGCAGGCTCTTTTGTGCTTGGTCCAAGAGATGGCCCTTTTCTTGCGGAATTACCATGTCCTTGATGCCAATTGAAATACCGGCCCGCGTGGCATATTCGAAGCCCAGATCTTTCAAACGGTCTGCGAAAATGACGGTGGCCTTGTTGCCGGCTCTCAGAAAGACGGCATCAATGAGGGCACCGAGTTCTTTTTTCTTCATCACTCGGTTGATCTCCGAGAAGGGGACCTCCGGCGGTACAATTTCCGCCAGTAAGATCCGGCCCACCGTTGTTTCGACCCGTTCACCATCCAGGCGCACGGTGATCTTCGCCTGCAAGTCAACCGTGCCTTGGTCGTAGGCAACCCGAACCTCACCCGGACTGCTGAAAATTTTTCCCTCACCGAGCGCACCGGAGCGCTCACGGGTCGCGTTATACAGCCCAAGGACGACGTCTTGGGTGGGAGCGATGACCGCCTTGCCGTGAGCGGGTGAGAGAATATTATTGGTTGACATCATCAAACTGCGAGCCTCGACTTGGGCTTCGACCGACAACGGGACATGCACGGCCATTTGGTCGCCGTCAAAGTCGGCGTTATATGCCATACAGACGAGGGGGTGCAGTTGAATGGCCTTCCCTTCAATCAGGATAGGTTCAAAGGCCTGGATGCCAAGCCGATGCAGGGTTGGGGCGCGGTTGAGCAGAACTGGATGTTCCTTGATCACTTCGTCCAGGATGTCCCAGACTTCCGGCCGCTCCTTCTCTACCATCTTCTTGGCGCTCTTGATCGTAGTCGTATACCCCCGTTCCTCAAGCTTGTTGTAGATGAACGGTTTGAACAGTTCCAACGCCATATACTTCGGTAAGCCGCACTGATGGAGGCGTAATTCCGGTCCGACAACGATGACCGAACGACCTGAATAATCGACGCGTTTTCCGAGGAGATTTTGGCGAAAGCGCCCGCTTTTGCCTTTTAGCATATCGGACAAAGACTTGAGAGGGCGTTTGTTCGGACCGGTCAATGGGCGGCCGCGACGGCCGTTATCAAAGAGCGCATCGACCGCCTCTTGCAGCATGCGTTTCTCGTTTCGAATAATGATATCCGGGGCGCTCAACTCCATAAGCCGTTTGAGACGGTTGTTGCGATTAATCACCCGTCGATACAGGTCATTCAGATCTGAAGTCGCAAATCGCCCTCCATCAAGAGGGACGAGGGGACGGAGGTCTGGTGGAATGACAGGAACGACTTCCAGAATCATCTCTTCCGGGCGGTTGTTGCCTGACTGCCGAAAGGCATTGACGACCTTCAGACGTTTCGCGGTTTTCTTCCGCCGGGCTTCGCTTGATGTCTCGACCATTTCAACCCGGAGCTCTCGTGCTAACTGCTCCAGGTCAAAGTCCTGCAATAGCTCACGGACCGCCTCCGCACCCATCCCGGCCCGGAAGCTCCCCGGACCAAACTCCTCAACGGCTTTCCGATACTGGGTTTCACTCAGCAATTCTTTTTGCTTGAGCGGCGTTTCGCCCGGATCAAGAACGATATAGGACTCAAAGTACAGCACCCGCTCAAGCCCTTTGAGCGTCATATCCATGAGTGTCCCGATCCGGCTGGGGAGGCTCTTCAAAAACCAGATATGTGCCACTGGGCTGGCAAGGTCAATATGGCCCATTCGTTCACGGCGAACTTTCGACTGGATGACCTCAACACCACACTTCTCGCAGACGACGCCTCTATGGCGCATCCGTTTGTATTTGCCACAATTACACTCATAGTCTTTGGTCGGTCCAAATATTTTTGCGCAGAAAAGTCCGTCACGCTCAGGCTTAAACGTTCGGTAATTGATGGTTTCAGGCTTCTTGACTTCACCATGGGACCAAGAGCAGACCATCTCTTTGGACGCCAACGAGACCTGGATGGCATTAAAGCGAAGGGGATTTTGGGGTTTTTCAAAAAGACCCAGAAAATCTTCCATTTCGTCCTCACCTCACTTATTGGTTTTCTTCACGCAACTCGACGTTGAGCGCCAAGCTCTGGAGCTCGCGAATCATCACATTGAATGACTCGGGCAATCCAGGTTCCAGGACATTCTCCCCTTTGACAATCGCCTCGTACATACGAGTCCGACCGGCCACATCGTCCGATTTGACCGTGAGCATCTCTTGCAGGCTGTACGCGGCACCGTAGGCTTCCAGTGCCCACACTTCCATTTCGCCAAGCCGTTGTCCCCCGAATTGCGCTTTGCCACCGAGAGGCTGTTGCGTCACCAGAGAATACGGCCCGGTCGAGCGCGCGTGAATCTTGTCTTCAACGAGATGGTGCAATTTCAGGATATACATCACCCCAACGGTCACACGCTGGTCGAAGGGTTCTCCTGTCCGCCCGTCGTAGAGCGTGGCCTGCCCGGTATCGGGCAGGCCTGCCTGCTCAAGTAAAGAGAAAATTTCCGTCTCCAGGGCACCGTCAAAGACCGGAGTCGCGACGTGAGAGCCGTGTTTCGAGCGGCTAGCCAGCTCTTTGACCTCAGCCTCCGGAAGCTCATCGATCAACTGAGAGACTTCCGTTGAACAAGCGAAGTCCTTGAGCCGCGCACGAAGATCGCCGGTGACGGCTCCCCCCTCTTCCCCCGCCTCATTCCCGACCTGTTTGCCAAGGGCCCGCACCGCCCACCCAAGATGGGTTTCCAGGATTTGTCCAACATTCATGCGAGAAGGTACGCCCAAGGGGTTCAGGACAACATCGACCGGAGTACCGTCCTCAAGATACGGCATGTCTTCTTCCGGGAGAATCCGGGACAACACCCCCTTGTTGCCGTGTCGCCCAGCCATCTTGTCACCAACCTGGAGGCGGCGTTTGATGGCGATAAAGACCTTCACCATCTTGATAATTCCTGGGGGCAATTCGTCTCCACTCCTCAGTCTCTCGATTTTCCTTTCGCATTCCTCCCGGATAGTGTCCACATGGCCGGCAAGGGAGTCGGCCGTCTTCCGTATCTCCTCCTCTATCGTCCCGTCTCCTACTCGGACCCTGCGCCACAACTGCTCCGGTAGCGGCTCCAGAAGCTCTTCCGTAATCTCCTGTCCTTTGGCGACCACTACGCGCCGAGACTCATCGTCACTGACCCGCATCGTTGCCGTCTTCCCGGCCAACAGTTGCGTGATCTTGCCACGTGTGCTGTCTCGGATGATGTGAATCTCCTCGTCTCGGTCTTGTTGCAGTCGTTGGACTTCGGCCTCTTCGAGGTCCTGACTCCGCTCGTCCTTGGCCTCGCCTTTCCGTGAGAATACACGGACATCGATCACCGTGCCTTCGACTCCAGGGGGAACGCAGAGCGAGGTATCCCGTACCTCTCCGGCTTTTTCGCCAAAAATTGCCCGGAGCAATTTCTCTTCTGGTGAAAGTTGCGTCTCGCCTTTGGGCGTTATTTTCCCGACGAGGATATCACCCGGCCGTACCTCAGCGCCGATTCTGACGATCCCACTCTCGTCAAGGTCCTTGAGCGCCTCTTCCCCAACATTCGGAATATCTTGGGTGATTTCCTCCGGTCCGAGTTTTGTGTCCCGGGCGACGCACTCGAATTCCTCGATATGGACCGATGTGAAGACATCGTCGCGAATGAGTCGCTCACTGACCAGGATGGAGTCCTCGAAGTTATAGCCCCCCCAGATCATAAAGGCCACCAGGACGTTCCTCCCTAAAGCAAGTTCTCCCATTTCGGTTGCTGGGCCATCGGCGATAACATCTCCTATCTTCACCCGATCGCCAGTTTGAACGATCGGTCGCTGGTTAATACACGTATTTTGGTTGGAGCGCTGGTATTTGGTAAGGCTGTAGATATCAACGCCAACATCTCCCTGTGTGGTCTGCGATTCAGCTTTGATTACAATCCGAGTAGAGTCCACACTCTCGACAATGCCGTCACGCTGCGCGATAAGGGCAGCCCCAGAGTCCCGAGCCACGACCTGCTCCATGCCAGTGCCGACAAGCGGTGCTTCCGTCTGGAGCAGGGGGACCGCTTGTCGCTGCATATTGGATCCCATCAATGCCCGGTTGGCATCGTCATGCTCTAAAAAAGGGATCAAGGCAGCGGCCACACTCACCAGTTGCGTCGGAGAGACATCCATGAGTTGAACCTGATCGGGGGGGACCATCACAAACTCCCCACCCAGGCGAGCGGAAACCAACGCATTGACGAAATTCCCTTTTGCGTCAAACGGCGCATTCGCCTGCGCGATAGTCTGACTCTCCTCTTCCAGAGCGGATAAATACCGGACATCCTCAGTAACTCGCCCGTTTTCTACTGTCCGATAGGGCGTCTCAATGAACCCGAATTCATTGACCCGGGCATAGGTCGACAGACTCGAAATCAGCCCGATATTGGGCCCTTCCGGCGTTTCGATCGGACAGACGCGGCCATAGTGGGTGGGGTGGACGTCACGGACCTCAAAGCCGGCACGTTCCCGGGTCAGCCCACCGGGCCCCAGCGCGGAAAGTCGTCGCTTATGCGTGACCTCCGACAACGGATTCGTTTGGTCCATGAACTGAGAGAGTTGGCTCGATCCGAAAAACTCCTTGAGTGCCGCTGAAACCGGCTTATAATTGACCAATTCTTGCGGCATTAAAGTCTCCACGTCCTGGAGGCTCATCCGCTCTTTTACTGCCCGCTCCATCCGGACTAAGCCAATACGGAACTGGTTTTCGACGAGTTCGCCGACTGCGCGGACGCGGCGATTGCCCAAGTGGTCAATATCATCCACAACGCCATTGCCGTTTTTGAGTTCGACCAGATACCGGACGGTCTCCAAAATGTCTTCACGCCGGAGGGTACCGAGATCCAGCGGTGCGGTGAGCTCGAGCTTGTGGTTGAGCTTGAGACGTCCCACTCGGGAGAGATTGTAACGCTCGGCATTAGAGAACAGGTTCTGAAAAAACGCCGTGGCCGCCTCGCTGGTCGGCGGGTCACCAGGCCGGAGACGGCGATAGATTTCAATCATTGCCTCTGCCGGAGAGGTGATCTTGTCTTGGAGGAGCGTACTGCGAAACGAAGCGCCAATATGCGTATCATCAATAAACAGGACTTCAAACCGGGACACGCCACGCTCAATGAGGAGGTCGAGATCTTCTTGCGTTATCTCCTCATTACACTGCATGAGGACTTCTTGGGTCGCGGGGTCGACGATGTCATGAGCTGCCACACGCCCAAGCAATTTCTCTAGCGATATGGGTACCCGCTCAAGACCGGCCGCCTCCAACTGTCTCAGTGCTCCGCGGGTGAACCGCCGGCCTTCCTTTACCAACACATCGCCGGTTTCAGGGTTACGGATATCCTGCGTTGCCCGCAGACCGAGGAGATGGTCCGGCAGAAAAGCTTGTGCCGGGGTTTGTTCCCCGGCCTTGTCGCTGAGGAAGATCGTATCCCTACGGTAGAAATAATTCAGCAGTTCCTCGGTTGACATCCCCAACGCTCGCAAGAGTACGGTTGCGTGAAACTTGCGGCGGCGGTCAATCCGGACATAGAGAATATCTTTTGGGTCGAACTCAAAATCGATCCACGATCCACGATAGGGAATGACGCGCGCAGAGTAGAGTAATTTTCCACTCGCATGCGTTTTCCCTTTATCATGATCAAAAAAGACTCCGGGAGATCGGTGGAGTTGGCTCACAATCACTCGCTCAGTCCCGTTGACCATAAAGGTACCATGATTGGTCATTAACGGCATCTCGCCAAAATAGACTTCCTGCTCCTTGACGTTCTTGATCGTCCGCGCACCACTACCGGAATCCACATCCCACAGGACGAGTTGAATGGTGACCTTGAGGGGAGCCGCGTAGGTCATCCCTCTTTGGTGGCACTCTTCGACTGAGTATTTCGGCTCGCCAAGCGTATAATTCACAAACTCCAGGGAGGCCGTCTCGTTGAAATCCTTGATAGGGAAAACGGACCGAAAGACTCCCTGGAGCCCGGCATCAGTCCTCTGGTCGGCAGGGAGAAGCCGTTGGAGAAATTCGTCGTAGGAGTGGCGCTGAATTTCCAGCAGATGCGGAAATCCGATGATCTTTTCGATGTGACCGAAGGACCGCCGAATACGGAAATTATGCGCTAACTTACCAGCCATACATGCCCTCCTACCGCTCCGGTTCTACTGCAACTCAACCGACCCTCCAGCCTCTTCCAGCTTATTTTTGATCTCTTCCGCTTCCGCCTTGGAGGCGCCTTCTTTAACTGCTTTGGGCGCACTATCGACAAGCTCTTTGGCTTCTTTGAGCCCAAGTCCGGTCAATTCGCGGACGACCTTAATGACCTGAATTTTCTTCTCTCCGGGACCGGTCAGCATGACGTTGAATTCATCTTTCTCCTCTTCCGCAGCAGGCTCGGCATCACCTCCGGCGGCTCCTCCCCCTGCAACGACCACAGGGGCCGCGGCGCTGACCCCCCATTTTCCTTCGAGCTTCTTGATTAAATCCGAGGCCTCGAGAATCGTGAGGTCGGACAGCGTGGTAATGAGTTCGTCCATCTTCTCTTCTGTCAGAGCCATATATTCCTCCTTCAGGAAAGTCATTTTCAGTTAGTCCACGTTCAGTTGGGACATCCGTTCATGGAGCAAGCGGGCAAGTTGGCTCCCAGGAGCGGACAATGCCCCGACAAGGCGGGTGGCAGGTTGAGAGAGCATCCCTAGCAGTTGCGCCCGGAGTGCCTCACGACTTGGCAATGTCGCTAGCTTCTCGATACCCGCAGTCTCCAGAAACTGCCCATCTGTGACTCCTCCCTTAATCGTAAACTTCTCGTTTTCAGAGGCATAGCGAGCAACAACCTTTGTGAGCCCGACAACATCACCATATCCGAGGACCAAGCCATTCTGACCGGCAAGGAGTTCCTTCAGGGACAGGTACGGAGTGCCATCAATGGCGAGTACGACCAGCGTATTCTTTGCAACGCGATATTCTCCAGACACTTCGCGCAGTTCGCGGCGCAGTACGTTGAGTTCTTCGACGGTTAAACCTCGATACTCGGTCACCACTGCTGCAGTCGCACTGGCAAATCGATCCTGCAGATCGATAACCGTTTCTTCCTTTGTTTGTCGGTCCATGCTTTCTCTTTCGTGTCGCCGAGAGGAATGATGTCGCCCTTCCTCGCCTTAACGGAAGGAGCCGGTCGGGTCGACTCGGACTCCAGGTCCCATGCTGGTACTCACGGTGATACTCTTGAGGTATGTGCCTTTTGCTGAAGCAGGCTTCGCACGCACCAAGCTCTCCAGAAGAGACTGGGCATTGTCAACGAGCTGCATTCTTTCAAAGGATGCCTTCCCGACCGGCACATGCACATTGCCCGCCTTGTCAACCCGATATTCGACCTTCCCCCCTTTCAGGTCTCGAACCGCCTGGGCAATATCCGTGGTCACCGTCCCAACTTTCGGATTCGGCATGAGGCCTCGTGGACCCAGGATTTTTCCGAGCCGCCCCACAATTCCCATCATGTCTGGAGTGGCAACGGCCTTATCGAACTCCAGCCAACCCTCATCACTGATGCGCTTTGCCAAATCTTCACCTCCGACAACGTCAGCCCCCGCCGTCGCGGCTTCTTGGGCTTTTTCCCCTTTGGCGAAAACAGCGACACGCACGGATTTCCCCGTTCCGTGAGGAAGGAGCACTGTCCCACGGATGTTTTGATCGGCCTTCCTTGGGTCGACACCGAGCCGTACTGCGAGTTCGACACTCTCATCGAACTTCGCGCGTTTCGTCTCACGAGCGAGGACAAGCGCTTCCTCTAAGGGATAGCGCTTGGTCCGGTCGACCTTCTCCTGAGCTGAACGATAGCTTTTACTTTTTCCAGCCATATCAATTCACCACCCGAATGCCCATACTGCGCGCCGTCCCGGCAATAATGCGCATTGCGCCCTCAAGGTCTTTCGCATTCAGGTCCGGCATCTTCGTCGTGGCAATCTCTTCAATCTGTTTTTGAGTCACGGAGCCCTGCATCTCCCTCGCTGGTGCACTGGAAGCTTTTTCCAGTCCGGCGGCCTTCTTCAGAAGCGTAGAGGCAGGCGGCGTCTTGGTGATAAAGGAAAAAGAGCGATCGACATAAACGGTGATCACAACTGGAGTCAGCACCCCTTGCTGCTCCTGCGTTTTTGCATTGAACGCTTTGCAGAATTCCATGATATTGACCCCCCTTTGCCCAAGGGCGGGGCCAACGGGCGGGCTGGGATTCGCTTGTCCAGCCGGGATCTGAAGCTTGATTGTTGTGTCTATTTTCTTTGCCATGGGTTCTCACCACTACTCATGCTTTTTCAACTTGGACAAGATCGAGCTCAACTGGAGTGGCCCGACCAAATATACTAATCAAGACGCGCAACTTCCCCTTATCCGGCTTCACTTCTTCAACGACGCCGGTAAAATCCTGAAAAGGACCATCGACAACTTTCACACCCTCTCCGGTCGCAAATGAGATTTTTGGCTTGGGCCGTAAGGCCCCCTCTTCAACTTGCTGGTGAATCTCGGCCACCTCGGCTTCTGACACTGACGGGATGGTCTGAGGATCGTTTGTTCCACCGACAAATCCAGTCACTTTGGGCGTTGACTGGACGACATGCCAGGTCTCATCATTCATCTCCATCTGTACGAGGATGTAGCCCGGAAAAAATTTCCGAGCCGAAGTGCGCCTTTTGCCTTTTACTAACTCAACGACTTGCTCCTCTGGCACCAGCACATCCCCGAACGCTCCCTGCTTCCCCAGAGTCCGAATACGTTCCTCTAAAGCGGCTTTCGCTTTGCGTTCGTACCCAGAATAGGTATGGACGATATACCATTGCTTGCCCATAACCTCAGGCCCCTTAATAATATGCTGACAGTTAATTTCCCAGGAACGAGCGAAACAGCCACGACAGCCCGGCGTCGACCGAGAACAAGAACAGTGCGACGATTGCAACAAGAAGGAGAACGACCAGTGTCGCCGAGCGAACCTCTTTGCGATTCGGCCAGTGGACCTTCTGGGTCTCTGCCCATGCCTCTTGGCAATATGCCCGCGCTGTCTCAAACGCACCCATGTGTACTGTCCTCATCTCACTGGAGGGAACACACCTACCCAAGGGGGACGGGTCAGGCAGGACTCGAACCTGCAACCCCCGGATTTGGAGTCCGGTGCTCTATCCAATTCGAGCTACTGACCCCCTCCGCTCTCACACCTTCACTTCTTTATGTGAGGTATGGGAGCGACAGACTGGGCAAAATTTCCGTCGAACCAGTTTATCGGGAGTGAGTTTCTTATTCTTGGTAGCGGTATAATTCTTATTCTTGCACCGCTCACAGGAAAGTCCGACAAGGTCTCTCATGCTAACTTCGCTCTTCTCCGGCCGCTACTCCAAGATTTTGGTCACGACCCCCGCCCCCACCGTCCGACCGCCCTCCCGAATCGCAAACCGCAACCCCTCATCCATCGCGATCGGCGTCAGTAACGCCACCGTCATCTGCGTGTTGTCCCCCGGCATCACCATCTCCGTCCCCGCCTGCAACGTCACCGAGCCCGTCACATCCGTCGTCCGAAAGTAAAACTGGGGCCGATACCCATTGAAGAACGGCGTGTGCCGCCCCCCCTCATCCTTCCTCAAAACATAGACCTCGGCCTCATACTTCGTGTGAGGCGTGATGCTCCCCGGCTTGGCCAAAACCTGCCCCCGCTCAATCTCCTCCCGCTTGACCCCCCGCAGCAAACACCCCACATTGTCCCCCGCCACCCCCTCGTCCAAGAGCTTGCGGAACATCTCCACCCCGGTCACCGTCGTCTTCTGCGTCTCCCGAATCCCCACAATCTCCACCTCTTCCCCCACCTTGATCCGCCCCCGCTCCACCCGCCCCGTCGCCACCGTCCCCCGCCCCGAAATCGTAAAGACGTCTTCGACCGACATTAAAAACTCCTGGTCCACATCCCGCACCGGCTCGGGAATAAACCGGTCCACCGCAGCCATCAATTCCAGCACCTGCGCCTCGCCGTCGCCTTCCCCCTCCAGCGCCCGCAGCGCACTCCCCCGGATGATCGGCGTGTCATCGCCCGGAAAGTCGTACTTCGACAGCAACTCCCGCATCTCCAACTCCACCAAATCCAACAACTCCTCGTCATCCACCATGTCCACCTTGTTCATGAACACCACAATCGCCGGCACCCCGACTTGCCGCGCCAAGAGAATATGCTCCCGGGTCTGCGGCATCGGCCCGTCCGAGGCCGCCACCACCAAAATCGCCCCGTCCATCTGCGCCGCCCCGGTGATCATGTTCTTGATATAGTCCGCATGCCCCGGACAATCCACGTGCGCATAGTGCCGCTGCTCCGTCTCGTATTCCACGTGCGCCGTGTTGATCGTGATCCCCCGCTCCTTCTCCTCCGGCGCTTTGTCAATCTCATCGAACGCCACCACCTCCGCCAGCGCCCGCTCCGCCAACACCCGCGTGATCGCCGCCGTCAGCGTCGTCTTCCCATGGTCGATATGCCCGATCGTCCCCACATTCATGTGCGGCTTCGTCCGCTCAAACCGCTCCTTCGCCATCCTCTCTCCCTTTCTGTGCCCGGCAGTGAGAAACTTGTCCCAACCTTCCCACCCGTCAAGCTTTATCTGTTTCTTTCGTGAAATATGGGACAAGCCCAGGAGCGGGCTTGAACCGCCGACCTCGTCCTTACCAAGGACGTGCTCTACCTGCTGAGCTACCTGGGCATTGGGATCAATTTTCTCATTTCATCGCAACCTAGTATTGGAGCGGGAAACGGGACTCGAACCCGCGACCCCGAGCTTGGAAGGCTCGCGCTCTAGCCAACTGAGCTATTCCCGCCCAAAGTCTTCCCTGTCTTGGAGTGGAGAGGGAAGGATTCGAACCTTCGAAGGCATATGCCGGCAGATTTACAGTCTGCTCCCTTTGGCCGCTCGGGCACCTCTCCAGGTGCATGGTTTTCATCTCGATGAAAGCTGGCGATAGGAATTGAACCTACAACCTACTGATTACAAATCAGTTGCTCTACCGTTGAGCTACGCCAGCATTATCGAGTATAGTTTTCCGTAGCTCAAAATTATGTAGATTTCACAGGGCCTTTTCAAACGAAGCCTTATTCTGTCTCAGAAGAGCGGCCCATCCTACCCTAGCTCATTCCGACCGTCAATAGCGATGAGATTTCTTCATCTCCCTTTCCCCTCGAAAAAGAAAATTCCCTTCAGTTTCTATATCTTACGGGTAAATAGCAGAAAAACAATCTCACCACAAGCAAGGACGCCATCATGCGACTTTGTTGGACGACGGCGTACGAATCTGACGGAGACGTTCATAGAGGACGATGGCCCCAGCGACAGAAACGTTCAGGGAGGAAATCCGCCCTTCCATCGGTATGGAGACTACGTAATCACAGGTGTTCTGGGTAAGCGGGCGAATGCCGTTATCTTCGCCACCCAGGACGAGAGCGATTTTTCCATGCATATCGAGATCATACACGGTAGAGGTTGCCTGCGGATTGAGTCCGACAAGCCAGAAATGTGCGTGTTTTAGGGCCATGAGAGCCTGCTGCAGATTACCAACTCGACATATCGGAAGATAGGCGGTTGCCCCAGCGGCGGCTTTTTCAACACTCGCCGAGAGTTGCGCAGAACGTCGTTTCGTTAATATGACGCCTCCAACCTGCGCTGACTCCGCTGTTCTGAGCAGCGCTCCAAGATTCCGAGGGTCCATGATCTCATCAAGTACCAGAATGCAGTCTATTGGGCGCTGTATGAGCTCCGTCAGGGTAACATACTGAAACGGACGCATCTGAGCAGCGATGCCTTGGTGATTCCCCTCGTCTGTGAGGGCATTAAGGAAAGCTGCGGATTGGTATTGAATAGGAATGTGAATCTGTCGCGCATATTGAAGGACGCTCTCCGTTTTCTGCAATCGGAGGGCATAAATGGTCTCAATGGTTTCTGGCTGTGCCTGGAGGTACTCGTTGAGAGGGCGTCGCCCGTATATGATGCGCGATTTATAGTGTAACGTATGTCTTCTAGGGTTCCGTTTCATGAGCAAAATTCTAACGCGCTATATCTTCCTCGAAATTACTCTGCCCTTCTGTCTCAGCTTGCTCATCTTTACCTGCATTTTGTTTACGACGCGTATCCTGGAACTCATTGATTTGGTCATCAGTCGGGGTGTCTCCATTTTGCATATCAGTAAAATGCTGTTTTTCGTCCTTCCTTCTTTTCTCGAAGTGACAGTACCCATGGCCTTTCTCCTTGCCATTCTCTGGGGATTTGGCCGCCTCTCAACAGACAGGGAAATCATAGCGATGAAAAGCTGTGGTATCAGTCTTTCTCAAATGGCCGTACCGCTTTCTCTGCTGGCAGTGGTCCTTCTAGGGGTTTCTTTTTTCCTCACGCTCTCTGTCCGCCCGTGGAGTAACGCCGGGCTCGACCGTGTGTTCTATGATGTTTCGAAAACACGGGCAACCGCGGGCTTAAAAGAAAAGATGTTCAATAGTGAATTTTCAGGGCTGGTTATCTATGCAGAAGAAATCGAACCACCAGGGACGGTTCTCAAGGGGATCATGATTGCCGATAGGCGGACTCCACATAGAAAAGATACCATTTTCGCTCGTCATGGTATCATCGTTCCCAGTACTGAAGGAACCCTATTGACCCTACGCTTAAACGAAGGGACGGTGCATAGTCTGCAACAGACGGAAAAAGGTCATCAGGCCACCCATTTCTCCGTCTATGATGTGACGTTGGATACTGCTGCGCTGCTTGCTCACGTGAACGAGCCGAACCATAGCCCCAAAGATATGACCCTAGCGGAACTCCTCCATCACTTGTCTCAGAGTCAAGAGGCGTCTTCACAACAGAATAAAGCGCTTGTTGAATTCCATCGCCGCCTTGCCCTGCCGTTTGCCTGTGTGGTCTTTAGTCTGATCGCCCTTCCCCTGAGTGTGCGGACGGCTTGGGCCTTTCGTTCGGTCGGATTTGGCATAAGCCTCGGCATTATCCTGCTCTACTATCTGCTGCTTACTGCCGGGGAGGCGTTTGGAGAAAGAGGAGTGATCTCTCCTGCCATTGCCCTGTGGATACCGAATGTCGTCCTAGGTGGTCTCGGTGTCTATCTCTTCTCTCGGGTGACGCAAGAAAAATCCTTTTTCCCTCTCCTGGACTGGCTGTCACCGTATGTTTCCAGGCGTCCATTGTCCTCTTTTGTCATCCAATGACGCCGACACGCATTATGGATCAAACGGGATTTCTTTTTCCTTCTCGCCTCATCGCAGTCTATCTGTGCAAAGAGTTTATTCGCCTCTTTTTACTCTGTCTTCTCCTCTTTCTCGGACTCTCACTGCTCGTTGACTTCTTTGATCGCTTTAGCAGTTTCGTGAAATACAAAGCGCCCATCTCCACTATAGGCAGCTATTTTCTTTTTAAATTACCCCTCTTTGTCACCCAAGCTGCCCCTGCCGCGGCACTCGCCGGGTCGCTGCTGAGTCTCGGAATGCTCTCCCGCCATAAGGAACTCCAGGCTCTTAAAGCCTGTGGCGTGAGTGCCTGGCAGATGGCTATTCCTCTCCTCGTATCGGCCGGTATCTTAAGTCTTGGCGGATGGGTGTGGAACGAGAAGGTCGTCCCCTACGCTTTTCATAAGTCTCGCTATATCAATACCGTGGAGATTAAAGGCAAGGCTTTTAAGGGTCTCTTTCAGACGCGGGGGTTCTGGTACCATGGAGCAGATAGCTTCTACTATATCGACCACTTTGATTCACGTCGAAATGCCCTCTCCGGCCTCACCATTTATACCCTTAGTGAGAATTTTCAGGTGCAGTCTTTGACAAAGATTGCTCGAGCCTCTTGGCGAGATGGAAGATGGGATTTTGAAGGAGTTCAAAAGAGCACGCTAGGAAGAGGAGGGGCGCAGCATTCGCCCCTGCCAACTCCTCTCCTCAAGGAAACACCGGAAGATTTCTCCCTTGTTGCCATGAAATCCGAAGAGTTTTCATCACAGGCACTCAGGGCTTATATCGCAGACCTCCAACAAAAGGGCCTTGATACGACGGAATATCAAGTAGACCTCAAACTCAAGGGCGCAATCCCTTTTGCGTCATTCGTTATGACGCTGTTAGGGGCAGCACTTGCGATACCGGGCGCAAAGCAACTGACCGTACCAACCGCACTCGCCGCGGCTCTGCTTGTCGGGTTTGGCTACTGGGTCTTTCTCGCCCTCACCGTTTCTCTCGGTAACGGCGGAATCCTGCCCCCCACCCTCTCTGCTTGGCTCGCGAATGGGACGCTCGGCTTAGTCGGGATTTATTTCCTTCTCGGCATCGACTAATTGGCTCTCTGTGAACAATTCCACATAGTTGATTGGATTGGTTTTTTCGCGAATTGCGGGAATTGATTTTAAAGAAAATGTATTCTTTGGGGGCGCTTCCTGACCGGCGTGTTCCCGGTGGAGGGGGCCCCTATGGCTAGGACGAACAGCTTTGGGAGCACGGGGTGCCCGACCGCCCCCCGGACTCGCAGTATCTCATCGGCGAGGAATCCTTCCAGCATACGCTATTATGAACGGTCCAGCATAAGCCACGGGAGCAAGCGTCTCGACGACACGCCGGACGTACTTTTGGCAGCGACCTTGCGGACGGCGTACGCTGCTGGTGCCTCGAAGAAGGGCAACTTGGCCTGGTAACGGTGGGCACCACGGTGTAGCCGACGAGCATCTTCTTTTTTACTTGTCGACGCCAAGCTCATGCTGGTAACGCCCGGTTGGGCAAGTTTGGCCAGGGCACACGGCCCCCCTGGCCTCGCGCTACGCCCATGGCCAGGCAGTTCAGGCACATGCATGCACATACGGGTCTTCATCTCCGGACCAGAAGCGCGGCGTGCGTGGCCAGATCAAGCGCGAACTTCGGGGACGTTCGACCATCAAGAGGCCAGCATCAGTCATTGCAAGACCGACGGCCGCCTTGGCCGTAGCTTTCAAAGGCCGCCTTGGTGACCGGCTCAACACCGTCATGAGCGCCGTCGTATAACCTCCGCATCATCCTCAGATGGCCGAGGAAAACCTGGCGCAACCCCACCGGAGTAGCGCGGCACGAATTCTTTTGCGTAAGGAGCGGCCCAACGACATGGGCTCGGGAGGGGACACCGCCTCCGGCGTACGGTCCGCCGCACTGCGTGCATGGGGCTGTTTGGGCCAGGAGCAATAGCGCGACGGTCCAGCACTCCCGGGCGGGCCGTGAGACCTTACTTCAGGGCGGCCAACGCGCCTCGCGCCTCTCAAGCAGCGGGGGTCTGCTCGTTCCCCCTTATTCTACAGCTCCCACCAGCCACACACGATTTTCTCGCCCCAACCCGGCTCATAGAGGGAGTCCGGCCCCCGCTCATAAATCTTCCCGGACGGAGAAACAAACGTCTGATTCTCCTCACGCCGGAGCACGGCCACGGAGGGCTTTTTCCTGGAGCAACCCCCGGTCGCTACAACAGATTGAAACACCGTAGCAGCACCGCCCCCTGCTCATCCTGCTGCCCCTACCGCCCGTAGGACGCCCAGCTACAACTGACCAGCGGGGGCAATTTGCCGAGACTTCTTCGGCCATGCTCTTCACGGTCTCCTCAAACGGCCGCCCCGCCGGTCCCAGACTACGATACCCATGTTCACCGCTACGATCACGGCACTCGCAGCCAAAAGGCCAAACACGAGATGAGTCTGCTCCGGCAACTCCTTCTCCAGCTTGTCCAGCCGGGTCTTCAAATCCTTCATCTCCTTGTCCAGCCCGTCCAACTCGTCCAGCCGGGTCTTCAAATCCTTCATCTCCTTGTCCAGCCTGTCCAACTCGTCCAGCCGGGTCTTCAACGACAGCAACAGTTCGGCACTCTTCGGATCCGTCTCGGCTAACTTATCGAGGTCGGCTAACTTACTACCCGAGTAAGATGCAATCATACGAGGGATGGTCTCCACCAAGGTCGCCCACAGGCCCAAGGCCGCGTGGGCTTGGACCGGGAAGGAGAGGGACAGGCTCAACAGCAGACACCCGAGTACCGCTCTTCGCATGCCGCCATCCAATAACAGACTCGGAGGATGAGGGTCAAGCCACGGGCTGGTCCAGGTCCTCTCCTCAGTAGGGCGCTCTGGACTTTTGACCAATCAGGAAATCCAACACTGGACTCGGCAGATTCGGATACGCGGACTCAAATGAGGACAGCACTCTTATTCACAGGAGTGGCGCTCACCAGCCTGCCGGATATTACCGCTTTGAATACTGAGGACGCTTCCGGGCCTTGTGTCTGCCATACTTCTTGCGCTCAACTTCTCGGGAGTCGCGGGTAATAAATCCTTCTTTTTTCAGGAGGGTTCGAAAGTCTGGATTGGCTTTGAGAAGGGCCCGGGTGATTCCATGACGAATGGCAGCGGCTTGAGCAGAGTTCCCCCCTCCTTGGACGTTGACCTTGACATCGTATTGGTCTTCCGTCCGCGTCACGATGAGCGGCTGCCGCGCAATCATCCGGATCGCCTCACGGCCAAAATATTCGTCAAGGGATTTTCTGTTGACGGTGCACCGTCCTTCTCCAGGAAGCAGGCGAACTCGGGCAATCGCCGTTTTTCGTTTTCCAGTACCCCAACATTCGGATTGATTCTCAGCCATACGAAGCGCCTTCCCTCTCTCTTTCTCGGCCCCCTACTCTTCCCTCTCTCTCTATCGAGCGGTTGGCATCTGGGCAGCGTGGGGGTGGGATGCATCGGGGTAGATTTTTAGTTTCTTTACCAATTTGCGCCCAAGAGCATTCTTCGGCAGCATCCCGGCTACCGCTTTTTTCAGGATATGTTCGGGGGACGATTTGATCAGCTGTTCCGCAGATTTCTGTCGTATACCACCTGGGTATCCCGTATGCCAGTAATATTGTTTATCCTGAATCTTCTTTCCTGTTAGTCTCACATGGCGGGCATTGATGACGACAATAAAGTCTCCAGTGTCAATATGGGGAGAAAAGGCCGGGTTTCCCTTCCCTCGTAAGGCACTCGCGATGTTACTGGCAAGACGTCCAACGACTTGGTTTTTCGCGTCTACCAAGTACCAATGACGCGCTGAGAGCACGTGTTCCTGAGGGAGTGTTTGCGTTTCTTTCTTCATAGATCCACGGCACTTTCATCGACAGGGTATGGGGGATGGCGGGGCCGACGAGACTCGAACTCGCGACCTCCGGCGTGACAGGCCGGCGTTCTAAACCAGCTGAACTACGACCCCACCATATGGGCGGTATCCGATTTGAACGGATGGCCCTCGGCTTGTAAGGCCGATGCTCTTCCTCTGAGCTAACCGCCCTCTCTGCAAGGACGAAAGAGGCTGGCGAACGCACCTTACCCCAAATGAGGTTCCATCCTCTACCACTGCTCCCTTTCCTAGTCAACCCCCTCATATTTCTCAATGGGTCACGATCTCGGTTGATTCAGTCGGGCCAGGAGTATCGGAAGGATAGAGCGGGTCCTCGCCGACCACGGTCTCTTTCTTTGCCAGAAACTCCTCAGGTTCAGCAAGGACGAGCGCGTTTCGGAGCACTGCATCGAGATGGTCAACCGGTTCGACATGGACAGCGCGCAAGATATTCGCTGGAACTTCCTGGAGGTCTTTTTCGTTTTCGGTTGGGATGAGTATTCTTGTTATCCCTCCACGATGGGCAGCGAGGATCTTCTCCTTAAGACCGCCAATGGGGAGCACACGGCCACGAAGGGTGATTTCTCCGGTCATAGCCGTGTCATGGCGAACCGGAATCTTTGTCAGAGCTGAGACCAAGCAGGTCGCCATTGTCACGCCGGCCGATGGGCCATCTTTCGGGATCGCTCCTTCCGGAATATGGATATGCACATCAATGTTCTGGTAAAAATCCTTATCGAGTCCTAACTCATCGGCCCGTGAGCGCACGTAACTCATCGCCGCCTGGGCAGACTCTTGCATCACATCACCAATCTTTCCGGTGATGGTCAACTTCCCTTTACCAGGGACAATGGTCACCTCGGTCGCAAGCAGTTCACCGCCCATGTCCGTCCAGGCCAGGCCCGTCACGACACCAATCTTGTCTTCCTGCTCTGTCTTACTCACTCGATAGCGGACAGGCCCTAAATATTTTTCGAGTCGTTTCTGATTTAATCGGACATGCGTATCTTTTCCCTTTTTGACCACTTCTACCGCCACCTTTCGACACAGCGTCGCAATTTCCCGCTCGAGATTCCTGACTCCGGATTCTCGAGTATAGGAGCGGATCACGGTAGACAAAGTCCGGTCGGAGCACGTGATATTCTGCTCAGTCAATCCATTTGCCTCACGTTGCTTTTTAAACAAAAAGTGCTTCGCGATATTCAATTTTTCCCATTCGGTGTAGCCGGCGATTCTAATAATCTCCATGCGATCCTGGAGAGGGCGCGGAATCCGCTCAAGATTATTTGCCGTACAGATAAAAAGGATTTTTGACAGATCGTAATCTACATCAAGGTAATGATCATTGAAGCTCGTATTCTGTTCGGGATCCAGGACCTCCATCAACGCAGCAGACGGATCCCCCCGAAAATCGGTTGACATCTTGTCGATCTCATCAAGAAGGAAGACCGGGTTCCCTGATCCTGCTTTTTTCATTCCCTGGATTATTTTCCCAGGCATTGCTCCGATATAGGTCCGTCGGTGTCCCCGGATTTCTGCCTCGTCGCGCACTCCACCGAGGGAGACTCGAACAAACGCTCGGTCCGTCGAGCGGGCAATGGACTTCCCCAAGGATGTTTTCCCCACCCCCGGGGGACCGACAAAACAGAGAATCGGCCCTTTCAACTCGCCGACAAGACTCTGGACCGCAAGGTATTCCAGGATGCGCTCTTTGACCTTTTCCAGACCGTAGTGGTCTTCGTCTAAAATCTTTTCCGCATCTTGAATATCCAGTTTGTCTTCCGTGTATTCATACCAAGGCAGGGCGAGTAACCAGTCAATATAATTGCGCACCACGGTCGCCTCGGCAGACATCGGCGACATCATCTTTAGCTTCTTGAGTTCCTTTTCTACTTTGTCCCGAGCCTCTTGAGAGAGCTTCTTTTGTCGAATTTTTTCTTCGAGATCTTGCAACTCATTCTTGAATTCGTCTTTCTCGCCGAGCTCTTTTTGAATAGCCCGCATCTGCTCGTTGAGATAGTACTCCTTCTGGGTCTTTTCCATTTGTTTTTTGACCCGATTGCGTATCCTCCGCTCCACCTCGAGTATCTCGATCTCGGAACGCGTAAAACCCAATACTTTCTCCAGCCGTTCAGCGGGATCGATCGTTTCAAGCAGAGCCTGTTTGTCCTCCAGTTTAATCCCAAGGTGGGCAAGAATGGTATCGGCGAGTCGCGAGGGGTCGTCGAGCGCCGAGACCGACATAATCATCTCTGGAGGAATCTTCTTATTCAGACGCACATAGTTCTCAAATGCCGTATTCACGCTTCTCACCAACGCGTCGATTTCGGCTTGTCGTTGTGATGTCTCTTCGACTTCCTCGACATCGGCCCAGAAGCAGTCATCCTGCTCTACGTACTGGACAACTTGTCCGCGATGTTTCCCCTCAACCAGCACCTTCACGGTCCCGTCTGGTAACCGGAGGAGTTGCACCACATGCCCAACGGTCCCCATGGAATAAATGTCGTTGGCAATCGGATCGTTAACTTTCGCATCACGCTGCGTTGCCAGAAAAATCAGTTTATCGCTGGCAACCGATTCTTCGAGCGCCTTGATCGATTTCTGCCGTCCCACAAAGAGAGGGACGACCATGTGAGGAAAAACAATAATGTCTCGTAACGGTAAAAGCGGTAGACGCACAGCCTCTCCTTTTTTCCGATCTCTCTTTATTGGTCTTTCTGGAACAACATGCCGCTGCTTTCCGAATCGGGCTGTCAGGCGCTCTCAGCCGTTGCCTTTTGGTACATCACGATAGGCTGCACATTGCGTGACACCACTTCTTCGGAAATAAGGACCTCTTTGATATTCGGCTGTGAGGGGATATCGTACATGATATCCAGCATGATGTTCTCCATAATAGCACGCAGCCCACGAGCCCCGGTTTTCCTGGCTAAGGCCTCCCGAGCGATCGCGGTTAGCGCACCATCCGTAAAGCGGAGGTGGACATTCTCCAATTCAAAGAGCTTTTGGTATTGACGAACGAGTGCATTTTTTGGCTCACGCAAAATTCGGACTAACGCCTGATCGGCCAACTCCCTGAGGGTCGCTAAAACGGGGAGCCTGCCGATAAATTCCGGTATCATACCAAATTTCAGGAGGTCTTCCGGCTGTACTTCTGTGAGCAGACTGCTCCCCTTCAGGTTGGTGCTTCGGACATCTGCCCCAAACCCGAGACTCTTGCCCCCAATCCGTCGCTGGATGACATCTTCCAGACCGACAAACGCACCTCCACAGATAAAGAGGATATTCGTCGTATCGACCTGGACGAATTCTTGCTGGGGATGCTTTCGCCCTCCTTTTGGGGGCACGCTAGCGACGGTCCCTTCAATAATCTTGAGCAACGCCTGTTGGACGCCCTCACCGGAAACGTCTCGGGTAATCGAGGGATTGTCACCTTTTCGGGCGATCTTATCGATTTCATCGATATAGACGATTCCCTTCTGACATTTCTCAACGTCATAGTCAGCATTTTGTAAGAGGCTTAAGACAATATTCTCGACATCCTCCCCAACATACCCGGCCTCGGTCAGACTTGTTGCATCACCGATGGTAAAAGGCACCTGGAGAAACCGAGCCAAAGTTTGGGCCAGGAGAGTTTTCCCTGATCCGGTCGGACCAAGAAGGAGAATATTGGATTTTTGGAGTTCCACCTCACTGGTCATCAACTGCGAGTCAACGCGTTTGTAGTGATTGTGGACGGCGACAGAGAGAATCTTCTTTGCTTGCTCCTGTCCGATGACATATTGGTCCAAGACACGCTTTATCTCCGCCGGTTTGGGGACGGTTGAGGATGCGGCCAGCGAATCTTCCTGGTCGCACTCTTCCGCGATAATGTCATTGCACAGATCGATACACTCATCACAGATATAGACCGTAGGGCCCGCAATCAGCTTGCGAACCTCGTCCTGACTCTTGCCACAAAAAGAGCAAACCAGATTGCCGGGACGATCATCGCCATTTCTGGGCATAGCTACTCCTTGGATCGTTTTCAGACCGCACGGTATGGGGATAGGTGCTCCAGGTTAGCACACGGCCTCCCTCCGCTCGAAAGAAAAGACAGCACCCATACTCGCCGGCCTGTCCGTACCGAATAGTCGCCAGATACACAATATCTCAGTAGAGGAGCGTTCATCTTTACAGCCCAAACACGAGGGGTGGAAAAGCTCTTCACCAAGGGGGTCCATATTAATCGTTTTCTTCGGCCCCAGCAATGTCTTCCTGGACCACTCGAACATAGGCCTTTCCCACGACTGCCTGAAGTGCCTTTTCTCTGCACAGCCGCCCTCGCAGCATCCGACGATTCCTCGGGTCAGCGTAGAATGTATCAATCTGCTGTCGATGTTCGGCGCTCCTCGCTCCGAAATTTTCAATCTTCAAATCAACTTCTTCCTCCGTGCTCGTGATACCGAGTTGCTCTACCAGGGCATCAAGGAGCAGTGTCGTCTCAATCTGTCGCTTTGCCCGCTGAGAAAAATCTTCGCGTATAGCCTCAGGAATAGTCGGGTCATCAAAGCTCACATTACTCTGCCCCTGCATGCCCGACTCAACGAACAACTGTTGCGCCTGTTCGCGAATAAGGCCAGGGGGGACCTCAAAGGGATTTCTGCTGAGGATTTGGCTCAGTACCGCGTCATGCACCTTCCCTTCGGCGGCCCGCGCCGCCCGCTGTTCCATAGTATCCCGAATCTTGGCGCGCAACTCTTCGAGGGTATCACACTCTCCGTGGTCTTTCGCAAACTCATCGTCTACGAGCGGGACTTCCTTTTGGGCGATATCGTGTATGGCGACGTGAAAGGTAGCAGTAGGTATAGCTTCCTGTCGGGCGGATTCTGTCTCTTGAGAGCCCTGGGGCAGTGGCAGCGAAAATTCAACCGTCTGTCCTTTCTTGACGCCAATAATCCGCTCTTGAAACCCGGGCAGAAGAGACTCTTTACCCAACTCGACCAATCGGCCCTTTCCTTCGAGCCCTGGAATGGCTCGTCCGTGCTGTATGGCCCGGTAGTCCAGGGTGACAACATCTCCCGACTCAACCTGATCTCGGTCCGTTACGGGATGAAGCTGAGCAAAGGATTCGGCAAGTCGAGCTAAGGACTCATCAATCTCCTTTTCCGCTACTGACGAGATCACTTTGTCGACCGCCACTCCCTCGTAATCCACGTTCTTGACCTCGGGCTTCGTCTCGACAGTCGCCGAATAACGGAAAGGATTGCCCGCGACCAACCGCTCGGCCACAATCTGAGGCTTTGTCACAACAGCAAGTGCATGCCCCTCTATTGCTTCGGCAAGAGACTCCTCAACTAGAGCAGAGCTCACTTCTGCGGCGATCTCTTCTCCAAAGCGACGCTCGATCACCTGCCTTGGTACTCGTCCAGCCCGAAAGCCTTTCAGTCGAACGCGGTTTTGATAGGTCCGGTACGCCTTCTCCAGTCCGACTTGGACTCGGTCCGCCGGAATCTCGAAAGCGATTTTTTTCTGGACCGAGCTCAGCCTCTCAATCGAAATCTTCATACAGCAATAACCTATTGCGGGTATCGACGGGGGCTCTATACCACCCGGATAAGATATACGTGCGAGAGGGGGGACTTGAACCCCCATCCGCCTCAAGCGGACTAGATCCTAAGTCTAGCGCGTCTGCCAATTTCGCCACTCTCGCATATGTCCTCACTGGGAGTGATGGGCCGCCGGAGATTCGAACTCCGGACCCGCTGATTAAGAGTCAGCTGCTCTGCCAACTGAGCTAGCGGCCCGCAGGCACCATAGCTGCTATTTCTGGCCATGGCAACCGGAGCCGCCGACAGCGCTTGTCAGGAGAATATCATGCTCGGGAGTGAAGGGGAGGAGGGTGGGTGAAGGGGCTCGAACCCTCGACTCCTGGGACCACAACCCAGTGCTCTACCAACTGAGCTACACCCACCCTATGCGCCAGAAGGGATTCGAACCCCTGACCCACGGCTTAGAAGGCCGTTGCTCTATCCAGCTGAGCTACTGGCGCCCTCACGGCCTCGTCTGTCAGGAGCATGAAGCCTTTCCTCCTGACAGTGACATCGGATCGGGGCGAGCCGATTTGAACGGCCGACCCCCTGCTCCCAAGGCAGGTGCGCTACCAGGCTGCGCTACGCCCCGACACCACTCGGCTTCCGTCAACGCCAAGGTTACGGCATTCTCGCTCATCCACTCTAACATGCCGTCAAATTCCGGCCAAATCCGGCCTTGTTCACGCTTCAACGAATATGCTCTCTAGCTGCCTAAGAAAAAGCGCGTCGAACGGTCAGCAAAATCGAAAACGGGCGCCCAATACACCCCAAGGACAACGGTCGCCACACTCAGGATGGCCAGTAAGGATCCATTGTGTGGGTCGAGAGTGACCTCACCTTCCGAATCAGACGGCTCATCAAGGAACATAGCCTTTACAATGCGCGCATAATAATAGAGAGACACGACACTGTTCAATATCCCAACCACTGCAAGCCAGTAGAATTGGCCCTTCACCACCGCCGCAAAGAGATAAAATTTGCCAATAAAGCCGGCGAGTGGAGGAAGGCCCGTGAGCGAGAAGAGGAAGATGGCCATGGCTGCCGCAGGGAGAGCCCCCCCTCTCCAGGCAAGCCCACGAAAGCCTTCTAGGTCTTCACGGCCGGTGCTATTCGCTACGACCATGACGACGATAAACGCCCCAAGATTCATTAAATAATAGACGACAATGTAGAACAGCATAGCCCGCAGCCCCTCGTCGCTGAGCACAACAAACCCCATGAGGATGTAGCCAGCGTGAGCAATGCTGGAATAGGCGAGGAGACGCTTCACATTAGACTGGTTCAGGGCCGCAAGATTTCCAAGCGTCATGGTCGCCATCGCCACAATCAGCATAAGTTGTGGCCACTCGACGCCGGGGACGAATTGCCACACGCCGGCGTCTCCACTCTGAGAGAGCGCCGGATAGAAAAATCTCATCAGGAGAGCGAAGCCCGCCGCCTTTGAGCCGACTGAAAGAAACGCCGTCACAGGAATGGGGGCCCCGTGATAGACATCGGGAGCCCACATATGGAAGGGAACCGCAGCAATTTTATAGCCGAACCCGGCCAGCATGAGGACAAGCGCAATAAACAAGGTGAGTTGATCTGGAGCATTCTGCAACAGCGCTGCGTTAATCTCCGTATAATCCAGGCTTCCGGTCAAACCAAAGATCCAACTCATGCCATAGACCATGGTTCCCGAGGCCACACCGCCGTAAATGAGATATTTCAACGCGGCTTCTCCAGATCTTCGATTGCGCGTCAAATATCCTGTCAGCACGTAGGATGTCAGACTGACGAACTCTAAAGACAGGTAGGCCAGGAGCAGGTTCGTTGCCGAGGCCATGAAAAACATGCCAAGCCCACTCGCCAGTACAATGCCATAGTATTCACCCTGATTCGGTCCGTTAATCTCCCGTGAACCAAGGGACATCCACACCGTCCCGACTACGGATAGGGAAAGAATCACTTTAAAGAAAATGGCAAAGCTATCGAGCGCAATCATGCGATGAAACAGCCACCCCTCCCCGGCTCCTTGTAATCCTTCGATGAAACGGAGGCCGAACAAAGACAGGCCCGAAGTGAAGATCAAAGCCAGAGCGGCCCCAACTAGGGCAATATTACCAAGTTGCTCCTTATCCTCTACCCACAGGTCTACAAGAAAAATAGCCAGGATGGAGAGAACAAGCACCCCTTCAGGGTAGAGATATGCCAGGCTTTCAATACTGCCGAGGTTCATGGCATGCTTTCTCTCTCGTTCAGCACACTAGCGAAGCGCAACTGCCGCCTCAGGACTACCGGTGCTTGCTGACCGTACGGCCTCGTTAAGCCCCTGGAGCGAGACATCGAGCAGGTCCAGAACGGCGTGCGGATAAAACCCCAGAATCACAACAACCGCCCCGAGCGGGACCAACATGCACAACTCTCTCGTATTGATTTCCGAGAGATCCATGTTTGCATACTCCTCACGCGGTTTTCCGAGAAACATTTGTTGGATCGTCCAAAGCAGGTAACTCGCGGTAATAATGACAGTCAGAGCGCCGAGTAAGGCGGGAATTTTATGCATATGCCATGCGCCGAGGAGGCACAGGACTTCAGAAATAAAGGCCGACAGACCGGGGAGTCCCATGGCCGCAAAAAAAGCGAGCCCCATCACGCCGGTATAGACCGGCATCACGGTAGCTAAGCCACCAAACCCGTCAATACGCCGATGGTGAGCCCGGTCGTAGATCACTCCGACAATGAGGAAGAGCATGGCGGTAATCGTGCCATGATTGAACATCTGTAAGACCGCGCCGTTGATCCCTTGTGGGGTGAACGATGCCATCCCCAACATGACATACCCCATGTGGCTGATGCTGGAGTAGGCCACGAGTTTTTTCAAATCCTTGGGCTCGGTAAAACACTGGGATAAGGCACAGAAGGCTCCATAGACGATATTCCAGGCGCCTAAGACGGCCAAGCAGTACGGCGCAAACAGGAAGGTCTCTGCGGGAAGGAGAGGATAGTTGACTCGGAGAATTCCATACGTTCCCATTTTCAGGAGAACCCCGGCCAGAATAACGGAGATTGCGGTTGGCGCTTCGACATGCGCGTCGGGCAGCCATGTATGGAAGGGAAAGGCCGGAATTTTTACGGCAAAGTTCACAAAGAGCGCGAGCCACATGATTTGCGGCAAGGAGAAGCCAAACAGAAGCGGCTCGGTCTGAAAATGCTGCGCCACGGCCGGAAGTTGAGTCAAATCAAAAGTGTATCCAACGCCTTCGATGGCCCCGGCCTGAAAATAGAAGACCAGGAGACAGACCAACATCAGCGCACTGCCGAGCATCGTATACAGGAAAAACTTAATGGCCGCATATGCCCGCCGCGGCCCACCCCAGATGCCAATCAGGAAATACATCGGCAGCAGCATCAATTCCCAGAAGATGAAGAACAGGAAGAAGTCCATGGCGCAAAAAACACCCGTCATGGCCGTATCTAGCAGCAGGAACAGGGCGAAATACCCCTTCTCCGCCCGCTCGATATTCCAAGAGGCCAGAATGCAAATCGGGCACAGAAAGGCGGTCAGCAAAACCATCGATATGCTGACGCCGTCGACGCCAACAAAATAGCGGATATTGAATGACTCAATCCACGGAACGTTCACAACAAACTGGAGTGCGGTAGTCGTGGTATCGAAGCTCTGGTAGAGCCAGAGACCCAGAAAGAACGCTGGCAGAGTAAAAGCAAACGCTGTCCATCGAATTAAATCTTTTGCCTGGCTCGGCAGGCAGAAGACAACGACCATGCCAGCCAGAGGGAAGAAAATCATTAAGGTGAGAATAGAGGACTCCATAACAGCTCCTTACCGCACATCCACCCAAGGGGCTTGAGAAAAAGTCTGATTCACCGGAGCTCCGAGACTCCCTCTTTTGTAAACATCAGACGCCACTGGATTCGTCTGGTGGAGAGCCACAGCGCTATTCCGGCCACGACCACCAAGGAGAGCACTACCATCACGACAGGGAGGAATGTGTCCGCTCCCACACGCGGTAAGAATTGGGAGACGGCAATCGCACCAACAATGACGTACAGATAAACACTGAGATTGCCGGTCTGGAGTTGGCGCAGCCGATTGCCGATACCAAAAGTGATATCGGCCAGTCCGTTCACCAGCCCGTCGATGATGTAATGATCGAATCGACCGACCGCCCAGCCTACCACGCCGGTCACTTTGGCAACGCCATTCACGATAAAGTCGATGACATGACGATCAAAGGCGGAACATAACCGACTGGCCGCCAGGGTCCCTCGGACAGCGGTCGCATGGTAGAGTTCGTCAACATAGTATTTATTGAATACGGCTCGATACGGCCCCCCGCCTCCGACCGCGGTAAACGTGTCGGCGGATAGCGACTGCCGATAGTAAATCAGATATGCGAGAAATATCCCGACAGCCGCAATACCAACGGAAGCCGCCATGAGGACATATTCGATCACCTCAACATGGTGGTGGGCAGCATGGCCACCACCATGACCACTAACAAAGACGGGCTCCAACCAGTGTTCCAGGATATTGCTGCCGCCGAGAGCGGGGGGCACTCCAAGAAAACCGGCAAAGAGCGCACCCGCGGCCAGAACAATTAAGGGATAGGTCATGACTGGGGGGGATTCGTGCAAGTGCTCTCTGGTGTGCGCATCAGCACGATTCTCTCCAAAGAACACCATGAAGACCTGACGAAACATATAAAACGCGGTCATCCCGGCAGCAGCAAATCCGGTCAGCCACAGGAACGGATGTCCACCGGAAAACGTCAGCCAGAGAATTTCGTCCTTCGAGAAAAATCCGGCCAGGGGCGGGATGCCGGCAATCGCGATGGTGGAGATCAAAAAGGTCCAAAAAGTGAGCGGCATTTTCTCTCTGAGCCCACCCATCTTACGCATGTCCTGCTCATCGCCCATGGCATGGATGACGCTTCCCGAGCCCAGGAACAGACAGGCCTTAAAAAATGCATGTGTCACGAGATGGAAGATAGCAGCGCCATACGCTCCAACCCCGACACCCAGCACCATATAGCCGAGCTGACTGACCGTTGAATACGCGAGCACCTTCTTGATATCAAACTGGGCGAGGCCGATGGTTGCCGCAACGAGCGCGGTCAAGGCTCCGACCGTCGCCACCACACCGAGCGCAACCGGCGACATGGAAAAGAGAAAGTGCATCCGAGCCATCATATACACGCCGGCGGTCACCATGGTTGCAGCATGGATCAACGCACTCACCGGCGTTGGTCCGGCCATCGCATCCGGCAACCACACGTAGAGTGGAATTTGCGCGGACTTCCCCGTCGCCCCGACAAAGAGACACAGCGCCGCGAGCGTCACCGCCGGGGCGCCCCAAATCATTTGCCCGTCCAGGTGGTGAATCAGATGACTCAGGTCACGAAAGACCGCGGTCGTCCCGTGCCCCGATTCAAAGAGACTCCAGAAAATAATAAAAATCCCCAGCGTAAACCCGGCGTCACCAATCCGGTTGACAATAAAGGCCTTGTTTCCAGCAGTAGTGTTCGCCTGTTCCTTGTACCAAAATCCAATCAGGCCATAAGAGCACAGGCCGACGCCTTCCCAACCGACAAACATCAACACCAGATTATCGGCCAGCACCAGGGTCAGCATCGCCGCGGTAAAAAGATTGAGATAGGCGAAGAAGCGCCAATACGCTTCGTCATCGTGCATATAGCCGATTGAATACAGGTGAATCAGACCGCCGATACCGGTGACGATCAGGATCATCAGGCCGGAGAGGGAGTCGACCGCAAACGCGATATCGACCTGAAGAGCACCGATATGTATCCAGCGCAAGATCGTATCGAGCAGGTAGCGTTCTTCAGGCGCCAGACTGGTGAGCTGAAAGAAGGCCCAGAGTGCAAAGACAAAGGAGAGGCCGACAGATGTGCAGGCAACAACGCTGATCCCGTTCTTCCCAAAGCGCTCCTGGATCTTCACTCCGAAAACACCATTGATGACGGCACCGAGGAGGGGAAAGAGAACGATCCAGCGCAGGGAGGAGACAAGAAGCGGGTGATCCATAGACTAGCCTTGCAAGCTGTCGACTGCTTCGATATCGATGGACGAAAAATTCTGATAAATCCCCAGCACGATGGCCAGACCAATAACCGCCTCGGCAGCCGCAAGCATAATCACGAAAATCGCAAAGACTTGGCCATCGTAGTTCCCGGAGGAAAAATGCGAAAAGGCAATATAGTTGATGTTTGCGGAGTTCAGGATCAACTCCACGCCGAGAAGAATCCCGATGGCATTCTTCCGGGTAAGGACACAATAGAGGCCGAGCACGAAAACGATCAGGCTGACAAACAAAAAATGCCGTAGCCCTATATCGAGCAGTAGTCCATCCATAATCATTCGCAGCGTGTGGAAGGTCGTCCCGCCCGTCTTAAATGGGGGGAGGAAAAAAATCAAGGGAGGGCGTCAAACACGCCCCCCGAGCTTGGATGCGGCCGGCGCGACATTATCCGTCGGCCATAGGGCCACGCACTTCCTTGCGTGACACCACAACCGCCCCAATCAACGCAACAAGCAATACGACTGAAGCGAGTTCGAATGGTAGGATATACGGCCCAAGAAAAGCCTCGCCGATACCAAATGTCGTCGGCTCGACCATAGGTTCAGGATGCTGTACCCATTCGGCCGCTCCGACACAGATCCCCATGACCGTACCGACAACACCAAGAATTAAGGCCGCGGGGATACGGCCGACCGTCCGGTTCGAGACATCCACATCAGCGATCCGATGGGTGAGCATCACCGCAAAGAGGATGAGCACGAGAATGCCGCCGATGTAGAGCATGACCTGAATCACCGCAACAAAGTCGGCGGCTAACAGCGCATACAAGCCGGCCACCCCGATGAATGTCCCCAACAGCGCAAAAGCGGAATGGACGAGATTGCACGAGAGCGCGACAATCAGTGCCGACCCGATAGTCAAGGCGGCCAGCAGATAGAAAACCAACGCTTCCAAAGGCATCGCCAGGTCTCCTCATCCGCAACTTATGAGGCGGCCTCTTCTTGTTCTTTTTTATGTTTCTTCATATCAACGGGCTCCGCCCATTCCGCCAGAAATTCCATACCACGGTCCAAGATCGGCGCAATCAACGGATCAGTCTCCTCTCCTTTTTTCGCCTTATACGCCAATACGGGATCCTTCACGAAACGGCGGATCATGCTCTCCAAAGAGTAGTCCGCCCCTTCAAACTCGGTCGTATGGTGGATCGACCCAGTGGGACAGACCTCGCTGCACAGACCACAGTACATGCATTTGGCGATGTCGATATCAAAGCGGCTCAGGAGCATCGCCCGCGTCACTTGATCCTTTGGCGCGTCAATGACAATACAGTCGATCGGGCACGCCCGCTCGCACGCCAAACATCCCGTGCAAATCTCCAGGTCAACTTCAAGAATGCCTCGGTAGCGCAGGGGAAGCGTATCTTGGACTCGGACCGCAGTCCGGTCCGGATACTGGATAGTATACGGCTTACGGACGAAGTGGGACATGGTGACACTCATCCCTTCGAAGATCGTGGCCGCCGCCTCTTTCGCGTGCTTCAGATATTGGCCAATACTACTCGCCATGGCGCACTCCCCTAGCCGTCGTTTCAGATTGCCGGGTTAAAATAGAGTTCCGGCTTCGCCCGACGCAAGTGGTACAGGACGCGTCGGAAGAAGATGACAAGAAGGGCCAGCGTACCGAGGACCATGAGATACGGCACAAACGCATTACCCTCTGGCCAAATCACCATCCAGACCGCAGTCCCAACCAGATTCACAAATCCAAGTGGCACCAGATATTTCCAGCACAACGACATCATCTGATCCACCCGGATACGAGGCAGGGTGGCACGTATCCACATGGCCAGGAATACCCAAAAATACGCCTTGAGGAAAAAGACGGTGAGTTGCGCGATATTCAACACCACGGTGTTGTTTGTCCATCCAGTCGGGATCTGCCAGCCGCCCAGGAATAACACGGCCATAATGGCACCCGTGACGTACAAGCTGCCCCACTCTGCCAAAAAGAAGAGTGCAAACCGGAAGCCGCTATACTCGGTCGCAAATCCCGCCACCAATTCCGATTCCGCTTCTGGAATGTCGAACGGCGTCCTGTTGGTTTCTGCCAGGGCGGAAATGTAGAAAGCGAAGGCGGCGATGAACGTAAACGGGCTATGGAAGAGGAACCAGTCCCAGGGTGCCCAGCCTTGGGCTTGAATGATGCCTTGCGTACTCAGTGTTCCGGTAAGGAGGACAACAGGCAATAGGGCCAGCCCGGCGGGAACTTCGTAACTCACGACCTGAGCGGCAGAGCGCATCCCTCCCAGCAGCGACCATTTATTATTCGATGCCCAGCCCGCCATGAGGACGCCGACGGCGGAGAGCGCAACAATTGCCGTGATATAGAGAATCCCCACATTGAGGTCAGCAACAATGAGGGCACTGCTGAACGGAATGACAACAAAGGTCGCCAGAAATCCCCAGACCAGCAGATAGGGCGCAAACACAAACAGCGGACGGTCCGCGGCATCGGGAACCACATCTTCCTTCAGGATGTTTTTCACCCCGTCAGCCAGCCCTTGCAGGACGCCTTGAGGCCCGACTCGATTCGGCCCGACCCGCGACTGAATGCGCGACCAGACCCGTCGTTCAAGCCAGATGGTGAGCGTCACTAGGGGGAGGACGAAGCCAAAGACAACCAGGGAGGCGAACAGAAACATCATGGCGGGATAGACCACATCCGCAGGGAGTCCGCCAAATACGCCGCTGGCGATCAGACCGTCGATAAAGCTCTGCATAGCGCCGCACTCGTACCGTATTTCCCGTTACCGGTCAACTTCGGGAGCCACCACATCAAGGCTAGCAATCAGCGCAATCAGGTCGGCAATCATAATCCCGCGACTGAGTTTGTCCACTATGCTCATCGCGGAAAACGACCCGGTCCTGATTTTTGTTCGATAGGGAAACTCACTCCCGTCACTGACCACATACCAGCCCATATCCCCCCGGGAGGCTTCGACGCGGGTGTGGGCATCACCGACCGGCGGTTTGAGTTTCTTGGCCACTCGCGCCAGGACCGGTCCGTCAGGAATCATCTCTAGGCATTGGCGGACGATTTTGCAGGATTCTTTTAATTCTTTGATCCGCACCATATAGCGGTCAAAACAATCCCCTAGGGTGCCGGCTTCGCCAGTCCCGACTGGTACCTCAAAATCCAATTCCGGGTAAATCGAATAGGGCTCATCCCGGCGCACATCATATTGAAAGCCACAGCCACGCAGGTTGGGTCCAACCAAGTTGTAGTTAATCGCCTCCTCCTTGCTGACCGCCGCAACGTTGGCCAAGCGTTCGACATAAATCTTATTGTAGGAGATCAGGTCGTTGTATTCGTCAATAAGGGGTTCGAACTGGTCCAGGAAGGCAATCACCTGTTCGGGGTATCCGGGCGGTAAATCCCAGGCCACACCGCCAATACGCATATAGTTGAAAGTCAACCGCGCACCGCACAGGTCTTCAAGCAGATCGTTCACCTTCTCTCGCTCCCGAATTGCATGCGTAAATGGGGTCATACCGCCAATATCCATGACCATGGTCCCGACCGAGAGCAGGTGGCTCGCGATACGGCCCAACTCGCAGGCAATGACCCGACAAAACTCTCCCCGTCGAGGCACCTCAATCCCCGCCGCCCGCTCGCAGACCATGGCCCAACCCTGATTACACTGCATGGCCGATACATAATCGACGCGGTCCGTGTAGGGCATAAAGCCGTGATAGCCGACCTTCTCGGATATCTTCTCTATAGAGCGGTGCAGATAACCAATATCAGGGAGGGCCGTCCGCATGATTTCACCGTCGGCCTTGACCACGAAGCGCAACACCCCGTGCGTACTCGGATGTTGGGGGCCCATATTCAGAGTCATCTCTTCTGTTGCGAGACCGTCATCACGTTGGACTTCAAACTCATACCCTGCCAGGCTCATATCTGCCTCCCGCTTTGGGCTTGAATAAAAGGGGCTAGAGAAACGACGAAGATGGGGTAGCACACGGGAGTGGACTTATTTCAGCAAGCTCTCTCGGCGCGTGCTGATTCCGTGATACTCCTCGGGCTCGACAAAATCCTTGCGGAGCGGATGCCCAACCCAGTCTTCCGGCATTAACAGGCGCCGCAAGTCCGGGTGTCCGGTAAAAACGACACCAAGCAGGTCGTAGATCTCGCGTTCCAGCCAATTGGCGGCTTTCCAGATCGCTTCGACAGACGGCATGCGCGGCTCTGCCCGCGACACGTCCGCCTTGACTACTATCGCATGTCGATGGGTGTAGGAGTACAGGTGGAGAATTACTTGGATGTAGTCTTCTTTGAAGAAGTCAACACCAGACATATTCGTCAAACAGTCAAAGGCCAAAGCCGGATCGTCGTGAAGAAATCGACACACCTCCGCGATAGAGGCCGGCTTGACCAGCACGAAAGGATCAAGGGCGTCAGCCTCAAAGGAGATGATGGCGTCGGTGTGCTGGTCTTGCAATCTTTGGTGTATCTCTGTGGGACTCATAGTTCACACAGACCTGCCCTTCCTGATGCACCGCTTGCCGTCCAGGGCTCTTACGCGGCTTGCGCAGAAGAGCCCTTCACCAACCAGCGCTCCTGCATCATCTTTTCTTGGAGTTTGAGCAACCCCTCGGTCAGGGCTTCGGGACGGGGCGGGCAGCCGGGAACGTAAACGTCAACGGGAATCACTTTGTCGACACCATCGCAGACCGAGTACGCTAATTGAAACAGCCCGCCGCAATTTGAACAACTTCCCATAGAGATCACATATTTGGGATCGGGCATTTGGTCGTAGAGCACTTTCGTCCTGAGCGCCATCTTCAAGGTGAGCGTCCCGGCGATAATCATCATATCAGACTGACGCGGGGTAGCGCGGGGGGCCGCCCCGAAACGCTCCAAGTCCGCTCGGGGACCACCGGTTTGCATGAGTTCGATAGCGCAACACGCCAACCCGAAGAGCATATACCATACCGAGGATTTCCGCGTCCAATTGAGAACCTCATCCAGCTTGGTGGTGATCACCATCTCCGGAACACTATTAATCAGGGACATGCTTCCTCCTCAGGCGGCTTTCGGTAATTCAGATTCTTTCGCTGCAGTCCGCTCTTCGGCGGCCGGTTGCAGTCGCTTGAGCCATTCCAGGTCGCGCTTGGCCCAGACGTAGACCAGCCCCACAACGAGAATACCCAGAAAGATCAGGATTTCAGTGAGCGCAAAGAGTCCTTGTCCGTTGAGCAACCAGTCGCGAAAAGCCACGGCAACCGGGAAGATAAAGGCGACCTCGATTTCAAATATCACAAACACAAGAGCGATCAGGTAGAAACGAATATTAAAATTGATCCAGGCACCTCCAGTCGGTGGCTCTCCGCACTCATATGTAGTCAGCTTCTTTGCCTCTGGATTGTGCGGACGTAGGAGCTTTCCCAGCGCGAGATGGACGGCACAGAACGCGACCGCCAGGATGGAAAAAACGAGGACATTCCCGAGATTAAACAGCACCGTACAAGCTCCTTCTCTTCAACAGGACGCTCTCAAGGTTCCATCCCTCCCCGTGGGAAGGTAGTCCACCTTCAGGGCGGCGGCTCAGCACTGTGGTGACGAGCAGACTCTGTATACTCTCCCTGCGCGCGCTGGGCAAGCTCATCTCGCAACCCCCCCTTGTGCGCGATTTGTCCGATGGAGACCTCGGCCAGATACGATCCGAGCAATCGTTGCGCCTCTCCCCACACGGAGATCTGGTTGCACACCGGATGGTAGCAGCAGGTATTCCCGTCTTCGTCGAGACACTCCATCAGCAATAGCGGTCCCTCCAAACACTCGTACACCGCACGCAGGCTGATATCAGACGCGGGCTTCTTGAGCATGAACCCACCACGAGCCCCCATATAGGACTCGACCAACCCCCCACTCGCAAGCTGTTTCATAATCTTCGACAGGAAATGCGCGGGGATATCCTGTTTTGCCTGGATCTCCCGCCTCGGGACAACTCTCTCCTGAGGTTGGGCGGCAAGATAGGTCAGCGCGCGCACAGCGTAGTCCACCCGCCGTCCGATATTCATCAGAGAGCTGCGCTCGGTTGGCCTTGGGGATACTCCGACATCCATGCGAGAGAACGTGCTGTTGTTCTGAGACCTCTACAGTCCAACTCCGCGGAATTTCTGCTTTTGGCCTTGGATTTTACGCTGCAAAGCCATGAGGGCGTCCAAGACATTTTCAGGACGGGGCGGACAGCCAGGCACATACACATCGACAGGGACGATATGGTCGATACCCGCGACGGTCGTGTAATTATCGTAAAACCCGCCGGTCGAAGCACAGGCCCCGAAAGCCATCACCCAGTTCGGCTCCGCCATCTGTTCGTACACACGTTTCAGGATGGGGGCTTGGCGGCACGTCACCGTCCCAATCACCATCAGTAAATCAGCTTGTCTGGGACTAAACCGGGGCAGTAAAGCCCCAAAACGATCAATATCATACGGCGTCATCGACAGTGCCATATACTCCATGGCACAACACGCCGTTGCGAATGGGTAAGGAAAAATCGAGTACTTCCGGGCCCAGCCAATGGCTTTGTCCAATTGGGTCAGAACGACCGCATCACCCAGCAAGGCTTCTTCTCCACCCTGCAGCCGTGTGGCAGTTACTTGCGTGGCGTTGTTTTCCATACCTCTGCCCCGTCTCGGTCCTACCCGCGCTTCGCACTTGTCTGCGGGGTCTCCGGCTTGGGGGTGCCCTGCCCCCGCCAGTCCGCCACCGCCGCCTTGATCGCCTCCTCCGCCAACACCGAACAGTGAATCTTGACCGGCGGTAACGCCAACTCCTCCACGATCTGCGTGTTCGCGATCGCCCCCGCCTCCGCCACCGTCTTCCCCTTCACCAACTCCGTCACATAACTCGACGACGCGATCGCCGACCCGCACCCAAACGTCTTGAACTTCGCCTCTTCGATCACTTCCGTCTCCCGGTTGATCTTCAGTTGCAACTTCATCACGTCCCCGCACTCCGGCGCCCCCACCACCCCCGTCCCCACATCCGCTTCCCCCGGCCCAAAACTCCCCACGTTCCGCGGCCGCTCGTAATGCTCGATCACTCGCTCGGTGTATCCCATCGCTCCGTGCTCCTTGTAAACAAAAAGGGTTATACAGCAAACCTCTCGCTCATCGGTCGCCTCAATGATAGAGTTCTAGAGTCCAACTTGTCAACCGTTCCACTATGGGAAGAATGCCGGACCGCTTGTTTTCCGACGATAGCTCAGCGCTATGGCTCTACCATTTTTCATATTTCACCGCCTGACGCTCGTATCCGGCTCCACGGAGAAGGTCTCTTAATAAGAGAATGGGGCGTCCTATCCCACAGAGATAAAACTGTCGGCGGTGCTGTCTCGCCTCTTTGACAAAATGCCGCTCGACGTAAGACAAAAGTCCCTTCTCTATTGAATATCCTCCTGGTTCGCACTCATCGGTGAGCGGCAGAAAGGAAAAATGGGGGTACTGGCGCTCCCGTCTCTGCCATTCATCAGCGTACAGCAAGTCTCCCTCCTGTGGTGCAGCATAGAGGAGGCGGACGGGGTGCTGTCCGCCCGCAGTGAGGAGACGAGCAATCATGGGCCGAAAAGGTACGACACCAACCCGGTCGGCAATAAAAATGTATTCGGCGGCCGTTGGCTGGTCGAGGACAAATTTCCCCCACGGGCCGGTAAAGCAAAGGACGTCGGCTTCTTTCCGGCTGAAGAGATAGGAGGAACCGGGACCGCCATCGACCTGATTCAAACAAACCTCAAAGCATTCCTCTTCTCCGGGCAGGGAAGCGATCGTGTATGCCCGGGTGAGAATCTCGTCACTGACCGGGAGCAAAAACGAGAGAAATTGGCCCGGTAGAAACGAGAGTTTCTGGCCATTCGTCACCCGGAGAAAAAAAGAGCGGGTATCTGGAGTTCGCTCGATAATCTTTTCGATAGCGGCAGTGAAAGTCGGCGAGGAAGACATGCGAGCGGCGGCTCTCTGTTAGACCTGTTGGTTAATCGTGTGACGAGGAATACGGATTTTCACTTCACCTTCAGTCATAACGGCTTGGCAACCTAGCCGCGACGTTGGCACCAGACCAGGAGCCTTGTCGAGCATATCGTCTTCTTCCTCTTCGTTCTCAGTCAAATACGCCATGCCGTGGGTGACAATCACATGGCAGGTCGTACAGGCACAATTGCCGCCGCAGGCGTGTTCGAGTTCAACGCCATGACCGAGCAAGATGTCGAGGATGGAGCCCGGCTCGCCATCATGGTGAAACGGAGCCTGGGAGGGATCAAATTCAATCACCTGTTCGGGATTCCCGTTTTCAAACGAGACGTAGAGCTTTGCCATACCGATGAGTGGAGATTCCCCTATTGGCGCGTCCCGGAGCGGACAGGCGGGGTTTCGACCTGCTTCAGGATTTGCTGGGCAATCGCAAGAAAAGTCTGACTCTGCGGGTGGTCAGGCTGGGCGATGACGAGCGGGATGCCCGCATCCCCCCCAGCGACAATCTCGTGGACGAGGGGCACTTGGCCGAGGAACGGGAGATGGAACTGCTCGGCCATGTTCACCCCGTTGCCGTGAGAAAAAATATGCGCCTCGTGCCCACAGGAACGACAGATCAGGTAGCTCATATTCTCAATCACCCCTAAGACTGGAACGGAGACTTCCCCGAACATCTTGATACCGCGCCGCGCATCAAGCAGCGCCACATCTTGCGGCGTGGTCACGATGACTCCGCCGGAGAGCGAGACCTTTTGCACCATGGTCAACTGGGCGTCCCCGGTGCCGGGCGGCAGGTCAACAATGAGCACGTCCAATTCCCCCCACGCAACCTTGGTAATAAATTCAGTTAGCAGCTTGTCAATCATCGGTCCGCGCCAAATGACGGCGTGGCGGTCTGGAATGAGAAAGCCCATGGACATGATACGCATGTCGTATTTGACCACTGGGATCAACCGCTTGTCTTCCGTACTCTTAGGTCTATCGGTAATGCCCAGCATGAGGGGGATACTCGGTCCATAGACATCGGCATCCATCACCCCCACCCGCTGACCCGTTCGAGCCAGCGCAGTTGCCAAGTTCACTGAAACTGTCGATTTTCCAACTCCCCCCTTGCCACTAGCCACCGCGACCACATGCCGCACCCCTGGAATCCCGGGCCTGGATGTGGGCGTGGATTGTGGGGCGGCCGGCTGCTGGATGGAAATCTCTATGGGCAGTTGGACGAGCGGACTCAGCGTTTCAATCACACTCTGGCGAATGGTTGCGATAACCTCAGTATTGCCTGTTGAAGGGGCGAGTTCCACCGTCACCGCCGCACCCCCAACAGCAATATCCTTGACCACGCCGAAGGCAACAATATCTCGACTAAAGCCAGGATATTTGACCTGCTTGAGCGCTTCTAGTAATTCCTGAGGCGTCGGTGGTGTTGACATACTAGTGAACCTTTAGTGTGTCCCTTCGGGACTATCGCGGCTGCGCTGGCCGTCTTGGCTTTCGCCTAAGCTCCGCAGGTAGGCGTAAGTGTAAATACCCGTTTCGTGGCCGTCATCCCAGGTTGGATTTATCGCATAATTGCCGACCATATTGATGCTCACAAGCTGCGGGTTTTCCACCTCGGTAAAGTGGCGTTCGCCGCCATGCCCTTGGCAGACCGCACAGGGGCACCAGCCACGAAGATAGGCGAAGGGATAGTCGTTCAGCGTATCGTCGTCCCACAGGACCCGCAGGAGTTGGTCTTCCAGAATGGGCGTGAGGAGAAGGGGAGTCGGCATGGCATCCTCGTTATGCAGACCTAGTGGACCGACTGAGGCAACTGCATCTCCTCTGCCGCAACGACCTGCCGGGCGATCCCGAAAAATTCCTGGGCAACCAGATGGTCAGGAGCCGAGACCACCACTGGCTTGCCGGCGTCGGCCCCCTTTCGGACCTCTTCGACCAAGGGGACCTCGCCCAGAACCTTCAGACCCGTTTTCCGTGCACCACCATGGCCGAAGACTGCTTCCCTTTCGTGGCAGACCGGGCATTCGTAAAAGCTCATATTCTCAATGACCCCAAGAAGCGGAACGTTGACCTGTTTGAACATGCTGATCCCGCGCTGGACATCAAGCAGGGCGACATCTTGCGGCGTCGTCACAACCACACCCCCGTGCAGGGGAACTTCCTGCGCCAGGGTGAGGGCGATATCTCCCGTGCCAGGCGGCAGGTCCACTACCAAGTAGTCCAGTTCACTCCAGATAACGTCCCGCAGGAACTGACGAATAATGCTCATCACAATGGGGCCTCGCCAGATCACCGGAGATTGATCATCAAGAAAGAAGCCCATTGAGATGAGGCTGACCCCATACTTTTCAACTGGATAGATCTTTTTGTCCTGCCCGGCTCGTGGCGTGGTGTCGGTCCCCATCATCAGTGGCACACTGGGCCCATAAATATCGGCATCAAGCAGTCCGACCTTATGTCCTAACGACGCCAATGCCAGGGCAAGGTTGACCGCAACCGTAGATTTCCCAACCCCGCCTTTTCCGCTGGCCACCGCCAGAATACGCCGAACACCGGGAATGTCCGCCCGCTCCCGCACAGCCTGGTTCCCCGCTTTGCCGCCCTGGCCCGGTTGCCCGGTTTGAGCGGGAAATGCATGGATATGGACATGCACGATCTCAGGTAAGGTCGTCAATGCTTGCGTGATGCGTCCACGCAGGTGCCGAAGCACATCTTCTTTGATACTGCTTGCCCGAATATGCACCACCGCACTCTCGGCCTGGACTTGGACCTTGCCAACGAGTCCTAATGTCACAATATCTCGCTGCGAGCCCGGATACTGAATCTGTCTGAGCCGCTCAGTGATACGAGTGTGGATGTCAGGAGTGCTCTGTTCGCCCACCCATTCTCCTTCCCACCGTCAAATCTGCTGTCGACTTCTTCTTAAACATGCGTTAGGGACGACAGAACCGTACAAATGTGGATCGGTAGAGTCTTAGTTATCAAGTCCAGGTGATCCATTCAAGAACAGTCGCATTGCGCTCGAGATTGAGATAAGGCCACACCTCTCAGTCCATGCCGTTCGCGTCCTTCGTCTCTGTCTAGTTATCGTGCTCGGCTGTCGAGCGAAGCACGCGCTCACGTTCGGCTGCTCCTGCGTCTCGGTTGATCCTGAAGGCGTCCGTCATATGGAAGTCTCGGACAGGGGGAACGGTGTGACCTGTGTGGACGCTGAGGAGGGGCCAAAGTCAGTCGAGCCCCCAGACTCCGAGCCGCTTCATCCGGCCTTCGGCCGGTCATTAGAGCGGACGGGTAGGCGATAGGCAGCACCGCGAGGCGGTCAATACCGCCCGTACCTCCCGCTGGGACAGAGAAACGCCACTCCGATGAAGAGAGGGAGCCTAGGCGTCGCTGTCCGACATCCCCGCCTAGGCGTCTCCATCTTGCCGGAATCTTCCCGCTCGCACTCCAGGTGATTTCCAGACAAAAAATAAAGGCTTGCCGTCCCGTTCCTTTCAAGCCACAATAAGCGATGTGCAGGAGAGGGTAATGCGGCGACCCTGGCGTGCAAAACTGACTCCTTTTCAGCAGCGCATCTTTGATCGCAGCACTGCGGTCACAGCGATTGAATTCGACCCGGCCCCACAACTTCGAGCGGCGGTCAAAGCCTTGCCCGCCGCGCTTGAGGCAGGAGAGCAAGCTCGCGTCGCGGCGCTCTCCCAAGCCATAGTCAATCATATCTGCTGGCAGCTCAGAGTTCGCACGGTCCAGGTTCGTGTACACGGCACCCGTCCGTCGAACCAAAAGGGGGAACTCCACGGGCTCTACACGCAATACGGCGGAGGCGGTAAAAACGATTCGATCCAGGTCTGGATGCGAACCGCAAAACGAAAACAGACCGTTGCGTTCCGAACCTTTCTCAGAACCCTCTTACATGAGGTCTGCCATCATTTAGACTATACGTACTTCCACTTCCGAGAATCCTACCATACCGAGGGATTCTTTCAGCGCGAGTCCAGCCTCTTTCGCCGTTTAACGTTTCCAGCGCCACAGCCGTCGCAGATAGGGCGGAAGCCCTCCAAATCCTTGTCCTCCCTGGTACGGGAATGCCTCCCAAGTCAGAGGCAGACTCAGCCGGAACGCTAGCGATCACGAACCGGGATTCTTGGACATCCGACGTCGGCCTCATGTTTTCTTCTGTGCTATAGTGCTCCTCGGTGCTCGTCGCAAGCGGCGTTCGACAATCCAGGAAGGGAATGCTTATGCCCGAGTGGGTTCCTGTCAAGAGTATTGCCCAATACGAAGGGCGAGAAGTCGAGATCCGCGGCTGGCTGTACAATAAGCGCTCCAGCGGAAAGCTGCACTTTCTTCAAGTGCGTGACGGCACAGGCACAATCCAGTGTGTGCTGTTCAAGGGGGACGTCTCGGCCGAGACCTTCGCCTTAGGACAGGCTCTCACCCAGGAGTCGTCCGTTATTGTCCGGGGCACAGTCCGGGCGGATACACGCTCACCGATTGGCTTTGAACTCGGCGTGAGCAGCGTACACCTCCTCCAGCAGGCCCACGTCTACCCGATCACGCCCAAAGAGCACGGGGTTGCCTTTCTGCTCGACCACCGCCATCTGTGGCTTCGCTCCTCACGCCAGCAAGCCCTCTTGCGTATTCGCGGTGAAGTCATCAAAGCGTGTCGAGCCTACTTCGATACGCATGGCTTTACCCTACTTGATGCTCCGATCTTCACCCCGGCCGCCTGTGAAGGAACAACCACCCTTTTCCCGGTCGACTATTTCGATGACACCGTCTATCTCACCCAGAGCGGTCAACTCTATATGGAAGCCGGCGCCATGGCGTTCGGCAAGGTCTACTGTTGCGGCCCGACCTTTCGTGCCGAGAAATCCAAGACGCGACGCCATCTCACCGAATTCTGGATGATCGAGCCCGAAGTGGCCTACTGCGACCTGAATGGCGACATGGACTTGGCCGAAGATTTTCTAGAGGCCATCGTCCAGCGCGTCCTGACCAACCGACAGGCGGAACTCCAAACACTTGAGCGTGATACCGCGAAACTCGCCCGGGTAAGGAAGCCGTTTCCACGTATCAGCTACAGCGAAGCGATCGAACGCCTGCAGGCCAAGGGCGTCCATATTCAGTGGGGGGACGACTTTGGCGGAGATGACGAAACCATCTTATCTGGACAATTCGACCGGCCGGTTATCATCCATCGCTACCCGATAGACAACAAAGCTTTTTATATGAAGACCGACCCACAGAACCCCACCCTTGCTCTCTGCATGGACGTCTCGGCACCGGAAGGCTATGGCGAGATCATCGGAGGCGGACAGCGTGAAGACGACCTCGCCGTCTTACAAAGGAAACTGGAGGCGCATGACCTGTCCGAGGAAGCCTTCTCTTGGTATCTTGACCTGAGACGCTATGGCTCCGTTCCCCATGCAGGTTTTGGCATGGGCATTGAGCGTATGGTCACTTGGTTGTGCGGTCTACACCACGTCCGAGAATCAATTCCATTTCCCAGAATGTTAGAGCGGGTGACCCCGTAATAGGTCACCGGGGAGCCGACGCCGCCTTTGATGCCAACTCTGGCACGCGCAGCGTCTGCTCTTTTCGGATCGCCCGCAGTAGGGCAACATTGTCGCCATGTCCCGTCCGGTAGGCGGTCACTTTGCCACGGATAGGTTGGCCTAAGAGATAGAGGTCGCCGAGCAGATCGAGAATCTTGTGGCGGACAAGCTCATCCTCGAAGCGGAGCGGTGGATTGAGGATTCCTTGCTCGCCAATCACGAGGCAGTTATTCAGCCGGCCCCCATTGGCGAGGCCCATCTCTTCAAGCGCTTCAATCTCCTTGAGAAAGCCGAAGGTCCGTGCCGGCGCGATCATCTCACGATAGCTGTCCGCATCACGCTGGACGTAGTGGAACTCCTGTCTGCCAACTGGCTCTGGATACTCTAGACAATAGTCGATCTCAAGCTGCTCTGAGGGCTCAATGCGGAGGAACTTACCCGCACTATGGTCACCGACATGATAGGTCCGGTCCACGCTCAGCGTCTCTATCTCTTCGTCTTGTTCAACGATTCCAGCGCCATCGAGCAACTGACAGAATTCCAGCGCCGACCCATCGAGAATAGGGACCTCCCCCTGCATTTTAATGAGCAGATTGGTGATGTTATAGCCGTGCAGGGCCGAGAGCAGGTGTTCAACCGTTTTGACCCCCGTCCCCTCCCGATACAAGCTGGTTGCGTAGCCGGTCGATTGAACGTACTCGACCGTGGCTGGAATCAGGACGTCTGAGGACAAGGGACCGAAGACAATGCCGCTGCCCGGTGGTAAAGGGTGTAGAATAATCCCTGTGCGCACCCCTGAGTGAAGCCCCCGTCCATGCACGACCACACTCTGGCGAATGGTCCGGCCCGGGAGTTTCAGCGTCGTGTACGCGGCGGGGAAGTCCCTATCAGTCGCAGTGGCGGCGATCTGGATAGTGGTGGGGTGCCTCGGCTCTGTTCCCAGGGCACGGTGGACCGAACGGAGTAAGGTATCCAGCGAGAAGGGCTTTTCGAGGAAATCTGCCGCTCCGAGTTTTGTGGCGCGGACAGCTGTTTCGATTGTTCCATGACCCGAGATCACAATAATCGGCAGTTCGGGCTCCCGAGCCTGGAGCTGTTCGAGCAGAGCGATCCCATCAACGTGCGGCATCCAGATGTCGAGGAGGACCAGACACGGCTGCTTTGTAGCGACCAAATCCAGAACCTTTTCCCCCGAGTCTGCCTCAAGCGCACGGAATCCTTCATCTTGCAAAACGCCTCGTAACATCGTCCGGATTTTTTCTTCGTCATCCACAATTAAGATCGGCGCTTCCATAGACATCCCTCCCCTGCCTCACGCTGCGTCTTCAATGGACGGCGGCGAGGGCTTCTCACGCAGCATCTCTGGCTGACGAGTACTGCCACGCACGGGCATCTCGATAATGAACCGGCTGCCTCGTGGCGTATTGTCTCGCACACGGATAAAGGCCTGATGGTCCGCCACCACGGTGGCGACAATGGCCAGTCCGAGCCCGGTCCCGTCCTCTCCGGTTGAAAAATACGGCTCAAACAACCGTTCCTTGATGTCCGGCGGGATCCCACCGCCATTATCGGCCACTTCGATACGTGCAATGCCAAGCGGGCGCATATATCGGGTCGTGACCTCAATACGGCCCGGAGGGCTCTCCGTCTTTTCTCGGCAGGCGACGACGGCATTGTCCAACAGATTGCGCAGGACACGGCGCATCCCCTCGCGGTCAAGCTCGAACGGCGGTAGGGAGGAGTCCGGCACAAAGACAACGTCCAGGTCGCGGTAGGCTTCGGCGATCAGCACAATTGTTTCCTGCGCCAACGCATTCAGGTCATGCAGGCTATGCTTTCCAGCCGATAGGCGGGCAAATGTGGAAAATTCGTTGACGAGTTTTTTAATCGCGTCGACTTCATGCACAATACTCCGCACACACTCGTCAAACACCTCATTCCCGTCTGTAACCTGAGGACCAAACCGGCGCTGGAGGCGCTGGGCCGCAAGCTGAATCGGGGTCAGCGGATTTTTGATTTCATGCGCAATCCGCCGGGCGACCTCGCGCCACGCTTCCATCCGTTCGACCTGAACGATCTGCGTTACATCCTCAAAAAAGCAGAGCACCCCAAGCGCATGGTCGCGGTCGTCAGGCAGAGAGGTGCCTGTGACCAGGAGGGAGCGAACCTGCCCCTCACGTTCCAAACGAAGCTGGCCTCGCTGCTCTTGGCTGACCTCGTCCTCATTGCCGTGTTGCACGAGAAGAAGCTCATGAACGATGCGCTGCACCTCTTGGAATTCTCTTGCGGAGAAAATATCCCGATAATCCTGCCCAATAACGCTATTGGCGTGCAGACGCAGCAACTGCTCCGCCGCCCGATTCAGGGTGGAGAGCCGGCCCTCCCGATCAAACGAGACGACACCCGCATTGATATTCCCGAGCAAGATCTCCATATAGCGACGCCGGGCCTCCAGTTCCTGGTGACTCTGCTGGAGGTCGACGGTCATCCGATTGAAGGCGGAAACGAGCGTTCCGATCTCATCCTCCCCCTCTCCTTCAATCCGATGCGCCCAGTGACCCTGAGCGACCTCCCGGGTAGCGTCCGATAATTGTTGGAGAGGAACGGTAATCTTTTTCGCCAGATAGAGGCCTAGCCAGATCGCCGAGAGGATGACAACCAGGGTGACCAGGAACATCGTGATCACATAATTGTTTTTGATCGGCTGCTTCAGGATCCTGAGTTGGCGGTATTCCCCCAACGCCTCAACCATCTGCAATCCTTGTCCGACGACGTTCACGGGAACCTGGGCGCCGGCCACAACAACACCGGCCAAGTTTTCTCGAATAATGACGGGAACCCCTCCGTATACCAACTCGGCCTGCTCCAGAGTCACGATTTGCTGGACCTCTTCAGGTGTAGACCGGGCCCGCTCCAGGAGGGCTTCGCTGAGTTGGGGAGCCGTCAACGCCCCGCTCGTCTCCGGCGCGTTGGCCACAAGGGTGAGTGCGGCGGAGTACACGACGAGTTGGGTCAGGCCACGTTCGTGCTGCTCGCGGTTCATGCGGGATTGCAGCCGCTCGTAGCGGGTCGGCTCAAGGAGATCTTGGGCGATAATCGTCTGAGCGATTGCCCGCGCGTGCGCCAGGGTCTCATCAGCAAGGCGTGCATAGACGCCGTCGACGACTTCGAGGGAACTGCTTAACGAGCGCTCAACACGCAGGGCGAACCAATTCTCGATCGAGGTCGTTAGAAAACCGACCCCGATAAAGAACAGGAGGACTGCCGGGAAAAGAGAGATCCCTAAAAAAGCAAGGACGAGCCGAAAGCGGAGGTGTGCACCGGGCAGCTTCCGGCGACGCTCGTAGAACAGCTTCAGCAGATTCCGACCAACCAGGGAAACCAGCAAAACGAGCAGAATGATATTGAGGTTGATGAGCAGAATAAAAATAATATTGTTGGTCAGGCTTCCGCTGTCGCTGAGTTGGGGCGAGCGACTCTGGAGAAAGGCAAACAAAAAGACGCCCAGTGCTGCCGCGATGATGACAACGACCTCCCAGAACTGGCGGAGTTTGTAGTCCTCCAAGCGATTTTCGTGGACTGGGGCTTCCATGCTCTCCCGCCCTGCTCATGTCGACGACAGAAAATGAAGATGGACCATTATCAGAGTTCCACCATGCTCTATTTGGATCGCTTGCGCTAGAACAACCCGCCCTGCTCTTCTCTCCCAGGTTGGTCAATATGCAAATGCTGGTAGGCCTTGAGGGTGGCCATCCGTCCTCGCGGTGTACGCTGCAAAAAGCCCTCCTGCAAGAGATAGGGCTCATACACGTCTTCGATGGTGCTCTTCTCTTCGCCAATAGCCGCGGCTATAGTCTCGACTCCGACCGGTCCACCGTTGAATTTCTCGATAATCGTTCGCAGAATCGCCAGGTCCATTTTGTCAAATCCGGCCTCATCCACCTCAACCAGCGTCAGGGCGGCATGGGCCACTGCTTGCGTCACAACCGGTGCTTTCTTCACTTGGGCATAGTCGCGTACCCGGCGGAGTAGGCGATTGGCAATCCGAGGGGTTCCCCGTGAGCGGCGCGCGATTTCTGCCGTTCCGTCCGTCTCGACCTCCATCTCAAGAATCAGGGCGGAGCGACGAAGGATCTGTTCCAACTCGGACACTTGGTAAAAATCCAGGCGAAAGGTTGATCCAAAACGATCTCGAAGCGGTGAGGTCAACAGCCCCGCCCGGGTCGTCGCGCCAACTAGGGTGAAGTGCTTCAGGGGCAACTTGACCGTTCGGGCCGATGGGCCTTGGCCGACAACGAGGTCTAGTTCAAAGTCCTCCATTGCCGGATACAAAAATTCCTCAACCACATGATTGAGTCGGTGGATCTCGTCAATGAAGAGCACGTCACCATCCTCCAGGTTGGTCAGAATCGCGGCTAGGTCGCCCGGCCGCTCAATCACCGGGCCGGTAGTGGCCCGAATCGTGACATCCATTTCCCGCGCAATAATATGCGCCAGGGACGTTTTTCCTAATCCAGGCGGACCACAAAAGAGCAGGTGGTCAAGAACGTCGGCCCGTTGCTTGGCCGCCTCGATGGCGATCGCAAGATTCTGCTTCGTGCCTTCCTGTCCGATGTATTCCTCAAGATTGCGTGGGCGAAGCGACCCCGCGACACGTGACTCCTCCGGCCAGATAGTCTCATCGTCCGCCGGAGCATCCAGCGACGACATATGGGGGGTCAGCACGGCGCGCCCCTGGCCCTCCGCATGTTCGTTCGTCTCTTTTGGCATGTCTTTCGCGGCACGGCTCATGTGCTGAGCCTCTGAAGCGATTCTCGGATCACATCGGCAATAGTCGAATGTCCATCCCGGACAACCGCACGCACGGTCTTCTCGGCCTGTGCCTGCCGATAGCCCAGATTCACCAGAGCAGAGGTCGCTTCGGTCGAGAGCGGACTGGGCGTTGCCGCCGGAGTCCCGTTCTGCATTTCACTTGCGCCAACTTTCTCCTGGAGTTCGACAACCAGACGTTCTGCCGTCTTTTTTCCTACGCCTGGGGTTGCAACCAAGCGTGTCACATCGCGCGTATGCAGCGCATTCTCCAACTCATCAACCGGAATACCCGACAGAATATTCAAGGCCAAGCGCGGGCCGATGCCGCTCACGCCGCGAAGCAGCAGGAAATACGACTTCTCTTTTTCTTCCAGAAAGCCGAATAACTGGAGGGCGTCTTCTCGTACGTGGGTATGGATGAGCAAGCTGACCGGCTCCCCGACTCCCGGCAGATGATAGAAGGTTTGCAATGACACGAAGACCTGATAGCCGACTCCGCCAACGTCGACAATGAGCTGCTCAGGGGTCTTTTCGTGGAGCACTCCGTGGAGGCGCGCAATCATGGGGGCTACCCGTGCGAGCGTGCTAGTCGTGCTTCTTCTGGTCTGCGGCGAGCATCTGGGCTACCGTCTGTTCCGTAAAGACATCGCGTAAAGAGCGGGCTTTCCTGCCCCCAGCACCCCGCGGCTGAGCGCCAACTTGGTGGAGCAGACTAGGCAGGCGGGCGGCGCTACAGTGACAAATGGCGGCCGCCAGCGCATCCGTCGCATCCTGGCTGGACGGAAAGACACCTGCCTTTCCGTCTGGACAGTGCAGTTGGGAAAAGACCGCTTTCTGGACCTGTATTTTCCCCGCCCGACCATATCCGGTCACCGCCGTCTTAATTTCCGTTGGATTATACTCGGCAATCCGCAAACCGGCTCGGGCCGCGGCCAGGAGCACGACACCCCGCGCCTCGCCGAGGCGTAGAGCGCTCTGGACGTTATGTGCCACAAAGGCTTTTTCAAGACTCAAGATGTGAGGGGTCCAGTGGTCAATCACCCTCACGAGCTCTTCGTAGACAAGACGCAGGCGTTCAGGCAGGGAGCGGAAACCTTTGACAGAGACGACGTCTCCGGCACAAAAGGTCAGCGTCCGGCGCGTCTTCTCAATGACGCCCCATCCGGTCCGCAGCGTGCCCGGGTCTACCCCTAATACACGCAGTCGAGTCTGAGTGTTGCGAGAGTTGATGGTCTCTCCCTTACCTTCCTTAGGCCGCACTGAGCCGTTCCATCTCCTCTTCAGCGATTTCTACATTCGCGGAGACGGTTTGAACATCGTCAAGTTCCTGGAGGGCATCGAGCAGACGTAGGGTTTGTTCGGCTTCCTTGCCGGAGAGACTCACCGTGTTTTGGGGCACCAGCGTCGCTTCAACGGACACCGTCCCAATATTGGCGTTTTCGAGCGCTTGCCGCACGTCTTCGAGGTCATCGGGGGCTGTCACAATCTCAAACATGTCATCGCCCGTTGTGACATCTTCCGCCCCGGCGTCAAGGACAATCTCCATGAGTTGATCTTCCCCAGTCTGGTCTTTTTCTATGGTAATAATGCCCTTGTGGACGAACATCCACGCAACGGAGTTAGGTTGGCCCAAGCTCCCACCACTTTTGGTGAACAGATGGCGCACTTCGGAAACCGTTCGATTTTTATTGTCCGTCAGCGTCTGCAGCATAATGGCCGCTCCGCCTGGCGCATGCCCTTCGTAGATCACCTCTTCATAGCTGACACCCTCAAGCTCTCCGGCGCCTTTTTTCACCGCCCGATCTATAGTATCACCTGGCATACTAGCCGCCTTTGCCGCGGCTATGGCCGTGCGCAGGCGTGGATTTGCGGATGGATCGCTCCCACCCATCCGGGCCGCAATCGAGAGGTCTTTAATCAACTTTGTAAACATCTTGCCCCGACGGGCATCCTTGACTGCCTTCTTGTGCTTAATGGTGCTCCATTTGGAATGGCCGGACATGACCGTCTCCTCCCGGCGTAAGACTTGAGGGTGAGGGTAACATACTTCTGGGGGAGAGTAAACGCACGAGCGTCCTATTCATACCTCCCCCCTGAAGCGGTAAGGCCCTGCAATCACTAGACTTTCAGCCTCCTCTCGATATAGCCGAACTCGATGGGGGAGTGGCCGGAGCCGAAAAAACACGATACACCCGAGCTCCGCGGAGACTGCCTCCCCTTGGGAAGAAGGACATTCCGAAGTGCGACTCATTACCATTTTTGCTCATGCCGGTGTTGTCACCGGACTCGCAGGTTTATTTTTCGGCGGCCTCGCCTGGATGTATAACTCCCCGTTTGGGGCGGTCATGGCTCTCGGCAGCCTCGTACTCCTGTTCGCCAGCTGCCTGTTAGGCTGGTATTACGGTTTTAGCCCAATGTGGCGACCGTCCGGGTGGGAAGAAGAGGTCACCCACGACGTTCGTCACTATGTTGTATCAACGCAGCGTTACCCACCCTATCTCGTCCGCCAGGCAAAGAAGCAGGGCGGCATGCAGTTTGGAACGGCCGTGTATGCCATACACGCAGCAGACCAGGAAGTGGCGGAAGAAGCACAGGCCGTATACGGCCTGCAATGGCGGGAGCGCCAAGAGGCACGGGAGGGGCATCAGTGGGTTGTGCAGGTCTTGCGACAGGGCCGCCTGTCCGAACTAGAAGGGTTTCGGCCCGTGTCAGAGGACATGGTCTAAAGATACCCTGATTCTACACTCTCGTTTTCAAACTCCGGCAGCATGCTGCCGGATGAGACGACTCCGCTCTATGGTGGGTCCCGTTCCCAAGAACCGAGTGAATGCCGGGAGGATGACGGCGCCGGTTCGTGATAGGTCCCAACATCGGCAATCGTCTGGAGATCAAAGATAACGAGGTCGGCATAGAAATCTTCACAAATGAGACCATGGTCTCGAAGGCGAAGTTTGTGTGGATAAGCCAGGCGTCCGGTGAATCGCTTCTTCCGGCGTCAGTAGCCGTGCGTCCCGGACATATTCCCCCAGGACACAGGCAAACGTACCATACCGATGGAATGCCATTAGGGCCGATCGCGGTTGTGGGGGCGCTCATACGCGCCAGACCTCTGCCTCATCCATCCCCAATAACAGCAACCCTCCTTTCTCCTTCTCCGGCAATACGCTCTGACACAGGCTGCTCGGGAGACTTTCCCGTCAACTGGCAAATGTCTTCCAATATCTTGCCTTCACACTCCTGCTTAACGGGCGTTGAGACAATCAGGGCATCGCTCGGAGCAGCGCGTTCAATCACCCCCTCCAGACGAGCACCGCAGCGTAGTGCTGTCTGCGGTATACGGATAGGCGTCGGAGGAAATCGAGACCACGCGCCCGCCGCGTGCTCAACCAGGGCCAAAGAGTCCTACACTTTGCCCCAATTCTTGCGGCCCATAACTTTGTGACGGGAGATTTGGCCCCCCGCGCCTGACTCTTCACCCATGCGGATCATTTCCCGAATGGAATCGAGCGGACGGTCCGCTTCATCGCGCATATTCGTCGTATAGACACTGTTGTATAGGGCGTTGCGCCCCCTGCGCGCCGTCGCGCTCGGAGCGCCCAAGACGGAAGGGGAAGAAGGGCTCGCCCTCAGCGCGAGCGCGGGTCCCGGCGCCCCGGCTGAACAGGGGAGGACGCGAGCAAGGCGCAGGGGAGGGATCCAGGCGATAACATATGATTCTGTCACTACTGTCGCCCCCACTGCCGGCAGCTCAAGGGATTACCTGCGAAAATCGACCAATTCAGGCCGAATTTCGATCCAATTGCCGTTCCAAGAGTTGGGTGGCACTCAGATGTGGGGCGACCCCCGACCTTGGTATCGACCGCTCCCACAATGGCGACTTTTCCTCGAGGCGATTCCATAGACCTCCCCCGCAGGCGGCCGCTCTCGTCGTTCTCTGGCCTTATTTCGACCGGCAAGCAAGATGCCAAGGGCCACCGGCACGCAGCATTTACGAACCGGGTAGGGGCTCAACCAGATCAATCCCAGGCGGCAACTCGAACTTGAAGAGATCGTCCCCCAGCACGATTTCACGGTCGATATTCGTAAAGGAGATCCGCGTGGTATTACCCAGCGGGTCAGTAATCAGAGCTTGGAGGAGGTCGAAGGTCTCTTTACTCACTGCGATATCCAACGAACCAATGGCCTCAGCCGCCTGCTTAGGCGTGAGACGGAGCTGATACACGCTGCTAGTCTCCCCTTGGGGCAGGACGGAGAAATCTTCCTCCATGCGGCCGACTCCAGTGAGAAACGAGATTGGCGTCCGTGAGCTGAACGCGTGCTGAAAAGGCGTCTTCACCACCTGCCGCTCTGCAGGTTGATACAACCAGAGTGCGCTTCCGTCGGCGATCAGAAGCTGCTGCGGTTCCGTAAATTCCCAACGCATGCGGCCCGGCTTCTTAAAGAATACCTGCCCACGAGACCTGAGCGTCTGTCCCAATGTGGCCGAGGTGACCTCCTGGATAAAATCAGCCCGGAAACCATCGGTTTCGTCGTAACGTGCCTGGAGACGGGCCCCAATCGTCTTCCACACAGAGGCCTCGTTCGGCACTTTCGTGCCGGCAGGCCGGCCTTGGAAATCCTCAATTGGAGGAGCGGCGAAGCGAGGACCCTCAGGCAAGACGAGCAGGAAGACTAGAAGGCTGGTCTTAAGGAAGCGCATAGACCATCTTCACACAGTAGTAAGAGTAAAACACGGCCAATCTACTCAGCCTCGGCCTGGGTCTGCACCAGAACCTCACGCGGCTTCCCGGCTTCGCCAGCAGGCGCGATAAGACCGTCCCGCTCCATCCGTTCAATCATACGCGCCGCCCGGTTATAGCCAACGCGCAAGCGACGTTGCAGCCAGGAGATAGAGGCCTGGCGACTTTCCATCACCAGGGCGCGGGCCTGCTCATACATTTCGTCATAATCCTCTTCCTCGTGCGGACCGGACTCCTTCTGCGTTCGCGCCGATTCGAGCGCGGAGACCAACTCCTCATCGAAAACCGGCTTGCCCTGCTTCCTAATCGCCACAGCAAACTTTCTGATCTCGGGTTCTGAGACAAAGGCACCATGGATACGCTGGGGTTTGGCGCTGCCCGGCGGAAGGAATAGCATATCGCCATCACCCAATAGACGCTCAGCGCCAACGGCGTCCAGGATCGTCCGGGAGTCGATACGAGAGGAGACCTGGAAGGAAACACGGGCTGGAAAGTTGGCTTTAATCAGTCCCGTGATCACATCAACCGACGGTCGCTGAGTTGCCAGAATCAGATGCACCCCGGCCGCTCGCCCCATCTGAGCCAGCCGAGTAATCGGCTCCTCGATTTCTCGACCGACCGTCAGCATCAGGTCGGCGAGTTCATCCACGAGAACGATCAAATAGGGCAAGCGTTGATGATTGAGTTCGAGCTGGCCCTTGGAGTGCGGCTGCGCGGCAGTCGGCTCGCCCCCAGCGTCGTGGACGACCTCCGTTAGCTTGATAATCCCGCTGGTGTCCGTTTCTCCAGTTTCAAGCGCGCGGTTATAAGCCCCAATGTTCCGTACGCCTTTATCTTTGAGCAGCTTATAGCGGTACTCCATGCGCCGCACGACCTCCTGCAGGGCGACCCCCGCCTCCTTGGGATTGGTAATGACGTGCGAGAGTTGGTGCGGCAGTCCCTCGTATAAGGAGAGTTCCAGCATTTTCGGGTCAATCATAATAAAACGCACGTCGCGCGGCGTCGCCCGGGCCAGAATACTCATAATCATCGCATTGAGTGACACCGACTTACCGGTCCCAGTTGCCCCCGCCACCAGCAAATGAGGCATCCGCGCCAAGTCTGTCACCACGGGATTGCCAACCGTATCCTTACCCAAGGCTAGGGCCAGGGGCGACTCGGTCTGGTGGCAGGCACTACTGTCCAGAATCTCGCGGAGACAGACCTTCTCGCGCTTGGCATTAGAGACCTCAATCCCCACGACGGCTTTGCCCGGAATGGGGGCCAGAATGCGGACGGACACGGCGCGTAAGGCCATTTGCAGATCATCGGCTAATGACACGACGCGATTGACCTTGACACCCGGCGCCGGTTCAAACTCGTAGGTCGTAATGACCGGGCCGGGCCGCACGGCGACCACACTGCCGGAAACACCGAAATCGCCCAGCTTGTTTGCCAATATCTGAGAACTGGCGTGCAGTGCTTCTTCATCGACCCTGACCGCTAAACGGACGGGCGGATCAAGTAGGGCCAGGGAGGGTGAGGCGTAGGGCCTATTGTCCGCACCACCGGTCGGGTTTGGAGGGGACACAGGCAAGGCCGGCTCGTCCTCGCCCGTCGCCGCGGGGGGCCGACTGATAATAATGGGGGGTTTCCTCTCTTCTAACTCATCTGGAGCGCCCGACGGCTCAGATGCAGGTGTCGGTTGGCGCGTTTTCTTCTTGGGCGGCAGACGGGACTGCGGCGGCTCTTTTTTGAGGGTGTAAACTTCGGCTTCGTCTCTTCCACAGAATAACGGCTCGGATGGCGGTACTTGTCGCTCTGTCCGCCGGGCCGTCCAACGCGTCGCCCGTTCTAACCGGCCTGAGAGCTGACCTGCGGCCAAACCGGAAAGAGCCCGCAGTCCAGACCAGCCGAACCGCCCGATCGTGTGCCCGCCTGTGGCCAGCCCCCTCCCCAGCTTCACCAGGGAGAGCTGCGTTGTGCTCATAAACGAGACTAGCAAAACAGGACACAAGAGCAAGTAGGCACCGACAAGATTCCCGGCTTGGCGTAGGTGGAGAGCCAAGAAGCTCCCGACCCAGCCTCCGGCTTGGAAGACTGGCCATCCATCCAACCAGAGGGCCAGAAAGGCTGAAGCCGCCAGGGTAAAGACAATAAACGAGAGGCTCTGGACGAATGGGGCGGCGCACCGCAGCCAGTGAAAGCGGAGCGCCATAGCGTACAGCAAGACGACCGGCAATAGGTACACCGTCAGGCCGAATGCCGGGCACAGAACGTGGGCAACCAGATATCCAGCCTGGCCGACCTGATTACTGTCCGAAGCCTCGGGCTGGTACGAAAAAAAGGCGAGCCCCAAGAAAATGGTGAGCGTCACACACAGCACGCCAATCCCCTCGCCCAGGGCGGAGCGTTCCTGAGGAACGGAGCGTTCTTGAACAGTGCCGCGTTCTTGCTCGGCAGCTTTGTCCTGCCGGCGTACGTTTTTCCTGACCGCCATTCCGCCCTCCCCACATCCCCCTACATCTCCATGACAAACGGCAAGACAACAGGCCGTCGCCCGAGTGTCTTGCGAAAATAACGCCGTAAGGCCAGCCGAACCTGCTCCTTCACGACACCCCTATCAGTCCGAGACTCGGCCGGTAACGCATCAAGCATGGTGCGGACTGCTTCTTTGGCGGCGGCATAGCCGGCTCCGTTCGTTGACAGCAGAAAACCGCGCGAGAGCAGGTCGGGTCCGCTCAAGAGTTCTCCGGTCTGTTGTTCCAGGCCAACGATGGCGACCACCAAGCCATCCTCGGCCATGTGTCGCCGGTCACGCAGGATTTCTTCTTCGACTCCAGCCAGCCCATCGACAAACACCCGGCCGGCGGGAACCGATCCGGTCAGACGGGCTTCCTCGGCCTGTATCTCCAGTACTTGTCCATCTTCGAGCAGAAAGACATTATTGGGATCAACGCCCACCTCTCGGGCCAACTGACAATGACGCACCAGAAAACGGTATTCTCCATGTACGGGAACAAAATATTGAGGGCGTACCAAGTTGAGCATCAAGCGCAATTCGTCCTGGGCCGCATGACCGGATACATGTACACAGGCAATGGCATCATAATATACTTCGGCTCCCCGTCGGGAGAGATGGTCAATCAGTTGCGCAATGGTCCGCTCGTTGCCTGGAATAACCCGTGACGAGAGGATGACGGTATCATGAGCCTCGAGCTGTATGCGCTTGTGACCGCCGGTCGCAATCCGAGACAAGGCCGACAGGGGCTCGCCTTGTGATCCGGTGGTGAGCAAGGTCACGGCGTGCGGAGCGAGGTCCGGTACGGTCGCAGCATCAATCAGTGCCTCTTGGGGCAGCGGGAGGTGGCCGGTCTCCTCGGCAATGCTCATATTGCTCACCAGCCGTTTGCCCACAACGCCAACCTGGCGGCCCTGTTTGACCGACAAGTCAACCACTTGGCGTATGCGGTGAATATGCGAGGCAAAGGTTGCCACCAGCACCTTCCCCTGAGCGTGGGCAATAATATCCTCAAGCGGGCGGGTGATCGTTCGCTCGGACGGGGTAGAGCCGGCGCGCTCAACATTAGTCGAGTCGGACATCAAGAGGAGCACCCCGTGCTCCCCCCATTCGGCAAAACGATTCAGGTCAGATTGGCGTCCATCTATCGGCGTCTGATCGAACCGAAAATCTCCGGTGTGAATGATGGTCCCGAGAGGTGTGGTAATAGCCAAAGCCGAGGCATCGACGATACTGTGCGTGACGTGCATCCCTTCAAGACGAAAGGGGCCGATCTCCCAGGCCTCTCGGGGCCGGAATTCGTTCAGTTGAACCTCGCCCTCAAGGTGGTGTTCATGAAGTCTGTCACGCACTAAGCCGAGGGTGAACGGCGTTCCATAGACCGGCACTTGAAATTCTTTGAGCAGATACGGCAGGGCTCCGATATGATCCTCGTGGCCGTGTGTCAGCACCACAGCTTGCAAGTGACGTTGCTCGCGCAGATAGCTCAGGTCGGGGATGACGATATCTATCCCCAGCATCTCCTGTTCCGGAAACATCAACCCGCAGTCTATGGCGACCGCGACGGTTTCCGCAGAACTGGCCGGGCAGTACTCAATCAACATCAGATTGAGCCCAATCTCGCCCAGGCCGCCGAGTGGCACGATACGCAGACAGCCCTCACTCATAGAGGGGCCCTATATCCGGTCCCCCGGCCGTCTTGCTCACTCAGGTGTTCCGGTTGTCCGACTTGCGGTTGTGGTAAAGATGACGTCTGCTCGGCAGACGGCGATGAGGACTCGGCGGTTTTCAACTGAGCGGCGATTGCCCGCTCGACCTGTATCAGCAGAGTACTACGGGCCGCCTTTCGCGTGCCGTCTCGACGAATCGGAATCGGTGTTCCGAAGATAATCTCGATTTCTCCAGAACGAACTTTCCAGTCTCCGGGAGGAAGGATGGACCGGCTGCCGTTAATCGTGATGGGGACAACCGGCACACCCGCCTCCACCGCGGCGATAAAACCCCCAGGCTTAAACGGCAGGAGACGCCCGCTCTCCCCACGCGTCCCCTCAGGGAAAAACAGGACGGAGATCTGAGCGCCAAGGAGTTCCTTGACTTTGCGCAATGCCGCAACCGCCTGGGTCCGGCTGCCCCGGTCGACTAATATTTGCTGTGTCCGGTGCATACACGCACCCAAAATGGGCACCTTGCGCAGTTCGTGCTTTGCGACCCAACGCAGGGGGAAATCTTCGAGAGCAACCGTGAGCGCCAGGATGTCAAACTGGCTCTGATGATTAGACATAAAAAGATAGGCCGAGTGGGGAGGCAGCCGATTCAGACCCTGCACACGGATAGACACACCGCACACCCACAGATTTCCTTTTGCCCAGAACCGGACGAGACGGGCCGCGCGCTCGGCGTACGGATCGAAAAAAGAGAGGAGGTAGACTGGACCGCCCCAGAACACGGTATGCAGAATGATGAAGGCCATGCGTAGTGCGGCAAGAATGATCAAGAACCCCTCCTCTTTACCCGCTCCCTTGTCACGTTCCCATTATAGTTTCTTCGCCGCCTGGCCGTCAACGCAGTTGATTTTTCTCTAGCTGGCCATACAATCGCAGTGGCTTGTAGGAGGTGGTGCGTGATTGTGGCATGCCCTTCCTGTCATACGCGTTATCGGACCGGCGTGGCAGGGGCGGTTGATGAAACAACGTTTTTTGAATGTTCGCGGCCAGACTGCGGACATGTCTTCCAATTCGCTCCGCCTCCTGTCCAAATAGGCCACCTGCCGGAACAAGACGTTGATCCAGAAATCGCACCAGCCGAGGCCCCTGCCGACGACCCGGCCTTTACGTCTCCTGCCGACACACTTTTGACGCAGTCATCCGCTTCTGATGATTTGCCCACAGACCAAGAGTGGTCGGACAGCCTGTCCCCTGCGGACTTGACCCCGGATGGAGGGCCGGAAGCCGCAGAGGCAACCGACTCCGTGAGGTCTGCAAAGCCGAGGACGAACCGAGCCACATCCGCTCAGTCCACCCCGGCCGCGCCGCGGGCGTTTGGTACGCTGCCGTCAGCCACAGACTCTTTCTCCGCCACAGGCCACACTGACGGAGGCAGGGTTGAGCGGTCGCCCCGTCCAACTCTGACCTCACACGGGAGGGTGCTTTCCTGTCGGTTGCTCCTCTTGCTCCTCGGCCTGACCGTTGCCAGCTCTGCCAGCTTGACCTTTGTCGCGTCCTCTTACATAGAGCAGACTGCAGGTGTGCTCTCCCGCCTCCCGGTGCTCGGCCCCTTACTCGACGCAGAGAGCCCGTCCGCGCGGCATATTGTCCTCACAAAAATGCGAGGAGGCTTTTGGCAGACAAAAGACGGACATCAGGTCTTTGCTATCGCAGGCAGGGCGGTGAACCAAGCCATAGCACCTGCACAACGCATTCAAATCGAGGGAACACTGCTCGGCGACAGCGGCCGGGTGCTCGGCCAGCGGCTCATTTTCTGCGGAACCGAGACCGCACCGGAAGTGCTCGAAAGTCTCTCCCGCCGGCAGGTGCATATCTTGCAGAGTCTCATGCCGCCCAAGCAGTTCTGGGTCGCAGCAGGGGAAGGTGTTGATTTTCTGATTGCTTTTACCGATCCACCCGACCGGGTCGTTGAATTTAGCAGCCGTGTTACCGCGGCTCGATTCGGACGGTCTTCTTAAGACTGTTCGCCCGTTCCTTTGCTTGATCCCTGCTCGGGAGTGACATCTATCTCGTCGGGATTTTTCACGGCCTTTCGAAAGCTGCGTATCCCCTTGCCGAGCCCCTCGCCGATTTCCGGCAATTTCCCCGCCCCAAATATGATAAGGACGATAACGAGAATAATAACGAGTTCGCCAACACCAAGACCAAACATGGTGCGCTCACTATAAGCCGGCCTGCGCCGCCGGGCAAGACAGACGCGTTTCCTTGCGGCCTGTGCCCGAGACAGCTAGAATGTCCCAGATGCCGGCCGCGGTCTTAACACCGTCCCTTCCCGCACAGCGTGATCCGCTTGTGCTCTTCCTCCTGTTCTCCCTCCTCCTCCATCTGATCCTGCTCCTGTTATGGCCCCAATTCAAACGTGTCCAAGCACCGCCGGAAGAACAATTAACGGCCATTGAATTGTTGCCTCCAGAAGCGTCCACCCCACCCCAAGTCGTGCAGGTTCCTCCTCAAGTTCAGGAACCGGATCCAGCTAGGGAACAGCCCAAAGAGGAGCGGCAACCACCTCCGGCAGTCCCGGAGCAACAGATCGTCAGTGTACCAGATGAGGTCAATGACCAAGTTCCAGACAAGACTCGTTTTCTCAGCGACCGGAATACTGCGGTCAAAGAGCAGACCCTCGCAGTCGGAACACCGCTGACCAAGCCGCCTGAAGAAAAAAAGCAATCGACGCCGGACAAGGCCGACAAAGTCCCGAAGAAAGAGCCGACCCAACTAGCCCTCAACACACCGGGACGCGGCCGGAAGCCGCCAGTCGACAACCCTCTGGGACAAGCGATGGAGGACGCCAAACACAAGCACTCGCCGCGGCAAGGCACCCCCAAAGCGCGGAAAGCCAAGCCCCAACTCTTTGCCCGCCCAGATGACGTCCTGGCAAAAGGCTGGCTGTCAACAGACGGCGAAGCGGAAGATGAGGAAGCCCAGCGCACCCCGCCCTCTGGCAATGAACTCCTAGCAATGGCTCCGCCGCCGGCCCGCGAAAATTTCCTGACCATGCCCGGGCCACGTGGGACCCTCGACTATCTCCCCGATGTCCGTAAAGGCGGTCTCACCTTTCTCAATACCAAAGCGAGCCGTTTTGCGCCATTTGTCCGCCGGGTCGCCCAGCGCGTGTTTCAGCATCTCCTGATTCGGCAGCGGCGCAATCTCCAGGTGGACGACGTGGTGGCTGCCCGCAGCTATGTTCAACTCCAGGCGAAGCTGGACGATAAGGGGAAGTTGCGCGGCGTGACCCTGCATACGCGCTCGGGAAGCTATGCGGTTGACGAGAGTCTGTTGGACGCCTGCCAGCAGGGGGCGTGGGATGAAAATCCACCGCCAGAGGCCAAATCCGAAGACGGATATTACCACTTTATTTTTCGCTCCCGCATCAACGCTCGTTTCGATGCCACCGGTCTCCGCGGCATACTCACCTACCTGGAAGCCGGCCTCGTCTGACTCTGGGCCTCGGACAACGGGCGCTTTGCGACTAGGGCCTGTTAACACTATCGCAAGGCATCAATGATGAGGGCGAAGACGATGCATCCAAGGATATAGCACGTCGAGTTTCTCGCAGCGCGTGAAGAGGCGGCGGCATCCCTGCAATCGACGCAACACCCGCGCGATTTCATTGTGCCGCTTGCTCCAGCTCACGGGCAGACGCCCAAGGGCTCACCCGGGTGCGCCGCAGCGGCCCCACGGGCACATACCCCAGTGCCACGGCCAAGGGCCGCGTCTGGGCGCCCGCGGACGCCCGGGCCCTCAGCACCGCGGGAGGAGCGGGGGGCGGGCCCCGGCGAGTCCGCCACGGGCGGCCCGCCGGGGCGGCGGGGGCGGGCCCGGGCGAGCGCGCGCAGACGAGCGCCGGGCGATCGTCCGCGGCACCCCGAGGCATCGTGGGGGGCCACCCGCCCCGGGAGCGACCGAGGGATTGAGGACCGGTTGTGTGCGCGCCCCCGGGCCGGCGGGAGGGACCTTGGCGAGGGGGCGGTCGAGCGACCGGGCCGCCCGCGTGAGGCGCACGCTCTGTTCCCGGTGCAAATGCGCGCAGACCCGGGCGAGTCCCCCGGTTTGCGACCCGCGGGGCAGCCGGGGGGAGAGGGGGGGGCCAGGGGCCACATCGGGCCGGTAACCCGCGCCCTGTGCCGCCCTGCGCGGCAACAGACCAGAGGGCGGGGAGCACGGGGCGAGGGGCGAGGCGGACCGGGCCGCGCGGCACCGGGAGAGGAGGCGCGCTCCGGTCGTAGTGAGCTTGCGTGCGGTCCCTACAGCCAGGAGACCAGCATCATGCATAATCATCCACATGAGTGTGAACAGACCCTAGAGTGCCTTTCTCTGTGCGGCTGGGGATTGGCCGCACGGGCCGCAGCGTGCATTGAGGAAGATACTCGGACAGGCCATGTCTGCCCAAGCAAGGACAAGCTGAGCGTTCGCCGAATGAGCAACGAGTCTTCCTCCTTGCGGGAACGCTGCGATGCAAACACAAGCGTAATCACGTCCGCGGGATGGAGAAACGCCGGTTACGAATGCGGCCTGACCTGCGAGAAACTGTTCGCGGAAATTCCCGATAGCGTGTTGGTTTGCAAACACCTTCACCCTAGGAATTTCAAATTGAGACATGCCCCGATGCCAAGCCTGCTTGCAAAAATCGGTGGGGCTGCTAGCGTTGGGGGTGCGCAGTTGCGCACGTCAGCCGTCGTCATCATTCGGGGCCGTAGCTCAGTTGGGAGAGCGCTAGAATCGCACTCTAGAGGTCGTGGGTTCAAATCCCATCGGCTCCACTTCCCTCCTCTTGCAGATATAAACGCAACCAGCCCTCCCGGATTCCTTGGGAAACAAAGCTGGGAACCGATTGGCCTGCAATACGCTCGAATTCAATCACATGGCCGTGCTGGGCCTGTCGCAGACAGGCATGTTCCTGATCATCCTCAAACCCCAACCGCGTGAGCAAGTCCTGAATTGAGGCACAGCCTAGCATCTCGGCTTGGGACAGGCGCAACAACGCTCCTGTATGCGTATCAACACTGACCGAGCGCGACAGCGTTTCAACATCATACCAACCACGGAACTGTGCCCGCTCCCACTGAATGGCAACCACGTCCATCCCGACCGAGATGTCAGTCACCTCGCCCGCGTCCGGACCTTCAACCCGAAATCCTCCGCCTAAATCCAGAATGGATCCTTCACGAAGAGCCACATGATCTCCAATATTGAGAAGAAAGGCGGCCATACGTTGTGGGGCGGAACCGTTCTCAGACAATTTTTCCTCCCTCATGTCATCTCGTTACATAGCACGCTGGATCAAAACGAGAACACCACTCCATCTTCTCCAGGCCTTAGGCCCTATGCTATTAGAGAGATATCGAGAAACCAATCAGAGATAAGGAGACGCTCACTATGGCAGTCAAACCCCCGACCACGGATGATCTCGCCGACATTGCGGCTGGCTACGGCCTGGAATTGACCGATGGGGATCTGGAGTCGTTTCAGGGGCTCATGGACGGTGTCCTAAAATCCTACGCTCGCCTGGATGAGCTCACGGAGCCGAGTCTGCCGGTCTCCTATCCGCGGACACCGGGCTATCGGCCCCAGCCGGCAGACAATCCGCTCGGGGCCTGGTACTGGCGGACAGACATCAAAGGGGCATCCTCAGGGCCGCTGGCGGGGAAAACGCTAGCTATCAAGGACAACGTCTGTGTCGCTGGCGTCCCCATGATGAACGGCAGCAACATCCTCGAAGGCTACACCCCGGAAATCGATGCCACCATTGTGACGCGCATTCTTGACGCCGGCGGACATATCGTGGGCAAGGCGGTATGTGAGAATCTGTGTTTCTCAGGCGGCAGCCATACCAATGCAACAGGTCCGGTGCTCAACCCGCATAATCACAGCCGCACAACGGGAGGCTCTTCGTGCGGCAGCGGGGCGTTGGTTGCGGCTGGCGTGGTCGATATGGCGATTGGCGGCGACCAGGGCGGCTCGATTCGTATGCCGTCCTCGTGGTGCGGCATCTACGGGCATAAACCAACCTATGGCTTGGTTCCGTATACCGGCATCATGCCGATTGAAATCACACTTGATCATACCGGACCAATGACACGCAGTGTGTACGATGCGGCCCTGCTGCTTGAGGTGTTGGCCGGTCTGGACGGACTAGACCCACGCCAGCAGGCCGGACTCCAAGGCCAGGCCTACACCCAAGTGCTCAGCGGAGATGTCAGCGGGCTGCGGATTGGCGTGGTGGAAGAGGGCTTTGGCTGGGACGTTTCAGAACCGGACGTCGACGACAGTGTCCGGGAGGCAGCCCAGGCGTTTGGGAAACTCGGGGCCGCGGTCACAACCGTGTCCCTCCCCTGGCACCACGACGGCCGACATGTCTGGAACAGCATTGCCACGGAAGGTCCGACCCTGTTGATGGTCGAAGGGGGTGGCATGGGAACGAATTGGAAAGGGCATTATACCACCAGCCTGCTTGATGCTGCAGTGCGCGGACGGCTCACTCGCCCGAACGACCTGTCGGAAACCGTCAAGATGGTCATTCTGCTCGGCCGCTATATGCAAGAACACTATCATGGCCATTATTATGCTAAGGCCCAGAACATAGCCCGCTCTCTGAGGGCGGCCTACGATACGGCCCTGCAAGAATACGACCTCCTGCTCATGCCCACTCTGCCAATGAAAGCTACCGAAATCCCCGGACCTGGCGCCAGTCGCGAAGAGTATGTGCAGCGTGCGCTCGAGATGCTGCACAATACCTGCCCGTTTGACGTGACCGGTCATCCCGCGCTGACGGCCCCCTGTGCGGTCTCGGAAGGCTTACCGGTAGGCATGATGCTGGTCGGCCGGCACGGGGATGACGCCACCGTCCTACAGGCCGCGGACGCATTCGAGAAAAACGTATTTGCCGCACCTATCCCGCCGCAGGCATAGAGGCGCCATGATTACGGTGGCGGCGCTCTATATCTATCCCGTGAAATCGTGCGCCGGAGTCCGCCGTGCACAGGCCACCCTTGATGTGCGTGGCCTCCGGCACGACCGCAGTTGGATGATCGTCGATGGGCACGGCGAGTTCGTGACCCAGCGCGGGCATCCCCGCCTCGCCCTGATCACCCCCCAGATTGAGGCCGACATGCTGCACCTCACTGCTCCCGAAGGGCAGGCCGTCTCGGTACCAACGACGGGCGTCGTCGGACCAACGCGCCGGGTGCGGGTGTGGCATGATTGGTGTGAAGCGGTCGATCAAGGCGACGCAGCAGCCCAGTTCTTTTCCGACTGGTTGGGGGAATTCGTCAGGTTGGTCAAAATGGCCGACTCCTTCGAGCGCCGAGTTGACCCGCGCTATGCAAAAGCACCGGCACTCACCGGCTTCTCCGATGGCTATCCACTGCTGCTTGTTTCGGAGGCATCCCTGGACGACCTCAATGCTCGGCTCGACACACCGCTACCCATGAACCGTTTCCGCCCCAATCTGGTAGTCACCGGCTGCGAGCGGTATGCCGAAGACGGCTGGCAACAGATACGGATCAACTCCATCGCCTTTGATGTCGCAAAGCCGTGCGAGCGCTGTACAGTCACCACTACCGACCAGGCGACGGGTGGACGTGGCGTCGAACCGCTACACACCCTGGCGACCTATCGGCGGGTCGGGACAAAAGTCTATTTTGGGCAGAACATCATCCATCGGACAACAGGCACGCTTGCGGTGGGGGAGCCGGTCACGGCCGGACTCGGAGAACAGTCACATTCGTGAGTGGAGAGACCTATCGGGAGGAAGACACCATGCTCGTAGACGGAAAATGGGAAGACGACTGGCAGATGAAAAAGCGGACGGACGCCCAGGGCCGCTTTATCCGGCAGGAATCGACGTTTCGACACTGGATCACCCCGGACGGCTCGCCCGGTCCAACCGGAGACGGCGGCTTTCTGGCGGAGCCGGGTCGTTATCACCTGTATATTGCCTACAACTGCCCGTGGGCCTGCCGAGCCCTGCTCTACCGCAAGCTGAAAAAATTGGAGGAGGCCATCTCGCTTTCGGTCGCCATCCCTGAATTCACCGACCAAGGCTATCGCTTTGGTGAATATCCAGGTTCCATTCCCGACCCGCTGTTTAATATCCGCTACGTCCACGAACTCTATACCCGCGCCGACCCTCATTTTACCGGTCGCCCGACCGTTCCGGTGCTGTGGGATAAACAGCAGGGCACGATCGTCAATAATGAGTCGGCTGATATTATCCGCATGTTCAATACCGCCTTTGACGCCTATGGAGATGCCTCAATCGACTTTTATCCCGTGGACCTACGGCCTGAGATTGACGCCCTGAACGAGCGGCTGTATGAAGGCCTCAACAACGGTGTCTACCGGACTGGATTTGCCATGAGCCAGGAGGCGTATGAGTCAGCCGTGACCGATGTGTTCACCTGTTTGGACAAATTGGAGCAACGACTGGAGGGGCAGCCCTATCTCCTTGGCGGGCAGCTCACCGAAACGGATTGGCGGGCGTTTGTGACCCTAATCCGTTTTGACGTCGCCTACTACAGCCTCTTCAAGTGCAATCTCCGTCGCATCATCGACTATCCCAATCTGTCGGCCTATCTCAAGCGGCTGTACGACCTGCCCGGTGTGGCCGAGACGGTGAACTTCGAGCATATCAAGCGGACATATTATACTATTCGGAAAGTGAACCCGAGCGGCATCATACCTAAAGGGCCGGAGCGGGTGTTTGCCGCATGAGACCCTGACGCTGCGCATTACAACCGGTCCAATGGCGGCTCGGCAATTTTCAACAGCTGCTTACCCTGATTCTTCCCTTCAAACAGTCTCAGAAACGTCCGCGGCGCGTTTTCAAATCCCTCTTGAATATCCTCCTGAAAGGTCAGCCGGCCGCTGGTAATCCATTCTGCCAGCTCTTGGGCTGCCTGACCAAACCGGGCGGCATAGTCAGTGACAATAAAGCCCTCCATCCGTGCCCGCTGGATCACCAAATTCATATAGTTCTTTGGTCCGGGGGGCGGTGTTGATTCATTGTAGCGCGAAATGCCGCCACACAGCACCACGCGCGCGTTGAGCGCAATATGCGCCAGCGCCGCATCCAGGATAGCTCCACCAACATTATCAAAATACAGATGGATACCGGCCGGACACAACGCGCCGAGCCGCGCTTCCACGTCTTCAGTCTTGTAATCAATAGCTGCGTCATAGTGGGCTTCTTCGGTCAGCCAGCGACATTTTTCCGATCCGCCAGCAATCCCGATAACCCGGCAGCCCTTGATCTTGGCAATCTGTCCGGCAACCGATCCGGTTGCCCCGGCCGCGCCCGATACCACACAAGTCTCGCTAGCTTTGGGCTGTCCAATATCCAGGGTACCGAAATATGCGGTCAGACCCGTCACCCCGAGGACGCCCAACGGCCAGGTTAATGAAGCGTCGGAGGGAATCTTTGTCGGTGGTATCAGCTCCCCCCGCTCATTGGCCACCGCATACTCCTGCCAGCCGAAGCCGCCCTGTACACACTCGCCCGCCTGGAAATTCGGATTTCGTGACTCAACGACCTGGCCCACACTCAGAGCCCGCATGACCTCACCAATCGGTACTGGCGGGATGTAGCTCTTGCGGTCTTCGATCCAACCGCGCATGGCTGGCTCAAAGGCGAGGTATAGATTGCGGACCAGAAACTGCCCGTTCTCAAGCTGGGGTATCTCGGCTTCATGATAGGCAAAGTCCGATTCCTTGACCATGCCCTGCGGGCGGCAGGCCAAACGCCACTGTCGATTGATGTGCTCGCTCACGAATAGTCTCCTTCCAGGCTCACGGTCTTCGTACCGCACCATAGCATTCCAGTCATGGACCGAGCTATGGCGGGACGGTAGAGTCCCAAGCGTGCCGGCTGACAGACCGAGTTGTCCCTCTACCCGACTTAGCTTACAATTGGGACTATGCCTCCATTACCTTACACTGCCGCAAGACCGAGAGTAGAAATATGGAGCGGAGTCCGACTGAGAACGAAAACGAGAAAGGATGATACGCATGGTCGTGCTTTACGTGAGCCTATCACTACTCCTCCTGAGTCTGCCAGCATGCAGTAAAAGCCTTATTCCAACACTCTCAGGCCCCGACAAATCCGCTTCAACCCCACCGCTCACGGAAGAGGGGAAAATCGATGCGGACTCTCAGACCGCCCACTTTTCAGTACCGCCGCAACAACTGGCAGCTCTGTTAATCAAGACCGCCAAGACCGAGGGCTGGACGCCCAAGCAACGGGCAGTCGAAAACGATGAGCGCTGGGTCGTGACCATCCGCGACCCGGACAAGCCGCTCGGCAAGTCGGAACGGAACGTCTTTATCGAAAGCAGGACCGGTAGTGGCAGCAGCGTCCGGGTGGGCTCCGGCGTTGCTGCGCTGCCCGAGCCGTTGCTAGCACCGCTCAAAGCCAACGTGGCGACATATTATGAGCCGCCCAAGCAGGTGGCGCAAACCCCAGCGGTGACGGGAGAGCGAGACTATTCCGATAGAAAGTCTCCGGCCGATGTGGTGGTTACGGCCGGGACCCCAATGCGGCCCTACCGGAAACTCGGAAAAGTCCGCTCAAGCGTGCTACGGAATGAGAAAACCCTCTCCCAGAAAATCTGGGACGTGCCGATGTCTCTGATTCGAGACACCGATGAGGAGGGCACCAGCAAGGCTCGTCTGTTCAACAAACTCAGCGCCAATGCGATACGCAAGTACGGCAGCCAGGTCGATGCCATCATCAAAACTCGCTACAAGGCACGCACGGACGGCAGTGCCTTTGCGTCAGGACTGGCCGTGCAGTACGTCGCAACTGAGGAGCGCTTGGAAGAGATCGAACGGCTGCATGAAAAAGGCTACCTGACTGATGCCGAATACGGGGACAAACGCGCAAAAATTCTGCAAGGGCTCTAAGTCCTGCTCCGAGAGCACGGACAGTTCCCCTGCGTCCGTCTTCATTTCACCACAATCGGATTAATCGGCGAACCGGAAGCACCGACAATCTTGAGCGGGGTACCGGCATTAAAAGCGCACTGTCCGCCTTCCGCACAATCGGCGGCCAGGTTTTCGGGCTAATTGATTTCGCTGAACGGAACGCCGAGATTGCGTACAAGCGCCCCACGGAGCGGCACAGAGCAGCCGGGCTCGGGGGGAGACGTCCGCTCGCTTGCCAGGGTATCGTCGCCCAGGCTGGGGGGATTTCCATTTCGCGGAACCAGTGCACCAAATCGGGACGGTACGCAATCCCCGGTTCACGCATGGCCTGAACAGCCGTATCGGGCGAGTCGTCCGTTGCGTTTTCTCCGTAATAGGCCGCCGGTCCGAATCAAGAGAATAGCGTGCTTTATCTCTGGTCGACTTTTGGTGTTCGGCCGTCTGCTGCAACTCGTCTCAGCGGATGCCGCCATACCTGGCAGGCAGGGGGAGGTCTTTGTAACGAGCCATATCGCGCCTTACCCCGCGGCCGACCACGCCGCGTTCCGCTACGGGCAGAATGCTGTCTTTACTTCACTGAGTCCGCCCCCCATGGTCGTTCTGGCGTCATAGCCATTATAGAGTTTGTCGTCGAACCAGCCCCCCAAGGCGTCATGCTGCGTCGTGGCCTGAAAGACTGGTCGTCATGGCATCATCGGCGTACTCAAGTCCGCCCGGAAACGGCTGGGCTTTATCCGCTCGGATAGTGGCCCTTGTCCGTGACTATCCTTCGGCTCGGCTGGCTGCGGCCCTTGTAGCCGGGGTCGCCGTCGGGATGGCACATCCGCCCCTGGAGCGGAAAGACTTTGCCGCTTTGGACAGCCTTCACCCCGCGAAGGACTTCCGCTTGTGTCAGAAAATTCAGAGAACCGATTTCATCGCCCGTACCCCAGCGCCCCCAGTTTTTGGGCGCATCTTTCAAGAGTTCCGTCAGCGTTTGAACCATGTCCGCCTCCTTCTGAGAGAATTGAAGAGACGGATAACCATCCTCAGGTACGCCGACAAGCACCGATTCGACCGTACACCTTATCCGCGGGCACCGTCTCTTTTGTCCCCCCCCCCCCCCCGCTGGAACATCGCTGCCGTTCCTGGCAGAAAGGGGGAGGGAGTACCGAGGCGGTTTCAGACACGTGGCTTATAGATCAGGCATCAGACGGCTGCAGACCTTGTTTTTTCCTCTTGTTATTGGAGTAGTAGCACTCTGTAGTAATCTCGGTGCCGCTGCTGAGTCAAACGGGCCGCCAGCGTCCGTCCAGGAGAGATTTCGCCTCGTGGACGAGGGGGGTGGTTCCCCGACCGATCTGGGCGTAGACCCGCGTATCGACCCGCCCCAAGTCGGCCTCGACCCGACGGCTGTGGTTACCGCCCACAACGTTCTCGGACTAGCGTTTCAACAATCGGCAGCCACCCGACAACTCTGGTTCCTCTTTGGCGGAGTTGGACTGGGGCTGCTGCTTTTTTCCGCCGCCCTCGTCCAGCTTGCCGGTCGGACCCGAGCCGTCGCCGCTCTCTTGGCGTCCTGGGCGCTGGCCTTCAGCATGTTCGCCTATCTTCACTGGACCGCCCTGGACACGGTTCAGCAGCAGTGCCTGCTCCTGGCCAGGCTGGTCCAGCATGCGGCAGACCAAGCTTCCGCACCCGACTTCCTTGTCCCTCTGGTGGCCACAATCCAACCCCTTCCCCGGGAGTCGCTAGCTGCCGCGCATCTCTGCCTCGACATCCTGGTCTTGGGAACAATGCTGCTCCTGTGGCGAAACGGGAGAGCGGACAGACCATAATCGATTCGTTGGGACTCACAACGCCGGGGCACCCGAAGGCAGTCCGACCCGAACCCGACCGTGAGTTGCCCCGTTCACGTCCCAGATATGGGTCAAATGGTGGGGTGCCGTACAGATATCGCGACAGGCGCACGCAATGGGACTATTCATATACACCCCACGCCCGCCACCAGCACCCCGGATCAGATTCGCGGCCTGAAGGGCCAGTGCCAATGTAAGCACCTGCGACATGGTATTTTTCGCTGCTCGGGCGACGGCGGGTCGCCCGCTTCGAGGATCTGCATAATCTCGTCGCAGTTTCTGTACGGCAGGGCTTTAACGGATTCGGGCGCCAGCGGCGCTTCCGTAATTTTCGTAATGCGGGAAGGCCTGCTCGTGCAGGCTCTGGCCAGACGTGAGGGCAGCCCGGCTTTTGACCCGCTCGCCATAGACGCGGAGAATCCCCTCGGCGACTCCCACCGACATGATGGAGATGAGAATGCCGAACGTCATATAGCTGGGCGCCGGGCGATTGACCTTGCGGCCCGGACTCGTCTCGTCGCCTTTCCGATGCAGCAGCGGCAGCGTCGTAGGGGTCGGGAGGGGCGCGCGACCGGCTTTGCCAGCGGTAAGTGGCTGATCCTCGCAGTCCGATAGCGTCCCAGGTATCGGGAATCTCAAATGCACCTTTGGGCAGAAGGCAATAGCGCTCTTCGGACTTCCCGCCTGGGCCCGTTTTCCATCATGGCGGCAAACAGACATCAGTCGCAGTTCGCAACCCCGCTCACAAACGGAAACTGCCCGGACGGTTCATGCTCGCCCCAGACCTTTCGGGCTTTGCCCAAAGGGGGGATAGAGAATGCCCCTCAACAGATTTTGCGGACTCGCCCCCCACCGTTTCTTGAGCACGTTTCGGCCACTGCGCAACCATGCAGCTATGGCCGAGGTATTGGGCCAGACACTAGGGCAGTTGAGCCACAGCCACTACCGACCATCGTCAGAGTATCGACCATACCGGACAGGTGGCGGATGTCATCGGTGTACGACAGGCGATAGCGCAGGACGGGCGCCACCGCCCGGGCGCGGCGAACGAGTTCCTCATGTGAGTCAACCCGGGGAGGGCGCCGACGGCGTGGAGTTAGGTGAGCTGTTCCTTTATGCTTGCTCATACCTCCTCTTTTGTTGCGTATGCCCCGCAGGACGGCTGGCGGCAAAGGTGAGCCTGTCCGGTTTGACGTGCAGCGTCGCTCCTCCCTTGCAGGGATGCCAGCGGATAGGCTAGGTTCGAGCCGCGGCCACACAAGACAGGAGTACCGGTATGGCGATTACCACCCTCACCCACTATTTTGATTATAAGAGCCCCTATGCCTACCTTGCCCAGGAGGAAACTTTTCAACTGGAGCAGGAGTTCGATGTGACGGTAGACTTTCTGCCGCTGACCTTAGACATTCCCAAATTTCTGGGTTCTGCCGAGGTCGATGACACGGGCAAGGTCGTTGCCGAGAAGCGGAATGCCCACCAGTGGCGGCGAGTGAAATACAGCTATATGGACTGCCGTCGCGAAGCCACCCGACGCGGTCTGACGATTCGGGGGCCCCGCCGTGTCTTCGACTCCTCGCTGAGCCATATCGGCATGCTGTATGCCAAACAACAGGGGGATTTTCGCCCCTACCACCATCTCGTGTACGAACGCTTTTGGAAACGCGAGCTTGATGTTGAAGACCCCCGGGTGCTGAAGAAAGCGCTGGAAGAGGTCGGCATCGGTACCCAAGGATTTTTTGATTACCTGAACGGCGACGGTCGCCACGATTTGGAGCGCATACAAACCGAGGCCGAGAAGATGGGCGTGTTTGGCGTCCCGAGCTATGTGGTCAACGGCGAATTGTTCTGGGGCGCTGAGCGTCTGGTTCGCGTACGTGAGAGACTGGCAGCCTAGCACCGCTGGTGTAGAGGCCGAGAAAGGATTTCATAGCCATTATGGCCGTCCTTCTCGTCACACTCTTGGCCATCCTGGTCCTTTTTTACGTCTGGTCCCGGGGACACGGGCAGACCCATAGCGTTCCTTCCTATTTCTTCAATGCGGTGAAAGTCTACGCTCTGCTGGGTGAAGAGGACGCCAAAGTTGCGGCCCGCGCCGCCGGCAAGATGGCCACACCCCGTCAGCGCACCATGATGCTGGACTATCTGAACAAACGGACGTCAGATCTGCTGCTGGAAACAGCGGAACAGAACGCCGGTCAGAATCCGCTGGTGATCGTCGAGCGCCTTCTCAAACTCAAACAGGAGATGAGCTTCCAGGACGAGCCCTCGGACGAGCAGACGCCTGACCTCATTCCCGAAAAACAGTGGTTACAGGACCATAATCAGGCCTATCTACGAGCGCTGGGGCAGGGCGACCCCAGCGTGTTTGTTGTCCAACATCCAGATCTCTTCTCCTCCCAGACCACCAAGCCGGCCACGGCCAAAAACGATGAAGCAGTCTGATTCCTCTCAGGCCTGCCCTACCCCAGCCGTCCTTCCTCAGGCTGGGGCCACACTCTCCGCTTCACTCCCAGCGTCCGCGTCGGCTCAGACTGCCTGGGGGGTACGGCCACGCGGGCGATTGCTCGGTCTGGCGGTGGCCATTATTTTTACCGATGCCGTGGGCTATACGGTTATCATCCCGGCGCTGCCAAGCTTTGCGGCAGAATGGGGCTTGGGAGAGACCCGCACGGGTACGCTGTACGCCTCATACGGCTTGATTTCCCTGCTACTCTACCTCCCCTTTGGTCTGCTGGTTGACCGTTGTGGCGAACGGCGGTGGCTAACAGTCGGCATGTTGGCCTTGGGAGTTGCCTCGCTCGGGTTCTGGCAGGCCAGCGGATTCTGGACCCTGCTCGGCTGCCGCGTCACACAAGGAATCGCCGCGGCCGCAACCTGGGCTGCGGCCCTTCCCCTCGCAGCCCGGCTAGCGACCACAGGGCGGCGTGGCGTGGAAATGAGCCTCCTGATGGTGGCCTTCAGCATCGGCGTCATTATCGGCCCGGCCCTCGGCAGCCTAGGTCAGGTACGTGACCCTTTCCTGTATTTTGCCTGGGTGCCATTTGGCTTGGCCGTATGCGCCTTAGCCCTGCTCCCGCACCACGTGCCGCCCCCCACTCCTGTGGTTGCCAACTCTGTTACCCCACTTTTTTTCCGCGATGGACTACGGCGTGAGCTTGTGTGCGCCTGCTTGGTAATTCTCGTCACCTGTACCATGCTGGGGGCTATTGAGATGTTGCTACCACTCCAATTCTCCCATCTGGGTTGGACGCGCCAGCACATCGGCCTATTTTTTTCAGGCTGGGGTCTAGCCATGCTGATTGTCCAGCCTGTTATCGGCTGGTGGTCGGACAGACGCGGGCGACGGGAGCCTATGCAATTCGGTTTGCTTACTGCCGCCATCCTCACGCCCAGCCTGTTTTCTGCCCTTGATTCGGTCTGGTTGTTTCCTCTCGCACTGGGAGCGATTTTTTCCTTGTCAGCTGCCCTGGTCCCCACTCTGCCCCTGATGGCCGACTATCTCACCGAAGGGCTGTCCGGGACAACCTTTGGGTTTTATAATATGGCCTTCAGTCTGGGGATCGCCTTAGGGCCATGGTCGGGAGGTTATATCACTGAGCGCGCCGGTGTGTTCTGGGCTGCGGTCCTGATCAGCCTTCCCCTGCTCGGTATGGTCCCGCTGGTCCCCTATTTGCTCCGTCCACGAAAGGAATAGCCCGTGGCGCAGTTGCGGTCCCCAAGCTACGACCTCACCGATATCGTTGCCGTCAATGATCTATATCACCAACGCGGCTGGACGGACGGCCTGCCCATTCTTCCCCCCACCGAGGAACTGGTTCAGGGCTGTCTCAAGGCGGCCGGCTTGGCACCGAGCGCGGTTATTGGCGTCGAATCCGTCCGCCAACGTCCGATCACCGCGGAGAAGGCCGCCATCAATGCGGTGATGGCGGGCTGTCTGCCAGCCTATATGCCCGTGGTCGTCGCCGTCATCAAAGCCATGTGCCAGCCGGAGTTCAATCTACACGGCAGCACGGCGAGCACCGGGGGGAGTGCCCAGTTTATTGTGGTCAACGGCCCTATTCGCCAGGAGATTGGGCTAAACGCCACCCATAATGTCCTGGGGAATCACAGCCGGGCCAATACCGGTATTGGCCGTGCCATCCGCCTCATACTCATTAATGTGTTGGGCTGTCTGCCCGGACAGCTCGACCGCTCCACCCTAGGCCATCCGGGCAAATTCAGCTTCTGTATTGCCGAAGACGAAGAAGACAGTTCGTGGACGCCCCTCGCCCAGCAGCAAGGCATTCCTGCCGGTGTGTCGGCAGTCACGGTTATGGCGGGAGAGTCCCCACACCAAACCATGAACGAGTGGACCAGCGCCCCGGAAGAGATCGCCGAGACCTTTGCAGCGGGGATACGTCACAATATGTTGACCTATTCGATCTGGGCCGGGAATTATGCCTTGATCGTTCCTAAACAACTGCGTGATCTCATTACGGCTGCGGGATGGCAAAAGTGTGATATTCAGGAGTACGTCTATCGCTCCGCCCGGGTCGTGCGCCGCGACTGGGCGACGGTGGGAAAGAAGCAAATCGTCAACCTGGGCAAGGGAGCCGACCAGCGCTTCAGCGCCCTACGCTCACCGGATGACTTACTGGTGGTTGCCGCCGGTGGTCCGGCAGGTGGATTTGGGGCGATTGTGCCGCCGTGGCTAGGCTCTCGGTCGCAAGCAGTAACGCAAGTCATCGAAATGCCATAAAGGAGTCCGGCCATGACCCTGCGCGTTCTTGACCCAACTTTTGACGGTGGCCAAGCGATCCAGGCCACCGTCTCTCGCCTGCCCTCTCTGACCGGACGGACGGTCGGCTTGCTCGACAACGGCAAGCTCAATGTAGACATCTTGCTCGATCACGTCGAAGCGCTCCTGCGCTCACGACACGGCGTCAGTACCGTCATCCGCCTGCACAAGCCGGATGCCAGCCGGCCAGCTCCCGAGGAGGTCACGAAAGGATTCACAGCGTGTGATGCAGTCATTTCCGCGGTCGGTGATTGAGGCAGTTGTTCATCGTGCAGTTTGCACGATGCCCTGACTGCCGAAAAGGCCGGCGTAGCGGCCACCGCCATTATTACCGATCGTTTTGTCCCAACGGCCAAAGCTATGGCCACGGCTCAGGGTGTGCCCGACTATCCCTTTGCCGTTATCCCCCATCCCATTGCCAGCAATACCGAGCAGGCCCTGCGTAACAAGGCAGCAGATGCCGTACGGCAATGCGTTGCAATCCTGTTGCGAGGCGGGCCATATGCCGACGTATAGAGACGGAGGAGGGAAGTCTTTCCCGCTTGAGCCCTCACCTGACGAGATACGTCACCTGGTCGACCGGGCGATGCAATATATGCCCGCCCATATTGAGTTGTTACCGGACCAGCCGGCAGCCAATACCGAAGGCGGGGCCGAGCTCACCCGCAGCCTGCGAGAACCCCTGCCTATGTCCCCGGCGGCGGCATTTTCCATGCCGCGGTGGCGGACCTGATTAATGATGCGGTGAATCGTTACGTCGGCGTCTGGGCCGCATCTCCCGGCCTGGCTCAGCTTGAAGCCAATGTCGTACGCTGGTGCTGCGATATCATCGGCCGTCCGGCTTCTGCCGGTGGATTCCTGACCACGGGAGGTTCGCTAGCGAATTTCTCAGCCATTTTACCGCCCGCCGCGAGCGACTGCCCGAGAATTTTCTGGCCGGCAGCATGTATGCGTCCAGCCAGACCCATCATTCCGTACAGAAGGTAGCTCTGCTGGCAGGATTTCCCGCTCACAACGTCCGGGAGGTGCCAACGGACGAACAGTTCCGCATTCGACCCGATACCTTCAACATCACATCGAAGCGGACCGGCAAGCGGGCCTCACACCATTTCTCATCATCGGGAACGCGGGCACGACTAATACAGGTGCGGTAGACGCCCTTATCTCCTTGGCCGATATTGCCCATCAACACGGACTCTGGCTCCACATTGACGCGGCCTGCGGGGGTTTCTTTATGCCGGCCCAGCGCGGCCAGAATCGATTAGGCGGGAGCGAGCGGATCGATTACCCTTGACCCGCATAAGGGCCTCTTTCTCCCCTTCGGCACCGGGTCTCTTCTCGTGCGGGAGCGCAAGGCGCTCAAGCGGGTGCATCAAAGTGAGGCAGCCGCCTATCTGCCGACCATGCAGGATGATCCGAACTGTGGGGATTTTTGCCAGATCTCGCCTGAGATCTCTCGCGACTTTCGGGGGCTACGTGTCTGGCTGCCTCTCAAGATACACGGCATTCAGCCCTTTCGTCAGGCCCTGGACGAAAAACTCGATTTGGCTGCTTGGGCCACCGCACAACTGAAGAAAATCTCGGAGGTTGAAATCGCTGCCGCGCCACAATTATCCATTGTCGCCTTTCGGCTCAACCGACCCGACCTAGCGCAGACTCGTTTCATTCGGGTTCATATCCGCAGGCAGTGAAGAAGCCTCGTGCGTCAGCTCACGCCGCCCGAAGGCGCGGACTCTCTCCAGCATGCCGGAGATGCTGCAATCTAAACGTGACACGCTCTAGAAGATATTCGGGCAGCCTGCCAAGCAGTGGCAAACGTGTAAGCCCGGGCTCTGAGAACACGGTCTCGTCTCCCCCCTTCATAACAGGTGATGCCCTTCCCTGAACTTGACCCCGGACTTGACGTCGTCTCCTCTCGTATGAGAGGAGGACAGGGAGAGGCTAAAAGGAGAGGCACCATGAAGGGGACAGCCATCGGACTCGCGGTCGGCAGTTTTCTGTGCTTTCTGCAGAGCGTTGATTATCTACGACAGAGCGACCTCAAAGGTCTTGTCTTGTTCGGTATTGGTGGGGTGTTTCTGTATTTAGCCAAGATGGCCTGGGAGAAGCCACTGGGCGGTCCCAATGACTAAGGGGAAGAGGGCAGTGCTGCGACTACTGCCTTCCCTCTTCCATCACCCGGCAAAACAGATTCACCTGTTCCATGTGGGCCAGGGTCCGACAGCGGGTTCGGGCTAGGGCCGGGCTGGCCACAACAATGGCCAGACTCTGGGCGCGTGAGAGGGCGACGTTGAGTCGATTCTTGTGGAACAGGAAATCGATCCCGCGCGGAGACGTATCGCCCTGGCTGGCACACATGGACAGAATGACGACCGGTGCTTCCTGACCCTGAAATTTATCGACCGTACCAATTCGGGCGTCCGGCCCCAAAGCGGTCTGGAGTTTGCGGACCTGCATCTTGTACGGAGCGACACACAGAATGTCGGCCAGTTGTAATGGACGCAGCCGCTGTCCGCTGATATCTGTGATTTCCCGTCCGAGCAGTTCGCCAACCACCTTGAGGACGGCCTGCACCTCCTCATCACTCGCTTGCGTGTTGCCTTCGTGTGGCACGGGGACGAAAGCCAAGCCGGCTTCCCGAGTGATGATTCGGCCTCCCGTTTGGGGAAGGCAGATGCGCCGCCGGGCCGTTTGGGGTGCGGCACGGAGACGACCTTCGTACACCACGTCAGATAAAAAATGACAGATCTCAGGGTGCAACCGCCAAGTTGTGGCCAAGAACACGCCCATATCGGGCGGTATGGTCGCTTTCCCCTGGAGTAGGTATTCGAGAGTGGACAGCCCACTCTCTCCGGGATGAGTTCCCTGGACCGGTTGCCCCAACTGCATCTGATCACCGCACAGGACGATGTTCTCTGTGGCCGCGGCCATGCCCACGAGATTGGCCACCGACACCTGGCCAGCCTCGTCCACAAAGAGATAGTCTAACTTGCCTCGCAACCCAGGGTCGCTGAACGCCCAGGCCGTCCCTCCAAGCAGCCGGAACCGCTCCAGATGCGGGATCGCCTCTCGCACGCGCTGGACATGGGTCGCTTCGGGACAGAGGTCAAAAAACCGCTCCTCGGTCGATCCACCTATTTTGAGGCAGTCCAGCCGCCCCGGCCTTAGCTCCTTGCACTTCCGCATGAGGTTGAGAATGGCGGCATGGCTGTTAGCGGTGATGCCCACGCGCTTGCCTCGGTCCAGCAGGGACAAAATCACCCTAGCGCCCAGCGTGGTCTTGCCGCTGCCCGGCGGACCTTGCAGGCAGAGGGTCGAGTGGTCGAGGGACTCGACGATCTGGAAAACGGCACGTGAGAGGTCGGTTGAATCTGTGGAGTCTGCGGGGTTTGTGGGATCGAACTCAAAGGACCCGAGCGACTCAAGGGACCTAGCAGACTCGAAGGACCCAACCCGGGGTGGCCGACGTAGGAGAAAGTCATGCAAGGCGGGCGGGAGTTGGTTCTCGTTCTGCCAAGTTTGGGCGATATCCCGGACCGCGTTTTCAATCACTTGAGCGGAGACATATGCATCTGGAATCAGGGAAAGCGAGTTCGGCGGCAGCCCATCCGGGAATTGGTTCAGCCGTTGTGGACTGAATTTGAGACAAATATGCCCCAACTCCTGGTCCATGGTGTGGATGGAGGCGCTCACCTCAAGATCGTGGGCAAAGTAGCATCGGGTGCCGACGTCCAGCTTGGTATCCTGATCGGGATCGTAGCTATACCAAAAGCCGTGAGAGCGGTTGATTGGCTCCGGTGGCTGGGAGAGCCGCCTTAAGCCGCCGAGACAGTCCATGTCTTGCACAAGCTCTTCTTCCGTCATAGCGTGACGGTCAAACATCGCCCACCACACGGGCTTCGCCTCCCGGCGATAAAATTCAACCACCTGTCCAAGCAGTTCCTGCGTTTGCCAATATACGGCCCGGGCTTGTCGCTGCGGGGTGGGCGGGATTTCCGCGAGCAGAGCCTGGGCGAGGGCTTGGGGAGAGGCGGGGTCGGCAAGAGGACCTGGCTCTTCGGGAGCTTCTGGGAGCGTATCCTGTCTCGGTATCCAGGCGATACCGGCTTCCCGCTGCCGCTCCCGAAGCCAACAGGTCAACTGCCAGGTTGATTCACAGTCGTCTTGATTGTACGCGCGAATCGTCTGGAGGAGCGGAGAAGCGGTCCAGTCTTGGGCCTCGCCACTTGTCAACCAGCGTTCGTAGACCGCAATGGAGTCAACCGCACTCGTCACCTCTCCGGCCCGTGCGGGCCGGTATAAGCGTTCGAGGTTTTTAATCGAATAGTGCGGCTCGCCAACTCGCATGCCGTGCCGAACAATAGCATACAGGTCAACAAAAACTTCGTGACGCAGCAACATGTCAACCTCGGCTTCTCGGCTCCCATGCCGCCCCATCAGCCGTCGCAGCGCTGCCACCTCATAGTTGGCGTAGTGATAAATATGCATAGCGGGGTCGGCCTGCCAGCGAGCGTAGGCCCAGTCGATGAAATCACAAAAAGCTCGCCGTTCCCGACCTATGTCATGCGCCCACCAGTCATGGAACACGCGCTGGCCGTCATCGAGCGTAAGCGCGCCAAAGAGATATTCCAGCCCGCCCTTCATCAGCGGATAGCCCTCCATGTCAAAAAAGACGTCGCGCGGAGAGGGCGGCGGCAGCAGGGCTAAGCCACGCCGCTGGGCCGGCTGGGCAGGCGTGAGAATCCGATAGGCCGGCTGAGCAGCGCCGATTGAAGCGGCTTGCAGTTGCGCCTGCTCTCTGAGCCGGGCAAATACCATGTCCTCAATTCTTGGGACATGCACTAGCGTGGACTCTGCCAGGGCCGTGAGCGTGGTGATGCCAGCCGCCTCGAGTTTCTGAATCTGGCTCATGGTAATATTGGCCACACGGCTCAGATGGTCGGCGGTCTCAAGTATCCGGCTCGCCTGCGCAGTCCAGCGTCCGTAATCCCCGCCTAGCTCCGGGCTAGGCGGCACCGCTGGATCAAAGCGCTGGATGTAAGCCAGAAAGGCCTGTTTCAGAGCGAGGTAGTAGTAGATGAAGTCGGCGGTCCGGAAGCGATGACGTTCCCCAGAGCCGAGCCAGAGCAGCATAGAGGCCGGCCGTTGCTCCTGAACGGCCTGGAGCAGGGCGGTGGAGCCGCAGAGTTGGATCATATGCGCTAGACTCGGTTGCGTGGCCAGTGTGACATCCCACACCTCATAGCTATAGTTGCCCAGGGTGGACGCCCCCGCGGTCCGCACCAGAAGGTCAGGCCGGCCGAAAGCATACTCGGGTCGAGCATCTTGGACCGCACCGTCTTGCAGCCAACCTTGAGAGATGACTTCGTGACCGGCCTGCATTGCCGCTATGGTCGCCTCCACTCGGTCCACGTCCGCAGGCAGCGTGTATGTCTCACGCCCCTCTTGTCGGAGTTGGGCTAGACATGCCTGTTCCTGCTGGTGCACCCGTTCGGCGCGCATGGTCGGTGAGAGCGGCTCGGGGTCGAGCTGAGCCTGGTCGGGAGAGTCCAGGGCGTAGCGCGACATCCAGGTCGCAAACGGCGAGGCAAGAAATTCCTTCAGGTCTGTCGGGCTGTAGTAATACCGTCCGTTGTCCTTGCGCATACGACGGTTCGCCCCCAACGCTATTCCAAAACGGCACCGCGAAAGGACGGTAGCACCGCTCCTCCTACCGGTGTCCGGGCGGCCAGCAGGTGCGATAAGGAAAATCGCGCATCAAACTCGGCTTTGGCCTGTTCAAACTCCGACGTATTTGCCAGCCGCTGAGACGCCACACGCCCGGTTTGGCTCACCAGCATACGGACGCCATACCGCTCTCCCATCGACCATACCCGCTCCTGGCTCACTCTACCGCTCAGTGACATGTTTAGAAAGACAAAAACGAAACGCTCCTGGAGCGTCAGATGTTGCAGGAGAACAGCGTCCTCATTTCGTAGAGGGTCAAGGTATACTCGGCCAGCCACACACCGTTCAGATTCAGTCCCGATCTGAAAGGCTACCGTCACGACCCAGACCCCACCTTTCGCCTGGTAGCCAACACAATTCAAGAAAAACGGCTGGAGGGGGCGGCGATACGAGAAGACTTCCTCCACCCGCATGGCAAGGGCGGTCTCACGGCCACCCATCAACTCGACCACGGCAGGCGAGTCTGGGGCGGTTGCCCGGAGCCGATGGTAAGACCTTGAATCGAGCTCAACTTTCATTGCCCCGAGTTGTATCGCGCGGGAGGGTATCCGGCTACCAGCTACCAGCTACCAGCTACCTGCTACCTGGGTGGCCATAGAGAGACGAGATCTCCTCGCCTCAGGCAAGCCGTAAGCGATGCCTCCCACCACTACGGCGACAACAAGAAGCACAGACCACACTCACGAGCGGAACGCATCAAGCCGTCCGGCCAGAACCTGGGCGACCGGAGCCATGGGTTCGAGCCGTTCGAACAGAATCTTCAGAATGGCAGTCATTGGCGTGGCCAACAACATGCCAACAACGCCCCACAGCATGCCCCACGCGATCAAGGCCATGAGAATAACGACCGGATGCAGGTCGAGCGCTTCCCCCATGACCCTGGGTTCAATGACATGGCCGATAATGATTTGAATCAAACCCGGCAGCAAGAGAGCCAGGATCGCAGTTGTGGGCGAGAGATCCGGGCTGACGACAACAACCGGCAGGGGAAGCAGGGTGGCGATGACCGACCCGACGCTGGGAATGAAATTGAGCAGGAAGGCAAGCAGGCCAAAGACCAGCGCTAGGTCGACACCGAGAATGGCCAGGGTAAGGCCAACCAGGACGCCGGTAGCCAGAGAGATCAGGGCCTTGGTCACGATGTAGTGTGCGACCCGCGTCTCAATCTCCGCCCAGACACCACCAGCTTTTTGCCGTACGCCACCAAGCAGCAGGTATAAGACGAAGATCAGAACCAGTAGGCCCTGCGAGAGCAGGCCGACTATGGCGTTCGTCGTCTGAAGCAGCACCCCGCTGATATTGCCGAAGGGCAGTTGGGTGAACGGGCTCCCTTCCGCGCGGAACGTATCGGCCGGGAGGAGAGCCGACATCTTTGCACCGAGCAGCTCAATCTGCTGCTGGTAGGCAGCGACATTCGCCTGCAACTGACTCACGGAGGTTGAAATGAGCAGGCCCAGACTCCCGAGAATCAATCCGCCGACAACCAGGGTTGAAGCCACGGCGACGAAGTAGGGCAGGCGGAGTCGGCGGACCTGCAACTCAACCAACGGGAACAGCCCGTAGGCAATAAAGACGGCCAGGACAAAAGGCACCAGAACGGGCCGCAGCCAATACAGGGCGGCCGCTACCGCTACTGTGCTGACAATCAGCAGGCAGATCGTCTGAATACGATATTCGTGCCGGGCGGGATCCAATTGTTCAGACGTTACCCTTGCGGCTGGAAATCTTTGAGGAGCCGGACGATCTCGGGATAGCCCCGGCCCATCGCGACTGCCTCGGGCGTCCAGCCATCTCCGCTACCACCTCGCACATCGGCCCCTTTGGCCAAGAGGGCCTCAACGGCCCCTCTATGGCCGTTGTATGCTGCATAGCGCAGCGGCGTGAAGCCGTCCTTATCTTCAATATTGACATCCGCGCCAGCTTCGAGCAGCACAGTGACGATGGCGGTCCTGCCAGTGGACGCGGCGTACCGCAGGGCGGTTTCCCCGTGCGCTCCCGCGACATTCGGGTCCATACCGGCTTCGAGCATGAGTTGAACCGATTTCAGATCGCCCACCTGTGCTCGGCTCCGAAACATCTTTGCACTATATTTCACGTTCCAGGCCTTCAGTTGGGCCCGAGGACCGTCCGCTGGAGCGGGTGCGCAGCCAGCGGCACACACGCACAGCACAAGGACACTGTAAACGGCAGACGTGAGGCGGCGCTGTGACATTCCTTCCCCTTTTCGACATACACTCCAGACTCTACCCCATGTCACGAGTATTGTGATGCACGAGGGCTGAATAGAGTCGGCGTTCCTCTGTCAATTACCAGTCCTGCCAGAGTGGGCAAGCCCCCCCCCCGAGGTTCAGGAGCGGGCCCTCGGGGCTGAACAGGAATCCCCAAGAATGAAAAACGCACGTGTTGGTCACGCTATCCCTGCCGCTGCATCATCACGAGTGAATACGGCTCAAACGTCCCCGTCCCAATATCAACCTCAAGCCGCTCGGCAAAGCCGCTTTCGCTTAGGCTCAGAATCTTCCGAGCGCGTTTTGCTTTGAGGTGATGTCCGGGGGGGCGGTCTGGAAAAGAGAGCCTCTGTCCATCCCAGGCGAGTTCGTAGTCAATCAGCCCTCCCCCATCAGTATAGGCACGGGCTTCGAGTTGGTCGTTGGCGGCATTGAAACCGAGCATTACACAAGCATCATGCACATCCAAGAGTCCGTCCTTCAGGGGGGAGATCACACGCATACGCAGGGACAGAAATTGACCGCCCGCCTCCCATGCTCCGATCATCTGCTTGTGAAATCGCCACCCGCCTTTTGCACCGCTCCCATCGCCGTGGAAGCGTCCCACGAGAAATGCGGCCTTCTGGAGCAGTCGCGGCTGCGGTTTGGTTGGATGGGCAAGCTTGTCAGACGGCAGTGGGTCCAGCAGAGTCTGCATGTCTCCTCCTTACTGACATCGGTCTCGTGTCCTTATACTTTTGCCCTGACGGCCGAAGCCATGTCCCATGTCGTCAGATATACCCGACTCCCCTTTTGCCGTCATCCCGAGTCCGATAGCCAGTAGTGCTGAAGCAGCACTCCGAAACAGTGTCGTACGGCCACATGAATATGATCGAATCTTGCGGTGGTGTTACCCTGGTACTCGGCGGTGCGCGCTCGGGCAAGAGTACCTTCGCCGAGAGTTTAGCACGTTGTCATAGCCAGCGGGTCTATATCGCGACTGCCGAGCGCGTTGACGACGAGATGGCGCGTCGCATTGAGGCGCACCGCCGCCAGCGCGGAGTTGACTGGCAGACGGTAGAAGCCCCGCTTGAGCTTGCAGCGGCCATTCGGCAGGAGAGCGCATCCACCGTCTGCCTGCTCGTCGATTGCCTGACGGTATGGCTTGGCAATCTCATGCATTATGGCTGGGAAATCGATGCCGCCCGGGACGCACTACTCAATACACTCACCGCGATACCCGGGCCGATAGTATTGGTCGCCAATGAAGTCGGCCTGGGTATCGTGCCGGACAACGCCGCGGCGCGCACCTTCCGCGACCACGCCGGCCGGCTCAACCAAGCCGTTGCCCGGTTGGCGGAGCGTGTCTATTTTGTAGCTGCGGGCCTGCCCCTCCTGCTCAAAGGTCCCACGTAAACATCCCTGGCACGCGGCCGTCACGGCGACGCCATCACCCCAACTGCGCCGAGATACATCCCCAATTCGCTCATCTGCTGTATGCTGCCAAGACAGTCTCCGGTATAGCCCCCCAGCCGACGCTCATACACACGACGCATGGCGAGATGGCCGGCGGCAAGCCCCATCAGACCGACAGGAATGACGTCGTACGGCCCGGCTATCCCCAGTCCACCAACCGCAGCCGCACCGGTTGCCAGTGCAAAGAGCAGGCTGCTGGGATGCGTCGGCCCAGTAACCGGTGTGGCCGTACCGGCGTCTCGGACATACCGGCTCGTCGCAATCACGAGCACGACGGAGGATCGGCTGGCAGTATGCGCGGCAACGAGCAACCACGGGACAATATGCGCAGGGAGTGCGGCCAGGGTCAGGATTTTCGCGGTCAGCATCAGCCCGAGCCCGGCCGCGCCATAAGTTCCGAGTCGACTGTCGCGCATGATCGCCAGCGATTGCTCCCGCTCCGAGCTACCGCCGAGTCCGTCGCACACGTCTGCAAATCCGTCCTCGTGTAGAGCACCGGTCGCGAGCAACGAGGCCGCGGTGGACAGAACAATCGCCAAGCTCATCGGAAAGATCAGATGGGTGAGCCAGAATATTCCGCCCGCAAACGCCCCGATCAAGGCCCCGACGAGCGGGTAGTAACGAACCGTAGCGCCCAGCCTCCCCTCAGAGAAGACGCCCGACACTCGTACCGGCCAGCGCGTCAGGAACTGGATGGCCCTCAGCAATGCCTCGAGTTCCCGACGGGCCACCCTCATGCCTTCGCTCCGCTGACTCCAGCGGTCTCGAAGGTGGCCATATCCGACAGCATGGCCGCGGCGCACTTGAGGATCGGCCAGACCAGCAGCGTACCAGTGCCTTCACCCAAACGCATCTCCAGGTCAAGCACGGGGCGGACGGCCAGGGCATCGAGCACCGCGCGGTGGCCTGGCTCGGCAGAGCGATGGGCGAAGACGAGGTAGTCTCGCAGCGGTGGAGCAAGTTCGACGGCTGCCAGCGCCGCGGCGCTGGCAATAAATCCATCGACCAGCACTACCGCTCCGGCCTGGGCCGCGCCGATGAACGCCCCGGCCAACATCACCAGTTCAAAGCCACCGTACTCGCGTAGTGCTCTGGACGCATCAAGTCGGGTTGGAGTGCGAGCCGCGGCGCGTGAGAGGACCGCGTGCTTATGCACCATCCCGGCGGCGTCAAGCCCGGTACCACTGCCGACCAATACGTCGAGCCTAACACCGGTGAGTTTGTGGACGATCAAGCTTGCGGACGAGGTGTTGGCTATCCCCATCTCGCCGAACGCCGCGGCCTCCGCGGAGAGGTTCTGACCAATCTCACGGCCGCTGTCGAGCGCAGCTTCACACTGTCCCGGCGTCATGGCCGCCTCCACGGCGCTGTTTCGGGTGCCGTCATCAATGCGTCGCGACGTGAGCCCGGAAGCGTGGACCGCTACGCCAGCGACGCCCGCATCAACGACATGCAGGTCCACACCGTTCACGCGCGCGAAGACACTTGCCGCAGCGCCACCCGCGAGAAAATTGCTGAGCATCTGCCGCGTCACTTCTTGCGGATAGGCCGACACGCCCTCAGCCGCTATCCCGTGGTCACCCGCAAAAAGAATCAGGCGACAGCGGTTCAGGCGTGGCGTCAGCGTATCCTGGATGCGGGCGACCTGCGCGGCCAAGGTCTCGATAACGCCCAGCGCCCCGCGCGGCTTGGTCTTCGCGTCGACAGCGTGCTGTATGGCGGCATCCCGTGCGTGGGAGACGGGCCGAACGTCGAACATGAGCGTATTCCCTCGGCCGGCTGCAGTCATTTCAAGTCCGGCCGTGCACATTTCGTGAGCTGCGGCGTGCTGCCGATGTTCCAGGACCCTAGCATGGAGCAGGAGCAGCGGCTAGGCACAGGATGTGAGGGTTGGTGAAAGTGCGGAACCATTCCCGATAGTGGGGTGCCGCCCTTGACTTCGGCTAGATGGTTTGTATGTATGGGGCTCGTATTCGGAGCCCATGGACACTGCCGCTGAACATCGGGAAAAGATGAGAACCCTGCAGGCCGAGCATCGCAGTAAGGTAGATGCAGCCCGTCATCCAGGGCGGGGTCTGGTGCTGGTCTACACCGGTGACGGTAAAGGTAAATCGAGTTCCGCCTTTGGTGTGATTGCACGGACGCTCGGCTGGGGCCGGCGGGTCGGCGTCGTTCAGTTCATCAAGGGGAAGTGGATGACCGGCGAGCGGAAATTCTTCTCCAGATTTCCCGATCAACTCGTCTGGCACTGTATGGGGGACGGTTTCACCTGGAACACCCAGGATCGCGCCCGTGACACCGACGCCGCCGAGGCGGCCTTTGCCAAGGCGCGTGAACTGCTGGAAAGTGGCACCTATGATCTGGTCGTGCTGGATGAAATCAACATTGCGCTCCGCTATGACTATCTGTCCATCGCGAGCGTACTTGCGGGTCTCAAGGCTCGCTCGACCCGGACGAGTGTGATTCTGACCGGCCGCAACGCCAAACCGGAGCTTCAGGACTATGCCGACCTCGTCAGCGAGATGCGCGAGGTGAAGCATCCTTTCAAAGCCGGAATCAAAGCCCAGCATGGGATCGATTTCTGAGGCGGTGTCCCGGCTGACCGCCCTCGTCTTTCTCGTCGGGCAGGGCGCGTGTAGCCCGGATGAGCAACTGCAACGCCTGGACCGACCGATACGTATCGTCAGCCTTGATTACTGCGCCGACCAGTACGTCCTCAAGTTGGCACCGCGTGAGCACATCCTAGCGGTCTCGCCCGACGCCGAGAAAACCTTCTCCTATATGCGTGGCTACGCCAAGGGGCTGCGGCAGATCCGCCCCCGGGCCGAAGACGTTCTCGTCCAGCAGCCCGATTTGGTGGTTCGCTCCTACGGCGGTGGGCCGCATGTCACCGCGTTTGTCGAGCGCATGGGGACCCCTGTGCTACAAATCGGCTTTGCCAACGATCTCGACGCTGTCAGAGACACCATTGCAACCGTGGCTGAAAGGCTTGGCCAGCGGGATCGCGGCGCAGCAATCGTCGCCGAGATGGACGCGCGGCTGGCTGCCCTGCGTACCCTACCGGACACGCCGTTGGCGCTGTATATGACGCCAGCTGGTGTGACGAGCGGACCTGGAACCCTGGTCCACGAGATGCTGCACGCTGCGGGTCTGACCAACTTTCAGCAGGAACCCGGCTGGCGGTCCTTGCCACTCGAGCGCTTAGCCCGTGAACAGCCCGACCTCGTAGCGGCCGTCTTCTGGGGAGCCACGAATCACGAGGACAATTGGAGCGCAGCCCGCCACCCAATAGCGCGCCGCCAACTCCATGCGCGACCCGTCGTGCCGCTTGAGGGGGCCTGGGTCGCCTGCGGCGGGTGGTTCCTGCTCGATGCCATTGAGGCGCTGGCTCCGACCGGCGGCAGAGAGGCCGCGCAGTGACCGCGAGTGGACTCAATCTTGCCCTGGCCACGACGGCTGTTACGGCACTGGCGGCCGCCTGTTTTCTCGGGACAACCCCCATGGGCGCCCCCCGCGTACTGGCAGCGTTCCTAGGGCAGGCTCCGGTTGGCGACAGCCTGGTCGTCTGGCATATCCGCTTGCCACGGGCATTGGCCGCGTTCGTAGTCGGCGTCGCACTCGGGGCAAGTGGTGCGGCAATGCAAGGACTTCTGCGCAACCCACTCGCGGAGCCCGGGGTCTTGGGCGTATCAGCGTCAGCCTCTCTGGGGGCGACGTTTGTCCTGTACTACGGCTTCGCAGATATCTGGGGGTATAGCGTACCGGTGGCCGCCATCACAGGTGCGTCCGCAGCGTCGGCCCTCATCGCCCTGGTCGCGGTCCACACCTCATCGGTGGTCACCCTCATCCTGGTCGGCGTCGGCCTGTCAAGCTTCGCGGGGGCGGCTATGTCGCTGCTGATGAATCTCGCCCCCAATCCGTTCTCACTGGCAGATATGGTGAACTGGATGCTAGGCTCCGTCGCCAACCGGAGTATTGACGACCTGACACTCGCCGCCCCGTTCATGGCTATCGGCCTGACCGTACTCTTCGCGGCCCGTCGAGGCCTGTCGGCGCTCACACTGGGCGAGGAAGCCGCTGTCGGCGTGGGCCTCAATCTCCGGCATCAGCGCCTCGCGGTCGTGCTGGGTACCGGGCTGGCGACCGGCGCGGCAGTCGCGATCGCCGGTGCCATAGGCTTTGTCGGCATCATCGCACCACATATCGTGCGCCCGCGTGTCGGTCACGACCCGGCGCGCAGCCTGCTTCCGTCAGCGATGCTCGCAGGGATCGTCCTGGTCCTTGCCGATAGTGTGGTCCGTCTGTTGCCGACCAGTTCGGAGTTGAAGCTGGGCGTCGTCGCCGCTTTCATCGGCGCACCCATCTTTGTCTGGATCACCCTGCAGCGGAGGGCAGTCCGTGACTGAACTCTGCGCAAAGAACGTGACCATCAGAGTCGGCCGAGCGACACTCGTGGAGGCGGCGTCCTTCAGCCTGCGATCCGGTAAGTTGGTCGCCCTGCTCGGCCCCAATGGTGCGGGCAAGACCACCTTGCTACGCGCCACACTGGGTCTCGGACCTCTTTCCGCAGGATCGGCGACGCTAGACGGCACGACGACGGCACGCCTCTCGTCCAGGGAACGGGCTCGTCGTGTAGGCTATCTTCCTCAAGTACGCCCGCTCGCTTGGCCCAATACCGTACGTGATGTAGTCGCGCTCGGACGGTTCGCCTACGGCGCAGCGCTCGGGCGGCTGCGCGCTCAAGATGCCGAAGCGGTTGATCGCGCGGTAGCCGCATGCGACCTCACCCACCTCGCACACCGCCGGACCGATACTTTGTCTGGCGGAGAACTCGCCCGTGTTCACTGTGCCCGAGCCTTTGCCGCCGAGGCTCCACTGCTGGTTGCTGACGAGCCGACCGCAGCCCTTGACCTGCGCCACCAGTTCCAGGTCATGTATCTCCTGCGACGTTTTGTGGACGCGGGTGGCGGGGTGTTGGTCGTCCTGCACGATGTGGGGCTTGCCGTCCGCTTTGCCGACCGGCTCATTTGGATGAAAGGCGGGTCAATCCTTGCAGACGGTCCGCCCGAAGAGACCCTGACCGTGGACCGGATACGAGCGGTCTACGGTATGCGTGCGCAGGTCGAACGTCAGGGCACCGAATGGAGCGTGCAGATCGAAGGGGTGGCCTGAGCGTGTCGTCGGCCACACTCATGTTGGGGGCATTCGTGGTCGAAGCTGTCTGTGGCTGGCCGGACTGGCTCCACCGCCGTATCCGCCACCCGGTGGTCTGGATTGGCAGCATGATCTCTGCGCTCGAAGCAACATTGAATCTGGCCCATTTCCCCCCCGCTGTGCGCCGTGCACTCGGAACGCTGACCACGCTCGTCGTCGTTACCGCGGCCACGCTGACTGCTTACCTCCTCGTTGTCCTCCTGCCAGAAACACCGGTCGGCTTCGCCGTGGAGGTAGTCGCGGCTGCCAGCCTCCTGGCCGGCCGTAGTCTATATCGCCACGTCCTGCGCGTCACCCGGCATCTGGAACACGGCGCTCTGGAAGAGGCACGGCAGGCGGTCGGCCGTATTGTCAGCCGTGACCCTACCGAGCTCGACACCACGGGTGTTGCGCGGGCGAACCTGGAGAGCCTAGCCGAGAACACTTCCGACGGCGTTATCGCCCCCCTCTTCTGGGGCAGCCTGCTCGGCTTGCCAGGACTAACAGCCTATAAGACCATCAATACGCTGGATTCCATGCTCGGCTACCGCACCGATCATTTGTGGGCATTCGGCGGCTTTGCCGCCCGGCTCGACGACGCGGCCAACCTCCTTCCCGCTCGTCTCACGGGCGGCCTCATTGCGCTGGCGAGTTTCAGATTTGCCGCCGTTCGCGTCATGCTCCGCGACGCCCGGAACCACCGCTCGTTTAATGCGGGCTGGCCGGAGAGCGCCATGGCCGGGGCACTCGACATTCGGCTGGGCGGCCCGCGCGTGTATGCAGGTTCCGAGACGGCCGAACCTTGGTTGAATGCGGCCGCCCCCGACCCCGGACCAAGCGACACGCGGCGCGGACTACGTCTCTACGTCCGAACCCTGCTACTGGCTACCCTGCTACTGCTCGCCCTGGTCATCGGAGGAGCCTAGGCCATGGGCATGGACGCGTGCAGCCACGGGGGGGCACTTGACCTCATGCACGCCCGTTTCCCCCAAGCGCCGGCCCCCTGGATCGATCTGTCCACCGGAATCAACCCTTGGCCGTATCCGTTGGATAGTCCGCAGCCGGAGACCTTTCAGCGTTTACCGACCGCCACCGCAACAGCAATTTGTAGGGACGCAATGGCGGAGGCATTTGGGGCGCCGACGGAGTCCGTCCTACCCATTCCGGGGAGCGAATTGCTCATCCGTCTCCTGCCCACACTGCTCCGGCCCGGACACGGGACCCGGGTGGCCATTACGCGGCCGACCTTTGCCGACCATGCCGAGGTCTGGCGAGCGACGGCATGTCGGGTCATCGAAACATCGGACCCCTTGGATGCCCTCGCCTCGACCGATCTCATCGTCCTGTGCAACCCGAATAATCCGGACGGCCGTATCTGGGGCCCGGACCGGCTTGAAGCGGCGCGGACGGTACTGGCCGAAAGAGGTGGCTGGCTGATCGTTGACGAAGCCTATGCCGATGTCCGACCGGACCTGTCCATGGCGGCAGGCGGCGGGCGGGCGGGCCTCATCCTCCTGCGCTCGTTCGGCAAATTCTTCGGTCTGCCCGGACTCCGGCTTGGGGCACTGATTGCGCCGCGCGACACTTTGGAAACTGTCCGGCGGTGTCTGGGTGCCTGGAGCGTATCCGGCCCGGCACTGGCCACAGGAGCGCAAGCTTACCGAGATGGTGGCTGGCAGCAGGACACCCGTCACCGGCTGGCGACGGCACGGGCACGCCTGGATGCGGTTCTGCACTCGGCCGGCCTGCGCGTGGCGGGCGGGGTCGATCTCTTCCGCTTGATCGAGGTCGATGACGCCAGCCGCGTCTGGCACCGCCTCGCTGGGCGCGGTATCTCCGTCCGCCGCTTTGACTGGAGCCGAAACCGGCTGCGTATCGGTCTTCCGCCCGATGCAGAGGCAGCGGCACGCCTTGCCCGGGCGCTGCTCGCCCGCTGACCTTTCGAGAGTATATTCGGGTCGGGCACGATGTTTTGCCGCCGGAGTTCCGCCCGGCCCGCGATTCAGAACTCTGCCCGGAAGCCGGCCATGAACGTCGTCTCCGCGGACGAATAGTACAGGACTTCTTGATAGTCGGCGTCAAACAGATTCATCACCTTCCCTTCGAGAGTCAACGCCCGGAGGCCCCAGCGGCCCTCGAACAGGAGATAGGACAGAGCCAAGTCCGCCCGCTCGTAGCCGTCATGGAGGGCCCCGCGCCGTTCAGTGACGTTGCCCTTGATGTACAGGTGGAAGTTGGCGTTCAGGCGCTCGCCAGCATAGTTCAAAGTGAAGGAAGCCAAATGTTTAGGGCGTCGAACCAGGGGGCCCCCCTGCCTGAAGGACCCGAACCCGTCGTTTCCGGCGTTCGCCAGTACCTTGGTTTCCAGATAGGTGTACGAGCCCCGCACCGAGAATCCGTAGGGTAAGATGGCGGAGGTTCCGACTTCAAGCCCCTGGCTCCGGGCGCGGTGAACGTTCACATAGTTCGGTGCCGGTGCGGGCACGGAAGTATACGCAATCAGGTTTGTGTACTCAGTCGAAAAATACGTCAGGCTCACCTGAGCGTTGAACCTCCCCAGGGTAAAGGGCTGGTCAATACCAATCTCCCAACTCTTGGACCGCTCCGCCTCCAGGTCGGAATTTCCCCGGGAAAATGCGGTGTCGACAGTCTGGGAAAAACTGGCCGCCTTGATGCCCCGGCTGTAGCCGCCCCGCAGTTTGGTGTCGAGGCCGGGGAGGATCAGGGCCGCCGAGACCCGGGGGCTGACGTGCGTCCCATACGTGACCGCGTCATCCAAGCGGAACCCGGATGTCACGAACAGCGTCTCTTGCCACGCCAAATGCAGTTGGGAGTAGAATGCCTGGGCATTCCGACTCCCGCTGGGCCCGTTTTGTTGCTGGTAGTGTTCGTCTTCGCCATAGCCTCCAAGGGTGAAGGTCGGTGCAACTCCGAATACAACCGGCAGAAAAAAATCGGAGGAGTAGTCGGCAGACAATCGGTATTCCCTATTGATGGTGAGGGAGCCCATCCCATCACAGTCGTTCCAGGTCGCAGTGTCGTCGTCTCGGCAGTCGACCCCTGCATTTTCCGGGTCGCGATAGGTAAACCATTCGTACAGCAGCCCCAGTTGGAGATTATGTCTCCACCACGAGGTGGGCTGATAGGTGACCCGTGGACCGAGAATGATACGCCGGTTGTCACTGGTCGCCTGAGGGTCCAGGCCATTCCTCTGTCGATCAAGGATATCCCCACTGCTAGTGGCCACGTGAAAGCGGCTGTCGATATAGCGGAGAGTCGTCGCGAGTTGCAGATCCTCGCTGGGGTCAAGGTCGAAGCGGGAGACAATGGTCGTGCTGCCGTAGTCGTTATTGATCGGTAGGATGCCTCCGCTGTCAGCCCGTCCGACGGCGACATTGTAGCCATACCGTTCGGTCCCGCCGAAGATACTGAGACGCTCCTCGAAGGTGTCGGGGTTGCCCGCACGGAAACCCAGAGTTCCGCGGGCCGGCCCTTGTCCACGCGGTGTGAGGAGTTGAATGACGGTACTCATGGCGTCGGAGCCGTATAGAGCGCTCTGCGGGCCGCGCACTACTTCAATGCGGCCTATGCCCAGGGTCGTCATATCGCCGAACCTGAAACTGCCACCCGCTCGGTTGACCTTCACCCCGTCGATCAGGATCATATTATGGTCCGCCTCGCCCCCGCGTGTAAAAAGCGAGGTCGTCGCGCCTCGGCTGCCGGTCTGACTGAAGGAGAAACCCGGCACCTCGCGCAACTGGTCGAATAGGTCGGTGGTCTGACGCCGCGCCATGTCTTCCTGCGTCACGACCGTCACCGCGTTTGGGGTCCGTGAAAATCGCTCTTCAAGCTTTGACGCCGTGACAATGATGGGGTCCAGTGCAGTGGCCGGCACGGTTTGCCGGGCCGCGTGCGGCTCCTCGGCCTGGGCTGACATGGATGGGCCGCCAGCGCCCCAGACCAAGAGCGATACGGTCAGAACGGTTGCCGCATATATCGACTTTTCCATCTTCCCTCCTCGGGGAAGCCTTTCCCTGGGAGAGATGGAGGAGCGAGGATACTGGGGGCTGCCGGAAACCGCCCGGAGCGGGCGGAAGCCCGCGTATCCAGAATAGTAACACGCTGTAACCCTTCTCCCTCCGCGGAGAGGCCGGTTCATGGCTTCAGGCAGGTTTCCTGGCTTAGGGGTCCGAGGGTTCACACCCCCTGCGCCTGTCAGCGGCCTTCCCACCGGCTTACACCGGCAGTGGCATCATCGAGACAGGCTCCCCCATCACAGTGGCGGGACCGCGTCGGCTTTGTACCGACTTCCCTTTTTCACCCCAGATGGGCACCTCAAGCACGGTTCAGGCCAGCCAGTATCAAAGACCCTGTGCATTGTCAATCATGACAACAAACGGGTGGTGCATCACTTTGGGACGTAGCCCCTCATTTGGATTGGCCGAAAAGTTTCAAACTGAGACACTACCGACGGCCGTGTCACGCTGGGCTCATGCGGAAGCCAGACGGACAAGCTGCTGAGCAAAGGCGGGATTGCTGCCAAAGTGCAGATGGATGTAACTCGCCAGGCAGCGCTGATACACATACCCCTCGGGTCGAGTTACCTCTGCGGCACGCTGGCAGACCTGATACAACGTCCAGGTCTGCTTACAGGCCAGGTCCGGTACTAATTCCGAGTAGTGAAATTCGTGGCCACGGACCCGCATAGCAGGGAACAGGTCTTTTGTTGGCGGAATAGCCACTTCTGCATATCCCAGCGCCCTCAGACGTGACTGCATACGAACGACGGTGGGATAGACGCCAACCATAGGAAAATCATGTCCTTCCACGTCTTGGATGCCTTGGGTCAGATACATCAACCCACCGCACTCCGCGTACACTGTTCTTCCGTCCCGGATGAAGTCTTTCATCTCCTGACGCATCGTCGTGTTGGCGGCTAATGTCTGGGCATGGACTTCAGGATAGCCTCCCCCCAGATAGAGACCGTGCAGGTCTGGAGGGAGATGCGAATCGTGCAGTGGACTGAAGAAAACGAGAGTGGCACCTGCTTGTTCCAGAAGTTCTAGATTGTCGGGGTAGTAAAAACAGAAGGCTTCGTCCCGGGCGATGCCAAAGCGCACGAGAGAGTCTGGTAGCGGGATTCTCCTGGCGGACTGGACTTGGAGGTCAGGGGTTGGGAGACGGGGGAGGGTGCTCAGATGAAGGAGCGAGGATAGATCGAGGTGGTCCTCTATCACTCTGGCTAAACGGTCGATCTGTCCGGCAGACACTGGCCGCTCTTCTCTGGTGATCAGGCCCAAGTGGCGTTCGGGCAGAGTGATAGTCTCGTCGGCCGGGAGGCCACCGAGTACCGTGCTACGAGGAACATCACGGACGGCTTCTTCAAGATAACGCAGATGTTCCGGCCCGCCTATCTTGTTAAAGATCACACCGGCGACATTCAGTTCTGGATCGAAATGCTGGAATCCGTGAACAATGGCGGCAACACTACGCGCCATGGCCGAGGCATCAACCACCAGGAGGACCGGCAGCCCCAGCCATTTTGCCACTTCTGCCGTGCTGCCAGCTTCACTCTTACCGTCATAGCCGTCAAACAGGCCCATCATTCCTTCCACAACACCAACATCGTAGCCGCGCAGACTGCGGTTGAACACGGTCGTGTTATAGGCTCGCGACAACATCCAACCATCAAGGTTTCTGGATGGCACTCCGGTGACCACAGTGTGGTACCCTGGATCAATAAAGTCCGGGCCTATCTTGAAAGGCTGTACAGACAAGCCGCGTTTCCGTAAAGCGGCCAGCAAGCCCAAGGTCAGTGTGGTTTTCCCAACGCCGCTCTGCGTACCAGCAATAACGAATCCGTGCACCAATCCTCCTTAATCCGTGCATCATAGGACATCACCTTGCAATCTGTGAAGGTCCTCGGCATCATGTCTTCATGGCTTTCCCCGCCCCAGGCTCGGTTCAAGGACAGAAAGCCGGTGTTGTTGCCTATCGGAAGGAGCCGGATGGAACCTATGTCATTCTGATCATTACCGCTCGGCGGCAACATAATGCCTGGATCTTCCCGGTCGGAACGGTTGATCCAGGCGAGACGCTGGAGCAAGCCGCGGCCCGCGAGTGTATGGAAGAGAGCGGCTATACGGTGCAGACCGGGCCACTGCTGAAAGCTCTCGACCTTGCGTCCAAAAACGGCCCTCGCCGTTTTTCGTTTTTTGCTGCCCAGGTGACGGGCGAGGTGGACGAGTACGAGACAGACCGGCGTCGACGTTGGGTGCCGCTGGCCCGACTCGTCGATTCCGTCAGCGAGGCGCTTGCTCCGGTCGCGCGGGCGGCATTGGTCTACCTATCTGCTTAGCTTACCAGGTGTGGCCGCCATGAGCGCACGGGTCCTCATGATCCAAGGAACCGGCTCCGATGTCGGCAAGTCTGTCGTGGTCGCGGGGCTGTGCCGTCTGGCCAAGCAACGAGGCTGGAAGGTCGCTCCGTTCAAGCCGCAAAACATGTCAAATAACGCGGCCGCATGTACGGATGGCGGGGAGATTGGCCGGGCGCAGGCTCTGCAGGCGCGGGCGGCCGGGCTCGAACCACACCCGGATTTCAATCCCGTGTTGTTGAAGCCACAGACTGACCGCGGGGCCCAGATCGTCGTCCACGGCAAACCGGTTGGCCTGCTGGACGCCGCGGACTATACCACCGGGCGCGCCCACCTGATGACCGCCGTTATGCAGAGTTTCCAGCGTCTCGTCGCCGCTCACGACCTTGTGCTCGTCGAAGGGGCCGGCAGTCCGGCCGAGGTCAACCTACGGACCGGTGATATTGCAAATATGGGGTTTGCGCTCGCCGCGGGGGTCCCCGTCTGCCTCGTCGGCGATATTGACCGTGGAGGTGTCATTGCCGCTTTGGTCGGAACCCAGAGCGTTTTGGCCCCTGAGGACAGCGCCCTGATTGCGGGATTTCTTGTCAACAAGTTTCGGGGTGATCCAACCCTGTTTACAGAGGGGGTCGCAGTCATTGAGCGGCGCACGGGCTGGCCCTGCTTCGGCGTCATCCCGTGGATGCCAGCCGCGACGCGTTTGCCCGCGGAAGACGCGCTATCGCTCCCACTCGGACATAACGAGCGCGCCGATTGTGTCCGGATTGCGGCGCCCCTGCTGTCTCGCCTGGCGAACTTCGACGACGCCGACCCACTCCGGTTTGAGCCGACTGTCGATTTTACCTTTGTGCCGCCCGGCCGACCGATTCCGCGTGACGTGGACGTCGTGATCCTCTTCGGCACCAAATCGACCAACGGCGACCTCGACTTCCTACGCGCCCAGGGCTGGGACCACGACGTGATAGCGCACGCCAGAGCTGGCGGCCGTGTACTGGGCGTGTGCGGCGGCTTCCAGATGTTGGGTCGTCACATTCACGACCCATCGGGGGCGGACGGCCCGGTCGGGTCGCGCCCTGGGCTCGGCCTTCTCGAACTCGGGACGACCATGGCCGGCGAAAAAACCGTTCGCCCGGCACACGGGCGCTGTACCCTGAGCGGTACGACCGTCACGGGCTACGAGATTCATACCGGCCAGTCGGACGGGTGGGCCCTGGCCCGGCCCATGTTTCAACTCGAAACCGGCCCGGACGGTGCGCGCAGCCAAGACGGGTTGGTCGAGGGCACCTATCTGCACGGGCTGTTCGCGAACGATGCGTATCGACGTGCCTGGCTCGGGCGCATCCGCAGTACCGCTACTGCGACCCTACAATACGAGGTCAGCGTCGAGACGGCCTTGAGTGACGTGGCGGCTACGCTGGCCGACACGGTGGATGCGGACGCACTGTTCTCCGCAGCGCGTCGACCCGGCCCAGCAGGGCCGAATATTCAGATCCCGTAGACCTGGGCGACGCTATCCCCGAGCAGATTATTGCGCGCGGTCTCTGACAGTGGTGCAACCAATTCTTCCAGCTCTTCCATATAGTTTCCCGGATGATCGAAGTGGGGGTAATCGGTCGCCCAGAAGAAACGATCGTTGCCCACATATTCGATGATATGCGCGAGCGCCCGCTCGTCCGGGTCTCCGGAAATCCAGCACTGGCGCTTGAAATAGACGCTCGGTTTTTCCTTGAGCGGCACATTGTCGCCCAGGCTGGTTTCGTACGTCGTATCCATTCGGTCCAGGGCCGCGCCTATCCACCCCGCACCAGACTCGAGCAGCACGACGTTGATCTGGGGAAAACGATCAAACAGCCCCCATTGGAACAGGCCGTAGAGCGCCTGCTGGGGGCCCTGCATGCCCAGCGTATTTTGCATCCAGCGTGCGCTCTTCATACCGTCAAAGCGCTGATAGGTCCGAATCTTGGGATGTTCGGCCATGGGATGGATGGCGACTGGCACGGCAAGTTCCTGGGCTTTTGCCCAGAAGGGGTCGTGGTCGGGATGGGCGTGCGGGATACGGGTGAGGGTATAGGGGGCAAGGAAAGCGCCTTTGGCTCCTGCGCGCACAGCACGTTCGAGTTCTGCTGCGGCCGCAGGCGGGTCGGCCAGCGAGATATGGGCAATAGCAATCAGGCGCCCGTCCGAGTCGGAACAGAAATCACAGAGCCAGCGGTTGTACGCTTTGGCATACGCCAGGGACAGCGCTGCGTCATCAAGCTCGCATTCCCAAGTGAGGCCTAGACTGGGGTAGAGAATGGCTTTGGCAATGCCTTCCCGGTCCAGGAGGGCTACCCGCTCTTGGGGGTCCATGGAGCCAAAGGGAGCGCTGCCGGGGTAGGATTGCTGCATCATCTGTTGGATTTCTTTGGCCCCCTTCCCCATGCCGCCCAGACCGGTCAGGACGCGCACGTCGAAGAAACGAGACGGCTTGCCGTTCATTTCCAGGACATCCCGTCCCTCAAGCGTCCGAATACGGAGTGCCCGGTCCCGATAGGCGGGGTCGATATACCGCTCCCAGGCGTCTGCCGGCTCAAGGATATGGCCGTCCGCGTCTATGATGTTGTCATAGTCGAGCGCCATGCTGTCTTCTCCTCCTGTTCCGTTCCTCTTCCAGCCTGTCTTCCGGGTTGGCCTATTCCATCTGCGGCAGACAAGACATCATACAGCCTTGGGTTTTTGTCATACCAATTTCCAGCCCGTCCATCCACCCAGTCTACCGCTGACGGTCGGCCTCCCATGTCAACCGTGATTAGTAATCCGTGAGTTCGCTTTTATCTTGACGCCCAGGGCATAGACGTCTCGTTTGGAGATCTGGCATGCCTCGCTCACCGCACGCACGGCCTCTTTCAAGCCGACCCCGTCCGCCAAGAGTTGCTGCATAAGTTCCGCTGCGGATTGTTCCAGAGCGTCTCCCTCTTTCCCGTCCCAACCCTCGACTACGAGCGCGACTTCACCTCTGACCGGCCGGTTCTGGAACACACGGCGAACCGTGCTGATAGGTCCACGCAGGATTTCCTCGAACTGCTTGGTCAGCTCCCGGCCAAGCACGACACGACGATCCCCGAAGATATGCCCAAGGTCAGCCAGGGTGCTCAACAGACGGTGCGGAGACTCGTAAAAAATGAGAGACCGCTTCTCGTGGCAGAGTTCCCGTAACATTCTTTGGCGCTGCCCTTTTTTTGCCGGCAAAAACCCCTCAAAAGCGAAACGGTCAGTTGGCAAATCACCCACACTCATCAACGCGGTCAGCATGGATGGGCCGGGAATAGGCACGACCGAGATGTCGGCCTCAACCGCCCCCTTGACCAAACGATAGCCCGGGTCGGAGATGCACGGAGTGCCGGCATCACTGACCAGAGCGATATTTTTACCCGCTGACAAGGTTTCAACAAGTACGGGGGCTTTGGTTGATTCGCTGTGATCGTGGTAGCTCGTCAGCCGGGTCGGAATGTTATAGTGCGTCAGAAGCTTGCGCGTGTGGCGGGTGTCTTCTGCCGCGACCAGGTCAACTTCTTTGAGGATTCGCAACGCCCGGAGGGTGATGTCTTCCAGGTTGCCTATGGGCGTTGCGACAATGTAGAGCGTACCGGCCACGTCACCGGCCCCAGTCGCGGGCATACCGAAAATCACGATCAATCGTGCGCTGAGAAACCTTGGCAATGATCGGGAGACGGCGTTTGTACTGCGAGTTCATGATCCGGTGCGCAATCTGATCGATAAAGTCGGCCTGAAATCCCTCAGCGGTCAATTCCTCGCTGGAGTAGCGCTGGTCAACCAGGAGGTATAACAACTCGTCCACTTCCTGATAGGAAAATCCCAACTCTTGCTCATCGGTCTGCCCCACCCATAGGTCCGCAGAAGGCTGTTTGGTCACAACGGCCTCGGGCACGCCGACACAATCGGACAAGGCCCAGACCTGGGTCTTGTACAAATCGCCCAGAGGATTGAGGGCCGAGGCCATATCGCCAAAGAGTGTCCCATAACCCAACAGCAGTTCGGTTTTGTTACTTGTGCCCAGGACGAGCGCATTCCAGCGGGCCGAGTGGTCATACAGAATAGCCATACGCTCGCGGGCCATTTTATTGCCACGGCGCATAGTGTCGGCGTCGGGGAATTGAGCGAAATACGCGTCCACCTGGGCTGAAATATCAACCGTGATCGAGGCTATCCCAGTTGCGGCAATCACCAAGTCGGCGTGCTCGATACTCTCCTCGCTCGACGTTTTATACGGCATTTTCACGGCCAGCACATTGGCGGGTCCCAGGGCCGCCGCCGCTAGACACGTGCTGAGGGCAGAGTCCACCCCGCCCGAGAGACCCACGACCACCCGCTTGAGGCCGACCTTATGGACTTCATTGGCAATGAATGCAGACAAGACATGCTGGAGGAGTGCCGGATTGGTCGGAATGCGACTCATGCTCACGCGTCTTTTGTCACTTGCGTAACAGTCGAATACACAACAAGGCAACCGCCCCGTCCAATCAAGAAAACATACCCTTAACCCATCAGCCCAGGGTTGGCTCCACCGTCTATAGTGATATTGGCACCGTGAATAAAGGCTGCACGCGCAGAGGAGAGAAATAGGATCAGGTCCGCGACTTCCCCCACTTCACCAACTCGGCCCAGCGGAGTCATTTTGCGGAGGGTTTCTTCAGGGCTGCCGCCTCCCTGGCTGAAGACGGAGGCAAACTTTCTGAGCCGTTCGGTCAGAATCGGGCCGGGGTTGACACCAACGACTCGGACCCCCCGCTTCGCCCCTTCGGCAGCCAGCGCTTTGGTAAAATGAATGAGTGCCGCGTTAGCCGCACCGCCGACCATGTAGTCGGCCAGGGGCCGGAGCCCCCCGGTTCCAATAACATTGACAATAACACCGCTGCCCCGCTGCTGAAGGTGTGGAAAAACCTCCCGCGCCATCCGCACATAGCCAAAAAACTTGAGCGTCCAGTCCTCGGTCCAGTCCTCATCCGAGATTTCAAGAAATGGACCAGGCCGAGCACTACCGGCATTATTCACCAGAATGTCGAGCTGCCCGAATTCTTCCAGGCAACGCGCCATCACGTTTTTGATCGCCTCAGCCCGAGTGAGGTCAGCCTGCATGGCGAGGAGGCGCCCACTCCCCACCTCCTGGGCAAGCACGGCAGTTTCGTCCAGAGCCTCCGGTCCCCGAGCGCAAATGAGGACGTCCGCGCCTTCGGCGAGAAAGCCAAGCGCAGCGGCCCGCCCGATTCCCTTGCTGCCACCGGTTACGAGCACAGCCTTGTTTTCAAGTTCGAGTTGCATACAACGCTCTACACCGGACGAAATTTGGGAATTCTCACCCCAGATTCGTGTTCAACAAAAATGACCTCGACCGGCATATCCATCCTGATCGCGTCGTTGTCGATATCGACCAGGTTGGTCACCATGATGAGGTCGGCATCCTCGTCTAATTGCACTTGCGCTACGTTATACGGTACTTTTTCATTCGCAGCCGGGTGGACCGGATGGACAATAATGGTCCACGAAAACACTTTGCCTCTACCACTCATTTTTACCCATTCATGCTCCAGGGCGTTGCAGTGCGGACACATGGGTTTGGGCAACCAACGAAACCGTTGGCAGGCGGTGCACCGCTGCTGCAGCAGCTCACCGCGATTGCAGCCCTTCCAGAACTCTTCGTCGTCGATATTCGGTACTGGGCGAGGAAAATTTATTGCGTCGGCCACACTCGGGTCTCCCCTTTCCTTGTCCTAGGGATTTCCTTACCCCAGAATACCCCTATTGAATAGAGGTCATCAGCTTTGCGGGTCGTTCGAGAACCGGCCACTGTATGTCGGACTGGTTCGGCTCAATCAAGAAAGAGGAGGCGACTTGTGCCAATGCCCAGGAGTTCCTCAACACGGCTTTCTAGCCTGTTACCACTATCGCACCGCATTGATGATGAGGGCGAAGACGCTGCATCCGAGGAATAGCACATCGCGTTGCTCGAAGCGCGAGCAGAGGCGGCGGCATCCCTGCAATCGACGAACCACCCGCACGATTGCGGTGCGCCGCTTGTCCAGCTCCCGGGCAGACGCCCGAGGTCTCACCCGGCTCCGCCGCGGCGGCCCCACGGGCGCATACCCCAGTGCCACGGCCCGGGGCCGCGGCTGGGCGCCCGCGGACGCCCGGTCCACATCACCGCGGGAGGAGCGGGGGGCGGACCCCGGCGAGTCCGCCACGGACGGCCCGCCGGGGCGTCGGGGGCGGGCCCGGGCGAGCGCGCGCAGACGAGCGCCGGGCGGTCATCCGCGGCCCCCAGATGCAGCGTGGGGGGCCACCCGTCTCGGGAGCGGCCGAGGGATGGAGGACCGGTTGTGTGCGCGCCCCCGGGCCGGCGGGAGGGACCTTGGCGAGGGGGCGGTCGAGCGACCGGGCCGCCCGCGTGAGGCGCACGCTCTGTTCTCGTTGCAGATGCGCAAAGATCCGGTCGAGCACGCCGGTTTGCGACCAGCGGTAGCCGGGTGTAGAGGGGGGGGGCCAGGTGCCAAAGCGGGCCGGCAACCCGCGCCCTGTGCTGCCCTGCGCGGCGACAGACCAGAAGGCGGGGAGCACGGGGCGCGGGGAGAGGCGGACAGAGCCGCACGGCCCCGGGAGAGGGGGTGCGATCCGGGCGTATGGAGCTGGCGTGAGGTCCATCCAACGAGGAGACCAGAAGCATGCGCATGAGTGGTAACAAGCCCTAATACATTGGCTTGGGTTCATTAAAAGTCAATGTGTTAGTCGGATTTAAGGAAAATTGATCACTCGAGATCAGTGCAGGGCTGCACGTGCGTTGGTGCAGATGAGTCAAGTCGACCTTGCTACAGCGGCAGGACTTTCCAAACAAACTGTCATTGATTTTGGACGCGGTGCCCGAAGTCCACATAAAAACAATCTTTTGACTATGCGCGCCGTTCTTGAGGCCGCCGGAGTGGAGTTTCTTGATTCGAATGGCGGTGGCCCCGGAGTGCGCCTGCGGGAACGATGCCGCAATCGCCAGCCTCCTCGACCATACGCTAAATATTTCGGCGGAATCGGGGGGGGGGGGGGGCGGACACTCGCCGTTCATGCGAGCGGGGATATTCTAGGTTCAATCGACATGCAGGATTCTCTTGGGAGGGATGATGTGAGTCATGGCGCACCAACCGATTTGCGGTGGGAGGGGGGCGAGGGGGCCGCGCGATGAATTGACGGCTGCGCAGGGGGGGCGCAGCGAAAGTCTGCTACTGGGCCAGCCGGGCGCTCCGGGCCGTTCGGGCGCGGCCATCCGGTTGTGCGGCCCCGCGGTGCGGTGGGGGGGCTGCGTGCGGGCGCCCCCGGGCCCGCCCGGCCGCCGCGCGACGGGCAGTGGCAGGCGGTACCCAAGCGTGTCCCCCGCGGGGCCAACGCGGGCGGGTGGGCGCGGGGGGTGGATCCCCTGCCGCCGGAGCGCGACCATGCCTCTCTCAGGCTCGCCCGCCCCCTCGGGCGCGCGCCGCAGCCGGCGGCCCCCGGCAACGGGGGGGGGGCCGGGAGCAGGCGCTGGGGCATGCCCGAGGCGGCCTGCCGACCCACATCCACCGCGCCGGCGACCCCCTCGGGCGCCCGCGCCGGGGGTTCCGCTCGCCCGGACCGGTCGGCGCTGCGCCACGGGCCCGGGCGGTGAGGACGGGGGGGGGCCAGCCCCGCTAGGTGCGGGCCGCCGCCGCTGACGACGCCACGGCCCGCCGCCCCCGCCGCGCCGCCATCGGGGCTGAGGCCATCATCCCCTCCCATCCAAGGCGCACGCGCATCCTCGGCTCTGACGGCGAAATCGACCAACCCCGCCCCCGCCTCGCACGCTCCTGCCACACGATTCAACACTGCCGCCGCCGCGCCCCCCGAGACGACCGAACCGCAAGGGACTGCCTCGCCTTCCTCCCCTCGCTTCTGCTCTCCTGTGGATGCGATGCATGGCGAGTGAACCTAGGGGAAGAGCGGACGTTCACACACAACGCAGTTTTACACCATCGGTCAACATCGGCTCCGTAGCCACGCTCACAAGGCAGCCTAGGCGGTTTCGGTGCATCGGCTGATTTTTTGTCGATTTCGCGAAATTTAGTAGGTCCAGTCTCGCCGCTCGGTGTCCTCGTCGTGCCATTTGGCTTGCTGCTCATAGTCGTCAGCGAGTTCGTTCAGTGCCTTGGCCGTATTCGGATGCTCAAGGGCGATTGCCTGAGCCCAGCCTCGGTAGCTCGCCGCCTCGATCCGCTCTAGTTTGCCCCCGTCGCCAGGCTTGCGAGTCGTTACGCCGCGCCGCTTTACCTTGCCAACGCGGAAACCTTCCAGCATGGATTTACTTCGGAATAGGTCGAGCGCATCGCGTACTGGCTCCGCGGGCCAACTCCCATCTGTACCCATGGGTGAAGTGGAAAGCATCTCGCCGATCTTGCTGTCGGCGATGTCCATGCGACCAGCCGCCTTGGCTAAAGAGCGTGCCTCTTTGATCCAGCCCTGCAGCGCCTCACCGTCGATGGTGTTGTCGTCACCACTGCCCGGGATGTGATTCCAGAGTTCAAGCAGCCGGTAGGCTTGATTTGCTACCGCACGCGCCTGTTCGGGATCGGACGGCTCCGGTTCCTCGATCCCGCTTTCGGCGCTGGCCTTGAATATGGTGCTTAGCATCTCGATGAACAGCGCCGGCTGTTCCGACAGCTCAGACAGCAGCACTTTCGCCGGGCGGCGCGAATGCTCAAGCACGCGCAAATATGTCCATTCCAGCCTAGCCAGCGTTTTGCGGTCGATATCCTCGCGAGTGTCTAATTCCGACAAAGTCTCAGCGAGGTAATGCTGAAACATGGTCAAATCGTTGCCGTTCGCAATGTCCTCATTGGATTGGTGTGCCGCCTCTTCCAGCACCTCCATCAGCATAGCGGACGGAATGTTACCCTTATTGTCTCGACGGCCGACGAGCGCCAGTGCGCGACTCGCTCGATCCACGTCGATCAGCTGGCGGACAGCGTAGGAGATGTCGTCGTCTCCTTCTATCCACATGGCTGGCGCACGGCGCCAATAGTTTATCAGCGTCTCGCCACCGATCTTCGCGACGTAATTCCATGTCCACCGGTTGGTCGGGAGGGCCTGAAGGATTGTCATCAGGGCGTCATCACTCCAGGATTCCGTACGCGCCCGCTTTAAGAGGTCATCAGCCCAAACCTCTTTGTGGTCACGGAAGGCTGAGACGATGAGGCCGTGGGCAATATCACGCTCGTGTACGTCGCTGCTTCTAGCAGCTTCTTCGATTAGGGCGCTCAGGTCGGCAACCGGAATTCCACTGTCGTAAAGCGCTTTGCCGATGTAGCCAGCGCTGTCGACCAGTCGGGCCAAGCCGAGGATCGCTGGAATACCTCCGTCCTCGAAGATGGTCTGGACAGCCTCCTGTCGCGCAACCTCAACTTCGCGCTGCTCGGCTTCCCACCCTACGCTTGTTGGTTTGGGCAAAGCGACAGAGTTTTCGAACAACCAAGCCACACTCGATAGGGGATCCGTCGGTTCGAGGCGCTTGTAGACCTCCTCCAGTCGTTGCAATACTTTCTCTGACAGTGACCAATCCGCTTCAGGAAATTGCCGATGGTGGTGTAGGACACGACGAAGCTTTTCCCAAAGGACGGCGCGATCGGCACCATTCGTGACCTGAGGTTCAGCCGCCTCGAGCGTCGCGAGCGCCGGATCCAGGTTCGGTGAAAGGTCGCCAAGGCGATCCAACAGCGCGCACCATCGATTAGGATCTAGGCCAGCATCGGCGACCAACCGTTCACTGATTTTCGCCGCGCCGCGGCCGATCAGGCTCCAAGTCACCACCTCCGGCTTGTCGACGCCGAAGTCTCGCCAGCGCGGCAGAGGCGACGGGCTTGAAGTGTCGTGGCCACTCGGCAGCACGCCGAGCATCAGCTTCCACGCCGTCGATGGTCCGCTTTTGCGTATCATGTCAAGTGCACGGATGCGTTGCTCCTGCGTGGCGTAAGTTTGGGGACCCCAGAGGAGGTGAACCTCCCTAAGGCTATTCATCGGCCCGCTCATGTATTTGCGTGGTTTGACGTCGATAGTGTCGAGACGCGCCAAGACATGGGTTACACGTGGCATCCAGTCAGGTGACCAGGCAAGGGTTTCAAGCGCCCACATCAGATCGGACAGATACGCTGTCCCTAGCAAACCATTATCGTCGTGGCCAAACAATGCCCCGATCGGTGGATCGGTCTGGTCGAGGCTGTCTTCGATAGCGGTCAGGAAAGCCTCGGGCGAAGCCTCTGCAAGCAGCTGGAAGTCGCTGGAGAGTGACCGCCAGCGCCGCGCATCCGCATCACGAAGAAGGCGCCCGACGATCGCGTCCGCGCGACGCGGTGCGTCAGTGGCAGTGCGGATCTTGTCACCCCAAAGCGCCAACATGATCAGCACTTGACCCACGCCATGCCGCAACAGGCCAGAATAATTCGGCCGAACACCATGGATGTCCGCCAACCAGCGGTCGTCGGGCTCCATGTCAAAGCGCGGATCGGCGGCACCCAGGACCGCCTCGGCGACGGTTTCAAAGCGGTCAAGATCGGCAGACGTTAGATGGTGAGCTAGCAGAATCCATGCATCCGACGGCGATGCGATGCGCCACGCTTGCCCGGCTTTTTGCAGCGGGCTATCGAATGTACCCACAAGCGGCGCCAGGTCGGCGATGATGGCGTCGTAGGGCTTGTCAGCGAGTTCGGCAAGGCGCGCGCGGTCACCCTCGGAAGTCTCGTCCCAACAGGCCGCCAGCAGCGCCGCTAGCAGCGCTCTCGGCGGTGTCCCTTCTGCCCACCAGGGTCGGCGTCCGGGCGCCACTGGGATCAGTCGACGCAAGACCGCAAGATTGCGTGCACTGTCGCGGGCGAGCGACTCCGCTCGCGGTTCGGCCATACCCGCCGATTGGAGGGCAGTCGCGATGCCTTCCCGAGAAGGGCGCTCCAGCGCTCGAACCTCACCGTGTCCGATCATGCGCTCGTCATAGGCCTGCAGCACGAAGTGGCCCCGCTTGGCGAGGGTGTGGGCAATGCCGGGATCAGGCTCGGTAAGGAGCAGAATTTGAGGCGGTGCGTTAGTCAGAGCCCGTGCCGCCTCTGCCGTCGTTGCCACCAGTGCGCGGGCTCGATAGGCTGCCGCGATATTGTCCGGCAGTTCGCTCAGGGTAGCGTGGAAGAACGCCGCTACCTCGTCAGTCGTGGTTGCCTGCAGGGAAAGTACAGATGGTTCTCCCCGTAGCCAGCGGAGGACCTCGGCCGAGTCTTCGCTGCGGTCAGTGAGCACGATGTCCTCGGTCAACGGCCATTCGGTGGCGAGCGACCATTCGTCCCAAATTTCGTCCAGTTCCCGTGTCCCAGGCGGACGCTTGTTGAGGCGCGCCGCGATCCAGAGGCCAACGGCCGGATGCTGCTCGATCCAATGTACCAGGTCGTCTGCATCATAAACCCGGACATCGTGCCATGGGCCCGCTGCTCGACAGTCTTTGGCCCAGGCGTCCTTCCACGCCCAATGACGAAGGGTGACAAATATATAGGCGGAGGTCGTAGGATCGAGAGGGGCCGGAGCAGCCGTCCGCTTCCTGTAGTCTTTGGTAGCCTTTTGCTGAATGTTGCGCCGTTGAGCGCTGAATTCCCAACCAGCGCATCCCTTGGGGACATAGACGTTCCCTTTGGAGGCAGTGGTAATGCCGTCCCACCCAGGGTGACGAACCCCTTCGTCAGACGGGAAACGGAGCTTGATATTGGGGTCGGGTGCGGCGTTGACGAGTTTGGCAAGCAGCGTTGGCAGACTGACTGGACCATCGATGCGGTCGGCCCATTCTGAAAGGTCTTGTGCGTTAACCCAACGAATTGGGTTGCCCGTAATGTCTGCGTCGACAATTGGTGATACCGTAGGGCCGATCACGGCACCCGTGGGTAGAAAGCTTATACCCGCGCCCTCTAGAGCGGTGCGGATGGCTTGGGCGTTGTTTGGGATGGGCGTGCGCGAGCCGCGCTCGAAATCGGCGATGGTAGATGTTCCGACACCCGCCGCCTTCGCAAGATATTGCTGCGACCAAGCCAGCAAGGCACGGGCCGCGCGAACATGTTTTGGTGTGAGTTCGAGGGGAGGGCTGGATTTCGTCATTGTCATATGAAATATATGACATCAGTAGAAAAATTTCAATCGTTCTCTTTTGTCGATTATTTTTTGTTTCTTGCCGACAATAGGTAACAATATGTCCAATCGTCATATGAATCATCGCGAACGCGCCCTTGATCTAGTCCGGGCTCGAGGCATCGCGCGAGCGCGAGACTTCAAGGCGGCGGGCATCCCGTTGGTTTATCTCAAGCGCCTGACCGACACCGGTGACCTAGTTCGTCTTGGCCGCGGACTCTACCAGGAATCCGACCGTGTTGGGGAGCATGTCGAGCATAACCTAGCGGAGGCCGCGCGGCTGGTTCCCAACGGCATTATCAGTCTCATCAGTGCGCTCCGTCACCACGAGATCACGACTCAGATTCCGCACGCCGTCTGGATGACCATTCCACACAAAAGCCGCACGCCGAAAACAGCGGGTTTCAATTTGGAGATCGTTCGAGCCACAGGCGCCGCGCTAACAGAGGGGGTCGAACAAGTGATGATTGAGGGGATACCGGTACCGGTCTACTGCGTTGCCAAGACCGTAGCCGATTGCTTCAAGCACCGCCGCCATGTGGGTGAGGACGTGGCGATTGAAGCTATGCGTGACGCCCTAAGGCAGCGAAAGACCACAGCAAGCGAACTAATGAGGTTTGCAGCCATCAACAGGGTTGCCGGTCGCATAGAGCCGTTCATTAAGGCCATGCAATGAAAGATAAGGTCATCAAGGATTTTGCCTCATCGGTCCGCGCGCGTCTACTTACTCCACGCCAAGGCGAATAATGATAACTTCCAGGGGGTTCTAACACGGTACGCCATTGAACGGTTTTTATTCCGCCTCAGCCAGACTGAAGCTGTCGAGCGCTATGTGTTGAAAGGCGCGATGCTATTCGTTACATGGACTGAACATGTTCTTCGGCCCACCGGCGACCTCGACCTCCGGGGTCAGGGCGACCCTGACCCCGAGGCCTTGAAGGAACTGTTTACCCGCATTTGCCAAGTGGAGTTTCCAGGCGACGGGATCTCGTTCGATCCGACTGCGCTGATGGTCGAGGCAGTACGAGAAGCGGACAAGTATCAAGGAGTGCGGCTGAGACTGACGGCCGACCTAGCCAAAGCGGTCATACCTGTGCTTATTGATATCGGCTTCGGCGACCACGTGTATCCGCGGCCGAAACGGGCAATATTTCCGACATTGCTGCCCGGATTACCGCAAGCCAACATCCTCATGTACCCGCCCGAGACTGTGATAGCTGAGAAATTCGAGGCGATGATTCGTTTTGGAGAGACAAACGGCCGCATCAAAGACTTCTACGACATCTGGGTCACTACGCGCATTTTCCCATTCGACTTGGCAAGCGTCGTTGAGGCAGTCGGCGGCACGCTAAAACGCCGCGATACCGTCTTTCCGACGGAGATGCCGGTGGGCTTGACCGACGCTTTCGCCGCTATCGTGGGTGAACGCGGCCTCTGGACTGGCTTTCTGCGGCGTTCACCCCCGGCGATGGAACCACCCCCCTTTCAGCAGTTGCAGGGCGAACTGCGAGGTTTCTCCGGTCTGATCATAGCCAGTTTGAGTGCTCCAGAAGGCGCACATGGGAGTTGGGATCCCAATGGTGGCGCCTGGAGCTGACTGATCAGGACCAAATATTATTTTTAGGCATGAGTCGGAGGCAGACGGACCGCTTTTTGGGAGGCGGTTCATTGCGCGAATGGCCGGAATGGGACGCAAGGCGGTTATCGAATTCGCCATGGCGAAATGTCGGTTTTGGGCCGGAACTCCCCGTCGCCTATCTCTTTTCAACCCGCCATCAAAGCCCTCTCATGAGAGTAGGTTCGTTCGTAGGCTGAAGGAGGTTATTGCCTCTTTTCCTTTAATACGTTTCGAAACCCTACACTTTCATCAAACAGTCGTTTTTCCCTGCACTACGTATATTCTCATTCAATCAACGCTTTAGCTCTGTCTCCCTGCACATGGCCTAATAGTCCATGCGCAACATAGCCCGATGTGCAGACTGGGAAAAACGCCACTTTGCACCATTCCCCTTTTACCTTGCCCTACTAATCGGAATACTATCTATCCGCAATAATTCGCCTTTTTCTGCTTCTTATTGGCAATAAGTAAGAATCAAAGCATCGCCAAGACGATACGCTGTTATCCATTCGTTGCCAACACGCGTGGTTTTTGCGGCGCTTGGCGGCCCATGCGCTACTTCGAGCTCGACGCCAAACCTGTTTTCAGCGGGTTTTCGGCTGGCTCACGCTCTTCGTCAGATGATCAAAATAGGGCAGTCTGAGCGCTGTGGGTGCTCTCATCACAATCAGATTGTGACGGATTTCAATAGCATGCAAGATAGCGGACATGCCCTGTTTCGCGACCCCGCCAGGGCTCTCGCAAAACCTGCAGAGTGCCCTGAACCAAGGTGCCTACGTCATGCAGGCACTCCGTTCCAACATGAGTGATGTCCACGGTTCAAAACCCGTGCCGGGTTCTCTTGTCTACGACGCTCTCAAGTGGGCAACAATCATCGTGCGAATGCTAAGGTAGTTCCGTGCCTATCCAGACCAGAAGAGAAGAAGTATTCGGTTTTTTATTTTAGTTGTTTCCTTTCAAGGAACGAAGATTCGCCCCTTGGGGGGTTGATCAGACCGTTTCACCGAAAATCCGGTCGATGCCCGGGATTCTTCGCGCGAAGCGGCATGAGGGAGTTTCTCAAAATTGTGCAATTTATCTTCGCGTGATATGGTATTATTATATAGTCAGTAATGAGGAGATTTCGATGCGGTCCCCCGGGATTTTTCGACTTGGAGGAGCGCTGCGGAAAGCTCGACGGATTGGGTGACCTGCTGGCGAAGGTCACACAGGTGGCGTAGTGAAAACGATTTCGTACGGTATTGAACGACGCGTTGCCCAAGCCACGTAAAACAACTCCGGGCGCAAGGGCTACGACCGATTGATGATGTTCAAGATCATGGTCTTGTAGAAGCTGTACAACCTGAGTGACGACCAGACGGAGTTCCAGGTCCGAGACCGCCGCTCGTTTGGCCGGTTCCTGGTTCCGGCCCCGCATGACCAGGTGCCGGATGCCAAGACGATCGAATCGATCATTTCCGGGTGGGCTACCAATGCAGTCTCTCTGATATTCGCGGACTGACCGATCAGGTCCTGATCAAGCCTCGAACGGTTGCATCTGAAAACGCCATCCTGCCAGTCATCGATCCCTATTGCTTGGTGTCGGGGCTGCGATTTTCTCCGCATTCGCCCGCCATCTCTCAACGCTTGCTTGCACCGACTTGCCGATCATGATTGCCCGCAATGTCGGCTGATCGAAGGTCGTCTCGAAGCTGTCTCCACAACGCCTGCTTGCGCTTGTAGGGGTTGATCGCAAGTTCCGCCTCCGCGGAATCAAGCTCTGCGAGAAACGCGAATCCCTTCAGGCAGGCAGTCGTGATCCGGCTAGGTTCGATCGCCTGCGTTCGCCGGACCAACTGCCGGAGATCCTCCCAGTCGAATGCGGTGGCGTCGTCGAATCTCGCCATCAGGACTTGCGGATTGAACAGGTCGCCCGCCTGCCAGAGCTTGAGCACGACGAGCCGACGGATGAGCGGTTGGTTCAGGGGGCGCGCCGCAAACCTGCTGAGATCGTAGATGTCACGCGCCTTGCTGCGCTGGTAGCAGGCCCGGATTTTCTCGGCGATGATCTCGGGCAGAGCCCGGCACGTAATGTCTGCCGAATCGAAGGGCAGGTGCCGGAAGTAGCTCTGAACGCATTGTGCGTTCCGCGACAGGGGAAGGGCAGGGACCTCGCGGCGGCTGACCTAGAGCCTGATCCGGCTCTGCCCGTCCGGGTTCCAGTCGTGGGTGTAGATGGGGCTGATGCCCCAGGACAGGCCGCCGCGGGTTTCGTAGTAGCTGTCGTCGGGCACGCCGAAGCGAACTCCGTGAAACGGCCGCTCAAATGCCTCCATCATGGCGAGAATCGCATCTTCGCGGTCCTGTTCCTCGATCCGCGTGAAATCCAGATCGGTCGAAAAACGTCCCCCGCTGCCGATGAACATCTTGCGAAGGCAGGTGCCGCCCTTGAAGGCGAGCTTGTCCAGAATGCCTCGCCCCGCCATCAGCTGGAGCAGGTAGGTGAGCACGATCTCGTTCTCGGCGATCATGATGTCGCGCAATCCGGCCTCGACAGAGTAGCGCTGAACCTGGGGACGGGTGAGCATGGGTCAGTGCTCCCGTGCAATCGACCGCTGGCGTGCGATGCCGGCGCTGTCGTTCAGTTCGTGCCCGGAGATGTTGATGGTGAGTCGCCAACTGTCCTGATAGCCGAGGGCGCCGGGCACGGGGATGCTCGGGCCGAAATAGGCTCGGCCATGTCCCTTGGCAAGGTTGTGGAGATGCGTGCGCACATCCGCGGGGATCGCGGCGCCGGCATGCTCCGTCAGCCATCCGAAGCGTCGCGTGAGCGTCCGGGAGGACACCCGCTCCAGATAGTTGGCCGCCTTGTGCCAGTCAATGCCGCGGCAAGCCGTCGCCAGGATGATCCCCGCTTCTCCATAGCCGCCGGCAAGGTCGGGTCGGTCGACGCAGTCGATGGCGGTCTTTTCACGATCGGACATCATGACGGCATGACCCAGGACATCGACCGGACCGAAGCCGAAGAACTTCCGCTGAACCGGATTGACGATGCGAACCTCGGTATCAAGCACGCTCCGGTTGCGTTTGCGCACCGGTGTGACCAGTCGAAGGACCTGCCGGTGCTGCGTCGTGAAGCCGTAGTGCCTGGCTGCCGTCCCGTAGCCGAAGTAGTAAGGCTCGGCGATTTGGCTGGCGAGGGCCAGGACGTTGCTTTCTCCGAGAGCGTCGGGTCCCATTTCGGGAGGAATGAGCAGGTAGCGGCCCCAACAGGCGCGCTCCAGCCATCCCTTTCGGCGCAGCGAGCGGATCACGTGGTCGGCAGCTTGCGGGCTGACATCAAGCCTGTCAAGGATCTCCCTGCGCCCGATTTCCTTGTTGCCGTGCTCGGCCATGCCGAGGACGATACGACTTTCCCGAGGCGAGGGCGAGCGCGTGGTGAAGGTCATGGTCGTCCTCGACGCGAAACCCGAGAAGCATCTGTTCAGTAAACAACATATCAAGGGAGGGCAGCACCGTCAATCCATCACTGTAACAAAACAAAGCTTCTAATACGGTTTCGTGGAAGCAGAGGATCACCTCGGGGTCGCTGTGAAGTACGGGCCGAGGCCAGGCAACGGAAGCAGGCAAGGCAGGCCGGTGCCGCCACCGGAGCGGGTCGCGGCCTCAATTCATGTTGCGTCGGCCGCCGCCCCCAGACCGTTCCCCAAGGGGTCGATGCGCTCGGCAATCCGCTGCGCGGGCTCGCGTAGCTAGGTGACGGGCCAGCCGCGGCGACCTCTCCCTCGGTGACATCATTGGGCCGGGCGTGGTTGCCGAGACGCTTGGGCAGCGAGGGCGGCGGCCGTTCGCGCTCGGCGACGGCGATGAAGCAATCGCGCACCCCGTGGAACCAGCACCCGGCCCCGCCCGCCTTGCTGATCCGCCCGGACAAGTGAGGCGGCGCCTGCACCTGGCCGGGGGTGCTGGCGGGAGCGGGAAACACTCCCGCGCGAACTCTGGGCGGCAGGTGGCGGCCGCCACCTGCCGGCGTTCGAGCATGGCCCCAAGCTGGCGGCGTGAGCGGCAACTCCAGGGGCACCCCGGTCTTGGGTTCCTCGCGAAACGTCAGCGTGTCCCTGTCGGTCCGTTCCCGGCGCAGGGGCAGGACCTCCCTCGCGGCGCAGGCCGGTGTAGAGCCCGAATCAGAGGGTGGCGCGAATTGTAGGGTTGTGCACCTCGGCCTCAATCCCGACCCGCCAGCACGGCAGCACCTCCGGCGGTGCCGAGATCTCGCATCTCACCTTGCGGTGGAACCGGCCGCCGCCGGCAACCCAGAGGTCGACCCGGGTTGTGCAGCTCTTCGTGATCGACGCCGGGCCGGCGGGAGATGGACCGCAACCGCGACCTCGCCCGATGCGCCAGCGACCATTCGTGTTCGGACGTGATCCTGTTGCACCGGTTCTCGACGGCCCGGCGCGTGAGGGCGGCCAGGGGACGGGGCCGCCCGTCGGCCAGACAGGGGGGCGCCGCTGAGCCAGACAACCCGTCGGGGCGGCCGGAACGATGGGGACTGACCGCCATGTGGTCCTCGACGGGGTCCCCAAAGGGCGGCATGGGCTGCGCTTCGGCGCGTCCCGGCGCGCCTGGTCGGGGGAGCGCTGTCCGTCACGGCCGATCACCACGCGCGTGTTGGGGCCTTCCTGCCGCCGGTGTCGGCACGGAGGTTGACGATGAAGGCCTTGGTGCCGGAGGGAGAGGCGTCCCCCGAAGCCGGGGGGCCTGTCGTCCCAGGCGATCCGGGACTTGTCGGCGGGCTCGAGTGCCTCGGCGGTGCGCTTGGAGAGGGGCGTGCGCACTCTTGCGGTTCGGTTTCCAGCTCCCGTGCTCATGGGAGCAGGGTCGGGCAACGCAGCGCGACGAGCAACACCACGAGCGACACGAAAAAGGAAAGGCCTGTCGGTCAGAGGCGGTGCAGGGCGCCGGATGGCCTCCGCCGCCTCGTCGCGGTCGCGGGGGTCGGCCAGCGCCTCGGCGAGCCGCTCGACCTTGCGCCGGTAGACGATGGCGATGTTGGGGGGGATGTCCGGGATGTCGGCGGGGACGGCGGCGCGGCGCTCGTTCAGTTCGTCCTGGCGGGCCTCCAGCTCGCGCAGGCGGTCCATCATGCCTCGCGCATAGCCGCCGTCCTCGATCACCGCGCCCATGGCCCTGATCTTCTTCTCGATCTCCGCCAGCTCCTTCCGGTCTGTCGCGCCGGACGCGCGGCGCTCGCGGTTGAGCCGGTTGGTCTCCTCGACATATGCCCTCATCGCCTCGGCGGCGGCCTCCGGCGCCCTCAGCTTGTCCGTCAGCCCTGCCAGCACTCGCTCCTCGATGCGGGGCGCCGGATGCTCCTGCCGTTGGCGCACGAGCCCGTCATGACGTGGTTGGAGCAGCCGTAGCGGCCCTGGCCGCGCATCGCGGAGGGGCCGCCGCAGACGCCGCATTCGAGCAGGCCGGAGAGCAGGTAGCGCGGCCGGGGGGCCGCGTTCATCCGGTTGGCGTGGGCGTTGCGCGTCGCCGCGATGGCGGGGGCGTCTCTCTCCGCAAGCTCCCCCTGCCGGGCCTTCGCGGCCTGCCACAGTCCGTCGTCCAGGATACGGGGCTCGGGCACCTCGGCGACGATCCATTCCTCGGGCGGGTTGAGGCGCGCACCCCGCGTGCCGGGGTCCGGGTTCTTCAGGAAACGCTGGCGGTTCCACACCAGCCGGCCGATCTAGAGCTCGTTGTGGAGCAGCCCCGTGCCGCGCTTGGCCTGGCCGCGCAGCACGGAGTCGCTCCACAGCCTGCCCTTGGCACCGGGGATGCCTCGGCGTTGAGCCGCCGGGCGCTGGCGCGCGGGCTGGGTGCCTTGGGCGAACTCCCGGAAGATGCGCCGGACGATCTCCGCCTCGGCCTCCTTGATCTCCCGCTCGCCCCGGATCGGTTCGCCGGCGGCGTCGACCGATTTCACCACATCGTAGCCGTAGCAGATGCCGCCGCCCGACTTGCCGGCCTCCACGCGGCCCCGGAGGCCCCCGGTGGGTCTTGGCCGCGGGGTCCTTCAGGAACAGCGCGTGCATGGTGCCCTTGAGCCCGACGTGCAACTCGTTGAGCGCGCCTTCCGACAGGGTGACGATCATCCCGCCCGCGCAGCGCAGATGCTTGTAGAGGAGCGCCACGTCGGCCTGGTCGCGGCTCACCCGGTCGAGCGCCTCGGCGACGACGGTCCCGAACACGCCCCGGCGCGCGTCCTCCAGCAGCGCCTGGACGCCCGGACGGAGGATCACGCTGTCGCCGGAGACTGCCGCGTCGCGGTAGGCGCCGGCGATCTTCCAGCCCTCGCGCGCGGCGTGCTCGCGGCAGATGCGGAACTGGTCCTCAATGGAGGCCGCCCTTTGCTGATCGGACGAAGAGCGGGCATAGAGCCCGCAGCGCAGGGTCATGGCCTCCGGTCCCCTATCCTTCGTGCGCCTCCGTGTCCGGCGCGGTGTCGTTGGCGGCGGCGCGGCGAAAATCCCCCTGCGCGCCGTCGTCGCTGCCTGTCTCCATGGCCTGCCGCTCTCCCGCACAACCGCGTCCCGGAGAGCAGATTTGCCCCTGCGATTCGGCATTGTCAACCCTGCGAGGTTGAGGATTCCCCGTGCGAAATCCTCCGCTTGTCCCCTACAGGCATCCCCAGGGCGCGCATGCGTCCCCTGTGGCATGATCGAAAAAAAACGCGATGCGGCATCGTCGTCATCATGTTCCGGCATAGTCGGTCAGCGGCATCACGGACTCGCCATGCTCGGGCGGGGCCAGGGTGTTCGCGAATCGAAGGTCCGCCGTCAGCATGACCGCGCCGATGCGATGCGCGAGCGCGAGATAGACGCAATCGTAGATCGGACGGTCGAGCGCCAGCGCCAGACGCACCGCATCGGCGGAGACGGTCTCGGCGGCGCCCCCGCGCACGGGCATGTCCGGCACGTTGGCCAGCAGGACGCCCGCGGCGCGGCGGTCTATCTCGCCCGCCCGCGCCTTGCGCCACAGCGCATTGGCGACTTCGGAGGCCATCAGGCGCGGCGCGTGCAACTCCTCGCCGCTCGTCGCCAGCTCCTGCGCAACGTCCGCATCCTCTTCGACGACCAGCCACTTGACCGCCACGCTCGCATCGACGACGAAGCGCATCAGAGGTTATCGCGGTGACCGTGGTCGCGGTCCTCGCGGATCAGCACTTCCGCCGGCGTGTGCTTGCGCCCTTCGGTCAGGGGACGCAGTCGTTTCATGGCCTCCCCGAACGCGGCGCGCTTCGCCGCCATGTCGGCGGCGGCGGCGCATTCCAGGACATGGCGCACCTCGCCCTCCAGGGAGCGGTTGTTCAGGGCGGCGCGCCGCTTGAGGCGATCCACCACATCGCCGTCGAGTTGTCTCACGTTGATCGTCGCCATCGGTTTGCCTCCGGACACGCTATCATATTGGCAGCGCTTCGTCGCGGCATTTGCAAGCCCCTGGGACGACCATCGGGGGACATGCGCGGCCACGCGGTGACAGGGCTGCGAGACCGTCCGTTCGGCCCTTGTTCTTCGTGTTGCGAGCGCATATCTGGCCGGTATGGACCGCCCTGAATCCGCCCGTACCGTCGCCGCCCTGCCCCGGCCCCCGAGCCGGGGAGGATGCCCGCGATGGTAGCAGCGATCGGCAAGATCGCCTCGTCGGCGCAGGGCGCGGGGTACTTCGAGCGCGAGGGCGACCACGCCAGGGACGACAGGGCCCACAAGGACGCGAGCGCCTGGGCGGGCAAGGGCGCGGAGTCGCTGGGGCTGTCGGGGCCGGTCGACCCCGCCGCGTTCCGCCGCGTCCTCGAAGGCGAGGTCCCTCGGCGGGCGCCGTCTCGGGCGCAAGGAACTCGACGGTAGCGTCAAGCCCCGTCCCGGCCGCGACGGGACCCTGAGCGCGCCGAAGTCGGTCTCCCTCATGGCGATGGTGGGCGGCGACGGGCGCATCGTCGAAGCGCCCGACAAGGCCGTGACGGCGACGCTCGACTGGATCGAGAAGAACGCCAGAGAGACCCGGCTGCGCGATCCCGCCACCGGGGTGATGGTCCGGGCCGGGGACCGGAAGATGGTCGCCGCCCTCTTCCGGCACGACACGTCGCGCAATCTCGACCCCCAGCTCCACACCCACGCGGTCATCGCCAACATGGTCCAGGGCGAGCATGACCGAGCGCGGCATGGGGAACTCGAAGGACAACCCGCATCTGGCGGCGAAGGCGGCGCTGCTGACGCGGGCAGCGAAGCGTGACGTCGACCGGGGCGCGCTGGAGCGCGGCTGGAAACGCCAGGCGAAGGCGCTCGGCTTCTCGGCGGCGAAGGTGCGGGCCAGCGCGCGGCAGGTCCAACGCGGGCCGCTCGGCCCGGACCTGTTCGCCGGTCCCGGCTACATCGCGGGCGACGCGGCGGCCTGGGCCGTCGGGCACCTCGCGGAGCGCCAGTCGGTGTTCGGCCATGGCGACCTGCTGGCGGCGACCCTTGCCCGCGATCCCGGCGCGCTGACGGTCGATGCGGCGGAGCGCGCCATCGCGGCGCTCGAACGCGGCGGGTCGCTGCATGCCGCGACCGGTCTCGACCACGGCCGGCACTGGAGCACGGATGCGGCGATGGCGCGGGAATCCGAGACCATCGCGCTGATGCGCGCCAGCCAGGGGGCGGAGAAGATGGTGATGCGCCGCTGGGTGGCGGAGACGAAGCTGCACCGGGGCCGCCTCAACGAAGGCCAGAAGGAATCGGTCAAGACGATCCGCGCATCGAGGGATCGCGTCCTGGGTGTCCAGGGGTATGCGGGCACGGGGAAGACGACCATGCTGAAGCGCCTCCGGGCGCTGGCGCAAAGCCAGGGCTACCGGACGGTGGGCCTCGCACCCTCGGCCTCGGCGGCGAAGACGCTGGCGAACGAGTCGGGCATCCGGTCGGAGACCCTGCAACCCTACCTCGCGCGCCCTGACGGGATCGCGCAGGGCCGGGGCACGGCGGAAGGGTTGCGCAAGCTGCGCGCCGCCAACGCGAAAACGGTGCTGGTGGTGGACGAGTCCTCGCGCGCCTCCAGCGCGCAGATGCGCAACTTGCTGCGGATCGCTACGGCGCTGCGCCTGCCCCGCGTGGTGCCGGTCGGCGACGAGAAGCAGCTAGGCGCGGTCGAGGCCGGCAAGCCCTTCGCCCAGCTCAAGGCCGCCGGAATGCGGACGGCGGTGATGGCCGACATCGTGCGCCAGTGCGACGCCGCGCTGAAGGCGGCGGTCACGGCGAGCCTCACCGGCGACGTCAAGACCGCCTTCGCAAAGCTCGGCGACGATATCCGCCAGATCGAGTACGGCAACCTCGGCACCGAAACCGCGCGGCACTGGCTGAACCTGCCGCCCGGCGTGCGCGAGCGGACCGGGGTGATCGCCCCGACGCGGGCCTTACGCGACGGGATCAACGCGACGATCTGCAAGGGGCTGGTCGCCGAAGGCGCGATCTCCGGCCCGGCAGGGGGAGAAGCTGGTATCGCGCGACCTCACCCGCGCCGAGATGGCACGCGCCTCGACCTACAATGTCGGCGACACGGTGATCTTCAACCGGCCCTACAAGCGGCTCCGGGTGGAAAAGGGCGACGAGCGCACCGTCACCGGCATCGACCGGCGCTGGGGCACGGGGCACTTGGCGAGCGCGCACGGCAACGCGGTGGCGTGGCGGCCGGGCGATCTCGCCGCCGCGAAGGGCGGGGTCGAGGTCTACCGCAGCGAGGCGATGGAGCTGCGCCGGGGCGACCGGGTGCGATTCACGCGCAACGATCCGGCCTCGGGGCTTACGAACGGAGAGGCCGCCACGGTGGAGAGGATTGAGCGCGGCGGCGTGTTGTTCCGTCTCGACGACGGCAAGCTCGCCCGTCTCGGCGACGGCGACGCCCAACTCCGGCATATCGGCCGCGCGTTCGCTGCGACGGTGCACGCCTTCCAGGGCCGGACGGTGGACCGGATCCTCGTGGCGATGCCGGCGGAGAACCCCACCCTAGAGTCTGTTCACACTCATGTGGATGATTCTGCATGATGCTGGTCTCCTGGCTGTAGGGACCGCACGCAAGCTCCATACGCCCGGAGCGCGCCCCCTCTCCCCGGTGCCGCGCGGCCCTGTCCGCCTCTCCCCTCGCCCCGTGCTCCCCGCCCTCTGATCTGTCGCCGCGCAGGGCGGCACCGGGCGCGGGTTGCCGGCCCGCTTTGGCCCCTGGCCCCCCCCCCTCTCCCCCCGGCTGCCCCGCGGGTCGCAACCCGGGGTGCTCGACCGGGTCTGCGCGCATCTGCACCGGGAACCGAGCGGGCGCCTCACGCGGGCGGCCCGGTCGCTCGCCCGCCCCCTCGTCCAGGGCCCGCCCGCCGGCCCGGGGGCGCGCACACAACCGGTCCTCCATCCCTCGGCCGCTCCCGAGGCGGGTGGACCCCCACGATGCCTAGGGGTGCCGCGGACGATCGCCCGGCGCTCGTCTGCGCGCGCTCGCCCGGGCCCGCCCACGATGCCCCGGCGGGCCGCCAATTGCGGACTCGCCGGGACCCACACCCCGCTCCTCCCGCGGTGCTGAGGGCCCGGGCGTCCGCGGGCGCCCAGACGCGGCCCTGGGCCGTGGCACTGGGGTAGGCGCCCGTGGGGCCGCCGCGGCGGAGCCGGGTGAGACCTTGGGCGTCTGCCCGGGAGCTGGACAAGCGGCGCAATGAAATCGCGCGGGTGTTGCGTCGCTTGCAGGGATGCCGCCGCATCTTCACGCGCTTCGAGCAACGCGATGTGCTAGTCCTCGGATGCAGCGTCTTCGCCCTCATCATCAATGCGTTACGGTAGTGTTAACAGATCCTAGGCCGAATCGACATTTATCGCCTCCACACGTGGGCAGCGGCGAGGTGTCTGAAGGCGCGGAAGGATAGTGCTTGTCGGTCGGCTCGGGTGGCGAGGCGGCGGAAGGGGTTGCGTGTGTTGAAGGAGCGTTCGATGCGGGTGCGGTGTTTGGAGATTGCGGCGTCATAGCCCATGAGGCGCTTTCGCCTGGGATGGCAGGGGATGACGGCCTTGGCCTCAATGTCGGCGAGACGGTGGCGGAGGGCATGGGGGTCGTCATCGGCGTCGGCCAGCCCAAGGCGGGGCCACACCCCCAAGGCCCGTGGCACATCGCCGGCCGGTCCGGGCGAGCGGAGCGGGCGACCGAGGGGGTCACCGGTGCGGGGTCTTGTGGTCGCCAGCCCCATCGGGCGCACGCATCAGCAGGCGGCCCCCCTGCGCCTCCACTCCTAGCGCTGCACCATCGCCCCCTTCCCACCGACAATCGCTTGGAGCATCAAGAAGCACATCATCCCTGCCAGGGGCATCCTGAATGGCGATTGAACCTAGGCCAAAAGTCTGCCATACGTCTCTCCCCTCTGTTGACGTCCCTGGATAAGCCACGAGATATACCAAAAAAACAAAGAGGGCGGCCATGCGGTCGCCCTCTTTGTACGGTTGTTATCAACTTGGTGCGCATATCGGCTGCTTCTTCCGCTGCTTCCCCGGCTCGTAGCGGTGGGAATGGATATGGGCGGGCGATGGTCCTTTTGCCCGCGCGTACCCATGGAGTCGGAAGTTGGTGTCATGACTGTGCGTATGCTCATGGTCATGACCATGCGTCGCCGGCGTATGGGTGGGCTGTTTAAGTCCACGCTGTTTGCGGACTTCCTTGGCCCGAGCAACGGAGTCGTCGAACTAGGTATCCTTGCCCGCGGCGTACACGGCAAAACGTTTGATCGAACACACCCATCCATGCGGAGGGACAGTGGGATCTGCGAGTGCTGCAGGCACGGGGGGCGTGGGTCACGCGAGCTCTTGCGCGAGGCCATCACCGGGCCATAGGATTCCCCGCCCACACCACCATGGGAGATGGCAAAGGAGAGACGATCCGGAGAGCCTTTCGGCCACAGGCCGGACAGGGCTTTTTCGTCTGTGCTTCGCCCAGGGAGCAGAGTTCTTCAAAGACACGGCCACAGGGGGGTAATGATATTCGTAGAGGGGCCTGCTGACACGTCCCCCTTACTCAATGGCAGTTGGCATGTGGGGTAGTTCATCCCAGGCTTCCGGGTTGTACGAGATCCAGACCGTACACTCGTGCAGGTCTCGAATGGCCCGCAGGCGTTAGCTGGACAACGACGAGGTGCAGGGTCGGTGTCCAGCGGCACCCCGGACAGGGTGTTGAATCGCTCGCGCAAGCGGAACATATCGCCAACCAGGAGGATGGAGCGATTCGGCAGACGGACATGCAGCGAGCTTTCCCCAGGGGTATGTCCCGGAGTTTTCAGCATCTGCAGGCTGCCGTCACCAAGGAAAGCCCCACGTGAGCACAATGTCCTTGAACGCAGACACATCACGCAGGTGGGAATCCGGCCGGTAGGCGTAGCGCAATTCGTCCTGCATGATGATGAAGGTCGCCTTGGGAAAAGCGAGCATATAGCCCGTATGGTCGAGATGCAGATGGAGGGCAGGACATACTTCATGTCCGACATCTTGTAGCCGAGCGCCTGAATCTCTCGGTCTAGCAGCAGTTCCTTGGGATACGAAAGATGTTCGGCAAACGACCCCCAGTGCGCGACCGGACCGCCCGCCACTGCGGGGCGGCAGCCTGTGTCGAACAAGACCAAGCCCTTCTCATGTTCAATCAGATAGGTCGGACAAGGTACGGTCACCAAATCCGGCGGTCCGCCGTGCATCAGCGACGCTTGCGGAACGGCCAAGTCTGCGCTCGGCAAGGCCCGCATACGCGGCGCTTTTCCATCCGCCATAAGGCCCCCCTTATGTCAGCACCCCGTGACAGGCCCACTGAAACCATTGACGATCACATCCCAGTCCACGCTCCTCTCCTGTGTCAAACACGTTGTCGACCCATGTAGACTCACATGGAGAGGATAACTTTTTCCTTAATCTCTCATGAGGAAAGCCCAGGGGATGCTTGGGTTTTCCGTTCGTGCGGAGCCTGCTTCCAGTTGGTCTACAGGGAGGCCCGGGGGACGCTTGGATTTTCCAACAGGAAGAAAGGCGGGCGAGGTATGGACGGACGACACGGCTTCAATTTTCTCCTTGCACTCACAGTATTATTCAGTTTTGTCATGGCCGTACCGGTGCAGGCTCAGCAGGACCCGAAGCCTGAGCCGAGTCAGCCCATTAGCGCATGTCAGTGTTTAATTGCATCCATGGGGTTCCCTTGTTGTGGACCTTCTGCTTCCCACGGCCGGCGGGGTGGCGGAGGCCCGCCGGCCTGCACGCCGCCGCCCATGCCCGGCGGGCGCGGGTAGGGGCGGCGGTTCGAGCGGGAGAGCTGGCGCGAGCGGGCGCGGCCCGGGGCGCGGGGACGGGCTCTGCGGGGAGGACGTGGCCCCCGCGCCTGCGCGAGCCGGGCAAAGGTGGCACACGCGGGGCGTCAGAGCGGCAACCGGACTCAAGCCCCCTAGGGCGCCGGGCCGTGGGTGGGGCCCCAACGGCCTGCGCCTGCCGGGCTCCACCCCGCCCGGGCGCGGGCGCCCCCTACCGTGCAGCGCCGCCCTCCGCGGGGAGGGCTTGCCCGCGCCCGGCGGCTGCGCCCGGCCCCTCACCGGCTGGGCGTGCCGGGCCGCGGTCGCCCAGCTCCGCGGGCCCCCCTGACGCCGGGGGCCCGCGTCCTCCGGGACCCTCGCCGCCCTCACGGCTACGCCCGCCGCGCCCGCATCCAGGCCGCGGGGGCCCGGGTGCGGGGGCGGGCCGCCGGCTGCGCCCGCTCGGCCCCCCTGGCGCCGCCCTGCGCCCCGCTCCAGCACGGGCGGCGCCGGGCGCAGCCCCGCCCCCTCGCCGCCGCTGGACACTCCCTCGGAAGCCGTGGCCACCGCTCACGCCGCCTGCAGGCGCGCACGCTCTCCAGACTGCCGGAGATGCGGCAATCTAAACGGGGCACGCGCTAGGTGAAGAATTTGTCTGGAGAGTGATGGGCGAGATAATAGCCATGGACTTCCCTGCAGACGAAAAAGAGAGGTGGCTGGGGTGGGAGCAAAGCCTACAGAACTTCATGCTGTCCCCTCCCGAGACCAATCCAGTGGCGAGGTCGGTCAAACGGCCCCGCCGCCTTCAGTTCCTGGAGAACCCACGACCGGGCCCCTTCCAGAATGGTATCAGTGTGATCTTGGGCTGGGTGTGAGAGGATGGGGCGGTATAAATCGAAGTCGACGGAGAATTGATGGCCGACCATGCGACCGGTGTCCTGATGGCGGAAGAACTCTCTACGGGGGGATTTTACCTATAGTCTCTACATTCAGCTTGGACTCTTGCCTCCGAACTATTGGTGAACTTTGCTCACTCCAAAGACTAGGCAGGGTGGCTCCCCCGGCACACGCTTAGCGAAGCAGTGATCGACTTTGGCCTGACAGAGCCGGGGACGGGACCGGCCAATTCTAGCGTCGCTCGACGTCCCCGGAGTCCTCCACCAGCCCTATTTTGCGGCAGGAGAGCGGCTGAGCCAGCGCGGGTTTCTATATCTGACTCTGTTAAAGCCTGTCCGAATATTGTCCTATAAACGTCTGCTGCTCGAAGATCAGGGGCGTAAGCACACCTCAGAAAAAGCCATGGTCAAATGGATTGGCCCAAAGTCAGCGGCTGAGGCCATTCATGTCCGTATGATCTGACATGGGCATTATAGCTATATAGAAATCCCTGCTTGAATGGCGATGGCGCACTGTGATGGGACTCGAAGTCGGCGACGAAACGCCGGGGATCATAAAGGGCACTGTTACCCGAGAAGCGTTCGGTCCAGAATATCCTTCGTATCGATAGGAGCGGGGATACGGGTGGCCGTAACCCTTGCTTGACTGAGACTTAGGCCAGAAAACACCGGACCTTCTCGACAAACGTATCCGCCTGCTCAACTTCGGGGCGATGGCCGCACCCCTCCAGCACAAGCAGTTCGGAGCCGGCAATGGACCGCTGATAGACCGCGGCCGCACTCACCGGAGCGATCTGGTCGTCCTGCCCCCAGATAATCAGCGTCTTGACTTCGCCACCGCACTCAAGCAAGGGCCCCAGGCTGGGGTTGAACATATACGGCACCCAGGCCACGCGGGCGCTTTCAGCCCGTGCATCTTCCCATGCCTCGAACTGCTCTGGAGTGGGTTCGCCACCGTACAGTTTCGCAAACTCTGGGGTGCCTTCAATATCCTTCACGCTCGCGTCCAGGTATGCCTTCGCCGTTACCTGAAACATGTCCGCAATATGTCCCTCCGGCGGGCGAACGCCAAAAGGCGCCACCAACACCATACGTCGAAACTGGGCAGCGTTGCAGGCCGCCATCTCCGCCGCAATCCAGCCCCCTAGGGAAAAACCGATAACATTTGCCGGTGCGAGATTCTGTTCTCGTAGAACGCGGCTGTACAGGCCAGCCAAGTCACGGATATTACTCACCCACCCGACGCGCTCGGTCTGACCGAATCCCGGATGTAAAGGAATCAGAATCGTATGGTCCCGAGCCAGTTCGTTATGCCAGTTCGTTATGCCAGGGTGGCCGAGTTCTTCATGCAGAACGACTAGGGGACTGCCGGAACCGCGCTCAATAACCGTCAACTCAGCATCGCCGACTTGAACTTTCTTTTCCTCCCATTGCATCTCTGCCAAGGCAGTGCCTCCTTTCCTTAATATACGCGGAGCAGTCACCCCTACCACACTCCGCTTGGGATGGAAAGAGCACGCCGCCGACATCGGTTCAACCTATACGGACAGCCAGCGGTTTGATTTAGTTCCCTCCAGGGAGTGGAGAGAAATGCCAGCTCACAATCTGCCATTGTCCCGAGGGACGGGCATACGTGAACATGTACTGCCCATTTACCACCTGCTCCATACCGCCCTTCGGCTTGGTCGTCAGTTGATAGAGCCCCCAGACAACTCCGGTCTCTCCAATGACCATATATTCTTGATGTGCCGGTTTGAGGTTCGCCTCTTCAAAGGAGTCAAAGTAGTCTTGTACGGCTTGGCGAAAGGCATCCTTCCCAACGATAGGAAACGGAGAATATAACCCAAACAAGACGACATCCTCGTGGGCGTGGGACATCACAGCGCTAAGGTCTTTTCCGTTGATTGCCTGTAGCTCCTCCCCAAAGCTCGCAATTAGAGCATCCCGCGCCTGCTGGGCAGCACTCTCCGAGGCGATACCCCCAAACATCAATACAACGGTCACAATACGCACGCATCTCCAACTCATAGCCCTGCTTTGCTGGTTTCTCATTGCCCCCCTCCTTTTATTCCTCGACCCCGAGTGGAGAAAAATGCAGTCCAACCAAGACCCATTTCCCATCTTTTTTTGCGTAGGTGAATGTGTATCGACCGTGGATTACCTCGCGTGGCCCAATGGCTGGTATCTCGGTATTCGTGAAATGTCCCCAGGCCAAGGCACTCGCGCCAATGATGCGGAATTCGGGATTGATCGGAGTCAATGTGACGCGTTCGCTATCGGCAAAGAATCCTTCCAGCATTTCCGTTATGGCTGCTTTGCCCTTAACGACAAAGGGGGACAACATACCGAACAGCACAACATCATCATGCGCGGCTATAGAAAAAGCCGAAGCATCCTTGGCATTAAAGCGCTTCATAGCAGCGCTAAAGGCAGCTTCTACATCATCCAAATCATCTCCATAGGCTGCTCCGGTCACGCACAAGAACAGCAGCACAATACCAGTGACAATTCTTCGCCTCCCGTAAACCATGCGTCATCCTTTCTGTCCGATCATTTTCACTTTCCCTGAGGGCGGGTAAATATGAAAAAGGACGAAAACGCAAGGGCGACAGTGTGTCCAATGGCCACGACAACGAATGGAGACGGATATTCAAGAAGTAAGAGAAAGCGCGCCCTGGAGGATTCGAACCTCCGACCTACAGATTCGTAGTCTGCCGCTCTATCCGGACTGAGCTAAGGGCGCGTAGGTGGGAAGACCAAACATAGGGGCAGTTCAGTAGAGCCTTCCATCTTACCACATGTAGGAAGGGGGCCGCAACGTCAGCCTGTAGCAAACAAATTTTCTCCAGTCTACATAGCGAAGCTCTCTCCCACTCTCAATCGAAACCCAGAATTCTCGGGCTCTCGAAAAGATTGGAAATTCATCCCCCCAAAGAAACTCTATCGAGGCAATGAATGATTGTTATAAGCACCGTCGCTCCTGCCATGAACGTTTGACTTGGACTTCCCGGGGAAGCAGCCAGCGATTTGATTGACCCGAGGTGTTTGATGGCAGCCCGATCTCCCGAGCATCTCGTGTCGTTATTGGACCATATCCCCTGCTCCCTCCGTCTCGTTGAGCTTCCCGGACAACGAGAAGAGGGGTTCTGACCTGGCAGCATAGAGGAGTCATCCACGGATCTCCTCAGTGACTGGATTAAGGGGAAGCCGAGGCTGGTCAGGGCCGAGTGTGATCGGGTAGTACTCTGTCGCCGTGGCCCGCGCAGTCTGAGCCATCATGTTCGAATTCCGTGTCCCACGTTCCATCGAAGTTCTGTGCTTACACTGAGTCTCATTGCACAGCCGTGGCCTTACTCTCAAAAAATGACAGCGTTAGGACCTGCGTGTACCTTCTCATTGCCACATGTCCTGGTCCAGGAATAAGTCCACGGACGCAGAGATCCGTTCCAGCAGCCCGTCGGAGACCATCCGGTCCGATATGGTCGACGGCCTGCCAGGTTCCTGCCTGAGCCGTATGACCAGATGCAGGGTCGTGGAGGACTTTGCGGTACTCCAAGCCTGTGCCCCAATGGTCCTAACCCATAGTCATGAAATATGATCTCTGAATGAGGCGGCTTGAGCATAACCTGCATCGGCGTGGCTTCAACTCGCCAGGGTCACGTACGGTATCGCCCTGATAGGGGATGAAGAAGGCGAATCGAGTAGGCTAACAGCCAGTAAATATCTGAAATTGCTCATATTCCTGAGCTATCCCTTCCTGCGTCCAATTCCCCGGATGAAGTCCGGCATACACTAGACTCGGTAAAGGAACCATCAGGGCCATAGCTATCTTGGGCTTCTTTCCATCGGCGTCTCGGATGTTTCTTTATGCTGAGGCAGGAGCATATGATAGAGAAAAAGAGCGACGGAGAGGGAGGGATTCGAACCTTCGGTGTTTCCTTTTATTTCAATAATTTACAAAGGTACCGTGTCCAGATCGTGTCTAATTCTCCCCCGCTCGAGCATTGTACAGAACTCGAAGGCGGCTGCGGCACCGACAACATTGAGAAGCCCGTCACTCACAAACGCACCTTTAGATTGCCCTTGTTGTCCCACTCCAGCACGCGTCTACTTCGTGAGTCGATCTTCACCGTACTGCGCCCGAAATACCAGGTCTCGTAGCCCGATGCGTCGTACCTGGTGATATCGGTGGGCATTCCCTGTAACCGAAGTACATCGTCTTCGTGAGAGCCGCGAGTAAACGCCGAGGATGAAGTGGTCCGGTTGTCCGGCAGAAGCTGGACTTTCAGGTTGCCCTTGTTGTCCCACTCCAACACCCGCCTCATTCGGGAGTGGATATTCACCGTGCTGCGCCCGAAGTACCAGGTCTCGTAGCCTGACGCCTCGTACCGCGCGATCCGACGGCGTGCCCTGAAGTCTGAGCACATCGTTCTCATGTGAATTCCTAGTGAAGTACTCGGTCTGCGTAGCCCGCAGGCGTGTCCCGGTAGTCGACTGCGTCGCTACCCTGTCTGTTGTCTCCCTTGCGCTTCGTGTCCGACGCGTATCGGACTCCTGTCGGAGACGCAGCAGCAACTCCTCACTTACCTGGCCGTCCGGTGGAACTCCAGCGTCTCGTTGGAACGATTGGATAGCGGACCTTGTCCGCCCACCGTAAAGTCCATCAACTGGCCCAGGGTTGCCCCCAAGTCCCCTCAAAGTGCGCTGAATATCAGCGGTAAGCTGAGACCGGACGGGTTTTGGTTCAGCGATCGATCCGGTATCTGGCATTACAGGGCGAGTAACTGTGTCGCTAGCTGCATTAGCTGCTCCTCCGAGACGCTGGCGACCCGCTCTGCCAGGGCGGTAATACACTCCCTACAACCTGCGCTCTCCGCTGTTCTACTTCTCGGCGTGTGCGCTCCAATGATCCACGCCTATACTGAAAACTTCCGCACCGACCGTTGTAATCCGAGACCACTGCGTTGAACTGGCCAATCTGAGCATTCGTGGTCGGCAGAGGACGCAGCACCTCAATCCGGATATCCTCGCGCAGGCGCCACCGTATCTGAGCAACGGACAACACATTATTCTGTCCAACCGGGGGTCTAGAGAAATCCAGCCCTTGTGCTGGTGCCGGCGGCGTCGGCTGCTGCGTGTAGCTCGGCGATGACCTCGGTTCCGTATATGTCCGTCCACTGCCCGAGCTGCCGCTGTCTTCTTGCGCAGCGTTGAACAGCCATATCAGCACCCCAACCCCGACAAGCCCCCAAAACCACTTGGCGCCCGAAGAGCCCGATGTCAGCGTGCGAGATGTGCCCGAAACAACGACCTCCCCCTCTGACCGAACGGATGTCTTGGCTTTGGTCTTTGGAGGTGCCGCGCTCGGCCTGGACGGAACGTCCTCTCTCTTCGGTCTGGTCTTCGGTCCTTCCTTCTGGCTCGGTCCACGAGTCGTGCCTGGACACAGTCAACTCACGTCCTACATAGGGCTTCAAGTCACGCCGTTCTTGCACCATCTCGGTAGTCACTTCTATCTTTGGATACAGGTGAACGTCGATTGGATCAACCATCGAATCCACGTCGAGGGCGCGCTCACTCAGGACGCCGAGGAAATCGAGGACACGAAGACCGAAGCCGGCGAGCGCACGGTCAACCTCCTGCCGCCGGCTCTTGCCGCGCTGAGGACCCAGAGAGAGCATACTTTTCTGAAAGGCGCCAAGGTGTTCTAGAATCCTCATACGCGGGAACGGTGGACGGGCGATCAGGCGCTTCGTACTCGGCAATGGAATACGCTTTGCCGGCGAGCCGGTGTTCGCTACCGTCCACCAGGCCAGATGCGTCATACGTTTGCTTCGATGTCGTTGATGGCGGGCGAGTCCCCGCAGTGGGTCGCTGCACAGATGGGGCACACTGACTGGACGTTCACCGCCAGAGTCTACTATTGATGGATATCCAAAGATGCGGGCGACGCCGGTCAGAAAGTTTTCGAGAAGTGGAACAGAGTTTAGAGCAAGCTATGCGGAGGAGATGAGGTGATGGCATCCGGTAAACTACTCAGACATCTGATAAAGACTGGCGCCGAGGGAAACCATGATGCCTTTCGGCAGGTTTCGGAAGAAGTCATTCGCGAGGAACGCGCGAAACATCATCATCTTCTCGCCAATGATCTAGAGAAAATTCTCTATGGCCGCACGAAATCGTCAAATGCGCGGCCGTCTCCGCTTAGCGACAAAGTTCCTACCGACCGCGAACGCAATCTTCCTCTGCTTCTTGTAAAGGAGCCATTCAAGCGGCTCGAAGACGTCGTCCTCTCCGATGAAAACAGCTCCTTGATCGGCGAGGTCCTCCAAGAACATCACCGCTCCGACTTGCTCAAGAGTAACGGGCTGTATCCCGCGGACAAGCTATTGTTCTGCGGCCCCCCGGGATGCGGAAAGACCCTTACGGCCGAGGTGCTAGCCAGTGAGTTGGCACTCCCGCTGACTGTCGTTCGCATCGACAGTGTTATCTCGTCGTACCTCGGCGAGACAGCCGCCAATCTTAGGCAGGTATTCGACTTCATTTCTGCAATTCCCATGGTGGTTTTGTTCGATGAATTCGATGCTCTGGCAAAAGAACGCGCCGACGAAGCGGATCACGGCGAATTGAAGCGAGTCGTAAACGCGTTTCTGCAGATGATTGATGGTTACGAAGGCAAGAGTTTGCTAGTTGCCGCTACGAACCATGAAAGGATCCTCGATTCAGCAGTTTGGCGTCGATTCGATGAAGTACTCGCGCTCGAGCCCCCAAACCTCGAGCAACTAAAGCGACTCTTGCATGTAAAGCTACGAGGACTTCGACGAGAGTTCGAGGCCGATGATGCCCGTATAGTCGGGCTGTTCAAAGGAATGGCACACGCTGACGTCGAGAGGGTGTTGCGCCGTGCTGCGAAAGACATGGTTCTCTCAGGGAAGGAGTTTCTAAGCGAACGCCACTTGCAGACTGCGATACGACGAGAAGACGCACGAAGGGCGCGAGCCCAGCGGAGCTAATGGCCAATGCCGGACGAATCTTTTCCTCACTTGCCGCTGCAGCGCGAGGAGCCAGTCACAGAGAAGAGACCCGGCGGGCGACGAATACCGGCCACGCCGGCCGATCCTGCCCGTCACGGCCGGGCTCTTCGTCAACGCCTCGATACTGCCAAAGCTGAGGCAGCCACTGACATCGGGGGATTCGACGATCGACCATTGTTCCGGTTCACCGTGGAGAAGGGATTCGATCCGGACGCCCTCCTGAACATTTCCAACGACATCGAAGTTGTCAGCCAAGAGGGAGACGTCGTCGTCGTTGCGTTCGTTAGCACCGCAGCTCTCGAGTCATTCGAAGCCCGGCTCGCGTCACTGGTTGGTGGCGAGCGCGTTCAATACAAAGAAGTGCTCTACGCTCTTCAGGGAATTGACGGCTGGAGCGCAGATGACCGCACCGGCTGGGCTTTGCGGCAGGAAGGGCTGCCAGCGGACTCACCCTTTGCGTTGGACGTTGAACTCTGGCCATTGGAAGACAAGCCGGACGAACGCGCGAGACTGTGGCAGGCGTTCGAGCACTGGCTAGCCGACGAAGGGATGGTCGTTGTTGATAGCGTGAAGCATGAAGGGCTATCGCTCTACAGAGTACGCTGTGATCACGGTCAGGCAGAACGACTACTGCACCACAGAGATATTCGAACGGTAGATCTTCCTCCAAAATACGGCCTCGAGCTCGCCTTGGTCTACACGGACATCCAGGATCTCCCAGCTACTGAAGCACCTCCGGACAACGCCCCTGGCCTGGTTGTGCTCGACAGCGGCCTGACGACTGGGCATCCGTTGTTGGGTCCAGCAGTCGGTGATGCGGAAAGCTTCCTACCAGGCAAGGGCCCTGAAGACGAACACGGGCATGGCACATTGGTCGCGGGGCTCGCCCTCTATGGTGACCTTGAGCCCGCGCTTCGAGATGGAAATCTTGCCCCTCGACTTCGTCTTTTCAGTGGCCGAATCCTGGATGAGAACAATCAGAACGAAACCAGCTTCGTCGAGAACCAGATCAGCGAGGCGGTTCGCTATTTCAACGGCGAATACGGTTGCCGTATTTTCAACCTATCGTTCGGCGATCGAAACAAACCTTATTTCGGGAAACACGTCAAAGGCCTCTCGTATATGCTCGATGTGTTGTCGCGAGAGCTCAACGTTCTTTTCATTACATCGGCGGGCAACGTCTCGGGATCTCAGCTCGACGGTGATGCCTGGCGCAATCGCTATCCAGATTATCTGACTGAAGCTGATTGGGCGATCGTCGAGCCAGCACCGTCGATCAACTCGCTGACCGTCGGGAGTCTTGCACGGTATGACCAGACGACCAATAGCCAGCGATATTCCGGCGATCCGGCTGAGATCCCCATCGCCCGACGCGGTCAACCTTCTCCTTTCTCCCGTCGTGGTCACTCGGTCGGAGGAGCCATCAAACCCGAGCTCGTCGCATACGGTGGGAACTGGGCGGTGAATACTCGCGCCGGTGCCAATGTGCTGGTTCCCAACAGCGGGCTTGGTGAACTCTCGACACACAGGGGGTTTGTGATGGGCCGCCTGTTCGCCGATGAAAGCGGTACGAGCATGGCGGCACCCCACGTCGCCCACCTGGCGGCAGGGCTGCTTGCTGAGTATCCGGACGCCGACACAAATCTGATCCGCGCGCTTCTCGTCGCGCACGCGGAGGTTCCGGCCGCCGCCAGCATGGAGCTATTTGCGGACAAGGATGCTTTGCGGCAAGTCTGCGGCTACGGCCAAACGAGCATCAATGGCCTCTACCGCTCGCTCGAGAACTCAGTGACACTCGTGGCGACTGAGCGTATCGCCAACAAGCGCCATCATTTCTACGAAATTCCGGTCACTGACGATTTCGTTAGCAGCGGGCGACGGGCGCGCGAGATCAAGGTCGCGATGGCACATACACCTTTCGTTCGGTCTACCCGCATTGCGTACAAGGCGACGCGCATGGACTTTCGCATGGTCGCTGCGGACGACATCGTTCACGCAGCGGCCGTCTTCAACCGAGCGGCGGACCGAGACGAGTACGAGCGAATTGCCGAGCTACCGAGAGCAAGTGTGGGTCCGCAAGCGAGGGACAAGGGCACCGTGCAGGCATCGACTTGGCGGTTCACGCAGTTCAACAATCGCTCGACGCTCCGCAACAGGCGCCTTTTCGTCGTCATGACTCGTAACGATTTCCCGTGGGGCGAACCTCACGGCGCCGCTGAAGAACCCTATGCGTTAGTCGTCTGCTTACGTGATCACGAGAACGAGGAAGCTCGGCTATATACCGAGCTCCGCAACCGTCTACAGGCGCGCGCGAGAGCGCGAGCCCGTACCTGAGTTATCTCTGCAGTCGCCTGCACACATAGGTGCGGCGCGCTGGTCGCGCCGATCTGAAAAATCGTGTCCAAAATCGTGTCTAACTGGAGACCGAACTACCCCAAAACACCCCTAAGATTAGACACGATGGACACCTAAGTTATTGATTTATTGGCGGAGAGGGAGGGATTCGAACCCTCGGTACGCGGTTAAACGTACACTCGCTTAGCAGGCGAGCGCCTTCGACCACTCGGCCACCTCTCCGTGTCGGTGTGGACTGGTGATAATATCTCCTCCTTCTCCTATACGCAACGTCGCCTAACGCCGCCTAATGTTATCGATCAATCCCTATATTGGGGTATTGACAATTGAAATTGAAAATGATTTTCAATTTCATCTATGAAGGAAACAGATCGCACCCCTAAGCCTTTTGCAGACGTTCATCACATTGTTTATGAATGCCGATGTCCATGCGGCAGCCTGTTAGCTAGGCAGAACGCTGACGGGATAGAACTCAAGTGTCGTCGCTGCAAGCGCATTGTTTTCATCCCTTGGGGGACCCCCTCGACATGGCAGACCGTCACAAGGCAACCATTCGGGGGACAATCAGAACGATGTAAACCTGGACAAAAAATGGGCGGCCCCAATAAGCGGCCGCCCACGAAAACACCAAACGAGGGAGCGGTTATTTCGCTCGACGAAGCGTGACCTCAGGCTCAATATTTTTCGTTTCCACTATGCCCAGATACATCTCCAATTCTTCAATGTCCTCCTGCTCCCCTTCAATATGGTTCTCGAGCATGGAGCGCAGCGCGACGTTGCCTTCGGCTAGGGCATGGGCTTCCAGATACGCCTGCATAGCTTCTTTTTCGAGCGCTAAGTCTTGCTGGAGCATTTCTTCCAGGTCGGTTGACTGGTGCACCGTCGTCCCGACCTCAACGGAGGGGACACCGCCCAAGGAAACGATCTTTTGGCCAAACGTATGGGCATGGGAGAGTGCAGTCTTGCTTTGGCCCTCGAAGAAATCGGCGAAGACCTTACGCCATAGGCCGTTCACGAGGAGGGCATGCTGCTGGTATTGGAGGGCCGCAGCATGTTCAAGGGAGACGGCCTTATTCAACGTGGTAATAATTTTTTGGGTATCCATGAGAGACCTCCTTGGTTACGAAGATTGATCAACCAACTATTGAGGACACCATACACATCCGAATGATGGTTGTCAACCCTAAGTTATTGATTTTATTGAAAAATTGATTTTGATAATCATTTTCAACTGGGGACTAAAACGATTTTGAAATTCATTTTCAATAGGATTGGCATAACACCCTAACAGCCCCTAACAGGGACACGGCTAAGACAAGAAAACAAACAAAAAGGAAGGGAGAGGAGGTATAAAACACAGTGAGAACAGTTAGATAACTGCAACAATCGACGATGCTGCAACAAGATACTCAACAACCTTCCCTGAGCATACAGCGGCCCGCGGTCCCAACCCAGAGCCCAGCGCAGAGCGCACTCGGGTATCCCTTCCATCGGAGGAGAGAGCATGTTCCGCGATCCGTTCATTGCTGAAGCTTGGCAACTCCGCCACCAAGCGAACCTCGTCCCTTTCCAAGTCTTCCTATCTGCAGCCGTATGGCTAGAAGAGCGCTATCAGCGTTCCCCATCAGCGCAGACTGCTCACAGCATTGCTTTCCATTATTTGCTGCTAGCCATGCGTCCGAACTTGGCGTCTGTCCGCATGGCCGAAGAGTATGCTGCTCGCGCAGTCCGCTGGCGAGAACGGGCAAGAGAATCGTTCACGCCCGAGCAGGCTCTCTATCTTCCAATGACACAGAGGGGAGAGTAGAGCCCCCCTCTCCTCTCAGGGTCCCTAGGGAATCCATCCTCGCCTAGGGACCTCCTCCCAACGGAGGTATGAACAGGAGCGGACGGACAAGACCGCATCATGCAGAAGGAGGAGCGGACAGAGTGGCCGGACCATAACATTTCACCAAGAGTAACGTGTCGGGAATCCTGCCAACTCGGACGGGCAGGCGGACAATACAACAACATACACAAATTAAGGAGTACACAGAATGACCGCATCTCAATCTTCCACCACATCAACTTGGAGATGGCTGCTCTGTCTGAGCATTTTTTTCTCGCTCTGCTTAGTCAGTGTACCAAGTTTTGCCGAGATTATTGTGAAACTCGAAAATCCGGAATCTGGAGGCACTGCCTCGGGTATTACCGCGATTTCGGGTTGGGCCTATTCGACTGAAGGGGCGGCCGTGACCGTCAAGCTGCGCCTGAACGGAGAAACAGGTGGAGAGATTCCGTGCTGTAGCTCGCGTACAGATGTCCAGGCTGTTCGCTCGAAGGCCCCACTGGGAACTGGCTATGGGCTATTGTTCAACTATGCGATCCTTCCAGCCGGGGTACACACTATTGGCGTAGAAGTTAGCACCGGTACGGAAACGGTGGTCGTCGATCATGCTATCACCGTCGTTGTCCCTGCCGACTCGGAATTTCTCAGTGCCGTCAAACTCGACGGTGCTACTGCCGAAATTAAGGGCAACAAAATTGTCGTGAGCGGGGTTGAAGTCACGGACAAAGACAGTGGCATGGCCGCGACCGTCAAGATCGACCTCAACTATCAGACCGGCCTGCAATCCTTTCATATCTCGTCGACGCAAGAGCCTAGTGATCCGACGGCACCTTTTGATGCAGGCCAAATCCTGAGTGATGTCGCCAACGCCATTTTCGCTACCTATGACGAGTTGCATATGGCGGCGACAGACCCTGAAGCGACGGGCAGAGAGGGGAACGTGGATACCCTAAGTTCAGCGGTCTACTCCTTGCTCGGGGCCAGCGCCGCGAGCGAGGCTGATGCTATTGCCCTGTTGCCCGCTGTCCAACATGCCTGGCGGGATGCGCGTGTCCCTTGGGAGCAGAGCGAGGCGTTTCTGTTTGGCCCAGTGGACACGGAAGAACACGACCCTTTCCTGGACACTTGGCCACTCAATGTCACTGACCTTGAAAATATCATCACGTCCAGCACTGATATTGCGACCATCGATCTTGCTGACGACGTCCAGGGCTTCCATGCCCTGGAATATCTGCTGTTCCAGGATAAGAACGGCAACACCGCCCCGGCCGCTATTGTGGCCCCCCTCCACAACGACCCGCGTAGGAGAGCCTACATGCGGAGGGTGGTTGAGGAGTTTGTCGGCCATACCCAGGCACTCCGCAAAAGTTGGGATCCAGAAGGCGGCAACTATGTGAACGAACTCGCTATGGCCGGCCAAGGCAGTACGGACTACCCCGACCAGAAATCAGCCATGCAAACCCTGGTCGAGAGCATGGTCGGGATTGCGGCGGAACTCGCTGGAGCAAAAATGGGCGACCCCTTAGCGGCAATGAGCAATGAGGGAGAAGAGTCACGCTTCAGCAACAACTCCAGACGCGACTTCATCGACAACGTGCGTAGTATCAACAACGTCTACGAGGGCCGTTTTGATCAGACCGACATCACTTCAATGGGGGTGGCGGATTTTGTCGCCGATCAGGACCCAGCCCTTGACGCGGAGGTCCGGATGGCGATCCGTGACGCCATGGCGGCGATCATTGCCATTCCAGAGCCCTTCGGGCAGAGCATCACTACTCATCCCGATGCTGTCCAAAAGGCCGTCGATGCAGCCGCACACTTGGAGACGACGCTGCAAGGAATCATTGACGACGTCATCGCTCCGGCGAGTTTCGTCCGCTGACCGCACGTGTGAAGGATCAATGAGCCGGAGTAGGCGGAATCCACTCCGGCTACCAGGACATAGCCTTACATCGGGGACAGTCCATGCAGAAACCCCGCTTTATCGTCTTCACCCTCACGTTGGTTACACTATGTGTCTCCACCTTCTTCTGGCATTCCTCGGCCAGGGCCGCTATTACCGCGACCCTGGAAAATCCACCCGACGGGGAACATATATCCGGCATTCGTGCTATCTCGGGCTGGGCGTATAGCGATACGGGCACACCGGTCAGTGTCCGACTTCGCATTAACGGCGAACTCCAGGAAGCGATTCCGTGCTGTGGAGAACGCAGCGATGTCCAAGCTGCTTTTCCGGACGCCCCTTTGGCCACTTCCTTCAGCCTGCTGTTCAACTACGGTCGGCTCAGCGCCGGGGTACATACCATTGGGGTTGAAGTCCGGGCCGCCGGTGAGACCACGGTGGTTCTGGATCACGCTGTGGCGGTCGTCAAACCAGGGAACGTGGAGTTTGTGGGGACGATGGATATGACGGCCGCCACTGTTCGCATTGAGGACAACGAGTTACTGATAGCCGGCGCGCTTGTCCAGCATATCCCGACTGACCTACGTCTCAAATATGCGACCACCCTCCAATCACCGCTCCTGGTCGAAGCCAAGCCGAGCGGAGCCGATGGCAGCCAGACCGCGGCCCTGGCCGGTGGAGCCACAACGATTTTCAGTGCCGCCAGCCAAGCGTTTGAGCTCCCGGCTCCGAATCTTGTCGGGACACGGCTGGATAAGCATCTGGCTGGGGATGCCGCTTTTGGAGAGAGTTTTGTCACCGCCCCCGCTCCGGTCCTCAGCGGGCTAGGGCCCATCTTCAATAATAATGCCTGCGACAGATGCCATCCGAAAAACGGCCGCGGACGACCGCCACGGGACGGCGAACGCATGGCCTCCATGTTTCTTCGGGTCAGCCTGCCCGGCACAGATCCCTTGACGGGCGGTCCTCTGGCAGTCCCCGGTATGGGTACGCAACTCCAGCACCGAGCCAACTTTGGAGTGCTGCCCGAAGGTGACGTTGTCATCGTCGAAACGTTGAGTGGAGGTATGTTTGGTGATGGCGAGGCGTTTGAACTGCGCCGGCTGCATTTTCAGATCGAGAATACCGTCCAGCCGCTTCCAGATACGGTTCTCACCTCACCACGGGTGGCCCTGCCAGTCTTTGGGCGGGGCCTGCTTGAAGCGATTGACGAGGACTCGATTCTTGGCTTGGCGGACGAGGACGATGCGGACGGCGATGGCATCTCGGGTCGGCCCAATTGGGTCTGGAACATCGTGCGGCAGCAAACAGCACTCGGACGCTTTGGCTGGAAGGCTAATAATCCAACCCTCTTGCAGCAGACCTTTACCGCCTACAACCAGGATATGGGTGTGACCAACCCCTTCCTTCCCCGAGAAAGCTCGTTTGGTCAGGTCCAGGATGACGGCTTGGCAGATGATCCTGAGGTCGATCTGGAGACGGTCGGTGTCGCCGCTTTCTATGTCCAGACACTCGCCGTGCCCGCCCGCCGCAATCTTGATGACCCGCAGGTACAGCGCGGGGAAGACCTCTTTCATGAGGCGCAGTGTACGGGCTGTCATATTCCCACCATCCGAACCGGCGTCTTAGCTGGCGTGCCGGAAGTATCCAACCAGACCATTCATCCCTACACCGATCTGCTTTTGCACGACATGGGAGACGGCCTAGCGGATGGACGACCGGATTTTGTCGCAACCGGCCGGGAATGGCGGACACCACCGTTATGGGGCATCGGCCTGACCCGACGCGTCCAAGGTCATACCTTTTTCCTGCACGATGGTCGGGCGCGCAATCTCACGGAGGCCATTCTGTGGCATGGAGGAGAAGCCGAAGCCGCACGAGAAGCCTTCCGCCTGATGCCCGTAGACGAGCGCGAGGCATTACTCTCTTTTCTGGAGTCGCTATAGGAGTCGACATGCAGCGAGCGAGTACGTCGTATACCCCATGGAATACCAAGTTGCAGGGGGCGGCCTTCCCTGTCGCAGGTCCTGGGGATTTCCTATCCCACCCCCGGGCCCTGCTCCCCTCGGGCTGACGTTTCGAACTGGATGAGGATTAGATGATACAAAAAAGCACGTCCTCCCGCAGACAGCAGACTGGCTATCTCAGTCCCGTGCCATGCTTTTGCTCTCCGAATACAGCCTTATCTTCTTTCTCTTGTGGGCAGCCGCTGTCGGGCAGACCAAATCCACTCGGCCATCAGTTGCCCAGCGGCACGGAGCCGCAGAAAGGTCCCACATAGTCCAAGCAGCCCTCCCGTCCCATCTGTCGCCGAGACAACACATGTCCACACAGTGGCAGTCCCATCCGGTTGAAGCTCCTGGGCAATTGTCTGGGGTGACCCAGGTTGATCCGTGTCCCGCTCCTGACGTGCCCATCCAAATCGGCACACTCCTTTTGCATGTCTGCCCGCGCGATTTTTTCAGATAGCCCAAGCTATTGACACACCTGAAACAGCGATAACGCCGAGCAAAACAGACCCATATCTCAACCCTCAGAAACAAAGGAGAACGACTATGTATGACACACGCCTATGGCAAACGCCGGATAAACGCATCAGCGTTTCTTCGTGTTCCGAAGGCTGTCTTCACGTGATGGTGGGCCGTGCCATCATTAGAATGACCCCGGAAGAATTCTTTGCGCTGCAAGCCGTGGTAGCCAAGGCGGCCCAGGATTTGCGGAATTCACTCGTCCCACAACAAGACTCAAGAGGTCATTAAGAGCCTAGGCGCAGGCTCTATCAATTTCTTGTCCCTGGATGTTGGATGTGTTTGAGGACAATAAGATACAGGGAGGAGATCCTGTCGGATCGCCATTGCTAGCTCTCGGCAGCACCGTTCGCCCGTCTCCGTCCCGTTCTGCCGAACCAGGGGCGCGGGGTGCCGCGGGCCGCTGCCCGGTGAGGGAGCTCGGGCAGCCTCCCCGTCCCCCGGGCGAGGCTGATGTGGCGTGCCGCGCCCGGTTGTACCGGGCCGCGCGCCTTTGTGCGGCCCGGGCCCGGGGAGCGCACCGCGCCCGGGCTGGTGCTGGGCAGGGCACCCCCTCTGCCGGCGCCCCGCCCGGCGACCCGCCTGCTCCCAAAGGGGGGCGCACGCCGGAGCGGACACCCACGGGGCAGGCGCAATGCCAAGCGGCCGGCGGTCGGCGACGCCGCTGGCCCCCCTAGGTCCTGCCGCTCCCCGCCGGCCCGGTCCTCACCTCTCGCGGCGCCAAGGCCCGGCCGCCCGGCCCCTGAGCGCCGACCAGGGCTCTGCTAGGTATGAGGCCTGAGCCTAGGGAATCAGACCGAGAACGAAAGTGAGCCCCGAGTTGTGGCAACATCCAAGACAAAAACCTCCGCCAGCGCAACGGAGCAAACCCCCTCCCACGCGTAGAGTCCGCTAGACAACATCCGGCGCGACTACTTCTCCTTGCCGGTTTGTCTGCCCCCACGCGCAGAGTCTGCTAGCGGTTGACAGCCGCTGTCAACCGCAATGCTTCCCGCCTCCCTGCGCCGTCACTTCCTCAACTGCTCCAGATACACAAGACCCGGCCTATCTGCTCGTTGTTGTCCTATAGTCTCCTCCAGAACGAAAGCGATACACAGACAGCAAACGCCCTCCGTCGTATGGTCCAGGAACTTGGCACAAGAATTCCAATGAGGATGTCCGACATCTGGTCGGAAACGAGGCTAGGGCCTGTTCACACTCATGTGGATGATTATGCATGATTCTGGTCTCTTGGCTGTAGGGACCGCACGCAAGCTCACTACGACCGGATCGCGCCTCCTCTCCCGGTGCCGCGCGGCCCGGTCCGCCTCTCCCCTCGCCCCGTGCTCCCCGCCCTCTGGTCGGTCGCCGAGCAGGGCGGCACAGGGCGCGGGTTACCGGCCCGATGTGGCACCTGGCCCCCCCCTCTCCCCCCGGCTGCCCCGCCGGTCGCAAACCGGGGGGCGCGCCCGGGTCTGCGCGCATCTGCACCGCGAACAGATCGTACGCCTCAAGCTGGAGGCCCGGTCGCTCGCCCGCCCCCTCGTCCAGGGCCCTCCCGCCGGCCCGGGGGCGCACACAACCGGTCCTCCATCCCTCGGCCGCTCCCGAGGCGGGTGGACCACCACGAGGCCTAGGGGTGCCGCGGACGATCGCCCGGCGCTCGCCTGCGCGCGCTCGCCCGGGCCCGCCCCCGCCGCCCCGGCGGGCCGCCAATTGCGGACTCGCCGGGGCCCGCCCCCCGCTCCTCCCGCGGTGCTGAGGGACCGGGCGTCCGCGGGCGCCCAGACGCGGCCCTTGGCCGCGGCACTGGGTAGGCGCCCGTGGGGCCGCCGCGGCGCACCCGGGTGAGCCCTTGGGCGTCTGCCCGTGAGCTGTCCACGCGGCGCACCGCAAGCGCGCGGGTGTGGCGTCGATTGCAGGGAGGCCGCCGCCTCTTCACGCGCTGCGAGCAACGCGACGTGCTAGTCCTCGGATGCATCGTCTTCGCCCTCATCATCAATGCGTTGCAATAGTGTTAACATACCCTAGGCAATACAGAAGGAGAGAGAAGCGTTGCTTATGCAACAAACACAAACAAGAAGACCTCTTCAAAATTACGGTGAAGCGAATAGGGGAGATTCGGCCGACCGCGTGACAAAGGACATCTTTCCTCATCTGTGGAAGGCTGAGAACCCGGTCGTTGTAAGGAGGCCCCGAGGCTGTAGGAGGGATGCCCCGGGGCCTGAGGCAAGGTCCAACACCAAACCTTGCCTCGTGGAAGCGGCGGGCCTGTGACCTATACACCGCCTTACACAAAAAAGCCCGCAGCGACGACTAGTGTGGGCGCGAGGCTCAAGGGCCGTGGCCCTGATGCAGATCTAATTGAAATTGATAGTCAATTTCAATTAAAAGCAAATCTACTATTCGGGGCAATATTGGTCAAGTCCCAAATTCAAGGATGCGGGGTAGATATGGAGGAGGATATACCGAAAGAGTAGTCATTTAGGCCCCTGTACGGGTGCTCTCTCCTCTGCTCGAAAGCCCGCTTTGATGTGGCTGCCGTCACAGTATGGCTTATTTTTGGACTTGCCGCACCGACATAAATATAGTGGGTCTCTTTGTCCCCGGTACTTCCCCCCTCGCCTGTCCATGAGGCTGGGTTCTCCACGAACTTCATAGGGACCATTCTTTAAGGTGCGAATGGTCACTTCTGCGATGCAGATCGATTTCTTTATTATTTGCATTCCCGGAACTACGTTATCATCCTGCGCTAGGGCGATTCTACCCCAAGGCAATCGCTTTTGGGCATTCGTGCAGCGGCCCGGCTCAAGTTGAGGAGGCAGTCGTCGTTCCATGCGGCGCGTTCGAGTTGTCCGCGCAGGGCGTCTGAGGGGGGGGGGGCGAGCGAGGTTGCGTGCGCGACGCCGGAGCAGGGCACGGGTGTCGGGGTCGTGGTGGTTGCGGTTTCGCGGGCGGTCCTCGTTCCTGGTCGCGTCAAGTCTTCAGGGCAGGCAGTTTTCGATGGGCCCATGGGCGCGCCTGGCGTGCTGGCAGCGCGCGGGCGAGCGCGGCGCGCTCATGAAGGAGGAGCGGGGTGCGGGGTGCGCGCGGTTTGGGAGCTCGCGCCGCGCCCCGGACAATCCTGGCGCTCTCGTCGCCAGACACTCTCGGGGCAGCCCGGGGCGCGGCGCGCTGCGGCCGGGAGCGCCGGCAACCTGCTCACCGGATTGCCGGTTGCCCCCTCGGCCGGGGCGGCCAGAGAAAGCGGCACATCCTCATGCCGGCGGCCCGGATTGCCCGTGAGCACCCGGACAGCGGCCCCACCCCTAGCGGGGCCGGCTCGGGTCGGCGGACGCGCGGCCTCCCCAGCGGGCACCGGCCCGAGCCGGCCCGTGAGCGCACGCCGCTTCGGCAGCGCCGCCATCTCAGTAGACTTGGCCTCCCCCTTCCCCTGGCCGCGCACCAAGCGGGCCCCGGCGCATGTGGCGGCAGCGGAAAAGGCACGCCGCCGCGCCGTGCCGGCGAGGGCGGTCACGGCGCCAGCCCACCCCGCTGCCCAGGTCTCCAGAAGCCGCACCAGCACCTTCGGCACGCCGCCGGGGGCCAGCGCGGTGCCCCGAGCCGCAAACGCCTCGGGGCGCGGACTGCCGGGCGTCAGCCCCAGGAAACGGCGCAGCACCCCCGCCTAGGCCCGCCCAAACCGCGCCATGGCCGCGCCGCCGCACCAGGTCGAACACCGCGCGCGCAGCCGCCCCTCGGGCCGCGAAGGACGGGGCGCCGTGCTGCGACGGGGAGCGACCCCTCCCTCGCATACCGACGAACACTCCTCCATCCCACCCCCCAAGCACCGGAAACCGAGGCCAGACTGTGGAGCGACAACTCAAACTCCTGAGAGCTCATCGGCAAAAGCGATTCCCCTGATTCTACCCCAACCGTGGGCGCGTTGGGGCCGAGCCAGGGTTCGACGGGGCTTGTTTCTATAATTGAAATTGACTATCAATTTCACCTAGAAAGAAAAATCAAGTTGACCTGAATGAATGAAAGCCTCCATTTCTACACATACATATGAAAACACTGGCCGAACTCGTTCCTGAAGAGCAGGGACGTATTCACTCCATCACGGGCAAAGACGGCATTTCCCAGCGGCTGGCTGAACTCGGCTTTACCAGCGGTCAGACCGTGCAGGTCATCCGTTTTGCACCACTGGGGGATCCCATGCAAATACGTATCCGAGGCTTTTCCCTCGCGCTCCGGCTCCACGAGGCCAAACGGATCCGTCTTGTCGAACAATAGAAACGAGGAGATAGGCTGCCCGGTATGTGCCTTACCCCTGTCACTATGGACGTTGAAACACTAGGAGCTTCGTCCACTCGCACCGCCGCCCCCAATATCGGTTCTTATCGGGTTGCGGTGATTGGGAATCCCAATACGGGCAAGACGACCCTCTTTAACGCCCTCACCGGACTCAGCCAACACACCGGGAATTACCCTGGAGTGACGGTCGAAAGTGCGCTCGGCAAATTTCGCCAGAACGGCGTCCGATTTCTCGCGGTTGACCTGCCGGGGGCCTATTCGCTTGCGCCCCGCGCCCCAGACGAGATGGTCGCCGTCTCCGTCCTCCTCGGCTCCGGCAAAGAAGGAGTCGCGCCAGATGTTGTCCTGTGCGTAGTCGATGCAACGAACCTTGATCGTAATCTGTATATTGCCACCCAGATCATGGATATCGGACTTCCCTGCGTCGTCGCGCTGACCATGCTCGATCTGGCGGAGAAGCAGGGCAGGCACATCGATATTGCCACCCTTGAAAAGCGCTTGGGAGTGCGCGTTGTCCCGGTGCAGGCCACAAAACGCCGGGGGATCAATCACCTCCGTCAGGCCTTATGCGATACACTCAACGCAGCCGTCTCTCCACCCCGTCCCGTTGTGTTTCCCCAAGCGTTCACGCAAGAAGTTCAGGCGCTGGCCCGGCAGCTCACCCAGGCTCTCCCGACTGCCCGCTTCCCCCATTTTCTTGTTGAACGGCTGCTGATCGACACCGATGGCATGGTTGAGCAGGATCTCACCCGACAGCACGGGGCGCAGGTGCGAGACGCCGTCCACGCGGCCCGGCAGCGTCTGGCCGGTAACGCGGTCCAACTCCCGCAGATGGAAGTGGATCGCCGCTATGCGTGGATCGCCCAAGTCGTGGAGGACGCCCATCGCTCTCCATCCAGCCTGCTGAGCCGTGGCCGGATCGACTGGTCCGAGATGATTGATTCCCTCGTCACTCATAAGGTCTGGGGGCTGGTCATTTTTTTGACTATCATGGGCGTGACCTTCCAATCGATTTTTTCCTGGGCGCTGCCGTTCATGGACGGCATTGACACCATCTTTTCTGCATTGGGCCCCTGGGTCGGACGTCCGCTGCCCGAGGGACCGCTGCAAAGCCTGATTGTCGATGGCGTGATCGGCGGGGTGGGCGCGGTGGTGGTGTTTGTCCCACAGATTGCGCTCCTGTTCGGTTTGATCGCCATCCTCGAAGATTCCGGCTATATGGCTCGGGCGGCCTTTCTCATGGACCGGGTGATGGCCGGTTTTGGCCTGTCGGGGCGAAGCTTTATTCCGCTACTCTCCTCTTTCGCCTGCGCGATTCCGGGTATTATGGCGGCCCGAACAATCGACAATCAACGGGACCGGATTGCGACTATCCTTATCGCACCTCTGATGAGTTGTAGTGCGCGGCTGCCCGTATATGTGCTGTTAATCGCGGCTTTTATCCCGGCTCAGACCGTGTGGGGCGTTTTTGGCTTGCAGGGGCTGACGCTTTTTTGCATGTATTGTCTCGGCTTATTTGTTGCCCCTCCCGTCGCCTGGATACTCAAGCGGACGCTGCTGCGTGGTGAGGCCGTACCTTTTCTTATGGAACTGCCACCCTTTAAGCTGCCGGCCTGGCGGGTGGTCCTGTTTCGCATGTACGATCGCAGCATGGCCTTTCTCAAGCGTGCCGGTAGCATCATCCTAGCCACTACGATCCTGGTCTGGGCACTTTCCTATTATCCGAACCAGGATCTCCTCTCAGAGGAGTTTGAGGTCCGCCGGGCAACTGCCACGGCAGCCGAGTTGGCATTGCTTGAAAGTGAGGTGGCTGGCATTCGTTTACGCGAGAGTTATCTCGGACAGGCCGGACGGGCGATCGAGCCAATTGTCCAGCCCTTAGGCTGGGACTGGAAAATCGGCATGGCCACGCTGGCAAGTTTTCCGGCCCGCGAGGTAATTATTGCCGCACTCGGGACAATCTATAATCTGGGCGCTGGCCATGATGAAGAGAGCGTCGAATTGCGCCAAGCCATGCGGACGGAGCGCTGGCCGGATGGGCGACCCGTGTATACGCCGGCCGTGGCAATTTCGATCATGGTCTTTTTTGCCCTGTGCTGTCAGTGCGGAGCCACCCTGGCAACTATCAAGCGAGAAACTCATTCCTGGGGCTATCCACTCTTGACATTTGTCTATATGACGAGTCTGGCGTATCTTGGAGCGCTGGCGGCGTATCAGATAGGCGGTCGGCTCATTGGGTAAACCGTGGATTTTCAAACTCTATTGATATTCCCGGTTGTTGTCGTGGCCGTGTACTATGTCGCTCGCTCGCTCTGGCCCAGACGTGAGAGAGTGGGTTGCGCCTCGTGTCCGCAAAATCGGCAGCGTGCAGACGACTACGTCTGAAGTGAGGCACTGCGAGCCCCGCCCCTGCCTTTTTGCGTTCCGGCCCATTCCTTCCAGCGACCCCTAACCACCATGAACATGCGCCAAGTCCTTCCCTTGGCTCTCTTCTAACTTTCTGATCATGGGGACCCTCGGAGTCTTTTTCTTCTACTACGGGACTGTATTTACGTGAGAACGCTGGCCTTGACGGGTTTCAGGGAGGCTGTCTTTGCCATCCTGCTCCTAGTGTCATGTCCTATTATGTCATGTCGCGTCACGGCTGAGCATGTCCCGCGCACTCCCTACTGCCCTCACCACGGTGGAGGTCATTCAGGGATTGATCGGGCTCACCAAGGACATCCGCGCCGCGGAGGGAGGACTCATACCGGCGACTGGAGGCTGCGACTCATAGAGGGGATTCCCAGCGTTTGAGGTTTGTGCCTCAATGGCAGGATCGTCTAGTGGGGGTTCGGCATGGGGGGCGACCCCGGAGGGGAGATTGCGATAGGGGGGCGCTGCGCGATCATGCGCAGCGGAGCCGTGACTGCGCGCAGACCCGGCGCCTGCTTGCGCTTGCGGGGATTATTGACGACGGTACCGTCGTGCTGATGTGGCGCGTTTTGCGGGCGTGGGCTTGCAGCCCGTCCGGGACGGGGGTCTTCGCTTCAATGCGGCAGGCCCGTACGGCGTGCTGGACCGCAAGGCGCCGGGGGGACCGCGCAAGCGGAGAAGAGGAGCCGCGCGCGGCGCGGGCCGGCCCCGGCGCACCCCGGCGTGGGACGCTGGCGTCGCTGCGACCTAGCGGCAGGGCTCAAGGAGCACTTCGGGGTGTCTGTGGCGGAGACGCCGGGCGGGCACGCCGTAGGGGCTATGCGAAGCGGTCTGTGCGCTCGCGCCAGTATGCCCAGGACGAAGCCGCCTGAGCGGCGGGCAAAAACAACTTCCCCGCCCGCCTGAAGGAGCGTCGCACTACGCTCGGGGACGGCAGCGGGGTCGACGTCTGGTGGCCGAACGAGGCGCGCGGCGGGCAGAAGACCACGAGCCCCCGGCGAGGGGCAAGACCCGACCTCCGCCCGTCGGCACCCAAGGACCAGAGGATGCCCTCGACCGCTATCTTCGGTGCCCTCGGCCCGAACACAGGCAAGGCGACCGGCTTCGTCAGGCCCCCAACACGGAGGTCCTCAACGCTCCTCTTGCCGAGCTCGCCCGCGCCGTCGCCCCCGGCGCCCCGGCCCTCGTCAGGCTCACCCAGGCTGGGCTGGCAGACCGCCCCGGCCCTCAAAGGCCCCGACAACATTCCCCGGATGCCGCTCCCGCCCCCGTGCGCCCGAACTCAATCCCGGCCGCGCACGTCTGGCCGTTCATGCGCGAAAACGAGCTCGCAAACCGTCTCTTCCAAAGCTCCGCCGACATCCTCGAGCACTGCGGCCTAGCCTGGAACAATCCTGGCTCTCAGCCAGACCGTATCGCTGCAATCGAAACCAGAAAATGGACGCATGGGTTCTGAACTGTGACCGCTGGTATCAGCCAGGAGGAAATCGCCTTCTACGACGCCCTCGCCCAGAACGGGAGTGCGGTGGAGGTGATGGGAGACGGTCACCTTCGCGTCATCGCTCATGAGTTACTGAACGGCATAAAAAGCAAGACTTCCGTGGACTGGCTGCACCGAGGGCCGGCGCGACTGTCTCCTGACCAAACTTGATTCGGGGCGTGGGCTACAAGTGCGGGTTTGGCGTCGCGCGGAGGGGAGAGTGGATTGCGCCGTGCTCGCCTAGACTGCTCGGCGGCCAAGAAGCGATCCCTCGGGCGTTCCGAGCACAGGGAGCACCCTTCATCCAGCAGGGTCGCAACGATCTCGGCTGGCGAGCAGTCGACGAATCGTTCACAGGCGCGCCCATCGAGTCCCAGCTCGAGCGCGCCTGCACTCAGCGCCCGGGCGGGCGTCTTGCGGGGCGGCTGGCACCTAGGCGCGGGCCTGTGACGGCGGGAGCACGGTGCCCTGGACACCCCCAGCGCCCGGCAAGCCAGCGCGCTGCCGGCTTGCGTTGCGGGGGCGGCCATCAGCAGTGGTTCGCGCCGTTGCGGCGTAATCCCCGCCGCCCGGCACCGTTTCCCAGGACTGCGAGCATCGTGGGCGCGGGGGCGAGTCCTTCTCCAGGCGCGATACTTTCGCTTCGAGCCGGCGAACCTGGGCACTGGCAGGGGTTGGACTGCGTTGGCTTGGCGCCGCGTGTGCGCAGTGTCAGACCCTGTAGCGCACCCCGACGACGGGCCATGCGCCACGCCGACAGAGGCGCACGGTCGATCGCCCCTCGCGACGGAACTGCCGTCCGGTCTCGCCCGGTTCCGCCCAGCGGTTTGCCTCCTCGACGGCCCGCAGCCGATACGCGGCGGTGAACCAGCGCCGGGGCGGCTTGGCGACGCCCTCCGGATCCGAGACACGCAGCGCTGGCGGAGCCCCGGCCCTGGGGAGGTGAGGAGCGTCGCGACGAGGCCCCCAAGGCCGGGGCGTTCGCACCCATCACCATCATTGAATCCCTGTCGTCTGCTTTCATCATTGCTCCTCTCTATTGCCCTTCAATAATTGCAAGGGTAGTCGGTGTCTAAACAATGTTGGCAGAAAGGGATGCGAAGCTTGCATATCCGGTAAGAATACTTCCTACTTTTACCGCCGATCAGCACAGCGTTGTCTATTTAGAAACTCGCGACGTTGTCTGCCACTGCCACCGAAGGGATACAATATCCGTGGCCGCCGCCCCATAGGTGGTAAAATATCTCTGTCCTTAAAGTCGGCACGGAGATTACCATCATCTGAGCACAGGACTCTGGCTTCGCTTGCAAGCGCTAGTGACAAGATATGCAAATCATTTGATCGGCAAGACTTTTCAGACAGTTGCTTATCAGCGATCGTTAGCTCCTCCGCAGATATTTTTCTCAGTTGTCCCCCTTGCTCATACCGCTGGATAAGTTCCATTACCGCGCGATTCTGTCGAATTTCAGTGAGGTACTTTCCGGAATTGGTAAATGCCAGAATACCGTGCCGCCTTCCAGTCCATGAAAGAAACAGACCGTCTCCTGGACCTTGCCTAGTGGCAAGCACTGGCAAAGAATCCGCATCCACGACAGCGACAACGCACATTAGACTGACCTACCTATGGAGTCCGAGCAGACGCTCTGTCTCTGTCAAAAAGAATTCTCGGTAGCTGTCAGGCGGGTCGACAACATTCCCCTGCGAATCAACTGAAATATTATGAATCCTCGATTCAGATCCATCCTTGCTTTTCTCAAAGTAAAGGATCAGCAACTCCTCTGGCTGCAATACCTGTTCCATTACGCACAGCCTAAAACGATCAACGAGATGGTCACTGTGCGTCTCGATGATAAAATCATGTGGTCCTTCAGCCATGTATTGAGCTAATCGAGCTTGGGCAATTGGATGGACATGTATCTCCGGCTGTTGCAACAAGAAAATGCTTGGCGTATCAGCAACTGCTATGGCGCGGACGAGCGGCAACAACGAATGCACACCGTAGCCCACATCCGTTAAATTGTATGATCCACCGGCATCAGTTACGACCACCCCCGTACTATCGCCCGAGTCGCCATCATTCACCTTAATATCTTTCCAAAGATTCAGTATTGTCCCGACGCGGCTGAGGCGAGCCCTTTCCGCCGGATCACTCAAATAATACGGAGCCTTCTGATATATACTTCGTCTAGCTGGCAAGCTTGGATCTAACGCGTTTACGTTAAAACAGCGCCCCGTCGGCAACGGCATTTCAGAGCGAAAGAAATTGACGAATTTCTCAAATTCGACGATTTCCTCCGACGTGACGAGGGGTTCTCTGCGTTTTTCGAACGCTGCCCTATCAGCATTATAGGGAAGAAACCCTTCCCTTACGTTACGAGATAACCACGTGGAGATAGGAACAAATGAAATTTCGGCCCAATCTATGTCAAACACAAAATTTGGTCCTTGAAACAATAGCCGCTTTTTGTCTTTGTCGTTACCTGTGCCGATCGACATTCTGATACAGGTAGAGGATGTGCCTGCTCTCGCAAAAGTAAACGCCACGCTCTTCTCAAAAGGTTGGCCTCCATCAGCACGCTCGAAGCAAAACTGGGCTGCTGAATATATGTGACCCTCATACTGTCCAGCAATTGTAAAGGCAGACGTGCCCGACCGAGCTATTGTATCGAAGCCATCCATGGAAAATGGAGAGACGTCAAAAGGATTATTCTCGCGCCAGTCGACAAGATTGGAAAGATTGGCGAATGCATTATAGCATCCCAAGAAAGCAGATTTGCCCACGCTGTTTTCGCCTACAAGCAATGTGATGCGACCCAAACGTGCCTGCTGAGTAGGGCCAAAACAACGAACATTCTGTATCGAAAGTTCACTTACTCGGGGCATTACCGGTCCCTCCGAAGTCGTCGCAACATGATAAGGATATGTTCACACCCTCGCCGCCGTGGCTGGCAAGGTCATGCTCGAAGTGACCGCCCAGCCAGACGGCTTGCGACGAGTCCGATCGTCTTCGTATCGGGGATCGGTCGTTGTGCCAGCGCGCTTGCAAACGTCCCCAATACAGCCTAGGCTCATACTCTCGGCTGTTTCATCAGCTTCCTGGAGCAACCTTACCATGTCGGAAATGACAAAGCTCAAGTCGATCCGCATTCGCGGCTTTAGATCTCTTGCCGATATTGAACTATCGGACTTGGGCAGTGCGAGCGTCCTAATAGGCGCCAATGGCTCCGGCAAGTCCAACTTCATGCGTTTCTTTGAAATGCTCAGTTGGATGCTCCGATCTCGGCGTCTGGGGGAGTTTGTGGAGCGTTACGGAGGTGCCGATGACCAATTATACGGCGGTCGTCGAACCACCCCAGCCATGCAGGCCGAAATCAGTCTGGAAACGAATAGCGGCAGAAACGACTATCGGTTCACTCTTGCGCATGTCCATCCTGACCGGTTCATATTCACCGAGGAAGCATTTCGGTTCAGCCGCAAGGACTTGCCGTCCGAGGCAGAGTGGATTTCTCTCCTCCCCAGCGATGGATGGCGTGAGGCACAAATCGTTGAGGTTGCACAGTCTCCGCAAACGTTGGGCATCAACCGGACAACCGCACGAACAATTATGCATCTGCTACGGAACTGCACCGTCTATCAGTTCCACGATACATCCGACAGTTCAAGTTTCAAGACACGCTGGGAAGCGGAGGATAATAACACCCTACGTTCCGACGGAGGGAATCTAGCGGCCATGCTGTACAGGCTTGAGCATGAGGATCACCATCGATTCGAGCAAATCTGCCACCACATTGGTCGTGTACTCCCGGTTTTCGACCGATTTCAGATCGAAAGTAGCTACGGCAAGGTTCAACTAAGGTGGAAGGCAAAGGGGACCGACAAAACTTTCGGGGCACATCTCACATCCGACGGCTCCCTTCGATTTTTCGCGCTTGTCACACTGTTGAACCTTCCTCGGGAGATGCTTCCTGATGTCGTCTTGTTGGACGAACCCGAACTCGGCCTACATCCAACGGCCATTGCGCTGATAGGCAACATGATCAAGACTCTTTCCCGCGGCGTGCAGATCATTGCCGCGACCCAGTCGCCTCTTCTCGTGGACATCTTCGATCTGGACGATATCTTGGTTCTCGAAGCCGAGGATGGCCGCACGAATTTCAGACGTCTCGCGCATGGCGACTACCGCCATTGGCTCGACGAGAATTTCGCACCTGGTGAGCTTTGGCAGAAGAACCTGATTGGGGGGCGTCCGTGATCCGTCTTGCGGTATCGGTGGAAGGACAGACGGAAGAGGAGTTTATCAAGAGAGTATTGGCCCCACACTTGCAGGCCCGTGGTGTCGCAACTCAGCCAGTCTTGCTGGGTCGTGCACGAAACCAAAGTGTCGGTGGTGGAAACGTCACGAAGGAAAGGCTCGTCTCCGAGATGGTGCATTTGAAGCACCAGTTCGATGCGGTCACATCCCTCGTAGACTTCTACGGCTTCAGAGGCAAGGGAGAGCACTCCGCTGACGAGCTGGAATGTCTGATTCGCAGGAATATCGAGGAGAGAATCGGGCCACAAGGAGATAAAGCGATGCCTTATGTCCAGAGGCATGAGTTTGAAAGCTTGCTGTTTTCCGATGTCGACGCCTTCTCGGTTCTACCTGACATATCGCCGCGGATTGTTCGCGCACTGAGGGGCATTCGGGCGGACTTCAGCACTCCGGAAGACATCAACGACGGCACGAGTACCGCTCCGAGCCAGCGCATTAAGGATACGTTTCCGCGATATCGAAAGACCCTTCACGGTCCCTTGATCGCAGCGCAATTGGGCCTGGAGAAAATCCGCGCAGAGTGTCTACGATTCAACGCTTGGATCGAAGGCCTGGAGACATTGCAAGATGGGCCGTAGTTGGCCCTTGGCGTAAATCATCGACAGCTTGGCAGCGGCGAGCAATGTCATCCGCCACCAAAACGTGATCGTGCGGCGGCAGGATGAGGTTCGGCCTGATCCCCATGTTTGGTGTGCGCTGCCAGCGCGGCGCACACCTCCCTGGGAGATCGAAAGACCTGTGGGCTTGGTGAAGTGATGCTCAGCCCCAGCACCTTCGAACCCCAACTCTTCGGCATAAACGGTGAAATCGACTTCATCCCGATAGAATTTCGGTGCGGAACTGCTGCGGGTATCTCATGTGGATGGAGAAATCTGCTTTCATGCTGTTCTCCATTGACCATCTACCCAACGCGGGATGGCGGGCAATTGCTCGGGGACGGTATAGACAGCCGTGGCTTCGTTGTTGCTGTAGGGCGATATCCGGCGCACCGGTGGCCAGCCAATACGCCGAACCGTACAATGGATAGTAAAGCACCGCACTTCCATACTGCGAAATGGACCACTGCGAGCACCGGCGGTCGACACGATGACATTGCTGATCCAGGCTCTCCTCCTCGGCTGTCGCAAGGCCACGGCTGAACCGACATCTTCGCGGTACGCTTTCCCAAAGGTGGCGCTCAGGAAGCACCTCCATCAGTCCGTCCGACGAATGATTTCTGCCTCGATAGTAGACGAAGCGGCGTACCTGTGGGCTTCGAGGCGCCGCCGAATAGCGCGTTTCAGCGCGGCCCGGGTTGGGGGGAAGAGCAAGCTGAAGCCAACAACATCGGTCACAATCCCCGGTGTGATCAAGAGGAGTCCGGCCCCGAGAATGAGTCCGGCGTCAATCAACTCGCCGGTTGGCGCAATCCCGTTGTGGAGGTTTTCCTGCATCTGTCGCAGTGTCCGCCAACCTTCCAGCCGTGCCAGATACGCTCCAACAACGCCCGTACCAACAACCAGAAGGATCGCCAGGCCGACGCCGAGGATACTGCCAACCTGCAGGAGGAGATACAACTCCGCGAGTGGAACAATAGTGAATAATACGAGGAGTCGAAAGAACATGACTTCCACAGCAGCGAGGCTGCCCGTTCGAAGGAACGAAGGGCAGGGACCGGGTCGTTATCGCCCGGTGTATTTCAATCGATCAGGCAGCAGATTACGCAGGAACGGCAGTCCGACCACGAGAACGGCTCCGCCAAGAACGAACCAGATCCCGTTGCGCCACACCATCCCCATGGCGATCATGGACAAACCCCATAGGGCGATGAGAAGACAGAGGGCAGCTTGTATAACAACAGGAATCATCGTCCAGGCTCTCCTTGAAGGGGGGGGGAGGCGGCTTGCCCCATAGCCCTCAGGATGCTTTCTTATTCTGGTCGGAAGCCAGAGCGTCAACCCGATGGTCCACGAGCGCGTCCGCACGTGCCAGCAAGGTTTCATCGTTGGTAAATTTCTCGACCATATAGCTTAGATCACTGAGATCGTGAATCAGGAGCTTGATCGCCTGATCACGAACTATTTTTTCGCGGACCACATGCAACAGGTCAACAACCACATCTTCCAGCTCGGAGCCTTCGACATCTATGGCCATTTCAAAAGCGCGATTAACGGAAATCTCTTTCCCAGCCTCACGGCTATAGGCGTTGAGGAGAGACCGGAGGCGAACTATGGTTGACGGATCGAACCAGACCTTGCTGCTCTCTGCAACATCCGGGTCGTTCTCAATCGCTCCCTCGACGAGGGCTAGCGCCCCAAGATGACTGGCTTCGTGACGCGCCATGCCAAACCAGAACTTGCGCAGTTCTTCCTGATCTTCAAACAGACGGGTGAACTGCATATAGAGGGCCATCGCCTTTTTTTCGAGATTGACCGCGGTACGGAGAATGTCTCTCACCGTTGTCCGTTGCGGTCGCCGCCGCAAATCCGCTCGCTCAGCCATACTTCTCCCGTAGCAAAGTTGGGGTGGAGAAAAAACCAGGACGTGCAGGCTTGGGAGGCATTACAGCACGACCTTCTGTTGCTTCAGCAGTACGCCGTTCTCTGGATCAAGGGTCACGACCGCCACACTCCCGCCGTCCTCCACCCCCATATATAGCGGGGCCGGCGTACCGGGATAACACGATGTGGTCACCCCATGGCTGAGGTCACTGAAAACATGCACATGCCCCATGGCCAGATAATCCAGGCCGGACCGTGCGATCTCTTCAGGCTCTACCGGCGAAGAGCGCTGTATTTCCTCATCTTCGACATAATAGCCGTGTGCCATGCCAATATGCCACCAATCCCCTTGGCGATTCGGCACCCCCGCCAAGGGGCGGAAAGAGGGATCATGCTCGACCAGACCCTTGCCCCACACGGTTGCCTGCAACTCAGGGAATTGGAGGGTGCGGCCCGTTTCTTCCGTCAGGGTATGAACGTGCGGCCCGGCTTCGGTGAAGTCGACTTTTTTGTATATCGACCGGTGATCATAACAGTCGTGATTGCCAGGAATGAGAATAGCCGGGCAGGGTACGCGTTGGAGTTCGGCATTGACAAAATCGACCCCGGATTCCGGCACCCGGTTTGAATCAAACAGGTCTCCGGCAATGAGAAACAAATCGGCCGGCGTATCGCACACCAAATCAACAACTCTTCGGAATGCGTCCTGAATACGGCTTCGATAGGTCCGGCCGGCCTCTCCACGGCCAAAGGTATCACTTTCAAGATGGACATCAGAGGTATGAATAATAGTCAGGCGTGATTGCGCCATGTAGACTCCTTTAGGCGGTCGGGTCAGACAAAATCCGCTTTCAGAGGCAGGAGCACTGTGGCACTCCCAAGTGTAAGATGGGCCGCGTCCGCATTCTCAACCCAGACATCGCAGGTGACATGCCCCGTCCCGGCTTCAACCCACTTCCTGGTCACCGTGCCCTTACACACCAGACGCTCATTGACATAGGCAATAGCACGGTTGGCATACGACAGCTTCTTCAGCGTTCCCTGCTCACCGATCCACCCTGTCAATAATTGCGATAAAAATGCCCCGCGCAGGGGACCGTGCACGACAATATCCCGGTAGCCTTCGCCCCGGGTAAAATCCTTATCAAAGTGAATCCGCTGTGGATTCCAGGTGATACTGCTATACAGGAACAGCAGGGTGTTGGACGGCGTTTTCTCCAGACTCGGCAGCGTCATTCCCTCGGTCACGTCTTCAAAATACAACTGAGTATCCATGATTTCCTGGCCCCGCGCCTGTCAGCGCAAAATAGACGAGCCTTTTTCAATAACGGCGACCTCATCGTTCTGGTTCGTATAGGTGGTCTCACGCACCACAAAGATCAAGGGTCCGGATCGTCCCTCTTTCTGGTAGATATCCACGATTTTACTCCGCGCGGTCAGGATATCGCCGACGCGAATCGGAGCAAAAAATTCGATATCTGTCCCACCATCCATCAGGCGCGGGAGCGGGGTCGGCGGAATGGGAAAGCGCCCTTCAGAGGGCAGCCCATCGGGCCGGAGTTCGTCTTCGGGGACCGGGTCCGTCAGCGGAGCCATATAGAACAGGGGCGGCGCTATCAGTCCGCCATAGCGGCTCTGCTTCGCGCGCTCCGCATCCGTGTAGAGCGGGTTACTGTCATCGGTTGCCACAGCAAAGCGCTTGACATCCAGCGCCGTGACTTCAAGCGTCCAGGGAGGCGCCTGACGACCGATCCAGGCCCGAATTTTATCCGTAATCAGCGATTCTGCCACACTCTGTCCTCGTCAGCGATCTGCTAATCAGTCCCATTCCCCTACCAGTTGGCTGTTGGAACGGCAAGCGGGAACACCACATCCAGATTTCCTCAAGGAGGCTCTCCCTCCCGGCTTGAGATCATATTCGGGGGTCGGTACAGTCCGGGCATGACTGACTTTGCGCATACGTTTCTCCTCCTCTTCGGCCAACTCGCCTTTGGTGGTATCTGTGCACTGAGCGTCCCGGGATTCCATGAGATCGAACGCGGCTTTTTCAAGTCCACGGCCTGTGTCTATCTGGGGTGCGGGCTGATCATCTGCCTCGGCAAATTGTCCCTGGCCGCCTCAGCACTGCCAGAGCTGCTCTGGCATACGCGAATCTTTGAGGGCGGGTTGTGGCTGCTGTTTTGTGGGCTGTGCGGACTGTACACCGTTACGTTATGGGGGGAGCGCGTTGTCCTGCGTGCCCGCGCCTACCTCTTCACCCTGCTCTCGGGGCTGCTGGCGTTGAGTTTTAGTGCCAACGGGTATCGCACGGCCCCGTTTTTTTCAATCGAGACGCTGGTCTATCCGCTCAATTTGCTGACCTCGGCCCTGCTGCTGGGCGCGGTGGCAACCGGGATGTCCCTAGGGCATTGGTATCTCATCGAACTTGATCTCTCGCTCGCCCCTTTCAAGCGCGTTTTCAGATTTTATGCCGGCACTCTCGTCGTCCATCTCGCAACGCTGACGCTGGGCCTGAGCACCCTGCTGCTCAGTAGCCACCCGGCAACAAGCGCCAGCGTCCGGGAGCTCTGGACGGATCATCAGCCCCTGCTCTGGCTGCGGCTGGGCTTGGGGCCCCTGGCTTCGCTCGGGGTCGCCTATATGATCTGGCGGACGCTGCAGATTCCGCAGACCATGGCGGCAACCGGGCTTTTCTATGTGGCCATTTTGCCGGCGCTTGTCGGTGAATTTCTCGGTCGCTTTGTGCTGTTTCGGACCACCCTGCCCTTCTAGGGTCAGGCCCCGGCAGCGGCCGGCAGCGGGGGCGCCGATGGCGCTAGGCACCCGGTGGCGGGCGCGCTCGCTCAGGGGCCTTCGCCACGGGCCCGGCTCAATGGCCGGGGCACGGGCGCAAAATCGCCTCCCGGAGCCCGGGAGCCGGAGGGAAGGGTGGCAAGGGGCCCGGGCCCCTTGCCCGTTGCAGACCGAGAGGACGAGGGGGGGGGGTTGCATGCGGGGGGGGGGGGGGAGATAAGGTAGCTTTCAATCATTCTGCCAGAAGGAGGTCCCCATGATTTTTAGAGATTCCCCGAAAGACTCCAGTTTCCTCGAGATGGCGTACGTCTCCGACCCCGACAATCAACACTTGTTCAAGGACTTGAGCCCCTATGATCAGGAGACGATAGAGGGCCTGAAGGTGGCGTATCAGCACGAACTGGCGTACTACGCTGACCCCGACAATCGGTACTGGAATGAGACGCATCAGGCCACGGAGGGCAAGGATCTCTTCCTCTTCAAGAAGAACAACGGGGTCGACACGATCTGGGACTTCGCCCTGGAGGACAAGATCCGCTTCGTGCATTTCGCGGGGACGTTTCGCGATCTGACCTTCGCGGTCGATACGACGGCCCAGACCATCACCCTTCGGTTCGCAGCCTCCTCTGATGGGAGCGCCAACCAGATCACGCTGCACAAGGCGGCGGCGCTCATCGGCCCGGACGGGGCGTCCCTGCTGACGGCGGCCAATTTTCATTTCGTGCAGACGGACTGGGATCGGGATCGGGACCGGGACGGGGTCGTGCGGGAAGGCGGCTGGGAGCCCGTCACATTCCGTGGCGGCAACGGCGACGACACCTTGACCGGCGGCTGGGGCAATGACGAACTGTACGGCGGCCCGGGCGACGATCTCCTGGACGGGAGCTGGGGCGACGATCTCCTGCGGGGCGGCAAGGGCAACGATATTCTGGACGGGAGCCACGGCAATGACGAACTGCACGGCGGCCCGGGCAACGATCTCCTGGAGACAGCCGGCGGCAATAACGAACTGCACGGCGGCCCGGGCAACGATCTCCTGGAGACAGCCGGCGGCAATAACGAACTGCACGGCGGCCCGGGCGATGACAAACTGTCCGGCGGGGGCAATAACGAATTACACGGCGGCGGGGGCGACGACACACTGTCCGGCAGCGGGGGCAGCGAACTGCACGGCGGCCCGGGCCAGGATATCCTGAGCGTAGCCGCCGACCCCTTCAGCACCAGCAAAAGCGAACTCTATGGCGGCAGGGGCAACGATATTCTGGGGGCCAGCCACGGCAATAACGAACTCTATGGCGGCAGGGGCAACGATATTCTGGAGGTGAGCAGCGGCAATAACGAACTCTATGGCGGCAGGGGCAACGATATTCTGGAAGCCTCCTGGGACGACCAGCGCCTGGTGGGCGGCAAGGGTGACGACACCCTGGTGAGCGGCTGGGGGGCCGATACCTTCGTCTTTCGTGAGGGCGACGGGCACGACACCATCGAAAACTTCGGCTTCGGCTGGAGTGGCAGCCGCGGATACTATCCTACTCCCGAAGCCAGCGAGGCGGCAGAGGCCCAGGCGCTGGCCAATGGGGAGGTGGATGTCATTGAGCTCCATCTCAAGCTGCCGGCCACCACGGCGGCGGCGGCCGCCTTCGCGGGCCTGCAGATCGAGGGGCAGGGGGCCGATACCGTCATCCGCTACGGAGCGGGGGACGATACGATTACGCTCGAAGACGTGGCGCCGAGTTCCCTGACCCTGGACGACTTCGACTTCGTTTTCGTCGGCTAGGGCCGGGGCGCCCGCAGACCAAGCCTGGGAGCGGCGCGGAGGGGTCCATGGATTTGGGCGCCCCTCGGGCACGCCTCCCGCTCTTCCGCGGTGCAGGGGCCGGTCAAGGAGGATGGCGTGATCCCTGGAAATCGCCAGTCGAGCATGAGCATCCGAATCACCTCATTCGTGGGAACCCAGTCCAATTTCCCGGGGAGAGCGATTTCATTCAGGTGTTTTTTTTGATGATGTCCAGGTTCTCCTGACCACTCTCGGCGGAAAGACGAACCGGGGGCCGGATTCGCCATGCCCCATATGATGGTCGAGCACGCGATTCACGACGGGCGCATCGAATGCCGGTCAAGGCTAGGAGCACTGGCCGGCGAGCAGAGCGTCGAGGCGGGAGCACCGGGCCGGCCCAGCCTCCCGGGCGACAGCGCAGGGCCGACCGAGATTGCGCAGGGGGGCGGCCCCCCCTGCGCGCCGTCGCGCCCGGAGCGCCCAAGGCGGAAGGGGAAGGAGGCTCGCCGTCAGCGCGAGCGCGGGTCCTGGGTGCCCCGGATGAACAGGGGAGGACACTAGCAAGGTGCAGGGGAGAGGTCCAGACGATAGCATATGATTCCGTCACTACTTTCGCCCCCACTGTCGGCCGCTCAAGAGATTACCTGCGAAAATCGACCAATTCAGGTCGATTTTCGACCCAATTGCCGTTCCAGGTGGTAAAGGATGGGCTACGGTAGTTGGACTTGATGCCCCGCACCACGAGATTAGGGGTTTTCTGCAGGGAGACGAGGGGGCCGCAGAATTCTGCCTTCTCAAAAACAATTTGCTCGTTAAACGTCGGAGAACCAATCGCTCGAAATCCGCTTTGTCTTCGCCCAAAAACCCATCGGCCAGGCGAGTTGGGGCACGATGAGAACGAGACTCGTCACCGTGTTAGACGCGAGATGCATATGGGCCGTGCCTCTGTCGGGTTGGCATTGAATTCACCCCAGCCTATACTCTGATATTCTGAACAGCGGGGGGATTGGGAAAAATCAATGCGCCAGTAGCATTAAAACGATGTGCCTGAGCACGGTCTTTTGGGTGCAGCATCCATAATCCGACCTCGCGCTCAGTGTAGTTGCTATGGTAACGATATTGGCCCCCCATGATGAGGAGAGCGGCATTTTCGAGGCTCAACCCTCTTGTTGTGCAAAAAGGACCGTCCGCCCTACCGTTATGGGACCCGAGTGCACTACGGCCGTAAATAGGCCGTCTGCAGAATAGTAACGAGCGGACTCTGCGGCTGTATGAGGGAAGGAGGCGGCGACGGTTCGTACTGGAGAGGTTCGGACGAAGGAGAGATCAGGTTGAGACTAAAAGAGACGGCGCCAAAGTCAAATATTGAAAACCAGCTACCGGAAAATCCAAGGACTCCCGGCAGCACGGACCCCAGTCCTCTTCCGATGCCGCTTGGCGTAGCTTGAATTTGATGAACGCCTTGATCTGCCCCTTATGCAGTATAATATTCATGGGGCGGTATCATCCAGCGACCTGGCCCGCACCACTCAGAGTCGCCCGCTGAAGACTTCCCGCGAGGGAAAGCCTCGCTGGGCTCAGCGGCCTGGGGTCCAGCAGGCCGACGGGCGCCACGGGCATCATCTGACAGGGAGGGTCAGGGTCGGCCCCTGGGACTTGGTCTGTCCCGCCTGCAGGTCAAACAGTTGGCGCAGCAGCATAAAGGTCGATTTGGATTCCAGGTCGGTGTCTTCAATATAAAACCAGTGGCCTCGGTAGTAGGTCGCGATATAGGCGTTATCAGGCCGTTCGACCTTGGTCCTGACCTTGAACCGTCGGCCAGCAGGTGTATCCGTCCAATCGAATACACCGCCGGTTTTCGACATCGTGACAGTCACCAGTCCCTCGGACTGATGTTGTTCCGGCGTTTCCACAGTCTGGGAGAGATAATACAGCAGACCGGAGATAGAGCGGGGGCGGACCGCCCACTGCGTCCTTTTCACGGCGAGGAAATTCGTACTCAGGTCAAAGTCCTCGACTTCTCGGTCAAGCTGGAGCAGTTCATAGATGAGAGCGATTTCATTCTGGGAGTCTGCATCGTCAGTGACCAACCGCATGAGAATACCGGGGGAACCTTGCCGGTGCGTTGTGCCGATTTCGATGAGATGTCTCCGTTGTAAACGGTACAGTGATTCGAGGAGGCGGTTAAATTCTTCATAGCCCGGCTCCAATTTCGGTGTCGGCCCGGATGCGTTGGGCGCATTGTACAGGTTGTTCACCCTCTCAAAACACAAGCCGAACACCCGGTCGATATTCCACCCTGACCGTGTTAGCACAAGGATGGCCTCGAGTCGGAGTGGGCTGAGCAGACTCTTTAACAGGTTTTCCCCCTGGAGTGGTGTGTAGGAGATGGTCGGGTTGTCGGCATAACCAACCCCTACGCTGGGGCTCAGCGCATCCCGGCTACCGAAATTCAGCGCAGCGTCTACCCCGGCACTGGCCTGCATGGCCAAACTCGTAGTGACGCTGCCTATTTCCAGAAAGAAGGTGACATCCCGGTACCGCATCCGCACCAGATTCTGGAGCATCTGCTCGTTGATAGCAGCGATAATGGCTTCATTGTAAGCGGGATGTGTGCGTTCGAGGGCTTGCGGCCCGAATGTCGCCGGACAGCCTGACCCCATGGTTGTCAATACTATTATCAAGAACAGAGACGAGAGCCGGCAGAGTGAAATCGCAGGCGATACCATTTAACGAAACGACCTCCATGGAAAGACCAAGTAGAGAATCACCCTACACCCGTTTCCCCACGGGGCTCGCCATTGTTGGCACTAAGGGCATCCTCTCGTCTTTCGATCGAGTTGATTGTATTTCCCGACCATCTCCTGCTTCGACCCATGAGGTTAGCGTCGCCATAGCCCAGCCCTACAACTCAACGCCTTGCCATGCGCCGGTCCCGCCGCAGTCGCTCGATCTCTTCTAGGAGGTCGAGCGCCAGCGCCGCCCCAGGCCAATTCACCCGCAAGTCGCGAGTGAGGTTGAGTGCCTTCTGCGCACGGGTCACCATGTCGCCCGAAAAACGCCACTCAGCCGGTGTTCTCCCACGAGCCTCCAACACGCCTTCCTCCACCATCTCAATCACGAGTTCGGCGTGTACTCCGCAGGCCCGGCACAGCTCCCGCAGCGTGAAAACAGATCGTCCGTCGAGGAGGGTGCCCACCAGATTTTTCGTTCCGTGTCGTGCCACCATCTCATCCTCCGAGGTTCGCTCGCGGGTCGAACGCCATCCGGCGCTTCATCTGTGCGTAGAGTGCCCGTGCTTCGTCCGAGTCTGCCTCCGGTATGACGATATCGAGTACAACATATTGATCGCCGGGCGGGTTGCCGGGCAAGCCGCGCCCCTTCAGTCGCAACTTGGTTCCAGACCGTGAGCCTGAAGGGATCTTGAGATCCACCTTGCCACCGAGCGTCGGTGCGGTGACAGTGTCGCCGAGAGCGGCCTCCCATGGGGCGACGGGTAGGTCGAGGTACACATCCTGCCCGGCAACGTGATAGAGCCGATGTGGTGTGAGTATCACCTCAAGATAGAGATCCCCAGCCGCCGCGCCGCCGAGCCCCGGGCCTCCCTGGCCGGTGAGGCGGAGACGTTGCCCTTCAGTGACTCCCGTTGGGATCTGCACGCTGAGAGTACGCGCTCGGGTGACGACCCGCCCCTCATCGTCCAACTCAGGAACCTGCAGCAACAGACTGCGCGTCGTGCCGCGGTAAGCGTCTTCAAGCGGAATCTCGACCTTGGCGTGCAGGTCTTCACCTTTCAAGCGGACGTGAGTATACCCACCCCCCGAGCGGCGATGACCGGCTCGGCCGAACATCGCCTCGAAAAAGTCGCTGAATTCGCTCGCCTCGGTATATCCACCACCGGCGAAGCCGACATTAGGGTCCCAGTCGGGCGGCGGCCGGGACTCCTGCCCCTCTTTCCAGTGAGCGCCATAGCGATCGTAGACCACGCGTTTCTCCGGGTCCTTGAGTACCTCGTAGGCCTCCTGGACCTCTTTGAAGCGCTCTTCCGCTTCCGGATCGTCGCTCACGTCTGGATGGTATTTGCGCGCCAGCCGCCGGTACGAGCGCTTAATTTCCTCCGGGCTGGCGTCACGCTCGGCGTTTAGGGTCTGGTAGTAATCCTTGAACTCCATATAGCTCCATCTCGCTGACGGGGATAGCGGGCGGCCTGGAGGGGGCGAAAACCGATCCCACCCAGCGCCACAAGCCAAGCGGCTCTTACGGACGGCCTTGTCCTTTAATGAAACGCACTGGATCCTTGGGCGTCGGTTCTGCTCAAGGGTGTAATACAGAACATCAGGGCGCGCAACACTCCCGCTACGGCCCCCGCGGGCCGGCTCCATGCATCGGGCCCAAAGCTGGGATTTTCAATCCTCCAAGCGGTGACGGTCGCCCCGTTCACCTCCTCGGGGGCATCGGATACGGGCCGACCGACGGCCCCCCGCAGCCCATCGATTGCCCTCGGGCCGAGTTCTGTCGAACCGTGGCCATTCAGGACTGTTCGAAAACGCGTCGGCCAAGTCTGTCAGAATGCCGATCGATACCGCCAACCACGGTGTTGGACTGTGGACGGCAGCACTGGCCGCAGCCAGTCTTTTTCCCCGCACAGGTCTTTCTCAGCCTATCGCGAATCGCTCTAATCATCGATTTTCAAGACTGATATACGCAGTCCCTGCGAAGTCCAGCCAACGTCAAAACCGACACGCATCCCCTCGGTCAAGAATCGAATGTCCAAACGCGGGGCCCCAATCAGCCGTAAGAACGGAAAGACAAAGGGGATCTCCTTCCCGGAATCGCTCAGGACGACACCGGTTTCATTACCGACAGAAATTTTATGGATCACTCCTCGATAGAAATGATCCTGAGAGTAGTCTGAAACGGGTTCGCCCTTCGGCTTTTGCAGCATATCCCGTGCCACGGCTGGTTCATTTTCTCTGTTCGGCTCTACGCAAAGAGCATTTCATGCATGGCGTTACCGGCCGGCACCATGGGGAACACCCCTGCACTTTTCGGAATGACCACTTCCACCAGAACGGGTCCCGCCTCCGCAAAGGCGGCCTGTAAGGTGGCGGACAACTCGGACGATTTCTCCGCCCGAAACCCTTTGGCTCCATAGGCTTCGGCCAGTTTCACAAAGTCCGGCATGGCGTCCATATAGGAATGGGAGTACCGTTCCTCGTAGAATTTCTCCTGCCATTGCCGCACCATGCCCAGATAGTGATTGTTCAGAATGACAACCTTGACCGGAACATTATATTGGACGGCAGCGGACAGTTCCTGAATGTTCATCTGAATACTGCCGTCACCGCTAATCACGACGACCTGCCTGTCAGGGGCGGCAAAGTGAGCCCCAATCCCGGCCGGCAGGCCGTAGCCCATGGTTCCTAGCCCGCCCGACGTCAGCCACGAACGCGGCTGGGTAAACTTCATCATCTGGGCGGCCCACATCTGGTGTTGGCCCACATCGGTCACGACGATGGCGTCACCTCCGGTTATCTGATTGATCTCTTCCAACACGGCCCGGGGGAGAATTTCGCCATTTGCGCCTTGAATCTGATAGGGCAGTGGCTTTTCCTGTTTCCAGGCCATGATGTGCTGACGCCATTCTCCCCATATCTTCTGACGCGGCGCTAGTTGTTCATGGACTTTTACTTTCCCGAGCATGACCTGCAAGACTGCCTTGATATCACCCACAATGGGGACATCGACTTTGATGTTCTTGCTGATCGAAGAGGGATCAATATCGATATGGACGATCTTCTTTGCTTTGGGGGCAAAGTCGCTCGTCCGGCCCGTGACCCGGTCATCAAACCGCGCCCCCACGGCAATGAGCGCGTCACAGTTCTGCACCGCCATATTGGTCCAATACCCGCCATGCATGCCCAGCATACCCAGGTTCAACGGGTCGTCGCTCGGATAGACACCCAAAGCCATAACCGTTGTGGTAATTGGAATCTTGAGTCCGCGCACCAGCTCGACAAGTGGTTCGGACGCTCCAGACCACTGCACCCCGCCGCCCACGTAGAAAAGCGGACGTTCGGCCTGTTCGATGACTGCGAGCGCCCGTTCGATCTGGCGGATATTCCCCCTGAAGGTCGGCTTATAGCCTCGCATGCTCACAGTTTCCGGATAGGAAAAGGGGGCTTCTGCGGTCTGCACATCCTTGGGGAGATCAATCAGGACCGGTCCCGGTCGCCCGCTGCCGGCAATATGGAAGGCCTCTTTAATCGTCCGGGAGATGTCATTGACGTCACGGATCAAATAATTATGCTTGGTGCAGGGGCGCGTGATACCGGTCACATCGGCTTCCTGAAAGGCGTCGTTGCCTATCATATTGGTCGGCACCTGGCCACAGATGACAACGAGTGGAGTTGAGTCCATATAGGCATCCGCGATGCCAGTGACCGTATTCGTTGCCCCAGGTCCCGAAGTCACCAGCACGACCCCGGGACGACCGGACACGCGCGCATACCCCTCGGCCATATGAGCAGCGCCCTGTTCGTGTCTGACCAGGATGTGGCGTAAAGCCGAATTCTGAACCAAGGCGTCATAGGTGGGCAGGATGGCACCACCAGGATAGCCAAAGATGATATCCACGCCTTCAGCCAGTAGGCTCTCGATTGTGATCTGTGCACCGGTCATTGTTGCCATGATGTGTCCCTACTCCAATCTCCGAGCAAGTGATTATACGAGGGACAGAAAAAAACTCAAGGAACCACAGGTCCCTGAACATTTGCTTGACAGAACAGCCCGTTCTCCGCTATTTGTTAGCCTCCTAGTATGTTTCGCCTCAATAAATTCGGCACGTGACCGAAGTGAACAGGATCCACATGGAACTCGACAACATCGACCATTTGGATAGGCATATCCTCTCGGTTCTCCAGGAAAATTGCAAACTCCCACTGGTGAAGATTGGTGAGCGCGTAGGGCTGTCGGCTCCGTCCGTCATCGAGCGGATTAAGAAGCTGGAAGAGAGCGGGGTCATACGTGGGTATACCGCCGTTCTTGATGCCCGTAAGCTAGGGAAGGATACCACCGCTTTTATTGGCGTTTCCATTAATCATCCCAAGCTGATTACACAGTTTGAAACGGCGATTGAGGGTTTTGAGGACATTCAGGAATGTCACCATGTGACGGGCGAATACACCCTCCTGCTGAAGGTCAAAGCCGATAACACATCAGACCTTGAGGAGGTCATTCGGCAAATTCGCTCGCTTGAAGGGGTGGAACGGACGGAAACGTCCGTGGTGTTGTCCACACATACTGAAGGGCTGTGGCTCAGGCTCCAGTCGGAGAAAAAAGCGGTCGTGGACAGCCGACAGCAGCGAGCAGCAACTGCCCTCGCCCCGCGCGGGTGAGACGCGGGACCTGACAGCCTACGGAAGCAGGAATCTCAATACGACACAAAGCAGGAAGGGGCGGAGATGACACACGCCGGTATACCTCAGAAACAAGGGCTCTACGATCCCAGCTTTGAACACGACGCTTGCGGTATTGGCTTTGTGGTCAACATCAAGGGTGGGCGCTCGCATCAAGTGGTCGAACACGGATTAACCGTTCTGGTCAATCTGGATCATCGCGGGGCGCGGGGCTGTGAAGAAGGGACGGGAGACGGCGCGGGGATGCTCCTCCAACTCCCCCACCGCTTCCTGAGCGCGGCCTGTCGGGCTCAGAATATTAGCCTGCCCGCTCCAGGCCAGTACGGGGTCGGCATGGTCTACCTGCCACCCGACCCCGCCCAGCGGCACGACTGCGAGCGGCACCTGGAGGCCATCGTCAGAGAAGTAGGCCAAACGGTCCTGGGCTGGCGGAATGTCCCGACAAACAATGCCGGTCTGGGAGAGACGGCCAAGGCGTGTGAGCCGTGTATTCGGCAGGTGTTCATTGGTCGCAGTCCCGGCGGCTTGGCGAGTGACCTCGCCTTTGAGCGCAAGCTGTATGTAATCCGGCGGCACGTGACGAACACCGTCCGTTACGGCGGAGTCACTGGTGGAGAATATTTTTATATCCCCAGCCTGTCGTGCAAGACCCTGATCTATAAGGGAATGCTCACACCGCCACAACTCGAAACCTTCTATCCTGATCTGTCCGACCCGGACCTGGAAAGCGCGATTGCCGTGGTTCACTCACGCTTTAGCACCAATACCTTTCCGAGTTGGGAGCGCTCCCACCCGTATCGCTACCTCATCCATAATGGCGAGATTAATACTCTGCGGGGGAACGTCAACTGGATGCGAGCCCGGCAGGCCTTAATGGCTTCAGAACTCTTTGGTGACGACCTGGAGAAAATCTTTCCGGTTGCCCTGGAAGACGGGAGTGATTCCGCCATTTTTGACAACTGCCTGGAATTCCTGGCGCTGAGCGGGCGCGCGCTGCCACATGCGATGATGATGATGATCCCCGAGCCGTGGGAAAATCATACCAGCATGGCCGATGCGAAGCGGGCCTTTTATGAATATCACAGCTGTCTGATGGAGCCCTGGGATGGCCCGGCCTCCATTGCCTTCACGGACGGCACCCGCGTGGGAGCCGTCTTGGACCGGAATGGCCTCCGTCCGTCTCGGTACTATGTGACCAAGGATGATTTGGTCATCATGGGCTCCGAGGTCGGGGCACTCGAAGTCGAGCCGGAGCGCGTCTTGGAGAAGCGGCGGCTCCAGCCGGGACGGATGTTCCTGGTCGACACAGAGAAGGGCCGCATTATTAGTGACGAAGAGTTGAAACAGGACATCATTAGCGCTCACCCCTACCGTCAGTGGCTGAACCAACACACAGTGTATTTCGACCAACTTCCGGCGGTGACAGAGGAGCAGCCAATATACGATCATGCGGCGACACTCCAGCGCATGCGAGCGTTTGGATACAGCTTTGAGGATTTGAAGGTCAATATCGGGCCAATGGCGCTGAATGAAATCCAGCCCATCGGTTCCATGGGTACGGATACGCCACTGGCCGTGTTGTCCGATAAGCCCCAGCTTTTATACAATTACTTCAAGCAGCTCTTCGCCCAGGTCACCAACCCCCCCATCGACCCGATTCGAGAAGAACTCGTCACCTCGACAACGCTGACGCTGGGACCTGAGGGGAATTTACTCGACCCCCGGCCGGACAATTGTCGCCAAATCCGACTGCCTATTCCGATTCTGAAGAATTCGGACCTCGAAAAGCTGCGACGTATTGACCAACCGGGACTCAAGGCCGTAACCTTGCCCATACTCTTTAACCCCAAGCACGGCAAAGATGGCCTTGAGCAGGCTTTGGACACACTCTGTCAGGCTGCGGATACCGCGATTGCGCACGGCGCCACACTGCTGGTCCTGTCAGACAGGGACGTGAACGCCGAACGTGCTGCGATTCCGGCTTTACTGGCGGCCTCGGGTTTGCACCACTACCTGATTCGGGCCAGCAGCCGGACCCGGGTTGGACTCGTACTCGAATCGGGCGAGCCGCGCGAGGTGCATCATTTCTGTGTGCTGCTCGGCTATGGTGTCCAGGCAATTAATCCCTATATGGTCTACGAGTGTCTGAACGACATGGTCGGCGAGGGCATGCTAGCGGGTATCACCTATCAGGACGCGGTGAGCGGCTATATCAAAGCCGCGGTCAAGGGCATCGTCAAAGTCATGTCTAAGATGGGTATTTCGACGATTAAATCCTATTGCGGTGCGCAGATCTTTGAGGTGCTCGGCTTGGGCCAGGAGTTGGTTGATCGCTACTTTACCTGGACACCTTCCCGCGTAGGCGGCATTGGCCTAGCGGAACTCGCCCAAGAGGCGAGCCAACAACATGCTAGGGCCTTCTCGGCCATTCCCGTCCGCGGCCAGACGCTTGAGGTGTACGGGCAGTACCAGTTCCGCAAGGACGGCGAACTGCACCTCTTTAACCCGAGGACTATTCACCTGCTGCAAAGGGCCTGTCGCATAAACGACTATGCCACATTCAAGGAGTATACGCGGCTCATAGACGACCAATCGGAACGGCTCGCGACACTGCGCGGGCTACTAGAATTGAAACCGGCGGCAGCGCCAATTCCACTTGAGGAGGTTGAGCCGGTTGAGGCCATTACCACCCGCTTCAAGACCGGTGCCATGTCCTATGGCTCGATCAGTAAAGAGGCGCATGAAGCGCTGGCGATCGCCATGAACCGTATCGGCGGCAAAAGCAATACAGGAGAAGGCGGAGAAGATATTGCGCGCTATACGCCGGACCCCAATGGGGACTCGCGGAACAGCGCGATCAAGCAGGTCGCCTCGGGCCGTTTTGGCGTCACCAGTGAATATCTGATCCGGGCGCGTGAAATCCAGATCAAGATGGCCCAAGGGGCGAAGCCCGGAGAAGGTGGCGAACTGCCCGGTCGGAAAGTCTATCCGTGGATTGCCAAGGTGCGGCTCTCCACTCCCGGCGTCGGACTGATTTCGCCGCCGCCCCACCACGATATCTATTCAATCGAGGACTTGGCTCAGCTCATTCACGACTTGAAGAACGCCAATACCGAGGCACGAATCAGCGTGAAGCTAGTCTCCGAGGTCGGGGTCGGCACGATTGCCGCCGGTGTTGCTAAAGGTCATGCCGACGTTGTGCTGATTAGTGGTCACGATGGCGGGACCGGGGCCTCGCCGCAGACGAGTATCAAGCACGCCGGTCTCCCTTGGGAGCTCGGCGTGGCGGAAACGCATCAAACCCTGGTCCTCAACAATCTGCGCAGTCGGATTACCGTCGAAACCGATGGGCAGCTCAAAACCGGACGGGATGTGGTGATTGCTGCCCTACTGGGTGCGGAAGAGTTCGGTTTTGCCACAGCCGCCCTGGTTTCACTAGGCTGTATTATGATGCGGGTCTGCCATCTCGACACCTGCCCGGTCGGCGTCGCGACCCAGAATCCTGCACTGCGCGAGGAGTTCATGGGCGACCCGGTCCACGCGGTCAACTTCATGCAGTTCATTGCTCGAGAAATCCGCGAATATATGGCCCAACTCGGCTTTCGAACCATGCATGAGATGATTGGCCGGACCGATAAGATCAAGGCTCGGAAAGCCATAGACCATTGGAAAGCCAAAGGGCTGGACTGCACCGATATGCTACATCAACCCCAGGTGGGCCCCGAAATCGGGCGGTACTGCCAGATCGGACAAAACCACGGCGTTGAGCGCTCTCTGGATAAGCAGACCCTGATTGACCTGGCACGTCCGGCGCTGGAGCGTCAAGAAAAAGTGTCGGCTACGCTCCCCATTCAGAACATCAACCGCGTCACCGGAACGATCCTGGGGAGTGAGGTCACCCGGCGTTACGGTCGAGACGGCCTGCCGGAAGATACCATACACTTCCATTTCCAGGGATCGGCCGGTCAGAGTTTTGGGGCGTTTGTCCCCCCTGGTATGACGCTGGAACTGGAGGGCGATGCCAATGACTACTTCGCCAAAGGGCTTTCTGGCGGAAAGGTCATACTCTATCCCCCAACAGGTTCGACTTTTACCGCGGAGGACAACATCATTGTCGGCAATGTCGCCTTTTATGGAGCGACCGACGGGGAAGCCTATATTCGCGGCATGGCCGGGGAACGCTTCTGTGTACGCAACAGCGGTGTGCGCACCGTAATCGAAGGAGTCGGCGACCATGGCTGCGAGTATATGACGGGCGGGCGCGTGGTGGTGCTGGGTGAGACCGGACGCAACTTCGCCGCGGGCATGTCCGGCGGAATCGCTTACGTCTTGGACAGAAACGCGACCTTTCACAACCAGTGTAATCTCGAAACCGTCACCCTGGACAGGCTCAACGAGGGTGACCTCCAGGACATTCGCGCCATGCTGCAAAAACACGTCCAGTACACCCGCAGCACACAGGCGCAGCAGATTCTTGACGACTGGGAGGCAAGAGCGTCGGAATTTATCAAAGTCATGCCCAGGGACTATCAACGCATGCTCGACGCGATTAGCTGGGCCGAGGGTACTGGCTTAGCCGGCGATGAGGCCATCATGGCGGCCTTTGAGGCCAATAAGAACGATGCCGCACGGGTAAGCGGCAACTAGCACTTTACAACAGCAGACAGACTGACGAAGGAAGCCCATATGGGGAAGCCCACCGGATTCATGGAATATGAGCGGGAGTTACCTGTAGACCGTTCACCAGCCGAGCGGGTCAATGACTGGGAGGAGTTTCATCAGCATTTTCCCGAGCGCAAACTTCAGGAGCAGGGCGGCCGCTGCATGGACTGCGGCATCCCGTTCTGTCACACCGGAACCTTGATCAGCGGTATGGCCTCGGGTTGTCCGATTAACAATCTGATCCCAGAGTGGAATGACCTCGTCTATCGCGGACTCTGGCGGGAGGCGCTGGAGCGGCTGCACAAGACCAATAATTTCCCGGAGTTCACCGGTCGGGTGTGCCCGGCGCCGTGCGAGGGATCGTGCGTACTCGGGATTACGAATCCGCCGGTCACCATCAAAAATATTGAATGCGCCATCGTTGATCACGGCTTTGCCGAAGGTTGGGTCACCCCACACCCGCCGGAGAAACGGACCGGGAAGAAGGTGGCAGTGGTTGGTTCGGGCCCAGCTGGCCTCTCGTGTGCCGCACAACTCAATAAGGCTGGCCACACGGTCACCGTCTACGAACGGGCTGACCGTATCGGCGGCCTGCTCATGTATGGCATTCCCAATATGAAGCTGGACAAGACCATTGTGCAGCGCCGTGTCGCCCTGATGGCCCAAGAGGGCGTTACCTTTGTAACGCATACGGCCATTGGCAGCGACATTCCGGCCGCTCGATTACAGGAGGATTTTGATGCCCTTGTCCTGTGCGGGGGAGCGACAAAGCCACGCGACCTGCCGGCAGAAGGCCGTAACCTCAACGGCATCCATTTCGCCATGGAGTTCCTCCATGCGAACACCAAAAGCCTGCTCGACTCGGACCATGCGGATGGAACGTATATTCCCGCGACGGATAAAAATGTGATCGTTATCGGCGGTGGAGATACCGGTACCGACTGTGTTGGCACAGCACTCCGTCACAAATGTAAGACGCTGGTCCAATTCGAAATCCTTCCTCCACCTCCCTTGGAGCGGCAGCCGGACAATCCTTGGCCGGAGTGGCCCAAAATTTTACGGGTCGATTATGGACAAGAGGAAGCAGAAGCCCGGTTCGGCGCAGATCCGCGCGTTTATTTGATTCAGACGGAGAAATTTGTAGGTGACGTACATGGCAATGTCAAAGAGATCCACACCGTCGAGATAGAATGGGGGAAAAACGAAAACGGTGCGTTTGTTCCCAAGCCCCTGTCAGGAACAGAAAAGGTGTGGCCGGCAGACCTCGTTCTCCTCGCCATGGGCTTTCTTGGGCCGGAAGACCCGGTCCTCGAACAACTCGGGGTCGAGCGTGACCCACGCTCCAATGCCAAGGCGCAATATGGCCAGTTCCACACAAATGTGGATGGCGTATTTGCCGCGGGAGATATGCGTCGCGGCCAGAGTCTGGTCGTCTGGGCCTTTAACGAAGGACGTGGGGCAGCCAGAGAAGTCGACCGCTACCTCATGGGTCGCACCGAGCTGCCATAGGGTTTTCCACGAGCGATACGAATCAACGGGTAAGGAGGATCAGTATTCATGAAAAAGATTACCGTCTACTCGACAGAGTATTGAGGTTTTTGCACGGCAGCAAAGGCTTTGCTCACCCAAAAAGGCGTTCCGTTCGAAGACATTGACGTGTCGGATGATCCCACGATGCGGCAGGAGATTGCCCAGCGTTCCGGTCAGCGCACCGTCCCCCAGATTTTTATTGGGGAAGAGTCCATCGGCGGCTTCATGGAATTGAGATCCCTGGAACTCAATGGCGAGCTAGACGAGATGCTCGCCGAGTAGCATGGCAGTGCTTCGACTCGGCATGCCTCACCCGTAGCCGGCCTCCTGTTCTTTTTCTCCTGCTCGTACTTTGCCGTGCTCCCGAATTTTTTTGAGGAGGGGGGGGATGGCACTCTATCTTGACGAAGTCTGGCTCAAGGATCCAAGCCCGGAACGAATGAAGGAGTTTGTCGGGCTCATAGGCTCGGGCGCAAAAGATCCGACCTCGGTCGGCGCTCCGCAAGGGGACCGCTTTGCCGGTGGCCCGTGGTTCTCGAACGAAGAACCCAAGATCATCTTTCTGGTGGATATTCCCGACCATACCCTGACTTTTCAAGCCTTTGGTCAAATCGTCTCAAGCGGCTTAGGTGAAAAGCGACGCTTGACTCCGGTTGTAGAATGGGGTGAAGTCGAGAAGCTGTCGAGCAGTCGTGAAGGTCTCCGCACAGGGCTTTCTCCTGAGTCAGTCGCTAGGGGAGCGGTTGGACCAACTCGAGAACGATCTGAGCGGAATCCCAAAAGCCGCAGGCGTACCGGTTGACATCTGAAGTGCTGGCGCTCGGCGGCGAGAAAAATGGCTGCCGAACGCCTTGAGTTGTCCGTAACGAGCGGGGGTGGCTGTGACGATGAGGGTGAGGCGGGCCTCGCCGGGATTACAGAGGTCCGGCGCATGTCGCCTGCCTTTGAGATGGACGTACTCAACCAACTCAAGGTCGTGGAGCGCGTGGCCACGCGGCTGGCTCGGTATGATGAATTGGGCACCCTTGAGGGGGGCGTCCTCATGCCCAACAAAACGATTCGTATAGGCGTTGGCCTGTTCCTAGACGGGCAGCAACTTGGGTCCGATCTGCTAGCAGAACGCGATGGATCGCCCAAGGTCCGAGACGGTTGGGCTGAAATGCCGGCCGCCCCACATGGAAAACTCCTTTGGCACTCAAGAAATAGAGAGCGCTCACGGTCCTCCGGCTTCCTCAGTCAAATGCCAATCCGCCGCAGACGTTGAGCGATTGACCGATTATATAGCTTACTGCATCTGATGGGAGGAACCAAATCACCTCGGCAACCTCCTTGGGACTTTCGATCCGTCCGAGGGGAATCGTGTCGGCCTGCCCAGCCGGAGATTCTTCCATCCTGATGCCGCTCCCTATGGGTGCCAGACGTCACTGGAATATCAACGATTCCCAGGCAGGCCGCATTGACCTGGATATTGGCGGCAGCGAGACTGGCAGCGACGGAGCGAACCAAACTATGAGGTCAGCTTCACTCGTCGCGTAGTCGTACTATCCGCGTCCCGCACCCCGCAGACGAGGCAACCATCACCCTCCGGCCAAGTTGCTTGTTCTCGACCAAGAGGCAAGCAGTAGCCCGGGATGCTGCAAAATGCGTCGGTCAGATTCACTGCGAGCGTCCAGCACCACTGACGGGGAGACAACTCCAGAAAGTTGCCGGTATAAATAATGCCAGCCGTATATGCACGAGCCGGATGACAACGCCGAAGGCCGCGGGCGCCTAGGCAATCAAAGAGGCGACGGATGCCTCATCGATCACGTCAACGCTACGGGCGAGGGCTTCGGTGGAGAGATGGGCGACCTTGCCTCAGCGCGCGCGTCATCGACATCAGCGGCAACAAGCGGGACTCCCTGGTCGGCGGGCTTGGCACTAACCGCGCTGCCAATACCGCCGCACCTAGCCGCCACAGTGGCTCCAGCAAGTGAGCCGCGCTCTGCCATCACCTCTCCTCGGAGGGAAGTCCCCACCCTGGCCCCTCTCCCGAAAAGAGAGGAAACAAATTTCGGAAGGAGATACTGTCTCCCTCTGCCCAACAGTCGGTGTCCGCATCTTAAGCCGCCGGCTCACACACCCCGCAGGCTTTCGGGTCGTTCCGCTCAGCCAGAATCCGATCTTCTTCGGTTTGATACTGTGGGATATCGCAGCGTGGGGTGCGGGTGTCGCCGTCATTCATCACCCTATCTTTCCAGCTATCGTCCTCCGCCCAGCGGAACGGCAGGTGCTTGATCTGACCAGGCTCTGTAAACGAGGAGAACGCCCCAAGGGCCTTAAGTAAGATCGTGCGCTGGAGTTCCGGCTCGAACGGCTTGCCGGTTGTGTGGCCGAGCAAGTAGTCGAGAAAAGCCGCGCGCGGCGGATAAACGGACTGGAGAATGTCCAGTGCGCTCCCCATGCATAATGTCGGGATACCGGCGGCCTCGGCATTGCGGGCAATCAGTCCCACGGACTGATGACACACCGGTCAGACGGGGACCAGCAAGGCCACGTCCACACGCTCTGCCTTCAGCTGTTCGGTCAATTGCGGGGCTAATATCTCGCGGACTTTCCGAGTCGAATAGATACCACCCATAAAGGTAAAGGCATGATCAGCCAGCTCGCCGATGACACCCTCTTTTTCCAATCGACGGAGCGTGTCGATCGGGAAGACGACGTTGGGGTCACGCCGGGCGTCGGTCTGGTCGTAAGCAAAATGGGCGGTTCGCAGGTCTGAGGTTGCGACCTCCTTGGGGATGGCTCGGAAGGAAAAATCATCCTTGGTATGAAAGGCCACCTGGCCGGTCACATAGATGCCACCAGAAGCGATCAAGCCCAGGCGGCACTCCGACAGCGGCTTGGTCAGCGGAGTCCAGGGCGGCGTGTCTTCGTTATGCACCCATTGATACGTCTTATAGCCAAGCGCGGCATAGTTGGCCGTAATGCGTTCGATGTAGCCGACTGGTGGCTTCCGCATACCTTCTCCTCCAAGGCCCTCACACTGTCAGGTTTTCTTTCCAAAAACAACAGGCCTTTGTTCCGTTTTTCCTGATTCATCACTCTGGGGCGGCCCCAAATGTGGCAATAGCCGGTGTAACCAAGCCCCCCTTCCCTTTGCGCGCCTCGCGGGCTGTGGCAACGTCCGTGCCCGGCTCAGCAAACGACTGGATGACAAGAATGTGCTCAATACGCAGCCCCTTGTTTTTGGGGAAGGCCAGTTGACGATAATCCCCCCAATTACACAGTTTGCCTCTGGGGTGCTGGAGGCGAAACGTATCAACTCGGCCTCAGTCACACAGAGCCGCAAACGCCCGACGCCTGTCTGGATGAAACAGGTCGCTATCTTCCCATCCCTCCGGGTCATGGGCATCTCGCGTTCGGGTGCGATATTCAAATCCCCACACAGGGCGAGCGGTTTTCCGGCGTCACACTCAACGTCAAGAAAATGCCGGACGGCGGCTCGGCCGAGTGCGCTTGAGTAGGCAGATAGGCAGCCCTCTCCCTGCGGGCTCTCTGTCCATTCGGGGGGGGGGGGGGGGGGGGGGGGGGGGGGGTAGAGACACAGAATGCGGAGCGCTGCGGCCGGACAAGAGACGAGCTTCACGGTCCTCAGGATCACCGTCGAGGCACGGCGCAGCTTGGCCCGGATCAGAGCGAGACAGGACAGCGACACCATGAGAGGTCATTTGTCCACAAACGGCCACGCAGTCGGCGATATCCTCAAATTCGCGGCGGGGAACGGCATTGTCCAAGATTTTTGTTTCTTGCAGACCAATGATTTCAGAGAGCCGCCCGCAGACCAGCCAAACCGGCACTCGCGCCTTGCGCGTCCGAACCGACTTGACGTTCCAAGGGGCAAACGCACAGGCTCAGCTATTGGTCTCTGAACCGGACCTGGCCAAGGGTGCCCCTTGGAGGCCAATCTTCCCGTAGGTCAGACCGGCAAAGGCTGGGACCGAGCGCGTTAGTTCGCTGAAGACATCGGTAATCGAGACAGAATCCGGGCCGTTCAAATGTACACTCAGCAAGGCCAGCGCTTCCCAGCCGGCTTTCGCTTCTCCCCGTGGCGGGAAGGCCTGAGAGAGCCGTTGGACACGCCCGGCCTGATTGATACACGTCCCGTCCGTCTCCACGGCCGTCGCGATCGGCAGAACGATGTCTGCATACTCTGTCGTGCCATTATAATCCGTATCGAGCACGATGACGGTTGTTTCGCCCAGGGCGATGTCTGTGCGTTTTTGGCCGAACGCCGTAACGAGATCTGCGCCAAGAATAAAGAGGACTTTCACCTGTTTCTGCTCTGCTGCAGCGAGAACCGACTCGGCCTCGCCTCCCCCGTTCAGCAGCCCCAGACTCTTGAGTCCTTGCGTGTTCGGATTTTTGTCGGCATGGATCAAAAAGTCATCATGAAACGCCTCGGCCGGAGACCACGACAAACCAGCCGCGCGGGTGGAACCGATCTGCTCTCTCAGCAGACGAGAGAGTAAAAAGGCTTCTTCGTTGGTTGCCTTAGCTCCAATAATCGCCGCGACCGCATCCGCCCCATGCCCGTCTTGGGCCGAACGGACGGCGAGCGCCGCCTTTTTTCCCGCCTCGTCCCACGAGGCGACTGCAACAGACGATTCAGCGCGGACTAAAGGAGTGGGAATCCGACTGTCCTGTTGAAAGGACTTATACCAGTGTCTCCCCTCATCACACATCCAGTAGGCATTAACGTCGGGATTCTGGCGCGGACGAAACCGAAAGATCTCACCGCGCCGATGGTAGATATCGATATTACAGCCGGTGGCGCAGCGGGTGCAGGTCGAGGGCGTTTTCTCAAGATACCAGACCCGGGACTTGAAGCGAAAATCCTTGCTCGTCAGCGCCCCTACAGGGCATACGTCAACAACATTACCGGCATAGGGATTGTCGAGTTTCTTCCCCGGAAAGAGGCCGATGCGAGCGTGGTCTCCGCGCTCAAAGATGCCTAACTCGCCGGTCTGGGTTATTTCATCGCAGAAGCGGGTACAGCGGGCACACAAAATGCAGCGCTCTTCGTCGAGCACGACCTCGGGCCCCAGGTCAACCACTTTCCCCTTGTGCACCTTGGCCTCAAGCTGCATCTCGCTCTTATAGGCGCCATACAGCATATAATAGTCTTGAAGCTTGCACTCGCCGGCTTGGTCGCAGATGGGACAATCGATCGGGTGGTTGATTAAAAGAAATTCGAGCACCGCGGCTTGGGCATGTTTCGCTCTCTCACTGATGGTCTTTACCACCATCCCGTCGGCAACACGTGTATTACAGCCAATCTGGAGCTTGGGCATGTTTTCGATCTCGACCAGGCACATGCGGCAGTTTCCCGATATGCTGAGTCCGGGATGGTAACAATAATGCGGGACTTCAATGCCGACCTGTTCGGCGGCTTGGATGACGTTGAGACCATCTTCGACCGTCACTTCTCGGCCATCGATTTCAAGTGTTGGCATGAGAACCTCTGGGGGAGACGTAGGCAGCTTCGGGCGGGGCCACTGCTTTTTACAGCGGACAGCCGCCTGCCGTCACATGGGCGGCGAACTCGTCGCGGAATTTCGTCAGATAACTCTGAGTCGGCATGGCTGCTGCGTCGGCTAGGACACACACCGTATTGCCCATCATATTGGTACAAATACGGTCTATCAGGTCGATATCCTTGGCTTTGCCGTTGCCCTCTTCGAGTCGAACTAGAAGCTTGTGTAACCAGCCGGTTCCCTCTCGACACGGCGAGCACTGGCCGCAGGATTCGTGGTGGTAGAAGCGGTCGATGATCTTCAAGGCCCGCACCATACAGGTATCTTCGTCCATCACGATAATGCCAGCGGTGCCCAGAAAGGCACCAATGGCGCGCATGGAGTCGAAATCCATATGGACATCAATCTCATCCGGCGTCAACACGGGGAACGATGACCCGGCCGGCATGACGGCCTTGAGGGACTTGCCATCCTTGATGCCTCCCGCATAGTCGTAGATCACCTCACGCAGCGGCATACCCATGGGCAACTCAAATATACCGGGTTTCTCAACATGGCCGCTGACTCCATATATTTTGGGACCCGGTCCGCTTGCCGGCCCAATGGACCGAAACCAGTCTGGACCATTTTTGATGATAGACGGCACGCAGGCAAGCGTTTCTACGTTATTCACAATGGTTGGGCAGCCAAATAAGCCAGAGACGGCGGGGAAAGGCGGTTTAATGCGAGGATAGGCACGTTTGCCTTCAATCGACTGAATCAGGCCGGTCTCCTCCCCACAGATATAGGCTCCAGCTCCCCGGTGGACGTAGACCTCAAGGTCGAAGCCGGTGCCGAAAATATCTTTGCCAAACACTCCCTGGCCATACGCCTCGGCCAAGGCTTGTTCCAGACATTTTACGCCGTAGGCGAATTCCCCCCGAATATAGATATAGGCGGTGTGGGCGGTGATGGCGTAGCAGGCGATGAGAATCCCTTCCAGCAGGGTATGGGTGTTCTTCTCAATGATCGCCCGGTCTTTGAACGTTCCGGGCTCACTCTCGTCTGCGTTGCAGCACAGATAGACGGGCTTATCCGAGTCCTTGGGCAAGAATCCCCATTTGACGCCAGCCGGAAAGCCCGCCCCGCCTCGCCCACGCAGATTCGATTCTTTTACTTGGGCCGTGACTTCCTCAGGCTTGAGCGTCGTCAGAGCCTTGCGTGCTGCGACATAACCATCATGAGCTAGGTAGACATCAAGCTTATGAATGTCAGAGACATCTTCGTGGCGCAGTAGAACATTTTCGGCCATTCGTCCTTCCTCATCTCTCCGAAGGGAACATGAAATAAAGAGAAAGCATCAACTTCGGCCAGGATATCGGCCCCCATTTTGAGTGTCAAACATCCTTATCGAGCGGCCATTTACATTTCTAGTGCCCTCTGGTTTAACGTCCGCCTGATGAGTGATTTCATTCTCTTATGGACCCATGTCCTCAGCTTGGCGATCTTCTTTGGCAGCGGCGTCACCCTCCTTGTCACATTGCTGCCACCGGCTGCCCAGATTGACGACCCGGCAGCAAAACAAACTTACCTCGCCAAGGGTCTGAAATACTACAATCCGCTCAGCATCGGCTCACTCGGAGTCGTGCTGATGACTGGTGCGTGGAATCTCACGACGTTCAAGGCCACGCCCGGCTTAGCATTCTTTACTCTGGAGGGACATTTGTCAGACTTTGGACGCCTGCTGAGCCTCAAACTCCTCATGGTCTTTATTCTGATTAACGTCAGCGCCGCGGTTTCTCTTGGCATGGGTCATCGCTTGGTCCGCACGGAGGTGCGCGGGGAGGCCTTCCCGCCGGATAAGCTGCCTGGTCTGGTCAGGCGCATTCAAATTTTTACCGGAGTGGCGCTGGCCCTGACCGCCTGGATTGTCTGGATTTCACTCGATATGTCGCGGCTGGGATTAGCGGTGTCGGGATTGGACTCATGGGCGCTCACTTTCCTGCCCAGCGCGGCGGACGCTTCTCCGTGAAAGCAGCAACCCCTTCGCGGAAGTCTGACTCGGTCATCATGCGGTCAACCAGACTGCGCGAACGCTGGACTGCCGAGGCCGCATCGCCGTGCAAGTCAGCATAGATCTGGTTTTTAGTTACCCGTAAAGACCCAGGGGAAACACGGGCTATCATCTCGTGGAGGTAGGCGTACGTGTGAGGCAGGAGTTCATCGAACGGCAGGACCTTATTGACCAGCCCCAATTCATAGGCTTCTTCTGCCAGAAAGATGCGGCTCGTGAGCAGGATATCGTTCGCTCGCGCGACGCCCATCAGGCGGGGGAGCAGCCAGGACAGACCAAACTCGGCCGGCAGATTCAGAGCCCCGTGAGCGGTCGTAAACTTCGCGCCTGCTGCGGCAAAACGGATATCGGCATAGCAGGCGACAGCCAAGCCAGCCCCAGCGACCGCGCCGTTAATAGCCGCGATCACCGGTTTGGTCAGGCCGAATTGATACGCAAAATCCGCGTCAAACTCGGGTCGGACACCGTAGCCAGGAGTCGGCATGGTGTCTGGCGTACCGGGGTCGTAGCCACCTTTTTCAACATGTCCCTCAAGTGCCCGCGAATCAGCCCCGACACAAAAATCCCGACCCGCTCCGGTCACAAGAATGGCCCGCACCGCCGGGTCGCTCTCGGCCTGCTCAATGGACCAACGATATTCGACGTGCATCCTCCCCGTCCACGAGTTTCTGCGCTGAGGGCGGTTGAGGGTGATTGTGGCGATCCGGTCTTTAACGGTGTATGCGATCACCTTCCGTTCCATACCATCCCCTCTTAATATACGGACGGATTACTCTCGCCAATTATTAGTCAGGCGCGCAAAGGCCTCAAGGCTCAGCGTCTCGCCACGGCACCGCAGATCGATAGCCGCTCGTTGACCAAGGGCTTCAAGGTCTGCCCCACCGACCCCACGCAACGCGTTGCGGAGTGTTTTTCTACGTTGATTAAAGGCCGCTTTCACGATCCGGCGAAAGAGCCCCTCGTCGGCGACGGCAACCCGCGGCTCTTTGTGGAAAATCAGTTTAATCACTTGGGAATGCACTTGAGGCGCGGGGAAGAAGCTGCGGGGCCCAGCCGAGCATACCACTTCCGTCGTCGCATAGAATTGAATCAAGACGGATAGCACGCCATACGCCTTTGTCCCTGGAGAGGCCGTAATGCGCTCGGCCACCTCCCGCTGGAGCATCACCGTAGCCTGTGGGAACTGCGTCCGGTGGTCGAGCAACCGGAAGAGGATAGGCGTCGCCGCATTGTATGGGAGGCTGGCTACGACTTTGAGCGACTGGGCTCGAAACAGTTCCCTCAGATCAAGGCGAAGAAAATCAGCCGCTATCACCTGGACGTGTCCGTCATGAGCGAAGCGTGCCGCCAGTCGTTCGGCCAAGATCGTGTCCATTTCGACTAAAAGGAGCCGACCTGCCTCCTTGACCAAGATTTCAGAGAGTGCCCCAAGCCCCGGTCCGATCTCCAGCACGTCATCTTCAGGGCGAATGGCCGCCGCCGTCACCATACACTGGATGACGGCGGCATCAATCAGAAAATGCTGACCAAGACGTTTATGGGGACGCATGCCAAGTTCGCCAAGGGCGAAACGGGCTTGTTCGAGCAAGGTCGGCGCAGCGGCCTTCACACCGGGGGCCCTCCTAGGCATTTTCCAACGGCAGCACGGCGGACGCATTCAGGTCCAACCCGGAGCGTTGTCCCGCGGCAAGACGCCACGCCCCGGCAAAAGCGATCATTGCCGCATTATCCGTACACAGCTTCAACGACGGGAAGAAGGCCCGAAAGGCGTTTTGTTCCCCGGTCTCGATCATGCGTTGGCGCAGCCGGGAATTGGCCGAGACGCCCCCAGAGACAACGACCCGGCTGATGTTCAGATCATGAGCCGCTCGCATGGCGGTGTCCACCACAGGGTCTACTACGGCTTCTTGATAACTGGCCGCGATGTCGGCCCGGGCATACCGCTCTCGCTCCGGTGAGGCAAGAAACTGACGCAGGGCGGTCTTGAGTCCGCTGTAGCTGAAATCATACTTCGCCTTTTTGATACGCGCACGGGGAAAACGAATGGCGTCATGTCGGCCTGCTTTGGCGAGTTCATCAATAATCCGACCGCCCGGGTACCCGAGGCCGAGCATTTTCGCACCTTTGTCGAACGCTTCGCCAGCCGCATCATCCCTGGTCGCACCGAGACGCTGGTAGTGTCCCCAGTCCCGCGCGAGGTATAGACTCGTATGACCGCCAGACACTAATACGCCCAGGAATGGAAAATCGACCTCGTGTTCGAGCTGCCCCGCCAACAGGTGTCCCTCAAGGTGATTGATCCCAATAAAGGGGAGGTTCTTGGCAAAGGCTAGAGACTTCGCAAGCGACACGCCAACCAGTAACGAGCCGACCAGACCCGGTCCGGCAGTGACGGCAATCCCGTCAACAGCGTCGAGAGTGATGGCGGCTTGCTCCAGTGCCGCGTCGAGAACGGGAAGGGCATTCTGGATATGCTGCCTTGAGGCCAGTTCGGGCACGATCCCCCCGTAGGGACCATGGACCGCATCTTGGGACGAGACAATGCTAGACAGGATGCGTCGTCCCCGCAGGACGGCTACGGCCGTATCGTCGCATGAAGACTCAATGCCCAAGACCGTGAGGTCCCTCTGAGCGGACATGTTCACGGCTCACTTCCATCGGGCAACCGGGCAAGGCCACTCATAGCACGTAAGCTTTGCGGAGAAATTTCCAAGCAGCGTTGGTAACTGAGCCGGGCCTCCTCATATTCTCCTAAGTCCTCATGAATCATTCCCTGGAGACACTTCGTTTTCGCCATCCAATCCGTGTTCTCTTCTGATAACGCGAGCTCCGCTTTCAGCAGAAATACCAAGGCTTGGCGTGCATCGCTTTGAGCAAAGGTCGTACGACCAAGAAAATAATAGCCGTAGGGTTGCAAGGGAGAGATATTCACCGCTTGCTCAAAAAAAATACGGGCGCGATGGAAATTTTCCTGACTCAATGCCGCCCGGCCTTGTTCGACAAAATGGAGGGCAATGCTATCCCGGGGAGAAAATACAGCAGGGTCGGGCAGGGGGGGAGCAGCGGACTCTTGCGGCCTTCTCCGATACGGGAAGCGTCTTCCGTTTTGCTGTGTCGCTTCTTCCAATGGATGATAAGCCGCACCCTCTCGTGCATACCCAGCGAAACTTCCACACGTCAGCACGAGCATGACACTCGGCAGCAGAGACATCCATAGAGAGCGCAGCAGTGTGATTACCATATATTCCACCACGGTCTTGACCGGATTGGGTGCGGTGATAGCGAATCGACCGAGGCGGAGGGTAAGGACTCAGACAGCACCCCAGGTCGTGCGCCCACAGGCAGCTTGGGTACGAGAAGTTGGTGGTTTGCTGACGTCGTACGAATGGGGGAACGTGGGGACGGACCGGCAGTATGATACGGACATGGAAAAAGCGGCTCCTGCCCCTTTGGGAAAGCCTCTTGCATCGCATCGGGACAATGTGGAGTCGCACGCAGACCTGTTTGCTGATCAATCGCCACGAGCGTCACCCCGGGTGGAGGTGAAAAATCCGTGATCGGCATCCCCACTGTCGCGCGCTTCATAAATGCGGTCCAAATAGGCAATGCCGCCCGAGCACCGGACAGGTTGAGCGAAGTGCGGCGGTCAAATCCGACCCATACAACCGTCAGGAGATCGGGCGTATAGCCGACAAACCAGGCATCTCCGTAATCGTTCGTAGTTCCCGTCTTTCCTGCGGCAGGGCGAGCAAATCCCTGCCGACGGGCACCCACACCCGTCCCCTGTTTCATGACTCCCTCCAGCAGGTGCGTCAAAATGTACGCATCGTCCTGATGAATCTGCCGTTTGACCGTCATCTGGTACTGCTCAATTATTTCCCCCGTACGACTAGTGATCCAGCGAATAGTCTCTGGCCGTGTCGCAACACCTTGATTGGCTAGCGTACTGTACGCAAAGGCGACCTCAAGGGGCGTCACCTCAGCCGCTCCGAGAGCAAGTGAAGGGTAAGCGGGTAAAGGGCTGGTAAAACCCAGACGAATAGCCATTTGGCGAGCGGGGTCAAGACCCACTTCGTAGGCAACACGCGCCGTTGCCGCATTCGATGATTTTTCAAGAACTTTTCGAAGACTCATCATGCCCCGATAGCGGTTCTGGTAGTTCCGCGGACTCCATTCTTTATCTTCATAGAACCAACTGAAAGGCGCATCGTTCACCAGACTAGTGGGCAGGAACCGACCGTCTCGCTGTTGCCTTTCTTTTTCAAGGGCCGCCAGAAACACCACTGGCTTAAAAATCGAGCCGAGTTGCCGGTGCGCTTGAACGGTCCGATTAAACTGCGACACTTGGTAGTCACGTCCACCCACCAAGGCAAGAATATGTCCCGTTTGGGGTTGGATAGCGACTAGGCAGGCCTGGAGGCGCTCTTTAGGCATCTCTCGTTTCAACCGTGGATGCTTTTCCTCCAGCTCTGCTAGTCCTGTCTCAACGACTTCACGTGCGATCTGCTGAAGTCGCATATCTAAAACAGTAAAGATATTGAGCCCGGCCTTGGTCAATGTTCCAGCAGGGTAGCTGATCTCAAGCGCTTTTCTGATGAAGTCAACAAAATACGGCGCTTTATTGTTCTCAGGGGGCATCTGGCGTGGTCCCGCTTCTTCGTGCCGGGCAGCCTCTGCCTCCTCTTCCGTAATGGTCCCTAATACAACCATTCTTTGAAGAATATGATTACGCCGCAGGATGGCGCGCTCAGGATGACGGTTGGGAGCATATCGGTTCGGTGCTTTGATCATGCCGGCAATGATTGCCATTTCTCCGAGCGTTAAATCACGAGGCGCTTTTCCAAAATAGAATCGGGCTGCTTCCCAAATACCCAAAATGCTTTTCGCACCCCGCTGACCTAAGTAAATTTCGTTCAAATAATTCTCGAGGATTTGCAGCTTGGAATAGTGGTTCTCAATAATGAGGGCCAGACAGACTTCAGTCAGCTTGCGCTTGATGGTTCTTTCTTGGGAAAGAAAGAAATTCTTAATCAACTGCTGTGTCAGCGTACTACCGCCCTGGACGGTTCGTCCAGCAGTGACGTTTGCCCATAAAGCTCCCAGGATACGCCACCCATCAACCCCGCTATGTTCAAAAAAGCGGTGGTCTTCAGCCGCCAGCACGGCTTTGACGAGCAGGGAGGGAACTTCATAGAGTTTCACTACCCTGCGTTCTTCTCGCGCTTGAGCATAGAACCGCGTAATGATTTCCGGCTCCGTCTCGATAGCCTGGATTTCAGTCTCATCGTCAAGGTCGGCCAGGCGTTCAATTCGCCCCTGCTCTATGGACAGCAGAATCCGTCGGGCAGGACGCACGCGGCCAGGATACGTAGATTCTCGTAAAAAAATCTGGACTTCCCCGCTCTGGGCTTTGCGCCAATATTCTCCCCGAGCACGGATGGGATGTTCGACCGGTTGATAGTCCAGGCGGGCCAGATGGTCGAAGAGGGCCGCCGCTTCGACGTTGAGTCCGGGGTAGAGGAGGAGCGGACGCGCATAGACCTTGGAGGGAACTGCCCAACGATGGTCGGAGAAACCTGCCACTGCTGCGACTTCCAAGTTGTGATAGAATTGCCAGCCGAGAACGCCCGCAGTTCCAAGCAATCCCAGGAAAAGACAACCAATGAGTTTCCAAAATATGCGCTGCATGTCCATCACAACAAATAGGGGCAGAGAGTTGTCAAGAGCGACGCCGGTGTCACCGCACCCTATGCAGGGCGGCCTTCCCTTTTGAGCTTGACGTATCGCATCCGCAAATCGTACAACACCTTTTCCAACATCTGCCCCTCACTGGCATCAAGGTTACCGGAAGTTTTTTGTTGTAGCATGGCAAGGACATCTATCATCTGCCGTGCCGCGGTGAGGTCGGTTTGGACGGCCTGACCAGGAGAGGCCGGGACCTCTCCGAGCGATACGAGTGCCTGCGTACTCAGGCCGAGAATAAAGCTCGAAAACGCAATTTCAACTTGCTCAGAGGCGGTCTCATGAGAGCGATCTTGTGCCAGTGCCTCCTGCGTCTCGGCTTGAGGCGGCACCGATTCTTGCTGAGTGTCCCCCTCTGTCTGCGTTGATCGGGGCTCTCCTGATTCTGGAGAGAAGCGGCGTCGATCAGTGACCCGGAATCCCTGGCTCCGATCTTGTTCTTCGTCACTCATTGCGATTACCCTCCATCACTATACAGATCCATGAGGTTACATTATAGTGGACTCTTACACGCTTTGACACTCAGCGGGCACGGCTAGACCGGTCAGTCCCTCTAGGACTTGCTCTGGCGTTACTTCTTCCAGAGCGATCCCCTCTCGATCCGGCCATTTCTCGCGGTAGCGGGTATTTCTGACGACCTGTAGCCCTCCCCCGAGAGGACGCCATTGTTCGGGCCGAGTCGGTCCGAATATGACAACACCTTGTACGCCGACCGCCCCGGCAAGATGGCTCACTCCAGAGTCGTTTCCTAGATAGCAGGTTGCTCGGGCCAGGATACTCGCGACCTGGGGGAGCTCAAGAGATGTCTCAACGTGGCCGTAGCGACACCAATACTCAACCTCCTCCGTCTCGGCAGGCCCAAGCAATATGAGCACTTCCCGGTCTCCGCTGTTCCTCCACCACTCGGCCACCTGCCAAAACCCCTCGGCTCTCCAGCGTTTTCTCTGTCCACCACTGCCCGGATGGATGATCAAGACCTGCTCCGACTCCCATCCTCGTTGTCGCCAATATGCCCCTCCCCACTGGAGCCATCGCTTTTTGAGTCGGACGGAAGAGAGCCTACGCAACTTCTCTTGTCCCTGCTCTCCCAGACAACGCAAATAATAAACGCTGGCATGAGACTCAACTTGTCCTGAAAAAAAGGGGAAGAGCCTAACCCGGCCGGGTGCATATTGCTCCAGACTCTTCCTCATCTGCGGGAGAGAAGAGCCAAACCACGATAAGACTGAGGTGGCGGGCAAGAAGAAGCTGTCGAGATCAATATCTCTAGTGGGAGAACGAGAGGCGAAAAGGCGAGCAAAGCGCGCCTCATCAAGGGAAACCGCTTGTACCGAAACGGATCGGGGGAAACATACGAGGGCATCAAGAAGGGCACGAGTCGTTTCTCTGCCGCCAACAACGAGGGTATGTTGATGTTCGCCAATCACCTGTAACGCGGGTAAAAAGCAGAGAAAGTCTCCAAGACTGCCAGGGAACAGGACGATTGTATGGGCCATTGCTGAATTGACTTTCAAGGTTGACCTGGATAGCGTGGGCGGGGTTCCCCGATTCTTGAGCACCGAGCATTTTTATCTGTCGCACTATGCCTGCCCCCTGCCAAGTCGCCGATTCTCTCCTCCAACTCATTGGGAATACTCCCGTTGTCCAACTCCGCCATATTCCCAGCCCTGGAAGCGCTGAGATATGGGCGAAGCTTGAATCACTCAATCCCGGCGGAAGCCTCAAAGACCGGATTTGCCTCAGCATGATCGAGACAGCGGAACGCTCGGGAGAGTTAACGCCGGGCATGACCATTGTTGAGCCGACGAGTGGAAACACCGGGATAGGCCTCGCCCTTGTTGCGGCAGTGAAGGGCTATCAATTGACTCTCACAATGCCGGACACGATGAGTGAAGAACGCCAGAGCCTTCTTACCGCATACGGCGCCGACCTTATTTTGACGCCAGATACAAGGGGGATGCACGCGGCGATTCAAAAGGCCCAGCAAACCGCGGCCAGTCATCCTCGCTACTTTATGCCACAACAATTCGATAATCCAGCCAATCCAGAAACACATCGGCAAACAACTGCCCAAGAAATCCTGCAGCAGTTCCCCCACCTTGATGCTCTCGTCCTCGGGGTCGGGACTGGAGGAACAATCACCGGAGTTGGAGAAATCCTGAGGCAAGAACATCCACATATACAAATCTTCGCCGTTGAACCTGCTGCTTCTCCCGTTCTTGCGGGGGAAGACCCTGGCTACCACAACATTCAGGGGATTGGTGCGGGGTTTGTCCCCTCAATCTTGGACAGGGAAATCTATGATGAAGTTCTCTCCGTGTCAGATGAAGAAGCCACAACGTATACACGGAGCCTCGCCCGCCAGGAAGGTATTCTCGTGGGCATTTCATCCGGTGCAGTCTGTGCAGCATCCGTCCGTGTCGCAAGAAATTTAGGAGAAGGGAAGACGGTTCTCACTATTTTTTGTGATGCTGGGGAACGTTATCTGACAACAGATATTTTCCACGCGGAGGGTATCTAACGTGAACTCTGAGCCGCATGAGCCACATATGGATACGGACATCGAACTCGTCCAAAAAGTCTACAGCCTGAAAGGATATTTTGACAGGCTGGGACCTACACTCATCGCTTTCTCAGGGGGAGTTGATTCCAGCTTCCTCTTGGCAGTCGCTTCTCAGGTATTGCGCAACGAAGTGGTCGCGCTGATGACGGTTTCACCATCGACCCCACCTCACGATAAACAACAAGCAATCTCACTCACCAAGAGGTTGAATGTGAAACTCCAACTCATCCAACATAATGAGTTGGATATGCCGGAGTACGCAGCGAACCCTGTGAATCGGTGCTATTTCTGCAAAAGCTCCTTATATGAAATCTGTCGGCGGGAAGCCAAGCGTCTCGCACTGGATAGCATCGCGGATGGGATCAATCTTGACGACCTCACCGATTATCGACCGGGTCTCCAGTCAGCAAAGGAATACCAGATTCATCACCCTTTGGTCGAAGCTAGACTAACGAAAGCAGATATTCGTCAAGCTAGCCGACGCTTAGGGCTCTCTACCTGGGATAAGCCGGCTTCCCCGTGTCTTTCGTCCAGAATTCCTTATGGCACGCAGATTACAGCGACGATGCTCTCTCGTATCGCGCAAGCAGAGGCATTTCTTCATACTCTTGGCATCACCCAGGTCCGTGTCCGCTACGATGGAAAGAGCGCCCGGATCGAAATGGAGAGTGAAGCTCTCAAGAGAGTGGCTTCCCAGGCGGCCCTCAAGAAAATAGGGATGAGACTCAGATCTTTCGGTATTCCTCTCGTCACGTTA